>NZ_JAGXJY010000099.1 GCF_019091085.1 Mesorhizobium sp. GbtcB19 | reverse complement strand
AATATCCTTATATTTATAAAATAAAAATCTCTTTTCTAGAGATTTATATTTTATATAAACTCCAGAAAAGAGATTTTTATTAAAGTATTTTAAAATTATATTTCAGTACGTACAAATCGCCAAGTTAAGAAAGAAGCCACAAGATAAGCAATACTCATTACCAAGAAAGCAATAGTTGCTCCATTGTACCAACTATGTGCTTCATGAAGTACTACCCCCATTATAGCGACACCTACTAACGCCCCAACTTGACGATTAGCATTTAATGTAGCTCCTGCTATATTTGCATGTTCCTTACCTGCTGCCTGCATTACAGTAGCAGTCATTGCCGGGACCGCAACGCCTACTCCTAAATTAGCAATCGCATAAATAACAGCCAATATCCAATAGGGTGCACTAGAAACACTAAACATTAAAAGTAGTGAACCTATTCCCGCTATTGTAATCGATACTAACATTGGAATTTTAACTCCTAAACGTGTTGTTAATCGTGCAAATAATAGATTTCCTATTACAAACACCGCCACAATCGGTAATAATTCCACGCCAGCTATAAAAGGGCTTGCTCCTTTTGCTTTTTGAAGAAATAAACCAAACATGAAAATTCCTCCACATA
>NZ_JAGXJY010000098.1 GCF_019091085.1 Mesorhizobium sp. GbtcB19 | reverse complement strand
CCCATTCTGCCCGTTCTCGCCCATCTGGCGCTGATGGTGGGCGGGGTCTTCGGCGGGCCGATCGTCACCGAGAACGTCTTCCACTATCCGGGGCTCGGGCTGACGCTCTCCACGGCAAGCGTGGCGCGAGACTATCCCGTCATCCAGGGCCAGCTTCTGCTGATGACATTGGCGACGCTTGGGGCCAATCTGCTCGTCGACATCATCTATGGCGTCGTCGACCCGCGCATCAGGGAGGAGCGCGCATGAGGTTCGGTTTGCAGCTCCTGTTTCGCCAGAAAAAGGCGGTGGCCGGCTTCATCATCATCGCGGCGCTGGTGCTGATGGCGATCTGCGCGCCGATCCTGGCGCCGAACGATCCGGCGGCGCGCGTCGGCCGCTCGCACCAGCCGCCGACAGTGTCGCATTATTTCGGCACCACCAAGATGGGGCGTGACGTCTACAGCCAGTTCGTCTGGGGCGCGCGGCCGTCGCTCGCCGTCGGCTTCGCGACGGGGCTGGCGATCACCGCGCTCGGCACGGTGATCGGCCTCATCGCCGCGTATTTCGGCGGGCGCCTCGGCGCCCCGCCCCCCCTCCCCACCCCCCCCGGGGCGGGCGTTCCCCACATACCCCCGCT
>NZ_JAGXJY010000097.1 GCF_019091085.1 Mesorhizobium sp. GbtcB19 | reverse complement strand
ATAGAGCGCCTGTTCAAATTCTTACAGTAGCACATGCATTGGGGTTAGGTATGCATCGGAAAGTCAACGATAAAGAATTATCCTTTGTAAATATGATTAAGGATAAATCAGTTTGGACTGACGTTGGTTATTATGTCGTAAATGGTAAATTAGAATATGGAGAATATGTTGAACTTGAACGTAACGAAGAAAAAGTTCAAGATAATCAAATTGTAAATACTGAAGTATGTAAAACTGCAACAGAACAATATCAAAAGTTATCTGAAAAAATAATACATCTAATTAAACACGAAGATGTATTACCAGAAGATATATTGATAATTGATTTAGAAACTAGACAAGTTAATGACAATCATGCAACTTTTAGGACTGTTTTTAATAATTTAGCTCGGAGTGAGAATTTTGTTAAGGATGATAAGATTGCAGCGTCGATAAATTTGATAAATAAAGATAACCCTAATGTCATTAAAATTAAAGATGCGATACCTTACACTACAATTTTTAGGGCTAAAGGTAATGAAGCAAATATTGTATTTATTGTTAATACTGACTCTTTGCAAATGATTCAAAGTGTTACTAGGAATAAAATTTTCACAGCTATGGCGAGAGCTAGGTATGCAGTATGGCTGATGGGGACAGAA
>NZ_JAGXJY010000096.1 GCF_019091085.1 Mesorhizobium sp. GbtcB19 | reverse complement strand
TTCGACTTCGCCAAGATCGGCCGGCTGGCGCTGTCGGCCTGCGGCACAGCCTATCTCGCCGGACTGATCTCGAAATACTGGTTCGAGCGCTTTGCGCGGCTCCCCGTGGACATCGATGTCGCCTCCGAGTTCCGCTACCGCGAGATGCCGCTGTCGGCGAACGATGCCGCCTTCTTCATCTCGCAGTCGGGCGAGACCGCCGACACGCTTGCCTCGCTGCGCTATTGCCGCCAGGCCGGCATGAAGATCGGCGCGGTCGTCAATGTGCGCGAATCGACGATAGCGCGCGAGTCCGATGTGGTGCTGCCGACGCTTGCCGGGCCGGAGATCGGGGTTGCCTCGACCAAAGCCTTCACCTGCCAGCTGTCCGTTCTGGCAGCGCTCGCGGTCCGCGCGGGCGTGGCGCGCGGCACCATCTCGCCCGAAGAGGAAAAGCAGCTGGTGCGCGAGCTCTCCGAAGCGCCGCGCTTCGCCACCCAGGTGCTGAAGCTCGACGAGCAGATCGAACGCATCTCGCGCGAGCTGTCGCGCTACAAGGACGTGCTCTATCTCGGCCGCGACACCAATTTTCCGCTCGCCATGGAAGGCGCGCTGAAGCTCAAGGAGATTTCCTACATCCACGCCGAAGGCTATGCCGGCGGCGAGCT
>NZ_JAGXJY010000095.1 GCF_019091085.1 Mesorhizobium sp. GbtcB19 | reverse complement strand
TATAGATGATCTTATTTCTTTTGGAAGAGTTGGGGAGCCCTATAGTATATCCAATTTATTGAAAATATTCACAGAAGGAGAACTGCGTTATAAATATGAAATACCGCCAGGATATAAGGATAACTATAAAGATAATCGAAAAAAATTTGGTGATTTAATTTTATGGAAACAAATTTTAGAACAAGCTGAACGAGTTCAAGAGCCAATAATTTTTATTACTCTTGACGTGAAAGAAGACTGGTGGATTTTGGATGATAAGAATACGCCTGTACGACCTAGAAATGAGTTGCTGATGGAGTTTAAAGAGTATTCTAAGAAACCATTAGCTATTATGCAAGTTAGTGATTTTATTGAAAAAACTACTTTAATTATCGATATGGTAGATTACAAAACAAATTTAGAACTAAATTCTACTGAATATGGAATGGAATGTATTCGTGATAAAGATTGGGATGATATTTTAAATGAAAATCAATTAACAAAATACTTGATTCAGAGTGAAGCACTAATAGATTCTTTTAATAGGGTACCTTTTGATATTGAAATAGAAGAAACATTCGATCCTGTAATTGAAGTGAATTCGGTTAACATAATTCAGAATGATGTTGTTATGGAAGGTTCTTTTGAAGCAGAAATAGGTATTTTAATT
>NZ_JAGXJY010000094.1 GCF_019091085.1 Mesorhizobium sp. GbtcB19 | reverse complement strand
AGAAGAAAACATGAAACTTCTTAAATCTGATATATTTGCTGATCTAATTAAATTATTTAGCGATCTTGGCAAACAGTACTCTCAATTATTAAAAGAAGCATTAAAACCTTTACAAAATATAGATTTGCAAGGTCTCGAAAAAGAATGGAAAGAAGCAGCAGAATCATTAGCTCGAAAAGGCTGGACTATTCCAATGAATATGGATATTGAAGAAATATTTGAGCTATCACAAATTGAGGACAAGGCGGTAATAGACTCCTCATTTCAGACCTTTTATTCAAAAGAAAGAGAATTTCAATTTATAAAAACAAATATACTTGAACATGAATTAATTAACGGCTGGAAAGAACTTCTTGAACAATGCTTTGAAAATTACGAAAAAGGTAATTACTTAATCGTAATTCCTAATCTATTCATTATCATTGAAAATATTTCTAATATTCTTATTTCACCGAGATATCAAAAATACTTAAATCATAATAAAAGAACTTCTTTAAGGACTAAATACAAGAAGGTACAACAAGATATTGACAGCAATAGCGTATATATCATTTTTTATGTTTCTGTGGCAGAGTTTTTAAGTGAAGCATTTGCATTTGGTGATTTCGATAATAATCCAATTCGTTTACCAATGATAAACCGAGATTGGGTATTG
>NZ_JAGXJY010000093.1 GCF_019091085.1 Mesorhizobium sp. GbtcB19 | reverse complement strand
AAGGCGCAGACAGTCGAACCGCAGAAGCAGCACCGCTGGGAAGACCAGCTTGCCTCCTATGTGGACGCGAGTTTCAGCGTGCTCAGTCACGGCAACCACGCAAGCCAGGTCATTCAGCTTGCAAGCAAGATCGTCACCGCCGCCACCCTGTTCTTCGGCGCCAAGCTCGTTATCGACGGCAACCTGACCGTCGGCGAGCTTGTGGCGTTCAACATGCTTGCCAGTCGCGTGAGCGCGCCTGTGCTGCGGATCGCTCAGATCTGGCAGGACTTCCATCAGGCGCGCCTGTCCGTCCAGCGACTCGGGGACATTCTCAACACGCAGCCCGAGCCGTCCTTCGGCTCGGGCCGCGCCTCGCTGCCGCCGATCCGCGGCGAGATCACCTTCGAGCATGTCAGTTTCCGCTACCGCGTCGACGGACCACAGGTACTGCACGATGTGAGCTTGCAATTACCGCCCGCCCAGAACGGAGGGCGGGTCGGCGCGTCCGGACTAGGCAAGAGCACGATCGCCAAGCCCACCCAGCGCCCCTACGTGCCCGAGGCCGGGCGCGTGCTGGGCGGGGACCAGGGGCTCACAAACAACGGGCTGATCGAACCTTTGGGGGGTGCCGCCGCCAAGGGGAATCCGCAGGGCCGGGCCGGGACCACCCCCAACAC
>NZ_JAGXJY010000092.1 GCF_019091085.1 Mesorhizobium sp. GbtcB19 | reverse complement strand
ATATTTGGAAATAAAGAATATGGTAAAAATACGTTGAATTTTTATAGTCCTATAGTTCCACAAAGACCAGATTTTAGTATCGAACTTTTAGAAGATAAACAACTAGTAATATTTGATTCAAAATATAAATTACAATTAAAAGCGAAAATAGATAATAGATGGAAAGTTTTATCTAATGTTGATCTAGTTAGATTAGATCGAAGATTGATAGAAGAGCTGAAGGTTGAAAGAAAAGAAGAAGACATTAATACGATGCATAGATACAGAGATGCTATAAGGAGTAAGAATTTATCTGTTGGTGAGAGAGCGATAAAATATGCTATTATTTTATATCCATACAGCCCTGAAAAATCTAAGGAGGATATATTTAAAGAAGAGTTTAAAAGTATAGATTGTAATGGTGTTGGTGCAATACCTGTTGCGCCAGGAATAAAAGATGATAAGTGGATGAAAGAAATTGAAGATAATAATTTGATTCCTATACAAGAAGGAACTGAACAGATAAGAATACTAGCAAAACTAATTAAAGATTCTATAAATAAAAATTAAAATATGCCCCCACAAGCATTAAATTTTATTTATTGTAGTCAAAAGCGTATTCGTTTATTTTAATAATACCTTGAATGTTTAATATAAAGCTGTTTATAGGGGACGTGGGTTCGACTCCCACC
>NZ_JAGXJY010000091.1 GCF_019091085.1 Mesorhizobium sp. GbtcB19 | reverse complement strand
TTATACTACCACATTCAATTTTTAGATACAAAACAGATTTACTTGAAAAAGCTGTTGCGATAGACCCTTCTTCTATTATGCTTTCAAGAGAATTGGCTTGTAAGACTATTACAGATTTGAAAATAAGGAACCCTCTTTTATTTGTTCCAAATAGTCTAGAAGAAAAGTAAGCTATATTACAGGAATTGCTATCTCTTGCATCGAGAATGAATGGTGAAGGAGTTTGGTTAAACGGTTTGGTAAAAGAATTATCTAACTCCTGGAGTTCAATGCATGAGTTATTATCTGTTAGGGGGGCGCTTGCCACGTTTAATGTGGGATTAGGACCATTTATAAGTAATATGATTAAAAACATATCTGGTAAAGATTATTTTATTGAGATTATGCAAGCATCCAATTCAATTGAATGGGCAGCTGCAACTGGGGCAGTATTATGTCCAACAGGTCCGTTAACGTTTAATGAAGAGAATTTGGCATATTTATATTCAGGTGTAAAACAAGACTGGGAACTAGAGATTGAAACTACTCCTAATATTGCGACAGGGAAATTACTAACAATTGCCCAGCATGTGCCTGTGATTGATTTAGCTCAAACGTTTACAGGTAATGAAGTAAGAAGGTTTAGAGCATTGATAGGTAATCTAACGCATAACAAAACAGCACAAGAGATTGATG
>NZ_JAGXJY010000090.1 GCF_019091085.1 Mesorhizobium sp. GbtcB19 | reverse complement strand
TTACAACTAAATGAAGTTTACATTATGCAAAAGTTTGGGATTACAGAAGCTCAAAGAAGAAAAATATGGCTGAAGCGTATTGTTTTGAAAGCAGGAACAACACCTCAAGAAGATTTAAATAAACTTATAATTAGCACTCAACATATTAAAACAAAAAATGTTTCTGACTCTTTAGGTACAAACGTATCTATATTTGAATCTCAGATTGGCTCTATGCAAATTCGGTGTGAAATAGAACACGATATAGAAAAAGAATGCAATGAAGGAGCTAAATTTGATAGCATAGATCAAATTTTAGGATTACATAGCAAAAGATATTACGGAGATATGTATAAAAATCCACAACAAATCATGGAAGATGTGCAATTTGATTTTCAAAATCAAAAAGTTACATCGTTAGTTAATGTGACACATATAAATGAAAGTCCTTTTAAGGTGGAGGGGATGGAGGCTGCCTATTACCCATCTTTCTCAATTATCGACTGTATGATAACTGTTGCCCAAATGGCTCAAGCGCTAATATATAAAGTTGATGATATTGATCGTAGCAATAGTAATACCCTTTGGATGAGAAAAGTTATTATTGAAAATAAAAACCCTTATCAGCCATATGAGCCCTTTGTTGCATCAACATATATTTCAAAAAGTAATTTATTGAAATTAAAAGGTAGTATGTG
>NZ_JAGXJY010000009.1 GCF_019091085.1 Mesorhizobium sp. GbtcB19 | reverse complement strand
ATGCTTCGCCGTCAGCTGCAGGGAGTCCACCACGCGCAGCACCTCGTCGAAGTTGCGGCCCGTCGTCATCGGGTAGGATATCACCAGCTTGATCTTCTTGTCCGGGCCGATGACGTAGACATTGCGCACCGTCTGGTTGTCGGCGGGGGTGCGGCCTTCGGCGCTGTTGCCGGCCGAGGCGGGCAGCATGTCGTAGAGCTGCGAGACGGCCAGCGTCGGGTCGCCGATCATCGGGAAGTTCGGCGCCATGCCTTGCGTCTCGGCAATGTCTTTCGCCCAGCCGGCATGCTTGTCGACCGGGTCCACGGACAGGCCGATGACCTTGACGCCGCGTTTGTCGAATTCGGGCTTGAGACGGGCCATATAGCCGAGCTCGGTGGTGCAGACCGGCGTGTAGTCCTTGGGATGCGAGAAAAGGATGCCCCAATCCTTGCCCAGCCATTCATGGAAGGAGATCGGGCCTTGCGTGGTGTCGGCGGTGAAATCGGGGGCGATGTCTGCGATACGGAGTGACATGGTTGCGTTCCTTTCCGGTTGGAATTCGATTGCGGCGCTAAATTAGGAAATCTATGTTCCGCCAGCGTTCCCCGGCGTTCCCTGCCTGGAGACGGTCTTGCTGGTGGTGCTTCAATGCGGATTTCGATCCATCTGCTCGGTCGCTTCGCCGTCAGCGTCGATGACCGGCCGATCCCGGCGGCGGACTGGCGGCGTGACCGCGCCGCGGCGCTGGTCAAGCTGCTCGCGCTGAAGCCCGCGCATCGAGTACATCGCGAGCAGGCGATGGAGACTTTCTGGCCGGACGCCGACCCTGAGGCGGCAGGCGCCAGCCTGCGCAAGGCCGTGCATTTCGCGCGCCGCGCGCTCGGTGCGCACGACCTCATCACGATCGGCAACGACATCATCGCGCTTGCACCCGATGCCGAGCTCGAGATCGATATCGAAGGCTTCGAGGCCGCCGCCAAGACGGCGCTGCGCGGCAGCGAAAAAAGTGCTTTCGAACGCGCCGCCGACCTCTATGGCGGCAGGCTCCTGCCGGACGATATCTTCGTCGAATGGCTCGACGCCCCCCGCGCGCAGCTGCAGCAGCGCTACAGCGACCTGTTGCGGGCCGGCGGTCTCTGGCAACGGCTGATCGCGCTCGACCCGGCCGACGAGCAGGCGCAATGCGCGCTGATGCAGACGGCGCTCGACGCCGGCAACCGGGTCGAGGCGATCCGCCAGTTCAACCAGCTTCGCGACAATCTGCATGCCGAGCTCGGCGTGGGCCCGAGTGCCGCGACCATCGCGCTTTACGAGAAAGCGCTGGCGCTTTCCGGCGCGGAGACGGTCAACCCCTCGGAACGCATCCGCACCTCGCTGGCCTGGGGCCTGGTGCACCTGCAGAGCGGCGAGTTCGACAAGGCAAGCGAGATCGCACGGCAGACACGCGATCTGGCGCTGGGCGCCGACCTGCCGCGCGAGGTTGGAGAGGCGAGTGCGCTGCTGGGCATCGCATCGATGATGCAAGCCCAGTGGCCGCAACTGTTCCGGTCCGAATTCATCGAATGGGTCCGCGCCAAGCCGACCTTTGTGCAACATGTCTTCGATGGGCATCTGTGCCTCTCCGAGTTCTGTCTGTGCAGCGCCAAAGGTCATGCCGAAGTCGCGGGACTGGCCCAGGAGCTGCTCGCCGTCGCCGAAGAAGCGCAATCGAAAGCGGGACGCGGCCTCGCCTGCCTGCTTCTTGGCGAGGCTTCGCTCTTTTCAGGCGAGCTCGACAGGGCCGAACAATTCCTCACCGAAGCAGAGCGGCTGCTGCTCGCGGCGGATGCGGTCGCCGGCCGCGTTCTGGTCATCGAGCGGCTGGCCGAGATCGCCCTGGAGCGCGGCCAGAAATGGCGCGCCAGCCGGCTGATCCAGCGCGGCCTCGCCGATGCCGAACGCTCATGGCTCTCGCCGCATCTCATCATGCGCATGCAGGCGCTGGCCGTGCGGGCGGCATCGACGCCGAAGATGGTGGCCGAAGAGATCCTTGCCGGCGACAGGCTGTTGACGCCAGGCGCCTGCCAGCCCTGCTCGATGGGGCTGCGCACCGCTTCGGCGATCGCGCTTGCCGAAGCGGGCGAGTTGGAACAGGTCGACCGCCGCCTGAACGACGCTGAGCGTATCGCCGGCATGTGGCAAGGCGGCCCCTGGGCGGCAGCCCTTTGGGAAGCGCGCGGCGTGCAACGGCGGGCACAAGACAAGGAAGTGCGCGCGCTCGCCGCCTTCGAAGAGGCCGCCAGCCGCTACGAGGAACTCGGCCGGCCGCGCGACCAGGCCCGATGCCTGGCGCGAATGGGACATCACGGCTGAGCTTGCGCCGAAGGCCATTCGGCGGGATGGTATGGAAGGCAGCCGGGGGCGCTGGCAGGCCGGATATGCATGGCTGCTGGAAATCGAGATGGTGCGCGCTAGCCTGGCCCTTGTCGCCTTGGTTGCCCTGATGGGGCCGACAGAGGCGGACACGCGTGTGCCCCATCTATTCGACCGCTCGGATCTGGCAATCACTTATTCGGGTGAGTCCGACCTTGTGACCGCCTATACGACCGGAATGGCGCGCTATCGTCTGTTGCTCACCGGCGTCACCGGCACGGCCGATCTCGCCGCGCCGCTCGAACCGCTGGCATTGCGGCCAGAATTTCAGCAACGGACGTGGCGTTCGGCGGACGGCAGCCTGCTGCAGGGCTTTGCCGGCAAGGGCGGGTTCCGGTTGACCACGGGAAATTGCGTCGCCCGCATCTGCATGGCCAGCGAATGCAGCGAAGCCGGCTGGCCGCTTTATGCCTGCAGCGACGGGCGCAAGCGCAAGATGTCGGTCAAGAGCTTCGTGACGGCGACATTCGACGGTGTCCCTTACCGGCGGCTGAGTGCGCCGAAGGATCAATGATCTCCGGGCGCGCCGACTGGCCCTAAACCCTTCCTACTTCATCCGAAACGCCGCCTGCACCGCGCGGTTGACGGTCACCGGCAGGATCGACATGTGGTTCTCACCGGCGTGCAGCTCGAAGCTTGCGCCGAGACCAGGGATGGCGTCGAGCCGCGCGGCCATCAGGCGCGCGAATTCATCGGCGCGCGTCACTTTCTTGTGCTCCAGGCGCTTTTGCTCGTCGGCGGCGCCGATCTGGAACGGCGCCAGTTTCTCGGTTTCGTATTCGCCGGCGGACAGGATGATCTCGGCGCCGAGATTGCGAGGCACATCGGCCTCGAAAGCTTCGAGGAAGCGGTCAATGGCGCGATGCTCCCAGTAGATCGCCGGACTGGCCGCGATCCAGGTGCCGAAGGCACGCGGGCGGGTGAACAGCGCATAGAGCGCGAACAGGCCGCCGAAGGAATGACCGTAAAACGCTTGTCGGTTACGATCGATCTTGGCCAGGCTTGCCACGAACGGCTTCAACTCCTCCTCGATGAAGGCGAGGAATTTCTGCGCGCCGCCGGTGCGGACATCCGGGCCGCCGTCATGGAAGGGCGGATAGGTCTGGCCCGGCGGCGGGCCGAGGTCCCAGGAGCGTCGGAGCGGATCGTAGGCGCCGGCCACCGGATAGCCGATGGCGATGATGACGCCCCAGCCGACATTGCTGCCCGACGGATAGGAGGCCTGGGCGCGGACGGCATCGACCGCGGTGCCGATCACGGCGTTGCCGTCGGCCATGTAGAGCACCGGCCACCCGGCTTCGGGCGCCGGCTCCGGCGGCACATAGATGAACACCCGCCAGGGCTCGCCGCCATCGGCAGGCATGACATCGTGGATGGTGGTGTCGGCGATGAGGGCCGGCGTCGGCATCGTTTTCTCCCTGGCGACAAAATCAGCGGCGGCGCAGCAGCCACATCAGCACCGGACCGCCGATGAGCGTGGCGACGAGACCGGCCGGGATCTGGCGCGGGAAGATGGCCGTGCGGCCAATCCAATCGGCGCCGACCATGATCAGCGCCCCGGCAAGCACGGCGCCGATCGCCTGCGGCAAGGCGCGGGCAAGACCGAGACGCCGGGCGAGATGCGGCGCCATCAGGCCGATGAAGGTCAGCGGGCCGACAATCAGGGTCGACGCCGCGGTCAGCACGGCAACCATGAGCAGCACCAGCAGCCGGGTGCCGGCCACGTCGACGCCGAGAGAGCGCAACGCCGGCGTGCCCAGCGGCAGCAGGTCGAGCCAGCGGATGAACAGCGGCGCGGCGAGCAGCAGGCAAAGCGCGATCGATACCGTCAGCACCGCCGAGCCCGGATCGACACCATAGGTCGAACCGGTGAGCCAGTTGAGCAGGAGCATGGCGCGCGGATCGCCGGTGGCGGTGAGCACCAGGATCAGCGCATCGAAGAGCGCCGTCAGCGCGACGCCTGCAAGCAGCAGCCGTTCCGGCGCGTAGGCCGCGCGGCGGCCGATGGCAAGCACCGTGAGCAAGGCGGCGAAGGCGCCCGCCGCGGCGGCCGCGGTCTGCAATGGGCGCCCCGCGCCGGCGACGGAAAACATCGCCACCATCATGCCGAGCGCGGCGCCGGCGCTGATGCCCAGCACCTCCGGGCTCGCCATCGGATTGCCGGTGAGGCGCTGCATCATCATCCCGGCGAGCGCCAGCATGGCGCCGGCCGACAGTGCCGCGAGCACGCGCGGCCAACGCCAGGACAGCAAGGGCTGCAGTTGATCGCCGAAGGCGAAGCTCCAGCCATCGGGGCCGGGTCCGCACAACAGGGCGAAGGCAAGAAGAAGCAGCAAGGCGAGGCCGATCACTGCCAAAAGGATGCCGGGACGCCCTGTCCTGGGCAGACGCTCGGCGGCGAGCAGCGGCAGTTCGCCGCCCAGGCTGAGGCGAGGCAGCAGCCACAGCAGCAGCGGCGCGCCGAGCAGCGCGGTGATGGCGCCGGTCGGCAACAGGTCGCCCTGCGGTCCAGTCGCCAGTTGCACCGCCTGATCGGCGGCCCATAGCAAAGCGGCGCCCAGAAGCGGCGCCAGGATCAGCCTTTGGCCGAACCGGCGCCCGCCGCCGATGCGGGCGAGCGCCGCGGCCGCCAAGCCGACGAAGCCGATGACGCCGACGGCCGCGACGACGACGGCGATGAGCGCGACGGCCATGCCGAGACCGGCGAAGCGGTAGATGCCGAGCGGCACGCCGAGGCTGCGCGCGCCTTCGTCCTCGAGGCCGAGCAAGGTCAGCGGCCGGGTCATCAGGCCGATCGCGAGCGCGGCGATGCCGAGACGCGGCAGCAGCCACAGCGTGGTCACCCAGTCCTGCTGGCCGAGCGAGCCGGCGCCCCAGATGAAGAGGCCGGCCAGCCATTCATGGTTGAGCAACACCAGCGCCGCGCCGATCGCGCCGGCGTAGAGACTGACGACGAGGCCGGCCAGCACCACGGAAAGCGGCGACAGGTTCTTGTGCCAGGACAGCGCAAGCACGGCCGCAAGAGCGACGAAGGCGCCGGCAAGCGCCACCCATTCGCGGCCGAAGGCAAGCAGCGCGGGGGCGGCGAGCGTGGCCAATGCCAGCGCCAGATAGGCGCCGGCGGAAACGCCGACCGTTTCGGGCGAGGCCAGCGGGTTGCGCAGCACCTGCTGCAGCACCGCGCCGGCCAGGCCAAGTGCGGCGCCGCAGAGCAGGCTGACGGCAAGCCTGGGCAGGAAGGCATAGTGCACCAGCACTTGCCGCATATCGCCGATGTCGGGCCTGAACGCAGCTTCCAGCCACAGCGCCGACGGCAACTGAACGGACAGATTAGACATCGTTGCCGCCACGGCCAGAGCGGCAAGAGTGGCGCAGAGCAGGACGGCAACAAGCGGCCGATCGCGCCGGCCCATGTCCAAGCGTTCCGCGCGGGAGGGGATATTGCGCCTTCGTTCCGCGCTGGCCGCGCCGTCAGCCATGAGCGGTCATCGTCTCGGCAAGCACGCGCGCGAAGCGGGCGGCGGAGGGAAGCGCGCCGAACATCAGCACGGGCGGCAGGCGCATGATCGAGCGGTCGCGCACGAAGGGCATCGCGCTCCAGACCGGACTTTCGGTCAGCGTGCCGCCCGCCCCTGCCGGCAATGGCTCGAGATAGGCGAGGCGCGCGTCGTCGGCCGTCGCCAGGCTATCGATGCCGACGGTGGAAAAGCCCCAATAATTGGTCGCGGCGGTCCAGGCGTTGCGGATGCCGATGCGGTCGAACACGTCCTGGAACATGCTCATGCGGCCATAGACGCGCACATTGCGCGGATCCATGAAGGAGACGACATAAAGCGGCCGGGCGGCAAACGGCGCCAGCTCCCGCCTGACTTTTGCCAGGCTCGTCTCGGTCGCTTCGATCAGCGCCTCGCCTTCGGCTTCCCTTCCGACCAGTCCGGCGAGCTTTCGCGTCGCTTCGACGGCATTGCGATAAGGCTGCCCGTTCTCGATGTAGATGCCGATCGTCGTCACCGGCGCGACGCGCTCCAACAGCGGCTTGATGCCGTCGAGATAGGGGATGCTGAGGATGAGGTCGGGTTTGAGCTGCTCAAGAAATTCGAGATTGGGCTCGAGCAGTGTGCCGATATCGGCGACTTCCGGCGGCAGCGCCGGCTCGACCACCCAATCCTCCCAGACCTTGCGGTCGGCGATTGCGACCGGCTTGACGCCGAGCAGCAGCAAGGTCTCGGCCAGGCCGTCATCGAGGCAGGCGATGCGCGGCGGTTTCGTCGCCGCCGACACCGGGCGGACGCTCGCGAAAGGCAGCGCGAACAGGCCGAGCGCGGCACGCCGGGTCATGCGGCAACGCTGACGCACGCCGGTCCCCACCTCAGTCATCCGTACCTGCAAGGCCATGATTGCGCGTCACGATCCCCGCTCCTTTCCCGGCATGCCGATTTTCGAAACCGAACATCGGTGACCCGGTTGACTATGAAACATGAGTTCAATAGTCAACATTAAAAGATGATCAAATGAGTCATGATTTTATGCGGCTTGGGACGATGCCGCACATATCCAGCGAGAGGGGTATCGGGATGAGATCAGGCGTGGGTCCCAGGGCGAGCGGGCGCAGATGGACGAAGCCAGGTCTTCTGCTGGCGACGACATGCCTTTCGGCGCTCTTCTGCATTCCCGCTTTCGCCCAGGACAACGCGACCGAGCTCAGCCCCATCAAGATCGAAGGGCAGACCGACAGCCCGGTCGGCCCCGATGACGGCTATATCGCCAAGAACACCACCACCGGCTCCAAGACCGACACGCCGCTCAAGGAGATCCCGCGCTCGGTCTCGGTGGTGACACGCAAGGAGATGGACGACCGCCAGCCGCGGCAGCTGGAGGACACCCTCTCCTACACCGCCGGCGTCACCACCGCGCCATGGGGTATCGACGACCGCTTCGACCAGTGCCTGATCCGTGGCTTCGACATCTGCACCTCGGTGATCTATCGCGACGGCCTGCCGCAGAAGGTCGTCGACTTCTCCGGCTTCAAGATCGAGCCTTACGGGCTGGAGCGCGTCGAGGTGCTGAAGGGGCCGGCCTCGGTTCTCTATGGCGAGAACGAAGTCGGCGGCATGGTCAACGCGGTCACCAAGCGGCCGACGGAAAAGCCCATCTATGACGGCTTCCTCAGCTATGGCAGCTTCGACACGGTCGAAGCCGGGCTCGATGTCGGCGGCCCGATCGACGAGGCCGGCGTCTGGTCCTACCGACTGACCGGGCTCGTGCGCGACGGCGCCACCCAGATCGACTATTCGCGCAACGACCGCGTCTTCGTCGCACCGGCGCTGACCTGGCAGCCGGACGCGCAGACCTCGCTGACCATCCTCGCCAACTACCAGTGGGACCGGCTGTCGCCCGGCCAGTTCCTGCCTGTCGGCCTCGACACCAAGCTGCCGCGCAGCTTCTTCACCGGCTCGCCCGACTTCGACCGCTACGACACCAACCACGGTTCGATCGGCTACCAGTTCAGCCACGAATTCGACGAGCATTGGACCGTGCGCCAGAACCTGCGCTACGCGCAGCAGGATACCGACTACCGGCAGCTCTATTATGGCGACTGGCTCGGCGGACCGGGCATGATCGACGACCATACGATGGCGCGCACCCTGTTCACGGTGGACGAGACTGCGCGGCTGTTCAGCGTCGACAACCAGGCCGAGTACAAGGCGAATTTCGGGCCGGTCGAGAACAAGCTGCTCGTCGGTCTGGACTACAACAGACAGTCGGTGGATGGCATCAATCATTATGGGCAGGGACCGGACCTCGACATCCTGAACCCGGACTATTCGATCCCGATCACGCCGCCGGCCGGCGTCCTGGTCGACAGGGCGGAGACGATCGGCCAGGTCGGCCTCTATGCGCAGAACCAGTCGAAGATCGCCGATCATTGGATCCTGACTTTCGGCGGCCGGCAGGCCTGGGTCGACCACACCAATGACGACCGCTCCGGCGGCAGCGGCAGCTACGACCAGAACGACCATGCCTTCGTCAGCAATGTCGGTGTCGGCTATCTCTTCGACAGCGGTGTGACGCCCTATGCCAGCTACGCCGAATCCTTCACCACCAATATCGGCCAGAGCCAGTCGGGCGACGCGTTCCGCCCCTCGCAGGGCAAGCAGTATGAGGTCGGGGTGAAGTACGAGCCGAGCTTTTTCCCTGGCTTCATTACCGCTTCGCTGTTCGACATCCGCAAGACCAATGTCGTCACTTATGCCGGCGGTCCGTTCCAGGTGCAGACCGGCGCGGTGCGCCACCGCGGTCTCGAAGTCGAGGCCAATGCCGACCTGACATCCGGCCTCTCGATGACGGCGGCCTACACCTATCTCGATGCGGAGATCACCAACGACGCCCCCGACGTGATCGGCAACCGGCCGTCGCTGGTGCCTGAGCATCAGGCTTCGCTGTGGGCAAATTACGAGGTCGGCAGCGGCATGCTGGAAGGGCTGAGCTTCGGCGCCGGCGTGCGCTACATCGGCTCGAGCTTCGGCGACAATGAGAACAGCATCAACGTCCCTGCATACACGCTGGTCGATGCCGCGCTGCGCTACAAGAAGAACGGCTGGCAGGCGGCACTCAATGTCTCGAACCTGTTCGACAAATCCTATTATTCGACCTGCTACGGCCAAAGCTGCATCTATGGCGAGGGGCGGGTGATCAAGGGCAGCTTGAATTTGAAGTTCTAGGCACCGGCGCGTATCCGGCTCATGCATGGTTGCGTGGGCCTTGCCGCGCGTGGCATCTGTCGGCCGATGACACGCAAACCCCCACGACAACCTCCCGAGCCCGCGCTGCGACCCACCGGCGGGAAGGTCAGCCTCAACCGGGCGCTGTCAAAGCTCGGGCTCTGCTCGCGCAAGCAGGCCGAGCTGCTGATCGCCGAGGGCCGCGTGCGGGTGGGCGGCAAGGTGGCGCGCGACCCTGCGCTGTGGGTCGATCTCGAGCGCGACAGCATCGCCGTCGACGGCGAGCGCATCGCCGCCGAGCGCAAGGTCTATCTCATACTCAACAAGCCGCGCGGGCTGGTCACCACCCGCGACGACCCCGAGGGTCGCGGCACGGTCTATGACTGCCTGGAAGGGCTCGACCTGCCCTTCGTTTCGCCGGTGGGCCGGCTCGACAAGGCGAGCGAAGGTCTGCTCCTGATGACCAACGACACGCGCTGGGCGAACGGGCTGCTCGACCCCGCCTCGCATGTCGCCAAAACCTATCACGTGCAGATCGCAGCCGCACCAGACGAGGCGATGCTGGAACGCTTTCGGAACGGCGCAGAAGCGGATGGCGAGTTGCTGACGGCAAGTTCGATCGCGCTGTTGCGCAGCGGCGGCCGCACGGCCTGGCTGGAGATCGTGCTCGACGAAGGCCGCAACCGCCAGATCCGCCGCCTGCTCGGCGCTTTCGACATCGAGGTTCTCAGGCTGGTCCGGGTGGCGATCGGTGGCCTTCAGCTCGGCGAGCTTGCCAAGGGTCAGGCGCGGCATCTGACGGACGAAGAGCTGGCGATGCTTGTTGCTTAATGGCTGCGCCCCGAACTTCGTCATCCCCGGGTCTGCGCGTCCGCTTCGCTCCCGCTCCGCCCGTGGATGACGACCTCACGAGCGTTTCGGCTAACCGCCAAAGTCTATCTGCTATCAAGCCGGACTATTTCTGGTTCCAACGGCGGACGACCGGTTCGGTCAGGTCGTGCTCGTAGCCGAGGACGCTGAGGCTTGCGGTGTCGAGCACGAAATGCTCGCCGCCTTCCGGCGGCAGGCCGACCCAGCGTGCCGCGAAGACGCGCAGGAAATGGGCGCTGGAGAAGATCAGCGCGTTGCGGGCGACTGCCCGTATTCCGGCGATGATCGCATCGGCCCTGGCGCCGACATCGGCGGCCTGCTCGCCGCCCGGGCAGCCGTCGCGAAACACGTTCCAGCCGGGGTGCTTGGCAATGATCTCTTTCGTCGTCACGCCTTCATAGGCGCCGTAGTCCCATTCCTGCAGATCCGGCTTCTTGACGGCGCGCTCGCCGAAGCCGGCGAGCCGGCAGGTGTCGAAGGCGCGCTGCGAGGGGCTCGACCAGACAGCCTGGAAAGTCAGGCCCTTGAGACGCTCGGATAGGCCGCGCGCGGCCTCTTCGCCTTTCGCGGTCAGCGGGATGTCGGTGCGTCCGGTATGCCTGCCGGAGGCGCTCCACTCCGTCTCGCCATGGCGGACAAGATAGATTTCGGGAAACGCACTGCTCATCGACCGCCCTCTCGGCTGAATGTTTCGCCGAGAATCCGGCTCGCGCACCCTATGCGGCGGCCGGCAAAAAGAACAGGCCGCGGCTTAGCCGCGGCCTGCACAGGCTTGGGAGGGGCCTGGAACCGCTTGTCACTCCGCGGGCTGCAAGCCGCCGGACAGCGCGAGGTCGGCCTCTTCCGACAGCTCGCCGGCCATGGCGGCGGCGAACTTGGTCTGGTCGAGCTCGCCTTCCCAGCGCGCCACGACGATGGTCGCGACCGCGTTGCCGACGAAGTTGGTGAGCGCGCGGCATTCCGACATGAAACGGTCGACGCCGAGGATCAGCGCCATGCCGGCGACCGGCACGGTCGGTACGACCGAGAGCGTCGCGGCCAAGGTGATGAAGCCGGCGCCGGTGATGCCGGCGGCACCCTTCGAGCTCAGCATGGCGACGAGCAGAAGCAGGATCTGGTCGCCGAAGGTGAGCGGCGTGTCGGTCGCCTGGGCGATGAACAGCGCAGCCAGCGTCATGTAGATGTTGGTGCCGTCGAGGTTGAAGGAATAGCCGGTCGGGATGACCAGGCCGACCACCGAGCGGTTGCAGCCGGCGCGCTCCATCTTGGCCATCAGGCCGGGAAGTGCGGCCTCCGACGACGAGGTGCCGAGCACCAGCAGCAACTCTTCCTTGATGTAGCGGATCAGCGCCAGGATGGAGAAGCCGTTGTACCATGCCACCGCGCCCAGCACGACGAGCACGAAGAGCAGGGACGTCAGGTAGAAGGTGCCGATCAGCAAGGCCAGATTGGCGATCGCACCGATGCCGTATTTGCCGACGGTGAAGGCCATGGCGCCGAAAGCGCCGATGGGGGCTGCCTTCATCAGGATGGCGACCAAGCGGAAGATCGGCGAGGTCAGCGCCTGCAGGAAATCGACGACCGGACGGCCGCGTTCGCCGACCAGTGCGAGCGCAATGCCGAACAGCACCGAGAAGAACAGCACCTGCAGGATGTCGCCCTGCGCGAAGGCGCCGGTGATGGTGTCAGGGATGATGTTCATCAGGAAGCCGACGATGGTCGTGTCATGCGCCTTCTCGGTGAAGGTCGCCACCTTGGACGGATCGAGCGTCGCCGGGTTGATGTGCATGCCGGCGCCGGGCTGGATGACGTTGGAGACGACCAGGCCGACGATCAGCGCCAGCGTCGAGAAGACGAGGAAGTAGATCATCGCCTTGCCGGCGACGCGGCCGACCTTGTGCAGGTCGGAAACGCCGGCGATGCCGGTCGCCACGGTGAGGAAGATCACCGGCGCGATGACCATCTTGACCAGCTTGATGAACGCGTCGCCAAGCGGCTTCAGCGAAGCGCCCAGGTCGGGGTAGAAATGCCCAAGCAGGATGCCGGCGGCGATCGCCACCAGAACCTGCACATAGAGATGCCGGTAAAAGGGAACCTTGCCGCGCGGTTCGGCGGCAGCGATTGCTGTCTGCATGATATCCTCCGTTCAGCCCCGATCGAGAAAACTCGACCTCCCTGGGGCTATTGACCTCCACAGCCTCGCGGCTGCTGCAGATGCATTTGCAACGCCCGTGCCAGATTGCGCTCCGAGACCCGCTTCATTGATTTTGCTGACTTTTTCGAACTTGCGACGCGCAGCTTGAAGGGCGTCGGTGCGGTTATCCGCATAGGTCGAATTGTGCTTTGTGCGAAAACATGCACAAATGCCGCATGCTGCAACGCCCCGCCGCTGCCCTCGCCTCGACGCCCGAACTGCTTGCCGGGCGGGCGCGGCGTGCCTGGCTGCTGTTCGCGGCGGTGGCGCTGGCGATCATCGCTGCAGCGCTCTACGGCGCCGGGCTCTATGGCCGTTCGACCGAGATCGAGGCCTTGGCCACGCAAGGCCGAACCGACGCAAATCTCAAAGTCGCGCTGCTGCGCGCGGTGCTGGAAAACCCGCGCGCGTTGCCGCTGCTTTTGTCGGAGGATCAGCAGGTCAATGACGCGCTGACGCAACGCAGCCCCGCCGCGATCGATGTCTTGAACCGCAAGCTCGAAGGACTTGTCTCCGGTACGAAGGCTTCGGTGCTCTATGTCACCGGCACGGATGGCCTGGCGATCGCCTCCAGCAATTGGCGCGAGCCGGTGAGCTTCGTCGGCAGCGACTACAGTTTTCGCGCCTATTTCTCAGGCGCAATGCAGACCGGCACCGCCGAGTATTTCGCGCTCGGCAATGTCTCCAAGCGTCCCGGCCTTTACATCTCGCGCCGCGTCGACGGCGCTTCGGGGCCGCTCGGCGTCGTCGTGGTCAAGATGGAATTCGACCAGCTCGAGGCCGACTGGCACGAGGCGAACCGCCCGGCCTATGTCAGCGATGCGCATGGCGTGGTGCTGATCACCAGCGTGCCGTCCTGGCGCTTCCTGACGACTGAGCCGCTCAGCCGGCCGGTGCTCGCCGAGATCCGCGCCAGCCAGCAATTCGGCGATGCGCCGCTGGTGCCCTTGCCGATCGCAAGGCCCCAGGCGCTTTCCGCCGATGTCGCGCTTGTCCATGCCATCACGCCCGGCGGCAGCGACGCCGAGTATCTGCGGCTTTCGACGGCGGTGCCGTCGACGCCATGGCGGCTCGACTATCTCGTTCCAGCCGAAGCGCCGATCGCCGCCGCGCAACGCGAGATGCGGCTTCTGGCGCTGGGTGTTCTCGTTCCTCTCATCGCTCTGGCCGCCTATCTGCTGTGGCGCAGGCAATCGGGCCAGATGCGGATAGCGGCTGAACAGGCGGCGCGCACCGAGCTGGAACGCCGTGTCGCCGAGCGCACGCAGGATCTGAGCCTGGCGCGCGACCGGCTGCAGGCCGAGATCGCCGATCATCGCAGCACCGAGGCGAAACTGCAGGTGATGCAGCAGGAGCTGGTGCAGGCCAACCGGCTGGCGACGCTCGGCCAAGTCGCCGCCGGCGTTGCGCATGAGATCAACCAGCCGGTGGCGACCATCCGCGCCTATGCCGACAATGCGCGCGTCTTCCTGGAGCGCAAGCAAAGCTCCTCAGCCGAGGAGAATCTCGGCGCGATCGCAGCACTTACCGAGCGCATCGGCTCGATCACCGAGGAGCTGAAAGCCTTCGCCCGAAAGGGCCGCACCGCGGCCGAGCCGGTCGAATTGCGCGGTGTCATCGAAGGCGCGGTCGTGCTGCTCAGGAGCCGTTTCGCCGGCCGGCTGGACGCGCTGGCCATCACGCTGCCGCCGCCAACGATGAAAGTGATGGGCAACCGGCTGCGGCTGGAGCAGGTGCTGATCAACCTGTTTCAAAATGCGCTGGAGGCGCTTGAGGGGCGCGACGATGCGCGGGTGGAAGTCAGTGCGGCCGAAAACGCCGAAGACGTGGCGTTGTTCGTTTCCGACAACGGCCCGGGCATTCCGCCCACGATCCTGAAATCTCTGTTCACGCCCTTCAACACGTCGAAGGAAAAGGGCCTTGGGCTCGGCCTCGTCATCTCCAAGGACATCGTCGCCGACTATGGCGGCCGCATCGAGGTGGTGAGCGGCGGCCAGGGCACACGCTTCACCATCCACCTTTCGAAAGCCGGCGCGGCATGACCACGGACAATCCGGCACCAGTGATCCTGATCGACGACGACAGCGACCTGCTCAAGGCGACGAGACAGACGCTGGAGCTCGCTGGCTTCGCGGTGTCGGCGTTCTCGGCCGCCCGCGAGGCGCTGGCGACGCTGGACAAAAGCTTCGCTGGCGTCGTGGTGTCGGATATCCGCATGCCGGAGGTCGACGGGCTGCAGCTTTTCGACCGCGTGCTGCGGCTCGACCCCGATATCCCCGTCATCCTCGTCACCGGCCATGGCGACATCGCCATGGCCGTCAAGGCGATCAAGGACGGGGCCTACGACTTCATCACCAAGCCTTTCGCCACTGAGCGGCTGGCGCAGAGCGTCGCCCGCGCCGCCGAAAAACGCCGGCTGGTAATGGAAAACCGCGCCTTGCGCGAGGCGGCCGAGCAGGCGCAGGAAGGCCTGCCGCTGATCGGCCAGACGCCGGCGATGGAGCGGCTGCGCCGCACGCTCAGACAGATCGCCGACACCGATGTCGATGTACTGGTCACCGGCGAGACCGGCTCGGGCAAGGAGGTGGTGGCCGGCCTGCTGCACCGCTGGAGCCGTCGCGCCAAGGGCAATTTCGTGGCGCTGAATTGCGGCACGCTGCCGGAGACGGTCATCGAAAGCGAGCTGTTCGGCCATGAAGCCGGCGCCTTCACCGGCGCGCAGAAGAAGCGCGTCGGCCGCATCGAGCATTCCAGCGGCGGCACGCTGTTCCTCGACGAGATCGAAAGCATGCCAGCCTCGACGCAGGTGCAGATGCTGCGCGTACTCGAAATGCGCGAAGTGACCCCGCTCGGCACCAATGAGGTGCGCCCGGTCGACCTGCGCGTCGTCGCCGCCGCCAAGGTCGATCTCGGCGATCCGGCGCAGCGCGGCGGTTTCCGCGAGGACCTCTATTACCGGCTCAATGTGGTGACGCTCTCAATCCCGCCGCTGCGCGAAAGGCGCGACGACGTGCCTTTGTTGTTCGGCTATTTCGCCGAGCGCGCCGCCGCCCGTTTCCGGCGCGCCGTGCCGGCGACTTCCGCCGCGGTTCAACGTCAGCTCAGGGAGCATGACTGGCCCGGCAATGTACGCGAACTCGCCCATTTCGCCGAGCGCTTCGTGCTTGGGCTGGAAGACATCGCCGAGGCGTCTTCCCCTGCGGCAGCGCAGAGCGATTCTTCCGCGCCCTTGCCGGAACGGCTCGATCGCTACGAGGCCGAGATCATCCGCGAGACACTTGGTCGCAATGACGGCGACGTTCGCCGCACCATCGAGGCGCTCGGCATTCCACGCAAGACTTTCTACGACAAGCTGCAGCGGCACGGCATCGTGCGCAGCGATTTTTCCAAGGTAGATCAATCAGGTGGAACCGCAACGCCGCTACGCCGTTGAGATCGACCGGGAAACCGTGGCACGTTGGCACCAGCCGGGCGGCGAACGCATCGCCGCGACGGCGTTGCCGGGTTGCGCTCGGCAGGCGTTGATGGTTTGTTGCCGCTCAGCGGAGAACGAATGATGCGCGAATCCCTCGGTCAAGACGAATACGGCTCGACCAGCCCTTTCGACCCGGACGACCTGCCCAATCTCAATGCGATGGGGCCGGCGATGGGCGGCGGCAATGATTTCGAGAAATATGCTGTCGCGGTCATCATCGTCTTCGGCGCGTTGATCATCGGCGGGCTGATGGCCGCCTCCATGTCGTTCGGCCACCGCAACGGCTTCCTGTTCGCGCTTGGCGGCGCCACGGCGGCCTGGATTTCCGGCAATGCGCTGCTGCTCGACCGGCCGCGCATCTATGCGCTGTTCGTCGCCATCGCCGCCGTTATGCTGATCGCTTCGACGATTACGCTGGTGGTGTAACTTTACCTGAGCATGATCTTTTCCAAAAACCGGTTCCCACTTTTTGGGATCATGCTCTAATACCCCAAAGCCTCACCCGCAGCGGCGCGGCTGTCGATGGCGCCGTTGTAGCGCGCGCCGCCGCCCTTCTCGATTTCCGCCAGGCTCTTGCCGCCGACCAGAATACCGGCCGCCTGGCCCCAGGTCTGGTCAGCAAGATCGAGGTGGTAGCCCATGCCGGCAAGCATCCTTTCGGTGTCGGGCGAAAGCCCGAACGGTTCGACATAGACGGTGTCGGGCAGCCATTGGTGGTGGATGCGCGGCGCGTCGATCGCCTCCTGGATATTCATGCCGTGGTCGATGACGTTGACGATCGCCTCCAGCGTGATGGTGATGATGCGCGAACCGCCCGGGCTGCCGATGACCATGAACGGCTTACCGTCCCTGATGACGATCGTCGGGCTCATCGAGGATAAAGGCGTCTTCCTCGGCTGGATGGCGTTGGCCTCGCCCTGGACCAGCCCGTAAAGATTGGGCACGCCGGGCTTCTGGGTGAAATCGTCCATCTCGTTGTTGAGCAGGATGCCGGTGCCGTCGGCAACCACGCCGGCGCCGAAGGAGCCGTTCAGCGTGTAGGTGACCGCGACGGCATTGCCGTCATTGTCGATGATCGAATAGTGCGTGGTTTCCTTCGACTCGCCAAAACCCTTCGGCATAAGCTCCTTCGACACGCCGGCGCGGAACGGATCGATCTTGTCGCGGATGTCCTTCGCGTAGCCTTTGTCGAGCAGTTTCGAGACCGGATTGTCGACGAAATCGGGATCGCCCAGCGCCGAGTTGCGGTCGACATAGGCATGCCGCATGGCCTCCACCATGACATGGACCGTTTCGGCCGATCCGGCGCCGAGATAGGACAGCGGATAGCCTTCCAGCACATTGAGGATTTCGCAGATGATGACGCCGCCCGAGCTTGGCGGCGGCGAGGAGATGATCTCGTAACCACGGTAGTCGCAGGTCACCGGCTTCAGCTCGCGCACTGCATATTGCTCGAAATCGCCCTTGGCAAGGATGCCGCCTTTGGCGCCGCTCGCCTTGACGATTTCATTGGCGATGGCGCCCTTGTAGAAGGCCTCAGGCCCCTTCTCGGAAATGGCTGAGAGCGAGGCGGCGAGATCCGGCTGAACGAGCTTCTCGCCGATGCCGTAGGGCTTGCCGTCTTTTTTCAGGAAGATGGCGGCCGCCGCCGGATCCTTCGCCAGCCGGTCGGCGCTGCCGGCGAAAGAGGCTGCGTCGCCTTGATTGAGCAGGAAGCCGTCCCTGGCGTAGGCGATTGCCGGCGCCATCAGATCCTGTCGCGACTGCGTGCCGTATTTCTCGCGCGCCATCTCGAAACCGGCGACGGAGCCCGGCACCCCGACGGCGAGATAGCCGTCGAGGCTGGCGCCTTTCACCGGATTGCCGTCCTTGTCGAGATACATGGTCCTGGTGGCGGCAAGTGGCGCGCGCTCGCGGAAATCGATGAAGGTCGTGCGGCCGTCCTTCATGCGCACGGTCATGAAACCGCCGCCGCCGATATTGCCGGCATTGGGATAGACGACAGCCAGCGCGTAGCCGACGGCGACCGCGGCATCGACGGCGTTGCCGCCTTTCTTCAGCACCTCGACGCCGACCTCGGTGGCGAGATGCTGGGCGGTCACCACCATGCCGTGCTCGCCCTTGGCGGGAGCCGGCGATGCGGCGAAGGCGGCGGCGGATGGTGTGAGGAGGAAGGCGAGCGAAAGGGAGACGCCGATCAGCGCCCGGCGGGTCAAGGGCATGGCGGTGCTCCTGGCGTTGGGGACGCCTAGGAAAGACCTTGCCGGCAGACCTGTCCACCGCCAATGGCGCTGGACCAGATCAAATCGGATATCTGTCTGTCAGACGATGCCGCCACCTCCACCCGCGACCGCCGGCCGTTCCGCCGCCACCTTGGCGCGGTAGCCGGCTTCGCGATAGGTGGCGACCGGATCGATGGCGCCGCCGGTCCTCAGCCGTGCCATGGCGAGGATCGGCTCGACATCGGTGCGGTAGGCGGCTTTCAGCGTCTGCGTCGCCATCAGCGCGTCGTTCCCGTCCTGGAAGCCTTCCAGCGCCTTGCGGTCGACCAGCAGCGCCTGCGCATAGGCGCGCTGCACCTCGACCGCCGACAGCATCAAGCTTTCGATCGGATCGGTGACGTTGTGGCTCTGGTCGAGCATATGGGCGGGGTTGAAGCCCTTGGCGCCGGCGAGCTCGGCATCGACCAACTCGTTGAAGACCAGGAACAGCCGGTAGGGATCGATCGAGCCGGCATCGAGATCGTCGTCGCCATATTTGGAATCGTTGAAGTGGAAGCCGCCCAGCTTGCCGAACTGGATCAGCCGCGACACGATCATCTCGATGTTGACGTTGGGCGCATGGTGGCCGAGGTCGACCAGGCAGAAGGCTTTGTCGCCGAGTTCCCTGGCGATGATGTAGTTGGTGCCCCAGTCCTGCACGACCGTCGAATAGAAGGCCGGCTCGTACATCTTGTGCTCGGTGAACAGCCGCCAGTCGTCCGGAAGGCCGGCATAGATTTCGCGCATAGCATCGAGATAGTGCTCGAAGGCTTTTGCGAAATTGACCTGGCCGGGGAAGTTCGAACCGTCGCCGATCCACACCGTCAGCGCCTTGGAGCCCAGCGTCTTGCCGATCTCGATGCATTCGAGATTGTGCTCTACCGCCTGGCGGCGCGTGCCGGCATCGGCATGGGAGAGCGAGCCGAATTTATAGGAGCGCTGCTGATCCTTCGCGTCCGAAAAAGTGTTGGAGTTCATGGCGTCGAAGCCGAGGCCGAAGCGCGAGGCCGCCTGCTTCAGCCGGTTCGGATCGGCCTTGTCCCATGGAATGTGCAGCGAGACGGTCGGCGTCGCCTGCGTCAGCTGGCTGATGACGGCGCAATCCTCGATCTTGTCGAAGATGTCGCGCGGCTCGCCGGCGCCGGGAAAGCGGGCGAAGCGCGTGCCACCGGTGCCGACGCCCCAGGACGGGATCGCCACGCCGAATTTTTCCACCTTGTCGCGGATGGCGTCGATGGCGATGCCGCGGCGGTCCAGGCGCTCGCCGAGGGAAGCGTAGTCGCGCTCGAGGTCGGCTTTGCGCGCAGCGTTGTGGCTGGCGACGAGATCGGCGCGGATAATCGTTTCGGACAAAAGCTGTTCCTCCCAAGAATGCGTTCGGCTGGCGCTGCCCCTCATCCGCCTGCCGGCACCT
Source organism: Mesorhizobium sp. GbtcB19 (assembly GCF_019091085.1). Lineage (GTDB taxonomy): Bacteria > Pseudomonadota > Alphaproteobacteria > Rhizobiales > Rhizobiaceae > Mesorhizobium. Next base: position 235,586 of record NZ_JAGXJY010000009.1, on the reverse strand, counting down.
TCTCCCCGTATAGAGACGGGGAGAAGGAAGGCTTATCGCGTAAAACTTTGCGCGTTGCCGGCGTCGACGTTGACGATGTTGCCGGTCGACTTGGCCGACATGTCGGAGGCGAAGAAGTAGATCGCCTCGGCGATGTCTTCCGGGAAGACCGAGCGCTTCAGCATCGAGCGCGAGCGGTAGTGCTCCTCCAGATCGTCGGTCGACATCTTGTAGGCGGCGGCGCGCTGTTCCTTCCACTCGCCCGTCCAGATCTTGGAGCCGCGCAGCACGGCGTCCGGGTTGACGACATTGACCCTGATCTGCGCTTCCGCGCCCTCCAGCGCGAGGCAGCGGGCGAGATGGATTTCGGCAGCCTTGGCGGTGCAATAGGCAGACGCATTCGGCGAGGCCGCGAGCCCGTTCTTGGAGGCGACGAAGACGACGTTGCCGCCGATCTTCTGGGCGCGGAACAGGCGGAAGGCCTCGCGCGAAACGAGGAAATAGCCGGTGGACAGGATGTCCATGTTCTTGTTCCAAAGCGCCAGCGTCGTTTCCTCGATCGGCGCGGAAGACGCCAGGCCGGCGTTCGAGACCAGGATGTCGATGCCGCCGAACTCGACCGACGTTTCGGCGAAGCCGGAAAGCACCTGGTCCTCGGAAGTGACATCGATGCGCACCGGACGGACGAAGTCCTTGCCGAAGGCTTTCGAGAGCTCGTCATTGGCGCTGGCGAGCGCTGTCTCGTCGATGTCGGCCAGCACCACGCAGGCGCCTTCGCGCAGCAGCCGGTTGGCGGTGGCGCGACCGATGCCGCCGGCGCCGCCGGTGACCAGCGCGATCTGACCGGCCAGCGCTTTCGGCTTCGGCAGGCGCTGGAGCTTCGCTTCCTCGAGCAGCCAATATTCGATGTCGAAGGCTTCCTGCGCCGGCAGGCCGACATAGGACGAGACGGTGGAGGCGCCGCGCATGACATTGATGGCGTTGACGTAGAATTCGCCGGAGATGCGGGCCGTCGCCTTGTCGCCGGCGAAGGTGAACATGCCGACGCCCGGCATCAGATAGACCACGGCATTGGGATCGCGAATGGCGGGCGAATCCGGATGCTTGCAGCTGTCGTAATAGGCCTGGTAGCCGACCCGATAGGCGGCGATGTCGTCGGCAAGGCGCGCGATCACGGCGTCGACATCCGGGTTCGCCGGGTCGAATTCGATCACCAGCGGCCGGATCTTGGTGCGCAGGAAATGATCCGGGCATGAGGTGCCCAGTGCCGCCAGCGGCCGCAAATCCTTCGAGTTGACGAATTCGAGGACCGCCGGCTGGTCGTCGAAATGGCCGAGCTTGTGGCTTTTTTCCGAAATCAGGCCGCGAATCCTCGGCATCAGCTTGGCGGCAATGGCGCGGCGCGCCGGCGCGTCGAGCGCCTTCACCGCCTCGCCGCCGAAGATCGCCTTGCCCTGCGATTTGCGCTCGAACCAGTCGATCGCCTGGTTGATCACCGAGATCGTCGTTTCGTAGCATTCCTTCGGCGTGCCGCCCCAGGTGAACAGGCCATGGCTTTCGAGCACGACGCCCTTGGCGTCCGGGTTTTCCAGGCAGAATTTCTCCAGCCACATGCCAAGCTCGAAGCCGGGCCGCTTCCAAGGCAGCCAGCCGATGGCATCGCCGAAGATCTCCTTGGTGATCGCCCTGGAATCCTTGGCGGCGGCAACCGCGATGATGGCGTCGGGATGCATGTGATCGACGCAAGGCTTCGGCACGAAGGCGTGCAGCGGCGTATCGATCGAGGCCGCGCGCGGATTGAGGTTGAAGGTGCAGTGGGGCAGATAGCCCACCATCTCGTCTTCATGCGCGAGGCCGCGATAAAGCCCCTTAATGGCGCGCAGCTTGTCCATGTAGAGCGTGGCGAAGCCGTCGAGCTTGATCGAAGCGCTGTCGCCGCCGGAGCCTTTCACCCACAAGACCTCGACTTCCTCGCCGGTCAGTGGGTCCTTCTGCCAAACCTTGGACGAGGTGTTGCCGCCGCCATAATTGGTGACGCGCTTGTCGGATCCCAGCGTGTTCGAGCGATAGACCAGAAGCTCGGGACCGCTCATCCCTTCGGCTTTTGCATCGTCCCAAAGATTGGCGAGGCGCGAGCCGGAGCGCTTGTCGAGCATAGGTATCCTCCCTTGGAGCGCGAACGCCGCACCCCTCATTTCTCGTTCGGGAATGTCTACGCAAGCGTCCCACTTGTCAATCACAAACGATCAATATCGATCATATTGCACTGCACAATGAAAATATATGATCGGAAATGATTGACACTGCGCGTTTTCTAAGGCCTGATGCTTGGGCAAGGGAGGAACCATGCACGAAAAAGAACGCCACAGGATCATTCTGTCCGCCGTCCAGGAAAAGCCTGTGGTGACGGTGCAGGAGATGGTCGAGCTGACGGACTCCTCCGAGGCGACGATCCGGCGCGACATCGCGGCGCTGCACGTGCAAAAGCGCTTGCGCCGGGTGCGCGGCGGCGCCGAGGCGATCTCGCCGCCGCAGTTCATCGGCCTTGCCGGCCGGCCCTTCTCCGTCAACGAAACGCTGAACGCCGCGCAGAAACGCGCGATCGCCCGGGAAGCGGTGAACCTTTGCGCGGACGGCGAACCGATCATCATCAATGGCGGCACCACCACCTTCCAGATGGTGCATTTCCTGACCGGGCGCCGCATGCCGATCTTCACCAACTCCTTCCCGATCGCCGAGCATCTGCTCAAGCACTCGAAGAACACGGTGATGCTGTCGGGCGGCACGATCTACCGCGAGCAGAACATCATCCTGTCGCCCTTCGACAATGACGTGACGCGCAACTTCTATGCGCGGCGCATGTTCATGGGCGCGCAGGGGCTGGGGCCGCTCGGGCTGATGGAGGGCGATCCGCTGCTGATCCAGGCGGAGCAGAAATTGATCGACCAGGCCGACGAGTTGGTGGTGCTGGTCGATTCCTCGAAATTCCGCATGCGCTCCAGCCTGATCCTGTGCGGGCTGTCGCGCATCGCAACCGTGATCACCGATGACGGAATCGAGGACCGCGAGGCCAAGATGCTGGAAACGGCGGGCGTGGCGCTGATCGTCGCCCGCAAACAGTCAAACGATAGGGAAGAATCTTCACTGCAGGCCTGAGGGAAACTCACGCCCGCAGCGGCGATGGAATGCAAACGCTCAAGGGAGGATGTTCGATGAGCTTTTTGAAGAAACTGCTGGTTACGGCGGCCTTTTCCGCCGCCATGTTCGTGAATGCCGCCTATGCCGAGAACGTCAAGATCGCGCTGGTCGTGAAGTCGCTCGGCAACGGCTTCTTCGACGCCGCCAACAAGGGCGCCGAGGAAGCGGCCAAGGAACTGGGCGATGTCGACGTGATCTACACCGGCCCGACCAAGGCGACCGCCGAAGCGCAGATCGAGGTGATCAATTCGCTGATCGCGCAGAAGGTCAACGCCATCGCCGTTTCGGCCAATGACGCCGACGCGCTGGTGCCGGTGCTGAAGAAGGCGATGGAGCGCGGCATCACCGTGATCTCGTGGGATTCCGGCGTCGCCAAGGAAGGCCGCCAGCTCCACCTCAACCCGTCCGACACCGGCCTGATCGGCGAGACGATCATCAAGCTCGCCGCCGACTACCTGCCGGAAGGCGGCGATGTTGCGATCCTGTCAGCCTCCTCGACCGCGACCAACCAGAACGCCTGGATCGAAGCGGCCAAGAAGGTGCTGCCTGAGAAGTTTCCGAAGATCAAGCTGGTCGCCACCGTCTATGGCGATGACGACTCGGCCAAGAGCACCGACGAGGCCAAGGGCCTGTTGAAGTCCTATCCGAACCTCAAGGCGATCATCGCGCCGACCACCGTCGGCGTCGTTGCCGCCGCGCAGGTGGTGACCGACGAGAACCTGATCGGCAAGGTCAATGTCACCGGCCTTGCGCTGCCGTCGGAGTTCAAGAAGTTCATCGACAACGGCGCCAGCCAGGCGGTTGCTCTGTGGAACCCGATCGACCTCGGCTACTCGGCGATCTATCTCGCCCATGATCTGGCGGTGAAGAAGGAAGAGGCCAAGCCCGGCGCCACACTGTCGATCGGCCGCGTCGGCAAGGTGACGCTCGACGACACCAACTCGGCCGCGATGGCTCCGCCCTTCCAGTTCGACAAGACCAACATCGAGAAGTTCTCCAAGATCTATTGATCCTGGTCGACTTAACGCTCATGCGGCGGGGCACTTGTCCCGCCGCAACGTCAAACGGACCTTCTTTCAGGGCCTGATACGGATATGGACACGACAGCCCAGCGCAAAATGGAGACGGAGCGGCCCGAGCCCTCTGGCCCGTCGCAAAGCGCTTCTCCGCGCCTGACGCTTTCAGGCATCTCGAAAAGTTTTCCGGGCGTGCGCGCCCTGCACAATGTCAGCCTGTCGCTCTATCCGGGCCAAGTCACCGCGCTGATCGGCGAAAACGGCGCCGGCAAGTCGACGCTGGTCAAGATCATGACCGGCATCTACCAGCCGGATTCCGGCGAGATCAGCATTGACGGCCAGGCCACGACGCTGCCCAGCGCGCATGCCGCCTTCGGCCACGGCATCACCGCCATCCACCAGGAAACCGTGCTGTTCGACGATCTGTCGGTCGCCGAAAACATCTTCCTAGGACATGCGCCGCGCACCCGCCTCGGCACCATCGACTGGCGCACCATGCGCAAGAATGCGCGCGAGGTGCTGGAGACGATGCGCGCCGGCCATATCGATGCCGACGCGCGGCTGAAGGACCTCGGCATCGCCAACAAGCATCTCGTGGCTGTCGCCCGCGCGATGTCGATCGATGCGCGCATCGTCATCATGGACGAGCCGACAGCAGCGCTCTCGATGAAGGAGATCGAGGAGTTGTTCCTCTTGATCGAGTTCCTGAAGAGCGAAGGGAAGGCGGTGCTCTTCATCAGCCACAAGTTCGACGAGATCTACCGCATCGCCGACCGTTATACTGTGTTCCGCGACGGTGAGATGGTCGGTGAAGGCCTGTTGAAGGACACCAGCCAGAACGAGATCGTGCGCATGATGGTCGGCCGCAACGTCGACCACATCTTTCCGCGGCGCGAGCCGAAGATCGGCGCGCCGGTGCTTTCCGTCTCCGGCCTGTCGCATCCGACCGAATTCGACGACATCGGCTTCGAGCTGCGCAAGGGCGAGATCCTCGGCTTTTACGGACTGGTCGGCGCCGGCCGCAGCGAGGTTATGCAGGCGATTGCCGGCATCACCCGCACGAGCCGCGGGGCGATTTCGCTGGATGGCCAGCCGATCGCGCCGAAATCGGCGGCGGATTCGATCGAGGCCGGCATCGTCTATGTGCCGGAAGAGCGCGGCAAACAGGGCGTGGTCATCGGCCTGCCGATCTTCCAGAACGTGTCGCTGCCGTCGCTTGCGCGCACCTCGAAATCCGGCGTGCTGAAGCTCGCGGAAGAGTTCACGCTCGCCCGCTCCTACACCGAGCGGCTCGATCTGCGCGCCTCGTCGCTCAGCCAGGATGTCGGCACGCTTTCCGGCGGCAACCAGCAGAAAGTGGTGATCGCCAAATGGCTGGCCACAGCGCCGAAGGTGATCATCCTCGACGAGCCGACCAAGGGCATCGACATCGGCTCCAAGGCCGCCGTGCACGGCTTCATGGCCGAACTGGTCGCGCAAGGGCTTTCGGTGATCATGGTGTCGTCGGAACTGCCGGAAATCCTCGGCATGTCGGACCGCGTCGTGGTCATGCGTGAAGGCCGGGTCGCGGCGACCTATGACAACAAGGGCCTCGACGCCGAAACGCTGGTTCGAACGGCAGCGGGGATCGCGGCATGAAAAGCTTCCTCAAATATCGCGAAATCTGGCTGCTGGCAGGCATCGTCGTGCTGATCGGCCTGATCTCGACGCGCTTCCCCGGCTTCGCCGACCCGGCCAATCTGCGCCAGGTGTTCAACGACACATCGATCCTGATGATCCTGGCGCTGGGTCAGATGGTGGTGATCCTGACGCGCTCGATCGACCTGTCGATGGCGTCGAACCTCTGCTTCACCGGCATGGTGGTGGCGATGCTCAATGCCGCGCATCCGGCAATCCCGACCCCGGCGCTGATCGTCATCGCGTTGCTCGTCGGCCTGGTGCTCGGCGCGATCAACGGTTTCCTGGTGTGGCGGCTGAACATCCCGTCGATCGTGGTGACGCTGGGCACGCTGACCATCTATCGCGGCGCCACCTTCGTCGTTTCCGGCGGCGCCTGGGTCAATGCCGACCAGATGAGCCCGGATTTCATCAACTTCCAGCGCGTCGTCTTGCTCGGCCTGCCGGTGCTGTCCTGGATCGCGCTTTTGGTGATCGCGCTGTTCTTCCTGGTGATGACGCGAACCGCGATCGGCCGCTCGATCTACGCCATCGGCGTCAATCCGACCGCCTCGGTCTATGCCGGCATCGATGTCGGCCGCACCAAATTCATCGTGTTTTGCATCTCGGGCATGATCGGCGGGCTCGCCGGCTATTTGTGGATCTCGCGCTACGTGATCGCCTCGGTCGAGGTCGCCAACGGCTATGAGCTCAACATCATCGCCGCCTGCGTCATCGGCGGCATCTCGATCGCCGGCGGCATCGGCTCGGTCGGCGGCGCGGTGCTCGGCGCGCTGTTCCTCGGCATCATCTCCAACGCGCTGCCGGTCATCAACATCTCGCCCTTCTGGCAGATGGCGATCTCGGGCAGCGCCATCATCCTGGCCGTGGTGCTCAATGCGCGCGGCGAGCGCCGGCAGGGCCGCATCATCCTGAGAAAGGCGGAAGCGGCATGACCGACACCCCTGCCCCGCGCCACATTCCCGACCGGCTCGACAAGCCGCTGTCCTCGGCGATCTTCTCCTGGGAGGCGCTGCTCGTCATCATCGCGATCGCCATCTTCACGGTGAATAGTTTCGCCTCGCCCTATTTCCTCGATCCGTGGTCGCTGTCGGACCTCACCTTCAACTTCACCGAAAAAGGCCTGATCGCGCTTGCCATGGCGCTGCTGATCATCTCCGGCGAGATCGATCTCTCGGTCGCCGCGATTGTCGCGCTCGCCTCGACGATGATGGGCATGGCCGTCCAGGCCGGCGCCGGCACGCCGGTGCTGGTTGCGATCGGCATCGTGGTCGGGCTCGGCTGCGGCGCTTTCAACGGGCTGCTGGTCACCCGGCTCGGCCTGCCGTCCATCGTCGTCACCATCGGTACGATGAGCCTGTTTCGCGGCATCGCCTTCATCATCCTCGGCGACCAGGCCTATAAGGGTTATCCGGAGAGCTTCGCCTTCTTCGGCCAGGGTTATGTCTGGTGGGTGTTCTCGTTCGAGCTGGCGCTGTTTCTCGTCGCGGCCTTGATCTACTGGTTCGTGCTGCACCGCACGAGCTTCGGCCGCCGCGTCTTCGCCATCGGCAACAATCCCGTCGCTTGCCAGTTCTCCGGCGTGCGCGTCGGCCGCATCAAGTTCATCCTGTTTTGCCTCACTGGCCTGATGTCGGGCATCGCCTCCGTGCTGATCACCTCGCGGCTCGGCTCGACAAGGCCGTCGATCGCCCAGGGCTATGAGCTCGAGGCGATCACGATGGTGGTGCTCGGCGGCGTCTCGATCCTCGGCGGCGCCGGCAGCATCCTCGGCGTCGTGCTCGCCGCTTTCATCATGGGGCTGGTGACTTTTGGGCTTGGGTTGCTCAACGTGCCGGGCATCGTCATGTCGATCTTCATCGGCCTCTTGCTGATCATCGTCATCGCGCTGCCCATCCTCTGGCGGCGGCTGCGTGAAGGGCGTTTCGCCTGATGGAAAAATACGCCTTCAAGATGAAGCTCAATCCGGGCATGAAGGCGGAATACAAGCGCCGCCATGACGAGACCTGGCCATCGCTGGTCGCGCTTTTGAAACAGGCCGGTGTCTCCGACTATTCGATCCATCTCGACGAGGAGACCAACATCCTCTTCGGCGTGCTTTGGCGCGAAGACGGCCACGGCATGGCTGACCTGCCCAGGCATCCGGTGATGCAGCGCTGGTGGGCACATATGGCCGACGTGATGGAGACGAAAGCCGACAACGAACCGCTGGCGGTGCCGCTCGAAACGATGTTCCATATGGCATGATCCGCCATGTCGCCGTCATCGATATCGGCAAGACCAACGCCAAGGTGGCGCTGGTCGATCTCACGACGCTGAGCGAGATCGCGCTGCGCCGGATGGCCAATACGCCGGTGCGGCACGCGCCCTACCCGCATCACGATGTCGAGGCGCTGTGGACATTCATCCTGAACAGTCTCGCTTATCTTAACGGCGAAAGGCGAATCGACGCGATATCGATCACCACGCATGGCGCGACGGGCGCACTGGTCGATCACTCAGGCGAACTGGCACTGCCGGTGCTCGACTATGAATTCGACGGCCCTGACAGGCTGACAGAGGAGTACAACGCCGTCCGCCCGCCCTTCGCCGAGACCGGCACGCCGCGGCTGCCGGCCGGCCTCAATCTCGGCGCGCAGTTTTTCTGGCAGCAGAAGCGCTTCCCGGCGGAATTCGCCAGGGCGGCCGCGATGCTGACGTATCCGCAATACTGGGCGCTGCGGCTGACCGGCATTGCCGCCAACGAGGTCACCTCGCTCGGTTGCCACACCGATCTGTGGAATCCCTGGACGTCCGACTATTCGCCGCTGGTCGACAAGATGGGCTGGCGCCAGCTGATGGCGCCGGTGCGGCCGGCAAGAGAGCGGCTTGGTCCGATCCTGCCGGTGTTTGCGCGGCGCACCGGGCTCGACCCGCAGACGCCGGTGTTCTGTGGCCTGCACGATTCCAACGCCTCGCTGCTGCCGCATCTGTTATCCGACCAGCCGCCCTTCTGCGTCGTTTCAACCGGCACGTGGGTTGTGTCGATGGCGGTCGGCGGCAGGAAGGTTGAACTCGACCCGGCGCGCGACACGCTGGTCAATATCAATGCGCTCGGCGATCCCGTGCCTTCGGCGCGCTTCATGGGCGGACGCGAATTCTCGCTTTTGACCGACGGCCAGCCACAGGAATGGATCGATGACGATGTTGCCGTCGTGCTGGCGCGGCAGGTCCTGCTTCTGCCTTCCACGCAACAAGGGTCCAGACCGTTTCCGCATCGTGACGCGCAATGGGTCAATGCCGAGGACTTGAGCCCCGGGCAGCGCTTCGCGGCCATTTCGTTCTATCTGGCGCTGATGACCGCGACCTGCCTGGAATTGATCGGCGGCGATGGAGCGACGACCGTCGAAGGACCTTTCGCGCGGAACCCGCTTTTCGTCAGCATGTTGGCGGCGGCGACGGAGCGGCCGGTCATCGCATCGGAGACTTCGACCGGGACCAGCATCGGCGCCGCGCTGCTGGCGTCGGACGGCACACCCACGATGAGCATGGGCGAGCGGACCGAACCGCCGGCGGAGCCGGCATGGCAAGCCTACAGGCAAGCGTGGCGGAAGATCGCCACCGCGTAAGCCAACCGCTCAGCGTCTTGTCCCGTAGAGCAATCCCTGAGGGTCGATCTGCGGCTTGCGGCCGGCAACGACGTCGGCGAGGAATTGGCCCGAGCCGCAGGCCATGGTCCAGCCGACATGGCCGTGGCCGGTGTCGAGATAGAGGTTGCGGTATTTCGCCTGGCCAATCACCGGAACCGAGTTCGGCATCATCGGCCGCAAGCCGGCCCAAAACACGGCTTTCTTCTCGTCGAAGGCGCCCGGGAAGAGGTCCTTGCCGGTTTCGAGGATGGTCCTGAAGTCGCGCGGCTTGAAGCTGCGGTCGAAGCCGGTGAACTCGGCCGTCGAGGACATGCGCAGGCGATTGCCGAGCCTCGAATAGCCGATCAGCCGGTCCTCGTCGGCGCCGCCCATGGTCGGCCCCTTGCTCTCGTCCTTCAGCGGAATCGTCGCGGTGTAGCCCTTCACCGGATAGACCGGCAGGTCGATGCCGTAGCGGCGTCCAAGCAGGCCGCTTTCCGGCCCCATGGAGATGACGACGGCGTCGCCGGTTACCGGGCCGGCCGAGGTGATGACCGCGCGCACGCGGTCGCCTTCGATATCGAGGCCCTCGATCGTCGTGCCGAACAGAAACTTCACGCCAAGCTTTTCGGCGGCATAGGCGGCAAGGCTGTCGGTGAACTGCTTGGAATCGCCGGTCTGATCGATCGGCGAATAGATGCCGCCGGCGATCTTTTCCTTGACGCCGGCAAGGCCGGGCTCCAGCTCGACCAGGCGCTCGCGGCCGACGATCTCGATCGGCAGGCCGTGCTCCGCGAGATAGCGGTAGTTGTCGGTGCCGGTGTCGAGGCTCTTCTGGGAGCGGAAGAAGTAGAGAATGCCCTTCTTTCGCTCGTCGTACCGGATGCCGGTTTCCTCCGACAGTTGATTGATGCACTCGCGAGAATGGAGCGCCAATCTCAGCTTGATATCGGTGTTGGCGCGCAGCCGCTTCACGGTGCATTCGCGCAGGAAGCGCAGGCTCCAGAGATAGAAATAGGGGTCGAGGCGCAGCCTGACCTTGATGCCGAGATCGTGGTTCCAAAGCGCGCGCAGGAAGGTCTTCAGCGCGGCGGGCGAAGCCCAGGCGGTGGCATCGCCCGGCGACACCAGGCCGGCATTCGACTGGCTGGTGCCGCGCGCCGCCGCTTCGTGGCGCTCGATCACCGTCACCTCGTGACCGTCTTTGGCCAGATAGTAGGCGGCCGCCGTGCCAACCACGCCGGCGCCAAGAACCAGGACCTTCATGCCATCCCCTCAGGATCGAACAGGGAGCGACGCTTGGACAACGCCCCTGGCGATCCCATAGCGCGTCTCGCAGCGCCGGACGAGTCCTTGGCCCAACAGGTCAGTTTCGAACGGAGTTCTTGGTGGTCAGGATGCGTTCCCAGGCCAACGCGTCGTTGACGATCAGGTCGAGATCGTCACGTTGCGGCGTCCAGCCGAGCTCCTTGCGGGCAAGCTCGGAATTGGCGACCACCGCGGCGGCGTCGCCGGGACGGCGCTCGCCCATGCGCACGTCGAAATCATGGCCGAAGGCGCGGCGCACGCTGTCGATCACTTCCAGCACCGAATAGCCATGGCTGTAGCCGCAATTGGCGACGAGGCTATTCCCCCCGGCGCGCAGCCGCTGCAGCGCCAGCCGATGCGCCGCCGCGAGATCGCTGACATGGATATAATCGCGCATGCAGGTGCCGTCCGGCGTCGGATAGTCATCGCCGAAGACCTGCATGAAGGGGCGCTTGCCGAGCGCGGTCTCGCAGGCGACCTTGATCAGATGCGTGGCGCCGGGCGTCGACTGCCCGGTGCGGCCCTTGGGATCGGCTCCGGCGACGTTGAAGTAGCGCAGCGCCGTGTAGCGGATGTCGTGCGCCAGCGCCGCGTCGCGCAGCATCCATTCGCTCATCAGCTTGGAAAGGCCATAGGGCGATTCCGGCGCAAGGCGGGCATCCTCGCGCACCGGCTCCAGCCCGGCGCCACCATAAACGGCGGCGGTGGAGGAGAAGATGAAGTGTGGCACGCCCTCGCGCACCGCGGTTTCGATCAGCGTGCGGGTCTTCGAGGTGTTGTTCTCGTAATAGCCGAGCGGATCGGTGACCGATTCCGGCACCACGATCGAACCGGCGAAGTGGATGATGGCGTTGACATGATTGTCGCGGATGATCCGGCCGACCAGGTCACGGTCGGCGACATCGCCGACGACGAGCTTTGCCTCCGGGGCCACCGCCCATTCGAAGCCGGTGGAAAGCCGATCGAGCACCACGACGCTTTCGCCGGCGTCGAGAAGCTCCCAGACCATGTGGCTGCCGATGTAGCCGGCACCGCCCGTCACCAAAACCGTCATCATTTACCTCGCTGATCAAGATTTATCGGAAACTGTCTCAACAGCTGCCTTGCTGGAAACCCCGCCGCAAGTCTGTATGGTTCGACCCAGGTCGTCCTCACCGCTGCACACTTTGGACGACATGCATTATCCTCCCGGAATGTTAAGTCCGTAACAGTTCCTCCCGCCCGAGGCATCGTACTGAAACAAAGCTGGTTCACATCCCGGGGAATAGGCCACGATCCGGCATCGTTAGGAACAGGGCAAGGGCGTGGCATTTTGACCGGTTGGGTCCGGTGGACGCGGCATGGGGCAGTCACTATTATCCGGCCCAAAATTGGGAAGTCGACATGAACTATCAGCGGTTCTTCGAGGATGCGATCGACCAGCTCCACGCCGAGCGTCGCTACCGCGTTTTCGCCGACCTCGAGCGCATCGTGGGCAAGTTCCCGCGCGCCATCTGGCGTTCCAACGGCCGCGCCCGGGAAATCACCGTATGGTGCTCCAACGACTATCTTGGCATGGGCCAGAACGCCGACGTCATCGCCGCCTTCCAGAACGCCGCGGGAAAGATGGGCTCGGGCGCCGGCGGCACCCGCAACATTTCCGGCACCTCGAACCCGCTGGTCGAGCTTGAGCTTGAGCTCGCCGACCTGCACGACAAGGAAGCAGCACTGGTCTTTACCTCGGGCTTCGTCTCCAACGAAGCCTCGATCTCGACCATTGCCCGGCTCTTGCCCAACTGCCTGGTGCTCTCGGACGAGCTGAACCATGCCTCGATGATCGAAGGCGTGCGCCGCTCTGGCGCGGAGAAGAAGATCTTCCGCCACAACGACGTCGCGCATCTGGAAAGCCTGCTGCAGGCCGCGGGGCGCGAGCGCGCCAAGCTGATCGTCTTCGAAAGCGTCTATTCGATGGACGGCGACATCGCGCCGATCAAGCAGATCGTCGAGCTCGCCGAGCGCTACAACGCCATGACCTATATCGACGAGGTCCATGCTGTCGGCATGTATGGACCGCGCGGCGGCGGCATCACCGAGCGCGAAGGCCTGGCCGACCGCATCGACATTATCCAGGGGACGCTCGCCAAGGCCTTCGGCACGTTGGGCGGCTACATCACCGGCACCAGCGCGGTGATCGACGCCGTGCGCTCCTATGCGCCGGGCTTCATCTTCACCACCGCGCTGCCGCCGGCGATTGCCGCCGCCACTACCACCTCCATCCGCCACCTCAAACGCTCGCAGGCCGAGCGCGACGCGCAGCAGCGCCAGGCATCCCGTACCAAGCAGGTGCTTGCCGCCGCGGGCCTGCCGGTGATGGAATCGGCCACCCATATCGTGCCGGTGCTGGTCGGCGACCCCGAGCTTTGCAAGATGGCCAGCGACCGCCTGCTCGGCGTGCACGGCATCTACATCCAGCCGATCAACTACCCGACCGTGCCGCGCGGCACCGAGCGGCTGCGCATCACGCCGACGCCGTTCCATTCGGATGCGCTGATCGCCGAGCTGCAGGACGCGCTGGTCGAGACCTGGGATGCGCTGGGCATCCCGTATGGCGCCGCCGGCAGGCCTGCCGTCGCCAAAACTGACCGGATCATTCCGCTGCTCGTGCCGAAGTCGGGCGGCTGAAGCCCGTTCGAAACTCTACTCCGGCGGCCACCTGCCGCAGCTTTCTCCGCTTCCGGTGCTCACGGACCTGAATGTCCGCTGCGCTCCGGTTCTCGAAAGCCACGCCAGGTGACTCCCCGGAGCGAGTTTCAATCCGGGCTTCGTCGATGGCTCGGCTACACCGTCTTCATCCATTTCGCCAGGCGATGCGCCGCTTCCTCGAGTTGATCGAGGCGGCGGTGGAAGCATAGTCTGAGGAAGGCTTCGCTGCCCGGGCCGAAGGCAGTGCCGGGCGCCAGGCCGACATTGGCGTTGTCGACGATGTCGAAGGCGGCGCTGCGGGAATCGGTGATGCCGTCGACCTTGAAGAACAGATAGAAGGCGCCTTGCGGCACGGTGAAACGTGCCTTGCCGGTCGCACCCAGTATATCGCAGACGAGGTCGCGGGCGGCATGCGCGCGCTCGACCTGTTCAATGATGAAGCCGTCGCCCTCGTCGAGAGCGGCGACGGCGCCGCGCTGCATGAACTGGGCTACCCCAGAGTTCGAGTACTGGATCAGGTTCTCGAACACCTGCTGCAAGGCCGGATGCGTCTTGATCCAGCCGACGCGCCATCCGGTCATCGCCCAGTTCTTGGAAAAGGAGTTGACGAAGAGGATGCGGTCTTCGGGCGTGGCGACGTCAAGGAAGGACGGCGCGCGGCCGCGCCCATAGTGGAACAGCGAATAGATCTCGTCGGCGATGATCCACAGGCCCTTTGCGCGGGCGAGATCCAGAATCGCCTGAAGCGTCTCTTTGTCGGCGGTCCAGCCGGTCGGGTTGGACGGGGTGTTGATGAACAGCAGCTTGGTGCGCGGCGTGATCGCAGAGGCGATCTTGTCGACATCGCAGGACCAGCCATTGCCTGACTGGTCGAGCACCACCGGAACCGGGATGGCGCCGGCCACGCCGGCGGCAGCGGCGAAATTCGGCCAGGCCGGCGAGAGGTAGATCACCTCGTCGCCGCTGCCGGCAATCGCGTCGATGGCCAGCTGGATGGCGTGCATGCCCGAGCCGGTGACGATGAACTCTTCCTCGGCGAAGGTCTGGCCGAAATGCCTGGCGTAGTAGCTGGCAAGCGCCTGCCTGAGCGGGGGGATGCCCTTCTGCCAGGTGTAGAAGGTCTCGCCATCGGCAAGCCCCTTGGCGGCGGCAGCGCTGATGAAGGAAGGCGTCGGCAGGTCGCCTTCGCCGGCCCAGAGCGGAATCAGGCCTTCGCGCAGGCGGCCGTGATTGACGACGGCGACGATGCCGCTTTCGGGCGCGGCACGGGCTTCGGTGCGCAAGGTTTCGATGAGGGTCATGAACAAATCCGCTTTCGTCTTGGTACGGCTCTTATCAGATCGATGAACAGAAAACCCCGGCCGCGGGCGGCCGGGGTTTTGGTCCAGAACGTCTGCCGAAGCTTATCTCTTGGCGAGCAGATCGCGAATTTCGGTCAGGAGCTGAACATCGGCTGGCGGCGGGGCCGCAGCGGCGGCAGGCTTCTCGCGCTCAAGCCGCTTGCGCAGATTGTTCACCGCCTTGACCATCAGGAAAATAATGAAGGCAAGGATCAGGAAGTTCAGCACGACGGTAATGAAGCTGCCATAGGCGAAAACGGCGCCCTCTTTCTTGGCGTCGGCCAACGCGGACGAGTGGACGTTCGAGGACAGTCCGAAGAAATAGTTGTTGAAGTCCAACCCGCCGAAAATCGCGCCGACGATCGGCATGATGATGTCGTTGACGAGCGAATCGACGATCTTGCCGAAAGCCGCGCCGATGATGACGCCGACGGCCAAGTCCATGACATTGCCCTTGGAGATGAACTCCTGGAATTCTTTCAGCATTCGACCCTCCTTGACGGGCCGCGCTGCCGCCTCATCCATGTCCTTCGGCGCCGGCCCGGGCTCACAATAACAAAAACCCCCGGTTGCAAAACCGGAAAAACGGCCAAAGCACCGGTTTGTGTTTAGGCAGAGTCATCAAGCACATATGCGCCGAAAGCCGCGGTGGACTCATGGTTGGAGCTGTGATTGCGTTGTAGAAGCCGGATGAGGAACCGGCCAGGGAGGAAGTGCGGACCGTGCAAGGCTGGTTCGTCGTCATCATCGCGATCGCCTATGTGACGCTGCTGTTCGCCATTGCCAGCGTCGGCGACCAGCGCGCGGCGGCCACCGGGTTCGGCCGCGCGCGGCCGTTCATCTACGCGCTCAGCCTCGCCATCTACTGCACCTCCTGGACCTTCTTCGGCTCAGTCGGCCTCTCCGCCGAGCGCGGCCTTGAATTCCTTGGCATCTATACCGGACCGGTACTGGTCTTCGTGTTCGGCTTTCCGCTGCTCAACCGCCTGGTCCGGCTGGCGAAAAGCGAGAAGATCACCTCGATCGCCGACCTTCTCGGCGCCCGTTACGGCAAGAGTTTTGTCGTCGCGGCCATAGCGACAGTGATCGCGACGGTCGGCGCGGTGCCTTACATGGCGCTGCAGCTCAAGGCGATCTCCGGCTCGGTCAGCCTGATGGTCGAACACTATACCGGTTCGCCGCCCTCTTTCGATCCGTTCGTCAGCGACATCTCGCTCGTGGTGGCAATGCTTTTGGCGCTCTTCGCGGTGCTGTTCGGCACCCGCCATGCCGACGCCACCGAGCACCAGGACGGCCTGGTTCTGGCGGTGGCGGTCGAAACCGTGGTCAAGCTCGCCGCCTTCATCGCCATCGGCCTGATGGTGACCTTCCTGATCTTCGGCGGGCCCGGCGACATGTTCGCCAAGCTCGCCGCCAACGGCCAGGTGCGCCAGGCGATGAGCTACAACACCTCCTTGGCCACCTGGCTGGTGCTGACCGGCTTGAGCGGCTTTGCCATCCTGATGCTGCCACGCCAGTTCTACGTCACCATCGTCGAGAATCGCAGCGAAGCGGAGCTGCGCACGGCAACCTGGGTGTTCCCGCTCTATCTGGTGGCGATCAACCTCTTCGTGCTGCCGATCGCCTTTGCCGGCCTGTCGCTGGTCGGCGGCAAGACCAGCAGCGACCTTTACGTGCTGTCGCTGCCCTTGCTCAGCGGCCATGATCTGCTCGCCATGGCCGCCTTCATCGGCGGCCTGTCGGCGGCGACCGCCATGGTGATCGTGGAGAGCGTGGCGCTGTCGATCATGATCTCCAACGACCTCGTCATCCCGCTGTTCGTGCGCCGCGTGCTCAAGACCAGCACTTCGGAGAACGAGGACTGGTCGACGCTGATCCTCAATGTCAGGCGCGCGTCGATCTTCATCATGCTGTTCATCGCTTTCCTTTACTACCGCGAGAGCACCAACAGCGCGCGGCTGTCCTCGATCGGGCTGATGTCGTTTGCCGCGATCGCCCAATTCGCGCCGGCGCTGATCGGCGGGCTGATCTGGCGCCGCGCCAATGGGCGGGGTGCCGCGCTTGGCATGGTCGCCGGCATCGCCGTCTGGTGCTACACCCTGCTGCTGCCTTCACTCGCCGGTCCGTCTACCGACATCGTCGTCCATGGCCTGTTCGGCTTCGAGGCGCTGAGGCCGCAGGCACTGTTCGGCACGGTCGGCGAGCCGCTGAACCACGGCGTGCTGTGGAGCCTCTCGGTCAATGCGCTGTTCTTCGTGCTAGGCTCCCTCTCGCGCGCGTCGCTGCCGCTGGAGCGCATCCAGGCGGCAATCTTCGTGCCGCGCGAAGCCGGCCCCATGCCGAGTCTCAGGCGCTTCCGCACCGCCGTCACGGTCAACGACCTCAAGGACACGATCTCGCGCTATCTCGGCGTCGAGCGCACCGAGCGTTCCTTCCAGTCCTTCGAAAAGGACAATGCCGTTTCGCTCCACGGCAAGGAGCAGGCGAGCATGGACGTCATCCGCTTCTCCGAACAATTGCTGGCAAGCGCGGTGGGCTCGTCCTCGGCGCGGCTGATCCTGTCGCTGCTTTTCCGCCGCAACGACCGCGATTCCAAGGATGCCTTCAAGCTGCTCGACGACGCCACCGAGGCGCTGCAGCACAATCGCGACTTGCTTCAGATCGCGCTCGACCAGATGGAGCAAGGCATCACCGTCTTCGACCGCGATTTCCGGCTGATCTGCTGGAACCGGCAATACCGGCTGCTGTTCGACCTGCCGGACGAGATGGGCCAGGTCGGCGTTTCGCTCGACCGGATCCTGCGCCACCTCGCCGAGCGCGGCGACATTCCCGCCGAACAGCGCGTGACGATGCTCAACCGGCTGACCAGCTTCGCCGGCCCGTGGCAGATGGAGCTTAAGACCAGCGGCCGCATCCTGGAGCTGCGCTCCAACCCGATGCCGGACGGCGGCATCGTTGCCACCTATGCCGACATTTCCGGCCGCGTCGAACAGGACCTGGCGCTGAAGCGGGCCAATGAATCGCTGGAGCAGCGCGTCAGGACCCGCACCATCGAGCTCACCCGCGTCAACGAGGAACTGGCGCAGGCGCAGATGCTGGCCGAGGAGGCAAACCTCGGCAAGACGCGCTTCCTCGCGGCCGCCGGACACGACATCCTGCAGCCGCTGAACGCCGCCCGGCTCTATTGCTCGTCGCTGATCGAGAAGGCCGGCAAAGGGCCGGCCGGCAAGGCCGCTGTCAACATCGAATCCTCGCTGGAATCGGTCGAGACCATCCTCGGCGCAGTGCTCGATATCTCGCGGCTCGACGCCGGCGCCATGAAGCCGGAGGACACCGCCTTCAACCTGGGCGGACTGCTTGGCCAGATCGGCAATGATTTTCGTCCGCTTGCCGCGGAAAAGAGGCTCGAACTCAAGATCATGCCGTCCTCGCTCGGCGTCATGACCGACCGCAATCTCTTGCGCCGGCTGATCCAGAACCTCGTTTCCAACGCCATCAAATACACGCGCGAGGGCCGCATCCTGGTGGGTGTGAGGCGGCGCGGCGAGCTGGCCGAGATCCAAGTGATCGACACCGGCATCGGTATTGCCGGCGACAAGCTCAACACGGTCTTCCACGAATTCACGCGGCTCGACGAGGGCGCGCGCGAGGCCGAGGGCCTTGGCCTCGGCCTCTCGATCGTCGACCGCATCGCGCGGGTGCTGCGGCTCGAAATCCGCATCTTCTCCAATCCGGGCAAAGGCACGCGCTTTTCCGTCCTCCTGCCAGTCGCGGCGGTTGCGGCGCCACCGCGCGAGGTCGGCAAGGCGCCGGCGCGCTCCGCCTCGACGCTTGCGGGATTGAATGTGCTTTGCATCGACAATGACGCGCGCATCCTCGACGGTATGCGGCTGCTGCTCGAAGGCTGGGGCTGCCGTGTCGAGACGGCTTCGGGATCGGAGGACCTTTTGAAATCCGGCGCGCCAAGGCCCGATATTGTGCTTGCCGACTATCATCTCGACGGCGAAACCGGGCTCGAAGCCATCGACGCGCTGCGCGCCATCTATGGCCAGGATCTGGCTTGCGTGCTGGTCACCGCCGACCGCTCCAGCGAAGTCCGCACAGCCGCGGGCAGGCTCGACATCCCGGTGATCAACAAGCCGCTGAAGCCGGCCGTGCTGCGCTCGATGATGGCACGGGTCAGACCGCTGGCACCGGCGGCGGAGTGATATCCGGTCTCAACCTCGATGCCCTAGGCTTGTGAGATAGGCGCAGAACATGTCGGCGAGCGCATCGGAATAGGCTTCGGTCTCGGCCGGTGTTCGCTCCTTTTCCGAAAAACCGGCGCCCACGGCGCTCAGCGTCTTCATGATCAGATCACCGGCGAGGACGCGGACAGCATCCGGCGCCTCGGGCAGCGTTTCGCGCATGAACGCCTCGACAGTGCGGTTCGCCATGGCTTTTGCCTCCTCGGCCTCGGGGGCGTCGCGATAGAGGGGTGCCGCATCGTTCAAGGCGCCGCGCACCGCCGCCTCCTCGCACTCGGAACGAATGAAGGCATGGACCACCGTGCGTATGCGTCCAAGGGGTGTTTGTTCCCTATCTTCAAGGATGCCGCACAAAAGCTCCGTCGTCTGGCGCCACTCGTCGCTTTGCAGCCTGAACAGCAGCGCCGCCTTGTTGGGAAAATACTGGTAGAGCGAGCCGACGGCGACGCCAGCCTTTTCGGCGACGCGCGTCGTGGTGAAACGCTGGGCGCCTTCAACAGCCAAAACCTGAGCAGCGGCCTGCAGAATCGCCGCGACAAGCTCGGTGGCGCGCGCCTGCTTTGGCTGTTTTCGGGTGGAAATTGAAGGGCTTGGGCGTTGCATCATGGTCGCGCTCGGAAATGCGAATTGGAAACCTGAAGGATTATTCGTATTTTTCGGAGCAACACAAGAACCCCGCCCCGGAGACAGCCATGAGTACCTTGACCGGAACCCCGCTCGCCCCCTTGCTCGCCCGCCTGTTCGAGGAAGCCGATGCGGCAACCAGCCCGGCGATCGCCCGGTACTCGGGCGAGGAACGGACGCGCCTCATCAACAGCAAGACCGAATATCGCCAGTTCTACGGCAGCCTGAAGGATCTGTGGCTCGCGGTCTCGCCCGAGACCGGCACGCTGCTCTACATGCTGGCGCGCAGCACCGGCGCGCGCGTCATCGTCGAGTTCGGCACGTCCTTCGGCATCTCGACGCTCTATCTTGCCGCCGCCTTGCGCGACAATGGCGGCGGTCGCCTGATCACCACGGAATTCGAGCCGTCCAAGGTGGTGCGGGCCAAGTCCAATCTGACGGAAGGCGGCCTCATCGACCTGGTGGAGATCCGCGAGGGCGACGCGCTGGAGACACTCAGCGCCGACCTGCCGGACACGATTGATCTTTTGCTGCTCGACGGCGCCAAGGCGCTCTATTCGGAGATATTGAGCCTGGTCGAGAGCCGGCTCAGGCCCGGCGCGCCGGTCATCGCCGACAATGCCGACTTCTCGCCCGACTATCTGCAGCGGGTGCGCGCGCCGGCGGGCGGCTATATGTCGACGCCGTTCGGCGACGACGTGGAGCTGTCGATGCGGCTGAACTAGGCGCTTTCAACACAAAACTGATGCTGCTCGTCCGAGTGGCCGTAGGCGTTTACGTCAACCAACGCGCAATCCCGGCCTTCGGGCCCCGGCCTTTGAGCCTTTGACGCGTAGGTGACATCATGACCATTTTTCCACTCTCCTGGCGCGGACTGCCGCGCCCGGCCCTGCTCGGCCTCTTCCTGTTCTTCTGTGCCGGTTTCGCCGACGGCGCGCTGGTGCCTTTCTTCCCGCTCTGGGCGAGCAGCGAGGCGAATATCCCGATCGGCGCCATCGGCCTGTTGTTTGCCTGTTATGCGGGCGGCGAGCTGATCGCCGCGCCGCTGATCGGCGGCATCGCCGACCGGATCGGCCGACGGCCGGTGCTGATCCTGTCGTCGCTCGGTGTCGGCTGCGGCTTCATCGCGCTGTTCTTCGTCCATGGCGTCGCCGCCATTGCCGCTGTCCTGCTTTTGACCGGCATGTGCGAGTCGGTGCTCCACCCGACCATCCTCACCGCGATCGCCGACGTGACCGAGCCGTCCGCGCATCCGCGCTGGTTCGGCATGGCGCGGGTGAGCTCGAGCGCCGGGCAGATCCTCGGACCGGCCTGCGGCGCGCTGCTGGCGCTGGTTTCACTCAGCAGCGTGTTCCTGGCCGGCGGCGGCATGCTCATCCTTGGCGGCATCGTCATGTTCGTTGCATTTGCCGAGACGGGCGGGCATGCCGCAGTCGACACTGATGAAACGGAGGACGAGGAAGGCCTGTCGGCGCTGCTGCCGGCCTTCCGCGACGGCCGGCTGGCCAGATTGCTCGTCTGGGTCGTGCTGTTCGAAATCTCCGGCAACTGGATCGAGGCCGTCATCCCGCTCTATGCGCAGGACGCCGGCACGCTCAGCCCGTCGGGTGTCGGCACGCTGTTTGCCTATGCAGCCGCCTTGACCGTCGGCCTGCAGATGCTGGTCAGCCGCTTTGCCGAGACGCGATCGGCGCTTTGGCTGACGATTGGCGCCGGCATCTCGACCATGGCCGCTTTCGCCCTGCTCGTGGCCTCGCCGGCGATGATCTCCCTGGTCGCCGCGGTCAGCCTGTGCGCAATGGCGCAGATGCTGGTCGGGCCACTGGTGCCGACCGCCGTCAACGTGCTGGCGCCTGTGTCGCGGCGCGCCTCCTACATGGCGGCATCGTCGGTGGCGGTCGACCTCAAGGACTCGCTTGGGCCTTCGATCGGCACGGCGGTCTATGCGCTCGCGCCGCGCCTGCCCTGGGTCGCCGGCATTCCGCTGATGGCGATCGCTGCGCTTGGCCTCGGCGCCGCGATCGGACGGGCGCGCAACCCTGTGGACACCGTCGAGGATGAGGCGATGCCGGGCTCGGCCGTCGAAAACTATCGCTGAGCCCTCAGCATCGCAGCCAAGTCGCGCAGGCCGGCAGCTTCAGATGGAGCTGTCGGCCATCTGCGAGTTGCGGAAGCGGGGCCTTGCGCCATTGGCCGCCGGCCGATGCTCGCGAAACGCCATGGCAAGGGTGCGCAGCGCCTCGCGCGATTGGGGATCGGAGAGCGTCGAAAGCAGCAGGATTTCCGTTGCCGGCAGCGGCGGCAGGCCGAATTTGCGGCTGACCTCGATGGTGCCTGGCGGGGCGAGCCGGCAGGAAAAGACCGCCGCGGCAAGGCCGGCCGAAACCGCCTCGGCCACCGCAAAGGAGCCGCAGCCCAGGAAAACCTGCGTCCACGGTATGCCGACCGCGTCGAGCGCGCCGGTGACGATGTCGCGGATGCTGCAGGACGGCGAGGAGGCGGCCAGCCGCAGCGGCTCGCCGGCGCGGTAGACGAAATCGGGCGTGGCGTACCAGCCGAAATGCTCGGGCGCCAGCACCTCGCCGTCACGGCGGTCATCCTCGCGCCGCACGATCGCGGCGTCGAGCTCGCCGCGATCGAAAGCAGCAAGCAG
Organism: Mesorhizobium sp. GbtcB19; assembly: GCF_019091085.1. Taxonomy (GTDB): domain Bacteria; phylum Pseudomonadota; class Alphaproteobacteria; order Rhizobiales; family Rhizobiaceae; genus Mesorhizobium. The sequence continues at coordinate 213,254 of NZ_JAGXJY010000009.1, read as the reverse complement.
GTCGCGCGTGTCGTCGAGCCGCACCTCGATGGTCAAGGCCGGATCATGCGCGTTAAGCCGCGCCAGCAAGGTCGGCACCTCGGCGCCGCCGACATGGGTGGCGATGCCGAGCCGGAAATGGCGGCGAACGGCGGTGAGACTGGCGACGGCGCGGTCATGTGCGGCAAGCAGCTCGCGCGCCGGCTCCAGGAACACCGCGCCGCGCGCCGAAAGGCGCACCAGCCGCGGCGTCCGCTCGATCAGTCTTTCGCCGATCCGATCCTCCAGCCGCTTCAGCCTGACGCTGATCGCGCCCTGCGTGGTGCCGAGGGCCTCGGCGGCGCGCGTGAAGCTGCGCAAGTCGGCGACGGCGACGAAGGCTTTCACCGCATCTACGTCCAGCGTCATGTCAGCTATCCTGTTTTGTTGTCACTGAAATAGCCAACCATGCAATTCTAAAATGATCAAGCCTGCCCTAGCTTGGGTTGATCGCGCGGCGGCGGCCACCATCCAGTCTCGCCCCGCCCAAGGAATTCGAGAGGTTTGGTCATGACAAACGTCCTCACCCGGCGAGGCATCGTCGTTCTGTTCGCGGCATGCCTTGCCTGCCTGATGTTCGGGCTCGAGATATCGAGCGTTCCCACCATCCTGCCGACGCTGGAGCAGGTGCTCGATGCGGATTTCAGGCAATTGCAATGGGTGATGAACGCCTACACCATCGCCGTCACCACGGTGCTGATGGCGGTCGGCACCATCGCTGACCGTTATGGGCGCAAACGCGTCTTCCTGGTCTCGATCGCTGCTTTTGGCATAACTTCGCTGCTCTGCGGCCTGGCTGACAGTATCTCGATGCTGATCGTCGCGCGCTTCCTGCAAGGCTTGAGCGGTGGCGCAATGCTGATCTGCCAGCTCGCCGTGCTGTCGCATGAATTCCAGGAAGGGCGCGAGCGCGCGGTGGCCTGGGGCTGGTGGGGCGTCATCTTCGGCATCGGCCTCGGCTTCGGTCCGATCATCGGCGGCGGCATCGTCGCCGTGTCGAGCTGGCAGTGGGTTTTCCTCATCCATGTGGCGGTTGCGGTCGCCGCCTTTGGGCTTGCGCTCACCGGCGTCCATGAATCGAAAGACCCTCAGGCGGGAAAGCTGGACCTGGCCGGCATCCTGACGCTGTCGCCTGCCGTCTTCTGCCTCGTCTTCTACATCACGCAGGGACCGGAGCTTGGCTTCGCCAGCCCGGCCGCCTTGGCGATCCTTGGCCTGTCGGTCGCGAGCTGCGTGGCGTTCCTCATCGCCGAACGGGTCAGCAAGCGGCCGATGTTCGACTTTTCGGTGTTTCGCATCCGGCCGTTTTCCGGCGCGATCGTCGGCTCGGCGGCGATGAACCTCAGCTACTGGCCGTTCATGATCTATCTGCCGATCTGGTTCCATGCCGGGCTCGGCTTGGACAGCTTCGCCACCGGCCTTGCCTTGCTGGCCTACACGCTGCCGACGCTGGTCATGCCGCCTTTGGCCGAACGGCTGTCGTTGCGCTACCAGCCGGGCGTCATCATCCCGGCAGGGCTTGCCACCATCGGCATCGGTTTCCTGCTGATGAAATGGGGCAGCACTGCTGCCCATGCCAGTTGGCTGACCATGCTGCCGGGATGCCTGATCGCCGGCACCGGCCTTGGCATCACCAACACGCCGGTCACCAACACCACGACCGGCTCGGTTTCGCGCGACCGCGCCGGCATGGCGTCGGGCATCGACATGAGCGCGCGCATGATTTCGCTGGCCGTGAACATCGCGGTGATGGGTTTCATCCTGGCGAGCGGCGTGTTCTCGCATCTCAGGGCCGCTCTGCCCGATCTCGACGGCGCCGGGCTCTCTCGGCTCGCCGAAGCGATCACGGCCGGCAATCCAGTTCCAGGACTGCCGGACAAGGTCGCGCATGACGCGCTCGCAAATGGTTTCGGCTGGGTGATGCTCTATGGCGGCATCGCCGTCTGGATCATGGCGGCGATCGGCTTTGCGATCTTCAGGGCGCAACCGGCGCGGCAGGCGGCGGCCCAGGGCTCGGACTGAGCCGGATAGTTGTCAAGTCACCGGCTGCAGCGGGTCGCCGCCGATCTTCGACAGCTGGATGACCGCCTGGGTGCGGCTGTCGACGCCGAGCTTTTGCAGGACGGCCGAGACATGCGCCTTGATGGTGGCCTCGGAGACGCCGAGCTCATAGGCGATTTGCTTGTTGAGCAGGCCTTCCGCCAGCATGCCGAGCACGCGCGTCTGCTGCGGCGTCAGCGCCTGCAGGCGCTTGATCAGATCGGAGATTTCGGGGTCGCGCTCGACACCGAGTTCGACGCCGGCGGGTGCGGCGATATCGCCGGCAAGCACCGCCTGCACGGCACCGCGGATCTCTTCCATGCTTGCCGACTTGGAGATGAAACCGGACGCGCCGAGATCGAGCGCGCGGCGGATGGTCACCGGATCGTCATGGGCCGACACCACCACCAGCGGCACCGTCGGATGGATGCCGCGCAGCGAGATCAGCCCAGAGAGGCCGCTGGCGCCCGGCATCGACAGGTCGAGCAGCACCATGTCGATATCCTCGTTGGCCAGCACCAGCGCCTTGGCGCTTTCGAAATCGCCGGCCTCGTGGATGGCGGCAACGTCACCGATGCCGGCCAGCGCCTCCTTCAAGGCACCGCGAAAAAGCGGATGGTCGTCGGCAATGACGAAAGTGTGGCCCGACGGCAAATATTCCTCCCCCGATCCCATCATCATTGTGTGCTTCTTGCGGGGACCGGAATGATTATGCGGCGGCGGGGCGCGTTTTCAAGCGGCAAAGGCCGCGCACGCGTTTTTCCCAACGGGTTTCAAGTTTTTTGGTTCAACTTGGCGCCGTCGCCGTCTTCCTTGTCCATGTCCCTGACGATGTCTTTGAAGGTGCGGAAGAACTGCTGCATGTAGCCCATCGTCTTGTTGAAATCCTCCTGGCTGGGCAATTGCGATTCCAGTCGCGAGGACAGCGAATTCTCGAGCTTGGCGACACGCGCGTCGAGCGCCTTGACCGAATTGTCCAGCCGGTCGATCTCATCCTGGTAGGCGGCGCGCTCATCGGCCGCCATCTTGCAGACGAGCTGGCCGGAGCGCTCCTCGCAGATCGACATGGCGCCGGTCTGGGTGTCCATGCGGACATAGCCGGTGGCGGACTTCTCCAGCCGGTAGTGGTCGGTCTCCTCGGAATAGGCGGAAGCGGCAACCAGCGAGCAGAGCGCCGCGGGGATCAGGATGTGCTGAAGACGCATGTTGTCCTCCATGAGCCGATAAGCGCAGCCTGTCACGGCTTTGCGCCGGAAATGGGGAAGAACGCGGCTCAACTCTTCCCCATGCTTCAGCTTCGGACTATAGCGCGGGAATGTCTCAGATTATCTACAAGATTGCGCCCGAGGCGCTTTGGCGCGAAGCCGAGAAGAACGGCCGCTTCACCGGCGCGCCGATCGACATCGCCGACGGCTTCATCCATTTCTCCACCGCCGCCCAGGCGCGCGAGACGGCGGCCAAGCATTTCGCCGGGCAGACGGATCTGCTGCTGATCGCGATTGAAGGCGCCAAGCTGGGCGATGCGCTGAAATACGAAGTGTCTCGCGGCGGCGCCTTGTTCCCGCATCTCTACGCCCCGCTCGATCTCGATGCCGTTCTCTGGGTGAAGCCGCTGCCGCTCGGCGCCGGCGGCCACGAATTCCCGGCGCTGGAGGGCGAATGAGCGTGCTCGACCGGATCGGCCAAAAACTGCTTTTCTCCTTCGATCCGGAAACCGCGCATGGCCTGTCGATCGCGGCTTTGCGCTGCGGCCTGCCGGTTGGCGCGACGGCGCCGCGCGACGCGCGGCTCAGGATCAATCTGTGCGGCCTCGATTTCCCGAACCCGCTCGGCATGGCGGCAGGTTACGACAAGAATGCCGAAGTGCCGGACGCGCTGCTTGGGCTCGGCTTCGGCTTCGCCGAGGTCGGAACCATCACACCGCTGCCGCAGCCGGGCAATCCAAAACCGCGCATCTTCCGGCTGACGGCGGACGAAGCCGTGATCAACCGGCTAGGCTTCAACAATGAAGGCCATGCGGCGGCCGAAAAGCGGCTTGCCGCGCGCAAGGGGCGGCCAGGCATCGTCGGCGTCAACATCGGCGCCAACAAGGACAGCGCCGACCGCATCGCCGACTATGAGCGCGGCGTCACCCGCTTCGCGCCCTATGCGAATTATCTGACGGTCAACATCTCCTCGCCCAACACGCCGGGCCTGCGCAACATGCAGGCGCGCGAGCAGCTCGGCGAATTGCTGTCGCGGGTGATGGCCGCGCGTGCGGCGGCGTCGGCGCAGCCGCCGGTCTTCCTCAAGATCGCGCCGGACCTGGTCGAAGCGGAGCTGGAGGATATCGCCGCCGAGGTCATCGAGAAGAAGATCGACGGCATCATCGTCTCCAACACGACGCTGGCGCGAACCGGATTGCGGAGCGCGACTGGCACAAGCGAGGCTGGCGGCCTTTCGGGCAAGCCGCTGTTCGAGCGCTCGACCGCCGTGCTCGCCCGCATGCGCAAGTTGCTCGGGCCGAACTTGGCCATCATCGGCGTCGGCGGTGTCGATACGGCCGAGGCGGCGCTGGAGAAAATCCGCGCCGGCGCCGACCTCGTCCAGCTTTACACTGGCATGATCTATGCCGGGCCGGCGTTGCCGGGGCGCATCATTGCCGGCCTGGCGCGCTTCGCCGAGCGCGAGCGCCTTGGCTCGATCCGGGAGTTGCGCGATACGGCCTGCGAGCGTTGGACGTCCAGGCCGCTCTGAACGGCGCTGCCTACGCCTGGAGCGGCTTCCTCATTCTTGTGAGAGGGACACTCGCGCCGCCGCGCGCGTCTTCCACCCGTTCAACGGGTCGATATCCGCACGCAAGGTAGAGTGGCTCACCCGACAGGGTGGCCATCAACTCGATTTCCTGAAAACCCTCGCTGCGCGCCGCCGCCTCACAGAGCGTCATGATCAACCGCCCCACGCCACGACGCGTGAAGTTTGGGTGCGTGTACATCGCCCTCACCCGGGCCGCGTCCTTCGCGGGATCAAGAAGGGCGGCATCGCGGCCGGAGGTGCTGTCTCCGCCGTAAAGCGTCGCACGGCGGCTCCAGCCGCCACAGCCCGCCAAGACGCCGTCGATCTCGATGACAAAATAGGTTCCGTCCTCGATCAACTGGCTATCCAGTCCCATTATGGCCCGACTTGACGCGATCTGCTCGCCGCTCAGAAACGGTTTCTGGTTCTCCGAGATCGCAGCATCCATCAGCGATCTGAGATCGGCCAAATCACCATGGCTGGCCAGCCGATGCGTGAGTTGCTCTTGCCCCATCTTCTACCCCTGCCCGAAGGGCTGGCCGGACGGCCGACCAGTCCGCGGCGCGTTCGCGCAACATTCCGACCTGGGAACCAGGCGCGCCCGCCTTTGGCCATTTTAGCAGGCCGGATTGTAAACCGAACGGCGATCGCAGGCTGCAAATTAAAACGCCGTGCGCACTCGCAGCCGCAGAACCGCCAGCAGGCTCAGCCCCCGCACCAGCAGGAAGACGTGCAGCGATGCCCACAGCCCGTTGTTGCCGAAGGCCGGCGCCAACGTGATCAGCGCGGCGCTGAAGGCGAGGAAGGACAGCAGCATCATGTTGCGCATATCTCGCGACCAGGTGGCGCCGATGAAGACGCCGTCCATCTGGAAGGCGAGCACGCCGCTCAGCGCCGTGAAGGCGGCCCAGGGCAGGTAGGTGTCGGCGACCACCCGGACATCCGGCGAGGTCGTCACCAGTGCCACCAGGCCGGTGCCGGCCGTCAGCAGCACGAGCGTGGCGATGCCGGCGAGGCCAAAACCCCAGATCAGCGTCAGCCGCACCGCCTGCCGGAACGGGGCCGGCGCCTGCGCGCCGATGGCCCGGCCGGCGAGTTGCTCGGCGGCGGTGGCGAAACCGTCGAGGAAATAGCCGGCGATCAGGAAGAAGTTCATCAGCACGGCATTGGCGGCGAGCGCCACCGTGCCGAACTGCGCGCCCTGTCTCGTGAACAGCGCGAAGGCGGCAAGCAGCGAGAAGGAGCGGATCATGATATCGCGGTTGAGCGACAGCATGTGCCGGTAGGCCGGCAGGTCGAGGATGCGCCGGCGCGAAGGCCGCTCCAGCCTGCGGAAGCGGCTGAGCACGATGGCAAGGCCGAGCAGCATGGCGAGGAACTCGCCGGTGACGGTCGCCCAGGCGACGCCGGCGACGCCCCAGCCGAGTTCGAGGCCGAGCAGGAAGCAAAGCGCGATGTTGATGCCGTTGAGTACCGCCTGCAGCATCAGGCCGAGCCCGCCTTCGCCGCGTCCCAGCACGTAACCCAGTACGGCATAGTTGACCAACGAGAAGGGCGCCGCCAGCAGCCTGATGCGGATATAGACCGACATCGCCGCGCTGACGCGCGGCTCGGCGCCCATGAACCATTGGCCGGCCACGGCAAAGAGCGGCGAAAGGGCGGCAAGTATGACGCCGGCGACGACCGCGATCAGCACGGCGCGCCACAGCACCGCCTGCTCTTCCAGCGCATCGCCGCGCCCGAAAGCCTGGGCGACGAGGCCGGTGGTGCCGGAGCGCAGGAAATTGAAGGTGGTGAAGACGACGTCGAAGACCAGAGATCCCGCCGCAAGGCCGCCGAGCAGGGCAGCGTCGCCGAACTGGCCGACCACCGCCGTGTCGACGATGCCGAGCAGCGGCGTCGTCAGATAGGCAAGCGTCATCGGCACGGCGATCGCCAGCACCGAGCGATTGGTGACGGCGAAGGACCTGGGGTTGGCTTGTGTTACGTCCAAGGGGGTCGCATCCAAGGGATTGCCGCCCGGCAGATTGCGGCTTGATCGAGGAGCTGATGTGCCCCAGTTTGCCGGCGCCACGCAATCGCCAAGCAGTGGCGGCCAATCGAATTCCAGCACTGGCGCAGACCCGCCCATCATGCCTTTGCAGATCGTCCACCACCCCGACTATGACGCCGGCTTCGCCGTCAACCATCGCTTTCCGATGAGCAAATATCCGCTCTTGATGGCAGCCTTGCGCATCCGCGGGCTGGCCGTGCCTGAAGCGCTTTCGATGCCCGAGCCGGCGCCGCCGGCATGGTTGAAGCTGGCGCACGCGGCCGACTATGTCGACCAGGTGATCGCCTGCCAGGTGCCGGAGAAAATTGAGCGCGAGATCGGCTTCCCGATCGGTCCGCGCGTGTCGCTGAGGGCGCAACTCGCCGCCGCCGGCACGCTACTGGCGGCGCGGCTGGCGCTGGAGCATGGCATTGCCTGCAACGCCGCCGGCGGCAGCCATCATGCCAGGCGCGCGCAAGGCGCTGGGTTCTGCACCTTCAACGATGTCGCCGTCGCCTCGCTGGCGCTGCTGGCCGAAGACGCCGCCGAGAACGTGTTGATTGTCGATCTCGACGTGCATCAGGGCGACGGCACGGCGGACATACTGAAGGACGAACCCCGCGCCTTCACCTTTTCCATGCATGGCGAGCGCAACTATCCGGTACGCAAGATCGCCTCCAACCTCGACGTCGCCTTGCCGGACGGCACCGGCGACGACGCCTATCTCGAGCGGCTCGCCGCCATCCTGCCGGAGCTGTCCGAACGAAGGCACTGGGACATCGTCTTCTACAATGCCGGCGTGGATGTCCATGCCGAGGACAGGCTCGGCCGGCTGGCGCTGACCGACGACGGCCTCAGCGCCCGCGAAGACATGGTCATCGGCCATTTCCGCAAGCAGGGCGTGCCGCTGTGCGGCGTCATCGGCGGCGGCTATTCGACCGACGTGCCGGCGCTGGCCGCGCGCCACGCCATCTTGTTCGAGGTGGCCGCCCGACACGCTTGAATCTAGGCAGTGGGCAATAGGCAGTAGGGAAAGGCAGCCCCTACTGCCTACTGCCTACTGCCTACTGCCTACTGCCTACTGCCTACTGCCTACTACTTCCTGTAGCTGGCGATCCGAAGCAGGATGAACGCAGGCACGACGATCGCGGCGCCGAGCAGGATATAGCCCAGGAAGCGGTCGATGGCGTGGAAGCCGAGATTCCACAAATCGACGAAGAACTGGCGGATGCCATAAAAGACATCCATCGGCGACCAGCCGAAGAAATGCATGACGAGGCCGACGAGGAAGGAGACCACGAGCAGCTTCAGGAACACCCTGAGCGGCGTGTCGCCAAGAAAGCGCGTCAGTGCGGACAAGGCCATCCTCCGGTTCGAACCGCCCGATTCGGCAGCGATACCAGAAATACGCACTCAGATGTCCGCCATCAAGCGGCCCGGCTGCCAACCCGCGCTGTTGCGAAAGCCTAATTTTGTGTAAACAAAAACGCAGCAAATTGCTGAAAATAAATAGAAAAACCTTCATCTTCCCGATCCGCGCAATGTGCGTGCAATTTTCGCCTGACAGATAGCGCTGGTCTTTCGAGCAGTGCGTCGCAACGGAAGTTCGGACCGCAAGGCAGCGCCTTGCGGCAGAGGAATTCTGTTGCCCGCGGGAGACAAACGAACCGGAGCGGCGATCCCAGGAGCCGGCTTCACGGATCAATCCGCGCATGGTGTTGCCCTGCGCATGTTTGTTGGAGTGTGGAACGTGTTTTGTCGAACCAAGATTGCCCTTGCGGCCGCCTTTGCCGCCTGTCTGAGCGGGGCGGCGACGGCCGCCGACCTTGCCCCCGCCTATAACGATCCGCCGGCCTTCCAATGGAGCGGCGCCTATGTCGGCGTCCATGGCGGAACGGCCTTCACCAAGATGCCCAATCCGTTCGCCGGCCGGAATGGCTGGAGCGGCGGCGTGCAGGCCGGCTACAACATCCAGACTGGACCCGCCGTGTTCGGCGCGGAGGTCGAAGGCTCCTATCTCGGCGGCGCCGAGCACAACGTGCAGGGTGGCAAGATCAAGGAGAAATGGCGCGCCGCGGCCAAGGCCAAGGCCGGCCTCGCTTTCGACCAGACGCTGGTCTTCGGTACCGCCGGCGTCGCCATGACCACATTCGACAAGGCAGGCGGCGTGCGCGACACCGACAGCCGTAAGCTCGGCTATCTGGTGGGCGCAGGCGTCGAGCAAGCCTTTGCCGGCGGCCTCTCCGCCAAGGTCGAATATGACTATATCCGCACGCCCGGTGTGGAAACGCGATCGGCCTTCGGCAAAGCGAAGACCGGTATCGGCAGCCAGGAGCTGAAAGCCGGTATCAACTACCGCTTCTAGCGCCTGGAGCGCCGGAGAGCAGTTTTCCGCGGCGGCCCCACCCCCCGCCGATCTCCACCGCGGGAAACTGCCTTTCTCCGCCTTCCGGGAAGCGACCGCCTCATCCGGGCGCTCGCGTAATGTCGATGCAATTTTCGCGGCCTAGCTGGCCAGCGCGCATCTTGATCCCAGGAATCAGACCATGTTCATCACAAGCAGTGGCAAGGGCCGGAAGCTCGCGCTGAAGGCTTTCCTCGCGGCGGCACTCATCGGCATGTCCGCCTGCGCTTCCGATATCATGAAGAACTATATCGGACAGCCCGTGGAATCCGTCGTCCTCGACTACGGGCCGCCGACAACGGTTGTTGAACTCGGCCCAGGCGAGCGCGCGTATCAGTGGCGCAAGATCTCCACGAATGTGGTCTCAGGCTCATCGAGCGGCGAGGTCCGTCATACCAAGCACGGCACCGAGTACGAGGAGACCGAGACGCCCGGCTATGTCGAGCGCCAGGAATGTTTTTACACATTCTACGCCCGTTCGTCCGGCGGCCGCTGGTTCATCACCAATTTCCGCAAGCCGCAGCTGGAATGCGAGTGAGATCACCACAAGCGGCGAGCTGGCTCTTGCCGCGCAGCGGCCGAAGTTCTACCGGCCGCCCAGGACGGTCGCACGCCGCTGATCCGCCGACGGAGACCGAAGAATGCGTATCCTTTTGATCGAGGACGAACCGGAAATGGCGTCGGTGCTGAAGACGGCGCTGGAGCGGCAGGATTTCGTCGTCGACCGGACCTCGACGCTTGCCGACGCCGAGATCATGGCGAAGATCGGCACGCATGATGCGATCGTGCTCGACCGGCGCCTGCCCGACGGCGAGGGCCTCGACCTCATTCCGCGCCTGCGCGCCATGAATGTCGACACGCCGGTGATCGCGCTGACGGCGATGGCCGGCATCGAAGACCGCGTCGGCGGGCTTAACGCCGGCGCCGACGATTATATGGCAAAACCCTTCGCCACCGAGGAACTGGTGGCGCGATTGCGCGCGCTGCACCGGCGCCAGTTCACCTTGCGCGCCGACCGCATCGAGGTCGGCCGCCTCACCTACGATTTTCGCGATCGCGAGGCGCTCGTCGACGGCAAGGCCCTGGACTTGCCGCGGCGCGAACGGCTGGTGCTGGAAACGCTGATCCGGCGACCAGGCCGTGCCGTGATGCGCCGGGCGCTGGAAGACGCCGTCTACGCGCTGGATGACGAGATCGGTTCGAATGCGCTCGACGCGCATATTTCCAGGCTGCGCCGCAAGCTGGAAGACGCCGGCACCGGCATCGAGATCCGCGCCATCCGCAATATCGGCTATCTGCTCAGGGCCTTGCCGTGAGGCAGCGGAGGACACGTTCGTTGCAATGGGTGCTGGTGCGGCGACTGATCCTGCTGCAGGCGGCGATGCTTGCGATCTTCATCGCGCTTTGCGCCGCGGCTCTGTGGGTCGCCAATCCGCGGCTGCTGGTCGACAACGAGGCCGCAGTGGCGGCGTTGAAGGACGCCATCGACCGCAACAGCGACGGCACGCTGGTCGTGCACGAGACGGAGGAGTTGAGACACTTCCGCGAGAGCTTCCCGCATGCCTGGTACATCGTTCGCGACAGGACCGGACAGAGCATCCGCTCCGGTGCTGTGCCGGATGTCTACACCGGCACGCCCGGCGCGCTGTTGGACTCGGTCGATCATGCCACGCTCGAGCTCGCCAGGGACGACCTTCGCCCGGAAGCCTATGTCGAGAACACCTCGACCAAGGCCGGGCCGGTCCAGATCATCGCGGCCACCCGCTCGTCGCGAGAGCAGACCGACGGGTTGGAAATCAACATCTCGGCGACGATCGATGTCGCCCGCAACCCGGACGGCAGCCGCAGCTGGCAACGGGCCTTGCCGGCCCTGGCGCTGGTCCTCGCCATTCTGCTTCTGCCGATCGTCGTGGTCATGGGCGTCACCACGCTGGTGACGACGCCCGCCGTGGTGCGCAGGTCCTTCGCGGGCCTGGTCGACACCGCCGACCAGGCCGCGCGCATCGACATCAACACGCGCGGCATGCAGTTGCCGCTGCAGCGCGTGCCGCAGGAGATCGCGCCGCTGGTCCAGGCCTTCAACCAGACGCTGGCGCGGCTGGCGCATGGCTACGACCGGCACAACCGCTTCCTGACCGACGCCGCGCATGAATTGCGCACGCCGATCGCCATCCTGCGCACGCGGGCCGAATTGTTGACTAGGGAGCCGCAGAGCGAACGCCTGCTGCAGGACATCGAGCGCCTGTCGCACCTTGCCCAGCAATTGCTCGACCATCAGATGCTGGAACGGCCTGCCGACGAGCGCCGGAGCATCGATCTGACCGAGCTTGGACGCCGGGTCGCCGCCGACTTCGCGCCGCTGGCGATCGAGGCCGGCTACGACCTCGCCTTCGAGCCGCCCGGAGGCCCGGTCCATGTCGAGGCGAATGGCTCGCAGATCGAACGCGCCCTGGCGAATTTGGTGCGCAACGCTATCGACCATGGCGGCGGCTCCGGCACGATCACCGTCGCGGTCGACGACAGCGGCGGCATCGAGGTACGCGACGAAGGTCCGGGCATTCCGCCGGCGGAGCGCGAAAATGTGTTCCAGCCCTTCTACCGCCTGCAGCCGCAATCACGCGGCGCCGGCCTCGGCCTCAACCTCGCCCGGCAGATCGCCGAGCTGCATGGCGGCACGGTCAGGATCCTCGGCGGTCCGGAGCGGGGTGCGCGCGTGCGTATCGAATTGCCGGTCCGGCGATGATCAAAGGTTGAGCTTTGCCGATTGATCGAGGCGGCGCCATCATGGTAACGAGGGCGCGCGCGGGTATGATGTAATGGTAGCCTGTCAGCTTCCCAAGCTGAACGCGCGGGTTCGATTCCCGCTACCCGCTCCACGAATTAGCTCCGAACGCGATACGATTTGGCACTTATTGGCACGCGCGAAGCCGTAGCTCTCTTCGCAAGCTCGCCACTTCCCGGTTATCGGCAGCACGTGGCCACCAGCTTGATCACGAACCTTCAAGCGTAGCATTCGACAGGCGCGGAAATCCCGTCATTTAGGTTGGCAACAACTACGGCGCGATCGGCGCGAACTCGATGGCGAGAATCCCGAGGACGATCGATAGCGCAAAGATAAGGACGCCGTTCCGAACCGCACTCGCTGCTGCGCTCGCCTGGTTCGCGCGCATAATGTTGTCGCGGAGTGATCCGTTGGCTGCTGCCATCAGTGCCTTGCGCTTGGCTTCGCCGCCTTGCGAAATCAAGCGTAGAAATGCAGGACCATAACCGTAGCGGGCTCTTGGGCGAAGACCGTCGAAGCCCAGAATAACGCCGACAACGAGGTAGAGTTCGGCAACCAAGAACGAGAACACCATGGCGGTTTTTAGCCAGGATACTGGAAGACTGCTGAGCATCGTTTGGCCGACAAAGCCACCAACTGTCACTGCAACAGACAGTGCAGCAGTCAGCTTTTGAAGTTTCTCGTCAAGCTCCTTGGCTCGCGCACCATCGCTCACGAGATAGTCTGACAAATCGTCATCGGATAGCTCGGCGATATCGGGATCAGCGAGCTCCTGCTCTCGGAGCGCACTATTGGCTATCCACATCCAGATCGGCTCGATTGCTTCCTGGAACGCGCCTTGCGGTAGCCGCCAGAGCGCTCGGACCACCCTTTTCAGTGGGAGGAGATCGATCGGCATTCCAGTTCTCCCGCAATAGTTGCAGCGATCGACCACTCAGGCCGTTCCAGCCAGCCCCACTCACCGGTCGGATTTATCTCGATGAACCAGTAACGGCCATTTGCCAGCGCCAGGTCGATCGCGCCAAATACCAGCCCAAGGCGTGCAACGAGTGCACGGCAGCGCCGCTCGATTCCTGGTGGCAGAACGTGCTCCGGGTAAGTCAGTTCGTCTTTCGGCGTAAGGCGCCAATCCCCTTCAATTTGCTCGCCCCTACCGCGCACCTCTGCGCACCAGATCGCATCGCCGACAACCGTGACGCGAAGATCCAGTTTTGTCTCAAGTGGCGCTTGAATGGTCGCGGGTGAGAGTCGCAAATCGTGGACAGCCACGTGCTCAATTTCCAGCAAAGTGGTATAGCCAAACAACTGCGTATCGCCTTCACGTAGGAGCAACGTGTCAATGCTCTTAAAGGCGACGCGAGTTCCGGGTTTAAAATCGATGAAAGCAACTGGGTCGTTGCTCATCGCCGTTTGCGGAATGTCGAATCCGACCTCACGAGCAACACTGAGCTGGACCGCTTTGGTTTCGGCCTCATAGGTTGCTGCCGGATGATTAATCCATTTCGCTCCTGCGAAAACCATCATGCTACGAAGAAATGCACTCCACTGGCTGCGCTGAAGCTGCGTCTGGAGGTCGAGCGTGCGATCTGAGATATCTCTGTCGAAGGTGCCGACGCGCCACCAGACCGATTGCAGACTATTGTCCACGATCCAGTTTCGGCCTTCGAAGTTGCAGCGAAGCGTTGGCGCGACGGGATCAAGAGTCAAGCTTAATGCCGGTAAGGACTCGCGATTCAGCCGTAAGAACGAAGAACCGCGTCTGCCGAGTTCGCGGCACACCCGGTCTGTTGCAAAATCGAGATCGCTGGAGAGAATGAGGACATCGACGGCCTCCGCCAAACTATTGTCCTTTCTGATCCTCGCCGGTTTCGACATCAAACTTTTTGGTTGAGGGAAGCTCGTCCGGGTTATCGGCCAGCGGCCCGCCTTTCCCGTACCATAGACCGGATACGAAGTCGTAGGTGGCTTCCGTCGGGCGTACTGCGCGTTCGTTTATCGGTGTACGACGCGCGAGAGCGAGAAGTGGATGCATGTAGATTCCCTCTGAACCGCGTTCTGAAGTATTCTGGTAGCGAGTTGCGCTCAATGCAAGTCTCTTGACTGTCCGAACTTGAGAATCGGCTATTGGATATTGCTGATCGCAATGGGAAAGCTGTCAAACCATTTTGTTGAACCCGCGCGTAAACGGTATCATGAGTCCCCCGCGAACCTCCAGGCCGCTTGAACCGCACCTCATGGTTGTTGCGCCAGCCGTTGACGGATAAAAGGCGAAGCATGCCGCGCGCCCTGTCGAGATACACCGTCCGCGAATGGTTTCGACTACGTCCGTTGGTCGATCGGAAGAATCATGCTCGCTATCAGGTTCGGGAACGGATCGCCCTGGCCATGCATGCCAGTCCTGTGATCCTTCCTCGTATCCGTGGGCGGAAAGTCCTCATCACGATCAGCTTCAATGATCCCCAAGTGATCGAATGGCAGACCAGACTCGTCGCCAGACATATCCCTCACGCAATTCACATCATTGCCGACAACTCGAACGATCTTGCCGCGAGAGCCGCCATTCAAGACATTTGTACGTCGACCGGCGTAGCCTACGTCACGGTACCCGGAAACCCCTGGGGGAAGGGAAAGCCCGACGGCAGCAGATCGCATGGATACGCCCTCAACTGGGCGTGGAAAAACATCGCTCTGGTCAACAACCCGTCGATGGTGGGATTTCTCGACCACGACATTTTCCCGACCAAGAACACCGACCCTTTCAGATTGCTGGTCGGTGCCACCGTGGCAGGCAAGGTGACGGCCCATCCGGACGGTCGTTGGTATCTGTGGCCGGGTTTCGCCTTGTTCAACCTCGACAGGCTCACCACAACCCGACTCAACTTCGGCAAGGATTGGCTCGATGGCCTCGACACCGGCGGCTTGAATTGGAACCGTCTCTATTGTCGTCTTAAGGAAAGCGAACTCTGCAAGGCCAACTACGATCGGCTGCCGATCTCGGATGGTCTCCCTCTCGAAGAAGCATCTTTTGAGCGAATTGACGATTGGGTCCATGAATGCGGTACAACGTCCACCTATATCGAGCCGGTGCACAGACGCTTCTTGATTGAGCTCAAGCGCCGGCACACGGTAGAGATTTTGGCGAGATCGGACCTTGGTGACATACTTGAAACAAATTTAAAAACCCTGGCATCATAATACGCCATTCTATTACGAAATATTTTTTCGCATACTCACAAAGGCAGCTAATGATCCGCAGGAAGATCGAGAAATGGCGTCGGAACTTTCGTCGGAAGTTCCATTCTTCCATTCTTGATCCGCGAACTCGTAGCTATTTGGATGTTGCGACTGCATTCCGAGAGGGAAAGCGCGGCAATGTTGCGCTGGCTGGTGAATTTTCTTCCGCTGTCGACAGAATGAAGCTGTCCGCCTTTTACGATATCGGCGCCAATTGGGATGAAGTGGAGACAAAAGCAAAATCGCTACCGCCGTCCAGCCGGAAGATCGCTTTGTGCATCAATGCAGAGGACGCCGCTTTCAAGCTTTTGGACGGTGCAATGGAGACGCTGGAGCGAACAGGTATCGCTTTGATCAAGGTTAAGGTCTCCAAGCCTTGGTGGGACCAGCCTAGAGCTTTCGACCTTTTGCAAAAGCTAATATCTCTTGGCCTCGCCCCGATCTTTAGGGATCAAGCGTTTGGCGTCTCACAATCCAATGTAATTTTTGCCCATACCGACGTTGCACGAGAACTATGGCCGACGCCTTCCTATGACAGGCAGGGAGGCGTTCCGGTGCTGATACCTTGTTTCAACAATCCTACCTACTGCGCCTTGATGCTGGATCAATTGTGGGGCGCCGGCTTTGACGATATCCGCTTCGTCGACAACGCCTCGACCAGCGCTCAAATGCACGATTGGTTGCGCAGGGAGGACGCGCGCCGCAAGATCATAAAACTGAGCGAGAACCTAGGACCCAACAAATCGATAAATCGGCTGAAGCAAGACCTTCCAAGGCATTTCTGCGTCACCGACCCTGACATTCTCTTCAACGCGCGCCTGCCGGCCAGCTTTCTCACCGAGTTGCTCAACCTCACCAGGCGGCATGCCGTTGGAAAAGCCGGCTTCGCTCTGGATATCTCGCGAAGCCACTTGTTTACGGGAAAGGCCCTGGCCGGCCGCGACAGTACAATCGCGAAATGGGAAGAGCAGTTCTGGTCAAAGCCACTTCATTTCACCGATGAGGGCGACAGGGTTTTCGAGGCCCATATCGACACGACTTTTTGTGTTATCGACCAGAAGTTTTACCGGCCTTCAAAACCCTACGACGCCGTGAGGGTAGCAGGTCGGTACACGGCCACCCACTTGCCTTGGGAGGGACGGGTCCATGTTCCCACGGACGAGAAGGAAGTCTACGCCCGCACGCAACTCCATTCGAACTACGGCAATTAGACCTGACCGGTTGATAGACAGCGGCGGCATTGGAGCGGCGACAATCAAAGCGGCGATGCCTGATTCCGCGCCTCGGTCTCTGAATTCGCCTCGAAAGGTGATGGGTCTGCACGATCGTCGTGCAAGACCCATCCTTCAAGCCGCTTGGGCCTGAATTACAGCCAAATGTTGATCCAATAGCGCTCGCGCCGGCAACGGCGGCGCCAGCGGCCATGATGCCAGTAGCGGCGGCAGACGTGCCTCCAGCCGCGGCGACGACCATGGCGGCGGCGCCAGCGCCAATGGCCGTGTCCGTGATGGTGGCGGTGCGAGACCAGCTCTACTTGAGCCTGATCGTCGCCTTGGAGAACCGCTTCTTCCGGAAGCAAATCCGGCTTGTCGAGCTCGTCCAGAATTCCGTTGCCGGCCGGAATTCCGGCAACGGCCTTGCCGGGTCCGGCCAGGCTCGCAAGTGCCGCCGCCCCCGCAACGCCAAGCATTCCAGTCAGAAATAACCGACGTTCCATCAAAAACCTCCCGAGCTGTTGAGCATCGGCGGCCCTTCCCTCGCCCGCAACGGGCTCCAGCGAGCCGCCGATCGGTTTGAACGTACAAGTAGCATTCTCGTTCCATTACCCCACTTCGCGCAAGATGAAGTCATGCAGCATTTTCGCGGCGGGCGAGAGCACGCGGTTCTTGACCGTGATCAGGCTGTAGGGCCGGACCTCGATGTCGAACTCGGTCTGAACCACATCGATGGCGCCGGCCAGGCCATCGCCGCCTTGAATGAACTTGGCGACCTGGATCGACACCGGCGCGATGGCGTCGGACTGCGCCACCATCACCAAGGTGAGCAGCAGCGAAGAGGTGTTGAGAATGCGATCGGGCAAGGGAATATCGCGGTTCAAAAAGTTGCTTTCCATCGCCTGGCGCAGCGGCGAACCGCCGGACTGGAACACCCAGTCATAGCCCGCCGTCTCCTCCAGCCGCACCGTCTTGCCGCTCGCCAGCGGATGGCCGCGGCGCACGATGAGGCAAGCTTTCTCGACGCCGATGACGCGCGATTCGAAAAGCCGCGGATTGAGGTCGTCGGGAATGCGGGCGATGATGAAATCGTGGCGCGATGCGATCAGCTCGCGGGCGAGCACGTTCGAGGTTTCGACCTGCATGGTGATCTCGATGCGCGGATAGATGCGGCGGATCTCGCGGATGGCCGGCACCGCAAGCTCGATCGCCGGCGCCGTCACCGCGCCAAGAAACACCGAACCGCCCTTGCCGGCCTTGAGCTCGGAAATCTCGCGATCGGCCTCCCGCATCTCGAGCAGGATCGAGCGGGCGCGGCGGGCGAGCGCCTGGCCATAGGGGGTCAGCGTCACGCCGCGCGGCAGCCGCTCGCACAACCTGACGTCGAGCACCGCCTCCATCTCGGCGATCATGCGCGAGGCGGCCGGTTGCGAGATGTTCATGACCTGGGCGGCGGCGCTCACCCGTCCGTGATCGTCAATGGCCGCGATCATGCGCATGTGGCGGAGGCTGAGGCCGCTGCGCAGCAGCGTTTCGCCGTCGCCCGGCAATTTCTCGTAACCACCTGAAATCGCACCGGGATCGTGCAACGCCGCCATGATTTTCAAGCCTCTTTGCCGGTTTCTATCAACCCCTTAAGCCATACCACTTTCGATATAGCAACCAGCAAAGATCGCATTTGACAGTTATGTCAAAGCGACCCACCCTTCGTGCGTTCCGAGGCGCAACAGTCGGCAACGAGCAAATTCGTATCGATTGAAACTGCGCCGCGGGGCCGATTGGGAGGATACCGGAGATCGATAAAGCCGACAGTGGCGCGCCAGCGCACCTGCTCGACTGCGCGGCCCGCGAAGCCCCGAGGTGTCGCGTCCATCAACCAGGGAGAGTAATCGTGAAGATCATCAAGACACTGGCCGCCGTCGCGGCCCTTGGCATTGCTGCCATCAGCTATTCGGCGCACGCGGCCGACAAGGGTCTCGTCGGCGTGCTGATGCCGACCAAGACCTCGCAGCGCTGGATCAACGACGGCGATGCCGTCAAGTCGCAGCTCGAGGCCCTCGGCTATACCGTCGACCTGCAATATGCGCAGGACGACATCCCGAACCAGCTCAGCCAGCTGGAAAACGAAATCACCAAGGGCCCGAAGGCGCTCATCATCGCGTCGATCGACGGCACCACCATGGCCGACGCGCTGCAGAAGGCCAATGATGCCGGCGTCGTCGTCGTCGCCTACGACCGCCTGATCAAGAAGACCAAGAATGTCGACTACTACACCACCTTCGACAATTTCGGCGTCGGCGTGATCCAGGCGAATTCGCTGGTCAAGGGCCTCAAGGAGCGCTTCCCGAACACCAAGCCGTGGAACGTCGAGCTGTTCGGCGGCTCGCCGGACGACAACAACGCCTTCTTCTTCTACAATGGCGCGATTTCCGTCCTGCAGCCGCTGATCGACGACGGCTCGATCAAGATCAAGTCCGGCCAGACCGGCATGGACAAGGTCGGCACGCTGCGCTGGCTCGCCGCCACCGCCCAGGCGCGCATGGACAATCTGCTCTCCGCCAACTACTCGGACGGCAGCCGCGTCGATGGCGTTCTGTCGCCCTATGACGGCCTGTCGCGCGGCATCACCGCCTCGCTGCGCGCCGTCGGCTACGGCACCGACGCTCAGCCCTGGCCGATCGTCACCGGTCAGGACGCCGAGACCGCCTCGGTCAAGCTGATCATCTCGGGCGAGCAGTATTCGACGGTGTTCAAGGACACCCGCGAGCTGGCCAAGGCCACCGTGCAGCTGGTCGACAAGGTGCTCTCCGGCGGCAAGCCGGACGGCCTCGACGAAAAGACCTACAACAACGACGTCAAGGTCGTCCCCTCGATCCTGCTGACGCCGCATGAGGTCGACAAGTCGAACTACCAGGCGCAGGTGGTCGATTCCGGCTACATCAAGGCTGCAGACCTGAAGTAATCCAGCCTTAAAGGAAGGGGTCCTGCGCGACGCAGGGCCCCTTTTCGTTCACAAGCGACCCCGGTATCGTTTTTTGCCGGCTCTGCAGCGCCTTGCGCCGTCGCGGCGCGGACCAGACTGCAGTATGATGATTTCGCGCATGACGCTTTCCGGAACCGGAAGGCCTGCGCCAGGGAGCGGAATTCCTGATGGCCTCGACGATTTTGGAGATGCGCGACATCACCAAGACGTTCCCCGGCGTGAAGGCGCTGTCGAACGTCAACCTCAGCGTGGAGGAAGGTGAGATTCACGCCATCGTCGGCGAGAACGGCGCCGGCAAGTCGACGCTGATGAAGGTGCTGTCGGGCGTCTATCCATCCGGCACCTATGAAGGCCAGATCGTCTTTCGCGGCCAGGAATGCCATTTCAAGGGCATCCATGACAGCGAGCATATCGGCATCGTCATCATCCATCAGGAGCTTGCCCTGGTGCCGATGCTGTCGATCGCGGAAAACATCTTCCTCGGCAATGAACACGCCACCTATGGCGTCATCGACTGGAACGCCAACGAGAAGCGCACCAAGGGGCTGCTCGACAAGGTCGGCCTGAAGGAAGATCCCAAGACGCTGATCACCAATATCGGCGTCGGCAAGCAGCAGCTGGTCGAGATCGCCAAGGCGCTGAGCAAGGAAGTGAAGCTTCTGATCCTCGACGAGCCGACCGCGTCGCTCTCGGAAAAGGACAGCCAGGCGCTGCTCGACCTTCTGCTCGAGTTCAAGCGCCAGGGCATGACCTCGATCCTGATCTCGCACAAGCTCAACGAAGTGAACCGGGTCGCCGACAAGGTGACCGTAATCCGCGACGGGCGCACCATCGAGACGTTGCCCAGGAAGGACATCTCGGAAGACCGCATCATCACGTCGATGGTCGGCCGCTCGCTCGACGACCGCTATCCGCCGCGCGAGCCGCAGATCGGCGAGGTCATCTTCGAGGTCAAGGACTGGTCGGTCTACCACCCGATCCACGCCGAGCGGCAGGTGATCAAGAACGTCAACCTCAATGTGCGCAAGGGCGAGGTGGTCGGCATCGCCGGGCTGATGGGCGCCGGCCGCACCGAATTCGCCATGAGCCTGTTCGGCCGCACCTACGGCCGGCACATCACCGGCGAGGTGTCGCTCCATGGCAAGCGTCTCGATCTTTCGACGGTGAGCAAGGCGGTGGAAAACCGCATCGCCTATGTCACCGAGGACCGCAAGACCTACGGCCTCAACCTGATCGACCACATCAAGCACAATGTGACCTTAGCCAATCTCCGAGGCGTCTCCAGCCGCGGCGTCATCGACGACATGCGCGAGATGAGCGTCGCCAACGACTACCGCAAGAAGACCAACATCCGCGCCTCCAGCGTCTATCAGCTGACCGGCAACCTCTCGGGCGGCAACCAGCAGAAGGTGGTGCTGTCGAAATGGCTGTTCGCCGATCCGGAAGTGCTGATCCTCGACGAGCCGACGCGCGGTATCGACGTCGGCGCCAAATACGAAATCTATACGATCATCGCCCGCCTCGCCGCCGAGGGCAAAGCGATCATCGTCATCTCGTCGGAAATGCCTGAATTGCTCGGCATCACCGACCGCATCTATGTCATGAACGAAGGGCGTATCGTCGGCGAAATGGCGGCAAGCGACGCCAGCCAGGAAAAAATCATGCGCGCCATCGTTCGCGGAGAAGGAAAAAAAGCATCATGAGCACAGAAAGCGCTCCTGCGCCGCAAAGCGGCACGGCCGAAGACGTCAAGCAAGGTCCGCGCATCGCAGTCTCGGCGCTGACGACGAACCTGCGCGAATACGGCCTGATCATCGCGCTGATCGTCATCATGCTGTTCTTCCAGTACACGACGTCGGGAACGCTGTTCAAACCGGTGAACCTTTCCAACCTGGTGCAGCAGAACTCGTTCATCATCGTGATGGCGCTCGGCATGCTCCTGGTGATCGTCGCCGGCTATATCGACCTCAGCGTCGGATCGGTCGCCGGCTTCATCGGCGCGCTGGCGGCGATGATGATGGTGATCTGGCCGCTCGGGATATTCTCGAATCCGCTGGTCGTCTCGATCGTCTGCCTTATCGTCGGCGCGCTGATCGGCGCGGCGCAGGGCTACTGGATCGCCTATCACCGGATACCGAGCTTCATCGTGACGCTGGCGGGCATGCTGATCTTCCGCGGCATCTGCCAGGCGCTGCTTGGCGGCGGTTCCTCGGTCGGCCCGCTTCCCGACGGCTTCAAGGCGCTGAGCTCGGGCTTCATCCCGGATGTGATCGGCCCGCTGACGCTGATCCCGCCGACGGTCAATGCCGCCGGCAAAACCATCGTCGGCAGCGGGCTTACGCTGCACATGACGACGATCGTGCTCGGCCTGATCGCGGTGCTCGCCTATGCCTATTTCGGCTTCAGGACGCGGCGCAAGCGCGAGGCGCATGGCTATGAGGCCGAACCCTTCCCGCTGTTCGTCGTCAAGACGCTGGTGGGCAGCGCGCTGGCGCTGTTCCTGGTCTTCCAGTTCGCCAGCTACAGGGGCCTGCCGGTGGTGCTTCTGGTGATGGGCGTGCTGATCTCGCTGTTCGTCTTCGTCACAAAGCGCATGACCATCGGCCGCCGCATCTACGCGATGGGCGGCAACGCCAAGGCCGCGCAGCTCTCGGGCATCAACACCGAAAGGCTGACGCTGATGGTGTTCATCAACATGGGCGTCTTGTCTGCGCTCGGCGGCCTGATCATCGCGGCGCGCCTCGGCCAGGCCGTGCCGGCGGCGGGTCTCGGCTCAGAGCTCGACGTCATCGCGGCCGTCTTCATCGGCGGCGCCTCGGCAATGGGCGGCGTCGGACAGGTGATCGGCGCCGTTGTCGGCGGCTTCATCATGGGCGTGATGAACAACGGCATGTCGATCATGGGCGTCAATGTCGACTGGCAGCAGGTGGTCAAAGGCCTGGTGCTGCTCGGCGCCGTCATCTTCGACGTCTACAACAAGAACAAGGCTTAAGGGCCGGAACAAAGTTCAGGAGGCATACGGGTTCTAGATCGCGAAGCTGCCGGCAACCCGTCGGCGCCAAGAAGTCCGGCCAAGGACCAGGCTCGCGAGCGCAATCCGGACGAAGCGTTTCAACCGTGGCGCGGATTGCTTCGCGCTGCGCCGGTAAAGGTTTGCCCGCGGGCAGCCAGGCAAGATGAGAGAGGGTTCAAACATGCTGATCTCCCAAATCCTCGACGACGCCGAGACGATCCGCGTCGTCGCCCGCAATGGCGGCGGCAAGACCAGGGTCATCAACGGCGCGCGCAGCGTCTATTCGCTGGCGATGGAGGCCGCGCGCACCGGCACCGGGCTCGAAGCCCTGATCGAGCGCAAGGGCTATGGCGAGGCGGTCGATCTCGACGCGGCCTACAAGAGGGGCCGGCTGGTGTCGCCGATCAACCATCCCGATCCCGCGCATCTGCATCTCACCGGCACCGGCCTCACGCATCTCGGCTCCGCGGCAACGCGCGATTCCATGCACAAGAAGCTCAATGACGGCGAGGAACAGCTCACCGATTCCATGAAGATGTTCCGCATGGGTCTCGAAGGCGGCAAGCCGGCCAAGGGCCAGGTCGGCGTGCAGCCGGAGTGGTTCTACAAGGGCAACGGCACGATGGCGGTGGCGCCCGGCGCGCCGCTGATGTCGCCCGCCTTCGCGCAGGACGGCGGCGAGGAGCCGGAGATCGCCGGTATCTATGTGATCGGCGACGACGGCGCGCCGTTCCGTGTCGGCTTCACGCTGTCGAACGAGTTTTCCGATCACGTCACGGAGCGGGTGAACTATCTGTTCCTGGCGCATTCCAAGCTGCGCAACGCTTCCTTCGGTCCCGAAATCCTGATCGGCGAGCTGCCGGCCGATATCCGCGGCGCATCGCGCATCTGGCGCGACGGCAAGCTCTTGTGGGAAAAGCCGTTTCTTTCAGGCGAAGCGAACATGTCGCACACCATCGCCAATCTCGAGCACCATCATTTCAAATATTCGGCGTTCCGCCAGCCTGGCGACGTGCATGTGCATATGTTCGGCACCGCGACACTGTCCTTCGCCGACGGCATCAGGACCGAGGCCGGCGACACGTTCGAGATCGAGGCGCAGGATTTCGGCCTGCCGCTGCGCAATCCGCTTGAGATCGAAAAGCCGGTGAAGGTGGCGGTGAAGGCGCTGTAAGGCAGCGCCAAGCCTGGAGGACAAATGGAGCGGAAGCGGATCGGCGTTGTGTTGATGGGTTTGGCGCTTGCCCTCGCTTGCATGTCCTCAGCGGCTTACAGCGCCGCCAAATGCAGCCCAAGATCCTACAGCCAGGCCCGATCGGCGATGACGAGCCGGCTTCTGGCCACCGGCTACTCGAAACCGCAAGTGGGCTTTCTGATGCGCAACTCGGATCGCATGACGTCCGCGCTGCGCGCCGACAGGTTGAACGACAAGGCCGAGGCCTGCGGCATCGACTCCGCGAGAGCTTATGTGCTCGCATGCCTCGACAAGCAGTTGTTCCCCTTGGGAGCGGGCTCAAGCTCGCCGCTTGATGAAACGAAGCAAACCAAAGGATTTTGGGGCAGGAAGCGCCTGACCGTACGCGAACTGCTCTATATCGGCCACTTTCACGCCTGTCTGGGCGCAGCCCAAAAGTTTCTGTTTCGCGGCTGACCTCCGGCCGAAGCCAACGGCGCTCAGCGCGCGGCGCGAAAGTGCTTTGAGAGCTTCAGTCCCTGCGCCTGGTAGTTCGATCCGAGATCGGTGCCGTAGAGCGCCTGTGGACGCTTCAGCATATGCTCGTAGACGAGGCGGCCGACGATCTGGCCGTGGTCGAGGATGAACGGCACCTCGTGGCTGCGCACTTCGAGCACCGCGCGGCTGCCGGTGCCGCCGGCGGCGGAATGGCCGAAGCCCGGATCGAAGAAGCCGGCATAGTGGACGCGAAACTCGCCGACCAGCGGATCGAAGGGCGTCATCTCGGCGGCGTAGAGCGGCGGCACATGCACGGCCTCACGGCTGACCAGGATGTAGAATTCGTCGGGATCGAGGACCAGCTCGCCGGCGCCGCTCTTGTAGATCGGCTCCCAGAAATCGACGACATCCTGCGCGGCGCGCTTGTCGACGTCGACAAGGCCGGTGTGATGCTTGCCGCGATAACCTACAAGGCCGTCCTTGTCGCCGTCGAGATCTATGGAGAGCGCGATGCCGCCGCCGGAAATGTTGGGCGGCTCTGTGGCGACCAGCATCTCGGCGCGGTGAAGGTCGCGCAGCTCGCTCTCCGACAGAACCGCATTGCCGGTGCGGAAGCGTATCTGGGACAGCCGCGAGCCCGCGCGCACGACGATCGGGAAGGTGCGCGGGCTGACTTCGAGATAGAGCGGCCCGTGATAGCCGGCGGCGATCTTGTCGAACTCGTGGCCGCGATCGGTCATGACGCGCGTGAAAATGTCCAGCCGGCCGGTCGAGCTCTTGGGATTGGCCGAGGCTGAAACTTCGGCCGGCAATGCCAAGCTTTCGAGCAGCGGCACGATGTAGACGCAGCCGGTCTCCAGCACCGCTCCCTCGGTGAGATTGATCTCGTGCAGCTTCAGCCGCTCGAGCTTGTCGGCGACGAGATGATCGGGTCCAGGCAGGAAGGAAGCGCGCACCCGGAAGGCTTTGTCGCCAAGCCGCAGGTCAAGGCTCGCCGGCTGGATCTGGTCGGCATCCAGCGCGCGCGGCGACTTCAGCGCGTTGGCCGCAAACAGCGCCGCGATGTCCTGATCCGGAAGAATGCCTGTCTGCCGCAAAGGCTGGCTCCGTTCGCAAGGCCGGGCGAGGACCTAAGCAGGCTCTTGCCGCCCGGCTGGTACAAACCTCTTAATGAAGCCGGCAATTGACGCAAGCGCGGCGCTCATTTAAAGGGTCGTTATCCCGTGGTGATTTGGCCGGTCGGCTTGCAGCCACGTTAAACAAGTCGCTAAAGGACCGTCGAGCCGCAAGGCTGTATGGACCGGTTGCGACTTCGCGGCCGGTTTTTTTGTGTCTGGAAGCAGGGCTATGAGCACCAAGAAGCGTAACTGGAAACCTCAGACGGCACTCGTGCATGGCGGGACACTGCGTTCCCAATTCGGCGAAACCGCCGAGGCGATGTATCTCACGCAGGGCTATGTCTATGAGACGGCGCAGGCCGCCGAGGCCCGTTTCAAGGGCGAGGAACCGGGCTTCATCTATTCGCGCTACGCCAACCCGACCGTCGACATGTTCGAGAAGCGCATGTGCGCGCTGGAAGGCGCCGAGGATGCCCGCGCCACGGCCTCCGGCATGGCGGCCGTCTCCGCGGCATTGCTCTGCAGCGTCAAGGCCGGCGACCACATCGTTGCGGCGCGCGCGCTGTTCGGCTCCTGCCGCTGGGTTGTCGAGACGCTGGCGCCGCGCTACGGCATCGAGGCGACGTTGGTCGACGGCACCGACATCGCCAACTGGGAAAAGGCGGTCAAGCCGAACACCAAGCTGTTCTTCCTGGAAAGCCCGACCAACCCGACGCTGGAAGTGGTCGACATCGCCGCGGTTGCCGCTTTGGCCAATTCCATCGGCGCCAGGCTGATCGTCGACAATGTCTTCGCCACGCCACTGCAGCAGAAGCCCTTGCAGCTCGGCGCGCATATCGTCGTCTATTCCGCCACCAAGCATATAGACGGCCAGGGCCGCTGCCTCGGCGGCGTCATCCTGTCCGACAAGAAGTGGATCGACGAGAACCTGCACGATTATTTCCGCCACACCGGCCCAAGCCTGTCGCCCTTCAACGCCTGGACGCTGTTGAAAGGCCTGGAAACGCTGCCGCTGCGCGTGCGTCAGCAGACCGAGAGCGCCGGCAAGATCGCCGACTTCCTGGCCGGGCGGCCGGAGATCGCGCGCGTCATCTATCCCGGCCGGGCCGATCATCCGCAGGCGGATGTCGTCAAGAAGCAGATGTCGGGCGGCTCGACGCTGATCTGCCTCGACGTCAAGGGCGGCAAGCAGGCGGCCTTCGCCCTGCAGAACGCGCTCGATATCGTGTTGATCTCCAACAATCTCGGTGACGCCAAGAGCCTGATCACCCATCCGGCGACGACGACGCACAAGAACCTGAGCGACGACGCGCGGGCCGAACTCGGCATCGGACCCGGCACGCTCAGGCTTTCGGTAGGGCTGGAAGATACGGACGACCTATTGGAGGACATCGAGCAAGCACTGAAGGCGGCCAAATAGAACCTGTCGCGGCACCCGCCGCGAACAGCACTTCAGGCTGGCTCTTCCAGTTCGGTCATCGCCTTGGCGCGGATGGTCATGGCATTGCCGCGCCAGTCGACCGCGCCGCCGAACCAGGCGCGCGCCCAGATGGCCGGCAGCATCGCGTCGCGCGTGAGCATCGCGGTGACGCTGCGCGGCGACAGGTACCAGCCTTTGGCGGAGGCCAGCAGGCATTCCGGCAAATAGGCGATCGCCAGCACGCACAAAGCCGTGCTGGGCAGGCTGACGCCGGCGCTTGCCGCGGCAAGCAGCGCCAGCAGCAGCGGCGCGGCGGCACCGGTCAGGATTTCGGGCGCGAAGAACAGCGGGAAGGTGACCCGGCGCAGCCGCGCCCAGCGCGCCTGGCGCGCCCAGATCTGGGCGAATGTGCGCAGGCCGAGCGGCTGCTCGAAAGGCGAGGCGACGAGATTGACGCGCAAGCCGAGGCTGTTGACCAGCTTGGTGGCGGCCGCGTCCTCGGCGCTCTCGGCGCCAAGCGCTTCAATGCCGCCATTGGCATCCAGCATCGGCTTGTTCCACAGCATGCTCTTGCCCTGGGCAAAGCCGAGGCCGAGCGCCTCGCCGGTATACTGCCAGCGCGCCTGCAGCGAGTTGAGGAAGGCGCATTCAACCTCAGCCCAGAAGCCGTCCGGCCGCGAGCCGATCGGCGTCGAGCAGACGAGGCCGGTGTCCGGGCGCCATGCCGCCATCAGCTGTTGGACATAATCCCTCGGCATCAGCACGTTGGAGTCGGCAAGGATGACCCAATCGTGCCGTGCCGCCTGCCAGCCCTTGGCGCAGTTGTTGAGCTTGGGATTGGCGCTGATGCGATCCTCGCCGACCAGAAGCCGCGCCGCAACCTTCGGATGGCGTGCGATCGCCGCTTTGACGAGATTGACCACCGGATCGTCGGCGTGCGCGACGCAGAAGATCAGCTCATAGCGCGGCCAGTCGAGCGAGAAGGCGCGCTGCAAGGTCTCTTGCGTGAACGGCTCGATGCCGCGCGACGGCACGATGATCGTGACCGGCGGCTGCGCACCGGCGGGCGGCGCAATGACATGACGCCGTTTCAGCCGCGACGCGGCGAGCAGGATGCTGGCGAGATTCGAGAGGAGAAGGGCTGACGAAGCCAAGCCGGCTGCGATAGTCAGTTCCATCGAGATCTGGTCACTCCTGCTAGAGTGTTTCACCGTTTCACGGAAACGGCGAACCACTCTACCTCTTTGTTTTGACGCAATTCCGGACGGAAAACCGCTCACACTTTTCCTGGAATTGCTCTTGGCCGCATGCGGCCGTTTCATCAGTCACAGAGCGCGCCCCGAGTCGGCCAGCACGGTTTGCGCACAGCAACATTGTCATGTGTCACTTAAATGACATTGTTATTCGGCACCTGCGCTTAAAGGCTGGCAGGCGGACTTCCGCTTTCGCGTAATAACCGCGGCGCGTGACAAATGTTTCCCTGCAGCGGCAACCGGAGTGGCCCATGTATCGCGCCGTGACGCGCAACATCGAAGTGCTAGTCAGACCCTTCTATCTGGAGGACCGATCCGATCCGTCCGAGAACCGCTATGTCTGGGGCTATCAGGTGACGATCGACAACCGCTCCGACGAATTCGTGCAGCTTTTGTCGCGCTACTGGCACATCACTGACGGCCGGGGCCGTGTCGAGGAGGTGCGCGGCGCCGGCGTCGTCGGCGACCAGCCGGAACTCAACCCCGGCGACAGCTATCAATACACTTCAGGCTGCCCGCTCTCGACGCCGTCGGGCATCATGGTCGGGCACTACACGATGCGGAATCGGCGGGGAGAGACGTTCGATATCGCCATCCCGGCTTTCTCGCTCGACATGCCGGGGACGAGGCGCACGGTGAATTAGCGAGAGGCACGCCAGTCGCCAATGTTGGCGCCGCCCCTCATCCGCCCTTCGGGCACCTTCTCCCCCGTGAAACGGGGAGAAGGAAAGGGCGTTACTCCGCCGCGAACTCGGCCGGATCGAAGTCGTATTGCGTCGAGCAGAACTCGCAGGCGACATGGATGCCGCCGTCCTCGGTCGAGTCCTTGATCTCCTCGGCCGAAAAGCCTCCGAGGATGCCGCGGATCTTGTCGCGCGAGCACGAGCACTGGTCGGCGACCGGCACGCCGCGGAACACGCGCACGCCGTGTTCGTGGAACAACCGGTAAAGCAGCCGCTCGGCACCGACAGTCGGATCGATCAGCTCGGTCGGCTCGATCGTGCCGAGCAGCGCCAGCAATTCCTGCCAGGAATTGTCGGCCGGCTGATGCGTAACGTCGCGCGGATCGCCGTCGCCGCCGGAAATGTCGGGCACGCGCATACGCTCCGGCGCTTGCGGCAGGAACTGCGCCAGGATGCCGCCGGCGCGCCACTGCTCGCGCGCGCCGCCCGGGCCGGGCGTGACCAGCTTGGCGACCGACATCTTAACCTCGGTCGGGATCTGCTCCGACTGCCGGAAATAGGTGCGCGCGGCATCCTCCAGCGAGGTGCCGTCGAGCTGGACGATGCCCTGGTAGCGTTGCGTATGCGCGCCCTGGTCGATGGTCAAAGCCAACACGCCATTGCCGAGCAGCGTCTGCTGCGAGGTCTCGCCGGAAGCGATCAGCGCCTGCAGCCGGTCCGGGTCGAAGCGCGCATAGGCGCGCAGCGCATGCGGCGTGCTGAAATCGGCCACCAGCATGTCGACCGGCCCGTCGGTGCGGGTCTGCAGGATGAACTTGCCCTCGAATTTCAGCGAGGTGCCGAGGAGCACGGTGAGCACGCAGGCTTCCGCCAAAAGGCGGGCGACCGGCTCGGGATAGTCGTGGCGGCTCAAAATGGCATCGAGCATCGGCCCGAGCTGCACGGTGCGGCCGCGCACGTCGAGCGGCGCGACCTCGTAAGGTACGACATGGTCGTCGCCGGCGAAGCCGAATTCACCGAGTTGGGGTTTATGCTCAGCCAAGGTCTGGGTTTCCAACATGACAAAACTCCGGGGCGCAGCCATGCAACCCTGTGAGCCGCATGCATCGAAGCGCGTTCAATTTACGTGATGGCCCGCAAATAGGCATCACATATCCCCGGATCAAGTCGACATATCCCCCGTATCGGTTTTGCCGGATCAGGCGCCCAGGCACCAGGCCAGCACCGCCTTCTGGGCGTGCAGCCGGTTCTCGGCCTCGTCGAAGACCACCGAATGCGGCCCGTCGATCACCTCGTCGGTGACCTCCTCGCCGCGATGCGCCGGCAGGCAGTGCATGAACAAGGCGTCGGACTTGGCCTTGGCCATCAGCGCCGCATTGACCTGATAGGGCAGGAAGACGTTGTGGCCCCGGGCGCGATGCTCCTGGCCCATCGAGACCCAGCTGTCGGTGACGACGCAATCGGCCTGGTCGACAGCCTCCTCGGCGGACCTCGAAAAGCGGACCTTGCCGCCATTGGCTTTCGACCAGTCGACATATTTCTCGAAAGGCTCGCTGCCTTCCGGCACCGCGACATTCAGGTTGAAACGAAACCGCGCCGAGGCTTCCAGCAGCGAATGCAGCACATTGTTGCCGTCGCCGGTCCAGGCAAAGGTCTTGCCGGCCACCGGACCGCGATGCTCCTCATAAGTCATGATGTCGGCCATGAGCTGGCAGGGATGCGTGTCGTCGGTCAGCCCGTTGATGACTGGAACGGTGGCGTTCTCGGTGAGCTCCAGCAGCCGGTCATGCGAGGTGGTGCGGATCATGATGGCGTCGACGTAACGCGACAGAACTTTTGCCGTATCGGCGATGGTCTCCGAGCGGCCGAGCTGCATTTCGGTGCCGGTCAGCATGATGGTCTCGCCGCCGAGCTGGCGCATGCCGACATCGAAGGACACGCGGGTGCGCGTCGAGGGCTTGTCGAAGATCATCGCCAGCACCTTGCCGTCGAGCGGTTTCGAACGCTCGCCTGCCTTGAGCCTGGTCTTTCGCGCCACCGCGTCGTCCAGCATGACGCGCAGGTCGTCCGCGGAAACGGCGGATAGATCGGTGAAGTGGCGAACACTCATCGGCAGGTTTCCAGAAATTATTTCGCGGCTTCGGCCGCAATCGCGTCGGTCAGGCCCTTGGCGCCGCCTCGGATGCGCTTCAGCGCCTCGCCGATCTCTTCATCGGTGACGGTGAGCGGCGGCAGGAGGCGGATGACGTTGTCGCCCGCCGGCACGGCAAGCAAATGCTGGTCGCGCAGCGCCATGTTCACCTTGGTGTTGGGCATGGCGCATTTCAGGCCGAGCATCAGGCCGGTTCCCCTGATATCCTCGATGACATCGGGAAATTCGTCCGCGACCGCCGCAAGGCCCTGTTTGAGGAGCAGCGCCTTGCGCTGCACGTCCTCGAGGAAACCGTCTTCCAGCACGACGTCGAGCACGGCGTTGCCGACCGCCATCGCCAGCGGATTGCCGCCGAAGGTGGTGCCATGCACGCCGGCGGTCATGCCGGTCGCAGCCTCGTCCGTGGCAAGGCAGGCGCCCATCGGAAAGCCGCCGCCGATGCCCTTGGCGATCGCCATCAGGTCGGGCGTGACGCCGGTCCATTCATGCGCGAACAGCTTGCCGGTGCGGCCGATGCCGCACTGGACCTCGTCGAAGATCAAAAGCAGGCCGTGCTGGTCGCAAAGCTGGCGCAGCCGCTTCAGCGATTGCGTCGGCACCGGGCGGATGCCGCCCTCGCCCTGCACCGGCTCGATCAGGATCGCGGCGGTCTCCGGCGTGATCGCCTTCTCGGCGGCGTCGATGTCGTCGAAAGCGACCTGGTCGAAACCCTCGACCTTCGGGCCGAAGCCTTCGAGATATTTGTACTGGCCGCCGGCGGCGATCGTCGCCAGCGTGCGGCCATGGAAAGCGCCCTCGAAGGTGATGATCCGGAAACGCTCGGGATGGCCCTTGACGAAGTGATAGCGCCTGGCCGTCTTGATGGCGCATTCCAGCGCCTCGGCGCCCGAATTGGTGAAGAACACCTTGTCGGCAAAGGTGGCGTCGGCCAGCCGCTCGCCCAGCCGGCGCTGTTCCGGGATCTCATAGAGGTTGGAGACGTGCCAGAGCTTGGCAGCCTGCTCGGTGAGCGCCGCGACCAGATGCGGATGGCTGTGGCCCAGCGAATTCACCGCGATGCCGCCGGCGAAGTCGAGATATCGTTCGCCCTTGTCGGTGACCAGCCAGGTCCCTTCCCCTCGATCGAAAGCCAGGGGTGCGCGAGCAAAGGTCTCGTAAAGCGCCGAACCGCTCATTATATGCGTCTCCGGTACCGGAAATCAAAAAAGCCGCCAATGCGGCGGCCTTTGCGGCTTATCATGTTTTTCGGCCATGAAGTCAACGAAAACGTCACGCAGAAGCGCGTGGCAACCCTCCGACGCCACGCCGGCTCATCAGTGTTCAGGCAAGTTGGGGAAAACCGTAAAAACCGAATCGGTGTTGCCTTTGGGACTCTTGTCACCGAGTCAGCGCATAAGGTAATTGTAGTCGAGAAATAACTATATTTCGTGCGGCGGACCTAAATCACCCGGTACATGTGGTGTCGTTTGCCCGGCGAGAGCCGGCTCGGGGAAGGATTCTGGCTGCCGCACGCATTAGCAGGAGCGCGGTCTCATGAACTGGACTGACGAGCGGGTAGAACTTCTCAGGAAATTGTGGTCGGAGGGTCTGAGTGCAAGCCAGATTGCCGCACAGCTCGGCGGAGTGAGCCGCAACGCCGTCATCGGCAAGGTGCATCGCCTGAAGCTGTCGGGCCGCGGTCGCGCGACAGCCGCCCCGGCACGCCAGAAGAAAGTGGCGCAAGGCGCCTCGATGCAGAAATCGGTGACCCGCGCGGCGAGCGCGACGCGCCATGTGACGGCGACCATCGGCGCCACCGCGCTGCAGGTGCAGTTCGACGCCGAGCCGGTGGCGCGCCACTATATCCGCCCGGTCGAGAACGTGGTCGTGCCGATTTCGCGCAACCTGCAGCTGGTCGAGCTCACCGAGCGCACCTGCAAATGGCCGAACGGCGATCCCCTGTCGGAAGATTTCAGCTTCTGCGGCAACGACGCCGCCGAGACGGGACCGTACTGCAAGTATCATTCCCGTGTCGCATTCCAGCCGGCGGCGGAACGGCGCAGGGCAAGATGAATTAAGGGAATAGGGGAATAGGGCAGTAAGGGAGTAGGGGAAAAGAGCGCTTCATGCGCGACGTTTCGCCAGCCTAGCACTCCCGTATTACCCTACTCCCTTACTGCCCTACTCCCCTATTCCCTTATTCCCTTACCTTCACAGCCACCCATTCTTCTTGAACCGCCAGTACAGGAACGCGCAGATCAGCGCGATCGCCGCTAGCACTGTCGGATAGCCGTATTCCATCTTCAGTTCCGGCATGTCGGAAAAGTTCATGCCGTAGATGCCGGCGAAGGCCGTAGGCACAGCCAGGATGGCGGCCCATGAGGCTAGTTTCTTGGAGATGGCGGTTTCCTGGCTCTGGCCGACCAGCAGGCTGGCTTCGAAGGCGAAGGCCAGAACCTCGCGCAGGGAGTCGATCTTTTCCTGCACGGTGCGGATGTGATCGGTCACGTCGCGAAACAGCGGATGCATGGCGGCATGGATCTGCGGCAGCTCGGCGCTGGTCAACCGGCGGCAGACCTCGACCAGCGGCAGCGCCGCATTGCGCAGCCGCAGCAGGTCGCGGCGCAGCATGTAGAGCCGCTCGATATCGGAACCGGTCATCGGCTTCAAAAGCACCTTGTCCTCGATCGCCTCGACCTCGTCCTCGATCTGCTCCAGCACCGGCATGTAATTGTCGACGATGAAGTCGAGGATGGCGTAGAGGACGAAATCCTCGCCCTTGGCCAGCGAATGCGGGCAGCTTTCCCAGTGCTGGCGCACGGCGGCGTAGGAGGTCGACGGGCCGTGGCGGACGCTGACGATGTAGCCGGTGCCGACGAACAGATGCGTCTCGCCGAAAGTGACGCGGCCGTCGATCAATTGCGCGGTGCGCGCGACGATGAAGAGGGCATCGCCATATTGCTCGATCTTGGGGCGCGCATGCGGATGCTCGGCATCCTCGATGGCCAGGTCGTGCAGGTGGAATTGTGCCTGCACCCTGAGGAGAAGGTTGCGATCGGGCTCGAGCAGGCCGATCCAGACGACATGGCCGGGTTTTGCCGCCCATTCGCCGGCCTGTTCGATCGCGATATCGGCGACCCGCTTGCCGCTGGAATAGACGCTTGAGGCGATGATGCCCGATGTCGGCTGCGGCGCTGGAGTCAGGTTTCGAACTTGTTCCATCGCAAACCTCCCGAGACTGCGACTGACAAATCGTTGTGCCGGGAAGAGCTTAGCCTAAATTAGAAAACCGTTCGAGAGGCGCCCGTTCACTTAGCCGGGATCAGTCCTGGAAGCACGATCTGGTCGGTCTTGTCGCCCTTCGGCCGGTCGGCGGGCATCTGATCGCCGGTGACGATGTAATAGATGGTCTCGGCGATGTTGGTCGCGTGGTCACCAATCCGCTCGATGTTCTTGGCGCAGAACAAGAGATGCGTGCAGGGCGTGATGTTGCGCGGATCTTCCATCATATAGGTCAAAAGCTCGCGGAACAGCGAGGTGTACATGGCGTCGATCTGGTCGTCGCGGTCGCGCACGAAGCCGATCCTCTCAACCGAGCGCGAGGCATAGACGTCCAGCACTTCCTTGAGCTGCGTCAGCGCCAGGTCGGCAAGGGCCTCCAGGCCGCGGAACAGGCTGTTCGGCTGGCGGCCGTCGACGGCAGCCACGCGCTTGGCGACGTTCTTGCCGAGGTCGCCGACGCGCTCGATATCGGCCGAGATGCGGATGGCGCCGACGATCTCGCGAAGATCCGTCGCCATCGGCTGGCGCCTGGCAATGATGATGATGGCCTTGTCGTCGATCTCGCGCTGTCCCTCGTCGAGCACCAGATCGTCCTGGATGACCTTCTGCGCGAGGCCATGGTCGAGATTGACCAGGGCCGCGACCGCCTGTTCGACCATGCGCTCGGCATGGCCGCCCATCGCGGCGATGCGCTTGGACAGGAATTTCAGTTCTTCATCATAGGCACTGGCGATATGGACGGACTGCATGGACATGCCTTCCCGGTTTTGTACCGGCTGGTGCGTTCCCTCAATCTGTCGCTGATACGCGAACCGCATGACAGAAAGAAGAAAATCCCGGTTGGCAACCGGTACACGATCAGCGAGCCGGCAAATGAACCGTGAACGCCGCGCCCTTGCCGACTTCCGACTTGATCGACAATCTTGCGTTATGACGTGTCAATATATGCTTGACGATCGAAAGGCCAAGCCCGGTGCCTTTCTGGGTGCGGCTGTTTTCGACATCGACGCGGTAAAAACGCTCGGTAATGCGCGGAATGTGCTCTTCGGCAATGCCCGGGCCGTAGTCCCTGATGGTGACGTCGAAGCCCGGTTGCTGGGCGTCCTCGGCGGCTACAATCGATACGGTGACATGCCCGCCTGATTGGCCGTATTTACAGGCATTTTCCAGGAGATTCTCGAAGACCTGGAACAGCTCGTCGCGGTCGCCGGGCACGACCAGCCACCCGCTGGCGAACTCCCGGTCGATGACGAGGCCGTTCTCCGCGGCCAGCGGTCCGAGCGAATCGATCACGCTGTCGATCGTCTGGCGAAGATCGACTTCCGTGCCCGGCTTCAGATAGGGTTTCATCTCCAGCCGCGACAGCGAGAGCAGATCGTCGATCAGGCGGGCCATGCGGCCGGTCTGGTTCTGCATGATCTGCAGGAACTGGTCGCGCGCCGCCGGATCGTTGCGGGCCGGGCCGCGCAGCGTCTCGATGAAGCCTGCTATCGAGGCAAGCGGAGTGCGCAGCTCATGACTGGCATTGGCGATGAAATCGGCCCGCATGCGATCGATGCGGCGCGTCTCGCTCTGATCCTTGAACACCAGCACGTAGAGGCCGGTGGCGTGGCCGACCGTGGACGCGCTGACCCGATATGTCCGTTCCACGGGCAGCTTTTCGGTGTAGTCGACCGCATCGGCGGCGACCTTCCCCGACAGGATGCCGTCCAGCAAGGCCTGCATTTCCGGCGCGCGAAACTTCAACGCCAGCGACATGCCCGGCGCCAGCCCGCCGAAGGCGGCGAAGGCGGCGGCGTTGGCGTGAACCATGGCGGCGGAATGGTCGAAGATGATCAGCGGATCGGCGACCGCGGCCGCCAGATACTCGCCGGAGAGCCGCTGCAGCCCGCCGGCCTCGATCGCGGCAGCCGCATCGGCCGACTGACGCTCGGCATCGGCGGGCAGCATCGCCGCGGCCGCCAACAGAGCCAACGCCGGCACCAGCACATAGATTGAAGCGCCAGCGAGGAAATAAACCGCGAGGACCGCAACGATGCCGGCGGCAAGCAGCCAGCGGTTGCGCCAAAGCCGCGCCACCAGGGCTTGCCTCCTGCTCTCTTGCTCCGCGCCCGTCTCTGCCATAGGCCCGCGCCACCCCGCATCCCGTCGACCGGTCAGCGGCTCGCTGGACCGGCCTGGCGCATGGGCTTCTCGAAAATCAGGATCGATTTTCGCGAAACTTCATGCGCAAAATCAAAATGCTACGGCGTCTCAGCATCCAAATGGGCGCTACGCCGCCAAGGCTCCATAGCATGAGTCCGCAAACTGGAAAGGTTCGTCTGGATGAAAAAAGCCAAGGAAACGGCAGAAGCGGTGCCGGCCACGGAACCGATCAAGATCAAGATCGGCGGCAAGGAACGCGCGTTCGACATCGACAATCCGGTGCTGCCGGACTGGATCGAGGACAACAAGCTGACTGCCGGCGGCTATCCCTACGACAAGAAGATGAAGGGAGAGGAGTACGAACCGGAGCTCGAGCGGCTGCAGATCGAACTGGTCAAGGCGCAGGCCTGGCTGCAGGCGACCGGCAAGCGGGTGATGGCGCTGTTCGAGGGCAGAGACGCCGCCGGCAAGGGCGGCACGATCTTCGTGCTGCGGCAATACATGAACCCGCGCACGGCGCGCAACGTCGCGCTGACCAAGCCGACGCCGACCGAGGCCGGGCAATGGTATTACCAGCGCTATGTCGACCATTTCCCGACGTCGGGCGAATTCGTCACCTTCGACCGCTCCTGGTACAACCGCGCCGGTGTCGAGCCGGTCATGGGGTTCTGCACGCCCGAGCAGCACGAGAAATTCCTCGACGAGACGCCGCATTTCGAGCGGATGATCTCCAATGAAGGCATCCATTTCTTCAAATTCTGGCTGAACATCGGCCGCGAGACGCAGCTTGAACGCTTCCACGACCGCCGCTGGTCGCCGCTGAAGAACTGGAAGTTCTCGCCCATCGATATCGCCGGCGTCAGCAAATGGGACGACTACACCAAGGCGCGCGACCAGATGATCGAACGCACGCACAAGGAGTTCTCGCCCTGGATCATCGTGCGCGCCAACGACAAGCGCCGCGCCCGGCTGGCGGTGATCCAGCGCATCCTTCTATCGCTGCCCTATGACGGCCGCGACCTCGACGCCATCGGCAAAGCCGACAAGAAGATCATCGGCGAAGGGCCGGATTTCCTGAAGGATTGATGCAGGTCGTTCAAAAGAGCGCAGCGGTTTCGGCGAACGACATACGTCAGAACGTTACAGCGCCGCGCGGCTTTAAGCTCGCGCGGCGCTGAGACTTTCATGCCTGTCAGGCGGCCAGGCGGGCGATCCGCTGCAGCCGCTTCAGCGTCGTGTCATCCTGAAGCGCCTGCTGGAACAGCGTGATCTCGTGGTCGATGCGGTCGCACAACACGTCCGTATCGCCCTTGAGCAGGCTGCGCGTCTGCAGCAATGCCGCCACCGGCTTCTTGGCGAGATGTTTGGCCCTCGCCAGTGTCGCTTCCTCGGCGCTGCCTTGCGTCACGATCTCGCCGACCAGGCCAAGCGCCTTGGCATCCTCGACGCCGAGCGTGTCGCCCAGGCAAAAGAAGCGGAAAGCCCCGGCATAGCCGAGCTTCTGGGGCGCCAGAATGCTGGTCGCCGCGTCCGGCACCAGGCCGAAATCGACGAACGGCACCCTGAAGGTGCTGCCCTTGGAAGCGATCACCATGTCGCAATGGAACAGTATGGTGCAGCCGACGCCGACGGCATCGCCGTCGACACAGGCAAGCACCGGCTTGGGGAAGGTCGCCAACATGCGGAACATGTCGGTGACGGCGGCGATCAGCTCTCGGTGCTTGGTGGCGTCGAGGAATTCCGAGAAGTCGCCGCCGAGGCAGAAGCAGCCGGCAAGGCCACGCAGCATGACGACGCGGACCTCGTCATTGACCGCCGCCTCGTGCAAGGTCCTGGCAAGGCTCGCATAAGCGTGCCGGTCGAGCACCGGCCTTCCGTCATGCGAGGACACGGTGACGACCAGCGTGTGGCCGCGCAGTTCCGGTTCGGGATGGAAGCTCATGACCGCCTCCCTCACGAAGCCTGCTTCAGGCCGAGCAGGCCGGGATAGCCCCGGTTCAGCACCGGCAGGAAGTGGTTGCGGCGGGCTCGCACGATATCGAGCGTATGCTCGGTGAAGGTGAGCAGCGTCGCCACGACCTGCTGGTTGCCATAGGTGCGCTGATAGCCGAGCGGCTTTGCCAGGAAGTGCAGTTGTAGCGCCCGCAGCACCCACATCGGCTCGAACTCGATGATGACCTGGTTGACGTTGCGCTTGAGGCCCCATTCGACGAAGCCGGCGATCAGCTCGGTGCCGACCGTCGAGACGCCGCGCTTGCCGTCGCGAAAGCCCGGGGCCACCGCGTAGCGGGTCAGCTCCCAGACATTCGGTCCCGAGGGGGACGGCCCCTCGCAGAGGTCCGACAACACGTCGGTCAGAAGATGCGGCCGAGTGGTCGGCAGCATGCGCTGGTAGCCTGCCAGTTCACCGTTGCGGATGACGAGGTGATGTTCGGCCTCGTCATGGTCGAACTGGTCGATCTCGAGCTGGTCCGGACGATCGAGATCGGTCCATCCCATCTCCTCGACGAAGATCTTGTAGCGCAGGCGGTGGACAGCCTCCCAGAGGTCGGGGCGTTCCATCAATTCCTGAGTGGTAAGGGCAAAAAGCATTAGCCGTCTCCTAGGCTTAAGAGGAAGATACGGCCGTGATGTCCCTTAAAATATTGCGCGAACGCGCAGGCAAGAATTTCTAGGTCGGCACGGCCGACCTAGCTAATATAGCCGCGCCTAATGGCCTCTGCGACTGCCTGCACCCGATTGGCTGCACCCAGTTTGCTCTTGGCGTTAAGAAGATGTTTCTCGGAAGTGTGTTCCGAGATGCCTAAAATTTGAGATATCTCCCATTCGGACTTGCCGACGGCCGCCCATTGCAGGCATTCCCGCTCACGCGCCGTCAATTCTATGTGATCGATGATGGTCTCGGCCTTGGTGTGCAACTGCATGGCACGGCCGATCGCGTAGGTCGACGCCAGCGAGACCATTCCGAATTCCGTATCGGACAGATCGACGGACTCGCCGCCCAGCGAGACCATGACGATCTGGCCATCGAGCGTGACCAGCGGGAACGCCAGGCCGTCGCGCAGCTTGAACTCGCGCGCGTCGCCCATGACTTCGTCGCTGCTCTTGTCGATCACGGCATTTTTGGAAGCATCACGCCATTGGAACGGCGCCTGCAGCTGCTTCATGTGGCTGACGACCGGATCGTGGTCGACATAGTTGCGCGCCACGTAGCGCTCCAGCCAATCGCCGGGCCAATCGCAAAGCATCACGTGCTGCTTCTGCCGGCCACGCGGCGTGCCCGGCTGCGGCACGGTTCCCGCCATCAGGGCGGTCAGGCCGAAATTCGAGGTGATGCCAAGCAGCCGCTCGCAAACCGCGGCCGCGGTGCCGGCATTCTGCAGCTGGTCTATATATTCCAGAGTTCTGTCAAACAGGCCCATCGCAACATCTACCCCATGTTGCTTCTGCTTTTTCGTTACCGACGCTAGATGCCCGAACCGCCCTTCGCCATCAACCCCCCGATCGCAATCTCCCCCGCAAAGCCGGTAGCTTCCCCCTTCCGGCGCGCGCGAGGTTATTTGCAAACGCGCTAAACCATACGCCTAATTTGGTCGCTTGAAATCAAAAACCGTTGTGCCTGCCCCATTTTCATACGAAAAGCCTTCGAACGGGGGCGGGCGCGGAGCCATATCGTGATCTTGCGGTGGATATTTCTGGCGCTGATGTCCGTGCTGGGCGGCGCATTGCCGTGTGCCGGCGCGACTCAGGCAGCGGAGCCGCAGGTGCCGGTGCTATGGGACGCCAAGGAGCGGCTGCCGAAACCCGATTTGTCGGCGCTGCCGCGGCTGAGATTCCTCACCACCACCGATTTTCCGCCCTTCAACTTCCTCGACGGCTCGGGCCGCCTGTCAGGTTTCCACATCGATCTGGCGCGGGCGATCTGCGCGGAATTGGGCGTCGTCGAGAAATGCCAGGTCCAGGCCCTGCCGTGGAACGAACTGGAGGATGCTCTCCAGAAAGGCGAAGGCGAGGCGATCATTGCCGGCATCGCCGCGACACCGGAGAGCCGCGAGAAATACACCTTTTCGCGCTCCTATTTGCAGTTCCCGGCGCGGTTCATCATGCCGAAGGCGAAGGCCTTCGCCGAGCCGATCCTCGACAAGTTGCGCAGCAAGCGGGTCGGAGTCGTCGCCGGCTCGGCGCACGAGAAAATGCTGCGCGACTATTTCAAGACCGTGCAGGTCGTGACCTTCGATACACCGGAAACCCTCTACGCCGATCTCAAAGCCGGCAAGGTTGACGCCGCCTTCGGCGACGGCATGCGCTTTGCCTTCTGGCTGGGCGGCTCCGACGCGGCCGGCTGCTGCCGCTTTGCCGGCGGTCCGTATCTGGCGCCGGAATATCTGGGCTCGGGCATGGCGATCGCCACCCGCAAGAGCGACACCGCGCTTGCCGCCGCCTTCGACTACGCGCTGCAGGAAATCTCGATCAAAGGCACCTTTGCCGAGTTCTATCTGCGCTATTTCCCTGTGAGTTTCTTTTGAAGCAAGGCCTGCGGCTCAGGGTTTGTTGAGATTCAGGTCAGGACGAGTCGAGAATGGCGGGTTCTGAGAACCGGAGCGGAGCGTACTTTTGGGTACGTGAGCACCGGAAGCGCAAGAAGCCGCCATTCGCAGGCCGGCCTCACCTGAATATCGACAAACCCTAAGTCAGCGTGCGCAGGCGCGCCTTGGCCGCACGCGCGATCGCGGCGACCGTAAGCGTATCGAGATCAAGCTTCAGGCGGATGAGCTGCAGGACGCGGACCTCCTCCATGCGCATTTCGAGGTCCACAGCGGCGACTTCGAAGGCAGCGGCGTAGGCGGTATCGCGCAGCCGCTCCGGCAAAGCTTCGGCAACGCGCGCCAGCACACCTTCCAGCCCATCCTTCTCATGCAGCGCCTTCTGGCAGGCCTGCGCCACCTGAATCAGCCTGTCCTGGTTGAAATCGACGAAGATCGGCCAGGAGCGGACGACGTCACCGATCCGCGCCAGCTCGACATCGGTCATGTCGCGGTCGGAAGCCGAGGTGATGACCATCAGGTGGATCAGGGCTTCGTGCGTCGTCAGCAAAGGCATTCAAAACTCCTAGAGGCGTGCACGTCATTCTCCCAAAACCGCAATCCACTTTGGGTGACGTGCACTGGAAAGCGAGGCTCGAACGTAGGAGCGCGATTGTGGCGCCGCAAGGAAAACCGCCGCAAATCGTTGACGCTCCGGCCTGTCGCGCCTAGAGACCGGTCAACAAATCTTATCCGCCGCAAGACGGCCTTGACTGGAACTTTGACATGACGGGATCAAACATCATCGATCTCACGCCCGAGATGCTTGCGGCGGCGGCCGAGAGCAAGGCCTGGCCGTTCGAGGAAGCCAAGAAAATCATCGCCCGCTACAAGGGCAAAGACTTTCCCGAGACCGTCCTGTTCGAGACCGGCTACGGCCCGTCCGGCCTGCCGCATATCGGCACCTTCGGCGAGGTGGCGCGCACCACCATGGTGCGGCATGCCTTCCGGGTGCTGACCGGAGACAAGGTCAAGACCAAGCTTTTGTGCTTCTCCGACGACATGGACGGCATGCGCAAGATCCCGGAGAACGTGCCGGACCGCGCGGCGCTCGAGCCGTATCTGCATATGCCGCTGACCTCGGTGCCCAATCCGTTCGGCGGCGACTATGCAAGCTTTGCCGACCACAACAACGCGATGCTGTGCCGCTTCCTCGACACGTTCGGCTTCGACTACGAGTTCGCCAGCGCGACGCAGTACTACAAGGCCGGCCGCTTCGACGAGATACTGCTGCGCGCCGCCGAGCGCTACGACGAGATCATGGGCGTGATGCTGCCGACGCTCGGGCCGGAGCGTCAGGCGACCTACAGCCCGTTCCTGCCGATCTCGCCGAAGAGCGGCCGCGTGCTCTACGTGCCGATGAGCCGAGTCGACGCCAAGGCCGGCACCGTCACCTTCGACGACGAAGGCACCGAAACCACGCTTCCGGTCACCGGCGGCCATGTGAAGCTGCAGTGGAAGCCGGATTTCGGCATGCGCTGGGCGGCGCTCGGCGTCGATTTCGAGATGTTCGGCAAGGATCACCAGACCAACGCGGCGATCTACGACCGCATCTGCAACATCCTCGGCGGGCGCGCGCCGGAGCATTTTGTGTACGAACTGTTCCTCGACGAGGAAGGCCAGAAGATCTCGAAGTCGAAGGGCAACGGGCTCACCATCGACGAATGGCTGACCTATGCGCCGACCGAGAGCCTCAGTCTCTATATGTACCAGCGGCCGCGGCAGGCGAAGAAGCTCTATTTCGACGTCATCCCGAAGGCGGTGGACGAGTATTACGCTTTCCTCGGCGCCTATCCGCGTCAGGACTGGAAGGAGCGGCTCGGCAATCCCGTATGGCACATGCATGACGGCAATCCGCCGGCCATCGACCTGCCGGTGCCGTTTGCGCTGCTCCTCAACCTGGTGAGCGCCTCCAACGCGCATGACAAGTCGGTGCTGTGGGGCTTCATCTCGCGCCACGCGCCGGGCGTGACGCCGAAGACGCATCGCGAACTCGACCGGCTGACCGGCTACGCGATCCGCTACTTCGACGACTTCGTGAAGCCGACCAAGGTTTTCCGTGCCGCCGACGAGGTGGAGCGCGAGGCGCTGGCGAAGCTCTCCGAGGCGCTCGGGGCGCTGCCGCAAGGCGCCGATGGCGAAGCGATCCAGAACGCCGCGCTCAACGTCGCGCGCAAGATCGAGCGCTACCAGGACCACTCCAAGCAGAGCCCGGAGGGCGGGCCCGGC
Source organism: Mesorhizobium sp. GbtcB19 (assembly GCF_019091085.1). Taxonomy (GTDB): domain Bacteria; phylum Pseudomonadota; class Alphaproteobacteria; order Rhizobiales; family Rhizobiaceae; genus Mesorhizobium. Next base: position 170,243 of record NZ_JAGXJY010000009.1, on the reverse strand, counting down.
GTGTCGGTCGCCTTCTTCCAGATGATCTACCAGGTGCTGATCGGCCAGGAACGCGGCCCGCGCTTCGGCTCGTTCGCGGCACTTTACGGCATTGCCGAGACGCGCGCGCTCATTGAGCGGGCGCTGGCTGGCCAGCTGGCGGCGTAGCGGCCTGATCGACTGGCGGCGTAACGGCGCCGTCGTTGGCCGGCAGGATGGAATCCGGCGCAACCGGCGCCGATTCCGCCGCGGCCGGCAGCGCCGGCAGACCGCCAAGGTTCGGCGCCGGCCCGAAAATTCCCTTCTTCGCGGTACGCGCCTTGTTCTCGGTCTCGACATAGGGGCCGCCTTGCGCGGCGCGCGCCCAGCCATTCTCCACCAGCCACTGGCCGACGTCCTGGTTGCCGATATGGCAGTCGGCGGAAATGGTGTCGCGCCCGCCTTCGGGCGGCAGCGTGCAAGCGACGGCGCGGCCGCGCAGGAAGGAGCGGAACGCCGTCCGCGCATGCGCGCCGCAAGCCCAGTCCTTGCCCGCGTCGCTGCAGGTTTCGTCGGCTTTGACGACGTCGACGCCGGTGATGGCGACGGCGAAACCCTTTGCCTCGATCAGCCCGGCGGCCGTGGCGACCGGCTGGAAAAGCTTGGTGCCGTTCCAGTCGCCCGGCATCTTCACCTTCGGCGGCTTGGGCGGCCCGGCAAGCGCCAGATCGCTGAGCGGCGCACGTGGTTCGACCCGTTCGAGCTCGTTGTCCGAGAGCGCAGGCGGCGCCACCACGTCGGGATCGATGGGCCTCGAATGAACAACGGGCTTCTGAGGCTGCGGCGCGGCGGGCGCGGGAATGGACGAGGTTGCCGGCTCCTGCGGTGGAGCATCGGCGCCGGAAGCGGAAAGCGTGCCGCCGCCGGCGATGGGGAGCGTATCTGCAATGGGATCGATCTGATCGACGGCAACGACGCTTTCGTGACCCTTGACCGTGCGTCCACCGGCGGCAACGAGAGCCGCCATCACCGGAATTGCCAGAACCGCCAAGGCTGTTTGGAGAAGCCGCACCAGCCCGGCCCTACTGGCTCGCCCAGACGATGCGCGCCACCCACTCGATATCGCGCGCCGGGATATCGCGATCGGGGTGAGCGGGGTTGAGCGACACCAGCACGATCGATTTCACCGTCTGGCGGTCGAGCACCTTGGCCATGACCTCGCCGGCGGTGGTCTTGACCACGACACGGTCGCCTTTGCGCGTCGGCGCGCCCGGTTCGACGATCAGCACGTCGCCATTGCGGTATAGCGGCAGCATGGAATCGCCCTGCACCTGCAGCGCATAGGACGTCTCGGTCGCCCGCGCCGGAAGCTCGACCAGATCCCAGCCCTGCCCCGCCGGATAGCCGGCGTCGTCGAAGAAGCCGCCGGCGCCGGCCTGGGCGAAGCCGAGCAAAGGCACGGCGCTGCGCTGCTGGGCGATGGAAATGCCGGCGCGCCCCTCGACCAGCCCGGTGAATTCCTCGAGCGAAGCGCCGGTGGCCTCGATGATCTTGGCCAGCGATTCGGTCGAGGGCCAGCGCGGCCGGCCGTCGGACGACAGGCGCTTCGACTTGTTGAAGGCCGTCGAATCGAGGCCCGCGCGCCGGGCAAGGCCGGAAGCCGACAGCGAATAGCGCTCGGCAAGGGCGTCGATTGCGGCCCATACGCGGTCGTGTGAGAGCAATGCCGCGCTCCTTCAAACAGGAAAAAATGCCTCTACCTGTCTAGCGCGCGGTCACGGCCTTGTCCACCGGCACAGCCGGCGGATCGTTAAGAATGCCTCATGGCTCGAACGCAGCGCCTAACCGGGCTTTGGGCAGACCCTTCTTGAGTTCCTCGGCATTCATGACCGACACGAACTCCACGGCGGCATTGTCACGCGCGCCTGCTGCAAAAAGGCGGACGCCGGCTCGATCCCCAAAGCGTGATCGAATCCGATTGGCCCGCGGGGTGCGCCTGCCCGATCAGGCCGCCTTGGCCTGCTCGCGCAGATTCCTGTGCGAGGCCATGAACGCCCGCTCGGCCTCGGTCGGCGGGCGCGGTTTGGCGGAATGGCCGAGCGCGGCGACGACCTCGTCGATGTCCAGGAAGCGGCGACCGCCACGGTCATAGACGCCGCCGGTGGTCAGGATCAACGCCGCCGTCTCGCCGCCATCGAGGACGAAACGGTGCCGGCCGATGACGGACGTGCCTTCCCAGGTTTCGATCGACGACACCACCTCGAAGCGCCGCCATAGTTTGATCTCGCGCACATAGGCGACCTGCAGGCCGCCGATCATCGGCGCCCAGCCGCTCTTGCGCGCCAGCGCGATGAGGCCGACGCGCAGGAAGATGTCGATGCGGCCGAGGTCGGCCAGCATCATGTAGCGCGCATTGTTGAGATGCAGGTTGAAATCGATGTCGGTCGGCAGGCAGCGAAAGGCCAGCCGGCTCTCATCGCCGACAACATAAGGGCCACGGCTGGACGCCGTGGCCATTGTGCGGGCCATTCGCCCCCAGACATACATGGTCGGGTTTCGTCAGGCCGCTTCTCTGACCTCGCCCTTCTGGTAGGGGTCGAAGCGCTGGTAGAAGGTCTCGCCCTTCTCGGCCATGTCGAGCAGAAGCTTCGGCGCCTTGAACTCGGCGCCATATTTCTTCTGCAGGCCCTTGGCGATCTTGACGAAACGCTTGGCGCCGATGCCGTCGATATAGGACAAAGCACCTCCGGTGAAGGGCGCGAAACCGAAGGCCAGGATCGAGCCGACATCCGCCTCGCGCGGATCGGTTACGATGCCCTCTTCCATCACCCGTACCGCTTCCAGCGCGATGGTCACGAGCAGGCGTTCCTTCAGCTCCTCATAGTCGACCTTGTCGGGGTTGAGCTGCGGATAGAGGTCCTTCAGGCCCGGCCACAGCTTCTTCTTCGCGGGCTTGGCCGGATAATCGTAGAAGCCTTTGCCGTTCTTGCGGCCGAAGCGGCCATGCGTGTCGACCATGGTGTTGATCAACGCCATCTGCTTGGGATCGACGGCCTTCTCGCCGAGATCCCTGATGGTCTGCTTCATGATCTTCTGGGCAAGATCGACGGCTGTCTCGTCGGTCAGCGCCAGCGGGCCGACCGGCATACCGGCGGCCTTGGCGGCGTTCTCGATCATCGGCGCTGGAACGCCTTCGATCAGCATCTTGTAGGCTTCCGACATGTAGCGCAGCACGCAGCGATTGACGTAGAAGCCGCGCGTGTCGTTGACGACGATCGGCGTCTTCTTGATCGCGCGCACGAAGTCGAACGCGACGGCCAAAGCCTTGTCGCCCGTCTTCTTGCCGAGGATGATCTCGACCAGCATCATCTTGTCGACCGGCGAGAAGAAGTGGATGCCGATGAAGTTCTTCGGCCGCGTCGAGTTCTTCGCCAGGGCGGTGATCGGGATCGTGGAGGTGTTCGACGCGAAGATCGCCGACGACTTCAGCACCGCCTCGGCCTTCTCGGTGGCGTCCTTCTTGACGGCTGAATCCTCGAAGACCGCCTCGACGACCAGATCGCAGCCGGCAAGGTCGGCATAGTCGGCCGTCGGCGTGATCAGCGACAAGAGCTTGTCCTTGTCTTCCGGCTTGGCGCGGCCCTTCTTGACCTGGTCGGCCATCAGGCTGTCGGAATTCGCCTTGCCCTTCTCGGCCGACGGCAGATCGCGGTCGAGCAGCACCACCGGAATGCCGGCGCGAGCCGTAACGTAAGCGATGCCGGCGCCCATGAAACCGGCGCCGAGAATGCCGATCTTCTTGAACTTGGTGTCCGGCACGCCGGCGGGGCGGCGCGCGCCCTTGTTCAACTCCTGCAGCGACAGGAACAGCGAGCGGATCATGGCCGCCGCTTCTTTCGACTGCATGATCTCGGTGAAATAGCGCTGCTCTATCCTGAGCGCCGTGTCGAAGGGCACCAGCAGGCCTTCATAGACGCATTTCAGGATCGCGGCCGCCGCTGGATAGTTGCCATAGGTCTCGCGGCGCAGGATGGCGATGGCCGGGGGCCAGAGATTGGCGCCGGCGGCCGAATAGATCGGGCCGCCGGGCAGCTTGAAGCCCTTCTCGTCCCAGGGCGCCACCGGCTTCAAACCGTTTTTGATCATCGCCTTGGCGGTCTCGACAAGCTTCGAAGGCTCGGCGATCTCGTGGATCAGGCCCATCTGCTTCGCCTTCTGCGGCGAAAGGTTCTGGCCGGTGGTCAGCATCTGCAGCGCCTGCTGCTGATCGGTCAGCCGCGGCACGCGCTGGGTGCCGCCGGCGCCCGGGAAAATGCCGATCTTCACTTCGGGGAGCGCCATCTTGACCTTGTCGCTGTCGGCGGCGACGCGGCCATGGCATGCGAGCGACATCTCGAAGGCGCCGCCCATGCAGGTGCCGTTGATCGCCGACACAAACGGCTTGCCGCAGGTCTCGATCTTGCGGAACAGGCCGGTCATGTAGCCCGCATTCTCGAACAGCGTCTTGGTCGCCTTATCGAGATCCTTCTCCTTGTCGACGGCGAAGGTGGCGAGCATCTTCTGCAGCATGGTGATGTCGGCGCCGCCGGAGAAAGAGTCCTTGCCGGAGGTGATGACCGCGCCCTCGATGGCAGCATCGCCGGCCACCTTATCGACGATGGCGTTCAACTCGCGCATCACCTCTTCGGTGAAGACGTTCATCGAACGGTCCGGCATGTTCCAGGTGATCAGCGCAACGCCGTCGGCTTCCACGTCGAGGGTGAAATTGGTGTAGCTCATCTCTTATCTCCCCGTCAGACGCGTTCGATGATGGTGGCGGTGCCCATGCCGGCGCCGATGCAGAGCGTGACCAGCGCGGTGTTGAGGTCGCGGCGCTCCAGCTCGTCCAGCACCGTGCCCAGGATCATCGCACCGGTGGCGCCGAGCGGATGGCCCATGGCGATCGCGCCGCCATTGACGTTGATCTTGTCGTGCGGGATCTCGAAGGCCTGCATGTAGCGCAGCACGACGGAAGCGAAGGCCTCGTTGAGCTCGAACAGGTCGATGTCCGACAGCTTCATCTTGGCGCGCTTCAGGAGCTTCTCGGTGACGTCGACCGGGCCGGTCAGCATCAGCACCGGCTCGGAGCCGATATTGGCGAAGGCGCGGATGCGCGCGCGCGGCTTCAGGCCCATCGCCTTGCCGGCCTTCTTGGAGCCAAGCAGCACGGCGGCGGCGCCATCGACGATGCCCGACGAATTGCCGGCATGGTGGACGTGGTTGACCTCCTCGACTTCCGGATGCTTCTGCACCGCAACCGCGTCGAAGCCGCCCATCTCGCCGGGCATGACGAAGGACGGATTGAGCGAAGCCAGCGACTGCATGTCGGTCGAAGGCCGCATGTGCTCGTCATGGTCGAGGATGGTAAGGCCGTTCTGGTCCTTGATCGGGATGACCGAATTCTTGAAGCGGCCTTCGCTCCAGGATTTTGCAGCACGCTTCTGGCTCTCGACGGCATAGGCGTCGACGTCGTCGCGGGAAAAGCCGTATTTGGTGGCAATCAGGTCGGCCGAGATGCCCTGCGGCACGAACCAGCCGGGCAGGCCGACGGACGGATCCATGAACCAGGCGCCGCCGGACATGCCCATGCCGACGCGCGACATCGATTCCACGCCGCCGGCGATGACGATCTCGTCCGCCCCTTGCGCGATCTTGGCGGCGCCGAAATTGATGGCGTCGAGGCCCGAGGCGCAGAAGCGCGAGATCTGCATGCCCGGCGCCTTGTTGTCGTAACCGGCCTCGAAGGCGGCGGCGCGCGGGATGACGGAGCCCGCCTCGCCGACCGGGTCGACGCAGCCGAAGATGATGTCGTCGACAGTGCCGGTGTCCAGCCCGTTGCGGTCGCGCAGCGCCTCCAGCGTCCTGGCGGCGAGCCGCACCGCCGGCACCTCGTGCAGCGAGCCATCCTTCTTGCCCTTGCCGCGCGGCGTGCGCACGGCGTCATAGACGTAAGCTTCTGCCATTTTAGTGCTCCCTGGCTTTGCCGGCCGCCGCGCTCAGAGGGAGCGCCCGATCAGCAATTTCATGATCTCGTTGGTGCCGCCATAGATGCGCTGGACGCGGGCGTCGCGGTACATGCGGGCGATCGGATATTCATTCATGTAGCCATAGCCGCCATGCAGTTGAAGGCATTCGTCGACGACTTTGCCCTGCAGGTCGCTAAGCCAGTATTTGGCCATCGAGGCGGTCACCGGATCGAGGCCACCATCGATGTGGCGGGCGACGCAATCATTGTAGAAAACACGGCCGATCGTGGCCTCGGTCTTCAATTCGGCGAGCTTGAACTGGGTGTTCTGGAAATCGATGACTGCCTTGCCGAAGGCCTTGCGCTCCTTGACATAGTCGATGGTGATTGCCAGCGCCCGCTCGATCATGGCGATGGCGCCGGTACCGATCTGCAGCCGCTCCTGCGGCAGCTGCTGCATCAGCTGGACGAAGCCCTTGCCTTCCTCGTGGCCGAGCAGGTTGGAGGTCGGCACGCGCACGTCGTTGAAGAACAGCTCGGAGGTGTCGTTCGACTTCAGCCCTATCTTGTCGAGGTTGCGGCCGCGCTGAAAACCCTCGACCTCATCGGTCTCGACGACGATCAGCGAGGTACCCTTGGCGCCCTTGTCCGGATCGGTCTTGGTGACGACGATGATCAGATTGGCGAGCTGGCCGTTGGTGATGAAGGTTTTCGAGCCGCTGATCTTGTAATGGTTGCCGTCCTTCTCGGCGCGGGTCTTGACGCCTTGCAAGTCGGAACCGGCGCCGGGCTCGGTCATGGCGATGGCGCCGATCAGCTCGCCGGTCGCGAGCTTGGGCAGCCATTTCTGCTTCTGCTCCTCGGAGCCGTAATGGAGGATGTAGGGGGCGACGATCGAATTGTGCAGGCCGATGCCGAAGCCGTCGACGCCGACATGGCCGATCGCCTCGATGATGGCGCTCTCATGCGCGAAACTGCCGCCCGAGCCGCCGTATTTCTCCGGCATGGAGGCGCAGAGCAGGCCGGCCGCCCCGGCCTTCAGCCAGCTCTCGCGGTCGAACATCTCGTTCTTCTCGAACTCGTCGTAGCGCGGCGCGATCTCTTCGGCCATGAAGCGGGACGCCATGTCGTAAAGCATGCCGACCTCGTCCGCCGCCCAGGCGGGCTTCGGGAGACCAAGAATTTCGGCTGGATTTGTCGCCACGATTTTCCTCCGCGTTCCGACAATTGTGAGCCGGCTTTCCGGCCCGCCGAACCTAGAACGCTTCCGCCGGCAGCGCCATTAGCGTGTCCGCGCCACTGGAAATGCGGGCAAGGCGCGTCGCCGTCTCCGGCATGATGCGCTCCATGAAGAAGCGCGCCGTCACCAGCTTGGTGTCGTAGAAGGCCGAAGTCCCATTGGCGCCTTCCGCCAACTTCGCCTGCGCGGATTTCGCCATCTGCGCCCACATGTAGCCCAGCGCCACCAGGCCGAAGAGATGCATATAGTCGCTCGAGGCGGCACCTGCATTGTCGGGCTTGGCCATGGCGTTCTGCAGCAGCCACATGGTGGCCGCCTGCAGGTCGTTGAGGCCCTTCTTCAGCGCCTTGGTGAAGGGCGCCATCTTCTCATCAGTGCGGTTTTCCTCGCAGAACTCGCCGACCTCCTTGAAGAAAGCCTGCACGGCGCGGCCACCATTCTGCGCCAGCTTGCGGCCGACGAGGTCGAGCGCCTGGATGCCGTTGGCGCCTTCATAGATCATGGCGATGCGGGCGTCGCGCACGAACTGGCTCATGCCGTGCTCTTCGATATAGCCATGGCCGCCGAACACCTGCTGCGCCATCACCGCGTGATCGAAACCCTTGTCGGTGAGCACGCCCTTGACCACCGGCGTCATCAGGCCGGTGTAGTCGTCGGCCGCCTGGCGGTCCTTGTCGTCGCCGGAGCGATGCGCGACGTCGGACTTGATCGCCGTCCACAGCGCCAGGGCGCGGCCGGCCTCGTTGAAGGCCTTCATGGTCATCAGCGAGCGGCGGATGTCGGGATGGACGATGATCGGATCGGCCTTCTTGTCCGGCGCCTTGGCGCCCGACAGCGAGCGGCCCTGCAGGCGGTCCTTGGCATAGGAAACGGCGTTCTGGTAGGCGATCTCAGAGACCGAGAGCCCCTGCAGGCCGACGCCGAGGCGGGCTTCGTTCATCATCGTGAACATGGCCTTCAGCCCGCCGTTCAATTCACCGAGCAGCGTGCCCTCCGCCTCGTCATAATTCATGACGCAGGTCGAGTTGCCGTGGATGCCCATCTTCTCCTCGATCGAGCCGCAAGAGAGCGTGTTCTTCTCGCCGGGATTGCCCGAGGCGTCGAGCTTGAACTTCGGCACGATGAAGAGGGAAATGCCCTTCACGCCCTCCGGCGCGCCCTCGGCGCGGGCCAGTACCAGATGGACGATGTTGTCCGACATGTCGTGCTCGCCGGCGGAGATGAATATCTTCTGGCCGGAGATCCGGTAGGTGCCGTTGCCGTTGGGAACCGCCTTGGTGCGCAGCAGGCCGAGATCGGTGCCGCAATGCGGCTCGGTGAGGTTCATCGTGCCGGTCCAGACGCCCTCGATCAGCCTGGGCAGCCAGGTCGCCTTCTGCTCGCCGCTGCCATGGGTGACGATGGCCGCGATCGCGCCCTGCGTCAGGCCGGGATACATCATCAGCGCCATGTTGGCGGAGATCATATATTCGGAGACTGCGGTATGGACCGCGTAGGGCAGGCCCTGGCCGCCGAACTCGGCGGGGGCGGCGAGCCCCATCCAGCCGCCTTCGCGATACTGGTCATAGGCGTCCTTGAAACCTTTCGGCGTCGTCACCGACCCATCGTCATGGCGCACGCAGCCTTCCATGTCGCCGACGCGGTTCAGCGGATGCATGACGTTCTCGGCAAGCTTGGCGCCCTCGGCCAGGATCGCCTCGAGCACGTCGGGCGTCGCGTCCGAGAAGCCCGGAAGATTGGAGTAGCGCTGATAGCCCAGCACATCGTTGAGCACGAACAGCGTGTCCTGGATCGGCGCCCTGTAGGTCGTCATGCCTTCCTCCACCCTTATGGTCGGCCGGCCAGCAAGTTTGTCTGTCCACATCCTGAACAGGGCGCCGGGCCAATGTCGATGCCCCGATAGCAAATATTGACGTTTGCGTAAACGTCAACTTCGTCGCAGCCAAAAATTTTTGTGAGCGGTCAGGTATTGTGGCGACAAAAAAGCCGCGCGGCTATAGCCACGCGGCTCTTCATTTCTGGGGCTATTGCAGTTGAACGCGGGCGCTCAGCCAGCGGCGCTGGCCTGCGGCGCCGCCGTGCGTTCGCTGAGCATCTGGCGCACGGCCGTCATCGAGTTGCTCAACTCGCCGATCGCGTCGTCGATCAGCGTCCGCTGCTTCTGCAGGCGGGCGAGTTGCTTCTCCGACTTGTCGAGCGCCAGCCGAAGCTGCTTGGTGTTGGTGCCGGTCGGATCGTAGAGATCCATCATCTGCTTGACGTCGCGCAGCGAGAACCCGACCTTGCGGCCGAGCAGAATCAGCTTCAGCCGGGCCTTGTCGCGGCGCGTGTAGAGACGCGTCGAGCCGTCGCGATGCGGATTGAGCAGGCCCTTGTCTTCATAGAAACGCAGCGTGCGCAGGGTCACGCCGTATTTCTTGGCCATCTCGCCGATGCGGACGAAGTCCTCGCCTGCTTCAGCTGGAATGTCATTGGTATTGGCCGCGGCCTCGCCGGGCGAAACAAGTTTCATGGTCACTGGCTTTCCCCTGATGGCGTCGCGGTCGCGGACCAAGCGTCGCCTGAGTGGAAGCGGGGGCGTGCTTCCAATCGTGGTTTCAACAACAAATCAATCGCAAGAGGCACGGCTTCGCACCTTTTACGTTTACGTAAATCCTATATCGACAGCCGCAGGGTGACGCAAGGGCGTTGTCGAAGCGGACCTTTATGCCGCACCCGAAAGGCGGCTCACGATTTATGCGCGGCTTCTTAAGCTTGGTTAACGCCTTGTTTACCACGTTGGGCGAAATGTGCGCATGTCGGTCACCCGTGTTTATCCTGTAGCGAATTTCTCACGGTTTTTCGAAGCGCGGGTGAAAACCCGGGAAGTCCGTCTTCCTCCGCAGCAAAACCGCTCGGCTCGCTTCGTTCCCGGCAGGCTACTGGGAAACCGGCCTCTGGCCGGCCATTCTGAACACGGGCGCATCGATGAACAGCAAGCGGTCCTATCTCGATACACTCAATGCCGGCAGGCAGCGCCGGCCGCATGCTTCGCTCGAAGAACTGAACCGCTCGCTCGAAACGCTGGAGCAGCGGCTGGACCGCACGCGCGCCGACATGCCCGATCGCCCGGACTTGCGGCGGCCGACCGCCGAGCCACGTTATCCGAGCACCCAGCCTTACGGCCAGGCACCGCGCTGGTATGAAGATCCCTATTCCACGCAGAGACCTCAGGAGCGGGCGCTGCAAAACCCGGCACCGCAGAATTTTGGTCCGCAGAATCCGCGGCCGCAAAATCATCCCCCGCAGAACCCGGCGCCCGCCGCGCCAGCGTTCGGCCAGAGCTATCAGGCGATCGCGCGCGACATCGACCGGGTGCGCGGCCAGGAAGACAGCGTCGCCATGGTCGGCAAGATCGCGGTCGAGCTGCGCGGACTGCGCGAGGAACTGCGACACCAGATGACCGCCGGCCTGCAACGCGAATTCGAAGCGTTCCGCCAGGACATCGACCGCGCCATGCAGGCCAACAGCCAGCGCGGCGCGAACGGCATGCCGGACAAGAGCAGCGCCGAGCTCGGCCTCGAATTCGAGCGGCTTTCAGGCGCCATCCAGACGCTCGCCGAAAAGAGCGACGACCGCAGCGTCAACCTGCTGCGGCTGGAACTGGAGCAGGTGAAGGGCGCGCTGGACACGCTGGCGCGCGAGGAAAGCGTCCAGAAGGTCGACCGCCGCTGGGACGATTTCGATCGCCGCTGGAGCGCCTTCGAGGACCGCGTCGACGCCGATCAGCGCAAGCGCGCCGAAGGCCCGAGCCTTTCGGTACTGACCGACCGGCTCGAACAGATCAGCAGCGCCGTCAACAGCCTGCCGGAATCGCTTTCGCTGCGCTCGCTGGAGGAAAAGGTGCGCACGCTTGCCGGCGCGGTCGACCGTTTTGCCGGTCAGCAGACCGCGCGCGGCGGCGAGACGCTCGCCATGATCGACGAGCGGCTGGACGAGATTTCGCGCGCCATCGTCGCCTCGACCGTGGCCGCGCAGGCCAATGCCTTCGACCCCGAGACCTTCGGCCGGATCGAGAAGCGCATGGCCTCCCTGGCGATGCAGATCGAAGAGGTCGCGCAGTCGCGGCCGGGAGCGGAGGTGCTCGACCGCCTCAGCCTCCTGTCCAGCCGTGTGGATCAGCTGGCCGGCCGCGCCGACCTGCCGGAACAGGCCATGGAGCGGCTCGGCAAGCAGATCGCCTTGATCACCGACAAGATGGACCGCGCGCCGGCCATGCCCGACACCGACCATATCTTCCAGGGCCTGGAGCAGCGTTTCGACGCGCTGTCCATGCTGCTCGAGCGGCGGCAGGGCGACGCGATCGAACAAGGCAATGTCCTGTTCCGCGATCTCGAACGGCGGCTGGACGAGGTCGCCGACAGGCTCGACCAGCGCATGCGTCGGGACGACGGCGCCGGCATCATGGAAGCGATCGACGCCCGCTTCACCGCGCTTGCCCAGCACATCGAGACGCGCCAGCCGGATCCCGCCAACGAAAGGGCGATCCGTGGCCTGGAGAGCCGCCTCGAAGACATCTCCAGCCGGCTGGAATCGTCCGCGCAGCAGGTCGCCGGCATCGATCCGGCACTGATCCGCAGCCTGGAGGCGCAGGTCGCCGGCCTGTCGGCGCATCTTTCCAAGCCCGGCACGCCGCTGCCCGAATTCGAGGACATCAGCCCGCGGCTCAACGAGATCGAGAAGTCGCTGGCCGGCACGCGCGATTCCATCCTGAGCGTGGCGCGCGAGGCGGCCGAGAGCGCCGTCAAGTCGCTTGCCGATTCGACGTCCAGCACGGCCCAGACCAACGCGACCGCCGTCGCCGGCCTCGCCCAGGACCTGAAGACGCTGGAATCGCTCACCCGCCGCTCGGACGAGCGCAACTCGCGCACATTCGAGGCGATCCACGACACGCTGCTCAAGATCGTCGACCGGCTGGGTTCGCTTGAATCGAGCGAGACCAGCGAAGCGGTTTCCGAACTGGTCGATCCGCAGCCGGTCGGCAAGCGCGGCGGCCGCGGCGGCAAGATCGCAGTGCAGGACGCGCCTTCGATGGACATCGACCAGCCGCTGCCGCTTACCGGCGACATGGCCGATCTGGAAGGCCGCGCCGCGGCCATCATGCGCAGCGAGCCAGCCTCGGCACGCACGCCCGCCGAAGCGGCGGCCGCGGCAGCCATGGCGGCGCTCGGACCGGACGTAGCCCGCGACAAGGGCGAAACGGCCGGGCGCAAGAAATCGATGTTCAGCGGCCTGACGCGCGCCTTCAAAGGCAAGAAGGATGCGGACACGCCGCCGCTTGCCGGCTCGGGGCCAGTCGCCGACGTGCCAAGCGTCGACATAGACGAGCCGCTCGACCCCAAGGCCGCCAACCGGCCGCTGGAACCCGGTTCCGGCGCGCCGGACCTCAACGCGATCATGAAGCGCGTGCGCGACGAGCGCGGCGGCCCGCCGCTCAAGCGCAGCGAAAGCGACGCCGCAAAATCCGATTTCATCGCGGCGGCCCGCCGCGCTGCCCAGGCGGCGGCGGCGGAGGCCGACACGCTGAAGCGGCAATCGACCATGACCGGCCCGGTGAAGGCGCTGAGGATCGGCGATCTGCTCAAGGCGCGGCGCAAGCCGATCCTGATGGCGGCGGCCGCGATCATGCTGGCGCTGGCCGGCCTGCAGTTGGGCAAGGCGTTCTTGTCCGATCCGGTCGAAGTGGCGAACAACCAACCCGCCCCGCTCGTCTCGACGCAGACGGTCGACACGGCTTCGCTCAACACAACCGCCGCTCCGCAAGACAGCACGCAGAAGACCGACACACCGAAGGCCGATGCCGGGGCAGCACAGGCCGAAAGCGCGCCTGCCCGCCCCGTCAGGCCGGCGGAGCCCGTCCAGGAGACGGCACCGGCCGCGTCTGTCCCCGCAAGTCCCGAAAGTGCGGCTGCCATGCCGGCCGAACCGGCGCCCGCGCCGGTGGCGCTTGCAACGCCCGCTCAACCGGCGCCGACGCCGATGGCTTCCGCGATGCCGTCCGAACCCGCGGCTGCAACTGCGACGGACACGGACGGCGACACGCAGCCGGCGGCCAAGGAACCCGTGGCCGCCAGTCCGGCTGCCAACGGCGCCGCGGCCAGCGCACCGGCGGCCACCTCAGCCGATACGACAGGCGCGGTGCCGCCGGCGAATAGCCCGACGGCCGCAGCCAAATTCGACATTCCGACCGAAATCGGTCCGGTGGCACTGCACGACGCAGCCGCCGGCGGCGACGCCAAGGCGCTGTTCGAGGTCGGCTCGCGCTACGCGGAATCGCGCGGCGTCAAGGAAGACATGAAGGCTGCCGCCAAGTGGTATGAGCAGTCGGCCGAGCTCGGCTTCGCGCCGGCCGAATACCGCATCGGCAATTTCTACGAAAAAGGCATCGGCGTCGCGCGCGACATCAAGAAGGCCAAGACCTATTACCAGCTCGCCGCCGAACAGGGTAACGCCAGCGCCATGCACAATCTGGCGGTGCTGTTCGCCATGGCGGCGGACGGCGTGACCGACAATGAATCGGCGACGCACTGGTTCCAGGAAGCCGCCGACCTTGGCGTCAAGGACAGCCAGTTCAACCTCGGCATCATGGCCGCCAAGGGCGTCGGCATGAAGCAGAACCTGGAAGAATCCTACAAGTGGTTCGCGCTGGTCGCCAAGATCGGCGACAAGGACGCCGCCGGCAAGCGCGACGAGATCGCCAATGCGCTGCGGCCCGAACAGCTCGAGCGGGCGCGCGCCGCCACGGAACTGTGGAAGGCCAAGCCGCTCAACGCGGCCGCCAACTCGGCCGACGTTCCGGAGTCCTGGCAGGACAGCGCGCCGCAGACCACCGCCGGCATCGACATGAAGAAGGCGGTCAAGAACATCCAGCTGATCCTCAACAAGAACGGCTATGACGCGGGCAGCGCCGACGGCGTGATGGGCGGCAAGACCAAGACGGCCATCATGGCCTTCCAGACCGACAACAAGATGAAGCCCACCGGCGAGGTCGATGCGCCGCTCGTCAAGGCGCTGCTTGCGAAGAAATAACGGCAGACGCGTCGCATACGCGACGCCCTGCCACACATTTGCCTGTTAACTGATTGAGATGGTTTTTGTTTCGGCGCGGCGGCGGGGTTTGGCCCCGCCGCCGCGCCGGCGCAATAAAAAATTGGCTTTTCGGTGCTTATTGTCCGGGGACGGCACTATGCGCCGACAGGCAAACTGATCGAGACAGACGGGTGGGCATCTATCTCCCGATCGCGGAAATTTCCGTCAATGTCTTCGTGCTGCTGGCGATGGGCGCGGCGGTGGGCTTCCTGTCGGGTATGTTCGGGGTCGGCGGCGGCTTCCTGATCACGCCGCTGTTGATCTTCTACAACATCCCGCCGGCGATCGCGGTCGCGACCGGCGCCAACCAGGTCATCGCCTCGTCCTTCTCGGGGGCGCTTTCTCACTTCAAGCGCGGCACGCTCGACTTCAAGCTCGGCGGGGTGCTTCTGGCCGGCGGCATCGTCGGCTCGACGGCCGGCATCTACGTGTTTGCCCTGCTGCGCCGGGTCGGCCAGCTCGATCTCTTCATCTCGCTGCTTTACGTCGTGCTGCTCGGCACGGTCGGCGGGCTGATGCTGGTCGAAAGCGTCAACGCGCTGCGCGCCTCGCGCAGCGGCGCGGCGCCCGTGCTCAAGAAATCCGGCCAGCACAACTGGATCCACAGGCTGCCGTTCAAGATGCGCTTCCGCGCCTCCAAGCTGTTCGTCAGCGTCATCCCGGTGCTCGGCCTCGGCGCGGGTATCGGCTTCCTGTCGTCGATCATGGGCGTCGGCGGCGGCTTCATCATGGTGCCGGCGCTGATCTACCTGCTCAAGGTGCCGACCAATGTCGTTATCGGCACCTCGCTGTTCCAGATCATCTTCACCTCGGCCTATACCACCCTGGTGCACGCCACGACCAACCAGACGGTCGACGTGATCCTGGCCTTCCTGCTGATGGCCGGCGGCGTCGCCGGCGCGCAATATGGCGCCAAGGCCGGGCAGAAGCTGCGCGGCGAACAGTTGCGGGCGCTGTTGGCGATGCTGGTGCTGGCTGTCGCCATCCGCCTTGCCGTCGATCTCTTCGTGACGCCGCCCAATCTCTATTCGCTTTCCGCCGCGGGCCTCAACTGATGGCGGCACAACGAGCATTTGCAGCCGCCGTCTCGTTGTCGATGCTCTTTGCCCTTTCGCCGGCAACGGCACAGACGCCGCCTGCCGAAAGCATCCAGATCGGCCTGTCGACCGATGCCATTTCCATCACCGCGGGTTTCTCCGGCGCCGATCTGACGATTTTCGGATCGCTGGAAAATCCGGATCCGCTGGTCGCGCGCCAAGGACGCTACGACGTGATCGTCGTGCTCGAAGGTCCGCCGCGGCCGGTCGTGGTCCGGCGCAAGGACCGCGTGCTCGGCGTCTGGATCAACCTGGACTCGGAGACGTTCGAGAACGTGCCGGTCTCCTACTCCGTCGCCACGACGCGGCCGCTGCAGGACATCGCCGAGCCCGCCAAATACAAGCAGCTCTCGCTCGGCGCGCAGAACCTCTATATGAAGCCCGCCGACGAGACCGACAGCCCGGCAACCATCGAGGAGTTCACGACAGCGCTTCGCGAACGCAAGGCGGCGACCGGCCTCTACAGCGAGAATGTCGGGGGCGTGCAGTTCCTGTCGCAGAACCTGTTTCGCGCCACGGTGCGGCTGGCGCCCAATGTTCCGGTGGGCACGCACAAGGCACGCGCCTTCCTGTTCAAGAGCGGCATGTTCGTCAAGGAAAGCTCGGCCCAGCTCGAAATCCGCAAATCCGGCTTCGAGCAGTCGATCTTCCGCGTCGCGCATGACTATTCCTTCCTCTACGGCGTGTTCGCCATATCGCTCGCCATGCTGACCGGCTGGCTGGGCCGCCTCATCTTCCGCAAGGATTGACTTTTTCTCGGGACGGAGGCTTCCCCTTCTCCCGCTTTTGCGATAAATCGCCGCCTCCCAGACCAAAGCACGTCGCGACGTGCTTTGGTCCTTTGTTTTGGTGCATGTCGTCCTCCCAAAACCGCTGCGCACTTTTGGGCGACATGCACTGGGACAAGCACACATTCAATTTCGATAGAGCGGTCCGGCCTTCCGGATGACGGCGCGCAATGCGTTGGCCTGCCGCTATGAACCGACGACAGGAGGCTGCGATGCAATCAGCATTCGGCGGCATCGATTTCGGCACGTCCAATTCCACGGTGGGCGTGATCCGCGACGGCCGTGCCCGACTGGTGGCGCTGGAAGGCGAGCAACCCACTCTGCCCAGCGCCGTGTTCTTCAATTTCGAGGATGGCTACACCTATTTCGGCCGCCGCGCGATCAGCGACTACACCGACAGCATCGAAGGGCGGCTGATGCGCTCGCTGAAGAGCGTGCTGGGCAGCACGCTCGCCAACGAGAAGACACGCATCAAGGCGCGCCAGATCGGCTTCATCGACATCGTCGGCATGTTCGTCGGCCATCTGAAGAAGCGGCTCGAAGAAGACACCGGCGGCCCGGTCGAGAACGTGGTGCTCGGCAGGCCGGTGCAATTCGTCGACGACGACGCGGCCGCCGATGCCAAGGCGCAGGGTGAATTGGAAAAGGCGGCGCGAGCGCAAGGCTTCAAGCACATCGCCTTCCAGTTCGAGCCGATCGCGGCGGCGCTCGATTACGAGCAGAACGTCACCCGCGAGGAGCTGGCGCTGATCGTCGACATGGGCGGCGGCACTTCCGACTTTTCGATCGTGCGCGTTTCTCCCGAACGTGCGCGTTCAAATGATCGCAAGGCCGACATCCTCGCCAATCGTGGCATCCATATCGGCGGCACCGATTTCGACCGGCTGCTCAGCATCGCCCATGTCATGCCGGAGCTCGGCTATCTGACACGAACCAAGGACCACAAGCGCAACCTGCCTGCGGCCTATTTCATCGATCTGTCGACCTGGCAGCGCATCAATCTCGTCTACACGGCCAAGGCGATGACGGATCTCAGGCAAATCCGCTATGAGGCCGAGCGCGCCGACCTCGTCGACCGCTTCATCCATGTCGTCGAGCATCGCTACGGCCATGCGATGGCGGGCCTGGTCGAAAGAGCCAAGATCGCGCTTACCGACCAGTCTTCGGCCGAAGTGAAGGTGTCCCTGCCCGGCGCGCGCTTCGCGGCGGAAATCACGCGCGCCGGCCTGGAAGAGACCATCCGTGGCGACATCGAACGCGTGACCGCGACAGTCAGACAGACGATCGCCGACGCCGGCATCGCCGCCTCGGCCATCACCGCCGTGTTCCTCACGGGCGGCTCGACCGCCATCCCGCTGGCGAAGCGGCAGATCCTGTCCCTGGTACCGCAAGCCGCCGTCATCGAAGGCGACATGTTCGGCTCGGTCGGTCTCGGGCTGGCGCTCGACGCGCAGCGCAAATACGCCTGACTGACGGAGATTGGCGAAGGTCGGAGGCCTCGGCCAATCGCGAACGTTGCGACTAGCATCCCGACAACGCAGTCCTGGCGTCGCTTAGCCGACCTTTCCACCAAGATGCGCCTTCAGCGCCATCTGGGCGAGGCTGGCCTGGCGGTCGCGGTGCGTGATCATGGCGAAGTCGCGCTTCGGCAGTTCGACCGGCACGGCCCGGAGGCTGCCTTCCGCCAGGGATCGCGCGACGACGAGCTCCGAGATGATCGTGGCGCCCGCGCCGGCCTCGACGGCCTGACGCACGGCCTCGTTGCTGGGTAGGACAAGGAAAATCTGCAGCTCGGCCGGCGGGACCCCCTGGCTGTGCGCGAAATCCTCCAGCGCCTCGCGCGTGCCCGACCCGCCTTCCCTGATGATCCAGCGCAAGGCCCTGATGTCGAGGCTTCCGGCTCGCGTCATCGGAATATCAGGATGCGAGCGCGCCACCACCAGCATCATGCGATCCTCGTCGACCGTGGCCCGACGCAAGATGTCGGACTCGGTGCGGCCCTCGACCAGCCCGAAATCGGCGCGGCCGTCCAGCACGTTGGTCTCGACCTGCCTGGTGTTGCCGATCGTGACGCTGAGCTTCACGGCGGGATAGGCTTCATGGAAGGTAGCGAGGCGACGCGGCAGCCAGTAGCTGGCGATGGTCTGGCTGGCCGCGATCGACAGGCTGCCGGCGACGGTCTGCGAGACATCCTCCAGGACGCCGCGGGCGGCTGCGGCGCGGTCCAGAACCGCCTTCGCCTCCGGCAGGAAGCGATGGCCGGTCTGGGCCAGTTCGATGTTTCGGCCGACCCGGTTGAACAGCCGCACGCCATGCTGGCTTTCGAGCGCGCGGATGGCGGCCGAGGCAGCCGACTGCGAGATGCCGAGCCGCTCGGCGGCCTTGGTCATATGGCCATGTTCGGCGACGGCGACGAAGATGCGCAACTGGTCGAGGGTCATGGCTTAACTAAGAAGCAAAATCGATCGGAATTACAAGAGCTGCTTGTTAGACGGATCAATTGCTTTGTTCTAAGTTTTTGCCGGAAGTTGGAAAAAATTGGCCGTCATACGCCAAGAGTTGGAAATGGTGGGGCGCTTCAAATCCCTGTTCGCGCATTGGAGCCGCCGGCTGAAGCGGCAGCTTGCCGGCGAGCGCTATCATCCTGAACTCCACTACATGCGCGGCCCCGGACCCAAGACGAAGGCCAAGATGGCGAACGGCAAGAGCGTTCGCGAATCATGAGCAAAACCGCGCCGCGCGGCGCCAATTCCGCACCCTCGCAGCGGCCGCTGGCTGACAGCCGAGCGCCGAACGAAGGCGACGGCGTCGAGACCTCGCCTGATGTCTCCGACCGCATCGCCAAGACCACCTGCTATATGTGCGCCTGCCGCTGCGGCATCGACGTCCATATCAAGGACGGCAAGGTCCGCTACATCAACGGCAACAAGGACCATCCGGTGAACCGCGGCGTGATCTGCGGCAAGGGCAGCTCCGGCATCATGCAACATTACAGTCCGGCGCGGCTCAAGAAACCGCTGCTGAGGACCGGTCCGCGCGGCTCGGGCGAGTTCCGCGAGATCGAGTGGGACGAAGCGCTGAGCATCGCCACCGACAGGCTGTCGGCGATCCGCCGCACCGATCCGAGAAAACTCGCCTTCTTCACCGGGCGCGATCAGTCGCAATCGCTGACCGGCTGGTGGGCGTCGAAATTCGGAACGCCGAACTTCGCCGCGCATGGCGGCTTCTGCTCGGTCAACATGGCGGCGGGCGGGCTCTACACGATCGGCGGCTCGTTCTGGGAGTTCGGCGAGCCCGACTGGGACAACACGAAATACTTCATGCTGTTCGGCGTCGCCGAGGACCATGATTCCAACCCGATCAAGATCGGCCTCGGCAAGCTCAAAGCGCGCGGCGCCAAGGTTCTCTCGATCAATCCCTGCCGCACCGGCTACAATGCGATCGCCGACGACTGGATCGGCATCAGGCCAGGCACGGATGGCCTGTTCGTGCTGGCGCTGGTCCATGAATTGCTCAAGGCCGGCCGCGTCGATCTCGATTATCTTCTGCGCTACACCAACGCGCCGGTGCTGGTCGTGCAAGAACCAGGGTCCGCCGATGACGGGTTGTTCGTCCGCGACGCCGACGGCAACCCACTTGCCTGGGACAGAATAGCCAAGCAGCCGGCCAACGCAGCCGCCCCCGAAGCAAAGCCGGCGCTGACCGGCAGCTATGATGTGGGCGGACGGCGCTGCGTGCCGGTGTTCCAGCTCATGGCCGACCGCTATCTGGGCGAGAGCTACTCGCCGGATGCCGTGGCGGAGCGCTGCGGTGTCGACGCAGACACGATCCGCCGGATCGCGGCGGAGCTGGCGCATGTCGCCTTCGAACAGACCATCGAGCTGCCCGTCGCCTGGACCGACTGGGCCGGACGTCGGCATGAGACGATCAAGGGCCGGCCTGTCTCGATGCATGCCATGCGCGGCATCTCTGCCCATTCCAACGGTTTCCACACCTGCCGCGCCATCCATCTCTTGCAGGTGCTGCTCGGCACTGTGGATGTGCCCGGCGGCTTCCGATTCAAGCCGCCCTATCCGCGCCCGGCGCCGCCGGGGCCGAAACCATGCGGAAAAAACACCCAGCCGATGACGCCGCTGGACGGCATGCCGCTCGGCTTCGTGTGCGGGCCGGACGATCTGCTGGTCGACGAGGCCGGCCGGCCTACCCGCATCGACAAGGCCTATTCCTGGGAAGCGCCCCTGGCCGCGCACGGGCTGATGCATACGGTCATCCGCAACGCGTGGGCCGGCGATCCTTATCCGATCGACACGCTGATGATGTACATGTCGAACATGGCGTGGAACTCCTCGATGAACACCGTCGAGGCGATTCATATGCTGACCGACAGGGACGAGGCGGGCGCCTACAAAATCCCGTTCATCATCTATTCCGATGCCTATTATTCCGAGACGGTGGCGTTTGCCGACCTGGTGCTGCCCGACACCACCTATCTCGAGCGGCATGACTGCATCAGCCTGCTCGACCGGCCGATCAGCCATGCCGACGGGCCGGGCGATGCGATCCGCCATCCGGTGGTGCAGCCGGACCGCGACGTGCGGCCGTTCCAGTCGGTGCTGATCGAGCTCGGCGCGCGGCTCGGCCTGCCTTGCTTCGTCAACGAGGACGGCTCGGCGAAATATCGCGACTATGCCGACTATATTGTCAACCACGAGCGCACGCCCGGCATCGGCCCGCTCGCCGGCTGGCGCGGCAAGGATGGCAGCTCGATCGGCAAGGGCGACGTCAACCCCGACCAGCTGCAGCGCTACATCGACAATGGCGGCTTCTGGCACCACGATTTTTCCGACGACCAGCGTTATTACAAGATGGGCAACCGCGCCTATCTCGACTTCGCCGTGCAGATGGGTTTCATCGCCAAGGCCGAGCCTATCGTCTTCCAGCTCTATTCGGAGCCGATGCAGCGTTTTCGGCTCGCCGCGCGCGGGCACGGCAAGGTGCAGCCGCCGGAGGCCGAGCGCGGCCGCATCGAAGCCTATATGGACCCGCTGCCCTTCTGGTACGCGCCCTTCGAGGAGGACACCGTCGACCTGCAAAGATACCCGCTGCATGCGCTGACGCAGCGGCCGATGCACATGTACCATTCCTGGGGATCGCAGAATGCGTGGCTGAGGCAGATCACCAGCCAGAACCGGCTGTTCGTGCACCGCCAGACGGCCGCCGGACTTGGCCTTGCCGACGATGACTGGGTGTGGATCGAAAGCATCAACGGCCGGGTGAAGGGTCAGATCAAAATCATCGACGGCGTCAACCCGGACACGGTGTGGACCTGGAACGCGATCGGCAAGCGGCGCGGCAGTTGGGGCCTGAAGGACGATGCGGCCGAGAGCAATCGCGGCTTCCTACTCAACCACATCATCGGCGATCAGACCGCGGCCGACGCCAACGGCAAGCGCTATTCGAATTCCGATCCGGTCACGGGACAGGCGGCGTGGTTCGACGTGCGCGTGCGGATCGTCAAATGCGCGACGGACGAAGCCGGCTTCACCGAGCCGCAATTCGAGCGCTTTGCACAGCCGCCGCATATGGAGGCGTCGCCGGACATATTGCGCTTCGGCGCATGGTTTCGCATGAAGAGGGAAGCCGCCGAATGACCTGCCTTCCCTCGCATACGGACAAGAAGCTTGGCCTTGTCATCGACCTCGACACCTGCGTCGGCTGCCAGGCCTGCGTCACCGCCTGCAAGGAGTGGAACACGGGCGGCCACATGGCGCCGCTGACCGACATCGATCCGTATGGCGGGCATATCGACGGCGTGTGGTTCAACCGCGTGCACAGCTATGAACACACGACCGAACAAGGCGGACGAACGGTCAACTTCCCGCGCTCCTGCCTGCATTGCGAGCAGCCGGCCTGCGTCACCGTCTGCCCGACCGGCGCCTCCTACAAACGCGCCTCGGACGGCATCGTGCTGGTCGATGAGGATAAATGCATCGGCTGCAAATTGTGCAGCTGGGCCTGCCCTTACGGCGCGCGCGAGTTCGACACAGATGTCGGCGTCATGAAGAAATGCACGCTTTGCGTCGACCGCATCTACAACGACAATCTGGCCGAGGAGGATCGCGTGCCAGCCTGCGTAGCGGCCTGCCCGACCAGCGCCCGGCATTTCGGCGATCTCGGCGATCCGGCCTCGGCGATTTCGCAACTGGTCGAGGAGCGGGGCGGCGTCGCGCTGATGCCGGAGCTCGGCTACAAGCCGACCAATCGGTATCTGCCGCCGCGTGCCCGCAGCGAACGGGCGGTCAAGGTCGACGCGCCGGCGCTGGAGCCGATCAAGGCCGAGGGCGGTTTCCTCGGCTGGATCGACCGCATGCTTTCGAACTGATCATGCATCCCGCTTTCTCGGTCGTCTTCTTCACCACCGCCACCGGCGCCGGTTACGGCCTGCTGGCGCTGCTCGGTGTGCTTGGCGGGTTGGGGTTCATTCCCGCCGATTTCTGGCTTGGCCTTGTCGGCATGGCGCTGGCTCTCGGTTTGATCGTCGCCGGGTTGTTGTCCTCGACCGGCCATCTCGGTCGCCCGGAGCGCGCCTGGCGGGCCTTCTCGCAATGGCGCAGCTCGTGGCTGTCGCGTGAAGGCGTGGCGTCGGTCGCGACCTTCATTCCGACTGCATTGTTCGGCATCGGCTGGGTTCTCCTCGGCCGCAGCGGCGGCTGGGTCGCGGCCGCCGGCCTGCTAGCGGCGGTGGGTGCGGCGACGACTGTCTGCACGACCGGCATGATCTACGCCTCGCTGAAGCCGATCGCCCAATGGCACAGCCCATACACGCTCCCCGCCTATCTGATCTTCGCAGGCATGACCGGGAGCGTGCTGGCGAATGCCTTGCTGCAAGGCTTCAACGTTGGCTCGAACGCGATGCTAGCCTTCGCGCTGCTCGCCACGCTTGCAGGCTGGGGCTGGAAGCTTGCGACCTGGCGATACAATGACCGGTTGGAGATCCCGACCACCGCCAACACAGCGACGGGCCTCACCGGCGGCACCGTGCGTTCGATCGAATGGCCGCATACGGAGGAAAACTACCTGCTCAAGGAGATGGGGTTCCGCATCGCGCGCAAGCATAGCGCGAAGCTGCGGCGGATCACACAGGCGCTGGCATTCGCCGTGCCGGCTGTCCTGCTGGCCGGCGTCTTCATCACGCCTTGGTCGTTCGCGGCGATTGCCTCGGCGCTTGCAGCTATTTGTCAGCTCGCCGGCATGCTGGTCGAGCGCTGGCTGTTCTTCGCCGAGGCGAAGCACACAGTCACGCTCTATTACGGCAGGCAGTAAGGTTCAGCCCGGCCGCAACATCGAGCCGGAGATGGCAAAGATGCGATCGGCGCCCAGCATATAGGCAACAAGCGTTTCCAACCGGAACAGGCCGGCATAGGCACGGTCGAGCACGTTGAGCGAGCCGGTATAGGCGCCGAAAGCCGGCATGATCATGCGGCCGCCGTCGGCGGCGAAGCAGCGCCGCCGGACCGAGCGGCCGCGCTGGACGATGCGAGCGCAAGGGTGCAGATGGCCCGATATCTCGCCCTCTATCCGTGTCTTCGAGGGCTCGTGCCGGAACAGCAGCGAGCCGACGGCAAGTTCCCGCACCGTCTCGCCAGGCAGATCGGCGGGCGCGTCGGGATCGTGGTTGCCGGCGACCCAGAACCAATCGCGGCCGGCCATCATCGCCTCCAGCCGCTCACGGAAACTCGAATGCATGCGCTCGGCGCCGCCGCCGTCATGGAAGGAGTCGCCCAGGCTGACGACGATGCGCGGCTGATAATCGGCGATCACCGCCTGCAGCCGCAGCAAGGTCGCGCCGGTGTCGTAAGGCGGGATCAGCGCACCGCGCTTGGCGAAGGACGAACCCTTTTCGAGATGCAGGTCGGAGACCGCGAGCAGGCGCAGGTCGGGGAAATAGAGCACGCCGCGCCGGTCGCAGACAGCACGCTCGCCGGCAATGCCGACAAGGTCGGCCTCAGCGATCAGCGTTGCGCGCGACAGCGAAAAATTCATCCCCTCCTGGCCTCTCAGTTCGTCACGTCCGGTCGCCCATGGCTTCCTCGACCAGATCGGCGGCTTCCATCAACAGCGTGTCGTTGGCGCCGCCATTGACCGATTCCTTGCCGATCTCCAGCATCACCGGCACCGCCAGCGGCGAGATCTGGTCGAGATGCTTATGCATGATTCGACCGCGCACACGCGAGAGCATCTCGCCAAGTCTGCTGACATCGAGCAAGCCGGCCGAGGCATCGGCGCGGGTTGCCTGCAGCAGGATATGGTCCGGCTCATGGCTGCGCAGCACGTCATAGATCAGGTCGGCCGAGACCGTCACCTGCCTGCCGCTCTTCTCCTGGCCCGGGAAACGCTTCTCGATCAATCCGGCGATGACGGCGCAAGTGCGAAAAGTGCGCTTCAGCATCCAGCTCTCGTTCAGCCAGTCCTCCAGATCGTCACCCAGCATGTCCTCGTCGAAGAGCTGGCCGAGCGACGGCTTCCTCGCCTTGAACAGCGCCGCCATATCGTCCAGCGCCCACACCGCCAGTGAATAGTCGGTGGCGACGAAGCCGAGTGGCCTCGCATGCGCGCGCTCCAGCCGGCGGGTCAAAAGCATGCCTAGCGTCTGGTGCGCCAGCCGGCCCTCGAAGGGATAGGCGACCATGTAATGGCGGTTGCCGCGCGGAAATGTCTCGACCAGGAGGTCGCCGCGCTTCGGCAGAACCGATTTCTCCTGCTGGATCCGAAGCCAGTCGGCCACCTGTTCGGGAAGGAGCTTCCAGCGATCGCTGTCGGCCAGCATGCCGCGCACCTGTTCGGCGAGATAGGTCGAGAGCGGAAACTTGCCGCCGGCATAGGACGGCACGATGATGTTGGCGCCGGCGCCGTTGGAGACGACGCACTCGTTCTCGCGAATACCCTCGAAGCGCAGCACCTTGCCGGCGAAGAGGAAATTGTCGCCGGGACGCAGCGTCTCGGCGAAATACTCCTCGATCTTGCCGAGCACCGGCCCGCCGCGGCCGGCCATACCGCGCCCTTGCCTGACATACCGGATGTTGAGTTCCGGCATCTCGACGATGGTGCCGACATTCAGCCTATATTGCTGCGCGACGCTCGGATGCGAGATGCGCCACAGCCCGTCCTTGTTGCGGCGGATGCGGGCATAGCGCTCGTAGTTCTTCAGCGCGTAGCCGCCGCTGGCGACGAAGTCGACGACACGGTCGAAGGTTTCGCGCTCCAGCGCGGCATAAGGGGCGGCACCGCGCACTTCCTCGAATAGGAGATCGGCGTCGAACGGCCCGCCGCAGGCGACGCCCAGCACGTGCTGCGACAGCACGTCGAGCGCGCCCTTGATCAAAGGCGGCGTGTCCTGCGCGCCAAGATAATTGGCGTCGAGGGCGGCGCGGCATTCCAACACCTCGAAGCGATTGGCGGGGATGAGGATCGCCTTCGACGGCTCGTCCATGCGGTGGTTGGCGCGGCCGATGCGCTGCGCCAGGCGGCTGGCGCCTTTCGGCGCGCCGACATGCACCACCAGGTCGACGTCGCCCCAGTCGATGCCGAGATCGAGCGTCGAGGTGGCGACGATGGCACGCAGCGCATTGTCGGCCATCGCCTTCTCGACTCGGCGGCGCTGACCGACATCGAGCGAGCCGTGATGCAAAGCGATCGGGAGCGAGTCTTCGTTGGCCCGCCACAGCTCCTGGAACAAAAGCTCCGCCTGGCTGCGGGTGTTGACGAAGAGCAGCGTGGTGCGGTGCTCCTTGATCGCCTCGTAGATTTCCGGGATGGCGTAGCGGGCCGAATGGCCAGACCACGGCACGCGCTCGCGCGAGTCGAGGATCGAGATGTCGGGCTTGGCGCCGCCGGCAACAGTGATCAGCCCAGCCATGTCGCCGGGCGGGTTCTGCGCAACCAGCCAGCGCCGCAACTCATCTGGCTCGGCGACCGTCGCCGACAGGCCTATGGTCTGCAGCCTGGGAATGAAGGCGCGCAGCCGCGCCAGGCCAAGCGCCAAAAGATGGCCGCGCTTCGAGGTGACCAATGAATGCAATTCGTCGAGTACGACATAGCGCAGATCCTCGAAGAAGCGTTTTGCGTCGTTCGAGGCGATCAGCAAGGCGAGTTGCTCGGGCGTGGTGAGCAGGATGTCGGGCGGCACAAGTTTCTGCCGTTGGCGCTTGTGCGATGGCGTGTCGCCGGTGCGGGTCTCGATGGTGACGGGGAGGCCGATCTCCTCGACCGGCTTGCCGAGATTGCGCTCGATGTCGACGGCCAGCGCTTTCAGCGGCGAGATGTAAAGCGTGTGGATGCCGCGATGCGCCTGGCCCGGCTTGCGCTTCGGCCGGTTGGCCAGCTCGGTGAGCGAGGGCAGGAAGCCGGCCAGCGTCTTGCCGGCGCCGGTCGGCGCGATCAGCAGCACCGATTGTCCGCTTTTAGCCTTCGCCAGCAGCTCGAGTTGGTGGACGCGGGGCGACCAGCCCTTTTCGCCGAACCATTTGACGAATGGCTCAGGCAGCAGGACGGCGGCATTCTGTTCGGCAAGGCGCGGCTGCTCGGTCACGCGCAAGAGGTAGCGCGGCGGCACGAAATCGCCAAGGAAAATCGGAACAAAAGGGGATCAAGGCGCCCTTTTCCTTCTCCCCTTGTGGGAGAAGGTGGATTGCCGCGAAGCTGCAAGACGGATGAGGGGCGGAGTGAGACGTCGGCTCTCCCTGGAGCACCCCTCATCCGTCGCCTTCGGCGACACCTTCTCCCACAAGGGGAGAAGGGGAAGCTGGCGCTACGGTCTCCTGAACCCCGTCGGCCCACCATAGAGATAGCCGATACGCTGGACCGCCTCTTTCAGCCCTTCGCGTGAGACCAGCATGGTGTGGCCGTTGGCGTGGATCATGTCTTTTGCGTCAGTCATGATCGCCACATGGCCTTTCCAGAAGACGAGGTCGCCGCGTTGAAGTCCTGAATAGTCCGGACCCGGCTCGATTGGCGTGCCGATCGATGCCGCCTGCATGTCGGAATCGCGCAGCACATCCTTGCCGGTCATGCGCATCGCCAGTTGCACAAGGCCGGAACAGTCGATGCCGAAGCCGGAGACGCCGCCCCACAGATAGGGCGTGCCGAGGAAGCTTTCGGCGACGGTGACATAGTCGTCGGCCAGTTCGGCGATCGGCCGCAAATGGCCGGCGATCATCGCCTGGCCGGATGGCAGCAACGCATAATGCGTGCCGCGCGTTTCGGCCGAGCCGGTCACCGCCACGGTCGAGCCCATCGACAGCTGCCCGCTTATCGGGAAGCGCAGATCCGGTCCGGGATAGAGGAAGGTGCGCGGCACGGAAACGATGTGCGTGGGCGCATGCTCGCGCGCGCCGACAAGATTGTCAGCCACATAGCCGACATAGCCGTCGCGCTCGGCCTGCACCCAGGCCCAGCCTTCCGTATCCTCGAAGACAAGGACGTCGTCGCCGAACAGCGCCTGCGTGTTCACGCCCGCATCGGGGCGCGGCGCCTTGCGCAGGTCGGCGACCGACGCCGTGATGCGCGCCGGACGGCCGGCGACGAAGCGCTCGGCAGTGACCTCGCCCTTCAGCCTTGCATCGGCAAGGTCGGAGCGGAAGGCATGAAGGCGGGCATCCCTGGCGGTCAAATCGATAATCCAGTCATCAGCAATGAGATCAGATGGCAGCAATGAGGTCAGATCGGCAGCTCATGCGCCCTGGCGACGATACCATCGCCGAAGCGCTCGACAAAGAGCGCGCCTTCCACCGTGCGCCTGATCAGCACGTTGCGCTTGTCGAGCTCGTCGCGGTGGCGCGAGACCAGCTTCAACGCGCCCATCGTGTCGAGCGCGCGGGTGATGACCGGCTTGGTGACGTTGAGCTTGGCCGCCAGCCCGCGCACCGTATGGGGCGGCGGATCGAGATAGATGGTGAACAGGATCGCGGTCTGGCGCATGGTGAGGTCCGGCGCGCCGTCGCGCACCTGCGCCAGCATCACCTGCTGCCACAGTCGCAAGGCCTGGCTCGGGCGCATCGAGATCGACATCGCCCAAGCATGCCGGCAAATTGTTTCGGTTCCGTTTCAGTGGCGGGCGGGCAGCCAATCTCTTTGTTTTGACGCAATTCCAGACGGAAAACCGCTACGCACTTTTCCTGGAATTGCTCAGGCAAATCGCCGCGTAATTATGCTCTCCAGCGCGCGAATGCCCTGCGCCTCACCGCCAGTCAGGCCGTAAGGGCGATCAGAAGGATTCCAGGCAAAGATGTCGAAATGCGCCCAGCTGTGGGTCTTCTCGACGAAGCGCTTGAGGAAGAGTGCTGCGGTGATCGATCCGGCAAAACCGTCGGTGGTGGTGTTGTTGATGTCGGCGATCTTGGAGGAAAGCTTCGCATCGTAGGGACGCCACAGCGGCATGCGCCACAGCGGATCCTCGACCGCCTGGGACGCAGCGGCCAGATCGGCGGCGAGCGTCTCGTCGGCGGTGTAGAAAGGCGGCAGGTCCGGTCCCAGCGCGACGCGCGCGGCGCCGGTCAGCGTCGCCATGTCGATCAGCAAAGCGGGCTGCTCTTCATCGGCCAGCGCCAGCGCGTCGGCCAGGATCAGCCTGCCTTCGGCATCCGTATTGCCGATCTCGACGGTGATGCCCTTGCGGCTCCTCAGCACGTCGCCGGGCCGGAAGGCATTGCCGGCGATCGAATTCTCGACGGCGGGGATGAGCACGCGCAGCCGGACATTCATCTTCGCCGCCATGATCATCGAAGCGAGGCCCAGCACGTTGGCGGCGCCGCCCATGTCCTTCTTCATCAGAAGCATGCCCGAGGACGGCTTGATGTCGAGGCCACCGGTGTCGAAGCAGACACCCTTGCCGACCAGCGTCACCTTCGGCGCGTCGCCTGGCCCCCAAATCATGTCGATCAGCCGCGGCGCGCCGGTGGAAGCGCGGCCGACGGCGTGGATCATCGGGAAATTCCGCACCAGAAGATCGTCACCATGGATCACGGAGATTTCGGCGCCATGGGCGGCCGCCAGTTGCCGGGCGGCTTCCTCCAACTCGACCGGCCCCAGGTCGCTGGTCGGCGTGTTGACGAGGTCGCGCGCCAGGAACACGCTGTCGGCGATGCGGCCGAGATGCGCGGCGTCGGCGCCTTCCGGAAGCGCAAAACGCAAGGCCTTGCCAGGCTTCTTGCCGTAGCGGGTGAAGACATAGCCGCCGAGGACAAGCGCGAGCGCGGCCAGATCGGGCTGGCGCAAATCCGACGCAAAATGCCAGTCGCCTTCCGGCAGCGCCCTTGCGAGCGCGCCGAGGGCTAAAGCGCTTTCGCCGTCGCCCGTGCCGAACAATGCGCCGGCAAGGCCACCGCCCTCGCCCGGCAACACCAGCGTGCGCCCCGCCTCGCCGGAAAACCCGTTGGCTCTTGCCCAGGCGATGGCTGGCGGCGGCAAGGCCGTGGCTTCAAGGGCATCCTTGGCGACCAGATAGACGGGCAAGGCGGCTTCCGGCTTTTGTTCGACGAGTTCGACAGGCATGCGATGATCTCCGGCCGAACGACGAGTCGGCGCTTCTTAACGGTCCGTTAGGGTTAACAGAATATTTCTGCGGGAGGGAAGACGGCTAGGCAATGGCCGCACAGGAATGGAGACTAGGCGCAGATGCCTACCACAGCCTCGAACGTTACAGCCAAGCGTCTGATCACCACCGCGTTCATGGCGGTACTGGCGGCCAGCGTCGCGGGCTGCGGCAGCACCAGCAAATTCACCACCGGCTCCATCTCGCGTTCCGACAGCAAGCCGCTGGAAACGATGTCGGCAGACGACTTGCACACCGCAACGTCCAGGCTCGGCCAATCCTATGCCCGCAACCCGAACGACAAGCGCCTGGCGATCAATTTCGCGGCGGCGCTGCAGATGGACGGCGATGCCGACCAGTCGCTGGCGGTTATACGCAAGCTGGCGATCGCCTATCCCAAGGATCGCGACGTGCTTGCCGCCTATGGCAAGGCGCTTGCCGCCAACGGCCAGTTCGAGCCGGCGCTCGACGCCGTGCGCCGCGCGCAGACGCCCGAATATCCCGACTGGAAGCTGGTGTCGGCGGAAGCCGCGATTCTCGACCAGATGGGACAGAAGGACGAGGCGCGGCAGGACTACCGCAAGGCGCTGGAGCTCAAGCCGAACGAGCCTTCGGTGCTGTCCAATCTCGGCATGTCCTATGTGCTCGAAGGCGACCTGCGCACGGCCGAAACCTATATGCGCTCGGCCGCGCAACAGCCCGGCGCCGACAGCCGGGTGCGGCAGAACCTGGCGTTGGTGGTGGGCCTGCAGGGCCGCTTCGACGAGGCCGAGAAGATCGCCTCGCAGGAACTGTCGCCCGAGCAGGCGCAGGCCAACGTCGCCTATCTGCGCCAGATGCTTGCCCAGCAGAACGCCTGGAACCAGCTGAAGGATCAGGACAAGAACAAAGACAAGGCGAAAGTCGCCACGAACTGACCGTGGTGGCGCTGGCGACGGCGCCCACCGCTGCCGAAAATCAAAAAGCCGCGCGAACCCCGCGCGGCTTTTTGATTAGGCGAACCGACGGCTTACTGGCTCGAGGAACTATGCTGGTCGCCGAAGATGCCGCGCTGGCTGACCTGGATGCCGGCAGGGCCCAGAATGATCGCGAACAGAACCGGCAGGAAAAACAGGATCATCGGCACGGTGAGCTTCGGCGGAAGTGCCGCCGCCTTCTTCTCGGCCGCATTCATGCGCATGTCACGGCTTTCCGAGGCGAGCACGCGCAGCGCGTGCGCCACCGGCGTGCCGTAGCGTTCGGCCTGGACCAGGGCCTGGGAAACCGACTTCACCGATTCCAGGCCGGTGCGGCTTGCCAGGTTTTCATAGGCGACCTTGCGATCCTGCAGATAGGACAGCTCGGCGTTGGTGAGCACGAATTCTTCGGCAAGCGGCACCGACTGCGCGCCGATTTCATCGGCGACCCTGCGCAAGGCCGCTTCCACCGACATGCCGGATTCCACGCAGATCAGCATCAGGTCGAGCGCGTCCGGCCACGCCAGCTGGATCGACTGCTTGCGCTTGGTCGCCCGGTTGTTGACGTAGAGGATCGGCGCGTAGAAGCCGCCATAGGCGACGACGACGCAGACGAACAGCTTGATGAAGGCCGGCTGCTGCGGCAGACCGCCGAGCACGAACAGGTAGATGGCCGCCAGTGCAAAGCCGACGAATGGCAGCACGAGGCGGAAGAACAGGAAGCGCGTCAGCGGGTTCTGGCCGCGAAAACCCGCGACCTTGAGCTTCTGGATCGTGCTTTCGTCGGCAAGCGCGCGCCTCAGGTCCAGCCGGTCGACAATGTTGCGCATGCCGATCGACTGTTCCTCGCGCAGCCCCTTGCGGCGGCGGTCGGCCTCGTTGGCCAGCCGCGCACGCTGCTCGGCGCGCAGTTTGTCGCGTTCGAGCGCGACGCTCTTCATGCGCGACTTGAGCGACGTGCCGCCGAGCGCCGGCATGAGCGTGAAGACGGTCGCGAACACGGCGATGGCAACCAGCATCGCGATCAGGAAGGAAGGGTCGGTGAGTGTCTTGATGACCTGTTCTGTCACTGGATCCGCGCCCCTACACTTCGAAGTTCATCATCTTGCGCATCACCAGGATGCCGATCGACATCCAGACGCCCGAACAGCCCAGGATCAGGTGGCCGACGCTGGTGGTGAACAGCGGCATGATGTAATTCGGGCTCGACAGATAGACGAGGAAGGCGACGACGAAAGGCAAGGCGCCGATGATGATGGCGGATGCCTTGGCTTCCATCGACAGCGCCTGGACCTTGGCCTTCATCTTCTTGCGGTCGCGTAGGACGCGCGAAAGATTGCCCAGCGCCTCGGACAGGTTGCCGCCAGCCTGCGACTGGATCTGGATGACGATGCCGAAGAAGCCCGCCTCGGTGCAAGGCATGGTCTCGGACATGCGCATGGCCGCGTCGGGCACAGACAGGCCCATCTGCTGGGAATCGACGATGCGGCGGAACTCGGACCGGACCGGCTCGGGCGACTCGTTGGCGATCAGGCGGATCGCGTCATTGAGCGGCAGGCCGGACTTGACCGCGCGCACAATGATGTCGAGCGCGTTCGGAAATTCTTCCAGGAAGGCCTTGACGCGGCGTGAGCGGCGAAACGAGACGAACCAGCGCGGCAGGCCGAGGCCACCGGCCAGCAAGGCGCCGGGCAGAGCCCACAACGGCGCGCCTATGAAAAAGAGAAGGGCCGTGAGCACGAGGCCGCAAACAGCGGAATACATATAGAAGCGTTCGATCGAAACCTTCATGCCGGCCTGGCGGATCTGGACCTTCAGCGGCGGTTTCTTGACGTTGAGATCGTTGGCCTTCTGCTTCTCGTCGAGCTGCTTGAGCGAGTCCTGCACACTCTTGCGCCGCTTGACCGCTTCCGCGGCGCGGTCGCGCGTGGCTTTCACCACGGATCGGTCGGTTTCGGCGGTCTTGATGGTCTGAAGCCGCTTGCCGGCCTGCTTCTCGTTGTCGATGCGTGTGAACAGGAAAGCATAGGCCACCGCGCCGGCACTGAAGCCGGCGAGCACGACAAACGCCAGTACGGTGGTGTCAATTCCGAACATCGACCGAAGCCCCTAGGGCAATACGCCGTTCGCAAGAAACGGCGAACCGCCCTATCTCTTTGTATTGACGCAATTCCGGACGGAAAACCGCCTCACACTTTTCCTGGATTTGCTTCCAACCTCCATATGCATCAATCAGCTCGCTTCTCCATGGCCTCGAGCGCATTGGCGAGGCGCTGCTCCTCGCCATAGTAGCGAGCACGGTCCCAGAAATGCGGGCGGCCGATGCCTGTCGACACATGCTCGCCGACCAGCCGGCCGGCCGAGTCCTCGCCCTTGATGTTATAGAGGACAAGATCCTGGGTGATGATGACGTCGCCTTCCATGCCCACCACCTCGGTGATGTGGGTGATGCGGCGCGAGCCGTCGCGCAGGCGGGCGGCCTGGATGATCACGTCGATCGAGCCGACGACGATCTCACGCACCGTGCGCTGCGGCAGCGAATAGCCGCCCATCGCGATCATCGATTCGATACGGTTGAGGCATTCGCGCGGGCTGTTGGAGTGGATCGTTCCCATGGAACCGTCGTGACCGGTGTTCATCGCCTGCAGAAGGTCGAACACTTCCGGTCCGCGCACTTCGCCGACGATGATCCGCTCGGGGCGCATGCGCAGGCAGTTCTTGACCAGGTCGCGCATGGTCACCTCGCCCTCGCCCTCAAGATTGGGCGGCCGGGTTTCGAGACGGACCACGTGCGGTTGCTGCAGCTGCAGCTCGGCCGAATCCTCGCAGGTGATGACGCGTTCCTCGCGGTCGATGTAGTTGGTCAGGCAGTTGAGCAGCGTCGTCTTGCCGGAGCCGGTGCCGCCCGAAATGACGACGTTGCAGCGGACGCGACCGATGATCTTGAGGATCTCGGCGCCCTGCGGCGAGATGGCGCCGAACTTGACCAGTTGGTCGAGCGTCAGCTTGTCCTTCTTGAATTTGCGGATGGTGAGCGCGGTGCCGTCGATCGACAGCGGCGGCGCGATGACGTTGACGCGCGAGCCGTCGGGAAGGCGCGCGTCGCAGATCGGGCTCGATTCATCGACGCGGCGGCCGACCTGGCTGACGATACGCTGACAGATGTTGAGCAGCTGCTGGTTGTCACGGAAACGGACGCCGGTCTGTTCGACCCTGCCGTTGACTTCGATGTAGACGTTCTTGGAGCCGTTGACCATGATGTCGGCGATGTCGTCGCGGGCAAGCAAGGGCTCCAGCGGTCCATAGCCCAGAACGTCATTGCAGATGTCCTCGAGCAATTCCTCCTGCTCGGAGATCGACATCGCGAAGTTCTTGATCGCGATGATGTCGTTGACGATGTCGCGGATTTCCTCGCGCGCGGTTTCGGGATCGAGCTTGGCGAGTTGCGACAGGTCGATCGTATCGATGAGCGCGGAAAAAACCTGGCTCTTGGTGTCGTAGTAGGTCTCCGAGCGCTCACGCTGGACCCGTCTCGGCGGCTCGGGCGCCATCGGCGGCGCCTCGACCGGACGGCGGGTCGGTGGGGCGGCTGGCGCGCTGGATGCGGGCGCTGCCGGCCGCTCGGCCGTCATCGTTCCGGTTGGAGCGGGAGCGGCGGGAGCAGCTGGCGGACGGAATTCGGGCGTCGCCCGGTTGCCGTCGTCTTTGCCTCGTTTACCAAACATGATCGACTACCCGATGCCGCTCAATCAGCGTCACTTCTTGTTGCGCGAGAGCTTGCCGAGGATCGAGCCCAGGCCTGCCTTCTTCTTTGCCTTGATTTCGCTGCGTCCGGTCAGCACATGCGCGATTTCATTGATGGTGGCGACGACCGGGTTCTTGGCGTCCATTTCGCTCAGCATGCGGCCGTTGTTGGCGGCATTGCCGAACAGCAGCGGTTCGAAGTTGATCACCGCCATCGGCGTGATGCCAAGCGGTTCGGCGAAATCGGCAGCCGCGATCTCCGGCCGCTTCGGCACCCCCGCCTGGTTGATGATCAGCTTCGGCGGCGGATCGTTCGGACGCAGCCGCTTCAGCATGTCGACCATGTTCTTGGTGTTGCGAAGATTTGCCAGTTCGGGCGTGGCGGTGATGACGATCTCGTCGGCTTTGATCAGCGTGCTCTTCGTCCACCCGCTCCAGACATGCGGCATATCGAGCACAAGCAGAGGCGCGCTGCGCTGCGCCGTCTCGATGATCTGCGAGAAGGCCTCGGCGTCGAAATCATAGACGCGCTCGAGCGTGGAAGGGGCAGCGAGCAGCGACAGATGTTCGGCGCATTGCGCGAGCAGGCGATCGAGATAGACCTCGTCGACCCGCTCGGGCGAAAACACGGCCTCGGCGATGCCTTGCGCCGGGTCCTGGTCGAAATTGATGTTGGCCGTGCCGAAAGCGAGATCGAGATCGGCGATGACGACTTCCGATTTGAACAGCGACGACATCGCCCAGGCGACATTGTGGGCGATGGTAGAGGAGCCGACGCCGCCCTTGGCGCCGATGAAGGCGATCGAGCGGCCGATCGGCTCCGATTCCGGATCGACGAAGATCGACGACACGACGCTGACGATGTCGGTCATCGAGACCGGCGCGATGACGTATTCGGAAATTCCTGAACGGATCAGCTCGCGGTACAGCCCGACATCATTGTAGTGGCCGATGACCACGACCTTGGAGGACGGATCGCAATATTCCGCCAGCTGGCCGAGTTGTTCGAGCAGCTGCTGCGGTTCGCTGCGCGATTCCAGCAGGATCAGGTTCGGTGTCGGCGCGGACTGGTAGAACTCGATCGCCGTCGGGACGCCGCCCATATGGACCTTGAGATGGGCCTTGGCCATGCGGCGATCCTCGCCGGCGCGCTCCACGGGGTTGGCGACACCCTCGGTCTCGCAGAAGGCCTGGATCGAAATGCGCGGCACCGGACGCAGCGCCTGCATGGCGGCGATGTCCTGCTGCGAAAGGTCGCCGGTCTCCGCGGGCGTGTCGTAGGCAAGATTGCTCATCGTCATGCTCTTTCCGTGACTGCTCTCTTCGTCGTCCGGCGCGGCTCAGTAAGTCACTTCCGAGTTGCCGAGGAACTCGTTCGAAATGCCGCGCGCGCGATAAAGGTCGATCACCGCGCCGCGGTTTTCGGCATCGATGTCGGTCTGCTTGCGCGGCCCCAGCAAGTCGTTGGGATTGGCCACCTGGGCCGCGAGATTGTTCTGATAGGAGCAGCCGAAATCGGCATAGTGCTTGTTCTCGGACGTCTCCAGCATGTCCTCGGGCCAACGGCCGCATTTGTCGGTCTGGGCCCGCACCGCGACGAAGGCGACACGCACCGGCGCCGAGGCCTCCGGCACATCCGACTGATAGGATGTCATGACGATACGGTTGCGCTTGATGCCGGCGGCCACGGCGAGCCGAGCGAAGTCGCGACCCGCCACCAGCGCCGCCACCTCATTGGCCGAGCCGCGCGGGATTGCGATGGTCAGCGACGGAGCGGCACCTTTGTCGTAGCCGTCGAGGAATCCAAGCAGCGTGTCGCGCTGCGCGCCCGTCATGCCGCGATCGCCGGCGCCGACCGGCAGGTCGATCTTCTGGTTCTTCTCGGCGATGACGATCGGATGGGTCGTGCGGTAATCGTCCGGTATCGCCCCGACCGTAACGCTGTCACGATGCCAGTTGGCGCAGCCGGCAAGCGATGCTGCAAGCATAACCGCCAGTGCCGGCACCACCTGCCGACGGATCCTCGTGATACCGGATGCTGTCCGGACCGTCATGACCTTCGATGCTGACTTGGACATATCCGCATTCCCACTCATTTGTAGATGAAGCCGACGACGCCGTGATAGCGGCCCGGCGGCCTGTCGGTCTGCATGGTGCCGTAGACGCGGTTGACGCGGCCGAGGAACATGCCGGCGCCGTCGCTCGCCGCATTGAAGTTGTCATCCGGCTTGGCCAGGTCGTTGCGCGCCACCGGCCGGGTCAGATAGGGCGTGATGATGATGACGAGCTCGCTTTCGTTGCGCACGAAATCGCGGCTGCGGAACAGCGTGCCGAGTACAGGGATCTTGCCCAGGCCCGGAAATTGGCTGATAGCCTGCCGAACATCGTCGCGGACAAGACCCGCAATCATCATCGAGCCGCCGGAGGGAAGCTCGACGGTGGTGTCGGCGAGACGCTTGCGAATAGACAGCATGCTCGCGGCGGGAACGTCCTTTTGGCCCGTCGAAAATGCGGCGGAACCTTCGGTCGTCGGCTCGGAGACCGCGGTCCGGACCTTCAGGCTTATGCGGCCGGCGGACAGCACGACCGGTTGAAATTCCAATCCGATGCCGTACTCGACCTTGTCGAGCTGGTAAGTCAGCTTCGAAGGGATGCCTTTGGTGATGTCCGGATCGGTAATGTTTTGGCTGGAGACAATATTATATTCGCCGCCAACCTTGAACGTTGCCTTCTCGCCTGAAACCGCCGTCAGAGTCGGCTCGGCGAGCGTCTTCATCACACCCGACTGTTCCAAGGCGTTGACATAGGCCTGAAGCGAGGACGAGCTGATATTGAATCCCGAATTGCTGAGGGGCTTGCCGAGCCCCACGGGGTTGTCGCCCGTCGCCTTCCAGCTGATGCCGTTGCTCTCGCCGCTACCGAACATGTTGACGCCGAGCTGCTTCATTACGGAGCGGCTGACTTCGGCGACCGTCACCTTGAGCGTCACCTGATCGTCGCCGATGATCTGCAACAGGTTGACGATCTTCGAGACCCGGCGTTCCTGGTCGGGGTTGTTGATGTCGACGCCGCCATTGACCGAGCCGCCGGCCGCGGTCTGCGAATATTGACCCGTCGTCGCTTCACCGCCGGACACGAAGATGGTTGCCAGGTCGACGGCACGCTTGGCATCGAGGGGTGTGTCGACCATGCCCGTCAGGACGACGTTGTCGTTCAGCAGCTCGACCTTGATCTGCGAGGACGGGATGAAGCGCTTCAGATAATCCTCCAGCCCGGCGACGTCGCGCTCGACGGCCAGGTCGAGGCTGACGATCTGCTCGCCATTGGGGCCGAACACAAAGATATTGGTCTCGCCGACCGCCTTGCCGAACAGATAGATGCGCCGCGCCGTGCGGGTCACGGCATCGGCGACCGCAGGGTTCGCGACAAGGATGTCATAGGCGTCGCTCGGCAGATCGATGACGACGGATTTGTTGAGGCCGAGCTTGACGCGCTGCGTGGCCACGGAAGCCGATACGCCGGCGCTTGCGGCCTTGGCTTCGATCAGTCCCGGAGCATTGGTGCCGAGCAAGAACAGGCCGATCGCGCCGGCCGCCAGGAAGGGGAGCAGTTTACCGTTCAGCCTCATTTCCTTGCTCCCACCTCGGAAACCTCACCCGACTTGATCAGCCGAACCGTTCCGCGCCGGCCGCTGCCGTTGACCAGATAGTCGGCTTCGTCCGTACTCTTTTCATGGATGTCGGTGATCGGACGCAGCGCCAGCGTCAGCCGGTCCGCCATCTGCTGCGCCACCGTGATGATCTCGGCCTGCTGTGGCGTCAGCTCCAGCGTCGCGGTCTGGCCGACCCTGGTCTTCTTGCCTTCCTCGTCTTCCTGGATGGTCTGGTCGATGGCCAGCACACGGATGTTCTTGAGGATCGTCGAGGTGTTGAAGCCGCTGCCGCCATTGCCGGTGTCGGCGCGGCGGGTCATGATGACGTCGACGAAGTCGTTGGGCAGGATGAAGCCGCCGGCGGACGTATCGGCCGATATCGCGGTCGCCACGGCCCGCATCCCGGAAGGCAGGATCGACGACATGAAGCTCTGCCCCTCGCCGACCAGCTTGGAGCGCCGCAGCGGCTCGCCCGTATACATGGCGACGCGCGCGACAGAGCCCTTGAGCTTCTCGACCGCGTCCGGTTCGGCGGCGCGGGTGATGAAATTGGCATTGACGCCGTCGGCCGGCCATTCTTCCCAACTGATGTTGGTGCCGAGCTGGCTGCCCATCGCCACGTCGCCGGAAAGCACCAGCACGTCCTGCAATGCGATCGCCGGCTGCTTGGGCGCATCGACAATGACCTGGGGCGGCGGCGCAACGACCATGTTCTTCGCGACATAGCCCGCGCCACCCGCCGCGACCGCAGCCACGCTGAGAATAATCAATCGGGATGCTGGCATTCGTCCGAAACCCTTCGCCTCGTGGCAAACCACCTCGCCAGGCCGGACTTTGCAGCTGCAATCGTCAAAACAAGGTTAATGCAATGCTTACGATCGTGATTAATTTAAGGTTTACTCAAATTAGATGGAACGCCCCGGCCGTTAACAAAAAAGGCGGCCCAAGCCGCCTTCAATCGCCGACATCGATGTCGTCAGCGTTTTTGTTTTGACGCAATTCCGGACGGAAAACCGCTCAAACTTTTCCTGGAATTGCTCTATGTCGTGAGCCTCTGCAGCGCCCAGACCATCAGCGGCGAATCCGGGAAGGTGATCAGTCCGCCGGCGCCAAGCGCGACGGCATATGGGACACCCACGCTCTCGTCGGCGAAATTGCGCAGAAACCGGCTGTGGCCGGTATACATGGCCAGCGGCGATTTCCGGTAGGCAAGGATGGCGATTGTCAACAGGCCGCCGATGAAAGCCGACGTCACCAGATAGCCGATCAGGTTGATGTTGAGGCCCATCCATAGAGCGGTCGCGGCCAGCAGTTTGGCGTCGCCGCCGCCCATGCCGCCGAGCGCGAAAAGGCCGAACGTCACCGCAAGCACGAGGGCGCCCGCGGCGAAGTGCCAGCCATAGGTTGCCCAGTCCATGCCGGTGAGCGGCGCTACAAGCGCGAACGTCGCCACCAGGAGCACGGGAACGCGGTTGGCGATGGTCATCGACAAGGTGTCCGAGACCGCAGCAAACAGCATGCAGAAGGGAAAGACGACGAAGATCACGGCTTCAAGCATGGGTGCGGCGTGCCCGTGGCAGGTTTTCCAGCGGCATCCTAGGCGCGCCGGATTAACGATCGATGAGGCGGGACGATCAAAATCGGCCGACCGCATGAAAAAGGGCCGCCAGCTGGCGGCCCTTTTTTCTTACTGTCGAAAGGCGCGATGACGCAGCCTATTACGGAGCCGTGGCGCCGTTGAGGGTGGCGGCGATGTTGGCGAACTTGGCGTTCAGCGCGCCGCCGAGCTGGGTAGCGCCGACCATGATGGCGAGCGCGATGAGAGCGGCGATCAGACCGTATTCGATAGCGGTCGCGCCGGATTCGTCCTTCACAAAACGTGCAATGAGATTAGACATTCGAGAGCTCCTACTCCACGTGTTACAGCACTTCCGTCAACTTCTCTTTGCGGGTTGATCGGATGCTGCAAATCTAGGGAGAAGCCCTTTCAATCGGCTTAATAAACAGCCTTACCGATTCCTTTCCCGGGGTGAACGCGTTGCGTGGTTAACCGCCGCCTAAGCATTGCCGGCCAGCCTGCGACCCCAGCAAAACAGCGCAAACCGGCGGCTCCCGCAATATTGCTAAAACTGCGGGTACCATCGATGCATGACGCATGGGGCAAGCCGATCCTTCATCATCGGCAGACCCTGTTTAACCGTTGGTTCACCAATCTCGTTCATGTTCCGTTGAAGAATCTGCCCGCCCGGAGCGCCTCAATGACCTTGCCGAGATCGCTGTTTTCTGCCGCCGCGCTGCTGGCAACTGCCGCCTTGGTCATGCCGGCCAGCGCCGGCGCCGGCATAGAAGTCACCATGAACCAGGCAAAGATCGTCAAATTGTCACGCGGAGCCGACACGGTCGTCATCGGCAATCCGGCGATCGCCGATGCCTCGGTGCAGGATGCCTCAACCATCGTCCTCACCGGCAAGGGCTTTGGTGTCACCAATATCGTCGTGCTCGACTCCGACGGCAGCCCGATCATCGATGAACAGGTGACCGTGGTGCGGCAGGCTGCGTCCTCCGTGCGCATCTACAGGCGCTCAGAGGTCCAGACCATGTCCTGCACGCCCTATTGCGAGAGTGCGTTCAAGAGCGAGGCCGAGAAGGCGTCCGAATCCGAAATGAGCGCCGGGCACTGAGCCTCCCGAGAGGGCGGAACCCGCAGGCGTTAAAGACAGCTTAAGGCTTGCCCGGCGAATTTAACGATCATCCAAACCGGAACTCAATGGGTTTTCGCTAACCTCGCCGCCGGTACCGAAATGGGGATCGGCAGGAACATAAAATGAGCAAGGATGCCACATCCGGCAGCGGCACGGACCGCAAGGCGCGCGCCAAATCCCGCCCAGGCTTCTTCAGCGACAGGCGCGGCAGCACGGCAATGGAATTTGCGATGCTGGCCATTCCGTTCGCGCTTCTCGTCTTCGCCATCCTCGAGAGCTGCATTTCGTTCGCGGGCCAGGAGGTGATGGCCAACGTCACCGACGATGTCGCCCGCCAGTTGCGGACCGGACAGCTGCAGAAGACGAACGTCACCGAAGCCTCCATCAAGCAGCTGATCTGCAGCAGGCTGGAGATCATGGTGGCCCAGGATTGCCCGGGGTTGCTGGTGGACCTGCGCGAGTATCCGAGCTTCGCCGACGCCGCTACGGCCGGCTTCAAGATCGTGGACGGCGACATCGTGCTGGTGCAGGGCACCAACTCGATGAGCTTCACGGTTTCGCCGGGATTGGCGGAATCCATCAACATGTTGCGGGTGTTCTACAAATGGCCCGTGATGACCGATTTCCTCGCCAAGTCGATGGCCAATCTGAAGAATGGCAACACGCTGCATTTCGCATCGGTGACCTGGCAGAACGAACCGTTCGACGACAATTGAGACTGCTCGGCGGCCAAGACCGCGGCGTGGAGGGAAACTATGTTTAGTGCGGGGGCACTGCGCGGGATTTCGGCGAAGGTGGAGCGGTTTTGCCGCGACCGCCGCGGCGTCGCGGCGATCGAGTTCGCTTTTATCGTGCCGGTGCTGCTGATCATGTATTTCATCACGATGGAAGCCTCGCAGGCCATCGAGACCAGCAAGAAGGTGAGCCGCATCGGCAGCATGGTGGCCGATCTCGTCACGCAACAGCAGACGGTGGTGAAGGCGAACCTCGATGCCATCATGCAAATCGGCACGTCGACGCTACAGCCCTATAACCGTTCGACGCCGTCGATCATCGTCACCGCCATACAGATAACCGACGAGGCGACGCCGAAGGTACAGGTGGCATGGTCGCGCAAGGTGGTGGGCAGCACCTACAGCGCCGACGCGGCCGCGGGCACCACAACCACGGTGCCGGCGAC
Source organism: Mesorhizobium sp. GbtcB19 (assembly GCF_019091085.1). GTDB lineage: Bacteria > Pseudomonadota > Alphaproteobacteria > Rhizobiales > Rhizobiaceae > Mesorhizobium. The sequence goes on along the minus strand of NZ_JAGXJY010000009.1, from coordinate 128,206 downwards.
GCTGAAGATCCGCAACACCTTCCTCATCCGCGTGGAAAGCGATCTCGGTTACAAACCGATCATCACCTGGTCGGCCAGCAATTCGCAGACGCTCGGGCTGACCTCGGCTTTCAGCAACATATCGATGAGCGAAACCTATTACCTGCGGCCGCGCCGGAGCCCGACGATTCCCTGCAGCGACTGCTGACGGCCTATTCCTTTCCGGCAGTTTCCCGTTCCACGATCGCCAGAGCCATCGCATAGTCCTTCGACGCGGCCGGCACAAAGCCACCGGAATGCGCCCGCTCCAGCAGATCGTACACGTCAGGCGTCTGGGACTTGAGATTGGTCAGGAAAACCGTCAGCCGGCGCTTTGCCTCGGGATCGAGATCGCTGCGGACGGCGTGCGGGCCGTAGCGCAACAGGCCCGAAGTCCACAACACGCGAAGCGATGCGCCTGGGATGCCGGCAGCCTCCAGCCGCGCGACCGTGCCGTCGGTATGGGTGGGCTGGCCATTGGCATCGGCCGGCTCCCAGCCGAACAGACCGTCCGCCTCGCCGCCGCTCAGCATCGTCTCAGCCGCCGTGGCCGAGACGGCGCGCGCCAGGAAGGGCGAATCCTGCGCGATCTTGACGCCTTCGGCCGACAATGCCGCCAGCGGCAGCAGCGCGCCGCCGACATTTCCGGCCGGCGCTATCGCAATCCGGCGCGAAGGCATGGCGGCAAGGTCGGGGAGCCTGCCGTCGCGCGTCACCAGGACGGAGCGGATGCCAACGGCGCCGTCGGCATCGACCGGCGCGACCAGCGGCTCGACACAGCCGCAGCGCTCCGAGGCCGTGGCATAGGCGAGTGCCGAATAGACCGCGTATTGCACGCGCCCGCTCGCCTGCGCCTCGATCAGCGCCGCATAGTCGCGGGCAACGACGAACTCGACCTTCATGCCGAGCGCATTGGCATAGGCGTCCGTCAGGCGCGCGAGTCCCGGGACGGTGTTGCCGCCGCCCGGCTCGGCGACGATGCCGATGCGAAACGTGCCGATGTCGTCACGCCAGTCGGCGTGCGCCGGCCAGGAGGCCCAGCCGAACGCCGCGAAAGCGACCGCGCATAGTTTCGCGGCCTGCATTGCCGCGGTTCTGCCGCGCCTCGCCATATTTGCCTTGTCCCCCGCCGGATCCGCGTCTCGCCGCAACTATGGCGCGAAGCGGTTGCGGTTTGGTTTCCGATTTGCCAACGCCGCCGACGGACCTTATGTCTGGCAGCCGACACTGACAACAATGATACCCATGGCGCGCGCTTTCCTGTTCGTTCTCGATTCTTTCGGCATCGGCGGCGCGGCCGACGCCGAACGTTATGGCGATGCCGGCGCCGACACGTTCGGACATATTTTTAAGGCCTGTGCCGAAGGGCGCGCGAACCGGGAAGGTCTGCGCGAGGGGCCGCTCGCCGTCCCCCATATGATGTCGCTCGGGCTTGGCAGGGCGGCAAGGACGGCGACCGGACTGGCCATCGACCGGGCGCCGCTGATCGCCTCGGCCTTCCATGGCGCCGCCCAGGAAGTGTCGAGCGGCAAGGACACGCCCTCGGGCCACTGGGAGATCGCGGGCCTGCCGGTGCGTTTCGACTGGGGCTATTTTCCCGATACGGTGCCTGCGTTTCCGGCCGAGCTGACCGAGGCGATCATCCGCGAGGGCGAGGTGCCGGGAATCCTCGGCAATTGCCATGCGCCGGGGACCGAGATCATCGAGCGCTTCGGTGAGGAGCACATCCGCACAAGCAAGCCGATTTGTTATACTTCGGTCGACTCCGTGTTGCAGATCGCCGCGCATGAAACGCATTTCGGCCTCGACAGGCTCCATGCGCTCTGCCTGACGGTGCGCCGGCTGGTCGATCCCTTGAAGATCGGGCGGGTGATCGCGCGTCCCTTCGTGGGCGAGACGCCGGCCACGTTCCAGCGCACCCACAACCGCCGGGACTATGCGGTGCCGCCGCCGGAGGAGACCCTGCTCGACCGGCTGACCGGCCGCGGCAGCAAGGTCATCGCCGTCGGCAAGATCGGCGACATCTTCGCCCATCGCGGCATCTCCGAGGTGCGCAAGGCCGGCGGCAACATGGCGATGTTCGACAAGGCGCTCGGCGCCATTGACGACACCGGCGAAGGCGACCTGGTCTTCGCCAATTTCGTCGACTTCGACACCGAGTTCGGCCACCGGCGCGACGTCGCCGGCTATGCGGCCGCGCTCGAGGCGTTCGATCGGCGGCTGCCGGAAGCGCTGTCGCGCCTCAGGCCTGGCGATCTTCTCATCCTCACCGCCGATCACGGCAACGACCCGACCTGGCGCGGCACAGACCACACCCGCGAGCGCGTTCCTGTGATCGGCATCGGGCCGGGGCTGAAGGGCGGCGACATCGGGCTGCGGCCAACCTTCGCCGATATCGGCGAGACCGTCGCGGATCACCTCGGCCTGGCGCCTGGCCGTCATGGCGCTTCCTTCCTTGCAACGATAGGCGGCCATGCCAGAACTGCCTGAAGTCGAGACCGTCCGGCGCGGACTGCAGCCGGTGCTGGAAGGAGCGCGGCTCGTCAAGGTCGAGACGCGCAGGCCCGACCTTCGCTTTCCTTTTCCCGCGCACTTTTCGCAACGGCTAACCGGCAAGATCGTGACGGCGCTTGGCCGGCGCGCCAAATATCTGACGATGCATATAGAGAACGGTCCGGTGCTGATCTGCCATCTGGGCATGTCGGGATCGTTCCGCGTCGAAGCCGCAGGCAGCAGCGACACTCCCGGCACCTTCCATCACGAGCGTTCGAAAAGCGCCGCGCACGACCATGTCGTGTTCGACGTCGTCTCGGAAAAAGGCGAGCGATCGCGCGTCATCTTCAACGACCCGCGCCGCTTCGGCTTCATGCTGTTTGCCGAAGGGGCGCCGGACACCCATCCGATGCTGGCGGGGCTCGGCATCGAGCCGACCGGCAATGCGCTTGACGGTCCCCTGCTCGCCTCACTGCTGAAGGATCGCAGATCGCCTCTCAAGGCGGCGCTGCTCGATCAGCGGCTGATCGCCGGGCTTGGCAATATATATGTGGCGGAGGCCCTGTGGCGGGCCGGCCTGTCGCCGTTGCGCGAAGCCGGCACCCTCGCCGGATCGGCCAAGAAGGCAAAGGAGCAAAGCGAGCGCCTTGCGCAAGCGATACGCTCGGTCATCGCCGACGCGATCGCCGCCGGAGGCTCCTCGCTTCGCGACTATGTCCAGGCCGACGGATCGCTTGGCTATTTCCAGCATTCCTTCGCGGTCTACGATCGCGAGGGGGAGCCATGCCCGAAGCCGGGCTGCCGTGGCCATATCGAACGCATCGTGCAAAGCGGGCGCTCGACCTTCTATTGCCGGACATGTCAGCGGTGAGCTAGACCGGTCTTGTCCAAGACAAGCGAGGAGACATAACGCCATGACCTATGAAACCATTCTCGCGGAGACACGCGGCAAGGTCGGGCTGATCACGCTGAACCGGCCGAAGGCGCTCAATGCGCTCAATTCGCAGGTGATGGCTGAAGTCGTGGCCGCGGTGAACGCTTTCAACGCCGATGCCGGCATCGGCGCCATGGTGCTTACCGGTTCGGAAAAAGCCTTCGCCGCCGGCGCCGATATCAAGGAAATGCAGGCGATCGCCTTCGTCGACGCCTACACGCAGGACTTCTTCGTCGGCTGGGAAGAACTGACGCGCGCGCGCAAGCCCATCATCGCGGCGGTCGCGGGCTATGCACTCGGCGGCGGCTGCGAGCTGGCCATGATGTGCGACTTCATCATCGCCGGCGACAACGCCAAGTTCGGCCAGCCCGAAATCACGCTCGGCGTCATGCCTGGCATGGGCGGATCGCAGCGGCTGACGCGCTTCGTCGGCAAGTCGAAGGCGATGGACATGTGCCTGACCGGACGGATGATGGACGCCGCCGAAGCCGAGCGCTGTGGACTGGTCTCGCGGGTGGTGCCGGCGGCCGAACTCACCGAGGAAGCGCTGAAGGCTGCGGCGAAGATCGCCGAGTTCTCGCTGCCCTCGGTGATGATGACCAAGGAAGCCGTCAACCGCGCCTACGAGACGACGCTCGCCGAGGGGCTGCGCTTCGAGCGCCGCCTGTTCCATTCGCTGTTCGCGCTCGACGACCAGAAAGAAGGCATGGCCGCCTTCGTCGAGAAGCGGAAGCCCAATTTCACCAATCGCTGAAGTGCCTCGCGCGGACGTGGATACAGCAACGCATTTCAGCTCTTTTTCTTGATGCATGCCGTTGTCCCAAAACCACTGCGCAGTTTTGCGCGGCATGCACCGGAGCTTCTCCAAAAAGACCGCAAAGCGGCGTTGACGCGCCGGAAAAGCTGAACTATAAGCCGCACCAACCGAGGCGGCCCCGTGGCTGCCCGTTTGTTTTTTGCGCCCTGCGACATCGCTGGCGTTCACCAGATCAGAAGAGAGGCATCATGGCCAACACTTCCTCGGCCAAAAAGGCTACGCGCAAGATCGCCCGCCGCGCCGCGGTCAACAAGAACCGTCGCTCGCGCGTGCGCACCTATGTCCGCAAGGTCGAAGAGGCGCTGGCCGCCGGCGACAAGGCCGCGGCGGTCGAAGCCTTCAAGGCTGCGGAGCCGGAATTGATGCGTGCCGCCACCAAGGGCGTCGTTCACAAGAACACGGCTTCCCGCAAGGTTTCGCGGCTGGCGCAGCGGGTCAAGACGCTGTCGGCCTGACCGACTCCCTCTATCCTCCATCGATACTGAACCCGGCCGTACAGGCCGGGTTTTTTCGTTTGCCGGCAAGTACTTAAAAAGTTTGCTCGCAAGCTGCACTTATGAGGCGATTCCAATGTCGGTAATGTTTTGCCGGCATATACAGCGCCGCTTATATCTGTGCGCCTCCGCCGCGGCAGCTGCCCAAATTCCCCTGTCAGAAAATCTACATTTTTTTCAAAGACTTACAGGCGGTCGTCCACAGCTTGTTCAACGCGTGGTCGGGCGACGGGGGAGAAGTAGCTGTCAAGAGAATTATTTCAGAATATTTCGTTTCGGGCGGCCTTTTTCATATTCGCCGGAAAAGGGTTTGAATCACAATGGCTTTGTCAAAACGTACCGTTGCGGTACCTGATTTCAAGCCCTGCCTGGTAACCAGATTCGTTAAAAAACCGTTAGACGTGGCCTTGCCCTATCCACAGCGATTTCGGTAATGTCCATGCATCGAAGGGACGGGCTTTAGCCCCTGACCCAGCCTGAATCGGCCAGCACAAAATGGCAGAATTCATGACGTGGAGCAATTCTGCGTGTGGCTTGGTTTGTCTCTTCGGTGCGGGTAGGGGACTGGCGTAATTGTACATGGCAGTCGATGTCTCGCCGGCGTTTTCGCCGGAGGGCGAAGTATTGCCTTGTCGTTGTCGGAAGCCGGCGTGCGGAGCCGGCAGTCGGTCCCTTGCGCGCGTTGCGACGATCATTGCCGGCGGCGGCAGTGGCGGCGCGGCAAAAATGAGGCCGTCGGACCAAGGATGCAGGAGGCGCATCCCCGGCGGGAAAAAGGGTACGACAAGACAAGGAACTTTGATGATGCAGAGCGGCATTGAAAGGGAGATGGCGGGCGAGCTCCCATTTCCAGCAACTTTTGCCGGAGGGGACGGCGTGGCGGCATCCAACGACGCGGAACAGAAGTTCGAGCGGGTCAAGACCCAGTTGAAGGCGCGCCTCGGAGCCGAGGTTTATTCGAGCTGGTTCGGTCGCATGAAGGTCGCGGAGGCCTCCCGCGGCATTGTCCGCATCTCCGTGCCCACCGCCTTCCTGCGGTCCTGGATCAACGGCCATTATCTCGAGCTCATAGCGGAGCTGTGGCGGCACGAGGATGCGGACGTCCTCAAGATCGAGATCGTCGTGCGCACCGCGACGCGCCAGGGGCGCAACCCCGTCGAGCCGGAAATCGCGCCGGCGCGCAAGATGATGACCAAACAGACGCATACCGCGCTCGCCAACGGCACCGCGAGCGCCGGACGCGTGGAACAACGGGCGCCGGCGCCCCGCCAGGGCACTTCCGCGGAACCGGAGTTCCGCCACAACGTGCTGGGATCGCCATTGGACCCGCGCTACACCTTCGCCTCCTTCATCGAGGGGCCGTCCAACAGGGTGGCCTTCGCGGCGGCCAGGGCTGTGGCGGAATCGCAGTCGAGCGCGGTGCGTTTCAATCCGCTTTTCCTGCATGCGACCGTCGGGCTCGGTAAGACGCACCTCTTGCAGGCGATCGCGGCGGAATCGCTGCGGCACAACCCGAAGTCACGCGTCGTCTATCTGACGGCGGAGTACTTCATGTGGCGCTTCGCCACCGCGATCCGCGACAACAATGCGCTGACCCTGAAGGAGCAGCTGCGCGACATCGATCTCCTGATCATCGACGACATGCAGTTCCTGCAGGGCAAGTCGATCCAGCATGAGTTCTGCCATTTGATCAACATGCTGCTCGATAGCGCCAAGCAGGTCGTGGTCGCGGCCGACCGGCCACCGTCGGAACTGGAATCGCTGGAGCCGCGCGTGCGTTCGCGCCTCAATGGCGGCGTGGCGCTGGAAATGTCGGCGCCGGATTTCGCCATGCGGCTCGGCATGCTGAAGCTGCGCCGCGCCACCGCCAAGACCGATGACAGCTCGCTCGACATCTCGGACGAGATTCTGGAGCATGTCGCTCGCACGGTGACCGGCAGCGGCCGCGAGCTCGAAGGCGCCTTCAACCAGCTTCTGTTCCGCCAGTCCTTCGAGCCGCAGATCACCATCGACCGCATCGACGAGATCCTCGGCCACATCTACCGCTCGGGCGAGCCGAAACGGGTGCGCATCGAGGACATCCAGCGCATCGTGGCGCGCCACTACAATGTGTCGAAGACGGAGCTTCTGTCCAACCGGCGCACGCGCACGATCGTCAAGCCGCGGCAGGTGGCGATGTATCTGTCGAAAGTGATGACGCCGCGCTCGCTGCCGGAGATCGGACGGCGTTTCGGCGGCCGCGACCACACGACCGTGCTGCATGCGGTGCGCAAGATCGAGGATCTTTCGGGTGGCGACAACACGCTGGCGCAGGAACTCGAGCTGCTCAGAAGGCTGATCAACGACCAGGCCTGAGCGGGCGCTAAAATAGCCGGCGACGAGCTTCGCCGGCTTTATCCCCAGAAAGCCCGCGCAACCGGCCGGAACCGGTGGCGCGGGCTTGCGTTTGCGGGCTTTTTACTGTCAGCTTACGGAGATTCTGAAGCCTTTCAGAGCTTTCGCGGGATGCCGCTGCCTGGCGACCCGTTCATTCATTGAAGCGAGCCTGTTTCGTCATGCGTGTTATCCTGGAACGGTCAAACCTCCTGAAGTCCCTCAATCACGTCCATCGCGTGGTCGAGCGGCGCAATACCATTCCGATCCTGTCCAACGTGCTGCTCAGCGCCGAGGGCGCCAGCCTCGAGATGAAGGCCACCGACCTCGACCTCGAAGTGACGGAGGCGACGCCGGCCAAGGTCGAGCGCGGCGGCGCGACCACGGTGCCGGCACATCTGCTCTACGACATCGTGCGCAAGCTTTCCGACGGCGCCGAGGTGATGCTCAAGACCGACGAAGACGGCAACGCGATGACCGTCACCTCCGGCCGCTCGAGCTTCCGCCTGCAGTGCCTGCCGCAATCCGACTTCCCGGAGCTTTCGGCCGGTTCGTTCTCGCATATCTTCCGGCTGGAATCAGCGGCGCTGAAGGGGCTGATCGACAAGACCCAATTCGCCATCTCCACCGAAGAGACGCGCTATTATCTCAACGGCATCTTCCTGCACACGCATGAGGTTGGCGGCAAATTGAAACTGCGCTCGGTGGCGACCGACGGACACCGCCTGGCGCGCGCCGAGATCGACGCGCCGGCCGGCTCCGAAGGCATGCCGGGCATCATCATTCCGCGCAAGACCGTGAGCGAGCTGCAGAAGCTGGTCGACGATCCCGATGTGGCGGTGACGACGGAACTGTCGGACACCAAGATCCGCTTCACCATCGGCAGCGTCGTTTTGACCTCGAAGCTGATCGACGGCACCTTCCCCGACTATCAGCGCGTCATTCCTACCGGCAACGACAAGAAGCTGATCATCGACCGCCAGTCCTTCGCAGCGGCCGTCGATCGCGTGTCCACGATCTCGTCCGAGCGCGGCCGCGCGGTGAAGCTCTCGATCAACGAAGGTCAGGTCACACTTGCCGTCAACAATCCGGATTCAGGCAGCGCCACCGAGGAGCTGGCTGCGGATTATTCGTCGGACCCGATCGAGATCGGCTTCAACGCCAAATACCTGCTCGACGTCGCTGCCCAGCTTACCGGTTCGGAGGCCAAGTTCATGCTGGCCGATGCCGGCTCACCGACGCTGATCCACGACATGGCTGACGAAACGGCGCTCTACGTGCTGATGCCGATGCGGGTCTAGGTCCGGGACAGGCATATATGTCGCCGTGACCGAGGATGCGAAACAGCTTCGGCAGCAAAGCCATATAAGTAAGCTGACACTTACGAATTTCCGCAACTATGCGGCGTTGTCGCTCGAGCTTGCACCCGGCGCGGTGGTGCTGTCGGGCGACAACGGCGCCGGCAAGACCAATCTCCTGGAAGCGGTCTCGTTCCTGACGCCGGGCCGGGGCTTGCGCCGCGCGCCCTACGCGGACGTGGCGCGCGAGGGCGGCGACGGCGGCTTCGCCTTGCATGCGCGCATCGGGGGACCCGAGGGACAGGTCGAGATCGGCACCGGAATTTCCGGCGGAGACGCCGCTGGAGAAGGCGGCCGACGCGTGCGGATCAACGGCGCGCCGGCGCGATCGGCGGAGGATATGCTGGAATGGCTGCGCGTGGTCTGGCTGACGCCGGCGATGGATGGGCTGTTTCCCGGGCCGGCGGCCGATCGGCGCCGCTTCCTCGACCGGCTGGTGCTGGCGATCGACCCCGGCCACGGCCAGCGCGCGCTTGACTACGAGAAAGCCATGCGTGGCCGTAACCGTTTGCTTACCGAAGGCTCCCGCGACGGCGCCTGGTTCGACGCGATCGAGACGCAGATGGCCGAGACCGGGGTGGCGATCGCCGCGGCGCGGGCCGAGCTGGTGCGGCTGCTCTCCGCCATGATCGACAGATTGCCCGGCAGCGGACCGTTTCCGCAGGCCGACATCGGTCTTGCCGGCGATCTGGAGACCGCGCTCGGCAGCGCGGCGGCTGTCGACGTCGAGGAGCGGTATCGCGCCGCCCTTGCCAATGGCCGCGAGCGCGACCGCGCCGCCGGCCGCACACTGGACGGCCCGCACCGTTCCGACCTCGTGGTCCGGCATCGGCCGAAGTCGATGCCGGCGGAACTCTGTTCGACCGGCGAGCAGAAAGCGCTGCTGGTTGGCATCGTGCTGTCGCATGCCAGGCTGACCGGCGAAATGTCGGGCCTGACGCCGGTCCTGCTCCTGGACGAGATCGCCGCGCATCTCGACGCGGGCCGGCGCGCGGCGCTGTTCTCGATTCTCGAAGAGCTGAACTGCCAGGCCTTCATGACCGGCACGGATGCGGCCCTGTTTTCCAGTCTTGCCGGGCGGGCACAGTTCCTGACGGTCGATCATGGCAGCGTCGAGCCAACCGCCTGACACTTGAAGGGCCAAGGCTCTCAACCGCCTGCCGGCGAATGACAAGGTTGCTTGCCGGCGATATGGTCCGACCATGACCAGTGCCGCCCTGACCGACGAAGAACTCGAACGCTATGCCCGCCACATCGTGCTGCCCGAGATCGGCGGGCCGGGCCAGCAGAAGCTGAAACGTGCGCGGGTGCTGGTGATCGGCGCCGGCGGACTGGGCGCGCCGGTGCTGGAATATCTCGCCGCCGCCGGTGTCGGCACGCTCGGCATCGTCGACGACGACACGGTTTCCTTGTCCAACCTGCAGCGGCAGGTGATCCATGGCGGCGACACGATCGGCATGGCCAAGACCGACAGCGCCGCGGCGGCGATCATGCGCATCAACCCCAACGTCACGGTGGAAGCGCATCGCCTGCGACTGACGGACGAGAACGCCCCTGCCCTGGTCGCCCGCTACGATGTCGTCGTCGACGGCTCCGACAATTTCGAGACGCGCTACGCGGCCGCCGACGCCTGCGCCGGCGAGAATAAGCCCTTGGTCACCGCGGCTGTCGGCCGCTTCGACGGCTCGGTGACGGTGCTGAAGCCGTTCGAGACAGGCGCCGACGGCAAGCGCAACCCGAGCTACCGCGACCTGTTCCCGGAGGCGCCGCCCGAAGGGCTGGTGCCGTCCTGCGCCGTTGCCGGCATCGTCGGCGCGCTGACCGGCGTCATCGGCACGCTGGAGGCGATGGAAGCGATCAAGCTGATCACCGGCATCGGCGAGCCGCTGATCGGCCGGCTGCTGCTCTATGACGGGCTCACGGCCCGTTTCGACACCATCCGCTACAAGGCCGTCTGAGCGCATGGACCAGACCGTCGGCATCTCGATCGTCGAACTTCCTCCTGATTTCGGCCAATGGGACGATTTGCTCGCGCTGATCCGGCGCGCCTTCGCCTATATGGACGGCGTCATCGACCCGCCGTCATCGGCGCATCTTTTGACCGCCGACGGCCTTGCCGAGAAAGCCAAACGCGAGGCGGGATTCCTGGCCATCGAGAACGGCCGCATCGTCGGTTGCGTCTTCGCGCTGGAGCGGGCCCGGGATTTCTATGTCGGCAAGCTGGCGGTCGAGCCGGGGCTGCAGGGCCAAGGCATCGGAACCCGGCTGATGCAAGCGGTCGAGGATCTTGCCCGCCAGCGCGGCAAGGATGCGATCGAGCTTCAGACGCGCATCGAACTGACCGCAAACCATGCAGCCTTCGCCCGGCTGGGCTTTCGCGAGACCGAACGCACGGCGCATGCCGGCTATGACCGGCCGACCGCCATCACCATGCGCAAGGTGCTGTCTTGAGCCTCGTACTCAGCCCGCAAGAACAGGCGATCGCCGCCAGCCAGGACGGCGCGGGAATGGCCATGCGCATCGTCGCCGAAAGCGCCCGCCTGCTCGGCGCGCCGCGGCTCATCCCGATCGCGTCCACCCATATCGACGGAGCGCTTTACCACGGCGATTCCGGCACGTTGTTCGCCGAAAGGTTGGTCGAAGGCGGCGCCAAGGTCGCGGTGCGCTCGACGCTCAATGTCGGCGCGCTCGACCTGATGGGCTGCTCGCCCATTCGCCTTGAAGAGCCGCAACGCGGCATGGCGCGGCGGATGATGGAGGCCTATCGCAAGCTCGGCTGCGAGCAGAGCTGGACGTGCGCGCCCTATCAAGCCGGGCACCGGCCGGCACAGGGCAGCGACGTGGCCTGGGGCGAGTCCAACGCGGTCGTGTTCTGCAATTCGGTGCTGGGCGCGCGCACCAACCGTTACGGCGATTTCCTGGACATTGCCTGCGCCATCACGGGACGCGCGCCGGATTACGGCCTGCACCGGCCTGACAATCGCCGGGCGCGGCTCGTGTTCGATGTCTCGGGCCTGTCACCCGCCTTCCTTGCCTCCGAGATCGCCTGGCCCGTTCTGGGCAGCCTCTATGGCCGTGAGGTGGGCAACGCGATCGGTGTCGTCGCCGGCGTCGCCGGCCATCCCGGCGAGGACGCGCTGAAGGCGTTCGGCGCGGCCGCCGCATCGTCCGGCGCGGTCGGCCTATTCCACATCGCCGGCGTGACGCCCGAGGCCCCCGACGTCGAAACCATTCTGGCCGGGCCGGAACCGGAAGCCGTCATCCGCGTGACGCCTCAGATGGCGGCGAAGGCCCGAGCCGGCCTGTCGACCGCGGCGGCGCCAAAAGCCATCGATGCGGTGGCGATCGGCAGTCCGCATCTGTCGCCTGCCGAGTTCGGAAGTCTGGAGCGGCTGATCGCAGGGCGGCGGCTTGCCGTGCCGATCTATGCCTGCACCGGCCGCCACGCGCTCGCCCTGCTGGAGCAGGACGGTGGGCGAAAGAGGCTCGAAGCCAGCGGCGTCGTCATCGTCGCCGATACCTGCGTCGTGGTGACGCCGATCATGCCGGACCTCCACAACGGCGTGCTGATGACCAATTCGGGCAAGTTCGCCCATTACGCGCCGGGCAATACCGGCTATGGCGTGCTCTACGCCTCGCTTGCCGACTGCGTCGAAAGCGCGGTCCTCGGCAGGCCGGTCTTTACGGATATCGCCGCATGAGCGCTGCAGCCGAAATCCTGGTGCCTGGCAAGGCGGGCGAAGGCGAAGCGCTGGTGCTGACGGCGCCGATCAGTTTTTGGGGCGGCGTCGATCCCAGGACCGGGCGCATCGCCGATGTCCGCCATCCGCAGCATGGCGACGTCATCGCCGGCAAAGTGCTGTTCCTGCCCGGCACGATCGGCTCGTCGTCGGCTTCGGCGGTGCTGATGGAGCTCGTCCACAACGGCCGCTCGCCGGCCGCTCTGGTGCTGCACGAGCCGGACGCGATCCTGCTGCTCGGCCTGATCGTCGCCCGGGAAATGGGCTGGGAAACGCCGATGGCGGTGCGGCTCGAACGCAGCGCGTTCGAGACCTATCGTGGATCCACTGTGACGGTCGCCGCGGACGGCGCCGTCACCATCTGATAGTGGCAGACCTTCTCAGGTCCTGAGCGGCAAAACCCGGTCCGGCGGGCGGTGGCCGTCGAAGAAGGCGCGGATGTTGATGATCACCTTCTCGCCCATGTCGATGCGGCCCTCGAGCGTGGCCGAGCCCATATGCGGCAACAGCACCACCTTGCCCTTGGCGGCAAGCTTCAACAGCTTGCTGTTCAGCGCCGGCTCGTGCTCGTAGACGTCGAGGCCGGCGCCGGCGATCTTGCCGTCATGGATGAGCTTCACCAGCGATTCCTCGTCGATGATGTCGCCGCGCGCGGTGTTGACGATGTAGGCCGAAGGCTGCATCAGTGCCAGGCGGCGGCCGGACAGCAGATGGAACGTCGCCGGCGTCGACGGGCAGTTGACCGAGATGATGTCCATGCGGGCGAGCATCTGGTCGAGGCTTTCCCAATAGGTTGCCTCCAGCTCCTCCTCGACCGCCGGCAGCACGCGGTGCCGGTTGTGATAGTGGATCGACAGTCCGAAGGCCTTGGCCCGTTTGGCAACCGCCGTGCCGATGCGGCCCATGCCGACGATGCCCAGGCGTTTGCCCCAGATGCGCCGGCCGAGCATCCAGGTCGGCGACCAGCCGGCCCATTTCTTCTCGCCGGTCAGCACGTTGGCGCCTTCGGCCAGACGCCGCGGCACGGCGAGCATCAGCGCCATGGTCATATCGGCGGTGTCCTCGGTCAGCACATTCGGCGTGTTGGTGACGGTGATGCCCTTCTTGGCCGCCGCCGCGACATCGATCTTGTCGACGCCATTGCCGAAATTCGCGATCAGCTTGAGGTTTTCGCCGGCCTGGGCGATCAGCGCGGCATCGATGTGGTCGGTGATGGTGGGGACCAGCACATCGGCTTCCTTGACCGCCGCGACCAACTCCGGCTGCGTCATCGGCCGGTCCTCGACATTCAGCCGCGCGTCGAACAGCTCGCGCATGCGGGTTTCGACCGGATCGGGCAGCTTGCGCGTGATGACGACGAGGGGCCGTTTTTTGCCTGCCATTTTATCCCCGAAGCTTCCTCGACCAGGATGACGTTTCGTCGAATCGTCATCCTGATCCTACTCTTTTTTGGAGCGCGATCTTTTCCGAAAACCGGTTCCCACTTTTCGGGATCATGCTCTCGAAACCGATCTCGTTGAGACCTCTTTAACCAAGACCGGCGAAACTTGTAGCCAGTCGCGGCATCAGCCCACTCCTGTAACAAGCGGTGCCGCCGAAGACAAAGAAAAAGGGGCGCCCGTCCCGTCCGACGGGCGCCGAAAGGAACGAAAGTGTCTGGTTTCGCGTCGCTTCGCCTGGCCTTCAGCGCGGCCATCCTTGGCGCCCTGCTTTGCGCGCCGCAGGCGCTGGCGCAAAGCGCGGCCGCGCCGGCGCAGACCATAACGCTCGGCCCGAGCGGCCTGCCGCTGCCGCGATTCGTCAGCCTGAAGCCGGCCCGCGTCAATTCGCGCGTCGGCCCCGGCGCCAATTATTCCGTCAACTGGATGTACATGAAGGCCGGGCTGCCGATGGAAATCATCCAGGAATTCGACACCTGGCGGCGCGTGCGCGACGCCGACGGATCGGAAGGCTGGATCAACCAATCGCTGCTCTCCGGCCGCCGCACCGCGATCGTGGCGCCCTGGCAGCGCGGCAAGGGCGGGCAGGTCAACCTGCTCAACGAGCCCGACAAGGATGCCGGTGTCGTCGCCATCATCGAACCGGGCGTGATCGGCTCGATCAAGAAATGCGACGGCCAATGGTGCGAAATGACCTTCGACGGCCATACCGGCTGGATGGCCCAGTCGCAGGTGTGGGGCGCTTATCCCGGCGAGAAATTCAAGAACTAGGGCGTATCGACATTCAGGTGAGGCCGGCCTGCGAATGGCGGCTTCCTGCGCTTCCGGTGCTCATGTACTTTAAGTACGCTCCGCTCCGTTCTCGGAAACCACCATTCTCGACTCGGCCTGACCTGAATCTCGACACGCCTTTAGCCGGCCGCGCTCTTGCGGTCGCGGCCGATGCGACCGAGATGCGTATCCTGGAAACCGGTGGGCAGCTTGAGGCCGTAGCCGAGGGCACGATCGATGGCGATGTGCGCGATCCAGATGAGCGCCACGGCGGTCGTGACCGTGCCGGCGAGCAAGGCGCCCGCAAGCAGAATGACCAGCGGGGCGATCAGGATATGCAAGGCGTTGTAGGTGACGGCGCCGACGCGCGGTCCGGCGAGGTAGCCCAGCATCGACAGGTCCGGCGCCAGGATGAGCAGGGCAAACAGCCACCAGGAAAAGCCGGACAGTGCATAGCAAACGATGGCCAACGCGGCGACGGTGACCCACTCAAGCCGGACGATCAGGTCGACGGGGCGCGTCGCCACGGGATCAGTCGCCGCGCTTCGGGCGAAGCCTCACGACGATGTCGACATTGGCGATCTCCATGCCCTCCGGCGGTGCCGGCAGGTTGGAGACGGTGACCGGTCCGCTTTCGATGTCGAAAATCCGGTTCTCGCCTTCGATGTAGAAGTGATGGTGGTCGGAGGTGTTGGTGTCGAAATAGGTTTTCGAACCTTCGACCGCCAGGATGCGAAGCAGGCCGGCCTGGGTGAACTGATGCAGCGCGTTGTAGACCGTCGCCAGCGAAACCGGCACGCCGGCGGCGATCGCCTCCTCGTGCAGTTCCTCGGCCGAAAGGTGGCGGTCGCCCTTGGCGAAAAGCAGATCGGCCAGCGCGATGCGCTGGCGCGTCGGCCTCAGGCCGGCTTCGCGAACCCGCTTGTCCACAGCGACATTTTCCTTCCGGTAGCCCGAATCCATCTTCGCTTCGAAGCTTGTTGCCCAGCCCATCAACAGGTCCAGGATGGCAAAAAGACGTCAAAAGCCAAAACCGGACACCAATCGACATATATTCTGTAGTCCGAATGCGATCAATAGCGCGCATTGACCCGGGCAGGCGCACGGGTTAAGCGCAAACGCCGGTTTCCGGCCGCAAACAGAGTGTGTTAGGAAACCAACGACAAGGGCGCCCTGCCGCCCGCCAAGAACACGGGGACGGAAGTTTAATGGCGGATCAAAAGTCCAGCTACGATTACGAGGAACTGCTTGCCTGCGCCCGCGGCGACCTGTTCGGGCCAGGCAATGCCCAACTGCCCTACCCGCCGATGCTGATGTTCGACCGCATCACCGAGATCAGCGAGACCGGCGGTGCGTTCGACAAGGGCTTCATCCGCGCCGAATTCGACATCAAGCCGGACCTTTGGTTCTTCGCCTGCCACTTCATCGGCAATCCGATCATGCCGGGCTGCCTCGGCCTCGACGCCATGTGGCAGTTGACCGGTTTCTATCTCGGCTGGCTTGGCGAGCCGGGCAAGGGCATGGCGCTTTCGACCGGCGAGGTGAAGTTCAAGGGCATGGTGACGCCGTCGGTAAAGAAGGTCGAATACGGCATCGACTTCAAGCGCGTGATGCGCGGCCGCCTGGTGCTCGGCATCGCCGATGGCTGGCTCAAGGCGGATGGCGAACCCATATACGCCGCGACGGATCTGAAGGTCGGCCTGTCCAAGCAGTCGGCCGCCTGACGGTTATTTCGCCGCGGCGCCCGATTATCCAATGGACGCCGCGTCAGTTTATTTGCGTATGATGCAAGGCGAAAACCGACTAGGTTTTCGCCAGAATACGCCGGAAGGAGTTGCGAATGAGACGGGTCGTAGTGACAGGGCTCGGCATTGTGTCGTCGATCGGCAACAATGCCAACGAGGTGCAGAGCTCGCTTTACGATGCCAAATCCGGCATCAGCTTTTCCAATTCCTTCGCCGAGCACGGCTTCCGCTGCCAGGTCTGGGGCGCGCCGACGCTCGATCCGACCGCGATGATCGACCGCCGCGCCATGCGTTTCCTGAGCCAGGGCGCGGCCTGGAACCACGTCGCCATGGACCAGGCGATCGCCGATGCCGGTTTGGGCGAAAGCGACATCACCAATGAGCGGACCGGCATCGTGATGGGTTCCGGCGGCCCGTCGACGCGGACCATCGTCGAGGCGGCGGAGACGACGCTGAAGAACAACAGCCCGAAGCGCATCGGCCCGTTCGCGGTGCCGAAGGCGATGTCGTCGACGGCCTCGGCTACCCTGGCCACCTGGTTCAAGATCCACGGCGTCAACTATTCGATCTCGTCGGCCTGCTCGACCTCGGCGCATTGCATCGGCAATGCCTATGAGCTGATCCAGTGGGGCAAGCAGGACGTGATGTTCGCCGGCGGCCACGAGGACCTCGACTGGACGATGTCGGACCTGTTCGACGCCATGGGCGCGATGTCGTCGAAGTACAACGACCGGGCTTCGGCCGCTTCCCGCGCGTATGACGTCAACCGCGACGGCTTCGTCATCGCCGGCGGGGCGGGCGTGCTGATCCTGGAGGAGCTGGAGCACGCCAAGGCGCGCGGCGCCAAGATCTATGCCGAGATCGTCGGCTACGGCGCAACCTCCGACGGCTACGACATGGTGGCGCCGTCGGGCGAAGGCGCGGTGCGCTGCATGCGCCAGGCGCTCGCCACCGTCTCGACCCCGGTCGACTACATCAACACCCACGGCACCTCGACGCCGGTCGGCGATTCCAAGGAAATGGGCGCCATCCGCGAGGTGTTCGGCGAAAAGATGCCTTACATCACCTCGACCAAGTCGCTCACCGGCCATTCACTGGGCGCGGCCGGCGTGCAGGAATCGATCTATTCGATCCTGATGATGCAGGGCGGCTTCATCGGCGAGAGCGCCCACATCGAGGAGCTCGATCCGGAATTCGAGGGCATGCCGATCGTGCGCAAGCGCATCGACAACGCCAAGATCGACACGGTCCTGTCCAACTCATTCGGTTTCGGCGGCACCAACGCAACGCTGATTTTCCAGCGCTATTCCGCATAGGCCAGCGTTTTTACAAGGATTGCCTTTTATGGACGGGTTGATGAAGGGCAAGCGCGGGCTTGTCATGGGCGTCGCCAACGACCACTCGATCGCCTGGGGCATCGCCAAGAAGCTGTCGGAACACGGCGCAGAACTGGCTTTCACCTATCAGGGCGACGCCTTCGGACGGCGGGTCAAGCCGCTGGCCGAGAAGGTAGGCGCCTCCTTGATCGTGCCGTGCGACGTCGAGGACAGCGCTTCGGTCACCGCGACCTTCGAGACCCTCGGCAAGGCCTGGGGCGGACTGGATTTCGTGGTGCACGCCATCGGCTTTTCCGACAAGAACGAGCTCAAAGGGCTCTACGCCGACACCAGCCGCGACAATTTCGTGCGCACCATGGTGATCTCCTGCTATTCCTTCACCGAGGTCGCCCGCAACGCCGCCGCCCTGATGAACAATGGCGGCTCGATGATCACGCTCACCTATGCCGGCTCGGTGCGGGTGATGCCGAACTACAACGTCATGGGCGTCGCCAAGGCCGGGCTCGAGGCCAGCGTGCGCTACCTTGCCAATGACTACGGCCCGCGCGGCATCAGGGTGAACGGCATCTCGGCCGGACCGGTGCGGACGCTGGCCGGCTCCGGCGTTTCCGACGCCCGCCATATGTTCTCCTACCAGCAGCGCAATTCGCCGCTCAGGCGCACCGTGACCATCGACGAGGTCGGCGGCTCGGCGCTCTACCTGCTCTCCGATCTGTCATCGGGCGTCACCGGCGAGATCCATTATGTGGATTCCGGCTATCACATCGTTTCGATGCCGGCGCTGGAAGAACTGAAGCAGAACGACGGCGCCCGCGAATAGTTCGCAAGCGCTGCAGTTTTCGCGCAGTTCCGGACGTTAGCCGCGACGCATTTTTGCTGGAATTGCTTCACTGGCGTTCCAGTAAAATTCGATGCATTGGCGGAAACTCATTTTAAGGAGATATCCGTTATAAGGTTTCCTAATCTAGGGGCCTTGCATGTCTGCAGTCAGCAACCCGAAGCGAACACCGCTGTTCCGGCTGATCACCATTGCCAGCTCGGGCATGGGCAGTTTCATCCTTGGTTTGTGGGGGCTGCGCTTCGGTTTCGGCGACGGCATGGCCGGCATGCCGGCCGAAACGATGGCGGGCGTGATTGCCGCGCTCTGCGCCCTTGCCGCCGGCGGCGCCGCGCTGTCGTTCTTCGCCGGTGTCGATGAATCGGTGGCCTATGTCGTCAAGGAAACCCATTTCGACAAGCTGACCGGCTTACTGTCGCGCCAGGCCATGGTCGGCAGGATTGCCGATGCCGCCTCCGGGACGATCCGGACCGGCGAGCCCGTATTCCTGATCGACATCGACATCGACCGCTTCAAGCAGATCAACGACGCCATCGGCTACAGCCAGGGCGATGAACTGATCCGGGCCTTCACCACCAGGCTGAAGGACAACATGCCGAAGGGAGCCGAGATCGGTCGCATCGGCGCCGGCGAGTTCTGCGTGCTGTTGCCCGATCGCGAGATCAGGGGTTCGATCGAGCGGCTCATCGAAAAGCTCATCAACGATATGATGGAGCCCTATCAGCTGCAGAGCCATCTGCAGTCGGTCAGCCTGTCGGTCGGCATCGTGGCGATGCCGAAGGACGGCGTCGACCCGGTCCTGATCCTGCGCCGCTCGAACCTGGCGCTGCAGAACGCGCGCGCCAGCGGCGTCGGCAACTGGTCCGTCTTCCACGCCGATATGGGCCGCGTGGCTGACTATCGGCAATGGATCGAGTCGGAACTGAAGACCGCTTTCGACCGTGGCGACTTCAGTCTCCACTATCAGCCGCAGCTCAACCTGCCGAGCGGCCGCGTGGTCGGCTACGAAGCGCTGATCCGCTGGAAGCACCCCGAGCGCGGCATGATCCCGCCGATGGAGTTCATTCCGATCGCCGAGGAAACCGGCATGATCAATCCGATCGGCGAGTGGGTGCTGCGCAAGGCCTGCAGCGACGCCCGGTACCTGCCACAGGATTGCTTCGTCGCCGTCAACATCTCGCCGGTACAGTTCATGACCAGGGATTTCGTCGGCATCGTGCGCGAGGTGATGGAATCGACCGGCATCAAGCCGTCGCGGCTGGAGCTCGAGGTCACCGAGACGGCGATGATGCAGGATCGCGACCGCGCCGCGGCGATCCTGGAGCAGCTTGCCGAGATGGGCATCTCCGTGGCCGTCGACGATTTCGGCACGGGCTATTCCAATTTGAGCTACCTGATCGATTTCTCCTTCGGCAAGCTGAAGATCGACCGTTCCTTCGTCAGCCGCATCGACACCGATTCCAGTTCCGGAGCGATCGTCTCGACCATTGTCGGCCTGTCGCGGGCGCTCGGCGTCGGCATCATCGCCGAAGGCGTCGAGACCGAGAACCAGGCCACGCTGCTGAGGGCCGCCGGCTGCGAGGTGGTGCAGGGCTATCTGTTCGGCCGGCCGGCGCCGCTCAAGGTCGAGCTCGGCGAAGCGCAGCCCGCCTCCGGCGTGCGCGAGCCAGCCCGCATCGTCAGCGTGCATTAGAGCGTTTCACCGTTTCACGGAAATGGCGAACTGCTCTACCTCTTTGTTTTTACGCAATTCCTGACGGAAAACCGCTCACACTTTTCCTGGAATTGCTCCAGACCGGTCAAGCAACCAGCTTTTCAGCGGCGCGCCGAAAACACCTTGAACATGCCGTCACGGGCAATCTCGGCGTAGCTGGCAAAGGTTGCCGACAAGGCTTGCTCGTAGGGCAACTGCCGGTTCGCCACCATGAACAGGCGGCCACCTGGCTTCAGCGCCTTCGACGCCGCACGGATCATGCCGGCGCCGATGCCAGGCTCCGTTGCGCGGCCGCTGTGGAAGGGCGGATTCATGACGATCGCATCGTAGCGTCGGTCGACCGCTTCGGTGAGAAGATCGGTCCAGAAGAAGCGCGGTTCGATGGCGCCACGGACGTTCAGCCTGGCCGCCTCCAGGGCTTCGAAATCCGCTTCATAGAGATCGAGTGCGGTGAGGCCCCGCGCCCGCTGCAGGACTTCCGCCGCCAGATAGCCCCAGCCGGCACAGAAATCGGCGATGCTGCCCTTGAGATCGCCGGGCAGGTTTGCGGCGAGCAATTTTGAGCCGGCGTCGACCCGGTCGAAAGAGAACATGCCAGGCGCGGTTCTGAAGCGCTCATCTATGAGCGGCCATTCGTTTTGCCAGTCATGAATAGATTTGGCGAAAGCTTCGGCCTGCAGTGTCCGCTCCAGCCAGAACACAACGCCATGATGCTTCGACAAATGCCCCGACAGCGGCACTTTCGCCGTCTGAGGATGAAACAGTCTTTCATTGGGGAGCACGTCGCGGGATCCATCGCGACGCTCGATGATCACTCCGCTGGGTTCATGTCCAGCGATCATCGACGCCAGCCTGTCGTCGCTGCTGGCCATGCGCTTTCGCAAGCTATCGATGCCGTCGTCCTTGCCACCGGCAATGATGACCAATCCACCCGTCGCCACGCGCTCGATGGCATCGGCGATGCGCCGCTCATTCTGGCCGCGATGGCGGCCCGCAAGCACCAGCGCCATGTCGAAGCCGGAACCTTCCACGCGCGGCGTGACAGTGTAACCGGACGCCTGCAGAGCACGAAAATGCGGGCGAAAGCCTTGCACGAGATGCAGCGCCGCCTCGAAGCCTGTGGGCAGACAGAAGCCTGGCTCGGCGCCCAGAAACAGGACGCGGGCATCCTTTCGCGGCAGAGCCAGCGCCTCGGCCTCGAAGGGATAGAACAGCGTCTTCAGCGGCTCCGCGGCCAATCTACTCTCCCTGAAACAAAACGGGCGCGACCTTGCGGCGCGCCCGTTTTCGACTAAGCGATCAGGCCGATCAGGCGGCGTCTTCCTCGCCGTCCGACTTCTTCTTGTCCTGGACGATTTCCTTGCCGGTCGCCTGGTCGACGACCTTCATCGACAGGCGGACCTTGCCGCGCTCGTCGAAGCCCATCAGCTTGACCCAAACCTTGTCGCCTTCCTTGACGACGTCGGAGGTCTTGGCGACGCGCTCATTGGCGAGCTGCGAGATGTGGACGAGACCGTCGCGCGGACCGAAGAAGTTGACGAACGCGCCGAAGTCGGCCGTCTTGACGACGGTGCCTTCGTAGATCTCGCCGACTTCCGGCTCGGCGACGATGGTGTGGATCCACTTCTTGGCCGCCTCGATCTCCTTGGCGTTCGCCGAAGCGATCTTGACCGTGCCGTCGTCCTCGATGTTGATCTTGGCGCCGGTTTTCTCGACGATCTCGCGGATCACCTTGCCGCCGGAGCCGATGACGTCACGGATCTTGTCGGTCGGGATGTGCATGACCTCGATGCGCGGCGCGAACTCGCCGAGCTCGGCGCGGGCGCCGGAGATGGCATGCGCCATCTCGCCCAGGATGTGCAGGCGGCCGTCCTTGGCCTGGGCAAGCGCGATGCCCATGATCTCCTCGGTGATGCCATCGATCTTGATGTCCATCTGCAGCGAGGTGACGCCGTTGGCGGTGCCGGCGACCTTGAAGTCCATGTCGCCGAGATGATCCTCGTCGCCGAGGATGTCGGAGAGCACCGCGAAGCGCTCGCCTTCCTTGATCAGGCCCATGGCGATGCCGGCGACCGGCTTAGCCAGCGGAACGCCGGCATCCATCAGCGCCAGCGAGGTGCCGCACACGGTCGCCATCGAGGACGAGCCGTTGGATTCGGTGATCTCCGAGACGATGCGCAGCGTGTAGGGGAACTGCTCCGCCGAAGGCAGCATCGGGTGGATGGCGCGCCAGGCAAGCTTGCCGTGGCCGATTTCGCGGCGGCCCGGCGAGCCCATGCGGCCGGTCTCGCCGACCGAGTAGGGCGGGAAGTTGTAATGGAGAAGGAACTTCTCCTTGTACATGCCGGTCAGCGAATCGACGAACTGCTCGTCCTCGCCGGTGCCCAGCGTGGCAACCACCAGCGCCTGGGTCTCGCCGCGGGTGAACAGCGCCGAACCATGGGTGCGCGGCAGGACGCCGACTTCCGAAACGATCTTGCGCACGGTCTTGAGATCGCGGCCGTCGATGCGCGAGCCGGTGTCGAGGATGTTCCAGCGCACGACCTTGGCCTGGAGCTCCTTGAACACGGAGCCGATCTGCTCGGAGGTGTACTTGGCTTCCTCGCCCTCAGCCGGAGCGAAAGCGGCCTTGACCTTGGCCTTGACGGCGTCGACCGCGGCATAACGCGACTGCTTGTCGATGATCTTGTAGGCGTCGCGAAGCTCGTCGCCGACGACCTTCAGCATCTCGGCTTCGAGCGCGGAGTAATCCGGCGCGGTGAAGTCACGTGGCTCCTTGGCGGCGACCTCGGCCAGCTTGATGATCGCCTCGATCACCGGCTGGAAGCTCTTGTGGCCGAACACGACGGCGCCGAGCATCAGATCCTCGGAGAGTTCCTTGGCCTCGGATTCGACCATCAGCACGGCGTCGCCGGTGCCGGCGACGACGAGGTCGAGCTTGGATTCCTGCATCTCGTCGATATGCGGGTTGAGCACATATTCGCCGTTGATGTAGCCGACGCGGGCGCCGCCGATCGGGCCCATGAAGGGCACGCCGGAAAGCGTCAGAGCGGCGGAGGTGGCGACGATCGACAGGATGTCCGGATCGTTCTCGAGGTCATGCTGGACGACGGTGACGACGATCTGGGTGTCGTTCTTGTAGCCGTCGGCAAAGAGCGGGCGGATCGGGCGGTCGATGAGGCGGGAAACCAGCGTTTCCTTCTCGCTCGGACGGCCCTCGCGCTTGAAGTAGCCGCCTGGGATCTTGCCGGCGGCATAGGTCTTTTCCTGGTAGTTGACGGTCAGCGGGAAGAAATCGAGGCCGGGCTTCGGCTCCTTCATCGAGACGACGGTGGCCAGAACCACGGTCTCGCCATAGGTGGCGAGTACTGCGCCGTCAGCCTGGCGGGCGATCTTGCCGGTTTCCAGGATGAGCGGACGGCCGCCCCATTCGATTTCCACTTTGTGTTGATTGAACATATCTTGTCCTTCATATGCGGAAGGGACCACGCCGTCTTAGCGGTCGCGGGTTCTCCCTTCCCTGGCTTCCTTCGGGCAGCCACGGGCAAGACAACGGGAAGCTCGATAGATCCGGCCCCAGCCGAGCGAGCATCCTGCAATCCTGCCCCATGACCGTCCATGGGCGGTTCCGGATAGCCCTCTGCAGTCCGGAACCCGATTGGCCGACTGGTCGGCCGGCCTTACGCTTGACGCCGAAAACCGCTGTTTCCGGAACGCGCCATGCGCGGAGGCGAATTTCCATCATCGAGGCACCGGACCATCCGATGCGCCAATGCGCGACCGGCGGGCCCCTTGGAGAGCCCGCCGGTCAATTCGTCAGCGACGCAGACCGAGCTTGTCGATCAGCGTCTGGTAGCGCGCGTCATCCTTGCGCTTGAGGTAATCAAGCAGGCTGCGGCGCTGGGAGACCAGAGCAAGCAGACCACGGCGGGAATGGTTATCCTTCTTGTGGTCCTTGAAGTGCTCGGTCAGGTTCTTGATGCGCTCGGAAAGGATGGCAACCTGGACTTCCGGAGATCCGGTATCGCCCTTGGCGGTTGCGAATTCAGTCATCAATTCCTTCTTGCGATCGGCAGTGATCGACATCGTGCTTTTCCTTATCTGTTGGAGGAAACGGGACGCCCACAGCCGGGATGTCGTCCAGCAGGGGCCAGTGCAAGCAACGCGTCAGGGCGCGAAGCTGCGGCGCATATAGTGCAATTCCGGATAAAACACCAGCCCAATTGTCAAGCCGGCTTGTCGCAGGTTCTTGTTGCGAAAACAGGGCATTTCAAAGGCTACAGCCATTTCTTCCATTTGAAGAAGGCGATCAAGCCGGCGGCGACCAGCGCCATGAACACCAGCGCCAGAGGGTAGCCGTAATAGGCTTTCAGCTCCGGCATGTTCCAGGGTGAGCTTCCCGTATCGAAATTCATGCCCCAGACGCCGACCAGGAAGGTCAGCGGCATGAAGATCACCGAGACGATCGTCAGATAGGAGATGACGTCGTTGGTGCGGGCCTGGGTCAGCGAGACATGCATCTCGATCAGGCCGGTCAGCATATCGCGCTGGTTCTCGACCAGTTCGATCAGGCGCAGCGAATGGTCGAGCGTGTCGTTGAAGAAGATCTTGGTCTCGGCTTTTACGAAGCTCTCGTCGTTACGGATCAGCGTCGCCAGCGCGTCGCGCATCGGCCATAGCACGCCTTTCAGCACGCCGGCGTCGCGCCTCAACTCATGCAGTTGCCGCATCTGATGCTTGTGCGGCTTGTTCAGCATCTCGTCCTCGATGCCGTCGACCAATTCGCTCGCCGCCTCGATCGGCGGGAAATAGCTGTCGACGATGGCGTCGATCAGCGCATAGGCGAGATAGTCGGCGCCGCGCGAGCGCAGCCGGTTCGGCATGGCGCCCGCGATGCGCTTGCGCACCGGGTCGAACGGGTCGCCTTCGCGCTCCTGGAAAGTGACGACGAAATTTCCGCCGAAGAACAGCGCGATCTGCTCGTAGCGATGCGCGGTGACGTCGTCGATCATGCGCATGACGACGAAGGCATGATCCTCGAAGAAATCCACCTTGGGCCGCTGTCCGGTGTTGACGACATCTTCCAGCGCCAGCGGATGCAGATTGAAGATGCGGCCGATCTCCTCGATCAGCGGGATGTTGGCGAGCCCGGTGCAGTCCAGCCAGACGACCGGCCATTTCTGGCAATGGGTGTTGAGATCGTCGATCGAGGCATTGTCGATGGTCTTGAATTTCTCCGGCGAAACCAGCGTCAGCCGAAGCTCGCTGCGCCGCGCCGCCGGATCGGCGATAAGCGTGCCCGGCGACGCCCCGACCGGAGGCCGACGGGTTTTCAGCGGCGCCCGCTTCTTGCCTGTGTCAGCCTTTGCCATGAGATCCCTGGGACTCAGCGTTCGACCGAGATTAGAGCAATTCCAGAAAAAGTGCGCAGCAGTTTCCATCCGGAACTGCGTAAATAACAAACACTTAGACTGGGTTCACCCGGCAAAGACCCGCTTGGGCTTGAACATGCCCTGCTCGATGGCGCCGATGGCGACGAGCCTGCCGCGCGCGGTGGCGCAGGCTTCCTCGGCTTCGACCGGCGCATCGCGGCCGCGAATGATGACGGGATTGCCGAGGCGGATCTTGGTGGCCGCATCGTCGCTGACGGCGACCTGCGGCAGGCAGTCGAGCGCCACCGCGGTGTCGACCAGCAGCGCGTCGATGGCGCTGAAATCGACCGGGGCGTCGGCTTCGTCGGGGGCCGCTTCAGCCTTGTCGCCAAAACGGGCCGCCTCAAGCTCGGCGACCGTGACAAAATCATCCGAGGTGAACGGTTCGACTTCGACACGGCGCAATTCGGCGATGTGGCCGAAGCAGCCGAGGTCGCGGCCCATGTCGCGCGCCAGCGAGCGCACATAGGTGCCCTTGCCGCATTCGATCTCGAAGATGGTCTTGTCGGCGCCGTGCTCGACGATGTCCAGGCGGCCGATCTCGATCTCGCGCGCCGGAATCTCGACCGTCTCGCCCTCACGGGCAAGGTCATAGGCGCGCTCGCCGGCAATCTTGATGGCCGAGAATTGCGGCGGCGTCTGCATGATGACGCCGGTGTATTTCGGCAGCAGCGCGCGCACCTCGGCCTCGGCCGGGCGGCGGTCGGAGTTGTTGGTTACCGGGCCTTCGAGGTCGTCGGTCGAGCGCTCCTCGCCCCAGGCGACGGTAAAGCGATAGATCTTGGCGCCGTCCTGCACATAGGGGACGGTCTTGGTGGCCTCGCCCAAGGCGATCGGCAGCATGCCGGAGGCCAGCGGATCGAGCGTGCCGGCATGACCGGCCTTCTCGGCCTGGAACAGCCATTTGATCTTGGAGACGGCCTCGGTCGAGCCCATGCCGACCGGCTTGTCCAGCACCACCCAGCCGGAGACCGGCCGCCCCTTCTTCTTGCCGCGACGCGCCACCTATTCCTCGTCCTTGTCGTTGTTCTTGCCATCGCCGAGATCGCGCGCCACTTCGGGCGATTTCAGCAGTTCATTGATTTTCGCGAAATTGTCGAAGGAGGTATCGAGCCGGAAGCGGAATTCCGGCATGTACTTCATCTGCCTGAGCGCGCCGGAGACACGGCCGCGGATGAATTTCGCATGCCTGTTGAGCGCCTCGATCACCGCATCGGCATCGCCCGCGCCGAGCGGCGAGACAAAGGCGGTGGCGATCTTCAGATCAGGCGACATGCGTACCTCCGAGACCGAGACGACGCTGTTTTCGATCACCGGATCGATGATCTCGCCGCGCTGCAGGGTTTCAGACAGGGCGTGGCGCACCTGTTCGCCGACGCGCAGCATGCGCTGGGAGGGGCCAGCCGTAGATGGTCTTGACATGAAACTCTTCCTTAGTGCGGGTTCGAACCGCCTGAAACTGCCCACTTAGCGCCGTTGAACCCGCTTGGCTACCCCCGCCAAGTCTCCTCCTCTTATTGCAACGTGTGCGGCGCCTCATGACTAGTCTCGTAACCGGGGTGGCCTGATGCCATGACGGAAACGATCTTCTCGTATTCGGCCTTCATCGCTGCCTCAGATCCAAACGCACTTATTGGAATGAACCAGCCACCCTCCTTAGTGACGAAGCCAATGCCGAATTCGGTCAGCGTAATTTTGTCCACCGACCCCCAGCCTAGTCTAATCTCTGAATCTGCAACGCATTTCGATATGCCAGCGGTATGGACGCGGATCAAATTGGTCTCGGGCTCGAAGCTGGTGATGTTGCCTTTCTTCGCCAGAATAGAGCTGAGATTGGTAGTGATGCCGGCGACGATGGTCATCATACCTACAACGCCGAGGACGCCAGCCAATGCTCCGGTAGCGTCCACAAAGTTCGTAGCAATAGTCAGCGGAAGTCCCACGAGAACACATAGGCTCAGCCTCCTAAGAGCGTCGAGCCGATTCTCATCGTGGAGTTTTGAGTGTAGCGCCGCAAAATCGGCAGGAGAAAGAACAAAGCGATATTCGAGACTTTGCTCTTTCTCCATATCCGATCTTTACAGCGTCCGGGTCACCATCTCGATGCGGAAGCACTCGATGACGTCGCCGACGCGCATGTCCTCGTAGTTCTGGAAGGCCATGCCGCATTCCTGGCCGCCCGGCACTTCCGCAACCTCGTCCTTGAAGCGCTTGAGCGTCTTCAGCGTGCCTTCGTGGATGACGACGTTGTCGCGGATCAGGCGAACGCCCGCGCCGCGCTCGACCTTGCCTTCGGTGACGCGGCAGCCGGCGATCTTGCCGACCTTGGAGATGTCGAAGATCTCGAGGATCTCGGCATTGCCGATGAAGGTCTCGCGCCGCTCCGGCGAAAGCATGCCGGAAAGCGCAGCCTTCACGTCATCGACGAGGTTGTAGATGATCGAGTAGTAGCGGATCTCGATGCCCGCGGCGGCCGCGGCCGCGCGCGCCTGCGCATTGGCGCGGACGTTGAAGCCGATGATCGCCGCTCCGGACGTTTCGGCGAGCGAGACGTCGCTTTCGGTGATGCCGCCGGCACCGGCATGGACGATACGCGCACGCACCTCGTCGTTGCCGAGCTTCTCGAGGGCGGCATTGATCGCCTCGATCGAACCCTGCACGTCGCCCTTGATGACCAGCGGGAATTCCTTCAGTCCGCTCGTCTGCAACTGCGACATCATCTGCTCGAGCGAACCGCGCTGGCCGGCATGCCTGGCCACCGCCTTGTCGCGCGCCAGGCGCTGGCGGTACTCGGTGATCTCACGGGCGCGCGCCTCGTTGTTGACGACGGCGAAGCGGTCGCCCGCCTGCGGCGTGCCCTGGAGGCCAAGCACCTCGACCGGCATCGCCGGCGGCGCTTCCGGCACATGCTCGCCGCGATCGTTGACGAGCGCGCGCACACGGCCCCACTCGTTGCCGGCGACGATGATGTCGCCCGGCATCAGCGTGCCTGTCTGCACCAGCACAGTGGCGACGGGACCACGGCCCTTGTCCAGCTGCGCCTCGATGACCGCGCCTTCGGCGGTGCGGTCGGGATTGGCCTTGAGGTCGAGGACTTCGGCCTGCAGCAGGATCGCTTCCAGCAGCTTGTCGAGATTGGTGCCCTTGGTCGCCGAAACCTCGACGTCCAGCACCTCGCCGCCCATCGATTCCACGAACACCTCGTGGCGCAGCAGCTCGGTCCGCACCTTCTGCGGGTCGGCGTCGCGCTTGTCGATCTTGTTGATGGCCACGATGATCGGCACGCCGGCCGCCTTGGCGTGGCTGATCGATTCGATCGTCTGCGGCATCACGCTGTCGTCGGCCGCCACCACCAGCACGGCGATGTCGGTGACCTGGGCGCCGCGGGCGCGCATGGCCGTGAAGGCAGCGTGGCCGGGCGTGTCGATGAAGGTGATCTTCTGACCGTTCTTCTCGATCTGATAGGCGCCGATATGCTGGGTGATGCCGCCGGCTTCGCCGGAGACGACATTGGCGTTGCGGATGGCGTCGAGCAGCGAGGTCTTGCCGTGGTCGACATGGCCCATGATGGTCACGACCGGCGGACGCGACACCAGGTCTTCCGGGCGGTCGGCGATGTTGAACAGGCCTTCCTCGATGTCGGACTCGGCAACGCGGCGGACCGTGTGGCCGAATTCGGAGGCGACCAGCTCGGCCGTGTCGGCGTCGATGACGTCGCCCGGCTTCAGGATCTGGCCCTGCTTCATGAAGAACTTGACCACGTCCACGGCGCGCTCGGACATGCGCTGCGCCAGTTCCTGGATGGTGATGGTTTCGGGCAGGATCACTTCGCGCATAACCTTCTCGCGCGGCTCATTGTGGAGCGCGCGTTTGAATTTTTCCTGGCGGCGGCGCATCGACGACAGCGAGCGTCCGCGCGCGTCGTCATCCGACAGCGCCGAGTTCAGCGTCAGCTTGCCGCGGCGGCGATCCTCCTCGCCCTTGGTCGGCTTGGCCGGCCGCGCCACTTCCGGCGTCGCAAGGCGACGGGCGGGCACGCTGGCGCCTGCACCACCGCTTGCGCCAGTGCGCCTCGGCTTGGCCTCCTCCTCGTCGTCAGCCGTGGCGACATCCGCTGCCTGCGGCGCGCGGCGGCGAGCCTCTTCCTCGGCACGGCGCCGCGACTCGGCCTCGGCCTGCAGACGCGCTTCTTCCTCGGCCTGACGGCGCGCGGATTCGTCACGCTCGCGCTTGCGGCGTTCTTCTTCCTCGGAGCGGCGCTTGGCATCTTCCTGGGCGCGCTGGCGATCCTCGGCCTCGCGGGCCTTGGAGCCTTCCAGCGCCTTGCGGCGCGCTTCCATCTCGCCGCGCGAGAGTTCGTTCAGAACCATGCCGGAACGCTCCGGCGGCGGGGGCGGCGCCTTCGGCGCTTCCTGCACGACAGGCGCGGCGGCAACGGGCGCGGGAGCGGGCTTCGGCGTGAAGACGGATGCAGCAGCCACCGGCTCCGGCTTGTCGCCGGGCAGCGAGAACTTGCGCTTCTTGGTCTCGACCACGACCGACTTGGTGCGGCCGTGCGAGAAATTCTGGCGCACGGTGCCCTGCTCGAGGCCGGGGCGCTTCAGCGTCAAGGTCTTCTTCGGTGTAACGCTCAACGTCTTGTCGTCGCCCGATTTCGTATCGCTCATTCCATATCCTCTGCGGCATCATCTTCGTCAGCAACGGCCGCAAGCATTGCCAGATCGTTCGGGGTACCGCCCCGATATCGGTCGAGCGCAACAACGCGCTTCTCAACCGCCTGTCCCGCGTCCTGCGCGAGGACGGCAGCATGTATCACATTTGTACCCCCCAATGCCAAGCTCAACTCGGCCTCGGAGAAAAGTTTGTAGGCAAGGATGGCGGGACCGCCGAGATGGACGGTTGCCCGCCGCGCCTGACCGATCTTGCGGACACCGTCGTCCGAAGCCTCGGTCGCATGCAGCACGAGGAGCGCCTGCCCGTCGCGCACCGCAGCCTCGACCTTGGTGGCGCCAAGAACGATGGCGCCAGCCTTGCGAGCGAGGCCAAGCATGCCCAGAGCGGATCTGGAGAGCAGCCCGTCAACCATGCCGCCGAGATCGGCCGGAACGGTCACCTGTGCCTTGAAAGCGCGGGCAAACAGGTTCTTCGTCGCTGCCTTGTCGATATGTAGGCGATCGGCGGTGACCCAGCAACCGCGGCCGGGCAGATTTCTCTTGATGTCCGGAACGACGGCCGAATCCGGGCCGACGACGAAGCGGATCAGCTCATCCGCTTCGGCCTGCCTGCGCGTAACGATGCAAGTGCGATCGTTCATATCGTCCTGGGGCGGGTTGTGTGCGATGCGGTTTCACCTCACGCACCAACAGCTTCGTCAGCCGCGACTTGTTCGGCTGCAAGCTCGTCTTCGCTGATCCAGCCAGCCTTGAGGCGGGCTGCCAGAACCATCTGCTCGGCATCGGCGCGCGACACGCCGTGGCTGGCGAGCACGCCCGGATAGACCTTGGTCTCGCCGTCCTTGCGTTCCTTCCAACCGATCAGGTCGTCGGCGGCATAGCCGGCGAAATCCTCGATCGTCTTCACGCCGTCCTCGCCGAGCGTCACCATCATGGCGGTGGTGACGCCGGGGATCTCGCGCAGCTCGTCTGCAACGCCGAGCGCCTTGCGCTTTTCGTCGTGCTCGGCCTCGATCTTTTCCAGATATTCGCGGGCGCGGGTCTGGATTTCCGAAGCGGTGTCCTCGTCGAAACCGTCGATCGAGGCAATCTCGCCCGAGTCGACATAGGCGACTTCCTCGACGCTGGTGAAGCCTTCGGAGGCCAGCACCTGGCCGACCATCTCGTCGACGTCGAGGGCTTCCATGAACAGCGCCGAACGCTCGACGAATTCCTTCTGGCGGCGCTCGCTTTCTTCCTGCTCGGTCAGGATGTCGATATCCCAGCCGGTGAGCTGCGAGGCAAGGCGCACATTCTGGCCGCGGCGGCCGATGGCCAGCGACAGCTGGTCGTCCGGCACCACCACTTCGATGCGCTCGGCATCCTCGTCGAGCACCACCTTGGCGACTTCGGCCGGCTGCAGCGCGTTGACGATGAAGGAAGCGGCCGAAGGCGACCACGGAATGATGTCGATCTTCTCGCCCTGCAATTCGCCGACCACCGCCTGGACGCGGCTGCCGCGCATGCCGACGCAGGCGCCGACCGGATCGATCGAAGAGTCACGCGAGATGACGGCGATCTTGGCGCGCGAGCCCGGATCGCGGGCGACCGACTTGATCTCGATGATGCCGTCGTAGATTTCCGGCACTTCCATGGTGAAGAGCTTGGCCATGAACTGCGGATGCGTGCGCGACAGGAAGATCTGCGGGCCGCGCTGCTCGCGACGCACGTCATAGACATAGGCGCGGACGCGATCGCCATATTTGTAGTTCTCGCGCGGGATCAGCTCGTCGCGGCGGATGATCGCCTCGCCGCGGCCGAGATCGACGATGACGTTGCCGTATTCGACGCGCTTGACGGTGCCGTTGACGATCTCGCCGATGCGGTCCTTGTATTCGTCATACTGGCGGTCGCGCTCGGCCTCGCGCACCTTCTGCACGATGACCTGCTTGGCCGACTGGGCGGCAATGCGGCCGAAATCCATCGGCGGCAGCTGTTCGGCGATGAAATCGCCGAGCTGGGCGTCGGGATTGCGCTCGCGCGCCGTGGAAAGCGCGATCTGGGTGGCGTAGTCCTCGACCTTCTCGACCACTTCCATCAGGCGCTGCAGCTTCATCTCGCCGGTGTTCGGGTTGATGTCGGCGCGGATGTTGGTCTCCTGGCCGTAACGCGAGCGCGCCGCCTTCTGGATCGCATCGGCCATGGCGGCGATGACGATCGACTTGTCGATCGACTTTTCACGCGCGACCGCATCGGCGATCTGCAGCAGTTCAAGCCTGTTGGCGCTTACAACCATTGTCTTTCTCCCGATTTCGCCTCGGACATGCAGCCGGCGGCGCTATCAACTTTCCTGTTCGGTTTCGTTTTCCTCGGCGGCGTCTTCCGCTTCGCCGCGGCGTTTCTTGGCTTCCTTGCGCGCCCGGTTGTCCTTCGACAGGGCATCGCGGATGAGATCGTCGGTCAGCACCAGCCGGGCCTCGGCAATCGCGTCAAAAGGCACGCGCACCGTCGGCTCCTCGCCATAGGCCGCCTTGTCGCGCTCCAAAAGGATGCCATCGGCATCGGCCTCGGCGATCTTGCCCTTGAAGCGCTTGCGATCACTGACGAGAACCGACGTCTCGAGCTTGACCAGATGGCCGGTCCAGGTGGTGAAATCCGATTTGCGCACCAGCGGCCGGTCGATGCCGGGCGACGAGACTTCCAGATGATACGCCTTTTCGATCGGATCATCGACATCGAGCGCCGGCGACACCGCGCGGCTGACCTCTTCGCAATCCTCGACGGTCATGGTGCCGTCCTCGCGCTCGGCCATGATCTGCAGCG
This sequence comes from Mesorhizobium sp. GbtcB19, assembly GCF_019091085.1. Taxonomy (GTDB): domain Bacteria; phylum Pseudomonadota; class Alphaproteobacteria; order Rhizobiales; family Rhizobiaceae; genus Mesorhizobium. Next base: position 95,228 of record NZ_JAGXJY010000009.1, on the reverse strand, counting down.
TCAGCCCGTTCTGGCCGGTCAGTTGCACCCGCACGAGACGGAAGCCGATGGCCTTGAGCACCGGCTGTACGATCAGCGCAATACGTGCATCGATGCCGCTTTCGCGGATGATACGGTCGTCGGCCTCGCTTGCCGCTGCAGTCATCAGATCCCTGTCGCTTTTTGGGTTCCGGCCGGCAGGTAATAAAAAAGAGCGGGACCGGGTGGACCCACTCTTCGTCATACCGACCAAGAATTTGAGGCTGATATAGACGATTGCCGCCGGCGTTTCAAGCCTGCATGCAGCCTGGGCGAAGTTGATGCCGGGCGGCCAGGGTTGCGCGTCGGACATGGCCGCCATGCGGCCGGCAGTCTTGTAGAGAGCGGCGGACGGCACCCATCTACATGGCAATGCAAAAAGAAAGGACGTGCGCGGTGGCGCACGAGGATAATTTTATGGACCGTGGATTGTTTTTCGTCATCGGTGACTTCTTCAACACATTTGGCAGCGCCGCTGCCGCGGCGCGCGCCGTCGAGGCCGGCCGCAAGCCGCGCCGCGGTGACCTGAAGAAGCTCGGCATCGATCCGGCCGCCTTCGGCAGGATCGGCCGGTTCTAGTAAGGCCCTATTCCGACTAGGACTTTTGAGTGGATTTGGCTGCGTTGACATACATCTGCGCCCGCGCCTCCACGGTCACGGTATCTGAATAACGTGCCCGCGCTTGTGCGCGCGAAGGCAGCATCGCGTCCTCGCGGCTGATCTTCTGGGCCAGTTCGAGGTAGTTGCCTATCTCGAAGAAGCTCAGGGCATCCCCGGCATATTTGCCCAGCTCGCGAAATGCACCGGTTCTCGTGCAGTAGATGGGACGCTGCAAATCGAGAGCCTGCGAGGCCGGGCCGGATGAGGTCTGGCCGACTTCCTCATAGGGGAGCAAAATCGCATCGCAGCCGGCCATGAGCTCGGCAAAGGTCCGGTTGTCCACCGCGCCGGCGAAATGAACACGCTGCAGCAGGGCAGCGCGCTGGTCGTCGGCCCCCTCCCTTTCCCCGGCATCAAAAGTCGGTTCGAGAAGCTTGGTCAGGTCTTTTATAGGCGGCTGCTCGCTGGATGCCTGCACCACAGTTTCGGGATGAAGGCCTCCAACGATGAGAATGTGGTGGTCCGACGGGAGGTGGTCGAGCGCACGCAAGGCAATTTTGGTCCCCTTGATACCGCCCAAAAATCCAAAAACGCCGAGCACCTTCCGCCCGACTGTTCCGTAGATGTCGTCCAACTTCCGACGATAGCGCTCGTGGTCGAACTCTGCCTTCTCAGCTCTCGTGAAATAGGAGAGAGGCATGTCGAAGATGCGCTCCGGGTCGACACCCAGCAATGTCAGGCGGGTCTTCTCGCGGCGGGTTTGGACGATGTGGGCGAACTTGCTCTGATTCCTTCGAACCATCCGCAGAAGCCGGCGAAAGACGGTCTGGGCATAGCGGTGCCTGGCAAGAGATATCAACGATCGAATGCTCGTTGGGGCTGGCGGCGGAAGCGTCGGCGCCGTGTGGTAGGTCAAAACCACCCGCTTGGCGGCATCCAATATCGACCTCAACGTCGCCCATATCTGCCTCTGCGACCGGCCGAACAGTCCAGGCTCGAATTCCACCACCACGACTTCGGCGTCCGCGATTATTGCCAGCGATTCGGCAAGTGCCCTTTGAGCCATGCTATGGGCCATCGGCCCCGACGCACGCAGCAGGTCGACCGGTAGAGGGGCGATCGAAAGATTATCGCCAAGCAATTCGCGTAACGGCCCCTCGAGATGTTCTACATACTGTGCGATACCGCAGTCGCGCTGATAGCTCGAAATAATCGCAAGCTTCACGTGGAGAATCCCTGTCAGGTGGGCCTTGCCGCCGATAGTCCATGATACGTCAATTTCGACAAGCGCTGCATATTCGACGCCAACAATCCAGACATCGACCATTGGCCGCAGGCGCTCCCAAGAAGCCCAAGAGCGCTTCGCAGTCGTGACGGATTTTCGAGCCTATATCCGGATGAAAGTCAGGTAGGCAGGCCGCCTTCCTTCGCGGATGGCCTTTGCCTCGTAGCGTGTGCCGGGCCAGCCCGCATAGGGCCTGTGCCAATCGGCAGCCTCCCGCGCTTGCCACTCAAAGGCGCCGTGATCGCGGCAGGCAAGCAGCGTCCAGTTCACGTAGCTGTCGATGTCGGAGGCGAAGCGAAACCTGCCGCCGGTCTTCAGCACGCGGGCAAAGCGGCCGAGATTCGCGGCGCCGACGAAGCGCCGCTTCCAGTGCTTCTTCTTCGGCCACGGGTCTGGATAGAGCAGGTCGATGCCGTCGAGCGAGCCTGACGGCAGCCAGTCGAGCAGGCGCGTGGCGTCGTCGTCATAGACCTTGAGGTTGGCAAGCGGCGCCTTGCCGAGCGCCGTCATCATCTTGGCCATGCCGTTGACGAAAGGCTCGACGCCGATGAAGCCGGTCGAAGGCGATTCGGTGGCGCGATGCAGGAGATGCTCGCCACCGCCGAAGCCGATTTCCAGCTGGGTCTTCGAAATTTCCGCCTTGAACAGGCTCCTGAAGTCGGTCGGCGCTTCCGCCGTCAGGTCGATCCGGTATTCGCGCAGGCCGCTTTCAAGGGCGACCGCCTGCTGCGGGCGTATAGTCTTGCCGTGCCGGCGACCGAAAAATCCTTCGGTCGCCCGGCTCGGCCGATCCTTTGCGTCTGCTGGCGTCAGGCGGCGACAGCGTCCTTGAGCGCCTTGGCGAGATCGGTCTTCTCCCACGAGAAAGACCCGTCGCGACCGGCCTTGCGGCCGAAATGGCCGTAGGACGACGTCTTGGCGTAGATCGGCTTGTTGAGGTCGAGATGACGGCGGATGCCCGATGGGGACAGGTCCATCACCTTGCGCAGCGCCTCCTCGAGCTTCGATTCGTCCACCTTGCCGGTGCCGTGCAGGTCGACATAGACCGACAAAGGCTGGGCGACGCCGATTGCGTAGGAGAGCTGAATGGTGCAGCGGTCGGCAAGCTTGGCCGCCACCACATTCTTGGCAAGATAACGCGCCGCATAGGCCGCCGAACGGTCGACCTTGGTGGTGTCCTTGCCGGAGAAGGCGCCGCCGCCATGGGGTGCTGCGCCACCATAGGTGTCGACGATGATCTTGCGGCCGGTAAGGCCGGCATCGCCGTCAGGCCCGCCGATGACGAACTTGCCGGTCGGGTTGATGTACCAGTTGCAGTCCTCGGCGATCTTCAGGTCGCCAAGCGCCTCGCGGATGTAAGGCTCGACGACCTTGCGGACCTTCTTGGAATCCCAGCTCGAATCGAGATGCTGGGTGGAGAGCACGATCTGCGTGACCTCCGCCGCCTTGCCGTCGGCATAGCGCACGGTGACCTGGCTCTTGGCGTCCGGGCCGAGCCTGCCGGCTTCGCCATTGCCCTCATGGCGCGCGGCAGCCAGCAATTCGAGAATCTTGTGGCTGTAATAGATCGGCGCCGGCATCAGGTCGGGCGTCTCGCGGCAGGCGTAGCCGAACATGATGCCCTGGTCGCCGGCACCTTCCTCGCCCTGGCGGTCGGCGGCATTGTCGACGCCCTGGCCGATGTCGGGCGACTGGCCGTGCAGCAGCACGTCGATCTTGGCCGTCTTCCAGTGGAAGCCGGACTGCTCGTAGCCGATCTCGCGGATCGCCTTGCGGGCGACCGACTTGAACTTGGTCGGATTGACCACTGGATGGCCGGAGGCATCCATCAGGACGTTACCCGCCTTGTCCTTCTTCAAGAGCGTGTCGGGGACGCGGACCTCGCCGGCGATGACGACGCGGTTGGTGGTGGCGAGCGTCTCGCAGGCGACGCGAACCTTCCACGGGTCCATGCCCGTCTTCTTGGCTTCGCGATAGACCAGATCGACGATCTCGTCGGAGATACGGTCACAGACTTTGTCGGGATGACCCTCGGAGACGGATTCCGAGGTGAAGAGATAATTCTGCCGCGTCACGGGTGTCCCCTCTTGAAAAAAGATCGGCAAGCTGCCGATTTTGGCGCGCCACGTGTTAGCGGTGCCGGGCGCCGCTCGTCAAGCGGCGCGACGGATCTGGCATGAATGTAGGCAAAGCCTGCTATGCCACCAGCGGCAGCGCGCCGCCGGCGCCATAGGTAAAAATCAATCGGCGTCGTCGGCGGACAGCGCCTTCACCAGATCGATGATCCTGCGGCGTACCTTGACGTCACCGATCTTGACGAAGGCCCTGTTGAGCTGAAGCCCTTCGGGACTGCCGCAGAATTCGATGGCGAACGCCATCGAGGAGTCTTCGGCAAATCCCCGATTGCCGCCGCCGGTCTCCTCGCCCGGGGCATCCTCGAAGAAGAAGGCGACGGGAACGCTCAGGATGGAGGCGATCGCCTGCAGACGACTGGCGCCAACCCTGTTCGTGCCCTTCTCGTACTTCTGGATCTGCTGAAACGTGATGCCGAGATTTTCACCCAGCTTTTCCTGGCTCATTCCAAGCATATTGCGACGCAGCCGAATGCGACTCCCGACATGGATGTCGATCGGATTCGGCTTCTTCTTGTTCTCTTCTGTCATTTTTTCCTCGCCGAATTTTTCCGGCTTTTTCTATTTTGTTCCGCCCAAATGAAGCCGGAGCCACCTGCCCCAACAGAACCCTCCAACCGACTTCGAGAAAATTTTAGGCGTTACAGTATGAGTTTCTAATGTGCCGACTGTCAATTCACCCGTAGCCGCTGCCTTACATTCAATGTGAAGGCCGCCAGCGCAAACACCAACATGATCAGCAATCCGTTAATTCGCCGCTGTTCGGGAGGCAGCAGGGCGCGCCCAGAAACCGGCACATGCGCGTCGATGGAGCCCCGCGCATTCATGGCGAGCGCGTCGACGATGCGGCCGCGCGAATCGACCACGGCGGAGATGCCGTTGTTGGCCGCGCGCAACAGCGGCAAGCCGTTTTCCACCGCGCGGATCTGAGCCTGCCTGAAGTGCTGATAGGGGCCTGGCGTGTCGCCGAACCAGGCGTCGTTGGTGACGTTCACAATTACGTCAGATGACGACGCGTCCTCGCCCACGAGATCGGGGAAGATCACCTCGTAGCAGATGAACGGCGCGGCTCGCAGGCCGCCCGGCACGCCGATCGGATGGCGCTCGTTGCCGGCTGCGAAATTCATCGGTCCGGCGACGAGCTGGCCTATGCCGAAGCGTTCGAACAGGTCGGCGAAAGGCAGATATTCGCCGAAGGGCACAAGATGCACCTTGTCGACGGCATCGACGATCTCGCCCTTGTCGTCGATTGCCACCACGGAATTGTAATAGCGGCTGCCGCCATTCGCCGACCCGCCCTCCTCGCGCACGATACCGGCAATCAGCATCTGGCCGTCGGTCAGCAAGTCGCCCAACGCCGTCAGCGCGTCGGGACGCTCGGTGAACAGGAACGGCACCGATGTTTCCGGCCAAAGGATGAGCTGGGGCTTGGCATGGCCCTCCCCCGGCGCTTTCCCCGATATCCCCAGCAAAGTTGCGAAGATGCGGTCGCGCACCGAGGCATCCCATTTCTCGCTGAGATCGACCGTGGGCTGGACGATGCGGACATCGATCGAGCGGGTCGGTTTGACCGGGGTGACGAGCCTGACATAGCCGAAGCCGACATGGGCGGCGACGAGGATGACGAAGAGGGCAACGCCCAGCCTCAAATGCCGGCGTGCAGCGGCCAGCGCAGGCAGCGAAAACACGAAGACCGCGAGCGCGTTCATGCCGATCATGCCGGTCACCGACACGCTCTGCATCAGGAGCGGCACGGGCATCGCCGCGTAGCCGACGGCGTTCCAGGGAAAGCCGGTAAAGAGGGAATCGCGCAACCATTCGGCGAGGCCGAAACCGAAGGCAAGGGCCGCGATGCGGCCGATATCGCTGCTCCAGAACAGGCGCGCCACCACAGTGGCGAAGCCGTAGAAGAAGGCCAGTGCGAAGGGGATGCCGACAACGGCGAAGGGCAAGGCCCAGGCGAAGTTGTCGGCCTCGACCAGCAATGCCTGGCCGATCCACCACAGACCGGCGAGGAAATAGCCGAAGCCGAACCACCAGCCGGTGGCAAAAGCGGGCCTCAGGCGCCTGAACCAGCCATCGGATGCCTCGCCGGTGGCGCCGTCGAGCAGCCAGACCAGGACCGGGAACGAGACGAAGCAGACAGCGAAGAAATCGTAAGGCGCCTGGGCAAGCACCGCCAGCGCCCCGGCGGCAAAGGCCACCAGCGCCCGCCGCCACCCCCACAGCAGAATTATCCGGCCGGCAAAGCGCTGCATCCAGCTTCCCAAGTCGCGCGAATCAGGGAGTTAGAGGTTTAACAGGCCGCGCCGCACGATCCAAACCCAGATGAGCGCCACCTGACACAGAAGCGCTATCTGTGCCAGCCCTCGATCCGCAGGCCGCTCAGACGCTCGGCCTCGTCCTTCGGCACGACGCGCACGGTCCGGGTGAATGTCCAGATATGGCCCTCGGGATCGCGGGCGCGATATTGCCGCTCGCCGTAGAAATGATCGGTAGGCTCTTCCAGAATTTCCGCGCCCGCCTTGCGGGCCTGTTCGCAATGCGCGTCAAGGTCCTGCTGCAGACGGATGTAGACGGCTTGCGTGTTCTTGCCGCCAACCGAGGCCGGACTGGCGACATGGTCGGCCCATTCGGAATCGACGATGATATAGCCGTCGCCGAAGCGCATTTCGGCATGCACGAGACGGCCGAACGCATCGCTCACCAGCATGCTCGGCTCGAAGCCGAAGGCCGCCCGCAGCCAAGCCAATGCCGCGCGCGGATCGCGATAGAAGACGCCTGAGCCGAGGACCGCGTGTTTGAACGGATCGTCGATCGGCATGGCTGCGAAAAGATCAGGCCTGTTCGGCGCGGGCGGCGCGGCGGCGCTGCCGCTCGCCTTTCGGGCTCTGCACGATGCGCACGCGCTTGACGCGGCGCGGGTCGGCGTCGAGAACATGGAACTCGAAGCCGGGGATGGCCTGGACGACTTCGCCGCGGGCCGGGACGCGTCCCAGCGTGTTGAAGATCATGCCGCCGATAGTGTCGACATATTCGCCATGCTCGCCGGCGGTGAAATCCTCGCCGATCATCTTGGCGACCTCGTCGATCTCAGCCTTGCCGTCGACGACGAAGACGCCGTCGCCGGTCTGGGTGATCATCGGCTCGTCGTCGTCATGCTCGTCCTCGATGTCGCCGACGACCATCTCGACGATGTCTTCCAGCGAGGCGAGGCCGTCGGTACCGCCATATTCGTCGATGACCAGCGCCATCTGCGTGCGCGTCGTCTGCATGCGGCCCATGAGGTCGGAGGCCAGCATCGAAGGCGGCACGAACAGCACCTCGCGGATCAGATTGAGATCGCCGATGGTGCGCGCGAGATCGACCTGCGCGAGGTCGAGCGCCGTCGTCACCGGCGCCTTCGCCCTGGTGCGGCCCTTCTTGACGCGGGCGACCTTGGTGATGTGGGCGAGCACGTCGCGGATGTGGACCATGCCGCGCGGATCGTCCAGCGTCTCGGAATAGACCGGCATGCGCGAATGGCCGGACTGCTCGAAGAGGCCGAGCAGGTCGCCAAGCGTGGTGTTGATCTCGACCGCCTCGATATCGGCGCGCGGCACCATGACATCCTCGACCCGCACTTCGCGCAGGCGCAGGATGTTGTTGAGCATGGCACGTTCGCCAGGCGAGAAGGCGCCGGCATCGGTCGCCGTTTCGGCGAGCGCGCCGGCTATTTCCTCGCGCAGGCTGGTGCCGTTGCGGTGCCGGAACAGGCCGAGCACGCGGTCGAAGAGGGAAGGACCGGCATGCGTCGGCTCGGCGGCCGCGCTGCCGGTCGGAATACTCGGACTGGAGCCCTCTTCCGTCTTTTCGGAAGGCTTGGCAGCACTGCCGGCGTCCGGACGGGCGGCAGTTTCTGGTGTGTCGTTCATCGCCATCGGGTCAATTGAGCTTTTTTGTTACGCGTAGGGATCGGGAATGGCAAGCCTCGCAAGCGCCGCGCGCTCGATCGCTTCCATCTCCTCGGCCTCGGCGTCGGTCTCGTGATCATGGCCCAGGAGATGCAGAAGGCCATGGATGACGAGATGGGTGATATGGTTCTCAACCGGCTTGTCTTCCAGTGCGGCCTCGCGCGCCACGGTCTCGGAAGCCAGCACGATGTCGCCCAGCATCGGCGGCAGCGGGCCGCCCTTCGGGAAGGAAAAAGCCGGGAAAGACAAGACGTTGGTGGGCTTGTCCTTGCCGCGCCATTCGGCGTTGAGCGTCCGGATATGGGCATCGTCGGAAAAAACGATGCTGAGTTCCGAGGCGCCACCCGCGCCGGTCTCGGCAAAGGCGGCCGCGACGGCGCGATCGACGAGCCGCGTCAGCTCGGCTTCCGCCGGCCAGTCGCCGGCCTCGACGAAAATATCGATATCGACCGGGATACCGGTAGAGGATTTGGCGTCTTCAGCCATGCGGCTTTTAATCAGCTTTCAGTGCCGAGGCCTCGCGCCAGCTTGCCGTCGCGGTCATAGGCCTTGACGATCTCGGCGACCAGCGGATGGCGCACGACGTCGCCCTCGTTGAAGCGGACGGTGACGATGCCCGGCACGCCGTCGAGGACGCGCAGCGCCTCGACCAGGCCCGACTTGGTGTTGGGCGGCAGGTCGATCTGGGTTGGATCGCCGGTGACGATCATGCGCGAGTTCTCGCCGAGGCGCGTCAGGAACATCTTCATCTGCATCGGCGTGGTGTTCTGCGCCTCGTCAAGGATCACCGCCGCATGCGCCAGCGTGCGGCCGCGCATGAAGGCCAGCGGCGCGATCTCGATCACCTCGGCGGCGATCGCCCGCTCGACCTTGTCGGCCGGCATCATGTCATAGAGCGCGTCGTAAAGCGGCCGCAGATACGGATCGACCTTTTCCTTCATATCGCCCGGCAGGAAGCCCAGCCGCTCGCCGGCCTCGACGGCCGGACGCGACAGGATGATGCGCTCGACCATGCCGCGCTCCAGGAGCATCGCGGCATGCGCCACCGCCAGATAGGTCTTGCCGGTGCCGGCAGGGCCGATGCCGAAGACCATCTCGGAGCGCTCCAGCGCCCGCATATAGGCGTCCTGGTTGAGCGAGCGGGCATAGATCGTCTTCTTGCGCGTCGCGATCTGGGCGGCCGAGACCTTGCCCTTGCGCTCCATCGTCGGCAGCGTCAGCTGGTCGTCGGCGGCAATCGCCATGCGCACGGCGCCGTCGACATCCGACTGGCCGATGTCGACGCCCTTCTGCAGGATGCCGTAGAGCGTATCCAGCGCGCGGCGCGCCTGCTCGGCGGCGGCTGCCGAGCCCTTGATCGTAAGCTGGTTGCCGCGCGAGCGGATGTCGACGCCGAGCTTCTGCTCGAGCCGGGCCAAATTCTCGTCGAACTGACCGTAGAGGGCGCTGGCTAGCTTGTTGTTGTCGAAGGTCAGTACGATGTGCGCCATGTCGGAAGCCCCGGACGCCTGGTTCTGGGGCGGATTCTTCAGTTCAGCAGCGCTCAACCGTCTCTCCTCATCTGCCGAGGCCGTCAGGCCAGTTCGGCGAACAGGCTGTTGAAGCCCGTCTTCGTGATTCGCACATCAATAATGTCACCGATTCCACCGGCCTTGTCGTCAACAATAACCGGCTGCAGCCAGGGCGAACGGCCGACTTTCTGGCCAGCCTGCCGGCCAGGCTTCTCGATCAGCGTGCCGATGGTGCGGCCGACCAGACTCAAGCCGAAATCCTGTTGCTGCTTGAGAAGCAAAGCCTGCAGACGCTGCAGACGCTCGTCCTTCACCGGTTCAGAAACATGGCCGTCCATTTCGGCGCCCGGCGTGCCGGGACGCGGCGAATATTTGAACGAGAAAGCCGAGGCATAGTTCACCTCGCGCACCAGGTTCAGCGTCGCCTCGAAATCCTCGTCCGCCTCGCCGGGGAAGCCGACGATGAAGTCGCCCGACATGGCGATGTCGGCGCGGGCGGCGCGGATGCGCTCGATCAGCGCCAGATAGTCGCGCGCCGTATGGCGGCGGTTCATCGCCTTCAAGATCCGGTCGGAGCCCGACTGCACCGGCAGATGCAGATAAGGCATCAGCGCCGGCAGATCGCGATGCGCGGCAATCAATTCGTCATCCATGTCCCGCGGATGGCTGGTCGTGTAGCGCAGCCGCGCGAGGCCGGGGATTTCCGCCAGACGGAACAGCAGGCGCCCGAGACCCCATTCCTCGCCATTGTCGCCGACGCCGTGCCAGGCATTGACGTTCTGGCCGAGCAGCGTCACCTCGCGCACGCCGGCCTCGGCCAGGCGCTCGGCCTCGGCGACGATCTGCGCCACCGGGCGCGAGACCTCGGAGCCGCGCGTGTAGGGCACCACGCAGAAGGTGCAGAACTTGTCGCAGCCTTCCTGTACCGTCAGGAAGGCGGTGACGCCGCGTTTTGCCAGTTCTGCGCGCTTCGGATGCGGCAGATGCTCGAACTTGTCCTCGATGGCGTATTCGGTCTCGACGATCTTTTCGCCGCCACGCACCCTTGCCAGCACATCGGGCAGGCGATGATAGGTTTGCGGGCCGATGACCAGATCGACCGCGGGCGAGCGCCTGATGATCTCGGCACCCTCGGCCTGCGCCACGCAACCGGCAACGCCGATCAAAAGCTCGCGGCCGGCCTCGGCGCGTTCGGCCTTCATGTCGCGGATGCGGCCAAGCTCGGAATAGACCTTTTCCGCCGCCTTTTCGCGGATATGGCAGGTGTTGAGCAGCACCAGGTCGGCGTCTTCGACGGCGTCGGTGGCGACATAGCCGTCGGCGGCCAGCGCATCGGTCATGCGCTGGGAATCATAGACGTTCATCTGGCAGCCATAGGTCTTGACGAAGACCTTTTTCACCGTCCGGCCGGCGCTGGCCGAGTGCTCGGTGGCAGCGCCGATGTCGTGGCTTTCAATTGTGTTCAACTCCATTGGGCGGCTTCTAGCGCCTTTCCGTGACAAAAAACAGACGATTCTGCCTTGTGGCGCGTCGTGCGGCCCGGACGGAGCAAGACGCTGCATGTCGTTATCCCAAAACCGCTACACACTTTTGGGCGACATGCATTCATCACCGGCTCTTGGCCGGGTCGGCGAGGATGGCCTGCATCATCTCGCGCACCTTGGCTTCCATCAGCCTTGCCGTTTCCTTGCGGTTCGAGCCCTTGGAGAACGGCACCGGCTGGCCGAAATGCACCTCGGCGTCGAGCGCGCCTTCGGCAAGCAGACCTTTCAGATGCGGCATCAGATCCTGGTCGCCGATCCAGGCGGTAAGCGGCCGGTGGCGGCGGCCCATCGGCATGCCGTGCAGGCGCGTATAGGCGATCGCCACGGGCTGGATGAAGACCTGTTCCGCCGCGCCTTCCGAGATCGCCATGGAGGCCGCGCCGAACAGCGTGCTCTTGAACGGCAGCACGAGATTGCCGTCGCCGGTCGAGCCTTCGGCGAACAGCACCATGGCGTCGCCCTTTGCCATCCTTTTGGCGATCTCGCTCGCCTGGTCGCCGGAGGTGCGCTTGCGCTCGCGCTCGATGAAGACGGTGCGCTGCAGCTTGGACAGCATGCCGATCAGCGGCCAGCCCTCCATGTCGGCCCTGGCGATGAACTTCACATCGACGAAGGAGCCGAGCACCATGATGTCGGTCCAGGAGATGTGGTTGGCCGCCACCAGCAGAGGACGATCCTTGGCGAGCGCGCCTTTCACATGCACGCGCATGCCCAGCGCCCGCAGGATCATGCTGTGCCAGATTTTGAGGATGAAGGTTTCGGGCCACAGCCCCGTCTTCATCGACAGGATCTGCAGCGGCACCAGCACCAGGGAACAGACGACGACATAGAAGAGCGCCAGGAAAATCCGTAATTTCTTGATCATTCGCCCCGGCCCCAACATTACGGCGCCGCGCGGCTAGGGCGCACAAAGGACGCTGTAACACTCTCACTTGGCGCATGACAAGCGCGCCGGTCGGACCGTGCTCGGTCGAGCGATAATAGTTCGGCCGATGACCGACCTGGCGGAAGCCAAGCCTGCGGTAGAGCCCGATCGCAGGCGCATTGGTCTCGTCGACCTCGAGGAAGAGCGCCTCGGCGCGCTGCGCATGCAGTTCGCGCAGCACCGCATCCATCAATTGCCAGCCAAGGCCCTGGCGGCGATGCGTGCGGGCGACGGCCACGGTCAGGATTTCGCCCTCGCCGGCCGCAAGCCGCGCCAGCACGAAGCCGACCGGGGGCTTGGAGCCTTGGCCGGTCTCACGCGCCGCATAGCCGAACACCGTGTCCTGTTCGAGGAGTGCCGCGAACTCGCCATCGGTCCAGGGCCGGACGAAATCCTCGCGATGCAGCACCGAAACGGCGGCGCTGTCAGCGACCGTCAGCGGCTCCAGCGCATAATCCCTGCGGCGCGGCTGAAAGAACGGGATGCGCATCAGGGATCTTTCTCCCCCGGGTCTTGTCTCGGCAGAATGAAACCCGCCTGCGGCTTGGCGTCGGCGCCGCGCAGGTAAAGCGGCTTCGGCTTTTCGCCCGGCTTTCTGGCAGAGGCCAGCCTGGCATAGGTCGCGATGTCGGCGGTGACGGCAACCGGACCGGTGGCGAAGGCACGTCCGGCGGCCGCGGTAATCGCCGGCGCGGCCGTGCCGACAAGCACCGCTTCGGCGCCGATGGCCATGGACACTGCCTCGGAGAGCGTGGTTACCGACGGTCCGTAAGTCTCAACTAACGCTCCATCGTAGAGCGCCGCATGGATTTCCTCGCGGCCGGCATCGAGCGCGGCAAGCACCGCGCGCCCGGGAAAGGCGTACGCACCCTCAGCGGCCAAGGCTTCCAGTGTCGTCACGCCGATCGCCGGGATTTTCAGCGCCAGCGCCAGGCCGCGCGCGGTGGAGACGCCGACGCGCAGGCCGGTGAAGGAGCCGGGACCGATCGAGACGGCAACGGCGTCGAGGTCAGGGTAGCCGACGCCTCCGGTTTGCAGGGCGGTCTCGATGACGGCCATCAGATGCTCGGCATGACCCTTGCCGAGATCGCGCACCTCGCGGCCAAGCTCCTTCCCCGCGCCCGCGTCATAGACGCAGGCGGCGCAGAGGTTGGCGGCACAGTCGATGGCAAGCAGCTTCATGCGGGCAGCTTCATAGGCCGGTTAACGAGCTGGATCGAAACACAATTCCCTCTGCCCGGCATGGGCCGTCACCGCAAGGGCCAAGGCGGAGAAATGTTAAGCGGCTTCGCTTCCACGCGCGGCGATCACGCCGTCGCGACAATGCGCAGCATGTGGTTGTCCCAGACATAGTCCGGCTCGGAACGGGTGGCGCCGGCGCCACCGACGATTTCGCCTGCGCCCGTCGTTGCCATGAAGCCGGTGCCGTCGGGCGCCACGCCGCAGACCTCGACCAGCGACCTCGTCGCGACCACGCGCCCGCTGGCGGCATCGATGACGGCCAGCGAATTGCCCTCCGGCGAGGTGACGGCGACCGTGCCTGTCGCGGGATTGGCGGCGACCGAGCCGATATAGTTGCGGAAGCCGGAGAGCACGTCCCGCGGCATCTCCAGCAGCTCGAGCCCTTTGCCGCGCGCGGCGCGGCCGACCAGCGCCGGGCGGTCGGTCCCTGGCCCACGATACTGGCAGCCGAACCAGACGGTGCCCGTCTGGTCGCGATCCATGTGGCGGATCGAAAGCTGATGCAGCGCCGGCGGCAATTCGTGCTTTTCGATCAGGTCGCCGGTGACGCGGTCGACCAGCGTATAAGACGGCTTCATCGTGGCGATGTTGAGCTCGGCGCGGCCATAGTCAGGATGGGTTTCGATGCCGCCATTGGCGATGGCCAACGTGCGGCCATCGCCGAGCAGCAGCAACTCGTGCGGCCCCATGCCGTAGGTGGGGAATTCGCCGATGCGGCTGAATTTCGCGCGCGCGTCGTAGACACCAACGACGCCGGCGGCGTTGTCGAAATCGTTCTCGGTCGCATAAAGCAGCGCGCCGTCGGGCGAAAACACGCCATGGCCGAAGAAATGCCGGCCGGTGATGCTGGCAATGGTCAGCGGCTTGTCGCGGCCGGCATGGTCGAAGACGACGGCGAAAGTGCCGGGCTGGCGGGCGAAGACGACCGACCGCTTCGACGCCGGATCGAAAGTGACGTCATGGCCGCGATCCGGCAGATCGATCGTATGCAGGATCTTTCCCGCCTCGGAGAGCACGGCAGCCCCGAAACTGCCGTCGCGCTTGACGAAGGCCGTGGCAAAGACCGCGTCCGCGGCAAGCGTGTCGGCCCAGGCGCGCGGCGCCATGGCAGCGGCAAACCCGGCGCCGGCGGCGCGCAGGAAATCGCGGCGATCGATGAGTGGTGTGCCCGACCAGGCCATCGGTCAATCCCCATCCAGCGACGAGAAGCCGGCGGTCAGGCCGAACTCGGCGGTCATCCTGGTACCGATCAGGGTCGAGAGGCTGGAGGTGATCAGCGCGAAATGCTCGAGCTTGTCGCGCAGCGCCGGATCGGCGAGCGCCTTGTCGATCGGGCCGCTGACGGATTTCGCGGTCGCAACACCATTGGCGAGCTGGATGTGGATGGATTCAGCCATCCATTGTGCCTCGGTGGGCAGCGCATCACCGAGTTTGGAAGCCTGGAACAATTGGTCGATGCCGGACAGATTGCCGGCCAGTGACGCGGTGGTGTTCCGCGAACGCCAATAGATCGCCTGCTTCGGCTTGTCGGCGTCCGCCTTGCCGCCGAGAAAGCCCTTGAGCCGCACGTCGCGGATCATGTCCAGCTCGTTGATGAAGACGCCGACCAGCTCCGTCACCGCTTCATTGCCGTCGCGATAGAGCGGGTTTTTCGGGCCGGGATTGGCCCAGAGCGAGGCAAAGCCGTCTGGCTTTTGCCAGGCGTCGCGCACCTCGCCCGAGATCGTTTCGATGTTGCCGGCGACCGCCGCGCCGTAAGCGCAGCGATAGGGATCGTCCTTCTGAACGAGCGTTTCGGCGCCTTCGCCGTAAAGCACATATTCGAGCGCGCCGAGGCCCTGCATGGCAACGCTCTTTTGCGCCAGTTGCACCGGATCGGTCGCTGAGGGGTCCTTCGCGGCGAGCGTCGACTGCACCTGCCGCAGGCCGATGCTCTTGCGGTCCGGCCAATAGAGCATGCGCTCCAGCCGGTTGTTTTCCTTGATCGGCCCAAAGGCGATGATCTCGGCCACCGACCAGGCCTCGACCGTACCGGAAAACGCCGAGCGCGCTGCTTCGAGATGCTCCCCGGACGGCGCTTGGCAAAGCTGGTGCATCGCCTTGATCAGACCCACCGCATGCTCGTCGAGGCTGGCATAGGCCGGGCGGACGAAGCCGTCGATGGCGCGGCCGATGACATCGGAAGCCTTGACCGCGGCCGGTGCCGGCAGCGCGGCGGCCAGAAGGAACGGAAGAGCAAGGACCAGGCGTTTCGGCATCAGAGGGACTCCAGGAATTTGATCAGCGCGTCACGATCGGCCGCCGTGGCGCCGGCAAACCGGTCGCGCGCCTTCCGGCCCTCGCCGCCATGCCACAGGATCGCCTCGGCAAGCGTGCGGGCGCGACCGTCATGCAGGTAGAACGTGTTGCCGTTGACCGTCGCGGTGAGCCCGATGCCCCAGAGCGGCGGGGTGCGCCATTCGCTGCCGTTTGCTTCACCTACCTGCTGGCCGTCGGCAAGGCCCTCGCCCATGTCGTGCAGCAGGAAATCGGAATACGGCCAGATCAGCTGGAAGGCCTGCGCTTTGTTGGGCGTGCCGCGCAAGGTGACGAATTTCGGCGTGTGGCAGGAAATGCAGCCCATCTCGTAGAACTGCTTCTTGCCGCCAAGCACTTGCCGTGTGTCGAGATCGCGGCGTGCCGGTACGGCAAGGTTCCGCGAATAGAAGGTGACGAGATCCATCACCGGCGGCGGCGCCTCGACCGCACCCAGACGTTGCTGCACGCCGTTCGGCATGGCAAGGCAATCCTTCTCGGCCTGCGTGCAATCGCCCCAGGGCTTCGGCATTTCCGGCGTCGAGATGCCGATATCGCCGGCAAAGGCATCGGCCGCCTGCTGGCGGATCGAGGCGGTCTGCGCCTTCCAGCCGAAGCGGCCCAGAGTGGTCTGGCCGCTCAGCGCATCGCGCACGATGTTCGGCCTGCCCGAAATGCCGTCGCCGTCGCGGTCGTCCGGATCGGCATGGGCAAGGATATCGGCAGGCGCAATCTGCTCGATCAGGCCGAGCCCGATCATCGGCGGCGTCAGGCGCGGCGACAATGTGGTGCGCGGATCGAGCGGGCCATATCCGAGATTTTCGACGGAATAACTCGGCTTGCGCAGCGCAACGACGGTTCCGTCGCCGAGCGTCACTTTTTGCTCCTGGTAATCGACATGCATCCGGCCCTCGCCCTTGAGGCCTGGAACCGCCAGATCCTGCAATTGCGCGCCATAGACCGGATCGGGAAAGTTCAGCAGCTTGTGGTCGGCAAGCGCTGCCTTTTCCTCGGCGCTGCTCGCGTCGCGCGCGAGCCTGAGGAACATCGATGTCGATCCGGCATCCCCTTCCGGGGGGCGCCCGCGGCCATCCTTCAGGTGGCAGTTCTGGCAGGCGCGCTCGTTGAACAGCGGACCAAGACCGTCCGAAGCCTGGGTCGAAGAGGGCGAGGATACCCAGTTCTTGCGGAAGAGCGCGTCGCCGAGCTTGAAGGTGCCCTCTTCCTCGAAGGTGATGTTGGCTGAGGATTGCGAGAAGGCGTCGCGGTTGACATCCTTGCGCGACGTGCCGGCGCCGCCCTGCATCAGCTCGAACGGCTCGGGCTTGGTGAAATCGGTCGTTGGCCTGGTGACCGCAAGGACCCGCGCCTGATCCTTCGGCGTTAGGTCGGTGCGGATTGTCGGCAGATCGGCTGGCCCACCGGCCATGGCGGGAACGGAAAGCAGCATCGCCAGCAAAAGCGATGCCCCGCGATAGATCCGGTATCGCGGGGTCTTCTGAAGCGGCAGGGCGTCGATTGCGGCCCACCACGCGCGGCGCGAAAAATCTACGGGGCGCCGCATTCCCGCATGTCCTTACCCCACCTCGTTAGCCGAGTCGGCGTTGAGCAGGCCGTACTTCTCCTCGCCGATCGAGGCAAGCAGGTCGAGCTGCGTTTCCAGGAAGTCGATATGGCCTTCCTCGTCGGTCAAAAGGTCCTCGAACAGCTTCATCGAGACGAAATCGCCTTCGTCGTGGCAGATCTCGCGCGAGCGCTTGTAAGCGGTGCGCGCGTCATATTCGCCGGCCAGATCGGATTCGAGCACTTCCTTGACATTCTGGCCGATACGCAATGGCGCGACGGACTGCAGGTTCGGATGGCCTTCGAGGAAGATGATGCGCGCGATCAGGCGGTCGGCGTGATGCATTTCCTCGATCGATTCCGCGCGTTCCTTCTTTGCCAGCTTGGTGTAGCCCCAGTCCTCGAGCAGACGGTAATGCACCCAGTACTGGTTGACGGCCCCAAGCTCCAGAAACAGAGCTTCGTTAAGCCGCTCGATGATCTGCGGTTCGCCTTTCATGGGTTCTGCTCCCGTATTGGCCGCGCAAGCCTCGCACGCGATCCAGGTGTGAAACGATATCCACGTCCCCCACCTCTGAGCGGGCGTGGTAGTTCTCGGTGACCCGAATGATCGTTTCCACCACATTTGGGAAACAGCCGCAACAGCGGCCGCGCTTGCGCATCGCGTGATAGACCTTCGCGGGCACGATCAGCTGCCACGGATCCTCATCCAGCAGGCCGACGATCGTCTGCTCGATCTCCTTTTCGGTGATGATGTTGCAATGGCAGATCAGCATCTACTTGCTCTGGCTGACGGCGCCGGTCCGGCGCCGTATGGCTGGTCTTTTCAATCGGGCACGATCTTGTCCAAAAACCGGCTGTCGCCTGGTCGGACCGTGCCTAATCTCTACTTGAACACCTTGTCGGGAGCGTCGAGGCTGTCGGAGCCCTCGAAGGCGATCTGGTTGAGCTTGAGCGAGCCGACGGCGCGCTCGATCGACTTGGTCTGGTCGATCAGGGCGTCTATCGCCGCCTGCACGGTGGCGTTGCCTTCGGTATTGCCTTCGGCGATCTGCTGGTCATAGGCCTCGCCGGCGAGCGCCCGCGCCTTGATCGCCTCCATCCTGGCGACGCTGGTGTCGAGCTTGCCCGACAGCTCCTTGTCGATCGCCGGATCGGCGGCCTTCACCATGTCGGACACCGACGGACCGGAAACCACGGAGCCGTCGAGCCGCTTGTAGCTGGCATGATAGGCGTCGCGGATGCCGACGGCGTCATAGAGATGCGAGTTATAGGTGTTGTCGGAGAAGCAGTCGTGCTCCTCCTCCGGATCGTGCAGCAAGAGGCCGAGTTTCATGCGCTCGCCGGCGAGCTCGCCATAGGAGAGCGAGCCCATGCCGGTGAAGATGGTGGAGATGCCGGCATTCGTGTCGCCGTCGGTCAGGTTCTTGCGCGCGGCGCCGTCTTCGTTCCAGTTGTCGACCATCTCCTGCAGGTCGGACACCAGGAGGTTGCTCGCCGACTTCAGATATTCGGCGCGACGATCGCAATTGCC
This sequence comes from Mesorhizobium sp. GbtcB19, assembly GCF_019091085.1. GTDB lineage: Bacteria > Pseudomonadota > Alphaproteobacteria > Rhizobiales > Rhizobiaceae > Mesorhizobium. Next base: position 76,626 of record NZ_JAGXJY010000009.1, on the reverse strand, counting down.
GCCCGTGCAGTTCTTGAGATCGTAGTCGGTATAGGGACGCTCGCCGGCGCCCGGGCCGGTGCCGTGCAGATCCTGGCCCCAGAGCAGGAATTCGATGGCGTGATAGCCGGTCGCGACATTGGCTTCGACGCCACCGGCGCCCTGCAACGTGCCGGAGAGGAATTCCGGCGTCAGCTTCGAGGCGTCGACCTTCTTGCCGTTGATCTCGATTTCCTTGTTGGCGATGACGTTGGCCGTATAGAGCGCGTTCTCGTCCGACTCGGTGCCATAGCTCTTGGCGACATAGTCGATCAGGCCCTCATCCAGCGGCCAGGAATTCACCTTGCCTTCCCAGTCGTCGACGATCTTGTTGCCGAAGCGATAGACCTCGGTCTGCTGGTAGGGATTGCGCGCCGCCTTCCAGGCTTCGCGCGCGGCGTTCAAGGTATCGGCCGAGGGGCTGGCGATGAGCGCGTCGACCGCCTTGTCCAGCGCCTGCGCGGTGGTCAGCGAATCCTCATACTTGGCCAGCGCGATGTCGGCATAGGTCTTGATCACCGCTTTCGCGTCGGTCTCGGCTTTGGCCGGCAACACGAACACCGCCGCCGTCAACGCAGCCGTGGCGCAGATCGCAGCCAGCCTGCCGCCATTACGTGCCGTCATTATCCTTCTCCAGTTCTTTGGAAATTTGACAAAAGGCGCGTGTGTCCACCCGCGCCGAGGCATGAGCATGCCGGGAAAAATTGTGGCCGCGCCGATGCGCGGTTCGCGATAAAAAGACACTCACTTGCCTCCAATCGAAAGGGTTCAAGGCCCAGACATCAAAGGGGATGCGCTTTGCGCGCAGCCCTCCATAAAGCGATGGAGAGCCCAGATGTCAACGGGGGTCATAGGAAAAATGCAATTGAAACAATAGTTTAGAATTATTCTAAACTACAAATGTCAACTTTAAGGTCGGGCGAGACAGGAAAGTTCGGCGGTGGCTCGATTGACAGTCAGCCGTTCTGGGTGCGACCCGATCCACGGCTCTTGCGGCGGCGGCAGACAATCGCCACTTGGCGCAAGAGCCTAGATTTCAAGACAAAAAGGATTGCGATGACGAACGGGGTTGTGATTGTCGGTGCGGGCCATGCCGGCGTGCAGGCAGCCGCCAGCTTGCGCGAAGAGGGCTATGAAGGGCCTGTCGTCCTGATCGGCGACGAGCAGGAACTGCCCTATCACAAGCCGCCGCTGTCCAAGACCTTCATCAAGGACCCCGAGGCCAAGCCGCAGCCCTTGCGCGGCGAGGCCTTCTACACCGGCAACAACATCGATTACCGGCCGGGCATGCGCATCGAGAGCATCGATGCCGGCGCGGGCCGATTGACTGTCGCAGGCGGCGGAACGCTCGGCTTCGACCGGCTGGTACTTGCGACCGGCTCGCGGCCGCGGCTGCTCAAGCTCGACGGCGCCGGCCTTGCCGGCGTGGTCTCATTGCGCTCGCTGGCCGATGCGCGCCTGATCCGCGAGCTCAGCGCCCAAACCGAGGACGTGGTCATTCTCGGCGGCGGCTTCATCGGCCTGGAGATCGCGGCGACACTGCGGGCCGCCGGCCGCAACGTTACTGTCGTGGAAGCCGTCGACCGGCTGCTCGGCCGCGCCGTGGCGCCGGTCATCGCTTCCCATGTGCGCCAGCGCCTGGAGGCGATCGGCGTTCGCATCCTGACCGGCGCTACCGTCGCTCGTCTGGAGGGCGAAAGCGGCCGCGTCTCGGCCGCTGTCACGTCGGGCGGCGAACGCCTGCCGGCGCAGATGGTGATCATCGGCATCGGTGTCGTACCCAATGTCGAGTTGGCGGAAGCCGCCGGCTTAACTGTCGGCAACGGCATCCGCGTCGACCAGCATATGCAGTCTTCTGTCCCAGAAATCCTCGCCATCGGCGACGCCGCCTCCTATCGGCATTGGTTCACCGGCGGCGACGTGCGGCTGGAATCGGTGCAGAACGCCACCGACCAGGCGCGGCTTGCCGCCCGCACCATCCTCGGCCATGCCGAGCCCTTCGCCGCCGTGCCGTGGTTCTGGTCGGATATCGGCGATATGAAGCTGCAGATGGTCGGGCTGACGCAGGGCGGCGATCACCATGTGGTGCTCGGCGATCCCGCCGAGAACAAGTTCTCGATCTACCACTATGCCGGCAACCGGCTGCTCGGTATCGAATCCGTCAATCGCCCCGCCGACCACATGCTTGGCCGCAAGATGCTCGGCGCCGGTTTTTCCCCGGCGCCGGAGACGGCAGCGGCGGGGCCGGATGCGCTGAAGGCGGCGCTTGCGGCCTTCGGCCAGGACGAACCGGCCAGGGCCAGCGCGTAGAGATTGCCAATTTTTGCCACTAGCCATACATTGGCTGAATGAGCACGATGAACATCTCACTGCCCGACAGCTTGAAGAATTTCGTCGATCAGCAAGTGACGGATCGCGGCTATGGCACGAGCAGCGAATATGTGCGTGAATTGATCCGCCACGATCAGGATCGTCAACTTCTGCGTCGTCTGCTTCTCGAGGGCGCGTCATCCGCGCCGGGCGCTCCCGTCGACGACGACTATTTCGCAGCGCTGCGAAAACGGGCGCAGGGCCAATAGTTGGTGGCCACAAAGGCGGTTATTCCTCGAACGCTTGCTTTGCGGGATATTGAGGACGCCGTTGACTACTATGCACGTGAAGCTGGTTCGCGTGTGGCGTTAGGTTATATCGAGGATCTTCAACACGCCTACGAGCTGATAGCCAGCCATCCGGCATCGGGCTCTCTGAGGCATGGCTACGAACTTGGACTGCCTGGTCTGCGCAGCCTGCAGTTCAAGCGCTATCCGTACCTGATTTTCTACGTGGAACAGACCGACCATATCGATGTGTGGCGCGTGCTTCACGCCAAAATGGATATTCCGGCCTGGTTGCAGAATCCGGGCTCCTGACGGCCCATTCGAGCAGGCCGCCAGGAGGAATGCTGCGCCGTCCCTCAGGCCGCCCGCGCGTCGCGGATCGAGGTCTCCAGGATATCCAGCGCCTCGGTCATGACGCCGTCCTGGATGGTGATCGGCGACAGGAAGCGGATGACGTTGCCGTAGACGCCGCAGGTGAGCAGGATGAGGCCCTTGTCGAGCGCTTTCAGCCTGACCGCATTGGCGAATTCAGCCGACGGCAGGCCCTTCTTCACGTCGTTGAACTCGACAGCGTTCATGAAGCCGGGGCCACGGATGTCGACGATCTCCGGCACGTCGTCGCGGATCGATTCCAGCCGCTGCTTCAGCCTGCTGCCCAGCGCGTTGGCGCGGTCGCAGAGCTTTTCTTCCTCGATGACGTCGAGCACGGCGTGCGCGGCGGCGACGCCGATCGGGCTGCCGCCATAGGTGCCGCCGAGGCCGCCGGGGCCGGGCGCGTCCATGATCTCGGCGCGGCCGGTGACGGCCGACAACGGGAAGCCGCCGGCCAGGCTCTTGGCCATGGTGGTGAGATCGGGCGCCACGTCATGATGGTCCATGGCGAACATCTTGCCGGTGCGGGCAAAGCCGGTCTGCACCTCGTCGGCGACGAGCAGGATGCCGTGCTGGTCGCAGATCTTGCGCAATGCCGCCATGAAATCGCGCGGCGCTTCGTAGAAACCGCCCTCGCCCTGTACCGGCTCGACGATGATGGCGGCAACACGGCCCGGATCGACATCGGCCTTGAACAGCTTGTCGAGCGCGGCGAGCGAATCCGCGACAGAGACGCCGTGCAGCGCAACCGGGAACGGCGCATGGAAGACATCGGCAGGCATGGCGCCGAAGCCGACCTTGTAAGGCACCACCTTGCCGGTCAGCGCCATGCCCATGAAGGTGCGGCCGTGGAAGCCGCCGGAAAAGGCGATGACGGCCTGGCGTCCCGTGGCATTGCGGGCGATCTTGATGGCGTTTTCCACCGCCTCGGCGCCAGTGGTGACGAAGACGGTCTTCTTCTCGAACTTGCCGGGCAGCATGCCGTTCAGGCGCTCGGCCAAACGCACATAGCTTTCATAGGGCACCACCTGGTGGCAGGTGTGGGTGAAGCGGTCGAGTTGCGCCTTGACCGCCTCGATCACCTTCGGATGGCGGTGGCCGGTGTTGACCACGGCGATGCCGGAAGAGAAATCGATATAGCGGCGGCCCTCGACATCCCAGATTTCCGAATTCTCGGCGCGATCGGCGTAGATCTGCGTCGTCATGCCGACGCCGCGCGAGATCGACTGGTTCTTGCGTTCGGAAATGGCTGAATTCTTCATGGCGTTCCTCATCGGGCCGTCCCTCATCGAGATTGGCCCCGTTCCGTTGATCGAAACCCTTCTGACCTTATTTCACGTTTTCCTCAAGTCGGCACTATGGCCTAGTCGATTGGGCCTGCCAGGGCTGGAAAAGGCCTTTAACCAGCCTGCCGCTACGCACCGCAGAAATGGTTTCCTTTTCCCGCCGATCGATTAATCTCACTTCGTCCGCTACGTGCCGCCGTCAGGAGCGGCTCCCACGGGTTGAGGGGAACCATGAGCAGGAACGCGACACCGTCCGCCTTGCCGTCTTCACCGCTCCGCCTTCTTTGCCGTTCAAAAACCGTGTTGCTGCTGGCTTGCGCCGGCGCGGCGCTTTCGACATCCGGCTGCCAGAAGCAGCAGGCGGCGGATAAGAAATTGCCGGTGTTGGTGACCACGCAGAAGGTCGCTCTCGCGGAATATGCGCCGCGGACCTCGCTGACCGGGGTGATCGCGGCCCGCACTCTCAACAATCTGTCGTTCCGCGTCGGTGGCCGCGTTGCCGAGCGGCTGGTCGATGTCGGCCAGCATGTCGACCAGGGCATGGTGCTGGCCCGCATCGATCCGCAGGAACAGCAATCGGATCTGCGTTCGGCGCAGGCCGATCTTGATGCCGCGCAGGCGCAGCTCACCCAGGCGGCGGCCACTTATCAGCGGCAAAAGACGCTGCTTTCGCAAGGCTTTACGACGAGGCGGGATTTCGACACCGCCGACCAGACGCTGAAAGTGGCGCAAGGCAGCGTCGACGCGGCGCAGAGCGCCTTGGCCAACGCCAAGGAAAATCTTTCCTACACCGAGCTCAAGGCGGGCGCCGCCGGCGTGATCACGGCGCGTCAGGTCGAGGCCGGGCAAGTGGTTCAGGCGGCGCAGACGGTGTTCACCATCGCCGAGGACGGCGACCGTGACGCGGTCTTCAACGTGCAAGAGACGCTGGTGGCCCAGACGCCGCCTTCTCCCGCGGTGACGATCACCTTGCTTGGCGACCCGCAGGTCAGGGCGGTGGGCAAGGTGCGTGAGATCTCGCCGGCGGTCGATACCGCGTCGGGGTCGATCCGTGTCAAGATCGGCATTCCCGACACGCCTGCCGGCATGCCGTTGGGCGCGGCCGTGATCGGCACGGTCAGCGCCAAGTCGGTCAAGGCCATCCTGTTGCCCTGGCAGGCGCTGACCTCGACTGCCGGCAAGCCTGCCGTCTGGATCGTCGACCCGTCGAGCAAGGCGGTGGCGACAGCGCCGGTCGAGGTGCTGGCCTTCGATTCCGGCGTGGTCGTCGTCGATAAGGGCTTGCAGGAAGGCCAGAGCGTCGTCACCGCCGGCGGGCAGTTGCTCAGTCCGGGACAGACGGTCGAGGTGGCGGGGGCAAGCCAATGAGCCGGTTGTCGCACATCGCTCCCCTGCTGGTCCTCGCCGCGCTTGCCGCCTGCTCGCGCTCGGAGGAGAAGCCGCCGGAGGTCGTCCGGCCGGTGCTGTCGCTGGTGGTCGAGCCGAAGACCGTCGAGACCTTCGGCTTTGCCGGCTCGGTCGAACCGCAATACAGCGCCGACCTTGCCTTCCGCCTGCTCGGCCGCGTCGTCTCGCGCGACGTCAAGGTCGGCGACCTCGTCACCAAGGGCACAACGATCGCGGCACTCGACCCGACGGCGCTGGAGCTTGCCGTCCAGGCTTCGAAAGCCGATCTGTCGAACGCGCAGGCGCAGTTCACCAATGCGGCCGCCAGCGAGGATCGCCAGCGGCAATTGCTTGCCTCGGCCAACACCTCGCAGGCCACATTCGATGCCGCGAAACAAGCGCGGCAGGCGGCGGAAGCCGGCGTCGAGCGCGCCAATGCAGCCTTGGCCAAATCGCAGGAGCAGCTCGGCTATGCCCGGCTGTTCTCCGATTTCGACGGCGTCGTCACCGCGGTGGGCGCCGAGGTCGGCCAGACGGTGTCGGCCGGACAGACGGTCGTCACCGTGGCGCGCACCGACCCGCGCGAGGCCGTGGTCGACATTCCCGACCAGTTGATCGGCGATCTCACCGTCGGCACGCCGTTCGAGATCATCCTGCAATCGCTGCCGACCATCAAAACCGACGCCACGCTGCGCGAGATCGCGCCGCAATCGGAGGGCTCGACCCGCAGCCGCCGCGTGCGGCTGACACTGGTCGATCCGCCGACGGCCTTCCGCCTGGGCTCGACGATCACCGCAACGCGCATGACCAAGGTCACGCCGACGATCGAACTGCCGATATCGGCGCTGCTCGAAAAGGACGGTTCGGAGAAGGTCTGGATCGTCGATCCGCAATCGTCCAGCGTGAGCGCGCGCGAGATCAAGGTCGCTTCGAAGAATGGCGGCTCCTTCACGGTGGCGGAGGGGCTTGAGGCCGGCATGCGCGTCGTCACGGCCGGCGTCCACAGCCTGAGCGAAGGCCAGAAGGTCAAAGTGCCGGAGGGCGGCGTCTGATGAAGGGCTTCAACCTCTCCGACTGGGCGCTCAGCCACCGCTCCATGGTCTGGTATTTCATGCTGGTCTTCGTGGTGGCCGGCATTTTCTCCTATCTCAATCTCGGCCGCGAGGAAGACCCCGCCTTCACCATCAAGACCATGATCATCCAGGCCAACTGGCCCGGCGCCTCGGTCAGGGAGACGGTGCAGCAGGTGACCGACCGCATCGAGAAGAAGCTCGAGGAGCTCGACAGCCTCGACTTCACCAGATCGGTCACCACCGCCGGCCAGACCGTCATCTTCGTCAACCTGAAGGACACCACCAAGGCGCGCGATGTCGTGCCGAACTGGCTTCAGGTGCGCAACATGGTCAACGACATCAAGGCGCAGTTTCCGCAAGGCGTGCAGGGACCGTTCTTCAACGACCGCTTCGGCGACGTCTACGGCAACATCTACGCCTTCACCGCCGACGGGCTGACGCCGCGCCAATTGCGCGACTATGTCGAGGACGTCCGCACCAAGATCCTGACCGTGCCCAATGCCGGCAAGGTCGACCTGGTCGGCGCGCAAGACGAGGCGATCTATCTCGAATTCTCGAGCCGGCAGATCGCGGCGCTCGGCCTCAACCAGCAGCAAATCGTCGCCAGCCTGCAGGCGCAGAACGCGATCACGCCCTCCGGCGTCATCCAGTCCGGACCGGAGCGCGTCAGCGTTCGCGTCGGCGGTCAGTTCACCTCCGAGGAAAGCCTGCGCGCCATCAATTTGCGCGTCAACGACCGCTTCTTCCGGCTGAGCGATGTGGCGACGATCCGGCGCGGCTATGTCGACCCGCCGACGTCCCTGTTCCGCTTCAACGGCCAGGATGCGATCGGCCTTGCCATCGGCATGAAGCCCAATGCCAACCTGCTCAAATTCGGCGAGGCGCTGCATGAGGAGATGCAGAAGGTGCTGGCTGACCTGCCGGTCGGCGTCGGCGTGCATCTGGTGGCCGACCAGCCGGTCATCGTCGAGGAGGCGGTGTCGGGTTTCACGCGGGCGCTGTTCGAGGCGGTGGCGATCGTGCTCGCGGTCTCCTTCATCAGCCTCGGCATGCGCGCCGGCTTCGTCGTGGCGCTGTCGATCCCGCTGGTGCTGGCCATCACCTTCACGGTCATGGCCTATCTCGGCATCTCGCTGCAGCGTATCTCGCTCGGCGCATTGATCATTGCGCTGGGGCTATTGGTCGACGACGCGATGATCGCGGTGGAGATGATGGTGGCGCGGCTGGAGGTCGGCGACAATCTGCGCAAGGCGGCCACCTATGTTTACACCTCGACCGCCTTCCCGATGCTGACCGGCACGCTGGTGACGGTCGCCGGGTTCATCCCGATCGGCCTCAATTCGAGCGCCGCCGGCGAATACACCTTCACGCTGTTCGTCGTCATCGCGGTGTCGCTGCTAGTGTCATGGATCGTGGCGGTGCTGTTCGCGCCGCTGCTCGGCGTGACCATCCTGCCGGCGACGATGAAAGAGAAGCATCACGACCAGCCCGGACGTTTCACCTCGATGTTCCGGCGCATCCTTGTCTTGTCGGTGCGCCGGCACTGGCTGACCATCATCGTGACGGTGCTTCTGTTCGCGGCGTCGATCGCCGGCTTCGGGCTCGTACAACAGCAATTCTTCCCGCCATCCGACCGGCCGGAGCTGGTCGTCGACTGGAACCTGCCGCAGAACTCCTCGATCACCGAGACACGCGACCAGATGGAACGCTTCGAACAGCGGGCGCTGGTCGGCAATCCCGACATCGATCATTTCAGTTCCTATATCGGCCAGGGCGCGGTGCGCTTCCTGCTTGCCTATGACGTGCAGCCGGCCAATCCTTATTTCGGCCAGACGGTGATCGTCACCAAGAGCATCGAGGCGCGCAATCGGGTGAAGCCGGCGCTGGAAAAGCTGCTGCGCGCGGAGTTCGTCGGCACCGACGCCTTCGTCAAGCCACTGGAGCTCGGGCCACCGGTCGGGCGCCCGGTGCAATACCGCGTCGGCGGCCCCGATATCCAGACGGTGCGCGAGCTGGCGCAGCAATTCGCCGGCCTGATCTCGGCCAATCCGAAGCTTGCCGCGCCCACCTTCGACTGGAACGAGCCGCAGCGCATGCTGAGGGTCGATGTGCTGCAGGACAAGGCGCGCCAGCTCGGCATCACTTCCTCCGATATCGCCAGCGCGCTGAACAGCACGGTCGGCGGCGCGACGATCACCCAGGTGCGCGACGCCACCTATCTGATCAATGTCGTGGCGCGCTCGCGCGAGGCGGACCGCAGTTCGATCTCGACGCTGCAGAACTTGCAATTGCCGACTGGCACCGGCGAGTCGATCCCGTTGGCGGCAATCGCCAACTTCCGCTACGACCTCGAACAGCCGACGGTCTGGCGCCGCAACCGCACGCCGACGATCACCGTACGCGCCGGCCTGGTCGGCGACGTGCTGCCGGCGACCGTCGTCAACGAGCTGAAGCCGTCGGTCGACGCCTTTATCGCCAAGCTGCCGCCCGGCTATTCGGTCGAGACCGCGGGCTCGGTCGAGGAAAGCGCCAAGAGCCAGGGACCGATCGCGGCCGTCGTGCCGCTGATGCTGTTCGTCATGGCGACCATCCTGATGATCCAGTTGCAGAGCTTCCAGCGCCTGTTCCTGGTGGTGGCGGTGGCGCCGCTCGGGCTGATCGGCGTGGTGGCGGCGCTGGTGCCCAGCGGCGCGCCGCTCGGCTTCGTCGCCATCCTCGGCGTGCTGGCGCTGATCGGCATCCTGATCCGAAACTCGGTCATCCTGATCGTGCAGATCGAGGACCTCGTCGCCGAAGGCAAGGATCGCTGGGCGGCGGTGATCGAAGCGACCGAGCACCGCATGCGGCCGATCGCGCTAACGGCGGCCGCCGCCAGCCTGGCGCTGATCCCGATCGCGCGCGAAGTGTTCTGGGGACCGATGGCCTACGCCATGATGGGCGGCATCATCGCCGGCACGGCGATCACGCTGCTCTTCCTGCCGGCGCTTTATGTGACGTGGTTCCGGATCAAGGAGCCGGAGAGCCAGAGAGGTACGCCTACTCCGGAGGTCGGCGCAAACATGTCTTAACTAGTGGCGACCCGGGTTTGGCACTCGAGGCTGGCAGCCATCCGGTGGCTGCAATGCGGTTTCGAGGAAATCGGCCAATCGCCCTTCAATCGAAGACACGTTCTTGCGCCCATCAAGCCGCAAATAGATGATACCACCCAGATCGGATGGAAGGCTTATGCCATCCTCGACGATTAGAAGGGTACGGTCCAGTCCCTTGGCAGCAGCAAAGTAGCCAGCTTCAAATACGACATTGTCGCGTGGAGTGAATATCTCTTTATTTTTCGATTTCTTGACATCATCTGCCGTAAGAAGAAACAATCCAAATGAAACCTCTTTTGCTGCAGATGCAATTCCAGAAAATATGGATGAAGACGGGTTAAAATCTTTCCAATCAAGCACTTTAATATTCTTCTTGGTCATCCACGAAATGAGTTGATTCGCGGTGTCGGAAGCGACACCAGCGTACCCAAAGAAAACGTGGCATGAGCTGTCTATCTGTCTACGCCAGCGCCGAAACTCTGCCTCGAACTCCTCACTGTCGAGCCAATCCCGGTCCATTTCAGAGGGGATTTTCAAAGCCGGGCGTCCCATCGTAGGGCGAAGAGCGCCACGTTCAGTCACCCCCTGTTCTCGAAGCACAAGGAGCGGCTTTTGCAGGGCACTGGCTAGTGCGATGTATAAATGATTGAATTCACTTGGGAGAGTAGCACTCGACTTACGGCGAACGAAAATTCTGGAGGCGCTCCACTGCGCAAATGCGACGACAACGACGCCTTGGATTCTCCTTATGGCCGCAACCTGATCTGTCAGCGACGCCACCCCATCGACATCAAGTGGCGAGTACCCGCAGTCACTAATTTTCCGGGACAATGCTTCCAGAAAAGCAGATTGATCTGGCGAAAGGTTCTCTCGCCTTGCTGCATTGACGATTATTTTTGGAGAAACGTTCAAACCTTCTCCCCCGCAAGACTGCAACGCTAATATGCTATTTTTCGAGAGTCGAGGGCCGGCTTGGCGACGCGAAAAGCTCAGGCTGTCCGCACAAACCCCTCGCTCGCCCTGAGCAGGTTGCGCGTATAGTCCTCGCTGACGCGATGGCCGATCAGCTGGCTCGCCGTCAGCGTCTCCACCGCCTCGCCATTCTGCATCACCATCAGCCGCTCGCACATATGGGTGATGATGGCGAGGTCGTGGCTGACCATCAGGAAGGTGAGCTTGCGGCGGCGCCGCACTTCTTCCAATAGGTTCAGCACCTCCGCCTGGACCGAGGCGTCGAGCGCCGAGGTCGGCTCGTCGAGGAGCAGGATCGAGGGCTCGAGGATGAGCGCACGCGCAATCGCCACGCGCTGGCGCTGGCCGCCGGAGAGTTGATGCGCGTAGCGGAAGCGGAAGCCATTGCCGAGGCCGACCTCGTCAAGCGCGCGCTCGATGCGCTTCTCGCCATCGGCAATGCCATGGATCGCGAGGGGCTCCTGCAGCAGCCGGTCGACGGTCTGGCGCGGATGCAGCGAGCCGTACGGATCCTGGAACACCATCTGCACGTCGCGGTAAAAGGCCTTGTCGCGGGTCTTGCCAAGTCTCTTGCCGTTGACAGTGATGGTGCCGGAATCGATAGGCACTAGGCCGGTGATCGCCCTCAGCAGCGTCGACTTGCCGGAACCGCTCTCGCCGACCAGACCGTAGGATTGACCTTCGCCAACTTCGAGGCTGACGCCCTTCAGCGCGCGAAAACGGTCGAAGACGACTTCCAGCCCCTCGATGGCGATGGCAGCCGTCATGCCGCCCACTCCGGCTTGCGGTCGAGCACTGGCAACGGATGGCGCTCGAAGCCGATCCTCGGCATGCAGTTGAGCAGGCCGCGCGTGTAGGGATGCTGGGCATCGCGCAGATCGGAGGCCTTGATCTGCTCGACCACCTTGCCCGCATACATGACGACGACCCGGTCGCAGAAGGACGAAACCAGTCGCAGGTCGTGCGAGATGAAGATCAGGCCCATGCCGCGCTCGGCGACGAGCTTGTCGAGGATCTTGAGCACGTCGAGCTGCACGGTGACGTCGAGCGCCGAGGTCGGCTCGTCGGCGATCATCAGCTCCGGCCCGGTGATCAGCATCATGGCGATCATAGCGCGCTGGCCCATGCCGCCCGAGACCTCATGTGGATACAGGTCAAAGACGCGGGCCGGGTCGCGGATCTGCACCGCCTGCAGCATGGCTAAAGCCCGTTCGCGTGCCTCGGCCTTGGAGACTTTTTCATGCGTGCGCAGCGTCTCGACGATCTGGCGGCCGATGGTCATCACCGGATCGAGCGAATATTTCGGATCCTGCAGGATCATGGCGATGCGGTTTCCCCGCAGCGCGCGCCGCTCACGTGGCGATATGGAAAGCAAATCCATGCCGTCGAAGGCGAGTTTCCTGGCCGAAACCTCGGCCTGCGGCGGGGTCAGCCCCATGATGGCGCGGCCGGTCTGCGACTTGCCGGAGCCGCTTTCGCCGACAATGCCGAGACGCTCGCGGCCCAGCGAGAAGGAAACGCCGCGCACAGCCTGCACGAGGCCCGTGCGGGTCGGGAAGGTGACGCGCAGATCGTCGACCTCGAGGAGCGTGTCGCTCATTGATCGCCACTCATTGGTCGCCACTCCGGGGGTCGAGCGCATCGCGCAGGCCGTCGCCGAGCAGGTTGAAGCCGAGGCTGACGATGAGGATGGCGGCACCCGGGGCCGCGGCAACCCACCACTGGTCGAGAATGAAGCGGCGGCCGGACGCGATCATCGCACCCCATTCGGGCAGCGGCGGCTGCGCGCCGAGGCCGAGGAAGCCGAGGCCGGCGGCGGTGAGGATGATGCCCGCCATGTCGAGCGTCACGCGGATGATCAGCGAGGAGATGCAGAGCGGCATGATGTGGCGCAGCACGATGCGGAAAGGCGAGGCGCCCATCAATTGCACCGCCTTGATATAGTCGGAGTTGCGCACCGTCAGCGTTTCGGCACGGGCGATGCGCGCGTAAGGCGGCCAGGAGGTGATGGCTATCGCCAGCACGGCGTTCTCGATGCCGGGGCCGAGCGCCGCAACGAAAGCCAGCGCCAGCACCAGCTTGGGAAAGGCGAGGAAGATGTCGGTGATCCGCATCAGGATCGTGTCGGTCCAGCCGCCGGCATAACCGGCGACCGTTCCGACCAAAAGGCCGATGGGCGCGGCGATGACGGCGACCAGGATGACGACATAAAGCGTCCAGCGCGAGCCGTAGACGATGCGCGAATAGATGTCACGGCCGAGGTCGTCGGTGCCGAACCAATGCGCGGCGCTCGGCGCCAGCAGGCGGGCGTTCTTCAGGTCGCCGACGGTCGGCGAGTAAGGCGCCAGCACATCGGCAAGGGCGGCAACCACCACCAGTGCGAGGATGATGAGCAGGCCGACCAAAGCCAGCCGGTTGGCGGAAAAGCGCCGCCAGGCGACATAGGCGCGGCCGAGCCTCGCCTGCACACGCGAGGCCGGCCGGTCGCTAAGCAACCATTCGCGACGGGAGAGATGGCCGGCGTCGGAGGCGGTCATGACAACGTCTCCTGACGCCGTCGACCCCCGCTCCGGTCTGCTTCGCAGACCACCTCTCCCCCGTTCGACGGGGGAGAGGAAAGGCGCCAAGCGTGCGAGCGGTTTTTCCTCTCCCCCGGGCAGGGGGAGAGGTGGCCCGAAGAGCCGGAGTGGGGGTGATTGGCCGCAGCCAGACCCGAAAGCGGGATAGCTCTGCTCATCCGGTCTTCGTCCTCGGATCGAGCAGCCTGTAGAGCAGGTCCGACAGGAGGTTGATGGCGATGAAGACGGAGCCGATGACGATGGTGCCGCCGAGCACGGCGTTCATGTCGGCGTTGGTGAGGGAATTGGTGATGTAGAGGCCGATGCCCGGCCAGGAGAAGACGGTCTCGGTCAGCACCGAGCCTTCGAGCAGGCTGGCATAGGACAGCGCGATCACCGTCACCATCGGCACGGCGGCGTTGCGCAGCGCGTGGCCCCAGATGATACGCGTTTCCGACAGGCCCTTGGCGCGCGCGGCGACGATATATTCCTGCGCCAGCTCGTTCAGCATGAAGGAGCGGGTCATGCGGCTGATATAGGCGAGCGCGAAATAGCCAAGCAGCGCGGCCGGCAGGATGATGTGGCGGTAGGCGTCGTAGAAGACGTCCCATTGGCCCTGCATGGCCGAGTCGAGCAGGTAGAAGCCGGTGATCGGCGTGAAGGTGTATTCGTAGACGACGTCGAGTCGCGCCGGAAAGGCGACCCATTGCAGCTTGGCATAAAACAGGACGAGCCCTAGCAGTCCCAGCCAGAAGATCGGCACCGAATAGCCGATCAGGCCGATGATGCGCGCGATCTGGTCGATCAGGCTGCCGCGTTTGACGGCGGCCAGCACGCCGAGCGGCACGCCAAGGACGGCGCCGATCAGCGTGCCCAGCGTCGCCAGCTCGATCGTTGCCGGAAAGACCCGGCGGATGTCGGACATCACCGGATTGGTGGTCAGCACCGAGGTGCCGAAGTCGCCTCTCAACGCTGCTTTGACATAGAGATAGAACTGCTCGATCCAGGGCAGATCGAGCCCCATCTCGCGGCGCGTGCGTTCGACGACAGCGGTTGGCGCGCGGTCGCCCAACACCGCCAGCACCGGATCGATCGGGATGACGCGGCCGATGAAGAAGGTCACCGCGAGAAGACCGAGATAGGTCGTCACGGCGATGACCAGGAAGCGGCCAAGCGACGATAGAATGGCGACGGCACGGGCGCTGCCGCGCCCTGCCGCCGCCTGGTTTTCAGCTACGCTCACGAGGCGCGTCCGAGGACGCTATTCCTTCGAGACCGGACCGACGAAATTGGTGTCGAAGCTCGGGCCGAGCGCGAAGCTCTTGAGGTTCTTGCGCAGGCCCGCCACTTCCAGCTGCTGATGGATGATGACAAAGGGGCTGGTGTCGAGGATCTTCTTCTGCAGATCCTTGTACATGTCGGCGCGCTTGCCCGAATCCTTTTCCAGCAGCGCTGCCTCGGTCGTCTTGGTCAGGTCCGGGATGTCCCAGGCGTTGCGCCAGGCCAGCGTCTTGATCTTGGCGCCGTCGGAATTGTCCGGGTTGGAGGCGAAAGTCTGGGCGTTCGAGTTCGGATCGAAATAGTCCTGGCCCCAGTTGCCGATATAGATGTCATGGTTGCGGGCGCGGTACTTGGTCAGCGTCTGCTTACCGTCACCCGGAATGATCTCCAGCTTGATGCCCGCCTGGCCGAGCGTCTGCTGGATCGATTCCGCCATGCCCGTGGTCGGCTGGCCGACACGCACATCCATGGTCACCTTGAAACCGTCAGGGAGGCCGGCCTTGGCGAGTAGTTCCTTGGCCTTGGCGACGTCGAGCTTGAACGGGTTGTCGTCGATGGCGCCAAGGTCGCCCTTGGGCAGGAAGGACTGGTGGATCTCGCCGATGCCCTTCAGGATGGTGGTGCTCAGCGCGTCGTAGTCGACCAGATATTTGAACGCCTGGCGCACCTCCGGCTTGGCGAGGTTGGCGTTCTTCTGGTTCAGGCTGATGTAATAGACAGTAC
Organism: Mesorhizobium sp. GbtcB19; assembly: GCF_019091085.1. GTDB lineage: Bacteria > Pseudomonadota > Alphaproteobacteria > Rhizobiales > Rhizobiaceae > Mesorhizobium. The sequence goes on along the minus strand of NZ_JAGXJY010000009.1, from coordinate 61,271 downwards.
CCTTCGGGGCGCTTGTCGTGGTGAGGTCGGCGTTCTTGGCGATGGCGTCGAGGTCGTTCGGCTCGAGGTTGCGGGCGACGTCGATGTCGCCGGCTTCGAGCGCCAGGCGCTGCGCCGAGCTTTCCTTCATGTTGCGGTAGATGACGCGGGCGAGCTTGGCCTTCTCGCCATTGTAATTGTCGTTGCGCTCCAGCACGACGGCTTCGTTGGCGCGCCATTCGCGCAGCTTGTACTGGCCGGAGCCGGCATAGCCGGTCTTCAGCCAAGCGTTGCCGAAATCGTTGTCCCATTTGTAATCGGCGCTGGGCGTGACGGCCGCGACATGCTCCTTGACCAGCTTGGCGTCGACGACGGAGGCGACGGTGGCCGACAGGCAGTTGAGCACGAAGCTTGGCGCATAGGCCTTGTCGACGACGAACTGGAAGGTGGTGTCGTCAACAGCCTTGGCCTTTTCGGTGACGTTGTCGCCGCTGATGCCGAACTGGTTGATGATGAAGGCCGGGCTCTTGTCGAGCTTGATGGCGCGTTCGAAGGAATAGGCGACGTCGGCCGCGGTGATCGGATTGCCCGATGCGAACTTCATGCCGGGCTTGAGCTTGAAGGTGTAGGTCAGGCCGTCGTCGGACACGGTCCAGCTTGCGGCGAGGTCCGGCTTGACCTTGGAGGTGTCGCTGAGGTCGAGGCGGACCAGGAGATCATAGGTGTTGCCGGTGACTTCGGCCGTCGACAACTCGAACGCCTCGCCGGGATCCATCGAAATAATATCGTCGATGGCGAAGCCTTCGACCAGCGTATCGGCGGGCGTGACCGCGAAGGCAGGCGTTGCGAGAAGCGCAGTCATCGCCACACCCGCAAGCAAGCTACGGACGGCAAACTTTTCCAGCATCATGGTGATCGTTCCCTGTTTTGTTGACCTGAGTTCCCGGCTCAGGGCTTCATTATTCTTTGCGAAGCCGGCAGCGGCTTGGACCACGTACCGTCGTGGTTTTTGTCCAGTTGGTCAACTCCCTATTCGACGGTGCCCGCTCCGCAACATGCATTTTGCGAGACGGCATATCGGACCTAACGGGCGGCGATCCGTCGACCCATGCGCCGGCTAAATGGAGCAGTCGATCCGGAAAAATTTGCCAGGGTCCGCGGCCATGAAGCAGCCGTCATTTCAGTTGGGCGACCAAGCCTGCATCGGGAAAACAGGTCGCGGGCTTGCCGTTCTTCGCCTGCCACACACCGATCGAGCGGCGGGTCTTGAAGCCGGGAAGGCCGTCGGCGCTGCCAACATCATAGCCTTTGGCCTCCAGCGCTCGCTGCAGCGCGGCAATGTCGGACCGGTGCAGGTCGCCGACCGCGCCCCAACTGCCGATAAAGGTGGCGTCGCCCTTGGCGATGCGATCGGCGGCATGACCGATGAACAGGCCGTAGAGGTCGCTGTTGTTGTATTGCTTGATCACATAGAAGTTCGGCGTGACCAGAAACGCCGGGCCGCTGCGTCCGGCCGGCATGAGCAGAGAGCTTTCGGCTTTCAATTCGCTCGCCTGGAATGCCTTGTTGTCGGCGCGCCTGATGCCCATCGCCACCCAGTCCGATATCTTCTTGCCTTGATCGGGACCTTCGAGCGAGCACGAAACGTTTGCCGGCACGGTCACCTCGACGCCCCAGCCGCGCCCCTTCACCCAGCCATAATGGACGAAGTAATTGGCGATCGAGGCGAGCACGTCGGGCGTCGAATTCCAGATGTCTGGCCTGCCGTTGCCGTCGAAAGCGACGGCATGCTTGAGGAACGATGTCGGCATGAATTGCGGCTGGCCGAGCGCGCCAGCCCAGGACGACTTCATGGCGTTGACCGGGGCGAGCCCGCGCTCGACGATTTCCAGCGCCGCCAGAACCTCGGTGCGGAAGAAATCCTTCTTCGTCGACATGAAGGCCTTGGTGCCCAGCACTTCGAAAGCGTCATAAGGCATCTTGGCGGCGCCGAAACCGGTCTCGCGGCCCCAGATCGCCAGCACGATCTCTCCCGGCACGCCGTAGCGCTTTTCGATCAATCCGAGCACCCTTGCGTTGGCGCTCTCACGCGTCCGGCCGCCTGTGGTGACGGCGCGGATGATTTTTTCGGCGAAATAATTGGCGGGCGGGCCGAATTCAGCCTGATGCTGCTTCTGTGGCGTCGTCGGCGTCTCGCCGGGCAGGACGAGGTCGGGCAGCTTCAGGTTCGGCTTCACGCCGGTGAAGGCGGCGTCGAAGGTTTTCTTCGAGATGCCTTTGGATTTGGCTTCCGGCCAGAGATCGGTTTGCAGCCAGGTCTGGAATTGGTCGTCGATGGGGGCTGCGTGGGTGGGGGTGATGAAGAAGATACCGAGCAGTGCGAACAACAGAAATGCGACGCTGGAAAGGCCGCGTTCCTTCGCACCCCCCTCTGTCCTGCCGGACATCTCCCCCGCAAGGGCGGAGATCAGATGTCGCGCAAGCTTTCGCCAACGGCCAACGTTGCAGAAAGAGCGCCGGGGGCGAAACTGCCAATCTCCCCCCTTGCGGGGGAGATGCCCGGCAGGGCAGAGGGGGGTGTGACGGGGTGCAATCGTTTGAGGAAATCCGCCTGTCACCGACTTCTTCCCCTCAAAACGCCGTCCGCGATCGCAGCGCCGCGGCCAGCGTCCCCTCGTCGAGATAGTCGAGCTCGCCGCCGACAGGCACGCCATGCGCCAGCCGCGTCACCTTGACCTCGAAGCCCGACAACTGATCCGTCAGGTAGTGCGCCGTGGTCTGCCCCTCGACGGTCGCGTTGACGGCAAGGATCACCTCCTTCACCTCGCCGCCGGCGATGCGGTCGACCAAAGTGCGGATGTTGAGCTGGTCCGGGCCGATGCCGTCGAGCGGCGACAGCGTGCCGCCGAGCACGTGATAGCGCGTGTTCATGGCCGCGGCCCGTTCCAGCGCCCAGAGGTCGGAGACGTCCTCGACGACGATCAACGTGCCGGCATCACGGCGCGGATCGGTGCAGATCATGCAAGGGTCGGAGGTGTCGACATTGCCGCAGGTCGAGCAGATACGCACCTTGTCGACCGCCTCGCCCATGGCGGCGGCCAAAGGCTCCAGCAGTTGCTCCTTCTTCTTGATGAGATGGAGTGCCGCGCGCCGCGCCGAACGTGGCCCGAGCCCCGGCACTTTGGCCAGAAGCTGGATCAAGCGTTCGATTTCCGGTCCGGCGATTCTCTTCGACATCGCCCTGATCTAGGATTTTTCAGAACAGCCAGCAACGGACAAGGCCCGCCATGCTGCCAAGACGGGCCCTGTGCCGTTGCATGCAACCGTGTTCAGTTGGTTTCGAGCGGCCGGTCCTGGCTGACGATCATCGCGCCGATGGCGTCGGTGTTCTCAGGCGTCGACTGGAAGCCCATCGACGCTTCCTGCGTAGCATTGGGCACCGAGGTGATGTAGCGGCCCTTGATCGTGCCGCCGAAACGCGAGGCGTCCGGTTCGGCCATCGGCTCCTGCATCGCCACAACCGTCTGCTTCTGGGCGAGGCGACCGGACTTCTGCGATGGCGCCGCGGCAGCCGTCACATAGGTCTGCTCGGCCGGAACGATCGCCTTGGCCGGAAGCGTCGGCTCGGCCGCGTCCGTCGCGACCTGCTTGGACGGGTCGGACCGTACGATCGTCTTGACCACCGGCTCGGCGGAGGCCATCAGCACCGGAGCGGTCGGGTCGATCTTCTGCTGTTTGTCGGAGGCCATGGCGACCATCGGCTCGTCCGGCAGCGGCTGCCAGTTGCGGCCGCGCTTCTCATAAAAGGCGTTGCCGCCGGCGACCATCGTGTAGTGCATGTTCTTGTAAGGGAAACGCAGGCCAGCGGTGTGGAAATACATCGTGTTCTTGAGCTTGGCCTTGCGCTCGCCCTTGAGCACGGCATCCGCCGCCGCTTCGACATCGGGCAGGGCCCGCGAATTCATCGGCCGCGTCAGCACGCCCGGAGCGAACTGGCCCGGCTCGCCGACCACCTCGCAGATGGTGTTGCCGTGCTGGCCCGAGCGCAGCCGGTTCATGACGACCGTGCCGACGGCGATCATGCCGTCGCGACTCGACCGGTTGGATTCGAAGAACATCGCCCTTTGCAGGCATTCCTTGTCCTTCATCGAATATTTGTAGGAGCGCGTGCTGAGGAAGCTCGGCGTGATAGCGTCGGTCAGGCTCGCCACCGACATGCTATGGGAGGAGGAAGTGGTCTGGCTGCAGCCGGCCAGGAGCAAGGGGGAAGCGGCGATGCCGATAAGCAGCAGCGGCGTCTTCCATCGCGTCGCGATCACCAAAAAAGCCTCATGTCCAGATGCCAGCCCGCCCCGAGATGTGGCAAGAATGAGACTCTTTCGGGCAAAAAGATGGCTAGAGGGTTAGCAACTTCTGGACTTGGGTAAAACTTTATGAAAGCCGCGAAATGAGCCCGTGAGCAACGCCGGCAAAATGGTTAACAACGGCCCAGGCGCTCGATTTCCGTTCATAATCAATTAACTGGCGGAGGCCGGCTCAGAACGGCAATTTCATTCCAGGCGGAATCGGCAGGCCCGCCGTCAACGCCTTGGTCTTCTCCTGCATCACCTGCTCGACCTTATTTTTGGCGTCATTGTGGGCGGCCAGGATGAGGTCCTCGAGGATCTCAGCCTCGTCGGCCTTGATAAGCGAGGGATCGATCTTCAGCGCCTTCATCTCGAACTTGCCGGTGAGCGTGATGCTGACCAGGCCGCCGCCGGCCTGGCCGGTGGCTTCGAGCGTCGCGATCTCATCCTGCATGGCCTGGAACTTGGCCTGCATTTCCTTCGCCTTACCCATCAGGCCGAGAAGATCTTTCATCGGGTGGTCCTCTAAGATTGTTTCAGATTTCGTCGTCGTCGGCCGCGGGCTCAACCGGCACTTCGGCCTCGGCCTCTTCCACCTCCGGCACGTCCGGAATGCGCACGTCGATGATCTTGGCGCCGGGGAACCGGGCAAGGATGGCGGCGACCGTCGGATCGGCCTTGGCGTCGGAGAAGGCATTCTCGCGCTTCGTCGTCTCCATTTCGGCCAATGTCTGGCCGCCCTCTTCCTTCGACAGCGACACCAGCCAGTTGCGACCGGTCCAGGCGCGCAGCTTGGCGGTCAGCTCGTTGAGCAGCATCTTCGGCGCGTCGTCGGTCAGGGTGACGTCGAGACGGCCGGGCTCGATGCGGACCGGCCGCACGCAGCGTTTCAAGAGCACCTTGAAAGCCATGTCGCGATTGGCGTCGGCAAGCGCAACAATGTCGGCCAGCGATTTGACCGGAACGACAGGCGTTTCCGTGACCGGCTCCGGCGCCGGAACGAAGGCCTCCGGCACCGGCTGCGCCTCGACCAGCCGCATGGTCTGCGCGCCGCCGGCGGAAGACGGCATCCGCGTCTGTGCGACAGCGCTTGCGCCACCGCCATTGCCGGCGGGGGCGCCATTGGCGCGCGGCGCGCCATTCGATACCGGGCCTGCGCCTTCCAGCGATTTCAACGCCTCGTCCAGCGTCGGCAGGTCGGCGGCATGCGCCAGGCGTATCAGGACCATTTCGCCGGCGCTGACCGGGCGGTTGGAGGACTGCACCTCGGGGATGCCCTTGAGCAGCATCTGCCAGGTCCGCGACAGCACCCGAACCGAGAGCGCGTTCGCGAATTCGGCGCCGCGCCGGCGTTCGTCCTCGGAGAGCGAAGCGTCGTCGGCGGCTGCGGGAACGAAACGCAGGCGGGTGACGAGGTGGTTGAACTCGGCAAGATCGGTGAGGACAGCGGCCGGATCGGCGCCGGTGTCGTATTGCGCGCGGAATTCGGCGAGCGCGGCCGCCACGTCGCCCTTCATGACATGTTCGAACAGGTCGATGATGCGGGCGCGGTCGGCCAGGCCCAGCATGGCGCGCACGGCATCCGCGCTGACGGCGCCACTGCCATGGGCGATCGCCTGGTCGAGGATGGAAAGCGAATCGCGCGCCGAGCCTTCGGCGGCGCGCGCGATCATCGCCAGCGCATCATCGTCAACCGCTATGCCTTCCTTTGCGGCGATCGAAGACAGATGCGCGACCAGCGCGCCGGCATCGATGCGGCGCAGGTCGAAGCGCTGGCAGCGCGACAGGACCGTGATCGGCACCTTGCGGATCTCGGTGGTGGCAAAGATGAACTTGACGTGCGGCGGCGGCTCTTCCAGCGTCTTCAGCAGGCCGTTGAAGGCCTGGGTGGAGAGCATGTGCACTTCGTCGATGATGTAGACCTTGTAGCGGGCCGAGACCGGCGCGTAGCGCACGCGGTCGATGATGTCCCTGATGTCGTCGATGCCGGTGTGCGAGGCGGCGTCCATCTCAATGACATCGACGTGGCGGCCTTCCATGATCGCCTGGCAGTGCTCGCCGGGGATCGAAAGGTCGACGGAAGGCTGGTCGACGGTCGAGGTCTTGTAGTTGAGAGCGCGCGCGAGGATGCGCGCCGTCGTCGTCTTGCCGACACCGCGCACGCCCGTCAGCATCCAGGCCTGGGCGATGCGGCCGGTGGCGAACGCATTGGTCAGCGTGCGGACCATCGGCTCCTGGCCGATCAGCTCGGAAAAATTCGAGGGGCGATATTTGCGCGCCAGCACCCGGTAGGCACCAGCCTTCTCCGTTTGCAGGCTTTCCGTCCCCAAATTTCCGGCTTCGCTCATTCGCCGTCAAAAGCTCCCAGGACCGCGACGGAAGGCGGCCGATTCCTGCGCATAGTCTCGCCCGCACGGCTTGGCGCCGTCAATGTCGCGGGAGAAAGGCGAAGAGGCGGGAGGCTGGAACAATGACCCGTTCCGGGCTCGTTAGGGCTGCTTCCTTCCGGACCTGACCCGGTTGGCGAGTGGATCGTCCACCACCAACCTCCCGCGCTCCATATCGGCAATTCGGCGATGAAATGCAAGGGCCGAGCTGGAACCAGCCGCCGCATCGCGACCGGAAAGTCCTTCAAATCGCCAAGAGCGGTCAATGAATCGCTTGCAGCCACCTTGCCGCCGCTCTAGCGTTCGTTGGTTTGAAGAATGCTACAAAAAACGAAGGAAACGCCCATGCTGCCTGGCCTCAAGGCCGGATTCACGCTGGACGCCCGACTGGAGGCGGACAGCGAGCAGCTCATGTGGCTTGGCCTTTGCGAGCTCAGGCTGATGAACGATCGCCGCTGGCCCTGGCTGGTGCTGGTGCCGCAGCGGCCGGGCACGGAAGAAATCCACGAAATGACGCCGCTTGACCAGGCGATGCTGACCTTCGAGACCAATATGGTGGCGCAGGCGCTGAAGCGGGTAACCGGCTGCACCAAGATCAACACCGGCGCGCTCGGCAACATCGTGCGCCAGTTGCACGTCCATGTCGTCGCCCGTTCCGAGGGCGATCCCGGCTGGCCGGGACCAGTCTGGGGACACGGCATCCGCGAACCCTACCAGCGCTCCGATATCAGGCGGTTTGCCGAAACGATCAAGGCGGCGCTATAAACCGACCAGTATCCACCTGTACATTCCGAGTTCCCATGAGCTTTCGCCTGTTTGACGCGCCTTTGCGCGAGCCGAGCCAGTTCGTCGGTTTCGCCGGCAACCGGATCGACCGTCAGTCCGAGAACCGCGCCGACGATGTGGTCGAAAAAGCGCTGGCCGACCGGACCGCGCGGCTGATGCTGATGCATGCCGGCCGGCTCTACCTGAAACTCGACGACGGCAAGTTCGACCCCTGGTTCGAGGCGGATGAAAGCCAGGCCTTCGAGGCTTCGCTCGGGCAAGGCGTGCTGCTCGGCTTTTCCGACAACGGGCCGGTGCTGGCGGTGCCGGCCGGCGTCGAGCCGGAACAACTGCCCGAGACGGTCAAGGCGATCGACTACCGCTCCGTCTATATGCAGGGGCTGATCGACGAGGCGGCGGCCGGCGCGCTGGCGCAAGGAGCCGCACTGCTGGCCTGGCATGCCAGCCACGCCTTCTGCTCGAAATGCGGCAACCGCTCGGAGATGCGGGCCGGAGGCTACAGGCGCCACTGCCCTGCCTGCGGCACCGATCATTTCCCGCGCACCGACCCGGTGGCGATCATGCTGACGGTGACGCGCGAAAAATGCCTGCTCGGGCGCGGCAAGCATTTTGCCCCGGGCATGTATTCAGCGCTTGCCGGCTTCATCGAACCGGGCGAGACGATCGAGGCGGCGGTGCGGCGCGAGACGCTGGAGGAAGCCGGCATACGGCTCGGCCGCGTCGTCTATCACGCCAGCCAACCCTGGCCGTTCCCCTATTCGCTGATGATCGGCTGCTTCGGCGAGCCGCTCAACGAGGACATCCAGGCCGACCTCAACGAGTTGGAGGACTGCCGCTGGTTCTTGCGCGACGAGGTCCGTTCGATGCTGGACAGGACGCATGCCGACGGCTTGATTACACCGCCGAAAGGGGCGATTGCCCATCACCTCATCCGCGCCTGGGTCGACAGCGAGTAGGAGCCGAGAAATGATCCGTCACACCGTCGTGTTCACGCTGAAGCACGAGCCGCATTCGCTGGAGGCGAAGCGCTTCCTGCACGATGCGAAGAAGATCCTCACCGGGATCAAGGGCGTTACGCATTTCGAGCAGCTGCGCCAGGTCAGCCCCAAGAACGACTACCAGTTCGGCTTCTCGATGGAGTTCGCCGACCAGGCCGCCTATACGCGCTACAACGAGCATCCCGACCACGTCGCCTTCGTGCGCGACCGCTGGGTTCCGGAAGTGGAGAAGTTCTTGGAGATCGACTACGTGCCGTTGGGGTTTGGCTGAAATCGGCGCCGACATCCGAGATTAGCGCGGACGTTCGTGACGTCGTCATTCCAGGGCGTAGCGAAGCGAAGACCCTGGAATCCATGCCGTGACCTAATCGAGGGGCGCAACGGGGCAGAATTCTGCACCGTGGGCGGCGCTTCAGCGTAACGGAATGGATCCTCGGGTCTGCGCGCGTCGCTTCGCTCCTTGCTTCGCCCGTGGATGACGAAGCGCGAGCGTCTCGGCTAACCTCGCGGATTAATTTGCCTAGTCCGCCACCTTCCACTGCTCGCGCGAGGCGCTGGCCGGATAGACGCCGAGGATGCGCATTTCGCGTGAGAAGAAGCGCAGTTCGTCGAGCGCCAGCTTGACCAGCGGATCGTCCGGGTGGCCTTCGATGTCGGCGTAGAACAGCGTCGCGGTGAAGGCGCCGAGCTGGTAGCTCTCGAGCTTGGTCATGTTGATGCCGTTGGTGGCAAAGCCGCCCATGGCCTTGTAGAGCGCGGCCGGCACGTTGCGGACGCGGAAGATGAAGGTCGTCATCATCTTGGCGTCCGGCGCCGGGCGCTCCACCCATTGCTTGTTCTTGGTCAAGACGACGAAGCGGGTGACGTTGGAGTCGGTGTCCTCGACATTCTTCTCGATGATGTCGAGGCCATAGAGCTCGGCGGCCAGAGCCGGCGCCAGCGAAGCCATGGTGCGATCCCTGACCTCGGAGACCATCTTCGCCGAACCCGCCGTGTCGCCGGCGATCACCGGCTTCCAGCCGTTCTTGCGGATGTATTTGCGGCACTGTCCCAGCGCATGGATATGGCTGTGCACGGTCTTGATCTCTTCGCGCTTCACCCCCGGCAGCACCATGAGCTGGAAGTGGATCGGCAGGAAATATTCCCCGACGATGTGCAGCTTCGATTCCGGCAACAGGTGATGGATGTCGGCGACGCGGCCGGCGATGGTGTTCTCGATCGGGATCATGGCGAGCTCGGCCTTGCCGGTCTCGACCGCGTTGAAGGCATCCTCGAAGGTCGGGCAAGGCAACGGCTCCATCGACGGGAACATGTTGCGGCAGGCGGTGTCGGAGTTGGCGCCGGGCTCGCCCTGGAAGGAGATTCGGTTGGTCTTGGCGGTCATGGGACGTCTCAGGTTGAAAGGATTTTTCTTGCCCGCTCCAGATCGTGCGGCGTATCGACGCCGAGCGGCAGCGATTGGACGATCTCGGCGTCGATGCGCATTCCGGCTTCCAAGGCACGCAGCTGCTCGAGCCGCTCGCGGCGCTCCAGCGGCGACGGCCTCAGCGCGACGAAGCGTTCGAGCGCGGCGCGCCGATAGGCATAGAGGCCGACATGATGGTACAGCGGCCCCTCGCCCCAGGGCGCGGTGGCGCGAGTGAAATAGAGCGCCTTCAGCCGTGTCGCCGACAGCGGCGAGCCAACGATCTTGACGACGTTGGGATTGGTCTTTTCCTCGTCGCGCACGATCTCGACGCCGAGCGTGGCAATGTCGACCGAGGCGTCCTCGAAAGGCCGCAGCGACGCGCCGATGATCTCGGGATCGATGGTCGGCAGGTCGCCCTGGACGTTGACGATGGCTTCCACCCGCTTCTCGGGATCGAGCGCCGTCAGCGCCTCGAAGATGCGGTCCGAGCCGGATTCATGGTCCGTGCGGGTCATGACCGCCTCGAAGCCATGCGCCCGCACGGCCTCCGCTACCGCTTGCGTGTCGGTCGCCACCACGACGCGGCCAAGCCCGGCCTCGGCGGCGCGGCGGGCGACATGGACGATCATCGGCGCGCCCGCAATATCGGCCAGCGGCTTGCCCGGCAGACGCGTCGAGGCCATGCGGGCGGGGATCAGGATCAGGGTTGACATCGGATTTTGGAGCAGTCGAAAAACGCGGATGGAAAAGTGGCAAAAGGTCTCACTGGAAGCGCCCTTATAGGTGTTGCAACGCCAGAGCAAAAGACCTAGTTTCCGCCCGATTTGACTGGCCTTTCGGGGCAGTTCGCGATACCGACGGACGGAGTGGACGGGACGGTCCGCCGGAAAAGGGAGCAAGGGGCGTATGGATTCCAACGAAGTCAACAAGCTGCTCGGCGGATTTCTGGGAACCTGCTTCGTCGTCTTTTCGATAGGCCTCGTCTCCGACGGCCTGTTTGCCTCGCCCGCCCCCGAAAAGCCCGGCTTCGCCATCGAAGCGCAGGAGCCGACCGAAGGCGGCGCCGCCGCGCCTGCGGCAGCCGAAAAGCCGATCGCCGACCTGCTCGCCACCGCCAATGTCGAGGCGGGCGCTGCCATCTTCAAGAAGTGCCAAGCCTGTCATTCCGGTGAAAAGGGCGGCCCGAACAAGGTCGGCCCGGACCTCTGGGATGTCGTCGAGCGCCCCGTCGCCTCGCATGAGGGCTTCGCCTATTCCGCCGGCATGAAGGACTATTCCAAGGGCGGCACCGAGAAGTGGACCTATGAAAACCTCAACCACTTCATCACCTCGCCGAAGAAGGACGTGAAGGGCACGGCGATGGGCTTTGCCGGTCTTCCCAAGGAAGAAGACCGCGCCAACGTGATCGCCTATCTGCGCACGCTGTCGGACAATCCGAAGCCGCTGCCGCAGCCGGGCGCCGCCGCCGATGCCTCGGCAAAGCCTGCCGAAGCCGCGAAGCCCGCCGACGGAGCCGCCAAGCCGGCCGAAGGTGCAGCCCCGGCCAAGCCGGCCGCGCCCGCTCAATAAACAATTTGTAATCGAGATATCCTCAGAAAAGCCGGGTTCGTCCCGGCTTTTCTGTTAGGAAACCTGCATGGACCGCCACAAAGCCGGCCCTTGCGGTTTCCACCGGCGTCAAATGTTCTAGATTGCGGTGGGTAAATTCCGCGACGAGGAGAACGCATGAGGGTTGGCCGCTTCCGCACGCTTTTCGCATCGGCGCTGGCGCTCGCCTTCGCCGCCAGCCTGCAGGCCAGCTTCGCCGATGAGTGGCGCACCACCTCCTCGTTGATCGGTCCGTCCAAATACGGCGACAATTTCCAGCGCTACGACTACGTCAATCCGGACGCACCCAAGGGCGGGACATACAACGCCGTCTTCCAAGGCACGTATGACAGTTTCAATCCCTATGTCGTGCAAGGGTCGCCGGCGGCGGGCCTGGCGCCGTTCGGCGGCGGGCTGCTCTATGACACGTTGATGGAGCAAGCGACGGACGAAGGCAGCGTCAGCCATCCGCTGGTCGCCGATGCCTACAAATATCCGTCCGACTATTCCTCGGCGACCTACCGCCTCGATCCGCGCGCAAAGTGGCATGACGGCCAGCCGATCACCGTCGACGACGTGATCTGGTCGTTCCAGGTGCTGAAGGCCAACAGCCCGCAATACAGCCGCTATTTCGAGAACGTGACCGAAGCGGTGGCGCTCTCCGACCGCGAGGTCGAGTTCCATTTCAACCAGAAAGGCAATCGCGAGTTGCCCAAGATCCTCGGCGACCTCGTCGTGCTGCCGAAGCACTGGTGGGAAGGAACCGACGCCAGCGGCAAGAAGCGCGACATCACCAAACCGACGCTGGAGCCGCCGCTGGGTTCGGCCGCCTACAAGATCGCCAGCTTCAAGCCGGGCTCGGAAATCGTCTGGCAGCGCGTGCCGGATTATTGGGGCGCCAAGCTGCCGGTGAAGATCGGCCGTGAGAATTTCGACACGCAGCGCTTCACCTACATGCTGGACGACAACGCCACCTGGCAGGCCTTCACCAAAGGAGGGCTAAGCGACCTCAAGCTGGAAAACAGCTCGAAGAAGTGGGCGACGTTCTACGATTTTCCCGCGATCAAATCGGGCGACGTCATCAAGAAGGAGTTCAAGACCAGCTCGCCCGAGCCGATGCAGGCCTTCATGCTCAACCAGAGGCGGCCGCTGTTCCAGGATCGGTTGGTGCGCGAAGCACTTACCCTTCCCTACGATTTCGAGACGATGAACCGGACGCTGTTTTTCGGTTACAATACCCGCACCGCCAGTTATTTCCAAAACACCGAGCTTGCCTCAAGCGGGCTGCCGCAAGGCAAGGAGCTGGAGATACTCGAAAAATATCGCGACAAGCTGCCGCCGGAGCTTTTCACGCAGGAATTCAAGCTGCCGGTCTACGACTCGCCGCAGGCTGAACGGAAATATCTGAAGCAGGCCGTCGACCTCTTCGCCAAGGCAGGCTGGGTGATCAAGGGCGGCAAGATGGTCAGCGCCAAGACCGGCGAGCCGTTCAGGTTCGAGGTTCTCGGCTGGAACGAGATCGATCAGATCCTGACCGGCAACTGGATCGCCAACTTGCGCAAGATCGGCGTCGACGCCAGCCTGCGCATCATCGACCAGACCCAATATGTCAACCGCGTCAACAATTTCGACTATGACGTCATCACAGGCCAGCTCCAGCAGTCGCAATCGCCCGGCAACGAGCAGCGTGATTTCTGGGGCTCGAAGGCAGCCGGCACACCGGGATCGCGCAACTATTCCGGCATCAAGGATCCGGTGATCGATGCGCTCGTCGACCGCATCATCTTCGCCACCGACCGCGACGACCTCGTCGCCACCACCCATGCGCTCGATCGCGTGCTGTTGTGGAATTACTATGTGGTGCCGCAATTCTACCGCGCGGTAGTATGGGCCGCTTACTGGAACAAATTAGGCATTCCTGAAAAGCAGCCCAGCTATCTGGGCGTGGACACGGATTCCTGGTGGATCGACACCGAAAAGGAAAAAGCGTTGGCCGCCAAGTACAAGAGCAGCAATTGATGGTGCCGCGGCTCATGCTTCCCCGCCGCGACTTCCTGGCGCTCGGCGCCGCGGCGACGGCCGCCGCCCTGCTGCCGGGTCGGGCTTTCGCCGAGACGCCGACCGGCGTCAAACTGCACGGCCTGTCGGCTTTCGGCGACCTGAAATACAAGCCGGATTTCGCCCATTTCGACTATGTGAATGTCGATGCGCCGCAAGGCGGGACTTTCAACTTCCTGCCGCCCAACTGGACCACCAACCAGAGCCCGCTGACTTTCGATACGCTGAACGCCTTTGTCCCCAAAGGCTCCGCTCCGCAGCGCATGGAGATGTGCTTCGATCAGTTGATGACAAGGTCGCTCGACGAGCCCGATGCCGTCTACGGGTTGATCGCCGAGAGCGTGACGATTTCGCAAGACCGCAACAGCTTCACCTTCGCGCTGCGTCCGCAGGCGCGTTTTCATGACGGCTCGCCGCTGACGGCTGAGGACGCCGCCTTCACTTTCAAGCTGCTGAAAGACAAGGGCCATCCGGACTACTCGCTGACGCTCGCGCAATTCGCCGATGCCGTCGCCCTCGATGCGCATACCCTGCTGCTCAAGTTCACCGGAAAGCAGACCGCGCGCACCATCCTCAACGTCGTGCAATACCCGATCCTGTCCAAGGCGTTCTTCAGCGCCAATCCGTTCGATTCCTCGCAGCTAAACCCGCCGCTCGGCTCCAGCGCCTATAAGGTCGGCCGCTGGTCGGCCGGCGCCTGGATCGAATATGAGCGGGTTGCCGACTATTGGGGCAACGACCTGGCGGTCAATCGCGGCCAGAACAATTTCGGGCGTATCCGCATCGAGTTCTACCAGAACCGCAACGCATCGTTCGAGGCCTTCAAGAAGGGCGAGATCCTCTACAAGGAAGAGTTCGTCTCGCGCATCTGGGCGACCGGGTACGATTTTCCGGCCGTCACGAATGGCAAAGTGGTGAAGCACGAATTCCCCGCGGAAAAAGTGCCGTCCATGCAAGCCACCGCCGTCAACCAGCGGCGCGAGCAATTCCGCGATCCCCGGGTCCGGCAGGCGATCGCGCTCTGCTTCGATTTCGAATGGACGCGGCGCAATTTCTTCTACGGCTCCTACGAGCGCTCGCAGTCCTGTTTCGAAAAGTCGGATTATCGCGCCGAAGGCACGCCGTCGCCGCAGGAATTGGCCCTGCTGGAACCGCTGCGCGATCAGATCCCGCCCGAGGCGTTCGGCGATGCCGTGACCCAGGCGGTGTCGAACGGTTCCGGGCGGGACCGCCAGTTGCTTGGCAAGGCGGTCAAGCTTCTCGGCGATGCCGGTTGGAAAAGGACGGGCGATTTCGTCGTGAACGACAAGGGAGGGCGGCTGTCGGCCGAAATCCTCGCCGACGACGAGATCTTCGAGCAGATTTACGGGCCGTGGGTCGAAAATATGAAGGCAGTCGGCATCGACGCCTCGATCCGGCTGGTTGATTCGGCCCAGTATCAGCTCCGGCAGTCGACATTCGAATTCGATCTGCTCTCGGCCGCTTTCAGTTTCGGCGCGACGCCAACCCGCGACGACCTCGAACTGTTTTTCCATTCACGCAGCGCATCTCTCAACGGCTCGCGAAATCTGCCCGGCACAGCAAGCCCGGCCATTGACGCGCTGATCGACGCCGTCGGCGCCGCCAAGGATCGCGAAGGCCTGACGGTCGCCATGCGCGCGCTCGACCGGGTCTTGCGCGCGCGGCGCGATTGGATTCCAAGTTGGTACCTGGCGAATCACCGAAGCGCCTTTTGGGACATGTTCGGCTTTCCCGAGCAGAAACCCGATTTCGGCTTTCCGGTCGAATCGCTCTGGTGGGTCGACAAGGGCAAGGCGGCAAAGATTGGCAAAGCCTGACATGATCGTTCGCGCGGGATCGGCGGCCTGATGGGTGCCTATATCCTGCGCCGCATCCTCCTGATGATCCCGACCTTGTTCGGCATCATGGCGCTTGCTTTCATCGTGGTGCAGTTTGCGCCGGGCGGGCCGGTCGAGCAGATTATCGCCAGCCTCAACAATCAGGGCGGCAACGACCGCCTCGGCAGCGGCGGCGGAGATGTCCAGGGCAGCAATTTCGATGCTGCCGGCGATGTCAGCTCGAAATACCGCGGCGCGCAGGGTTTGGACCCTGAATTCATCAAGAAGCTGGAAAAGCAGTTCGGCTTCGACAAGCCGCCGCTCGAGCGGTTCGGCATGATGTTGTGGAACTATATCCGCCTCGACTTCGGCGACAGCTACTTCCGCGACATTCCGGTGCTCAAGCTGATCCTGGAGAAGATGCCGGTGTCGATCTCGCTCGGCATCTGGATCACCATCCTGTCCTATCTGATCTCGATCCCGCTCGGCATCCGCAAGGCGGTCAAGGACGGTTCGACCTTCGATGTCTGGACCAGCGGCGTCGTCATCGTCGGCTATGCCATTCCGAGCTTCCTGTTCGGCATTCTCCTGATGGTGCTGTTTGCCGGCGGCTCGTATTGGGACTGGTTTCCACTGCGGGGCATCGTCTCCGACAATTGGTCCGAATTGTCCTGGCCGAACAAGATCATCGACTATTTCTGGCACATGACGTTGCCGCTGACGGCGCTGGTGCTGTCGGCATTCGCCACATCCACGCTGCTCACCAAGAACTCGTTCCTCGAGGAGATCCGCAAGCAGTATGTTGTGACGGCCCGGGCCAAGGGCCTGTCGGAGAGAAAAGTACTCTACGGTCACGTTTTCCGTAACGCGATGCTGATCGTCATCGCAGGCTTCCCCGGGGCTTTCATCTCGGCCTTCTTCACGGGAGCGTTGCTGATCGAGAACATCTTCTCGCTCGACGGCCTCGGCCTGCTCGGCTTCAAATCTGTTCTGACGCGTGATTATCCGGTCGTCTTCGCCAATCTCTACATCACATCGCTGCTTGGCATGGCCATTGGCCTGCTGTCCGACCTGACATACACCTGGGTCGATCCGCGCATCGATTTCGAGCGGAGAGACGTCTGATGTCCGAAGTGGTTGCCGAGAATACAGCCAGGCGGACAAGGCGACCCTGGCTGTCGCCGCTAAACCGACGCCGCGTGCAGAATTTCAAAGCCAACCGGCGCGGCTACTGGTCGCTGTGGATCTTCGTCATTCTCTTTGTCCTGTCGCTGTTTTCGGAGTGGATCGCCAACGACAAGCCGATCATCGCTTCCTACAAGGGCGAGATTCTGTTTCCCGTCCTGGTCGCTTATCCGGAAGAGAAGTTCGGCGGCTTCTACGCCGTCACCGACTATCGCGACCCGGTCATCCGCGACGAGATCAACGCCAATGGCTGGATGATCTGGCCGCCGATCCGCTATTCCTACCGCACAGTCAACAACGCAGTACCCGAAGCCGCTCCGGCAAGGCCGTCCTGGGATTATGACGCGGAAAAACGCTGCAGCCAGTATCCGCAGAAGACCGCCGATCCCGACTGCATCGTCGGTAACTGGAACTGGCTCGGCACGGACGATCAGGCACGCGACGTGCTGGCCCGGCTCATCTACGGCTTCCGTATATCAGTGCTGTTCGGCCTGCTGCTGACCGCCGGCTCATCGATCATCGGCGTCATCGCAGGGGCTGTACAGGGTTATTTCGGCGGCTGGACCGACCTCATATTTCAACGCCTTATCGAAATCTGGTCGGCAATCCCGCTACTTTATCTTCTCTTGATTATCTCAGCGATCCTGCCGCCCGGCTTTTTCATTCTGCTCGGCATCATGCTGGTCTTTTCCTGGGTCTCACTGGTCAGCGTGGTGCGGGCCGAATTCCTGCGCGCCCGCAATTTCGAATATGTCAACGCGGCGCGGGCGCTTGGCGTGCCCAACCTTACCATCATGCGCCGCCACCTTCTGCCCAACGCGATGGTGGCGACGCTGACCTTCCTGCCCTTTCTGGTCAGCAGCGGGATCTCGACGCTGACGTCGCTGGACTATCTCGGCTTCGGTCTGCCGCCTGGTGACCCGTCGCTGGGCGAGTTGATGAAACAGGCGCAAGGCAATCTCAGTGCGCCGTGGCTGGGTATCTCCGGCTTCATCGTGATCTCGCTGATGCTGTCGCTGCTGGTGTTCATCGGCGAGGCCGTCCGCGACGCCTTCGATCCACGCAAGACGTTTCAATGAGCGAAGCCCTACTGTCCGTCCAAGACTTGAGCGTGGCCTTCGCGCAAGACGGCAAGCAATCGATCGCCGTCGATCACGTTTCCTTCGACATCGCCAAGGGCGAGACGCTGGCTCTTGTCGGGGAATCCGGTTCCGGCAAATCGGTCTCGGCGCTGTCGGTGCTAAAGCTGCTCGCTTACCCGATTGCCAGCCACCCGTCGGGCAAGATCCTGTTCCACGGCAAAGACCTGCTCGCCATGGACGAGAAGGCGTTGCGCGGCGTGCGCGGCAACAAGATCACCATGATCTTCCAGGAGCCGATGACCTCGCTCAATCCGCTGCACACGATCGAGCAGCAGATCGTCGAGGTGCTGCAGCTGCATCAGGGCCTGCGCGATCAAGCCGCTCGCGCGCGCACGCTGGAACTGCTCAACGAAGTCGGCATCCGCGATCCGCAGAAACGCCTCGACGCCTATCCGCACCAGCTCTCCGGCGGCCAGCGCCAGCGCGTCATGATCGCCATGGCTTTGGCCAACGAGCCGGAGCTTCTGATCGCCGACGAGCCGACCACCGCGCTCGACGTCACCGTGCAGGCGCAGATCCTCGAGCTGCTCGCCAAGCTGAAAAGCCGCAAGGGCATGTCGCTTTTGTTCATCACGCATGATCTCGGCATCGTGCGCCGGATCGCCGACCGCGTCTGCGTGATGACCAAGGGCAAGATCGTCGAGAGCGGCCCGACCAGGGAAATCTTCGCCAACCCGCAGCACGCCTATACGAAGCATCTGCTTGCGGCCGAGCCGAAGGGCAAGCCGCCTAAAGCCGACCTCAGCGCCAAAGCGGTCATGACGGGCAAGGACATCAAGGTCTGGTTTCCGATCAAAAAGGGCTTCTTCCGCACCACGGTCGACCATGTGAAGGCGGTCGACGGCATCGACGTCACCGTGCGGGCCGGCCAGACGCTGGGCGTGGTCGGCGAGTCCGGCTCGGGCAAGACGACGCTCGGCCTGGCGCTCGCCCGGATGATCTCGTCGACCGGGACGATCAATTTCAACGGCCGCGACATCAACCAGCTCTCCTTCAGCGCCATGCGTCCTCTGCGGCGCGAATTGCAGATCGTCTTCCAGGATCCGTTCGGGTCGCTCAGCCCGCGCCTGTCGGTCTCCGAGATCATCGAGGAAGGGCTGAAAATCCACGCGCCGAAACTCTCGCCCGACGCGCGCGACGACAAGGTTGTCGCCGTGCTGAAGGAGGTCGGCCTCGATCCCGAAACGCGTCATCGCTACCCGCACGAGTTTTCAGGCGGCCAGCGCCAGCGCGTCGCCATCGCGCGCGCCATGGTGCTCAATCCGCGCTTCGTCATGCTCGACGAACCGACCTCGGCGCTCGACATGAGCGTGCAGGCGCAGGTGGTCGACCTTTTGCGCAACCTGCAGGCCAAGCACAATCTCGCCTATCTCTTCATCAGCCATGACCTCAAGGTCGTCCGCGCCCTTGCCAATGACGTCATCGTCATGCGCAATGGCCAGATCATGGAAGCCGGACCGTCCGAACAGATTTTCAGCAGCCCGCAAACCGACTATACGCGGGCGCTGATGGCGGCAGCTTTCAAGATCGAGACGGCGCCGACCGGCGTGGTCAGCGAATAGTTATCTATTTCGCGCAATTCCCGACGGAAAGCCGCTACACTTTTCCCGGAATTGCTTCGGGACCGACAAAACAGGGAAGAAAAATCCGCGAATGGAAAAAGGCAAAATCCTGCTTGCCCTCACCGGCATCCACCCGCAGCGCTGGCATGAGCTGCTCTCGGCCGAGCGCGAGGTCGTGCTGGAGCCGAACGGCGCCAACGATCCGTCGATCACCTATGCGGTGGTGTGGAAGCAGAAACCCAACCTTCTCAAGTCGCTGCCCAATCTGCGCGTCATCTTTTCGATCGGCGCTGGCGTCGACCACATCTTTGCCGATCCCGGCCTGCCCGATGTGCCGATCGTCAAGATCGTCGCCGACAACCTCACCCAGCACATGGTCGAATACGTCGTCTGGCGAGTGCTCGACCATCATCGCCAGGCCATGCTCTATCGGGGCCAGCAACAGAAGAAGATCTGGCACGAGCCGCCGCAACGGGTGGCCGGCGACATTTCCGTGGGCATCATGGGGCTTGGCAGTCTCGGCCGCGCCGCGGCTTCGGCGCTCAAGTCCCTCGGCTTTGCCGTCAACGGCTGGTCGCGCAGCGAGCGGCCGACGAAGGGTGTTTCGACCTATTCCGGCGAGGCGGGGCTGATCCCGTTCCTCAACGCCACCGACATCCTGGTCGTGCTTTTGCCGCTGACGCCGCAAACCCAAGGCATCGTCAATTACGGGCTGCTCAAGGAATTGCGCCGGCGCAACGGGCTTGGCGGCGCGGTGCTGATCAATGCCGGGCGCGGGCGGCTGCAGAAGGACGCCGACATAGTGCGCGCGCTGGAGGACGGGACGCTGAAGGAGGCCAGCCTCGACGTGTTCGAGGTCGAGCCGCTGCCGAAGACCAGCCCGCTGTGGAGCCATCCGAAAGTGTTCGTCACGCCGCATGCGGCAGCGACGTCCGACCCTGCCCATCTGGTGCCGCCTATGCTTCGCCAGATGGCGGCCTTCGAGCGCGGCGAGAAGCTCGAGAACCTGGTCGACCGCACGGCCGGATATTAATTCAGGGTCAGGCCCCATGCGCGAAAGCACTGCTTGATTGCTCGCACGGAGGTGAGCCGCAGTTTCGGCAGATTGAGTTCCTCGAACATCGTTCGGTATCGCTGGCGATTTCGTGGCGTGACCACAGCAATGTGGTGGATCATATCCCATTTGACGCTGTCGCGCCCGCCTTCGAGGGCGCCATGCCTTTTGGCCTCGAACAGCGTTCGCCGAAAGTACCGCAGCAAACTCGCTGATGTGGAGATATCCAGCAGGATCAAACCCGTCGCGCGCGCAAAGCGCTGCGGCATGCAGACCGAGTAATTGCCGTCCATCACCCAGCGCTCGCCGGCGATCGCGGCGTCATGCAGGGCGACGAATTCGCTCTTTGGGCGCGGCTCCCAATCGGTATTGGGCAAATGATGCAGCAGATCGAGGTGAACGGGCTCCAGGCCCCGCTTGCGCGCAATCGCATTGGCGAGCGTCGACTTGCCGCTGTTGGATGGCCCAAGGATACAAATACGGTTGCCGAGGTCCGCGAGGTTCATCCGGTGAGCTTTCAGAGACGGGAAAGGATCAACGATCCGACCGATCGTAGAGCGGGTTAGCGAATTCTCAGGACGGTTTCGAACCAGGCAGCCCGAAACTTTCCTTCTTCTTCGGCTTGCCGCAGTCGCGGCGCTCGATCGAGCGGTTCATGGCGTCGATCTCACCGCTCGCCTTGTTGCTGGCGCGCTGTGCCTTGGAGCGCGTGTCGGGCATGAACGGACCGAAGCCCATCGCCGGATTGGAGAAGCCCGGCTTGGCGGTGACGGGCAGACTGTTCTGCTGCGCTAGCTGATTGCGCTGCGCCAGCAATTGATCGCAAGGCACATCGTCATATTGCAATGAGGATTGGACATCCTCGTCCTGGCGCTCGGCCATCGACGTGCCGCCGACACATCCGGCGACCGTCAGGCAAGACGCCAACGCAACCATGGTCCAGCGCATGGATTTCTCCTCGTGATGTCTGCCCCGCGCCACCCCGACCATGCCATTCAGGCTTTTTCGCAGCAAGCACGGGCTCATGCGGTAGCCGGGTTCTTCTCCGATGCAGCTGTTGCCGGGAAGCTGGCCACGATGGCAAGGCCCTCGACGGGATCGCGCCGGTCATGCCGGATAACCATGCTCTCCAGCGACAGGACCGCAAGCCCGTTGGCGGCAAGCACGCGCCGCGCATAGGCCTCCGTGTGCGCATAACGCCGTGACGGCCGCAGGGCGAAATCACCGCCGCCGGCAAGCGTCTCGACCGAGAAGGCGAACAGGCCGTCCCCGGCGAGCATGCCCGCCACCGCGCTGACGATGCGTTCGAGCGCGCCGATATAGATGAACACGTCTGCCGCGACCACGAGGTCGGCCCTGTCGCCGGTGCGGGAGAAATGCTGAAGATCGGCCTTGGCCAGCAGATCGTAGATGCCTTTGGCTTTCGCCTTCCTCAGCATGGCTGCCGAAATGTCGTAGCCCTCCAGCCGGTCGACGAACGGGCGCAGCCTCTCGCCCATCAGGCCGGTGCCGCAGCCGAGGTCGAGGGCCAGCCGGAATCGGCCGGGCCTTGCCTTGCAAATGGCCTGGCCAAGGAAATCCGGCAGCCCATAGCCGAGCTTTTCGACAAGCGATTCCTCGAAACTGTCGGCGTAATGATCGAACAAGGTCTCGACGAAGGCGCTTGGTGGCGCCGCGGCAGCCGGAGCGCGGCCGATCAGCTGAAGCTTCAACGCGGCGCCGAGGCGGTCCGCGGGCTCGAGCTCCAGCGCCATGGCCCAGGCCCGCGCGGCCTGGTCGGGCAGGCCAGCCGCTTCCTGCATTTCGCCGAGACGAAACCAGCCGGCAGCCCATTGCGGCGCGAGCTCCAGCGCGCCGAGCAGAAGCTCCGCCGCCTGCGCGGGCTCGCCCGAGGCGAGCAGCATCTCGGCGAAATCGGCGCGACGGTCGGCATTCAGATCGCCCGACGAGGCCTGGAGCGGTTTCATTCGCGAAGGATCCTGCCGGCGAGATGAGCCGGCCGGGCGGCTTTAAGATGAGTCAGCAGTCTCTTGCAACGGGCTTCCCGCGCTGAATTTAACCACTATCTTCGAGGGATGCGCGCCAGCGACCTGCTCAAATCCCGGCCGGAAGGCCTTTATTGCCCGCCAGGTGATTTCTTCATCGACCCGGTGCGGCCGGTCGAGCGGGCCTTGATCACGCATGGCCACTCCGACCATGCGCGCTCCGGCCACCGCTCGGTGTTGGCGACCCAGGAGACGCTCGACATCATGGGGCTGCGCTATGGCGAGGATTTCGCCGGAACGACGCAGGCCGCAACCCTCGGCGAGACGGTCGACATCAACGGCATTGCCGTCACCTTCCATCCGGCCGGCCATGTGCTGGGCTCGGCGCAGATCGCCGTCGAGCATGGGGGCATGCGCATCGTCGCCTCCGGCGATTACAAGCGCCAGAAGGACGCCACCTGCCTGCCGTTCGAGCCGATCCGCTGCGACGTCTTCATCACCGAAGCGACCTTCGGCCTGCCGGTGTTCCGCCATCCGCCGGACCACGAGGAGATCGCGCGCGTGCTCAAGTCGGCGGCGCAATTTCCCGAACGCTCGCATCTGATCGGCGCCTATGCGCTCGGCAAGGCGCAGCGCGTGATGCGGCTGCTGCGCGATGCCGGTTACGACAGGCCGATCTATATCCATGGCGCGCTGGCGAAGCTCAGCGACTATTATCAGAGCCAGGGCATCGATCTCGGCCGGCTGGAGCCGGGGACGGTGGAGAGCGGAGCCAAGGCCGATTTCGCCGGCGCCATCGTGGTCGGACCACCATCGGCCTTCGCCGACCGCTGGGCGCGGCGTTTCCCGGACCCGATCTCCTGCTTCGCCTCTGGCTGGATGCGCATCCGCCAGCGCGCCAAGCAAGGCGGCGTCGAACTGCCGCTGATCATTTCGGACCATGCCGACTGGGATGAGCTGATCGTCACGATCAAGGAAACCGGTGCCGAGGAAATCTGGGTCACGCATGGCCGCGAGGAGGCGCTGGTGCGCTGGTGCGAGCTGGAGGGCATAGCGGCGCGGCCGCTGCATCTGGTGGGGTACGAGGACGAGGGCGACTGATGGAACAGTGTTCGCCAATCGCCATCGCGGCGCTCTACGGCCCCCCTCTCTGTCCTGCCGGACATCTCCCCCTCAAGGGGGGAGATCAGATGTCACGCCGGCTTTCGCTAATCTCCGACGTAACAAGAAATGCGCCGGCGCTGAAGCTGCCAATCTCCCCCCTTGAGGGGGAGATGGCCGGCAGGCCAGAGAGGGGGGCCTCGCGCCGGCCCTCACCATTGGCGTGGCGCGCACCATCATGAACCGCTTCGCCGAGCTCCTCGACCGCCTCGTGCTGACGCCGTCGCGCAACGGCAAGCTGACGCTGCTGACCGACTATTTCCGCAGCGTCGAGGACCCAGACCGCGGGCTGGCGCTGGCGGCGATCACCGGGGACCTCACGATCGCCGCGGTGAAGCCGGCGATGCTGCGCGCGCTGGTGGTCGAGCGCATGGACCCGGTGCTGTTCGGCTATTCCTACGACTATGTCGGCGACCTCGCCGAGACCGTGTCGCTGGTCTGGCCGCAACCGCAAGGACACATCCCCAATCACGTGCCGACGCTGGCCGAGGTGGTCGGCAGGCTGCAGGCGGCAAGCCGCTCCGACGGGCCGAAGGTGCTGGCGCGGCTGCTCGACGACGCCAGCATCTCGGCGCGCTTCGCCATCATCAAGCTGGTGACCGGCGGCTTGCGCATCGGCGTGTCGGCGCGGCTCGCGAAGCAGGCGCTGGCCGATCTCGGCAAGGTCGACGTCGCCGAGATCGAGGAACTCTGGCACGGGCTGGCGCCGCCCTACACCGAGCTGTTCGCCTGGCTGGAAGGCCGGGCGGAAAAGCCGAGGAGCGCGGCGCTCGCGCTGTTCCGGCCGGTGATGCTCTCCAACGCCGTCGACGACGGCGACCTCGAAAAGCTCGAACCGGCCGACTACGCGGCGGAATGGAAGTGGGACGGCATCCGCGTGCAGGCGGTCTGCGAAGGCGGCGTGCGCCGGCTCTATTCGCGCACCGGCGACGACGTGTCCGGCGCCTTCCCGGACCTTGCCGCGGCGATGACTTTCGAAGCGGCGCTCGACGGCGAACTGCTGGTCGGCGATCCGCGCGAGGCGACCGGGACCTTCTCCGATTTGCAGCAACGGCTGAACCGCAAGAGCGTGTCGCCGAAAATCCAGCAGCAATATCCGGCGTTCATGCGCTGCTACGACGCGCTGCAGATCAATGGCGAGGATTTGCGCGCGCTGCCCTTCGCCGAACGCCGCAAGCATCTGGAAGCCTTCGTCGAGGCGCTCGACCCCAGCCGCTTCGACCTTTCGCCGCTGGTCGCGTTTTCCGATTGGGAGACGCTGGAGCGGCTGCGCCAGGCACCGCCGCATCCGATCATCGAAGGGGTGATGCTGAAGCGCTGGGATTCGCCCTATCTCGCCGGCCGGCCGAAGGGGCCGTGGTTCAAGTGGAAGCGCGATCCGCATACGGTCGACGCGGTGCTGATGTATGCGCAGCGCGGCCACGGCAAGCGTTCGAGCTTCTACTCCGACTACACGTTCGGGGTCTGGGCCGGACCGGAAGGCGCAGAAGAGCTGGTGCCGGTCGGCAAGGCTTATTTCGGCTTCACCGACGAGGAACTGCGAGAGATCGACAAATATGTCCGCGACAACACGATCGAGCGTTTCGGGCCGGTGCGCTCGGTGCGCGCCGACCGCAAGAATGGCCTGGTGCTGGAGGTGGCCTTCGAAGGCCTCAACCGCTCGACGCGGCACAAATCGGGCGTCGCGATGCGCTTTCCGCGCATCTCGCGGCTGCGCTGGGACAAGCCGGCCGCCGAGGCCGACCGCATCGAGACGCTGCAGGCGCTGCTGGATCGTTAATAGACCAGCATCGGCGTCCGTGGCGGAACGCGGCGCTCACTCCGCGATCGAAACACGTATCTCGTAGATGTCGACCGACTTGCCCTTCTGGTCGAAGTCGGAATTGACGGCGATGGTGCCGGCGGCGCCCGGGTGCTTGTTGGGGAACTGCACGTCGAACAGATATTCGTTGCGCTCATGGCCGACCGCGTAACGCTTGCGGCCGCAATCGCCGAGGTCGCCGAAATTGCAGTCGATCGAGATCTGCGTCTCCTTGCCCTCTTCCGAGCGGGCGACGATGTCGAACATGGCGTGCTTGCCGGCAAGCTTCTCCAGCACGCCCTGGCCGACGTCGAAGGCAATGGCAGAACCGGAAGCGCCGGACCGGATGCGCAGGAATTGACCGGTGTCGTCCTTCATCACCTCGGCATTGGCGTCGGAGGGCGTGCTGACATGGGTCGGATCGGCGGGCGAAAAGACGTTGATCCAGTTCTTCGACTGGTCCGCCTGGCCGGGCTTCTGCGGCGAACCGGGTTCGGCCGGCTGCGAGGAGTCCTCATCGTCCAGCGTCGGCGTCGGTTCGGGCGGGCCGGTGTTGAGCTCGGCCGCCGTCTTGAAGACCCCGGTCTGCTTGGCGAAGTAGAGGCCGATGCCGGCGGCCGCGAGCAATGTCGCGACGACGAAGATCGCGGTCAGCGGCAGGCGCCTGCCCCTGATCCGCCGCTCGTCGCGGTCGGGCGTAACCTGGGCGCCATTGCCGACCGGGGCGCCTGGCGAATCATCGAGCGACGGCGCGTCGGGAAGCGCCGTCTCGTCCGGCATGATGTCCGGCACGCGCGGCAGCACGCGCGAGCGTGGCTGGTCGGATGCATCGGGCTGAACCGGACCGTCAAAGCTGATCGAGGGCGACGACGCGGTTTGCGACGGCGGCAGCGGCGCGTCGACCGAAGGCGCAGCCGACGCGACCGGGGCGTCGACACCGGGCGCCGCCGCGGCATTGCCGGCCGGCACCACGTTTTCCGGCGGCAGCGTCACATCGGGGACGGCCGGCAGGAATTCGGATTCGATCTCGGTGATCTTGGCCTGCACCGCCTTGCGGCGGCTGATGGCGGCCTCGACGGTGACGTTCGGATTGGCCTGCAAGACGCGGTCGAGCGCGGCAAAGGCCGATCGATAGACCTTCTCGCGGAACGCCCGGTCCTCGGCATTGCCTTTCTCGAAGGCATTGCGGATCGCTTTCTCGATGGCGTCCAAGCGAGCTCCCTCTCAGCGTCCGCTCCCGGTTTCCTGATCGTTAGCCGCAGGCGACCAATCAATCAACGGGCGAGCGGCTGGCTTGCCGCATTCAACGCCATTTCGGCATTTTTTGTTGAAGAATCAACATTTTTCCGCGCGGGCGCCACGACAACCCATCCGCCGGGTTGCCATTCACGGGCTGGTTTGCAGGCTGCCACAGGCTTCAGCCGCATCCTTTGCGCGCTAACCGTATGAGGGAATTGCCGAGCTCAGGGCCGGAATTCGCCGCTGCCCATCTTGAATTAGCGAGCGGTTGAGTCTATCACGCAGCCCATTCTGGAAGCGCGATGCTTCCCGGGCCGCTTTAGCTCAGTTGGTAGAGCACATCATTCGTAATGATGGGGTCGCGTGTTCGAGTCACGCAAGCGGCACCAGTTTTCCTTGCATTTCCTGCTTCCGCACAACGCCTCGGCGCATCTCGGCTATTGTCGGGAATCGCCGTTGGTGGGACACTCCCCTTGTCAGCATGGGAGGTCGAAATGCCCAATAGTTTCAAGACCGGAGACGTCGTCAGGCTGAAATCCGGAGGCCCGCAAATGACCGTCAGCGACGGCGCGGCCTCGGGCATGTATCTGTGCCACTGGTTCAACCGCGACGGCGACGTCTGGATCCCGCAGCATGCCGGCTTCAAGCCGGATCAGCTGGTGGTGGTCGATCAACCGAAATAGGTTTTGCGCCTGCCGAAAGCGGCACCGTCCGGCCTCGCCGGAGATGGCTTCGATCGTGTCGGTAAGCCACCGACGGATTTTGCTCTGCCTCGCGTTTAACGGCTGAAGCGTGGCCGCCAATGGCTGCGCCCAACCGGAGACGAGAGCATGATCCGCCCCACCCTATTCGTCGTTGCCCTTGGCTTGCAGACCGCGGTCGCGGTCGCCCAGACGACGGCGCCGACCCCTCCCCCCGCGCCGGCGCCGGCGGCACCAAGCACTTCGGTTCCCTCTGCCGCCAAGTCCGGCCTGACGCTGGAGAAGTTCGAGACGCGGCGGGAAAGGGCCTTCATGCGGGCCGACACGGACAATGACGGCAAGGTCAGCCTCGCCGAATGGACGGCTTTCCAGACCGCGCGCAAGGCCAAGGGCGATCCGGCCAAATCCTTCGCGCGCCTGGACACCAACAAGGACGGTTTCGTCGACAAGGGCGAGCTCGACGCTTTCCTCGCCAAACGCTTCGCCAAGCTCGACAAGAACGGCGATGGCGTGCTCAGCGACGACGAGAGGCCGGGCCACAAATCTGCTCCCAACGAGGAGCAATGACCAAGAGGCTATGCCGCATAATAACAGCCGCGAGCGCCCTGGTTGATGGGCGCCGATCCGGACGAGGAACTGGTACGGCGCATCGGCGCCGGCGACCCCGCCGCCGTGCAGGCGATGGTGGCGCGCAAGCTGCCGCGCGTGCTGGCGCTGGCCAGGCGGATGCTGGGCGACGCGGCGGAGGCCGAGGACGTCGCCCAGGAGACCTTCGTGCGGATCTGGCGCCACGCCGCGGGCTGGCGCCAGAAAGGCACGCGTTTCGACACCTGGGTGCACCGGGTGGCACTCAACCTTTGCTACGACCGGCTGCGGCGCCGGCGCGAATGGGTAACGGACGAGCTGCCGGAGGTGGCCGATGAGACACCGCTTCCCGACGCAATGCCGGGCGACGAAGAGCGACGGGTCGGCCAGGCGCTGCAGCGCATCGCGCCGCGCCAGCGCGAGGCGATCGTGCTGGTGTATTATCAGGACCTGTCCAACATCGAGGCCGCCAGCGCCATGCAGGTCAGCGTCGATGCTCTGGAAAGCCTGCTCGCGCGGGGCCGCCGCGCCTTGCAGGCGATGCTCGTGGGAGACGACGGCGATGACTGAGACAGCAAGGGAATTGCCGGCTTCGCGGATGAGGACGTGGGGGGCCACGTCAAGACGGTGGAAGGGGGAACGAAATGGCTGAGAAGACGACGGCAGGGCCGATGGATGCCGCGCGGTTCGCCGCGCTGGCGGACGCCTATGGCAGCGCCTTGCACCGCTGGCCGCGGGCCGAGCAGGCCGCGGCGGTGCGGTTCGCCGAGACCGAGGAGGGCCACGCCATCCTGCGGCGCGCCGGCAGGTTGGATGCGCTGCTCGACCGGCAGCGCGTCGAGGCACCGAGCCCCACGCTTTACGGCGCGATCGTCGCCAGGGCCGCCACCGAGGTCCGACAGGTGCGCCGCCGGCGGTTCTGGTGGCTGGGCTTCGGGCTTGCCGGCGTCGGGCTCGCCGGCGCCGTGGCCGGGCTGGCGCTGGTCACCGTGGTCAATCCGGACATCCAGTCCGACCATTATGTCATGGATGCCAATGCGACGTCGTTCGGCGATGCCGGTCCCGATGCCGACCAGACCGAGGAGGACCTATGAACCCCCGTCTTGTCGCGGCATCCCTGGTGCTCAATGTCTTTCTGATCGGCGCGCTCGCCGGCGGCGCCGGCTGGCTGATCGGCAAATCCAACCCGGGCTTTTCGCTGGAATCGGCCGGCGGCCGGCTGCCCGTCGCCGACCGCAAAGCCTTCCGCCAGGCGCTGCGCGAGGTGCGCCGCGAGTCCCGCGACGTCATCCTCGACGGACAGGCGGCGCGGCGCGAGGCGGCCAGCCTGCTGCAACAGCCGACCCTC
Organism: Mesorhizobium sp. GbtcB19; assembly: GCF_019091085.1. GTDB lineage: Bacteria > Pseudomonadota > Alphaproteobacteria > Rhizobiales > Rhizobiaceae > Mesorhizobium. The sequence continues at coordinate 32,121 of NZ_JAGXJY010000009.1, read as the reverse complement.
GACAGCAACGCGCTTGCCGCCGCGCTGGAGCGGGCGCGCAATGCCGACGTCACCATCCGCACGCGGCTGGAACAGCGCATCATCGAATTCGCCGCGTCGAGCTCGCCCGAAGATCGTCAGTTGCTGGCGGATGCCCTGCTGCGGCGCGCCGGCAGGCCTGCAAAAAAATCACCATAGGCAGCGACGGAAAGGGCGGGCACGCGCCGTTCAAGGGAAAGAGGGACAGGCCTGACGTCAGTTGATGCCGGCAGGTTCTCTTCAACTCGAAACTTTCGGGAGTACCCCATGAACAGTCTGACGAAATATTCGCTCGCGGCGGCACTCGCCCTTGGCGGGACGGCCGTGGCAAGCGCCGCCTCGGCGATGCCGCTTGCACCGGTTGCGCCGGCGCCGGCACTGGTCGAGCATGTCGCCTGGGGCTGCGGTCCGGGCTGGCATCCCAACTATTGGGGCCGCTGCGTCCCCAACCGCCGCGTGATCTATCCCGGTTATTATTACGGACCGCGCGTCTATATCGGCCCGGTCTGGCACCCGTACCACCGCTGGCACCACTGGCGCCGCTGGTGACGGCCCGCTCATGACGCCGGTGCTGCGGCCGGCGTCATGAGCGCCCTTGCGATCCCTGGAATATACCGGCCCAAATGGTCGGCTTCGGACGGAGGCTATGTTGGCCGCACCGGTTTCAAATCCCGTACCGCCGGACAAAGCCCTGGTCGCGCTCAACCGCTTCGGCCTCGGCGCGAGACCGGGCGACGAGCTCGGCAAGATCGCCGCCGATCCGCGCGGCTACCTCAAGGCCGAGCTCAAGCAGCAGGACATCGCGCTCATCCCTCCCGACGATCCGCAGAATGCCGGGTTGCTGGACAGCACCGCGGCGATCCAGGCCAGCATGGCGGCAGTCATGGAGCGCAAGACGGCGCGGGACGAGAAGGCGGCTGCCGCCATGCAGCCGACGGCGGCGGCTGATCCGGCCGGCCCGGCCGATGCAAAAGCCAAATCCGCGGTGCCGCGCGTCGAGGCCGATATCTATCGCGACGAAGCGCGGGCCCGTTTCGACAAGGCGCTCGCCGCGACACCCGGTTTCGTTGAGCGGCTGGTCGGCTTCTGGTCGAACCATTTCTGCGTTTCCGTCGCCAAGGCGCCGGTGGTGCGGGCCAGCGCCGGCGCCTTCGAGCGCGAGGCGATCCGCCCCTTCGTGCTCGGCCGCTTCGCCGACATGCTGCTCACGGTCGAGCATCATCCGGCGATGCTGTTCTATCTCGACAACCAGCAGTCGATCGGGCCGGACTCGCGCGCCGGCAAAAGGCGCGGCCGCGGCCTCAACGAGAATCTCGCCCGCGAGATCCTGGAACTGCATACGCTGGGCGTCGGCAGCGGCTATGCCCAAGCCGACGTCACCAGTTTCGCCGGCATGCTGACCGGCTGGACGATGGCGGGCCGCGAGGGGCGGCTCGGAGAGCCGGGAACGTTCGTCTTCAACGCCAACACGCATCAGCCCGGCGAGGCGATGCTGCTCGGTAGGACCTATCCAGGCGGCGGCATGGGCCAGGCGGAGGCCGCCCTCAACGACATAGCCCGTCATCCGGCCACCGCGCGGCACATCGCCGTCAAGCTTGCCCGCCATTTCATCGCCGACGACCCGACGCCCGCGGCTGTCGAGCGCCTGGCCGCGGTCTTCACCAAAACCGACGGCGACCTCCGCTCGATCGCCTTGACGCTGATCGACATGCCCGAAACCTGGTCGACGCCACTCACGAAGCTGCGCTCGCCCCTGGATTATGTCGTCGCGCTGCGGCGCGCGGTCGGCGCTACCGCCGGCAACGAACCGCAACGGTCGCTTCGCTGGCTGAACGTGCTCGGCGAACCGCTGTGGCAGCCGCCGGGGCCGAACGGCTTTTCCGACCAGACGGATGCATGGACTTCGGCCGAGGGCCTCAAGACGCGGCTGGACATTGCCTGGCAAGCCGCGAAGCAAGCGAACGACATCGGCGATCCGAACGAGATGCTGGCGTCGCTGATCGGCACATCCGTCTCCGCCGAGACCAAGCAGGCGATTTCGCGCGCCGAGTCCAAGCAGCAGGGCCTGGCGCTGCTGTTGATGGCGCCTGAGTTCCAACGGCGGTGAGCTGGAGCAATTCCAGGAAAAGTGCGCAGCGGTTTTTCGTCCGGAATTGCGTAAAAACAAAGAGTTAGTGGAGATGCGGCCATGAGCCTTCTTTGCGAAACCCCTAGCCTGTCCCGCCGCGCGGTGCTGATGACCGGCGGCGCGCTGTTCGCCTGGGCCTATCTGCCGCGCTTTGCCCGCGCGGCCGACAACCGCGACCCGCGCCTGATCGTCATCGTGCTGCGCGGCGCGCTGGACGGGCTGTCGACGGTCGGACCGGTCGGCGACCCGGACTATGCCGGCCTGCACGGCGATATCGCGCTTTCGCTCTCAGGCGCCAACCCGGCATTGCCGCTCGACGGTTTCTTCGCCGTCAACCCGGCCATGCCGGTGTTTGCGCGCCTGTTCAAGGCGGGCCAGGCGGCGGTCGTGCATGCGGCCGCGACGGGCTATCGCGACCGTTCGCATTTCGACGGCCAGGACGTGCTGGAAAGCGGCCTGCCCGGTCCCGGCAACGCGACCACCGGCTGGCTTAACCGGGCTTTGGCCAACCTGCCGGCGGGCGACAGGATCGCCAAGGCGGGCGGGCTCGCGGTCGGGCCTTCGACGCCGCTGGTGATCCGCGGCGCCGCGCCGGTGCTCGGCTGGGCGCCGCAGGCTCTGCCGACGCCCGGCGATGCGCTCGCCGAGCGTGTGCTCGACCTCTACAACCATCGCGATCCGGTGCTGGCGGCAGCCCTGCAGAAGGGTCTCGACGCCGACCGGATGGCAAAGGGCGATCAGCTCGACGGCAAGACGATGAAGCCGAAGGGCGGCCTCGACAATGCCGCCGGCATGCGGCAGTCGGCGCATGGCGCGGCGAGACTGATGGCGGCCGATGACGGACCACGCATCGCCGCGCTCGCCTTCGACGGCTGGGACACCCATGTCAACGAAGGCGGTGCCACCGGCCGGCTCGCCAACCTGCTTGGCGGCCTCGACGGCGCCTTCGAGGAATTCGAGAAAGGGCTGGGCGCGCGCTGGAAGGACACGGCAATCGTGGCGATCACCGAGTTCGGCCGCACGGCGCGTATCAACGGCACGGTCGGCACCGACCACGGCACCGGGACGGTGGTGCTGCTCGCCGGCGGCGCGGTCAAGGGCGGCCGCGTGATCGCCGACTGGCCGGGACTGAAGCCGGCGCAGCTCTACGAACAGCGCGACCTGGCGCCGACCAGCGACGTGCGCGCGGTGCTGAAGGGCCTGCTGGCGGATCAGTTCGGGCTTTCCACTGCAGTGCTCGGCGACAGGGTGTTTCCGGAGTCGGCGGCGGTGAAGCCGATGCGGGATCTGGTGGTGTAAGTCTTCGCTCCCTCGGTGGAGGGCGCCAAGCGCCTGTCAATTCGTCCTCGGACGGAGCAGTGCAAGATGAGATCGGTCGCGATCCTTCGCGCCCCCTCTGTCCTGCCGGACATCTCCCCCACTTGGGGGGAGATTGGCAGCTTCGGCGCTCCGCTCAATTCTACGACGTATGAGATTGGCGAAAGCAGGCGTGACGGCTGATCTCCCCCCTTGTGGGGGAGATGTCCGGCAGGACAGAGGGGGGCGCTGTCCCGCCGACGTCTCATAGCCTCTCCACGGCCGCGACGCTCTTAAGTTACGGACGCGGATGACCGAGCTTCGCCGCTGTTAGGACCTCAGCAAAAAACGCCCGCGCCGTTGCCAGCGCGGGCGTCGATGGCGATCCGAGCGCGATCATCAGCTCCAAAAGCCGGGATGCCAGCGGCCGTGATACCAGAAGCCGGGGTGCCAGTGGCGAACATGCACTGGCCGGATGAACCGGCGACCGTTCGGTACGCATCTGCCCCAGTGGTTCATGTGCCAGCCGGGACCGCAGCGCCAGCCGACTGTTTCGATGGGCAGCGATGAGGCACTCGGCTTGGCCAGAGGCATAGCCTCGGAGCTCGCGGCGGACAGCATCAAGGTGCCGGCCGCCAAGGCAATGGGCAGCAAGTATTTTGTAAACATACGTTCTCTCTCCGTAATTCGTCCCTACCTCCGTGAAACGGAGTGTTGGGGCGAAATCCGTCGGAGCGGGATGGATCACATGTTCGTTAGATCGGTTCGCGGCAGCGCCGGCTGACTGTTTCGATCCGCGGCGGGTCGGTCCAGCAGGCCCTCGGCGCCATATCGAATTGATCCATATCAATGAGCATGGACGCGTCCCGCACTAGGATCGATGAGAAGCGACCGACGGAGATCGTCAAGGCCCGCTGAAACAGGTGATCACACCGATGATGATCCGCACGCTCTCGAACCTGGAATGCACGAAGATGCTGGCGGCCAACCGCACTGGACATCTGGCATGCGCGAAGGACGGACAACCCTATGTCGTGCCGTTCAACTACGCCTATGCCGACAGTCACCTCTACGGCTTCTCCCTGCTCGGCAAGAAGATCGACTGGATGCGGGAAAATCCCCTGGTGTGCGCGCAGGTGCAAGACCACACGCAAGGGCGCGGATGGCGAAGCGTAATCGTCGAGGGGCGCTATGAGGAACTGCCGGACCGGGTCGGCCACAAGGTCCAGCGCGACCATGCATGGGCGGTGTTGAGCAAGCACGCGGACTGGTGGGAGCCCGGCGCGCTCAAGCCCGTCACGCCTCCCGTGTCGGACAGCCTGCCGCATGTCTTTTTCCGGATCCTCGTCGAGCAGGTCTCTGGGCGGGAAGCTACTGGATAGCCAGCGTCTGCGGCAGCAAGTCGTTACAAAGCCGGGCTATCGCCCAGCGTCGCCACGGTCTTCAGCGCGCCATCCAGCATGTCGCCCTTCTCGTCCTTCAGCGCGGCCTCGCGCAGGCGGCGGATCCAGTCGGCGGCATCGTCGCGGCCCGTCAGCATGGGCAGCGCCGAGAGCACGCGGTCGAACTTCGACTGGGCGCGGGCATGGGTGTCGCTGTAGCCCTTAATCAGGCGGCGGCAGTTCAGGATTTCGGTGGCAAGCGCGTAGTTCTGCGGCACATGGCTGAGCGCCAGTTCATACCAACGCTCCAGATGCTCGACCTCTATCCTGTGGCGCAGCAGAGCGCGGCGCCAGCGGCGCAGGCCGCCGATGAACCAGAGCATCGAAAAACCGGTGAAACTGTCGGTGCGGATGTGGCGGCCGCGATTGATGCGGCGGTCGAGGAAGGCGGCGAGCTTCGGCCTCTCCTCGATATAGCTGCCGAGCCCCGCGGGCAGCGTGCCGCAGAACTCCTCGATGCGCGGATGGAAATATTCTGTGACCTGCAGGACCGAACCTTCCTTGACGCCGACCTCCTTGCGCACCCGCTTGTCGCGCGTCGAGCGCGTCTTCAGATCGGCGACGCGGATCATGTCGTCATAGCACATGGCGTTGGCGAGATGCTTTGCCGCCGCGATCGACAGCGCATAACCGCGCTCCGCGTTGTCGAGCGCTACAGCCTTGTCCAGCCGGTCGAGATATTCGTCGCCATAGGCGATGTCCTGGTAGTCGACGACCTTTTTCAAGCCACGTTCGGCCATGTCGCGTACCGGCTCCGGCAATGCCGCGACGCGGGCGGCGAGCTCGCGCCAGCCTTTCAACAATGTTTCGGGACCGCTGACCTTCGCAGGCTTGGTTTCGGGGGCAGCAGGTTTCACTGCTGCCTTGTCCGCTGCCGGTGCGGCAATGCCGCGCGCGCGGTCGCAAGCAGCGCCAAAGGCGGCGAGGCTTGCCTTGACGCCACGGCCGGCGGCGCCGATCGCCTGCTCGTAGTTTTCGCGCGGGAACGGCAGCGCGTCCGAGCCGGCCAGCGCGCCGAGCAGGCTGGCCGAGATCATGGTGCCGTTGTCGGCGGCGATCTTCTCCATGTCGAAGGCGATGAAGCGCTTTGCCGCCGCTTGCGCCGTCGCATGCACCTTTTCCGACGAGGCGCGGCCGTCGCCCGGCTCGATCTTTTCCGAAACCGCGGCGATGCGGTGCGAAGAGGTGATCAGCGTCGTGCGCTCGGGCGTGACGAAGCCGCGGATGATGGCCCGGCCGGCTTCCATCAGCTCGGCGGCGATCAGGATGTCGACGTCGCCCTGCGAGGGCGACAGCGCGAAGACCGGCAGCCGGCCGGTGTCGCGGGCCATCTCGATATAGTAGATCGTGGCGCCGGTGCGCTGGGCGACGCCGGCGACCGACGTCGACTGGGCGATGTAGCCGCTGCGCTCGGCGACGTCGGTGATCCAGTCGGCGAGCACGCCGCCGCCCTGGCCGCCAACGGCGAGCACGGCGAGTTTTATCACCCGCTCGTCGTCAGAAGCGCCCGTCTTCGGGCGCAGCGCTGCGCTGGGGTCAAGCATCGGCGAACATCAAGCGGCGGCGCTCGCGGCGACGCTGCAGCAGGCCGATGACCGCGCGGCGCGCGCTTTCGAGAAACCGATCCCAGCGGCCGGGATTGTGCACGACATCGGCGCGGTAGAAGGACGGGCAGAGCACGGCGGCATCCGCCACCTCGCCGCAATTGCCGCAGCCGACGCAATTCTGGTCGATCGAGGCCACCGGATCGTCGCGCAGCGGATCGTCGAGCGACTTCACCGACAGCGACGGGCAACCGGAAAGCCGCATGCAGGCGTGGTCGCCGGTGCAGATGTCCTCGTCGACGCCGAATTTCGGCTTCACCACGCGCTCGCCGCCCTTGATCGCCTTGTCGACCAGCGGCTTCTCGCGGCGCTGGCGGTTGAGCATGCATTCGGACGAGGCCACGATGACCTTCGGCCCCTTCTCCTCTGTCGTCAGCGCCTCGCGCAAGGTGGCTTGCATCTTGCCGACATCATAGGTGCGGTCGATGTGGCGCAGCCATTTGACGCCCATGCCCTTCACCGCCTCGGTGATCGGATGTTTCGTCGACTTTGTCCGGTTCGGGGCGCGCGAGGACAATATGTCCTGCCCTCCGGTCGCGGCCGAGTAGAAATTGTCGACGATGACGATGACGCCGTCATTCTTGTTGAAGACGGCGTTGCCGATCGAGGAGGTCAGGCCGTTGTGCCAGAAGCCACCGTCGCCGACGAAGGAGATCGAGCGGCGTTTTGCATCGGGCGAATTGAAGGCGGAGGCCGAGGCCGGGCCAAGCCCATAGCCCATGGTGGTGGCGCCGAGCTCGAAGGGCGGCATGATCGAGAACAGGTGGCAGCCGATGTCGGAGGCGATGTGGTGTTTGCCGAGCTCCTGCTCGACCAGCTTTGTGGCCGCGAAGATCGGCCGCTCCGGACAGCCGATGCAGAAGCCCGGCGGACGTCCAGGAACGACATTGATGAGGTCGGCCGTATCGACACCCTCGCCCGTTTTGTTCGGGGCGCGTACTTCGCCCGGCAGCAGATGCGGAGCGTTGGCGCGCAGGAAGGAGCCGATGCCGTCGAGCATCACCTGGCCGGTATATTCGCCGGCCATCGGCAGATGCTCCTTGCCGACCAGCCTGGTGCCGCGGCCGGCCTTGTGCAGCATCGCGGCAAAGGCCTGCTCGATGTAATTGGGCTGGCCTTCCTCGACGACCAGCACCGCCTGCTTGCCTTCGCAGAAGGTGAGGAACTCGTCGTCGACCAGCGGGTAGACGGCGTTCAGCACATAGAGAGGCACGTCGGTGTCGCCATAGGTGTCGGCGAGGCCGAGCCGCTGCAGCGCACGGATGACGGAATTGTACATGCCGCCCTGCATGACGATGCCGACCGAGCCATGGTCCGGCCCGAACATCTCGTTGATCTTGCGACTCTTGATGAAATCGACCGCCGCCGGCCAGCGCTTGGCGACCTTCTCCTTCTCATGCAGGAAGGAGGCGGGCGGCAGGACGATGCGGCCGGTGTCGCGGCGCGGCGCCGACAGCGCATCGGCGACCGACATTGGCGGGCGCTTGTTGTCCTTGGCGATGAAATGTCCGTGGACGTGGCAGCAGCGGATGCGCACCTGCAGCATCACCGGCGTGTTCGACACCTCCGACAGTTCGAAGCCGTCCTCGACCGCCTTGACGATCGAGGGCAGGTTCGGGCGCGGGTCGAGCAGCCAGACCTGGCTCTTCATGGCGAAGGCATGGCTGCGCTCCTGCATGATCGAGGAGCCCTCGCCATAGTCCTCGCCGACGATGATCAGCGCGCCGCCGGTGACGCCGCCGGACGCGAGATTGGCGAGCGCATCGGAAGCGACATTGGTGCCGACCGTCGACTTGAAGGTGGCGGCGCCGCGGATCGGATAGTGCACGGAGGCGGCAAGCATGGCGGTGGCGGTCGCTTCGGAAGCGCTCGCCTCGAAATGCACGCCGAGCTCGCCGAGGATGTCCTGCGCGTCGGCCAGCACGTCCATCAGATGGCTGATCGGCGCGCCCTGGTAGCCGCCGACATAGCCGACGCCGCATTGCAGCAGCGCCTTGGTGATGGCGAGGATACCCTCGCCCGCGAATTCCTCGCCGGCGCCCAGCCTCAGCTTTTCGACTTCCTTGGCAAAAGACCGTTCGGCCATCTCTGCCTCCTTCCGTTGCCGCCTTCCCGTTGCCTTGGGGGAGGCGGCGCGTACCTCTAGATTTCGTGCTTGCGAATGTTCTTCAGCATTTTCTGCAGCGTCGCGATCAGCGCCGCGTATTCGGCATCGTCGACATCGTCGAACATCGCCTCGAAGGCGTCATGCATGGCCGGCCAGGCGCGCGTGAACAGAGCGCGCCCATCATCAGTCAGGAACACATGGCGGAAGCGGCTGTCGGTCACGCCCTGCTCGCGCCGCACCAGGCCCTGGCCTTCCAGCGTGTCGAGCGTGCGGCTGAGCGTCGACTGTTCGATGACCGTATAGACCGAGAGGTCGTTGATGGTGACGCCGTCGGTGACAGAGAGCACCGCCAATGTGCGCACCTGCGGGATGGTCAGGCCCTGCTTGCGGAAATCCTCGCGCAAAGTGGCGTTGTAGCGGCCCATGATGCGGTTCATCAGATAGGGCGCGAACTGCTGCAGCCCGATCTGGCCGAGGGTCGAGATGCGCTGGCGCTTTTCGGCGAGCTTCTGTTCCATCACAGCTTCCCCGCCAAAAGGAAGCCGGAGCCGCCGCCAAGGCCGGCGCCCGGATGGGTCGAGGCGCCGATGTGATAGAGGCCCTTGATCCCGGTCTCGTGGTTGCGGCTGGCCTTGAACGGCCGCCACAGGAAGGACTGGTCGATGGTCGAAGAGCCGCCATAGGGATCGCCGCCGACCAGGTTGATGTTCATCGCTTCGAGATCGGCGGGCGAGTAGGCGCGGCGCGCAATGATGGTCTCGCGAAAACCCTCGATGTGGTTGGCGAGGATCGCCTCGGCGCGGTCGGCATAGGCCTCGCGCAGCGTCTCGCTCCAGCTTCCGTCGGCCTGAGCCTCAAGCTTGCCGGCCGCATCGCCCTTGATGTGGCGCGGCGCCTCCGGCAGTTGCAGCCACAGGATCGCCTTGCCTTCCGGACAGCGCGACGGGTCGAGCGCATGCGGCTGGCCGACGCAGATGGTCGGCACCTCGGGCAGCAGGCCGCGCACTGCTTCGTTGCAGGCTTTCGACACACCGTCCAATCCCGGCGTCAAATGCAGCAGCGCCACCTTGTCGAGGCCCGCGCCACGCCAGGCCGGCGGCTTGTTCAGCGCGTAGTGGATCTGGAAGTTGCCCTTGCCGTAGCGATAGGACTGCGTGGCCTTGGTGGCTGCCTCCGGCGCCTCCTTGCCGAGCAGGCGGCCATAGAGCTGCGTCGGCGTGGCCGAGCAGATGACGTTCTTGGCGGCGCTCACCGTTTCGCCGGACGCGAGCCGGACGCCGGAGGCGCGGCCACCAGTCTGGACGATCCCAGCGACATCGGCGTTGACGCGGATTTCGCCGCCGCGCTCCCTGATCAGGCCCTCGAAGGCGGCAAGCAGGTTCCTGGCGCCGCCCTTGACGATCGGCGCGCCGGCGGCCTCCAGCGCGAAGGCGATGACCTTGGCGATCTGGCCGGAGAACGCGTCTTCCGGCCCGAGCCCGGCATGCAGCACCCACGGCGCCCAGAGCGCGCGCACCGTATCGGAGGTGTAGGTCGTTTCCAGCCAGCCGCGCGCCGGCACCAGCGCCTCGCCCATGAAGGCGGCGAGGTTGCGCGGGCCGCGCCGCCAGGCCTCGCCGGCCATGAGCCTGGTCGTCGGGTAAGACCAGAGCGCGCCGCCGAGCAGGCCGAACAACAGCCCGGCGTTGCGCTCGATGTCGCCGACATCGCCGCCATGGCGGTCGCCGTCATTGGGCGCGATCTGGTTGAGCGACACGATGTTGGCGGCGCGGTCGGTGGTGAGCACGGCATGGCTGCCGTCGGGCCTGAGCACGCCGGTGGGCGTCGCCGTGTGGCAGAACTCCAGCCCGTGCCGCGCAAGGTCCTTGCCAAGCGCTGCAAAGGCCGGCGAGGTGATGAACAGCACGAAGGTCGTCGCCATCACGTCGTGGACGAAGCCTGGCGCGGTGATCTCCTCGGTGCGCATGCAACCGCCGATGCGATCGTTGCGCTCGAGCACCAGCACCTTGGCGCCCTTGGCGCCAAGCATCGCAGCGCATACCAGGGCGTTGATGCCGCTGCCGACGATGATGTGATCGGGGGCGGTCATCGTCGTGGCCTTGGCTTTAACCCCGCGGCACCAGCGCCAGCGCGCGGATCGGGCTGCCGGTGCCGTGCTCGATCTTGAGCGGTGCCGCGATCAGGATCGCGCCTTTCGGCGGCAACTGGTCGAGATTGCAGAGGCTGGCCAGCCCATAGCGGTTGGCCTTATGCATCAGCGTGTGCGCCGGGAACGGCGGCTCCATGCCGCCGGCCTTGCCGGCGTCGGTGCCGATGGTCTCCGAGCCCCAGCCCTTGATGTCCTTGCTGATCAGGAACTGGATGGCTTCCGCCGTTGGGCCCGGCGTGTGCGGGCCGGTCTCATTGGCGTTGAGGAACTCGGCTTCGGAGCCGTTGCGCTTGTACCAGTCGGTGCGCATCACCACCCATTCGCCGGGATTGATGGCGCCGTGCTTGGCTTCCCAGGCCTTGATGTGGTCGACGGTGAGCAGGAAATCGTGATCGGCGGCGGATTCCGCTGAGCAATCGATGACGTTGACCGGGCCGACGAAATTCTGCGCCGGAATGGTGTCGGTAGCGCCGTCCGGATAGTCCTTGCCGGTGATCCAGTGCTGCGGCGCGTCGAAATGCGTGCCCGAATGCTCGCCGAGCTTCAGCCAGTTCCAGGCCCACCAGGGACCGTTCTTGTCATATTTGGAGATCGCGTGGATCTCGACCTTCGGCGTGTCGACGGCGAGTTCCGGCGGCAGCTTGATCAGCGGCGTGTTGGGGCCGAGCGGCGCCGACAAATCGACCACCTTGATGCCGCCCGAAAGCAGCTGGCCGGCGACCTCGCCGAGGAGTTTTTGCGTGTCCATGGTCTTTCGTTCCCTCTTATCTGGTGATCATCAAGGCTCGTCGCGGCCCTTAACATACCTACTAGACGAAAACATATGCATCTGCAATTATCTTTAAGCATAAAGCATTTTCGGGGCGGGGCGTGAGCGAGTTCGACGCCATCTTTGTCGGGGCGGGCCACAACAGTCTGGCATGCGCCGCGCATCTGGCGCTCAAAGGCTGGAAAATAGCAGTTTTCGAGCGCAGCCAGACGATCGGCGGCGCCGTGCAAACCGGCGAATACACGCTTCCCGGCTTCCGGCATGATTTCGGCGCGATGAATCTGAGCCTGTTCGCCGGCTCCGCGTTCCACCGGAAATATGCAAATGAATTGAAAAGCCACGGTCTGGACTTCGCGCCGGTGGCCGACTGTTTCGCCAGTGCCTTTCCAGACGGGAAATGGTTCGGCGTCAGCAACGACCTCGAAAAGACCGCCTCGCGGCTGGCAGCCTTCTCGGCGGCCGATGCCGCCACATGGCGCCGGCTGGTGGGCGCCTTCCCCGGCGAGGCCGAGCATCTTTTCCGGCTGCTCGGATCGCCGATGAGCGCAAGGGCACTGGCCGGCACGGGCTGGAACCTGTGGCGCAAGAAGGGCCTTGCCGGCGCGCTGGATACGGGTCGGCTGCTTTTCTCCTCGCCGCGCGCATGGCTTGAGGAGAATTTCGAGACGCCGCATGTGCGCACGACGCTCGCCGCCTGGGGCATGCATCTCGACTTCGCGCCCGACATCGCCGGGGGTGCGGTGTTCCCCTATCTGGAATCGATGGCCAACCAGAGTTTCGGCATGGTGCTGGGCAAGGGCGGCGCCGACACCATCATCCGCGCCCTGGCCGGCATGGTGACGGCGGCCGGCGGCCAGATCACGACGGGCGCGGACGTCACCGGGATCATGGTCACCGGCAGCAAGGCGAGCGGGGTGCGGCTGGCGTCCGACGAAACCCATGTCGCGCGCAAGGCCGTCATTGCCGGTGTCGCACCGAAAGCCTTGCCGGGCAAGCTGCTGCCCAATGGCTCCGGCGACGCCGGCTTCGACGCGGCGATGAAGAAATTTCGCCATGCACCGGGCACGATGATGATCCATCTGGCGCTGGACGATTTACCCGACTGGAGCGCCGGCGCCGAGCTTCGCCAGTTCGCCTATGTGCATCTGGCGCCCTCGCTCGACGCCATGTCGCGCACCTACCAGCAGGCGATCGCCGGCCTGCTGCCCGACCAGCCGGTGCTGGTCGTCGGCCAGCCGACGGCGGTCGATCCCTCGCGCGCGCCGGCGGGCAAGCATGTTCTGTGGGTGCAGGTGCGCATGCTGCCGGCTGAGATCCTCGGCGATGCGGCCGGCACGCTCGCGCCCGCGCATTGGGATGCGGTCAAGGACGCCTACGCCGAACGTGTGCTCGACATCATCGAGAGCTACGCGCCGGGTTTGCGCAGCAAGATACTTGGCCACGCGGTTTTCTCGCCGCTCGACCTCGAGCGCGAAAACCCGAACCTCGTCGGCGGCGACCAGATCTGCGGCAGCCATCACCTGTCGCAGAACTTCCTGTTCCGTCCGGCGCGCGGCTTCGCGCGCTGGAACACGCCGCTCGCCAATCTCTACCTCACCGGCGCCGCGACTTGGCCGGGCGCCGGAACGGGCGCAGGCTCAGGCTTCATGCTCGCCCAACAGCTGGGAGGGAATTAGAATTCCGGGATGGACAAGGCGCGGTTGCCCACCAGACCTAGCGAATGAAAAAACGCCGCGCGGACAAATGACAACCAACAAGGGGAACGACCATGACCATCAACAGACGTGACTTGCTTGGATATGGCGCCGCCGCGATCGGCGCGGCCACGCTCGGTCTGCCGAAAGCAGCAAAAGCGGCGGACGAGCTCACCATCGCCTACAACGTCAATTTGCCCTCCTGGGATCCAACGACCGGCCCCTCGGCCGTCAACCCGACCATCCAGGGCCTCTACCAGTCGGTGTTCGACCAGATCATCGGCCAGAAGCCGGACCTCTCCTTCACGCCGGGCCTGCTCACCGAATGGGGCTGGAACGAGGACCGCACCAAGGTGACGATGACGGTGCGCGAGGGCGTCAAATGGCATGACGGCTCGCCCTTCACGCCGGAAGACGTGGTGTGGTCGCTGACACGCGCCGGCGACGAGAAGACCGGCAACCCGATCCAGTTCGTCTGGAAGAACGTCAACAACTTCAAGATCGACGGCAACAAGATCACCGGCGACGTCGTGCAGTTCGACCCGGTCTATTTCAAATGGATGTCGTTTTTGACCGGCTACTTCCTGCCCAAGGCCTATTACGAGAAGGTCGGCGCCGAAGGTTTCGAGAAGGCCCCGATCGGCACCGGCCCGTATATGGTCGACAAATTCGAGCGCAACGCCTTCCTGCGGCTGAAGGCCAATCCGAACTACTGGGGCGCCAAGCCCGCCTTCGAGAATGTGACGATCAAGTTCGTCACCGACGCGGCGAGCCGCGTCGCCGAGATCGAATCCGGCTCCTCGCAGGTGACGCTCGAAATCCCCTATGAGGAATATGACCGGCTGATCGCCAAGAAGGGACTCGCCGGCTCGATCAAGAACGTCTCCGACATCGGCATGATCTTCTTCAACGACATCGAGGCGATGCTGGACAAGAATGTCCGCCAGGCGGCCGTGATGGCGGTGGACAAGGAGCTCCTGGTCAAGCGCCTGCTGCGCGGCTACGGCCAGCCGATCGCGACGCTGGAGACGCCGGAATACACGGCCTTCGATCCCTCGATCAAGGTCGAGCATAATCCCGAAAAGGCCAAGGAACTGCTCGCCGCTTCCGGCTATTCGACCAAGAAGCCGGTCAAGTTCACCATCCAGACCACCAAGGGCTTCAAGCCTAAGGACTATGAGATGATCCAGGCGATCGTCGGCATGTGGCGCAAGGTCGGCATAGAGGCCAATATCGAGGTCTATGAGATCGCCAAGCATTACGAGCTGCGCGCCGCCGACAAGCTGGCGCCGGCCGCCTTCTACAATTGGGGCAATTCCATCGGCGACCCCACCACCTCGACCGGTTTCGCCATGTATGGCCCGAGCCCGCATTCGGTGTGGGACAGCAAGGACCTTGTCGACATGATTAACCCGCTGTGGGGCGAGAAGGACGAGGCCAAGCGCATCGCCGGCTGGAAGGCCGTCGACAAATACATCGCCGAGCAGGCCTATGTGCTGCCGCTGATGCAGTATGCGCAGCCGATCGTGCATTCGAAGAAGGTCAATGTCGTGCAGCATGTGTCCGGCGCGCTGCTGCCGGCGCTGATGACCCCGGCTGCCTGATCGAGATGAGGAGGCGCGGTAGCGTGTCTCCTTCAACGACGCAGCCCCCTCATCCGGCCCTTCGGGCCACCTTCTCCCCCAAGGGAGAAGAGGTCGCCGACGGCTGAGCCAGCCTCTTCTCCCCACCGGGGAGAAGAGGCCGCGAAGCGGCCGGATGAGGGGGAGTTCGTTAGAGTGATTACGCACGCATGCTGCTGCAGAGATTCCTCGTTCGTCTGTTGACGATGCTGGTGACGCTTTTCGGCGTCGCCATCGTCGTCTTCGTCGTCATCCGCGTGGCGCCCGGCGACCCGATCGCCATGATGCTGCCGCCCGGGGCCAGCGACGACGACATCGCGCGGCTGCGCGCGCTCTATGGGCTCGACAAGACCATCGTGCAGCAATTCTTCATCTGGCTCGGCGGCGTGCTGCATGGCGATTTCGGCACCTCGATCTCGCTGCGCCAGGATGTGCTCGGTCTCGTCTTCAACCGGCTACCGGCGACGCTGGAGCTGGCGACCGTGGCGCTGCTCATGGCGATCGCGCTCGGCGCCACCGCCGCGATCGTCGGCGCGCGCTCGCGCGGCACGGCGCTCGAAGCCGGCATCGACATCGCCAGCGGCGCGACGCTCTCCATCCCCGACTTCCTGTGGGGCCTGGTGCTGATCCTTTTGTTCGGCGTTCTGGTGCCTGTCTTCGACATTTCCGGCCGGGTGTCGCCGGAGCTCGACCTGCCCTTCGTCACCCAGTTCTATCTGGTCGAGAGCTTGCTCAGGCTGCGCTTCGACCTCACCTGGGACCTGCTCAAGCATATGCTGATGCCGGCCGTGGCCCTGGCGCTGCCGCTGGCGGCGATCATCGCCCAATTGCTCAAACAGTCGCTGAAGGAGGTGCTCGACCTCGACTATGTGGTGCTGGCGCGGGTCAAAGGTTTTTCGGAGACGCAGGTGATCCTGCGCGAGGCGCTGAAGAACGCGGCCTTGCCGACGCTGACGCTGGTCGGGGTGCAGTTCACTTTCCTCATCGGCGGCACCGTCATCGTCGAGCGGCTGTTTTCCTATGAAGGCCTCGGCAACATGGCGATCGATGCCGTCATCAACCGCGACCTGCCGCTGATCCAGGGCATCGTGCTGGTGTTCGCGCTGCTCTTCGTGCTGATCAACCTTGCCGTCGACATGATGTATGCGCTGCTCAATCCGAGGCTGCGCCATGGATGACGCCCGCATCTCGCGAGGTGGCCTGAGCCCGAGGCTGTGGCTGGCCGGCGGCTGGCTGCTGATTGCCTTGCTCGCGGCCATCTTCGCGCCGCTCGTCGCGCCGCAGGATCCGCTGGCGCAGGACCTGATGCTTGAGCGGCTGCCGCCTTTCTGGCTGGACGGCGCCGAGCCCGGCTATTGGTTGGGCACCGATAGCCTGGGACGCGATCTGTTGTCGCGGCTGATCTTCGGCGGCCGCATCGCCTTCATCGTTGCCTTCGCGGCGGCGACGTCCGCCTGCCTGCTCGGGTCGGCGCTCGGGCTGATCGCCGGCTATTTCGGCGGCTGGGCCGACCGCATCATCTCGCGTGTCGTCGATGTCTGGATGGCGTTCCCGCCGGTGCTGTTCGCGATCCTCCTAGTTGCGGTGCTGGGCACGGGGCTCAGCTCCGTCATCCTCGCCATCGCGATCATCGACTGGACGCGCTTCTGCCGGGTGATCCGCGCCGAAGCCATGAGCCAGGCGCGCATGGACTATGTCGAGAGCGCGCGCATCGCCGGCTACGGTCGTATCGGCATCATGTTGCGCGAGGTGCTGCCCAATGTGCTTCCTTCGGTGGTGGCGCTTTTGTCGCTCGAGATGGGCATCGCCGTGATCGTCGAGGCGATCCTGTCCTTCGTCAATCTGTCGATCTCGACCGACGATCCGACCTGGGGCAGCATCATCGCCGAGGGCCGGCTGTCGATCCATCAGGCCTGGTGGGTGCTGGTGTTCCCGCTGATCACGCTGATCCTCACCGTGCTCTCCTTCAGCCAGTTCGGCGAGGCGCTGAAGGCGCGCTTCGATCCGGTGCTGCGATGAGCGCGTGTCTCGACATCCGCGGCTTGAGCGCCGTGCTGCCCAACGGCCAGCGCGTGCTGCGCTCCGTCTCGCTCACTGTCCAGCCGGGCGAGGTGCGCGCGCTGGTCGGCGAAAGCGGCGCCGGCAAGACGATGATCGGCAAGGCGGTGCTCGGCGTGCTGCCGAAAAGCGTGCGTATCGTCGAAGGCGAGATGCTGATCGAGGGCGAGGACCTCGGCCGACTTGATGCCAAGGCACGCCGGACCTTGATCGGCGCACGCACGGCGCTGATCCCGCAGGATCCGCTGACCGCGCTCAACCCGTCGCGCCGCATCGGCGCGCAGATGACCGATCGGCTGGTGCGCATCCTCGGCTGGAGCGGCGAGAGGGCCGACACACGCATCCGCCAGTTGCTCGACGAGGTGCAGATCCGCGACCCCGAACGGGTGCTGAAGAGCTATCCGCATGAGCTCTCCGGCGGCATGCGCCAGCGGGTGCTGATCGCGGCGGCCTTCGCGGCGGAACCGAGGCTGATCGTCGCCGACGAGCCGACGACGGCGCTGGACGTCACCGTGCAGAAGCAGATCCTGCGGCTGATCGCGCAGCTGCAGCGCGACCACGGCACCGCGATCCTGTTCGTCACTCACGATCTCGGCGTCGTCGCCAAGATCAGCCAGAAAGTGTCGGTGCTCTATGCCGGCAAGGTGGTGGAGGAGGCCGAGACCACCCAGCTCTTCGACGCTCCCCAACATCCCTACACGCGGGCGCTGATCGCGGCGACACCGCGCTATACCGATCCCTATGCTTCGCTGAAGCCGGTCGACGAGGCCGTGCTTGCAGGGTTGTCTGCCGAGATCGCGGCGGCCGATCAGGACTGGAGGCCCGGCCATGGCTGAGCCGCTGTTTTCCGTGCGCGGGCTGAAGGTGGCGCTGCCCGATATGACGCGCAAGCCGCTGATCGGCCGGGCGCCGCTGGCGGAAATCCTGAAAGGTCTCGACTTCGACCTGCCCAAGGGCTCAGTCACGGGCATCGTCGGCGAGTCCGGCTCCGGCAAGTCGACGCTCGGCCGGGCGCTGGTGCGTCTGCTCGAGCCGAGCGCCGGCGCGATCAGCTTCGAAGGGCGCGACATCAGCCATCTTTCGGAAGCCGAGCTCAGACCGCTGCGACGCAACCTGCAGATGATTTTCCAGGATCCGATGTCGTCGCTCAACCCACGGCACACGATCTTCAACATCATTGCCGCGCCGCTCAGGCAGAACGGCCTGGGCGACAGGCTTAAGGAACGCGTAGCTGAAGCCCTGCAGCGCGTCGGCCTGCCGCAGACTTTCGCCAGCCGCTATCGGCACGAACTGTCGGGCGGGCAGCGGCAGCGCGTCGGTATCGCGCGGGCCTTGGCGCTGTCGCCGAAATTCGTGCTGGCCGACGAGATCGTCTCCGGCCTCGACGTCTCGACGCAGGCACAGATCCTGACGCTGCTGGAGAAGCTCGCAGCCGAGATGGGGCTGACGGTGGCCTTCATCAGCCACGATCTGTCGGTGATCCGGCGGCTCTGCCAACGGGTCATCGTCATGCGCGAGGGAAGGATCGTCGAGGCCAGCGCCACGGACGCGCTGTTCGACAATCCGCAGGAGACCTACACGCGCGATCTGCTCGCCGCCATTCCACTCCCCGAGATCGACGCGGACTGGCTGCAGCAGAAGGCGCCGGCATGAAGTGAGTTTCGATATCCGCATGCCGACCAGCGGGCCTCGGATGTGCGCGATGAGAGGTCAGCCCGCCAATGGAGGGTGACATGAAATACGCAACGCGTGGCGCAATAGTCGCGGCAATTCTGTTCGGCGCAATGGGAGCGGCCACGGCGGATTCGATCCCCGGCATGCGCGGGCACGATCATACCGGCATCACCGTGCCTGACATGAAGCAGGCCGTCGACTTCTTCACCAATGTCGTCGGCTGCAAGAAGGCAATGGCGTTCGGCCCGTTCGCCGATGACAAGGGCACCTTCATGCAGGACCTGCTCGGCGTCGATCCGAAGGCGGTGATCGAGGAGATCACCATGGTCCGCTGCGGCTATGGCTCGAACATCGAGCTGTTCAAATACACCGCGCCCGACCAGAAGGACCTGACGCCGAAGAACAGCGATATCGGCGGCTTCCACATCGCCCTTTATGTCGACGACGTTGCAGCCGCGAAGGCCTATCTCGACGGCAAGGGCGTGAAGACAAGGCTGGGACCGCTGCCGGTGAAGGAAGGACCCGCGGCCGGCCAGACCATCCTCTATTTCCAGGCGCCGTGGGGCCTGCAGCTCGAAGCGATCAGCTACCCGCAAGGCATGGCGTATGAGAAGGGAGCGGAGACCGTGCTGTGGAGCCCGAAGGACCCAGCCAAGTGACGCGATGCGCCAAGCGCTCAGTCATCATTCAATTATAAAACTTTAAGCTTGAAATAATTTCCCTTGGGCGCGATACTGACCGCTGGAGATCGTCGGCTTTGCCGGCGACTCCTGAGCGAAGAGGAGATCGCAAGACATGAAGGTTGCGGTTCTCGGCGGCGGACCAGCCGGCCTCTACTTTGCCATCTCGCTGAAGCTGCGCGACGCCGCGCATGAGGTGACGGTCTATGAGCGCAACCGCCCGGACGACACGTTCGGCTGGGGCGTGGTTCTGTCGGCGGAGACGCTGGAGAACCTGACGAAAAACGATCCGGTCAGCGCGGTCTGGATCAAGAAGCATTTTGCCTATTGGGACGATATTGCCGTCATCCATGACGGCGTGCGCACCGTCTCCTCCGGCCACGGCTTCTGCGGCATCGGCCGCAAGCGGCTTTTGATCCTGCTGCAGCGCAGGGCGCGCGAGCTCGGCATCAAGCTGATGTTCGAGACCGATATCTCCGACCCCAGGCCGTTCATGGAGACGCACGACCTGGTGGTCGCGTCGGACGGGCTGAATTCGAAATCGCGCGCCACTTTCGCGGACGTCTTCAAGCCCGACATCGATACTCGGAAGTGCAAGTTCGTGTGGCTGGGCACGACGCAGAAATTCGACGACGCCTTCACCTTCATCTTCGAGAAAACGGAGCATGGCTGGGTGTGGGCGCATGCCTACCAGTTCGACAGCGAGACCGCGACCTTCATCGTCGAATGCAGCGAGCAGACCTGGAACGCTTTCGGCTTCGGCCAGATGACGCAGCAGGAATCGATCGCCGTCTGCGAGCGCATTTTTGCAAAGCATCTCGGCGGCCACGCGCTGATGACCAACGCCAACCACATCAGAGGTTCGGCCTGGATCAACTTCCCCCGCGTCTTGTGCGAGCGCTGGTCATACAAGAATCTGGCGCTGATGGGCGATGCGGCGGCATCGGCGCATTTCTCGATCGGCTCCGGCACCAAGCTGGCGCTCGAAAGCGCCGTGGCGCTGGCCGACTATGTCGAGTCCGAACCCGACCTCGAAGCGGCTTTCCGCAAATATGAGGATGCGCGGCGCACCGAGGTGCTGAAGCTGCAATCGGCGGCTCGCAACTCGCTCGAATGGTTCGAGGAAGTCGAACGATATCTCGGTTTGGATCCAGTTCAGTTCAACTATTCGCTGCTCACCCGCTCGCAGCGCATCAGCCACGAGAACCTTCGTCTGCGCGACGCCGAATGGCTGGCAGGCGCCGAGGAATGGTTCCAGCGCAAGGCCGGCGCCGGCGGCAACAGCTTACGCCGCGCGCCGATGTTCGCGCCGTTCAGGCTGCGCGACATGGCGCTCAGCAACCGCATCGTGGTTTCGCCGATGGCGCAGTACAAGGCGGTCGACGGCTGCCCGACCGACTGGCATTTTTCGCACTATGCCGAGCGCGCCAAGGGCGGCGCCGGACTTCTCTACATCGAGATGACCTGCGTCAGCCCGGAAGGGCGGATCACGCCTGGATGCCCCGGCTTCTACAAGCCGGAACATGAGGTCGCGTGGAAGCGGCTGGTCGATTTCGTCCATGCCGAGACCGAAGCAAAGATCTGCGCCCAGATCGGCCATTCCGGCGCCAAGGGCTCGACCCGCGTCGGCTGGGAAGGAACGGACGTGCCGCTCACCTCCGGCAACTGGCCGGTGATGGCGCCGTCGGCCGTGGCATGGTCGCCGCGAAACCAGGTGCCGAAGGCGATGGACCGCGCCGACATGGATCTGGTCCGCGACCAGTTCGTCGCGTCCGCCGAGATGGCCGGGCGCTGCGGCTTCGACATGCTGGAGATCCATGCCGCGCATGGCTATCTGCTGTCCGCCTTCATCACGCCGCTGACCAACCGCCGCACCGACGACTATGGCGGCTCGCTGGAAAACCGCATGCGCTACCCGCTGGAGATTTTTCACGCGGTGCGCACGGTGTGGGCGGCCGAAAAGCCGATCTCGATGCGCATCTCGGCCAATGACTGGGTCGGCATCGAAGGCGTTACGCCGGCGGACGCGGTCGAGATTGCCAAGCTGCTGCGCGAGGCCGGCGTCGATCTCTGCGACGTCTCGGCCGGACAGACCTCGATTGCCGCCAAGCCGGTCTATGGCCGCATGTTCCAGACGCCGTTTTCCGACCGCATCCGCAACGAGGTCGGCATGGCGACGATGGCGGTCGGCAACATCTATGAGCCCGACCACGCCAACTCGATCCTGATGGCCGGACGCGCTGATCTTGTGGCGCTGGCCAGGCCGCATCTGGCCGACCCCTACTGGACGCTGCATGCGGCGGTGACGCTCGGCGACCGCGGCGTCAAATGGCCAGATCCTTATCTGCCGGGACGTGACCAGATCTACCGGCTGGCCGAGCGCGAAGCGGCCGCGGGGCTGAAAGTATGAGCGCCGCGCGGGCAATCGAAGGCAAGCATGCGCTGGTCACCGGCGGCGGCTCCGGCGTCGGCAAGGCCATCGCGCTGGCGCTGGCGGAAGCCGGCGTGAAGGTCACCATCTGCGGGCGGCGCGAAGCGGCACTTGCCAAAGTCGTGAAGAGGAATGACCGCATCTTCGGCCTCGCCGCGGATGTCACGAACGAAGCCGAAATGGCCGAGGTCTATGAGAAGGCGGAGGCCGCGCGCGGACCGTTCGATATCGTCGTCGCCAATGCCGGCATGGCAGGCAGCGCAGCGGCACACAAGACGACGCTCGCCGACTGGCAGCGTACGCTCGACGTCAACCTGACCGGCGCGTTCCTGACGGTGAAGCCGGCGCTGGCGGGCATGCTCGCGCGGAAGGCAGGCCGTATCGTCTTCGTCGCTTCGACAGCGGGGCTGAAAGGCTATGCCTATGTCGCACCCTATGTCGCCGCCAAGCATGGCGTCGTTGGACTGATGCGGGCGCTGGCGGCCGAAACCGCCAAGTCAGGCGTTACGGTCAATGCCGTCTGCCCGGGTTTCGTCGAGACTGACATGCTGGAAGAGTCCGTCCAGCGCATCGTCGAAAAGACCGGGCGTTCAGCAGAGGAAGCGAGGCAGAGCCTCTCGGCCGTGAACCCGCAGGGACGATTCATCCAGCCGGACGAAGTCGCCGCAGCCGTGCTGTGGCTGTGCAGCGATGCCGCGCGGTCGATCACCGGACAGGCAATCTCCATCTCCGGAGGTGAGACATGGTAGCGGGACCGACGTCTATCGGGCCGGGCAAGGACCGGCTGCGGCTGTGGATCAGGCTGCTGCGCGCCTCGCGCACCATCGAGGCGGAGCTGCGCGAACGGCTGAAAAAGGAGTTCGACACCACGCTGCCGCGCTTCGACGTGATGGCCGCGCTCTACCGCTCGCCGGAAGGCATGCTGATGAGCGACCTGTCGCGCTTCCTTTTGGTGTCGAACGGCAATGTCACCGGCATCGTCGACCGGCTGGTTTCCGAAGGGCTGGTGACGCGCGCGCGCCGCAACGGCGACCGCCGCACCTCGATGGTGCGGCTGACCGAGGAAGGCACCAAATCTTTCGCGACGATCGCGGCCGTGCATGAGGGCTGGGTCGGCGAGCTGCTCGGCGGTGTCAGCGAGGAAGAAGCGAGGCGGCTGACCGGCATGCTGAAATCGTTCCGCAGCAATTGGGAGGGACGCGAATGAGCACTATCGCCAAGCTCAAGCCGAAGCATTTTATCTGGCAGGTCGAAGGCAAGGTCGCGAAAGTCCGGCTCGACCGGCCGGAGCGCAAGAATCCGCTGACCTTCGACAGCTATGCCGAACTGCGCGACACGTTTCGCGACCTCGTCTATGCCGACGATGTCGACGCCGTCGTGTTCCTGCCCAATGGCGGCAATTTCTGCTCGGGCGGCGATGTCCACGACATCATCGGGCCGCTGGTCAAAATGGACATGAAGCAGCTGCTCGCCTTCACGCGCATGACCGGCGATTTCGTCAAGGCGATGCTCAACTGCGGCAAGCCGATCATTTCCGCCGTCGACGGCGTCGCGGTCGGCGCCGGCGCCATCATCGCCATGGCCTCCGATATCCGCATCGCCACGCCCGAGGCAAAGACCGCCTTCCTCTTCACCCGCGTCGGTCTCGCCGGCTGCGACATGGGCGCCTGCGCGATCCTGCCGCGCATCATCGGCCAGGGACGCGCGGCCGAACTGCTCTACACCGGCCGCACCATGAGCGCGGCGGAAGGTGAGCGCTGGGGGTTCTACAACCGGCTGGTCGATGCGGCAGCGCTTGAAGCCGATGCGCTCGACATGGCGGCGCGCATCGTTTCGGGGCCGACCTTCGCGCATGGCATCACCAAGACGCAACTCAACCAGGAATGGTCGATGGGCCTCGACCAGGCGATCGAGGCGGAAGCGCAGGCGCAGGCGATCTGCATGCAGACCGGCGATTTCGAGCGGGCGTACAAGGCGTTCGTGGCGAAGGAAAAGCCGGTGTTCGAGGGGAATTGAGGATGAGCACTTTGATGGAGACGTCGGCGGGACAGCGCCCCCCTCTGTCCTGCCGGACATCTCCCCCTCAAGGGGGGAGATCAGCTGTCATCTCTGCTTTCGCCAATCTCCAGCGCCGCAGGAGAAGCGCCGGCGCCGAAACTGCCAATCTCCCCCCTTGTGGGGGAGATGGCCGGCAGGCCAGAGGGGGGCGCCGTAGAGCGCAGACCTCGCAGAACTGCGGAGGCAAATATGCCTGACCGTTCCTTCCTCAACTGGCCCTTCTTCGAAGACCGCCACCGCGACCTCGCAGAGCGCCTAGAAGCCTGGTGCGCGAAGAACCTTCCCGTCGACCACCGCGATGTCGACGCCGCCTGCCGCGACCTCGTCGCCACGCTCGGCCGCGACGGCTGGCTGAAGCCGACGGCGCTCGACCCGGCCAATCCCGGGCCACTCGACGTGCGCACGCTCTGCATCACGCGCGAGACGCTGGCCCGCCATGACGGGCTCGCCGACTTCGCCTTCGCCATGCAGGGGCTGGGCACCGGCGCGATCACGCTCTTCGGCACGCCCGACCAGCAGCGCTGGCTGGAAAAGACGCGGGCTGGTGAGGCGATCTCCGCCTTCGCGCTGTCGGAACCACGCTCCGGCTCGGACGTCGCCAACATGGAGATGTCGGCTGTCCGCGACGGCGACGATTATGTGCTTTCGGGCGAAAAAACCTGGATATCCAATGGCGGCATCGCCGACCTCTATGTCGTGTTCGCCCGCACCGGCGAGGCGCCCGGCGCCAAGGGGATTTCCGCTTTCATCGTTCCGGCCGACGCGAAGGGTCTCGGCGTCGCGGAACGGCTCGAGGTCATCGCCCCTCACCCGCTGGCGCGGCTCTCCTTCGACAATGTCCGCGTCCCGGCTTCCGCCCTGATCGGCAAGCCCGGCGACGGGTTCCGCATCGCCATGTCTGTGCTCGACGTGTTCCGCTCGACGGTGGGCGCGGCAGCCCTTGGCTTCGCGCGGCGCGCGCTGGACGAGAGCGTCAGCAGAGCTGCCGAGCGCAAACTGTTCGGCGCGCCGATGGCCGAGCTGCAGATGGTGCAGGGCCATATCGCCGACATGGCGCTCGATGTCGACGCCGCCGCGCTGCTGATCTACCGCGCCGCCTGGACCAAGGACATGGGCGCCGCCCGCGTCACCCGCGAAGCGGCGATGGCGAAGCTGTTCGCCACCGACAAGGCGCAGGAGGTGATCGACAAGGCGGTGCAACTGCATGGCGGCGACGGCGTGCGCAAGGGCCATATCGTCGAGAGCCTCTATCGCGAAATAAGGGCGCTGCGCATCTATGAGGGCGCCTCCGACGTGCAGAAAGTGGTGATCGCCAGACAGGTCATGGGTGCGGCGTGAGACCCTTGCGAATCGCATCTGAAATAGGGGGAGGCTAGACCATGCACACCATCCTGCAGCCGGAGGGCTGGGCCAAACCGATCGGCTACGCCAACGGCGTGGCGGCGCGCGGCCGGCTTGTCTTTATCGGCGGCCAGGTCGGCTGGAACGCCGAGTGCCGGTTCGAGACCGACGACTTCGTCGGCCAGGTGAAGCAGACACTGCAAAACATCGTCGCGGTATTGGCCGAGGCCGGCGGCGAGCCACGCCACATCACCTCGATGACCTGGTATTTCACCGACAAGGCCGAATATGTCGGCAACCTCAAAGGTATCGGCGAGGCCTATCGCGCCGTGATCGGCCGGCATTTTCCGGCGATGGCCGCCATGCAGGTGGTGGCGCTGGTCGAGGATCGCGCCAAGATCGAGATCCAGGCCACGGCGGTCATCCCCGACTGACTACTGACGCAGTCCCGCCTGCCTGAGCAGCGGCAACACGTGGTCACAGAAATAGGGCAGTTCCTGCGTGTAGTTGACGAAGGACAGCGCGATGCCCTGGTAGCCGTGCGCGGCGATCGCCGCCATATCGGCGGCGATTGTCTCGGGCGTTCCGATCAAGGGATAGGTGCCGGCGCCGCCGGCGAAACGCTGGCGGTAGCGGTCATAGGCATGCGGGTCGTGCGACTGCGAGAATTCCTTCTTGCCGGCCATGTGCGCGTCGACCGCTTCGTGGTCGGCCATCGTGACGGCGTAGCGCGTGTAATAGGCCTGCGCCTCTTCCATGGTCGGGCGGCACACCACATGCGCCACTGTGTAGACGCCGACATCGCGGCCCGCCTTGGCGGCGCGCTCACCGATATCGGCGACATGCTTGCCGGCATCGCTCATCTCGGAGAAGGTCGTGAACAGGTAGTCGCATCGGGCGGCCGCGAAATCGCGGCCCGGGCCGCCAAAGGCGGCGTTCATCGTCACCGGGCGGGGAACCTGCAGGCTGGCCGGCCGGCTCACCGCTTCCTTCAGGCGATAATAGGTACCCTCGTAATCGAGCGGCTCGCTCGAAGCATAGAGCCGCTCCAGGATCTCGATCCATTCGGCTGCCTGGTCATAACCCTTCTCGACCAGCGGCGTGCCGAACATGCCGAATTCCTTTGGGTTCCAGCCGCAGACGATGTTGAGCCCCGCGCGGCCCTGGCTGATATGATCGACCGTCGCCAGCGCCTTGGCGGCGTAGAGCGGATGCACCAGCGGCACGTGCACGGTCATGAACAGGCCGATCTGCTGCGTGGCCGCGGCAAGGGCGGCGGCCCAGGTGAAGGTCTCGAACGAGAATTCGCGCACCTTGTTGCGGCCGCCGAAGCCGCGCCAGCGCGCGATCGGCAGCATGAACTCCAGCCCGGCGCGATCGGCGATCTGGGCTGCCGTCAGATTGTCCTGCCAGCTTGCCGTCCAGCGCTCCGGCACATCGGTGATGGCAAGGCCGCCATCCGCATTGGTCGAGAAGACGCCAAGCTTCAGTCTGTTGGATCCATGCAGGGGATGCGTTTTGATCATGTCGGGAACTCTTGGACCGGAGGCCACACGCTAGGCCCGGCCAAAAATATTTCAAGCCTGAAATAGCTTCGTATGACCGCCGTTTGCGGATATAGATTTGCGACGCGAGCAACAGGGGATGGGCATGAGCGAGTTCCGCCAGAAATGCATCGGCAAGACCAACCTCATCGGTTCCTTCGCCGCCATTCCGCATCCGGTCGCTGTCGAGGTGATGGCGCAGTCCGGCCTCGATTTCCTCTGCGTCGACTGGGAGCACGCGCAGATTTCGCGCGAGACGATCGAGACCATGGTGCGGGCGGCCGACGTGCATCGCGTGGCGGCGATGGTGCGGGTGCCCGGCCATGCGCCTGAGGCCATCCAGGCGGCACTGGACAGCGGCGCACAGGGCGTGCTGATCCCGCGCGTCTCGACGGCCGCCCAGGCCGCCGCGGCGGTAAAGGCGTCGCGCTATCCGCCGTTCGGCGAGCGCGGCGTCGGGCCCGGCCGGGCCGCCGGCTACGGTTATCGCATCCCCGAATATCTGGCCGCCGCCAATGAACGGATCGTCGTCGCGGTCCAGGTCGAGACAGCGGAGGGCCTCGCCAACATCGAAGCGATCGCGGCGGTAGACGGCGTCGACCTGATCTTCGTCGGCCCCGGCGACCTTTCGGTGTCGATCGACGCGATCGGCCCGGCAGGCGCTGACAGGCTCAATGCGGCGATCAAGAGCATCATCGGCGCGACGCTCGCACATGGCAGGACCGCCGGCATTTTCTGCGCCAGCCCGCAAACCGTCAGCCGCTGGGCGGCCCTCGGCGCCAGCTTCTTCGTGCTGGCGAGCGACACGATGTTTCTCGGCGCCGGCGCCGCGGCCAACTATACGGCCGCGCGCGATGAGTTGGCGTAAAACGTAGGCGACCAAGGGCGTATCGGCGGCGCAACCGGCGAGCCAAACTTTTTAAGCTTAAAACTTTTGCCTTGAAAAGCTCGGTACTTTGGATAGCATCCGGATCGATGGCGGCTGCCGTGGCGGAGGGGCTTTCCGGTCAGTCCGTCGCCGTCCGGGTGGGAGGGGTTTCAGTCCTTGTCGTTTGTGTTGCCCCAGTCGTCGTCCAGCGCGCGCTATGCTTTCGATGGCGTGCGCGCCCAGATTCGCGACCTGCACACGGAAAACATCGCCAACCTCGCGGTCCGCGCCCGGGAGCTCGGCGACGTCATCGCGCTCTGGTACGGCGAGGGCGACGTGGTGACGCCCGCCTTCATCCGCGACGCGGCAAAGGCGGCCTTCGATGAAGGCCTGACTTTCTACGTCCCCAATATGCGCGGACATGGCCAGCTGAATGAAGCGCTGTCGGACTACCAGACCCGCATCCATGGCCGCCCGATCCCGATCGCACGCACCACGGTAACGCCGGGCGGCATGCAGGCGCTGTATCTTGCCCTGGAGCTGCTCGTCGATACCGGCACCAATGTCGTCTACGTCGCGCCGCAATGGCCCAACATCCACAACGCCATCCACCTGATCGGTGGCGAGCCACGGCCGTTCTCCCTCGATTTCAAGGATGACTGGCGGCTCGATCTCGACCGGCTGTTTTCGACCTGCGACGCGCGCACCCGCGCCATCTTCTTGTCGACGCCGTCCAACCCGACCGGCTGGACCGCCTCGCGCGAGGAGATGCAGGCGCTGCTCGACTTCAGCCGGCGCACGGGCATCTGGATCATTTCCGACGAGGTCTATGGCCGGCTCTATTTCGACGGCGACGTCGCGCCGTCGATCCTGCAGATCGCCGAGGACGGCGACCGGGTGCTGTCGGTCAACAGCTTTTCGAAAGCCTGGGCGATGACCGGCTGGCGCATCGGCTGGCTGACGCATCCGTCGGGTGTTGCCGACCAGCTCGGCGCCATGACGCAATATATCAACAGCGGCACCGCCGCGCCGATCCAGGCCGGCGCCGTGGCGGCGATCCGCCAAGGCGAGCCGCTGGTCGAGGAAATCAGGCAGCGGATCAGGACCGGCCTCGACCTCGCCTATGACAGGCTGTCCCGGATCCCGGGCGTGATCCTGCCGACCAAGCCGCGCGGCGGCATGTATGCGTTCTTCGCCCTGGACGGCGAGAACGACGCACGCCGCGCCTGCGCCCGGATCCTGGAGACGGCGCGGGTCGGGCTTGCGCCCGGTCACCTGTTTGGAAATTCAGCGGCAGCATTCCTGCGCATGTGCGTGTGCCGCGACCGCGGTCAGATCGAAACGGCGCTCGAGCGCATGACCGCCGCAATGAATTGACGCCCTGCGGAAGCGGGGCGGCAAAAAGCCGTGCGGGGGACAACCCGCCCGTTCAACAACAGAGGGAACAAAAATGAGCTTTACTCGTCGCAACCTGCTTCTCATGGCCGCCGCCATCGGCATCGCCGCCGGCCCCGCCACCGCTTATGCCGCCGATGTGCTCAATGTCGGCGCCTACCCGACCAATCCGCCGTTCGAATACAAGAACGAGAGCGGCACCTTCGAGGGTTTCGAGGTCGACATCGTCAACGAAGCGGCCAAGCGCATCGGCATGACCACCGATATCGCCGATCTCGGCTTTCAGGCGCTGTTCGCGGCCACCACCTCGAAGCGCATCGACGTCGCCATTTCCTCGATCACCATCACCGCCGAGCGGTTGAAGTCGCAGTCCTTCACCCAGCCCTACTATGATTCCGACATGGGCATCGCCACCAAGACCGACAGCGCGATCGCCAAGGAAGCCGACCTCAAGGGCAAGGTCGTCGGCGTGCTGTCCGGCTCGACCGGCGAGACCTGGGTCAAGGATCATCAGCAGGCCGACGGCTTCAGCGACGTGAAGGGCTACGACACGCAGCAGAACCTGTTGCTCGACCTCAGCGCCGGCCGCGTCGATGCCGCCGTCAGCGACATTCCCGGCATGCAGTACTCCTTCAAGAAGATGAAGGACCTCGTCGTCAAGGAACGCATCAAGACCGGCGAGCAGTACGGCCTGATGATGACCAAGGATCATCCTCTGCTCGGCAAGCTGAACGACGCCATCACCGCGATGAAGAAGGACGGCACCTTGGCCGCGATCCACAAGAAGTGGTTCGACAGCGATGCTCCGGCCGATTCCTCGACGGTCAAGGAAATGCCGCTGCCCAAGGCCTGAGCGGACTGACCAAGAAGCGAGCCGTGCCGGCTTTCAAAGCCGCACGGCTCGTTCCTTTCTCCCGGAACCGCAGGGCAGACCTGATCCGGCGTTTCGGGCCTCTATCCTTGTTTTTACGCAATTCCGGACGGAAAACCGCTTCACACTTTTCCTGGAATTGCTCCAGCACGGTTCGGGAACGTTCCCATGTCGCTGATCGACACCTTCTTCAATCCCGAGGTCATTGCATCTAGCCTGCCGGCGTTGCTGCGCGGCTTCCTCAACACGCTGCTGCTCGGGATCATGAGCATCGTCATCGGCATCATCGTAGGACTGGCGATCAGCCTGGTGCGGCTCTACGCCCCGAAGCCGCTGCGCTGGCTCGCCATCGGCTATACCGACATCTTCCGCGCCCTCCCCGTGCTGGTGGTGCTGATCCTGATCTATTATGCGCTGCCGTTCCTCGGCATCCGCCTGTCGTCCTGGGCGTCCGCGGTGACGGCGTTCGCCATCATCATGTCGGCCTATTCGGCCGAGGTGTTCCGCTCCGGCATCGAAAGCATTCCGAAGGGCCAGTTCGAGGCGGCGCAGGCGCTCGGCCTGCCATTCATGCTCACGCTGCGCAAGGTGGTGCTGCCGCAGGCGATCCGCGTCGTCATCCCCCCGATGACCAGCAATTGCGTCTCGATGTTCAAGGACACCTCGCTCGCCTCGACCGTGGCGCTGCCGGAACTCTTGAAGGAAGCGACCAATGCGCAGTCGCTCTATGCCAACCCCTCGCCGCTGATCGGCGCCGCGCTGGTCTATCTCATCTTCCTCTGGCCGATGGTGCGGCTGGTCAGCCTGCTCGAGCGCCGCTTCCAGACCGAAAAGACGCGCTGACCTTCAAACTGATCCCCGTCAAATCCCCCGCAGGAGCGCATTCCCGTGAACAAGCACCAGACCGATAGTACGAACGCCGCCGCATTCCCCGTCGAAAGAATCCGGGCCATGTTCCCCGCCTTGCAGCGAGCCGGCGACTTCATCTTCATGGACAATGCCGCGGGCGCCCAGATCCCGCAAAGCGTGCTCGATGCTGTGACCAACCATCTGGTGGCGCACAATGTGCAGCGCGGCGGCCGCTATGGCCGCAGCGTCACAGTCGACCAGTCGGTCGCGACAGCGCGCGAGAGCGTGGCGCTGCTGATCAATGCCTACAGCCCGTCCGAGATCTGCTTCGGCATGAACGCCACCTCGTTCATCCGCCTGGTCAGCCTCGGCATCGGCCAGATGCTTGCTAAAGACACCGGACGCGACGAGATCATCATCACCGACATGGACCATGACGCCAACATCGCCACCTGGCTGGCGCTGGAATCCGCCGGCGCCAAGTTCAAATGGTGGCGCATTCGCGAGGACGGCAATCTCCATGTCGACGACCTCAAGCCGCTGGTGTCGGAACGCACCCGCCTCGTCGCCTGCACGGTGACGGCGCATTCGATCGGCTCGATCGTCGACGTCGCGTCGGTGGCGAAGATCGCGCATACCGCCGGCGCCGAAGTGTTCCTCGACTGCGTGCATTACGGGCCGCACGGGCTGATGGACGTGCAGGCGTGGCAGTGCGATTACCTCGTCTGCTCCGGCTACAAGAATTTCTCGCCGCATATGGGCTTCCTGTGGGGCCGCTTCGACACGCTGAAACGGCTGCCGACCTTCCGCGAGGACTTCATCCCCGACGAGCCGCCCTACAAGGTCGAGGCCGGCACCTTCATCTACGAGAACGTCTCGGGCATGGACGCGGCGGTGCGCTACCTTGAATCGATCGGCCGCAACTTCCTGCCCGAAAACAACCGCTCGCGCCGCGACAACATCGTCGCCGGCATGAACGCCATCCGCGACTACGAGCTGATGCTGGCGCGCGAGATGATGAAGGTGCTGAAGGCGTGCGGTGCCACCATCTACGGCGTCGCCGACGAGGCGCGCATCAACGAGCGCGTGCCGACCTTCTGCTTCAACATCGGCAAGCTGTCGCCACAGCGGATCGTCGAGGAAATGGCCGCCGTCCAGATCGGCATCCGCGACGGCCACATGTACGCCCCGCGGCTGATGAAGCGGCTCAACCTCTCGATGGACAGCGGCGCGATCCGCGCCTCGCTGGTGCACTACAACACGGTGGAGGAAGTGCACAAATTCGGCGAGGCACTGCGGACGATCATCGCCAAGCTGTCGTGAGGTTGGCCCCCACCCGGACCTTTGGTCCGACCTCCCCACAAGGGGGAGGTAGGGGCGCCGCACTCTCCGTGTCGTCATCCACGGGCGAAGCAAGGAGCGAAGCGACGCGGCGCAGACCCGAGGATCCTGTGTGTTGGTTCTGGTGTATGGTTGAAGTGGGAAGGAGACCGAGTGGATCCTGGTCGTCCTTTCGGACAGGC
>NZ_JAGXJY010000089.1 GCF_019091085.1 Mesorhizobium sp. GbtcB19 | reverse complement strand
CTCTATCAAAAGAAAGTACCAGCTTATTAAATTCACATTCTTCAAGGCAATGTTTTCTACTGTACTTAAACTCTAGCAAGAATTGAAGGTAATCATCTTTTACTTCATATACATATTTAAGAATAATATATATAAACTCATAAGGAAATAAAACGCCTTCTATTGGTATTCTAAGCTCTGAAAGCACACCCTCGCCTTTTTCTCCTCTTTCAAATATACCATAGTGCATATGAACATCCGTGTGTACAATGTTCTTTTTACCTTTCAAATCATAATCAATCCTTATATAGTTTGCAGCTGTTATTGAAACCATGAATTGATCTTCAATAGTATAAATATCATCTCTTAAACTTATTTCTGCATCTAGCCCTGGAATGAATGATAAACTATGCCCTACTATATTCCCTTCATTATCGAATTCGTAATAAAAATCAATTATAGAATCGTCATTTAGTAACAAATTATACTTCTCATTTAAAAGCATATCTCTATAGACTTCAACATAGGTTCTAATGGTAAATTTAGGCGTTCTTCTTCCTACAGAATTTTCTTTGATTTCATGAATTCCAATGTTGTTTATAGTAGGTATGTTTTCTTGAACCAAGTACAAACTGGTCAGCTGATTTATAACCAACTCTTTTTCTGAATTAATAACTAATTCTTTAGTCTTAGCCACCATTATTC
>NZ_JAGXJY010000088.1 GCF_019091085.1 Mesorhizobium sp. GbtcB19 | reverse complement strand
CGGTACGGTAGAGCCGCGCCCCGGCCTCGCCACTGAAGCGATCCGCCACGAACCGTTCCGCCGTGAGTTCCGGACCGTTCAGGTAACCGCGTGCAACGCCGAGACCGCCGATGTAGAGCTCGCCCGCAACGCCGATCGGAACAGGCTCACTATGCCCGTCCAGAATATAGGTCCGCGCATTCGATATCGGGCGGCCAATCGAAGACCACGGCGTATCCGCGCGCACTTCCAGCAGTGTCGCATCGACAGAGGCTTCCGTCGGACCGTAGACATTGAACAGGACCGGCCGGTGGCCGGCGCGGCCAAACCACGCCTTCAGCGCGGCGGGATTGACCGCTTCGCTTCCAATCACCGCCTGACGCACGCTGCCGGGAAGCGCCGCGCCGGGCAACTCGAGCGTCATCTGGGCCCAGAACTGGGAAGGGAGGTTCACCATTGTGACGCCGAAGGCGCCGCACAGATCAACGAAGACCTTGGTCGATGCCAACCATGCGTCGGTTCGCAGGATCAGTGCGGCACCCGCCGCCAGAACAGGAAATATCTCTTCGGCCGATACGTCGAACGATATGGACGCAAACTGAAGCGCGCGGTCGCGATCGGACAAGGCGTAGGTCACCCGCAAGGCCGCGATCATGTTGACCACACCCCGTTGCTCGACCATGACGCCCTTCGGCGTGCCGGTTGAGCCCGGGGGGTAGGTGACATAGGCGAGGTGGCGCGATGTCAGG
>NZ_JAGXJY010000087.1 GCF_019091085.1 Mesorhizobium sp. GbtcB19 | reverse complement strand
AATGTTAATATTAAGCTTATATAGTATATACCAAATATAACTTCATGCTTCTTTAGATGAATAAATTTTTCTTTATTGCTTACTAACCATATGCTTAATAACAATTTAACAATTAATAGCACTGCCATTTTCCATGATAATGAGTATTCTAAATATTGACTTGAAGCCCATTCTGTATAATAGGAATATTGATTACCAAAAACTTTAGATATTATTTTAATAATTAATTCGTCAAATCTAACAAACATCAAAGAAAAAGAAATAACTAGTAAGGTAACTCTTTTAGTATTCGTATTAATATATCTCGTTACTAAATTATGCAAAACATACATTGGATAGAAAAATATCGCACTCTTATGAAACATAATTGTTACAATAAACATTAAATTATATTTGATGAACTTTTTATTGATTATATTATTTACATTAATTAAAAACAGACCCATTGCTATAAATTGCCTTATTGTATTTAAAGAGGTATTAAAATAATATAAACTAATATAAAAGAATACAGCCATGTAATATACTTCTCTTGTGTCGCTGTAATGCTTTATTGCCTTATAAATTAAATACTGTATAAGAAATGCTATAACTAAGAAAAAGATTTGGACTGGTATGCCTAAAAATTTCATGAAGTCCATTATATATACTAGCCCAGGTTCTGAAAACCAAACTCTTCCCTCAGTATACATTCTTTCATAAGAATAATAATCTGTCCCTACTCCATATCTA
>NZ_JAGXJY010000086.1 GCF_019091085.1 Mesorhizobium sp. GbtcB19 | reverse complement strand
CTCACTGGTTAGATTTTTAGGTAAATTAACCGTTTGTGATTCTTTGCCTATTACATCATCGATTGCTTTTTTTAATTGATACCAAGTGGTATTAAATCCCTTTACTAAAAAGACACTATCATTTTCATTATTGCACTCATATGACCCTAACCAGGCCATAGCACGGCCAATATCTCTTGCATCAATAAGAGATACTTCGGGATTCCCTTTTTCTATAAGTGGATATAGATTATTAGAATGAGATTCTAATAATCTTGTGAAAAATGAAGATCTATCCCTAGTTCCAATAGAAATAGCTGGACGTAATATGCAAGTTTTAATTCCGGTTTGTTGACCAATTTCCCGAACTACTTTTTCCCAGTGAATACCTAGTTTTTGAATCTGATATTGAGGATTTGGGACATAGAATTCATCAATATTATCCTCTTTTTGAAAATCGTATATTAAAATTGTGCTTAAATGAATAAACTTAGAAATTTTAGTGTTGGAGGAATAAATAATAAGCTCTTTGGTAAAGTCTATTTCCTCTTCAATATCTTCTAAAAAGCTATTATGTAATTTATCCTCTATGGATAAATTGTAAACAACATCATGTCCTTTGATAATTTGTTGAATTGAACTAATATCCGTTTTATCGAACTGAACAATATTGACTGCCATATCTCTTAAAAAACTTATATTATCGATATCTTGTGTAGCTATAGTTACCATATATCCGGCTGAAATTAGTTGTTCAA
>NZ_JAGXJY010000085.1 GCF_019091085.1 Mesorhizobium sp. GbtcB19 | reverse complement strand
AAATAGCTTTGCCTCGTGATCAGGTAAAAGGCTTTGAACTATAAATCTGTTGCTTTGTTGTGTAGAATCATCATCTCCAAAAATAGAATTTAATATAAGGTAATCATCTGTAAGACCTTTAAATCCTAACGTTAAAAATGAATGAGATCCGTATTCCCAATATAAAATGAATAACTCTTCTGAATTGAATTTTGTTTTGCGCTTCAATTTAATGAGTTCAGATTCAGTTGCTATTAAAATTTTAATTTTATCTTTTTTCCTACAGTCGGTAATTACAATTGCGCTATCTTCTCCGGATGCGTTTAAAGCTTCGTTGATAATATGTCCTGAGAAAATTTTCTTATCTGAGTTTTTGAAATATAAAAGAGCTACATGAGTCTTAATAGGTTTATTACTAACGCCATTTACCACAGCGTTATTTTCAGCTATATTAATAGCTTTTATTCCTGATCTCGGGTCTGAGCTTTTTTTCAAGTATTCTTCAATTATATTTTCATTAGTCATAATTATTATCTCCTTTATTTGGTTTTTCTGAATCAGTTAACTAAATAATAGTTTTTAATTCTTTTCTTAGAAATGGGGTAATAATTTAACTTTAAAAATATAATAAAGTAAGGGTGGGTTGAAAAAAATGGATATTTATGATAGGGGTGTATGTTCAGTGAGTTCAAGCTAATAATTAATGTTCACAAGGGTTATTTTACGTACTATAATTATCCTAATTATCCCTTTTTTCT
>NZ_JAGXJY010000084.1 GCF_019091085.1 Mesorhizobium sp. GbtcB19 | reverse complement strand
AAAATCATTTACAAACATTTTTGGGATGAAATATACGAAAAAAAAAGTAATCAATGCGGCTAGAAAATAAGTATATACTCCTTGGAACATAAACTTTAAATCTAGATATTTTCGAATTAGATATACCCTAAAAAAGCAAACCATAAATTCAACAAATACTATAACAAATGTTGCACCTACTGCACCATATCGCGGTATAAATATTATATTAAGTATCAGGCTAATTATTGCACCTAGTACTAATGGTAATACGTATTGTTTATCCTTTTCAAAAGCAAGTGCATATTGATTTGCAAAGACACCGCCTATTGGAATAAAAATAATAATGAAACTTACCCAGAACATTAAAGGTGACATAGGAATAAAGCTTTCTCCAAAGAACCAAGGAACAAATTCATAAGAATTGAGCATTACGATATTACAGAATAATAGCGCTAGCACTATCGTATAATCTAAAGACTTTTTCAAGTATTTATGAAGAACTTCATTTTGATTATTAACAACCATATTAGCGAGTCTAGGTAATAACACCATACTTAGCGAAGTAATGACAGCCAAAATAATTCTAGATATTTTTTGCGATTGATCATAATAGGATAATTCGACAGGCCCAGCTATCATTC
The DNA here is from genome assembly GCF_019091085.1 of Mesorhizobium sp. GbtcB19. Classification (GTDB taxonomy): domain Bacteria; phylum Pseudomonadota; class Alphaproteobacteria; order Rhizobiales; family Rhizobiaceae; genus Mesorhizobium. The sequence goes on along the minus strand of NZ_JAGXJY010000084.1, from coordinate 143 downwards.
CTAAGATTGTTTTATCAAATGTAATATATACTTGAATAGCTAATTGTGGAATTAGTAGTAGTAAGGCAGCCCTAAAGTTATCCTTCAGGTACTGTCTATTAAATGAGAATTTGGTTACATATTTAGATAACACCATCCAAAAT
>NZ_JAGXJY010000083.1 GCF_019091085.1 Mesorhizobium sp. GbtcB19 | reverse complement strand
TATTCAAACCTAATATTTGTAAATATCCCGTAAGATGACTAAGGAGAATCTAGTATGGACAAAATAGAGAGAATCCAAGATTTAAAGAAAGGCATTGTAATAAGTGACAAAGAACTAATAGAAATATTTAAATGTGGAATTGGAGGAGGAATGAGAAGATCATTAAAAACCAACTCCTTAGTATTATTGTCATATGAGAATATTCCACCCTATCAACCAGCGAGAAAAGAAAATGATATTTGGAAGTATACTGGAATGGGAAGGAGAGGGCATCAAAGTCTAGATTATAAGCAAAATAAAACACTTCTTCATTCAAATGAGAAAGGTATAGATGTATATTTATTTGTTGTAGACCGCGGTGATTATAAATTTATTGATCAAGTATTTCTGGCTGGGCATCCGGAAAAGGAAAGACAAATTGATGAGTCTGGGGAAGAAAGAGATGTTTGGGTTTTTCCGCTTATTGAAGTTGGAAAAAAGATGGATGCTTTAGAGTTTCTAAATTTTCAACCAAAACATTATTTGGAGAATAATAGAATTATAGAATTTCCTCAATATGTGTTGTCTTTAAATAGTGTTAATCCATTAGCAGAGGTAATGATTAAAAACAACATTGATACATTAACAGGTCCTGGAGGATGGTTTTTTACAAAAACAAAATTCTTTAATAACCCCAATACAAATAGTAAATATAAATGTGGTTATATAGATCAAATTATCAAAAAAGATCGTAGAGTATCTAAAGGAATTGTTTTTGAAGGACAAAATAAATTTATAAATCCATTTTACAAAAGTACGGCAT
>NZ_JAGXJY010000082.1 GCF_019091085.1 Mesorhizobium sp. GbtcB19 | reverse complement strand
GGCTGGTTGCCTATGTCGTGGCACGGGGCGAGGCCAGCGACGATCTTGCGCCATTGCTGCGGCCGCATCTGAGTGGCCTCTTGCCGGAATACATGGGGCCGGCGGCCTATGTGGTGCTGGTCGCCTTGCCGTTGACCGCAAACGGCAAGCTAGATCGCAGGGCGCTGCCGGCGCCCGACGAGGGAGCCTATGCGCGTGGCCTCTACGAGCCGCCGCAGGGCGAGGTGGAGATCATCCTCGCCGGCATCTGGCAGGAACTGCTGGGTGTCGAGCATGTCGGGCGACAGGATAGTTCCTGCGAGCCCGGCGGCCATTCGCTGCTGGCGGTGAGACTGCTGGAGCGACTGCGGCGTCTCGGCCGGGGAGCCGCGATCCGGGACCTGTTCGAGCATCCCCAGCTGTCGGATTTTGCCGTGACAACGCGAACGCTTGTGGAGATCCGGCTATGAACATCAGAGCGTTCCTGGACACTCTCAAAGATCGAAACATATCTCTGAAAGTCGAAGACGATTCGATTGTCATATCCGGCGACAACGCCTCGATAACGAACGACGTTATCGATCAAATCAAATCGAACAAAAACAACATAATAAAAACTCTTAAGGAGAATAACGGCGCCTCCGGTGCGGGAGCATGGGGCGGCGGCATAACGGTTCCTGCCAATGGGATCACGCCGCAAAGCTTGACGATCACGCCTGCGATGGTGCCGCTGGCGGAGCTCAGCCAGGCGGAGATCGACCTGGTTGTCGAGGCGGTGCCGGGCGGCATCGGTAATGTCCAGGACATCTACGCCCTGTCGCCGCTGCAGGACGGCATCCTGTTC
>NZ_JAGXJY010000081.1 GCF_019091085.1 Mesorhizobium sp. GbtcB19 | reverse complement strand
CCGCTGCAGCGCTGCGCCAGCGCCAGCGGCGCATGCTCGTGCTGCAGCAATTCCGCCAGACGCAGATGCGCCTCGCGCACGCCTGTTGCAACGCCGCGTCCATCGAGGTCCAGGCGCAGCGGGAGCGTGTTGATGAACAGGCCCATTGCCCGGTCGGCGCCGGCACCGGCCTGCATGCGGCCAAGCAGCACCGTTCCGAACACTACTTTCTCGCGGCCGGACGTGCGCGCCACGACCTGGCCCCACGCCACATGGCAAAGGCTGGCAAGGCTCACGCCCAATCGCTGGGCTTGGCCCCGAAGACGATCGTTGAGGGCCTGCGGCAGCTTCCGGTAGACTTCGACTGCTTCCTCGCCGTCGCCGCGCACCTCGGCCAGGCCGAATGGCAGCACAGGCTCATCGACATCAGCCAGCCGTTCCCTGAAGTAACGCTCATGCTCTGCCTCAGAGATACCGAGACGCGCCTGCGCCACCACGTTGCGGAACGGCTCCGCTGCCGCTAGCTCGGCCTGCCGCCCCCCCAGGATCGCCTCGATCTCCTCGTTGAGGATGTCCAGGGTCGAATAGTCTCCGATCAGATGGTGATGCAGCTCCAACAGCAACCACCGATCACTTCCGGAATCTCGCGCCACCACGTAACGCAGGACAGGCGCCTGGGTCAGGTCGAGCCTGTAGTTGTGCGGGTCGTAGCGATGCCGCAACTGTTCCGCTCCAGGTCCGGCAGCGGGATCGAGCTCGATCTCGGTGATGCTCAGCGGCGCGGCGCGCCAAACCACCTGCACCGGCGACGACAGGCCTTCCCAGACAAAGGCGGTGCGCAGGATG
>NZ_JAGXJY010000080.1 GCF_019091085.1 Mesorhizobium sp. GbtcB19 | reverse complement strand
ATTGTTACTGGACAACCTGCAACTCTTATTTCATTATTAAATACATCTTTTATACTTTTTCCATTTCCCTCGATTGCGGGTAAACCTGGATTTTCACAGTGGATAATATACTTATCTCCTACCCTGAATATGCCAGTTGTTTGTATATGTGGTTGTAAAAGTCTAAGTCTTTCATAACTATAAATTGCATAATTTTTTAGGTGATCAAGCAATTAAGTTTTCCCCTTTCTTTCACAAAATATCTTTTCATTTAAAAGGCCTTTCTTAATATTATCATCTTCATCTGCTCCAACTATTGAATTCCATTTATAACCTTAATTGGTTATTTTATATAATATTATATGATAAATATGTAATTTATCTTGATAAATGTTATTCAACAATCTGGCCCGATTGCGGAACAAAATTAAAAACGCCCTTTAATCAAAATGGTAACATGTTAATATTTTACACGCTAGATATATTTTACAAAAATCGTAGAATGTATAATGATTAGATCATAACAATCATTTAAATTTAAACGATGAGTATTGATACGATTTTTTAAAAATAGATTATGGTAATACTGTTTTAAATGAAGTAGTATTTATGTTCCGTACTAAAGTTTCAGGAACAGAAGAAAACAAGGGAAACATTCTTATTGATGTTGTAAAGGAAGAAATTATTAATGCGATAAAAGTAGCTAAACACGCTAATTCTTTTATTCATTTTTTAGAGGATACAAATTTTATAGGCAATCGTTATAAAATACATTATTCAATAGAATTAGTGAAATATGATAATGAAATTGACAGTTCCATCTGCATAAACTGTAAAAATCAGCGATTGTATCAGAATATTTCAAAAGAGG
>NZ_JAGXJY010000008.1 GCF_019091085.1 Mesorhizobium sp. GbtcB19 | reverse complement strand
GCAACCCTCGACATCGGCCAGAACCTCAACTTCAAGGATGACCGGCCGAGCATCACGACGACCGGCACCGAGCCGACGCTGACCGTCGATGAGACCCTGCTGGGTCCCGACGCCACGCAGAGCTTCGCGGCCAACTTCAGCCCGGTCTACGGCGCTGACGGCGCCGGCGCGGTCACCTATGCTTTGAGCTTCAATGCCGGCGCAACCGGGCTGGTCGATACGCTAACCGGTCAGGCCGTCGTCCTCTCGCTCAATGGTTTCGTTCTCGAAGGCCATACCTCGGGCACCAATGACCTCGTCTTCACGGTCTCCGTTGATGCCAGCGGCAACGTCACGCTCAATCAGATCCGGGCGGTGGTGCATGCGAACCCCAACGACCCCGACGACAGCACGACCCTGCTTGCCGACAACCTGGTTCAGCTCACCGCAACCGTTACCGACAAGGACGGCGACCACCAGTCGGCAACCCTCGACATCGGCACAAACCTCATCTTCAAGGACGACGCGCCAACGATCACCGTGCCGTTCGACGGTGACCAGAACGCCGGTAACGGTACCGGGACTCACGAGACCTTGGCCAACGCGCTCAACGCGTCGGCTATAGGAGCCTTCGGCTACGACATCGGCGCCGATGCGCACCCGGCCTCGTACTACGATGCCACGCATTCGGATTTTGTCGACCAGAATGGCGGCCTTGCCGGCATCCAGATCGGGCTGAGCGGCACGATCGACGGCGGCGGCGGCGGCAGTCTGCTGACATCTGACGTGACGCTGGCGTCGGAGACTGCCAGCTCCGCGACGTTCAACTTCACCTTCACCTACGACAAGGATCCGGCGGCCGGCGTCCAGACCGGCACGGGCGGCGGTACCCTCGTCTTCGACAAGGTCAACGACACTTACACGATCACGCTCACCGACCCGCTCGAGGGCTTCAGCTTCGATGTCATCCACACCAGTCAGCTGTTGTCCAAGCAACCGACGAGCAACTCCGGCCACCCGCCGATCGTCCTGGAAAAATTGCAGGCGGACGACCCGGGTACGCCGGCCGACGAAGACTTCTACGTGCAGTTCACGGGCAACCTTATCAACAAGGCCAACCCGTTCAGCCTGACGCCGGATGGGCAAGGGAAATCCAATGACACCTCGTTCACCCCGGATAGTCACGAGATGGTGAGCAACAACAACCCGACATGGGTATCGGCGACGCAGAGCACCAACGGTGTGGCCGGTGACACGATCCAGAAAGGCGAACTGCTGACCCTGCGGTTCTTCGACAGCGATGTCGGTATCCAGAACGAGGCTACCGACCCAACGGCAACCGCCGGTGCCATGGCCATCAAGTTCGATGGTATCGGCAACAGCGAGGACCTGATGCTGATCCTCGACCTGACCGACGGTACGCACGAGATCACACGGGCTATATACGTGGCGAACGCGGACATCTTCAGGACGGGTCAGGTCCCGGCGCCGTACAACAGCGAGTTCACGCTCGACAACAATGACGGCCTCGTGATCATCGAGCAGAACGACTACAACCTGGCCGGTGAGCACTACCAGCTGCAAGGTGTCCAGATCATGCAGTCCGGCAACGGCATCACCGGCACGGCCATCGATCTGAACGGCGCGACCGGCTCCGGCGGCGCCAGCACCGGGACCCACGCCTTCGACCCTGTCGACAATGACGTTCTGAAGATCACGGATATCGGCTTCACCTCGACCGTGACCCAGACGCCGGACGCCCACCTCGACTTCGCCTTCAACGTGGTGGACGCGGACGGAGACGTGACTCCCACTCCTCCGACCATGGAGCACATCCTCGTCGACATCGCCTGAGACTCGAAAGACGGGGGCGGCATCAGCCGCCCCCGTACTGTCACCGGCCATGCAACTGAGCGCCCGGCCGGCACTCGAAAAAGCGGGGGGTATCCGTGACGCAGCCAAGACCGCAATTCCAGGAGGTGATGCATCTGGCGCGCCATCAGGCGCCCGCCCTCCTCCTCTTCAGTTTGCTCGCCAATCTTCTTCTGCTCGCCAGCACCGTCTACATGCTGCAGATCTACGACAGGGTGCTGTCGAGCGGCTCCATCGACACGCTGTTCTGGCTCACACTGGCCGTTGTCGGCGCCATCGCCGTCTACGGCATGCTGGAACATGCCCGCCGCATGATGCTGGGGCATATCAGCCAATGGCTGGACGACCAGCTCAGCGTTCCGGTGATCGAACGCGCGATGGACGCGCGACTTGCCGGCAGCAACCTCGAAGCCGGCCTGAAGGACGTTGGCGACCTGCGCAGCTTCGTTGCCGGCGACGGCATCCTGACCTTTCTCGACGCGCCTTGGACGCCGGTCTTCCTGGCGTTCATGTGGCTGCTGCATCCGATGCTTGGCGTGGTCGGTCTTGCCGGCGCCGTGCTTTTGTTCTGTGCCGCGCTCGCCAATGATTTCCTCACCCGCCGCAAGAGCCAGGAGGCCGCGCCCGGACTGCGCCGCAGCCAGACCGCCGTCGGGCAATTTATCGACGGCGCCGAGACATTGCGCTCGCTCGGCATGTCCGAGCCAGCGTTGCGGCGCTGGGAGGAAAACCAGCAGTCGCTGATGGATATCCAGACCCGGCTTCTGCGCCGCACCACCGTTATCGGCAGCCTGTCGCGTTCGCTTCGCCTTGCTCTCCAGGTGGCGGTGCTCGGGCTCGGCGCCTATCTCGTCCTGCGCCGCGAGCTGACGCCTGGCTCGATGATTGCGGCCTCTATCCTGCTCAGCCGTGCGTTGGCGCCGATCGAGCGCTCCATCGGCGCCTGGCGCAGCCTGGTCAGCGCAAGAGCAGCGCGCCGCAATCTTCTAAAACTTTTCGCCGACACAAGGTCGATGCAAACAGCTGGCGTCACACTGCCCCGCCCACAAGGCAGGCTGAAGCTCGAGAACCTGCACTACCACGCGCCGGGCATGTCGCAGGCGCTGGTCAATGCCATAGGCTTCAGCATCGAGCCCGGCCAGACCTGCGGCGTGATCGGTCAATCCGGTTCGGGCAAGACCACACTCTGCCGCCTTATCGTCGGCGCGCTGCGGCCTTCGCTCGGCCATGTCAGGCTGGATGGCGCGGAAATGTGCAACTGGCCCTCGGACGAACTTGGCATGCATGTCGGCTATTTGCCGCAGCAGGTCGACCTGTTCCCCGGAACGATCGGCGAGAACATCGCGCGCCTGCGTGACGTCGACAGCGACGCGGTCATCGCCGCGGCGCAGCTCGCCGGCATCCACGAGATGATCCTGCGGCTGCCGAATGGTTATCGGACCGAAGTGGGACCGCATGGCGCCCGCATTTCGCGCGGCCAGCGCCAGCGTATCGCGCTGGCCCGGGCGCTGTTCGGCGACCCGCCGCTGATTGTCCTCGACGAACCGAACACCGGCCTCGACGGTGAAGGCGAAGTAGCGCTGTTCAACGTCCTCCAGCAACTGAAGGAACGGGGCCGCACCGTCATTCTCGTCAGCCACCAGACCAATCTTCTGCGCACGGCCGATCATGTCGTCTTCCTCCACGACGGATCGGTTTCGATGTTCGGCACGCGCGACGAAGTGCTCGGCGCGCTCGGCGGACAACCCAAGCGCATCCCGGTCCCGGCGGCCTTGCGGGAAAAGATTGCCGCCAATGTGGCGGCAAAGCTGAAGGCAGCGGAGTGAGCCATGAGCGATCGATTTGGCGACTTCTCGGCGATGCTGGACCGGCTGACGGACAGCTTGCACGAGCTCAACGACAGGCTGACCGCCTCCGCCAGCGACCTCAGCGCCGCGGTATCGGTTTGGTTGAAAGGTATCGACCAGCCGTCTCGCACTACGTTGCTGGCGGTGGCCGGCGCGCTCATCCTGCTCTTGATTGCAGGGCTGCTCCGGCGACGCTCGCGCGCCTACCGTGCCAGCAGGCGCAATCTGAAGCTGCGGACGCGGCCGGCGCGAATGCTGGGCTACGCTTCGGCCATCCTTTTCGTCGGCGGCACCGCTGCTTGGTCGAGCGTTGCCCTGTTGGCGAGCGCCGTCGTTGCCAACGGCGTCGTCAGCCCCGAAGGTTATCGCAAGACCATCCAGCATCTGGAAGGCGGCATCATCGGCGCGATCCACGTCAAGGAGGGCGAGAAGGTCAGCGTCGGCCAGGTTCTCATCAGCCTGAAGACAACCGAGGCCCAAGGCCGCTACGACGAGTTGCAGGGGCACTATCTCCGCCTGCTGGCGACCGAAGCGCGCCTGATCGCGGAGCTTGCCGGCCAGGATCGCATAACCTTTCCGAAGGAGCTGACGTCGGTTGACAGCGAGATCGCGCGCAAGGTTGTCGTCGAGGAACAGGCGCTGCTCGACAGCCGTCTGGCAACCCGCGAAGGGCGCACGCAGATCCTGAACAAGCGCATTGCGCAGATCGAAGAGCAAAGCACGGGAGCAAGGGATGTTATGGCGGCCGAGGCCGAACAGCTCAGCCTGATCGACCAGGAGATCGCCTCCGCGCAGGAGATGTACAAGAAGGGCCTCGAACGCCTGCCGCGGATATTGGCGCTGCAGCGCTCCCAGGCCGACATTCGCGCCAACCAGGCATCGAACCGGGCGCAGATAGCGAAGAACGATCAGGAGATCGGCGAGACCCGGTTCCAGTTGCTCAACCTGCGCCAGCAGGACAGCGAGAGCGCCAATGAGGATCTTGCCAAGGTGCGCACCGATCTCGCCGAATTGCGCAGCCAACTGCCTTCCCGCCAGGATGTGCTGGCGAGGACGGACATCGTCGCGCCGATCGCCGGAACGGTGATGAACCTGCGCGTGACGACCGAGTCGGGCGTGATTTCCAGCGGCCAGGCGCTTCTCGATATCGTCCCGAACGAGCCCAATCTGATCATCGATTCACGCATCAAGCCTACGGATATCGACGTGGTCCATCCGGACATGCCCGCCCGCGTGGTGCTGTCTGCCTATCCGAGCCGGCATCTGCCGCAGATCCATGGCCTGCTCACCTCGGTGTCCGCGGACCGCATGACCGATGAGAAAACCGGCGAGCCCTATTTCCTCGCCAAGGTGAAGGTCGACGCGGCCGAGCTCGCGGAGCTGCACGACGTCAAACTGTCGCCCGGCATGCCGGCCGAAGTCATGATCCTGACCGGGGCACACACTTTGCTCGACTATATGATGGCCCCGGTGGAGGCCTCGCTTACGCGTTCCTTCAGGGAGAATTGACCGGATAAGACGAAGCGGCCGAGGACTGCAAGCAGATACCGCCAAAGCGAGCGCGGAAGCCGCGCGCCCGTCGGGAATTGCTTGAGACAAACACTTGATGGCGTCCGGGGTGGCGGTCGTCGGCCGACAGCGGACGCGCCAAAGACCCGAGACACGTCGGCTGAGGCCGCGGGCCGGCGGCGCACTCGCCAGTCTCCAACAGACGCCGGCCGGCACCCGCGGATTCCCGTCATCCCGCCATGCCTGCGCATCGCGGCGCCTTGCCCGAACACACTCGACAACATCCGTTCAGGGCACGCGCAACAGCCGGCCGATCAATGAAAATCAGGCGTGTATCCGGTTATGCCCGGAACGATTTTCGCGGAATGTCGAGCCGCAAGGCTTCGGTCGTTCTATCGCGGTCGGCGGCCTTGTCAAAGAAATATCCTTGAGCGAATTGGCAGCCAAGGCCTTTGAGCTGCATCGCCTGATCGGCCGTCTCGACACCTTCAGCAATGACACGCATGGCAAGCCCGTTCGCCATATCGACAATGGCTTTGATGATTATTTCGCCCGCGCCGCCATCGGACATCTGATCCACGAAGCTCTTGTCGATCTTGATGATGTCGACAGGAAAGTTCAGCAAATGAGTGAGCGAGGCATAGCCTGTTCCGAAATCGTCCAGCGCCACGAGCAGCCCATCGGCACGCAATTCCTCGATTGCCCGGGCGACCTTGCCATTGCTGTCATCCATATAAACAGACTCGGTCACCTCAAGAACGACGTGTCCGATCGGAATGCCATGACGCGCAAAGGCGCGGGAAATCCGCTCGCGCAGGCTTCCCTTCTGAAAATCCGCCATCGAGACGTTTACGCTGACATATTGCGGCGGTATCGCTTGCTCGAGCCAGTATTTGATGTCGCTCGCCACCTGATCCAGCATTCGGTCGGTCAGGAGATTTCCCATCGAAAAATCCTGCAGCGCGTCCGACAACAGGCCGGCCGAAATAATTTCGCCGTCGCGCGTGCGAACGCGGCAAAGCGCCTCCAGGCCCACCGTTCTTTCGGTGCCGAGGTCCACGATCGGTTGATAGTGAGCCTCGACTCGGCCTTCAGCCAGCGCGCTTGTTGCCGTTTGCAGAATGCGGAACCGCCGAGCGATCGTGCTGGCAAGATCGTCATTGTAGAGCACGAAGCTTCCTCGTGCCGCCTGCTTGGCATGGTGAAGCGCAAGATTTGCATGCTGCAGGAGTATTGGCACCTGGCAGGATTGCGATTGATTGGACAACGCCCCGCCAGAGCTGACCGATAGGGAGAATGTGGCCTCGTCGCCGGGAAAGGAGTGTTCCTCTGTCGCCTTCAATATCTGCGAGGCGATCCTCGACAGGCTGATGGCCGGGCTCATCCCCTCGATCAACACGGCAAACTCATCCGCATCCACCCTGAAAGTCTTTTCGGGCGTGGCGATCCGCGCAATGGTGCGGCCTACACTGCGGATCACTTCGTCGCCAGTCGCATGACCAAAGGTGTCGTTGACGCGACCGAGGTGATCAATATCAACCAGCAAGATTGCGAGTGAATCCTCGCATACACTGGAAGCCAATTCCAACGCCTTGATGAAATGGGCGCGATTTCCCAACCCTGTGAGCAAATCATAATATGCCAGGCGCTGGTTTTCGGCCCTTGCTTCCTCTCGCTCCAGCGCGAGCGAGCAAAGATGGACGCATCGGTCGACGATCAACCACTCTTCGTCCGTCGGTCCTCGATGCTCCCGATAATAGAATCCGAAGGCCCCGAGCACGCGGCCATCACTTTGCATGATCGGGCTGGACCAGCAGGCCTTGACGCTATGATCCTTGGCTAAAATGCCGGCAAGCGCCTGATAGGGAACCCAAAGAGGATCCGTGAAGATGTCTTGGACCGCAATAGGCCTTCGCAGGAAGGCGGCGGTTCCACATGAGCCGACATTGGGTCCGATCGGTATCCCATCCAATGCCGAGGAGTAGTCACTCGATATGTTTGGCCCGGCCAGCGGATGGATGATCCCTTCGCGATCGATTGTAACGATCGAGCAGAGCGTATCTGCAGAAAGTCGTTCGGCATAAAGGCAGATATGGGCCGCGGTTTCCTCAATCGATCGTCCCTTGGCGATCATATCCAAGACGGCTTGTTGAAGCTGCTCCGGCATGAGGCTCTTCCGCAGTCACGTTTGCTTGGACTGTTGAGCTGGCAGAATGACTATCCTGTTCCGCATGCTGATGTCTCCCGCAGATACTTCTCGGTCGTTTGACGTACTGCATCTACATCAGTAGATGTTCGGCATCGGCCGGTCCCGTGTTGGAAATCAACGTGACGAGGCAAGGTGCCATGGGTTGCATGTTATATTGCCGAACGCGGCGGCGTACCTAGTCGCCCAAACATTTTGACTGCCTAAAGTTAACATCTTCGAAAATCTCTTGTCGCAGCTTCGCCTTTCGAAAGCCGTCGGCCGAGTGCAGCGGCGCTGGCAGGCCGCATCGCGATCTGGCGGCCGCACAACGTGGAGAATGCAGCTTTTGGAGAGTTCAAATCGGCTAGGGGCCGGTAGCTTGCAATCGACAATTGCGGCTATTTTCGCGGAAGGACGTCGCGCAAATTGTCGATCAGGTCATTGGCTTGATACGCATTTCGAAGCCAGACGTCCGAAAAACCATATGTCGGAACACCAATCGTCGAAGCAGTCGCGTATTCGAATGATGTCCACTCGCTATTATAGTAATTTTCGTCGACGATCGCGACCATCGCGCAACATTGACCCATCGCTGTCGAAAGAAGCTGTTTGACGATGTTCTCCGGTTGGTTCGTTCGGCCTCCCTTGAAACGCCTTGGCCCAGACCACCGATCGATCCAAACCGAATAGCCAACTGCTTCCAGTCCGGGAAGCAAAAATCGCATGACATCCGTAGAAGCAGTCCAGCGATAGCTTACGAAAATCATCGGCCGACGCCGTATCTCCGAGGCGTAGGCCTCCAGCGTTTCACAATGTGCGTTCGAGACCTTGCGTGTCGTCTGAAGCTGCTGGGCTATCCCAACATCAACGTTGAGAGCCCTGGCTATTCCCTTATTGTCGAATTCCAGGGTTTTCATCAGCTGCGATGCATCATTCCAGGCAAGCCAATAGCTTCCCGGAGCGGCGGCAAAGCGCAGGACGGAATTTTCCATCGTTTTTTCGGCGACGACAATGCGGCCAATGATGCTTGCCGCGGCAGGGGAAAGGACTGGATAGCACCCCGCCAGCCATATGGAGTCTCCGACCTTTATAAGCTCGAACAACCTGCGTTGTCGGGTGACATGCGCGACGGGAGCAAAAGATCGATCCGCGATCGAAGCCTGATCCGGCATTCGAGGGGCATTCGTCACTTCCCTGCTTTGCCAAGCAATGAAATGGGTTGGCACCACCGATGGCCCCAGTCCGATATCATTTGATGTTACTTCAACTGATCCGGAGACGGAAGCAGCTGTTCGACCCTCGCGTGTTGCGGTTCCCCAAAGCACCACTGATAGACGGCCCGCGTCTTCCCGTTGACCACTTCTGCAAAAACACCACCGGTGTCGGTCGCCCTAGATCGGTCGAAAGCCCGGAAGCACCGGGCTTGAGCGTCTTTCTCATCCTCGTTCCCGTGGATTCTCGCACTGGTTGGGTGAACGGACCGGTCGGATGAATAGGTTCCTGCGCCTCGCCGCCGCATGTTTCGGCAGAGCGCAAAAAATGGGCCGGTACGACCGGCCCATCCGCAATCAATCCTCCTCAACGGGTGCCGGGATCGCATCCGGCAGGGTTTGCCGTCCAACCCGGTCGGCGACGAGCATCGAAAGCATCATCTCGACAAGGCCATTGGCGGCCCCCTTCTCGCCGCCGGCAGCGCCGATCTGGATCTGCGGCACGAGCGGCAGCCTGCCATTCTCGATCGCCTCGGCGAAGCGCATGAGAACCTGCGAATTGAGCTGATAGTCCGGTCCGCCGAAGGCCGCGACCTTCTTCTCGGTGGCCTCGGCCTCCGCCAGACCGATGGCTCGCACCTTCTCGGCCTCCGCGAAACCGGTCGCCTTGATGCGTTCGGCATCGGCAAGCGCGACAGCCTTGATCATGTCGGCCTCGCCCTGGCCGGCGACGCGCACCTTCTCGGCCTCTGCCTTGGCGGTGACCTGGATGGTTTCGGCCTCCTGGCGGGTACGGGCGAGTTGCGCCTTGCCCTCGTTCTCGCTGATCTCGATGGTAAGTGCCGACGTCGTGATCTTGGCTTGCTGCTCGGCGAGCGCCTCCTTCTCACGCAACGTGCGTTCCTGAGTGGCCGCCCTCTCCTGCAATTTGTAGGTCTCGACCTTTTCGACCGCGATCTGGCGCTCGCGCAGCTGGATCAGGATCTGCTCTATGCTGTTCTGGCCGTTGGCGGCGCGGGGTGTACCGATCAGCACTTCCTGCAGCTCGAGACTGTAGGAATTGAATTTTTCGCGCATCTCCTCGCCCGATTTGCGCTGGATATCGCTACGCTCCTGCAAGAGCTGGATCAGCGTCTTCGTCTGGGCGATATTCTTGAAGTAGGCGGAAACCATCGGATCGAGCGTTTGTTCGACCAGCCGCTTGATGTCACCGAAACGCTGCACCACCAGCGGCGCCTTCATATAGTCGATATGCACGACGACGGAGAGCGGCAGCACAGGCTCGAACGCATCCTTGGTGATCAGCGACACTTCAGACAGGTTCTCGTCCAGCCTGTGTTCGCCGAACTGCTCCTTCGTCCATTTGAGCACGAAGTTGGTGGTCGGCACGGTGACGATATTGCCGGCATAGGTATTGAACGCGTACTTGCCCGGCAGCAGAGGCGTCGACCAGACACCGCGCGCGCCGACTTCGACCAGCTCGCCGTGACGGTATGCCTGTCCGGATATATCGGTGCCGTGGCGGCCGTTATAGGAGACGACGACACCCACCGTGCCGACGTCGATGATCGTCTTCTCGACCAGCTCGACGGTCGCGAAAATGCGATTGAGGAAGTAGCTGCCGTCGGCCAGCACCTGCAACTGCCGGCCGCGGTAGCCGCCGGCATTGAGAAACTTCTCCGGATCCTGGAAATTGTTGTGGAAGTTCGGGTCGGTCGGATCGTTGGCGACGGTCGGCGCGATGATCTCGCCGTCCGGCAGGGCCGGACCGTCATGGATGGTGACGATACCGATCATGTCCTCGGCATTATGGATGACGACTGGCTCGAAGCCGCCCCGCTCCGAGATCATGCTCGACATATTGGTAAAGAGGCTTTGTTCCGACGAGCTCAGATTGACGGCATAGGTCGACTGGGCGGTGAGCACGACGAATTGTGCGAGATTGATGGCATAGGTGCCTTCGCGCAAGATCTTGCGTTGCGGTCCTTTCTGTCCGCCTTTTTCGAGAAAGCCGCGCACATCCTGGAAATCATCGGCGTCGGTGTTGCAAGCAAGCGTCTGCGTCGGAGGCAGCGGCTTGCCGTCACGGGCAAAGACATAGCCGATCTGGCCCTGCGGGATGGTGACAAGATTGGCGCGATGCATCGAATACTGGAACGGCATGAAGAAATGCAGGCCACCGCGCACGACTTCCGGCTGGTAGCCCGCCTCACGGTTGAGCGCGATGAAGCCATTGCTGACGGAGCCGCGAAAACTCCACAGTTTTTCCAGGATGCCGAGCCTGTCGTTTGGGATGTAGCGGACCACGCCGCTCCACCGGAACAGGATCGCCAGCACGATGACCAGCACGGCTACCTCGATCGCCGTCCATTTGATCGGGTCGAGATATTGTAGGGCTTCCATTTCTTGTCTCCTATGGGCGTGCGGGTTCGTCCACCCGACGGCCGCCCGGTTGGTGTTGATTAACGAAGCGGGGAGATCGCGCGCCGACGCGCTCGACGCACGAAGGGCGTGTCGAACGTCTGGGCTGCTCATTGTGTGGGAAGTGACCGCGCGTCCCGAGTCCCCCGAGAGGACAGGCGTGGCCGTAAGCGAAGTTACATCGGTGTTGCCTTGATAGACATAACAACAGATGACGTAGGGATAGCGCCAACAGGTTTAAAGATACTTCGCGCCGAAATCGAATAAGTATTTTCAACGCTTTTGCTGTTTCGAAAGCGTTGGCGTCTAGAAATTAGCAAGGAGGGAAATGGCGCTCTCGACGAGTCAAAACAGTGGCTCCCGATCCGACCCGATGGGGATTGGAAACCAGCAACATCTCATATGCTGCGCCGTTGCCGACGCGGCACATTGATTTCAAGAGGGTTTTTCGGCCTAACGCCGCAGCGCGTAGACGTTATCCATCGATGCGCCACCCAGCGGCAGCGCCATATCGTCGTCGAGAAGCCGGGTGATGCGGGCAAAGCCGACAAAGGCCTTTCTCGCTTCCTCAGCCGACATCTTGCCCGACACAGCCGCCGCACAGCAATTCAGGGCGCATTGATAAACCGGGCCGCGTCTGCCCGTTGGCCACTTCCGCAGGAACACCATCGCCTCGGAGACGCTATCGACTTCCTCCACAGGGTATCCCTGCCCACGCGCAATTCGCACTGGGGTAAAGAAATGCAAGCGATCCATCGTTATCCTCCCGGCCGGCCGCAAGGCAGCCGAACTCCACTTAACGCACGTCTCTCCGATCGGTTCCAAACAAATTTGGTTGCTGCCGGAAAAGTTTTGGAACCGGACGACCAGTGCCCGATATGCGCGAAAAACAACGCGGCGACTCAAAATCAATGCGCCTGGGAGCGGCGGATAACGGCGATTCTCATTGAATATCTTTAAGGCGAAAGCCGGCAAATGGGTTGCTTGCCGGTTCCCCGGCGTCAGGCTTAACCTCTGCGGTCAAACGCGTGAGGGCGCGTTTTGCAACAAGGGGAACACTTGCAATGACCATTCAAGGCGCATCGCCAGACCTCTATAACGAGGATCTGGCTCCGGCAACGGTCAGGAACTGGGGACCGTTTTCGATCTTCAACGTCTGGACCTCGGACGTCCACAGCCTCTGGGGCTATTACCTGGCGGCCAGCCTGTTTCTGTTCTGCGGCGGCTTCGTCAACTTCATCATCGCCATCGGCATCGGCTCGCTGATCATCTACGCGCTGATGAACATGGTCGGCTATGCCGGTGTGAAGACCGGCGTGCCCTACCCCGTGCTTGCGCGCGCTTCCTTCGGCATCTGGGGCGCCAACGTCCCGGCGCTGGTGCGCGCCATCGTCGCCTGCTTCTGGTACGGCGCGCAGACGGCCGCGGCGTCGGGCGCCATCGTGGCGCTGCTGACGCGCCTGCAATGGTTCGACGAGTTCAACAAGAGCTCGCATCTTCTGGGGCATTCGACCCTCGAGGTGATCTGCTTCGTCGTCATCTGGGCGCTGCAGCTCCTGATCATCCAGAAGGGCATGGAGACCGTGCGCCGCTTCCAGGACTGGGCCGGCCCCGCCGTTTGGGTGATGATGCTGCTGCTTGCCATCTATCTCTGCGTGAAGTCGGGCAGCTTCGCTTTCACCAGCGATATCCCGATGGACGTTCTGCGCGAAAAGACCGCCGATGCCGGCATTCCGGGCGATCCGGGTTCATGGACCGCGCTGTTCGGCGCCGCCGCGATCTGGGTGACCTATTTCTCGGCGCTCTACCTCAATTTCTGCGACTTCGCCCGCTACGCGCCGGACAATGCGGCACTTCGCAAGGGCAACATCTGGGGCCTGCCGGTCAATCTGATCCTGTTCTCGCTGGTCGCCGGCGTCACCACCATCGCCGCCTACGACGTCTACCACGAGGTGCTGCTCCATCCCGACCAGATCTCGGCCAAGTTCGACAGCTGGTTCCTGGCTGCCCTTGCCGCGCTCACCTTCGCCGTCGCGACGCTCGGCATCAACGTGGTGGCGAATTTCGTCTCGCCCGCCTTCGACTTCTCCAACGTCTTCCCGCGCCAGATCGACTTCAAGAAGGGCGGTTACATCGCGGCATTGATCGCGCTGGTGCTCTATCCCTTCGCGCCGTGGGAAGGCAGCGCAGCACACTTCGTCGGCATCATCGGCGCGACGATGGGGCCGATCTTCGGCGTGATGATGGTCGACTATTACCTGATCCGCAAAAGCGAGGTCGATGTCGAGGCGCTCTATCGCGAGGACGGCGAGTTCCGCTTCCAGAGCGGCTGGCACGTCAACGCCTTCATCGCCGCCGGCATCGGCGCGATCTTCTCCTCGATCCTGCCCAACTTGACCAGCTGGCTGCCCGCATGGTGGGGCGTCTATGGCTGGTTCTTCGGCGTGGCCATAGCGGGAGCCGTCTACTACGTCCTGCGCACCATGGCGCTGGGTGCCGGAGCCAAGATGGCGAAGGCTTGAGCGCACTTTCCCCTTCTCCCCTTGTGGGAGAAGGTGGATCGGCGTGTTAGCGCCGAGACGGATGAGGGGTGTTCCAGCGGAGTGAGACGTTGGCTTTCCCTGGAACACCCCTCATCCGGCCGCTTCGCGGCCACCTTCTCCCACAAGGGGAGAAGGGAAGGCCCCGCCTATCATCTCCGCCAGCTTTCGCACCGTATTCCAGTTCCGCGAGGTGCCGATGCCGAGACGCTTGTGGTTCATGGCCGCGAGCAGCCGCGATGTTGGCCTCTCGCGCGAAAAGACGACCCAGATGTCACCACCGGACGGCAGCACCTTCTCGTCCCCGGCCGCATAAGCCTGCAACGCCGCCACACCTTCCTCGGGCGCGGGCTTGCGCATTACCCGAACCGCCACCTGGTCGCCTGCCTTGGCGGAGTCGGCTGGGAATGGATTACCTTCGACCAGCTTCAACCAGTCCTCGGCGGTGCGCACGATGATGTCGACATGGCGGCCGAAGGTTTTTTCGAAGGCTGCTTCCAGCCTCTGTTCCAGCCGGGCGATGTCGGTCGCCCGCGCCTCGAACACGAGATTACCAGTCGCCACCAGCGTGCGGACGTTCTTCAGCCCCAGTTCCTCGGCCATGGCCTTGAGGTCGGCCATGACCACGCGCCGCCCCTCGCCCAAGATGATGCTGTAGAGCAGCGCTACATAGATCTGCATTGTGGGTCCGCACGGCCGGCTCGCAAGCTGGAGCCGGGATGTGTTGAGATTCAGGTCAGGCCGAGCCGAAAATGGTGGCTTCCGAGAACCGGAGCGGAGCGTACTTGAAGTACGTGAGCACCGGAAGCGCAGGACGCCGCCATTTGCAGGCCGGCCTCACCTGAATATCAACACATCCTAAACCAGGCGCGACTGGTCCACCGCCGCCGAGATAAAGCTTGCGAACAGCGGGTGCGGTTCGAGCGGCCGGCTCTTCAGTTCCGGGTGATACTGCACGCCGATGAACCACGGATGGTCGGGATACTCGACCGTCTCCGGCAGCACGCCGTCGGGCGACATGCCGGCAAAGACCAGGCCGCAATCCTCCAGCCGTTGCTTGTAGTCGATATTGACTTCGTAGCGGTGCCGGTGGCGTTCGGAAATCTGCGTGTCGCCATAGATGTCGGCGATCTTGGAGCCCTTGGCGAGCTCGGCCTGATAGGCGCCGAGCCGCATGGTGCCGCCGAGATCGCCGGTCGCCCGGCGCTTCTCCAGCATGTTGCCCTTCAGCCATTCGGTCATCAGGCCGACGACCGGCTCGTCGGTCGGTCCGAACTCGGTCGACGACGCATGGTCGACGCCCGCCAGCGAGCGCGCCGCCTCGATGCAGGCCATCTGCATGCCGAAGCAGATGCCAAAATAAGGCACCTTGCGCTCGCGCGCGAATTTTGCCGCCAGGATCTTGCCCTCGGAGCCGCGCTCGCCAAACCCGCCGGGAACGAGGATGCCGTGCACCTTTTCCAGCCAGGGCGTCGGGTCTTCCTTCTCGAAAATCTCGCTCTCGATCCAGTCGAGCTTGACCTTGACGTGGTTGGCCAGGCCGCCATGCGAGAGCGCTTCGATCAGCGATTTATAGGCATCCTTGAGCCCGGTATACTTGCCCACGACGGCGATCGTCACCTCGCCTTCCGGATTGTGGATACGCTTGGACAGCGCCTGCCAGGGCTCCATGCGCGGCTTCGGCGCCGGATCGATGCCGAAAGCGGCCAAAACTTCCGAATCGAGCCCTTCCTGGTGATAGGCCATCGGCACGTCATAGATGTGCGGCACGTCGAGCGCCTGGATGACCGCGCTTTCGCGCACATTGCAGAACAGCGACAGCTTGCGGCGCTCTTCCTTCGGGATCGGCCGGTCGGCGCGAACCAGAAGGATGTCCGGCGCGATGCCGATGCCGCGCAATTCCTTGACCGAATGCTGGGTCGGCTTGGTCTTCAGTTCGCCGGCCGTCGGGATGTAGGGCATCAGCGTCAGATGCACATAGACGGCGTTGTTGCGCGGCAGGTCGTTGCCGAGCTGGCGAATCGCCTCCAGGAACGGCATCGCCTCGATATCGCCCACCGTGCCGCCGATTTCGCACAGCACGAAGTCGTAATCGTCATTGCCGTCGAGCACGAAATGCTTGATCTCATCGGTCACGTGCGGGATCACCTGCACCGTGGCCCCGAGATAGTCGCCGCGCCGCTCGCGCTCGATGATGTTCTTGTAGATGCGGCCGGTGGTGATGTTGTCCTGCTGGTTCGCCGAGCGCCCGGTGAAGCGCTCGTAATGGCCGAGATCGAGATCGGTCTCGGCACCGTCGTCGGTCACGAACACTTCGCCATGCTGGTACGGCGACATCGTTCCGGGGTCGACATTCAAGTAAGGATCGAGCTTTTTGATCCTCGCGCGATAGCCTCGCGCCTGCAGAAGAGCCCCAAGAGCTGCTGCGGCGATGCCTTTTCCGAGTGAGGAAACCACGCCGCCTGTGATGAATACATATCGCGCCATGGGAGTCATCGCTTAACGCGGCCTGATTGATTCCGCCAGAGAAAAAACCGCCGCGAAGGCTTTTTCCCAAAATGGCGCCGGTGCCGGTGATCGGCGTTTTCACTATTCAAAACAAAAGGGCCGGCGGTGCCGGCCCTTTCGGCAGTTTGATGCAAGGCGTTAGATGATAACGACCTTGGTGCCGATCCTGACACGGCTGTAGAGGTCCATGACGTGCTCGTTGATCATGCGGAAGCAGCCATTGGAGGCGCTGGTTCCGATCGACTGCGGCGCAATCGTGCCATGGATGCGCAGATGCGTGTCCTTCTTGCCGTCATAGAGATAGATGGCGCGCGCGCCGAGCGGATTTTCGCCGCCGCCGTTCATGCCGTCCTTATACTGGCCGTAATGCTTCGGCTCGCGCTTCTGCATGTCGAGCGTCGGGATCCAGCGCGGCCATTCCTGCTTGTCGCCGACCGCCACCGTGCCCTTGAACTGCAGGCCTTCGCGGCCGACCGCGATGGCGTAACGCCGCGCCGTCGAGAAGCTCTCGACGAGGTAGAGGCGACGGGCGCTGGTATCGATGACGATGGTGCCCGGCTCATAGCCGGAGAAGGCAACGTCCTGCGGCACGAATTCCGGCTTCACCTTGAAGGGCCGCTTGGCGTCCTTCCTGGCCAGCGCCGAATCGAGCGCGCGGGTCTCCGGCAGATAGTTGATCGATGTCGACTGTGCGCCGCCACCGAACAGGCCATCGAACAGGCCGCCGCTGCTCGCCTGCCTCTGGCCGGGCTGCTCGCTGCGCAATTCACCGTCATTGCCGGTGGCGGCGACGTTCATCGCCTCCGCCGGGATCGGCTCCTCGGCCTTGACCGGAACGATCGGCGCGACAGGCTCCAGCGGCGCGATAATCTTGGTGGTCTTCTTGGCCGGCTTGGCGTCTGCGACTTCAGTCGAAGTGGCGCT
Source organism: Mesorhizobium sp. GbtcB19 (assembly GCF_019091085.1). GTDB lineage: Bacteria > Pseudomonadota > Alphaproteobacteria > Rhizobiales > Rhizobiaceae > Mesorhizobium. Next base: position 250,256 of record NZ_JAGXJY010000008.1, on the reverse strand, counting down.
GCCGCCCTTCTTGGCGAGCCATTCCTGGCGTGCCGCATCCGCCTTGGCCTTGGCCGCCTCGCGCATCGCCAGCTTGCGAGCTTCGAGTGCCTTTTCCTTGACGGCTTCCTTGTCGGCCGCGATCTTGGACTCGAGCTTGCTGATCTGCGCAAGCTCCGCCGAGGTCGGGTTTTTCTTCTTCTTGAGAAGCTTCAGCTGCGATGCGTCGCTCTTGGTGGCGACGACGGGAATGGCGTCGGTTGTCTCGACCGACGGGGAAGTGGCCAGGGTTGCCGGTCCGGCAAAGGCCGCGGAACCCATGCCGAGGACGGCACAGAATCCCAGAAGGATGAAGCTGCGAAGCTGCATGGCGAAGATCCGATTGTTCAAAAGCAAGTTGCCCACGGCGTCGCCCGGCGTCCCCCAAGGACGCCGATAAAGTGCCGCGCGCAATCTATAATCGATTAGCCGTCACCGCCTCAAGCTGAGGCAGGCGCCACGCCCAGTTGAATCTTCGTGATGGGACGCGCATTTGCCGCGACTGTGTTCAAAGAACAACAGATCGCGGCCCGGTGCTTGGCCGGCTACTGGTTCGGAACCTGCGGGGTGACCGGCAAGGTGACGCCGTTGGTTGCCGGCGGCGTGGCCGGATTCGCCGGCGCCGGCGCGGCCGGAGCGGGCGTCGTAGCCGGAGCCGGAGCGGTGGTGCCGTTGGCAAGCGGCGTGGTGGTCGTCGTGCCGCCCGACGGAACCGCGGGAGCCGTGCCGCCCGCCGGCACCGCCGGCTTGGAGGTGCCCACCGGTCCATTGGAACCCGGCAGTTGGTTGAGCACGCCGCTGCCCTGGCTCGACGTCGCCGGGCGATCAAGGATATCGATCGGCTTTTCGCCGTAGCGGGCAATGATCGACAGCGCCAGCGACGTCACGAAGAACGCAGCCGCCAGGATCGCGGTGGCGCGGGTCAGCGCGTTGGCGGCGCCGCGCGCCGTCATGAAACCGGAACCGCCGCCGATGCCCAGGCCGCCGCCTTCGGAGCGCTGCAGCAGCACCACGCCGACAAGGGCGAGCACGACCATGAGGTGAATGACGATCAGTACGGTTTCCATAATTTATCCTGGCGAGGCCTTGCGCGAGCGCGCATACGACCGGTGTTTTGGAGGCGGCTCCTTACAATGCTTTGGCGGCATTTCCAAGCCCGTGGCCGGGAATATGGGAAGCAATGCGGCCATTACAACGATTTATGCCGCATGAGCCTAGGAAGCGATGTTCATGTAAGCTTCCGCGATGGCCAGGAAGTCGGCCGCCTTCAGGCTGGCGCCGCCGACCAGCGCGCCGTCGACATTGTCGACGCCGAGCAGTTCCACGGCGTTGGAAGGTTTGACCGAACCGCCGTAAAGAATGCGCATCTTGGCCGCGGCATCGCCGAGCAAGCCGGTCAGCCTGCCGCGGATATGCGCGTGGGCTTCGGCGACATCGGCGGCCGTCGGGGTCAGGCCGGTGCCGATGGCCCAGACCGGCTCATAAGCAATAATGGTGTTCGCTGCCGTTGCGCTTTTGGGAACCGAGCCTTCGAGCTGCCGCGACAGGATGTCGAGCGTCGCGCCGGCTTCCCGCTCGGCGCGCGTTTCGCCGATGCAGATGATGGCAACCAGCCCTGCCCGCCAGGCGGCGGAGGCCTTGGCGTGGACCGTCGCATCGTCCTCGCCGAACAGTTCGCGGCGCTCGGAATGGCCGACAATGACATGGCTCGCGCCGGCGTCCTTGAGCATCTCGGCCGAAATCTCGCCGGTGAAGGCGCCGCTCTCCTTGGAATGGCAATCCTCGCCGCCGGCCCTGACCGGCGTGCGCGACAGGATCTCGGCGGCGCGCTGGAGCAAAGTCGCCGGCACACACATCACCGCCTCGGTCTCGGCATCGAGCCCGCTCATGAAGCCGTTGCCGATCGACCGCAGTTCGGCGAGAGAGGCGCTGGTGCCGTTCATTTTCCAGTTGCCGGCAACAAGCGGGCGGATTCCAGGGGTCATGGGACGCATTCTCCGAGCGACATTAAGCAGCGCCCTCACTACCAAAATCAGGTCACAAAGCAATCGACAGTGGACCGGAAGGGCGCTATTGCGCTTGTTTCAGACTCGGCGCATGCGAAAATGCGCATAAATCGGAAGTATGCATGCTTGGTATATTGAGAAGCGCGGCGGGTACCTGGGTCGCGAAGGCGTTGCTGTCCTTGCTGGTGGTGAGTTTCCTCGCCTGGGGCGCCACCACCCGCATGGTGGGGGGCATGCTGGGCGGCCACCACCCGGTGATCACCGCCGGCGGCACGGAGGTCTCGATCAACGAGTACCGCCTCGCTTATGATCGCCAGGTCAGCATGCTGTCCCAGCAATATGGCCAGCGAGTCACCCAGGAACAGGCCAAGCTGCTCGGTGTCGACAACCAGGTGCTGTCGCAACTCGTATCGGGCGCCGTGCTTGACGAACAGGCGCGCAAGCTCGGGCTCGGCCTCTCCAAGGACCGGCTGGCCGAACTGACGCGCGAGGATCCGGCGTTCAAGGGTCCAGGCGGCCAGTTCGATCGCCGGACCTTCGAGTATCTGCTGCACCAGCTCGGCATGCGGCCGGAGGACTATCTCAAGAACCGCTCACAGGTTGCCGTGCGCCAGCAGATCGTCGAGGCGATCTCCGACGGCCTCAAGGTGCCGCAGACCTTCCTCAAGGCTGTTTCGCTCTATCGCGGCGAGGATCGCACGATCGACTATCTGGTGCTGCCCAAGACGCTGGTGCAGCCGATCGAGGCGCCGTCCGACAGCGCCCTCAACACCTATTTCGACGCCAACAAGAAGAACTACGCGGCGCCTGAGTACCGCAAGTTCTCCTATGTCCGGCTGGAGCCGCAGGACATCATGGATCCGTCCGCGGTGACCGACAGCCAGGTCAGCGACGACTACAAGAAGAATGTCGCCCGCTACACCACGCCCGAGACCCGCACCATCGAGCAGCTGGTGTTCAAGACGCCGGATGCGGCCAAGGCAGCCTACGATTCGCTGAAGGCGGGCGCCACCTTCGACAAGCTCGTCACCGCCGAAGGCAAGACGCAGGCCGACACGCTGCTCGGCACACTGGCCAAGGACAAGATCGCCGACAAGGCGGTCGCCGACGCGGCCTTCTCGCTCAATGCCAATGAGGTGAGCCCGGTTGTCCAGGGCGCCTTCGGGCCTGTGCTCCTGCGCGTCACCGAGATCAAGCCGCAGGTCGTGAAGCCGCTTTCGGAAGTGTCCGGCCAGATCCGCAAGGATCTTGCGCTCGGCGAGGCAAGCCGCATCCTGCTCGACGTGCATGACAGCTACGAGGACACCCGCGCTTCGGGCGCCTCGCTCGCCCAGGCCGCCGACAAGTTGAAGCTCAAGGTCGTCACCATCGACGCCATCGACCGCACCGGCCTGCGGCCGGACGGCACTGTGGTCAACGACCTGCCGGAATCGGCGGATCTGATCAAGTCGGTGTTCGCGGCCGAGCCCAATACCGAAAATGAAGGCCTGACCACTACGGACAATGGCTTTGTCTTCTACGAGGTGCAGTCGATCACGCCGGCGCGCGACCGCACGCTGGAAGAAGTCCGCAAAAAGGTAGCGGCCGACTGGACGGAAGCCGAGACCGACAAGCGGCTTGACGCGAAGGCTGAGGAGCTGGAGAAGCGTCTCAAGGCCGGCACCACGCTCGACGTCATCGCCGGCGAGCTCAAGCTCGAGAAACAGACCAAGCGCGGCCTGAAGCGCGAAGCCGACGATGCCGATTTCGGCAAGGAAGGCGCCGCGGCCATGTTCGGCGTCGGCGAAGGCGGCACCGGCTTGATCCCCTCGCCGACCGGTGACGGCCAGATCCTGTTCAAGGTCGCCGAGGTCTTCGAGCCGGCGGGCGCCGACGGCAGCGCCGTGCCGGACGAGGCGCAGAAATCGTTCGGCGCCGGCATGTCCGACGACCTGCTCGACCAGTTGGTGGCGCAGTTGCAGTCGCAATATAACGTCCGCGTCGATCCGAACGCCGTTTCGCAAGCACAGACACGATGAGCGCGCTGAAGACACATATCGCCAAGGTTGCCACAGGCACCGCGTTGTCTTTCGAGGAAGCCCGCGAGGCCTTCGACATCATCATGTCTGGCGATGCGACGCCCGGCCAGATCGGCGGCTTCCTGATGGCGCTGCGCGTGCGCGGCGAGACGGTCGGCGAGATATCCGGCGCGGTCGCCACGATGCGCGCCAAGATGCTGCGCGTCGAGGCGCCGCACGGTGCCATCGACATCGTCGGCACCGGCGGCGACAATTCGCACTCGGTCAACATATCGACGGCTTCGGCCTTCGTCATCGCCGCCGCCGGGGTGCCGGTCGCCAAGCACGGCAATCGCGGTCTGTCTTCGCTGACCGGATCGGCCGACGTGCTGACGGCGCTGGGCGTCAAAATAGACATCTCGCCCGAAATGATCGGCCGCTGCATCCACGAGGCCGGCGTCGGCTTCATGTTCGCGCCGGCGCATCATCCGGCGATGAAGCATGTCGGACCGACCCGCGTCGAGCTCGGCACGCGCACCATCTTCAACCTGCTCGGACCGCTGTCGAACCCAGCCGGCGTCAGTCGCCAGATGGTCGGCGTCTTCCTGCCGGAGTGGATCATGCCGGTGGCCGAGACGCTGAAGGCGCTAGGCGCCGATCACGCCTGGGTCGTCCATGGCGACGGCTATGACGAGATCACCACCACGGGCGAGACCCAGGTGGCGGAGCTTGCCGGCGGCGAGATCCGCAGCTTCACCTTGACGCCGGAAGCCGTTGGCTTGAAGCGGCACACCAAGGAAGAGCTGCGCGGCGGTGACGCGGCCTACAATGCCAAGGAACTGCGCGATATGCTGGGTGGCGCCGCCGGTGCTTATCGCGACACGGTGCTGATGAATGCCGGCGCCGGGCTGGTCGTGGCCGGCAAGGTAACGACGCTTGCCGACGGCATCGCCGCGGCGACGCAAGCGATCGACAGCGGCCGCGCGCTTGGCGTTCTGGACAGACTGGTCGAGATTTCGAACGGATAAGGCTTTGTCGGACATCCTGCGCAAGATCGAAGCCTACAAGCGCGAAGAGATCGCCGCGGCGAAGCTCAGCGTGCCGCTCGCCGACCTCAAGGCGAAGGCCAGGGACGCCGACGCGCCGCGCGGCTTTCTCGCCGCGCTCGAGGCCAAGCGCCGGGCCGGCGGCTTCGCACTGATCGCCGAGATCAAGAAGGCGAGCCCTTCCAAGGGCCTGATCCGCGCCGATTTCGATCCGCCGGCGCTCGCCAGGGCCTATCAGAAGGGCGGCGCGGCCTGCCTTTCGGTGCTGACCGACGCGCCATCCTTCCAGGGCGCGCCGGAATTCCTGACGGCCGCGCGCGCAGCCGTGCGCCTGCCGGCTCTGCGCAAGGATTTCCTTTTCGACACCTACCAGGTCTACGAAGCGCGCGCGTGGGGCGCCGACGCGATCCTGATCATCATGGCAAGCGTCGACGACGCGCTGGCCAGCGAATTGGAAGCGACCGCCTTCGAGCTTGGCATGGACGCGCTGGTCGAGGTGCATGACGAGAAGGAAATGCAGCGCGCGCTTACCTTGTCGTCGCGCCTGATCGGCATCAACAATCGCGATCTGAGAACCTTCGAGACCAGCCTCGATGTTTCGGAGCGTCTGGCGGCCATGGTGCCGGCGGACCGGCTGCTGGTCAGCGAAAGCGGCATCTTCACGCATCAGGATTGCCGCCGGCTGGAGAAAAGCAGGATCGGCACCTTCCTCGTCGGCGAGAGCCTGATGCGGCAGGCGGATGTGGCTGCCGCGACCGAGCTTCTGCTGACGGGCAAGGCGGCGGCCGAGGCCGTTTGAGAATGCCTGCCCTCACCCATCTCGGCGCCAAGGGCGAAGCCAACATGGTCGATGTCGGCGACAAGGCCGAGACGACCCGCACGGCGATCGCCGAGGGCTTCGTCTCGATGCAGCCTGAAACGCTGGAGATGATCCTCGCCGGCGACGCCAAGAAAGGCGACGTGCTGGGCACCGCCCGCATTGCCGGGATCATGGCGGCGAAGAAGACGCATGAACTCATCCCGCTTTGCCATCCGCTGCTTCTGACCAAGGTCGCCGTCGAGATCGAGCCGGACCGCACGCTGCCCGGCCTCAAGGTCACCGCGCTCGCCCGCGTCACCGGCAAGACCGGCGTGGAGATGGAGGCGCTGACCGCGGCTTCCGTCGCTTGCCTCACCATCTACGACATGGCCAAGGCCGTGGATCGCGGCATGGTGATTTCCGGGATAAGGCTGGTCGAGAAGGCCGGCGGCAAATCCGGCGACTACAAGGTGAGTGCCTGATGGCGTTGGTTCCGGTCGCCGAAGCGCTCGAACGCCTGCTCGACGGCGCAGCACCTTTGCCCGGTGAAAGCGTTCCGCTGGCCGAAGCGGCCGGGCGGGTCCTGGCGGAGCCGGTTGTGGCGCTGCGCACGCAGCCGCCCTTCAACGCCTCGGCGATGGACGGTTATGCCGCGCGTTCCACTGATGTTGCCTCAGTGCCGGCGCAACTCGAGGTCGTCGGCATGGCGCCTGCCGGGCGCGGCTTCTCCGGAGCCGTTGGGGAAGGCCAGGCCGTGCGCATCTTCACCGGCGCGCCGGTGCCCGAAGGCGCCGATACAATCGTCATCCAGGAAAACGTCCGCGACCTGGGCAACCGCCAGATCGAAGTGACGGAGCCGACCGCACAGGGACGCAATATCCGCCGCCGCGGGCTCGACTTCGGCCAGGGCGACGTGCTGCTCGAAAAGGGGCGCGTGCTCGATGCCGCAGCGCTCTCGCTGGCAGCCTCGGCCAACCATCCGAGCCTCAATGTCGTGCGTCGGCCGCTGGTCGCGATCATCGCCACCGGTGACGAATTGCTGCCGCCGGGCAGCGCGCTTGGCCCCGACCAGATCATTTCCTCCAACGCCTATGGCGTCGCCGCCGCCGCGCAATCCGTCGGTGCGCTCGCGCTCGATCTCGGCATCGCCGCCGACCGCAAGGAGGCGATCGCCGCGCTGGTCAGGAAAGCGGTCGAAGCGAGCGCCGACGTCATCGTCACGCTCGGCGGCGCTTCGGTCGGCGATCACGACCTGATCCATGACGTGCTCACCGGCGAAGGCATGGCGCTCGATTTCTGGAAGATCGCCATGCGCCCCGGCAAACCGCTGATGTTTGGCCGGCTTGGCAATGTCCGCTGCATCGGCCTGCCCGGCAATCCGGTGGCGAGCATCGTCTGCTCTCAGCTGTTCCTGAAGCCATTGCTTGCCCGGCTCGGCGGCCGAGACCTCAAGCAGGACGTGCGAACGGCCCGGCTGGGAACCGCGATGCAGGCCAACGATCTCAGGCAGGACTATGTGCGCGCCGTCGTGCGCGAGGACGCAGGCACGCTGGTCGCGACCCCCTTCGGTATCCAGGACTCCTCGATGCTCAGAATGCTGGCCGACGCCAATGGGCTGATCGTGCGCCAGCCCTTCGCGCCGGCGGCGGAGGCCGGCGCCGAATGCAGCGTGCTGATGCTGCGCTGATACGGTCGGCTTAGTCGTAAACTATTCGTCGACCAGCCTGCGGGTCAGAGGATGATCCGGATCGGCGAGGCCATCGACAACGTTGAAATGGTGCCGGTCCGGCTCGACCACTGTATCGGTGGCGGCGCCCAGCCCTATCCAGATGTTGGCGAGCAGCGCGCTCTGACGAAGAAATTCCGAACGCTCGCCGCCGCCGGCCCAGCAGGTGATGCGGGCTCCCTGCACGGGCCGCAGCAGCGCCGGGCTTTCGCTCAACGCTTCCCGCTCATCGATGTTCAGGGTCTCGTTCAGCGCGGTGGACATGAGCGGCCGAAGGTCGTGCAGGCCCGAAATCGAAACGACCTGGCGTATGCGCCGCGCCACATCGGACGCCAGCGGCGAGGTCGCGGTCACCATGCGGCTGGCAAGATGTCCGCCCGCCGAGTGCCCGGTCAGCATCAGCGGGCCATCGACCATGGCCGCCGCCTTGCCGATCGCGGCCGCGACTTCTGCGACGATGCCGCCGATTCTGGTCTGCGGGCACTGCGTGTAAGAGGGCATGGCAACGGCAAAGCCGCGACCGACGGCGCCACCGGCCAGATGCGACCAGGAGTTCTTGTGTGACTCCATCCAGTAGCCGCCGTGGATGAACACCACGAGCCCCTTCGGCGCGGCAGGCGGGAGAAAGAGATCGAACCGGTTGCGCGGCGCCTCGCCATAGGCGATGTCGAGCCGGGCCCTGCCCTCTACCAACAGTTTCTCGCGAAATGCCTGAGCCGGGCCGTCCCAGGCCGCCGGCCATCGATCGCCGCCGGCGATATTCGCGCCGTTGGCGTAGGCATTGTCCCAATCCGCGATGCGATGTGCGACCAAGAGCCCCTCCCAAGACACACAGGTCGACCAGCAATGGCCGGCCGAAGAGACAACGTCAATGCTCCGGCGTGAAAACATTTTAGGCTTGAAACAAATTTGGCGCAGTGCGATCCTACCTGACGAACAGCCGACAATGGGAGGTCTGCTGAACGACCTAAGCCTGCACCGCTCGCCCCTCAGGTGGCGTCGCGCGAAAGGCTATGGCCGGATGGCGGCAAACCTCCCGGAAAGCAGGGAGGATTGCGGCAACATGCTTGGACCCTCAGCGCATAGCGACACGTTCACCCGCGATAATCTGCCGCCGCCGGAGCAGTGGCCGGATTTTCTCCTCGACGGGTTCGACTATCCCGAGCGTCTCAACGCCGGGGTCGAACTCACCGACAGGCTGGTCGAAAAAGGTTTCGGCGATCGCACCGCGCTGATCGGCAATGGCCGTCGCCGCACGTACAAGGAATTGTCCGACTGGACGAACAGGCTCGCCCATGCGCTGGTCGAAAACTATGGTGTGAAGCCGGGCAACCGGGTGCTGATCCGTTCGGCGAACAACCCCGCCATGGTCGCCTGCTGGCTGGCCGCCACCAAGGTCGGAGCGGTCGTCGTCAACACCATGCCGATGCTGCGCGCCGGCGAACTCGCCAAGATCGTCGACAAGGCGGAAATCGGTGTCGCGCTTTGCGACACCAGGCTGATGGACGAGATGACGGCCTGCGCCAAGGACAGCGTCTTCCTCAAACAGGTCATCGGCTTCGACGGTACCGCCAACCATGATGCGGAGCTCGATCGTGCCGCGCTCGACAAATCAGTCACTTTCAAGGCGGTCGAAACCGGTCGCGACGACGTGGCTCTTCTTGGCTTCACGTCGGGAACGACCGGGGTGCCGAAGGCGACCATGCATTTCCATCGCGACCTGATGATCATCGCCGACGCCTATGCCCGCGAGATTCTCCAGGTAACGCCCGACGACATTTTTGTCGGCTCGCCGCCGCTCGCCTTCACCTTCGGCCTCGGCGGGCTCGCCATCTTTCCGCTGCGCTTCGGCGCTGCCGCGACGCTGCTGGAACAGGCGACGCCGCCCAATATGATAGCCATTATCGAGACCTACAGGGCGACCATCTCCTTCACGGCGCCCACCGCCTACAGGGCGATGCTGAAGGCCATGGACGAAGGCGCGGACCTTTCGTCGCTGCGCGTTGCCGTTTCGGCCGGCGAGACACTGCCCGCCCCTGTCTTCGAGGAATGGACGCGAAAGACCGGCAAGCCGATCCTGGACGGCATCGGCGCCACCGAGATGCTGCACATCTTCATCTCCAACCGCTTCGACGACAGGAAGCCGGCTTCGACCGGCAAGCCGGTGGGCGGCTACGAAGCGCGCATCGTCGACGGCGAGATGCGCGAGTTGCCGCGCGGCGCGACCGGCAGGCTGGCGGTGCGCGGACCGACGGGCTGCCGCTACATGGCCGACAGCCGCCAGAAGGACTATGTCCGGGACGGCTGGAACCTGACCGGCGACACTTTCGTGCAGGACGAGGACGGCTTCTTCCATTTCGCCGCCCGCTCCGACGACATGATCGTCAGCGCCGGCTACAATATCGCCGGACCAGAGGTGGAAGCAGCACTGCTGTCGCATCCCGATGTCGCGGAATGCGCCGTCATCGGCGCCGAGGACACCGAACGCGGCCAGATCGTCGAGGCGCATGTCGTGTTGGTGCCGGGCGCGGCGGCGGATGCCATGACCGTCAAGCGCCTGCAGGATCACGTCAAGGCGACGATCGCGCCTTATAAGTACCCGCGATCGGTCAAGTTCATCGACGCCCTGCCGAAAACCCAGACAGGCAAAATCCAGCGCTTCCGCCTGCGCGCCGAAAAGCCTCATTGAGCGCCCGCTTCAGGTGACGGCCTCCTTTACCGCATAGCGGGCATCCTGCCAGGCCCCGGTGCGCAGGATGTCTTCCAGCACCTCGACGGCGTCCCAGACATCCCGGTAGCCGACATAGAGCGGCGTGAAGCCGAAACGAACGGTCGAAGGCGCGCGGAAATCGCCGATCACGCCGCGCTCGATCAAGGCGCGCATCACCTGGTAGCCATGCGGATGCGCGAACGACACCTGGCTGCCGCGTTCGGCGCCGTTGCGCGGGCTTTCCAATTCGAGGCCGAACGCGCCGCATCTGGCTTCGACAAGCCGGATGAACAGATCCGTCAACGCGACGCTCTTCTCGCGCACCGCCGTCATGTCGACTTCGGCCCAGAGATCCAGCGAACCTTTCAGCGCCCGCATCGACAGCACCGGCTGCGTTCCGCACAGGAACCGCCGGATGCCTGAGCCGGCGGCATAACCCTGCTCGAACGCGAACGGCCTGGCATGGCCCCACCAGCCGCTGAGCGGCTGGCGAATGTCGCCATGGTGGCGGGTCGCGGCATAGATGAAGGCCGGCGCGCCCGGCCCGCCATTGAGATATTTGTACGTGCAGCCGATGGCGAAATCGGCATTCGAGCCGTCGAGATCCACCGACAAGGCGCCGGCCGTGTGGCAGAGGTCCCAGACGATCAGCGCCCCGGCGTCATGGGCCTTGCGCGTCAGCGCCGCCATGTCGCGCAGCCGGCCGGACTTGTAGTTGACGTGGTTGACCAGGATGACTGCGACACGGTCGTCGATCAGCTTCTCGATCGTCGGCGCATCGACGCCTTCGAGCCGCAGCACCGTGCCGGGCCGCGTCGAGGCCACCCCTTCCGCCATGTAGAGGTCGGTCGGAAAGCTGTCGCCCTCGGCAACGATCACCGACCGTTCTGGCCGCATCGCTAGCGCCGCATGCAGGACCTTGTAGATGTTGATCGAGGTCGTATCGCACACCACGGTCTGCCCGGGCGCGGCGCCGACCAGACGCCCGAGCCGGTCGCCCAGCTTGACCGGCATGTCGAACCAGCCGGCGGTGTTCCAGGCACGGATCAGATCCTGCGCCCATTCCTGCTTCGCTGACTTCTCGATCTCGTTGAAGACATTGACCGAAGCAGCGCCCAGCGAATTGCCGTCGAGGTAAATCACGCCTTCCGGAAGAACGAAGCGATCGCGCAGAGCGCGCAGCGGATCCGCGGCGTCCATCGCCTCGACTTCAACGAGATCAGGAATTCCCCTCATTCTGCTACCGCCTCCATTTCGACCCGGTGCCGCTCACGGCCAGCCGAGGGCGGTTGTCTCACCACCGTCCACGACACGGCAAGAACCTTCTGTCCTGTGTTAGCTGGTCCATAGACGGCAAAGACCGAGGATCGGAATCATCGCCAATGTTGGCATTTTGGGTTCGTTTCGTTCACGGTGCGGCACGCTCATGGAACGAGCGACGTGGTGCCACCCCACCCCTTCGTGATGGCGTCGGCTCTCATTTCAGCTTAAGCAGGACTGCAAATTCGAGCAGAATCAATGACACCACCCAGCGGATGGCGGCCGGAGCGTTATCGGGCGCAACATTGTTTCGGCGACCTTAAGAAATTCATTAAACTTTAAACGGTTGCGGAACACAACTGGAACAGATAGTGTTTGTTCTGGGTTTGTTTTTCTGATTCTGGTTTCAGAACCCATGGGGGCCGCCAATGCTGACGCGCAAACAACATGAACTCCTGATGTTCATTCATGAACGCCTCAAGGAGAGCGGGATTCCTCCATCCTTCGACGAGATGAAGGAGGCGCTCGACCTTGCCTCGAAATCCGGCATCCATCGGCTGATCACGGCTCTGGAAGAACGCGGCTTCATTCGCCGGCTGCCCAACCGGGCGCGCGCATTGGAAGTCCTGCGGCTGCCTGACTCGATTGCGCCTGGCCTGAATGCCGCGAAGAAGTTCTCGCCGAGCGTCATCCAGGGCGGCCAGGGCAATCTCGGTCGCCAGGTCAAGCCGGCGGCGCTCTCGCGCACGCCGACGCCCAGCAATGATGACGACGCTGTCTCGGCCGTATCCATTCCGGTGATGGGCCGCATCGCCGCCGGTGTGCCGATCGACGCCATCCAGCACCAGACGCATTCGATCTCGGTGCCGCCGGATATGATCATGGGCGGCGAGCATTATGCGCTGGAGGTCAAGGGCGACTCGATGATCGAGGCCGGTATCTTCGACGGCGACACCGTCATCATCCGCAACGCCAACACCGCAAGCCCGGGCGAGATCGTGGTGGCGCTGGTCGACGATGAGGAAGCGACGCTCAAGCGCTTCCGCCGCAAGGGCGCCTCGATCGCGCTGGAGGCCGCCAACCCGGCCTACGAGACCCGCATCTTCGGACCGGATCGAGTCAAGGTGCAAGGCAAGCTCGTCGGGCTCATCCGCCGCTACTGAGACGACTGAGAGGACTTGGCTCTCTCAGGCTTTTCATAAGGCGGCAGCCCCCTCGCCTCTCGAGTGTATTTGCGCTGCTCGTGCCAAGGCCGGTACGGCTTTTCGACAGCATATTGGATGGCTGCGCGCGCGGTCGCCGATTGTGTGTCGAAGAAGACGGCGGCACTGCCGTCACGCGCCAACTGGCGCTTGGTGACCACAAGCACGCGCGCATCTCGGCAGGGATTGTAGGCCGTGGCGTCGTTGATGACGATGAGGTCGGCAAAGCCGCAGGCCGGCCGGGCGCTCTCGCGGTTTTCGGCGAGCGCGACGATCGCGCCGGAAGGGTGCCGGCCGATGCAGAGGTCGCCGGTGCAGTAGAAGGGCGATCCGGGCGGCAGGTCGACGGGATCTGCGATATCGAGGGCGTCCTTGGCGAACATCTCGGGCGGCACGATGTCCTCGGCCTTCAGCGCCCGCTTCCAATTGTCGGTGGTGAACTCGTTGGAGCGTTCGCGATTGATGGCAAGCTCGCCGCCGCCGATCGGCATCGCTACCAGATGGGCGTCCTCCGAGATCAGTACATCCGGCGTACGCACGTGCGGAATGGCGAGCAGCGCCGCGAGAGCGAACGGCACGGCTGCCAATCTGAGCCAGGTGGTGGCCATGGTCGCAATGACCAGCGCGATTGTCGCCAGCAGCACCGACTGGATCGAGATCAGCCCCACGGCATCGACCGGCGAACGCTCGGAAATCCACGCCGAGATGGCGATCATCGCCGTCAGGCCCTTGCCCATCACATAGAGGAACGGGCCGTCGAAGCCGAACGGCATGGCCAGCGCGCTCAACACGGCGAACGGCATGACGATCAGCGAGACGATCGGCATCACCGCCAGATTGGCCAGCAGGCTGAGCGGCGACACGCGCTGGAAGTGCCAGATCGCAAACAGCAATGTAGCGCTGCCCGCGATGAGCGAGGTTACGGCGGCGCCACCCACGCCGACCGCCAGTTTTCGCGACAAGAAGCCGAGGAACGAGCGCTTTGCCGGCGGCGTGGTCGCTTTGCCGGCGCGATAGTCGGCAAAGCCGGCATAGGCGCCGACCAAGGCGGCGGTGGCCGCGAACGACATCTGGAAGCTCGGGCCGACGACTTCGTGCGGCGAGACGAGGATGACGGCGATAGCCGAGATCGCCAGGTTGCGCATCGTCAGCGCCGCGCGGTCGAAGAGCACGGCGACCAGCATCACGGCGAGCATGATGAAGCTCCGCTCGGCCGCCACCACGATGCCGGAAATGACGAGGTAGGCGGCGATCGAGGCCAGCGCGATCGCCGCGGCATATTTCTTCACCGGCCGGCGCGACGAGAAATCCGGAAACAGCGCAAAGGCGCCGCGCAGCAGGACCATGATCGTGCCGGCGACCAGCGCCATGTGCAGGCCGGAGATCGAGATGATGTGATAGATGCCGGTGCGCCGCATCGACTCGTTGATCTCTTCCGGAATGCCGGCGCGCACGCCGACGATCAGCGCCGCCGCGATCTCGCCTTCGGAACCGCCGATGGTGGTCCTGATGTGGTCGGCGATGCCTTCGCGCGCGTTTTCCACGGCCGATGCGATGCGCGCGCCGAAGGGCGCTCCCGTCGGCGCCGTCGAAGACGGAGCAATCAGCTTCGGGTCGCCCAGGAAAAAGCCGCTGCCGCCGATGCCGGCAAAATAGCTGTCGAAGGAAAAGTCGTAGCTGTCCGGCCGAACCGGGCCGGTCGGCGGCAGCAGCTTGACATAGCCGGTCAGCATCGACCCGGCCGTCATGCCGGGCGGAATTCTGCGCGCCGAAACCCTGACGCGGTCCGGCGCATAACGCAGAGTCGGATGTTCCGTGGAGATGAGATCTATGGTCAGCCGCACACGACCATTGGCCATCGCCTCAGCGGTGACGAGGCGGCCGGTCAGCCGGGTCTGGATTTCGGAGCCCAGCATCGGCGTCGCCATCCGCCAGGTCTCGACCTTGGCCGCGAGAAAGCCGAGCGCGCAGAAAAGCGTCGCCATGAAGACAAGATGCGTTCTCTGCCAGGAACGCGAGACCGCCGCGCAGACAGCCATCAGAGCCACCGCCGCGAGCGGCCTGTAGAGATCGGGCTCGGTGCTCAGCGAGAAGTAATAGATGACGCCGGCGGCCAGGAAGACCGGCACCAAAAGGAAGCCGATGCCACGGTCGAGCTCGGTGGCAGCGGCGACCGCAACGCTCCGGCGCAGCGCAGGAAGCGAAACGCGGCCGAGCTGTTTGCGGATCCGGTCGACGATGGTTGTAGGCGGGGCTGGCTGTAGCGCACGGCCATCGGGCTGCGGAAGCTCGGCTGGTGGGCGGAGTTCTGGAAGCGTAAACGGCGCTTCCTCGGTGGGCTCGGCATGGGCAAACATCAGGCGTTCGCTGACGCCAGCTATCGTTCCCTCGCCCTCTTCCGCGCCCCGGCCACGTCCAGCCATCGGGTCTGCCCCTTGCGCCCCAGACCCCCTATGGTACATGAACGCCGAACGCGCGGAAGTCCGCGCTATCGGGTCTTCTTCTTAGTGCTTTCCGAGAGTTTCATGTCCGACAAGGTCGTCACCCGTTTTGCCCCCTCGCCCACCGGCTACCTGCATATCGGCGGGGCGCGCACGGCGTTGTTCAACTGGCTCTATGCCAAGCACACAAGCGGCACCATGCTGCTGCGCATCGAGGATACCGATCGCGAGCGCTCCACCGAAGCCGCCACGGCCGCCATTCTCGACGGGCTGACCTGGCTCGGCCTCTCCTGGGATGGAGATGCCGTATCGCAGTTCGAGCGCGCTCCGCGTCATCGCGAGGTGGCCGAGGAGCTCGTGCGCCTGGGTAAGGCCTACTACGCTTACGAGACGCCAGCGGAACTCGATGCCATGCGCGAGGCAGCCCGCGCCAAGGGCCTGCCGCCGCGTTACAACGGCCAGTGGCGCGACCGCGATCCCTCCGAGGCTCCGGCAGGCGTCAAGGGCGCGATCCGCATCAAGGCGCCGACCGAGGGCGAGACGGTCGTGCAGGACCGCGTGCAGGGCGAGGTGCGCTTCCCGAACAAGGATCTCGACGACTTCATCATCCTGCGCTCGGACGGCAACCCGACCTATATGCATGCCGTCGTCGTCGACGACCACGATATGGGCGTCACCCACATCATCCGCGGCGACGACCACCTGACCAATGCCGCGCGCCAGACGGTGATCTACAACGCCATGGGTTGGGACGTGCCGTCGATGTCGCACATCCCGCTGATCCACGGCGCCGACGGCGCCAAGCTGTCGAAGCGGCATGGCGCGCTCGGCGTCGAGGCCTATCGCGCCATGGGCTATCTGCCGGAGGCGCTGCTCAACTATCTGGCGCGGCTCGGTTGGAGCCATGGCGACGACGAGGTGATGTCGATCACTGACATGGTCGCCTGGTTCGACATCGGCGACGTCAACAAGGGCGCGGCCCGCTTCGATTTCGCCAAGCTCGAGGCGCTGAACGGCGTCCATATGCGCAAGATGGATGACCAGGCGCTGTTCGACATCTTCGTCGCCACCCTGCCCTATCTCGAAGGCGGCCCGGCGCTTGGCGCGAAGCTCGACGACAGGCGCAAGGCGCAACTGCTCGCCGCCATGCCCGGCCTCAAGGAGCGGGCAAAGACCCTGGTCGAGCTGGTCGACGGCGCGGCGTTCCTGTTCGCCGAGCGGCCATTGCCGCTCGACGAGAAGGCGGCGGGCCTGCTCAGCGCGGATGCGCGCGCGATTTTGCGCGGCGCGCATGGCGCATTGTCCTCCGTCCAGGGCGAGTGGAACGCCGCCTCGGCGGAGGCTTCGATCCGCGAGTTCGCGCAGGCCGGCGGGCACAAGCTCGGCGCCGTGGCCCAACCGCTGCGCGCCGCGCTGACCGGCCGCAGCACCTCGCCCGGCGTGTTCGACGTGCTTGCCGTGCTGGGTCGCCAGGAGAGCCTGGCGCGGATTGGAGATCAAATCGATTAGGAGCGAACTGGCCCAAAAAGATTGGCATTGAAAGGTGCGTTTCGCAGTGCAACATTAGGCCTTGGCCCAATCTGGCACGCACCTCCTAAAATGCGGTGGCGAGTTCGCGCATTCCGGTGACTTCGACGTGCCGTTTGCAGGAATTGCCTTGCCGGCATGAGGATACAAAAGGAGTTTGAGAATGAGCGAAGCTGCGACAAAACTGGAACCCGGCAGCAAGGCGCAAGGGTCGACCGCCAGGCTCGAACTCGCCGGCAAGACGCACGAATTCAAGGTGCGAAGCGGCTCGACCGGACCAGACGTCATCGACATCGGCGCGCTCTACAGCACGACCGGCGCCTTCACCTATGATCCGGGCTTCACGTCCACCGCGAGCTGCGAGTCGGCGATCACCTTCATCGACGGCGACGCCGGCATCCTGCTGCACCGCGGCTATCCGATCGACCAGCTCGCCGAACATGGCGACTTCCTCGAGGTCTGCTACCTGCTGCTCTACGGCGAATTGCCGACCAAGGCGCAGAAGGAGGATTTCGACTACCGCGTGACCCGCCACACCATGGTGCATGAGCAGATGTCGCGCTTCTTCACCGGTTTCCGCCGCGACGCGCATCCGATGGCCGTCATGTGCGGCGTGGTTGGGGCGCTGTCGGCGTTCTATCACGACTCGACCGACATCTCGGACCCGTACCAGCGCATGGTCGCCTCGATGCGCCTGATCGCCAAGATGCCGACGATCGCGGCGATGGCCTACAAATACCACATCGGCCAGCCCTTCATTTATCCGAAGAACGAGCTGAACTTCGCCGCCAACTTCCTGCACATGTGTTTCGCGGTGCCGTGCGAGGAATACAAGATCAATCCGGTGCTGGCACGCGCGATGGAGCGCATCTTCATCCTGCACGCCGACCACGAGCAGAACGCCTCGACCTCGACCGTTCGCCTTGCCGGCTCGTCGGGCGCCAATCCCTTCGCTTGCATCGCCGCCGGCATCGCCTGCCTGTGGGGCCCGGCGCATGGCGGCGCCAACGAAGCGGCGCTCAACATGCTGGGTGAGATCGGCCATGTCGATCACATTCCGGAGTTCATCGCCCGCGCCAAGGACAAGAACGATCCGTTCCGGCTGATGGGTTTTGGACATCGCGTCTACAAGAACTACGATCCGCGCGCCAAGATCATGCAGAAGACCGCGCATGAGGTGCTGGGCGAGCTCGGCATCAAGGACGACCCGCTGCTCGACATCGCGATGGAGCTGGAGAAGATCGCGCTGACCGACGCCTACTTCATCGAAAAGAAGCTCTATCCGAACGTCGACTTCTATTCGGGCATCACGCTGAAGGCGCTGGGCTTCCCCACCACCATGTTCACCGTGCTGTTCGCAGTTGCCCGCACCGTCGGCTGGATTGCCCAGTGGAAGGAAATGATCGAGGATCCGCACCAGAAGATCGGCCGTCCGCGCCAGCTCTACACCGGCGCCACGGAACGCGATTACGTGCCGATTGCAAAAAGATAGGGAATAGTGAGTAGGCAATAGGCAGTAGGGAACAAGAGCCTACTGCCTACTGCCTACTGCCTACTGCCTTCCTGACACACCCCATCACCACCTCGGCGGCGATCTCGCCGGAGGGCCGCTCGGTCGCCATGCGGCGGGCGATCTCGGCAAAGCCGGCCTTTTGCCAGGCGCGCATGCCGGTGTCGGCAAACAGGGCTTCCAGCTGCCTGGCAAGGTTTTCCGGCCGGACATACTGGTCGTAGAACTCCGGCACCAACGTGCGATCGGAAATCAAATTGGGCAGCAGCGCCGACCATGTCGTCACAAGATGCTGCAGAAGCTGGCGCGCGATCGGGTCGAGCTTATAGCAGGAAACCATCGGAACGCCGGCCAGCGCCAGCTCGAGCGACACCGTTCCCGAAGCGATCAATGCCGCATCGGCCTTGCCGAAGGCCTGCCATTTGCGCTCCGGATCGGTGATGATTTCCGGCTTGTCGTCCCAGCTCGCGACCGATGCCTTCACCAGCTCGGCGACATGCGGCACCGTCGGCAAAAGCAGGCGCAGGCGATGGCCGCGCTGGCGCAGCGCCGACATCGCCCTGCCGAAGGGTTCTGTCAGCCGGCGGACCTCGCCGCGGCGCGAGCCCGGCAGCACCAGCACCGTCTTGACCCGGTCGTCGGCGAGGTCGCGCGGCTGGCTTTGCGCCCTGGCGGCGGCTAGCACGCCAGGATCCTGCGTCAGCCGGTGGCCGACATAGGTGCCGGGCGGTCCGCCGAGGCGTGCAAGCGCCTTCACCTCGAACGGCAGGATGCACAGGATGTGATCGACATAGGGCTTCATCGCCACCGCCCTACCCGGCCGCCAGGCCCATACGCTCGGGCAGACATAGTGGACGATCGGAATGGCCGGTGCCGCGGCGCGGACCTTCTTGGCGACGCGCAGCGAAAAATCCGGACTGTCGATGGTGACGAGGCAGTCGGGCCGCTCCGCGGCGATCGTCGCCGCCGTCTGGCTGATACGGCGCATCAGCCGCGGCAGGTCGCGCAGCACCGCGCTGAAGCCCATCAATGCGATCTCGCTGCCGTCGAAGAGCGGCGTCAGCCCTAGTTGCTGCAGATGCCTGCCGCCGATGCCGACCAGTTGAACCTTGCGGCCGGTCGTGCGCTCAAGCGCCCGCACGATGTCTGCGCCAAGCAGATCGCCGGATTCTTCGCCGGCCACGATCGCGAGCTTGAGCGGCTTGTCAGCGGCCATTAGCCGGCTCCCCATTGCCCTGCTCCATTGCGGGTAGGCCGACGATGAACAGGCCAAGCGCGTTGGCGCGCGCCAGCGTGACCGGCCCTTCCAGGATGAGCGAGCGTCCGGCCTCGACGGCTATGCCGGCAAGCCCCGCCGCGTGGGCCGCTTCGACCGTCTGCGGGCCGATTGAGGGCAAGTCGGCCCGCAATTCCTGGCCCGGCTTGGCGCATTTGACCAGCACGCCGCGCGCCTTGCCGGCCAGCCTACCATGGCCGCGCAATTCGCGCGTTCTGTCGAGCAGCCCGGCGGTACCCTCTATGCCTTCCAGCGCGACGGCCCGACCTCCGATCGCAATCGCCGCCTGGCCGATATCGAGCGCGCCGATGGCGTTGGCCGCCTTGCGCGCCGCCTCAATGTCGCGCCAATCCGACTGGTTTGGCTCGGTCGCCGTCAACACGCCTTCGCTGGCCGTCAGTTCCGGCACGACTTCATGCGCGCCGACGACCTTGATTCCACGTGTTTCGAGGCCGCGGGTCAACACCTTCAGCAAGCCATCGTCGCCGCGCCGCAAGGCTCTGACCACCAAGGGAATTATCGCCAGCAGACCAAATGTCGGCTTTATCTTGCTCAGCCGCGGCCTGCGCTTGATCTCGCCGGCCAGGACCAGATGCGTGATGCCCCGGCGCTTCAGCAGGGGAAGCAGCAGCCCGATATCTTCGAGAGCGAGTTTTTCCCGGTCGTAGACTGCGAAGTCCGCCTCGCGGTCGACCTCACCCTCGGCAATGATGATGAAGGGCACAAAGCCATGCTTTACCAGGCCGTCGGCGACTTCGACGGGCAGGCTTCCGCCACCGGCAACGATGCCGACTTTTGCGCCCGGCGCGAGTGAAAGCCCCGGCGTCGCGGACTCAGCCCTCGTCATCGCCATTGTCATCGTCGTCGCCACCCTTGAGCGATGGGACGGCGAAATGCCGCTTGCCGCGACTGGTGATGAAATCGATGATCTTCATGGCCGTCGGCGAACCGGCGAATTCGGCCTTGGCGAGTTCCACATTCTCGCCGACCGTGCGGGAACGATCGAAGATCGCCCTGTAAGCCTTGCGCAGCAGGTAGATTTCGGAACGCGGCAGGCCGGAGCGCTTGAGCCCGATGATGTTCAAACCGCGCAGGCTGGCCCGGTTGCCGACGGCAATGGCATAGGGAATGACATCCCCGACAAAAGCCGAGCAGCCGCCAAGAAAGGCGTTGTCGCCGACGCGCACGAATTGGTGAACGGCGCTCAGGCCGCCGATATAGACGTTGTCGCCGATCTCGCAGTGTCCGCCGAGCGTCGCGCCATTGGCGAAGGTAGCGTTCTTGCCGACGACGCAATCATGGGCGATGTGGGCATAGGCAAGGAAGTTGCCGTTGTCGCCGACAGTCGTCTCGCCACGGCTGGTATCGGTGCCGACATGCATGGTGACGCCTTCGCGAATGGTGCAATTCGCGCCGATGACCAAAGTGGTGCGGCCGCCCTTGTGCTTGGTGTTCTGCGGTGGCGCGCCGAGCGTCGCCATCGGATAGACCTTCGTCCCGGCCCCGATGGTCGTTGCGCCCATCACCGACACATGGCTGACCAGCTCGACGCGGTCGCCAATGATTGCATCGGCGCTGACATGGCAGAAGGGTCCGATACGGACGCCTTCGCCGAGCCGGGCTCCTTCTTCGACGACCGAGGAAGGATGGATGGATGTCGCGAGTTTCATGAGCATTTCAAATCGTCAGTCGGTAATCATCATGGCCGAAACCTCGGCTTCGGCGGCTTTCGCGCCATCAACCATCGCCTCGCAGGCGAATTTCAACAGGTTGCCGCGCTTCTTGATCTTCTTGACGTGGATCTTGAGCTGATCGCCCGGAACCACCGGTCTGCGGAATTTCGCGTTGTCGATGGTCATGAAATAAACCAGCGACGGCTTTTCCGTGTTGAGGCTGCGAATGCAGATCGCGCCAGCGGTCTGAGCCATGGCCTCGATGATGAGCACGCCGGGCATGACCGGCTGCTGGGGAAAATGGCCCTGGAAATGCGGCTCGTTGATGGTCACATTCTTGATGCCGACCGCGGACTCGTCGCCGTCGATGTCGACTATGCGATCGATCAGCAGGAACGGATAGCGGTGCGGCAGGAGCTTCATCAGCCCCATGATGTCGACCGCCTCGAGTGTCGTTGCCACCATATCAGCCATTTCCGTCGCCTTGCTTGCGCGTCCTGGCCATCTTGCGCAGCATCGCTATCTCGCGCATGGCTTCCGCCATCGGCTGCGCCGGGTAACCTCCCCAGACCTCGCCTGCCGGCACGTTGTTCATGAATCCGCTTCTCGCAGCAAGCTTGGCTCCTGGCCCGATGGTCAAATGATCGGCGAGGCCGACACCGCCACCCATCGTGACGTTGTCGCCGACGACAACGGAACCGGAAATACCCGAAAGCCCGGCTATAATGCAATTGCGGCCGATGCGAACATTGTGGGCGATCTGCACCAGATTGTCGATCTTGGTGCCCTGGCCGATGACGGTATCCGACATCGCGCCGCGGTCGACAGTGGAATTGGAGCCGATCTCGACATCGTCCTGGATGATGACACGGCCGATCTGCGGCACGCGTTCAGGTCCCTTGGCACCGCCGACGAAGCCGAAACCATCTTGGCCGATCCTCGCGCCGCCATGGATGATGACGCGATTGCCGAGAAGCGCGTATTGGACGCTGGCGCCGGGACCGATATAGCCGTCGCGGCCGATCTGGCAGGAACGGCCGACAACGGCGTGAGGCGCAACAACCGTACCGCTGCCGATGGATGCGCCGGGACCGATCACGGCACCCGCCTCGATTATCGCTCCGTCCTCGATATGCGCGGATGGATCGACAAAGGCATGCGCCGAGATGCCGGTTTCTCCCGTCATCGGTCCCGGGGTCGCGGCCTGCGGAAACAGGAGACGTCCGACCATAGCGAAAGCCTGTTGCGGGCGGGGATGCATGAGCACCGCCATGCCTGCCGGCGCCTTGCTGGCGAAATCGACGGGACACAGGACCGCCGCCGCCCTGAGCGACGGCATCAAAGCGAAATTGCGCTTGCCGTCGACAAAGACGAGCGCGCCATCGCCACCCTCATTCGCCGGAGCCAGCGCCTCGATGGCAATCTCGGCCTGAGCGGAATCGGCCAGGCTGGCGCCGGTCAGATTCGCGACCTCGCCAGCCGTGTACCGGCGTGAAGGCGCGAAGAACACCGGATCGGTCATTCCAGAAGCAATATCCAGCTGGGTCGGATCAGTCCACTCCGGGCCGTCAGCCGGCCCGGAAATTCACGACCACGAAATTAGAAGCGGGTCGCAATACCGAAGTTGAATTCCTGCACGTCGTCATGCGGCTGCTTCTTGACCGGGATCGCATAGTCGATGCGGATCGGGCCGAACGGCGAAGCCCACATCAGGCCGAGACCGACCGAAGCGCGGAGCTCCATCGCGGTCGAATCCTGCGCAACCGAAGTAATTTTGGAACCGTAGAGCGTCGCCGCATCGGCAAAAACGGCGCCACGCAGGCCAAAGCTTTCCGGGATCGCCGGCAGCGGGAATTGGGCTTCGGCCGAGGCGTTGAAATAGGTCGTGCCACCGAGATGGTCTCCGGTAGCCGGATCAACCGGGCCGATGCCGCCATATTCGAAGCCGCGGATCATGCGATCATTGCTTTGGAACTGATCGAAAATGCGCAATCCGCCGTTACCGATGCCCGCAATATAGCCGGCGCCGCCCGACACAAGGCCGACCACGTCCCATTGCTCGGACAAGGTGTGATAGACGCTTCCGCGGCCAGTCACCTTCACCCACTTGGCATCGCCACCGAGGCCGGCGACTTCAGTCGTGCCGGTTATGTAGAGACCCTCATGGGGGTTCTTCATGTCGTCGATGGTGTTGTAGACGAGACCCAGGCTAACCGACGATTTCACCCAAGCGCCTTCATTGACGGCATCAAGGATTGCCGTGGAGATTTTGCACTTGGACGGGTCATAGACGCCATTGCTGTCAACGCAATTGTCGTCCACTTTGTATTTTTCTTGAGAGATATTGTACGCCAGTTGGGTCGTGACGCTGTCGGTGATCGGCAGGCCGAACCTGATCGTCGCGCCGGTCGTGTCGCTATCGTAGCTGTTGTGGTACTCGCGGGTCGACTTGTAGATATCGAAGCCTGCGGAGATGCGCCGGCCGAGGAAATAAGGCTCGGTGAAGGACAGCGCGTAGTCGCGCGAATTCTTGCCGCCGCCAGCCGACACCTTGATGTACTGGCCGCGACCGAGGAAGTTGCGCTCGGTGACGGAACCCTCGACGGACGGCCCGGGCGTATCGCCACCGGTCGAATAACCGGCGCCGACAGAGAACTCGCCGGTCGATTTCTCAACCACGGTGACGACCAGCACGACCTGATCAGGCGCCGAGCCCGGAACCGTCGAAATGTCGACCGACTGGAAGTAATCAAGGTTTTCCAGCCGCTTCTTCGCACGCTGGATGAGAACCTGGTTGAAGGCATCGCCTTCGCTGACATCGAACTCGCGACGGATGACGTAGTCGCGCGTGCGGTCGTTGCCGCGGATTTCGATGCGCTCGATATAGGCCTTGGTGCCCTGGTCGATGGTGTAAACGACCGAAATGGTGTGGTTCTCGAAATTGCGGTCGCCGCGCGGCGTCACCTGGGCGAAGGCATAGCCCGAACCCGCGACCTTCTCGGTCAAGGCGACGATCGAATCCTCGACGTCCTTGGCGTTGTAGACATCGCCCTTGTGGGTCTCGACCACGGAATCCAGCGACTTCGAGTCGACCTCGGGGATGGTGCTTTCCACGCTGACGTCGCCGAACGTGTAGCGGTCGCCTTCCTGCACGGTGATGGTGACCGTGTATTTGTTGGTGGTGTCGTCAAGCTCGCCGACGGCCGAGACGACCTGGAAGTCGGCATAGCCGTGATTGTAGTAGAAGCGGCGAAGCAGCTCCTGGTCGGCGCGCAGCTTGTCTTCATCATAGACGTCGTCGCGCAGCACGAAGGACAGCCACGTCGAGCGCTTGGTGTTGATGACATCCGACAGGCGGCGGCTGGAATAGGCGTGGTTGCCGACGAAGTTGATCGCCGCGATCTGGGTGCGGCCGCCTTCGTTGATGTTGAAGACCACGTTCACGCGGTTGTCGCCGAGGTCCATGATCTGCGTGGTCACGGCGGCGTCGTCGCGGCCGATACGCTTGTAGGCCGTCTTGATCGCCTCGACGTCGGCGTCCAGCGCCTGCTGCGAGAAGGTCGCGCGCGGCTTCAGCTGGATACCCATCTGAAGCGCGTTGTCCTTGATCTTCTTGTTGCCCTGGAACAGGACCTGGTTGACGACCTTGTACTCGGAAACCTTGACCACCAGGTTCGAACCGACCTGGTTGATCTGAACATCCGAGAACAGGCCGGTGCCGAACAGCGCCTTGACGGCATCGTCGATATCGGCGCTGGAGAAAGGCTTGCCCGGCTTGATCGCAATATAATTGCGGATGGTCTCGGCATCGACGCGCTGGTTGCCGCTGACCTCGACACGCGAAATCACCGCGGCCTCGGCCACCGAAATTGCAGCGAACTGCACTGCGAGCGCGCCTGGCATGACCAGAGCGGCGGACAAAGCCGCCGCGGACGCGGCGCTCAGAAACTTGGATGCTGCCTTCATCGGGCTTTTGTACCTTTTTCTCGTAGTCCCCACGGCGAGAAAACCGGACGTGCGGTATTTTCCCTTACCGTATTAACCGGATTTTCCCTACACGCAAGGCTCCCGGTTAATTTGTATTTACTTAACCGTACCGCGTGGCTTTCGCGTCACGCATATCCCCACGCATGGTAAACGGCATCTCAATGCGCCCGGGGCTGAAGCCAAATTTCTTCATGATTTCAGCACCCAAACAGATCATTCCAGAAAACGAAGCCCATGAAACCGAGCACCAGGAACAGCCCGGTCCGATAGGCCATCTCCATCATTCGCTCCGAAACGGGCCGCCTTATGACGGCCTCCACGCCGTAGAACAAGAGGTGGCCGCCGTCGAGAGGGGGAATCGGCAGGAGATTGAGAAATCCTATTCCGACTGACAGAAATGCAACAAGCTGCACCAACCACTCGAAGCCGAGCTTTGCCGCCTGACCCGACATCTTGGCGATTTTGATCGGGCCGCCCAGCTGGCATTTGTCCTCGCGCCCAAGCGCAAAGCGCTGCAGAAACTGGCCGGTGCGCTCGATCACGTGTCCGGTTTCCTCGACTGCCGCCACCACGGCGCCGGCGGGCGTATAGGAAACCAGGCGTGGCTGCCCGAGTTCGGCATTGTTGACGACGCCGATAACCGCGACCTTGATCTTGTTGCCCAGCGCATCCTGCTGCTCCATGGGCTGCGGCGTCGCCGTCACGTCGATTTCCTTGCCGTCGCGCAACATGGTGAAGGTGATGGCGTCGCCTGCCCGGCCCGAAACCAGCCGCTGCACGTCGGCGAAAGTCTCCACCTTGCTGCCGTCGACTTTGACGAATCGGTCGCCCGGCTGAATTCCGGCCTTCTCCGCCGGGCTGCCGGCGGTGACCTGGGCCACGGTCGGCTCCAGGACCGGACGGCCATAGATGGAAAACAGCACCGCGAACACGGCAATCGTCAGCAGGAAATTGAACAGCGGCCCCGCAACGACGGTGGCGGCGCGCTTCCAGATCGGCTGCGTGTGGAACGCGACCTGGCGCTCGGCCTCGGTCAGTGATTCGATCTCTTCGGTGCTCGGCTGGGTCGACGTCGCATTCATGTCGCCGACGAATTTGACGTAGCCGCCAAGCGGAATGGCGCAAAGCTTCCAGCGTGTGCCGTGGCGGTCGTTGAATCCGAACAGTTCGGGGCCGAAGCCGATGGAGAAAGCCTTCACGCCGATGCCACACCAGCGGCCGATCAGATAGTGGCCCATCTCGTGTACGAATACGACCACGGTCAGCACGAACAGAAACGGCACGAGCGTGCCAAGGACGAAGCCCTGTGTGCTGAAAACCGCGTGAAAGATGTCGTTCAAGTCATGCCCTCAAATTCGCCCGCAGCGACACTCCGCCGCGACTGTGGCATCAATCCGGGCGAATCCGCGGCGCGTGCCGTTTTTCGCCTTGCCGCAACGTTGTTCAGTTCGGAAACAGCCCCAATGCCGGATGCTCGGCGCCCGCCGCGACCCAGCCTATCACGTACAGGGCGAATGCCGCCGCGACAAGCCCGTCCACCCTGTCCATGACGCCGCCATGGCCGGGAATGAGGTTGCTCGAATCCTTGGCACCGTGCCGGCGCTTGACCCATGATTCGAACAGGTCGCCGATCTGCGAAACGATCGAGAGCGCCAGCGCGACGAAACCGAGCTGGACGAGATTGCCGGCGCCGGCCGCGATTGCCAGCAAAACCCCGGCGACAACGCCGCCGGCCGCGCCACCCAGCGCGCCGCTCTGCGTCTTGCCAGGCGAGATCGACGGCGCCAGTTTCGGGCCGCCGACCGCGCGGCCAACGAAATAGGCGGCTATGTCGGTCGCCCACACCACCGCGAACAGGAAGAGAATCGCAATCAGGCCGGAATGGCTGCCATCGCGCAGATAGGCGAGCGAAAAGCCTGCAAGAGCCGCATAGGCTAGTCCGGAGGCTTCCCAAGGCGCAGCCCCCCGGATGCGAGTGGCGATGGCCGCGACTGCCACAAGGATCGCGACAAGCAGCAGCAGCCACAAGGCCGGCAGGCCTGCGATCAGCGCGCCGATGAAGACCAGAATCAGCGCTTCCGGCAGAAAGCCGAGCGCCGCGCCGTTGCCGGGGCGCGACATGCGTGTCCATTCATAGAAGATCAGCGCTGCGATTCCCGCGCAGAACAACCGGAAAGGCAGCCCGCCGAGCCAGGTGACCACAAGCGTCAGAGCCGCCATCACGATTGCCGAGATGACGCGCTGCTGGAGGTTGCTCATTCGTGGCGGCGCCTAAAGCGCGACATCGCGGGCGGCAAGCCCGCCAAAGCGTCGTTCGCGGCCGGCAAAGTCGCGCAAGGCATCGGCCAGGTGCTCGCGGCTGAAATCCGGCCAGTAGCAAGGCAGGAAGACCAGTTCGCTATAGGCGGCCTGCCACAGAAGGAAGTTCGACAGCCTGAGCTCACCGCTGGTGCGGATCACCAGCTCGGGGTCGGGAATGCCCTGGGTGTCGAGCGAGGCGGCAAAGCTCTCCGCCGTGATCGCCTCGCTTGCCATGTCGCCGCGCGCGACGGCCTCCGCCAGCTTGCGGGCGGTACGTACGATCTCGTCGCGGCCGCCATAGTTGAAGGCGATGATGAGCGTCAGCGACTCATTGCCGGCGGTCAGCGATTCGGCCTCCTGCAGCAGGCCCCTGATGTCGGGCTGCAACCCCTGCCTGTCGCCAATCACCCTCACCCGCACGCCGTTCTGATGCAGTTCGGCAAGATCGCGGCGGATGAACAGCTTCAACAGACCCATGAGGTCGCTGACCTCGGATTTCGGCCGCGACCAGTTCTCCGAGGAAAACGCATAGACGGTCAGGTAGGAGATGCCGAGCCCGGGCGCGGCGCGGACAGTCTTGCGCAAGGCCTCGACGCCGGCGCGGTGGCCGGCAAGGCGCGGCAGGCCGCGCGCCTTGGCCCAGCGTCCATTCCCATCCATGATGATCGCGACATGCGCGGGCGTTGCCATAGTCTCGCTTTCGAGCCGGAAAACCCGACCCTAAACCTGCATGATTTCAGCTTCCTTATCGGAAAGCAGGTGATCGATGCTGCTGATCATCTCGTCGGTCAGCTTCTGAACCTGGTCGGACCGCTTGCGCTGGTCATCCTCGCTGATGGTGCCGTCCTTCTCAGCCTTCTTGAGGAAATCCATCCCGTCGCGGCGGACATGGCGGACCGCGACGCGCGCGTTCTCGGCATAACCGTGCGAGATCTTGACCAGTTCCTTGCGGCGCTGCTCATTGAGCTCCGGCAGCGGAATCCTCAGCGTGGTGCCGTCGACGATCGGGTTGAAGCCCAGATTGGCTTCGCGGATGGCACGATCGACCGCGCTGACCATGGACTTGTCCCAGACCGATACCGAAATCATGCGCGGCTCCGGTACCGACACATTGGCCACCTGGTTGATCGGCATCGCCGTGCCGTAAGCCTGCACCTGCACGGCGTCGAGCAGGTTGCTGGAGGCGCGCCCGGTGCGCAGCGAAGCCAGATCGTGCTTGAAGGCGGCGATCGCCCCATCCATGCGTCGCTTCAGGTCTTCGTACTCGCCACTCATGATCATCTCCTCGACCCGTTCGCCGGGTTCACTGCTTGTCGCCTTTGCCCCGTCCGCGATCCGTAGTCGCTCAACGGATCCAGGCCCCGATTATTTGTCCGCGACGACCGTGCAATGGCCGCCGCCCCTCAAAATGTCGCCGAAACCACCTTTTTCGTGGATCGAATAGACGATTATCGGAATGTTGTTTTCGCGCGCAAGTGCAATCGCGGCCGTATCCATGATCGCAAGCCCGCGTTTGATGACTTCCGCGTGGCTGATGCGGTCGAAGCGGACCGCATTCGGGTCCTTCTTGGGGTCGGCCGAATAGACGCCGTCGACCTGCGTGCCCTTGAACAGCGCGTCGGCGCCGATCTCCGCGGCGCGCAGAGCCGCGGCCGAATCGGTGGTGAAAAACGGATTGCCTGTGCCGCCGGCGAAGATGACCACCTTGCCCTGGTTCATATAGGCGGTCGCCTGGCGCTGGGAAAAACTCTCGCACAGTTCCGGCATGGCGATCGCCGAAAGCACGACCGCGTCGACGCCGATCTTGTTCAGCGAGGTGCGCAGCGCCAGCGAATTGATGACTGTGGCGAGCATACCCATGTGGTCGCCTGTGACGCGGTCGCCGCCCTTCGAGGCCACGGCCACGCCGCGGAAGATGTTGCCGCCGCCGATGACGACGCCCACTTCGACGCCCAGCGCGCGCGCCTCGGCGATGTCGGCGGCAATGCGGTCGACGACCGAGACGTCGATGCCGAAATGCTGCTCGCCCATCAACGCCTCGCCGGAAGCTTTCAGCACGACACGTCGATAGAGGGGCTTATCCGTCATCTTGATCCTCGAAAATCTCGGCGCGGCAATTTTGGAGGCAAAACCCGCCCCCGCTTCACCCGGCGATGCTGTCATGACGGGTTGACCCGATACACGAAGGGCGCGGCGATGTCACGCCGCGCCCTCGTGCAAAATTCCAGGCCTTTTCGGTCAGCTGTCGCCTTTTCTTGATCAGTTGCCCTTTTTCAATCAGGCGCTTGAGATGCTGACCGCCTGGCCTTCGATCACCACCGGAGGCGAATAGCCGGCCGGCTTGTCGCCGGTCACGGCGCCGCCGGTCACCCGAACCTGGATATCGGGCCCGAAATAGGAATGCGGGAACGGCGCCGGCGCGGCGCTGACCTTTTCCAGCCGCCCGCGGAGCTCGGTGGGGATGGAGAAATCGAGCGCGCCGAGATTGTCCTGCAACTGCGTCAGCTTCGTGGCCCCGAGAATGACCGAGGCGATGCCGGGCTGCGTCGCCACCCAGTTAAGCGCGACCTGAGCCATGCTGCGGCCGAGCTCGGCGGCCACCTTCTCGAGCTCCGCCACGATCGCCCAGTTGCGGTCGCTGAATTTCTGGAAGCCGGGATGCGTGGTGTTGCGGAAACCGTCGAGCCGGCCGGCATTGCCGTCCTGCGTCGGTCTGTACTTGCCGCTGAGCAGGCCGCTGGCCAGCGGGCTCCACACCATGATGCCCGCGCCATGCTGCGTGGCGAACGGCACATATTCGTGCTCGATCGTGCGTTCGGCCAGCGAATATTCCAGCTGCAGCGCCGAGACCGGCTCGTAGCCGCGTAGTTCGGCGACCGCCTGGGCGCGGCTGGCATACCAGGCCGGCACGTCGGAGAGGCCGGCATGGCGCACCTTGCCGGCGCGAACCAGGTCATCCAGCGTGCGCAGTACCTCCTCGGCCGGGGTGATCCTGTCCCAGACATGCAGCAGGTAAAGGTCGATATAGTCGGTGCCGAGCCGCTTCAGCGAGGCCTCGACCGCCCGCATGATGTTCTTGCGGCCATTGCCGCCGGCATTGGGGTTACCCGGTTCCGCGTTGAAGGTGAATTTGGTGGCGATCACCGCCTTGTCGCGCAGACCGCGTTCGGCGACGAACTCGCCGAGCCAGGTCTCGCTGGTGCCGCCGGTATAGAGATCGGCCGTATCGAAGAAGTTGCCGCCCGCTTCGACATAGGCGTCGAAGATGGCGCGGGCAGTGTCCCTGTCCGCTCCCCAGCCCCATTCGGTGCCGAAGGTCATGGTGCCGAGCGCCAGCCGGCTGACGCGCAGGCCGCTGTTGCCAAGTGTGTAATAGCTCATCGTCATTGGTGGTCTTCCGATTCTGATCTGGTGATTGCTGCCGGTCATTGGCCGGGGGTCGCCTTGACCCAGGGGTTGCCGCGCTCATGCGTCATGCGGAAAGTGAAGCCGTCGACCTTCCAGCCGTCGACCGAGCGCGTCAGGTGGTGCTCATAGGTGCCCCAGACTTCCCACAGCGGGTCGCCATTGCCTTCCATCTTGTTCCAGGCATAGCCGTTGGAGCGGACCGTGGCGGCATTGGCCTCGAGCGCGACCTGATGATTGGTGCGCAGGTGCAGACTGGTCTTGCTGCCCTTGAGGTTGGCCGCCCAGGCGCCGATCAGATCGTCGGAGGCGATGTTGGCCGCGGGCTGGCCGGACAGGCTGCTGAAATCGGCGGTGACGCGATCGGCGAAATAGCCGCGGGCGAGCTTCCAGTCCTGCGCATCCACCGCCCGGTCGATGGCGTCGGCGATGCGGATCACGGCGCGCTCGTCGGCAAGGGCCAGCCAGCCGGCCGGCTCGGCGCCGCCGGCATCGACCGGCGCCAGCGCCATGCCTGCGGCAAAGGTTACATGTCTCAACGCGTTCATTTCGCTTCTCCTTTGAGTGGATGGACTTGAGTGGGCAGGCCTGCAAACGGGTGATCGGTGGCTACGGAGAGGCTGCCTTCAGCCCTTCACCAGCGCGTCGACCAGAACCTGGAACCGGCGCGGGTCGAAATAGTCGTGATAGGCGCTGATCAGGCCGTTATCGAAACGAAACACCGCAATAACGAAACACCGCAATGTTGCTGTTGGTGTATTCGGTGCCGCCCACAATCACGGCGCGGTTCCGGTATTCGACGACCACCGATTCGGAATCGGCCGCCGGGTAGATGGCCGTCAGCTCCGATTCGAAGGATTCGAAATTGCCGAACAACCCTTTGAAGGCGGCCACGATCGCCGCCTTGCCGTCGATGCTGTCGCCAAACCCCGCTGGCGGATAGAACACGATGATCCGGCCGTTTTCGGCCCAGAGCTCGCCCCAGCTGTCGATGTCCTTGCGATGCATCAGCTCGAAGAAACGGCGAGCCGTCTCGATGTTGCGGGTCTGTTTGGCATGAAGGTCGGTCATCGCGAATCTCCGGGGCTTCGGCTCGTATGCGCCGTTTGATGCCGCCTTAGATGCGCCTCTTTTGCTTGCCCGATAAAGTTGCATGATCCGCATGGACTATGCGATATAGTTCATGAATGGACCGCGATCTGCTCACGCATCTGCCAGTCATCGTCGCCGTGGCGCGTCGCGGCGGCTTTGCGCTTGCCGCGGCTGAGCTCGGCATGAGCCCGTCGGCGGTCAGCCATGCGGTGCGGCTGGTGGAAGAGCGTATCGGCCAGCCGCTCTTCGCCCGCACAACGCGCAGCGTTTCGCTGACGGAAGCCGGCAAGGCGCTGGTGGAGACGGCGGCCCCTGCCCTTCAGGACATTGCCGAGCGGATGGACCGGATCCGCGGCATCAAGGGCAGGCCCTCCGGCCTGCTCAGGATAAATGTCCCCAACATTGCGGTTCCGCTGGCGGTCACTTCCGTGGTCGCGGCGATGGCGGAGCGCTATCCGGATGTGACGATTGAATTGCTCACCGACCAGGGGCTGGTCGACATCGTCGGCGAGGGTTTCGATGCCGGCATCAGGCTGGGCGAGATGATCGCGCAGGACATGGTCACCGTCCGGATGACGCCGCCGTTCAAAGCTGTGATCGTCGCCTCGCCGGCCTATATCGGAAAGCACGGACGCCCGCGCGACGTGGCCGATCTCGCCAACCACAACTGCATCGGCTACCGGCTGGTCCGCTCCGGCGCCTTGTACCGCTGGGACCTGACCGACGACGGCAAGGACATCGTCGTCGAGACGCGTGGCACGGTGGTCGTCACGGATTCGCTCGCCGCCATCGATCTGGCGCTGGCGGGCGTCGGCCTTTGCTATGTGTTCGAACCGCTGGTGCGGGCCGATCTCGCCGCCGGCCGTCTCACCCAGGTCCTGCCGCAGACGGCGATCGAGGAGCCGGGCCTTTTCCTCTACTTCCCGCGCCGCGCCTCGATGGCGCCGAAGCTGAGGGCTTTTATCGATACCGCACAAGAAATCGGCCGGGCATCCATGCGGACACCCGGCCGAGTTGCCTGAGCTCGTAAGCTCTTCACCTCAAGGGAGGACGCTCCCCTTGGATCAGAGCTATTTCTTGACCGCCGCCGCGACTTCCGCCGCGAAATCGGTCGTTTCCTTCTCGATGCCTTCGCCGAGCGCGAAGCGCAGGTAGGCGGTGATCTTGGCCGGGGCGCCGATTTCCTTCTCGGCATCCTTCAGCGCCTTCTCGACTGTGATGTCGGGATTGAGCACGAAGGCCTGCTTCAGAAGGACCACCTCTTCGTAGAACTTGCGCAGACGGCCCTCGACCATCTTCTCGATGATCGCTTCCGGCTTGCCGGTCTGGCGCGCCTGGTCGGCGAAGATCGCCTTCTCGCGCTCGACAGCGGCCGGGTCGACTTCTTCTGCCGTCAACGCCATCGGGCTGGTGGCGGCGACATGCATGGCAACCTGACGCGCGAATGCATTGGCCGCATGCTCGTTGCCCGTGGTCTCGATCGCGACCAGCACGCCGAGCTTGCCGAGGCCGTCGGCAACCGCATTGTGGACATAGGTCGCCACAGCGCCATGCGGCACGGTGAGCTTCGCCGAACGGCGGAAATTGATGTTCTCGCCGATGGTGCCGACCGCATCCTTGACCGTCTCGGTGACCGTCTTGTCGGAGCCCGGATACTTGGCGGCGGCGACAGCCTCGGTCGTGCCATAGGCGAGCGCGACCTTCGCGATATTGCGCACCAACTCCTGGAACTGCTCGTTGCGGGCGACAAAGTCGGTCTCGGAATTGACCTCGACAATGGCGGCTTCACGCACGCCGGCGTCGACGCCGATCAGGCCCTCTGCCGCGGTGCGCCCGGCCTTCTTGTCGGCCTTCGAGATGCCCTTCTTGCGCAGCCAGTCGACGGCCTCTTCCATGTTGCCGTTGGTCTCGTTCAACGCCGCCTTGCAGTCCATCATGCCCGCGCCGGTCAAGTCGCGGAGTTCTTTGACCTGTGCAGCCGAAATCGTCATTGTCGCCTCTTTGGTTCAAAATGCGCCGACGCACCAACCGGGACTCGGGTGATGCGCTCGGCACAAGCGCTTTAGCGCGCCAATTTATTGGAAAGATGAAGGCCGGAACCCGGCCTTCGTTATCAAGCTTCCGGAGCTTCGGCGGCCGGAGCGTCGAGTGCCGGCTCTACCGGAGCCTCGGCCGAAGCGCCGATGTCGACGCCGAGCGCGCCCTGCTGGCGGGCGATGCCGTCGATGGCGGCCTTGGCGATCAGGTCGCAATAGAGCTGGATGGCGCGGGCCGCGTCATCGTTGCCGGGGATCGGGAAGTCGATCTTGTCCGGGTCGCAGTTCGAATCGATGATGGCCACGACCGGAATGCCGAGGCGCTTGGCCTCGAGGATCGCGATCGCTTCCTTGTTGGTGTCAATGACGAACATCAGGTCCGGCGTCGAGCCCATGTCCTTGATGCCGCCAAGCGCCTTGTTGAGCTTCTCGCGCTCGCGGTCGAGGTTCAGGCGCTCCTTCTTGGTGAGGCCCTGGGCCTCGCCGGCCAGCGTCTCGTCGAGCTTGCGCAGGCGCTGGATCGAGTTCGAGATCGTCTTCCAGTTGGTGAGCATGCCGCCCAGCCAACGCGAGTTGACATAGTACTGGGCCGAACGCTGCGCGGCGTCGGCGACGATGTCGGACGCCTGGCGCTTGGTGCCGACGAACAGCACGCGGCCGCCCTTGGCGACGGTGTCGGACACCTGCTTCAGCGCCTGATGCAGCAGCGGAACCGTCTGCGACAGGTCGATGATGTGGATGTTGTTGCGGGCGCCATAGATGTAGGGCGCCATCTTCGGGTTCCAGCGGTGGGTCTGGTGGCCGAAGTGAACGCCAGCTTCCAAAAGCTGACGCATGCTGTAATCTGGCAGAGCCATTCTTTAGTTCCTTTCCGGTTGGCCTCCACGGACACAGGCATTTCGGACGGGATGTCCTGATGCCACCGGAGGTTTCAGCCGGATTTCTCCCGGGCAGACACCAAAGTCCGTGTGTGGAATGAGCGGGCATATAGAGGGGAAGTCCCGCAAACGCAAGCCGGGTGCCGGAAAACGCGCTTGCCTGCGGCGATCCGCGCAAATCTCAGCGTTTTACCTTGCCGTTCGGCACCCTGACGCGGCGAAAGATCGCGACGATCTCCTCGCGGCTGCATTCGACGGCGCCGAGCCGCACCGCGCGGTCGCGCTCGAAGCCGGTGATGTCGTAATGCGGCGCCGACGTCTTGGGCGGCCCTTGATAGGAGGACAGCTTGAGGCCGAGCTCGGTGGCGAAGCGATGCAGCTCATCGACGTCGTCCGCGAGCAGGTGGCACCAGCGGTGGCCGGCCCATTTCCAGATCGCAGCATCGACATAGACCGCCATCAGGCTCGCCACACTTGGTGATCCCGATAGATGGCGGTTAGAAGCCAAGGCTGCAAGCCGATCCTGCTGTCGTCGAAATTGCTATTTCGACGCCGGGCAAGGCTTGGTCTGGTCGAACAGCGACAGGTTCACCAGCTTGCCGGTCATCGAGAAGTCGCCATAGTCCATGACGAGGTCGCGGGTGATGCCGTTCTCGTGCAGCTTGAAGCTGATCCGGTACTCCGGCACCTCCTCGCCGCTTTTGTCGGTATCGTCGAAATAGGCGATGTCGACCGGCCAGTATTTGTCCGACGCGAGCTTGGCCAGCGCCGGTGCTTCCGGGTCCGTCTTGTCGGCATCCGTCTTCTTGCCGACGATGACGGTGGTGGCCATCACCTTGTTGGCGTCCTCGGAGCCGTCGAACAGATTGGTCTGGTAGAAATTCTCACCTTTTTCGGCCTTGCCGATCAGCTCGACCAGGTGCTGGGTCGGAAACTGCGTGGCCGCGAGCTCGAGGCTGTTCTTTTCCGGCTTGTCGATATCGACCTTGAGGCCCTTCGCCTCCCTGGTCGCCGTTCCCTTCACTTCCTTGTCGAGGTTCTGGTCGACGAAGGATTTGGTCACGAAGGAAAAGGTCTTGCCTTCGGCGTCCTCGAACGTCGTCGTCTGCTGGTCGGTCAGCCTGGTGTTGTCGTTGGTGACGATCTGGGTGACGAAGCGGAACTTGACCGTATAGCCTTCGCAGGCCGAGCCGTTGAACTCATAGACCATGCGGCCGGTGATGCCGGTGATGCCTGAACGGTCGGAGGCCTTGTTGAGCGTCAGATCGTAGACGGCGCGATGCGCCTGCAGCACGGGAACCGCAAAGGCCGGCGCCATCGGATACGCCGCCGAGATACAGGCGGCGGCGAGGAAAAGGCGCGTTGCGCGCATACGTTGCTCCGATCGTCGCGGCCGGGGGCAGGCCGCAGGGAAAGATGGTCCAGCTTAAAAAAAGTCGTGGCGGAAGCGAGGCAAAAATAGCAATTTCGGCCCGGCCAACGCGGCGCCTTCCAGCAATAGGGAAAACCAATGAGCGAAACAATCGAAAAGCGGCTAAGCGATCTTGGCGTCACCATTCCGGCCGCCGCCGCGCCCGCCGCCAACTACGTGCCCTATTGCCGCACCGGCAACATGCTGTTCACCGCCGGCCAGTTGCCGCTGAAGGACGGCAAGCTGCAGGCAAGCGGGCTGCTCGGCCGCGACATCGACACGGCCGCCGGCAAGGAAGGCGCGAAATTCTGCGCCATCAACCTTTTGGCGCAGGCCAAGGCCGCGCTCGGCGATCTCGAAAAAATAAGCCGCCTGGTCAAGATCACCGTCTTCGTCGCCTCGGCGCCTGACTTCGTCGAGCAGCATCTGGTCGCCAACGGCGCCTCCGATTTCCTGGTCGCGGTACTTGGCGAGCGCGGCAAGCATGCCCGCTCCGCCGTCGGCACCGCCTCGCTGCCGCTCAACGCCGCGGTTGAGATCGAAGCGATCTTCGAAGTCGAGGCTTGAGATGACCGACCTCTCCTGGCTGATCGCGCGGCCCGTCGCGCATCGCGGCTTTCATGACATGAACAAGACGCGCTGGGAAAACACGCTGTCGGCCTTCGCCGCGGCGGTCGAGCGCGGCTATGCCATCGAATGCGACGTGCATATCTCGTCCGACGGCGTTCCGGTCATCATCCATGACGGCGACCTGAAGCGCCTGACCGGCCATGACGGGTTCGTCTGGCAACGCACCGCGGCCGAGCTGGCGACGCTCAGGATCGGCGGCACCAAGGACCACGTGCCGACGCTGCAGGAAGCGCTCGACCTGATCGACGGCCGGGTACCGCTGGTGGTCGAGCTGAAAGGCATTCCCGGCCATGACGCCGGCCTGGTGGCGAGCGTCGGCCGCCTGCTCAAGCGCTACAAGGGCAAGGTCGCGATCATGTCGTTCGATCACTGGCTGATCCGCGATTTCGCCAAGGACGCACCCGGCATCCCGGGCGGGCTGACCGCGTACGGCAGGGACAACCAGTTGATCGAAGCGCATTTCGCCATGCTAGCGCATGACCTCGCCTTCACCTCCTACGCCGCCGGCGATCTGCCGAACCCCTTCGTCAGCTTCGTCCGCGAGAAGCTCAACATGCCGGTCATCACCTGGACGGTGCATGACCAGCCGGCGGTCGACCTCACCTTCAAATATGCCGACCAGATGACCTTCGAGGGCTTTGAGCCGGATTTGGTGAAAGTCGCGTGAGACAGTGCCCCAAACGTGACTTGTAGCGGCCCGGGCGAAGCTTAAATAAACCCCATGGATCAAGGTGACGACGACGATGGACAGGCAGCGAACGCGGATTATGCGATCCGCGTGGCGGCGGGGGTCGGTGCTTTCACCTGCGAGGAATGGAATGGCTTTGCCGGAACCACGCGTGGCGACAAAGAAAATGGCTACAACCCACTGGTTTCATTTGCCTTTCTAAGCGCCTTAGAGGACTCCGGCTGCTCCGTCCGGCGCACCGGCTGGCAAGGTCATCATCTGAGACTCGAAACCGCGCAAGGCAGGCTGCTTGGCGCCGTTCCTTGTTACCTCAAGTCGCACAGTCAGGGCGAATATGTCTTCGATCACGGCTGGTCGGACGCCTTCGAGCGCGCCGGCGGCCGCTACTATCCCAAGCTGCAATGCTCGGTGCCGTTCACGCCGGTCACCGGCCCTCGCCTGCTGGTCGGCAAAGGCGAGAATGAAGGCGCGGTGCGGGCCGGTCTGGCAGAGGGCCTGAAGCTCGTCACCGACAAGCTCGGCGTCTCGTCCGCGCATGTCACCTTCGCCAACGAGCCCGACGTCGCGACGCTGGAAGCGGCCGGCTTCCTGCATCGCACCGACCAGCAGTTCCATTTCTTCAACGAAGGCTTTTCAACCTATGACGACTTC
The DNA here is from genome assembly GCF_019091085.1 of Mesorhizobium sp. GbtcB19. GTDB lineage: Bacteria > Pseudomonadota > Alphaproteobacteria > Rhizobiales > Rhizobiaceae > Mesorhizobium. Next base: position 211,986 of record NZ_JAGXJY010000008.1, on the reverse strand, counting down.
CTTGCCACGCTTGCCTCGCGCAAGCGCAAGGCGATGAAGAAGGAGCGCCGCGAGGCGCTTGCCGACGGCATCTCGATCGACTGGCTGACCGGCAAGGACATCACCGAACGCGCCTGGGACGATTTCTACGCCTTCTACATGGATACCGGCGGCCGCAAATGGGGCCGGCCCTATCTCAACCGCCAATTCTTCTCGCTGATCGGCGAGCGCATGGCCGACGACATCCTTTTGGTGATGGCAAAGCGCAATGGCCGCTACATTGCCGGCGCCATCAACTTCATCGGTTCGGATGCACTCTACGGCCGCAATTGGGGCTGTATCGAGGACCATCCCTTCCTGCATTTCGAGGTCTGCTACCACCAGGCGATCGACTTCGCCATCGAGCGCAAGCTCAAGGTGGTGGAGGCCGGCGCGCAGGGCGAGCACAAGCTGGCGCGCGGCTACAGGCCGGTGACCATGCACTCGGCGCACTACATTTCGCATCCCGGCCTGCGCAATGCCGTTGCCGACTATCTCAGGCGCGAGCGGCGCGAGGTCGAGCGCATGGGCGAATATCTCGAAGAGCACACGCCGTTCCGCAAGGATCTCAACGAATAATCATTCGGCAGCGGAAGGCGGCCCGCGCCAACGCGCATAGCCCGGCAGATCGCCTAATCGCCTTGCCGCTCAACGGTTGCTTCGCTACACCGGACGGCGAATGCAATTGGGAGCGCCCCGCCATGGCCGAAGCCTATGATCCCGGCAACATCTTCGCAAAGATCCTGCGTGGCGAAATCCCGTCGCACCGCGTCTACGAGGACGACGCGGTCGTCGCCTTCATGGATGTGATGCCGCAAGGCACAGGCCACACGCTGGTGGTGCCGAAGGCGCCGTCGCGCAACATCCTCGACGCCGATCCGACAATTTTCGGTCCGCTGTTCGCGGTCGTCCAGAAGGTGGCCGTGGCGGCGAAAAAGGCCTTCAATGCCGACGGCGTCACCCTGATGCAGTTCAACGAGCCGGCTTCCGGGCAGACCGTCTACCATCTCCATGTGCATGTCGTGCCGCGCTTTGAGGGCGTGCCGCTGAAGCCGCATTCCGGCCAGATGGAAAAGCCCGAAGTGCTGGCCGAGAATGCCGCCAAGATCCGGGCGGCTCTGGCGGGCTGAGGTGGGGCGAAATCAAAAGTTCAGATAAAGTCCCGCCAGCAGCAGAAACTCGGCTGTGGCGATGCCGACGACCATGCGCTTTCCCGACACCAGATAGGCGACGAAACCCAGGGCCGCCGCCGCTATCCTCAAGCCAAACGAAGTGTGCGCAAGCGCGCCGCCTGGAAAGACAATCAGGTTGCCGATGACGGCGGCAACAAGCGCCGTCGCCATGGTGCGAACCAGTATTAACAGATCTGAATCTTCGGAAAGCTTGCCGCCAAGATAGACACCGAGGAAGCGCCAGATATCCGTCGCGGCGAAACCGGCGACGAGAATGAACATGTATGGCCACCACCAGGCGCCGCTAGAAAAGTAACTCACGCCGCGCGCACCTTGCGCCGCCACAAATGCAAGCCGTAGGCGACCGTGCCGCCGATCAGTCCGGCAACCAGCAAATCGATCTGCGGCAACATTATGTGGAAGACCGGTCCGAGGACGAGGCCCAGGACCATTGCCACATGCCCTGCCCGTTCGCGTGCGGACCCCCACAACGAGGTCAGGAAATACATGGGCGTCAACATCAGCAACGCCGCGGAAACGGCGAACGGCAGCGCATCCGCCACTGCATAGACGACGGTCACGACGATGATATTCGTCGTCACCAGCGTGCTGCCCAGGCCAGCATAGTAAGTCGTACGCATGTGAGGCGGGACGCGCTTGAGGCGCTCCATGGCCAGCACCCAGGAGGTCACGGCCACGAAATGCGCCAGGAGATAGAGCACGCCTTGCCGGGTTTTCCCGGCGCGCATCTCGGGCGCTAGCGCCATAACCATCGGCATCAGACGTATGGCGGACAACGTGACGGCGAACATCGCCGCCGGCAGCGCCGCTCCCGATGCAATCGCACCCACCAGCACGACCATGGAAGGCAGCGCCCACACCGTTCCAGTCATGAAAGCGGCCTGTGCCGCCGTGACCCCGGCGTCTTTCGCCAAGGCGGCAAAGCCAATGAACGAGCTGATGAGGATCAGGCCAGGCAGGGAAAAGGCCGCGCGGACACCACGCAGGAACCAGGTGGAACGAGGCGCTGTGGCGTCCGAGGTCCAAGTCGACATGTGCCGGCCATAGCATGCGCGGCCATAGGATGCGACCGCACCGAAAGCGGGGCATCGTCTTTCCATTGATCCAGGAAAATCTGTTGGCGGTGGAGGACGTCGGCCACGAGAGCAGCCGCAATCCCTGCCCGAAAACGCCGGCAATATCCGTGCGGCGCTGGGGAGTTGACCTTTACTTTCAGCCAACCGGTAGTTGCGTTGAGGATGACAATCCGGCCGATTTCCACGTATTTCCTTGCAACAAAAAAGCCCCGTCACCGGGGCTTTTCTGCAATTCGGGATAAGACCGGTCAGCCCTTGCGCGGCAGTTGCGGCACCAGGCTGCGCTTGTTGCCGTCCTTGCCTTTCGGCTCCGGCTTCTGCGCCACCGCCTTCTTGGGCGCAGGCTTCTTGGCCATCGCCTTTTTCGCCTTCGGCGCGTCTTCCGGCTCTTCCTTCTTCGGCTGCACGGGCGACTCGTCGGCGAGCGATTCGAGCTTCAGGCCGGACTCGCCGGTTTCCTTCTTCTCGACGGTGACGCGCACCGTGCCGCCCTTCTTGAGCTTGCCGAACAGCACCTCATCCGCCAGCGGCTTCTTGATGTGCTCCTGGATGACGCGGCCGAGCGGCCGCGCGCCCATGCGCTCGTCATAACCCTTGTCGGCCAGCCAGGCGATCGCGTCCTGCGACAGGTCGAAGGTGACGCCACGCTCGGAGAGCTGGGCCTCGAGCTGCATGACGAACTTCTGCACCACCTGATGGATGACCGGCACCGGCAACGAGCCGAACGGGATGATCGCATCGAGACGGTTGCGGAACTCCGGCGTGAACAGCCGGTTGATCGCCTCGACGTCGTCGCCTTCGCGCTTGGTCGAGCCGAAGCCGATCGCCGCGCGCTGCGCATCCGATGCGCCCGCATTGGTGGTCATGATCAGGATCACGTTGCGGAAGTCGATCTGCTTGCCGTTATGGTCGGTCAGCTTGCCGTGGTCCATCACCTGCAACAGGATGTTGAACAGGTCCGGATGCGCCTTCTCGACTTCGTCCAGCAAAAGCACGCAATGCGGATGCTGGTCGACGCCGTCGGTCAGCAGACCGCCCTGGTCGAAGCCGACATAGCCGGGAGGCGCGCCGATCAGCCGCGAGACGGTGTGGCGTTCCATATATTCCGACATGTCGAAGCGGATCAGCTCGACGCCGAGCGAGGCGGCGAGCTGCTTGGCCACTTCCGTCTTGCCGACGCCGGTCGGACCCGAGAACAGGTAGGAGCCGATCGGCTTTTCCGGTTCGCGCAGGCCGGCGCGCGCCAGCTTGATCGCCGAGGTCAGCGCGGTGATAGCGGTATCCTGGCCGTAGACGACGCGCTTCAGCTCGATATCGAGCCCCTGCAGCACCTTCTCGTCATCAGCCGAGACCGTCTTCGGCGGGATGCGCGCCATAGTGGCGATCGTCGCCTCGATCTCCTTGATGCCGATCGTCTTCTTGCGCTTGGCTTCCGGCACCAGCATCTGCGAGGCGCCGGTCTCGTCGATCACGTCGATCGCCTTGTCCGGCAGCTTGCGGTCGTTGATGTAGCGCGCCGACAGCTCGACCGAGGCCTTGATGGCTTCGCTCGTGTAGCGGACCTTGTGGAACTCCTCGAAATAGGGCTTCAGGCCCTTCATGATCTCGATGGCGTCCTCGATGGTCGGCTCGTTGACGTCGATCTTCTGGAAGCGCCGCACCAAAGCGCGGTCCTTCTCGAAGAACTGGCGGAACTCCTTGTAAGTGGTCGAGCCGATGCAGCGGATGGCGCCGGACGACAGCGCCGGCTTCAACAGGTTCGACGCGTCCATGGCGCCGCCAGAGGTGGCGCCCGCGCCGATCACGGTGTGGATCTCGTCGATGAAGAGCACCGCGCCTGGATAGTCCTCGAGCTCCTTCACCACCTGCTTCAGCCGCTCCTCGAAGTCGCCGCGATAGCGGGTGCCGGCCAAGAGCGTGCCCATGTCGAGCGCGAAGATGGTGGCGTCCTGCAGCACTTCCGGCACATCGCCTTCGACAATGCGCTTGGCAAGGCCTTCGGCGATCGCGGTCTTGCCGACGCCAGGATCGCCGACATAGAGCGGATTGTTCTTGGAGCGGCGGCACAGCACCTGGATGGTGCGGTTGATCTCGCTGTCGCGTCCGATCAGCGGGTCGATCTTTCCGGCCCGTGCCTTGTTGTTGAGGTTGACGCAGTAGGCCGTCAGCGCGTCCTGCTGCTTCTTCTTGCCGTTTTCCTCCTGCGGCTCGGCGCCGTTCTGGCCGCCCTGCTCATCCTCGGCGCCGCGCGGCGTGCGCGATTCCGAAGCGCCCGGGCGCTTGGCGATGCCATGCGAGATGTAGTTGACCGCGTCGTAGCGGGTCATCTGCTGTTCCTGCAGGAAATAGGCGGCGTGGCTCTCGCGCTCGGCAAAGATGGCGACGAGCACGTTGGCGCCGGACACTTCCTCGCGGCCGGACGACTGCACATGGATCACGGCGCGCTGGATGACGCGCTGGAAGCCGGCGGTCGGCTTGGAATCCTCGTCGTAACCGGTGACCAGATTGTCGAGCTCGGTGTCGATATAGGTGAGAACGGTGTGCTTGAGCTCGTCGAGATCGACGTTGCAGGCACGCATGACGGCGGCCGCCTCGGTGTCGTCGATCAACGCAAGCAGCAGGTGTTCGAGCGTCGCATACTCATGATGCCGCTCGTTGGCGAATGTCAGCGCCTGATGTAGCGCCTTTTCCAGGCCTTGGGAGAAAGCCGGCATGTTACCTCACTTCTTCTCCATCACGCATTGCAGCGGATGCTGATTCTGTCGGGCGAAATCCATGACCTGGGACACTTTGGTCTCGGCCACCTCGAATGTGTAGATACCGCACTCGCCCACTCCATGATTGTGAACATGAAGCATGATGCGTGTGGCGGCCTCGCGGTCCTTTTGGAAAAAACGCTCCAGGACGTGAACGACGAACTCCATGGGCGTGTAGTCGTCGTTCAGAATGAGGACCCGGTAGAGACTGGGCTTCTTGGTCTTGGTTTTGGTGCGCGTGATGACAGCCGTGCCGCGACCGGGATCGTTGCGGTCGCCGTCACTTTGCATTCGCACCACGCCTGCCGTGGCAGTCAAACCGATCGTCACGTAGTCCAGCCTTTTCGAATCCTCATGCGAGTTCAACATGTAGGTTCTCGATGAACGATTTTAAGCCCTTCTGTTTAGCTGACAATATGGCTAGGTGGGCAAACCTCAGCGAATTTCTCAATCGTGAATGCGGTAACATGCATAGGGTTGCGATCTTGCATGAAAAAACCCGGCCGCGTTTCCGCGACCGGGTCCTTTCCGCAGGCCGGCTGGCCGTATCGGATGTGATCTGGCGAAATTACTTCGCCTTGGCGACGACCGATTCGAAAGGCTTGTAAGCTTCCTTGGCGAGTTCGGCATAGAGGTTGCCGATCTTGCTGGCCTCGGCGACGAAGCTCTCATAGCTCTGCTTGGCGTAGTCGGTCTGGATCTCGATGGCCTTCTCGATCGACTTGGCCGCGAACAGCTTCTCGACGGCCGCGCTGCCGGCCTCGAAGCTCTTCTTGGTGTATTCGCCGGCCTCGGTGGCGATCGCCTGCGCGCCCTTGGTGAGCGAGGCAAAGCTCTTCAGCCCGGTGTCGGCAAACTCCTTGCCGTATTTCGAGAAGTCCTCATAGGTCTGGGTCATTTCATTCTTCCCTTTGGTTGAAACGCCCTTTTGGCCCCGGGCGCCCTTGTGCAATGCACCTCAATATATTGTGCGATGCACAAAAGTCAAGAATCCCTTGGCCTGCAGGGGCTCCAGCGCCGCCGGCCGGTAAAATTCGATTAAAGAGAAGCTCGATTTGCCGAAAAATGGTGAACGCGGCGGTTACCATAAACGGATTGGTAACGCTGCCCGCGATAGCTTGGCCGGAAGCGAGGCAGGCACTCCCGTAGCCGCCTCCGGGGCAACGAAAATTTCAGGGTAGTAGCGGTGCGTCAGGCGTTGTCGGGGCTGGTCTCCAAATCTTTCTCCCTCAAGACAATCATGATCGCCGCGCTCGCGGTGACGGTTGTGGTTGCCGATGTGGCGTCGGCGATGGCCGCGAGGTCCTCGGCAATCGTCGTCGACGCCAAGACCGGCAAGGTGCTCTATTCGGCCGACGCCAACGGCCGGCGCTATCCCGCCTCGCTTACCAAGATGATGACGCTCTACCTCACCTTCGAAGCGCTGGCGAAGGGCAGGATCAGCAAGAACACGCCGGTTCCGTTCTCCGCGCACGCCTCGTCCGAGGCGCCGACCAAGCTCGGCGTGCGCGCCGGCGGTTCGGTTCCGGTCGAGACGGCGATCCTGTCGATCGTGACGAAATCGGCCAACGACTCGGCGACCGCGCTCGGCGAAATGCTTGGCGGCAGCGAAGACAATTTCGCCCGCATGATGACGGCCAAGGCGCGCCAGCTCGGCATGAACGGCACCGTCTTCCGCAACGCCAACGGCCTGCCCGATCCCGGCCAGTTCACCACGGCTCACGACATGGCGATGCTGGGTATCGCGCTGCGCGAGCACTACCCGCAGTATTACGGCTATTTCTCGCAGCGCTCGTTCCTGTATGGCCGCCAGCGCATCAACGGCCACAACCGTCTGCTTGGCCGCATCAAGGGCGTCGACGGCATCAAGACCGGTTATACCCGCGCCTCGGGCTACAATCTCGTCTCCTCCGTTGCCGACGGCGACCGTCGCCTGGTCGCGGTGGTGATGGGCGGCGCCTCCGGCCGCAGCCGCGACAACCAGATGGCCGCGCTGATCAACACCTACATGCCGCGCACCTCGACGCGCGGCAGCGGCGATCTGATCGCCAAGGGCAACGACAGTCCGATCAAGACGTTGGCCAAGGTCTTCCTGCCCAAGCATGACGCGCCGACGCCGGATGCCAAGCCGGCAACGGATGACGCCGTCGTTGCCTCGGCCGATGACGTTGAGGACGACACCCAAGAGGTCGCCGAAGAGACCAAGCCGGTGATCAAGGCCCGGAAGGTGAAGACGGTTGCCGTGGCCGCCATGGTGCCCGCTCCCAAATCCGAGGAGACCTCGTCCCAGGTCGTCGCAGCCTATGCCGAACCGGCGCCCGCCGCGCCGGCGATCGATCCGGTCAAGACGTCGTCGGTGCCGTCCGGTTGGGTGGTGCAGGTCGCCTCCTCGCCGACGAAATCAGGAGCCCAGAGCCTGCTCGACCAGACTGCCAAGCAGGCGCCGAAGGTTCTGGCGGACGCCTCTGGCTTCACCGTCGCTTTCGACAAGGACGGCACCACCTACTACCGCGCCCGGTTCGGCGGCTTCGACTCGAAGAGTGCCGCCTGGAAGGCCTGCGATGCGCTGAAGCGTAAGAAAATCTCGTGCTACGCCGTCGAACAATAGGCGGCGTCTGAAACTCCCGGAAAGTGCAGCGTCGAAGGAGACTAGTCGTGATTGGAGAGCAGGACGTCCTTGGCTTCATTGATCCGCGCCGCCAGGACAGACGTGCCGCCGACATCGGCGTTCAGGCGCTGCATCAGGCGGCGGTGCGCCTTGCGGATATCCGCCGCGGCAGCCCCCGCTTCAAGACCAAGGACCTTGTAGGCCTCCTCCTTAGTCATGGCGCCCGGACCTGGCGCAATACCCAGCCCTTCGCCACCGTGCGGCTGCGCGTCCTTGCGCCAGACGGGAAAACGGCCGTCAAGATACGTCTCTAGGAGCTGGCGGCTCTCCGGATCCGGATTGAGCTCGCCGTGAAGTTGGCGCAGGTCCGTCAGCCCCATCGCGCTCAGCATCTTGCCTTCATAACGCCCGGCCAGGACAAGACCTTCGAGCTTGCCGCTGTCATGATCGAGGTCCATTTCGAGCGCGGCGGTGCGCACCGTCGAGTGTTTGGACGCGGCCGCGCGTGCCGGAGGCCGCCTGGTGCGTATCCAGCCGACCCAGGCCAGCGCCGCGAGCAAAAGCAGCCCGCCGATGAGGCTGCGGCCGAAGATCAGCATCGGCGCGCCGACCAGGCCCAGCAAGGCCGGCCCGAGCGACCTGAGGCTATCCGCCATCCTTGCCGGATCGGCGCGCACAAAAAGCACCGCGGCGCCGAAAAGCACCACAAGGATTGCCGCCAAAGCCAGGATCACGCTCATCGGTTAGTGCCATACGGATGACTGAGCATATGAAATAGGATGGGACCTAGGTCCGGCGCTTGCAAGCCCCACGCTGGGCGAGCCGAAGGGCCAGCGTCGCGGCTGAGACGCTAAGCCGCGCTATAACAGACCGAGTTCGGCGAGTTCCAGCCTGAGCTTCGGCGGCATTTCGGCGAGCGCCGCCCTGCCCTTGCCGAGGTCGGCGGGCGCATCGGCGGGCTTCAGATAGCGCCAGCCCTGGAACGCGCGGCGCGGCTGCCATTCGGTGCGCACGACCTCGGGGGCAAGCACCAGATGGCAGCGGCCGATGCCTTCATCGTCGGTGAACGGTCTAATCTCGGTGATCAGCTGCCGGCATTGGACGCTGCCCTTGATCACCCAATAGAGCGAGCCGCCATCTGTGATCTCGGCGCCTCGCGTCGGCACCATGCGGGTGGTGTGCCAGTGCTCGGCCGGCTCGCCTGCACGGCGCCGCTCGTCGAGTCGGAAGGCGATCCACTCTTCGAGGTCCTCGACGCTGTCGCAGCCGACGCAGAGTTTTAGGAGATTGAGTGACATGCTCCAAGATTTAGCCGCAAGGGTAGGCGCGTCAACGCCTTGAGCGACTTCTCCACAGGGCCAGTCGGGAGTGTCGCTGATGCCTCAGCACTCGACGACGTTGACCGCGAGCCCGCCGAGGCTGGTTTCCTTGTATTTCTCGTTCATGTCGAGGCCGGTCTGGCGCATGGTCTCGATCGCGGCGTCGAGCGGCACGAAATGCGTGCCATCGCCCTTGATGGCCAAGGAGGCGGCCGTCACCGCCTTCACAGCGCCCAGCGCGTTGCGCTCGATGCAGGGCACCTGCACCAGGCCGCCGACCGGATCGCAGGTCATGCCGAGATGATGCTCGAGCGCGATCTCGGCGGCGTTCTCGACCTGCTCCGGCGTGCCGCCCATGACGGCGCACAGCCCGGCGGCGGCCATGGCCGAAGCCGAACCCACCTCGCCCTGGCAGCCGACTTCGGCTCCCGAGATCGACGCGTTCGACTTGATGATCCCGCCGACGCCGGCGGCGGTGAGCAGGAAGTCGCGGATGCTTGGCTGGTCGGCTTCGGGATGGAAATGCAGCCAGTAGCGCAGCACCGCCGGCAAGGTGCCGGCAGCGCCATTGGTCGGCGCGGTCACGACGCGCCCGCCGGCGGCGTTCTCCTCGTTGACCGCCATGGCGTGGATCGATAGCCAGTCATTGGCGAGCAAGGGATTGGGCCGGTTCTGCTGCCACTGTTCCTGCAGCTTGTCGTGCAGCTGCCGCGCGCGGCGGCGCACCTTCAGCCCGCCCGGCATGATGCCGTCCTGCGACAGGCCGCGGTCGATGCAGCCTTTCATCGCGCCCCAGATCGCGTCCAGGCCAGCGTCGAGCTCCTCGCGCGACATGTGCTTCTCTTCGTTGGCGCGCTTCATCTCGGCGATGGAGAGTCCGCTTTTCGCCGCCATCGCCAGCATCTCGACGGCATTCTTGAACGGGTACGGCACCTTCTTGCCCTCGGTCGTCACCGAGCCCTTGGCCTTCATGCGCTGCAGCTCTTCCTCGGAAACGACGAAACCGCCGCCGATCGAATAATAAATGCGCTTGAGCAGCAGCCGGTCGGAAGCGTCATAGGCATAGAAAGCCATGCCGTTGGCATGGCCGGTCAGCGGCGTCTTTCGGTCGAGCACGAGATCCTTGGCGGGGTCAAACCGATAGGTCGGATGCCCGGGCGGCGAAATGCGCTTCTCCGCCCCGATTCGGGCGACGATGCCGTCGGCCTCGTCCGGATCGACCGTCTGCGGCGTCTGACCGGCCAGGCCGAGGATCACGGCGCGGTCGGAACCATGGCCGATGCCGGTATAGGCGAGCGATCCATGCAGGCTGGCGCCGATACGGTCGACCTTGACGCCGGCGGGCCGCGGCCAGTCGCCGGCCAGGATCTCGTCGAGGAAACGGCGCGCGGCGGTCATCGGCCCCATCGTGTGCGAGCTCGATGGGCCGATGCCGATCTTGAACAGGTCGAAAACCGAAAGGAACACGGGGCCATTGTCTCCTGGGGGCCGGTCGAAACCTACATATAGGAATTCCCGCGATGTTTCCGCTGTTTTGCATGTCGCGGCGCGGCGGCTGCCGACCTTGTTTGCTCCGCCAGCGACATCGCCCTGCCGAGAGCTTTCGCACCTGTCGAAGCGCCGGCTTGGCCTGTGTTACAAAAGCGCATGGGCGACTCACTCCACCTTTCCACAGCGGATCTGGCGGCTTTGACCTTCTTCCTGGTCGTCTGGGTGCTGCATACGCTCGCTTCCGATGGCAAGCTGGTCAGCCGGGTCTCGCTGACGACCGCGATGAACGCCCAGCGCGAGGCCTGGATGCGCAATATGGCCGAGCGCGAAATCCGCATCGTCGACACCGCCATCATGGGCGGCCTGCAGCAAGGCACCGCTTTCTTCGCTTCCTCTTCCCTGATCGCGCTCGGCGGCTGCTTTGCCCTGCTCGGCGCCTCCGACCGCGTGCTTCAAGTGCTCTCCGATCTGCCCTTCGGCGCGGCCTCCTCGCGCGAAGCCTTCCAGACCAAGGTGTTCGGCCTGGTGCTGATTCTCGCCTTCGCCTTCTTCAAATTCGGCTGGGCCTACCGGCTGTTCAACTATTGCTCGATCCTGATCGGCGCGGTGCCGACCCCGCATGGCCCAGCCTCGCGCAATCCGGTCAGCGAAACGGCGGTGTGGCGGGCGACTCGCATGAACGTGCTTGCCGGCAAGCACTTCAACTCCGGCCTGCGCGCCGTCTTCTTCTCGATCGGCTATCTCGGCTGGTTCGTCGATCCGGTGGTCTTCGTGATCTCGACGCTGGTGCTTTTGGCGGTGCTGGTGCGCCGCCAGTTCTTCTCAGCAGCGCGGCAGGCGGTGCTCGGTCAGCCGCCCGGCCCGGGAAAGAGCTGATCGATCTTGCCGGACAGCCTGTAGGCGAAAAGCCCGATCCACTCGCGGACCGCGATTGTGGTCGCCTGCAGCGAGTCGACCGGATTGTCGCGATAGAAGCCGACGCCTTCCTTGCCCGAAGTGCGATAGTCGACCGGCCATGGAACGGTCGGGAAACCCGCCTTGTCGAACAGCGCCTTGGCGCGCGGCATGTGGAAGGCCGAGGTGACCAGCAGCCAGGTCTCCCCCGGTTTCGGCTCGACGAGGTTCCGGGAGAAGACCGCATTTTCGTAGGTGTTGCGCGATTTGTCCTCGAGGATCAGGCGATCCGCGGAGACGCCGAGCGCGCCCAGCAGGCGTGGCGCGGTATCTGCATCGCCCTCGCCGTCGAGGAAAAGCGAACCATTGCCGCCGGACACGACGATCTTCGCCTGCGGGAAGCGGCGAGCGAGAATCGCCGTCTCCACCATGCGGTCGCCGCTGCTGTTCAGCTCATAGCCGCCGCGCGCGAGGTTGATGGTGCCCTCGAAGCCGCCACCGAGGACGACGATGCCGTCGACCTTTTCGGGCAATGCCGGCTTGGGGAAGCGTTCTTCCAGCGGGTTGAGCATCATCGCGCCGGCCGACGTCCAGGCCGAGAGAACCAGGATCGCGATGCCGAGCACGCTGCCCGTCGCCGCCAGCCGGCGGCGCCCGAACAGCGCCGCCAGCAGGCCGGCAAGCAACAGGAAGATCGCCAGGTTGATCGGCTGGCCAAAGAACCAGAAGATTTTGGAAAGATGGTAGAACATCCCTCACCCTCTTGTCAGATGAGGTATGAGCCTACCACCACTTTTCCGGCTGAAATTTGCCCGCCGCCTGCTCGATGACGTTGGCCGTCTGGAACAGCGTCTCCTCATCGAACGGGCGGCCGATGAGCTGCAGGCCGAGCGGCAGGCCCTTGCCGTCGAGGCCGGCCGGCACGGAAATACCGGGAAGGCCCGCCATGTTCACCGTCACGGTGAAGATGTCGTTGAGATACATCTTCACCGGGTCGGAGGCCATGTCCTCATCGGCGATGCCGAAGGCGGCCGACGGGGTTGCGGGCGTCAGGATAACGTCGACGCCGGCGGCAAAGACGTTCTCGAAGTCGCGCTTGATCAGCGTGCGCACCTTCTGCGCCTGCAGATAGTAGGCGTCGTAATAGCCGGCCGACAGCACATAGGTGCCGATCATGATGCGGCGCTTGACCTCGCGGCCGAAACCGGCGGCGCGCGTCTTCTCATACATGTCGATGATGTCCTTGCCAGGGACGCGCAGGCCGTAGCGCACGCCGTCATAGCGGGCGAGGTTCGACGACGCCTCGGCGGGCGCCACGATATAATAAGCCGGCAAGGCGTATTTGGTGTGCGGCAGTGAGATGTCGACGATCTCGGCGCCGGCATCCTTCAGCCAGGCAATGCCTTTCTGCCAGAGCGCCTCGATGTCTTCCGGCATGCCGTCGACGCGGTATTCCTTCGGAATGCCGACCTTCATGCCCTTGATCGGTTTGCCGATCGCCGCCTCATAATCCGGCACCGGGCGGTCGACCGAGGTCGTGTCCTTCGGGTCGACCGAGGCCATGGACTTCAACAGAATCGCGGCGTCGCGCACGTCGCGCGCGATCGGTCCGGCCTGGTCGAGCGAGGAAGCGAAGGCGACGATGCCCCGGCGCGAGCAGCGGCCGTAGGTCGGCTTGATGCCGACCGTGCCGGTGAAGGCGGCGGGCTGGCGGATCGAGCCGCCGGTGTCGGTGGCGGTGGCGCCGGCGCACAGGAAAGCGGCCACGGACGATGCCGAACCGCCGGACGAGCCGCCCGGTACCAGCTGGGCGTTGTCCAGGGTCCGCGCCGTCTTCGTGCCGCCAGCGGAGACGAAGCCGCCATCGCCCTGATGCGTCGTCGGCATGACGACCGTATCGACACGCGAGCGGCGCCACGGATTGATCACCGGACCGTAATAAGAGGTTTCATTGGACGAGCCCATGGCGAACTCGTCCATGTTGAGCTTGCCGAGCATGACGGCGCCGTCGGCCCACAGATTGGAGGTCACGGTGGACTCGTAACGCGGCTCAAAACCGTCCAGCACGTGGCTGCAGGCCTGGGTGTGGATGCCTTCGGTCGCGAACAGGTCCTTGATGCCGAGCGGAATGCCTTCCAGCGCGCCGCCCTCGCCCTTGGCGAGCTTGGCGTCGGAGGCTTTCGCCATGTCGCGCGCCTTGTCGGCGGTGACAGTCACATAGGCATTGAGCACCGGATTGGCGCGCTCGATCGCCGCGAGATAGGCCTCGGTGATTTCGGCCGCGGAGATTTCCTTGCCGCGCAGCTTGGCGCGGGCCTCGGAAATGGTGAGATGTGTGAGATCGCTCATCAGGCAAGGCTCTTTTCGTAAAACACCGACCATTCGGAGTCGGGATAATCCAGCACCGGTCCGCAACGCGTGAATCCGGCGCGCTCATAGACGGTCCAGGCGGCGGGGTGCCGATCGCCGGTTTCGAGCACCAGCCGCGTCAGCCCTTCCTGGCGGGCCAGCGCTTCGACCTGTCCGACGATCTCGGCGCCGATTTTTTTGCCCCGATGCGACGGCCGCGTATACATGCGCTTGACCTCGCCGGTGGCATCGTCATGGCGCTTGAGCGCGCCGCAGCCGACCGCCAGGCCGTTGTCGCGGGCGATGAAGACGGTCGTATCCGAGCCCGCCATCTGCTCGACGGTGAGGTGATAGCAATGCTCGGGCGGCGTCAGTTCGAGCAACGCGGCGTTGAGTTCGGCGACCAGCGCGCGCACGTCGTCCTGCAAAGGCGTCTCGACGGCGATCTCGACAGCCACGGACTACTCCACCACCTTCGGAACGAGGAAGAAGTTCTCGTCCGTCGCCGGCGCGTTGGCGACGATGTCGGCGGCCTTGTTGCCGTCGGTGACGGCATCCTGGCGCTTCTTCATCTCCATCGGCGTGACCGAGGTCATCGGCTCGACGCCCGTGACGTCGACCTCGTTCAGTTGCTCGACGAAGCCGAGAATGGCGTTCAATTCGCCGGTCATGCGCTCGGCATCCTCCTCGCTCACCGCGATACGGGCAAGGTGCGCGACGCGCTTCACGGTCTGAAGATCAACGGACATGTTCTATCGCCTCGGGAAAACCAGTGCGGGCTATAGCGGCGCGGCGCTTGCCGCGCAACATGGATGATGGTCGACGATCGTGTGCGGTGCCCGATCGCCACACGGGCATCGCCACGCCGTCGCAGCGATAACAATTGCCGCTGTAGCCGGATTGCGCGCTCGCCGGCGCGGGCGTTGCCGCGACCAGCACCGAAATGCAAAGGACCCGCCTCAACGTTATGGTTTTGTTCCAGATTCCCGACGCAACAACCTAGATCGTGATCGCCTTGCCGATCTCCGGCAACGCCACCTTGACGCCTGAGCCTTCCATGCCGGCGACGAACTTGTCGGCGGTCTGGTCGATCATCGGGAAGGTGCCGAAATGGCAGGGAACGACGGTATCGAAGCCGAAAAAGCGGCGGCAGGCAAGGGCCGCCACCGCGCCGCCCATGGTGAAGCGGTCACCGATCGGCACGATGCCGATCTTCGGCTCGTGCAGTTCGTTGATCAGCCCCATGTCGGAGAAAATGTCGGTGTCGCCCATGTGGTAGAGCGTCTTGTCTTCGGGAAAATGCAGCACGAGGCCTCCCGGATTGCCGAGATAGGTGTTGGTGCCGCCGTCGCCGCCGAAAGAGGATGAGTGCAGCGCCTGGACGAAGGTCGTGGTGAACGGCCCGCAATCGACAGTGCCGCCGATATTGCCTGGATTGATCTTGTCGCCGCCGACGCCCTGGCCGACGAGGTACATGCAGATCTCGAAATTGGCGACCAGCATGGCGCCGCTTTTCTTCAGCACTTCGACCGCGCCGCTGACATGGTCGTTATGGCCGTGGGTCAAGAGCACATGAGTCACGCCTTCCGCCGGCCCTTCCCAGCCGCCAGTCCAGGACGGATTGCCGACCAGATAGGGGTCGATCAGAATGGTGGCGTCCTTGGTCTCGACGCGAAATGCCGAATGTCCGTACCAGGTCAGTTTCATCAATGCTTTCCTCGATTTTTCCGTCGCCGGAGGATAGAACGCTGGCGACAAATTGAAAGTAGCGCGGCGCTCCCCACCGTCAAAAGGTTGTGTGACGCCCCGATGTCAGAGGAAGCCGGTGGCCGTTATTTCGATCGAGGAGTTGCCGGAACGGCTTGCCGGCGGCCGCGCGCTCGCCGGGCTCGATCTCGGCGACAAGACGATCGGCGTGGCGGTTTCCGATCGCGGGCTGTCTTTCGCTCATCCGCGTCCGGTCATCCTGCGCAAAAAGTTTTCGCTCGATGCCGCCCAGTTGCTCGCCCAACTCGAGAAGGACAATGTCGGCGCCATCGTGCTCGGCCTTCCGGTCAACATGGATGGCTCTGAAGGACCGCGGGCCCAGAAATCGCGCGCCTTCGCCCGCAATATGGCGACGCTTTCCGACCTGCCCTTTGTGCTGTGGGACGAGCGGCTGTCGACGGTGGCGGCGGAACGCACGCTGATCGAGATGGATTTCTCGCGCAAGAAGCGTGCAGGCAAGATCGATTCGGCGGCGGCCGCCTTTATTCTGCAGGGAGCCCTGGACCGGCTTCAGTCGCTCGGCTGAGGCGATCTTCGCTGATCGCGCCTTGCCGACGCTGCCTGACCCATTCGGCGATTTCGCGCCGCCGGCGGAACGCCCATAGGCCCATGAGCAGGAAAAAGTCGAAAACGCAGGTCCGCGCCACCATGCCCGGGATGATAGCCGGATCAACGCCGAGCATGTGGCCGTAAAGCTGGAAAGCGAAATCGTGCACCTGTCGGCTCAGCATCGCGTAGCCGAAATTCATGTCGTTGGCCGACAGGAAGAACCATCCCCAGAAGATGGCCATCGGAGCAGCCCAGAGTGTGAATATCGTGCGCATCAGCGCCTGCCTCCAGGCTTGTTTTCCGGGCGGCCGGATATGCGGGAAAGAAGCGAACTGTGCGCGGCGCCCATCGCCATGCGCGAGGCAGTGCGAACATCGCCCTCGGGCAAAGCCGTTGCGGCAAAGGTGGAGCGGCGTTCGGCCATCACCGCGACATAGGAGGCAAGCAGCGCCGTCATCTGGACGGCGACGATCATGAACAGGCCGTCGATGCCTTGCGTCACGCCGCCGACGAGAATCAGCGAAAGCAGGAAAGAGGCGCAGATGAAGGCAATCCGCGCCACGCCCTCGCCCGCGTCCGGTCTTGCCGCCGCGTTGAGCAGCGTTTCGACGAAGGCCCAGCAGAACAACACCGCGACGGTCAGCAGCGCGATCGCAAGCGGCGCGACCACTGCGGCATTGTCAAGTCCAGAAAACCGGTTGCCCTGGATCGAGAGACCAAGCACGCCAAGCGCCGCCGCTATGCCGCGGCTGCCATCCATGCAGATAAAGGCAAGCAGGGCGAAAACCGCCGCCCAATGCAAGGCCAGAACTGAGCTCAACACGTGCCGCATGCGCTTCCCGTTTGGCGGAGCCGGGAGATCATGGTTAACCTTTCCCTACTCCAGCAGGCGGAGATTGGGCTTTGCGAAGGTCCGCTGCAACGGAAACCATTTGTTAAGGTTAACGGCCATCCACAGGCCGTCAGTCCGGCCTTTCGAGCATGATGCCGAAAAGTGTGAAGCGGTTTTCGGACGACATCATGCTCTATCTCTCTGATCTAGCCCCGGGATCAGGTCACCGGCGGATAGAGCGTATCGATGATCATGCGCGCATCGTGGCGAGAATCGAGCATGCCGTAGGTGGTGCGCCACTGGCCGCCGAGCCGTGTCTCGACGAAGGCGTCGGCGATCCGCCCTGCCCCCAGCCTGCGAAGCTCCGCCGCGGCGGCCGACAGCGCGAGCTGTTCGGTGAGCAGGCGCGCCGAACCCTGGTCGGTCGCCGCCACCTGCATGGCCGCCTTCAGCACGCCGATGGTGCCGCGGCCGCCGGTTCCGAGATCGCGGTCGATGCCGGCCAGCACCTCCTCGAACAGGCCGGGCGCGCGGCCGAGCACCCGCAGCACATCGAGCGCCATCACATTGCCGGAACCTTCCCAGATCGCGTTGACCGGCGCCTCGCGATAGTAGCGCGCAAGCGGCGCTTCCTCGACATAACCGTTGCCGCCGAGGCATTCCATCGCCTCGTAAAGCAGCGCCGGCGCAATCTTGCAGACCCAGTATTTGACGACGGGCGTCATGGCGCGGGCAAAGGCCGCCTCGCCGCGATCGCTCGCCGCCTCGTCGAAAGAGCGCGCCAGCCGGAACGACAGCGCCGTGGCCGCGGCGACGTCAAGCGCCATGTCGGCCAGGACCCGCTGCATCAACGGCTGGTCGATCAGGTTTGAACCGAACACCTGGCGATGGCGCGTGTGATGGACGGCCTCGGCCAGCCCCGCCCGCATCAGCGCCGACGAAGCGACCGCGCAATCGAGCCGGGTCAGCGTCACCATGTCCATGATCGTCTTGACGCCGGCGCCCGGGTCGCCGACCATCTCGCCGATCGCGTTGACGAACTCCACCTCCGACGATGCGTTCGAGCGGTTGCCGAGCTTGTCCTTCAGCCGCTGGAAGCGGAAGCCGTTGCCGGAACCGTCGCCCAGGATGCGCGGAACGAGGAAGCAGGACAGTCCCTCCGGCGCCTGTCCAAGGATCAGGAAGGCATCCGACATCGGCGCCGACATGAACCATTTATGCCCGGTCAACCGGTAAAAGCCGCTTCCCGTGCGCTCAGCCCTTGTCGTGTTGGCGCGCACATCGGTGCCGCCCTGCTTCTCGGTCATGCCCATGCCGAGCGTCAGCCCGGTCTTCTGCACCGGCGGCTTCTGCGTCTGGTCGTATTTGCGCGTCGTCACGCGCGGCGCCCATTCGCGGAAAAGCTTCGGGCTCGCCATCAGCGCCGCCAGCGAGGCATTGGTCATGGTGATGGGGCACAAATGCCCGGTCTCGAGCTCGGCGGTCAGATAGAAACGCGCCGCCCGCACCTGATGGCGGCGGCCGATCTCGGCATCGCCGTTTTCCCAGACGGAAGAATGCAGGCCGCCGGCAACCGAGCGGCGCATCAACGCGTGATAGGCCGGATGATATTCAACCAGGTCGAGCCGCCGGCCCTGGCGGTCATGCGTGCGCAATTTCGGCGTATCGGTGTTGGCGAGGCGGGCAAGCTCCTGCGCCTCCTGCGTCATGACGAACTTGCCGAGCCCGTCGAGGTCCTTGCGCACGGGATCCGAAAAACGCTCGGCGAGCTGGATGAGCAACGGATCGCCCCGCCAGGCATTGCCGCCAGTCAACGGCGGCGGCTGGTTGATCACCTCGTCGGTCACGCCCAATCCTTCAGTTGCCCAATCCTTAGTTGGCCGACAGGTTCTTACCATTCCCAAGGCCGCGGTCGCGAATCCGAAGCCATTGGGCCTTATAGCCCAAGCCTGACAAGGCGCGCGACGAAAATACCGGGGAGAACGCCCGCAATCCAAAGCTGGCGCTTGCGGCTGGCCGGACCGCACCCTATAGCAGCGCCTTGAGATGACCGACGCTTCGTCCCTGCCGCTCTTTCCCCACCGCCATCTTCTGGGCATCCGCGATCTTTCCCCCGCCGATATCGAGCTGTTGCTCGATCGCGCCGACCGGGCCGTGGCGATCTCGCGCCAGCCGGAAAAGAAGACCTCGACGCTGCGCGGCCGCACCCAGATCAACCTGTTTTACGAGGCCTCGACCCGCACGCAGTCCTCCTTCGAGCTGGCCGGAAAAAGGCTTGGCGCCGACGTCATGAACATGTCGGTGGCAAGCTCCTCGGTGAAGAAGGGCGAGACGCTGATCGACACGGCGATGACCCTCAACGCCATGCGCCCGGACATCCTCATCATCCGTCACCAGTCGGCGGGCGCTGCGGCTCTTCTGGCCCAGAAGGTCGGCTGCTCGGTGGTCAATGCCGGCGACGGCGCGCATGAACATCCAACCCAGGCCCTGCTCGACGCGTTGACCATCCGCCGTGCCAAGGGGCCGCTGTCCAAGCTGATCGTGGCGATCTGCGGCGACATCCTGCATTCGCGCGTCGCCCGCTCCAACATCATGCTCTTGAACGCGCTTGGCGCGCAGGTGCGCGTCGTGGCGCCCTCGACGCTTCTGCCGTCCGGCATCGACAGGATGGGCGTGATCGTCGCGCGCTCGATGGCCGAGGGCCTGAAGGATGCCGACGTGGTGATGATGCTGCGCCTGCAGCGCGAGCGCATGGAAGGCGCCTTCGTGCCGTCGATCCGCGAGTATTTCCGCTATTTCGGCCTCGATGCCGATAAGCTGAAGGCCGCCAAGGACGATGCCCTGGTTATGCACCCCGGCCCGATGAACCGCGGCGTCGAGATCGCCTCCGAGATCGCCGACGGACCGCAAAGCGTCATCCAGGAACAGGTGGAGATGGGGGTGGCCGTGCGCATGGCGGTCATGGAAGCGCTGCTCGACCCGCGCCGCAACCATGAGGGACGCGGCGCATGAGCGTGACCGTCTTCAGCAAGGCGCACATTGTCGACCCGTCGCGCGGCGTCGACGAGATCGGCAGCGTCATCGTCGAGGGCCGCAAGATCGCCGCGGCTGGAAAAGCTGCGCTGAACCAGGGCGTGCCGGAAGGCGCCACCATCGTCGACTGTGCCGGCAAGACGATTGTTCCGGGCCTTGTCGACGCGCGTGTCTTCATCGGCGAACCCGGCGGTGAGCATCGCGAGACCATCGCCTCGGCAAGTGTCGCGGCGGCGGCAGGCGGCGTCACGTCCATCGTCATGATGCCGGACACCGATCCGGTGATCGACAATGTGGCATTGGTCGAATTCGTGCTGCGCACGGCAAAAGACACGGCAAGCGTCAACATCTTTCCGGCAGCCGCCATCACCAAGGGCCTCGAAGGCCGCGAGATGACCGAATTCGGCCTGCTGCGCGAAGCCGGCGCCGTCGCCTATACTGATGGCCGGCACACCATCGCCAATGCGCTTGTGATGCGCCGCGCGCTGACCTACGCCCGCGATTTCGGCGGTGTCATCGCGCACGAAACGCAGGATGCGAACCTCGCCTCGTCCGGCGTGATGAACGAAGGCCTCTATGCAAGCTGGCTCGGCCTGTCGGGCATTCCGCGCGAGGCGGAGCTCATCCCGCTCGAGCGCGACCTGGCGTTGGCCCGGCTGACCGGCGGCGCCTATCACGCGGCAAAAATCTCGTCGGCGATGGCGGCCGGCGCGGTGAACCGGGCAAAGACGGACGGCGCCAACGTCACGGCGGGTGTAGCCATCCACAATCTGTCGCTCAACGAGAACGATGTCGGCGAATACCGCACCTTCTTCCGGCTGACCCCACCCTTGCGCGCCGAGGACGACCGGCTGGCGATGATCGAAGCGATCAAGGACGGCACGATCGACATTATCGTCTCCTCGCACGATCCGCAGGACGTCGATACCAAGCGCCTTCCCTTCGCCGATGCCGCCGCCGGCGCGATCGGGCTGGAGACGCTGCTCGGTGCCGCGCTCCGGCTCTACCACAATGGCGATGTGCCGCTGCTCAGGCTGATCGAGACGCTGTCCACCGCGCCGGCAAGGCTGTTCGGCCTGCCGGGCGGCACGCTGAAGCCGGGCGCGCCGGCCGACCTCGCCGTCGTCGATCTCGACGAGCCATGGATCGTCAGCGAAAGCGGCCTGCGCTCGCGCTCGAAGAACACCTGTTTCGAAGGCGCGCGCCTGCAGGGCAAGGTCTTGCAAACGATGGTGGCGGGCCGGACAGTGTTTTCGGCCTGAGCATAGGCCGGCCAATGAGCCCTCGCGCCACTCGAGTTCGCAACGGTTCAGGCCGCGCGACCGGGTCCCCGGAGTTCTCGCCATGAACCCGCATCGTCCTTCCTGGCTGTGGACGATGTGGTACCGCCTGCGTCCCTCGCCGGACTTCATCGTCCCGCCGAAATTCAACCGCAACTCCCACAAGATCAGCTCGCTGATGCCGGCGGAGGACAGCGGCGCCTGGCTGCTGGAGAGGATGCGGCGACAGGTCGGCCTGAGGACGCTCGCATCGAGCCGCCTGCTGGACTTCGGCTGCGGCGTCCGGTTTACGCAAGCCATCCTTAACCGCAAGATCCCGATCGGCTCCTACACTGGCGTCGACTGCTTCCCGCCGATGATCGACTTCCTGCGCTCCGGCGTGCGGGATCGCCGGTTCTCTTTCGTCTTTCTGGACGCCCGTCACGCGCTCTACAACCCGAACGGGCGCCCTCTCACCCGCGAGACGCAACTTCCGTTGCCCTTGCATGCCTTCGACATCGTGTCGCTGTTTTCCGTGATCACACACCAATATCCGGATGACGCCGCGTCGATCTTCACCATGCTGCGCCGTCATACGGCGGCCAATGGCCGCCTCCTCTTCACCTGCTTCCTGGATGACGGCATCGCCGAATTCGAGGACAGGAGTCCGGAACGCAACGGCGGCATGTGCTTCTACAATCCCGACTTTCTTGCCCGGCTGGTTGAAGGCTGCGGCTGGCGGATCGTCGACAGGCCGCCCGCGGACCCGCCCCTGATCGCGCATTCGTTCATCTGCGCTCCGGCCTGACCGGGGGCGAGATCGAAGCTCCGCAAGCACGGTTCCCGCACCGGGGATCCGGTTGCTTGGCGAAGCGCCGCGACTCTACCAATATGATGTCGACGCTCCGAAAGTCGATTGGCGATTTTGCCGGCACCGAGCCGGGGCAAGGTCTTGCAAACGATTATTGCAGACCACACAGTATTTTGGGCCGGGCAATTCTGGACATCTGCGGTCGCGCTGGCGTCCAGCAAACAAGAAACGGGGGAAGACAATGGGTTACGGGCTGGCACTGATCTTCGGCTATCTGCTCGGCTCCATTCCGTTTGGACTCCTGATCACTCGCGCCGCCGGCCTCGGCGACGTCCGCAAGATCGGCTCCGGCAATATAGGCGCGACCAATGTGCTGCGGACGGGCAACAAGGGCCTCGCCGCCGCGACGCTGCTGCTCGATGCGCTGAAAGGCACCGCTGCCGCGCTGATCGCCGGGCATTTTTCGCCGGACTTCGGACTCCTGGCCGGCTTCGCCGCTTTCCTCGGCCATCTCTTCCCGGTCTGGCTCGGCTTCAAGGGCGGCAAGGGCGTCGCAACCTATCTCGGCGTGCTGCTCGGGCTTGCCTGGCAAGGCGCGCTGGTCTTTGCCGTCGTCTGGCTCGCGATGGCCTTCCTGTTCCGCTACTCCTCGCTGGCCGCGCTGACGGCAGCGGTGGTCGTGCCGATCGCGCTTTATGTCATCGCCACGCCTGAGATCGCCGGACTGTTCGCGGTGATGAGCCTGATCGTCATCGCCAAGCACCGTGCCAACATCTCGCGGCTGCTCGCCGGCAGCGAAGGCAAGATCGGAGCGAAGGGATGAGCGCTCCGGCCGCCGGCCCGCGGCTCAGCGACCGGCAGCGGCTTGCCTGGCTTCGCCTGATCCGCACGCCGAATGTCGGCCCGGCCTCCTTTCGCGAGCTGATCAACCGCTTCGGCTCGGCCGAAGCCGCGCTCGAAATGCTGCCCGAGCTGATGATTTCCGGCGGCGCCAATCGCATCGTCCGCATCCCCTCGATAGCCGAAGCCGAAGCCGAGCTGGACGCGGCCCGGCGTGCTGGCGCCCGCTTCGTCGGCATCGGCGAAGCCGATTATCCGCCTTTGCTGAAGACGCTGGACAACCCGCCGCCGCTGCTTGGCGTGAAGGGCGAAGGCGCGGTGTTCCGCTTGCCTGCGGTGGCGATCGTCGGCGCCCGCAACGCTTCGCTTGCCGGCATCAAGATGGCGCGCATGCTGGCGGCCGATCTCGGCCGTGAGGGCTACGCCATAGTCTCCGGCCTGGCGCGCGGCATCGACACATCCGCGCACAAGGGCAGCGTGTCGACAGGCACGGTCGGCGTGCTCGCCGGCGGGCTCGACGTCCCTTACCCGCCTGAAAATGCCGGCCTGTGCGACGAGATCGCCGACCGTGGCGGCGCCATCGTTTCGGAGATGCCGTTCGGCTGGCAGCCGCGCGCCCAGGATTTCCCGCGCCGCAACCGGCTTGTCGCCGGCATGGCGCTCGGCCTGGTGGTGGTCGAGGCCGCGCAGCGCTCCGGCTCGCTGATCAGCGCGCGCCTCGCCAACGAGATGGGTCGGCTGGTCTTCGCCGTGCCCGGCTCGCCGCTCGATCCGCGCGCCGCCGGCTGCAACGCGTTGCTCAAGGACGGCGTAACGCTCGTCACCGAAGCAGCCGATATCCTCAGCGCGCTGGCACCGCTTGCCGGCACCCGTCGCCCAAGAACCGCGCCGCTTGCCGAAGCGCCCGACATGTCGGCCATGCTGCCGCCCGGCGAAAACGAGCGCGCCGATGTGTTGGAAGCG
Organism: Mesorhizobium sp. GbtcB19; assembly: GCF_019091085.1. Taxonomy (GTDB): domain Bacteria; phylum Pseudomonadota; class Alphaproteobacteria; order Rhizobiales; family Rhizobiaceae; genus Mesorhizobium. The sequence goes on along the minus strand of NZ_JAGXJY010000008.1, from coordinate 188,228 downwards.
CTTGGGCCAACGCCGGTCGCCGTGGACGACATCATCCGCCACACAGGCTTAAGCGCAGCGCAGATCGCGATGGTGCTTCTGGAGCTCGACCTTGCCGGACGGCTCGAGCGTCACGCCGGCGGGAATGTGTCGCTGATCGCGTGATTTACGGCGTCCGCTCGGAGCACAGATTTCCCTACCGGAACAGATATTTAGACACTTCCGGATTGCCGCGGCGCCACATCACATTGTCGAGGAAATAGTGGTGCACGTTGATGAAGATCAGCACGATGAAGAAGAACAGCGACGAGCCGAGGACCTGTTTGTCATACGGGATCAGGGCGGTCAGCACGAATGGGATCAGCGAGAAACCTAGATAGCCGAGCGCGCCACCGCCGATGATGAATCCGAAAACCCGCACCCGATAGCGAGGCCCCAGCACCGAAAGTACTTTCGGTTCCGGATCGCTCGCGGCATCCGAAACGTCGCGCTCGACATTGGTCTGGTAGCGCCAGACCACGGCGAGATATTGCAGCGAATGCAGCGCCGGCACCACCAGCAGCCAGAGCGGGTTTATCTTGGCAATCAGGATCCAGAGATAGAGCGAGGCGACATAGGCCATGATGCCATTGTAAGGCAGGCCGCCGCCGTTTTTTCGCCAGCGGTTGACCAGCACCAAAAGCGTCGCCGCGGTCGAGCCGACGGCCGCCAGAGCGGCAATCTCGGCAATCCAGGATGGCGCCGCGAAGCTGTAATATTGAAGCCCGAAAAATTGCCCCCGAGTCACCGCCGTATTCGTCTGCAGCCAGGCCAGGATCCACACCGCGTAGCTGTTGACCAAAAGCACCTTCTTGTCGCGGTTGTCGAAGAATTTGCGCTTCAGCACGGCATCGACCATCAGCATGCCGTAGCCCTGCTTGACGTAGTGCCAGCCGACGAAGAAGAACATCGCATTGGCCGCCAATCCGAGCAGCCGCGTGTTCGACGTCGCCGCGCCATAGGCGAAGAACAGCGCCATGATCAGCGGAACGATGACGCCGGCGAAAATGTAGCGAAGCTGCAGGCTCCTGTCATAACCGTCACCACGCGCCTTGCGGCTGAAATTGCGGTAGAAGATCTGGTAGGAATGGGCGAAGTGCGGGTAGTTCACCAGAAAGGCCACGGCGACCATCGTCGCGGCTAAAGCCCTTTCATAGTCGCGCGGCACGAAGAACAGCACCGGCAGGATCAGAAACGCGTTGCCGCCGAGCATCAGGAAATCGGCGATCGGGCCGAAGAGATATTTGCCGGGCGGCGTCGCCGCCTTGCGGACCTGAGTGTCTGGCGAAAGGTCAAGTGCCATTCTGGAGCCTCCCTCGGAGGCCCGAGTTTAACCATGACCCTATCGGGGGACAAGTTTGCCGGTGACCCAAATGCGCCATTCCCAGGCGACCGGGGAAAGCCCCTAGCTGTTGTCATGACCAGCATAGGCGAATATAGCTACTCACGGCATAGAATACCGGGAGGCTTACTTGTTAGAAGCAATTGCTAATAAATTACGCGCAAATATTCCCCCACCTTTCCCAGTACATACACGGACAATCGACTACAAAGGCCGCTCAATATCGATCTGCGGCCGTGAGAGCGATCCCCACTTCCAAGGCGTCGGGCTCGACACCAACGATCCGCTTGCGTTTGTCCTGGCGAGGGCGCTTCCCGAAACGGCGACAGTCCTCGATGTCGGCGCCAACATAGGGTTCACCGCAAGCCTGGCGGCGGCGCACGGCGCGAAGGTCTACGCGTTGGAGCCAAGCCCGAGCGCTCATCCATGCCTGCTGGAAACGATCCGCGCCAACGGCTTCCAGAAAGCCATCACGCCGGTCCAGAAAGCGTTTGGAGCGCAAGTCGGCACCATTTCCTTTCTCGACCACCCTGGCTCTCCATCGGTCAGTCACATCGCGGCGGATGCCACCCTTGACGGTCATGGCGCCATCCAGGTGCCGGTCACGACGCTCGATCAATTCGTCAAGGAGAACCGCCTCAAAGTCGATCTGGTGAAAGTCGATGTCGAGGGTTTTGAAATCGACGTGCTTGCCGGCGCGGTCAAGACGATAGCGGACCAAAAGCCGTCGATGTTGCTGGAGTTCAATTCATTCACGATGATCGCCTTTCGAGACTTGAATCCCAGGACATTGCTGGACCGCTTGCTGGAGATCTTCCCTTTCGTCTACCGCTTCGCCGACGGGAAACCGACGCTGGTCCGGAACAAGGAGGAGCAAAAGGCCTTCCTTCACCAGAACCTGGTTCTGCATGGCTGCGTGGACGATCTATATTGCCGCTTCTCAGCCATCGATATCTAGGACGTCAGGCGGCTTGCCTGGGTCTAGAGACCGTCAGCGCTCGGAGCCGGCTATCTCCGTAGCAGCGGCCGAATCGACTCCTTTACCTGCTCGGTGAGTTGATCCTCCAGCCGCCATCGCCTGCGAACGCGCGCCCTCTTGTTGGGTTTGTACTCGGCAATCTCACGCCGCACCTTGGCCATCGGCATCGCGAACATCAACGGTCCTTCGCGAAGTCCTCCAGACTCCGTCCAGAAACCATCGTAGTCGGCCAGGATGCGGCGACGCAAACTGTAGTCGGTCGCAAAGACGTGCCCCGCATTCGACACGGCGAGGAGATCGTAAAGGTTCAAAGACCGCCCAAGTGCCTGAGCCACGAGAAGGAGCACGGTTTTCGGTCGCAACCCCTCCATGACGTTGGTCAGGATGCGAGCGTCTTCGAGGCTTTGCGCTCCGGCCGAGCCCTTGAGGACGCCAATCCAAAGGACCTCGCCCGCTCCCTCGATGCAGAGCAGCGACCTGTCCACGATGGCCAATCCCATTTCAGCTATCGGCCGCCGGTCCAGGCAAAGCACCAGGCGCCATTCCGCCTCCCTGTGGAGGCCGTTCTGGCCGCCCAGTTCCACGGTGACTTGCCCTGCCTGGGTCGCCAGGGCGAACAATTCCAGGCCGCCGGTGTGGCTCACAATCAATGCGGCGTCGGTCAGCAGACGGGCCGCCGCCTCGTAGTGGCCGATCACAGCCGCGGCGCGACCGCCGCGCTTCAACCCGACCGTCAGATAGGGACGGACGACCTTGAGCGGGATCTCCGGATAGCGATCGAGGATCGGGGTGAAAGGATGGGCGCAAAGCCTCAGCCCGACCTCGGCGATATCGCGACGATACAGCCACCGCAGGGCGGCCCATTTGACGGCGTGAACCCCCTGGTTCAGCCTGCGGCGCAGAGCGGAAGGCGTGCGCGTGCCTCGAGGTGATGACACCGCGCCCTCGTGCTTTACCGGCGAGTAAGGATAGGCCCGGTCCATTCACCCGAACCATTTCAGTTGCCCAGCGCTCGAACCGAGCCATGAGCCCGCCCTATCGCGAAGCGAATGCCCGGGCAATTTACAAAAATGTAAAGTAACCGGCGGGACGCTCAGGCGTCGCAGGCTCGTCGTCACCGTTCCCGACTGGCATGGCCGGCTGCCTCAGCCCGACGCAGTGGCGCGCCATTGGGCGATGAGGCTTCTTGAGCTTGCCGGCGTTCACCAACGTTTTCGGCCCGGAGAGTTGTGCTCCGGGCCGATTTCTTCATTCAGTGATTGTGAGATTGCTGGAAGCCGGCCACGTCGTACTGAGACACGCTCTTCGGATTGTTTGAGTTCTGCGGCTGTGTGCCCGCATATTTTCCGTCAGCAACTCCACCTGGATTGAAGGCTGAGCCCGGGGCAGTGCTCGCGTTGCCCGGCGTCGCGCTCCCTGTCTGATCAGTGCCGATCGTTTGACTTGGCTGTCCCGGCGAACCTGTGACGGTGTGGACATTGCCGGCCAAGGCCACGGCAGTGGAGGCTACGAATAACCCGGCCATCATAGGTGCGAGGAGATGTTTCATGATGTTCTCCTAAACCATGCGTTTCAGGAGGGCGCTCAGGTTGCGAGCACCCGGCATTAACCACAAACGCTTTTGGGACGACCTTTATTCCTGCTGCCTCTGGTGCCTTCATTTTTCGGACATAGTGCGGATATGAATAGAGCGGATACGGAAACCGCCCTCACCTCTCGCAAAGCCTTGATTTTCTCGAGTTTTTGGTGAGCGCGATGGGATTCGAACCCATGACCTACTGATTAAAAGTCTGTTTCAGACTCATCGATATCGATCGATATAGATGCCAATTCTTGAGCACAAGCCACTGACTTCAAACAAAGCGGCGTCTCGTTTCGAAAGGAATCGATCCACATACTTGCGCATATCTGCGTCGTTGTTACCTATTGTTACCTGACCAAGGATTGGCGACGAGAGGCCGAAATCCTTGACGACATTATCTTCCGAGACGACTGGGGAGCGATGCGAAGCATTGTGTTTGAGCTGACCGAATTCGCCAGCCGAAAAACCGCCCTGATTAAAAGCTGCCTCGGGTGGTTATTCCACAACGGGGTCAACGTCCAGACAGCCGCCGCAGCACGGAAACCCACAGTATCGCGAGCACGACAGCCACAAGCCAGATTGGCGCCAAGTAGTCGATCCAGTCATAAGCCGCAAAGCGCCAAATCAGGGCGCCGGCCAACCCAACGAGTACGAGGGCGATCCAGCCAAGGAAACGCGTCATCATGGCTTCTAAAGGTCTGTCGTCATTTCCGGGTAGACCGTTCGCGTTCTATCGCAGCCATTACAGGGCGTCCGGGCAGCCGCAGACTTCCCGCTGATTGCGCTGCTCGCAATGGTAGGAACCGCCATGCGGGCAACCGAAGATCAGCGAATAGGCAGCTACCGCAACAGCGATCAGGAACATCAACACTACAAGGCCAACGATCACCTTTCCCACCGGTAAACCTCCGCTGCTCATCAGCGGGCAGTCTAGCACACCGACGCAGTCCCGATAGCGGCCGGATCATGGCGGCTGCAGCTGGCACGGACTCGCCGACGATCGCCAAGTTCGTTCGGCTCTGTCATCGCTGGCCGGCACGGGCGCTATCGAGAAAGTTTCAGTCAGCAATCTTTCAGAGGAAAGCAAAGGCAAGCTCAACATCAAGCGCATGGGCAGGGGAAAGGCGTATCGTCTGAAGCTGTTCTGGGCCTACGAGATACTTGAGCTCGGCCGCAGTCAGTTGGCCAAGATTCCCGAGCCGGAAAGACCGCAAAAGGCAAGGCAAACCGGACTACCGCCGTCCGCCAAAACCGACTACGGCAGACGGGTACAAACCGGACTACGGCGGACCGGCTAATACTTCAGAGGACACTGAGGAAACTAACTCCAGCAGTGAGGGAACAGGACAGAGCTTCTATACGCGCGAGAGCTACGCGTCAGCATCAAGGGGCTGATGACCTCGACCCTTTAGACGGCTTTAAATGCACGGATTTGCATTTCCTCCCAACGCGTCATCACCTTTTCGTTGAAACGGTCCGTTTTGTAAGTCACGCGAGAAAATGCATCGACTTCAAAAATATCGTCCTTGGCAGCGACTGCATCCAAAAACTGAGGAGATCCAAAGCTGGGATGATCGCCATCCACATGCTGATCGAGAGTGAACATCGCGTAGCAGTAGTTATCGAAGGTCTCAAAGGCCGAAAAATCGGTCGCCTGACACACCCTTAACGTCATGACCGGCGTGTAGAATGGGGTTACAATCCGGCGCCGTGCATCATCCTGATTTGCTGCCAAGTGAGGTGGCTTTACGGGGACTATCGCTCCGACTTCCTCGAGGATGTTGGTGCTCCATTCCCACTTACTCGTGAATCCGTGATCAAAAACCCCGAGTGGTGTCGTCTTCTCGTCCTCAAGCCAGTTTAGATATGACCGATCCACCTCTATCATTTCGTAGACGTCGTAGAGAAATTCGTAGATCAAGGCAGCGACCGGAGCGTTTCTGAAATTGGCCATGAGTTGAATATACTGGCTACGCCGTCCAGCGCAATTAAGCCGGAGCCACCCCACACCCCCGCCCCTAATCAAGGTCGATTGTGAGCATGACACTTCGCTTGGCCACCGCACTGATAATTGGATTAACCGGCCTGCTCGTCGGTTTTATGTTAGCAGCCGGTGGCGATGGTTGGGTTAGTCCGTTTTGGGTCTCATTACTTCTGCCGATCGCCTACCCTGTGGCAGTGTGGCGCTGGCAGACGCCACTTGTTGCTGTTTGGGTCGATGCGATACTTGGCCTTACCCTAGTGGCCGCCGACATCTGGCTCGTCCATGCGAGTTTTAACGAGCTTAGCTATTTCCTGCGTATCTGGCACAATGCGTCAATTATCGCGGCGCCGTGGACGGCCATTTGGATTGGCTGGCAGATCATAGTGGTGGCGGCGCTACTGCGTCGGCTCAACTTGTTCGCGGGCTGAGTTCGGCACGAGGTTGTCACCCATGTCTTAGGGACAAGCTGTTACCTATGTCTCCGGGTCGGACAATTGGCAATTTGGTGAGCGCGATGGGATTCGAACCCATGACCTACTGATTAAAAGTCAGCAAAGTCAGAGCTTAACATACTGATATCACACAATTTATAGGATCACATATTTAGGTGTGCGTACAACTGTGTGTGTGAGACGGCTGGAAATTGCGGCTCTTTAGGTACCATTCAGGAGTTGATGCGGCCCGGTTCGCTCTGGGTTAGGATCGCACAATTCCACTCGCGGACGCGCCAGCGATCTGTGTCACAAAGCCGCGACGACCTGCGACAAACAATTAGAAGAACCCATACGCACATGAATTTTCGAGACGCTAAAACCGAACTCGCCTCGCGGCTTCGCGGCCTAGACGCCACTGGCTCATCCGGCTTCGAAGGATTGATGAAAGACATCCTATCTGAAATCACCGGGCAGCTCTTCAGACTCGCAAAATCCGGTCCTCAAGGGGGCTCCGACGTCAGAGCAGTCGGAAGCAATACGATCAAAATCGGCCTGGAAGGGAAGCGCTACGGACAACGCACGCGCCTTGGTTTGGATGAACTCAAAGCCAAGGTATTCGATGCAGCGATGCAGGAAGACCCGGTGGACCTATGGGTGTTGGCGGCCACAAGAGAGATTCCGGTTTCCGACCATGAGCAGCTATCCAAAGCCGGAGTATCTCAAGGGATTTCGATCCTTATCCTAGATTGGCCGACGGGAGCAGGCGTTCTCCCAGACCTTGCCGTTCTGTGCACGGAAGCTCAGCATGCAATTGAAGCGCACATCGGAACCGATCCTGTTATCGCAGCCTCGATCGCAGCAATCCGAGCTCACGCCAACTATGACAAATTCCGTGAGCGCTTACTGAAGCGACTGGCGGCGGCCGATATCGGCTACGCCGCGGCGACGGAGGCAATGGGTGAATGGATGCGGGCCGGACTTCAAAACCAACCAAACGCTGGAGCGCGATTGGGCGGCCGGGGCCACGACCTACTCGCCTCGCCGCAAACGCGGATTGCTCGCAAAACGCTTAGCGACCAGCTCGATCAATGGTTGGCAAATCGGCGGCCCGCCGTTCTAATCGGTAACGAGGGCGTCGGCAAATCATGGTCATTCTTATCCTGGTGGATTGATCGTTCGCAACAGCCAGATTCCTTGCCACTCACAGTCTTCGTGTCGGCCAAAGAAGTCCGGGACGAAAACGTGGAGGAGCTAATCAGCCGACTGTTGGCCGCCCGCCTCCAACACGGTGATCGCGACTTTTGGCAGCATCGGCTTGACCAGTGGCGCCGTGCCGAAGTGGCCGGACCGCAGCTCATTCTTGTAGTCGATGGTCTCAACCAAAATTGGACCAAGCGCGATTGGGCGGATTTTGTTCAACCTTTGTATGACGAGCGATGGCGCGGCCGTATTGCTCTCCTCATGACGTGCTGGCCCGATCATTGGGCAGAACTTCATAAGCTTGCTCCGCTAACCCCCGAACCCCTCGAGATTCCTGTCACCGTTTTCAGCGATGAGGAACTTGACCTGTTACTCGCGAGGCACGGCCTCCGCCGAGAGAGCTACGCGGAACCAATGCTAGCCCTGATGAAAGTTCCGCGTCTTTCGTTGTTGGTAATCACCAGGCAAAAGGAGCTCGCTGAAAGCGGCGACATTACCCCAGAACGCCTGGCTTACGAGGATTGGAAAAACCGGATCGTCCGCCGCGGTTCGGCGCTCGCCATAGGCGATGGCGAGTTTCAGGATTTTGTCCGTGACCTCGGCACAACCCTTAGAAACTCGGTTGAAAATTCTGCCTTCACGCGAAGCGAGTTGCTTGACCGCTTGGGGAAAGACAGCGGCAAAGAGCGGAAGGATCTGCTCGAAACGCTTGGCGAGATAATTGCAGGACGTTGGCTGGAGCCGGGCAAGCGTGCGCATGAGTTCCGCGTCAATCCCGAACTTACGCCGTTTGTGCTCGGCCTGACGCTGGCGCACGAACTGCAACAGGCTCCTGATGATGGTTCGGCCGCCAACGTTATCGCCGGTTTTGTCGACCCGTTCAAAGGTCAGACATTGGGTGTTTCAATCCTACGTGCCGCGACAACCGTCGCGTTGCTTGACCCCGAAGTCGAACGTGGTGCCCGGCGCGCCATTTTGAAACGCTGGCTTTCAGAACAGAACTTTATGCAAGCCGACTTTGACGCGTACTGGCGCCTGATCGGACTCGACGTTGATCTCGTGTGCCAGAATGTTGAAGACACGTGGCTTTCAAAGGAGGGAAGCGGAGGCTTCTCCGATGAAATCCTTATCAAAGGAATGGTGCAGGCCTATCGGTTTCCGCAAGTCGCCTCCCACCTTGTCCACCGGGCAGAACAATGGCTCGGGTGGCTATGGGAAGACCCCGACGAGGGTCGATTCCTAGGTCGGATTGATCCCACCTCGGCACGGTCACTTGAGAACCGGGCTCAAACCAGAGCATCACTCGTAGAGTGGCAGAAAATCGAGCGTTCGGAATGGCCGAAGATCGAGCTCCGCACATCCGGCGACGTCAGTTGGTTTAGCCATAGGGTATTCGGCATTCTCTCGTTCCTGCCGCGGGCACCCTTTATTCGTGCCTATTCGGCATGGGGGCTTAGCCGAGCGGTGATGGGCGTGCCACGCCATATCGACGAACTTGCCTGGGTCTTGCGACTTAACAACGAGGATCCAGCGCCGTTCGAGCTAGTCTTTTATGAATGGATCGAACGGCTGCGTGCCATCGGAGGCGGGATTGCCAACGAAGCGGCGAACTACCTTCTCGAAGCCATCGCTGATCCGCGCGCCCAAGAGTTGCTTGTTAGAAGTGGAACCCCGGCAACGGAAGGAGACTGGAAAGCGGCGGAATCCGCTTGGGTAGATCCTCGAAACCCATTGCTGCAGCCAGATCGCGATAGTCACAAAGAGCGCGTGCCCGGTCGCTTATTGTGGCTTCATCACCGCCAAAACGGTGACGAAGATATTCGTTTCGAACGCGCCAAAACGAGCTTGGCACGGCGTGATCCGACAATTTTGGAGGAGATCGCAATTGAGGCGGCCAGAAGCGCCTCGGTTCGCACCCCTGCACAACTATGGGGGCTGGTGCACCGAGCACACAGCATCCTTATGCTCTTGCCCGACGAGGAACGAAGCGTCCTTGTCAAGGCGATAGACAGCGTCCTCGATGGCGGCAAAGTCGCCGATGAGAAGGAAGTGGTCTGGTGGCGTGCGCGCCGGCTGGAAATACGGCTTTGGGGTGCGGCTTCGAGCGAGCAATTTACAATTATCAGGCAGGAATGCCGAGACGCGAACGAACTCGCCCTGCTCAACGGTGCGTTACCCGAACCGGATCAGACGCTTCTTCGCAATGAATTAGCGAGGTTTCCTCTGCCGGGGACAAAGGCTGAAAAGCTTGTTTGGTTGTATTATCTGGGCCAAAGGGCGACCGAAGAGACACGACGTGGATGGAGCGGTTTAGCTGCCCTCGTATCTGACGAGGACGAGGATGTTAGGCGTCTCGCTATTGAGTTGGCGGGGGCAACCCGCGAAGCTCCCGTCATGGAGGCTGTCGCGGCAAGCGGCAGGGACGCAAAATCGGCAGGAAATCGACTTGATCGGGCCCATATTTCTCGTGCGCTGCTAGCTGCAAGTGAAGTTCTGGGCCGACCGGACCTACTCAAGAGGGCGGACCCTGAGGTCGTCGCGCTACAGGCAATTTGGCATCCTACCGATACCTCCATCTTGCACTCTTACGACGTGTTTTTGCGCGCTGCCTTACAAGACTCGCTTGTGTTGCGATCGGGGCCGGTAGGCGATCACTGGGTTCGGCATGAAGCGGCCATGCGCGCCTTGATTGCACAGAATCCGAACGAGTTTCTGCCTTGGCTAACTAACTGGCTCGGTGAGATCGGCGATATTTCCAATTTTGTGCTCATGGATGAATTCCCGCTCATCTCGCTTTGCCGAGTCCTTTTCGAAACGGGGGCACCGCAAGCGGAAGTCTTTTGGAATAAGCTCACTGACGCGATGGCAAGCGGGATCATGAAAAACCAAAGCCTGCCGCTGCTACCGATGGAATCCCCCGTGGGTGAAAATGGTGACCGGATGCGCACCCTGGTACTGTCGGCGGCAACGACGGATCAGGATTTGGCAACCCTGGTTCAAGCCGCGCTTAAACACGATCATACCGGCTGGCTTGAGCACGTCATCCGTGACGGTGAGGCAAGTGGTCGAGCCGGCGACATTGCCAAGGCCTACACTTTGCTTGGATATTCCGATGCCGTTAGCCCGTTCATCGGCCTTTGGGAAGAATTCTCGGGTCGGAAGCCCAATCGTGGATGGCTGGCATCGGTCTATCAAGCCAGCCATACAACCTTTGAGCTGAACCGATGGGCGCGCCACTGGTACTGCGAATATCTCAACGCTCCGGACCCGGCAGCGGCCTTCGCAGCCTTTGGGCTGCTACTGTCTTGCCTCGATGGTAGGGCATCCCTTTGGATCAAAATAAAATCTGAATTGGCGCCCGCTGAAGGATATTTAAAGGCTCACTGGAACTCCAACGTGAATGAGCTGAACGACGCCATAAAAAACTCGCGAGACAAACTGAAGAAGACTCTATTTCACACCGCCATCATGGAGCAAACTCAGCATCCGTGGCTGTAGCCATACACCTGCTCGGTCAGACCAGGCTCAGGCAATTCCGGTAAGATAGAAGTTGTTTTCCCATCCAGCAGCTCGCAGGCAGGCGCCCTATCGATAACCCAGGACTACCCGACTCATTGTGGAGCTCCCTAGACGGAGGCCTTTGGCATGCGACGGACCGGGCGGGACTGGAGGGGATCGCTCGCTCCGGTGAGATTCGCGTCAGTACTTCATCGCGGTACCAGAACTCATTCTGCAGGCTTTCGGGCGGTGTGAGCCTATTCGATTTTGGTCCATCTGCGTCTGATCAATGGAACCAATTCCCCAATTGGTTCGGTTGGTTCGGCCGCCAACAAAATGCGAGGGTTCCCATATGGCTCGGCATTGATCGGGCCGCCATAAATGGCTCATTGACCGATGCCGCAACCACCCACAAAGATTGGAAAGTGGAAGGAACCAAGAGGCTTATCGCCGGCGTTGAAGCCTGCCACCGAGGCCCGATAGGCGCCAATGCAATTTGCTCGGCCGTTCTTGTCGATCGCCACAACCTCGCGGACTGCGCGAGGCGGCCGGTGGTTCCCGGTCAACTCGCAAATCTCGTAAATGTCGTTGATCGCTTCGAACGCGGGTTGCCCCCACCCCCACCCCCCGGCCTCGCGGAAATGCTTGAGGAGGCGCGGAGAAAACATCAAAACAAGTAGCCGCGCAGGTATTCAGCCTCGTGTCGTGTGGCACGCCAACATTGATTTATATGATGAGTCTTCCGCACTTGCAGAGCCAATACACGAGCTCTTGAGTGTTCTCAGAATTTCACGATTTTTCTGGCAAAATCTGCGGCAGGACGAATGCAGAAAGCCTCGAAATTGGTTAGACTTTACCAACGAACGAGGGGCACGTCCATGACACCGATCGACCTGAAGGCAGCCAATACGCTTCCTCCCCGCGGGGACGAACTGCTACATGTGTTCACCAGATTCGAATACGCCCTGAAGGATGCCGGTTTCGGCAGAGCTGGAAGTAAGAATGCTGTCGAGGCCGACTGGGATCGGTTTGCGTCTAAGGAACTGAAAAAGCCGTTCTTTGCTGCAGTGGCGGCGAAAGGCTTAGCGCCGACTCTGATGGCAAATCCCCCAAGCCGCCAAATCCTCCAAGGCAGTACACTAGCCTGGGAAACAGTGACGCCTCCGGCAAATGTGACTGATCTCTTGGTGGCCGTCCGGCGCGTTCGCAACAATCTTGTGCACGGCGGTAAGTCTGGAGATCCGGACTCCGATCGAAATGAGAAGTTGGTTGCGGAGGCAATCGAGGTTCTCCTTGAAGCGCTCCGGAGTCACGCAGACCTCAGGGCCATATTCGAGAGGCGCTGGTAGGCTCAAACCAACGTTGAGGGGACGCCATGCTCATTGACTTGCCCAAGGCCGAGAAGGGACTGTTCGATAAACTCACAGTGTCCTGCATGGACATCGGCTTTGCGAAACAGTGCGCTGAACACCTGCTAAAAAAAGGCTGGCATAGCCATCAATGGCAACGACGCGGTTCCGTCTACTTCCAGCAATCGGTTTACACGACGTCCCTCATCGTGTCGTACACCAGACCGTTCACCAAAACCCGTGGACTGCCAGACATTCCGGCAGACTGGCTCGATTTCTCGCCTGACGAGGAGCGCTTGCATACTGCGCTCAGGAACCGCCGTAACACGGTATATGCCCACTCGGACGGCAGCTCCTATTCGTTTCGACCCTGGAAAACCGAGGATTTTGCAACCATCATCGAGCAGGTGCCATCGCATCTCATCACGAAGGCTGAGGCCGAATTGTTTGTGTCGATGTCCGCTAGGCTATTGAAGTCCTTGATCGCCCAACGCGAGGCGATCTTGAGCATCTGGCCGTGAGCAGCATATTGCAGGAACGCATCAAAGCCATTCTGGCGGCTGTAAAGCCTCTGGCTGCCGACTACTATCAGTTGACCGGGAAACCGCTTGGTGTGACCGGCGAAGTAGCCGAGTACGTTGCCGCAGAAGTTCTAGGGCTCGAGCTGGCTCCTCCCCGCACCACCGGTTATGACGCCATTCGGCAAACGCCAACGGGACCTGAGAGGGTTCAGATCAAAGCCCGTGCATACGACCCTGCCCGGAAACGCAGCCAGCGGATCGGCAAGATCAAATCAGCCGGTCCCTGTGACACGGTACTGTTAGTGTTACTGCACAACGCAACGCTTGATCCTGTTGAAACCTGGGAAGCCTCATTCCCGCTTGTGGTGGGGCGCCTCATGGAGCCTGGTTCTAAATCGCGCAACGAGCGCGGAGCACTGGCTGTCTCCGACTTCAAGCGGCTTGGCCGCCGAGTATGGCTCGCAGGCGAGGCTCAAGAATGAACAACTATGTGTACTTCCAAATGTGGTCGTTCCATAGGCAGTCCCTGATAAGGGGCCATCAGTTCTACGTCGAACAGGCCCGCAAACGTGTGCTGTCACAGTTCGACAACATAGAAGCAGAAGCCGAAAAGGCGGCTGACGACTGGCTTGAGCAGAACAGCAACCGCTTCGATCCTGATCGCCATGACCCTTCGGATTTTTACGAGGCTGCCCAAGATGCCAGCATCGAGTTCTACGAGTTGCTCAGTGACATGTGGGATCAAACCTGGCTTAGCGTGGTCGCGGGGATGTTCCACCAATGGGACAAGCAGCTACGGGAGTGGCTGATCGCAGAAATTCGGCATTGGCATCGCGGGGATGCGGTCATTGCCAAGGTATGGTCCGTGGACTTCGGCAAGATTGCAGACTTACTAGAGAGTTTCGGCTGGAAGGTTCGGGATGCCGATTACTTCAAGGCCTTGGACGCTTGCCGGTTGGTGGTCAACGTCTACAAACACGGCGACGGCAATTCTCTGAAGGACCTAAAGGCCGCTTATCCTGAATATCTGGAGGATCCACTTTTGGAAGCGGACTTACCAGGATCACGGGAGCTGCTGGATCACTCTAATCTCAGGGTCAGTGATGAGCAGTTTCAGGCGTTCTCGAATGCTATTGTCGCGTTTTGGCGGGGCGTTCCGGAAAATGTCGCTGGGAGCCAGATAGCGCAGGTACCAGACTGGTTTGAGAAAGCCATTGTGAGCGACCGCGCAGGCAAACGTTAATGTATCCTGTGTCGCGCGCCGCGCGGATATGAATAAGTGGGATTACCCACTGAAAGGGATTATTAATAAGACCGATGGCTCCGACACTAGACGACCTACTTAATGACAAACGACTAACGCGCCTATTTTCAGTGGACGCTGGTAGCTGTGCGCTACAGTTGTGGATATTGCAGATCAAGTTCGAGAAATCGGTTGAAAATCGTATTGTCTACGGCCGTCTCCTTCCCTATAGCTATTCTAGCGATAACTGGTCCGCTAGCGATGACGATGCTTTTCGTGCCTTTGGGCAAGTGGAAGCTCAGGTTGTTCAGTTAAACTTGTACGCTACAAGCGTCCGCTGCGCGGAGGTTCTTCGGCAATTAAGCGCCGGCCGAACCATTTCGGCAATCAGCGAAGATCTGAAGCTCGGACTTTCGGAAAAGCTGAAAACGCGGTTCGGTGCGATCGCACTGGCTGCTGATAAGCTGGTCTATCGCCCCGTCGCCTACCTGCTCAACCGCGACGCGCATGAGCGAGGGGCGCCCTCCAGCCCACATGGCGGAGCTGGGGCCCTCAGCGCTTCAATCTCTCAAACCGACAAGGCAGCGCTATTCCGCTTAGGTCAGGACTACGACGTCGCTCTCACCGAATGGGTCGTCAAGCACCTCAACGCACATACAGGTCTAGAGTTTGGCGGGGCTGACATCTCCCGGTTTGGCGACCTGGAGTTGATGGTTTTTCCTGCGTTGGACGACCTGGAACGACCCTTGATGAAAGTCACGTGGACGGATGCCCCGCTCGCTTTGATCGTCCGATTTAACCCAATACAGATAGTACACTTTAGCGGCTTCCAATTTCGCCTCAGCGTCGAGAACGGCGACCAAATCACCTACTCAGCCATCGCCCCCGCAGAACGCGACGCAGAAGGGCTTCTCCTGTGCAAATTCGAGCTGAACGAGCAGTTACGCACGAAAATCGACAGCACTGAACTTGAGATATTCGGGCTTGATGGCGACCATTCCGGCCATAGCACGCTGTGTTGCCGGTGGCGGATCGGATATATTCGGGAAATTCATTTTCGGGGTCATCCCGTGGGCGACAGGACCAGCCCAGTCAAGTTTGACTGGCTGGAAAAGGCCACCCGTCCGTCCGATTCAGCGCGAGTTAAGGCTGCACTGACGATCACCCACGGCGATCTCGGTTTCGCCAGTCGCATCGGCGGGCGTGATGCGGATCTTTGGGTCCCGGCCAACCGCGAACTAGTAGCTCTTTTCGCGCGCCTCCATCCGGCGAGGTCGGAGGGGAGATTCTTTCTGCGCTGGAGCCAGGGCGACGGCGATGGCAGGCTGCAATTTGTAGAATGGTTTAAGACACTGCTAGCCAAGTACAGACAGCACCAGATTGTTATTTTCGATCCCTATTTTGAGGATGTCGGCTTAGGTTTGTTATTGCTCTGTGCGGCACCAAAAGCCGACGTCATAGTCTTCACGTCTCTACCCAAGCCACCATCCAAGCAAGGCGAACCCGCGCCGAGCGAATCCGATAAGCCCCTGCCAAGCCGGATTAACAACTTGATGGCGAGCTGCGAGCACAACCGCAATTTAATCAAACGCATTAAGTTGCGCATCTATGGCTTGAAGGACGGCCGCCTGCATGATCGCTATATCCTGATCATGGCGCCGGACGGGCTACCCGAAGCTGGTTTTAACCTCTCCAACTCATTTCAGAAAGCCGCCGAAAACTATCCTTTGCTTATCACTCCGATTCCTTCAGATACGCTGCTTAAAATTGAGGATTACACATCGGGTCTTGTGCGGGAGGCGGAGGCTGCGCAATCCGGAAGCGAGGACGAGAACACATCCATGCGGCTTCTTTTCGACGCTACGGCGTTGCCCAGAGAGACCCGACGATATGAGCCGCTGCGTATCCTCGAGAAGGCCCAAGCTGGCGACGTGCTGAGCATGTGGACCGGAGAACTGTCGCTACGAGGGTTGAGCGGAAGTCCGCTGAGGAAGCGGATGTCGGAGTTGGGCCTGCTTAGAGATGACAGGCTCGCCTTGGCTGAGGCGGGGAGCTTGCGCAACTGCCTCGACCAGCAGTCAGGCGAATTCATGAACTTTGAGACAACTTGGGAGGTGCTTGGCGATGTGCTTGCGCATTCACACTCCGAGGATCGAGACCTCCACCAGGCCAGATACGACGGTGGTTTTCTCGAATTCCTCGCACGCTTCCTCAAGGCGTCATTTGACCGTAAACATGACGGGGCGGACAGCGAATTGGCTGTGATGGACGCCCGCCTCTTCCGGGATTCGATCGAGACGCTATTACACAGCCCCTATCGTCCCGATCATCTATTTCATCCTACAAAATACGCCGGGCTAAGCTGGGCAGAGTTCTTCGCCATCAGATTTCTGTGGTGGTTTTCCCCGGATTCTCTGCTGGCTACCGCGGAAGGCGAGATGGCCAATGTGCCAGTGCAGCCTCAAAGTCTAGACGCCGTGCGGCTGTCGCTCTTGAGCCAAATTGTCAGCGAGATTTCGCAGTCGATAGAGTTCGACATCAACGAAGAGCAAAGGGATTGCCTCATTCGCAGCAAAAATGGCCTTCTGCGCTGGATGGGGCTGAACGTGATCGAGCGAGCGCTGGAAAAGCCGGGGGAACGTGCCGCCGCGCTGGAGTTGATCGCCACGTTTCCCTACCCAGACCAAGTGCAGACCTTGGGCTGGATGGTTGCTCGCGCTGCAACGAAGCAAGAGAAGATCGGGGTCTATAATGACTTGTTGGCTGCCCTAAATGGGGCGTTGCCGACGCCGATCCCGGCGGACGACCTGAGGAGCCTCATCGACTCGATGCGCGGGCATATGCGGCAACTCGGCTGGGCCGAGCCGTGGCTCTTTCAGGATGTGATCCTCCCCTTGTTGCAGAGTGAACGTGCGAGCACCGATGATGCCTGCGCGATTTGGGCTCAGGAACTGGCTGGGTTGCTCGGGCCGAAACAGGAACACGAATCGCGGCTGTTTGAACGAGCGCGTGAGGGGCAGACGACTAACATCGCCGCGCTCCTCTTTGCCCACAGCAGCCCGGAGCGACAACAGGCCAGCTTGAAACCATTAAAGGCGATCCTGAAGCGGCACCAGCGGACCGTACGACAGCCGCTCGCCAGCACCTCCGACTGGGCACGGTGGGATGATGCCTTGGTGGTTTCTATGTGGACCCTGATTTTTACTCGCTGGGGCCAATACTATTTGCGCGGTCGCGGCATGACAAACCGCGAGCTGGAACAATTGTCGCAGGACGCCCGCGAGCTCGCAATGGTCAGGCCGATTTACGAATGGCAGTCGAAGGGCACCGGCAAGCCTGGCGAACTAGCTGCGTTCCTCGACCAAGTCGAGGAGCTCTTAGGCTCGAGCAACTAGTCGAGAAGCGAGTGTCGCTTAGCTATGGCCGCCTCGCAGGCAAGCCCGCGCCGAGGTACGACACCTCGACTGCTGCGTCGTCCCCGGTTACATGAAAGTTACATGGCAACAATCGCATTGGATTGAATTCCTATAACTTGCTGAAAAACCTGGTGCCGGCAGAGAGGATTGAACTCCCGACCTTCGGTTTACAAACGGCTCCAGGCTAATATTACCGGAATATCGAAACACATAATCATTTGTTATTTCGTCATTTTATGACAATCTATCAACATCATTACTTCACTTCCCATGTAACATTTGCTATAAGTCGGTTACATGGAAGTTACATGAAATGCCCAAGATATTTTTAACTGAAGACGTTGTTTTTGATGCAATTTGCCCACCTGACAAAGACCAGGAACTTTTTTGGGATTATGCGGTTGGCGCCAACGGCCAAATCCGTAGCGGCTCCGTCGCCGGGCTCGGGCTTCGTGTCACGGCGCTTGGCCACAAATCCTTCGTTCATGCTTACCAGTTGAACGGCAAACGCTGCCGCAAGGTTCTCGGTTCAACGGTTGTTTTCAGTGTAGCCTCGGCACGCTTGGCGGTGATCCAGCGCGAGCAGGAGATAATCGCCGGCAATGACCCCGACCTTGACCGCATCGATCCGCGCCGGAAGCATTTCGACACGATTGCCGAAGTCATCGACCGCTATTGGGACAGCCATGTCTCTGGCCTGTCAAAGGCCACCAGATACTCCTTTGCTTCCTTCATGGGAAAATGGCTAAGACAGGCGAACACAATCAACAAGCGCGGCCACAACAAACCAAAGGGATACACAGCTTTCGGAACCATGTTTGCCGAGAGATCACTGATATCAATCAGGCCGTCGGATGTGGAGCGGTTCCAAACGCAGTTCGCCTCGCCGCATGTGTACAACACGGCGCTCGGCCACGTTACAGCACTGTTCAATTGGGCAATCCGCATGCAACTGGTGGATATGCGGAATCCGTGCCATCCGCTCAGGAAAAAGAAAATCTTCCGTCGCCGGCGCGACTACTCGACCGAGCAAATCCGGCAGATAGCGGCCCATGTCTTCTACCCGGCAGTCGAGGTGCTACCGGAAGTAGACCACCTCGAAGGCCATGCCAAGCGTGACATGGCGCTCCGCAAGGCTTGGCTGGTAACCGCCAACGATCAGATGCAGGAGCTCTGCAACTACATGGGCATCCTCTTCCTGACCATGGCGCGCCCCAGCGACCTCAACAAGGCCGAGTTCGCCCATTTCGACCTGGAGAAGCTGGTCTGGCACAAGCACAACACCAAGGGCATTCAGTTATCGCGCTCTATCTACGAGTATGCCTATCGTTCGGTGCCGATCCATTCCCGGGTCGCCGACATGGTGCAGGCCCAGCGCCTCCGTTGGTCCGAAAGTAAGCTGCTGTTCCCGTCCCATACCGACCAGACCAAGCCCCGCGACAATTTCCGTAAGGGGCTGGAGCGGTTTAAGGCCCTCCCCGGTGTGCCGGAGTATTTCCAGCTCTACGATCTTAAGCGGATTGCGATCTCGCTCATGCTGACCGGCCAGGGCGTGTCGCACGAAGCCATATCCCACTACGTCGACCACAAGGGAAATCTGGAAACGACCATGATCTACGACCTTGGTCTCGTTGATCCCTTGCGCCCCGTCACCGAAAGGCTCGGCGCCCTGCTCGGCATATAGGCTCCGACGACGAATACTTAACCCTTTAGCCGATGAAATAAGATACAAATCTCCATCAATATCAGGCTAGATTATACCATGTCATCTTCTGAAAGTTACTCGGTACGAGGCGACCGCGCCTTAGGCGCGGGCGATCAAGATAAACTTGGCTTCCGCGAGGTGGCCAAGCGTATTGCTACGTCATTGGTCGACCGGGCATCTGAGGACGGCCTAGTCGTCGGACTTGAGGGGGCTTGGGGTTCTGGAAAATCGAGCCTGCTATTTTTGGTCGGCGATGAGCTCGGCAAACTACCTCCCGAGGGAAGGCCGACAGTCATTCATTTTCGGCCTTGGCTGATCGGCAATCGGGACGCCCTGATCGTTAGCCTGTTCCGCGAGTTTTCCAATCAGTTGGATCGACTGGCTCTTGCATCTGGGGACGCTACGCCAATCTCAATCACAAAGGCTAAAAACGCCGGCAAGGCCCTGCGCAGCTTCATGGGCGGATTAAGCAAGGCTGGGGGACTCATTGAAGTTGCAGGGGATTTTACAGGGATTGGCGCGATCAAGCTCGCGGGCAAAGGCCTGAAAGCCGCAGGCGACATGGCCGGAAAACAAGCCGATCCTCAGTTGGCCACTCTCAAGGACCAACTTGTCGCGTCGTTGCGCGATCTTGGTCACCGTTTTGTCGTCACCATTGATGACGTGGATCGGTTGGAACCAACTGAAATTTTGGAAATTCTGCGCCTGGTAAGGTCTGTTGTCGATCTGCCGAACGTAATCTATCTGCTCTGCTACGATAGCGAAGTGCTGGCACATAGCATTCAGGAAGCCGCCAGTGTCCAGAACGGCGGGGCTTTTCTCGAGAAGATCGTCCAACTGACCGTGATGGTGCCCAAGCCGGAAGCTTTCCAATTACGCCAGTGGTTTGCTGAGGCACTACAGCAAATTGGAACAGCTAAGGATGAGGACGAGCGTGAGCGGCTACGCCAGGTCATCGATCACGAGGGCGGCCGGCAATTGCGGACTCCCAGATCGGTGGTTCGGGCATTAGATTCGGTTCGTTTCTTTTGGCCCCCTCTCCGGGAAATCGGCGCCGATCTGGCGGATCTGGTCTGGCTGCAGCTGATTAAAGACGGCAATCCGGCGTTGTATCGATGGATCGAAGAATACTGCGGGACGGCGGCGGCCCTGTCCTTGGGAACGGCCCGGGTGGATGAAGCGGAGAAAAGCCAGCAAGTGGATTCACTTGAGGCCGCAGCCGGTAAAAACGTCTTTGACGACCATCTCTATCGGCATGCTTTCTCAGAACAGCTTGCTGGCGTTACCCCGAACTTCTCAAAAGCCGGACCTGCATTCCAGCTTTTCGAAAGAGTTGACGACCGAACGAGAGATGAGGCGATTCAAGGTCGGCGTCTGGCCAGCCCCGACCACTACAGGTTCTACTTCGCGATGGCCACACCATCCCACGCTCTGACGCAAAGCGATTTCGATGCCTTGCGGGACGCACTGACAGCTGGTCCCGATAAAACGACAGCGGTGCTGTTGACGTTGCAAAGCCAAAATGCGGCCGGAACTCTCACCAAGGCCGACTTGATGATCGAGCGGATGAAAGGTGGTGCCTCCGAACTGTTAGACGGGAAGCAATGTCGAAACCTTCTTATGGCCTTGGCGAACAGCATGGACGAGGCATACCGTCTTCGTCCGTTCGACGGATTTGCTTTCAGTTCGTTGTGGGACAGGACGCTTCCGCTCGTCGCCTTGCTTTTGGCGCGGTTGAAACCGGCTCAACGCAGTACCTCAACCCGTGATATGTTCGCAGAGGGCGCTGCAATCGGATGGCTTACGTTTGTGTTTCGGCATGAGATTTTTGCTCATGGCCGGTTCGGAGATCGAAGCCGTAACAAGAGCGACTGGGTATTGGCAACGGAGCAGCAGGTGGACGATGCTATCCGCATCATGCTCTCGCGGTACAAAGCAATGACCCTCAAAGACATTTTGCAGTCCCCTCGCCCGCTGAGCCTTCTCTTCGCATGGCAACAGGGCGGCGATGAGCAAGGTCCGCGCCGACTGCTAGGCACTCACAGCAAAACGGATGCGGGGCTTTTACAAACCCTTGAGGGTCTCACCTCTCAGATCAACAGCAGTGACAGGGGAATCGTCACGGTGCTGTCTAGACAAAATATCGAGCCATTTCTTGACTACGAGCAGGCAACAGGGCGGATAAAGGCACTAGCGTCGAAACCGAGATTCAAAGAGGCTGCTACTAAGATCATGAAGCTTATCGACGAAGGGAAGCAATTCTGAAACGCCTTTTTACCGGGGATCTTTCTCAAATCAGCGCTTGACGTCATTTTTTGGCTGTGACGCAATGAACCAGCGCCGATTTCGGCCGCAAATCCCATCAAAGAAAGTACGGTTTATGGAAGCCCTGCAAGCGCTGGTGCTGACCAGCACGCAATTGCGCGACATGCTGACGGAAGCTGCGAGACAAGGGGCCGCGCTCGCCGTGGCAGAACTCCGCGCCGATCTTCGCCAGTCGCCCGAAGATGTTACGTTACAGAAGCTCCGAAGCTACCTGGCCGACCCGGCTTCCCTTTCCAATCCCCATGACCATTGGGCAGACAGCGGGCTGATCCGCCGGATTCAGGTTACCTCACGCGGAAAGCCAAGATCCACGGCGTGGTTCATGAAGTTCCAGAGGCAAACCGGCCTGCACGAGTGTTTTACTCGTCAAAGCCCCGCCTACGGCCGGCGACGGGAATGGACATTTGCCGATATCGGGTTGGCGTGGGATGCTTACTACCGCAAACGGTAACATTCCATATTGCGTTGGGCGCGATGACAGAGGGCAAATATCCGGGGGAGCTCGCCTCCCCGGAGCAGATTCATGAACTGGCTGAAGAGTACCGCAAGGCGGCAACCGAGCTCCTTAAACTCGGCCGATCCGGCAAGCCGCTTACTCGAGCGCCGTTCAGATTGTGTGCCATACACGCGATCGAACTCTACCTGACGGCGCTTTTGCTCCACCGCGGGCACAACCCCAATCAGCTCCGCAAAATGCAGCACGACCTGTCGGCGCGGACTGAACATACCTTGGCAGCGGGGCTGCTACTTCGCGCGAAGACCGCCAAGCATCTTCAGTCCCTCAGTCAGAACCGTGAATACCTCGTAACTCGCTACGGGCCAGAAATGGCCGCAACCACCTCACATATAACCCGCCTTACCGCCACCCTTGAAGAGGTGGCGGTAAAGGTCACGGTATTGATCGGCCTGCCGCCAAAAGCGCCGGCAGGCCCAGTTGCAGGCGGCGAGGCTCAAGGCCGAGATTCGGCGGCCTCGTTGTCGGCGGCGACTGCCAATTGAACAACATGCTGCAACAGGAATGCATCGACGAGATACGCTGCATAGTCTCGTGAAAGCGGCAACATGTCTGAGGTGATTTCGTTGTCGATATAACCCTCGGCGTCCCAATAACTCCGAGTCAGTTCCTCGTTAGCCGGCTCCATCCGCTCGATAATCCTTTCGAAAGCGGCATTGGCGGCATCGATAAGCATGGTACGGTCGGTCCCGGTGACAGGCAGGGACGCAATGACGGCATGGGTCTCCATGACGAAGTTTCCTTATGGGAATGGCGGTCTCTTGCCTCAGCATTTTCGGTCGCCACGCCGACGCTGGTTCTTGAAGGGGTGGCTCGTCAATGCGCCAGGCGCCACCTTATGCTCACATGCGCACAAGCAAGATACGCGGGAATTTTGCAAATGCAATCCGGCTTTCAGTGGATTGCGCCGTTCTCCACGAAGCGACCGAGGGAGCGGAGATGTAAGACAATTTCTCGGCGAAGATGGTCGCGCTCGCCATACCCGCGGGAAATCCTCCTGAGAATAGGTTGCACCTCGTTCCTCTTGGCCGAGGGCAGATCAGCATCGCCAATCACATACCCGTCGTAACCCACAGCACAGATATCGCAGCCCGTCTCGATGACGGCTTGGACGAAGGCTGGGATGTCCTCTTTGCTCATCAGCTTCATCGGCACCTCTCTGATCCACCAACATCAGTCCGTAACACCGCCACAGCTTCAATATTGCGAATTAGGATGTAGTCGTCGAGTTCGCCGTCCGTCGCACCCGCGCGAGGGTACTTTTGCTCACCTCATAATCGGCGATCATCTGACGGATGTTTTCGCCTGCGGCGAACCGTGCAGCGATGTCCTGGCGTTGCTGCGCTGTGAGCTTGGGCTTGCGGCCAAACTTGACACCCTTGGCCATCGCCCGGGCTCGGCCGGTTGCTGTATTCTCCAGGATCCGGCGCCGTTGCCACTTGGCCGCCCACCCCACCAGAAAGACGATGAGGTCGGACATTTCCGACGTGGTGTCGATGAAGGGCTCGTCCAGCAAGCGAAGCGACGCGCCTGCGGATGAGACAGTCTTGACGATTTGTAGCATGTCCAACGGATCTCGTGCCATTCGGTCACTGACTACCGCATGGACGACGTCACCAGGCGCCAACACTTTCAGGAGCCGTTGCAATTGGCGACGGTCGGCGTTCTTGCCGCTCAGCTTTTCAAAGAAGATCTTCTGACAGCCTGCCGCCTCCAGGCGTTCAAGCTGGGAGGTTAGATCCTGTGACTCTGTCGAGACCCGCGCATATCCGTACTTCATTCACATGCGCCTCCTGCTGTTTCAAAACTCACGAGATTTGCAACATCCCGGCTCAGATATTTTTGTCGATATTCCAAGTGTTCGTCACGACCATTTGCCTAAATCTTGCGCGAAAAAGCGAACGCCGCGTTAGTTAGCAACCCCTAATACTCAAGCTCAAATCTCGTGAGTTTCGATAACCTCTCTGATCAGCGCAGCCGCCATGGCTGCGTTTTTTGATTCAGGGGGAAAGTATGCGCGTGCGCCTTTTCGTTGCCGCTACGCTACTCGTCGGCTTGGCGGGCTGCGGCCAGCCGACTCTGATCGGTCGCTGGCAGGGTATAATGGGCTTCGGCTTCGAGTTTCATGAGGGTGGCAGCGCGACGCTGCTGGATGTCAGCGGTCCCTTTCCGGGCACCTGGAACGAAGTGAGCAAAGGTCACGTGGACCTGTCGTTTCCAAGCCTTCGCATGAAAGGTAGCTGCACGTATTCGTTCTCAACCAGCGGCAACACCACCGACCTAATCCTCGCCGACTGCGGCACCGGATCCAATCTGGACGGCCGCTACGCCAGCGTCCCCAAGAAATAGCCGCACCTTCTCAACCTATTTAGATCAATCGCGCGACTGAGGGAGTTTCCATGCGCCGATACCTTGCACTTGCGATGCTGGTTGCCGTGACCAGTTGTTCCGGCTCTGGTTCTGCCAATTCAGGAGGGGAAGAGGTTCGCGCGGCCGAGCTCTTGCACGGCCTAGTCGACAAGTTGGCCACCAAAGATACGGTGGTAACGATGGCAGGCACGACCCCGGGGACCTTCGAGGCGAAGAGCGCTGCTGTCTACACTTACAAGATTTCCAAAACGGGCAAATGCACCTATCAATCGGATGTGTCCTGGACGACGTCAGAGGGCAAAGACATTGAAGTCATTTTCGACACGGACCTGAATTCGCTCAACCCAGACGTCTATTTGAGTGACAACAACCTATCGCCCGAGCGTAAACAGGTCAGGCTGCTATCCGGGGCTAAAATTGCCTGCAAGGAGCCAAAATCTAATTACATGTGCCGTAGCTTTCAGGGCGTCGCCGTTATGGCCGTGCAGGACATCAAGGCCGCTCAATTCAAAGACCTGGCGACCAAGTTCAAGCAGGACTTCTGCCAGTAGGGGTGCGTGGGCATACGCAGGACTCCGAGCCGCGGCCGGTCTGGGCGTCATAGGCTGGGCTGGCTTGGGGTAGCCCAGCAAGGCAATGCTGGCCCCCGCACGGCCATGCCTTCCAGAAACGGTTGAAGTCGCGCCGGCCGCAGCCCTTACGACAGCCTTGGCTGTATAATGCCGATTCGCGAGGATGGCTGTGGGGGATCGGTCATGACGAACAAAGGCATCTGTGCCCGAACAACGCCGATGAAGTGGGATCAGTGGCGTCGCCGCGCCATCTTCTCGTTCATCGCAACCCTCCTTGCGGCTATGGCCGAGCCCGCCCTGGCCGCGAGTGCCACCGGCACCTACGTAGGATCCTCTCCCGACGGGGCGTACCTAATGGAGCTCGTTGAGATAGATGGCCGTCTGACCGGCCATTACGAGCGGGTGATATTGTCGCGCTCTGGAAAGCTGGAGGACACCAACACCGCTCTCAGCGGCGCCGTTAACAACGGGACGGTGGTGATCACCATCCAGCCGACCGAGTTGCTGTCGGGAGCAATCACGGCTTCAGGAACTTTCGATGGACAGGCACTCCACCTCACAGGTGGCGGCGATGGCGGGACCCTTGCCCTGAACCTCGTCCAGGCCGACAAGAATGCATTCCAGACCCAGGTGTCCGATCTCACCAACCGGGCCAATCAGCTGCGCCTGGCGCGTGCCGAGGCCGACGCCCTGGCGCACGCCCAGGATTTCGTGAGGCTTTTGGACGCCTTCAGCGCCCATGCCGATACGCAGTTGAAGCTATTCGCCCCCACCGAACAAAACCTGAGAACACTGACCGGCCAGATGCGTGCGGCGTTAGCAAAGCAACAAGCTATTAGGGGAGATGGCCAGGCAAGCGTTGCCCGAGGCCAGATATCGGTTTGGATCAATCAGGCTGATGTCAGTGCCTCGCAGATCCACCAACGCATTGAGGCTGCGTATCGCGATTTCGACAGCAAATCGGCGCCCATCCTTGCGAAATTGGCGGTAGCCGTGCCGGCCTGCAATGAGGTGGTTTCAGGCACAGCGAAGGGTGACGATCCCGCGAACCTAAACACTATGAAACCCGTTTGCTCCAAACTCCTCGAAAGCGCGAAGACCTTTCAGGCACGTGTTTCGTCCGTGCGCGGGTCGTTTTCCCATATCGCCGCAGTATGGAACGAAGAGCATCAAAAGCAGGCGGCGATCGTCCAGGCTTCGGAAGCTCGCTAGACCTTTTGGATCAGCAAAGAGATAGCGAAATTGGGTAGCTGGTTTACCTCCGCAGCCAGCGACTTTACGCTAATGCCCTGGCCCTGTTGGGGCTCATCATACGGCCTTGCGGTAACTGTTTTCAGTACGAATGGCTGGCCTTGAAGCCAATCACCGTAGATTCGCCCCATCTCAGATTGCGCCATTCCGGCATCCTGAAAGCCGGCGCGAATAACCAGTTGCAGCCAACCTCCCGAGCGCAGCCGCTCATGTCCAATCTGAAGAGTAAAATCCTCGACCAGTTCACGATGGTCTGCATCTCCTTCAACTTCGAAGTGCTTCGCAAGCTCGGTTGCGCTTCGTGCCTTGTGCACCCCCGCAAACCAAAGCGTGATCGCGTCCAATTGCCCGACCGAATCCAGCAGCGTTTGGAGTGGCTGGTCTTTCACCAAAAGATCCGAGTGGATCAGGGTAACCCCATCCTGCAACTCCAATTCACCCGGCCGATAAGTCGACCGATAGAGGCCATTCTTGAGCAGCTCGTCCTTCATCCGATCGCGGTTGTGGGGTGGCGAAGCGGCATCCAGTAGGGTCAACGCTGCCGAAATGCAGTCAGAATTCTCATCGATTCCGATTAGCAGCGCTCCATGGGGCAAAGCCATTCGCAGAGCTTCAAGACCATGGCCGCGACCACAGCCGATATCGAGCACACGGCCGATACCTCCTTTGGTGGCAAGTTCCTGGGCTTGTGCGGCGTAGAGACCTTGGGCTTTGTAGCGGTCGGCGTTTGTCGCCCACATCGCTGCATATTGCCGATGCGCAACCGCCAGCATTTGCCCGTCTGGGGCGTCGAAGATAGGCTTGTGACACTCGCCATAGCGTAGGCCACTTGTGCAGCCACACAGGTCATCCGGTTGAAGGTCAATTGAAAGGCCCATCCCTTTACATTTGCTCATCAAACGACCCGTGACAACACAAAATGACGACGCCCAAGGATAGGCGGAGGCTCCGGTCGCCCCTCTATGTTAGCCCTGGGGCGGGTGGGAGCGCGAGGGGCGGGCTTTGGGGGCTCCTCGCATGCCCCCTGGCCGGCTCGATGCCGCCAGGGGCATACCAGCGCCAGCACAGCAAAAGGCCCGGAGCGTCGCAGCTCCGGGCCTTGCCCGCATTTATCGCTCGTTATTCGGCTGCAATCGCTATCACAGTATGGTCGTCAGCCTCTCTCGTAGGGGAGCGCAGCGGTGCCGGAAGCCAGCCTCGACCATCAAGCTCCTTCTCGGCTTGCAGGACGCCTTCATCCTTAGGGGCACGTTCCACGGCGCGTGCTGCCACTTCGCTGCATCCGGCTTCGCGCATCCCGTCCGCGATAGCGGCCTTGGAAAGACGTCCGAGGAACGCGGCATCCGGCGTCCACCACCGCTGCATGTCGAGACCGACGGCGGCGGCGACCTGCTCGGCCTGTGCCAACCTACCCTTGCTGCCGTCATAGCGACCGCTGACGGCATTAAGATTGGCGGCAGAGGCCACCGCCAGCAGGTCCAACAGCCTCCCGGTGTCCTGCTCTAGCAACCAAGCCCAAAGGTCGGCGGCATTCCCGGGAATGTGATTGCCCCATCCCTCCAACATCTCGTTCCAGCCCGTCAGGGCGCGACAGGTGTCCGGCCCCTTTACCGATACGGCAAGGCTGCGGCGTTCGCCCCGGACTTCAACAGCGGACTCCACCCGCCCACGGAAGTCATGGAACATCGCGATCACCAACGGATGCAGCAGCGCGGCCAACGCCACGTGCGGGCGACCGGCCAGTTCAACCCGCATCGCAGCGGTACGGATAGCAGTCAGTTCCTCTACCAGCGCCGCCGACAAGCCAGAGGGCGGGGCCGATTGGATGTTGTCGGTATCCGGCTCTCCGTCCTCGCCTTCCCCGCCCTCTCCAGCATTGAGCTGTTGCATTGCCTTACGGTCATCTGGCTTCACCAGCCCGCTCACCACCTGCAAGTCCCCAGCATGCGCAATCGTGATAATGCAGCCCGCCAGCATCTTTTCCTTGGGGTCGAGGCTTTCCAACCCAGCCTCCAAGGCACCTATTTGGCTCTCAAGTTCCCGCAGGCGCGCTTCGTCCGCCTCAACCTGCGGGTCACCCTCGGCATAGACCTCGATGACCGCATTCAGTTCGTCGCGTTGTTGGTCGAGCGTCGAGAGTTCGGCCTGCTCGGCCTCGGTCGGTTCCCGGCGCGTTGCATGGATGCGACCAAAGCCCCCGTTATGGATGAGACCGCTTTCGAGGCTGATTTCCACCCATTTCCAGCCCTGCGGACGCAGTTGGTCAGCCACGGCCTCCAACTGCTCACTTGCCAGCTTCACCAGCAAGGGCCGGTCGGTCAGGAACGTCATGCCGTCCTCGGCGAACAGGTCACGCAACACCGCTCCGCCAGCCTGCTCGTAGGCTTCAAGGCCCACGAACCGCGCCAGCCGGTCCGTGGCGCGCACATGCGCGCTGGTGAGGTAAGAGCGAAGATTGGCGGGGTTACGGCTCCAGCCGTCCTGCTCGAACCATGCGGCTTCCTGCGCGGCATGGTCGTCACTGATGGCGAGTGCCTTCGCCTGCTCGAGGCTCATGCCACCCTCCCGCAGCACGTCGAGGATGCACGGCGACAGGCTTGCCAGCTTGAGACGCTGGCGAACCGTGACCACCGACTGTCCGAAACGCGCGGCGATATCCTCAGCCGCCATGCCTTCCTCGACAAGATCCCGGTACGCAATCACCTCGTCGACCGGGTGCATGGGCTCCCGCTGGTCGTTCTCGGCAAGCGAGAGTTCCGTGGCGCTGCCATCTTCGCGCAGAATGGCCCTCACCGGGTATTCCTTGGTCACAGCCACACCCTGCACGCTGCGCCCTTCGGCCAACAGCAGACGCAACGCCCCCAGTCGCCGCCCTCCGGCGACCACCTCGAACTTGCCGCCCTTGGGAGCCTTGCGGGTCACAAGGTTATGAAGGAGGCCGTGGGACTCGATGCTGGCCGCGAGTTCCGCCCTCCCCGCCTCGGCATTGACCCGGCGGACATTGGCCTTGCTCGGCACCAGCTTACCGAGAGGGATGGTGATTTCATTAGTGTTCATGGTCTTGCTCCTTGTTGGGTTTCAGGGAATGACCTGAAGGGTTCAGGCCTCCCTGAACCCCTGCCTCGCGGCGAGCAGCGGGGAGCGAGGGGGCAAGCCTCGACGGCGGAGGGGTATCCCCGGTCTGCACGGAGCGAAGCGCAGGAAGGTGGGGGAAGCCGCTGGCGAGGCTTGCGGGGAGAGAGGGTCGCGCGCCTCTCTTCCCATCTGCCTAAACAAGCCGTACCCTTCTTCAGGGGGTACCGTGTCTTCAATTTTGCAAATGACGTTTCCGAAGGATTGGCCACAGATCGCGACCATCTTACAGGCCAGCCCGACGACGGCAGACTGGCACGCTGCTTTCGGCGTGTGCCTGTCCGATCGCATTGAGAAACGTTACCTTGTTCCGATCAGAGCTCTGCAGAATGGCCCTTTTCAGGGTGAGGGTTTTACGATCCTCACCATCCAATGTGCGCTGATAGAATTCCTTGCTGCCTTAAAAAAGGGCTGGAACTTTCGCCAGGGCGCCCATTGGGGCGTCAACAACGAATACGGATCCAGCCGGCAGCTTTATAAGGGCTTTTTGACGAGTGAGGCGCCGTTCAGCTCTATCGTGACGTCTGATGCTGAAGCAGAGGTTTTCTACACCGACATACGGTGCGCGCTTGTGCATGAAGCGCAGACCAAAAACGGTTGGAAAGTTCGGGTAACGGGTGCCAGGGCCATCGATTTCGGCCAGACCTATGTGAACAGAGATCTGTTGCTGAAGCTGGTCGAGCAGTGGGTGCAATCCTATCGCAGTGCGTTGCCGAACGACCCTCAGTTGCAAGCGGCTTTTCTTAGGAAATTTGCATATATCCATTCCCATTCGTGAGCCGCGCATCCCGACCGCGTAAGCGGGCCGCAAAGGAAAAGGGCGTACAAGGCGGAAGCACCGAAATGCCCGCCAGCGGGACCAAGTCAGTTCGGTGCTGGAGAAAGTTCGTGGCCCTGAGACCGGTTCAACAGGGCGGCCGTAGGAGCATCAGCATAGCGCCGCCGTCAGGCGGGATGCAGGACCGACAGGCCCCGGCGAAGGGCGCTACTTGGCCATTTTGGCAGTCACACTTCCAATATTGTTGCACCGTTTCCGAACAGCAACCCTCTTATGTCTCCAATGCATTCGCCGTTTCATCGCGAATGACTTTTCCGTGGTGGATCTCCAGATAGGTGACCAACGCATCAATGATCCGGGAAGCGTCTGCCATAGTGTTTTGTAGGTCAGACCGCCGAAGATCTAGATCCAGCTCGAGATTGTGTATCACGCGATGGCGGAAAGCGATCATAGCGGCGAAAGTCTCGTCCAGATTTTTCGCCTTGCCTTTCCTGTTCTTAACTTCCCGCAATATTTTACGAAAATCGATGCCTAGCCACTCGGAAAAAGCCTTCTGGATGCTGGAGACATTTTGGAAGCTGTACCAGCCCGTCACAACATCCTCCAACGTCTTCCGCCCTTCCGCGATGGCAAGCCCGTCTTGAAAGTCGATCTTCTTCTCCTGCGTGCGCAAAAGGGCTTGAGCACGATCAGAATAGCGGATCAGGATAAAAAAGACTCTGCTCAAAAAGCCTTCCAATGACGCGATCGCGAAAGGAACCAGCGCATTATAAAGCACTCTTGCCGGATCAGCCCGAGCGAGAGTAGCCAGCGATGCATCTTCGCTGAGCTTGGCCATGGTTTGATTTTCTTCGGGCAGTGCGAACATCGTCGCCTTAAGATGCTGCGTCACGACCTCATAGGCCTGAAACAGCCCCCGCGAGGCCGCGTCGCGCGGCTCAGACCGTTCATGCGAGTAACGATTCCTTCCACCCCAATCGTTGTAGAAGTTACCTCCGAACAGAGCCCGCGCTCTTCGAATTGTTTCATTTTGAAAAACCTTGTCGGCGCGGCTGCCCGACGCGCGGGTGCGCGTATGCAGTGCCCAGTCGCACGGTCCAAGGTCCAGCGGATCTTCGCTACAGGGGTATACGGTCGCCTCCACACCATCATAGGACAGGTAATCCGTAGAGTTGAACCAATGGAAATGAACTGTACCCTTAGGCCAGTCCCAAAGATGCTTGGTAGGGAGATACCCCAATGATTTCAGGAAACTGGTAAGTTCCTTTTTAGTGGCTTGACGGGGATGCAAGGTAGCTTCGACACTCATCGATAGAGCCTGCCACCGCTGCTACCGATTTTCCAGCCCAAGTTGCGCGCGTGCCTCTCCCCTGACCAAGGGCGTACAAAGCGGAAGCACCGAAATGCCTGCCAGCGGGATCAAGTCAGTTCGGTGCTGGAGAAAGTTCGTGGCCCTGAGACCGGTTCAACAGGGCGGCCGTAGGAGCATCAGCATAGCGCCGCCACAGGCGGGACGCGGGACTGACCGCCCCCGGCGAAGAGCGCCGTTTGATGTGGAGCCTGGATTCGGGCCATTACGCTAAATCTGACCGGCGGGAAGAGCGTAGCTCAGCGGCCCTGTCTTGACGCGATTGAGGGCACTATGCACTTGTCCAATAATGCCCATCCCCCGACTTTTGGCAGCAGACCTATGAAGCTTGATCAGCCGCATTTCGAAAAAACCGCAGTCGAGTACGTTCGCCAAGCCGTACTTCGTACGCTGCAAATCGGAGATAGCTTTGGAACCAAAATGGAAGCTGGCGGCAGTAGCCATGTGGGAACAGCTGACATCGCGAACACCGATCTCGCTGAGGCGGCGTTTTCACAATTTCCGATCAAGATGATAATCGAGGAGTCGCTTCCACCATTTTCATATTGGTCGTCCGATGAACCAATCCTGTTTGTAGATCCCGTAGATGGGTCTTCCGAAGTCGGGTGCGGCGGCGCGCAGTTTTCTGCGGCTGTCTCACTCTATGGCCCTGACGGAATTCCTATCTTCTCGGCTGCAGCAACCCCAGGACTTCGACCAATTTTCCGCACTTCTAACGGAAGATTCGATGGTTTTGCTGGACAGATGGGAGCAGTGATATTCGGTGGGCCTTCCGGCACTTGGCTAAGCCCTCTTTGGCCCTCGCAAACCGACAGCGCGATTAGAGTTGCTCTGTCGACGCCGCGATTGCCCTCTAGCGGGCCATATACAAACGTTGCGCTGGACCCGAATGCCGCGTCAATCTGTGGGTTGCGAAAGGGCAGCAAGCTGATCAAGGCCGGCCTCTCGCGAATGCCCTTCTCCAATATTTTTTCGCAAATGCAAGTTGTCCTCGGACAGGCAGATGCCGCCACCCTCGGACCGGCCCAGCGCCTACAAAACACGCCTTCTAGCGGACAGGGAGTATCGGGGCCAAAGGCATGGGATCTTCTTATTCCCGCCGCTCTAGGAGTCGGCCTTTCATATAGCAATCGCGTAGCTTCTGTGGCCTCTTTGAATAAGGCGCATTGCTACGATTCATTCGTCCTTCGAGAACGCTGGTACCTCTCCCATCCAGACGTACTCTCGAATTACGTCGACGGCATTAACGAGCTAATTTCCCAAGACAATCAATGATGTAGCTGCTACGTGCGCGAGCAATCGCGGTTAAGCAATGGCCATGGCATTATTCTCTCGCTACACGGCGCTTTTCGTCAATTTCAAATAAATATTTTCGGTTCCAACAATTTTTAGCCTTGAAACCCTCGACCATTTCAACCATCTCTTGGGCGGACTTTCGACCCTGGGGAGCGATCGATGGTTTCTTTTCCTGTAGTGTCCGATATCACTTCAGCACTCGCAGTAGAGAGTGCGTTCCAAGATGAAAACGCGCCGGATCCGTTTGCATTTCCGTTGGCGGGGATTTTGGCTGACAGCTTCATTTTTGGAGAAAAAATTAGCTACATCATGCCGGTAGGCAACAGCAACCCGACAGTCCCTCCTCTTCTATCGGCACTCAAGGGACGGGACCCAGACGCGATACAAATCGACCAGGTTCCGCTCGGAAGCGTACCAATTCCCACGAAAGGATTTGACTTTAAGACTAATGCCAGGCTTGCGTTTAAGTGGATGGCGAGAGTTCCGGCCGACGGTCAGGTCCAGAACATTGTTTTGGTCAACGACTGGCTTCGTTTCCAGCGGGCAGAAGCCTCGAAGCGTTCCCACAACGGACGGCTCAACACCTCTGAGGCTCTTCTCTACGACATGATCAAAGATGCGGCCGCGGACGAAGTTAAACGGTATGCGGCACGCGTCGGGCTTTCAGAAGACGATTTTATATATTTCCTGGATAACGTTATTCGCGGTCTCGGCTATTTCGAGAGTAACACGGAAGAGGCCGATACCATCTTCTATCCACTGCGTGTCTCCGCATCACAGGAATACGTTACCCATGCACCTGTTTCCAAGCAGGATGCGCCTTTGCGCGTGTTCGGCGCGGGCATCCAGATCAAATGCCGGGAGTCCCGGCTGAGCCTTGACGATTACACATACCTGCTTCACGAGTTGCGCGGCCTAGCGATCGCCAACAACTGGCGCGGTCTCTCGGACAAGGAACGGTCAGCTTCTATCGATGAAGCCATGCATCGGCATAAATTTCCGATGCAACTCAATCCGATTCTGAAGCAGAAGATTGGCGGGTCCTCCACTAGGGGAATACAGCTAACCGCC
This sequence comes from Mesorhizobium sp. GbtcB19, assembly GCF_019091085.1. Taxonomy (GTDB): domain Bacteria; phylum Pseudomonadota; class Alphaproteobacteria; order Rhizobiales; family Rhizobiaceae; genus Mesorhizobium. Next base: position 154,279 of record NZ_JAGXJY010000008.1, on the reverse strand, counting down.
ACAGGGGTAGCGGGCTATGCGCTAGGAACTATGATTGACCCGACCTCACTCATGCTAAAATTAACATCTCCGTTAGCTGGCATGGGAGCCGGCGAACTCGCCGTTCTCGCAGCTTCCCAAATTAGTGTCGATCTAGCGAATTTTTCAGCTAGGGCGCTGAATCCTGCCATTCAAAAGTTACCGGATGCGATCAAATCCCCGGTAAAAAACACGCTGAGAAAAGCGCGGATTCTGACGTTCAAAAAATAATACCGTCGAGCATTTCGCTCGACGGTATTGAATATGCTGCGATCGGAGGTCGTTTAGCGCGGCCTCCAGAGTTTTCGCTTAAGCAGAACGAGTGACGGAGACGCGAAACCCAGGATGGCCGCGAGCGTGGGACTCGGCAACAATTGCAAGACCGTTATTGATCCCGCGACGAAAGCCATCGTCATAACGGTCTCGATCGGTCGGTTCGGCGCCAGAAAGCGCGGGTTATTCACCGACACAAACAGACTTACGGCCGCAATTAGGGCAAATGCAAGATAAACGGAAACAACCATCTGGAACTCCATAGTCGAGGTTTGTAGTCGAATTATGGAGTAATGTTATAACATTTTCAATAGATTTTTCCCTATCTTTTCGACTTCGCAGTGCAGCAAGGCATCACCTAATTTACTCTTGAGCGGCAAAACTGCCATAACTTTATGACATCGCTACGTCATAGGCCTTGGGACTAAGTTCAAGGTAAGGGCGTGCCCGACCCAAGGCCGGACACGTCAATCGCCTTCAGGTGCGAATGGCACCGTGTCGCTGTGCGACAGAGGCATACTCCGAAAGCGTCATATCCGCCCGGAAATGCGGGTCGCGCTCGACTGGCAAACCGAGCTTTCCACGAACCGAGGACAGCTCCAAGAGGCTGACATCGCCGAGTTCAGGGCAACCAAGTCCGAGGTCGCAAAGACCGAAGGCGATATCCTGATCCTCAGGATCGATCTCGGTGAGCAGCCAGGTGGCGCCAGCGTCTGGGGTGAACAGTTTCACAACGGGAACAAAGTCGATTTCATGCCGGGTGCCGCGGAGGGGCTGCTGCTGGCGACCATTCGCCAGCAGCAGGTCTCGCAGGTCTTTGGTCAAGAGCTGCATGTCCGCCTCCTACTCGTCGCTCTTCGGGGCGCGAAGGACGATGCGTCCGTCGAGCGGCAGGGCTTCGAGAACGAGGGTGCCGCCTTCGCCGTCATCATGGGCGAAGTAAGCCCCAATTCGCGTCCAGAAGGCTTTCTGGCCCTCAGTCTTGGCGTCCTTCACCGTGTAGGCGAGGAAGGTCGGAGATTTCGCCTCGGACTTGTTCGCCTTGGTGTTTTGAGTGTCTTTCATGGTCTTTTCCTTTGGTTGATTGATCTGTCCCGAAGGACGGTTCCCCTCTTGACCGGCGGCCACAGCTGGCTTGTCCCCAACACGGGAGCGCAGCGAATGGAGCGGGCAGGAACGGGACAAGCCGGCTGCGCCGGTCACACCGAACCGGACATGCTTTCGGGGCAGACCAATCAGCGGAAAAGCTGAAAGACCAACACCTGGCGATGAGCGGGGCGAATGGACGACCGTCGACGACGGCGAAGGTCACAAGGCAGGCCGCGACCTCACTGGACTGCGGGTCGGCAGTCCAAGCAGGCGGATCGCGACCGAGGTCCGATCCGGCCCGCGACGGAAGCGTAACCCCGCCGCGGCCCCATAGCGAGAGTTCGGAGCCGCCAGGCAGCGGCGCCGACCGCACTTTCGGCCGAGCTAGGGCTTGGCCGGTCGGACATGCAATGTCCGACACAACCGCCGCCAGGCGGTCTGTCACTCGACAATGTATTGGGGAGTGACAGACCGCCATCAAACCCACGGTGGATGCCGGGTTCGCGCAAACGCCGCCGCATGACCTGCAAATGCCGCTGCGCACCGCTTGGGCACACGGCAATCATTTCGAGCGCGATGTGCTGGCCATCAGCAGGCGACGCCGGGCAGTATCCCGGCAGGCAAACAAGAAGCCTGACCCATCTCACCCGACCTTTTCCCCAAACCAAAGGAGAGCTCAATGCATGCTCATCTCATCCGTGCGCCGCCATGGCGGCCACACCTCCGGTCTCGACCTCTCGGCGACCGGATGCCCAACAGGGCAAACCACATCGGCCAGCCACCAGGCTGGCTCGGGAGGCTAATACCGTAAGGAAGACTACGCATTCCGGCCATGCTGCGAATGACCTTCGCGGGGTGCCACGCTCTACGGACGTGCATCGGCCATCAACACTCACCTCAAGAAGAAGCGAGCAAGATGGACGATCTGACCATGAGTCTTGTGCAACTGTGCCAAAGGAACCGCGATGGCTCCTACGGCACTCAGAACAATCGCCGACGCGGCCTGGCCGCAATGGCAAACGATCTCGCGGATCTCGGCTATAAATTGCCGACCGCCGGATCTCTTAAACCCAAACATGTCGAGGCGCTGGTCGAACGCTGGCTGGATGGCGATACCACCGACGCCAGTGTCCGCAACCGCCTCACCTGGCTGCGCTGGTGGGCGGAGAAGGTCAACAAGCCCAACGTCGTCAACCGCGACAACGCCGCGTACAGCGTTGCCGAGCGCGGCGAGGTTACACGTAATCGCGCGCAGGTCCTTGATCCCGCCAAGCATGGCGACATCGAATGCCCGTATATCCAGACCTCGCTGCTGTTGCAGTCCGCGTTCGGCCTGCGGCGCGAGGAGGCGATGAAGTTCCAGCCGGAGCAAGCCATCCACGGCGACCATATCGCCTTGAAGGCCAGTTGGACGAAAGGCGGCCGCGCGCGAACCATTCCGATCACCACGTTGGAGCAGCAACAGGTTCTTCAGGAAGCCAAGCGGCTTGTCCCTGGCCGGGGATCGCTGATCCCGGCACAAATGACCTATGTCGAGCATCTCAAGCGGTACGAGTACCAGACCTTGAAGGCCGGGCTGCGCAACACCCACGGACTCCGGCACGCCTATGCCCAGCAGCGCTACCGCGCGCTCACTGGGCAGGTCTGCCCGCTGGCGGGCGGCAAGCTGTGGGCGGACATGACCGCTAGCGAACGCGCTGCCGACCGTGCGGCGCGCCTCAAGATTTCCGCTGAGCTTGGCCATGGTCGCCTGAAAATCACCGATACCTATTTGGGGAGTGCTTTCTGATGAAGCGCGCAGAAGGCAATTTCCTCATGGCCGCCACAACGAGGACGCTGTACGCCGACAGGCTGTTCAAGCCCGACACCATTGCCGCTGCAATCGATGAGCTGGCGAAGAACGGGCACCGTCACTATCGGGTCGTGCAGGAGTTTCCGTTCGATCTGTCGGAGACGCTTGCAGCCCAAACCCTCGAAGAATGGCTCGATCGCGAACAGTTCCACTATGTCTGGCGCGATACGTTCCTCGAACAAGATCAGCTTCGCCCGATCATTGGCTTCAAATACCCGGAGCTTGAGATCACCTGGTGACGCGCCGAGACTGTGAACGAAAAAGGGGGCGTACGCCCCTGACTTGGAAGGGGGATGTTCATCCCCTTTTTTTGTTTCCCCTCCGCTTCCGGAGTGAAGGGGGACAGCAGTTCTGCTGATCCTGTTCAAGCAGCGCGTTAGCAAACGCTAATAATCGGAGTGGTGATGCTTGTTGGATGAAGTTCACTCAGCGAAATTTGAACAGGCCCATTGTATTCGGCTCGCTCGTTGCTACTCTCAAAAAGTCGGGCTGGGGCGGGAAATGGTCGACAGATTTGATCCGTTTGGCGACATAGGTCGCCATCTCGCGTTCGCGCTGAGATGGGGCAAGTTGGGATTCCGTGGCGGCAAACACCTGGCAGCCCGCTCGGCCAGGCGGCAGGTCGAGGAGCTCTATGGGCCCGAGGTTGCGGACGCCGTGGAAGCAGCCATCCGCTCGGGTCGGAATCCCGGCCCGATCATCGAGCGAGCCCAACGCGATCTTGAAGCGCGTCAGGAACGCGAACGGCAACTGGAGAATCCGCCACCGCTGTACGGATCAGGCCGCTGGGCCACGCCGCAGGAACTGCGAACGATCCCCAACGGCAAACTCTACCTTGCCGACCGGTCCGGGTTCGACAACCCCTCCTCAATCCTGCTGGGCGGCTATTCGGACGACGAAGACAATCCGGAGCCGCAGTTCGTTCATTGGGACGACGACGGCCACCTGTTGACCATCGCGCCTACGCGCTCTGGCAAGGCGGTCACGTCGATCGTGCCGAACCTGCTCCGTTATCGCGGCAGTTGCGTCGTGCTCGACCCCAAGGGCGAGCATTTCGAAAAGACCTCGCACTGGCGCAAGTCGATCGGCCACGAGGTTTACCGCATTGCGCCCTTCGACCACGGCTCGGGATGGGCAAGGCACCGCTATAATCCCCTCGCCCTGGTGCGCGCAGAATCGGATGCCCGTTCGCTTGCGGAACAGATGTTTCCCCGCGACCCTCAAGCCTCGGCCTTCTTTAACGACGATGCGGCGGCGTTTCTCACGGCGGCCATCCTGTATGTCAAACACAACGCCCCGCCTCACAGGCGGACGTTGGCAACAGTCTGCCAGCTGGCCTCCCAAAAGGGCCAGGATCTGCTCAATGTCGCGAAGAAGTTCACTGAGTTCGCGCTGACCGCTGATACCGGCAAAGCGGTCCTGCAGAAGACCCGTGATCGCGGTCTTCAAACCCTGGAGGCGACGCTGGAAAGCAAGCTGGCGCTCTGGCGCGACAGCGATATCCAAAACAGCCTGAGCGGAACCGACTTTTCCTTTGAGGATCTGAAGGATCGGCCAATCACGGTCTACATCGACATCCCGTTTGGGAAGATGGAGCCCTATTCACCCTGGCTGCGGATTCTCCTAAAGGGCGCGCTGGACGCCATGGAGAGCAACCGGCGGCAACCGGATATTCCGGTCCTCTTCATCCTGGATGAGTTTCTCAACCTCGGCCCTTTCCCCGAATTCCGTGCTGCAATCCGTACGCATGCAAGCGCTGGCGTGCGGCTGTGGTTCTTCCTCCAGGATGTGATGTCACTGCAGGAGCAGTATCCCGGCAACAGCTGGCAACCGTTCCTGACGTGCTCGGTCAAGCAGTTCTTTGGCATCGACGACCCGATAACCGGTGAGCTCATCGGCAAGTACCTGGGGCACGAGACGCAGGCCTATTTGAGCCGCTCCAGCAGCCACAACGGCTCCTCCCATCTGGGCCGCTGGTACGGCGATGCTTCGGTCAACACAGGGACGTCCGGTAGCGAAACTGTCCAGTTCCTCGGCCGGCCGCTGATGACGCCCGACGAAATCATGGCGCTGCTTTCGGGCTGGCAGCACAAGGGCTGGCGCTGGGGCATCAATTATGCGCGCGGCGCCAGGCCGTTCAAAACACGTCTCGTCGCCTACACCGAGAGCGCGACCTGCAAGCAACGCATCGGCACCATGGCCAAGGAATAGCCCTATGACGCTGGCGACATCGATTGTTGGTACCGAGACCCGGCTGCGTCCGCTGATCAAGGCCCTGGCCGTCGTAACCGCCGTCCGTGCGGTGTGGATCGCCATAAACGCCTATCAGCCCCCGGCATTTTATCTGGCCTGGGCCTTGCTCCCATGGCCGCGACATTGGTTCACATTGACGGTATGGGCTATCGACCTGGCGTTGGTTTTCTTCCAGCTGCGTGGCGTCGTTCGGATCGTCCGGTTGCTGTTGCTTCGCTATACGCCAGCCTCTGCCGCCCTGCTGGGGCTTTCAAACCGTCCCGTGGCTGAGGAGCAAAGCCTCACACCCCGCCACCGTTCCTGGTGGCCAACCGCGCTGCTGCTTTGCGCGATCGTGATCCTTAGCTGCTGCGGGTTTCCATGGCTTGTCCTGACGCTGGCCTCCAAGCACCCGATGCCCTTCGATCAGTATCTGGCGAGCCGGCTGGCGAACATACCGTGGCTTATCGGTCTAATCTTATCGATATTGGGATTGACGTTCGGCCGTCGCTACATCGCGCGAGCCGCCGGCGATGTCACCACACGGTTCGGGGTCACGCCCGTTGACGACAGCCACTGGCTGGCGCAGCGCGTGCACGCGCTGGCCGAAAGGCTCAACCTGCCCAAACCGGCGGTGGGCGTCACCAATGTCACCAACGCCTTCGCGATGGGTGCCAAACAGAAATCGTCCATGGTGGTGATCGGCAAACCCTTGTTCGCGTTCGAGCAGGACGAACTTGATGCCATCATCGGCCACGAACTCGGCCACGTCCTCCACAATGATGTTGCACGGATGCAGTTCGCCGAAGCATTCCAGCGGGTGCTGGTCGCTGTAATCAACGTGGTGAGCGTCGTGGGCGCCATCGTGGCTGCCGCCGCATCGCAGAAGCGAAGCGATGCCAACCGCAATTATAATATGGCGCTTGGCAGCGGAACAATTGCTCGAAAAACGATCTTCGTCGCCTCTGAGCTGGTCGCCAAAGGGATTTCGCGTAACCGCGAGTTTCATGCGGATGCGATTGGCGCGCACGTGACATCTGCGGATGCCATGGCCCGTGCCCTGAAGCGTGCGCACGGCGTAGCCGCCAAACCCACACCTGAGGAACGAAACTACGGGTATCTGATGTTCCGGGGCGCCGCCTTCGGGCGGTTCTTCGCAACGCACCCGACGTTGAAAGCCCGTTTGACGGCCCTGGATGCCCATGCGGCCGCGCTGGCCGCAGCGCGCCCGGAGACCGCGGCCGCGCAGGGCTCGCAAGGCCTTGGCCTTGTCGGCGCCCAAGCCAGCGAACCCGGGTCGTCGCCGGCGTGGGCAGGGCTGGATTCGATCGCGGCAGGGGCGATTGGTAAGGTCCGGCAAAACGTCGAGGCGTTGGCCGGAAAGGCCAATGCGAAGGACAAGACCTAGCCCCGGCGACCCGGAAGCCAATCCAGGTGGTCCTCAGGCGTCGGCTCGCGCTCCATCTCGTGCAGCATCTGCTGCTCGGCTCGGTCGAGCTCATCCAACGCTGGCGGGTTTTCTGTAAGGGACTGTTTGAACCAGTCTAGGTGGTCCTCACTCGCAAGAGGCTGGTTTTCCTGCCACTGATCGGCAGCGAGTCGCTCCTGGTGCTGCTCTCCTGCCTCGCGCAACCGTTCCTCCAGAGGTTCGATCCGCGCTTCGATCTTACCAAGGTCGTACATGAGCCCCATCTGGGCGTTATGTCGATCCCGCAGGTAAGCGACCATCTGCCCGGAGCCGGTGTGCGCCTGGATTGCGCTGTCAATCTCTTGGTCGATGTCATCGATCGACTTTTCCAGCGCAAGCGCATGCTGGCGCAGCTGTTCCAGATCGTCCTTCGAGGTCATCGCACGCTCCGAGAGGCTAGTGCTCGTAGTGGTAGGCGGGCAGGTGTTCGGGCTGGTCCTGTAGGTCTGCAATCAGGTAGGCCCGCAGCTTTTCGCTGGACGTCACGAGCTTCAGGGCTCGTTCATGGAAGTAAAATGCGCTCTGCCGAAGCTCCTCGGGAATCCCGGGAATGGTTTCGGCCTGCGTCTTGCGCAGGGTCCAGTATGCGAGGCGCTTGCGGCAGCGGATGAGGTCATTCTCCAGCCATTCCAGTTCCTTGCGGGTCTGCTCACGCTGCTCTGCAGTGAGCTCCCGGATTCCAAAAACTGAGCCTGAATGGACCTTCATCATGAAAACATGATGGGGCGGCTTCCTCGAACCTGCAAGTGTTACCTCTGGTCCCGGTCGGGCACGTTCCTGGATCGGTCATCGATCTCGGAAACTGGCTCGATGCGGCCGCTTTCGAGCCAGTCCAGATGGTTCTCCCAGTGCTCCAGGGTTTCGACGTCCTGCGGCCGGGTTTTGTCCTCCAGCCAGTCCAGCATGTTTTCGGGGGCGAGACGGTAGCCCGCCGCCGCGTCCTCGCTGACCTCCAGGGCATTCTGCTGGTCCACCACGGCCCGGGCGGCCTCAAGGTCGCCCTGGCTGGGTCCGGTGTCGGGCAAGGCGCGACGATGCATATCGTCAAGCATGCGCTCCTCGGCAGCGGCCAGCTCTCGCGGATGGATCGCCGTGCCGTCCGGGTCCGGCACAGGCAGGTCGTCGTCAGGAATACGGGGGGCCATCTGTTCCTTCTCACGTTGGGCGAGCGCCCTGTTGGCGCGCCTTTCCTCAGGATTCGGGCCACGGTGCTGGCCGGGCAGGTGTTCCAGCCTGCGCTTCGCATAACTGCGGCTGTCGATTGACACGGCAAGCCCGGCGTTGCCCAGCGCTGCGTTGGCAATCCGCTCCCATAGCGCGCGGGCCTCGGTCACGAACTGCCTGCCATCCGCACTGCGGATTTTCAGGCCAAAGCCGTCCCTGTCCACCCTGCGGGTTGTCATCAACATGTGAACGTGGGGATTGCGGCGCGCGCCATCGTCATGAATGGCCAGGTCCACTACGAAGCCCTGCGCCGTGTAGGCGTCGGCCATCGTCCTCGCCACCACAAGCCACGCGGTGCGTGGCAATTCGAGCGGCAGCGCGAACTCCACCTCTTTAGCCAGCCGGGCGTCCTTGCGCTTCTCTGAGGCTTCCACGGCATTCCACAGGCTCGACCTGTTGGCCATCCACTCGGGCGCGCCGGCAGGCAGGCGGATTTCGTTTGCCACAACATCGCGACGTCCGCCGAAATCGGACAGGCGTTCCTCCGCCTCGTTGGGAAGAACTTCCCCCGCCCGGTACGCAGCGGCAGCCACGATCGAGCGTCCCTCGCCGCGGCTGATGTTCTTGACGTTCAGGTGAAAGATGGCCACGGGCCTCTCCACGGCACGGACGGGGGTACGGGGGTTTCCCCCGGCGCACCTGCCGGTTTTCTCCGGTTTGCGTTCCGCAACCGGTCAGAAAACCGAGCATGCATCGCCCTCACTGTGTCAATGCGTACACATTGGGCGATGCGTAGGTGCGCTGTACGCATCGAGGCAAAATCCGAAGAGTTTCCAGCTTGGACTATCAGGAGATGGCAAGCGCCTAGTTGTCAACCAACTCAGTTGCGGCTCGACTGGCAGGCTTGGGTTTCCGCACGTTGATGGCCTTGGCATCCAGCGTGTTCTTGAGGTGCACGGCATAGTGCTTCTCGATCATCTCGACGCTGGTCCGGCAGTTCTTGGCGATCTGATAGATGTCGGCGCCTTCCAACAGGCGCAGGCAGATGTAGGTATGCCGCAGGCTGTAAGCCGACCGGCGGTTGCCCTCGCGATCAAGTTTCAGGTCGCAATCCGCCAGCGCCCGATTGAACTGTCTCTTATGGTCATGTGGAAAAATGAGATCGGTCGGGTTCGGCTTATTGCGCGCCACAAGCCGCTCGAACGGGAAAACCGCGCCCGGCGTGCTTTTGCAATACCCAACCCCACGCTTGCCGCGCACCTCAATCAGCAGGATCCGCTCGTCGCCATCCTCTTCCTCCACGATCGTCACGTCGCGATATTCGAGGCGGTTGGCTTCATCGGGCCGCAGGCCTGTGTTGGCCATGAACAGTATGTAGTCGTGCAACTGCTCGGCCGGATACTGCCAATTCAGGCCTTTGGCCGATTTGGCCCGCTCGCGGGTGTACGTGTAGAGCCGCTTGTATTCCTCCGGAGAAAACCACCCGCGATGACTGACCTTACTAGAGGCGCGATACGGCGCCGAGAAATCAGGAAGATGGCTCAACCAGCCGTGCCTGAGTGCGGTCTTCATGACCTGGCGCAGTGTTACCGTTTCGTGGTGTAGGGTACTCCGGGTCGGCACCTTGCCGGTTTCCGGATTGGGCCGCAGCCGGGCAACCCGGAATTCCTGCACCATGCCGGCCGTGATCGCCTTCAGCGCGGTATTGCCGAAGTAGGGGAGAAGATGATTGGTCAGCCGCGCTTCATGATCCTTGACGTAGCGCGGGTTGCGCTCGCCGTTGGTCAGCGCGACGTATTCCAGTGTGAACTGTTTGGCCGCATCGGCGAAGGTCCGATCCTTCACCAACTGCCCTGCCCGGCTTTTGCCCCGCAGCTCGAAATACCAATCCTCGGCGAACTCCTTCGCCTGTGAAAGGCTGTCGGTTTTGCTGCTCACCCGCCATTCTCGACCCTCTAGGTAGGTCGAGCATTGCCACAGCGAGCTGTTCGCCCGGCGGTAGATGCGAACCTTGTTACCCAGAATCGTGTGGGACGTCATTTTGCCCCCCCAAACTGTGCGAGACGTGTGCGAGAGCGATTCTAGCCTATTTCAGGCCGACTGCAATCCGTAAGTAATTGAATTTGTTGGTGAGCGCGATGGGATTCGAACCCATGACCTACTGATTAAAAGTCAGTTGCTCTACCGGCTGAGCTACGCGCTCCCGCGGGCTCGAAAACGCCGCCCTCGAAATTGCGCGGAACATAGGGAGAGTGCTGCTGCCGGTCAACCGGAAAAAGACGGCTTTCCCGCCGCAGGTTTTCAGGGTTTTTGAGAGGCGCGTCGAAGCCCAGCGGCAGCGAACCGGGCAAGAGTATCAGCGGCCTTCGTCGCCCGCTCCTGATCGCTCGAATATTTCAGATATCCCTTAAATAACAATGGTTTGAGATTCAAACGGGAACCAGCGCCGTCGTTTTCCGTTTCTCCGGCACAGGGACGTCAACCACCCTTTCAAGGAGAAGACCAATGAAAAACATCGTCTCGGGCTTGCTTGCCGCCACCTTGTCGGTTTCGTTCGCCGCCGCCGCGGCGGTGCCCGCCAACGCCGCTCAAATGTTCGTCCCGCAGGCTTCGCCGGCCTCGTCCAACATCCAGACGGTCGCGGAGCGCGATTTCCGCTGGCGGCATAACCAGTGGCGCGGCGGCCAGCGTTTCTCGCGCAATGACGGCATGTATTGGAACGGCCACCGCGGCTACCGTGAATATCGTCACGGCTATCGCCGCCACGGCGACTATTGGTTCCCGCTGGCAGCCTTCGCCACCGGTGCGCTGATCACCGGCGCCATCGTCAACAGCGAGAACAACCGCGTCTACCGCGGCGATTCGCATGTGCAGTGGTGCTACGACCGCTACCGCTCGTACCGCGCCTCGGACAACACCTTCCAGCCCAACTACGGCCCGCGTCAGCAGTGCAGATCGCCCTACTGACGGCCTCCAGTCAGTACCAAGCAATTCCAGGAAAACTGCGCAGCGGTTTTCCATCCGGAATTGCGGAAAACACATATTTTGGTCGTTGACGGAGCCCGTGCCTCGAGAGGCACGGGCTCTCTCTTTTCGAGCTCAGTTCGTGCTCAGTGTCCTGCGCACCGCATCGCGCCATCCCGCCAGCTTCGTCGAGCGCGTCTTTGCATCCATTTCCGGCTTGAAGCGCCGCTCGAGCGCCCAGCTCCTGGCGAAGTCCTTTGCCTTCGGCCACACGCCAGCCTTCGATCCGGCGAGCCAGGCCGCGCCCAGTGCCGTCGTCTCCAGGATCGTCGGGCGATCGACCGGCGCATCGAGAATGTCGGCCAGCCGCTGCATGGTCCAGTCGGAAGCCACCATGCCGCCGTCGACGCGAAGCACCGTCTTGGCCGAGGCGCCTTTCCAGTCCTTACGCATGGCGTCCAGCAGATCGCGCGTCTGGAAGGCAACGGATTCGAGCGCTGCGCGTGCGAACTCGGCCGGGCCTGAGTTACGCGTCAGGCCGAAGATCGCGCCGCGGGCCTCCGCGTCCCAGTGCGGCGCGCCAAGCCCAACAAAGGCCGGCACCAGATAGATAGCTTGAGCCGGATCGGCGGTCGCCGCCAACGCGCCGCTCTGCTCGGCCTTGCCGATCACCTTGATGCCGTCGCGCAGCCACTGCACGGCGGCGCCCGCGATGAAGATCGAGCCTTCCAGCGCGTAGGTGGTCTTGCCGTTCAGCCTGTAGGCGATGGTGGTGAGCAGCCGGTTCTTGGAGCGCACCAGGTCGGCGCCGGTGTTGAGCAGCGCGAAGCAGCCTGTGCCATATGTCGATTTCATCATGCCCGGTTCGAAACAGGCCTGGCCGATGGTCGCCGCATGCTGGTCGCCGGCGACGCCGAGGATGCGCATCTCGGCCCCGAACAGGCTCTTTTCGGTGACGCCGAAATCGTCGGCGCAGTCCTTCACCTGCGGCAGGATCGCCGCCGGTATGTTCAGGATCGAGAGCAGCTCGTCGTCCCAGACATTCTTTTCGATGTTGTAGAGCAGTGTGCGCGAGGCGTTGGTGGCGTCGGTCGCGTGCACCTGGCCGCCGGTCAGCCGCCAGATCAGGAAACTGTCGATGGTGCCGGCGAGCAATTCGCCCTTTTCGGCGCGCTTCCTTGCGCCCTTCACCTTGTCCAACATCCAGGCGATCTTGGTGCCGGAGAAATAGGGATCGAGCAGCAGGCCGGTCTTCCTTGTGAATGTCTTCTCCAACCCCTGCTTCTTCAGCTTCTGGCAGAGCGGCGCGGTGCGCCTGTCCTGCCAGACGATCGCGTTGTGGATCGGCTTGCCGGTCGCCTTGTCCCAGATGACGACGGTCTCGCGCTGATTGGTGATGCCGATCGCAGCCACGTCGGATGCCGTGCGGCCGGCGGCCTTCAGCGCCGCCTTCACCGTTGCGACGACGCTCGCCCAGATGTCTTCCGGGTCATGCTCGACCCAGCCGGAAGCCGGATAATGTTGCGCGAATTCCTGCTGGCCGCTGCCGGCGAGTTTCATCTTGTCGTCGAACAGGATCGCCCGCGTCGATGTCGTTCCCTGGTCGATCGCCAGCACAAAACCGCTCATTCCGCATCCCTCCACTTCTCATGCAACAGGGGAGACGGCAAAGCCGCCTCCCCTGCATTTCCTAGCATGGGCAGGAACGCCCACGTCATGCAGTTACTTCTGCCAGCTCTTCACCAGCTCGTCGTAGTTGATGGTGATCGGCTTGTCCTTCTCGTTCTCGACCTTGAGCTGCGGCGCAAGGTTGCCCTTCGAGACGGCATCCTTGTTCCAGTATGCGAGATCGTGCTCTTCGGCCATCTTCGGTCCGATGTCGCCCTGGACGCCCGACTTCTCGAGGCGAGAGAGCACCTTCTCCTGGTCGGCGCAGAGCGAGTCCATCGCTTCCTGCGGGCTCTTGGCGCCCGAGGAGGCATCGCCGATGTTCTGCCACCAGAGCTGCGCCAGCTTCGGATAGTCCGGAACGTTGGTGCCGGTCGGGGTCCACTGCACGCGCGCCGGCGAACGGTAGAACTCGATCAGGCCGCCGAGCTTCGGCGCCCGTTCGGTGAAGCTCTTGTCGTGGATGGTGGAGTCGCGGATGAAGGTGAGACCGACCTGGCTCTTCTTCACGTCGACCGTCTTCGACACCACGAACTGCGCGTAGAGCCAGGCGGCCTTGGCGCGGTCGGTCGGGGTCGACTTCAGCAGCGTCCAGGAACCGGCATCCTGATAGCCGAGCTTCATGCCATCCTTCCAGTAGACGCCATGCGGCGACGGCGCGACGCGCCATTTCGGCGTGCCGTCATCGTTCACGACCGGCAGGCCGGGCTTGGCCATGTCGGCGGTGAAGGCCGTGTACCAGAAGATCTGCTGGGCGATGTTGCCCTGCGAGGGAACCGGACCCGATTCGGAGAAGGTCATGCCCTGCGCTTCCGGCGGCGCATAGGCCTTCAGCCAGTCGAGGTATTTCTGGATGGCGTAGACCGAGGCCGGAGCATTGGTGTCGCCGCCGCGCGCGGAGCACGAACCGACGGGACGCGAATTCTCGTCGACCTTGATGCCCCACTCGTCGACCGGCTTGCCGTTCGGAATGCCCTTGTCGCCATTGCCGGCCATGGAAAGCCATGCATCGGTGAAGCGCCAGCCGAGCGACGGGTCCTTCTTGCCGTAGTCCATATGGCCGTAGACCTTCTTGCCATCGATCTCACGGCCGGTGAAGAACTGGGCGATGTCCTCATAGGCCGACCAGTTGACGGGAACACCGAGATCGTAGCCGTACTTGGCCTTGAAGTCGGCCTTGTTCTTCTCGTCGTTGAACCAGTCGTAGCGGAACCAGTAGAGGTTGGCGAACTGCTGGTCGGGAAGCTGGTAGAGCTTGCCGTCCGGCGCGGTGGTGAACGACTTGCCGATGAAATCGTCGACGTCGAGCATCGGATCGGTGACGTCCTTGCCCTCGCCGGCCATCCAGTCGGTCAGGTTGCGTGCCTGCTGATAGCGCCAGTGCGTGCCGATCAGGTCGGAGTCGTTGACCCAGCCGTCATAGAGGTTCTGCCCGGTCTGCATCTGGGTCTGGATCTTCTCGACGACGTCGCCTTCCTGGATGACGTCATGCGTGACCTTGATGCCGGTGATGGCGGTGAAGGCCGGCGCCAGCGTCTGCGACTCGTACTGGTGCGTCGTCAGGGTTTCCGACACGACCTTGATCTCCATGCCGGCGAACGGCTTGGCGGCGTCGATGAACCACTGCATTTCCTTTTCCTGATCGGCGCGCGAAAGCGTCGACAGGGGTCCTATCTCCTTGTCGAGAAAGGCTTTTGCCTCATCCATTCCGGCATAGGCGTGGCCGGCTCCGAGCAATAGGACAAGGGCGGTCGTCGATGTTAAAAATTGCCGTCGCATGTGTCTCCTCCAGTCTTAGGTTGCAAGTGCGATCCGGAGCAGCCGCCAGCACGCGGCCGCTCCGGCTTTTCCCCCTCTATACGTATCGGAACACGCCAATGGCGTAGATCACGGAGAGAGCGAGAGCCCACCACAGGTTGGGTCCAACCAGACCCAGCCAAGCGAGATGGATGAAGGCGCTGCCGAGCAGCGAAACGAAGAGGCGGTCGCCGCGCGTCGTCTCGAAGCGCAGCACGCCGACGCGCGGATTGCCGCCGGGCGAGACATATTCCCAAAAACCCATGCCGCAGAGCATCAGCACAATGACGATGAAGAAGGCAGCCGTCGGCCACGTCCACGCCATCCAGGAGAAGTCGAGGTTCATGGCTTAGACCCTCCCCAGTGCGAAGCCCTTGGCGATAGTGGTGAGGATGAACTCACATGTTCGTTTCATCACACCCTCCCCAGGGCGAAGCCCTTGGCGATATAGTTGCGGACGAACCAGATCACGAGCGCGCCGGGGATCAGCGTCAGCACGCCGGCGGCGGCGAGCAGTCCCCAGTCCATGCCGGCGGCCGAGACGGTGCGGGTCATGGTGGCGGCGATCGGCTTGGCGTCGGTCGTGGTCAGCGTGCGCGCGATCAGCAGCTCAACCCATGAGAACATGAAGCAGAAGAAGCAGGCGACGCCGATGCCGCTCGCGATCAGCGGCATGAAGATCTTCACAAAGAAGCGCGGGAAGGAATAGCCGTCGATATAGGCGGTCTCGTCGATCTCCTTCGGCACGCCGGACATGAAGCCTTCCAGGATCCACACCGCCAGCGGCACGTTGAAGAGGCAGTGCGCCAGCGCCACCGCGATATGGGTGTCGATGAGACCGAAGGCCGAATAGAGCTGGAAGAACGGCAGCGCGAACACCGCCGGCGGCGCCATGCGGTTGGTGAGCAGCCAGAAGAACAGATGCTTGTCACCGAGGAAGCGGTAGCGCGAGAACGCGTAGGCCGCGGGCAGCGCCACCGCCACCGAGATCACCATGTTCATCACCACATAGGTGATCGAATTGATGTAGCCGGAATACCAGGACGCGTCGGTGAAGATGATCCTGTAATTGCGCAGCGTCGGCTGGTGCGGAAAGAGCGTCAGCGAGGACACGATCTCCTGGTTGGTCTTGAAGCTCATGTTGATGAGCCAGTAGATCGGCAGGAGAAGCACGATGATGTAGATCGTCGGCACGATCCACCACCAGCGCGATTCCTCGCCGCGGCGGCGCATCAGCTTCGCCACTTCGTCTTGCGATAGCGTGCTGCCGATCTCGGTGACCGCCGCTTCGCTCACGCGTGTCGTCTCGTTGACGCCAGCCATCTCAGCGCTCCGCGTCGTAGTTGGTCATCACGGTGTAGAACACCCACGACAACAACAGGATGATCAGGAAGTAGACCAGCGACATCGCCGCCGCCGGTCCGAGGTCGAACTGGCCGAGCGCCGTCTTGACGAGATCGATCGACAGGAAGGTCGTCGAATTGCCGGGGCCGCCGCCGGTGACGACGAAGGGCTCGGTGTAGATCATGAAGCTATCCATGAAGCGCAACAGCACGGCGATCAAAAGCACGCGCTGCATCTTCGGCAGCTGGATATAGCGGAACACCGCCCAGCGCGAGGCGCCGTCGATCTTGGCCGCCTGGTAGAAGGCGTCGGGAATGGAGACCAGGCCGGCATAGCAAAGCAGCACGACCAGGCTGGTCCAGTGCCAGACATCCATGATGATGACGGTGACCCAGGCGTCGAACGGGTCCTGGACGTAATTGTAGTCGATGCCAAGCGCGTTGACGTAATAGCCGAGCAGGCCGATGTCGTTGCGGCCGAAGACCTGCCAGATGGTGCCGACGACATTCCACGGAACCAGCAGCGGCAGCGCCATCAGCACCAGGCAGACCGGCACGCCCCAGCCTTTTTTCGGCATGTTGAGCGCGATGAAGATGCCGAGCGGCACCTCGATCGCCAGGATGATGAAGGAAAAGATCAGGTTGCGCACCATCGCTTCCCAGAAGCGGTTGGAGGCGAGCAGTTCCTCGAACCATTCGGTGCCGGCCCAGAAGAAGACGTTGTTGCCGAACGTGTCCTGCACCGAATAGTTGACGACGGTCATCAGCGGGATGACGGCGGAGAACGCCACCAGCACCAGCACCGGCAGGACAAGGAACCAGGCCTTGTTGTTCCAGGTCTTGTCCATCTACGCCCCCATCTCGACGCGCCAGGAATCGGCATAGATGTTGATGCCCGCGGGATCGAAGCGGACCTTCGGGTCGGCCGGGACTTCGTCGTCCTCGCCGATCACGGCCGCGATCTCCTTGCCCTCGAGATTGGCGCGCACGACCTTGTGGCGGCCGACGTCCTCGACCTTGCTGACCTGCACCGCCATGCCTTCGCGGCCAAGCCGCACATATTCGGGGCGGATACCGAGTTCGACGGCGCCTTTATCCGCCTTGGGCAAGCCGGGCAGTTCAATGCGCTGCGCGCCGAGCTTCGCGGTCTTGCCTTCCAGCGCAACAGGCAGCACGTTCATGCCCGGCGAGCCGATGAAATAGCCGACGAAGGTGTGGCGGGGCCGCTCGAAGAGCTCCGCCGGCGTGCCGATCTGCACGATGCCGCCGTCGTACATTACCACGACCTGGTCGGCGAAAGTCAGCGCCTCGGTCTGGTCATGCGTGACATAGACCATGGTGTAGCCGAAACGGCGATGCAGCTGCTTCAACTGCGAGCGCAGCACCCACTTCATATGCGGATCGATGACGGTGAGCGGTTCATCGAACAGGATGGCGTTGACGTCGGAGCGCACCAGGCCGCGCCCAAGCGATATCTTCTGCTTCTGGTCGGCGGTGAGACCGCGCGCCTTCTTCTTCGCCAGCCCGGCGAGATCGATCATGTCGAGCGTCTCGCGCACCTTGCGGTCGACATCCGTTTCCGGGACGCGGCGGTTGCGGAGCGGGAAGGCCAGATTGTCGTACACGGTCATGGTGTCGTAGATGACCGGGAACTGGAACACCTGCGCGATGTTGCGCTCCTGCGTCGACAGCTTGGTCACGTCCCGGCCGTTGAACAGCAACTGGCCATGCGAGGGATGCAGCAATCCCGAAATGATGTTGAGCAAGGTTGTCTTGCCGCAGCCCGACGGCCCGAGCAGCGCATAGGCGCCGCCATCCTCGAAGATGTGATGCACTTCCTTCAGCGCGAAATCGGAATCCTTCTGCGGGTTCGGCAGGTAGGAGTGGCGGATGTGGTTGACGTCGATGCGCGCCATCTGATGCTCCTCAGGCCGCCAGCTTGGACGCCGTAACGGCGCGGCCGTTCTGGTCGAAAACCATGATGTGGCGCGGGTCGATGAACACCTCGACCTCGTCATCCGTCTCGAAGTCGAGAATGCCATGCGCCAGCATCACCCAGCGCGCATCGGCGAAGTCGAGATGGACGAAACTCTCCGAGCCGGTGATCTCGGTGATGGTGACCTTCACCCGCACCGGCACGGCGCCGGCATTCGGCCGCTCCAACGACAGATGATGCGGCTGGAAGCCAATCGTGTAGCTCGCGTCCGGAACGCCGTTGAGCTCCGGCGGCACCGGCAGCTTGACGCCACCTTCGAGCAGGAAGTCCGAACCCTTCTTGAACAGCACGATGGTGTTGAGCGGCGGGTCGGCAAAGGTCCTTGCCGTCACCAGGTCGACCGGCTTGCGGAACACCTCGACGGTTGGGCCGAACTGGGTGACGCGACCTTCCGAGAGCGTTGCCGTGTTGCCGCCAAGAAGCAGCGCCTCGTGCGGTTCGGTGGTGGCATAGACGAAGATGGTGCCGGCGGCGGCGAATATCTTCGGCAGCTCGGCGCGCAATTCCTCTCGCAGCTTGTAGTCGAGATTGGCCAAGGGCTCGTCAAGCAGCACCAGGCTGGCATTCTTGACGATGGCGCGGGCAAGCGCCGTGCGCTGCTGCTGGCCGCCGGACAAATTGAGCGGCGTGCGGTCGAGATAGGGCGTGAGCTTCAAAAGCGCCGCCGCGTTGCGCACTTCCTTGTCGATCCTGGCCTGCTCGACGCCGGCCACGCGAAGCGGCGAGGCGATGTTCTCGTAGACCGTCATCGCCGGGTAATTGATGAACTGCTGGTAGACCATGGCGACGTTGCGCTTCTGCACCGGCTGTCCGGTGACGTCCTTGCCGTCGAACCAGACCGAGCCGGACGTCGGCGCATCGAGGCCAGCCATCAGCCGCATCAGGCTGGTCTTGCCGGAGAGCGTGGGTCCCAGCAGAACGTTCAGCGAGCCGTGCTGAAGCGTCAGCGACACGTCGCGGATATGCTCCTGCGCGCCGACCGTCTTCGTCACGTTCCTCAGTTCCAGCATCACGCCTCCTCCCAGGCCTTGCGCATCAGCGGTCGATCCTCATTCCGCCGCCGCGACGTGGCGGCTGCTCAGTCCGCGCATGAATTCTTCCAACGCCGCCGCCTGCTCGCGGCTGAAATGCAGGCCGCGCTTGGTGCGGCGCCACAACACGTCCTCGGCGGTGACCGCCCATTCGTTCTCGACCAGATAGCGGACTTCCGCCTCGAAAAGGTCGGCGCCGAAATTGCGGCCCAGATCGGCATTCGACTTGGCGAGCCCGAGCAGCTTTTGCGAGCGCGTGCCGTAAAGCCGGGTGAGCCGGCGCGCCAGCCGCTGGTCGAGGAACGGATAGGTGTTCTTCAGCCTGGCCACCTGGGCATCGAAACCGGTCGCCGGAAAATCGCCGCCAGGCAGGGGCGCGTCATGTGTCCACGGCTTGCCGCGCTTGCCGAGAAATCCTTCGATCTTCTCCAGCATCGATTCCGCCAGCCGTCGGAAGGTCGTGATCTTGCCGCCGAAGGCGTTGACCAGGGGCGCGGCGCCCTCCCCGCCCTCGGCCTTCAGCACATAGTCGCGCGTCGCCTCCTGCGCCTTCGAGGCGCCGTCGTCATAGAGCGGGCGCACCGCCGAATAGGTCCAGACGATGTCGGAGCGCTTCACGGGTTGCGCGAAATATTCGCTTGCCGCGGCGCACAAATAATCGATCTCGGTGTCGGAGATCCTCACCTCATGCGGATCGCCGGGATAATCGCGGTCGGTGGTGCCGATCAGCGTGAACTCTTCCTCGTAGGGAATGGCAAAGATGATGCGGCCATCCTTGTTCTGGAAGAAATAGGCGCGCGGATCGTCGAACTTCTTGGCGATGACGATGTGGCTGCCCTGCACGAGGCGGACATTGTGGACTTCGTTCTGGCCGACGGCGGTCGAGAGCACGTGGTCGACCCATGGCCCGGCTGCGTTGACCAGAAGCCGCGCGCGCACCTCTTCGGTTTCACCGGTGAGCACATTCTGCACCTTGACGGTCCAGGTCGAACCGTCGCGCCGCGCGCTGACGACCTTGGTGCGGGTGCGGATAATGGCGCCGCGGTCGGCCGCGTCGCGGGCGTTCAGCGCCACCAGGCGCGCGTCGTTGACCCAACCATCGGAATATTCGAAAGCTTTCTGAAACAATGGCTTCAGCGGCTTGCCGGCCGGGTCGTTGGCCATGTCCAGCGTCTTCGTCGCCGGCAGCAGCTTGCGCCCGCCGATATGGTCGTAGAGGAACAGGCCGAGGCGGATCAGCCAAGCAGGCCTGAGACCCTTGGCGTAGGGCAGCACGAAGCGCATCGGCCAGATGATGTGCGGCGCGTTCTTCCACAGAACCTCGCGCTCCATCAGCGCTTCGCGCACCAACCGGAACTCGTAGAATTCGAGATAGCGCAGGCCGCCATGGATGAGCTTGGTCGAGCCAGACGAGGTTCCGCTGGCGAGATCGTTCATCTCGGCGAGGTATACCGAAAATCCGCGGCCAACGGCATCGCGAGCTATGCCGCAGCCATTGATGCCGCCGCCGATGACGAAAATGTCATGGATCGGAGATGCGTCCAAAGTTTCCTCCAACGATTTCGCATTGCACCATTTTTGTGTTTTACGAAACCGTGGCGGAATTATTTCGAACTCAAAGCGAATGTCAAACGAAATATCACAGCTGAGTGAAACAGCCGTGACACGCGCCTATTCGAGGTCCGTCTCGATCAGCCGGACCTCCGTCTCCTCGCAAATCCGGCGGATCGACGGGATTTCGCAACGATCGGTGATGAAGGTATTCACCTGCGAAAGATGCCCGATCCGAACCGGCGCCGTGCGCTCGAACTTGGTCCGATCGGAGACCAGAATGACATGGCGCGCATTGGCGATGATGGCCTGGGCGACCTTCACCTCGCGAAAATCGAAATCGAGCAGCGCGCCGTCATGGTCGATCGCCGAGGCGCCGATGACGGCGTAATCGACTTTGAACTGGCGGATGAAATCGACCGCCGCCTCACCGACGATGCCGCCGTCGGAGCCGCGCACGACGCCGCCGGCGATCACCACCTCTATCGAAGGATAGATGCGCATCCTATTGGCAACATTGATATTATTGGTAATGACCATAAGTCCGTTGTGGTCGAGCAGCGACTTGCTGACCGCCTCGGTGGTGGTGCCGATATTGATGAACAGCGAGGCGTTGTCCGGGATCAGCCGCGCCGCCGCGCTGCCGATCGCCTCCTTCTCGTCGGCGGCAATCTTGCGCCGCGCCTCGTACTCCATGTTCTCGATGCCGGACGGAAACAGCGCGCCGCCGTGGATGCGGGTGAGCAGACGCTGATCGCACAGATCGTTGAGATCCTTGCGGATGGTCTGCGGCGTTACATTGAAATGCGTAGCCAGGTCATCGACCAGAACTCGGCCGTGGTCTTTCGCCATCTGGATGATTTCTGCATGGCGCGGCGAAAGAAACATCGCGCGTTCTCCCGTTTTCGTTTTTCCCCTCTATATGGGAAAACGAAAGCGGAGAAAAGGCAAGCGGCCGGCTAATGAATTTCAGCGCGGCCGCGAGCAACACCGCCGCTATCGGGCGTCACACGCGCTCCGCCGCCTTGCGTTCGACGGAAACGGCCTTGGCCGGTGCGCGGACCATCAGGAACTTGCCCGACCAGTTCCCGCGAATGCGCCAGATGCCTTCGATTTCAGTGGCATCGCCGTTCAGTCGTCCGCTGTAGTCGATCGGCTGCGCGTTCGGTCCGCCATTGGTGTAGGTCTTGACGAAAACAACTGCCCTGCCGTCGCGCCGCCCTTCCAAGGTCGCATAGCGCAACGCGCTGGTGGCTGGACTGGCCGGTTCGTGCGTCGTCCCCGTCAAAGCGGATGCCGTCTCGAACAACGTCGCGACAAAGGAGACCGGCGCCAGCTCGCGCGGATAGAAATAGCGGCCGTTCCAGACACCGGTCAGGTTTTGCGCTGTCTCTTCGCGGGCGGTCACGATCTTCTCCCCGGCCGCGTTTTCGGCAACTATCTCAGGAGCGATCTTGCACATTCGCGGATGACATTGAAGGCCGCGTCGACATCCTCCGCCGTCGATTCGAACTGGCCGGCCTGGAAACGGATGGCGACCCGACCGTCGACCCGCGTCTGGGTCAGATAGATCCGGCCGTCGGTGTTGATGGCATCGACCAGGCGCAGATTGTGCTCATCCGGATCGGTGCCCGACGGCGCCCGGTGCCGGAACGAAAACAGCGACAGCATCGGTTCGCTGACGAGCTCGAAATCCGCTTCCCTGGCCAACTGCACGGCCAGTCCTTCGCTCCAGGCGACGTGGTTGCGGATCATGTTGCGCAGTCCTTCGAGGCCATGGGCCCGCAAAAGGAACCAGAGTTTCAGCGCGCGGAAACGGCGCCCGAGCGGCACCGACCATTCCGAATAGTTGATGATGCCGTCATGGCCGCGCGTCTTCAGATAGTCCGGCTTGATCGCCAGCGTGCGTACCAGGTCTTCCGGCTGACGCACGAACTGGATCGAGCAGTCGAACTGCGCGCCCAGCCACTTATGCGGATTGAAGACGATGGAATCGGCGCCTTCGACACCGGCCCAGAAATGCCGGTATTCCGGGCAGATCATCGCCGATCCGGCCCAGGCGGCGTCGACATGCAGGTAAAGCCCATGCCGCTTCGCGACCGCGGCCACCGCCGCGATGTCGTCCGTGCCGCCGGTGCTGGTGCCGCCGACGCAGGCGATGATGCCGGCCGGCAGTAGGCCGGCTTCGCGATCGGCAACGATCGCGGCCTCCAGCGCGGCCGTGTCCATGGCGCGAAAACGGCCTGAGACCGGGATGCGGACGAGGTTTTCCTCGCCGATGCCCGAAACCCAGATGGCGCGGTCGATCGAGGTATGGACCTGGTCTGAGGAATAGACCCGCAGCTTGCCCTGCCCGGCCAGTCCCTTTTTGTTGCCCTGCCAGTCGAGCGCGCGCTCGCGCATCGTCAGCACCGCGGCAAGCGTCGCCGACGAGGCAGAATCCTGGATGACGCCGGAAAAGCCTTCCGGCAGGCCGAGCGCCTGGCGCATCCAGTCGACGATGCGCATCTCGAGCTCGGTCGCCGCCGGCGAGGTCTGCCACAGCATGCATTGCGCGGCCATCGCCGAGACCAGATATTCCGCCACGACCGAGACCGGTGCCGCATTAGCGGGGAAATAGGCGAAGAAGCGCGGATGTTGCCAATGCGTCATCCCCGGCACGATCTTGGTTTCGAAATCGGCGAAGATCTTTTCCATTGGCTCGGGCAATTCGGGCGGCGAAGTCTCGATGCTCCTGAATATCTCACCCGGCGCAATGGCCGGCCGCACCGGACGGTCACGCAGGCCGGCCCGATAATCGGCGCCCCAATCGGCGGCCCGCCTCGACCAGTCGCGGAATGTTTCGTTGTCCATCTATCCTCCCGAGCCCAGCCGCAAAGCGGCAGGCAAGCTAGCCTTGGATATTGATTAACATGTTAAATATAGGCGCGCAACCGGCCGCGAAATGCGAACGCTATCCCGGAAAATCCGGCAGGCTGGCAAAGGCCGTCTTCAAGGCGTTCGACCAGCCATCGGAAATGGTGCGGTAATACGGATCGTCCTGGCCGATGCGCCTGTTGAGCCCGACTTTGAAGCTGTCTAGTTCAAGGAACAGCAAGTCGAGCGGCAGCCCGACCGAGAGGTTGGATTTCAGCGTCGAATCGAACGACACCAGAAGCAGCTTCACCGTCTCGGCCAGGCTCATCGCCCGGTCATAGGCGCGGATGATGATCGGCTTGCCGTATTTCGTCTCGCCGATCTGGAAGAACGGCGTGTCGTCGGTCGACTCGATGAAATTGCCTTCCGGATAGATCATGAACAGCCTTGGCGGGCTGCCCTTGATCTGGCCGCCGAGAATGAAGGAGGCGTTGAAATAGGAATCCGCCTTCTCGCCGTCCGGCGAGGCATGCGCGATCACTTCCTTGACCGTGTCGCCGATCAGCCGCACCGTCTGATACATGGACGGCGTCTCGAGCAGCTTCTCGTGGCGGTCGCTGACTGCCTTGTTACGCTCGTCGAGCAGGCTGACCACGGCTTGCGTCGTGGCAAGGTTGCCCGCCGACATCAGCACGATGACGCGTTCGCCCGGCTGTTCCCAGACATGCATCTTCTTGAAGGTCGAGATCGAATCCATGCCGGCATTGGTGCGCGTGTCCGACATGAACACGAGCCCACGATCGATCTTGAGGCCGACGCAATAGGTCATGAGTCTTCTTAGCAGCGAATCTCGGCAGAAATTACTGCTCGACAGTGACGGTCACGGCAAGCTTCTCCTGCGCCTGTCCCAGCAGTATCCCCGACACTGGCGAGGCGTCGCGATAGTCGCGCCCCATCGCCACCCGCACATAGCGTTCGTCGGGAGAGATACCGTTCGCCGGATCGAAGGCAACCCAGCCGAGCCCGACGACATAGGCCTCGGCCCAGGCGTGGCTCGCCGCCTGCTCGACGGCCGCATCCATCATCAGATAGCCGCTGATATAGCGGGCGGGAAAGCCAAGCGCCCCGGCTGCGGCAATGAAGATGTGGCTATGATCCTGGCAGACGCCGGATTTCAGCGCCAGCGCTTCTTCCGCCGGCGTCACTACGCTGGTCGTGCCCGGCTTGTAGGCGACGCGTTCGCGGATCGCGCCCATCAGTGCGTGCAGCCGCTCGATCTCGGTGCCCTGCCCGATCGTGCCGGCCAATTCACGAATGCCCTCGCCGGCCGCTGTGAGGGGCGTCTGCTGTGCGAACAGCCAGAGCGGCGCGTAGCCCTGATGCGGGCCCGTTATGCCAGCCGTGTCATGCGTCGTCACCTCGCCCGCCGCCTCGACGACGATCGCGCTGTGGCCGCTCTCGGCGCTCAACAGCCGCGTCTCGTTGCCGAAATGGTCGGTGAAGCGAACCTCCTCGCGCGCGCCTTCCACCTTGATCGCCCATGAACCGACGGTCTGCGTGCGCCCGTTGGAAGGCAGCAAGCGCAGCCTTTGCAGCAGATACTGCACCGGCGCATCGTAATGATATTCGGTGCGATGGGAGATCTTGAGCCGCATAACGCCCGCCCTCAGCTTTACTCAGTAGAACCGATAATCCTGGGCGATCTCGTCGCCCAGCCTGGTGTTGTCGCGAATGAACTCGGCCAGGAACTCATGCAGACCGTGATCGAATATGTCCTTGATCGAGCCCCGCTTGAGCATCGCCTGGATCTTCTCGGCGGTGCCGTGGCAGGCGTGGCGCGCGCCATAGTCGTCGGCGAGGAATTTCAGATGCTCGCCAAGGAAGCGGTAGCAGAAGGTCAGCGAGCGCGGCATGCGCACATTGAGGATCAGATAGTCGGCAATGTTCGTCGGCTTATAGTCGGCTTCATAAACCCAGCGATAGGAGCGGTGCGCCGACACCGAGCGCAGGATCGACTCCCACTGGTAGTTGTCCAGCGTCGATCCGACCCAGGACAGCGATGGCAGCAGCACATAATATTTCACGTCGAGGATGCGCGCCGTGTTGTCGGCGCGCTCGACATAAGTTCCAAGCTGCGAGAAATCGAAAATCTCGTTGCGCAGCATCGTGCCGTAGAACGAGCCGCGGATCAGCGCCGTCTCGCGCTTGATGGCGTCGAGCACCGTCGGCAGGTCGCGTTCGTCAATCGGCCTCGCCAGCATGCGCTTCAGCGACATCCAGGCTTCGTTGATGCTTTCCCAGGTCTCGCGCGTCAGTGCCGTGCGAACCATGCGGGCATTGTTGCGCGCCGTCTCGATCGACGACATCGTGCTCGACGGGTTCGAGGTGTCGCGCAAAAGAAAGTCGGACACGTTGGCTGCGGTGTAGTCCTGGTATTTCTGGCTGAAGGCGATGTCCGAGCCGGCGCTGAGCAGCACCGAATTCCATTCCTCCGAAGCGCTCTGCGTGCGCGTCAGCGCCATGCGCAATCCGGCATCGACCAGGCGCGCCATGTTTTCGGCCCGCTCGATATAGCGGTTCATCCAGTAAAGACCGTTGGCGGTGCGGCCCAAAAGCATATCAATCTGCCTCGGTGTCGAGCGGGTAGCGAATAGCGAGTAGCGAATAGGGAAGAATGCGTCTCATGATTGCTGCGTCCCCCTTCTCAGCTCAATCATCCAACACCCAGGTGTCCTTGGTGCCGCCTCCCTGCGAGGAATTCACCACCAGCGAGCCTTGCTTCAGCGCGACACGAGTCAATCCACCCGGCACGATCTGGATGCGGTCTGAAACCAGCACATAGGGCCGAAGATCGACATGGCGTGGCGACAGGCCCTTTTCCGTGAGAATCGGGCAGGTCGACAGCGCCAGCGTCGGCTGGGCGATGTAATTCGAAGGTTTCGCCTGCAGCTTCTTGGCGAACTCCTGGCATTCCTTCTTGGTCGCCGCCGGGCCGACCAGCATGCCGTAGCCGCCGGAGCCGTGCACTTCCTTGATGACCAGCTCGTGGATGTGCTCGAGCACATATTTGAGGCTGTCCGGCTCCGAGCAGCGCCAGGTCGGGATGTTGCCGAGGATCGCTTTGCGGCCGGTGTAGAATTCGACGATCTCCGGCATGTAGGAATAGATCGCCTTGTCGTCGGCGATGCCGGTGCCCGGCGCATTGGCGATGGTGATGTTGCCGGCGCGGTAGACATCCATGATGCCCGGCACGCCGAGCGCGGAATCAGGGCGGAACGTCAGCGGATCGAGGAAGTTGTCGTCGACGCGCCGGTAGAGCACGTCGATCTGCTTGTAGCCTTCGGTGGTGCGCATCGCGACATGGCCGTCGACGACACGCAGATCCTGTCCTTCGACGAGCTGCACGCCCATCTGGTCGGCGAGGAAGGCGTGTTCGAAATAGGCCGAATTGTACGAACCGGGCGTCAGCACCGCGATGGTCGGCGTGCCCTTGGTGCTTTGCGGCCGCACCGCCGCGAGCGACTGGCGCAAAAGCTGCGGATAATTCTCGACCGGCCGCACCTTGATCTTCTGGAACAGCTCCGGAAAGAGCTGCATCATCGTCTCGCGGTTCTCCAGCATGTAGGAGACGCCCGACGGCGTGCGGGCATTGTCCTCCAGCACGTAGAACTCGTTCTCCGAGATGCGCACGATGTCGACGCCGATGATGTGGGTGTAGACGCCGGCCGGCGGCCGCACCCCGATCATCTCGGGCAGGAAGGCCTCGTTCTTCGCCACCAGATCCTTGGGCACGCGCCCGGCGCGCAGGATCTCCTGCCGGTGGTAGATGTCGTCGAGAAAGGCGTTCAGCGCTTGCACGCGCTGCTCGATGCCTTGCGTCAGCCGGCGCCATTCCTGGCCGGAGAGGATGCGCGGCACGATGTCGAAAGGGATCAGCCGCTCGGAAGCTTCCTGCTCGCCATAGACGGCAAAGGTGATGCCGGTCTTGCGGAAGACGCGCTCGGCATCCTGCATTTTTTCGGTAAGCCTGGCCGGATCCTGCTCCTTCAGCCAGCGATCGTAAGCCTCATAAGGTCTTCTCAATCCGGAAACTTCCGGAAGCATTTCGTCGAAAGCTGCCAATCGCTTACTCCCCTCTGCGACCATTTCACTGGCCTCGCCGAAGAAAATCAAGCGCAATCGGTGATTTAGGGCGCGATGGACGCCACTCTATGCAAATTGCCTGAAATTAGGGCATGAGCGGCAAGGTCGGGTCAGCTCCTGCTTCCCGGCCGGGCACCGCCGGGGCCGGTCAGAACGCCCGGAAGGTCACGATGGTGAACGTGTCCTTGATTCCCGGCAGAATCTGCACCCGCTCGTTGACGAAGTGGCCGACGTCTTCCTCGTCGTCGATATAAAATTTGGCGAGCAGGTCGAAATTGCCGGCGGTCGAGTAGATCTCGGAGGCGATCTCGGCATCGGCGAGCGCGCTGGCGACCTCATAGGATTTGCCCAGATCGCACTTAATCTGCACGAAAAATGCCTTCATTGCCCGGTCCTGCCAGCCTTCGACGCAAGTAAGCGGCCCTTGTGGCAGACTGCCGCCCGGCTTTCAAGCATTACGCGGCGCGCACCTCAAAGAGTGCCTGATCCCGCCTCCTGACGCCGAAATGGCGAAATCTTCGCAGGCTGGTGAAACCACGCCGTGCCGCGATGCGTATGTTAGAGTGCGTCCACCACGCGAATTCCGGGGAGGCATGCCATGCGCCGCGCATTGTTCGCATTAGCTCTTGTTCCGATGTTGATCGCCTCGCTTGCCTTCGCCGGCGACGCCGAGGTCAAGGCCGCGCAGACGGTCATCGACAGCCAGCTGAGGGCTTTCATCGCCAATGACGGCGCCACCGCTTACAGTTTCGCCGCGCCGAATGTGAAGCAGATCTTTCCAACCGTCGACACCTTCATGAACATGGTGACGAATGGCTACGCACCGGTGCGCAAGCCACAATCCTATTCCTTCGGCAAGGTCGAGGAGACCGGACCGGGTTCGATCATCCAGCAGGTGCTGATCGTCGGCCCCGACGGCAAGGACTATGAGGCGGTCTATACGTTGCAGCAGCAGGCGGATGGCAGTTTCAAGATTACCGGCTGCAGCCTGCGCGCCTCGACCTCGGTCAGTACGTAAGTCCGGCCAACGTGACCCAGGTGGCTGCTAATCTCGGCGGCTATACAGTGTCCAGCCCAAACCGGAGAGACCCCAGAAGACAGACGTGCCGGCTCGTTCGTAGGCAAGCGCGCAGTCGAAGGCCACGCGCTCCGGCTGTTTCTGGAGATCCCCTTCCAAAATAAGCCAGTCGGCGCGTTCGGCACAAATCTTGTCCTGGGTGACGAGCGACGCTTTGCGATTAGTGCGCGCCGCGAAATAGTCGACCACCATGCCGGTGCGGAATTCGGCGTTGGTGGCATAGGTGGCGGCGGCGCCGCTCCGTGTCATCTCGTCCACGATGTCGGAATAGGAACCGCGCCCATGCTCGTAGAACCGGGCGAGCAGCGTCATGCTGCTGCCCGCGACGAGCACGAGCGCCCCGGCGGCGCAAAGCCTTCTCGTGCCGCCCGCCTCGAAGCCGCGCCCGATCATGTCCCCGGCCCAAAGCAGCAGCAAGGCGCCGCTGACGAGGAAATAGCGCGGGAATTCGAGATTCGGCAGATGCGCCACCGCCATCAGGGCGGGCAGCCCGACGATGCCGATGGCATAGAGACTGGCACGGCGATCGCGAGAAACGCCGGCATAGGCCAGAACCAGGACGCCGACGGCCGCGATGCAAATCCAGCCGCTGATCCAATCCGGCAGGCCGAAAAAATAGCGGATCATTCCGCCGTAACCGACGGCGAATGTTTCAAGCGAGAAGGGCGAAAACCCGCCGACGTTGAAGCCGAACAGTCGAGCGCCTGCGACAATTGCCACGGCAAGCGGAAGCACGGCAAGGAACGCAGGCAGGAAGACCTGGACAAGCTCGCCGTTGACGGCAGCCAGACTGCGGCTGCGTTGCCAGCTTAGCCACGCCGTCCAGGCCGTCAGCACCACCACCGTTTCGACCATCGTCAGATGGGAGAGGAAGCCAAGCAGAATTGCCGCGGCAAGGGCGATGCCATATGAACCCTGCTTGTCGAGCCGGCGCTCCAGAAGAGCCACGGCAACGAGTGTGAACAGCACCAGGCCAGCATAGCCACGCGCCTCCGAGCCGTAGTGAACCATCGGATAGCTCACTGCGAACAGCAGCCCCGACGCAACCATTGCCCAGCGTCCGCGCGATATCACCGCGGCTGCAATGACGGTGCAGGTACCGAGCGTTATCGACAGGCCGCGCTGGATCAGCGGCGCGGCGGCGGGGCCGACGACATACTGGTAGATCGAGTTGAGGAAGTGATTGTTGTCGTGGTTAATACGCCAGAATATCTGGTCGATCGACGTCAGGGGACCCAGCAGCGAGATGCTCCAGATCTCGTCCTGCCAGAGATTCCCGCGCGCGCCGAGCACACGCAAGGTCAGCCCGACAAGCGCGATCGCCGAGATTGCAAGCACCAGACCGACGCTGCGTTGGCGAAACGCCGCCGGTTCTGGCCGGTCAACTGATAAATCAGCAAGTGCGGTTGACGTATCTAATCTCACCAAAGCCGCGCCGCCCTTCGACAAGATGTGGCAAAGGAAACTTACGCTTCCTTTGATTTATGAAAGGTTTTCTGACGGCTTCGCCATCAAAGAGCCAGGATGTCGCCCCTCGCCCAGCCTTCGGTGATCTCGGCGGCGCGCGCTTCAAAACCGTGCCTCTCGATAGCTGCCCGGATGTCCTGCATCAGCTTCTGATAGTAGGACAGGTTGTTCCAGGTCAGCAGCATGGCGCCGAGCGACTCCTGCGAACGGACAAGGTGGTGCAGGTAGGCGCGTGAATAGTCGCGCGCCGCCGGGCAGTCGCTTTCCTCGTCGAGCGGACGCGGATCGTCGGCGTGGCGGGCATTCCTCAGATTGACTTTGCCGCGCCGCGTGTAGGCGAGGCCATGGCGGCCGGCGCGGGTCGGCATGACGCAGTCGAACATATCGATGCCGCGCGCCACCGATTTCAGGATATCGTCCGGCGTGCCGACGCCCATCAGATAGCGCGGCTTGTCGGCCGGCAGTTCCGGACAGGTGATGTCGAGCATCTCCAGCATCACCGATTGCGGCTCGCCGACCGCCAGCCCGCCGACGGCATAGCCTTTCAGGTCCATCGCCTTGAGCGCCTGCGCCGAACGCACGCGCATCGGCGCGCTGTCGCCGCCCTGGACGATGCCGAACATCGCCTTGCCCGGCTGGTCGCCGAAGGCCGTCTTGCAGCGCTCGGCCCAGCGCAGCGACAATTCCATGGCGCGCTCAATCTCTTTCGGCCTGGCCGGCAGCGCCACGCATTCGTCGAGCTGCATCTGGATGTCGGAATCGAGCAGCCCCTGGATTTCGATCGAACGCTCCGGCGACATTTCGTAGGGCGCGCCGTCGATATGCGAACGGAAGGTGACGCCCTGTTCGGTCAGTTTCCTGAGCTTCGACAGCGACATCACCTGGAAGCCGCCGCTGTCGGTCAGGATCGGATGCGGCCAGCGGGCGAACTCATGCAGGCCGCCGAGCCTGGCCACACGCTCCGCACCCGGCCGCAGCATCAGGTGGTAGGTGTTGCCGAGGATGATGTCGGCGCCGACGTCGCGCACCTGGTCCATATACATGGCCTTGACGGTGCCGCCAGTGCCGACCGGCATGAAGGCCGGCGTGCGGATTTCGCCGCGCGGCATCGAGACAAGGCCGCGCCTGGCCTTGCCGTCGCTGGCAAGCACCTTGAAGGAAAAAGTCTCAGCCATTGAATTCCTTGTCGTGCACCGGCGCGCCTGGCGCCTGCTCGTCGAGCGACTGCCGGTAGCGGATGCAGCCGCGCATGAATTTAGGCCATGGCGGCACGGCGATGGAAGGCTCGGTCTTTTCCGGCAAAAGGTCCCAGAGATCGGGATGATGCCAGCACAGATCATGCCCGCTGGTGTCGCGATGCGCGCGGATACCGGCGCGAAGCTTCTTCACTTCCGCGATCAGGAAATCGCGGTTCATGCCGTCGAGGTCATCGTCCATCGCTCGTCTCCGCTCGGCAAAGCAGGCTGGCGTCGCCATAGGAGTAGAACCTGTAGCGGTTGTCGATGGCATGCGCATAGGCCGAGCGCATCGTCTCCAGCCCGCTGAAGGCGGAGACCAGCATGAACAGCGTCGAGCGCGGCAGATGGAAATTGGTCATCAGCATGTCGGCGGTACGGAAGCGGTAGCCGGGCGTGATGAAGATGTCGGTCGGTCCGGACCAGGGCTCGATCTGGCCTTCTGCGCGGGCAGCGCTTTCAAGCAAGCGCAGCGACGTCGTGCCGACGCAGATGATCCGCCCTCCCCGCGCCTTTGCCACGTTGAGCGCCGCCGCCGTCTCGGCACTTACCGAGCCGGTCTCGGCATGCATCTTGTGATCGGCCGTGTCGTCGGCTTTTACAGGAAGGAAAGTGCCGGCGCCGACATGCAGCGTGACGAAACGGCGCTCGACACCTTTGGCGTCGAGCGCGGCAAACAGCGCCGGCGTGAAATGCAGGCCGGCGGTCGGGGCCGCGACGGCACCCTCTTCCCTGGCATAGATGGTCTGGTAATCGGCGCGGTCGCGCTCGTCGTCATCGCGCTTCGAGGCGATATAGGGCGGCAGCGGAATGTGGCCGACGGCGTGCAGCGCCTCGTCGAGGAACGGCCCGGAGAGGTCGAAGCCGAGCAGCGCCTCGCCCGCCTCGCCCTTCTCGAGCACCGTCGCGTCGAGCTGGCCGAGGAAGCAGGAATTGCCGTCATGGCCGAAATGGATGCGGTCGCCGGCGGCGATGCGCTTGCCCGGCCGCATGAAGGCCTGCCAGCGGTCCGGCGCCACGCGCATATGCAGCGTCGCCTCGACCTGCGCCACCGCCTCGCCGCGCTTGCGCATGCCTTTCAGCTGCGCCGGAATGACCTTGGTGTCGTTGAACACCAGCACGTCGCCTTCGCACAGCAGCGACGGCAAATCGCTCACAGTCCGGTCCTGAAGCGTTTCGCCGGGCCTGACAATCAGCAGCCTGGCGCTGTCGCGCGGCTCCGCCGGACGAAGCGCGATGCGCTCTTCCGGCAGGTCGAAGTCGAACAGGTCGACGCGCATCAGTAGAGCCGGATGAGCAGCGCCCCGGCAAGCAGCAGCATGGCGCCGGCGACGCGGCCAAGCGAGATTTCGCGCACCGCCACGCCAAGGAAGCCGGCGCGGTCGATCAGCATGCCGGCGAGCAGCTGCCCGGCGACCAGGAACGCCATCAGCGCGGCGGCGCCGATGCGCGGGGTGAGAATGGTCGAGAGCGTGACGTAGAAGCCGCCGAGCATGCCGCCGGCGATGAACAGCCATGGCGCCGGCGCCTTCCAGTCGAGCGAAATGCCCTGCAGCCTCACCACCGCGAAGGCAATGATGCCAAGGACGATGGCGCCGGACAGGAACGAGAATGCGGCGGCGGCCACGGGAAGGCCGAGGCCGCGCGCCAGTTGCGAATTGATCGGCGCCTGGATGGCGATGAAGGCACCCGACAGGATGCCAAGCAGGGACCAGACTGCGCCCATCATCGTTTGCCTTTACTTGACGTCGGCCGCGACCTTCAGCGACACGATCTTGTCGGGATCCTGAACCGGCTCGCCGCGCTTGATCTCGTCGACATTCTCCATGCCTTCGATGACCTGGCCCCAGACCGTGTACTGGCGGTTGAGGAAGGCAGCGTCGTCGAAGCAGATGAAGAACTGCGAGTTCGCCGAATTCGGGTTCTGGGCGCGCGCCATCGAGCAGGCGCCGCGGCCGTGATTGGCGTTGGAGAACTCGGCCTTCAGGTCCGGCTTGTCGGAGCCGCCCATGCCGGCCCTTGAAGGAGCATAGGTGGGCTTCGACGAATTGCCGAACTTGACGTCGCCGGTCTGCGCCATGAAGCCGTCGATGACGCGGTGGAACACCACGCCGTCATAGGCGCCTTCCCGCGCCAGCTCCTTGATGCGGGCGACGTGGCCCGGCGCCAGCTCGGGATACATTTCGATGACGACCTGGCCCTTGGTCGTTTCCATGATGAGCGCGTTGTCGCGGTCCTTGATCTCAGCCATGTCAGAAATCCTTTTTGAAAATTGCGGGGGGTTACTTGCCGTCGGCGGCGATGCGAACCTTGATCATGCTGTCGGGGTCGGTGACGGTGCCGTTGTCGGCCTCGTCGCCCTTCTTGATCTTGTCGACGAGGTCCATGCCGCCGACCACCTTGCCGACGATGGTGTACTGCCCGTCGAGGTTCGGCGCCGGCGCGAACATGATGAAGAACTGCGAGTTGGCTGAGTTCGGATCCTGCGAACGGGCCATGCCGACCACGCCGCGGGTGAACTGCTCGCTCTGCGAGAATTCGGCCGGCAGGTTGGGCAGGTCGGAACCGCCGGTGCCGACAGCCTCGGGGTTGAAACCCTTCTTCACGTTGCCGAACTTGACGTCGCCGGTCTGCGCCATGAAGCCGTCGATGACGCGGTGGAAGGCGACATTGTCATAGGCGCCGTCACGCACCAGCTTCTTGATCTGCGCGACATGCTTGGGCGCCAGGTCAGGACGCAACGCGATGGTCACGTCGCCACCCTTCAGCGTGATGACCATGGTGTTTTCCTTGTCGGCGGCGACAGCCGGCAGGGATGCGGCGAAAAGGCCGGCGAGCACGACAAGGAACGAAGCGAGCTTCTTCAGCTGCATGGATATCTCCGGGAAAGCCTATTTGGTGAACTTGGCGGTGAGCGCGCCGGCAACGGCCGCCGGCACGAATGGGCGGATGTCGCCGCCCATCGACGCAATCTGGCGCACGAGTGTGGCGGTAATGGTGCGCACCGAAGGACTGGCGGGCAGAAAAACGGTCTGCAATTCCGGCGCCATCGTCTCGTTCATACCGGCCATCTGCATCTCGTAATCGAGGTCGGTGCCGTCACGCAGGCCCCGGATCATGATCGAGGCGCCGTTCTTCCTTGCGGCGTCGATGACCAGCCCGTCGAAGGAAACGACCTTGATGCGGCCGCTGTCCTTGCCGAATTCGGCCTTGGTCGCGGCCTCGATCAGCGCCACGCGTTCTTCGAACGAAAACAATGGCTTCTTGCCCGGATGGATGCCGATTGCCGCATAGACGGTGTCGGCCACGGCCAGCGAGGCTTTCAGCACATCGAGATGGCCATTGGTCAGCGGGTCAAAGGAGCCGGCATAAAGGGCGGTGCGTTCGGTCATGGCAGGCTTCTAGCGGGCGGGCGTACGGAAGGCAAATCCGATTAATTGCGGGCATCCGTGAACCATTTCGCGGACATGAACGACACATGAATGCGACGATCACGAACGTTTCACGCAGCGTTCACTAGGTTGCCGCTTCAAGAGGTGAAACCAAATCACCATTTCTTTCGTTGTAAGCGCAGGAGAACACGCAAATGCTGATCTACATGCTTGCCACTGCAATGACCATCGTGATGCTGATCGCGACTGCTTTCGGATTGCATCAGGAAGCAGCGCGGGTACGCGTCAAGGCCAACACCAGGCGGCTCGATGGTTTCGCTCGTCGCAACGTTTACCGTCGCCACTGATCCCCACCATGACCGCACCGGCCCAGAGGGCCGGTGAAGCCTGAGCCGAGCTTATTCGCTATCGCCCGTGTCGTCGGCGCCAGCCTCGTTCGAAGGCACATCTTCGGCCTCTTCGTCCGACTGCGGCTCCGAAATCCGCTCGACCGAGACAACCTTCTCGCCTTCGGCCGTGTTGAAGATCGTCACGCCCTTGGTGGCGCGGCTGGCGAAACGTATGCCGTTGACCGGCACACGGATGACCGTGCCGCCGTCCGAAACCAGCATGATCTGATCGTCATTGTCGACCGGGAACGTCGCGACCAGACGGCCGATCTCAGCTGTCTTCGACACGTCGGTGGCGCGGATACCCTTGCCGCCGCGCCCCGTCAGGCGGAAATCGTAGGACGACGAGCGCTTGCCGTAACCATATTCGGTCACCGTCAGCACAAGCCTTTCATGCGCCTTGAGGAATTCGTAGCGCTCCTCGGAAAGTTCGGCTTCCTCGCCGACCTCCTCATTGGTGAGCGCGATCTCCTCCTCGTCGCCGCTGGCGCCGGCGGCAAGGCGGCGCTCGGCTGCGGCGCGCTTCAGATAGGCGGCGCGCTCGGCGGGTGAGGCATCGACATTCTCGATGATGGACATCGAGATGATACGGTCCGTCTCGGCCATGCTTATGCCGCGCACGCCGACGGAATTGCGGCTCTGGAAGACGCGCACGTCGGAGACCCTGAAACGGATGCACTGGCCGGAATTTGCCGTCAAAAGCACATCGTCATCGTCGGTGCAGGTCTCGACGCCGAGGATTTCGTCGCCCTCTTCCTCCAGCTTCATGGCGATCTTGCCGTTGCGGTTGACCTGGACGAAGTCGGAGAGCTTGTTGCGGCGCACCGTGCCGCGCGTGGTGGCGAACATGACGTCGAGCTCGCCCCAACTGCTCTCGTCCTCGGGCAGCGGCATGATCGTGGTGATGCGCTCGCCCTGCTCCAGCGGCAGCATGTTGATCAGCGCCTTGCCGCGCGATTGCGGGTTGCCGATCGGCAGCCGCCAGACCTTTTCCTTGTAGACGATGCCGCGCGAGGAGAAGAACAGCACCGGCGTGTGCGTGTTGGCCACGAACAGCCGGGTGACGAAATCCTCTTCCTTGGTCGACATGCCGGAGCGGCCCTTGCCGCCGCGACGCTGCGCCCGGTAGAGCGACAGCGGCACGCGCTTGATGTAGCCGGAATGGCTGACGGTGACGACCATATCCTCGCGCTGGATCAGGTCCTCGTCTTCCATATCCGAACCGCCATCAGTCAGTTCGGTGCGGCGCGGTGTGCCGAACTCGTCACGGACCGCGATCAGTTCGTCCTTGACGATCTGCTGGATGCGTGCGCGGGACGACAAAATATCAAGGAAATCAACGATTTCGGCGCCGATCTGATTCAGCTCGTCGGCGATCTCGTCGCGGCCGAGCGCGGTCAGGCGCTGCAGGCGCAGTTCGAGGATGGCGCGAGCCTGCTCCTCGGAGAGATTGTAGGTGCCGTCCTCGTTGATGCGATGGCGCGGATCGTCGATCAGCTTGATCAGCGGCGCGACGTCGTGCGAAGGCCAGCGCCGCTCCATCAACTGCTCGCGCGCCGTCTGCGGATCGGGCGCGGTGCGGATGAGCTTGATCACCTCGTCTATGTTGGCGACGGCAATCGCCAGACCGACCAGCACATGTGCCCGCTCACGAGCCTTGCGCAGCAGATATTTCGTGCGGCGGCTGACGACCTCCTCACGAAAGCCGACAAAGGCCTTCAGCATGTCGATCAGCGTCAGCACTTCCGGCTTGCCGCCATTGAGCGCCACCATATTGGCGCCGAACGAGGTCTGCAGCGGCGTGAAGCGGTAGAGCTGGTTGAGGACGACCTCGGCCACGGCGTCACGCTTCAATTCGACGACGACGCGGTAGCCCTGGCGGTCGCTCTCGTCGCGAATGTCGGAAATGCCCTCGATGCGCTTGTCGCGCACCAGTTCGGCCATCTTCTCGATCATCGAGGCCTTGTTCACCTGATACGGAATCTCGGTGACGACGATCGATTCACGGTCATTGCCGCGTTGTTCGATTTCGACGCGGCCGCGCATGACGATCGAACCGCGGCCGGTCGAATAGGCGTTGTAGATGCCGGAACGGCCAAGCACGATGCCGCCGGTCGGGAAATCCGGGCCGGGCACGATCTCCATCAGCGCCGTCAAATCGATCGCCGGGTTGTCGATAAGGGCGATGGCGCCGTTGCAGACTTCGCTGAGATTGTGCGGCGGGATGTTGGTGGCCATGCCGACCGCGATGCCGCCCGAACCGTTGACCAGAAGGTTCGGGAAACGCGCCGGCAAGACCTTGGGCTCGCTGCCCGAAGCGTCGTAAGTATCCTGGAAGTCGACGGTTTCCTTGTCGATGTCCTCCAGGAGTTCATGCGCGACCTTGGTGAGCCTGGACTCGGTGTAGCGCATCGCCGCCGGCGGATCGCCGTCGATCGAGCCGAAATTGCCCTGACCGTCGATCAGCGGCACGCGCAGCGACCAGTCCTGCGCCATGCGCACCAAAGCGTCGTAGATCGAAGCGTCGCCATGCGGATGGTATTTACCCATCACGTCGGCGACGGGGCGGGCCGACTTCACATATTTGCGGTTCCAATGGTAGCCGCTTTCATGCGAGGCGTAGAGGATGCGGCGGTGCACCGGCTTCAGGCCGTCGCGCACGTCGGGCAGTGCACGGCTGACGATCACGCTCATGGCGTAATCGAGATAGGAGCGCTGCATCTCCTCGATGATCGAAATCGGCTCGATGCCGGTGGGGCCG
This sequence comes from Mesorhizobium sp. GbtcB19, assembly GCF_019091085.1. Classification (GTDB taxonomy): domain Bacteria; phylum Pseudomonadota; class Alphaproteobacteria; order Rhizobiales; family Rhizobiaceae; genus Mesorhizobium. The sequence goes on along the minus strand of NZ_JAGXJY010000008.1, from coordinate 116,512 downwards.
CCATCCGGCCCGCGCGGTGTCTTCTGGTCGGTCAAATCAGGTCACAATCCAGTCGGGAATCACTGCATGCTTATATAGGAAGCTTCGCCGAAACTCCAACCTTGGCCGGACTTTTCCAGAGACAATTTTCGTGGTAATTTCAAAAGGATACCGCAGATTGCGACGATATGGCCACAGCGCTTTTCGCCCCGAAGTCGCGGTTGAAGGGGCATAGGCCGGCAATGGATCGTCACCCTGAGGCGGGCACGGCAGTCGCGGCGAACCGAAACTCCTGGTTGCCCCTGCGCGCCTTGAGCGGCTGGACGACGAAAGACCTCAACGGCGATCTGGCGGCCGGCATCACGCTCGCCGCGATCGCCATTCCCGAGCAGATGGCGACGGCGCGGCTCGGCGGCTTCGCGCCGGAGATCGGCTTCTTCGCCTTCGTCGCCGGATCGGTTGCCTTCGCGCTGTTCGGCGCCAATCGCCATTTGTCGGCCGGCGCGGATTCAACCATCACGCCACTGTTCGCCGGCGGCCTGGCGCTGATCGCCACCTCCGGCTCGCCGCACTATCTGGCGCTCGCGGCCATGCTGGCGCTGATGGTGGGGCTGCTGGTGGCGCTCAGCGGTATTTTGCGTCTCGGCTGGATTGCCGATCTCCTGTCGGTGCCGGTCACCACCGGCTTCCTCGCCGGCATTTCCGTCCACATCATCGTCTCGCAATTGCCTTCCTTGCTCGGCCTGCCGCCGGACAGCGGCGAGACCGTGCGGCGCGTCGGCGAGATCGCCGCCAACCTTCACCTCACCAATCCGTGGAGCCTGGCGCTCGGGCTCGGCGTGTTCGCGATCGTCTTCGTCTCGGAGCATATCAGCGCCCGGATCCCGGCAGCCTTGATCGGCATGGTTCTGGCGACGCTTGCGGTTACCGCCTTCGACTTGAAGAGCCGGGGCGTCGAAGTGCTCGGCGCCCTGCCCGACGGCTTGCCGGCTCCCGGCATGCCGACCGCCGACTTCCAGGACGCTCAGGCGCTTGTCCCGCTCGCGCTGCTGATCGCCATCGTCGTCATGGTGCAGACGGCGGCCACCAGCCGCTCTTTTGCATCGCAGGCCGGCGAAGCACCCGACGTCAACCGCGATTTCGTCGGCGTCGGCGCGGGCAGCATCGTGGCCGGCCTGTTCGGCGCCTTTGCGGTCAACGCCAGCCCGCCGCGCACGGCCATCGTCGCGCAGACAGGCGGCCGCTCGCAGCTGTCAGGCCTGATCGCGGCGGCCATCGTGTTGGTGCTCAGCGTTTTCGGGGGAAGCCTGCTTGCCAACGTGCCGCAGGCCGCGCTTGCCGGCGTGCTGATGTTCGTGGCCCAGCATATCCTGCGCTGGCAAGTCTTCGCCAAGGTCTGGCGCCAGGCACCGGTCGAGTTTGCGCTGATCCTGATCACCATGATCGCAATCGTCGTGCTGCCGATCGAAACCGGCGTCGCGATCGGCATCGGCTTGTCGCTGCTCTATGGCATCTGGGGCTCGACGCGCACGGAGCCGATCGAACTGGCGCAGGTGCCGGGCACCTCGGTATGGTGGCCGCCGAGCAATTCGAGCGCGGGCGCGCCGCATCCCGGCGTGCTGGTGGCGGCGTTCCAGGCGCCGCTTTCCTTCGTCAACGCCGACCGTTTCAAACGTGGCCTCACCGACTTGATCGACGCCAGGAGCGAGGACGTGAAGCTGGTGGTGCTGGAGGCCAGCAACATCGTCGAGATCGACTATACCGCCGCCCAGGCGCTGATCGACACTATCCGCCATTGTCGCGACAAAGGCGCGGTCTTTGCTATCGCCCGCATGGAATCGCTGCGCGCCCAGGCGGCGCTGAAGCGGTTCGGCATCGCTGACATCGTCGGCACGCAGCGGATATTCCACAGCGTCGACGCGGCGATCAAATCACTTGGTCCGGGGAAACCGCAGCAAAAAGAACAGGATGGAGTGCCATGATCGATCCCCGAGAACCCATTGTAACCCCGATCCCCGTCGAGGAACTGAGACCGACCCAGATCACGGTCGGCATGCGGGAAGTGGAGTTGAAGCGCCAGATGATCCGGGCGCAAGACGCCAAGAGGAAGACCGGCGCCTTTCTCGGCAAGCACATGGTGCCGGTGGTATTGGGTCCGAAGAATCGCAACTACGTCACCGATCACCATCATCTCGCTCGCGCCCTGCTCGAGGAGGGCGTCAAGGACGTGCTGGTGACGGTGATCGCAGACCTGTCCGCGCTCGACAAGGACGCGTTTTTCTTCGTGCTCGACAATCGCGGCTGGATGCACCCGTTCGACGAGAACGGCCGGCGCCGCGATTACTCGGCCATTCCAAAGACCATCGGCGAGCTGGTCGATGATCCGTACCGCAGCGTGGCGGGCGAGCTGCGCCGGTTGGGCGGCTACGCCAAGGACACGACGCCGTTCAGCGAATTCATCTGGGCGGATTTTTTGCGCCGGCGCATCGATCGGAGCGCGGTTGCGAAGAACTTCGACAAGGCGATGAAGGATGCCCTGACGCTCGCCAGGAGCAAGGACGCGGACTATCTGCCTGGATGGTGCGGGCCGACAGACGATTGACGACGCATCCGACAGGCAGCGGCGATTTCTATCAGCGAGCGCGATAGGCGCCCGGCGCCTCGCCCATCTCGCGCCGGAACCGGCGGTTGAAGGTCGACAGGTCGTTGAAGCCGGCATCGAAGGCGATCGTCGAGATCGCCGAGTCCGAGCTGCGCAGCCGCACCGCGGCTCGGTGCAGCCTTGTCCTTAGCAGGAACTGGTAGGGCGTCATGCCGGCAACCTGCCGGAATGTACGCAGGAAATGAAACGGGCTGGTCGCCGTGCCGTCGGCAAGCTCGGTCAGCGATAGCGGCCGCTCGCCGTTGAGCTCGATCAGGCGCACCGCCTCGGCAACGCGTTTCTGGTCGCGGCGGCTGGGCGCCCCCGCAACTCCGGAAGACCCGGCCGCAGCCGTTACCACCGCGCCGGCAAGGCGCAGGCCGAGTTCCTCGAACGCTCCGCCGTCGCCCGTTTCTCGCGCCGCCTCCGCCTCGGCCAGCAACGGCGCCAGAGCCGGCAAGGGCGGCAAACGCGGATCGGCGAAGCCGAGCCGCTTCGCGCCCGGCAGTTCCGCCATCACACGTTCCAGATAGGCCGGTGAAAAATGGAAGGAGAGGCAGCGGTCGCCGGCACCGTGCTCGTGCCCGCATTCGTAGCAGGCGCCCGGATTGCCGAGCAGCATGGCGCCGGGCGTCAGCATCGCCGTGCCCTGTCGGGTGCGATAGCGGAACGTGCCTCTGGTCACGGCGGCAACGCAGAAGCCGCGATGCTCTTCCTCGAACGGCTTGTCGCCGGCTGCGGCTGTGCAGATCACGTCCGACACATGCCATCCATGTCCGGAAGCCAGGGTTTTCTGTGCGGTCGTCATGGCGAAAAGATAGCAATTTTTCCCAAGCCAAGAACCCTGCCATGCCCCTATTCCTCGCCCTCTCCTGACAAAAGAGGCAGCAGCAATGACCGATGCTTTCATCGAGGCCCTGCACAGCGAAGGCCCCAATCCGGATCTCGCCGAAAAACTGGAGCTCTATGGCCGCTTCATCGGCGCCTGGACATTCGACGCCACGCGCATTCTGGAAGATGGCACCAGGCTCACGGGGCGCGGCGAGGTGCATTTCGGCTGGGTTCTGGAAGGCAGGGCCGTGCAGGACGTCTGGATCCTGCCCGCGCGCGACGCCGGTCCATCTCCGGCGCTCGGGCCATGGACCTTCTACGGCACGACATTGCGCGTCTACGATCCTCGTGAAGACGCCTGGCACATCTTCTGGAGCGATCCGCGCAACCAGTATTACAGCCGGCAACTCGGCCGCGCCGAGGACGACACGATCGTCCAGGTCGGCGCCGACGGCACCGGCGCGTCGGTACGCTGGAGCTTTTCACGCATCACCGAGAATTCGTTCCGCTGGCTCGGCGAGCGGTCGCATGACGGCGGCGCGACCTGGCGCATGGAGGTCGAGTTCCTGGCCCGGCGCGCGACTCCAGCCTGATCGACCAACCAATTGCAATCATGGAGAAAACAATGCTCGACCATGTCTCGATCGGCGTTCGTGACGCCGGCGCTTCGAAACGCTTCTACGACGCGGCGCTGAAGCCGCTCGGCTATTCCTGCCTCAGCCAGTCGCCCGGCTCCCTCGGTTACGGCGCTCAAGCCGTCCAGCTTTGGGTGAACGACGCTGGCCGGCCGGTGCCGGCCGACGCGGACTCCGGCTTGCACTTCTGTTTCTCGGCACCGACGCGCGCCAGTGTCGACGCCTTCCATGCCGCCGCATTGCGTGAGGGCGGCAAGGACAACGGCCGGCCCGGACTGCGCGCGGCCTATGGCGACAGCTACTACGCCGCGTTCGTCATCGACCCGGATGGCTATCGGTTGGAAGCCTATTGCGGCAAGGCCGAATAGCCGGCTGATTTCCCTTCCCGCCTGTTCCCACCGCCCGGGCTTTGCTCTACCAATTGCGGAGCCTGGGCTTGGCCCGGCGGGAGGGGACCAGCGATGCCGAGTTTCGACAGCCTGTTCAACGCCTTCGTCACCATACTGGTGACCATCGACCCGCCGGGACTGGCGCCGCTTTTCCTCGCCGTCACGCGCGGCATGAACCGCGAGGAACGCCAGCAGGTCTCGGTCCGCGCCTCGGTGATCGGCTTCCTGGTGATGGCGCTGTTCGCGATTGCCGGCGCCTCGATCCTGTCGGTGTTCGGCATCACGCTGCCGGCCTTCCGTGTCGCCGGCGGTTTCCTGTTGTTCTTCATCGCCTTCGAAATGGTGTTCGAGCGCCGCCAGGACCGCAAGGAGAAGATCGGCGACGTCGCCATCACCAAGGACATGATCCACAACATCGCCGCCTTCCCGCTGGCGATCCCGCTGATCGCCGGCCCGGGCGCGATCTCGGCGACGGTGCTGCTGTCGGGACATTTCGAAGGCTTTGCCGCTCAGGCAGCCCTGGTCGGCATCATCTTCCTCTGCCTCGTCATCACCTATCTGGTGTTCGTGCTGTCGGAACGCATCGACCGCATCCTCGGCCAGACGGGACGCTCGATCCTGACGCGATTGCTCGGCGTGATCCTCGCGGCGCTCGCCGTACAGTTCGTGGCCGACGGCGTCCGGGCGCTGACGGCCGCTTGACCAGTACCCTACTGCCTACTGCCTACTGCCTACTGCCTACTGCCTACTTCGCCGCCGTTTCGACCACCTCGAAATCATGCGTGAGCGTGGCTGTCTTCGCCATCATGGCGCTGGCCGAGCAGTATTTTTCGATCGACAGATCGATCGCCCGTTTGACCTTGTCGTGCGACAGCGCGCGGCCCTTGACGATGAAATGCATGTGGATGCGCGTGAACACTTTTGGGTCGGTCTCGGCCCGGTCGGCGTCGAGCTCGACCACGCAGTCCTCGATCGCCTCGCGGCCCTTCTCGAGGATGTGCACGACGTCATAGGCCGAGCAGCCACCGGTGCCGATCAGCACCAGCTCCATCGGGCTCGGTCCAGGCGTCTTGCCGTCCGGCCCATGCGCCGTGCCCAGCACCACCTTGTGGCCGCTGCCGGACTCGCCGACGAACGTGCGCTCCTCGACCCATTTGACGCGTGCTTTCACGTTTGACTTTCCTTACGAGGTTTCGCCGCCCTACTGGCCGAACACGACGGCATGCATGATCCGGCCGGGCAGCAGGGTAAAAATGCCGGCGCCGATCAGCGCGAACAGATAGAGTTTTATCATGGCGCCGCGATGCGCCGCCACCTTATGCGTGTGCGCATACCATGCCGCCAAAGGCACGGTGACCAGCACCAGGATCGACAGGAGATGGATCGGGCTGAACGGACCGACGAGCCGGATCTGCTGGATCCAGAAGCTCGATATGGCGATGACCAGCATCAGCGCCACCCAGGCATAGCCCAGCGCGCGGTGACGCATCGTGCCTTTCGGCAGCGCCAGCTGGGCGCCGCCGACGGCTAAAGCGGCTAAGGCCGCGAAGGCATGCCATGGAATGGGGGGAGGCGCCGACAAAAGCGGTCCGAGCGACATCGCGCCTTGCCCTTAAACGATCAACTCAGAACGGGATCTCGTCGTCCAGTTCGCGCGACGAGCCGCCGCCGCCGCCCCTGGAACCACCGCCGCCGCCACGGCTGAAACCTTCATTCGGGCCGGACTGGCCGAAATCCGAGCCACGGCTGCTGCCGCCGCCGGAATAATTGCCGACCTGGCCGCCGCCGCCCTCGCCGCGCGCGTCGAGCATCTGCAATTCGCCGCGGAATTTCTGCAGCACGACTTCCGTCGTGTATCTGTCGGCACCGGTCTGGTCCTGCCATTTGCGGGTCTGCAGCTGGCCCTCGACATAGACCTTCATGCCTTTCTTCAGATATTGCTCCGCCACCTTGGCGAGCTGGTCATTGAAGATGACGACATTGTGCCACTCGGTCTTTTCCTTGCGCTCGCCCGAGTTCTTGTCGCGCCAGCTTTCCGACGTGGCGATGCGGATGTTGACGACCGGATCACCGGAATTCAGGCGGCGGATTTCAGGGTCCGCCCCGAGATTGCCGACCAGAATGACCTTGTTGACGCTACCCGCCATCGTACTTCTCCGCGCTCATCCGAAACAAATTTTAAGTCGCTCACCTTACAGCCTCAGGGCCGCCCATGCCTGCAAAGGCTGGCTTTTCCCACAAGGTTTTTGTTCTCTTTTCGTTCTAGTCACAACCGCCCTTTCTGTCAAGGAATGTCAGCAAAGGCCGCGCCTGAACGTGCGTTTGGATATGGCGATCAAATAGAAGCTTGCCAAATCAATAAGTATCGACTTATGCTTTGATCGTGATCGAAGCTGAGATTTTCCGCGCCCTGGCCGACCCGACGCGACGCGCCGTTTACGAGCGCCTGACCGCCAGCGAGATGACCGTGACCGAATTGCGCGCCGGCATGAGCGTGTCGCAGCCTGCGGTCTCGCAGCACCTCGCCGTGCTGCGCGGCGCCGGTCTGGTGGTCGAGCGGCGCTCGGGGCGCAACGCCTATTACCGCGCCGACCCGCAAGGGCTCGATCCGCTGCTCGGCTGGGTCGAACGTTACCGCGCCTTCTGGCCGGAACGCATCGAGAAGTTGAAGACGGTTCTGAAGGGAATGGACCAATGACAGCAACCGGAAAACCGACGGCCAACGAAGCGCCGCTCAGCTTCGAATGCGACCTTCCCGATCCGCCGGAAAAGGTCTGGCGGGCGCTGACCGAGCCGGAGCTGCTCGCCGCCTGGCTGATGCCGAACGACATGAAGGCGGAAGCCGGCAGGCATTTCAACTTTGCCGGACCGGATGCGCCGATCGAATGCGAGGTGATCGAGGCCGAGCCCGGCAAGCTGCTGCGCTATTCCTGGCGCGAGCGGCCCGGCGCAAGCGATGCGGACGAGTTTCCCGCCTTCAACAGCATCGTCACCTTCACGCTCGCCCGCACCGCCTCCGGCGGCACGCATTTGCGCATTGTCCATGACGGCTTCGTGCCGGTGGCCGCGCCTGTTCTTGCCGTTGCGGGCGCCGGTTGCGGGCTCTCGTTTTATGTCCGCAAAAATCCAGTCGCGGCCAATGCGCCCTGCATGATGCTGCGCGCCGCCTGATCGAAAGAGAAACGAGGAATCCGTCATGAGCATTGCCAATCTGGTGCCGATGGTGATCGAGCAATCGAGCCGCGGCGAACGTTCCTTCGACATCTTTTCGCGGCTGCTGCGCGAGCGCATCGTCTTCATCAACGGCGAGATCAACGACACCGTGTCGGCGCTGGTTTGCGCGCAATTGCTGTCGCTGGAGTCCGATCATCCCGACAAGGAGATCTCGCTCTACATCAATTCGCCGGGCGGCATGGTGACCAGCGGCTTCGCCATCTATGACACGATGCAATACATCTCCTGCCCGGTCTCGACGGTCTGCATGGGTTTTGCGGCGTCGATGGGTTCCTTCCTGCTGATGGCCGGCACGCCGGGACGCCGCATCGCGCTGCCCAACACCAGGATCGTGCTGCACCAGCCGCTCGGCGGTTTCCAGGGGCAGGCTTCCGATATCCAGCGCCATGCCGAGGACATCGTGCGCACCAAGCAGCATATGACCGAGCTCTATGCCAGGCATTGCGGGCGCACTTACGAAGAGGTCGAACGCACGCTCGACCGCGACTATTTCATGAGCGCCGCGGAAGCGAAGGAATGGGGCTTGGTCGACCACGTCTACGACACGCGCAAGAAGGCGGCCTGACGTCTGGCCGGACGCGCGGCAAATTGATTGGCTCGCGTCTGGCATCGCCGCGCTCGCGCCCCTATAGTTCGCGCATGATCAAGCCGCTGCAAACCAGGTATGTGTGCATTGCCCTCGCCGCCCTTGCCGGCGCGCTGACGGCCGGTACCGCATTTGCGGACGACAGCTCGTCGCAAAACCTGCCCGGCGTCAGCGGCGACTATCGCATCGCCAAGCCGGCGCCGCAGCCCGAGCCGGATGACGCGCTGCCAGCCGGCAGCGACGGCTCCTTCAAGATCGGCAACACCGATGTCAGGATCGGCGGCAGCATCACCGTCGACATGGCGACCGGCGGCACCAGGATTCCGAACCACTGACTTCTGACCAAGGCCGGCGCCACCCCTCATCTGGCTGCCGCCATCTTCTCCCCGTAAACGGGGCGAAGGACGCTGTCGTCTCCGATTTCGCCAATCACAAGCGTTGCAGGAAAAGCGCCGGCGTCGCGGCCAGCCTCTTTCTCCCCGTTTCGGGAAGAAATGCCCGGCAGGGCAATGAGGGGCGACGTCGACGCCTGGAGTGATTGGCGCCAGAAGGTTTGTCCTTGGTCGGCGGGCATGCACAAAAGTTAAGCCCCATCCCTGCTGTGCAGACGGATGGGGCTTCATGGATCTGAAATCCAACTTTAGCCGGGAGTGGACTGCCGGCGTTCTGTTTCGGATGCAACGCGGCTTTCAGCCGACGATCCGACTACGGTCTCTGATTGTTGGGATTCGGCAAGTCACGGTTTGTCGGGCTGGCGTTTCAAGTCTGCCCTGGCACTTATGCCCGCCGCGGCTCCATCTCGGTGTGGAGCCTCAAGGGACTGTCCGGTGGCGTCATGCTCCGCTCCTGGGTCCGTTGCGACATGTCGTTCGAAGCGCAAATCGCTATCACCTGCGGCGTCTCGCAGGCCGCCTGTTGGGCGGCGAGGCCATCGAAAGACGGCCGGCTCCGTTGACGCGTTTGAGACTGCTCCCGTGAGTCGCTGGCGTCAACCGTTGAATAGCCGGTTACGGAAAAATGTGATCTCTTGGAGGTTACGTCCAGGTAAGTCCAGCGTCTCTGTGGATCCAAAGCGGCGGGCGCTTGTGGCATCTCTTTCCACAGCGCTTTGTCAGGAGCGTGTTCGGCCTTTGTTCTTTCCGCTTGCCCGCTCGCGCGAAAGACGGTTAAACCCGTAATTGGCTTCCTCCGTCGAGATTGTGGCGTCTCTCGACGTGGCGGCGAAAATACCTACATAGGGGATGGCCGGGACAAACCCGCCCAATCCAGCACATTCCAGATCTGAGGCGGCGACCGGCAATGGCCGACCATAAATACCTTTCCATTCGCGGGGCGCGCGAACACAATCTGAAAAATGTCGATCTCGACCTGCCGCGCGACAGCCTGATCGTCATGACTGGCCTGTCGGGCTCCGGCAAGTCGTCGCTCGCTTTCGACACCATCTATGCCGAGGGTCAGCGTCGCTATGTCGAAAGCCTCTCGGCCTATGCCCGCCAGTTCCTGGAGATGATGCAGAAGCCGGACGTCGACCAGATCGACGGGCTGTCGCCCGCCATCTCGATCGAGCAGAAGACCACGTCGCGCAATCCGCGCTCGACAGTCGGCACGGTCACCGAAATCTACGACTATATGCGCCTGCTGTTCGCGCGCGTCGGCATCCCCTATTCGCCCGCCACCGGCCTGCCGATCGAGAGCCAGACGGTCAGCCAGATGGTCGACCGCGTGCTGGCGCTGGACGAAGGCACCCGCCTGTTCCTGCTGGCGCCGATCGTGCGCGGCCGCAAGGGCGAGTACCGCAAGGAACTCCTGGAACTGCAGAAGAAAGGCTTCCAGCGGGTCAAGGTCGACGGCATCTTCTACGAGATCGCCGACGTGCCGGCGCTGGACAAGAAGTACAAGCACGACATCGACGTCGTCGTCGACCGCATCGTCGTGCGCGGCGACCTGGCGACCCGGCTCGCGGACTCGATGGAGACAGCGCTGAAACTCGCCGACGGCCTCGCCGTGGCCGAGTTCGCCGACCGGCCGCTCGACGCCAGCCTGACCGGCGAGGACTCGGTCAACAAGTCGAAGAACGAGACGCATGAGCGCATCCTGTTCTCGGAAAAGTTTGCCTGCCCGGTCTCCGGCTTCACGATCCCGGAGATCGAGCCCAGACTGTTCTCCTTCAACAACCCGTTCGGTGCCTGCCCGACCTGCGATGGCCTCGGCAGCCAGCGCGCCATCGACCCCAACCTGGTGGTCCCTGACGAGAACGTCTCGCTGCGCGACGGCGCCATCAGCCCGTGGGCGAAGTCGACCTCGCCCTATTACGCGCAGACGCTGGAAGCGCTCGGCAAGACCTATGGCTTCAAGCTCGGCGACAAGTTCAAGGATCTGAGCGCGGAGGCGAAAGAAGCCGTGCTGCATGGCACCGGCGAGCGCGAGATCACCTTCCAGTATGACGACGGCCTGCGCTCCTACAAGACCACCAAGACCTTCGAGGGCGTGATCCCCAATCTCGACCGGCGCTGGAAGGAAACGGAATCGGCCTGGATGCGCGAGGAGATCGAGCGCTTCATGTCGGCCACCCCCTGCCCCGCCTGCAACGGCTACCGGCTGAAGCCGGAAGCGCTGGCGGTGAAGATCGGCGGCAAGCATATTGGCGAGGTCACCGAACAGTCGATCCGCAAGGCCGACCAGTGGTTCACCGACCTGCCGGCGCAGTTGAACGACAAGCAGAACGAGATCGCAGTGCGCGTGCTCAAGGAGATCCGAGAGCGGCTGCGCTTCCTCAACGATGTCGGCCTCGACTATCTGACCTTGTCGCGCAATTCCGGCACGCTGTCGGGCGGCGAGAGCCAGCGCATCCGCCTCGCCTCGCAGATCGGCTCCGGCCTAACCGGCGTGCTCTATGTGCTGGACGAGCCGTCGATAGGCCTGCACCAGCGCGACAATGCGCGCCTGCTCGACACGCTGAAGCATCTGCGCGACATCGGCAACACGGTGATCGTCGTCGAGCATGACGAGGACGCCATCCTGCATGCCGACTATGTCGTCGACATCGGCCCGGCTGCCGGCATCCATGGCGGCCGCATCATCGCGCAGGGCACGCCGCAGCAGATCATGGCGACGCCTGCCTCGATCACCGGCAAATATCTTTCCGGCGAGCTCGAAGTGGCGACGCCGTCCGTGCGCCGCGAGGCCAAGAAGAACCGGCGGATAAAAGTCGTCGGCGCGCGCGGCAACAATCTGAAGAACGTCACGGCGGAGATCCCGCTCGGCACCTTCACCGCTGTCACCGGCGTGTCCGGCGGCGGCAAGTCGACCTTCCTGATCGAGACCTTGTTCAAGGCGGCCTCGCGCCGCATCATGGGCTCGCGCGAGCATCCGGCCGAGCATGACCGCATCGAGGGGCTGGAGTTCCTCGACAAGGTCATCGACATCGACCAGTCGCCCATTGGGCGCACGCCGCGCTCCAACCCGGCGACCTATACCGGCGCCTTCACGCCGATCCGCGACTGGTTCGCCGGGCTCCCCGAAGCGAAGGCGCGCGGCTATCAGCCGGGCCGCTTCTCCTTCAACGTCAAGGGCGGCCGCTGCGAGGCCTGCCAGGGCGACGGCGTGATCAAGATCGAGATGCACTTCCTGCCGGACGTCTACGTCACCTGCGACGTCTGCCACGGCAAGCGCTACAACCGCGAGACGCTCGATGTCCTGTTCAAGGGCAAGTCGATCGCCGATGTGCTCGACATGACGGTCGAGGAAGGTGTCGACTTCTTCTCGGCGGTGCCCGGCGTGCGCGACAAGCTGGAGACGCTGAAGCAGGTCGGGCTGGGCTATATCCATATCGGCCAGCAGGCGACGACTTTGTCCGGCGGCGAGGCCCAGCGCATCAAGCTCGCCAAGGAATTGTCGCGCAAGGCGACCGGCAAGACGCTTTACATCCTCGACGAGCCGACCACCGGCCTGCATTTCCACGACGTCGCCAAGCTGTTGGAAGTGCTGCATGAACTGGTCGACCAGGGCAACACCGTGGTGGTCATCGAGCACAATCTCGAAGTGATCAAAACCGCCGACTGGGTGCTCGATCTCGGCCCCGAGGGCGGCGATGGCGGCGGTGAGTTGGTCGCGTCAGGCACCCCGGAAGCGATCGTCCGCGAGAAGCGCAGCTACACCGGCCAGTTCCTGAAGGAGCTTCTGGAGCGCCGCCCCGGAGGCAAGCGCGAAGCGGCCGAGTGATGGCGAACAACGGCCTCGTCTCCGTCGAAAGCCGGTTCGGCGTGGCCGAAACCATCGACCGATTGGTCGCGACCGTCACCGGCGCCGGAATGCGCGTCTTCGCCCGCATCGACCATGCCGCCGGCGCGCATGAAGTCGGCACTTCGCTGCGCCCGACCGAGCTTTTGATCTTCGGCCATCCGAAAGGCGGGACGCCGTTGATGCAGGACCCGCAACTGTCTGGCATCGACCTGCCGATCAAGGCGCTGGCCTGGGAGGATGAGCAGGGCAAGGTCTGGCTGTCCTACAACGATGCGCAATGGCTCGCCGAACGGCATGGCCTGGGCGGTGCCAGCCGTAGTGTCGTTGCAGCGATTGCCGTGGGCCAGGAAAAGGTTGCCGAGAACGCAGCTGGTGCAAATCCCGAAGTGAGCTAAACGTGACTGACGTTATTAACCGCCTGCGAGACCTTGAGGCGAGAGCCATTCGGATGGCCGAAACTGACATTGCGCCGGACTTGAAACCGGCGAGAAAACTCTACCAGGAGCGCATCAGCCAACTGGAGAACTGCCATTCCAAATCATGGTTCGGCGATCACTCTTCTACCTACTACCAAGGATTTCGTTCCCCACCGTCGGGGCGGAGTTTTGATGTGGAATGGGGGTTTGTGCCTGGGTTCAATGGGTCGCACAATCCGGGTTGGCGCATCTTTACGAGGGAGGAAATCCGGGAATTTGTGTTCGCTGGGGTCGGGGAAGAAGTCTTCCATGCTTTTTACGCGCTATCTGACAGGCTTCATACCGACTTTGCCAATCTACACGATCAAGTGCTTGATGCGTTAGAAGCTGCGGAGAGGCAGTTCAAAGACGCCTCACTATCTCGCTATTTGACTCGTGTTCGGGAGAAAATCACCCCTTACGGCTTTGGGGATTTTGTCAACGCGCGCCTCCGTAGCGTACCAAGGATGACACGTGATTCCGAAGAGATTTCGAAGGGACAGACTGTTCCTGCGCACGTTCAATATCAGGCTGCGATAACCTCTGTAGAAATAAACAAAAGACGACTTAGCGACCTAACAACATGCATAAGAAATGCGATTGAGGTACTTGTGCTCATGGAGCCAAAACAGCAATCAACGTCGAACTCAAATAGAATTTTCATAGGGCACGGCAGGTCAGCCCAATGGCGAATCCTAAAGGACTTCGTGCGGGATCGCCTAGGCTTGCCGTATGATGAGTTTAATCGAATACCAACGGCTGGAGTGGGGACACAGGAGCGATTGTCCGAAATGCTTCAGGAGTGTGGATTTGCGTTTTTGCTTCTAACAGGTGAGGACCTACACGACGACAAGTCGCTTCATGCCCGTGAAAATGTTGTCCACGAGGCTGGGCTGTTTCAAGGGAAGCTGGGCTGGCGGAAGGCAATCATCCTCTTGGAGGAAGGGTGCGAAGAATTCTCAAACATCATTGGTCTTGGGCAGATTAGATTCCCCACAGGGAACATCGGCGCGATTTTCGAAGATGTTCGGGCTGTCCTGGAGCGCGAAGGCCTGATTACCGAACAGGTGACAGGACGTAAGGTGTACAGTGACGATTAGGATCGCCCGCCCCGGCGATCTCAGCGCGATCGTCGCGCTGACCACGCAGGCCTATGCCCCGTACACCGCCCTGTTCGGCGCGCCGCCGATCCCGGTGACCGAGGATTATGCGCCGCGCATCGAGCGCGGCGAGGTCTGGCTGCTTGAAGATGGCTCCGATCTTGCCGGGCTGCTCGTCCTCGAGCGGCATGAGGACCACGCCATGATCTTCAGCGTTGCGGTTTCACCGGCCTTCCAGGGCAAAAAGCTCGGCATCGCGCTGCTCAACTTCGCCGACGAGCAGACGCGTTCATGGGGCTTGCCGGAGGTGCGGCTCTACACCAATTCGCGCATGGAGCGGAACATCGCGCTTTATTCGGCCTATGGCTATCGGGAAACGGGTCGTCGCGCCAATCCATACCGACCAGGATGGACGGTGGTCGACATGGCCAAGCCGGTCGGCAAGGCCGCCTGATCGCATTTTGAAAACGGGAGGAAGACGATGAGCCAAGGAACGATCCGCTCCGGCATGGGCGGCTGGACTTTCGAGCCCTGGGACACCTCCTTCTATCCGGAGAAGCTCGCCAAGGCCAAGCAGCTGCATTACGCCAGCCGCCAGGTGCCGAGCATCGAGGTCAATGGCACCTATTATTCCAGCTTCAAGGAACCGACCTTCCTGAAATGGGCCGCCGACGCGCCGGACGGTTTCGTCTTCTCGCTCAAGGGCAACCGCTTCGTCACCAACCGCCGCGTGCTCGGTGAAGCCGGTGAATCGATGATGCGCTTCCTCGGCTCGGGCGTCGCCGCGCTCGGCGAGAAGCTCGGGCCGATCCTCTGGCAGTTCGCGCCCACCAAGAAATTCGATGCCGACGATTTCGAAGCTTTCCTCAAGCTTCTGCCCGAAAAGCAGGACGGCGTGGCCTTGCGCCACGCGCTGGAGGTGCGCCACGACAGCTTCGTCGTGCCGGAATTCCCGGCGCTGGCGCGCAAATACAACGCCGCGATCGTCTATGCCGACCACGCAAAGTATCCAGCGATCGCCGACGTCACCGGCGACTTCGTCTATGCGCGATTGCAGACCGGCAACGACGACAATCCCGACTGCTACACGCCGAAAGGCCTGGATGAATGGGCGGTACGCGTGAAGACCTGGGCGGACGGCAAGCAGCCCGCCGACCTGCCGCGCGCCGACCCCAAGACCGACGCGCCGGTCAAGCCGCGCGACGTGTTCGCCTACTTCATCACCGAGGGCAAGGTGCGCGCGCCGTTCGGCGCCATGGCGCTGATGAAGCGGGTTTCGGCATAGCGATTCTGGAAAGTTCGCGCGTCGGCGACTGGAGCAGCTCAGCTACTGAGCTGCTCCAGTCAAGCCGACCGCCCCGCGCGTGCGTTAAAGCTTCAGGTCGAGACCGACGCTGATCGTGTGCTGGTTGCGGCCGTTGCCGAACTGCCCGCCATAGGTGGAGGTCACGGCAAAGTCGGGCGTGATATTCGCCGAAATCCCGGCCTCCACACGGCCGAACGCGCCCTTTTGCGTTTCGATGTCGCTCACGAAGGCTGTCGACGAGGTGGTGTAGGTCGTCGACACGCTGTCGTTGCCGAGGAAGCTGTCGCCGATGCCGGCGCTGACGAAACCGCGCAGCCTGCCGCCATTGGCCATGGCCCAGTCCCGCGCCGCCGAAACGCCGACGAAGCCATCGAGGTGGTCGACGGAATAAGACGGGACATCGAGGTTACCGGTGCCGGCGTCGGTTTCCGTATAGCCGTCGACATGCGTGCGCAGATAGGAGAGGTTCGCGAACGGCGTGATGGTGGCCACCGGCATGTCGAAAGGCTGCGCCGCGCCGATGCGCGCGCCGAAACTGCTGCCGTCGATATCGGCATTCGCCGTGCCCGCGCCCGCGGTACGCGAATAGGTCCAGGATTCGCTCGAGAGCGAGATCCGCGCATCCAGGATGGTGCCGGTAGGCGCCTGCCACCGGGCATAGGGCGACACGGTATACTGCTTGTTGGTGATGTCGGAATAGACATCGCCGATGTCGCCGCTGCCGCGCGCATAGCCGCCGGCGATGCCGACCAACAGTCCCGACGCGAAATTATGCTCGATGCCGATGCCGGCCAGGTAGCCGTCGAAATCGAGATCGCCCGCGGCGTAGTCGCGCGAGCCGGTCGTGTAGCCGCCGAAGAGATAGCTGCGCGTGCCGTCGACATTGGTGATGGCGACCTTGCCGCCCTTCTCGCCGATCTCGTTGGCGAGAGCCGCCGCGCCGTCCTGCTTTGCGCCGGGAGCGGTCTCGGCTGCATATTGCAGCGCGCCGGTCGCCAATGCCGGGGCGTAGTAACCGTTCGTCCAGATCACCGCATCGCGGTTGAGTATCCCATCGAAGGCGTCATGCATGCTCTGCGACAGGCCGGTCACCGCGCCGGCGGCAGGCAGGCTGCCGTCAACCAGCACATTCCAGTTCACCAATGTCTGGAGCTGCTCTACCGTCAGGCCGTCGAACACTGGGCTGTTGACGAAGAGCTGCGCTTGCTGGATCGCCAGCGCGACGTCCTGCGCGTAGACGGATCCGCCGCCGTCCGGCTGGCGCGCATTGTCGCCAAACAGGATATCGACATTCATGATCGACACTGTTTGGCCTGGAGCAACCGTCAACGGATAGACGATATACGGATTGTCGTCACCATTGACGAAATGGGTCGTGGTCTGGCTGAACGCATAATCATTGTTGCCATAGAGATGGGCAATGACCGGATCCGTCGATTCGGCTCCGGGAGCACCTTGGCCGGTTACCACATAGCCTGGCCCTGAGGCGTGCACGTACGTGTTGCTATCGGAGCCAAGGTTGCCTCCGAACGCGACATTGGCGGTAATGGCGCTGCCCGTATTGTTCGTGAAGCTGTCAAACCAGCGAATGGAATTGGCCGGCAATCCCGGTACCGCGACGTAGGACTCGGTCTGGCGTGCAGCGGTCAGACCGTTGAATGGCGTTGCATAGGGGCTCTGATAGACGTTGCCGCTGGTGGTGGTACCGTAGATAGCTCCCCAACCGTCATATGCATCGGTCACGACGTGGTCGGTTGCACTTGCTTCCCTCACGCCGCCAGCGATGGAAGACGTATTGGCAATGGCAGAGTCTATTCCGGGGCCGATATAGGATGCGTTGTTGCGGGTGCTGCAATAGTCAGTCGGGTTGGAACTGGAGCAGATTTGAAACTGGATGACACTCTGGCCCGCATATGCTCCGCCCGCCGGCAGCGCAAGCGCGAGCACGGAAACCGAGGCAAACAAGCCCGCTGTCAGAAATTTCATGCTATTCCCCACCACCCGTAGACTCCGCCCTCGGCGAATGTCGTAACCCTACGTAACCGTCTTTATATGCCTCAACAATTAGTGTTTTCTGACAGGATTAGGGATTGGTAATTAAGTTGCAGAATAGCAACAGTTTCTCACTGGAACGCCTCATTGCCGAAGCTCGCAGGCTGCACCTTGCCGGCGATTTCAGGCGCGCCCGTGCCACCGCCGAAGCGGTTCTGCGCAATGCACCGAAAAACCTGCAGGCGCTCGAAGTCGTTGCGCTGGTGGAGATGGAGCATGGCGATCTTGCCGAGGCGATCCGCCTCGTCAAACGCATCGCCAAGGAACTGCCGGGCAGCGCCGAAGCGCAATACAACCTGGCCCTGGCCTATCGCTATTCCGGACGCCTGCAACTGGCGGCTTCGGGTTTCAGCCTGGCGCTCAAGCTCAATCCTGGATTGGGCCGCGCCCGGGCCGAACTGGCCAACACCTACGCAAATCTCGGACAGTTCGACAGCCTGGCCCGGGTCTGCCGGACGATGATCGAAATAAATCCCAACGACCCACGCCCGTACAGCCATCTCGCTTTCAATCTGCCCGAAGCCTTGTCCGATCAGGATTTCGCGCTGATGCGCAAGGCCGGCAGCGATCCGAAGGTCCCACACGGTACGAGGACCAGCTTTCTCTTTTCGGTGGCCGAAATCCTTCGGCGCCGGGGCATGCATGACGAGTCATTCGCGGCGCTGAAAGAGGCCAACGATCTGACCGTGTCGACGCTCCGTGACGCGACCGTGCCGACCAGCGCCATCGCCCCCGCCGGGGAGAAGCCCCGGCTGACCACGCCGGAAGCGGCGGCAACGGCTCACGCGCTCGTCTGCAACTATGTCACGGACCTGTTCACGCCGGATTTCATGGCGCGGTTTGGTGGCCATGGCGAGCGCAGCCGCGTTCCGGTTTTCATCCAAGCTCGGTCGCGTTCGGGCTCGACGCTGGTCGAGCAGATACTGGCCAGCCACCCAGGCGTCTTCGGCGCCGGCGAAATCCCCGATCTGTCCATCTTGACCAACATGCGCTGGCCCTATGGCGGCCCGAGCAGCGACGGTGGCAAGCGCCCGGAAGAACCGCCTGCTCCCGTCGCCAGTTATTTCCGCGATATCGGCCGCGAATACATCGCCAGGCTTCGCAAGATCGACGCGCAGGCCTCGATGATCGTCAACAAGATGCTCGGCAACTACGTTCATATCGGCATGATCGACCTTTGCCTTCCCGATGCCGTCATCATCGACATCCGGCGTGAAGCCGTCGACAACTGCCTCGCGTGTTACCAACGCCAGTTCCGCACCGGACATGAGTTCACTTACGACCTTGACGCGTTGGGCGCGCAGTATCGCCGCTACGTGGCCGTCATGGAGCATTGGGACCGCGTCCTGCCCGGAAGGGTATTGCGGGTCGGTTACGAGGAATTGGTCGGCGATCCGGAACCGCAAGTCCGTCGGCTTCTCGATCATTGCGGCCTGCCTTGGAACGACGAGGTGATGCGCTTCCACGAAAACGCCCGCCCCGTCCGCACCGCCAGCCTCTCGCAGGTCAGGCGCCCGATCAGCACGGCATCGGTCGCCAAGTGGAAGCCCTATGCGCGACACCTCGGTCCCCTCTTCGAGAGCCTGGGAGAGCTCGCGCCTGTGCTGCCAGCCCATCCGACACCGCCGCTGCCTGTCAGCCGCCCCCAATCGGACGAAACCCTCGCATCTTCTCGCCTATCGTAACGTAATCGATACTTCCTTGCTGCACTAATGGACCTACGCCAGGTTGTAAAACCCGGCACCGGCTAGGACGCGTGCATGCTGCTCGACTACAACTCCCTGCTTCTGGCCGTCGGCTTCTCGGCCGCTTGCCTCAGCCTCACGCTGTTCGGAACCTGGCTGGCCGCCCGTTCCGACAGGTTCCTGCTGACCTGGGCGATCAGCGTGCTGGTCGTGGTGATGGAAGTCTTTGCCTATGACGCCTATATCAAGGCGCCCGGAAACGCGCTTGGCGTGCTGACGCTGGCGCTGCTTCTGTTCGGCTTCTCGGTCATGCTGGGCGCCGCCCATCAATACAGGACAAGACGCTCGCCCGTGCCGCTGATCGCGCTTGGCGCCGGCTGCTCCTTTGCGCTCGCGCTGCCGCCGATGGCGCTCGGCTATGACGGACTGGGCTTCATGCTGGAAAACGCGCTGGCCGCGCTGCTGCTGTTCGGCACCGCGTATCAATATTGGCGTGGCCGCGCGGAGGCGCCCGTCCATCTCATCGGCGTGGCGCTGCTTTATTCGCTGACCGCCATATCCTTCGTGCTGTGCGCGGCGGTGCTCGCATGGGACGGCAAAATGGTCCTCGGCCACGCGCCGAGCAACTGGGCCGAGGACCTGAGCCTCGTCATCGTCATCGCCTCGATGACCGGTATCGGCGCCTTGTCGCTGGCGCTCAACCAGGGGCGGCTCGCCCGCCATCATCAGCGCGAAGCGCAGACCGATGCACTCACCGGACTGCTCAACCGCCGCGCGCTGTTCGACCTGCACGGCAGGACGCCCGTCAGCGCCTTCACGGCGGTGGTGGTTTTCGACCTCGACGGCTTCAAGGCGATCAACGACCAGTTCGGCCATGCCGCCGGTGACGAAGTGCTGAGGGTCTTTGCCGAAGTGCTGTCCGCCAATCTGCGTCCCAACGACATTGCCGCCCGCATGGGCGGCGAGGAGTTCGCGCTGGTCTTGAAACGCGCTTTGCCCGAGATGGTCGAGGCTACGGCCGAACGCATCCGGCTGGCCTTCGCGGCGCGCGCGGTCGAGACCGAGAGCGGTGAGTTGAGATGCACGGTCAGCGCCGGCTTCGCCTTCGGCAGCAACGAAGGCTCAAGCTTCGATAAGGTGCTCAGCGCCGCCGACAAGGCGCTCTATGCCGCAAAACGCGGCGGCCGCAACCGCGTGCTGGATTTCCGCCGCGCCGGCTAGGCCGTATACTCGCAGGCCCGCAGCCATACCGAGGCGAGTTAGGGTCGCTAGCGCTGGAGCGCGGGACCGGCTCGCCCCCAGGGTTACCCACGCCTTACCGAGCCTTCGTCCAGCCGTCCAATCATAGCAGGGACCCATCGCACCGCAAATTGCGGTGGCCCGTTTATGAGTGCACGGCCTAGTTCAGAATGAACGCAAGCCTTCAATGGTGTGAGATCACATCGTAGAAAGCGTCGAGATCGACGTAGAAAACCTTGGTGATCTCATCAAGGAGATGATCCTCGTCATAGCCTTGCGACATCAGGATGTTGATCGCGGTCATGATATCGACGCGCTCGGTCAGGCGCCGCTTCTGGTAGTCCTCGACAAAACGTTCCATCGCCGTCCCCTGGCAAGCTTGTTTGGACGCATTGACCGACAATCACTGCGGGGAAAGCTAGCCAGGCTTGCTTGCGTGGAACTTGCGGGCGGTGTCCGCGCCTTCCCCCTCATTCGCGACTGGTACGGAAAGCGGCCGACTCACCAAGGCCAAGAAAAAGACTAGCACGCGGCCCATGGTCCGCTAGGGTTAGACAGGGTTGCATGGAAGAAATATTGGACCTGCTGTCGTTTCGCGACCCGGACGAAGTCGAGCAACCGCTCTAGACTGTCAGGAACTTCCTCACGTCCGCCCGATCGAGATCCTCGGCCGGACCGGTATGCACGATCTGGCCGCGATCCATGATGTTGACCTCGTCGGCAAGCTCGCGGCAGAAGTCGAGATATTGCTCGACCAGAAGCACGGCGATCCCAGCCTGGTCGCGCAGGTAGCGGATGGCGCGGCCGATATCCTTGATGATCGACGGCTGGATGCCTTCGGTCGGCTCGTCGAGCACCAGGAGCTTCGGCCGCATCACCAGCGCGCGGCCGATGGCGAGTTGCTGCTGCTGTCCGCCGGACAGGTCGCCGCCGCGACGGCCGAGCATCTGCTTCAAGACCGGGAACAGTTCGAAGACATGCGCCGGAACATTGCGGTCGGCGCGCCTGAGTGGCGCGAAGCCGGATTCCAGGTTCTCGCGCACCGTCAGCAGCGGGAACACCTCCCTGCCCTGCGGCACGAATGCGATGCCCGACCGGGCGCGATCATACGCCGCGCTCCGGTCGAGCGCCTTCCCCTCGAAGGCAACGCTTCCGCTCGTCAGCCGGTGATGGCCGACGATGGATCTCATCAAACTGGTCTTGCCGACGCCGTTGCGGCCGAGCACGCAGGTGATTTTGCCTGCGCCTGCCTTCAGCGACACGCCGCGCAGCGCCTGGGCGGCGCCATAGTGAAGCGTGGCATTGGAGACTTCGAGCATGGTCAGCTCCTTCTCCAGCGCTTCAGGAACGCAAAATCGAAACGGTAGAACGGAACCCGCCAGACCATGCTTCAGCGCCCCAGATAAACTTCGACGACGCGCTCATCCGCCGAAACGAAATCGAGCGTGCCTTCCGACAGCACCGAGCCCTCGTGCAGGCAGGTGACCTTGACGCCGAGCTCGCGCACGAAATGCATGTCGTGCTCGACGACGACCACCGAGTGGTCGCGGGCGATGTCCTTGAGCAGGCGCGCCGTCTCCTCGGTTTCTGCGTCGGTCATGCCGGCGACCGGCTCGTCGACGAGCAAAAGCTTCGGGTCTTGCGCGAGCAGCATGCCGATCTCCAGCCATTGCTTCTGGCCGTGGCTGAGATTGGCGGCGAGCTCGTCGCGCTTGTCGCCCAGACGGATGATGCCGAGGATCTCGTCGATGCGCCGCGTCTCGGCGCTTGCCCGACGATGGAACAGCGCCGGGAAGATCGAGCGCGGGCCTTTCAGCGCCAGCATCAGATTGTCCTCGACGCTGTGGCTTTCGAAGACGGTCGGCTTCTGGAATTTTCTGCCGATGCCCATCATGGCGATCTCGGCCTCGTCGTGGCGGGTGAGATCGATCTGGCCGTCGAAGAACACCTCGCCCTCGTCGGGCCGCGTCTTGCCGGTGACGATGTCCATCATCGTCGTCTTGCCGGCGCCGTTGGGTCCGATGATGGCGCGCATCTCGCCCTTGTCGAGCACCAGCGACAGATTGTTGATGGCGCGAAAGCCGTCGAAGGAGACCGAGACGCCGTCGAGATAGAGGATGGTGTTCGACTTGCTCATGCTCGTTCACTCCGCCGGCTGCGGTTCGGGGCCGGCGGCCGACCAGGCGCCCGGCGTCCTTGCCGCCGAGCGAACGATCTTCGGCTGCGGCTCGTCTGGATCGGCGCCGGCCTCGGCGGCAAGCGAGGCCACGCGCAGCGCCTTTGCCTGGCCGCGCCAGCTGTCCCACATGCCGACGATGCCCTTGGGCAGCAGAAGCGTGACGGCGACGAACAGGCCGCCCAGCGCGAACAGCCAGAATTCCGGTAGCACACCGGTGAACCAGGATTTGCCGGCGTTGACCAGCAACGCGCCGAGGATCGGGCCGACGATGGTGCCGCGCCCGCCGACGGCGGTCCAGATCACCACCTCGATCGAATTGGCCGGCTCGAATTCGCCTGGATTGATGATGCCGACCTGCGGCACGTAGAGCGCGCCGGCAATGCCGGCCATGATCGCCGAGACGGTGAAGGCGAACAGCTTGACGTTCTCGGCCCGCCAGCCAAGGAAGCGGGTGCGGCTCTCGGCGTCGCGCACCGCCATCAGCAGCTTGCCGTATTTGGAGCGCACGATCGCCGCGGTGACGAAGACGGCGAGCGCAAGCGTCACGGCGCTCGCCGCAAACAGCGCCGAACGCGTCGCGTCGGCCTGTACGTTGAAGCCCAGAATATCCTTGAAATCGGTCAGGCCGTTATTGCCGCCGAAACCCATGTCGTTGCGGAAGAAGGCGAGCAGCAGCGCATAGGTCATCGCCTGGGTGATGATCGACAGATAGACCCCGGTGACGCGGCTGCGGAAGGCGAACCAACCGAAGACGAAGGCGAGCAGGCCGGGCACGGCAAGCACCATCGTTGCTGCGAACCAGAAATGGTCGAAGCCGTACCAGAACCAGGGCAGTTCCTTGTAGTTCAGGAACACCATGAAGTCGGGCAGGATCGGGTTGCCGTAGACGCCGCGCGAACCGATCTGGCGCATCAGATACATGCCCATCGCATAGCCGCCGAGCGCGAAGAAGGCCCCGTGGCCGAGCGAGAGGATGCCGCAATAGCCCCAGACCAGATCGAGCGCCAGCGCCAGCAGCGCATAGCAGAGATATTTGCCCACCAGCGCCACGATATAAGGCGGGATGTAGAAGGCGCTTTGCGGCGAGACCGCGAGGTTGAGCAGCGGCACGATGATGGCAGCCGCGAGCAGGGCGACGATCGTGACGGCGATGCGCCGGTCGGCGCCGAACAGGCGCTGCGTGATCATGCTTCCACCGCCCTGCCCCTGAGCGCGAACAGGCCGCGCGGGCGTTTCTGGATGAACAGGATGATCAGCACGAGCACGACGATCTTACCGAGCACGGCGCCGGCATAGGGCTCGAGGAACTTGTTGACGATGCCGAGCGAGAAGGCGCCGACCAGCGTGCCCCAGAGATTGCCGACGCCGCCGAAGACGACGACCATGAAGCTGTCGATGATGTAGCCGCGCCCGAGATTGGGCGAGACATTGTCGATCTGGCTGAGCGCCACGCCGGCGATCCCGGCAATGCCCGATCCCAGCGCGAAGGTCAGCGCGTCGACCCATGGCGTCTTGATGCCCATCGAGGCCGCCATGCGGCGGTTGGCGGTGACGGCGCGCATCTGCAGCCCCCAGGGCGTGCGCTTCATGACGTAGAGCAGCACGCCGAACACCAGGAGCGCGAACACCAGGATCCACAGCCGGTTCCAGGTGATGGCCAGTTGGCCGATAGCGAACGAACCCGACATCCAGGACGGATTGCCCACCTCCTGGTTGGTCGGCCCGAAGATGGTGCGCACCGCCTGCTGCAGGATCAACGAGACGCCCCAGGTGGCCAGAAGCGTCTCCAGCGGCCGGCCATAGAGGAAGCGGATGATGCCGCGTTCGATGGCGAGGCCGACGAGTGCTGCGACCAGGAAGGCGAGCGGCAGCGCGATGACCAGCGACCAGTCGAACAGGCCGGGGAACGAGGCGCGGATCACCTGCTGGACGACGAAGGTGGTGTAGGCGCCGAGCATCACCATCTCGCCATGCGCCATGTTGATGACGCCCATCACGCCGAAGGTGATGGCAAGCCCGATCGCCGCGAGCAACAGTACCGAGCCGAGCGAAATGCCGTACCAGATGTTCTGGCCGGCATCCCAAAATGCCAGCGTCGAATTGATACTCGCGATTGCGGCCGTCGCCGCTTCCTTGACCGCTCCGGACGCGTTGGCCTCGACGGAGGTGAGGAGCGACACCGCGTTGCGGTCGCCACGCGCACCGATCAAGGCAATTGCGGCGAGCTTGTCCGCATCGGGCTTGTCCGAAACCAGTATGGAAGCAGCACGCGCCTGCTCCAGCAAAGCCTTGACGCTCGCCACGGTTTCACTGGCGATCGCTGCGTCGAGCGGCTCGATGTTGGCGGCATCAGGTGTCTTGAACATAGTGTCGGCGGCGGCGATGCGGACAGTCGGATCCTTGGAACCAAGCGTCAGCGTGCCCAATGCATCGCGGATGGTGCGGCGCAAGGTGTTGTTGACGCCGATCTGGGTTAAGTCATCTGCGGAAGCCTCGCCCGCTGCCTCGCCGCTCAGCGGGTCGAAAAGCTGGATGCTGTCGCTCCCTTCCTTGCCGACAAACACCATCGAGTCGGCGGCGCGAATGTAAAGATTGCCTTCCGCCAACGCAGCAAGCGGCCGTTCGACAGCCGGATCGCCTGTGGCTGTCAACTCGCGAACGATAACTCCAGTCTCGGAAAAGTCCGCAGCTGTCGCGAATTTGGCGATGATGGCACGCAGATCGGCTTCCGCAGCGCCCGAGGACGACAGCGTCGTCAGCAGGAACAAAAGCGTGAGGCCAATCGCACGGAAGGTCTTCATCGGTACTTGGTGACCCTTTGAGGGTTTAATTGGCGTCCGGACGGTGGAGGAAACCGTCCGGACGCGCGCAGTCTTGGGCATGGACCTGATGGTCCAGCCCGGGAGGATCAGTTGGTGCCCTTGCCGCCGCACTTGCCGGTTTTGACATTGAAGTTGCCGCAGCTGAGCGGCGCGCGCCAATCGGAAATCAGGTCCTTGGAATCGGGCAGGTAGTCGGACCATTCGTCGCCCATCACCAGGCCCGGCGTCTTCGAGACCGTCTGGAATTGGCCATTGGCCTGGATTTCACCGATCAGCACCGGCTTCGTGATGTGGTGGTTCGGCATCATCGTCGAATAGCCGCCGGTCAGGTTCGGCACCGAAACGCCGACCATCGCGTCGATGACCTTGTCCGGATCGGTGGTGCCGGCCTTCTCGACCGCCTTCACCCACATGTTGAAGCCGATATAGTGAGCTTCCATCGGGTCGTTGGTGGTGCGCTTGTTGTTCTTGATGAACTTGTGCCAGTCGGCGATGAACTTCTTGTTCTCGGGCGTGTTGACGCTCTCGAAATAGTTCCAGGCGGCGAGATGGCCGACCAGCGGCTTTGTGTCGAGACCGGCAAGCTCTTCCTCGCCAACCGAGAAGGCCATGACCGGGATGTCCTCGGCCTTGATGCCCTGGTTGCCGAGCTCCTTGTAGAACGGCACATTGGCGTCACCGTTGACGGTCGAGACGACAGCGGTCTTCTTGCCGGCAGAGCCGAACTTCTTGATCGCCGAGACCTCGGTCTGCCAGTCGGAGAAGCCGAACGGCGTGTAGTTGACCATGATGTCCTCGGCCGGCACGCCCTTCGCCTTGAGGTAGGCTTCGAGGATCTTGTTGGTGGTGCGCGGATAGACATAGTCGGTGCCTTCGAGCACCCAGCGCTTCACCGAGCCGCCATCGGCGCTCATCAGATAGTCGACGGCCGGGATGGCCTGCTGGTTCGGAGCCGCACCGGTGTAGAACACGTTGCGCTCGCTTTCCTCGCCCTCATACTGGACCGGATAGAACAGGATGTTGTCGAGTTCCGAGAACACTGGCAGCACCGACTTGCGCGACACCGAAGTCCAGCAGCCGAACACAGCCGCGACCTTGTCCTTCGAGATCAGCTCACGCGCCTTTTCGGCGAAGAGCGGCCAGTTGGACGCAGGATCGACGACCACGGCTTCCAGTTTCTTGCCGAGCAGGCCGCCCTTGGCGTTCTGCTCGTCGATCAGCATCAGCATGGCGTCTTTCAGCGTGGTCTCCGAAATCGCCATGGTTCCCGACAGCGAATGGAGGATGCCGACCTTGATCGTGTCTTCAGCCGCCCTGGCGGAAGCCGATGCCAGCAGGCCGGCCGCGAGGACGCCCGCCGACAGGATTTTTGTTATTTTCGCGAAGTTACCCCTCATATGACACACTCCCAAGCGTGGTTGTTTGCATCGCAACATAGGCTGTGCAAGCGACGTGCCAGACGAGAATGCGCCCGCCGGAATTTCCGGATAACGAAGAGATTACAGCCGGTTATCCAGTAACCGGAAAACTTTCGGATCCGCTGCAATGCAGCAGGATTGAGAAAAGTTTACGCAGCGCTGCCTAGATTTTGCCCAAATGATAAAAATGCCTAAACTTTCAGCTGGATTGAACGCGACCCGCATTGGCCCTGTTGCGGCCCGCGGGCGAAATGGGGCAAGGTCGCCGCGCAAACGAGAGACACCATGGCCTCACGCTTCATCCTGAGTTTCCTGCTTCTGCTTTCCGCCGCAGGCGGCGCGCGCGCCGATTTCGCCGACGGCAAGCTGCCCGACGGCGCCTATCACTGCGAGGTCTATCTGCTCGGCCTGTTCCTCGATCTCGGCGTAATCACCATCAAGGGCAGCCTCTATAGCGGCCCGGTGACCTTCGGCGCCACCCCGCAAGCCTACGACTATCAGATGAACCCGAATGGCGAGATCACCTGGCTTGGCCCGCTCGGCGGCTACACCAGCGGCGGCAATTCGATCTCGATGACCCAGGCGACGCTGGATGACCCGAGCGGCCCCTCCTTCGACATCATCATGAAGCAGCAGGACGGCGCCTTCACCGCCTCGACCTGCACCAGGAAATAGCCGTGTCGACAGACAGCGACCGCGCTGCCCCGGGTCGTCACCCGAAATAGCGCTCGCCATGTCATCGGAATGTTGCCGAAGCGCCTTAGGCAGCGCGTGTCGTCAACATCCACCGAGAGGCAGACACGATGGCCAATTCTCCGTCTTCACCCTCCCCTGTTATCCGCGACGTCATTGCCGCGCGCGTCTCGCGCCGCGAACTCCTCAAGAGCGGCCTTGCATCCGGCGCGTTGATTGCCGGCGGCAGCTTTGTCGGCTCCTTGTTTGCCGGCGAAACACATGCCGCGACAGCCCAATCCACCCTCGGTTTTCCCGAGCTGAAGCGGGTCTACGACAAGACTCACGCCGCCGCCGACGGCTATGAAACCACCATCGTCGCCCGCTGGGGCGATCCGCTCGCGGCCGGCCTGGCCGAGTTCGACGGCAACAGGGTCGCCGCGGACGAACAGGAAAAGCGCTTCGGCTATAATTGCGACTACATCGCCTTCATGCCGCTGCCCAAGGGTTCGGTGAACTCCGACCATGGCTTGCTCTGCGTCAACAACGAGTACATCTCGCCGAACGTGATGTTCCCCGGCATGACCGAGGACGGCGCCAGCAAGACGATGACCAAGGAACAGGTCGATCTCGGCCTCGCCGCCATGGGCCATTCGATCGTCGAGGTGATGCTGAAGGACGGCAAGTGGCAGACCGTCGAGGACAGCCCGCTCAACCGCCGCATCACCGCCAACACCGAAATGACCGTTTCCGGGCCGGCCGCCGGCCATGTCCTGCTGCAGACCTCGGCCGACGCGAGCGGCAAGAAGGTGCTCGGCACCAGCTACAATTGCAGCGGCGGCGTCACGCCCTGGGGCACGGTGCTGACCTGCGAGGAAGGCGTCTCCGACCTGTTCGGCGGCGACCCGAAGAAAGCGCCGACCGCCGACATCCTCGACCGCTACGGCTTCGACGGTTCCGACATTTACGGCCGCGGCCGCTTCCATGATCGCTTCAACATCGACAAGGAGCCGAACGAGCCGAACCGCTTCGACTGGGTGGTCGAAATCGATCCCTACGATCCGCGGTCGAAGCCGGTGAAGCGCACCGCGCTCGGCCGCATGTCGCACGAAGCCTCGACCGTCATGCGCAACAAGGATGGCCGCATCGTCGTCTACATGGGCGACGACGACTATTTCGAATACATGTACCGCTTCGTCTCGGCCAAGGCCTACGATCCGGCGAACCCGGCTTCGGCCAAGGATCTGCTGGATGACGGCGTGCTCTCGGTGGCGCGTTTCGATGCCGACGGCACAATGAGCTGGCTGCAGCTGGTCCACGGCCAGGGCAAGCTCACCGCCGAGAACGGTTTTGCCGACCAGGCCGAGGTGCTGCTGAAGACCCGCCTTGCCGCGGACGCGCTCGGCGCCACACCGATGGACCGGCCGGAAGACATCGAGACCAACCCGGTCACCGGCCGCGTCTATGCCGTCATGACCAAGAACAAGAAACGCGACGAATCCAAAGTCAACCCGGCCAACACGCGGCCGGAAAATCTCTGGGGCCACATCGTCGAGCTGATCCCGCCGGGCGGCCACGGCGCTGAGGCCGACCATACCGCCGACAAATATGCCTGGGACCTGTTCGTGCTTTGCGGCAATCCCAGGGATGCCAAGGTCGGCGCCACCTTCCATCCCGAGACATCGGACAATGGCTGGTTCGTCTGCCCCGACAACATCACCTTCGATCCTGCCGGCCGGCTGTGGGTGGCGACCGACGGCGCCAACGACTTCGACCTGCCGGACGGCGTCTATGGCGTCGATACCGAAGGCGCCGCGCGCGGCCTGCCAAAACTGCTCTTCACCTGCCCGCACGGCGCCGAGGCGACCGGGCCCTGTTTTACCCCTGATGGCACGACGCTGTTCCTCTCTGTCCAGCATCCGTCCGAGGATGCCGAAACGCTCGACAAGGCGCAGTCGCTGTGGCCCGACTTCAAGGACGGCCAGCCGCCGCGCCCCTCGGTCGTCGCCATCCGCCGCAAGGACGGCCAGCCGGTCGGCGCCTGAGGCGAGCGCGCGGCCGCATAAAAAAGGCGCGGAACCCTCGCGGGTCCCGCGCCAGCAGGCAGTCGGGAGGTCAAATAGTTTTCGCCGACATCTGCGCGGCGATGTAGTCGGCCTGGCGGATCGCCAGGGTCACGATGGTCAGCGTCGGGTTCTCCGCCGCGCCGCTGGTGAACTGGCTGCCGTCGGAGACGAACAGGTTCTTGATGTCGTGCGACTGGCCGTGCTTGTTGACGACGCCATCCTCCGCTTTCTCGCTCATCCGGTTGGTGCCGAGATTGTGGGTGGAGGGATAAGGCGGCGTCGGGAAGGTCCTGGTCGCGCCGACCGCGGCATAGAGCGCCTGGCCTTGGCTGTAGGCATGGTTGCGCATTGCCTCGTCGTTCGGGTGGTCGTCGAAATGGACGTCGGCGATCGGCATGCCGTGCTCGTCCTTTTCGTCCTTGTGCAGCGTGATGCGGTTCTCCTCGCGCGGCATGTCCTCGCCGACGATCCATAGGCCCGCCATATGGTCATAATGGTCGAGCGCCGTGGTGAAGGAACGGCCCCAGCCGCCCGGGTTGAGAAAAGCTGCCATGAAGGGCAGTCCGAGTGACAGCGTCTCCATCTCGTAGCCGCCGACGAAGCCGCGTGACGGATCGTGGCGCGCCTCGTCACGGATGATGCCGGCCATGGTGGTGCCGCGATACATGTGCACCGGCTTGTCGAAGATGGCGTAGACCGAACCGGTGGTGTGGCGCATGTAGTTCTTGCCCACCTGTCCGGACGAATTGGCGAGCCCATGCGGGAACTTGCTCGATTCCGAATTGAGCAGCAGCCGCGGACTCTCGATCGAATTGCCGGCAACCGCGACGATGCGGGCCTTCTGTTCCTGCAGCTTGCCGTCCTTGTCGGCATAGACGACGCCGGTCACCTTGCCTGACGCATCATGGTTGATCTTGATCACCATGGAGTTCGGCCGCACCTCGAGATGCCCCGTCGCCTCGCCCTTGGGGATTTCGGTGTAGAGCGTCGACCATTTGGCGCCCCATTTGCAGCCCTGGAAGCAGAAGCCGGTCTGCTGGCAGGAATTGCGGTCGTCGCGCTCCACCGAATTGATGGCCATGTTGCCGGTGTGGCATTCCTTGTAGCCGAGCTTGTCGGCGCCGGCCTTGAGCACCTTGAAATTGTTGTTGCCCGGCAGGCGCGGCCAGTTGTTGGTGCCGGTGACGCCCATCTTGGCTTCCGCCTTGGCGTAATAGGGCTCCATCTCGGCCAGCGTCACCGGCCAGTCGACAAGGTTCGCGCCCTTGACCTTGCCGTAGGTCGTGGCCGCCTTGAACTCATGCTCCTGGAAGCGCAGCGAGGCCCCCGCCCAGTGCGTGGTCGAGCCGCCGACCGATTTGACGATCCAGGCCGGCAGGTTCGGGAAATCCTTGGCGACGCGCCAGTCGCCCGAAGTGGTGCGCTTGTCCTTCCAGGCGAGCTGGGCAAAGGAATCCCACTCGTCGTTGACGAAGTCCTCGAGTTCGTGGCGGGCGCCCGCCTCGAGGATGACGACGTCGATGCCTTTCTGCGCCAATTCGTTGCCAAGCGTGCCGCCGCCGGCGCCCGAGCCGATGATGACGACCACGCCGTCGTTCTTGAGATCAAATGATGCTGCCATGGTTTCCTCCCATGAAATCTATCGAAAAGCGGTTCAGGGCAGAGCGGCTCAGAGCCACTCGATGTCGTTGAAGCCGCGCGCGATGTAGCCGCCCTTGGAATAGGACTCGCCCTCATAGCCGAAGATCGGCCACACCTCCTTCTGGTTGTAGAGGCTGACGACGAGGCCGCCGCGAACCGCCTGGAAGAAGGGCGTCTTCTCGATATCGGTGAGCAGCGCCACCCGCTGCTCTTCCCAACCAAGCCCGCGATAGCCGCCCTTGCCGGCCTTCTTGTCGAGCTCGGCGATGCCCTTCTCGATCAGCTCCTTGTGGGCCGGATCCTTGGCGGCCGTCTCGTCATGGCCCTTGACGGCGATGGCGTAGTACTTGTCCGGTACCTGGTCGTGCGGGTAGATGTCGCGCGCCACCTGGATCAGCGTTGCCATCGTCTCGGGCTTCAGCGCCGCGGTTTCGAGACCCCAGGCATGCTCGGGGCTGATGACGGCGCTGCCCGAGATGATGAGCAGCGCGCCCGCGCCGCCGCGCTTGAGAAGCTCGCGCCGCGAAAGCCCGATCTTCTTCTCGTGGACGGGCCTCTGTTCGTAGACTGTAACCATGATTTCCTCCCTGCTTGCTGTTCGCACCCCTTGAAGAGTGCCGTTGCTGGCGCCGCGCTCCTCCGCGCGGCAATATCCCCTATTGGAAGCGCCCCCCTCTCTGCAGGACCTCGATCTTGTAGCCGTCGGGATCCTCGATGAAGAAGAAGCGGGCGATCGGCGCCCCGTCATGGTTGAACTCGACGATCTTCTTCGGATTGAAGCCGAGCGCGCCGATCCGGTCGTGCTCGCTGTCGAGATCGGTAACCGAAACGGCGAGATGGCCGTAGCCGTCGCCGAGCGCATAAGGCTCCGTGCGCCCCTTGTTCACCGTCAGCTCTACCTCGAACGGCGAGTCGGCGTTGCTGAGATAGACGAGCGTGAAGGTCTCGAAATCGAGCCGTTGCGCGACCTTGAGGCCGAAGGCCTTATTGTAGAAATCGACGGAACGCTCCTCGTCGAGTACCCTGATCATGGAATGGATGGTCTTCGCCAAATCGGACTCCGCGGCTTTTGGTGCTCACGGAAACGATTATGCGCGCCGGCGAAAAAAGGTGGTGGCAGCCGATTACCACGCATAGGACTGGAAAACGGCTAGTCTCGCGCCAGTTTGATTGCGTGTCGCCCAAAAGTGTGACGCGGTTTTGGGAGAACGACACGCATCGAAGCAAGACCTTAAAGCGCACCGCTGCTTCGGCGCGGCGCGCTTTAAGGACGAAAGTCCGATTGCCGTAGCCGGCCATCGGATCGAAGATGACAAACGCAGGCAGTGTTCAAAAAGGCGCCAGCCGGCCAATCGGCGCCCAAGATAACAAGAATGGGAGGTAGCGATGTGCAGAGTCTTTGCCGGGCAGGACCCGGAGGGCTATCGGCAGATCAATCGGTCGATCCGCATCGACGGTCACTCGACCAGCATCCAGCTCGAAGCGACATTCTGGGATCTTCTTGACGAGATCGCCGACAGCCAGGGACTGACGACGCCGAAATTCATCTCGAAACTCTATGACGAGGCGATCGAGATCAACGGCCAGATCCCGAACTTCGCTTCCATGCTGCGCACGACCTGCGCGCTCTATCTGCGCGGCCACAGGCCAAGCGCCGAGGAGCAGAGCGCATTGAAGCGGGAAGCCGCCTAACTGGCCGTCGCGACTTCGAGCGCCAGCCGGGTCATATCGGTGAAGAGCGCCTGGCGTTCCGAATAGTCGGTCAGCTCGCCGGTGGCGATATGATCGACGACGGTCAGCAGCGACAAGGCGCGCGCGCCGAACTGCGCCGCAATCCGATAAAGCGCGCTGGTCTCCATATCGACCGCCAGCGCTCCGAGCGCCCTCGGCTCGTCGAAGCGAGCGCGGCCATCGGGATGGTGGAACACGTCGCTGCAGATCGTCAGTCCCGCGCTACAGGCGATGCCTAGATCGGCCGCGCATTGCAGGGCCAGCCTATGCAGCGCCTGGTCGGGCCCCGCCGGCTCGTAAAGTCCGAACACCTGCCCGCTGATCGGCCCTTCGGCCCGCACCGCGCTGGAGATCACGACACCGCGCAGCGCCACATCTTCCGACAAGCCGCCGCAAGTGCCGGTCCGGATCAGCGTCTTCACGCCATGATAGTCGAGCAATTCATGGGCGTAGATCAGGAACGACGAAACGCCGATGCCGGTTGCCTGGATGCTGACCGGCTTGCCGCGGAACCGGCCGGTGAAGCCCAGCGCGCCCCTTCGGCGGTTGACGCAGCGCGGTGCCTCAATAAAGGTCTCCGCCATCCATTGGGCGCGCTCGGGGTCGCCGGGCAACAGCACAGTTTCGGCATAATCGCCCCTGCCCGCCTCGATATGCGGCGTCACGCGCTACCACCCCCATGATAGACCCATCCGACCGCCATCATGGCAGGGCTGCCGCAATGCGCAAGCGATAGCTGATTTAGAAGCAATTCCAGCGACGTGTAAGACGTTCAAGCCTGGCGACTTCGCGGTGGTCTCCCGTCCAGAGCGGCGTCATACCGCTCAGGATTCCAGCACGTCCTTGACGATCGTCGCCAGCTGCTTGAGCGAGAACGGTTTCGGCAGGAAGCCGAAATGCGCCTCGGCCGGCAGGTTCTTGGCAAAGGCGTCCTCGGCATAGCCTGAAACGAACACGAATTTGATGTCCGGCTGGCGCTTGCGCAGCTCGCCCAGCAATGTCGGCCCATCCATCTCCGGCATCACCACGTCGGACACCACGATGTCGACCTTGCCGCCAAGCGCCTCGAACACTTCCAGCGCCTCGACGCCGGACGACGCCTCGTGGACGGTGTAGCCACGCGAGGTCAGCGCCCTGACACCGCCCATGCGCACGGCGTCTTCATCTTCGACCAGAAGCACGGTGGCCGAGCCGGAAAGATCCTTCGCCGTGTCGGCCGACTTGGCCGAAACCGCCGCGGTCGCCGGCGCCTCGCCAGGCTCGGCCGGTTTCTTCGCCTCGGCGATGTGGCGCGGCAGGAAAATTCGGAACACCGTGCCCTTGCCCACTTCGGAATCGCAGAAGATGAAGCCACCGGTCTGCTTGATGATGCCGTAGACCATCGACAGGCCGAGACCGGTCCCCTTGCCCACTTCCTTGGTCGTGAAGAACGGCTCGAAGATCTTCTTCAGCACGTCGGGCGCGATGCCGCTGCCGGTGTCCTCGACGTCGACGAGCACGTAGTCGGCCGGCGTCAGCTCGCGATAGGCGAAGGATTTGCATTCGTCGGCGGTGACGTTGCGGGTGCGCACGGTGAGATCGCCGCCGCTCGGCATGGCGTCGCGCGCATTGACGGCGAGGTTGACCACCACCTGCTCGAACTGGCCGATATCGACCTTGACCGGCCAGAGATCCCGGCCATGGTCGATCTTCAGCTTGATGTCGTTGCCGACCAGGCGGGCGAGCAGCATCCTGAGATCGGCCAGGACATCGGTCAGGTTGAGCACTTCCGGCCGCAGCGTCTGCTTGCGCGAGAAGGCCAGCAACTGCCGCACCAGCGAGGCGGCCCGATTGGCGTTCTGCTTGATGTTCATGATGTCGGGGAAGGACGGATCCGACGGCCGGTGGTTGGTCAAGAGGAGATCGGACGCCATGATGATGGCGGTGAGCACGTTGTTGAAGTCATGCGCGATGCCGCCGGCGAGCTGGCCGACCGCCTGCATCTTCTGGCTCTGCGCCATCTGGCCCTCGAGCGCCTTCTGCTCGGTGGTCTCGACCGCGTAGACGATCGCCGATTCCTCCGCGCCCTCGCTCCCCGCGCTGTCGGCGACGGCGTTGACGTAGAAGCGGATGTGGCGCTCCTCGTTGCCGGGCAGCACGGAATCGATCGGTTCGATATTGGCCTGCCGCTGCCGCGCCTTCTCGAAGGCCGCGGCGAAACCCGGCCGGTCGCGCTCGTGGACGATGGTCTCGAAGCGCACCCGCCGGTCGACGGCGTCGCGGTCGACCACCGACGAAAACAGCTGCAGGAACGGCGCATTGGTGCGCAGGATGCGCCCGCTGGCATCGACGCCGGCAATCGCCATCGGCGTCGAATTGAAGAAGCGCGTGAAGCGGACCTCGGAAGCCCTGAGTTCGGCGGAAGCGTCCTCGCCCTGGGTGCGGTTGAGCACGATCGTGCGGGTCGGGCCGTTGACGCCTTCGCGGCTTGCCGAGACCCGATGCATGAAACGCACCGGCAGCGCCTGGCCGCTCATGGTGGTGAGGTCGAGGTCGATGACGGCGTTGCGCGTGGTGCCAGGATCGGCCTTGACCGAGCGGACCAGCGCCATGCCGTCGCCGGCGATGATTTCCGGCAGCGTGATGGCGCCCGGCGTGAAGCTGGCAAGGTCGATGCCCAGCCACTCGGCAAGCGTGGCGTTGATATAGGTGACGCGGCCTTCCTGGTCGGCCGAAAAGAAGCCGGCCGGCGCATGGTCGAGATGGTCGATGGCCTTCTGCAGATCGAGGAAGAAGCGCTCCTGCTCAGCACGCTCCTGCGAAATGTCGGCGAGCTGCCAGGCCAGCATCGGCAGCCTTTGCCCGGGCATGCTGAAGGCGCGGGCACGCGCCCGATACCAGCGCGCGCCGGGCTCGGCGCCGGGCTTGATCGACTGCGCCAGCCGGAACTCGCCGTCGCCCGACTGGCCGTCGCGCAGGCCGGACGCCAGCCGGTAGATCGTCATCGAGGCTTCGGGAACGTCCGACAGCAGCCCTTCGACGGTTTTGAGATCTTCCGCCGAGGCGGCACCAGTCATGTCGGCATAGGCGCGGTTGGCATAGACGACGCGGCCCTTGGTGTCGGTGACCAGGAGACCCTGCGACATCGAGTCGACGAAGGCTTTCGACAATTCATCGCCGGTTGAACGCGGCGCGATCTGCACGAAGCCGATCGCGGTCGCGAACAGGAAACCGACACCGATCATGGCGAGCACACCGAGCATGCCGAGCAAGAAAGGATCGCCGAGGCGCTCGCGAAACAGTCCGAAGACGATCGCGGCGCCGGTCAGCACGACGATGAAGACGATCAGCCTGGTGACGGCGCCCGGACGCGTGTTCTGGTCGACGATCGGTACCGGATAGAAATCGCCGCGCGCTTCCTTGGCCATGTTCCCCCTGCTCGTGATTCCGGTGTCCCGATGGGCGCGGACGGCCGGTTGAATCACATTCTCCTGTAGCGGAAAAGGCCCCGGCGGCAAATGTCCGATAAAATCAAATGATTCATGTTTCAAACTGTTCACGATGGGTGATGTGAACTTGCGGCGGGCCGCCACCACGGTCTAGTGTCGCCTCACCTTGAGAGGCGATTGGGTGCACCGATGCTGCAGTGGCTGGATAGCGTGGCGGGTCCGGGTTATGTCGCTGCAATCCTGTGGACGTTTGCAGCCCTCATTTTGCTTGTCGTCGTCCTGCTCGTCATCAAGGTTGTGCGCAACCTGACCTTCGGCACGTTCGTGGCTGGCGGCAGGAACCGCAAGACGCGCCTCGCGGTCATGGACGCCACCGCCGTCGACAGCCATCGCAGGCTGGTTCTGGTACGCCGCGACGACATTGAGCACCTGATCCTGATCGGCGGACCGACCGATGTCGTGGTCGAGCGCGATATCAGGCTGGCCGCGCCGCGCCGGCCGGCGCTGACCGGCGACAGCGGCCAGCAGCAGGCAGGCGCCGCGCAACGCCCGCGCGCGCCGCAACCGGCGCCGGCTCCCGCACCTGCGCCCGTCAGGCAGGCGCCGCCGCCCGCCACGCAGCCAGCGGCCGCCACACGGCCACGCCCGCCGACGCCCGCTCCCGCGCCGAAGCCGGTGGCGCCGAGCCAACCAACAGCAAAGGTCATGCCGTTGCCGAGCTATGGGACGACGAACGGCAGCGCCAGATACACGCCGCCCTCAAACGATTCCATCGACGATACGCTGATGCACGAGCTGGAGACCTCTCTCGACGACCAGCACTCGCAACAGGCGGTCAGCAAACCGGCGCCCAAGCCCTCGCTCGACGACGAGATGACCAAGCTTCTTGGCGAACTGGGCAGCCACAAGCGCTGACCTTACGGCAGCTTGCCGGCACAAGTGAACTTGTCCGGGCCTTGAGCACCGGAAACAAAAATGGCCGGAAACCCGGCCATTTGCTATTTTGTTGGCTATCCAGCCCACGTCAGTCGTCGCGGTAGACCTTCTCGCGGCGCTCGTGGCGCTCCTGCGCCTCGATCGACAGCGTTGCGATCGGGCGGGCGTCGAGCCGCTTCAGCGCGATCGGTTCGCCGGTTTCCTCGCAGTAGCCGTAGGTGCCTTCGTCGATGCGCTGGAGCGCGGAGTCGATTTTCGAGATGAGCTTGCGCTGGCGGTCGCGGGCGCGCAATTCGATGGCGCGGTCGGTTTCGGAGGATGCGCGATCGGCGAGGTCGGGGTGGTTGGCGTTTTCCTGCTGCAGGATTTCTAGGGTTTCGCGTGCTTCGCGGAGAATGTCGTTCTTCCAAGTGATTAGCTTCTGGCGGAAGTACGATTTTTGCCGTTCATTCATGAACGGCTCGTCTTCGGAGGGTACGTAATCGGCGGTAACGATGTCGTTCATTCGACTCACCCAACAACCCCAAATTTGGCGCCTATATATTCGGGGACAAGAGCCTGCACAAGCGCTATCGGCGAGAGTTTCACGCAATTGTTAGTCTCGCATCGGCAGCCTCAGCGACAACGTTGTTTCAACGCGAGAAAACGAATTCGCACGTGATTCGTTGCAGTCGCCGGTGTCGACCATTGTGCATGGCGCGGTTCTGGTGACTAATCGCGCTTTGCCAGGAAGGCAGCGCCATGGGGGTCCGGTTGAGCAGACTTTATCTGTTGCGGCACGCCAAAGCCGGCTGGGCAATGCCCGGCGTGCGCGATTTCGACCGCCCGCTCGACGAATCGGGCATGGCCGACGCCGAAGCGATCGGCGAAGCCATGCGTGCCCGCAATTACGTGCCGGACGTCACCCTTTGCTCCAACGCCAAGCGGGCCAGGCAGACGCTGGAAGGCCTGGCGGGGCGCACCGACACCGGCCGTGTCCTGTTCTTCGACACGCTCTACAGCGAGGATGCGGCCGGCTATCTCGACATCATCCGAAAAAATGGCGGCGCCGACTCGCTGCTGGTGATCGGCCACAACCCCATGACCGAAGACCTGGCCATGGCGGTGTCGGGCGATGGCGAGGAGGCGGCGCGCGGCATGATGAACCACGGTTTTCCGACCTCCGGCCTCGCCGTGGTGCGCTTTCCCGGCAATCTTGCCGAAGCAGCGCAAGGCAACGGCTATCTCGAAGCCTTTCTCACACCCGCCGACCTCTGAGGCCATTTCAAACGCACAGCCCAGCGCCTATATCGGGCGCTGACGCGCAACCAGAGGCCCGATTTGGCATCATCGCTGACCAGTTTCACCGACGAGGCAAGGATTGCGCTCGACACATTGTCGGGCCGCGCCGCCGGGCTCTTCTCACCGTCCTTGCGCCTTGGCGTCACCGGCCTGTCCCGCGCCGGCAAGACGGTGTTCATCTCCGCTCTCGTCCACAACCTCATCCATGGCGGGCGCCTGCCGCTGTTCGAGGCGCAGAAATCCGGCCGCATCGCCCGCGCCTTCCTCGAGGAGCAGCCGGACGATGCCGTTCCGCGCTTTCAGTATGAGGACCATGTCGCGGCCCTGGTGAACGACCGCGTCTGGCCAGACTCCACGCGCGCCATCTCCGAACTGCGGCTCACCATCGAATATGAGTCGGCTTCCGGCTGGAACCGGCTGTTCTCAGCCGGAAAACTATCCGTCGACATCGTCGACTACCCCGGCGAATGGCTGCTCGACCTGCCGCTGCTCGGCAAATCCTTCGCCGATTTTTCGCGCGAGGCGGTCGAGCTGGCCGCCCTGCCCGTTCGCTCCGACCTGTCGCAGGCCTGGCGCGAACTGGCCTCCACCGTCAATCCCGACGCCGACGCCGACGAGATGACGGCGCGGCGTCTGGCCGAAAGCTTCGCCGCCTATCTCAAGGCCTGCAAGCTCGACGAGCGGGCGCTGTCGACGCTGCCGCCCGGCCGTTTCCTGATGCCGGGCGATCTCGAAGGCTCGCCGGCCCTGACCTTCGCGCCACTGATGACGCTGGCGCAAGGCCGGCCGCGCCCCGGATCGCTGCAGGCGATGATGGAGCGCCGCTACGAGGCCTATAAGACGCATGTCGTCAAACCGTTCTTTCGCGAGCACATCACGCGCCTCGACCGGCAGATCGTGCTGATCGACGCCATGCAGGCGCTCAATGCTGGCCCGGCCGCCATGGCCGATCTGGAGCGCGCCGTCACCGAGATCCTGTCCTGCTTCCGGCCCGGGCGCGGCAATTTCCTCACCGACTTCTTCTCGCGCCGCATCGGCCGCATTCTGGTGGCCGCGACCAAGGCGGATCATTTGCACCATGAAAGCCATGACCGGCTGCAGGCGATCGTGCGCCGGCTGACCGACCGTGCCGTTGCCCGGGCGAATTTCAGCGGCGCCGCCGTCGATGTCGTTGCCATGGCCGCGGTTCGCTCGACCCGCGAGGGCACCGTGAAACAGGGTCGCGAGACGCTGCCGGTGATCATCGGCACGCCGCTGAAGGGCGAGAAGATCAACGGCGAGACATTCGACGGAAAGACCGAAACCGCCATTTTTCCAGGCGATTTGCCGGAAAAGGTGGATGCGGTGTTCGATGTTTGCGGATCGCAACCCGACAACGCCGAACCGGCGATCCGCTTCGTGCGCTTCCGCCCGCCGAAGCTCGAACGCACCGCCGAAGGCGTAACGCTGTCCTTGCCGCATATCCGGCTCGACCGCGCGCTGCAGTTCCTGATCGGAGATCATCTGGCATGACCGCGCCCCGCAAACCGGCGGCCTTCCGCATCGAGCCCGAAATGGAATCGAGGCCGCAAACGCCACAACACCGCGTCGCCGAGGATCAGCCCGCGCGCAAGCCGCGCGCCTCGCGAGCCGATGTGGCGGTCGTCATTCCCTCGGAAGTCGACGTGTTCGATGAGCCGGACATCGAGGCGGCGGCTCCTCCGCCGGCAACGGCGCCAAGAAAGCGCTCGTTGCTGGTCCGGCTGTTTTTCGGCGCCCTCAGCGTGCTTGTCTCACTCGCCTTCGGCCTGTGGGCGGATCAGCTGATCCGCGACCTCTTCGCGCGCGCCGAGTGGCTCGGTTGGCTGGCGGCCGGCATGGCGGCGATCGCGCTGCTTTCATTGTTCGTCATCCTCATCCGCGAATTCCTCGCCATCGCTCGCCTTGCCGAAGTCGAAAAGATGCAGAGGCGCGCGCTGGATGCGGTGGCGCGCGACGATCCCAAGGCGGCGCGCGCCCTGGTCGATGAGCTCTCGGCCTTCGTCGCGGCAAAACCGGAGACCGCCGCCGGCCGGCGTTCGCTTGCCGAACTGCGCGGCGAGATCATCGACGGCGCCAATCTGGTGCGGCTTGCCGAGACCGAGATCCTGTCGCCTCTCGATGCCCGCGCCAAGGTCATGATTCTCGAAGCCGCGAAGCGCGTCTCCCTCATCACGGCCGTCAGCCCGCGCGCGCTGGTCGACATCGCTTATGTCGTGTTCGAGGCCGGCCGCCTGATCCGGCGCCTTTCCGAACTCTATGGCGGCCGCCCGGGCACGCTCGGCTTCTTCCGGCTGGCGCGCGGCGTGCTCGCGCATCTGGCGGTCACCGGCTCGATCGCGGTCGGCGACAGTTTCGTGCAGCAGATCGTCGGCCATGGCCTCGCCGCGAAACTCTCGGCCAAGCTCGGCGAAGGCGTGGTCAACGGCATGATGACGGCGCGCATCGGCATCGCCGCGATGGAAACCGCACGTCCCTTGCCGTTCATCGCCGTCAAACGCCCGGGCCTCGGCGATTTCCTCTCGGCGCTGACTTCATTCGCGGCAAAAAAGGACGGCCAGGCGGACCAGTAGGGTAAACGCGAAAACCGCCACCAGTGACGAAGCATTAACCAATCTTCGCCATGGTCACCCAGGTCCCAAGTAAAGACTCTGTCGTGCCGGGTGTCGTCCATGAGAAGCGTAATCCTGTCCTGCGTGCTGCCCATGGCGGTTGCGATTGCCGCGCCGCTCGGCCTCGTTGAAAAGGCCTTTGGGGCGGAGCCGGACAAGCAGTTCTTCCACTCGATCGAAGGCAGATGGGTCGGCCCCGGCGAAATCATCGCCGGCAAGTACAAGGGCACCAAATTCACCTGCGATTTCAATGGCTCGACACCCGCCAGCAAGCTCGGCATGACGCTTGACGGCGGCTGCCGGGTCGGCGTGTTCACGCAAAAGATGTCGGCCAGCGTCGAACGCAAGGGCCGCGACGGTTACCGGGGCACCTTCATGGGCGGCTCCACCGAAAGCGGGATGGACATCGTCGGCGGCAATGTCGTCGACGCACAGAAGGTCGTTTTCACCATCAACCGCAAACAGTTGAACGGCGTCATGCAGGCGCGCGTGCCTGACGGGAATTCGATGACCGTGACGGTGGCCGTGCGCGTCAACGATCAGCTGGTGCCGGTCATCGGCATGAGCCTGAAGCGGATCGACTCGGTCGAAGTCGGCGCCATCGCCAAGAACTGATCTCCCTCCGGCGACCGCACGCCGCCCGCAAGGAAGACGGTTCAGGTCAAAGTCGGAAAGTGGCAGGCCACCTTGCGGCCGCTTCGATGTTCCTTCAGCTCCGGCCGTTCCGAACGGCAGCGATCCGCCGCGATCGGGCAGCGCGGGTGGAAACGGCATCCGGACGGAGGTTTTAGCGGGCTCGGCACATCGCCGGTGAGGATGATGCGCTTGCGCGTTCCGCTGGGCGTCGTTTCCACGACCGGCACCGCCGAGATCAGCGCCTGGCTGTAGGGATGAGCCGGCGTCGCGAACACCTCTTCCGCCGGCCCTTCCTCGACGATCGAGCCGAGATACATGACCGCGATGCGGGTCGAGACCTGGCGCACCACGGACAAGTCGTGGGCGATGAAGATATAGGTCAGCCTCAGCTTCTCCTGCAGGTCGGCGAGCAGATTGACGATCTGGGCCTGCACCGACACGTCGAGCGCCGAGACGGGTTCGTCCAGCACGACGAGGTCGGGATTCAACGCAATCGCCCGCGCGATCCCGACGCGCTGGCGCTGGCCGCCGGAGAATTCGTGCGGATAGCGCATCACATGGTCCGGCAACAAGCCGACCAGTTCGAACAGCTCCGCTACACGCACGGCGATCTCCCTGGACGAAAGCTTGCCGTGGATGCGCAGCGGCTCGGCAACGAGATCACCCACGCGTCGCCGCGGATTGAGCGAGGCCGACGGATCCTGGAAGACCATCTGCAGGCGCCGCCGCAGCGGCCTGAGCTCGGACAGCGACTTCGAGGTGATGTCGTCGCCTTCGAACAGAAGCTTGCCGTCGGTGATGTCGTAGAGCCGCACCAGGCAGCGCGCCAGCGTGGACTTGCCGCATCCGGATTCGCCGACCAGCCCGACCGTCTCGCCGCGCCGCACGGCCAGCGAGACATTGTCGACGGCATGGACGGTTCGCCTGCCTTCGGCGGAAAACCGGGTGCCGATCGAAAAGCGTTTCGCCAGCGAACGCGTCTCGAGGATCGGTCGATCTTTGTCTGTCATCGGCTCGCTCATGCCTGTGCCACCCGAAAGCATGCGGCGGCATGCGCGCTGTTGCCGAGGCCCGGCTTGTCGGCCTCGCAGGGCTCGTAGCGGACGGGACAGCGCGGACCGAAGGCGCAGCCCTGCGGCAGCAGCAGCAGCGACGGCGGCGAGCCGGGGATGGCCGGCAGACGCCGCGGTTTCTGGCCGGTCAGCGGCGGGATCGAGCCAAGCAGCGCGCGCGTATAGGGATGTCGCGGATCGGAAAACAGTTCCGTGCGCGTGCCGCGTTCCACCACGCGGCCGGCATACATGACCATGACGCGGTCGGCGAGTTCGGAGACCACGCCCATGTCATGCGTGATGAAGACCACGGCCGATTTATGCTTGGCGCGCAATTTGCGCACGAGGTCGAGAATGCCGGCCTGCACGGTGACGTCGAGCGCGGTGGTCGGCTCGTCCGCCACCAGCAGCGTTGGATCGCAGGACAAGGCCATTGCGATCACCGCACGCTGCCGCATGCCGCCGGAAAGCTGATGCGGATAGCGCGACATCGCCTCGTGCGGGTTGGGGAAATTCACCTCCGCCAGCAGCTCTTCGACGCGCGCCATCGCCTTGGCTTTGCTCAACCCCCGATGCGCCCTGATCTGTTCGGCGATCTGCCAGCCGATGGTGTAGACCGGCGTCAATGCCGTCATCGGGTCCTGGAAAATCATCGCGATCTCGTTGCCGCGCAGGCGACGAAGCTCGCGCGCGGGCAATCCGACGAGCTCGCGGCCCTTGTAGCGGATCGATCCTTCGATGCTGGCGTTCGGATCGGTGATGAGCCCCATCACGGCCAGCAGCGACACCGTCTTGCCCGAGCCGGATTCGCCGACGACACCAAGGATCTCGCTTTCCCCGAGGTCGAAGGAAACGCCGTCGATGGCGCGCACCGGCCCGTCATGGGTGCGGAAGGAAACTCTGAGATCGCGCACCGACAGGATCATGATGCCCTCAGGCGCGGATCGAGAAGGATATAGACGAAATCGACCACGGCATTGGCGATCACCACAAACATCGAGGCGTACATGACCGTCGCCATGATCATCGGCAGGTCGAGGTTCTGCAGCGCGTCATAGGTGAGCTTGCCGATGCCGTGCAGGCCGAACACGACCTCGGTCAGCAGCGCCGAACCGCCCACCAGCGCGCCGAAGTCGAGGCCGAACAGGGTGACGAAGGCGATCAAAGAGGTGCGCAGCGCATGGCGAAGCAGGATGCGGGTCTCCGACAGGCCCTTGGCGCGGGCGGTGCGGATATAATCCTCCTGCATGGATTCGATGATGGCCGCGCGCAGCACGCGCCCGTAGATGCCGATATAGAGGATGGCCAGCGTGATCCATGGGATGACCAGCGTCAGGAACCAGCCTTTGGGATCGTCGGAAAAGTTCTTGTAGCCGAGCGGCGGCACCCAGGAGAACGCCCAGCTGTC
Source organism: Mesorhizobium sp. GbtcB19 (assembly GCF_019091085.1). GTDB lineage: Bacteria > Pseudomonadota > Alphaproteobacteria > Rhizobiales > Rhizobiaceae > Mesorhizobium. The sequence continues at coordinate 72,238 of NZ_JAGXJY010000008.1, read as the reverse complement.
GTGGTAGCGGCTCTGGGTGATCAGGTTCATCACCTCGCCCAGCCAGTAGACCGGCATGGAAATGCCGAGCAGGCCCAGCGCCATCAGCAACTTGTCCAGCCAGCTGTCGCGCGTGGCCGCGGCGACGATGCCGATGATGATGGAGACGACCACCCAAAGGATCGCCGCGCCGAAGACCAGCGAGAGCGTCACGGGGATCGAATCCATGACGGCGGGCACGACCTTCCAGCCCCGGTTGACGAAGGAGGTGAGATCGCCGGTGACGAAGATCTTCTCCATCATGCGGGTATATTGCACGTAGAGCGGCTGGTCGAAGCCGAAGCTGTGGCGCACCGCCGCCAGCACCTCCGGCGAGGCGTTGCGGCCGGCGATGCGCGCGGCGGGATCGGCGCCGGGCGTGGCGAAGAAGATCAGGAAGACGATGACCGAGATGCCGAACATCACGAACAGCATCTGACCGAAGCGGCGCAGGATGGCGTAGATCATCAGTCGCGCCCCAGCCGGACCTTGGAGCGCGGGTCGAGCGCGTCGCGCAGACCGTCGCCGAAGACATTGAGCGCCATCACCGAGACGGCGATCGCCAGCCCAGGCACCAGCGCCACCAGCGGCCGGGTGTAGAGCAGCGCCTGCCCGTCCTGGATGATGGTACCCCAGCTCGCGGCCGGCGGCTGCACGCCGATCGACAGGAAGGAAAGCGCCGATTCCGTCAGCATGTTCAGCGCCATCATCAGCGGCACGAAGACGATGAGCGTCGTGGTGATGTTGGGCAGGATGTCGCGCCACAGGATGCGCCAGCCCGGCACGCCCAGATTGATCGCGGCAAGCACGAACTCGCTGTGGCGCAGCGCCAGGACCTGCCCGCGGATCGGGCGCGCGACATAGGGAATATAGACGATGCCTATGATGATGATCGGCAGCCACAGGCTGCCCGATTGGATCTCGATCGGCCCGATCGCGATGCCTTGCGCGATGGTGACGATGGAAAGCGAGATCGCCAGCAAATAGATCGGGAATGCCCAGAGCACGTCGAGGAAGCGCGACAGCACCGTGTCGGTGATGCCGCCGAAATAGCCGGCGATCAGCCCCGCCAGCGTGCCGAAGATCAGCGTGAAGATGGTGGCGGCACCCGCGATCAAAAGCGAGTTGAGCCCGCCATAGAGCAACCTTGCCATGACGTCGCGGCCCTGGCTGTCGGCGCCGAGGAAATAGTTGCCGAGCCGCCAGGTCGGACCGATCGGCGTGTAGCCAAGCCCCAGCCCCTCGGTCGACTGTTCCATCACCGGAACGTCGGCGCCGTCGATCTGGATGACGGCGTCGAGCGTCGATGCGAACGGGTCCGTGCCGGCCCATTTCGCGTAGAGCGGCGCGCTGAAACAGGCAAGCACGATGATGAGGAACACGGCCAGGGACGCCATGGCGGCCCTGTCCGTTGCCAGCTTCGCAAACGCGACGGCCCAGGGCCCTCGCGTCTTGCGCGGCATGGCGGCGACTTGGCTGGACACGATGTGCCTTCCGCGGTTCGTTACTGCACCCAGGCCCTTTACTGCACCCAGGCCCTACTGCACCCAGGACTGGGTGACAATCCAGTTGAACTGCGGGTTGAACTTGAAATTGCCGATGCGCTTGCTGACGAAATCGAGCCGCTTCGGCGTGAAGAGACCGACCGCCGGCGCCTTGTCGGTGACCTGCTTGTCGATCGCGGCCCACAGCTTGTCTGCCGCCTTCTGGTCGGTCACGCCGAGGTCCAGCGCCTTCTGCATCTCAGCGTCGATATCCTTGTCGCAGAAGCCGGAGATGTTGATCGAGGCGTCCGAGCCTTCGCGATAGGAGGCGCAGCTGAACAGGATGTTCAGGAAGTCCGAAGCCGCCGGATAGTCCTTGTACCACTGGGTGACGGACATCTGCACTTTGTTGTTGGTGTTCTGGATGTAGGTGAACTGCAGGTTGGACGAGATCGGCTTGACGTCGGCGACATAGCCGATGTTGGTCAGCACGCTCTGCAGATAGACGCCGATCGACCGCGAGATCGCGGTATCCTCGACGATGATGGTCACCTTCTGGCCCTTGGTGCCCGATTCCTCGACGAGCTGCTTGGCCTTGTCGACATCCGGAGCCGACCATTTGGCGCCAGGGTTCTTGGTGAAGGGACAATAGTCCTCATGTCCGGGGAAGTCCGGCGGCAGGACCTGGCAGACCGGGGAAGCCAGCACCTTGCCGCCGAACAGCTTGACCAGCGTGTTGCGGTCGACCGCATAGGCGACGGCCTGGCGGGCCTTTTCGTTGTCGAACGGAGCCATACGGGTGTTGAGCGGCGCGTACCACCAGGCCGAAAGCGGCGAGATGTGCAGCTGGTCCATCGACTTGCTGCCGAGTTCGCCGAGACGGTCGCTGGGCAGGGCGTCGAACATCCAGTCCGCCTCACCGTTCTGGATGGCGGTAACGGCGGCCTCTTCCGACAGGCCGAAATCATATTGTACGACATCCGGGTAACCGTCCGGCTGGGCTTCCTCGCTCCACTGCTTGAAATTGGGGTTGCGGGAAACCGTCATGCCCTTGTTGGGATCGAAGGCCGAGATCATGTAGGGGCCGGTGCTGGGGATCGGCTTGGAGCCCATGTCCTCGGCCGGTGTATCCGCCGGCAGGATCACGGCATGCGGCAAGGCCAGCTTGTAGAGGATCTCGGCGTCCGGCTTGGTGAGATTGAGGGTGATCGTGCCGGCCGCCTCGTCGGCGACGACGCCGCCTTCCAGCGTGCAGCTCTTGGTGTCGGCCAGGCATTTGTCGGCGCCGACGATGCCGGCATAGAAGGTGCCCGACGTCGGCCCGGAGATCTTGAAAATGCGCTGGAAGGAAGCGACGACGTCCTTCACGCCGAGATCCTGGCCGTTGGAGAACTTGATGCCCTTGCGCAGCTTGAAGGTGAAGGTCTTGCCGTCATTGCTGACCGTGGGCAGCGCCTCGGCCAGATCGGCAACGACCTTGAAGCCGTCGACGCCCTCGGCCTTGCGGAAGGTGACCAGGCCGTCATAGATCGGCTGGTACATCTGCCAGCCCTGGTCGGTGTAGTTGATGTGCGGATCGAGCGTTCCGGCAGCCGATCGGGCGAGCAGGCGGATGGTGCCGCCTCGGTGCTCCTTGAGATATTCGGCTTGCGCCGGAGCCAGCCACGAGCCGGCCAGCAATGCCGCGACTGATGCCGCCAAAAGCAGTTTCTTCATGTCGTCATTCCCCTTTTCTCAGTTGTCGTTGTCGTCCAGGAAGTCTCCCACCACCCGCATGCACGCCTCTTGCTCCTCGACATGCGGCATGTGGCTGGAATGCTCGAAGATCCGCCAGCGCGATCCCTGGATGCCGTCCTTGAAGGGCTGCACGGTCGCGGGCGTGGCTTCGTCGTAGCGGCCGGAAATGAGCAGTGTGGGAACCTCGATGGCCGGCAGGCGATCGATGACGCTCCAGCTCTTCAGCGTGCCGATGACGTGGAACTCGTTCGGGCCGTTCATCACATTGTAGACGGTCGGGTTGCGAACGATCTGGGCGAAGGTCTCCGTCACCTCGGGCGGGAACGGCACGACCCGGCAGACATGCCGTTCGTAGAACCGCATCGTCGCTTCCTGGTAGGCCGGATCATCCGTCGTGCCGGCCTGCTCGTGGCGGGTCAGCGTTTCCTGCACGTCCTTGGGCAGGTCGGCGCGCAGCCGGTTGGCCTCCTCGACCCATAGCTTCATCGAAGCCGGCGAGTTGGCGATGGTAAGCGACTTCAGGCCTTGCGGCCGGGTGACGCCATATTCGGCGCCCAGCATGCCGCCCCAGCTCTGCCCGAGCACGTGGAAGCCGCCACGGATGCCGAGATGGTCGACCAGGTTTTCCAATTCGTCGATGAAGAGCCCGGGCGTCCAGAAATCGGCCCCCTTTTGCGGCAGCAAGGTGGAGTTGCCGCAGCCCAGTTGGTCGTAATGGATGACGGCGCGGCCGCCTCGGGCGAGAAGCTTGTAGGCGTCGACGTAATTATGGGCAGCACCTGGCCCGCCATGCAGGATCACCACCGGGGCCTTGCCGGCATCGAGCTCGCCGCTGATCCGATACCAGGTTTCGTAGGCGCCGAAACCGGCCCGGCCTTCCTTGCTGACGATCTCAAACGACATCCCGGCTCCTTGCGTGGTTGAAGACATGCTGTCGCCGCCTAGCTCGCCGCCCGGCCGGACTGAACCCACTCTTCCAGCATCTGCACGCCGAATGCCGTGGCGCCCTCCCGGCCCAGAGGCCGATCCTTGTCGGCCAGTTCCTTGCCGGCAATGTCGAGATGCACCCAGGGACGATCCTCGGTGAAATTGCGCAGGAAGGCAGCCGCATAGGGCGCGTCGCCGTCTTCCATGTCCTTGGCGTGGTGACGGATATCGGCGAAGGGCGATTGGAGTCCCTCGTCATAGGCGCGGTCGAGCGGCAGCTGCCAGAACCGCTCGCCGACCTTTTCTCCCGCCGCGATCATGCGCGCGGCGATGGTGTCGTCGGTGCTGAAAAGACCGGCGAACACCGAGCCGAGGCCGCGCATCACCGAATAGGTCAGCGTCGCCAGGTCGACGATCACCGAGGGATTGAAGCGCGAGGCGGCGTAATAGAGGCAGTCGGCCAGGATCAGCCGGCCTTCCGCATCCGTGTCGAACACCTCGACCGTCTGTCCCGACGCCGTCGTGATGATGTCGCGCGGCTTGAGCGCGGTGCCGGACGGCATGTTCTCGGCAATGCCGAGCACGCCGACGGCATGCACCTGGCTGCCTTGCCGGGCGAGCGCGATCAACAGGCCGACCACTGCGGCGGCGCCACCCATGTCGGCCTTCATGTCGAACATCTGCTCGCCGCGCTTGATGCACAGGCCGCCAGAATCGAAGCAGACGCCCTTGCCGACGAAAGCGAGCGGCTGCGCCGGAGCGCCCTTGCCGCGATAGCGCAGGACCGCGACGCGCGGCGGCCGCGCCGAACCCGACCCGACGGCCAGGATCGCATTCATGCCGAGCTCTTTCAGCCGTGCCGGGTCGAGGATCTCGACGTCGATGCCGGCCTCGCGCAACGGCTCCAGATGGGCATGGAAATTGTCGGGGTGGAGATGGTTTGGCGGCAGGTTGACCAGCGTACGCGCATATTCGACACCGTCGGCAATGGCATTGATCCGCGCCAGCGCCGCGTTCAGTTCCGGACCGGCAGCGCCGATCAACTGCACCCGCAAGGTTCGGTCGGCGCCTGCCCCTTGCCGGCGGTTGCGCATGTCGAAGCGATAGCGCCGCAGCCGCATGCCGAGCGCGACCCGCGCCAGGATTTCCGCTGCCGGCAGGTCGACACCGGCGAGCGGGTCCAAAACAAGAGTGGCCGAGCATTCGCCCTTGCCTTCCAGATGCGCAGCAAGCGAACCGCCGGCCCGCGCCAGCGAGAGCGGGGTTACGGCTTCGGCATCGCCCAAGGCCAGAACCACCACGCGCCGGGCCGATACGGCCTTGGGGGCGATGACATCGACGCAAGCGCCGGATTGCGAAAGCGCGGCCGGATCGGAACAGGCGCGGGACAAAATCCCGTTCAGTTCGGCATCGAGCGCCGCCGCCCGGAGGCCAAAGCCGCTCCGAGCGGTCTGCAGGATCACGACGACGGAGGTTTCCTGGGAAATCTCGTCCGCCGCTTCAAAGACCGGCACCGGCGACTGAGGCATAGACGCTCGTTCTCCCATTTTACAGGCGCTCGCGAGGCCAGCCTGCGTCATGCGCAAAGCTTCGCCGGCCAACAGTGGAAACCGGTCGTGCCGGTCTCCGCCGCTGGTGCAACGGCATCGGAGTGCCCAAATAATCGTTTTCGGATGGCGACTTAGTCGCTCTTGCCATTTGGGTATCCCCGAACCGGCCAGGCGATCAAACGCCAATTTTGCCCAAGTCGATTGACAAAAACTCAACTGACAATTCATGATCGGCCAATGGCCCTGCCCTCACTCAATGGCATGCGCGCTTTCGAGGCCGCCGCGCGCCTCGGCAGCATCAAGGATGCCGCCGAAGAACTGCATCTGACGCCCTCGGCCGTCAGCCGCCACATCCGCGCGCTTGAGAGGAACCTTGGCCAGGACCTGTTCGAGCGTGGCTTTCGCCAGATAACCCCGACCATCAGGGGCTCATATTATGCGCGCAGCCTCTCCGAGGCATTCGAGGCCATCTGGCGCGCTACCGGCGATGTCAGTTTCGTCGATAGCCCGGGCCACGGCAGGACGCAGCGCGTCAGGGTGCTCTGCGTGCCGGCGGTTCTAAATCTTTGGCTGGCGGACCGGCTGCCGAACTTCCGCAAGCTGCATCCGGCCGTGGATCTGGAGATCTCGACCTCGGGCAAGCGCGCCAACTTCGATTTGGCCATTGTCGATGAGTTCGTCTACAAGGCCGGCCCGGCCTTGACGCTGCTGATCCCGCTGGTTCTGACCCCGGTCTGCGCGCCCTCGCTGCTGGAAGGACCGGTGCCGCTCAAAACGCCTGCCGATCTGGTCAATCACCACCTGATCCACGAATGCGAGAGCATGCGCTGGCGGCGATGGCTGGAACAGGAAGGCGTCCTGGACACCACGCCGAAATCCAGCACGACGCTCGACGACTGCACCTTGATCATGCGCGAGGTGATAAACGGCGCCGGGATCGCCTTGGCCGACACCATGATGGCGCAGGACCTTCTGCAGCAAGGCAGGCTCGTCGCCCCGTTCAGCGCCCGCCACACCTATCCGGCCGGCATCTACCTGCATCAGCGCCGCAGCATCGGAAACAAGCCGGGCACCGGCCTGTTCCAGGACTGGCTGCTCTCGGAAGTCGCCGACCACAAACGGGTAATGGCGATAGCCTGAAACATCTCAAGAAGCTCAAGCGGAGCGCAAACAAAAAAGGCGGCGGCCGCGTGGCCACCGCCTTCTCGTTTCTCGACGGTTGGGCTCAACCCTTGATGGTGGCGGTCAGCTCGTCATAGGCCTTGCAGGCTTCGTCGAGCGTCGTCGCGCCCTGATACTTCGTCGTCACGGCCTGCACCTTGGCGGTCAGGTCGGCGGCCTTGCTCGGATCCTTGGTGATCGCCGCCTGGAGAGCGGCAGCCATGTCCTGCGCCTTCTTGGTGGCCATCTCCTGCGTGCATTGCGGCGCCTTGGAGCAAGCCGAGCCGGCCAGCGCCGCAACACCGACGGCAACGAGCAAAAACTTCTTCATGTCAGTCATCTCCTCAAAAAGGCAGCGGCCCATCGCCGCTGCCTCCAATGGCCGAAGCCGAACGTGCCATAACCGCTGATTGTGGCGGCACGCAACAACCGGGCCGCGTAAACTTGTGTAACCAGGCTGCAATATCACGTCCGTCGGAGAAGAGTTCACCCTCGAGGCTGCAGCAGCGCCAGCATGACTGTCGATGCGGCAAGGACGGCGGTAAGGGTCAAGGGCCCCGTGGGGCCATAGGTGTCCACCACATAACCGCCGACAACCGCGCCGGTGGTGATGGCAACCTGGAAAGAGACCACCATCAGGCTGCCCGCCGCTTCCAGCGCATCAGGCGCCGCACGCGACAGATTGGTCGGCAGCACCACCGGCCCCATGCCGAAGGCCAGGCCCCAAAGCGTGACGAAGCCGAAGGCAATGCCGATGTGCACGCCCCAAAGCACCAGTGCCAGCGCCGCAAGCGCCATCAACACGGCGGTAACCACGAGAGCCACGCGGATATTGGCGTCCGCCAGGCGGCCGCCGGCAACGTTGCCGATCACGGCGGCGATGCCAAATCCGAGCAGGGCGAGCGCAATTGGCCCTGTTGCAAGCTGCGTCACCTGTTCGAGGAAGGGGCGCACATAGACGGAACCGGCGAAATGGCCTGTCATCAGCAAAAGAATGGCCAGCATGCCGAGTTGAATGCCGCGCCGCCGTGTCAGTCGGAACACATCCGCAAGACTATTGCTGGCTGTCGCAGGCAAGGCCGGCAGGCTCAGCAACTGCAGCAGCATGGCAACCACAGCCAGTCCCGCCGTCATGGCCATGGCGCTGCGCCACCCCAGCCAGTCGCTGATCAACGCCCCCATCGAGGGTGCTGCGATGGTTGCGAGCGACACGCCGAGGGTGACGATACCCATGCCTCGACCTGTCGCATTGGCGCCGACCAGCCTGGCCACGACGGCAACCGATAGCGCCCAGAAGGCGCTGATGGCGATTCCAAGCCCCGCCCGGCCCAGCAGCAGCAGCCAGAAATTGGGCGCCAGCGCGGCAAGGATGTTGGAAGCGATCGCCAGGACCATGAGGCCAACCAGCACCGTCTTACGGTTCAATCGGCCGATGAGAACGTTGCTCAACATGGCCGTCACGGCGCCGACCGAAGCGGTAGCGGTGACGACCTGTCCGGCCGTTCCCTCGCTGATGCCGAGATCGCGCGCCATCGGTGTCAACAGACCGGCCGGCAGGAATTCGGCCGACACCAGCGCAAAGCTGGTGGCCGCCAGTGAAATAACCGCGAACCAGGTGGCCGCGCTCCACGCGGCCGGTGCATCGGCATCAAGGCCGATCGCCGCGTCTTCAAGCTGTAATGTTGTGTCAGTCACGGAAGGATCTCCAAAGTTTGGAGATCTTAGATAGGCGAGTCTGATCGGATGATATGTATCTTAAAATCCGAAATTCATGTCCATTCGTCCGGGAATTGTGCGACGCACAACGCCTGGCGAAACATTGGTGATGCGTTTGAACGCGCGCGCGAAGGAGGCTTCGCTATCATAGCCCAGACGGGTAGCGACCTCGGCGACCGACAGGCCGTTTTGCCCGAGCAGCTCGCGGGCAAGCTGCATGCGCAGGCGGGCGAGATAGCGCGCGGCGCCCTCACCCAAGACAGCGCTGAAGCGCTCGGCGAAAATCGAGCGCGATTGGCCTGCGAGGGCGGCGAGGCTTTCGAGCGTCCAGTTGTGGCCGGGGTCCCGGTGCATGGCCGCCAAGGCGCGGCCGATATGCGGGTCGCGGATAGCGGCAAGCCAACCGGTGGTCGAGGCTCCCGTGCAATTGACCCAGCAGCGGATAAGCCTGGCCGTCAGCAAGTCCGCCATCCGCGACAGAATCGTGGCGCTGCCCATCTGCGGTTGCGCGGCCTCCGCCGTCATAGCCGCCAGCAAAGGACCGACGACCGGATCATTGCCGGCCACGTCGCAGCCTTTGATGATCGGCGGCATCAACGTGATCAATGGATTGAGCGCACAGGCGCCCAAGGCCATGGAGCCGCAGAAAAGGGTGCTTGTCGCGCCCGTCCCTTGCCGTACCACCTCGCAGACATTGCTCCCCAACTTGGTCACCTGGCAGCCCTCGAGCGAGTCGCCGACAACGTCCGGCGCACTGGCCAGCCGATGGGCAATGCCTTGCGGCAGCAGCACCAGATCGCCGTCGCGCAACTCCTGCCAGCCTTCCGCTTCGGTATAGATCCAGCACGGACCCTGGCCGACAAAGTGAAAGCGAAGCAGCTTCTGCTGCGGAAAGGCGATGCTCCATGGATGTCGGAGTTCGCAGCGGCCATAGTTGACCCCGCTCAAGCGAAAGTCCTGCAGGACTTCGCTGAGCGCATCCATCGGGATAGGGGACGCCGAAGACGATCGGGACGAATAGTCAGGCATTTGGCCATTATAGATGCCGAACGTCCGGCAGGCAAGCGGAGGCCGCTTCAAAGGCCCCTACCCTTCCAGTCAGTCCTCCCGCCCTTGCCTCTCCCTCCCGGTGCATGCAAGGAGTGCTTCCAATGCATGTCGCCCGAAAGTGTGCAGCGGTTCTGGGACAACGACATGCATCAAGCAAAGACCTGAAGCGCGTCACCTGAATCTTTTTCAGGCGACGCGCTTTAGAGCAACAGGATGACAGGCATGGCAGCTGAAGCGTCGAGCAGCGATCTGGTGCAGGTGGTGGCGTTGCTCGCCGCCGGCGTCGTCGCCGTGCCGATCTTCAAGCGCATGGGGCTGGGCTCGATCCTCGGCTACCTCGCCGCCGGTGTGGTCATCGGCCCGTTCGGCCTGCGCGTCTTTTCCGAATCGGAATCGATCCTCCACGTCGCCGAGCTCGGCGTCGTCATGTTCCTTTTCATCATCGGCCTCGAAATGCAGCCGTCGCGACTCTGGAGCCTGCGGCGCGAGATCTTCGGCCTGGGCGCCCTCCAGGTCGGCGTTTGCGCGATCCTGCTCACGCTCGTCGGACTGGCCGGGGGCTTTCCCATCGCGCAGTCGTTCGTTGCCGGCGCCGGCTTCGTGCTGACCTCGACCGCGATCGTCATGCAATTGCTGGAAGAACGCGGCGAGATCGCCACGCCGAAGGGCCAGCGCATCGTTTCCATCCTGCTGCTCGAGGACCTGATGATCGTACCGCTGCTGGCGCTGGTCGCGTTCCTCGCGCCTGGCGGCGCCGAGACCAGCCTGTCGCAGCGCCTGACCGAAGTCGGCATCGGCATTGCCGCAATCGTCGGGCTGGTCGTGGCCGGCCGTTACCTGCTCAATCCGCTCTTCCGCATCCTGGCCGACGCCCGCGCCCGCGAAGTCATGACCGCCGCGGCCTTGCTGGTGGTGCTGGGATCGGCGCTCGCCATGCAGCTTTCCGGCCTGTCGATGGCGATGGGCGCCTTCCTCGCCGGCGTGCTCCTGTCGGAATCGACCTTCCGCCATCAGCTCGAAGCAGACATCGAGCCGTTCCGCGGCATCCTGCTCGGCCTGTTCTTCCTTGCCGTCGGCATGTCGCTCGACCTTGGCGTCGTCGCCCAGAACTGGCGGCTCGTCGCCATCTACGTCGTCGCCTACATGGTCATGAAGGCGCTCGGCATCTACCTCGTCGCGCGCATCCTGAAGAGCGGCCATCGCGAGGCGCTGGAGCGCGCCGTCTTCATGGCGCAGGGCGGCGAGTTCGCCTTCGTGCTCTATTCGTCCGCCGCCGCGGTCGGCATCATCGACGGCCAGGCCAACGCGACGCTCACCGCCATCGTAATTATCTCGATGGTGCTGACGCCCTTGGCGATCATAGCGCTGCGCTACCTGACCCCGCGCGACGAGCAGTCGCTCGACGGCGTCGACATCGCCGAAGGCCTCACCGGCAGCGTGCTGATCATCGGCTTCGGCCGCTTCGGCCAGATCGCCAGCCAGCCGCTTTTGCTGCGCGGGATGGACGTCTCGATCATCGACAACGAGGTCGAGATGATCCAGGCCGCGGCCGATTTCGGCTTCAAGGTCTATTACGGCGACGGCACCAGGCTGGACATCCTGCATGCGGCCGGCGCCGGCCGCGCCCGCGCCGTGCTGATCTGCGTCGACAAACCGGACGCCGCAGTGCGCATCGCGCAGCTGATCAAGGCCGAATTCCCGCTGGTCACCATCCTGGCGCGCGCCTTCGACCGCGGCACGGCGCTGCAACTGGTGCGCGCCGGCGCCGACTATCAGTTGCGCGAGACCTTCGAATCGGCGCTGGTCTTCGGCGGCTCCGCGCTGGAATCGCTCGGCGTCGATCCGGAAGAGGTCGCAGAGGTCATCGAGGATGTCCGGCGCCGAGACGAAGCGCGCTTCGAGACGCAACTGGCCGAGGGCGTGCGCGCTGGCCAGCGTTTCCTCAAGGGCAATATCGGCACGCCGATCCCGACGCCGCTGACCCAGCCGCGCCGCGCCGGCCGGGCGCTGAACCAGGAAACCGCTGTCGTGCTGAACAAGGCAGAGACCAACAACTGAGGGGCAACGCATGGCAGAGCTCGATCCGCGGGCGCTTTCCGTCACCAAATTCTGGCGCGATGCCGGCGAGGATGCCTGGTTCGAGAAGAACGACACCTTCGACGCGGATTTCCGCAACCGCTTCCTGGAACTGCACTACGCCGCCGCGCGGCGCGAATGCGACGACTGGAACGCGCATGCCGAAGGATCGCTGGCGCTGATGATCCTGCTCGACCAGTTCCCGCGCAATTGCTTCCGCGGCACCGGCCACATGTACGCGACCGACCCGCTGGCGCGGCATTTCGCCGACAAGGCGATCACCGCCGCTCAGGATCTGGAACTCGAAGAGGCTCTGCGCGTCTTCCTCTACCTTCCTTTCGAGCATTCGGAACTTCTTGCCGATCAGGAACGGGCAGTGCAGCTCATCGCCGCCAGAGCTGCGGGCGATCTCAAATATGCGGAAGAGCACCGCGACATCATCCGGCGCTTCGGACGCTTTCCGCATCGCAACCGGATGCTCGGCCGCGCGACGACGGACGATGAACAAACCTTCCTCGACGGCGGCGGTTTCTCCGGCTAACCAGTAGGTTTAGCCGAGCCACCATTCCCGGCCCGACGGCAACCGCTCGATACCGGACGTATCGACGGCGCCGAGCCGTTCCGAGACGCTCCGGCCGCCGACCGATAGGCCGGGCGCGATCTCAGCCAATGGCGCCAGCACGAAAGCGCGCTCCAGCATGCGCGGATGCGGCACTTCGAGCCCGGTCTCGTGGATTACCCGGTCGCCGAACACCAGTATGTCGATGTCGATCAGGCGCGGCCCCCAGCGCTCCTCGCGCACGCGCTTCAACCGCCGCTCGACATCGAGGCAAAGGTCGAGCAGCGCGCGCGGCGCGAGCGCCGTCTCGATCGCGGCGGCGGCGTTGAGGAAATCGGGCTGGTCAAGCTTGCCCCAGGGCGGCGTGCGGTAGAGCGAGGAGACGGCGGTGACGCGCGTCGCGTCGTCGCCATCCAATATGCGCAATGCCGCGCCCATGGACTTCGCCGGGTCGCCGAGATTGCCGCCGAGGCTGAGGTAGACGGCGCTATTCTGGCCAGACAACGCTCACCTCGACATAGTCGAGCACGCCCGGCACCGGGGCGTTCGGTTTGCGCACGGTGATCTCTGCCTTCCTGATCTGTGAGAACCGTGCCGTCAGCGCCTTCGCGACTTCGAGCGCCAGCGCCTCGATCAGGAAGCGGCGATGTCCGGTCACGATCTTCTCGATGACCGCGAAGGCGACGCCGTAGTTGACCGTGTCCTCGATGGAATCCTCCGTCAGCGGGCGGCTGGGTTCGACGGTCAGCTCGGCATCGACATAGAAACGCTGGCCAAGCGTCTCCTCCTCGTCCAGCACGCCGTGGCGGGCGAAGAAGGCGCAGTTCTTCATGCGTATGACGTACATCATCAGTGTCCGCGAGGAAGCTCGGTTTCGCGTTGAAGCATAGCATCGGTCAGCGCCAGCGCGTCCACGTTGATTGCGACATCGTGGACGCGAAACAGGTCGGCGCCTTTCAAGCGCAGGATGACGCTGGTGGCCGCCGTGCCGGCCGCCCGCTCGCCGGGCTCGCGCCCGGTGGCGTTGCCGATGAAGCGCTTGCGCGAGGTCCCCGCCATCAGCGGATAGCCGAGCGCCTGCAGTTCGGAGAACCGCGCCATGAGGTCGAGATTCTCCTCCGCCGTCTCCTTGGCGAAGCCGAAGCCGGCATCGAGCACGATCTGGCCGTCGGCGACATTGCCGGCGCGCGCGATCTCGAGCGATTTGCGCAGGAACAGCAACTGGTCCTCGATCACATCGGGCAGCTTCTGCCGTTCGCGCCCGGTATGCATGATGACGAGCCCGGCGCCGGTCTCGGCCGCGACGCGCGCGATGCCCGGCTCGCGCTGCAGCCCCCACACGTCGTTGACGATATGGGCGCCAGCGGCGACCGCGCGCCGCGCCGTATCCTCGCGATAGGTGTCGACAGAGATCAGCGCCGCGCCGGAAGCGGCGAGCGCGGCGATGACCGGCAGCACGCGGCCCTGCTCTTCTTCAGCGGTGATCGGCGCGAAGCCCGGCCGCGTCGATTCCCCGCCGACATCGATGATCGCGGCGCCCTCTTCCACCATGCGGCGCGCCTGCTCCAGGGCCTTTTCAGGCGCGATGAAGAGGCCGCCGTCCGAAAAACTATCGGGCGTCACATTGAGGATGCCGACGACGACCGCCTTCGGACCCAGGTCGAGATAGCGCCCATGCGCCAGCTGCCATCGCCTTGTCGTCATTGCCCATCAACCATGCGTGATCCGCGCGAAATCAATTCCGTTGCGCTGGCGACGGCCCTAAAGCAAGGTGCGTTAAGAGGCAATATGATGAACCGATCCCTGCTCTGCGCCCTGATGCTCGCGCTGACCGCCATGCCGGCGGGAGCGGCGAATCTGGTGAAGACCTACAGCTATTTCAGCGTCGGCGGCCGCACGCTAGACGATATTCAAAACCAGCTGTCGAAAAACGGCCCGGAAGTGAAGAGCACCGGTTCGCGGCATCCCGGCGCCACGCAGATGGCGTTTACGACCCGGATCAGCTACGCCCAGAGCGCGCAGTCCTGCCGCGTCGCCGATGCGGCCGTCACCGTGAAGGTCAAGGTGATCCTCCCGGAATGGCGGCGCCCGCGCAAATCCGATCCGGACGTCAGGCTGTTCTGGGACACGCTCTCGGCCGACATCAAGCGGCATGAGGAGCGCCATGTCGAGATCGCCAAGAACCATGCGCGCCTGCTCGAGGATGCGCTGAAGGCGCTTCCTCCGCAAAAGACCTGCGAGCAGGCGAAGGTCAAGGCCGCCGCGATCCAGGCCGCCGAGCTCGCCAGGCACGATCAGGACCAGGTCCGCTTCGACCGCGTCGAGGGCGCCAATTTCGAAAGCCGTATCCTGCGGCTGATGCGCTATCGGATGGAGCGCGTCGAAGCCGGCCAGTTGCCGCCACCTTGACCTCGAGCAAGCCGGATCGGGGCCAATTCCGCCCAAACATGGTGCCAGATTGCAAAAACTTTCGAGCGGCGGTCGAAATCGGCCTACATCGAACGACATATAGCGGGTTCGAAACGCCACCCTATCCACGATGGGAAATGACAGGCGCGACCAGCTGAAGCCGTCCTGGCGCACCGATGATCAGCCTTTGAAAGAACGACGCATGGACCAGACCGTCGAGAACAAGGCGATGGCGCCGAAAGCCGCGCCGATGAGCGAGAGCGAGAAAAGCGCCATCATCGGCGGCGTGCTGTTGTCGATGCTGCTGGCGGCCCTTGACCAGACCATCGTCGCGCCGGCCCTGCCGACGATCGCGCGCGCGCTCGGCCATGCCGAATACCTGCCCTGGATCGTCACCGGCTATCTCCTGACCGCGACCGCCATGGCGCCGCTCTACGGCAAGATTTCCGATGTCTATGGACGCCGTCCCGTCATCTATGCCGCGATCCTCATCTTCCTGTTCGGGTCGCTGGTCAGCGCGCTGGCGCCCAACATGCTGGTGCTGGTCATCGGACGCGCCATCCAGGGCGCCGGCGGCGGCGGTCTCTTCGCGCTGGCCCAGACGGTGATCGGCGATCTCGTGCCGCCACGCGAGCGCGCCCGCTACGCGGCCTGGATCTCCGGCACATGGGCGGTCGCCAGCGTCGCCGGCCCGCTGCTCGGCGGCGTGTTCGCCGAGCATCTGCACTGGTCATTGATCTTCTGGATCAACCTGCCGATCGGCTTCCTGGCCATGGCCATCATCAACAACCCGCTGAGGAAGCTGCCGATCGCAGCCAAGAACCACCGCATCGACGGGCTGGGCGCCGTGCTGCTGGTTGTCGCCACGTCGCTGCTGCTCCTGGCACTCAACTGGGGCGGCAGCGCCTATCCCTGGTTTTCCCGCGAAATCCTTGGGCTGGTGGCCTGTTCGGCCGTGTTCTGGGCCTTCTTCGCGCTGAGGCTGCTCAAAGCGGCCGAGCCCTTGATCTCGCTCGACGTGCTGGGCAACCCGATCGTGCTCGCCGGCACGCTATCGATGTTCCTGCTGCAGGCGGCAAACATCGGCGCCTCGGTTTACCTGCCGGTCTATCTGCAGTCGATCGTCGGGCTTTCGGTCAGCGAATCCGGCATGGCCATGCTCGGCCTCCTGCTCGGTACCGTCGCCGGCGCCACCTTCGCCGGCCGCATGATCCCGCGTTTCGTCCACTACAAGCGCATCGCCATGATCGGCGTCAGCATGGCCATCGTCTGCATTGGCGTGCTCAGTGCCATTGCGGAACACGCCTCGCTGCTCGAAGTCCTGATCCTGACCACTCTGACTGGCCTGGGCAGCGGAACCACCTTCCCGGTCGCCACGGTGTCGGTCCAGAACGCCGTCGACCGCGCGCACCTGGGCGTGGCGACCGGCGTGCTGACCTTCCTGCGCACGCTGGGCGGCGCGCTCGGCGTGGCGATCCTTGGCGCCGTGGCGCTTGGCTATGGCTTGCCGCTATCGTCGGAAGGGTCCGCGACGCATATCAAACTGTCATCGGCACTGCCGTTCGTGATGATTTTCCTCACCACCGGGATCACGCTTGTGCTTGCACTGATCGTGCTGGCGCTCATGCCGGAAAAGGAACTGCGCGGCCGCGACGAGCACGCCGCGCCGGTACTTGCGGAGTAATCTCTCCGAGGTGTGTTGAGATTCAGGCCAGGCCGCCCGAGTATCAACATAGCTTAATCATGGACGCCGAGCTTCTTCTGCAGGCTGGTCGACGAGGTCGTGTACTGGAAGACGATGCGCTCGCCGGGACTGACGATGCGCTTGGCGGCCTGCGACATCAGCGCCACCTCGTGGAAGCCCGACAGGATCAGCTTGAGCTTGCCCGGATACCAGTTGATGTCGCCGACGGCAAAGATGCCCGGGATCGAGGTCTGGAACTTCTCGGTGTCCACCGGGATCAGGTTTTCGTGGAGGTTCAGGCCCCATTCGGCGATCGGCCCGAGCTTCATGGTCAGGCCGAAGAACGGCAGCATGCGGGTGCACGGCACCTCGACGTCGCCGTCCGGGCCGCCCTTGATGGTCGCCGATGACAGCTGGCCATCGGCGCCGGCAAGCCCGCTGACCTGACCGACCAGGAATTCGAGCTGCTTCATCTCCTGCATGGCGTACATCTTGTTGACGCTGTCGGGCGCGGCCCGGAATTCCGGGCGGCGATGCACCAGCGTCACGCTTTTTGCGATCGGCTGCAGGTTGAGCGTCCAGTCGAGCGCGGAGTCGCCGCCGCCGACGATGACCAGGTCATGGCCGCGGAATTCCTCCATGCGCCTCACGGAATAAAAGACGCTCTTGCCTTCATAGGCCTCGATGCCCGGAATGGGTGGGCGCTTGGGCTGGAACGAGCCGCCGCCGGCGGCAACCACCACCACCTTGGCCTCGACTATCTCACCCTCGTCGGTGGCGACGCGGAAACTGCCGTCCTCCAGCTTTTCGAGGCTGGAGACCATGCGGTTGAAGGTGAACTCCGGCTTGAACGGATGGATCTGCTCCATCAGCTTGTCGACCAGGCCTTGCGCGGAGATCATCGGCCAGCCGGGAATGTCGTAGATCGGCTTTTCCGGATAGAGCTCGGCGCATTGGCCGCCGGGACGGTCGAGAATGTCGATCAGATGGCATTTCATGTCGAGCAGGCCGAGCTCGAACACGGCAAACAGGCCGACCGGCCCTGCCCCGACAATGAGAACGTCCGTCTTGATTGTATCGCTCATGCGCTGCGCCCCATTGGGAAATGGTGCGAGACTGCATGAGCGCCGGCCTGCTGCCAAGCAGCCAGCATGAAAGAAATTGGGAAGTCGGCCTTAGCCCTGGCGTTCGGGGACCCTGACGACCAAGCCGTCCAGCGCGTCGCGCACCTTGATCTGGCAGGAGAGGCGCGAGTTTGGTTGGACGTCATAGGCGAAGTCCAGCATGTCCTCCTCCATCGCCTCCGGCTCGCCGACCTCGGCCGTCCATGCCTCGTCGACATAGACGTGGCAGGTCGCACAGGCGCAGGCGCCGCCGCATTCGGCTTCGATGCCGGGCACCGCGTTGCGGATCGCGTTTTCCATGACCGTCGAACCGTTTTCGGCATCCACGTCAAATCGGGTCCCGTCATGGGCGATGTAAGTCAGCTTGGTCATTAAAGTCACCTGAGGAGTCGCAGCCGAGATAATCACTCCACCGGACAAGTCAACTGCGGCGCGAAAGCGCCACGAAATGACGTTTTTCAAAAAGGTGGCACTAGCGGCTGATGCCGGCGATGAAGTCGCGCACTTCCTCGATCAGCGTGCCGAGCCGCTTGAGCGCCCGGACGTCCTCCGGCTGCTTTTCGATGACCGCCGCGCAATCGGCGACCGCGAAGGCGCCGATGCCGCGCGCCGAGCCCTTCAGGCCATGTGCCAGAAGCACCCTCTGCCTTGCGTCGGCGTCCGCGATCTGGTCACGAACCGACAGCGACTGGTGCACGAACAGCGCCAGAACTTCCCGTTCGAGGTCGCGGTCACCCATTGTCTGACGCGCCAGATGGCCGAGATCCACAGGTCGGGCTCCAGCCGTTCCGGAGGCATCGCCCCCCGGCATCGAAAACGCAATACCAGTTTCGCCACGCATACGCACTGCAACTCCATAAAGCGGGCAGACGGGCCCAAGAAAATAGGCGACTCCGGTCGCCAACGGGTTAACGGTTGCAGGGGAAAAATGTTGTCACAGAGGCATCCGGATCACGCTTGCGTTAACCTTATATTTAAAGTTTTACGTATCGCCCGGATTGCATGTTTTCTTTACCCCCGTGTGTCATTACGATACGGACGTCCATTTTTCAGCCTCCTGCTCGGGGTATACAAGCCAGAATCGGGCCAGAATCAGGCCACAATCATAAGTCCCGCGGCAGCTAGTACAGGGTAGCGAAGGCATGGCTAAGAAACCAACGACGACGAAGTCTCTCGACAGCGACGTGGCCGCGGAACTGGAAAAGGCGCTCGACCTTGACCTGAACGGCGACGACGGCGGCCTCGACATGGCGGCGTCGATGGAGGACCTCGAAGCGCAGATCTCGGCGGCAGCCGACGAACTGGCGCGCGAAGGTCGCAGCCAGAGGACGGAGCCGGCAAACACCCCTCAGCCTGCCGCCCCTCAGCTCGCCAAGGCGCCCGCGGCCAAGCCGGCTGAATTGCGCCCTGTCGAGCCGCGTAGCACCCAGCCGGCAGGTTTCACGCCACCCGCCGGATTCACGCCCGCCAATGACGACCGTCAGAAGGATTACAAGACGCTGCTGCACAGCCTCAACCGCCGTGCGTCGAGCACCGTTTACTGGGTGATCGCCTTCATCTCGCTGGCCTGGATCGCCGGCGCCGGCGGCCTGGCCAATCTCCTGTTCGGTTCGGGCATCTGGAAGATCCGGACCTTCGACCAATTCTTCGCCCGCCCCGAGCTGATCGGCCTGGCGGTTGCCGCAATCGTCCCGGTCATCCTGTTCTGGGCGTTCGCCGCCATGATCCGGCGCGCGCAGGAAATGCGCATCGCCGCGCAATCTATGACCGAGGTCGCCTTCCGCCTGGCGGAGCCCGAAAACCTCGCCCAGGACCGCGTCATGATGATCGGCCAGGCCGTTCGCCGCGAAGTGGCGGCGATGGGCGAAGGCATCGAACGGACACTCGCCCGCGCGGTCGAGCTCGAAACGCTCGTGCATGGCGAGGTCAGCCAGATCGAACGTTCCTATTCCGAAAACGAGGCCCGCATCCGCTCGCTGGTCGACGGTCTCGGCAGCGAGCGCGAGGCGGTCGTCACCCATGCCGAGCGCGTTCGCGCCTCCATTGCCAGCGCGCACGAGACGCTGCGCGACGAGATCGGCGCGGCCAGCGACATCATCCGCGACTCCATTCTCAACGCGTCGACCAAGCTGTCGATGACGATCAACAATTCCGGCGACACGCTGATCGATCGCATCAATGAAAGCTCGACGTCGATTTTCGATTCCGTCGAATCGCGCCTGGACAACATCACCGACCGGCTTTCGACCTCCGGCGAAGCCTTCGCCAGCCTGCTCGACACCCGCATCGCCAAGCTGACCGACACCACGGACGGCCTCACCCGCTCGCTGACCGACCTGCTCGACGACCGCACGAACGGCATGGTCTCGCTGCTCGGCGGCGCTGCCCGCACGCTGAACTCCGAATTCGAGGCGAGCCTCACTGGCATCGAACGCACGCTTGCCGAACGCGGCCAGGCGCTGATCAGCGAATTCCAGACCCGCGCCGAGGCGCTCGACACCGGCACGCAGAAGCTCAACGCCGCCCTCGAAGCCCGCGCGCGTCAGATCAACGAGACGATGGTGGAGCGCGCGAAGGAAATCGCGCACGCCTTCGCGGAGAGCAAGGACACGCTGTCGGCGATGATTGATCAAGGCAAGACCCAGATCGGCGCCGACATGGCCGACATCATCTCGTCGACCTCCTCGATGCTCGAAGCCCGCGCCACCGACTTCGCCGGGCGCATGGAAGCGGCCCGGCACGTGGTGTCGCGCTCCTTCGATTCCGACATCCAGCGGCTTGCCAATGCCCGTGTCGGCATCGAGGAAGCCGTCGAGAACCACAGCCGCGCGCTTTCCGAGAGCCGCGAGCGCATGGCCACCGCCATGCAGGCGGACCTGGCGAAATTCGCCGAAGGCCGCGTGGCGATCGATGCCGCCGTCACCAACCAGGTGCAGAAGCTGGCGGAGGGCCGCGGCCTGATCTCGCGCGCGCTGGAAGAAGACCTGCGCAAGGTGAACGAGTCGCGCGCCGCCATCGATGCGTCGATGGGCAGCCATCTGGAGCAGCTCGAGGAAGGCCGCAATCGCCTGTCTCAGGCCTTGAACGAAGACTCCGGCCGACTCGTCCAAGCCCGCACGATGATTGATGAAATGGTCGCCGGCCACGTGGGCAAGCTGGCCGAGGGCCGCAACATTCTGGCGCGCGCCCTGGAAGCCGATCTCGGCAAGCTCGCCGACAGCCGCACAGCGGTCGATGGCCTCGTCGCCGGTCAGGTGGAGAAGATCGCCGAAGGCCGCGCCGTGCTCGCCAAGGCGCTCGAAACCGACATCATCGGCATCAGGAACCTGATCGAGACCCACTCGACCAAGCTCGCCGAGGACCGCGGCGAACTCAGCCGCGCGCTTGAAAGCGATCTGAGCGGCATCCGCGGCCTGATCGACAGCCATGCCGGCAAGCTCGCCGACGACCGCAGCCTGCTGTCGCAGACGCTGGAGGCCGATCTTAACAAGCTGGCCGAAAGCCGCGCCTCGATCGACGGCCTTGTGGCCGGCCAGGTCGAGAAGCTCGCTGAAGGCCGCGATATTCTCAGGCGCGCCCTGGAAGCCGATCTCAACACCGTCAAGGGTGCCATTGCGGGACATTCGGACAAGGTGCTGGAGGATCGCGCCCAGTTGTCGAAAGCGCTCGACGCAGATCTGCAGGCTGTCAGCGGCGCCATCGCCGATCATCAGAACAAGCTGGCGCAGGACCGCTCGGCTCTGTCGAGAGCCCTTGAGGATGACCTTCAAAATGTCAGCGGCGCCATCGCCGATCATCAGAACCGGCTCGTTCAGGACCGCTCGGTGCTGTCGAGGTCGCTCGAAGACGACCTCGCAAAGCTCGCCGAGAGCCGTTCCAGCATCGACGGGCTGGTCGCCGGCCAGGTCGAAAAGCTGGCCGAGGGCCGCGACATCCTCAAGCGCGCGCTGGAAGCCGATTTGAACACCATCCAGGGCGCGATCGTCGATCATTCGCAGAAGATCACCGGCCACCGCGCCGACCTTTCGCGTGCGCTCGATGCCGATATGGCCAATGCCAGCGGCCTCATGCAGACCCATGCCGACCAGCTGTCGCAGAACCGCGCGACGCTGTCCAAGGCGCTCGAAGACGACCTCGCCAAGCTCGCCGAAAGCCGTTCCAGCATCGACGGGCTGGTCGCCGGCCAGGTCGAGAAGCTCGCCGAGGGCCGCGACATCCTCAAGCGCGCGCTGGAAGCCGACCTTGCCAAGCTGGCCGAAAGCCGCGCCTCGATCGACGGGCTTGTTGCCGGCCAGGTCGAAAAGCTTTCGGAAGGCCGTGACATCCTCACGCGTGCTCTTGAAGCGGACCTCGCCAAGCTGGCCGACAGCCGCGCCGGCATCGACGGCCTTGTCGCCGGCCAGGTCGAGAAGCTCGCCGAAGGCCGCGACGTGCTGACGCGCGCCCTTGAGGCCGACCTTGCCAAGCTCGCCGAAAGCCGTTCCGGCATCGACGGCCTGGTCGCCGGCCAGGTCGAAAAGCTCGCCGAGGGCCGCGATATCCTCAGGCGCGCCCTCGAAGCGGACCTGCAGAAGCTGACGGAAAGCCGCTCCGAGATCGACGACGTCGTCGCCGGCCATGTCGGCAAGCTGTCCGAGGGCCGCAACATGCTGGCCCGCGCCCTGGAGGACGATCTCGTCAAGCTCGCCGATGCGCGAAAGGACGTCGATCGCTCGGTTTCCGGGCATATCGACCAGATCGCAGCGCGAAGCAGCGACATTTCGGCGGCGATCGCCGCCGACGTCGAGAAGATCGAGCAGGCGTTCAGCCGGCAGACCGGCGTCATCGAGGAGCGCGCCGGCACTATGGAACGCGCGCTGTCGAGCGGTGTCGACAATGTCCGCGGCGTGCTGGAAAAGACCGCTGTCTTCGTGGCGGGCGCGCTGCGCGACAAGGTTATGGAGGTCACCAGCACCCTGCACGAGCAGGCAGGCGCTGCCTTCAGCGACGCCGATCGCAAGATCGCCGAACGCGCCGAGCAGACATCCGCGGCGCTGCTTGCCAGGGCCGAGGACATCGCCCAGGCCTTCGAGGCGGCGGACCGCCGGCTGCACGAGCGTGCCCAGGACACGTCCAACATGCTGATGGCGCGCGCCGACGATGCGTCGAACTCGCTGATGGCCCGCGCCGAGGAAACCGCCGACAAGCTGGCCACGCGAGCCGGCGAGATCGCCAGCACCTTCGACGCGGCCGACCAGAAGCTGGTCGCCCGCGCCGTCGAGACCGCCCAGTCGCTTGCCTCGCGTGCCGGTGACATCCTGCGCAACTTCGAGGGCGCGGACGAGCGGCTCTCGATGCGCATCGGCGAGTCGGCCGAAGCGCTGGCCGCCCGCGCCTCCGATCTCGGCCGCATCTTCGACGGCGCAGACCAGAAGCTCATGGCGCGCATTGCCGAGGGCTCGGAAGCGCTTTCGGCTCGCGCAGGCGAAATCGGCCGCATCTTCGACGACGCCGACAACCGCCTGGTGTCGCGCATCGCTTCGACCAGCTCGACCATCGGCGAGCATGCCGACACGATCGTCGGCGCCTTCGCCGCAACCGAGCAGCGCGTCGCCGACCGCGCCCGCCAGACCGGCCAGGAGCTCGCCGTGCATGCTCGCGAGATCGAGCAGGCGCTGTCCGGCGCCGACGAGCGGCTCGCCGCGAGTGCCGCCGCCGCCGCCGCCCGCGTCGAGGACCAGGTCGCGAGCGTGGAAAACCGCCTCGCCTACACGGCCGAGACGATGGGCCAAAAGCTCAACGAGCAGGTCTCCAGCGCCGAGGCCCAGCTCATCTCGCGTGCCAATGTCATCGCCGAGACCTTCACGGCGGTCGGCCAGCATATCGGCCAGAGCACCAACGAGGCGGCCAAGACCATCGGCGCGAACACGCGCGAGCTCAACACCATGCTGGCCTCGCGTTCGGCCGAAATGGCGAAGATCCTCGACGAGACGGCGAGGCCCTTGGTCGAGCGCTTCGCCCAGGGCGGTTCGGAGCTGCAGCGCAGCATGGAAGAGGTCACCGAGCGGGCGACCGAGAAGCTGCGCAGCGAAAATGCGGCCCTCGTCAACGCGCTGGCCGGCCGCACCGCCGAGACGCTATCGGCCGTCGAAGGCGCGCGCTCCTCGCTTGCCGACAGCGTGGCCGATCTCATCGGCCGCATGACGACTTCGAGCGCGCAGCTCGGCCAGCTCATCGAGCAGGCCGCCGTCAACCTCGGCCAGGTCGAAGAGCGGTTATCCGGCAGCACGCAGAGCTTCGCCTCGACCACGGAGAAGGCTGCCCAGACCTTCGCCAGCTCGGCGCGCCTCGTCGATTCCAACACGACGCGGCTCACCGACCTGTCCTCGGCGACGCTGCGCGAGGTGGCCTCGATCGCGACCAAGTTCGACGAGCACAGCCGGCTGCTCTCCAGCGCCTCGAATTTGCTCAGCTCCGCGCAGAGCAATCTCGAGCACACGCTGGAGCGCCAGTCCTCGCTGGAAGACCTCGCCGTCGGCCTGGTCAAGAAGTCGGAAGACCTCGAAAAGGTGATGCGTTCCTTCGAGAACCTCGTCGGCCAGACGATGCAGACCGCGGAAGGCCGCACGATGGAATCGGCGGAAAAGATCCGCACGGCAATCGCCGAGGTCGTCGATTCGGCGACGCGTCGCTTTGCCGACGCGACCGAGGAAATGCGCCGCACCGCGGGCTCGATCAAGAGCGAGCTCGACCTGACCCGCGCCGAACTCAAGAAGGGCGTCATCGAGATGCCGGAAGAGGCCAAGGAATCGACCTCGGCCATCCGCCGCGCCGTCTCCGAGCAGATCAATGCGCTCAAGGAACTGTCGGATATCGTTGCGAAATCTGGCCGCAGCGGCTCGAGCGAGCAGGGCGAGCCGCGCGGTCTGCGCCCGGCTCCGCAGGCGCCGGCCCGCGCCGCCGAACCGCCGCTGCGCCGGCCGCCGGCCCAGCAGCCTCAACCGCAGCCGCAGCCGCAACCGGTGCCTCGCGCTCCGCAAGCGCCGCTCGCCGAGACCACGCTGCGCGGCACGCTCGATCTCGAACGTCCAGCCGAGGCGCCGCGCCGCGACCCGAACGGCAAGCCCGCGCAGGGCGGCTGGGTGCGCGACCTGCTGACCAACGCCTCGCGTGAGGAAGAGCTGAGGCCGGCGGCGCCGGTGGAAGCGCCGCGCGCGGCGCCTGCCCAGCGCTCGCCGCTGCATGTCATGGAGTCGCTCAATTCGCTCTCCGTCGACATCGCGCGGGCCATCGACCATGACGCCTCGATCGAGCTGTGGAACCGCTATCGCCGTGGCGAGCGCGACGTCTTCACGCGCCGCCTCTACACGCTGAAGGGCCAGCAGACCTTCGACGAGATCCGCCGCAAGTACCAGGCCGAAGCGGAATTCCGCGCCGCGGTCGACCGTTACTGCGAGGATTTCGAAAAGCTGCTCAAGGATGTCTCGCGCAACGACCGCGACAACATCATGGCGCAGACCTATCTGACGTCAGACACCGGCAAGGTCTACACCATGCTGGCCCATGCCAGCGGCCGCCTGCACTGAGGCGCCAAGCACGTCGGAAAAAGGCGGGCCGAGGCCCGCCTTTTTTCATGTCCATGAATTGATTTGTCGGCTTGGCCTTTGTCGGTCTGGCCGGGTCGCTCAGATCGTTGAATCCGTCCAGCGCACGATGTCCTTGGCCGCCTGGCCGAAGGCGCTGTCCAGCGCGCCGACATAGGCGGCGTTGCCGCTTCCGGAAACTGGAGCGCTCGCCGTGAAGCTCTTCGAGGCGCGCACCTCGCCGTTGCGGTCGTTCAGGATGCGCACGAACAGATCGACCTCGGCATGCTCGCCGCCATTGACGCGCACCTCGAAGGAGCGCACCTCGACTATGATCTGGTAGTCGATCGCCAGACCCTCGCCCGGCTTGCCGACGCCGGCGAAGCTGCCCGAGCGCTGGAAGGTCTCGGCCAGTCTCGCCTGCACGATGAGAGGCAGCCGGTCCGCCCATTGCGCGCCCTTCAGGAACTGGATCGACTGGTCCGAGGGCCTGATGACGATGTTCTGGCTGTCCAGCGCCTTGAGCGCCGACGGCTGGGCGATCAGGATCTGGCGGCGGCTGTGAGCATGCGCTTCGACCGACGGCGCGGACAATTCAAACGTGTCGAGCGGCGCCGGCTTGCCGCCCAGGACCGCGCAGCCGGCAACCG
Source organism: Mesorhizobium sp. GbtcB19 (assembly GCF_019091085.1). GTDB lineage: Bacteria > Pseudomonadota > Alphaproteobacteria > Rhizobiales > Rhizobiaceae > Mesorhizobium. The sequence continues at coordinate 46,531 of NZ_JAGXJY010000008.1, read as the reverse complement.
CAAGCACCAGCAGCACCGCCGCGGATGATCTCAAACTACCCGCTACCACCCTGACCGACTTCACACGTGATCCCCGTTGTCCCCGATCAACCCGCATTCGCGGTTCATTTTCTTGACGGTCGCGGCGGCCGAAGTCAACGCCGCGCCCTTCCGTCGAACTGCCGGACCTCGCCATCGCCGCCAGACAGGATGCGCTGCGGATTGCGGCTGAGATCGGTCACCGCTTCCTCGATGCGGTTGATCGAGCGCCGGCTGTCCTGCACCAGCGCCTCGACGTTGTTGAGGCCCTGGCCGGAGAAGCGCGCCAGATTGTCGGTGATGGTGCCGAGCCGCGCATTGAGCGTATCGGCCACCTGCTTGAAGGATTTCAGCGTCGCCCTGGCATCGGCCATCACGCCGTCGGCTTCGCCGGAGCCGAGGATCTTATCGACCTTGGCCAGGATGCCGTCGACGCGCACCGAGGCGTCGTTGAGCCGCTGCGCCAGCTGGCGGGCGTCCTTGATCGTCTGGTCGATGTCGTCCGAGCGGTTGGCGATCTTGTCGGTGACCTTGGCGATGTCGGAGGCCGCCTTGTCCGCGTTGGCGCTGGCCTTCTGGATGTTGGCCAAGGCGGCTTTGACATCGGCCGGGTCGATGCCGTCGAGCACGCCGTTGACCTTGGCTAGCGTGCCTTGCGTCTGCTTGGCGAAATCGTTGATCGAGCCGACCGCCGCGTTGACGTTGTCGATGACGGTATCGAACTGCTTCGAGGTCTCTTTCAGGTTCGCCGTCACCGTGTCGACATTGGCCACGATGCTCTTGATCTGGTCCTTGTCGACGGAATTGAGCAGGCCTTCGGCGGCCTTCAGCGTGCTATCGAGCCGGCCCGAGACATTCTTCAGCTGATCCGAAAGCGAGCTCACCGCCGACAGGAACTTGTCGATGCCGTCGGAATTCTTGGCGAGCGCGTCGGAGAAGGTCTCGACGTTCTTGACCGTCTGCGTCAGCGGGCCGCGAACATCCTTGGTGAAGCCTTCGAGCTCGCTGAGCACTTTGTCGGCGCGGGTAAAGATGTTCTGCGCGGTCTGCAGAAGATTGGTCACCGCGGACGGATTGGCGACGATCTCGGCGACCTTGCCTTCCTTCTCCGCCTCGTCGAGCAACCTGGTTTCCTTCGGATCCGCGCCCTTGAGCTCGATATTGGCCTGGCCGCTGAGGCCGGTAAGTCCGATGTCGGCCTGCGTCGACTTGGTAATCGGTGTCCAGCGCGCCACTTCGGTATCGGCAATAGCCACCGTCGGGTCGTCGCCGTCGATATAGACGTTCTTCACGTCACCCACCCGGACGCCGTTGAACAGCACCAGGCTGCCACGGCTGAGGCCGGACGCCGAGCCCGGAATGCGCACGCGCAGCATCGCCGTCTCGCCCCTGTCGCCGATCGCTGCCGTCCAATAGACGAAAGCAAAGGCGGCCAGGATCGCACCCAGCGTGAAGATGCCGACAATTACGTAGTTGGCTCTTGTTTCCATCGCCCCACTTATGGCTATGCGCGCGCCGCAAGATCAAGTTGCCGGGCGCGTTTTCCGCGGAAATAGGATTTCACCCACGGCTCGTCGCTCTTCAGCATGTCGTCGATCGTGCCTTCGACCAGCACACGCTTCTTGCCGAGCACCGCCACGTGGTCGCAGGCGGTGAACAGCGTGTCGAGATCGTGCGTGACCATGTAGACGGTGAGATCCATCGTGTCGCGCAGCTTGACGACCAACTCGTCGAATTCGGCCGCGCTGATCGGATCGAGCCCGGAGGTCGGCTCGTCGAGGAAGACGATGTCGGGATCGAGCGCCAGCGCACGGGCCAGCGCCGCGCGCTTGATCATGCCGCCGGAAAGCTCGGAGGGAAATTTCTGCGCGGCATCGGGCGGCAACCCGACCAGCTCGATCTTGAGCATGGCGAGCTCATCCATCAGCGCCTTGGGCAGGTCGAGATATTCGCGCATCGGCACCTGGACGTTCTCCAGCACCGTCAGCGCCGAAAACAGCGCGCCATGCTGGAACAGCACGCCGAGCCGCATATCGATGCGCAGGCGATCGGCGTCGCTCGCCTTGTCGACATCGACGCCAAACAGGCTGATCGTCCCCGACTGCTTCGGCATCAGCCCCAGTATGGTGCGCAGCAGCACCGACTTGCCGGCGCCCGAAGCGCCGACGAAGCCGAGGATTTCTCCACGCTTGATGTCCAGCGAAAGCTTGTCGAGGATCAGCTTGTCGTCGATGGCGACGGTGACGTCGCGCACCGAAAGCACGATTTCGTCGTTTGTGGCTTCCTCGGTTGCCGCGCCGCCGTTCGCCATCTCAGAACCCGATCGCTGCGTAGAACATGGCGAAAAGCCCGTCGAGGATAATGACGACGAAGATCGATTTCACCACCGAGGCGGTGACGTGCAGGCCGAGCGATTCGGCGCTGCCCCCGACCTTCATGCCCTCGACCGACGCGATAATGCCGATGATCAGGGCCATGAACGGCGCCTTGATCAGGCCGGCGAAGATGGTGCTGAGATCGATGGCGACGCGCAGCCTGTCGATGAACGCGGCCGGCGGGATGTCGGAATAGAGCCAGGCGGCGACGATGCCGCCGCCAAGTGCTGCAAAATTGGCGATGATGGTGAGGCATGGCAGCCCGATCACCAGGGCGACGAGCCTCGGAAAGACCAACACGCCGATCGGATTGAGGCCGATCACCTTCAGCGCGTCGACCTCCTCGCGCATTTTCATCGAGCCGATCTCGGCGGTGATGGCGCTCCCCGAACGTCCGGCAAGCATGATCGCCGTCATCAGCACGCCGAGCTCGCGCAGGATCAGCACGCCGACGAGGTCGACGACGAAGATGTTGGCGCCGAAATAGCTGAGCTGGTAGGCGCCCTGCTGGGCGACGATGGCGCCGACAATGGCTGACATCAGCACCACCACCGGGATCGCGCCGACGCCCATGCGATCGATCTGGTTGAAGATCGCGGCCGGGTTGACCGCGTGACCGCGGCCGAGCTTCATCTGCGCGCCGCGGATCGTGGCGCCGAGGATGTTCATCGAGGCGAAGAAATCGTCGCGCATCTCATAGACCCGCCGGCCAACCAGCTCCAGCGCGCGCAGGATGATGTTGGGTGGCCCGGACGGGCCCGATTCGGGCTCGCGGCGGACCGCGTCGCCGACCGCGCCGAGCAGGATCGAGGCGATCTCGCTCTGCCCCTGCAGATGAACCTTGACGCCTTTCTTCTCGAAGGCGCTGGCCAGCCTGTCGATCAGCCAGGCGCCGGCCGTGTCCATCTTTTCGATGTGGGAAAGGTCGAGCATCAGCTGTTTTGCGCCGCTTCTGCGCTCGATCTTGCGCATGTCGGCGTCGACCAGCGCGACGGTGCGCGTCGTCCACACGCCGGAGAAGGCGCAGCCCAGCACGCCGCCTTCCTCGCCCACGGCAACGCGCGGCCGGTGCTCGCCGTTCTCGGCGGCCTCGCCGCTTGCGTCGCGTTTGCGGATGGTCAACATGGCGTCCTGTTTAGCGTGACGGGGCTGGCGTGTCGATTTGCCGGCAGACTGGTGTCGCACAGCCGGAGAAGAAAATTATGGCGCGTGTCATTTCGGTCGAAATGGAGCGATTCCCGATCGCCGGCACCTTCACCATCTCACGCGGCTCGAAGACAGAGGCCGAAGTCATCACCGTAACGATCGCTGAAGACGGACGTTCCGGGCGTGGCGAATGCGTGCCCTACAAGCGCTACGGCGAGACCATGGAGGGGGTGCGCGCCGCCATCGAGGTCATGCGCGGCCCGATCGCGGCTGGCATCGACCGCGCCGCTTTGCTTGCCGCGATGCCCGCTGGCGCCGCGCGCAACGCCGTCGACTGCGCGCTTTGGGACCTGGAAGCCAAGCTGACCGGCACGCCTGTTGCGGCGACGATCGGCGCCGTTGCGGCCAAACCGCTGGAAACCGCCTACACGCTGTCGCTCGCCGAACCGGAGGCCATGGCGGCGCAGGCGCGCGCCAACGCCACGCGGCCTTTGCTCAAGGTCAAGATCGGCGGCGACAACGACATGGCGAGAATCCGCGCGGTAAGAGAAGCCGCTCCAAACAGCCGCCTCATCCTCGATGCCAATGAGGGCTGGTCCGATGACAACATCGAAGCCAATCTCGCCTTTGCCGCCGAGCACGGCATCGCGTTGATCGAGCAACCGCTGCCGGCCGGCAAGGACGCCATCCTAGGGCAGATCCCTCATCCGGTGCCGATCTGCGCCGACGAAAGCGTGCATGAAACGAGCGGCCTCGATTCGCTGGTCGGCCTCTACGACGCCGTCAACATCAAGCTCGATAAGACGGGCGGCCTGACCGAAGCGTTGAAATTGCGCGACCGCGCCCGCGAGCTGGGCTTCGGCATCATGGTGGGCTGCATGGTCGGCACCTCGCTCGCCATGGCGCCGGCCGTGCTGCTGGCCCAGGATGCCGACTTCGTCGACCTCGACGGCCCGCTGCTGCTGGCGCGCGATCGCGAGCCCGGCCTCGTCTACCGGGGATCGCTCGTTTCACCCCCGGACGGGGTGCTGTGGGGCTGAACGTGCGGCCAGCCCGATCAGCGCCATGCCGATGACCGCGATCGGGATCATCGCCCAGAAACCGTCTACGCCAAGACGGTCATAGAGCGGACCGGAAGCAAGCGTCACCGCCGCCATGAAGAAGCCGTTGAAGAAATAGGCAATGCCTTGCGCGGCACCTGTGCGCTCTTCGGAAACCGTCTCGCCGATCATCTTCTGCAGGCCGATCAGCACCATGGCGACGGAGACCGAATGCAGCGACTGCACGAGGAAGAAGCCGGCGACACCTAGGCCGAGCGGCCAGACCAGCGGAAAGGCGATCCAGCGCACGACCGAGCCGATGCCGGCGATCACCATCACCCGGACGACCGGGACGGACGCGAAAATACGGTTGAAAAACAGGAACATGCAGACTTCGGATACCACGCCCCAGGCCCATAGCAGGCCGACGACGGAATCGCCGATGCCGATCGACTTCCAATAGATCGAGACGAACCCGTAGAGGAAGGCGTGGCTGGCGGTGATGATGCCGACGCCGAGGGTAAAGTACAGGAAATAGGCGTTGAAGAGGCTTGGCGCCGACTGCTGGATGTCGGTAGCCGACAGTGGCGAAGCCTTGCGCGGCCGCCCCATGCGCGGCGCCCACAGCCCCGCGGCAAGAGCCGCGCCAAGCGCCACGAAGATGATCACCGGAACGGCCTGCGGGCCGGTAACCGCCAAAATGAAGCCGCCCACGACATTGGCGCAGAGATAGGAGATCGAGCCCCATTTGCGCATCGCCGTGTAGTTCGAGCCAAAGCGGCGCACGCCTGATAAAGCCAGCGAATCGGCCATCGGCGAATGCGGCGTCCAGACGATGGTGAGCAGCAGCGAAACGGCGAGCACGATCGCGTAGGTGGCCGGCAGGAAATAGCCGGCCGAGATGACCATCGAGGCGGCGACCAGCACGATATACACGTTGGCGCGGTCTTTTGCCCGGTCGGCAAACGCCGTCAGCATCGGCGTCGTCACCACGCGCAGGAACATCGGCGCCGCCAGGATGACGGCGATCTGCTCGGCGTGAAAGCCTTTCGCCTGCAGCCAGAGCGGAAAGTAAGGCAGATGCGTGCCCTGCGACACGAACAAGGTCGCGAAGATCAGGCTCAGGCGCAGTTCGAAATGTCTGGGCTTGACGAGCTGTTCGGGAGAGAGCGGCGGCAGCGACATGAATCGATCCAATTTCGCTGCATTCGACGGCCTGCAACGCGTCTCGATCCCTAACATGCGGCAAAGCGCGGCGGAACTGTCTGGACCAATCGATCAGCGGCAAAGCTGTTGAAGACGGCTCGGAACGCTTCGTCTTTCCCGAACGGTCCCGGTGCAACGCCGGCTCGATAACCCTGGGGGCGGTCCGCCAGCCTTGCCGAGCGCTGGCGCCGTTCAGGCCGCCTGCGCTGCCCTGCCCTTGAGGTCGATGATGTCGACCGGCACCAGCACGTCAGCGTCGGCCGAAGATTCGGGCAGCACATGCGCCCAGGTCAGGATTTCCATGCGGCCGTCGAAATGCTCGACCACCGCCGTGCAGCTTTCTACCCAGTCGCCGGTGTTGATGTACTGCACCTCGCCATAATTCTCGATGGCGGCATGGTGGATGTGACCGCAGATCACGCCGTCGACATGCGAGCGCCTGGCTTCCTCCGACAGCACGGTCTGGAACGAGCCGATGAAGTTCACCGCCTTCTTCACCTTGACCTTGGCCCAGGACGAGAACGACCAGTAAGGCAGGCCGAGCAAATGGCGCAGTTTGGTCACCACCCGGTTGATCAGCATCGCGGTGTCATAGGCATAGTCGCCGAGATAGGCGAGCCAGCGCTGGTTGTGCACCACCGTGTCGAACTGGTCGCCATGGATGACCAGCAAGCGCCGGCCGTCGGCGGTTTCGTGGATGGCGCGGTCGGCAACGACGATGCCGCCGAAATGCACGCCCTGGAACTGGCGGGCGAACTCGTCGTGATTGCCGGCGATATAGGTGATGGAGGCGCCCTTGCGGGCCTTGCGCAGCAGTTTCTGCACCACGTCATTGTGGCTTTGCGGCCAGTGCCAGCTGCGCCGCAGCCGCCAGCCATCGACGATATCGCCGACGAGATAGATGATTTCGGCGTCGTGATAGCGCAGGAAGTCGATCAGGAAATCGGCCTTGGCCGCCTTGGACCCGAGATGCACGTCGGAAATGAACAGCGCGCGGAAAGTGCGGGGCTCTGGGTCTGACATCACGATTTTACCCTTTGCTTTCGCGTGCCTATGCCCCGATTCATGCAACAACCGTATGACGGTTGCGGTTGGTCCAGCCCAGGCGCTAGCTTGCACGCAACGCATTCAGGAGAAAATCACCATGGATCTGGGCATTCGCGGCAAGAAGGCCATCGTCTGCGCTTCGAGCAAAGGGCTTGGAAAAGGATGCGCGATGGCGCTGGCGGAAGCCGGCGTCGATCTCGTCGTCAACGGCCGCAACGCCGAGCTCGTGGCGAGGACCGCCAAGGAGATCCGCGACCGGTTCGGGGTCGAGGTGACCGAAGTCGCCGGCGATGTGTCGAAGCCCGACGTGCAGAAGGCGATCCTTGCCGCCTGCCCGGACCCGGACATCCTGGTCAACAACAATGGCGGCCCGCCGTTGCGCGATTTCCGCGAGCTCGACCGCACGAAAATCCTCGAAGGCGTGACGCAGAACATGGTGACGCCGATCGAGCTCATCCAGGCGGTGATCGACGGCATGGCCAAGCGCGGGTTCGGCCGCATCGTCAACATCACCTCGCTGTCGGTCTATGTGCCGATCCCCGGCCTCGATTTGTCGTCCGGCGCGCGCGCCGGCCTGACCTCGTTCCTGGCCGGCGTGGCGCGTACGGTGATCGACCGCAACGTCACCATCAACAGCCTGTTGCCCGGCAAGCTCGACACCGACCGCCTGCGCGGCCCGCATGAGGCAGGTACCGTTGAAGACCCGGCCGCGGCCGCCGCGCGCAAAACCCGGATCAGCGCCGACGTGCCGGCAAAACGCCTCGGCACGCCGGAGGAGTTCGGCCAGATCTGCGCCTTCCTCTGCTCGGTTCATGCCGGCTACCTGACCGGCCAGAATATCCCGGTCGATGGCGGCCTCTACGTCAGCGCGTTCTGACGAGCCGCTATTCATCCGCCCGAAACTCTCGCGCCAACCGGCTGGAATTGATTGACTATTTCTGCTCCGGCATTGTGAAGGCCGGAGCCCGAGATTTTGGCGTCGCGAAATTATTGGCTCATGCTAAAAGGCTCCAAACCAGTATCGCAGGGAGGGGCCGCAATGGACGGCGAGAACAAGAAAACGGCCCGGTCGGACCTCGACGAGGCCGCCCTCTTCTTCCACAAGCACCCGACGCCGGGAAAGCTCGAGATCCAGGCCACAAAACCGCTCGGCAACCAGCGCGACTTGGCGCTTGCCTATTCGCCCGGCGTGGCGGCGCCCTGCCTGGAGATCCGCGACGATCCGGCCACCGCCGCCGATTACACCGCGCGCGCCAATCTGGTCGGCGTCGTCTCCAACGGCTCGGCCGTGCTCGGGCTCGGCAATATCGGCCCACTCGCCTCCAAGCCGGTGATGGAAGGCAAGGCGGTGCTGTTCAAGAAATTCGCCGGCATCGACGTCTTCGACATCGAGATCGACGCGCCGGAGATCGAGCGCATGGTCGAGACGGTCGCAGCACTGGAGCCGACCTTCGGCGGCATCAATCTCGAGGACATCAAGGCGCCGGAATGCTTCGAGGTCGAGGAGCGGCTGAAGGCCCGCATGGGCATTCCGGTCTTCCACGACGACCAGCACGGCACGGCGATCATCGTCGCCGCCGCGGTGCTCAACGGACTGGAACTGGCCGGCAAAAAGATTTCCGACGTCAAGATCGTCACCTCCGGCGCGGGCGCCGCCGCACTTGCCTGCCTCAACCTTCTGGTCTCGCTCGGCGCCAGGGTCGAAAACATCTGGGTCACCGACCGCTTCGGCGTCGCCCATAAGGGCCGCGTAGAGGAGATGGATCGCTGGAAAGACCCCTATGTGAAGGACACCGCGGCGCGCACGCTGGCCGACGTCATCCCCGGCGCCGATGTCTTCCTCGGCCTTTCCGCTGCCGGCGTTCTGAAGCCGGACCTGCTCCAGCACATGGCGCCGAAGCCGCTGATCCTGGCTTTGGCCAACCCCAATCCCGAGATCATGCCGGAAGTGGCGCGGGCCGCCCGACCGGACGCCATGATCTGCACCGGGCGTTCCGATTTTCCCAATCAAGTCAACAACGTGCTTTGCTTTCCTTACATCTTCCGCGGCGCGCTCGACTGCGGCGCAAGCGCCATCAACGAGGAGATGAAGATGGCGGCGGTCAGGGCGATCGCCGCCCTTGCCCGCGAAGAACCTTCGGATGTCGCGGCGCGCGCCTATTCCGGCGAGACGCCGATGTTCGGCCCCGATTTCCTGATTCCTTCGCCCTTCGATCCGCGCCTCATCCTGCGCATTGCGCCGGCGGTCGCCAAGGCTGCCTGCGATACCGGCGTCGCGACGCGGCCGATCGCCGACTTCGCCGCCTATATCGACAAGCTCAACCGCTTCGTCTTCCGCTCCGGCCTGGTGATGAAGCCGGTTTTCTCCTCCGCCAAGGCTTCCAGCGCCAAGCGGGTGATCTATGCCGACGGCGAGGACGAGCGCGTGCTGCGCGCCGCGCAGGTCGTGCTCGAGGAAGGGATCGCCGAGCCGACCCTGATCGGCCGACCGCATGTCGTCGAAGTGCGCTTGAAGCGCTACGGGCTGCGCATCAAGCCAGGCGTCGACTTTGCCCTGATCAACCCCGAGGACGATCCGCGCTACCGCCACTATGTCGATCTCCTGATCGAACTGGCCGGCCGGCGCGGCGTCACGACGGAAGCCGCCCGCACCATGGTGCGCACCGACAACACGGTGATCGCGGCCCTGGCGCTGAAGCGCGGCGATGCGGACGCCATGATATGCGGCCTCGAGGGCCGCTTCGAGCGGCATCTGCGCAACGTGACGCTGATCATCGGTCCCCGCGCCGGCATCCAGGACCGGGACCTCTCGACGCTGTCGATGCTGATTTCGCAGCGCGGCATCATCTTCCTCACCGACACCCATGTCTCGGTCGACCCGACGGCGGAGGAGATCGCCGAGATGACGGTGCTGGCGGCGGAGGAAATCCAACGCTTCGGCATCGAGCCGAAGGCGGCGCTGCTGTCGCATTCGGATTTCGGCTCGCGCGATTCTCCGAGCGCGCTGAAGATGCGCCGGGCAGCGGAAATCCTCGGCCGCATCGCGCCCGATTTGCAGTGCGACGGCGAAATGCATGCCGATACCGCGTTGTCGGAGCATCTGCGCCAGCGCGTCTACCCGCATTCCAGGCTGAAGGGCGAGGCCAATCTGCTGGTCTTCCCGAACCTCGATTCGGCCAACATCACGCTGACGGCTTTGCGTGCCATGATGGACGCGCTGCATGTCGGGCCGATCCTGCTCGGCACCGACAAGCCGGCGCACATACTGACGCCGTCGGTGACCTCGCGCGGCGTCGTCAACATGACCGCGCTTGCCGTCGTCGAGGCGGCGCACAAGGCGCAGGCGCTCGTCGATCTGGGCTAGGCTCTAAGAAAGCTAAGCCTCTCAGGTGGGCGCGAAACGGAAATGCCCCGTCCGCCTGAAGACATAGAGCGTGTCCTCCTCGCGGGCGCCCTGGCCGATATTGTGGATGACCAGCGGCCGCTCCGGCGCCTCGTCCGAGCGGTTGGTCGAGACGATGGCGATATGCGTCAGATTGCCGGGCAGCATCTGTGTGACGAGATCGCCCGGCTGGTAGTCGGCGGGACCCTCGCTGACGGCAAAGGATGCGCCTCGCCGTGCGAAGAACACTGCGAGATTGGGCACGCGGCGGTGATCGATGTTGGTGTCCGTCGATTTCAGGCCCCAGGCCTTCGGATAGGCGGCGAAATTGGCGGCCATGTCCTCATGCACCAGCCTTTGCAGGTCGAGCTTGAAGGCGCGGCGATAGGCGCGGATCACAACATCCGTGCACACGCCCCGGTCCTCAGCGACATCGCCGCCGGGATAAGGGATGCGAGTGTAAGTCGGGTCGTAGATGGTGGTGACACCGATCTGCTCACGCGCGGCATCGACCAGCTTGCCAGGCCAGTTTGGCACCGCCCGCGGTTTGGCGGCCATGGCAGCGGGCATTGCCGCGGGTATCGCCGCGCACAGGAGGCCGAGCTGTAGTGCGGTTCGACGGGTGATCGCGGTCAACTCTGGCCTCGGCATCGCTGGAGCCAGGGGATTTTCCAAGCCGAATACGTCTTTTTTGCTCCTTTCGCGTGCAACTTTCATGCACAGGAAGGTCCCGCGTGTTTCGAGCAGTGGTGCCACACCGGTCCGCCCATCCTGTTCAGGTCGTCCCCGGCTGTGATTAAGGTCGCCTTTGGCTGTAAATTGAGGAAACGGTTAACCGCGAATCCGGTAGCATCCCGGCAGACGTGCGAGCGGGGTTTGGCAAAATGGCAGGAGGGCTTAGGCTGACCCACCTGGTAGCGCTGCTGTCAGCGCTTGCCGGTTCAACCGTCGCCGTATCCGAACCGCAGGCTGCCTCGCGCACATGCCGGCAACTCGAAGCCGAACTCGCCGCCACGCGCGGCGGTGGTGGAGGCCCCGGCCTCGTCCGCAAATATGACGACGCGATCGCGCGCCAGCGCGAGCAGCTTGCCAAGGCCCGCGGCCGGGCAAGCGATGCCGGTTGCGGCTTCACGCTGTTTTCGCGCAATGTCAGCCAGTGCGCGGCGATCAATGCCTCTGTCCAGCGCATGAATGCCAATCTCGATACGCTTCAGGCCAAGCGCGACCGGCTCTCCGCCGGCGGCGGCACGCGGCGCGACCGCAGCCGCATCCTGGCCGCCCTCGATGCCAATGGCTGCCGCGGCGACGAGATCGCGCCGCGCCGCGCCCCGCTTCAGGAGGCCGCCCGCGACAATGGCGGCGGCAATCTCTTCGAGCAGCTTTTCGGCCGGCAGGACCAGCAGTTGGAAACGCCGGAAGCTCCCGACGGCCCGGACCTGGCGGAGGTGCCGCTCGACGATCCGAGCGAACGCAACATCCGCCGCGTCATCAACCAGCCGGACGGCATGGACCTGCCGCGCCCTGGCGGCGAATTCCACACGATGTGCGTGCGCACCTGCGACGGGTATTTCTTTCCGATGTCCAACGCCGCCTCAATCGGCGATTTCGAGCGCGACCAGAAGAATTGCGAATCGAGCTGCCCCGGCACCGAGATGCAGGTCTTCTATTCGCGTGGAATAGACGACGATTCGGGGTCGATGACGTCCTCCGCCGACGGCCGCCCCTACAGCGAGCTGCCGACCGCTTATCTCTACAAGCAGGCCAATTATTCGCGGTCGCCAAGTTGCGGCTGCAACGCGCAGGCCGGCAACGGCAATTTCACGATCATCGGCGGCAACCCGCCCAATCCCGAACAGTCGCAGCCGGAGGGCGGAGTGACGCCCTTCATCCCGGTGCCCGCGAACAAGCCCGATCCGGGCGCCGATCCCGAAACGCTCGCCAATGCCGAAGGCGGGCTCGACCAGGATGCGATCAAGCGGCTGACCACCAAGGCGCCGGTCTCGCCGGTCTCGATGCTGCCGCCGGATCAGCGCAAGGTCAGGGTCGTCGGGCCAGCGTTCCTTCCCGACCCATCAGCGGCAATAGATCTGAAAGCTCCGGCCCCGAAGTCCGCCCCGTGAGCGCCAGCCGCAGCGGCATGAACAAGGGCTTGCCCTTGCGTCCCGTCGTTTCCTTGATCTTGCCGGTCCAGTCCTTCCAGACCGTGCCGTTCCACGGCTCCTCCGGCAGCACGTCGAACGCCTGATTGAGGAAATCGCGATCCTCGCCGGAAAATTCCGCCGGCTCCTGCGGACCGTCGCTCAGGATTCGCCACCAGGCGAGCGCGTCCGACAGGCGGTCGAGATTGCCGCGCACGGCCATCCAGAACGGCTCGGCCTTGTCGCTGGAGATGCCCAGCACCATCAGCCTGTCGCGCGCTTCCTCGAACGGCATGTGATGCATCAGCGTGCGGTTGAGCACGAAGAGCTCGTCCGGATCGAACTTGGAGGCGGACTTGGAGGTCGCCGCCGGGTCGAAATGACTGGCAAGCGCATTAAGGTCGTGCGCTGCGGTGACATTCTCGGACGTGCCGACGAGCACGGCTAGCGAAGCCACCGCCATCGGCTCGATGCCGTCCTCGCGCAGGCTTTCGATCGACAGCGCGCCGGTGCGCTTCGACAGCCCCTCGCCCGTGGTCGTGGTGAGCAGATTGTGGTGGCCGAAGACCGGCGGCTCGGCGCCGAGCGCCTTGAAGATCGCAATCTGCACGCCGGTGTTGGTGACATGGTCGTCGCCGCGGATGACATGGCTGACGCCCATCTCGATATCGTCGACCACCGAAGGCAGCGTATACAGATAGGTGCCGTCCTCGCGCACCAGCACGGGATCCGACAGCGAGGCCAGATCGACGGTCTCCTCGCCGCGCACCAGGTCGTTCCAATGCACGTCCGTGCGCTCAGGCTGCAGCGGATCGCTGGTGAAATTGGGCAAAAGGAAGCGCCAGTGCGGCTTGCGCCCGTCCGACTGGTATTCGGCCACCTGCTCCGGCGTCAGCGTCAGCGCCTCGCGGCCGTAGACCGGCGGCAGGCCGCGCGTGCGGCGCACCTTGCGGCGCAGATCGAGCTCTTCCGGCGTCTCGTAGCAGGCATAGAGCACCCGCGCCGCCTTCAGCCGTTCGACCGCCGCGTCGTAAATCTCGAAGCGGCGCGACTGGTATTCGGTGACATCCGGGAAGATGCCCAGCCAATGCAGGTCGTAAAGGATGGAATCGGCATATTCCTGCTTCGAGCGGGCAATGTCGGTGTCGTCGAAGCGCTGGATGAAGCGGCCCTTGTTGTTCATGGCGAAAAGCCAGTTGAACAGCGCGGTGCGCGCATTGCCGATATGGATGCGGCCGGTCGGCGATGGGGCAAAACGTACGGTGACTGTCATGAGCGGGGCGTAACGGATGCTTTTGGTGTTGACAAGCGCGCCCCCCGCGCAACCGCAACAGATAGTGCAAGCCAGCTAAAATGAAAAGCCGCCGGCCCAGCACGCTTCGCGGCAGACTGATAAACCGCGTCAAGTGCCTGCGAAGCCGGGCTTCTCATGTCCCCGTTATCCACATGTGTGACACACAAGATGTTGGGGTCATAAAAGCTACGCAAACGAATCCTTGACGGGTCGGAACGAGTCGCCTTTTATAGGTCATGCGCTCCTGTTGCGGGCGCGACCGGAGAGTTCTGAGGCCGGTCTTTTTTCCCGGATTTTGTGCGTTTTGCCCGAATTTCCGCCTGTTCACGAGGCCGGCGGAAGCGTTGGGATCGTAGGGGCTTGGGTGGGCGAAAGGGAGAATTGTCGGCCTGGAAAAAATGATCTGTTAACACTATATTTAGTGTTTGCAGGCAGGCTCGACGCTAGATAGTGTGAACCTCCCTCTACGGAGGGAATCGACAAAAGTTTCAGTTTCGAGGGACCCGCGGGTCGGCCGGCAACCTGGGTAAGCGCCTGGAAAGGCGTTTTCTTGTCTGCATGGCTGCGCCCGCGACCAGGAGAGTGTCGGCGTCGCCTGCGATGCCGGCAAACGGCGGATTGCGCTTTTCGCTCAGCGGGGGAGAAAACCCCAGGCAAAAGCGCTATATATAGATAAAAGGGATCGGACCAATGCGCATCGAGCGTCGCTTCACCAAGCCAGACCAGTCTGCCTATGCGGAGATCGAATTCCGCAAGGCTCTGTCGGAGATCAAGAATCCCGATGGCTCGGTGGTGTTCCGTCTGGATAACATCGATGTGCCGGCGCAGTTCAGCCAGGTCGCGGCCGACATCCTGGCCCAAAAATATTTCCGCAAGGCCGGCGTGCCGGCGCGGCTGAAGAAGGTCGAGGAGAATGACGTCCCCTCCTTCCTGTGGCGGTCCGTCGCCGACGAGGCCGAGCTCGCCAAATTGCCCGAGGCCGAGCGCTACGGTTCGGAAACCGACGCCCGCCAGGTCTTTGACCGTCTTGCCGGCACCTGGACCTATTGGGGTTACAAGGGCGGCTATTTCAAGTCCGAGGACGACGCGCGCGCCTTCCGCGACGAGCTCGCCTATATGCTCGCGACCCAGCGCGTCGCGCCGAACTCGCCGCAATGGTTCAACACCGGCCTGCACTGGGCCTATGGCATCGACGGTCCGAGCCAGGGCCATTTCTATGTCGACCCCTTCACCGGCAAGCTGACCAAGTCGAAGTCCTCCTACGAGCACCCGCAGCCGCATGCCTGCTTCATCCAGGGCGTGCAGGACGACCTCGTCAACGAGGGCGGCATCATGGATTTGTGGGTGCGTGAGGCGCGCCTGTTCAAATACGGCTCCGGCACCGGCTCGAACTTCTCCATGCTGCGTGGTGAAGGCGAGAAGCTTTCCGGCGGCGGCCGCTCGTCCGGCCTGATGAGCTTCCTCAAGATCGGCGACCGCGCTGCCGGCGCCATCAAGTCGGGCGGCACGACGCGCCGCGCCGCGAAAATGGTCATCGTCGACGCCGACCACCCTGATATTGAGGACTTCATCGATTGGAAGGTCAATGAAGAGCAGAAGGTCGCCTCGCTGGTGACCGGCTCGAAGATCGTCAAGAAGCACCTCGAAGCCATCATGAAGGCCTGCGTCAATTGCGAAGGCCATGACGACGACTGCTTCGACCCGGCGCTGAACACCGCGCTGAAGCGCGAGATCAAGGCGGCCAAGAAGGATGCCGTGCCGGAGAACTACATCTACCGGGTCATCCAGTTCGCCCGCCAGGGCTACACCTCGATGTCGTTCAAGACCTACGACACCGACTGGGATTCGGACGCCTATCTCACCGTCTCCGGCCAGAACTCCAACAACTCGGTGTCGCTGAAGGACAATTTCCTGCGTGCCGTGGAAGCCGATGGCGACTGGCAGCTCACCGCCCGCAAGGACGGCAAGGTGCTGAAGACGCTGAAGGCGCGCGATCTGTGGGAAAAGATCGGCTACGCCGCCTGGGCTTCCGCCGATCCGGGCCTGCACTTCAACACGACGATGAACGACTGGCACACCTGCGCCTCCGCCGGTGCGATCCGGGCCTCCAACCCGTGCTCGGAATACATGTTCCTCGACGACACGGCCTGCAACCTCGCCTCGATCAATCTGCTGCCCTACCGCAATGCCGACGGCACGATCGACATCGCCGCTTACGAGCACACCGTTCGGCTGTGGACCGTCGTGCTCGAAATCTCGGTGATGATGGCACAGTTCCCGTCCAAGGAGATCGCCAAGCTCTCCTACGACTACCGCACGCTCGGCCTCGGCTACGCCAATATCGGCGGCCTGCTGATGACGTCTGGCATTCCTTACGACTCCGACGAGGGCCGCGCCATCTGCGCCGCGCTCACCGCGATCATGACCGGTATGGCCTATGCCACATCGGCCGAGATGGCGTCCGAGCTCGGCGCCTTCCCGGACTATGACCGCAACGCCCAGAACATGCTGCGCGTCATGCGCAACCACCGCCGCGCTGCATACGGAGACAAGGACGGCTACGAGAAACTCGCCGTCAATCCGGTGCCGCTCGTCGCCGCCGACCTGAAGCAGCAGGCGCTGGCCGAGCATGCCCGCGCCGCCTGGGACCGCGCCATCGAGCTCGGCGAGGAGCACGGCTACCGCAACGCGCAGGCGACCGTGATCGCGCCGACCGGCACGATCGGCCTCGTGATGGATTGCGACACCACCGGCATCGAGCCCGACTTCGCTTTGGTGAAGTTCAAGAAGCTCGCCGGCGGCGGCTACTTCAAGATCATCAACCGCGCGGTGCCGGAAGCGCTGCGCACGCTTGGCTACTCCGAAAGCCAGATCGCCGAGATCGAGGCTTACGCGGTCGGCCACGGCAACCTCAACCAGGCGCCCGGCATCAACCCCGGCTCGCTGAAGGCCAAGGGTTTTACCGATGAGAAGATCGCGGCGCTCAACGCGGCGCTGAAGTCGGCCTTCGACATCAAGTTCGTGTTCAACCAGTGGACGCTGGGCGCCGACTGGGTGAAGGACACGTTCGGCTTCACCGACGAGCAGCTCGGCGACGTCTCCTTCGAGATGCTGCCGGCGCTGGGCTTCTCCAAGAAGGACATCGACGCCGCCAACATCCATGTCTGCGGTGCCATGACGCTGGAAGGCGCGCCCTTCCTCAAGGCCGAGCACTTGGCCGTTTTCGACTGCGCCAGCCCGTGCGGCAAGATCGGCAAGCGCTCGCTCTCGATCAACAGCCACATCCTGATGATGGCGGCGGCGCAGCCCTTCATCTCGGGCGCCATCTCCAAGACCATCAACATGCCGAACGAGGCGACGGTCGAGGACGCCAAGAACGCCTACATGCTGTCCTGGAAGCTGGCGCTGAAGGCCAACGCGCTCTATCGCGACGGCTCGAAGCTCTCGCAGCCGCTCAATGCCTCGCTGCTCGCCGATGGCGAGGAGGATGAGGACGAGGCGGTCGAGCAGCTGATCGCCGCACCGGCCGCGCAGCGCGCCGTGCAGGTGACAGAAAAGATCGTCGAGCGCGTGGTGGAACGTCTCTACCGCGACCGCGAGAAGCTGCCGAACCGCCGCAAGGGCTACACCCAGAAGGCCGTCGTCGGCGGCCACAAGGTCTATCTCAGAACCGGCGAGTTCGACGACGGGCGTTTGGGTGAGATCTTCATCGACATGCACAAGGAAGGCGCCGCCTTCCGCGCGATGATGAACAACTTCGCCATCGCCATCTCGCTCGGCCTGCAATATGGCGTGCCGCTGGACGAGTATGTCGAGGCCTTCACCTTCACCAAGTTCGAGCCGGCCGGCATGGTGCAGGGCAACGACGCCATCAAGAACGCGACGTCGATCCTCGACTACGTGTTCCGCGAGCTCGCGGTGTCGTACCTCGCCCGTCACGACCTCGCCCATGTCGACCAGTCGGACTTCGACAAGACGGCACTCGGCCGCGGCATCACCGAAGGCAAGGCGACGCCCTTCTCCAAGGGCCTCTATCGCGGCGCCTCGCCGGTGAAGCTGGTGTCGGCTGCCGGTTCAGACCCGAAGGGTTTTGGCGGCTCGGCCCCGACCACGTCCCCTGCCCGCGCCGCACCGACCGCCTTTGCCGGCTCCAACGTGCTGGCGCTGAAACCGGCCAGCGACGAGGCGCTCGCCTACAAGCGCGACTATGAGGAGCGCGCCCGGGAACTGGCCGAGGACATGATCGAGGAGGAAGCCGAAGCCGCCGGCGGCGCCGAGGCACTGTTCACCGACGCCGCGGCCAACGAAGCCGCGGAGGCGAAAAAACTCGCCGCGACCCGCCGCCAGCAGTCGCTGCTGCAAGGCTACACCGGCAACGAATGCTCCGAGTGCCACAACTTCACCATGGTGCGGAACGGCACCTGTGAGAAGTGCGACACGTGTGGCAGCACGAGCGGGTGTAGCTGAGTAGCTGAAATTCTAGACGTAACAGTATCGGCCCGGTCGCAAGATCGGGCCGATTTGCGTAGACGATCAGCGAGCACAAATGATCGACCACATCACCATCGAAGTGAGCGACCTCGCCAAGAGCAAGCTCTTCTACGAAAAGGCCTTTTCGCCGCTGCGCTACAGCCTGTCCTTCGGCAAGGAAGGCATCTTCTGGGCCTTCGATGTCGGCAATGCCTGCCTGTTCGAGATCCAGAGCACGGGCGAGACGCCGCCGCTCACCCATCTGCATGTCGCTTTCCGGGTGAAGAGCAAAGCCGAGGTCGATGCGTTCTACCGGGCGGCGCTTGAGGCTGGCGCCGCCGACAACGGCGCGCCGGGGCCGCGTCCGGATTATGGCCCGAATTACTACGCCTGCTTCGTGCTCGATCCCGACGGCTACAACATCGAGGCGATGATCAACGAGGCGTAGTGTGGCGGCGCCCTCTCCGCTTCGTCATTCCAGGGCGGAGCAAGGAGCGAAGCGACGCGCGCAGACCCTGGAATCCATTCCGTGACTTCGAAGCGTTGCCACGATGCAGAATTCTGCTCGGTTTGCACTCTGCGCCCAGGTCACGGAATGGATCCTCGGGTCAAGCCCGAGGATGACGAAAGCGCGGGGCGAGGCGTGACGCGCGCCCTCTTCTTCTCCCCTTGTGGGAGAAGGTGGATCGGTGCGACAGCGCCGAGACGGATGAGGGGTGTTCCAGCGGAGTGAGACGCTGGCGTTCCCTGGAGCACCCCTCATCCGTCGCCTTCGGCGACACCTTCTCCCACAAGGGGAGAAGGAAAAAAGCGCCTCAGTCCGCGTCGGCCATCATTTGCCCGCCACCCAGCCACGCACGCCATTGGCGCTCGTCGCCATGGAAGACGTTGAGGTCGATGCGGCCGCTGACGCCATGCGACAGACCCGAGCCGGAATACTGCCAGAACAGCCATTTGCGGCCCGGATAGACTTTTGACGGATGCGCCGCCACCGCGCGCAGCCAGAACGGATAGTCCGGGAAGGCGCCGCGCAGATTGTCGCGATAGAAATCGGGGCTGGTGTAGATGATCGGACGCTGGCCGTAATGACGCTCCAGCTTGTCCATGAACACCTGCATCTTCTCCAGCACTTTTTCACGCGAGGGGCGCCGCTGGCAGGAGGAATCGCCGTTCCACTCGACGTCGATGACCGGCGGCAGCGCGCCGTCGACCTTCGGCACGTTGCGGATGAACCAGTCGGCCTGCTCGCCGGCGGTGCGGCACCAGTAGAAGAAATGATAGGCACCGCGCTTCAGTCCGGCGGCGTCGGCATTGCGCCAGTTCTTCATGAACATCGGGTCGAGATGGTCGCCGCCGTCGGTCGCCTTGATATAGGCGAAGTTGGCGCCTTGGGCACGCAGCTTGCTCCAGTTGATGTCGCCCTGCCAGCGCGAGACGTCGACGCCGTGAACGGCCAGATGGCGCGGCGAAGCACGACCGAAATTGATCGGCTTGGCGTCGCGGAACGCGTAACGGGTGACCGGGCCGGCAAGCATGGCGGGCGCCGCGCGCGACAACCGCTTCGGCGGCGAGACGAGCGCGGCCTCCTGCACCGGCGGCTCGACGCTGTCCGGAAGGCCCTGCGGCGGGAAGTTCACCGTCTCCTCCTCGGCAAGGCCGAAGGGGCGCGAGTTCTCATCGTCCGAACTGGCATTGTCCTCATCGAGCAGCGGCGCCGGCGGGGTGAAACGCGTCTCGCCCGACATCGAGGCCGTCTCGACGGTTTTCTCCGTGACCGCGGTCCTCACGCCCTTCGAGACAGGCGCGCTCGGCCGCACGACGGAACTCGTCGTCTCGCTGGACGGCATCTGCAAGGCATCGACGCCCGACGTGGACGAGCAGCCGGCAAGGCAAAGCGATGCAAATAGGAAACTGACGACCCCTGAAATCCGCATCTTGACCTGTACGCGATACAAAACAGACCGAAGGCAGTGAGGGCGCCGCCGGACAATCAGGCCATTCCTAACGAGAAATTACCAACAAAGTTTGAATCAAAATTTACCTTTGACCGGACCGGGCGATTCGCGACGGTTGCCGAAGAGGTTCTGGTCAGCGCCTGAACACGCCGATCATCGGTCCGAGATTCCAGAAATCGTCATTGCGGCCGATGCCGGGCGCATAGAGGCTCGAAATGGAGCCGTCGAGGAACAGCGCGTTGGGGCAGCCGAGCTGGTCGCGGAACAGCCGCGCGAATTCGTGAAACGTCACGACCTCGTTGGAGATCGCGAAGATTGCGACGCCATCGGCGCGCACGCCCACCCCATCGCGGATTTTGCGCGAGGTGCCGTCGGCCTGAAATTTTGGATGCAGCTTGCCGTCGATGACCAGCATCGGCCCGGACTGGGTGGCGTAGTCCACGCGCGGCGGACGCTTCAGGTAATCCCTGGTCGCGCGAACCCCTGCCTTGCCGGCGCTGAGGTAGAAGATGCCGTTGGGCTGCATGGAAAAATTGCCGCTTCCCGAACCGGTCTTGGCCGGCCTGACCTGCTCGCCGCGCTCGACATAGAGCCCGACCGGGGCGAGATCGGGATGATACATGCCGGCGTTGATGCCGAAGAGCATGGTGCGCCCAGACGCTTGCTCGGCCATGCGCAGATTGTGCAGCGACCGGTAGAGCTCGCCATTCTTGTTCTTCCAGAACAGCTCGATGGAAAAATGCTTCGGATCGGTTTCGCAGACCAGGTACGTTGCGTTCTCGAAGGCCTGGTTGCGGCAGGGCGGCAGCGCGGCCAGCCATTGGCCAAGGCCCATGCCGGCGCCAACGGCGGCAGGCACCGCCGACTTCACCAGCGTGGCCAGCAAGGGCACCGCGTTCAGCACTGTTGAAAGATCCATGAGCGTACCAATGACTGAACGGAGCTGAGTACGAACCGTCGACTCAATCTCTTGCAGCGATTTCTGCCCACCCTGGCAAAATCGTCAGGAGGCCGGAATACCCGGGTCCTGCAGCAGATAGAAGACGCTTTTGGGATTGAAGTCGGTCACGAGGAAATCGAAGCTTGTCTGATGAGATGTGTCCACGTGGCCATCGAGAAACCGCAGGCGATCGAACGGCTCCAGCTTGCGGTCGTAGCGTGCGAAACTGTCGGACGAGATGAAGTCGGACGTCGTATGCGTCTGGTCGAACGAAAGGCCGTCGCCGAAAGTGCTCGGCTGGTCCAATACCGATTGAAGCTCGAATAGGAAATCCACCCAGGGGTGCCCGCTGTTGTTGAGCGCCACGACGCGCAGATAGAGGATTCCCTCAATGAAATTGGCCGTCGGTTGCCGCGCGCGGATCGTCAGAGTGACGGGGTCGGCCGACTCCAATTCCTCGCCTAGAACAACCGGATCGGATCTTGTGCCCGTTCCCGAGACGGATCGGATCAGAAAACCGCCAAGTTCGTCCGAGAAAGAATACTGGCCAGCCTGCCATTGGTGGCCCAGCCCATTGGCGTTGGCCACCGGCATTGCGAGCAGCAGACAGGAGAGAGCTCCCGCCAAGCGGCGCACGCCCCGTGCGCGAGCCGCCGAAAATGCCGGATTGGCTAGGATAGCCATCCCAGTGCCAGGCCCAACAGCAGCACCACGCCGAGAAGGCCGCGATAGATGACGAACGGCCAGGCGGAGAAGCGTTCCAGCACCCGCATCAATCCCCAGATGGCAACGAAAGCCGAGATCGATGCGACGATGAGGCCGACGGCCAGGATCGACCAGCCGTGCGCGTCGAGATGCACCTTGTGCAGTTCCCAGAGCTCTTTCAGGCCGGCCAGCGCGATGGCCGGCAGGCCGAGCAGGAATGACAGGCGCGCCGCTTCGGGCCGGGCGAAGCCCAGCCCCATCGCCGCCGTCAGCGTCGAGCCCGAGCGCGATACCCCCGGAATGAGCGCGCCGACCTGGGCGACGCCCACCAGGATGGCATCGAGGATCGATGCCTGGCGCAGCATCAGCTTGTGACTGGCGAAAATCTCGGCGAGCGCCAAAAGGATCGCCATGACGATACAGGCCCAGCCGATGACGGCAAGCCCGCGCAATGGCGAATTGCAGGCGTTGAGCACGCCGGAAAGCGCGAGGCCGGCAATAACGATCGGCACGGTGGCAAGCACGATGCTGATCGCCAGCCGGAAATGGCGGTCGGAGAAATCGCGGCGGGAGATCGCGGAGAGCGATCCAAAGACCACGTCCCTGACATCGCTCCAGAAATAGCTGACCACCGCCGCCAGCGCCGCCAGTTGCATGGCGGCGGAGAAGGCCGATCCGGGGTCCTGCCAGCCGAGCACGGCCGGCACGATGCGCATATGCGCGGTGGACGAGATCGGCAGCAATTCGGTGATGCCTTGCACGATGCCCAGAAACGCCACCTTGGCATAACCCAGGCCGACAAAGCCGGTATCCAACCCTTGAGTGCAGACGTCGGTCATCTCAATCCTTTTCCCAGCGCCCCGGCCCTTGTCCGCGGCAAAAGTGAATCGTCATTCGAAAGCCCTAGGACAGGCTTAGCCTCACGATAGCGTGATTCCAACTCACGGATTTGTAAGGTCCCGCTAATCCTGCTTGACAACCGGCAATGTCATATTATTCTCTGCTAATCTTACGCTGTAAGGCAAAACAGGGGAGCATCATCATGTCGACCGCCGCCCTTTCGGAACTCGAGCCCGTCTTGCCGCCGCAAACGCATGTTGCGGAGATCGCGATCGAGCAGGTATCGCGCGAAATGAGCCGCGCCATCGAGCGCGCCGAAGTCGCTGCCTGGCTCGACCTTTACGAGGCAGCGCCCAAGGATTTCGCGGCCCGGCACGGGTTGTCGATCGCCAGGGACGGCGACCTCGTCTGGACGACCTGCACGACGATCCCGTTCATCCATTTCAACTGCGTGAAGAATATCGGTGTCGACAGCCCGGTGTCGGAAGCTCAGCTCGACGCGCTGCTCGCGCATTACCGCGATGCCGGCATCAGCCGGCCGTGGTTTTATACCAATCCCCACACCGAGCCGTCGCGGCTGAGATGCTGGCTGGAAGCCCGTGGCCTGCAGCACCAGGGCGGCTGGGAGCGGATCTATCGCGACGCCACGCCGCTGGCGGCCGAACCGCTCTTCCCGGGCGACCCGCTTATCCCGGTCGACGATCCGGTAGTCGAGGAGGTCACGCCCGAGACAGCTTCGCAATGGGCTTCTTTCATCGACGGCAAATACAGGCTGCCCACCTCGCCCTGGCTCACGGCGCTCGTCGGCCGCAAGGGCTGGCATCATTACATGCTGAAACGTGGCGGCGCGGTCGTCGCGGTGCGCTCGCTCTTCATCGGCTCTGACGGCGCCGCCTGGAGCGGCATCGACGCACCGGTGCCGGGCATCATGGCGCCGAGCTTCGATCTTGATGCCATGCTTGGGGAACGGCTGGTTCGCGACGGCATCGCCGCCGGCGCGAAACTGTTTGTCGCCGACATCGAGGCGCCGCTCCCCGACCGCGACGGACCGGCCTATCGCAACTATGACAGGCTCGGCTTCAAGCTCGCTTATTTACGCAATCACTACGCTTACCTGCCGGCGTGTTCGAGCTGACCATATTCCCTGGAGCTGCCTCAGCGGTACAGCCACTGCTTCAGACAGCTTCTTGCCACGACATGCGCGGGTGGCACCGAAGCCTGATCGATGCGGGAATCGTCGCCGGCCCTGTTGCGAGCCTTTTCCAGGAGCAGGCGAAGCTCGGCCGGGCGCACGCGGTCGCGCGCCATCACGAGCTGGATCATCGGGTCGTTCAAAAGCTCATCCAGGGTGTTGATGCTCTCGCTCATCCGTCGCCTCCTCGTTGCCGCCCGCATGGCGCTTAGATAAGCAGCCAATGATGGCCCGCCAATGACGCTTTGCCGGCTATCTCGTGAATCGAAGATGAAATTTTTGTGCAGCGGCTGCGTCGAAATGAGTCAGGCCAAGGCAAGCCAAGGTATGTTGAGATTCAGGTCAGGCCGAGCCGAAAATGGTGGGTTCCGAGAACCGGAGCGGAGCGTACTTAAGTACGTGAGCACCGGAAGCGCAGGAAGCCGCCATTTGCAGGCCGGCATCACCTGAATATCGACATGCCTTAAGCCGGAGGCGCGCCCTCATACTGCGGCAGGCCGTCGTCAAGCATCAGCCAGGGCTGCTTCGAGGCGGTCCAGAAATGCATGTCGGGCTTGAACAGCGACGGGTCGTCGAGCGAGCCGGACGTGACGCCGAGAATGCCCCTGGAGTCGCGCCGGGAGAACATCGTCGTGCCGCAAACCGGGCAAAAGCCACGCTGGAGGTCCGGCGTGGAATTGATCGTCGCCACCGGCCCCTCGATGGTCACATCGTCGATGCGGAAGAGCAGGCGGGCGTTAAAGGCCGCGCCGATTGCCCTTTGGCAGATCCGGCAATGGCAGACGCGCTCATTGATCGGCGCTGCCTGGGCCTTGTAACGCACCGCGCCGCACAGGCACCCGCCCTCATATTTCGTCATGGTAAGCATCCTGTTCGTGGAACGTCGGAACGCTCTAGCCACAGCCATGGCAACGTCAATCAAAAAGCTTTGATGGGACGCGATCGCCAACGGTGATAGGCGCGACCGTAACGAGGGATCAGTGGCGCTTGGCCTGGACGAGATAGGCGTCGATTTCGGTCTCGCCCAGCCATTTGGCGGCTTCGAGCCGATGCAGTCCCTCGACCAGGATGTGGCGCTTGCCGTCATGGCGCACCTGGATAGGCGTCTTCATGCCGTTCTCCAGGATGTCCTCTGCGAGATGGCGCACGGTTTCGGGGTGCAGCGTCTTGCGCCGCGCCGTCGGCACGTAGATGTCGTCGACCTTGACCTTTTGTATCCGCAGCATGTCGGCTCCCGGCGCTGAAGCGTCGCCCGAAACTGAAATAATCCGTTTGCCGGATATCGCAAGCGCAAGCGCCTGCTGGCCCGATGCTTTCCATTTGACGCTTGGCCGGCCGATGGTCTCAATGACGGCTTCGTGATCTCAGGTGTTCCTTGACGCAACTGCCCACTGAATTCCCCGATTTCGGGCTGACGCCCGAGCAGCGCCGCGAGGCCGTGCGCGGCCATTATTACGAGTATCCAGGCATGGACGGTGAGCGCGGTGAGATCTGGGGCTATAGCGATCGCTTTTCCTACCGTCCGGGCGAGACGGTGACGCTGCATGTGAGCGCGACGGCGCCGCGATTCAGCATCGCCGTCGTCCGCGACGGAGCCACCGAGACCAAGGTCTTCGAGAAGACCGGCCTGTCGGCGCGCTGGCAGGACACGCCCGACCAATGTTCGGTCGAAGGCTGCGGCTGGGAGGCGTCGTTCGCGTTTCGCATTGGCGACGACTGGCCATCCGGCGCCTATCGCATCGCGCTCTCGGCCGATGGCCGCGACGGCGGGCCGATCCGCAGCCACCACCTCTTCATCGTCGCGCCCCTGCCCGGCAAGAAACCCGGCCGCCTGCTGCAGGTCGCCGCGACCGGCACCTGGCTCGCCTACAACACCTGGGGCGGCTCCAACCACTATCAGGGCATCACCGGCCCGAACCGCGACCAGTACGCCACCATGGTGTCGACACAGCGCCCCTGGTGCCGCGGCTTCGTCGTCCTGCCAAAGGAAGCGCCGCGCGTGCCGCTGGAAGTCGCCGTGCCGCCGAAGACCGTGCCGCGTTATCCGCATATGGAATGGGCCTTCGCCACCGGGCATTCAAAGAAATACGCCTCGTCCGGCTGGGCGAGCTACGACAGCCATTTCTTCCGCTTCGCCGAACGCGCCGGCTATCAGATCGACCTCGTCAGCCAGCACGAGCTGCATTTCTCAGCCGAAATCCTCGATGGCTATGACTGCGTCGTCTTCGTCGGCCATGACGAATACTGGACCTGGGAGATGCGCGACGCGGTCGACAATTATGTCGAGCGCGGCGGACGTGCGGCGCGCTTCGCCGGCAATTTCATGTGGCAGACGAGACTGGAGGATCAAGGCTGCCGTCAGGTCTGCTACAAATACAAGGCGCACGCCGAGGACCCTGCCTATCGCGGCGGCGACGTCACCCGCGCCACCAATTCCTGGGAGGCGCCCGAGATCGGCAGACCGGGCAGCGCCACTTTCGGCCTGAACGCGACCAGGGGCGTCTATGCCGGCTGGGGCGGCTGCGCGCCGCGCGGCGTGCGCGGCTTTCCTGTCTACCGGCCCGAGCATTGGGCTTTCGCCGGCACCGGCATCTATTATGGCGACCTGCTCGGCGCCGACAGCCATGTCTATGGCTACGAGGTCGACGGGTTGGATTTCGAAATTCGGGGCGGCCTGCCCTATCCGACTGCGGACAGCGGCGCGCCGGACGGCTTGCAGGTGCTGGCCGTCGGCATGGCGAGCCAGGTCGAGGAAAGCGCCGACATCCCGATCGAGGACCAGTTCCTCACCGACGAGGACGGCCGCTTCACCGCCGAGACTCTGTTCGGCGAGGCGAGCGACGCCAATCTCGACAAGGTCAAGCGCGGCAACGGCATGATCGTGAATTTCCCGCGCGGCAAGGGCGAAGTCTTCCATGCCGGAAGCTGCGAATGGGTCGCCGGCCTGCTAAGGCAGGACGCGATGGTCGAACGCGTGACCAAAAATGTACTCGACCGCTATCTCGGAAAGTCCTGACATGCCGAAACTGGAAGCTCAGCCCTCGTCCCCGGCCGAAGCGCGGCCGCCGTCGCATCTGTTCTATCTCTCAAGCCTGCGCCGGCCGCTCGTCGACCGCGCCGAGGGCATCTATTTCTGGACCAAGGACGGCCGCCGCTTCATCGACGGCTCGAGCGGGCCGATGGTCGCAAATATCGGCCATTCCAACCGCAACGTGCTCGACGCCATGAAGCGGCAGATGGACAAGACCACCTTCGCCTACCGGCTGCATTTCGAGAACGAGCCCGCCGAAGAGCTGGCGCGCGCGCTGGCCGGAAAGCTTCCCGAGGGCATGGACCGCATCTTCTTCGTTTCCGGCGGCTCGGAAGCGACCGAATCCTGCATCAAGCTTGCCCGGCAATGGGCGGTCGCCACCGGCCAGCCCAAGCGCTGGAAGGTGATCACCCGCTTTCCCTCCTATCATGGCGGCACGCTTGGTTCGCTTTCCGTCACCGGCGACGACGCGCTGGCCGAAACCTTCACGCCGATGATGAAGGTGATGCCGACGGTGCCGGCGCCGACCGCCTGGCGCGACCGCGACAATCTTTCGATGGAGCAGCGCGGCATCCGCTACGCCGACATGCTGGAGGAGAAAATCCAGGCTGAAGGTCCCGAAAGTGTTTTGGCCTTCATCATGGAGCCGATCGGGGGTGCGGCGACCGCAGCCCTTGTCGCGCCGGACAGCTACTATCCGCGCATCCGCGAGATCTGCGACCGCTACGGCATCCTGCTGATCCACGATGAGGTGATGAGCGGCGCCGGCAGGACGGGCAAGTTTCTCGGCGGCGACCACTGGAACTGCACGCCCGATATCGTCGCACTCTCGAAGGGGCTGGGCTCCGGCTATGCGCCGCTCGGCGCGCTTGCCGCGCCGATGCGCCTGGTCGAGCCGCTGCTGGCCTCGGGTGGCTTCCAGCATGGCCACACCTATGCCGGAAACCCGCTGGCCTGCGCCGCCGGCCTCGCCGTCCTCGGTGAAATGGACAGGCTTGATCTGATCGCCAACGCCGCCGCGATGGGCGACGTGCTGATCGTGGAGTTGAAGGCTCTGCAGAAACGCTTCCCCTTTATCGCCGACGTCCGCGGCAAGGGCCTGCTCACCGGCGCCGAAATGCTCGCCGATCCGGAGACGCTGAAGCCGATCGACCCGGCCCGCAAGGCGACGCAGCGCCTGCTCGATCACGCCTATGCGCGCGGCCTGATCATCTATGGCCGCAAGGTCAAGGGCGGCGTCGACGGCGACAATTTCATGGTGGCGCCGCCGATGATCGTCACCCGCGAACAGATCGGCGAGATCATCGCCATCATTGGCGACTCGCTGGAAGCGCTGGCGCGGGAACTCGATTTGCCGGTGGAAGGTTGAGGGTTGGTAGTGTTTGAGACATCCTGAGATGCTTGCGATCCTTCGCACCCCCCTCTGGCCTGCCGGCCATCTCCCCCGCAAGGGGGGAGATCAGATGTCGCGCACGCCTTCGCCAATCGCCAACGGTGCAAGATGGGCGGCAAGGCCCAAGCTGCCAATCTCCCCCCTTGCGGGGGAGATGTCCGGCAGGACAGAGGGGGGTGCCTGGGCGCCGTACCTGTCGTGAGTACAATCATCCTCCGCCCCGGCACAATCGACGACGTCGAAGTGATCTACGCCGCCCTGCTCCGTCTCAGCAGCCATATAGGCGCCCACCAGGAGATCAAATCCACCGCCGACGATCTCCGCCGCTACGGTTTCGGCGAAAAGCCCGCCTTCTCGACGCTCATCGCCGAGGTCGGTGGAGAATTCGCCGGCCTTTGCCTGCATTTCCCGATCTTCTCGACGTGGATGGGCCGTCCCGGCGTCTATGTGCAGGATCTTTATGTCGAGGATCGCTTCCGCGGCCGCCGCATCGGCGAAAAACTGCTGCGGCGCGTCGCCAAAGACTGCCTCGCGGCGGGCGGCGTCTATCTGAGGCTGTCCGTCGACACCGACAATGAAGCGGCCAAGGCCTTCTATGAGAGACTGGGCATCGGCTGGGCGAATTACGAACAGGTGCGGAAGATCGTCGGCGACGCCTTCTTCGCCTTTGCCGACGGGGAGGAATGATGATGAAAGCTTTCTACGCCGAAGAGCAGAAACGCCATGATCCGAAAGCCTTCTTGTCCAGCGGCGCATCGCAGCCGAACCCGGAAAAGCCGGAGCGGATCGAAAGATTGTTAGCCGGCGCAAGATCGACCGGCTTGACGGTCGAACGTCCAAGGAATCATGGGCTTGGCCCGATCGCGGCGGTGCATACGCCTGAATATCTGGACTTCCTCGAGCACATTTTCGAACGCTGGCAGCGCATCGAAGGGGCTTCAGCGGAAGTCATCCCGAACATCCATCCCATCGCCCGCAACGGCTCCTATCCGGCCTCGGCGGTCGGCCAGGCCGGCTACCATATGGCCGACACCGCCTGTCCGATCTCGGCCGAGACCTGGAACAGCGCGCTGTGGAGCGCCTGGAGCGCGGTGGAAGCCGCTGAAGCGGTGATGGCTGGCGCGCCGTCGGCCTATGCGCTCTGCCGCCCGCCGGGCCACCATGCTTTCGTCGACGTGGCCGGCGGCTTCTGCTTCATCAACAATTCGGCGGTCGCGGCGCAGGTGCTGCGTAGACAAGCCGCGCGCGTCGCCATTCTCGATGTCGACCTGCACCATGGCAACGGCACGCAAGGCATCTTCTACGCCCGTCCCGACGTGCTCACCGTCTCGCTGCACGCCGATCCGGTGCGCTTCTATCCGTTCTTCTGGGGCCATGCCGACGAGCGCGGCGAAGGCCCGGGCCTCGGCTACAATCTCAACCTGCCGCTGCCGCGTAAATCCGGCGACGCGGCGTTCCTCGAAGCGCTGGCGGCGGCCTTCCAGCGCATCCGTGCCTTCGCGCCGGAAGCGCTGGTCGTGGCGCTTGGCCTCGACGCCTTCGAGGGTGATCCGTTCGGCGGCCTGTCGGTGACGACACCCGGCTTTTCGCGCATCGGCGAGGCGATTGCCGGTCTCGGCCTGCCGACGATCATCGTCCAGGAAGGCGGCTATCTTTGCGATGCCCTCGGCGACAACCTCACCGCTTTCCTGACCGGTTTCGGCAGCAAGCAGCGGTAAGCAATTCAGGAAAAGTGTTCGGCGGTTTTCCGCCCGGAACTGCGCAAAACAAACAATTCAAGACCGCTGCTGCCTGAGCATCGCGGTCACACGGTGCACGCTTTCCAGCGTCTCGTCGATCTCTTTCGCCGTGTTGTAATGCGCAATGCCGATCCGCACGACGCCCTGTTCGGCCGGTATGCCGAGCTGATGGACGATCTCCCACGCGTAATTGTGGCCCGACCACAGAAAAATGTTTTCGGCGTTCATCTGCCGCACGATCGTTTCCGGCGCGATGCCTTCGACGGTGAAGGAAACGGTCGGCACCCGCTCGGCGAGGCGCTCCGGATCGGTGATGCCGCGGATGACAAGGCCTTCGATGTCGGACAGGCCTTCGATCAGTTGCCAGGCCAATGCGTTCTCGTAGGCGATCGACACCTCGAATGCCTTGGCGATCCGCTGCCGGCGCGACCCGCCCTCGCCGGCGGCAGTGCCGAGATCGGCGAAATAGTCGATTGCCGCCGTCAGCCCGGCCATCAGCTCGATCTGCGGCGTGCCGAGTTCGAACCGCTCCGGCAATCCATTCGACGAGCAACGGCATTTGTAGGGCTTGAGCCTGTCGATGACGTCGCGGCGCCCCCACAATATTCCCATATGCGGCCCGAAGAATTTATAGGCCGAGCAGATCAGGAAATCGCAGCCGAGCGCCTGCACGTCGATCAGCCCGTGCGGCGCGAATTGCACCGCGTCGACATAAACCAGCGCCCCGGCCTGCCTGGCGATCGCCGTCAGCGCCTGCACACGGTTGATCGAGCCGGTGAGGTTCGAGGCATAGTTCAGCGCGACGAGCCGCGTCTTTTCCGAAAGCAGCGCCTTGAGGGCCGCCTCCTCCACCTGCCAGCTCTGCTCGTCGAACGGCAGGAAGCGCACGATAAGGCCGAGATCTTCGGCAAGCTGCAGCCAGGGGGAGACATTGCCTTCATGGTCCATGCGCGTGACGATGATCTCGTCGCCCGGCTTCATCGTGCGGCCAAGCGTGCGCGACATGTGGTAGGTGAGCGTCGTCATGTTGGCGCCAATGACGATCTCCTCGGGGCTGGCGGCGTTGACGAAATCGGCCATCGCGGCATGAGCCGCGTCGACCACTTGCTGCGCCGCGACCGCGGTCTCAAAGAAGCCGCCGAGATTGGCGTTCGTGCTGAGCAGGCAGTGCGACACCGCGTCCGCCACCGCCCGCGGCACCTGCGTGCCGGCCGGGTTGTCGAGGTAGATGCGGCGGCGGCCCTTGTCGGTCAGCGAAAGCGCTGGAAATTTGCCGCGCACGGCCTCGATCGGAAAATCTGCCATCGTCTCCATCCCCTGGTGTTTTCTCAACGATCCTTGATCAAGGACACGGATTGCCGACGCGTTGGTGGACGGCGTCGACCGCTTTCTGCATCTCTTCCGTCCAGGTGATGTCGGCCGAGGACAACGCCATGTCGAGCTGCGCGACGCTGGTGGCGCCGACGATGTTTGCGGTCACGAAGGGCCGGCTCGTCACATAGGCATTGGCGAAGAGCGCCGGCTCCATGCCGAAGGAGCGCGCCAACTCAGTGTATTCCAGCAGCACTTCCGCCGCATTCGGCGTCTCGTAGCGCTGGCCGCGGTTGAAGAGCTGCGAGCGCGAACCCTGCGGCCGCGCGCCATGATTGTATTTGCCCGTGAGATAGCCCTGGGCCAGCGGCGAATAAGGAAGAAAACCGACCTCCTCGCGCTCGCAAACCTCGGCAAGGTTCACCTCGAAGGTGCGGTTTACGAGGTTGTAGGCGTTCTGCAGCGAGGCGACGCGCGGGCCGGTCCCCTTCTCGGCTTCGAAGACGAAGCGCATGACGCCCCAGGAGCTTTCGTTCGAGAGGCCCAGATGGCGGATCTTTCCGACCTTCACCAGTTCCTCAAAGACGGCGAGCGTCTCGGCAACCGGCGTCTCGCCCTCGGGCGCGCCCGCGGCGTCGGCCCGGCGCGCCACCGCCCCGACGCGTGTCGGGTTGGAGCCCCACGGAATGTCCCGGTCCGGCCAGTGGATCTGATAGAGGTCGATATAGTCGGTGCCGAGCTTCGCCAGCGATTTCTCGACCGCGTCGAAAATGTCGGCGCGCACCAGCTTCGACGGACGATCGCCGCGGAACCATGTGTTGGCGGTGCGGCCGACCACTTTCGACGCGAGAATGACCTTGTCGCGGTTGCGATTGGCCTTCATCCAGCTGCCGATGATCTTTTCGGTTCGCCCTTGCGTCTCCGCCTTGGGCGGGATCGAGTAAAGCTCGGCCGTATCGATGAAATTGACCCCGCGCGAAAACGCCAGATCCATCTGTGCATGGCCTTCGGCTTCGGTGTTCTGCTGACCCCAGGTCATCGACCCCAGGCAGATTTGTGAAACAAGGAGATCGGTCCGACCGAGGCGGCGTTTTTGCATGAAATGTCTCCGGCGGAAGGTTTTGCGCGGGCTGCGCGGGGAGGAAAGTCAAGCATAAAGCAAAGGCCGGAGTTTCTCCAAGCCCCGCTGCGACCGACTTTTGCGTGAATATCAAACCCCTAAGATCTGTTGAGATTCAGGTCAGGCCGAGTCGAAAATGGTGGGTTCCGAGAACCGGAGCGGAGCGTACTTAAAGTACGTGAGCACCGGAAGCGCAGGAACCCGCCATTTGCAGGCCGGTCTCACCTGAATATCGACGGATCTTAGCGCCTGGCTCCGGCCAAGGCCCGCCGCTTGGCCTCGTCGATCAGCATGTTGGCCACCTGCATGCGGATCATGGCGCGCTGGCGCAGATGCGGCGCGACCCGGTCCGGGTGGTTGGCGAAGGCGAAGTTACGGCGGATGCGGCCGAAATCAGCATTCTTGGCCGGACGGTCGAGACCGAGCTCGCCGGCGATCGCTTCGGGATCGATCGGCGGCAGCTTTTCCTCCGGCCTATGCTCTTCGCCGGCAAGCGCCAGTTTCGCCTGGTCGAGAAGCGCTGCGAACTCGGCCGCAAGGTCGGCGCCCGACTCGCGGTATTCGGCGGCGACGCTCTCGCCGGCGACCTTGATGCGGCCCGAATGCAGTTCGTCGGCCACCGACAGATAGTCGAACGGGATCGACGGCCGGGCGGCCTCTTCCTCGCCTTTCTCCGAGGCGACGATCAGGTCGTCGAGCAACGAAGCGAAATCGAGCTTGTTCCCGGTGCCGATCTCAGCCTCCCCTGTGGTGACGGCATGCATTGACGCCGCTGAACATAGGGCGCTCTCGTTAAAAATGAATTCTGGCGACGTTAACAATTGCTGGTTTTAACGCTCGCAAGCATGGCCGCAAACCATCGAATAAAAAGCCGGACTGCATTTTTGTGCAGTCCGGCAAGGTCGCCAGGAGTGGCGAGGAAAAAGCCAGCCATGAGCCGGCATCGGTGCCTACGGTTGAGCCTGCCGAAAAGTTTCATGAAAAATCGATAATGGCGGAAAAAACTTCGTTCCGCATGGCAGCCATGCAATTGCTGCACTGCACAATTTTAACAAATCGCCTATATTCTGACGTCGGGAGGACCAACAGGGGCAATTGGGTCATGGGGTTCTTCACTGAAATGTTTGCTCGGCCGCGGCCACAGGAACATCAGCGTTACCGCGCGGCGCTCGCGCTTCTGAACGCGATGAGCAATACCGACCGCGCCGATATCGGCATCAAGCCGGCGGATTTTCCGCGCATCGCGCGCGAGATGTCGATCCGCTAAGCTGCGCTGAACCACGAGGTTTCCCGGGATGCCGGGAAACCTCCAAACCATTCAAAAGTCAGCGATTTCCAAGAAATGTCTGCTTGCCGAGCGGCACGCCGTTATGGCGCAGGATGTCGTAGGCCGTGGTGACGTGGAAATAGAAATTCGGCATCGCCACATGCAGCAGGTACTGCAGGCCGGGCAGCGTGACTTCGCGCCCGCCGAGCCTCAGTTCGACGGTCCGGCTCTCCGAACCTTCCAGATCGGCCACCGAGAACGACGCCAGCAGGTCCAGCGTCTTGGCGATTCGAGCCTGCAGCTCGGCAAAGCTCGCTTCATTGTCCTCATATTTCGGCACCTCACGGCCGGCGAGCCGCGACGGCGCGCCCTTGGCGTGGTCGGTGGCGATCTGGACTTGCCGCGTCAAAGCGAACATGTCGGGCGCCAACCGTGCGGTCAGGAACACCTGCGGATCGATCTTGCGCTCGCCGGCATTCTGCTCCGCCGCGGTCAGGACGCTGGCCAGCGCCTTCAGGCGGGCGGAAAAGACGCCCACCG
The DNA here is from genome assembly GCF_019091085.1 of Mesorhizobium sp. GbtcB19. GTDB lineage: Bacteria > Pseudomonadota > Alphaproteobacteria > Rhizobiales > Rhizobiaceae > Mesorhizobium. Next base: position 12,382 of record NZ_JAGXJY010000008.1, on the reverse strand, counting down.
AAATCTCGTACATGGAAATGGTCACGGGTAATCTCCCAAGGCGGCCCCAGCGCCGCGGGCCGTGACCTAGCGCCTCCGGCCACGATTCTTCAAGCGGTCATGCCCCGCGTCACCGCGCCGCCGCAATCGCGATGGTAGTATTTTCGTTATCGAGCGGAGGATTCGATGAAAAGCGCCACTTTCGCAGCGACCGTTTTCTTTTCCCTGACCGGCCTGGCACAGTCTGCCTTGGCTGCCGACGCGCCTTACATTGACGACAGGTCCAGTGCCGAGGCGGTCATTCGCTCGCTCTACAGCGCCATCAATCGCCACGAATTCGCCCGCGCCTGGGGTTATTACGGTGATACAAAGCCGGCAAAAGATTTTGCCGCCTTCGTCAAGGGTTACGACGGCACCGACGCCGTCGACGTCAAGACAGGCGCCGTGTCTGACGAAGGTGCCGCCGGCAGCATCTATTACAGCGTTCCGGTCGCCATCCAGGCCACCGACAAGAAGGGCGAGGCCAAGGTTTTCGCCGGTTGCTATACGGTCCGCCAGGTCAATGCGCAGATCCAGGAGCCGCCCTTCCAGCCGATCTTCATCGACAAGGGCGCGCTGAAACCGTCGACCGAGGACTTCGACAGCGCCGTGCCGGCAAGCTGCGGCGACGGTCCGCCGCCGCCGAAGAAGGACGAAGCGCTGGAGCAGGCCAAGAAGGCGTTTCTCGCCACCTATGGCGGCCAATGCGACAACGAGGATCCGGACGGCAAGCCGATCGGCGAGCCCGAGGCTCATTCCATCCATTACAAGGACAAGGACGCTCAGCCGAGCGACCCGGAACGCGAGACGCGGCTGTTCCGCTTCTTCTGCTCGATGGCCGCCTATAACGAGACCGCGGTCTACTACATCGCCGATGACGTCAACGGCGTCACCCAGTTGCAGTTCACCGAGCCCGATCTCGACATCCGCTACGAGAACAACAACAGCGAAGGCAAGGTCGAGTCGATCCACATCATCGGTTTCAAGACCAGCGGCTGGGCGACCAACTCGGACTATGACGAGAACACCAAAACCATCACCACATCCGACAAATGGCGCGGTGTCGGCGATGCCTCGTCATCGGGAACCTATCTGTTCCGCAACGGCGACTTCTCGCTCGTCCAGTATGATGTCGACGCGTCTTATGACGGCGAGATCAATCCGCAGACGATCATCGACTACAACACCGCCCCTTGAACACGGCGGCGCTGATCATGGCGCTTTCGTCAGCATCCAGTTCAGCGTCCCGCGCCAGTCGACCATCCGGATCGGCGTGCCGTGCGTACCGGTCTCGAAGCGCACGAAGCGGGTCGGATACGGATAGGCTTTCGATTTGGCGATGATGGAGCGGAAGAAGGCTTCCTGCTTTTCCACCGGAAAAACCACGTCATGGCTGCCTTGTCCGAAGAAAACCGGCACATGGCGCCTGAAAGCGGGACTCGAGAAAAAACTCTCGTCCCACAGCGAGCCGAGCAGCAGCAACCCGTTTATGCGCCGTCCGGTATCGTTGCGCGCGGCGAGCTTCCAGCAGACCATGCCGCCCATCGAGCCGCAGGCGACGAAGATCTTCGCGCCCGGCGATGTCTCGGCATAGTGATCGATCAACGCCGCCACCTGCGCCGCGCCCTTGTCGCCGAAATCGGGGAAATCCGGCGAAAGATAGAGGCCGTTATTTGCGGCCATCAGATTCTTGATGCGGTTGAAGTTGCCGCCGAAGGTGAAGTCGTCGACGCCCTGCTTGCGGCTGCCGCCCTGCCCGTGCAGGTAGAGCACGATAATGGAGGCGCCTTCCGTCTTGCCGACTGCGACATGCCTTATGTCGCCGGCATCGGTCTTCAGCATCAGGTCCTGCTGCACCTTGCGCACGCCAGGATCGGTGTATTGGGCGCGAACGCGCTTTTCCGGCACCTCGTCGCGCTGGTTGATGTCACGCATCTCATGATAGTCGAGCACCGTGTAGGCGCCGTTATCGCCGGTCGACAGCGCCGCCGGATAGGCGAACAGGTCGTCCTTGAACGGTTTTAGCGAAAGCGCCTGGCTATAGGCAGCTTGGACGGCAAAACCGGTTGCGGTGAGCAGGACAAGGAGAAAGCGGAAAGCCATGCCGAGAGCCATGCGGAATTCGGCTCTGCTTTGTCAATCCTGCAGGACGCCGCCCGCCCCTTCCAGCGCCTCGCGCGTGTCGACATCGATCGATGCGCCCTGCCCGATCTCGACATCGATGACATCGAGACCCTCGGCTTCGACCAGATGGCGCGCGCCGGTATCGCCCTCGAGCTGCGCGACCGCCGCGAAAAGCGACCGCGGCAAGAGCACCGGATTGCCGCGCTTGCCCTGATGCGAGGCACGCACCACGGCGTGACCACCGGATCTGCGGAAGGCATCGATCAGGCTGTCGAGGTCCCTCGACGAAACGCCGGGCATGTCGCCGAGCACGATCATCGCGCCGGCCGCATCCGGCGCGACCTTTGCAATGCCCGCCTTCAACGACGATGCGAGACCATCGGCGAAATCCGGATTGTCGGCGAGTTTCACCTCGAGGCCGCCAAGCGCGGAACGCACGCGCTCGCGCTGATGCCCGGTGACGACGATGGTGCCGGCGGCCTGAGAGCCCAGCGCGCGCCCGGCGGTGCGGCGCACCAGCGGTTCGCCGTCGAACAGCGCCAGAAGCTTGTTAGGCCCGCCCATGCGGCTCGAACGGCCGGCGGCCAGAAGCACGATATCGACTTTCAGCGCCGACCTTGCCGGCTGCGGCGACGGTTCGCGCGGCTGCGGCCTGGTCGGGATTTCCATCAGAAGCCCGCCGACGCCCATGCCGGCGATATCGCCCGCCGTCACATCGAGCCCGGCGATCAGGCGATCGAGCACCCAGTCGAAGCCGTTCTCCTTCGGGCTGCGCGCGCATCCGGGCGCGCCGACGACGCGTTTGCCGTCGAGCGTTCCGAGCACCAGCAGATTGCCGGGATCGACCGGCATGCCCGCGCGGATGACGGTACCCCCAGCGCGTTCGATCGCGGCCGGCACGACATCAGCGAAATCGCTCATCGCCGAGGCGCCGAAGATCACCACCATGTCGTTGTCGCGCGCCAGCGCGGCCGCGGCCGCCGCGACCGGAGCCACCTCATGCGGCGTGCGCCGTTCGGCCGTCAGCCGGCCGCCGGAGCGCGCCAGCCGCGCCTCGGTGACACGCAGCGTCTTGTCGAGCACGCTTGGCTTGGTGCCCGGAAGCACCGTCTGGATGACGCCGACATTGATCGGGCGATAGGCGTTGACGGCAAAAATCTCGCGGCCGGCGCAGATCTTCACCGCCGCATCGACCAGACTGGAGGCAACCGCAAAAGGAATGATCTTCACCGTCGCCACCATCTGGCCCTGCTCGACCGGCGCATGTTGCGCCAGTGTTGCGATGGTGATGGCCGGATCGACGGCGTTGATGGCGTCGATCATCCCGACATCGACAGTAAAGACGCCCGAAGCGCTTGCATGCAGGTTCACCCGCCCGGTCGCCGCCGACTTTACCTCGATGTTGCGGTGGCTCATGCCGTCCGCGATCTTCGCGGCGGCCGCGTCCTCGCCGAGATCGCCCTCTTCGAGAACCGCCGCGACGACTTCACTGATACCCGCCGCCTTGAGCGCCGCGACATCCTCGCCGCTCAAGCGGTGCGCCTTGCGGAACCGCTTTTCACCGGCGGTGGTCGCATGCGCCAGCACCGCGCCTTCCGCCTCGTCGATCGCAACCGGCCCGAATTTCACGCCACGGCGCCTTTGGCTTCGAGGCCGCGCGAGCGGAAAGCATGGATGGTCTGCGCAAGGACGGCGACGGCGATCTCGGCCGGGCTGGCGGCACCGATATCGAGCCCGATCGGCGCGTGAATGCGGGCGATCTGCTCGGCGCCGGCGCCGAGCGCCAGCAGGCGTTCGACACGTTTGGCGTGCGTCTTGCGGCTGCCGAGCGCCCCGACATAGAAGCACCGGGCATCGAGCGCCGCCTTCAGCGCGAAATCGTCGATCTTGGGATCATGGGTGACGGCGGCAAGCGCGGTGTAGCTGTCGAGCGGCGCGCGCTTCAGCACATCTTCCGGCCATTCGGCATGCAGCGCGACATCGGGAAAGCGTTCCGGCGTGGCGAAGGCGGTGCGCGGATCGATGATCTCGACCGGATAGCCGGCGATCCGTGCCATCGGCGCCAGCGCCTGGCTGATATGCACCGCGCCGATCACCACAAGGCGCGGGCGCGGCAGATGCGCGTTGAGGAAGAAGGTCCGCCCTTCCGCCTCCACCGACCTCGAATTGCCGGTGCGGAACGCGCTGGCGATCGCTGTTCCGAGATCGCCGGCGACAGGGTCGCCCTCGCGCACGATGCGGTCGCGGCCGTCGCCGAGGTCGGTGACCAGCACCGCGGCGCGGCGGGCGCGGCGCTCCTCGTTCAGTGTCTTGAGGACGTATGGATCCATGAATGATCAGCCCAGGCGTTCGACATAGACCTTGATGCGGCCGCCGCAGGACAGCCCCACCTGCCAGGCGGTTTCGTCGGCGACGCCGAACTCCAGCATCCTGGCCTTTCCTGAGCCGATGACGTCGATCGCCTCGGTCACCACGGCGCCCTCGACGCAGCCGCCGGAGACCGAGCCGTGGAAGTTTCCCTCGGCGTCGATGACCAGGTGGCTGCCGACCGGACGCGGCGCCGAACCCCAAGTCTCGACCACGGTCGCGATGGCGACATCCTTGCCGTCCTTCATCCAGCCCTCCGCGATGATCAGCGGATCGCGGGCCTCGTCGAGATAAATGCTCTCATCCATCGTCGCTTCTCACAAAGTCTGTTTTTCAGGGGAAACGTTAGTCCCCGCAATGGAAACATATGGCTACGCCGCCCGCCTGTCGCCAGTTCGCAGCCAGCGGCGCGGATCGACCGAAGCCTCCGGCCGCTGGTCGAGCGAGGCGCAAAGATCGGCCAGCGCGTCGAGATTGTGCACCGCCCGGAACTCGTCGACATGCGGCAGCATCGCCTTGACGCCGCGGGCTCGCGCCTCGAAGCCGTCGAAGCGCAAGAGCGGGTTGAGCCAGATCAGCCGCCGGCAGGATTTGTGCAGCCGCTCCATCTCCTCCGATAGGCTGGTGACGTCGTCGCGCTCCAGCCCGTCGGTGATGAGCAGCACCACCGCGCCCTGCCCCAGCACGCGCCGCGACCACAGCCGGTTGAACTCGGCGAGCGTGTCGCCGATGCGGGTGCCGCCCGACCAGTCCTTCACTGTCGCCGAGCATTCGGCCAGCGCCGCGTCGGGATCGCGATGGCGCATCTGGCGGGTCAGATTGGTCAGCCTCGTGCCGAAGACGAAGGCTTGCACGCGGCGCCGCTTCTCCGTCAGCGCGTGCAGAAAATGCAGGAAAATCCGGGTATATTGGCTCATCGAGCCCGAAATGTCGGCCAGTACGACCAGCGGCGGATGCACTTCACGCTGCGAGCGGAATTTCGGCAGGATAAGCTCGCCGCCGGTGCGCGCGGCCGAGCGCATCATGGCGCGCGGATCGATGCGGCGCCCCTGCGCGTCGGGCTTGAAGCGCCGCGTGCGGACCAGGTCGAACGGCAGCCGCAAAGCCGCGATCGCCTTTTTGGCCTCGGCTATCTCGCCGGCATCCATCTGGGCAAAATCCTTGGCCCGCAACACCTCGTTGCCGGAAAAGGTGAGGCGCGCATCGACCTCGATCTCCGGCACTTCGCGCACCGGCTGGTTCTTCTGATGGCCTTCGAACATCGCCTGGCTGACGCGGTTCTCGGCCGTCCGGGGCTTCTGCTTTTCGCTTGTGTCCGGCGCGACCGGCGAAAACATCGCAAGCAGCTTCTCGATCAGCTCGCGCGATTTCCAGAACAGCCGGAAGGCCTCGTCGAAGACAGGATGATCCTCATGCCGCGAGACCAGCACCGCATGCAGCGTCCAGTAGAAATCGTCGCGCGAGCCGATGCCGGCGGCAAGTACCGCCTCGATGGCGTCCTTGACCGAGGCCGGGCCGACGCGCATGCCGGCCTTGCGCAAGGCGCGGGCGAAATAGACGATGTTGTCGGCGATGCGCCCATCGGCGGTCGCCTCTCTGGGTTCGGGGCTCGGCACGGGCATCGCGCCTACTCCGCCGCCGAAAGCTCGGCCTTCACCTCATCGAGGATGCGCCGGCCCTCGCCCTCGCCGATCCGGGCAATGTCGTCCTGGTATTTCAAGAGTACGCCGATCGTGTCGGACACGGTCTCCGGATCGAGCGCCACCTTGTCGAGCTCGGTCAGCGCGCCGGCCCAGTCGATGGTTTCGGCGACGCCAGGCGCCTTGAACAGCTCGACCTGGCGCAGCTTCTGGATGAAGGACACGACCTCCGCCGACAGCCGGCGGTTCGCCTGCGGCACCTTGCGCCGTACGATCTCCAGCTCGCGCTCGGCATTCGGATAGTCGACCCAGTGATAGAGGCAGCGCCGCTTCAGCGCGTCATGGATCTCGCGCGTGCGGTTGGTGGTGATGATGACGATCGGCGGCTCCTCCGCCTTGATCGTGCCGAGCTCGGGAACCGTCACCTGGAAGTCAGACAGGATCTCCAGCAGAAACGCCTCGAAGGCCTCGTCGGTGCGGTCGAGCTCGTCGATCAGGAACACCGGCGCGGCGCCCGCCTTGCCGGTCAGCGCATCGAGCACCGGGCGGCGGATCAGGTATTTTTCGGAAAAGACGTTGCGCTCCATGTCGGAGCGCACGACCTTGCCCGCCGCCTCCTCCATGCGGATCTCGATCATCTGGGCGGCGTAATTCCACTCATAGACGGCAGAGGAGACGTCGAGCCCTTCGTAACATTGCAGGCGGATCAGCCGGCGGCCGAGCGCGTCGGCCAGCACCTTGGCGATCTCGGTCTTGCCGACGCCCGCCTCGCCTTCGAGGAACAAGGGCCGTTTCATGCGCAATGAAAGGAACAGCACCGTCGCCAGCGAACGGTCCGCGACATAGTCCGCGCCGGTCAAAAGTTCGAGCGTCTCGTCGATCGATTTCGGCGCGGGGCGCGGCGCGGTCATCTTGTCTCCGTCGATCCCGCCCGCCCGTTTCAAAGAAAATGATAGCCGCGGTTGTGGTAGATCAGCGGTCGCAAATTATCGCCGATGCGCAGGCCTGTCACCTTGCCAAAAAGCACACGGTGGGTGGCGAGGTCCTTGGTATCGATGATCTCGCAATCGAATACGGCAAGCGCGCCCTTCAGCGTCGGCGCGCCGGTCGAGATCACATCCCACTCGGCGAGCGCAAAGCGCTCGTCGGCCGGCAGGCCGGTGACGCCGGAAAAGCCGACCGAGACGGCTTCCTGGTCCGAGGCGAGCGTGTTCAGCGCGAACTTGCCGTTTTTGACGAAAGCCTCGTTCTTGGCGTTTTCGCGGTTGAGGCAGACCAGCACCGTCGGCGGCGTGTCCGAGACCGAACAGGCAGCGATCACCGTCGCGCCGCGTTTGCCGCCCGGCCCGTCCGTCGTCACCACATGCACATGGCCGGCAAAATGCGCCATCGCATCGCGATAGTGCTGCGGCCCGATGTCGTTGATCTTCAGCACCCGATAAATCCACCTGTCAGGACAAGCCCGTTATATATGGCGGCATATTGCACGCCACAAGTTGCGTGGCATAGGCGAAGTGCTTGACCGCAATCCGCAAATTCGCGTGTTGCGCGGCGCTTAGCCAGCCTTTAGGCATTTCTTGCAATAGTGTCGGGACTGTAATCCCGGCATGGAGGATCTCTTAGCCCGAATGCGTCTTCTCACGACGACATCAGCCGTGCTGCTCTGGCTGTCGCTGGCCGCGAGCGCCGATGCCGAGACGCTGGTCGGCGTTGCGGCGCCACTTTCCGGCCCGTCGGCGATCCTGGGCAAGCAGATTGAGAATGGCGCAGGTTTGGCGGCGGAGGCCAACGGCACCGCGATCAAGGCTGTCGATGACGCATGCACCGCCGATGGCGGCGCCGCGGCGGCAAAGGAATTCGTCGGCGCCAAGGTCAATGTCGTCGTCGGCTTTCTCTGCACCGAGGCGATCGAGGCCGCGATGCCGATCCTGAAGGACGCCAACATCCCGGTGATCACGGTTGGCGTGCGCACCGAAAGCCTGACCGACCGGCGCGCCAAGACCGGCTGGCCGGTCTACCGGCTCGGCCCGCGCGGCGACGATGAGCGCAATGCTGCTGCAGCCAGACTCACGCAACTCTGGCGCAACGACCTGTTCGCCATCGTCGATGACGGCACCATCTACGGCCGCGAGATGGCCGAGACGTTTCGCGCCGCCGCCGAGCAGGCGGCGTTGAAGCCGGTCTTCGTCGACACGTTCCGGCCGCAGCTCGACAACCAGATCGGTCTGGTCGGCCGTTTGAAGAAAGCCGGCGCGACAAAAGTGTTTGCCGGCGGCGACGGTGACGACATCGCGATCATGGGTCGCGATGCCGCCCAGCTCGATGCCGGCATCACCTTTGCCGGCGGCGAAAACCTGCGCACGCCGCCGGGCGATGTGCCTTATGCCGTCGGCACGCTGATGATCGCGCCGCCGGAATGGTCGGAGATCGCCGACCCCAAGGTCCTGCAGGCTTTTGGCGCGAAGAACATCGCGCCGGACGGCTACACGCTGCCCGCCTATGCCGCGGTCGAGATCGCCAAGGCTGCGACCGCTGATGCGGAAAGCGCCGGCAAGTCACTCGGCGAGACGCTGACCGGCCATGATTTCGCGACCGCGATCGGCACCGTCCGCTTCGACGACAAGGGCGATCTCAGCCAGAACCCGTTCCGCGTCTTCCGCTTCGACGGCACGCATTTCGTGCCGCTGGAGGACAAGTGATGTTCCGCACCGGCCCGCGCAACCTGATCACCGACGTCGCCGGCTTGCGCGTCGGCAACGCCGCCGACGCCAGGCTGAAATCCGGCGTCACGGTGGTGCTGTGCGATGAGCCTGCCGTGGCCGGCGTCCAGGTGCTGGGCGGCGCGCCGGGAACGCGCGAGACCGATCTGCTCGAGCCGCAGAATTCGATCGCGACGATCCATGCCGTCGTTCTGTCCGGCGGCTCCGCCTTCGGCCTCGACGCCGCCTCCGGCGTCCAGGCCGCGCTGCGCGAGAAGAACATCGGCGTCGAGGTAGGCGGCTTCCGCGTGCCGATCGTGCCGGCCGCGATCCTGTTCGACCTGCGCAATGGCGGCGACAAGGATTGGGGCCGCTATCCCCCCTATCGCGAACTCGGCTATCAGGCCGTGCAGGCGGCAACAGCGGATTTCGCCATCGGCACGGCGGGCGCCGGCACCGGCGCGCTGACATCGGGACTGAAAGGCGGCCTGGGCTCCGCCTCGACCGTGCTCGACAGCGGCGTCACCGTTGGCGCGCTCGCCGCCGTCAACCCGACCGGCTCGGTGACGGTCGGCCGCAGCCGCCATTTCTGGGCGGCGCCCTTCGAGATCGGCGACGAGTTCGGCGGTCTGGGCTATCCCGAGCCTGTGCCGCAAGACGCCAGAAGAATACTGTTGAAATACCGCGACAGGCACCTAGGGGAACCCCCAGAGGGCGTCAGCACGACGATTGCCGTCATCGCAACCGATGCCGTGCTGACCAAGGCCGCGGCCAAGCGGCTGGCGATCGCCGCGCATGACGGCTTCGCCCGCGCCATCTGGCCGACGCATACGCCGGCCGACGGCGATCTGGTGTTTGCGCTGGCGACCGGCAGCAGCGCCATAGAACTCAGCGCCGACGCCGCGATCGACCTGTTCGCGGCGGCCGGCGCGACCATGGCGCGCGCCATCAGCCGAGGCGTCCATGCCGCGACGCCCGCCGACGGCGATTTGTTCCCCGTCTGGTCGTCGCGCTGACTGGAGCAATTCCAGGAAAAGTGTACGGCGGTTAGGCTCGGCACCTTCGCCGTAGCCTTCCGTCCGGAATTGCTTAAAAACAAAGATCAGGTCGGATCGGATTTTTCTTCCTCGAAGGTGACGGCGACATCCGAATTCGCCGACAGCCATACCTTCTGCCCGTCAATCTCCGCGACCAGGGCGAGCGAAATGTAATGGTGATGTCCCTTATGCGAGCCCATGCCGCTGTCGGCCTTGGTCAGCTTGATCCGGTCACCTTCGACCTTGTCGACGGTGCCGATATGGACGCCGTCGGCGCCGATCACTTCCATATGTCCGCGTATCTTGCTGATGTCGGTGCTCATGCTGGTTCTCCGCTGGATTTGCCCTTTCGGATGCGAGACGGCCGACAATAACAAACGAACACCGGATTGGATGCATCGCACGGCACGTCTCGTTCACCATGGCGTGATAGGCATGACGTCCATGAGACAGTTGACGCACCGCCGGCCCGACTATCCGGGGCGCAATAAGGCTTGCCGTCCATGACGGCGCCGCAGCAAGTTGCCTTGCGTCGCGGCATCATGGACCGGTTGCGCGCCGCTCTTCCCTCGGCGAGCGAGGCCGCTGCCGGAACCTTGCTCTGGGGCGCGGCCATGGGCGGCAGCGCGCTGACAAATCTTCTGCTGGCCGCCTGGGAAACGCCGGACAGAATCCGTTTCGTCAGTCTGCTCTACGGTCTTGGCGGCATGCTCGCCTTCCCGGTCGGGTTGACGCTGGCCAGGCTGATCTCTCGCGGCCGCAACTGGGAAACGGCCTTCGCAGCGGCGTTCGTGTCGCTGCTGGCGGCAACGCTCGCCTTCACCGCCGGCCTGTTCGCGCTGCAATACCGCTCCTATTACGCCGAATGGCATGCGCCGGCATTCACGCTGACCTGGGCATTCGAATTCGCCTTCACCATGCTGACCGCGCTCTACCAGTTCGCCCTGCTTGGCGTGCGGCTCTATTTTCCGCTGGGTTTTGCAGCGCTTATCGCCGCAAGCATCTGGTTTGCGCGCCGGCGGCGTTGAGCATCGGGCCTGCCTCTGTTAGGACGCGGCCAACGCTTATCCAGGCAGGACAAGAAAAACGGATGATCCCTCGCTATTCCCGGCCGGAAATGGTCGCCATCTGGTCGCCCGAAACCCGCTTCCGCATCTGGTTCGAGATCGAGGCGCATGCCTGCGATGCGCTGGCCGAATTGGGTGTCATCCCGAAGGAAGCGGCAAGGATCATCTGGGAAAAAGGCGGCGCCGCCAAATTCGACGTCGCCAAGATCGACGAGATCGAGCGTGTCACCAAGCATGACGTCATCGCCTTCCTCACCCACTTGGCGGAATTCGTCGGCCCGGACGCCCGCTTCATCCACCAGGGCATGACATCGTCGGACGTGCTGGACACCTGCCTTGCCGTGCAGCTGACGCGCGCCAGCGACATCCTGCTTGCCGACATCGACGCGCTGCTTGGCGCCCTGAAGCGTCGCGCCTTCGAGCACAAGGACACGGTCACCATCGGCCGCAGCCACGGCATCCACGCCGAGCCGACCACGTTCGGCGTCAAGCTGGCGCAGGCCTATGCCGAGTTCTCGCGCTGCCGCGACCGGCTGCTGCACGCGCGGGAGGATATCGCGACATGTGCGATCTCCGGCGCGGTCGGCACCTTCGCCAACATCGAACCCTATGTCGAAGAGCATGTGGCGGCAAAGCTCGGCCTGAAGCCGGAGCCGGTGTCCACCCAGGTCATTCCGCGCGACCGGCACGCCATGTTCTTTGCCACGCTGGGCGTGATCGCCTCGTCGGTCGAACGCCTCGCCGTCGAGATCCGCCATCTGCAGCGCACCGAAGTGCTTGAAGCGGAAGAGTATTTCTCGCCCGGACAGAAGGGCTCGTCGGCGATGCCGCACAAGCGCAACCCTGTGCTGACCGAGAACCTCACCGGCCTTGCCCGGATGGTGCGGTCGATGGCGCTGCCCGCCATGGAGGACGTGGCGCTCTGGCATGAGCGCGACATTTCGCATTCCTCGGTCGAGCGTATGATCGGGCCGGACGCGACGGTGACGCTGGATTTCGCGCTGGCGCGGCTCACCGGCGTCGTCGACAAGCTGCTCGTCTATCCCGAGAATATGGAGAAGAACCTCAACAAGTTCCGCGGTTTGGTGCATTCGCAGCGCGTGCTTCTGGCGCTGACGCAGGCCGGCCTGTCACGCGAGGATTCCTATCGGCTGGTGCAGCGCAACGCCATGAAAGTCTGGGAGCACGGCGCCGATTTCCTCGAGGAACTGCTGGCCGACAAAGACGTGACGGCGGCCCTCTCCAAAGCCGAGATCCGCGAAAAATTCGACCTCGGCTACCACACCAAGCATGTCGACACGATCTTCAAGCGCGTGTTCGGGGAAGCTTGACCTTTCCTTCTCCCCGTTTACGGCAGGGGAATCGCATATGGGTTTTTTGGGACTTGAAGTTGGCCTGAGAAGGGATTCTTTGGGCAGGCAGTCGAACTG
>NZ_JAGXJY010000079.1 GCF_019091085.1 Mesorhizobium sp. GbtcB19 | reverse complement strand
TCGTCGACCAGCCAGGCCAGACGCTCGCGCGGAGAGGCTGGGTCGAGCGGCACATAGGCGGCACCCGCCTTCAGCACCGCATGCAGGCCGACGACCATTTCCGGCGAACGCTCGACGCAAAGCCCGACACGATCATCAGGCTTGACCCCAAGCCCGATCAGGCGATGCGCCAAGCGATTGGCCCGGGCGTTTAACTGCCCATAGCTCATCTCAACATCGCCCTGGATCAGCGCGATCGCATCAGGATTGTGCCGCACCTGTTCTTCGAACAGCTCATGGACGCAGCGGTTTGACGGATACGCAGCCTCCGTCCGGTTCCAGGTCTCGACGATCAGTTCGCGCTCCTCGGCCGGCAGCACGTCCAGCGCCCGAAGCGGTGTCTCGGGCGCCGCCTCCAATGCCTGCGCCAGGCTCTCCAGCGCCCGCTGCATGAGCCCGATGACACGATCGGCCGACACCGCCTCAACGACCTGCGCCGTCAGGCCAAGCTCGGTCCCGAAGTCGTCGACCGACAGCGTCAGCGGATAGTACGTCCGCTCCTCGCTCTCCAGCCACTCTGCGCCGCTGAGGCTCGGCGTCCCCATCTTCTCCGCCGCGATATGCCGGTAGTTCAACAGCGTGCTGAACAGCGGCGTTCCCGCAGCCACGCCGCTGCGGCGCTGCGCCAGCGCCAGCGGCGCATGCTCGTGCTGCAGGAGTTCCGCCAGCCGCATATGCGTCTCGCGCACGCCCGCCGCCACGCTGCGCCCGTCAAGGTCCAGCCGAACGGGCGGCGTGTTGATGAACGGGCCCATCGCCCGCTCCGCGCCTGTGTGCGTGCGCCCCAGCGGCACCGCGCCGACCCCCCCCTCCTCCCG
>NZ_JAGXJY010000078.1 GCF_019091085.1 Mesorhizobium sp. GbtcB19 | reverse complement strand
CTAGGCTGTAGTGACAATTTAATTATTTGAGCCAGAGCATGATGGCAGCGAGCTTGACGAAGCCGAGGAAGTTTGCGGCGATTTTGTCGTAGCGGGTTGCGATGCGCCGCCACTGTTTGAGCTTGGCGAAGAAAGCCTCGATACCCCAGCGGTTTTTGTAGGCGATCTTGTCGTAGCTATGTTGGTATTTGCGATGGCGCCGTGGCGGGATGACCGGTTCGCCACCTTGATCGAGGACCACATCATGCAGTCGATCGGCGTCATAAGCGCGGTCGGCGATCACTTGGCCGGTGGCAAGCCCCTCGACCAGACCGCAGGCCGGTGCCATGTCATTTTGCTGACCAGGGCCGATCTCGAAGCGGACCGGCAGGCCAAGTGCATCTACGACGGCATGGAGCTTGGTGCCGAACCCGCCTCGCGAGCGGCCGAGAGCCTGGGCTTCAGATCCCCCCTTTTACGCCGGGCCCCCGAAGCCTGGGCCTGAGCGCGGATAACGGTCGCGTCGATCATCAGCCATTCCAGATCCGGGTCACTGCTGATGGCTTCGAACAGCCGGTCGAACACACCTGCCTCGATCCAGCGATAGTAACGTCGTTTTGCCCTCTGATGCGGGCCAAACCGCTCCGGCAGATCGCGCCAGCGGGCGCCAGAGCGAGCAATCCATAAAAGCGCATCGAAGAAGCGCCGGCCATCGCTACGGGGGCCGCGCTTACCCTTGCGCCCGCCCGGCACAAACGGCTTGATCTGCTCCCACTGATCGTCGCGTAAAATCTCACCTTCCAAGGCTGACCTCCAAAAGTCAGCCTTGAATCTGATTTGCCTCGCGATGGGAATCCCAAGCCGTTAAATTGTCACTACAGCCTAG
>NZ_JAGXJY010000077.1 GCF_019091085.1 Mesorhizobium sp. GbtcB19 | reverse complement strand
GAGCAACGTCGCCTTGCTCGCCGCATACACGCTGAACCCGGGAAAACCCTTGATCGAGGCAACCGACCCGGTCATGAAGATCGATCCGCCATCGTTGAGCAGCGGCAACGCCTTCTGAACCGTGAACAGCGTGCCGCGCGCATTCAGGCCGAAGGTCGCATCGAAATGCTGCTCGGTAATCTCGCCAAGTGGAGCGGCTTCGCCGATGCCGGCGCTCGCGTACAGGACATCGATCTTGCCCTTTTCCCGCTTGACCGTGTCGAACAGGCGGTCGAGGTCGTCGAGATTGGCCGCGTCGCCGCGCACGCCCGTCACGTTACGGCCGATCAACCTGACGGCCTCGTCGAGCACTTCCTGCCGACGGCCCGTGATGAAGACGTAGGCGCCTTCTTCAACGAACCGCTTGGCGCTTGCCAGCGCCATCCCGCTCGATCCACCCGTGATGACTGCAACCTTACCGTCCAGCTTTCCCATGACTTTTCCTTTCAGGCTCTGCCTTGACCGTTCGGGGAGGCCCCGAGGAAGCTCGACATAGGTCTGCTGGCGTCAGGCGTTGAGTGCGGAAGCACGCACATCGGTGGTGCGAAATCGATCCGGATGGACGACTGACGCCAGTCGTGACGATCGATGCCCGTCGTTCGGAAGTGAGCCGCGCTCGTCGACATAGGCTATGATGACGGCCCGTATTGCTGTTCGATGTGTTAGACACAGGCTTTGGAAGGCGCACCGCGCGGTGCCGGATTGCACCATGATCGACTGGGATGACGTTCGCCACTTTCTCGCCGTCGCGCGCGGACGCTCGGTGCGCGCTGCCGCCGAGCGCCCCGGTGTGAACCAGATCGGCCTGGTGCTGGGCCACGCCTGTATCGGCCTCGATGTCGGCCCCGACGGCA
>NZ_JAGXJY010000076.1 GCF_019091085.1 Mesorhizobium sp. GbtcB19 | reverse complement strand
GGCATCGCCTACGTCCAGGACATCTACGCCCTGTCGCCGCTGCAGGACGGCACCCTGTTCCACCACCTTCTGGCGCAGAAGGGCGATCCCTATCTGATCAGTGCTCAGATGGCCTTCGCCGAGCGGGATCGACTGGATCGGTATCTGTCGGCGGTGCAGCGCGTGGCCGACCGTCACGATATCCTGCGCACCGCCTTTGTCTGGGAAGGCCTGTCAGCACCGGTGCAGGTGGTGTGGCGCACCGCGCCGCTCAGCATCACCGAGGTCGAGCTCGATCCTGCCGCCGGCCCTGGCGTGGAGCAGCTGCGGCATCGCTACGATCCAAGCCATTTTCGGTTCGACCTGACCAAGGCGCCCTTGCTGCGCTTCGTGGTGGCAAAGGATCCCGAGAACGGCCGCTGGCTGTTGCTGGAAGTGCATCACCATCTGATCGGCGACCAGTCGACCCTGGATATCCTGAACGAGGAGATCGAAGCGATCCTGGCGGGCCGAGAGGATGAGCTGCCGGCTGCGGAGCCGTTCCGCAACGTGGTGGCGCAGGCGCGTCTGGGAGTCTCGGCGGCGGAGCACGAGCGCTACTTCCGCGAGCGGCTTGGCGATATCGATGAACCGGTGCTGCCATTCGGCCTGGCGGAAGTGCGTGGCGATGGCGAGAAGGTGGCTGAGGCCCATCGGGTCTTGCCGCAAGCCCTCAACGACCGTCTCCGTGGGCTAGCCCGTAGGCTGGGAGTGAGCCTTGCCAGCTTGTGCCATGTGGCATGGGGCCAGATGGCCGCGCGCACGTCCGGCCGCACCGCGATCGTATTCGGCACGGTGCTGCTTGGCCGGATGCAGGCTGGTTCTGGCGCTGGCCGGGCGATGGGCCTGTTCATCAACACGTTGCCCCTGCGCCTGGACCTCG
>NZ_JAGXJY010000075.1 GCF_019091085.1 Mesorhizobium sp. GbtcB19 | reverse complement strand
AAATGTTTTTAATACATTCATTGTATTTACTAGAGATTCATCAATGATCGGATTATAACTTCGAGTTATTGATCCTTCCCTCTGGATATAATAATACAAAGCTTCATTTACTACTTCTATACTATTACAAAAATATAAATATCTCGGCATAAAACCTACATCTTCAAAAAAAGCACGATTTTCAAAATATAATTCATTTTCTTTAATTATTTCTGTTCTATATAACTTGTTCCAAGCTACAACAAAAGGCTCATCATGTTTACAAAGAAAATTCTCTAGGACATCACCATTCAATAGATCTTTGTTAAAATAATATTCTTTCTCCCGTAGCTTACTCGCACCCTCATCTAACCAGATCTTTTTAAAACCGCAAACTACCAGGTCAATATTACCTGGAATGATTTTTTTATATAAATTCTCATACATAGATTTATCTAAATAGTCATCACCATCTACAAATGCTATAAATTCCCCACTAGCATGATTAATTCCCGTATTTCTTGCAGCACTTAAGCCACCATTTTCTTGAGAAATTACTCGTACACGTTTATCACGCTTTGTAAACTCATTAGCGATATTTACTGTATTGTCACGTGAACCATCATTTATAACTAATATTTCAATTTCCTTAATACTCTGCGCAATAAGACTTTCCAAACACTTTTCAATATAACCCTCAACATTATACGCCGCTACAACTATACTAATTTTAGGCTTCTCCATAGTTTACCTCCTTCCATTGATTATATAATTTAATAAATTCTTTATTATATTTGGAATCATTGGACCAAGGTCCCATTAAAATATGATTTTCATATAAAGAGTAATCTACCTTAAAAATATTGACACTATCTTTAAAATAATTTAAACTTGCAAATTTAATTTCCGTTTCAGTATACATATTCCCTAAATATTTTACCA
>NZ_JAGXJY010000074.1 GCF_019091085.1 Mesorhizobium sp. GbtcB19 | reverse complement strand
GAATCTGTGATATTGAGTGTCGAACTGAGAACTTCCAAGAAGCCATAGAAAAGGGTTATAGGGACAAGGATAAGAACGATATGATTAAAGACTATTGGAGTCCTTACAATATTAAAGGTTATTGGCAAAATAGACAATAAGGGTGGATATTGTATATTAATTAAAAATACTAGCAAAAGAGACGGTGTAGGTTCATGATTAATTTTAAGTTTGTCGATGGAGTCTTTATAGAGTTAATGGAATTGCTAACCAACAGCTTAAGAAGTAGAAAGAGACTTAGAATTTTTGTACTAATAGCATCATTAGTACTTCTTGTAGGTATTGTTATTGCAATTTTATTTTACAGAGAATATTTTGAAGACTATCAAGTTGCAATTGGTATCTTTGCATCTATATTTTTAGCAATCATATTAATACCAGCTTCAATATTAGCTTTTTCTAAAAATCCCATTGATTTTAAAAATCCGTTTGATGTTGAATTAGAGAAACTTTCTGTGGAAAGAGAAAAGTTAAAAGAAAAAGTCCAAGACAAGGATTCCGAAGTGGAAAACAACGTATTTAATACGATACAATTAAATCTTAATCAGACTACGGAATATTATACTATAAACAAGAGTCAAGCAAGACAAAGCTTTAGAGCAAGTATGATTGCAATAATTGCAGGACTAATAACAATTTTGATTGGCATATGGTTTATGTATTTCAAAGGAAATGTTACAGCGTCTACCATATCTATCGTATCATCAGTTCTACTTGAGGTAATAGGTGGAATGTATTTTTATGTTTATAAAAAGAGCTTA
This sequence comes from Mesorhizobium sp. GbtcB19, assembly GCF_019091085.1. GTDB lineage: Bacteria > Pseudomonadota > Alphaproteobacteria > Rhizobiales > Rhizobiaceae > Mesorhizobium. Next base: position 170 of record NZ_JAGXJY010000074.1, on the reverse strand, counting down.
GAACAATTAAACTTTTTTTACGAAAAACTAGAAAAAACGCAAGATACTATGGTGGCAATCGAACTAACAAATAGCATAAATGATGAAGCTAGAAAAATAGAGTTACAAGAAAAAATAATTGTTAATTTAATAGAAAGAAGTAGCAACGCTAAATAAAAGTGCAATTAGTT
>NZ_JAGXJY010000073.1 GCF_019091085.1 Mesorhizobium sp. GbtcB19 | reverse complement strand
GCTATTGCATTAGCGAATGAAGAAGTCAAAAAAATGCAAATCGAAATTGAAGCCGCTAATATGTAATATTAAAAAACTAGGTAAACATATCAAAAATTTTCATAAAAAAATTGGAGGTATTTTCATGAATAATAATAAAACTTTATTATCCAAATCTGTTACGCCTTTGTTTGAATCATTTAATCTTGGGAATTTAACTTTATCAAATCGAGTTGTTATGGCTCCAATGACCCGTAAATGTTCTCCAAATGGAGTTCCCGGACCTGATGTTGCAGCATATTATAAACGCCGAGCTGAGAACGGTGTGGGTTTAATTATTACAGAAGGTACAGTTATTAATCACCCAGTAGCTGCAAGTGACCCTAATGTTCCACGCTTTTATGGTGAAGATGCATTAGAGGGATGGAAAGAGGTAGTTCGAGAAGTCCATGCTGCAGGCGGACGTATTATTCCACAATTGTGGCATGTGGGAATGGACCGTAAAGTTGGTGATTCACCAAACCCTGAAGCTAAACCAATTGGTCCTTCTGGTCTAGAAAAACCAGGTGTAAAAGTAACTGATCCAATGACTGAGAAAGATATTAAAGCAGTAATTAAAGCTTTTGCACAAGGGGCTGCTGATGCTCAGCGTCTAGGCTTTGATGGAATTGAACTTCATGGAGCGCACGGTTACTTAATAGACCAATTCTTATGGGAGGGAACCAATCAGCGTGAGGATGGCTATGGTGGGGATATGGTTGCTCGTACGCGATTTGCTGCTGAAATTGTTGAGGCATGTCGTCAGGCTGTGGGACCAGATTTCCCAATTATTTTCCGTTTATCACAGTGGAAAACACAAGATTTTACCGCTAAATTAGCTTCAACACCTGAATTGCTTGACGAATTTTTACGCCCCCTTGTAGATGCAGGAGGTGATATTTTTCATTGTTCAACTCGCCGTTTTTGGTTACCCGGATTTGAAGGTTCCGAACCTTATTTAGCAGGATGGG
>NZ_JAGXJY010000687.1 GCF_019091085.1 Mesorhizobium sp. GbtcB19 | reverse complement strand
GCGCCGGCGAAGCTCTGCGTGTCGGTGGTCGAGCCGGCCGGGCCGGTGCCCGAGCCGCCCGGCAGGTAGCTTTCGTCCACGTTCAGCGTCGGCGCCGGCGTGCCGCTCAGCGCGATCGACGGGCCGTCGTCATGGAAGGTGGCCTTTGAGCCGAGGTCGAGCGACTGCGAGGCCTTGTCGCCATCATTGTCGGTCACCGT
>NZ_JAGXJY010000686.1 GCF_019091085.1 Mesorhizobium sp. GbtcB19 | reverse complement strand
ACCGCCGCCTCCTACCGGTCCCTGGTGGCCGATGGCGAAAGCCGGCACCAGAGCCCGGACGGGCCGGTCCCGGCCGGCATCATCGTGCCGGGACATTTCCGCTCCACGGCCGGCGGCGAAACGGGGGTGCGGCTGGAAGAGGGGCGGGGCGAGGGGCACAAGGGCAGCGAGGGCCGGGGGGGGTGAGGGGGGACCGGTGGTGCCGCTGGGCGGGGGGGGGGGGCCCCC
>NZ_JAGXJY010000685.1 GCF_019091085.1 Mesorhizobium sp. GbtcB19 | reverse complement strand
AAAGTCAAACGTGTAAGTACGCGTCAAATGTGTCGAGGAGCGCACGTTCGTCGGCGTGTCCGGCAGCGTCCACAAGGTGGTGCTGGGCACGGCGCATGTGCCGGACGGCAAGACGCCTGGTCCGTGCCCGATGGAGCTGGTGCTGTTTGGCACCGGTGGCTGCTCGGCCTACGACGTCGTGCCCATCCTCGAGATGGGCCGCGCGGCGCTCGTGGCCTGTGCGGTCGA
>NZ_JAGXJY010000684.1 GCF_019091085.1 Mesorhizobium sp. GbtcB19 | reverse complement strand
TCGTCGTCGTCCACCTCAAGGCCATCCTGACCGAGGGTATCACCGCCTTCATGGCGCGCCGCCAGGGCGTCGAGCACTAAGGGCGGGAGTACAGCATGGCCAACACATACAAAGCCGTAGAGATCTCCCGGGGCAACACAGGCTGGGGCGGTCCGCTCGTCATCAAGCCGACCTCGCACCGCGACAAGGTCGTCTCCGTCACCGGTGGCGGCATCCATCCGGTCGCCC
>NZ_JAGXJY010000683.1 GCF_019091085.1 Mesorhizobium sp. GbtcB19 | reverse complement strand
GGAGCTGGTCCCTGAGGTCGGCCGAGGGCAGCGAAGCACAGTTCGCTCGGCCCGTCTCGCCGACCGGCGGCAGCGCCGTGAAGGACAAGCGCCCGCAGGTGATCGCCGCGCCCGCCGCCGCCGAGATCATGACGGCGCTGGTGTCTCACGCCGCCCAGGCCCCGATTACGAGCACACCCAAAAAGGTGATGGTCGGCTGAAGGCCGTCCGCCGCGGTTCCTGGGACAT
>NZ_JAGXJY010000072.1 GCF_019091085.1 Mesorhizobium sp. GbtcB19 | reverse complement strand
TATACCAGCCGTATTCGTATTAAAAGATGGTCAAGTAGTCTATTGAGCACTTGGATTCAGATATAAAGAGGCGTTAGTAGAATTAGTATCAAAACAATTCTAGTAGACACTTAATAAAATTTTTTAACCTTAGCTAACTTAATCCAAAAATACTATGACAATGTTATTCATAAAGTTGAAAATAAACTAGTTTGATGCACCATAACCCAATACCATTAAATATTTTGAATATACTCCCAAAAAATCATTCCTTAATTTTTATGAATGTTATTTTTCACTAATGGTTACTAAATTAAGAGAAGCACCAATTGGTTAAATAATCGTACCTATAAACCCTAAGTACATTACATAGTAAAAAATATTATTTTTTAACATAATGCACACTCATTTTTATTTTCTATTGGTACTTTTCTCTCCAATATATCGAAATAACAATTCATTTAATTTAACTTATGACTTTACTTGCTTCAATTACTACACTTAATTTTTTATAAATCATCTAAAAAATCACTGGTAACTTGCCTAACCCTCTCATTAAGTAAGTAGGACGCCAAGACAAAGTTTCCAAGTCAGCATTAAGTCTAATATTTGGTACTCTTTTCAATACTGTATTGATAGCAATCTTTCCCTCAAGGCGAGCTAGGGAGGCCCCAAGACAATAATGAATTCCCATACCAAATGCTAAGTGATGATTATTACTTCTTGAAATATCTAAATATTCAGGATTAAAGAATTTCAGCTCGTCGCGATTAGCTGAAGCTAAGGACACCACGATCATATCTTCTTTACGAATTAGTTTGTCACGAATAAATAAATCTTTGCTAGCCCACCGATTTGTTGCTAGTTCAACTGGACTATAGAAACGCAACAATTCTTCAACTCCAGAGTCAATAAGATTAAAATTTCTTTTAAGTTTTTCTAGTTGCTCCGGAAATTGTAATAATGCTAAAATTCCATTACCAATTAGGTTAACTGTTGTTTCATGCCCTGCAATTATTAATAAAAAAATCATGG
>NZ_JAGXJY010000682.1 GCF_019091085.1 Mesorhizobium sp. GbtcB19 | reverse complement strand
CGGGCTGCTCTATCTGCCGCTCGGCAACCAGACGCCGGACCAGCTCGGCAGGGGCCGCAGCGCCAATGCCGAGAAATTCTCCTCCTCGATCACCGCGCTCGCCCTCAACACCGGACAGTTGCGCTGGGTGCGGCAGACGGGGCCCCAAGATCTGGGGGACATGGACGTGCCGGCGCAGCCGAGGCTGGTCGACATCCCCACCGCGAAGGGGGGCGTGCCGGCGCGGGT
>NZ_JAGXJY010000681.1 GCF_019091085.1 Mesorhizobium sp. GbtcB19 | reverse complement strand
CGTTGAGTGATGCCAAGGAACTGGCCGATCTCCCAGGCCGTCTTGCCGCGGGCCGCCCATTGCAGGCACTGCATTTCCCTGTCGGACAGACGAACGCCAACCAAGGTTTTGTCGCTCGCCAGCCTCTGTCGCGACTGGATGTGAAAGAAGATGGCTATCAGCTGCAGCACGCGTTCGTAGTGCTCGATGACGCGAAAGAACAATGGCCGCCTTTCATCGGAGGCGAAT
>NZ_JAGXJY010000680.1 GCF_019091085.1 Mesorhizobium sp. GbtcB19 | reverse complement strand
CCAGGGCATTGGCGCCCTGGCCTTCGACACTGATCAGCGCCGATTTCGCGCCACGCCGGTCCGGTGCGTGGCCGAACGTGTCTTCGACCGCGCAGCCGCGCCGGCCGCAGTCCGCCTCGTTGATGCGAACCAGCGCCATCGGCGCGATCCGGCATTCGCCCGGGCCGCTGCCGGGGGGGACGGGGACGCCAACCGCGCCCAGGCGGCCCTCCCCTGTCAAGCTTCCGT
>NZ_JAGXJY010000679.1 GCF_019091085.1 Mesorhizobium sp. GbtcB19 | reverse complement strand
GCCGGGCGCGGTACCGTTGTCGTCGACCCACACGTGAGGCCCATTGTTGGAGGAGGTAACCTTGACGGGGGCGACCGCCTGCGGGACCGTGGTCGGCGCGTTGGCGCCGAGGGGCTTGAGCAGGTCTGACAGGTCGATGACGTCATGGCCGGGCGCATAACCTGCGATGACGGCGGCCACGTGAACCGTAAGCTTGGATGGAACGATCACAAACGTATCGTTCCCGCT
>NZ_JAGXJY010000678.1 GCF_019091085.1 Mesorhizobium sp. GbtcB19 | reverse complement strand
GGGGGGATCGGCAGGCTTTTGCCCCAAGGCGCCGTGATCGACGCGCGCGCCGGCACCGGCACCACGCCGCTGCTTGTTGCCCCGCATGACAATAAAATTGCCCCCGCCGGGGCGCTGATCGCGGCCGGAGCGAACGCCAACGCCAAGGACAATTTCGAGGACAGTCCGTACCTCTACGCCGGGGCGGGCGGGCAACTGGAAATCCTCGAGCTGACGCTGGCGCATGGC
>NZ_JAGXJY010000677.1 GCF_019091085.1 Mesorhizobium sp. GbtcB19 | reverse complement strand
CACGTCCAAGATGGTGGAGGCGCTCGGCCACACCCCGCTGTGGATCGAGGCCACCAAATGCGGGTGGCGCGTGACCGAGACCGCGATCGGCGCAGCCGCTGCCGGCCTCGGCCTTTCCGGCCCGGTCACATTGAGGATGAGGGGCGGCCAGCCATTTGTTACAGACGGTGGCCACTTTATCCTCGGTGCATCTTTGGTCCGCATTCCGGGTACAAGAGCGCTTTCGAT
>NZ_JAGXJY010000676.1 GCF_019091085.1 Mesorhizobium sp. GbtcB19 | reverse complement strand
AGCGGCACGCCGCCGGTGCCCTGTACCAGCGTGAAGCGCACCGCGTACTGCCCCGCCGATAGATGGGCGAAGAAGTTGAGCTCGAAGCTCTTGCGCAGCGCGGCGCCGTCGAGCTCGCCGATCCGGCCTTCCCAGGCAGCACCCACATTCCAAACCAGGTTGTCGACGCCCCCATAGTCGGCGTCCGACCTGCCGATGGCGCCGCCCATCTCGGCGGGGTTCGTGCTG
>NZ_JAGXJY010000675.1 GCF_019091085.1 Mesorhizobium sp. GbtcB19 | reverse complement strand
CTTGCGGGAGAAGTTCAACGCGCCCCTGATCTTGTAGGAGCGCACCGGCGCCAGGTCCTCGCGCTGCAAAAGCATGCCGGCGCCCGTCTTCTTCGACAGGTAGTCGTTCTCCTGCAGGGGCGTTTCCGGAAAGATTCCGGGGTTCGCTTCGGCAGCCACGGCAACGCGGGCGGAAAAGCTGTTCACCACAAATCCCCCATTTTGGTCTCGGCCGCGCGCCCCAGGACA
>NZ_JAGXJY010000674.1 GCF_019091085.1 Mesorhizobium sp. GbtcB19 | reverse complement strand
CCGCTACGCACTTTTCCTGCAATTGCCTTAGCCGCGCTCTTTCAGCAGCCGGCCCTTCTCGCGCCACCAGTCGCGCTGCTTTTCGGTCTCGCGCTTGTCGTGCAGCTTCTTGCCCCGGGCAACTGCGAGCAGCAGCTTGGCGCGGCCGCGGGCGTTGGAATAGAATTTGAGCGGCACCCGCGCCATGCCCTCGCGCTCGACCCTTTGCGAGAGCTTGGCCATCTCGCG
>NZ_JAGXJY010000673.1 GCF_019091085.1 Mesorhizobium sp. GbtcB19 | reverse complement strand
CGACTTGAAATTGACCGACAGGGAGCTTTTGGGCCGGCGAGAAACCGATCCTCAGAGTGGAGAACAACCCAAGAGCATAAGAGGGCTTTTCACAGCGAGCCGGCGGCAGCGCATCGGCCCGATCTTCTTCGCCATCGCGCTGGCAGCGCTTCCGCCCCCCACGGCCTGGGCGGGGGACAACCCCTACAACCTCACCCCCCCCAAGACGATCACCGTCGGCACGATGGG
>NZ_JAGXJY010000071.1 GCF_019091085.1 Mesorhizobium sp. GbtcB19 | reverse complement strand
GAGGCGGTGCCGGGTGGCATCGGCAATGTCCAGCACATCTATGCGCTGTCGCCGCCGCAGGATGGCATCCTGTTCCATCACCTTCTGGCGCGGAAGGGCGATCCCTATCTGATCCGGGCCCAGATGGCCTTTGCCGAGCGAGCTCAGCTGGACCGCTATCTGTCGGCGGTGCAGCGTGTGGTCGACCGCCACGCCATCCTGCGCACCGCCTTCGTCTGGGAAGGGCTGTCCTTGCCGGTGCAGGTGGTGTGGCGACATGCGCCGCTCAGCATCACCGAGATCGAGCTCGATCCCGCTGCCGGACCTGGAGCGGAACAGTTGCGGCATCGCTACGACCCGCAACATCTGCGGTTCGATTTGGCGCAGCCGCCCCTGCTGCGGCACGTGGTGGCCAAGGACCCCGAGGCCGATCGCTGGCTGCTGCTGGCGGTGCATCACCATCTGATCGGCGATCACTCGACCCTGGAATTGCTGAACGAGGAGATCGAGGCGATCCTCGCCGGTCGAGAGGATGAACTGCCGGCAGCGGAGCCGTTCCGCAACGTTGTGGCGCAGGCGCGATTGGGCGCCTTGGCCTCGGAGCATGAGCGCTACTTCCGCGAACGGCTGGCCGATGTCGATGAGCCGGTGCTGCCGTTCGGCCTGGCGGAAGTGCGGGGCGATGGCGAGGAGGTGATCGAAGCCTACCGGGTGCTGCCGCAGGCCCTCAATGACGGCCTTCGGAGCCATGCCCGTCGCCTGGGTGTGAGCCTGGCAAGCTTGTGCCACGTGGCGTGGGGCCAGGTGGTGGCGCGCACGTCCGGCCGCGAGAAGGCGGTGTTCGGAACGGTGCTGCTTGGACGCATGCAGGCAGGCGCCGGCGCGGACCGGGCGATGGGCCTGGTCATCAACACGCTGCCGCTTCGCCTGGACCTGGATGGAAGAGGCGTCGCGGCAGGTGTCCGCGAGGCGCATCTGCGCCTGGCGGGGCTCCTGCAGCAGGTGCAGGGGCCCTTGGCGCTGGCCCACCCCTGCAGCGGGGTTGGGGCGGGGAGGCGGCGGTTCTGCGCGCTG
>NZ_JAGXJY010000672.1 GCF_019091085.1 Mesorhizobium sp. GbtcB19 | reverse complement strand
TCTATCGCTGTCGCTGGCAAAAGGCGAGATCGTCTGCATCATTGGCCCCTCGGGTTGCGGCAAGACAACTGCGTTGCGCCTCGCCGGCGGCCTGGTGCGGCCGAGTTCCGGCTCGATCATCGTCAACGGAAAGCCGATCACCGGTCCGCGCCGCGAGGCAGCGATCGTCTTCCAGGACTATGGCAAGGCGTTGCTGCCTTGGCGTACCGCGGCCGGAAATGTCTCCCT
>NZ_JAGXJY010000671.1 GCF_019091085.1 Mesorhizobium sp. GbtcB19 | reverse complement strand
CTTCCCCCCGGTCCGGGCCGGTGTCCTGCGCCCCGTCGAGCAGGAAGTGGTCGATGCCCTGGTCCAGCTTGAACTGCCCCCCTGGCCCGGCAACGGGCCGCGACCAGAGGCTGACCGTGCGGGTGATCAGGTCGTTGAAATCGAGGAAACCGCGACCCCGCTTCAACTGCCCGTAGCGCGCGAACAGCCAGCCGGCGACCGCGAGCGCCGCAGCAGTCCCTTCCAGCA
>NZ_JAGXJY010000670.1 GCF_019091085.1 Mesorhizobium sp. GbtcB19 | reverse complement strand
GGTCTTGAACCCCTTCTTCCCCAACGTCTCGTGCAGCGAACGGCGCAAATCCATGTCGAAGCGGCTGAGGATCCCCTGGCCGCGATAGACCAGCGTGGTATCGACCCCCAAACCATGGAAGATGTTGGCGAATTCGACGGCGATGTAGCAGCCGCCCTCGATCATGATCGCCTTCGGCAGTTGCTTGAGATCGAAAGCCTCGTTGGAGAAGATGCAGTATTCGTGGCC
>NZ_JAGXJY010000669.1 GCF_019091085.1 Mesorhizobium sp. GbtcB19 | reverse complement strand
CGAAGGAGCGCGCCAACTCAGTGTATTCCAGCAGCACTTCCGCCGCATTCCGCGTCTCGAAGCGCTGGCCGCGGTTGAGGAGCTGCGAGCGCGAACCCTGCGGCCGCGCGCCATGATTGTATTTGCCCGTGGGATAGCCCTGGGCCAGCGGCGAATAAGGAAGAAAACCGGCCTCCTCGCGCTCGCAAACCTCGGCAAGGTTCACCTCGAAGGTGCGGTTTACCAGGT
>NZ_JAGXJY010000668.1 GCF_019091085.1 Mesorhizobium sp. GbtcB19 | reverse complement strand
AAAAATAACATCGAATGTTAAAGCTTGAATGACAGGAGATGAGGATAATAATTCCATCTCTTTAATAAGACATTCTACATACTCTCCAATTATAGGTTCATACTTTGTAGATTTAATAAATGGACAAAATGAGCAAATAGTATCACAAAAAGGTATATGAAGGTATAATGCTGTTTTTCCTTTTTTCTGACTTACCTCTGTTTTCCGCAACATATTTTCAACTCTACT
>NZ_JAGXJY010000667.1 GCF_019091085.1 Mesorhizobium sp. GbtcB19 | reverse complement strand
AAAAGTCGGGGCTTGGGGTGCGAACAATGAAAAGCGGAGTTCGTATCAATGCAATGGTTGGGCTCGCGCTACTAGATCGAGTTCTTAGACTGTTTATTCACATTCTCATATGTAGTGGTTACATTCTTTCCAGTAGCTGTGACAACCTTGTTAGCAGTGATTCAATTCCTTATCATCATAAGAGGGGTCAGTCGCTAAAGAAATAAAGTCCGCCGGTTTAGCTTGAAA
>NZ_JAGXJY010000666.1 GCF_019091085.1 Mesorhizobium sp. GbtcB19 | reverse complement strand
TGACCATGATCCACAGCTTATTAAACATTTAGAGTCTAAGTTCCAAAGCTCAAAGAATAACATGGGGGATGACAATATGGATGACAAGCACAAATGCAAGGAGGATATTTACTCATTCATGAATCATAGTTAATGTTATCTTATGCAATTTTGGTTCCTTCAAATTTATTCTCTACTGTGGTGTGATTTCCTTTTGCAAATATAGTACCTATTTAAGAATTTTATCAA
>NZ_JAGXJY010000665.1 GCF_019091085.1 Mesorhizobium sp. GbtcB19 | reverse complement strand
AATCGGCAACGCCGCGCCCTTCCTTGATGAGGCGCGTGAAGGTCCCCCACTGCGAAACCACGTCGGGATCGTCACGCGCGATGTTCTCGATCAGCGAGGCTTCCAGCGCGACGGCGTCGTCGCCATCCTCCATGATGGCGCATGGCAGCGGTACGGCCTCGCCGCGCTCGTCGGCGACGGCCAGGGCTGCAAAATAGCGCCGCCGCCCGGCGACGATCTCAAAGCTGT
>NZ_JAGXJY010000664.1 GCF_019091085.1 Mesorhizobium sp. GbtcB19 | reverse complement strand
AAGACCTGCCTGCAGATGCTGAAGCCGAACGGCAGGTTCCTGTTTGCGGACTATGCCGACGGCACGCCCGATGCCCGTTACCGCGAAACCTTCATGGACTGGGTGCTGCTGCTGCGCTCGGGGGCCAACATGTGGAACATCATCAACGCCAGCGTCGACCCCAACACCGTCGACGCGCAGGTGGTTTACGGGGAGAACCGCAACGGGCTCTACGCGGGGGTCGAAAGG
>NZ_JAGXJY010000663.1 GCF_019091085.1 Mesorhizobium sp. GbtcB19 | reverse complement strand
CGTGGTGTCGGCCGTGCTGTCGTCGGGCAGGAGTTTTGCATCGGCGCCGTCGAAGCAGAGCTCGACCTTGTCGCCGGGGCCAAAGCTCTCGCCGGCAAGCGGCCAGCGCACGATCGCGGTCGAGGCGTCGGCGGGCTTCACTTCGTATTTCGCCCCCGGGCCGAGATAGATCGCCTCGGCGACCGTTCCCGCCAGCCGGTTCGTGCCGGTGGCATCCTGTCCAGGCCG
>NZ_JAGXJY010000070.1 GCF_019091085.1 Mesorhizobium sp. GbtcB19 | reverse complement strand
CATTTTTAATCGCTAGAATTATTTTCTGTTTTTTAAGAATGAACCCCAAAATATTAATTTTTATAGATTATGCTCCAGGTTCAGGTTCCAATGTGATAGTGCTATATGTTATTATGACTAAAGAATATAATGATCTTGGTTTAATATATATAAATTTTCAAAAAATGCTGGAAAAACCGATAGAAAATGCTATGCATTTAGGGACGGGATCTATTGTTATCACATCGCATGGCCCTATAAAAAAAATGAAAAAGAAACAAAAATTCATTGAATTATGGCATGGAATACCCTTGAAAAAAATGGGGTTATTAGAAAATGAAACTACTATGAATAAAAAGAAAATCGATACATTAGATCGAGTAATTTCTAGTTCAGAAACGTACACTACGTTATTGAATGCCTGTATAGGAATAAATAATAAATATGTTATCACTGGATTCCCACGAAATGATCTTTTAAATTTGAGGGGAGGAGAAAAGAGAGACATCATATTGAAATACTTTTCAGTTAGTGAAAACAATAAATTAATGGTATTTATGCCGACATTCAGAAAAGGATATATCAGAGAAGAATCGGATTTAAACAGGGAATATAATATATTCGGTTTAGGTGATATGAATATCAATGAATTTAATGCTTATTTAGTAAAAAACAGAATTACAGTTATTGTGAAATTACACCCTAAAGAGGAAGAGTATTATAAAAAAACATTTGAGGGATTTTCTAATATCAAGTTATGTACTTCGGAATTTTTAGCAAAATATAATTTAGATATATACCAAATATTATCTGAAACGGATTTGTTAATAACCGATTATTCAAGTGTTTATTTTGATTATCTTTTATTAGATAAGCCGATATTATTTTTGAATACAGATTTAGATCAATATCGTAATAATAGGGGATTCCTATTAAATCCATTTGAATTTTGGACTCCTGGTCCAAAGGTGAACATATACAATCATTTTATCTGTGAATTAGAGAAGTTGCTTACTGATGAAAAATATTATAAAACTGAAAGGGAAAATATAAAAAAGATAGTTCATGAATATACTGATTTTAA
>NZ_JAGXJY010000007.1 GCF_019091085.1 Mesorhizobium sp. GbtcB19 | reverse complement strand
CAGCCACCGCATCAAGAAATGCGCATGGAACGACGACTACCTAATCCAGGCCCTGACCCATATGCGATAGCCCTGCCCTTGCGGGGGAGATGTCCGGCAGGACAGAGGGGGGTGCTGTCCCTCCAGCCTGTCCAACAAATCGCAACAAATCATCCTGCGGCGCTCGGGCGTAGAGTTTTGAACGGCCGGCGATCCTTCACACCCCCCTCTGGCCTGCCGGCCATCTCCCCCGCAAGGGGGGAGATCAGCAGCTTCAACGGCGGTTCCTTGCCGCCAGGGTCCTGAGCCTCAACCCATTGAGGCGGATAAAGCCTTCGGCGTCCTTCTGGTCGTAGGCGCCACGATCGTCCTCGAAGGTGACCAAAGCATCGGAATAGAGCGTCTTCTTCGACTTGCGGCCGGTGACGATGACATTGCCCTTGTAGAGCTTCAGCCGCACCGTGCCTTCGACGTCTTCCTGGCTCTTGTCGATCATCGCCTGCAGCATGACGCGCTCGGGCGAGAACCAGAAGCCGTTGTAGATCAGCTCGGCATAACGCGGCATGAACTCGTCCTTGAGGTGGGCAGCACCGCGGTCGAGGGTGATCGATTCGATGGCGCGGTGGGCGGCGATCAGGATGGCGCCGCCGGGCGTCTCGTAGACGCCGCGCGACTTCATGCCGACGAAGCGGTTCTCGACCAGGTCGAGGCGGCCGATGCCGTTGTCGCGGCCGAGATCGTTGAGCGCGGCCAGCATGGTGGCCGGCGACAGCTTCTTGCCGTTGAGCGCGATCGGATCGCCCTTGAGGAACTCGATCTCGATCTCGGTGACCACGTCCGGCGCATCCATCGGCGAGACGGTGCGCTGGTGCACGAATTCCGGCGGCTCGCTCCACGGATCCTCCAGCACCTTGCCCTCGGAAGAGGAGTGCAGGAGGTTGGCGTCGACCGAGAAGGGCGCTTCGCCGCGCTTGTCCTTCGCCACCGGGATCTGGTGCTGCTCGGCGAAGTTGATCAGATCGGTGCGCGACTTGAACGACCAGTCGCGCCACGGCGCGATGACCTTGATGTCCGGGTTGAGTGCATAGGCCGACAGCTCGAAGCGGACCTGGTCGTTGCCCTTGCCGGTGGCGCCGTGGGCAATCGCGTCGGCGCCGGTCTCCCTGGCGATCTCGACGAGGTGCTTGGAGATCAGCGGCCGGGCGATCGAGGTGCCGAGCAGGTAGGTGCCTTCATAGACGGTGTTGGCGCGGAACATCGGGAAGACGAAGTCGGCGACGAATTCTTCGCGCACATCGACGATGCGGATGTCCTTGATGCCCATCATCTCGGCCTTCTTGCGCGCCGGCTCCAGCTCGCCGCCCTGGCCGAGATCGGCGGTGAAGGTGACGACTTCGGCGCCGAGCTCGGTCTGCAGCCATTTCAGGATGATGGAGGTGTCGAGGCCGCCGGAATAGGCGAGCACGACTTTCTTGACGTTCTTGATCTTGGACATTTTAGCGGTTCCGCGGGAAAAGTTTCGCGGGCGAGGTATCACGGCCGTTCCGGGCGGCGCAAGAGACGAAGGGGCGCAGGGGTTATGGCGCGGGCTGGGCCAGATGTTTGCCTAGTCAGATGCTGGCGGAGCAAAAGGCGCCGCGTTATTGGCTGCACGACCCATCCCGAGGCGCGCGCCCCATGTCCTTTGTTCCCGATACAGCCACGCTGATCCAGTTCGCCATTGCCACCGTGATCCTGGCGATCACGCCGGGACCGGACATGACGCTGTTCGTGTCGCGCACGCTGAGCCAGGGTCGCGCCAGCGGCTTCGCTTCCCTGGCCGGCGCGCTCACCGGCACGCTGATCCACACCACGCTGGTGGTGGTCGGCATCTCGGCGCTGATCATCGCCTCGCCGATGGCCTTCTTCGCCTTGAAGATTTTTGGCGCCGGCTATCTGGTGTTCCTGGCTTTTCAGGCGGTGACGAAGGGTTCGGCCTTCTCGCCGCAGAAGAGCACGGGACCGCAGGTCTCGCTGTTCCGCAGCTGGGCGGCAGGGCTCGGCATCAACCTGCTCAACCCGAAGATCATCCTGTTCTTCATGACCTTCCTGCCGCAATTCGTCTCCGCGCATGATCCCAACGCGTCCGGAAAGCTGTTCTTCCTCGGCGTGATGTTCGTCGCGCTTTCGACCCCGGTGACGGTGCCGATGGTGCTGGCGGCGGAGAAGTTCTCGGCGGCGATGAAGGCCAGCCCGCGCTTCACGCGCGTGGCCGATTATCTTTTCGGTGGCGTGTTCTCGGCCTTCGCGCTCAAGATCATCACGACGCAGGCGAGGTAGCATCGATCGTGGTCTGCGGCAGGTATCAGCGAAACAGCTTTACCGCATGCCTTGCCAAGGCGATCGACGCCGCGACGGCAATGAGCGCGCAGACGCCCGGCCATCCCCAATGGCCGTAGATTTTCACGCCGATCCACGAGCCGGCGCTGCCGCCAAGGAAAACTGAGGTCATATAGGCTGTGTTGAGCCTGCTGCGGGCATCGGGCCGGATCGCAAAGACACGCGCCTGGTTGGCGGTTTGACCGCTTTGCACGGCGATATCGAGAAGCAGCATACCCGCCGTGAGCGCCAGCAGGCCTGTTATTCCGCCAAGCGCGCCGCCAAGCAGTACGATCGCCGCCACGATGCCGGTGACAAAGGCGAGCGGGCTGACGAAATCGGGCCCCCTGCGGTCGATCAGCCGGCCGGCGATCGGCGTGCAGAGCACGCTGGCGGCGCCGACCAGGGCAATCAGCCCGACCGCCTGCCCGCCGAGATGGTATGGCGGCCCGCCGAGCAGCAAGGCGAGGCTTGTCCAGGCGGCGGTGAAGCCGCCGAACATCAGCGCCTGGTAGAGGCAGGAGCGACGCAGCTCCGGCTCACCGCGAAAGAGGATGAAGGCTGCCGCGACCAGCGAAGGATAACGCTGCGAGGATGTCGGCGCCGTCTTCGGCAGCACCAGGCCGAGCAGAATGGCGAACACGAACAGCGCCGCCGCGGCGACGAAATAGGGTCCGCGCCAGCCGAGATGCTCGCCGAGGAAGCCGCCGAAGGTGCGGGCCAAGAGAATGCCGGCCAGCAGCCCGCTGAGCAGCGTGCCGGTAACCGCGCCGCGCCGCTCCGGCGGCGCCAGCCCTGCCGCCATCGGCAGCAGGATCTGCGGCACCACGGTGGTGAAGCCCGTCACCATGCTTGCGACCGCCAGCACCGGCAGCGTCGGCGCCTGGCTGGCGACCAGCAGGGCGGCGGCGGTAAGGGTCAGCAAGGTTGCGACAAGCGGACGATGCGGCAGCCGGTCTCCCAACGGCACCAGCAACAGCAGACCCAACGCATAACCGAGCTGGGCGGTCGTGACCACCAGCGCCGCCGTTTCGGCGGGAACGCGCAGGTCCGATGCGATGAGCAGCGTTATGGCCTGGGGGAAGTAAATGGTGGCGACGCTTGCGCCGCAGGCGATGGAGAGGATGAACAGCAAGCCGGTACCGAGACCGGAAGGAATGTGCTCGGCGGGTTGATCAAGCCGCGCCGCCACGGCGGCCGCGGCCGAGCCGCCATTCATTTCGCCTTCCGCCACGGCCCTGCTCCTGTCTGTACGGCTCTATCTCTTTGTCTTTACGCAATTCCGGACGGAAAACCGCCCACACTTTTCCTGGAATTGCTCCAAGCGCGGCGGGCCGAAGCCGATTCGGACAGCCTGTTCAGGTGGCAGGGTTTTGGCATGATCCGCTGCCGAGAAATTCGCAACTTTTCGGCATCGCGCTCAAGATTCAGGATCGAGCAACGCCTCGCGGCGCCAGCTTCCGGCCCAGCGGCCGGCGGAGAGCCAATAGAAGATGCCGCCGACCATGCCTGCGCCGATCACGGCCAATCTGCCGTTGGCCCCGGTGATATCGAAATTGGGATCGGCGACGCGGTGGACGAACCCGAGGAAGGCAAGCGCGATGACGGCGCCGCCGAGCGCATAGAACAGCCAGTCGCGGCGGCCGAGCACCTCGGCGATCAAAATGACCACGGCCGCCGGTATAAAGGCGAAATAGGCGACGAACAGCGCCAGGATGGGCACCGAGAAATAGAGCGAGGCGGTCGCCGTCGGTTCCGGATCGGCCGGCGTGTAGCCGAGATGCGCCAGGTAAAGGATGTTGAGGAAGGCGCTTGCCGCCAGCGAGGCGACGACATAGCCGAGCAGGATGACGGCGAAGCGGAAGAGGTATGCGATGAGGCGCCTCATGTGGATTGTCTGCGCTCTTTGAGGAGTCGGCCCTCTGCAAAGCAATAGGCCGCACCTCCGACGCCTCCGGCAACAATCAAGATCATCAGTACACGATAGTCTGGTGGCCGCTGCGCCATCGGGTACATTTTCATGAATGCACCGACAATTGCTCCCGCCAAGGCGAACGTAGTCCAGCGTCTTCTTTCTACAAATCGAGCGGCAACGATCAACGGGATTGCGAACGGAGCGCCATAGATTCCTGCGATCGCAGTCCCAATCAGCAGCAGGCCTAGGTCGTCCAGGCTGTAGGACAATACGGTGCCGTGGCGCCATATCAGTCCACTAAGCATCAATGTAATCAGGCATGTGGTGAAGGCGGCTGAAACGTAGCAAAGTGTGATTGACGCCAACCGGATGATGCGCCTCACGCCTCGCCGTGCCCCGCGATCATCATGGCTTCCAGCGCCAGGCGGTCGACCTTGCGCATGCGCTCGGATTCCGACTTCAACTGGCCGCAGGCGGCGAGGATATCGCGGCCGCGCGGCGTGCGGATCGGCGAGGCGTAGCCGGCATTGTTTATATAGTCGGCAAACTTCTCGATCGTCTCCCAGTCCGAGCACTGGTAGTTGGTGCCGGGCCAGGGGTTGAAGGGGATCAGGTTGATCTTGGCCGGAATGCCCTTGAGCAGCTTGACCAGTGCCTTGGCGTCCTCGAGCGAATCGTTGACGTCCTTCAGCATCACATATTCGAAGGTAATGCGCTTGGCGTTGGACAGGCCCGGATAGGCCTTGCAGGCGGCGATCAGCTCCTTCAGCGGGAACTTCTTGTTGATCGGCACCAGAAGGTCGCGCAGGTCGTCATTGGTGGCGTGCAGCGAGATCGCCAGCATGACGCCGATCTCCTCGCCGGTGCGGGCGATCTCAGGCACGACGCCGGAGGTCGACAGCGTGATGCGACGCTTCGACAGCGACAGGCCGTCGCCGTCCGACGCGATCAGCAGCGCCTTCTTCACCGCCTCGAAATTGTAGAGCGGCTCGCCCATGCCCATCATGACGATGTTGGACACCTTGCGGCCTTCGGCCGGCACGATGGCGCCGTCCGGTGTGTCGCGGTCGGGGAAGTCGCCGAGGCGGTCGCGCGCGGTGAGCAGCTGCGCCAGGATTTCTTCCGTGGTCAAATTGCGCACCAGCTTCTGCGTGCCGGTGTGGCAGAAGGAGCAGGTCAGCGTGCAACCGACCTGCGAGGAGATGCAGAGCGTGCCGCGACCTTCCTCGGGGATATAGACGGTCTCGATCTCGACCGGACGGCCGGCGCCGCGCGGCGGAAAGCGGAACAGCCATTTGCGCGTGCCGTCGGCAGAAATCTGCTCCTCGACGATTTCCGGCCGCGCGACGCTGAAATGCTTGCCGAGCTCGGCGCGCAGGTCCTTGGAGATGTTGAACATATGCGCGAAGTCGGAAACGCCGCGCACATACATCCAGTGCCAGAGCTGCTGGGCGCGCATTTTCGCCTGGCGCTCCGGC
The DNA here is from genome assembly GCF_019091085.1 of Mesorhizobium sp. GbtcB19. GTDB lineage: Bacteria > Pseudomonadota > Alphaproteobacteria > Rhizobiales > Rhizobiaceae > Mesorhizobium. Next base: position 273,143 of record NZ_JAGXJY010000007.1, on the reverse strand, counting down.
ACGATGCCGGCACTGATGAGGGCTTCGCCGAGCTCGGCGCGGGTCAGGCCGATCAGCGACGGCTTCTCGGTTTGCGCTGCGCGGCGCAAAGCGTCACGGGCGCCTTCAGCGGTAAGATCAAGCGAAACGGTCATGGTGGCGCCAATATAAGCGATTTGCGGCCGATTTCAGCATCGGCCGAACAGGAAAGCGCGGCGCATAGCACAGCTTGGCGCCGGAGTCATGCTTTCGCCGGAGATCACTTCCTGGCGTTCGAGGCTGTGCCAGCACATTCATAAGCTGGTCGTGTTGCCGGCCGAGAATTGCACGCGCTAAATGGCGCCCGCGCCGCGCTGATCGGTCCGCCTGACGATAATCCTTGAAACAATTCCATCCGCCGAAGAGACATCGCCATGTGGCTGAGTGAGTTCGAAATCGTGCTGCGCGACCGCGTCATCCCGTCCGGCGCGATCCGGATCGAGGACGGGCGGATCGCGGAAGTCAGTGATGAGCCCGTCGCGAATGCCGATATCCTGGGCGGCGGCCGCCTGCTTGTGCCGGGGTTCATCGACATGCATGGCGACATGGTGGAGCGGGAGGTGGAGCCGCGCAGCGGCATGCATGTGCCGATGCAGATCGGCATCGCCGAGCTCGACAAGCGGCTGGCCTCGTGCGGCGTGACCACCGCCTATGCGGCGCTGTCCTTCATCGGCACCAGCGCCACCGCCGCTTTGCTGCGCTCGGAAGAACACACGTCGGCGATCATCGAGACCATTGCCGGCCTGAAGGATGAGCTTCTGGTCGATCATCGCATCCACGCCCGCTTCGAGGTGACCTTCACCGAGGCGGTCAGTGTGCTGGAACGGCTGATGGAGGCCGGCAAGCTGCATCTGGTCTCGCTGATGGACCATACGCCGGGACAGGGGCAGTACCGCGATGTCGAGCTCTATATTGCCAGGCTGGCCAAGGATCGCGGCATGTCGATTGCCGATGTCTCCGAGATCGTCGGCAAGCGCATGGCCGACCGGAATGGCCACGGTGGCGTGCTCGGCACGCTGCAGAGCCTGTCGGCCTTTGCCCGCGCCCGCAACATCGTGCTGGCGTCGCACGACGACGACACCCTGGAAAAGGTGGAATTCGTGCATGGCCTGGGAACCGTGCTCAGCGAATTTCCGGTGACGCTCGAAGCGGCCCAGGAAGCCCGCCGTCTCGGCATGTACACGGCCATGGGCGCCCCCAACGCGCTGCGCGGCCAGTCCTATTCCGGCAATCTTTCGGCACGCCAGGCCTATGAGGCCGGGCTGCTCGACATGCTGGCCAGCGATTATCATCCCGCCTCGATCCTGCCGGCGCTGCTCGGCCTGGCCGAGCTGGGCGGGGGCGGTCTGGCGGCGGCGGCCGCGCTGACAAGCGCCAATCCGGCCAAGGCGCTCGGACTTGCCGACCGCGGCGCCATCGAGCCTGGACTTCTGGCCGATCTCGTCGTCGCCGACCGCCAGCCGGTGGTGCGCGTGCGGGCGACGTTCCGCGCCGGCCGCATGATCTATGGCGACGGCACGTTGACTGCGCGTTGAGTTTTTTGTTTGCCGGCTAATCCTTTCGGCGATGGCCGCTGACCTGAGCGCCGTCCGCGGCGTGCAGGAAGAAGAAACCCGGAATGGGAAGCAGCGGGATCACCGCCGTCAGCAGGAACGCCCAGTGGAACTGGTCCGCCGTCGGCGCATGCACCTCACCGGAGACGAGGCCGAGCACCATGGCGGCGATCGAGACGCCGAGCGAGACGCTGAGCTGCTGCAGGACGCCGCCGAGGCTGGTGGCGCGGCTGAGCTTCTCCGCCGGCAGGTCGGCATAGGACAACGTGTTGGAGGACATGAACTGCGCCGAACGGACGATGCCGAAGCAAAACACGTAAAGGCCGATCGCCCAATGCGGGGTGTCGGCGTTGAGCAGGGCAAAGCCCGCCACCGCAAAAGAGCCGACCACGGCGCTGCCGGTCAGCACGGCCTTGAAGCCGAAGCGCCGCAAGAAAAACGACAGCAGCGGCCGCATCAGCAAGGCGCCGAAGCTGCCGACAAAGGTCAGCGATCCCGAGGTGACCGGGCTCATGCCGAAGCCGACCTGCAGCATCAGCGGCAAAAGGAAGGGCGCGCCGTTGAGGCCGATGCGGCAGAGACCGCCGGCCAGCGTGCCGACCCAGAAGGAGCGGAAGCGGAACAGCGTCAGATCCACCGCGGGAGCGGCGACGCGGCGCGCATAACGGCCGAAGGCGAGGAGCAGCAGGACCGACGCGGCCAGCACCAGCACGGTCGCCAGCGATGAAATGACCGGACGGCCGATATTCTCCAGGCCGAATTGCAGGAGTGCCGCGCCGGCGCCCACCATCAGGAAGCCGGCGAAGTCGAAAGGCTGCGCGTCGTCGTCCTGGAAATCGTCGACGAAGCGCAAGGCGGCGACAATGCCGATCAGGCCGAACGGCACGTTGGCGTAGAAGATCCAGCGCCAGGAGGCGTAGGTGGTCAAGAGGCCGCCGAGCAGCGGGCCGATGACAGGCCCGACGATCGCCGGCAGGGTCATGTAGGTCATCGCGGTGATCAGGCCGCTGCGCGGAAAGGAGCGCAGCAGGATCAGCCGCCCGACCGGTGTCATCATGGCTCCGCCCAGCCCCTGCAGCGCGCGCATGGCCAGAAGCATGCCGACGCTGTCCGCCACGCCGCACAGGACCGAGCCGAGGGTGAAGGTGAAGAGCGCCAGCGCGAAGATTTTGCGGGCGCCGAACCGGTCGGCGAACCAGCCGCTCACCGGAATGAACACGGCCAAAGTCAGGATGTAGGTGGTGATCGCCAAATTGAGGCGGACCGGCGTGGTGTCGAGGCTTTGCGCGATCGCGGGGATCGCGGTGGTGAGGATGGTGGAATCGAGCTGCTCCATCAGGAAGGCGATGGCGACGATCGACGGGATGATCAGCTTGAGCCGCGGGTCGCGCTCGGTCGCAAAAAGATGCTGTTCCAATGGTCCGCCAGTTCCGTCACGCAGGAGGCGGTGGCGCGAGCCATCCGCAATCAAGCCGGCGATGACATTGTGCGGCCCAGCCGGCCCGAGCCCCCACCGCACCGGACTGCTTTAGGTCCCGACCGATGCCAAGCGGTAGCGATTTCGACTGGCACAGAGGTCAACAAATCTTGACCCGCCCGTGTCGGGGTGGAATGCGACCGGCTACCGGCATCGTCGGCTGAAACCGATCACATATTCGTGTTGGCGTAACCAATCGAAGCGCATCCGCGAACCAGAAAGGGGCGACCATGCCCCTCAACAATGGGAGTTTTCCGGATGCATTCGATCAAGCTCGTTCTCATCGCCGGCCTCGCAGGTCTTTCGGCTTCGCAGGCCTTGGCCGAAGACACGATGGGCGCCATGACCATGATGAAGGGTGGCCAGGTGACGGCGATCATGCCGGACGGCCACATGGGCACCATGATGCCGGACGCCAAGATGAGCGCCGACATGATGAAAATGGCCAAGCCGATCAAGCACTGCATGATGATGATCACCGACGCCAAGGGGAAGGCCTATATGATCGACACGTCGACCAAGAAGGCCCAGGCCGAATGTGAGAAAATGGCGATGTGAACTCGCCGATCCCGCATGCCGACCTTCCCGCCGGCCGGCATGCCGGCGGGCTATCCGCCATCCGGCCATCTTTCGAGCCGTGATCCTTCATCACAGTTCCTTGACCGATTGGCATAGCATCGCGTCTACCCTCACGGGTTGATCGGTCCGGCGAGTGTGCTACGGCCGGTCAACCATCACGAGGCGGACATGGCCGGCATTTCCCGAAGATATCGTATGCTGCGGCGCTCGCAGGCGATGTGGATATCGCGGCGCGTCTGGCAGCCGCGCCTGGTCTTCTGGGCCGGCGCCATTTCGATCGGCCTGATCAGCGTGCTGTTTGCCCTGCTCGCCGACCGCGCGCAGGTTCTGTTCCATGTCATGACCGGCAATGATGGCGGCTGGCGCTCCCTTCTGCCTCTGGTCGTGACGCCGCTCGGCTTCATGCTCTGCGCCTGGCTGGCGCATGCCTTCTTCCCGGGATCGCAAGGCAGCGGCATTCCGCAGGCGATCGCGGCGCGGCACCTGCGCGACGAGGACGATCGTAGCCATATCCTGTCGCTCAGGCTGGTGGTGGGCAAGATCGCGCTCACCGTCGTAGGCCTCGCCTGCGGCGCCTCGATCGGCCGCGAAGGTCCGACGGTGCAGGTCGGCGCTTCGGTGATGCTGCAGGCGGCGCGCTGGGGCGGCATGGCGCAGGCCCGCGGCCTGATCCTGGCCGGGTCCGCCGCCGGCATCGCCGCCGCCTTCAACACGCCGCTCGCCGGCATCGTCTTCGCCATCGAGGAAATGGGCCGCGCCTATGAGGCGCGCACCAATGGGCTGGTGCTGACGGCGGTGATCCTGGCCGGCCTCGCCTCGCTGGGGCTCGTCGGCAACTACACCTATTTCGGCGTCGCCAGGGATACGGTGGCGTTTGCCAGCGACTGGCCGCTGGTGCTCGCCTGCGGCATCATCGGCGGCGGTGTCGGTGCGCTGTTTTCGCTGCTGGCGCTGAAAGTCATGCGGCGTATCCGGCGCTGGCACGTGCTTCAGCCGCTGCCGCGCACGCTGCTCGTGGCAGGCGTCTGCGGGCTGGCCGTGGCCGCGATCGGCATCGCTTCCGGCGGTCTGACATTCGGCACTGGTTACGCGCAGGCGCGCGGCGCGATCGAAGGCACGCCGCTGCCGGCCTTCTTCTTCGTCGAGAAATTCGCCGCGGGCCTCTTGTCGATGGTGTCGGGCATTCCGGGCGGCCTCTTCGCGCCGTCGCTGGCGGTGGGCGCGGGGCTGGGCAGCACGCTCGGCCTGGTTTTCGGCGCGGCCACAGGCACGGCGGCGCTGCTCGGCATGGCCGGCTATTTCGCCGGCGTCGTGCAGGCGCCGATGACGGCCTTCGTCATCATCCTCGAAATGACCGGCAACCACGACAATGTGATCGCGCTGATGTGCGCGGCGATGCTGGGCTACGGCACGGCGAGGCTCATCTCCAACGAACCGCTCTACCACGCGCTGTCGCGCGTCTTCGTGGCCGATGCGATCCGGCGGCGCAGGGCGGAGATTCCCGTACAGGGCTGAGCGCCCTTCCAAACAAAAGGCCGGGACTGGATGCCCGGCCTCGCGTCAGGTTCGAATGCCGTTCCTGCCTATTTGCACTTGGCGATCGAGGACAGCGCGGCCGAGATGCCCTTCAGCGAGAAGACGTAGGAGGTCGGGTTGCCGCGGCCCGACTTCGCCTGCACCTTCATGTCGGTGCCGGTCTTCATGGCGGCGATCAGCACGGGCTCTTCGGCGGCGTTCTCGACCCAGGCGGACTTACCGCGGGTGAACATCGAGAACGACTTCTTGTCGATGGTGACGGTGGCCTTCGAGCCTTCCTGAAAGTTATAGCCGGCGATGAACTGCGGCTCGTAGGAGACCTGCTGCCCAGGCCGCTGGCTGACGAAGAAGAACATGTCGCCATGGTCGAGCGTCTTAGGCTGCTTGTCGGTGGGCACGGTCAGCACGTAGCAGACCTTGCCGCCCGCCGACTGATAGCTGTAGGTGCCCCAGGCATTGTGCTGGCCGATCTTGGTCGCCTGCTGCGCCAGCGCCGGCGCGGCAAAGGCGGCCACCAGGACCAGGCTGGAAACTGTAGCAATCAATCCGCGCATCGTTCTTCCCGTATTCCAAATGGTGCGGGGGCGGGCCGCCTGGCGTCCTGCCGTCGCTTCATTTTGATTTAATCAGGGTTACCAAACGGTGAATTGTCCTCGAAGAAAAGGAACTCACCCCAGGAAACCGCCACCATTCACGCCGCCACCGTTGAAAGCGGCTGGCGCGACGTCCCGGCGCGGAGTTGGAGGCCACGAAAACGGCAAGAGTTTGTCTTTTCGCACGCGCTGATTCCCGGCGTGAAGCGGAGCCGCGGTCAGTTCCCGTCGGCCAGCGCATCCTTGGCGGCCTGCCTGTGGGCAGGCGTGATATGGGCGCTGACGGCGGCGATGGCCGCGGTCAGCACCGCAAGGTCGTCGGTGTAGCCGAGGCCGACGACGAAATCGGGAATGAAATCGAACGGCAGGACGAAATAGCCCAAAGCGCCGAGCAGGGTGGCCTTGGCGCGCAGCGGCGTGTCCTTATCCATGGCGCAGTAATAGGCGGCGACCACTTCGTCCATGAACGGGATCTGCCGCGCCGCCTTCTTGGCGGTGCGCCAGAATTTCTCGCGAACCTCACCCTCGCCGGCGAGCTTGTCGCCGAAGCCGAAGAAATCGAAACCGGGTTGTTGCGCCATCAATCGCTCCTTGGCGACCGGCGCATCGATGCGCCGGTCCGCCGCGACAAAATGTGGTGAAAGCAGGGGGCTGCTGCAAGAGTGTTGGGGTGCGCCGGCCCGAAAATCGAACTCGGCAGCGCTGGTCCACAAGAAGCGCCATGGCGATCGCCGTCGCCTGGCGATTGGCCGAGGCCTCCCTCCGATCGTCATCCACGGGCGGAGCAAGGAGCGAAGCGACGCGCGCAGACCCGAGGATCCATTCCGTAACTTAAACGTGTCGCCACGGTGCAGAATTCTGCTCCGCTGCATTCCTCGACCACGGTCACGGAATGGATCCTCGGGTCTGTGCTCCGCTTCGCGTCGCTCCGCCCGTGGATGACGAAGTTCGCAAGCCTCGGCCAATCGCGAACGTTCGCCAAGCTTGCACCGCCCCGACGCTCATAGGTCACGGAATGGATTCCAGGGTCTGCGCGCGTCGCTTCGCTCCTTGCTCCGCCCTGGAATGACGAAGTCAAACTACCGCCCTTAAAAAGCGAGTCTCTTCCGCCTTCAGCCGAAATAGTGGTTCATCCGCTTGGCGAGCTCGATATCCAGCGCCGTCACGCCGCCGGCATCGTGCGTGTTCAGCGTGACGTCGACGGTCTTGTAGACATTCGACCAGTCGGGGTGATGATCCATCTTTTCGGCGGCCATAGCCACGCGAGTCATGAAGGCGAAGGCCTCGGAGAAATTCTTGAAGACGAAGCTGCGCTTGATGGAGGCGCCGTCGGCCGCCAGCGACCAGCCTTCAAGTTCGGCCAAAGCCGTGCCGATGGCGTCCTTGCTGAGTTTTTCTCTCGTCATGATGATTTCCCATGCTATCTCGAATTTGACCCTCACCCTAATGCAAGTCGCCCAAAGGTGCTTTGCGGTTTTGGGGTTCCAAATGCACAAACGGCGCATATCGAATGAGCATTAAGCCCATAAATTCCATTCTGTTCGTCTGCCTCGGCAACATCTGCCGGTCGCCGCTGGCCGAGGGCGTGTTTCGCGCCGTCTGGGCCGGGCGCACGCAGGGCCGGGAGATCGTGCTCGATTCGGCCGCGACCGGCGGCTGGGAGGTAGGCTCCGCTCCCGATCCGCGCTCGGTCGCGGTTGCCGGTCGCCACGGCATCGACATATCAGGGCAAAGGGCGCGCAGAATAGCGCCGGAGGATTTTTCACGCTTCGACCTGATCCTCGGCATGGACCGGTCGAATGTGCGTGACCTCAAGGCATTGGCTCCGCAAGCGGCGCGCGATCGCATCCATCTCTATCTGGAATTTGCGACCGGAAGCGGACGAGACGTGCCGGACCCCTATTATGACGGACCGGAAGAGTTCGCGTCGGTCTACCGCATGATCCGCGAGGCGTCGGAGGCGCTGGCGAAGCGGCTCGAGGCGAGCGTTTCGCCGACCAGCGGCCAGGCTTCCTCGACGATATAGGGGCCGCCGCCGACCGAATCGCGCGACGACATCAGCACGAAGCGGCCGACGCGGAAGGGCAGCGCGGAAAAATTGCCGCGCGCCGACAGATATTGCGCGACGTCGAGCGGGCTCCCGTTGCGCAGGCGGGCAAGCGTCACATGCGGCGAGAACTTGCGCGGATCGGCCGGCAGGCCTAGCCGCTGGCAGATGCGGTCGATCTCGCCTTGCAGCGCCGTCAGATCGGGCGAGGCCGATACGCCGGCCCATACCGCATGCGGCTTCTTGCCGCCAAAGGCGCCGACGCCGGAGAGCGTCATCTGGAAAGAGGGGCGGTGAACCCTGTCGAGGGCGTTGGCGATCTCGTCGGCGACATGGCCCTCGACATCGCCGATGAAACGCAGCGTCAGATGGTAGTTTTCGACATCGATCCAGCGCGCTCCGGGCAGCCCGCCCCGGAGCAGGGACAGCGAGAGAGCGGCATCACGCGGAATTTCGAGGGCGGTGAAAAGACGTGGCATGTGAAGCCTCCTGTCCTCGAATCGATACTCTCAGCCCTAGCGAATCATCGATATCAGCGCGGGGCAAGCGGTTTGTTGTCCACAATGTTTCCCCAGCGGAAAGCGTGGCATTCCGGACTCACGACGCGCCTCCATTGTCGGCGATCGCCTTCTGGACGATCGGCAGGATGCGCTCGACCATGACGTCGACCCCCCGGGGATTGGGATGCAGGCCGTCCTCCAGCTGCAGATCCGGATGGCCGGCGACACCGTCGAGGAAGAATGGATAGAGCGGAACGCCGTATTTTTCGGCGAGCCGCGGATAGATGGCGTCGAAAGTCTTCTGGTAATCGGCGCCGAGATTGGGTGCCGCGCGCATGCCGGCCAGAAGCACCGGAATCTTACGCTGCTTCAGCTTTTCCAGCATGGCGTCGAGGTTCTTCTCGGGGATATCGGGCGAAACGCCGCGCAGCATGTCGTTGGCGCCGAGCTCAAGGATCACCAGCCTCGTGCCATCCGGCACCGACCAGTCGAGCCGCGCCAGCCCGCCGCTCGAGGTGTCGCCCGACACGCCGGCATTGGCGACGGTGACGTCGAGGCCCTTCGCCTTCAGGGCCGCCTGCAGCCGGTCGGTGAAACCCTGGCCCGGTCCGAGGCTGTAGCCCGCCATCAGGCTGTCGCCGAAGCCGACGATGGTGAAGGTGGCGGCGCGCGCCGGCGAAATGGCGCCGCAAAGGGCGAAGAAGAAGATGAGGGCTGCGAAAACAACGGGGGCTGCGGCAAAACGGTGTTTGAATGCCATGCGGCGAGCCCCATATGACCGAAACAATCCGAACGAGGAGACACGGGCAGTCTCCTTTTTCCACATATAGGGCGCTTTTATTGTGACAGAAGCCGTCATCGTGCTGAGGGACGTATCGCTGACGCTCGGCGAGGGCGCGTCTTCCGTCCAAGTGCTGAAGGGCGTGAGCCTCGACGTGGCGGCCGGCGAAGCCACCGGCATTGTCGGCCCGTCGGGCTCCGGCAAGTCCACGCTGCTCATGGTTTTGGCCGGTCTGGAAAGGGTCGATTCGGGCACGGTTCGGATCGCCGGCGAGCTGCTCAACGGCAAAAGCGAGGATCGGATTGCTTCGTTTCGGGGGCGAAACATTGGCATCGTCTTCCAGTCCTTCCACCTCATCCCCAACATGACGGCGCTCGAAAACGTCGCGGTGCCGCTCGAGCTGGCCGGCCATGCCGATCCGTTCGGCGTCGCCGCGCGCGAACTTGCGGCGGTCGGCCTGAGCGACCGTGTGACGCACTATCCGGGCGAGCTTTCCGGCGGCGAGCAGCAGCGTGTGGCGATCGCCCGGGCGCTGGCGCCGTCGCCGCGCATCCTCATCGCCGACGAGCCGACCGGCAATCTCGACCAGGCGACGGGAAAGCAGATCGCCGATCTGCTGTTCGCCAAGGCGGCGGAGCGCGGCATGACGCTGGTGCTGGTGACGCATGATCCAGCACTTGCCGCGCGCTGCGCCCGCCAGGTGTCGATGCGCTCGGGGCGCATCGAGGACACGCCCAGGCCGGTGAAGGTGCCGGCCTGATGCGGACGTTGAAGCTCGCCATCCGCTTCTCGCTGCGCGAGATGCGCGGCGGCCTGTCCGGCTTCATGATCTTCCTGGCCTGCATCGCGCTCGGCGTCGCTGCGATCGGCGGCGTCAATTCGGTGGCGCAGGCGATCAGCGCCGGCGTCGCCGATCAGGGCCAAACGCTGCTTGGCGGCGACCTGCGCTTCCAGATCAACCAGCGCAGCGCCTCGGACGCCGAGCTCGGCTTCATCAGGAGTCTGGGCGCCGTTTCACAGACGTCCGGCATGCGCTCCATGGCGCGGCTGGAGGACGGCTCCGATCAGGCGCTGGTCGAAGCCAAGGCCGTCGACGACGCCTATCCGCTCTTTGGCGCGCTGGAAACCGATCCGGCGCTGCCGAAGGAGCAATTGTTCGGCGAAAGGTCCGGCATCTTCGGCGCCGCCGCGCCCGATCTGCTGTTCGAGCGGCTCAATCTGCATATCGGCGACAGGCTCAAGCTCGGCAGCGCCATTTTCGAGCTGCGCGCCAGGCTGGTCAGCGAGCCCGATGCGGTGTCCGACGGTTTCGGCTTCGCGCCAAGGCTGATGATTTCCAGCCAGGGGCTTGCCGCATCCGGCCTGGTGCAGCCCGGCAGCCTGGTCGAGAACGCCTATAAGGTGAGGCTGCCCGACGGCTCGTCCGAGGCGCGGATCAAGGACATCCAGGCTCAAGCCGCGAAGGATTTTCCGCAGGCCGGCTGGTCGATCCGCACGCGCAGCAATGCCGCCCCCGCGCTCTCGGCCAATATCGAGCGTTTTTCGCAGTTCCTGACCCTGGTCGGGCTGACGGCGCTGGTGGTCGGCGGCGTCGGCGTGGCGAATGCCGTGCGCGCCTATCTCGACGGCAAGCGCGGCGTCATCGCCACTTTCAAGAGCCTCGGCGCTTCGGGCCGCTTCGTCTTCACCGTCTATCTGGTGCAGATCCTGTTGATCGCTGGCCTCGGCATCGTGCTTGGGATCATCCTCGGCGCCGCGATGCCGTTCGTGGCGAGCGCGCTTTTGCAATCGGTCATTCCGGTGCCGGCGCAAGGCGGCTTTTATCCAGGGGCGCTCGCCATGGCGGCGCTGTTTGGCCTGCTGGTGACGCTGGCCTTCGCGCTCTTGCCGCTCGGCCGCGCCCGCGACGTGCCGGCAACGGCGCTGTTTCGCGAAATGGGGTTCGAGAGCCGCGGCCTGCCGCGCCTGCCCTATGCCGGTGCGGCGCTGGCGATCGTGATCGCGCTGGCGGCGCTGGCGATCCTTTCGGCCAACGACTACCGCATCGCCTCGATCTTCGTCGGCGCCACCGTCTTTGCCTTCCTGGTGCTGCGGCTGGTGGCGGTGCTGGTGCAATGGATCGCCAGGAAAAGCCCGCGCGTGCGCTCGGTCCCGATGCGGCTCGCGCTCGGCAACATCCATCGGCCCGGCGCGCTGACGCCGTCGGTGGTGCTGTCGCTCGGGCTCGGTCTGACGCTGCTGGTGACGCTGGCGCTGATCGACGGCAATCTCAGGCGGCAGATTTCCGGCAGCCTGCCGGAGCGGGCGCCGAACTTCTTCTTCGTCGACATCCAGAGCGGCGACGTCGATGCTTTCGCCAGCCTCGTCGGCAAAGAGGCGCCTCGCGGAACGCTGGTCAAGGTGCCGATGCTGCGCGGCCGCATCATGGCGCTCAACGGCGTCGACGTCGACAAGGTGAAGATCCCTGCCGACGGCGCCTGGGTGCTGCGCGGCGATCGCGGCCTGACCTATGACGCCAAGCAACCCGAGAACGCGACGCTGACGGAAGGCACGTGGTGGCCGCAAGATTATTCCGGCGAGCCGCTGGTGTCGTTCTCGGCCGAGGAAGGCAAGGCGATCGGGCTGAAGCTCGGCGACAGCGTGACCGTCAATGTGCTGGGACGCAATGTCACGGCAAAGATCGCCAGTTTCCGCCAGGTGCAATGGGAGACGATGGGCATCAATTTCGTCATGGTGTTCTCGCCCAACGCCTTTGCCGGGGCGCCGCATGGCTGGCTGGCAACGCTGACCGACAAACAAGCCACTGCGGCCGACGATGCAAGGCTGCTCAACGCCGTCACTCGCGCGTTCCCGGCGGTGACGACGGTGCGCGTCAAGGACGCGCTCGACATCGTCAACCGGCTGGTCGCGCAACTGGGCACGGCGATCCGCGCCGCTGCCGGCGTGGCATTGATCGCATCTGTGCTCGTGCTTTCCGGGGCGCTTGCCGCCGGCAACCAGGCGCGCATCCACGACGCGGTGGTGCTGAAGACGCTCGGCGCGACGCGGAGGACGTTGATTGCCGCCTTCTCGTTGGAATATGTGCTGATCGGCCTCGCGACCGCGCTGTTTGCGCTTGCCGCCGGCGGCATCGCCGCCTGGTTCGTGGTCGCGCATATCATGACGCTGCCCTCGCATTTCATGCCGGAAGTCGCGGTTATAACGATCCTGGTTTCGCTGACGGTGACGGTCGGCATCGGCCTTGCCGGCACCTGGCGGGTGCTCGGCCACAAGGCGGCGCCGGTGCTGCGAAATCTCTGACCGGCGCGTCTCCAAGTCGCCGCCCGGTTAAATCTTTGTAAGAATGCCGGGCGGAAGGGCCTGAAAACCGGCCTTTTGCCCTCTCACGAAGGGTTACGGCCCGTTACCGTCTTGTTCTTGACGTCAAGAACCATCATATTTCGCGGCAGGCATGCTGGAGTCCCGCCAGCGGCGCCTGGTCCGACGGAAGACCCCGGGCGGACCTGTCACCGGACGGGGCAGAAGCAACAGAGGATTTCCAATGGCTGATCCCATTCGCAACTACCAGACGGGCGCCGCCTCCGGCGCGCGCGTCGATATCGATCAGGGCCTGCGCGCCTATATGATCAAAGTCTACAACCTCATGGGGCTTGGCCTGCTCATCACCGGCCTTGCCGCTTGGGGCGCGTTCCAACTCGCCATCACGGGCGACGGCCAGCTGACCGCCTTCGGCCAGCTCATCTATGCAAGCGCGTTCCGCTGGGTCGTCATCCTGGCTCCGCTCGCCGCCGTGATGTTCCTGTCGTTCCGCATCCAGTCGATGAGCGTGGGGGCGGCGCAGACCACGTTCTGGGTCTATGCCGGCCTTGTCGGCCTGTCGCTGTCGACGATCTTCCTCGTCTACACCGGCACCAGCATCACCCAGACCTTCTTCGCCACGGCCGCGGCCTTCGGCGGTCTGTCGCTCTACGGCTACACGACCAGGCGCGACCTGTCGGCGTTCGGCTCGTTCCTGATCATGGGCGTGATCGGCCTGCTGATCGCTATGCTGATCAACATCTTCCTGCAGTCGTCGGCGCTCGCCTTCGCCATCTCGGCGATCGGCGTGCTGGTCTTCGCCGGCCTTACCGCCTACGACACGCAGAAGATCAAGGAGATGTATTTCGAGGGTGACGTCGCCGACGTCGCCGGCCGCAAGGCGATCATGGGCGCGCTGCGGCTCTATCTCGACTTCATCAATCTGTTCATGTTCCTGCTGCAGTTCATGGGCGACCGCCGCTAAAGACGGTTCCCCGGTCTCACTGGACCATAGATTTGCGAAAGGGCGGCCCAACGGCCGCCCTTTCCTTTTACGCACGCCTTTGCTCTCATTGGGGCAGTAAAACGAACTGCACAAATTATGAGCAATATTGCGATCAGAGCCGCGACTGCCGCCGACCTCGACCGAATCACGGAAATCTATGCCGACGCGGTCGCGCACGGCACGGCGAGTTATGAGCTGGAACCGCCCAGCCGCGCTGAAATGGGCAATCGATTCGACAGCTTAACGGCGGGCGGCTTTCCCTATCTGGCGGCGGAGAAGAATGGCGTTGTGCTGGGTTACGCCTATGCCGGACCGTTCCGGCCGCGCCCCGCCTACCGATTCGTCATCGAGGATTCGGTCTATGTCGCGCCCGAGGCCAAGGGGCAGGGCGTGGGCTCACTGCTGATGCGGGCTTTGATCGAGACGGCGCGTGCCGCCGGCTTCCGCCAGATCATCGCGGTGATCGGCGACGGCCATGCCGACAGCGCGTCGGTGCGGCTGCACGAGAAGCTCGGCTTCCGTCATTCCGGACGCCTGGAAGGGTCGGGCTACAAGCACGGGCGCTGGCTGGACACGGTGTTCATGCAGCTGTCGCTGAATGGCGGCGCGGAACTGCCGCCCGATCCTGATTCGCTGCCGGAGCGGAGGTTCCGGGCGGGAAAGAGGAATTGAAGAACTGAGGAAAAGAAAGATCATTTCAGGCGCTTACGCCTCTTTTCCTCAATTCTTCAGTTCCTCAATTCTCCAGTTCCTCTTCACGCTTCGACCACCCTCAGCTTGGCATCGAACACGCCAAGCACGCGGCCGAGTTCCTGGCCGCGCTTCAGAATGCGGCCGCCGGCGGCGATGACGGCGAAAGCGCCTTGGCGGCGCGCCAGCCTGGGGTCCTTGACGATCTGGAACAGCGGCACTTCGCTGGCCCGGCGAAAGACGGAAAAGACAGCGCGATCAGTGAGATGATCGATGGCATAGTCGCGCCACTCATTGGCCGCCACCATGCGTCCGTAAAGCCTCAGGATCTGGTCGAGCTCGCGCCGGTCGAATCGCACCGGCTGGTCGAGGCGTGCGTTGCGCGCCTCGTGCAACGGGATCAATATTCCGGATGCTTCCCCATCCTCCATCCCGCTGCTGTGATCGGTCATGCCTCGATCCTTCGATTGAATCATGCGCCGGCCAAGGTTCGCGCTTTCGTGAGGGAATTGCAAGGGCCGGCTAAGCACGCGCAGGGTCGCGCGGTTTCCCAAACGTCCAGTCACGTTTGCGAAACACATGTTGGAATTGGTGATGCTCCGCCACAATCTCGCCACAAATAATCCGCGCTCATGCCCCAATGTCCGACGAGTTTACCGGCGTTGCCTGAGACGGTTCGGTCCGGCACCGGCTCGTAAACCCCAAGCCCCCCGCCCACGGGTCAGCGTCGGATCGAACCAACCTCGGTTTTTCCTTGGAAAAATCAGGTGCGACGATCCCAAAACCTGAATGACCGGCGTCAGAAGCAAGCTGACGCCGGTTTTTTATTGGGCTGGCGCAGCGCCCCTTCTCCCCCTGTGGGAGAAGGTGGATCGGCGCGCAGCGCCGAGACGGATGAGGGGTGTTCCAGCTTGGCCGCAAGCTCGAATTTGCCGCTGCCTCATTCCTTCCAACACCCCTCATCCGACCGAGCTTCGCTCGGCCACCTTCTCCCACAAGGGGAGAAGGGAAAAGGGTGCCCCGCTAAAGCCGATCCGGCTTGCGAATAAATGCGGCGCCGAGGATCGGCCCGGGCATGCCGTCCTTGCCGACCGATTGCAGCAGCACCGCGCAGCCGCCCTTCTTGGCGATCTCGGTCATCGGCAATTCGTAACGCTGAGCCTTGCCGTGCCACATGCCGGCGGTCTGGATGTCGGAGACGGCGTTCCAGTAGGTCAGGCTGCGGCCGCTGTTTTCGCCCTGGCCGATCTGCACCATCTGCGGCGGATCGAAATAGACGATCACCACATGGGCATCGCTCGGGCCGTTACCGGCGTCGCCGGCGTCGATCATGACGCGGTCGCTGGTGCGGCTCACCTTGATGCCGACGCGCATGCCCTCGCCGGTCCTGTCCATGCGGGCCAGCGCGCCGTCGACTTCCTTGCGGCTGGCGCCGTTGACGTGGCTGCGGCCATTGATGACGGCTTGCGGCGTGTAGACCGAGCGGCTGCCGAAGGCGCGCATATAGTCATACTGACGCTCGGTGTTTTCCTTGGTGCTCAGCGTGTCCTGCCAGCCGAGATAGTCCCAGTAATTGACGTGGTAGGCGAGCGCGATGACGTCCCCTTTGCCGGCGAGCTCGGCGAAGAATTCGTCGGCCGGCGGACAGGAGCTGCAGCCCTGGCTGGTGAACAACTCGACCACGCCCAAAGGCTTCTCGTCAGCCTGCGGCTTGCCCGTCGAGGCCTTCTCCGGCTCGGCTGCGAGGGCCACGCCGCCCAACGCCGTGAGGGCCAGCGCTACTGCCGCAAGCCGCAATCGTCCTCGAAGTGCCATGACTTTTCCAATTCCCACCGGTGACGCCGGCCTTGTTCTGATTGCTAAAATATGTGGCAGAAGCGCCAGTCAACGGGAAGTCACGTTGCGGTGAAATTTTGCCGTTGCAACCTCAGGTAAGGCCGCAATAGGAGAGGCCGTTGCATTTCACGGCCTGGTTCGATTCGGGAGCAGCATCCTAACCATGTGGCAGACTCTCCTGACCCCGGTCGATCTCTATTGCGAACGCACCGGTCCAGGACTTTGGGCAGAGCCGGCTAATGCTTTGACCAACCTGGCTTTCATTGCCGCGGGACTATGGGGCGTCTGGCAGGTGCGGCGCCATAAGACCGGTACCTTCGCCGAAGTGCTGGCCTGGTGGGTGGTGGCGATCGGCATCGGCTCGACCGTGTTCCACATCTTCGCCAGCAAAGGCACGATCTGGGCCGACATCCTGCCGATCGCCGGCTTCACGCTGGCCTACACGCTGTTCAACCTGCGCCGTTTCCTCGGCATGTCATGGGGCAAGGCGATCCTCGTTTTCGTCGCCTTCTATGCGGTCTCGGGGCTGATCACCTATGCGGTGCCGGACTGGCTGCGCCAGGCGTCGAACGGCACCACGAGCTATCTCCCGCCTTTCCTTGCGCTTGCCTTCTTCGGGGTATGGATCGCAGCCACCGGCAACAGGGCCGGCTGGTACAATCTGACCGGATCGGCGATCTTCGTCGTCTCGGCCATCTGCCGCATGGTCGATCCCCTGGTCTGCGCCAGCTTCCCGCTCGGCACGCATTTCCTCTGGCACGTCTTCAACGCGCTGATGCTCGCCGTGCTGCTGGCGGCGGTGGCGAGGTTTGGGAAAGCAAAGGGAGTAGGGGAGTAAGGCAGTAGGGGAGTAGGGAAGAGGATCGAGCAGCAACTTTATCCCTACTGCCCTATTCCCTTACTCCCCTACTCCCTGGCCGCTGCTAAGCGGCCAAGTCGCGCAGCACGTACTGCAGAATGCCGCCGTTCTTGAAGTAGTCGAGCTCATCCAGTGTATCGATGCGGCAGATGATCGGCACGTTCTTCACCGTGCCGTCGCCATAGGTGACCTTGGCGACCATCTTCTGGCGCGGCTTGATCGCGTCCAGGCCGTCGATCTCGACCGTTTCGTCGCCCTTCAGGTTGAGCGAGGCCCATGAGGTGCCGTCCTCGAAGACGAAGGGGATGACGCCCATGCCGACCAGGTTCGAGCGGTGGATGCGCTCGAAGGACTGGGCGATGACGGCGCGAACGCCAAGCAGGTTGGTGCCCTTGGCCGCCCAGTCGCGCGACGAGCCGTTGCCGTATTCGACGCCGGCGAAGATCACCAGCGGCACGCCCTCGCGCTTGTATTCCATGGCGGCGTCGTAGATCGACATCTCCTCCTTCGAGGGATAGTGGATCGTGTAGCCGCCCTCGCGGCCGTTCTCGCCCAGCATGTGGTTGCGGATGCGGATGTTGGCGAAGGTGCCGCGCATCATCACCTCGTGGTTGCCGCGCCGCGTGCCGTACTGGTTGAAGTCGGCGACGCCGACACCATGCTCGGTCAGATACTTGCCGGCCGGCGAGGCGGCCTTGATCGAACCCGCCGGCGAGATGTGGTCGGTGGTGATCTTGTCGCCGAAGAGACCAAGCACGCGCGCGCCCTTGATGTCGCCGACCTTGCCGAAGGCGCGGCCCATGCCGGCGAAATAGGGCGGGTTCTGCACATAGGTCGAGTGGTCGTCCCAGGCATAGGTCTGGCCTTCCGGCGCCTTGACCTTCTGCCAGTAGGCATCGCCCTTGAAGACGTCGGCATATTTGCGCGCGAACAGCTCGCGCGTGACGTTCTTCTCGATGAACTCCTGGATCTCTGCCGAGCTCGGCCAGATGTCCTTGAGATAGACCGGCTTGCCGTCGCTGCCTTCGCCGAGCGGCTCGGTGGTGAGGTCCTTGGTCACCGTGCCGGCCAGCGCATGCGCCACCACCAGCGGCGGCGAGGCGAGGTAGTTGGCCTGCACGTCCGGAGAGACGCGGCCTTCGAAGTTGCGGTTGCCGGACAAGACCGCGGCAGCAATCAAACCTTTGTCGTTGATGGTTTTCGAGATCGGCGCCGGCAGCGGGCCGGAATTGCCGATGCAGGTGGTGCAGCCGAAGCCGACCAGGTTGAAGCCGATCTGGTCGAGCTCCTTCTGCAGCCCCGATTTTTCGAGATACTCCGCGACCACCTGACTGCCGGGGGCGAGCGAGGTCTTCACCCACGGCTTCTGCTTCAGGCCGACACGGTTGGCGTTGCGAGCGAGCAGCCCGGCGCCGATCAGCACGCTCGGGTTCGAGGTGTTGGTGCACGACGTGATGGCGGCGATGACGACGTCGCCATGGCCGAGATCGTGGCCGGCGCCTTCGACCGCGTAGCGCTTGGAGATCTCGGCGGCCTTCTTGTATTCGGTCTCCATCGCCTTGGCGAAGCCGGCCGGTATGCCTTCCAGCGCGACGCGGCCCTCGGGACGCTTCGGACCGGCCATCGACGGCACGACGTCGCCGAGGTCGAGCTCGAGCAGGTCGGTGAAGACCGGATCGGCCGAGCCGGCGTCACGCCACATGCCTTGCGCCTTGGAGTAGGCCTCGACAAGCGCGATGCGGCTTTCCTCGCGGCCGGACATGGTGAGATAGCGGATGGTCTCCGAGTCGACCGGGAAGAAGCCGCAGGTGGCGCCATATTCCGGCGCCATGTTGCCGATGGTGGCACGGTCGGCCAGCGTCATGTTGGAAAGGCCCGGGCCGAAGAACTCGACGAACTTGCCGACGACGCCCTTCTTGCGCAGCATCTGGGTGACGGTGAGGACGAGGTCGGTGGCGGTGACGCCTTCCTTGAGCTTGCCGGTGAGGCGGAAGCCAATGACTTCGGGCAAAAGCATGGAGACCGGCTGGCCGAGCATTGCCGCCTCGGCCTCGATGCCGCCGACGCCCCAGCCGAGCACGCCGAGGCCGTTGATCATGGTGGTGTGCGAATCGGTGCCGACGCAGGTGTCGGGATAGGCGGTGGTTTCGCCGTCTTCACTGTTGGTCCATACCACCTGTCCCAGATATTCGAGGTTGACCTGGTGGCAGATGCCGGTGCCGGGCGGCACGACGCGGAAATTGCGGAACGCCTGCTGGCCCCATTTCAGGAACTTGTAGCGCTCCTCATTGCGCTCATATTCGAGCTCGACGTTGCGGGCGAAGGCCATCGGCGTGCCGAACTCGTCGACGATGACGGAGTGGTCGATGACGAGGTCGACCGGCACCAGCGGATTGATCTTTTCCGGATCGCCGCCGAGCGCCTTGATGCCGTCGCGCATGGCCGCCAGATCGACCACGGCCGGAACGCCGGTGAAATCCTGCATCAGCACGCGGGCCGGGCGATAGGCGATCTCGACGCCGGCGGTGCCCTTGTCGGTCAGCCAGGCGGCGACCGCCTGGATGCTCTCCTTGGTGACCGAGCGGCCGTCTTCGTTGCGCAGCAGGTTCTCCAGCAGCACCTTCATCGAATAGGGCAGCCGGGCGATGCCGGTCAGGCCGTTCTTCTCGGCCTCGGTGAGGTCGAAATAGACATAGTCAGCGCCACCCGCGGTCAGGGTGCGGCGGCATTTGAAACTGTCGAGGGATTTTGACACGTGCGATCCGTCCTTGTCTGTTCAGCCTGAAAGGGAACGGACGCCGATGGCATGCAATCACGCGCAAAGGTGCGGGTACGGCCATTTCCGCTGTCCGCTCCCAAGCAACCCGAGCCGTTCAAGGCGGCGCGTGCGCTGGTTCGGCGCTAATCCTGTTCCCGCGCCGACCGCTGGCACGGATGAACCGCATATAGAGAATTTCCTGGAATAGTTCTAGACAGTCGAAAGGCAAATTTGTGCGATGCGGCGGTGGCCGCGAAACGGTGCTTTCGGGACGGGCAAGGATGCGGCTGATCGCCGAAAATCTGGGCGGCGAGCGCGGCGGCGAGACGGTCTTCTCCGGCATCGGATTCGTCCTCGAAAAGGGCGAGGCGCTCATCGTCACCGGGCCGAACGGCGCCGGCAAATCGACCCTGCTGAGGGTTGTCGCCGGGCTGCTGCCGGCCGCCGGGGGCAAGGTAAGTGTCGAAGGCGGCGGCGAGGCTTTCCCGACTGTCGCCTCGGCCGCGCATTATCTCGGCCATCTCAACGCGATGAAGACGGCGCTCAGCGTCGAGGAGAATCTCGGCTTCTGGCGCGCTTTTCAGGGCGAGCCGGGGTTGAGTGTCGAAGAGGCGCTGGAGACGGTGGCGCTCGGCGGGCTCGGACATTTGCCGTTCGGCTATCTGTCGACCGGGCAGAGGCGACGAGCGTCGATCGCCAAGCTTCTGGTCAGCCGGCGGCCGATCTGGCTGCTGGATGAGCCGACGGCGGGGCTGGATAAGGCTTCGGAGGAACGGTTCGCGGGGTTGATGCGGGAGCATTTGCGGGATGGGGGGATTTTGGTGGCGGCCACGCATCTACCGCTGGGGCTTGAGGGGGCGAAGGCGCTTATAATGGGGGAAGTCGGTTGAGGTTGGCGCTCTGGCACCCCCCTCTCTGCCCTGCCGGGCATCTCCCCCTCAAGGGGGGAGATCGGCAGTTCAGGCGCCCCGCTAGCATTGCCGCGTTGGAGATTGGCGAAGGCCGGGGTGACATCCAATCTCCCCCCTTGAGGGGGAGATGGCCGGCAGGCCAGAGAGGGGGGCCTGGGCGCAGGCATCTCAAATCATGCTAGCCCTCTTCCTGCGTGATATCCGCCTCTCCATCCGCGCCGGCGGCGGCGCCTTGATCGGCGTCATCTTCTTCCTCGCCGTCATCGTCACCATTCCTTTCGGCGTCGGCCCCGACCTCAATCTGCTCGCCCGCATCGGGCCGGCGATCCTGTGGATCGCGGCGCTGCTTGCCTGCCTGCTCGGACTCGATCGCCTCTTCCAGGCCGACCGCGAGGACGGCTCGCTCGATCTTCTGGTGCTCAACAGCGACCGCCACATGCTGGCGCTGACGGTGCTGACGAAATGCCTGGCGCATTGGACGGGCAGCGTGCTGCCGCTGGTGGTCGCCGCGCCCCTGCTTGGCCTGTTCATGAACATGGAACCGCTCGGCATCGGCGCCACGGCGCTGACGCTTCTCGTCGGCACGCCGGCCATCACCTTCATCGGCGCCGCCGGCGCGGCTGTCGCGGTGGCGCTGCCGCGCGGCGGACTGCTGATCTCGGTGCTGGTGCTGCCGCTCACCATTCCGGTGCTGATCTTCGGCGTTTCGGCCAGCTACGGCGCCGTCGCCGATCCGGCGCCGTTCCTGCAGCCCTTCCTCATTCTTGCCGCGCTGACACTATTTCTTGCCGTGATCGGGCCGCTGGCTGCGGCGCTGGCGCTACGCCATGGGACGGACTGATGTGGCCGCTGCGGATCGAGAACCCGATCTTTCTGCAAAATATCTACGGCAACTACCCCGATCTGTCGTCCGTCGAGGTCACGTCGGCCGATATGAACCGCAACGGGCCCTGCATGCGTCTGTCGTTTATCTCGACAGTGCTCCCTTATCGCCCTCCCGCCAAATGGCGCGAGTTCAACGCAGTGTCCTTTACCCTGGAGTACATGGCGGTCGAGACGATCAGCCTTCGCAAATTCCGTAGTCACGGCTCGAGTGCGATCAGGATGTGGGACGAGGACGGCAAGATACTGCTTACCTGCGAGGGAGCGGTCCGGCTGTCGCTGACGTGCCGATGGATGCGCATCATCGGCATAACAGGCATCCTGCAGTCAGGCTCGTTGTGACCGCAAATCCGCCGCAGACGGCGTTCATTGCGGCCGGCGATCGGCGTCGCTATGAACGACCGTCACAAGTTTTGGATCGAGAAATGAGCGCGCACGCCCTGTTCGTCACCGCCGCCTATGCCATCACGGCGATCGGGCTCGCCGGGCTGATCGGCTGGATCCTGCTCGATCAGCGGGCGCGCAAGCGCGAGCTTGCGGCGCTGGAAGCGGCCGGTGTGCGTCGGCGTTCCGACAAATCCGGGGCGGCAAAACCGTGAGCAACGAAACCGAAGCGCCGGCGCCGCGCCGCCGCCTGTTCGTGCTTTTGCCGCTCTTGGTGTTCCTGGGGCTGGCGGGGCTGTTCCTGTCGCAGCTTCTGTCGGGCCGCGACGTCTCGGAAATTCCCTCGGCGCTGATCGGCTTGCCGGCGCCGCAGACCAGCCTGCCGCCGCTCGAAGGAACGAACCTGCCAGGATTGGATTCGAAGTCCTTCGCCGGCAAGGTGACGCTGGTCAATGTGTTCGCGTCCTGGTGCGCGCCGTGCCGCGAAGAGCATCCGGTGCTGCTTGGACTGTCGCAGGACAAGCGCTTCACGCTCGCGGCGCTGAACTACAAGGACCAGCCGGAAAACGCCCGCCGCTTCCTGGGCGATCTTGGCAATCCCTATCAGGCCATCGGCGTCGACCCGGCCGGGCGCGCAGCAATCGACTGGGGCGTCTATGGCGTGCCGGAGACCTTCGTCATCGGCAAGGACGGCAAGATCGCCTACAAGCATGTGGGGCCGCTGACGCCGGAATCGGCAAGGTATTTATTGTTGCCGCAGGTTGAAAAGGCGCTGGCGGCGCCGGGTTGACATGGCGCCCCTCATGCGAAGCGTCGAAGCTCAGCCGTAGATCTGCTTGTGGATCTGGTACAGCATCTCGGAACGGTCGGCGCGCAGATCGGCGAGATCGCGGCTGGACAGGTTCTCGATTTCGGCGACGAGGCGGTTGTAGTGGCGGCGCTTGGCCATGCTGGCGCGGGCGCGGGAGACAAGAGTGTCGAACATGACAGGGTTCCTTTCATGCCGCACTGGTGCGGCCGGTTGTTCCTCCCTGACGTTTGTGAGCATGACATAGGAATGGTGCGTTGCAAAAGAAAGATGTTGCAATGCACCATTGCAGCCAGCGCATAGCCGGTTAACCCAAGCCTAACCGATCCATGCGTCTCGTATGGCGTCGGCATAGGGCGGACTTCACGTATTTCTCACCGGTTTTGTCATACAAATTACCGGCTTGCCGTCTTGCCAGATCGGTTGCGGGCTGGCTTGATCCGCCCGTCACCTGATGCCGGGAGGAAATGCATGGCCGCCGCAGACTATTACGAAGTTCTCGATCCGCGCTTCGCGCGCCTGTTCAACGGCAATGCGCAGGTGGAAAAGCTGTTCACCGGCTGCCGCTGGGCGGAAGGCCCGGCCTGGTTCGCCGCCGGCCGCTATGTCGTCTGGTCCGACATCCCCAACAACCGCATGCTGCGCTATGACGAGACCGACGGCAGCGTCAGCGTGTTCCGCCAGCCCTCCGGCAATTCCAACGGCAACACCGTCGACCGGCAGGGCCGGCTGGTGACCTGCGAGCATTCCGGCCGCCGCGTCAGCCGCACCGAGCATGACGGCTCGGTCACCACCATCGCCGACAAATGGAAGGGCAAGCGGCTGAATTCGCCCAACGACGTGGTGGTGCGCTCTGACGGCTCGATCTGGTTCACCGATCCGACCTACGGCATCGACTCCGATTATGAGGGCGACAAGGCCGAGAGCGAGATCGGCAACTGCAACGTCTATCGCGTCGATCCGGACACCGGCGACATCGAGGCCGTCATCACCGACATGGTGCGGCCGAACGGGCTTGCCTTCTCGCTGGACGAAAGCCTGCTCTATGTCGTCGATACCGGCCGCACGCATGGCGAGAAGAACCCGGCGCATATGCGGGTCTTCACCATCGGCAAGCACGGCAAGAAGGTTTCCGGCGGCAAGGTGTTCGCCGACTGCACCGCCGGCCTGTTCGATGGGTTCCGGCTCGATTCCGACGGGCGTATCTGGACCAGTGCCGCCGACGGCATCCATTGCTACGATCCGGACGGCACGCTGATCGGCAAGGTCAAGGTGCCGGAGGTGACCGCCAACTGCGTCTTCGGCGGCAACAAGCTGAACTGCCTCTACATCGCCGGCACCACCTCGCTCTATATGGTCCGGCTGATGGTGAATGGGGCCAAGACATATTGAGGTGAGACTGTTTGGAAATTCTACTCCGACGGCCATCTGCTGGCGTTTTCTGCGCTTCCGGTGTTCACGGACCAAATGTCCGCTCCGCTCCGGTTCTCGAAACCACCACCATATGACTCGCCGGAGCGAATTTCGAAACAGTCTCCCGGCGGCGCAGGCAGAATCCAAGGGGAGGACATCATGCCATTCGTCAACATCCGCATCGTCAAGGAAGTGATCGCCGCCGATCCGGCCGGCAAGAAGGCTGACATCGCCAGGAAGGTGACCTCGGCCATCATGGACGCCACCGGGCTCGGCAATGACGACGTCTGGGTGGTGTTCGAGGAGGTCAACGCCCGCGACTGGTATGTCGGCAAGACCGATGTCGAGACGCTGCGGAAGGGGTAGCTTCTTCCTTCTCCCCTTGTGGCAGAAGGTGGCCTCGCGAAGCGAGGTCGGATGAGGGGTGCTCCAGCTTGGCGACGCCGTTTGTCCAGCGACGAGGTCGCCAACGTCTCACTCCGCTGGAACACCCCTCATCCGTCTCGGCGCTGCGCGCCGATCCACCTTCTCCCACAAGGGGAGAAGGGAAGACCGCTCACCGCACCCGAATAAACCCGGCAAAAGCCTCGATCGCTCCGCGCATCGCCCGCCGGTTCGCATCCTCCGCTAGGATCGTCTCCACCTCCGCCGGCTTCTTGCCCAGCAGCGCGATCTCCAGCGTCTCCTCATACAGCGCGAACGACATGGTCCGCATCACCTCCGCCAGCGCCGCGCGCGCATAGAGCGAGCGCGGCGAGGCGTGGACGAGCATTGCCGGCTTGCCGACGGCGGCGTCGCGCGACACCAGCCAGTCCAGCGCGTTCTTCAGGCCGCCGGGCACGCCATGCGCATATTCCGGACAGGAGACGATGACGCCGTCCGCGCGGGTGACGGCCTCGATCAGGCGCGCCACTTCGGGCGGCGTGCGCTCGCCCTCGTCGTCGGGGTTGAAGATCGGCAAGCGGCCGAGGCCGTCAAAAACCTCGATGCGACAGGCCGGAGGCGCGTTGGCTGCAAGCGCCGCAACCAGGGCCGAGTTGGTCGAGGTGGCGCGCAGGCTGCCCGATATGGCGATGATCTCGATCAGGGGAGAGAGCCGGACGAAAGAGTGAGTCGTCCGCCAAGCCTACCACATGGTCTGGCGATAATCGTCGTCGATCTCGCGGTCGATCTCGCCGGCGCTTTCGGCCAGCGCCAGCTGGTCGCGGATGATCTGGCCGAGCGTCGGCAGCGTCGCGCGGTCGTACCAGGTCTCCGGCTTCCAGAGATCAGAGCGCATGAAGGCCTTGGCGCAGTGCATGTAGGCGGCCTTGACCGTCACCACGATGACGCTCTGCGGTTCCTTGCCGTCGACGGCCAGGCGTTCGCGCAAGGCGGGGTCGACGGTGATGCGGGCATCGCCGTTGACGCGCAGCGTCTCGTTCATGCCGGGAATGAGGAAGAGCAGCCCGACCGACGGGTTGCGGATGATGTTTTCCAGCGTGTCGAGACGGTTGTTGCCGGGGCGGTCGGGGATGGCGATGGTGGAGTTGTCGAGGATGGCGGTGAAGCCTGGCTTGTCGCCCTTCGGCGTGACGTCGGCATTGCCGGCGCCGTCGGAAGAGCCGATCAGCACGAAGGGGCTCTTGCCGATAAAGGAGCGGCAATGGCCGTCGAGGCTTTTCAGCTCCTTGCGGATCGAGCCGTCGGTCGGCCGGGGCGTCTTGTAGATCGTCCTCAACTCGTCATGCGTGGTGAGGAATTCCATGCCGTCCCCCTGACTTGCCCTTAGTTGCCGGCCTTCTCTTCCTTGGGTTTTTCCTCGAGCGAGTGGCGCATGATCAGCGGCATCTGGCTGAAGGTGAACAGCAAGGTGATCGGGATCGTGCCCCAGACCTTGAAATATAGCCAGGTCGCTTCCGAGAAGTTGCGCCACACCACCTCGTTGAGCACGGCCAGGAACAGGAAGAACAGCCCCCAGCGGAAGGTCAGCTTGCGCCAGCCTTCGGCGTCGAGCTGGAAGGCGGAATCGAAGACGTAGCCGAGCAGCGACCGGCCGAACAAAAGCCCGCCGAGCAGCGTGACGCCGAACAGCGAATTGATGATCGTCGGCTTCATGAAGGCGAAGGTCTTATCTTGCAGGTAGAGAGCGAGCGCGCCGAAGACGAAGACGACGATCGCCGACACCAGCGGCATCAGCGGCAGGCTACGGGTCAGCAGCCAGGAGGCGCTGAGCGACAGCGCGGTCGCGACCATGAAGAAGGCGGTGGCGATCAGGATCGGCTCGCCGAGATGGCTGAGCACCGGGAATTTCTCGGCCAGCCACTCGCCGCGGATCGTGGTGAAGAAGAACACCAGGCCCGGACCCAGCTCGAGCAGGAACTTCAAGCCGGGATTGACCGGCTTGCGGCGTGGATCGGACGGGTCGCGTTCGATGATGTTCATAAAAACCCTTCTTGCGCATGATCTGGCCGAAAAGCAGGCCATTTCAAGAGATCGCGCTTCATTCAAGCCACGCCGGCGATCGCCCTCGCGAATTCGCTGGCGGAAAACGGTTCGAGGTCGTCGACCTGCTCGCCGACGCCGATGAAATAGACCGGCAGCCGGTGCTTGGCGGCGATCGCCACCAGAATACCGCCACGCGCCGTGCCGTCCAGCTTGGTCATCACCAGGCCGTTGACGCCGGCGACATTGCGGAAGATCTCGACCTGGTTCAGCGCATTCTGGCCGGTGGTGGCGTCGACCGTCTGCAGCACCGTATGCGGCGCTTCGGGATCGAGCTTGCCCAGCACGCGCACGATCTTTTCCAGCTCCGCCATCAGCTCGGTCTTGTTCTGCAGCCGGCCGGCCGTGTCGATGATCAAAACGTCGGAGCCGGCCTCCTTCGCCTTTTCGAAGGCGTCGTAAGCGAGGCCGGCGGCGTCGGCGCCGAGCTTGGTGGCGACGACAGGCGATTTCGTGCGCTCGCCCCAGATCTTCAGCTGCTCGATCGCGGCGGCGCGGAACGTGTCGCCGGCGGCCAGCATCACTTTCAGGCCGCCATCGGTGAGTTTTGCCGCCAATTTGCCGATCGTGGTGGTCTTGCCGGTGCCGTTGACGCCGACCACCAGGATGACATGCGGCTTGTGGCTGAGGTCGAGTTCCAGCGGTTTTGCCACCGGGGTCAGCACCTTCTCCACCTCCGCGGCCATCACGGCGCGGACTTCCGCGTCGGAAATGTCACGACCATAACGGCTGGAGGCGAGTGAATCGGTGACGCGCAGCGCCGTCTCCACACCGAGATCGGCGCGGATCAGCACGTCCTCCAGATCCTGCAGCGTGTCGTCGTCCAGCTTGCGCTTGGTGAAGACGCCGGCAATGTTGCCGGTCAGCTCGCGCGAGGAGCGGGCGAGCCCTTCGCGCATGCGCTGGAACCAGGAGCGGCGAACTACTGGCTCCGGCGCTTTTACCGGCTCGGCCTTCTGCTCGACTTTCTTGGCGACGGTGACTTTGCCGACGGCGGGGGCAGGCTGCGGCGGAGGTACGGGCGCGGGCGTTGGAGCTTCATTCTTCTCCCCGTCCCTATACGGGGAGAAGGTGCCGGCAGGCGGATGAGGGGCAGCGCCGGCCTCTGCGGTTGGCTCGACGGAAGGAGCCTCCGCTGGCGGCACCTCGATCGGCGCCGGCGTCTCGGCGGGAACCTCGCTCGGCGGCGTCGGCACTTCGACAGGCGCGGGCTCGGGCCGCGGCTCGGGACGCGAAGGCTCGATGTCCGGCTGAGCCGGCGCAGGTGCGGGCACTTCCTGTGGAGCAGGTTCGGGCTGCTGTGCCGGCTCGGGTTGCGCCGGCGGCACTTCCTCGGGGGCTGGCGGCTCGGGCTTCTCAGGCGCCGGTTGCGGCTCTTCTTCCGGCTCGGGCTGCGGCAGCGGTTCCGGTTCGGCGGGAATTGTCGGTTCCGGCGTCGGCGGAACGGTCGGAGCGGGCTCGGGCTGCGGCTCTTCCGGCAGCGGAGCGGGGGCAAGCTCAACAGCGGGTTCGCTCGCCGGCGCGACCTCCGCCGCCGGCTGTGCTTCCTCGCGCGCCAAGACCTCCGGCGCAGCCGGCTCGGCCTCCGGCTTCAGCGCGTCCAGCTGATCCCTTTTGATCGGCGGCAGCGGAGCCGTCTCGTCGACGCGCTCTTCGACGACCTCTTTCTTGCCGAACGAAAATATCTTCTTGAAAAAACCAGCCATGCGTCTCGCAGTTTCTCAGGCGGCTTGCGCGGCAAGCGGCGCCGCAATCAGTCGGGCGCCGTCATGGCCGGTGATCATGGCGTCGACGATCTCCCCGGGGGCGCCCGTGTCGATCGCGGCCAGCGTAAAACCTTCGGTGCGGCCGAGCCCGTCGCGCTCGACCAGGATCGACTGCCGCGTGCCGGGGAGCGAGG
This sequence comes from Mesorhizobium sp. GbtcB19, assembly GCF_019091085.1. Taxonomy (GTDB): domain Bacteria; phylum Pseudomonadota; class Alphaproteobacteria; order Rhizobiales; family Rhizobiaceae; genus Mesorhizobium. The sequence continues at coordinate 244,831 of NZ_JAGXJY010000007.1, read as the reverse complement.
TGAGGTGACGGCGATAGGCGGCCTCGCCGGCGGCGCGCAGTCTCGCGGCGCGCTGCTTCACCACCTCGCGGCGAACCTGCGGCATGCGAGCCGCAGGCGTGCCTTCGCGTGGGCTGAACGGGAAGACGTGGAGATGCGTCAGGCCGCATTCCTCGACGATTTTCTCCGAATTCTCGAACATCGCCTCGGTCTCGGTCGGGAAGCCGGCGATGATGTCGGCGCCGAAGACGATGCCGGGGCGCAGCTTGCGCACGTCCTCGCAGAAGCGGATCGACTGGTCGCGCAGATGGCGGCGCTTCATGCGCTTCAGGATCATGTCGTCGCCCGATTGCAGCGACAGATGCAGATGCGGCATCAGCCTTGGTTCGGTGGCGATGGCATCGAGCAGGTCGTCATCGGCCTCGATGGAATCGATCGAGGACAGCCGGAGCCGCTTCACGTCCGGCACCTGGCGCAGGATCGTCTTCACCAGTCTGCCGAGCTTCGGGCTGCCCGGCAGGTCGGCACCGAAGCTGGTCATGTCGACGCCGGTCAGCACGATCTCGGCATAGCCGTTGCCGGCAAGGCGCTTCACCTGCTCGACCACGGCGCCCATCGGCACCGAACGCGAATTGCCGCGTCCGTAAGGGATGATGCAGAAGGTGCAGCGGTGGTCGCAGCCATTTTGCACTTGCACGAAGGCGCGCGCCCGGCCTTCGATGGCGTCGACCATGTGGCCTGCCGTCTCGCGCACCGAGAAGATGTCGTTGACGCGCGCCTTCTCGGTGTCGTTGACGCCGAAATCGGGCAGCGCCCGGTAGGAGTTCGCCTTGAGCTTTTCTTCGTTGCCGAGCACGAGATCGACCTCGTCCATGGCGGCGAAGTTCTGCGGCTCGGTCTGGGCGGCGCAGCCGGTGACGATGATGCGCGCCTCGGGGTTTTCGCGGCGAGCCTTGCGGATCGCCTGCTTGGCCTGGCGCACCGCCTCGGCGGTGACGGCGCAGGTGTTGAAGATGACGGCGCCGCCCGCGAGCGCGCCCAGCCCGGCGCTCTCGGCCTCGCGGCGCATCACTTCCGATTCATAGGTGTTGAGGCGGCAACCGAAGGTGACGACGTCGATACCTTTGGGCACGCCTTTTTTAAGGGCGGACATCAGGCGGCGCTTTCGGTGTCGCGGGCCCAGGCGCCGGTCGAGGGGTCGAAGCTGCCGGAAAATTCCCATTCGGCCGCGCCCGTCAGGATGACGTGGTCGTCGTCGCGCCATTCCACATGCAGCTCGCCGCCGCCCGGTGTCATCAGCGAAACGCTGCGGCCGGTACGCCTGGTGCGGGCGGCAGCCACCACGGCGGCGCAGGCCGCCGAGCCGCAGGCCTTGGTGAGGCCGGCGCCGCGCTCCCATGTGCGGATGATCATCGTTTCGGGTGACGTCACCTGCGCCAGCGTGATGTTGGCGCGCTCGGGGAAGATCGGATGGTTTTCGAGCAGCGGGCCGAAGCGGTCGAGCTCGTAGGACCAGACGTCGTTATCGATCCAGAAGATGGCATGCGGATTGCCCATCGACACGGCCGAGGGCGAATGTAGCACCGGCGCATCGATCGGACCGATCTGCAGTTCGATCATGCGCGTATCGCGGAACTCTTCCGCCAGCGGGATGTCCTGCCAGCCGAAGTGGGGGATGCCCATGTCGACCGAGATCGTGCCATCGGCGTGTTCCACGGCATTGAGGATGCCGGCGCGGGTCTCGAAGATGAAGCTCTTCTGGCCGGTCTCGGCGGCCAGGGCCTGCACGACGCAGCGCGTGCCGTTGCCGCAGGCCTGCGCGCCGGATCCGTCGGAATTCAGGATGTCGATGTAATAGGCGGTGCCGGGCGTCCGCGCGTCATGGATCGCCATGATCTGGTCGAACTTGGTCGCCACGTCGCCGTTGAGCGCGATCGCCGCTTCCGCCGTCACCTTGTCGGCACGGCCACGCATATCGGCGACGATGATCTCGTTGCCGATGCCGTTCATCTTGGCGAAGGGGGCGGTGCCTGCCATCTAACCGGTCATTCCAGTTCCATTTGGCCGCTATATGGCGGAAACGGCCCGGAATTACCAGTCCGGCCGCGTCTTATGTAACGGCGAAGACCCCAAGCACGATCAGCAGGAAGACGATCAGCACGATGCCGATCAGGACACGCGCGCCCGTGGCGGCGGCTCCGGCCAATGCCGGCATGCCGAGCAGGCTCGCGGCGGCGGCGACAATCAAAAGGATGATGATCCACTTGATCATGGGAAACTCCGAGCGAAATTGCGTTGCGGAACCAACGCGTTTCGTCGGCTCGGGTTCCTTTGTCAGATGGCTGGCACGTCCCATGTCTCTCCGGGCCGCATGGCGCGAAAACGCTCCGGGGGCAGGTCTTCGGCCGCCAATGCCTCGGCAAGTTTCTGCGGCGGCTCCTCGATCGGCTCATCGGTGAGGTGGAAGGTGCCCCAGTGGCAACCGGCGGCGAAGGCGGCGTTGCAGAGCTTCATGCCCCGCACGGCTTCCTCAGGGTTCTGGTGCTGCGGCGCCATGAACCAGCGCGGCTCATAGGCGCCGATCGGCAGGATGGCGAGGCGAAAGCCGCCATGCTTTTCTCCCATCAGCCGATAGTTGATGCCGTCATGGAAGCCGGTGTCGCCGGCAAAATAGATGTTGCCGGCGGCCGTCTCGATGACAAAGCCCGCCCACAGCGCCATGCGGCGGTCGCGTCCGCCGCGCGCGGACCAGTGATGCACCGGCTCGACATGGATGGCGGCCGCGTCGAAATCGACCCTGTCGCCCCAATCATGCACGCCGAGCCGCAAGCCGGGCACGGCGCGGCCGATGATGGCGTCGTTGCCGAGCGGCGTGATCACACGCGGGTCGTGGCTCTCCTTCAGCCTCCTCAGCGTGGCGAGGTCGAGATGGTCGTAGTGATTGTGGCTGACCAGCACGAGATCGATCGGCGGCAGATCGGCGAAGGCAATCCCCGGTGCATTGACCCTTTTCGGGCCGGCGAAGGCGAAAGGCGAGGCACGCTCGGACCAGACCGGATCGGTCAGGATGTTCAGTCCGGCGGTCTGGATGAGCAGCGAGGCATGGCCGACCATGGTCAGCTTGAGTGCGCCGCCGTCCATCCGATCATCCGGCTTCGCTGCCGGATAGGGGCTTGGAAAGGCGGCCGGCCATTTCGCCCGCCCGCCGCCAAATTGCCATTTGAGGAGATCGGCAAAGCGCCCGGGCGGCCTGCCGCCGGGATTGAAGAACAAGCTGCCGTCGAAATGATCGCTCAGCGGGCCACTATAATAGCGGTTGGCGGTTCTTGTGCTCGCGGCCATTCATTCTCCCGCCGGCTCGGTCCTTCCTGAGATAAGGACGCGTCTGTCTGGCGCAAGCATTTTGCTGGCGAATGCCAATGGGCGAAGCCCGCTTCATTTAGAATTGCGGGAGGGGGGCATTGCACCATGGCGATGAAGCGGACCAGGACACCGTGGATGAAGGCCGAGGATTTCGGCCGCTCGCTGCCGCTTGGGGTCGGCGTCAATCTTCTGGTCACCAACATGGCGGCGATGGAAGTCTTCTGCCGCGACGTGCTTGGCGCCCGCATCATCTATGCCGATGAGGATTTCGCGGCGATCGAACTGCTAGGCTCGATTTTCATGCTGCACGCCGACCATTCCTATCTCGACAACCCGATGACCGGGGTCACCGCGGGCACCGAAACACGCGGGGCCGGCATCGAACTTCGCCTCTACGGCGCCGATCCGGATGCGCTCGAGAAAAAGGCGGCAGCGCTCGGCCACATCGTGTTGGCCGGCTCGATCGACAAGCCGCATGGCTTGCGCGAATGCTACATCGTCGGCCCGGACGGCTATGTGTTCGTGCCGAGCGCCCGAATTTAGTATCGATATTTCAGCAGCTTAAACGGTTGCCGCCGACGACTCTCCGGCGCCGGTCCCGGGCTGCGATAAATTTGCAACAGCAACGCCGAAAACCCTATTTTAACCATATCAGGTTGAAATTCTGCCACCTTCGCCATCTTGGTGGAGTGGAGATTACGCGGATGGGCTCCCCCCGGCCAGATCCGACGGAGGTTTGGATGAATTTTTCGATGACCCGCCCCTTTTCGAGGCCCAGCCTCTTTTCAAAGAGTGGCCTTGTGGCCGTATCGCTGGCCGCGCTGGTTGCGAGCGGCTGCTCAACCTCGCGCTTTTCGTCGATGGACGACCAGCAGCCGGCGCCGCTGACGCCGGCGCCTGCCGGCACGGTGACGCAGAACCAGCTGCCGCCGCCGGCGGCGCCCGGCACCGCCGATTCGTCGCAATTCCCGACCGCCCCGAAGAACACCCAGGTCGCCTCGCTGCCGCCGGACGGCACGGCGCCCGCCGGCGCCACCGACCTCACCGCGGCCAGCGTCGCCGGCGTGTGGAACGTCAACGTCTCCGGTCAGAGCTGCAAAGTGGCGACGCCGCAGACCAAGTTCGGCGCCGGCTACCGCGCCGGGCCGTTGCACTGCCCGGCCCCGATCGACGGCATCAAGTCGTGGAACGTCGCCGGTAAGCAGCTGACGCTTTACGACGAAAACGGCGGCACGCTGGCCAGGCTCTATTCCTCGGGCGGCGAAAAGTTCGACGGCCAGACTTCCAGCGGGCAGCCGATCTCGCTTACAAGGTAAGGGTATGCTGATATTCAGGGTGACGCCGGCCTGATCTGAATCTCTGCTCACCCTGGTACCCCTCCTTGTGCTCAATACTGACGACGTGAACCATGCATCTGCGTGACGGCCTCCAGACCCATGCGACCGTCAGGCAGCGCTACGACCATCTGGTTGAAAGCGGCGCGGTCGAGCGCGACCCAGCGCAGGAGCACATCGTCGCCGCGCTCGACCGGTTGATCGACGAGATCTCAGCCAAAAGGCTGGCGCAGAAATCGAGCGCGCTGGGCTGGCTGTTCGCGGCCAGGCGGCAGCCGCGCGAGCCGGTCAAAGGCCTCTACATCCATGGCGGCGTCGGTCGCGGCAAGACCATGCTGATGGACATGTTCTTCGAGCTGTTGCCGGTCCGGCGCAAACGCCGCGTGCATTTCAACGACTTCATGGCCGATGTGCAGGACCGCATCCAGAAGCACCGGCAGGCGCGCAAGGAAGGCACGGTCAAGGAAGACGATCCGATCCAGCCGGTGGCCCGTGCGCTGGCCGACGAAGCCTGGGTGCTGTGCTTCGACGAATTCTCCGTCACCGACATCGCAGACGCGATGATCCTGTCGCGGCTGTTCTCGGCGCTGTTCGCCAGCGGCGTGGTGCTGGTCGCCACCTCCAACGTGGCGCCGGAAAATCTCTATCGCGACGGACTGAATCGCCAGCTCTTCCTGCCGTTCATTTCGCTGCTCGAACGCAACGCGCATGTGATGACGCTGGAGGCCGAGAAGGACTATCGGCAGGAAAAGCTCAACCGGCAGCCGGTCTATGTCACGCCGGATGACGCGGCGGCCGATCGCGCGCTGGACGACGCCTGGGAGGTGATGACGCATGGCCAGCCGGCCGGCGAGGTCACGCTGACGCTCAAAGGCCGCCATCTCGTCGTGCCGCGCGCCGCCGGCGACGCGGCACGCTTTTCCTTTGCCGACCTTTGCGAAAAGCCACTCGGGGCGCGCGACTATCTGGCGCTCGCCGCCCGCTTCTCGACCGTGTTCATCGACCATGTGCCGGTGCTCGGCGAAGGCAAGCGCAACGAGGCCAAGCGCTTCATCCTTTTGATCGACACGCTCTACGACCACCGCATGCGGCTGGTGATGAGCGCCGCGGCGCTGCCAGAAGGGCTCTACACCGCCAAGCGCGGCAACGAAGTGTTCGAATTCGAGCGCACCGCCTCGCGCCTGGTCGAGATGCAAAGCCGCGACTGGCTGGAGGATTGGGCGGAACGGCGCGACGAGGCGATGCCGGCTGCTGAGGCGAGGCAGGCGCAGGGCTAGAAGGGCCTAAAGCTGTCTTGGCCTTCGTCATGTATGGACGGCCCTAGAGACGAAGGTGGCGTTTCGGCTAATCTCGAAGCCGATACACATACATCACAAAATCCTCCGCCTTCCCATGCGGCTCCCGCCTCGTTTCATAAAGCGCCCGCGCCGGCTCGTTATCCGGCTCGGTGCCGACCCAGGCTTCCTCGCAGCCATGCTTCCGGCCGATCTCGAACATGGCGTCGAGCATCTTGCTGGCGATGCCTTGCCGCTGGAAAGGCGGCGCCACGCCGACTTCGTCGATGTAAAGCTCGCTCACCTTGTCCGGGTGGCGGTGGATGACGGCAGCGCATTGGCCGTCCACGATTTCGTCAATTATCGCCACGATCATGAAATGGCCCGGCGAGGCCAGATAGGCGGCGAGCCGATGCGGTCGCACCGGCGCGTCGAACACCTCGTCGGCCACACGCATCACAAGGGCGTCATCGCCGGGATGAAGCCTTCGGATTTCGACGTTCATTGTGTAAATTCTCCTCAGTCGGCTCACAAACTTTGACGTTTACGTAATTCCCGAAGCATCTAACCGATTGAAAACACTAGGTCCAAAATAATCGTTTGAATTTTGCTTCAGCCGGAGTTATTCGGTGCGGCTAATTCTCGCGGTCTCGCGCATCCTTTCGGCCTCTCCGGCCACGTCACGGTCTCGTCATAGACAAGGGAAAACATCCTCACATGGCACGCAACAAGATAGCGCTCATTGGCTCGGGCATGATCGGCGGCACGCTCGCCCATATGATCGGCCTCAAGGATCTCGGCGACGTGGTGCTGTTCGATATCGCCGAGGGCATTCCGCAGGGTAAGGGCCTCGACATCGCGCAATCGTCGCCGGTCGACGGCTTCGACTCGCGCCTCACCGGCGTCAACGACTATGCCGGCATCGAGGGCGCGGATGTCTGCATCGTCACCGCCGGCGTGCCGCGCAAGCCAGGCATGAGCCGCGACGATCTTCTCGGCATCAACCTCAAGGTCATGGAGCAGGTCGGCGCCGGCCTCAAGAAATACGCGCCGAAAGCCTTCGTCATCTGCATCACCAACCCGCTCGACGCGATGGTCTGGGCACTGCAGAAATTCTCCGGCCTGCCGACCAGCCATGTCGTCGGCATGGCCGGCGTGCTGGACTCGTCGCGTTTCCGCTACTTTCTGGCCGAAGAATTCAAGGTCTCGGTCGAGGACGTCACTGCCTTTGTGCTCGGCGGCCACGGCGATAGCATGGTGCCGATGATCCGCTACTCGACCGTGGCGGGCATTCCGTTGCCCGACCTCGTCAAGATGGGCTGGACCTCGAAGGAGAAGCTCGACCAGATCGTGCAGCGCACCCGCGACGGCGGCGCCGAGATCGTCGGCCTGTTGAAGACCGGCTCCGCCTACTACGCGCCGGCTGCTTCGGCCATCTCGATGGCCGAAGCCTACCTCAAGGACAAGAAGCGCGTGCTGCCCTGCGCCGCGCACCTCTCGGGCCAGTATGGCGTCAAGGGCACCTATGTCGGCGTGCCGGTGGTGATCGGCGCCGGCGGTGTCGAGCGCGTCATCGAGATCGACCTCTCCAAGGCCGAGCAGAAGATGTTCGATTCCTCGGTGGCGGCGGTTCAGGGCCTGACCGAGGCCTGCACCAAGATCGCCCCACATCTGGCTGGCAAATAATCTCGCCGGCAAGTAATCGCGGAGACCAAGCGCATGAACATTCATGAGTATCAGGCCAAGGCGCTGCTGAAGACGTTCGGCGCGCCGGTGGCGAGCGGCGTTCCGGTGTTCGAGGCAAGCGAGGCGGAAGCGGCCGCAAAGGCGCTACCCGGCCCGCTCTATGTCGTGAAGAGCCAGATCCATGCCGGCGGCCGCGGCAAGGGCAAGTTCAAGGAGCTCGGCCCCGACGCCAAGGGCGGCGTGCGGCTGGCGAAGTCGGCGGCCGAAGTGGTCGCCAACACCAACGAGATGCTCGGCCACACGCTGGTTACCAAGCAGACCGGTCCGGCCGGCAAGCAGGTCAACCGCCTCTATATCGAGGACGGCGCCGACATCGAGCGCGAGCTCTATCTGTCGATCCTGGTCGACCGCTCCGTTGGTCGCATCGCCTTCGTCGTCTCGACCGAGGGCGGCATGGACATCGAGACGGTCGCGCATGACACGCCGGAAAAGATCGTCACCGTCGCCATCGACCCGGAAAAGGGCGTAACGACCGACGACGTCAAGAAGCTCAACACTGCGCTGAAGCTCGACGGCGATGCGGCCAAGGACGGCGGCACGCTGTTTCCGATCCTCTACAAGGCCTTCGTCGAGAAGGATATGAGCCTGCTCGAGGTCAATCCGCTGATCGTCATGAAGGACGGCCATCTGCGCGTGCTCGACGCAAAAGTGTCGTTCGACAACAACGCATTGTTCCGCCACCCGGACGTGATGGAACTGCGCGACACCACCGAAGAGGATGAGAAGGAGATCGAGGCGTCGAAATACGACCTCGCCTATGTCGCGCTCGACGGCAATATCGGCTGCATGGTCAACGGCGCCGGCCTCGCCATGGCGACGATGGACATCATCAAGCTCTACGGCGCCGAGCCGGCCAACTTCCTCGACGTCGGCGGCGGCGCCTCCAAGGAAAAGGTCACGGCGGCGTTCAAGATCATCACCAAGGATCCGGCGGTCGAAGGCATCCTAATCAACATCTTCGGCGGCATCATGAAGTGCGACGTCATCGCCGAGGGCGTGATCGCCGCGGTCAAGGAAGTCGGGCTGAAGGTGCCGCTGGTGGTGCGGCTGGAAGGCACCAATGCCGAGCTCGGCAAGAAGATCATCAACGACAGCGGCTTGAATGTCGTCTCGGCCGACGATCTTGATGACGCGGCCAAGAAGATCGTCAAGGCGGTGAAGGGCTGAGCGGATGCCTCCGCGCAAGATAAACCTGGTCGAGGCGGCGGACGCGAAGATCGCCAAGGTCTTCGATCCGCATATCGCTGGCGACGTCAATGACAGCCAGGCCAAGGTCGCCAAGTTCGGCGAAGCCTTCGACTGGCACGCGCATGACAATGAGGACGAGGCTTTCCTCGTGCTGCGCGGCAGGATCGCCATCGATTTCCGCGACGGGCCGGTCGAGCTCGGCGAGGGCGATTTCATCGTCGTGCCGCGCGGCGTCGAGCACCGGCCACGCTCGCTGACCGCCGAGCCTGTGGTGCTGATGTTCGAGCCGGCGACGACCTTGAACACCGGCAATGCCCGGAGCGATCTCACCGTCACCGATCTGAAGCGGCTCTGAGCCATGAACGCCTTCTCTTCCCTCTCGGACGGTCACCAGCGCCTGCAGGCGCTGGTCGGCGCGTGGCGGGGCGAGGAAGACGTCGCTGCCACGCAATGGACCGATGCCGGCACGGCGACCGCGGAAGTGGTGGCCGAGGCGCAGTTCGGCGGCCTGTTCGTGGTACAGCGCTATCGCCAGCGCCGCGACGGCACGATCTCGTTCGGCGCGCATAATGTGTTCGGCTTCGACCAGCAGAACAGCCTCGTCACCATGCATCAGTTCGACTCGATGGGCTTTGTGCCGCCGGCACCCGCCACCGGCCTCTGGAACGGCAGCGAACTCACGCTCGAACGGTCGTCGCCGCGCGGCGCCGCCCGCGTGACGTATGGTTTTGGTGGCACTGACGCCTACCGCATGAAACTTCAGTTCAAGCCGACCGGCAGCGATGCCTGGCAAGACATGGTGAGCGGCCTCTACCGGCGCGTCTCGCCTTCCACGATCAACGGATTTTAGAAAAGGGCCGCGATGTCCATTCTCATCGACAAGAATACCAAGGTGCTGGTGCAGGGTCTGACCGGCAAGACCGGCACGTTCCACACCGAGCAGGCGCTGGCCTATCACGGCACCAAGATGGTGGGCGGCATCCATCCGAAGAAGGGTGGCGAGACCTGGACCGGTTCGAAGGGCGAGAGCCTGCCGATCTTCGCCACGGTGGCCGAAGGCAAGGCCCGGACCGGCGCCAACGCTTCCGTGATCTATGTGCCGCCGGCGGGCGCCGGCGAAGCCATCATCGAGGCGATCGAGGCCGAGATCCCGCTGATCGTCTGCATCACCGAAGGCATCCCGGTGATGGACATGGTCAAGGTCAAGGCGCGGCTCGACCGTTCGACCTCGCGGCTGATCGGCCCGAACTGCCCGGGCGTGCTGACGCCCGACGAATGCAAGATCGGCATCATGCCCGGCAACATCTTCCGCAAGGGCTCGGTGGGCGTTGTTTCCCGCTCGGGAACGCTTACCTATGAGGCAGTCTTCCAGACCACCAATGTCGGCCTCGGCCAGACCACGGCGGTGGGCATCGGCGGCGACCCGGTCAAGGGCACCGAGTTCATCGATGTGCTGGAGATGTTCCTCGCCGACGACGAGACCAAGTCGATCATCATGATCGGCGAGATCGGCGGCTCGGCCGAGGAAGACGCCGCGCAGTTCCTCAAGGACGAAGCCAAGCGCGGCCGCAAGAAACCGATGGCGGGCTTCATCGCCGGGCGCACGGCGCCGGCCGGCCGCACCATGGGTCATGCGGGCGCGGTGATCTCGGGCGGCAAGGGCGGCGCGGAAGACAAGATCGCGGCGATGGAATCGGCCGGCATCAAGGTTTCGCCGTCGCCGGCGCGGCTGGGCACGACGCTGGTCGAGGCGATCAAGGGTTAAGGCAGTAGTGAGTAGGCAGTAGTCAGTAGTGAAAAAGGGAAGAACGGGCGAGTAGCAGCTGAGCGGGAATTTTCATCGTTCTACTCACTACTGACTACTCACTATTCCCCTCGAAAGGAGACGGAGCCAGGCTCCGCAGACGAAAATGGCAAGACAAGATCAGGCCAACGACCAATTCTCGCTCACCTCATTCCTCTATGGCGGCAATGCCGACTATATCGACGCGCTCTACGCGGCCTATGAGGATGATCCAGAGTCCGTCAATCCGGAGTGGCAGGACTTCTTCGCGGCGCTGAAGGACGACGCCGGCGACGTACGCAAGAACGCCAAGGGCGCCTCCTGGGCGAAGCCCTCCTGGCCGCTCTCCGCCAATGGCGAGCTGGTCTCGGCGCTCGACGGCAATTGGGGCCTGATCGAGAAGCACGTCGAAAAGAAGGTCAAGGAGAAGGCGGTCGTCAACGGCGCCGCGCTTTCCGACGCAGACGTGCACCAGGCGACGCGCGATTCCGTGCGCGCCATCATGATGATCCGCGCCTACCGCATGCGCGGCCACCTGCATGCCAATCTCGATCCGCTCGGCATCGCCAAGCCGCTCGAGGATTACAACGAGCTGTCGCCGGAAAATTACGGCTTCACCGCTGCCGACTATGACCGGCCGATCTTCCTCGACAATGTGCTGGGTCTCGAATTCGGCACCATCCGGCAGATGCTCGACATCCTGACGCGCACCTATTGCTCGACGCTCGGCGTCGAGTTCATGCACATCTCCGACCCGGAAGAGAAGGCGTGGATCCAGGCGCGCATCGAAGGCGCCGACAAGGAGATCACCTTCACCGCCACCGGCAAGAAGGCGATCCTGTCGAAGCTGGTCGAGGCCGAGGGTTTTGAGCAGTATATCGACGTCAAGTACAAGGGCACCAAGCGCTTCGGCCTCGACGGCGGTGAATCGCTGATCCCGGCGCTGGAGCAGATCGTCAAGCGCGGCGGCCAGCTCGGTCTCAAGGAAATCGTGCTCGGCATGGCGCATCGCGGCCGTCTCAACGTGCTCTCGCAGGTGATGGCGAAGCCGCATCGCGCCATCTTCCATGAATTCAAGGGCGGCTCCGCGGCGCCCGACGAGGTCGAGGGCTCAGGCGACGTGAAGTACCATCTCGGCGCCTCGTCCGACCGCGAGTTCGACGGCAACAAGGTGCACCTGTCGCTGACCGCCAACCCCTCGCATCTGGAAATCGTCGACCCGGTGGTGATGGGCAAGGCGCGCGCCAAGCAGGACCAGTTCGCCGGCCGCGAGCGCGGCGAGGTCGTGCCGCTGTCGGAACGCGCCAAGGTGATGCCGCTCTTGCTGCATGGCGACGCCGCCTTCGCCGGCCAGGGCGTGATCGCCGAGATCCTCGGCCTGTCGGGCCTGCGCGGCCACCGCGTCGCCGGCACGCTGCACGTCATCATCAACAACCAGATCGGCTTCACCACCAATCCGCGCTTCTCGCGCTCTTCGCCCTATCCGTCGGATGTGGCCAAGATGATCGAGGCGCCGATCTTCCACGTCAACGGCGACGATCCGGAGGCGGTGGTGCATGCGGCCAAGGTCGCGACCGAGTTCCGCATGAAGTTCCACAAGCCGGTGGTGGTGGACATGTTCTGCTACCGCCGCTTCGGCCACAATGAGGGCGACGAGCCGGCCTTCACCCAGCCGATCATGTACCGCAATATCCGCACCCATAAGACGGTGGTGCAGGTCTATGCCGACCGGCTGATCGCCGAAGGGCATATCACCCAGGCCGAGGTCGACAAGATGCGGGCCGACTGGCGCGCGCATCTGGAAGCCGAATGGGAAGTCGGTCAGAGCTACAAGCCGAACAAGGCCGACTGGCTGGATGGCGCATGGTCGGGCCTGCGCACCGCCGACAACCAGGACGAACAGCGGCGCGGCAAGACCGCCGTGCCGGTGCGCACGCTGAAGGAGATCGGCAAGAAGCTGACCGAAGTGCCGAAGGATTTCGAGGCGCACAAGACGATCCTGCGCTTTCTCGAAAACCGCCGCCAGGCGATCGAGTCCGGCGAAGGCATCGACTGGTCGACGGCTGAGGCGCTGGCCTTCGGCGCCATCCTGCTCGACGGCAATCCGATCCGGCTTTCCGGCCAGGATTCGGAGCGCGGCACCTTCTCGCAGCGCCACTCGGTGCTTTATGACCAGCGCGACGAGACCCGCTACATCCCGCTCAACAACCTCTCGGCGGCGCAGGCCGGTTACGAAGTCATCAACTCCATGCTCTCTGAAGAGGCGGTGCTGGGCTTCGAATATGGCTACAGCCTTGCCGAGCCCAAGGCGCTGACGCTCTGGGAAGCGCAGTTCGGCGACTTCGCCAACGGCGCCCAGGTGGTGTTCGACCAGTTCATCTCGTCGGGCGAGCGCAAGTGGCTGCGCATGTCTGGCCTCGTCTGTCTCTTGCCGCATGGCTATGAGGGCCAGGGTCCCGAGCATTCGTCGGCGCGGCTGGAGCGATTCCTGCAGCTTTGCGCCGAAGACAATATGCAGGTCGCCAACGTTACGACGCCGGCTAACTATTTCCACATCCTGCGGCGGCAGCTGAAGCGCGACTTCCGCAAGCCGCTGATCCTGATGACGCCGAAGTCGCTGCTGCGCCACAAGCGGGCGGTGTCGACGCTGCCGGAAATGTCCGGCGAAAGCTCGTTCCACCGGCTGCTGTGGGACGATGCGCAGCTGTTGGCTGACCAGCCGATCAAGCTGGTCAAGGATTCCAAGATCCGCCGCGTCGTGCTGTGCTCGGGCAAGGTCTATTACGACCTCTACGAGGAGCGAGAGAAGCGGGGCAGCAACGACATCTATCTGTTGCGCGTCGAACAGCTCTATCCGTTCCCGGCCAAGGCGCTGATCACCGAATTGTCACGCTTCCGCAATGCCGAGATGGTGTGGTGCCAGGAGGAGCCCAAGAACATGGGCGCCTGGTCGTTCATCGACCCGTATCTCGAATGGGTGCTGGCGCATATCGACGCCAAGCATCAGCGGGTGCGCTACACGGGACGGCCGGCCTCGGCCTCGCCGGCGACCGGGCTGATGTCGAAGCATCTCAGCCAGCTCGCCGCGTTGCTCGACGATGCTCTCGGCGAATAATAAGCAGACCTGACGAAACAGACCTCAAGAAGACAACGGACAGGCACAATGGCTACCGAAATCCGCGTCCCCACCCTCGGCGAATCCGTCACCGAGGCGACCGTCGGCAAGTGGTTCAAGAAGGTCGGCGACGCGATCGCCGCCGACGAGCCGCTGGTCGAGCTCGAAACCGACAAGGTGACGGTGGAAGTGCCGGCCGCGGGCGCAGGCACGCTTTCCGAGATCACCGTCAAGGAAGGCGAGACGGTCAATGTCGGCGCGCTGCTCGGCTCGATTTCGGCCGGCGGCGCCGCCCCGGCGACCAAGCCGCAGGCGGTGGCGCAGGCCTCCAGCCCGGATGCGGCGTCGACGGTCAAGCAGGCCACTGCCGAGACCGCCAAGGTCGCCGGCGACGGCGGCCAGATCGAGCCGCGCGCCATGCCGCCGGCGCCGGCTGCAGCCAAGCTTATCGCGGAGCACAATCTCTCGGTCGACCAGTTGTCCGGCTCAGGCAAGCGCGGGCAGGTGCTGAAGGGCGACGTGCTCGACGCCATCGCCAAGGGTGCGCCCTCGCAACCTGCAGAGACGCCGAAGGCGGCCCCGGCGCCAGTCGTCGCCCGCGCGCCGTCGACGGCCGAGGACGCGCCGCGCGAGGAGCGCGTGCGCATGACCAAGCTGCGCCAGACCATCGCGCGCCGCTTGAAGGAAGCGCAGTCGACCGCCGCCATGCTCACCACCTTCAACGAGGTGGATATGAGCGCGGTGATGGCGCTCAGGTCCAAATACAAGGACGTGTTCGAGAAGAAGCATGGCGTGAAGCTCGGCTTCATGGGCTTCTTCACCAAGGCGGTGACGCATGCGCTGAAGGAGATCCCGGCCGTCAATGCCGAGATCGACGGCACCGACATCATCTACAAGAACTTTGCCCATGTCGGCGTCGCCGTCGGCACCGACAAGGGCCTGGTGGTGCCGGTTGTGCGCGATGCCGACCAGATGTCCATCGCCGAGATCGAGAAGGAGATCGGCCGGTTGGGCCTCGCCGCGCGCGATGGCAAGCTGTCGGTGGCGGATATGCAAGGCGGCACCTTCACCATCTCCAATGGCGGCGTCTATGGCTCGCTGATGTCGACGCCGATCCTCAATGCGCCGCAGTCGGGCATCCTCGGCATGCACAAGATCCAGGACCGGCCGGTGGTGGTCGGCGGCCAGATCGTCATCCGTCCGATGATGTATCTGGCGCTCTCCTACGACCACCGCATCGTCGATGGCAAGGAAGCGGTGACCTTCCTGGTGCGCGTCAAGGAAAGCCTGGAGGATCCCGAGCGGCTGGTGCTCGATCTGTGATCGGGCCGAGCGCGCCGTGAGCGGCTGGCTGGACGGGATCGGCTTCAAGCTCGGCCGGATGGCGCGGAGCTCTATGCGGGTTTTCCGACGCGGCATCGTCCCGCTTGGCATCTCGGCAGCCGCCGTCCCGTCGCTGGCCATCGCCGCCGACTGGGACCCGGCGACGGCGAGCAGCAATTTCGGCATCTTCGCGCTCTCCGACCTGCAGTTGGCGGAACGCAAGATCACCGTCACACGGATCGGCGAGCTCGAATTGCCGACCGGCGAGATCCTCGCCTGCGATCCGCTGATCACGGATGACGACTGGCCGGCGCTGGCCCGCAGGGTGAAGCCCGGGCGCTACCCGGTCACGCTGTTCGAGGCGCAGGGCCGCGTCGCGGCGGCATTCCTGCGCTTCCGTTCCGGCGTGCCGGTGCGCTGGGAACTCGCCCTCCTGCCCGGGCAGGATGTTTCGACGCTGAACGGCGACGAAATCTTCGGCTATCCCGTCGATGCCGGCCTAGGTTCGTTCATGGACAAGGCGGCGATGGCCTTGATGACGGCGGCGCAGAACAAGCTCAAACCGGATCAGAATTATTATGACGACGTGCTGGCAGCCGAGTTCGCGCCCAACCAGGACCGGTTCGTCATGCACCATCCGGACGCCGGCAATCCGGTCAACATCGCGATGTTCTGGAGCGGCTGGGGCGATGGCTTCTACCCGTCCTTCTGGGGGCTGGACGCGGCGGGCGAGCCGGTGGTGCTGATGACCGATTTCGGCGTGCTCGAAAACGCCGACGGCCGCGAGAGCGACCCGGCCAAATGATGACGAATGCCTCCTCGCCCTTGATCGGATTTATGGCCGGGTCGCTGGCGCTTACAGTCGCGACGTCCGGCGCCCACGCCGCCTGCCCGATCCAGCTTGCCGTCTATGGCGAGGCAAAAAGCGGCGCCGAGATCGACTTCACGCCGGCCGGCACGTCGGCGACGATCACCAATGCCTTCCGCATGATCCTCGACAACAATGTCGTGCTCGAGGGTATCGGCATGTGGACCGAGGGCTCGGCCGCGCGGCCGCATGGCTCGCTGATGTACAAATGCCCGACCGGCGACGTCACCGGCGACGAGCTCGCCGCCTGCACGGTCTGGGAAGGCGTCATCTACAGCGCCGATGACAAGGGCGGCGTCGGGCTGTTGCCGGCCGAAGGCGCCGACGCGCCGAAAAGCCTGATCTTGCCCGATCTCGGGCCGTCGCTCGAAATGTCGGCCGCCTATGGTCCCGCCGGCTTTTCGAAAGTGCCATGGGACATCTTCGTGCTGAAAGGCTGCCAGGAATGAGCGCGGACAAGAAGACGCTGCTGGTCACCGGCGGCAGCCGCGGCATCGGCGCCGCCATCTGCCGCCAGGCGAGTGAGGCCGGCTACCGCGTAGCGGTCAATTACGTTTCCAACCAGGCGGCGGCCGATGCGCTGGTCGGCGAGCTCAAGGCCGCCGGCGGCGATGCCTTCGCGGTCAAGGGCGATGTCGGCAGCGAAGCCGATGTCCTCGCGATGTTCGAGGCGGTGGACCGGGCCTTCGACCGGCTCGATGCCTTCGTCAACAATGCGGGCATCGTCGACCTCAAGGCGCGCGTCGACGAGATGAGCACGGAGCGGGTCGAGCGCATGATGCGCATCAACGTCGTCGGCTCGTTCCTGTGCGCACGCGAAGCGGTGAAGCGCATGTCGACGCGGCATGGCGGCAAGGGCGGCGCCATCGTCAACATCTCGTCCGCTGCCGCCAGGCTCGGCTCGCCTGGCGAATATGTCGACTACGCCGCCTCCAAGGGCGCGATCGACACGCTGACCGTCGGGCTTGCGCGTGAAGTCGCGCTGGAAGGTATCCGCGTCAACGCGGTCAGCCCCGGCATCACCGAGACCGAAATCCACGCTTCGGGCGGCCAGCCGGACCGGGTGGCGCGGCTGCAGGATCTGCTGCCGATGAAACGCGCGGGCACGGCGGATGAAGTCGCCAGCGCGGTTCTCTATCTTCTGTCGGACGCGGCCTCCTATATAACGGGCGCGATCCTCAATGTGAGCGGCGGCCGTTGAAGGCCAGACCAGAAGGACACCATCATGGCTTATGACGTCGTAATCATCGGATCGGGACCGGGCGGCTATGTCTGTGCCATCAAGGCGGCGCAGCTCGGCCTGAAGACGGCGGTGGTCGAGAAGAACGCCACCTTCGGCGGCACCTGCCTCAACATCGGCTGCATCCCGTCGAAGGCGCTGCTCTACGCTTCCGAGATGTTCGCAGAGGCCGGACATGCCTTCGATACGCTGGGCGTCGAGATCCCGGCGCCAAAGCTCAATCTGAAAAAGATGATGGCGCACAAGGACACGACGGTGGCGTCAAACGTCAACGGCGTCGCCTTCCTGTTCAAGAAGAACAAGATCGACAGCTTCCGCGGCACCGGCAAGGTGGTCGGCGCCGGCAAGGTTTCGGTGACCGGCGAGGACGGCAAGGTCGAGGAGATCGAGGCCAAGAACATCGTCATCGCCACCGGCTCGGATGTTGCCGGCATCCCGGGCGTCAAGGTCGATTTCGACGAGAAGGTGATCGTGTCCTCCACCGGCGCGCTGTCGCTGGCCAAGGTGCCCGCCAATCTCGTGGTGGTCGGCGGCGGCGTCATCGGACTGGAACTCGGTTCGGTCTGGGCCAGGCTCGGTGCCAAGGTCACTGTCGTCGAGTTCCTCGACAACATCCTAGGCGGCATGGATGGCGAGGTCTCGAAGCAATTCCAGCGGCTGTTGTCCAAGCAGGGCTTCGAGTTCAAGCTCGGCGCCAAGGTTACCGGCGTCGCCAAGGCCAAGAAGGGTGCGACGGTCACCTTCGAGCCGGTCAAGGGCGGCGCCGCCGAAACCATCGAGGCCGATGTGGTGTTGGTCTCCACCGGCCGCCGCCCATACGCTGATAGCCTGGGACTGAAGGAAGCCGGCGTCGAGATGGACGAGCGCGGCCGGGTCAAGACCGACGGGCATCTGCGGACCAACGTTCCGGGTATTTATGCCATCGGCGACGTCATTGCCGGGCCGATGCTGGCGCACAAGGCCGAGGACGAGGGCGTGGCCGTGGCCGAGACGATCGCCGGCCAGGCCGGTCATGTGAACTATGACGTCATCCCGAGCGTCGTCTACACCAGCCCGGAAATCGCCTCGGTCGGCAAGACCGAAGAGGAGCTGAAAAAGGCCGGCATCGACTACAAGGTCGGCAAGTTTCCGTTCAGCGCCAACGGCCGCGCGCGCGCCATGCTGCATACCGACGGTTTCGTGAAGATCCTGGCCGACAAGACCAGCGACCGCGTGCTCGGCGTCCATATCGTCGGCTTCGGCGCCGGCGAGATGATCCATGAGGCGGCGGTGCTGATGGAATTCGGCGGCTCCTCGGAAGACCTCGCCCGCACCTGCCACGCGCACCCGACGATGTCGGAAGCGGTGAAGGAAGCGGCGCTGGCGACATTCTTCAAGCCCATCCATATTTGATCGCGATTGGCGCCGAACGCTCGCGAGTTCGTCATCCTAGGACGGAGCAAGGAGCGAAGCGACGCGCGCAGACCCTAGGATCCATTCCGTGACGCTAAGGCGTTGCAACGATTACAGGATTCTGCACCGTCGCGTTTGTGACGGAGGTCACGGCATGGATCCTCGGGTCAAGCCCGAGGATGACGAAGGCGCGGTTACCCCAAACAAAAACGGCCCGCCTTTCGGCGGGCCGTTCGTCGTCAAGCTGTAGCCCGATTACTGGGCGGGCGCAGGTGCCGGTGCAGGAGCCGGAGCGGGCGCAGGGGCCGGCGCGGGTGCGGGAGCCGGGGCTGGCGCTGGCGCTGGAGCGGGCGCTGGTGCTGGTGCTGGTGCTGGTGCCGGCGCGGGAGCCGGCGTTGCAGGAGCCGGAGCCGGCGTGCTGGCGGCCGGCGGCTCAGCCGGGGCCGGGGCATGCTCGCCGCCGCTTCTGCCAAAGACATAATACGCAACAATGGCCAGGATAATGACAACTAGGGCGATCAGCCACCCGCTACCGCCGCCACCCGACGTGGGAGGCGTGCTCGAAGGGGTGAAGGGGTCGTTAGGGTTCGCCATGAAACGTGTCCTCCTTGGATGAAAGCATCAAAATAACAGCCATCAACGCGCGGATCCCGCAATGGGTTTCACACGGACGGACCGAAAGCGCTGAAAAACCGGCGTTTTCGGGCCCGCCAATCGCCAGGCGACTCAGTTGACGACGGTAACAGTATACCCTGCCTTGCGAAAATCCTCGACCAGTCCTTCCGGACCGGGCAGATGCATGGCGCCAACCGCCATGAAGACGTTGCCCTTGGCCAAAATCGGACCGGCATGCGCCGCCATCACCTTGTTGCGCGCGGTGATCATGGTCTGCTCGAAGGCAGCGTCGCCGGCCGGGTCGTTCGCGGAACCGGGCATCACGGCCCGAAGCAGCGGCCAGAACATCCCGGTATCGCCGTGCTGGTAGAGCACGATCATGGTCTCGTTGACGTCATTCACCTTGTCACCGAGCTTCATCGTCTCGACAAGGCTCTTCATGTGGAATTCGAGCGGCAGCGAGGCCATGGCGCGCAGCTGATCGACAGCGGTTTCGAGCCCTTCGACGTCCTTGCCCAAAACCTTGGCGTCCGAAGCGAGCTTGACGTCCAGCACGGGCTCGCCGGCGGCCTGGCGCGCCACCTCGCAGGCCGGCAGCGCCATCATCGCCGACAGGATCCACGGCTTCATCTTGGCGACCGTCGCCGGTGGAATGCCGCGGGCGTCGAGCCCCTTGTTCAGCGCCGCCGCATCGTCGGGCGACAGCAGCGACGAGAGCGTGGTGTTGTCGGTGAACATCATCAGGGCGGGCTCGCTGGCCATCGCCGCCATCATCTTGGCCTTGTCCATCGCATCGGTGGTCTCGATGATGATGGTGCCGGCGCCGTCATAGGCTTTTTGGGCGGCGGCCGGCAGCGTGGTGACGCGCGTGTCGGTCATGTGCATGGTGCCGAACAGGTAGGACGGCTTCTCGCCCGGCTTCTCCAGCTTCCACAACAGGCCCTTGCCGTTGGGAACGGCCGCCGCTTCGGTCCCGACCTTCTTGAAGGCGGCGGGATCGCTCTTTTCGAGCGCGGTCAAAAGATCGGTGCCGGCGCAATTGGGCACTTCGGCATGCGCCCGGCCGGCGAGCAGCAGAACGACGAGGAAAGACAGGAAAAACAGCAGGTTGAGCGCTGCCAGCAGCTTCAACGAGACAAGGGCCGCGCGGTCGGCGATGGCGATGACGCGTTTCATGAGAAGCGTCTTAGCGCTGAAAAGCGGCAAAACGGTTAATCGAGAGAATGAAATTGTTTCCGGTCCGGTAAGCTTTGACGTTCGCTCGGGTTGTCGGATCGAAAACCTTGACGATTGGCTGAAACACCCATCGCGTCGTCATCCACGGGCGGAGCAAGGAGCGAAGCGACGCGCGCAGACCCGAGGATCCATTCCGTTGCCTGAGTCGTGGAATGCGGCGATCCAGAATTCTGCACCGTTGCGGGGCGCCGAGGTCACGGCATGGATACTAGGGTCTCCGCGACGGAGCTTCGCTCCTGCTTCGCCCTAGTATGACGAAGTCAGGGACTCAGGCGCGGGGATGCGCCTTCTCGTAGATGTCGAGCAGCCTTGCGGTGTCGACGCCGGTATAGATCTGGGTGGTCGACAGGCTGGCGTGGCCGAGCAGTTCCTGGATGGTGCGCAAGTCGCCGCCACGGCCGAGCAGGTGCGTGGCGAAGGAATGCCGCAAGGCGTGCGGCGTCGCCGTGTCCGGCAGGTTGAGCGCCGAGCGCAGCTTCGCCATCTCGCGCTGGATGATGGCCGGGTTGAGCGGTCCGCCACGGGCGCCGCGGAACAAAAGGCACTTGGGGTCGATGTGGAAAGGGCAGAGACGGCGGTATTCGGCGACCGCGTTGCGGGCCACCGGCAGCACCGGCACCAGCCGTGTCTTGCCGCCCTTGCCGGTAACGCGCAGCACGGTGTCGTCTGCTGAAGCAAGGTCGGCTCCGGCCAGGCCAAGCGCCTCTGAGATGCGCAGGCCGGAACCGTAGAGCAGCGTCAGCACCGCGGCGTTGCGGGCGGCGATCCAGGGTTCTTCCGCCAGTTGCCCCTCCACCGCCACCACCTGCCTGGCGTCGCTTGCCGTCAGGGGCTTGGGCAGCGATTTCGGTTGTCGCGGCGCGCGCAGGGCCGCCGCACCCGCCGCGTTGACCAGCCCGCGTTTTTCAAGAAAGCGCAGCAGCGAGCGGATGCCGGCAAGGCCGCGCCCCAGCGTGCGGGCACCGGCGCCGGCGTTGCGCCGCGCGGCGAGGAAGCCGCGCAAATCGGCCGGGCGCAGGTCGGCGATATCCGAAATGCCCGGCGCGCCGCCAAGATGGTCGGTCAAAAAATGCAGGAACTGGCGAGTATCGCGCTCATAGGCCTCGACGGTCTCCGGCGACAGCCGGCGTTCATGCGCCAGCGTCTTCAGCCAGGTCTCGCGCGCAATCTGAAGGTCGGGTTTTGCCGGGATGAGGAATTCCTGCATGGCGGCAGTTTCCGGCATGCGGGTTAGGAAGCGGTGAAGAGGCGGTCATTGAAATGACAGATTGAGGGGGATAGAGCAGGGCAAAGGAAGCGCCGCCATGTCGAAGCCCGAAAACCCCGTACAGATGGCCGTCATCGGTGCCGCCCACGGCATCAAGGGCGAACTCAGGGTGAAAACCTTCACCGGCGATCCGCTGGCGCTGGCCGATTACGGCCCGCTTTATGCCAAGGACGGGCGCGCCTTCCAGATCAACGATATCAGGCCGGCGGGCACCGTTGTCGTCGTTCGCTTCAAGGGCGTCGGTGACCGCAATGCCGCCGAGGCTTTGGCCGGCACCGAGCTTTTCGTCGACCGCTCGGTGCTACCGGACGATGGCGAGGAGGACGAGTTCTATCACGCCGATCTCATCGGCCTCGACGTCAGGGACGATACCGGCGTCATAGGCAAGGTCGTGGCCGTGCATAATTTCGGTGGCGGCGACATCCTCGACGTCACGCTTGCCGGCCGCAAGGGTGTGCTGATCCCGTTCACCCAGGCCGCGGTGCCGCACGTCTCGATCGCCGACGGTTTTGTCGAGATCAACCCGCCCGCGGCCGGCCTGGTCGAGGATGAGGAAGACGGCGCGGCGCCTGGCCGTTCCGGCTTCGACCCGAAAGGCAGGCCGCGCGGACCGAAGGATGCCGGGGGCAACCGTTGAGCTTTGCCGCCTCGGTGCTGACGCTCTATCCGGAGATGTTCCCGGGCGCGCTCGGCCTGTCGCTGGCCGGTCGCGCGCTGGAGGCCGGGACATGGTCGCTGGAAGCGATCCAGATCCGCGATTTCGCCACCGACAAGCACCGCACCGTCGACGACACGCCGGCCGGCGGCGGCGCCGGCATGGTGATGCGCGCCGATGTGCTGGCCAAGGCGATCGACCACGCCTCGCCGCCGGGCGATCCGCGCCCGCGCCTGCTGATGAGCCCACGCGGCAAGCCGTTGACCCAGGCGCGTGTGCGTGAACTGGCCGACGGCCCGGGCGCGGTGATCCTGTGCGGCCGCTTCGAAGGCGTCGACCAGCGGCTGATCGAGGCGCGCGGGCTGGAGGAAGTCTCGGTCGGCGATTTCATCCTGTCCGGCGGCGAGCCGGCCGCGCTGGTGCTGCTCGACGCCGTGGTGCGGCTCTTGCCCGGCGTCATGGGCAATGCGGTCTCGGGCGACGAAGAGAGTTTCGAGAACGGCCTGCTCGAGCATCCGCACTATACGCGGCCGCAGGAATTCGAGGGCCGGCAAATCCCGGACGTGCTGATCTCCGGCAACCACAAGAAGATTGCCGCATGGCGGCGCGCCGAGGCGGAGAAGCTGACAAGGGAACGGCGGCCGGACCTGCTGGCGAACGATCCGCCCCGCTAAAGCGGTTCACCGTTTCACGGAACCGGCGAACCATTTCTGTAGCGTCAGCACAAACACTGGAGATTGGCTGAAGCCTCCCAACTTCGTCATCCCCGGGCGGAGCAGCCGCGAAGCGGCGTCGCGGAGACCCTGGGATCCATTCCGTGACCTGAGCCGTGGAACGCAGCGGAGCAGAATTCTGCATCGTGAGCAGCGCTTCGACGTCACGGAATGGATCCTCGGGTCTGCGCGCGTCGCTTCGCTCCTTGCTCCGCCCATGGATGACGATCGCGATGGGCGTTTCAGCCGATCTCCAAGGCTTGCGCCGAAAACCGGTACCCATTTTTCGCTTACGCGGTCCCGCGGTTCGGGATCGTAGTTCTCAGCCCTTGGTAAAATAGTAAAACGCCAGGAACAGGCCGACGGCGACGACGAAGCCGCGCACCACGCCCTGCGGCACGCGCTTGGCGATCCAGACGCCGGCATAGCCGCCGAGCGCGCCGCCCGGGATCATGACGATCGCCTGCGGCCAGGCGACGACCCCGCCGGTGACGAAGACCAGGATGGCGATGGCCGCGATGACCACGGCCAGCATATTCTTCAGCGCATTGAGCTTGTGGTAGTCGCCGGCCTGCGTCAGGCCGAGAGTGGCGAGCATCATCACGCCCATGCCGGCGCCGAAAAAGCCGCCATAAACGGAGGTCGCGAACTGGGCGAGCGATCCGGCGAGCGAGCCGACCGAGGCCTGGTGTTCAGGTCCGGCCGTCGGCTTCAGCCATGGCCCGGCGGCGAACAGCGCGGTCGCGGCGATCAGCAGCCAGGGCACCAGCGCGCGGAAGGACGGGTTGGAGAGCGCAAGCAGGATGAGCGAGCCGGCCAGCGCGCCGAAGGCCGAGATCACGCAAAGCAGCAGCGCCTGGCGCCAGAAATGCCTTATGTCGTCGAGATAGGCGAGCGTCGAGGTGATATAGCCGGGAAACTGCGTCACCGAGGAGGTGGCGTTGGCGACGATCGGCGGCACGCCGACCAGCGTCATGGCGCCGAAGGTGACGAAGGTGCCGCCGCCGGCGACGGCATTGACCGCGCCGGAGACAAAACCCGCGAGAAAGAGCAAGGCGGCATCGAAAAAACTCATTTCCCCCGCTTAGAAAGCTTGCGGGGCGCGCGCAACCCGGCACGGCGGCAATGTCATGGGGCCATCAGCCGCAAAAAATGTGCCGCAAAGTCCCGTTTTGATGCCTGTCGTCGCTCCAGAACCGCGCACACTTCCGTGCGACATGCATTTGGGCGTGACAAAGCGGCAAAATGGCTGTATGTGCCCGCCCGAACCGGAAGAACGATCTTCTGGACCCGTCAACAAGTGCGGTGTAGTCGTCCCTGCCCGAAGGGCATAGCCGAGCGGTCATAGGAACTGCAAGGCGAGCGTAGGACGCTCTGACTGTCGGAAGAACAAGAAGTGGATTTTTGAGATGGATCTCATCCGTCAACTCGAGGCCGAGCAGGCCGCCAAGATCGAAGCCAAGCGCAAGCTGCCCGAATTCCAGCCGGGCGACACCGTGCGCGTCCAGGTGCGCGTCACCGAAGGCACCCGCACCCGCGTCCAGGCCTATGAGGGCGTCGTCATCGCCCGCTCCGGCTCCGGCTTCCAGGAGAATTTCACCGTACGCAAGATTTCCTACGGCGAAGGCGTCGAGCGCGTTTTCCCGGTCTACTCGCCGATGGTCGAAGGCGTCGAGATCGTGCGCCGCGGCAAGGTGCGCCGCGCCAAGCTCTATTACCTGCGCGACCGTCGCGGCAAGTCGGCCCGCATTTCGGAAAACACCGGCGTCCGCGCCCGCAAGCTGAACGACGAAGAGCGTGATGCCTTGGCAGCCGAGCGCGCCCGCATCGAGGCCGAGAAGGTCGCCGCCGCCCAGGCGCTGGCCGCCGAGACGGCCGCCAAGGAAGCCGCCGAGAAGAAGGCCGCCGCCGAGGCTGCTTCGGCTGAATAAGGCTTTTGGCGAAATAGGTTCTGGAAAGGCGGCTTCGGCCGCCTTTTTCATTTTCACCGGGTTGTGATCGCTCGCCATAGGGAAAACCACGCCGCCGTCGTTGACATTCATTTATCTTGTACACTAAATGATCGTGTACAAATAAAATGGAGATAAAGATGTCGGCACTTTACAGCACCCAGGCTCATGTCACCGGCGGCCGCAACGGCCATGGCGAGACCAGCGACGGCCTGCTCAAGGTCGATCTGGCGATGCCGAAGGAACTCGGCGGCAAGGGCGGCGCCACCAATCCAGAGCAACTCTTCGCGGTCGGCTACGCGGCCTGCTTCGAGAGCGCCGTGCGCTTCGTTGCGCGCCAACAGAAGCTGCCGCTTGAGGACGCTTCGGTCAGCTCCACGGTGAGCCTCCACCCGAACGACCAGGGCGGCTTCCGCCTCGGCGTCGCGCTGGCGGCCGAGATCAAGGGACTTGATCAGGCGAGCGCAGAGGCGCTTGTATCGGAAGCGCACAAGATCTGCCCGTATTCCAACGCCATCCGGGGCAATATCGATGTGGCGCTGTCCACCACGGCGCTTCCGGCAAAGGCAGCATGACGACGACAACCGAAACCATGGCCAAGCAAGCCCCGGCGCAAGACGCCGGGGCGATCGCCGTGCCACGCCTCGACCAGCAGCTCTGCTTCGCGCTCTATTCGGCCAGCGGGCTGATGACGAAGCTCTACCGGCCGCTGCTCGACCCGCTCGGCCTCACCTACCCGCAATACCTTGCAATGCTGGCGCTGTGGCAGCATTCGCCGAGCACGGTCGGCGAGCTCGGCGCGGCACTTGGCCTCGATTCGGCGACGCTGACGCCGTTGATCAAGCGCATGGAAGCGGGTGGCTTGGTGACGCGCCGGCGCGACGCCGCCGACGAGCGCCGGGTTCTGGTCGAACCGACCGCCAAGGGCGAGGCGCTGCGGGCGAAGATGAAGGACGTGCAGGAAGGACTGAGTTGCAGCATGCCGCTGGAGCGGGCCGAGCTGAAAGCCCTGCACGGCACGCTGACACGGCTGGTCGCCGGGTTGCGCGAGGCCACCGCCGATCAGGATTGATCCGGCAACGGCCATCCTCGAAACGATCCCCGAAGAGCATTGGATTTGCGTATAGCGCGCAACGTCGCAGCAGACCGGCTTGCAAGGCGCTTGCGGCAGGCTAAAGTCGGCGCCGGATTTTCTTAGGCCGCGAAATTGCAGCGCGGTCGCACCTTCGGAGATTTGTCATGACCAAGTCGAAATTGCTGCTGGCCGCCATGGTGGCCTGCCTTCTCGCGCCAGTCGCCGCGCTCGCCGACAATTTGCCCGACCTCGCCGGCAAGAAAGTCGTGGTGGTGACGGAAAACGCCTACCCGCCGCTGCAGTTCATCGACAAGAAGACCGGCAAGCAGATCGGCTGGGAATATGACGCGATGGACGAGATCGCCAAGCGGCTGAACTTCAAGGTCGAGTACCAGAATACGTCCTGGGACGCGATGATCCAGGCGGTTTCCGACAACCAGTACAACATCGGCATGACCGGCATCACCATCAAGGACGACCGCAAGGAGAAGGTCGACTTCTCCGATCCCTACATGCGCTCGGAGCAGTTCATGCTGGTGCGCGGCGACGAAAGCCGCTTCACCGACGCCAAGAGTTTTGGCGCCTTCAAGGATGGGCTGATCGGCGCCCAGCCCGGCACCACGCCCTTCTACACCGCCGTCTACAGCGTGCTCGACGGCAACGAGCAGAACCCGCGCATCAAACTGTTCGAGACGTTCGGCGCGACCGTGCAGGCGCTGAAAACGGGTGACGTCGACGTGGTGCTCACCGACGGCACCGCCGGCAAGGGCTATGTCGATGCCTCCGAAGGCAAGCTGAAGCTGATCGGCGGCCCACTCGGCACCGAGGATTTCGGCTTCATCTTCCCGAAGGGCTCGGACCTGGTGAAGCCGGTCAACGCCGCGATCGCCTCGCTGAAGGCGGACGGCACGTTCGACAAGCTCAACAAGAAGTGGTTCCTTGATTACAAGATGGGGCAGTAGGCGCTTTTGCTGCCAATGATGCGCGACAGTGGCGGGCCGAAATCCGCAAAGGCCTCATTCCTTCACCCCCCTCTCTGCCCTGCCGGGCATCTCCCCCTCAAGGAGGGAGATCGGATGTCGCGCCGGCTTTCGCCAACTATCAACGTCGCAGAATGCGCGGAGCAGCTCAAACTGCTAATCTCCCCCCTTGAGGGGGAGATGGCCGGCAGGCCAGAGAGGGGGGCCTTGGCGCTATCCTCTCGGGACGTCCGCTCCACCGGCATCGCCTAATGGCATCGCCCGCGTCCTCCGCCAAATCCGAATTCCCCTGGTGGCTGGCAGCCGCGCTCGTCCTTGCGCTCGCCGCGGCGCTCGCCATCGCCTCCAGCGATCTCTACGCGCAGGTCTTCGCCACCGTCGCCAAGGGCATCGGCATCACCATTTTCGTCACCGCGGTCGCCTTTGCGCTCGCCTCCGCGCTCGGGCTCGGCATCGCGCTGATGGCGCTGTCGGGATCGCAGTGGCTGCGCCAGATCGCTCGCTTCTATGTCGAGATCATCCGCGGCGTGCCGATCCTGGTTCTGTTGTTCTGGATCGCCTTTGCCGGCGCGCCGGCCGTCGTCGCCGCCTGGAACGCGCTGACCGCGCCGTTGCAAAGCGCCGGCCTGATTGGCGAACTGCTGGTGCGCGACGTCTCGCTTTTGTGGCGCGCCATCATGGCGCTGACCATCGGCTATTCGGCGTTCATCTCGGAAGTGTTCCGCGCCGGCATCCAGTCGGTCGAGAAAGGCCAGATCGAGGCCGCCAAGGCGCTCGGGCTGAGCCGCGTGCAGCGTTTCCGGCTGATTGTGTTCCCGCAGGCGATCCGCACCATCCTGCCGCCGCTCGGCAACGATTTCGTCGCCATGGTCAAGGATTCCTCCCTGGTCTCGGTGCTCGGCGTCGCCGACATCACCCAGATCGGCAAGGTCTATGCCGCCGGCTCGTTTCGCTTCTTCGAGACCTATTCGATCGTCGCCTATATCTACCTGATCCTCACCGTCGGCCTGTCGCTGGCGCTCAGGGCGCTGGAGCAGCGGCTGCGACGGCAGCATCAGGAATAGCCGGCTGGCATCTCTTTGTTTTGACGCAATTCCGGACGGAAGGCTCCGGCGAAGGCGCCGAACCTAACCGGTTCCCACTTTTCCTGGAATTGCTCTACCTTGGCCGACATGCAAACGGCGGAGGAGACGCCCATGAATTTCGACAAGGCCAATGCGGCGCTGGATTCCGTCTATACGGCCGATACGCCGGAAGGCCTGGCCAAGGCCTATGCCGACTGGGCAGCGACCTATGACGGCGAAACCGCCTCGCTCGGCTATCTGTTGCCGTTCCTGATCACCGCCTGGGTGGCGCGGCACGTACCGGCGGGCGAAGGCCCGCTGCTCGATGCCGGCTGCGGCACGGGGCTATCGGGGCCGTCGCTCAAGGCGCTTGGCTATGCCGACATCGCCGGGCTCGACCTTTCCGACGACATGCTGAAGCTCGCCGGCAGCCGCCAAGCCGATAACAAGCCGGCTTACAACGAATTGAAGAAAGCAATGCTCGGCGGCCCGCTGCCCTGGCCCGACCGGCATTTCCGCGCTTTCTTCTCGACCGGCGTCTTCACCATCGGCCATGCGCCGGCGGCCGGCCTGCATGAATTGGTGCGCATTACGAAGAGCGGCGGCCACGCCATCTTCACCGTGCGCGACAAGGTTTTCGAAAGCGGCGGTTTCCAGGCGGTGTTCGACGAATTGGAGCGCGCAGGGAAATGGCGGCTCGTCGAACAGAGCCCATGGTTCCGCTGCTACGCCATCGGCGATCCGGAAGCGCTGGTGAAGACGTTTGTGTTCGAGGTGGTTTGAGCGCCAGTTCCTCGCCCCCGCTTTAGGCGGGGGAGAGGTGGCCCGGCGAAGCCGGGACGGAGCGGGGGGCGCCCTCCGCGATGTCAAAGCCGTTTGAGGGTTGAAGCTCGGGAGCAGCATCGGGCCCGGATACATCCGAGCACTGCGCAGCCCCCTCTCCGTCCCGGCTTCGCCGGGCCACCTCTCCCCACTTCGTGGGGCGAGGAAACCAGGTCCCCGCCGCTAATTGCCGAAAAGCCAAAACATTGCTATCTACCCCGCCATGGAAAAGCTTTTCAGCGATCCGGCCTACAAGGGTTTCGTGCTGCAGGACAGAAAGCGCCTGCCGTCGCGTTTCTCCGCGCGCGTTTGCGGCGCGCTGACCAGCCGACTTAGCTGAGCCGACCGATCGCAGTCGTCGCGCCGGATTGCCGGCGTGCTTTTCCCATTCTCATATCGACGGATTTACGCACATGAGCGCACCGCGCACCCTCTACGACAAGATCTTCGACGACCATACGGTCGATCGCCAGGACGACGGCACCTGCCTGCTCTATATCGACCGCCACCTCGTGCACGAGGTCACCAGCCCGCAGGCCTTCGAAGGCCTGCGCATGAGCGGCAGGAAAGTTCGCCATCCGGAAAAGACGCTGGCCGTGGTCGACCACAACGTCTCGACTTCGCCAGAGCGCAAGTTCGGCATCAAGAACGAGGAAAGCCGCATCCAGGTCGAGGCGCTGGCCAAGAACGCCAAGGATTTCGGCATCGAATATTATTCCGAGAACGATATCCGCCAGGGCATCGTCCACATCATCGGGCCGGAGCAGGGTTTCACGCTGCCCGGCATGACCATTGTGTGCGGCGACAGCCACACCTCCACGCATGGCGCCTTCGGCGCCTTGGCGCACGGTATCGGCACGTCGGAGGTCGAGCATGTGCTCGCCACGCAGACGCTGATCCAGCGCAAGGCCAAGAACATGCTGGTGCGCGTCGACGGCCAGTTGCCGGAAGGCGTGACCGCCAAGGACATCATCCTGGCCATCATCGGCGAGATCGGCACCGCCGGCGGCACCGGCTATGTCATCGAATATGCCGGCGAAGCGATCCGCTCGCTGTCGATGGAAGGCCGCATGACGATCTGCAACATGTCGATCGAGGGCGGTGCTCGCGCCGGCCTCATCGCGCCGGACGAGACGACCTTCGCTTATGTCAAGGACAAGCCGCGCGCGCCCAAGGGCGCGGCCTGGGACGCAGCGATGGCCTATTGGAAGACGCTCAGTTCGGACGAAGGCGCGCATTTCGACAAAGTCGTCGTGCTCGACGCCCAGAAACTGCCGCCGATCGTCTCCTGGGGCTCCTCGCCCGAGGACGTCGTCTCGGTGCAGGGCATCGTGCCCAATCCGGAAGAGATCACTGACGAGAACAAGCGCTCGTCGAAGATCCGCGCGCTCGACTATATGGGGCTGACGCCGGGAACCAAGATCACCGATATCGAGCTCGACCGCGTGTTCATCGGCTCCTGCACCAATGGTCGCATCGAGGACCTGCGCGCCGCCGCCAAGGTTGTCGAGGGCAAGAAGGTCAATCCGCGCGTCAACGCCATGATCGTGCCGGGCTCCGGCCTGGTGAAGGAACAGGCCGAGGCCGAAGGCCTGGACAAGATCTTCCTCGCCGCCGGGTTCGACTGGCGCGAACCGGGCTGCTCGATGTGCCTGGCCATGAATGACGACCGGCTGAAGCCGCATGAGCGCTGCGCCTCGACCTCGAACCGCAATTTCGAGGGCCGGCAAGGCTTCAAGGGCCGCACCCATCTGGTGTCGCCGGCCATGGCGGCGGCGGCGGCGATCGCCGGCCACTTCGTCGACATCCGCGACTGGAAATAATCGCCAGCTTCAAACGCCGAAGGCCCGGACGCATCGTCCGGGCCTTTTGCCTTCAACGATCCTACCTGCGAACGATCTCGTGGAATTCCTCGCGCCGGCCGGGTTCGTCGGCGGCAACGACCAACGCCAGCTGGCTGTCGTCGAAGATCTTGAACCATTCGTCCCACTCGACCAGCTCGTAGCCGCCGGCATTGGGCGGGCGTTCCGGTCGGTCCTCGTCCTCATAGGCCTGCTGGTCGAAGACCAGGCGCAGCATGGCCTGCGTGCCAGGTTCGGGCGATACATCGACTATGGCCGGAAAGCCGGCCCGCGCCGCCGCCCAGGAACGGATTTCATCGTGATCGGTCAAGGTGATCGTGCCGGCCATCGCAATTGTCTCCTGGCTGGCGTCTCCAGTCTGGCCGGACAACGCCGCTCCGGCAGGGCCGGTTCCCCATGGTTTCGCGACGTATTTGGCCTGGGGCTTAACCGCTTGTTTGGGCTTAAGTCCTAGTATCTCCCGTTGGGTAAGTTGGGGAAAGTCGCAGTCCTTTGGACACTGGTCTGCTCATAGCGCTGCTCAATCCGACGATAGCGCTGGCGCTTGGCGCTGCGTTCCTCGTGCTGTGGTCCTATCAGCGCCATCGTCCGTATCTGGCCGCGCTCGCCGCCAGCTATTGCCTGTCGGCGCCGGGCTTCCTGCTGCAATATTTCACGCTGCCGATCGGCCTTGCGCTGACCAAGCTCGTTTCCAACATCTGCTTCACGATCGCGGCCTGCTGCCTTTCCAGCGCGATCGTCGCGCGCTACGGGCGGCGCGTGCCCTATGTCGGCATCGGCGTAGTGACCGGTGGCGGGCTCGCCGCCTTCTGCTGGTTCATGTTCGTCCAGCCGGACCTCACCTGGCGCGTGCTGGTCATGAATTTCGGCTTCGGCGCGCTCAGCCTGCTGGTCGCCGCGGAACTGAGAACGGTGCGCAACAACGGCCCGACCGAAAAGATCCTGTTCGTGCTGTCGCTGCTGTCGGGGCTGAACTTCGTCGTCCGCACGCTGATCGTCGTCATCGCGCACGGCCCGTTCCCCAGCTATGACGGCTTCTATGGCTCGTCCTACTGGACGACGGCGCTGCTTTCGCACGCGCTTTTGTCGCTGCTGATTGCGCTTTGCCTGTTCACCGCGGCGGCGCTCGATGTGATGCGGGCGCTGAAGGCGGAGACCCACACCGATCCGCTCTCGGGCATCCTCAACCGCCGCGGCTTCGAGGACCGGGCGACCCAACTGCTCGACCAGTGCGGCAAGGCCGGCTTTCCGGTCGCCCTGGTGCTGGCGGACCTCGATCATTTCAAGGCGCTGAACGACCGGCACGGGCATGAGGCCGGCGACCGGGTGATCGCCGACTTCGCCGCCAAGCTGCGTTCCGCCACCGGCGCGCGCGGAGCCGCCGGCCGCATCGGCGGCGAAGAGTTCGCCGTGCTTCTGCCGCTCAGCGACCTTGCGGCCGCCAGGCTCTTTGCCGAAGCGATCCGCGCCTTCTATTCTGCCGGCACGGTCGACGGCCTGCCGCCCGGCACCAGGGTCACCGCAAGCTTCGGCGTCGCCGCGCGCACCGGCAAGGAAGGGCTGATGCCGTTGATGCGGCGCGCCGACGAGGCGCTCTACAAGGCCAAGCAGAACGGCCGCGACAGCGTGCGGCTTTCCTATGAGAGACCCGAAACGACGTTTGTCGCCGTGCCGCTCGCCGTCGAGTGATACAAGTGGACTCCCGCGCCTTCGTCATCCACGGGCGGAGCGACGCGAAGCGGAGCGCAGACCCGAGGATCCATTCCGTGACCTTCGCTGAAGAATGCAGCGGGGCAGAATTCTGCACCGTGAGCGGCTCTCAAAAATAACGGAATGGATCCTCGGGTCTGCGCGCGTCGCTTCGCTCCTTGCTTCGCCCGTGGATGACGATCGGAGGGATGGCTCGGCCAATCGTGGAACCAGGCGATTGCCATTGACCTCTAAGCGGCGTTCCAAATGCTCTGACGACAGGACGGGACTTATGTCCAAATCGCAAAGGCCTGCGGCTCCCCAATATAGCCGGCGTTAACGCGATTTTCGCCCGTCGATGCTTTTCTGTCCGCAACGTCCGACGAAGGAAGATATGGGCAGCGCCGACTTCATCCTGATGATCAACCTGTCCGTCGCAGGCCTCCTGGCGGCGGCGTTCATGGCGATCGCCGTCTACGACACCGGGCGGGTTTCGGCGCGCTGGCTTGCCTTCAGCTACCTGCTCGGCATGGCCTATTTCGCCATCGAGTTCAGCATCCCGGCCTTCGCGGATGCAAGGCTGCCGGTCGTCGCCGCCTTTGCCGTGTTCCTCGGCGCAACCATCGCCTTCAATGGCGGGCTCGCCCATAAATACGGCGTGCGGCCGCCCTGGGTGCCGATGCTGTGCTTCCTGGTCGTTGCCTCGGTGGCGGTCTATCTGGTGCAGGACCTGCCGCGCCATTCGCTGACGCGCATGATGGCCTACCAATTGCCTTACGCCATCATGCAGTTCGCCGCGCTCGGCGTCGTGCTCTCTTCCCGGCAAAGGCTTGCGCGGCTCGATCATCTGCTCGCGCTGGTGCTCGGCGCCAGTGCGGTGCAGTTCGCCTCCAAGCCGCTCATCGCGGGTGCGCTGGGCGGCTGGGGCGCCAATCCGCAGGCCTATGTCCAGACCAGCTACGCGCTGGTGTCGCAGTCGCTCGGTACCGTGTTCGGCATGGCGCTGGCACTGCTAGCCTTGGCCGTGCTGGTGCGCGACGTGCTCAACGAGGCGACCTCGAAATCGGAAACCGACGCCTTGTCGCGGCTGTTCAACCGCGGCGGCTTCGAGCGTCACGCGGACCTTGCCATGCGGGACGCCGTTCGGCGCGGGGTGCCGGTGGCGCTGGTCATCGCCGATCTCGATTACTTCAAGCGCATCAACGACAGCTACGGCCATGCCTCCGGCGACCGCGTGATCGAGACCTTCGCCGGCTTCCTGCGCGAGGCGGCCGCCGAACATCATGTCGCCGGCCGCATCGGCGGCGAGGAGTTCGCCATCATCCTGCCAGGCACCAATCTCGCGGCGGCGCGGCTGTTCGCCGAGGGCGCGCGCAACGCCTTCGGCGCCCTGCCGATCGAAGGCCTGCCGGCCGACCACCGCTGCAGCGCGAGCTTCGGCGTGGCGGAATTGGCCACCGACGAGGGGTTTGCCGATCTGTTGCGGCGCGCCGACGCCGCGCTCTACGAAGCCAAGAATGCCGGCCGCGACTGCGTGCGCGTGTCAGGCGCGCTGCGGCGGCGCCAGACGCCGACGGTGTTCAACGGCAAGGGCTGAGATTGGGCATCTCGCCGTCGGAAAGCCCGTACATATAGGAACGGCCCTTGACCAGCACCGGCGGCTGGTAGCAGCCGGGCGAGCCCGGCTCGTCGGCATTGTCATAGACCACGGCCGGCTGGCCGGCGCTGGTGTATTCGGAAAGCTGCTTCGCAAGCTTGCCTTCGCCGACGATGATGCGCTTGTAGCCGGCGGCGCTGTCGATGACGAGATTGCCGAAGGAATCGGCATAGACGCGGTCGTGATGGCGCAGCCCCGCTTCGGCCGGCGCGGCGATTGCCATCGCCAGTCCCGCCAGCGCCGCTGCGGCAACGCTTGCCCGCCCTGAGTTCGAACGCATGTCGCTCTCCCTTGATCGGCGCGCGGTCGCGCCTGGAAATCCAGTTCGAATCAGAAAATTAACTGTTTCTTAACCTTTGTTAAGAGGCAGGAGGCTTTTGGCGCCGGTTCTTAAGGAACATGGTTAATTTTCGAGGGACGGGTTCTTGTCCGCCGCAGGGGCAGGCACGGAGCCGGCTCACTCCGGGTGAACTTGATCTTGCTGCGCGGCATGTCTAGCGTGCCGCGCACGAAAGGGGCAGCTTATGCGCTTTGGCCAAACGGTTCGGTTGTCGATCACCATCCCGCTGCTTCTCGCGGCCGCTGCCTGCGTGCCGCAGGACAACGCGCCGAAGGCTGCCAGTGCCGCGGCGCCGGTGGTCACCCCCACTCCGGTCCAGCAATCCGCCGCACCGGCGGCGGCGCCGATGCTTGCAGCGCCGCCGGCGGCCCCAGTCCCTGCGGCAGCCAAAACCGTGGCGCCGCCCGCCGCGCCGCCAACCAAGATCGTCACCGACCTCACCGCGCCGCGATCCGGTATCGGCACGGCCACCTACAGATGCGGCAATGGCGGCATGATCACCATCCAGAACCTGGGCAGGGCGCTGCGCGTGGTGCGGCCGGACGGCACGACCGAGGAATTCGCGGCCTCGCCCGCCAATCAGAGCAGCCGCTACCAGGAAGCGGTGACGCATGACGCAATCGTGATCGACGGGCGCGAGGCGCTGGTGATGAAGCGAGGATCCACGCCGCAGACTTGTCGAAGGTAGTGCTGCTTATTGACTGCAGCGAAACGCTACGCCGGCTTCAAGACAGCCGCTAATCGATTGAAGCGCGCGAGCGCCAATTTGTCAGACTAAATGACTTTTCCAAAACGATTTTCCGGCTTTGACGCGGTGCAAAAAGGGCATTAGAAACCGGCTGTCCGGGGCCATATATGAAGGCGGCAAACGCTGCTCTTCGGTAGCGGCATCCAGGACGCCGAACTGGGGCAGCCATGAGCAAATCACCAGCCACCCGCGCAGCAGCCAGACGTGAACGGCCGCTGTCGCCGCATCTGACGATCTACCGGCCGCCGATCACCATGACGATGTCGATCATCCATCGCATCACCGGTGGCGCGCTTTACTTCGGCACGCTGCTGGTGGCGGCGTGGCTGATCGCCGCTTCGAGCACGCAGGCCACCTTCGACTGGGTCAACTGGGCCTTCGGTTCCTGGCTCGGCCGGCTGGTCCTGTTCGGTTACACCTGGGCGCTGATGCACCACATGCTGGGCGGGTTGCGCCACCTCATCTGGGACACCGGCGCCGGGCTGGAAAAGCACACCGCCTCGAAGATCGCCTGGGCGACCCTCGTGGGTTCGGTCGTGCTCACCCTTTTGATCTGGATCGCCGGATACATGGCGCGCGGAGGCCTGGTATGAGCGGCTCCAACAACGATATGCGCACGCCGCTCGGCAAGGTGCGCGGCCTGGGCTCGGCGCGCGAAGGCACGCTGCATTTCTGGCGCCAGCGGCTGACGGCGATCGCCAACATCCCATTGCTTCTGTTCTTCGTCGGCTTCTTGATCGCGATCAACGGTCACGGCTACACGGACGTGCGGGCGGCGCTCGCCAATCCCTTCGTGGCGCTGATGCTGGCGCTGGTGCTGATATCGGGCCTCTACCACATGCGGCTCGGCATGCAGGTCATCATCGAGGACTATGTGCATGGCGAAGGCCTGAAGCTCGCGGTGATCGCCCTCAACACCTTCTTCTGCGTGGCAGTCGGCGTCGCATCGCTGTTTGCCCTGCTCAAACTGGCATTCGGAGGCTGACGTCTTGGCCAACGCAAACACGGCTTCCGCCTATAATTTTGTCGACCACAAATTCGATGTCGTGATCGTCGGCGCCGGCGGCGCCGGCTTGCGCGCCACGCTCGGCATGGCCGAGCAGGGCCTGCGCACCGCCTGCATCACCAAAGTGTTCCCGACCCGCTCGCACACCGTTGCCGCGCAGGGCGGCATCGCCGCCTCGCTCTCCAACATGGGCCCGGATTCCTGGCAGTGGCATATGTACGACACCGTCAAGGGCTCGGACTGGCTGGGCGACGTCGACGCCATGGAATATATGGTGCGCGAGGCGCCGGCCGCGGTCTACGAGCTCGAGCACTATGGCGTGCCGTTCTCGCGCACCGAGGAAGGCAAGATCTACCAGCGGCCGTTCGGCGGCCACATGATGAATTACGGCGACGGCCCGCCCGTGCAGCGCACCTGCGCGGCCGCCGACCGCACCGGCCATGCCATCCTGCACACGCTCTATGGCCAGTCGCTGAAGAACAACGCACAGTTCTTCATCGAGTATTTCGCGCTCGACCTGATCATGGAGCCGGACGGCACCTGCACCGGAGTCGTGGCCTGGAACCTCGACGACGGCACCATCCACCGCTTCTCGGCCAAGATGGTGGTGCTGGCGACCGGCGGCTACG
Source organism: Mesorhizobium sp. GbtcB19 (assembly GCF_019091085.1). GTDB lineage: Bacteria > Pseudomonadota > Alphaproteobacteria > Rhizobiales > Rhizobiaceae > Mesorhizobium. Next base: position 207,919 of record NZ_JAGXJY010000007.1, on the reverse strand, counting down.
GCCGCGCCTATTTCTCCGCCACCTCGGCGCATACCTGCACCGGCGACGGTGGCGGCATGGCGGCCAGAGCCGGGCTGCCGCTGCAGGACATGGAGTTCGTTCAGTTCCACCCGACCGGCATCTATGGCGCCGGCTGCCTGATCACCGAAGGCGCGCGCGGCGAGGGCGGCTATCTGGTCAATTCCGAGGGCGAGCGCTTCATGGAGCGCTACGCGCCGTCGGCCAAGGACCTTGCCTCGCGCGACGTCGTCTCGCGCTGCATGACGCTGGAGATCCGCGAGGGCCGCGGCGTCGGCAAGAAGAAGGACCACATCTTCCTGCATCTCGACCATCTCGATCCGGCCGTGCTGCATGAGCGGCTTCCGGGCATCTCGGAATCGGCCAAGATCTTCGCCGGCGTCGACCTCACCAAGGAGCCGATCCCGGTGCTGCCGACGGTGCACTACAACATGGGCGGCGTGCCGACCAATTACTGGGGCGAGGCGCTCAACCCGACGGCCGACAGCCCCGACCGCGTGTCGCCCGGCCTGATGGCGGTCGGCGAGGCCGGCTGCGCCTCGGTGCATGGCGCCAACCGGCTTGGCTCCAACTCGCTGATCGACCTCGTCGTGTTCGGCCGCGCCGCGGCTATCCGCGCCGGCCAGGTGATCGACCGCAAGTCGGCGATCCCGTCGCCCAACGAAGCCTCGGTCGAAAAGATCATGGAGCGCTTCGACAGGCTGCGCAACGCCAACGGCTCGACGCCGACGGCGGTGCTGAGGGAGAAGATGCAGCGCGCCATGCAAGAAGACGCCGCTGTGTTCCGCACGCAGGAATCGCTCGAGAACGGCTGCAAGCGCATTTCGGAACTCTGGGGCGAGCTCAAGGACATCAAGGTCACCGACCGCTCGATGATCTGGAATTCCGACCTCGTCGAGACGCTGGAGCTGGAAAACCTGATGGCCAACGCCATCACCACGGTCCACGGCGCCGAAGCGCGCAAGGAGAGCCGCGGCGCGCATGCGCGTGAGGATTTCGACAAGCGCGACGACGCCAACTGGCGCAAGCATACGCTGGCCCATCTGAGCGAAGACGGCAAGGTGACGCTGACCTACCGGCCGGTGCATACCGAGCCGCTGCTGGCGGAGAAGGACGGCGGCATCAGCCTGGCCAAGATCGCGCCGAAGGCCAGGGTGTATTGACCATGGCGCAGGCGGCAACGGGATATTCCGGCACGCCCCTTCCGGCCAAGCTCGGCCTGAAGGATGGCATGGTTGCCGCCTTCATTGCGCTGCCGCCGGAGCTCGACGCTCTTACGGAAGCCGTTTCCTTTGCCGGCGTCGACCGGCTCGCGGAATGGTCGGCGATCTCGGGCAGCCGGAAATACGATGCCGTGCACGCTTTCACGCGGCAGCGCGCCGAGATCGAGGACGGCTTGGCCGGCATAGAGGCGGCGATCAAGCGCGACGGCATGGTCTGGGTCTCGTGGCCGAAGAAGGCCTCGAAGGTGCCGACCGACGTCACCGAGGACGTCATCCGGTCGGAGGCGCTGAGGCGCGACCTCGTCGACGTCAAGGTCGCCGCCGTCAACGAAATCTGGTCCGGGCTGAAGCTCGTCATCCGAAAGGACCGCAGGTAATGGTCGAACTCACGCTTCCCAAAAATTCCAAGGTCCAGCAGGGCAAGACCTGGCCGAAGCCGGAAGGCGCGACGAACCTCAGGGAATACCGCATCTACCGCTGGTCGCCGGACGATGACGAAAACCCGCGCATGGACACCTATTTCGTCGACATGGACGATTGCGGTCCGATGGTTCTCGACGCGCTGTTGTGGATCAAGAACAAGATCGACCCGACGCTGACGCTGCGCCGCTCCTGCCGCGAAGGCATTTGCGGCTCCTGCGCCATGAATATCGACGGCTCGAACACGCTGGCCTGCACCAAGGGCGCCGACGACATTTCAGGCGCGGTGAAGGTCTATCCACTGCCGCACATGGAGGTGATCAAGGACCTGGTGCCGGACCTCACCAATTTCTATGCCCAGCACGCTTCGATCCAGCCCTGGCTGCAGACGGTCTCGCCAACGCCGGCGAAGGAATGGCTGCAGAGCCACGAGGACCGCGAGAAGCTCGACGGGCTGTACGAATGCATCCTGTGCGCCTGCTGCTCGACGTCGTGCCCGAGTTACTGGTGGAACGGCGACCGCTATCTCGGTCCGGCGGTGCTCCTGCAGGCCTATCGCTGGCTGATCGACAGCCGTGACGAGGCGACGGGCGAGCGGCTCGACAATCTGGAAGATCCGTTCCGGCTCTATCGCTGCCACACCATCATGAACTGCGCGCAGACCTGCCCCAAGGGCTTGAACCCCGCCAAGGCGATCGCCGAGATCAAGAAGATGATGGTGGAGAGAAGGGTTTAGCGTTGGTGGACTCGCTCACGGCCAACGCAGCGTTCCTTCACACCCCCCTCTGTCCTGCCGGACATCTCGCCCGCAAGGGGGGAGATTGGCTGTCATTTCGGCTTTCGCTAATCTCCAGCGTTGCAACAATGGGCGAGCGGCGCTGCAACTGCTGATCTCCCCCCTTGCGGGGGAGATGTCCGGCAGGACAGAGGGGGGTGCTGTCCCTCCAGCCTCAAAAGGATAGGCAACTCAATGAGCGAAGATCTCCCCATCCTCTCCGCCGTCGAGGCGCGCGTGCTGGGCTCCCTGATCGAGAAGAAGGAGCTGACGCCGGACGTCTATCCGCTGACGCTCAACGGCGCGCACCAGGCGGCCAACCAGAAGACGGCGCGCGAGCCGGTGATGGCGTTGGAGCTGACCGAGATCAGGCGGGCGCTGAGCTCGCTCGAGCAGAAGGGGCTGGTGCGCCAGGCCTTCGCCTCGCGCGTCGAGCGCTACGAGCATCTGATGGCGCAGCGCTTTTCGCTGACCACGCCGCAGATCGCGGTGATCGGGCTTTTGCTCCTGCGCGGCGCGCAGACGGCGCATGAATTGCTTGCCCGCTCTGAACGTATGGCGCGCTTTGCCTCGATCGAGGAGCTGCGCGACAATCTCGACCTGATGATCGGCCGCCGGCCGCCGCTGATCCAGCTGCTCGAACGCGCGCCCGGGCAGCGCGAGGAGCGCTATGTGCATTTGCTGAGTGGCCCGGTGGAAGCGGCGGCGGTGGCGGCGCCCTGGCAGCCAACGGCGACTGCTGCGGATGCTGATCTCGAAGCGCGCGTCAAGGCGTTGGAGGAAGAGCTCGCGGCTTTGCGGGCGAGAGTCGAGGCGCTGGGTTTATAGCTCGCTGGAAAGGTTGGCGCGAGGCCCCCCTCTCTGTCCTGCCGGACATCTCCCCCTCAAGGGGGGAGATCAGATGTCACGCCGGCTTTCGCCAATTTCCAACGTTGCCGGATGAGCGAGGCGCGGGAACTGCCAATCTCCCCCCTTGAGGGGGAGATGCCCGGCAGGGCAGAGAGGGGGGCGAAGGATCGCGGCCCTCCCAAACCAGTCACCCCAGCTTCGCGTCCAACGACACCTTGATCGCTCCTAGCGCCTTCGACACCGGGCATTCCGCCTTGGCCTTCTCGGCCAGTTCCTTGAACTTCGCGGCGTCGATGCCCGGCACCTTGCCGACCAGAGTGATGGCGCTGCCGGTGATGCCGGTGCCGGGCACCAGCGTCACCACCGCCTTGGCGTCGAGCTCGGCGGCCGGCGTGCCGTTCTCGGCCAGGAAATGCGACAGCTGCATGGCGTAGCAGCCGGCATGTGCGGCGGCGATCAGCTCTTCCGGATTGGTGCCGGACTTGCCGCTCTCGTCCTGGAAGCGCGCCTTGAACGAATAGGGTGCGGCCTTCAGCGCGCCGCTCTGCGTGTCGAGCGTGCCCTTGCCTTCCGTCAGATTGCCTTTCCAGACGGCGTTTGCGGTGCGGTCCATGGAGTCCTCCTGGTCTGTCGGGGTTGCGCCGGCGGGCGCCGACGTTCCCGCAAACTATAGCGCGGGCGCGGAGGAAGACCATCCATGGCTTGATATGATTATGTTTGGCGGGACACGAAGTTTCTCGAAAAAAATGTCCGCGCAAAAATGTCGACTTCCCATCGGCCCGACCGTCCTGCGGGCGGCCACTCATGACCGATGGAGATTTGAAGATGGACAATCTGTTTCTTGCGATCTGGGGTACGCCCGGACGAAAGGCCCGGCGACCGGAAGAATTCTGGCTGGATCCGCCGGTACCGGGCTTCGGCCGGCTGGCGGCGGCCATCGCCATCATCGGCATCGCGGCATGCCTGCTCGATCACGCGGCGACGGCAAGCAAAACTGACACCGCCGCCTTCGCCGCCTATAAATCATCAACGGAAGGGAGCCTGAAATGAAATATGTCCTGCTGGTCTATGGCGAGGAAAAGGACCTCTTCGCGCTGACGCCGGAACGAGGGGCCAAGCTCGATGCCGACTCGCTCGCCTATGACAGGGAGCTCGACCGGCAGGGCAAGCTGATCATCGCGCAGGCGCTGCAGCCGGTGAAGACATCGAAATCGCTGAGGCGGCGCAAGGGCAAGGCGCTGGTGACCGACGGGCCGTTCGCGGAGACCAAGGAGCAGTTGCTCGGCTTCGTCATGGTCGAGGCGGCGGACCTTGCCGAGGCGCTGAAGATCGCGGAAGGCATTCCTCTGGCCGAGCTCGGCACGGTCGAGGTCCGGGCGATCTACGACATACCGGGTTCATGATGCCGCCTTATCGCGGTTGTGGCGCGATGTTCAGCCTTTCTTCACCGGTCGCAACCGTTGCGTGTTGAAGCAATGCCGCGCTTCTCTTATCGTCACCGCGATTTCGGGGAAATTCGGCATGCCTATTCTTATTGCGATACTTGGCCTGCTTGGAGCGGCCGCCATCTGGTGGTACCGGCTGAAATATATGAGCGACGCCGCGCGCGAGGTGGCCGACGTCGTCGGCCGCGTGCAAGGCAATATGCGGCGCAAGAAACTGCGCAAGCAGGCGGCGCTGTCGCCGCTGACGGCGATCGACGATCCGGTGGTGGCGGCCGCGACGCTGATCACCGCGATCGTCGCCGAGCAAGGACCGGTGCTGCCGAAGCGCGAGGCGGTGCTGCGCGAGGTGATCGCGCAGATCGCCGAAAGTCCGAAGAAGACCGACGAGGCCGTCGTCTACGCCAAATGGGCGGCGGCGCAGGTCGACGACACGACGATCGTCATCGACAAGCTGGCGCCCTTCCTGCTCGAGCGCCTCGATCCGCATGAGCGCGACGACCTGCTCAAGATGCTGAACCGCGTCGCGCAGGGCGGCGAGCAGAGCCTCAAGATCGCTGATCAGCGGATGTTGAGGTTAAGGCAGAAGCTGGGTTTCGAGGTCAACTAGAATTCAGGTGAGGCCGGCCTGTAAATGCCGGCTTCCTGCGCTTCCGGTGCTCACGTACGAGAAGTACGCTCCGCTCCGGTTCTCGGAATCCGCCATTTTCGGCTCGGCCTGACCTGAATTTTCGGCGTCGCGGCGGCGGTCGGATCGCCTGCCTCGGCGATTGGCTGGAACGCCTGTCGCTTCGTCATTCTATGGCGGAGCAAGGAGCGAAGCGACGCGGCGCAGACCATAGAATCCATGCCGTTACCTCAACGCGTTGCTGCGTGCGGAATTCTGTTCGGCTGCACTCTTCGGTCAAGGTCACGGAATGGATCCTCGGGTCTGCGCTCCGCTTCGCGTCGCTCCGCCCGTGGATGACGACGTCGTTTAGGCTTCGGCGTCACTGCAATATAGTTCAGATCGCCTCGCCCTTGAGCAGCCTCGGCGTGTCGCCGGACAGGCCCGAAGCCTGGCGAATGAAGAATTCCTTCAGCTTCGGCATGCGCTCGACAAGCCCGAGGCCGAGGTCGCGCGCGGCGCGCAGCGGGCCGATGTCGTTGGAGAACAGCCGGTTGAGCACGTCGGTGGTGACGCCCATCTGCAGCGTGTCGAAGCGGCGCCATTGCTGGTAGCGCTCGAGCACGTCGAGGGCGCCGATGTCCTGGCCGAGCCGGTCGGCCTCGACCACGACTTCCGCCAGCGCTGCCACATCCTTGAAGCCGAGATTGAGGCCCTGGCCGGCGATCGGGTGGATGCCGTGCGCGGCGTCGCCGGCGAGCGCGATGCGCGGCGCGACGAAGGCCCGCGCCAGCGTCAGGCCGAGCGGCCAGGCGCGGGGCTTGTCGGCGACCCGGATCTCGCCGAGCTTGAGACCGAAGCGCTGCTCCAGATCATGCTCGAAGACGAACTCGTCGCCCTCGACCAGCGCCTTGGCATCTTCGGTGCGTTCCACCCAGACGATCGACGAGCGGTTGGTGCCATCCTTGTCCGGCTTCAGCGGCAGTGTGGCGAACGGACCGGCGGGCAGGAAATGCTCCTCGGCGCGGCCGTTGTGCGGGCGCTCATGCGCCACCGTGCAGACGATGCCGGACTGGCCGTATTCCCATTTCACCGTCTTGATGCCGGCCATGTCGCGCAGCTTCGAATTGACGCCGTCAGCGGCGACCAGCAGCCGCGCCTTCAGCGCCGCGCCATCGGCCAGGTGCACGGTGATGCCGGCGCCATTGGTGTCGAAGGCGCTGACCGCCATGCCTTCGATGATATCGATGCCGAGTTTTTCGGCGCGCCGGCGCAGCGCGCCGTTCAAGTCGCGGTTGGCGACCATATGGGCGAAGGGTTCGCCCGGCGCCACCTCGCCGTCGAAGGTCAAAAATACCGGGCGGACCGGGTCGGCGGCGCGCGAGTCGGTGATGATCATTTCGGTGATCGCCTGTGCCTCCGGCGCGATCTCTTCCCAGACGCCGAGCTGTTCCAACATGCGGCTGGCGGCCGCTGCGACGGCCGAGGCGCGGCCGTCGCGCTGCCAGACGCCGGCGGGGGCGGAATCGACGATGGCGATGGCGAGGCTAGGGCGCGCCTGCTTCAACGACACGGCGGCGGTGAGCCCGACATAGCCGGCGCCGGCGATGAGCACGTCCAGCGGTGCCTCGCGGTTTCCGTTCGCCCCAGCTCCATCCGGCTTGCGGTCGACCATGGCATCTTCCTTTCGCGGCTTCGGCCGGCTGCCGTTTGCGGCCTTGACTGCCCGCACGTCCTGTCCGAAACCGGCCATGGCACATCTTTGAAGGATTTCAAACATGACGGCGGCCATGGACGAGCTTCTCGACATTCTCGACCTCGAGCAGCTCGAACACAATCTGTATCGTGGTCGCAGCCCCAAGGTCGACTGGCAGCGCGTCTTCGGCGGCCAGACCATCGCGCAGGCGCTGGTCGCCGCGCAGCGCACCGTCGAGCCGGAACGTCACGTGCATTCGCTGCACGGCTATTTCATGCGGCCGGGCGACACCAAGCTGCCGATCGTCTACGAGGTCGACCGCATCCGCGACGGCGGCTCCTTCACCACGCGCCGCGTCGTGGCGATCCAGCATGGCCAGGCGATCTTTTCGCTGGAAGCGTCGTTCCAGCAGGACGAGGTCGGGCTGGAGCATCAGCTGCCGATGCCGCGCGACGTGCCGGCGCCCGACACGTTGCTCTCCCAGCGCGAGCTGTTGAGAAAATTCGGCGAGGCGGTGCCGGAAGGCATCAAGCGCTACTGGGAGCGCGACCGGCCGATCGAGATGAAGCCGGTGATGCTGAAGCATTACACCAGCCGCGAGAAACTGGAGCCTGAGCAGAACATCTGGATCCGCACCACCGGCCCGGTGCCGGAAAACCGCGCCATCCAGGCGGCGGTGCTTGCCTATCTTTCGGACATGACGCTGCTCGACACCTCGACCTTCGCGCATGGCCGCGCCATCTTCGACCGCGACATCCAGGCCGCCAGCCTCGACCACGCCATGTGGTTCCACCGCAGTCATTCGCTGGACGACTGGATCCTCTACAATCAGGACAGCCCGTCGACGCAAGGTTCGCGCGGCTTCACGCGCGGTTCGCTGTTCGCTCGCGACGGAACGCTGATCGCCTCGGTCGCCCAGGAAGGCCTGATCCGGCTGAAACGCTGAGCCGGTTTCGCGTTTAGCCTGCTAAACAGGCATTTCTCAAATTCTGCCTACTTTTTAATCATTCGCCTTCGCGTTCCTGCGCCGCAAAATTGGGCACAGGGCACTCGCTCCCTTTGTTTACAACAGGTTAACGCCCGTTTCGGCAATTGGCACGGAGCTTGAATCCTGTTGTGCACTCTCCGGCTCCCCACGGGATCGGCGAAGTCGTGCAATCGCGGGGGACCGCAACAGCAAAGGGTGAAACCTTATGAAAATCGTGATGGCAATCATCAAGCCGTTCAAGCTCGACGAGGTGCGCGAAGCGCTCACCGCCGTCGGCATCCAGGGCCTGACCGTCACCGAAGTGAAAGGCTACGGGCGTCAGAAGGGACACACGGAAATCTATCGCGGCGCGGAATACGCGGTCAGCTTCCTGCCCAAGATCAAGATCGAGGTCGCGGTCGGCGCCGACATGGTCGACAAGGCCGTCGAAGCCATCACCGCGGCCGCCAAGACCGGCCAGATCGGCGACGGCAAGATCTTCGTCTTCGGCATCGACCAGGCAGTGCGCATCCGCACCGGCGAAACAGACACCGACGCGCTCTGAGCGGCGACCAGCTATTCCAACGGAGAGTTCAATGAATATTCCTTCCACCTCGAAGACGACGGGACGCGCTGCCGCCCTCGCGGCGTTCGCGTTCACAGCCTTGAGCTCGGTCGCAGCCTTCGCGCAGACAGCCGCGCCGGCCGCCACGACCACCGCTCCGGCGCCCGCGCCGACCCCGGTCCTCGACACCGGCAACACCGCCTGGATGCTGACCTCGACGGCGCTGGTGCTGATGATGACCATTCCCGGCCTGGCGCTGTTCTATGGCGGCATGGTGCGCAAGAAGAACGTGCTGGCCACCATCATGCAGAGCTTCGCCATCACCTGCCTGGTGACGGTGCTGTGGTTCATGTTCGGCTATTCGCTCGCCTTCACCACCAACGACTCCTCCAGCCTGAACAACTATATCGGCGGCTTCTCGCGCTTCTTCCACCACGGCATCACGGTTTCGACGCTTTGGCTGCCGGGAGTCTCGAACATTCCCGAGTTCGTCTTCTCGATGTTCCAGATGACCTTTGCCATCATCACGCCGGCGCTGATTGCCGGCGCCTTCGCCGAGCGCATGAAATTCTCGGCGTTGCTGCTCTTCATGGGCCTGTGGCTGGTCTTCGTCTACGCGCCGATCGCGCATTGGGTGTGGGGCGGCGGCTTCCTCGGCACGGCCGGCGTTCTCGACTTCGCCGGCGGCACGGTCGTCCATATCAACGCCGGTGTCGCGGGCCTGGTCTGCGCATTGGTGCTGGGCAAGCGCGAGGGCTACGGCACCACCAACATGGCGCCGCATAATCTCGTCTATTCGGTGATCGGCGCCTCGCTGCTGTGGGTCGGCTGGTTCGGTTTCAACGCCGGTTCGGAACTGGCGGCCGACGGCCTCGCCGGCGCCGCGATGATGAACACGCAGGTCGCCACCGCCGCCGCGGCGCTGGCCTGGATGTTCGCCGAATGGATCGTCGCCAAGAAGCCCTCGGTGCTCGGCATCATCTCGGGCGCCGTCGCCGGCCTCGTCGCGGTGACGCCGGCTTCCGGCTTCGTCAACCCGACCGGCGCCTTCATCGTCGGCATTCTCGCCGGCGTCATCTGCTACCTGTCGGCGGTCAAGCTCAAGCATGCGCTCGGCTATGACGACTCGCTCGATGCCTTCGGCGTGCATGGTATCGGCGGTATCGTCGGCGCCCTGCTCACCGGCGCGCTCGCCGATCCGGCGATCAACGCGCTCGGCAAGGACGCTTCGGTCGGCAAGCAGCTTTACGGCATCGCCTTCACCATCCTGTGGACCGCGGTCGCCACTTTCGTGATCCTCTACATCGTCAAGGCGCTCGTCGGCCTGCGTCCGTCGACCCAGGAAGAAGTGGAAGGTCTCGACGTCACCCAGCACGGCGAAGTGGTGCCGTAAGGCCGGCTTTGCCGGAGCGGTTCATCGTTTCACGGAAACGCAGAGCCGCTCCGCTACTTGCTTGGGGCAATTCCGGACGGGAAACCCGTTTCACATTTTCCTGGAATTGCCCGAGGGCCGGCGGATCCTCCTCCCGCCGGCCCGGAATTCCTCCCAAGATCCCGTCGTGACGCTTCCGCAAGGGGCTCACGCCTTGAGGCCCGGAGCAATCCGGGCCTCCTTTTTTTGGAAAATCGTTCGTACTGGTGCGCCGGGCGGAGAATCGTTTTTCGACATTATCACGTTCGCGTGATGCGCCGGCAGGAAGAAACATCGGGCTTTCCAGATCCGTACTGGGATTGCGGCCGCCGTTCTGGCGATCGTTAAACAAAAAAGGGAAGGAACCACCTGATGAACATCAAGAACATCTTCCTGGGAGCAATGGCTCTTTCGATGATCAGCGGCGTTGCACTTGCCGGTGCTCTCGATGAGCCGGACAACATGGCCCCGTTCTTCACCGATTCCAGCATGAAGACCATGAAGCCGGAAGCCGACTTCAAGGCGGCCTGGGCGGCGACGCCGAAGGACAAGCAGGACATGATGATGAAGGAATGCCAGGACGCGGCGATGAGCAAGCCTCACGCCGAATTCTGCGCCAACCTGAAGGCGTATGGCGGCGCCAGCAAGTGATGTGCCGAAGGTCGGGTCTGCACGGGCCTGACCGTTTTGTCATTCATGAAGGGGGTGGCAGGTTGCAAAGCCTGCCACCTTCGTACCGGTAAAAGGCCATGGTTAATGCGGCCTTAACCTTCCCCCCGATAGTCTGGCGTTCGAATCTGCCGAGGTGCGCCACGCGCCCGGCCAGGCAACGATTACGGGGAAGAGGCATGCGTTCAGGCGCTTCAGCACCGCTCGCGCTGACCGATACGGGGCACGGCATCCAGGCATTCGCGCGGCGCCAGGTCGGGCGGCTGGTCGGGGCCGGCCTGTTCCTGTTCACCGCCTTCGGCATCGCGGCGCTGGCCACCTGGAACGTCGCCGATCCGAGCTTCTCGCACGCCACCAGCAACGTCGTCACCAATGCCATGGGCTACGCGGGCGCGGTGTTCTCCGATCTCGCCATGCAGTTCTTCGGCCTCGCGGCCGTCGCCGGCCTGGTGCCGGCGGTGATCTGGGGCTTCCTTCTGTTTTCGGCGCGCGGCGTCGACAAACTGCCGAAGCGCGGCTTCGCCTGGTTCGGCTTCGCGCTTCTTGCCGCGGCCATCGCCGGCTGCGTGACGCCGCCCAACACCTGGCCGCTGCCCACCGGCCTCGGCGGCGTCTTCGGCGACATGGTGCTGAAGATCCCCGGCATCGCCGTCGGCGGCTATCCGAAGGGCCTCTTTGCCAGCATCATCGCGCTCATCCTTGCCGCTCCGGCCTTGTGGCTTTTCGCCTATGGCTCGGCGCTGATTGCCCGCAAGAACGGCTTTGCCGTGATGGAGCGCGCCGCCCAGCCCGATCCGCGCGAGCAGGACGAGATGCTGTTCGACGAGGATGAGGACGAGGGCGACGAGGGAATACTGGCGCTCGGCGCCGTCACCCATTGGTGGCTGTCGTTCCGCGCCTTCCTGCATCGCCGCGCCGCGCGCCGCAGGCGGGAGCGCGACGAGTTCGAGCCGCCGATGGAGCCGAAGGCCAGCGCCTGGCGGCGCGCCGCCGAGCGGGTCGAATCGGCCGAGTTCGCCGAGTCCCGCATGAGCCCGGGCGGCCGCGCCCGCGTCGAGCCGGAATTCTTCGCCGCCATGGTCAACGACCGCAGCGCCTCGGTCGATCCGGTCGATGAGGACATCTATGACGAAGAGGACGAAGACGTCGATCTCGACGACTTCGACGACGAAGCGCCTGTCCAGCGGCGCGGCGCAGGCGCCAAGGTGCAGAATTTCCGCTCGGACGCCGCGACCCGCGTCGCCGCGCCGGCGGCGCGTCCCGTGCCCGGATCACGTGTTCAGCGCGAGGCGCAGACGTCGCTGATCGGGTCGGACACGTTCGAGATGCCGTCGCTGCATTTCCTCTCCGAGCCGAAGAACATCGCCAAGGATGCAAGCCTTTCGAAGGACGCGCTGGAGCAGAATGCGCGCCTGCTCGAAGGCGTGTTGGAGGATTTCGGCGTCAAGGGCGAGATCATCCATGTCCGCCCAGGTCCGGTCGTCACCCTCTACGAGCTGGAGCCGGCGCCCGGCATCAAGTCCTCGCGCGTCATCGGCCTTTCCGACGACATCGCCCGCTCGATGAGCGCGATCGCCTGCCGCGTCGCCGTCGTGCCCGGCCGCAACGCCATTGGCATCGAATTGCCGAATGCCAAGCGCGAGACGGTCTATCTGCGCGAGATCATGGCCAGCCGCGACTTCGAGACGACCAAGATGAAGCTGGCGCTCGCCCTTGGCAAAAGCATCAACGGCGAAGCCGTCATCGTCGACATCGCCAAGATGCCGCACGTGCTCGTCGCCGGCACCACCGGCTCGGGCAAGTCGGTCGCCATCAACACAATGATCCTGTCGCTGCTCTACCGGCTGACGCCGCAGGAATGCCGGCTGATCATGATCGACCCGAAGATGCTCGAACTGTCGGTCTATGATGGCATCCCGCATCTCTTGACGCCGGTCGTCACCGATCCGAAGAAGGCGGTGGTGGCGCTGAAATGGACCGTGCGTGAGATGGAGGACCGCTACCGCAAGATGTCCAAGGTCGGCGTGCGCAACATCGACGGTTTCAACGCACGCGTTCAGCAAGCGGAGAAAAAGGGCGAAAAAATCTCGCGCACCGTGCAGACCGGCTTCGACCGCCAGACCGGCGAGGCGATTTACGAGACCGAGGACCTCGATCTCGAGCCGATGCCCTACATCGTCGTCATCATCGACGAGATGGCCGACCTGATGATGGTGGCCGGCAAGGATATCGAAGGCGCGGTGCAGCGCCTGGCGCAGATGGCGCGCGCGGCCGGCATCCATGTCATCATGGCGACGCAGCGTCCGTCGGTCGACGTCATCACCGGTACCATCAAGGCCAATTTCCCCACCCGCATCTCCTTCCAGGTGACGTCCAAGATCGACAGCCGCACCATCCTTGGCGAGCAGGGCGCCGAGCAGCTGCTCGGCATGGGCGACATGCTCTACATGGCGGGTGGCGGCCGCATCCAGCGCGTGCACGGGCCGTTCGTCTCCGACGACGAGGTCGAGAAGGTCGTCGGGCACCTCAAGCTGCAGGGCGTGCCGGAATATCTCGACGCCATCACCGAGGATGACGAGGAAGAGGACGAGGACGGTCCGTCGGCGAAGGGCGGTTCCGGCGGCGGTGGCGGCGGCAATTTCGAGGATTCCGACGATCCCTACGACCAGGCTGTGGCAGTGGTGCTGCGGGACGGCAAGGCCTCGACCAGCTACATCCAGCGCCGGCTCGGCATCGGCTACAACCGCGCCGCCTCGATCATCGAGAAGATGGAGAAGGAAGGCATTGTCGGCCCGGCCAACCATGCCGGCAAACGCGAGATCTTGGTGCCAACCGAAGAGGACAAGTTTTAGAGTTTGTCGATATTCAGGTGAGGCCGGCCTGCAAATGGCGGTTTCCTGCGCTTCCGGTGCTCACGTACGAAAAGTACGCTCCGCTCCGGTTCTCGGAAACCACCATTTTCGACTCGGCCTGACCTGAATCTCGACAAACCCTGACCCGGCTAGACGCAGGGTCAGCAGGCAACCGGAAATCGTCTGGCGCGTTTGTGCGAAGCTGTCGCGCACCCGCCAAACTTAGGCCCTAGTGGGAGCCCAGATACTGCCACGACAAGAATCACAGGATGTGACCGGCATGAAAACCCCGACCGAATTCGCCCTCACCCGCCGCCAGCTCCTCGGCCTCGGCTTGATGCTTGGCGGAGCTGCCGCTCTCAACCTCGTGCCAGGATACCAGCTCGTGGCCGCCGCGCAGGCGGCCGTGCCGCCGGCGGCGCAGAAGATCGCCGACCACTTCTCCTCGGTGAAGTCGATGAGCGGCGAATTCGTGCAGTTCGGCCCGAAGGGCGAGCAGACCGGCGGCAAGTTCTTCCTCGAACGCCCCGGCAAGATCCGCTTCAACTATGACGGATCGTCGAACTTCCGCGTCATCTCCGACGGCAAGTCGGTGGTGATCCTCAACAAGAAGCTCAACACCTCCGACCTTTACCCGCTGTCGAAGACGCCGTTGAAACTGCTGCTCGACGACCGCATCGACCTCTCCGGCGGGCGCGTCAAGGACGTCAAGGAAGAAGACGACCTCACCACCATCAAGCTTTCCGACAAGTCGGTCTTCGGCAATGCGATGATCACCATGATGTTCGACCCGAAAACCTATGATCTGCGCCAGTGGACGATCACGGACGCCCAGGGGAAAGACACGACGGTGATGATCTTCAACACCAAGGAAGGCGTCAGCTTCCCGCCCGATACGTTTGCCATCGATTATACGGCGAACCGAGAGCTGAATACAAAAACCCGGTAGGCTTTCGCCGCTGTCGGAGCTTTATCTCGTTACGCTGGCGCTGCCCCTCATCTGGCTGCCGCCATCTTCTCCCCGTGAACGGGGAGAAGGGGCTTGGCGTCACCGCTTTCGCTGATCGCCGGGCGTCGCAACCGCTTCTTTCTCCCCGTTTACGGGGAGAAATGCCCGGCAGGGCAATGAGGGGCGGCGCTGACCTCCGCCGTCGGCTTGTCTTTCCGCCGCGCGGCTGGCACTAGATCGGCGATCTCTTGCCGGACCTTGCTTGAATGCCCTTCACCATCGCTACCTGGAACATCAATTCCGTGCGCCTGCGCATGCCGATCGTCGAGCGGCTGCTGAAAGAATACGCGCCCGACGTGCTGTGCCTGCAGGAGACGAAGGTTCCCGACGAGCTCTTCCCGGAAAAAGCCTTCAGCAAGGCCGGCTACGAGCACATCCTGTTCCACGGCCAGAAGGGCTATCATGGCGTCGCCACAGTCGCCCGGCGGCCGATCGAGCTGGTCGAGAAGCGGCGGTTCTGCGAGATCGACGACAGCCGGCACCTGTCGGTCAGGGTCCAGGCCGGCGACAAATCGATGCTGGTGCATAATTTCTACGTGCCGGCCGGCGGCGACGAGCCGGATCCGGAGATCAACCGCAAATTCAGGCACAAGCTCGATTTCGTCCAGGAGATGAACGGCGTGCCGGCCAGCGGTGACGAGCTATCGGCGTCGATCCTGGTCGGCGACCTGAACATCGCGCCGCAGGAGCACGACGTCTGGTCGCACAAGCAATTGCTCAACGTCGTCAGTCACACGCCGGTCGAGACGACAAATTTCGAGGCGATGCGCGAGGCCGGCGGCTGGGTCGACCTGATGCGGCTCAACGTACCGGCCGAGCAGAAGCTCTACACCTGGTGGAGCTATCGGGCGAAGGACTGGGAAGCTTCCAACCGGGGGCGGCGGCTCGACCATGTCTGGTCGTCCGCCAATCTGGTGCCGAGCTTCCAGGGATATGAAATCCTGCAGGCGGCGCGCGGCTGGGAGAAGCCGTCCGACCATGTGCCGGTTATCGCGAAGTTTGATTTGGATTAGCCCGTAAACCGCGGCCCTAACGCCTCGATGCGGGCGATCATCTGCTGGAATTCTTCCAGGATGCGTTCGTGCAGCTGCACCGCCAGATCGGGGTATTCCTCGAGGATGCGGCGAAACATCTTGCGGCTCAGCCGGATCACTTCCGAATCGATCGCCGCGGAAGCGCTGGTCAACCGCCGCGTGTCGGCGATCAGCGCCAGCTCACTCAGCATCGCGCCGGGGCCGGCCATGCCGATCGGGATGCGCTCGCCGCCCTGCTCGCGATAGAGCGCGATGCGGCCTTTGACCACGATATAAGCGGAGTCGGCGTCGTCATCCTCGAGATAGAGCTTGCGGTCTGCCTGCAGGAAGGTGTTTTCCGCGCCGAAGGCGAGCAGACGCAGCTGTTCCTGCGTGAAGCCCTGGAAAAGCTTCACGCTGGACAGAATGTGGATGTCGTCATCCAACGCCATCCTAGCTGTGTCCCCGAGCGGTCAGTCCAGTCCCTCCTTTGGAGCGGCGCGTCCTCAAAGAACGCGCAAAAGCGCTCCAACACTTCTAGCCTGCACCCCGTGCGAGGCATCCATCGAGCCGATCCGTCACCCTCCAGCACCAGGATCGTACCCGAAGCGGTCCCGCCCCGACCGCTCTATTCCTTTGAAGCAATTCCGGACGGAAAACCGCCTCACACTTTTCCTGGAATTGCTCTAGATCATGAAATGTTTAAGGAACCAGCTTGTAGCCGCCGCTTTCTGTCACAAGAATTTCAGCATTGGAAGGATCGCGCTCGATCTTCTGGCGCAACCGGTAGACATGGGTCTCCAGCGTGTGCGTGGTGACGCCGGAATTGTAGCCCCATACCTCTTCCAAAAGCACATCGCGCGTCACCACTTTCTGGTCGGCGCGGTAGAGATACTTGATGATCGAGGCCTCCTTCTCGGTCAGCCGCACCTTGGCGCCGCGCGGATCGATCAAGAGCTTCTGGCTGGGCTTGAACGTATAGGGACCGACCGAGAAGGTCGCGTCCTCGCTCTGCTCGTGCTGGCGAAGCTGGGCGCGGATGCGCGCCAAAAGCACGGCGAAGCGGAAGGGCTTGGTCACATAATCGTTCGCGCCGGCCTCGAGACCGAGAATCGTGTCGGAATCGGTGTCGTGCCCAGTAAGCATGATGATCGGCGCCTTGTAGCCGCCCTTGCGCAGGATCTTCACCGCCTCGCGGCCGTCCATGTCGGGCAGGCCGACATCCATGATGAGCAGGTCGACGACGCCGCCCCGCGCCGCGGCAACGCCTTTTGCGGCGGAGGCTTCCTGCTGGACGTCGAATTCCTCGTAAAGCGCCAGTTGCTCGACCAAAGTGGCCCGCAGGTCGTCGTCATCATCAACGATCAGAATGGTGCGTGATGTCATGGGATATCAATCCGTTGTTTTAAAAAGAATATTCAGTTGACCTCCCCCCATTTATGCGGAAGCTCACCGGCGCAACAGCCGATCACAGTGATTTGTTCCGTGAGACAATCATACAAGAAAAAACGCGCGCGCAATGAGGCGGGCGCATTTTTGCCGAAAGGCTTGCGTGTTTTGGTCGTGCGCGCACGCCCAGGCAACCCCGCGCAGGGGTTCCTGCAAGCCGGCAAAACGGTGTTTCCCTGCGCCCTGGGGCGCAGCGGCATCTCCGCCAACAAGCATGAAGGGGATGGCGCGACGCCGCTGGCGTCGATGCGCATCCTGTCGGGCTATTTCCGCAACGATCATTTCGCGGGCGGGCGCAGGACAAGGCTGCCGATGGCACCGATCGGTCCCGATCTCGGCTGGTGCGAGGTGCCGGACGACCGCAATTACAATCGCCCGGTGAAGATCCCCTATGGCGCGAGCCATGAGCGGATGAAGCGCGACGACCGGCTCTACGATGTCTGCCTGGTGCTCGACTGGAACATCGCGCCGCGCTTGCGCGGACGCGGCAGCGCGATCTTCTTCCACCTGGCGCGGCCGGGCTTTACGCCGACCCAAGGCTGCGTGGCGGTGACGGCGCGCACCATGGCAAGGCTGCTTCCAATGCTGTCGGACAGAACGGTGGTGAAGGTGGTTCGGTAGGGTGAGGCCGGTCTGCAAATGGCGGTCTCGGAAGCCGCCGGGTTTGGCCACTTCGCGACTGCGGCATGGCCTGACCCCAAAACGCGTCGCGATCTTTCAGATTCGGTCCATGCGCTTTAGGTCTTTGATTTTGCGCATGTCTTTATCCCCGAAACCGGTTCCCACTTTAGGGAGACATGCTTTAGCCTTTCGTATAGTCAGGCCCAAAACGTGTCGGCAGGCCGTCGGCGAGTTTCAGCCAGGGGAGCTTCTCTTCAAAGGCGACATGCAGCGTGGGCGCAAATTTTTCCGGCTCCTCCATTGCCGCGGCAAAGAAATGCATGACGTCGGACATCTTCTTCGAGCGGAAGGACAGCGGCGTGCCGCAATGATCGCAAAATGTTCTTTCCACGCCGGGAGAAGAATTGAAAACCTTCGGCGGCTTGCCGAGCCACCGCCATTGGCCGTCCAAGACGCCAATGTAGGCGGTCATCGGCGCAGAACATTGCCGCCGGCAACTTTCACAATGACAGACCACGCAGGCCTGTACCGGACCATCGACTTCAAAAGCTACGGCGCCGCACAAGCAGTGGCCACGCATGCGAATTCTCCTTGAGTCAATTGACCCGCGGCGCCAAAGCCGCATCAGCGATGGGATCGACGCGGACGCTGCCAGCCGGCGTCCAGCAAGCCGATGCGGCCGAGCTCCCTGTCCATTGCCTTCGAGATGTCCCGGCGTTCGGCGCCGATGTCGCGCAACTGGCTGTCGGAGAGGTCTTCGACCGACTCCTGGGAAAGCCGGGCTGCGACCCGGGCCTGGCGCAGCCAGTCCGCTGCCGAACGTAGCCAAAGCGTGATGGCGGAGCGGGATCCTAGGGTGGCGTGGGACTTCAGGGCGATCTCAGACATGACTCTATCCGTGTTTCTCCGGATATCAAATCCGGTTTGATGGTGTTTCGATGAAGCCATCATGCCGGATTGAAAAACAAACGAGAAACGAGTAGTTCTTTTCTGATCATCAAGTTTTATTTGGAGATCGTATGTCTAGGCTGCTGCCCGGGACGCGAGCGCTGCGGACTTTCGAGGCGGCCGCCCGTCATCTCAACTTCACCCGCGCCGCCGACGAGCTCGGCCTGACGCCGGCGGCGGTCAGCCACCAGATCAAGGAAATCGAGGATCAGCTCGACCTGGTGCTGTTCACGCGCACCAGCCGCACCATCCGGCTGACCGAAGCGGGCAGCGTGCTGCACGACGCGTCGATCGATGCGCTCGACCTGCTCAACCGCGCCGTCAGCCGCGCCCGCAAGATGACGCGGGGCACATCCTTGCTGAAGGTGACGCTCGACGCGCAGTTCGCGACAAAGTGGCTGATGCGGCGCGTCGACGACTTCCGCCAGCGGAAGCCCGGCATCGAGCTGCGCTTCGACATCACCTACGATGTCCGGGATTTCGAGCGCGACGATGTCGATATCGGCATCCGCTTCGGCACCGGCAAATATCCGGGGATCATCGCGCACCGGCTGTTCGAGAACATCATCATCCCGGTGTGCAGCCCGGCGCTGCTGGCGTCAGGTCCGCCGCTGAAGGAGCCGCGCGACCTTTTCAACCACACGCTTGCGCACATCGACTGGTCGCGCCAGGGCGTGACCTGGCCGAACTGGAGCATGTGGATGCACGCTGCAGGCGTCGACGATTTCGACGACAGCCGCACGCTGGTCTTCGGCTCCTCGACCGACGCCACCCAGGCGGCGCTCGACGGCAATGCGGTGGCGCTCGCCGACTTCGCCATGGTCGCCAACGATCTTTCGCAAGGGCGCCTGGTGCGGCCCTTCGAGCTCGGCATCAAGGTCGCGCCGGAATTCGCCTATTTCCTGGTCTATCCAGAGGCCGCGAAGGACGACGCACGGGTCATCGCCTTCCGCGAATGGCTCACCGAGGAGGCGGCCAAGACCCCTACATGATGGCGGGTTAGCCGGCTGGAGCTGCCGGCGCGCCGAACCAGCCGATGATGGCGCCGATGATCAGCATCACGCCCAGCCAGTGGCCGGCATCGATCAGCGTCAGGGCCCAGCCGAAGCCTTGATAACGCTGGTTGGCGGTCAGCGTGGTGGCGATGAAGCCGAGCCAGAGCACGAAGCCGAACAGCAAGCCCGCGACCGGGTTCGGCTCGCCGCCGGTGATTGCCCCCACCACCAGCGTCAGGACAAGCGCCATGATGAGCTCGGCGATGAAGCTGACGATGAACGGAAGGGCCGAGCGCTTCATGGTCGCCGGGTCGAGCCTGGCCGCGTTCAACCAGGGCTTGCTCAAGCCCATGTACCAGACGGCGCCGAACAACCATGCGACGACGGCGGCGACGATCACCGCCAGCCAGTTCACGACCGAAAAATCCATGCTTTCCCCTCCAAATCGAAATGCGATGGAACGCTTGTTCGCCCGTCGCGTCAAGCAAGGCGCCAGATGGTCGTGCGCTTGACCTCGGCATCTTCCAGCACCCGCGTCACCGGTACCTCATAGACAGCGAGCGATTGCAGCCCGGTCTTCGGCAGATAGGCGCGACCGGGATCGCCGACGAGGATGTCGGTGCCGCGCGCCCGCAACCCCGCGAACCAGGGCAGCAGCCTGTCGGCGAAGGCCTTGTCGTAGAAGACATCGCCGGCAAGCACGACGTCCCAGCCATCGTCCGAGTCGACGCAATCCACGCCGAGGAATTGCGCCTCGACGGCGTTGGCTTCGAGGTTGAGCGCGATGGCCGTCTCGCAAAACGGGTCGATGTCGGCGGCGATGACTTCCGCGGCGCCTGCCTTGATCGCCGCGATCGCGACGAGGCCCGAGCCGGTGGCGAAGTCGAGCACGCGCCTGCCGCGCACTATTGTTGGATGGTCGAGCACATAGCGGGCGAGGCCCTGGCCGCCGGCCCAGGCAAAGGCCCAGAAGGGCGGCGGCAGGCCGATCTCGGCCAGCTCCTCCTCGGTGCGCAGCCAAAGGTCATGCGCCTCGTCGGCGAGGTGCAAAAGCACTTCCGGCACGTGCGGCGGCGCCATCAGCGCCGTGTTGTCGAGGACGAATTTCTTGGCGCTCTTCGGCGAAAGCTTCGTCACGGCGCCGGGTTAAGCTCGGCCATGCGGCAGACCTCTTTCCATTCGGCCGGCGTCACCGGCTGCACGGAAAGCCGGCCGAGCCGGACCAGCGCCATCTCGGCGAGCTTGGGATTGGCTTTGACCTGTTCCAGCGTCACCGGCTTCGGCACGTCCTTGAAGGCGCGGATGTCGACGCATTCCCAGCGCGGATCGTCGGTCGTGCTGTCGGGGTGCGCCAGCGCGCAGACCTCGGCGATGCCGACGATGTCGAGCCCCTGGTTGGAATGGTAGAAGAAGCCGAGATCGCCGATCTGCATGGCCTTCATGTTGTTGCGGGCGGCGTAGTTGCGCACGCCGTCCCACTGCGTGCCGGCCTTGCCCTTGGCCTTCAGCGCCTCGAAGGAAAAGACCGAGGGTTCGGACTTGAACAGCCAGTAGTTCATCTTTTGGTCCTCAATCTTTTGTTTGACGCAATTCCGGACGGAAAACCGTGCGACACTTTTCCTGGAATTGCGTCAGGCGCTTCTACTGCGAATTAACTAGCCGCCGGCTTGTTGAAGGTCCAGTTCCACTGGCGGATTTCGACGCTCTCGAACAGGCCAGCCTTGGCGTAGGGGTCGGCTGCCGACAGCGCCTGCGCGGTTGCCAGGTCCGGCGCCTCGACCACGACGAGGCTGCCGTCCGGCTTGCCCTCGGCATTGAGAAACGGGCCGGCGAAGGCGAGCTTGCCTTCGGCGTTCAGGCCTTCCAGGAAGGCGACATGCGTGGGCCGCGTGTCGAGGCGAACCTGCAGGCTGCCGGGCTTGTCCTTGCAAATCAACGCAAACAGCATCTTTCAAACTCCGATGGTTCAGATGTCGGTTTCGGTTTTGAGCGGCCGCGTCATCAGCGCGGTCACCGCCTGGCCGATGGTTACCTTGCCGTCGAGGATGGCGGCGACGGCGGAAATGATCGGCGCCTCGATGCCGCGCTCGGCGGCGATGCGCGCGGCAATGCCCGCCGTCGCCACGCCTTCGGCGAGCGGCAGGCCGGCAAGCGGCTTGCCCTGGCCGAGCGCCAGGCCGTAGGCGAAATTGCGCGACTGCGCCGAGGAACAGGTCAGCAACAGGTCGCCGAGGCCGGAAAGCCCCATCAGAGTCTCCGGTTTCGCGCCGAAGGCGGCGCCGATGCGGCGCAATTCGACGAAGCCGCGCGTCACCATGGCGGCCTGGGCGCTGGCCCCGAGCCCGGCGCCGGTGACCGCGCCGGCGGCGATGGCAAAGACGTTCTTCAGCGCGCCGCCGATCTCGACGCCGATCAGGTCGTCGCTGGAATAGCAGCGCAGGTTTTCGGCCGAGAAGCGGGCGGCAAGCTCGGCCGCCAGTTCACCGTCGCTCGCGGCCACGACAACCGCCGTCGGCAGGCCGCGCGCGACATCGCTGGCGAAGCTCGGACCGGACAATGCGGCCACGGGATTGTTGGGCAAGGTCTCCGCGACGATCGCCGAGAGCAGCGCGCCGGTGTCGCGCTCGATGCCCTTGGCGCAGAGCACCAGCGGCGCTCCCCGAGGCACATGGTTGCGCGCAGCGGCCAGGACCGCGCGCAGCGACTGCGCCGGCGTCACTGCCAGCACGCAATCGGCGCCGGCGAGCGCCGCAGCCATATCGCTGGTGGCCGCGATGCCGGGCGCGATGCTGATGCCGGGCAGGTAGCGCGGGTTCTCGCCGCGGGCGACGGCAGCGACGGTTTCGGCGTCGCGGGCATAAAGCCGGACATCATGACCAGCGCGCAGCATGGCGAGCGCCAGGGCCGTGCCCCAGGCGCCGCCGCCGAGCACCGCAACGCGCCAGCCGCTTCCCGATTTCGTGTCGCTCGTTGCCTTCGCGCTCATGCCTTGGCACCGCGCCGGCCGGAGCCAACCAAGGGTGTCGAGACACTGTCGAGCGGCCAGCGTGAACGCGGCACGAAGTCGGCGGTGTTTTCGTCGGCGATGCCGGCGCGCAGCCGCTCGATGCCGGCCCAGGCGATCATCGCGGCGTTGTCGGTGCAGAGCTTTTGCGGCGGCGCGACGAAGGCGAAGCCGGCTTGCGAACAAAGCGCTTCAAGCGTCGCCTTGATCGTGCGGTTGGCGGCAACGCCGCCGGCAACGACCAGCGCCGGCCTTGCCTGATCGGGGAATTCCTGGCGGAAGCGGGCAAGCGCGCGCGCCACGCGGTCGCCCAGCGCGTCGGCCACCGCCGCCTGGAAGGAGGCGCAGATGTCGGCGACATCCTTGTCGCTCAGCGGCGCAATCGCGGTTGCCGCCTGGCGCACCGCCGTCTTCAGGCCGGAGAAGGAAAAGTCCGGCTGCGCCGAGCCCTTCATCGGGCGCGGGAAGGCAAAGCGGCTGGCATCGCCATTGGCCGCCGCCTTCTCGACATTCGGGCCGCCGGGATAGGGCAGGCCGAGCATCTTGGCCGTTTTGTCGAAGGCTTCGCCGAGCGCGTCGTCGATGGTGGTCGCCCAGCGCTGGTAATCGCCGACGCCGCGCACCGCGACGATCTGGGTGTGGCCGCCGGAGACGAGCAGCAGCAGATAGGGGAAATCGAGACCGTCGGTCAGCCGCGCCGTCAGCGCGTGGCCTTCGAGATGGTTGATGGCGATCAACGGCTTGTTGGCGGCGGCGGCGATCGCCTTGGCCGTCATCAGGCCGACGATCAGGCCGCCGACCAGGCCGGGGCCGGCCGTCGCGGCGATCGCGTCGACCTCATCCAGCGATACGGACGAGTCGGCAAGTGCCGCCTCGACGATGCCGTCCAGCGCCTCGACATGGGCACGCGCGGCAATCTCGGGCACGACGCCGCCGAAGGCCGCGTGCTCCTCGATCTGGCTCAGCACCACGTTGGACAGGATTTCGGGCGCGGCTCCGCCCTCCAGCGCCACGACGCTGGCCGCCGTCTCGTCGCAGCTCGTCTCAATGCCCAGAACGCGGATCAATTGGTCGCTGGCCTCAAAGATTGTGTCACCGGCCATTCCCAATTAGGAAAAGGCCCGGCAGACCTCAAGCTGCCTCGGGGGTTATCACGGACCGCGCGCCATGCAAACTTTGAAAATCGGAACACGCGGAAGCCCGCTGGCCCTGGCTCAGGCGCATGAGACGCGGGCGCGGCTGATGCAAGCGCATGGCCTGCCCGAGCAGGCATTCGAAGTGATGCCGATCTCGACCAGCGGCGACCGCATCCAGGACCGGCCGCTGTCGGAGGCCGGCGGCAAGGGCCTGTTCACCAAGGAAATCGAGGAGGCGCTGCTCGATGGCCGCATCGACATCGCGGTGCATTCGTCGAAGGACATGCCGACGGTGCTGCCCGACGGGCTGGAGCTTTGCACCTTCCTGCCGCGCGAGGATGCGCGCGACGCTTTCATCGGCAAGACAGCGAAACGGATCGCCGACCTGCCGCATGGCGCCACTGTCGGATCGTCGTCGCTGCGTCGTCAGGCGCTGATCCGCCGGATGCGGCCGGACCTCGACGTGGTGATCTTTCGCGGCAATGTGCAGACCAGGCTGCGCAAGCTGGACGAGGGCGTCGCCGAAGGCACCATCCTCGCTTATGCCGGGCTGAAACGGCTAGGCCTCGAACATGTCGTCACCGACCTGATGCCGCTGGAGGATTTCCCGCCGGCGCCGGGGCAAGGGGCGATCGGCATCGAGACGCGCATCGGAGACCGCGCCGTCGAAAACATGCTGGCGGCGATCCATCACGTGCCGACCGGCCAGGCCTTGGCCTGCGAGCGCGCTTTCCTCGCCGCGCTCGACGGCTCGTGCCGCACGCCGATCGCCGGCCATGCGACGGTGGCGGGCGAGAAACTCTCCTTTGCCGGGCTGATCATTTCGCCCGACGGCACGGAATCGCATGAGGTGCGGCTGGACGGCGAGGCCGCGGACGCGGCGGAAATCGGCATCGACGCCGCGCGGACGGTGCGTGCCCGGGCCGGCGCAAAATTCTTCGACGGCTGGGCCTGACATGGTCCGCGTCCTGGTGACGAGGCCGGAGCCTGGCGCGTCGCGCACGGCACGACGCCTCGAAGCCGGCGGATTTCAGCCGATCCTGCTTCCGCTGACGGAAACGCGCGCCTTGCCGGTCGAGGCGACCATCGGTGCCGATACCGTCGCGGTCACTGTTACCAGCGCCAATGCGGTGCGTCATGCGCCCAAGGCGCTGGTTGCGGCGCTCGCGGGCCTGCCATGCCACGCGGTTGGCAAACGGACGGCGGAAGCCTGCCGCGCGGCGGGATTGCTCGCCGTCACGGAAGGTCCGGGCGATGCCGAGGCGCTGGCCGACGCCATCGTCGGCGGCCTTGCCGGCAAGACAATCGTCTATCTGTGCGGCCGCGTCCGCTTCCAGGCGTTCGAGGAGCGGCTGTCGGCGGCTGGCGTGCATGTCCAGCCGATCGAAACTTACGACACAACCGGCATCGACTATGGCGATGCCGATGTGCTGGCCCGTCTGTCGGGCCAGCCGGTCGAGGCCGCGCTGCTTTACTCAGGCAAGGCCAGCGCGGCGCTGATCAAGCTAATTGCGCGGCCTGCCTTGCGGCAGCTTTTTGAAAAAACGGAATTTTTGACGCTCTCTGCGCGTGTCGCCGGACCGCTGGGTGGGATTGCCGGTCAAAGGATCAGCATTGCATCCCAGCCTGAAGAAGACGCGCTTATCGAGCTTTTGTCGCAACCGCGCTAGGCCGCGTCATCACACCGCCCCTTTTCACCGCTTGGTGATGTGCTAGAGCATCCTGACGCTCGAGACCCTTTGAACCATCCCCAAGCCAGTTCGCGGAGCCCAAGCATGGTCAAGACGCCGAAGATGCGACATTCGAAGACCCGGCGCGAGCCGGTGACGATCGAACTCGAGCCCGGCGCCGTCTCGCGAATCACCGACGAGGATGCCGCCAAGGCCGAGGCCGCGCAGACCGACGAGGCGAAGGCGGACGAGGCGGCCGCCGCTTCGCAGCCGGAGGCTCCGGAAGAGCCGATCCATGCCGAGCAGGCCGATATCGAGCCGTGGGAGCACAGCGACGCCGCGCAGGCAGCGGCCGACAAGCCCGAGGCCGGCAAGGCCGAGCCGGAAGCGCCGTATCCCGGCGCCTCCGATGCGCCAAAGAGTGAGCCCAAGGGCTTCGAGTACAATTTCGAGGACGCATCCGCGGCCAGCGCCGGCGCCTCGACAGCGAAGCCCAGCGAGACACGGGACGAGGATCGCGCGCCGCAGCCATCGCGCAAAACCGGCGTCAACGCCATTGCCGCCGGCGTCATCGGCGGCGTGATCGCGCTTGCCGGCGCCGGCCTGCTGCAAGCGGTCGGGCTGATTGGCGCGCCGGGATCGAATGGCGGATCGCTCGACGGAGTGAATGGCGAGATCGCTTCGCTGAAGAGCGAGATCGCGGCGCTGAAGGAAAGTGGCGGCACCGGCGCCTCAGCCAAGGTCGATGGTCTGTCTTCGGCAATCGAACAGGTCAAGACCGATGTCGCGGCGCTGAAATCCTCAGCCGGACAGAGCGGCGACGGCAGCGCGCTCAAGGCGCTGACCGACAAGGTCGGCCAGATCGAGACGACGATCGCCGATCTGCAGAAGAATGGCAGCGCGGCGCCCGTCGATCTCGGGCCGCTCAACGAGAAGATCGCCGGGCTCGACGCTCAGGTGAAGTCGACCGGCGACGCGGCCAAGGCCGAAGACGGCCGGGTTGCAGCACTTGAGCAATCCGTGTCGCAACTCTCCGGCAAGGTCGAGGCGCAGGCTTCGCAGCCCAAGATCGCGCTGGCGATTGCGGCTGCAGCGCTGAAGTCCGCGCTCGATCGCGGCGCGCCGTTCGCGACCGAGCTCGACACCTTCGCCGCCATCGCGCCGGATGCGCCCGAGCTCGCGGCGCTGCGGTCCTATGCCGAGAAGGGCGTGCCGACCCGCGCCACGATTGCTTCGGAGGTCGACGCCGCCGCCAGTGCCATGGTCGAGGCGGCGACGCCGGTCGACCAGAATGCCGGTTTCTTCCAGAGCTTGGTGTCGAGCGCGGAATCGCTGGTCAAGGTGCGGCCGGTCGGCGCCGTCGAAGGCAAAGGGGCGCCCGAAACCATTGCGCGTATCGAAGTGGCGGTCAACCAGGGCGACTACGCCAAGGCGCTCGGCGAATATGACACGCTGCCCGACGCCTCGAAGGCGGCCGGCGCCGATTTTGCCGGCAAACTGAAGGCACGGCTGGAGGTCGAAAAGCAGCTCGAAGCGCTGATCGCCGGCGCGACGAAGGCGTGAGGACGAAAAGATGATCCGCCTCCTCGCCTTCCTCGCCGTCGTCTTCGCGCTGGGACTCGGCTTTGCCTGGCTGGCCGACCGTCCGGGCGAGATGCTCGTCACCTTCAACGGCTACCAGTATCAGGTCACGCTGATGGTGGCGGCGGTGGCGATCGTCGCCGTGGTCGCCGCGGTGATGATCGTCTGGTGGCTGATCAAGTCACTATGGAACAGCCCCTACACGATCTCGCGCTATTTCAGGGTGCGCCGCCGCGATCGCGGCTACCAGGCGCTGTCGACGGGCATGATCGCGGCCGGCGCTGGCGATGGCGCGCTGGCGCGTAAGAAAACCAAGGAAGCGGCCAAGCTGATCAGCTCCGACCAGGAGCCGCTGATCAACCTGCTCGACGCGCAGGCCTCGCTGCTCGAAGGCGACCATGAGGGCGCGCGCGAGAAGTTCGAGCGCATGCTCGACGACCCCGAGATGCGGCTGCTCGGCCTGCGCGGCCTCTATCTGGAGGCCGAGCGGCTCGGCGACCGCAACGCTGCGCGCCATTATGCCGGCCGCGCCGCAGCGGTGGCGCCGCAGCTCGCCTGGGCAGCGGAATCGACGCTCGAGGAGCTGACCGAGCGCGGCGACTGGGACGGCGCGCTGAAGCTGGTCGAGGCGCAGAAATCGACCCGGCAGATCGAGCGCGATGCGGCCAACCGCCGCCGCGCTGTGCTGCTGACGGCCAAGGCGCAGGCGCTGGTCGACAGCGACCCGAACGCGGCCCGCACCGCCGCGCTGGAAGCCAACAAGCTCGCGCCCGATTTTGCGCCGGCGGCGGTCATCGCCGCCGATCTGGTTATCCGGCAAAGCGACGTGCGCAAGGGTTCCAAGATCCTGGAGGCCGCGTGGAAGGCCGAGCCGCACCCCGACATTGCCGTGCTCTACACGCATGCCAGGCCGGGCGACGCGGTGCTCGACCGCCTCAACCGGGCGAAGAAGCTGCAGGAACTGAAGAAGAACCACGCCGAGTCGGCGATGGCCGTGGCGCGTGCAGCGCTCGACGCGCAGGATTTCGCCACCGCCCGGCGCGAGGCAGAGTCCGCGATCCGCATGGATCGCCGCGAGGGCGCCTACCTGCTGCTCGCCGATATCGAGGAAGCCGACACCGGCGACCAGGGCAAGGTGCGGCAATTGCTGGCCAAGGCGGTGCGCGCGCCGCGCGATCCGGCCTGGGTGGCGGACGGCGTCATCTCCGAGCGCTGGGCGCCGGTGTCGCCGGTCACCGGCAAGCTCGATGCCTTCACCTGGCGCGCGCCGATGGAACGGCTTGGCCATCTGATCGAAAGCGACGCCGATGTCGCGGTGCCGGCGATCACTGCTGCGCCGCCGGCCGCAGCAGCTGAAAAGGCGATCGACATCGTTGCCGATGCGCCGGTCGAGAAGCCTAATGGTGGCGAGAAGGATAGAGCGGTGGCCGAAACCGTTGGTGAGGCGGAAACCATCGCGCGGGGTACGGAGTTGCCGCATCTCCCGGACGATCCGGGCGTCGCGCCGGAAGAGGCTGCGGAAAAAACGCCGCGCCGGTTTCGTTTGTTCTGAGGCAGGGTTTTGGCGGGCAGGGAAAAGATATCGATGTTCGAACGCGTATTGTCCTTCCTGAGGGATCTGCCGGCTGCCGGCGAGACCAGGCCGAGCGCTGACGATCCGCGCGTCGCGGCCTCCGCGCTGCTCTACCATGTGATGAACGCCGACGGGGTGCGGCAGGACGTCGAATGGGAGCGGTTCAAGCAGATCCTGGCCGAGACCTATTCGGTGAGCGGCGAGGAGCTCGATGCGCTGGCCGCGGCCGGCGAGCGCGCCGACAATGAGGCGATCGACCTCTACGCCTTCACCAGCGTCTTGAAGCGCGACCTCGACGCCGAGGCGCGCAAGGCCTTCATCGGCCTGATGTGGGAAATCGTCTATGCCGACGGCGAGCTGCACGAGCTAGAGGACAACACGGTCTGGCGGGTCGCCGAACTGATCGGCGTCGAGCGTCATGACCGCATCGAGGCGCGCCGCAAGGCGGCGGCAGAGGCGCCCGGCGCGCGGGGCAATTCGAGCGACGAATAACGGGACCCATCGCCTTCCATGCCACCCAGACCGAGGCCGAGACCCAAAATCCTGATCGTGCTGCATCAGGAGACTTCGAGCCCCGGCCGCGTCGGCCATATGCTGCTGGAAGAAGGCTTCGATCTCGATATCCGCCGGCCGCCGCTTGGCGATGCGCTGCCCTGCACGCTGGACGATCATGCGGGCGCGGTGGTGTTCGGCGGGCCGATGAGCGCCAATGATTCGGACGAATTCGTCCGCCGCGAGACCGACTGGCTGGAAATCCCGCTGAAGGAAAACCGCCCCTTCCTTGGCATCTGCCTCGGCGCGCAGATGCTTGCCAACCATCTCGGCGGCAAGGTCGAGGGCCATGGTGAAGGCCTGGTCGAGATCGGCTGGTACCCGCTGAAGGCGACCGACGCCGGCAAGAAGCTGCTGCACTGGCCGGAGATGGTCTACCAGTTCCACCGCGAGGGCTTTTCTCTGCCGAAGGAAGCGACGCTGCTGGCGACCGCGGAAACCTACCCCAACCAGGCGTTCCGTTATGGCGACAATGCCTGGGGCATCCAGTTCCATGGCGAGCTGACCCGCGCGATGATGCAGCGCTGGGTGGTACGCGGCGCGCATCGCTTCGAGCTCCCCGGCGCCCAGCCCGGCCGCGACCATCTCGGCGGCAGGCTGATCTGGGACATGCACCTCAAGCGCTGGCTGGCCGAGTTTTTGGCGATGATTTTTGGCAGGCCGGCGGTGGGGTAGGGCGAAGGCCTCTGACCATCAACGGCCGGCTTTGACCCGAAGACAACTAATGCATGGCAATGCGTTAACGACCGCTCTGCTCCTGCATTCCGGTCATTGCACGCGTTGCGTCGCTCGATCGACAACGGACACGCCAAGTGCATCGGCGAGACGGCTGAGCTAATCTGTGTATGAGCAATAGCGAGGGTCAAGGTCGTGCCGATGGAGGATTTTGCTGGTCGCTGGATTGCCGGGAACGACCGGCACACGACCACGACGATCGAGATCAAGATTGTCGATGATCACCTCGTCGTGTGCGCCATCGATGGTTCCAGTGGTGAACTAGCCGAGATCCAAGGCTTGACCTACGGGAATGAAGAAGTCCGCTTCGCCGCCCAATGGTCGTCCGGCCAAACTTCCACATACCGGCTGCTGCTGTCGGATGGACGGTTGGTCGTCCATGTCACCCTTTCCCGCACCGACTATTTCAAAAGGGATCTGAACGCCGACGGAACGCAGAGGTGGCGCAGCGGCATACTGCACATCGCGCCCGGCAGTTCGGCGGGTGGTTCGCTTCGCCGGGCGATCCGCTCGAGCGGGCGTACCGACGATGTTATCAGTTTTCGGGACGATCTCAGCTGCGGCCCAATCGATTCCCAGGAGTCCTCGGCACGAGCGCGCTGGTGGGCGTCGATGTACGACGAGTATGACGTCGATTTCGACGGTTTCTGGAAGCAAATCATGTCGACCTCGGACCGCCTCGTCGTCTGGGTCGGACGCCATAGTGCCCGGGAGCATGCTTTCTTCCTGGCCTTGGTGGATCGCCTCGGCGACCGCCCCTACGACATCATCGACGTCACCGGGTTGCAAATGCCGTTGACGCGGCCCGACGGCAAGCCGCGACTGTCGACCCCCGTACAGGCCGTCTCGCTCATGAGCGAAACGGAGCTCGCCTTGTTGTTCGGCACGGAACGCGCGATGACGAGCCAGGAACGAGAGGTGGCCGCGCGACGCTGGCTGAGTTTGAAATCCGAAAACGCACCGTTCCGCATCGTCGCCGATTCCGGGCTCGTCTCGGCGCCTGTCGATGTCTTCGATGAGCTCCTTCTCGAGCGGGCCAGCAAGGATTGGCGCAAGGTTGCACGGGTCATCGCGGAGACCATGGGACACAATATGGAGCCGTATATCCAGGTCGGCGACCTGATGCTGCTGACCCGTATCGTGGCCCTTGTCGATCAGGGAAAGCTCATGGCCCATGGTGATCCCTGGCTTATGCGACAATGCGAAGTACGGCTCCCGGATTAGCAAAAAAGGCGTCTCCTTTTTGGAAGAGCCTCTATAGCCAGTCCGCTCACGGCCCATGTCGTTCGTTGCCGTCGAATGCCGACAGCGCCAAATGTCGATCTGGTGGCCGGCTCGATCAGGTTGCGGCCGTCCGGATGCCGGACCTGGCGTTGCGCCAGGGAGGATGCCACCGATCGCCGCCCAGCATGGCACCAACCAGCGAGCCCTTGCACTGACAATCTCTCCGGTATCGACGAGCGGCGAATCTGTGCTAAGGCGCCGCCCGATCAATCAAAAGGACGACACTGTGAGCGAACTGACCCTGGCCGAGGCGACCGAAAATATCTATGCCTCACTCCGAGCCGACAATGCCGACCTCGATGCGCATATCGCGGCACTCAAGGCGGCGCTGGCACGCGAGGGGAAGAAACAGGCGGTGTTCGATCCGGCCAAGCTGGTGCAGAACAACCGCGCCGGCCGCAAGTTGATGCAGGCCTATTTTCGGCAGCGCGGCGTCAGCGTGAGCTTTTCGGAGTAGTGGAACCGAGGCAAGGATGGGTCACGGCGCTGCGGCCACTGGTTCGTTCTTTCTCATCCTCAGCTCGTAATTGAGCCGGTAGCGGCCGCCCTCGAAATTCCAGATCAGGGGGTCGCGCACGCCGTCGATCGAGCTTGCACCGGGCGGCAGGTCCGGAAACTCTCCGACGTGGCTGGGATCGTCCGGGCTGGTGTCGTCCTGCTCAAAGACCTTCAGTCCGGCATGATCGACGAATGTGAGCTCAGAGCTGCCAAACTTCGTCGCCCAGTCCTTCTGATCGGCGGAGTCATCGCAGTCGAATTCGACCTCGCCCGAGGCTGGGAAGCGGATGGTGCGGCTGTCAAGCGACAGCTGGGTGAAGATGTCGTCGGAGCCGAATTCAGGATTGGTTTCATCCTCGCAGATCAGTGCCTTAAGCTCCAGATTTCGCACCGTGGTCTGCATGGAGGCGCTCACCCGCACGGGCTGGCTTCCGGCCGCCGCCTGATGGATGACGAGATAGCCACGTGTGCGGTCGCCCATGGCGCCGCTGATGATGCGGCTGGTGCCGGAGACCGCAATCGGCGGCTCGCTGCCGTGGGGGTTGTCGAACTCCTCCAGCGTCGCCTTGTAGCTCGCAGGATCGGGCAGACCATCTGCCGTCAGCGTGACGGTCTGGTCGGCGCCGCTGTCGGCCTGCCCGACCACGTCGAAACGGAACCATGCCTCATTCTGGCTGCCAAGCAGGCTGCCGGCTTCGGTGAACGCGGCAAACTGCGGCGGCTCGCCTGGCTGCAGCGGGCAGGCCTCTTCCTTCGTCGCACAAGTGTGGCGGCGAACCAGAAGCGCATAGTTGCCCTGCCACTTGCGGTCCTTGCCGGTGACGCGGATAAAGAACTCCTTCGGCAGCGCATAAGTGTGGACGGTGAAAATGTGTTCGCCGTCATGCACGGTCCTTGTGTCGCCATAGTAGCTGGAGATCGGCGTCGTCATGTTGGACGGCTGAAAGATGTCGATGTTGACGTCCGGACTGTCGGGTCCGATCGAATAGCTGCCGGCGTCCTGGCGCACGACATGGAACCATTGCATGGACCCCGGATAGCGGATCTGCGTGACGTCCTGGCCGTTCCTGAAGTCGATCAGCTCTTCGGCCTGCGGTTTGCCGTCCGGGCCCTTCTTCGCCGTCAGATTGACCGGATAGGCGATGGACGGGCTGCAAAAATTGTTGCCGAGGTTGAGGTCGGCGGTCAGCAGATTGTGGTCACTTTCGAGGTCGACAAAATCGACCGGGATGGTCACGTGCTGAACGCAGATCGGTCCTTCGATGCCGCCGCTCAGATAAGGCTTCGGCGCGGCAAGGATGTAATCGTAGCGCTCGCCGTCGACATAGTTGGAAATGCCGGGATCGGCGCGGTTGGTCGCCGCCCAGCTGTCGTAGTGCTGGGACGTCCAATACTTGCCGGGGGTGGCGAAGCGGCGCGCCCATTCGCCCGTCGGCGGGTGGAACAGCGGCACGTTCATATCGCCCATCACCAGGACGCGCTCGCGCTTGCGCTGCGCCGGCGTCAGCGGCGACAGCGTTGTCTCGATCAGCTTCTCGATCTGGTCGAACTGCGCATCGCGCGCGTCGGCGTGCAGCTCGGGCGGACTCTTGTCGAAATAGTCGGCCTGCAAGTGGGTGAAAACGACCGTGTAGTTGCTTTGTGAAGGCAAATGCAGCAGCCGCACGATCGCCGCGCCCTTGCCCGACAGGCAGTCGACACCGCCGCAATGGTCGTAGAGGGTGAAGCCGACCTCGTCAGTGACTGCGTCCAGCGTCTCGCCGTCGTTCTTGCCCCATTTGAAGCTGTCGTCGGGCAGCGGCAGGAACTTGAAGTCCTTCTTGGCAAACAACATCAGGCCGCTATCCTCGCCGTCGATCTTCTCGACCGGCTCGCCATAGATAGCCACGGCAGCCGCAGGATCGAGACTGGTGATGGCGTCGGCGATAGCCTGCGGTCGAACCTTCAGCAGCGCAGCGTCGATTTTGCCGACATAATTCGGATAGACGGGCTTGAGCTTGTCGATGAGGATCTGCTTGGCGTCCTCATCCCATGCCTCGTTGATGGCGATTATATCGAAGCGGTCAGTGTCCTTGAGGATAGTGTTGGCCAGATGCTCGGCCTGTTTTTCGGTCTGGCCCTGAATCTGCACGAGGCAGTCGGCGAAGTTCGGATTGGCGCATTTGAAGATCGGCGAAAGCAGATAGGCATTGAAAGTTGCGACTCGAACCGTCTCCACTTCCTGCGCCTTGGCGCCGCTGATCGGCCAGGCAATCAGGGTGACAAGCAGGACAGTCAATCTGGCCAAGAGCTGATCTGACCAGAACAGGTGCCTGGAATGAAACATGGGCTTGCCCCCGTTGCCTCGTCGCTCGGCTGGCGAATAGTAACAAACGGGAGCGCTCGAACCGTGAAGCCATTCACGTTGCCCAGGGGCGAAGCTTTGGCGCGTGCGGCGATCGGTCAACCGATGAAGGCAATTGCGGATGTCGGCGCAAGCTGCCCGGCCCGAGTGTCGGGTCCGGCGGCTTGGATAAAGACTCAATCAATTCCGGCTGTTGAGATGCCGTACCTGCCGCAACGCGGGGAACAGCCAGGCCCATAATCCCGCGACGGCGATGGCGCCGATGCCGCCGATCACCACGGCGGGGACCGTGCCGATCAGCGCCGCCATGGTGCCGGCGCGGAATTCGCCGACTTCGTTCGAGGCGCCGACGAAGACCTGGTTGACGGCGTTGACGCGGCCGCGCACCTCGTCGGGCGTCCAAAGCTGGATCAGCGTCTCGCGGATATAGACGCTGAACATGTCGGTGGCGCCGAGCAAGGCGAGTGCTGCGATCGACAGCCAGGTGATGGTCGAGACGCCGAACAGCACGGTGAAGGCGCCGAACAGCGCGACGAAGCCCAGCATGACCTTGCCGGCATGGTCGCGGATCGGGTGGCCGGCGAGCCAGACGGCGACGCAGATGGCGCCGATGCCAGGCGCCGAGCGCAGCAGGCCGAGTCCCCAGGGGCCAAGCTCGAGGATGTCGCGCGCATAGACCGGCAGCAGCGCCGAGGCGCCGGACAGAAGCACGGCGAACAGGTCGAGCGAGATCGCGCCGAGCACGATCTTCTCGCCCCAGATATAGCCGAAGCCGGCAAACAGCGTCTGCATCGTCGGCTTGTCGGTGGCCGTCTGCTGCGCCGGCTTCGGAATGGTGAAAATGAGCACGGCGGCGGCAAGCATCAGCACGGCGGCGGTGGCATAGGCCACTTCGGCCGACACGCCATAGAGCAGGCCGCCGGCGACCGGGCCGACGATCGTCGCCGTCTGCCAGGCCGACGAATTCCAGGCAATGGCGTTGGCAAAATCCTCCTGCGGCACCAGATTGGCGAACAGCGAGGAGGAAGCCGGCCCGTAGAAGGCGCGCGCAATGCCGAACATGACCAGCACGGCGAAGATCGGCAACGGGCTGGTCAGGCCGCGCAAGGTCAAAATGAGGAGAACCAGCGCGCAGGCGGCCTCGATCACCGTCGACAAGGTCATGATCAGCCGGCGGCCGAAGCGGTCGGCGACGACGCCGGTGACCAGCACAAGGAGGAGCGAAGGCAGGAACTGGACAATGCCGACGATGCCGAGATCGAACGGATCGCGTGTCAGGTCATAGACCTGCCAGCCGACGGCGACCGACACGATCATGGTGGCGAAGGTGGTGAGGAAGCGCGCCGTCCAGTAGCTGAGGAAGGGGCGGTGCCGGAAAGCGGCGTATCGCTGTTCAGGTGAAGTTGCTTCGGCTGTCATGGTTCGAGGGCCCCGTTGTGACGACTGCCGGCGGGGCACTTCCACGGTGGGCGCTGGTCCGGCCGCAACCCTTTAGCCCAGTTCGTTTTGCCATGCGCGCAAAAATCCGCGCTGGATCAAAGAAAATCGAAATTTTCTCTCGGATGGCGGCTCAGCCCCTCAACGCGGCCGAGACGGCGGCCAGCCCACCGCGCAATTCCGCTTCCGTCGGCCAGCCGAAACCGAGGCGGAAAAAGCGCTTCGGCATCTCGAACCAGTGGCCGGGACCGACATAGGTGCCGTGCTGCTCCAGCAGCCTTGTGTAGAAGCGATCGAGGTCGAAGCCGGCATCGACGTTAAGGCGTGGGAAGCCGACGACGCCACCCTGCGGCCGCACCCAGTCGACCAGCGGCTCGCCGTCGATCCAGGCCTGGACGATGTCGCGGCGCCTGGCCATGTCCGGCAGCAGCGTCGCCAGGAACGGGTCGCGGCGTTCGAGCACCGTGCGGGCGATCGCCTCGTCGATGACGCTGCCGCAAATGCCGATCTGCTCCTTGGCGGCGAGGAAGGTTTCCTGCAGCTGCGGATCCCGGGTTATCAGCCAGCCGATGCGGATGCCCGGAATACCGAAGGCCTTGGACAGCGAGCAGACGCTGATGGCGCTGGGACTGAGCGAGGCCGCTGTGGGCAAGCGCTCGCCAAAGGAGAGGTCGCGATAGGTCTCGTCGACCAGCAGGCGACAGTTGCGGCTTTCGGCAAGCGCGACCAGCGTGTCGAGTTCGGCGCGAGTCATCATCGTGCCGGTCGGGTTGTGCGGGCAGGTGACGCTGATCAGTTTCGTGTTCGGCCGCAACTCCGCCGTGAGGCGATCGATGTCGACGGCAAAGCCCTGGTCGAAATCGAGATCGATGTAGGAGACGGCGCAGCCGATCGCCTTCGGCGTCTCGATGTTGGTGGCGTAGTTCGGCCGCACGACCACGAGATGGTCGCTGGCCGACAGCAGCGAGGTGGCGATGATGAACAGCGCGCCGGCCGCGCCCGCGGTCACCAGAACGTCGTCGGGAGAAATGCCCTTGTCCTGCCCGGCGATCAGCGCGCGCAATTGCTTGTCGCCGCGATGCTCGCCATAGAACAGCGTCAGATCGGGCAGCGTCAGACCGATGTCGGAGAGCTTCTGGTCGGCGATGGAGCTTTCGGAGAGGTTGTAGCGGATGCGGTCGTAGCCGTATTCCTCCGGCGCTTCCTTCTCGATCAGCATCCTGGCGTAGTTCATGGCCTGTCCCCCCAATGGAGCGTCTCACCGTTTCCGCGAAACGGTGAGACGCTCCATCTCTTTGTTTTTACGCAATTCCGGACGGAAAACCGCTATACACTTTTCCTGGAATTGCTCTGGCGGTGGTATCCAAGCCATAAAAGCACGAAGCCTGCCAAGGTCGATTCCTCGGCAGGCTTCCTTAAACCATTGGTGCAGGCGCGCTATTTCAGGCGGTCGCCTTGGCCTTCCTGCCCTTGGCGGGCTTCACCGGTTCCGGCTCCGCCTTGCGGCCAAGGCCGATCGATTTGGCCAGCTGCGAGCGCGAGGCAGCATAATTGGGAGCAACCATCGGATAGTCGGCGGGCAAGCCCCATTTGGTCCGGTAAGCCTCCGGCGTCAGGCCGAAATGCACGCCGATATGGCGCTTCAGCGATTTGAACTTCTTCCCGTCCTCGAGGCAGATGATGTAGTCCGGCGTCACGGAACGCTTGGGATTGACGGCCGGGACCGGCGGCGGCGCCGCTGGTTCCGCCGGCTGGCTGATACCGCCGATCGACGAGGCGACGCTGGCGATCAACTCGCCCAGGCCCGAAGCGGGCAGGCGGTTCTTCGCGACATAGGCCGATACGATGTGCGCGGTAAGCTCGAGCAGGTCGACTTCCTTACTGGTGTCCTCGTCCACGTAGTTCCTCCATTTTGTGCCGCAATGCCGCGAAAGCGATTCGCTTTTCGCGATCTGTAATGTCAAAGCGCTGCGGACGTTATTTTGCGTATCCGAAAAGGTGCTTGGTGCCGCAGGCCGGCGAATTCCTAGTCGGCAAATCTGCGCGGCGCAATGATCTGTTGCGCAGTTACACGCTATTTTGAACAATAATACTGAAATGTAACAATATCAGACGATCAGCGCCTTGTCGCGCCATAGACGAAAACCACCCTCGAAGGCGCGAGTGTTGTCGCCGCGCCGGGATTTTTCAGGCAATTCATCGAGCTTGTCGACATTGCCGCCGCCGATCACGATGTAGTCCGGCTGCAACGCGGCACGAAGCCTGTCGACGACGTCGAAAACGTATTTGCGCCACTTCCTCTTGCCGCGCTTTTCCAGGCCGCGCTCGCCGACATAATCCTCGAAGCTCGCGCCTTTTTTGTAAGGCAGGTGGGCAAGTTCCATGGGCTGGCCGACATTCTTGATGATCATGGCGGCGCCCAGCCCCGTGCCGAGACCGAGGAACAGCATGCGGCCGCCGTCATAGCTGCCGATCGCCTGCATCAGCGCGTCGTTGACCAGCTTTACCGGCTTGCCAAAGGCGGCGGTGAAATCATAGCCGTTCCAGCCCTTGCCGAGATTGAAGGGATCGAGCGAAGGCTTGTTGTCGCGCACCGGGCCGGGATAGCCCATCGAGATGACGTCGTAATCCAGGCCCTCGGCCAGCTTCTTGACCGAAGCGACGACCTGGTCGGGCGTCAGGCTCGGGCCGGACGCGACGCGGCGCATCTCGCCGCCGGCGCTGGTCAGGATCTTCACATGCGAGCCGCCGACATCGATGGTGAGCACGATCGGATCGCCGCTCGCCTCGGCTTTCTTTGCTGCCTTCGCCATTTCGTCCTCCCCCCGAAAATTACTTCATCGGATTGATCCAGCCGTCGGGCGGGCCGAAGCCGTTCATGGCATCGGCCGGTCCCCAGGTCTTGGGCGCATAGGTTGCCGGCGCCGTGGTGTCGCCGAGTACCGGCCCGACGATGCGCCAGGCAAGCTCGGCGGCGTCCTGGCGCGTGAACAGCTGGCCGTTGCCGTTCATGGCGTCGCCGATCAGCCGTTCGTAGGGCGGCATGTCGCCCTTGGTGTCGTCCAGCGCGGTCAGTTCCACCTGCTCGCCGAGCATGTCGTCGCCGGCGATCTTGCGCTGCGCGCCGATCGAGATCGCCACCTGCGGGTCGATGCGGAAGCGCACATAATTGGCGTCGCTTGGCTTGATCGGATCGAAGACGTCGAGCGGCGGCCGCTTCAGCCGTACGATCACCTCGGTGGCGTGCACCGGCATGTTCTTGCCGGCGCGGATGAAGAAAGGCACATCCCGCCAGCGCCAGGTATCGACGAAGAAGCGCACCGCGGCGAAGGTTTCGACCGGCGAGTTCGGCCGCACCCCCGGTTCGGCGAGATAGCCGTCGAACTGGCCGCGCACGACATCGTCCCTGGTCAGCGTGCGGATGGCGCGCAGCACCTGCACCTTCTCGTCGATCAGGTCGTCGGCTGAGCGGCCGACCGGCGGCTCCATGGCCAACAGCAGAAGGATGTTAAGCAGGTGGTTCTCGATCACGTCGCGGATGCAGCCGACATCGTCATAGAATTTGCCGCGGCCCTCGACGCCGAAATCCTCGGCCATGGTGATCTGCACGCTCTCGACGAAGTTGCGGTTCCAGATCGGCTCGAGGAAGGAATTGGCGAAGCGGAAATAGAGCAGGTTCTGGATCGCTTCCTTGCCGAGATAGTGGTCGATGCGGAATATCGACTGTTCGTTGAACACCAGATGCAGCACTCGGTTCAGCCAGCGCGCCGACTGCAGGTCGTGGCCGAAAGGCTTTTCCACCATCAGCCGCGCGCCGCGCGCGGTACCGGACTGCTCCAACCCTTGCACGACGGTCTCGAACATGGTCGGGGGGACGGCCATATAGTGCAGCGGCCGTTGCGCCGAACCCAGCGCCGTCTTCAGCTTCTCGAAGGTCGCACTATCCCTGTAGTCGCCGCTGACATAGCGCAGCAGCGAGGCGAGCTTGGAAAAGGCCTTGTCGTCGACGGAACCCAGCGCGGTGACGATGCCGTCGCGGGCGCGGTCCACCAGCTTGGGGAGCTCCCAGGGGTCGAAGGCGACGCCGATCACCGGCTCGGTCAGCGTCCCCTTGGCGACCATCTGATAGAGCGCCGGGAAAATCTTCTTATGCGCTAGGTCGCCGGTCGCTCCGAAAAGCACCAGCGTGTCGGATCTCTCCTGGCTCATGCCTTGTCTCCCCTCACGCGCCGGGCTTCTTTTCGAGATGGCCGCCGAAGGCATAGCGCATGGCGGACAGAAGCTTGTCGGCGAATTGCGATTCGCCCTGCGAGGAGAAGCGGTCGAACAGCGCCGAAGACAGCACCGGCGCCGGAACGCCGGTGTCGATCGCGGCCTTCAGCGTCCAGCGGCCTTCGCCGGAATCGGAGACGCGGCCGCCGAACTGGGCGAGCGCCGGATCGCTCTTCAGCGCGCCGGCGGTGAGATCGAGCAGCCAGGAGCCGATGACGCTGCCATGCCGCCAGACCTCGGCGACCGCGGGCAGATCGACGTCGAACTGGTAGTATTTCGGGCTTTCGAGCGGGCTGGTTTCGGCATCGGCGGTGCGCTGCCTTTTGCCGGCATTGGCCGACTTCAGGATGTTCATGCCCTCGGCATAGGCGGCCATGACGCCATATTCGATGCCGTTGTGCACCATCTTGACGAAGTGCCCCGCGCCGCTCGGGCCGCAATGCAGATAGCCGAATGCCGCGGTTCCGTCGTCCTTCGACGGATTGGCGCCGGCATCGGCGCCCGGCGCCAGGGTGGCGAAGACCGAATCCAGATGCTTAACCGCCTCGTCGGGGCCGCCGATCATCAGGCAGTAGCCGCGCTCCAGGCCCCAGACGCCGCCGCTGGTGCCGACATCAACGAAGTTGATGCCTTTCACCGCCAGCTTGGCCGCCTGGTCGACGGCGTCGTGATAATAGGAATTGCCGCCGTCGATGATGATGTCGCCCGGCTCCATCAATGCCGCGACCTGGTCGACGATCTTGCCGGTGATCGCCGCCGGCAGCATCAGCCAGGCGCAGCGCGGCTTGGCGAGCTTGCCGACGAATTCCTCCAGCGAGGCGGCGCCGACGGCGCCGTCCTTGACCATGCCGGCGACGCTCGCCGAATTGATGTCGTAGACGACGCATTCATGGCCGTCGCGCATCAGGCGCCGCACCATGTTGGCGCCCATCCTGCCCAATCCCATCATTCCGATCTGCATGGTTTCATCCCGATTGCTTGAGGAAGAAGAAATCTATCGGCCGTGTTTCACGATCATGACGCGTCGATGCCGACGCTGAAGTCGACATTCTCCCAACGCATCGCTCCGGGCCAGAAAAAAGTGAAGACGATCGTCGTTCCAGGCTTCAGGCCGGACACCGGCAAATCGACCAGATGCACGCCGAAAGCGTTCTCGGCGGTGTGGTCGTCATGCACGGTCAGCCATTTGTCGCTGCTCCAATGAACGACGCCGGGCGCCGACAGTTCGACGCGCAGCGCCTTGCCGGCGGAGATGGAGCGGATCTTGTCGTTGAATCGCCACGTCCTGAACGGCGCAACGGTCTTGCCCTTGATGTAGCGCTCGACGCCTTGCGGTGGCATGTCGAAGACAGCGCCGTCGCGCAGCGAGCGCAGCAGCTTGATGTGTTCGGCATGCGCCCAGACCAACGGCATGGCGCTGCCGGAAGGCGCCCCCAGACGCAATTCGCGGTCCGGAATGTCGGGGCGATCCCAGACCTGTTCCGGCAGCAGGCCGCCGACGCCGGCCGAACGCTCCAAGGTTTCCAGCAGTTGCGCCGCCTTGTCCTTTCGGCCGGCGGCCAGCTCGTAATGGGCGCGCTCGCCGGCAAGCAGCGGCCACGGCCGGCCTTGGCCGGTGCCGTCGAAAGGCGCGCCGTCCTCGTGCTCGCCATAGCCGTCGCCGCTGTAGCGGTACCAGAGCGGCCCTTGCGGCAGGTCGCAGCGCAACAGCGCGTCGATGGCCTTGACGGTGTCGACGACGCGCGGATCGTCCGCGGCTCTCAGGCCGAAACGGACCAGCGCCAGCGCGTCAGGGCTGATGATCGCCTCGGCCGGCCTGTCGGTGTCGGCCGGCGGCCGGTTCTTGATCGGCACGAAGCCGTCCTTGGGCGAGGCAACTCCCGCATCGTCGGGCGGCGCGATGCGGACATAATAGCCAGCGATGGCTTCGCTCGCGCAAAGCTCGGTACCCGTCACATAAGTCCAGCGCTCGATCTGGTCGTTCCAGCAGTCGGCGGTCTCGCGCAAATAGTTTGCCGGCTCATTTTTTCCCAAAACATCGAGCATGTCGGCGGCGGCAAGCAATGCCGCTATTTCCACGGCCAGCGTGAACGGGCTGTAGCCGGCGTCCTCCTCCCAGCGATCCTCGCCGGTAACCGGGCCGTTGCGCACGATATAGGAGGCCGCGCTCTCGATCATGGCCAGGAAGTCGACAAGCTTGGACTTCGGCAGATGGCCGGCGCGGCGCAAGGAATCGGCAAGCAGCAGCGGAAAGGCGCATTCGTCCATCTGGATGCCCGGCCAATAGGCGGTGCCGTCGGACCAGACATTTTGCGGCCAGTGGCCGTCGGGTTGCTGGATCGAGCGCAGATAGGTGAGGATCTGCAGCGCCTGCCTGGCGTCGCCGGCGGCCAGGAAACCGCCCGCCGTCTCCACCAGGTCACGCGGCCAGACGAGATGATAGCCGCCGAGATCGTCGTCGCCCTTGTTGAAGCCCCAGGGGATCGACAGGCTGGCGACCGCGGCACCGGGCCTGGCGATCGACAGATGCGTCGCCAGCACCACGCTGCTGACGCGGTAGGTGTTCAGCCCGGAGGCGGCGCGGCGATCGAGTTTTTCGAGCCCCGCCTGGAATTTCCGCCAGTTTTCGACATAGGTTTGCGCGGCCGGCTCGAAACCCTGTTTCAGGCTGGCGAGGGCAAGGTCGGCGGCTTCCTCCGGCGAAGCGCCGAAGCCGAGCGCCAGCAGG
The DNA here is from genome assembly GCF_019091085.1 of Mesorhizobium sp. GbtcB19. GTDB lineage: Bacteria > Pseudomonadota > Alphaproteobacteria > Rhizobiales > Rhizobiaceae > Mesorhizobium. The sequence goes on along the minus strand of NZ_JAGXJY010000007.1, from coordinate 165,576 downwards.
GCGGTGGTCTTGCCGACCGAAAAGCCGATCTCGCCGGCCAGCGCGACGTTGCCGTTTTCGGCTGCCTGGCAGGAAGGGTCGAGCGCGCCGTTGTCGTGCAGTTGCTGCCAGCCATCGGAAAAGCCGACATAGCCGGCCGAACAGTCGCCCCAGGGCAAAGAGGAGGCGAGCGCCAGCGAGACGCCGCGTCCGCTGGCGAAGAGCATGCGCTGCCCCTTGTGCTCGCCAACCCAGGCGGTGTTGCCCATGCCGGCATTGACGAGATGCGGCGCGAGCAGCGCGTAGACACGGTAATCGGTGGCCGCTCCCTTGAGCGCGGTGAAACTGGTTTCCTGCAGCAGGACAGGGCGTTTCGGATCCGTAACGATGCGCTTTTCAATCCGGTAAGCGCCGTCGGACGCTGTGTTGGTCAGCCTGTAGCCGGGTACCCCGTCCTCGAATTGCTCGACGGTGTGGGCCGCATCGCGCTTCTCCTCGGAAAAATAGTTGCCGGGGCCGGTGACGATCAGCCCCAGGTCGCGCGTGCAGGCGCTGTCGAGGCGCGGATAATAGAGCTCGTTCAAAATGCCGTGGCTGACGGTGAACCAGAGCCGGCTTTTTGCCGAAAGCGCGGTGCCGACGCCGCTCTTGGCGCTTGACGTCCAGCGCGCGGGAATCCCGGGCGCGCCCTTTGCAACACTCGGCGTCACTGCCATGCAATGCGATCTCCTCGGCCATCCCTAAACCAGGAGCCGCAGGCTTTTCAATCGTCGCACCGCAAGTTGATCGTCGTCCAAGGTGCTGTCGTTGACAGCCGCGCCGGCAAGCGTCCACTATTTCGCCGGCAGGGAGGGCTGCGAGGAAATCCGGGAAGATGCCACGCGCCGCGAAAGCGGGCGGCAGTCCTTGCAATTTCGTCTGCGCGGCAAGGGAGGAGAAATGTCGGAGGTATCTCCCCAGCTGATCGACCGGCTGCTGGCGATCTCGCGGGCGCTGGCTGGCCATATCGATCCGGGCTCGGCGTTCCGCGCGACCGCGATCGAGATCGGCACGCTCATCCCCCACGACCATATCGATCTTGCGGTGCTGTCGTTCGATGGGCGCATGCATGCCTGCTATGAAGCCGGCTTCCACACCAGCTGGAGCGATCTCGCGCAACATCCGGTGGAGGGCAGCCCGATCCGGCGCGTGCTGTGGGGCCAGACTCCCTATCTTTTGACCGACAATGCGCTGGTCGACGATCGCTTCCACTTCGAGGGCGCCTTCGACGAGCCGATCTTCGTCGCCAAGCTGCGCAGCCGCATCATCGTGCCGCTCAGGGCGCGCGGCAGCGTCATAGGCGCGCTCAACATCAGCCGGCACGAGGCCGGCTGCTATACACAGGAAGACGTTGAGGTCGCCCAGCAATGCGCCGATCTCATCGCGCCCTATATTTTCGCGCTGATCCAGACCGAGGAGGCGCGCCGCGCCATGCTCGCCGAGAGCGAAGCACGCAACCGCGCCGAATTGCTGAGGGTCGGGGCCTCGCAACTGACCGAGGGCATGGAGCGCGAGCGCCGGCGCATGGCCATGGATCTGCACGACCAGACGCTTGGCGATCTCGCCCGCATCGCGCGCCAGGTTTCTGCGTTCCGTAGCCGGGGTATGGCGCGGGCGGCGCAGCTTGCCGATCTCGAGCAGGAGGTCGCGGGCTGCCTGGCGGAGCTGCGCCATATCGTCGACGACATGCGGCCGAGCGTGCTCGAGCTTTTCGGCCTGCGTGACGCCGTCGAGGCGCATCTCAACCGCAGCGTCGCCAGGGCCAAGCCGCCGATCGCGGTGCGCATCGCCGACACCAGCGACGGCGGCGCCGATAACATGCCGGAAACGCTGCGCACGGCGCTCTACCGGATCGTGCAGGAAGCGATCAACAACGCCGTGCGCCATGCGGGGCCGAGCCGTATCGATGTCCAGCTGTCGTCGACCGCAAGCGCGTTCAGCGTGAGCGTGACCGATGATGGGCATGGCTGCGGCGTGATCGATCCCGGCGGTCAGGGCGGCATCGGCCACATGCACACGCGGGCGGCCCTGGTCGGAGCGCGGCTGCGCTTCGAGCCGGCCAGCCGCAAGGGCGGCACCCGCGTCGTGATCGAGATCGACCGTGAGGCGCCGAAGGGTGAGGCGGTGGCGGCTGAACGGATGGCGGCGGAGGCGATGTGATGCTGGTGATGATCGCCGAGAATGACGGCCTGCACCGCAGCTTCGCGCGGCGCACGGTGGAGCAATTGTGGCCCGGCGATGTCGAGGTGCTCGAAGCCGGCGACGGCGAGGACGCCATCAACCTCGCCGCCGCGCACGAGCCGCCGCATGTCGTGCTCGACCTGCAACTGCCTAAGGCCACGGGCATCGAGGTGGCGCGCGCCATCTGGAGCCGCCGCGCCGGCACGCATATCCTGTTCTGGTCGAACTTCGCCGACGAGGCCTACGTGCGAGGCGTGGCGCGCATCGTGCCGCCGGGATCGGTCTACGGCTATGTGCTGAAGTCGGCGACCGAGGAAGGCATGCGCTCGGCGCTGCGCGGCGTCTTTCGCGAAGGGCACTGCATCATCGACCGCGAGATCCGCGGCATCCAGCACCGCGTCCAGGACCGGTTCGAGGGCATCACCGACGGCGAGTATGAAAGCCTGATCGATATCGCGCTCGGCCTGACCGACCGGGCGATCGCGGCCCGACGCGGCCTGTCGATCCGTGGCGCGCAGAGCCGCATCAAACATGTCTACGACAAACTGGGCATCGTGCCGCCGGAAGAGGGCGCTGGCGAAGCGTCGATCTTCAATTCGCGCACCCGCGCCATCTATCTCGCCATGGCGCGCGGACTGATCAACATCGACGCCCTGCGCCGCGAGCAGGAACAGCTCGATGCGTGGCTGGCGCAGGCGCCGCCGCACGACTAGTGCGTTTCACCGTTTCACGGAACCGGCGAAACGCCCTATCTCCTTGTTTTTACGCAATTCCGGACGGAAAACCGCTCACACTTTTCCTGGAATTGCTCTAGCTCGGCGCGGGAGACAATTGCCGCGACTGTGCAAAAGCACAGTCGGTGCTGCGCTTAGACCCGTATCGCCCGGCCCGCATCCTGAATACGCTTTTGTCCGACAAGAACAAGAATACCGGGGAAGCGCCATGCCGTTCGTCAGCATAAGGATACTCGAGGGCCATACGCAAAAGCGCAAGAACGAGATTTCGCGCCGCGTCACCGAGGCGATCAGCGAGGTCGCCGAACTGCCCATGGACAAGATCTGGGTCGTGATCGAGGATGTGCCGGGCAGCGACTGGTTCGTCGGCGGTGAGCCGACGCGAGAACCGAAGCGCCTGTGATGTCGATCCAGGCGCGCGCCCGCCATTCCGGCTTTGACGACGTTGTCGGCAGTGCGGCGATGGAACGGCTCGCCACCGGCTACGGCTTCATCGAGGGACCGGTGTGGCATCCTTACGAGAAATGGCTGATCTTTTCCGACATTCCGCAAGGCCGCATGTATCGGCGCGGCGCTTCGGGCGAGATCGAGCTGTTTCGCAATCCCAGCCAGATGGCCAACGGCAACACGCTCGACCGGCAGGGGCGGCTGGTGACCTGCGAGCACGCGACCAGCCGTGTCACGCGCGCCGAGCCGAACGGCACGACGACGGTTCTGGCCACCCACTACCGGGACAAGCAGCTCAACAGTCCGAACGACATCGTCGTCGCCACCGGAGGCTCGGTCTATTTCACCGATCCGACTTACGGTCGGATGGAGTACTACGGCGTGCCGAGGCCGCAGGAGCTGGCATTCCAGGGCGTCTACCGGATCGACGGCACGCGGCTGACGCTGCTTGCTGACGATTTCGTGCAGCCCAATGGGCTCTGCTTCTCGCTCGATGAATCGAGGCTTTTCGTCAACGACACCGCGCGCGGCCATATCAGGGTGTTCGGCGTCGAAGCGAACGGCGACCTCAATGGCGGCGCTGTGTGGGCGGTGACGGAAGGCGACGGGCCTGGGGCGCCCGACGGCATGAAGATCGACAGCCGGGGAAACCTCTATTGCACCGGGCCAGGCGGCATCCATGTGTTCGATGCCTCGGGCGACCTGCTCGGCGTCATCGCGACGCCGGAAGATTGTGCCAATTTCACCTTCGGCGACGATGATCTCAGAAGCCTCTACGTCGCCGCCTCGACCTCGCTCTACCGGCTGAGGGTACGGGTGCCGGGATTGAGGCTGTTTTGAGCGGGATCGTTCACGCTCAGATCGGATGGAAGTGAAGCCGGCCCGCCGGGCCGACGGAAGTGCAGCAGTCAACACATCTGGGAGGATATGACATGAAGAAACTACTGGTCTTGAGCGCCTTTGCAGCCATGCTCGCCTCGGGCACCGCGCTTGCCGACACCAGCGGCAAGAAGATCGCCTTTTCCAACAATTATGCCGGCAATTCCTGGCGCCAGGCGATGCTCGACAGCTACGGCATCGTCACCAAGAAGGCGGTCGACGACAAGGTGGTCGGCGCGGCCGACGTTTTCACCACCGCAGACAAGGAAGTGCCGACCCAGGCCGCCCAGGTGCAGAACCTGATCCTGCAGGGCTATGACGCCATCGTCATCAACGCCGCCTCGCCCGATGCGCTGAACGGCGCCATCAAGCAGGCTTGCGATGCCGGCATCACCGTCGTCTCCTTCGACGGTACCGTCACCGAGCCCTGCGCCTACCGCGTCGTCGTCGACTTCAAGGACATGGGCAAGCAGGAAGTCGAGCAGATGGCGAAGTTCCAGCCCAAGGGCGGCAATCTACTGGAAATCCGCGGCCTTGCCGGCACCTCGATCGACGATGCCATCCATGCGGGCATCCTCGAAGGTGTCGCCGCGCATCCCGAGTTCAAGATCGTCGGCTCGGTGACCGGCGACTGGGACCAGACGACGGCGCAGAAGGCGGTGGCGACCATCCTGCCGTCGCTGCCGGATGTCGTCGGCATCGTCGACCAGGGCGGTGACGGTTATGGCGCCGCCCAGGCCTTCGCCGCCGCCGGCAAGCCGCGCCCGACCATCATCATGGGCAACCGCCAGGACGAGTTGAAGTGGTGGAAGGAGCAGAAGGAGAAGGACGGTTACAAGACGTGGTCGGCCTCGATCGCGCCCGGTGTGTCGACGCTGGCCTTCTGGGTGGCGCAGCAGGTGCTCGACGGCCGCAAGGACATCCCGCACGACCTGCTGGTGCCGTATCTTGCCTTCACCCAGGATGATTTCGAGGCCGCGCTGCCGAAGATCAAGGAAGGCGGCGTCGCCACCCACGAATACACGCAGGAAGACGCCATCGCGGCGATCAAGGCCAACATCAAGCAATAGCGGCGCAAAATTTGCCAGCCGCATCGCCAACCGGATAAAAGTTGAGGATGCTCCAGGCTATTGCAGATATCGTCAGGCTGGACGGCGCCGAAAAGCATTTCGGCGCCGTTCGGGCGCTTAACGGCGTCGACTTCCATGTCGGCGCCGGCGAATGCGTCGGACTGGTCGGGCATAATGGCGCCGGCAAGTCGACGCTCATGCATATGGTGGCCGGCACGCTGCGGCCGGATGGCGGACAGATCGCGGTGCGCGGCAATGCGGAGGTCAGCTATTCCGTGGCGCGCGCGCTGGAGCTCGGCATACGCTGCGTGTTCCAGGAATTGTCGCTCTGCCCCAATCTCAGCATTGCCGAGAACACGCGCATCAACCATCCCGCACTCAAGGGCTTCGGCTGGCGGCGCAAGGCCGCCGATCTCATCCGCGCCAAGCTCGACGAGATCTTTCCGGATCACGGCATTTCGGCGGACGATGTTGCCGGCGACCTGTCGATCGGAAGACGGCAGATGGTCGAAGTGGCGCGCGCCTTTACGCTGACCAGCGAGCCATTGCATCTGGTCATCCTCGACGAGCCGACGTCGTCGCTCGACGCGCATACCGCGGGGCAGCTGCTTTCATTCGTCCGCCGCTTCGTAGCCGCGGGCGGCAGCTGCATCCTGATCTCGCATGTTCTGGGCGAAGTGCTGCAGAATGCCGACCGCATCGTGGTGATGCGCGACGGCAAGGTGGTCGCGGCCGATGCCGCAAGCGCCTTCGACCGCGACAGGCTGGTCGCCGCCATGGGCGGCGCCGAAGGGCATCACAAGGCCGCCGCCGAGGCCCGCAAGATCGAGCCCGGCGCGCTGAAGGTGCGGGCACGCCCGGCCAGGCAGCAGGACGGCACTGAGCTCGTTGCCCGCGCGGGCGAGATCATCGGCCTCGCCGGACTTGCCGGCCATGGCCAGACGGATCTGCTGCTGGCGATCTTTTCGGCGGCCGCCCGTGCCAAGGCCGGCATCGAGGTCACCGCGCCCGTGGCGCTGGTCGCCGGCGACCGTCAGTCCGACGGTATTTTCGCGCAATGGTCGATAGCGCAGAATATCGGCATCCGCTCGCTGGCCCGGCTGCGCAACGGGCTGCTGATCTCGCCGCAGCGCGAAGCGGAGCTGGCCGAACTCTGGAAGCAGAAGATCGGCATCCGCACGCCGGACATGAACAACAACATCTTCTCGCTGTCGGGCGGCAACCAGCAGAAGGCGCTGTTTGCCCGCGCGCTCGGCTCGGACGCCGGGATCGTGCTGATGGACGACCCGATGCGCGGCGTCGACATCGGCACCAAGCTGGAAGTCTACGACCTCGTGCGCGAAGAAGCCGCCAAGGGCCGCACCTTCCTCTGGTACACCACCGAAACCGAAGAGCTCGACAATTGCGACCATGTCTATGTCTTCAAGAACGGCCGCATCGTCGCCAATCTCAAGCGCGACGAGCTGACGGAGGAAAAGATCATCCAGTCCTCGTTCGGCGATGCGGCCTGACATGACGGCGATCGCTCCCGGTACAACCCCACGATCCTCGCCACGCGGTGGCGCGGCCAGAGCTCGTTTGCTGCGCGGCCTTTTACCGGCTTTGTCGCTGGCGCTGGTGCTGATTGCGATTGCCTGGCTCAACCCGCGCGCCATCAGCTATTTCGGCTTCAACCTGATGCTGAACCTGGCGATCCCGATCGCGCTGGCGACGATCGCGCAGATGTTCGTGATCGCCGGCAACGAGCTCGATCTGTCGATCGGCACGTTCGTCGGCTTCGTCGGCTGCGTCACCGCGACATGGCTGAGGGACGCGCCGCTCATCGGCGTTCTGGTGCTGCTTGGCTCGATTGGTGTCTACGCATTGCTCGGCGCGCTGATCCATCTGCGCAACCTGCCGTCGATCGTGGTGACGCTCGGCATGAGCTTCGTATGGCAGGGGCTTGCCATCCTGGTCCTGCCCAAGCCCGGCGGCAAGGCGCCGGACTGGCTGCTGTCGATCATGTCCTTCAAGCCGCCTTACATTCCGTTCCCGATCCTTGCCGCGCTCATCATCGCGGCGATCGTGCATTTCGGCCTGATGCGGACCTCCTATGGCGTGATCCTGCGCGGTTCCGGCGGCAACGCGGCGGCGCTCAGGCGCGCCGGCTGGTCGCTGCTCAGGACCAAGATCGTGCTCTTTGCGCTGACCGGCCTGTTCGGCGTGCTCTCCGGCATGGCGCTGATCGGCATCACCACCTCGGCCGACGCCAATATCGGCAACGGCTACACGCTCTTATCGATCGCCGGCGTCATCCTCGGCGGCGGCGAGTTCGTCGGCGGCCGCGTGTCGCCGATCGGCGCGGTGCTCGGCGCATTGACGCTGGCGCTCGCGGCGTCACCGCTGCTCACTTTCATGCACATCCCGCCCGACTGGCAGGTGGCCGCCAATGGCGCGATCCTGATCATCGTGCTGGCGGCGCGCGTGCTGATCAGCCGCAGGGAGCGGTAAGCGATGACCTCGGTACGCACGCTGCTTGAAAAGCCCTGGATCTGGTCCTTCGTCGGCGCGCTCGTCGTCTGGCTGGCGACAATTGCCTTCACCGGCGGCTACGGCGCCGGCGGCATGGTGACCGCTGCGCTGTCGCTGGCCGTCTTCACCGTCATCGTCGGCGTCGGCCAGATGTTCGTCATCACGCTCGGGCCCGGCAATGTCGATTTGTCGCTGCCGGCCAATATCGGGCTGGCGAGCGCTGTCGCCATGAAGGTGATGGGCGGCAGCGATTCGATGATCGTCGTCGGTCTGTTGGCGGCACTCGCCTGCGGGGCGGCGATCGGCGCGATCAACTATCTGCTGATCTGGGCGCTGCGCATCCCGCCGATCATCGCGACGCTGTCGGCGAGCTTCATCATCCAGTCGGTCGACATCAGCTATGGCCGCGGCCTGCAGATCAAGCCGCCGCCGGGCTTCGCCGACTTCACCAACTGGCAGGTTCTGGGCATCCCGGTGCTGGCGATGCTGACGGTGGTCTTCACCGTCGGCGCGGCGCTGGCGCTGCAGCGGATGATCTATGGCCGCTCGGTGCTGGCGATCGGTCAGAACATCCGCGCCGCCTGGCTGGCCGGCGTCCATGTCGGCCGCATCCGTTTCCTCACCTACACGCTGTGCGGCGCGCTGGGCGGCATCGACGGGGCGCTGCTGGCCGGCTATTTCCGCGGCGCCAATGTCGATATCGGCAACGAATATCTGCTCGCCTCGATCGCGGTCGTGGTCATCGGCGGCACCTCGGTCGCCGGCGGCAAGGCCAACGTGCCCGGCGTCTGGGGCGCCGGACTGTTCCTGGTGCTTTTGCTCACCATGCTCAACACCTTCGGCGTCAGCGCCGGCGTGCGGCTGGTGCTGACCGGGCTGATCATCGTCGGGGTGATCACCGCGGCCGGCGGCGAGAAGGCGGTGCGTTAATTTAGGCCTTGGCCGCCTTTGCCCGCGCGATCGCGTCGACGATCATCTTCTTGGCATATTTGGAATCATGCCAGCCCTCGATCTTGACCCATTTGCCGGGCTCGAGATCCTTGTAGTGCTCGAAGAAGTGCTGCACCTGCTGGCGGGTGATCTCCGGCAGGTGGGTGTATTCGGTGACGTTCTCGTAGCGCAGCGTCAGCTTCGGCGAGGGAACCGCGATCACCTTCTCGTCCTGGCCGGCATTGTCTTCCATGATCAGCACGCCGATCGGCCGCACATTGATGACGCAGCCCGGCACCAGCGCGCGCGTGTTGCAGACCAGAACGTCGATCGGGTCGCCGTCGCCCGACAGCGTGTGCGGCACGAAGCCGTAATTGCCGGGATAGCGCATGGAGGTGTGCAGGAAGCGGTCGACGAACAAAGTGCCGGCCTCCTTGTCCATCTCGTACTTGATCGGCTCGCCGCCGATCGGCACCTCGATGATGACGTTGATGTCGTCAGGCGGGTTCTTCCCGATTGGCACGGCTTCGATACGCATGGCTAAATCCCTCTCTCGATTGAAAAGACCGATAGCGGGGGACGCGTCATGGTGCAATGCGTCGAATAGTGCGGGACGCTAATGGAACCGCACACAGTTTGTGATCGCCTGTAACCTATGCGGCGCCAGAGCAGTTCACCGTTTCATGGAAACGGCGAACTGCTCTATCTCTTTGTTTCACGCAATTCCGGGCGGAAAACCGCTCACACTTTTCCTGGAATTGCTTCAGTCATTCCAGACGAAAGCCACCTTCTTCAGCGCCTTCTGCTCGAACACTTCGACGCCTTCGGCGATATCGCGGCCGCCATTGCCGGCATAGAAGGCCAGGGCGTTGTGGTTGTCTTCCAGCGCCCATACCACCAGGCCCCGCAGGCCGTGGTCGGCGAGCCGCGCCTTCGCCGCCTTGAACAGGCGGCTGCCGAGCCCGATGCCCTGATATTCCGGGCGGAGGTAAAGCTCGTAGATCTCGCCCTGCTGCCGGAGCTCGCGGGCACGGTTCTTGCCGATCGTAGCATAGCCGGCGACCGTTCCGCCGATCTCGACCACCAGCACGGTTGCCGCCTTGCGAATCGCGTTGGCCCACCAGTCGACGCCGCGACGGTTGATCATCGAGGTCAGCGTGCGGTGCGGAATGATGCCCGAATAGGCGCCGCGCCAGGCCTGCTGGTGCACCTCGGCGATGGCGCTCGCGTCGCGAGGCTCTGCCTTCCGGATGTCGATGGTCAGCGTGTTCATGATTGGTTAACCATAGACCCGCATTGCCCGATTGCAAAGAGTCCGGCATGCCAGGCTGGCGATTTCGCACAGGCGAAAAAAGTCGTGAGCAGGAGAGAAGGTTTCAGATTTCGACGAGGTGGTCGTCGAGCTCGTTGGTGTCGCCTTCCGTGACCGGGAAATGCTCGGCGAGCACCGCGCCTACCGATTCGACGGCCTTGACGAAGCCGTGGGCCAGCCGGTCGTCGCCGGCATGTTTCGTCAGCTCGCGCACCACGCCGTCCCAGACATGCTGGTCGACCTTGGCGTTGATGCCGGAGTCGGCGACGACCTCGGCATAGCGCTCGGCGATGGAGACGAAGACGAGCACGCCGGTCCGTGCGCTCGTGCGATGGACGTTGCGCGCCAGGAACTGCTTCATCGCATTGGCGTGAGCGGCCTTATAGCGCAACCTTCGCGGCACGAAATGAATGCGCAAGGCGGGCAGGAACCAGAGCAGGGCGAACACCGAGGCCAGTGCCAGCAACTGCGCCAGCACGAAATGCGGGAGTCGGATGGTAAGCCACAAGCCCTCAAGCCCGTAGGCGACGGCGAGGCTGGCGATGAACAGGCCGATCGTCGCCGTGAAGGCGGCCGGAAAGAAGTAGCCTTCGCTGGCATGGGCGACGACGCAGTAGATCTCGCCATCGGTCTTCAATTCGGCGGTGCGGATCGCCTCGGCGATGCGATCATGATCCTCGGTGCTGATCGGTCGCGTTGCCATTTTTCTCACCAGCTTCCCGAGGAGCCGCCGCCGCCCGACGAACCGCCGCCGCCGGAAAACCCGCCACCGCCGCCTCCGGAGGACCACCCACCGCCGCCCGACGACCAGCCACCCGAGGAAGAGCGCCGGTTCTGATCGAAGGTCATGCCGAGCCAGCGGTAACGGCCGGGTCCGATCTTCTGGCCGAAGATCGGCGGCAGCACCGTCATTGCGATGCCGCCGAAGAAGATCAGCGCCCAGATGGTGATGAAGATGGCGAAGAACAGATCATCGGAGTTGAATGGCGCCTGTTCGTTGCGCTTGCCGCGCGCCTCCAGCTCTTCCGGATTGCCCTCCAGCACCATGATCATGTCGTCGACGGCCTTGGTGATGCCGCCGGAAAAATCGCCGGCGCGGAAGGCCGGCACCATGTCGTTCTCGATGATCAGCTTGGTGTGCAGGTCGGTCAGCGTGCCTTCCAGCCCATAGCCGACCTCGATGCGCATCTTGCGGTCGTTGGGCGCGACCAAAAGCAGCACGCCGTTGTTTTCCTTGGCCTGGCCGAGCTTCCAGAAGCGGAACAGCCGGTTGGCGTAAGGTTCGATCTCCTCGCCGCCGAGGCTGGGAATGGTGGCGACGACGATCTGGTCGGAGCCTTTCTGCTCGAAATCGGCGAGCTTCTGCGTCAGCGCCGCGCGTGTGCCGGCATCGATGATGCCGGCATTGTCGACGACGCGGCCGGTGAGCGCAGGGAGGTCGGCGGCGAGGGCGGCGAGGGGGAGGAGGAGGGCGGCAAGAAGGCCAAGAAAGGCGAGGTAGGCGCGAGGCACCCCCCTCTGTCCTGCCGGACATCTCCCCCGCAAGGGGGGAGATTGGCAGCTTCGTTGCCGGACATCTCTTTCAAACGCCGAAAATTGGCGAAATCGCGGATGACGGCTGATCTCCCCCCTTGCGGGGGAGATGTCCGGCAGGACAGAGGGGGGTGTGAAGGAACTCAAGGCCTGCAAGCTCGATTAAGTTCAGTCTAAGCGCTCAACCGCCCTGCTTGGTGCTCGTGCCGAAATCGACCTTCGGCACCTGCATCTTGTCCTCGTCGACGGTGAAGTTCGCGAACGGCTCATTGCCGCGGAACCACAAGGTCGCCCAGATCACGGACGGGAAGGTCTTCAGCGTCAGATTGTAGTCCCTGACCGCCTGGATGTAGTCGCGGCGCGCGACGGCGATGCGGTTCTCGGTGCCTTCGAGCTGCGCCTGCAGCGCCAGGAAGTTCTGGTTGGCCTTGAGGTCGGGATAGGCTTCCGACACCGCGATCAACCGCGACAGCGCGCTGGTCAGCCCGGCCTGGGCGTCCTGGAACTTCTTCAGCGCATCGGGATCCTTCAGCGTCTCGGGCGTCACCGTGATCTGCGTTGCCTTGGCGCGCGCCTGGACGACCGCGTCGAGCGTGTCCTTTTCATGCGAGGCATAGCCCTTCACCGTCTCGACCAGGTTCGGGATCAGGTCGGAACGGCGCTGATACTGGTTGAGCACCTCACTCCAGGCCGCCTTGGCATTCTCCTCCGCCGTCGGAATGGTGTTGTAGCCGCAGCCGGCAAGCAGCGGCAGCACGAAAGCCATCATCAGGAAGGCGGGCAGGGCGCGGAAGGGGGTGGATCGTGAGAGGCGCTCGGTAATCATGATTGGTCCCTCGACAGAAGTTGCATGCGAAGCATTACCACAATCCACGCGTAAGAAAATGTCCGGCTCATGACGCCGATTCCAGCTCGGGCGCGAGCCACTGTGAATACCTGCGCGAACAGGATTTCATCTTTTTTTGTCGACGCAATTCCGGTCGGAAAACCGCTTCGCACTTTTCCTGGAATTGCTCTAAGCTGCGGACAGGAAAGGGCAATTGCCATGGCTGAGCGCCGGGACGACGAGGCCGAATCGCGCCGCATCCTCGAACGCGTGCAACAGGAGACGTCCCCAGGCGACGCATCGTTCATTGTCCGCGCGGCGAAGGAAGCGCGCGACCGCGTGACCGCCGCCGATGCCGACCGTGCCGATCCGATCGAATATTGGGGAACCCGCATTGGCCGAACGCTTGGCTTCATCATCGCCATTGGGCTGCTGGCCTGGTTGGTGTATGCCGCAACGCGTGGCGGCTAGGATTCAGATTCCATGAATGCAGAAAAAACCGACGCGCCGCGCGCGGTCATCGTCATCTCCAGCCATGTCGCTCGCGGCTCGGTCGGCAACCGCGCCGCCGTCTTCGCGCTGGAGACGCTGGGCTTCCCGGTCTGGGCGGTGCCCACCGTCATCCTGCCTTGGCATCCTGGCCACAGCCGCGCCACGCGCATCGTGCCGCCGCTCGATCAGTTCAAGGCGCTGATGGCCGATCTCGAACGCGCGCCCTGGCTGGGCGAGGTTCGGGCCGTGCTTTCGGGCTATCTCGGCGAGGCGGGCCAGGCGGAAGCCGTCGCCTCGCTGGTTGCGGCCGTCAAGGAAAAGACGCCGAACGCGCTTTACGTCTGCGACCCGGTGATGGGCGATTCCGGCGGGCTTTATGTGCCGGAGCCGACGGCCGCCGCGATGCGCGACAAACTGATGCCGATCGCGGATATCGCGACGCCGAATCGCTATGAGCTGGAATGGATGGCGGGCGCGCCGCTGCCGGACATCAAGGCGGTGACGGCGGCGGCCCTTCACGCCGGCCCGTCCACCATGCTGGTGACTTCGGCGCCGGCGATGATGACGGGCGGCACCGGCAATTTCTTGCTCGACGGCAGCCAGGCGCTGCTCGCCGAGCACCGCGTGATCGAGAAGCCGCCGAACGGGCTGGGCGACCTGACGGCCGCCGTCTATCTGGCGCGCGTGCTTTCCGGCCAGCCGCCGGTCAAGGCGCTGCAATCGACCACGGCGGCCGTCTATGAAATCCTTGCCCGCACCGCGAAGCGCGGCGGCGACGAGCTGCAGCTCGAAACCGACGCGCAGAGCCTGTCGCATCCGATGGCCATGGTGCAGCTGCGTCATCTTTTGCACCCCGGGCGGGACAAGCGGGCGTGAAAGCGACCGGCCGCGCGCTGGCCGGCGTCGACGGCTGCAAGGCCGGCTGGATCGCCGTCCATCGCGAGGCTGGCGCCATGCCTTCAGTCTCAGTCTTTCCGAGCTTCCAGGCGCTCCTCGACGCCTTGCCTGAGGCCACCATTGCCGTCGACATGCCGATCGGCCTGCCGGATTTTTCCAGCAAGGGCGGACGCGGACCGGAAGCGCTGGTGCGGCCTTTGCTCGGGGCGCGGCAATCGAGCGTCTTCGCCATCCCCTCGCGCGCCGCGCTCTACGCCGACACCAGCGACTTCACCACGATCGAGGCGTGGTACGCGGCGCACCGGCGCGCCAGCGAAGTGGCGATGACCACGTCCGACCCGCCACGCGGTGTTTCCATCCAGGCCTTCGGGATTTTTTCGAAGATCCGGGAAATCGACGCCCTGCTGATCGCTCGGCCCGACCTGCGCGGCCGTGTCTTCGAATCCCATCCGGAAGTGGCGTTCTGTCGCTTGAACGGCGGCAAGGCGATGGCGCTGCCGAAGAAGATCAAAGGCGCGGTCAATCCGGCCGGCATGGACGAGCGCAAGGCGCTGCTTTGCCGGCATGGCTACGAGCGGACTTTCCTTGACCAGGTACCGCCACGAGGCGCGGCGAGCGACGATTTTCTCGACGCCGCGGCGATGATGCTGATTGCCGGACGCATTGCCAGCTGCGATGCACGGCCTTCGCCCGACCCGCCATTGACCGACCGTTTCGGCATCCCAGTCGCCATCTGGGCGTGACCGGATCATGCCTCTCGCATCGCGAATGCGACGAAGCCATCCGCAATTCGGCATTGCCCGCGACCGGATTTTGCCGTTAGAGGGCTTTCCAGATTGAATTGCACAGCTGCCTCCAACCCGGAAAGGGTCAAGACGCCGCCCATGCCTCACCTCCCCGAACACCTCCTCGCCGGCTATCGCAACTTCATGAATGGCCGCTATCTTGCCGAAAGCGGCCGCTACCGGTCGTTGGCGCGAGAGGGCCAAGCGCCGGAAACGATGATCGTCGCCTGCTGCGATTCGCGTTCCGCGCCGGAGGCGATCTTCGATGCCGGACCGGGCGAGCTCTTCGTGCTGCGCAATGTCGGCAATCTGGTGCCGCCCTATGAGCCGGACGGCGAATTCCACTCGACCTCGGCGGCGCTCGAATTCGCCGTGCAGAGCCTGAAGGTGAAAAACATCGTGGTGATGGGCCACGGCCGCTGCGGCGGCATTCGCGCCGCGCTCGACACCAATGCTGCGCCATTGTCGCCCGGCGACTTCATCGGCAAATGGATGAGCCTGATCGCGCCGGCCGCCGAGACCGTGGCGGCAAGCACTATGATGACGGCCACGGAGCGCCAGACCGCGCTGGAGCGCATCTCGATCCGCTATTCGATCGCCAATCTGAGGACTTTCCCTTGCGTCTCGATCCTCGAAGGCAAGGGCAGGCTCTCGCTGCACGGCGCCTGGTTCGACATTTCGACCGGCGAGCTTTGGGTGATGAACAAGGAAACCGGCGATTTCGAGCGGCCTGAGCTGTAGCGGAGGGATGATGCAGCGGAGCTGGTGGAGGGTCTTTCTCGCGGCGGCGCTGCTGGTGACCTCGATCGTCCGCGCCGGCGCCGATGACGGCGCCGTCATCGAGCGCTGGTTTTCGGCGCTGCTGGTGGCCGACCGCACCGAACTGTCCGACCTGCTTTCCGACGACGTGCGCATGAAGCTCGACGATATCGGCGTCGTTCAGTCCAAGGAGGATTTCATCGCCTCGATCGACGAGTGGCAGGGCGCGGTTGCGGGCGCGGCGATCCGCCATCGCATCGAAAAGAGCGAGAAGGGCGAGACCACGGTGCTCGCCTGCTACGATTTCCCCAACAACGACACGCTGATGCGCGAGACCTTCACCGTCGCCGGCGGCCGCATCACCGCCAGCACCCAGAAGGCGGTCGCGCAGGATTGCAGCGGCTACTGAGGCGAAGCCCGGAGTTGCGCGATGCACGGCATCGCCCTACATCCGGGACTGCCCGCCGCCTGTCGAAACTCCCAATCGGATTTGCCCATGTCAAAAACCGCCGACCTCGCCGCCCATCCGCTGACCGTCTGGCAAGGGCCGCTCGGCCTGCCGGATTTCTCGCGCATCGGCGACAATGATTTCGGGCCGGTCTTCGACGCAGCGCTTGCGGCGCACCAGGCCGAGATCGATGCGATCGCCGGCAACAGCGAGGCGCCGACGGTTCACAACACGCTTGCCGCGCTCGAGCTTGCCGGCGATGCGCTCGACCATGTCTCGTCGATCTTCTGGTGCCGGGCCGGCGCTCACACCAACGACACGATCCAGGCGATGGAGCGCGAGGTTTCGCCAAAGATGTCGCGGCATTTCTCGGCGATCTCGATGAATGAGAAGCTGTTTGCCCGCATCGACGATCTTTACCAGCGGCGCGACAGCCTGAAGCTCGATGCCGAGACGCTGCGCGTCCTGGAAAAGACCTGGAAGGGTTTTGTCAGGTCAGGCGCCAAGCTCGATGCCGACGGCAAGAAGCGGCTTGCCGCGATCAACGAGGAACTCTCCTCGCTCGGCACCAATTTCGGCCAGAACGTGCTCGCCGACGAGCGTGACTGGGCACTGTTCCTCGACGAGGCCGACCTTGCCGGCCTGCCGGATTTCCTGAAGAGCGCCATGGCGGAAGCGGCCGAGATGCGCGGCCAGAAGGGCCGCTATGCGGTGACGCTGTCGCGTTCGATCTACGAGCCGTTCTCGACGTTTTCGGAGCGGCGCGACCTGCGCGAGACCGCTTTCCGCGCTTTCATCATGCGCGGCCAGAATGGCGGGGCCACCGACAATACCGGCGTGGTGCGTGACATGCTGAAGCTGCGCGCCGAGAAAGCAAAGCTGCTCGGCTACGGCTCCTTCGCGGCGCTGAAGCTCGACGACACGATGGCGAAGACGCCGAAGGCGGTGCATGAGCTGCTCGATCCGGTCTGGGAAAAGGCATTGGAGAAAGCCGCCGCCGACCAGAAGGAGCTGGAGCGGCTGGCCGCGGAGGCCGGCAGCAATGAGAAATTCGCCGCCTGGGACTGGCGCTTCTACCAGGAGAAGCTGCGCGCCGAGAAATTCGCCTTCGACGAGGCGGAACTGAAGCCATATTTGCAGCTCGAACGCGTCATCGAGGCTTGCTTCGATGTGGCGACGCGCTTGTTCGGCATCACCTTCGAGGAGAGGAAGGGCATCGCCGCCTGGCATCCGGACGCGCGCGTCTTCGTGGTCAAGAATCCGGACGGCAGCGAGCGCGGCCTGTTCCTGGCCGACTATTTCGCGCGGCCATCAAAACGCTCCGGCGCCTGGATGAGTGCGCTGCGGTCCGGCTACAAGCTTGGCGACGGTGCCAAGCCGATGATCTACAACATCATGAATTTTGCCAAGCCGCCGGCCGGCGAGGCGGCGCTTCTGTCGGTCGACGAGGCCAAGACCTTGTTCCACGAATTCGGTCACGCGCTGCACGGCATGCTGACCGACGTCACCTGGCCTTCGGTTTCGGGCACCTCTGTCAGCCGCGATTTCGTCGAACTGCCCTCGCAGCTCTACGAGCATTGGCTGACGGTTCCGGCGGTGCTGGAAAAGCACGCGCTGCATGTGAAGACCGGCAAGCCGATGCCGAAGGCGCTGCTCGACAAGATGCTCGCCGCCCGCACCTTCGGCGCCGGCTTCGCCACCGTCGAGTTCACCGCCTCGGCGCTGATCGACATGGCGTACCATGCAAAGGCGGATGCGCCGGCCGAGCCGCTTCGGTATGAGGCCGAAACACTGGAAAAGCTGCATATGCCGGACACGATCGCGATGCGCCACCGCACCCCGCATTTCGGCCATGTCTTTGCCGGCGACGGTTATTCAGCTGGCTACTATTCCTACATGTGGTCGGAAGTACTCGACGCCGACGCCTTCTCGGCTTTCGAGGAAACGGGCGATGCCTTCAATCCGGAACTGGCCGAGCGGCTGCGCAAGAACATCTACGCCGCGGGCGGGTCGAAGGATCCGGAAGAGCTCTATACGGCGTTCCGCGGCAAGATGCCGTCGCCGGACGCGATGATGGTGAAGCGCGGGCTGGTGTGATTGGCTAATCCCCCCTCGTGGGGAGGTGGCCGGCAGGACCGAGGCGGCGCTGTCCCGCGCCGACATCTCCCCTGTCCACACCGCAAGCATCGCCACCAAATTTGACCATGTGGACAAAACTCGGGCGCCGTTCCATAGTCCCTCGTCTGACATTTTTTGAACGGCCGGCTCGACACGGCTGTCAATCAGAGGGGAACTTCAATGGAAAACGAACGTAGCAAAATGCAACGCGCCGGCCTGTCGCGGCGCAACGTGCTGGAACTCGGCGCGCTCGGCCTCGCGGCCACCGTGTTGCCCGGCGCGGCCTTCGCCAAGGACAAGAAGCTGAAGGTGGCGGCGATCTTCGCCACGCCGATCGAGGAGCCGTGGGACAACCAGATCCACGTCGCCCTGCAGAAGGCCGAGAAGGAACTGGGCATCGAATACAAATGGTCGGAGAAGGTGCAGACCGCCGACTTCAGCCGCGTGATGCGCGAATATGCGCAGGGCGGCTACCAGCTGGTGCTGGGCGACGCCTTCGCCGCCGAGCGCGAATCGCGAAAGACCGCCAAGCAATTCCCGAAGACCGCCTGGCTGTTCGGCTCCGGCGCCGGCCCGGCCGAACCCAATTTCGGCGTCTTCGACAACTGGATCCATGAACCCGCCTATCTGTCCGGCATGATCGCGGGAAAGATGTCGAAGTCGGGCACGGTCGGTGCTGTCGCGGCGATGGGCATTCCGGAAGTGAACCGGCTGGTCAACGCCTTCTTCGCCGGCGCCAAGGAGGTCAATCCGAACATCAAGAAGAAGGTCGCCTTCATCGGCTCCTTCTTCGATCCGCCCAAGGCCAAGGAAGCGGCGGTGGCGCAGATCGATGCCGGTGTCGACGTCATCTATGCCGAGCGCTTCGGCGTCATCGAGGCGGCGGTGGAGAAGAAGATCCTTGCCATCTCCAACATGTCCGACCAGTCGAGCCTCGGCCCGGATACGGTCATCACCGGCCCGGTGTGGGACATGTATCCGACGGTCGAGCAGGCGATCAAACTGGTCAAGGCCGGCGTCTTCACCGCGCAGGACTATGGCGACTTCTCGCGCATGGCCAAGGGCGGTTCGTATCTCGCGCCCTACCACAAGTTCGACAAGACGCTGCCGGCGGAGGTGAAGGACCTGGTCGAGAAGAAGAAGGCCGAGATCCTCGAAGGCAATTTCCGCGTCGACGTCGACGAGAACACGCCGGTTTCGGATTGAAGTTTTTTTGAGGGGTCGGCGCGAGGCCCCCCTCTCTGTCCTGCCGGACATCTCCCCCTCAAGGGGGGAGATTGGCAGTTCCGTCGACGGCGCTTGATCTTTTCAACGTCGAAAGTTGGCGAAGGCCCGCGTGACATCTGATCTCCCCCCCTTGGGGGGAGATGGCCGGCAGGCCAGAGAGGGGGCCTCGCGCTGCCCTCCGCGGTATGCCGGATCGTAAGTCAGGAGCCCCCTTGTCCGCCCCACTCATCGAAATGCGCGGCATCACCAAGAGCTTCGGCGCGGTCAAGGCGAACGAGGCTGTCGATCTCAGCGTCGCGCCCGGCGAGATTCTCGGCCTTTTGGGCGAGAATGGCGCCGGCAAGACGACGCTGATGAACGTGCTGTTCGGCGCCTATGCGCCAGATGCCGGCGATATCCTGGTCGAGGGCAAGCCTGTCGCCATCCATAACTCGGCCGACGCTCTGGCCGCCGGCATCGGCATGGTGCACCAGCATTTTCACCTGGCGCCGCGCCTGACGGTGCTGGAAAACCTTCTGATCGGCATTCCCGGCAAATCCGGCCGCATCGACCGCGCCGGCGGGCTTTCGCGGCTCAAGGAGATCGGCCGCCAGTACGGTTTGAGCCTCGATCCGAACCTGCCGGTCTCGGCGCTGTCCGTCGGCGAGCAGCAGCGGCTGGAAATCATCAAGGCGCTGTTTCGCGGCGCCAGGCTCTTGATCCTCGACGAGCCGACCGCGGTGCTGGCGCCGAGCGAGGTCGACGGCCTGTTCGCCGCTTTGCGCTCGATGGCTGCCCAAGGGCTTGGCATCATCTTCATTTCGCACAAACTCAACGAGGTCCGGGCGCTCACCCATCGCTGCGTCGTGCTGCGCCATGGCAAGGTCGCGGGCCGCGTGGACGACCCAGCCAACACGACATCGGCCGCAATGGCGGAACTGATGTGCGGCCACGAAATCGTGCCGCCGGTCAAGGAGGCTTCGACGCCCGGCGCTTCGGTGCTGACGCTCGACGGCATTTCCACCGCCGGCCACGCCGGCACGCCGTTGCGCGACGTCTCGCTGTTCGTCCGCGCGGGCGAAATCCTCGGCATTGCCGGCGTTTCCGGCAACGGCCAGCGGGCGCTGGCCGACGTCATCTCCGGCATGCTGCCGCCCAAGACCGGCGCCATGACGATAGCCGGCAAAACGGTCGCGCAATTCTCGCCACGCGAGCTGCAGGCGCTTGGCCTCGGCCGCATTCCGGAGGACCGGATGACGACCGGCCTGGTCACCAACCTGCCTTTGGCCGATTCCATGGTGCTGCCGCGCATCGGCACCGAGGCCTTCAGCCGCAAGGGCCTGCTCAATCCCGCGGCGATCCGCGCCTTCGCCGAGGCGCAGATCAAGGCCTATGACATACGCTGCCCCGGGCCGATGGTGCGCGCCGGCGCGCTGTCCGGCGGCAATCTGCAGAAGGCGCTTCTGGCGCGTGAGCTCGCTTTCGATCCGAAAGTGCTGATCGTCTCGCAGCCGACGCGTGGGCTCGACATTGGTGCGGCCCGCTTCATCCACGAAAAATTCCTGGCGATGCGCGCCAGGGGTTGCGGCATCATCGTCATCGGCGAGGACCTCGAGGAATTGCTGATGCTCTCGGACCGTATCGCGGTGATGTATGAAGGCCGCCTCGCCGGCACGCTTTCGGGCGCGGAGGCTACCGTCGCAAGACTCGGCCTGATGATGACCGGCGCGGAGGGCCACGCCTGATGTTTCGCCTCGAAGCCCGCGCGTCGACCCCGGCCTGGTTCAATCTCGCCCTGCCGCTCATCGCCATCGCCGCGACGCTCATCCTGTGCAGCGGGCTGATCGCGATCGCCGGCGCCGGCGTCGTCGACGCCTATGGCGTGATGCTGTCGGCCTCGCTCGGCGACAGCTACGCCATCACCGAGACGCTGGTGCGCGCGGCGCCGATGATCTTCACTGGCCTTGCCGTGGCGATCGCCTTCCGCGCCAAATTCTGGAACATCGGCGCCGAGGGCCAGCTGTTGGCCGGCGCGGTGGCAAGCTGCTTCGTCGGCGCCATTCCGATGCCAGGCACCCTCGCCATGCTGTTGATGGCGATTGCAGGCGCAGCCGCTGGCGCCGTGGTCGCGCTGGTGCCCGCGACATTGCGCATCAAATTCAAGGTCGACGACGTGGTGAGCTCGCTGCTCCTCAACTCGGTCATCTATTACGCGCTGATGGCGCTGATCGAAGGGCCGTGGAAGGATACGTTCAGCGGCTATCCGATCTCGCCGCCGATCGAGGATTCGGCCAATTTCCCGGTGCTGATCGAAGGCACCCGCCTCCATCTCGGCGTCGTCGTGGCGCTGATCGCGGCACCCTTGGTCTGGTTCCTGATCGCGCGCACCACGCTCGGCTTCCGCATCCGTGTCACCGGCGAGAATCCGGAAGCCGCGCGCTATGGCGGCATCAATGTGCAGCGTGTGCTCACCTCCACCGCGTTGCTCTCCGGCGCCCTGGCCGGGCTCGCTGGCGTCGGCGAGGTCGGCGGCGTGCACTTCCAGGTGATGAGCGACATCTCGCCGGGCTATGGCTATTCCGGCATTGTCGTTGCCATGCTGGCGAGGCTCAATCCGCTCGGCGTGGTGCCGGCGGCGATCTTCCTGGCCGCGGTCATGACCGGCGCCGAGGCGATGTCGCGGGCGACCGGCGTGCCGGCCTTCTTGAGCGACGTCATCCAGGGAACCGCGCTGCTTGCCATGCTGGTGGCGCTGCTCTTCACCGCCTACCGCATCCGCCGCGTGGGAGCGCAAACATGAGCGCGGTGTTCGAGCAGATTTTCCAGGTCGGCTTCCTCGCCGCCATCATCCGCATCGCCACGCCGCTGGCCTTCGCCACGCTCGGCGAAATGTTTTCCGAGCGCGCCGGCGTCCTCAATCTCGGCATCGAAGGCATCATGCTGCTCTGCGCCATGGCGGGCTTCACCGCCGCGAGTCTCAGCGGCAGCCTGTGGCTGGGCGTGCTGGTGGCCATGCTCGTCGGCGCGCTGATGGGCGCGCTGCATGCGTTGTTCACGGTGGCGCTGGGCCTCAGCCAGCATGTCTGCGGCATCGGCGTGACCTTATTCTCATCCGGCCTTGCCTATTTCCTCTACCGGCTGATCTTCGGCCAGCAATCGGTGCCGCCCAGCATCGACGGTTTCAAGCCCGTGCCGATCCCGCTGCTGTCGGACATACCGGTGTTCGGCCCGGCCGTGTTCAACCAGTTCACACTGGTCTATCTCGCCATCGTCGCCGTCCCGCTCGCCGCCTTCGTGCTCTACCGAACGCCATGGGGGCTGTCGGTGCGCATGGTCGGCGAGAACCCGCGCGCGGCGGACTCGGCCGGCGTCAGCGTGATGGCCACGCGCTTCCAGGCGGTCATCCTCGGCGGCGCGCTGATGGGGCTCGCCGGCGCCTTCCTCACCATGGCGCAGTTCAACGCCTTCACCTTCGGCGTGGTCTCGGGCCGCGGCTGGGTGGCGATCGCGCTGGTCGTGTTCGGCCGCTGGGATCCATGGCGCTCGGCCGGGGCAGCTCTGCTCTTCGCCTTCGTCGATGCGCTGCAATTGCGCATGCAGGCCAGCGGCCTCGGCCACATTCCCTACGAAGCGTTCCTGATGCTGCCCTTCATCTTCACCATCGTCGCAATGGCCTTCATGTCGCGCAACGCGGTGGCGCCTTCGGCGCTGCTGAAGCCGTTCCGGAGGGAAGAGCGGTAGTCCAGAGTTCCTCGCCCCCGCCAACGGCGGGGGAGAGGTGGCCGCGAGGCGGCCGGAGAGGGGGCCTGCAACGGTGGCGAGTTTCGCTGAACCTTCGCGAAAGCCGAGCCTTCCCCTCTCCGTCTCGGCTTCGCCGAGCCACCTCTCCCCACTTTCGTGGGGCGAGGAAAAGAACTCAGATCGCCGTGAAAGCATTATCCACGAACAGATGCGCGCCGTTGACGAAGCTCGATTCGTCGCTGGCCAGGAACAGTGCCGCCTTCGCAACTTCCTCCGGCTCGCCGATGCGGCCCTGCTGCGCGGCGAGTGCCGCATCCGAGACATCGACGCCAAGCTTGCCGAGATCGGCCACCTCGCGCAGGCCGTGCGGCGTGCGGATGAAGCCGGGGCAGACGGCGTTGCAGCGGATGTTGCGGTCGCGGAATTCGACCGCGATGGCGCGCGCGAACATGTGGCAGGCGCCCTTGGTGGTATCGTAGAGCACTTCGTTCGGCGTCGCCGCCACCGCCGAGATCGACGAGGTGCAGACGATCGAGCCGCCGCCGGCGGCGATCATGCCGGGCAGCACCGCGCGCGTCATCAAAAACATCGAGCGGACATTGACGGCATGCAGCCAGTCCCATTCCTGCAGGCTCGTTTCCAGAAACGGTTTGATGACGATCGTGCCGGCATGGTTGAACAGCACGGTGACCGGTCCGAGCTTTTCGGCGGCCGCCTTCACCGCCGCTTCGACCTGCGGCTCGTCCGAAACGTCGGCGACGAAATGCTCCGCGACATGGCCCCGCGCCCTGATCGCCGCGGCCGTCTTGCCGGCGGCCTCGCCATTGCGGTCGATGATCGCAACTTTTGCGCCTTCGGCGGCGAACAGCTCGGAAGCCGCCCCGCCCATGCCTGTTGCGCCGCCCGAGATGATGGCGACCTTGCCCGCCAGTCTTCCACCCATTTTCGTCTCCCTGGATCCCGTGAGGTGTTTTTCGATGCTATCGCGTCGGGCGGGGAATAGCCAAGCGCTTGAACGAGGCCGTCCGCCGCTGAAAAGTCTATGGTTCCAGGCATTTGCCGGGCCTGCTCGCATCGGTTGCCACCCGGATATTCTTTCTCGAGGGAGCAATAATTACCCAGTTCGCGCCCTATCCCGAGAACGTTTTCCCAAAAATCCTCGAAAAATAGCAATCGACAAAGTCTACTAACTTTATAGATTAATGGCCGAGACGGAGGCCGATATGTCCTATATCCAGAACGCCCAGACCGCCCGCAAGGGACAGAGGCTGACCGCCGACCAGAGCTGGAGGCCCGCCTATGGCGGCACCTTCGCCTATCTCGTCTTCGCGCTCGCGTTCGTATTCACCGGCGCGGTGGTGCTGGGGCTGATCCCCTGATTTCAAGGCGGGCCGAGACCCGCCGTCAAACAATCTGAGTCGAGTAGTCGGAGTTGAAAACTGGCCAGGCGCCAGGGTGCCGTCGTGCGCCTGCGTCTCGGATTTGGTTCGAAGGCTTTGGAGCGGGGCAAGCCAACGTGATGGAGGAGATGGCAATGCCGATCGAGTTCACGCATGTTCCCGGTAAGGCTGCCAATGGCAGCTTCTTCTACGATTTCGCCGAGACGGCGACCAAATTGTCGCTGATCGAGGATGCCGGCTTCCGCAAGCTGGTGATCGACGATGCGGCCGGCCTGCTCACCAACATGGACATCGCCGCCCAGACGCTCGACCGCACCGGCTCGCTCCAAATCGTGCTGACGCATTGGGCCGGCGTGATCGAGCCGACGGTGGCGGCAAGGCAGCTCGCGGCGCTCGATCGCCGGGGTGGCGGCCGTCTGTCGCTGCGCATGCTGAGCGAGCCGCTGGAAGACAGCGATGCCGAGGCGCGGCCGATCGGCCACAGCGTAGTCTGGCAGCGCATCGACGAATATCTGGTGCTGCTGAAGCGGTTGTGGTCGAACGACAGGCCCTTCGACCATGAAGGCGCCTTCTACAGCGTCCGGGGCGGCTTCGTGCCGCGCAAGGGGCCGCATGGCGCCGACCTTGTCATCCGCCTCGGCGGCCAGTCCGGCACGGCGCTGAAAGTCGCCGGCAAGCATGCCGATATCTTCGAGCTTGCCGCCGGCTCACCCGACGAGGTGCGGCAGTTGATCGAACGCGCGCGCGGTGCCGCCGCCGAGCACGGCCGCGCCGGCAAGCTGCGCTTCGCGCTTCCGGTCCGCATCCATGCGGACGGCTGGAGCGGCACCCCGGATCACCGGGCGGTCGAGATCGCCGGGCCGCCGGCGCGGCTTGCTCTGGCGCTCTTGCCCTATGCCGCGCTCGGCATCGAGGAGTTCATGATCAGCGGCATCGACCGTCCGGGCGAGATCGCCCGCATCGGGCGCGAGACGATCACGCTGGTCGCCAATTCGCTGGCGCGGCGCGAGCCGGAGATCCCGCAGCCCGGTGCGTTCGCCGCGGCCCCCTTTGCGGAGCACCGCGCGGGCTAGAGCATGATGCCGAAAAGTGTGAAACGGTTTTCGGGCGACATCATGCTCTATCGCTAGAGTCACCTCGCGTCGGAGTAGTTCAGGCCGTCCATCACATAATCCGCGAACAGGAAGTCGCGGATGCCGGCGATCCGGCCGTTCTCCCAGTGGATGAGGATGAAGTAGCGCGGCGGCCCGTCCGGGCGGTCCGGACTGGTGACCAGGATGGCGGGCCGGCCTTCGACGAGGCCCGTCGTGAAATGCCAATGCGTTTCGTCGGCATAGCGGCCAAAATAATTGCCGACATATTCCTTGCCGTCGGCGCGCAGGCGATTGACCAGCTCGAGCTTGACGTCCTCGGCCAGAAGCCCGCGCAAGACATCGAAGTCCCTGGCGTTGAAGGCGGCCACATAGTCGCCCAGGCGCCGCATTTCCTCGCGGTTGAGCGTCGGGCGAGGCGACGTCGTGCGCGGCGCGGCCGCAAGCTTGCGCAGGCCCTCGCGGCCCCGCTGCAGCGCGCCCTTGATCGCTGTGTCGGAAGTTTCGAGGATTTCGCCGATCTCCTCCAGGCTGTGTCCGAGCACGTCCTTCAGCACGACCGCGCATCGTTGCGCCGGCGGCAGCTGCATCAGTTCCGCGAGACTCGCCTCGGCGGCAATGCGCGCATCCAGCGCCGAATTCTCGTCGGCGATCGTGTCGAGCTCGATCTCGCTTTCGCGCCCGCGCGCACGGGCTTGGCTGCGCAGGAAATCGAGCGCCGCGTTATGCGTGATGCGAAACAGCCAGGATTCGGTCTTGTCGGGCATGTCGCCATTCCTGATCGCCACAAAGCCTTTGGCCAAAGCCTCCTGGACGATGTCTTCGCCATCGATGACCGATCCGACCATGCGCGACGCGTAGCGGTGCAGCTTGGCTCTCAGCAAAGCGGCGTCGCGCTCGAAGGCGCGAAGCCTGGTTTCGATCACCGCAACGGACTGATCCCGCGAACCGGTCACGTAAGCTCCTAGTTTTCTACGCCGCCCGTGTGGGAATAGGTGGTGTGGCCCATCATGCTGTCGCCGGCGGCGAGCTCCACGATGCTCTTCATGTACTCGCCGAAGCGCGGATCGCTGCGGAAGGCCGCGATGTCGTCGGCCGAGCGCCATTGCGAAATATTGGCGACCTTGCTGCCGTCGCCGCCGACGACCACGGATGACGCCAGCGAGCCAGGCTGCTTGCTGAAGAAATTCCGCGTGCCCTCGGCGAGGGTATTGGCCAGTTCCTGCTGCTTGCCAGGCTTGGCGGTGAAGACATTGATCAAGGTCACTGTGGTCGACATGGCTCGGCTCCGTGGTTGGTTACGCCCTTCAAGACGAAGGCAGAACCGGAAACGGAACGGTGGCGTGACAAAAATCTTCAGCCGGCGTTCGCAAGCCGCGACAGGCCGGCGATAACGGCGGCCGAATCCGCCAGCGCGCCGAAAACGCCGTCCTCGACCGTCACCATATGCAGGGCCGCTTCGTGGGCATATCGGTCGCCGCTGGCGCAGGCGTCCGCGATCGTCAGGCACTGAAAATTGCGGTCGCAGGCCTCGCGCAGCGTGGTGTGCACGCAGACATCCGTCGTGCATCCGCTGAACATCAGATGCGTGATGCCTCGTGCACGCAGCACCAGCTCCAGATCGGTATAGGTGAAGGCGCCGTTGCAGGTCTTGTCGATGACGATGTCTTGCGGTTCGACCTCGATATCGGACACGATCTGGAAGCCCGGGCCGGAGCGCAGCAGCACATCGGTGCCGTCGATCCCGGCCCGCTTGCGCCGCCATCTCTCATAGGGCGTCATGTCGGCCATGTCGGCGCGGTAGCCTTGCCTGGTGTGGACGATGGTCAGGCCGGCGGCGCGAGCGGCCTCGATCAGCCGGTTGACCGCCGGCAGGATGGCTCGCAGCGGCGACGGATCATAGCCTTTCCTGGCGAAGTAGCCTGTCGGCGACAGGAAATCGTCCTGCAGGTCGATGACAAGCAGCGCCGTATGCTGCGGCACCAGCCTGCCGTCATAGGGGAAGTCGAAGGGTGTCGCCTTGATCATTGGCCAGCCTGTCTTGGTTGCTGAGCGCATCGTGCCCAGCAACCTGCTTGCCGTCCAGACCTCACCGCGTGGCCATGCGCCGTGCAAATTGTTGATCAACGTAGTCAGCTTTATAGTTGACTCGCAATGTCATGTTTCATAGTCAACCGGCATCGGCCGCCCGGCAGCTGGCGGCCGCCGCATTGGAGGCGGATGTTGGCCGGAGCTGGAACAGCCTTTCATGTCGACGCCGTGCGCTTCGCCATCGGCGAGCGCACGCTGCTCGGGCCGGTCTCGCTCGAGCTGCGGCGTTCGCGCGTCTACGGGCTTATCGGCCATAACGGCTCTGGCAAGTCGACGCTGGTCAAGCTGCTTGCCCGCCAGCAGCCGGCAAGCTCGGGCGCCATCCGCTTCGCCGAACGGCCGCTGGCCGGCTGGGGCGCGCGCGAGTTGGCGCGGGCGCTGGCCTATCTGCCGCAGACCACGCCCGCGGCGACCGGCCTGACCGTGCGCGAACTCGCGGCGCTGGGGCGTTATCCCTGGCATGGCGCGCTCGGCCGTTTCGGGGCGCAGGACAGAAGCCATGTCGAGGAAGCGCTGGCGCTGACCGACATGAGCGCATTCGCCGACCGCCTGGTCGACGAGCTCTCCGGCGGCGAGCGGCAGCGGGCATGGCTCGCCATGCTGGTGGCGCAGAATGCCGGCGTCATGCTGCTCGACGAGCCGATCTCGGCGCTCGACATCGCCCATCAGGTCGAGGTTCTCGGCCTCGTCAAGGAACTCAGCCGCAAGCGCGACCTATGCGTCGTCGTGGTGCTGCACGATCCCAACATGGCGGCGCGCTATTGCGACGAGCTGATCGCGCTCAAGGGCGGCCGGCTGCTCAGACGCGGCACGCCGGACGAGATCATGCGGGGCGGCGTGCTCAAGGAGATTTTCGGCGTCGAGATGGGCGTGCTCAAGCATCCCGTCAGCGGCCAGCCGATCGGTTACGTGCAATGATGAAGCGAGGGCGAGCCTTGTCCCGGAACGGTCTTTTCGCGGCACTGGCCGCATCCCTCATTCTTTCGGCCGGCATTGCCGCAGCGCAGGAACAACCGGCCACTCAGCAACCGGCAGCGACTTCCGTACAAGCTCCGATAACACCAGCAACACAAGCGCCCGCGCAGCCGGCTTCGAACGGCACCGTCGGCGAAGAGCCGTCCATCTCGCTGACGCTGCCGCATGACCTGTCGCCCTGGGGCATGTTCATGAATGCCGACATTGTCGTGAAGGCGGTGATGGTGGGGCTTGCCTTCGCTTCTCTCGTTACCTGGACGATCTGGCTCGCCAAGTCGCTTGAGGTCTTGGGCGGCAAGCTCAGGGCCCGGCGCGCCGCCGATGCGATCGGCAACGCCGCGACGCTGACGCAGGCCGGCCGCGAGCTTGGCCACAGCGGCGGTCCGGGCGCGCAACTTGTCCGCGCAGCCGAGGAAGAACGCGCGCTTTCGGCCGGCGCGCTCGACCATGCCTTGGGCGACGGCCTGAAGGAGCGCGTCGCCTCCAGGCTGTCGCGCATCGAGGCGGCGGCGTCCCGGCGCATGTCGCGCGGCACCGGCCTGCTCGCCACCATCGGCTCGACGGCGCCTTTCGTCGGCCTGTTCGGCACCGTCTGGGGCATCATGAACGCCTTTATCGGCATCTCGCAGGCGCAGACCACCAATCTGGCGGTCGTGGCACCAGGCATCGCCGAGGCGCTGCTCGCCACCGCGATGGGCCTGGTTGCGGCCATCCCGGCTGTCGTCATCTACAACGTCTTCGCGCGCTCGATAGCCGGCTATAAACAGATCCTCGCCGATGCTTCCGCCGGCGTCGAACGCCTGGTCAGCCGCGACCTCGATTTCCGCACGGTGCCGCCGGCAGCGGCGATGGCGGCGGAGTAGCGACGATGGCGGCGCGGATTCGCGAGACCTCCGGCGACGATCTCGAGGAAAGCCACGACATCAACGTCACGCCATTCATCGACGTCATCCTGGTGCTGTTGATCATCTTCATGGTCGCGGCCCCGCTTGCCACCGTCGACGTCAATGTCGACCTGCCGGGTTCGACGGCGACGCCGGCGCCGCGCCCCGAGACGCCGCTCTTCCTCACGCTGAAAAGCGATCTCACGCTGGCGATCGGCAATGACAGCGTGCCGCGTCCGGCCTTCGCCGGCGTGCTCGACAGCCGCACCATGGGCGACAGGCAGACCCGCATCTTCCTGCGCGCCGACAAGACCGTGGGCTACGGCGATCTGATGGAGGTGATGAACCTGCTGCGCGCCGCCGGCTATCTCAAGGTCGCGCTGGTTGGGCTGGAGACGACAGGTGGCGCGGTTGCCGTGCCGGCCGGCGGTGCTCCGGCCGCAAGCGCGGGCGTTGCTCCGGCGACGGCCGGGAGCAAGGGCCAATGACGGCCACCGCCGTGCCGGGAAAGCCCCAGCCGCGCTTCGGCGTGCGTGAAGCCGGCCTGTGGACGAGTGCGGCCGCGATCATTTTCGCCGGGCATGTGGCGGTCGCATACGCTGTGCAAAACCTCAGCTTCGCCGAGATACCGGACGGCGGCCCACCGCCGGCGCTGGCGGTCGAGATGGCGCCGCTGCCGATCGCGCCTGCCGTGCCGGAAGAGACGGCCATGTTGGATACGGTGACCCCGGAGCTGCCCGATGCGGCCGAGGAGGCGGAAAAGCCGACCGAGGTGAAACCGGTGGCCGACCCGCCGCCGGAGCCGGTGGTCGAGCAGACGGAGCCGGTTACCGAACAACCGACCGACACCGACAAGGCGGAAGAGGCCGAACCGGCCGGCCAGACGATGGCGGCGCTGAGCGATCAGCCGCCGCTGGAGGAGGTCGTGCCGGACCCTGTCGAGGCGATCGCGCCCGACGTCGTCATTCCGCTGCCCAAGCCGAAACCTGTGGAATTGGAAGTGAAGGCGCAAAAGCCGGTCGAAGCCAAAAGGAAGACCGAGAAGAAACTCGTCGAAAAGCGGCCGAGGAAGGAAAAGGCACCGCCGCCCAAGACGACGACCACCGCCAGCATCGACGCCAAGGCAGCCGCCAAGGCGGCGGCGCCGCAACCCTCGAATGCGGCGTCGCGTTCGAGCCTCAGCCCGTCACGCTGGAATTCCAGCCTGGCGGCGTGGATCAGGCGGCATACGCGCTATCCCAGCGCAGCGCGCTCCAGGCGGGCCGAGGGCACGCCGAACGTCACCTTTACGGTCGATACGTCAGGCAGGGTTGTCTCGGCCCGGCTGGCGCGATCCTCGGGCGACGGCGATCTCGACCGCGCGGCCCTCGCCGCCTTGCAGGGCGCCTCGGTGCCGGCACCGCCGGCGGAACTCGGCGCGCGTGTCACGCGCACCGCGCCCTTCGTGTTCAGCTTGCGGGACTAGGCCGGCGCGGCGGATGGTGGTACGCGCCTGAACTGTTCAACTATGCCGCGGCATCCTGCCCGCCGAAATCAAGATGACGATGCTGACTCGCCGCGCTCTCCTCAAAACCGCCGCCGTCGCCGGGCTCTCCGGAACCGGCGCCGCAGCCATCGGCAGATTGAAAGGCTTCGCCGCAACCTCGCCCCAGCCGCTGATCCTGAAAACCACCAGCATCGAGGCGCGGCTGATGGACGGCGCGCCGACGAAGAATGTCCTGACCTACAGCCAAGCCGGCATGCCGCCGGTCGTCAGGATGCGGAAGGGTGAGCCGTTTGCGGCGCGGTTGATCAACGGCATCGACGATCCGACGACCATCCACTGGCATGGCATCCGCGTTCCCAACAAGATGGACGGCGTGCCGTTCCTGGTGCAGCCCTATGTCTATCAGGGCGACCATTTCGACTATGCCTTCACGCCGCCCGATGCCGGCACCTTCTGGTACCACCCGCATTGCAACACGCTGGTCCAGATGGGCCACGGGCTGACCGGCGTTATCGTGGTCGAGAACCCGAAGGATCCGGTCTTCGATGCCGAGATGGTCGTCAACCTGCGCGACTGGCGGCTCGGCGACGACGGCCAGTTCATCGAGCCGTTTCGGCCGCGCGACGCGGCCAAAGCCGGCACCTTCGGCACGGTGCGCACCGCCAATTGGCAGAGCCAGCCGCAATTCGACGCGCCTACCGGCGGGCTGGTGCGGTTCCGCGCCGCCATCACCGACGTCACCCGCGTCTACGCCTTCCGCGTCGACGGCGCCGAAGCGACCGTCATCGCGCTCGACGGCAATCCGGTGCCGCAACGCTTTGTGCCGGATGCCCTGCAGCTCGGGCCTGGACAGCGGCTCGAGCTTGCCATCCGCATGCCGGACGAGGAGGGCGCGGCCGTCAGCCTGCGCGACGTGCGCGGCACCAAGCCGAAAATCCTGGCGACGCTGCGTTCGGTCGGCAAATCGCTCAAGCGCGATCTTCGCGATCTCGGTCCGCTCGACGCCAACCCGGTTGCTGAGGTGGACGTCGTCGCCGCCAAGCGCATTCCGCTGGCGCTGAGCGCCACCGCCGAAAACGTACCGGGCGACGGCATTTGCGGCTCGCTCGGCTACAGTTTCTGGGCGATCAACAAGGTGCCGTGGCCAGGCGACACGCCGGACCCGACCGCGCCGCTGGCGGAGTTGAAGCTCGGCCAGAGCTACATCATCGACATGGAAAACCTGACCCCGCACACGCACCCGATCCACCTGCACGGCATGAGCTTCAAGGTGCTGTCGTCTTCGACGCGGGCCGTCCAGCCGCTCGTCTCCGACACCTATCTCATCCAGCCCGACGAAAAGGTGCAGCTCGGCTTCGTCGCCGACAATCCCGGCGACTGGCTGCTGCACTGCCATATCATCGAGCACCAGAAGACCGGCATGACGAGCTATCTTCGGGTGACTTGAACAAAGTTTGGGCGCGGACATCTCTGCCCGCGCCCTTGCTGATGGCGACTATTGCTGGCGCGCCTCGGCCTCGCGCCGCTCCTTCTTCTTGCGCCACGGCGCGTTGGCTTCCCAGTCGCCGGCCATGATGCAGCCGTAAGGCAGCACCTCGTCGACGATTTCGGCCAGGCCGAAATGCTCGATCTGGCGGCGCATCGAAGCCGCGTTCTTATAGGCGCTCGGCAGCTCCGAAATGTCGGTCACCCCACTGAAGAACCGGGCGTCGATACCGCGGGTCTCCTCGGCGAAGATCTCGGCATCGCCGCGCCCGGCCTGCATGCGCCGGTGCTGGGTGCGCGAGAAATTGCGCCCGGCGCCGTGCGGCGAGAAGCCGAGGCCGTTTTCGGCATTCTTGCCGCGCACGATCAGCACCGGCTCCGCCATGTTGAGCGGGATCAGCGTCAGATCGGTCGCGTCGTCGGCCCAGTCGTCGAAGGCCGGCGTGGCGCCCTTGCCGTGATAGAACAGCCCGTCCGAGCGGCGGAAGACGAAGTTGTGCTCGTTCCAGAACCGGTCCGAGACCTTCGCCGACAGCTTTTCGGCCGCCAGATCGTGGATGAGCATATGGTTACCCTTGGTCCATTCGCGGATCACCTGCAGGGCCTCCCAATACTCATCGCCTTCCCGCGTGTCGGCCGGGATCCAGGCGTTCTGCGGCAAGGTCTGCGGCGACAGGGTTTTGCGGAACCCCTCGGCGATCCTCATCCCCTTGGCGTAGAGCCGGGCGCCCGGCGAACGCGAGCCGTGATGCGTGACCAGCGCGGTCTCGCCGCTCGACTTCAACGTGCCGACATAGGCGAAATGGTTGCCGTCGCCCTGCGTGCCGAAATGCTCGATCGACGCGCTCTTCAGGTCGCGCAGCAAGGCGTTCGCCTCGAAGCGCTGGAAAAGCGCGTCCGCGGGCCGGAACTGCTGGCCGCGCTGGCGTCCGCCAGGCCCGAAATGGGTCACGGCGTGCACGGCGTCGAGCAGCGCGGCAGGCGCCACGCCGGGAAACACCGAGATCGCCATCGAGCAGCAGATGTCGGCCGAATGCATGCCGGGATGGATGCCCTCGGACACGGCCACGCCGCCGACCGGAATGGTGCCGGGCGACCCCGCCGGGCAGGCATCGGGCATGATGGCGCCGGCTCGGACGACGGGCGTCCGCATCAGTTCGGTCATGCTCTTCGTAACCGCCTCGACATTGGCGGCCTCATGCTGGTTTTCGGCCAGGATGTTGAGATGCAGCGGCAGCGCGCCGCCCGCGTGGAGCGGCATCGCCGGCGGCGGCGCGAAGGCCCGCGCGGCCTCGATCGCATCCGCATGTGACCCGCCCTTCTCCAAAATGTCGTTGGCCGCCACGAGCGCGCGGGCAAACCACTTGCCCTGCTGCATTCCAGCGTCGATCAAATCCTGTCCGCTTACGATCTCGGTCATGTCTTTCACTTTCAACTGATTATGTCGCGGTCTGGCGACAAGGGGCGGCAAGACAATTTACTGAGCTACTTTCCATCGCAAAGATGGAAGGGATGAATCGAACACCCGACCTCCCGCAACATCCGTCACGGGTGCTCTACCCGGTAGTCCTGCCTGCATTCGCCATTCGTCATTCAAGTCTCAACTGCATTCCATGGGCGGGCGACAAGTGGATGCGAGAAACCGATCGATCCTGGGACCGATGGGTGGATTTGAACCACCTGGTTACCAGATGTATTCCCGCAGGCATTCGCCCTGTTCTTTCGGCTGGCGACAAGGATCGGCAAGACGACGCTTGACTGCGCCACCCCGCTCCTGGAGCGAGGGGGTGATTTGAACACCCGACCTCCCGTCTTTCGACGGGCGCGCTACCTGTAGTCCTGCCTGCATTCGCCATTCTCTTGAGCATGATCTTTTCCAAAAACCGGATTCCACTTTTTGGGATCATGCTTTGGTTCGTCGTGCCACGGCGACAAGGGATGATGAAACACCGGGAGTCCCGCTCGTGCCAGAGAGCGCCGCCAAGGTGAGGAGTCGAACCTCACGGAGCATCCCATTCTTTGAAGCTGTAGTTCTATCCGGCATTCGCCGCGGCAATCTTATAGGTCGTGACGACAAGTCTGTCGTGAAACTGTCTTTCCGTTCTACCAACTGAACTACGGAACCTATGGGCAGCTCCGGCGGGAATCGAACCCGCGACCTGAAAGTTAGGATGTAGTTCCACAGGCATTCGTCACGCCTTCGATTTCTGTTCTCCTTGTTTGCCAGCGGCTGCGGCCGCAAAAGTCGTCGGGCATGACGACAAGGGTGATGAAACATCTCCCTGCCTTGCGGCAGGGTCCTGCTCTATCCACTGAGCTACGGGTCCATAATGGCGGACCCGACGGGATTCGAACCCGCGACACGGAGGGTAACAGCCTGTAGTTCCATCGGCATTCGTCATGCCCTGAATTCTGTTCTGTCGGTCCCGGCGGACGCGCCGCCGGGACCAGATCTCAGAGCTCCACCGCCTCGATCGTGCGCACCCAATGGTCCGGGTCGCTGCCGGAGGCGAGCATCGTGCCGACCACGTCGAAGACCCGGTCGGAGAAGCCGCCGACATTCAGGATGTCGGCGCAGCCTTTCGCCTGCGTCGTGGCGTAGGGCTGGATGTCGATGCAGACCAGCTTGGCCTTCGGGTTATGCACCTTCAGCTTCTGCCATTCCTGCATCGTCGCCGTGCCCTGATGCGCGTGCTGCGTCGCATCCACCCAGGACTGGTTGTCCGAAACGAACACCACCAGGTCGACCTTCGCCTTCTCACGCACCAGCCGCGCCAGCGGCGCCGAGCAGTTGGTTCCGCCGCCGCCGATGGCCGCGAGCTTCGCCGCGTTGGTCATCACCGTGTCGCGAGCGTTGAGGTGGATATCCACCACATCGTTCTCGAACGGCAACACCCTCGCCGTCGGGTTGCGGCGCAGCAGCGCGGCGGCCACCAGGGCGGCCACGTCGATGCAGCGCACGGCCGACGTCGCGCCCTTGCGGTAGCCGGTCGCCGGCGAGGCCATCGAACCCGAAACGTCCGGGCAGACGACCACATTGCCTTCGACCTGCGGCACGTTGCCGAGCGCGACTTCCATCGCGTCCTGCAGCGCATCCTTGACCACGCCGGGCACCCCGGCCTCAGCCATGGTGAAGGCCACCATCAGCTGGTACGGGAACACCCTGGCGCGCCGGACCTCATCCGGATCGCTGAGGCGCGCCGCCAGCTTCTCGGCAAAACCCTCCACCTCGAACACGCCGTTGCGCGCGAAGCTGCTGAGGTTCTGCCGCAGCATCTGCCAGCCGGCCGTCTCCGCGATCTGCACCCAATGCTCGCGCGACAGCGGCATCGAGGTCAGCATCTGGAACGGCACTTCCGGCACCGGCAGCGACGGATCGCGCTTGAAGGCCTCGAAAGCCTTCACCACGTCCGGCAGCGCGGCGACATCATGCGGCTTGCCGATGAGGTAACCGTAGAGCGCTTCACGCGAGGCCGAAGCCGGCTTCGGATGAACCATCTTCACGACATCGGCCAGCGACGGGTCGTTGCCGACCGCGGCGCGCATGATCTCGAAGTCCGACGCATGCTCGAGCCACGCCTGGACGAGACGCTTCGGCCGCGAGCCCAGCGACTTGCGCCCGGTGGCGCCGGAGCGCATCACCTGCACGAAGTTGCGCAGCATCTTGCCGTTGCGCACGATCCGGGCGAAGGCGCGGTTGAACCCGTCACCTTGCATCAGGGACAGCGCGGCCAGCAAAAGCGCCGGCATGTCCTTCATGTAGCCCTGCTCGAAAGCATGGACCGCGGTCTTGGCCAGAAAGGCCGGCTCGACCTGCCAGGCAAGCTTCAGCACCTCGTCGAGCTGCTCGCGCGGCTCGGCGTAGAAGGTGGCGTTGAACGTTCCCGTCGCCGCCAGCTGAGCCAGGGCCTGCTCGGGCGACAGGCGGTAAGCCTGGGCGCCCTCATGGTTCCTGGCGTCAGCCGGCGGGAGCAGCTTTCCTGCAATCGTCGCAAACACGGATTTGTTTGCCATTGTCGTGATCCTTCTTGTCAACGCCAGGATCATTACAAGCCGCGTGCCAGTTTCGCCGAGCTGGCGCCGCAGGCATCGATTGCCTCCAATAAGCGATTGTTTTTAAACAGATAAAAAATTCGCAAACTCAAGCGCCCGTCGCGACGACTATTTTCGATCTCCCAAATACATGATACAGTTATATCGCTCTTTATACGGTGAGATAAGAATGAGACGACGCGTAGCGATCGGGATACTGGGCACAACGCTCGACGCCAGCGGGCGCGAGGACCGCTGGAAAAGATGGCGGCCGACCGTCGCGCTCTGCCAGCAGCCGGGTCTGTTCATCGACCGGCTGGAGCTGATCCACGGCGACAATTCGGAGCGGCTGGCGAGGCAGGTCATTGCCGACATCGAAGAGGTCTCGCCCGCGACGGAGGTGAGGCGGCATGTGATACCGATGAAGGATCCCTGGGACTTTTCCGAGGTCTATACCGGCCTGCGCGACTTCGCCCGCGCCTATGCCTTCGACCCCGAGAAGGAAGACTATCTGGTCAACATCACCACCGGCACGCATGTCGCGCAGATCTGCTGGTTCCTGCTCACCGAGGCGCGTTTCATCCCGGCGCGGCTGCTGCAGCTTTCGCCGCGCAAGGACGGGCGCGACGAAGTGTCGGGCAGCCATTCGATCATCGATCTCGACCTGTCGCGCTATGACGCGATCGCCACCCGCTTCGCCGCCGAGCGCGACGAGGCCACGTCGTTCCTGAAATCCGGCATCGCCACCCGCAACCCGGCCTTCAACCGGATGATCGACCAGATCGAGAAGGTGGCGATCCGCTCGCGCGCGCCGGTGCTGCTGACCGGCCCGACCGGCGCCGGCAAGTCGCAACTGGCCCGACGCATCTATGAACTGAAGAAGGCGCAGCGCCAGGTGTCCGGTGGCTTCATCGAGGTCAATTGCGCGACGCTGCGCGGCGACCAGGCAATGTCGACGCTGTTCGGCCACGTCAAGGGCGCTTTCACCGGCGCGCAGAACGAGCGCGCCGGGCTGATGAAGTCGGCCAACAAGGGCGTGCTCTTCCTCGACGAGATCGGCGAGCTCGGCCCTGACGAACAGGCCATGTGCCTAAGGGCCATCGAGGAAAAGCGCTTCCTGCCGGTCGGCGCCGATCAGGACGTGACCTCGGATTTCCAGCTGCTTGCCGGCACCAATCGCGATCTTTCGATCGACGTGAAGGCGGGAAAATTCCGCGAGGACCTGTTCGCGCGGCTCAATCTCTGGACGTCCCAGCTGCCGGCATTGCGCGACCGCAAGGAGGATATCGAGCCCAACCTCGAATTCGAGCTGCGCCGGTTCGGCGAGCGCGAGGGCCAGAACGACACCTTCAACAAGGAGGCGCGCGAGCTCTACCTCAAATTCGCCGTCGCGCCGGAGGCGCAGTGGCGGGCAAACTTTCGCGACCTTTCCGCCTCCGTGACGCGCATGGCTACGCTTGCCCCGCTCGGCCGCATCAACGAGGAAGCCGTGCGCGACGAGATCGGGCGGCTTGGCCAGCTCTGGCGCGACGGCGGCAGCGGCGACAACGACCCGGACGCACTGCTGCGCGACGTGCTGGGATCCGATCGCCTTGCACAGATCGATCCGTTCGACCGCGCACAGCTTGCCACGGTGGTCGAGGCCTGCCGCGACAGCAGCTCGCTCAGCGCCGCCGGCCGAAAGCTCTTCGCCGTCTCGCGTCTGAAAAAGACCAGCGGCAACGACGCCGACCGGCTGCGCAAATATCTGATGCGGTTCGATCTGAGCTTCGAAGACCTTGCCCGGCAATGAAGCGCCGGCCGTTACTTCGATCGTCTGTCGCGCGGCTGGCCGGAGATATCTTCGTCCGTCGCACGCCTTTCCTTGCCGGCTTCGGTCCGCGTGTGCGGCCCATCCATCAGGTTTCTCACCTTGGCATTGTTGTGGGCCTGGATAACCGCGCGGCTGAAATGAAGCAGGATCCCGAGCACTGACATTGGCACGTCCTCCATTGGATTGGCTGATATGTCGGCGGCGGGCGCCGGACAGTGCCCCTGGTCTGTTTCATGGGAATGGCTCGGAGGACGGCTGATCGTTTCCAAACACGTGCGCTTGGAAACGGCCTGGCCGCGAGGGCTTGCAGCGAAGCGTCAGCGAACCGGTGGAGCAGTGGGAAATTCGTCCGACACGAAGCCGGTGGAACGCAGGATTCAGTCGGGCGCCGGAAGCATGTATGCTCAACGATACTGATTCTTCCGATCATGCTGGCGGGTCGATGTGAGAAAAATCGTCGCTTCACTCACCGTAACTGTCGTTCTTGTCGTCGGGCTGCTCTTGCTTTTGCCCGCGCTTGTTTCGACCGACTGGGTTCGCGCCGAATTGAGCCGGCAATTGTCATCCGCAACCGGAATGACCATTCGGCTCGACGGACCAGTCAGGCTGTCGCTGCTGCCCAGGCTGGCGGTGGTCGCGGACGATATCTCGCTCTCGACCGGCACAGGCGACATCGCGATATCCGCTCCGCGGTTCTCGACGTCGATAACGCTGTCGTCGCTCTGGTCGAAAAAGCTCGAGATACAGTCCGTCGCGCTGACGGAGCCGACAATCGCGCTCAAGGCTTCGGCGAACGCCGAGTCGGCTCCGGCACCGCAGGATGTTCAAGCCGATCCGTCCGATCCGTTCGCGACGATCGTCGATACGCTCGAGCGGCTGGCGATCAACCAGCTGACCATCACGAACGGTACCCTTACCTCGGACACTTCGACCGGCAAGTCCGCCACGGTGACGGCAATCGACGCCGATCTCAGGGTCCCGGACCTCGACCGCGAGGCCTCGTTCTCATTGGCCGGCACCAGCAACGGCCGCCGCATTGAAATGAGCGGGAGCCTTTCGGCGCTGCGGCCGATCCTGCGGCAGCTCCCGGCCCAGCTCGCCATCGAGGCGCGGCTCGATCCGGCGCCTGTTGCCAAATTCTCTTCCCTCCATGCGAGCGGCGAGATCCAGCTCAACGGCAATGGCAGTTATCAGATCAAGGGCGGAAAGTTCGATATCGGCGACCAGAGCTTCCGGATGGACGCGCTGTTTCAGCCTGGCGCGCGGCAACACTTCTTCGCCGACCTTTCGGCCAAGCGCATCGACATCGACGCGTTGAGCGATCTTGGACAGGGCGATTCCGGCGCCGGCAAATCTCCGGCCGGTTCCGGAGAGCCCGGCCTTGCCATGCTGGCCGCTTTCGACGCCGACATCAGCGTGACAGTCGATGAATTGATCGGCGGCAAGATACGGGCTTCCGACGTTCAGCTCGCCGTAACGCTGAGCGACGGGCATCTCGAGACAAAGCTGGAGCATTTCGGCCTCGACGCGGGAAGCCTCACCGCGAATGCTTCGACGAATGTCGGTGAAACACCGCCGACCATACGGGGCAATATTGCGAGTTCGGGGCTGGACATCGGCTCATTGGCGAAGCTGGCCGGACAATCAGTGCCGTTGTCGGGCAAGCTCACGGCCGATATGGGGTTCGCGTTTCGCGGCCTCACCGCGGAACGCATCCGCGGCAGCCTCAACCTGCAGGGAACGGTCGGGATTCGCGAGGGCAAGCTTCCGCTCGCGGCGCTTGCCAACGGCCAGGATCGAACGGCCAACGACATCACCGGGCTCAATCTCGACGCGAAGGTTCGCGACATCGGCAAACCGGTCGATTTGACGGGCAAGCTCGCCTGGCGGGGACAGGCCGTCGCGTTCAAATCCCAGATCGCGCCCGCATCCTTTCTTGGCCACGCCTCTGTTGCCGACGCTTCCGGGCCGATCAGCCTTTCGGTTTCCTCCAAATACCTCGAAGGCAGCATAAGCGGCGTTGCCGGGGGCGGCGGCACGTTCAAGGGCCAGGTCTCGGCCACATCGCCCTCGCTCGACAAGCTGATGCAATGGCTGGGACAAGGCGCTTCCCGCGGCCTGCAGGACTTTGCCTTCAAAGGCGATGTCGATGCCGGCCCGAAGCAGTTCTCCTTCCAGAAGGCCACCGCCACATTGAACGGCGTCAAGGCGTCAGGGCAGGGCTCGGTGAAACTGGGGCAGCCTCTTACCATCCGGACGTCGCTCAATTTCGCGAAACTCGATTTTGCGGCGCTTGCCGGCGGCGGAGCCGCGGCCGGCGGCAAGCAGAAACCGGGCGGGGCAGCCGACGCTCCGGTCGATCTTTCCTTCCTCAGGGGAATCGATGCCAGGATCGAGGTCGCCGCGGACAAGCTCGGCTATGGCAAGGTTTTCGCGGGGCCGGTCGCGACCGTCCTGACGGTGGCCGACGGCAAGGCTCACCTGAATGTGCCGCAAAGCCCCTTCTACGGCGGCACGATTGCCACGGAAATGACCGCCGACGGCTCCGGCGATGCCGCTTCCCTGGACCTCAACACCGCAATCGCCGGCGCGGCCGCGGCTCCCTTGCTTCACGATGCGGCGGATTTTGACCGCATCGAAGGAACGCTCGAGGCGACGGTCGCGGTTTCAGGCTCGGGAAAGACCACGAAATCGCTTGCCCGTTCCCTTACCGGCAAGGCGGCGACCAAATTCAGCGACGGCGCCTTCCGCGGCATCGACATGGCCGAGGTCTACAACAACCTGGTCGGACTGCTCGCCGGCGGCTTCAAGCAGGATCAGGCCAAGAAGACGAATTTCACAGAACTCGGCGCCTCTTTCGCGGTCGAGAACGGCGTCGCGCAGACGACGGACATCAGCCTGTTGGGACCGCTGTTGCGGATGGACGGCTCGGGCAAGGTCGACCTTGCCGACCAGACGCTCGACATGCATCTCAACCCGCGCGTCGTCGCTTCGCTCGACGGGCAGGGAGGCGACGTCGCCGTGAAGGGCATCGGAGTGCCGATCGTTGTCCAGGGTCCGCTGTCCGCGCCCCGTGCCTATCCGGACCTGAGCGCGTTGGCCAAAGACCCGCAGGGCGCGCTGGATATGTTGAGCCGCCTTGGGCTGCCGACCGGAAAACTGAAACTCGACAAGCTGATCCCGGGCCAGACAGGCGCGAATGGCGACGGCAAGGGAGCGGCGGATCTGATCGGCAACATTCTGCGCAACGCCGCGCCCCGGCCCAAAGCGCCGCCCGCCGCCCCGGAAGCAGCCGTGGCGCCAGACAACGGCAATGCGGAAAACGCGGCGCCGCCGCCAAGCTCGAACCAGGGTGGCGAGACCGAAGCCGAGGCCGCAGCGCCGGCGGCGGAACCCGCCCCCGTCGACCAGCAAGCCGCTCCTGCTTCGCCAGAAGCCCCGAAGAAAGGGGAAATAGACACGCTTCTCGATCAGCTGGCGAATTAGTTCCCCGACACAGGGATTTTGCAAGGTTGCCGTTTGTATCGGCGCAACATTTCCATTTATTTCCGTGAAATCAGCGCAACCGCGTGGGATTGGTGAAGCCGTCCCAACCTCGTCATTCTATGGCGGAGCAAGGAGCGAAGCGACGCGGCGCAGACCATAGAATCCATGCCGTGACTTGGAAGCGCCGCCACGGTGCAGAATTCTGTTCCGTTGCACTGCTTGGCGAAGGTAACGGTATGGATTCTAGGGTCTTCGCGACGGAGCTTCGCTCCTGCTCCGCCCTAGAATGATGATCGCGATGGACATTTCGGCCAGTCTCCAACGCATGCCACTCGCGGGATGGTATGAAAGACAGCGGTCGCTCTCGTGACCTCCAGCCTGACGCCGGCCCAATACATGATCTAACGCTCATATGTGCGGCCGAAAATCAAAGTGATCTCGGCTGCCGCAAATCGCCCCCAATCAGGACGTTCTTCCGGCCTTATTCTGGAGAGTTGGAGAGGCCCGATGAAAATATCTGTTCTTGCCCTTGCCGGGACCATGCTGGCGGTGATGCCGGCGGTCGAGGCGGCGCCGATGGTTGGCGTGCCGGCCAGAAATAGCCTGGTGCAGGAGGCGCGTGTCACATGCGCCTATTTGACCGACGACGGCTACTGCGTGCGGCCGCACAAGAAGCACAAGCACTGGAAGCGGAAGCATTACTACCAGCCTGCCTACCGCAGCTATGAGCCGCAGCCGCCGGACGAATATTACTGGCGCTATCAGCGTCCGCGGCCGATTATCCGGGTCGTTCCAAACTACCCGCCGCGGGACGAAGACAATTGGGATGATTGGGACGATTGAGATCGCCTGAGGCCCGGAGCCGCGCTTCGCCTGCCAAATGGCCTGCTTGCGCGCCTCTCGGTCTCCAATGGCCGGCATTCGGCGCCCATGCAGCGCCTTCGCCGGCCATCCAAGAAGACCGGGCGTGCGGCCCCTACCGCTTCAGCGCGATGCTGATGCCGCTGAGATCGGCGTTGACCTGCAGGCCGACCTGCCTGCCGGTGAGCTCGAGTTGGGCGCCCTTGTCATTGGTCATGACGATCACCTGCGCGCCCTTGCCGAGCGCGCCGCCGCCGCCGGCCGCGCCATAGACACCCGTCACGTCGCTGGCACGGCGAATGTGGCGCACCGTGCCCTGGAAATAGGTCTTGGAGGCGCCGAAGGCGAGGCCGCCCGAGACGCCGCCGACCGAGATCGGATAGCGTTTGCCATGGAAGCTCAGCGTACCTTCGCCGCCGGAGCCGCCGATAAAAAAGGCCGCCTTGTAGACGGAAAAACGGATCGTGCCGCTGTCGGCATGCGCGGCGCTGGCAAAGCTCACGCCGGCGGCCGCGATTGCGGCAACCGCGACGGAACGGAATCTGGACAAAATCTGCATGATGGGAACTCCTCAAGGATCGCCGCTTGCCCAACCGGCCGGGCATGTCAGCGTCGTATCAAAGCTTAGCTGAACAGTCTCGACCCGTCATTGGTTCCAGGCGCGTGGCCCGAAATCCGGCAATCACAAAATGCTGAGGGGGAGGCGGCTAGCCTCAGGGATGGTCGGGAACGACTTCAAGCAGGTAGAACGGAGCGTAGATATGCGTGATCTCCATGTCGCGCATCAGGTCACCGCACTCAGACTTATCCGGCATCCATTTCTCAAACTCGTACTTCCACCGGGTCGGATCGCTCTTTCGCGATTTGGCGATAAGTGCCTTCGCACGCTTTGTCAGACGAGCGCCGCCTGTGGCCTCGAAATCGCAGACCTTGTTTGCACCGGCTGCCATGGCTGCGACAATGAAAGGATCGTTGTTCCATTTCTCAGCCATTGCCGTCATCGGATAGAAGACGACAGCGACAATAGCCACCGATGCCTTGAACACGTGATCCGCCCCCCTGCGCCACTTGACTTGAATGTCTTGGCTTTAGGACGAAGTGTCAATCAACCGAGGCCCCGACGGGGACACGCTGCACAAATGGGCGGCGAAGGATGGTAGCAAGCTATAGCTAAGCTACTTCTGCCGACCATTTCGTTGTCTGGATTCCGCTGGTGGAGCTGAGGGGGATCGAACCCCTGACCTCATCATTGCGAACGATGCGCTCTCCCAGCTGAGCTACAGCCCCGTTCCAGCGGATCGGCTTGTATCGGTCGCGGCGGTTTGATGTCAAGGCGAAACGCTTCGATCCGCCGTGCCCGGCGGGCCTTGCCGGTTCGGCACGCAATGGCTACATGTCGCGCAATCAACGGAGCCTCGAATGAACGCGGTTATCGACACTCTTATCTACGCGCTAAGCATTTACGGCTGGATCGTTATCGCTGCCGCGATATTTTCCTGGCTATATGCCTTCAACGTCGTCAACTCGCGCAACCAGTTTGTTAGCAGTGTCGGCAATATGCTCTACCAGTTGACCGAGCCAGCTTTCCGGCCGATCCGTCGCTTCATGCCCAATCTCGGCGGCATCGACATATCGCCACTCGTTGTGCTGGTGATCGTTTTTTTCCTAGAAAGCTTCCTCAACTCGACCGTCAGGTCCCTTTTCAACTAAACTTGCGCCGATATGCATGAGCCTCTTCCGCTTGCGCCACGACGGCATCGACCTGTTCGTGCGGCTGACGCCAAAAGCGGCGCTTGACCGGATCGACGGTGTCGTAACGTCAGCGGACGGTCGCAGTCATCTCAAGGCGCGGGTCCGCGCCGTGCCGGAGAACGGCGCCGCCAACACGGCGCTGGAACGGATGCTGGCCAAAGCACTGGGTGTTTCTGCGTCGG
Organism: Mesorhizobium sp. GbtcB19; assembly: GCF_019091085.1. GTDB lineage: Bacteria > Pseudomonadota > Alphaproteobacteria > Rhizobiales > Rhizobiaceae > Mesorhizobium. The sequence goes on along the minus strand of NZ_JAGXJY010000007.1, from coordinate 121,151 downwards.
CCGTTTCGGTGGTTGCCGGCGGAACGTCCCGGTTGAAGACGCTGCGGGTGGTGGGGGATGGAGCAGCGCTGGCGAAGAGCGTCGAGGCTTTTGGGCAACCCCAAATTTGAAATGCTGGCGGGACAGCGCCCCCCTCTGTCCTGCCAGGCTGAGGCTACGGCATGCACCACATTTCCGAGCAACTGGTCTTGGGCGATAGCGTGCATGGCAGCCTGGCGCATGCATTGTCTTATGTAGCGCTGGGTCGACCCCCACTCCGTCTCGGCTTCGCCGAGCCACCTCTCCCCCGATCGACGGGGTAGAGGAAAGGCGCCAAGCTTTTTTGCCGTCAACGCTGATCCAGCAAGGCTCCCTTCCTTTCCCTCCGGAGGGGGGAAAGGTGGCGCTGCGAAGCAGCGACGGATTGGGGGAACCACGCGGCAATCAAGCCTCCGGCCGATCAGTCATGCCAGTCACAGAAGATGTACATCGCGTAGGGGGCGCGAAAGAACGCCAGCTTCGACGGCGCAAGCCGCTGCAATCGCTCAATCCCCCAGCGGCAGCCGTGGGTCGTCCACCTTCAGCGTGTTCACGCTCTGCTTGATGCGGCGCAAATTCTCCAGGACCTTCGGCCCGCGCGATTCGGCCACCGTGGTGGCGATCATGTCGACGATGGCCAGAAGCGCGTAACGCGACGAAGTCGGCTTGTAGATGTTGCCGTCCTCGACGGGCTGCAAAAGGATGACCGTGTCGGCGACCTTGGCCAAAGCCGAGTCCGGCGCGGTGATGGCGACGGTGGCGGCGCCATATTGCTGCGCAACCTCGACCGCCTCGATCACCGAGCGCGCATAGCCCGACACCGAGAACGCGACCAGCGTCGTCTCCGGCGTCGCGACCGCGGCATACATGCGCTGCAGCTGGCCGTCGATCTGGGCGAGCGCCGAGAGGCCGAGCCTGAACAGCCGGTTCTGCATCTCGGTCGCCATCATCGAGGAAATGCCGCCGGAGCCGATGCACAATATGTTGCCTGACCTTGCGATGCGGGCCGCGACATCCATCAGCGTCGTCATGTCGAGGTTTTCGCTGGCGCGCTGGATGGCGGCGATCGCGGCCTCGGTGATGGCCGAGGCGATGCGCTGCTCGCGCGCGTCGCGGCTGAGCGGTTCCGGCGACAGATACTGGCCGCCGATGGCGATCGCCTGGGCGAGGTAGAATTTGAAATCGCGCAGACCCTCGCAGCCGAGATTGCGGCAGAAGCGGGTGACGGTCGGCTCGCTGACGCCGACGCGCGCGGCAATTTCCGAGATCGCCGCCTTGGAGGCGAAGTCGAGATCGGACAGCACCAGCCCGGCCAGCCGGCGATCCGACTTGGTGCCGTCCTGCGACATCAGTTGCAGGCGGGTGATGATGTCGGCCGGCGTTTTCACAGGGGCAGGCCCGTCGCCTTGTCGAACAGGTGGATGTTGCGCGGATCGACGCTCACCGGCAGTCGGTCGCCCGGCTTCACCTGCAGCCGATCGCGGAACACCGCGCGCACCGTGTCGCCGCCGACCGAACCATAGACATGGGTTTCCGAGCCGGTCGGCTCGACGACATCGACCTTGATCGCGATAGCATCGTCCGCCGCCCCGACGACGAAATGCTCCGGCCGGATGCCGGCCTCGACCGTGTCACCTCCCGATCCTGCCTTGCCGGCAAGCGCCAGCCGGCCGCCGCTGCTGGTCTCGAACCAGGACTCGGCTCCGGCCGTCTTCAGCGCGCCCGAGACAAAGCTCATCGACGGCGAGCCGATGAAGCCGGCGACGAATTTGTTGGCCGGCTTGTCGTAAAGCTCCAGCGGCTGCCCGACCTGCTGGATGCGGCCGCGATCCATCACCACGATGCGGTCGGCCATGGTCATGGCCTCGATCTGATCGTGGGTGACATAGACGATGGTCGACTTCAGCCGCTGGTGCAGCGCCTTGATCTCGGTCCGCATCTGCACGCGCAGTTGCGCATCGAGGTTGGAGAGCGGCTCGTCGAAGAGGAACACCGAAGGCTCGCGCACGATGGCGCGGCCCATGGCGACGCGCTGACGCTGGCCGCCGGACAATTGCCGTGGGTAGCGGTCGAGATAGGAGAAGAGGTTCAGCACGCCGGACGCCTTCTTCACCTTGTCGTCGATCGCGGCGCGCGTCTCGCCGCGGATCTTCGGACCGAAGCCGATATTTTCGGCAGCCTTCAGATGCGGGAACAGCGCGTAGGACTGGAACACCATGGCGATGTTGCGCTTCTGCGGTGGCAGCTCGTTGGCGCGGGTGCCGCCGATGACGAGATCGCCGGAGGTGATCGTCTCCAGCCCGGCCAGCATGCGCAGCAGCGTGGACTTGCCGCAGCCGGACGGGCCGACCAGCACGACGAACTCGCCGGTCCGGATATCCAGGTTGATGTCCTCGAGGATTTTGTGCTGGCCGAAGGATTTCGACAGGTTGCGGAACTGGACGCCGGTCATGTCACGCTCCCAGAATATCGTCGATGAAGGGCAGGTAGCCGGCTGTCAGTCCCGCATCCACCGGCACCACGGCACCTGTTATGCCGGAAGCCCGCTCCGAGGCAAGGAAAGCCACGGCTTCGGCCACTTCCGACGCATTGACGATGCGGCCAAGCGGATAGAGCCGCTGCAGCCGGCCGAGGATTTCCGGATCCTTCGTCAGGCGATGGTCCCAGGCGGCGGTGCGGATCGAGCCCGGGCAGACGACATTGGCGCGCAGCCCGCTGCGGCCAAGCTCGACGGCGATCGACTTAGCATAGGCGTTGATGCCGGCCTTGGCCGCGGCATAGGCCGGATTGCCGAAATGCGCGATAGCATTGACCGAAGAAATGAAGACGACGCTGCCCGAACCGCGCGCGGCCATTGCCTTAATCAGCGGATCGGCGAAAGTCATCACGCCAGTCAGGTTGAGATCGAGCTCCTGCTCTATTTTGTCCGCCGTCAGCGCCTTCAGCGTCTCGGCGCGCGTCCAGCCGGCATTGTTGATCAGGATGTCGGGAACGCCGTCTCTGTCGAGCAGCGCGGCGATCGCAGCTTCGATCGAGGCCCGGTCGAGCAGGTTGAAGACGTGACGCGAGGCGATATGCGGGCTGGCCAAGGCCTCCGCCGATTGATCGCAGCCGACGATGCGCGCGCCGCGCTCGGCCATGAGCTGTACGATCGCCGAGCCAAGGCCGCCGCCGGCGCCGGTGACGACAATTGTCTTGCCCTCGAAATCGGCCTTCGACACCACGATACGCGTTCCTCCGCCACGCCAGACTGCGACAGAACGCTACCCAACAAAATGTAATTAAGCAACACGATAAACCGCTTGCATTGGCGAAAACCAGCGATAATGTAGGAAAGTAACATAAAACCTGTGCCCTGAAGGGCCAGGCGCGAATGCGCATCAATGGGAGAGATCAGATGAGCCTTGCGAAATGGACTGTCGGCCTGTTGGCCGGGATGAGCATGCTGGCGCTGGCAGCGCCCGCCGATGCCGGCGAGGTGCGCGTCACCGTCGCCGAGTACAGCGCCAAGACCGGCCCCTATTTCGAAGCGGTCAAGAAGGAATTCGAGGCGGCCAATCCCGGCATCACCATCAAATATGAGGTGGTGCCGTGGGATGTGCTGCTGCAGAAACTCACCACCGACATCACCGCCGGCACCAATGCGGACCTGTCGATCATCGGCACCCGCTGGCTGATCGATTTCGTGCAGCAGGGTGTCGCCGAGCCGCTCGACAGCTACATCAAGCCCGAGTTCAAGGACCGCTTCATCGACACCTTCCTGTCGCCCTCGATCATGGACGGCCACACTTACGGCCTGCCGATCGCGGCTTCAGCGCGCGCCATGTACTACAACAAGGAATTGTTCGAGAAGGCCGGCATCGCCAAGCCGCCGGCAACCTGGACCGAGCTGCAGGAAGACGCCCGCAAGATCAAGGCTCAAGGCGCTTTCGGCTTCGGCCTGCAGGGCAAGGAGATCGAGACCGACGTCTATTACTATTATGCGATGTGGTCGCAGGGCACCGAGATCCTCAACAAGGACGGTACCTCCGGCTTGGGCACGCCCGGCGCGCTCGAAGCCGCCAAGCTCTATAAGTCGATGATCGACGAGGGCCTGACCGAGCCGGGCGTCACCTCCAACAACCGCGAGGACGTGCAGAACCTGTTCAAGCAGGGCAAGGTCGGTATGATGATCACCGCGCCCTTCCTGTCCAACCAGATCAAGGAAGAAGCACCGAGCCTGAAATATGGCGTGGCCGCCATTCCCGCCGGCCCGACCGGCGCGCGCGGCACCTATGGTGTCACCGATTCCATCATCATGTTCAAGAATTCCAAGAACAAGGATGAGGCCTGGAAGCTTCTCGACTTCCTGTTCACCAAGGAGCAGCGCGCCAAGTTCACGCAAGGCGAAGGCTTCCTGCCGGTGAACAAGGAAGAAGCGAAGATGGACTATTACGTCAACAACGCCGACCTCGCCGCCTTCACCGCGCTGTTGCCCGACGCCCGCTTCGCGCCGGTCATCCCAGGCTGGGAAGAGATTGCTCAGATCACCTCCGACGCCATGCAGAAGATCTATCTCGGCGGCGATCCAGAGGCCGGTCTGAAGGATGCGGCGGCCAAGGCCAATGGTGTGCTGAAGAAATAGGGCGTCTCTCCCTGCGCCCCGTGGCGCGCCCTACCCCCGCGGGGCGCGCCACACCCATCTTCGGCCGCGAAGCCGGCACCAGCCAAGTTCCAGCGTGACTCCATAGGCCGATGCAAAGCCGGATCCTGCCCTATCTCCTAACCTTGCCCAGCCTGTTCCTGGCGGCGATCGTCATCTTCTGGCCGGTCTGGGACCTGATCCAGATCGCGACGCATGACGTCAACCGCTTCGGCCAGTTGCGCGAGTTCAGCGGCCTCGCCAATTTCACCGAGTTGTTCGCCGACCCCGATTTTGTCGCCGCGCTCTGGCGCACCGGGCTCTGGACCTTACTGGTGGTCGGCGGCGCGCTGCTGCTGTCGATCCCGGTGGCGATGATCCTCAACATGGATTTTTACGGCCGCGGCCTCGCCCGCGTCATCATCATGCTGCCCTGGGCAGTGTCGCTGACCATGACCGCGGTGGTCTGGCGCTGGGCGCTCAGCGGCGAAAGCGGCATGCTGAACTCGGCGCTGATGAAGCTTGGGCTGATCGGCCAGAACATCCAGTGGCTGGCGAGCGCCGAGACGGCTTTCCCCATGCAGGTGCTGATCGGCATATTGGTGACGGTGCCGTTCACCACCACGATCTTCCTCGGCGGACTGTCGTCGATCCCGGACGATCTCTATGAGGCGGCAGCCCTCGAGGGAGCCACGCATTTCCAGCAGTTTCGCGAAATCACCTTTCCGTTGCTGAAGCCGTTCATCAACATCGCGATCGTGCTCAACACCATCTACGTCTTCAATTCCTTCCCGATCATCTGGGTGATGACGCAGGGCGGGCCGGCGAACTCGACCGATATCCTGGTCACGCATCTCTACAAGCTCGCCTTCCGCATCGGCAAACTGGGCGAGGCTTCCGCCGTGTCGCTGGTGATGTTCGCGATCCTGCTCCTTTTCACCATGATCTATGTGCGCCTCGCCATGCGGGAGCAGCGCGTATGACCCCGAAACTCAAACGCACCGTCATCGCCTGGATGCTGCTGGCCCCATTGATCGTCGTCACGATCTTCCCCTTCGCGGTGATGTTTCTCACCGCCGTCAAGCCGCGCACCGAGGTGCTGACGCCGACCTGGTGGCCGAGCGAATTCCACTGGTCGAATTTTTCCGACATGTGGGTCGCGACCGGCTTCGGCCAGGCGCTCGTCAACTCGCTCTATGTTTCGGCGCTGGCAACGGTCGGTGCGATCCTGATTTCGGTGCCGGCGGCCTATGCGATGTCGCGCTTCCGCTTTGCCGGCTATGGCGCCTTCCGCCAGTTCCTGCTGATCTCCCAGATGATCTCGCCGATCGTGCTGGTGCTCGGCCTGTTCAGGCTGATGGCCGCCTGGGGGCTGGTCGAGTCGACGACGGCGCTCGGCTTCATCTACATGGCCTTCAACGTCGCCTTCACGGTCTGGATGCTGCAGAGCTATTTCGACACCATCCCGCGCGACCTCGAGGAAGCCGCCTGGATGGAAGGCGCTGGCCGCTGGTTGACGCTGCGCAAAGTGTTCCTGCCGCTCTGCCTGCCGGCGATCGCCGTGACGGCGATCTTCACCTTCATCAACGCCTGGAACGAGTTCGTCGTGGCGCTCACCATGCTGCGCAGCCAGGAAAGCTATACGCTGCCGATCCAGGTTTTTTCCCTCGTCGCCGGCCGCTATACGATCGAATGGCACCATGTCATGGCGGCCACGCTGCTGGCGACGCTGCCGGTGGCGATCCTCTTCATCTGGCTGCAGCGTTATCTCGTCCGGGGCTTGGCGCTCGGGGCCGTCAAATAGCTCCGCCTAGGAAAAGTTCATGCGCATCTTCACCGCCTCGCTGGCGACGGAAACCAACACCTTCTCGCCGATCCCGACCGATCGGGCCTCCTTCGAGATGGCTTTCTATGCCGGCCCGGGCAAGCATCCTGAAACGCCGACGCTCTGCTCCTCGCCCATCGTCGCGCTGCGCAAGCGCGCGGCCAGGGAAGGGCTGACGGTCATCGAGGGCACCGCCACCTGGGCCGAACCCGGTGGCCTGGTGCAGCGGCAGACCTATGAGGCGCTACGCGACGAGATCCTTGGCCAGCTCAAGGCCGCGCTGCCGGTCGATGCCGTGATCCTCGGCCTGCATGGTGCCATGGTCGCGCAAGGTTATGACGATTGCGAAGGCGACCTGCTGGAGCGCGTGCGCGCCATCGTCGGCCCGAAAGTCGTGATCGCTTCGGAGTTCGACCCGCACAGCCATCTGACGCCGAAGCGCGTGGCGGCCTGCAATGTCATGGCCTATTTCCTCGAATTCCCGCACACCGATTTCTACGAGCGCGGCGAGCATGTCGTCGAGCTCGGCCTCGCGGCGGCGCGCGGTGACATCAAGCCGGTGATCTCGACCTTCGACTGCCGCATGATCCAGGTGCTGCCGACCAGCCGCGAGCCGATGCGCTCCTTCGTCGACAAGATCAAGGCGCTGCACGGCAAGGACGGCGTGCTCTCGGTCTCGGTCATCCACGGCTTCATGGCCGCCGACGTCCCGGAAATGGGCACGCGCATCCTGGTCGTCACCGACAACGACAAGGCGAAAGGCGACACGCTTGCGGAAACGCTGGGACGCGAGCTTTATGCGCTGCGCGAGAAAACCGCCATGACGATGCTCGCCGCCTCGGCGGGCATCGACCAGGCGCTTGCCGTGCGGGCCGAACGCAAGGACAAGCCAGTGGTGATCGCCGACATCTGGGACAATCCAGGCGGCGGCGTGCCGGGTGACGGCACCTTCGTGCTGCGCGAGCTGCTTGCGCGTGGGGTGAACAATGTCGGCGTGGCGACCATCTGGGACCCGATCGCGGTGACCTTCTGCCATGCCGCTGGCGAGGGCGCCGTCATCGACCTGCGCTTCGGCGGCAAGGCCGGACCGCAGGCCGGCGAACCGATCGACGCGCGCGTCACGGTGCTCAAGACGGCCAACGAAGGCTGGCAGAGTTTCGGCCCAAGCCGGGTGACGTTGGGACCGTCGGCGGTGGTGCGCATCGAAGGCACCGAGGTCGAAATCATCTTGAACACCAACCGCACCCAGACCTTCGAGCCGGATGTCTTCTCCAACATCGGCATCGATCCGATGGCGAAGGACATCCTGCTGATCAAGTCGACCAACCATTTTTATGCCGGCTTCGAACCGATCGCCGCCGAGATCATCTATGTCGCCGCGCCGAGTTCCTATCCGAGCAATCCGGCCAAGACGGATTACAAGAAGCTGACGCGGCCGGTGTGGCCGCGGGTGGCAGATCCGTGGACACAGCCAATCTCCACCCTCGTGGGGGAGATGCCCGGCAGGGCAGAGGGGCGCGCGAAGGACCGCGATCTTGCTTAGCTTGGGTAGAGGGCAACCGACGGTGTCGGCGCGACTTCGATGGACTGAAACGTCGGCGGGGCAGCGGCGGCGCGAAGGAATGCGACGTTGAGCCCTTTACAGGGCTTCCCAAGCGCCCGTCTCGGCAAACCGCCTTAGCACCGGCGCCGGCTCGAAAATCGCCCGGCCAGTTTGCCGGTGCCAATGCCCGAGACGCTCGACGATTTTGCCTGCGCCTTCAAGCCCGGCCCAGAACATCGGTCCGCCCTTGCCGATGGGAAAACCGTAGCCGTTGACCCAGACGACATCGATGTCGGACGCGCGCGCAGCAATGCCTTCCTCGAGGATTTTCGCGCCTTCGTTGACCAGCGGATAAAGCGTGCGCTCGATGATCTCGTCGGCGCCGATCTCGCGCCGGGTGATGCTGCGTTCCGCCGCCTTGGCACGGATCAGCGCCTCGACCTCCGGATCCGCAAGCGGCTCGCGCGAGCCAGCCTCATAGCGGTACCACCCACTTCCGGTCTTCTGGCCGAAATGGCCCTGCTCGCACAGCGTGTCGGCGATCACTGCCGTCTGGCCGCGCGCCTTGCGGTTGCGCCAGGAGATGTCGAGGCCGGCGAGGTCGCCCATCTGGAACGGCCCCATCGGCCAGCCGAAATCGGTGAACGCCTTGTCGACCTGGCCGGGAGTCGCGCCCTCGAGCAGCAGCGCCTCGTTCTCGGCGCCGCGCGCGGACAGCATGCGGTTGCCGACAAAGCCGTGGCAGACGCCGACGACGACCGCCACCTTGCCGATGCGCCGGGCGAGATCGGCGACCGTCACGAGCACGTCGGGCGCGGTCTTTTCGGCGCGCACGATCTCCAAGAGCTTCATGACATTTGCCGGCGAAAAGAAATGCATGCCGAGCAGATCCTGGGGACGCGAAGTCGAGGCGGCGATTTCGTCGACGTCGAGATAGGAGGTGTTGGTGGCGAGGATCGCGCCGGGTTTGGCGATTGCATCGAGCTTGCCGAAGACCTCTTTCTTGACTGCCATGTCCTCGAACACGGCCTCGATAATCAGGTCGCAGTCGGCGAGATCGGCATAGTCGGTGCTGCCCTTGAACAGCCCGAGCCGCTGCCGCTTGGCATCTTCACCTAGCGACCCACGGCTGACCGAGACGGCGTAGTTTTTCTCGATCGTCGCCAGCCCGCGCTGCAGCGCCTCCGCGTTTGTCTCCAGCAAAGTCACCGGAAGAGCGCCATTGGCGAAGGCCATGGCGATGCCACCGCCCATGGTGCCGGCGCCGATGATGCCGACGCGGGCGATTTGGCGCTTCCGCAGATCCTTGCCGGGAATTTTCGCCGCCTCGCGCTCGGCGAAGAACAGATGCCGCTGCGCGCGCGACTGGTCGCCGGAAACAAGTCTTACAAAGAGCTGGCGTTCGGCGGCCAGCGCCTCGTCGAACGGTAAGGTGATCGCGTTGCGCACGGCCTCGGCGCAAGCGAGCGGCGCTTCCAGTCCGCGGGCTTTTCTGGCCAGATCGGCCGCCTGGGCGTCGAACGCGGCGAGATCGATCCCGGCGAGGCGGTCATTGCGGTCGCGCACCGGCGCGAACGGGCCGCCGCGATCAGCCATTTCGTTGGCGAAACGAACCGCCACTGCCAACAGGTCGCCATCGACAACCGCATCGGCAAGACCAGTTGCTTTCGCCTCGTCCGCCGAAATCGGCGTTCCGGAAACGATCATGCCGAGCGCTTTCGCGGGGCCAACCAGGCGCGGCAGCCGCACTGTGCCGCCGCCGCCCGGCAGCAGGCCCAGCTTCACTTCCGGCAGGCCGAGCTTGGCGCCGCGATCGGCGACACGGAAATGACAACCGAGCGCCAACTCCAGCCCGCCGCCCAGCGCCGTGCCGTGAATGGCGGCCACCGTCGGTTTGGCGATGGTTTCGAGCAGGGCGATGATGGCGCGCAACTCCGGCTGCTCCACCGGCTTGCCGAATTCGGTGATGTCGGCGCCGGCGACGAAGGTGCGTCCGGCGCAGGCGATGACGATGGCCCTGGCGGCGGGATCGTCGCGCAGCGCGGTCAGTGCCTCATGGAGCGGCTTGCGGACGTGGAAGCTAAGCGCATTGACCGGCGGGTTGTCGATGGTGACTACCGCCACGCCGTTCTTGTTCGCGACACTGACAGAACTGGACAAGCGGAACCTCCCGAGACCGGCATAGATCGCGCAAGGGGTTTACTAGGCCCGCCAGCGAATGGGAACCCAATCCGGCATTGGCCTAATGGTTGGCCGGCGGTCAGTTGTCCACCCGGCCGAAGGGCGGCACGTCGCCGATCACTTCACGCTTGTCCTTGCCGCAGACGAAGGTCTTGGCCTTTTCGTCGGCCAGCTTGCGGGCCTGGTCGTTGGCCTGCGGGTTGCCGGTGGCAAGCACCAGGCCGACGGTGCAGCCCTGACGCTCTTCCGGTTGCGCGACCTTGGCGACGACCAGCACATCGGTCGATTTCTTGTCGTCCTCTGGGTTGCTGACGGAACGGCGATGAATGGCGGCGAAGGGGATGGCGACGTCGCCATTGGTCTCGATGCGCCATTCCACCTTGGGGCCGGAGCCGTTGAAGGCGGTGAAACTCTCCCAGACCGCGGTCATGTCGTCGGACGGAAAGCCGTAATAGACGGACTCCCGCGCATCGTCGTAGCCGATCAGCACCGGATAGCCGCGATAGCCGGAGCAGACCAGGTTCGCCCAGTCGCCGTCGCCTTCGGCGGCCTGGGCATAGGTCACGCAGTCCTTCTTCGAGTCGAGATCGGTGTAGGCGCTGGAGATTTCGCCGGCCTGTGCCGCCTGGCAGAAACCGGCGAGGGCAAGCGGGATCAGAAGGGCACGCATGACGGGCAAACTCCGCTTCGAGTTGCCGAAAGCGTAACGCCGTTTGTTATTTCTTCAAGCTGGCTTCGATCAGGAGGTCGGCGTTGCGGGCCACCGACGCCGCCGGTCCGCCACGGCCGAAAAGCTGGCCGCTGATATAGGCGCCTTCGATGAGGAGTAGCAGGCCGTCGCCCAGCGTGTCGAAATCGGGCGCGCCCATCGCGGCCGCCATGGCGCGCAGGCGCCGGCGCAGTTCCACTTTGTTGTTCTCGCTCACCACCCGCGCGGGATGTCCATGCTCGGGATATTCCACCGCGGCATTGGTCATGCCGCAGCCGCGGTAATCCGGCTTCTGGGTGCGTTTGCCGACGCGGGTCAGGAAAGCGATGATCTGCGCGCGCGGATTGCCGGGATGCGCGTTAACGGCCTCGTCGAAGCGTTCCCAGAATTCCAGGTCATATTTGCGCAGATAGGAGGCGGCGAGCTCATCCTTGGACGGGAAGCTGCGGTAGAGGCTCGGCTTGGTGACGCCGGCGCGCTTGACGATCTCGTCGACGCCGATCGCCCTGATGCCTTCGCGATAAAAAAGGTCGCGTGCCACGTCGAGGATCTTGTCCGCCGCCCTTGGGGCCGGGACCTCGCTGATCGACGTTTCAATTTTTTTGTCCGATGGCATACAGAGAACTCGCTTGACAATGTTACCGACCGGTACGTATGTATGGCGTCATTCCATTGCAACGTACCGGTCAGTAACATGATAGCTCAATCCCGTCCGTTTGGCCAGCGCTACGCTTTCGTCGTCGTTGCCGTCATTTTCTTCTGCCTCCTGATCGCGGCCGGGTTGCGCTCGGCGCCATCGGTGATGATGGTTCCGCTGGAAGAGAGCTTCGGCTGGCGCCGCGACGTGACCTCCTGGGCCGCCAGTATCGGCATCCTGCTTTACGGTCTTACCGGCCCGTTCGCGGCGGCGCTAATGGAGCGCATCGGGCTCCGCCGCACGCTGCTCGGCGCGCTGCTGGTGATGTCGGGATCGACGGCCCTCAGCCTGTTGATGACTGAGCCCTGGCATCTCTTCATCACCTGGGGCGTGTTTTCCGGCATCGGCTCCGGCGCGGTGGCGAGCGTGCTGGGCGCGACAATCGTCAATCGCTGGTTCAAGACCAATCGCGGCCTGATGATGGGCCTGATGTCGGCCTCCAGCGCCACCGGCATGCTGATTTTCCTGCCGGTGATCGCCTCGCTGGCGCAGAGCGGCGGCTGGAAGCCGGTGGCCATTGCGGTGGCGATCGCCACGGCGGCCCTGATACCGTTCGTGTTGCTGCTGGTGCCCGAGCGCCCCGCTTCGATCGGCCAGGTGCGCTACGGCGCCGATGCGAACGATGTGCCGCCAGTGTCGCCGGCGTCGCAGGGCAACTTCCTGGCGCATACGCTGAACACGCTGCGGCGCGCCGCGGGCACCAGGGTGTTCTGGTACCTGTTCGCCACCTTTTTCATCTGTGGCTTCACCACCAACGGCCTCGTCGGCACCCATCTCATCGCGTTTTGCGGCGATATGGGCATCCCCGAAGTGCAGGCGGCCGGGTTGCTGTCGCTGATGGGCATTTTCGACCTGATCGGCACGACCTTGTCCGGCTGGCTGACAGACCGCTTCGATCCGCGCAAGCTGCTCGGCGTCTACTATGCCATCCGCGGCCTGTCGCTGATCTACCTGCCCTATTCCGGCTTTTCGGGAACCAGCCTGATCATCTTCGCGGTGCTCTATGGGCTCGACTGGATCGCCACCGTGCCGCCGACGCTTAGGCTCGCCAACGAGGCCTTCGGCGACCGCAGCGGGCCGATCGTCTTCGGCTGGATCGTCGCCGGCCACCAGATCGGTGCTGCGGCCGCCGCCGCTTTCGGCGGGACGATGCGCGAGCTGCAGGGCAATTACGAGCTTGCGTTCCTGATTGCCGGCATGACCGGTATTGCGGCGGCCTGCATCTCGTTGCTGATCAACACCAGCAGACCGGCCTTCGAGCCGGAGCCGCAGGCAGCTTGAGGCGCATCTTTCCCTTCTCCCCTTGTGGGAGAAGGTGGCCGAGCGAAGCTCGGTCGGATGAGGGGTGCTCCAGGGAAAGCCGGCGTCCCATTCTGCTGGAACGCCAGCGCTTCACTCCACAGGAACATCGGTGTCTCACTCCGCTGGAACACCCCTCATCCGTCTCGGCGCTGCGCGCCGATCCACCTTCTCCCACAAGGGGAGAAGGAGAAGAGTGCACTGTTATCAAAACTTCATGGTTCCGAGACACGCCTGAAACATTGAGGCGAGAGCTTGGCGGTCCCGTTCGACGCCATCCCGGAGACAGCCATGAACAAGCTTTCCCTCACCCGCCGCGCTTTCGTCACCTCGGCCAGCGCCTTTGGCCTTGTCGGCGCCTCCGGGCTCGCGCTGCCCTATTATTCCCGCGCCAGCCAGCGTCCGGCCTTCACCCATGGCGTCCAGTCCGGCGACGTCGACGCCACGTCCGGCATGGTGTGGACCCGCACCGACCGTCCGGCGCGCGTTATGTATGAAGTGTCGACGACCGAAAGTTTTGCAAACGCCACCAGGCTTGCGCCGCTCGATACCTCGCCGGCCAGCGACTACACGGCGAAGCGGCTGCTCACCGACCTCGCCTCCGATCAGGACATCTTCTATCGCATGGTCGCGGCCGACCTCTCCGACATCAATGCCGTCTCCGAGCCGATCGTCGGCCGCTTCCGCACCGCGCCGTCCTCGAAGCGCGACGTCCGCTTTGCCTGGTCGGGCGACACCGCCGGCCAGGGCTGGGGCATCGACGAGACCGGCATGAAGACCTATGCGACCATCGCCAAGCACACGCCGGATTTCTTCCTGCACTCCGGCGACACGATCTATGCCGACGGCGCCATGAAGGACGAGGTCGACCTGCCCGGCGGCGGCAAGTGGAAGAACGTCGTCATGATCGACGGCAAGCGCAAGGTTGCCGAGACGCTGGACGAGTATCGCGACCAGTGGAAGTACAACATGATGGACAAGAACGTGCTGGCCCTCAGCGCGATCTGCCCGACCTTCTACCAGTGGGACGACCATGAGGTGCTGAACAACTGGTCGGATTCGAAGGATCTCAGCAAGGACGACCGCTACAAGGAAAAGTCGATCCATGTGCTGGCGGCGCGAGCGGCGCGCGCCTTCCATGAGATGACGACCATCCGCTACGAGCCGTCGGAGCCGGGCCGCGTCTACCGCAAGATCTCGCATGGGCCGCTGCTCGACGTGTTCTTCCTCGACATGCGCTCCTATCGCGGCCCGAATGGCGCCAATCTGGATGAAACGCTGACGCCGAAGTCGCGCATGATCGGCGAGGAGCAGTCCAAGTGGCTGAAGCGCGAGCTGGCCAATTCCAAGGCGACCTGGAAGATCATCGCCGCCGACATGCCGCTTAGCCTCGTCGTCTGGGACGATGCGGCGAAGAAGGTCGGCTTCGAGGCCGTCAGCAACAACGACAATGGCAAGCCGAAGGGGCGCGAGCTCGAATTCGCCGACGTGCTGCGCTTCATCAAGAATGCCGGCATCACCAACACGGTGTGGCTCACCGCCGACGTGCACTACACCGCGGCGCATTACTACAACCCCGACAAGGCGCAGTTCCAGGATTTCAATCCGTTCTGGGAATTCGTCTCCGGCCCGATCCATGCCGGCACCTTCGGCCCGAACGACCTCGACATGACCTTTGGGCCGGAGCTGAAATTCATCAAGGCGCCGACCGCCGAGCAGGGCCAGAACCTGCCGCCGTCGGCCGGCCTGCAGTTCTTCGGTCTGGTCGATATTTCGGGCGCGACGGAACAGCTCACCGTGCGGCTGATGGATCGCGACGACAACGAGCTTTACAAGGTGACGTTGGATCCGGTGCGGTCGGCTTAGGCTGCATTGATATTCAGGTGATGCCGGCCTGCGAACGCTGGTTTCCTGCGCTTCCGGTGCTCACGTACTTCAAGTACGCTCCGCTCCGGTTCTCGGCAACCAGCGTTCTCGGCTCGGCCTGACCTGAATCTCAACGCACCCTGGGCCAGCATTCCGCGTCGATACATGCCGTCACGTTAGGCGCCGTGGCGATCCAGAACTTAATTCGGAATGCGATGAAGGGCGTCAATCCGGATAACAAGCCCGGGGAATGTTCGGCCAAACCGCCGTGTCGCAGTTGGCATCCTTCTGGCGCTGCTTGAAGGCGGCGCTGACCGGGCCGGTCACGACGGGATCGACGCCGTCGGGGGCGTCGGCGAACATCTGCTGCGCGGTTCTGGCATCGGGCGGGGTGATCGGATCGGCTTCCCGCAGCGCGGCCGCCGACTGCGCGGCGCCCGCCGCTACGAGCAGGCCAAGCGCTGCCCACGCGAAAACCGGACGCAATCTGGACATCTGATCGCTCATGAACATCGAACTGCCCGGCCCCTCAAAGGTTCCGCCTTGGTTAACGGAATCATTTCACACCAAGACGTTTAAGAATCAGTGACCATGTATTTGGGGTCGGGCCTCCCCTTTCGCAATTGCGAAAAACCCTGTATGAGCCGCGCAACCGAAAAAGGCGGCGCTTTTGGGCCTGCTGCCTGCAACGTTCCCGAGACCAGAAAAATGAACCTCCGCAATATCGCGATCATCGCGCACGTCGACCATGGCAAAACCACGCTGGTCGATCAGCTTCTGAAACAGTCCGGCGCCTTCCGCGACAACCAGCGCGTCGCCGAGCGCGCCATGGATTCCAACGACCTCGAAAAGGAGCGTGGCATCACCATCCTGGCCAAGGCGACCTCGGTCGACTGGCACGGCACGCGCATCAACATCGTCGACACGCCCGGACACGCCGATTTCGGCGGCGAGGTCGAGCGCATCCTGTCGATGGTGGATTCGGCCATCGTGCTCGTCGATGCCGCCGAAGGCCCGATGCCGCAGACCAAGTTCGTCGTCGGCAAGGCGCTGAAAGTGGGCCTGCGCCCCATCGTCGTCATCAACAAGATCGACCGTCCGGACGCGCGCCACATCGAAGTGGTCAACGAGGTGTTCGACCTCTTCGCCGCGCTCGACGCCACCGACGAGCAGCTCGACTTCCCGATCCTCTACGGCTCGGGCCGCGACGGCTGGGTTTCGGAAAACCCCGAAGGCCCGAAGGACCAGGGCCTGGCGCCGCTGTTCGACCTCGTCGTCAAGCATGTGCCGGCGCCGACGGTCCATCCCGGCCCGTTCCGCATGATCGGCACCATCCTCGAAGCCAACCCGTTCCTCGGCCGCATCATCACCGGCCGCATCGAGTCCGGCACGCTGAAGGCCAACCAGGCGGTCAAGGTGCTGCACCATGACGGCATGCAGATCGAGACCGGCCGCGTCTCAAAAATCCTCGCTTTCCGTGGCCTCGAGCGCCAGCCGATCGACGAAGCCCAGGCAGGCGACATCGTCGCGATCGCCGGCCTGTCGAAAGGCACCGTCGCCGACACCTTCTGCGACCCGGCGGTGAGCGAGCCGCTGCATGCGCAGCCGATCGATCCGCCGACCGTGACCATGTCCTTCCTCGTCAATGACAGCCCGCTTGCCGGCACCGAGGGCGACAAGGTGACCAGCCGCGTCATCCGCGACCGCCTGCTGCGCGAGGCAGAGGGCAATGTGGCGCTGAAGATCGAGGAATCGGCTGAGAAAGACTCCTTCTTCGTTTCCGGCCGCGGCGAATTGCAGCTTGCGGTGCTGATCGAGACGATGCGCCGCGAGGGCTTCGAGCTTGCCGTGTCGCGTCCGCGCGTCGTCATGCAGAAAGGCGAGAACGGCGAATTGCTGGAGCCGGTCGAGGAAGTCGTCATCGACGTCGACGAGGAGCATGCCGGCGTCGTCGTGCAGAAAATGTCGGAGCGCAAGGCCGAGATGGTCGAGCTGCGTCCCTCCGGCGGCAACCGCCAGCGCCTCGTCTTCCACGCGCCGACGCGCGGCCTGATTGGCTACCAGTCGGAACTGTTGACCGACACGCGCGGCACCGCGGTGATGAACCGGCTGTTCTTCGCCTATGAGCCCTACAAGGGCGAATTGCCCGGCCGCACCAACGGCGTGCTGATCTCCAACGAACAGGGCGAGTCGGTCGCCTATGCGATGTGGAACCTGGAAGACCGCGGCCCGATGATCATCGATCCGGGCGTCAAGGTCTATCAGGGCATGATCATCGGCATCCATAGCCGCGACAACGACCTTGAGGTGAACGTGCTCAAGGGGAAGAAGCTCACCAACATCCGCGCCGCCGGCAAGGACGAAGCGGTGAAGCTGACGCCGCCGATCCGCATGACGCTGGAGCGGGCGCTCGCCTGGATCCAGGACGACGAGCTGGTCGAGGTGACGCCGAAGACCATTCGGCTCCGCAAGCTCTATCTCGACCCGAACGAGCGCAAGCGTTTCGAGAAGGCCGCCAAGGTGATGGGCGCGGCCTAAGTTTCGCCCCACGCAGGTCATTGAGGGAGGGAGCAATGCTCCCTCCCTTTTCATTTCAGCCGCATGCGGCACCGACAATCGCGTCGCGGTCCGCCTCCCCGGAAAGGTCGATGCGGATCGTCGCGCGGTCGCGCACCGGCTTGCGCCAGGCTCTGGCGCCGTCTGGATCGACCATGAGCAATCGCCGTTCTTCCCAGGCCTGCAGCTTCGAACGCGAGATGCCCAGTTCGCCGGCAAGCAGGCGGTCGAGCCGCAAGGACGTCGCGGCATCGAGGCGAAGCTCGAGCGAAAGCGCGACCGCGCATTCGGGCCTGCCGTCCAGCAGTTCCTTTCGGACCGTAGCGTCGGGAAATTCCTCGATCCGTCCGATCCGATTCCTGAGCGCCGTGGTATCGAAGGCAAAGCGGCGGACAAGCACCGGGTCGTTGCTTTCGAGCGCGGCGAGGAGGGACGGCTCGATGTCGCGGCGGTTGCAACGCTCGAGAATGGTGCGGTTCCAGGAGTTGTCGCAGCCCGCGCAGCGATAGATCAGCCACACGTCGATACGCTTGCCGTTGGCGTTGACGCGGAATTTTTCGCTGCATTGGTACGGTCTGAAGCCACCGCAGCGATTGCAGTTGATGAGAGGCCGAGGCGCGATTGCGGGCGCGATCGTCCAGCGAACAGACAAGGTGGCAGACATGCCGGTAGGCCCTTCCCGTCGGGAAGTCCGTCAGCCGGCAATGTCCGAGATGCCCTTCATGGGCACGGCGTGGCGAAAGACTGTGTCATCCGGAAGTCAGGCGTCGGCGCGGATTGCGCGCTGGGCTCAGCAATGCCAAACCGGTCTCGAACCGCCGCCTGAAGAACACGTGAAAATGGAGCAGGCCGCGCCAATGGCTGCGCCTGCGGTGCATTCAGAGGAGTTGGCGAGACCGGCGGTTACTGAGGCAAAGTGAAGCTCGAAAATGGATGACGGGCGGGTCTTCTAGCTAAGGTTGAGGGGAACGGCAAGAGCAGCAACTGTCGGCGTTGGCAGCTATTGTCTCCATCCTCAACGCGAGCCCCTTGCCGGGCGTGCCAAATCCATCCCGATCGGGTATGATTTGTCTCTATCCCACAGGAAGCGCCCCATGCATCTCGCCTCGCTGCTGATCTTTGCCGCTGCCTTGTTCGTCGCCGCCGGCTCGCCCGGCCCGTCGATCGCCGCACTTGTGGCGCGCGTCATTTCGAAGGGGTTCCGCGATGTCTTCCCGTTCCTGCTGGCGATGTGGATCGGCGAAGGCATCTGGCTGTCGCTGGCGGTGTTCGGGCTCGCCGTCGTGGCGCAGACCTTCCACTACGCTTTCGTCGTGGTGAAGTGGGTGGGCGTGGCCTATCTCGCATATCTTGCGTTCAAGATGTGGACGGCGCCGGTCGAGGCAAAGGAAGGCGAGATGCCGCGCGAGGATTCGCCCCTGAAACTGTTCTTTGCCGGCATGGCGGTGACATTGGGCAATCCGAAGATCATGATGTTCTATCTGGCGCTGCTGCCGACCATCATCGATCTTGCCTCGGTGAGCGTGGTCGGCTGGGCCGAACTGACGGTCACCATGGCGATCGTGCTGGTGGTCATTGATCTCACTTGGGTGCTGGCCGCTTCGCAGGCGCGCCGGCTCTTGAAGAGCAAGCGCGCCATGAAGATCGCCAACCGCGTCAGCGCCACGACGATGGCGGGCGCCGCCGCGGCAATCGCGGCGCGTTGACAACTCCTACTTGGGCAATACTGCGGCGACCGGTCGGGCCGGCGCCGTTGGCGGCTGCGGTCCACCGGAATAGAATTTCGCGGCCGGGTTCTCCTGCATGAAGTCGTAGGCGACCATGCCGAGCGGCCGCTTCTGCCGTTCCGACGCCGCTTGATGCCAGGGGATCACCTGGCGCAGCGCCGCAAGCGCGGCTGTCGGCGCTTCGCCGAACTTCCGTTCCGGGTTCTGGGCCTTGCGGATTTCCATCCAGTAACTTGCCGTCAGCAGATCCTGCGCCACGAGGTGGAACGACACGTCGACCGCGTCGCGGGCGCGCTGGGTCTTGATGCGGGTCTGCGCTTCCAGGTCCTCGACCGTGGCGACGATAGCCTGGCCGTTCGGCATCACCGGTGAGCCCAGTTCGGCCAGTTCCTGCCACAGATCGGTCGGCAGGTAGCCGTCGAAGCTCGGTATGTCCTTGCGCTCGTCCGGCTTCAGCACGTCGGCCGGCTTGACCACGGTGAAGAAGGGGTTGCGGAAGCGCTCGATGCGCTGCGCCACCGCCACGCCGAGATTGGTCAAGGCGTTGGTGAGGGCCTCGACCTGATTGGCCATCGGGTAGGGATCCCAATTGGCGTTGGAGAAGATATAGCCGGACTTGCCGTTACTCAGCGGACCGCCCTTGATGTAATATTTCATGAATTGCGGGGTGCTCAGTTCCGGCGAGCTCTGCGGCGTCAGGCCGGGCAGGATCGCCGGATTGTGATCCGAGGAATTGATCGAGAGCAGCACGGAATCGCGCAGGTCTCCCCAGGCCTGCCATGCCGAACCCTGGCGCTGGCTCGAAGCGCGCATGCTTTCGGGATCCTGGATGATGCGGGCCGGATCGTCGTCGAAGAGGTAGCTGCCCTTGATCATGTCCATGACGCGGGCGGCGTCCCAAGTCAGCCACGGATAGGGCCGCATCGACTGAACCGGCGCGGAGATCGGCGTCACGCTCGAGTTCATGCCGTTCAGTCCCATGGCGTAGCTGAGGTCGGTCCATTCCAGCAGTTTTCTCGCGTCCTCCAGCAACAGCACGGCTTGCGCCTGCGCATAGGCGTTGGTGCTGATCAGCGCCGCCTGGTCGGCGGCGAAGGGTTCGAGCGGCTTCAGCCCGGCCTGTTCGAGCGCCTGCGCGGCCGGCATGCGGACGCCTTTGAGATAGGCCTCGCCTTCGCCGACCATGGCCGCGCCGATATTGCCGAGCGTCGCCAAATCGCCCTCGCCGAGCGTGCCGCGCGATTGCACGACCGGCGTGACGCGCTTGTTCAGCATGTCGACGAGCATATGGGTCAGCTGCGGGCTGGCCGCCTCGTAGGACATGGTGTTGGCACGGATCGCCATAATGGCGCGCACCAGCGCTTCTTCCTGCAGCTCCGGCCCGTAGCCGCGGTTGACGCCGCCCTTGAAGCGGGCGAGCTGCTGGTCCTTGAGAAGTTTCGTGTTTTCTGGCGAGGTCGGATCGCCGGAAAAGATCACGGTTTCGCGCTGGTCGCCGGCGCCGCGGTTGAACCAGTAGATCGTGACGCCTTCAGCCGCACCTTCGAGCAGCAGACCATAAGCATCGGCCGAACGTTGCAGGGCTTCCGGGCTGAGCTCGACCTTGGCGCCGTTGCGCGTGATGGCGATGACCTGGTCAATGGTGAGATCATGTCCGGTCAGCGTTACCGTCTGGTCGGCCGCCGTCTCGAAAATGGGCTGGTAGGTGGACGCCGCCTCGAAGGCCTGGGCGGGTGGGGCGGCAAGTCCAACCATCAGGGTCAGGGTGCAGAGGAAAAGCTTGGGCTTGGTAATCCGGTCCAGCATGACGGCTCCCATGAAGCTGGTTTTCAGGAACGACGTTCACCCATTGGAAATTTTGTTTCCTGCAAGACTAGCCACAAGCGTCAACCTGTCAACGACTTGGAGTTGCAGGACCGATGGTGGAGACGGTGTGGCCTCATCGTGCCACGGCGTGGGCGGCTTGGCCGCATGCCGATTGCGGCGGCCGCCCGGTTCGACATGTCGAACAGAGCGGCAGTAAAGACGATACCGGGTCTCGCTGGAAATCCGGTCTCGCGCGGCGTTGCGCGGCTCTTGGCGCTACATCATTTCGATGATCGGCGCGATCTCGACGCTGAAGGCCGGGTCCATCAGGATCGGGCACTCCTTGGCCTTGGCGACGGCATCGTCGATGTCCCTGGCCTCGACGACGGTGTAACCGGCCGTCGGATTGCTGCCGCCATTGTTCTCGACCTTGCCGCTGGGCAGCACCGTCTTCGACATGCCCACGGGATTGCCGCCGTCGACCACGGCCGAGCCGAGCTTGCCGTACCAGCCCGTCCAGGCATCCATCGCCGCTTTCCGTTCGGCTTCGTCGGTCGGCATCTTGCCGGAGCCATGATAGACATAGAGAAATTTCGCCATGTTCTCCTCCCTTGTCGGCGGCGTCGAACCGGCATGCGGCCGCGCCGCTTGCGATATGCGGCTGTGCCGCAGTCCTTGATCATCGGACCAAAAGGCGGGGTCGGCAACGAAAAATTCGAACCCGCTAATATAATCGTGACCGCTACCTTGCCATGGCGTGGTATTCGGCGTTCGGCCGCATGTCGACGGCCGCGGCCACGCGGTTCGACATGTTGAAGAAAGCGGCGGTAGAGGCGATGTCCCAGATGTCGCGGTCGGAGAAACCGGCCTGCCGCAAGGCTGCGCGGTCGGCTTCCACGATCTTGGCCGGCTCTTCCGTCAGCTTGACCGCGAATTCGAGCATGGCGCGCTGGCGGTCCGACAGACCGGCGGCGCGAAAATTCATCACCATCATCTCGCCGAGCGCCGGCTCGCCCGACAGCTGGCGCACCGCCGCGCCATGCGCGGTCAGGCAATAGTAGCAGTGGTTGATCGAGGAGACGACCACGGCGATCATTTCGCGCTCCAGCTTCGACAGGCCGGATTCGCCCAGCATCAAATCGTTGTACATGTCGGTGAAGGCGCGCAGCTTTTTCTCGTCGAAGGCGTAGGCGAGAAGCACATTGGGCACGAGGCCGAGCTTCTCCTCGCATTTGGCGAAATAGGCCTTGGTCGCCTCGCTGAGCTCGGCCTGGACAAGGTCGAGCGCGGTTATTTTGCCGGTCATGATGGTTCTCCTCGCGGGGCGACGGCGTCGGTTGGAATTTTTTAAAGCGTCGTCAAACCTTTGTCGCCAAACAGCGCTCATCTGGCTACCATAGTCACAAAAGCATGCCACGGGAGGGAATAAGCGTCATGGCCAGCGTGAAATCCAAGCCAAAGAAGAAAGCTGTCGCCGCCGCGAAGGCGGAGGGGAAACCCGCAAGGCTTGCCGACTATCTTCTGGCGCGGGCGCCAGCCGAGGACATCGCGGCCTATGACGCGGCCGCCCTCGAGCGAGCCGGCGAGCTCGCCAGCCGCGCCGTTGCCAAGCACAAGAAAGGCGAAAGCGTCGTTGCCGTCGAGGCCGATTCAGGCGTTGCCTGCGACGGGCGGCCGGTCACGGTCATCACCGTCGTCAACGACAACATGCCGTTCCTGTTCGATTCGATCCTGGGCGAGATCACGGAGACTTCCGGCGAGCCGACGCTGGTTACGCATCCGATCGTCACCGTGCGCCACGACAAGAGCGGCGTCGTTGAGGTCCTGAGCGACAGCGGCAAGGAGGACGACGGGCACGACCGGCTGAGCGTCGTCCATGTCCACATTCCAAGGTTGAATGCCGAGCAGGCCAAGAGCCTTACCGAACGGCTGGGCAAGATGCTTTCCCAGGTGCGCGCCGCGGTCGTCGACTGGAAGCGCATGCTCGCCCGCCTCGACCAGGCGATTTCCGAATTCCGCTATTCGGCCGTGCCGCTCGACAAGAAGAGCGTCGCCGAGGCGATCGCCTTCCTCGAATGGCTGCGCGACGACAATTTCACCTTCCTCGGCATGCGCGAGTTCAAATATGTCGGCGGCGAGGAAAGCGGCTCGCTGGAGCGTGCCGACAAGCCCGGCCTCGGCATCTTGTCCGATCCGGACGTGCTGGTGCTCAGGCGCGGGACCGAAGCGGTGACGACCACGCCGGAGATCCGCGCCTTCCTGCACGGACCGGAGCCGCTGATCGTCACCAAGGCCAACGCCAAGTCGTCGGTGCATCGCCGCATCTATCTCGATTACATCGGCATCAAGACCTACACGGCGAAAGGCGCGCTCGCGGGCGAGCTGCGCATCGTCGGCCTGTTCACCTCCACCGCCTACACGCGCTCGGTGATGAAGATCCCCTATCTGCGCTCGAAGGCCGAGACCGTCATCTCGAAATCCGGCTTCGATCCGCACGATCACTCAGGCAAGGCTCTCATCAACATCCTGGAGAGCTATCCGCGCGACGAGCTGTTCCAGGTTCCCATTCCCATCCTGCGCAAACACGCCGTCGCCATCCTCGGCCTGATCGAACGGCCACGGGTGCGGGCGCTGGTGCGCGTCGACCAGTTCGACCGTTTCGTCTCGATCATCGTTTTCGTGCCGCGCGACCGCTATGACAGCGTCGTGCGCGAGAAGATCGGCACCTACCTGAAAACCGTGTTCGAAGGCCGGCTGTCGGCCTATTACCCCGCCTTCCCCGAAGGCGGGCTGGCGCGCATTCACTTCATCATCGGCCGTTCCGGCGGCAAGACGCCGAAGATCGAGCAGGCGACACTCGAGGCGGCGATTCGCGACATCGTGCGCACCTGGGAGGACGCGCTCTCCGAAGCCGCGGAAGCCGCAGGCAGTGATCCGGCGCTGAAGGCGATCGCGGCGCGTTTCCCCGAAAGCTACCGCGACTCTTTCTCGGCCGCCGTGGCGCTGGCCGATGCAGGGCGTATGGCCAACATCAGCGCCGGAAATCCGATCGCCATCGATTATTACCGCCATGCCGACCAGAAACCGCAGCAGGCGGCGCTGAAAATCTATCATTTCGGCAGCCCGGTGGCGCTGTCGCGGCGCGTGCCGGTGCTGGAAAACATCGGTTTCCGCGTCATCAGCGAGCGCACCTTCGAGGTCGGCGGCGATCCCGCCGGCGCGGTCTTCGTCCACGACATGGAACTGGAGAACAGCTACGGCGCGCGAATAGATCTTACCGATGGCGGCGCGCTGTTCGAGGACGCGTTCCTCTCGGTCTGGCGCGGCGAGGTCGACAATGACGGTTATAACGGCCTGGCGCAGACCGCCGGCTTGTGGTCGGGCGAGATCACAATCCTGCGCGCCTACGGCCGCTACCTGCAGCAGGCCGGCATCCCGCAGAGCCAGGATTTCATCGCCGCCGCGCTCAACCGCTATCCGGAGATCGCGCGCGGCCTGCATGCGCTGTTCGTCGCCCGTCTCGGGCCAGCGGCGGAAGGCGACGGCGTGGTCGCCGCCAAGCACCTCAAGGCCAAGATCAAGGACGCGCTGGAGGAGGTGCCCAATATCGACGACGACACCATTATCCGCCGCTATCTCAACCTCATCGAAGCTTCGCTGCGCACCAATCATTTCGTAGCCGATACGAAGGAGAAGGGGCAGTCGCTGGCGATCAAGCTCGACTCGCAGGCGGTCGAAGGACTGCCGGCGCCGCGGCCATGGCGCGAGATCTTCGTCTATGGCTCCGAGGTCGAGGGCGTGCATCTGCGCTTCGGTCCGGTGGCGCGCGGCGGTCTGCGCTGGTCGGACCGCGCACAGGACTACCGCACCGAGGTGCTCGGCCTGGTCAAGGCGCAGCAGGTCAAGAACGCGGTCATCGTGCCGGTCGGCGCCAAGGGCGGCTTCTTCCCGAAACGCCTGCCGGCCGGCGGCAGCCGCGACGCGATCTTCGAAGCCGGCACCTCTGCCTACAAGAACTTCGTCTCCAGCCTGCTGTCGATCACCGACAATATCGGCGTCGACGGCGTCATCCCACCGGCCGGCGTGGTGCGGCGCGACCAGGACGACCCGTATTTCGTCGTCGCCGCCGACAAGGGAACGGCGACCTTCTCCGACACCGCCAACGCGATTTCCGAAAAACACAATTTCTGGCTGGACGACGCCTTCGCCAGCGGCGGCTCGGCCGGCTACGACCACAAGAAGATGGGCATCACCGCCAAGGGCGCCTGGGAAGCGGTGAAGCGGCATTTCCGCGAGATCAACCGCGACATCCAGACCTCGCCCTTCACCGTGGTCGGCGTCGGCGACATGTCGGGAGACGTTTTCGGCAACGGCATGCTGCTCTCGCCGCAGACCAGGTTGATCGCCGCCTTCGACCACCGCGACATCTTCATCGATCCCGATCCCGACATGGCGGCGTCGATGGCCGAGCGGGTGCGCATGTTCGCGCTGCCGCGCTCCTCCTGGCAGGACTACGACAAGTCGAAGCTGTCGGAAGGCGGCGTCATCGTCTCGCGCAACCAGAAATCGATCACGCTGCCGCAGGCGGCGGCGGCCGCGATCGGCTTGTCCAAGGCCACGGCGACACCGGTCGAGATCATGAACGCCATCCTCAAGGCGCCGGTCGACCTTTTGTGGTTCGGCGGCATCGGCACCTATGTGCGGGCCTCGGGGGAGACCAATGCCGATGTCGGCGATCGCGCCAATGATGCCATCCGCGTCACCGCGCTCGATGTCCGGGCGAAAGTGATCGGTGAGGGCGCCAATCTCGGCGTCACGCAGCGGGCGCGCATCGAGTTCGGCCTGAAT
This sequence comes from Mesorhizobium sp. GbtcB19, assembly GCF_019091085.1. GTDB lineage: Bacteria > Pseudomonadota > Alphaproteobacteria > Rhizobiales > Rhizobiaceae > Mesorhizobium. Next base: position 95,455 of record NZ_JAGXJY010000007.1, on the reverse strand, counting down.
GGCGGACGCTGCAATTCCGACGCCATCGACAATTCGGGCGGCGTCAACTGCTCCGACGTCGAGGTCAACATCAAGATCGCGCTGGCGTCCGCCATGCGCAAAGGCTCGCTGGCGAGACCGGCGCGCAACAAGCTGCTCGCCGAGATGACTGACGAGGTGGGCGCGCTGGTGCTCGCCAACAACTACCAGCAGACGCTTGCGCTTTCCCTGGCACGCAAGCGGGGGCTGGCCGACATCGCGCACCAGGCGCGCTTCATGACGGCGCTTGAATCGCGCGGCCTGCTCGACCGTGCCGTCGAGACGCTGCCTTCGCCGGCAGCCCTTGCCGAACGCGAGGCGCGCGGCGAGCCGCTGACCCGGGCCGAGCTCGGCGTGCTGCTTGCCTATGCCAAGATCGTCCTGTTCTCCGATATCGTCGCCAGCGACGTGCCGGACGACCAGCATTTCGACCGCGACCTGATGGGCTATTTCCCGGAACGCATGGCGAAGAAATTCGCCGGCGAGATCCGCGACCACCGGCTGCGGCGCGAGATCATCACGCGGGTGCTCGTCAACGATCTCGTCAATCGCGGCGGCCCGTCCTTCGTCAACCGGCTGCAGGAAGCGACGGGGCGCACCGCGGCCGATGTCATGCGCACCTTCGCCATGGTCCGCGATGGGTTTGCGCTGCCCGCGCTCTACAAGGAGATCGATGCGCTCGACAATCAGATCGACGGCCAGGTCCAACTCGATCTCTACCAGTCGGTTAGCCGGCTCATCTTCGTGACCAGCGGCTGGTACCTGAAGAACGAAGCCGGTTCCGTGCCGCTGGGACAGCGCATCGCCGAATTGCAGGAGGCCCGCAAGGCGCTCGAGCCGAAGCTGGCGTCGCTGCTGCCGGCCTTCTCGCGCGAGCGCATCGAGGAGCGACGGCATGGCCTGTTCAAGGGCGGCGCGCCGGAAAAGCTCGCCGAGAAGCTCGCTCTGGCCGAGGTGTCGGAGCTGATCCCGGACGTTGCGCTCACCGCGCGAACGGCCAATGCCGACATCGTCGGCGCGGCCAAGGCCTTCTTCGCCGTCAGCGACGCCTTCCGCATCCCGCGCGTCGAGGAGGCGGCTCGGTCGATCATGCCGCCCGACTATTACGACCAGCTGGCGCTGTCGCGCGCGACCGATACGATCGGCGTGGCGCGTCGCGGCATCGCGGTGGCGGCGCTGACAGCTCATGGAACAGCGGCGGATCCGGTCGCGGCATGGCTGGAGGCCGGCGGCGAGCGCGTTGCACGCATCCGCGAGCGGCTGCAGGCGCTGACCGAGGGCGGCGACATCACCGTGTCGCGGCTTTCGGTGGCATCCGGCCTGATGAGCGATCTGACGGGGATGTAAAGTTCCTCGCCCCACGAAGTGGGGAGAGGTGCCGAGCGTAGCGAGGCGGAGAGGGGCCTTCGTTGGGCGAGACCCTCCCGCCAACAATCCCCTGCTTCAGTCGCCGCATTCCCCTCTCCGTCTCGGCTTCGCCGAGCCACCTCTCCCCACTTCGTGGGGCTAGGAAAGCAATGGCCGCGCCGCGCTTGTTCATTTGCATCGCTGCCTCAAAACATGCAGACATGGCGCCCGACGCGGACGGGCCGAGGGAATCAGCATGGCGGCAGTAGAGACAGTGCAGCGGGCATCGGGGCGCGGCATCTGGGGCTGGATGTTCTTCGACTGGGCGGCACAGCCTTTCTTCACCGTCGTCACCACCTTCATCTTCGGCCCCTATTTCGTCTCGCGCATGGCGAGCGACCCGACCGCCGGACAGGCCGCCTGGGGTTACGGCATCGCGGCCGCCGGCCTGGTCATCGCGGTGCTGTCGCCGGTGCTCGGCTCGATCGCCGACCAGACCGGGCCGCGCAAGCCGTGGATTGCCTTCTTCGCCACGATCAAGATCGTCAGCCTCAGCCTGCTTTGGTTCGCCGCGCCCGGCTCGAACCTGTTCCTGGTCGTGCTGTTGTTCTCACTGGCTTCGGTGGCGGCGGAATTCTCCACCGTGTTCAACGATTCCATGATGCCGCGGCTGGTGCCGAAGGAAGAGATCGGCAAGATCTCCAACATGGCCTGGGGGCTCGGCTATCTCGGCGGCATGATCGCGCTGATCTTCGTGGTGCTGTTCCTGGCCGGCAATCTGGAAACCGGCAAGACGCTCATCGGGCTCGACCCGCTGTTCGGGCTGGACCCAAAGCTGGGTGAGGATGCGCGCTTCACCGGGCCGATGTCGGCCGGCTGGTATTTCCTGTTCATCCTGCCGATGTTCTTCTTCACGCCGGACGCCACCAGGGGCATCCCGATCGGCCCGGCGGTCCGCGAGGGCCTGTCGGAACTGAAGTCGACGCTCGCCGAGGTGCGCACCCGCAGCGGCATCCTGCGCTTCCTGCTTGCCCGCATGATCTACCAGGACGGGGTCAACGCGCTGCTGGCGCTCGGCGGCACCTTCGCGGCCGGCATGTTCCATTGGTCGATCACCGAGATCGGCCTGTTCGGCATCATCCTCAACATCGTCGCCATCTTCGGCTGCTGGATCGCGGCGCGACTGGACACGGCCTTCGGCTCGAAGCATGTGGTGATGATTGCGCTGGTGATGCTGTCGGTCGCCACCATCGGCGTCGTCTCGACCGGACCTGGCTTCACGCTGCTTGGCCTGATCCCGCTGTCGACCGCCGATTCCGGCGGGCTGTTCGGCACGGCGGCAGAGAAGGCCTACATCCTCTATGGCTTGCTGATCGGGCTGGCCTTCGGCCCGGTGCAGGCGTCGTCGCGATCCTACATGGCGCGCAGCGTCACGGCGGCGGAATCCGGCCGCTATTTCGGCATCTATGCGTTGGCGGGACGAGCGACCAGCTTCCTGGCGCCGTTCATGGTGGCGACCATCACCACGATCAGCGATTCGCCGCGGCTCGGCATGGCGGCGATCATCCTGTTCCTCGGCATCGGCATGGCGATCCTGGTGGGGACGCCCTATCCGGCGGACAAGCCGAAGGCGTAGAGCCTTCTCCTTCTCCCCTTGTGGGAGAAGGTGTCGCCGAAGGCGACGGATGAGGGGTGCTCCAGGGAACGCCAGCGTCTCACTCCGCTGGAACACCCCTCATCCGTCTCGGCGCTGACGCGCCGATCCACCTTCTCCCACAAGGGGAGAAGGGGAACAGTGCTAATGCCGGAAATGCCTTGTCCCAGTGAACACCATGGCGATGCCGTGCTCGTCGGCGGCGGCGATCACGTCGTCGTCGCGCATCGAGCCGCCGGGCTGGATCACCGCCGTGGCCCCGGCTTCGATCGCCGACAGCAGGCCGTCGGCGAAGGGGAAGAAGGCGTCCGAGGCGACCACCGAGCCCTTGGTCAGCGGTTCGGCGAGGCCGGCGGCTTCGGCCGCATCGAGCGCCTTGCGGGCGGCGATGCGCGAGGAATCGACTCGGCTCATCTGGCCGGCGCCGATGCCAACCGTCGCGCCGTCCTTCACATAGACGATGGCGTTCGACTTGACATGCTTGGCGACGCGGAAGGCGAATTTCAGGTCCGCTAGTTCGGCCGGCGTCGGCGGGCGCTTGGTCACCACCTTCAGCTCGAGGTCGTCGACCACGGCGTTGTCGCGACCCTGCACGAGCAGGCCGCCGGCTACCGACCTCACCGTCGTGCCTGCCGCGCGCGGATCGGGCAGGCCACCGGTGACCAGCAGTCGCAAATTCTTCTTTGCCGCGACGATCGCGGCCGCGTCATCGGTTGCGTCGGGCGCGATGATGACCTCGGTGAAGGTTTTCACGATCTCCTCCGCCGCCTGAGCGTCGAGGGTGCGGTTCATGGCGACGATGCCGCCGAAGGCCGAGACCGGATCGCAGGCGAGCGCCTTGGCGTAGGCCGCCTTCAGCGAGGAACCTTCGGCCACACCGCAGGGGTTGGCGTGCTTGATGATGGCGATCGCCGCCGAGCGGGCCGGATCGAATTCGCCGACCAGTTCGAAGGCGGCGTCGGTGTCATTGATGTTGTTGTAGGAGAGCTGCTTGCCCTGCAGCTGCCGGGCGGTGGCGACACCCGGCCGCTTGTCGCCCGACAGGTAGAAGCCGGCGCCCTGGTGCGGGTTCTCGCCATAGCGCATCACCTGGTCGAGGCGGCCGCCGAAAGCGCGCCACGTCGGATGCTCGATCTCGAGCGCCTCGGCGAACCAGCCGGAAATCGCCGCGTCATAGGTCGCGGTGCGGGCAAAGGCCTTGGCCGCCAGCTTCTTGCGGAAATCCAGCGACAGCGAGCCGAGATTCATCTCCAACGCGTTGACGACGGAAGCATAGTCGGCCGGATCGGTGACGATGGCGACGTAGGCGTGGTTCTTGGCCGAGGCGCGGATCATCGCCGGGCCGCCGATATCGATATTCTCGACGATCGAGGCATAGCCGGCGCCGGAGCGGCGGACCTCCTCGAACGGATAGAGGTTGGAGACGAGGAGGTCGATCGGCTCGATGTGATGGTCGCGCATGGCTTTGGCATGCTCGGCATCGTCGCGGATACCGAGCAGGGCGCCATGCACCGACGGATGCAAGGTCTTGACCCGTCCATCCATGATCTCGGGAAAGCCGGTCAGCTCGGAAACATCGCGCACCGCCAGGCCGGCCTCGGCGATGGCTTTTGCCGTGCCGCCGGTCGAAACCAGCTCGACGCCGGCGGCGGCGAGCGCCTTGGCGAAATCGATCAGGCCGGTCTTGTCGAAAACGGAAAGCAGTGCGCGGCGTACCGGAACGAGATCGGGCGCCGGGATGTTTTTTGTGGGCACGGCCATGGCGGGCGGCCTTTCAGAGTGTTGGAAGGGGACGTTGGCCGGCCCTAGCATATGAGCCCCGGAAATCAAGCGCCGCGTCCTTTGCAGGTGCGCGCCAGCTTCCCGAAAAAGTGAAGTTTGCCGAAAGGCGTTCCGTCGTTTGCGGCATTAGGATCGTTCATCATTGGAGGAAACAGCCATGGCATTCGTGCGTGTCGGTCAGTTCAAGGCGTTGCCGGAACGAGTTGAGGAATTGTGCGCTATCTACGAGGCGGAAGCGATCCCGGCTATCCGCGCCGCCCGAGGCAACATCAGCGCCGTGCTGCTGCAGCAACACCACGCGCGGGATGCCTTCATGGCCATCACCGTTTGGAACTCCGCCGAGGACGCGGAACGCTACGAGCGAAGCGGCCAGGCCTCGGCGATGGTCGAGAAGATCCGCTTTGCTTTCGCTGGGCCGCCGTCGCTCGCCACCTATGACGCCTTCGGGATTTCGGGCTGAAAAGCGGTAGCTCAGTTGTTTTCGGGATAACCGGCGATGTGCGTCCGCGTCAGCTGCCAGTGCACCTCGGCAATTTCCGAGGCCTTGAAGGCAAGCACGATCTGCCGGCTGCGGCGCGGGCCACTCAGGCCGGCGAAATAGATCGATTCCTCGACCTCCGGCACCACTTCGGCGCAGGTGAAAACCCAGCTGTCGCCTTGCGCGGCGGCCAGCGTGAAGCGGTCGTGGTCGTCCTGCAGCACGGTGATGTCGGGGTGGACGTGGAAGCGCACCGTGACGAAGTCGCGGCCATTATTGCGGATCGCGGCATTGCCGGGGCGCAGGAAACGGTCGCGGCCGGCAAGCACGTTGCCGTTCGTGCCGAGCTTCAGCTCACGCTCATGCAGGAAGCCGAACTGGGCGGCGTAGCCGTCATGGCGGGCGACGAAGCCGTGCATGCCCTTCTGGTCGAGGCGCTTGCAGGGCACGTGCTGCGGGCCGCCGATCAGCGGCGAGCCCAACAGGTCGCTGACACGCAGCGAGTGGCTGAAGCGCGCCGAGGAGGTGTCGTTGACGGTTGCGGTCGAATGCGCGGCGGTTGCGCGCGCCAGCGGCCGGAATTCCGGGGCGCCATAAGTGTCGATGCCGGCATTGACGATGAAGTGCTGGCGTCCGGAGGAGAGCTCGAAAGCAAGGCAGCCGGCGTGCGCCGCGTTCGATACGTCGACCGGCGGCGGCAGCCCGGTGTCGGCGATCACCGTCACGCCGCCCATCGACAGGCGCTCATAGCCGGAATGCGGCGCGTGCAGCAGCGGCGCTCCCACCGTGTCGTCGTGGCGCATGATGGTGGCGATGCGGTCATGGATGGTTGCGCCCATGCCGTTGAAGCGGGCCAGGCTGCCGTCCTGGTGGCGGAAGAAACGCAGCGCCGGCAACATGCGATCGATGGCGCCGATCAAGGCCGACGGCGGCGCCTCGGCCTGGTTGGCATAGGTCTGGCGCAGCGGCAGAAGGTCGGCGAGCAGTTCCAGCACCGCCATCGGCTTGCGCGAGATGTGGCCGCCGTCGGGCAGGATCTGATGCTCCAACTCCTCGGCCAGGTTGCGCGTCGCGGAACGCAGCGCCGAGGCCGGCGCCGGCAGGGACAAGGCGGCGAAGGCGAGCGCGATGCGGGCACGCAGCCTGCCCTCGCCGTCCGGCATCTCGCGCGCCATCGAGCGCAAATAGCGGATCTGCACGGCAAGCGATTTGAGGAAGGCGCGATAGAAGGGGAATTCGGCGCCCTGCAGCACCACAGAGGAATGCTGCAGCCAGGCGATCACCCGCTTGGCCGTCGTTCCCGGCTCCCAGGCGACGCCGGAAATCTGGTTGCCGTGCATGGCGATCCAGTCGGTGACCAGGGCTCTCGCATTGGCGGCGGCGAGCTCGGTGCCGGTGGCGCGCATGTGGCGCAGCCAGCGGAAGCCGTGCAGCGATTTCTGCCAGCCGCGATTGGGCACGTCGAGCTGAAAGGGCGACCTGCCGCCGGTCTCGACCAGATGGCCGGAGAGCGGGTAGCGGCCGTAATAGATCTCCAGCGCGATCTGCGGATCGGCGAGCCGCAGATCCGGCGGCGCGATCAGGACGCGTTCGGGCGTGCGGCCGGAATAGCGCCAGCGATAGATCGGGCCGGCGCGCAAACGCCGGCGCGTCTTGCGCCAGAACTCCTTCGCGACAAGCGTCCAGAGACGTGTCGTGCTGCCGGCAACAAGTGCCAATAGCCCTCCTGATTTCCCCATAACCCAAGCACAAGCTTATGCGATTCAAGAACTTATGCGAAGGCGGAATTCGCCTAAGTGAACCGCTTCACGCCGCTTTGCCCGTGCCGTCCCTAAAAAAGTCAGCGCGTTTTATGAGACAACGCTTCAAAAGGTACGTCTCATCCGCGCGGCGAAGAACCCATCGAGGCCGGAAATTCCCGGTGATTCCAGCACCATGTCGGCGGGCGTCGTGCGCAGCGTGCCCTCCGGCGTCAGGAATTGATCGACGTCGGCAAACTCGCCGGGCCGGATCGGGTCGTCGATCACCCCGGGGGTTGTGGCAAGGAAGTCGCGATAGAGTTCCTCGCCCTCGATCGGGTCGAGCGAACAGTTGGAAAAGACGATGCGGCCGCCGGGCCTGACGAGCGTAACGGCGTGAGCGAGAAGTTTGCGCTGGAGCGCGGCGAGCTTTTCGACATCGGTCATGGTCTTGGTCCACGGCACATCGGGGTGACGGCGCACGGTTCCTGTCGAGGAGCACGGCGCGTCGAGCAGCACGGCGTCGAACGATTGCGCCGGCCGGTAATCCAGAAGGTCGGTCTGGACGAGCTCGGCCGTCAGGCCGAGACGGTCGAGATTCTGCTTGAGCCGCGCCAGCCGGTTCTTCGAGGTGTCGACTGCGGTCACGCCGGCGCCGGCCAGGATGAGCTGCGCCGTCTTGCCGCCGGGTGCCGCGCACAGATCGGCGACGCGCTGTCCACGGATGTCGCCGAACAGGCGCGCCGGCAGGCTAGCGGCTGTATCCTGCACCCACCAGGCGCCGTCGGCGAAGCCGGGCAGATCGGTGACATTGGCGGAAAGTTTTTCGACGCGAACCGTGCCGGTCGGCAGCACGATGCCGCCCAGCCGCTCGGCCCAAAGCGTCGGATCGGCCTTGACCGTGAAATCGACCGGCGCCTCGTGGCGATGCGCGGCAAGGATGGCGCGCGCCTTGTCGGCTCCGTAAGCGGCGGTCAGCCGCTGCGAAAACCATTGCGGCGCCTCGCTGGTCGCGGCAAGCGCCGGGGCAAGCTCGTCGGGCTTGGCGCGCGCCAGCGAACGCAGCACGCCGTTGACCAGGCCGGAGAAGCGCGTGGTGCGCGGATCGGATTTGGCGTGGGTGACTGCGAGATCGACGGCGGCGCTGTCCGGAACATCGAGGAACAGGATCTGCGCGGCGGCGACATTGAGGATATGCGAGAGCGCGGTGGCGTTGGGCGGCAGCGGCTTTTCCAGACGCCTGGACAGCAGCCCGGCGATGGTCATGCGATGGCGCAGCGCGGTCACCAAGATGGCGCGCACCAGTGCGCGGTCGCGGCCGTCCAGCGCCTTGTATTGCGGATGGCCGTGCTCGTTGTCGGTCAACCCATCCAGCGGCGTGCGCGCATCAATCACGGCGGCCAGCAGGCGCGCCGCCGCCTTGCGCGCGGCAAGGCCGGCGACGTTCTCGTCATCAGTTTTGTGTTGCGGATTGCCTGAATGTCCGCGCCTCGGCGGCGTCACGACCATGGACCCTTCGACCGGCGCGGTCCGGTCGGGTTGCGGCCCCAGGGATTGGGTTTCGGCTGCTGCGGTTCGGCGGGTGGCGCGGGTTCCGTCCGCTTGCCCCACGGCCCGGCCGACGGCTCCTCGGGCTGGATGGGTGGCGGCGAAGCCTGGCGCCGGCCGGCTTGCGGGGTGCCGCCCATCGCGCGCGCCATCTCCTGCAGCGCGGCAATGCGGTTCTCGGTGTTCGGATGGGTCGAGAACAGACTGTCCATGCGCTCGCCATGCAGAGGGTTGATGATGAAAAGATGCGCCATCGCCGGGTTGCGCTCGGCATCCTCGTTGGGAATCTGTTCGGCGCCGCGCGCGATCTTGTTGAGCGCCGAGGCCAGCCACAGCGGATTGCCGCAGATCTCGGCGCCGCGCCGGTCGGCTTCGTATTCGCGGGTGCGGCTCACCGCCATCTGCACGATCATGGCGGCGAAGGGCGCCACCAGCATGGCCACCAGCACGCCGACAAAGCCGAACGGGTTGTTGTTGTCGCGGTTGCCGCCAAAGAAAAAGGCGAAATTGCCGAGCATCGAGATGGCGCCGGCAAGCGTCGCCACGATCGTCATGGTCAGCGTGTCGCGATGCTGCACATGGGCAAGCTCATGCGCCATCACCGCCGCGACCTCTTCGTGGTTCAACCGCTCAAGCAGGCCCGTGGACGCGGCCACTGCGGCATTCTCGGGGTTGCGGCCGGTGGCGAAGGCGTTGGGCTGCGGGTTGTCGATCAGATAGGTCTTCGGCATCGGCAGGCCGGCCCGCTTCGCCAGGCCCTGGACGATCGCGTAATATTCCGGCGCGTTCTTCTCGTCGACCTCGACGGCGCGGTTCATCGACAGCACCATCTTGTCGGCGTTCCAGTAGCTGAACAGATTGGTGCCGGCGGCGATCAGCAGCGCGATGACCATGCCGCCCGAGCCGCCGATCAGATAGCCGACGCCCATGAACAGCGCCGTCATCGCGGCAAGAAGCATGGCGGTGCGAAGCGTGTTCATCGGTTCATCCGTCTGACTTGGTGGCGAATAGGGGTCGATCCTTCTGGCGTCATGGCTATATGATGGGAGACGCCGGTCTCTGTTTCAATCGGCAAGGACGTATCGCATGACCGAAGAGCCAAGCAAAACCGAAGCTGCCGACGCGGTTGACAAGCCGCGGAAAGCTCTGACGCCCGAAGCGCAGCGCGCTTTGGCCGAAGCCGAGGCCAGGCGCAAGCTCTATCGCGAGGCGGAAGCTGCGGCGCCGAAGGAAATCGGCGGCCGCGGCGGCAAGGAACCTGGGCGCTACGGCGACTGGGAGGTCAAGGGCCTCGCCACCGACTTCTAAAGCGGGCCTATGCGGCGTCGCGCTGCGGCTCGAGGCTGATCAAGCCACTATCGTCCACGGCAATGGCGATTTCGTCGTAGCTGGCAATGCTGTCGTGCGGCGTCCGCAGCGGATGGACATGGGTGGCGCTGATCACCATCACAGAGGCGCCGGAAGCCTCGCCCGCCGCGATCCCCGCCGGCGCATCCTCGAAGACCAGGCAGTCGCGCGCTTCGACGCCCAGGCGTTTGGCGGCCAGGAGAAAACAATCCGGCGCCGGCTTGCCGTGGGTCACATCTTCGGCGGTCACCATCATGGCGGGTATGGGAATACCGGCAGCCGCGATGCGCAGCAGCGCCAGTTCGCGCGGCGCGGAGGTGACGATCGCCCAGCGCTCCGGCGGCAGCGATTTCAGGAAGGCGACGGCGCCGGGGATCGGGACGATGCCTTCGAGATCGTCGGCCTCGGCCTTGAGCAGCGCGCCAGCTTCCGCAACCGCGTCGACGCCCGGAAGCATCAATCCGCCGATCGTCTCGATCGCCCGCTTGCCGTGGATCGTGGGCAGGAAGGTGGCGACGTCGAGGCCGTGGCGCTCCGCCCATTTCGTCCACACCCGTTCCGCCGCGGCGATCGAGTTGAGCAGCGTGCCGTCCATGTCAAATAGGAAGGCGGCGAACTTTGAGCCTGCAAACATCGGGTTTCCTGGAGAATCGTTTTCGGGGAGGGCGAAACGCAAACCCAGTTTAGACCGGCCGGCACCGCCTGAGAAGGCAAGATGCTCCACCATTTCGATTCCTCGCGGGAACAACCTCCGGTTCGTTGCGTTGAACAGGCTGTCTTTTCAAAATCACCTAGGGGGGCATGCGATGCTGATACGGCTCGGCTATGAAATCGCAATCGAATGCGCGGCGGCGACACCGATCATCTCGCTGCTCGACATCCATCCCGACCGGCATGCCGACATCAAGCGACAGACGCGGGTCCTGACCTCGCCTTCGGTGCCGACCCGGACCTATCGCGACCGTCACGGCAATATCTGCCGCCGATTCACGGCGCCCGCAGGCAACTTCCGCATTCTCTACGATGCGGCGATCGAGGACAGCGGCGAGGCCGACGCGGTCAACACGCTGGCGCGGGAAACGCCGGTCGCGGAGCTGCCCGACGACGTGCTGGTCTACCTGCTCGGCAGCCGTTACTGCGAGACCGATCACCTCAGTGGCGTCGCCTGGCAGCGTTTCGGCCATTTGCCGCCCGGCTGGGCGCGCGTCCAGGCTATCGTCGACTATGTCAACAGCCGGCTTTCCTTCGGCTATGGCTATGCGCGCGCCACCCGCACGGCGGCCCAGGCGCATGAGGAGCGGGTCGGCGTCTGCCGCGACTTCGCGCATCTGGCGATCACGCTCTGCCGCTCAATGAACATCCCGGCGCGCTACGTGAACGGCTATCTCGGCGACATCGGCGTGCCCGCCGATCCGGCGCCGATGGATTTCTCGGCCTGGATGGAGGTTTTCCTCGATGGCAAATGGTACAGCTTCGATCCGCGCCACAACCAGCCACGCATCGGCCGGATCGTCATCGCGCGCGGCCGCGACGCCACCGACGTGCCGCTGCTGCACAGTTTCGGCCCGCACCGGCTCATCCTGTTCAAGGTCTGGACCTACGAGCAGGAAGGCAATCGCTTCAATCCTCCGCATCACGGCGTCGACAGGACGGTCAGCGCGCAGATGCTGGCCTAGGCTGCCGTTGCATCTCGGCCGCTGACCCGGTTCGGGACAGTCCGATTGCGCCGAGGAGGGAGCGCTCTCTGCTGGCGTCGAGATCATGCGCAACCGAAAGCCAGCAAAACGATCGATTAATCCCGCTCTCGGGTGTCTTTCGGCCGCTGTCGGCCGAAACGGAAAAGGCCGCCGCTTCTGACGAAGCCGGCGGCCTTCCGTGTTTCCGTCCATGGCGCGGCTCCTGGCGGTAGCCCCTTCGGGCTACCTGCCGCGCGTCTCGCGCCTTAACGGGAAGAGTGCTTCCCGGAAGTGCAATCCGCTGAGCTCACGTTATGGAAAACGAAATCACTCGACATCGGATCACCTCCTTTCAGTTCGTTGAACACACCCAGATGATGGGGTGTGTCGCGGCAAAAGACAAGATTACGCCACGGAATGACCATGGCTCGGGCGGGAAATCCTCCTGCCGCGATGTTTTTGCGCAACAAATCGAGATTGCGGTCGATAGGACAAGTGGACGACAGTGGTGCTCGGGGGCGGCACGTCGCATCGGGAGGTGGGAATGGACGCCACCGACAAAGCCGCGCGGATCGTACGCACGGTCGTCGAAACGCTGAAGCCGGGCTTCGCCGTCAGGCTGTGGACCGGCGAGCGGATCGGGCCCGCTGGCGGACCGGTGCTTGCCATCAACGATCAGGACATCGTCTGGCAGCTGGTCCGCCGGCCGACCTTCTCAACGCTGGTCGAGATGTGGATTTCCAAAACCGTAGATATCGAAGACGGCACGCTGTTCGATTTCTATGCCCTGCCTTCACAAGGCAAGCTTAAGACCAAACTCAGGTCTCTACCGAAGCTGGCAATCCTGCGCGACCTGCCGGCGGTGTTGTTTTCGCGCAAGCAGATGACGGCGCGCAGCGATCTTTCCGGCCGCAAGCCTTTCGTCAGCGGATCGAACAAGGAGGCGATCCAGCACCATTACGACATTTCGAATGATTTCTACCGGCTCTTCCTCGACGAGCGCATGATCTACAGCTGCGGCTATTTTCACGATTTCGCCAATGGCATCGACCAGGCGCAAGTCGACAAGCTCGACCACATCTGCCGCAAGCTCAGGCTGAAGCCCGGCGAAAAGCTGCTCGACATCGGCTGCGGCTGGGGCGCGATGCTTATCCATGCGGCGAAGAATTACGGGGTCGTCGGTCACGGCGTCTCGCTGTCGCAAGCCCAGACCGACCTTGCCCGCGAGCGCATCCGCGCCGAAGGCCTGGAGGATCGCATCACCATCGAGATAAAGTCTTATGCCGAACTCTCCGGCACTTTCGACAAGATCTCGTCGATCGGCATGTTCGAGCATCTGGGCCTTGCCAATCACGCGGCCTATTTCTCGACCGTCCACCGGCTGCTGAAGCCCGGCGGCATCTACCTGCACCACGCCATCACCCGGCGCGGCAAGGGCAGCACCAGGAAAACGCTGCGCAAGGGCGCGGAATACAAGGCGCTGATCAAATACATCTTTCCCGGCGGCGAGGTCGACACGATCGGCATGACGCTCGGCAATCTCGAGGCGCACGGGTTCCTCGCCTATGACGTCGAGAACCTGCGCGAGCATTATGCGCGGACCTGCCGGCTGTGGGCGGAGCGCCTGCAGGCGCGCTTCGACGAAGCGATCGCCGAGGTTGGCGAGGCCAGGGCGCGGCTGTGGCTGCTCTATCTGACGGGCTGCTCGATCACCTTCGAGCGCGGCTCGGCGCAGATTTTCCAGACCGTCGCCACCAGACGCGCCCGCGGCCCGAGCGGCCTGCCGCCGACGCGAGCCGATTTGTACCGGTAAGAACTGCGATACAGTTCGCTCAGTCGACAAAACGCATCGGGGCGCCGACCGCGACGCGCGCCGGGCGGTCGACGGTGCAATAGACGCCGAGATTATGGGCGTTGTGACGCACCACATTGCGCAGGATGCCGGGATCGTTGTCGAAGCCGTCCTGCGCGATGATGGTGAAGCCGCAGCGGCGGCAGGGCTCTGAGACGGTGAGGAGCAAATCGCCGACCGCGAGCTTCCTGCCGATCCATTCCGTCTCCGGAAAGGCGCCCTCGACCGGGTCCATCTCGACGACGATGTTGGGCCGGAAGCGGCGCGGGTCGGGCGTGCCTTCGGGATGCAACGCCTTCAGCCTGGACAGCGAGGCGGTGGTGAGCAGATGGATCGGCGCCTTGGCGTAGCGGGCCTCGGTCAGCGGGCCGGCATAGGAAGGCGCCGCGCTCTCCGCCCCGAACGGCCGGATCGAGGCCTCGAAGCCGAGAAAGGCCGATACCGCGCGGTCGCTTTGAGGATCGGGCGCCGGCAGCCAGCCGCCGCCGGGCACCGCCACTTCGAGCCGCCATTCCTTGCTCATCGGGGCCTCGCTCAGCCGGGTGCGGATCAGCGGCACCTTGTGCCATCTGGCCTCGCGGTCGGGCCGCGCGATCTCGCCATCTGCATCGACCAATCCGAACAGGCGGTCGCCGTCCACGGTTTTCAGCCCGACCGCGATGGCGTCGAGCCGCTCACCGGCGAGCGAGCTCGCCGGATAGCGCCAGAGCTGGCTGACGGTGCCGAGTTCGCCGGTCATCAGCCTTTCTTGTTCTGGCGGTTGGCGACGAGGTCGTCGACGACGGCGGGATCGGCCAGCGTCGAGGTGTCGCCGAGCGCGCCGTAATCGTCCTCGGCGATCTTGCGCAGGATGCGCCGCATGATCTTGCCCGAGCGGGTTTTCGGCAGGCCCGGCGCGAACTGGATCTTGTCGGGCGTGGCGATGGCGCCGATCTCCTTGCGGACATGCGAGACCAGCTCCTTGCGCAGGTCCTCGCTCGACTGGGTGCCGGCCATCAGCGTGACATAGCAATAGATGCCCTGACCCTTGATGTCGTGCGGGTAGCCGACGACGGCGGCCTCCGAGACCTTGTCATGGCTGACCAGCGCCGATTCCACCTCGGCCGTGCCCATGCGGTGGCCGGAAACGTTGATGACGTCGTCGACGCGGCCGGTGATCCAGTAATAGCCGTCGGCATCGCGGCGGCAGCCGTCGCCGGTGAAGTACTTGCCCTTGTAGGTCGAGAAATAGGTCTGCACGAAGCGGTCGTGGTCGCCATAGACGGTGCGCATCTGGCCCGGCCAGGAATCGGTGATGCAGAGATTGCCGTCGGTGGCGCCTTCCAGCACCTTGCCCTCGCCGTCGACCAGCTGCGGCTTGACGCCGAAGAAGGGCCGCGTGGCGGAGCCGGCCTTGAGGTCGGTGGCGCCAGGCAGCGGCGTGATCATGATGCCGCCGGTCTCGGTCTGCCACCAGGTGTCGACGATCGGCACCTTGGCGTTGCCGACGACGTTGTAATACCACTCCCAGGCTTCCGGGTTGATCGGCTCGCCGACCGTGCCCAGCACGCGCAGCGACTTGCGCGAGGTCTTCTTCACATGGCCGTCGCCGGCGCCCATCAGCGCACGCAGCGCCGTCGGCGCGGTGTAGAAGATGTTGACCTGGTGCTTGTCGATGACTTCCCAGAAGCGCGACTGCGAGGGGTAGTTCGGCACGCCCTCGAACATCAGCGTCGTGGCGCCGTTGGCCAGGGGTCCGTAAACGATGTAGCTGTGGCCGGTGACCCAGCCGACATCGGCCGTGCACCAGTAGATGTCGCCGTCATGGTAGTCGAAGACATATT
The DNA here is from genome assembly GCF_019091085.1 of Mesorhizobium sp. GbtcB19. Taxonomy (GTDB): domain Bacteria; phylum Pseudomonadota; class Alphaproteobacteria; order Rhizobiales; family Rhizobiaceae; genus Mesorhizobium. Next base: position 80,191 of record NZ_JAGXJY010000007.1, on the reverse strand, counting down.
GGTGCGTCATCGAGGCATAGACGAGGTAGCCGGCCGTGGTGTGCAGCACGCCCTTCGGCTTGCCGGTCGAGCCGGAGGTGTAGAGGATGAACAGCGGGTCTTCAGCCTTCATCTTCTCGGGCTTGCACTCGGCCTTAACGGTCGCCGCCTCCTCGTGATACCAGACGTCGCGGCCCGGCACCCAGCCGGTCTTGCCGCCGGTGCGGCGCACGACCACGACCTTCTCGACCCTTGTGCCGGCCTTGGCGGCGATCTCGATCGCCTTGTCGGTGTTGTCCTTGAGCGGGATCGGCTTGCCGCCGCGCAGGCCCTCGTCGGCGGTGACGACGATGGTCGACTTGCAGTCGTCGATGCGGCCGGCCAGCGCGTCGGGCGAGAAGCCGCCGAACACGACCGAATGGATGGCGCCCAGCCGCGAGCAGGCCAGCATCGCGTAAGCCGTTTCCGGGATCATCGGCATGTAGATGGTGACGCGGTCGCCCTTCTTGACGCCATGCTTCTTCAGGACGTTGGCGAAGCGGCAGACATGCGCGTAGAGCTCGTTATAGGTGACCTTGCGGTCGTCATAGGGGTTGTCGCCTTCCCAGATGATGGCGGTCTGGTCGCCGCGCTTCTTCAGGTGGCGGTCGATGCAGTTGTAGGAAACGTTGGTTTCACCGTCCTCGAACCACTTGATCGAGACCTTGCCGTCGAAGGATGTGTTCTTGACCTTAGTGAAGGGCTTGAACCAGTCGATGCGCTTGCCGTGCTTGCCCCAGAACTTGTCCGGATTTTTCACGCTGTCGGCATACCATTTGAGATAGGTGTCGTCGTCGATCAACGCGTTCTTCTTCCACGCCGGCTGGACGCGGTGGACATGAGCCTCGGACATTTACGTGCTTTCCTCCCGAACCGTTCCGCCGGCTTGGGTTACCGGCGGTGTCGCGGCGAAGCAGCCGCGAATTCGCGGGCATTATTAACAGTTCCGCGCCGACGGCAACATTAGACGTTGGATTCGCGTGGCGGGATGCCGCAGGGGCAGCGCGAAACGCTGTCAGCACTCGCTGCCTGTCGCTGCTAACCAACTGTTTTAATGATGGAAAACTCGCCTTGGAGGTGCTAAGATCAATAGACAGTTAAGTAACTGAGCGCAGACTCGGACGTTGGGAGGAAAGGAGACCGACCGTTAGGGGCTGCAATGAGCGACCATTCCGAATTGGACCTTATGCTCAGGGGCTATGGGCTGACCACGGCCAAGATTCTCTATCACTTCCCGGACCATCCGCATTTGCTGCAGAGCTACATCTGGCAGGACTACGACATCGCGCCGACGTTTCCGGTGCTGATCCGCTTCATCGAGTTCTGGAAGACGAAACTCGACGGACCGCTGCACTCGGTGACGTATACGCATCACAAGCTGATCGCGCCGAATGAGTGGCGGAAGGTGGATGGGGAGTTCGTGGTGCACTGAGGCGCCGGAACAGCTGATCTCCCCCCTTGCGGGGGAGATGCCCGGCAAGGCAGAGGGGGGTGCTGTCCCGCCAACATCTCAGAAATTGTCCGTTACTATCCATGAAGCCGCTCGTGGTTGGCGGTTCTGGTCAACGTCGCGTTCCTTCACACCCCTCTCTGTCCTGCCGGACATCTCCCCCGCAAGGGGGGAGATCGGCAGCTTCAGCCTCAGCACTCACACGGCCGGCGGGTTCAGCCGGGCAAAGCCTTCCTGCCGCCGATAAGGGAAATACGGATAGGGCGCCGTCACCGCGCTCGCTTCATCGAGTGCCTTGATCTGCCCGGCCGTCAGCGCCCAGCCGACGGCGCCGAGGTTCTGGCGGAGCTGCTCCTCGTTACGCGCGCCGATGATCACCGACGAGACGGTCGGCCGCCGCAACAGCCAGTTGATGGCAACCTGCGGCACGGTCTTGCCGGTCTCGGCGGCGACCGCCTCCAGCGCGTCGACCACTCGGTAAAGAAGCTCGTCCTCGACCGGTGGGCCGAAATCGGCGGTGCCGTGCAGCCGGCTCTTTTCCGGCAAAGGCTGGCCGCGACGGATCTTGCCGGTCAGCCGACCCCAGCCGAGCGGACTCCACACCAGAGCGCCTACGCCCTGGTCGAGACCAAGGGGCATCAGCTCCCACTCATAGTCGCGGCCGACCAGCGAGTAATAGACCTGGTGGGCGACATAGCGCGGGTAGCCGTGCTTGTCGGCCAGGCCTAGCGACTTCATCACCTGCCAGCCGGAGAAATTGGAGACGCCGACATAGCGCAGCTTGCCGGAGCGCACGAGGTCGTCCAGCACCGACAGCACTTCCTCGATCGGCGTCGAGGCGTCGAAGGCATGAAGCTGAAGCAAGTCGATATAGTCGGTGCCGAGGCGCTTCAGCGCCGCATCGACGGAGCGGATCAGGCGTGAGCGCGACGAGCCCCAGTCGGCCGGGCCGTCGCCCATCGGCAGGGATGTCTTGGTCGAGATCAGCGCCGCGTCGCGGCGGCCCTTGATCGCCTCGCCCAGCACCTCTTCCGAGGCGCCGTTCGAATAGACATCCGCCGTGTCGAAGAGATTGACGCCCGCCTCAAGGCAGATGTCGATGAGACGACGCGCTTCCTGCGCGTCGCTGTTGCCCCAATGGCCGAAGAGCGGGCCGGAGCCGCCAAAGGTTCCGGCGCCGAAGGAAAGGGCCGGCACTTTCAGGCCGGACGCGCCGAGAGGTCGATAGTCCATCTTTTTTCTCCTGATTGGATGTCGAAGGAAATAGCGCTCAGCATTGCGCCGTGACCGGCTTGCCGATCGCGCGGCTGCGTTCGAGACGCAGCGCCAGAGCCACCACGCCGAGCGCTGCGAGCGGCACCAGGCCGGCGACGAGGGGGACTGCGCCGAGGCCCGGGCCGTGATCGATGACGAAGCCGCCGAGCCAGGCGCCGATGGCGTTGCCGAGATTGAAGGCGGCGATGTTGAAGGAGGAGGCCAGGCCCTGGCCGGCGCCCTTGGCCTTTTCCAGCACCCACGTCTGCAGCGGCGCGACGGTGGCGAAGGCGGTGGCACCCAGCAGGCCGACGGCGACGATCGCGGCGATCGGCTGGTGGATCGCGGCGGTCATGACGAACAGCACCGCCGATAGCGCGACCAGCGTGCCGACGACCGTCGGCACAATGTGGCGGTCGGCGAGGCGTCCGCCAAGCAAATTGCCGGCGACCAGCCCGCCGCCGAAGACGAGCAGGATCGGCGACACCGACGCCTCGGAAAAGCCGGTGACGCGGGTCAGGATCGGCGCCAGATAGGTGAAGGCGGCAAAGACGCCGACCCAGCTCAGCACCGTGGTCAAAAGGCCGAGCAACACCGGCCGGCGGCCGAGCACGGCAAGCGCGCCCTCCGAGCTTTCCTCCTCGTTCGCTGCTGCCGGCTCGTCGCGCGGCACCAGCAGCGCGATCACGGCAAAGGCGATGACGCCGACCAGCGTGACGGCCAGGAAGGTCGAGCGCCACCCATAGGCCTGGCCGAGCCAGGTGCCGAAAGGCACGCCGAGGATGTTGGCGACGGTGAGACCGGTGAACATCAGCGCAATGGCCGAGGCCTTCCGGTTGGGCGCGACAAGGCCGGTGGCAACGACCGAGCCGACGCCGAAGAAGGAGGCGTGGGCGAAGGCGGTCAAGACCCGCGCGGCCATCAGTGTCCAGTAGTCGGGCGCCAGCGCGCAGGCGAGGTTGCCGACAGTGAAGACCACCATCAGGGCAAGCAGCAAGGTCTTGCGCGACAGGCGGCCGGTCAAGGCGCCAAGCAGCGGCGCGCCGACGACGACGCCCAGCGCATAGCCTGAAATGAGCAGGCCCGCCGCCGAGATCGAGACGCCGAGATCGGCGCTGACATCGAGCAGCAGGCCCATGATGACGAATTCGGTGACGCCGATGCCGAAGGCGCCGGCGGTGAGGGCATAAAGAGCGAGAGGCATGGCTGCGGTCCGGTTGATCAGGAAAGGGACGCCCAATCCCGCGCCCCGGACCGCAACATCGGGATCTGTCGAGCTGTGAACCAGCCTTGCATCGGGCATATTTTCTGTGAAATAGATTCACGAATGGCGAGACCCGAAATAAACCGTTCTGGCGAGATCGAAGTGTTCGTCCGCGTTGTCGAGGCGGGCAGTTTTTCCGCCGCGGCGCGGGCGTTGCGCATGACGCCGTCGGCGGTGAGCAAATTGATCGCGCGGTTGGAGGCGCGGCTCGGCGCGCGGCTGATCAGCCGCTCGACACGCAAGCTGCAACTCACGCCTGAGGGCGCGGCTTTCCATGACAGCGGCCTGCGCATCCTGGCCGATCTCGACGCGGCCGAACGGGAAGCGGCTGCAGGCGCCGCGCCGCGCGGCAGGCTGAGGGTCAATTCCTATGTGCCCTTCGGCCAGCACCGTCTGATAGAATTGCTGCCGCGTTTCCTGGAGCGCTATCCCGAGATTTTCGTCGAAGCCGTGCTGACCGACAGCGTCATCGACCTTCTGGAAGAGCGCGCCGATGTCGCCATTCGCGCCGGGCCGCTCAGCGAGTCACGCCTGATTGCGCGCAAGCTCGGGCAGAGCCGGATGGTGCTGGTCGCGTCGCCTGCCTATCTCGAAGCGCGCGGCACGCCACGTGCATTATCCGACCTCGCCCGCCACAACATGCTGGCCTTCGGCTTCGCCAGGCATATCGAAGGCTGGCCCTTTGTCGATGCGACAGGCAAATCGATCATCATGCAGATCGTCGGAAACATGTCGCTGACCGACGGCGAAGCGATGCGGCGAACGACGTTGGCGGGAGCCGGCATAGCGCGGCTGGCGTGGTGGCATGTCGAACCCGACATTGCCGCCGGACTGCTCGTGCCGTTGCTCGAGGAGTTCAATCCCGGCGACGAGGAGCCGACACACGCCGTCTATGTCGGCCAGGGCAAGCATCTGCCGGCGCGTGTCAGGGCCTTCCTCGATTTTCTCGCCGAGACCGTTCGTCTCTGAAAAGGAAAAGCCGCGCGTCCAAGGACACGCGGCTCCCGAAAGGTCAGCTTATCTCGAAGGGGGCTACGCTTTCGGCACGAAAGGCGCCGGCCGGCGGCCGGCGCTTTGCCGCTCCAGCATCCAGCCGGGATATTCGGCCGGCAGCGCGCTCACCTCATCGAGCCTGGCAAGATCGTCGGCATCGAGCTTCAAGCCGGTCGCGGCCAGATTCTGCTCGAGCTGGTCCATGCGGCTGGCGCCGATGATGACGCTCATCACGAAAGGTTTGGCCAGCACGTAACCCAGCGCCACCGTCGCGACACTGACCTCGTGCTTCTTGGCGATCTCGCGCATGACGGCAACCGCTGCCCACGCGCGATCCTCGTTGACCGGTGGGAAGTTGAAGGAAGCGCGGCGGCCTTCGCCATTGCCGGGCGCGCCAGGGCCGTATTTGCCGGAGAGCAACCCGCCCGCCATCGGCGACCAGACCATCAGGCCGAGCTTTTCCTCGTTGATCAAAGGCACGATCTCGCGCTCGAGATCGCGGCCGGCGATCGAGTAGTAGGACTGGATGGTCTCGAAGCGGGCGTAGCCCTTGCGCTCGGCAATGCCCAACGCCTTGGCGATGCGCCAGGCCTGCCAGTTTGAGACGCCGACATAGCGCACCTTGCCGCTGGCCACGAGATCGTCGAGAGCGCGCAATGTCTCGTCGATCGGCGTCACCGCGTCGGTGCCATGCAACTGGTAGAGATCGATATGATCGAGCTGCAATCGCTCCAGGCTGCCGTCGACCGAATCCATGATGTGGCCGCGCGAGGAGCCGCGCTCGTTCGGCCCGTTGCCCATGGCGCCATGCACCTTGGTGGCGATGACGACGTCCGAACGTTTTACGCCGAGATCCTTGAGCGACTGTCCCAGCAATTGCTCGGACTGGCCGACGGAATAGACGTCGGCCGTGTCGAAGAAGTTGACGCCGGCGGCGATCGAGCGGCCGACGATCTCGTTGACGCCCTTCTGGTCGAGGCTGGCGATCAGGCCCCATTGGGCATTCTGGCCGGCGGCGCCGAAGGTCATGGTGCCGAGGCAGAGTTCGGAAACGAACAGGCCGGTGTTGCCGAGCTGGTTGTAACGCATGGTGTGATTTCCCCGAGAGAAGGATTGAAAGACACCGGAGAAATAGGAACGGCCCGTTTCGTTTCAAGGCTGCGTAGCGAGAGAATCAGAGATCGATGTCTCTGATCATGGTCTCAGGTCTGCGATTGACTTCCTCGGCGAACTCGTCGTCCCACTCAGGACCGGAGAGAAGATATTCCGCAAGTGACGGCTTGGCGCCGACGAGCCTTTCGTACGCTTCGGCGGCCACGACCACGACGACGGGCCTTCCATGCTCCGTGATGGTCTGCGGCCCTGCTTCGCGCGCTTGCCTAACCAGTTTCGGCAGGTTCTTCCCTGCTTTCTGAATGTCCCAGTCCATGAGCGCCGCTCGGCAAAACAGTCCGACAATTCATATCAGCTACGCCAGAAAAGGTCATGCAAAACAGGTCGCAGCAAGCTACCGGTTGCCGAAGATCGCCGAGCCAACCCTGACGCTGGTCGCACCGAACGCGACAGCCGTCTCATAGTCACCGGACATGCCCATCGAGAGTTTTGCGACACCGGCCTCGCGGGCGAGCTTTTCCAGCAGCGCGAAATGCGGGCCGGGGTTTTCCTCCGCCGGCGGGATACACATCAGGCCTTCGATTGTCAGGCCGTGCACGTCGCGGCAGCGTTTGACGAAGGCGATCGCCTCGCTCGGCTCGATGCCGGCCTTCTGCGGCTCGGAGCCTGTGTTGACCTGAACATAGAATTTCAGCGTCCGGCCTTGCCGGGCAATCTCTCTCGCCAGTTCGGCGGCGATCTTCTCTCGGTCGACGGTCTCGATGACATCGAAGAGCGAGACCGCTTCCTTGGCCTTGTTGGACTGGAGCGGGCCGATCAGATGCAGCTCCAGATCGGGAAACGCCTCTGTCAGCGCCGGCCATTTGCCCTGCGCTTCCTGCACGCGGTTCTCGCCGAAGACCCGCTGGCCGGCCTCGATGACCGGGCGGATGTCCTCGGCATCGAAGGTCTTTGACACCGCCACCAGCGTCACAGTGCCGGGCTCGCGCTTCGCCTCGCGTTCGGCGTTTGCGATCTTCGCCTTGACCGCGTGAAGCTGCTCGACGGCGCTCGTCATGCCACTATCCTGCCTATAGTTTTAACGCTCGCGCCGGCTCGCCGCAGTTGACGGGTCCGGCAATCCATGGTGAACACCGCGACGACATTTCCGCAGGCGCCAACCATTGTCCGGCGCCCCGTGCCTGCTTTTAAGTGAAAAACACCCGATGGCAACCGAACGTTACAATCCGCGCACGTCAGAGCCCAAATGGCAGAAGGCCTGGGCCGAAAAGAAGCTGTTCGAGGCCAGGAACGACGACCCGAAGCCGAAATATTACGTGCTCGAGATGTTCCCCTATCCGTCGGGCAAGATCCATATCGGCCACACCCGCAACTACACGATGGGCGACGTGGTGGCGCGCTACAAGCGCGCCAAGGGTTTCAACGTGCTGCACCCGATGGGCTGGGACGCGTTCGGCATGCCGGCCGAAAACGCCGCGATGCAGAACAAGGTCCACCCCAAGGACTGGACCTACGAAAACATCGCCGTCATGCGCGAGCAGCTCAAGATGATGGGCCTGTCGCTCGACTGGGCGCGCGAGTTCGCGACCTGCGACGTCGACTATTACCACCGCCAGCAGATGCTGTTCCTCGATTTCGTCGAGAAGGGGCTGGTGACGCGCAAGTCCTCCAAGGTCAACTGGGATCCGGAGGACATGACCGTGCTCGCCAATGAGCAGGTCATCGACGGCCGCGGCTGGCGCTCGGGCGCCCTGGTCGAGCAGCGCGAGCTGACGCAGTGGTTCTTCAAGATCACCGATTTCGCCGAGGATCTCCTGCAATCGCTCAATCTGCTCGAGGAGTGGCCGGAGAAGGTCAAGCTGATGCAGCACAACTGGATCGGCCGCTCGGAAGGGCTGCTGATCCGCTGGCCGCTGGCGGCACCGGTCGGCGATGCGCATGAGTTGGAAGTCTACACGACCAGGCCCGACACCATTTTCGGCGCATCCTTCATGGCGGTCGCCGCCGACCATCCGCTGGCCCGGAAGGCTGCCGAAAGCAATATCGAACTGGCGAAGTTCATCGAGGAAGTGCGCCATATGGGCACCTCGGTGGCCGCGCTCGAGACGGCCGAGAAGAAAGGTTTCGACACCGGCATCCGCGTCGTTCATCCGTTCGACGAGAGCTGGACGCTGCCGGTCTATGTCGCCAATTTCGTGCTGATGGAATATGGCACCGGCGCCATCTTCGGCTGCCCGTCCGGCGACCAGCGCGACCTCGACTTCGCCAACAAATATGGCCTGCCGGTGATCCCGGTGGTGATGCCGGAAGACGGTGACGCCAAGACCTTCCAGATCATCGAGGAGGCCTATGTCGACGACGGCGTGATGATCAATTCGCGCTTTCTCGACGGCATGAAGCCTGAGAAGGCTTGCGATGAAGTGGCCAAGCTCCTGGAGCAGAAAAGCATCGGCGGCCGGCCGATGGCGGCGCGCAAGGTGAATTTCCGCCTGCGCGACTGGGGCATCTCGCGCCAGCGCTATTGGGGCTGCCCGATCCCGATGATCCATTGCGAGGCCTGCGGCGTTGTGCCGGTGCCGAAGGCGGACCTGCCGGTCAAGCTGCCCGACGACATCGAGTTCGACCGTCCGGGCAATCCGCTCGACCGGCATCCGACATGGCGGCATGTGAAGTGCCCGCAATGCGGCCGCGACGCGAGGCGCGAGACCGACACGATGGACACCTTCGTCGATTCGTCCTGGTACTTCGCGCGCTTCACCGCGCCCTGGGCCAATGAGCCGACCGAGCCGAAGGCGGCCGACGAATGGCTGGCGGTCGACCAGTATATCGGCGGCATCGAGCACGCGATCCTACACCTGCTCTATTCGCGCTTCTTCACCCGCGCCATGCGCGAGACCGGGCATCTGAACCTCGCCGAGCCGTTCAAGGGCCTGTTCACCCAAGGCATGGTGGTGCACGAGACCTATCGGGTCGGCGGCCCGTCCAACAACGGCCGCTGGCTGTCGCCGAGCGAGGTCAGGCTCGAGGATTTGGGCGGCAAGCGCCGCGCCATCGAGATCGCCACCGGCGAGGAAGCGACGATCGGCGCGCTCGAAAAGATGTCGAAGTCGAAGAAGAACACGGTGAGCCCGGAAGAGATCACCGATGGCTACGGCGCCGACACGGCGCGCTGGTGCATGCTGTCGGATTCGCCGCCCGAGGGCGACGTCGAATGGACCGACGATGGCGCCGCCGGCGCGCATCGCTTCATCCAGCGCATCTGGCGTCTGGTGTCGATCGCCGCCGAGACGCTCGGTGGCGTCAAGCCGCAAGCGGCGAAGGAAGGCGAGGCCGGAGCCGTTTCCAAGGCCGCGCACAAGATCCTGAAGGCGATCGGAGAAGATATTGAAAGGCTCGGCTTCAACCGCGCGATTGCCCGCATCTACGAGCTCACCAATGCGCTGACCACGCCGCTCAACGACGTGGCCGAGGGCAAGGCCGATGCGGAGCTAAAGGGCGCCTGCCGTGAGGCGGTGGAAATCCTGGTGCATGTGATCGCGCCGATGATGCCGCATCTGGCGGAAGAGTGCTGGCATGAGCTCGGCGGCGCTGAGCTGGTCGCCGAGCGACCCTGGCCGGTCTACGATCCGGCGCTGGTCGTCGACAACGAGATCGTGCTGCCGGTGCAGGTCAACGGCAAGAAGCGCGGCGATTTGACAATTGCCCGCGACGCGGATCAAGGTGCCGTCGAAAAAGCGGTGCTGGCTCTCGACTTCGTGCAAAAAGCACTGGAAGGTAAGGCCCCGCGCAAGGTGATCATCGTGCCGCAGAGGATCGTCAATGTCGTTGCCTGATCCGGTGAAGTCAGAAGCGGCCCGCCTGCGCGGCCGCTTGGCGGTTTGCGGCATGGTCGCGGCGCTGGCGCTGGTCTCGGCCTGCACGGTCAGGCCGCTCTATTCCAGCCAGCCGCTGTCTGCCGGGTCGCAGCTCAGCCCCTCCGCGGAACTGGCCTCGATCGCGATCAAGCCGGTCGGCACCCGTTACGCGCAGCAGGTGCGCAACAATCTGATCTTCGCCTTCGGGCAAGGCTCGGGCGAGCCGGCCTCGCCGGCCTATACGCTCGATCTCGGTGTCACCGAACTGGTCGAATCAGCGGCCATCGTCCAGGTCCAGACCGAGGAAGACGAGCCGACGGCAGGCACGGTGACGCTGACCGCCAACTATGTGCTGAGGGACACCGCCGGCACGGTGATTGCCGTCGGCAAGCGCTCGGTGCCGTCATCCTTCGACCGGCCGCTGCAGGAATATGCCGCCTACCGCGCGCAGATCGATGCCGAGAACCGCGCCGCGCGCGAGCTTGCCGATTTCCTGCGGCTTTCGATAGCCCAGGATTTGGCGAAGCACGGCAAAAAAGCCTAGGTCCTCGCCGGGGATTGGCTGAGGCCTTCCGAACTTCGTCATCCTAGGGCGGAGCAGCCGCGAAGCGGCGTCGCGCAGACCCTAGGATCCATTCCGTTACCTCAGCCTGAAGGTGCAGCGGAGCAGAATTCTGCACCGTGGCGACGCTCGTATGTCACGGAATGGATGCTCGGGTCTGCGCGCGTCGCTTCGCTCCTCGCTCCGCCCGTGGATGACGATCACGATGGGGCGTTGCGGCCAATCGCCAAGGCATGTGACCTTGCCAAGGCATAGGCACCTTGCCACGAAAAAAGGCCGGTTTCCCGGCCTTCTTCGCTACTTTTTGCCTTGTGCAATTCCGGACGGAAAATCGTTGCACACTTCTCTGGAATTGCCCCTGCCTCAGCCGATCTTCTGACCGGTCTTGGCCCAGTCGGCGAGGAAGGCGGCAAGACCCTTGTCGGTCAGCGGATGATTGACCAGCGCCTTCAGCGTCGCCGGCGGCGCGGTGACGACGTCGGCGCCGATCAGCGCCGCCTGCTTGACATGGTTCACCGTGCGCACCGAAGCGGTCAGGATCTCGGTCTTGAAGTCGTAATTGTCATAGATGGTGCGGATTTCCGAGATCAGCTCCATGCCGTCCGAGCCGGTGTCGTCGATGCGGCCGACGAAGGGCGAGATGAAGGAGGCGCCAGCCTTGGCGGCGAGCAGCGCCTGGTTGGCCGAGAAGCACAGCGTTACGTTGACCATACGCTTCATCTCGGTGCGGATCGTCTTGCAGGCCTTCAGCCCGTCCAGCGTCAGCGGCACCTTGATGCAGACATTGGGCGCGATCTTGGCCAGCACCTCGGCCTCGGCCATCATCTGATTGAACTCGGTCGCCACGACCTCGGCCGAGACGGGGCCTTCGACGATGTCGCAGATCTGCTTGGTGACTTCGGCTATCTTGCCGCCCGATTTCAGGATCAGCGACGGGTTGGTGGTGACGCCATCGAGAAGCCCCAGATCGTGCAGCTCCTTAATTTCCTTGATGTCAGCGGTGTCGACAAAAAACTTCATGGCTGTCTCCTTGGGGATCGCCCGGCCACTGCCAGGCACATGAGAGGGTCCCCTTTGATCTAGACCAAAGTCAGGGCAAGGTCACGCCTGATGATCGAAGATTCGCCCTTTGTCGCGGCCGCACCCGTGCTGGTGCCGATGCCCGCCGAACGGCCCTACACCTATGCCGTGCCGCCGGGCATGCGCGTGGTGCCGGGCTCGATCGTGCGCGTGCCGCTGGGCCCGCGCCAGGTCGCGGGCATCGTCTGGGACGGCGCGGTCGAGACGGTCGATGCGAAGAAATTGCGGCAGATCGAAGAGGTCTTCGATTGCCCGCCGATCGACCGCGCCATGCGCCGCTTCGTCGACTGGATCGCGCAATACACGCTGTCGGCCCCAGGCATGGTCGCGCGCATGCTGCTTCGAGCTCCAGAAGCGTTCGATCCGGAGCCGTGGATCGAAGGGTTGCAGCGCACGCTGGCCGAGCCGGACCGGTTGACCGATGCGCGGCGGCGCGTGCTGGAGACGGCCGAAGGCGGGCTGGCCTGGACGCGCACGGGGCTGGCACATGCGGCTGGCGTGTCCTCGACCGTCATTGACGGCTTGCGGGCGCAGGGCGTGTTCGAGACGGTGATGATCCCGCCACGGCCGGTGGTGGCGGCACCCGATCCCGGTCATGCGGTGCCGGAGCTGATGCCGGACCAGAGGGCCGCCGCCGACAAGCTTCGCGCCGCAGTCGCCTCCGATGCCTTCAATGTCACGCTGCTGGACGGCGTCACCGGGTCCGGCAAGACCGAGGTCTATTTCGAAGCGGTGGCGGCGGCGCTGGACAAGGGCAAGCAGGTGCTGATCCTGCTGCCGGAAATCGCGCTCACACACGCCTTCCTCGAACGCTTCCAGGACCGTTTTGGCGCCAAGCCGGCGGAGTGGCATTCCGACCTGCCGCCAAAAATGCGCGAACGCGTCTGGCGGCAGGTGGCGGAAGGCGGCGTGCGCGTCGTCGCCGGCGCGCGTTCGGCGCTGTTCCTGCCCTTCAAGGAGCTCGGCCTGATCGTCGTCGATGAGGAGCACGATCCCGCCTACAAGCAGGAAGACCGCGTCTTCTATAATGCGCGCGACATGGCTGTGGTGCGCGGCCATATAGGCGGTTTTCCGGTTGTGCTCGCCTCGGCGACGCCGTCGGTGGAAAGCCGGGTCAATGCCAGCCAGGGCCGCTACAACCGGGCGGTGCTGTCGTCGCGTTTCGCGGAAGCCGCGCTCCCCGATCTGAAGTCGATCGACATGCGCCGCGCGCCCCCGGCGCGCGGCGGTTTCCTGTCGCCGGTCCTGGTGGAACAGATGCAGCGCACGCTGGAGAGGAAGGAGCAGTCGCTGCTCTTCCTCAACCGGCGCGGCTATGCGCCGCTGACACTCTGCCGCGTCTGCGGCCACCGCTTCGGCTGTCCGGTCTGCTCGGCATGGCTCGTCGAGCACCGCTTTCGCGGCCAGCTCGTCTGCCATCATTGCGGTCACAACGAGCGCCGGCCCGAGGCCTGTCCGGAATGCGGCACGCTCGATCATCTGGTCGCCTGCGGGCCGGGTGTCGAGCGCATCGCCGAGGAAGTCGTCAGCCATTTTCCGGATGCCCGCACGATTGTCTTGTCCTCCGACCTCCTGGGCGGGGTGCGCCGGCTGCGGCTCGAGCTGGAGGCCGTCGCCAATGGCGAGGCCGACATCGTCATCGGCACACAGCTCGTCGCCAAGGGTCACAATTTTCCGGGCATGACGCTGGTCGGCGTGGTCGATGCGGATCTCGGACTGGCCAATGGCGATCCGCGCGCCGCCGAGCGCACCTTCCAACTGCTCAGCCAGGTGACGGGGCGCGCCGGCCGCACCGGCAAGAAGAGCCTCGGCCTGCTGCAAACATACCAACCGGACCATCCGGTGATGCGGGCGATCGTCTCAGGGGATTCGGAAGCGTTTTACGAGCGCGAGATCGCCGAGCGCGAACGGGCGGCGCTGCCGCCGTTCGGCCGGCTCGCCGGCATCATCGTCAGCGCCGCGACGCGAGGCGAAGCCGAGGGCCATGCGCGCGGCTTGCGTCGCGCCGCGCCCCAGGCTTCGGACTTGTTCGTGCTCGGCCCAGCTGAGGCGCCATTGTCGCTGCTCGGTGGCCGCCACCGCTTCCGGCTTCTGGTACAGGGCGAACGGCGCGCCGACATGCAGGGCTTCATCCGCGCCATGCTGGCGGAAGGGCCGAAGCTGCGCGGCTCCGTGCGCGTGCAGGTCGACATCGACCCGCAGAGCTTTCTCTGAGATTGCGAGATTACGCTTCTGTGCCACCCTCTGCGAACGGGTTCAGATAGGGTACATCGAGAAGCGCAAAATGCCGGACATTGGCCGTTAAGACGGACATGCCGTTCACGCGGGCAGTCGAGGCGATCACGACGTCCGCCAGGCCAGGATTGAAGCCTTTGGCGATCGCGGCATCTTCCAGTTTGCCGGCCTCTCTTGCGATTGTGACGTCCACTGGCAGAATGCGTTGATCGAATTCCGTCAGAAGCCGTTCGAACCAGTCGCCGATACGCGCCGCCTTCGCACTTGCACCTGATCGCTTCAGTTTCGCGATGCCCTTTTCCAACTCCAGAACAACGATGGATGACATGTGCCAGGAGCCGCGCTCCCGCTGCTCGTCAACCCAGGTCAATACATGTGAGGGAAGCCGGGGACGGTCAGGCGCGAAGGCCGATAGGAACGACGTATCGAGTAAGTAACCGCTCAAAATTCGACGTCCCGTGACGGCGATTCGTTTCGCTCGAATTCGATACCGCCGGGGTACTGAAGCAGGAAGTCGACAAAGGCCCTTTGGCTGCCCTGCGGATAAAGCTTTCGCCCCTCATCGATCGGAACAACCATGGCAATCGCTTTGCCATGCCTGGTGATGGTAGTAGGCTCACCATTTCCCGCGGCCTCGACGAGCGCCGAGAGCCCTGCCTTAGCCTCCCGAAGCTGGACGGTTTTCAAGGCGATCTCCCTTGTAGTCTCATGTGGTCACAATATAGAGATAGCATGGGAACGGAGCAAGTCCACACATGAAAACCCTTGGCCTGATCGGTGGCATGAGCTGGGAATCGACGGCGATCTATTACCGCCTGCTCAACGAGATCGTGCGCGAGCGGCTGGGCGAGTTGCACTCGGCGAAGCTGCTCCTGTGGTCGTTCGATTTCGCCGAGATCGCCGAACGGCAGCATGCTGGCGATTGGGACGGCGCCGGCGCGCTTCTGGTGGAGGCCGCGCGCAAGCTGGAGGCGGGCGGCGCGGAAGGACTGGTGATCTGCACCAACACCATGCACAAGCTGGCCGGCGATGTTCAGGCGGCCGTATCGGTTCCGCTCATCCATATCGCCGACGCCACCGGGCGGGCGGTCGTCGAGGCCGGCGTCAAGCGGCCGGCGCTGCTCGCGACCCGCTTCACCATGGAGCAGGACTTTTACAAAGGCCGGCTCGTGGAGAAATACGACCTGCAGCCGGTGGTGCCGGACCAGGCCGGTCGCGACATGGTGCACCGTGTTATCTACGACGAGCTTTGCCGGGGCATCGTCAAACCCGAATCGCACGCGGCCTATGTCGGGGAAATCGATCGTATGCGGCGCGAGGATCAAGTGGACAGCGTCATCATGGGCTGCACCGAGATCACCATGCTGATCGGCCAGGGCGATTTCGACGTTCCGGTGTTCGACACCACGCGCATCCATGCCGAGGCCGCGGTCGATTTCGCGCTCTCCTGATTGCGCCACTCCTAATGTGCGCGCCCTCCTCTGGCGCACTGCTTTTCCCTCGCTAGAATGCCGGTGTTTCAGAGCAAGAAATAAGAGGGGGATTTCATGGACTTTGCGTTTCCGTGGCCGGCAAGCCAGGGCGAGTGGCTGGCCTGGTCGAGCGCTGTCGTGACCTTGGCTCTGGGCCTCTTCCTGTTCTTGGCGCCGGGGCTTGCCTTTCGCGCGCTACGCCTGCAGCCGAGGCCCGAGAAAGCGGCGGCGATCGCCGAAGGGCGCGGTCGCATGTCGGGCTTCTATCTCGGCGTCAGCCTGTGCTGCATCCTGCTGGCGCAACCGCTGCTCTACATGGCGCTCGGCTTCTCGTGGCTGTTCACCGCCTTCGGCCGGCTCCTGTCGATGATGTCGGATGGCGCCAACACCCCTTTCAACTGGGCTTCCATCGTGGTTGAATTGGCGTTGGCGGCGTTGCCGCTGGCCTTTGCCTTCGGCTTCGTGCCGTGAATTCGGCGCTTGAGCTTGGCCTTCGCCGCCGGATGCGACAAAAGTGCCTGAAAAGCATGCCGGACGATGCATTGCGGTCTTAAAAAGCCTGTGCTAGACGGCAATCGACTTTCGACCGGGGATAGCGGAAGCCGCGCCTCCGTGCTTGGAAAAATGCAGTAAGGTCAAAGATTTAGCCAGAGTTTTCGCTCGCGCCAACAATCTGCGGCCTGTCAGACAAGAGAAAAGACGGTCCGTGGCCCAATCGTCATCGCCAATCTCAGCTGTCGCAGAACGCTATGCCGGCTCGCTGTTCGAGCTTGCACTGCAGGACAATTCGGTCGCCAAGGTCGAGGCTGACCTCGCCAGCTTCGAGGCGATGCTCAATGACAGCGGCGACCTTTCGCGACTGATCAACAGCCCGGTGTTCTCCAGCGAGGACCAGGCAAAGGCCATCGCCGCCATCGCCGACAAGGCGGGCATTACCGGCCTGGTCGGCAATTTCCTGCGCGTCGTCGCCAGGAACCGCCGCCTGTTCGCGGTGCCCGGCATGATCAAGGCGTTCCGCCGGATCGCCGCCGACCATCGCGGCGAGGCGTCCGCCGAGGTCACTTCGGCGCATGCGCTGACGGCGGCGCAGCAGACTGAACTGAAGGCGACGCTGAAGAGCATCGCCGGCAAGGACGTGGCCATCGCCATGACCGTCGATCCGTCGCTGCTCGGCGGGCTGATCGTCAAGATGGGCTCGCGCCAGATCGATACGTCGCTCAAAACCAAACTCAATTCGCTCAAGCTTGCACTGAAAGAGGTCGGCTGATGGACATCCGCGCCGCGGAAATTTCCGCAATTCTGAAAGACCAGATCAAGAATTTCGGCAAGGAGGCGGAAGTCTCCGAAGTCGGTCAGGTTCTGTCCGTCGGTGACGGTATCGCCCGCGTCTACGGCCTCGACAATGTCCAGGCCGGCGAGATGGTCGAGTTCCCTGGCGGCATCCGCGGCATGGCGCTGAACCTCGAAGCCGACAATGTCGGCGTCGTCATCTTCGGCAACGACCGCGACATCAAGGAAGGCGACACCGTCAAGCGCACCGGCGCCATCGTCGACGTTCCGGTCGGCCCGGGCCTGCTCGGCCGCGTGGTCGACGCCCTCGGCAACCCGATCGACGGCAAGGGCCCGATCAAGGCTACCGAGCGCAAGCGCGTCGACGTCAAGGCGCCCGGCATCATTCCGCGCAAGTCGGTGCATGAGCCGATGTCGACCGGCCTCAAGGCCATCGACGCGCTGATCCCGGTTGGCCGCGGCCAGCGCGAGCTGGTCATCGGCGACCGCCAGACCGGCAAGACCGCCATCATCCTCGACACGATGCTGAACCAGAAATCGGTGCACGACAACGGTCCGGAGAAGGAAAAGCTCTACTGCGTCTACGTCGCCGTCGGCCAGAAGCGCTCGACCGTCGCGCAGTTCGTCAAGGTGCTGGAAGAGCGCGGCGCGCTCGACTACTCCATCATCATCGCCGCAACCGCCTCCGATCCGGCGCCGATGCAGTTCCTGGCGCCGTTCGCCGGCTGCACCATGGGCGAGTATTTCCGCGACAACGGCATGCATGCGCTGATCAGCTATGACGATCTGTCGAAGCAGGCCGTCGCCTATCGCCAGATGTCGCTGCTGTTGCGCCGCCCGCCGGGCCGCGAAGCCTATCCGGGCGACGTCTTCTATCTGCACTCGCGCCTGCTCGAGCGTGCCGCCAAGCTCAATGACGACAACGGCAATGGCTCGCTGACCGCGCTGCCGATCATCGAGACGCAGGCCAACGACGTGTCGGCCTACATCCCGACCAACGTGATCTCGATCACCGACGGCCAGATCTTCCTCGAGACCAACCTGTTCTTCCAGGGTATCCGCCCAGCGGTGAACGTCGGTCTTTCGGTGTCGCGCGTCGGCTCGTCGGCGCAGATCAAGGCGATGAAGCAGGTTGCCGGCTCGATCAAGGGCGAGCTCGCGCAGTACCGCGAAATGGCGGCCTTCGCGCAGTTCGGTTCCGATCTCGACGCCGCCACGCAGCGCCTGCTGAACCGCGGTTCGCGCCTGACCGAGCTGCTCAAGCAGCCGCAGTTCTCGCCGCTCAAGACGGAGGAGCAGGTCGCGGTGATCTTCGCCGGCGTCAACGGCTATCTCGACAAGCTGCCGCTCAACCAGGTCGGCAAGTTCGAGCATGGTCTGCTCAGCCACATGCGCTCGGCCGGCAAGGACGTGCTCGACGGCATCCGCAAGGAGAAGGCGTTGTCGGACGATCTGCGCGCCAAGCTCAAGGCCGAGATCGACGCTTTCGCCAAGACCTTCGCTTGAACAAGCAGCCGAACGCACGGGATCAGGTTTGAAGCATGGCTTCGTTAAAAGACCTTCGTAACCGCATCGCCTCGGTCAAGGCGACGCAGAAGATCACCAAGGCGATGCAGATGGTCGCCGCGGCGAAGCTGCGTCGCGCGCAGGAAGCGGCGGAAGCGGCGCGTCCCTATTCCGAGCGCATGGGCGCGGTTCTGGCCAACATCACCCAGGCGATCGGCGGCGGTGGCGATGCGCCGGCGCTGATGACCGGCACTGGCAGGGACGACGTGCATCTGCTCATCGTCTGCACCGCCGAGCGCGGCCTGTGCGGCGGCTTCAACTCGCAGATCGCGCGCCTTGCCCGCGACCACATCCGCCGGCTGCTCGCCGACGGCAAGCAGGTGAAGGTCATCTGCGTCGGCAAGAAGGGTTTCGACATCCTGCGGCGCGACTACGCTTCGCTGATCCTCGAGCGCGTCGACCTGCGCGAGGTCAAGACGCTCGGTTTCGTCAACGCCGATGCGATCGCGCGCAAGGTCATCCACCTCTTCAACGAGGGCGGCTTCGACATCTGCACGCTGTTCTACTCGCAGTTCAAGTCGGTGATCAGCCAGATCCCGACGGCGCAGCAGATCATCCCGGCGGCGCAGGCTTCGGCCACGGCCGGAGCCGGCAATGGCGGCGGCGCCGTCTATGAATACGAGCCGGAGCCGGGCGAAATCCTCTCCGACCTCATCCCGCGCAACATCGCGGTGCAGATCTTCCGGGCGCTTTTGGAAAACGCGGCCGGCGAGATGGGCGCCAAGATGAGCGCGATGGACAATGCGACGCGCAACGCCGGCGATATGATCAACAGGCTGTCGATCACCTACAACCGCCAGCGGCAGGCGCAGATCACCAAGGAACTGATCGAAATCATTTCGGGCGCCGAGGCGCTCTAGGCGCGCGCGTAGGGACAATGTCCCAGCGGGCAGCGTGAACAACGGATAGACGAAAAGGGCAAAGACGATGGCGAAAGCAGCTACCCCGAAGACCGCCGCCAAGGACGCGGCAAAGGCCCCGGCAGCCGCCGCGAAGGCCGCTCCGGCGAAGAAGGCGGCCGCTCCGGCCAAGGCAGCGGCTCCGGCCAAGGCGGCAACCGCGAAGGCAGCCAGCGTCGCGACGAAGCGCGTCGGCGCCGCCGGCAAGGTCCGCCAGGTCATCGGCGCCGTCGTCGACGTGCAGTTCGAAGACCACCTGCCGGCCATCTTGAACGCGCTGGAAACCGACAATGTCGGCAACCGCCTGGTGCTCGAGGTCGCCCAGCATCTCGGC
This sequence comes from Mesorhizobium sp. GbtcB19, assembly GCF_019091085.1. Taxonomy (GTDB): domain Bacteria; phylum Pseudomonadota; class Alphaproteobacteria; order Rhizobiales; family Rhizobiaceae; genus Mesorhizobium. Next base: position 60,807 of record NZ_JAGXJY010000007.1, on the reverse strand, counting down.
GAGAACACCGTGCGCTGCATCGCCATGGACTCGACCGAAGGTCTGGTCCGCGGCCAGGACGTCTATGATACCGGCGCGCCGATCTCGGTTCCGGTCGGCCCGGGCATGCTCGGCCGCATCATCAACGTCATCGGCGAACCGGTCGACGAGGAAGGCCCGGTCGACGGCATCGAGATGCGCGCCATCCACCAGCCGGCTCCGGCCTATGTCGACCAGTCGACGGAAGCGCAGATCCTGGTCACCGGCATCAAGGTGCTCGACCTGTTGGCGCCTTACGCCCGCGGCGGCAAGATCGGCCTGTTCGGCGGCGCCGGCGTCGGCAAGACCGTGCTGATCCAGGAACTGATCAACAACGTCGCCAAGGCGCATGGCGGCTTCTCGGTGTTCGCCGGCGTCGGCGAGCGCACCCGCGAAGGCAACGACCTCTATCACGAGTTCATCGAATCGGGCGTCAACAAGAAGGGCGGCGGCCAGGGTTCGAAGGCAGCACTCGTGTACGGCCAGATGAACGAACCGCCGGGCGCGCGCGCCCGCGTCGGCCTGACCGGCCTCACCGTCGCCGAATATTTCCGCGACCAGGGCCAGGACGTGCTGTTCTTCGTCGACAACATCTTCCGCTTCACGCAGGCGGGCTCGGAAGTGTCGGCGCTACTCGGCCGCATTCCTTCCGCCGTGGGCTACCAGCCGACGCTGGCCACCGACATGGGCGCGCTGCAGGAGCGCATCACGACGACGACCAAGGGCTCGATCACCTCGGTGCAGGCGATCTACGTTCCGGCCGACGACTTGACCGACCCGGCGCCGGCGACCTCGTTCGCCCACCTGGACGCCACGACCGTGCTCAATCGCGCGATCTCGGAAAAGGGCATCTACCCGGCCGTCGATCCGCTCGACTCGACCTCGCGCATGCTCGACCCGATGGTCGTCGGCGAGGAGCACTACCAGGTCGCCCGCCAGGTGCAGTCGATCCTGCAGCGCTACAAGTCGCTGCAGGACATCATCGCCATCCTTGGCATGGACGAGCTGTCGGAAGAGGACAAGCAGACGGTTGCCCGCGCCCGCAAGATCGAGCGCTTCCTGTCGCAGCCGTTCTTCGTCGCCGAAGTGTTCACCGGCTCGCCGGGCAAGCTGGTCGACCTCGCCGACACCATCAAGGGCTTCAAGGGCCTTTGCGCCGGTGACTATGATCACCTGCCGGAAGCCGCCTTCTACATGGTCGGCGGCATCGACGAGGCGGTCGAGAAGGCGCAGCGCCTCGCGGCTGAAGCGGCGTAACGAAGCGAATAGCGAATAGGGAGTAGCGAATAGGGACAAGTGGGCCGGCCGAGTTTCTTCACTACTCGCTACTCGCTATTCCCTACTCGCTAAATTGGCATGGCTGAAGCTTTCAAGTTCGAACTGGTCTCGCCGGAGCGGCTGCTCGTTTCCGAACAGGTCGAGTCGGTCGTCATTCCGGGCGCCGAAGGTGAAATGACCGTGATGGCGCAGCACGCTCCGGTCATGACCACCATCAAGCCCGGCGTCGTCACGGTGAAGGCCGCGGGCGGCAAGGAAGACCGCTATGTCGTGTTCGGCGGTTTCGCCGACATCCTGCCGTCCGGCTGCACGCTGCTTGCTGAATCGGCCGTGCATGTGAACGACATCGACCGCGCCGATCTTGCCCGTCGCATCCAGGACGCCAAGGAAGACGCCGCCGACGCCAAGGATGACGTGGCGCGCAGCCGCGCCGAGCAGTTCCTCAGCCAGCTCACCACGCTGGAAGGCGCGCTGCTGCCGGCCTGAGGTCGGCTTCAGACAGGCAACTGAGAAGGCGGGGCTTTGCCCCGCTTTTTTGTTTGCCCCGTCTTCCGGTTTGATGGACAGTCCGGCTGCCTGGAGCCGTTCACCGTTTCACGGAAACGGCGAAACACTCTATCTCTTTGATTTCACACAATTCCAGACGGAAAACCGCAACACACTTTTTCTGGGATTGCTCCAGGCATGGGGGTGCCGATGACGGAACAAGCGGGGCAGCCGGAAGCAGGTTCGCGATCATGGTGGTCGACTGCGCTGGTGTCGGCCATTGGCGGCCCGTTCGCCGGCTTCCTGTGGGTCGGCGCCGGAAGGCTTGCCGTCATCAGCCTCATTGCTGTCACTGCCGCCAGCATCGCGATCTGCTACATCGGCTTCCCGGTGTTGCCGGGCATGAATCTTGCCGCCATCGGCAGATACTCCGGCTTCGGCATGATGATCGTATGGGCAGCGATCGTTGCTCCGCTGGCGCGCCGGTTCAAACCGGACAAATGGTATGCGCAAGGCGTTTCGGTGTTCGTGATGGCGTTTTACGCCACCATCGTGGCCGGGTTCGTCGTCCGCACCTTCCTGTTCCAGTCCTTTTCGACGCCGGCCGGCAGCATGGTTCCGACGCTGCTGGAAGGTGACTATTTCTTTGCTGCCAAATACGCCTATGGCTACAGCCGCTACAGCGATCCCTTCGAACTGCTGACTTTCGACGGCCGGGTATGGGGCGCCGAGCCCCAGCGAGGGGATGTTGTGGTGTTCAAATTCCCACCGGATCCGAGCATCGACTATATAAAGCGCGTCGTCGGCCTGCCGGGCGAAAAAATCCAGATGATTGACGGCGTCCTGCACATCAATGGCGTGCCGGTCGGGCTCGATGATATCGGTCCGTATGCGTCCGAGGATTTCAAGACCGCCAGGTTGCAGCGCGAGACCTTGCCCAACGGCGTTTCCTATTCGGTGATCAACCTCACCGACAATGCGGTGGGTGACAACACGCGCGTCTTCGAAGTGCCCGAAGGGCATTATTTCATGCTCGGCGACAATCGCGACAATTCCTCCGACAGCCGGTTTACGGTCGGCTTCGTTCCCTATGAAAATCTGGCGGGCAAAGTCGTGCGCCTGTACTGGAATTCGAACGGGGTCGACTATGCCGCGCGGCAGGTCGTGAACGGGTCGGCGGGCAAATAGCCCGCAGAGACTACTCAGTCAGCCTCGGTGGTTCGTTGCCAATGCCGAGCGCGGCGAGGGTCAGCTTAGGACCACCCTGTTTGAGATGAACAAGGTGGGTGGCGACGAATTCGATCAATTGCAGCCGTTCCGGATGACCCTTGGCAAAGCCGGCGAGGTCGAACACAGCCTTCGTCATCTCAGCTGTCGGCAGGTTGCGGCCGAACAGGTCCCCGAGCGCGGCATCGAGTGGGTCGGTGAAGTGGGCCTCGGGCAAGGTCCCGCCGCGCGCGGCGCATGCGGCGATCCACGCAGCGATGACCAGCGACAGATGTTCCGGCAGCAAGTCCGCCTCCAGCCGCGCCAGGGCGGAGGCGATGATGCGCTGCGGCAGTTTCTGGCTGCCGTCATTGGCGATCTGCGCGGTGCGGTGTGCGAGCGCGGTGTTCGAAAATCGTTCGGCGAGCTCGGCCGTATAGGCGCTTGTGTCGAGCCCGGCATCCTGCGGCAGCGTCGGGATGGCCTCGGCCCAGAGCCAATCCACGAACTGTCTTATTGCCGGATCGGCAAAGGCGCGGTCGACCGTGGCGTGGCCGCTGAGCAGGCCAAGATAGGCGATGCCCGAATGCGCGCCGTTGAGCAGCCTCAGCTTCATGTCTTCGAAAGGGCCGACGTCCTCGACCATGGTGACACCGAATTTCTCCCAGGCCGGTCGACCGGCGGGAAAGCGGTCCTCGATCACCCATTGCCGGAACGGCTCGGTCATCACCGGCCAGGTGTCCTCGACGCCGATTTGTTGCGCGATGCGCGCCCGATCGGCATCCGTCGTCGCCGGCACAATGCGGTCGACCATGCTCGACGGGAAAGCGACTTCGTTCGCGACATGGCCGGCCAATGCCGGGCCGGCGCCACCATGAGCGTCGCGCAGCTTGGCGAACTCGCTCAGCAGCCGGTGCAGCGTGGCGCCGTTGGCCGGCAGGTTGTCGCAGCACAGAACCGTGAAAGGCGGCGTGCCCGCGGCGCGGCGGCGCGCCAGCGCCTCGGCGAGAAATCCATGCGCCGTTTTCGGCGAAGCGGGATTGGCGAGGTCGTGGACGATATCGGGGTGAGCGCTGTCGAGGTTGCCGTCGGCTGCTCTCAGATAGGCCTTTTCGGTGATGGTCAGCGTGACGATGCGGATGCGCGGGTCGGTCAGCGCGGCGAGCACCGCGTCTGGATTTTCCGGAGCGACGAGCAGGGACTGGATCGAGCCGATCACCTGCAACTGTTCGCCGGCGCTGTCCCTGATCGCCAGCGTGTAGAGCCCGTCCTGTGGCTTGAGCGCATCGCGCGTATCGGGGCTGCGCAGCGAGACGCCGACGATGCCCCAGTCGCTCTCGCCGTCGCTCAGGCAGGCGTCGACATAGGCCGCCTGATGGGCGCGGTGAAAGGCGCCGACGCCGAGATGGACGATGCCCGGCGTGATGCCGGCGCGATCATAGGCCGGAACCGCAACCTCGCCTGGCAAGGACCGCAGCGTCCTGTCGGAAAGGCGGCCGCTGCTCATGGCACCGAAACGGCTGAGAGGCTTCGGTGAAGCGGCATGTCGATGTCCTGTCCGATGGAGCACACGCGGCGTATCACCTGTTCCCCAGCGCTGCAAGAAGGTGAAGGCTCTCCCTGGCGTTGACATCATTCCTGGCCGACCGTACCGATACCCAGCCCTAAAGGCGCGTCGCGCTGAAACGGATTCCGGCGACGCGCTTCAGGTCTTTGCCGAGCAAGTCGTTGCCGATACCGCTGCACGCTTCCGGGCGACATGCATTGGAGGAACCGCTTTTTTCGATGATCGCGCCGACCGATCCCGATCTGCTGTTTCCGCCCGAGGCGAGTTCGCGCGCATTGGCCCGTGCCCTTTATGCCGGCGTGAAGGACCTGCCCATCGTCAGCCCGCACGGCCATACCGACCCGCGCTGGTACGCGCTCGACGAGCCGTTTCCGGACCCCGCGCAGTTGCTCATCGTGCCGGACCATTACATTTTCCGCATGCTGTTCAGCCAGGGCGTGCGGCTGGAAGAGCTCGGCGTGCCGACGCTCGACGGCTTGCCGGTCGAGACCGACGGCCGCGCGATCTGGCGGCGCTTCGCCGAGCATTATTACCTGTTTCGCGGCACGCCGACGCGGCTCTGGCTCGACCATGTGCTCGAGCATTTGTTCGGCATCGACGAGCCGCTGAACGCCGCCACCGCCGACCGTCATTACGATGCCATCGCCGCGCTGCTTGAGCGCGACGACTATCGCCCGCGCGCGCTGTTCGAGCGCTTCAACATCGAGGTCATCGCCACCACCGAGGGCGCGCTCGACGACCTCGAATGGCACCGGATGATCCGCGACAGCGGCTGGAAGGGCCGCGTCGTCACCGCCTATCGCCCGGACGCCGTGGTCGATCCCGATTTAGAAGGGTTCTCGGACAATCTCGATCGCCTCGGCGAAATCACCGGATGCGATACCGGCACATGGGCCGGCTATCTCGACGCGCACCGAAAGCGGCGCGCCTATTTCAAGGAATTCGGCGCGACCTCTTCCGATCATGGCCATCCGACCGCCGAGACCGCCAATCTTTCCGACGCGGCGGCGCAAGAGCTGTTCAACCGCGTCCGCGGCGGCTCGCAGGATGAGCGCGAGCGGCGCCTGTTCCGCGCCCAGATGCTGACCGAGATGGCCAAGATGAGCCTGGACGACGGCCTGGTGCTGCAGATCCATCCGGGCTCCTGGCGCAATCATTCGCCTGCTGTTTTCCAGAAATTCGGCCGCGACAGGGGTTTCGATATCCCGACCCGCACCGACTATGTGACGGCGCTGAAGCCGCTGCTCGACTGCGTCGGGCTGGAGCGCGACCTCACGATCATCCTCTTCACGCTGGACGAGACGAGCTATGCGCGCGAGCTGGCGCCGCTCGCCGGCGTCTACCCGGCGCTCAGGCTCGGTCCGGCCTGGTGGTTTCATGACAGCCCGGAAGGCATGCGCCGCTTCCGCGAGATGACCACCGAGACGGCCGGCTTCTACAACACCGTCGGCTTCAACGACGACACGCGCGCCTTTCCGTCGATCCCGGCCAGGCACGACGTTGCCCGCCGCGTCGACTGCGCCTTCCTAGCGCGGCTGGTGGCCGAGCATCGGCTGCGCGAGGACGAGGCGCATGAGCTGGCCGGGGAACTGGCCTATACACTTGCCAAGAAGGCGTATCGCCTGTGAAGGGGCGCTGTCACATGCGCGGAGCGATCGATCCTACGATCGCCAGCAAGCGAAGGGGCTGAGCTTGAGCGATCTTTCCGCCTTCAGCCTCATCGGCAAGCGCATCCTCGTCACCGGCGCCAACACCGGCATCGGCCAGGGCATCGCCGTGTCGATCGCGCGCGCCGGCGGCCTGGTCGTCGGCGTCGGCCGCTCGGCGATGGACGACACGGCCGGCAAAGTCGCGGCCGCGGGCGGCAACTTTGAAGCGGTGAAGGCCGATCTCGGCGATCCGGCCGAGGCCGCCGCGATGCTCGACCGCGTCTGGGATGAGAGCGGTCCGATCGACGGGCTGGTCAACAATGCCGGCATCATCCGGCGCGCCGACGCGGTCGATCTGAGCGAGGCCGACTGGGACGAGGTGATGGACGTCAACCTCAAGACCGTCTTCCGGCTCTGCCAGACCTTTGCCAAGCGTGTGCTGGCCGAACCCGGGCGGCGCGGCAAGATCGTCAACATCGCCTCGGTGCTCAGCTTCCAGGGCGGCATCCGCGTCGCCTCCTACACCGCCTCGAAACACGGCGTGCTCGGCCTCACAAGGCTGCTCGCCTGCGAATGGGCGTCCAAAGGCATCAACGTCAACGGCATCGCGCCGGGCTATATCGAGACCAACAACACCGAGGCGCTGCGCGCCGATCCCGACCGAAGCGCCGCCATCCTCGGACGCATTCCCGCCGGTCGCTGGGGCCGGCCCGACGACATCGGCGATGCGGCCGTGTTCCTGCTGGCGCCGGCGTCGGACTACATGCATGGCGCGGTGGTGCCGGTCGACGGCGGCTGGCTGGCGCGGTGACCGTTTCCCGCCAATGACGGGGGCCGATTTCCTCGGCTGAGAAATCTGTTCGTCAGAAACGAAAAGCCCGCGCCGTAAAGCGCGGGCTTGTTGCCTGGGCGCTTGTGGCGCCGCCGCGGTACTCGAAACATTGCCGCAGAGGGCAAACGTGCCGCAACACGGTGAAGATTGGCTTAACGGCTGGGGTTGGCGGCGCGGTTCACCGCTGCTGCAGCGCCAGCCGCACGCCCAGTGCGCAATAGATGCCGCCGACCACCTTGCCCTGCCATTTCAGCACCGCCGGATTGCGGCGCAGGAAGGAGCCCAGACCGCCCGCGCTGACAGCGAAGACGACCGTGCTGAACAGCCCGAGCAGGACAAAGATGATGCCGAGCATCATTAGCTGCAGCACGACGTAGCCGTTTTGCGGGTGCACGAATTGCGGCAGGAAGGCGAGGAAGAACAGCGCGGTCTTCGGGTTCAGCACCTCGGTCAGGATCGCCTGCCGGAAGGCTTTGCCGGCCGAGATGGGCAGCGTCCTGCCGGCCAGGTCGGCCGGCGCCTTTTCTAGGATGGCGCGGATGCCGAGGTAAACGAGATAGGCGGCGCCGACATATTTGATGACGCTGAACAGCGTCGCCGAGGCGGCGATGATGGCCGAGATACCGACAATGGCCATGACGGTGTGGATCACATCGCCCGCCGCGACACCGGCGCCGGTGGCAATGCCGACCCTGGTGCCCGAGCTCGTCGCCCGCGCGACGGTCAGCAGCGTCGCCGGTCCCGGGATGAAGACGAAGCCGAACACCACCGCGATGTAGGTGAGAAGTGTGGCGGGGTCGATCATGCGAAAGCTCCTTCTGTGTCGGCCGCTGCCCGCGGCGGACGGCATCGGACCGTAGCACCTGGAACTCTCCAGCCGCTGTGCCAGCGACAGCTTTTCGATGACGGCATTTGGCGCGAGGCGGCAGCTTTCCAGCCCTTGTACTTGTTTCTTGCGCAATTCCGGACGGAAAACCGTTACGCACTTTTCCTGGAATTGCTCCATGCGCGGTTGTGGCCGAATGGCGGCTGCGCTACTCCAAGGCATCACGCGGTGAATCACTTTTGTCTGCTCTTCACATCTTTCCGAAAGCGAACCTCTGTCCGGTGTCGGGCTGATGCCGGTACAGGCCGCCAGCCTGCGGGCCGGGGACCAGCAGCGGCGCGTGCTGAAGGACGTGTTCGGCTTCGACGATTTTCGTCCCGGGCAGGCCGCCGTCATCGAGGCGCTGCTCGCCGGGCGCCATGTGCTGGCGGTCATGCCGACGGGTGCCGGCAAGTCGCTCTGCTATCAGGTTCCGGCGCTGGTCAAAGGCGGCCTCACCATCGTGGTGTCGCCGCTGGTGGCGCTGATGCAGGATCAGGTCGCCGCCTTGCGGCTTGCCGGGGTGGCCGCCGACACGATCAACTCCTCGCTCGACCGCGATGCCAATGTCGCGGCCTGGCGCCGCGTCGCGTCGGGGCAGACACGGCTGCTCTATCTGGCGCCGGAGCGGCTGATGACGGAGCGGATGCTGGAAGCGCTGTCGCGGCTCGACGTCGGCCTGATCGCCATCGACGAGGCGCATTGCATCTCGCAATGGGGCCCGGCCTTCCGGCGCGAATATGAGGACCTGTCGCGGCTGCGCGGGCTGTTTGCCGATGTGCCGATCATCGCGCTGACGGCCACGGCGGACGAGGCGACGCGCGCCGACATCGAAGCACGGCTGTTTGCCGGCCGCGCCGAAACCCTGGTGCTGGGCTTCGACCGGCCCAACATCAAATTGGCGATGGAGACCAAGCAGGACAGCAAGCGCCAGCTGCTGCGCTTCGTCGAGCGCCACCCCGGCAAGAGCGGCATCGTCTATTGCCTGTCGCGCCGCAAGACCGAGGAAATGGCGGCCTTCCTGGAGAAGAACGGCGTGCGGGCGCTCCCCTACCATGCCGGCATGAGCAAGGAGGCGCGCGAGGCCAACCAGAACGCCTTCATGAGCTTGTCCGGCGTCGTCATGGTGGCGACCATCGCTTTCGGGATGGGCATCGACAAGCCCGACGTCGCCTATGTCTTCCACACCGACCTGCCCGGCAGCCTGGAAGCTTATTACCAGGAGATCGGCCGCGCCGGCCGCGATGGACGGTCGGCGGAGGCGCATATGCTTTACGGGGCCGGCGACATCCGCACGCGCCGCATGTTCATCGACGACGAGGATACCTCACCCGAGCACAAAAGACGGGCGCATCGCCGGCTCGACACGCTGATCGGCTATTGCGAGACGGCGCAATGCCGGCGCCAGGTCCTGCTCGGTTATTTCGGCGAGGAAGCGCAGGCCTGCGGCAATTGCGACAACTGCCTCGACCAGGCGCCGCGCGCCGACGGCAGCGCGGAGGCACGCATGATCCTTGCGGCGGTCGCGCAGACTGGCGAGCGCTTCGGCGCCGGCCATGTCATCGATATCCTGCTCGGTCATGAGACCGAGAAGGTGCTGGCGCGGAACCATCAAAGGCTTGCCAGTTTCAGGACCGGTATCGCCCACAGGAAGCCGGTCTGGTTATCGCTGATCCGGCAGTTGGTCGCCGGCGGCTTCCTGGTGCCGGATCCGGAAGGCCATGGCGGGCTTGTCATTTCGGAAAGCGGCCGCGCGCTCGGCCGTGGCGAGGTTACCTTCGAGTATCGCGTCGAAGGCCGGGACCGTCTGGCGCGCGGCAGGAAGCGCGCCGCGCAAAGCTCCGCCGCGGGTGGCGAGGGCGTCGATGCATCGCTGCTGGCCGCGCTCAAGACACTGCGGCTGCGGCTCGCCAAGGAACGCCAGGTGCCGGCCTATGTGGTGTTTTCCGACCGCACGCTGATCGACATGGCCGAGCGCCGGCCGCAAGATCTCGACGAGTTCGCCGAGGTGAATGGCGTGGGCGCCGCGAAGCTCAAGGAGTTCGGCGAAATTTTCTTGAGCACGATCGCGGCGCATCAATCGGCTTAGGTCAGGCGCTGCCGCCGGGCTTGAGCGACAAGGCTCAGGCGCTTGATGCCGATCGGGATGAGCCAGCACACTCGAATTTTTCACTTTTGTCCCACCGCCGCGGCGAAAATCCGACAAAGGCCGGGCTCGAGAGGCGTTAGGTACGACGCTGCCGGGACATTGGGACCCGGCGGCAAGTTTTCGACGGCTATCAGCCCGGGTGGATTCCACGAATGACGATAATTATCGACAATGCCGCAAGCTGGCGCGACATCGCGCGTGTCGGCGACGGCGAAAATCTGGCCTTGGCGCCTGCCGCCTGGGATCGCATCGCGCATGCGAACCGCATCGTGGCAAGCCTCGTCGAAAAGGGCATTCGCGCCTATGGCGTGAACACCGGGGTCGGGGCGCTGGCAAGCCAGGTGGTGGCGCCGGCCCTGCAGGAGAAGCTGTCGCGCAACATTATCCTGAGCCACGCCTGCGGCGTCGGCGAACTGGTTCCCGAGCGGGGCATCCGCGCCGTCATTGCCGTGCAGGTGGCGAATTTCGCGCATGGCCATTCGGGCGTGCGGCCGCAGATCGTGCGCAACCTGCTCACCTTGCTCGAGCGCGGCTGCGTTCCGGACGTTCCGTCCCGCGGGTCGGCCGGGTATCTCACGCACAACGCCCATATCGCGCTGGTGCTGATCGGCGAAGGCAGAGCGACCGTTGCCGGGCGCAAAATGAGCGGCCGCGAGGCGCTGGCCGAGATCGGCCTGGAGCCGCTGGTGCTGGGCGCCAAGGAAGGCTTGAGCCTCGTCAACGGCACCGCATGCGCCACGGGCCTCACAAGCATCGCGCTGGTTCGCGCCGAGCGTCTGCTGGCCTGGGCCGATGCGGCGGCCGCGCTGACGCTGGAAGCCGCCGGCGGGCAGATGGCGGCCTTCGACGAGACCGTGCTGGCGATGCGGCCGTCGCCCGGCATCGAGGCGGTGGGCGCCGCGCTGCGGCGCCTGCTCGACGGCAGCGGGCTGATCGCCGCAGCGCAGGGCAGCCGCACGCAGGATGCGCTCAGTCTTCGCGCGGTGCCGCATGTGCATGGCGCGGCGCGCGAGGTGCTGGAACGCTCGGCACTGCTGGTCGACCGTGAGCTGGCCTCGGTGACTGACAACCCAGCCGTGGCCGGCACGCCCGATGATCCGAAAGTGTTTTCGCAGGCGCATCCGGTCGCGCCGGCGCTCGGGCAGACCGCCGACGCTCTGACGATCGCGCTGGCGCAGGTCGCGGCGATGAGCGAGCGCCGCATCGATCGCCTCGTCAATCCGCTGGTCAACAATCTGCCGGCATTCCTCGCCGCCGAAGGCGGCTGCAATTCGGGCTTCATGATCGCGCAGTACACGGCCGCGTCGCTCAGCAACGTCAACCGGCGCCTCGCCGCGCCGGCGGCGACGGATGGCGGCGTCACATCCGGCCTGCAGGAGGATTTCCTCGCCCATCCGACCGTGGCGGCCAACAAGCTTCTGGCCGTCATCGACAACGCCGAATACATCCTGGCGATCGAACTTATGGCCGCCGCGCAGGCGCATGATTTCCTGTCCGGCAAGGCCGCGCGGGCACCAGGCACCGATGCGATCTACCAAGCCGTGCGCCAGCGCATCGCGCACTATGATGACGATCGCCCGCTGTCCTGGGACATGGAAGGGCTGCGCGGCTTCATCCGCGAGACCGATGTGGCCGGGTAGAAGCGATAGCGGAAGGGATCCGAGCCAACTCTGCTATCAGGCACTCGCCAATCGATCTGCGGTCTCAACAGACGATCGACTCGAGCCGGCTAAAGCGCGTCGCGCTGAAACGGAATCGAACGACGTGCTTTAAGTCTTTGTTTTGATGCATGTCGTTGTCCCAGAACCGCTGCACACTTCTGGGCGACATCCATTAATGCCAAAGGCAGATCTTGACGTCCTTCGCGGTATAGCATGCGCCTTCGCGGCTAAGATTTTCCCATCTTTCGTCGCCGTGGGTTTCGTCAATTGCCGCGTTCGAATAGCCGGCCCAAGTGTCACCGTCCTTATAGACAGCCGCCCAGTAATCCTTGGACATTTCACCTGCGCCGCTATTCGGGTCCGGGTAGTCGATGCCGGCAAAAACCTGCTTCGGCCCCTGGATGTTGAAATCGCCACCCTTCTCGATCTGATAGGAGCATCTTCCGGATATGCGGGTCTCACCGTCAACCACAAGCAGGCAGCGGCCCCATTTGTAGCCGCTCGGCAAACGATGCTGTGCCGCATGCGAAGGCGAAACGGAAAACGCAATTGCCAAGGCAAGCGCTGTGGTTCGCCCGGCCGACAGCCAGTCCAAAGAGTGACCTGACACCGTTGCATTCCGCCCAGAGCGCATATCGAACGGTCCTCCGCGGGATGATCCCTTCGAGACCATATTCTATCGACCATAGCGGATTCTTGTCACGCGAGTGTGTGCTGCTTCACGCTGCTGCGGAGGCCATCCTGCTTCGCGCGGAAGACCATGCTGATCCTGCGAAGCTCGAAGAGCGAAGCAGGATGGCGGAGAGGGAGGGATTCGAACCCCCGATACCCTTGCGAGTATGCCGCATTTCGAGTGCGGTGCATTCGACCACTCTGCCACCTCTCCGCGAGGTCATGGTCGGCCGTTGCCGGCGCGGCGCACTAGATAACGGCTGGCTGCTCCAGTTACAAGGGCCTATTCGCGCGATTTCCGGCTTCTTCGAAAAGCCTAGTCGAGGCGACCGTTTCGCCCCAGCAACGCGCTCAAGGTTTCTTCGCGGTCTTGCCGTCCGCGGGCGCCGTATCCTTGGAAGGTGGCGCCCCAGGGACATCATAGGCGGCGCTCCCGGTCATCGCCGCGATCACGGTCTTTTCCAGCGCCGCGTAAGTCTTGCCGTCATTCTCGCCGGAAAAGATCACGACCGCGGCATAGCCCGCCTCGTTGACGAAGAAGAACGAGCCGCCGGTCTTGGGATAGTCGGGCAGATGATGATGCAACAGGCCGTCGTGATAATACTGCGTGCCGCGTGCCGTGCGCCTCATGCAGACGCCGAAGCCATAGGCCGGCTTGCCGGAAAAGCGCGGGCAAGGCGCCTGGGCCGGCGGCGATTTCTGTCCCTTGGCGTAGCCGGGATCGCCGGGGAGCGTGTCGAGCCATTGCCGTGTCTTCGGGCCAAGGGCGCCGGACTGCGGGTCGAACGCGTAGAGGAACCTGGCGTAGTCATCGGCCGAGATGTCCCAGCCACCGTTCGGCGAGCGCGAAACCAGGGTGTCGTCGATGACGCCGGCATTTACCGGCATGCCCAGCCTCGTAAAAACCTTGCCGCAAGTGACGGGATAGGGCCGGCCGCCGATGAACTGGGCGACATAGCCCAGGACCAGATAGCCGCTATCGCTGTAGGAAATCGTGCTGCCCGGATCGAAGTCGAGCATCGTCCGGGTCGCGGTCCGGAAGGAAGCGGCCAGCGAATGGTCGTTCTTGTCGTCGAAGGCGTTCTTCTTCAGGCCGGCGCGGTGGGTGAGCAGTTGCTCGATGGTGATCGTCTTGAAGCGCGGGTCCTTCGGCTCGCTGCCCTTGTGCTTGCGGGCGAAATAGCCGGCAAGGGCCGTGCCGAGCGGCTCGTTGAGCGACAACTGCTTGTGGTCGACGAGGCCGGCGATGCAGATGCCGGTGATCGCCTTAGAGAGGCTGGCGACCGGCTGCCGGTCCGTCGCCTTCCAGCCATGGTCGAAGGCGCCGACGATGTCCTTGTGCAGCGCGACGGCCACCTCCGCATTGGCGATGTGATGATCGGCCATCCAGGTCGTAACGGCGGCATCGACGTCCGCCGCGACCGCGTTCGGCTTGGCCGATGCGGGCGTGAGCCAGGCAACACACAGCACAAACAGAACCGGCCAAGCCCGCAACCGCCTGAGCATCCTCTTCCCCCCGGAAATGTCTGCTTCCTCGGGGCGCGATGTTGCCATGACCGTGCGGAGAGCGCCAATAACAGTCTCGACAACAAGCCGATAGCCGGCTGCTTGCCTTGACGCTGCTTGCCTTGACTCTGGCGCAACCTTCGGTTAGGGACAGCCCGCATTCGGCGTGGAGGCTCTTCCGCGCCGCTTGTTTTTTGAACCCGCAGACTGACAAAAAGACGGCCGAACCGCCTGAAGCGGTTCATCAAGGCCGACCGAACAGCGAAAGGCAAAAAATGTTCGCAGTCATTAAAACGGGCGGCAAGCAGTATCGCGTCGCCGCCAACGATCTCCTGAAGATCGAGAAACTCGAAGCCAAGGTCGGCGATATCGTCGAGATCGGCAATGTGCTCGCGCATGGCGAGGGCGAGAATGTCACCTTCGGCGCACCGTTTGTCGATGGCGCGCTGGTCACGGCGGAAGTCGTCGAGCAGGGCAAGAACCGTACCGTCATCGCTTTCAAGAAGCGCCGCCGCCAGAATTCGCGCCGCAAGATCGGCCACCGCCAGCTTTTGACCACCGTGCGGATCGCCGAGATCCTGCTGGGTGGCGCCAAGCCGGCGAAGAAGGCCGCCGCGAAGCCGGAAGCCAAGGCAGAGGCCAAGGCTGAAGTCGCCGCCGAGGCCGCTCCGAAGGAGCCGAAGGCCAAGAAGGAAACCAAGGCTGAAGCCGCCGCCGGCGAAGAGGCAAAGGCCGCGCCGCTGTTCAAGGCCCCGAAGGGCGAGCCGGACGACCTGACCGTGATCAAGGGCATCGGCCCGGTCGCGGCGAAGGATCTCGCCGAGCAGGGCATCGTCACCTTCGCGCAGCTCGCCAAGCTCAGCGACAAGGATGTCGCCAAGATCGACGAGCACATGCCGTTCAGCGCCGACCAGATCAAGGACTGGCGCGAGCAGGCCAAGGAGCTGGCGAAGAAGTAATTTTTCCGGCGGCGATCGTCGCCGGTACGGGACTTGAAACGGAACGCGAACGCGTTCATAAGACCATTCAAGCGCCTCAGGGCGCATCGGAGTTAGTCAAATGGCACACAAGAAAGCTGGCGGTTCGTCGCGCAATGGTCGCGATTCGCACTCCAAGCGTCTGGGCGTGAAGAAGTTCGGCGGCGAAGCCGTCGTCGCCGGCAACATCATCATCCGCCAACGCGGCACGCAGTGGCATCCGGGCACCAATGTTGGCATGGGCACGGACCACACCCTTTTTGCGCTCGAAGCCGGCGCAGTCACCTTCAACAAAAAAGCCAACGGCCGAACCTACGTATCGGTGAACCCGATTACCAAAGCAGCGGAGTAGCCGGTTCCGCACCATAACACCGGCGCCCATCTCGGGAACCGGTGTCTGGCCAGGCCAGGAAAAGGATCAGGAGAGATGGGCTTGCCCTCTCTCCTTTTTCATTTTTCTTGCCCTGGAGGACTAAAATGGTTGCCGAAGCGGAAGATACCGAAGACGAAAGTTACGCGATCGATTGCCCGGTGCTCGCCACCGAGCGGCTGGTCATGCGCGCGCCGCGCGACAGCGATCTCGATCAGCTCGTTGCTTTGGCCGACAACCGACATGTCGCCGAAATGCTGGCCCGCATGCCGCATCCCTATGGCGAGGCCGAGGGCCGCACCTTCCTCGCCATGGCGGCATCGCGCCGCGCCGGCATCGTCTATGCGCTCACCCTTGCCGGCACCGGCACCTTCGTCGGCTGCGCCGGCCTGAACACCACCGATCGCGGGTTGGAGCTCGGTTACTGGATCGGCGAGCCCTACTGGAAGCGCGGCTATGCCACCGAGGCCGCGCACGCGCTGGTCGATCTCGCTTTCCAGAACACCTCGATCCAGGTGCTGCATGCCTCGACCAGGGTGATCAACCCGGCCTCGCGCCGGGTCATCCACAAATGCGGCTTCCAGTATGCCGGCCAGGGCATGCTGAACTCGATCGTCGCCGGCCAGGTGCCGGTCGAGCGTTATCGGCTGGATCGCAAGACGTGGACGAGCCTCAGGAACTGGGTCCATTTCTAAGATGGGCCGATATTCAGGTGATGCCGGCCTGCGAGTGGCGGCTTCCTGCGCTTCCGGTGCTCACGTGCTTCAAGCACGCTCCGCTCCGGTTCTCGGAAGTCGCCGCTCTCGGCTCGGCCTGACCTGAATCTCGACCCATCTTGGGTGCTTGTGAGGATAGAATCTCAGCCCAACTCAGCCCAGAGCGGCAGGTGGTCGGAGCCGACGGCGTCCCTGTCGGACCACAGGCGCTGCAGCGATCTGGCCAGCGAGGCGCTGGTGAAGATGTAGTCGATGCATTTGTGGCGGCTTTTGTCGCCGGGGCGGTCGGGATCGACCCAGGTGATCAAATCGGCGGCGGCGAGACGCTGGGCGACATCGACGGCGAGATCGGCGGTCAGCGGCATGCCGAACTCGTGGTCCGGGCGGCCGGCGAGTTCGACATATTCGGGCGAGCCCGGCAGCATGTTGAAGTCGCCCATGACGATGAAGGCTTCCGGATAGGGCAGGTCCGGCAGGCCGATCTCGGGAATGCCCGACAGGCCGCCGCCTTCCAGCGTGTAGTTCAGCAGGCGCTGGCGCAGGAAGCGGATCTGATTCTGCCGCTCGACCGGGCTGCGGTGGTCGAGATGGGTGGAATAGAAGCGGATGAAGCCGAGCGGCGTCTCGATCAGCGCTTCGAGCGCGCCGCGCTGGAAATTCATCGTCTCGAGGCTGCGGCTGCGCGGCAAAAGGAGATTGCGCGACAGATGGATGGGCGTCTTCGACAGCACCATGTTGCCGAGCTGGAAGCTGGTCGAGACGGCGCGGCCGTTCTCCAGCCGCGAGCCGATATTGACCTCGAAATTGCTGCCATAGGCGGCAAAATAATCAGGCAGCGCCTCGCCGATCTCGGTCACCATGTCGCGGCCGCCGTTGCGCGGGTTGTTGCGGGTCACTTCCTGCAGCGCGATGACGTCGGCGCCGCGCACCGCGTCGGCGATACGGCCGACATCGTATTTGCCGTCGAGCCCGATGCCATATTGGATGTTGTAGGAAACGATCTTCATTCCCGCGCCCCTCCCGTCACGCCCCCACACAGTGCTACCGCGTCCTCGGCAAAAGGGCATCCGGCGCTTTAGTCGCAAATCGGCCTCGCGCTAGGCTCTCCCTTGGTTTAGAGCAATCCCGCAAGCGCAATAGCAGAAACTCGAAACGACGATGAAATTCCTCGACCAGGCCAAGGTTTATATCCGCTCCGGCGACGGCGGCGCCGGATCGGTTTCGTTCCGGCGTGAGAAATTCATCGAGTTCGGCGGTCCGGACGGCGGCGACGGCGGTCGCGGCGGCGATGTCTGGGCGGAAGCCGTCGACGGACTGAACACGCTGATCGACTACCGCTACCAGCAGCATTTCAAGGCCAAGACCGGCATGCACGGCATGGGCCGCAACATGACTGGCGCCAAGGGCGCCGACATCACACTGAAAGTGCCGGCCGGCACGCAGATCTTCGCCGAGGACAATGAGACGTTGATCTGCGACCTGACCGTGGTCGGCCAGCGCTTCCTGCTTGCCAAGGGCGGCAATGGCGGTTTCGGCAACCAGCATTTCAAGACTTCGACCAACCAGGCGCCGCGCCGCGCCAATCCCGGCCTGCCGGGCGAAGAACTGAGCATCTGGCTGAGATTGAAGCTGATCGCGGATGCCGGTCTTGTCGGCTTGCCCAATGCCGGCAAGTCGACCTTCCTTGCCGCGGTGACCGCCGCCAAGCCGAAGATCGCCGATTATCCGTTCACCACGCTCTATCCCGGGCTTGGCGTCGCCCGCATCGACGGCCGCGAATTCGTGCTTGCCGACATTCCCGGCCTGATCGAGGGCGCGCATGAGGGTGTCGGCATCGGCGACCGCTTCCTCGGCCATGTCGAGCGCACGCGCGTGCTGCTGCATCTGGTCTCGGCGCAGGAGGAAAATGCGGGCAAGGCCTACAAGACCGTGCGCGCCGAGCTCGAAGCCTATGGCCATGGTCTGGCCGAGAAACCCGAGATCGTCGCGCTTTCCCAGGTCGATATCCTCGATCCGGATGCGCGCAAGAAGAAGGTGGCTTCGCTGAAACGCGCCGCCGGCCGTGCCCCGATGCTTTTATCCGCCGTCACCGGCGAAGGCGTCGAGGCGGTGCTGCGCGCGCTGATGGCGGTGGTCGCCGAGGCCCGCGACGCCGTGCCTGCCCCCGTCGAGACGCGTTGGCAGCAATAACCATGACGTCGTTGAAGTCCTACAAGCGTATCACCGTGAAGATCGGTTCGGCGCTGCTCGTCGACCGCGCGAGCGGTCTCAAGCGCGACTGGCTGAGCTCGCTTGCCGACGATATCGCCGTGCTTGCCAATGCCGGCGCGGAAGTGCTGGTCGTCTCGTCCGGTGCCATCGCGCTCGGCCGCACCATTCTTGGGCTGGGCAAACGCGCGCTGAAGCTCGAGGAGAGCCAGGCGGCGGCGGCCGTCGGCCAGATAGCGCTCGCCGGCGCCTGGTCGGATGCGCTCGGCAAGGACGGGCTGAAATCGGGCCAGATCCTTTTGACCCTGGGCGACACCGAGGAGCGGCGCCGCTACCTCAACGCGCGCGCGACCATCTCGACCCTGCTCAAGATGAAAGCGGTACCGGTCATCAACGAGAACGACACGGTGGCGACCTCGGAAATCCGCTATGGCGACAATGACAGGCTGGCGGCGCGGGTGGCGACGATGATGGGCGCCGATCTGCTGGTGCTGCTTTCCGACATCGACGGGCTCTACACCGCGCCACCGGCCAAGGATCCGGGAGCAAAATTCATTCCTGTGGTGGACCGTATCACGCCCGACATCGAGGCGATGGCGGGGGCGGCGGCCTCGGAGCTGTCGCGCGGCGGCATGCGCACCAAGCTCGATGCCGGCAAGATCGCCAACGCCGCCGGCACGGCGATGATCATCACCTCCGGCACCAGGCTGTCGCCGCTGATGGCGATCGAGCGGGGCGAACGCGCGACCTTCTTCAAGCCGAGCGCCAATCCGGTGAAGGGCTACAAGACCTGGATCGCCGGGCAGCTCGAGCCGGCCGGCCGGCTCACCGTCGATGCCGGCGCCATCGGCGCGCTGAAGTCGGGCAAGTCTTTGCTGCCGGCCGGCGTGAAGCTGGTCAGCGGCAATTTCTCGCGCGGCGACACGGTGGCGATCCTGTCGCCCGAAGGCCGCGAGATCGCGCGGGGGCTTGTTGCCTATGATGCCGCCGATGCCGTAAGGATCGCAGGCCTGAAGACGGCCGAGATCGAAAATGTGCTCGGCTACGAGGCCCGATCGGCGATGATCCATCGCGACGATTTGGTGGTAAGCGTTGCCGGCGACCAAGTATTGGCCGAGGAATGATCCGGCGGAGGATGAGCCATGCTGAAGCTGCATGAAAAATCCGGGGAAGACACTGTGGCGCTGATGGCCGATATCGGCGGCAACGCCCGCGCCGCCGCCCGACCGTTGGCCGTAGCCTCCACCAAGGCCAAGAACGCCGCGCTCGTCGCCATGGCCGATGCCATCCTGCGCAACGAACAGGCCATTCTGGAAGCCAACGCCATTGATATATCGAATGGCGAGGAGGCCGGGCTGTCCGGTTCGTTCATGGACCGGCTGAAGCTGACGCCGTCGCGCATCAAGGCGATGGCCGAGGGCATTCGCGAGATCGCCGCGCTCGAGGATCCGGTCGGCAATGTCATTGCCGCATGGGACCGTCCGAACGGGCTGCATATCGAGCGCGTGCGCACGCCGCTCGGCGTCATCGGCGTCATCTATGAAAGCCGCCCCAACGTGACGGCCGACGCCGGCGCACTCTGCCTCAAGGCGGGGAATCCGGTCATCCTGCGCGGCGGCTCGGATTCGCTCAATTCGTCGGCCGCGATCCATGCCTGCATGGTCGAAGGGCTGAAGGCAGCCGGCCTGCCGCAAGACGCCATCCAGCTGGTGCCGACCACCGACCGCGCGGCCGTCGGCGAAATGCTCAAAGGTCTCGGCGGCAATCTCGACGTGATCATCCCGCGCGGCGGCAAAAGCCTGGTCGGGCGCGTGCAGACCGAAGCGCGGGTGCCCGTCTTCGCGCATCTCGAAGGCATCTGCCATCTCTATATCGACCGCTCGGCCAAGCTCGACATGGCGGTCCAGATCGCCGTGAACGCCAAGATGCGGCGCACCGGTGTGTGCGGCGCGGCCGAGACCTTGCTGGTCGACCGCGCGGTGGCCTCCACGCATCTGGTGCCGATCCTCGAAGCACTGCGCGCCGCCGGCTGTGAGATCCATGCCGATGGCGAGGCGATGAAAGCTTTCTCCGACGCCAGCCCTGCGACCGATGCCGACTGGGTGACGGAATATCTCGACGCCATCATCGCGGTGAAGCTGGTCGACGGCGTTGCCGGCGCGATCGAACATATCGAGACCTTTTCCTCGCACCATACCGAGGCGATCATCGCCGAGGACGCCCAGGCGGTCGAAAAATTCTTCAATGAGATCGACTCGGCGATCCTGCTGCACAACGCCTCGACGCAGTTCGCCGATGGCGGCGAGTTCGGCATGGGCGCCGAGATCGGCATCGCCACCGGCAAGATGCATGCGCGCGGACCGGTCGGCGTCGAGCAACTGACCTCGTTCAAATACCGCGTGCGCGGGTCGGGACAGGTGAGGCCTTGAAGCTTTTCGTTCCAAAGGCCTGAAGCTTGCGCCCAGGCACCCCCCTCTGTCCTACCGGACATCTCCCCCGCAAGGGGGGAGATCAGACGTCCCCCCGGCTTTCGCCAATCACCAACGTTGGAAGAAAGGCGCTATCGGTGGAGCTGCTAATCTCCCCCCTTGCGGGGGAGATGCCCGGCAGGGCAGAGGGGGGTGCCTAGCACCATGCTTTCCCAACCCGAGCAGTCCATCCCCGCGCCCTATCTTCGCATGCCACACGCCGCCAAGGGCCTGACCGTCGGCCTGTTCGGCGGCTCCTTCAATCCGCCGCATGCCGGTCATGCGCTGGTGGCCGAGATCGCGCTGAGAAGGCTCGCCCTCGACCAGCTGTGGTGGATGGTGACGCCCGGCAATCCGCTGAAAAGCGCGCGGGAACTTGCGCCGCTCGCCGAGCGCATCGAGCTGTCCGAAAAGATCGCCAGGAATCCCAGGATCAAGGTCACAGCCTTCGAGGCGGCGCATCATATTCGCTATACGGCCGATACGCTGGCGCTGATAAAGGCACGCAATCCGGGGGTCGATTTCGTCTGGATCATGGGCGCGGACTCCTTGCGCGATTTCCACCGCTGGCAGCGCTGGCGCGAGATCGTGCTGACCTTCCCGATCGCGGTCATCGACCGCCCGGGCGCGACGCTCTCCTTCCTGTCGTCGGTGGTCGCCAAGACCTTCGACTATGCCCGCGTCGACGAGGGCGACGCGCCGCTGCTTGCCCGCATGCCGGCGCCGGCCTGGACCTTCATCCACGGCCCGCGTTCGTCGCTGTCATCGACGGCGATCCGCAAGGCGGCGAAGGGGTAGCCCTTATTTTCCCTTCTCCCCCTGTGGGAGAAGGTGGATCGGCGCGGAGCGCCGAGACGGATGAGGGGTGCTCCAGCTTGGCCAACGCGCTCGTCTAAGGCCACAATCGCCAGCGTCTCTCTCCGCTGGAACACCCCTCATCCGTCTTGCCGCTTCGCGGCAATCCACCTTCCCCCAGGGGGGAAGGGAAGGCGCGCCATGTCGTTTTTACGGCGGCCTTTCGCCTGCCGATCGGCCAAGCTGCGCAAGCATGCAGAAGCAGAACCAAGCCACGACCGATCCCGGTCTCGCCGCGCAGTCGGCGCCGCTGATCGCCATTGCCAGCGTCATCGTCTCGATGGCGCTGATCGCGATCGGCAACGGGCTGATGTTCGCCTATATCCCGGTGCGCCTCGGCGCCGATGGCTTCGACCCGACCTGGGCCGGGCTGATCGTCACCGGGCTTTCGGCCGGCGGGCTGGCCGGCTGTATCCTGACCGGACCGCTGGTCAAGCGGGTCGGACATGCCCGCGCCTTCATGGTGCTTTCGGCGCTGATTGCGCTTTCCAACGCGGCGATCGGCGCCGGGCCGATCCCGCTTTTGTGGATCGCCGCACGGGCCCTCTACGGCTTCGCCATCTGCGGTCTGTTCATCGTCGCGCAGAGCTGGCTGAATGACGCCTTGCCGAACGCGATCCGCGGCCGGGTGATGGCGGTGTTCTATGTCGCCTATATCGCCGGGCTGGGCGTGGGCTATGCGACGCTCGCCGTGGTCGACATCCACACGGCCGCCGCGTCGCTGATCGGCATCACCTTCACCGCGCTTTCCATCCTGCCGGTCGGGATGACGCGGCTTGCGCAGCCGCCGGCGCCGCAGGCCGCTTCGGTTGCGCTGCGCCGCGCCTGGCGCATCTCGCCTGTCGGCGTCGCCGGCATGCTGGCGGTCGGCGGCCTGTCGATGATCGTTTCCGGCTTCGCGCCGATCCACGCCACGGCCAAGGGCTACAGCCAGGCGGATGTGGCGCTGCTGTTGTCGGCAATGCCGGTCGGCACGCTGATCCTGCAGATCCCGCTCGGGTGGATTTCCGACCGCACCGACCGGCGCTATGTGCTGGCGGGCGCGGCGGCGCTGGCCGTCGTCGCCAGCGTGCTTGCCATCGTCTTCGACGGCGGCGCGCTGATGGCGCTGGTGGTGATTTATCTGATCTGGGACGGCGCGTCGGAATCGATCTACGCGCTTTCCAGCGCGCATGCCGCCGACCGCGCCGCCAAGGACGAGCTTCTGGCGCTGTCGAGCTCGATGCTGTTTGCCTGGTCGCTGGCCGGTTTCATCGTGCCGGGCATCGTCACCGCGCTTTCCGCCGTCTTCGGCACCGCGACCTTCATTTATGTCGGCATCGTCATCGCTTCGGTGTTCTGCCTGTTCGTGCTGTGGCGCGTGCTGGCGGGCCGGCCGACACCCGCGGCCACAAGCGGCAGTTTCGCGCCGATGTCGGCGCAGACGCCGTTGCCGGTGGAACTCGCCTTCGCGCCGGATGAGCCGATACGACACGCGAAAGATTGACAACCCGCTTGATCGCGAACTGGGCGGAATCCAACACGAGGGATTTGCCTTCAATATTTGCCTATGTTGTCTCTAGCCTAGAGACAACAAATGAGAACTGAGATGGCGAAAAGCTATAATCCCGCAACCGTGTGGAAGCCATTTGGCGCGTTCTCCATGGTGAAAATCCACGAAGGCGGCCAACTCGTTCACCTGAAGGGCCAAGTTTCGCTCGACCGTGAGGGACAGGTGGTCGGGGAGGGCGACATGCGGGCCCAGGTGCGGCAAACGCTCGAAAACATCAAGGCCGTGCTGGCTGCCGTCGGTGGGGAGATGGCCGATATCGTGTCGCTGACCCAATACGCAACCGATATCGATCAGTTCATGGCATCGGGAGATGTCCGCAAGGAATTCTTTTCGGAGCCCTATCCGGTGACGACAACCGTCCAGATCGTGCGCCTCTATCATCCGGACTTGCAAATAGAAATCGCGGCAATAGCGGAGATACCCCGAAATCGATTCAAATTTCCGGCGGATT
This sequence comes from Mesorhizobium sp. GbtcB19, assembly GCF_019091085.1. Taxonomy (GTDB): domain Bacteria; phylum Pseudomonadota; class Alphaproteobacteria; order Rhizobiales; family Rhizobiaceae; genus Mesorhizobium. The sequence continues at coordinate 37,321 of NZ_JAGXJY010000007.1, read as the reverse complement.
GAAAGTCGCCACCGCCGGCGGCCCTGCTACTGCTTGCGTGCCTCCGGCGCCGGCACTTCCGGCGGCGGCAACGGGATCGAGATGCCTTCGCTGTCGAAAGCCTGCTTGGCGCGTTTGGTCGTGTCGATCTGGGTGGAGAAATAGTCGGCGGCGGAAGTCCAGTAGCGCAAGGTAAGCGAAACGGTGGTGTCGCCGAGGCTGGCGACGAAGGCGATCGGCGTCGGTTCGCGCCGGATGCGCTTTTCGGCGCCGGCGATCGACAGCAGCGTCTTTTGCGCCCGGTCGATGTCGTTCCAGGAACCGATGCTCAAGCTCACGTCGGTGCGGCGCACGCCGTTGCGGGTGAAGTTGCGCACCGGCTGGTTCCACAGCGTCGAATTGGGCGCCAGCACATAGACGCCGTCGACGGAGCGCATCTTGGTCGCGAACAGGCCGATCTCCTCGATCGTGCCGGCAATCGGCCCGACCTCGACATATTCCCCGATGCGGAAGGGCCGGAGCGCCAGAAGCATGATGCCGGCCGCGATGTTCTGCAGCGTGCCCTGCAGCGCCAGCCCGATCGCGAGACCGATGGCGCCTATTGCCGCGATGATGGACGCGGTCTGCACCCCGAACTGGCCGAGCACCATGATGGTGACCAGGATCAGAATGGCGTAGCGCACGATCTTGGAGAAGAAGTGCCGCAAGGTCGCGTCGAAGCCGTGGATATGGCCGAGGCCGGCACGGATCGAGCGCTCGGCAAGACCGGCGACGAAATAGCCGACAACCAGAAGAATGACGGCGCCGATGGCCGAGAAGGAATAGGAAACGATCAGCGTAGAGAGCTGCGCGAGCCCGGCCTGGATGGTGATGAGGGCGCTTTGCGGGTCGGTGGGCATGGCGGGGATCCCGTTGGTCGGTCAGCCGATAACCCACGCGTCCAGGATCAGTTCCCGCTTTTTAGGTTCTGCTAAAGCAGCGATCCGGGACTAGGCGCGGCCCGGGTAAAAGGGGCCGTCGTCTTGAAACTGCAATGGAACTCTGCCTATCTAAGTGGTGTCACCTGATTTGCATGGTGATTTGGTTGTTCTTGTTGGGAAAGGAAACACACTGAGAACAGCACTGCGGAAGAAGGCTGACGTCATGCCTTCGCCGGCAGGGATCAGCGGAAACGCCGCCGCGTCCCTCGCCATCGAAACAGTCCTTGCCAGTCTGGAAGACTCCAAGGCCGAAAACATCGTCTCAATCGACATCCAGGGAAAATCGAGCCTCGGCGACTATATGGTCATCGCCTCGGGCCGATCGCACCGTCATGTCTCGGCTGTCGCCGATCACCTCCTCAAGGCGCTGAAGGATGCCGGCCTCGGCACGGCGCGCGTCGAGGGGCTGGCGGGCGCCGACTGGGTCCTGATCGATTCGGGCGACATCATCGTCCATGTCTTCCGCCCCGAAGTCCGCGAATTCTACAATCTCGAAAAGATGTGGCAGGCGCCGGACCTCGAGGAAGAGACCTTGCACTGAGCCTTGATCCGCGTGCCGTGAACCGTCACGGTACGCGTTAGGACAAGCTCGCCGGGGCGAGGATGAAGATCACCGTTCATGCCGTGGGCCGGATGAAGACCGGCCCCGAGAGAGAACTCGCCGACCGCTATTTCGAGCGCTTCGCCAAAAGCGGGCCCGCGGTCGGGCTGGAATTCGCCGGCATCGTCGAAATCCCCGAGAGCCGCGGGCAGAGCGCCGATGAGCGCCGCCGCGAGGAAGCCCAGAAGCTGCAGGCCCAGCTGCAGGCCGGCGCCGTCCTCATCCTGCTCGACGAACGCGGCAAGTCTGTCTCCTCGGAGGACCTGGCCGCACGCATCGGCCAGTTGCGCGACGGCGGCCGCAAGGCGCTGGTCGTCGCCATCGGCGGCGCCGACGGCCATGACAAATCCTTACGCGATCAGGCCGACCTGGTGCTGTCCTTCGGCGCGCTGACCTGGCCGCACCAGCTGGTGCGCGTGATGCTGGGCGAGCAGCTTTATCGCATCGCCACTATCCTGGCCGGCCACCCGTATCATCGCTCGTGAATGGCGCTTGCCATCTCCAAAAGCTGGGGATTGCTTGTCCCGGCTCGGATTTTCGCCTCAAAGGCTGAACATCACTGCTGGAGTAGGGCGCTCCCAACATGGTTGATGGTTCGTTAACGAAGCGGCGGATAGAGTCGAGGCCTGATGTCTGAAGGCTGGAATTCGAGAACGCGCACCTGGCGCAGCCGCTGCGGCTTGACGCTTGCCGCCGCCGTGGTCGCGCTCGGTCCGGTCCGGGCGGCCGAAAATTCGCTCGACCTCGCGCCCGATCCGGATCAGAGCCGGGCCGAGTACGAGCAGGTCTCCAAGGAAATCACGCTGTCGTCGGAGCGGCTGGCCAAGCTTGCCGCCGATATCGCTTCGGTGCGCAAGGATTATGCCTCGATCACCGCTGCGCTCATCCAGTCGGCGATGACGGAACAGAAGCTCGGCCAGGACATCGAGGATATCGGCGCCAAGCTCGAAGGGCTGAAGGCCGAGGAAACGAAGCTGCGCGCTTCGCTCATGGCGCGCCGCGACGTGCTGGCCGAAGTGCTCGGCGCGTTGCAGCGCATGGGGCTCAATCCGCCGCCGGCGATCCTTGTCAAGCCCGAGGATGCGCTGTCGTCGGTGCGCAGCGCCATCCTGCTCGGCGCGGTGGTGCCGGAACTGCGTCAGCAGACCGAAAGGCTGATGGCCGATCTCAAGGAACAGACACGAGTGACGGCCTCGATCGAGGCCGAACGGGCGCGACTCGCCACCGCCGTCACCGACCAGACGGCGGAGAAGAAGCGGCTCACCATGCTGCTCGAGGCCAAGAAAAAGCTGCAGGCCGACACCCAGACGGCGATCGCGGCCGAGCAACGGCACTCGCAGGACCTGGCGGCGAAGGCGAGCAGCCTCAAGGACCTGATCGCCTCGCTCGAAGCCGACAAGGCGCGCAAGGCGCAGGACCAGGTCAAGGCGGGCGAGCGGAAGGCGACAGACAGCGACACGACGGCCTCGACGACCGAGCTTGCCGCGCTGCCGGTGCCGGAGGCCAACCGCCTCGCCGGATCGGCGCCGTTTTCGGCGCTGCAAGGCCAGATCGCGCTGCCGGTCATCGGCAAGATCAAACGGCGTTTCGGTGCCGATGACGGCAATGGCGCGGCGATGCAGGGCGACATGGTTGCGACACAATCGGGGGCCATCGTCACCGCGCCGGCGGATGGAAACGTGCTTTATGCGGGGCCGTTTCGCTCCTATGGTCAACTCTTGATCCTCAATGCGGGCGACGGGTATCATGTCGTTCTGGCGGGGATGAGCAGAATCAGCGTCGCGACCGGACAGTCGGTGCTCGCAGGAGAGCCGATCGGCGCGATGGGAGAGGCCCGGGTGGCTAGCACCTCGGCCTCGCGGAATGAAAATTCGGCGTCGGAACTCTATGTCGAGTTCCGCAAGGATGGAAAACCCGTCGATCCGGCCCCATGGTGGGCGGATCGATTCTCTGGAAGGACGTGAAATGATGCGGAAACTGTCGCTTCTGTTTGCCGGCGCGCTGATGGGCGCATCGGCAATGAGCCTGGTCTACGGCGCACCGGGTTCGGCGGCGAACGCTGCGGGTTCGGAAACCTACAAGCAGCTGGCGATCTTCGGCGACATCTTCGAGCGCGTGCGCGCCAATTATGTGACGCCGCCGGACGACAAGTCGCTGGTCGAGAACGCCATCAACGGCATGCTGGCCTCGCTTGATCCGCACTCCTCCTACATGAATGCCGAGCAGGCGCAGGACATGCGCGTGCAGACCAAGGGCGAGTTCGGCGGCCTCGGCATCGAGGTCACCATGGAGAACGACCTGGTCAAGGTGATCACGCCGATCGACGACACCCCGGCCGCCAAGGCGGGCGTGCTTGCCGGCGACTACATCGCCAAGATCGACGGCGAGGAGGTTCGCGGCCTGACCCTCAACGACGCGGTCGAGAAGATGCGCGGCCCGGTCAACACGCCGATCAAGCTCACCATCCTGCGCCAGGGCGCCGACAAGCCGATCGAGCTGACGGTGGTGCGCGACATCATCAAGGTCAAGGCGGTGAAGTTCCGGGTCGAGAACGACATCGGCTACATGAAGATCACCTCCTTCACCGAAAAGACCTATGACGACCTCGAGAACGCCATCGAGAACATCAAGAAGCAGGTGCCGAACGACAAGCTGAAGGGCTACGTGCTCGACCTGCGCCTCAACCCGGGCGGCCTGCTCGACCAGGCGGTCAGCGTGTCGGACGCCTTCCTCAAGCGCGGCGAGATCGTTTCGACCCGCGGCCGCGATCCGAAGGACGTCACCCGCTTCGACGCCAAGCCGAAGCAGGTTGACGACATCGGCGGCAAGCCGATGATCGTGCTGGTCAATGGCGGTTCGGCGAGCGCCTCGGAAATCGTCGCCGGCGCGCTGCAGGACCTGCGCCGCGTCACGGTGGTCGGCACGCAGTCCTTCGGCAAGGGCTCGGTGCAGACCATCATCCCGCTCGGCGAGAATGGCGCGCTCCGGCTGACGACGGCGCTCTATTACACGCCGTCGGGCAAATCGATCCAGGGCAAGGGCATCACGCCCGACATCAAGGTCGACCAGCCGCTGCCGCCGGATCTGCAGGGCCGCGACCTGACCCGCGGCGAATCCGACCTCAAGGGCCACATCAAGGGCGCCGACGAGAGCGCGACCGGCTCGGGCTCGGCCGCCTATGTGCCGCCGGATCCGAAGGACGACCTGCAGCTGATCTATGCCGAGCAGCTGCTGCGCGGCGAGAAGACCGACCCGTCCTTCCCGCCGAACCCTGACAAGGCCGTGCTGAACCAGTAAGGCCGTCACGGCCGGGGTAAAGCTCTGGCCGGCTGAACGAAGCAATGCAATGCTGCCGGGACCGCGAGGTTCCGGCAGTTTGATTCGGGGACCGAGCTTGGGGCGCCACGGTCTGGAGTATCGCGCCGAGGATTGCGCAGGATTTCACGTAAAGCGTGACATTCACTTCAAGCGGCGTGCTGGGAACATAAGTTGGCTGACATCGGTAAGGACATCGAACGCCCGCTCGGACAGTCGCTCCAGCCCAAGCGGCCTGCTTCGCGCGGCATCGGCTCCGGCTCTCTCGTCGCGGCGCTGGCCGTGCTCGGGGTGATCGGCGTCTCCGGCGCGATCGCGCTGCGCGAAAAACCGTTCCGCAAGCCGCAAGAGGTAGCCGTTTCGACCCCCAAGGTGACCGCCGCGCCTGTTGCGGCGGCACCAGCGCCGGCCCCGGCCCCGGTTGCGGCGGCCGCGCCGCAGGCCAGCACACCGATGAAGAGCGGCGGACCGCAGATCATCCACGTCCAGACCGAGGAAGGCGACGGCCCGCCGAAGGCGGCGATCGTCATCCGCGATCCGTCGACGCTCGGCCAGAACCTCAAGGTCGCCCATATCCCGGACAGGGCGCTGATCGAGACCAGCGAGACCGGTCCGCTGCCGATGCGCTCCGCCGACGGCAGGCGGCCGTTCGACGTCTATGCGCGGCCGTGGTCGGGCGCGCGCGGCGCGCGCGTGGCGATCGTCATCGGCGGGCTCGCCGTCTCGCAGACCGGCACGCAGGCCGCGATCGCCAAGCTGCCGGCGGAAGTGACGCTGGCCTTCGCGCCGCAAGGCAACAGCATCGGCCGCTGGATGCAGGCGGCAAGGCAGAGCGGGCATGAGATCGTCATGCAGGTGCCGCTCGAGCCGTTCGATTATCCGAACGTCAATCCCGGCCGCAACACGCTGACGGTGTTGGCGAGCCCCGACGAGAACCTGAAGAGCCTGCATTGGGCGCTGTCGCGCACGACCAACTATACCGGGGTCATGAACTATATGGGCGCGCGCTTTTCGGCCGACGCCTCGGCGATGGAACCTTTCATGGCCGAGCTCGGCAAACGGGGACTTGCCTATATCGATGACGGCTCATCCTCGCGCAGCGTAGCGCCTGACCTGGCGCTGAAGGACGGGGTACCGTTCGTCGCCGGCGACATGGCGATCGATGCCGTGCAGGATCGCGGCGAGATCCTGAAGAAACTGGACAGCCTGGAAGCGACGGCGCGCGCCAAAGGCAGCGCGGTCGGCATCGGTTCGGCCTTCGATATCACTGTCGACACGGTGACGTCCTGGATTGCCGAAGCGAAGAAGCGCGGCATCGAGATCGTGCCGATCTCGGCGGTGGCCATCGATCCACAAAAAGGGTGATGGCTTAACCAAATCAGCTGGTAACGATTTCAGCGATGGCGAGAGAAGAGTTTTCTCTGGGCTTCGTTGAGCCCACTGTCCCAATCGACTTCACGCTTTGATCGCGGGATGTGTCGACGTTCATGATCATTGTAGAATAGCGTCCCATGGATTCCGAGTGCATCGCGCTTCAGGATGGGACGATTCCAAAGCGGGGCCAGCACACGGCTAGCCTCTTCGTCGCCTAGCCGTTCGAAGAGATCTTCAGCCAATTCCATATCTTGTCCGTTGGGGAAAATGGCGGCGAATTCCTCCTCCGTCGCCTGAAATATGCTGAAGGTAGCGTTCAGAGCGCCATCGATGATTTGGATATTCTTCATGGGACGTATTTTGACATTGGGGTGGGACGGCGGCAACTGGATCACCAGTGATTGCCGGCTGGAGCCCGCTCCGAGTTTTTCCGCGCTTCCGGTGCAAGCCTAGTTTAAGTACGCTTCGCTCCGTTCTCGAAACTGCCCCGCCATCTGCCTCGCCGGAGCGATTCTCAAAACGGCTGGAAACCTGAGTGATGTCCAAAAAGACAATCGATCCTGAAACGCTGCCCTATCGTCCCTGCGTCGGGCTGATGATCCTCAACAAGGCCGGCCTGGTCTGGGTCGGGCACCGCATCGCCGAACCGGACAGCGAGTTTGCCGGCACGACGCAGCTCTGGCAGATGCCGCAAGGCGGCATCGACAAGGGCGAGGAGCCGATCGAGGCCGCGGGCCGCGAGCTCTACGAGGAAACCGGCATGCGCAGCGTGTCGCTGCTTGCCGAGGCGCCGCACTGGATCAACTACGACCTGCCGCCGCATCTGGTCGGCGTCGCCTTCAAGGGCCGCTATCGCGGCCAGACGCAGAAATGGTTCGCCTACCGTTTCGAGGGCGACGAAAGCGAGATCGCGATCAATCCGCCGCCCGGCGGCCACACGGCCGAATTCGATGAATGGGCCTGGCGGCCGATGCGGGAACTGCCCGAACTGATCGTGCCGTTCAAGCGCAAGGTCTATGAGCAGGTGGTGGCGGCCTTCCAGCACCTGGCAGGGTGAGTCTGCCGATATTCAGGTGAGGCCGGCCTGCAAATGGCGGTTTCCTGCGCTTCCGGTGCTCACGTACGAAAAGTACGCTCCGCTCCGGTTCTCGGAACCCGTCATTTTCGACTCGGCCTGACCTGAATCTCGACAGACTCAGGCAGTTGCTGCATCGACGACAGAATTCTATTGATTGTTGATGTAATGATGGGGGTCGCCATGGACGACACCAGCCGCGCTTTGATCGGATCCGCCCGCAGCCAGCCGGTCAGCGAGGCGGCCGCCGGCGCGATCCTGACCATCGACCTTGGCGCCATCCGTGAAAACTATCGCCGGCTGAAGGCGCGGCTGAATGGCGTGCGCTGCGCCGGCGTGCTCAAGGCCGACGGCTACGGGCTTGGCGCCGCGCAAGTGGCCGCGGCGCTGGCGAAGGAGGGTTGCGATATCTTCTTCGTCGCGCTGCTCGGCGAAGGTATCGCGCTGCGCAAGGCGATCGGCCTGAGGCCCGACATCTTCGTGCTGAACGGCTTGCCGCCGGGTTCGGAAGCGGAAGCCGCGGCGGCAGCGCTTTGCCCGGTCATCAACAGCATTGCGCAGCTCAAGGCCTGGCGTGAGATCGCGCGAAGCTTGGGACGGACTCTACCTGCCGCCATCCAGGTCGACAGCGGCATGGCTCGGCTCGGCATGGCGCCGGCGGAGGTCGAGGCGGTCGCGAGCGAGGCGGGCACCTTCGAGGGCATCGACATCCGCTTCGTGATGAGCCATCTCGCCCGCGCCGACGAACCGCAGGTGGCGGCGAACGAGAAGCAGCGGCGCGAATTCGAGCGGCTGCGCAAGATGCTGCCCTCAGCCCTCGCCTCCCTGGCCAACTCTTCCGGCATCTTTCTCGGACCGGCCTATCACTATGATCTGGCTCGTCCCGGCGCGGCGCTCTACGGCGTCAACCCAACGCCAAAGGAACTCAATCCGATGCTGCCGGTGATCAGGCTGCAAGCCAAGGTGGCGCAGACGCGGGAAGTCGGCGCCGGCGCCGGCATCGGCTATGGCCACGCCCATCAGGCGGACGGGCCGCTCAGACTGGCGACCATTTCGCTCGGCTATGGCGACGGCTGGCACCGGCGCGCCGCTTCGGCCGCCTGGTTCGAGGGCATGCGGCTGCCTTTCATTGGTCGCGTGTCGATGGACTCGATCATCCTCGACATCTCGGCGCTTCCGGCCGGCCGGCTCGGCGAGGGCGATCTGGTCGAGCTCATCGGTCCGCTGCAAAGCGTCGACGACGCGGCCGGCCACGCCGGCACCATCGGTTACGAGATATTGACCAGCCTCGGCGCGCGCTTTCACCGCCGCTACGTCGGCGCCTGACCACGCCCCTTGGCGGGCGCCGCAAAATCCGGCACACAGATAAAACAGCCAAAGCGCCTCGGCGCAACCGGCCTTTGAGGGAGATAGAATGAAAGTCATCGTGTTGGGCGGCGGCGTCATCGGTGTCACCACCGCCTACTTCCTTACAGAGGCCGGCCACGAAGTGACTGTTTACGACCGCCAGCCCGGGCCGGCGCTCGAGACCAGCTTCGCCAATGCCGGAGAAGTGTCACCCGGCTACGCCTCGCCCTGGGCTGGACCCGGCATCCCGGTCAAAGCCGTCAAATGGCTGCTGATGAAATACGGCCCGCTGGTGGTGCGGCCGGCCTTCGACCCGAATATGTGGACGTGGCTGCTCAAGATGCTGCGCAACTGCACCGCCGAGCGCTACGCGCTCAATAAGTCGCGCATGGTGCCGCTTGCCGAATACAGCCGCGACACGCTGAAGGCGCTGCGCGAAGCGACCGGCATCACATACGACGAACGGACCAAAGGCACGCTGCAGCTGTTCCGCAAGCAGAAGCAGCTCGACGGCACCGGCGGCGACGTCGAGGTGCTGAAGAAATACGGCGTGCCTTACGAGATCCTCGACCGCGACGGCTGTATCGGCGCCGAGCCGGCGCTTGCCGCCGTGCGCGAGAAATTCGTCGGCGGCCTCAGGCTTCCCGGCGACGAGACGGGCGACTGCAAGATGTTCACCGACAGGCTCGCCGAACTCTGCGTGGCGCGCGGCGTCACCTTCGAATACGGCTCGACCATCCGGAAAATCGTCAGGAACCGCAACCGCCTCACCAATGTGCTCACCGATACCGGATGGAAATCCGCGGACGCCTTCGTGATGGCGATGGGCAGCTATTCGGCGCAATTCATGCGCACGCTCGGGCGGCCGATTCCGGTCTATCCGGTGAAGGGCTATTCGATCACCGTGCCGATCGGCAATGCCGATGCCGCGCCTGTGTCGACCGTCATGGACGAGACCTACAAGGTGGCGATCACCAGGCTCGGCAACCGTATCCGCGTCGGCGGCACGGCGGAGATTTCAGGCTACGATCTTCGCCTGCATGAATCGCGCCGCCGCACGCTCGAACATTCGGTCGGCGATCTCTTCCCAGGCGGCGGGAACCTCAAGGCGGCGAGCTTCTGGTGCGGCTTGCGGCCGATGACGCCGGACGGGCCGCCCTTGATCGGGCTAAGCGAGGTTGCCAATCTCTACCTCAACACCGGCCACGGCACGCTCGGCTGGACCATGGCCTGCGGCTCGGCCAAGGTGCTGGCCGACATCATGTCGAACCGGGTGCCGGAGATCAACGCGCGCGATCTGAGCCCCGAGCGATACCTGAAGCCGGTCTGATAATCTTGTAGGGCGGCGTTCGCTCAAAACGCCTGCCGGACCGAGCTGTCGCTGAACAGCAGCCGGTAGGCCCAGCTGATCGTGACATTGGTGGCGACCGGGCGCGAATGGGCGAGGTAATCGTCATAGACCGGCTTCATGCGCCGGTAGAAGGCCGGATCGAGCACGACCATGCCGTTCTCACTGTCATGGAAGAAGCTGCGGTTGTTGAGGTTGACCGACGAGATGGCGACCAGCCTTTCGTCGATCATCATGATCTTGGAATGCAGCACGACATCCGGCGCCTTGAATTCGCGGATGTTGATGCGATCGCCGTATCTCTCGACGAACAGCTTGTTGAGCGCGGTCAGGAAGCGGCCGCCAATGTCGCCCTTGAGGTCGATGCGGCCGACGACGTCGATCTTCACGCCCTTGGCCAGCGCGCGGTCAAAGGCGCGGGCGATGTCGGGCGTCAGGTTGAGGTAGGGATTGACGATCTCGATATGATGCTCGGCGGTGTCGATCAGTTCGACGAAATAGGCCTCCAGCGCATGCCCGTCCTCATAGGGGACGGAAATGAAATGCCGCGCCACGCCCCGTGGGCTCCCACCGGGAACCGGGATGGAAAACGGCCGCGACAGATTGGTGTCGGCGTCGCGCAGCCAGATGGTCGACAGATGCGCGGCCAGCGTCTCGACGGTCGCCTGGTCGGCGATCTCGATGTCGAAATCGCTCCAGTTGGAATAGTAATTCAGCGAGAAGCCGTCGGTCTTGCCGTATTGCTCCAGGTCCGGATAGCGGGTCAGGTCGACCGGCTTGTGGAACAGGAAGCCGTCATGGATGTTGCGTCCGCCGATGATGACGCGCGAGCGTCCAGGCTCTTCGGCCAGCGTCGCCAGCATCTTGATGTGATGGGTCTTGTGCAGCTGTGAAATCTGCTCGTCGAGCGGCGCGCCGTGATCGGCCTGCCAGCGATATTCCTGCAGTTCGACATTGGGGAATTCGGAGGCCAGGCGGTGCAGCATGGTGTCGTCTTTCTCGCGCTCCAGCACGTCGGTCACCAGGATGCGCACCTTGGTGCCAAGTGCGGCGTGATGGCGGATCAGCCGCTCCATGACACGGCCGGAAAAATCCGCCTTGAACTCCAGCGACGACAGATAGATCAGACGGAGTTTCGGCGCGTTGGAGAAATCGAGCGGCAGTTCGGGATCGGCCTTGTCGAAGGCACTGTCCGGCAGCCTCCTGCCGAGCAAGGTTTCGACCTTGGCGTTGAAGCCGTCGCGCGACTTGCGCAGCAGGGTCGGGGATCCCAGCGACAGCGCGCAGGTCTGCGACAGCCAGCGGCTGGCATAAAAGACGCGGTCGAGCTCCTCCAGCCCCGTGGAATCGGGCACCGGGCAGCGGTCATAGCGGCTGTCGAGCCCCGCGATCCAGGGATCGGCCACCTCCTCGCGCAGCAAGGTCAGCGGTGCGCCGGCCGGCGCTACGGTCGAAGTGATGCGCAGATCGCAGCGGGTGAGCGTCTCGTCGGGAAACAGGCTGACGGAGGTTTCGGCGACCGGCAGGCCGAGATGGAACGGCGAAGCTCCGGCGACCGTAGTGGACCGGCCGGATGCGCGGATGGCCAGCGGGCCGTTGCAGGTGCCGCTGATGTCGACTGGGTATTGCCCCGCCTGGCGCAGCACGATCTCGACCGAGCGCGCCTGCAGGCCGGAGAAGCTGAAGGTCTTGGGCGCCGACGCCCGCGCCGCGGCATCGAGATAAAGCGTCTGCCGCGACATGCGCCAGCGGCCGGTGAAATGGCCTTCGCCCGCCTTGCCTTGCGCCGGCGCCAGCTCCGTCTCGCCGAGCGGCTTCGCCAGCCTTTGCAGTGCCTGGTAGGTATCGTGGAAGCCGCTGTTCTGGACGTCGCGCCAGTCGCGGCCGAAGCGGCCGGTGCCGTTGGCGCGGTCGAGCGCATCGATGCGGCTTTGGGCGAGCAGCGCCTGGAATTGTTTCTCGTAAGCGCTGTTGCCGTCGTTCGCGAAGTAATGCGCGGTGGCGATCGTGGCGCCGTTGTCCGCCGAGACGGGCGGGCGGCCGCAGGCGCCGTCGCCCGGAAAGAAGGCGCAGGCCGAATGTCCGGGCATGCCGGCGCAATTGGCCAGCGCCGCCAGCGCCGACCCAAGCAATGCTTTGGTGATGGCTGACCCGACGCTCATCCGGCCGCCCCGTTCATCGCCTTGAGCTCAGCCGGGTCGCGCGGCGGCAGGAAGCCTTGCGGAAAGATCCGGCAGACGGGAAAGGCGAAGGTGGCGATCAGCAATTCGGCCTCGTTGCGCATCTTGCGCGGCGCCGTCCTGTCGTCGCGGATCTTCCTTGCGGAAGCGACCAGAGCGCCGTCGCAGTCGCAATGATTGTGGCGGGCAATGTAGCAGGCGTCGTGGACCTGGCAGGCGGCATCGAGACGGTCGACCGGTCTTGCCGACAGATCGCCGGTGCGCGTGCCCGGACCGCAATAATTGCCGATGACGAAAGGCGATGGGCGCGCCATGGCGTAGCGGATCGGCTTCGGCAGGTCCGCTTCCGGAACCTTTGTCCAGGGATTGGCGCAGTCCGACAGAAAAAGCAGCGGCAGAATGGCAAGAACGGCTCGCATGTTTCCGCCGGTGATCCGATATTCCCTTCGCCTGCCATGGCATGGCACAGCGCTGGTGCCACACTCGCCGACTTTGTGGCAAGTGCAAGGCGGCACTCTCCACCGCTGTGCTATGGTCGGCGGCGCCTGGGGAGAACATTGCGGATGCGACTTTATCGTCTGGCCACGGCGGCGGCATGTCTGATCTCAGCCACGGCCGCGCTTGCCACGGACAAGACCGTTCACGACAAGGAGCACGTCTTCTCGCTGACCTATCCGGAGGGATGGACGAGCGAAACCAACTTCGACAATACCATACGGCTCAAGGTCAAATCCGGTGAAGGCGGGCTCACCTGCCGGGTGTCGGAAAATTCGTACGATCCGAACGCGCCGGAAAATCCGCCTGATCGCAGGGTCTTCATGGAGAAGGACTGGTCGATGAGCGACTGGCAGACCATGGTCGGCGTCGCCTATCAATCGGCCAGCTTCAGCCAGGACAGGCTGGCGCATTTCCCGGACGGCTATCCGGTGCGGATAGCCGACATGGATTTCCACTATGCCGATGAGAATGTCAGCTTCTACGGCCATTCCCGCATCGCGCTGACGTTGCGCCATTCGCATTACGGCTTCGTCGATTGCGGGATCGCGGCTGACAGCGCAGAGGAGGCCGCGCGCAAATGGGCGCCGCTGGCGGACGAAGCCGAGAAGGTGGTGAGTTCGTTCGTGCTCGACGCGGATTAGACGAAAAGACTCCGTTCCCGCTCCACCGCCTTGGTGATGAAGTTGGCGACGAGCTGGACGCGGCGCAGCGGCCGCACCGATTCATGATAGACCAGCCAGTAGGCGCGGCGGATGGGCGCGACCATGTCGACGGGCACGAGCTCCGGCATCGAGCGGGCGACGAAAGTGTGCAGGATGCCGATGCCGGCGCCAGATCGCACTGCTTCGGCCTGGCCGAGCGCCGAGGAGATGGCGAAGCTGGTGCGCCAGTCCGGGCTGAACTCGGCGGCATAGTCGAGCGAAGGGCTGACGATGAGGTCCGGCACATAGCCGATCAGCGTATGCCGGCCGAGCTCAGCCGGCGCCTTCGGCAAGCCGTTGGCCTCGGCATAGGCCCGCGAGGCAAAAAGACCGAGCGTGTAGTCGACCAGCTTGCCTGCCACCAGTCGCCCCTCGGTCGGCCGCTCGACTGTGATCGCGATATCGGCCTCGCGCCTGGACAGCGAAAAGGAGCGCGGCACCGGCACCAACTGGATGGTCAGCTCGCGGTGAAGCGCGGTGAGTTCGCCGAGCCGCTTGGCCAGGAAGGCGACGCCAAATCCGTCCGGCGCGCCGATGCGCACGGTGCCGGAGACGTCGTCACCCTCGCCGGCAATGGTCGAGCGCGCCGCGATCATGTCGCCTTCCATGCGCTCGGCTATGTCGAGGAAGCGCTCGCCGGCCGGCGTCAGCTCGCTGCCGGTGGTCAGGCGGCGGAAGAGTTTTGTGCGCAGCGCCTCCTCCAGCGCGGCGATGCGGCGCGAGACGGTCGCGTGGTTGAGCTCCAGGCGTTTCGCCGCGCCGAGGATCTGCCCGGCGCGCGCCACGGCGAGAAAGATGCGGACGTCATCCCAGTTCATGGGGATGGTCCGCGTCAATGGCGGACGCCGCGTTCCCGCCCACCCCCCTCTGTCCTGCCGGACATCTCCCCCGCAAGGGGGGAGATTGGCAGCTTCCTCGACGGCGCCTCTCCTCAAGGGTTGGCGATTGGCGAAAGCGCGCGTGACATCCGATCTCCCCCCTTGCGGGGGAGATGGCCGGCAGGCCAGAGGGGGGTGTATGCAAGCTTCGGCTCTTTTCAGCTACCCGTCATTTGCGACAATTAATGCACACTCCTGTCTGGTTGTCTATTTTTCGCACAACGGTTGCGATCTTCCTCGCGTTGCCATCGCCGCCGCAAAGGCGGACAATGGCATCATCACCAAACAAGGGAGAGAAGCCATGATCGAATACGGTCATTTCATCGGCGGCAAGCGTGTCGCCGGCACCAGCGGCCGCAAGCAGGATGTGATGCAGCCGATGGACGGTTCCGTGCGCGGCACGGTGGCGCTCGCCTCGCAGGCGGAACTACGCGCCGCGGTCGAGAACGCCAAGGCGGCGCAGCCCAAGTGGGCCGCCACCAACCCGCAGCGCCGCGTGCGCGTGCTGATGAAATTCCTCGAGCTGGTCGCCCGCGACTATGACGAACTGGCCGACATCCTGGCGCGCGAGCATGGCAAGACCATCGCCGACGCCAAGGGCGACATCCAGCGCGGCCTCGAAGTGGTCGAGGTCTGCATCGGCGCCCCGCATATGATGAAGGGCGAGTTCACCGATGGCGCCGGCCCCGGCATCGACGTCTATTCGATGCGCCAGCCGCTCGGTGTCGTCGCCGGCATCACCCCGTTCAACTTCCCGGCCATGATCCCGCTGTGGAAGATCGCGCCGGCGATCGCCTGCGGCAACGCCTTCATCCTGAAGCCGTCCGAGCGCGATCCGGGCGTGCCGATCCGCATCGCGGAGCTGTTCATCGAGGCGGGCCTCCCGGCCGGTATCCTCAACGTCGTCAACGGCGACAAGGAAGTGGTCGATGCGATCCTCGACGATCCGGACATCAAGGCCGTCGGCTTCGTCGGCTCGACGCCGATCGCCCACTACATCTATTCGCGCGGCACTGCGGCCGGCAAGCGCGTGCAGTGCTTCGGCGGCGCCAAGAACCACATGATCATCATGCCCGACGCCGACATGGACCAGACGGTCGATGCGCTCATCGGCGCCGGCTACGGCTCGGCAGGCGAACGCTGCATGGCGATCTCGGTGGCGGTCCCGGTCGGCAACGACACCGCCAACCGGCTGATGGAAAAGCTGGTGCCGCGCGTCGAAAGCCTGAAGGTCGGCCCCTCGACCGACTCCGCGGCCGATTTCGGCCCGCTGGTGACAGCGCAGGCGCTGGAACGCGTCAAGGGCTATGTCGATATCGGCGTCAAGGAAGGCGCCAAGCTCGTCGTCGACGGCCGCGGCTTCAAGATGCAGGGCTATGAGAACGGCTACTATATGGGCGGCTGCCTGTTCGACAACGTGACCGCCGACATGCGCATCTACAAAGAAGAGATCTTCGGGCCGGTGCTCTCGGTGGTGCGCGCGCCGCGCTACGAGGATGCCATCAAGCTCGCCAACGACCACGAGATGGGCAACGGCGTTGCCATCTTCACCCGCGACGGCGACGCCGCGCGTGACTTCGCCAGCCGTGTCCAGGTCGGCATGGTCGGCGTCAACGTGCCGATCCCGGTGCCGATCGCCTATTACACGTTCGGCGGCTGGAAGGCGTCATCCTTCGGCGACCTCAACCAGCATGGTCCGGATGCCTTCCGTTTCTACACCAAGACCAAGACGGTCACCTCGCGTTGGCCGTCCGGCATCAAGGATGGTGCGGAGTTCGTCATCCCGACGATGAACTGACCGGACGGTTTCTTGGTTGCACGTCCTCGCCTTCGGCTGCGGGCGTGCGGGCTGGCATCAAGGACGGCGCCGAGTTCGTCATCCCGACGATGAACTGAGTGATTACAGTCTGCGCGCTGGGCGCGTGGGCATCAGGATCGAACGCGAAAAGCCCGGCCGTTGCGCCGGGCTTTTCTTTTGCGAACTGTGTGCGCCTTCATGGAACCAGCCGCCCATCCTTGGTCTTATCAGGCATTCCTGCCATGCGAGCAGGTTGATCGAACAGCGCCGGTGCAACCGGGGTCCACGTCTGGCGCGGGAGGTGTCGGATGACACGATATCTATGGGCGACGATGATCGTCGCGGCGGGCGCGATGCCCACCGTGGCGGCTCAGGCAGAGACGGGGTCGCAATGCGCGCCGCGCGCCGATATTGTCAAGGCGCTTGGCGACAAGTACCACGAAAGCGTAGCCGGGCGCGGCCTGATCAATCCGAATGTCGTTCTGGAAATCTTCGTTTCCGATCAGGGCACATGGACCGTGGTTGCGTCCGATATCAAGGGCCAGAGTTGCGTGATGTCGGTCGGCGAGGGCTGGGACAGCCCGACGATCACTGCGGCGATACCTCGCGCTTGAATCGCTGACGGCATCGGAATTCAGACTGTCGGTATCGTACCGCCGTCGATGACGTATTCGGCGCCATGGATCGCCGATGCGCGATCTGAAACCAGGAAAGCCACCAGTTCCGCGACCTCTTGCGGCCACGCCGGCCGGCCGAACGGGATGCCGCCAAGGGCATCCATGATGCCCTGACGCGCGGTTGCCTCGTCCGAGCCGGCATGAATGGCCAGCCGCTTGACCATAGCTTCCGACGCTGTGGTGTGGATCCAACCCGGCGCCACGGTGTTGACGCGGATGCCTTTGGGACCAAGCTCCTTGGACAAGGCCTTGCTGTATGTGGAAAGCGCCGCCTTGGCGGCCGCGTAGGCAATTGTCGATTCATGCAAGGGCAGGCGGCGCTGGATCGACGACACGTGAACGATGGAGCCCGAGCCTCGCTCCACCATCTGGGGGATGAGCAAGCGGTCGAGCCTGACGGCGGCGAGCAAATTGAGGCTGAGTTCGTCGTGCCAGATCTGGTCGGACAGCGCCGCAAATCCGCCGCCGGGGCTTTTCGACCCACCCACACTGTGGACGACGATGTCGATGCCACCGAGCCCCTCGATGGCCGCTGCGGCAACTTTCTCCGCACCTTGCAAAGTGCTGATATCGGCCTGCACGAACAGCTTCGACGACGATGTGCCGCCCACCGAGCGAGCGGTCGTCGCAACAATCGCGCCCGCCGCCGCTAGCCTATGAACGATGGCTTCACCGGCACCCTTGGTGCCGCCGGTGACCAGGACGCGCTTGCCCGCGAGTTCCTGGCTATCGACCGCAAATTTCTGCTGCACGGTCATGCGCCGATCTCCAGCTTCTCGATTCGGTCGCCGGCCAGCGTGAAATTGTAGTGGAGCGTCGCCGGGCTGCCGGGAAAATTGCCCGAGACGATGCCCGCGACCCGCCATGCATCGCCATTGGCCGTTACGTCGGCGATTTCGACCGTCACCCGGTATTTGCGCGTTGTCGTTTCCATCCAAGCCCGGATAGCGGCCGGTCCGCGATGTATCTCGCCTTCGTCCCGGACCGTGGCGTCCGGCGAGAAGGGGACCAGCATGCCGTCGATGTCGCGACGGTTCTTGGCAGCAAAATAGCTCGTCAGCGACCGGGGAAGTTCTTTGGCCATGGCTTGTCTCCGTGGGTTGCCACCGCCCGTCGCGGCGCTTGTCCGGTCTCTAAAATGAGATATGCTGTGGAAATGACAAGAACCGACGAAAAAGTAAGGTACTTACCTGAAAGTAAGGTGGAACCGCTGACGCCGTCTTCCGCGGCGAGCGGCGTCGAGAATGTACTGCGCATCCTCGAAGGCCGGTGGAAGCTGGTGATCCTGTTTCATCTGTTCGGCGGCAAGGTGCTGCGCTTCTCCGACCTCGAGCGGGCCATTCCCGCGATCTCGCAAAAGATGCTGATCCAGCAACTCAGGCAGATGGAAGCCGACGGCATCGTGCGCCGCATCGTCCATCACCAGGTGCCGCCGAAGGTCGAATACTGCCTGACCGACTGGGGCCAGGCCCTGTGTCCCGCGCTCGATGCCCTGTTGAAGTGGGCGGCTCGGAAGGAGCCTGCCGAAGGCTGATCTATCGCGTCACCGCGCTTGGCTGCGGGACGGCGACACGCGCCGCGAAGGGGTTGTCGGCGGCGATAGTCAGCGCGCTTCATAGAGCGCCTTGTTTGCGACGCGAAGCTTCACCATATCGAATCCAGGGAGTCATGATCTCCCTAAGGACAGACCGGAAACCACAAGGAGTGACGTGATGAAGACGTCGAATCCGGCCTGGAGCCTTCCGGCACACTGAGGCGGCCGAATGTGCCTCCCTTGCCGGAATGCGAAGGCGAAGGAGGTGCCCCATGGCACGCGAATTTTCATTTCGATGGATCAAGCTGGCGGCGCTAGGCGTCGCGATGGCGTTGCCGATATTGCCGGCGCAGGCGCAAGTCGTCTGCGGCGGCCACGACCTTCTGGTCACGCGGCTGGCAGCGGCATTCGAGGAGAAGCGGCTCGGCTACGGTGTGGCCGGACAAGTCGCCATCTTCGAGGTGTTCGTCTCGCCAAGCGGAACCTGGACCATGGTGATGACCGACGTTAAGGGCCAGAGCTGCATCCTGGCTGCGGGCGACGGATGGGAAGACACGCTGGCCACCGCGGTCAGACAGCCGGGCGGCTGAAACGCCTTAAGCAGGCGCTGCCCTGCTCAACGCGTCGCGGCCACTTCGGCGTGGCCGCGCAGCAGCGCCATCAGTTTCTTGGCGTCCTTGGCGGCGGCTTCCTCGTCGCCGTCGAGGATGGAACGGATCAGCGCCACATGGTGTTCGGCCGATTCCGCAAGCCCGGTGTCGGCCTTGTAGCGATACCAGAAGCGGCGGCTGTGCGTCTGCAAGGGGGCGGCCACGCGCGCCGCGAAGGGATTGTCGGCGGCAATGGCGAGCGCTTCGTCGAGCGCCTTGTCGGCCTGGATGAAGGCAAGCACGTTGCCGGAGATCACCGCCTTCTGCATCGCCAAGGCCGCTTCGTGGAACAGGTCGGCGGCCTCGCGGGTGACGAAGCGGGCGGCCGAACGGGCGAGCACCACCTCGATGCCGCGCCGTGCGTCGAGCACCCGCAGCCAGTCGCCGGCGTGAAGCGGCGCGACCGCGATGCCCGCGCGGGGCCTTATGTCGAGAAGGCCTTCCCAGGCCAGCCGCTGGATTGCCTCGCGCACTGGGGTGCGTCCGAGACCCAGGCGATCGATCAGAGCGCCCTCGGTGACGAAGCTCGACGGCGCCAGCTCGAGCGTGACGATCATGTGCTCCAATGCGCGATAGGCCTTGGTCGCCGCCGGCTCGAAGGCGGCGTTCGTCTCAGCGGATATCAGTGGGGAGATCAATGACGGGCTCCTGATATATTTTTCATATATCATAATTGATTCAGCGTTGACAGGCCAACCCTTAATAGATATATGAGTGATATATCAGAGGAGAGACAAGCCATGTGGACCGGAGTTTTCCCAGCCGTCACGACCAAATTCACCGCCGACGACCGCCTCGACCATGCCGAGATGGAGCGCTGCTACGCCCTGCAGATGGAGGCCGGCTGCGACGGCATCATCGTCTGCGGATCGCTCGGCGAAGGCCCGATGCTGTCGCATGATGAGAAGATCGAAGTGCTGAAGGCGGCGCAGAAGGTCGCCGGCAAGAAGCCGGTGCTTTTAACCGTCAACGAGCCTGGCACTCGCGAGGCCGTAAGCATCGCCAGGCGCGCCGCCAAGGAAGGCGCCGACGGCCTGATGGTGGTGCCGAGCCCGATCTACCACACCAACCCGCAAGAGACGGTCGCCGCCCTCCGCGCGGTGGCTGAAGCCGCCGACCTGCCGGTGATGATCTACTCCAACCGGCTTGCCTACCGCGTCGACGTCACCGTCGAGCTGATGGAGGAGCTGGCGTCCGACAAGCGCTTCGTCGCCATCAAGGAATCGTCCGACGACATCCGCCGCTCGACCGAGATCATCAACCGCTTCGGCGACCGTTACGATCTCTTCACCGGCGTCGACAACCTGGCCTTCGAGGCGCTGTCGATGGGGGCCATCGGCTGGGTCGCAGGTCTGGTCACCGCCTTCCCGCGCGAGACCGTCGCCATCTATCAGCTGATGCAGCAGGGCCGCCGCGAGGAGGCGCTCGCAATCTACCGCTGGTTCCGGCCCTTGCTCGACCTCGATGTCTCGACCTATCTGGTCCAAAACATCAAGCTTGCCGAAGTGCTGGCGATCGGTACGAATGACCGCGTGCGCATGCCGCGCCAGCCGCTGTCGGGCGAACGCCGCAAGGCGGTCGAGAAGATCGTGCGGGATGCGCTGGCGGTGCGGCCGAAGCTGCCGTCGCTCCAGACGCCTGCTCGATTGGCGGACAAGATGGTGGCAGCCGAATAAGGACAGCCTTCACGTGCAGGAAAATTCCGAGGAGGGGCGCCGCCCCTCATCCGCCCTTCGGGCAGCTTCTCCCCTTGAACGGGGGGAAGCGGAAGACATCGCCATCATCGGTGGCGGCATCATCGGCATCTGCGCCGCGGCCCTGCTGTCCGAGGCAGGGCGCAGCGTCACCGTGTTTGACCGGACCGGCATCTGCGAGGAGACGAGCTCCGGCAATGCCGCCGCCTTCGCCTTCTCCGACGTGTTGCCGCTGGCGCATAAGGGGATGATCCGGCAATTGCCGAAATGGCTTGCCGATCCGCTCGGACCGCTGGCCATTCCGCCGGCCTATCTGCCGAAACTCCTGCCCTGGCTGATCCGCTTCTGGCGGGCCGGCGCGGCCAAGCACTATGAGACCAGCCTGGCGACGCAGGCCGGCATGATGAAGCTTGCCGAGGCCGAGTGGATGGGCCTGCTCGACCGCTCCGGCACGCGGCCGATGCTGCGCGAGGACGGCTCGCTGGAATTCTACGAGAGCGAGGCCGAGTTCCGCGCCGCGCTGCCAGGCTGGGCGGAGCGTCAGCGTTTCGGCATCAGCTTCCGCCATGTCGAGGGCGAGGAGATGGCGGCACTGCAGCCGGGCCTAGCGCCGCGCTTCGTCAAAGGCACGTTCGTGCCGGGCTGGAAGACGGTCGCCGATCCGAAGCTGCTCGGCAAGGCGGTCTGGGCCTATGCGGAAAGACGCGGCGCCCGTTTCGAACGTGCGCGGGTCGAGCGCCTAGAAGCGGACGCAACCGGCGCCACGATCGTCCTGGCCGACGGCACGAGGCGCACGGCGAAGAAGCTCCTGATCGCCGCGGGAGCCTGGTCGCATCTCCTGGCAAAAAATCTCGGCGACCGCATCCCGCTCGAAACCGAGCGCGGCTACAATACCACACTGCCGAAGTCGGCCTTCGACGTGAAGCGGCAATTGATCTTTTCCGGGCACGGCTTCGTCATCACGCCGCTGGAAACCGGCCTGCGCGTCGGCGGCGCCGTCGAGCTCGGCGGCATCGAGCGGCCGCCCAATTTCGCGCGTTCGAAGGCGATGCTGGAGAAAGCGAAACGTTTCCTGCCCGGTCTCGATCCGTCCGGCGGCCGCGAGTGGATGGGCTATCGCCCGTCGCTGCCGGATTCTCTGCCGGTGATCGGTGCGGCGCGCGCGCCGAATGTCTATTATGCTTTCGGCCACGGCCATCTCGGCCTGACCCAGTCGGCGGCGACCGGACGCTTGATCCGCGATCTCGTTCTCGGGCAGACTCCGCCGCTCGATCTTACCCCGTTCCGCCCGCAGCGCTTCTAAAACCAAGAGAACATCATGGCCAAAAAAACCTTCACCTGCATCGACGGCCACACCTGCGGCAATCCGGTGCGTCTCGTCGCCGGCGGCGGTCCGTTGCTCGAGGGCACGACGATGATGGAACGCCGGGCGCATTTCCTCGCCGAATATGACTGGATCCGCACCGGGCTGATGTTCGAGCCGCGCGGCCATGACGTGATGTCGGGCTCGATCCTCTATCCGCCGACGCGCGAGGACTGCGATATCGCCATCCTGTTCATCGAGACGTCAGGCTGCCTGCCGATGTGCGGCCACGGCACGATCGGCACGGTGACGATGGCGATCGAGCATGGGCTGGTGAAACCGAAGACGCCGGGCGTGCTCAGGCTCGATACGCCCGCCGGCCTGGTCATCGCCGAATACAAGCAGGTCGGCGAATATGTCGAGGAGGTGCGGATCACCAACGTGCCGTCCTTCCTCTATGCCGAAGGCCTTACCGTCGAATGCCCAATGCTCGGCGAGATCAGCGTCGACGTCGCCTATGGCGGCAATTTCTACGCCATCGTCGAGCCGCAGAAGAACTACCAGGACATGGCCGATTACACGGCCGGCGACTTCATCGCCTGGAGCCCGGTGGTGCGCCAGCGTCTCAACGAAAAATATTCCTTCGTGCATCCGGAGAATCCCGGCATCAACCGGCTGTCGCATATGCTTTGGACGGGCAAGCCGAGGAACGCCGAGGCCGATGCGCGCAATGCCGTGTTCTACGGCGACAAGGCGATCGACCGCTCGCCTTGCGGCACCGGCACCTCGGCACGGATGGCGCAGCTCCATGCCAAGGGCAAGCTCAAGCCCGGCGACAGCTTCGTGCATGAATCGATCATCGGCTCGCTGTTCAAGGGCAGGGTCGAGAAAGAGGTCAGCGTCGCGGGCAAGCCGGCGATCATTCCTTCGATCGGCGGCTGGGCGCGGATGACCGGGTTCAACACCATCTTCATCGACGACCGCGATCCGTTCGCGCATGGGTTCATCGTCAGCTGACAGGCGCCGATACCTGATCGCGGAACCAGTCGGCGAATTTGATTTCGGCCGCTGAAGGCTGAGCCGACATCGTCAGGAAATAGCCCTTGTCGTCATCGGTCGAGATATCGGAGACGACGACAAGATCGCCGCGCTTGAGTTCCTCGCGAAACACCTCGATCGGACAAAGGGCGACGCCGTGGCCGGCGATGACGGCCGTCGCCAGGATGTTGAAATCGGCAAAGACCGGCTCGTTGCCGATGTCGGTCCTTCCGGTCCCGGCTTTCGCGAACCATTCCTGCCAGCCCTGGCGCGTCTCGTCGTGCAGCAGGTCCGCCGCAGCGATCTCAGCCGGCGTATTGAGCCGGCCCTTGCGCGCCAGATAGTGCGGGCTGCAGGCCGGCTGGCTTATGCGTGAAAACAGCTTCAGGCTGGTGACGTTGGGCGAAGGATCGGCGCCCAGCGTTATGAGAACGTCGTTGTCGTCGTCATTGAGCCGGTCCTCGGCCTTCGCATAGGCGACGCGGATCGCGATGTCCGGATGGCGAGCCGTAAAGTCCGACAGGCGGGGCACCAGCCAGCGGCTGGCGATGGAGGGAATGCAGCCCACCGAGAGCGACTGCAGGCCGGCGCTCCTGCGGATGCGCCGGCAGGCGGCGCCGAGCTCGGTCAGAGCCGCGCCGGCGGATGCCTGCAGGGCAAGCCCGGCCTCGGTCAGGCGGACCTTGCGCGCGTCACGATGAAACAGCGCCACGCCAAGCCACTCCTCCAGCCTTCTGACCTGGTGGCTGATGGCGGGGTGGGTGACATGCAGCTCTTCGCCGGCCGCTGAGAAGCTCAAATGGCGGGCGGTCGCCTCAAAAGCCCGGATGGCATTCAGCGGCAGATAATCCATCTGTAAAATTCTCTAACAGATCAGGCCAAAATCCATCATTTGAAGTGCGGTTCCACCTACGTCATTGATCTCAGTCGCGGCACGAAATCTAATCGTCACTGATAGAAAAGTCGATCTCTGCCGCCGATCTCGAAGCGCTACCGCTTCACAAACCTGTCTTCGTGGAAAGGCTGCAATGTTCACCAGGCAATTGGCTGATGTAGAAAAAACTGACTTCTTCGTCGACTGGGGCAATGGCACCAGCCATCGTCTGCTGACGAGCCAAGACGGCATGGGCTTCACGGTATGCCACACGGTTGTGCGCGCGGGCAGCGAGTCGCGGCTGCAATACCGGCGGCATCTGGAGGCCTGCTACTGCATTTCCGGAAGCGGCGAGGTCGAGGATATGGCCGGCATCGTCCACCGCGTCGAGCCGGGAACGATCTATGTGCTCGACGCGCATGACGATCATTTCCTGCGCGCCGACCGCGCCGGCGACATGGTGCTGGTGAGCGTCTTCAATCCACCGCTCAAGGGTACCGAAAAGCATAGTCTCGATGGAGACGGAGGCTCTGCTTACTGAGACCTCACCGCAAGGCTTTTCCATTTCGGCGAGGTTGCCCTGCACGGAAGGCGGCTCGCCGTCACGTGGCCGTCATACATGACGGAATCCTGACCCAACGGAATGTGCGGCGGTCCAAAATGGAGCGTCGCGATTTGCGCAAGGATTCTTCTCATCAACTTATTTTGACGCTGATTCCTTCGACAGGAGGCTCATCATAAGGTTGAATCGTCAAAGACATTGCGTTGTGCCAATGATAGGGTCCGCGATAGTCCAGGGGTCGGGTGCGAAAAAACGGGCAATCGGACAGCGTGCTTCCAAACCACGCGGAGCGATTGAAAAATCACGTTGCAATCCGGGCTCGAAACTTTACGACTAGGGGAAATACGAAAAGGAATGCGTCCGCAAAGGCGACATTCCAGGGGAGCCGCATAAATATGCAGTACTTCGTCCAGCAGCTTATCAACGGGCTGACGCTGGGATCGATCTATGGGCTGATCGCGATCGGCTATACGATGGTCTACGGCATCATCGGCATGATCAATTTCGCCCATGGCGACATTTTCATGGTCGGCGCCTTCACCGCCCTCATCGTCTTCCTCATCCTCGGCGCGCTGTTCTATTCCGTGCCGGTCGTGGTGGCGCTTCTGATCATGATGATCGTGGCGATGCTGCTGACCAGCCTCTACAACTGGACGATCGAAAAGGTGGCCTACCGGCCGCTACGCGGCTCGTTCCGGCTGGCGCCGCTGATCACCGCCATCGGCATGTCGATCGCGCTGTCCAACTTCGTGCAGGTCACCCAGGGTCCGCGCAACAAGCCGATCCCGCCGATGGTCAGCCAGGTGTACACGATCGACGGCATCAGCATCTCGCTGAAGCAGATCATCATCGTCCTGGTGACGGCGGTGCTGCTGGTGGTCTTCTGGTACCTTGTCAACAGAACGGCGCTCGGCCGGGCGCAGCGCGCCTGCGAGCAGGATCGCAAGATGGCGGCACTGCTCGGCGTCGATGTCGACCGCACCATCTCCATCACCTTCATCATGGGCGCGGCCCTTGCCGCCGTCGCCGGCACGCTGTTCCTGATGTATTACGGCGTCGTGGTGTTCTCGGACGGCTTCGTGCCGGGCGTGAAGGCCTTCACGGCGGCCGTGCTCGGCGGCATCGGTTCGCTCCCCGGCGCCGTGCTCGGCGGGCTCCTGATCGGCTTCATCGAGAGCATGTGGTCGGCCTATTTCTCCATCGACTACAAGGACGTCGCCGCCTTCTCGATCCTGGCGATCGTGCTGATCTTCCTGCCCTCCGGCATCCTGGGCCGGCCTGAAGTCGAAAAGGTCTGATCCTCATGGCCGCTACCGTGTCTTCGGAGCGCGACACCGTCGTCCCTCCCATCCAGCGCGCTTTGCGCGAAGGGCTCTATGCCGGCGCCATCGCGCTTGGCCTGTTCGTTCTGTTTATCGGTCTAAGAACCGATCAGAACATCAGCAACGAACTGATTCTGGTGCAGCGCTGGCTGCTGCTTGCCCTGGTGGTCATCGCCACCGCCGTCGGCCGCTTCCTCTATGTCGGCTACGCGCAACCGGCGATGGAGCGGGCCAAGGCCGAAAAGGCCAAGGCGCCCGCGGTCGTGGCGGAACCTGGTTTCGTGCGCCAGAACTTCAACAAGATCGGCATCGTCGTGTTGCTGCTTTATCCGATCGCGATGGTGCTCGCTTTCGGCTTCCAGGGTTCGCTTAAATGGGTCGACAATTTCGGCATCCAGATCCTGATCTATGTGATGCTGGCCTGGGGCCTCAACATCGTCGTCGGCCTCGCCGGCCTGCTCGATCTCGGCTATGTCGCCTTCTATGCCGTCGGCGCCTATGCCTACGCGCTGCTCGGCACGCATTTCGGGCTGTCGTTCTGGATCCTGCTGCCGGCCGCCGGCTGCATGGCCGCCTTCTGGGGCGTCATGCTCGGCTTCCCGGTGCTCAGGTTGCGCGGCGACTATCTGGCGATCGTGACGTTGGCGTTCGGGGAGATCATAAGGCTGGTGATCATCAACTGGCGCGAAGTGACCAACGGCTCGGCCGGCATTTCCGGCATTCCGAAAGTCTCATTCTTCGGGCTGATGTCGTTCAACGTGTCTGACCCGAATTACATCGCCAAGGTGCTGCACATCGCCCAGTCCGGCGCCTACTACAAGATCTTCCTCTATTATCTGATCCTGGCGCTCTGCTTCCTCACCGCCTTCGTCACCATCAGGCTTCGCCGCCTGCCGGTGGGCCGCGCCTGGGAAGCGCTGCGCGAGGACGAAATCGCCTGCCGCTCGCTCGGCATCAACACCACCACCACCAAGCTGACGGCCTTTGCCACCGGCGCCATGTTCGGCGGCTTTGCCGGCTCGTTCTTTGCCGCCCGGCAAGGCTTCGTCAGTCCTGAATCCTTCGTCTTCCTGGAATCGGCGATCATCCTCGCCATCGTCGTACTCGGCGGCATGGGTTCGCTGGGCGGCATCGCGGTTGCGGCGCTGGTGATGATCGGCGGCACCGAGATCCTGCGCGAGCTCGACTTCCTCAAGGTCGTGTTCGGCCCCGACTTCACGCCGGAGCTTTACCGCATGCTTTTGTTCGGCATGGCCATGGTCATCGTCATGCTGTGGAAGCCGCGCGGCTTCGTCGGCAGTCGGGAACCGACAGCCTTCCTCAAGGAGCGAAGAGCGGTCTCAGGGTCCTTCACCAAGGAGGGCCACGGCTGATGAACGCGACCCCTTCTTCGAGCGACTTCATCCTGCAGGTCGAGCATCTGTCGATGAAGTTCGGCGGCCTGGTCGCCATCGGCGACCTGTCGTTCCAGGCCAGGCGCGGCGAGATCACCGCGCTGATCGGTCCGAACGGCGCCGGCAAGACAACGGTGTTCAACTGCATCACCGGCTTCTACAAGCCCACCGAGGGCATGATCACGCTCAACAAACGCGACGGCTCGACCTACCTCTTGGAGCGCCTGCCCAACCACGAGATCCCGGCACGCGCCAACGTCGCTCGCACCTTCCAGAACATCCGCCTGTTCTCGGGCATGACGCTGCTCGAAAACCTGCTGGTGGCCCAGCACAACAAGCTGATGAAGGCCTCGGGCTACACCTTCCTTGGCCTGTTCGGCTTTCCGAGCTATCGTCAGGCCTCGGCCGAATCGATCGAGCTCGCCAGGCATTGGCTGGAAAAGGCCGATCTCGTCGACCGCGCCGATGATCCGGCGGGCGACCTGCCCTACGGCGCGCAGCGACGTCTGGAGATCGCGCGCGCCATGTGCACCGGTCCCGAGCTTCTCTGCCTCGACGAACCGGCCGCCGGTCTCAATCCGAAGGAATCGGCCGCGCTGAACGAGCTCCTGATGGACATCAAGAACAGCACGTCGATCCTGCTGATCGAGCACGACATGTCGGTGGTCATGCAGATCTCCGATCATGTCGTCGTGCTCGAATACGGCCGCAAGATCTCCGACGGCAGCCCGCAGACGGTCCGCACCGACCCGCGCGTCATCGCCGCCTATCTCGGCGTCGACGACGAGGAAGTGGAAGAGGTACTCGTCGAAGTCGGCGACGAGGATGTCATCGAGCAGCTCGATACGGGCCCCGACTCCGCCCATGGTCCTGGCAATTCCGCTTCGATGATGGCGGGTCCGGTTTCCGACACTGTCGAACACGCTGACGAAGGCGAGCGGGTCACGGTGTCGAAAGGCGCTTCGAAGGCGGCGCAGGTCGACGCGCGCGCCGCGTCGATCGCGAGCAAGCCCCAACCCGCAGCCAAGCCGGCCGCGAAATCCAGCACTGCGAAAGCGGCGCCGAAGAAGCCGGCCGCGAAGGCTCCAGCAGCGAAAGCCGAGAGCGCTTCGAAGGGCAAGGAAGCAGCGGCCAGGCCCGAAGCGGGCAAGCGTGGAGGGCGCAAATAATGGCCGGCACAACGTTGCTCGACATCAAGGGCGTCGAGACCTACTACGGCAACATCCGGGCGCTCAACGGCGTCAACGTGCAGGTCAACCAGGGCGAGATCGTGGCTCTGATCGGCGCCAACGGCGCCGGCAAGTCGACGCTGATGATGACCATCTTCGGCGCGCCGCGCGCCCGCACCGGCGCCATCACTTTCGCCGGCACCGACATCACCCAATTGCCGACGCACGAGATCGCGCGCCTGCGCATCGCCCAATCGCCGGAAGGACGCCGCATCTTCCCGCGCATGACGGTGATGGAAAACCTGCAGATGGGCGCCAGCCTCGACAACCTTCAGCATTACGATGAGGACGTCGAGAAGGTGTTCACGCTGTTCCCGCGTCTGAAGGAGCGTATCGGCCAGCGCGGCGGCACGCTGTCGGGCGGCGAACAGCAGATGCTGTCGATCGGCCGGGCGCTGATGGCGCGACCGAAGCTGCTTCTGCTCGACGAGCCGTCGCTGGGTCTGGCGCCGCTGATCGTCAAGCAGATCTTCGACGCCATCCGCGAGTTGAACAAGTCGCAAGGGCTGACCGTGTTCCTGGTCGAGCAGAACGCCTTCGGCGCGCTGAAGCTCGCCGATCGCGGTTATGTCATGGTCAACGGCAATGTGACGATGAGCGGCACCGGCAAGGAACTGCTCGCCAATCCGGAAGTGCGCGCCGCCTATCTCGAAGGCGGACATCACTGAGAGAGGTCTTCATCATGCAGGGCATTATCTACGAAGAAGCCTCGATCTGGCAGTTCCTGTTCGTCACCTGCCTGCTGGGCGGCTGGGCGGCATGGATGACCGGCAAGGCCGCCGCCCAGACCTGGAGCAGCTATGTTCAGCTGTTCTTCTATATGATCGGGCTCGGCGTCGGCATCAGGTTCATCCATCACGCGCTGTTCGACGGCACGATGTTCTCGCTGCATTACTATATCATCGACACCATCGTGCTGATGATCTTGGGCTTTCTCGGCTATCAATACACGCGCACCAACCAAATGGTCACACAGTACAACTGGCTCTATGAAAGAGCTTCCTTATTAAGCTGGAAGCCGAAGGGTTGACGTTCACCATTACGCCGTCTCGGGGACGAATCGGCGTGACAAGTGCCTGAAAATCGGCATTCTATGCTTTCTGCGATAAGGGTGGGCATCGCATGAAAGTATCATCCACGCCCACTCCGTAAATGGGAGCGTTTCAATGAAAAAATCACTCTTGTCCGCCGTTGCGCTGACCGCGTTCATCGCGTTCAGCGGCAGCGCGTGGGCCGCTGACATCCTGATCGGCGTTGCCGGTCCGATCACCGGCCCGAACGCCGCCTTCGGCGCACAGCTGCAGAAGGGCGCGGAACAGGCTGTCGCCGACATCAACGCGGCGGGCGGCATCAATGGCCAGCAGCTCAAGCTCGAGATCGGCGACGACGTCTCCGACCCCAAGCAGGGCATCTCGGTCGCCAACAAGTTCGTCGCTGACGGCGTCAAGTTCGTCGATGGCCACTTCAACTCGGGCGTGACCATTCCCGCGTCGGAAGTCTATGCCGAAAACGGCATCCTCGTCATGACGCCGGCTGCGACCAATCCGAAGCTCACCGAGCGCGGCCTGTGGAACACCTTCCGTACCTGCGGTCGCGACGACCAGCAGGGTAAGGTGGCCGGCGACTACATCGCCAAGAACTTCAAGGACGCCAAGATCGCCATCATCCACGACAAGACCCCCTATGGCCAGGGCCTCGCGGATGAGACCAAGAAGAACCTCAACGCCAATGGCATCACCGAAGTGCTGTATGAAGGCGTGAACGTCGGCGACAAGGACTTCTCGGCCCTCATCGCCAAGATGAAGGAAAATGGCGTCACCCTGATCTACTGGGGCGGCCTGCACACTGAAGCCGGCCTGATCATCCGTCAGTCGGCCGACCAGGGCCTGAAGGCGCCGCTGTTCTCGGGCGACGGCATCGTCTCCAACGAACTGGCCTCGATCGCCGGCGACGCCGTTGCCGGCACGCTCAACACCTTCGCTCCGGATCCGCGCAAGAATCCGGCCGCCAAGGAAGTCGTGGAGAAGTTCCGCGCTGCCGGCTTCGAGCCGGAAGCCTACACGCTCTACTCCTACGCCGCCGTGCAGATCATCTCGCAGGCTATCGCCAAGGTCGGCTCGGCCGACGATGCGCAGAAAGTTGCCGAAGTGATCAAGTCGGGCGGTCCGTGGAAGACGGCCATCGGCGAGATCGGCTACGACGCCAAGGGCGACATCACCCGTCCGGACTACGTCATCTACGAATGGAAGAAGGGTGACGACGGCAAGTACAGCTACTTCGAGAAATAAGCCGGCAACTCAAGCCGACTTGTAATGGATGCCCGGCGCTTGCGCCGGGCATTTTTCTTGGGTGGGTTTGCCATCGAGCAGCCGCATGGCGCTGCCTCAGGCGCGAGTTGGTGGTCGCCCTCGCCTGATCAATCGATGCCTGGGGGACGGTTCTGGCGCAAACAAGCGATTTAAATCGTTTTAGCTGTCGCGCAATTTCGTTTGCACTGCAGCATTTTCACGCTAATCATTGCGCCGGTTTGCTTTCCTTCCGCTAATGGAGCCTCGTCCTTGGCCATCACGAAGATCCTCGTCGCCAACCGGTCCGAAATCGCCATCCGCGTGTTCCGCGCGGCCAATGAACTGGGCCTCAAAACCGTGGCGATCTGGGCGGAAGAGGACAAATATTCGCTGCACCGCTTCAAGGCCGACGAGAGCTATCAGGTCGGGCGCGGACCGCATCTTGCCAAGGATATGGGCCCGATCGAGAGCTATCTGTCGATCGAGGAGGTGATCCGGGTCGCCAGGCTGTCCGGCGCCGATGCCATCCACCCCGGCTACGGCCTGCTTTCGGAAAGCCCGGAATTCGCCGAGGCCTGCGCGGCGGCCGGCATCACCTTCATCGGGCCGAAGCCGGAGACGATGCGCCGGCTGGGCAACAAGGTCGCCGCGCGCAACCTGGCGATCGAGGTCGGCGTGCCGGTGGTGCCGGCAACCGATCCGCTGCCGGACGACATGGACGAGGTCAAGAAGCTGGCCAAGGAGGTCGGCTATCCGGTGATGCTCAAGGCCTCGTGGGGCGGTGGCGGCCGCGGCATGCGCGCCATCCGTGCCGAAGCCGACCTGGCGCGCGAGGTGATGGAAGGCAAGCGCGAGGCCAAGGCCGCCTTCGGCAAGGACGAGGTCTATCTCGAAAAGCTCATCGAACGCGCCCGCCATGTCGAGGTGCAGGTGCTGGGCGACACCCACGGCAACGCGGTGCATCTGTTCGAGCGCGACTGCTCGATCCAGCGCCGCAACCAGAAGGTCGTGGAGCGCGCGCCGGCGCCTTACTTGAGCGAAGAGCTGCGTCAGGAGCTTTGCGGCTACGCGCTCAAGATCGCACGCGAGACCAGCTATATCGGCGCGGGCACGGTCGAGTTCCTGCAGGATGCCGACACCGGCAAATTCTACTTCATCGAGGTCAATCCGCGCATCCAGGTCGAGCACACCGTCACCGAGCAGGTGACCGGCATCGACATCGTCAAGGCGCAGATCCATATCCTCGACGGCTTCGCCATCGGCACGAAGCAATCGGGCGTGCCGGCGCAGAAGGACATCAGGCTCAACGGCCACGCGCTGCAGTGCCGCATCACCACCGAGGATCCGGAGCATAATTTCATCCCGGACTACGGCCGCATCACCGCTTACCGCGAGGCGGCCGGCTTCGGCATCCGGCTCGACGGCGGCACCGCTTATTCAGGCGCGGTCATCACCCGCTTCTACGATCCTCTGCTCGAAAAGGTGACGGCCTGGGCACCGACGCCCGGCGAGGCGATCTCACGCATGAACCGGGCGCTGCGCGAGTTCCGCATCCGCGGCGTCGCCACCAACCTCACCTTCCTCGAAGCGATCATCAATCACCCGCGCTTCGCCGACAATTCCTACACGACCAAGTTCATCGACACGACGCCGGAGCTGTTCGAGCAGGTGAAGCGGCAGGACCGCGCCACCAAGCTGCTCAACTATCTGGCCGATGTCAGCGTCAACGGCCACCCGGAGACGCGCGGCCGGCCGATGCCGAAGGCCAATGCGGCCGCACCGGTGGTGCCTTATCTCAACGGCCACGTCCCGGACGGCAGCAAGCAGAGGCTCGACGCGCAGGGTCCGGAGAAATTCGCGGCCTGGATGCGCGAGCAGCGCCAGGTGCTGGTCACCGACACGACGATGCGCGACGGCCACCAGTCGCTGCTCGCCACGCGTATGCGCACGCATGACATAGTCGGCATCGCCGGCACCTATGCGCGCGCGCTGCCGCAGCTGCTGTCGCTGGAATGCTGGGGCGGCGCCACTTTCGATGTGGCCATGCGCTTCCTCACCGAGGATCCGTGGGAGCGGCTGAGCAAAGTGCGCGAGGCCGCGCCCAATCTCTTGCTGCAGATGCTTTTGCGCGGCGCCAACGGCGTCGGCTACACCAACTATCCGGACAATGTCGTGCAGCATTTCGTCCGCCAGGCGGCCAGCGGCGGCGTCGACCTGTTCCGCGTCTTTGACTGCCTGAACTGGGTGGAGAACATGCGCGTCGCGATGGACGCGGTCGGCGCCGAGGGCAAGCTGGTGGAAGCGGCGATCTGCTACACCGGCGACATCCTCGATCCGGCGCGTGCCAAATACGACCTCAAATATTATGTCGGGCTGGCGAAGGAACTGGAAGCGGCCGGCGCCCACATCATCGCCGTCAAGGACATGGCCGGCTTGCTGAAGCCGGCTGCGGCGCGCGTGCTGTTCAAGGCGCTGCGCGAGGCGACCGACCTGCCGATCCATTTCCACACGCACGACACGTCGGGCTTGTCGGCGGCGACGGTGCTGGCGGCGGTGGAGAGCGGCGCCGACGCCATCGACGCGGCGATGGATTCCTTCTCCGGCAACACCTCGCAGCCCTGCCTGGGCTCGATCGTCGAGGCGCTGAAGGGCACCGAGCGCGATCCCGGCCTCGATCCGCAATGGATCCGCCACATCTCCTTCTATTGGGAGGCGGTGCGCAATCAGTATGCCGCCTTCGAGAGCGACCTGAAGGGTCCGGCCTCGGAAGTCTATCTGCACGAGATGCCGGGCGGCCAGTTCACCAACCTCAAGGAGCAGGCGCGCTCGCTCGGGCTCGAGACCCGCTGGCACGAGGTGGCGCAGGCCTATCACGATGTCAATCTGATGTTCGGCGACATCGTCAAGGTGACGCCGTCCTCCAAGGTGGTGGGCGACATGGCGCTGATGATGGTCAGCCAGGACCTCACCGTCGCCGATGTCGAGAACCCGGCCAAGGACATCGCCTTCCCGGACTCGGTCGTGTCGATGCTGCGCGGCGATCTTGGTCAGTCGCCCGGCGGCTGGCCGGCGGCGCTGCAGAAGAAGGCGCTGAAGGGCGAGAAGCCGATCACCGTGCGGCCCGGCTCGCTGCTGAAAGCAGCCGACCTCAAGGCGAGCCGCAAGGACATCGAGACGAAACTCGACCGCAAGCTCTCGGAATACGAGTTCGCCTCGTGGCTGATGTATCCGAAGGTGTTCACCGACTTCGCCGCCGCGCAGGAGACCTACGGCCCGGTGAGCGTGCTGCCAACGCCGACCTATTTCTACGGCATGAAGTCGGAAGACGAGATCTTCCTCGACATCGAGAAGGGCAAGACCCTGGTGGTTCGCTGCCAGGCGTTCGGCGATGTCGACGACAAGGGCATGGTCACCGTGTTCTTCGAGCTCAACGGCCAGCCGCGCCGCGTCAAGGTGCCGGACCGGGCGCATGGCGCTTCCGCCGCCAAGGCGCGCCGCAAGGCCGAGCCCGGCAATGAGGCGCATGTCGGCGCGCCGATGCCCGGCGTGGTGTCGGCGCTTGCCGTGGCGGCCGGACAGGCGGTCAAGGCGGGCGACGTGCTGCTGTCGATCGAGGCGATGAAGATGGAAACCGCGCTCCACGCCGAACGCGACGGCGAGATCGCTGAGGTGCTGGTCAAGGCCGGCGACCAGATCGACGCGAAGGATCTGCTCGTAGCCTTTAAGTGACAGTCGGAGCGCGATATTGATGGGCGGCTGACAGCAGCCGTCCACAGCCGCTCGACAAGTGTCTTGACCCGCCGCGCCCGCTCGGGCAGGGAACCCGCTCCAATTTGCCGTGGCGGGAATCGCCATGGCCTCAGAAGACGCGGAGAGAAAAATGGCCGACGAAATCACCGAGACCAGCCAGACTGTAGCCGCCGGCCAGCTGCGCACCATCATCGAGCGCATCGAGCGGCTCGAGGAAGAGAAGAAGACGATCTCCGACGACATCAAGGATGTCTATGCCGAGGCCAAGGGCACCGGTTTCGACACCAAGGCGATCCGCACGATCGTGCGGCTGCGCAAGAAGGACCAAGCCGAGCGCCAGGAAGAGGAATCCATCCTGGACCTCTACAAGGCCGCTCTCGGCATGGTGTAAGGTTCGTGGCCGGAGGCCGGCGGCGTCTCATCACCGAGGGCGGTGCCCGCGCTTGCGCAGGACGTATCGATGAACGAGACCGTTGTTGAAATCCGAAGATACTCCGGGGAAATCGAGAGGCACCGGCACGACTATCCGCAAGTGATCCTGCCCATTTCCGGAGCACTCGAAATCGATCTGGGGCACCGATCAGGACGGGTTTCGGGCAGCACCGGCGCTTTTGTTTCCGCCGGTTGCCAGCACGCGTTCTACGCCAAACAAACAGACTCTTTCGTTGTCCTCGACCTGCCGTCCCGCCGCGGCATCCAGGAGCCGGATGAAGACATACCCGCATTCTTTGCGATCGGCCGGGAGATTCACGGCCTGATCGACTACATGGCGGTACAGGCGGGATCGCGGGAGCTTTCCGCGTCGCTTCGACACGCCTGGTCCACATTGCTGCTGGATCGCGTCACTCCTCCCAATCGTCCAGATCGCGCAGAGCTTGCCATAAGACGAGCCACGGCGTTCATCGAACGAAAACTCGCCGACCCAATCCGCATTGCCGATATCGCGGAAGCGGCGGGGATGAGCCCAACTCGTCTGCATGAAGCCTTCACCAAGCGGCGGGCGACCACTCCGCATGCGCATTTGGTTGCAATGCGCCTCGATGCGGCAGAACGGATGCTTGCCGATCCGCGTCTTTCCATCGCGGATATCGCGATTCTCAGTGGTCACTCCGACCAAAGCGCCTTGACGCGCGCAATGCGCAGAGAGCGAGATTCAACTCCGGCCGAAGTTCGCCGAAATCTACTCGGTAGAACGGGAGGAAACGCCTAAAATCCGGAAGGTTTTGCCGAGATATCGGCCTCGCGCGGCGCTAAGGATGCGATGTGAGGATCACCGATATGGATTTCACTCGTTTCAAAGCGCTGACATTCGATGTCTATGGCACGCTGATCGACTGGGAAACCGGCATCTGGAACGCGCTTCAGCCGCTTTTGAGCCTCGCAAATCGCGAAATCAGCCGGGACGAAGCGTTGGAAACCTATGGGGAAATAGAGACGCGGCAGGAAGCCGAGACCCCTTCCCTGCACTACAGAACACTGTTGGCGACAGTGCACGCAAGGCTTGCTCGACATTGGGGGATCACCGCGCAGGCTGATCTGCATGAACGTTTCGGCACCTCGGTGCCGGATTGGCCTGCCTTTCCGGATTCCAGGGAGGCGCTGGCCTATCTGAAACAGCATTTTCGTCTGGTCGTATTATCCAATGTCGACAACCAGAGTTTCGCGGCCTCCAATCGTAAGCTCGGTGTGAGCTTCGATGCCGTCTATACGGCGGAAGACATTGGCAGCTACAAGCCGGATCCAGGCAATTTTCGTTTCCTGTTCGACAGGCTGAAGCAGGATCTGGGCATTCAGCAGGACGAAGTCCTTCATGTGGCTCAAAGTCTGTTTCATGATCATGCGCCGGCAGAGAGCATCGGGCTCGCCAGCGTTTGGATCGACCGCAGGTTTGGGGTGGAGGGGCCGGGTGCAACGAAGCGTCCTCTCGCCCAGCCGAAAGTCGGAGGTCATTTTCCAACCTTGGCAGAATTTGCCGCTATGCATCGCGCAGCGGATAAGAAGCACTGATCCCGGTCGTGAGATCCAGATCGCCGCATTGGCCGCCTGACGGCGTTTTCCGGGCTTCCGTTGCGCACGAACCCAAATGTCCGTTACGCTACGGTTCTCGAAACGCCATCATATGACTCGCCAGAACGAATTTCGAAACACTCCCGGGCAACGGGGCAGCCGGCCATGAATGAGTTCGACTTCGGCGGCCGCCGCGCTTCGGAGTTCCGCCAGCGCGGCTTCTGGACGCTGTTCGCCGAGCGGCATCCGGAAGAAAGGCCAAGGATGGCGCGGCGTGGGCCCTGGTTCTGGCAGCGTGGGCTGCCGGACTTCGCCTTGGTGCTTTCGATGTATGTCGCGCCGGCGCAGAATCATGTCGGCGTCTTCTTCGGCCGCAATGAAAAGTTCGGTGCCACGGAGTCCTGGTCGCGGCTGAAGCCGTTCCAGCCGGCGATCGAGGCGCGGCTGAAGCTCAAGCCGGAACAGAGTTGCGAGGGCCTCGGCATCAACTCGATGTGGCGGGTGAACTGCTACGCCGAGGACAACTGGCCGGCCATGGCCGACTGGCTGGTGACCGAATGCTCGCGTGTCGAAGAGGCCGTCCTCGCCGTGCTGGGGGAAGCCCGGCCGTAGCGCGGCTGTTATGGCGATACGCTACTATTGATCACATTCGGTGCGAGGGAGAACGCTCGATC
Source organism: Mesorhizobium sp. GbtcB19 (assembly GCF_019091085.1). GTDB lineage: Bacteria > Pseudomonadota > Alphaproteobacteria > Rhizobiales > Rhizobiaceae > Mesorhizobium. The sequence goes on along the minus strand of NZ_JAGXJY010000007.1, from coordinate 251 downwards.
GAAGAATGCCGGGATTTCTTCGCCGAGTTGCTTCAGAAATTTCGTGCGATCGAAGCCGGGCGGGTCGGCGCTGATGTCGCCATCCAATGTCGGGATCGGGGCGCTGGCGGGGTTCATGAAGGCGAAGTGCCAGGCATTGGCGACGACGCGATAGTCGGCTCCGGGAAGGTTATGCCCGATCCATGCGGATGAACCTAGCGTTGCTCGGCATAGCCATGGCCGGCACGGCGCTGTTCGCGGTCGCCGAGGCC
>NZ_JAGXJY010000662.1 GCF_019091085.1 Mesorhizobium sp. GbtcB19 | reverse complement strand
TCTCCTCTAAGCAGGCTCACAGGACCCTTCAAAAGGCGTCCCGACCAAACCCCCTGTTCACAAGAAATCCCGTCCCGGTCCCCGCTTTGCGGGGCCGGACGGCTTGGCGCGTATATAAGAACAGGCGACACAAGGCGCAAGCATTCAGCGCAAGCTGACCATTGTCTCGATAGCGGCAGGGAGGCGACCCGCCGCGCTTTACGGCAGGATCGGCGGGAGATCGCCCTA
>NZ_JAGXJY010000661.1 GCF_019091085.1 Mesorhizobium sp. GbtcB19 | reverse complement strand
ACCGCAGCGTTCCCTGCCCGGCCTGACCGACACCCCGGCCTCCCAGGGATTGCGAAGGCTGATATGCCGGCGGGCCAGCCCCCCCCTCTGGCCTGCCGCCCATCTCCCCCGCAAGGGGGGAGATTGGCAGCTTCCGCCACCGCGCCTCTCGCAATGTGGGGACTGGCGAAAGCAGCCGAGCTGCTTAATCTCTCCGCATGGAAGCCGCAATCACGCCTTCTTCAGGAA
>NZ_JAGXJY010000660.1 GCF_019091085.1 Mesorhizobium sp. GbtcB19 | reverse complement strand
GGCACCACTGCGACGAGGTCGGGCGCGAAGCGCGATCGCAGCCGCGGGGCGAGGTCGAGGCAGTTGGCGATCGGATGATCGACCCGCACCTTGATCAGGCCCCCCGACATGGCGAGCGACACCAGCCGCTGCGCCGTCTGCCTGGAGATGCCGAGCTTGGCGGCGAACTGGTCCTGTGTGTTGCCGGCAACATAATAAAGCCAGCCGGCGCGCGCGGCGTCGTCCAAC
>NZ_JAGXJY010000659.1 GCF_019091085.1 Mesorhizobium sp. GbtcB19 | reverse complement strand
CGAGATCAGCGAGCGGCCACGGCCCGCGCCCGCCATGAACTCGGCCGGCAGCCGGGTCGCCAGCAGCACCGAACCGGCGAAGAAGGCAATACCGGCCAACAATGTGATCCAGCGGTAATCGTGCGCCTTGCGCAGCAGCCAGAGATAGGTCGGCACCCAGGCGGGCAGGTCGTCCTCGTTATGGCTGCCGGCGCGCACCAGCCAGGCGCCCATCAGCGGGGGGAGTCT
>NZ_JAGXJY010000658.1 GCF_019091085.1 Mesorhizobium sp. GbtcB19 | reverse complement strand
CTAGAATTTTCCCAGATACAAAGTGATCTAAAAGGAGCGAATGACCATTAGATCCCAAATTAACGCATTCATGATTTCATGAACATGAATGTGTAAATAATCACTGACTCTCGCATTGCTGGAATGTTGATCTACCTTTGGAGAATTACCATTTATCTTCTAACTTTCTTACATGTTTATTAGTTAAATGACACTATTATGGAACATGTGTGGCAAGGCTCATTTATTT
>NZ_JAGXJY010000657.1 GCF_019091085.1 Mesorhizobium sp. GbtcB19 | reverse complement strand
GCCTGATCTCGCCCGAAACGGCGCAGGACGCCAAGGTCCTGGAAGAGGGGGCAGGGGAATACGCCAACGGCTTCATTCCCGTCGGGGGCGCTTCCACGCCGGAGTTTGCCTCCGACAGGATGAGGGAGTTCGCCCCCCGCCACACCAAGTGGTTCGGGGGGTGTAACGAGGGGCCCACCACCAAGCTCAATGCTGGGGAAGACATCTCTATTCCGCTGGGGCCCACCCC
>NZ_JAGXJY010000656.1 GCF_019091085.1 Mesorhizobium sp. GbtcB19 | reverse complement strand
ATGGCAGAAGTCGCCGCTGCAGTCAAGAACCTTGATGTCGGTGGCGATCGTCCCCACGCAGAGGTTCAGCTGCTCCTCGATGAGGACGACGGGGGCGAATGGCCAATAGGCCCATTCGCCGTGGCGTCGCCCGAAGCGTCTCTTGAGTCACCGCTTTGTCTTGCGCACGATTTCCGCTCGTCCAGGCCGGCCGCCGGAAACGAAGATGTAAATCTCGCAGCCATGATTA
>NZ_JAGXJY010000655.1 GCF_019091085.1 Mesorhizobium sp. GbtcB19 | reverse complement strand
TTCCGATTTTCAAAGTTTGCATGGCGCGCGGTCCGTGATTACCCCCGAGGCAGCTTGAGGTCTGCCGGGCCCTTTCCTAATTGGGAATGGCCGGCGACACAATCTTTGAGGCCAGCGACCAATTGATCCGCGTTCTGGGCATTGTGACGAGCTGCGACGAGACGGCGGCTAGCGTCGTGGCGCTGGAGGGCGGTGCCGCGCCCGAATTCCTGTCCAACGGGGGGCTGGG
>NZ_JAGXJY010000654.1 GCF_019091085.1 Mesorhizobium sp. GbtcB19 | reverse complement strand
CTACTGTCCTAAATTTTTTATGGCAGAAATCCGGCAGCCGCACAAGACCGATACACAAAAATCTTGGCGGCGACGCGACACAAAAATTCGTGCCAAGGACCACAAACGTAAGCTTTGGTCCAGGCGCTTGGCTATGAACAGGCTGGCTTCACCGCTTTGCCGATCATTGGCCCTTGCGCTTCGATTGCCGAAGCGATCAAGTCGCGCCGAGTTTGCCAATCACATATGG
>NZ_JAGXJY010000653.1 GCF_019091085.1 Mesorhizobium sp. GbtcB19 | reverse complement strand
GCCGCCAGGCGCCTGGCGTTGGGCGTGGCATCCAGGATGGGGTCGGCCGGATCGTACCCGTCGGGACAAGAGCGGGAATGGTGGACGCCGCTTTCGCAAGCTGGTTCGAAGGCAAGGCGCTCTCCACCGACTGGGCGTCGCGGTTCTTCCCGGCTTGGGCGTCGCTGCTCGCGGCGCGGCGCGAAGCGCCGCTCGACGTGCTCGAGTTCGGATCGTGGGAGGGCCGCTC
>NZ_JAGXJY010000069.1 GCF_019091085.1 Mesorhizobium sp. GbtcB19 | reverse complement strand
ATCCTGTGTGTTGGTTCTGGTGTATGGTTGAAGTGGGAAGGAGACCGAGTGGATCCTGGTCGTCCTTTCGGACAGGCCGTGGCATGGCCCGGTCCCTTCCCACCGGTGAACCATCAACCTGAACAGTTGCACGGGGCTGTTCGAAGCAGACCCCGCACCACAGGAAGAGGCGTGGACATGATAGCCCAGAACTATGTCGGCTGCGACATCTCAAAGCAGTGGCTGGACTTTTTTGATGAGACAAGCGGCCGTCTTCGGCGCATCGACAACCAGGCCGACGCGATCGCGGCCTATGTGGCGGGCCTCGATCCCGATCGAGACTTCGTCGTCATGGAGGCGACAGGGGTGCATGACCGATTGTTGCGCCATGCGCTGGCCAAGGCCGGCGTGCCGTTCTCGCGGCACAACCCGGCGCACACCCACCACTATGCCAAGTCGACCAGACGGCGGGCCAAGACCGATCCTCTCGATGCCAGGATGCTGAGCGACTACGGTCGTCGTTATAACCCTGAGGCCGAGCCGGCGCCGAGCGAAGAAGTCGAGCAGCTTCAATCGCTTGCCGGCCACCGCGACCACCTGGTCAATATGCGGGCAACGGCGAAGAAGCACCTCGCCGAGGCCTTCAATGAGATCGTCATTGCCGACCTGGAAGAGACGATCGCCTACCTCGACACGCGCATCAAGGCGTTCGAGAGCCGGATTGCCGAAGTCATTCGTCAAAACCAGGACACCGCTCGCGACCACGCGCTGATGGTCTCCGTGCCCGGTGTCTCCAAGGTCGGCGCGCTCTCGCTGCTGGCGCTCCTGCCCGAGCTCGGCCAGCGCTCACCCAAGGCGATCGCCGCGCTCGTCGGCCTTGCCCCGTTCGACAACAAGAGCGGCAAGCTCACACGCAAGAGCCAGATCCAGGGCGGGCGATCACGCGTGCGCCGCGCCCTCTACATGGCAGCCCTCACTGCCATCCGGGTCTGTGACCGCTTCAAAGCTTTCTACACAGCCCTTGCCGCCCGCTCGGGCTCCAAGAAACTGGCCATCATCGCCGTCGCAAGGAAGCTCCTGGTCGTCCTCAACGCCATCATCAGGGACAAAATCGCATTCGCATGAACACAGTTGCCAT
>NZ_JAGXJY010000652.1 GCF_019091085.1 Mesorhizobium sp. GbtcB19 | reverse complement strand
GAAATCGGGAGACCCCCCTTCCCCGCCGGTGATCCTCCCCGACACCGGCAAGCACTTCGAGGAAACGCCCGGCTATCCCGGCGCCCCCCCCGCCGATTTCGGCCTGACGGATATCCGCGTGATCAAGCCGGGCGAGGCGGCGCTCGAACGCGTCGTCCCGCCCGGCAGTCTCAATGAGACCGATACCCATCCCTGCTGCAATGCGCGCAAGGACGCGCCGCTGGGGCGC
>NZ_JAGXJY010000651.1 GCF_019091085.1 Mesorhizobium sp. GbtcB19 | reverse complement strand
AACAAAATGCGAACTCTCGTTTTCCTCACCAGAGAGGGCCGACTGGAAGCTATTGATCAGTGGACTCGAGGTCACTCGAGCTAATGTTGGATCTGAGGTGACTTGTCACGCCGGGGCCACCAATCCCCCTGAAAGACAGAAAATAACCTCTTCGTTGTTGCAGACCGAAGTGTTACCTGCCGGCATCGCGGCCGGTTGATGCTTTGGTTGGAGTATATAAAGCCTTTGG
>NZ_JAGXJY010000650.1 GCF_019091085.1 Mesorhizobium sp. GbtcB19 | reverse complement strand
GATCACCCCGTCCATGTCCCCCAGCCTCTCCCCGCCGCCGATTTGATCCCCCGGGTCGATCCCGACCCCCCCGGCGACAAAAGCCGCCACAAATGCATCGACTACATCTTCACCAGCGCCACGCTGGCCAGATCGCTGCAGCGCCTGTGGTCCGACAGGGACGCCGCCGGCTCCGGCCACCTGCCGCTCTGGGCTGAGTTGGGCTGAGATTCTATCCGCACAAGCACCC
>NZ_JAGXJY010000649.1 GCF_019091085.1 Mesorhizobium sp. GbtcB19 | reverse complement strand
GAGAAGCATTTCGATCAAGGCAGACAGAGAAGCATTTTGGTGTTACATCCTTTAGTTCTTACGGGAATACTTCGAGCCAACTCATTACCCTCAAATGATAGCTTCCATCAAACTCTAATGCCTCATACAGGGAGGGGGGCAACCCCTTTTGCGTAGGATTTTGTGATTTGAAACGATGAAGATAAAAGGCCGGTGGGTGAGCAAATGGATGGTGCAAAATCAAAAGAGA
>NZ_JAGXJY010000648.1 GCF_019091085.1 Mesorhizobium sp. GbtcB19 | reverse complement strand
CGGCGCCGAGAAGGTGCCCGACCAGCGGCAGGAGCTCGGGGCCGAATTTGGGGCGGCGCAGCAGCACCGAGTAGAGCGCCCAGCAGAACGCGCTGCCGACGATCCACAACTCGCCGACGTTGTAGCGCAGCTTGACCAGCGCCTCGATATTGCCATGCGCGGCGGTGACCAGCATGCCAGCCAGCGCCGCCACCGCGCCTAGCGCCTTCCAGTGGCCGGGCGGCTCCCC
>NZ_JAGXJY010000647.1 GCF_019091085.1 Mesorhizobium sp. GbtcB19 | reverse complement strand
GACAAAAGCATATATTTTCTTAGGATATTATCATGAAGAGTTTGGATACATGAGATTTAGTAAATAAGAAGATTATTAGAACTAGAGATGTATTTCTTAAAGACCAATTGTTTGATTATGGTGACAATATTGATAAGCCAAAAATCTTTGTTTATATTCCTTAGAGTTTGGGTCCAACCCCTCAACCTGTAGTTCATGATGATCATGAGGGAGATGAACAAGAAGATTA
>NZ_JAGXJY010000646.1 GCF_019091085.1 Mesorhizobium sp. GbtcB19 | reverse complement strand
GAAAATGGTCTATTATTGGAGCGGGAGCTGTTGTAATAAATGATATGCCATCTAATTGTATTGCTGTTGGTATTCCTGCCAAAGTTATCAATGAAGTAAGTTACTAGGGGGATAAAGATGGTAATGATACAACAAAAACGAATTTATCTCTCATCACCGCACATGAGCGGAAATGAACAAACATATATTCAGGATGCATTTGATACAAATTGGATTGCTCCTCTTGGTC
>NZ_JAGXJY010000645.1 GCF_019091085.1 Mesorhizobium sp. GbtcB19 | reverse complement strand
ATCCTGGCGCTCGGTCGTCTGCCGGACGTGCCGATGCTCGACTTCCCCGCCTTGCAAGGCCACAACCTGCAGGGCGGCCTGCGCATTCCGCCGGAGTTCTCCGCGCTGGCTATCGCCCTTGCCATCTATGGCGGCTCCTACATCGCCGAGATCGTGCGCGGCGGCTTCCAGGCGGGCGGCAAAGGCCAGATGGAAGCGGCCCAGTCGGTGGGCTTAAGCCCCTGGCGCG
>NZ_JAGXJY010000644.1 GCF_019091085.1 Mesorhizobium sp. GbtcB19 | reverse complement strand
ACGACAAGACTTCCTCCCTCGTGCAGGGTCGCCCAAAGCGCGCAGCACCCTGGGCACAACGACATGCACAAAACCAGTCACAAGAAAGGGAGGCCGGAGCCCCCCCTCCTTTCATGCCTGCCTGCGAAATTACTTGCGCAGGTTGGTCCAGATCTTGTTGTAGTTCTCCACCACGTCCGGCGGGCATGGCGGCACGAATCCCGGCGTCGGCGCGCCTGCCGGCGGTTTG
>NZ_JAGXJY010000068.1 GCF_019091085.1 Mesorhizobium sp. GbtcB19 | reverse complement strand
TCGCCTTCTTGGGCCAATTCGCAACCTTGGGAAATTTTTGTTGCAGGGGGCGATAATCTAAAAGAGTTAAGAAAAGCTTATTTAACAGCATTTAAAAATGGAGTTCCCATTAATTCAGATATTCCTAGACCACAACATTGGCCTCAAAAATTAGATGATCGTATGAAACAAATGGCTATTGAGAAATTTGAAAATATGGGTATTGATCGGGACGATACACAGGCTAGACAAAAGCATATAGAAAATAATTTTAACTTTTTTGGTGCGCCAGTTGTAGCATTTTTATGTATGGACGCTTCTCTATCTGAATGGTCAGTATTAGACATAGGACAATTATCACAAAGCTTAATGTTAGCTGCACAAGCGCATGGATTAGATTCAGCTCCTTCTTATACTTTTGTAACATATCCAGATAAATTGAGAGAAATTTTAGATATTCCAAGCCATCTTAAAATAATGTTAGGAATTGCTATTGGATATGGGGATTCTGAGCATGAACAGAATCAATATAAAACTAGTAGAGCACCTTTAGAAGAAATTGTTTATTTTAGAGGGATATAATTAAAATTCATTCGTAAGTTAGATATTAAGTAATATATACCGTTAGAAATTAATTATCAAAAACATATAAAAAGAAACTGCTTATAATCATCTAATGTATATAAGTGGTTTCTTTTATAAATAAAAAATTACATATTCGTATACAAGGGGTTAAACGTGATGAAAAAATGGATTTCTGTACTTTTAGTAACATCTTTTATACCTTCGTTACTTCTTTTAAATCTAGAATCAAAGAAAAAATCTAGCAAATATATAGAAATAAAAAGGGAGAAATTATAATTATTTTATTACATATATATTAGATTAAAGGCCCTATATAAACGGTAGTGATGCATTAAAAAAATGAAGGGAGTTTTAAAGATGTCATTTAAATCGTTATCCTATCAAGAGGGATTACAAATTGACTTATTTTCATCGGAGTTTAAGAAAGATGCTTATTTATTTTATGAAAGTCTTAGAGTAAATAATCCTGTATTTCGCTTTTCACTCCCTAGTGAGAAAACTGCTTGGTTAATTACTAGATACGATGATGCAATTAAAATATTAAAAGATAATCAATTTATAAA
>NZ_JAGXJY010000643.1 GCF_019091085.1 Mesorhizobium sp. GbtcB19 | reverse complement strand
TACCCGGCTTCGGGGTCTGGGGGGGCCCAACCCCCCCCCCCCGGCCTCTCGGGCCCCCCCCCCCCCCCGCCGGGGGGGGGGGAAACACCGCCCGCCGGGTGGGCCCCTTCCCTCCCCCCCCTCCGGGGGGGGGGGGGGGGGCCGGGGGCCCGGCGCCTGATGTGTGGGGGGGGGGGGCATGGGTCCTTTAAAGGGTGGGCCCAAAGAAAAAGGTGAGGATTTTTTGACCC
>NZ_JAGXJY010000642.1 GCF_019091085.1 Mesorhizobium sp. GbtcB19 | reverse complement strand
CGATCGTTAATCCGGCGCGCTTAGGAGGCGGCTGGAAAACCGGCCACGGGCACGCTGCACCCATGCTGGAGGCCGGGATCTCCGTCTCCTCCCCCTTCTGCATGCTGTGTGCTGCGGTCTCGGACCCCTGGTCGATGACCACCGCCACCCGCGTTCCCGTGCCCCTGGGGGGGCCGTTCGCGCTTGTGCCGCCCCTCACCGCCTTGGCTTGGGCACCCTATGCGCGGCCC
>NZ_JAGXJY010000641.1 GCF_019091085.1 Mesorhizobium sp. GbtcB19 | reverse complement strand
GCAGGTAGAGCCAGCGCAGCACGAAGCCCAGCGCTACGGCCCCGTCGATCAGTCGCACCATCTCCCCGGTGACCAACGCCGCGGGCAGCCAGCCGAGACCGAACCCGATGACGGCGCCGGGCATCATGTCGACCAGCATCTTGCGGGCATAGACGCCCCACCAGGTCCACACCGAAACGATGTCCATCAGGCACAGGAACGGCAGCAGGATGGCGGCCGCCTGAACCGGC
>NZ_JAGXJY010000640.1 GCF_019091085.1 Mesorhizobium sp. GbtcB19 | reverse complement strand
GAATTCCTTTCTGACGCGCCCGGGCGCGCGACCGGCCATGACCCCCCCCTTCTCCCGATTGCCGAGCAGGTCGAGAATTTTTGCAGGCAACATGCGGGGTGCCCCGGGCGGGACCAGGAAGCCATTCCATCCGTCGCAAATGACCCCGGCGCAACCGGGCATGGTAGTGGTCACGACCGGCACACCGGCGAGTGCCGCCTCCAGAAGCACCCGTTGCACACCTTCCCGAT
>NZ_JAGXJY010000639.1 GCF_019091085.1 Mesorhizobium sp. GbtcB19 | reverse complement strand
TATGAGTATTTCGTGCTTGCCGACGGACGCATCGTCATCGTCGCCCCCGACACTTACAGGATCGTGCTGTTCCTGACCTGATCTGGACGGCGTGACGAGAAAGGCCCGCCATTCGTTGGGCGGGCCTTTTTTGCGAGAGTTGAAGGGGCGCTGAGGGGCGGGGGGTGGTGGGGGCCGGGGGGGGGCGCAGCGTTCCATCAGGTGTTCCTTGAATGCAGTTCCCCGGGAAC
>NZ_JAGXJY010000638.1 GCF_019091085.1 Mesorhizobium sp. GbtcB19 | reverse complement strand
CCGGTCACCCACCCGTCAGGCAGCCGCATTGCAGAACCCTCCTTCGCCTGCCTGCGGCCGCAGGCGCATGCCTTCGACGGACCGCCACGATGCCGGCTGCAGGTTCCGGCCCTCCTTTGCGCTCCAGCCGACCGTGCGGCTCGGGCGCGGATCGGCACGCGGAACGGAGGGCACCGCGTGGCTGCCTTTCCAGCGGGCACGCCGGGGCAGGTTGGTGTCTCCGTGCCCTC
>NZ_JAGXJY010000637.1 GCF_019091085.1 Mesorhizobium sp. GbtcB19 | reverse complement strand
TGCCGCTCCAGCGCTTCGTAGAGCGAGCCCTTCAGCAGACCGGCATCGGGGAAGCCCGGCACGCCCGCTGCCGAAAGCTGCGCGGTCTGGATGCCGATCGGTTCGTTGTTGCCGGGCCGCAATCGGCGGATGCGCACGTTCGGGTCGCCCTCCTCGTTCTCCAGCGCGCCGGCGGCCCCGGTATATGCGGTGGGCAGGCTGCGGTCGGGCTGGCGTGAGCCGGGGGCCAC
>NZ_JAGXJY010000636.1 GCF_019091085.1 Mesorhizobium sp. GbtcB19 | reverse complement strand
GCGAAGACCCGCGCACGATCTGCGTTCGGCCGATCCGAAACGTCATGAACGACTTAGAGCGTTTCACCGTTTCGCGGAAACGGCGAGCCGCGCTATCTTCTTGTTTTGGCGCAATTCCTGACAGAAAACCGCTCACACTTTTCCTGGAATTGCCCCAGCGTCCTCAGACGGAACACCGGCCCATCGAAGAATTCAAATCCCGTTGTCCATGGATATCTTCGCTGCCGCTT
>NZ_JAGXJY010000635.1 GCF_019091085.1 Mesorhizobium sp. GbtcB19 | reverse complement strand
GCCTCTCGCCCCGGCGGCCGGCGGCTTCTCTTCCGAGGGCGAGTTCGAGCCGACCAAGCTTGGCGCGCGGCATCCCGGCCCGCGCTTCCCCCAGCTCGGCCGGTCCTGTGTTCTCAAGGAATTCCGTTCCAAGCGCACGATTGAGGCGCTGTGGCAGGGCATCTGGGCCTACATCCATCATTACAACATCGGCGTGATGACCGGCTGCGCCCCCTTCCACGGTATCGTGC
>NZ_JAGXJY010000634.1 GCF_019091085.1 Mesorhizobium sp. GbtcB19 | reverse complement strand
CCCAAGGCGGAAAAACTGACCGGCGTCGATGACGCCAGTGCCAGCGAGCAAGCCGGCGGCAGCCCGCATTTCGTCAGGCCGAAAGGCGCGAGACTGTTTCCGCCTCCAGATATCGGGATCGTCGCCTTGGGGTCTCTCGTGGGGCTCGACGTCGTGGCGGTCCCTTTCCACACATCGGCCAAGGGCTTCGGGGCCGTCCCCAGGTTTTTCGCCCCGGCTACGCCCGCCTC
>NZ_JAGXJY010000067.1 GCF_019091085.1 Mesorhizobium sp. GbtcB19 | reverse complement strand
TTTTTTGAAACAACATAAATTATCATTGGATATAATATCCAAAATATAGCAATGGAGTGGTGTAGACAAATGTATCCGATGCATCCTTATTATTCAAAACACCATACAGTAACTAGAACCTATTCATATCCAAATAATGTACTTAATCTAGAAACGAAACTAAGACAAAATGGAATCTTATTTAGGATTTGTTTTCCTGATAATAAATGATTTTCTAATTAAAATGAGAGCCTACCCTGACATACAAATTGTTAAAACGGTGCGAGGTTTTAGGAATACTAAACTTATTGCTGGTGCTTTTCCTGATAGAGTTGAAGGTCCATACATATATACAATTACAGATGGAGAACTCCCAAAAATTAACATGGACACTCTTGAAATTGTTAAAAAATCTCGAGATTGGGGAGATGCAAGATTTATGGATGCTGCAGGACCTAACCTCTACGTCGTAGTAGGTAATGAGTTAATTAGGGTAAATGCAGCAAATCTTGAAGAAGTGACTAGAGTCCGTGGCTGGAATGATGCTACTATTTGCAGTTCCTGGTGATGCATATATCTATGCTATTAAAGGTGATGAACTAATTAGGTTTAGAGAAAGAGATCTACAACGTGATACAGATATTGAACCAGCTCGAGGTTAGAGGCGTGCTACACTTATGACAGGTTCTGGTAACCGTATCTATATTGCAAAAGACGACGAATTGAGTAGTGTGAAAGGAAGTACGCTTCAATCTGATCTAAATGTTGAATCTAGTTTTGGATGGGGAAATGCAACCTTTATGTCATCTTGGGGAGATCACGTCTTTTTTATTACAGAAGAAGCAAATAGATTCAAGAATTCAGAACAGAGTTATAGTAGTTATAATGATTATAACCATTATAATTTTCAATACGTACTACCAAGTGCTCCTTACTATTATCGTTCAAATTATTATCCTTATTACCCATACTATCCTTATTATTCAAACTACTAGACTATAAACATATAACGTCTTGTTGTATCACTTATTTAGCATTAAGCTAGCAAACGGTTTAGAAACAACAATAACATTATTTTATTGTTGCTTCTAAACCGCCTCCTAGGCAAGATGAATAGATGAGACTAATCTTCTATTCATCTAGATACTGATAATATCTTTTTAAAGTTAT
>NZ_JAGXJY010000633.1 GCF_019091085.1 Mesorhizobium sp. GbtcB19 | reverse complement strand
ACACATGACTGTTTTCCACGAAAACGTAGAACCCGAGGAAGCGAACGGTGACCCCCAGGATGGATACAGCCGCGACAAACCAGTAGGGGTTGGCCTTGGGCAATCGATTGGCTGTCACATCCCGTGCAAGCGGGGTTCTCAGGGGCGGCCCCTGGATTGCCATGGGTCGATGGGCCTCCCCCCTTGGTAGCGCATGGCGCCCCAACCGGGCGGCCCGGTGCGGGAATTGG
>NZ_JAGXJY010000632.1 GCF_019091085.1 Mesorhizobium sp. GbtcB19 | reverse complement strand
GCTCGATGGGGCCGGACGGTCTGGTCTGCCGGTAATCGTCCATCCACCCTACCTGCCCCAACACCGCGGGCCTCCTACTTCGTCGCCAGGAACGTGCCGGTGAAGACGTCGTCCGCCGACAGGGCCGCCTTGAGCACGCCCTGATCGAGAAGAGTCCTTGTAGGCTCCCTAAACTGCCTCTTCGTCATCCAGCCGAGGCCGTGTTCCTTGGTGTCGGGGCTGGTGAAGGT
>NZ_JAGXJY010000631.1 GCF_019091085.1 Mesorhizobium sp. GbtcB19 | reverse complement strand
CCGCCTGCCATCGCCTCCTACATTACCAGGATGGGGGCGTATGTCGTGTTTTGCGAAGCGCTGCTCAACCTCGTCGCCCTCGAGCTCGGCGATAAGGCGCTGAACTCGCTGGCCGGGCGCGCGCGGCTGATCGCCGAGATGAACATCGAGGTCGGCTGATCACCTCAGCCGCCTGAATCGCGCCGCCGGCGCTCAGGTGCAGACCCACTCGCGGATCTTGCACTCCTTCC
>NZ_JAGXJY010000630.1 GCF_019091085.1 Mesorhizobium sp. GbtcB19 | reverse complement strand
ACTGAGCGTATTGTTCAGCGACAGCTTCAAGCTGGTTGCAACAACCCCTCTATAGGATGATACTGGTCCGCGAGACGCCGTGCGCGGCTTTTGTCCAATCAACGATCCGAGGAATGAACGATGAAGATCATTGCGTGCGGCAGCGTGCCGACGATCATAGCGCCGGAGTCCTATTTCACCGGGCGGGGGCTGCAGACGCCGATCATCGACAAGGAAGCGCCGGCGCGGCT
>NZ_JAGXJY010000629.1 GCF_019091085.1 Mesorhizobium sp. GbtcB19 | reverse complement strand
GTCAAATTCGAGATAGCATGGGAAATCATCATGACGTGAGAAAAACTCAGCAAGGACGCCATCGGCACGGCTTTGGCCGAACTTGAAGGCTGGTCGCTGGCGGCCGTCGGCGCCTCCATCAAGCGCAGCTTCGTCTTCAAGAATTTCTCCGAGGCCCTCGCCTTCATGACTCGCGTGGCTATGGCCGCCGAAAAGATGGATCATCACCCCGACTGGTCGAATGTCTACAA
>NZ_JAGXJY010000628.1 GCF_019091085.1 Mesorhizobium sp. GbtcB19 | reverse complement strand
GCCGATCCGCTCGAGCAGGCAGCGAAGCGTTCGACCGCCGTCCGCGACGGCAGCGAAGGCTACAGCGCCGCCGACATCGAGGGGCTGGAGGGGCTAGAGCCGGTGCGCCGGCGTCCAGGCATGTATATCGGCGGCACCGACGGCAAGGCGATGCATCACCTGTTCCCCGAGGTCATCGACAATTCGATGGACGAGGCGGTGGCCGGCCATGCCACCTTCATCGACGTCGG
>NZ_JAGXJY010000627.1 GCF_019091085.1 Mesorhizobium sp. GbtcB19 | reverse complement strand
AATTTCAAAAGCTTCGGCGTGAGGCGTCTGGCGCTCATGGGCGGCATCGCGGCCCTGGTCATGGCCGCCATCGGCGTTGCCTCGGTCTATCTCAACCGCCCGGCCTACGAGACGCTCTATGTCGGCCTCGTGCGCTCCGATGTGAACCAGATCGGCCTGGTGCTGGCCGCCGCCGGCATCGGCTTCGATGTCGGCTCCGTCGGCACCTCGGGGCCGGGGCCGGCCGGCAC
>NZ_JAGXJY010000626.1 GCF_019091085.1 Mesorhizobium sp. GbtcB19 | reverse complement strand
GACGCAACCCCCCACCCGCGCGGGCACGCCCAGGGCCACCCGGCCCGAACCCGGCAGGAAGGTTGAAACCGGCGGTTGAGATTTGGAAAACTTTGCCCCACAAATAAGGCATGATCTTTTCCGATGCCTTCGTGGCGGTCGCCGATCCCAACCGGCGCTATCTGTTGGAAGAACTCCGGCGCGGTCCGAAGACGGTGAACGAATTGGCGGTCTGGCTTGCCCTCTCGCGC
>NZ_JAGXJY010000625.1 GCF_019091085.1 Mesorhizobium sp. GbtcB19 | reverse complement strand
GAGATATCCAATAAATGCAAAAGTTTAATCCACCCGTTGAAGGTCAAAACATTTGCAGCTCAACTTGCATTACTTAAGGCACCAGTCTTAGAACTGCTCCTCCCTTCGTTCGGTGCACGGCCGCAGTCGTCCCCGCCGCCGAGTTCTGCCTGCGAACGCTGCTGCAGCAAGCCGACGTCGGCCTCGGCTGCCTCCCGTTCACCGTTGGTCGAGATCACGTCAACGCAGGCG
>NZ_JAGXJY010000624.1 GCF_019091085.1 Mesorhizobium sp. GbtcB19 | reverse complement strand
TCTATATCCCTCTAACAAGGCAAATAAATAGAAAAATACCATCTTTTTGGCCGCAAAGATCCAATTTTTATCAAGTTACTCATCAGGACCGATCTTCCCAGATTCAAAGAAATAGAAGCCCAATCTCCGATTTCACTGATTTCAAAGAAATCAGTTCTATTCAACCACGAGCGAAATGGACACGACCTAATATACTTTTGATCAAGTTTCGAAATCCTCCCACTCACCCTA
>NZ_JAGXJY010000066.1 GCF_019091085.1 Mesorhizobium sp. GbtcB19 | reverse complement strand
GCAGGGGAATCGCATATGGGTTTTTTGGGACTTGAAGTTGGCCTGAGAAGGGATTCTTTGGGCAGGCAGTCGAACTGAGGAGAGACTGCCATTTCGAGCCTTGAGAGCTATTTCGGCGCGCTGCCCGATCCGCGCGCTGGCAACGCCACGCACCGGCTTGGCGATCTGATCGTGATGATGATCGCCGCGAGCCTGTGCGGGGCGAGCAACGCGACGGAGTTCTCGTTGTTCGCGCAGGAGCGCAAGCAGGCGCTGTCGCGGTTGATCGAGTATGAAGTGGCACCCAGCCACGACACCTTCTCGCGGCTGTTGCGACTACTTGATCCGGAGGCGTTTGGGCGAGCGTTCGCTGCTTTTGCCGCAGGCTTCGCGCGGGCATGCCAGGAGGTGGTCGCGCTTGACGGCAAGGCGCTGCGGCGAGCCTATGAGAAGGGTCTTGCGGCCAGCCCGCCCCTAACGGTATCGGCCTTTGCCGCCGAGACGCGGCTGTGCCTTGCGGCAGTGTCGCCGGGGGACGAAAGCAATGAGATCGAGGCAGCCCTCAAGGTGGTCGAACTCATTGATCTCGCTGGCAGAATGGTCACGACCGACGCGCTCCATTGTCACAAGCGCATGGCACAGGCCATCACCGAACGCGGCGGCGACTACCTGCTCGCGCTTAAAGGCAACCGCCGCCATTGGGTCGCTCATGCCAAACAACATCTGGCCGAAACCGCCCCCGCTGTGGCGGAGCGCAGTGAGACCAGCCATGGTCGTGACGAGTGGCGTCAGGCCGAGGTGGTGGCCGCCACCAAGCCACTGATGGCCGGCCACGAAGCCTTCATCCGCATCACCAGCCAGCGCGATCAGGCCAAGCCGCTGACGCGACTGTTCATGGCTTCCACTCTGCTGTCGCCACAGCAGGCGCTTGAGCTCACGAGAGCCCATTGGCAGATCGAGAACGGGCTGCATTGGATGCTCGACGTTCATTTGGATGAGGATCAATCCCGTGCCCGCAAGGACAATGCCCCTGCCAACACCGCGCTCCTCACCCGCATCGCCAGAAACATCCTTCAGCTCGCCGATGTCGACAAAGTCCCCATCAGCCACCGCATCAAGAAATGCGCATGGAACGACGACTACCTAATCCAGGCCCTGACCCATATGCGATAGCCCTGCC
>NZ_JAGXJY010000623.1 GCF_019091085.1 Mesorhizobium sp. GbtcB19 | reverse complement strand
AGAATAACCCATGGGCAAGCAAACTCCTACAGGAAGGCGAAACTGGAAATATTGGCTTAACTACCCGTTAATAAGACTTGGACGGGTGCCTCTACTACTTGTTCTTATGATAAGGTGCTGAAAGCTAACGTTAACAAGAATGCACTACTACTAGAGTGGATCAAACCAATGAGAAAAGGAAGAAAACCAATAATCAAAGGAAGAAAACCCAGAAGTAAAAGAAGAGAACTA
>NZ_JAGXJY010000622.1 GCF_019091085.1 Mesorhizobium sp. GbtcB19 | reverse complement strand
GCCTTCCCCGACCTTCGAGGATGCCTACAACGCGGGCGAGACCGGCAAGGCCGAGCCCGCCATGATCCCGATCGAGAACACCACCCCCGGCCGCGTCGCCGACATCCATCACCTGTTGCCGGAATCGAAGCTGCACATCGCGGGGGAATATTTCCTCCCGACCCACTTCCAGCTCAGGGTGCTGCGGGGGGGGAGGCGCGAAGAGATCAGGACCGGGCACGGCCATATCCA
>NZ_JAGXJY010000621.1 GCF_019091085.1 Mesorhizobium sp. GbtcB19 | reverse complement strand
CGCTTCCGCCATCTCCACGGAAAAATCGTTGAGCGCCAGCGCCGGGGCGCGCCTCAGATTGTAGCCGATCTGCGCGTCGGGCGCGTCCTCGCCGGGATCGTTCATGGTTTCGTCCATGTCCGATCGATTGCCGTGTTCCATCCCCTTGTCAAGGCAAAAATACTATGCGACATAGCAAGGATAAAAGCTATGAAGCATAGCTATATCGGAGGGGGCCGACCATGACCGAGA
>NZ_JAGXJY010000620.1 GCF_019091085.1 Mesorhizobium sp. GbtcB19 | reverse complement strand
CCCGCTTTTTTTTGCGTAGCTTAGGCAAAGCCGGGCGCAAGCGGCCGGCGGACCTGGGGGAACAGCCGCGCCGGGCAATTGCCGTCAGCCCGGGGTGCCTATCCCAGCTTCGCGCAAAGCTTGTACCCGCCGCTCGGTCAGGTCGGCAGGGTATTTGCGGTCGACGAATGTCGCGCGCGGAGCGGCGGCGAATTTCGGGAATTCGGCGGTCAACTGGTTGGCAAGCTCGCT
>NZ_JAGXJY010000619.1 GCF_019091085.1 Mesorhizobium sp. GbtcB19 | reverse complement strand
TTCGGACTCGTCGTGGCCAACGCCATCGCGGCCTGGCTGACGCTGAAATTCCTGCCCACCAATCCGTTCCGCGACTTCGCCCCGACCCTGTACCGCGCCTTCCTGCGGCTGGAGGACGAGGGGCTGGACAACCTCAAGGCGGCCGGCCAGGCGCCGCTCCTGGCGCTCAACCATGTCAGCTTCCTCGGCGGCCCCCTGGCGCTGACGCTGGCCGACGTGGCGCCGGTCTTC
>NZ_JAGXJY010000618.1 GCF_019091085.1 Mesorhizobium sp. GbtcB19 | reverse complement strand
CAGCCACGCCCCGGCGCACGCGCTTAACCGGTCGCACGGCTTCGAGGTAGTCTATCGCAACCACTAACGACGGCCGCCAGGCGCATGAGCGAGGTCAAGCCAACCGGGACGCGCCTGCTGCTGGTCGCCGCCTGCGCGCTGGACGACACCGACAGGCGCGTGCGTCTGGCGCAGCGCCCTCAGGGCAAGCAGCTTGCCGGGCTGTGGGAGTTTCCAGGCGGCAAGGTCGAG
>NZ_JAGXJY010000617.1 GCF_019091085.1 Mesorhizobium sp. GbtcB19 | reverse complement strand
TCATGTGGTGAAGTCTGGCGGGCGCTCGATCGACGCACCGCTGGAATGCGGGCCGCGCAAGACCCTCTACAACCGGTTTGTCCGCTGGGCGGCCAAGGGAGTGTGGTGTGATCTCTTTCACGCGCTGTCCAGTGCCGGGGTCCGGGGCGCAATCGTCAATTCGCGACTCCCTAGTCGCTCAAAGATGGCAGGCACCAACGATCTTAGCCTTTGACGGTGACTAACCGATGA
>NZ_JAGXJY010000616.1 GCF_019091085.1 Mesorhizobium sp. GbtcB19 | reverse complement strand
AGGCATCAGGCCCGGTGCGCGGATCGTAGAGGCCCTGCGCGGTCCTGCCGCTGGCAGTTCGCAGCCCTTTGGGCGGGACGGTCGTTTTCACGGCTGCCGCTTTCGTCTGCGCGGCCCGGCCGTTGATCGCAGATGGCGGCAGTTCCCTCATCGTCCTCTCCTCCTTTCTCCACCTTGGCCCTGACTTTCTGAGGGCGCTGGTTTGCCTTGGGAAGCATGATGCTTCCCTTC
>NZ_JAGXJY010000615.1 GCF_019091085.1 Mesorhizobium sp. GbtcB19 | reverse complement strand
GAATATTTCGCCAGATACAGTTGTTTCTCCGGGCGCCCGCACATCGCCTTCAAGCCGCGCAAAACCACCTTTCTGCCCGGGTCCTGCATGTAGAGCCTGGTGTACCACCAGGGCGAGCCGAAGGTGGGGACTACGCCCACCCGGCGGATGTTCAAAAGCGCCGGTTTGATCGTGCGGCCGTCGGTCGGCAGCTCGAAGGCAACGCCCGGTGGCCACATGCGGCCGAAAAAT
>NZ_JAGXJY010000614.1 GCF_019091085.1 Mesorhizobium sp. GbtcB19 | reverse complement strand
CCCCGATCGTCCCCGCGCAGATCGGCCCCATGATTCGCATCATGCCCTGGCCGAGATCGACGCAGGAGAGCGTGACCATGAAATTGCCGGACGGCGTCGAATGGACCCGCGCCTGTGTAGGGTCGCCGCCGAGGTTCATGCCGGTCGGATAGGTGATCGCGGCGACGCCGCGTCCACGCCGGATCGGCATCTCAGGCTCCCTTCCTGTAGGAGGACATTGCCATGTATTTT
>NZ_JAGXJY010000065.1 GCF_019091085.1 Mesorhizobium sp. GbtcB19 | reverse complement strand
TCCTCCAAATAATGCAAAATTAATTAAAAATCCAACTAAATTGGCTGATGAAAAACTTGAATTATTGAATAATTTCATAGGGATAATTGGATCTTTTACTCTACGTTCTATAGATATAAAAAGAGTTGCAGTAACAATCGTTACAATAAGTGCAATTATTATTGAAGAAGATGACCATCCCAATGATGGGCCTTCAATAAGAGTGAAAGAAAGTCCAGCTAAGGTAATGATACCTAGAATATGATTAAAAATATTCAGATTACCTTTTTTCCCAGGGGAAGATGTCACAATAAAATAGGCCATTAACAGTCCGATAATACCTATTGGGATATTAATTAAAAAAATGCTTCGCCAACCAAATGTATTAACCAATACTCCACCAACAAAAGGACCTAAACCTGAAGAGATGGAAACAATAGCAGACCATATCCCAAACATTTTTGCACGTTTGTTCGCATCTGGATAAGAAATTGCCAATAAACTTAAGGAACTCGGCATAAATAATGCTGCTCCAACTCCCTGAATAGAACGAGCTACTATAAGTATAGTTCCAGTAGGTGCTAAGGCACATAATACAGATGCAATCACGAAAATTGTTAGTCCAATCAAATAAATATTTTTAGCTCCATATCTATTTGCTAATGAACCACCCGCTAAAAGTAAAGAAGCAAAAAATAACATATAGCCATCAACAATCCATGTTGTACTTGAAAGACTAATTTGTAGTTTTTCTTGAATATCAGCAACTGCTACATTTACTACAGTAACATCAAGTGTCGCCATGATAAATCCCATTGCTAAAGATACTAAAATCCAAATATCAGAAATAGTGCGGGTATGCGTCTTAAGTAACTCTGCTCTATTATTGTCTGTCTCTTGTATTGTCATTTTTATCCCTTACCCTTCCCTTTAATCTACATATATTGATAGTGATTTTATAGTTTGTTATGAATTTACTATTCATAAACTATTGGTGATCTTAAAATTACATATCTTCTCGTACTATTCATATTATCACCTCCTTTAAACTAATAACCCTTGTGTAATCCGGGACAATAATTGATAATTAAATTTATTATCTACCATTAGTTCTTTATAAAATATTATTAATGAAGTGCTACAATTAGAAAAGTACTGATTTGTTGTTTAGTAACTTTATTTA
>NZ_JAGXJY010000613.1 GCF_019091085.1 Mesorhizobium sp. GbtcB19 | reverse complement strand
TGATGCGGGTGAAGACGCGCAGGCGCGAGCAGCCCTCGACCAGCGCGGCCACCTCGATCTCGCGCGGCATGTCGTCGAAGAAGGTCTCCATCAGCCAGAAGGCGAAGGGCAGCGTGACGATGCCGTAGACCAGCGCCAGTCCCCACCATGTATCGTTGAGACTGAGGAAGGCCCACATGAACATCACCGGGATCATCACGGCCATCGGCGGAAACAGCCTGAGCTGGATCA
>NZ_JAGXJY010000612.1 GCF_019091085.1 Mesorhizobium sp. GbtcB19 | reverse complement strand
GATTTCCTGACGCCGAGCTCGATCAACTGGTCGGACGACGATGGCGAGACGCTTAAACCCGTGAAGTCGCAGCCGGCCCGCTTCGATGCCTCGCCCTATGTTTCGGAGCAGTCCGAGGCGCGCTCGAAGGACGGCACGATCATCCGGTATTTCGTGGTGCGGCGGCGCGGCCAGAAAGGACCAGTGCCAGCGCTGCTCTACGGCTATGGAGGCTTCGAAGTTCCGCTGCTG
>NZ_JAGXJY010000611.1 GCF_019091085.1 Mesorhizobium sp. GbtcB19 | reverse complement strand
CGCCGGCAGGATATTCGCCATGCCGCAAACCACCCGCGGGGCCTGGTTCTACCGCCTGAGGGCGGCGCAGCACGACGGGAGCGAGCCCTGCGGCGGCATCGTGCGTTCCGGCGAGAAATGCTCGGAATCGAAGGCGGAGGTCGGCCGCTGGAACAATGCCGGCTATCCCGACCTGTTGCCGCTGGCGGCGGTGCTCCAGCTTGAGGCTGACTGCAAGGTGCCGCTGGTCAC
>NZ_JAGXJY010000610.1 GCF_019091085.1 Mesorhizobium sp. GbtcB19 | reverse complement strand
CGGCCTGCGAGGTGATGGTCGCGGGCGGCGCCAGGCGCCTGGTTGGCGCCGATGCGCATTTCCTTGAACACGCCATGGGCAGGGAAGACAAAGTGAGGGCGTATCTCGGCGAGATGGCGATCGGTACGGGCTTTTTCGCTGCCATGCAGCAGGCCGAATCTGCCAAGCACAGGGAACTTAGTCGGGACGAGTTGCTGAAATTCGGAGTGACGACCGGGCCGCAATCGGAGG
>NZ_JAGXJY010000609.1 GCF_019091085.1 Mesorhizobium sp. GbtcB19 | reverse complement strand
GCCCCCCTTGGCCCAATCCTCGTCCGCAAGACCCTTGAGCACGACCACCGGAGCCTTGCCGCCGAGCCCCAGCCCCTGGCGCTTGTAGCCCCCCTTCGACGCGATCATCTTGCCGACCGGCACCCCGCCGGTGAAGGTGATCAGGACGAAGTTGGGATTGGTGATCATCCCGTCACCCATACCGGCCGGCCATCCGGTGACCACCGACAGCATCTCCGGCGGCAGCCCGGC
>NZ_JAGXJY010000608.1 GCF_019091085.1 Mesorhizobium sp. GbtcB19 | reverse complement strand
GGGACGTAGGCCTCCGTTTTGTCATCGACGGCGTCGAGCATAGGCTGGCGCCGTACATACCCTGGGACTCACACTACCTCCACGGTGATGGCTGGCTCGCCGCCTGGACCGTCGATCAACGCCGGCAAGCGCTTGCATCGCTGTCGTCCGCCTTTCAGGGGGAGCCTTACCGCAACCGGGCAACCCAGCGTTTGGAAGGCGACGGCACGCCGCTTCGGGCGCGGCCCGCGG
>NZ_JAGXJY010000607.1 GCF_019091085.1 Mesorhizobium sp. GbtcB19 | reverse complement strand
TAACTCTCCTTATGGCAGGTGTTTATCACTACTGATAGATAATATTTAAGAAGGTATTATATATTGCATTTAAGTTACTAACCATATAAAACCCTTAGTGCTTTAGGATATAGAGGCTGTAATAGGATAAAGAGGCTCTTAACCTTTGCCTTAGCTACATTACTTCTACCTCTAAGTAGCTCACCTATACCATCCTTATCTATTCCTTCAAGAGCAAGAGCATTAGTATAA
>NZ_JAGXJY010000606.1 GCF_019091085.1 Mesorhizobium sp. GbtcB19 | reverse complement strand
ATCATAAGTTATTAGCAAAACTTGATTTTTATTCTTTTCTTCCTCAATAAAATTTGTCTTATCACCTTGATTATTAGGATTATAATAGCATTCAAAGGAGTAATGCTCATACCTTTTACAAATATAGCATTGTATTTTAAACCCTTTATAATTTCTACCATGTCTACGGCCTCGACCACATCCTCAACCATAATCTCATCCTCTTTGGCTAAAATTTTTTCAATCAATTTC
>NZ_JAGXJY010000064.1 GCF_019091085.1 Mesorhizobium sp. GbtcB19 | reverse complement strand
GATCGAGGACGTAGCCGGCGCCTAGAAGGACCTCACCGCCGAGGGCAAGGAGCGGCACTACGGGCTCTCGGAAGCAGGTGTCGGCACCATCCGCCGCGCCCACGCCATCCATCCTCCCACGGCAGTTCAGAGCGAATACTCCCTATTCTGGCGCGGCCCTGAGGCCGAGTTGCTGCCGGTGCTTCAAGAGCTTGGGATCGGCTTTGTGCCGTTCAGCCCGCTCGGCGCCGGTTTCCTGGCTGGCGAGATCCACGAGAATACGAAATTCGAGCCGGGCGACTTCCGCAACTCGGTGCCTCGGTTCTCACCTGAAGCGCGCAAGGCCAATATGGCGCTGGTCGATGTGGTCAAAACAGTTGCCGAGCGTAAAGGCGCGACGCCTGCCCAGGTCGCACTGGCCTGGTTGCTGGCGCAGAAGCCCTGGATTGTGCCGATCCCCGGCACGAAAAAGCTTTCACGGGTCGAAGAGAACGTCGGCGGCGCAGATGTCGATCTGACCGAGGCCGACCTTTCCGAGATCCGCGTCGGACTGTCCAAAATCCAAGTGCAAGGCGAGCGTTTGCCCGAGGCGGTTCTGAAAATGACAGGGCTCTGAGAACGCATCGCTCGCGTTGGATGAACTCACGAAGGAAGGAATAGCAATGCGATCAGAAATCACCCGAGTAAGCCGTCGCAGCCTGCTTGCAGCCGCAGGCGTGCTGGCGGCCACACCGCTCGCAAGCGGCGCCTACGCTCAGTCGAATGGAGCTGCGCCAACCATCGCAAATGCGCCCCAGACAGGAGTGTCAAAGCGCCGGAAATTGGGCTCCCTTGAAGTCTCTGCCGTCGGGCTTGGCGTCCAGAATATGAGCCGAACCTATCAGATGACGGTCCCTACACGAACCGAGATGCACAACATCATCCGGACCGCCTTTGATCACGGCGTAACCTTCTTCGACGCGGCCGAAGCCTATGGCCCCCATGAGGTCGAGCGGATCCTAGGCGAAGGTATCGAGGGTTTCCGTGACAAGGTAGCCATCACCTCGAAATTTGGGTGGAACATCGATCTGGAGACCGGCAAACGGCTCCCCGGGCTCAACAGCAAGCCGGACCATATCAAGCTCGCGGTCGAAGGCATGCTTAGGCGGCTCAGGCCCGATCGCATCGACCGGCTCTATCAGCACCCCGTCGATCCAGGGGGGCG
>NZ_JAGXJY010000605.1 GCF_019091085.1 Mesorhizobium sp. GbtcB19 | reverse complement strand
AACTTGACCGCGATTGAGATGTCGTGGCTCGCCCTGACGGGAGGCGCGGATATCTATCGCGTGGCTACATGCGGTGCGCGCAATGACGAAGCAGGACGTCGAGACCAAGACCGAGGACGGCACAGCGAAAGCACGGCTGTTTCGTCCAGCCGCGTCGGCCAAGGCCGGAACCATCCTCTACATGGATATTTTCGGTCCGCGACCGGCGCCCGACCAGATGGCCGAGCGTCT
>NZ_JAGXJY010000604.1 GCF_019091085.1 Mesorhizobium sp. GbtcB19 | reverse complement strand
CCCCACCGCGCCGTTGGCGCCCCCCCCCGACGACAAGGGACATGCCACCCGCAAAGTCCGGCTGGCCGAAGCCGAGCTGGCCGCCATGCGTGTTGGGCGGCTTGTCGCCTTTGTGGGACAGGTCGTGGTCGTTGAGCCAGGCGCCGAACTGCCCCGGCGCGCAGGGGCCGGCACCCTTGATCGTCGTGGCGCCCATGTTCGTGTAGCAATCGTACAGCGACAGCAGGTCCA
>NZ_JAGXJY010000603.1 GCF_019091085.1 Mesorhizobium sp. GbtcB19 | reverse complement strand
CGCTTGCACCGGCTGCCGGCCCGTATCGCCAAGATTGTGCCTGCCTACGAAACCTATGAGAATTTCGTGCTTGCCGGCGGGCGCATCGTCATCGTCGCCCCCGCCACGTACAGGATCGCGCTGATCCTGACCTGATCTGGGCGGCGTGACGAGAAAGGCCCCCCATTCGTGCGGGGGGCCCTTTTTGCGAGACTTGAAGGGCCCCCCAGGCGCGGCGCTTCCTGCCCCCGCC
>NZ_JAGXJY010000602.1 GCF_019091085.1 Mesorhizobium sp. GbtcB19 | reverse complement strand
TGGGTGGTGAACCTCCCCCCGCCAGAGGTGGGCACCCGATGCACGGTGAGCCGCGCCTCCGGGGCCCCCGCCCCGATATCAGCCGACACAACGACGAAATCGCCGAGGGAGCCGGTTTTCAGGCGACCCCTGCGAACTTCCCTGAACCCCCCCTAAGCGCCCCCGACCGTGTAACCCGCCTTCGCCCCCTGCCGGGGGAAGCCCTGGTCTGGCAACCCCTCTGCCCCAGGCT
>NZ_JAGXJY010000601.1 GCF_019091085.1 Mesorhizobium sp. GbtcB19 | reverse complement strand
ACGAGCCGCGAGGACCGCAGCCGAATTCAGCGTGGACGCCGGCGCGGAGCTGGAGCTTGTGACGACGACGAGAATGTTGGCCCCCGATACCGGCGCAACGACCTACCCCGCCTAATTCAAGGCGCTGGCAAAGGCGAAGGCAACGGTCCCGATGAATTTGCGCATCGAACGGCTGGAGCGCCGCGGCAACCAGATCGCCGCGATCTTCCTCGACGACTACACGAAGGAATTT
>NZ_JAGXJY010000600.1 GCF_019091085.1 Mesorhizobium sp. GbtcB19 | reverse complement strand
CGCGGAGCGCCGGAGCACCGACCTGACCCAGCCTGGACGCCGGGGCGCCCCCGCCCTCGCGCCGCTGGCGAACGAGGCCGGCCCCGACCCCGCCCTCGAGCCGCCCGGAGGCCCGGTCCATGGCGAGGCGAATGGCTCGCAGATCGAACGCGCCCCGGCGAATTTGGTGCGCCACGCCATCGACCATGGCGGCGGCCCCGGCCCGATCACCGTCGCGGTCGACGACAGCGGC
>NZ_JAGXJY010000599.1 GCF_019091085.1 Mesorhizobium sp. GbtcB19 | reverse complement strand
TCAACCGTCTGGGGCCGGAACCCGTGCCCCTGCTTGCAACCCCCCCCCAGGGGGCCCAATCCCGACGCCGCGCCGAGTTCCCCGGCGGCAGGGCGGCCGGCATCTATGCCAAAGCGACGATGCATACGCCGGTGTCCGTGACCGAGGACCCGCTGCGGATCGTGGCCGAGCTTGAGGCCGACGGGTTGGTCGCGGTCGGCGGCGGCTCCACGACAGGTCGCGCCAAGGCGGT
>NZ_JAGXJY010000598.1 GCF_019091085.1 Mesorhizobium sp. GbtcB19 | reverse complement strand
ATCCCCCGCACTCGAAATGCGGCTTCCCCGCAAGGGTAGGGGGGGTCCGAACCCCCCCCCCTCCGCCATCCTGCTTCGCCCTTCGAGCTTCGCAGGACCAGCATGGCCTCCCGCGCGAAGCAGGATGGCCTCCGCAGCAGCGTGAATCAGCACACACTCGTGTGACAAGAATCCGCTATGGTCGATAGAATATGGTCTCGAAGGCATCATCCCGCGGAGGACCGTTCTATAT
>NZ_JAGXJY010000597.1 GCF_019091085.1 Mesorhizobium sp. GbtcB19 | reverse complement strand
CCGGCTAAGCCGGGCGAACGCACCCCCCCAGCTATAGATTCAGCCTAAGCTAATGCAGAGTCAACAGGATTAGGTTTTCGTTAACCAAGCCTGTTGGGAATTGGTTAACCTACCCCTGCCCTGCACGCCTTGCCCTTTCGGGCATGGACCCGACGGTCGCCCTTTTGCCGGTTTGAATGGGGGGGGTTCCGGTGCTTGCCGGTCGCCCAAACCCCCCCCGCGTATACCCATG
>NZ_JAGXJY010000063.1 GCF_019091085.1 Mesorhizobium sp. GbtcB19 | reverse complement strand
CGTTCCCTGTACTGAAGTACCTGATTGTATATTTTCAGCCGAAACTCCTAGATACTTTTTAAACTCTTTATATGTGCTAAAGCGTTCCACGTCACCAATTGCTCCAATAAGGGTACACGCCCAATTATCGCTCATCACAGGGAAGGAATATAATAATTCTGTATAAGGGTGAGGCTCAATTCCTTTATCTAGGTTTCCATGAAGTAGTTCTTGAATGTGATCATCAATCCCTTTAATACTTTCTTCAATCCGCAACGCTTCTTCAATAATCCATTTTTGCCTTCCAACTAGATGGGGGACATCAATCCCTATTGAATTTGATGCCACCTCTGCTAATGTCTTAGAAGCTTTTTTAGCCACTGTTCTAGCTCCAGCCTTACTAATTGCTTGGCGTAACTCCTCTTCTGTAGCTAACTTTAAATCTTGCCCTGTAGGATACTTTAAAACAAATCTCATTACAGAGGGTGAACCTAATTTTTTAAATGCCACTTTAAGGTCTGGATGCGTAACTACTAAAAGCTGCTGAACCTGATTTTTACGCCGTGTTAATTGAGTGTTCAATAACCATCTGTCACGAGTTAAAGAACGGAATATAGATTGTGTTACAGAAGCTGGTCTAAGGAGATTAATCCCTTTCATATTGGGATGTAAAGTCTTATGCCAACCCATATAGGACATGATTCTCGCATCAACTGGATCTGATTTCTCAGTAATACCTAGCTGTTTTTCACGAAAATCTTTTACAGCTGAATTCTCCACTAAGTATACTTCATATTTACTCTTAAGAAGGACTTGGTGAAGCAGATAAGAGTAATGACCACCCGTCGGCTCCAGTAGAACTAAGAAGTCTTCTTTCTGAAGTCCAAATTGTTTTTTTGTTTGTTCTAAGGCTTCTAAAAACTGTGTCATTCCCATGCTATCTGCATTAAATTTCATTGTTTTAGCCCTCTTCCACTCACGTCCCTTGGGATCAAGGAAAGCTTGAAAGGGAATACAAGCTGCAACGTGGAAAGAAGCCCCGATATCAATACCTACAAAGAATTGGTACACCTTTCTTTTATTCTCTTGTTCTTCTTTTGGTTCATCAATAAAACTAAAAGGAGCTATCATATTTTCGTTCATTTGTAATGCCTCCAAGCGATATATAAATCATCTGACCGTCCAATTTTCTATTAGAGCTTAATGCCCAATGTAG
>NZ_JAGXJY010000596.1 GCF_019091085.1 Mesorhizobium sp. GbtcB19 | reverse complement strand
ACATGGATGATGGGCGACGAACGTGTGCGGGGCCCGATCCCCCCCCGGGCACCCCCACCCCGTCGCAGCGATAACCATTGCCGCTGTAGCCGGATTGCGCGCCCGCCGGCGCGGGCGTTGCCGCGACCAGCACCGAAATGCAAAGGACCCGCCGCAACGTTATGGTTTTGTCCCAGATTCCCGACGCAACAACCTAGATCGTCCACGTCTTGCCGATCTCCGGCAAAGCCAC
>NZ_JAGXJY010000595.1 GCF_019091085.1 Mesorhizobium sp. GbtcB19 | reverse complement strand
GAACGAGCGTGCAGGCGGCCACGCCCGTGACGTCAAACACGGCGTCGAGGCGGCGCTCGAAGCCATGCCCAAGGTCGAAGGTGGCCATGGCCAGCTCTATCTTGCCCAGCCGCTCGCCAAGGTGTTCTCGACCGCCGAGGGCCTTGCCAAGATGGCCGGAGACAGCTTCGTCACCGTCGGGCGGCTGTTGCAGGCGCTCGTCATGGGGAAGTCGGCCAAGTCCGCCGACATC
>NZ_JAGXJY010000594.1 GCF_019091085.1 Mesorhizobium sp. GbtcB19 | reverse complement strand
AGGTCGATCTGGCGTTGAACGCGCCTTCGTAGAAGGTTGTGGCGGTGCCGGGCTGTAAGGGCCCGGTGATGGCGTAATAGTGCCCGTAGGCCCAGCCGGGATCGGCGATGTTCCAGAAAATGTCGTTGGGCGTGAGCCCGATCGCGTCGTGCATATAGGCGCCGAAGGCCAGCAGCGCGCTTGGCGGCACCGGCACGCCTTTCTGGTGCCCCGTCGTGCCGGAGGGCTACAT
>NZ_JAGXJY010000593.1 GCF_019091085.1 Mesorhizobium sp. GbtcB19 | reverse complement strand
CCCAGAAGGCGACATTTGGGCCGAGACCATGCTTCTATTCTCGGAGGAGCTTAAATCCACGCCGGGGATCGAGCCGTCCCTCGACGCGCTTGCCGGCGACCGCTGCGTCGCCTCGCCGTCCTCGGTCGAACGCATCAATCACAGCCTTTCGGTGACGGGCCCCTCGCGCTTCTTCGGCGAGGCGTTCTGCTCCTCCTCGGTGGTAAAGAATGGTAAGCCGGGGCCCGTCATC
>NZ_JAGXJY010000592.1 GCF_019091085.1 Mesorhizobium sp. GbtcB19 | reverse complement strand
AGCCAGAAAGCCTGCGCCCCCCGGCGGCGGTTTCAAACAGGCAAAGGCCCCCCCCGCAAGGGGGATTCTTTTTTCATTTGGCGGCAAGAACACTTAAGCCTTGAAGAAGGGGAGCAGATCGGCGTTGATGACGTCCGCCTGGGTTGTCGCCATGCCCTGCGGAAAGCCCTTGTAGATCCTGAGCCCGCCCTTCTTGAGCAGCTTGATCGACAGCAGCGCCGAGTCGGCGATC
>NZ_JAGXJY010000591.1 GCF_019091085.1 Mesorhizobium sp. GbtcB19 | reverse complement strand
GTTACTCGAGCAATTTCCGGAAAGTGCGCAGCGGTTTTCCGTCCGGAATTGCGTAAAACAAAGAGTTGCCGCAAGAGGGGCCCGTCCATGCCCAGAATAATTCCAGTGCTCGATCTCGACCGCCTTGGGCAGGGCGCGTCGGAACTGCGGACTTTCTTGTTTGACCTGCGCACCGCCGCCCGTGACGACGGCTTCTTCTACCTCTCGGGACACGGCATATCGCAATCGGAGA
>NZ_JAGXJY010000590.1 GCF_019091085.1 Mesorhizobium sp. GbtcB19 | reverse complement strand
CGCGGAATATAAGTCCGTGCTGTATACCAACGTTCATGGAATCCTTCTTCGTATGGTTGTGCAATTTCTGAACGGAATTGTCCTTGAGAATGCGGAACAACGAACTGCACTGCTTTGTAATCTCCCGTCATGCCAGGCGCATCTACTATATGTACACGCCGCGAGATTGTATCAGTATCTAGGTTCATACGGCTTTCCGGGTCATTGATCGCTATCTTCCATTTTTCTAGTC
>NZ_JAGXJY010000589.1 GCF_019091085.1 Mesorhizobium sp. GbtcB19 | reverse complement strand
GGCTCCTCCAGGGAAAGTTGGCCCCCTTGTCGAAGGGCAAGAAGAAATCCCCGACGCTCCGCCCCCCCCCGCCGCCCAGTTGAAGGCGTCCGGTGAGCGCCGGCATTTGGATCGCCCCCGGCTGACCGAGAAAACCGGGCCTTGCCACCAGCGCGGCCAGCTCGCCGCGGATCGCCGGATCCTGGCACCAGCGTGCGGAATGATAGAGCGCCCTCAGCAGCGCCGCCAGCGC
>NZ_JAGXJY010000062.1 GCF_019091085.1 Mesorhizobium sp. GbtcB19 | reverse complement strand
ATATTTTAGATGAAAGTGGCATAGAAGAAGTCAATAAATCTTTAAATCTTAGTTATTTTAATAGGATGACCAATCTGTATGATCTGGTATTGTACACTAAACAAATATTGAAAAAAGATAAGTTAGTACAGCTCAATAAGTCCTATGATAAAGAATATTATAAAATACTTTCCAACTCGAAAAAGTTTGATAGAATAAAAAATTTAAGTTTATCATATTATTCACATAGTGAAGACTTCATGCAAGGTATGCAATGGAATATATTTAGTAGTGACCTACAAAAAGGTGCAAATAATTTGAAAGAAATAGAAGATGAAAGGATAAAGAAAATGAATAGCTTTTTGAGCTTTCTTTGTAATGGATTAAAGGCTTACATTCTTAAACAGAATAAACTTCAGGCTGATTTTGAGTTACCTAAAGACATTGAAGATGACTATTTTATCTATAAAAAATTAGCTAAAATAGAATTCTACGAGAAATTTATAAAAAAAATAACCCCTGCAAAACTGATAGCGTTAAAAGAAAATGGCTCAAAAAAAGAAATAATGTTTTTTGATGTCTACCATAGTGTATATTCGACAATTTATGAATACAATAAAGAATAAGCTCGGCTAGGATTTTTATTCCTAGCCGAAAACTTATTTTTTTTTCTTCAAAAGTTCTTCTAAGATAATTATAACAATGGGAATTATAATTTTTTTATTAACCACATTTTTATCTCCTTTCTAAATTTATTTGATATCTCCTTTTTCTTTCAGTGAGCAAAAATTGTTTGTACATGTAATGATAGGATTTAGTAAGTTGATTCCTAGAATAGTGCAAGATTTTTCTAATCGGTTAGTTACATCAATGTATTTTGAGCTTGGTGCCGGATTTTCAGATGGATGATTATAGACAACAATTATAGAAGCGGCACTTCACATGGATGAACATTGCTAGCTAGTATTTAGAATGCTAATGTGAACAGAGTGAATACAAGTAGGCTACTTCTTGCATAATAGTTTGACTGGGGCAACATTCATATGTTTTGCACATAAGGATTTTCGAATAAAACTCACTCCCTTAAATAAATTTGAATAAATCCAAATACCTATAAGTATTTAGATTTATTCAAAGTAATAATATATAATTTAAAAATTCGAATCTCCGATTTAATTATAGTTTTTGAAGATATAAATTATGTTTGTATAAAATGAAATTAATTGCAGAAAGTATTCAAAGAGACTGGTGTTTATTTGGGATGTATGATAAAATTGTATCTCTAATATTGATATTTA
>NZ_JAGXJY010000588.1 GCF_019091085.1 Mesorhizobium sp. GbtcB19 | reverse complement strand
TTCCTTGGCGATCTCGCCCATGCCGCCGAGCGTGCCGATCAGCGACGAAGCCCCCAGCGGCATCAGCACCACCTTGCTGTTGGTGGCCGAGCCGATCCTGGTCAGCGCCCCAGTGTATTTCTGGGCGATAAAGTAGTTGAGCGCCTGAACGTCACCCTTGGCGATTGCCCCCGACACCACCTGTGTGGCCTTGGCCTCGGCTACGGCGGAACGCTCGCGCGCCTCGGCGTCG
>NZ_JAGXJY010000587.1 GCF_019091085.1 Mesorhizobium sp. GbtcB19 | reverse complement strand
CATTCCTACCGGGAACGACAAGAAGCTGATCATCGACCGCCAGTCCATCGCAGCGGCCGTCGATCGCGTGTCCACGATCACGTCCGAGCGCGGCCGCGCGGTGAAGCTCTCGATCAACGAAGGTCAGGACACACTTGCCGTCAACAATCCGGATTCAGGCAGCGCCACCGAGGAGCTGGCTGCGGATTATTCGTCGGACCCGAACGAGATCGGCTTCAACGCCAAATACCTG
>NZ_JAGXJY010000586.1 GCF_019091085.1 Mesorhizobium sp. GbtcB19 | reverse complement strand
ATAATATATGAATGCATATATAAAAGGAATTGCTGTATTTAATAAAAATGGTGAAAAAAGATTTGTTGAGTTAAAAAGAGGATTGAATATTATTACAGGTCAATCCAAAAGTGGTAAAAGCGCTTTGTTAGAGATAATTGACTATTGTCTTGGAAATGCAAAATACATAATTCCTAAGGGGGAAAATACTAAATTCAGTCATTTATATGTAATATAAATTAAAATAGGTAAT
>NZ_JAGXJY010000585.1 GCF_019091085.1 Mesorhizobium sp. GbtcB19 | reverse complement strand
CAGCAGCGCGCGGGCATAGCGCGGGCGCTGGCGATGAATCCCAAGGTGATGCTGTTGGACGAACCGACATCCGCGCTCGATCCGGAACTGGTCGGCGAGGTGCTGCGCGTCATGCGTTCGCTCGCCGAAGAAGGCCGCACCATGCTGGTCGTCACGCATGAGATGGGTTTGGCCCGCGTCGTGTCGAGCAAGGTTATGTTCCTGCACATGGGCGGGGTGGATCGGGTGGGCG
>NZ_JAGXJY010000584.1 GCF_019091085.1 Mesorhizobium sp. GbtcB19 | reverse complement strand
GAAGACCTTGAGGCTGCTGGGCATTCGCGCAAATCCTCGCTCTGCTCCGACACGTCCCTCAAATCACCACGTGCGGCGTTCATGCCGATGACGAGCTGTTCTGCCATTTCATGTCGGCGGTCCAGCTCGCCAAAAAGCAGCCATCCCGCCATCTGGCGGGGCGGGTAGTGCATGACCGCATCGGAGGGGGGGCCAAGGCGCTTCAGGCGCGCCGCGGCCATGGCTAGGCTGCC
>NZ_JAGXJY010000583.1 GCF_019091085.1 Mesorhizobium sp. GbtcB19 | reverse complement strand
TTGTACGTGGACGTAGACCCGAAACCAGGTGATCTTCCCATGTCCAGGGTGAAGTGCAGGTAACCCTGAAGGGAGGCCCGAACCCACGCACGTTGAATAGTGCGGGGATGAGGTGTGGGTAGCGGAGACATTCCAATCGAACCTGGAGATAGCTGGTTCTCCCCGAAATAGCTTTAGGGCTAGCCTTAAGTGTAAGAGTCTTGGAGGTAGAGCACTGATTGGACTAGGGGTCC
>NZ_JAGXJY010000582.1 GCF_019091085.1 Mesorhizobium sp. GbtcB19 | reverse complement strand
TTAAAAATAGGTTATTTTCGCCTTACGAATGCCACCTATATATGAAAGCCGAAACCAGTTACCTATGGTGAATGATTGGGGACACCCGTTGCTTCATACATAGAACTTTTACCTTTATATATTGCACTCCTATAAAGGACTCTTGATTTCATTTTACGTAATAAGAATAACTAGATTGTTTGGGCTGAACGGTCAGTAGGAGAGCTTCTGCTCTTCTTTGAAACAATATAAGC
>NZ_JAGXJY010000581.1 GCF_019091085.1 Mesorhizobium sp. GbtcB19 | reverse complement strand
GTTCCTCTGAAGGAAGGGCCGCAGCGGGTCGTGGCCGGCCGGCGCGGCGACGATCGTCGGGTTCTGCCCCGGGGAAAGGGGGAAAACACCCGACGCGCCGCCCCCGGCGGGGGCCCCAAGCGGGGAAACATCGAGGGCCGAATCCCCCCTCTGAAAGGCGAGCACCCCCGGCCCGCGGTGGGGTTGGACGGTGCCGCCCCCTAGGTGGGGGGATGCCGCCTGGCCTGTGTCGT
>NZ_JAGXJY010000580.1 GCF_019091085.1 Mesorhizobium sp. GbtcB19 | reverse complement strand
TGGGGGGGGGGATGGTGGTGTTTTAGAGGCCCAAGGGCAGCGCGCCCCCCATATAGAACCGGTCCCCTTTGCGCGCGGCATAGGCGCCGGCCCGGGCCCCGACGATGTTGGCCCAAGGCTGGCGGGCGGCGACGGCAAATGAACCCGCGGAGGCCCCGAGCGCGAAGCCCCCCAGCATGTCGGGAGCACCCCTGGTCTCCATGCCGGGGGCGAGGGTGCCGCCCCTGTAGGTG
>NZ_JAGXJY010000579.1 GCF_019091085.1 Mesorhizobium sp. GbtcB19 | reverse complement strand
TCATTTAGCCATGACGCCAGAAGGTGGGACCCCTATTCGCCACCAACTCAGACGGATGACCCGAAGAACACGCTACGCTCCGCCATGCTTCTTGCCGCGATGACGGCGCTGATCATGGGCGTCGGCTACCTGATCGGCGGCTCGGGCGGCATGGTCAACGCGAGGCTGATCGCCGCCGGCACCAATCTGTTCAGCATCTGGAGCGCCGACAAGATGGGGCTGTGGGTGAACGT
>NZ_JAGXJY010000061.1 GCF_019091085.1 Mesorhizobium sp. GbtcB19 | reverse complement strand
ATCGTTGCGGCCGAGGAACTCGATGTTGCCGGCCGGCAGGTAACGCGCCAGGTCGCCGGTCCGGTACAGGCGTGCTTCAGGGGCACCGCTAAAGCGGTCCGTGACGAAGCGCTCCGCCGTCAACTCGGGACGGTTCAGGTAGCCGCGCGCAACGCCCGTTCCGCCGATATAGAGCTCGCCAGCAACCCCGATCGGAACAGGCTCAAAACCCGTGTCGAGAATGTAGACTTTCTTGCTCGCAATCGGTTTTCCAATCGAAACGTAGCTGCCTTCGGCGACGGATTTCAGCGACGACGTGCTCAGGTCGAAGGTCGTCGCTGTTATCGTTGTTTCGGTTGGTCCGTATGCATTTAAGACGATGCAACCAGTATCAGTCGATTTAAGTTTACTTACTGAAAACGCCTCGCCGCCGACGATGAGGAGCCGAAGATATTTCGTCAAATCCGGATGGAAATACGATGGTGTTATATTAGCAACATTTATTGAATTCCGGACGATCTCCGCGCTCAATTTTTCAGGCGACCATATTGTGTTTGGCCGAATGACCAGTGCCGCGCCGGTGATTAGCGCTGAAAATGCCTGCTCTATCGAAGGGTCGAAATTGGTGCTCGCGAATTGCAGCACCCGATCGGCGGCAGTGATCCGATATTTGTCGACACTGGCGAGAATATGCTCGGTCAATCCGCCATGCTCGACCATGACGCCCTTTGGCTTACCGGTGGAGCCCGAGGTGTAGATCACATAGGCGAGGTGGCGCGGCGTCAGGCCCAGCGCCGTCGGATCAGGATCGCTCTCGGGGTGGCCTTCTTGCGCTGCTTGCTGCCCATCCAGTGCGATGGCCTCGCGTCCGGACAGCGTATCGCCCAATGCCGTACGCCCTGCCTTGTCGACCAGCACTAGACGCGGGTCGGCATCACTGACCAACCAACCGAGCCGCTCGCGCGGATAGCTCGGGTCGAGCGGCACATAGGCGCCACCCGCCTTCAGCACCGCAAGCAGCCCGATCATCATCGCCGGCGAGCGCTCCACGCACAGTCCGACGCGATCGTCAGGCTTCACGCCAAGCCCGATCAGGCGATGCGCCAGTCGATTGGCCTGGGCGTTCAGCCCGCCATAGCTCAGTTCCTCGCCTTCATGGACCAATGCAATCGCATCAGGCGTGCGCGCTACCTGCTCCTCGAACAGTGAATGAATGCAGCGATCCGACGGATAGGCAGCCTCCGCGCGGTTCCAGGTCTCGAGGACAAGTTCGCGCTCCTCGGCCGGCAGCACGTCCAGCGCCCGCAGCGGGGTCTCCGGCGCCTCCTCCAGCGCCTCCACCCGGCTCT
>NZ_JAGXJY010000578.1 GCF_019091085.1 Mesorhizobium sp. GbtcB19 | reverse complement strand
GGTCCATTGGACGGACTCAGCCGAATTACCTTCGTAATCAATTCCCGGTGGCGAACACTCCCGGGAAAAATCGGGATGTGGGCAACCCCGAATCGCGACGCGCATGCACGTTTCGCGCGCCTACGGGCGTTCCGCGCCAGAAACCCCATGGAACCCTGCGCTGTGCGGCCCAGGGCCCGCTCGAGGACCAGGATGCCCTCCACCATACTTTGCGTCTCCGTGGCATGCTGGGG
>NZ_JAGXJY010000577.1 GCF_019091085.1 Mesorhizobium sp. GbtcB19 | reverse complement strand
CCCGGCCCGCCCCTCCTCTGCGGAACCCTGAAGGCCACCACCAAGGCGCGCGATGTCGTGCCGAACTGGCTTCTGGTGCGCAACATGGGCAACGACAACAAGGCGCAGTTTCCGCAAGGCGTGCAGGGACCGTTCTTCAACGCCCGCTCCGGCGTCGTCCACGGCAACATCTTCGCCCACCCCGCCGGCGGGCTGACGCCGCGCCAATTGCGCGCCTATGTCGAGGACGTCCG
>NZ_JAGXJY010000576.1 GCF_019091085.1 Mesorhizobium sp. GbtcB19 | reverse complement strand
TACAGGCGACATCCGCTTCTTCCGGTGATTGGACCATCCCGAACGCAATCCAAGCGGGTAGCAGCCGTCGTCGCGCGGAGATCAGCCTAGCCGCGAAGGAACGAGATTCCCTTAAATATGCGGTAGTTTGTCTCAAGATTTGCGCGTTTCCCGTATGCGAATGCGGACTGCCTAATCGGGCACGTTCCGACGCACGCGGATACGTTACGACAGTGTCTGGCAGAGTGCCGCCC
>NZ_JAGXJY010000575.1 GCF_019091085.1 Mesorhizobium sp. GbtcB19 | reverse complement strand
TTGGCCCGGGGAGCCCATGGCGCCCCTGCGCCACCACCTCGCCAGGCCTCTCGACGCCGTGGCCCCCAAGGATCCGCGGCGCGAATTGAGGGATGACGAGCGGCTGGGGCTGGTGCGCCGCCACGGCGATTTCTCGCTCGCCTATTCCACGGCCGGGCAGCAGAAACTGTCCTATTTCAGCGATGGCGACGGCTATATCGCCTTCGGTACAAAGATGAGCCCCCATTTCGCGG
>NZ_JAGXJY010000574.1 GCF_019091085.1 Mesorhizobium sp. GbtcB19 | reverse complement strand
GCAGGCCGGCGCCGTGGCCGGCGCCGACTTTTCCAAGATCATGGTGAAGCGGCTGCCCCATACCGGCTCGACGCTTCGCCCGCGCACCGTCGAGTTCAAGGCGGGGATCGCGGCTGCGCTGGAGGCGCAGGTGTGGCCGCTGTCCGGCACGCGCAAGGGCGCCCCGGCCATGGACATGATCTCCCCGCTGCCCGAGGCCTGGCGGGCGCGTGGGGGGATGGAAGAGGGCGGGG
>NZ_JAGXJY010000573.1 GCF_019091085.1 Mesorhizobium sp. GbtcB19 | reverse complement strand
CGGGGGCACGCGCTTCAAAACCCTGCCTCCCCATTGCCCCCCGGAAGTCCAGCATCAGCTTCTGATAGTAGGACAGGGTGTTCCAGGTCAGCAGCATGGCGCCGAGCGACCCCTGCGAACGGACAAGGTGGTGCAGGTAGGCGGGTGATTAGTGGCGCGCCGCCGGGGAGTCGCTTTCCTCGTCGGGCGGACGCGGAGTGTCGGCGTGGCGCGCATCCCTCTGATTGTCTTTG
>NZ_JAGXJY010000572.1 GCF_019091085.1 Mesorhizobium sp. GbtcB19 | reverse complement strand
CGCTTGGGGCGCGTTCCAACTCGCCAACACGGGCGACGGCCAGCTGACCGGCTTCGGCCAGCCCATCTATGCAAGCGCGTACCGCTGGGTCGTCATCCTGGCTCCGCTCGCCACCGTGATGTTCCTGTCGTTCCGCATCCAGTCGATGAGCGTGCGGGCGGCGCAGACCACGTTCTGGGTCTATGCCGGCCTAGTCGGCCTGTCGCTGTCGACGATCTACCTCGTCTACACCG
>NZ_JAGXJY010000571.1 GCF_019091085.1 Mesorhizobium sp. GbtcB19 | reverse complement strand
CCCCCCCGAGGGGGCGAACTACACCGGCGACCCGGATTTCCGGCGGCTGATCGCGCTGGTGATGCGCCCCAGCCCGGAGTTCCGCGGATGGTGGCCGCAGCGCGATGTCGTGCATCGCCTGTCCGGACTGATGCATCTGCGGCATCCGCTCGCTGGCGCGATGACGTTCGCGCATATGGGCCTGACGATCGACGCCGGCGCCGGTATGAGATTGAGCGTCTACACGCCGCTGG
>NZ_JAGXJY010000570.1 GCF_019091085.1 Mesorhizobium sp. GbtcB19 | reverse complement strand
GCCTTTGCGAGTCGCCGACGACCAGATCGTAGGCGTCGTCATGAGCGTTGAACCCGGTGAAGGCCTTGGTCTGGAAATCAGGCCATGGCGTCGTCTGTACCGTGACCTTCACGCCGGTCTCGGCCGTGTAATCATTGTCGAGTTCCTGCAGATAGTTCGCCGGATCCCATTCCGCCCAGAAGATGGGGAGTTCCTTGTCCTGCGCGCGGACGGATGTCCCGCAGGCAAGCGCC
>NZ_JAGXJY010000569.1 GCF_019091085.1 Mesorhizobium sp. GbtcB19 | reverse complement strand
GGCGGCAACAGCGGAGCCGCCGGGCCCCCCGCCCCTGCCGATCGAATAGTCGACGACGCCAACCTTCGACAGCACGCCGCCCTCCTTCTCGGGCACCAGCACCTTCGACCATTCGCCGAGCGTCGCGGCAGGCCCATGCATGCCCGGCTTGGCGGGAACCAGTCCGGTGGCGTTGGCGGTTGCCGCCATCTCGACCATGGTCTTCGAGCCGTCGACGAATTCGACCAGCATGC
>NZ_JAGXJY010000060.1 GCF_019091085.1 Mesorhizobium sp. GbtcB19 | reverse complement strand
GAGCTCGGCGGCCATTCGCTGCTGGCGGTCAGGCTGCTGGAGCGTTTGCGCCAGCAAGGTCTTGGAGCGGCGATCCGGGACCTGTTCGAGCGTCCCCGGCTGGCGGATTTCGCGGCGAAGCTGGGCTGGAGCCGTGAGGTTACGGTTCCTGCCAATGGCATCACGCCGCAGAGCCGGAGGATCACGCCGGCGATGGTGCCGCTGGCGGAGCTGAGCCAAGCGGAGATCGACCGGGTGGTCGAAGCGGTGCCGGGCGGGGTCGGCAATGTCCAGGATATCTACGCGTTGTCGCCGTTGCAGGACGGCATCCTGTTTCATCACCTTCTGGAGCAGAAGGGCGATCCCTATCTGATCCGCGCGCAGGTGGCCTTCGCCGATCGGGCTCGGCTGGACCGATATCTGTCGGCGGTGCAGCGCGTTGTCGATCGCCACGATATCCTGCGCACGGCCTTCGTCTGGGAAGGGCTGTCGTCGCCGGTGCAGGTGGTGTGGCGCCATGCGCCGCTGAGCATCACCGAGGTCGAGCTCGATGCCGCCGCCGGTCCAGGCGTGGACCAGTTGCGGCATCGTTATGACCCGCACCATCATCGCATCGACCTGGCCAAGGCGCCCTTGCTGCGCTTCGTGGTGGCGCGGGATACCGAGGCTGATCGCTGGCTGCTGGTGGAGCTTTATCATCATCTGGTCGGAGACCACTCGACCCTGGATATCCTGAACGAGGAGATCGAGGCGATCCTGGCAGGCCGAGAGGCAGAGTTGCCGGCGGCGGAGCCGTTCCGCAACGTTGTGGCGCAGGCGCGTCTGGGAGTCTCGGCGGCCGAGCATGAGCGCTACTTCCGCGACCGGCTTGGCGATATCGATGAACCCGTGCTGCCATTCGGCCTGGCGGAGGTGCGCGGCGATGGCAGGGGAGTGGCCGAAATATACCGGTTGCTGCCGCAGGCCCTCAACGACCGTCTGCGGAGCCAGGCCCGCCGCCTGGGTGTGAGCCTTGCCAGCCTTTGCCATGTGGCATGGGGACAGGTGGTGGCGCGCACCTCCGGGCGCGAGAAGGTGGTGTGCGGCACGGTGCTGTTGGGCCGCATGCAGGCCAGCGCGGGCGCGGACCGGGCGATGGGGCTGTTCAACAACACGCTGCCGCTGCGTCTGGACCTCGATGGGCGGGGCGTCGCGGCAGGCGTGCGCGAGGCGCATTTGCGGCTGGCTGAGCTCTTACAGCATGAGCATGCGCCGCTGGCGCTGTCGCAGCGCTGCAGCTGAGTGGCGGCGGGTGCCCCTCTGTTCAGCGCGCTGCTGGACTATCGGCACAACGCCGCGCCGACGCCCAGCCTGAGCCGCGCCGGGTGGCTGGCGAGCGGGGGGCGGGCGGACCATCCGGTGGC
>NZ_JAGXJY010000006.1 GCF_019091085.1 Mesorhizobium sp. GbtcB19 | reverse complement strand
TTGCTCGCATTCGCACGCGGCTGGCTCAATGAACTGAAGGGCAGGAATATCCGGGTGAACGTCCTGCACCCCGGCCCGACCGCCACACCGATGCAGGACCAGGTTCTCACCGAGGAGGCCAAGCGGATGTTCGAATCGGTGATCCCGCGGGGAAAGATGGGGCGTCCTGAGGAACTCGCGGCGGTCGCTGTGTTTCTTGCTTCGGACGATTCGAGCTTCGTGAATGGGGTGGAACTGTCTGTCGACGGCGGCCTCTCGGCCATCTGAGAGGCGTGGAACCCACATCAACACGGATCGGAGAAGCATTATGAGCTACGCGATTATAGGATTCGGTAAGATAGGCCAGGCCCTCGCCCACGCCTTCGCCCGTAAAAACATCGACGTGACTGTCGCGAGTCGCCGGCCGCCCGAGGCGTTGGCGCCGCAGGCTCGGGCGATCGGCCCTACGGTCGTCGCCAAGTCTCTGCAGGATGCAGTCGAGGCCGACACGATCATCCTGGCAATCCCGTTCGGGGAGCACCGCGAGGTTGCGAAGGCTCTGCCGAGTTGGGAAGGCAAGACGGTCATCGACGCGATGAACGCGTTTCCTGTCCCTGAAGAGCTGGACGGTCTCCCGTCCTCCGCCTTCGTCGCGAAGTCGTTCGCCGGCGCCAGGCTCGTCAAAGGGTTCAATCACCTGATTGCGGCCACCCTGGCTGCCGATCCGACCGTCGCGGGGGGCCACCGGGTCGTCTTTCTGTCGAGCGACGACGACGACGCGACCGCTCCCGTGGCGGCCTTGGCCAAACAACTCGGATTCGCACCCGTCAAGCTGGGAAAACTGAACGAAGGTGGCGCGCTGGTGCACGCACGCGGCCGCATTTGGGGCCAGCTGATCTTCCAGGACCTGTTCAAGAAGGAGCAGTAGCGGATTTACTGTCCACTGCCAGAGGTGCTGCTTGCCCAGTCGGCTAACCAGACAGCGGCGCTTGCGGCGTCATCTCCTGATCAGGTTTTGCACAGCCTGCCCGCAAGGGGGAGATTGGGCAGCTTCAGTGCCTCACCCCTTCGCCGCCGTCCCGTCCAGATACTGGGTCAGCGCGCAGACCAGGTGATAGAAGATGCTGGCGGGCACGTCTGTCGCCAGCGAGCGGCCGCGCTCGTCGATGCGGTCGATCCAGAGCCCGAGCGGCGCCGGGTCGATGTGCCAGCGGAACAGCCGGCCGACACGCGCCTCGATCTCCGGCTTGAGGTCCGGCCCGCCGGAGCCGTCGAGCGCGATCGCCGCCTTGATCGCCTCGGCCTGCGGCCAGCTGCGCGAGACCGTGTCGAGCGGCAGGCCCTGGCGGGAGACCGCGCCATAGGCGAGCCCGGTGGCGCGGTTGAGGCCGTTGGCTATCGCCGAGGCATAGAGCTTGCGGGCGAAGGTGGCGAGTTCGCTCTGGCCGCTGCGGGCGGCGAAATCGACCAGCAGTGCTGCCCATTCGAAATGATGGCCGGGCTCGGTCCAACTGCCCTTCCCGTTCGCCGCCGGCTTCCAGCCTTCGTCGAAATATTCGCCAAGCGTCCAGCTTTCGGTATCGAAGAAGTGACTGCGGAAGAGGTCGATGATGCGCGCCGCGCGGCGCAGATAGGCGCGATCGCCGGTCGCCTGATGCCAGGCGAGGAAAGCCTCCAGAAAATGCATATGCGGGTTGGAGCGCCGCTCGTCCGCGCCGTCGGAAGTTTCCAGAAAGCCGGTCATGCGGCTGTCTTCGAGATGCGCGTCAAGGAAGGCGAACGTCTCCTCGCCGAGCCGCAACGCGTCGGGATGACCTGAGATATGAGCGTGCGCGAGGGCCAGAAGCACGCAGGAATGGTCGTAGGCGTCCTCGACCGGATCGGCGACCGAGCCGTCGATGTTGAGCGTGCGTACCCAGCCGCCGCGCTTCGTACGGCCTTGGCCGGCCATGAAGTCGATGCCGTGCGCGATCAGGCGGTCGGCCGGGCCGTCCCAGCCGCGTTCCTTGGCGACCGCGAACGCATAGACCTGGCGCGCCTGGGTGCGCATGCGCTTGGGTTTCATCAGCGGCGCCGCGTCAAAGCCGAGCGCCTCGTGGAAGCCGCCATAATGCGCGTCGACGCCGGACGTCGACCATAGCGGCAGCGTCTCGTCGAGCAGCCAGTGACGCACGCGCCGCTGCCAGGCGCCGGTCTCGATGACGCGGTCGGGCGCAGGCGTGAACCTGGTCTCCAGCCGGCCCGATTTTTCCAGCTGCTCGACGATCTTCTTGACGTGCTGGCTGTGGCTGACAGGGGCGACGAAGGTGGCGTCGGCGGTGGAGACGATGGCCACGTCCTTCATGCCGATGGCCGACAGCAGCCGGCCCTCGCTGCGGATATAGGAGTTCTCGCAATCGATGGCGACAACGTCGCCGACGATGACATTGCCCTGCCCGTCGGAAGGGCCGACATCGAGCAGCGACTGCCAGGAGCCGAGATCGTTCCAGCGGAAGCCGGCGGGCACCATGGCGATGTCTTTCGCGCGCTCCATGATGGCGTAGTCGATCGAGGTCGACGGGATCGCGGAATAGAGTTCGAGCGGCATATAGAGGCCAGACAGGTCGCTGGTCGCGGCCTGGTAGGCCGCCTCGGCGGCGTGCCATATGTCAGGCGCAAATGCCGCGAAGGCGTCGCGCATGGCGCCGGCGCGGAACAGGAAGATGCCGGTGTTCCAGTAGAAGCTGCCAGCCTCGAGATAGGCCTGCGCGGTGACGAAATCGGGCTTCTCGACGAAGCGCGAGACATCGAAGACCCCGTCCTTGTCGGCCCCGACCTCTATATAGCCATAGCCGGTCTCGGGCTGTGTCGGCTTGAGGCCGAACACCACCAGCCGGCCGGCGTTTGCCGCCGCGGCACCCGCCTCGATGCTTTGCCAGAACTGGCCAGACGTCGAGATCTCGTGATCGGACGGCACAGCCAGCACCAGGTCGTCGCCATATTCTGACAGCGTGCGCAGGCTCGCCAGCGCCACGGCGGCGGCCGTGTTGCGGCCAGTCGGCTCGAAAAGCGGTCCGCCGCCGCCAAGATCGAGGCCGGCAAGGTCGGCATGGACGCGCTCGGCGTGGCGTTCCGAGGCGATCAGGAAGATCGGCGTTTCGCCTTCGGGCCGCGCCGCCAGCCGGCGCAAGGTCCTGGCCAGCATCGAGCCGTCGCCCGAGAAGTCGTGGAACTGCTTGGGATTGTCCTCGCGCGACAACGGCCACAGCCGCGAGCCGACGCCGCCGCTCATGACGAAACTGACGATGCGCTGGCTCATTCGGGTCTCGTGCTCAAAGTTGTTGATCGCTCGCCCGCCACAGATGCCTTTAATCGGTGTTGAGCCGATTGGAAATCCGCTCGGCGGCCAGATCAACAAAGGCCTTCACCAGCGGCGAGAGATGCCGGCTGCTCGGATAGAGGACATAGAGCCCCCCAGTTGGTGTCGCATAGCCGTCGAGAACGCGAAGCAGCCGCCCCTCGCTGATCAGCGCCTCGACCGCCCCGTGGGGCAGTTGGGCGATACCGTGACCCGCAATCGCCGCCGCAACGACCGCCTGCATCTCGTTGGCGGCAAAGCGGCCGGAGACCGTGACCGTCTCCTGGCCGCCCGGGCCCTCCAGCACCCAGTGCGCGCCGACGGCCGATGGACCTGCGATGACGCAGTCGTGGCGGGCAAGATCGGCCGGCGTTTCGGGTGTCCCATGGCGCAAGAGATAATCCGGACTGGCGCAGAGCAGGCGGCGCGTCGAACCAAGTTTGCGGGCGATCAGCGTCGAATCCTGCAGGACGCCGGTGCGGAAAGCGAGATCGATCCCCTCCTCGACCAGATTGAGCCTGTCGTCGGTCAAGCGCAGTTCGACCTTGGTCTTCGGATACATCTCCAGGAAATCGACCACGGCCCGGTTGAGGAAATAGCCGCCGAAACCGACTGGCCCCGAAATGCGGATGGTGCCGGACGGCTCCGCCCTTGCCTCGGCAAGGCGCAGGTTCGCCGCCTCGATCGTCCGCAGCGCCTGGCTGCTCTGCTCGTAATAAAGGCGACCGGCATCCGTCACGTTGAGGCTGCGCGTCGTGCGTTGCAGCAGGCGGACCCCAACCTCGCGCTCGAGCGCGGCGATACGGCGGCTGACCGTCGTCTTGGGCATGGCAAGCGCGCGTGCAGCGGCGGTGAAGCTTCCGGCTTCCACAACGCGAGCGAATACCACGATGTCGTTGAGGTCGATCATTGTATCCAATAATGGCACAAAGTTTTTCAATTATAGACAATTATGCGCCAATTCGGCAATGCCTAACTTTGCTCCACCGAAACAAGGAGCAACGAAATGACCAAACGAGACATTCTGGTGACCGGCGCCACTGGCCAGCAGGGCGGCGCGGTTGCGCGCGCGCTTCTCTCCCAGGGACACCGCGTCAAGGCCTTGACGCGCTCGCCAGACAGCAAGGCCGCTCGGCAGCTTGCGACGGCCGGCGCCGAAATCGTGGTTGGCGATCTCGCCGACGGCGCTTCAATCGAAAGGGCCGCGCGCAATGCCGACACGATGTTTCTGATGGGCATGATGACCGAGGCTGGCATGGAAGAGGAAACCCGCCAGGGCATCCTCGCCGCCGATGCCGCGAAGGCCGCCGGCGTCGGGCATCTGATCTACTCGTCGGTCGCCGATGCCAACAAGCAGACCGGCATTCCGCATTTCGAAAGCAAGTATGGCGTCGAGCAGCATATCGAACGGCTCGGCATCCCTTATACGATCAGCGCCCCGGTGGCGTTCATGGAGAACTTTGTCGCGCCGTGGTCGGTCGGAGCGCTCGCCCAAGGCACGCACGCCTTCCCGGTCCCCGCCAAGCGGGCGCTGCAGCTGGTTGCGCTGTCGGATATCGGCGCCTTCGTCGCCGCGCTCGCCGAGCGGCGCGAAAAGGTGTTCGGCAAGCGCTTCGATTTCGCGGGCGACGACCTGACTGGTGAGGAGCAGGCGAAAATCCTGTCGCAGGCAATCGGCCGCCCGATCGCGTATCAGGAAATTCCGATCGCCGTGGCCCGCCAGCAGAGCGAGGATGCGGCGCTGATGTTCGAGTGGTTCCACCGCGTGGGCTACGACGTCGATATCGCCGCGCTGCGCCGGGACTTCCCGGAGGTGCGCTGGCACAGCTTTGCCGACTGGGCGAAAGCCTTCGACTGGAGCGTGCTCGGACAGCCGGCCGCCTGAGCGCGCGATAGAACCCGGAAGAAAGTGCCGGTCCGCTGTCCATTCGCGCAGCGGACCGGTCTGCTCGGTCGCATCGGCAAAGGCCAATGGCGAAAGCCGACGAAATGCGACAGAAGGACTGCCATTGCCGCTTGCAGGATCGGAAAGCGGCGGCTATAAGCCCGCGGTCTGGTCACGGAGTGTAGCGCAGTCTGGTAGCGCACCTCGTTCGGGACGAGGGGGTCGCAGGTTCAAATCCTGCCACTCCGACCAGAAAAAACAGGTACTTAGCGA
The DNA here is from genome assembly GCF_019091085.1 of Mesorhizobium sp. GbtcB19. Taxonomy (GTDB): domain Bacteria; phylum Pseudomonadota; class Alphaproteobacteria; order Rhizobiales; family Rhizobiaceae; genus Mesorhizobium. The sequence goes on along the minus strand of NZ_JAGXJY010000006.1, from coordinate 310,671 downwards.
TCTGTTCTCCCGATAGCCGACGGATTTCCCCCATAGAAAAGCAAAAGTCGTCTGGACCGCTCCGTGCGGCTGGCCCACACATATCCAGAAATGGAGTGTGGCCCCATCTCAAACGATCCTTTCGCCCCGCTGCGTCAACGTTTCCTCACCCGGTGCGCCGATCAGCTTGCCGAGTTGAAGGCCATCGCCGATCGGCAGGCTGCACTACCCATTGCTTCCAACGACCCGTTGATCCGGATCGCCCACTCGCTCGCCGGTGCGGCGGGAACGTTCGGATTTGCGGATATCAGCGCGCGGGCGTCGGCACTGGAGACGCTGCTGGTCGAGCAGGCGGATGAGAGGGCTGCCCGCACCGCGCTCGATGCGCTCATCGCGGAGATCGAGCGCACGCTGACATGATGCCGCGGCTTACTTCTTGACGCCGCCGAGGCCGGTCCTGGTCATCTCGCCCCAACCCTGGTTGCCGCGCAGATATTGCCACCAGCCCTTCACGCGCCAGAAATTGTTGAGCTGGCGGTAGCCGAAATTCTCGATCACGGCCGCCGCCGTCAGCACGGCCAAGTCCCTGGCGCGGGGAAAACGCTGCAGCTCGGCCTCCTCCAGAATCAGCGAGCAGACGCTGACGCAGACGCCATAGGTGAAGATCAGCGCGGTGAAGGCCAGGAGATACTCGGCCGACAGGATGCCGAGCAGCCAGAAGGCCGGGATCAGGATGTAGCCCAGCACCTCCGCCACCGGCCCCAGCACGTCGACGATCAGGATGTGGCCGAAGCCGAGGAAGCCGACGCGGCCATAGCGCGGGTTGAACAACATGGCACGGTAGCGGAAGAAGCATTCGAGCGCGCCGCGCTGCCAGCGCGAGCGCTGCCTGGCAAGCACGCTCAGCGTTTCCGGCGCCTCCGTCCAGCACACCGGTTCGGGAATGAACTGGATGCGGTATTTGCGCCTGGTATCGCGCATGTGGCGGTGCAACTTGATGACGAGGTCGAGGTCCTCGCCCATCGAGCCCTTGGTGAAGCCGCCGACCGCCACCACTTCCGCGCGGCGGAACATGCCGAAGGCGCCGGACACCAGCATCAGCGTGTTGATGCTGCTCCAGGCAAGCCTGGCCATGAGGAAGGCCCTGAGATATTCGACCACCTGGAACAGCGGCAGCAGCCGGCGCGGCAGATGGATCTCGCGCACCCTGCCCGCTTCGATCTTCGAGCCGTTGGCGATGCGGATCGTGCCGCCGACGGCGATGGTGCGCTCGGGGTCGTCGATGAAAGGCTGGGCGGCGCGCATCAGCGCATCGGGCTCGAGGATGGAGTCGCCATCGATGACGCAAAAGAGCGGTGCGCGGCAGACATTGATGCCGGCATTCTGGGCGTCGGCCTTGCCGCCATTTTCCTTGTCGACCACGAACAGCCGCTCGGTCATCGGCGAGGAATAGAGGCCGCGGATCGGCATATGCGCCAGCGCCTCCTCATAGGGCCGGTGGAACTTCGTCAGCTTGAAGGCCTCGATGAGCCGTTGCAGCGTATCGTCCTTCGAACCGTCATTGATGACGACCACCTCGAAGTTCGGATATTCGAGCGCCAGCATCGAATGGACGCTCTCGACCACGTTCAACGCCTCGTTATAGGCGGGCACCAGCAGCGCGATCGGCGGCGCGACGTCGCCGTAGCGGTGCCACAGCAGCGCCGAGCGCGCCACCGGCGGGCGCTTGGAAAGCGCGTAGCCGGCGAAGATCAGCTGCAGCAGATAGATCGTCGTCTGCGCCAGCCCGGCCCCGATGATGAACCAGGACAGGATGGTGGCGGCAAGGACGATCTCGTGGCTCCAATCGGCGATCATGCGGCCGGCCCCTCGGCAAGAACAAGCGAAGCGGTGCGCTGGCTGCGCGAGACCTCGCTGCCGGCCATCTCGCGCAGCAGCCGCTCTCCTGGGTTGCCCAGCGAACGCAGCGCGTTGGCCGCGGCATAGCGCACGGTCCAGAACTCATCGTCCATAAGCATGGACAGCGGCGCGGCGAGCTCGGACAGGCCGAGGCGCCCCGCGGCATCGGCGGCAGCGGTGCGCACATCCCAGTCGGCGTTCGTCATCGCGACAGCCAGGATGGCCGGCGCCGCGCCGTGCCCCGTGAGGCCCAGCGCGCGCAGCGCCGCGGCGGCAACCTCCGGCGAGTCATTGCGAGCCAGGCCGGCGAAGAAATCGGCGAAGCCGAAGCCGCCGGTGCGCGCCAGCGCATCGATCGCGGCCGCCCTGACGAAGGGCACGGCGTCCGCGCGCGATGCGTGAACAGCCAACTCGTTGAAGCGCGACCGCGGAAAGCGCCTGAACAGATCGATCAGGCGCCGTGAGCGCTGCCCCGCCACGCCGATCTTGTCCAGCGCAGTGCCGAGCAGCGGCAGGCTGCCAAGATCGCAGAGCGCGATGGCCGCGGCGATCCTGACATCGCGGGAACGGTCATGGTCCAGCGCCGCAAGCAGGCTTGCCGTAGCATCCTCCGAACCCAGCGCCGCCAGCATCTCGGCCGCGTGGATGCGTTCGGCCACATTGCCCCGTTCCAGCAGCCTGCCGACGAGGGCCGGCAAGCCACATTCATGGAAGGCGACAAGCACCTCGTTACGCTCCTCGCCGCGCAGCAACGAAATGAACTCGAATCCGGCATGGATCGCGACGCTCGCCGGCACGCCAAGCACCACCGCCTTCAAGGCCTCGCGATCACGGTTTTCCGTGAAGGCGATCAGCGCGGTCAGAAGCTGGCGACGCTGATCGGCCGCCGCGTTGTCGCTGCGCTCCTGCAGCACCCGCCGGGCTATGAGGAACAACATGATCAGCAGGGAAAGAGCGCTGAGCAGCAGGGAGAGGTCCCAGATCATCCACATGGTCAGAACCGCGCTGTAAGACCGAGCCCGAATATGCTCCGGTCGAATGTCGGACGTTGTTCATGCGCGATGCTGGCGCGCAAAGTCAGCGGATCGCTGACATCCCAGGAAATGCCGCCAAAGACGGTGCGCGTCGGCACCAGGGCGCCGTCGTCGATCTCGGGGGCGTCGGCATAGCCGCCGAAGACGTTGAAGTGCGGCGTCACCGCAAGGTCAGCGCGCAGCACATAGCCGTCCGCGCGCGTGCCAATATTGTCCTGGGCGTGTACCCAGCGGGCGGAAAGCCCCAGGTGTCCATCGAACAGGTAACCCTGCACCCAGGGCGAGATGCTGGTGATGTTGGCATCGGCGAAATTGTCGTAGCGGGCGTCGATGTTGAGCGAGAGCGGGCCGAACGCCTTTGCCGGCGCCATGATCTGCCATGACGCGCCCGCGCCGATCGAATAGCGCGCCAGGAAATCGGCATCCGGCGTCGCTGCCGCCAGCGCGTAAGCCGAGAAGGCCGGCGTGAAGGCCTGGTCGATGCGGCCCTCGACCTGGACGTCGGTGTGGCCGAAACGGGTCGCCACCCGCGTGCGACCCGAAATGGTCGTGCGCGGCGACAGTCGGTAGGCAAGGCCGGCAGAACTGTCGGTCCAGTCGCCGAGCCCGTTGGTGAGATCGCTCACCTCGCTGCCGAGGTCGAGCCGCCATTTGCGCGGCGGCGGCACGGCCAGCCTCTGTTCGATGTCGGAAGAGCCGGGCTCGATGGCTAAAGCCTTGTTGTAAGCCTGCCGCGCGGCCTCGTCGTCGCCCTGGGCGCGACGCACGTCGCCGATCCCCACCAGCGCCTCGGCGTTACGCGGATCGGATGCCAGCACGCGCTGGAATGATTGCCCGGCCCGCTTGTCGTCACCTTCGAGAAGCGCGATCCTTCCGTCGAGGTCGAGCGCCTCGACATTGTCGGGCGCCGTCGCCAGCACGTCGTCGATCAGCGCCCGGGCTCGTGGCGTGTCGCCCTGCCAGATCGCCAGGCGGACCTTGCCCAGCCGCGCATCGAGCAGCCCAGGCTTTATGGCAAGCGCCCGGTCGAAGAAGTGTCCGGCCTCGTCGAAGCGCTGGCTGGAGCCCACGACAAGGCCGAGCGCGACCAGGATGTCGGTGTCTTTTGGCGAAAGCTTCAGGGCGCGGCGATAGACGGTCTCGGCCTCGGGCAGTTTTCCTTCTGTGCGCAGGCGCCTGCCCTGCTCCAACAGACTAGCGACGGGATCGGGCCGGCGCTGGGGCTTCTTCACCGGCGCGTGAGCCGCGGCAGGCGGCTTGGCCTTGCTGCCAGCCGCCTGTATGGCCTTGCTGCCGGCGGCCTGCTTAGCCTTGCGGATGTTCTCGACAAGTGCCGCGGCGTCGGTATTGGCGGGGTCGGCCTGCGCCACCTCCTCGGCGAGCGGGAGCGCCGCGTCCAGATTGCCGGCGCGGAACTCGACCTCGGCCATGCCGAAGCTGGCATCGCGATAGGTGGGGGCAATTGCAAGCGCCCTGGAAAAGGCATCGCGCGCCGCCGTCAGATCGTTGCGGCCAAGTTGCGCGAAACCAAGCTGAACCAGGGCATCGGCATTGTCGGGTTTGAGCGCCAGCGCACGTTGCAGCAGATCAACCGCCTCGTCGAAATGCTGGGCCTGCCTTGCCTTGACGGCGGATGCATAGAGTTCGTCAACGGTCTGCGCCAGCGCGGCGGCCGGAGCCGCGGCGATCGCCAGGAACATGCATGCGGCAAGGGTTGCGCGCCGGCCGCGCCGCATCAGCGCTTCCCGCTCTTGCGGGCGATCAGGCGCGCGAGCCGGGCCAAAAGCTCCTCGGGAATGAACGGCTTGACCAGGTAGTCGTCGGCTCCCTTTTCCAGGGCGGAGACGATGTCCTTCTCGGCCTTGCGCGCGGTCAGCATGACAACTGGCGTTTCAGACAGGGCCGGATCGCCCTTGATGCGGGCCAGCACCTCGATGCCGTCCGCCTTTGGCATCATCGCGTCGAGCACGATGATGTCGGGGCCGTCCTGCGCCTTCGAGATCGCCTCGGCCCCGTCCATGGCCTTGTCGACCTCGTACCCTTTCGCCCTCAGCCTGAATTCCATCAGCTCGAGCAACAAGGGATCGTCATCGCAGATCAGAACTCTTGCCTTTGCTCCAACCACCAGTCCTGCTCCGGTTTATGCCTCGTGCCCCCCGGAGAAATCCAAATATGAACCGACATCCGCCAAAGCGGTTCATTCAGACAAGGCCCGCGCGAACATGCACGCCGGCCAATGCCGCGCGATCATAGATAAAAGCGATTCGCGGCAGCCGCATTTCGGGTACAATCAGTAGATGAATATCGGGGCATGGTATAGGAGGCGTAAACGCCATATTCACCTTGCCGACAAGCTTCTTCCCAGCCCCACGGCACGTCAGGCGGCCAACAGCAGCTTCCTGACTTCGCCGGCAAGCGCCAACGGGTCGAAGGGCTTGGCGATGACGCCGACAGCTCCCATGGCGAGATAGCGCTCAACCTCATGCGTCTGGGTGCGCGCGGTGATGAACACCACAGGTATCGAGGCCGTCAGCGGCGAATCGGCCAGGCGCTTCAGCGTTTCCGGCCCGTCCATATCCGGCATCATCACATCGAGCAGAATGAGGTCCGGCCGCCAATCGGCGGCATCGGTCAGCGCCTCCGTGCCCGAGGCGCTCGACCGCACCTCGAATTCCGGGTCGAGCTCCAGCGACATCTGGGCGATTTCGCGGATGTCGTCCTCGTCATCCACATAGAGGATCCGTGCCGGCATGATCGTCACTCCTTGGCATGGGCAAGTGCGGCGCCGTCGCGCGACGAGGCCAGCATGTTCTTGACCAGCTTGGCGACGTCGATTTCGGAGGCCCTGGTCTTGGTCATGATCGCCTGCACCCGGTCGCCGAGTTTCTGATCGAGCTCCGCCGCCGAGAACACGATGACCCCGGTCTCGAGCGGCAGATCGGTGAGCAGGTCCAGCCCCGATCCATCCGGCAGCGCAATATCCAGGATGACCAGATCGAAGCGATGGCGGGCGATCGCCTCCTGGGCCTCCTTCAGCGTTCTCGCCGAGGTGATCGAAACGCCGGAACCCAGCCCCTCCGACATCACCGCAAGCACGCCCTCGTCGTCTTCGACATGCAGAATCTGCGACTTCGGCTCGACCCTGCGGCCGACGATCTTGGCGAGAGCGGCGTGAAGCCGCTTCGAATCCACCGGCTTCTCCAGCCAGTCGACGATGCCGACGGCGGCGCCGTTCAGCGAACGCCTGGCCTCGTCGGCGACGGCGGAGATGACGATGACCGCGATATCGGAATTTGCCTGTGATGCCCTGATGTCATGGAAGAGCTTGATGCCGGATTCGCCGGCAAGCTTGATGTCCAGCGTCAGCGCCACATAGTCGCGAGAGCTCAGCAGCTCCTTGGCGGTGTCGATATCGGGGGCGACGTCGCTGGAAAAACCATCCGCGTCGAGAAGCGCTGCGATCACCACGGCGACGTCGGCCTCGTCCTCGCAAATAAGGACACGCAAGCGATCATCGCGTTTGCGCGCCCGGCGCTCGACAAACACCGGCTTCTCGGCCTGCCTCTGCACTTCGGCAAGGTCGACGTGGAACGAGGTTCCTTTGCCTTCCTCGGTTTCGAAGGAAACGGCGCCGCCCAGCTTTTCGACGATGGTCCTGACGATGCTCAAGCCCAGGCCGGTGCCTCCCTTTTTGCGGGTGCTCGACGCATCCGCCTGCTCGAACTTTCCGAATATGCGGCTGCGGAACGCCTCCGGAATGCCGGCGCCTTGATCGATCACCGAGATGCGCAGCATGTCGCGGTCGCGACGCTGGAGCTTCACCATCACGGTGCCGCCGGGATCGGAGAACTTGATTGCATTCGACAGCAGATTCGCCATTACCTGATGCATGCGGTCCGGGTCGATATTGGCCTCGGCGCGCGGAGCATCATCGACCAGCACCATGCGGATCTTGTTCTCGGCCATGTAATTGGAGCTTGCGGCAATGGCCTGCTCCAGCACCGGCCGGACGGCCATCTGCTTGATCTTGAAGGTGATCACGCCCGATTCGATCTTCTCCATGTCGAGGATGTCGTTGATGAGAAGAACCAGCCTTTCGCTGTTGTTGTGGGCGATGTTGACGAGGTTGGCGGCCTTGGCCGGCAGTTCGCCCGCGACGCCGGCAGCGATGAGGCCGAGCGAGCCGCGGATGGACGTCAGCGGCGTGCGCAGTTCGTGGCTGACCGTGGAGATGAAGTCGTTCTTGAGCTGCGCGTTGCGCTTCTGCTCGGTGATGTCGCGATTGTAGGTGATGACGCCGACGGTCTTGCCGGCCTCGTCGCGGAACGGCGCCTTCAACGTGTAGAGCCAGCCCTGCCTGCCGTCCGGGAATTGCGCGGGCTGATCGATGCGCGACGTCTGCCCGGCCTCCAGCGCGCCGGTCTCATCCTGCCTGAAGCGCTCGGCCACCTCCTTCGGATAGAAATCGAAATCGGTCTTGCCGATCAGGTCCTCGACCGAAGCGGCGCCCACCATTTCGGCGGTGGCCGGGTTTGCAACGACGAAGCGGCCGTCGACATCCTTCACGTTAAGGCAATCCGGCAGCTCGCGGACCATGGCCCGGTAGACCATGTTGGACATTGCAAGATCGCGCCGCCGCTGCTGCCGGTCGAGCAGGACGCCTATGATGAAGGTGCTGAGAAAACGGAACACGAGGGTCGGCAAGGTGCTCTGCTGAACGAAGCCGGTGAGTATCTGCTGGGGAATGACCAGAAGCGTGATCAGTCCGGCGAGCGCCACCGACACGCCGAGGCCGAGTATGTCGAACATGGTGCGCGAGCGGACCGCGACGACGTGGTACCAGGCCATGCCGACGATGGCGGTGATCAGGATGCCCATGACACCGATATTGGCGCCCTGCCCGCCCAGATAGATGCGATAGGCGACGGAGCCGATGGTGGCTACGAACATGGCCGGCCATCCGCCGAAGAACGCGGCGGCGGCGATGAAGGCGGCGCGCAGGTCGATGACGAAACCGGAGACGTTGAGCGCGGTGGCCATGGAAATGATCGATCCCGCGCACATGACCAAGCCGAGAAGCAGCGACTGTATCAGCCGTGGGAGACGCCCGGTAAAATCCGCCACAAGGTCCCAGGCGACGACCAGGATGGAGACGAGAGCCAGATTGGCGAGGAGTGAGTGCCAGATTTCGGTCATGACGTTCCTGCTCCTTTTGTCCGAAAAATATCGGCAAAACCTATCCGAGGTCTAAAGAGGTTGGGCGTCAGCCATCGCCGACAGGTCGATGGCACGAAATGCAGATTATCTAGGGCGTTCGACGTTTCACAGAATCGCCAATCTTCTCTAAGCATTTGTTTTTACGTAACTTAAGACGGAAAGCCGTTACATACTTTCATCGGAACTGCGCCAGCGCAACGCGCTTCCGGAGCCTCAGGTCGACGGTTATTCATGGCTCCGTCCACCTTCCCGCATTAACCTTTCAGCACCGAACGACGGGTTGGAACGACGGCCGCCGCCCATTGTGCTCGACAGCCGGCCCTTACTTTGACCTAATGGCCGTCCTGGTTCGACCAGGCGCAGACCCCGCGAAGCGACCCAACAAGAGAATGAAGTTCACGCCCACATCCCTTTCGACCATGGTGCTGCTTCTGGCGGCTGGCTGTTCGTCGACCGTCGCGTCGATCAGCCCGGCGAAATACGACAAGATGAGCTGCGCCGAGCTCAACAGCGAACTCGGCGACACGGCCACCGATATTTCGCGCACCGCGATCGCCCGCGGCAAGGTCGCCAACACCAGCGTGCCGACATGGCTGCTCGGCGGCGAGCGGGTGAAGACGGCGGTCGCCAATCGCGAAACGGCGAAGATCGAACGGCTGCAGCAACAGCAGCAGGCGATCGGCGCGGCGCGGAAGCAAAGGTGTGCCTCCGCGCAGTGAGCCGATCACGGTTGGGCTCGCCCGACTTCAAGCACTCATGCGGAACCGTGTCGAATCGATCGCAGCGTTCATCAGCGTCTGTGTGTAGGCTTCGCGCGGATTGCCGAAAATCTCTTCGGTCAGCCCTTCCTCGACGATCTTTCCCTGCTTCATGACGATGATGTAGTCGGCCATGGCGCGCACCACGGCGAGGTCGTGGCTGATGAAGAGGTAGGACAGCTGGTGGTCGGCCTGCAGCTTGCGCAACAGCTCGACGATCTGCTTCTGCACGGAGCGATCGAGCGCGGAGGTCGGCTCGTCCAGCACCACCACTTTCGGCATCAGGATCATGGCGCGGGCAATGGCGATGCGCTGGCGCTGGCCGCCGGAGAATTCATGCGGGTAGCGGTTGCGCGCGTTGGGATCGAGGCCGACCTCGCGCAGCGCCTCGACGGCGCGCTGGTCGCGCTGCTTGCCGGTCAGCGCGGGCTCGTGCACCAAAAGGCCCTCTGTGATCACCTGGCCGACGGTCATGCGCGGCGACAGCGAGCCGAACGGATCCTGGAAGACCAGCTGCAATTCGTGCCGCAGCGGCCGCATCGCCCGCTTGTCAGCCTCGGAAATATCGCGATCGCCGAAGCGGATGACGCCGTCGCTGGGGAGCAGCCTGAGCAGCGCGCGGCCAAGCGTCGACTTGCCCGAACCCGACTCGCCGACGATGCCGATCGTCTGGTTGCGCTTCAGCCGGATCGAAATCTTGTCCACGGCACGCAGCATCAGCGGCTCGCCGCCGAGGAAGCCGCCGCCGATCTTGAAGACGACCTCGACGTTGCGGCCCTCAAGCAGCACCGGCGAATTGGCCGGCGGCGCCGCCTTGGTGCCGGTCGGTTCGGCCGCGAGCAGCATCTTGGTGTAGGCATGCTGCGGGTTGGCGAAGACCGCTTCCGCCTCGCCCTCTTCCACCACCTCGCCCTGACGCATGACATAGACGCGGTCGGCGAAGCGCCGGACGATGCCGAGATCGTGAGTGATGAAGACGATCGCCATGCCGAGCTTGCGCTGCAATTCGGCAAGCAGCATCAGGATCTGCGCCTGGATGGTGACGTCGAGCGCCGTCGTCGGCTCGTCGGCGATCAGGATGTCGGGATCGTTGGCCAAGGCCATGGCGATCATGACGCGCTGGCGCTGGCCGCCAGACATTTCATGCGGATAGGATTTCATCCGCCGCTCGGGATCGGGAATGTGCACCAGCCGCAAAAGCTTCAGCGCTTCTTCCCGCGCCGCCGGCCCGGAGAGCCCGCGGTGGCGGCGGATCGGTTCCATCAGCTGGTTGCCGATGGTGTAGAGCGGGTCGAGCGAGGTCATCGGCTCCTGGAAGATCATGCTGATCTTGCGGCCGCGCACCTTGTTGAGCTCGCTTTTCGGCATGGTCAGGAGGTTCCGGCCGCGATAGTCGACATGGCCGGTCGCCTCGCCATTGGAGGACAAGAGGTTCATCGCCGCCATCATCGTCTGGCTCTTGCCGGAGCCGGACTCGCCGACGACGGCGACCGTCTCGCCGGCATTGACCTTGATGTTGATGCCCTTGACCGCCTCGACCGTGCCGTCGAGGGTCTGGAAGCGGACGCGCAGGTCCTTGACGCTGAGGATCGTTTCGGTGGCCATGTCAGCGGTCCCCATCTTTATCGATCTTTCGGGTCGAGCGCGTCGCGCAGGCCGTCGCCGACGAAATTCAGGGCGAACAGCGTCGAGACAAGGAAGAAAGCCGGGAACAGAAGCAACCAGTTGGCGTAGCCGATGTTCTTGGCGCCGACCGAGATCAGCACGCCCCAGCTGGTCATCGGCTCCTGCACGCCGAGACCGAGGAAGGAGAGGAAGCTCTCCAGGATGATGACCTGCGGCACCAGCAGCGTCATGTAGATGACGACCGGTCCAAGCAGGTTGGGAATGACGTGGCGCAACAGGATGCCGCGCTGGCCGACGCCCATCGCCTCCGCCGCCTGGACATATTCCTGTCTGCGGATCGACAGCGCCTGGCCGCGCACGATGCGCGCCATGTCCAGCCACAGCACCGCGCCGACGGCCAGGAACATCAGCACGAAGTTGCGGCCGAAGAACACCACCAGCATGATGACGAAGAAGATGAAAGGCAGCGAATAGAGCACATCGACGATGCGCATCATCACCTCGTCGACCCGGCCGCCAGCGAAACCGGCCGTCGCGCCGTAGATGACGCCGATGACGCCGGCGACGACGCCGGCAAGCAGGCCGATCGCCAGCGAGATGCGGCCGGCCATCAGTGTGCGCGAAAGCAGGTCGCGGCCGGTGTTGTCGGTGCCGAAGTAGAAATATTGCTGCTTGATGGCCGAACTCATCGTCACTTCGAGCCCGTCCGCCGACTTGTTCTCGATCCTGGTGTCGTCGAAGGCGTCGGAACGGTCGAGATAGCGGATGTTGCGGTCGTCGATCGGCTTGGTCGACGTGACGGTGACGATGACGCGGTTGCCGTCCTGGTGCCATTCCTTGATGTCGGCGCGCATGCGCTTGATGGCATCGCCCAGCGCGCCCTGGATCATGTCGGGCTTCGGATAGGCCGACAGGCTCGGCGGCATGCGCACATAATCGCCGTAGATGGTGGTGTATTCGTGCGGCACGAGCATCGGGCCGAACACGCTGATGACGGCGATGAAGGCCAGGTAGTAGAGGCTGAACATGGCGGCGCGGTTGCGCTTCAGCCGCGCCCAGGCATTGCCCCAGAGCGAACGGCCGGCGATCGGCTCGGGCACGGCGACGGCGAGATCAGTCATAGCGCACCCTCGGATCGACGACCGCATAGAGAAGATCGACGATCAGGTTGAAGACGATGGTGAAGACCGCGATCACCACCACGGTGCCCATGACCAGCGTGTAGTCGCGGTTGAGCGCGGCATCGACGAAATAGCGGCCGACGCCAGGAATGGAGAAGATGGTCTCGACAATGATCGAGCCGGTAAGCAAGGCGGCGGCCGCCGGACCGGTGAAGGAGACGATCGGCAGCACGGCGCCGCGCAGCGCGTGCTTGACCACCACCGACCAGTCGGAGAGGCCGAGCGCGCGGGCGGTGCGGATATGGTGTGAGCGCAGGCTTTCGATCATCGAGCCGCGCATCAGGCGAGCGACAATGGCGATCTGCGGCAGGGCCAGCGTCAGCACCGGGCCGACCTTGTTGATCAAGGCGCCGTCGCCCCAGCCGCCGATCGGCAACAGCTTCCAGGACAGCCCGAAGACGAGCTGGATCACCGGCGCGATGACGAAGGTCGGGATGGTGCTGCCGGCGGTGGCCAAGGCGATCACCGAATAATCGGCTATTTTGTTCTGGTTGAGCGCCGCGATGGTGCCGAGGACGGAGCCCAGCAACAGCGCCAGCACCAGCGCCGAGGTGCCGATCTGGATCGAGATCGGCAGGCCCTTGGCAAAGAGCTCGGTGACGGTGAAATCCGGCAGATTGTAGCTCGGGCCGAAATTGCCGCGCAAAAGATTGCCGAGATAGTGGACATATTGCAGCCAGAGCGGATCGTTGAGGCCGAACTGGGCTTCGAGATTGGCCTTGATCTCAGGGCTCAGGCCTCGTTCCTGGTTGAACGGGCCGCCAGGGGCGACGCGGATCAGGAAGAACGCCACCGTCACGATGACGAAAAGCGTCGGGATGGCGGTCAACAGCCGCCGGAAGACATAACGCAGCATCGGCGCCCCGCTTCAGCCAGGGCGACAGCTCTCCAGTCGAAGATCCGTGGCGCGCTGGCATCTCTGATCTTCGCACCGGGGCACTCGAAAATCCAACCCGACTTTCGGCCCGGCACGACGACAGACCGTAGCCGCCGCTCTCAAAAAGAGAGCGACGGCACGGCCAAGGTTGCTTGTCAGTCCTTGGAGATGAAGCGGGACGGATGAATGTCCATCACATTGTCGTCGAAGCCATGCAGCTTCGAGGAAACGATGTCGTGGTAGCTGTAGTAGAGAAGCGGGATCTGGCCGACGTCGTCGACGAGGATGCGCTCGGCCGCGGCGAGGTCCTTCATGCGCTCTTCCGGCTTGCCGCCGGCGGCGGCCGCCTTGTCCATCGCGGCTTCGTAGGCCGGGCTGTTGTAGTTCGAGTAGTTGTTGCCGCTCGCCTTGCGCGAGATGCCGAGGAAGGTCTCCGGATCCTTGTAGTCGGCGATCCAGGCAGCGCGGGCGACGTCGTAATTGCCCTTCTGCTCGAGGAAGCCGTAATGGGTCTTGGTGTCGGTGTTGAGCAGCGTCACCTCGATACCGAGCGGCTTCAGCTGTTCCTGGATAGCGACCGCCGTATTCTTATGGTTCTCCGAGGTATTGTAGCGGATCTCCATCTTCAACGGGTGCTCCGGCGTATAGCCCAGCTTTTCCAGGATCTTCTTGGCCGCATCCTCGCGGTCGATCTGCGGCATGTCGGCGTATTTGGCCAATGCCGGCGTGTAGCCCTCGATGCCAGGAGGCACCATCGAATAGCCGGGCAGCATCGAGTTCTGCCAGACCTTCTCGGCCAGGAAGTCGCGATCGATCGCCATCGAGATGGCGTTGCGCAGTTCGACATTGTCCCAAGGGGCCTTGTCGGTCTTGACCGCATAATAATAGGTGCCGAGATATGGCCCGACACGGATCTGGTCGCCGAATTTGGTCTTGAGATCGGCGAGCTGTTCGGTCGGCAGGTCACCATAGCTGTCGAGTTCACCAGCCTCGAAGCGCTTCATCGCCGACGAGCGATCCTCGGTCGGGATGTAGTTGACCACGTCGAGCTTGACGCTCGCGGCGTCCCAGAACTTCGGGTTCTTCGCCAATTTCATATGATCGTTGGGAACCCACTCCGCCAGGGTATAGGCGCCGTTGGAGATCAGCTTGCCCGGCTTGATCCAGTCGGCGCCGAGCTTGTCAATGGAGGCCTTGTTGACCGGATACGTCGCCTGGTGGGTCAGCATCTCCAGGAAGTAAGGCGTCGGCGCCTTCAGCGTGACTTCAAGCGTGTTGGCGTCGATCACCTTCACGCCCATATCCTCGGCCCTGCCTTTCTTGGTGTTGAAGTCCTCGGCGCCCTTCACCGGATAGAGCATCGAGGCATATTCGGCGGCGGTGGCCGGGTCTTCCAGACGATGGAACGAATAGACGAAGTCGTCCGCCGTCACCGGGCTGCCATCCGACCAGAGGCCGTCCTTGCGCAGCTTGAAGGTGTAGACAGTGCCGTCGTCGGACACGGTCCAGCTTTCGGCGGCGCCCGGAATGAGGTTCGTCTTCTGGTCATGCATGACCAGACCCTGGAACAGGTCGCGTATGATATCGGCTTCGTAGACCGTCGATGTCTTGTGCGGATCGACCGTCTCCGCCTCGGCGGCGCTACCGCGGTTGTAAACGGTTTCGGCAAAGGCGTGCGTGTAGAAGGCACCCGTGGACAAAGCCATGGTGGTGGCGAACACCGTCGCCTTCAGCATGTTTTTCAGCATGAAGTCTCTCCCTGTCGGCGCAGCCCCTCAGCCGCGCCTTTCTTAAGTGTTGACGCCCCGGAACCGTTGAAACAGCCCCGTTTCAGGCGTGCCGCCGGTTCCTTCCGGCGACTGGTGGCAGGAGACTAGACAGAGCGAAATCTTATTTCAACCATTGCCTGCTTGACGCAAAGTGAGCGTCATCACGCTAAAACAGCGAGACCTAAATTTTATACCTTGTTTTCAACTTGGCACATCCGCCGGTTGTTCGAGGCGTTTTCTGTTTTTGCAAGCAGGTTTTGGCATTCTTCGCACCATGCTGAAGAACCGAAAACTCTCCGTTTCTTGGTCTCGTTTCCGGGCAGACGCCGCGGGCACGTCAGCGATCGAATTCGCCATGCTGGCGCCGGTCTTCATTCTGCTGCTGCTCGGCATGGTTGCATATGGCGTTTATTTCGGCGCCAGCCATTCCGTGCAGCAGATTGCCGCCGATGCGGCGCGCACGGCGATCGCCGGCCTCAACCAGACCGAACGGCAGGCGCTGGTCACCGATTTCATCGCTCACGACGTCTCGGGCTATCCCTTCGTCGATCCCAACAAGCTGACCGTCAACGCGCAGGACAGCGTCGCCGACGGCAGCCAGTTCGTCGTCTCGGTCAGCTACGATGCGCGCAACCTGCCGATCTGGAATCTGTTCCGGACGCTGCCGCTGCCGGGCACGACGATCCAGAGTCAATCGACGATCCGCGTCGGAGGCATATGATGCCCATCAAGGGGGGGCTAGAGCGGTTCATCGTTTCCCGGAAACGCCAAACCGCTCTATCGGTTTTCAGTGACGCAATTCCGGACGGAAAACCGCTTCGCACTTTTCCTGGAATTGCTATCGTGTCGGCGACCAGACGGCTGCTCGCCGACCGGAGCGCGAATTTCGCCGTGATGACGGCGCTGTGCACGCCGGTGGCGCTGGCGCTGACCGCCTTCGCGATCGACGAAGGCTCGCTATACAACGAACGCCGCGCCGCGCAGTCGATCGTCGACCTTGCCGCCATCACAGCGGCTTCGAACATCACCAATGCCCAGCAGGCGGTGCTAACGACGCTCGCCGACAACGGCATCACCTCGGTCGCCGTGCAGCAGCAGGGCACGACCGTCGCGCCGACCGCCACCAAGGCTGTCGTCCAGGTCGTGCCGGGGCGCTATACGGGCATCAGCACCATTGCCGCCGGCAGCCGGTTCGAGGCAGGCAAGCTCCCCTACAATGCCGTCCAGGTGTCGCTGAAGAAGCAGGGCACGCTCTATTTCGCCGGCTCGATCATGTCGCCGCCCACCCTCGGCACGACGGCAATCGCCAGTGCGCAACCGCAAGCGGCTTTCTCGGTCGGCTCGCGGCTCGCCAGCCTCAATGGCGGCATTATCAACGCGCTTCTCGGCAGCCTTCTCGGCGGCAACATCTCGCTTAGCGTGATGGATTACAATTCGCTGATCTCGGCCGACGTCGACGTGCTCTCCTTCGTCGACCAGCTCGCCGTGCAACTGCATTTGACCGGCGTTTCCTATTCGGATGTGCTCGCCTCGAAGGCGACGATCGGACAGATCGCCACCGCCATGGCCAATGTGCCGGGGCTCGACCGCACTGCCAAGATCGCGCTGCAGACCATGGCCTCCAGCGCGACCAACACGGTCAAGATTCCGCTCAGCAGTCTCGTCGACCTGGGGTCGGTGGGCAGCCTCGGCCTTGGACAACAACCCGCCGGACTGTCGGTCGATGCCAGCGCGCTCAGCATGCTGACGGCGGCGGCCGCGCTTGCCAACGGCACCAACCAGGTCGCGGTCAATCTCGGCGCCACCATACCGGGGCTGACATCGACGACGCTATCCATCGCGATCGGCGAGCCGATGCAGAACTCGCCCTGGCTGGCGGTGGGAGAAGCAGGCACCGTGGTGCGCACGGCGCAGACGCGCATCAAGCTCAATGCCAGCGTCACGCTGGGCAATCCCAATCTCGGCGGCGGCATCAGCCTGCTCGCCGTCAATCTGCCGCTCAATGTCGAAGTCGCCTATGCGGAAGCCAAGCTGAGCGATATCAGCTGCCCGACCGGCCCCTCCAGCATCAAGGTTTCGATCGCGGCGCAGCCGGGTGTGGTCGCGGCCCATCTCGCCAACAGCAGCGCCAGTGGTTTCGCCGACTTCACCAAGCCGCAATCCTTCTCCGACGCCGAGATCGCGGATGTCAGCCTCAAGCTGCTCTTGATCAACCTCAACCTCTTGCAGATCAACGGACAGTCGGCCTTCGCGGCCACCAACATGGCGCCGACCACCCTGACCTACAGCGCCACCGACATCGCCAACAAGGCGATCAAGACGGTGTCGACGAAGAACCTGACGCAGTCGCTGACGACATCGCTGGTCAACAATCTGTCGCTGTCGGTCAATGCGTTGGGGCTCGGCATCGACGTGACCGCCCTGCTCGGCACGGTGAAGCCGGCCGTGACGACGCTGCTCAACGGGGTAACCGCGCCGGTCGACGACCTTGTCTACAACGTGCTTGGGGCACTCGGCGTCCGTGTCGGCGAGGCCGACGTGCGGGTGACCGGCGCGTCTTGCGGACGCTCGGTTCTGGTCCAGTAGATCAACCCGTCAGCCAACCCTTCCGACGAAGCTGCCCAGAGACGGCAGCGCCAGCACGCTCTCCTCGACAACACCGGTAAGGATGCCGGCGGCATCGACGTCAAATGCCGTTATCTCGGCGTCGCCGAGCTCCGCGGGCAGTGCCCAGCCCGTTGGCTCGGCTGAGAAATTGAAGACGCAAAGCAGCCTCTCGCCGTCATGCTCGCGCAGGAAAGCGAGCACATCGCCTTCGACATCGAGAAAGCGGATCGAACCTTGGATCAGCGCCGGATGGCGCTTGCGCAAGGCAAGGATCGACCGATAGGCGGCAAGCACCGATCGCTCCTCGCCATCCTGAACGTCGACCGCGCGGGGACGATGCGCTTGCGGCACCGGCAGCCAGGGCTTGCCGGTGGAGAAGCCGGCATTGTCGACCTCCGCCTGCCAGACCATCGGCGTGCGGCAGCCGTCCCTGCCCTTCACGCCAGGCCAGAAGCGGATGCCGACGGGATCGCGCAGATCCTCATAGGCAAGCTCGGCCTCCTCGAGGCCGAGTTCCTCGCCCTGGTAGAGACAGATCGAGCCGCGCAGGCAGGCAAGCAGTGCGATGGCGAATTTCGCCACCGTGTCGGGATTGCCGCCGAGCCTGGTCCAGCGGCTGACATGGCGCACGACATCATGGTTGGAGAAGGCCCAGCAAACCCAGCCATCCGGCGCGGTCGTCTCGAAGGCCTCGACGCAGCCGCGCACATGGGCGGCGGAAAACTGCGGACTGAGCAGGTCGAACGTATAGCACATCTGCAGTTTGTCGCCGCCGGACACGTAAGCGGCGAGCGTCTGCAAGGAACGCTCCTCGTCACCCACCTCGCCGACCGCGGCGCGGTCCGGATATTCATCAAGCAGCGCGCGAAAGCGTTTCAGGAAATCGAGGTTCTCGGGGCGCGTCTTGTCGAACAGATGCTCCTGGAAGCCATAGGTGCTGGTCGACCCGTTGGTGCCGGCGACGCTTGACGCCAAGGGCGGGTTGTCGCGCAGCCAACGGTCATGGACATAATAGTTGACGGTGTCCAGCCTGAAACCGTCGACGCCGCGCTCCAGCCAGAAGCGCACGGTGTCCAAAAGCGCGTCCTGAACGTCAGCATTGTGGAAGTTCAAATCCGGCTGCGCGGCGAGGAAATTGTGCATGTAATATTGCCGGCGCGTGGCATCCCATTCCCAGGACGGACCGCCGAACACCGACAGCCAGTTGTTGGGGGCATTGCCGTCAGGCTTGGCGTCGGCCCAGACGTACCAATCGGCCTTGGCGTTGTCGCGGCTGGCGCGACTTTCGACGAACCATTCATGCTTGTCGGAAGAGTGCGAGATCACCTGGTCGATGATGAGTTTCAGACCGAGCCGGTGCGCCTCGGCGATGAGCGCATCAAAATCTTCCAGCGTGCCGAACATCGGATCGACGTCGCGATAGTCGGACACATCATAGCCCATGTCGGCCATCGGCGACTTGAAGAAGGGCGAAAGCCAGACGGCGTCGACGCCGAGCGACGCAATGTGGGCGAGCCGCGCGGTGATTCCCTTCAAGTCACCGCTGCCGTCGCCGCTCGTATCCTGGAAGGAGCGCGGATAGACTTGGTAGATCACGCAGCCGCGCCACCATTCGGCGCCTTGTAGCGGATTGTCGCCAGTCATCACGAACCCTTCCTGGCGCGGGGCTTCGCCGCCTGCCGCTCAATCATGAAATTCACACAGCGGCCGGGCAGCGGCCGGGCAAGGTCGACCGGCTGCGTCTCGATCGCCGGGCGCCATTCAAATCCGTCCCGCGCCGGCAAGCTGAAGACAGATTGGCGGCGGTCGCCATTGATCATGACCGCGAGGCGGGTGCCTTGGCTATCGCCGAGCAGCATGACGAGGCGATGCCGGCCGGGGTCGTTCCAGTCGGACTCGCTAAGCGGCGTGCCGGTCTCGGTCAGCCAGGCCACGTCAGGGATTTCCGATCCGTCCGCGGGCTCGCCGGTCAGGAAGTGTGGATCCGCCAGCCCCGGAAAGGCGCGGCGCAGCGCGGCGAGTGACTCGGTATATTGCTCCAGCGCCTGGTCGCGGCCAGTCCAATCCAGCCAGGTGATGGCATTGTCCTGTGCATAGGCGTTGTTGTTGCCTTTCTGCGTGCGGCCAAACTCGTCGCCGGCGGTCAGCATGATGGTGCCGCGCGAGGCGAAAAGCGTCGCCAGCAGCGCGCACTGATCACCGAAGCGGTTCCTGGCGATCGCGTGGTCATCCGTTTCGCCCTCGGCGCCGTTGTTCCAGGACAGATTGTCGTTGTGGCCGTCGCGATTCTGCTCGCCATTGGCCTCGTTGTGCTTGCGCTCATAGGCGACGATGTCTGCCAGCGTCATGCCGTCATGGGCGGCGATGAAATTGACGGTGCGGCTTGCTGGTTGGCCGTCCCTGCCGAAGACATCGGAGGACCCGGCAAGCCGGGTGGCGAGCGAGCCGAGCGCGCCGGCATCGCCGCGCCAGAAGCGCCTGACATCGTCGCGGCAGCGGTCGTTCCATTCCAGATAGGGCGGACGGAAATTGCCAAGCTGGTAGCCGTTCGGGCCGATGTCCCACGGCTCGGCGATCAGCACGCGGTCGGCGAGCACGGGATCGCCGGCGATGTCCCCCAGCAGCGGCGCGCCCGGATCGAAGGCGCCGTCGACACGGCCGAGCACCGGCGCCAAGTCGAAGCGGAAGCCGTCGACACCGGCGAAGCGAGCGAAATGGCGAAGCGTGTCGAGCACCATCTCGCGCACGACCGGATGATCGCAGGCGACGGTGTTGCCGGTGCCGGTGTCGTTGACCAACCGGCCGTCCGGCTGATGCCGATAGTAGGCCTGCGCATCGAGCCCGCGCAGCGACAGTGTCGGCCCGAGCCGATCGCTCTCGCCGGTATGGTTGAAAACGAGATCGAGGATGGTGCCGATGCCCGCCTTGCGGAGCGCGGCGACGGTATCGCGCAACTCCCCAAGGCCGCCAGGCGCCAGGCGCGGGTCGAGCGCCATGAAGGTGACGGGGTTGTAGCCCCAGGCATTGCTGAGGCCCAGCGGCGGCAGATGGCGCTCGTCGATCGATGCGGTGACCGGCATCAGTTCGACGGCCGAGACGCCGAGGCGTTTCAGGTGTTCGATGATGGCCGGATGCGCGAGCGCCGCGATGGTGCCGCGCTGCGCCTCGGGGATATCCGGATGCAGTTTCGTGAAGGAGCGGACGTTGAGCTCGTAGATCAGGCGACCTGGTTGGAACAGCGGCGGCTTGGACGGCACCGGCTTGGGCAAGGACCGCGCAACCGCCTTAGGCATCAGCGAAGCGGTATCGGCGCCTTCGTTGCGTTTGGCGGCAAGCCGCCAATGGTACTGGTATGGGCGATCGATCTCGACAGCGTAGGGATCGATGAGAAGCTTGTTCGGGTCGAACCACAGGCCGCTTTCCGGCGCATAGTCGCCGTCGGCGCGAAAGCCGTAGCGGGCCTCCGATGCCAGGCCGGAGACAAGGAGCGCATGCACCCCCTCGCCTTCCGGCTTCAGCTCCAGCCGGTCGGTTTCGCGTGAGCCGGTCCCGTCGAAAAGCGAGACCCAGAGACGGCGAGCGGACGACGACCAGGCGGCGAAGCGGATGCCTTCGGAGGTGACGGTGGCGCCGAGTTGGGTCATGCGAGCGCCTCCCCTTCTCCCCTTGTGGGAGAAGGTGGATCGGCGCGCAGCGCCGAGACGGATGAGGGGTGTTGGAAGGAATGGGGCGCCGGTTTTCTGGACGCAGGTTGGCGCCAAGCTGGAGCACCCCTCATCCGCCCGAGCTTCGCTCGGCCACCTTCTCCCACAAGGGGAGAAGGGGAAGTCCGCGCCATCCTCAAGTAATCACGCTCGGCTTGTTGCGGCCGGTGTGGCTCTTGATGCCGGCGATGTCGTCGGCCGCGGCGATGAGGTCGGCCAGCGCTTCCTGGGTGTCGAGATCGTGCCTTGCCTTGTCCGGCTCGTAGCGCTCGATATAGACGCGCAGCGTCGCACCGGAGGTGCCGGTGCCGGAGAGGCGGAGCACCACGCGCGAGCCACCCTCGAACAGGATCCTGATGCCCTGATGTTCGCTCACCGAGCCGTCGACCGGGTCGTGATAGGCGAAGTCGTCGGCCTTGGCGATCTTCAGGCCACGCACGCTGGTGCCGGGCAGCGTGCCGAGCTTGGCGCGCAATTCATCGACCAGCGCGTTGGCGCGGTCGCTCTCGACCTCCTCGTAATCGTGGCGCGAATAGTAGTTGCGGCCGTAGGTCGCCCAGTGCTCGGTGACGATCTGCTTGCAGCTCTCGCCGCGCGCAGCGAGGATGTTGAGCCATAAAAGCACGGCCCAGAGGCCGTCCTTTTCGCGGACATGGTTGGAGCCGGTGCCGGCGCTCTCCTCGCCGCAGATGGTGGCCATACCGGCGTCGAGCAGATTGCCGAAGAACTTCCAACCGGTCGGCGTTTCATAGATGCCGATGCCGAGCTTTTCAGCGACGCGGTCGGCGGCACCGCTGGTCGGCATCGAGCGGGCAATTCCCTTCAGGCCTTCCTTGTAGCCCGGCGCCAAGTTGGCATTGGCGGCAAGCATCGCCACCGAATCCGACGGCGTGACGAAAATGCCCCTGCCGATGATCAGGTTGCGGTCGCCGTCACCGTCGGAAGCCGCGCCGAAATCCGGCGCATCGGGACCCATCATCTCGTCATAGAGATGTTTGGCGTGCACCAGGTTCGGGTCGGGGTGATGGCCGCCGAAGTCGGGAAGCGGCTTGAAGTTGCGGCAGGTGCCGTCCGGGGCGCCGAGCCGGCGTTCGAGGATCTCCTTGGCGTAAGGGCCGGTCACCGCATGCATGGCATCGAAGCGCATGCGGAAGCCGGACTTGAACAGCTTCCGCAGCGCCTCGAAGTCGAACAGGCTTTCCATCAACTCGGCATAATCCTTGACCGGATCGATGATTTCGACCGTCATCTCGCCAGCCTTGACCGTGCCGACGGTGTCGATGTCGATCTCGCCGATATCGGCGATCTTGAAGCTCTTGATCTCCTTCGACTTGGTGAAGATCGCGTCGGTGATTTTCTCCGGCGCCGGGCCGCCATTGCCGGCATTGTACTTGATGCCGAAATCCTCGTGCGGGCCGCCCGGATTGTGGCTGGCCGACAGGATGATGCCGCCGAAGGTCTTGTATTTGCGGATGATGTTCGAGGCGGCCGGCGTCGACAGGATGCCGCCCTGGCCGACCATCACCTTGCCGAAGCCGTTGCCGGCGGCAATGGCGATCGCCTTCTGGATGACCTCGCGGTTGTAGAAGCGGCCGTCACCGCCGATCACCAGCGTCTTGCCCTGAAAACCGTCCAGCGCGTCGAAGATCGACTGGATGAAGTTCTCGGCATAGTGCTCCTGCTGGAACACGGGCACCTTCTTGCGCAGGCCGGACGTGCCGGGCTTCTGGTCGGTATAGGGTTTGGTGGGGATGGTTCTGATCATGCCTCAGGCAGCCCTTTTCGAAAGCAGCAAGCGATAGAGTTCGATGTATTTTTCGGCGCTCTTGTCCCAGGAGACGTCGGCCTTCATGCCCTGGCGCTGGATCGAGGCCCAGACCGCCGGCCTGGCGTGGACCTCGACCAGACGCTGGATGGCATGCAGCATCGCGCCGCCATTGTTGGGCGCGAACTGGAAGCCGGTGGCGACGCCTGCCGACAACGCCGCTTCATTGGCGTCGATGATGGTGTCGGCCAAACCGCCTGTCCTGGCGACGATCGGCACGCAGCCATAGCGCAGGCCGTAGAGCTGGGTCAGCCCACAAGGCTCGAAGCGCGAGGGGATGACGATGGCGTCGCATCCGCCCTGCATGACATGCGAAAGCCCCTCGTCGTAGCCGACGACGACGCCGACACGACCGCGATGGCGGGCGGCAGCGGCGAGCAGCGTGCCTTCGAGGCCGGCATCGCCCGAGCCGAGGATGGCCAGCCGCGCCCCGGCGGCGACGATGCCGTCAACGACCGCGGCCAGAATGTCCATGCCCTTCTGCCAGGTCAGCCGGCTGATCACGCAAACGATCGGACTGCCGTCCGCCTCCAGGCCGAAACGCTCCTCGACCGCCTTGCGGTTCTTGGCGCGGGCTTCGAGGCTCGCCGCCGAGTATTTGGCGACCAGATGCTTGTCGGTCTCGGGATTCCAGATATCGACATCGATGCCGTTGACGATTCCGTAGAGATCGGTGGCGCGCATGTTGATCAGGCCGTCGAGGCCCATGCCGAATTCCGGCGAACGGATTTCCTGCGCATAGGTCGGGCTCACCGTGGTGATCGCCCAGGCGGCCTGGAGGCCGGCCTTGAGATAGCCGACGCCGCCATAATATTCGACGCCGTCGAGCTGCATGGCGACGGCCGGCAGGCCGAGCTCGCCGAAGATGCCGGCGCCGAACTGGCCCTGGAAGGCAAGGTTGTGCACGGTGATCAGCGACGGCACGCCGACCGCCTTGCCGTAGCGCATGTACGCCAGCGTCATTGCCGACTGCCAGTCATGGGCGTGCACGAGGTCGGGCTGGTATCCGGAGATGGCGCCGCCGGCGATGTCGCCGCCGACTTGGCTCAACGCCGCGAAACGGCGCCAGTTATCCGGCCAGTCGGCGCCGGAAGCGGTGCCGTAAGGGCCGCCCTGGCGATCGAAGAGATGCGGCGCATCCAAAACGAAGAGATCGAGGTCGCCGATCTTGACGGCATGGACCGAAGCCTTGCCGCCCTGCAGCAACGGATACTGGTAAACGGCCTTCTTCTTGGCGAAGGCCGCCATCACCACAGGATAGCCCGGGATGAGCGTGCGCATGGCCACGCCCTTGGGGCCAAGCGCGACCGGCAAGGCGCCGGTCACGTCGGCAAGCCCGCCGGTCTTGATCAGCGGGAAGATTTCGGGCGTGACCGAGAGAACCTGCATGCGCCTCACATTCCGATCTTAACGTGACAGGTCAAAGTGACAATCTGTTGATCAAGTCGTCAGCTTGCTGATCGACCTGATAGCTTGCCAATCAGCCTCACCACCTCACTTCGACAGCTTGTTGATCATGTCCTGCGTGATCAGGCAGATGCCCTTTTCCGAAACCCGGAAGCGCTTGGCGTCGAGCGCCGGATCCTCGCCGACCACCAGTCCTTCCGGAATCTGCACGCCATGGTCGATGACGACGCGCTTGAGGCGCGCGTTGCGGCCGACGGTGACGTCGGGCAGCATCACCACTTCCTCGAGCTTGGAATAGGAATTGATGCGCGCGCCGGTGAAGATCAGGCTGCGGCGCAGCGATGCGCCGGAGACGATGCAGTCGCCCGACACCAGCGAAGAGATCGCCTCGCCGCGGCGGCCGTCTTCGTCATGCACGAACTTGGCCGGCGGCTTCAATTCGGCATAGGTCCAGATCGGCCAGTCGCGGTCGTAGAGATCGAGCTCGGGCGTGATGTCGGTGAGATCGATATTGGCTTCCCAATAGGCGTCCACCGTTCCGACGTCGCGCCAGTAAGGTTCCGACTCGTGCGAGGAGCGCACGCAGGACTTGGCGAAACGGTGAGCGATCGCCTTACCGTGCTGGACGATATAGGGGATGATGTCCTTGCCGAAGTCGCGGCTGGAGCCGGGCTCGGCGGCGTCGCGGCGCAGCTGCTCCATCAGGAACTTGGTCTTGAAGACGTAAATGCCCATCGATGCGAGAGCGAATTCCGGCTTGTCGGGGATGCCGGGCGGATCGGCCGGCTTTTCGACGAAAGCGATGATGTTGTCCTTGGCGTCGACATGCATGACGCCGAAGCCGGTCGCCTCCATGCGCGGCACTTCGAGGCAGCCGACAGTGACGTCGGCGCCGGCGTCGACGTGCTGGCGCAGCATCAGCTCGTAGTCCATCTTGTAGATGTGGTCGCCGGCGAGGATCACCATGTATTCGGGCCCGTAGGCCTCGATGATGTCGATGTTCTGGTAGACGGCGTCCGCCGTGCCTTCATACCACTGCGTCTCCGACACGCGCTGCGATGCGGGCAGGATGTCGAAGCTCTCGTTTCGCTCGGGGCGCAGGAAGTTCCAGCCGCGCTGCAGGTGGCGGATCAGCGAATGCGCCTTGTACTGGGTGGCGACGCCGAGACGGCGGATGCCGGAATTCAGCGCATTGGAGAGCGCGAAATCGATGATGCGCGTCTTGCCGCCGAAATAGACCGCGGGCTTGGCGCGCCGGTCGGTCAGTTCCTTGAGGCGACTGCCGCGGCCGCCTGCCAGCACATAGGCCATGGCGTCGCGCGCCAGCGGCTGGGTTCTTTTGATCTCTGCCATTTTGTTACCCTCCCAAACAAGCTGCGCGGACCGTTGCAAGAGCAGGATGAGACATCATCTGCTTCAGTCCGCGACGAATTCCAGCATGATCGTCGACAGCGGCGGCAACAGCATCGTCGCCGATACGCCGCCTCCTGCCCCGCTTGCCTCGACCGTGCCGCCATTGCCCATGCCGGAACCGCCATACTCGGCGGCATCCGTATTGATGATCTCGCGCCACTTTCCCGCCTTCGGCAACGGCACGCGATAGTTCTCGCGCGGCACCGGCGTGAAATTGGAAATGACGGCGATCGGGTCGCCGTCCGGCGCGTTGCGCACCCAGGCGAAAACCGAGTTGTCGCGGTCGTCGACGATCAACCAGGAGAAGCCCTCCGGCTCGCAGTCGCGGGCATGCAGCGCCGGGCGCGAGCGGTAGAGGTAGTTCAAGTCGCGCACCGTCTGCCACACGCCCCGGTGCGGCGCGAATTCGAGCAGGTCCCAGTCGAGCGCGCGTTCCTCACTCCATTCGCGGCGCTGGGCGAATTCCTGGCCCATGAACAAAAGCTTCTTGCCGGGATAGCCCCACATGAAGGCGTAATAGGCGCGCAGCGTGGCAAACTTCTGCCAGTCGTCGCCGGCCATCTTGTTGAGCAGCGTGCCTTTGCCGTGCACGACCTCGTCATGCGAGAGCGGCAGCACGAAATTCTCCGAGAAGGCATAGGTCAGGCCGAAGGTGATGTCGTTGTGGTGGTGCTTGCGGAAGATCGGCTCCTTGGAGAGATACTCCAGCGTATCGTGCATGAAGCCCATGTTCCACTTGAAGCCGAAGCCGAGCCCGTCCTCGTGCACGGGGCGCGAGACTTTCGGCCATGAGGTCGATTCCTCGGCGATCGTGACGACGCCGGGGTGATGGCCATAAAGCTCCTTGTTCATCTTCTGCAGGAAGGAGACCGCGTGCAAATTCTCGCGCCCGCCCTTCTCGTTGGGAATCCACTCGCCCGCCTTGCGCGAATAATCGAGGTAGAGCATCGACGCGACCGCGTCGACGCGCAGACCGTCGACATGGTATTTCTCGGCCCAGAACAGCGCGTTGTTGACGAGGAACGACACCACCTCGCGGCGGCCGAAATTGTAGATCGCAGTGTTCCAGTCGGGGTGAAAGCCCTGGCGCGGATCGGCGTGCTCGTAGAGTGCGGTGCCGTCGAAATGGACGAGGCCGTGCTCGTCGACCGGGAAATGCGCCGGCACCCAGTCGAGGATCACGCCGATGCCGGCGCGGTGCGCGCCATCGACGAAGCGGGCAAAGCCGTCCGGATCGCCGAAGCGGGCGGTCGGCGCATAAAGTCCGGTTGTCTGATAACCCCAGGACGGGTCGTAAGGGTGCTCCGAGATCGGCAGGAACTCGATATGGGTGAAGCCGGTGTCGACCACATAAGGGATCAGCCGCGCGGCGAGCTCGTCCCAGGACAGGAACGTGCCGTCGTCGCGGCGCTGCCACGAGCCGGCATGGACCTCGTAGATCGACATCGCCTCGCGCCGCGGATCAGCCTTGCGCCAGTAGCCGCGATGCGCCTCGTCGCCCCATTGATGCGCCATCGGCGGCGCCGTCACCGAGGCCGTCGCCGGGCGCAGTTCCGACCAGAAGGCGAACGGATCGGCCTTGAGCGGCAGCCGCACGCCGTCGGGAGCGATGATCTCGAATTTGTAGGGCTGGCCGGCGACGAGGTCGGGAATGAACAATTCCCAGATACCGGTGTCCTTGCGGTCGCGCATGGTGTGGCGGCGGCCGTCCCAGTCGTTGAAGGCGCCGACCACCGAGACGCGCCTGGCGTTGGGCGCCCATACGGCGAAATGCACGCCGGTCGCGCCTTCGTGGTCGATGATGTGGGCGCCGAGCTTGTCGAAGAGCCGCAGATGCGAGCCCTCGGCCATATAATAGTCGTCCATCGGCCCCAGCACCGGACCGAAGGAATAGGGATCGGTCAGCCACCAGTCGCCGCCGGCATTTCTGGCGTGATAGCGCAACGGCTGGCGCTTGCGGATCGAGACCTTGCCCTCGAAGAAGCCGGCATCGTCGCGGCGGGTGAGCTCACCAACGTCCTTGCCGGCCAGCGTGTAAGCGGTGACGAATTCGGCGTTGGGCACGAAGCAGCGCGCGACGAAACCCTTGCCGGCTTCCTGCACGCCGAGGATCGCGAAAGGATTGCCATGCGTTCCGGCGACAATCGCCGCGACATCACCGGCTGGCGCCAGTCCGTCCGGCCCGCTTGTCGCAGCGGTCACGCGCGGCTTCCTCATCAGGCGGTCGCCCTCCCCGGGCACCTTTGTTCTGCGCCGGCCGTCCCAAATCCGCTGGACATCTTGGGGCGACTTGCGCCGGGCCACATTGTTCGTGACCTCATGCAATCATATCAGACGGGCACGTTCCAGATTTCTTTCGCATATTGGCGGATGGTGCGATCGGACGAGAACCAGCCCATACGGGCAACGTTTCGGATGGCGCGCGCGTTCCAATCGGGGCTGTCGCGCCAGACATTGTCGACCTCGCGCTGGCAGGCTGCGTAGGAATCGAAGTCGGCCGCGACCATGAACCAGTCGCTCTGGTAGAGGCCGTTCATCAGGTCGCGGTAGCGGTTCGGGTCGTCGGGCGAGAAGACGCCGGACGAGATCGCCGCGACGGCCTGCGCCAGTTCAGGGGACCCCTCGATAACGCCGCGCGGATTGTAGCCATTGCTGCGGCGGTCGGCGACCTCGGCCGTGGTGAGGCCGAAGATGAAAATGTTGTCGGCGCCGACATGTTCCTTCATCTCGACATTGGCGCCGTCGAGCGTGCCGATGGTCAAAGCGCCATTCATCGCGAACTTCATGTTGCCGGTGCCGGAGGCCTCCATGCCGGCGGTCGAAATCTGCTCGGAAAGGTCGGCGGCCGGCATCAGCACCTCGGCCAGGCTGACATTGTAGTTCGGCACGAAGACGACCTTGAGCAGGCCGCGCACCGACGGGTCGCCGTTGATGACTTTTGCAACGTCATTGGCCAGTTTGATGATCAGCTTGGCGTTGTGATAGCTGGGCGCCGCCTTGCCGCCGAAGAATTTCACGCGCGGCATCCAGTCCCGCTCGGGATGCGAGCGGATCTGGTCGTAGAGCGCGATCGCCTCCAGGATGTTGAGCAGCTGGCGCTTGTATTCGTGGATGCGCTTGACCTGGATGTCGAACAGCGCCGACGGGTCGAGCCTGATGCCGAGCCGGTCGGCGACGAGATTGGCCAGCCTTACCTTGTTCTGCCGCTTCACGGCGGCGAATTTTTCGCGGAAGGCGGCGTCTTCGGCGAGCGGATCGAGCGCCTTTATCCTCTCGATGTCGTCCATGAAACGGTCGCCGATCGCCTCGCGGGCAAGCGCCGTCAGGCCCGGATTGCACTGGATCAGCCAGCGCCTGGGCGTGATGCCGTTGGTCTTGTTGTTGATGCGGTCGGGATAGAGCTTGTGGAGGTCGGCAAACACCGTCTCCTTCATCAGCTCGGTGTGGAGGGCCGAGACGCCGTTGATTGAGTGCGAACCGACAAAGGCCAGATTGCCCATGCGCACGCGGCGGTCGCCATTTTCCTGGATCAGCGAGATCCGGGCGATCTGCTCGTCGGAGAACTTGCCGGTGGCGCGCGCCTCGAGCAGCACCTGCGCATTGATGGCGTAGACGATCTGCATATGACGCGGCAGCAAGCGTTCGAACAGGGGCACCGACCAGCTTTCCAGAGCTTCGGGAAGCAGCGTGTGGTTAGTGTAGCCGAAGGTCCGCTTGGTGATGTCCCAGGCCTGGTCGAAGTCCATGCCGTGGACATCCATCAGAAGCCGCATCAGTTCCGGTACGGCGACCGCGGGATGGGTGTCGTTGAGATGGATCGCCGCCTTGTCGGGCAACGACTTCAGGTCGCCATACTGGCTGAGATGGCGCTGGACGATGTCCTGCAGCGAAGCGGTCGAGAAGAAATATTCCTGGCGCAGCCTCAACTCCTGGCCGGCCATGTGGGAATCGGCCGGGTAGAGCACGCGCGACAACGCGTCGGCCTTGTTGCTTTCGGCCAGCGCGCCGATGTGGTCGCCGGCATTGAACTTGTCGAGCAGGATCGGGTCGATCGGCATGCCGGACCAGAGCCGCAGCGTGTTGACGCGCTTGGCGCGCCAGCCGGCCACCGGCGTGTCGTAGGCGACGGCAAGAACATGCTCGGTCGGCTTCCAGACATGGCGCTCGAGCCGGCCGTCCTTCGAGGTGATCGATTCCACCGAGCCGCCGAAGCCGACCTCGAAGGAACGCTCGCGCCGCTCGAACTCCCAGGGGTTGCCGTGGTCGAGCCAGGTCTCCGGCAGCTCGACCTGCCAGCCGCCCTGGATTTCCTGGCGAAACATACCGTTGGCGTAGCGGATGCCGTAGCCATGGGCGGGGATATCGACGGTCGCCATGCTCTCCATGAAGCAGGCGGCGAGACGGCCAAGACCGCCATTGCCGAGCGCGGCGTCGGGCTCGAGCCCCGCGATCAGGTCGAGGTCGACGCCGAGCGAGGACAGCGCCTCGCGCATGTTCTCCATCAGGCCGAGATTGGAGAAGGCATCGCGCATCAGGCGCCCGATCAGGAACTCGAGCGAGAGGTAATAGACCCGCTTTTCCTGCTGGTCGTAAGCTTCCTTGGTCGCCTGCATCCAATGATCGACGACGCGGTCGCGAACCACCTTGATCGAAGCCGTCAGCCAGTCATACGGCGTGGCGACGGTGGTGTCCTTGCCGACCCGGTATTTGAGCGACATCAACACCTCTTCGGCGAGGGTCTTGGGGTCGGGGTTATCGAGAATGGGGGCTTCGGTCGTCATAGCGCGCGTCATGCTGCCTCTCGTGATGTTGCCACGATCATACCGGCTTTCATCATTTCTCCCAGCCTATCCTATCGCATTGCAGCATGCATTCAATCGATTTAGGCAAGCGTGCCGCCAGCCGGCCTGCGGCAATTTACCCATACATACTGGAGATCAGGCCGCCAGCGCGTCCTCTGGCGGCTTCTTGGCGCCGGTCATGAGGGCGACGGCATCCGACATGGAAATCTGCTTCGGATCGACGACGCAGAGGCGGCGGCCGAGGCGGTGGATGTGGATGCGATCGGCCACCTCGAAGACATGCGGCATGTTGTGCGAGATGAGCACGATCGGCAGGCCGCGCTTCTTGACGTCGAGGATCAGTTCCAGCACGCGGCGGCTTTCCTTGACGCCGAGCGCCGCGGTCGGCTCGTCCATGATCACCACTTTCGAGCCGAAGGCGGCGGCGCGCGCGACCGCGACGCCCTGGCGCTGACCGCCGGACAGCGTCTCCACCGCCTGGCTGATATTCTGGATGGTCATCAGGCCAAGCTCGGTCAGCTTGTCGCGGGCGCGCTTTTCCATCGCCGGACGATCGAGCATGCGGAACCAGCTTCCGAGTGGGCCGGGCTTGCGGATTTCGCGACCGAGAAACATGTTGTCGGCGATCGACAGCGCCGGCGACAGCGCCAAGTTCTGGTAGACAGTCTCGATGCCGGCTTCTCGGGCCTCCATCGGCGACTTGAAGGCAACGGGCTTGCCTTCAAGCCGGATTTCACCTTCGTCGGGCACAGCCGCGCCGGAAATCGCCTTGATGAGCGACGATTTGCCGGCGCCGTTGTCGCCGATCACCGCCAGGATTTCGCCCGGATAGAGGTCGAAATCGGCATTGTCGAGGGCGGTGACACGACCATAGCGCTTGGTAAGACCGCGCGCGGTGAGGATGGGTTCCTGGGTCATGGCTATGCCGAAACCTTTCTGATCCATTGATCGACAGCCACGGCGCCGATGATCAGCACGCCGGTGAGCAGCACTTTCCATTGCGGGTCGGCGCCCAGCATGTTGAGGCCCATCGAGACGACGCCGACGATCATGGCGCCGAACAGCGTGCCGAGGATCGAGCCGCGCCCGCCGAAGAGCGAGATGCCGCCGATCACCGTCGCGGTGATGGCCTGCAGATTGTAGTCGGTGACGGCGGCGGAAGGGGAGATCGAGCCGTTGCGGCCGATCGAGACCCAGGCGGCGAAGGCGGCGATCAGCCCGGCAAGGGCGTAGACCGTCATCAGCACCTTCTTGGTCTGGATGCCCGACAGCTTCGCGGCCTCCTGATCGTCGCCGACGGCATAGACGTGGCGGCCCCAGGCGGTATGGTTCAGCACATACCAAAGCAGCAGGACCAGCAGGACCATGGCGATGACGCCGGCCGTCAATACCGCGGAACCGACCCTGAAACTCAACGCGAAGAAGTGCAGCAGCGGCGCCTGGGTATCGACATCGGCGTCGCGGATCGTCTCGTTGGCGGAATAGATGAAATTCGTCGCCATGACGATGTTCCAGGTGCCGAGCGTGACGATGAAGGGCGGAAGCTTCATGTAGGCGACCAGGAGGCCGTTAAGCAGGCCGCAGGCAGCGCCGGCGGCCAGCCCTACGATCACCGCAAGAAGGGTCGGCATGCCGTAGGTGATGGCGCAGTTGCCCATGATGACGGCCGAGATCACCATGATCACGCCGATCGAAAGGTCGATGCCCGCGGTCAGGATGACCAGCGTCTGGGCGGCGCCGAGAATGCCGACGATGGCGATCTGCTGCAGGATCAGCGTCAGCGTGTAGGACGAGAAGAACCGTCCGCCGATGGCGATACCGAAGATGATGATCGACAAGACCAGCACGATCAGCGGCACAGCGGCCGGCGTGGAGTGCAGGAAATGCTGGGCGCGCTTGACGAACGACTTGCCGTGCTCGTCGAAGGCGGCGACGCTGGTGTCGCTGCTCGAGAGAACCTTCTCGAATTCCTGGATTTGAGACATATATCCTCCCGTCTCACGGAGCTTCGTCATGGCTCCATGCCGCGTTTACGCATTCCGGTCTGTCGCCGGGCTTATCAGCGTTTACGAAAATGCATCGTCCACCCGATGCGGCCGGGGATCAAGCCCCCAGCCGCGAGGTTTGTGCGCTCAGGCGGGCGTCAGCCCCAGCACTTGGCGAGGCCTTCCTTGGTGTCGATCGACTTGACACCCTTTGCCGGCTTGTCGGTCACGAGGTTGACGCCGGTGTCGAAGAAGTTCTTGCCTTCGGTCGGCTTCGGCTTCGTGCCGTCCTTGGCGAAAGCGGCGATCGCTTCGATGCCGAGCGCCGCCATCTGCAGCGGATATTGCTGCGAGGTGGCGCCGATGACGCCTTCGGTGACCGACTTCACGCCGGGGCAGCCGCCGTCGACCGAGACGATCAGCACCTGCTTTTCCAGACCGACGGCCTTGAGCGCCTGGTAGGCGCCGACAGCGGCGGGCTCGTTGATGGTATGGATGACGTTGATGGTGTTGTCCTTCTGCAGAAGGTTCTCCATCGCCTTGCGGCCGCCTTCCTCGTTGCCGTTGGTGACGTCATGACCGACGATGCGCGGATCGACCTCGTCGCCGATCTTGTTGGGGTCTTTCACGTCGATGCCGTAGCCCATCATGAAGCCCTGGTCGCGCAGAACGTCGACGGTCGGCTGCGAGGGGGTGAGGTCGAGGAAGCCGATCTTGGCGTCCTTGGCCTTGTCGCCGAGCGTGGCGGCGGCCCAGGCGCCGATCAGCTTGCCGGCTTCGAGATTGTCGGTGGCGAAGGTGGCGTCGGCGGCGTCGATCGGATCGAGCGGGGTGTCGAGCGCGATCACCAGCAGGCCGGCGTCACGCGCCTTCTTCACCGTCGGCACGATGCCCTTGGTGTCGGAAGCGGTGATCAGGATACCCTTGGCACCGTCGGCGATGCAGCTTTCGATCGCCGCGACCTGGCTTTCGCTGTCGCCGTCGATCTTGCCTGCATAGGTCTTGAGGTCGACGCCAAGTTCCTTGGCCTTGGCGGTCGCGCCTTCCTTCATCTTGACGAAGAAGGGATTGGTGTCAGTCTTGGTGATCAGGCAGGCGCCGACGCCGGCGGCCGACGCCGTCGATGCGAATGCCATCAGGCTCAAACCAGCCGCCGCGAACACGGTGGACTTCAGCAGTGATGTCTTGGTCACGATTTTCCTCCCAGTGGAACCATTCCGGGCGCCGGCCAACCGGCGCCTCAAGCGCATCCAACCATTTCTCCCAGCGTGGACGCCATCTAAAAAAACAACAGTCCGAAGCGCCTGTCAATAATTAAATCACTCTTATTTATTATTGACAGCCTTGCGCTGTTCACTCATTCTGAACGAAAAGCATCGCGGGGAAACAGACGGGAGGAACAGGGTGGAGACCGGCATTGCGAGGCACGGTTCGCCCGAGGCTTTGGAGAGCCGGCTGCATCGCGGCACCAACCAGAGCGGGATGCGCGACCACAATGAGCGGCTCGTGCTGTCCCTGGTGCGCCAGCATGGCAGCCTGGCCAAATCCGACATCGCGCGCATGACCGGCCTGTCGGCCCAGACCGTGTCGGTGATCATGCGCGAGCTCGAGGAAGACAAGCTGCTCGTGCGCCAGGCGCCGCTGCGCGGCAAGATCGGCCAGCCTTCGATCCCGATGGCGCTCAATCCCGAAGGCGCTTTCTTCATCGGCCTCAAGATCGGCCGACGCTCGGCCGAGCTCGTGCTGATCGACTTTCTCGGCAATGTGCGCGCCATGCTGCAGCACTCCTACCGTTATCCCGCCCCACGCGAGACGGTCGAGTTCGTCACCCAGGGCATCAAGACCATGCGTGGCGAACTGACGCCGGCGCAGGACAAGCGCATTGCCGGGCTCGGCATCGCCATGCCGTTCGAACTGTGGAACTGGGCCGACACGGCCGGCGCGCCGCGCGACATCATGGACGAATGGCGCCATCGCGACATCCGCGCCGATATCCAGGGCCAATGCGACTTTCCGGTCTACCTGCAGAACGACGCAACCTCGGCCTGCGGCGCCGAACTCGTCTTCGGCCAGGCGGGCGCGGCGCGCGACTTCGTCTATTTCTACATCGGCGCCTTTGCCGGCGGCGGCATCGTGCTCAACGGCCGGCTCTACAGCGGACCGAAGGGCAATGCCGGCGCGCTCGGCTCGATGCCGGTGCCGGGGCCTGACGGCAGGCCGACGCAGCTCATCGACGTCGCCTCGATCGCGATGCTGGAAAAGGCGCTTTCGGCCAAGGGCATCGACGGCTCCTACCTGTGGACCTCGCCGCAGGAATGGGGCGAGATCGGCGCTGAGCTCGACGACTGGATCGCCAGCGCCTCGCGCGCGCTCGCCTATGCCATCGTCGCGGCCTCGTCGGTCATCGATTTCGAAGCGGCGGTGATCGACGGCTGGATGCCGCTCGACGTGCGGCGCCGGCTTGTCGAGGCAATCCGGCAAGCCATTGCCGGGATCGACGCCGAGGGCCTGAAGCTGCCCTTCGTGCGCGAGGGAACCGTCGGCATCCATGCACGCGCGCTCGGCGGCGCCAGCCTGCCGCTTTCCGAGCGCTTCCTGATCGGACCGAACGCGACCGGGGGCGCCTGACCATGCTGATCGGCATCCCTTCGCTGCTCGGACCGCAGTTCCTGGCGACGCTCAGGGCCATGGGCCATGGCGACGAGATCGCGATCGTCGACGGCAATTACCCGGCAGAGGAACAGGCGCGGCGGCTGATCCGCGCCGACGGCCACCATGTAATTGCCGTGCTCGACGCCGTGCTCAGCGTGCTGCCGGTGGATGAGGCGGTGCCGGAGGCGCTGTTCCGCGCCTCGGTGCAGGGCGACCCGACGCTGGCCGATCCGGTGCACCACGAAATGGAAGCGGTTTGCGCCAAACGCGCGCCGGGCCACAAGGTGGTTGCGCTGGCCGGGCCCGACTTCTATGCACGCGTCAAGGCCGCGCACGCCATCGTGGCGACCAGCGAACCCCGGCTCTTTGCCAACATCATCATCCGCAAGGGCGTGATCCATCCGCCGGAGACCAAGACGACATGATCCTTTGCTGTGGCGAAGCCCTGATCGACATGCTGCCGCGCACCACCACCGAAGGCGAAGCGGCCTTCGCGCCCTATGTCGGCGGCGCGGTGTTCAACTCGGCGATCGCGCTCGGACGTCTCGGCGCGCCGGCGGGCTTCTTCTCGGGCCTTTCCTCGGATCTTTTCGGCGGCCAGTTCCGCGACGCGCTCGGCGCCAGCAAGGTGAGCTCCACCTATGCGCATACCTCGCCTCGCCCCACCACGCTTGCCTTTGTGCGGCTCACCAACGGCCAGGCGACCTACACTTTCTACGACGAGAACACCGCCGGGCGCATGCTGACCATCGAGGACCTGCCGAAGCTCGGCTCGGAGATCGAGGCGATGCTGTTCGGCGCCATCAGCCTGATCTCCGAGCCGGCGGGATCGGCCTATGAGGAGTTCATGCGGCGCGAGCACGAAGCCCGTGTGATGATGCTCGATCCCAACATCCGGCCGAACTTCATTCCGGACAAGGCCAAGCATCTCAGGCGCATCCGCGAGATGATGGCGATGGCCGATATCGTGAAACTCTCGGACGAGGACCTCAAATGGTTCGACGAGGCCGGCTCGCATGAGGATGTCGTGCGCAACTGGCTGGACCGCGGGCCGAAGCTGATCGTCGTCACGCATGGCAGCGAGGGCGCTGTCGGCTACAGCAAGGCGCACAAGGTCATGGTCATGCCGCAGAAGGTGAAGGTGGTCGACACGGTCGGCGCCGGCGACACGTTCAATGCCGGCATCCTCGCCTCGCTGCACGAGCAGGGCCTGCTTACCAAGGCGGCGATCGGCGGTCTGCCGGAAGACGCGATCCGCAAGGCGCTGGAGCTCGGCGCCAAGGCGGCCGCGGTGACGGTTTCGCGGGCGGGCGCCAACCCGCCCTGGCGGCACGAGATCGCCTGATCCGGCATCGGTCGGCGTGAAACCACCGCTCCCCGGCCGATCACTTTATGTTTCCCGAGGACGGAACGGTTCGATAACTGAGGCCGCAATCGCCTCGCAAAGCGCCGATTTCCGGCTTTTTCAGGCACTGCGCCGGCAAAATCGGTAACGGGCCGCGACACATAGGCAATTTGCCCTGGCCGCCACCGGCTTTCTCAGCCGGTTCAAGTCTGTTACCAGCGGGCCGGTTTTACAGGCAGTTTTTGAGGCCGACATGCAGTTCATCGATCTTGGCGCGCAGCGCGAACGTATCCGCGACCGGTTGAAGACCGCCATCGACACCGTCGTCGAGGAAGGCCGCTATATCCTGGGACCCCAGGTCACCGAATTCGAGAACAAGCTCGCGGCCTATATCGGCGTCAAGCATGTGGTCGCCTGCGCCAACGGCACCGATGCGCTGCTTTTGCCGTTGTTTGCCGCCGGCATCGGCCCGGGCGACGCGGTGTTCGTGCCGAGCTTCACCTTCGCCGCGACGGCTGAGGTGGTGGCGCTGGCCAAGGCAGAGCCGGTCTTCGTCGATGTCGACCGCGACAGCTACAACATCGACATCGCCAGCCTCGAGGCGGCGATCGAGATGATCAAGAAGGAAGGCCGCCTCAAGCCGAAGGCGATCATCCCGGTCGACCTGTTCGGGCTTTCGGCCGACTACGACGCGATCATGGCGATCGCCAAGCGTGAGAACCTTTTGGTGATCGAGGACGCCGCGCAGTCGATGGGCGGTTCGGCCGACGGCACAATGTGCGGCGCCTTCGGCCATGTCGGCTCGACCAGCTTCTACCCCGCCAAGCCGCTCGGCTGCTACGGCGACGGCGGCGCGATGTTCACCAATGACGGCGCGCTGGCCGACAAGCTCCGCTCCTTCGCCTTCCACGGCAAGGGCGAGACGCAGTACGACAATGTCCGCGTCGGCATCAATTCGCGCCTCGACACGCTGCAGGCGGCGATCCTGATCGAGAAGCTCGCCATCCTCGAGGACGAGATGGTGGCGCGCCAGGTCGTCGCCGACCGCTATGCCAAGGGCCTCGGCGACATCGTCAAGGCGTCACGCAATTTGGGCCATGGCCGCTCGGCCTGGGCGCAATACGCCATCGAGACGCCGAAGCGCGACGGGCTCAAGGCCCATCTCGGCGAAAAGGGCATTCCGTCGGTGATCTACTATGTGAAGCCGCTGCACGAACAGGTCGCCTACAAGGACTATCCGCGCACGCCGACGGGGCTTGCCGTGTCGGAAGCGCTTCCGAAGCAGATCCTTTGCCTGCCGATGCACGCCTATCTCAGCGAAGCCGACCAGGACCGCATCATCGAGACGATCCGCAATTATATCGGGTCTAACTCGGCGCATGTCGCGGCGGCCTGAAAGGTCCGCGCGAAGCCCCCCTCTCTGCCCTGCCGGGCATCTCCCCTCAAGGGGGGAGATCAGATGTCACGCGGGCTTTCGCCAACCTTCAACGTTGAAAGAATGAGCTGGGCGCTGAAGCTGCCAATCTCCCCCCTTGAGGGGGAGATGTCCGGCAGGACAGAGAGGGGGGCCTCGCGCCAGCGTTTACATTTGGCGACGCTGCGACTACGCGCTCTTCCCCATCGCGATGAAATGCGGGTTGGCGAAATCGCTGTCGCTCGCCTGGTTGCGCTTGCCGTAGGAAAGCGGCTCGCCGTCCAGCGTGCGGGTCATGCCGCCGGCGGCGCGCAGCACCGCGTCCCCTGCCGCCGTGTCCCATTCCATGGTGCGGCCGAAGCGCGGATAGACATCCGCCTCGGCGGCAGCGAGCAGGCAGAATTTCAGCGACGAGCCGACCGAGACGATCTCGGCTGCGCCGAGATCGCGGATGAAGGCGTCGGTTTCCGGCGTGTTGTGCGAGCGGCTGGCGACGACGGCAAGCGGCATGCCCGCTTCCCGCACCGCGATCGGCCGGCGAGCGGCAATCCGATAATCGCTGTCGATATCCAGCGCCTCGGCCTGGCCCGGCCGTCCGCTGAAGAAGCGCCCCGTGCAAGGCGCGAAGACGACGCCGACTTCCGGCACGCCATGACGGACCAGCGCGATGTTGACGGTGAAGTCGGTGCGGCGGTTGACGAATTCCTTGGTGCCGTCGAGCGGATCGACCAGGAAGAACGCGCCTTCAAGGTCGGGCGTCGCAATGCCCGCCGCCACCTCCTCCTCGGCCACGCAAGGGATATCCGGATAGGCGGCGCGCAGGCCGGCGAGGATGATCTTCTCGCTTTCGCGGTCGGCTTCCGTCACCGGCGAGGAGTCGGCCTTGCTGTCGACGGCACAGCCTTCGTGGAAGACGCGCATCACCTCGCGCCCGGCCTCGAGCGCCAGGCGCTCGAAGACGCCCAGCATCGCGTCGTCGTCAGATACCGCCGCCATTGTCATACTGCTCTTCGGCAATGTCGCGCTCGGTCAGCCAGTGTTCGAGGGCTTCCGCCATCTCCTGCGGACTCCGGCCGAGCGTCTCGAGGTGGATTTCGGGATGCTCCGGCGCCTCATAAGGAGAATCGACGCCGGTGAAGTTCTTGATCTCGCCGCTCAGGGCGCGCGCGTAAAGTCCCTTCGGATCGCGCCTTGCGCATTCCTCGAACGGCGTGTCGACGAACACCTCGACGAACTCGCCCTCGGCCATCAGCTCGCGCGCCACGCGTCGTTCGGCGGCGAAGGGCGAGATGAAGGAAACGATGACGATCAGGCCGGCATCGGCCATCAGTTTGGCCACCTCGGCGACGCGGCGGATGTTTTCCACGCGGTCAGCGTCGGTGAAGCCGAGATCGCGGTTCAGGCCGTGGCGGACATTGTCGCCATCGAGGATATAGGTGTGGCGGCCGGACGCGAACAGCTTCTTCTCGAACAAATTGGCGATGGTCGACTTGCCGGAGCCGGACAGCCCGGTGAACCAGAACACCGCCGGACGCTGGTTCTTAAGGTCGGAGCGGCCGCGCTTGCCGACATCGAGCGACTGCCAGTGGATGTTTTCGGCGCGGCGCAGCGAATGCAGGATCATGCCGGCGCCGACCGTGGCGTTGGTGATGCGGTCGATCAGGATGAAGGCGCCGGTCGTACGGTTCTCGGCGAAGGGATCGAAAGCGATCGGTGCCCTGGTCGAGAGGTTGCAGACGCCGACCTCGTTGATGTCGAGCGACTTCGCCGCCTCATGCGCGAAATCGTTGACGTTGACCCGGTATTTCAGCTCGGTGACGGTGGCGCTGACCTGGTCGGTCTCGGTGCGCAATATGTAGGAGCGGCCGGGCAGCAGCGCCTGCTCGTCGAACCAGACGATGTTGGCGGCGAACTGGTCGGCAACCTGCGGGCGCGCTGCCGGCGAGACCAGCAGATTGCCGCGCGAGACCTCGACTTCGTCGTCGAGGACAAGCGTGATGGCCTGGCCCGCAACGGCTTGCTTGAGGTCGCCGCCATGCGCGACGATGCGCTTGACGCGGGACGCCTTGCCGGATTTCGCGACGACGACCTCGTCGCCCTGTGCCACCGTGCCGGAGGCGATGGTGCCGGCGAAGCCGCGGAAGTCGAGGTTCGGCCGGTTCACATATTGCACCGGGAAGCGGAACGGCAGTTCGACCGCCGCCTCATCGACCGACACGGTCTCGAGATGCTCGATCAGCGACGGCCCGGAATACCACGGCGTGCGCTCCGAGCGGCTGGTGACGTTGTCGCCGAAACGCGCCGACATCGGGATCGGCGCAACACTGACGAAGCCTAGGCTTTGCGCGAATTCGGTGTAGTCGGCGACGATCCGGTCGAACACTTCCCTGTCGAAGCCGACAAGGTCGATCTTGTTGACAGCGAGCACGACGTGACGGATGCCGAGCAGCGAGGCGATGATCGAGTGGCGCCGGGTCTGGCGCAACACGCCCTGGCGCGCGTCGATCAGCACGATGGCGAGATCCGCGGTCGAAGCGCCGGTCGCCATGTTGCGCGTGTACTGCTCGTGGCCGGGCGTGTCGGCGACGATGAACTTGCGCTTCGGCGTGGCGAAGAAGCGGTAAGCGACATCGATGGTGATGCCCTGCTCGCGCTCGGCCTCCAGTCCGTCGACCAGAAGCGCGAAGTCGATGTCGTCACCGGTGGTGCCGTGCTTGCGCGAGTCTTTTTCCAGCGCCGCGAGCTGGTCCTCGAAAATCTGCTTGGTGTCGGAGAGCAGACGGCCGATCAGCGTCGACTTGCCGTCGTCGACCGAGCCGCAGGTGAGGAAGCGCAGCAGCGATTTCTTCTCCTGCGCGGCCATGTAGTCGCGGATCGAATCGGTCGGGGCGAGGCTCTTTGCCATGATGTGGCGCATGATCAGAAATAACCCTCGCGCTTCTTCTTTTCCATCGAGCCGGCCTCGTCGCGGTCGATGAGGCGGCCCTGGCGCTCGGAAGTGCGGGCGGTCAGCATCTCGCCGACGATGGCTTCGAGTGAATCGGCGTCCGATTCGATGGCGCCGGTCAGCGGATAGCAGCCGAGCGTGCGGAAGCGCACCAGGCGGTTCTCGATCGTCTCGCCGGGACGCAGCTGCATGCGATCGTCATCCTTCATGATCAGCATGCCGTCGCGCTCGACCACCGGCCGCTCCTTGGCGAAATAGAGCGGCACGATCGGGATGTTCTCCTGCAGGATGTACTGCCAGATGTCGAGCTCGGTCCAGTTCGACAGCGGGAAGACGCGGATCGACTCGCCCGGCGCGATGCGGGTGTTGAAGATCTTCCACATTTCCGGCCGCTGGTTCTTGGGGTCCCAGGAATGCTGCGCGTTGCGGAAGGAGAAGATGCGCTCCTTGGCGCGCGACTTCTCCTCGTCGCGGCGGGCGCCGCCGAAGGCGGCGTCGAAGCCGTATTTGTCGAGCGCCTGGCGCAGCGCCACGGTCTTCATCACGTGGGTGTGGGTGTTGGAGCCGTGATCGAAGGGATTGATGCCGTCGCGAACGCCGTCCTCGTTGACATGGACGAGCAGGTCGAAGCCGAGCTTCTGCGCCATCTGATCGCGAAAGGCGATCATCTCGCGGAACTTCCAGGTGGTGTCGACGTGCAGGAACGGGAAAGGCGGTTTGGCCGGGTAGAAGGCCTTCATCGCCAGATGCATCAGCACGGAGGAATCCTTGCCGACCGAATAGAGCATCACCGGCTTGGAGAAAGAGGCCGCGACCTCACGGAAGATATGGATGGATTCGGCCTCGAGCCGCTGCAGATGCGTGAGCGCGATATTCATGGACTGTCGAGCGTTCTCTCGTGCCGTCGAGTGGAAATCTTGCATTGCCGGGGCAATTCTGTGGCCGCAAGGGCGCAAATTTCACTTTGGACAAACTGTTTCGTGCGGGCGTTCTAACAGATCGGCGCCGCCCATAACAATGCAAGACGCGCCCGGCGCAAGGTGATTAGGGAACGAATTTTCCAAGCAGGACCGGTAAAGCGGAAAAATCCTG
The DNA here is from genome assembly GCF_019091085.1 of Mesorhizobium sp. GbtcB19. Lineage (GTDB taxonomy): Bacteria > Pseudomonadota > Alphaproteobacteria > Rhizobiales > Rhizobiaceae > Mesorhizobium. The sequence goes on along the minus strand of NZ_JAGXJY010000006.1, from coordinate 269,138 downwards.
CCAGGGCGCTCGAAACACGGAAGCGAGAATATCGGCGGCCTGAAACATAGTCTCGGGACACCGGCGTCCCGGTCTGCGCCCCGATCGAGGATTTTTGCCGGAACATTGCCGGCCGCTCTATCGCGGAACGGCGCCAGCGGCTATACGGGCTCGGGGAACGGGCAAGGCGCGGCAAACGGAGTTCATCGAGACGGTCTTTCGGCTGACTCCACGGACCCGGGCGCAAGCTGGAAATGGCGAAGCAAAGCATTTGAACCCGTCCACAACGCTCCGGCGCCACCTCACGCCCGCACAGATCAATTTCTATTTCTCGATCCTCTGCTTTTTTTCGCCGCCGGTGCTCGGATCGCTGGTCAGCATCACCTTTAATGCCGGCGGCGTGTGGTCCGTGATGCTGCTCGCCACGAAGCGGCGGCGCTTCAACATCGACCGGCCGATGCTCGCCTTGACGGCAGCGATCTACGCCTATTGCGCGGCCATGCTGCTTGCTTCGATCGTCAACGGCACGCTGGCCGCCGATCTGCGATTGTTCCTGCCGCTGATCACCCTGCTGCTTTTTCCCGTCTCCTATTCGACCTGGAGCATCACCGAGAAGATCACGCTGGCACGCATCGCCATTCTGGCCAGCGCGGCGGCCTGCTTCGGCGCGCTGGCTCTCGCCGTCATCCAATACCACTGGCTCGGCACGAGGGCCGAGGGCGGCGCCGGAAACGCGATCGTTTTTGCAACCGTTACCTGCCTTGCCGTCATGTTATGCCTGGCCGGCGCGCTGTCGGGCATCGAGAAGCACTGGAAGCTGCTGGTCCTGGCGGCGATGGCCGGGGCCCTGGCGGTCGTCTATTCGGCGTCGCGCATGATCTGGGTGGCCGTCCCGGTAGCCGGCATCGTCGTCCTTCTCATCAATCGCCGCCGGTTCACCAACGCCAGCGTGGCGCGCTTTGCGGTGATCGGCGTCGTCGTCGCCCTGGTGATCGGCGGCATCGGCTCGCGCGTCATCCTCGATCGAACCGACTTCCTGGTCAGCGACTGGGACGCGCTGAACGCCAAGGGCGACCATTCGACGGCGCTCGGCCTGCGCGTGGCGATGTGGGAAATGGGCGCCAGCGCGTTTCGCGAGAAGCCGATTTTCGGCCATGGCATCTCCGCAAGCCGGGCGCTGATGAAGCAGGGCTTTCAGGATCAGTTCGGCCTGAACCAGGGTTTCAGCCATTTCCACAACGGCTTCCTGACGGCGCTTGTCGAGGCCGGCCTGCTCGGGGGGCTGGCGCTCGCGTCGATCTTCGTCGTCGCCGTCCGAAACGCTGCGAGGACATTGCGCGCCAGTGCCGATCCGGTCGAGCGGTTCGGCGCAACGATGATCCTTGTCGCGGTCATCACCTATCTCATCGCCGGAATGGCCGGCATCCTCATCGGCCACGATATCCTCGATGCGACGCTGATGGTGTTCCTGATTTCGGGAACCTACCTTGCCTCCGGGCGCACGATCGCGCCGACCGGCAAAAGCGCGCCCGCCAGGGCGCCGGACGCCAGCCCGCAACCATGAAAGTCCTGGTCACCGGCGCGACAGGTTTTGTCGGAAGCCGGGTCGTCGGCCGGTTGCGCGAGGCCGGATTTGACATACGGATCGCCTCCCGCGCGCAGCAACCGCTGGAAGGCGCGGACGATGCCGTGGCGCTGCCTGGCGCCGACGCGCCGGAGGAAGCCTTTCAGGCGCTGATTCGCGACGTCACGCATGTTGTCCACTGCGCGGCGCTCAACAATGATAGCGGCGCCGGCGGGGCCGATTTTCGAGCCGTCAATGCGACACTGACCGGACGGCTTGCCCAGGCGGCCGCGACGCGCACCGCCGGGCGCTTCATCTACCTTTCCTCGATCCGCGCCGTCGTGGGACCCGGTTTCAGCGGCACCATCGACGAGGCCACGCCCCCTGCCCCGCAATGCGCCTACGGGCGTTCCAAGCGCGAGGGCGAGATCGAAATGCTGAAGGCTTTCGCAACGGCCGGACGCGACGGCGCGACGGCGCTGCGACTGCCACCGGTCTATGGCGACGGCATGAAGGGAAATCTGCGCGGCCTGATGCGGCTCGCAGCCACTGGCTTGCCGCTGCCCGCAGCCGCTTTGGCGGCGGTGCGTTCGCTCATATCGCAGGACGCGGTGGCCGGGGCGGTGACGCATCTCCTGACCCGTCCGACGTCGCCGCGCCCGATCTATATTCTGGGCGATGCCTCGCCGGTCGCGATGTCGGACATCATCGCCGCATTCCGGCGCGGATACGGCCGGCCGACCCGGCTCCTGCCCATACCGGCCTGGCCGTTCCGGCTGTCGGCGACGTTGCTCGGCAGACAGGCGTCGTGGCAGGCTTTGGTGGCAACGCAGGTCTGCGACGTCTCGCTGCTGGCCTCGGAAGGCTGGATGCCGGAAACCGACACGCTCGGCCGGCTCGAGGAGCTGACGCGACGGGCTGGTCAAGCGCGGTAGAACGTGCCCAGCAATATCTTGAGATCGAGACCGGTGGAGGCGGCCTCGAGGTAGGCCGCGTCGGTCTCGGCGCAGCGTTTTGGATCCGACATGTCGATCCCCTTGATCTGCGCCAGCCCGGTGATGCCCGGCAGCGCGGCAAGCACGCCCAGTTCCCTGCGCCGTTCGATCAGTTCCGTCTGGGTCGGCAGGCATGGGCGCGGCCCGACAAGGCTCATCTCGCCCTTGAGCACGTTCCAGAGCTGCGGCAGTTCGTCGATCTTGGTCGCACGCAGCGTCTTGCCGACAGCCGTGACCGAACTCGCCGGCGCCTCGTGGGTAGGCAGTGACGGCGTTTCGCGATGCATCGTGCGCAGCTTATGGCACGCAAAGGGGGCTCCGTTACGGCCGACGCGGATTTGCGAGAAGATGGCCGGGCCGGGAGAGGTCACCCGGATCGCCAGCATCGCGACAAGCAGGACCGGAACCGCCAGCACCAGCATCGGAGCAGCGACCGCCAGGTCGAGCGCGCGCTTCGCCGTCATGGTCAAATCCAGCGCCGCAGAACGGCGAGATAGAGCCCCAACGTTCCCAGGAAGGTCTGCCGGTAGACCCCGCTCTTGCGTAACAGGCTGAAGCGCCTCAACACAGCACTCTTGCGCGCCTCGATGAACATCTCAAGGCAATGCTCGGCATCGGATGTCAGCAGATCCCGGTTGACGACCAGGCCGCTGAGATTGCTGTCGGTCCAGGCGGCGAACTGGCCTTTGCGCAGTCGTCCTATCCTGCTGAATCTCGCCCGCCACGAGACATTGGCGCCGACGAGATTTGCCCCGTGCTGGCGGTATCTGACCAGCGGCCGCGGGTCGTAGCGGATCGTGCCTCCGCCGGCGGCAACGATGAGATAGGCCCACCAGTCGTGGCTGACGAACTCGGTTCTTGCCGAGGCTTTCGCCAAAAGGTCGCGCGCCTTGCGGTTGAGCAGCATGGTGTTGCCGCCGGCGATGCTTTGCACGAGGGCGTTGCGAAACGAGGGCGGGCGCGGGAACAGCGGCGAATGGCCGGCCGCCTCGCCGGTCTCCGAAATGGTCGCCGTGCGCGAGCAGAACAGGAGCGGCGCCGCCGGATCCTGGGATTCCATCCAACGGATGGCGCTTTCCAGCCTGTCGCGCTCCCAGACATCGTCCTGGTCGCAAAAGGCGTAGTAGTCGGCCTGGATGCGCGGATCGATGATCATCGAACGGAAATTGGCGGCAAAGCCCTGCCGCGGGCCGTCCACCAGCGTGACGCAGCCTTTGGTCCAGTGGGTCCGCCACGCCTCGATGAAGGACGCCGTGCCGTCGGTCGAGCCGTCATCGGAAACCCAGAGATCGACGCGGGGCCAGGACTGCGCAGCCAGGGACTCCAATTGCTGATTGATGAATGCCGCGCCGTCCTTCGTGCCCAGAAGAACGGCCACGCGCTGATCTTGCCCACTCACAATTTGAAATCGCCCGCTGCCGATATCCGGGCACGCTAAAATAATGGTCACGCATGGGCAAGACAGCCTGGAGCGGTACATCCCTTGGTGGGCGAGGGTGAACCGCTCAAACTCGTTGTTTTGATGCGATTTCGGGCTTTTGACGCAAATTCGAGCGAAAAACCTTTCATGACTTTTTCTGGTACTGTTTTCAGGCCGATTGGCTTGCCGCCTTCGGCACAATTCGATCCGGCGTGTTCAGCGCCTCGTGCACTCCCGTCAGCACCGCCAGAGCCGTTGCCTTGTCCTGATCACGGACGGCGGCTTGCAGCGCGGTCAGCCCGGCCTGGATTTTCGGCCAGCCCAGGACCTCGGTCCTGAGGCCGAAGATCTTGGCGGTATCGAGCTTGACCACTTCCTCATTGTCGCCGTGCAGCGTCTCATGCAGCTTTTCGCCGGGCCTGACGCCGGTGAAGCGTATCTGAATGTCGGTGTAGGGACTTTTGCCGGCCATGCGGATCATCGTTTCGGCCACTTCGAGAATCGGCACCGGCTTGCCCATGTCGAGCATATAGATGGCATAGTCGTCCGCGCCCTGACGCTGCTCGGCGTCGGCGGCCGACATGATGACCAGATCGACGGCCTCGGCAACGGTCATGAAATAGCGGGTCATGCGACGGTCGGTGATGGTGAGCGGGCCGCCGGCCTCGATCTGGGCCTGGAAGATCGTCGCCACCGAGCCGTTGGAGCCGAAGACATTGCCGAAACGCACGGCGATGAATTTGGTCCCCGGATTGCGGCCGACGGCATCATGGCCGTTCAGCCCGATGCCATTCGACGCGGACGGACGCGCGGCATGCATCTCATGCAGCGAGGCGACGATCTGCTCGGCCGCCCGCTTGGTGATGCCGAGCACCGATGTCGGGTCCACCGCCTTGTCGCTGGAGATAAGCAGAAATTGCGGGACACCGCATTTGGCGGCGACCTCGGCGCAGGCAAGTGTGCCGAAAACATTGGTCTCGATCGCCGCTTCCCAGTTCTCCTCGAGGATCGGCACATGCTTCAGCGCGGCGGCGTGGAAAATGATTGCGGGCTCGAACTCCTTGACGAGGCGCATCATCTGGCGCCGGTCGGTGACGTCGACGATACGGCTGGTCAGCCGGTCGCGCTCGCCATCCTCGACCAGCTGATCGAGCTGGAAGATGCCGAACTCGGAATTGTCGGCGACCAGGACCGCCTCGGCGCCGAGCTCCAGCGAGCGCTTGACGAGCACGCGGCCGATCGAGCCGGCGCCGCCGGTGACCAGCACGCGCTTGCCCTCGACAAAAGCGCCGATGCGTTCGACATCCGTGGCAACGGCCGAACGGCGCATGATCGTTTCCATCTCGACCGCGTCGAGAACCAGCTTGCCGCCCTGTCCCAGTTCGGAAAGTCCGGAGAACTGGACGACGGTGATGCCGCTGTGGCGGGCAATGCGCACCAGTTCGGCATAGTCCTCGATCTCGCGCTCGACACCCTTGCCGAAGATGACGAAGTCGAGATTCTCCGTTCCTTTGACATATTCCTCCAGGACATCGACCAGGCGCGGACGGACCGCCACCACGGGAACGCCCTGGATCTGAGTGCCGAGCGGCGCATCGCTCTCGGTCGCCATGATGCCGCGAATGGCATATTCGGCCGGCACCGCCGTGCGGGTGAAGCGCACGATCACGTCAGCCTCGCTCAGCCGGCCGATGAAGAGCGCTTGCCTGATCGGCGCGTCGCCGGGGGTGCGGCGCAGGATGCGCCAGCTCGCGCCGTCGCGAAGGAAGCGGTAGTAAAGCCTCGGCGCGGAAATAATGGTGAAGGAGACGAGGAAAAAGACGATGAACTGGCGCTCGTTGAGGCCGGCGACAGGCTGGAAAGAGAAGCGGAAGGCGAGCGAGGTCACATAGAGGACCACCGTCAGTATTCCGCAGCCCTTCAGGATGTTGAAGAAATCGGGCGTGGAAGCAAAGCGCCAGACGGTGTTGTAGAGGCCGCAATACCGAAACAGCAGGTGGGCGACGAGCACGATCACCGTCCAGCAGGCCAGTCCGCCATAGGACAACGCCTCGAAAGAAAGCCGCGACTGCGACAGGATCAGGCTCAATGCCACGGCGATCAGGACCATGACGAGATCCTGGATCATGATGATGGCGCGCCGCATCTTAGGCCGGAGTCCAGATACGGCTTCTACATAGGACGTCATAGGGTGGCACTGAACTCCAGGCACGGGAATACAATCACCCGACTGGCACCGGACAAACCGCATCCGCCGCCACTCTAGATTGCAAGCTCCTGACCCCCTTACCCGTTATCGCAATAGCGCGGAGTCGGGCGTATCGCCAGAGGTTTTTTGTTCACATCGCGTCATATTGCCGATGTTCGACGCCGCAGCGCAGAGTCCATGGCGAGAACTCTCGATCAGCGTCCAGGATGATCGGCGACGATACGGCCCACGACAGCCGCGGTCGACTCACGCCAATCCGGCGCGGTCCAGCCGAACGCGGCCGCGAATTTGGCGCTCGACAGCCGCGAATTCGCCGGCCGCCTTGCTTTTGTCGGGTAGTCGGCGGTCGTGATGTCGCGAATGCGGGCATGCGGGCCGCCAAGCGCCCTGCTCGTCTCCAGGATGTGGCGGGCAAAGCCGCTCCAGTTGGTCTCGCCGCTGCCGGCCAGATGATAGACGCCGAAGGCAGCGCCCTTGTCCCGGCCGCCAAGGACAGCGGCCGCGCGCAGGATCGCCTCGGCAATGTCGGGCGCCGATGTCGGATTGCCCCATTGATCGGCGACGACGGAAATCTCGTCGCGGCCGGCGGCGAGCCTCAGCATCGTCTTGACGAAGTTCTTTCCGAACGGGCTGTAGACCCAGGCGGTGCGCAGGATGAGGTGACGCGGATTGGCGGCAGCGACCGCGTTCTCACCGGCGAGCTTGGAGGCCCCATAGACGCCGAGCGGCGCGGTTGCGTCCGTTTCCACATAGGCGATTGCCTTGGCGCCATCGAAGACATAGTCGGTCGACAAATGGATGACGGGAACGCCGAGTTTTCCTGCCGCCTCGGCGACCTTGCCCGCGCCCACGGCGTTGATGGTGAAGGCCAGGTCCTTCTCGTCCTCGGCCTGATCGACGGCAGTATAGGCGGCGGCGGAAACGACGATATCCGGTCTTGCCGCCTCCAGCGCCGAAAACACCGTGTCGGGGCGCGCCAGATCCAGTGCCGGCCTGCCGACGGCAACGACCTCGATGCCGCTTCGCCCCTGAGCCAACTCGATCAGGCTGGCGGCAACCTGGCCGTCGCGTCCGGTGACGGCAAGCCTCACGCGGTTTCCTTCGTGCCTTCGGCCCGGCCTGCGCCCAGCCTCTCGCCGGCGTAGCGCTGGTCGCGGATCGGACCCCACCACCATTTGTTGTCGAGATACCAGTCGACGGTTCTTGCCAGGCCTGAGTCGAAATTCTCGCGCGGCGTCCAGCCAAGCTCGCGCGCGATCTTGGAAGCGTCGATGGCGTAACGGCGGTCGTGGCCGGGGCGGTCGGTGACGAAGGAAATCAGCTCGCGATGGCTCCTCCCTCCGGCGCGCGGCCGTCTCGCGTCAAGCAGGTCGCAGATCGTCTCGACGACGGTCAGGTTGGTGCGCTCTGAATTGCCGCCGACATTGTAGCTCTCGCCCGGCTGTCCCTTCGTGGCGACGAGTTCCAAGGCCCGCGCGTGATCCTCGACGAACAGCCAGTCGCGGACATTGGCGCCGGCGCCGTAGACCGGCAGCGGCTTCTCGTCGAGCGCGTTGAGGATGACCAGCGGGATGAGCTTTTCCGGGAAGTGGTAGGGCCCGTAATTGTTCGAGCAGTTGGACAGCACGACCGGCAGGCCGTAGGTCTCGTGCCAGGCCCGCACCAGATGGTCGGAGGCCGCCTTCGACGCCGAATAGGGCGAGGACGGCGCATAGGGCGTCTCCTCGACGAACATGCCGCCGTCGAAAGGAAGATCGCCGAAGACCTCGTCGGTCGAGACGTGATGGAAGCGGAAGCTGCCTTGGCGAGCCTCCGGCAGGCCGCGCCAGTATTCCAGCGCGGCATTCAGGATGCGGTAGGTGCCGACGATATTGGTTTCGATGAAGGCGCCGGGGCCGTCGATCGAGCGGTCGACGTGGCTTTCGGCGGCGAGGTTCATGACGATGTCGATATCATCGCGGCGCAATATTTCGAGCACCGCGCGCTCGTCGCGGATATCGGCCTGTTCGAAGCGGTAATTGTGGGCGTTCTCGATCGGACGCAGCGACGCGAGGTTGCCGGCATAGGTGAGCTTGTCGAGATTGGTGACGCGGTAGGCCGGATTGGCGCACAAATGCCGGCAAACGGCCGAGCCGATGAAGCCGGCGCCGCCCGTCACCAGAAAGTTCAGCCTGCCCTCTTCCCTCACGCGAAAACCTCTGCCTCACCCAGCATTGGCGCCTTGCGATCCTTGTCCGAGAGCTGGAAGCCGCCGGCAAGCGACGGCCACGCAATACCGATGGCGGGGTCGTCGAAACGGATCGACCGGTCATGCTCCGGCGAATAGCTATCGGTGACCTTGTACAGGATCTCGGTGTCCGGCACGAGCGTGACGAAGCCGTGCGCATATCCCTTCGGCACCAGGATCTGGTTTCCCTTCTCGGCCGAGACCTCCAAGGCCGACCATTTTCCGAAGGTCGGCGAAGAACGGCGGATATCGACGACGACATCGAAGACGCTGCCCCGCACGACGCGCAACAGCTTGTCCTGGGCGCGCGGCGGCAATTGATAGTGCAGGCCGCGCAGGACGCCCGCGGCCGCGGAGTAGGAATGGTTGTCCTGCACGAAGGTCAGGTCGATGCCGGCTTCAGCAAAGCGCTCCGCATTCCAGGTCTCGCAGAAATAGCCGCGCGCGTCACCGTGCCGCTTCGGCACGATCTCCAGCACGCCCTCCAGGTCGAGCGTCCTGACCTCAAGCACCTTGATCCTCCATCAGATCGGCGACCCGCCGGCGCAGATAGGCGGCATATTCATTCTTGCCGAGGCGCGCCGCGCGGTCGAGGACCTTGTCGGCGTCGAGCCAGCCCTGCTCGAAGGCAATCTCCTCGGGGCAAGCGACCTTGATACCCTGGCGATGTTCGATGGTGCGCACGAAGAACGACGCTTCGTGCAGGCTGTCATGCGTGCCCGTATCGAGCCAGGCATAGCCGCGACCAAGCCGGTGGACCTGCAGCTCGCCGCGCTCCAGATAGGCGTTGTTGACGGCCGTGATCTCGAGCTCGCCGCGCGCCGAGGGCCGGATCGTGGAGGCGATGTCGACCACCCTGTTGTCGTAGAAATAGAGCCCGGTGACGGCCCAGTTGGATTTCGGCTTGAGCGGCTTTTCCTCGATCGTCAGCGCCCTGCCGGTTGCCTTGTCGAACGAAACCACGCCATAACGCTCGGGGTCCTCGACATGGTAGGCGAAGACCGAAGCGCCGCTTTCGCGCGACGCTGCCGCCCGGCAGAGCTTGGACAGCCCGTCGCCGAAATAGATGTTGTCGCCGAGGATCATCGAAACATTGTCCTTGCCGATGAAATCGCGGCCGATGATGAAAGCTTCGGCGAGGCCGTTGGGCTGCGGCTGCTCGGCGTAGGCAAGCTCGAGGCCGAATTCCGAGCCATCGCCGAGCAGAGCCTGGAAAACCGGCAAGTCGCGCGGCGTCGAGATGATCATGATCTGGCGTATGCCCGCCAGCATCAGCACGCTCAGCGGGTAATAGATCATCGGCTTGTCGTAGATCGGCAGGATTTGCTTGGAGACCGCTATCGTGAGCGGATAGAGGCGTGTTCCGCTTCCCCCGGCCAGAATTATTCCCTTCAACAGGCTCTCCGTCGAGCTGCCGGGGCATGCTCAGCTATCGAGCTGCCCGCGGTCGTGTTTCGTATGTCGGCTCGTTCGTTTATGCCCTAGCATGTCCTAATATCGGATTTAATCCCGCCACTTGCCGTCATCCTGGCCCGGAAAGCGCTTCGACCGGGCGCAGGCGGACATAAAAAAGCCGGCGGGTGTTCAGCTCCGCCGGTTTTTTCCTGCCGCTCGGGCTCAGCCGCGCTTGAGCAGCGCCCACACGGCCGGCACCAGGCTGGCGGCCAGGGCCACCTTGATCAGGTCGCCGACGATGAAGGGCAGGACGCCGAACTGCCAGGACTTTTCCGGTCCGATCAGCACCGCCAGCCAGGCAAAGCCCATGGCCATCATGACCACCTCGCCAGTCAGCATGGCGCCGAACAACTTGAAGGGATTGCGGTCCCAGCCGCGATCGGCGGCCCAGCCGGTAATTGCCGCCATGACCACGAAGCCGGCAAGGTAGCCGCCGGTCGAGCCCAGCATATAGGCGATACCGATGCCTTTTTCCGGCGTGCCCTGGAAGACGGGCCAGCCAAAAGCGCCCTCGGCGAGGTAGAGAAGCAGCGTAGCCACCGCCAGTCGCAGGCCGAAGGCCGAAGCGATCAGCAGCACGGCGAGCGTCTGCAATGAAATGTCGACCGGGCCGAGCACCACTTTCGTCTTGGCCGAAAGCGTGAGCAGCAAGGTTCCGGCGAGCGCCAGAAAGAGCTGGGTGGCGAGCCGGGCAGCGCCGCGATCCGGCAAAGTGAGAGAAGCGAGCGGACGCATCGTGGTTGCAGTTGCCATGGTCTTCCCCGTTCTGGCTGATTCACTGGGTGGCTGATTTGCTGGCTTTTAAAGCGCGTCCAGGCGACGCGCTTCAAAAATTTGTCTTGAGGCATGTCGTTCTCCCAAAACCGCTACGCACTTTTGGGCGACATGCATTGATTTTCCTATATTGGCTTCCGTATCGGGCGGCAATCATTTTGCCGCGTTGAACGGAGCCCGCCGGCATGGCCCTTGAATTCGACACCAGCTTCGATCCGGCCTATGGCCAGGCGGTTGCGGTTGCGCCCGACGTGCTGCGCATCACCGCCAGAAATCCGAGCCCGTTCACCTTTCACGGCACCAACAGCTATCTGGTCGGCCGCAATACGCTGGCGGTGATCGATCCAGGGCCGGAAGACGACGCCCATCTCGAAACGCTGCTTAAGGCGATCGGCGGCCGACCGGTCAGCCATATCTTCGTCAGCCACACCCATCGCGACCATTCGCCCCTGGCGGCACGGCTGAAGGAGCGCACCGGCGCGCCAACGCTTGCCGAAGGCCCGCATCGGCCGGCGCGGCCTCTGCGCATCGGCGAGGTCAATCCGCTCGACGCCAGCGCCGACCTGGGTTTTCTTCCCGATGTCGTGCTGGCCGACAATGCGCTGACCGAGGGCGACGGCTGGGCGATCCGTACCGTACTGACGCCCGGCCACACCGCCAATCACGCCGTGTTTGCCCTGGAAGGCACCGGAACCCTGTTTTCGGCCGACCATGTCATGGCTTGGTCGACCTCTATCGTCGCGCCGCCGGACGGCGCCATGGCCGACTATATGAGCTCCCTCGACAGGCTGCTGGCGCGCGACGATCGTCTGCTGCTGCCTGGTCATGGCGGGCCGGTAACGAGGCCCCAAAGGTTCATGCGCGGCCTCAAGACGCACCGCAAGATGCGCGAAAGGGCGATCCTGGAGCGCATCCGCGCCGGCGACCGGACCATCAAGGAGATGGTCGCGGCGATCTATCGCGACACCGACCCGCGGCTGCACGGCGCCGCCGGCCTGTCGGTGCTTGCCCAACTGGAGGACCTCGTCGCACGCGGCCTGGTCGCAACCGATGGCGAGCCCGCGATCGACGGTACTTTTACACCTGCCGGGTAGGCCTATTCCGCGGGCGCTGCGCCGACCTGGCCGGCGACTTCCTGGTCGAGTTCAGCGAGGAACTCGGTAATGCGCGCGGCGTTGTCGCCGAGGTCATAGCGGCCGTAGCGCGAGGCCGAACGCATGTCGACGATCACCGAATCGCCATCGTCGGTGACGCGGATGGCGACATCGGCGGGAAGTCCGAGCACGAAGCCCTTGGCCAGCGCGTTGATCGTCGCCTCGCTCTGACCGTTGATGTCTGGATAAGGCGCCGTCAATTGCCAGTCGCGGCGGTCGAGCACGGTCTCGACGGCGTCGACGACGGTTTCGAACGGCAGATTGTAGCTGCGCCCGCTGACCAGCGGATAGGCGTCGGCCTGCAGCCGCTGTTCCCCCGGCGTCGGCGGCGACAACTCGTTCATGTCACCGGTGCGGTCGCTGGTGTCCAGTGCCGGCAGGTCGTCGAGATCGGTCGAGATGTCGCGCAGCGGCGGATAGATCGTCGCCCAGTAGACCGCGACGCCGTAGGGTGCCAGCACCAGAAGCGCCAGCAGCGCGCCGACGCTCAGGTCACGGCCGCCGCGATCGCCGAAACTCCAGACCCGCGACAGGCCGAGGCCCGCCAGCAAGAGCGCGAACGCCGCCAGCAGCGCGACGAGCGCGAGCACCCACAGGAATGGCGGCGTCTCGACGAGATCGAGCCTGTAGGCGGCAAGGACCGTGAGCAGAAGCACAAGGGAAAATGCCCCGATCCGCCGCGACCAGCCGGCCGCCCTCGACGTCTGCCGTTCAGGAATAGTTGCCATTCTTTGCCGTATCGTCCCAACCCGGGCCGAGAGTTAGCGGTTTTCAGCGCGGGCTTGAAGCCGAAAGATCGAACATTTTCGTCAATCCGTCGGCAGGCGATAATCCTTGAACTGCTGGCGCAAGGTTGTTTTCTGGATCTTGCCGGTGGCGGTGTGCGGAATTTCGCCGACGAAAGCAATGTCGTCGGGCATCCACCATTTGGCCAGCTTGCCGTTCATGAAGGTCAGGATGTCGCTCTTGCTCGGCTCCTTGCCGGGCTTGCGCACCACGACGAGCAAAGGCCGCTCGCCCCATTTGGAATGGGGCACGCCGATCGCCGCCGCCTCGGCAACGTCCGGATGGCCGACCGCCAGATTCTCGAGGTCGATGGTCGATATCCATTCACCGCCGGACTTGATCACATCCTTGGCCCGATCGGTGATCTGCATGTAGCCGCTGGCATCGATATGCGCGACATCGCCGGTGTCGAACCAGCCGCCCGCGTCGAACTGCTCGGCGCCGGCGCCGCCATAATAGGCGCGGGCGACGGCCGGGCCGCGCACCTTGAGATGCCCGAAGGTCTTGCCGTCCCATGGCAGCGCGTTGTTGTCGTCGTCGGTCACCTTCATTTCGACGCCGAACGGCGCAAAACCCTGCTTGCCCTGGACATCCAGCCGGGCCTCGCCGGTAAGCGCTTCGAAGGCGGGCTTCATGGTGCAAAGGGTACCGAGCGGCGACATCTCGGTCATGCCCCAGGCGTGGACGACCTGAACGTCATAATTGTCCTGGAACTTGGCGGTGATGGCGCGCGGGCAGGACGCGCCGCCGATGACCACCTTGCGCAGATGGGGCAGTTTCTTGCCGGTCTCCTCCAGATATTGCAGAAGCATCATCCACACCGTCGGCACGGCGGCGCTGAACGTCACCTTCTCGGTGTCGAGCAATTCGTAGATCGAAGCGCCATCCATCTTGCAGCCGGGCATCACCAGCTTGGAGCCGATCATCGGGCCGCTTTGGCCAAGGCCCCAGGCATTGGCGTGGAACATCGGCACGACCGGCAGAATGACGTCGCGCGTGGACATGCCCATGGCATCTGGCATGGCCGCCATCATGGCGTGGAGAACGTTCGAACGGTGGCTGTAGAGGACGCCCTTCGGGTCGCCCGTGGTGCCGGAGGTGTAGCACATGCCGGCAGCGGTGTTCTCGTCGAACGTCTTCCAGGCAAAGTCGCCGTCGGCCTCGGCCAGCCATTCCTCATAGGCGACGGCATTCGGCAGCGAGGTTTGCGGCATGTGCGCCCGGTCGGTCAGCACGATCACCTGCCGCAACGATTTGACCGCGCCGGCGATCTTTTCCAGGATCGGCACGAAGGTCAGGTCGACGAAGATCGCCTTGTCCTCGGCATTGTTCATGATCCAGGCGATCTGCTCAGGGAAAAGCCTCGGATTGAGCGTGTGGTAGATCGCGCCGATACCCATGATGCCGTACCAGGCCTCGATATGGCGGGCCGTGTTCCAGGCAAGCGTGGCTATGCGGTCGCCAAGCGCGAAGCCGTCCCGCTCCAGCCGCTGCGCCACCTTGAGCGCGCGACGATGGATCTCGGCATAGGTGGTGCGCACGATCGGCCCTTCGATCGAGCGTGAGACGACCTCACGGCTGCCGTGCTGGCGTTCGGCATGGTCGATCAGCTTGTGGCAAAGCAGCGGCCATTGCTGCATCAGTCCGAGCATCCGTTCCTCCCGTTAGCGCTTTCGCGTCGTTGTTTCACGCATTGTGAAACGATCCGGCGGATTGTCCAGCTTCCATAAGTCCAAGGCGGTGGATGGATCGAAAACCCTGCGAAAACCGCCATAATCCGGCCATCGTCGCCGTTAAGGTTCATTAACGGGCTGGGTGAGATTGGCGAATGGAGTGGTTCGCATGGACGCGCAGCTCGACGAAAAAGCTCTCGAAAGCACGCTTGCCGAAAGTCTGGACGATCTGACGACGGACACCAAGGCCGTTTCCGAAACCAAGGCCGTTTCCGAAGATGAATTTGCCGAAGTCGTCGGCGGCGCGCTGGAGGCCGTCGGCGGAACGCTGCTGTTCAAGATGCGCGTTGAGAACGGCGGCGACGGCGAGCATGTCGCGGCGGCCTGCATCGGCGACGCCGGCAATCGCCAGTTCCTGCTGCTCACGCTGCCGACCTCCGGCGGCGCGCTCAAGGTCGAGACCGCGGCGAGAAGCACCAATCCGGTCGCGGGCATTGCCGCCGCCTATGCCGGCCTGATGGATGCCTTCAAGACGGCCGCCTGACGGGCCAGGCGACAGACGTTCAATGAATGGTGATGGCGCTGCGCTTGCGCGGCGCGCTTTCGCGACACATGTAAGTCTCCCCCCGAGAACGTTTCGCGGTTTCACGGAAACGGCGAAACGCTCTTTCTTTGTTTTGACGCAATTCCGGACGGAAAACCGATTCGCACTTTTCCTGGAATTGCAGGAGACCATTCATGGACAAGTTCGCCAACCCTGCCCCCGGCTTCCAGCGCAATCCCGACAAGGTGATCACCGTCGAACCCTATGGCGGCAGCGTCACCGTGCGTGCCGGCGACACCGTCATCGCCAGATCGACCCGGGCCAAGGTGCTGTCGGAAACACCCTATCCGGACGCCTTCTACATCCCGTTCGACGATATCGATTTCAGCAAGCTCGCCCGCACCGGGCATTCGACGCATTGCCCTTACAAGGGCGATGCCAGCTACTGGAGCGTCCAGTCTGCCGGCGAAACCGGCAAGAATGCGATGTGGGCCTATGAACAGCCGTTCGACGAAATGACAGAGATCCGCAACCACGGCGCGTTCTATACGAGCAAGGTAGCGGTCGAAGCGACGCTGGACTGACTATTCTTGGGGGATGACCCGCCAAAGGTGCCTTGAGATTCAGGTCAGGCCGAGTCGAGAATGGTGGTCTTCGAGAACCGGAGCGGAGCGTACTTGAAGTACGTGAGCACCGGAAGCGCAGAAAACCGCCATTCGCAGCCCGGCCTCACCTGAATATCATGGCACCGGTCAGTCCGTCGTGCCGTCATTGCCGACACCGTCGGCATCGTCCAGACGCACGAAGGTCATGCCCTTCTGCTTCAGGGCGAGCAGCCCCTGGACCACGCCCTCGCCCGCCGCATGGGTCGGCTGGTTGATGTGGGCGATGATGACGTCGCCATCCTTGGCGGCGCCGATGCGGCGTGCCGTTTCCCTGGCGCCGAGCAGCGAGCCGCCGTCGCCATTGACCGAGAAGCCGGCGATCTTGAAGCCCAGCTTGCGGATCATGGCGATCGCCGAGGGGCTGTATTCGGCGGTGGCGCCACGAAACCATTTCGGCGCCGGTCCGCCCGCGCCGGCCAGCGCCGCGGCGCCGGACTCGACCTCGGCCTGCACGGCGTCCGGACTGCCGGCGCTGAGGATGCCATAGATCTTCCGCGGCGTATCGACCGCCGGAATGTGGCGGCCGCCATGGTTTTCCAGTTCGAACAGATCAGGGTGCGCCCGCATGATCTCGACGGCCTCGGCATTGCGCTTCAGCCAGATGCCGGTGACGAAAATCGTCGCCGGTATCCTGTTGTCGACGAGCGCCGAGAGTATCCTCGTATCGGTCTTTCCGCCGCAGGCATCGAGCGTCAGGGCGACGCGGCCGCCGCCGCCGCCTTCGACACCCTGCGGTTTCACATGCAGCGTCGGCTCGAGCAAGGCGGTGGCATTGCCCGCCGACGCCGTAAACAGCGACAACGCCATGGCGCAAAGAGTGTTTCGAAGCACGCGCATCTTCATTTCAAGTCCGTCATATCGAACAGTTTGGGTGACCGCGCCAAGGATGACCGGCATCAAGGCGAAAATCGGGATGCCCCGACCGGCAGGCGCGGAATTTGCCGGCAATATCAGACCGTGCGCTCCAGGACCACCTCCGTCTGCGACAGAAGCTCGCGCACGGCATCGACGACCGCGCCCACTTCGAGGCGCCAGACGCAGCATGCCCTGCTCGGATTGGTCCGGCGACACAGGTCGCCGCCCACACAGTCGCAGGGCATGGAGGGGCGCAGCGAAATGCTGGGCGAACCAACCGGCGCCCACCGGATCGGGTTGGTCAGGCCAAACAGACCAACCACCGGCGTGCCGGTTGCCGCCGCCATGTGCATCGGGCCGCTTTCGTTGCCGAGGAACAGCCGTGCCTCCTTGAGCAGCGCCAGCAACGTTTCGAGCGAAAGCGCGCCTACCAGGTTGACGACCGGCGTTCTCACCAGAGACATGATTTTGTCGTTCGCCTCGGCCTCGTCGGGACCGCCGACCAGAACGGCCGGAAGACCGGTTTCGGCCGACATGATGTCGATGGCCTCGGCAAAGCGCTCGGGCAGCCAACGGCGCCCCGGGAAGCTTGCGCCGGCATGCACCACCAGGAAGGCATTGCGCTGGAGACCGGATTTGTCCAGCAAGGCCAGGGCTCGCGCGGTTTCGGGCAGCAGCGGCTGGATTGAGGGAGCCCTGACGCGCAGTTCCACGCCGAGCGCCTCCAACGGCGAAAGATAGCGATAAATAAAATGCTTTTCGCCGTAGCCGAACGGCTTGGCCCGGACATTGGCGGGCTGGGGCTCGAACCAGCGCAACCGCCGTTCGGACGGATAGTAGCCGACCCGGATCTTCGCGTTGACGGCCTTGGCGACGAAATGCGACGTCCTTGAATCGGCCAGGTCGATGATCATATCGAAGCCGAACCGGCGCAGTTCGCGCAACACCCGCCAGAGTTCCAGGCCGCGCTGCAATATCGTGCCGCGCGCGTTGGCGCGCTTGTAGGCGACGGCCTCCGAGGCAATGCCGTGAGCTGTCAGGAAGCCAGCGAAAAGCGCTTCGCAAAGGAAAACGATCCTGACACCCGGATACTCAAGCTGCAGGTTCTTCACAAGCGCGGAGGCAAGAACGAGATCGCCCAGGTACTTCGTCTGCAGGATCAGGATCGAGCGGATTGGTCCAGAGCCAACCTGCAACATCTTTGGCCGGGTACCGGGCGGATCGGATTCCGCGAAACTGGGCTTGGATGTCGACATGTGGAACCATCACGCGTATGTGCACGCGATCTCATATACATGACGATCAGGCCCTGAGCCATAACGACTCTTTGCGCGTCGCCAAAGGGGTCGAGGCGGCCGACAGGCGGGCACAGAATCGGGTGAGTGCCAGACCGCGGCATCCAGAACCATCTCGGAGCGCGCCAACAATTCGAGCACCGCGTCCACCACCGGATCGACCTCCAGGCGCCGGACGCAGCACGCCTTGCTCGGGTCGGTCCGCCGGCACAGATCGCCGCCGACACAGTCGCAAGGCATGGACGGGCGCAGCGAAGCGCTAGGCACGCCGACCGGCGCCCAGCGGATCGGGTTGGTCAAGCCGAACAAGCCGACGACCGGCGCGCCGGCAGCGGCAGCCATATGCATCGGGCCGCTTTCGTTGCCGAGAAACAGCCGCGCCTCCTTGAGCAGCGCCAGCAGTGTTTCCAGGCGCAGCGCACCCGTCAGGTTGACGACGGGCGTCTTCGCCGCGGCGATGACCGCGTCGGTCGCTTCGTTTTCGTCCGGGCCGCCGACCAGAACCACGCGCAGGCCGGTTTCGCCGACGATCCTGTCGATGGCCTCGGCAAAGCGCTCCGGCTGCCAGCGGCGGCCGACGAAGCTTGCTCCGGCATGAACCGCGACAAAGCCGTTCGGCTGGATGTGGTGCCTGGCCAGCAATGCCAGGGCGCGCGCCGTCTCGAAGGCCAGCGGCCGAATGGCCGGCACGCTGACGCGCAGGTCGACGCCAAGCGCCTCCAACGGGGACAGATAGCGGTAGAGATGGTGCTTTTCGCCGAATCCGTAGGGCTTCATCCTGACATTGGCCGGCTGGCGCTCATACCAGCGCAGACGCCGCTCCGACGGAAAATAACCGACCCTGAGCGGCGCATTGACCAGTCCGGAAACGATCCGCGAGGTTTTGGAATCGGTGATGTCGATGGTCATGTCGAAGCGGTGCCGCCGCAACGTGCGCACCATGCGGAACAGCTCGCGTCCCCGCTCGAGCGGCGAGCCACGCATCCTGGCGCGGCTGAACGGGACGACTTCCGAGGCAATGCCGTGAGCCGTCAGGAAGCCGGCGAAATGCGCTTCGCAAAGAAACACGATCCTGACGCCCGGGTATTCGAGCTGCAGGTTCTTCGCCAGCGCCGAGGCAAGCACGATGTCGCCGATGAACTTGGTCTGCAGCATCAGGATCGACCGGTAGGTCGTGGGGGAAATCTGCAACATGAGTTTCTGGCACCGAGCAATTCGGAACCAGAAACTGGCCGGCAACGATGTCGAGATTCGGAACCGTGACGCGCACGTTCGCGTGACATTCCATACAAAACCGTAAGGCGGCTGCACGCGCCGTTCAGGCGCGCTTTGCCCTGCCCTTGGCAGCCGCCACGGCGGCTTGCGCCGCGGCCAGCCTGGCGATCGGTACGCGATAGGGCGAGCACGACACATAGTCCAGGCCGACCTCCTCGCAAAAGCGGATCGATGCCGGGTCGCCGCCATGTTCGCCGCAGATGCCGAGCTTGATGTCGGGCCGCGTCGCCTTGCCCTTCTCGGCGGCGATGCGCACCAGTTCGCCGACGCCGTCGATGTCGAGCGACACGAACGGATCCTGCTCGATGATGCCTTTCTGCCTATAGGTTTCGAGGAAGGACGCGGCGTCGTCGCGCGATATGCCGAAGGTCGTCTGGGTCAGATCGTTGGTGCCGAAGGAGAAGAATTCGGCCTTTTCAGCAATGACATGGGCGCGAATTGCCGCGCGCGGCAATTCGATCATCGTGCCGGTCAGGTAGTCGATCTTGGTGCCGGTCTCCTGCATGACGCTTTGCGCCACCGCGTCGATGCGCGCCTTGACATATTCCAGCTCCTTCACGAGGCCGACCAGCGGCACCATGATTTCCGGCACCACCAGCGCGCCGGCCTTGCGGCCGGCCTCGACCGCCGCTTCGAAGATGGCGCGCGCCTGCATCTCGGCGATCTCCGGATAGGAGACGGCGAGCCGGCAGCCGCGATGGCCGAGCATCGGGTTGAACTCGTGCAGCGCCTCGGTGCGCTGGCGGAGCTTGTCGGCCGAAACGTTCATGGCGGCCGCCACCTCGGCGACCTCGGCCTCGGTCTTCGGCAGGAATTCATGCAGCGGCGGGTCGAGCAGCCGGATCGTCACCGGCAGGCCGGCCATGATCTCGAACAGTTCGAGGAAGTCCGAACGCTGCATCGGCAGCAGCTTGTCGAGGGCCGCGCGCCTGTCCTTCTCGGTGTCGGCCAGGATCATCTCGCGCATTGCGACGATGCGGGCCCCGTCGAAGAACATGTGCTCGGTGCGGCATAGGCCGATGCCTTCGGCGCCGAAGGAGCGCGCCATGCGCGCGTCGAGCGGGGTTTCGGCGTTGGTGCGCACCTTCATGCGGCGGGCGGCATCAGCCCATTCCATGATGGCGGCAAAATCGCCGGAGAGCTCGGGCTGCAGCATGGCGACCGCGCCTTTCAGCACCTGGCCGTTGCCGCCGTCGATGGTGATGATGTCGCCCTTGCGAAAGGTCTGGCCCATGGAGAGCAGCGTGCCGGCCTTGTAGTCGACACGCAGCGAGCCGGCGCCCGAGACGCAGGGCTTGCCCATGCCGCGCGCCACCACCGCGGCATGGCTGGTCATGCCGCCGCGCGTGGTGAGGATGCCTTCGGCGGCATGCATGCCGTGGATGTCCTCCGGGCTGGTCTCGATGCGCACCAGGATCACCTTGCGCCCTTGCGCCCTGGCGTCCTCGGCATCGCCGGACGAAAAGACGATCTCGCCCGTGGCGGCGCCCGGCGAGGCCGGCAAGCCCATGCCGATGACGTCGCGCGCGGCCTTCGGATCGATGGTCGGATGCAGCAGCTGGTCGAGCGAGGCCGCATCGATGCGGGCGACCGCCTCTTCCTTGGTGATCAGCCCGTCCTTCGCCATCTCGACCGCGATCTTCAGCGCCGCCTTGGCGGTGCGCTTGCCGGAGCGGGTCTGCAGCATCCACAATTTGCCGCGCTCGATAGTGAATTCGAGGTCCTGCATGTCGCGGTAGTGCTTTTCCAGCCGGTCGGAGATGTCGACGAAGGCCTGGAAGGCGTCGGGCATCAGCTTCTGCAGCGACGGCTTGTCGGAGCCGGCGGCGATGCGCGCCGCCTCGGTGATGTTCTGCGGCGTGCGGATGCCGGCCACCACGTCCTCGCCCTGCGCGTTGACCAGGAACTCGCCGTAAAGCTGCCTGTCGCCGGTCGAGGGATTGCGGGTGAAGGCGACGCCGGTGGCGGAGGTGTCGCCCATATTGCCGAACACCATGGCCTGGACGTTGACCGCCGTGCCCCAGCTTTCCGGAATATCGTGCAGGCGCCGATAGGTGATGGCGCGGTTGTTCATCCAGCTCGAGAACACGGCGCCGATCGCGCCCCAGAGCTGCTCCTGCGGATCCTGCGGGAACGGCTTGCCGAGCTCTTCCTCGACCTTGGCCTTGTAGAGCGAAATCACGCCCTGCCATTCCGCGGCCGTCAGCTCGGTGTCGAGCTCGTGACCGAGGCTCGCCTTCTCGTCTTCGAGGATTTCCTCGAACACTTCATGGTCGAGGCCCATGACGACGTCGGAATACATCTGGATGAAGCGGCGGTAGCTGTCATAGGCAAAGCGCGCGTCGCCGGAATCGGCGGCCAAAGCCTCGACCGTCTCGTCGTTGAGACCGAGATTGAGCACCGTATCCATCATCCCGGGCATGGAGGCGCGGGCACCGGAGCGCACGGAAACCAGGAGCAGCTTCGACGGATCGCCGAAGCGGCGGCCGGTGATCTGGCCGATATGGTCGAGCGCGGAGACGACAGCCGCCTCAAGCGCGCCGGGATAGGAGCGGCCATTGGCGTAATAGGCGTTGCAGACTTCGGTGGTGATGGTGAAACCGGGCGGCACCGGCAGCCCGAGGCTGCACATCTCGGCCAGATTGGCGCCCTTGCCGCCGAGAAGATTGCGGTCGCCGGCACGGCCTTCGGCGGCACCGTCGCCGAAGGTGTAAACCCACTTGGTCATGCTTGCCCTCCAGTTCGTGGAAGATAGAAACATCCGGACCTTGGCCCGGTTCCCCGCCTTCGCGGTCCGAGCGATAGGATGCTGCAGTGCGAAAGGCAAGGCACCGGCAAAGCAAGCACCGCCGCTAAAATCGATTAAGCAAACGCTGCGTCAAAAAGACTTGCCGACGGGTATGGCGCCATATAGAACATAACAGGAACATAGTGGAGTAGCGTGATGAAACTCAACGGAAAACTCGACTATCTGGAGCTGCCGGCGACAGGCGGCATCCTGGACAGCGTCAAATCCTTCTACAGCGCCGCCTTCTCATGGTCGTTCACTGATTACGGCCCGACCTATTCGGCCTTTGCCGAAGGGCTCGACGGCGGCTTCCAGGCCGATGCCGGCGAAGCGCCGGCCAAGCCGCTGCCGGTGCTTTACTCGGAAAATCTCGAAGAAACGCTGGACGCGGTGGAAAATGCCGGCGGCACCGTCGTCAAGCCGATCTTTTCCTTTCCCGGCGGCAGACGGTTTCATTTCACCGATCCGGCCGGCAACGAACTGGCGGTGTGGGGATATTAGGAAAAGCGCAGATTTCGAGGTATTTTTTGCTGTTGACAGCCCGGCTCACTCCAATAAGTAGCGGCGATCTTCCAACAGCAAAAGCAGACTGATGAAATTCGGGTCAAGCGGCGTTCGGGGTTTGGCTTCCGAATTGGTCGGAAGGCCAAGCGGACTTTACACTGAGGGTTTTGCCCGGCGCTTGCGGGCGACCGGATTTCAGCAGGGCGAGGTCTTCGTCGGACGTGACTTGCGCGACAGCAGTCCGGCAATTGCGCAGGACTGCATGGCGGCACTGGCCGCATCCGGCTTTGAGCCGGTCGATTGCGGCCCGATCCCCACACCGGCTCTCGCCTTTTACGCCCTCCGTCACGGCGGCGCGGCACTGATGGTGACCGGTTCGCATATTCCCGCCGACCGCAACGGCATCAAGTTCTATGGGCCGAAGGGCGAGATCGACAAGGCCGACGAGGCCGCGATCACCTCTTATGTCGCTGAACTGTCGGACCAATATCCCTGGCCGCCGGCCCATGCCGACCGGGAGACCGGCCATGAACAGGCGCTCGCGGCCTTTCGGGACCGTGTCGAAGCCATTCTGCCCCCTGGCGCCCTTTCCGGAATGAGGCTCGGCGTCTACCAGCACAGCACCGTTGCGGCGGGGCCGCTGGTCGAGGTGCTCAAATCCTACGGCGCCGAAGTCATCCCGGTCGGCAGGACCGAGGCTTTCGTGCCGGTCGATACGGAGGCCGTCAGCCAGGAAACGATGGCGAAGGCGAAAGACTGGGCGCGTGAATTCAAATTCGACGCCGTGCTCTCGGCCGATGCCGATGCCGATCGACCTCTCGTCATCGACGAAAATGGCGAACTGTTCCGCGGCGACCTGATCGGGCTGGCCACGGCCCTGTTCGTCAAGGCCGACACGGTGGTGACGCCGGTGACGTCGAACTCCGGCATTTCCGACGCTTTCGGCTTCAAGGTGGTGAGAACGAAGGTCGGCTCGCCCTTCGTCATAGCCGGCATGGAGGCCGCGCGGCCGGCCGGCGGCACGATCATCGGCTTCGAGGCCAATGGCGGGGTGCTGCTCGGATCGGACTGCCTCTTGAACGGCAAGATAGTGTCGGCGCTGCCGACGCGCGATTGCTTTTTGCCGATCCTGGCGGTGCTGGGCACCATGGCATCGACGGGAAAATCCCTGTCGGCCCTGCGCGAACTCTGGAAGCTTCCGGTCTGCGCCAGCGAGCGGCTCGAGAATTTCCCGGTCGAGACATCGCGCGGCCTGATGCATCAGCTGACCGATCGCGATGCCTTGCAGGCGTTTCTCGCGCCTTTCGGAACTGTCATCGACGTCGACGTCACCGACGGTCTCAGGGCGCGTATGGCGAGCGGCGAGATCGTCCATCTGCGGCCTTCGGGCAACGCTCCGGAGTTTCGTTGCTATGCCGAGGCCGCAAGCGGTGACAGGGCGGCGGCAATTGTGGCAATAGCGCTGGAACGGGCGCGGGACACGGGACTGGCAGACGAGCGAGAGGCCGTTCAATGAAAGTGGTTCCCGTCATCATCAGCGGCGGCGCCGGGTCGCGGCTGTGGCCGGCGTCCAGGCAATCGCACCCGAAACCTTTCCTCAAGGTCGCGGACGGGCGCTCTCTGATCCAGCACACTGTGCTCAGGGCCGTCTCGCTGAAGGACGTCGCCGAGCTCGTCGCGGTGACCTCCAGGGACCACCTCTTCCTGACGAAGGACGACTTCGACGAATTGTCGCCGGCAGTTCCGCCGCACACTTTCCTGCTCGAGCCGGAGGGGCGCGATACGGCCGCGGCGGTGGCGGCCGCCGTCGTCCACGCCAACGCAACCCAGGGCCCGGACGCAATTCTGTGCATTTTCCCGGCCGACCACATGATCGGCGACCTGCCCGCGTTCACGAATGTCATGGGCCGGGCCATCGAGCATGCGCGGCAAGGGCTGATCGCCACGCTCGGCATCCGGCCAAGCCGTCCTGATACCGCCTTCGGCTATATCGAAGCCGATGGCGAGAAGGTCATCCGTTTCGTGGAGAAACCGGACCTCGACACGGCCAAGGCTTACCTTGCGTCGGGACGCTTCTTCTGGAACGCCGGCATCTTCTGCTTCACGGCGCAGACCATGCTCGATGCGATGGCCGCGCATTGCCCTGCGGTGCTCGAGGCCGTTGCCGCGAGCTATGAGCACGGACATGCCAACAACAACGGGGCTTCCGACAGGGTCGAACTTTCGCCGGAGCATTTCGCGCTCGCGCCGCGCATCTCGCTCGATCATGCGGTGATGGAGAAGACGCGCAACCTCGCGGTGGTGCCCTGCGAGATGGCGTGGAACGACATCGGATCATGGAATGCGATGGCGGAGCTGACCCCGGCGGATGGCCACGGGAACAGGATCCGCGGGGATGTCCACACGGTGGACACGGCCGGCAGCTATATCAGCTCGGACAAGCGCGTCATCGGCACCGTCGGCGTGAGCGACCTGGTGATCGTGGATTCGCCTGACGCGCTGCTGGTAGCATCCCGCGACCGGGTCCAGGACGTCAAGAAACTGTTCGAGGGGCTGAAGGCCTCCGGGCATGAGGCGCATCTGCTCCACTCGACCGTGCACCGGCCATGGGGCACCTACACGGTTCTGGAGGAAGGCGACCGCTTCAAGATCAAGCGCATCGAAGTCAAGCCAGGGCGGCGGCTCAGCCTGCAAATGCACCATCACCGTTCGGAGCATTGGGTCGTGGTCTCCGGCTCGGCGAAAGTGGTCAACGGCGATGAGGAACTGTTCCTGGCGACGAACCAGTCGACCTACATTCCTTGCGGCCACAAGCACAGGCTGGAGAATCCAGGCAAGATCGACCTGGTGATCATCGAGGTTCAGAGCGGCGACTATCTCGGCGAGGATGACATAGTGCGCTTCGACGACGTATACGGTCGCGCGTAGCGATTCAGCGGTCCGCAGGGCTGGGGCGGGCAAATACAAACAGGGGCTTGGGGAGACATTATCAAAACATACTGAGAGCATTGATGACAAAGACAGCATTGATAACCGGCATTACCGGGCAGGACGGCGCTTATCTGGCTGAGCTCCTGCTCTCGAAGGGTTATGAGGTCCACGGGCTTGCGCGGCGGTCGAGCACGGCCGACGTCAACACCACCCGGCTGAAGTGGCTGGGCATCGAAAAAGACGTGCGGATCGTGGATGGCAACCTGACGGACCTGTCGGGCCTCACCCGAACCATGCGCGACATCAGGCCGGACGAGGTCTACAACCTTGCCGCTCAATCCTTCGTCAAATCCTCATGGCAGCAGCCGATCCTGACGGGCAACGTCACCGGCATCGGCGTCACCAACGTGCTCGAGGCGCTGCGGCTCGAAATCCCCTCGGCGCGCTTCTACCAGGCGTCTTCGTCGGAGATGTACGGCCTCATCCAGGAGCCGATGCAGTCGGAGACCACGCCTTTCCATCCCCGCTCGCCCTATGCGGTGGCCAAGATCTATGGTCACTGGATCACCGTCAACTACCGCGAAAGCTTCGGCCTGCACGCTTCGAGCGGCATCCTGTTCAATCACGAATCGCCGCTTCGCGGCATCGAATTCGTGACCCGCAAAGTCACGGACGCGGTCGCGCGCATCAAGAAGGGCCTGGCCAAGGAACTGCGGCTGGGCAACATCGACGCCAAGCGAGACTGGGGCCACTCGAAAGACTATGTGCGCGCCATGTGGCTGATGCTGCAGCAGGATCAGCCCGACGACTATGTGGTCGCCACCGGCAGGACGACGACGGTGCGCGACATGTGCAGGATCGCGTTCGAGCATGTCGGGCTGAAGGTGGATGATCACCTGGTCATCGACCCTGACCTGTTCAGGCCGGCGGAAGTCGAGATCCTGCTCGGCAATCCCGCCAAGGCTAAGGCGAAGCTCGGATGGGAAGCGACGATTTCGCTGGAAGAGATGATCCGCGAAATGGTGGATGCCGATCTCGTGCGCCACTCGGCGGCCAGGGGTTGAAGGGAAGCTCTTGCACTCACTGGTCGATGACTTGACGCACCGCGTTCCGCCATGCATCCGCATGCGGACAATGCGTCATGGTTAGCGAGGTCGGCATGCGGGTTTTGATCACCGGAGCGCGAGGGTTCGTCGGCCCCTATGTCTGCGAGGCGCTGCGCAACATTTGCGGCCACGACGTCGTCGTGGCCGCTACCTCCAAGGACGGCGGTCCGCATCCCGTGCTCGGCGAGGTCGACGCCTTGGACGTGACCGACAAGACTGCCGTCGAAGACGCCATTGCCCGTCATCGACCGACGCATGTCATTCACCTGGCGGCCGTCGCAGCGCTTGGCGCCGCCCAGGCTGACCCGCAAAACACCTGGCGCATTCATGTGCAAGGCGCGCTCAATGTCGCCCACGCCATCCTCGACAAGGCTCCGGACTGCTGGCTGATCCATGTCGGATCTGGCCTGGTCTATGGCGAAAGCGCGAAGGCCGGACGGCCGCTCGACGAAAGCACGCTGCTTGCTCCGATCGACGACTATGCCGTAACCAAGGCCGCGGCCGATCTTGCCCTGGGCGCGCTCGCACGCCATGGGTTGAAGTGTTTCCGCATGCGTCCCTTCAACCATACGGGACCGGGCCAGACAGAGGCATTCGCCGTGCCGGCCTTCGCCATGCAGATCGCGCGGATCGAAGCGGGCCTGGCCGCGCCGGTCATCCGCGTCGGCAATCTCGACGCAAGGCGCGATTTCCTCGACGCGCGCGACATCGCCAACGCCTATGCGCGCGTGGTCTCGGCCAGCAGCGGTCTTGCGCCGAACACCATTTTCAACGTCGCATCCGGCATTTCCTGGCGGATGGGCGACATTCTCGATCTCCTGCTGGCGCAAAGCAGCGCCAAGATCGTCACCGAGCAGGACCCCTTGCGGCTGCGGCCGAGCGATCTGCCATCCATCGTGGGCGACGCAACCCGCGCCCGGACCCAACTTGGCTGGGCGCCCGAGCATCCGTTCGAAGATACGCTTGCGGCGGTTCTGAGGGATTGCCGCGCACGTGTGGCCAAGGCGTGAGCAAGGCCACCCTTCCAACACCAACCGAGAGTACGGAAAATCATGACCGAGGTAAGATATCACGCCATCGAGGCCTGCCGTGTCGGCAAGGAAAAGGATCTCGTCTCTGTCCTCAATCTAGGTGAGCAGGCGCTCACGGGTGTGTTCCCGAAATCCGCGGCAGAGCCGGTGACAAAGGGACCGCTCGAACTGGTCTGGTCCCCCTCGAGCGGGCTTTTGCAGTTGAAGCACTCCTATGAGCCGAGCGAGATGTATGGCGACAATTACGGCTATCGCTCGGGCCTGAACCAGTCGATGGTCGATCACCTGACGCACAAGGTCCGGTTCCTGGAGCGGCTCGCTTCTCCGCGCGCCGGCGACGTCGTGCTCGATATCGGCAGCAACGACTGCACGACGCTCAAGGCCTATTCCATTGCCGGGCTGACGCGCGTGGGCATCGATCCGACGGCCAAGAAGTTCGCGCAGTATTATCCGGACGACGTGAAGCTGGTGCCGGACTTCTTCTCGGCCGAGGCCTATCGCGGCGCCAGCCAGAAGCGAGCGAAGATCGTGACGTCCATCGCCATGTTCTACGATCTTGAAGACCCCATCGCCTTCGCCCGTCAGGTGGCCGAGGTGCTCGCCGAGGACGGCATCTGGCATTTCGAACAGAGCTACATGCCGTCGATGCTGCGGCTGAACTCCTACGACACGATCTGTCACGAGCATGTCGAATATTATTCCCTGGGAGTCGTGGCGAAGATCCTGGAGGCGGCCGGGCTGAAGATCGTCAATGTCGTCATGAACAACATCAATGGCGGCAGCTTCGCCGTCACCGCGGCCCACAAAGCCAACCAAAGCGTCAAGCCCGATCGGGCGGTCATCGATTGGCTGCTCGAGCAGGAGGACCGCATGGGGCTGTCGACGCCGCGGCCGTTCCGCGACTTCGAGGAGCGCGTGTTCAGGCACCGGCAGGACCTGTCGCGCCTCATTCAGGCACTGGTCGCCGACGGCAAGAAGGTGCTGGGTTACGGCGCCTCCACCAAGGGCAATGTCGTCCTGCAATTTTGCAACTTCACCGCCGCCGAAATCCCGGCCATCGCCGAGGTCAACCCGGAAAAATTCGGCCGCATGACGCCGGGAACGCACATACCGATCATTTCCGAGGCGGAAGCGCGGGCGATGAAGCCGGACTATTTTCTGGTCCTGCCCTGGCATTTCAAAGACGGCATCCTGCGCCGCGAACGCGAATATCTCGCGGACGGCGGCAAGTTCATCTTCCCGTTCCCGGAGATCGAGATCATCTAAAGCGGCCTCGGGAAAAAAGCTTCGCCAACCGGCCGCCGGCAAATCAAATGGCCGCGTTATAGATTTCGCGGTCGATTTGCGTGAGGTCGTGCAGCTTCCGAAGGGCCGAGGGCGAGAGTTCCTCGACATCGGGCTGTTCGGAGGCGTTTGCCCGTGGCACCGCCTGAGCCTCAGGTGGAGGGACATTTGCCACCCTGGCCACTCGGGCCAGGAAATCATGGAGGCGGTCGGTGACCCCGACCACCGACATGCTTTTGAGCGCCGTTCTGGCGCCTTTCAACAATTCCGGCTTGAGCAGCGGCAGCGAGGTTTGCTCCAGTGCTTCCGACAGGACAGGCAGCGCGGGATCGGCCTCGGAATATCGCCTTGCCATAACGCTCAGGCTAAGCGGCAGCTTCATAAGGTACCGGGCCTGGTAATCCTCGATCATGACCCGATTGAGGTCGTCCATCACAAAGTCGGTGAAGGTCTGGCCCAGGACCCGAAGGTGGTGCGGGTGCTCGGGCGCGCGGCGAACATGCTGCCAATGCGAGCGCGTTCTGGCCACCGGCTCCCGCAGGACGGTGACCGTCACAAGATCGCGACCAAGATACTGCTCGAGATAGCTGTGAAAGTGACCCGCGAAAGCCTGGTAGTTGCGCAACATCTCCGGCGTCGACCTCACCAGATCGTCCGCGAGCCACGCAGGACAAAGGCGGTCGGCGTAGTGCGAATGCAGCCATGTCCTGACCGAGACGCCGGCCGTTTTAGGAATGTGCTGGAAATAAATCGGGCAGTCCCGCGCGCGGACCCGCCTGTCCTTCCAGTCCATGAGCCGCTTGACAGAAGGTATCAAAGCATTTTCCCCGTGCGCCTTGCCATGCCGGACGCCGCGCGATCGCGGGTATGGTTGCGAGACATGAGCGGCATTTGTCGCCCTTCCCGGTGGAAGTCGTAGGCAACACTTCCGTCAAATGCGCTGTGCAATTTCGTCGCGCGCAAAGCGCTCGGCACAATCCGGCCGGAAAGACGGCTCATCAAACTTGATGTCGCCAAGCCAATAATGTATCGCACCTTTCGCACAGTCGGGCCTGGGCAGAACAAACGAACGGGATACATGCTGCCGACCAGAACAGGCTTCGTTGCAGACGCATTCGCCGATATCGGCGCTGCGCTCCTGAAACACCACCTTGCGACGACTTTCAGTTGGCAGGACGTGGCCCAACGCTATCGCCGCTCGCGGGTCGGAGCGTTCTGGCTGACGATCAACATGGGCGTCCTGATCGGCGCGCTCGGGTTCGTCTTCGGCACGCTCTTCCGCACGCCGATGCACGAGTATCTGCCCTATATTTGCGTCAGCCTGATCTTCTGGGGTTTCATTTCGACGTCGATCAACGAAGGCTGCACCGCCTTCATCGGCGCCGAGGGCATTATCCTTCAGGTGCGCATGCCGCTGTTCACCCATGTACTCAGGACGCTGTACCGCAACGCCATTATCCTCGGCCACAACATCCTGATCTATCCCCTCGTCCTGCTGTCCGTCGGGCGCATGCCGACATGGGATATTTTCCTGGCGCTGCCCGGCTTCGTCATTTTGACGCTGAACCTGCTTTGGATCATGCTGACCCTGGCCGTGCTCTGCGCCCGTTACCGCGACATGACGCAAGTGGTGCAGAATATGCTGCAGGTCATCTTGTACCTGACCCCGGTGATGTGGATGCCCAAAACGCTGCCCGAAGGCATTTCGCGGCTGCTGCTGGATCTCAACCCCTTTTACCATCTGATCAGTGTCGTGCGGGATCCGCTGCTGGGTGACGTGCCCTCAGCAACCAACTGGATGGCATGCGTCGGGTTTGCCGTCGTCGGCTGGACGGCGGCGCTGCTGCTCTTCAGCCGTTATCGTCATCGCGTTCCCTATTGGCTCTGAGCACTCCCATGGCTTCCATCACACTGGCCGGCGTCTCGGTCGAATTCCCGGTGTTCAACGCGGCGAGCCGCTCGCTCAAGAACAGGGTCCTCAGTGTCGCGACAGGTGGCGCGATCGACCGTCGCACGGACGGCCATGTCATCGTGCGCGGCCTCGAGGACGTGAGTTGCGCCATCAAGGAGGGCGATCGGATCGGCCTTGTCGGTCACAACGGCTCCGGCAAAACGACGCTGCTTCGCGTGCTGTCAGGCATCTACAGGCCGACCAGCGGATCCGCTGCGATCGACGGCGATTGCGTGTCCCTCATCAACATCTCGCTGGGCATCGATCCGGAGGCAACCGGCCGCGAGAATATCCGGCTCCGCGCGGCGATGATGGGCATGCGTCCGGACGAGTTGCGCAAGCAGTTCGACGAAATCGCCGAGTTCAGCGGACTTGGCGATTTTCTCGACATGCCGTTCCGGACCTATTCGTCAGGCATGCAGTTGCGCCTGGCATTCTCGACATCGACGGCGATCCGGCCGGAAATACTGGTCATGGACGAATGGCTGTCGACCGGCGACGAGGATTTCAAGCACAAGGCCGACAAGCGGCTGCGCGAGATCGTCAGCACGACCAAGATCCTTGTCCTTGCCAGCCACTCGCGCGAACTGTTGCAGAAGAATTGCAACCGCATTCTGTGGATGGATCATGGCCGCGTGCGGATGGACGGGCCTGCCAACGACGTTCTGCCAGCCTATTTCGGCTGAGAATTTTTTACCGACGCCGGGCCGATTTCGGTTAGTGTGGACAAGGGGGATGTCGTGGAACTCCTTTGCCACGAACGAATTGCAACAAAAGCAAGCATCGATGTCAGGTCCGATCGATGGGCCAGTCGTGCCGATGCATTCATTAGAGTAGTTCAGCCACCGATAGCATCGTCGACCTGCACTAACTCTTGGTTTTTGCGCAATTCCGGTTGGAAACCACTGCGCACTTCCTGGAATTGCTCTAACCGGCGCGAGGCGCATTCATGGCTGGCAGCGAACAAGGTTGGTGGCGGAACCGGAAGGCGGCGCTGGTCGTAGCCCATCCAGGGCATGAATTGCGGGTCCACCACTGGATGGAAAACGCCAGACCGCTCGTCCTGGTGCTGACCGACGGCTCGGGCCATCTCGGCACCGGCCGGCTCGACCGCACAGCGGCGGTTTTGGCCGGCGCGGGCGCGTCCCCATCGGTGAATTTCTTCGGCAAGATGCCGGACCGGGAGCTCTATCGCGCCATTCTGGCTGGCGAAATGGAGACCTTCAGGGCGCTTGCCGACGAAATCGCCACGATCTTCGCCGATGGGGAGATCGACTATGTCGCCGCCGATGCCGTCGAAGGGTTCAATCCGGGACACGATGTCTGCCGGCTGCTCGTCAATGCAGCGCTGGCGACGCTGCGCGGCCGGAATGGCCGCGATCTGCCCAATCTCGAGTTTCCGCTTGAAGCCGCCACGCTGGAGCGCCAGACGCGAGGCGGAATAGAACTCCATCTCGACGCCGTTGCCCTCGATCGCAAGCTCAGGGCCGTCGACAATTATCCCGAATTGACCGAGGAGGCTGACCGGCTGCGCGCGGCGCATGGCATGACGAGCTTCGGCGTCGAGCGCCTTACCCCAGTGGACTATCTGCTCGATATCTCAGACTGTTGCGAGCAGCCGCCGGCCTATGAGCGCTGGGGCGAGCAGCGGGTAAAGAGCGGCTACTACAAGACGGTGCTGCGTTTCAGGGACCATGTCGAGCCGATCGCCAGACAGCTAGGTTCATGGAAATGGTGAAATACCCTAGCTCCTTGTTTTTACGCAATTCCGGACGGAAAACCGCTCACACTTTTCCTGGATTTGCCCTGGCCAAAGCGCCTCATCGTTTGAGTTCGATCTGACACAGCCCCAGCCCGAGCCGCCGTCCGTCGCTCGACAGGCCGAGCTGCCGCGGACTTCTCGGGTTCTCGATGCGAAAGCCGATGGTAAGGCTCGAGCCTGGCGTGGCTTCGGGCGGCAACGCCACCAGCCAGTCCCGCGCTTCAGAAACCGGCGCACTGCCGACAACCGGCCGGAAAACCCGTCGCTCGATCTTCACGCCGTTGACGAAAAGCTCGACGGCGACTTCCGTGTGATCGCCATAAAGAAATGGCACAAGGCTCAGCCTGAGCGCAGCCGGGGCAAAGGTCGAGGAGACGATCTTGCATTCGACCGTCGCCAGCTCACCGTCCGTCCAGGCGCCCCAGTGCTCGACCGTCGAGAAGCCCGTCAGGCGCACCATGCTTTGCGGATCGTCGGCCAGCGCCAACGACACCGGCTCGTCCAACTTCACCGGCTTGAGCTCGACCGGGACAGGTTCGACCGGCTGCGCCAACCGTGCCAGCAGATCCTCGCGCTCCGTCATCCAGGGCCAGATCGGTCCAGGTTTCGGCAGCCATATCTGCATATGACGGGCCAGCGAGAGGTTCATATCGGGCATGTCCGGAGGCGCGGCCCGGTGTTGCCTGATCGCTTCGTCATAGAGCGACAGGCAAGCGTCCAGCCATTGCGGCATTCCCGCATCCTGGCGCGTCCTCCTCGTCACCTCGGCGGCGTCGACGGCGTCATAGCGTTCGATCTCGGCCGAGATCGCATCCGGCGACAGGCGCTGCTGCAACACTCCCAACCCGAAATTGCGCCGCCGCCATGCATCCCAATTGTCGGAGCGGGCCATTCCGGCAAGGCCGCGGCCGTCGCAAACGACAACGGCGCGCCCGCATGCCATCGCTTCGAGGGCACTGAGGGCGGAAGTGAAGAGAAGGTCGTATTGCGGCAGCAGATTCTCGGGCTCCGCCACGAGATTGCCTGTGATGACCCCCGCCACGTCCAGCGCGATGCCGTGCCGTTCGCACGCGGTACGCACGGCATGGAGGTGCTGCACGTTCTTGGCGAAGGCCAAAGCCCGGCGCGGGCGCTTAGGCAGCGGCGGGCCGAGCACGAAACGATCGGTATCGACGGCATTGAGCAGCGTGACGATACGCTGCGCCGGAATGCCGGCCTCGAATTGCAGCCGCTCGGCGACCGTGTCGTCGACGGCGACGTATTTCGAGATATTGGCGAGAAACGGCGGCGCGCTGTGCCAGGCGGCGAAATCATGCGCGAAATAAAGCGCCGGAGCGTTCGGGAAACGCGCCGCGGCAATGGCGGTGACCTGATTGTGGTTGCCATGGACGATGTCGACATCCGCGGCGATGGTCGAGATGTCGTCGGTGACCGGTATGCCGCGAGCCTGAATCTCTTCAGCGATCGGTCCCAGCCCGGGGGCGTAGACGATCGGCCTGTGCCCGGCGCGCCGCAGCGCGAAGGCGACTTCGCGCGTGACGATCTCGGTTCCCGACCGTCCGGTCAGATAGATGTTGGCGATGAGGACCGTCAGCGGCCGTTCGAAGATCATGGATCGGCAAGGCTCCCTACGGTGAACTGTCCGCACCCAGGCGATGCGCCAACCCTATAATTTATCGGCGCTCTTTTGGATCGCCGAATTCCTCGGCTCGGCTCTTGCGCCAGCTGGCGCCCAACCGGCCAAGCGCAAAAGCTGGACTTGCGTACCGCGCCGGCGGTTGCCAGCGGGGAGAATACCGGCATATTGCGGTTGGGGGTTTCGCAACCGAGGTCAACAGCCTCTGCTAAGGTAGACAACCAAATTGCGAGATCAACGGAGTTCTTCGATTCGAAATGCAAGGCACGAACAAGCCAAGGGCGTTGAGGCAGCACCTCCCGACGCCGCGCTTACAATGATCAGCTACGCGCAAAATCGTGAAGACGTTCTGCTCGATCGCGTTTTCAAAGATGCGGCGACCGGTTTCTATATCGACATCGGCGCCTACCATCCGACGATGGGGTCCGTCACCAAGACCTTCTACGACCGCGGATGGTCCGGCATAAATGTCGAACCCGGAGCGGTGTTCGACGAGTTGGCGCGTGAACGGCCGCGCGACATAAATGTGAGAGCCGTGGTCATAGATCGCGACGGCGACGTCGATTTCTTCGAAAATTCATCCGATCCAGGCATGTCCAAAGTGACCGAAGGGCCGGTCGCGGCAGATGGCGAAGGCAGGACGTTTCAGGTCCGGGCCGTAACGCTGGACAGCCTCATCGCCCAGCATGCCTCCGGACAAGAGATCAACTTTCTGAAGATCGATGCGGAGGGGTCCGAGGCCGCAATCATTGGAGCCGCGAATTGGAAATCGGTCCGACCGCAGGTCCTGGTGATTGAAGCAACCGCGCCATGGTCGAACGACCTCGTCAACCAGAATTGGGAACCCGTTCTGCTCGCAAACGGGTTCCTGCGCGCATATTTCGACGGCATCAACGTCTTCTATGTCAGGGCCGAGAATGAAGGATTGCTCCGCCACTTCGAGGCGCCGGTGAATGTTCTCGACAACTATGTTCCGTTCGAGCAATGGCGTTCCGATACGGCAGTGGCCGAGCTGACAGCTGAACGCAGCCAAATCATCGCGGAGCAGGAGGCTCTGCAGCAAAAGAGCGCGGAGATCCAAAAACGATCGACCGATCTCACCGCCGCAATCGACCGGGGCGAATCCAAACGCAAGCGTCTGGCAGCCCGCATGGCATCGCTGTCGACGCAACTTACCCAAGACCGGGAACTGGCGCAGGCTGAAGCCAAGCGCCTGGCGGCCGACACGGCAGCGATGTCCGAGCGGCTCATGCAACAGCGAGACCAGGCGCATGCCGAAGCCGGACAGTTGACGGCCGTCGTGGCTGCACTGTCCGAACAACTTGCACAGGAGCAGGCCGAAGGCAGGCGGTTTGCCGCTAATGCCGCAGCACTGTCCGAGCAGCTTGCCCAGCAACGTGGCTCCCTCGCATTGGCGGCCTCCCGCGCCGCACGTTACGATCGTCTTGTCCTTGAACTTCGCGATGACGATGGTCCGCGAGCTTTAAGGTCGGTGCTGCCATTGGCGCGGCATGTTCGCCGGGTTCACAATGTTGTCCGCCGCGACAATTCCACCCGTTCTTCTCCGGCACCGGGCTCCGCCGTCATGCCGACTGGCATGTCGCCGCCGCCCAATCCGGCTCCGGGCGGCTTGCGCCTGGTCGTGAAGAAGGGCGTTTTCGGCGTCTATAAAGCTCTGTTCAGGCCCATCGTGCGGCCGGCAATGTGGCGCGTCAGAACATTTCTGTTGCAGCCCATCTTCGAGCGTTTCGACCACTCGAACGAAACCCTCATCCGCGCCCGCTCCGGCGAGATCGAGCTGTTGCGACAGGGGCAAGCCGAGCTCGCCAGGAGCTCGCAAAATCAGTCGCTCTCGGACGACATGCGAGGGTTGCGACAGGAGCAGGCCCAGATCGCGAGAAGCCTGGAAAGTCAACCTCTGTCGGATGACGTGAAGGCGTTGCGGCAGGAGCAGGCCCAGCTGGTGAGAAGCCTGGAAACGCTCGCCCTCACGATAGCATCGAACGTGTCGCGGGAGCGCTGATCTTACTGCGTTTTGACGCAATTCCGGACGGAAAACCGTTACTCACTTTTCCTGGAATTGCTCTCAGTATTTGTTTCTACGCAATTCCGGACGGAAAACCGTTACTCACTTTTCCTGGAATTGCTCTAATCGTGCAGCCACCGCGCGAGCCCTTGCACGAACCCGTCCCAGGTCGGTATCCGCAGGCTGGTCACCTCACCCCAGAGCCTTTCGGCGAATGAATCATCCAGCAGCTGGAGCACGGCGCCCGCGATCGCCGTGGGGCTTATCTCGCCCAAGATGACGCGTCCGCCCGCCGGCAACAGGTCGAGGCTCGGCAGGTTCGCGGACGCGACAACCGGAATGCCGCTCGCCAGACTTTCGTAAGGCGGAATGCCAAAGCCTTCCAATGAACTGACAAACAGGGTTGCCCTGGTTCTTTGCAGGGCTTGCCTGATCGCGTCGTCGCTCGCGTGGCCAAGATAGCTGAACCGAGGCTCGGCCTTGAGGCGATCCAGGATCGGTGGCTCGCGTGTCGATCGGATTTCCATCCGGCCGATGACGGTCAATTCGACGTCGACGTCCTGCCGCCAAAGCATCTCGAAGGCTTCGAGGATGTCGGCGACGTTCTTCCTGGGCTCGATCGTCCCCACATAGGTGAACATCCGCCGGCGCGGATCGAATTCCTGGCGGGACAGAGCAACGCCGTCGCCTCCAAGCGGGATCACCGGGCCTGCGCGCCCGGCATCGCGGATGACACGGTGCAGGTAGTCATTGCGGGTCTGTTCGCTGATGAAGGCAGCGCGCGGTATTTCACGAAGCGTGCGCACGTAATGCATCAGCCGCTCCGTCGTCCGCGGCTCCCAGCCCTGCGGATGAAGAAAGGGCAGGAAATCATAGACGAGCCAACTGACCGAAGCGGTGCCGTCGCGGCACAGAGCCCTGTATGCCTCGGCCCGCCGCTGCTCGTAAAAGACTTCGGGATTGTGCAGGCCCGCATCGATATCGCCCTGCGAGATCGGCGTCCCCTTTTCAAGATGCGTACGGAGCCGCTCCTTGTCATCGTCCACGGTGTGATTGCCGTCTTGCGTCAGTATTTCCACCACCGCGTCTGGCAGTGCACAGAACCGCAGCTTCTCGGCATCGAAGCGGCACGGCACGAGCGGCCTTGGGCCTCGCCAGCGGCGTAAAATCTCGCGCTCCACCCGCTGGATCCCGGTGCGCAACGGGTGGGTCGTCAGTTCGGTCAAATCGATAAAGATCGGGGCTGGTGGCAATCGTGCCTCGCTCATGGGCTTCGCCGACCGGCGTCGATTTCGAGACCTAGTCCCTCACACAGCTTGCGCGCGTAATTTTCGAAACTATGCGCTTCGCAATAGTGTCGCCGTGGCTGATCGAATTGAGACCGATCGGCGCCTCTCCCAAGAATCTCGGCAAGCGACTCCGCGATAAGGACGGGACTTGGGTGATCGGGCACGGGAGAGACATATGGCGGCGCCTCCATCGCCACCGCCAGGTCTTCGTTCGCGACGGTCGGCAAGCCAACGGCTATGCAGTCAAGCAGCGCTCCGGAGAGCCCTCCGAAGAAGTGCGTCCGCAATTGCACCGCCGCGTCGGCGGCGAGCAAATAGTCGCGATACTGCGCCTCGCCGACAAACCCCGATGAGAAGGATACATGGTCCGCCAGATCGAGGTAGGACACCAAATTCCTGAACCGGCCTTCGTCATCGGCAAATCCACCGACGAGATAGAGCTTCGCTGGTATCTGCCAGCTGCGCAGAAGGTCGACGGCCCAGATACACTCCTCGACCGCTTTGTTGGAATGAACGAGCCCCAGGGATACGACTGCGAATTCCTTCGAACCGATGCCGAGCCTCGTTCTGGCGGCGAGTTTAAGCTCGCGATCGGTGGGATCGATCTCCCACTGTCGATAGATCGAAAAAGGCAAATAAATCGCCTCTTTTGCAAAGCGCTCCCGAACGATCCGGGCTGTCACGCGCGAGTGCACGAACATCGGCGAAGCCCATTCGGCGATCTCTCCGAGAAACGTGGCCTTGAGCCGCGACTCGTCCTGCAGCCATGAGGCGATTTCCTCCTCCGTCACAGGCCGTCGGAGCTCGCGCTCCGCAAGCGAGCGGGCACGCTGCGAGCCGAGGAGAATTCTATAGAAGCCAAGCAGGCGGTTGTCGTGCTCGATGCAGGCTCCGCCATATCTTTCAAGGAGCTGGAACACCTCCAGGTGAAAATGCGAGTTCCCTACAACTCCAATCACCCGATCAAAGCCCGACGACAGGCACGGCAGGGCGGTGATCTGCTGGACCGATGCAGCGCCGTCGGGCATCGCCGCGCATATGTGCTTTGAAAAGACATGGACATCGGCCAACTTCCCGAGTTCGCTGATGGTCGCGGCAGAATAATCGGCAACGCCGGATTGATCGGGCGGCATGGGGCTGAGAAATGCAATCCGTGGCCGCGCGCCCCTGAGGATGGCGCTTCGCTTTGGTTGGCGCTGCGCTACCAGATCGCTCACCTTCGCCCAGAAATCGCCGGCAATCTTATCGGCTCGAAATCGCTGCCAACGCGTCGACTGGTCGCCGACGACTTCCGCCCGCCTCGCAGGGTCCAGCACAAGCGCCTCGACCTTGCTCCTGACGGCTTCGACGTCTTCGGGAGAAAACATCAAATCGTTGCGGCCAACCAGTTCCTTGTGGGCGGGTATGGAAGACGCGAGCACCGGCGTGCCCGCCGCCATCGCCTCCACGACCGGCATCGAGAACCCTTCCATCTGCGCCGCGACGACCGCGCACCGGGCGCTGCGATAGATGGCTACAAGTTCATCTTCGTCGACAAAACCCGGAAAAATCAAAAGCTCCGATTTGCCGCCATTGGCGACATAGAGATCGCGCAAGCTTGCCTGCCATCCAAGCGGATAGTTTCCGGTGACCACGAGCTGAACACCGGCGTCCTGCATCGCGCGGCTTCCCGCGTGAGCAAGCATCGGGCACTCGATGTTTTTGCGCGGCTCGGCCCCGCCGCTCGCAAGAACATAGCGTTCGGAGGATCCTCCCCATTGCCCGAAACCGTCGACGCGCTCGAAGGCGTTGCCTATCGGGGCTCCGGTATTCGTAATGTGCCGGGATTCCACATTGAGGATGCGTCGGAGCTCATCCGCCGTGTATTGCGAAATAGGGAAAAAATGATCGTGGCGAGACAGCCAGATGAGCTGCGTGTGATAGTCGAGCCGATCGGAGGCGGTCGGCAGATAGCGTTCCGGCTTCATCAGGGGGATGAAGTCGTAAACGATCGCAAGCTTGAGGATGTCGGGGTCATTGACGATGCGGCCCGGGAACAACGGGTCGTGAGTCATCGGCGATAGTTCGACAAACACCGTCGAACGCCTCTTGACGTCAAGATAAGCGTTACCCTGGATCCGGTCGACCAGGCGAAGGAACCGGTCCTCCAAAGGCGGCAAACGCGGATCGATCAGCCCGAGGGTCGATGTTTCGATTTTCGTGCGAAGGCTACCTACATTGCGGACCAGATTCGCGGAAAGCTTGCCGACGCCACGATCCTTGTAGGACGGATCCTGCAGGCATCTCATGTCAAATACGATGTCGCAGTCGACCATGCCTTCCCGATCCTGGAGCACCAGCTTCCTACGCATCGGGAATGCAAAATGGCAAGGGAGAAACACGCGTTGACAACAGGTAGCACGTTTTGCCACCGGACGCGGCCGCCGGCGTCGGAAGCGGGTGGCGAATAACCCACCTATGGCAACGTGCAGAAGGCGAAGCCGCGCATAAGAATTTATTGATTTATCAGCACATTCTTAATTAACGCCCCGCGGCCGGCAAACAGTTGCCAAGTCGCAAATCGCCGCGCTATGTGGCGAAATCTTTTCGAGGTGTTGAAACGATCGACGCCGTCACCTCATATATGGATGGGACCGCCAAGATTATTTTTCGCACATCCCAAAGATCTTCATAACCTGTGCCTGTCGCCATTCCATCGGGTGCCGGGTCGGGAGCGGGCAGGAGGCAGGTGTTTTTGACCATTGGTTTTCGATCGGCAACGAGGACTTAAAACAGACACGCAGCTGCGTGAAATCGTCGACGCGGCCAAATATCCCCCGGCCGGCCGGGCATGTGAGCCGCTGCTAAACGATCCGCGGCGTGCCGAGCGGACGGTTGAGCGCAACTGGCCCACCCAACAAGGTCCAGCCCGGTTTCGATTGAGCCCGTGGCTTGAACGAAGGTAAGTGCGGAGAGATTCCTGACGATGCCGATCACGTGTTACGCCCAGAACTTTGAAGATGTCATTCTTTGGCGGGCGCTGAAGCATGTGGAGCATGGTTTCTACATCGACATCGGCGCACAGGATCCGGTCGTCGATTCCGTAAGCCTTGCCTTTTACGAACGAGGGTGGCGGGGCGTTCACGTCGAACCAAGCGCCAATTACGCGGAAAAGCTTCGTTCCGCGCGGTCCGACGAGGAAGTGATCCAATCGGCCATCGCCCTGGAGGCAGGCGAAATCGCGTTCTTCGAGATTGCTGACACCGGTATGAGCACCGGCGATGAAGAAATAGCCAAGCAGCACCAGAACAATGGGTTCAAAGTCAGTCGGATATCGGTTTTCGCCCAGCCGCTTTCAGCGATCCTGTCCCTCCATGCCGATCGAGACATCCACTGGATGAAAATCGATGTCGAAGGCATGGAACATCAGGTGATAAAAAGCTGGCTGCCTTCGGGGGCTCGACCGTGGATCGTTGTCGTCGAGAGCACAAAACCAAATTCACAGGAGCAGAACCACGAGACCTGGGAGCAGGAGCTTCTGGATCTCGGGTATGATTTTGTTTATTTTGATGGTTTGAATAGATTCTATTTAAGTATTTCGCACTCTGAACTCAAATCACAATTTGACGTTGGACCTAATTATTTCGACTGGTTCGCAGCCAGCACGACGTCCTGGCTTTCGCGCAATATCAATGTCGAAATTAGCGCTCTTCGTGAACAACTGGCAGACGAGAGCAAGAACAAGGCCGCCGCCCAAGAACGTCTTGCAGAGCAAGAGCGTCTCCGAGCAGCATTGGAGCTGCGTCTTGCCGAAGAGCAGATGGCGAGATCCTCGCTTGCAACTCAGGCAGAGAACACGAGAGCCGCCTTGGAGGCGCGCCTTGGTGAGTTAGAGGCGCGCCTTGGTGGGGAGGAGCGTGCCAGACAAGCTTTGGAAAGCCAGCTCGGCTCAATCTACACCTCAACCTCTTGGCGTATCACCGAGCCGATACGAATTTTGGTGCGCGCCGCCAGATGGCTCGCACGCTAGATGACGCCAGCCGTCGGGATTTCCGTGCTGCATGTTGGGGTGCATCGGCATCTTCCTCGACGTCAAGGGACTCGATTTCGGCGATCGACGATACCCCGCAACACCAGACCACCCTCAACTGTCGGAAAAACGGATGACTAAGAAGCGAATTTTCTGGCTGGGCATGCACAAGGTTCTATCGCAGACTGAGCTCCCCCGCCTGCGGGCGCTGGGCTACGAGGTGTTCAACCCCCCCTACCTGAGCGACGTTTACGATCAATCCGCTGTCTACAGTTGGGTTCCGTCAGACTCCAGCCTGCCAAAAGAGGCCCTGGAGATCCTGACCAGGACCAATTTCTTCTATGACGAAATACCGGCGGACGCGGCCGAGGTTCTCAATGTCTATTTCGAAGCCGCGATCGTAACCATCAATCCCCTATGGCTGGTGCATTTCCTAAAGGCCTATCGCGGGCGCGTCATCTACCGCACCTATGGCCAGCCTTACAGCCTGTCGAATGAGCTCACCAATATAGGCGGGCTGCCGCTGATCACCGAGCGGAATGATTTCTGGTTCATGCCGCACTCCGAAAAAGTCGCCGAGATAGAGGACGAATGGCTGCGGTCGCGCATGATGGTC
Source organism: Mesorhizobium sp. GbtcB19 (assembly GCF_019091085.1). Taxonomy (GTDB): domain Bacteria; phylum Pseudomonadota; class Alphaproteobacteria; order Rhizobiales; family Rhizobiaceae; genus Mesorhizobium. Next base: position 227,335 of record NZ_JAGXJY010000006.1, on the reverse strand, counting down.
GTTCCCTATTGCCTCACACAGGACGTTGTCGACCGACGGGACACGTGGACGATCGAGGCGGCGGTGCCGGAACTGGGGTTGCTTTGCCCGCGGGCAATGGACATACCGTATTATACAAACAATTACAGGCACTTAAAGCATTACTTCCCGGCCAGGGGCTATAGAATCTTCGGCGCGCAAAATGTACCCGTCGACGACGACCAGGTCGTAGGCACGGTCGAGCGGTCCGAATTCCTGAGGCACTTGGCCCTCATGCGCGGCTTTGCGTACCACTATGAAGAGCCGACCGTCTGCTATCTGCCACCGATAGAGTTCATGACGCTTGGCGGTCCGGTGTTGTTCAAGGACGGTTCCCTGCTTTCGCGCTATTTCCCGGCCGATGCGCCTGGCAGGGCCGACAGCATCGAAGACCTGGTGAAACGCTCGGAGCGATTGAGGAAAGGCGGTGGCTCGCTGTCGCGCGAAATCATCGAAAGCCAGGCCGAGGTGCGCAAGCTCTATCAGCCGGAATATGTCTGGCCGCTGTTCGACGCGGCGATGACGAGGGCGCTGGGCGACGACGGCGCCAACCGCGCGCCGGGATTGATCTACACACCCACCGTGAAGACGACGGCGCCGGCCGCCGAGACCGTGCTGGTCGCCTTCCATGGCTTCGGCCCGCTGATCGTGCATCGCGACGGCAAATACCACTGCGCGGAAGGCATAGCGCGCGTCGTGCGCCAGATCATTCGCGCGCTCTCAGATCTCGGTTTCAAGATCGTCGTCACAAGCCGCAGGCAAGACGCCGGCCGCATCCAAGGCTTCCTCGCCCCCGCCGCAAGCTCCGACCTGAGGATCATGCTGGTCGACGATGCCGGCCCCGGCGGCGGGAAGCCCATGACGGCTATAGGACGTCTTCGCGAGATCGCATCGACACGGCCATTCTCGGCCAATGTCGATCACCTGAAGGGGCTCTACCGGTCAAAAGATTTCAAGGGCATGCCGCGCGCGCTGGCATCGACGCTGGCCGTGGCAGCCTTCAAGGTTTTGCGCAGGGCACAACAGCGGCTCGCCGGCGTCAAGGTCGCGATCGGTGTCGTGCCATATGAGAAATATGTCGATCTGATCAATGCGGACGCCGGCATCGATCACGTCCTGATACCGCACTATTATATGTTCCCGGAGCTTTCCCGTTTGAAAGACAAGGATGTCGTTCTCTATCTTCCCGACTACATGCCGCATTTCTACAGGGGTTCGGCGGAGATGGGCGCCACGCAGCAAGCCGCCGCGATCGGCAAAAGCCTGGCGGGCAAGGCGCGGCGCGTGCTGACGAACTCCGCCTTCACGGCTTCGTATCTGCCCGAGACGGAACTGGCCGTGCAGGCGCAAAACATCGCCCACATTCCCTTGCCGTTCCTCAATGACGGCTCACTCAAGGCCGAAACACCCGCGACATCCGGTCCGTTGGGAAAACTGCCGCGGCATTACGTGTTTTACCCGACCCGGAACCGGCCCTCGAAGCGGCTCGCCGACTTCGCAAGAACGGTGGCGGTCGTGAATGAGAGACTGGAGAAGGCGGGAAGCAAGGACCGGCTGTTCGGACTCTTGACCACGCCGTTGAGCGGCAAATCGGCAGGCGGCGCGGAAAGCCATCTGATCTCGCTGCCGGAGCTCACGGACGCGGAACTCGGCTATCTTTACAGACATGCGCTCTGCCTGCTGTTCACATCGGAGATGGAGGGAAATTTCCCGACGCAGATTACCGAGGCGCTGCATCTCGGCGTGCCGGTGGTCGCCACGAACATCCCGCTCATCACCCTGGAGCTCGGCGATGTATCGGCTTGCCTCGATCTGGTCGACGTCGGCGACGTTGACGGCTTCGCCGACCGCGTCATGGCAATCCTCGGCGACCGGCCCGCGGCGGCGCGCAGGCAGCAGGACGCCAGGGACGTCGCGTCCCGGCAGTTCGCTTACGACAATTTCAAACAGGGCCTGTCCGAACTGTTCCGGCAATAGCGGTTTCAGGGACGGGCTCGGCAGCTTCGTGATTCATTTCGATGAACCAGGCCATTGCGTGAGCAAAGCTTGCCGACTCAGATATTCTAAGGCGCCGGCGAAGTGCCGGCTGTTCGAGCCAGGCCTGTCTTTCGACATCCCCGTGCCCTGCTCGCGGAGCGCTCATTGAGAATCGGCATCGACGGCAGGAACCTGAGATCGGCCACGGACGGCATAGGCCGGTTCGTTCACAAGTCGATCAAGGCGCTGTCGGCGCTCGGCGCCGAGCTTTGCGTCTACGCTCCCGCCCCGATCAATGCCGGCTACGAATTGCCGCGCGAAGTTGTCTTGCGGACGGGCGGATACCGATCGCTTCCAGGGCGGGTGTTGTGGGGGCAAGCCATGCTGCCCGCGGCAGCCGCGCGCGATGGCATCGAGGTTTTCTGGGGACCAGCCCACCGGCTGCCGCTCGTTCTGGACAGAAGGATCGCGCGGGTGGTGACCATCCACGATCTTGTCTGGGTGCACGCGCCGGAAACCATGCGAATGCGGACCTTGCTCGGCGAGCGCCTGCTGATGAAGCCCTCGTTGCGAAGGGCCGATGTCGTGGCGGCCGATTCCGGCGCCACCGCGAGCGCGTTGAAGGGCGAATTTTCGTGGCTGACGGCGCCGATCCGCACAATCGCGCCCGGCACGACCCCTCTTCCCGCGCCGGGCGGCTTTTCCAGTCTCGAGCCTCTCGGCATCGCCAGGCCCTACGCGCTTTTCGTCGGCACGCTGGAGCCCAGAAAGAATCTCGGCAACCTCATCAAGGCCTATGGGCTGCTGCCTGAGAGCGCCCGCTCGGGCTGCGATCTCGTCATCGTCGGCGGCAGCGGCTGGAAACAAACCGGCCTGGCGGACGAGGTGCGCCGCGGCGGGCTCGAGGAGAAGATCATCTTCACCGGCTTCGTCGACGACGGCGTGCTCGCGACGCTCTATGCGAACTGCCTCTTTCTGGCCATGCCATCGCTCTACGAGGGCTTCGGCTTCCCGATCGTGGAGGCGCAATCCTTCGGCAAACCGGTGCTGACGTCGAACATTTCGTCGATGCCGGAAGTGGCCGGAGACAGCGCGGTTCTGGTCGACCCCAACGACATAGAAGCGATCGCAAGTGGCTTTCGTCATCTTTGCCTCGATGCGCAATTGCGCCAAAAGCTTGCATCCGGCGCGCGCCGCAACGCGGAGCGCTTCACCTGGGAGAACCACGCCAAGGGCATGCTGCAAATCTTCGAGCAGGCCATCCGGCTAAGACGAAAGACGCCTGCTTGAAAGTCCTGCATTTCTTCAAGACATACTGGCCGGACAGCTTTGGCGGCGTGGAGCGTACCATCCATGCCATCGCCGAAAGCACGGCCGGCCATGGCGTCGAAACGCAGGTGCTGTCGTTGAGCAGCGCTCCCGACGAGAACACCGGGCGCATCGGTGGCCACATGGCGGTGAAAGCGAGGCTGGATTTCGAGCTCGCATCGACAGGATTTTCCCGCGAGGTGTTCCGCAAGTTCGATACGCTCGCCCGGCAGTCAGACCTGGTGCACTACCATTTTCCCTGGCCGGTCATGGACATCGCGCATCTCAGATCGCGCCACGGCAAGCCCGCAGTCGTCACTTACCATTCCGACATCGTCAAGCAGCGCCTGCTGCTGCCGTTCTACAACCCGCTGATGCAGCGCTTCCTGAGCGACGTCGACGCGATCGTGGCGACATCGCCGGACTATCTGAGGTCGAGCGCAACCTTGAGAAAATTCAAGGGCAAATCGCAGGTCATTCCGATCGGCATAGACGAGGACGCCTATCCTGTGCCGACGGCGGCGGACAGCGCCTGGCGCCAATCGATCGTGTCGGAGCCTTTCGTGCTCTTCGTCGGCGTGCTGCGCTACTATAAGGGGCTGGATATCCTTATCGAGGCCGCGGACCGGGTGCGGTGCAAGATCGCCATCGCCGGATCGGGACCGATCGAGCAGCAACTGAAGCGCCAGGCCGAAAGGCTCAAGCGCAACAATGTTATCTTCCTCGGCGAGGTTTCCGAACAGCACAAGATGGCCCTGCTGCACGCCTGCAGCGGTTTCGTCTTCCCCTCGAATCAGCGCTCCGAGGCCTATGGCGTCTCGCTGGCGGAGGCGGCGATGTGCGGCAAGCCGATGATCTCCTGCGAGATCGGGACCGGGACCTCCTTTGTGAACAAGGCCGGCGTCACCGGCCTGGTCGTCCCGCCTTCCGATACGGTCCGGCTTGCAGAGGCCGTCAACCGCCTTCTCGATTCGCCCGAAGAGGCGGAAAGATGGGGCCGCGCCGCGCGCGAACGGTTTTCCGACCTCTTCACCGCCGAAAAAATGGGGCAGGCCTATGCCGAGCTCTATGTCCGGCTGAGCAATCGCGGCGCTTAGCCGGTACCTGCAATTACCGTTGTCTTTCATGCGCTCCCGGCATTGAGCTTTGCGCCGCCTCGTCCTATAAGGCCGCGCGCAGCGCGGCATCGCCCCGCCTGCTGGGGCGTCGCCAAGTGGTAAGGCATCGGTTTTTGGTACCGACATTCCCAGGTTCGAATCCTGGCGCCCCAGCCAACCGGATGCCCTGTGGACAGCCTGGTTCCGCGCGCTTCCACCATCTCTGCGGCGGCCGTCATTTCGGCAAGTAAATCAAAAGGTTGCCTGAAGGCAACCTGACATGCCCACGCCCGCTCCTATTCCGGCTCAACCTGGCCGCGCGCCGCGATATATTCGACCCGAGCTGCGAGATAGCTGCCCATGATGCCTTCGGCGCAGCGGGAGGCTTCGACGGCCGAGAGACCGCGATTTTGCATCAACCATTTTTTCGCGGCGCTCTGCCCTTGCTCGACAGCCGCCAGGAGAGTCTTCACGTCGGATCTGTCCCAGACGCTCGGAACCTGCTTGCGGATAAGTCCGATGGCCCGCTGCTTGTCTCTCCTGTGCTGGCGGGTGTCGAATTGGCGGGGAAAGTTGACGGCTCTGACCTCATCAGCCGCCCAATCCGCGTAGATCGCGAAGCGAATGCTGCCAGTTTCCGCATCGTCCGGGAGAGCCGCCGCGAGAATGTCGTTGAGAGATTGCCAGGCTGGCAGTTCCATGAACGTCGGCCCGTCCTGACAAACCGGGTCATTACCGTCCATGCTGGAACCAAAAAGGCCGCCGAACGCGATCAGCGCCCTCCCTTCGTCGCGCTCGAACATGAACCCGTGGGGGCAGGAAAAAATCGGCTCGGCATTTGTTTGGTCGAGCGCAATGCGGAGCAGGAAAAACGGGACATCGGCGGGCTTTCTTTTCGGAAGGTCAAGCATGCTGAGGACGCCTGGGGTCTGTTCCTGAAACATGGCAATGGCTCGCGCCTTCGCCGCCTCACCCTCCTGGGGCGAGACGCCGGCTTCCGGGACATGGGTGGCGAGATAGACCAGCCAGGAATTGGCCAACGCGCTGCCGGGATAGCGCCGAAAGATATCGGCCGACTTCGCCGGCGTTGACGGAATCATGCTGCTTGCCGCCATCGTCAAGATGTCGTCGTCGCGCAGATCGGCCTGCAATTGCACGATGTGCCGCTGCATCGCGTTACGAAAGCAAGAGGGCTTGTCGTCTACATGCGCACAACCAAGAGACCAGCTCTTCCTTTCTTCCTGTTCGACCTCCTGCATGAATGGTCGCTTTTGTGGCGCGACGAGTGCACCCATCTGCGCGACGAGGTCGGCGATCTGGCGATCCATCTGGCTCAGTTCGTCGCTCGCGCAAATCGCCTTTTCGGCCTCGATCGAGGCCTTCGCGCAATCGAAGGATGGACCGGCGGCCGCGAAGGCGGGACCGGTGAAGAATGACAACCAGGCAAAAACCAGAAGCGCGCAAGGCAGCCAGACAGCCAAGCAGCACTTCCGGACTTCGTCGCTGAAACCCATTTTAGCCGCTCCCGATCCTGTTGGCGCGATACTCCAAGGCATAGCGGATGCCACAGCGTGCGGTCTGTGTCGCAGGTCACGTGTCGCTTCCGAAAACGTTCGGATGGGTAGACTGCACCCAACGGCCTGAACGTGCCAGAGTGCATGTTGATCAGCACGTTGGCGAAGCGTCCATGGGTAAGTTGGCATGCCGCCGGCGTCGCGCGTAAAGGCGAGAAGCCTCCTGCGCCCGCACTGGTTGCTTCCTCCTTCGGCGAGTTCAAGCATCCCTTCGGTGGCACGGGCTGCATCCTGTTGCTGCGTTCCGCGCGCCAAATGCCGGCGGCTGACGCTCAAGAGTTTTGCAATCGTCCCCTAATCCTTGCGCAAAGTATCCATGATCATCGTATCGAGGCTGCTGGCCGAGATGCCGAGCAGTCGCTCGGTGTCGGAGGCCTCGATGATGCAAGGGCTTCGGTAGAGATAGCCCATTTCCGGCAGCTCGCGCATGAGCTCGTCGTCACGACCCATCGCCTCGAGCTCCTGTTCGGTGAGCATTTGAAGGTCGGGAGCCGGGGCACCGGCCAGTTCCGAGAAGCGCGCCGCCAGGCTTCGTACCGAAGAATGCTGCGACGGCACGAGGAAGGCACGCCCCCATTCACCGGTATAGCGCGAGGCGGCGACCAGCGTCCGGGCGACGTCCCTGGTGAAGGTCCAGGCATGCCGCGCATCGAGATCGCCCGACACCATCGCAGGCTTGCCGGCGAGCAGGGACGGCAGCGTCATCAGTGTAAACAGCGAGCCGGCGCCCTCGCCCAGGTAATCGCTGGCGCGGACCTCCAGCGCCGGAACGCGCGCAGAGCGCGCACGGTCCCACATGGCGACCCTGACACGCCCCTTCACACTCGTCGGGGCGAGCGGCGCAGAGGAAGTCAAAGGAGACTTTGCCTCGCTGCCATAGCCATAGACATTGCCCAGCACGACAAGGCGCGCCTGCAGCTTTTGCGCGGCTTCGGCAACGCCCTCCATGATCGGCGGAAAATCCGTCGGCCACCTCGTGTAAGGCGCCATGGCGCACATGAAGATCGCTTCGGCGCCGGCCCCGATGCGGGCCAGGCCGTCCGCGTCGCGGGCATCGAGAGCGAAGGCGGCAACCGCGCCATCCGGCGCCGTGCCGCTTCGGCTCACCAGCCGGACCTCATGACCATCTTTTGCCAGAATACGCGCGGTCGCGCGCCCGACCGGTCCGGCGCCGACCACAACAAACACAGACATACAAAGCCTCATCGATGTTGAACTCGTGAGGCAATTTCCGGTCGAATGCGTTGAAAGTCGCGCAGGAAACGCCGATCTTTGAGCACGATCTGCCTTGAATTCGGAGCGCCTCATGCACGGCCCATCTGGACTATTGCAGCCTTCGGCCAATGTCAGCGTTTCGCGCAATCGCCACGGCGCCGGGGCGATCGTGCTGCCGCCGATCAGCGACCACCGCATCGTCGTGCATGCCAGCCGCAAGACCTGGTCGTTTTGCAACACGACCGGGACGCGCCATCTTCGGCGGGAAGGCGATATCGACCTCGTTCCCGCCGGTCAGGAAGGCGGCTACGCGGCGGAAACGGATTGCGAGGCGCTGGAAATCCGGCTTGCGCCACAAGTCGTTGAACAGACCGCCTTCGAGATGGGATCGGGCAGAAGATCGAGCCTCGACATGCGCCATGTCATGCGGAACGAACGCATTGTCCATCTGGCGCGCGCGCTGGAAAGCGAGCGGCACGCCGACTCACCGGGCGGTTCCCTCTACGCCGAGACCATAGGCATCGCGCTGGCCACGCAACTGATCGGGCTGGCCAGGACCGCGGATGATTTTCGCGCTGGCCTCTCCGCGGCGCAGCTGCGGCGGCTCTACGACTTCGTCGAGGCGTATATCGACCAAGCGCTGACCATCGAGACCCTGGCGCGCGAGGCCGGCGCCAGCAGCTCGCATTTGCGCCACTGGTTCAAGCAGGCCACCGGCGTGACCGTGCATCGCTATGTCGTGCGCCGGCGTGTCGAGCGCGCGCGGCTCCTGCTTGCGCAAGGCAAGCTGAGCGTCGCCGAAGTGGCGCTCGCGGCCGGCTTCTCGCACCAGTCGCACATGGCGCGCTGGATGCGCCGCGAGCTCGGCGAGACGCCGCGAACCTTGCTCCGCAGGCCATCGGCCTAAACCTTCCGCCGACAGCTGGTTCGCCAGGCCGGTCCTGCCGGCGGGACCGGTGACACCGCTATACGGCGCCGGCGTCTGCTCCGAAGAAGTAGATCATTCCCAGCCTGACCGCTCGCAGTCGAGCTCTCAGCTCGCCTCGCGCATGGCCTCGGCCGCCTGCAGGTCGACCGAGACCAGTTGGCTCACCCCCTGCTCGGCCATGGTGACGCCGAACAGGCGGTCCATGCGCGCCATGGTGATCGGGTTGTGGGTGATGATGACGAAGCGCGTCTCGGTGGTCTTCGACATCTCGTCCATCAGATTGCAGAAGCGCTCGACATTGTGATCGTCGAGCGGGGCGTCGACCTCGTCCAGCACGCAGATCGGCGCGGGATTGGTGAGGAAGACGGCGAAGATCAGCGACATCGCGGTCAGCGCCTGCTCGCCGCCGGACAAGAGCGTCATGGTCTGCGGCTTCTTGCCGGGTGGGCGGGCGAGGATTTCGAGGCCGGCTTCCAGCGGGTCTTCCGACTCGATGAGCTGCAGTTCCGCCGTGCCGCCGCCGAACAGATGCGCGAACAGCCGCTGGAAATGGCCGTTGACGACCTCGAAGGCCGACAGCAGCCGCTCGCGGCCCTCGCGGTTGAGGCTCTGGATCGCCTGACGGAGTTTCCTGATCGCCTCGATGATGTCCTCGCGCTCGGACACGATCGTCTCCAGCCGGTCCGACAATTCCTTCTGCTCTTCCTCGGCGCGCAGATTGACGGCGCCGAGGCGCTCGCGCTCGATCTTCAGCCGGTCGAGCTGGCGCTCTATCTCGGCCATGTCCGGCATCGGATCGTCGGCTTTGAGCCCGGTATGCTGGATGACGAGATGCGGCGGCGTGTTCAGCGCCTCCTGGATGCGCGCCTCGACCTCGGCGCGCCGTTCGTCGGCTGCGGTGAGCCGCTCCTCGGCGCGGACACGGGTTTCGCGCGCTTCGGCGAGCGACTGGATGGCGGCGGTCGCCGCTTTGTCGAGCTCGGCCTGTTTGGTCTCAGCTTCCTGCAGGCGGTCGCTCGCCGCCTGGCGCAGCGCCTCGGCCTCGGAAAGCTGCGACAGCAGCGCGCGGCGCTTGGCGTCGATCTCGTCCGGAGCGTCGGCAAGCCGCTCGCGCTCGGCTTCGGCCTCGGCCTTGCGTTCGCCAAGCGCCGCGATCTGCGTCGAGGCGTTTTCCGCGCGCTCCAGCCAGTTCTTGCGCTCGGCGCCGATGGATTCCAGCCGGCGCATGCGCGCCTCGGCCTCGCGCCTCAGCCCTTCATGCACGGCGCGCGCATCGGCAAGCGTGGCGCGGTCGCGCGAGACGTTGGCGGAGGCCTGTTCGAGTTGCAATTGCAGATCGCCGAGATCGGGCGCGTCCTTAAGCATCTCCTCGGCTTCGAGGAAGGCGGCCTGCGTTTCCTCATGGCTGTCGACGATGCGCGCGCGGGCGTCATCCAGCGCGGCGCGGCGGCTGACCAGCTCGCCGCCGGCCTTCTCGGCCTCGGCCAGAGCATTGCGGGCGGCATCCAGCGCGTGCTGGGCGTCGCGACCGGCCTGGCGGGCGTTGCGCTCGGCCTCGCTTGCCTGGCGCATCGCCTGCTCGGCGCGCGCGAGCGCTTCCTCGGCCTCGCGCACGACACGCGTCGCTTGCACGGCTTCGGCGTCGAGCTCGGCCAAACGGTTCTTCTGCGCCAGCCGCTGCGCGGCGGCGGTCGGCGCGTCGGCGCTGGCGGTCAGGCCGTCCCAGCGCCACAGCGCGCCGTCACGGCTGACCAGCCGCTGTCCGGGCGAAAGCAACGCCTGCAACCGACGGCCGTCGGCGGCCTCGATGATGCCGATCTGCGCCAGGCGGCGGGCGAGCTGCGCCGGAGCGCGAACGACGCTAGCAAGGCTCTTCACGCCTTCGGGCAGCGCCGCATCATCCGGCTGTACAGCGCTTTCACCCCAATGCACCGGGGCGCTGCGGTCGAGCGGAACGTCGAGGTCCTCGCCGAGCGCCGCGCCAAGCGCGGTTTCATAGCCGCGCTCGACGCTGATCTGCTCGAGCACCGAGGGAAAGAGATCGCCACCGCTGGTGGCGTTGAGGATCTTGGCCAAGGTGCGCGCTTCGGTCTCGATGCGCGCCAGTTCCGCCCTGGCATCCTGCAGCGGCGGACGCGCGGCGCTCTCAGCGGCGCGGGCGTCGGCGACCGCCTGCTCGGCGGCGATGGTGCCGGCCTCGCTCTCTTCCAGCCGGCCCAATGCATCCTCGACCAGCACCCGCTTTTCGGCAGGGTCCGGCAGGCCGGAAATGCGCGCGACGATGTCGGAAAGCTCCCGGTCGACCTCGGCGAGCTGGCGGGCGAAGCGGTCGCGGCGCTCGGCGGTCTCGCGCAGCGTGCGCTCGATCTGGTGGCGCGAGGCGGCCGCCTCGGCGCGTTCGGCAGTCAGCGCGGCGAGCTTTGCCTCGCTCTGCGACAGCGTAGCACCCGCCTGCTCGAAAGCGGCGCGTGTGGTCGCCTCGCGCTCGGCGGCGCCGGCATTTTCCGAGTTGAGCCCGGCTTCCTCGGTGCGCAGGCGTTCGAGAATGTCGGCATTGTCACGCACCATCCGCTCCTCGCGGACGATGTCGGCGTCGAGCTGCTGCAGGCGGCGTTCGAGTTCGGTCTGGCGCGCGCGGATGCGGCCGGCCTCTTCCTCGATCTGCGTCTTGGCGATCGACAGGCGCTGGAAGGCCGCCGCGGCGGCGGCCTCGGCATCGCGCAAATCCGGCAGCCGGTGCGCGGCGATGCCCTGCTCTCTTGCCGCGGCCATCTGGGCGGCGGCACGATCGCCGACCAGCGTGGTGGCGACGGCAAGCGCTGAACGCGCCTCGCCTTCCTGGGTCTTTGCCAGCGTCCAGCGCAGATGCAGCAGCGTTGCTTCGGCCTTGCGGATGTCGGCCGACAGGTTCTTGAAACGCGAGGCCTGGCGCGCCTGGCGCTTCAGGCTCTCGATCTGGCCTTCGAGCTCGCCGACGACGTCGTCCAGCCGCTCGAGGTTCTGCTCGGCCGCCTTCAGCCGAAGTTCGGCCTCATGCCGGCGCGTATGCAGGCCGGAAATGCCGGCGGCTTCTTCCAACAGCGCGCGGCGCGCCTGGGGCTTGGCCTGGATCAGTTCGCCGATGCGGCCCTGGCCGACCATGGAGGGCGAGCGGGCGCCGGTCGACTGGTCGGCGAAGAGCAGTTGCACGTCCTTGGCACGGGCTTCCTTGCCGTTGATGCGGTAGAGCGATCCCGCCTCGCGCTCGATGCGGCGCGATACCTGCAGTTCGTCGGCGTCGTTGAAGGCGGAAGGCGCGGTGCGGTCGCTGTTGTCGAGGAAAAGCGTGACTTCGGCGGTGTTGCGCGCCGGACGCGCGCCGGAGCCTGAGAAGATGACGTCGTCCATGCCGGACGCGCGCATGTTCTTGTAGGAGCTTTCGCCCATCACCCAGCGCAAAGCTTCGACGAGGTTCGACTTGCCACAGCCGTTCGGCCCGACAATGCCGGTCAGCCCGCGTTCGATGACGAACTCGCCGGGCTCGACGAAGGATTTGAAACCGAGGAGGCGAAGGCGCGAAAATTTCATTCGCGCCGCCCAACACTACAGGCGTGGGCGCCGAAGCCGGACCGCTTCGGCGCGGCCTGGATGTCAGAGCAGAGGGTCGATGATGGCCGACATTTCCTCAATCGACATCGCCCCTTTGTAGGTCTTTCCGTTGATGAAGAAGGTCGGCGTCGAGTCGACCTTGAACTCGTCCGCTCCGCGTTTCTGGACTGCTCTCACATCGTCCAGAAGCTTCTGGTCCGTCAAGCAGGACTCAAAGGACTCCTGTGTAAAACCGGCCAGCTTGGAGATCTGCAGCAGCGCTTCCTTGGTGTTGTTGACGCCAACCCAGCTCGGCTGCTGCTTGAACAGCACGTCGACCATGGCGAAGTAGTTGTCCTTGGAGCAGCGCGCCAGCATGAAGCCGGCCTCGGCACTCGGATCGAACGGGAATTCGCGCAGGATGTAGCGCGCCTTGCCGGTGTCAATGTATTTGGTCTTCAACTCAGGGAAGGTGGTCATGGCGAAATGCGCGCAATGCGGGCAGGTCATCGACGCGTATTCGACGATGGTGACCTTGGCATCGTCCTTGCCGAGCTGCTTTTCAGGCAGCGCGCCGGGCTTGAGCAGCTCCGCCATGTCGACCGGACCGCTCGATTCCGGGACCTGGACCGCGGCCGGCGTGGCCGCTGGCTTGGCAGGCGTCGACGGGTCGGCGGGCTTCACCTCGGCAGCCTTCGCTGGCTCGCTGGAGTCGCTGCATGCGGCAAGCAGCGCCACCGCAGGCACGGCGGCCAGCGTGGTCAGAACGTTTCTGCGGGACAAGCTTTTGCCAGACGGGCTTTTGCCAAACGGGGCACGGTTCATGCGAATCACCTGATATCGGTTGGATTTTGCAATGCAAGGGCTAGAAAAGGCGAGAGTTGGCGCGAATTAAGGCATCGCGATCCCCAATCCAATCGCTAAACCTGACCTTCGGCATCACGAATGCGCGAGATTGGTGACGCATTCATGACGCTTCTTACGACCCTTTGGGCTTCCTTTCACCCAAAATTGTGGCGCCAAGCCGCTCCAGCGAAGCGCGCAGGCCATCATCCTCGATGTTGGCGACCAAATGCGAAAGCTTCGATTTCTCGGCCTCGGTCAGGGGTCGCGGCGCCGGAATCGGCCGGGCCTTTTGCGACAGCACCGGTTTTTGCAGGATCTTGATGCGGCCGATCGCGTTGAAGCCCAGGAAGGCGTTGACGCGGTTGATGACCTCGCCGGCCTCGTGCTGCAGGTGCAGCGCCGCCATGCCTTCGCAGGCGATGATCAGTGTCGCCGGCTCGAACGGGTCGTCCTCATGCAGGCGGCGCGGCCATTGGATCTTTTCCGGGCGCGAATGGGCGGCCAGGCGCGGTCCGGCGATCTCTTCCCAGGACTGCACCAGGCCGATCGAGATGCCGGCGCGCTTCCTCAGCACCGGATCGAGGATCTCGGTCGCGAGATCGCTCACCGGAACGGGATTGCCGAAGGGCCTTTTCCCTGCCATGTGCGTTCTCCAGTCCCCAACTCACCCGATCAATGGCACCGCTCGACCAGACCCGCAAGGCATCACGACAGACCGCGTCCGGCGATAGGGGCTTCGCGGCGCGCCTGCTCGCCTGGTACGACGCGCATCATCGCGACCTGCCCTGGCGCGTCACGCCCGGCGCTTTTGCGCGCGGCGTTAGGGCCGATCCCTATCGGGTTTGGATGTCCGAGGTGATGCTGCAGCAGACCACGGTCGAGGCGGTAAAGGCTTATTTCCGCAACTTCGTCGAGAAATGGCCGACGGTCGAAGCGCTGGCGGCGGCACCCGCCGAGGACGTGATGAAGGCCTGGGCCGGGCTCGGCTATTATTCGAGGGCGCGCAACCTGAAGGCCTGCGCCGACCTCGTGGCGCTGCGGGGCGGCGGCTTTCCCGACACAGAGGCCGGCCTGCGCGAATTGCCCGGCATCGGCGCCTATACCGCGGCGGCGATCGCGGCGATCGCCTTCGACCGGCCGGCGGCGGTGGTCGACGGCAATGTCGAGCGGGTCATGACCCGGCTTTATTCGGTCGAAACGCCGCTCAGCGAAGCCAAAGCCGAAATCCGCGCGCTGGTCGAAAAGCTGGTGCCGCTGGCCCGGCCCGGCGACTTCGCCCAGGCCATGATGGATCTCGGCGCGACCATCTGCACGCCGAAGCGGCCGCGCTGCATGCTGTGCCCGGTGCGCGAGGGTTGCAGCGCTATCCTTTCTGGCGATCCGGAACGCTTTCCGGTCCGGCTTCCCAAAGATGACAAGCCGCTCAGGCGCGGCGCCGCCTTCGTCGCCGAGCGCGACGATGGCGCCATCCTGCTGCGCAAACGGCCAGACAAAGGCTTGCTCGGCGGCATGACGGAAGTGCCGACGACGGGCTGGACGGCGCGGATCGACGGCGCCACGACGGCAGATGCCGCGCTCTTCCCCGCCGCTTGGCGGCGCGTGGGACAGATCGGGCACGTCTTCACCCATTTCGCGCTGGAGCTCGATGTCTTCCATGCCCAGGTCAAAGGCGATGCGCCGGCAGGGCATTTCTGGTCGCTGGCCCATGAGATTTCCGGGGAAGCGCTGCCCACCGTCATGAAAAAGGTAATCGAAGCGGCGATACCGGGCGCAACCAAGAAACGACGTCCGCAGTGAAAGGCCCGCAATGACCGAGATTCGCCATATCGTCTTCGACATCGGCAAGGTGCTGGTCCACTACGACCCGAACATCCCGTTCAGCCGCCTGATCCCGGATGCGGCGGAGCGGAAATGGTTCTTCGACAATGTCTGCACCAGCGCCTGGAATCTCGAGCAGGACCGCGGTCGTACCTGGGAAGAGGCGGAGGCGCTGCTGATCGCCGAACATCCTTCCCAGGCGGAAAACATCCGCAATTTCCGCCGCCACTGGCACGAGATGGTGCCGCATGCCTATGGAGACAGCGTCGCGCTGCTGGAAGGACTGATCGATGATGGCCGCGACGTGACGCTGCTCACCAACTGGGCTTCGGACACTTTCCGCGAGTCACGCAAGCGCTTTCCGTTCCTGGAAAAACCGCGCGGCGTCACCGTCTCCGGTGACATCGGCCTGATCAAGCCCGACCGCGCCATCTACGACCATCACGTCGCCTCGTTCGGGCTCGAGCCTGCGGCTTCTTTGTTCATCGACGACAGCCAGAAGAATGTCGACGGCGCCAAGGCCGCCGGCTGGCAGGCGGTGCTGTTCACCGACGCTGGAACGCTTAAAGCGGACCTTGAACGGTTCGGGATTGCGGCCTGAACTGAATCGCTTGCGGCGATCCGTTAAAGTGTTGATTCAGGCCCCTGCCCGCTCCATGCCGAGGCGGGCGATGCGGCGCAGTTCGTCGATCGGGGTCAGGCCGCCGCTTCGCTCATAGTGCCAGAAGGTCCAGCCGTTGCAGGCGTCCAGACCCTGCACTTCGGCGCCGATCTTGTGGATCGAGCCGGCGCTGTCGCCGATCGCCAGCGTGCCGTCGGCGCGCACTTTGGCGGCCCAGCGCTTCTTGGCGTCGTAGAGCGTGGCGCCAGGCGCCACCAGGCCGTTGTCGATCAGGCTGATGAAGGCGACGCGCGGTTCGGCGCGCTTGCCGGAAAGCACGGTGAGGTCGGCGTTCTCCAGCGGGCGCACCGCGGCGATGCGCTCGTTGGCGGCATCGATATAGGCCTGCTCGCGCTCGATACCGACGAAGTGACGGCCGAGGCGCTTGGCGACGGCGCCGGTGGTGCCGGAGCCGAAGAAGGGATCGAGCACGACGTCGCCCGGCTTGGTCGAGGCCATCATGATGCGGGCAAGCAGCGCCTCCGGCTTCTGGGTCGGATGCAGCTTGTTGCCGTTTTCGTCCTTCAAGCGCTCGCCGCCCGTGCAGATCGGGAACAGCCAGTCGGAGCGCATCTGCAGATCGTCGTTCGAAGCTTTCAGCGCCTCGTAGTTGAAGGTGTAGCCCTTGGCCTTCTGGTCGCGCGAGGCCCAGATCATCGTCTCATGCGCGTTCTGGAAACGGCGACCGCGGAAATTCGGCATCGGGTTGGTCTTGCGCCACACGATGTCGTTGAGGATCCAGAAGCCGAGATCCTGCATGCGGGCGCCGACGCGGAAAATGTTGTGGTAGGAACCGATGACCCAGATCGTGCCGCTGGGCTTCAGCACGCGGCGCGCCGCGAGCAGCCAGGCGCGGGTGAAGGCGTCATAGGCCTCGAAACTCTCGAACTGGTCCCAGTCATCGTCGACGGCGTCGACCTTGGACTGGTCGGGACGGTGCAGGTCGCCATCGAGCTGCAGATTGTAGGGCGGGTCGGCGAAGATGATGTCGACCGACTTTTCCGGCAGCCTGTCGAGGGCGGCGACGCAATCGCCCTTGAGGATGGTGTCCAGCCATTCGGACTGATGGGGAGCGTGGGAAAGCTCGTCGAGAAGACGCACGGCGGACATCAAATCACCCAAACAAACGCGTTACGGTTTACTGGCTGTTATGGTTACCGATCAGCGTAAACATTCGGTGAAGGGAGCGACGCATGCCCTGAGGTTTGCGCCTGCCCGCCCATTGGTGTATGCCGCGCCGCTTGAGCCGATAGGCCATTTCCCCAACGTTTCCGGATTGCCATGCCCCAGCCAGACCTTGTCATTTTCGATTGCGACGGCGTGCTCGTCGATTCCGAGATCATCGCCGCGCGCATCGAGGCGGAGCTTTTGACTGCGGCCGGGTTCGAGATTTCGGCTGAGGAGCTCAGCGAAACCTATGCCGGCCTGACCTTCAAGGACATCATGCTGCGGGTCGAGGAAAAGTCGCAGATCCCGTTCCAGGCCTCGCTGATCGACCGCGCGGAGGACCTCGTCGACCGCAAGCTGCGCGCGGACGTGCGCATCATCGACGGCGCCCGCGAAGCGGTGGCCGCCGTCGCCGCGCCACGCGCAGTCTGCTCCAACTCGAGTACCGAGCGCGTCGAATTCATGCTGGAGAAGGTGCGGCTGCTGCCGTTCTTCGCCGGTCGCATCTTTTCGGGACTGGATATCCCCAGCAAAAAGCCCAAGCCGGCGCCGGACGTGTTCCTTTACGCTGCCGATAAGCTTGGCGCCAACCCGAAGAACACCTTCGTCATCGAGGATTCCGTGCATGGCATCGCCGGCGCCAGGGCAGCCGGCATGCGCGTCATCGGCTTCACCGGCGCAGGGCATAGCTATCCCGGCCATGCCGATGCGCTGACCGAGGCCGGCGCCGAGACGGTCATCCGCCGCTGGGCGGAGTTGAACAGCACGATTGCGGCGCTGTCGGAGTGGTCGGAAGACGCCTAGAGCGGTTCAGCGTTTCACGGAATCGCCGAACCACTCTAAGCCTTTGTTTTTGCGCAATTCCGGACGGAAAACCGCTACGCACTTTTCCTGGAATTGCTCTAGGCTTCGCAGGAACGAGCTGGAAAGACCTACGCGCGCGTCGTCAGCGTCGAGAGCTGGTCGGTGTCGTAGCGGTTTCGCAGATCGGCGAGCGCCTTTGGATCCGGCGCACCCTGCATGGCCAGCTCGGCCAGTTCTTCGAAATAGTGCTCGTGGCCGGGCGGAGAGACGGTCATCAGCACGCGCGCAGGCTTCTCGCTGACATTCGTGATGTTGTGCGGCACTCCCGGCGGGATGAACAGGAAGGTTCCCGGCGTCGCTCGGATCGTCCTGTCGCCAACGTGCCATTCACACTCGCCCTCAAGCAGGTAGAAGGTCTCCTCCTGCACCCGGTGAACATGCCGCCCGGTGGCGAACTCCGGCGGGATCGTCCAGTCGAACATGCTCGTATGCCTGGTATTTTCATCGGTAACGAGGAAAGCCATGGGGTGGCCACGCAGCATGACGCCCTTCTTCTCGTCGGGCATGCGGATGACGGCATCAGCGCTCATATGATCCTCCTCTGACCGGGCGCTTAGTTCTGGCAAGCGTTTGCGCAACATCGGCCGTCCATGCCGGAAAGTCGTGAATCCGTTCCCAAAAATTTGCTAAAAGACTCCGATGATAGTCAGGGGCGACATCTACCGCTTTGGCCCGTTTCGCCTCGACCCGGAGGTGGGCATTCTCTTTTCCGGAAATGAGCCGACCATGCTTGGGCAGCGCGCCGTCACGCTGCTGCGGCTGCTGATCCAGAACGCGGGCGTACCCGTATCCAAAGACGCGCTGATCGACGCCGGCTGGGGCGGATCGGCGGTTGCCGATAACAATCTGACGGTTCAGATCGCGGCCTTGCGCCGGACACTTGCCGACGCGGCGAATGTCGCGGACTGGATCGAAACATTGCCGCGCCGCGGCTATCGCTACGTCGGACCGGCTGTCACCACAAACGTTGCCGATGCCTCGGCCGCCGCCGGCGCCGCGTCGGCGCCGAGCTTGCCCGAGAAGCCCTCCGTCGCGGTCCTGCCGTTCTCGAACTTGAGCGGCGATCCGCAGCAAGAGTACTTCGCCGATGGGATGGTGGATGACATCATCACCGGCCTCGCACGCATCAAATGGCTGTTCGTCATCGCACGAAACTCGACCTTCACCTACAAGGGTCGCGCCGTCGACGTGAAGCAGGTCGGCCGCGAGCTCGGCGTTCGCTATGTGCTCGAAGGCAGTGTGCGCAAGGCCGGCGGCAGCGTGCGTATCACCGCGCAGATGATCGATGCCACGACCGGCGCCCATGTGTGGGCCGAGCGCTACGACCGCAGTTCCGACGACATCTTTGCGCTTCAAGACGAGATCGCGCTGTCAGCCGTGGGCGCGATTGCGCCAAGCGTGCGGAAGGCCGAGATCGAACGTGTCAGGCGCAAGCGCCCCGATAGTCTGGATGCCTACGATCTCGTGCTGCAGGCCCAGCCTGACGTCGATTCAGGCATGCCGGAGCAAGTGACCAGAGCGCTGGTCCTTCTCGACCGCGCGATCGTACTCGAACCGGCTTACGCGCTGGCGCATGGCAATGCCGCCATGTGCCATCACTGCTTGTTCCTTCGCGCCGGTCTGCAGGAGATCAACCGCGCGTCTTCAATCCGCCACGCCCGGTCGGCCATCGTCCATGGACAAGATGATGCACTGGCCCTCACATGGGCCGGCTTTTCCATCGGAATGGATGCGCATAATCGCGCCGCTGCGTTCGCGGCATTGGAGGCTGCCCTCGCCATCAGCCCGTCATCGGCGCTGACCTACATCCTTGGCAGCGTCATGCTCGGATGGAGCGGCGAAGCCGAGCGCGCAATAGAATGGAGCGAGCAGGGCTTGCGGCTGAGCCCGTTCGATTCATGGGCCTGGGCCGCGTTTGACGCGCAGGCGATGAGCCATTTGCTGCGCGGCCGTTACGAAGAGGCTTGCCGTGCTGCCTACAGGTCCGTCCAGGCCAATCCGGCACATAGCATCACCTATGTGCAATTGGCCGCCGCGCTGGCCAAGCTTGGCCGGTTGGACGAAGCGAGGGCGGCCGCCGCTCGCGTGCTCGAGCTTCAGCCCGGCTTCCGCTATAGCCGCCAGTTTGCCGGCGTCAATTGCGCGCCCGCGCTCGCGGCGGCTCTTGGCAGCGCGCTGCAAGATGCCGGATTGCCGGAGTAGCCGACGAGGCCGGCTGGTCAGCCTGCGCCGATCAGGCTACGACCGACGTCGATGAGTGCCGCCATCAGTTCGTCGCGGCAGCGCGCTTCCGCTTTTTGCCCTTCGCCTTGTCGGCGGCCGGCGCCGGCGTGTTCTCGTCATAGCCGGCATAGGCCTGGTAATCGGTCGCGCTGGGCTCCGGCACCACGACATTGGCGTCGGTGAAGACGAACTGGGTTGCGGCAGTCGGATCGGTGACCTGCACCTGGTATTGATGAAGCTGCGAATAGAGCACATCGTTGCCATGCTGGACCGCGATGCGGATCGGCATGGTGACGGTGCCGGGCGCGAACAGCGGACCCGGCACGACCTTGCCGGCAACGGCAATCTTCATCGACAGCTGACCGTTGGCGTGCGTGCAGTCGCGCGTCACATCGGAGATCGAGGCCTGGTAGATGATCTTGGCCGGATCGTGATCGGGATCGACCGGCTGACCGTTGGGTCCGGTCTGCGCGGCCGCGGCAGCTGCCTCGGCTTCGGCATCGGCTGCGGCATCGCCCTTCTTTTTCTTGGGCTTGGCGACCGTGCCTTTGGCGTAGGTGTTGAAGAAGGCGGTGCCCTCACGCAGCGTCACTCTCGGACAGTAGGCGCGCAACTGGCTGGCGAGGATCTTGGGATCCTGCGGCGGCAGCGGCGCGGTCGGATCCTTCTTGGTGAGGCCGAAATCAAGAACACCATTGTCGCTCGATTGGCAGCCGGCGGCGGCAAGCATAAAGCCGGTGAGCGCCAGACCCGCGACAAAACGACGGTTGACCGAATAAAACGCCATGAAACTGCACTTCCCTCTCACAAAGCCGGTGACGTATAGCAACCGCGCGGCAAAAATGCGACTGAGCCGGCTCGGAAAATTAACCAATTGCCGTGGATGACGCGACCGGCAGCAATGGGCCTTTTACGATGCACTATGTGAGTACCCGCGGGGATGCGCCCGCGCTTGGATTTTCGGATGCGGTGCTGGCGGGGCTTGCCCGCGACGGCGGGCTTTACGTGCCGCGCGAGTGGCCGCAGTTTTCCGCCGCCGACATCCGCGCCATGCGCGGGCTTGCCTATCCCGACCTTGCCATCCGCGTGCTGACGCCCTTCCTCGGCGGCGAGATCGCGGCGCCCGTCTTCGAGCGGCTGGTGCGTGAAGCGTATGCCACGTTCCGGCACGAGGCCGTCTGCCCGCTGGTGCAGACCGGGAAGAACACCTTCATCCTCGAGCTGTTCCACGGCCCGACGCTGGCGTTCAAGGACGTGGCGATGCAGTTGCTGGCGCGGCTGATGGACCATGTGCTCGCCGAACGCGGACGGCGCGCCACCATCGTCGGCGCCACCTCCGGCGACACGGGGGGTGCTGCGATCGATGCTTTCGCCGGCCGCGACCGCACCGACATCTTCATCCTTTTCCCGCACGGCAAGGTCTCGCCGGTGCAGCAGCGCCAGATGACGACGTCGAGCGCGGCAAACGTCCACGCGCTTTCGGTCGAAGGCAATTTCGACGATTGCCAGGGCCTGGTGAAGGACATGTTCAACGACCACGCCTTCCGCGACAGGGTGTCGCTGTCGGGCGTGAATTCGATCAACTGGGCCCGCATCATGGCCCAGATCGTCTATTATTTCTCGTCCGCGCTGTCGCTCGGCGCGCCGGACCGGCCTATCTCCTTCACCGTGCCGACGGGCAATTTCGGCGACATTTTCGCCGGTTACGCCGCCAAGCGCATGGGCCTGCCGATCGAGCGGCTGATCATCGCGACCAATGACAACGACATACTGGCGCGCACGCTTGCCAGCGGCGAATACCGCACCAAGGGGGTGTTCGCCACGACCTCGCCGTCGATGGATATCCAGGTGTCGTCGAATTTCGAGCGCCTGCTGTTCGAGGCTGCCGGTCGCGATGCCGAGACGGTGCGGCGCTATATGAACGGACTGAAGCAGTCCGGCGCTTTCACCATCGAGGAAGGCGAGCTCAAGCGCATCCGCGCCGAGTTCGATGCCGGCCGCGCCAGCGTCGACGAGGTCGCCGCCACCATCCGCGCGACGCTCGAAGCGAGCAACTACCTGCTCGATCCGCATACGGCCGCCGCCGTCCATGTGGCCGCCGCCCAGGCTGGCGGCGCGGTGCCCATGGTGGTGCTCGGAACCGCGCATCCGGCGAAGTTCCCGGCCGCGGTCGAGGCCGCCAGCGGGGTCAGCCCCGCACTTCCGGCCTGGCTCGGCGGCTTGATGACAGCCGACGAAAAATACACGATACTTCCCTCCGACTTGAAAATGGTGGAAGATTACGTGAGCCGCCACTCGCGGGCGGCGCGTTAGGGAGTACTTGCCATATGGGTGTTGAGGTAAGCCGTCTGTCGAACGGCCTGACAGTCGCCACCGAAACCCTTCCAAGCATCGAATCGGTTGCCCTGGGTGCCTGGGTCAAGTCGGGCGCCCGCAATGAGCGCGACGAAGAGCATGGCATGGCCCATCTGCTCGAGCACATGGCGTTCAAGGGCACGAAGCGCCGCAGCGCCTTCGAGATCGCCTCGGAAATCGAGAATGTCGGCGGCGAGATCAACGCCGCCACCAGCGTCGAGACGACCTCCTACTATGCCAGGGTGCTTTCCGACGACGTGCCGCTGGCGGTCGATATCCTGGCCGACATCCTGCAGGAATCGGAGTTCGATCCGGAGGAACTGGAGCGCGAGCAGCATGTGATCCTGCAGGAGATCGGCGCCGCGCACGACACGCCCGACGACATCGTCTTCGACCGCTTCACCGAAACCGCCTTCCGCCATCAGACCATCGGCCGCTCGATCCTGGGCACGCCGGAGACGGTCAAATCCTTCACGTCCAAACAGCTGCACGATTTCATCGAGCGGCAATACGACGCCGAGCGGATGGTCATCGTGGCCGCCGGAGACGTCAAGCACGACGCTTTCGTGCGCGAGGTGGAAAAGCAGCTCGGCGGCTTCCGCGCCAAGGCGGCGGGCAACATCCCGCAATATGCGCAATATGTCGGCGGCGACTTCCGCGAGGATCGCGACCTGATGGACGCGCAGATCGTGCTCGGCTTCGAGGGCCGCGCCTACCATGTGCGCGATTTCTACGCCTCGCAGGTGCTGTCGATGATCCTCGGCGGCGGCATGTCGTCCAGGCTGTTCCAGGAAGTGCGCGAGAAGCGCGGCCTGTGCTACTCGGTCTATGCCTTCCACTGGGGTTTTTCCGACACCGGCATTTTCGGCGTGCATGCGGCGACCGGACAGAGCGACATCGCCAAGCTGGTGCCGGTGATCATCGACGAATTGCAGAAGGCCGGCGAAAGCATCTTGCAGGAAGAGCTCGACCGGGCGCGGGCGCAATACCGCGCCGGCCTGATCATGTCGGCCGAAAGCCCGGCCAGCCGCGCCTCGCAGATTGCCCGGCAGCTGCTTTTGTTCGGCCGGCCGATCGCCAAGGAGGAACTGATGGAGCGGCTTTCGGCGCTGACCATCGAGCGGCTGACCGACCTCTCGTCACGACTGTTTTCGACCAAGCCGACGCTTACCGCTGTCGGGCCTGTCGGCACGCTGGCGCCCTACGAGGCGATCCTCGAATCGCTCGCGGGTCCGCAGACGACGGCCCGCAAGCTCGCCGTCTGACCTAAGCAGGTTCCGCAAAGTGTCCCACGGTTTTGCGATCAGAACCTGCGAAAAATCAGGGAATCTAGGTGGATATTCGTGGGGCATCCCACGAATATCTGCCTAGAACCAGCGCCGTGTTCGCGCTCCCTTTCTTTCGCCGCGACCTGCCGGCACTGAAGGGCGACAAGGTTACGCTGCGCGTGCCTTTCACCAACGACTATCGCGAATGGTCTGCGGTGCGCGGCGAAAGCCGCGCCTTCCTCGAGCCCTGGGAGCCGCGCTGGCAACCGGACGAGCTCGACCGCACCGCCTGGCGGCTGCGCATCAGCCGCTACCGCGAGGATTACGCGCAAGGGACCGCCATCGCCTTCTTCATCTTCGAAAAATCGAGCGGCAAGCTCGCCGGCGGCATCACGCTCGGCAACATCCGCCACGGCGTCGCGCAGAGCGGCCATATCGGCTACTGGATCGGCGAACGCTTCGGCAATCGCGGCCTGATGACCGAGGCGGTCAAGCTGGTGTCGCGCTTTGCCTTCGATACGCTCAGGTTGCACCGGATCGAAGCTGCCTGTATTCCCGAAAACGCCCGATCGATCCGCGTGCTTGAAAAAGCCGGATTCCGGCGCGAAGGACTGCTGCGATCCTATCTCAGGATCAACGGCATCTGGCAGGATCACTACCTCTACGCCCGGATCGCGGACGATCCGCCGGGCGATGGAACGAAGGGCTGATTGTGACGAATTTTTCGCGATTAGCGTCGCTGTTCGCCCTCATATTGGCGGTTATCATCACGTTTTCGGCGGCCATGCCGGCTTTCGCCGTCGAGCCGATCAAGATCGCGCGCGACGACAAGGCGCTGGACCTCTCCCGTGCCTTCGACCTGTACCCGAATCAGGGCGAGAATTTCCAGGTCTCGACCGCGCCGGGTCCCGACGGCATCGTGCGGCGCATCGAGGTGGAGGCCAAGGACACGCGCTCGAGCGGCGACTGGGCCGTCTTCGCGCTCGCCAACACCACCGACCAGCAGCTCGACCGGCTGATCGTGGCGCCACATTTCCGCCTGGTGAACTCCGGCATCTTCTGGCCCGATCTCGGCTCGACCCGCATCGCGGCGATCACGCCCAGCGAAGGCTTCGCGCTCGACCGCCAGACGAGCCCCGACGCCGACGTGTTCCGCGTGACGCTGAACCCCGGAACGGTGGTGACCTTCATCGCCGAGCTCGCCTCGCCCAAGCTGCCGCAGATCTATCTCTGGGAGCCGGATTCCTACAAGGACTCGGTCAATTCCTATACGCTGTTCCGCGGCATCGTCATCGGCATTTCCGGGCTTCTGGCGCTGTTCCTGACGATCCTGTTCGTGGTCAAGGGAACCTCGATGTTTCCGGCGACCGCCGCACTCGCCTGGGCAGTGCTGGCCTATATCTGCGTCGACTTCGGCTTCCTCAACAAGATCATCGAGATCTCGCCCGGCAACGAGCAGATATGGCGGGCCGGCACGGAGGTGGCGCTTGCGGCAACGTTCGTGGTGTTCCTGTTCGCCTATCTCAACCTCAACCGATGGCACGGCCATTTCAGCTATGGCGCGCTGGTCTGGATCCTCGGGCTGCTGTTGATCGCGGGCGTCGCCATCGTCGATCCGGCGGTCGCCGCCGGCATTGCCCGCATCTCGTTCGCCGCCACCGCGCTCACCGGCCTCGGCCTCATCATCTTCCTCGGGATTCGCGGCTATGATCGTGCGATCATGCTGGTGCCGAGTTGGGTCATGGTGCTGCTATGGTTATGCGGGTCGTGGATGGCGATCACCGGCATGCTGGACAACGACATCGCCCAGCCGGCGCTGGGCGGCGGGCTGATCCTGATCATCCTGCTGATAGGCTTCACGGTCATGCAGCACGCCTTCGCCGGCGGCGCGCTGCACCAGGGCCTGTTCTCCGACCTCGAACGGCAGGCGCTCGCCGTTGCCGGCTCGGGCGACATCGTCTGGGACTGGGACGTGCTGCGCGACCGCGTTGTGACCAAGCCGGACATCAGCCTGCAGCTCGGCCTGGCGCCCAACAGCCTTGGCGGTGCGGCCCGCAACTGGCTGCCGGTGCTGCATGCCGACGACCGCGATACCTTCCGCACCACGCTCGACGTGGTGCTGGAGCACCGGCGCGGCAAGGTCTCGCAAAACTTCCGCCTGCGCGGCGCCGACGGCCACTATCACTGGTTCGCTCTGCGCGCCCGGCCGGTGATCGGCTCCGACGGCGAGGTGATCCGCTGCGTCGGCACCATGGTCGACGTCACCGAGCAGAAGAAATCCGAGGAAAGGCTGCTGCACGACGCCGTGCACGACAACCTGACCGGCCTGCCGAACCGCGAATTGTTCATGAACCGGCTGGAGGCGATCATCTCGATCGCCCGCACCGAGGACAAGGTGCGCCCGACGGTCTTCATCATCGATATCGACCGCTTCAAGCAGGTCAATGACGGGCTTGGCATCTCCGCCGGCGACACCATTCTTCTGACCGTCGCGCGCCGGCTGCACCGGCTGTTGAAGCCGAAGGATTCGCTGTCGCGCTTTGCCGGCGACCAGTTCGCGCTGATGCTGCTGTCGGAGCAGGACCCCGCCCGCATCGCGGCAATCGCCGACGCCATCAAGCACGCGATCAACAATCCGATCACCTTCGCCAAGCGAGAGATCGTGCTGACCGCCTCGATCGGCCTGATCACCTGGACGACGGCGCAGACCTCGGCCGAGGACATGGTCAAGGACGCCGAGCTTGCCATGCACCAGGCCAAGCGCTTCGGCGGCGACAGGATCGAGCCGTTCCGGCCGGCCTTCCGCACCGTCGGCACCGACCGGCTGCAATTCGAATCCGACCTTCGCCGCGCCATCGAGCGGCGCGAGTTCACGCTCGCCTACCAGCCGATCGTGCGGCTGGAGGACGGCAGCGTCGCCGGCTTCGAGGCGCTGCTGCGCTGGGATCATCCACGCCGCGGCATGATCCCGCCGGGGGACTTCATTCCCGTGGCCGAGAATTGCGGGCTGATCGTGCAGCTTGGCCTGTTCGCCATGCAACAGGCGGCCGAGGACCTCGCGGGCTGGCAAAAGCAGATCGGCGACGCGCCGCTATCGGTCTCGGTCAACCTGTCCAGCCGCCAGCTCATCCGCCGCGATCTGGTCAGCGACGTCCGCTCCGTCATCGCGCGCGCCAATCTGAAGCCGCGCTGCTTCCGGCTCGAGCTCACCGAATCCCTGGTGATGGACAATCCCGAGCAGACCGCGCATGTGCTGACCAAGCTGAAGCAGCTCGGCATCGGGCTTTCGCTCGACGATTTCGGCACCGGCTATTCCTCGCTCTCCTATCTGACGCGCTTCCCCTTCGACACGATCAAGATCGACAAAAGTTTTGTCGACGACGCGACGCCGAAGCGCGCGGTGCTGCTCAAATCCATGGTCAACATGGCGCATGAGCTGGGGCTTTCGGTGGTCGCCGAAGGCATCTCGGACGAGAGCGACGCGCTGGAGCTGCGCCAGATGGGTTGCGAATATGTGCAGAGCTTCATGTTCGGCGCGCCGATGCCCGGCGACCAGGTGCTGAAGACGTTGAAGGAACAGTATCCGCTCACTCAGGCTTAGAGGCCTGTCGTTCTGGTAGAGCAGCAGAGTCCTCTGCGATTGGCCGTGACATCCATCGCGTCGTCATCCTCGGGCTTGACCCGAGGATCCATTCCGTGACGTCAAGGCGTTGAAAGCACCGCAGAATTCTGCACCGCCGCACTCTATGCTCGATGTAACGGCATGGATCCTAGGGTCTGCGCGCGT
Organism: Mesorhizobium sp. GbtcB19; assembly: GCF_019091085.1. Taxonomy (GTDB): domain Bacteria; phylum Pseudomonadota; class Alphaproteobacteria; order Rhizobiales; family Rhizobiaceae; genus Mesorhizobium. Next base: position 200,662 of record NZ_JAGXJY010000006.1, on the reverse strand, counting down.
CGCTTCGCTCCTTGCTCCGCCCTAGGATGACGATGTGCTAGGCGTGCCCGGCGGCGGCGCTCAGATGGGCGAGGTCGATGCCGATCGAGGCGAGGATACGGTCGTATTTGCGCTCGATGTCGGTGTCGAAGAGGAGCTCCGGCGTTGCCGGACAGGTGAGCCAGCCATTCTCGGCGATCTCGGTTTCGAGCTGGCCGGCGCCCCAGCCGGAATAGCCGAGCGCCATCAGCGCATGGCGCGGTCCGCGCCCCGTCGAGATGGCGCGCAGGATGTCGACCGTGGCGGTCAGGCAGATGTCGTCGGAGACGTTGAGCGAGGATTCCACGCGATAGTCGCCGGAATGCAGCACGAAGCCGCGGCTGCGGTCGACAGGTCCGCCATTGCGCACGACGAAATCGCGCGTATGGGCCGGCAGGCGGATGGCTTCCTGCTCGTTCATGATGCCGAGTTGCACGAGCAGGTCCGGAAACAGCATCTGCTGCGTCTGGTTGATGATGAGGCCCATCGCGCCTTCGTCGCTGTGGGCGCAGATGTAGATGACGGAGCGCGCGAAACGGTCGTCCTTCATGCCCGGCATGGCAATCAGGAACTGGTCGTCTAGGAAGCCGCGTCCGGCGGCCGCCTTCTTGTGGCGCAGCAAGTCCATGGAGTGAGCGTAACGCGTTTCGGCTGCGCCGAAAAGATGGTGGCGGTCCCCGATGTAACGCAAATATGATACCGGGAGGCTGACGAAGTCATTGCGCGGCCAAGAACGGACGATCAAATCACCGCCATGCGATACATGAAGATACTGGTTCTCGGCGTCGTTTTCGGGTGGGCTTGCAGCCTCCCGGCCGAGGCCTCCTCCTCGATCTGGTACAATTCGGAAGGCGGCAAGGTGCGGCTGGTGACCACCGGCAAGCCCGACGAGGCCGGCAAGATCCGCGGCGTGCTCGACATTGCCTTGAAACCCGGCTGGAAGACCTACTGGCGCGATCCCGGCGATGCCGGCGTGCCGCCGCAGCTCGACATATCGGGCAGCACCAACATCGCCGACGCGCAATTGTCGTTCCCGCCGCCGCAGCGGCATGACGACGGCTATGGCAAATGGGCCGGTTACGATCGCCCGGTGTCGCTGCCGGTGACCTTCACGCTGTCGACGCCCGGCCAGCCGGCGACCATCGACGCCAACATCTTCCTCGGCATCTGCGAGACGATCTGCATTCCGGTACAGACCCGGCTCAGCGTCGATCCGGGTTCCGATCCCGACAACGCCACCGACGCGGCGCTGGTGAAGACGGCGCTGGCGACGCTGCCCTCCCCGGCCCGGTCCGATTTCGGCATCAGCGTGCTGTCCGGCGACCACGAGACGCTTGTCGTCCAGGCGCAGTCGCCGGGCGATCCGGAATCCGTCGACTTCTTCATCGCCGGCGAGCGCGACTACATGTTCGGCGCGCCGGTGCGCAGCGAAAAGGACGGCAAGCTCGTCTTCGCCGTGCCGATCCTCGACCGGCCGTCGGCGACGCCGACCGGTGGCGGGCTCTATTACACGCTGACCGGCGCCGAGGGTTCGGTGGACGGGCTGCTGCCTTTCCCTTGATCCAGCATCAGGGCAAAGGTTGCGGGAAAGCGCCCGGTCCGGTATCGCAGATATCGATCCTTCCCCATCTCCCAAGCGAGGAAACCCATGACCATTTCGGTTGGCGAAAAACTGCCCGCCTCGAGCTTCAAGGTGATGACCGCGGACGGCGCAAAGCCGATCACCGGCGACGAGATCTTCGCCGGCAAGAAGGTGGTGCTGTTCGGGGTGCCCGGCGCCTTCACGCCGACCTGCTCCAACAACCACCTGCCGGGCTATCTGGAGAACCATGACGCCATTCTTTCGCGCGGCGTCGACACGATCGCCGTCGTTTCGGTCAACGACGTGCATGTGATGGGCGCCTGGGCGCGCTTCACCGGCGGCGAGGGCAAGATCCTCTACCTCGCCGACGGCAGCGCTGATTTCGCCAAGTCGGTCGGTCTCGACAACGATCTTTCGGCGGGCGGCATGGGCCTGCGCTCGAAGCGCTTCTCGATGATCGTCGACGACGGCAAGGTCACCGCGCTCAACGTCGAAACCAAGCCGGGCGTCGACGAGAGCGGCGCGGCGAAAATCCTCGAGCAGCTTTGATGTTCGAAACCGCCTGGCGCGCGGTGGCGATCGGCATCGGCGCCACGGTGTTCATGGATATCTGGGCGATCATCCTCAACAAGGCGATCGGCCAGCCCTTGCCCAATTGGGGCATGGTCGGGCGCTGGGTCCGGCATCTCCCCGAAAAAGTCTTCCACGACGATATCGGCAAGGCCGCGCCCTATGCGCATGAAAAAGCGCTGGGCTGGGCCTTCCACTATCTGGTCGGAATCCTTTACGGCGTGATCCTGGTCGTGCTCGCCGGAGCGGGCTGGCTGGCGGCGCCGACTTTCCTGCCGGCCTTCATCCTCGGCATCGTCACGGTCGGCGCCGGCTGGTTCCTGCTCGCGCCAGGCATGGGCGCCGGCTGGGCGGCATCCAAACTGCCCAACCCAACGAAGGTGCGCGCGCTGAACCTCTTGGCACACACGGTGTTCGCGCTCGGCATGTTCTCGACGGCGCTGCTGATCCGGTGATTGGTCAGAAGAGACGGTTCAAATCCCTGCGACCGTCCACAACGCGTACGATCTCGACCGAGTCGACCGGACCGCTTTCTGTATCTGGGACCGTTTCGTAAAGGAGCAAAAACGGAGTCACGACAAGCATTCTCGCCGAAGGGCGGATGTCTGGACGTCTGACACCCATGCGGGGCTGACCCGCGAGCTGCATGGCTCGCTCCTCTATCCATTCGTAATAGCGGTCCGCCGCCGTTAAGCTCTCGGCGCCTATGGTCGTATAGATGTCGATCAGGTCGGCTCTGGCTGCTGGCGACCAGACTATCCTAACGGCCATTTGGTGAAGCGTCCTTTAGCTTCTGCCGCGCCTCCTTTCGCAAGGTATCGAAGTCCAGAGCCTCCGGTTTCCCACTTGCCTTCCCTTCGTCCCACAAGCGTTGAAGCCTTCGCACATCTTCTTGCCGAAGTTCACGCTTAGCCAGCCAATCCCGCATCGCCTCGCGCACGATTTCGCTCGTAGTCGCGTATTCGCCAGCTTCCACAGCTTCGCGCATGACGGTTGCCTGTTGCGTCGTCACGGCCACGCTTAACTTTTCCACATTTGGCATGGGATGCTATCCTTGCTCTATGGTAGCAAATAATACTCCTTCTTAGGTGCTGCAATCAATGGTGCGGGGTTGATCGAGTGAATTCAGCGGACGATCAGAGGCTCCGATGCTGCGCCAACCTATCGATCGGCAGCCATCCATGGATCACGCCGCGTGAGCCGACATCCCACGCAAAATAGTTGCCGCCGCCCGCCGGCTGATCCGCATCGCGGCTGATTTCCCGTCCGCTGAGATGGAGGAGCATTAGCGTTCCGACGCCTCCATGGCCCACGAAAGCGATGTCTCCATCGAGACCGGTGCCGAGCACCGCATCGATCTCGCTCGCGATACGGCGTTGCGCGTCGATCGCGCGCTCCCAGCCGCGGACGCTCTCATGCGGCCTGGCGAAGAACGGATCGGCTACAGCCTCGAATTCCACCGGCGGCAGGAAACCGGTCACCGACCGGTCGTTCTCATGCATCCGCTGCCGCACTTCGACCTTAAGATGCCAATGCTCCGCCAGGATCTCCGCTGTTTCGATCGCCTTGCGCTCGGCGGATGACACGACGCGGCGGATCGAGCTGACCCAGGGCTGGTCGAGCATGGCGACAGCCCGCGCCCGGCCGATGTCGGATAGTCCCCACTCAGGCACGGGAACGTCAGCGTCGATGCGCACCTGTGGGTGCGTGATGTAATAGGCGATCGGCACGATACGCTTCTCCGGTCAGAGCGCGGGCTCAGCCACCGAAATCAATAGCTCTGGGTTGAGCGACGTGCCCTTGGGGCGGCGGGCTGCCTTGCCGACGTGGCCGGCTTCGGCGCCGCCGCAGGCTTCGGCGCTGTGGAGAGAGCAGAGCCCTTCTTGAACGGCGCCATGCCTTCGCGCGCCAGCTCATCGGCGCGCTCGTTCTCGGGGTGGCCGGCATGGCCCTTGACCCAATTCCAGGTCACCTTGTGGCGCCTGTTGGCCTCGTCGAGCGCCTGCCACAGCTCGCCGTTCTTCACCGGCTTCTTGTCGGCGGTCTTCCAGCCGTTCTTCTTCCAGCCATGGATCCATTTGGAAATGCCGTCCATGACGTATTTGCTGTCGGTGTGCAGCTCGACGGCGCAGGGCTCCTTCAGCGCGTTCAGCGCCGAGATGGCCGCCAGCAGTTCCATCCGGTTGTTGGTCGTCTCGGCCTCGCCGCCCGACAATTCCTTGGTCTTGCCGTTGAAGCGCAGGATGGCGCCCCAGCCGCCAGGCCCGGGATTGCCCGAGCAGGCGCCGTCGGTGAAGATTTCAACCTGCTTGGTCATTTGAGCCCGTATTCGGATGGCGATCTGATCGCGCGATGGAATCGCATGCGGCGGATATATTCGGTCGGATCGCGCTTCATCACCAGCCCGCCATCGGGGATGGTCAGCCAGTCATAGAGGCGGGTCAGCATGAAGCGAAGCGCCGAGCCGCGCGCCAGCATCGGCAGCGCCGCCTTCTCATCGCCCGAGAGCGGCCGTACCGACTGGTAGCCGGCGAGCAGCGCCGCCCCCTTGGTCAGGTTGAAGGAAAAATCCTTCTCGAAGCACCAGGCGTTGAGGCAAGTGGCGACATCGTAGGCGTATAGGTCGTCGCAGGCGAAATAGAAGTCGATCAGCCCGGACAGCTTCTCGCCGAGAAAGAACACATTGTCCGGGAACAGATCGGCATGGATGATGCCCTGCGGCAGACCGGCCGGCCAGTTGCGCTCGAAATCGCCGAAATCGGCATCGACCTCGGCCGCAAGGCCCGGCTCGACCTCGTTGGCGCGATCGCGCGAGGCGTCCCACAGCTTGCGCCAGCCGTCGATCGCCAGCGCGTTCGGCCTTCTCATCTGAAAATCCTGGCCGGCAAGATGCAGGCTGGCGAGCGCCTTGCCGACTTCCGCGCAATGCGCGGCGGTCGGCCGCCTGAGCGACAGGCCCTCGAGGAAGGTGATGATGACGGCAGGCCGGCCGGCAAGCGTGCCGATGACGGTGCCGTCATGCGCGGTGACCGGCAGCGGGCAGGAAATGCCTTTCCTGGCGAGATGGCCCATCAAGCCGAGGAAGAACGGCAGGTCGGCCTTGTCGACGCGCTTCTCATAGAGCGTCAGGATGTAGGAGCCGGTCGAGGCGTGGACGAGGAAGTTGGAATTCTCGGTGCCTTCGGCAATACCCTTGTAGGACAAGAGCTCGCCGACCGGATAGGCCTTCAGGAACGCGCCGAGTTCGTTCTCGTTGACGTCGGTGTAGACGGCCATCGGGCTTCACGCCGCTCCGTTGACGAAGGCCATGTCGGCCGCCGTCAGTTCGACATCGCGCAGCACCCGCATCACCGGAAAATCCTCCGTTTCGGTGGCCGTGACGGCCAGATCGATGGTGACGTCGAAACGCTGCCGGAAGGCGTCGATGATCTCGTCGACGATGATCTCCGGCGCCGAGGCGCCGGCCGACAGGCCGAGCGTCGAAATCCCGGCGATCTCATCCCACGGAATTTCGGCGGCCCGCTGCACGAGAAGCGACATCGCGGCACCGGCGCGCTCCGCCACTTCGACAAGACGACGCGAATTGGACGAATTGGGCGCGCCGACGATGAGGAACAAATCGGCGCCCGGGGCGGTCTCCTTCACCGCTTCCTGGCGGTTGGTGGTGGCATAGCAGATCGATTCGGCCGCAGCCGCGTGCAGCTGTGGGAACCGCTCCTCGAGCGCCCGGATGATGCCGGCGGTGTCCTCGACCGACAGCGTCGTCTGGGTGACGAAGCCGAGCGCCGAAGCGTCGACCGGCTCAAAGCGCGCCGCGTCGGCCTCGGTCTCGATCAAGGTCACGGCGCCTTCCGGCAATTGGCCCATCGTGCCGATCACCTCCGGGTGCCCGGCATGGCCGATCAGCAGCACATGGCGGCCGAGCCGCTGGTGGCGCATCGCCTGCTTGTGCACCTTGGAGACGAGCGGGCAGGTGGCGTCGAGGTAGAAGAGATTGCGCGCCTGGGCATCCGCCGGCACCGATTTCGGCACGCCATGCGCGGAAAAGACCACCGGCGACTGGCGGTGCTCGGGCGGGATCTCGGACAGTTCCTCGATGAAGACGGCGCCCAGGCTCTGCAACCCTTCGACGACGTAGCGGTTGTGCACGATCTCGTGGCGGACATAGACCGGCGCGCCATATTTCTTCAGCGCCAGCACAACGATCTGGATGGCGCGGTCGACGCCGGCGCAGAAGCCGCGCGGCTGGCAGAGCCTGATCGTGAGCGGTGGCTTTTTCTCAATCATGAATGCAAGGCCGGTTCAGTCGAAAATCCTGTGGCGAAATGAGGTGCCGACCCCTGCCCTGTCAAGAGCGGCCGGCCTCACGCTTCTTTCGCCGGGCGGCGGAGTCTCAGGATCAGCACGGCGGCGAGAGCCGCGGCGAGCCCGTACCAGGTGACGGCATATTGCAAATGATTGTTCGGCAGATCGATGATGGTGACGCCACCGACCGGCAGGCCGCCGGGGTTGGGCGTCTTGTCGGCATCGATGAAGAACGGCACCAGCGGCGCGCCGGCCGGCAGGCCGGCTGTTGCCGCCATGACGTCGCGGTCCTTCCAGAAGAAGATGTTCTTGGCGACGTCGTTGTCGGGAAGCATCATCGACGGCTTTCCGGGCAACGGATTGCGGGCGAGCCCGGTCACCGTCACCTTGCCGGCGACCTCGCCCTTTGGGCGCTTGGCCGGATCCTTGAGGTCGTAGGGAACAAAGCCGCGGTTGACGAGCACGAAGCGGCCGTCATCGAGCTGAAGGGGCGTGTAGACGTTGAAGCCGCTGTCGCCTTCCCAGGTCGAAAAGAAATGCCGCTCGCCCTGATGCAGGAAAATGCCGGTCACCGTCACCGGCGTGTAGTCGACATCCTGTGAGGCAGCGAATTGCCTCTCGACATCGGCCAGCGACAGGGGCGCTGAATGCGTGCGCTTGTCGATGGTCGCGAGCAGGTCTTCCTTCCAGTGCAGGCGCTGGACCTGCCAGGTGCCGAGTCCGATCAGGATGGCGAACAGGACAAGGCCGAGGTTGAGCAGCAACACCGAGCGCGGCCGCGAACGGCCGGCAACCAAACCGGCCGCCCCGGTCATTGGCTGGAGTCCAGCCTGCCCTCGGAGGCTTTCTTCGAATATTGCAAGGTGATCAGCACGCCCTTGATCAGGCGCAGCGCCGTCAGGCAGAGCACCAGCGCCAGCGGTATCCACAACATGAAGTGCAGCCAGAGCGGCGGGCTGAACGTCACCTCCATCCAGAGCGCGAGGCCGACGACGAGGAAGCCGATGATCAGGATGACGAACACCGCCGGTCCGTCGCCGGCATCGGCGAAGGAATAGTCGAGCCCGCAATTGTAGCAGCGCTTGCCGACGGTCAGGAAACCCGAGAACAGCTTGCCTTCGCCGCAGCGCGGGCAGCGGCCGTGCAGGCCGGCCGGAATGGGATCGATGGGTGGCCAGATCGCCTTGTCTTCGCTCATTGGTAATCTTCGCTCATTGCATGATCTCGATCGGTGTGCCGTCGGCCACCATTGTCCAGATTTCATCCATATCGGAGTCCGTAACCGCAATACAGCCGTCAGTCCAGTCGACCATTTGAAGCAGCCGGCCCACCCACCCAAAGCCATTGGGCTGACCATGGATCATGATGAAGCCGCCAGGATCGACGCCGCGCGATCTTGCCGAGGCGAGATCGTCGGCGTTGGGATAGGAGATGTGGATCGACTTGTGCGCGACGCTGTTGGGATTGCGCCAGTCGAGCACGTAGCGCCCTTCCGGCGTTCGCTGATCGCCTTCGCGGTGCTTTTGGCCGACGGGATCGCCGCCCAGCGCGATGTCGTAGCTGCGCAGCACCTTGCCGGCGCCGATCAGTTGCAATTGCCGTTGCGATTTCTCGACCCGCACCAGATCGACCTTCTGCCAATGGAGCGCGTTACGCTCCAACACAGGGGTCGTCGCGATGAGACATGCACATATGGCGACAGGGGTTCGCGCCCACATCGCTTACCGATGGCCAGCCATTGCGCCGAAAAGAAGAAGGCGGCCGCGTTGCCGCGACCGCCCTCAAAAACTCCTGAAAAAGTGCCGAAAGCAAATTCCGGAAAAATCGCGACGCGCTCTTCCCGGAGTTGCTTCTTATCAGTGGCCTTCGATCAGCGCCCCATTCGAGGCCCAGACGTAGATCGCGCTGAACAGGAACAGCCAGACCACGTCGACGAAGTGCCAGTACCAGGCGGCCGCCTCGAAGCCGAAATGCTGCTTCGGGGTGAAGTCGCCGCGCCAGGCGCGGATCAGGCAGACGAGCAGGAAGATGGTGCCGATGATGACATGGAACCCGTGGAAGCCGGTCGCCATGAAGAAGGTGGCGCCATAGATCGAGTCCTTGAACGCGAACGGGGCGTGCATGTACTCGTAGGCCTGCACCATGGTGAAGAGCATGCCGAGGCCGACGGTCAGCACCAGGCCGTTGATCAGGCCCTTGCGGTCGCCATGCAGCAGCGCATGGTGCGCCCAGGTCACCGTCGTGCCCGACAGCAAAAGGATGATGGTGTTGTAGAGCGGCAGGTGGAAGGGGTCGAGGACCTCGAGGCCCTTCGGCGGCCAGACGCCGCCGGTGAAGGCGGTGCGGGCATACTGATTCGCCTCGCTGGGGAACAGGCTGGCGTCGAAGAAGGCCCAGAACCAGGCGACGAAGAACATCACCTCGGAGGCGATGAACATGATCATGCCGTAGCGCAGGTGCAGCGACACGACGCGCGTGTGGTGGCCCTCATGCGCTTCCTTGATGGTGTCCGACCACCAGGCGAACATCGTGTAGAGCACGATGATCAGGCCGATGAAGAACAGCCATGGATTGGCGATGTTGTGGCCGAAGATCGGAAATGGGCCAAGTTTGGGATCAAGATACCGCATCAGGCAGACGCCGCCGATGGCGGTGATCAGCGCGCCGATCGAGCCCAGAAACGGCCAGGGGCTCGGGTTGACGAGGTGGTAGTCGTGTTGTGGTTTTGCGTGCGCGTCTGCCATATCAACCCCCGAGGCTTGCTTCGGTATCGGAAACTTTGTTGGTGCTGCTGCCGGCGGCCGGCGTGGACGAGGCGACCGGCTGTTTCTTTTCGACCGGGAACATCGTGTAGGACAGAGTGATGGTCTTCAAGTCCTTGAGTTCCGGCACGTTGACGATGTCCGGATCGACATAGAACACGACCGGCATGTCCAGCGTCTCGCCGGGCTTGAGCGTCGTGTCGGTGAAGCAGAAGCACTCCACCTTGTTGAAATAGGCGCCGGCCATTTCAGGCTGCACGTTGAACGAGGCGCGGCCGGTGATGGCGCGGTCGAACTTGTTGGTGGCGCTGTAATGCGCCTGCGCCGTCGCGCCGATCTTGATCGTCACCGAGCGGGCGACCGGTTCGAACTGCCACGGAATGCCGTTGGTGTTGGCATCGAAGCGGATGGTGATGTCGCGGTCGAGCACGCGGCCGGCATATTGCTTTTCGGCACGCTGCGTGGTGCCGCCATAGCCGGTGACCTGGCAGAACATCTTGTAGAGCGGCACCGCCGCATAGGCCATGCCGACCATGCCGGTGAAGAAGGCAAGGCAGACGGCGGCAACGATGCCATTGTTGACCTTGCGGGGCTTGCTCAACTCGCCGCTCATCAGCCGCCTCCCAGCAGGCCGGAGCCGGTGATGCTGGCGCCGTGGTGGCCGAAGCGCACGATGGTGACGACGTAGAAGATGATGACCAAAGCCGCCAGCGCAATGCCGATGGCCACAGAACGGTTGCGGCGCGCCTTCCGCTGGCGTTCGGTCAAGGTGACCAGTTCGAGCTTCTTGTCGGCCACGATCATGCGCCCCCCATCATGAGGGCGCGTGCGACCACGCAGTCGACGAGGAAAGCGGCGAAAATGGCGAAGAGATAAAGCAGCGAGTAGGCAAACAACGCCTTGGCCGGCTTCATGGCGCGGTCGTCGTCGCGCATGCCCAGCACCTTCCAGGCATACCAGACGAAGCCAAGGCCGAGGACCGCCGAGACGACGCCATAGCCGGCCGTGCTGTAGCCAAGCGCCCAGGGCAGCACGCCGACCGGCGCCAGGATCAGCGCATAGGCGAAGATCTGCCTGCGGGTCGACGCCTGGCCGGCGACGTTCGGCATCATCGGGATGCCGGCCCGCGCATAGTCGTCGGATTTGAACAGCGCCAGCGCCCAGAAATGCGGCGGCGTCCACAGGAAGATGATCAGGAACAGGATCACGCTTTCGAGGCTGACCGACCCGGTCACCGCGGCCCAGCCGATCACCGGCGGGAAAGCGCCAGCCGCACCGCCGATGACGATGTTCTGCGGCGTCCAGCGCTTCAGCCACATCGTGTAGATGACGGCATAGAAGAAGATGGTGAAGGCAAGCAGCGATGCCGACAGCCAGTTGACCAAGACGCCGAGCGTCATCACCGAAAGCGCCGACAGCACCAGGCCGAAGGTCAGCGCCTCGCCTGGCGTGACACGGCCGGCCGGCACCGGGCGGGATGCCGTCCTGGTCATCACCGCATCGATATCGGCGTCGTACCACATGTTGAGCGCGCCAGAGGCGCCGGCTCCTATGGCGATTGCCAGGATGGCGACCATCGCGATCAGCGGGTTGATGGCGACGGGCGCCGCGACCAGGCCGACAAAGGCGGTGAAGACGACCAGCGACATGACGCGCGGCTTCAGCAGGGCGAAGTAATCGCCCGCTGTCGCTTCCGATATGCGAAAGCCCGCGTCCTTCATCAATCCGTCGTCGGCAAGGGCCATGCGTACTTAAAGTCCATTATTCCGTTGGCCAAGACCGCCGGCAGGCCGGCGGTCCCGTATTTCAGGCGGCCGCCTACTTGATCTTCGGCAGCTGTTCCCACTGGTGGAAGGGCGGCGGCGAAGGCAGCTGCCATTCGAGCGTCGTGGCGCCCTCGCCCCATGGGTTGGCGCCAGCTACCCGCTTCTTCTGGAACGCCTCGAACACACCGTAGAGGAAGATCATGACGCCGATCGCCGAGATGTAGGAGCCGATGGACGACACATAGTTCCATCCGGCGAACGCGTCAGGATAGTCGACCGTACGGCGCGGCATGCCGGCAAGGCCGAGGAAATGCTGCGGGAAGAAGATCAGGTTGACGCCGACGAAGGTGACCCAGAAGTGGGTGTTGGCGATAACCGGCGAATACATGTAGCCGGTCATTTTCGGGAACCAGTAGTACCAGCCGGCGAAGATCGCGAACACGGCGCCCAGCGACAGCACGTAGTGGAAGTGGGCGATCACGAAATAGGTGTCGTGCAGCGAGCGGTCGAGGCCTGCATTGGCGAGTTGGACGCCAGTGACGCCACCGATGGTGAACAGGAAGATGAAGCCCAGCGCCCACAGCATCGGCGGCTTGAAGGAGATCGAGCCGCCCCACATGGTGGCGATCCAGGAGAAGATCTTCACGCCGGTCGGCACCGCGATGACCATGGTGGCGAACACGAAGTAGCGCTGCGTGTCGAGCGACAGGCCGGTCGTGTACATGTGGTGCGCCCAGACGATGAAGCCGACGGCGCCGATCGCGACCATGGCGTAGGCCATGCCGAGATAGCCGAAGACGGGCTTCTTCGAGAAGGTCGAGACGATGTGGCTGATGATGCCGAAGCCCGGCAGGATCAGGATGTACACTTCGGGATGGCCGAAGAACCAGAACAGGTGCTGGAAGAGCAGCGGATCGCCGCCATTGTCCGGCACGAAGAAGGAGGTGCCGAAATTGCGGTCGGTGAGCAGCATGGTGATGGCGCCCGCCAGCACCGGCAGCGACAACAGCAGCAGGAAGGCGGTGACCAGCACCGACCAGGCAAACAGCGGCATCTTGTGCAGCGTCATGCCGGGCGCGCGCATGTTGAAGATGGTGGTGATGAAATTGATGGCGCCGAGGATCGACGAGGCGCCGGCGATGTGGATCGACAGGATCGCCAGATCCATGGCCGGGCCTGGCTGGCCCGAGGTCGAGAGCGGCGGATAGATCGTCCAGCCGCCTCCCACGCCAAAAGCACCTGGCGCGCTCGGCATGAACATCGAGGTCAGCAGCAGGATGAAAGCCGGCGGCAGCAGCCAGAAGGAGATGTTGTTCATGCGCGGGAAGGCCATGTCCGGCGCACCGATCATGATCGGCACCATCCAGTTGGCGAAACCGCCGATGAGGGCCGGCATGACCATGAAGAAGATCATGATCAGCGCATGCGCCGTGCCGAAGGCATTGTACATGCTCTTGCCGCCGTCGATGGCGGCGTCGCCGTTCATGCCGTAAACCATCTGCGCCAGACCCGTGAAGATCTGGATGCCGGGCTCCTGCAGCTCCATGCGGATGACGACCGAAAGCGCGCCGCCGATGATGCCGGCGCAGATCGCGAAGATCAGGTAGAGCGTGCCGATATCCTTGTGGTTGGTGGAGTACACCCACCGGACCCAGCCATGATAGGGCTTGTGGTCGTGGTCGTCGTGAGCTGCAGCCTCTGCCATGTTCCGCTCCGTTCCCTAAATCTTGCTAACCCGCGGCATCAGTTGCCGGCGGCCGCTACCTTGTTGGTACCATCGACCTCGGCCATCAGCGCCTTGTTGGCGCCAGGCACGTCGGTCTTGGCCGTCGCCAGCCAGGTCTTGAACTGCGCCTCGGAGACGACGCGGATCGCGATCGGCATGAAGGCATGGTCCTTGCCGCAGAGCTGCGAGCACTGGCCATAGTAAAGGCCTTCCTTCTCCGCCTTGAACCAGGTCTCGTTGGTGCGGCCCGGCACCGCGTCCATCTTGATGCCGAAGGACGGCATGGCGAAGGAATGGATGACATCGGTGGCGGTGATCAGCACGCGGGTCATGGTGTTGACCGGCACGACCAGCTCGTTGTCGACCGCGAGCAGCCGCGGATAGAGGCCACGGTCTTCCTTGCCGGCCTTGGCGCGGTCGGAATCCTGGAGAATCGCCGAGTTGAAGGAGAAGGTCTTGTCGACCTGGTATTCGTAATCCCAGTTCCACTGGTTGCCGGTTGCCTTGACGGTGAGCTTGGCTTCTTCCGGCGGCGTGTACTGCGCGGTGAGCAACTGGAAGGAGGGAATGGCGATGAGCAAGAGCACGATCACCGGCCCGACCGTCCAGATCACTTCGATCAGCGTGTTGTGGCTGGTCTTGGACGGCACCGGGTTGACGCTGGCGCGGAAGCGCATGATGCAGACCAGCAGAAGCACCAGCACCAGGATGGTGATCGGGACGATGAACCACATGGTGTAGTTCCCGAACCGCTCGATCTGCCGCATCATGTCGGTCGCCGGAGCCTGGAAGGTCATCTCCCATTCTTTCGGCTGGTCGGCACGGGCCGCCACACTGGAGAAGAGCACGGCCGAAGCTGCCGTACCTGCCAAGAATTTAGCGCTTGCCAGGAATTTCCTCATCGCCCTCTCGTCTCCCACTTCCCGCGATCTGGTCGCACCAATAACGGACGATGCCGGAATTGGGAATCCCGGTCTGTCCCTTGGGTGGTTCAAACCATACTCTATTTCCCTCCGCAAGAAAGGAGCGGAGGAAACCGTGCGGCATTTTTGCGCGCAAGCCGAAGGCCATGTTCGGCACCCGCCACGTGATCTGCGCAATGGTCGCAATTCGGGCGAATTTGCTTTGGAAAAGCACGCAATTGCCGGTATCGGGGCGGGCCGGCGACGGTCTCGTCCTTTACTTGGCCCCGGCGCGGCTTAAAGTGCCGTGATTCGCAATGGAGCCGTCATGACTTCCTGGCTTTCGAGAACCCTGGCGAAGGTCGTCCTTGCCGTCGCCTTGCTCGGTGTCGGCGTAGCCGTTGGCGCCGCCGCCTCGCCGAACAATGCCACGCCGCCCAGCGGCACAGTCAAGTCGACGCATGGCGCGTGGTCGATCATCTGCGACACGCCGGCGGGCGCGACCTCCGAGCAATGCGTGATGATGCAGAACGTCGTCGCCGAGGATCGCCCTGAAATGGGCCTTTCGGTCGTGGTGCTGCGCACCGCCGACAACAAGGCCGAGATCCTGCGCGTGCTGGCGCCGCTCGGCGTGCTCCTGCCCAACGGCCTTGGCCTCAATGTCGACGGCAAGGATATCGGCCGCGCCTATTTCGTACGCTGCTTCCAGGACGGCTGCTATGCCGAGGTGATCCTCGAAAAGCCGCTGCTCGACACGCTGAAGAGCGGCACGTCGGCCACCTTCATCGTCTTCCAGACGCCGGAAGAAGGCATCGGCATCCCTGTCGATCTCAAGGGCTTTGCGGAAGGCTTCGCCGCCCTACCTTGATCTTCTTGCCCATGCGCCGCTCCCGACGCTGAGGTCGGTGGCGAATGCGCGTTTGGCTGCCAGGAGGCTCAAATGCGCGCGACGCGATCCATTTCCATCACAGGTCTGGCGTTGGCCGGCGCGGTTTCGGCGGCACGGGCCGAGGATGCCGAAATCCTCCAGGCGCCCGACCCCGCGACGGTCCTCGACATCGCCAAGGGTTTCGGTTCGGCCAGGATGGAGAAAGACGACAATGGCGATCCGATGATTTCCGGACGGGTCGAGGGCGTCAAATACGTCATCTATTTCTATGGCTGCGAGAACCATGAGAACTGCAAGTCCTTGCAGTTCTCGACCGGTTACACCGACCCGCTCACCGCCGACCAGGCCAATGCCTGGAACGAGAAGTACCGCTGGGTGAAGGCCTATTCCGGCGACGGCTCGAACTTCAAGATGGATGTCTCCTTCGCCGGCGGCATCACCAGGGCCAATCTCGAGCAGCAGTTCGCCAACTGGGACTCGATGGCCGGCAACATCAAGGACTTCGTCAACGAGAAGTGAGCCGCAATCGCCGGCATGACCCTGTTGGCGATTGTCTGGCGGCTGCTTCGCGCCTACATCCGGTGCAACGATTTGTTTCCATGAATGGACCTGCCATGAACAGCCTGATCGGCCAATTCGACATTTCCGACGATCGCGTCAAAGAGATCGTCGCCGAGACCATCAAGGGCGCCGACGACGGCGAGCTGTTCCTCGAATACAGCGAGAGCGAGGCGCTGATGTTCGACAATGGCCGGCTGAAGACGGCCAATTTCAACACAGATCAGGGTTTTGGCCTGCGCGCCGTGGCCGGCGAAGCCAGCGGCTATGCGCATTCGAGCGATCTTTCCGAAGCCTCGCTGCTGCGCGCCGCCGATGCGGTTTCGGCGGTCAAGGGCGGCTATTCCGGCCAGCTCGCCGGCGCGCCGGCGCGCACCAACCGCCACCTCTATGGCGACGAGAACCCGATCCCCTCGCCGTCCTTCGAGGCCAAGGCCAAGCTCTTGCAGGAGATCGACGGCTGGCTGCGGGCGAAGGATCCGCGCGTGCGCCAGGTGACGGCCTCGCTCGCCGCCTCGTGGCAGCATGTCGAGATCGTGCGCGGCGACGGCCAGATCGTGCGCGACATCCGCCCGCTGGTCCGCATCAACGTGTCGGTCGTGGTCGGCAGCGGCGACCGGCAGGAGAGCGGCTCCTATGGCATGGGCGGCCGCAAGAGCTTTGGCGAGTTCGTCAGCGAGGAAAGCTGGAAACATGCCGCAAGCGAGGCGCTGCGGCAGGCGCTGGTCAATCTCGAGGCGGTTCCCGCGCCAGCCGGAACGTTCGACATCGTGCTCTCCAGCGGCTGGCCGGGCGTGATGCTGCACGAAGCGGTCGGGCATGGGCTGGAGGGCGATTTCAACCGCAAGAAGACCTCGGCCTTCGCCGGCCTGATGGGTAGCCAAGTTGCGGCGAAGGGCGTCACCGTGGTCGATGACGGCACGATCCCCGAGCGGCGCGGCTCGCTCACCGTCGACGATGAAGGCACGCCTTCGGCGCGCAACGTGCTGATCGAGGACGGCAAGCTGGTCGGCTATATGCAGGACCGCCAGAACGCCCGGCTGATGGGCATGAAGGCGACTGGCAACGGCCGGCGCGAAGGCTATGCACACCAGCCGATGCCGCGCATGACCAACACCTACATGACCGCGGGCGACATGGAGCCGGACGAGATCATCGCCTCGGTCAAGAACGGCATCTACGCCGTGTCCTTCGGCGGCGGCCAGGTCGACATAACGTCCGGCAAGTTCGTGTTCGGCTGCACCGAGGCCTACATGATCGAAAACGGCAAGGTGACGCAGCCGATCAAGGGCGCGATGCTGATCGGCAACGGTCCGGACGCCATGCACCGCGTCAGCATGATCGGTAACGACATGAAGCTCGACAACGGCATCGGCATGTGCGGCAAGGCCGGACAGGGCGTGCCGGTGGGCGTCGGCCAGCCGCATCTGCGGATGAACCAGATGACGGTGGGCGGCACCAGGGTTTGAGGCCTGAGGCAATATGACTTGAATTCGACCCTGACGTCATCTATCTTACCTTTGTCTTACACAGGTAGGGTGCCATGTCTGCGTCTGAAAAGCTCACTACCACCGTCTCGACCAAGGGGCAGGTGATTTTGCCCAGCGCCATCCGGAAACGGAGAGAGTGGGGCGCGGGAACGAGGCTTGAGGTTGAGGAAACGCCGGAAGGGGTGCTTTTGAGGCTAGCGCCTGCATTTGCTGCGACGCAGCCGAACGATGTCTTTGGCTCCCTGCCATCCCGCGGCGCGCCGAAGACACTGGAAGAAATGGACGCGGGCGTGCTCGCCGAAGCACGGCGACGCCATGCTCGCGATTGATACGAACGTTGTCGTTCGCTACCTGACGAACGATCATCCCGAGCAGTCCGCGCGCGCCAGGCGGTTGATCGACGGTCAACCGGTCTTTGCCGCCGTCACGGTGGTTCTGGAAGCCGAGTGGGTGCTACGCAGCGCTTATGGTTACGACCAGGCCGATATCGTCAGAGCATTACGGAAGTTTGGCGGGCTTCCCACGGTCGAGATCGAAGACGCTCCTGTTGTCTCTTCCGCGCTGGGTCTGGTCGAGGCGGGGGTTGATTTCGCGGATGCGCTGCATCTGAGCAAATCAGCCCATTGCACCGGCTTTGCAACCTTTGACCGCAATTTCGTAAAAGCTGCAAAAGCGGCTGGGTCTGAAGGTGTGCGGGAAGTATAGGCTTGGCGATCGGGAATTCACCACGCCGGAGTGTTCGGCCTGGCCGATGTTCGCATTTCGGCTTGAACGCCGACCGCACCTTGAAGTGAACACAATCGTGTTAGGACATTATTAATAGTTTAATTGGCGGGGCTGGCGTTCGCGCATTAGGCTGTCGCCAGTCTCCTCGTTGCGGTGGTGTGTTGGCAGTGAAGCAATCCCCTTACGTCCTGACTTCTTCCTTCCTGTTTGGCCTTGTTTCGTTGGTTGGCGTTTCATCGCTCAGTGTCAGCCCGGCGGCGGCACAGTCGACGCTGTTCAAGCGAATGTCGGCGCCACCTGCCGCCGGTGCGAGTTCGGCCACGGTTGGCGCAAGCACCAGCGTTCCATATGGCTGGCTCGATTTCTGTCATCGCCGGCCCAAGGAGTGCAAGGTGCCCGCTCTGCCGGCCGCGAGCGTCAAGCTGACCGCGCAGAACATGCGCACCCTCCAGCGGGTCAACCAGAAGGCTAACCGCTCCATCAAACCCGTCAGCAACTACGACCACTGGGGCACGATGATGGACCATTGGGACTATCCGACGGACGGCAAGGGCGACTGCAAGATCTACGCGCTCTATAAGCGCAAGCTCCTTCTGCAAGCGGGCTTCCCCCGGCAGGCGCTGTTGATGACGGTCGTGCGCGATCTCAACAATGAGGGCCACACGATCCTGACGGTGAAGACCGACAAGGGCGATCTTGTGCTCGACAACCTGGCCGACGAGGTCAGGCCGTGGAACGCCACCGGCTATTACTTCCTGAAGCGCCAGTCGCAGCAGAACCCGAACACCTGGGTTTCGATCAACCAGCGTGGCGGCACGGCGAAACGGCTGACTCCGAGTTCGTAGACCGAATACCTGCCAGATATGCGCAGCCTCCCAAAGGGAGGCCAACGCGCCAAGCGGTTCATCGTGTCACGGAAACGCCGAACCGCTCTAACTCTTTGTTTTTACGCAATTCCGGACGGAAAACCGCTCACACTTTTCCTGGAATTGCTCTAGCCGCTAGGCACTTTTCCTGGAATTGCTCTAAGCGGTCCGCCATTGACCGGCTGACGCACCGCCAACTGGCAATCCCCGCCTTTCAAAACCACGGACCGGACTCCGGCCCATGCAACGGAGGCTCCGCCCAGCCGCGCCGGCCTACTGCTTGCAGGGCGGCTCACCCGGCTGCCCGCAGACAGGCTTCTTGTTTCCTTGCTGCTGCTGCTTGGGCTCCTGCGACAGACGCCGCTCCTGCGGCTGGACTTGAACCTTGGGCTGCGCGCGGAACTCCTGTTTCTGCGGCTTGAAGTTCCGCTGGACGTTCACCTCCGCGCCGGCGGAACCTTCCTCGTTCTGCGGCCGGCGGAACTTCCTGCCCACGTCGTTCCCGCCGGCCGAGCCCTGATTCTCGTTGGAGAACACGTCCGGATTGTTCCTCCTGAACCGCTTCTGCATACTCGGCCCATTGTCGGCCGGCTCACCATTGACGGTAGGCAGTCTGCGGAGCTTCTTGACGTTCCCGTCGATCGAGCCCTGGGACTGGTCGGAGAACACGTCCGGATTGTTCTTCCTCATGTGCTTCTGCACGATCGGCCGATTGTCGGCCGGCTCACCGTTGACGGTCGGCAGCTTGCGGAATTTCTTGCCTTTGTCATTTCTGTTGGCCGAGCTCTGATCGCCCGGTTCGACGATGGACTGGCCGACCGACAAATCCTTGCGCGTCAGCTTCTTCGGTTTGCCGTTGCCCTGGTCGGACAACGCATTCGGGTTGTTTTTCCCGAACCTCTCCTGGGCGCTCTGCCCATTCTCGACCGGCGCGCCATTGACGGTTGGCAGCTTGCGGACCTTGCCTTTCTTGCCCTGATCGTTGCCAGCCCCATTCTGCTGGCCGTTGCCGGAAATGGCGGCACCGGCATTTCCGGTCGCCTCCTGGTTGCCCTCCACAATGCCTTTCTTGCCAAGCAGCTTCCTGGACCTGTCGTTCGGCAGATTCTGGCCGTTGAGCACCGGCTTGCCGTTGACGAGCGGCAGCGTGTTGCCATCGGCTCCCGGCAAGGCGTGGTCGGTTCCGAGCTTACGGGCGGACAGGTTCTTCGACAGCGGAACCGCAGCACCAGGCTGCTGGCCCTGCGTTACACCCTGGCCGGGTTTCAGCGGCAAGCCGCTCTTAATCTGGCCGCCCTGATTCTGATCGAACTGGGACTGACCGGATATGGCCGCCCTCTTCTTCAAGAGCGGCGGCAGCGCGACCTTGGCCGCCAGCGCTGCGCCGGCACCGATGGCAGCTCCGGTGATTTTCTGGCCTGTGGTGAGGCCGCCCTCGGTATTGCCGTTTGGCTGTCCGGCCTGACTAGCGGTCTCGTTGCGGATCGTGGTGTTGTTGATGACGGTCGTGTTGTGGATGTTGTTGAAGATGATGTTGTCCGGCGGCGGCACGATGTTGCGCGGCGGGTTGACCCACACGGGCACCGGCACGAAGACCGGCACCGGCAGAACGAAAACGTCGACCGGCGGCCGTGGCGGCGGCAGCACGATGAAATCCGGCGGCGGCGGCGGCAGGAAGATCACCGCGACCGGCGGCGGCGGATCGAAGTCGTAGTCCGGATCGTCGAAATAGAGCACCGGACGGTCGACATAGATGATTTCCTCCGGCGGCGGCGGCGGCACGTCATAGACGATGACGGTGAAACTCGACGGCGGCTCGAGCTCGGCGTCGAAATGCTCCAACCGGCGGCGCGCGTCCCAGGCATGCGGGCCATGCGGATAGCGGTCCAAATAGGACCAGTAAGCCTCCGGCGTGTCGCGCATCCAGGTCTGGCGCCAGGTGATCGCCTCGCGCCGCGCGGCGATGATGGCGCGCACCCGCTTGGCCATCGGATCGTGCGGATAGGCGGCGAGGAAATCCTGGTAGCCGCGCATCGTGTCGCGGTCGAGGGCCGCCACATAGGCATCGCGGGCATCGAAATCGCGGATTTCCCTGGTCCGGTTGGCTTGGTCTTCGGCCTCGGAAACCTTGGGCGCGGGCGCATCCGACGCCCGGTCGAAGAACACGAAAGGCGCACTGATCTTCGAGGCGTCCCAAGGCACTTCAGCCCCTTGCGTCACCTCGTTGACGCGCAGGCGCGTACGGTCGAACACGTCTTCGAGCGGCAGGCCGCCCTCGCGCATCATCTCGGCGAGCGCCTGCGCATAGGCGCCATACGGTCCCTTGCCCTCGGGTGCCGCGGTTCCCGGCGCGGAATTGAAGGCAATCAGCATATTCGGGTCGGGGTCGACCAGCGCGAGACCGCCGGCCAGCGGCTCTTTCGTCTGCGGGAACTCATTCGGCCGCGCCGCGTCAAGCACGATGACGTTGACCTTCGTCGGCAGGGCGGCAAGCGGTCGGGTGAGGTCGGAAACCCGAATGGCCTGGAGCGGCACATCGGCGGGATTGGCGATGTTGGCGTCAACCGGCAGGAAGTAGTTTTCACCTTCGAACTGCGCGCCATGACCGGCGAGGTAGACGAAAACGACCGCGTCGGGACCGGCGGCCGAAACCTTGGCGAGAAAATCGCGGAAGGCGCCGCGCAGCGATTCCTGGTCCACATCGCGCGCGCCGACCACATCGAAGCCGGCTGCCTGCAGGGTCTGCCCGATCAGGCCCGCGTCATTGGCGGCCGTCGCGAGTTCGCCGGATTGATAGGCGCCATTGCCGATGACGAAGGCCAGCCGCTTTTCACCTTGCGCCAGCGCCCCGGCGGCGGAACCGGCCATGAATATGAGAACGACGACGAGGCCAAGGAATTTCTGAAGCGTGCGCATTGCAATCCGCCATCCATTCGCAACGGTAACGCTCCAGGGACCGGAACGTTTCCCAGACGACATAAATTTATGGCTCGCAAAAAGGCGTCTTTGGGGCGCAATTTCGTCGAAAGAACAGAGGTTTCACAAATTTCTTGCGAACCGCTGGTTGTGGATTATCGCCGCCGCTTCGGCTTTTCCAAGAGCGCCACGGCCTCGACATGCGGCGACCATAGGAACTGGTCGATCGGCGTCACGCGCTTCAGCGTGTAGCCGCCGTCGAGAAGGATGCGCAAATCGCGCGCGAGCGTCACTGGGTTGCAGGAGACGGCGGCGACCAGCGGCACGTCGGAGCGGGCGATCTGCTTCGACTGATCCTCGGCGCCGGCGCGCGGCGGATCGAAGACCAGGCCATCGAAGGCGTTCAACTCCTTGAAGGTCAGCGGCCGGCGGAACAGGTCGCGGCGTTCGCTGGTCACCCGCTTCAGGCCGCTGGCGAAGCGGAAGGCGCGGTCGAGCGCGGCGAGCGCGGGACCGTCGCCCTCCACGGCATGAACCTCGGATTTCGCCGCCAGCCGGAGCGCGAAGCTGCCGCAGCCGGCAAACAGATCCGCAACCTTCTTCGCGCGCGCCACATGTTGGCCGACAAGGCCCGCCATCGTCTCCTCGGCGGCTTCCGTCGCCTGCAGGAAGGCGCCGGGCGGCACGGCGACCGCGACCGATCCGAACTGCACCACCGGCTTCTTCGGCTCGACGACGATCTCGCCGTCGACGGAAAGCCGCGCCAGGCCCTCGGCCATGACGAAATTCGACGCGATACGGCGCTGGTGGTCGCCCAGCTTGCCGGCATCCTGCACGGCGATGTCGAGGCCGGAAGCGGTGACAGTCACCGTCATGTGGAAGGCTTTCGGCGTGGCGCAGACCAATCCGGCCAGGGCGCGCAATTTATCGAGCGCCGCGACGATCACCGGCAGCGAGATCGGGCATTCCTCGATCGGGATGATCTCGGAGGACAGCGCGCGCACGAAGCCGAGCAGCATGCCGGCCTCGGTGCGTCTGGCGCTGAAGGTGACGCGGCGCCGGCTGTGCGGCGCGCAAGGCACCAGCGCAGCGATCTCGCAAGCGATGCCCTTGGTCTTCAGCGCCTGCACGACCTTCTCGCGCTTCCATTGCCGGTAAGCCTCGGCCTCGTAATGCTGCAGCGCGCAGCCGCCGCATTCGGTGAAATGCCGGCAGGCCGGATCTACCCTGAACGGCGAGGGTTCGAGCACCGACATCAGCGTGGCGCGGTCCTTCTGCCGCGCGGCGGTGACAGTTTCGCCCGGCAGCGTGAACGGGATGAAGACCTCCCCGCCCTCGGCATTGGCGATGCCGTCGCCCTGCGAGCCTAGCCTGGCGATGGTGAAGCGTGTGCTCATCGCGATCCCTTTACGGCGGCGAGCAGGAACTCGCGGTTGCCGTCGCCGCCTTCGATCGGCGACGGGTGCAATCCGAGCACGCGCCAGCCAAGGACGCCGGCGAGCCAATCGCGCAAGCTCACGGCAACGCGCTCAGCGTCTTCAGGCTCCTTGAGCAGCCCGCCCTTGCCGATCGCCTCCCGCCCGGCCTCGAATTGCGGCTTGACCAGAAGGATCGCCCTGGCGCCCTCGCCCGCCAATTCCAGCGCCGGCGGCAGCGCCAGCTTCAGCGAGATAAAGCTTACGTCGCAAACCAGGAAATCCGGAACGCGGCCGCCGAGATCGGCCGCCGTCAGATCGCGGGCGTTCAGCCCTTCGATCACGGTGACGCGCGGACCAGCGGCAATTTCGGGATGCATCTGGCCGTGGCCGACATCGATTGCCGTGACATGCGCCGCGCCACGCTCGAGCAGCACCTGGGTGAAGCCGCCGGTCGAGGCGCCAACGTCGAGCGCCTCGCTGCCGGATGGGTCGAGGCCGAAACGGTCGAGGCCGGCAATCAGCTTCAGGGCGGCGCGCGACACATAGGCCTGCGCCGGATCGTCGATGGCGACCAGGCAGTCCGGCGCGACGGGCTGGCCGGGCTTGCGCGCAACGATGCCGTCAACCGTCACCGTGCCGCGCTCAATCGCGTCGCGGGCCCGCGAGCGGCTGGCGAACAGGCCGCGCCCGACGAGCAATTCGTCGAGCCGCTGGCGCTGGCTTGATGGCAAAGGGGAACTCATCGGCCTTCATTGGCGAAAGCCGGGCGCGAACGCAATGGGTTGAACACGGCGCGATAGGCTGCAGAATGCCGACGCGACGGGCCGTCGATCGGACGGGCGGAGGTGACGATGCTGAAGGGTACTTGTCATTGCGGCGCGGCCCACTGGACGCTGGAGGGCGATCCCGGTGGAATCACCGCCTGCAATTGCACGCTTTGCCGCCGCTACGGCGCGCTCTGGGCCTATGATTATCTCGACGAACGAATTCGCATTGCCGGACCGCTGAAGTCCTACACGCGCGCCGAGGTGGCCGAACCCGCGCTGGAAATCCTGTTCTGTCCGACCTGCGCCTGCGTGGTCGCCTGGCGCGGCCTGGGTTCCGGCGAGAGCGGCCGCACGCGCATCGCCGTCAATGTCAGGCTGGCGCCGCCGGAGGACGTCGCCGACCTGCCGATCGACCATTTCGACGGCCTGGACAGTTTCGACGACCTGCCGCGCGACGGGCGCTGCGTGCGCGATATGTGGTTCTAGAAAATGGTGCGCGAGACCTGGCGCTCGACCGCCGGCATCAGGCCGTCATTGCCGGAAGCCTCCTTGCGCGGCGGCTCAACGGGAGCGGGCGCGGCGGGCGCCGCTTCCGGGAGCAGGACAAGCTGCGGCCTCTGCTTGTAGGAGAAGCCGCCGCGGATGTTGCCCATCTTGCCGGCGACGATGTCTATCGCCGCCTTTTCGATATTGCGATCGTAACGCGTTTCGGCTGCCACCGGCGCAATCATGGCCGCCAAAAGGGCCATGCCGCAAATGAGCGACTTCATTGTTCCTATTCCCCTGCCTAGGACCAAGGTCTTAGCAGGGCGCCGTTGAAAATCGGCCAAGAGACAGGGTAAGCGAACCGCCAAACGGAAGCGTTAACAAAAGATTACCGGCAACAGCCGACAAACCGATTCAAGAAGTTGAGATTTCGATTCAGGCGCGCTGCGCCTGCGCGCCACGGCCGAGCGCGGCAAAGACCGTGTGCACGATGCCTGCCGCGTCCAGGCCGGCATCGGCATACATTTTTTCGGGCTTGGCGTGGTCGCTGAACACATCCGGCAGCACCAGCGGGCGCACCTTGAGGCCGCTTTCCAGCAAGCCTTCATGGGCAAGGAAATGCAGCACCTGGGCAGCGAAGCCGCCGATGGCGCCTTCCTCCACGGTGACCAGCACTTCATGCGAACGGGCGAGACGCCGGATGAGATCCTCGTCCAGCGGCTTGGCGAAGCGGGCGTCGGCAACGGTGGTGGAGAGGCCCGCCGCGCCGAGTTCCTCGGAGGCGATAAGGCAATCCTGAAGCCGCGTGCCGAAGGAGAGAAGCGCTACCTTGGTGCCCTCTTTCACGATGCGGCCCTTGCCGATTTCAAGCACCGAGCCACGCTCCGGCATGTCGACGCCGACGCCGTTGCCGCGCGGATAGCGGAAGGCGATCGGGCCGTCGTCATAGGACGCCGCCGTGCGCACCATATGGCGAAGCTCGGCCTCGTCCGCCGCGGCCATGACGACGAAGCCCGGCAGCGTCGCGAGAAAGGTCGTGTCGAAGGCGCCGCAATGGGTGGCGCCGTCAGCGCCGACGAAGCCGGCGCGGTCGATCGGGAAGCGCACCGGCAGTCTCTGGATCGCCACGTCGTGGACGACCTGGTCGTAAGCGCGCTGCAGGAAGGTGGAGTAGATGGCGGCAAAGGGCTTGTAGCCCTCGGTGGCCAGCCCGGCGGCGAAGGTCACAGCATGCTGCTCGGCAATGCCGACATCGAAGGTTCGCTTCGGAAACACCTCGCCGAACAGGTCGAGGCCGGTGCCGCTCGGCATGGCGGCGGTGATGGCGACGATGCGCTCGTCCTCGCGCGCTTCCTGGATCAGGCCTTCGGCGAACACCTTGGTGTAGGCCGGCGCGTTGGCCGGCGCCTTGGCCTGCGCGCCGGTGATGACGTCGAACTTGTTGACGCCGTGATATTTGTCGGCCGCAGCCTCCGCCGGGGCGTAGCCCTTGCCCTTCTGGGTCACGACATGGATCAGCACCGGGCCGTCGGCATTGTCGCGGACATTCTTCAGCACTGGAATGAGGTGCTCGAGATTGTGCCCGTCGATGGGGCCGATGTGATAGAAACCGAGCTCCTCGAACAAGGTGCCGCCGGTGACGTAGCCGCGCGCATGCTCGACCGCGCGGGTGATGGCGCGGTCGGCGCGCTTGCCGAGATAAGAGGTCAGCTTCTTGCCGAAATCGCGCAGGCCGAGATAGGCCTTGCCGGAGGCGAGCCTCGCCAGATAGGCGCTCATCGCCCCGGTCGGCGGCGCGATCGACATGTCGTTGTCGTTGAGGATGACGATCAGGCGGGCATCGAGCGCGCCGGCATTGTTCAGCGCCTCAAAGGCCATGCCGGCCGACATGGCGCCGTCACCGATGACCGAAATGACGTTGTTGCGGCCGCCCGACAGGTCGCGCCCCATCGCCATGCCGAGGCCGGCCGAAATCGAGGTCGAGGAGTGCGCGGCGCCGAACGGGTCGTATTCGCTCTCGGCCCGGCGGGTGAAGCCGGAAAGGCCGCCTTCCTGGCGCAGCGTGCGGATGCGGTCGCGGCGGCCGGTCAGGATCTTATGCGGATAGGCCTGGTGGCCAACGTCCCAGATCAGCCGGTCTTGCGGCGTGTTGAAGACGTAGTGCAGGGCGACGGTGAGCTCGACGACGCCGAGGCCGGCGCCAAGATGGCCCCCGGTCTGCGATACCGCATCGATCATCTCAAGGCGCAGTTCGGAGGCGAGCTGCGGCAGCTCGCTTTCCTCAAGCGTGCGCAAATCCGCCGGGATGCGGACCTTATCGAGAAGCGGTGTTTGCGGCTTTGGGCTCACTCAGGCGCGACCTGCTGAAATCCGTTGAACACGGCGCTAGCAATGAATTGCGCCATAATCATGCGCGGCATAGGCCGCCAGCGGGTGAATGTAAATGCGCGTCAGTGACGCGCATTCCTTTGCCACCACCTAAGGCGGGTCGAGATTCAGGTCAGGCCGAGTCGAAAATGGCGGGTTCCGAGAACCGGAGCGGAGCGTACTAAAGTACGTGAGCACCGGAAGCGCAGGAAACCGCGATTTGCAGGTCGGCCTCACCTGAATATCGACCTGCCTTAGCCTTCCGGCAGCGGGATAAACTCCTCCTCATCGCCAGGAACGATATCGAAGCGGCCTGTCTTCCATTCCTCTTTGGCCTGTTCGATGCGTTCCTTCGAGGACGAGACGAAATTCCACCAGATATAACGCTTGGAGCCGAGCGAAGCGCCGCCGAACAGCATGAAATGCGCGCCGCGCTCGGAAGAAACGACGATTTCCTCGCCGGGCTTGAACACCAGAAGCCGCTCGGCCGGGAAAATGTCGCCGGCGATCGAGACGTCGCCTTCCAGCGTGTAGATGGCGCGCTCCTCGGCATCGGCCGGAATTTTCACGGCAGCACCCGCCGCCAGGCGCAGATCGGCATAAAGCGTCTCCGAAGCGGTCGCCACGGGCGAGCGCCATCCTGAGAACTCGCCGATGACGACGCGGCCGCTGACGCCCTCGGCGTCGATCTCGGGCAGACGGGCCATCGACGTGTTGGCGAAAATTGGAGCGATCTCCTCCTTGCCGTCCGGCAGCGCCAGCCAGGTCTGCAGGCCGGACACCGACATCGGCGCGCCGCGTAATTCCTCCGGCGTGCGCTCGGAATGGACGATGCCACGTCCGGCGGTCATCAAATTCACGTCGCCGGGCGCGATCACCATTTCGGTTCCGAGCGAGTCGCGATGCCTGATCTTGCCGTCGAACAGGTAGGTGACGGTGGACAGGCCGATATGCGGATGCGGGCGAACGTCGAGCGCATGGCCGGCGCGCAGGATGGCCGGTCCCATACGGTCGAAGAAGATGAACGGCCCGACCAGCCGGCGCTTGGCCGTCGGCAAGGCCCGGCGCACCTCGAAACCGCCAATGTCCTTGGCGTTCGGAACAACCATCAACTCGATCTGGTCACAGGCGAAGGCATCGCCGGGTTCAGGATCGTTTCCCGGAAAGAAGCTCATGTCGGGTCCTCAGGCGAAACGGAGCGCCGACCTGGCCTTCGCCTTGGCGGCCTCTTCCTCGCGATTGCGCGGTTCCTGATTGGTCTCGAGCGAATCGATGAGCTCGCGCGCGATCGCCGCGATCGCCTCGACGGCATGGTGGAAAGCATGCTCGTTGCGCTTCGAGGGTTTCGTCGTACCGCTCAGCTTGCGCACGAATTGCAGTGCTGCATCATGCACTTCGTCATTGGTCGCCGGCGGTTCGAAATTGGCCAGGGTCTTGATGTTGCGGCACATGGCTTGAACTCCTTACCTGCTTACTCTGCCCACCCTGTTGCAAATTATTCCGCGTCGAGCGGCTCCGTTCCCACCGGCTTGCCGTCGCGCGACAGCCTGATCTTCTCGACCTTGTCCTCGGCCGCCTTCAGGAGGCGGTCGCAATGCGCCTTCAACGCCTCGCCGCGCTCATAAATCCTGATCGACTGGTCGAGCGGGACGTCGCCGCGCTCCAGATCATCGACGATCTTCTCCAGCGCGTCGAGCGCCTGTTCGAAGCTCATCGCCTTGACGTCCTCATTGCCTTCCACTGCCATACCCTATCCCTTCATCAGCCGCCCGACATGGGCGGCGACTGAAAATGCCAGTCCCTGCAGATCGTAGCCGCCTTCCAGCAGGCTGACGAGCCGGTTGCCGCTGTGGCGGCCGGCGCGCTCCATCAATTGCCCGGTCGCCCAGTCGAAATCATCCTCGGTCAGGTTGATCTCGGCCAGCGGATCGCGGTGGTGCGCGTCGAAGCCGGCGGAAATGATGATCAGATCCGGCGCGAAAGCATCGATGGACGGCAGCACGCGCGACAGGAAGGCGTCGCGGAACAGATCGCTGCCGGTGCGCGGCGCAAGCGGCGCATTGACGATGTTGCCGGCGCCGGTCTCGCTCTTCGCGCCGGTGCCCGGATAAAGCGGCATCTGGTGCGTCGAGCAGTAGAGCACCGACGGGTCGTCCCAAAAAATGTCCTGCGTGCCGTTGCCGTGATGGACGTCCCAGTCGACGATGGCGACGCGCTCGGCCTGGTGCTTCTTCTGCGCGTAGCGGGCGGCAATCGCCGCCGTGTTGAACAGGCAAAAACCCATCGCCGTGGTCTTTTCGGCATGGTGGCCGGGCGGGCGGGCGGCGACGAAGACGTTGGCGGCGCGGCCCTCGAAGACGTCGTCGACGGCCGCGTTGGCGCCGCCGATCGCCGTCACCACGGCCTGCCAGCTTTTCGGGCTGGCGCTGGTATCGGCATCGATCGAGACGATGCCGTTTTCAGGGATGGCGGCGCGCACGCGCTCCACGAAATTTTCCGGATGCGCGTAGAGGATGGTTGCCTCGTCGCCTTCCGGCGCCTTGACGCGGTCGAGCGCCGAAAACGCCTCGTCATCCAGCACGCGCTCGATGGCGCGCAAGCGGTCAGGCCGCTCGGGATGGCCGGGCGGCGTGAGGTGTTCGAGGAAGATCGGGTGCGTGTAGAGACGTGTGGCCATGGCGCCTAATCTAGGCACCTGCGGCCTGGATGACCATGTTTGAAAGCCGAATGGCTGGGGAAAATTGCGTCAGCCCGTGTCGCCAGCGCCATTGGCTGGCGCCGGACTTCGCGGTAAGGTCACTCTGCTGCCTGGTGCCCGCGACGCGGGAGAATCGGGAACACGGTTGAATTCCGTGGCGCGCCCAACGCTGTGAGGGGGACCGCGCCGGCAAAGCCACTGTCGAAAGACGGGAAGGCGCCGGATGCGGGATGATCCCGAGCCAGAAGACCGGCCTGGCAGACACATGGTTATCCGCTTGGTCAGGCGGATGACTGCTTGTCGCAAGGGGAAAAGCGATGACGGCAGCAGCGATCGCCGCGAGCGGCGATGACTTTGACCAATTGGCGCGCGACGCGGTCTATCGGGCAATGTTCACCAGGCGTGACGTGCGCAGCCATTTTATCGCCGACGATCTCGACGATGCCGTGCTGGCGCGGCTCATCACCGCCGCGCATCATGCGCCTTCGGTCGGCTACATGCAGCCGTGGAATTTCATCGTCATCCGCGATGGGGAGCGACGGCGGCAGGTGCGCGACCTGTTCCTCGCCGCGCGCGAGCAGGAACTGCCGGCGATCGAGGCGGAGCGGCAGGCGCTCTACCGCAAGCTCAAGCTGGAAGGCATCTGCGAAAGCGCGCTCAATCTGTGCATCACCTGCGACCGGCAGCGCTCGAAGGACTCGCCGCTCGGGCGCTGGCACAATCCGGAAATGGATCTCTACAGCACCGTCTGCGCGGTGCAGAATTTCTGGCTGGCGGCGCGGGCGGAGGGCGTCGGCGTCGGCTGGGTGAGCATCATCGAGACCGAGGCGCTGAAGCGGCTGTTGTCGATCCCCGAACATGTCACGCCGATCGCCTATCTGTGCGTCGGCCGCGTCTCGGCCTTCGCGCCGAAGCCGGACCTCGAGGCGCATGGCTGGGGCAAGCGCCTGCCGCTGCCCGAACTGGTGATGAGCGAGACGTTCCGCGGCGCCGGCGAAGCGCCGCTCAAATCGGCGATCGCAAGGCTTGGCGGCTCTTAGAACGTTTGACGCAATTCCGGACGGAAAACCGTTTCACACTTTTCCTGGAATTGCTCCCGAAGCTCTGATCAAGCCGCTCGGGGCGTATCCCAGCGCGAGCCGCCGCCGAAAGAGCCCAGCGCCTTGTCGCGCAGCTCCCTGAACTTCGACGAGGCCTCGGCCAGCCGCCGGTCCCATTCGGGGTTGGGCGTCTGGCCTTCGATGGCTTCGAAATAGACCTGCATCAGCGAAGCGATGGCGAAGGGCTCGATGAAGGCCGCCTTGAAGGCCCAGGCAAAGACGATCGCCAGCACGAAGGCCCAGCCGGCAAGCTGGCCCGGCATGACCCAGAGGATGGCGGCCGCGGGCGCCAGCATCAGCAGGAAGATGACGAAGGACACGCCCCACATGATCACCGCCAGCCAGACGGCGTTCTTGACCATGTGCTTGCCGTTCTGCGCGTAGAGCACGACGCCCTGCCGCGCCGTCTCGAAGGGCGAGTTCGAATTGATGCGGATGTTGTAGCCGAGGATGATCTCGTCGACATAGGTCAGCGAGATGCGGATGACGGTGTTGATGAAGCTGACGATGCCGCTCAGGCCCGGGATGGGCAGAAAGGCGGCAACGCCGCCGATCAGGCCGGTGATGGCGCGGATGGCGCCCTTGACCAGCTGGTCGACGACGAAAAGGATGTTGGCCTCGGCGAAGCGCTGGGTCACCACTTCCTTGGCATAGGCGATCTGGCCCTGGCCGTCGGGAACGTCATGGCCGTCGATCAGATGCACCATGACGGCGATATGGCCGGCTTTCAGCACATAGAGGATGTATTCGCGGATCCAGTAGACGGCGATCGAGACGACGCCGAAGCCGACCACACCGCCCCAGAGGGCAAAGGACACCGGGCCGTCCGGATCGGTCGAGATGTGGCCGACGCCGTAGCCGACGCTGGCGCCCGTGCCGGTCGCCATGATGTAGGCAACCGTGATGCCGAAATAGACGATCATGCGAAAGACGATGAACGGCCATGTCCGCATCATGATGGACACAGACCGGCCAATGCTGAAGTCCCACATGCCCCGACTCTCCACACCCTAAGAGTTGGCGGTGGAGGATGCTCTCGCCCTGGCTGTTGTCAATCACGGCAGGGTTGCACCGGCCCGAAACCGGTGCACAACCCGGTGGCTTGGTTACCCAAGCGTGCGGTCAAGGCTTCTTGCGCAAGCCTTCGAGCAGTTGCTTGAACGCCGCGATCGCCTTCTTCGACGTCGCTTCGGGATCCTTGGAATTGGCAATGCGCTGCGCTGCCTGGCTGCTGGCGCCGTTGATCAGCCGCGCAGCCGTCTCCGGATCGAGGTCGGCAACGACCACGCCCTCATCCTGCAATGCGGTCAGGTGATCGGTCATCGAGGCCGTGCAGGCACTGGCGTTCGGCCATTGCGCCGGATCGCCGAGCACGGCCGGGCCGTCGCGAAACATGATGCGCTGGATTTCCGGCTCCAGCGCCAGCTCGATGTAGGTGGTGCATTCGTCGACGAAATGCTGCCAGCGGGTCGGCGCCTTCGAGGCCACCTCGTTGACGCGTACGGCCATTTCGCCGTCGATCTCGGCGATCACCGCCTGCAGCAGTCCCTTCTTGTCGCCAAAATGATGGTAGAGCGCGCCGCGCGTCAGGCCGGCCGACGCGGTGAAATCGTCCATCGAGGCCTCGGCATAGCCGATCGTGCCGAAAGCGTGGCGGGCGGCCGCGATCAGCTTGGCGCGTGTCTCGGCGATCATCTCCTTGCGCGGTCTGTGCATGGCTCTGGCCCTATTCACATACGCACCGTATGCCAATTGACATACGCGGCGTATGGACTATCTGACATTCATACGCAGCGTATGTAGTTGTGGTATGCACCCTTGTCGAGGAGCAGGATCATGCGAAACCCCTATTCGGACATCTTTCGGGCCCCCGGCACGAAGGGCTTCGCCGCGGCCGCTTTCGTCGCCCGCTTGCCGATCGCCATGGCGCCGATCGGCATCGTGGCGATGCTGTCGCAGACGCATGGCGAATACTGGCTGGCGGGAGCGGTCTCCGCGACCTACGCGCTGGTCAACGCCTTCCTCTCGCCGCAAGTGTCGCGGCTGGTGGACCGGCGCGGCCAGACGGCGATCGCAGCACCCATGACTCTCATCTCGGTCATTTCCTTCGCGACACTGATCGCGGCCGCCAACCAGCACTGGCCGGTCTGGACCTTGTTCCTGTCCGCCCTGCTTGCCGCCGCCATGCCCAGCATTCCCGCCCTGGTCAGGGCGCGCTGGACCGAGATCTTTCGCGACCGACCTGAGCTCAACACGGCGTTTGCCTTCGAATCGGCCGCCGACGAACTGGTCTATGTTGCCGGCGCCTCGCTGTCGGTAGGCTTGAGCGCGGCGCTGTTTGCCGAAGCCGGCATGGTGGTCAGCACGCTGCTTTTGGCGCTTGGCTCGGCGGCCTTCCTCTTGCAGCGTTCGTCCGAGCCGCCAGTGCGTCCGGCAGAACATGGCGCGACCGGTTCGGCGATCAGCCTGCGGCCGGTCCAGATCATCACCTTCGCGCTGATCTTCGTTGGCGCGACTTTCGCCACCACCGAAGTCACCACCGTCGCCATCACCAAGGCGCTCGGCCAGCCGGAGGCGGCAAGCCTGGTCATCGGCGTCTATGCGCTGGGATCCTTCGTGCTCGGCATCATCGTCGGGGCGCTCAGCCTGAAGGCACCGCTGCAACGGCAACTGGCGGTCGCCGTCTCCGTGATCGCGCTCACCACGCTGCCGCTGCTCTTCGCCGAGACAGTGCCGACGCTGGCGCTGGCGGTGTTCATCAGCGGCGTCGCGATCTCGCCGACCTTCATCACCGCCTTCGGCCTGATCGAACGCCACGTGCCGCCGGCAATGCTCACCGAAGGCGTCACCTGGGTCACGACCGGGATCGGCATCGGCATGGCGCTCGGCTCCTTCGCCGCCGGCTGGATGGTCGACAATTTCGGTCCGCAGAACGGGTTCTGGGTTTCCGTTGCGGCAGGCGCGATCGCGCTGGTCACCGTGCTCGCCGGCCAGTGCCGGCTGGCGACGGACGATGGCGATGCGGACAGGGGCGAAGCGGTGGTCCTGGCGGAGTGACGGTTGCTCGGCCGTCCGATCATCATCGCAGACGTTGGCAGTTAGCCGAGACCTAAGCGACGTCGTCATCCACGGGCGGAGCGACGCGAAGCGGAGCGCAGACCCGAGGATCCATTCCGTGATCTCGATCGTAAAGTGCAGCGGAGCAGAATTCTGAACCGTCGCAACGCGTCAAAGTCACGGAATGGATCCTCGGGTCTACGCGCGTCGCTTCGCTCCTTGCTTCGCCCGTGGATGACGATTTCGCGGAGGCTCCGGCCAATCGCCGGCGTCGCGGAGCCTATGGTCAATCAGCAACGCCGGCGGGCTGCCCGCCCAGGACCTCCGGTTCGTCAAATCCGTCGAAGGACTACAAAATCTCGGTCTTGGCGATATGGATGCCAAACCCTTCGAGGCCGACATAGTGGCGCTCGCGCGAGGCGATCAGGTTGATCGAGGAGATGCCGAGATCCTTGAGGATCTGGGCGCCGAGGCCGATCTCGCGCCATTCGTTCTCGCGGCGGCGGGCTTCCTCATGATCCTCGCGGTCGCCGCTGACCGGACGCTTGCGCTCCTGATGGGCGACGCCGACGGAGCCCTCGCGCAGATAGACGATGACGCCGCGCTTGCGCTCGCCCATCGCCTTCATGATGGTGTCGAGCCGGTGGCTGGTGCCGAAGACGTCGGTGACGACATCTTCCGAATGCAGGCGCACCGGCACGTCCTCGCCATCGCGGATGTCGCCGAAGACGATCGCGACATGGTGCATGGTGTCCCATGGCAGCGTGTAGGTGAAGACCTGCGCCTTGCCGCCGAGCGTGTCGATGTCGGAGCAGGCGACGCGCTCGACCAGCGTTTCCTTGCGCTGCCGGTAGGCGATGAGATCGGCGACCGAAACCTGCTTCAGCCCATGCTCTTCGGCGAAAGCCTGCACCTGCGGGCCGCGCTTCACGGTGCCGTCGTCGTTGACCAGCTCTGAGATGACGCCGATCGGCGGCAGGCCGGCGAGCTTGCACAGGTCGACCGCCGCCTCGGTATGGCCCGAGCGCATCAGCACGCCGCCCTCACGCGCGATCAGCGGGAAGATATGACCGGGCCGCACGAAATCGGAGGCGCCGACATTGCCGTTGGCGAGGTTGCGCACGGTGAGCGTGCGGTCGTCGGCCGAGATGCCGGTGGTGGTGCCGTGCTTGAAGTCGACGCTGACGGTAAAGGCCGTGGTGTGCGCGGAATCATTATCGGCGACCATCGGCTGCAGATTGAGCCGCTTGGCCTCCTCGCGCGGCATCGGCGTGCAGACGATGCCGGAGGTGTTGCGGACGATGAAGGCCATCTTCTCCGGCGTGCAATGCACCGCGGCGACGATCAAATCGCCCTCGTTCTCGCGCCCGTCATCGTCCATGACGACGACGATCTCGCCGCGCTCGAAGGCGCGGATCGCTTCGACGATCTTCTTCTGGTCGTAGGGCATGACGTGCTCGCTTTGCTCGCAGGGCAGTAGGGGAATAAGGCAGTAGGGCAGTAGGGAAAAGGAAATTTTTGGCTGTTTCGACGGGGCTGCTTAACATACTGCCCTATTGCCTTACTGCCCTATTGCCCTCCCTTTCCCGTCTGTCCTCTGTGCCGCAGATAATGATCGGCGATCGCGCAGGCAACCATGGCCTCGCCGATCGGCACGGCGCGGATGCCGACGCACGGGTCGTGGCGGCCCTTGGTCATCACCTCGACATCCTTGCCGTCCTTGTCGATCGAGTGGCGCGGGGTCAGGATCGAGGAGGTCGGCTTGACGGCGAAGCGGGCGACGATCGCCTGTCCGGTCGAGATGCCGCCCAGGATGCCGCCGGCATGGTTGGACAAAAACACCGGCTTGCCGTCATTGCCCATGCGCATCTCGTCGGCATTCCGTTCGCCGGTGATGCGGGCGGCCTCGAAGCCGTTGCCGATCTCTACGCCCTTGACGGCGTTGATCGACATCAGGCCCGACGCGATATCCTGGTCGAGCTTGGCGTAGATCGGCGCGCCGAGGCCGGCCGGCACGCCGTCGGCGACGATCTCGATCACCGCGCCGACCGAGGAGCCGGCCTTGCGGATGCCGTCGAGATAGGCGGTGAAAACCGGGACCGAGGCCGGATCGGGCGTGAAGAACGGGTTTTCGGCGTCGCCGATGAAATTCCAGTTCCAGTTGGCGCGGTCGATCGACTTTTCGCCCATCGAGACCAGCGCGCCGCGCACCACCACGCCCGGCACCACTTTGCGCGCCAGTGCGCCGGCCGCGACCCGCGCGGCAGTCTCGCGCGCCGAGGAACGGCCGCCGCCACGATGGTCGCGCAGGCCGTATTTGACGTCGTAGGTGTAGTCGGCATGGCCGGGGCGGTACTGGCGGGCGATCTCGCCATAGTCCTTGGAGCGCTGGTCGACATTCTCGATCAGCATCGAGACAGGCGTGCCGGTGGTGATCATCGTCTCGCCGTCCTCGTCGAGGATGAAGCCGGACAGGATCTTGACCTCGTCTGGCTCGCGGCGCTGGGTGACGAAACGCGACTGTCCAGGGCGGCGGCGGTCGAGCTCGGCCTGGATGTCCTCGCGCTTGAAGCGAATGCCGGGCGGGCAGCCATCGACAACGCAGCCGAGTGCCTCGCCATGGCTTTCACCCCAGGTGGTGACGCGGAAGAGGTGGCCGAAGGTGTTGTGAGACATTGAAAAGCGCCCTGCCAGCGTCCTTTGCGCGTCCAAAAGGCCGCGCAGCGCTGCACGCTGCCTTCTATTGGCGTTTTCCACGGTGGTCAAACGGTGATCGGACGCATCAAACTGTGATGTGGCGGATTTAGTTTTGACACATTCGGTTGGTTTCTGCTCTGCTCCATCCGCCGTTGAGGATCCGCCGCTACCAGCCGGCGCAATGACCTAAAAGAGGACGACGATGCGTACCCTGATTGGCGCCGCCTGCGCCATGCTGCTGATTTCCACCGCCGCCGCGTTCGCCGGCCAGACCGAAGGCCTGATCAAGAAGGTCGACAAGGACACGCTGACGCTGACGCTTGACGACGGCAAGGCCTACAAGCTCAACGCCGAGACCGATCTCGACTCGCTGAAGCCCGGCATGGACATCGTCATCGCTTTCGACGTGAGCAATGGCGAGAATGTCGTGACCGACATGCAGCTGCCCGACAGCGACCAGAACTAAATTCAGGTGAGGCCGGTCTGCAAATGGCGGCTTCCTGCGCTTCCGGTGCTCACGTACGAAAAGTACGCTCCGCTCCGGTTCTCAGAAGCCACCATTTTCGACTCGGCCTGACCTGAATTCGATAGGTCGCAGCTTTCAAAGCCACTCCAGGCTGCGGCCCTCAAGGCGGAGCAACCGGTCCTGCGGAACCTCGAGGCTGGCGGCTTCCTGTTTGGAAATGCCGGTGACGAAGCGGAAAAAGCAGCGCATGACGCCGCCATGGGTGACGCAGACGGTCGGCTGGCGAAGCGCGTCGAACCACGGCTTTATCCGTTCGAGCAGCATCTCGTAACTTTCGGCGCCCTCGCCGGGCGGCTGGAAATCCCACTTGGCGTGGCGGCGGCCATCGGTTGAACCGGGGGCACGCTCCTCGAGTTCGGCGAAGGTAAAACCCTGCCAGTCGCCGAAACTTATCTCCACCAGGCGCGGATCGGTGCGGTAGCCGGAAGGATCGAGGCCCATCGCCTCGCGCATCAGCTCCATCGTCTCGCGCGTGCGCCGCATCGGGCTGGCGACGAAGTCGAAATCCTCGGCCTTGCCGATGAGTTCCGCCAGCCGCTCGCCGTTCTGTCTCGCCTGCTTGCGGCCGAATGCATTGATGTCGGTGTCGGCCTGGCCCTGCAGGCGGTGCTCTGCATTCCACTCCGTCTGACCGTGGCGCGCGATGTAGACGAGCGGATACATCAGGTCTTCCGAGGTCGGGCCAGGGCCTGGGACGAAGGATAGGCGAAGGAGAGGATCAGTCCTTGACCGTCGAGATATCCGGCGCGTCGACCGCCTTCATGCCGACGACATGGTAGCCGGAATCGACGTGATGGACCTCGCCGGTCACGCCGCGCGACAGGTCCGACAGGAAATAGACGCCGGAATCGCCGACCTCTTCCTGGGTGACCGTCTGCTTCAGCGGCGAATTGTACTCGTTCCACTTCAGGATATAGCGGAAGTCGCCGATGCCGGAGGCGGCCAGCGTCTTGATCGGCCCGGCCGAGATGGCGTTGACGCGGATCTTCTTGGCGCCGAGGTCGACGGCGAGATAACGCACGCTGGCTTCCAGCGCGGCCTTGGCGACACCCATGACGTTGTAATGCGGCATCACCTTCTCGGCGCCGTAATAGGTCAGCGTCAGAAGCGAACCGCCATCCGTCATCAGCGGCTCGGCGCGCTTGGCGATGGTGGTGAAGGAATAGACCGAAATATCCATGGTGCGCAGGAAATTGTCGCGCGTCGTCTCGACATAGCGGCCGGTGAGCTCGTCCTTGTCGGAGAAGGCGATGGCATGGACGAGGAAGTCGAGCTTGCCCCAATGCCTGGCGATATCGGCGAAAACCGCGTCGAGGCTCTCAGCGTCGGTCACGTCGCAATGGCCGGCGACATGCGCGTTGAGTTCGGCCGCCAGCGGCTCGACGCGCTTCTTGAAGGCTTCGCCCTGATAGGTCAGCGCGATTTCGGCACCGTGATCGACGCAAGCCTTGGCGATCCCGTAAGCGATCGACCGATTGTTGGCGACGCCGAGGATAAGGCCCCGCTTACCGGCCATCAGGCCCTGTCCACCTGCCATGTGCAAGCTCTCCGCAAGAATAGATGCTTTGTGGAGAGCCCTATCGCACAGGCACAGAGCCCCTTCAAGCGCTCAAAAGACACTGTAACAGGAACAAGATTCCGCCGATCAGCCTTTTTGGCGGCGCATCAGGGCCTCAAGCTCGGCATTGCCGCCTTCCGGCAGCATCAGCCGCACATGGGCGTAAAGATCGCCATGGCCGCCGGCTTTCTCCGGCAGGCCCCTGCCCTTCAGCCGCAGCACCTTGTCCGAGCTCGACCATGCGGGCACGTTGACCGCGAGCTTGCCGGTCGGCGTCTCGACCGCCACCTTGGCGCCGAGCACGGCGTCGGCCAGATCGACA
The DNA here is from genome assembly GCF_019091085.1 of Mesorhizobium sp. GbtcB19. Classification (GTDB taxonomy): domain Bacteria; phylum Pseudomonadota; class Alphaproteobacteria; order Rhizobiales; family Rhizobiaceae; genus Mesorhizobium. The sequence goes on along the minus strand of NZ_JAGXJY010000006.1, from coordinate 162,590 downwards.
GGCAGATCGACATGCAGGTCGCGCCCCTCGATGCGATAGCGCGGATGGCGGCGGATGTGGATCTTGACCAGCGCGTCGCCCGGCTGGCCCGGGCCCTGCTCGCCCTGGCCCTTCAGGCGGATCGTCTGGCCATCCTCGACATAGGCCGGCAGCTTGACCGCGACCTTGCGGCCGTCGGGGAACATCGCCGTCACCTTCTCGGCCGTGGCGGCTTCCTCGACGCTGATATCCAGCGTGACGTTCAAATCCGCGGCCTGGGCAGGCTGGCGGCGGTCGCCGCCCCTGCCGCCGCCGCGCGCGCCGGAAAAGGCATCGCCGAAGATCTGGCTGAAGATGTCGCTGTTGCCGTCGAACGGATCGCCGCCCGGGCGCCCGCTGCGGAATTCGAAATGCGCGCCGCCCGGGCCCTGCTGGCGCCGGAAGCCGGCGAACGGGTCGCCGCCGGCGGCACCTTCGAAGCCTTGGAATTTCGGCTTGCCTTCGGCGTCGATCTCGCCGCGATCGTAAGCGCCGCGGGCCTTTTCGTCGCCGACGACCTCATAAGCCTGGTTGACGGCGGCAAAACGGTCCTTCGCCTTCGGATCATTCGGATTCTGGTCCGGATGATGCTTCTTGGCGAGCTTGCGGTAGGCCGATTTTATGTCCTTGGCCGATGCGTTCTTGGCAACGCCCAGCACCTCATAGGGGTCGCGCATGCTTCCTGCCTGCAAAAGAGATTGAGTCCACGGTTGCTCCCTATATGCGCTCGCATAGGAAGAAATTCCAGTGCCGCAAGGGGGATTAACATCCGAAAGTCAGAGCGCCCGAAATCAGGGCGCCCCTAAAGCGCGTCGCGCTGAAAACGGATTCAGGCGACGCGCTTTAGTCTTTTGTTTTTATGCATGTCGTTGCCGCAAAACCGCTGCACACTTTTGCGCGACACGCATTAAATCACAGCGCCTTGAATTCCTGCATGCGCCAGCCGCCGGCTTCGGCCAGACACAGTTCACCCTTGTAGAGCGCGACGCCGTCGAAGCTTTCGCGCGTGGCGCTGAAACGGCGGCAGGTCAGGCCGCCATCCTTCAATTCCACCAACTCGGTGATCGCGCCGCGCGAGCCGGTGCCGGAATTGGCCCATGGCACCGCCTGGCCGCCCAGTTCCTTGATGTCGGCGGAGGAGACAGCGTTGCCGATGGTGGTCTGGTCGGAGTCCTTGTCGGCCACCGGAGCGGCGGGCGCGGACGGCGCGCTGGAGGTGATGATCGAGCGGTCGACATCGGCCTTTTCCAGGCTGAAGCCACCGGCGCCGCAAGCGGCAAGCGGCAGCGCCAGTGTCACGAGCGCAGCCTTGACGCTGGCCGAAGCGATAAAGCCCCATTGCCTGCTGTCAAAAGCTTGCGCGATACGCGACAATCGGCGAACTCCTCCCGCTACGTTAAAAATTTGGAAAACTATGAACGAAACCGAGTTAACAAGCAGTGACTTCACCGAAGCGGCGGAGCCGTTCCGGCTCTTTGCCGCATGGCTGGAGGACGCAACCAAAAGCGAAATCAACGATGCGAACGGCGTCGCCCTGGCGACCGTCGATGCCGACGGCATGCCGGATGTGCGGATGGTGCTGCTCAAGGGGTTCGACGAAAAGGGGTTTGTCTTCTACACGAATTTCGAGAGCGCCAAGGGCCGCGAAATTCTTGGCAGCATGAAGGCGGCGATGTGCTTCCACTGGAAATCGCTGCGCCGCCAGGTGCGCATACGCGGGCCGGTGGAGATCGTCAGCGACGCCGAGGCGGATGCCTATTACGCGACACGGCCGCGCGGCAGCCGCATCGGCGCCTGGGCCTCGAAGCAGTCGCGACCTTTGGAGAGCCGCTTCGCGCTGGAAAAGGCGGTGGCCGAATACACGGCGCGCTACGCCATCGGCGAGATCCCGCGGCCAAAGCACTGGTCGGGCTTCCGCATCCTGCCGCAGACGATCGAGTTCTGGCACGACCGGCCGTTCCGCCTGCATGACCGCGTCGTCTTCTCGCGCAACGCCGCCAGCGGCTGGGACAAGGAGCGGCTTTACCCCTGACCTCGAACGCCTGCCGGAAAGTCAATCCTTCTCCAGCTGAAACAGCAGGAAATGCGGCCGCTCGCTGGCGACGCTAACGGCCGGGCGGATGGATTTGGTCGCTTCCTTCGGCACCAGGAAGGTTTCGCGCAGGTTGAGCGTGTCGCCGCTCTTGGCGCCTGAGAAGATCGCCGAGATGCAGGTCTGGACATTGCCGGTCGCCTTCAGCGAGACGATCGAGGTCGGCGACCAGCGCCGGCCGTCCTTGTCGATCAGCACGATCTTGCAGCCGAGCCAGAGGTTCTGCAAATTCGGGTCGCCGATCTTGACCTGGAAGTCGGCCAGCACGGGCACCGAATCCGGCGGCAGGTTCGACATGCCGAAAGCCCCACGCAGATCGGTCAGCTTCCAGTCGCTGCCGCCGAACTGCGCGCTCTGCCCCCACACCACGCGACGCGCGAACAGGTCGTTGTTGCCGAGCAGCGCCTTGACGCTGTCATAGGCCTCGACGGCCAAAGCGAGCGGGATCAGCAGCAGGAGCGACCAGAGGCTGCGGCGGCGCCATTTGCGCTCGCCGTCCCTATTCTCCTGGTCCAGAACTTCCGCCGTCATTCGCGATCCTCAGAGTGGCTGCGCCATATCCAGCATGTCGACCGTGCCTGTGGGCAGACCGTCCGCCGCGGTCGTCACCGGCCCGAGCGAAATTTCGGCCTGCGAATCCAGGGCCGCCACCAGCTTTTCGGACACGAGCAAGGTCGCGTTGCTCACCTCGTCCGGCCGCAGTTCGAAGATCAGCCTCGCCTTCCTCGGCAGGCCGGGATCGAGCGCGACCGGCAAAAGCCCGTTCATGAAGGAAAGCCGCTCCGTCTGGTCGTAGGTGAGACCGGTCGGTCCGCGCCAGGACGCGACGGAGACCACGGTCGACTGCGCCCGCGCCGCAAACTCTGCGGTGACCACCGCCCAGACGCCGCCGGTGGTCAGGATCTTGGTCTGGCCGTACTGATCGACCGTCAGCTTGCGGGCGAACTCGATCTTCTCGGCATGGATCTCGAAGCCGCGCCCGACGACGGTGTCGCCCGGCTTGCCGCGCGCCGGGATCGGCCCGATCAGGTCGCCGTAATGCGGCTTCGAAACCTGCAGCCCGTAGCAGAACGCCACCGCGACGAGCAGCAGGGCAATGTTGGCCAGTCTGCGCATCATGGCTGCATATCCGGTGCGTCGGGCCCGGCGCCGACGGGAATGGTCATCGTGCCGATCGGCGCCGGATTGAACCAGCCGGGAAGACCGTAGAGGTTGTCCCGCGGCTTGTAGGTCTTGCGGATGACCGTCAGCTCCAAACTCGCAGACGCGGCCGCTCCGTCCGGCAATTGCCAGATATAGGCCATGCGCTCCGGCATGCCGGGATGCAGTTCGGGCGACATGGTGGAATCGCGCACTAGCGCGATGAAGGGTTTCGTCGCCGGGTCGATGGTCGCCTGCCCCACCTGCAGGAGGTCAAAATAATCCTTGGTGGACCTTGCCGTGCGGTTGGTCATTTCGAGCTCGAGCACCAGCGCCTTGCCACCCGGCTTGAGCAATGCGCCGTAGACGTATTTTTCCGCCGAGACATAGGCTTTCAGCGGCCGTATTTGCCATTCACCCGTGTCGATCCGGCTGGACGGCGCCAGGACCGGCAGCGGCTCGTGCCTTGCGCCGAAAGCGCCGAGAACGCCGGCAACCGCAATTGCCGCCGCCGTGCCGATGCCGGCGATCGCCCATGCCTTGAGACGCGAACCGGCGTTTTCAAGCATGCTGCGCCTCCGCAGCCCCCGCCGGCCCGGGCTGGGCGCTCTCGGCGGCCCGGCGCTTCGGCAGCGAAAATGCCGTTTCGAGGATCGCGGCGAGGAAGCAGATCCTGAGCGGCTCGACCAGGATGCCGGTCGAGGAATCCTGGAATGGGCTGCCGAACAAGAGCGAGACGCCTTGCGACAGCACCTGCCATGTGTCGAGCTCATGCGGGCCGATGAGCCGCGTCATGCCGAGCCATGCCCAGGCCGCCAGCCAGTCGATCAGGCGGTAGCCGACGATCAGCGTGACGATCAGCACGACGCCCGAGCTCAGCGTGATGCGCACGCCGTTGGCGATCGGCAGGTAGCGCGAGCGGTAGCCGGAGATGAAATGCTCGGCGAAATCGCGCAGGAATTTCGGGATGGCGCGGTAGCGCTCGCCGAGGCGCTCGACGCGCCGGTGCGCGCGCATCAGTTCCTTGTCGTCACGCACGTCATAGCCGTAGATCAGCGCCGCCAGCACCAGCCAGATCACCGGCAGGAGCATGTAGAAGAAAAGGTTCACCAGTTTGGTCGTGGTGTCGATGGAGGTCACTTCGACCGGCACGAACTGGGCAGCAAAGGCGCCGGCGACAGGATGCGTGAGACCGTCCGCCGCGGCTTCGAGAACGGAAAAGATGTTGCGGCTCATGATCCAGCCAACGGCCTCGTCCTTCCAGCGCGAGATCACATAGAGACCGATGAAGATCCAGTTGGTCTCGCAGATCACCACGACGATCTGCCAGAAGGAGCGCGCGCCGCCGCGCTTCTGCATTGCGGTGGCGAAACGCCTTATCAGCCAGGAGATGACGACCGAGACGATCAGCCAGCGCGAATCCAGCACGTCGAGCACGTTGCCGGCGCCTTCGCCGAAGGGGGCCATGTCGAGCGTGACGCGCGAATATTGCCGCACCGTGTCGCCCAAAAAACCCCAGGCGGCGTAGTAGGCGAAGAAGGGGAGCAGCGCGACGCTGACCATGCGCGTCAGCCGGGCGCTGCCAGTGGCCGGCGCGGCCTCGGTTTCGCCTTGCGCCGCCTGTTGCGCGGCCTGCACGGCAGGCAAGGCGGGCAGCAGCGTCTGGAACATGGCAACGGTGACGATGAGTTGCGTCAGCGCGACAAGCGTCAGCAGGGCCAGGCCCGCCATGTGGTTGAGCAAGGCGGTGCGCGCCGCGAGTTGCATGAACAGGTCGCCGAAGACGATGCCCAAAAGCACCGTGGCAACCAGCTGCGGCCAGAAGCGCCACCAGAACTTCAGGGTCAGCGCCAGCGGTTTTACGGCAATGGCAAGCATGTCGGACGCTCAATCCGTCAATGCATGCCTTATCGTTTCGGAAGGTTGCGTGTCTGCGGCAAGCTGGCGGGCCATGTCCACTCCAGGCGACTAGGCCCCCGCCCCGTCGGATTTACGAGATAGGGCGAAGGGTCCCTAGTGTACAGACCGAAAATCGCGTTCTGCGCGAGTTTCGATCGAAGCTGACACAACCTGACAGTGTCGCGGATCAGCCCGCCTTCTTGCGCGTCATGAAAGCATTCAGCGCGGCGCGGGCTTCATCGGAGGTCAGGCGCTCGCGGAAATGCTCGCTTTCCACCTTGATGCGCGCGACGAGCGCCTCGCGCGGCTCGCGCATCAGGTCGCGCGCGATCTTCAGCGCCTGAGGCGGCTTCGCGGCGATGTCGTTGGCGGCGGCAAATACGGCGGCCTCCAGCCTGCCTTCCTCGACCACGTCGTAGATCAGACCAGCAGCCTTGGCACGCTCGGCCGAAAAACCCTCGCCGAGACCGAGCAGCGCGAAGGCGCCCTGCCGTCCCAGAAGTTGCGGCGCGATCAGGCTGGACCCGGCCTCCGGCACCAGGCCGAGGTCGACGAAGGGTGTGCGGAAGAGCGTGCGCGGCGTGGCGAAGGTAAGGTCGCAATGCAGATTGAGCGTGGTGCCGATGCCCACCGCAATGCCGTCGACGCCCGAGACCATCGGCTTTTCCGCCTTGGCCAGCGCCATCAGGAAATCCCAGACCTCGTTGCCGCCCTCGCCGCCAGTGGCGATGACGAGGAAATCGGCAAGGTCGTTGCCGGCGGAAAAGGCGCCTGGAACGCCGAGGAAGACGTGGACGCGGACCGCCGGATCGGCGTCACCCTCGGCAAGGGCAGCCGACATTTTCCCATACATGGCCCGTGTCAGCGCGTTCTTCTTGTCCGGCCTGTTCATCCGGATGATCTGCAGGGCGCCCCGGCGCTCGATGAGGATATGGTCGGTCACGATTTTTCCCTTGTGAAGCATCAGGCTGAAATCAGCGTCTTGCCGGCGGCGGCGAGGCTTTCGGCGCCGTCAACGACGCGCTCCTTCAGCGCGCGCGTCTCGCCGAGGAGATTTTCAGCAAAGAAGCGGCAAAGGGCGATGCGGCCACGGTCGGCCAGCCCGCCCTGCGCCAGGTAGGCGCCGCCGGCGGCGAGCGAGATCAGGCGCAGATAGGGCGTGGCGCCGGCCATGGCGGCGTCGGCCCTGCCGTCGGCAAGCAACCCTTGCAGGAAGCGTGTCGCCTCGTCGAGATCGGCCAGCGCGCGGTCCAGATTGTCGGCGGTGCGGCCAAAGCCTTCGATGTTCGAAGTGCGCACGGCATCGGCCACCGCTTTCAATTCGCCGATGTAGCGATGCACGTGCTCGCCGCCGCCGAGCGGCAGCTTTCGCGCCACGAGGTCGATCGCCTGGATGCCGTTGGTGCCTTCATAGATCGGGGCGATGCGGGCGTCGCGGTAAAGGGCGGCTGCGCCCGTCTCCTCGATGAAGCCCATGCCGCCATGCACCTGGACGCCAAGCGAGGCGACCTCGACGCCGACATCGGTCGAAAAGGCTTTCGCCAGCGGCGTCAGCAGGTTGGCGCGGTCGCGCCAGGTGGCGGCGGCCTCGCCCTCGCCGACGCGAGCGCGGTCGAGCGCGTGCGCGCAAGAATAGCTGATCGAGCGAGCGATCTGCGTCAGCGCCCGCATGGTGAGCAGATTGCGCTGCACGTCCGGGTGATGGACGATCGGCGCCATGCCGGAACCCGAATAGTCCGAGGCCTTGCCCTGGCGGCGTTCATTGGCATAGGCGATCGCCTTCTGCGTCGCGGTCTCGGCAACCGCCACGCCCTGCATGCCGACGCAAAGCCGGGCATTGTTCATCATGGTGAACATGCAGGCGAGACCCTTGTTCTCCTCGCCGATCAGCCAGCCGATGGCACCGGGCGTCGCGCCCTGAAAGCCGTCGCCGTAGATCATGGTGCAGGTGGGCGAGGCGTGGATGCCGAGCTTGTGCTCGAGGCCCGAACAGAAGACATCATTGCGGGCGCCAAGCGAACCGTCGTCATTGACGAAAAACTTCGGGACCAGAAACAGCGAGATGCCGCGCGTGCCGGCCGGTGCGTCGGGCAGCCTTGCCAGCACCAGATGCACGATGTTGTCGGTGAAATCGTGCTCGCCATAGGTGATGAAGATTTTCTGGCCGAAGATGCGGTAGGTGCCGTCGCCGACCGGCTCGGCGCGGCTGCGCAGGGCCGCAAGGTCCGAGCCCGCCTGCGGCTCGGTCAGGTTCATCGTGCCCATCCACTCGCCCGAGACGAGCTTGGCCAGATATTTTTGCTTCAGCGCTTCGGAAGCGTGCTTATCGAGGGCTTCCACCGCCCCCATGGTCAGCGTCGGGCCGATGCCGAAGGCCATGGCCGCGGAGTTCCACATTTCGAGCGCGGCGACGCCGAGCATGGTCGGCAGGCCCTGGCCGCCGAATTCTTCCGGCCCGGACAGCGCGTTCCAGCCGCCGTCGATCCAGCGACGGTAAAGCTCCTTCCAGCCGGGCGGCGTGGTGACGGCCGCGTCCTTCAGCACCGCGCCATGCTCGTCGCCGATCTTGTAGAGCGGCGCCACCTCCTCGCTGGCGAAGCGTCCCGCCTCGGCCAGGATCGCGTCGACGAGGTCTTCGCCGAGATCGCCGAAGGTGCCGGCATCCAGCGCCGGCTTCAGCCCCGTGACGTGCTTGAGCGTAAAAGCGATGTCCTCGACCGGTGCCCGATACATGTTTGCTCTCCTGCGTTCCAGCCAATCGTAGTGCATGGCCGAAGCGAAACCATCCGGGATTTCGCGCCTTCTTTTTACGTAAACGTCAAACTTTGTCACGCGGATTTTGCGTAAACTTCGTCATCCACGGGCGGAGCGGGAGCGAAGCGGACGCACAAACCCGAGGATGACGAAGCTGAGGGGCTTCGGCCAATTTTCAAAACTGCAACTGCCGCTCAAAATTCCTGCGACGAATTCCATCCGGCTGGTATGATCCGCCGATCGCAGGCCAAAGCAAACCGGACAACCATCCATGCTTGCCAGACCCGACGCCTATCGCTGCATCGAATGCGGGCTGCCCTATCGGGCGCCGGGCTTCAACTACTACCATGGCGAGATCGAACAGGGTCCGGCCTACTGGACCGATCGCGGCCTGTTGTGCTCGCCGCAATGCTCGCTTGCGCATCACAACAAGCGCAGGGCCGAAGGCACGCTGCAGCAGGAGCCGGCGCCCGACCCATTCGAGGTCCCGTCGCTGTTCCGACGCTGACGCCTTACCGATCCCTCAGCGTATGCTGCGACCCACCGTCTGCAGTGCCAGGAAGGCTTCATAGCGGCGGTCGTGCCAAGCGCGGATGTCGCCGATCGCCGGCGTGAAAATGTCGCCAAGCCGGGACATGGATGGCATGGCCGTCGAAAGGTCGGGGTAACGGCCGACCGCGACCGCTCCGAGCATGGCAGCGCCGAGGAGCACCGGTTCCGGCGATTGCGAGGCGGCGACCCGCAGGCCGACGGCGTCGGCAAGCAGTTGGCGCACCAGCGGCGACTGGCCGGCGCCGCCGCTGATGACGATGGTGTCGACGGCATGGCCGGACGACGCCATCGCCGCCACGATCTGGCGCACGCCATAGCCGAGGCCGCAAAGGCCGGCCACGTAGAGGCCGACGAGACTTTCGACTGAGCGGTCGGTGCCGAGCCCGGCGATCAGGCCGCGCGCGTCCGGATCGGCCAGCGGCGAACGATTGCCGAGGAATTCGGGCACGACATGGATGCTTCCCGCGAGTGCCGCGGCGGCCGAGAGGCCGGGCGAAACCGCCGTGGCGGCCGCGGCCAGCCAGTCGACCAGCGATTTGCCTTCAGCCGCGGCGCGCGCGGAAGCCTCGGCTTCAGCCGGGTGGAAATGCACCAGGAGATCGATGGCCGCGCCGGCCGCAGACTGACCGCCCTCGCTCAGCCAGAACCCCGGCACCATGGCGGAATAGTAGGGCCCCCAGACGCCCGGCACGAAGGCTGGACCTTCGCTGCTCGCCATGGTGCAGGCCGAAGTGCCGAGCACATAGGCCATGCGCGAGGCGATGGTGCCGGCATCGCCGGCGGCGCCCACCGTGCCGACGCCGCCGGCATGGGCGTCGATCAGCCCGGCGGCGACGACGGTGCCCGCGGCCAGACCCAGTTCAGCGGCGGCCGCTTCGGTCAAACCGGCGCCCACCGCCGTGCCCGGATCCACTACCTCCGTGCCGATGCGGGCAAACCCCTCATCGGCGAGTTCGCCGAGCCCGACGGCGTAAAAATAGCTGTTGTCCCAGCGCCGCTCATGGCCGAGATAGGTCCATTTACAGGCCAACGTGCAGACCGAACGGGCAAGGCTGCCGGTGGCGCGCCAGGTCAGGTAATCGGCGAGATCGAAGAAATGCCTTGCCCTGGCGAAGGTCGCGGGCAGGTTCTCCTTCAGCCACAAAAGCTTTGGAGTCTCCATCTCCGGCGAAATGACGCCGCCGACATAGTCGAGGACGGGATGCCGGAGGGCATTGATGCGCCTGGTCTGGTCGAGGGCGCGATGGTCCATCCAGACGATGATGTTCCTGTCACTGTCTCCCGAACGGCCCACCGGCAAGGGCTCGCCATCGTCGCCGACCACCACCAGCGAACAGGTGGCGTCGAAGCCGATGCCTTTGATGTCCCCCGGGCCGACGCCCGACTTCGCGACCGCCTCGCGCACGCTGGCGCACACCGCCTGCCAGATGTCGCGGCTGGATTGCTCGGCGATCTCGCCGGGCTCGACGAAAAGCCCGATGTCGCGCTTGGCCGAACCCAGGAGCTCGCCGTGCTCGTCGAAAACGCCGGCGCGCGCGCTGCCGGTGCCGACATCGATGCCGAGGAAGTGGGAAGGCATGGGGGAACCTCAAGGTAGGCAGTAGGCAGTAGGCAGTAGGCAGTAGGCAGTAGGCAGTAGGAGATGGTCCGTGTTGAATGGCCGGAGGCAAGAGCCTCTTTCCCTATTCCCTACTGCCTAATTCCTACTGCCTACAGATCATTGCTCTGCGGCAGGATCACCAGATCGCGAATGGTGATGTTTCTCGGCCGCGTCAACATGAACAGGACGGCGTCCGCGACCTCTGTCGGCTGCATCAGGCCGCCGGCCGCAAGCTCGTCCTCGAGCTTCTGCTTCGGCCAGTCGCTGATCAGTGCCGTCACCACCGGTCCGGGCGCGACGGCGCCGACGCGCAGGCCGTGCTTGGCTACCTGTCGGCGCAATGTGTGAACGAAGGCCTGGATGGCGTGCTTGGAGGCCGTGTAGACCGGCTCCCAGACGACAGGCACGAGACCGGCGATCGAACTGGTGACGATGATGTCGCCGGTCTTGCGGCCGACCATGTGCGGCAGCACCGCGTGCACCGAACGGAACACCGAATTGATGTTGAGGTTCAGCATGCGGTCCCACGCGTCGGGATCGCCGTTGAGGATCTCGCCGCCGACATAGGAGCCGGCATTGGCATGGAAGATGTCGAGCTGGCCGGCCTTGTCGAGGATGCCGGGCAGCATGGTCGCCACGCTGGCGGGGCTGGTGAGGTCGACCACCAGCGGGATCGCGCCGTCGCCGAGTTCGCCGACGATCTCCTTCAGCTTGTCCCCTGCCCTGTCGACCAGCACGACGCGGGCGCCGGCCGCCAGCATGGCCCTGGCGCATTCGAGGCCGATGCCCGATGCCGCGCCGGTGACCGCTGCGACTTTTCCCGAAAGATTCTGAGCCATGTGTACCCTTCTCGTTTGAACGGATCAGGCGCGGCCGTGCGAAGCACGAGACCTGCGCGCGAGGGAGTCGACGATCACGGCGATGGCGAGAACGGCACCGGTGATCATGTAGCGGAGCGACGAGGACAGATCGAGCAGCGTCAGGCCGCTGGCGATCGACTGGATGACGATGATGCCGAGCAGCGCGGAATAGGCGCTGCCGCGGCCGCCGAACAGGCTGGTGCCGCCGATGACCGCGGCCGCGATGGCGTTCAGGTTGACGTCGCCGGTGCCGGCCTGCTGGCTGGCGGAAGCGAGCCTGGCGGCCGCAAGCACGCCGCCGAGCGCGGCAAAGAGCGAGCACAGCGCGAAGGCGCTGAGATAGATGGCGCGCACCTTGATGCCGGCGCGCCGCGCCGCCTCGCGGTTGCCGCCGACGGCGGTCATCGAACGCCCCCATTTGGTCCGGGTGAGCGCATAGTTCATCGCCACGACGAGGCCAACGAAGAGGCCGAACATCCATGGAATGCCGCGCGACTGGTTGAGGTAGGCGACGATCAGCTCGAGGCCGACGGTTATGACGGCGACGCGCAGGACGAGGCCGGCCACGGAGGGTGCCGAGAGGTTGGCCGCGCGGCGGCGCGCGAAGGTTCGAAGCCCGGTGATCAGCATCGCCAGGCCCGGGATAACCGCGAGCGTGTAGGAAACCCATTTCGGCATCACCATCAGCTGGCCGAAATCCACCAGAGCGGAGCCATAGGGCAGATTGATCGAGCCGGTGGAGCCGAGGATGTAGAGCTGCATGCCGAGTACCGCGAGCAGGCCGGCAAGCGTCGACACGAAGCTCGGCATGCCGAGCCGGTTGAACAGCAACGCATAGAGCGAGCCGATCAGCGCGCCGAAGGCCAGCGCGGCGAGGATCGCCAGTGCGACCGGCCAACCCTGGTTGACCCAAAGCGTGCCGACCATCGCCGAGGCGAAGCCGCTGATCGAGCCGACGGACAAGTCGATCTCGCCGACCATCAGCACGCAGACGATGCCGAGGGCGATGACGCCGACCGTCGAACAGTCGAACAGGAGATTGACCAGATTGCTGCTGGAGACGAACACCGGGTTGAGGCTGGTGAAAACCGTCCAGATGACGACGAGGCCGACGACGACCGGTAGCGAGCCGAGGTCGCCGCTGCGCACGCGGTCGAGGAAGGCGCTGAGCGCGCCGCCAATGCCAGCTTCATGCTTCACCCGCGCGTCGGCGCGATCGAGCGCCAAGGGAGCCGAGTTGCCTTGCTCCGTCATGGGTGCTGCTCCCCTGCCTGTCCGCCATGGGCCTGATTCCGTTCCGTCCGCAGGCGCTCGGCGCGACGCGATACAGCGTTGTTGGAGGCGCCGGTGATGGCGCTCACCAGATCCTGGTTCGAAGCGTCGGGCTCGAAGACGCCGTTGTTGCGCCCGAGCCGCAGCACGACGATGCGGTCGGCGACGGCGCGGACATCTTCCATGTTGTGGCTGATCATCACGACGCCGAGTCCGCGCGCGCGGACGCGGTCGATCAGGTTGAGCACTTCGGCCGTCTGGGCGACGCCAAGGGCGGCGGTCGGCTCATCGAGCAGGATGAGCTTCGGTTCCAGCAGCAGCGAGCGGGCGATGGCGACCGTCTGGCGCTGGCCGCCGGACAGCGAGGCGACCGCCTCGCGCACGCTCGGGATGCGCGCCGACAATTCGTTGAGCAGCGTCCAGGCCCGCATCTCCATCGCCACCTCGTCCAGCCGCAGCGGGCTGAGCTCGTTGCCGAGGAAAATGTTGGCGACGACATCGAGGTTTTCGCAAAGCGCCAGATCCTGGAACACCGTGGCGATGCCGAGCGTCAGCGCCGCGCGCGGGTCGGGCAACGTCACCGCCCTGCCGCGGAAATTGATCGTTCCCGAGCTCGGCTGGTGCACGCCAGCGAGGATCTTGACCAGCGTCGACTTGCCGGCGCCGTTGTCGCCGACCAGCGCGACGACCTCGCCGGCATGGACGTCGAAATCGATATCGGTCAGCGCCGAAACGGCGCCGAAATTCTTCGATATGCCGCGCAGGCTGAGCACCAGCTCGCCGACGGAAGCCGACCCTTCAAGACTCTCAATCATGCGCCGCCTTTCTTGACAGTCGTTTCGTGGACATCCGGCCGCCCGACGGGGCGGCCGGATGCTATGTGATCAGTTGCTGATGCCGAGCTTCTTGCAGCCCTCGGCATAGCGGTCGACGCAGAGCTCGGCGGCCGTGTTGATCTTCTTGTCGATGATCTCGGCCTTGAGATTCTCCTGCGTCACCACAGCCGGGGTGAAGAGCTGCGAGGGCGTGTCGTAAAGCGTCATCTCGGCCTTCGGCGTCTCGCCCGACAACAGCTTGACGGCGACGTTGGCCGCGGCCGCCGCGACGATCTCGCTCGGCTTGGAGATGGTGTTGTACTGGTCGCCGGCGATGATCAGCTGCAGGGCCGCGATGGTCGCATCATTGCCGGTCACCGGCGGAACCGGATCGACGCCGGCCGCCTTGAAGGCCGCGATCGCACCACCGCCGGTGCCGTCATTGGCAGCAACGACGCCGAGGATCTTGGCGCCAAAGCGGGTGACCTGGCCGCTCGCCCATTGCTGGGCTTTCGGCGGCGCCCATTCCGGCGTGTCGAATTCGGCCAGGATCGGGTAGCCGCTGTTGTCGAGACCTTCATGGATGCCCTTCTTGATCAGGCCCGCGGCGGCGTCGGTCGGCGAGCCGTTGATCTGCAGCAGGCCGCCGCCGGCCGGGTCGACCTTGAGCGCCTTGAGATGCTCGACCAGCGAATCCGCGATCGCCTTGCCGATGCCTTCATTGTTGAAGGACACGTAGAAATCGGCTGGCGCCGTCGGGATGGGCCGGTCATAGGCGATCACCTTGACGCCCTGGCTCTGCGCCAGCTTGACCAGCGAGGCTGCGGCGGTGGAATCGACCGGGTCGAGCACGATCGCCTTGGCGCCCTGCGAGATCACCGAATTGAACTGCTGCTGCTGGCGCGCGGCATCGGCATCGGCGTTCTGGTAGATCACCTTGCATCCCGGGCAGAGCTTCTTCATCTCGGCGACGAAGCCCGGATAGTCGTGCTGCTCGTAGCGGGTCGATGCCTGGTCGGGCATCAGGAAGGCAACCGTGGCGTCGGTGACGGTGCCGGCGAATGCCGCCGTGCTGGCGAGCAATGAGGTTGCGAAAACGGCCGCGACCGTCGATTTCAAGGCAAACGGCGATTTCCAAGTATTTCTGGTCATTCGAATGTCTCCGTTTCGAGAAATGGTTTCACGATGACCTGCGCGGTGGACGACGCGTCAGGCCTTGACTGCATGTCGAACTGTTGAAAGGAGTATGACTGGCGGCGCTTAGAGGGATGCGGTCGATCCGATCCCGTTCAAGCGTGCCTGCATCCTCCTGAAGTGCTGGATTTCAGGACAAACGATCTCCAGCACCGGGTGCGCTGCACCCCGCGTCTTCCTTCCCTGAATGTCTCTTTGTTTGACGCAATTCCGGACGAAAAACCGCTTCACACTTTTCCTGGAATTGCTTCGTTTCGACGCAGTTCCGGACAGAAATCTTTCAGACCGGATCTGCTTTTGGCTCCTCCCGTTCCCTCCCTGTTAGGCGGCGATCTCCGCGTTGACGTTCTGCGCCAGCAAGGCCCTGAAGCGCGAAGGCGACATGCCTTTCTGCGCCAGGAACTGCCGGTTGAAATTCGAGATGTTGTTGTAACCGGCGGCGTAGCAGATTTCGGTGATCGACATCTGTGCCTCGCTCATCAAGAGCTGGCAGGCAAGGTTGATGCGCAGCCGGTTGACATACTGCACCAGCGCCATGCCTGTGTGCCGGCGGAAGCTGCGCGAGAAAGCGCTCGGGCTGCGCCCGGCGATCTCGGCCAGCGTGCCTTCGCTGAAGGGCTCGGTCAGGTGGCAGTTGATGTAGGCGAGCGCCTGGTTGATGCCGGCCGACATGAAGCCGGAAGGGTCCGGCAGATAGCCGGCGCTGGCCAGCGTGCGGACGTCGCCGGCGCGGTTCAAGATATCGAGCACGGCCATGAACAGCGACAGGCGGCGCACGCCCTGCGCCTCGGTCAGCTCCGCCAGCAAAGGCGCCGCGAGTTCTGCCGTCGCCGGCGAGAACAGCGCGCCGCGACGGCTGGTTTCGAGGATGCCGGCGCAGGCGGCGAGTTCGGGCAAGGCGGCCGAAGCGTCGGCGATGAATTCTTCCGAGAACTGCACGACGCGGCCGCGCAGCGGCACGGTCTCGCCCGGCGGCACGTCGCTGACCCAGTTGTGCGGCAGGTTGGGTCCGGTGAGCACGAGATTGCCCGGCTCGAACTCGCCGATGAAGTCGCCGACGAAATAGCGGCCGGTGGTGGCGACGACCAGATGCAGCTCGTATTCGGGATGGAAGTGCCAGCGGACAGTGCGGAAAGGATAGCCGTGGGCCCAGGCCTTGAACGACTCTCCTTGTCTGATCTGGACGACTTCCAGGTCCGGATTCATGTTCCTTTTCCTCCCCGCGCGGGTCCGGTCTTGTGACCGGTTGCTGCGCTTCGCGAGGCGAACCGTGTATTCCCACTGGCCGCCGTGATTGAAAGCTTAGGCGGCAATTGAAGCGCCTGCCACCACGGCTTGTCCACCCTACCGATACTTTTTTGACGTTTCGGGGCAGGTCGAAGCAGCCGATGTTCTGAAAGCAATTCCTTAACCATAGCGGTTCAGGATCGTCCCCTGGTCAGTGGGGACACCCTGATTGAAAGAGCCGGCGCGCCCTCTTCGCCGCCTGGCGCTGATCGCTGCGGCGATTGCGCTGGGCACGGCGGCAAAGGCCTCGGATTTCTCCGAGCCGTGGAAGAATGCTGACCGCCCGCTGGTGATCGACGCCTACGAATACAATTCGATCGACTGGCAGCAGCTCGTCACCGACAAACGCATCGCCGGCTTCATCAACAAGGCGTCGGACGGCCTGCCGCCGCCCTATTTCTGCTTCGGCGCCGACGCCGACGTCAAACTCTGCAAGGCGCAGTGGAAGCGCTATGCGGTGACCCGCGAACTGTTCCAGACGCGCAAGGTGGTGGCCAAGGCGCTCGGGCTGAAATGGGGCGCCTATCATCTCGCGCGCCCCGGCAACCCGGTCGAGCAGGCCAACAATTTCATCGATTTCGCCGAGCCGGCGCCGGATGAGCTGATGGCCCTCGACATCGAAGGCATCGATGCCAGGCAATGGATGTCGCTGGAGGATGCCGAGGAGTTCGTGCGACAGGTGCACCGCCGCCTCGGCCGCTTCCCGGTGCTCTATGTCAATGGCAAGACCGCCCAATACATCGCCGACAACCGTTACCAGTATCGCCTCTTGTCACGGTTGCCGCTCTGGTATGCCCGCTACAAGCCCGACATCGACGTGCATTTCCCGATGGGCAACTGGCAGGGCTACGCGCTGTGGCAATTCTCAGCACAAGCCAATTGCGGCCGTTTCCGCTGCCCCTATCGCGTGCCCGGCACGCTCAACGACATCGACGTCAGCGTCGCGCCGATGAGCGCCGACCAGTTGCGCCAGGAATGGGCCTTTGGCGGCCTGCTCGACGTGCCGGCCGACTACCTCGCCTCGATCCCGGTGCCGGTACCGCGCCAGGCAGCGCTAGCCGGCAAGGTGACGATCACCTATGCCGATGTGGCGACGCCGCCGACCGTCGAGGAAATGGTCGCCGTGCTCGGCGCGCGCTGGGAAAAATTCCGCGACGGTTTCCGCATGCCGGTGGTGAAGACGGTGCCGCAGCGCCCGAGCTTCGGCATCGTGCAATATGTCGCCTGGAAGCGGACCGAGCAGCGCACGCCCGAACAGATCGACGCGGCCTTTGCCGCCGCCGATCCGGTCAAGACTGCCTCGACCGCTCTAGACCACAGGCGGCACTGAATCCCAGGCATCAGCGATGGTTGCCCAGGCTGGCATACATGCCGGTGGTGCGGAACTGCGTCGGATTGATGCCGTAGCAGCGGCGAAAGACCTTCGAGAAATAATTGGCGTCCTCGAACCCGCACAGCATCGCGACCTCCTTGACCGGCAGGAAGTCCGCCTTGGTCAGGAGCTTCGCCGCGCGCTGCAGCCGCTGCTGCAGGACGAACTCCGCCGGCGGCAGTCCTTCACTCTCGGCGAAGCAGCGCGAGAAATGGGCCCGGCTGAGGCCGCTGATTTCCACCAGCTCCGCAACCGGCAGCGGCTTGTCGAGATTGGCGTTGATGTGGTCGATCACCGGCTGCATGGCGCTCTGTTTTTCGGCGAAAGCGTGCGAGCCGAAGACATCGTCGTAAAGCGCCATCGCCGCCTCATAGGCGATCGCCGAGGCAGCGCCAGGCGAAGCCGCACCTTTGATCAGCCGCAAGCTGCAATCGGCGAGATGGTCGACGGTCGCCGGCTGCAGCCGGAACACCGGGCCTGAGACGCTCAAGATCGATTTGTGGATGCGCAGCGCCTCCTCGCCATTCATCGAGATCCAGAAATATTCCCAGCGGTCGCCCTTTGCCAGCCAGTAGCGATGGTTGTGCGGCACCAGCACCAGCAGCGTGTCGTTGGCCTGCAGGCGATAGTTGCGGTTCTCGTAGCGCAGCTGGCCGGCGCCGCCGATGGTGTGCTGGAGCACGGTGAAGGGCGTCTGGCCGCGCTTTCGCCCGTCCCAGTCATAGACTTCGTCCTCGCGCACCTCATAGCCGGTGCTGGTCGGCATGGCATGCAGGCGCTGGCGGCCGCGCGGCAGCGAAATCGTGCGCATCAACTTCCCGTTGGCGATCAGGTCCCGCAGCACAAAATTACCCTCGAAAGCATAATCCTTCTCTGGTCGCGCCGGCGAATAAGCGCATAATCAGGCCCTCAAGAACGGGAATGACCCGCGGTCGAGGAGCGGGCGGGAGGAGAAAAAGCCGGATTTCCGGCTTTGAGCGGTGCGTGCGCCATGGCGCGCGGCCGTATCCTCCCTTGCTGCTCCTTGCCTAGCATTCGATTGGATCGAGGTGAAGGTGGTGAGCTTCAAAATCGCTATTATCGGCGCTGGCAGCGTCGGCTTCACCAAGAAGCTGTTCACCGACATTCTGTGCGTGCCGGAATTCAAGGACATCGAATTCGCGCTGACCGACATCAGCGAGCACAATCTCGGGATGATCAAGGCGATCCTCGACCGGATCGTCGAGTCGAACAGACTGCCGACCAAGGTGACGGCGACGACGAACCGCCGCGAGGCGCTGGACGGCGCGCGCTACATCATCAGTTGCGTGCGCGTCGGCGGCCTCGAAGCCTATGCCGACGACATCCGCATTCCGCTGCGATACGGCATCGACCAGTGCGTCGGCGACACGATCTGCGCCGGCGGCATCCTCTACGGCCAGCGCAACATTCCGGTGATCCTCGACTTCTGCCGGGACATCCGCGAAGTCGCCGACACCAACGCCAAGTTCCTCAACTACGCCAACCCGATGGCGATGAACACCTGGGCGGCGATCGAATACGGCAAGGTCGACACGGTCGGGCTCTGCCACGGCGTCCAGCACGGCGCCGCGCAGATCGCCCAGGTGCTCGGCGCGAAATCGTCGAAGGAACTCGACTATGTCTGTTCCGGCATCAACCACCAGACCTGGTTCATCGAGCTCAGGCTGAACGGCCGGCCGATCGGCAAGGACGAACTTGTCGCCGCCTTCGAGGCGCATCCGGTCTATTCCAAGCAGGAGAAGCTGCGCATCGACGTGCTGAAGCGCTTCGGCGTCTATTCCACCGAAAGCAACGGGCATCTGTCCGAATACCTGCCCTGGTACCGCAAGCGGCCCGACGAGATCACGCGTTGGATCGACATGTCCGACTGGATCCATGGCGAGACCGGCGGCTATCTGCGCTACTCGACCGAAACCCGCAACTGGTTCGAGACGGAGTATCCGCAGTTCCTCGAAGCGGCGTCGCAGCCGCTCGATCCCGCGAAGCGCTCCAACGAGCATGCCAGCCACATATTGGAAGCACTGGAGACGAACCGCGTCTATCGCGGCCACTTCAACGTCAAGAATGACGGCGTGATCACCAACCTGCCGCAGGACGCCATCATTGAGTCGCCCGGTTTCGTCGATCGCTTCGGCATCAACATGGCGGCCGGCATCACGCTGCCGGAAGCCTGCGCCGCGACCTGCATGGCCTCGATCAACGTCCAGCGCATGTCGGTGCATGCGGCGATTGCCGGCGACATCGATTTGTTGAAGCTCGCCGTGTTGCACGACCCGCTGGTGGGTGCCGTCTCGACGCCAGAGGAGGTCTGGCAGATGGTGGACGAGATGGTCGTCGCCCAGGCGCAATGGCTGCCGCAATATGCGCATGCCGTTCCGGCAGCCAAGGAGAGGCTTGCGAAATCCAAGGTCAAGACCCGCGAATGGGCGGGCGCGGCGCGCCGCAGCGTGCGCTCGATCGAAGAATTGCGCGCCGAAAAGGCGGCGCTGAAACAGGCCGGCTGAACGCTCGAAACACCGACCTGCAGGAGGCAGGTCCGTCGGAATCAGCCACCCGAAAATAAGAGGCGGGCAACCGAGACGTCCAAACATCTGGGAGGATACCATGAGGAGTTTTCGTAGAATTGGCATTGCCGCCGGGTTGATGCTCGGCGTTTCAGTCCACGCGCTCAACGCCTTCGCTTCCGAACCGACGGTGCCACCGGAGCCGGCGACGTTCCCGGCCGAGGGCAAGATCAAGCTTGTGGCGCGCGACTCCATCCTGGAGTTCAAGGCGCTGCCGGACTATCACGAGCCGGACTGGGTGACCGAGAAATACGTCAAGACCGGCAAGCTGCCGCCGGTCAAGGACAGGCTGCCGAAGGAGCCGCTGGTCTTCAAGACGGGCAACATGCCCGACGGCATCGGCGTCTATGGCGACACGATGCGCCATGTCATCGGCGGCCGGCCGGAAGGCTGGAATTACGGCGCCGGCCAGACGCAAGGCTGGGGCGGCATCGACATCGGGCTGTCCGAATGCCTGACGCGCACGGCGCCGCTGTTCCAGGTCGAGGCCAAGGACACCGAGCCGCTGCCCAACCTCGCCAAGAGCTGGGACTGGTCGAGCGACGGCCACAAGCTGACCATGCATCTGATCGAAGGCGCCAAATGGTCCGACGGCGCGCCCTTCAACGCCGACGACGTGATGTTCTACTGGGACGACGAGGTGGTCGATCCGAACGTCTCGCCGCTCAACGGCGCCACGCCGGAAACGTTCGGCGTCGGCACGACGCTGAAGAAGGTCGACGACTACACCGTCGAGTGGACGTTCAAGGAGGCGTTCCCGCGGCAATATCTCTATGCCATGGCCTATGGCACGTTCTGCCCCGGCCCCTCGCACATCCTGAAGCCGCAGCATCCGAAATATTCGAAGAACACCTACGACCAGTTCAAGAACGCCTTCCCGCCGGAATATATGAACATGCCGGTGATGGGTGCCTGGGTGCCGGTCGAGTACAGGCCCGACGACATCATCGTCATGCGCCGCAATCCCTACTATTGGAAGGTCGACGAGAAGGGCAACCAGCTGCCTTATCTCAACGAGCTGCAGTACAAGCTCTCGACCTGGGCCGACCGCGACGTCCAGGCTGTTGCCGGCTCCGGCGACTTCTCCAATCTCGAGCAGCCGGAAAACTTCGTCGCCTCGCTGAAGCGCGCGGCGGACAAGAACGCGCCGGCCCGGCTTGCCTTCGGCCCGCGCCTCATCGGCTACAATCTGCGCCTGAACTTTTCCGCCAATGGCTGGGGCAACCCTGACGAGCGCAGCCAGGCGGTGCGCGAATTGAACCGCAATGAGGACTTCCGCAAGGCCGTCACCATGGCGCTCGACCGCAAGGCGCTGGGCGACTCGCTGGTCAAGGGTCCGTTCACCGCCATCTATCCCGGCGGGTTCTCGTCGGGCACCAGCTTCTACGACCGCAAGTCGACCGTCTACTACCCCTTCGACCTCGCGGGCGCCAAGGCCTTGCTGGCCAAGGCCGGTCTCAAGGACACCGACGGCGACGGCATCGTGAACTTCCCGGCCGGCACCGCCGGCGGCAAGGATGTCGAGATCGTGATGCTGGTCAACAACGACTACACCACCGACAAGAGCCTTGCCGAAGGCGTGGTCGCGCAGATGGAGAAGCTTGGCCTGAGGGTCGTGCTCAACGGGCTCAACGGCACGCAGCGCGATGCGTCCCAGTACTCGGGCCGCTTCGACTGGCTGATCCGGCGCAACGACCAGGAGCTCACCTCCGTGGTGCAGAACACCGAGCAGCTCGCGCCGGTCGGGCCGAAGACCAGCTGGAACCATCGCGCGCCGGAAAGCGGCGAGGTCGACCTGATGCCGTTCGAGAAGGACCTCGTCGACATCGTCAACAAGTTCGTCTCGACGCAGGACAACGACCAGCGCGCCGAGCTGATGCGGAAGTTCCAGAAGATCTCGACCGAAAACGTCTACAATGTCGGGCTGACCGAATATCCGGGCGCGCTGATCGTCAACAAGCGCTTCTCGAACATCCCGCAGGGGACGCCGATCTTCATGTTCAACTGGGCCGAGGATTCGATCATCCGCGAGCGCGTGTTCGTGAAGGCGGACAAGCAGGCCAAGTATGAATTGTTTCCGCAGGAGCTGCCCGGAAAGCCGGGTGACAAGGGTCCAATGGACTAGGAGTTCGATGTAAGGTTTACCTCCCCAGACGAGAGACGTCCGGCCGCGTCGCGGCGCGGCCGGACAAACGAAACCTCCGAACGCACCCGAGGGAGCGACGGGCAGACAAGAAGGCGGACGATCCGATGCTGCGGTTCCTGCTCATGCGCATCGCCTCGGCGATCCCCGTTCTCGCCATTTTGAGCCTGGTCACCTTCGCCATCATCCAGGCGCCGCCGGGCGACTATGCCGACTACATCAAATCGCAGCTGATCAACCAGGGCGGCGCCTCCTATGCCGAAGCCGACGCGCAGGCGCAGGCCTACCGCGTCGAGCATGGCCTCGATAAGCCACTACCGGTCCAGTATCTCAACTGGATCGGCGGCATCGTCACCCGCGGCGATTTCGGCTACAGCCTCTATTACAACAAGCCGGTGGCCGACGTGGTTGGCGAGCGGCTGCCGCGCACGCTGCTGTTGGCGCTTGTCTGCCATCTGCTCGCCTCGGTGCTCGGCATCACCTTCGGCATATGGGCGGCGACGCGGCAGTATAGCTGGATCGACTCGACGCTTTCGGTCATCTCGTTCCTGGGCATGACTGTGCCGCGCTTCCTGATGGCGCTGATCATCGTCTATCTGTTGGTGTTCCAGTTCAACGTGTCGGAGATCGGATCGTTCTTCTCGCCGCAATATGGCGGCGCGCCTTGGTCGTGGGCGAAGTTCGTCGACCTGGTCAAGCATGTCTGGCCGGTGGTGGCGATCGCTACCTTCGGCGGGCTCGCCTACAACATGCGCGTCATGCGCGGCAATCTGCTCGACACGCTGAACGCCCAATATGTCGAGACGGCCAAGGCCAAGGGGCTGACCGGCGGCGCCGTGGTGATGCGCCATGCGGTGCCCAACGCGCTGCATCCGCTGATCATGTATCAGGGCGTGGTGCTGCCTTACATGCTCACCGGCGAAATCGAGACGGCGATCATCTTCGCGCTGCCGACCGTCGGCCCGGCGATCGTCGGCTCGATGGCGGTCGGCGACGTCTATGTGACCGCCACCTTCATGATGGTGCTGTCGGCGACGCTCATCATCGGCAACATCATCGCCGACCTGCTGCTCGTGCTGCTCGATCCGCGCGTGCGCCAGTTCGGGGAACGCTAGATGCTGGCGCGCGATCCCTCCCCGCCGCCGCCGGCCGAAGGCGCGACCATAGCCGAGCCGGCGCATGGCAATGAGAGCTATATCGCGCTGGTCTGGCGCCGGCTCAAGCGCTCCTGGACCGGCATGACCGGGCTGATCCTGGTCGTGCTTCTGGTGGTGATGGCGCTGTTCGCCGATTTCTTCGCGCCGATGGATCCGAAGGCGACCGATGTCGCCTTCGCGCCGCCGCAGGTGATGAGTTTCCATGACAAGGACGGCAATTTCGTCTGGCAGCCGCGGGTCTATGCGCTGGCCGACTCGGCCGATCTCGATCCCGTCACCTTTCAGCCGATCGTCGGTCCCGACTACGACCATCCGCGCCTGCTCGGCTTCTTCACCGAAGGCGCGCCCTACAAGCTGTTCGGTCTGATCCCGGCCGACCGGCATTTCTTCGCCTCGAGCGACGGCCTGCCGGTGCATTTCCTCGGCACCGACAAGTTCGGCCGCGATGTCCTGTCGCGCGCCATCCACGGCTCGCGCGTCTCGCTGATGATCGCGCTGACGGTGGTCTTCATCGTCACCGTGATCGGCACCACCGTCGGCATGGTCTCCGGCTATTTCGGCGGCAAGTTCGATGTCTGGATGCAGCGCTTCGTCGAGCTGGTGCTCGCCTTCCCGCAACTGCCGCTCTATCTGGCGCTGACGACGCTGATCCCGGTCACCGCGCCGACCAATGTCTTCCTCGGTTTCGTCATCATCGTCATGTCGGCGCTGGGCTGGGCGCAGATGTCGCGCGAGGTGCGCGGCAAGACGCTGGCGCTGGCGCGGATCGACTATGTGCGCGCCGCCATGGCGGTCGGCGCTACCGACCGGCGCATCATCATGCAGCACATCTTTCCCAATGTGATGAGCCATGTCATCGTCGCGGTGACGATCGCCATCCCGACGGTGGTGCTGCTCGAAGCCTTTCTCGGCTTCCTCGGGTTCGCGGTGAAGCCGCCGCTGATCTCCTGGGGGCTGATGCTGCAAGACACCGCGACCTACTCGGTCATCGGCACCTATCCGTGGATCCTGTCGCCGGTCGGCTTCGTGCTGGTCACCGTGTTTGCCTTCAACGCGCTGGGCGACGGCCTGCGCGATGCCGTCGATCCGTATTGAGGTGGCCGGGATGACGACGATCGCGCTCGCAGACGATTTCGCACCCGCCGTCCGGCACGACCATGCCGCGCGGCATGAACAGCCGATCATCGATGCGCGCAACATCGAGGTCGCCTTCAAGGTCGAGCATGGCACCGTCGAGGCGGTGAAGGACGTCTCGTTCCAGCTCTATCGCGGCGAGACCATCGCCATCGTCGGCGAATCCGGCTCCGGCAAGTCGGTGACCGCGCGCACCGTGATGGGGCTTTTGTCGCGCCGGGCGACGGTGTCGCCGCGCTCCAGCGTCGATTATTGCGGGCAGAACATTCTGAAATACGCGGAAAGCGCCCGGCGCAAGCTGCGCGGCAACCGCATCTCGATGATCTTCCAGGAGCCGATGAGCTCGCTCAACCCGATCTACACGGTCGGCAGCCAGATCGTCGAGGCCATCCGGGTGCACCGAAGGGTGAGCCGCAGAGAAGCCTGGGCGCGTGCGCTGGAGCTCCTCAAGCATGTCCAGATCCCGGAGCCGGAAGCGCGCATCAAGCAGTATCCGCACCAGCTCTCGGGCGGGCAGCGCCAGCGCGTGATGATCGCCATGGCTCTGGCCAACGACCCCGACGTGCTGATCGCCGACGAGCCGACCACCGCGCTCGACGTCACCGTGCAGGCGCAGATCCTGAACCTGATCCGCAATCTTCAGAAAGAGCTGAAGATGGCGGTGATCCTGATCACCCACGACCTCACCGTGGTGCGCAAGTTCTCCGACTATGTCTACGTCATGCAGCATGGCGAGATGCGCGAGCACAACGTCACCGAACGGCTGTTCGCCGACCCCCAGCATCCCTACACGCAGCGGCTGCTCGCCTCGGAACCGCACGGGCGGCCGCAGCCGCTGCCGGAGGGGTCCGGCCCAATCCTCGAGGCGAACAACGTGCGCGTCTGCTTCATGCTGCGCCACGGTTCGTTGCTGAAGCCGGACTGGCGCGAGCTGGTCGCGGTCGACAATCTGGGCCTGAAGCTTTGCCGACACGAGACGCTGGGGCTGGTCGGCGAATCCGGCTCCGGCAAGACTACGTTCGGCCTGACCCTGCTTCGGCTGCAGGACGCAAAACGCGGCGAAATAAGCTTCGACGGACAAGCGATTCAGGGCCTGTCGCGCGCCGAGATGCGGCCGCTGCGCTCGCGCATGCAGATCGTCTTCCAGGACCCGTTCTCCTCGCTCAACCCGCGCATGACGATCGGCCAGATCATCGAGGAAGGGCTGGTCGTCAACAGGCTGGGGACGACGCGGCGCGAGCGGGTCGAGCGGGTGCGCGAGGCGCTCACCAGCGCCGGCATGCCCGGCAACATCCTGTCGAGGTTCCCGCATGAATTCTCCGGCGGCCAGCGGCAGCGCATCGCGATCGCGCGGGCGATTGCCCTGGAGCCGGAATTCATCCTGCTCGATGAGCCGACATCGGCGCTGGACCTTTCCGTCCAGGCGCAGATCATCGACCTCTTGCGCAAGCTGCAGGACGAGCGCGGCCTGAGCTATCTGTTCATCTCGCACGACCTCAAGGTGGTGCGGGCGCTCTGCCACCGCGTCATCGTCATGCAGCAGGGCAAGATCGTCGAGCAGGGACCCGTCGACGAGGTCCTTTCAAATCCCAAGACCGCCTACACCGAACGGCTCGTCAGGGCCGCCTTCGAGGTGGCGTAGACAAGTGCCGGAGGCTTACAGTGGCTAGAAATCCCAGGATCACGTTCATCGGCGCCGGCTCGACGGTGTTCATGAAGAATATTGTCGGCGACGTGCTGCAGCGGCCGGCGCTGTCGGGTGCGACGATCGCTTTGATGGACATCAACCCGCAGCGGCTGGAAGAGAGCGCCGTCGTCGTCAACAAGCTGATCGCAACGCTCGGGGTCAAGGCAAAGGCCGAGACCTATTCCGACCAGCGCAAGGCGTTGGCGGGCGCCGACTTCGTCGTCGTCGCCTTCCAGATCGGCGGCTATGAACCCTGCACTGTCACCGATTTCGAGGTGCCGAAGAAATACGGGCTGCGCCAGACCATCGCCGACACGCTGGGCGTCGGCGGCATCATGCGCGGCTTAAGGACCGTGCCGCATCTGTGGAAGATTTGCGAGGACATGCTCGCCGTCTGCCCCGAGGCGATCATGCTGCAATATGTGAACCCGATGGCGATCAACACCTGGGCGATCGCCGAGAAATACCCCACGATCAAGCAGGTCGGGCTCTGCCATTCGGTGCAGGGTACGGCGATGGAATTGGCGCACGATCTCGACCTCCCCTATGAGGAGATCCGCTACCGCTCGGCCGGCATCAACCACATGGCCTTCTATCTCAAGTTCGAGCACCGGCAGGCGGACGGCTCCTATCGCGACCTCTATCCCGATCTCGTGCGCGCCTATCGCGAAGGCCGCGCGCCGAAGCCTGGCTGGAACCCGCGCTGCCCGAACAAGGTGCGCTACGAGATGCTGACCCGGCTCGGCTATTTCGTCACCGAGAGCTCTGAGCATTTCGCCGAATACACGCCCTATTTCATCAAGGAGGGCCGCCCCGATCTGATCGAGAAATACGGCATCCCGCTCGACGAATACCCCAAGCGCTGCATCGAGCAGATCGAGCGCTGGAAGGATCAGGCGCAAGCCTACCGCTCGGCCCAGCGCATCGAGGTCGATGAGTCCAGGGAGTATGCCTCCTCGATCATGAACTCGGTGTGGACCGGCGAGCCGTCGGTGATCTACGGCAATGTCCGCAACAATGGCTGCATCACCTCGCTGCCCCGCGACTGCGCCGCCGAAGTGCCATGCCTGGTCGATGCCTCCGGCATCCAGCCGACCTATATCGGCGACCTGCCGCCGCAGCTGACGGCGCTGATCCGCACCAACATCAATGTGCAGGAGCTGACGGTGCGGGCGCTGATCAACGAGAACCGCGAGCACATCTACCACGCGGCGATGATGGATCCCCACACCGCGGCCGAGCTAGACCTCGACCAGATCTGGTCGCTGGTCGACGATCTGCTTGCCGCGCATGGCGACTGGCTGCCGGCATGGGCGCGTGGAGGCCGCAAGAGCGCCGCGGCTTAGGCCCCGGCCTTCTCGCGCGCAACCGCCTGCCAGCCGATGTCGCGTCGGCAGAAGCCCTGCGGCCAGTCGATACGGTCGACCGCCGCGTAGGCCTTTGCCTGCGCCTCGCCGACTGTCTTGCCGGTTGCCGTCACGTTGAGCACGCGGCCGCCATTGGCGACCAGCGCGCCGCCATTGACGGCGGTGCCGGCATGGAAGACCTGGACGCCCTCGCCTTCCACCGTGTCGAGGCCGCGGATGACCGAGCCCTTTTCCGGCGTGCCCGGGTAGCCGCGCGCCGCCATCACAACGGTCAGCGCAGCCGCGTCGCTCCAGCGGATCGACATATGCGCGAGCTGGCCGTCGACGGCGGCGTTGAGCAGGACGAGCAAATCATCCTTCAGCCGCATCATCAGCACCTGGCATTCGGGATCGCCGAAGCGGGTGTTGTACTCGATCAGCTTCGGGCCGCTCTCGGTGATCATCAGGCCGGCGAAGAGGATGCCGGCGAAGGGCGCGCCGAGCTCGGCCATGCCGCGCATCGTCGGCTCGACGATCTCGCGCATGGTGCGCTCGGTCATCTCAGGCGTCATCACCGGCGCCGGCGAATAAGCGCCCATGCCACCGGTGTTCGGCCCGGTATCGCCGTCGCCGACGCGCTTATGGTCCTGCGCGGTGCCGAAGGGCAGCGCGGTCGCGCCGTCGCAGAGGCAAAAGAAGCTCGCCTCCTCGCCGGTCAGAAATTCCTCGACCACGACCTCGGCGCCGGCCGCGCCGAAAGCGCCTTCGAAACAGGCTTCCAGCGCGGCATTCGCCTCGTCGAGCGTCATGGCGATGGTGACGCCTTTGCCGGCGGCCAACCCGTCGGCCTTGATGACGATCGGCGCGCCGACTTTCTCGACATAGGCCTTGGCCGAAGCGAGATCGCCGAAGCGGCCATAGGCGGCGGTTGGGATGTTGAACCTGGCGCAAAGGTCCTTGGTGAAACCTTTCGAGCCTTCGAGCCGGGCCGCCGCCTTAGACGGGCCAAAAACGCGGATGCCCCAGGCGCGCAGATCGTCGGCGATGCCGGCCACCAGCGGACCTTCCGGGCCGACGACGACCAGATCGATCTTCTTTTCCTGGCAGAAGGCGGCGACGGCGGAATGATCGGCGACGTCGAGCTTCACCAGTTCGGCGAGCTTGCCGATGCCCGGATTGCCGGGCGAGGCGTAGAGCCTGGTCAGCAATGGCGAGGCGGCCATCTTCCAGGCGAGCGCATGTTCGCGGCCACCCGAGCCGAGAAGAAGAACATTCATGGCCACCTCTTGCTGCCGATCGTCCCGTCGAGAGAACCCGCTATTGGTCCGCGGGCGACGGGTCAAGGCGTCTTGGCATTTTGGCGGCAATTGCGCACGGTAACATGGCCTTCATCAAGGTATGATGAGGCAAGTCCCACAGGCGGCCGGGCCGGAAAGCCGACTCAGCTCTGAAAGACTACCGGGAACCAGTCCTCGCGCAGCTTCTGGCCGGGCTTCATGTCGTGGCCCGGATAAGGCGGCGAGGTGCGGCCGGGGCGCTCGACATAATGCGCGTCGTCGCCGACCCAGCGCAGCGACAGCGCCCGGCGCCGCGCCGCCGTCAGATTGCCGCGCGCGCCATGCGCGGTGCGGAAATCGAAGAGGATGGCGTCGCCCGGCTCCATCTCCCATTCGAGCACCTTCATCGACGGGTCGTTGTCGGGATCGGGCACCGGCCGGTAGTCGCCCTCGCCGGCATAGAAATTGTCGTCGTTCAGCCAGCGCACCGGCAGCACCATCTTTTCCCATTTGTGCGAGCCGGCGATCAGCCGAAGCGTCGCCTCCTTCACCGGATCGATCGGGATCCAGAAGCTCACCGTCTGGCTGCCGTCGACGAAGTAATAGGGGATGTCCTGGTGCCAGGGCGTCGGCTTCTGGGTACCTGGCTCCTTGACCAGCACGTGGTCGTGGAAGAATTGGGCGCTGCGCGACTGCATGACGGCGGCGGCGAGCTCGGCGGCCGGCGATTCCCTGACGATCTTGACGAATTCCGGGATGCGCTCCCAGTTGCAGTAATCGTCGAAGAAGCTGCCCTTGCCGCCGGCGATGTCGGAGGCCGTGGCGCTGCGGTTCTCAATGTTGCGCTCGATGCCAGCCGCGATGATTTCGACCCAGTCCTTGAAGGCGCCGCGGATGCAGACCGCGCCATCGCGCTGGTAATCGGCAATCGTCGAAGCATCGATCTTTGGGCTGGCCATGGCGCTCTCCTTGTGTGCGATGCCCAACTATCGCAGCCGTCTCATATCGGGTAAAATAATAACTTCTCATCCTACTTATAGTTTTTCCCTATGAAATTCACGCTCACCCAATTGCGCTATGTCGTTGCCGTCGCCCGCCATGGCAGCGTGACCGCGGCGGCGTCGGCGCTCAACGTCTCGCAGCCATCGATCTCGGTGGCGATCGACCATGTCGAGGACGCGCTTGGCCAGAAAATCTTCGTGCGCCAGCGCGGCAGCGGCGTTGCGCTGACCTCCTTCGGCCGCAGGGCCGTCGCCAAGGCAAGGCAGGTGCTGGGCGAGGCGGACGAGTTGGCGGCGCTCGGATCGCGCGATGCCGATATCGGCGGCGAGCTGGTGCTCGGCTGCTTCGAGGATCTGGCGCCCTATTTCGCGCCGGCGCTGATGCGCGCCTTCGCCGAGCGCTGCCCGGCCGTCACCGTCGTCATCGGCGACGAGACCTTCGACACGCTGGGGCGGCGCCTGGCCGACAGCGCCGTCGATCTCGGCCTCACCTACGATCTCGGCCTGCCCGGGCATTTCAAGCGCATTCTTTTGCATGAACTGCGGCCGCACGCACTTCTGCCTGCCGGCCATGTGCTGGCGGACAAGCATGCCGTCAGCCTGGCGGAGCTCGCAACGTACCCGCTGATCACCACCGACCAGCCGCACAGCTGGCAGCACATGCTGGACCTGTTCCTCAGCCGCGGCCTGTCGCCGATCGCCCGGGCGACAACGAGCTCGTTCGAGCTGCAGCGCTCGATGGTGGCCAACGGCTTCGGCGTCGCCGTCAGCTACACTAGGCCGCGTGGCGACATGAGCTATGACGGCCTGCCGCTGGTCTGCAAGCCGCTCTCCGACCCGCTGCCGATGCAGCGCATCATCCTGACCCATGACACGCGCCAGCGCCTGTCCAAGGCGGCCACGGCCTTCATCGAGGTCGCCAAGGCATGGTTCGCCAGTCACGAAGTTTTCACCGGCTGAGCGACAACGCGACCGCTTGACGGCGCCCGTCGCTGCTGCCACTCCAAAGTGATGGAAACCGTCCAGTCGAAAGCGATCCAGGGCCGTGTCGCCGACGCGCCGAGCGGCCATTGGGTCTACCGGGTGCTGCCGCGCTGGCTGTGGCCCTATGCGCAGTTGGCGCGCTGGGACCGGCCGATCGGCTGGCAGCTCTTGTTATGGCCCTGCTGGTGGTCGGCAGCCCTTGCCGCCGGCGCTTATCCGCGCCCGACCGACCCGCTGCTGACGCTGCTTCCGGCGCCTTGGTATCTGCTCTTGTTCTTCATCGGCGCCGTCGCCATGCGCGGCGCCGGCTGCACCTATAACGACCTCGCCGACGAGGACATCGACAACCAGGTCGAGCGCACCCGCTCGCGGCCGCTGCCGGCAGGCAAGGTGACGCGCCGCCAGGCCTGGATATTCGTCATCATCCAGGCGCTGGTAGGCCTGGCCGTGCTGTTGCAGTTCAACAGCTTCGCCATTCCGCTCGGCATCGCCTCGCTGGCGATCGTCGCCGTCTACCCCTTCATGAAGCGCATCACCAACTGGCCGCAATTCGTGCTGGGCTTAGCCTTCTCCTGGGGCGCGCTGATGGGCTGGGCGGTCGAGTTCGGCGACATCGATGACCCGGCCATCATGCTCTATATCGGCTCGATCCTGTGGGTGATCGGCTACGACACGATCTATGCGCATCAGGACAAGGAAGACGACGCCATCGTCGGCGTGCGCTCGACGGCGCGGCTGTTCGGCGACAACACCAAAATGTGGCTCACCGGGCTCTATGGCGGCGCGCTGATCTGCTTCGCCATCGCCTTTGCCTCGGCACAGGTGCCGGTGGTGTCGCTGGCCGGCCTGATCGCCGCCGGCGCGCATATGGCGCGCCAGATCATCCGCCTCGACATCAACAATCCGGACCAATGCCTGAAACTGTTCAAGTCGAACAACCAGGTCGGCTGGCTGATCTTCCTCGGGTTGATCGGCGGGTCAGTGTGGATATGGCTGAAGCCGCTGGTTTGATCTCCCTTCTCCCCGTTCTACGGGGAGAAGGTGGCGGCAGCCGGATGAGGGGCAGCGCCAGCCTTGGTGGCAAATTTGCAGCGGCAATACAGCGTCTGATCGGGTTTGTGAGGTGGCCAAACACCTAGGTCGGCGCTGCCCCTCATCGCCCTGCCGGGCACTTCTCCCCGTATAGTGACGGGGAGAAGAAAGCCGTCATCGACGGCTACTCCCTTGCAATAATCTCCTGGCCGTCGATGACGAGCCTGAGGCCAAGGTTGCCGGCCTTGCGGCGGGCGAGGAAGCGCGGGCGGCGCGTGGTGGAGACGCGGCCCTTGCGGCGGTCCTGCGGCGGTAGCGCCTTGATCGCCACGCCGAGGGATTCTTCCAGCGTGCGGGCGATGCCGTCGGCTTCGATCAGAAGCATCGGCAGGCGATAGGCATCGGCCCAGGCGCGCCAGTCGGCGGCGACATCTTCCAGATCGTCGGCGACCAGCAGCGGCACCGACAGCATCGGGTCATTGTGCAGAAGTTCCAGCGTCACCGTGACGTTGCCGTCCGGGTCTTCCATGGCGCGGGCGGCGACGCCGCGGAACGCCTTGGCGGGCAGCGCGATGATCGCCGGCACGCCGCTCATCTCCAGCATGCGGCGGATGACGGCGCCACGCTGGTCGATGGTGAAGGTGACATCGCCATAATCGTCGCGGGTGGCATAGCTCACCATCTGCGGCAGGCGAAACGGGTCGAGACGCATGTTGCGCCCGGCCCAGACTGGCTTCAGTCCAGTGTTCATCGAATGTCTTCCCTGTTATTCCTGAGGGCCGTTTTCCGGTTCTCTCAGGGCCGGTTTTTCCGGCCTCGTTATGGGAAGAAACATTAGCGCTCGCTTCTTACCGTCGCGCTTAAGAAGTTCGGTTAAATTTTGCTGATCTCACGGATGGTTATCGGAATGCGACCGACCACCAGATTTAGGAAGGATCAGATAACCTTACCGGGATTCATGATGCCGGCCGGATCGAATGCCGCCTTCACCCGGCGCATCAGGTCGATCGCCATCGGCGGCGCCGTGGCTATGAGCTCGTCGCGCTTCAACTGGCCGATGCCGTGTTCGGCCGAGATCGAGCCATGGAAGGAGCGCACGACGTCGTGCACGGCCTTGTTCATGGGATGGTAGAGGTCGAGGAACGCCTCGTCCTGCCAATCGACGGGACGCGAGATGTTGTAGTGCAGATTGCCGTCGCCCATATGGCCGAAGCAGACGACGCGCGCGCCTGGGCAGACGGCCTCCACCACGCCGGCCGCCTTTTCGATGAAGTCGGGGATCGAGGCGATCGGCACCGAGATATCATGCTTGATCGAGGCGCCCTCCGGCTTCTGGCATTCGGGCAGCGTCTCGCGGAAATTCCAGAAGGCGTCGCCCTGGGCCAGGCTTGCCGACACCACGGCGTCGCCGACGATGCCCTGCTCGAGCCCGGCCGCAAGGATCTCCTCGATCAGCGCCTTGCCGTCCTCCTCGGAACGGCCGGAAGAAACCTGCATCAGGACATACCAGGGCCAGTCATCGGCCAGCGGCCGCGTGATGCCTTGGCCATGCTTCAGCGTGAAATCGTAAGGCCTTCTGGCGATCAGCTCGAAAGCGGTGAGCGAAGCGCCGGCCCGGTCCATCGCCAGGGTGAACAGCGACAGCGCGTCTTTCGGGGACGACGGCAGGCCGGCAAAGGCGACCTCCCTGCCCTTCGGCTTCGGGAATAGTTTAAGCACCGCGGCGGTGACGACGCCAAGCGTGCCTTCGGCACCGACGAAGAGGTTCTTCAGATCGTAGCCGGTGTTGTCCTTCTTCAGCTTGCGCAGGTCGTCGAACACCTCGCCGGTCGGCAGCACCACCTCGACGCCGAGGCAGAGCTCGCGCGCATTGCCATAGGCGAGCACGCCGGTGCCGCCGGCATTTGAGGAAAGATTGCCGCCGATCTGGCAGGAGCCTTGCGCGGCGAGCGACAGCGGAAACAGCCGGTCGGCGGCGTCGGCGGCTTCCTGCAGCGTCTGCAGGATGACGCCGGCCTCGACGGTGACCGTGTTCGACAGGACATCGATCTCGCGGATGCGGTTCAGCCGCGATAGCGACAGCACGATGTCGTGACCGGATCTGTCGGGCACCTGGGCACCGACCAGCCCGGTGTTGCCGCTCTGCGGCACGACCGGCGTTCCGGTCTCAGTCGCCAGCCGCATGATGCGGCTCACTTCCTCGACGCTGCCTGGTCTCAGCACCAGGGATGTGCGGCCATGCCAGAGGCCTCGTCGCTCGGTGATGTAAGGCGCGATGTCGGCCTGGTCGCGCAGTGCGTATTTGTCACCCACGATGGCGGCGAAGCGATCTATGACGGCAGGGTCGAGGTCGAAGGGCTGATCCATGAGCGAAAATCTATGGCGATCAGACGATCTTGTCACGCGGCGCGGCGGCGCGGGCGAGCCGGTCGTTGATCGCTTCGCCCAGTCCCTCGAACGGGATCGGCTCGACGGCGATGGTCGCGGCGCCGACGCGGTCGAGCGCCTGCATGAAGGCGAAGAGATTGCTGGCCGCCTCGCGCAGGTCGCCGGTTTCAGACAGATTGCGGATGGCCGCCGCATCTTGCCAGCCTTCGGCGCGGCTGCGGCCGAAGGCAAGCAGCGCCTCGCCGCCGGCAACCTTCTCGACGTTCAGCCGCATCAGGGCACCCGGCGCGTAATGCGAGGCGAGCATGCCCGGTGCCTCGATGCCGGCGGCGCCGCGCAGCAGTTTCGCCCCCGCCACCGCCTCGATCTCTTCGGCGCCGATGCCGCCTGGCCTGAGCAGCCGCAGCTCGCCGTGTTCGACCTTGAGAATGGTCGATTCCAGACCGACGGGCGTTGCGCCGCCATCGACGACCAGCCTGATCCTGTCGCCGAGATCGGCGGCGACCGCGCCAGCCGTGGTGCCGCTGATCCGGCCTGAGGAATTGGCGCTGGGGGCGGCGAGCGGCCGGCCGAGCCGCGCGATCAGTTCACCCCCGAAGCCCCTCGGCATGCGCAGCGCGATGGTGTCCAGCCCCGCGGTGACCAGCGGATGGATGCCGCTGTCGGCGCGGTGCGGCAGGACCAGCGTCAGCGGACCGGGCCAGAACGCTCCGGCGAGCCTTGCCGACAGCGGATCGAAAACGGCAATGCGGTCGGCCATGGCGCGATCGGCGACATGGGCGATCAGCGGATTGAAGCGCGGCCGGCCCTTGGCCTCGAAAATGCGCGCCACGGCGACGCCGTTGGTGGCATCGCCGGCGAGGCCATAAACCGTCTCGGTCGGGATGGCGACGACGTCGCCGCCTTCGAGCAGCGCCAAAGCCTGCTCCAGAGCCTCTCCGACCGCCAATATCTCAGCCAAATGCGCCACCAATCCTGAACATGCCGGTCCCGTAATACGGCCGCTTCTCTCGGGCAAGTGCGGCCATTGGCGATTTATCAATCCCTAAAATGTTAAGGTTCCGCGCAAGCCGGCTTCAACGTGCCGGCCCTAAGGTGCGGGTTTGGTGTGGTTGCGGGCTGGGGAGTTGTTGTGATGCGTTTGCTTGGAGCGTTCGGTATCGGCCTTTTGGCCATGAACGGCATCGCGCATGCTTCGTCGATCCTCGTGCTTGGCCCTTCGACCTCGACGCCGTCGGTGATCAGGCTGAATGCGATCGAGCCGGCCAAGTTGTCCGCGGCGACGGCGCCGTCGGTGATAGCGCTGGGCGACCCGATTCCCGCCGTCACCGACGAAAAAGTCGCGGCAATTCCGGAAACGTCCGGGCACCACCAGCTGGCCCCGATGATCATCCGCGGCGGCATTGTCGGAGGCGCCTTTGCAGCGCCCACGGCAACCGCGGCGGCCAAGCCCGCGACACCCGCGGCCACCGCGCCGGCCAACGGCACTTCGCCGGCAACGCCCGCCAACGGCACCGCCTCGGCTTCGAACGGCAACGGCAAAACCACCAGCCAGCCGGGCGCGACCGCGCAGGCCGGCGCACAGACCCAGGCGCAGCCTCAAACCACCACCACGCCACCGCCGCGCGTCGGCAAGGCGATGTAGTTCACATTGAACGTCGCCCCTCTATGCTAGGCGCGTGAGCTCTGTCCGATTTCCGTCATCCGGAGCGGGCACGATGGCACTGGCATTTCAAAGGGGGTTTCATGACTGTTTCGAAAGCAATCGCCATTGCCGGCCTGATGGCGGCAACAGCGCTGGGTGCAGGCCCGGCGCTTGCCGACGACATGCTCGGCTCTTACGTGGCGCGGATTTCCGATCGCGACCATCGCGCCAGCGACGGCTATCCGCTGAGCAGCGCGGCGCAGATGGTGCGGCAGGACCGCGCCAACTGGCATAAGTTCCACCGGCGCGACAGCGATGACCAGGGCGACGAATGGTTCCGCAGCGACGGCTCGCGCGCCGACCTGCAGCGCATGCTCGAACGCGGCGGCGCCATGAGCAGCGCGACGCGGCGCGCCATCGTCAACGGTGAGCCGCTGATCGAGGTGGATGTCTATTCCGACAGCGTGCGGGTGAGCATCGTGGAAGATTGACGAGGTCAACTTCTCGAAGACTGACGAAGTCAGCTTCTTGAAGACTGACAAAGTCAGCTTCTTGAAGATTGACGGGTCAATCTTCCCGGAAGACTGAAACGCTGACGAAAAGGGCGGCGCCTGACGCGCCGCCCCGTATTTTTCAGACGACGGGAAACGGCTCAGGCCGCCTCTTCCTTGTCGTCATCGTCGGACTCGTCTTCGTCCTCGGCGTCTTCATCCTCGTCGTCGGATTCGTCATCGCCCGAGGCCTTGGCTTCTTCGTCGGCGTCGTCTTCATCCTCGTCGTCGCCGTCTTCATCCTCATCGTCCGACTCGTCGTCGGCCGATGCAGTGGTTTCCTCGTCGCCGTCTTCGTCTTCGCTGTCTTCGTCGTCGCCATCTTCCTCGTCATCGTCGGACGGATCGGCGGCTTCGACAGCCGCGGCGGCGGCGTGATCGAGGACGTTTTCGGAAGCGGATTCGGTGGCCTCGGCGGCGGCCGGGGTTTCTTCAATCAAGTCCATATCGTCGACGGAATTCATGGCATGCCTCCGTGGTTTGGGGAACGTTGGAGCACGTTGCGCTGAAGCGGATTCAGGCGGCGTGCTTCACGTCTGTTTGATGCATGTCGCTGTCCCGGAACCGCTGCGCGCTTTCCGGGGCGACATGCATTAGTTCTCCCACGTGGAGGTCATCGTCATATGACTGTAAGCCGGCTCCGGCGCATTAAATTTCGGGCGCCAAATTGTTCAAGCCTGCCCGCATCGTAGCGGATGCAGACAGGTCCAAATGTGCGATTTTTCGAGCCATCAGCCGACGATTTTTGAAAAATCCGCGACCTGATCGGTCGCCGCGCGGATGCGGGCAAGCAGCGCCAGGCGGTTGGCGCGCACGGCCTGGTCCTCATCATTCACAAGAACGCCTTCAAAGAATGAATCAACCGGTTCGCGCAACACGCTAAGCGCCAGCATGGCGGCGGAAAAATCTTCGTTTTTAATTGCTTGGCCGGCTTCCTTCTCGGCGTGATTCACCGCGGCATAGAGCATCTTTTCCGCATCCTCGCGGAACAGAGCCGGCTCAACGGTCTCGGCGACGAGCGTTTTCTTCTTCTCTTCCGCCGCCAGGATGTTGGCCGCACGCTTGGTGCCAGCGAGCAGGTTCTTGCCATCCTCGGTGTCGAGCAGGGAGCCCAACGCCTCGACGCGGCGGACGATCTGCAGCAGGTCGTCGTTCGGCGATTGGCCGATCTCCCCCCTTGTGGGGGAGATGCCCGGCAGGGCAGAGGGGGGCGCGACGGAATGAGAGGCTGGCGGGACAGCGCCCCCCTCTGTCGGCTTCGCCGACATCTCCCCCACAAGGGGGGAGATCGGGCGCGAACCGGCCGACAACACAGCATCAATTAGGTCGTGCCTTGCACCGCTTTCACGCAGATAAACCTTCAGCCGGTCGTGGAAGAACGCCAGGAGGTCGGAACCATATTCACGAAAGCCTCGCCGTTCCGAACCATTGGGCAAAAAGCAGCCATCCTCATCAATAATCTGGATTGCTGTTTCTTCATCGTTCGGCGAGTGCTGATCACGAAGGGAATACAGGAAATATTCCGTCTCGCCGTCAACCGTATCCATGTCGCCTTCCAACATTGCCGCTCCGCTGTGGAACAACTGTTCTGAAGCATACCTATTGGCTCGTTGAGCGGCTTGAGCGATCGACGCCCGCACATTGTTCTCGACCAGTATCCTGATTACCCCAAGCGCGGCTCGGCGAAGCGCGAACGGATCCTTGCTGCCGGTGGGCTTTTCGTCGATCGCCCAGAAGCCGGTGAGCGTGTCGAGCTTATCGGCGAGCGCAACGGCAACCGAGACCGGATCGGTCGGCACGCGGTCGGAGGGACCTTGCGGCTTGTAATGCTCCTCGGCGGCGGCCGCGACCGACGCATCCTCGCCCTGCAGCAGCGCGTATTTGCGGCCCATGGCGCCCTGCAATTCGGGGAACTCGCCGACCACCTCGGTCTGAAGATCGGCCTTGGCGAGCACGGCGGCGCGAGCAACCAGCGCGCTGTCGGCGCCGACGACCGGCGCCAGTTCCCCGGCCAGCCGCTTGATACGCTCAACGCGCTGCCCTTGCGTGCCGAGCTTGGCGTGGAAGGTCACGTTCAGATGATCAAGCCGCGCCATGCGCTGGTCGAGCGGCTTCTTCAAATCGAGGCCGAACTTTTCCGCCGATCCTGCGAGCTGGTCGAGGTCCGGCAGGTCGCCCTGGTCGGTCTTCCAGAAATACAGCGCGTCGGAGAGACGGGCGCGCACCACCTTGCCGTTGCCGCGCGCGATCTCCCTGCCGCCATCCTTTGCCTCGATATTGGCAATGAGGATGAAGCGGTTCGAAAGGTCTTCGCCCGCGCTCTGCGGCCGGGTGACGAAACACTTCTGGTTGGCGCGGATGGTGAGCCGGATGACCTCGCCCGGAATGGTGAGGAAATCGCGCTCGAACTCGCCCATCAGCACGACCGGCCATTCGACCAGGCCGGAGACCTCCTCCAACAGGCCTTCGTCCTCGACCAGGTCGAGGCCGTTGGCGAAGGCGATGTTGCGGGCGTCGGCAAGGATGATCTCCTTGCGCCGGTCGGCATCGAGGACGACCCGGGCAGCCTCGAGCTTCGACACGTAGTCGTCGAAGCGGCGCACGGTGATGGCGCCCGGCGCGTGAAATCGATGGCCAAAGGTGACGTTGCCCGAGCGGATGCCGTCGATCTCGAAATCGACCACCACCGGCTCCTCGGTTTCCGGGCCGAAGGTGCAGACAATCGACTGCAGCGGCCGCACCCAGCGCAGCGAGCCGGGCTTGGCCGAGGCCGGCCCCCAGCGCATCGATTTCGGCCAGGGGAAGCTCTTGATGATGCCCGGCACCAGCTCGGCGATAATGTCCTCCGCCGCCCGGCCCGGCTTCGAGATGTGGGCGACGTAGAAGTCGCCCTTCTTCGGGTCGGAATGGACATGCGCCTCGGCGATCGATGACAGGCCGGCCTTGCGCAGGAAGCCCTGCACGGCCTGCTCGGGCGCCGTGGTCGAGGGACCCTTGATCTCCTCGCGGATATCCTTGGAGCGCGCGGTCAGGCCGCGGATGTCCAGCGCCAGGCGCCGCGGCGTCCAATATTCGCGCGCCGCCTCATAGGTGAGGCCCGCCTCGACCAGACCGTCGGTCAGCATCTTCCTGAGGTCGCCGGCAGCTTTGCGCTGCATGCGGGCGGGGATCTCTTCCGAGCGAAGTTCTAGAAGCAGGTCAGGCATTGGTAAGCTCCTCACCCTCCCCTCGATGGGGAGGGTCGGCGCGCAGCGCCGTAACGAATGCGCGGGAAATAGCAACTCGGCCGGCCGCTGTCACCCCGCTAGCAGATCGCCTGGTTGATCGATTTCGCGGAATTTTTCGAGCCGCTGTCGGGACGGCGCGGGGTCGCCCGTCCTTGGAGCAGAATTTCCCATGAACCGAACACGGCGCTGAAGCGACACACGCTCAGGCAGAGACCTATTGGCTGAACGACGATGAAGATGGCATCGAGAACCCTGCAGATCCTGGCGCTCAGCGCCTGCTTCGCCGCGCAGATGCATGGCGCGATCGCGATGCCGGGCGTGAGGCAGGCCATGCGCACGATCGATGGCGC
Organism: Mesorhizobium sp. GbtcB19; assembly: GCF_019091085.1. GTDB lineage: Bacteria > Pseudomonadota > Alphaproteobacteria > Rhizobiales > Rhizobiaceae > Mesorhizobium. The sequence continues at coordinate 123,228 of NZ_JAGXJY010000006.1, read as the reverse complement.
GACGGCGCAGATCGTATTGCCGGTCGGCGCCACCACCGAGACCGTGAAAGCCCTGTCGGCTTAAGCCGCTGCCAGCCCGCCCGCCCGCGTCTTCAGGAACGCTTCGCCACATGCTTTGGCCAGATTGCGTACGCGCAGGATGTAGCTCTGGCGCTCGGTGACAGAGATCACGCCGCGCGCGTCGAGCAGGTTGAAGACATGGCTTGCCTTGATGCACTGGTCATAGGCCGGGAAGACCATGCGGTGCATCGCCAGATTGTCGCTCGGCTTCGGCGTGCCGGCATCGAGTAGCGCCTTGCACTCGGCCTCGGCGTCCTCGAAGTGTCTCAACAGCATCGAAGTGTTGGCGAATTCGAAATTGTGGCGCGAATATTCCTGCTCGGCCTGCAGGAAGACGTCGCCGTAAGTGACTTTTTCAGCGCCCTCGCGGCCGTTGAAGTTTAGGTCGTAGACGTTGTCGACGCCCTGCACATACATGGCGAGCCGCTCCAGCCCGTAGGTGAGCTCGCCCGCCACCGGCGCGCATTCGATGCCGCAGACCTGCTGGAAATAGGTGAACTGCGACACTTCCATGCCGTCGCACCAGCACTCCCAGCCGAGGCCCCAGGCGCCCAGCGTCGGGCTCTCCCAGTCGTCCTCGACGAAGCGGATGTCATGCAGCAGCGGATCGACGCCGATGGCTTCCAGCGAGCCGAGATAGAGCTCCTGCAGGTTCGGCGGATTGGGCTTCAGGATCACCTGATACTGGTAATAATGCTGCAGGCGGTTCGGGTTTTCGCCATAGCGGCCGTCCTTCGGGCGGCGCGAGGGCTGCACGTAAGCGGCGTTCCAGCGCAACGGACCGAGCGCCCGCAAGGTGGTCGCCGGATGGAAGGTGCCGGCGCCGACTTCCATGTCGTAAGGCTGCAGGATGAGGCAACCATAGTCCGCCCAGTAATTGTGCAAGGTCAGGATCAGCCCCTGGAAGGAGCGGCTGGGATGCATATGGGCGGGAATCTCGATGGTCACGGCGGCCTCGGCAAGCGCAGGATGACGCTTCCCTAGTTGCCGGGCCGGCAAGCGTCAAGGCGGCGGGCCACATCCGGCGAGGTTGAACGCTTTGCGGCCGGCTGGCCCATTGCCGGCGCGCGGCGGTGATCCTTTGCTCCGGCGAGCGTCACAACAACGAAGGTTCAGCCATGTCCGGCCAACTCACCGTCCGACCCGTCACAAGGCAGGATTACGAGCAATGGCTGCCGTTGTGGGACGGCTACAACGCGTTTTACGGGCGTTCCGGCCCGACGGCGCTTGCCGGCGAGATCACGCAGATGACCTGGTCACGTTTCTTCGACGCCTATGAGCCGGTGCATGCGCTGGTGGCCGAGCGCGAGGGCAACCTGCTCGGCCTCGTCCACTATCTCTACCATCGCTCGACGACGTCGATCGCGCCGAGCTGCTACCTGCAGGACCTCTTCACCACGCAGGCCGCGCGCGGCCAGGGCGTCGGCCGGGCACTGATCGAAGGCGTCTACGACCGCGCCGGCCAAGCGGGCGCGAACCGCGTCTACTGGCTGACGCATGAGACGAACCACACCGCCATGCAGCTTTACGATCGCATCGGCGATCGATCCGGCTTCGTCGTCTATCGGAAGATGTTCTGAAATGCCGCGGGGTCCCGAAGGACCCCGCCAGAAAAATCAATATTGCGACGCTCAGCCCTTCGGCGCGGGCGTCGGGTCCGGCTTCACTTTCGGGGTTTCCTGCGCGGTGCTGGATTCGATCGGCGGCAGGCCCTTGAGCAGCTTCTGCTGCAGGGTGGCCAGAACGTCCGGATCGGGCTTCAGGTCGCGCGCCTGGGTCCACTGATAGGTGGCCTCGAGCTTGCGGCCGACCCGCCAATAGGCGTCGCCCAGATGGTCGTTGAGCACCGGGTCCTCCGGCTTCAGCGAGACGGCGCGCTCCATCTCGCGCACGGAGTCGTCGAAGCGGTTGAGGCGGAAATAGGCCCAGCCCAGCGAATCGACGATGTAGCCGTCGTTCGGCCGCAGATCCACGGCCTTCTGGATCATCGCCAGGCCTTCCTTGAGCTTCATGTTCATGTCGACCCAGGAATAGCCGAGATAGTTCATGACCTGTGGCTGGTCGGGCTGCAGTTCCAGCGCCTTGAGGAAATTGGGTTCCGCCTTCGGCCATTCCTTCAGCCGCTCATAGGCGATGCCGCGCTGGTAGAAGATGTTCCAGTTAGCGGCGGTCGGCGTCTTCAGCTGCTCGACGGCCTTGTCGTAGAGATTGGCGGCCGAGCGGAAATCTTCCTTCGAGCCATAGACGCCGCCAAGCGCCAGATAGGCGCGCATGTCGTCCGGATGCTTGTCGAGATAGGCCTTGAGGTGGGAAATCGCCTCGTCATGCTTGTCGAGATCGGCAAGGTTGAGCCCGATCTGCAGGTCGGAGAGCTCTTTCAGCGGCGAGGACGCCGGAATGCGGCGGTAGAGCGCGACTGCACTTTCGCCGTCCTTCAGTTGCTCGGCAACGGCGGCGAGCTGCACAAGGGCGGCATCGCTGTCCGGCTTCAGCGCCAGCGCGTATTGCAGGTAAAGCCGCACGAACGGCTCGCCGCCGCCGCGGTTGAGCGCGGTGGCAAGGTCGAGCAGGATTTCGGACGCGCCGTCGGCCGGGCTGGCGACCAGCGGCTCGATCTTGTCGCCCTTGGCGATGCGGTCGCGCAGCGTGGTGATTTCGAGCTTGCCCGGCGCAAAGGCCTCGGCCTGGTTCAACACCGCCAGCGCCTTCGACTTGTCGCCCTTGCGGGCGAGGAACGAGGCATAAGCCTGGGCGTTGCGCATCCAGGTTTCTGGCGCGGAGCCGCCGGCGGCGGTGTCGGCCATGGTCGCGGCATAGATCTCATCGGCCTTGTCGTTAAGGCCGGCGGCATCGGCGATCAGCGCGCGGTGGAACGACTTGAACAGGCCGAACCAATCGGGTCCCTTCAACTTGTCGATGGCGTCCATGGCCTCGGACGCGTTGCCGGCGCCGTCCTTGGCCCAGCCGTCCATGACGCCGGAGAGCAGCCGGTCGAGGTCGGATTCAAGCGACAGCTTCAGCCAGTACTGCGCCTTGGTGTAGTCCTTCTTGTGGAAAGAATCGACCGCCAGCGCCAGGCGCGAGAAGCGCTCGACGTCGGCCACTTCCTTCAGCTTGTCGGCATAGACCAGCGATTCCTCGAAACGGCCCTGCGAGACCAGCGCCAGCATCAGGCTCTGCTGCAGTTCCTTATCATCCGGCGCAAAGGCCAGCGCTTGCTTGTAATAGGCGATCGCGTCGTCGAGATCGTTGTCGGTTTCGGCGATATGGGCCGCAAGATAGGCGCCCGAGAAAGACGTGATCTGCAGCGGCTTGGCTTCTTCCTTGGCCTGCACCGGCAGCACCCAAAGCGCCACTCCGGTCAAAAATGCCAGCCTCGTCAGCCAGCGTGCACGTCCTTGCCGCATCGTATCCCTTTCAGCCAGATGCGATCCCGCCCTTGAAGGACCGCCCCACAGACTCGAACTTTTCCGGTCAAAGCATGGCCTTTTTGCGGTCAGGCTTCAATCGGCAAGCGAATCACAATCCAATCATCCCGCTTAACAAACGATGCCAGTGAGCGAAAATATGCGGATCGGCGGCCGAATTTCGACAGAAGCGGTCTAAAGGCGTGTTCCGTGAAAGCCGCCGGCGGCGACCGCGCCACATAGCTCAAACCACTCGCAGCCCGGGCACGCCTTGCGCGTCAGGCCGGATGAAAATGCCTCGCGCATCCGCACGAGGGTCGAGGCATCGAGCTCGAGCCTGGCGCCGGCCAGGAGCGGCCGGCCGAGAAGAGCGGCGACGTCCTGCGCCGCGACGGCGTCCCGCCCGGCTGCGCTTTCACCCAGGCAGTGCGGCTCGGACTCGTCCAGCAGCGGGGCGCAGATGTCGTCCGGGCCGGAAACGATCAGGATGTCCTCGCCGCCTGCCAGGCGCTTCACCACAACGTCGTAATTGGCGGTGAAGGCCGGCGAGTAGCCCTTGCCGACATAGGTCAGCAGGCAAAGCAGATGATGGGCGCGCAGCCTGACGGTCATCTGGTGTCGGGGATCGGTTGTTTGCCTGGCAGCTTACTGAGGATTGGCCGGCCGGCTGTTGCCCGAAAACAGCTTCAGCGTCGCAGCGCCCAGCGCCGACTTGAGCAGGCCGCCGACGATGAAAGGCGTAAAGCCGAAGGTGATGGCCTTCTCGGTGCCGATCATGACGGCAAGCCAGGCCGTGCCGAGAACCAGGCAAAGCAGGTTGCCGATCAGCATGGCGGCGAAGGCAAGCAGGACGCGGTTGCCGTTCCAGCCGCGCTCGGCCAGCCAGCCGACGACGGCGCCGACGACCGGGAACGAGAAGAGATAGCCGCCGGTCGGGCCGACGAAATGCTGCAGGCCGGCTGCCCCGCCAGCCAGCACCGGAAAGCCTGCCGCGCCTTCAACCAGCCAGGCGGCGATGGTGAGCGCGCCGAAGCGCCAACCATAGAGCGCGCCGACCAATGTGACGGCGAAGGTCTGCATGGTCACCGGCACCGGCACCATCGGCACCTCGATGTAGGAGGACAGCGCCAGGAACAGCGAGCCGAGAACGACGGCGCCGATCTGCCAGGCGAGCGAACGGCTGTGCAGCCGCAAGGGGCTGAAGGAGGGCTTGTAGGTCGAAACGGTTGCGTTGGTCACGGTGTCTTCCCTGGCTCGTGTGAAATTATAGATAATTTTTGAACTTCATCTATTATCGAATCCATATTTTCGCGGAGATGGCAAGCCCGCAGCTTCGTCATCCTAGGGCGAAGCAGCCGCGAAGCGGCGTCGCGTAGACCCTAGGATCCATGCCGTGACCTTGGTCGAAGGCAAAAGCGGGGCAGAACAAAGGTCGTTCTGCACCGCTGCAAGGCTCCGACGTAACGGCATGGATTCCAGGGTCTGCGCGTGTCGCTTCGCTCCTTGCTCCGCCCTGGAATGACGACGGCGTGGAGGTTGAGCCAGCATCACCCCACGATGGCGAAGGCGTCGCGGGTCTTGCCGGAGGCGGTCTTGACCGGTTTCTGACCGATCCATTGCACGTGGCGGCCGAGGGTCGCGGCGGCCGATTCGGTGTTGCCTTGCCGCAGCGCGCTGAGGATGGCGCGGTGATCCTGGTCGGTGCGGGTTTCCCACTCCGAACGCCAGGCCGCGAACAGGAAACGGGCGCTCGCCGCATGCAGGTCGTCGATGGTGGAGAGCAGGCGCGGCATGTTGCAGGGCGACAGGATCAGGCGGTGAAAGGTACGGTTGGCCTCCTCCCAGGAGCGGACGTCGCGGGATTTGTCGCCGGCCTTGGTCGCTTCCTCGGCCTTCTCCAGGATCGACGCGGTCAGGTGCGGCGCGGCATGGCGCAGCGCCAGCACTTCGAGCGCAGCCCGCATCTCGGCCACTTCCCTGACCTCGCCGAGATCGAAGGAGGCGACGCGCACGCCGCGGCGCGGTTCGCTGATCGCCAACCCTTGAGCCTCCAGGCGGCGAAAAGCCTCGCGCACCGGGACATGGCTGGTGTTGAATTCCTCGGCGACATGGTCCTGGCGCAGCCGCGAGCCGGGCTCGATCGCGCCCGAAATGATGCGGTCCGCCAGTTCCTTGCTGATGCGGACGGCGATCGTGTCTTCTGTGCTGGCCATATTTTATAGATAATTTGCCGGGCCGCCCTTTGTCGAGACGGCCGGACCGGGATTCACAAGCGCCCTGCCCGGCGTCAGCCAGGCAGGCGCAGGGGGCCAGCAGGCTCAGTTGACGCGACTGATGCAGAAATCGATGACGTCGATCAGGGCCGACTTCTGCGGCGTGGCCTCAAGCGGCGCCAGCGCATCGCGGGCGATCTCGCCGAAATGGCGCGCGCGGCCGATCGTGTCGGCGATGGCGCCGTGGCGGGCCATCAGGCCGATCGCCTTTTCCAGCCCGGCATCGTCGGTGACGTTATCCTCGATGGCGCGCTTCCAGAAGGTGCGCTCGGCCTTGGTGCCGCGCCGGTAGGCGAGGATCACCGGCAGCGTCACCTTGCCCTCGCGGAAATCGTCGCCGACATTCTTGCCGAGGTCCTTGCTGGAGCCGCCATAGTCCAGCGCATCGTCGATGAGCTGGAAGGCAAGGCCGAGATTCATGCCGTACGAACGCAACGCCGCGCGATCGGTGCGCGAGGCCTGGGCGATGACGGGGCCGACTTCGGCGGCGGCCGAAAACAGCGCCGCGGTCTTGGCCTTGATGACGGCGAAATGCTCGTCCTCGGTGGTTTCAAGGTTTTTCGCCGCGGCAAGCTGCATCACCTCGCCCTCGGCGATGATGGAGGCGGCGGCCGACAGGATGTCGAGGGCTTCCAGCGAGCCGACTTCGACCATCATGCGGAAAGCCTGGCCGAGCAGGAAATCGCCGACCAGGACGCTTGCCTGGTTGCCCCAGATCATGCGCGCCGTCTTCTTGCCGCGCCGCAGCGCGCTTTCGTCGACCACGTCGTCATGCAGAAGCGTCGCCGTGTGCATGAATTCGACGGCGGTCGCGAGCTTGACATGGCCTTCGCCCGAATAGCCGAACATCTGCGCCGCGGCGAGGGTCAGCATGGGCCGCAGACGCTTGCCGCCGGAGGAGATCAGGTGGTTGGCGATCTCCGGAATCATCTCGACGTCGGAGCCGGCCTTGTACAGGATCAGCTCGTTGACGCGGCCCATATCGGCTGCCGTCAGATCGATGAGATCCTTGATGGAAGCGGGTTCCCGCTTGCCTTCGATGTTCAGAACGACACCCACCACGATCACTCCCGTCTATCAAACGCGCACGAGTTAACGCGCACGACGGCACCCTTAATCCCACATCGACTCTAGGGCGGTACAACCGGGCACGGCAAGAGGCGAATTGGCGCGGCTTGGCCGACGGTGTGTCCACCCGCACGTTTACACGAACGCCGCAACCTGCGATTTTCGTTCCATGATCGAGCTTGTCCGCACCAACGACGCCGTCGTCATCTCCTTTGTCGAATCGCTGATGCGCGATGCCGGCATCGCCTGTTTCGTCGCCGACCAGAATATGAGCGTGCTCGACGGCTCGCTCGGCATCCTGCCCCGGCGGGTGATGGTCGACGCCGAGAAGGTCGATGCCGCGCGCCGGATCCTCAAGGATGCCGGCATCGAGAACGAGATCCGCAAGAAATAATGGCAGTCAGCCCCGCCCCCGTCCCGGATACGCCGGCGCATACGGTCGATGCCTTCCATCGCGGACGCTTCTGGCTGGTGCAGCCGAGCCGGGGCGGTCACCGCGCCGGCATGGACGCCATGATGCTGGCCGCCGCGGTGCCGTCGGGTTTTTCCGGGCGGCTCGCCGATTTCGGCGCCGGCGCCGGCGGCGCCGCCCTCGCCGTGCTGTCGCGCTGTCCGTCGGCGCGGGCCGTGCTGGTCGAGCGCTCGGCCGAAATGGCCGGGTTCGCCGCCGCCACGCTTTCGCATCCCGGCAATGCGCATCTCGGCGACCGCGCCGCGGTGCTGACGGCCGACGTGACGCTTTCCGGCCGGGCGCGCACCGAAGCCGGGCTTGGCGACAATTCCTTCGACTTCGTCATCATGAACCCGCCATTCAACGCCGCCGAGGATCGCTCGACGCCGGACGCGCTGCGCCGGCAGGCGCATGTGACGGAAGATGGGCTGTTCGAGCGCTGGATCAGGAGCGCGGCCGCCGTCGTCAGGCCACGCGGCGGGCTGGCCATCATTGCAAGGCCCGAGCAGCTGGTCGCCATTCTCGATGCGATGGAAGGGCGCTTCGGCGATGCGGAGATGCTCACCGTGCATCCGCGTCCTGACGCGGCGGCGATCCGCATCGTCGTCAGGGCGGCGCTCGGCGCGCGCGGAAAACTGTCGATCCGCCCGCCGCTCACCCTGCACGGACCATCCGGCAACGAACCGACGGAGCGGACGGAAATGATCAATAACGGGCTCTCATCGCTGTTCGGCGATTGATCCGGGGTCGGCGATGCGGCATTGCCGTTGGCTGGCGCGTTCCTTACATGCCCGGGAGCAAAGATGAGTTCTTATCTTTCTCCTGCAAAATTGACCGGAGACACTCGTTCGTGAAACGCCTCTTCAACCGCCTGCTGCCGAAATCCTGGCGCTCCACAGTCGTCACCATTCCGGTCGTCCGGCTGCAAGGTGCCATCATGGCCGGCGGCGGCCAGTTCCGGCCGAGCCTGTCGCTTGCCTCGACGGCCGGCCTGATCGAAAAGGCGTTCGGTTTCGACGCGCCGGCGGTTGCCATCTCGATCAATTCGCCGGGCGGCTCGCCGGTGCAGTCGCGGCTGATCTTCAAGCGTATCCGCGATCTGGCGGCGGAAAAGAACAAGAAGGTTCTGGTCTTCGTCGAGGATGTTGCGGCTTCCGGAGGCTACATGATCGCGGTCGCCGGCGACGAGATCTTCGCCGATCCGTCGTCGATCGTCGGCTCGATCGGCGTGGTTTCCGCCTCGTTCGGCTTTCCCGAGCTGATGAAGAAGATCGGCGTCGAGCGGCGCGTCCATACCGCCGGGCAGAACAAGGCGGTGCTCGATCCGTTCAAGCCCGAGAAGAAGGAAGACGTCGAGCGGCTGAAGACGCTGCAGCTCGAAGTGCACGAGACCTTCATCGACCTCGTCAAGGAGCGGCGCGGCAGCAAGCTCAAGGATGATCCGGACCTATTCACCGGCCTGTTCTGGACCGCCAAGAAAGGCCTCGAGCTCGGCCTTGTCGATGCGCTGGGCGATATGCGCAGCGTGCTCAGGACGCGTTTCGGCGACAAGACGCAGCTCAAGCTGATCACCGCGCCGCGCGGTCTGTTCGGCCGTTTCGGCCTGTTCGGCTCGCGTTTCTCGGCACCCGATATCGCGCAGGCCGCGGCCGGCGGGATCCTCGATGCGGCGGAAGAGCGCGCGCTGTGGGCGCGCTTCGGGCTTTGAAAAAGCCATGATTGCGGATAGCATGACCGCTTGACCGACCCGTACGGCCGGCCTTGCCGCGAGGAAGCGCGGGAGGAGTTCTTGAGATGCCGCAGATCATTTTCTTCGCTGTTGTCGGCGCCGCCGCTTATTTTGGCTACCGCGCTTTCGTGCGTGAGGCCGAGCGCGTGACGGCCAAGATCCGGCGCACCGAGAAACAGGCGGCGAACGGCACGATGGGCACGCTGGTCAAGGATCCGAAGACCGGCGAATATCGTCTCGCCAAGGACTGAAGCCATCTCGCCAGCAGCCGACATTGCGGAGCCCGGCACAGAGGTCCGGACGTGGCTTGCGCCTGCCAAGATCAATCTGGCGCTGCATGTCACCGGACAGCGCGCCGACGGTTATCACCTCATCGACAGCCTTGCCGTCTTCACCCGCTTCGGCGACCGGCTCGAGATCGAGCCGGCGGAGCACGACCAATTCTCGGTGTCCGGCCGTTATGCCGCCGGCCTGCCGCTCGACGGCGGCAATCTGGTGGTGAAGGCGCGCGATGCGCTGCGTCGGGAAGCCGGCGCGCAGCATACGCCGCCCGTTGCCATCCGGCTGGAGAAGAACCTGCCGGTCGCCTCGGGCATCGGCGGCGGGTCCAGCGACGCGGCGGCCGCGCTCAACGCCCTGGCGCGGCTCTGGAAGCTCGCTATCGACGACACTTCGCTGGCGCGGATCGGGCTTTCGCTCGGCGCCGACCTGCCGATGTGCCTCAAGGGCAAGCCGCTGGTCGCGCGCGGCATCGGCGATGAGTTGTCGCCGCTACCTGCGTTTCCGGCGCTCGGCCTGGTTCTGGTCAATCCGGGCGTCGCCGTCTCGACGCCGGACGTGTTCAAGGCGCTCTCCCGGCGCGACAACGAGGCGCTGCCGCCGCTGCCGAAGCGCCTCGACTTCCACGCCATCCGCAACTGGCTGGAGACGACGCGCAACGATCTCGAGGCGCCTGCCCGATCGATCGAGCCGGCGATCGGCGAAGCGCTGAAGGCGCTCAAGCGTGCCGACGCCGCCTTCATGCGCATGTCCGGCTCCGGCGCCACCTGCTTCGGCCTGTTCGAAACCGGCAATGTCGCCAAGCGCGCGGCGATCGAGATCCGCAGCCGCCACCCCGACTGGTTCGTCGCCGCGACGCGCAGCATGGAGGTCAGCGATGGCCAGGATTGACGAGAGCCGGCCCTTCATCCCGGTGCGCATCGCGGTGCTGACCGTCTCCGATACGCGCAGCCTTGCCGACGACAAGTCCGGCCAGACGCTGGCCGACCGCATCATCGAAGCCGGCCACACCCTTGCCGCGCGCGATATCGTGACCGACGACCGCGACAAGATCCGCGACAAAGTGCTCGGCTGGTCGAAGGACGAGAACATCGATGTCGTGATCACCACCGGCGGCACCGGCTTCACCGGCCGCGACGTGACGCCGGAGGCGCTGGAGCCGATCTTCGAAAAGCGCATGGACGGCTTTTCCGAGGTCTTCCACCGCATCTCCTACGACAAGATCGGCACCTCGACGATCCAGAGCCGGGCGACCGGCGGCGTCGTCAACGCCACCTTCGTCTTCGTGCTGCCGGGCTCGCCCGGCGCCTGCAAGGACGCCTGGGACGGCATCATCAAGGCGCAACTCGACTACCGCCACATGCCCTGCAACTTCGTCGAGATCATGCCGCGACTGGACGAGCATCTTCGGCGCGGTGAAAAAGCCCCGCCGCCCTGAACCACGGCTTACTTGCCCATCGCGACCAGTATGACGCCTCTGTAATCGCGGCGGCTAAGATAGTCGTTGACGTTATGCCGCGAAATGCGGCCTGAGATGACACCGTTGATCAAACGTATACAAATTGTCCTGCCGAAGGTTCCGGCCGGTATCCGGAGCATCGGCTCATAGGCCTCCTGGTCCACCTTGGGCACAGAGGACATGATCGACAAGCATCTGGTCGTTTCCGATTTGCGATAGGCAGCGCTTGTCTGTAATTTCGCCCGTACTTCATTGTAGCGCTTTTCGCTAACCGGAGTTGCGCAATTTGCCAGCGTAAGCGCGATCGCAAGCAGAGCTGCGACCAGTTTCAGAGATTTCATTATTTCCCCCACAGAGATGTTCAATATCACCGCCGGACGTGGGAATTGTCAATTTTCAACTTACTTGTCTCGATCACCGGAGATACGGCGCCTTGCCGGCAAAGCAAGTCGCCGTGCCAGCGTTTGATTTAGGACCAGCTAACGGATGACCGGCTCGCCGTGAAAGCGGCGGCGCGACGGCTTGGAGACGCCAAAGCCGATTTCCATCATCAGCCGCGGCGTATGCGCCGGCACGGTGCCCATGTGGAAGCCGAACGGATCCTCGACGAAGCCGAGCCCCGCCTCGCCCGTCAGCGTGACCGGACTTTGCTGGCCATAGACATCCAGCACGTCTTGCGCCGGATGGCCGACCAGCAGCGTCAGCTGATGCCTGAGCGCGCGGCGCCTGTGGCTGCCACGGACATAGACATGCGGCCCGGTGCCTGCATCGACCGGCACCAGGTAGAAGAAGAATTTCAGCATCCGCCAGTCATCGAGGTCGAAATGATATTTGCCCAATGAGGCGAGGTTCTTGTCGGCGTCCGACGCCTTGCCGGTCGGGAAACTCCACCAGACGCGCGTGGTGATCAGCTTCGCCTGGCCGCCGAGATAGTGCCGGGCGACGTCGAGCAGCAGCGGGTCCTTCTGGATGGCGAGCGCTGCCGGACAATCCAGAATGCGCTCGAAATAATGGCCGCTGAGCAGCGAGCGACCGAGGCGCTTCTCGGCTTCGGCATGGTCGCCCGGCATGAATTCGAGGCGGCGGTCGAAATTGCCGAAGCAAGGTGTGCGCTGCGCGAAAGCGGCGATCTCCTGATGGATCGCCGCAGGCAGCATAAAGCCTGAAAACAGACCGTCCGAACGCAACGCCTCGACCACGGCGCCGCGTTCGACACCGGCAAACATCGTCTGTCCCGCATCGTCGAGCGGGCGGGCGCGTCTGGCACCCAGCCAATGCATGCGGCGCCCGGGCATGGTTCGCGCCAGCACGAACATCGGCAGCCAGGCCGGGTTCTCGCGCAGGTCCTTCAGATAGGTCGGGATGCGCACGGCGATGCGCCTGAACAGGCTGCCGTTGCGGGCGATGGCCTCAAGACTGGCCGCGCCGGAGTTGTCTGCAAGATTCATCGGTCCCTCAAATGCATGGCGTCAGACGGAGCGTCAGCCACCTGCCGCGCGCTTCGCCGTTACCCCATCCCGATTGTCCCGCATCAATGACGATGCTAATCACGCCGCAGATTTTTGTGCAATGCACAATGTGGTGAATTTTCCCACATTTTTTGCTCCGCGGCGGCTTTTGCTGCGAACCATGAGGTTCACTTCGGCGGCGCCACCCAGATCTCGGCGTTCAGCCTTCTGGTCGCGAGGCCCCGGGCCAGGGCTTCGGCGCTGCGCGCGCTCTTTGCCAGAGCCGCGGCCTGACGCTTGCTGACAACGAGGCCTTCGGCCAGCGCCCGGTTGCCTGAAAAGACGCGGGCCAGGAAAGGCGCGCGGTCGGCGCGGGCGCGCGAGAACCGGGCCGGCATGGTCTGTTTTGCCGTATGCGCGACGACCTCGTCGATCCAGCCTTCAGATAGCCGGGCACCGGGTTCCAGAAGCAGCAACCAATCGCCCTTGGCCTGGCCGATGCCGGCGCCGATGCCGCCGGTCACATAGTGGCAGCCGGCATGCTCGGCGACACGATGCGTCTGGTCGGTCGAACCGGAATCGCAGACGATGACGTCGCGCACCACGCCCTCGACCGCGCCGCCGACCAGCGAGGCGAGCGTGCGGGCAAGCCCCTCTTCGTCGTTGCGGGTTTCGATGAGGACGCTGAGCATGCTTAGCCGAATAGCCGAAAGCCGCGGCTTGCGCCAGTTGCGCTTTTCTGCCGAAAAAGTTCTTGCTTTGTTCTCATCAGCAAAATAGGAATAGTTTCATGAACAGAGCGATTCGACAGCCTGCCGACAGTCCCTGGGAGAGGGCGAAAATGGAACAGATCGTGCGCGCCGACATTGCTGCTTTCGGAGCAGGCAGAGCCGAGATGGCAAATGCGATGATCGAGCAGAGCGGCATGCGCGTGCGGCCCGACCGCAATCGCGGCCGCTCGGCCGGCATCAACCCATCGGGCCGCTTCGAACCGGTCAGCCGGCATGTCTTCGACGACGGCTGGAACTCGCTGGAGGAATTGCCGCCGTTCAAGACCGAAGTGCAGGTCGAGAAGCCGCGCACCATCATCACCCGCAACGAGTCGCCGGACATTTCCTTCGACCGTTCGATCAATCCCTATCGCGGCTGCGAGCATGGGTGCGTCTACTGCTTCGCCAGGCCGACGCATTCCTTCATGGGCCTGTCGCCGGGGCTCGATTTCGAATCGAAGCTGTTCGCCAAGCCCGATGCGGCGCGCATGCTGGACCGGGAATTGTCGAAGCCCGGCTATCAGCCGCGCACCATCGCCATCGGCACCAACACCGATCCCTACCAGCCGATCGAGAAGCAGTACCGGATCATGCGCGAGATCCTGGAGGTGCTCGAGGCGCGCGGCCATCCGGTCGGCATCGTCACCAAGTCGGCGCTGGTGACGCGCGACATCGACATCCTGTCGCGCATGGCCGAACGCGGCCTTGCCAAGGTGGCGCTTTCGGTGACGACGATGGACCGCATGCTGGCCCGCACCATGGAACCGCGCGCGTCGACGCCGACGAAACGGCTGGAGGCGATCAGGCAGCTTTCTGACGCCGGCATCCCGGCCTCGGTGATGGTGGCGCCGATCATTCCCGGCCTCAACGATCCGGAGATGGAGCGCATCCTCGATTCGGCGCGCGCCGCCGGCGCGCGGGAGGCAGGCTACGTCATCCTGCGCCTGCCGCTCGAAGTGGCGCCGATCTTCAAGGACTGGCTGCTGCGTCACTATCCGGACCGCTACCGGCATGTGATGTCGCTGATCCGCTCGATGCGCGACGGCAAGGACTACGATTCCGAATGGGGCAAGCGCATGAAGGGCGCCGGTCCCTATGCCTGGCAGATCGGCCGCCGCTTCGAGATCGCCGCCAAGCGGCTAGGCCTCAATGTCGAGCGACGGCAGCTTCGCACCGATCAATTCGTCGCAGGCTCGGGCGCCGGCGAGCAGCTGATGCTGCTTTGACGCTGTGCCGGCCGTGACAGGCCGGCGCCAAGCAATTCCAGGCAAAGCGATTTTCCGCCTGGAACTGCAGTCCTTTTCAAGAATCCCGTCCGGCCACTGTCCCCCGGCCGCGAGACGGTGCCTTCCCGGTCCGACGCCCCATCCGACCCGGAAGGACTTGCGGAGAATCGGAGCCGATGCGAACCTCGCCGCACCATGGCTCGCGCGCGTTCCGATTCTCCGCTTCTCTTTGAAATGGTCGAGAAGCCCGACTTCTCGATCGAGACCAAGGCGATGGCCGACGGGCTGTGGCCGGTCGCCGGCATGGACGAGGCAGGCCGTGGGCCGCTCGCTGGGCCGGTGGTGGCCGCCGCGGTGGTGCTCAACCCCGCCAACATTCCCGAAGGCCTCGACGATTCCAAGCGTTTGACCCATCTGCAGCGCGAGGCGCTGTTTCTCAAGATTCTAGGCTCGGCGCTTAGCGTCTCGATGGCGTCGATCAGCGCCGAAGGCATCGACAACAGCAACATCCTCAAAGCCAGCCTGGAAGCGATGCGGCGCGCCGCCGCCGGCCTGTCGCTGCAGCCCAAGCTTGCCTTGGCCGATGGCCGTGACATCCCGCCTGGTCTCGCCTGCGAAGGCCGCGCGCTCATCAAGGGCGACCAGCGCTCGCAATCGATCGCCGCCGCCTCGATCGTCGCCAAGGTGATGCGCGACCGCATGATGTGCGGCTGCGGCGGACACCACGAGCATTACGGCTTCGAAGTGCATATGGGCTACGCGACGGTGAGGCACCGCACCGCGATCGAGACGCATGGACCGGTGGCGAGACTGCACCGCGCGTCGTTCGCACCGTTCAGGCTGGGCGGCGCCGAGGCGGCAGAAGAGGAAGAGAGTTTCGCCGGGCTGGAGCGATAGCTAATCTCCCCCCTGTGGGGGAGATGTCCGGCAGGACAGAGGGGGGCGCTGTCCCGCCAACGTTTCGATACTTGGGTTCCTCTCCCCCTCCTTTGGCGGGGGAGAGGTGTCCGCGAAGCGGACGGAACGGGGGCCTTCGTAGGGCGCTCCCCTCTCCGTCTCGGCTTCGCCGAGCCACCTCTCCCCACTTTCGTGGGGCGAGGAACCTTGATCCTGCTGGGCCGCGATCCTTCGCGCCCCCCTCTGCCCTGCCGGGCATCTCCCCCAACGAGGGGGGAGATTGGCAGCTTCTGCGCCTCGCTCCCTTTTCAAACAACAAAAAAGCCGCCGGGTTGCCCAGGCGGCTTCATGTTGTTGGCTTCAGAACCAGCTCAGTTCAGCTTGGCCTTGACGTCGTCCAGCGCCGACTTGAACAGGTCCGCGCCGGCCTTGGCGTCGACCTTGGCGGCGAGCAGCGCGCGGGCGGCCTCGACGGCGATGTCGACGGCTGAGGCGCGCACTTCGCTGACCGCTTCACGCTCGGCCTGGCTGATCTTCTGCTCGGCAAGCGCGGTGCGGCGGGCGACATAGTCCTCAGTCTTCTTGGCCGCCTCGGAGGCAAGCAATTCAGCTTCACGCTTGGCGGCGGCGACGATGTCGGCGGCCTCCTTCTCGGCTTCCTTGCGCTTCTGCTGATACTGGCCAAGCAGCTGCTGGGCCTCTTCACGAAGCTTGCGGGCCTCCTCGAGCTCGCCGCTGATCTTGGCCGCGCGGGCGTCGAGCGACTTGGCGAGCATGCCCGGCACCTTCAGATAGATGACGGCGCCGAGGAAGATGAACAGGGCGATAGCGGCCCAGAGCGTGGCGAGTGATGTGGCGTCCATGATCCCGCTCCTCACCGGCTCGCGGATTTGACCGCGGCCGCGATCTCGGACTTGTCGGACTTGCCGCCGACAAGCGCCTCGACGATGGCCGATGTGGTGTCCTCGGCGATCGTGCCGACTTCCTTCATCGCCTTGGCCTTGATCGAGGCGATGCTCGCCTCGGCCTCGCCAAGCTTCTTCTCAAGCTCGGCCTCGAGCTTCTTGCGCGTGCCTTCGGCCTCAGCCTTGGCGGCATCGTTCGCCTGCTGGCCGATCTTGTTGGCGTTGACCTTGGCTTCCGCCAGTTCCTGCTCATAGGCAGCAACGGCGGCATCCGCCTCGCCCTTCAGCCTTGCGGCATGGTCGAGGTCCTGGGTGATACGGTCGTTGCGGACATCGATGATGCCGCCAAGGCGCGGCATCACGACCCGCTTCAGGAACAGGTAGAAGAGCCCGAAGGTGATGACCAGCCACAGGATCTGCGACGGGAAGGTCGCGGCATTGAACGGCGGGAAGGTTTCATGCTCCGCGGCAGGCACCGCGGTGCCTGCATGCGTATCGCCCTCGGCCGCGGCCGGCGCTGTTTCTTGCGCATAGGCAGATGTCACGAACATCTCATTCCCCTGTCCATGTGGCCCCTGTCCATTCGGCGGGGCCGCATCATGCGGCCCCTTTCGTCAGCTCTGGCTCTTACTTGAAGACCAGGAGCAGAGCGATCAGGAGCGAGAAGATGCCCAGAGCTTCGGTCACGGCGAAGCCGAAGATCAGGCGGCCGAACTGGCCATCAGCAGCCGACGGGTTGCGGAGCGCACCCGAGAGGTAGCTGCCGAAGATGTTGCCGAGGCCGATGCCCGCGCCGCCCATGCCGATGCAGGCGATACCAGCGCCGATAGCAGCTGCTGCAGTTGCGTCCATTTCAAAACTCCTGTGGTTGCTTGTTCGTTGCAGTTGGTACGTTGGGTATGCTGGCGCCGGGGCGCCGGTAAAAATCGATCAGTGGCTCGGGTGCAGCGCGTCGTTCAGATACATGCAGGTCAGCACCGCGAACACATAGGCTTGCAGGAAGGCGACCAGCAGTTCGAGCGCCGTGAGCGCGACCGCCATGGCGAGCGGCAGAACAGAGCCGGCAATGCCGACGGCGCCAAATGCGCTGAGGCTGACGACGAAGCCCGAAAACACTTTCAGCGTGATGTGGCCGGCCAGCATGTTGGCGAAAAGACGAACCGAAAGGCTGACCGGGCGCGAGACGAAGGAGATGATCTCGATCGCCACCACCAGCGGCAGAAGATAGCCCGGCACGCCATGCGGCACAAACAGCTTGAGGAAGCCGAGGCCATGCTTGGCGAAGCCGTAGACGAGGACGGTACCGATCACCAGCGCGGCAAGCGTGAAGGTGACGATGATGTGGCTGGTGACGGTGAAGAAATACGGGAACAGGCCGATCAGGTTGGCGACCAGCACGAACATGAACAGCGAGAACACCAGCGGGAAGAACTGCATGCCCTGCTTGCCGGCGGCGTCGCGCAGCATGTTGCCGACGAACTCATAGGCCATTTCGGAAACAGACTGCAGACGACCCGGGATCAGGGCGCGGCTGGCGGTGCTCATATAGAGGAAAGCGGAGGCGACGAGGACCGTCACGACCATGAACAAAGCGGAATTGGTGAACGAGACGTCATAGCCGCCGATATGCAGCGGGATGATCGGATGGATCTGGAACTGGTGGATCGGGTCGACCTTGTCAGCAGCAGCCACTTTTAATCCCCGTCAAAGCCACAACCGGCTTCTTAAGTTTCTTTGGCGCCTTGCGGCGCCTCATTCATTTCTTCGGTTCGTGCGGCTTGCCGCTCTGGCCGAATTCCGATGCCAGTCCCGCCGAGCGCAGGACATTGAGTATACCTGCGCCAAAGCCCAGCAAAAGGCCCACGATCAAACCCCATGGCGCCGTTCCCGCCAGGCGGTCGATGAACCAGCCCAGGCCGACACCGACCACCACTCCGGCGATGAACTCGCTGGACAGTTTCAGCGCCTGACCGTAACCGGTCGCAGCTTTCGCTTCGTCTTTCCCCTCGAGCCGGTCCGTGCGTCTCGTCGCAAGCGATGCTTCGAGATCGCGCCGGCGGCGCTCAAGTTCGTCGTCGCGGATGGTGGCTTCTGGCTGCCTGCCGCGGCCGGTTTCTCCGGTTCCGTCTGGCCCGGTTTTGTCGGCCATCGCAACCCCCCTGCCCGGGCAGACGATTGCCGTCCGTCCGCTTCTAAAGTCGCCGGCAACATAGTTAGAGGGTCCGCCCCCGTCAAGCCACGGGCCGAACTTCAAAGCGATGTATTTTTGGCTGTTAAATCAATGACTTATCGAGGTGCGACATCGTGCCCTTCACGCCCGCTTGAGGACTCGGCGCGAATCCGCGCAACAAGGCACTCCCGCCGGAGTGTGCCGGGGTCGGAGGAAGCACTGGCGGAGACCTCGTTCAAGCGGCTCAGCCGGAGCCGTCTAAAGCGCGTCGCGATCTTTCAGATTCGCTCCATGCGCTTTAGGTTTTGATTTCGCGCATGTCTTTGGTCCCGAAACCGCCTGCCACTTTCGGGAGACATGCTTCAGCGGCTCAGCTCCAGCCGCCGCCATAGGTGCGGTAGAAGATATGCAGGCCGATCCTGGTCATGCGCTGCATGGCGCGCGCCCAGCCGGGATGGACGTAGTTGGCGTAGTAATGCGTCGACGAGCCGACCTCGGGAATGAAGATCTTGCCGGCGGTCACCGCCATGGCGACCTCCTGGGCGGTCTTGTAGGAAGCCTGGTCGGTGATGGTCTTCTTCCTCCCGTCGCAGGCGAAGGAGAACTGGCAACGGTTGAACCAGTCGTCGTTCTGATAGACGACGCCGCAGATGGTCTTCGGATAGGCCGGGTTGCGGACGCGGTTCAGGATCACCTGGGCGACAGCCGCCTGACCGCGCACGGGCTCGCTGCGCGCCTCGAAATAGATGCCCTTGGCAAGGCAGGCCTGCTCGGGCTTGGAAAACACGCTCGCCGGCAGCGGGTTCTGCATCCAGGCATGGTCGCCCTTGCCCATCGGCGGGATGAAACGGCCGTCATTCGGATCGTCCTGCAGCAGCGCCTCGAAGGGCGAGGACTTGGCGTAGTCGGGCGCAGACTGGGCGTAAGCGGTGGCGAGGATATCCGGCTTGTCGTTGTTGACCAGGGCAACGAGAGCGGCCGGCAGCTCGGGATCGGGCTTCTTGTCCTCGCGGATGTGGAAGGCCTGGGCGATCTGGACTTCCTTGCCCTTGATGCCGGGCTTGGCGAAGGTGAGCTTCAAATTGCTGTCCATCGAAGGACGAAGCAGCGAGGAGGTGCGCTCGAAGATCGAGCCGGCGCTGAAATTCTTCGGCGGCGCGACCGGCGCCACCTTGACCAGGCGGCCCTTCTTGTCGGCGCGCATGACGCGGTCTTCATCGGGCGTGGCGCCGGCGACATTGCCCTTGCCGCGGAAGGCCACGGTGCCGACGCCCGGGAGCTCGACACCGGAGCCGGAGAGCGAGCCGGTGGTGACGGAATCGACGAAGGGCATTTCGGCGGCGTGCACCGAGCCGGCGGCGGATCTCTCGATATAGGCGTTCCAGCGGGCGTTGGGCGACTCCAGGCCGGAAATCAGGCTTGTCATATCCTGATAGCCGACGACCGACGGAAAGCCGATCCAGATACCGAGCCCGAGCACCAAAGGAGGAAGGAAGGAACGTTTTTTCGCAACGGCGGCGGCGGCAAGCCGCAATGAAACGCGTCGATGCACGGAACTCTCCAGAACGCTACTGACCCCGGAGAGCCAAAATGAAGCATTAACCTTGATGCGGGGTTAACGACATCGATCATGTTCTTTTCATGTTTGAGTGAAGCCGGCTTGCTGTTTCCACAGCAAGCCGGCGAAGAACCAGACCTTGATTGGGGTGAATCAGGTTCGGGTTAATCAGGCGGCACGCAGGAAAATCGGAAAAGCGAGCGCCGCGCAGACCGCGGCGGCCAGCCATACGCCCGGCCATGCAAAAGCCACCAGCAGCCAGGGAATGGCGATCGGCACCAGACAGAAGCCGATGAAGACGAAGCTGTTGGCGAGGCTGAGCGCCGTGCCGACATGGCCGGCGCCGGCAAGCGTGGCGAGCTCCGTATAGGCGACGCCGTGCCAGGCCGAGACGGATATGCCGGCGATGACGATCATCAGCGGCAGCAGCGGCGGGACTGCGGCGGCGCCGACCACCAGCAGCCAAAGCACCAGAAAGGCAGATGCGCTCAACGCGCTGCAGAATTTGAGGAACGGACGGCGGTTGCGGTGACGGTCGGTGAAGCGGCCGCTCCAGACCCGCATGACCATGGCGCCGGTCTGCACGGCGGCAAGGGTTGCGCTGGTGACCCAGGTGCCCACGCCGGCAAAGTCGTGTAGGAAGACAGAGGCGAAGGTCAGCACCGCGACCTGCGGGAAGCAAAGCAGACCGATGGCCGTCGAGATCCGCCATACCTCAATGTTGCGCAGCGGCGCCGGGCCGCTTGTCGCGGCCGCGGCGTGACCGGCGCTTTCCACCGGCGGCTCGTGCAGCCACCGCCAGGCAAAATAGGCCGAGACAGCGGAAACGGCCGCAAGCAGGCCGAAGACCGCGGTGAAGCCCAAAGCCAGCGCCAGCGACGGCAGCACGATCGCGCCGAGCCCGCCGCCGAGCGGCACCGCCGTCTGCCTTATGCTCATGGCAAAGCCGCGCTCGCCCTCGCCGAACCAGCCCATGATGGCGCGGCCGCTGGAGCCGTTGACGCTGCCGCCGAGCAGGCCGGCGACGAGCAGGCTTGCCGACAGCAGCGTAATACCTGGGATGACGGCTTTTGTCGGCACGACGAGCACAGCCATGATGAAGAGCCATGCCGCCGTCGCGCCGAGCCCGGTCAAAAGTACGCGGCGGTCGCCCCAGCGGTCGGTGAGCACACCCCAGGGCAATTCGCTGAGCGCCACGCCGAGACCGAGGAGACCAAGAGCAAGGCCAAGCGAAGCATTGTCGAGGTGGTAACCCTGGCGCATCACCACCGCGGTTGCCGGAATGCCGGAGAAGGTGGCGGAAAAGCCGGCATTGGCGGCAACGCCGATGCCCAGCACCTTCCAGCGATGGTTGGGGCCAAAGGCGCGACGGGCGGATGTAGTGGCAAGGTCCGCCGTTGGCGGCTGGCAGTCGTTGCGCGTGACGATGGCGGACATGAGCTCATTCCCGTGGCGGCCGGTTGACGGCCTTGACGGACGGAATGTAGCGCCATAGCTTCGTTCAAAAAATCAGGAAGTTTTTGATTAATACTCCTGAAAATCGGGACAATCTCATGCACCGCGTCACATTCGACCTCGATGTCCTCAGAACCTTCGTCACCGGCATGGAACTGGGCAGCTTCGCCAGGGCGGCGGAACGACTGGGGCGCTCGACGTCCGCCGTCAGCGCACAATTGAAGAAGCTCGAAGAGCAGGCTGATACGCCGATCTTCCGCAAGGCGGGGCGCGGCCTGGCGCTGACCGAAGCCGGCGAGACCATGCTCGGCTATGCGCGGCGGCTGATCGAGCTGAACGACGAGGCGGCCTCCGCCATCCGCGATGTCGAACTGGAGGGCTGGGTGCGGCTCGGCCTGCAGGAGGATTTCGGCGAGGCCGTGCTGCCCGACGTGCTCGGCCGCTTCGCCCGCGCGCACCCCAAGGTGCGCATCGAGGCGCGGATCGGACGCAGCCACGATCTTGCCGAGCGCGTCCTTTCAGGCAATCTCGACATCGCGCTCGCCTGGCATGACGGCATGACACTGCCCTACAGCCGCCACGTCGCCGACGTGCAGGCGCGCTGGATCGGCCCGGCAAAGCCGATCGAGGCAGGCCCGCGCAAGGGCGAGGCGCTGCCGCTGGTGGTGTTCGAGGCGCCCTGCCTGTTGCGCACTGTCGCGACGGAGACGCTCGACCGCGCCGGCATGCCCTGGCGCATGGCTTTCTCCAGCCCGAGCCTCGGCGGCATCTGGGCGGCGGTGGCGGCGGGTCTCGGCCTGACGATCCGCACCGATATCGGCCTGCCCGCCAATGTCAGGGCGATCGCGCCGGGCGTGCTCGGGCTCCCGGCCCTGCCGATGATGGCGCTGCACCTGCACCAGAAGGACGCCGAGCTCGACCCGGTGGCGACGAGATTGGCGGAGATTCTTTTGCAGGCGGCGATGGAGGCGCTGCCGGAGGGGGCAGAGACGAAAGAGTTGCTTAGGGTGGCTTAAGCCCTGCGCGGTTCGTCATCCACGGGCGGAGCGACGCGAAGCGGAGCGTAGACCCGAGGATCCATTCCGTTACATCGAGCGAAGAATGCAGCGGTGCAGAATTCTGGATCGTCGCGGCGCTTCTAAGTCAAGGAATGATCCTCGGGTCTGCACGCGTCGCTTCGCTCCTTGCTCCGCCCGTGGATGACGAGGGACCGGCGTTGGCGCCCATCCCCGAAGGCGTCACCGCTTCTTCGCGCGGCCCGCAAACGGATTGTCGGAGGTGCGAAGCGCCATGCGGATCGGCACGCCGGGCATGTCGAAGGCTTCGCGCAGGCTGTTGGTCAGGTAGCGGACATAGGATTGCGGCATCGCGTCCGGCCGCGAGCAGGAGACGACGAAGCCCGGCGGCCGGGTCTTTGCCTGCGTGACATATTTGATCTTCAGCCGGCGGCCGGCGACGGCGGGCGGCGGATGATGCGCGAGAATGCCTTCCAGCCAGCGGTTGAGCTTGCCGGTCGAGACACGGCTGTTCCACACCTTGTGCGTCTTGATGATGCTTTCCATCAGCCTGTCGAGGCCGCGCCCGGTCTCGGCCGAAACCGTCACCGCCTGGATGCCGCGCACCTGCGGCAGCAAGCGCCCGGTCTTTTCGCGCAGCTCGGCCAGCAGCTCCTGCGGGTTGTCGATCAGGTCCCATTTGTTGAAGGCGATCACCGGCGCCCTGCCCTCGCGGATGATGAGGTCGGCGATCTGCAGGTCCTGCTTCTCGAAGGGAATGGTGGCGTCGAGCACGATGATGACAATCTCGGCGAAGCGGATGGCCCGCAGGCCGTCCTGCACCGAGAGCTTTTCGAGCTTCTCCTGCACCTTCGACTTGCGCCGCATGCCGGCGGTGTCGAACAGCTTGATGCGGCGGCCACGCCAGTCCCAGTCGACCGAGATCGAATCGCGCGTGATGCCGGCTTCCGGGCCGGTTAGCAGCCGCTCCTCGCCGATCAGCGCGTTGATCAGCGTCGACTTGCCGGCGTTCGGGCGGCCGACGACGGCGATGCGCAGCGGCTTGGTGTCGTCATAGGCGGGCTCGGCATCGGGGTCGGCGATGTCCTCGCCGATCAGCACCTCGCTGGCGGCGATCTCGTCGCCGTCGTCTTCCTCGCCGAAAGCGCGTTCCGCGCCAAGCGCTTCGACCACCGCGTCGCGCAGGTCGGGCATGCCCTGGCCGTGCTCGGCCGAGACCGGGATCGGCTCGCCAAGGCCGAGCTCCCATGCTTCCAGCATGCCGCCTTGAGCGCCACGCGCCTCGGCCTTGTTGGCGACGAGCACCACCGGCTTGCCGGATTTGCGCACCACATCGGCGAAGGTGCGGTCGTCTGGCATCAGGCCCGACTTGGCGTCGACGGTGAAGAAGATCAAGTCGGCTTCGCGGATGGCGATCTCGGTCTGCTGGCGCATGCGGCCCGGCAGAGTCGAAGCCGCCGCATCCTCGAAGCCAGCGGTGTCGATGACATCGAAATAAAGATCGTAGAGTTTTGCCGCATGGACGCGACGGTCGCGCGTCACGCCCGGCGTGTCGTCGACGAGCGCCAGCTTCTTTCCGACCAGCCGATTGAAAAGAGTCGATTTGCCGACGTTAGGTCGGCCGATGATGGCGACTTTGAAGCCCATCCAGTCTACCGTTTATTTTGCATGTCGTTTGTCCCAAAACCGCTGCGCACTTTTGGGCGACATGCAATCACGACGCGTTGCCCGACCCGCGGATCAGCTCGGACATCAGTTGCGCCCGCTGGCGCA
This sequence comes from Mesorhizobium sp. GbtcB19, assembly GCF_019091085.1. Taxonomy (GTDB): domain Bacteria; phylum Pseudomonadota; class Alphaproteobacteria; order Rhizobiales; family Rhizobiaceae; genus Mesorhizobium. Next base: position 99,284 of record NZ_JAGXJY010000006.1, on the reverse strand, counting down.
CGTTGCGCGGGGCAGCCTCATCCGAAGAGATCTGGTCGAACAGTTTGAGCGCATCCGCCGACTTGCCCTCCTTCCAGGCGGCGAGGCCGAGCGCCTCGCGCGCCGAATGGCGCAGCGGATTGGTGTCGGCGGTCAGCGCCTCGATGCGGCTGGAGACATCGGCGTAAGAGCCATGGTCCACGAGCAGCAGCGCTGCTCTCAGCCGCGCGATGTCGCGGATGCCGCCGGGGATGGCTGCGTCGGCAGCGACCTCGTCGAAATCCTTGACCGCGCCGTCGACGTCGCCCTTGTCTGCCTTGACGGTGGCGGCGCGCATGCGGGCGAGCAGCGGATAGGCGCCGTAGCCGTCCTTCTCCAGCTGGTCGAGCGCGGCGATCGCCTCGTCGTTCTTGCCGTCATTGGCGAGCTTCAACGCGGCCGAGAAGGCGTCGCCCGAGCGGTTGGCGCGGCTCTCGTCCCAGTAGCGGTAGCCAACGACGGCGGCGGTGCCCAGCACGATCAGGATGGCGATGCCGAGCACGGCCGGGCCAAAACGGTCCCACAGCTTCTGCGCCTGCTCGCGCCGGATCTCTTCGTTGACTTCGCGGATAAAACTGTCGTCCGACATCAATCAAAAACCATTGTTGCCCCATGCGGGGCGCTTCTTGAGCCCGCGTTTTAGCGAAAATTTGTCGGCATGGAAGGGGGAGAGCCGGAAAATCGGCGGAGAACGGCAGATGCCCCACAGGGCTTGCCGGACCGCATCGACGCCACATTTGCGCGATAGCCGGCTTGCGATCGGCCGGAAGGGTCCTGCCAGAAGGTTGCCAATGCTTCGTTCGTACCGCGTCCTTGCTTTCAGTCTCGCCTCGCTCGCCGGCGCCAACGCGGCCTTCGCCGATCCGCCGAAATCGCCAGGCGCGTCGCCGGCCAGGCCCAAGCAGGTGGTGCTGATCTCGTTCGACGCCGCGCGCGAGATCTCGCAGTGGGAACGCAGCCGCGCGCTGGCAAAGCGCACCGGCGCGCATTTCACCTATTTTTTGTCCTGCGTCTTCCTGCTCTCGCCGGACACGCGACAACAATATGCTGGGCCCGGCAAGGCCGCCGGCAAATCCAATGTCGGCTTCGGCGCCTCGAAACAGGACGTCGCTGACCGTCTGGAGCAGGTCCGGCTTGCGGCTGCCGAGGGCCATGACATCGGCAGCCATGCCTGCGGCCATTTCGACGGCAAGGACTGGAGCAAGGCCGACTGGCTGGCCGAATTCGCCTCCGCCCGGCGCATCTTCGAAAACGCCTATGCGATCAACGGCATCTCGCCCGAGCCGCCCGGCTGGCGCGATTTCGCCCGTCATGCCGTGACCGGCTTCCGCGCGCCTTATCTTTCGACCGACAAGGCGCTTTACGAGGCGCTGCCGGAGGCCGGCTTCCAATATGACGCGAGCAGCGTCTCGAACGGCCCCGAGCTGCCGCCGACCCGGAACGGTGTAGCCCGCTTCGCCCTGCCGCTCATCCCGGAAGGACCGAAGGCGAAGCCGGTGGTCGCCATGGATTACAATCTCTATGTCCGCCATTCCGCCGGCACCGAGCAGCCGGCCAAGGCGGGCGAATTCGCCGAGCGCGCCTATCAGACGTTCCGTGCCGCTTTCGAGGCGCAGTACAACGGCAAGCGCCTGCCGCTCGAGCTCGGCTTCCACTTCACGCTGATGAACGATGGCGCCTACTGGAACGCGCTGGAGCGATTTGCCGGTGAGGTCTGCGTGAAGACGGACGTCGAGTGCATCAGCTTCCGCGATTATGTCGCGCGGCAGCGCGCCGGGCAGGCAAAGGCGACGGCGGGCGGCTGACTGGACATAGCCGCGCCTTAACTCGCGGGCTGATCTTCGGGACGCATGCCAGCTTGCTCGCGTTCTAGATAATGCTGATCGATAACCGGCAGTTGCTCGCCCTGCAGCGTCGCCTCGAAGGCTCGCAAACGTTTATGCACGGACTGCAGTTCGACAATCGTCGACCAGGAATTCAGCAGGAATTGCAGCGAATTCGTCACCTTGCCGAACGCGTTCGATATCTGGTTCAGGGCGCCGAACGTGATCTTATGCGCAACCAGCGAGGGCCCCAGGATGAGCAGCGAGAAGATGTTGTCGGCCTGGAGGTAGGTGTAACGAACAACGTTGAAATAGATATAGTGGAAATATAGCTTGAAATAATTGCGGCGGACGTTGGCGAACAATTGTGTCGTCGTCGCCGGCTGAGCCCGGTCGGCATGATCTTCGCCGTATACGAGTTCCTTGCGATAGGCTGCCTCAACGCGCTGGTTGCGGAACTGCAGGCCCGGTAGCTTGAGACCCGCTACCATGACGGAGATCGTCCCGAACAAACACCAGCCCAATGCGGCAATGACCAATGGCTGCGGGACCGCGCCAACGATCGGCAGTTCGGTAATATGGGCCTGCAATTGAATCAGGACCGGCAGAAAGGCGATGAGGGTCATGATTGACTGAACGAAGGTCGAGCCAAGGTCCTCCATAATCTGCGAAAAGCGCATCGTGTCTTCCTGGATACGCTGCGAGGCACCTTCAATGTGGCGCAGCCGGCCCCAGTTCGCCATGAAGTAATCGTTCATCGCGGTGCGCCAGCGGAAGATCCAGTGGCTGACGATGAAGGCATTGACCACTTGCACGTTCATGCCGACCAGCGCCAGCCAGGAGAAATCGGCCAATCCTATGTAAAATTCCGAGTCAGTCGACTTCCCCGTGCCCGACATCAGGCCCTGCACGTAGTCGAAGAACGGACCATACCAATTGTTGATGGCGACGCTGATCTGAACGTTGAAATAGATGAAGAACAGAATGACAGCGGTCATCAGGATCGACCAGTTCTGCCATGGATGCGGGGCGTACCAGCTCCAGAATGCGTAGAAGACCGCCACGCAGGCCACGAAGTAGATATAGAACCACAGGAACGGCTTCGACCACAGAACCGCGATGCCGATGATGGTCGGGGCGTCCGCTGCGGCCGGCGGCAGGCCGAAGACGGCGCCCAGTTGCTCACCACCGAAAAACCAGAACAGGATCGCCGCAAGGCTCCAGAGGGCGGCCGAGGTGAAAAAGAGCTTCGGCTGCGGGAAGAAAGATACGAACACTGTGGCGGGTTTCCTCGGTCTGACCGCAAATCAGCGGCATTGCTGTTCGGCGGGCATAAGGTCACACATTAGTGGGAAAGAAAATGCCCTGTCCGATGCCCGTCAGCGAGCAAGGCCGCAAATCATGGCGATTTTGGCGCGGCCGACCAGGCAATGACGCCGGACGCCAGCAGTGCTGCCGCCGCCATGATCGAGGCAAGGGTATAATTGCCCAAGGCCTGGGCAAGCAGGCCGGCGGCGACCGGGCCGACGATCTGGCCGAGGCCGAAGGCCGCCGTCATCACCGCGAAGACGCGGCGCGGCGCCTGCGGCGCGAGTTGCCTCCCAATCTGTATCCCCAGCGCCGTGATGGCGATGAAGGTCCCGCCCAGCAGAATGCCGGCGATCAGCGGCCCGGCAGCGCCTTTGACGACGACGCTGGCGGTGACGCCGACCACCTCGATCAGGCAGGTGACCGCATAGGCGGCATAGAGTCCGATCCGGCCGGCAAGCTTCTGCCAGAACCATGTCGAGGGAAAGCCGGCAAGGCCGGCGACCATCCAGACGCTCGCCTCGAAGACGCGGCTGCCGCCGCCTTGGCGAACGATGGCAATCAGAAACGTCGCCGTCACCACATAGCCGAAGCCGAACAGCCCGTAGGCGACGATCATCTTCGCCAGGGATCCGTCCTTCGGCAGCGCCGGCTCGGGACCATCGACGCCATTGGCCGGTGTGGTCGAGCCGGCGAGCAGCATGACGATGAGCAGACCGACCGCCGAAAGCGCTCCGGACCAGAGCCAACCGGCGGCCCAATCCGCATGTTCGGAGACGAGGACCGCCAGCAGCGCGGAGGACACGGCTATGCCGAGGCCGACGCCGCCGAAATGCAGCGCCTGCAAATCGCCGCGTCCGGCCTCCGCCAGATGGCTGAAGACGATCGAGGCCATGAACACCATGACGAAGGCGCTGGCGAGGCCGGCGAAGAAGCGGATGACGAGGAAGGCTGCCATCGTCTCGTTGAGCCCCATGAGAGCCGCAAGCACGGCGCTGGCGGCGAGGCTGGCGAACATCAGCATACGCTCGCGGCCATGCGCCCAGCCGCCGGCAGCAGCCAGCGCGCCGACGAGATAACCGAGGTAATTGGCGGAGGCGATCCAGCCGGCATCGGCCGGCGTCAGGTGCAATGCCTCCATCATGCCGGGCAGGATCGGCGTATAGACGAACCGGCCGATGCCCTGCGCGACAGCGAGCGCGACCATGCCAGCAACGGCGAGACGCAAGGGAGACGGCGAGGCGTTCATTGCGGCGCACAATAAGTCTGTGCGCGCGCGAAACAATCTGCTTGCGTTGGGCCAGCTTACATCCCAGCACGTAGACGTCCCCTCACCCAGCCTCCGCTTCGCTCGGCTGACCTCTCCCCGGTGGGGAGAGGATCTTGCCAGCGCCGACGCCAATCTCTTCTCCCCCACGGGGAGAAGGTGGCCGCGAAGCGGACGGATGAGGGGGAGCGCCGCCGAATGAGCCAATAACCTCAGCGGCCAGTGGCACCCATCGTTTCGTATGCGGTGCGGCCGGCGGTCAGCCGGAACGGCATGTCGCCAAGCTCGCGCTCGGACATGGTGTCGAGCACGGGATGCGACAGCGGATCGGTGACCCAGCGGGCGATCTCGCCGTCGTCGCGCGGCCTGGCCTCGGCGCCGGAAAGCCCTTTCAGCAAGGATAAAATCTTCATGGGACAAGCTCCTGGCTCAAGGCTAGTCCGGCTAAATTCTGGCTTTTCCCGACAGGATTCAATTGAGATTTCGCCTCGCACACTTTAGAAAAACTGAATGGCTATGCTGAACCGCGTCCATCTCAACGGCCTGCGCGCCGTGGAAACCGTGGCCCGTCTGGGCTCGCTCGCCGGAGCGGCCGCTGAACTGAACGTCTCGGTCAGCGCCGTCAGCCAGCAGGTCAAGCGCACGGAAAAGCAGCTGGGGCAGGCGCTGTTCGAACGGACGCCAGGCGGGCTGGTACCAACGGAATTCGGCACCGCCTTCACGGCGCGGCTGAGCGCCGGCTTCCGCGAGCTTGCGCAAGCGGTGGCGCTGGCCGACGAGACGAGCCAATCCACGCTGGTTGTCTCGGTGGCGCCGGCCTTCGCCTCGAAATGGCTGCTGCCGCGGCTGTCGCGGCACTTCGCGCGCCATCCGAATGTGCTTTTGCGCATCGACGCATCGGGCAAGCTCTCCGATCTCGACCATTCCGATATCGACGTCGCGATCCGGATGGGCGACGGCGCCTGGCCGGGCGTGCATTCGGAGCTGCTGCTCGCGCAGGAGGTGTTTCCGGTCTGCGCGCCGTCGATCGCGGCCAGGCTGCATTCGATCGAGGATCTGGCGCAGACCTGCGCCATCACCGACGAGCGGGCGATGTTCAACTGGGACGGCTGGTTCAAGGCGGCCGGCGTCAAGCCGGTGACCTTCCAGAAGGGCGCGCGCTTCACCGATCCGATGCTTTGCGTGGAATCGGCGATCGCCGGCCATGGCGTGATGCTCGCCTGGCAATTGCTGACCGCCGACGCGCTGACCGACGGCCGGCTGGTCGCGCCCTTCGGCGTGCGCGCCGACAGCGGGCTCGGCTATTGGATGGCGACGTCCGCCGCCAAGAGCGAAAGCCGCAAGGTGCGGGACTTCAAGGTTTGGATCCGCGAGGAGATCGAGGCGACCATGGCGCAGTTCCGGGCGCTGGACAGCGCCGCCTGAACCCCTGCGCATTTTTCGCTGACGCGGTCCTGCAGTTCACCAGGCCCAGTCGATCGCGGTGGAAAGGCCAGGCCCACCGGTCTATGTAAGAACCAGACCCCAACAAATGGCAGGCAGGATCATGACCACACATTCACGCGGCGTCTCGGCAAGCATCGACCCGGTGAAGCTCGACAGGCTGGCGGAAGTCGCCATCAAGGTCGGGCTGCAGCTGCAACCCGGACAGGACCTGGTGCTGACCTCCTCGATCGCGGCGCTGCCGCTGACGCGCCGCATCGTCGAGCACGCCTACAAGGCGGGCGCCGGGCTGGTGACGCCGATCTTCAACGACGACGAGATCACGCTGGCGCGCTTCCGCTATGGCGCTGATGCCGGTTTCGACCGCGCCGCCGGCTGGCTCTATGAGGGCATGGCGAAAGCCTTCTCAAACAATGCGGCGCGGCTCGCGGTGCGCGGCGAAGACCCGTCGCTGCTCTCTTCGCAGGATCCGGCCAAGGTTGCGCGCGCCAACAAGGCGAACTCGATGGCTTACCAGCCGGCGCTGGAAAAGATCACCGGCTTCGACATCAACTGGAACATCGTCGCCTATCCCGATCTCGCCTGGGCCAAGCAGGTGTTTCCAGGCGAGCCGGATGACGTGGCGGTGGTGAAGCTCGCCGACGCCATCTTCTCGGCCTCGCGGGTGGACGTCGAGGATCCGATCGGCAACTGGAAGGCGCACAATGCGGCCTTGGCCGAGCGCACGAAATGGCTGAACGAGCATAATTTCCACGCGCTGCATTTCACCGGCCCGGGCACCGACCTGACCGTCGGGCTGGCGGACGGCCATGAATGGATGGGCGGCGCCTCGACGGCGAAGAACGGCGTCACCTGCAACCCCAATATCCCGACCGAGGAGGTCTTCACCACGCCGCATGCAAGGCGCGTCGAAGGCCATGTCTCCTCGACCAAGCCGCTTTCCTACCAGGGCACGCTGATCGATGATATCTCGGTACGCTTCGAGGGCGGGCGGATCGTCGAAGCCAAGGCCTCGAAGGGCGAGGACGTCTTGAAGAAGGTGCTCGACACCGACGAGGGCGCGCGCCGCCTCGGCGAAGTGGCGCTGGTGCCGCATTCCTCGCCGATCTCCAAGAGCGGGCTCTTGTTCTTCAACACGCTGTTCGACGAGAACGCCGCCTGCCACATCGCGCTCGGGCAATGCTATTCGAAGTGCTTCGTCGACGGCGCCTCGCTCAGCCAGGACGAGATCGCGGCGCGCGGCGGCAACAAGAGCTTCATCCACATCGACTGGATGATCGGCTCGGACAAGATCGACATCGACGGCGTTGCCAAGGACGGCGGCCGCGTGCCGGTGATGCGCAAGGGCGAGTGGGCGTAGCAGTACTTTTGCTTGCGCAATTCCGAACGGAAAACCGCGGCACACTTTTCCTGGAATTGCTCGGCACAGGAGGCGTAAGTGGCCTTCGACATAGCGGTGAAGCGCGTTTACGAGCCGCCGGCTAAAGCCGACGGCCAGCGGGTGCTGATCGACCGCATCTGGCCGCGCGGCGTCGCCAAGAAGGACGCCTCGCTGACGCTGTGGCTGAAAGAGATCGCGCCGAGCGACGAACTGCGCAAATGGTTCGGGCACGAGCCGGAGCGCTGGGCGGAGTTTCAGAGGCGGTATCGGGCGGAGCTGGACGCGAATAGCGAAGCTGTGGCCCAGCTGCGTGGCCTGATGCGAGAAAGCAAGGTGACGCTGCTCTATGGCGCGCATGACGAGGCGCACAACAATGCAGTGGCGCTGGCGGGGTATTTGCGGGGAACGTGAAGGCCGAGGCAACGCTGGCGATTGGCGAAGGCCGACGCGACGTCCAATCTCCCCCCTTGCGGGGGAGATGCCCGGCAGGGCAGAGAGGGGTGCTGTCCCGCCGACCTCTCAACAACCGTTGCGGCGCGTAAGCAGGTTCGTGAAAGGGGCAAAACGGGCAACGTCGCGTTCCTTCACACCCCCCTCTGGCCTGCCGGCCATCTCCCCCGCAAGGGGGGAGATTGGCAGTTTCGCCGTCACGCCTTCTACTTCACCGCCCCCTCATAAACCTCCGCCTTGAACCCCACCAAAATCCTATCCCCCACCTCAAGCACCGGGCGCTTGATCATCGTCGGCTTTGCCAGCATCAGCTTCTTCGCCTTCTTCTCGTCGAGCGCCTCCTTGTCCTTGTCCGGCAGCTCACGAAAAGTCGTGCTGCCCTTGTTGAGCAGCTTTTCCCAACCGACCTTGCCGACCCAGCCATTCAGCCGGTCAGCCTCGATCCCCTCGGCGCGGTAGTCGTGGAAACGATACGGCACGTCGTGGCTCTCCAGCCAGACGCGCGCCTTCTTGATCGTGTCGCAGGTGGTGATGCCGTACATGGTGATGGTCAATTCAGGCCTCGGTCGGATGGGGTTGCGAATCCGGCCGAACCCTAGGCCCGCCCTGCCCGGTTTGCCAGCGTTTCGCGGTGGCCCGCATTTTGATGGTTTTTCGACCGCTGGGCCAAAATGGCCGACCAGCTCGCAGACTGAGTGAAGACGATTTGAGGCTTGCTTGCGCAGCGGCCGGAGCACATAGCCCGGCCGCTGCGTGAAATATCCGGCCTAGTAGTAGAAGCGCTCTTCGCTGATCTTGCCGTTCTTGACAGTGTAGAGGCCGACCTCGTCCATCTTGACGCGTTCGCCGGAGGATTTGGGCGTGATATCGAAGCTGAAACGCAAGGCGAACTGGTCGCCATTGACGTAGGGGCCTTCGACCGAGCCGCCGTGAACCTCGTGATTCGCTTCCCACCACTCGCCCTTCTGCTTGACGGCTTCCTTGCCGCTGCAGACGGCCATTGGCCCCTCCATCGCTTCGTAGCTGACGATGTCGTCGGCATTGTACTTCGCGGCAGCGCTGTGGCTGTCGCCCTGCTTGAGGAGTTCGGTGAAATCCTTGGCAATTTCGGCAGTGGTCATGATTTCCTCCCGGGGGTTGGACCAGACATCAAGTAGGGAGTGATTGTCCGCCTGCCAGCGGCGGGTCGCTCCGCAGGTGACAATTCGTGTCAGGATGCAGGCGCCAGCCAGTGAATGATAATCCGTCTGAGATGCTCACATGACAGTCAGCGCGTGGAGTTGCCACAAGAGTTACAAGGGCGAATAACACCCGCGCTCGATCGCCAGCCGCTGCACCAGCGCCAGCACTGTGTCGATGGCCGGCGTCGGCTGGCCGGTCAGGCGGCCGAGCTCCTGCACGGCTGTGACCAACGCGTCGATCTCCATCGGGCGGCCGCGTTCGAGATCCTGCAGCATCGAGGTCTTGTGCTCGCCGACATCGCCGGCGCCCTTGATGCGCCGGTCGACGGGGATGAGGAAGCGCACGCCGAGGCGCTCGCCGATCGCCTGCGCCTCCAGCATCATGGCGCGGGCGACGGCGCGTGTGCTTTCGTCGGCGACGATCGCCGCAAGCGTGCTGCCGGTCAGGGCCGAGATCGGGTTGAAGGAGAGATTGCCCCAGAGTTTCACCCAGATCTCCGAGCGGATGTCCTCGCGCACCGGCGCCTGCAGCCCGGCCTTGACCATTTCGCGCGCCAGCGCGGTGGCTCGCTCGCTCTTTTCGCCGGAAGGCTCGCCCAGCGAAAAGCGCGTGCCCTCGACATGACGGATCAGGCCGGGCGCATCGACCTCCACGGCCGGGTAGACGACGGAGCCGATGACGCGCTCCGGTCCGATGCGCTGCCAGATCGCCCCACCCGGATCGACCGCGTCGAGCCGCGTGCCTTCGAGCGCGCCACCCGCCTTGTGGAAATACCACCAGGGCACGCCGTTCTGCATGGTGACGACAGCGGTCTCGGGGCCGAGCAAAGGCGCGATCTGATCGAGCGCCGGCGCCAGCGAATGCGCCTTCAAGGCCAGCACGACATAGTCCTGCACGCCGAGTTCCTCGGCGCGTGCCGCCGCCCTCACCCGCGCGATTGTCTCGTTGCCGCCTTCGATCAGGCGAAGCCCATCGGCCTTGATGGCGTCCAGATGCGCGCCGCGCGCCACGATCGACAGATCGACATTACCTGCGATCGCCAGCTTGGCGGCGAGGTAGCCACCGATGGCGCCGGCGCCAAAGACTGTGATGCGCATCAGCCGAGCCCGAGCTTTGCGGAGAGGCCGATGCGCTGCAGCTTGCCGGTCGCGCCCTTGGGGATTTCGTCGAGGATCACAACCTTGCGCGGCACCTTGAAATCGGCGAGCCGGGTCGCGGCAAAACCGCGGATGTCGGCCTCGCTGGCGCTCTGGCCTTCGCGCAGCACGATCGCCGCCGCCACCTCTTCGCCCAGCTTGTCATGCGGCATGGCAAAGGTGACGACCTGCGCCACCGCCGGATGGTCCATCAGCACTTCGTCGACCTCGAGCGGCGAAATCTTTTCGCCGCCGCGATTGATGATCTCCTTCAGGCGGCCGGTGACGCGCAGATAGAAGTCCTCGTCGAGCACGCCCTGGTCGCCGGTGTGGAACCAGCCATGGGCGAAGGCGCTGGCGTTGGCGTCCGGGTTCTTCTCATAGCCGGCGGTGACGTTCGGTCCGCGAATGACGATCTCGCCGACCTCGCCCGGCTTGAGCAATCGCCCGTCCGGCGCCATGACCGCGACGTCCGGTCCGGCCGACGCTCCGACGCTGCCCGGCTTGCGCTGACCGGGCGGCAGGCGGTTGGAGGCCATCTGATGCGCGGCCTCGGTCATGCCGTAGGATTCGATCACCGGACAGCCGAAGGTCGCTTCCAGTTCACCCATCACCTGCGCCGGGAGCGAGGCCGATGACGAGCGGATGAAGCGCAGCTTCGCCTCGGCGAGTTGCTCGGGATTGCGCGCGGCGCGCGGCAGGATCGCCTGATGCATGGTCGGCACCGCCGTGTACCAGCTCGGCTTCGCTTCGGAGAGCCACTGGAAAAAACGCAGCGCATTGAAGCCCGGCGTGCAGAAGACGCTGCCGCCGGCGGCGAGCGAGGACAGCACCGCGGCGATCAGGCCATGGATGTGGAAGAGCGGCATGATGTTGAGGCAGCGATCGGCGGGGCTCAGGCCGAGCGTGGCGCCTATATGCGTCGCGGATGCCGCGAGATTGGCATGGCTGAGCGGCACCAGTTTCGGCCGCGAGGTGGTGCCGGAGGTGTGAAGCAGAAGTGCCGTGTCGCTGTCCTCGGCCAAGCCGGACGCGACCGGCGAACCGGCCGCGTCGCCCTCGATCGTGAAGACGCCGGCCGGCGCGCCTTCCGGCACGACCAGCCGCAACACAGGGATGCCGAGGCGTTTGGCAACCTCGACCGAGGGACCTGCTTCGTCCTTGCCGACGATGATCGCCTTGACGCCGATATCGCTCAGATAGAAATCGAGCTCGTCGGCGCGGTACGCCGGATTGAGCGGCGCGGTGGACGCCGCCGCCGCCACGGCGATGAAGGCCGTCGCCATTTCCGGGCCGTTCGGCAGAACGATGGCGACGCGGTCGCCACGACCGATGCCGAGCGCATTGAGCCGGGCCGATGTATCGTCGATCAGGCGGCGCAGCCCGCCATGCGAGAGGGCTGTCCGTTCGGGCGCCGCAATGGCCGGCGCGTCTTCGGCGCCGGGGGCGAGGCGATAAGCGAGATCGGTGGCGTTTTCGCTGTTTGTCATGGTTCCAGACTATGTTTCGAACGATCGGCCGATGTCCAGCAAAGGCCTTCTCAATATCCGAGCGCCAGGCCATCCTTGCGCGGATCGGAAGCGCCGGTCAGCGTGCCCTTTTCCCAGTCGATGAGCGCGGCTTGACCTCCGCCCAGCGGATGATCTGCCTCCACCACCCGATGGCCGCGCCGGCGCAGGCCTTCAATGGCATCGGGGTGCACGCTGCGCTCGGCCTCGACGACATCGTGATTGTAGAAGACGCGCGCCGCGTCGATCGCCTGCTGCGGGTCCATGCCGAAGTCGATCATGTTGGTCAAAAGATGCACATGGCCGAAGGGTTGATAGCCGCCGCCCATGACGCCGAAGGGCATCACAGCGCGGCCGTTTTTCGTCATCATGCCCGGCATGATCGTGTGCATCGGCCGCTTGCCTGGCGCTATCGCGTTCGGATGTTTCGGGTCCAGGCGGAAGCTGGAACCGCGGTTCTGCAGCACGACTCCGGTCTTCGGGCCAACGACGCCGCTGCCGAAGGAATAATAGGTCGAGTTGATGAAGCTCACCGCGTTGCGGTCGCGGTCGACGACGCTGATATAGACCGTGTCGCTGCCGGGAAGATCGAGGCGCGGCAGATCGGTCATGGCGCGGTCAGGATCGATCGCGGCGCGCAGGCGATCGGCATAGGCGCCGGAGAGCAGCGCCTGGACCGGCACGTCGACATGATCCTGATCGGCGAAGAACGCATCGCGATCCTGGTAAGCGAGGCGCCCTGCCTCGATCTCCAGATGCAGACGCTCGGCGCCCTCGGGATCGAGCCTGCCGAGGTCGTAGCCGGAAAGCACGTTCAGCATCAGAAGCGCGGTCAGGCCCTGGTTGTTGGGCGGCATCTGGTGGATGTCGTGACCGCGATAAGAGGTGCTGACCGGGGTCCGGTAGTCGCCCTTGGTCGCGGTGAAATCGTCGAGCGTGTGCAGGCCGCCGAGCGCACGCAGCCGGCCGACGATGTCTTCAGCGACCGCGCCTTCATAGAAACCGGCGCGGCCTTTCTCGGCGATGATGCGCAGCGTTTCCGCAAGTTCGGGCTGGCGGTGGAGGTCGCCGGCTTTCGGCGGCTTGCCGCCGGGCAGGAAGATGCGCGTCGCCACCTCATCGGCCGCCAGGTCGGTCTCGGGCTCATGCCAGTCGAAGGCGACACGGTCGTGCACGACATAGCCGTCTTCGGCATAGCGGATGGCCGGAGCGAGCGCGTCGGCGATGCCCTTGCGGCCATGATCCTCCAGCAGCCGGCACCAGGCGTCGATGGCGCCTGGAACCGTGACCGCGTGCGGCCCCTGTTTCGGCAACTCGCTGAATCCCTTGTCAAGATACCAGTCGGTAGTCGCAGCGGCGGGCGCGCGGCCTGAGCCGTTGAAAGCGATCACCTCGCCCTGGCCCTTCGGGCAATAAAGCACAAAGCAGTCGCCGCCGATGCCGGTGGACTGCGGCTCGACCACCGCCTGCACGGCCGCGGCGCAGACGGCGGCGTCCATGGCGTTGCCGCCGGAGCGCAGCATGTCGATGGCGGCTAAAGTGGCGAGCGGATGCGAGGTCGCGGCCATCGCCTCGGTGGCGCGGACCGGCGAGCGGCCTGGGAACTGGAAGTCACGCATGCTGGTTTTGGTATCCCTGAAATCAACGTCCGCGGCCGAAAAGCTGGGCGGCGGACAACAAGACGATCGATAGCACGATCAGGCAAGTCGAAATGGCGGCAATGGTCGGATCGATCTGATCGCGCAACGCATTGAACATGCGCCGCGTCAGCGTCGTGGTCTCGCCGCCGGAGATGAACAGCGACACCACCACCTCGTCGAAGGAGGTGATGAAGGCAAACAGCGCGCCCGAGACGATCGAGAAGCGTATCTGCGGCATCGTCACCTGGAAGAAGGCCGAGAAGCGGCCGGCGCCGAGGCTGCGCGCCACCATCTCCTGGTTCATGTCATAAGACCTCAGCCCCGACAGCACAGTCAGCACGACCAGCGGCAGCGCCTGCACGGTGTGCGCGATGACGAGGCCGGTCAGCGTGTTGTTGAGGCCGATGCGGGCATAGAGGAAGAAAGTGCCGATGCCGATCAGGATGACCGGGATGATGAGCGACGCGGTGAGCAGCGCGTTGATCAAGCCGGTCAGCCGCAGCGTGCGGGCGTTGATGGCGTAGGCCGCGGCGGTGCCGAGCAGCGTCGCGACGACCGCCGTCATCACCGCCACCTTGACCGACACGATGGTGGCGTCGCGCCATTCGAGCGAGCCGAAATAGCTTTCATACCAGCGCAGCGACCATTCCTGCGGCGGGAACTGCAAAAGCGACGAGCCGGAGAAGGACATGATGACGATGATCACCGACGGCGCGATCAGGAACAGCATGACAAGGCCGCCGAGCGCATAGAGCCAGAGGCGTTGCCGATGCGAAATCGGCAGGGCATTTTCCATGCTCATCGCTGGCTCCAGACACCGGTAGCGCGCGCGCCAAGCAGCCATTGGAAGAGGCCGAGCAGCGCCAGCGTAACGCCAAGCAGCACGACGCCGAGCGCCGCGCCCGCGCCCCAGTTGGAATAGAGGCTGGTGGTCTGCTCCATGCGCATCGCCCACATGATGACCTTGCCGCCGCCCATCAGCGCCGGCGTGACGAAGAAGCCGAGGCAAAGCACGAAGACGATGACCACGCCCGAGGCGAGGCCCGGCAGCGACAGCGGGAAGAATATCTGGCGGAAGGTAGCGGAGGGGCTCGCGCCGAGATTCATGCCGGCACGCAGGCAATCGACGTCGATGGTCTTCATCGAGGCGTAGAGCGGCAGCACCAGGAAGGGCAGCATGATGTGGGTCATGCCGATGACGACGCCGGCGAAATTGTTGGCGAGCGGCAGCGGCTGGGAGATGACGCCGAGATCGATCAACCACGTGTTGACCAGCCCCTTGCGCTGCAGGATGACCAGCCAGGCATAGGTGCGCACCAGCACCGAGGTCCAGAACGGCAGGATAACGAAGATCAGGCAGATTCCAGCCGCGCGGCGCGGCAATTGCGACAGCATATAGGCCAGCGGATAGCCGAACAGCACGCAGGCGCCGGTGACGAAGAAGGCCACCTTGAAGGTGGTGAGGAAGGTCTTGATGTAGGACGCCTGCTCGAAGAAACGCGCGTAATTGGCGGCGCTGAGCTGACCGCTCTCGTCGAACAGCGAGAGCCAGAACAGCCAGCCGATCGGCACGATGATGACGGCGAAGACCAGGAAGAGCCCTGGCGACAGAAGCGCGAGCAGGCCGCGCGCTTCCCGCCGCGCATCGGCGTTGAGCGCATCGGCGTTGAGCGCCCTATCGGGCCTCCTGGCATGATCGAGGCTGGCGATGCTCATTGATCCGCCACCAGCACGACATCCTGCGCATCGATGCCCAGCGTGATCGGCTCGCCGGGCGCCGGCAGTTTCGCCAGCACGTCGGAGCGGCAATAGTCGCGCAAAGTCACCTGCCGGCCATCCTTGAGCGTCGCGTAGCAAACGAAGCTGTCGCCCTGATAGATGACGTCGCCGACGGTTGCCGGCAGCGCGTTGACGTCGCCCGTTTGTTCGCCATTGATCAGGCGCAGCTTTTCCGGCCGCACCACCATCAGATGCCGACCGGCGGAGGGTGCTGCCGTCGTCATGCGAAGCTTTCTGTCCTCGTACCATACGCTGCCGTTGCGGCTTTCCACCGAAATGAAGTTGGACTCGCCGATGAAACCGGCGACGAACTTGGTCTGGGGTCTGGCGTAAAGAACTTCCGGCTGGTCGATCTGCTCGATGCGCCCGGCATTCATGACGGCGATGCGATCCGACATGGTGATCGCCTCGCGCTGGTCATGCGTGACGTAGACGGTCGTCATGCCGAGCCTGCGATGCAGGTTGCGCAATTCGATCTGCATGTGCTCGCGCAGGCTCTTGTCGAGCGCCGACAGCGGTTCGTCCATCAAGACGATGCGCGGCTCGAAGACGATGGCGCGGGCCAGAGCCACGCGCTGGCGCTGGCCGCCGGAGAGCTGGTCGACACGGCGCTCGCCGAGGCCCTTCAGCTGCACCAGGTCCAACGCCCGCTCGACGCGTTCCGCCGTTTCGGCCAACGATACGCGGCGCTGCTTGAGCGGAAAGGCGATGTTGTGGAAGACGTTCATATGCGGGAACAGCGCATAGTTCTGGAACACCATGCCGATGTTTCGCTTGTGCGGCGGCATGGTGATGATCTCCTCGCCGCCGACCTTGATGGAGCCGGCATTGGCCCGCACGAAGCCGGCCAGGATCATCAGCAGCGTCGTCTTTCCCGAGCCTGACGGCCCAAGCAGCGTCAGGAATTCGCCAGCCTCGACATCGAGGCCGAGATCATGCAGCACCGACACGCCGCCGAAGCGCTTCTCGATGCCGCTGATGCCGATGGGCAGCGCGGACTGCGCAAGAGACAAGAGCATCTCCTTCAACTCCGGATCATTTTTCGCGAAACGATGCGGAGCGGCACATTTTGCGTCGCTCCGCACAATTTCGTCATTGCTGGATCAGGTTGTTGAACTTCTCCGTCGCCTCGACGAGGGTGTCGCGCCAGAAGGCGGGATCCTGCAGCACCTGCTTCTTGACGTTCTCAGGCGCGGAATTGATGTCCTTGATGCGCTCCGGCGGGATCTTGCCGGTCTCGAAGGCCTTCTCGTTGGCCGGGCCGTTGTCGACATAGAGCGGCAGGTTGGCCTGGAGGTCGGGGCTGACGAATTTGGCCAGCGCCTTCATGGCGATGTCCTTGTTCTTCGAGCCTTTCGGGATGACCATGCAGTCGGCGGTGAGCACGCCCTGGTCGAAGGAGAAGCTGACCGGGGCACCGCTCTTCTTCAGCGTGCCGGCGCGGCCGTTCCAGATGCTCGCCATGTCGACCTCGCCGTCCTTGACGAGTTGCATGGCCTGCGCGCCGGAGGTCCACCAGGCATCGATATGGCCCTTGACCTTGTCGACGGATTGCAGGGCGCCGTCGATGTCGACCGGGTAGACCTTGTCGATCGGAATGCCCTTGGCAAGAGCGGCGACGCTCAGCGTCTCGGTCGCCTGGCTGCCGGAGAGCGCGCGGCGTCCGGGGAATTTCTGCACGTCCCAGAAATCGGCCCAGGTCTTGGGGCCTTTGTCGCCGAAAACGTCGGTGCGGTAGATCAGCACCACCGAGGTGTAGGAGATGCCGACCCAGTCGTCATGCACGAGCTTCGGATTGATGCCGGTCTTGTCGATGACATTGTAATCGAGCTTCTCGAACAGGCCTTCCTTGGAGCCGCGGGCGCATTCGTCGGCGCCGAGCTCGGTAATGTCCCATTTCACTGCATTGCCGGTGACCTGCAGGCGCACGTCGTCGAGGCCGTTGGTTGTGTCCTGCTTGATGGTGATGCCGAGATCCTTGGCCGTCGGATCGAAGAAGGCCTTGGTCTGCGCTTCCTGATAGGTGCCGCCCCATGAGGCGACGGTGATGGTGTCGGCGGCCGACGCCGGAACGGCGGCCGAGGCCAGCAGCCCGGCGATGGCCAGGCCGTGAATACAAAGTCTCTTCGTCATGTTCGCTTCTCCAACCGGTGTTCCCGTTATCGTTGCTTTGGTATGCGAATTTGTATACAATTTTGAGTGTAATTTTTTGGAGACCGATGTCAACACGGGTTTTCGCGTTTTTTGGGCGTTCGAAGACAGGCCGTTTCGTAGGGCGATTGCTTGCCCTGAAATGCTCCTGTTCAAGCGTGCCCTAAAACGAACTAAACTCGCGAATCCGTGACGCAACGTTGGAGGCGGGACGCTTGAAAGAGAGAAAGAACACGTTGCGCGACTCGGTGTTCGAGGCGCTGAAGGCGTTGATCATCACCGGGCAGATCCCGCCGGGCGGGCGCGTGACGGAAAACGAGATCGCCGAGCGCCTGAAGGTGAGCCGCACGCCGGTGCGCGAGGCCTTCAACCGGCTGGAGCGCGACGGCCTGGTGATCGGCCGCCCGCGCCAGGGCTATGTGGTGGCCGAGTTCAACCTGACCATGTTCCGCGAGGCCTTCGACATCCGCGAATTGCTCGACGGGCGCGCGACCGAACTGGCGGCCGCCAATGCGAGCGCCGCCGACAAGGAGCGGCTGCGCGAGATGCTGGCCGAATGCGAGCGGCTGGCGGCGATCCCGGACCGCAGCACGCGAGAGAAATTCGAGGAGTTGCAGGTCGGCATCGACCTGCACCGGGTGATCGCCGAGATCAGCGGCAACGAGATGCTCTCCGGCATGCTCGGCGGCATCCTCGACAAATGCCAGCAATATGTCTGGACCGAGCTTCTGTGGCTGGACGAGTGGAAGCTCACCCGCGAGGAGCACACCGGCATCGTCGATGCGATCTGCGACGGCGATGTCGCTCTAGCCGGCGAGCGCGCCCGCGCGCATGTGCGCGGCTCGCGCGAGAACATCCTGCGGCTGCTGCAGGCCAAGTCCGACTACCAGGGGTTCTTCGCCAAGGCGTCGTAAGTAAGCCAGCGCCTCAGTTCGAAAGCACAGGGCAGTTGGCGCCGCGCCGCAGGCTGATATGCGCAACGTCGCCGACGCCGAATTGAGAACCGTCGGCGCGGCGTGGCGCATCGATGACGATCGGAGTCCCCTGCCCGAGTTCGGCATGAAGACGCAGCGTGCGGCCGTGGAAGACGACGCCGCTGACCCGCGCCGGCGCGGTGCCTTCGGTGGCTTCGCTGGCAGCCAGAAGATCCTCCGGACGAACGCCGATGGTGCGCGTGTCGCCGGCGGCCGGCGTCTCGCCGTTGTCGGAGGTAGCCTCCAGCGGCAGGTCGCCGGCGGCAAAGCGCAGGCGCTCACCGTCGCGTCCGACAAAGCGCGATTGCAAAAGGTTCATCGTGCCGATGAAGGAGGCGACGAAGCGCGTCGCTGGGCGGTCATAGAGCGTTGCCGGCGCGGCGGTCTGCTCGATGCGGCCCTTGTTCATGACGACGATGCGATCGGAGATCGACAGCGCCTCGGTCTGGTCGTGGGTGACCATGACGAAAGTGGTGCCGAGCCGCGACTGCAGCCGCTTCAGCTCGACCTGCATCTGCTCGCGCAGATGCGCGTCGAGCGCCGACAGCGGTTCGTCGAGCAAGAGCACGCGCGGCTCGCAGACGATGGCCCGTGCCAGAGCGACGCGCTGGCGCTGGCCGCCGGACAATTCCGAGACGCGGGCGCGCAGCTTGTCGGCGAGCCCGACCATGTCGAGCGCGTCGCGAACCCGTTTTGCCTGCTCGGCTCCGGTGAGCTTGCGCAGCGACAGGCCGAAGCCGACATTGGCCGCGACGTCCATATGCGGAAACAGCGCGTAGTCCTGGAAGACGGTGTTGACCGGACGCTCGAAGGGCCGCAGCCCGGTGATGTCGCGGCCTTCGAGCAGGACATTGCCGCCGGTCGGGCTCTCGAAGCCGGCAATGACGCGCAGGCTGGTCGTCTTGCCGCAGCCGGACGGGCCGAGCAGGGTGAGGAACTCGCCCGGCGCGATGTCGAGATCGACGGCATCGAGGCCGACCACGCCGCCCGGGAAAACTTTCGAAACCTTCTGCAGTCTAACTAATGAGTCCCGCAATTCCGGACGGAAAACCGCTTCGCACTTTTCCTGGAATTGCACTGTCGCATCAGGCGCCATCGCGCACCTCGGACGGTTTTGTCGTGTTGACCCAGAGGATCTGGCAGCGCTCGGCGCCCGGGTTGCGGAAGGCATGCAGCAGCGTGCTCTTGAAGGCAAAGCTGTCGCCGGCCTTGAGCACATAGGTCGTGGCGTCGACCACCAGCTCGACCTCGCCGGTCATCACGAAACCGAATTCATGGCCGGCATGGGCATAAGCTTCCGCCGTGCCGCCGCCGGCCTCGACCGTCACCAGCATGCCGGTGAGCGTGGCGGCGGGCGGCGACAGCAGCGCCTTGGCGATGCCTTCGGATTTGACCGGGATCGAGCGCCGCTTGTCGGCGCGCACGCAATAGAGGTCGTTGACCGCTTCATTGCCGTCGGTGATCAGCGCCGAGGGCTCGATGTCGAGCGCGGCGGCCAGCGGCCAGATGACCTTGACGCGCAGCGAGGACATGCCGCGTTCGATCTGGCTGAGCGCGCCGATGGAGATGCCTGCCTTGGCGGCCAGGTCGGCCAGCGAGAGCTTGCGCTCCAGTCTGAGCGCCCGCACGCGCCGGCCGACGCGAATGTCGGCATCGTCTTTCGGTTTTGTCGCCGCTTCGTCAAGGATGTCCATGCATCGGTCCTCGTTGTCTTTCCCTTCTCCCCTTGTGGGAGAAGGTGGATCGGCGCGATAGCGCCGAGACGGATGAGGGGTGTTCCAGCGGAGTGAGACGTCGGCTTTCCCTGGAGCACCCCTCATCCGGCCGCTGCGCGGCCACCTTCTCCCACAAGGGGAGAAGGGGGCGTCTCAGCTCAACCCCCAGCCTTCACCTTCTCGAACATCTTGGCCATATCGTCATTCTGCTTCATCGGGCCGGTGAAGATGGTGCTCTTCAGCATCACGTCCGGGTCGGCCGGCAGCTGCAGCTTCTCCAACTCGTCCTTTGACACGCCGGCGAAAGCGGTCGAGAGCGAGCTGCCATAGCCATAGGACTGGATCAGGAACTTGCCCGAGTCGGCATCGAGCCGGCTGTTGATGAAGTCATAGGCGAGATCGACGTTCTTAGCGTCCTTCAGCATGACGAAGCCGCAGGCCCAGGTCAGCATGCCTTCCTTCGGCTTCATGAACTCGACCGGAACGCCCTGCTTCTTCAGCGACGTGGCCGACGCGTTCCAGGTCATTGCGGCGACCAGTTGGCCGCTTGCCAGCGCCTGCTCGACCGAAGTCATGTCGGTGGTGTAGCTGGACAAAAGCGGCCGCTGCTCGCGCAGCTTTTCGGCCACCTTGTCCATCTCAGCCGGCGTCATGTCGAAGGGGTTCACGCCGGCGAGAAGGGCGGCGACGATCGGCGTGTCATGCACCGCATCGATGGTCGCCATGCGGCCGGCATACTGCTTGTCCCACAGAAGGTTCCAGCTCGCCTCGGGGTTCTTCACCAGATCGGTGCGGTAGAGGATCGAGGTGTTGCCCCAGTCCCACGGCACCATCCACACCTTGCTGTCGCCGGCCTGCAGGTCGGGCAGGTTCTTGAACACCGGGAAGATCGAATCCCAGTTCTTGATACGCTTGGTGTCGATCGGCTGCAGCAGGCCTTCCTTGTTCCAGCGCGCCACCTTGTCGTAGCAGGGGTGCGCGATGTCGGGCCGGAAGCCGGCCTTGACCTTGGTGAAGGCATCGTCGTCGTCGCCGAAGATCGTCGCCTCGACGCCGTCCGGATGCGCGGCGAGGAAGCTCTTGTTGAAGTCGGGCAATTCGTAGCCCGACCAGGTGAAATATTGCAGCTTGTCGGCGGCAAACGCGACCGTCGACGACAGCGCCAGGGCGAGTGCGGCAAGGCCCGCCCGTGCTTTGTGTCCGGTGATCGATTTCAGGTGAAATGTCATTTTCGTTCTCCTCTTCTTTGTTGTGGTTCAGGCTGGATTGCGGCGCGCGGCGCCGAGGCCGCGATGGCGCAGGATTTCAGCGGTGCCGGCGATGATGAAGGAGACGGTAAGGATCACCGTTCCCAGCGCCATCACGGTCGGTAGCGAGCGCGGGAAGCGCAATTGGCTCCAGATGTAGAGCGGCAGCGTCGGCTGGGTGCCGGCGAGGAAAAAGACGACGATGAACTCGTCGAAGGAGATCAGGAAAGAGAGCATGAAGGCTGACAGCACGGCCGGCGCGCTCAGCGGCAGCATGACGCGCCGGAACGTCGTCCAGTCGGAAGCGCCGAGGTCGAGGGCCGCCTCGCGGATCGTCTTCGGAATGGCGGCGAAGCGGCTGCGCATCACCACCACCGTCGTCGGCAGCGCGACGAGGATATGGCCGAGCACGATGGAGATGCGCGACGGGCCGAGGCCGATGAGGTTGACCAGGATCAACAGCGAAATGCCGACGATGACGCCGGGGATCAGGATCGGAAGCCGGGCGATCGCGCTGATCGTGGCGGCGAGCGGCGAACGGCCATAGAGGTCCATATAGGAAACTGTGATGCCGCAGAGCGTCGCCCCGAAAGCGGCGATGACGCCGATGACGAGACTGTTGGCCAAGGCGCCGGTGAGCGCCGGATTGCCGTAGAGCGTCCGGTACCAGTCCAGCGTAAAACCCTGCAGCGGAAACGCCGCCTGGATGGAGTTGTTGAAGGAAAACAGCGGGATCAAAAGCACCGGCAGATAGAGGAAGACGAGATAGCCAAGCACATAGAGGCCGAGCCAGCCGCCGCCTGAGTTTGTGTCGGTCCGCGCGCTCATGTGCGGCTGCCAAACCGGCGGTCGGCGCCGCGCGCGAGAAGCACCACGCACAGGATCACCAGCATGACGCAGACCGAAAGCGCTGCGCCGAACGGCCAGTCATTAGCCTTGCCGAACTGCGACTGGATCAGCGTGCCGATCATGGTGCTGGCCGGGCCGCCGACCATGGCCGGCGTGACATAGTCGCCGACGGTCGGCACGAAGACGACGAGCGCGGCGGCCAGAACGCCCGGCATGGAGTTCGGCAGCACGACGCGGCGGAAGCTGGTGAAGGGACGAGCGCCGAGATCGGACGCGGCTTCGAGCAGCGATTTCGGGATCGTGTCCAGGGCCACATAGATCGGCAGGATGGCGAAAGGCGCGTAGGCGTGGGCGAGCGTCACCACCACCGCGGCCGGCGTGTTGAGGAAAGCGAGCGTCGGCTGCGACCAGAGGCCGGTCTCGATGAAGGCCGAGTTGAGCACGCCATTATAGGCAAGCACGATCTTCCAGGCGAAGACGCGCAACAGATAGCTGGTCCAGAACGGCAGCGTGACGAGGAAGAGCAAAAGGTTGCGGCGGCGGCCGGCATGGAAGGCAAGGTAATAGGCGACCGGATAGGCGGTGACCACTGTGGCGAGCGTCACCAGGCCGGCGATGACCAGCGAGCGCAGCGTCACCGTCCAGTAGAGCGGATCGGTGGCGACGGTGAGGAAATTCTCCGCCGTCAGGCCGACGCCGAGCAGCGAGCCGTCATTGCCCCTGAAGGCGAGGAAGACCACCAGGCCGAGCGCGAACAGGATGAGGAAGAAGGTGACCAGCCCGCCCGGCAGCAGCATGGCGAAGCGGAACACCGGCGAGATGCGGTTTTCCGGCAATGGCCGAGCTGCGGCGATGGTCGACATCCGGCTGTCCATCGGATTTTTGAAATCCACTAATGCTTTTTCATATTCATGAAACTGTCAAGCTGAATCGCTTGTGCACTGCACGCGTTCGGCGTCAGCGCTCGAATGCGTCGAGCATGCGGTACCAGGTGATCGTCGCGGCAACGCCGACCTGGCGGAAAGCGTGGAACGGGATCGGCTTGATCTGCGACAGCGGGAACGGCAATTGCCTGGCATCGCCGCTCGCGAGGTAGCTCGCCATGCGCTTGCCCAGCGCGCTCATCAGGCCGACGCCCCTGCCCTGGCAACCGACGACGGCGAGCAGGCCTTTCTCCGGCTCATGCAGATGCGGCAGGTGATCCGGCGTCAGCGCGACGCGGCCGAACCAGCGCTTCTCGATGGCGATGCCGGCAAGCGCCGGATAAAGGCGGATGAGCGCGCGCTCGCAATGCGCCCAGTCGGCAGGGCTGGAAGGCAGCGCCATGCGGCCGCGGCCACCAAGCACCATGCGGCCATCGGGGCTTTTGCGATAGTAAACGAGGATGCGGCGTGAATCGGAAACGGCCTGCCCGCCAGGCAGGATGCTTGCGGCAAGCGCCGCCGGCAGCGGCGCGGTGGCGATCTGGAAGGAATGCAGCGGCACGATGGTCTGGGCAAGCCCAGGCAGCAGGCCGTCCGTATAGGCATTGGTGGCGAGCACGACCGACTTGGCGCGCAGTTCGGCGCCGCTCTGCGTCGAGACCCGCCAGATGCCGGCCTGTTTGGCGAGCTTCACCACACGCTGCTGCTCGGCGATGCTGGCGCCGGCAGCCGCCGCGACGCGGGCCAATTCGAGCGTGTAGGACAGCGGATCGATGACGCCGGCACGGCGGTCGAGCCAGCCGCCGAGATAGCCCCTGGCGCCGGTCATCGCCGTGATTCCGGCCTGGTCGAGCAGTTCGACCTCGGCGCCGCGCGAGCGCCATTGGCGATCGCGGTTGGCGGCCGCCTTCAGCGCGGTTTCGGTGTGCGCGGCCTGGATCCAGCCATTGCGCGTGAACGGCACGGCCAGCTTCTCGTCATGGATCACGTCGAACACCGCATCGGCCGTCGAAGCGGCAAACGCGACCAAAGCTTCGCCGCGCTCCTCGCCGAAATGCCTGAGCAGCCATTCCGGATCGTATTTGAGGCCGGGAATGACCTGGCCGCCGTTCAAGCCCGAAGCACCCTGCCCGATCGCTCCGGCGTCCAGAACCTGGACGGAAAGGCCGGCGCGCGCCGCGTAGAGCGCCGTCGACAGCCCCATAATGCCGCCGCCGACGATGATCGCGTCCAAAGTATCGCCGGACGACAGTTCGGACCGGAAAGCCGGCGCCGTTTGGGGTTTCTGCCAGACCGGATCGGAGAAGGCTGCGGGCAAAGATCACCTCGGCGCTGAACTGCGTGAAAATCCTATTGTCGATTTCACAGATTTGAAAGATCGTTTCGATGGGCCAGATCACCGGCGGCTGTGAGGCAGCAAGCCCATTGGCCCCATAGACCACACCAGCAACGGGATAGACGTTTGGGCAAAATGCGGGGAAAGTGCCGCCTGCAAAATCGAGAGGACAGCGCCATGACCGATCCGACCCGCCTGCCCGCCGACGGACTTTTCGTCGGCCGCGCCAGGACCAGCCACGCTGCCCACCCGTTGGTGGTCACGGTGCGGAACGGCGAGGTCATCGACATCACCTCGAGCGCGGCGCCGACGGTGCGCGACCTTTGCGAGCTGACCGACCCGGCCGGCTATCTGCGCTCCGCACAAGGCAAGGCGATCGGCGCGCTCGCCGACATCGCGGCGAACAGTTTTGAGGCCACGCGCGACGCTGGGAAGCCGACCCTGCTTTCGCCCGTCGACCTGCAGGCGGTAAAAGCTTCCGGCGTCACCTTCGTCGTCAGCCTGCTCGAGCGCGTCATCGAGGAGCAGGCGCGCGGCTCGGCGGAAAAGGCCGACGCCATCCGCGCCGACATCGCCGGACTGATCGGCCATGACCTCTCCAAGCTAAAGCCCGGCTCGCAGGAAGCGATGGAGATCAAGGCCAAGTTGATTTCGCGCGGCGCCTGGTCGCAATATCTGGAAGTGGGCATCGGCCCGGACGCCGAAATCTTCACCAAGTGCCAGCCGATGGCCTCCGTCGGCTTCGGCGCTGATGTCGGGCTGCATCCCGTCTCCACCTGGAACAATCCGGAGCCGGAGATCGCCATGATCGCCGACAGTGCGGGCCGTATCGTCGGCGCCACGCTCGGCAACGACGTCAATCTGCGCGACGTCGAGGGGCGCTCGGCGCTGCTGCTCGGCAAGGCCAAGGACAACAATGCTTCCGCCTCGCTCGGGCCGTTCATCCGGCTCTTCGACGAAACCTTCTCCATCGCCGACGTGAAGCGTGCCACGGTGCGGCTCAGCGTCGAGGGCGAGGACGGCTTCTCGCTGGAGGGTGCGAGCTCGATGGCGGAAATCAGCCGTTCGCCGGAAGAGCTGGTCAAGGCGGCGATGGGGCCGCACCATCAGTATCCCGACGGGCTGGCGCTCTATCTCGGCACCATGTTCGTGCCGTCGAAGGATCGCGGCGAGAAGGGCAAGGGCTTTACCCATAAGGTCGGCGACATCGTCACCATCTCGTCGGAAAAACTCGGCGCGCTCACCAACCGCGTGCGGCTGTCGCCGGACTGCGCGCACTGGACTTACGGCGCCAGTCACCTCATGCGCGACCTGGCGAAGGCCGATCTTCTCTGAAACACGGGCAAAAAGGCCGGCCCCATCAACACAATTTTATGCAACCACAGGTGACTAAGGGCGCGATCCGCTCCAAGATCGCGCTCTGGCCGGGGGGCCGCCTGAATGTCCGATTCGCCATTGATCGTGGTGCGCAGCCTTGCCAAGCGCCTTGGCGGCTTTGTCGCGCTCGAAGATATGAGCCTCGCCGCTGAGCGGGGCACGATCCATGCCGTCGTCGGCGAAAGCGGCGCCGGCAAATCGGTCATGGCCAGGATCCTGGCCGGCATCGAGCGCCCGGACGGCGGCGCGATCGAGATCGACGGCCACAAGGTCGCCATCGACAGCCCGAACGCGGCGCGCAAGCATGGGCTTGCCGTGGTGCTGCAGCAAACCGCGCTGTTTCCCGACCTGTCGGTGCTCGCCAATCTGTTCGTCAACCGCGAGCCGGTGCAGAGCGGCCTGATCGCGCGCCGCGAGATGCAGGCGCGCAGTTTCGCGCTGCTGCGCGAGCTCGGCCTTGTGGTCGACGTCGGCGCGCCGCTGGGCGAACTCAGCGCCGCCGAACGGCAGCTCGTCGGCATCGCCCGCGCGCTCCTCGATCACCCTAGGCTGCTCGCGCTGGACGAGCCTTGCGAGGCGCTCGACCGAAGCCAGGCCGATCGACTGTTTGCGGTTCTGCGCGAGCTGAAGGCCCGCGGCATGATCATGCTCTATCTGACCAACAGGCTGGAGGAAGCGCTCGCGCTCGCCGATCAGGTCACGGTGATGCGCAATGGCCGCGACGTGCTCAGCAAGCCACGGTCCGATCTGACGCCGACCGAGGAAGCGATGATCGGACAGCTAGGCCTGACGCTGTTTCCATTGCCGCTCCGCTCGCTGTCGAATGTCGCCGGCACGCTGCGGCCGCAACTGACCGTAAGCGGGCTGAGCGGCGGCAGGCTTGCCGACGTCGAGTTCAGCGCCCGCGCTGGCGAAATCACCGGTCTCGCCGGCCTTCCCGGCTCCGGCGTGTCGGACCTTCTCGCCATGCTGTTCGGCCAGCGCCGGGCGCGCAGGGGCAAGGTGCGTTTTCCCGATGGCGACGGCCTGCCAAAGTCCCGCACCGAAGCCGCGCGACGCGGCATCTGCCTGACCTCCGGCCGAGCCGGCAACGGCCTGATGGCCGACAAGTCGATCGCCTTCAACCTGTCCAGCGTGGTGGTCGGCGCGCGCGACTGGGGCCGCCGCTGGTATTCGCCGAAGACCGCGACCGAGCGCGCGGCGCGGCAGGTCGAGGCGCTGCGCATTCGCAGCGGCAGCGATGAACTTGCCGGCTCGCTGTCCGCCGGTGGCCGCCGGAAAGTGGCTTTCGGCAGATGGCTGGAGATCGGTCCCCAGGTCGTGCTGCTCGACGAGCCGGCGCGCGGCATCGACATCGGCAGCAAGCAGGAAATCTATGCGCTGATCCGGCAAATGGCCGCCTGCGGCTGCGTCGTGCTTTTGCATTCGACCCAGATGTCCGAGCTGGCGGGGCTTTGCGACCGCGTCATCGCCTTTCGCGAAGGCCGGATCGCCGGCGACGTCGCCGGTGCCGAGATGGACGCCGCAGCGCTCCGCCGGCTGATCACCGGCGATGCGGCGGCCGCCGCGCAGGAGCCGGCAACGACCAGCCAAAGGGACGCCGCATGACCAGCGCCGACACTAGTCCACGCCTGGCCGGATCGGCGGCAGCGAAGACGAAGCCGAACTTACGGTTGCCTGCCGAGACCGGTGTGGTCGTGGCGCTGGCCGTGCTTGTCGGATTGCTCGGCTGGCTGCAGCGGCCATTCCTCGAACCCGCCAATCTGTTTGCGCTGCTGGAGCAGGCCGCCCTGCCCGGCATCGTCGCCGTGGGCATGGTGTTCGTCCTCACGATCCGCGAGATCGACCTCTCGGTCGGCGCGATGTTTCACCTTACCGCGGTCGTCGCGGCGGTGCTGATTGCAGCCGGGGTCGATCCCTGGCTTTCGGCTTTTGCCGGCGTCGCGCTCGGCATGTGCCTTGGCCTCGCCAATGGCCTGCTTGCGCTGGCTCTGCGCGTGCCGGTGATCGCGGTGACGCTCGGCACCTGGTGGATGGCCGACGGCCTGTCGTCGGTCATCGGCAAGGGACAGGCAATCGCGCCGTCGACAGGCGAAGGCAACTTCTTCCCCGCCCTCTCCGGCAAGGTCTTCGGCCTGGTGCCGGCAAGTGTCGTGATCTTCATCCTGCTGGCGGTGACGCTGCAGACCGTGCTGCATCGCACCCGCTTCGGCTACCGCGTGCAGGCGACCGGCAGCAATCCGGAAGCCGCGGCCCATGCGGGCATTGCCACGGCCACGGTGCGGCTGATGGCGCTGGCGTTGATGGGCGCGGTCGCGGGGCTCGCCGGCGTCATCCATCTCGGCGCTCAGGGCACGGTCGCGCCTGCCGACGGCAATGGCTTGGCCCTGTTCGCCATCACGGCGGCCCTGCTCGGCGGCACGCGGTTGTCGGGCGGCCACGGCAGCGTCATCGGCGCGGCGATCGGAGCGCTGGTGATCCAGGTCGCGCTGAGCGGCATGGCGTTGCTCGGCGTCGACGGCGCATGGGAGAGTTTCGCGATCGGCGCGCTGCTGGTCGCGGCACTTGCGGCCGACTATCTCGGCAGGATTTGGCGCAGCCATCGCGCCGAACGCAGACTTGCGACCAGGCGCGGCTAAAGCGCGTCGCGCTTGAACGGCCTCATGCGACGCGCTTTAGGTTGTTGTTTTTATGCATGTCGTTGTCCCAAAACCGCTGCGCACTTTTGGGCGATATGCATTGAGCCCAGCCCCCTCACAGAAATATCACCGCAGCTGATGCAATCTGATGGGATCGGTGATGGCGTGCGCGCCTCACCCAACATCCATTGGCGATGGAGGCTTGCCATCGGCTGAAAAAGGGAATGCTCTGGACGTTCCGATCGGCGCTGGCAGGAGGTGCGGTCTCTCTCGACCGTCGCGCTTGATGTGGAACTGGTTTCAACATGGGAGGAAATCGAATGCTTTCGAGGCTAAGACTGCTCGTGCTTGGCTTGATCGCGCTCATCGCCATTCCGGCGATGGCGCAGGCCAAGACGTTCTACTGGATTTCACATGGCGGCCCGGCCGATCCGGTCTGGACCTACTTCCTGGCCGGCGCCAAGCAGTGGGCCAGCGACACCGGCAACAAGGTCAACACGTCCTTCCACAATGGCGACGTCGCCTCGCAGCAGGAAGCGATCCGCGCCGCCATCTCGGCCAAGGCCGACGGCATCGTCACCACCAGCCCCGATCCGGGCAGCCTGATCGAACTGGCCAAGGAAGCGCGCGCGGCCAACATCCCGATCATCAACTTCAACACGCCGGACCCGAAAGCCAACTTCAACGCCTATGTCGGCGGCGACAACGTCACCTTCGGCAAGCACTGGGCGCAGTATCTGGTCGACAAGGGCCTGGTGAAGAAGGGCGACTTCGTCTGGATGCCGGTCGAGGTTCCCGGCGCCACCTATGGCGTGCAGGAAGAGGAAGGCATCAAGAGCGTGTTCGGGCCGGCCGGCATCACCTATGAGATCACCGAGGCCACGCTCGACCAGGCCGAGGTGATCAGCCGCATGGCCGACTACCTCACCGCGCACAAGGGCAAGGTGAAGGCGATCATCGGCCTCGGCGACCTCGTCACCGGATCGATCAAGCGCGTGTTCGACCAGGTCGGCGTCAAGCCGGGCGAAATCCCGGTCGTCGGCTGGGGCAACTCGCTCGACACGACGCAGGAAGTGCTGAACGGCTATGTCAACGCCGCGCAGTGGCAGGACCCGCAGGCGACCAGCTATGTGGCGCTGTCGCTGGCCAACATGGCCGCCAGCGGCATTCCTCCGGGCTTCAACGTGATCACCGGCGCGCTCTATGAGAAGGACACCGCCGGCGTGTACGACAAGATCCTGTCGGGCAAATAATCCCCTTGAGCGAACGGTCGCGACCACAAAAGTCGCGACCGTTTTCCTGTCCCGCCGCGCCCGCCTTCACAGGCAGGCCGGCCCTCACGACGCGGGTTCAATGGAAAACCGTTCCTTCATCCAACGCCTGATCGCACGGCCTGAATTCGGTCCGCTGGTGCTGCTCCTCCTCGAACTCGTCGTCTTCTGGGGCATCAACCCCGACTTCCTGTCGCCGCAGAACATTTCCAACATCCTGGCCTTCACCGTCGAGCTCGGCCTGATCGCGCTGGCGATGACGCTCTTGATGACATCGGGTGAATTCGACCTCTCGGTCGGCTCGCTGTTCGGCTTCTCGCCGGTGCTGATGTGGACGCTCTTCAACAGCGGCGTCACCTCGCTGGAGGTGGGGCTGCTGATCGCGCTTATGGTCGCCGCCCTGATCGGCCTGGTCAATGGCTGGTTCGTCACCCAACTCAAGATCCCGTCCTTCCTGGTCACGCTCGGCATGTTGCTGGTCGTGCGCGGCACGGCACTCTTCGTCACCGACGGGTTCCCGCAGCGCACCTGGAGCGCCGAAGGCAGCTGGCTGGCGAACATCCTGGTCGGCGATTTCTATGTCGGACCGTTCCGCATCTACGCCTCGCTGTTCTGGTTCATAGGCGCTGCGATCGTGCTCGGCTATGTGCTGACACAGAGCCGCACCGGCAACTGGATCCAGGCCGCCGGCGGCAATCCGCTTGCGGCCCGCGCCCGCGGCGTCAACGTCAACCGGGTCAAGGTCGGGCTGTTCGTGCTCTCGGCGCTCATGGCCTCGCTCGCCGGCGTGATCTCGTCGCTGCGCACTTCGGCCGCCAACCCCAACAGCGGCACCGGCTACGAGCTCGAGGTCATCGCCATGGTGGTGATCGGCGGCACGGCGCTGACCGGCGGGCGCGGCACCATCATCGGCACCGTGCTCGGCATCCTGATCCTGCGCGTCATGCGCAACGGCATCGTGCTGATCGGCGTGCCGGGGCTGGCCTACAACATCTTCATCGGCGCGATCATCCTCGGCATGATGGCGTTGCATTCATGGCTCGAACGCCGGCACCAGGCAGGGACGTGAACGATGACTGAGCCGCTGATCCGCATGGAAAACATCCGCAAGTCCTACGGGCGCGTGCAGGCGCTGGTGGACGCCAATTTCCACGTCAACGAAAAGGAGATCGTCGGCCTGCTCGGCGACAACGGCGCCGGCAAGTCGACGCTGATCAAGGTGCTGTCGGGAGCGGTGCCGCTGACCAGCGGCGACATCTTCATCCGCGGCAAGAAGGTCGCGCTTCGCTCCACCAGCGATGCCATCGCGCACGGCATCGAGACGATCTACCAGGACTCCGCGCTGGTCACGCAGCTGTCGATCGCGCGCAACCTGTTCCTCGGACGCGAGCCGATCAAACCGCCGCGCTTCCTCAACCGCATGGACCAGGAGGCGATGAACTCTGTGGCGCGCGAGTTGCTCAGGCAGGTCGGCATCACCAAGAACATCCCGCCGACGACGCCGATCGGCTCGCTGTCGGGTGGCGAGCGTCAGGCGGTGGCGATCGCGCGTGCCATGCATTTCGACAGCGACCTCATCATCCTCGACGAGCCGACCAACAATCTCGGCGTCGCCGAGACGCAAGGCGTGCTGAGCTTCGTGCGCAGCGCCCGCGATTCCGGCCATTCCTGCATCTTCATCGCCCACAACATCCACCATGTCTTCCAGGTGGTCGACCGCATCGTGGTGATGCGCCGCGGCAAGGTGGTGGCCGACGACATCGACCCGAAAAAGACCACGGTGGCGGAAGTCGAGCGCGTCATCACCGGCATGTCGGACAAGGAAATCCGCGACGCGATTTCCGATCGCCCGCAGCCGCACGGCTGATTGCCGACCTGCAGGTCGCATCGGCCGCCAAGCGCCGTTTCACGCCTGCAGCTGGCACGGGATTGCATCAGCGCCTATGACTGGACCCATGAAAGCCACCGTATCCGACATCGCCAGAAGCTGCGGCCTGTCGACCGCGACCGTAGACCGGGTGCTGAACAACCGGCCGGGCGCCAGTGCGGCCAACCGGCAGCGCGTGATGGAAGCGGCCAAGCAGCTCGGCTACCTGCCGACGCTCGACCAGGTCGTGCTGCCGTCGAAGCCGGCGCATCTCGAATTCTTCCTGCCGATCGGGTCCAACGCCTTCATGGCCGACCTCGCCCATCACATCGAGGACTATGCGGCGCGCCTGCCGCTGGTCGCTTCCTGCCGCATCCACAACCTTGCCGGCATTTCGCCTGGCGCGCTGCAGGGGGCGGTGGAGAACCTCTCGCTCAAGGCCAACGGTGTCGGCGTCATCGCCGTCGACCACCCGCGCACGCGCAACATCCTGCGCGAGCTGGTCGAGGCCGGGATCAGGCTGGTGACGCTGGTCTCGGATGTGCCGGCCGCGCCCCGCTCGGCCTATGTCGGCATCGACAACCGGGTGGCGGGCCGCACCGCGGCGCTGCTGATGGGGCGCTTCCTCGGCGGCCGCACAGGACATCTGGCGATGGTGGTCGGCTCGCGGTCCTATCGCGGCCACGAGGAACGCGAGATGGGTTTTCGTTCGGTGCTGAGCGAGGAGTTTCCCAATCTCACCGTCTCAAGTGCCGCCGAGAGCCATGACGAGCCGGAGGCCAGCTACAGCGCCACGATCAAGGCGCTGCACAACGAACCCGAGCTGCTCGGTATCTATTGCGTCGGCGCCGGACGCTCCGGCGTGGCCAAGGCGCTGCTCGAGGTCAAGCCGCGCCGGAAGCCGGTGTTCATCTGCCACGACCTGACCAAGGAAACGCGCCGCTACCTCGTCGACGATCTCGCCGATGTCGTCATCGACCAGAATGCGCGGCTGATCGCGGAGCAGGCGGTGATCCGCCTGCTCGGTTCGATCGCCTCGTCGGCGCCTTATCTGACGAAGAAGTTCATCGAGCCGCGGCTGATCTTCAAGGAAAACGTGCCGGTGCAGTAGCGCCTGGAGGCGCAATTCCGGACGGGCGGCTACGGCGAGGTCGCCGAGCTCTAGCCGCTCGCCCTATTTGTCTGATAATTGATCCCACAATTCTGCACAGCAGCTATGCACGTTTCGCAATTGCCGAATCGTTGGGCAACTCGTAATTATGAACCTGTCAGATGTCTTCCTCCTCCCAGACACTGACGGTGAATACGGTACACCTCCTCCCGTGCCGTATTCGAAATCAAGCCCGCTGCCACCTCCTCCCGGCAGCGGGCTTTTTCTTTGCGCGCGTGGATACAACGCCGGGCGACG
Source organism: Mesorhizobium sp. GbtcB19 (assembly GCF_019091085.1). Taxonomy (GTDB): domain Bacteria; phylum Pseudomonadota; class Alphaproteobacteria; order Rhizobiales; family Rhizobiaceae; genus Mesorhizobium. The sequence continues at coordinate 66,592 of NZ_JAGXJY010000006.1, read as the reverse complement.
CCAGTCCCGTGGAGCGAGCGTCCATCTGACGCTGCTCAACTACGCGCCTAGCCCTTGGCGGTCACCAGATTGGAGCTGACTTCGAAAACGACTCCCGATCCATCGGCGTGGGACTGCAGCACGGGCGCACTCCCGCTCACGATGTCCTCTACGACGCGTTGGCGTTCCTGATCGGCCATTGCCTTGCCGGCAGCACTCATGCCGACCAGCGCCATCGTGTTCAGTCGCAGGAGGGGCGCGCCGTCCTCAAACCGTATCGTGCGCGATATCGTCCTTGATCGAACCTCGTGGAAGCCGGCGTCCCGCAGCAGTGCTTCGAGCGGCGCAGCATTGCCAAGGCTGTGGCGCAGGTCCGCGATTGGGCCGAGGAGCCGCTCGGCGACGCGGCGGAGTTCTCGAAAGAAGGGGATTTCCTCATCGGAGCGCCAGGTGGCAACGGCCAACCGGCCACCCTGCGCCAGCGCTCGCCGCATCTCGGCCGCCGCGGCGGGCTTGTCGGGGAAAAACTGCAGCCCCTGCTGACAGACGATCACGTCGAACTGCTCTTTGTCATGGAGAGGCAGAGCACTGGCATTACCTGCGCGCCAATCGATGTCTGGCGCCACGGTGCGCGCGACGGCAAGCATTTCCGGGTTGATGTCGATGCCGACAACATAGCCGGCGGCACCGAGCCGTTCCCTGGCAACGCGCGCGACTATTCCTGTGCCGCAGGCGATGTCCAAGACACGGTTGCCTGGAGACAGCGTCACCTCATCGAAGGTCGCTTCGGCCCAGGGGCGAAAGAGAGGCCCCACGAGCCAGCGCTCGTACATCCCCGGAAAACTTGCCTGACCCATCGCGCAACGCCCGATTCCGAGACAGCATAACAGAATCAGGATGAGGCGAAGACGTCAGCGCGCCCGGAACGAGGCGATCAGGCTCTCTGCCATGCGCACGAATTGCGCGCTCGGGCCTTCACTGCCTATGGTTTGTACGCTCACCCGTGCGCCCTCGAACAACAGCGACAGCGTATCGGCCAAAAGCTCGGCCTGCCCGATACCGGCATCCCGGCAAAGCGCCACAAGACGATCGCGCTGGGCCTGCTTGAGTTCCTTGATCACGCGCCTGGCCGGATGATCCGTTTCCGTCAGCTCGACCGCGGCGTTGGCCATATCGCAGCCGCGGCTGTCGGAAGCGAGCATGTCGGCGACTTTGCGAACCCAGGCATGGAGTTGCGCCAGCTTGTCGCCAGGATGCTGGGCCTCGAATTCGTCCCAGACCGCGGCGCCCTTGGCCGCCGTGGCGCGCAGGCATTCGATGACCAATTCGTCCTTCGATTCGAAGTGACGATAGAGCGTCATCTTGTTGGTGCCGGCAGCCTCGGTGATGGCGTCGACGCCCACACCCTTGATGCCGTGCTTGTGGAACATGTCCTGCGCCGTTTCCAGGATTCGATCCCGGGGACGGGAACGCTCCGCAACGCCGTCAGTCATCATGCTCTCCTTTCGTCGTTTCCAAAAAAACCGAGGTCACCTCTTGACTAGGGTGTTACCGGTCTGTAACTTTTAGATGTTACTTACTGGTAACACCTATATCACTTCCCGTCAAACGACAAGGCCACCGATAGGCCCGCCAGAGTGAGATAGGACGAAAAAACAGCCTGTCATGCGGCTTCGGCCGGTGAAGAACGAGAAAAAAGCGGCCCGTGATCAACCGATGCGGGACGAGCAAGGAGCCACTCCTATGCAAAAGCGCAAAGACCTGACGATCGACGAAGCCATCCGGGATCCGATGATCCGGCTGGTGATGAAGGCGGACGGGATCGATCCCAAAGCTTTCGAGCGGATGCTGCGCCAGCGCGCGGCGGAACAGGCGCCGGACGATGACGTCCTGCCATCCTTCCTGGCGGATTCCGGCTCCGGCCGGGCCCGGCGCCTGCGCCATTTCGCAAAACCCTTCGGCGAGGCGTCCGCATCATGGTAAATTTCTTCGTCCACCGTCCGATCTTCGCGTCGGCGATCGCCATCATCATGGTGCTCGCCGGCGCGATCGCTTATTTCCTTTTGCCGGTCTCGCAATTCCCGGACATCACGCCGCCGCAAGTCGTGGTCAGCGCCCATTATCCGGGCGCCAGCGCGCAGGTCGTCGCCGATACGGTGACGACACCGCTCGAGCAGCAGATCAACGGCGTGCAAGGCATGACCTACATGTCGTCGACGAGCTCGAATGACGGCTCCTCGACCATCACGATCACCTTCGACGTCGGCTATCCGCTGAGCACGGCGGCCGTCGACGTGCAGAATCGCGTCAGCCAAGCGGCATCCTCCCTGCCGGCCATCGTCAACCAGGGCGGCGTGACGATCAAGAAGCAGAACCCCAACTTCGTGCTGATCGTCGACCTCACCTCGCCCGACGGCTCGGTCGATCCGGTGGCGCTGAGCAACCTCGCCTATCTCCAGGTGGTCGATCCGCTGAAGCGCCTGCCCGGCGTCGGCGACGTGCAGATCTTCGGCGAGCGCCGCTATTCGATGCGCGTCTGGCTCGACCCCGACAAACTGGCCAATCTCGGCATCACCGCCGTCGATGTTCAGAACGCCATTGCCGAGCAGAACGTGCAGGTCGCGGCCGGTAAGATCGGCCAATCGCCGGCGCCCGCCGGCACAGCCTTCGAGATGCAGGTCAACGCCGTCGGCCGCCTGAGCGACCCCAAGGAATTCGGCGACATCGTCGTGCGCGCGAACTCCGAGAACGGCTCGCTGGTCAGGCTGCGCGACGTCGCCCGCATCGAGCTCGGCGCGCTGCAATATTCCTCATCCGCCTTCTTCGGCAAGGACCCGACCGTGGTGCTGGCCGTCTACCAGATGCCCGGCTCCAACGCGCTCGACCTGCAGCAGCGGGTCAAGGACAAGATGCAGGAGCTGTCGCAGCGTTTCCCGAAGGGCGTCAACTACGCCATGCATTATGACACGACGCGCTTCGTGTCGGCCTCGATGCATGACGTGCTGATCACGCTCGGCGAAGCGCTGGTGCTGGTCGTGGCGGTCGTGTTCATCTTCCTGCAGAGCTGGCGCACAACCATCATTCCGACCATCGCCATTCCCGTGTCGCTGATCGCGACGCTGGCGATCATGTATATGCTAGGCTTCTCGCTCAACATGCTCTCCCTGCTCGGCATGGTGCTGGCGATCGGCCTCGTCGTCGACGACGCCATCGTCGTGGTCGAAAATGTCGAGCGACAATTGGAAGCGGGCTTGAAGCCGCTTGCCGCGACGCGCGCGGCGATGGCCGAAGTGACCGGGCCGATCATCGCCACCACCGCGGTGCTGATGGCGGTGTTCATTCCGGTCGCCTTCATCCCGGGCGTCTCCGGCCGGCTCTACAACCAGTTCGCGCTGACCGTGGCGATCTCGGTCGGCATCTCGGCCTTCAACTCGCTGACGCTGTCGCCGGCGCTGAGCGCCGCTTTCCTGCGCCATCGCGGCGAAACGCAGTTCGTGCTGTTCCGCTGGTTCAACGCCGGCTTCGACTGGCTGTCGCATGCCTATGCGCATGGCGTGCGTATCCTGATCAAGCTGCGCTGGATCATGCTCGGTCTGTTCGCGGCTGGCCTCGTCGCCACTTATTTCGTCTGGCAGAAATTGCCCTCGACCTTCCTTCCCGTGGAGGACCAGGGCTATTTCTTCGTCGTCATCCAGTTGCCGGACGGCGCTTCCCTGGAACGCACCGACGCGGTGGCGCAGAAGGCGCGCGACATCCTGCAGAACACACCAGGCGTCGACATCGTCGGCTCGATCAGCGGCCTAAACTTCCTGACCAGCGCCGCGCAGTCGAACTCGGCGGTGGAGTTCGCCATCCTGAAACCATGGGACGAACGCGGCCCTGACCAGAGCGCGTCGAAACTGGTCGAACAGGTGCGCGGCAAGCTCTTGCAGATGCCGGATGCGTTCGCGCTCTCCTTCGATCCACCCTCGATCCCGGGCATCGGCACCACCGGTGGCTTCGAATTCCAGGTGGAGGATCTGTCGGGCCGCGGCAGCGCGGCGCTGAACGACGTCACCCAGGCGCTGCTGGCCGAGGCGCGCAAGCAGCCGGAGCTCAATCCGCAGCAGCTGTTCTCGTCCTTCTCGACCTCGACGCCGCAGTTCAACTACGACCTCGACCGCAGCAAGGCGAAGCTTCTCGGCCTCAACCTGCCGGATGTCTTCAACACGCTGCAGATCTATCTCGGCTCGCTCTACGTCAACGACTTCAACCTGTTCGGTCGCACCTTCCGCGTGACCATCCAGGCCGACAAGGACGCGCGCGCCGACGCCACCGACATCTCGCGGCTCTATGTGCGCAACGCGTCGGGCGGCATGGTGCCGCTGAGCACGCTGGGCAAGCTGGTGCCGATCGTCGGACCGGAGACCGTGCCGCATTACAACAACAATGCCTCGGCCCTGATCAATGGCGGTGCTGCCCCCGGCTTCTCGTCCGGACAGGCGGTGGCGGCCATGGAGCGGGCGGCGGCGAATGTGCTGCCGCGTGACTTCGGCTACGAATGGACCGGCATCACCTTCCAGGAACTCAAGGCCGGATCGATCGCCTCGGTCGTCTTCGGACTGGCGATCGTCTTCGTCTTCCTGATCTTGGCGGCGCAGTATGAAAGCTGGGCGATGCCCTTCATGGTGCTGCTCGCCGTGCCACTCGCTCTGTTCGGCGCCTTCGTGGTGCTTTTGCTGCGCGGCATGCAGATCGACGTCTACTCGCAGATCGGCTTCGTCATGCTGATCGGGTTGGCGGCCAAAAACGCGATCCTGATCGTCGAGTTCGCAAGACGACGGCGCGAGGAAGGCCTGACCATCGTCGAGGCGTCGATGGAAGCCGCAAGGCTGAGGCTGCGGCCGATCCTGATGACGGCCTTCGCCTTCATCCTCGGCGTGCTGCCGCTGATGTTCGCGACGGGCGCGGGCGCGGCCAGCCGGCAGTCGATCGGCACCACCGTCTTCGGCGGCATGGTGGCGGCGACCATCCTGTCGCTGGTCTTCGTGCCGGTCTTCTACGCGGTGATCGAACAGCTGCGCGAGCGCGGCGAAAAGAAACCAGCCAAGGGACACCACGACGCCCCCCAGCCAAAAGAAATTGAACCGACCGCCGAGCCGGCGCCCCAGCTCGCCCAGGCGGCCGAATAGGATTGGAGAACCAAGATGCGTAAATGGAAAATCGCTTTGGGAACGGCCGTTGCGCTCGGCGCAATCTCGGTGGCCAGCGTGCATTTGCTCGACATGGGCAATCTCAGCGGCGGCACGGCGGGCGCGGCGCCCGCGCCGGCGGCCTTCGTGATGCCGGTGCCGGTGGTGAACGTCGTCAAGAAGACGCTGCCGATCTATCTCGACTACGCCGCGCGGGTGGAGTCGATCCGCAGCATCACGCTGCAGGCCCGCGTGCCGGGCTATCTGCAGGAGCAGACCGTCGCCGATGGCAGCGACATCAAGCAGGGCGACCTGCTGTACCGGATCGCGCCGGAGGACTATCAGGCCGCGCTCGACCAGGCCAAGGCGCAGGTGCAGCGCGACACCGCAACGCTCGACTATGCAAGGTCGAACCTCGGCCGCGGCACCGACCTTGCCAAAGCCGGTTATCTCGACAAGGACAGCTTCGACCAGCGGACCAGCAATCTGCGCACGGCGCAAGCCGCGCTTGCGCTCGACCAGGCGGCGGTGCGGACGGCCGAGCTCAATCTCGGCTATGCCGAGATCAAGGCGCCGTTCAACGGCCGCATCGGCCGCAACCAGGCCTCGGTCGGCACACTGGTCAGCGTCGCCGGCACGGTGCTCAACACGCTGGTGCAGCTCGACCCGATCTATGTGACATTCAACCCGAGCGAGAGCGACCTCGTGCAGATCAAGCAGGCGAAGGCTAACGGTCCGATCGCCGTCGACGTGCTGTTGCCCGGCGAGACCCAGCCCAGCCAGAAAGGTGAGCTCACCTTCATCGACAACACGATCGACCATTCGACCGGGACGATCACGGCGCGCGCCACCATCGGCAACGCCAAGTTCTCGCTGCTGCCGGGACAGTATGTGCGGGTGCGCCTGCATGTGAAGGAACAGCCCAACACGCTAATGGTGCCGCAGGTGGCGCTGGGTTCCAGCCAGCTCGGCAAATACCTCTATGTGCTGGGCAAGGGCAACACCGTCGACCAGAAGCTGGTGTCGCTTGGGCCCACCGACGGCGACCTGATTTCCGTGACCTCCGGCATTTCCGAGACCGACCAGGTGATCACGGGCAATTTGCAGAAAATCGGACCCGGAATGCCGGTTTCTCCCTTGCCGCAACCGAAACCGGCCAGCTGATTCCCCCATCAGTTTCCGGTCCGACGGCGCCCTCGGTTCCTACTCCGAGGGCGCCGTTTTGCTATCTGGGCTCAGGCGATTCCGAACGGAAGTCATTGCGTGCTTTCATAGAGTTGCTTCCAAGCAGTTCGACCAGGCCGGCAACGTCGGCGCGCTCGGCCTTCGCCGGCAACATGAAGGCGCAATAGGGCTGACCAAGGCGAACCGACACGGATGACAGCGCGATGAGCCGGCCGGCTTCGAGATCGGCGCTTGCCATCACCCTCTGCCCGAGTGCTATTCCAAGCCCCAGCCGCGCGGTGCCGATCGCCAGGCTGGAGAGGCCCACGCGGCGGCCATGCGAGGGGTCGGGCGCACGGCTTCCGCCGGCAGCGGCGAACCAGTCCGCCCAGCTTGGATGCGAGGCATAATTCGGGCCCCAATTGGTGTGGATGAACTGGCTTTCATGCACTTCGGCCAGATCTGAAGCACCGTGGTGTTGCCAGTAATCGGGCGATGCCACCGGCAGCACCTCGTCATGGACCAGCCGGACCATCTTCAGCGCCGGGTAGTGGTAGTCGCCATAGGAGATGCGCAAGTCGATGTTCTGGCGCACGACGTCGACGGGATCGTCCTCGACGCGGACATCGATCGCCATCCGCGGAAAGCCGTCGAGCAGCACGGCAAGCCTTGGCGCCAGCCAAAGCTCCGCCAAAGAGAACGGCACGCTGACGACGAGGCGCGTCCGCAAGCCGCCTTCCAGCATGCGCCTGCCGACCGCCGCGATCTCGCCCAGCGCATGCGCCGTCTGCGGGTAGATGGCGTGGCCGGCATCGGTGAGCGCTATGCGGTTGCCGTTGCGCACGAAGAGCTGCTTGCCGAACCAGTCTTCCAGGTTGCGGATCTGCTGGCTGACCGCGGCCGACGAGACCCCGAGCTCGGTCGCGGCAAGCGTGAAGGAACCGGCGCGCGCGGCGGCCTCGAAAACCCGCATCGCATTCAAAGGCGGAAGCTTTTCCAAGCGCTATCCTCAAAAGATTTTCTTGGGCAAGCCTAACAATTTTCCGCGTTGCTGCAAAGATTTCCTTGCTGTGTAGTGACCCCAGATTTTTTGGAGGACGCTATGATCGACAACATGCTCGACCTGGACCGATACCCGCTCGACCGCGAAGGCAGCCCTGACTGGCAGCGCCTGGTGGACGACTCCAAGGCCGCACTAGAGGCCAACGGCATGTTCAACCTCGAAGGCTTTTTGCGCCCCGGCATTGCCGAAAAGGCGGTCGCCGAGATCCGGCCGGTGATGGACACGCGCTCGCATGTCCACAAGCGCATGCACAACATCTACTTCAAGCCGTCGATTCCGGAACTGGCGCCGGACCATCCCGCGCTGCGCAAGGTGGAGACGATCAGCCACACGGTGTGCGCCGACCAGATCCCGGGCAGCACCGTTCTTTCGATCTATGAATACGAGCCGCTGGTGCGGTTCCTCTCGGCGGCGATGGACAAGCCGCAGTTGCATGTCATGCAGGACCCGCTGGCCCGCGCCAATGTCATGGGCTACCGCGCCGGCGAAGCCCTCAACTGGCATTTCGACCGATCGGAATTCACCACGACGCTGCTGCTGCAGGCCCCCGAAATCGGCGGCGACTTCGAATACCGCACCGACCTGCGCTCGGACAGCGACCCGAACTATGACGGCGTGGCCAAGCTGCTCGAGGGGCGCGATCCCGAGGCAAAGATCCTGCGCATCAAGGCCGGCACGCTGAACGTTTTTCGCGGGAAGAACACCGCGCACCGGGTCACCACCGTCGAGGGTAACCGCGAGCGCATGATCGCGGTGTTCTCCTACTACGAACGTCCGGGCGTGATGTTCACCGATGAGGAGAGGATCGGCTTCTACGGAAGAGCAGCTTGAGGCTACCGGTCTAAAATCCGCTGTTCGTGGAAATCGGCTCTTGTTAGATTGTCGACAATCTGCTTGTCTTGCAGAAATTCCTCTTGAGGGTCGACCTATGGCAAAGCTGGATTTCAGTCCGATCGCGGATACGACGCGCAGGGCGGAGATCGTCGCCCTGCTGCGGCGCGCCATCCTGACCGGCCAGTTGGAACCGGGGCAGAAGCTCAACGAGCTCAGGATCTCGGAACAGATGCGGGTGAGCCGCGCGCCGCTGCGCGAGGCCATGCGCGAGCTGGTGCAGGAAGGCATCCTGACCAGCATCCCCTATGCCGGAACCTTCGTCATCGAGGTCACGGCCAAGGACATTATCGATGCTTATTCGCTCAACCAGGTTCTGGATGAGTTCGCCATCGAGAGGACCTGGCCGCAGCGCGACCAGCGCTTCTTCGACGAGCTCGACCGCCGCCATGAGGCGGTGAAGCAGGCGACACGGGCGCTCGACACCACGCGCCAGATCGAGACGGCGCTGCAACTGCACGGGCTGATCTATGAGTGGGCCGACAATTCGGTGCTGCTGGAGACCTGGCAGCGGCTGACCAGCCGGCTGCAGATGTATTTCGCCCTGCATCAGCGCGCCCGCAACGAGCCGGTGCCGGCCGAGGATGTGCACGAAACCTATGTGGCGCTGCTCAAGGGCTCGGACATGCGCGCCGCGCAGCGCCATGCGCGCGAGCATATCGACCTCGATTTCGAGGAGCTGCTTGCCTATGCGCGCGGCCTCGAAAAGCGCGCATCGAAGAACTGACAGACCCGGACAGCGGACACAAACGTGAAGATCAAGAGCATCAAGGCCTACCATGTCGTGCAGCCCTTCGTGGACGGCCCCTACCGCATGTCCAAGGGGCGGGTCGCCGACTGCTTCGACGCGGTGATCGTCGCCATCACGTCCGACAGCGGCGTGACCGGCTGGGGCGAGATGGCGCCGCTCGGCAATTTCTATTCGGCCGCGTTCCCGGCGGGAACGCGCGCGGGCGTGCCGGAAATCGCGCCGCATCTGATCGGCCAGGATCCGCGTGGGCTTGCCGGCATCGGCAGGCTGATGGACACGGTGTTCAAGGGCCATCCCTACATCAAGTCGGCGCTCGATATGGCGTGTTGGGACCTGGCGACGCGAGCGGCCGATGTGCCGCTGGTGACCATGCTCGGCGGCCGCGAAAGCGACATGGCTGAGACCTACCGGGTCGTCACCCACGGCACGCTCGATCAGATGGCGGCTTTGGCCAAGCGGATCATCGCCGAAGGCTGCCGTCGGCTTCAGGTCAAGGTCGGCGGCAATGTGCATGACGACATCGAGCGGGTGACGACGGTGGCCTCGGCCGTGCCGAAAGGCACGGTGATCTTCTGCGACGCCAATGCCGGCTGGACGCCCTACCAGGCGCGCCAGTTCGCCGACGCCACGCGCGGCATCGACTACACGTTCGAGCAGCCCTGCACGACGCTCGATGAGAACATGTCGGTGCGCCGCATGCTCGACAAGCCGATGGTGCTGGACGAGTCCGTTACCTCGCTCGGCGAGATGCTGGAAATCCACCGCCGCGGCGCTGCCGACGGATTGACGCTGAAGATCTCGCGGCTGGGCGGCGTGACACAGACACGGCTGATCCGCGACGTCGCCGTCGATCTGGGCTTCATGATCACGGTGGAGGATACCGGCGGCGCCGAGATCGACACCGCCGCCATGGCGCATCTGTCGCTGTCGACGCCGGCGGAGCGCCGGCTGCATGCCATCGCCTTCCACGAATGGGTGACGGTGCGCACGGCCAGGAACGCGCCACCGGTGACCGGCAGCCATATGGGAGTTCCCGACGGCCCCGGCCTCGGCATCGACGTGGACCCAGGCCTGCTCGGCCAACCCTTCTTCGAGATCGGCTGACATGAAGATCAGGCGTGTCAAGGCAACCCCGATCAACTACCGGCTAGAGGCGCCTTACGTCTGGGTGTTCGGCGAACTGGACGGCTTCTCGCCGACCATCGTAGAGGTCGAGACCGAGGACGGGCTTGTCGGCATTGGCGAGGCGCCGACACCGGGTGCCGCCCCTGTCATCAACGACGCGCTGGCGCCTAGGCTCGCCGGCCGCGACGCCTTCGACATCGCCGGCGCCGAGGAAGTCTGCCTGCCGTTCTGGAGCGGCGTTCAGTCGATCAACGACCGCACCCGCATCATGGCTTTCGGCGCCATCGAAATGGCGCTCTGGGACCTGCGCGGCAAGGCCTGGAAGCAGCCGCTCTACCAGCTGCTCGGTGGCGCGGTGCGCAAGGACATCCCCTTCACCGACTATTTCGCGCTGCGCGGCGATGGCGCCAGGGTGAAGGGCGAGAAGACGCCGGAAGAAGTTGCCGACTACTGCGTCGAACTCAACGAGCGCCACGGCACGACCTTCTTCGAGGGCAAGTTCTCGACGCATGACCCGAAGGTGTCGATGAAGATGGTCGAGCTGATCCGCAAACGGCTCGGCGACGCGGCGATGATCCGCATCGATTCCAACCAGGCCTATTCGCTGGCAACCGCCCGACAATTGGCGCGGCCGCTGGAGGAGCTTGGCGTGCGCAACTGGGAAGACCCGGTGGCAACCATCGAGGAGATGCGCGAACTGCGCCGTCACACCTCTATTCCCTTCTCGACCCACAACATCGACATCGCCCGCGCCATGGAGCTGAAGGTGCCGGACGCCTTCGTCGGCAATCCGACGGCGCATGGCGGCATCAACCGCATGCTGCGCTTCGTCGGCGCCTGCGAGCATGCCGGCATCGACTACTGGTGCTACAGCGGCGACACCGGTGTCGGCAGCGCCTGCTACCTGCACCTGTGCGCCGCGCTTGGCTGGATCAGGGAGCCCAACCAGTCGCTGTTTCGCATGCAGCCGATGGACATCATCGAGGAAGGCCCGTTTTCGCCGAAGAACAACACCGTGCCGGTGCCCCAAGGCCACGGCCTCGGGGTCACGCTGTCGCAGGAGCGGCTTGCCGCCTGCCATCGCGATTTCGTCGAGAACGGCCCCTGCAACAAATATCACGACCCGGAAAAACCCGGGACTTACCGCAGACTGCCGCTGAATTAGGAGGGATGTCGAAAAGCAAGCAGGATTTATCGGGAAAAAGGCGGCCATGGGTCGCCTGGCCGACAGACAATTCATCAAGAAAATCTGACTTTTCCGTCCCAACGAGCGGATGGATCGGTCGGAGCCGCATGCTACTGTACATCGACCGATACTGACGAGAGCCGGGAACAGGAGAACTCCACGGAACTCGCAAATCGAATGCACTCGCCAACCACAACAACTGGGGAAAGGGCTCAGACCATGAGCAAGAACTATCGCATTCTCGATCTCCTCCGGCGCGGCCGCACGCCGCTCGAAAACCACCTCATCGACGGCCTGATCGACGGCCGCATCAGCCGCCGCGAATTCGTGCGCCACGGCAGCCTGCTCGGCCTGTCGCTGCCGCTGCTCGGCCGCATCGGCATGGCGGCCGGCTTCGGCGCCGCGCCCTCGCTGGCGCACGCCGGCGCGCCAGGCGCCACCATCCGCGTCGGCAGCAGCGTGCCGGCAGCCGCGATCGACCCCGTCACCATCGCCGATGCCGGCGGCCTGCTGGTCATGCAGCAGGTGGCGGAATTCCTCTGCGTCGACGGTCCGGACCTGGTGCTGAAGCCCGCGCTGGCGGAAAGCTGGAAGCCGAATGCCGACGGCACGGTGTGGACCTTCACGCTGCGCAAGGGCGTCAAATTCCATTCGGGCGGCGAGATGAAGGCCGAGGACGTGATCGCCAGCATCGACCGGCTCGCCGATCCGGCCAATTCGTCCAACGCGCTGTCGGTGTTCACCGGCATCCTGCAGAAGGGCGCCTCGAAGAAGGTCGACGACTACACCGTCGAATTCCACCTCGACGCGCCGAACGGCAACTTCCCCTACATGCTGTCGTCCGACAACTACAACGCCGTCATCATCCCGGCGAGCTACAAGGGCGGCTACGAACAGAGCTTCGACGGCACCGGGCCGTTCAAGCTCGAGAAATACACGCCGAAGGTCGGCGCCTCCTTCGTGCGCAATGACGACTACTGGGGCGAGAAGGCCTTGCCGGACCGCACCGAATTCACCTTCTTCACCGACATCCAGCCGCAGATCCTGGCGCTGCAGGGCGGCCAGATCGACATCATCAACCAGATGCCGGTGCTGGCCGGCGTCGCCGTGCTCAACGACCCGAATGTCGACATCATCAGCCTGAAGTCGTCGGCGCATCAGCAGCTGCACATGCATTGCGACGAAGGCCCGACCAAGGACGCCCGCGTGCGCCGCGCCATCGCGCTGTGCCTCGACCGCGAGAAGCTCGCCGCCGGCCTGATGAAGGGCCGCTCGGCGCTCGGCAATGACAGCCCGTTCGCCGCCGTCTACCCGTCGACCGACACCAGCGTGCCGCAGCGCAAGCAGGATATCGCCCAGGCCAAGCAGCTGATGGAAGCGGCCGGCCTCGCGCAGGGCTTCAAGATGACGCTGACCACCGAGCGCTATCTGGAGATCCCGGAATACGCGCAGCTGATCCAGAACTGGGTCAAGGAAATCGGCATCGAGCTCGAGCTCAACATCCTCGACCAGGGCGCCTATTACGGCGATGCCGTGTTCGGCAAGTCGAACTGGCTGGATTCGGCGATGGGCATCACCGACTACGGCCACCGCGGCGTGCCCAACGTCTATCTCGCCGCCCCCTTGAAGAGCGACGGCACCTGGAATGCCGCCCACTTCAAGAACAAGGACTACGACCAGCTCGCGGCAAGCTATATCGGCGCCCTCGACCTCGAGGCGCAGAAGGCCGACGCCGGCAAGATCCAGAAGCTGCTGCTCGAGGAAACGCCGGTGGTCTTCGGCTATTTCTACGACTATCTGACGGCGACGGCGAAGGGCGTGGCGGGCGTGCAGCCCACCGCCATGTCGCAGCTGTTCCTCGATAAGGCGTCGAAAGGCTGAGCATGAGGCAAGCGTAGGTCCCGCGGCGCCGGCCTCGAAAGAGGCTGGCGCCTGCCAGCGAGATCGGGATGGGGCGCCGTGCGCCCTTTCCGTTATCGCTGCCGCGGGATGATGCGTCGCATGGGAACCGCAACCCTGCTCACCACCATGCATTGGGGGACGTACGAGGTCCGCGCCGAGAACGGCAGGCTCGTCGGCGTCGAACCGTGGCATGGCGATCCCGACCCGTCGCCGATCGGCAGGTCGCTCGTCGGCACGGTGCAAGGTGAACTGCGCGTTGCCCGCCCCGCGATCAGGCGCGGCTGGCTCGAGGGCGACAGGTCCGGCCCGGCAGGCAGGCGCGGCGACGAGCCCTTCGTCGAAGTGCCTTGGGAGACCGCGCTGGATATCGTCGCGGCCGAGCTCGACCGCGTTCGCTCGGCGCATGGCAACAGCGCCATCTATGCAGGCTCATATGGTTGGGCGAGCGCCGGGCGCTTTCACCATGCGCAGGGCCAGGTCCATCGCTTCCTCAACACGATCGGCGGCTATACCGGCTCGGTGCTGAGCTATTCCTATGGCGCGGCCGAGATCATCCTGCCGCATGTGCTGGGCAGCACCGATGCGCTGACCGGTAATCATACAACCTGGGATGGGATCGAGCGCCATGCCAAGCTGATCGTCGCCTTTGGCGGGTTGCCCTGGCGCAACACGCAGGTGCAAGGCGGCGGATCGGCAAGGCACGAAGCGTCGGCGGCGTTGCGCAACGCCGTCGCCAACGGCGCGCGGCTGATCAACGTCTCGCCGGTGCGCGACGACGCTCCGCGCGGGGCCGACACCGAATGGCTGCCGCTGCGGCCGAACAGCGACACCGCCGTGATGCTGGCGCTCTGCCATGTGCTGCTCAGCGAGGGCCTGCACGACGAGGCGTTCCTCGCGCGCTACTGCACCGGCTTCGAGACTGTGCGCGCCTATATTCTTGGCGAGAGCGACGGCCAGCCGAAGGATCCGGCCTGGGCGGCGAAACTCAGCGGCGTCGACGCGGCGACGATCTATGCGCTGGCTCGCGACATGGCCGCCAGGCGCACCATGCTGATGGTCAGCTGGTCACTGCAGCGGGCCGACCACGGCGAGCAACCCTACTGGGCGGCGATCACGTTGGCGGCGTTGCTCGGCCAGATCGGACTGCCGGGCGGCGGCATCGGCTTCGGCTATTCCTCGACCAACGGCGCCGGCCGGCCGGAGATGGGTTTCCGCTGGCCTTCGGTGCCGCAAGGCAGGAACGCGGTGACGCATTTCATTCCCGTCGCGCGCATGGCCGATATGCTGCTCACTCCGGGTGGGTCGTTCGACTTCAACGGCGCCGCCCTGACCTATCCCGACATCAGGCTCGTCTACTGGGCCGGCGGCAATCCGTTCCACCATCACCAGGACCTCAACCGGCTGGTCGAGGCCTGGCAGCGGCCCGAAACGATCATCGTCAACGAACAGTTCTGGACGGCGACGGCGCGTCACGCCGATATCGTGCTGCCTGTCACCACGCCGCTGGAGCGCAACGACCTCGCCTTTTCGAACCGCGAGAACCACATCGTCGCCATGAAGCAGGCGATCCAGCCATTCCAGGAGGCGCGTGACGACTTTGCCATCTTCGCCGATCTGGCAGCGCGGCTCGGCACAGGCGATGCCTTCACCGAAGGGCGCGGCGCCGACGCATGGATCCGGCATCTCTATGGCCAGGCGATGGAGAATGCCGAGGCAGTCGGCGTGGCGATGCCGCCCTTCGAGCGTTTCTGGCAGGACGGCCATGCCGAGCTTACCCGCTCGGTGACGTCGCAGACCTTCCTCGGCGCGTTCCGCGCCGATCCGGAACGGCATCCGTTGGCGACACCATCCGGCCGTATCGAGCTCTTCTCGGCGACGGTCGAGTCCTTCGGCTACGATGAATGCCCCGGCCATGCCGTGTGGCGCGAGCCGCGCGAGTGGCAGGGCAATGACCGCCTCGCCGAACGGTTCCCGCTGCATCTTCTGTCGCCGCAGCCGGCCGACAAATTGCACAGCCAATACGATCACGGGTCGGTCAGTCGGGCGAGCAAGGTCGCGGGCCGCGCGCCGCTGCTGATCAACCGCGAGGACGCAGCGGCGCGCGGCATCGCGGACGGCGCGGTGGTCAAGGTCTTCAACGACCGGGGATCATGCCTTGCCGGCGCCGTGCTGACCGACAGCCTGATCCCCGGCGTCGTGCAACTGCCGACCGGCGCCTGGTTCGACCCGGCCCGTCCAGGCGAACCGGAAGGTCTCGAAAAGCACGGCAATCCGAATGTGCTGACGCCCGATCGCGGCACGTCGCGGCTCGCACAGTCGCCGACCTGCAATTCGACGCTGGTTGAGGTCTCGCGGTTTGCCGGTCCCGTTCCGCCCGTGACAGCCTTCGATCCGCCTGCCACTATTGATCTGTCCGATGTGCCCGACATGGCTGGGCGCAAGGGCCTTTGCTAAGGAGACGCTGCCATTCTAGCTTTCCTCACCCGGCGCCTGGCTCTGTCGCTCATCACGCTGTTCCTGCTCAGCGTCATGGTCTTCCTCGGCGGCCAGGTGCTGCCCGGCAATGTCGGGCGGGCCATTCTCGGGCCTTTCGCCGACCAGCGCGCGGTCGATGCGCTCAACCATTCGCTCGGCGTCGATCGGCCGCTGCTCGTCCAATACGGAAGCTGGATCTGGAACTTCCTGCATGGCGACATGGGCACGTCCTATGTCTTCCGCGCGCCGGTGGCGCCGTTCGTCGTCGATGCCTTGGGCAATTCGATGAAGCTGGCGCTGGTCGCCTTCGTGCTGGTGGTGCCGATCGGCATTTTTGGCGGCGTGATCGCCGCGCTCAACTTCAACCGGCCGCTCGACCGCATCATCAGCCTCGGCGGCCTCTCGGTCACGGTGCTGCCGGAGTTCGTCACCGGCATCATCCTGATCCTGATCTTCGGCGTCTGGCTGCGCTGGCTGCCGATCGCCGCCGCCTGGCCGAAAGGCGCCGGCTTCTTCACGCAGCTCTATTACCTGATCCTGCCTTCGCTGCCTTTGTTCCTGGTGCTGTTCGGCTACATCGCGCGAATGGCGCGGTCCGGCATGATCGAGGCGCTCGATTCCGACTACACGCGCACCGCCGTGCTCAAGGGCCTGCCGTGGCGCACGGTGATCTGGCGCCATGTGCTGCGCAACGCGCTGTTGCCGACCATCACCGTGATCGCCACCCAGACCGGCTATCTCATCGGCGGCCTGGTCGTGATCGAGACTTTGTTCCGCTACCAGGGCATCGGCTCGCTGATCTTCACCGCCGCGCGCGGCAAGGATTTTCCGATGCTGGAGGCCGGCATCCTGACGATCGGTATCGTCTATGCGGTGGCGACTTTGGTCGCCGACTTCCTTTATTCCGTGCTCAATCCACGCATCCGGCTGGGAGCAGAGCAATGAGCGCCACAGACACGCCCGCCGGCCTGCCGGCGCCCGCCTCGCCCGACACGGCATCGCGCAGCCCCTGGGGCGAAATGCTGCATTCGCTGCTGAGATCAGGCACCTTCCTGACCGGGCTTTTCATCCTCTTGTTCTGGGTCGTCTGCGCGCTGTTCGGCCAGTACTTCGTTCCCTACGATCCGCTGGCAAGCGACATCATCAACGCGCTGACGCCGCCTGCGGCCGATCACTGGTTCGGCACCGACCAGCTCGGCCGCGACGTGTTCTCGCGCGTCATCGTCGGCTCGCGCGATATCCTCACCGTGGCGCCGCTGGCGACCATCCTCGCGACCATTGCCGGCACCGCGCTCGGCCTGCTGATCGGTTATTTCCGCGGCATCGTCGACGACATCGTCAGCCGCGTGCTGGAAGCCTTCATGGCGATCCCGGTGGTGATCATCGCGCTGCTCGCCATCGTCGCGCTCGGCACCTCGAAGGTGACCGTCATCGTCGTCATCGGCCTGAGCTTCGCGCCGATCATCGCGCGCACGGTGCGTTCGGCGGTGCTGGCCGAACGCGAGCTCGATTATGTCGCGGCGGCAAAGCTGCGCCACGAAGGCGCGCTGCACACGATGTTCGTCGAGATCCTGCCCAACGTCATCCCGCCGATCCTGGTCGAGACGACGGTGCGGCTTGGCTACGCCATCTTCGCGGTGGCCACGCTGTCCTTCATGGGCTTCGGCATCCAGCCGCCCTCACCCGACTGGGGCCTCTCGATCTCTTCCAATTACGGCATGATCGGCGGCGGCTTCTGGTGGACGGTGCTGTTCGATGCCCTGGCCATCGCCTCGCTGGTGATCGGCGTCAATCTGGTGGCTGACGGTGTGCATGGAGCGTTCAATGACTGACAAGAACGCGCTCGAACTGAAGGACCTCTCGGTCGCCTATCGCGTCGGCCGCCGCAATCGCGCGGTGCTGCGCAACGTCAACCTGACCATCAAGGCCGGAGAGGCCTATGGGCTGGTCGGCGAATCCGGCTGCGGCAAGTCCACCGTCGCGCTTTCGGTGGTGCGCTATTTGCCGCGCAACGGCTCGATCACCGGCGGCTCGATCGCGCTCGACGGCCAGGATGTCATGAAGCTCGACAGCGAGGCCCTGCGGCGAGCGCGGGCCGACAGCGTGTCGATGGTCTATCAGGATCCCGGCAAGGCGCTGAACCCGTCGCTGCGCATCGGCCGGCAATTGACCGAGATTTTCGAGCTCGCCGGCATCACCGGACAGGCGGCGACCGACAAGGCGACCGCAATGCTCAACCGGGTCCGCATCTCCGATCCGGTCAGCGTGATGCAGCGCTATCCGCACCAGCTCTCCGGGGGCATGCAGCAGCGCGTGGCGATCGCCATGGCGCTGGCCAACGACCCGTCCATGCTGATCCTCGACGAACCCACGACCGGCCTCGACGCCACGGTCGAAGCCGAGGTGCTCGACCTGATCGGGCAATTGCGGCGCGAGCTGTCGGCGTCGATCCTGTTCATCAGCCACAACCTCGCCGTCGTCTCCAACATGTGCGACCGCGTCGGCGTGCTCTATGCCGGCATGCTGGTCGAGGAAGGCTCGACCAAGGACGTCTTCAACGATCCGCGCCATCCTTACACGGTGGCGCTGCTGCGCTGCCTGCCGCGCGGCGGCCAGCGCAAGGACCAGGGCCGCCTCGACACCATCCCCGGCTTCCTGCCCGGCATCGGCGCTACCATCGTCGGCTGCGCCTTCGCCGACCGCTGCGCGCTGGCGACGGAGCGCTGCCGCGCCGAGCCGCCGCCGCTCTACGATCTCGGCGATGGCCGCCTGTCGCGCTGCCACTACCACGACAACGCCCAGTCGCTGCCGCGCGCCACGCCCGCCGATGTTCCAGCCGCCCAGCCGAAACAGGCGCCGCCGGTGCTGCAGGTCGAAGGCCTGAACAAGACCTATGGCAGTCACGGTCATCCGCTGCGCGCGGTCAAGGACGTCTCAGTCAGTTTGAGGCCCGGCGAGACGCTCGGCCTGGTCGGCGAATCCGGCAGCGGCAAGACCACCTTCGCGCGGCTCCTGCTCGGCCTCGTCGCGCCCGACGACGGCGGCTCGATCGAGCTCGAAGGCAAGAAGCTTGCGCCACGGCTCGCCAGCCGATCGGAGGACCAGGTCAAGGCGGTGCAGATCGTCTTCCAGAATCCGGACTCGGCGCTCAACCGCTCGCATTCGATCCGGCATATCCTGAGCCGCGCCCTGAAGCGGCTTGGCGGGCTCAGCGGCAGGACGCTGGACACGCGGCTGGAAGAGCTCGTCCGCTCGGTGCGGCTCACCGACCGGCATCTTGCGGTCAAGCCGCGCCAGCTCTCGGGCGGGCTGAAGCAGCGCGTGGCGATCGCGCGCGCCTTTGCCGGCGATCCGCGCATCGTCGTCTGCGACGAGCCGACCTCGGCGCTCGACGTCTCAGTGCAGGCGGCGATCCTCAACCTTCTGGCCGACCTGCAGTCGAGGCAGGACGTCAGCTACATCTTCATCTCGCACGACCTCGGCGTGGTGCGCTATCTCTCCGACAAGATCGCCGTGCTCTATCTCGGCCGCATCATGGAGTTCGGGCCGTCGGAAGCGGTGTTCTCCGGTCCGCACCATCCCTACACCGAAGCGCTGCTGTCGGCCGTGCCGAAGCTCGACCGGACGGAGAGCTCGCGCATCCGCCTCGACGGCGAAATCCCGAGCGCCGCCAACCCGCCGACGGGCTGCGTCTTCCACACGCGCTGCCCGCGCAAGATCGGCGCCATCTGCGAGACGCAGGAGCCGCAGCTGACCGAGGCCCAGCCCGGCCATACCATCCGTTGCCACATCCCCTATGCCGAACTGGCGAGGCTGCAGGCGCCGAAGATCACAGCTGCGGAACCGGCATAGAGGCCGACAGGCGATTGGTATCCGCGTCCTTGGCAAGGGCGGCCCATCCGCGACGCTCGTCGAGTCAACAAGACCGACAGACGATCGCTGGCTGACCATTCTTGATTTCACCGATCTGTGGTAACTTGGAGAGCGGTAATCCATCCAGACGAGGGGTCGGTTTGAATGGCTGCCAGGGAAGCAAACGCATCCGCGATAGAAGCTTGCTACGACGCTGCTTTCGAATTTGACCGGTGGCCGGGAGCGCTTCAAAAGCTCGCGGATTCGCTGGGCGCGACGAGTTGCGCTCTACGCACCCGCGACCAAACACACCCCTTTCGATGCGATCAGCGCCACAAGACCGTGCGGGCACCGGACTCGACGGAACACGCTGAATTTACGGCTCTTTGGCACGAGAGAATCGGAAACGGACCCAATCCCCTTCTCGACAGGCCGCAGTTGCTCGCGAAACCGCCGATCAGTTTCACCGTCGAGGACGAAATCACAACCCCGGAAGAACGAAGGATCCTGCCTTATTACAATGAAATAGCTCGCCCCGGAAACCGCGAATGGTGGGCCTCCATCTGTGTGATGGTGAAGAACCGCAGTTGGTGCGTGCCGCTGTACCGCGATGCCCGAAGGGGACCCTTCCGCCCGAGCGAAGCAAATCGTTTCCTAAGGGTGGCGCCGGACCTGATCCGGATCATAAGTGTAGCGGAGAAGGCTTGGGATATTTCGCTCGGCTCGAGCCTTGCCGCGCTCGATCGACTCAATTGTGCCGCCGCGCTGCTGGACTGTCGTGGCTATGTCACACGCGTCAATGAGCATGCGGATGCCCTCTTCGGCTCCGGTCTCGTCATCCGTCACCGCCGTATTCACGCGATAGATCGGGCGAGCGATGCCCGTCTGCAGGGGCTGGTGGGGGCTGCTGTTTCGAGCCCGTCGAGTGGGTCGCTCCGGGCTGAGCCCGTAGTCATCACCCGCAACGGGTCTCCCTGGCTTCTGGTTGAGATCGTGCCAATGACTTCCTTCGCGCATGATCTCTTCAATGGCGGCGATTCATTGCTCTATTTCACAGCTCTCGTGACCGAACAGGCGCCAAGCGAACGATTGCTCAGCCAGACTTTCCAACTGACGGCAGCCGAAGCGCGGCTCGCCTCCCGCCTGGCGACCGGCGAAGGGATCGGTGCGGCGAGTGCTGGATTGGCCATCGGCCGCGAAACGGCCCGAACGCAGCTCCGGGCTGTCTTTGCGAAAACGGGAACGCGACGCCAGGCGGAACTTACGGCACTCTTGTCCCGATTGCGCATACGCTTTCCGCACTGAGACGACGCCATCCCCCATTCGGGTGAAGCGGGACACCGCGTATCGCCCCAGCATCGCCCCCACAGACATCCAGCCAATGGCAGCAAGATGCGCCCGGGGGCGGTGCCAGATGCGGACGCAGCATCCTTCGAACGTTCGTCATGATCCGGAGGGGACACGGCCGCCGCCAGGATCACGCCTCAAGATCCTGGCTTTGCTTGTCGGCGTCTTCGGGCCGACGTCTGTGGGTGCTGCGCCCGAAAGGCGCGCCGTCGATCTCGAACTGATCCTTGCTGTCGACGTCTCACCATCGATGAGCCAGGCCGAGCAACGGGTTCAACGCGACGGCTATGTCAGCGCATTCCAGCACTCCGATGTCGCGCGGGCCATAGCAACGGGAGCACGCGGCAGGATTGCCGTCGCATACGTCGAATGGGCTGGGCCGAAGTATCAGCGCGTCGTTGTGCCGTGGACGATCATCGGCAGCTATGATGATGCGAAACGGTTCGCCGACGCCCTTGCAGTCCGGCCGATCGTCAGGGAAGCAGGAACATCGATTTCGCGCGGCCTCCAGGCAGCAGAGGATTTGTTTGCCCACAATTGGGCTCTGGGCGAGCGCCGGGTGGTCGACGTATCCGGTGATGGCCCCAACAATGCCGGGCCGCCAGTCGCCCCGGTGAGAGACGAGCTGATAGCCTCCGGCATCACAATCAACGGCCTGCCGGTGTCGCTGCCGCACGGTACTTCCAACGGCTTTGAATCCTATGGCGGGGGCTATCTGAACGCCTACTATGAGCACTGCGTTATCGGCGGGCCTGATGCATTCGTGATCGGGGTTGATGATCTCGCTCTTTTTGCAGTCGCAATCCGCAGAAAACTGGTCCGAGAGATCGCGGATATCTCCTCACGACCAAGGCTCGCATCCTATGTGCCATCACGCCGTTCGGCGTTCGATTGTTCGACCAGCGGAGAGGCTCCGCACCCGTAAGCGATCCCTGGCCTACCCTCCCATGCTGAAAGCGCGGTCACTTTCGGCGAAGGCCTGGTCGCCCGACAGGTTCCCGGCGAGCGTGCGCAGCCCCGTCAAGGCGATGTCGAGAGCGTCGGACGACGCCGGGTTGGCGGGATAGGCGAGATAGATCGGGCGCTGGAACACCGGCGCGCCCTCGACGCGCCGCAGTTCGCCGCGCTCGACATGCGTGCCGACCGCGCTCAGCGGCAGATAGGCGGCCGCCTTCCGCGACAGCACATGCTGCAGGCCAATGAACACCAGCCCGGCCGAGATGGCGGGCTTCACGACACCGGCAAAGGCACGGTCGTGCTCGATACGGAACTCCAGCCCCCAATCCATCAGGATGTAGTTGTCGGTCCACGATCCCGGCTGCTCAACGTGCTGGACGAGAACCACCTGGTCGACGGCTAAAGTCTCATAGACGATGCCCGGATGCGGCTTGGGCAGATAGAGGATGCAGATGTCGAGCAGGCCCTCGGCGATCTGGTCGATCGCCAGATCCGGGAAACTGCCTTCCAGCCGCAGCGCCACATTCGGCCGCTTCGCTCGCATCCAGTCGATCCAGGGCGAGGTGATGCTGTCCCAGAGATAGGCGGGCGCTGTCAGCCTGAGCAGCGTCTCATAGCCATCGGGAACTGCGATGTCCTGGCGCGACTGCTCCCAGGTGCGGGTGATCGTCGAGGCATGCGGCAGGAACTGCCGGCCGGCCGGGGTGAGCGAAACGCCGTCGCTGTCGCGGACGAACAGCTTGCGGCCCAGCTGCTCCTCGAGGCCGCGAATGCGGGCGCTGACCGTCGACTGGGCAAGGTTCAGCCGATTGGCCGCGACGGTGAAGCTGCCATGCGTCGCAACCTCCAGGAAGCTGCGCAGATTCTCGGTGTCCATGGCTTCCCGCCTCTCAATGCGCCGCCATCGAAAATTTCGATGGCTGCAATCAAAAAATATCGCTTTCCGGCTGCGGTCAACAGTGACCTAAATGCCGGCATCTCCACAAGACGCGAGGAATGCAGCCATGCCGAAGCATTTCAGGACGATCGACGCCGCTCGCAAAACGCTCAGCGCAATCGAAAATTCCGCTATCGATGAATTGCTCGCCGGCAAGATCGGCAGGCGCGAATTCCTGCGCCATGGCAGCGTGCTCGGCCTGTCGCTGCCGTTCCTCGGCGGCATCGCTTCGGCGGTCGGCCTCGGCGCTCCGCAGGCACGCGCCGAAGGCAAGCCCGGCGGCACCGTGCGCGCCGGCGTCGCGGTGCCCGGCGGCGCCATCGACCCGGTCACCTTCTATGACAGCGGCAGCTACCAGCTGGTCTTCCAGGTGGCCGAGTTCCTGTGCGTGACGCAGCCGGACCTGACGCTGAAGCCGGTGCTGGCCGAGAGCTGGTCGCCGAACGCCGATGGCAGCGTGTGGACCTTCAAGCTGCGCAAGGGCGTGAAATTCCACAATGGCGAGGATTTCAAGGCCGACGACGTCGTAGCGACCTTCGACCGCCTCGCCGACCCGAGCGGCACCTCCAACGCGCTCTCCGTGTTCAAGGGCCTGCTGTCGAAGGGCGGCACCCGCAAGGTCGACGACCACACCGTCGAATTCCACCTCGACGCGCCAAACGGCAGCTTCCCCTATTCGGTGTCGATCGACAATTACAACGCCGTCATCCTGCCGGCGAGCTACAAGGGCGACTACGAGAAGACCTTCGAGGGCACCGGTCCGTTCCGGCTCGAAAGCTATACGCCGAAGGTAGGCGCCAGCTTCGTGCGCAACCCCGACTACTGGGGCGACAAGGCCCTGCCCGACCGGCTCGAGTTCAAATTCTATGGCGACGTGCAGCCGCGCATCCTGGCGCTGCAGGCGGGCGAGGTCGACGTGCTCGACGCCATCCCGCTCGACGTCAGCCAGGTGGTGCTGGGCAACCCCGATATCACCGTGCTGCGCGTCGCCTCGACCGCGCATCGCCAGCTCCATATGCGCTGCGACATGGCGCCCTTCACCGACAAGCGCGTGCGCCAGGCGCTGGCCTTGTGCATCGACCGTTCGCAACTGGTCGACGGGCTTTGCCGCGGCATGGCGGCGACCGGCAATGACAGTCCGTTCGCGCCAGCCTTCCCGGTCACCGACAAGTCGGTGCCGCAGCGCTCGCGGGACATCGCCAAGGCCAAGCAGTTGATGGAAGCGGCGGGACTTGGAAGCGGTTTCGACATGACGCTGACCACGCTGCGCTATTCCGACATTCCCGGCTATGCGCAGCTGTTCCAGAACTTCGCCAAGGAGATTGGCGCCCGCATCTCGCTCAACATCGAGGACCAGGACAAATATTACGGCAAGGCGGTGTTCGGCCAGTCGGACTGGCTGGACAGCCCGCTCGGCATCACCGACTACGCGCATCGCAGCGTGCCGAACGTGTTCCTGAAGAGCCCGCTGGTCAGCGACGGTCCATGGAACGCGGCGCATTTCAAGAACGCGACCTATGACGGGCTGGTCACCGGCTATCTCAAGGCGCTCGACCTCGACTCCCGGCGCAAGGCAGCTTCCGATATCCAGAAGCTGCTGCTCGATGAGACGCCGGTGATCTTCAGCTATTTCCCGGACCTGCTGGTGCCGGTGCGCAAGAATGTCTCCGGCCTGCCGCCGATCGCCGCCGGCCTGCTGCTCGATCGTGTATCGGTGGCGTCATGACCATGACCGCACGCAAGAATCCGGCGGCAAACGACGAGAAGAGGACAAGTACCATTCGCAAGCCCCATCTGCGCGGCCGCGGGCCGCATTTCCCGGTGCTCGACAGCATCGTGCAGTACGAATTCGAGCCGGGCTATGTCGCCTTCACCATGCCCTCGCCCAAGCGGATCAGGGTGCAGGTCGGGCCGATGATCGTCGCCGACACCACCAGGGCGCTGGTGTTCCAGGAGAGCGATCACCTGCCGGTCTATTACTTCCCGATGAGCGACGTGCGGGAGGAGTTCCTGCTGCCGAGCCGGACGACGACGGAAGACCCGTTCAAGGGCGTCGCAACGCATTACTCGCTCAACACCGGCATCACGCTGGTCGAGGACGGCGCCTGGCGCTATCTCGATCCCGTCAAGGGTTGCCCGCCGATCGCCCACTACATCTCCTTCTATTGGCCGAAGATGACCCACTGGTTTGAAGAGGACGAGGAGATCTTCGTCCATGCCCGCGATCCGTTCCGCCGCGTCGACTGCCTGCCTTCGTCGCGGCGCGTGCAGGTGATCCTCGACGGCGAGCAGGTCGCCGATTCACGGCGCGGCGTGTTCCTGTTCGAGACCGGACACCCGGTGCGCCACTACCTGCCGATCGCGGACACAAGGCTCGATATGTTCTCGCCCAGCCGCTACATCTCGCGCTGCCCCTATAAGGGCATGTCCAATTACTACCATGTGACGACGCCGAAGAAGCGGCACGAGAACCTCGTCTGGTATTATCCCGAGCCGGTGCACGAAGCCGAGCGCATCAAGGGTTTGGTGTGCTTCCATCACGAGCTGGTCGACAAGATCCTGGTAGACGGCGTGGAAATCCCAAAGGAAGCGACGGCGGCGTCGGACGGGTATTTTTGAGCCAGCTGCTAGGCCGAGCGAAGCCCGAGTTTCACATTTTGCATCCGCGCGCGCCGATGCTATTTTCGCATCGCGCGGCGGACGACTGGCTATGAGGAAACCATTCCATCACCTGGCCTGGCCATGGCTTGTCGTCCTGGTAGCGACGGCGACGCCGGCGCTTGCCGAAAATGCTCCCACCTTCGAATTGAAACTCGACATCGATCAGGACGGAAAAACCGACCGGGCCGTGATTATGCAGGAGCCCGGCGAGGCAGCAGATCTGTATATCTATCTGGGCGAGGACAAGGCCGATGCTTCACGCCAGGCTGATTTCGTCAAGAAGGGGCTGACCGAGGACCAGGTCATCGACCTCGAAAGCAAGGGCAAGGGATCGCTGTCAGTGACGTCCTGCTCCGGCTGCGGCGCCAACAAATCGACCGAAGAGACGCTGACGATCGTCTATCGCCGGGGAAAATTCCTGGTCGGCGGCTATAGCCGCAACTGGGACTGGAACCAGCAGACGTCGAGCGGCGTCGAGACGACCCTCGGCGATTGCGACATCAACTATCTCATCGGCAAGGGAACCGCCTCCAGGGACCTGGAAGACGGCAAGCCGATCAGGGGCAAATTCAGGCCCGTGCCGCTGAAGGATTGGTCCTCTGAAATGCGTCCCAAGGCCTGCGATTTCTGAGGAGGTTGATCGAAGGACGACATAGCGAATACCCTCGCCGCACAGGGAGGGCTGACAATGGATCTTTTCAAGCTGAATGGTGACGTCGCGCTGGTCACCGGGGCCGGCAGCGGCATCGGCCAGGCCATCGCGATCGGGCTGGCCGAAGCAGGCGCCGACGTCGCCTGTTTCGGCCATGCGTCCAACGGCGGACTGGAAGAGACCGCTCACAGGATCACGGCCCTTGGCCGCAAGGCGTTGGCGCTGACCGGCACGGTGACCTCCGAGCGCGACCTCGCGACGGCGATCGACCGCGTCGAGGCTGAACTCGGCGCGCTGACCGTCGCCGTCAACAATGCCGGCATCGCCGGCTCCGACCCTGCCGAGACGTTGTCGCTGGAGACCTGGCGCAAGGTTCACGACGTCAATGTCGCCGGGGTGTTCCTGTCCTGCCAGGCGGAAGCGCGCAAGATGCTGACGCGGCAAAGAGGCTCCATCATCAACATCGCCTCGATGTCGGGCACGATCGTCAACCGGGGGCTGACGCAGGCGCATTACAACTCCTCCAAAGCCGCCGTCATCCACATGTCGAAGAGTCTCGCCATGGAGTGGGCCGATCGCGGCCTGCGCGTCAACGTCGTCAGCCCGGGCTACACGCTGACGCCGATGAACAAGCGGCCCGAAGTGGCGGAGGAGATAAAGATCTTCAAGCGCGACACGCCGATGGGGCGTATGGCGGCGCCGGAGGAAATGGTCGGGCCGACCGTGTTCCTGGCCAGCCGCGCGTCCAGCTTCGTGACCGGCCTCGACCTGATCGTCGATGGCGGCTACGTCTGCTGGTAGATAAGTGGGGTGTCCCGCGAGACACCCCACCTTGCCGATTGAGCGAATGTGGGCGGCGCGCCGTCCTACTCGGCCGCGACACCCTTCACTTCGAGATAGCTCTCCATCGAATCGTCCAGCGCCTGCAGCCAGGGCGTGTGATGGACCGGCGCCATGGTGCCGGTCATCAGCGAGCGGTAGGCGTTGTCGCGGAAGGTCATGATGTTTTCCATCTTGTGGTGCTCCCACTCCATGAAGGTGTGGTTGACCGCCTCGACGTCGAAGCCCGGATAATCGGTCTGGTCCATCAGTTCCTTGGTGTAGTCGCCCTGGAACCAGATCATCTGCTCGGCGTCTTCCAGCGTCTCTTCGCGCGCCCGCCACTTGGCGCCGTGCTCGGCCATCGCCTCGGCCGACGGCAGCTTGATGCGGCCCATGATGACGTCGCGGGCGTACCAGGCCTGCGCGTCGAACATGTTGAAGGTGTAGAACTGGTCCTGCATGCCGATGTAGAAGAGTTTCGGATTCTTCTCCCAGACGACACCTTCATAAAGATCGAGCGGCCACATGCGGTTGGCTGTCTTCAGCTTGAGGTCGTCGGTGAGGAACGGGAAGGAGTGCAGATAGCCGGTGCACAGGATGATGGCGTCGACATCCTTGGTGGTGCCGTCCTTGAAATGCGCCGTCTTGCCGACGACCTTCTGCAGCAGCGGCACTTCCTTCCAGTTCTCGGGCCATTTGAAGCCCATCGGCTTGGAACGGTAGCTGGAGGTGATCGATTTCGCGCCGTATTTGTAGCATTGCGAGCCGATGTCCTCGGCCGAGTAGGAGCGGCCGATGATCAAAATGTCCTTGCCCTTGAACTCCATCGCGTCGCGGAAGTCATGGCTGTGCAGGATCCGGCCGTTGAAGGTCGGAAACCCCTCGAAGAAGGGCACGTTGGGCACCGAGAAATGCCCGGACGCGACGACGACATTGTCGAACTCTTCCGAATAGGTCACGTCCTTGGTGCGGTCATGCGCGGTGACGGTGAATTTCTTGGTCTCGTCGGAATAGGTCACCATGCGTACCGGGCTGTTGAAGCGCACCCAGTCGCGCAGGCCGGATTTCTCGACGCGGCCCTTGATGTAATCCCACAGCACGGCGCGCGGCGGGTAGGAGGCGATCGGCCGGCCGAAATGCTCCTCGAATGTGTAGTCGGCGAATTCGAGGCATTCCTTCGGGCCGTTCGACCATAGATACCGATACATCGAGCCATGCACCGGGTCGCCGTGCTCGTCCAGGCCGGTGCGCCAGGTGTAGTTCCACAGGCCGCCCCAGTCGCTCTGCTTTTCGAAGCAGACGATCTCCGGGATCTCGGCGCCCTTGTCAGCGGCCGACTTGAAGGCCCTTAGCTGCGCCAGACCCGACGGTCCGGCTCCGATGACGGCAACACGAGTTTTCAAGGCGGACCTCCTTTTTTTGATTTCCCCAGCGAAACAAATTTCACTGTCAGTGACAGTAATTGGCCCTTCGCTGCTGTCAACTGGCGTTGAGCCGAAACAGCGTTGCGCCGAGGTAACTTTCTACGAAAAGCGGTCGAAGGGACGAGCGCTGGAGAAAGCGGACCCAATCCACCACAAGGGCTTGGCGCCCCCGTTGTGCTCCTATATCGACAACGAATATGTTCACTTAGAGTGAAATAAATCGGCAGATTCTAACGGGAGGCGACATGACGAAACCCAAGCCCGGCCAGCGGCCTGTGGCGGCCAAGACCAAGCCATCGCCTAAGGGCATTGGCCCGAACGGGCGAACGATCCGCACGCCGCTGACGCAGGATCCGCACGCCATCCGCGACACGCGCGAGAAGGTGCTGGAAGTGGCGATCGGCCATGAGGTGCGGGCGTTCCGCAAGAAGCTCGGCATCACCGTCGCCGATCTCGCCGCCGCCACCGACATCTCGCTCGGCATGCTGTCGAAGATCGAAAACGGCATCACCTCGCCGTCGCTGACGACGCTGCAGGCGCTGTCACGGGCGCTGGGCGTTCCGGTCACCGCCTTCTTCCGCCGCTTCGAGGAAGAGCACAGCGCCGTCTTCGTCAAGGCGGGCGAAGGCGTCGATGTCGAGCGGCGCGGCACGCGCGCCGGCCATCAGTACAATCTGCTGGGACATATCGGCGCCAACACCAGCGGCGTCGTCGTCGAGCCCTATCTCATCACGCTGACCGAGAATTCGGACGTGTTCCCGACCTTCCAGCATGCGGGCATGGAGTTCCTCTACATGCTCGAAGGCGAGGTCGTTTACCGGCACGGCAACAACCTCTATCCGATGAAGCCGGGCGACAGCCTGTTCTTCGACGCCGACGCACCGCATGGACCGGAAGAGCTGACGCAGCTGCCGATGCGGTATCTGTCGATCATCTGCTATCCGCAGAACAGCGCCGGGTGAGGCACGTAGTTTCCTCGCCCCACGATAGTGGGGAGAGGTGGCTCGGCGAAGCCGAGACGGAGAGGGGAGCGCTCTACGAAGGCCCCCTCTCCGTCCGCTTCGCGGACACCTCTCCCCCGCTTCGCGGGGGCGAGGAACGTCAGTGATCAGTCCGGCCCAAATCCCGGGCTGGTCGGGCTGCCGTCATCGAGCTTCGACAGCCACTCCACCAGCGTCGGACGATACCGCGTCAGGCCCTTGTAGGTGGCGAGCTCTTCCGGCAGGTCGCGGATGACGCGGTGCAGGCGGCGCGCCCATTTCGGCTGGGTGACCAGCTCGTCCATCTTGATCAGATAGCAGCGGATCGGGAAGACGATGCCGTTGGAGCGCGGCAGCCGCCAGAAGCTCTGCAGTTCGACGCGCAGATGCACCTTGTCGCCGACATTTTCCGGCGTGACGGTGGCGCGGTCCGGACCCCATTTGTGATAATTCTCGGGGCTGGTGTCGAGGCGCGGATTGATGGTCATCGTCCAGTTGAGGCGCCTTGCCGGCTTGCCTTGCTGGATGTTGGTCAGGAATTTCAGCGCGCGTGTGAATATCCCCTTCTCATGCGCCAGCGGCACCGGCGCGTGCCACTCGAAGAAATTCATGCCGATGTCGAAATCGAGCGACCAGTCGGCCTGGGTGGTGACCATACCGGCATCCATCCACAGATTGCCGTCGCGCTGGTCGAGGATGCAGAAATCGCCCTGGCTCTGGCGGGTGATGTACTCCATCGGCCCATAGGGCAGCGTCGAGGTGTCGCCGAATGTGAAGGTGTCGTCGATGCCGAGGGGACGGTTGATCCAGCGCCAGCGGTCGCCGTCACGCTCCAGCGTGAAATGCTCTGGGTAACCCAGCGCCTGCTGTTCCATCAGAAGCTCGAGCAGGTCCCAGCCGGCGAGCGTCATATGCGGCAGCGACTGGCAGCGCAGCGGGTCCTCGGCCAGCACCAAAGCGCGGTCCTGCATCTCGGCGAAATAGTGCTCGTCGACGTCGATCAGGTTTTCCAGCACCGAGCCCTTCGGACCGACGACATGCGGCTCGATGTTGACCGCATACATGTAGGCGTCTTCGTTGAACGGGAAGGGAAAACGCCTGATGTGCTCCGGACTGTTCTTGAAGGTGAAGTCGTCGCGGAAAGTTTCCTTGCGAAAGGTGATGCCCATTGACGCCTCCTATCTTTCCAGGACCAGCGACTTGCCCTCGAAGCGCGAGACGCAAGGCATGATCTTGCAGCCGGAACGGTGGTCTTCCTCGCTCAGCCAGTGATCGTTGTGGATGAACTTGCCGTCGGAGGAGATCACATTGGTCTCGCACTGGCCGCAGACCCCGCCGCGGCACAGATAGGGCGGGTCGACGCCGGCCGCTTCGATCGCCTCGAGCAGGCTCTGTTGCTCGCCGACGCGGATCGTCTTGCCGCTGACGGCCAAGGTCACATCGAAGGGCGCGCCGGGCTGGGGCGCCGCGAAATGCTCGAAATGCACGGTTTCCGAGGGCCAGCCGAGTGAAGCGGCGCGGTCGCGCACCCAATTGATCATGCCGGCCGGGCCGCAGACATAGAGATGCGTCCCGAGCGGCTGCGAGGACAGCAACCGGTCGAGATCGATGCGCTCCTCGCGGTCATCGTGATAGAGCCGGACGCGGCTGCCGTAGCGCTCCCGGAGCACATCGGCATAGGTGCCGAGCGACGCCGTGCGGCAGGTGTAGTGCAGTTCGAAATTGCCGCCGGCGCCCGCCAGTTGCGACGTCTGCGCCATGAAGGGCGTGATGCCGATGCCGCCGGCCAGCATCAGGTGTTTTTTGGCTCGCAGATCGAGCGAGAACAGGTTGACCGGATAGCTGATCACCATTTCGAGGCCGGGCTTGACCTGTCGGTGCATGAACAGCGAGCCGCCGCGGCCGACATCGTCGCGCCTGATCGAAATCGTGTATTCCCGCGTGTCGAGCGGCGAGCCCATCAGCGAATAGGGATTGAGCCTGGTGCGGTCGCCGTCGCGCATCTCGACCACGACATGGGCGCCGCCGGAAAAGGTCGGCAGAAGCTCGCCATCGCGGCGGCGGAAGTGGAAGCGAGTGACGAGATCGTTGACGGGGACGACGTCGCTGACGACGACATCGAGCTTAGTGGTGCCGGTGCTCATGGGAAGGCCTCCTCCATCGGAGGAATCTCCGAGCGATCCTCGGCATTGATGCAGACGCCCTGGAAGGCGGCCAGCCGGCGCGAATAATGATCGCGCACCAGAAGCAGCAGGCCGCAATGCGCGCAGGTGGCCGGCTGGGTCGTCACATTCTCGGTGATGCCCTTGCAGTGCACGCATTGCATGCGCCGCGCCAACGAGCCGCGCTGCTCGGTCTGCATCGAGGTGTGGTCGATGCCGGCCTCGAGCGCCGCCTGCATCGCCTGGCCGATCAGGCCTTCGGTGCCGGCAAGATAGAGGCGCAACCCCATATGGGCGTTGGTCAGCGTTTGCCTCAGCCGGGGCAGGAGGCTCGCGAAAGACGGCGCGACGTGGAGCTGCGCCGGCTTCAGCGCCTCAAGGGCCGCGATGTGCTTGCCCTCGGGTCCCGGAATGAAGACGATTTCCGCGCTGCCGAAAAAGCCGGACGGAGCCTTACCGGCCATGTCCGTTATCGCCACCGCGCCTTCGGCATCGGCGATGAAGAGGTGGTGCTTGCCGGGCTGCGGAGACAGAGTTCCGTAAATAGGCCGGCTGATGATCGTCTTGGCTGCCATTCTCTCTTAGTGCCTCGAACCCCCTCGCTGCGGATAATGCCTCAACCCTTGGCGGTGCGCTTGGCCTTCTTCGGGTCATCGAACGGCAGTGGCTGCGCCGTCGCCTTGATGGAACCGCTTCTGTTGCGGATCTCGAGCTTGGTATCCTTGACGGCGCAGTCGACATCGAGGCGGGCGATGCCCATCGATTTCTCGACCAGCGGCGAATACATGGCGCAGGTGACCACACCCACCTTCTTGCCGTCGCGATAGACGGGCGCGCCCTCATCGGCCGGCTCCTTGCCGTCGAGCAGCACGCCATAGATCTTGAAGCGCTCCTTGCCCATCAGCCGGTAATGTTCCTCGGCGCCGCGGAATCCGGTCTTGCCAGGACTGACGGTGAAGTCGAGGCCGAGCTCCCACAGCGTGTCGCCGGGGCCTTCGTTCTCGAACGGATATTTTTGCGAATTATCGTACGGATAGAAGAGCAGGTAGCTCTCGACGCGCAGCATGTCGAGCGTGGTGAAGCGGCACGGAATGATGCCGGCGCTTTTGCCCTCTTCCAGAATCCGATCCCAGATCGCGCCGGCGTCCTGGCCGCGGCAGAAGATCTCGTAGCCGCGCTCGCCGGTGTAGCCGGTGCGCGAGATCATCACCGGGAAACCGAAGAGCTGCGTGTGCATGTGGTGGAAGTAGTTGAGGTCGCGGATGCCAGGCACATGCCTGGCGAGATAGTCGACCGCGGTCGGGCCCTGCAGCGACAGGTCATGCAGATTGTCGTCGAAGCGCAGCGACACGTCACGCCCCATGGCAGCGCGCTGCAACTCCTCATGGCCGGTGCCGGAGCCGTGCACGACCATCCAGGAGTTCGGGCTGATGCGATAGAGGATGCAGTCGTCGGTGAATTTGCCGGCCTCGTTCAGCATGCAGGCATAGGCCGACTTGCCGGGATAGATCTTTTCCACGTCGCGCGTCGTGGCCAGATCGATGAGGTGCGAGGCATGCGGCCCGGTGATGTGGACCTTCTTCAGGCCGGAGACATCCATCAGCCCGGCCTTGGTGCGGATCGCGACATATTCCTCGTCGGCATCCTTGTCATAGGTCCAGGCGGTGCCCATGCCGCTCCAGTCCTCGAGTTTCGAGCCGAGCGCGCGATGGCGATCCGCCAGGGTCGAGAATCTCCAGGATGCCGTCATCCGATCGTCCTCCGTGCAATTTAAGTCGTTGCTGTTCCCTGCTCCTGCTTGGTGGCGGAGCTTGGCTGAATATTGACCGCAAACGGCGAGGCGCCGCAATCCCCTTGAAGCAAATAATTTCATTGTCAGGCAAATTTCTTGACTGGGAACAAACGGTTTACGACGCGTAAATGCGGCTTGACAATTTCGAAGATCGGTCGGAATTTATGAAAAAAATTTCACTCTCTAGAAAGAGTGGACGCCCGGTCGATCTCAGGGCCGGACGTCGCCAGAAGGGGAAAAACCGATGTCCGACCTGCAGCAGCGCGTCGAAGCGCTGTATCGTTCCGACGTGCGTGGTTCCGTGCTCCTGATCGTGTGCCTGTGGGCAACGATCCTCTTCGTCCTCCTGATGACATGGTCCTACATCCCTGACGGCGGGATCAAGCTCGTGGTGGCGGTCGCGGCCGCCGCGGTGCTGATCTTCAACACCGCCGCCATCCTCGCCATGCTCAACCACTACA
Source organism: Mesorhizobium sp. GbtcB19 (assembly GCF_019091085.1). Lineage (GTDB taxonomy): Bacteria > Pseudomonadota > Alphaproteobacteria > Rhizobiales > Rhizobiaceae > Mesorhizobium. The sequence goes on along the minus strand of NZ_JAGXJY010000006.1, from coordinate 32,838 downwards.
AGGAAGACAAGGACTTCATCTACGGGCTCGACATCAAGAACGCCGACGCGGCCCGCAACCGTCAATCCTGAAGGGAGAAACCATGGCCCGCTATACACCGCCGGAGCAGAGCAAGGCCGGACAGGTCTTCGACATCGCGGTCGTGGTGGTCGCTATCTTCGTGGCGCTGTGGCTGCCGCTGAAGCTCGGCCTCGCCGGAGCGGCGAAGTCGATCGACCCGCTCGACGCCAAGACCTGGGACGCGCTCGGCCAGAACGCCACCATGGCCTCGATCTGGGAGAAGCTCGGCTACACGCCGGAGACGGCGCATGACATCATCCAGAACCGCTTCCATTACGTCATCGACTGGCCGACGCTGATCATCATGGCGATCGTGCTGATCGCCTATTTCGTCTTCCTGTTCCGGGCCTCCGACAAGGAATATCGCGAGGTCATCAACGAGAAGTTCGACGACAAATAGACCTTCGACGACGACAAAGAGTCCGGGGAAAACATCATGTGGATGGGACTGTCTTATGTTTGCTGGGGCATCTCGGTCGTACTCGCGCTGTGGATGCTCTACGACTGGTTCAAGGTCGACACGACCTATTCCGAGGACGTGCTGACCTCCTCGCGCGAAGGCGAGCTTGAAGCCGTATCCGAAAAGCACCGGATCTGAGTGGGGATTGACATGACGGCTGCGGTTGAAACGGCACAAACCACGACAATCGACGGCGACAGGGTCTCGCTGCTGCGGGTGCTCGGCCCGGCCCATGTCTGGGCGCTCGGCGTCGGCATCGTGCTGGTCGGCGAGTTCACCGGCTGGAATTTCTCGGCCGACAAGGGCGGCGCGCTCGCCGCGCTGATCGTCTGCTGGATCGTCGGACTGCTTTACACCTCGGTCGCCATGATCGACTCGGAGGTGACGTCCACCGTCGCCGCCGCCGGCGGCCAATACGCGCAGGCCAAGCACATCGTCGGCCCGCTGATGGCCTTCAACGTCGCGCTGTTCCTGGTGTTTGCCTACACCATGCTCGAAGTGTCCGACGCGATCCTGCTCGGCGACACCATCGTCGCCAAGGCCGGCGTCGAAGGGCTGACGCACAACTCCTTCATCGCAGCCACCATCGTGGTGCTCGCCTGGCTCAACTATCGCGGCGTGCTGATGACGCTCAACGTCAACTTCGTCATCACCGCGATCGCCTATGTCTCGATCGTCATCCTGTTCTTCTCGGTCAGCCCGTGGACGCAAGGCGCGGTGCTGAAGCTCAACGAACTCGTCACCCCCGGCAACGCGCTGCCCTATGGCTGGATCGGCGTGATCGCCGCCTTCCAGTTCGGCATCTGGTATTATCTCGGCATCGAGGGCACGACCCAGGCCGCCGAGGAAGTGCGCTCACCGGCGCGCTCCCTGCCCTACGGCACCATGGCCGGCATGATCACGCTTTTGATCGCCGCTGCCATGACCTGGTATGTCTGCGCCTCGCTGATGCCCTGGGAGTATCTCGGCATCACCTACTATCCGCTGTGGGATGCCGGCAAATTGACGGGCAGCCCGCTGCTTGAGAACCTGCTCTTCATCGCGACGCTGCTGGCGGCGCTTGCCTCGGCCAATGGCTGCATCAACGACGCGGCGCGCGCCTGGTTCTCGCTCGGCCGCGACCGCTACCTGCCGAGCTGGTTCTCGGCGGTGCATCCGAAATACCGCACGCCTTATCGCTCGATCCTATTCCTGCTGCCGATCGCGCTGGCCTTCGCCTTCATTGCCGACCTCAACCAGGCGATCACATTCTCGATCCTGTCGGGCGTGCTGCAATACACCTTCATGAGCATCAACATCATGATGTTCCGCAAGAAGTGGCCGCTGGGCACGATCCGTCGCGGCTATACGCACCCCTTCCATCCGCTGCCGGCGATCGTGCTGTTCTGCCTGTGCATGGTGACGTTCTTCGCCATCTTCCTCGGCTTCGGCTCACAGCTGATCGCGATGACCGTGTTCTATTTCCTGATTTCGCTATGGTTCCACTTCTACCGCTACAAGTTCGTACGGCGCGGAGATCAGTTCTCCATGCCGTGGCCGAAGCCGCAGGGTTATTGAGTGGAGTGAAGGCCCGTCTGTTGACGACGGGCCGTGGCGTGTCGAGATGTCAGAACTGGCGTCAGTACTGCTTACCGGGGCGATCGCATTGGCCGTCGTCGCCCATGTTGCGTGGCTAGCCCGCGCCAGCCGCAACAAAGCGAAGGCAGCTTTGGCCGCCGATCTGGCCAGCGTTCGCAGCGTCGTTCCCGATGCCGCCGACATTTCCGACGGCACGGCCGGCGTCGTCACCTGGGCCGGTTCCTGGAACGGTCAGCGCGTTCAGGTCCGCACCATCGTCGACACGCTGGCGACGCGAAAACTACCGACACGCTGGCTTAGCGTTTCGATCACCGAGCCGGTCGCGGTGCCTGGAATTTTCGACATGATGATGCGGCCGAATTCGGCAACGACATTTTCCAACTTCGATCATCTGCCCCACATCCTGCCCAAGGTTCTCGGCCTGCCGGCCGAAGCGGTGCTGCGCACCGACCGCAAGGGCGTCGCCTTTCCGCAGGACCTGATCGCCGCGCATACCGGTATCTTCGCGGAAGGCCGCGCCAAGGAATTGCTGATCACGCCGAAGGGCGTGCGCATCGTCTGGCTTCTGGCCGAGGCCGAGCGTGCTCGTTACGGTGTGTTCCGGCAGGCCGCGTTCGGCGATGCCGGGATCGACCCCGCTGTGGTCGAACGCCTGCTCGAGGCGGCGTCGGGCCTTCGCGAAGCCATCAACCGGCGCGAAAGGCAGGCAGCATGACCGACGGACCAGCTTCCTCTCCCCCAGCCAATCCGTATCTCGTGCTCGGCGCGGCGATCGTCTTGCCGGCAAGCGGCCATGTCATGCTCGGCGTGCCGGTGCGCGGCCTGCAGTTCCTGTTCTTCATGGTGATCCTTGGCTGGGTAACGACCAAGCTGGCGCCAGCCGACGCCGGCTTCATCGGCCGCCATGCCGGTGGCTTCCTGATCTATGCGCTGTCGATCCTCGACGCCTACCGGATCGCGCGCATCCGCCATGCGATCTGGGTTCACAAGGCGCGTCCGGGCGGTGATAGTGCCGAGGGCAATGCGCCGTCTAACATATAACGACAGGAAAATTTCTTTCATACCATTGAATTCGGCAAACTCATTCGGTACATCATTTTGAGAGCCAGAAAACGTCGGAGGCTGACATGTGCGGAATTGTTGGACTTTTCCTGAAGGACAAGGCGCTGGAGCCGAAGCTCGGCGCGATGCTGTCGGAGATGCTGATCTGCCTCACCGACCGAGGCCCGGACAGCGCCGGCATCGCCATCTATGGCGCCGCGACGGGCAATGAGGCCAAGATCACAGTGCAGTCGCCGAAGCCCGACCGCGACTTCCGCGGCCTGGACGCCGAACTCGCCAAGGCAATCGGCGCGCCGGTAAGCGTTGCCGTGAAGTCCACGCATGCGGTGATCAGGACCACGCCTGACAAGGTCGACACGGCGCGTGAGGCGCTGCAGACGCTGCGGCCCGACATCCGCATCATGGGCGCTGGCGAGGCGGTGGAAATCTACAAGGAAGTTGGGCTGCCCGAAGCCGTCGTCGACCGCTTCGACGTGCGCTCCATGACCGGCACCCATGGCATCGGCCACACCCGCATGGCGACCGAATCGGCGGTCACCACCATGGGCGCGCATCCGTTCTCGACCGGCGCCGACCAGTGCCTGGTGCACAATGGCTCGCTGTCCAATCACAACAATGTGCGGCGCGAGCTGGTGCGCGACGGCATGAAGTTCGAGACCGAGAACGACACCGAAGTGGCGGCTGCCTACCTCTCCAACCGGATGGCGCATGGCAAGAATCTGGGCGAGGCGCTGGAAGGCACGCTCTCCGACCTCGACGGCTTCTTCACCTTCGTCGTCGGCACCAAGAACGGTTTCGGCGTGGTGCGCGACCCGATCGCCTGCAAGCCGGCCGTGATGGCCGAGACCGACCAGTATGTCGCCTTCGGCTCGGAATATCGCGCGCTGACCAAACTGCCCGGCATCGACAATGCGCGGGTCTGGGAGCCGGAGCCCGCAACCGTTTATTTCTGGGAGCATTGAGCCGATGCCGGCAAACACAATGTCGAAAGCCGAGCGCGATCAGGGCCATGCGAGGGTGTTCGACCTCTCGCAGCATTCGCTGCGCGAGTTGAACCAGGCGCTGCATAAGCTCACGCCCGGCTCGAACGAGACCGCCTGGGAAGTGCTCCACCCGAAGGGCAGCCATTCCGTCGCCGTCGGCGTCGACCAGCCGGTCTCGATCGATGTGCGCGGCAGCGTCGGCTACTACTGCGCCGGCATGAATGACGGCGCCACGATCACCGTGCATGGCTCGGCCGGTCCGGGTGTCGGCGAGAACATGATGTCGGGGTCGATCGTCATCAAGGGCGACGCCAGCCAATATGCCGGCGCCACCGGCCGCGGCGGTCTGCTGGTCATCGAGGGCAACGCCTCGTCGCGCTGTGGCATTTCGATGAAGGGCATCGACATCGTCGTGCACGGCAATATCGGCCACATGTCGGCCTTCATGGCGCAGTCCGGCAACCTGGTGGTGCTGGGCGACGCCGGCGATGCGCTGGGCGATTCCATCTACGAGGCGCGGCTCTTCGTGCGCGGCAAGGTCGAAAGCCTCGGCGCCGACTGCATCGCCAAGGAGATGCGGCCGGAGCATTTGGAGTTGGTGCAGGGCCTGCTCGACAAGGCCGGCGTCACCGGCGTCAAGGCGTCGGAGTTCAAGCGCTATGGCTCGGCCCGCAAGCTCTACAATTTCAACATCGATAACGCCGACGCGTATTGAGGCAAGATGACCTACCGCAACCCGCCGACGACGCCGCGCAAATCCGCGACCTTCGACGACTACACGCTTTCCGAAATCCGCCGCGCGGCCGCGACCGGCATCTATGACATCCGCGGCGCCGGCGCCAAGCGCAAGCTGCCGCATTTCGACGACCTGCTTTTCCTCGGCGCCTCGATCTCGCGCTATCCGCTGGAAGGCTATCGCGAGCGTTGCGACACCTCGGTGGTGCTCGGCTCGCGCCATGCCAAGAAGCCGATCGAGCTGAAGATCCCGATCACCATCGCCGGCATGAGCTTCGGGTCGCTGTCCGGCCCGGCCAAGGAAGCCCTGGGGCGCGGCGCGACGCTGTCCGGCACCTCGACCACCACCGGCGACGGCGGCATGACCGAGGAAGAGCGCGGCCATTCCAAGCAGCTGGTCTATCAGTACCTGCCGTCGCGCTACGGCATGAACCCGCGCGACCTGCGCCGCGCCGACGCCATCGAAGTGGTGGTCGGCCAGGGCGCCAAGCCGGGCGGCGGCGGCATGCTGCTCGGCCAGAAGATTTCCGACCGCGTCGCCGAGATGCGCACGCTGCCCAAGGGCATCGACCAACGCTCGGCCTCGCGCCATCCCGACTGGACCGGGCCCGACGATCTCGAGATCAAGATCCTCGAGCTGCGCGAGATCACCGACTGGGAAAAGCCGATCTACGTCAAGGTCGGCGGTGCGCGGCCCTATTACGACACGGCGCTCGCGGTGAAGGCCGGCGCCGACGTCGTGGTGGTCGACGGCATGCAGGGCGGCACGGCCGCGACGCAGGAAGTGTTCATCGAGAATGTCGGTCAGCCGACGCTTGCCTGCATCAGGCCGGCGGTGCAGGCGCTGCAGGACCTCGGCATGCACCGCAAGGTGCAGCTCATCGTCTCCGGCGGCATCCGTAACGGCGCCGACGTCGCCAAGGCGCTGGCGCTCGGCGTCGACGCGGTGTCGATCGGCACGGCGGCGCTGGTCGCGCTCGGCGACAACGATCCGCGCTGGGAGGCGGAGTACAACGCGCTGGGCAGCACCGCCGGCGCCTATGACGACTGGCACGAGGGCCGCGACCCGGCCGGCATCACCACGCAGGACCCCGAATTGATGAAGCGGGTCGATCCGATCGCGGCCGGGCGGCGGCTGGCGAACTACCTCAAGGTGATGACGCTCGAAGCCCAAACCATTGCCCGCGCCTGCGGCAAGAACAGCCTGCACAATCTCGAGCCCGAGGATCTCGTCGCGCTCTCGATCGAAGCCGCCGCCATGGCCGGCGTGCCTTTGGCCGGCACCAACTGGATACCGGGGAAGAACGGCTTCTAGGCCTGTCGCCCAAAAGTGCGCAGCGGTTTTGGGAAAAACGACAGGCCTCAAAACAAAGACATCAGACGACCAGCATCAAAATTCGCGAGGGAACTACATAAATGGGGAACGATCTCGCCGCATTCGCCAAGGAGAACGGCGTAAAATATTTCATGATCTCCTACACCGACCTGTTCAGCGGCCAGCGTGCCAAGCTGGTGCCGGCGCAGGCGATCGCCGACATGCAGAAGGAGGGCGCCGGCTTTGCCGGTTTCGCGACCTGGCTCGACCTAACACCGGCGCATCCCGACATGCTGGCGGTGCCGGATCCGGACTCGGTGATCCAGCTGCCATGGAAGCCTGACGTCGCCTGGGTGGCGGCCAACTGCATCATGGACGACAAGGAGGTCGACCAGGCGCCGCGCAACACGCTGAAGCGGGTGATCGCGGAGGCGGCGGCCGAAGGCATGCATGTCAAGACCGGCGTCGAAGCCGAGTTCTTCCTGATCTCGCCGGACGGCAGCGTGATCTCCGATCAATACGACACGGCCTCGAAACCCTGCTACGACCAGCAGGCGGTGATGCGGCGCTACGACGTGATCGCCGAGATCTGCGACCATATGCTGGCGCTGGGCTGGGGCCCCTACCAGAACGACCATGAGGACGCCAACGGCCAGTTCGAGATGAACTGGCGGTTCGACGACGCACTGCCGACCGCCGACAAGCACTCCTTCTTCAAGTTCATGGTCAAGTCGATCGCGGAAAAGCATGGACTGCGCGCGACCTTCATGCCGAAACCCTTCCAGGGCCTGACCGGCAATGGCTGCCACGCCCATATCTCGGTGTGGGACAAATCCGGCAAGACCAATGTTTTTGCCGACAACTCGATGGAATTGGGCTTGTCCGCCAAGGGCAAGAACTTCCTCGGCGGCATCATGAAGCATGCCTCGGCCTTGGCCGCGATCACCAATCCGACGGTCAATTCCTACAAGCGCATCAACGCGCCGCGCACCATTTCGGGCGCGACCTGGGCGCCGAACACGGTGACCTGGACCGGCAACAACCGCACCCATATGGTGCGCGTGCCGGGCCCCGGCCGCTTCGAGCTCCGCCTGCCCGACGGCGCCGCCAATCCCTATCTTTTGCAGGCGGTGATCATTGCCGCCGGTCTCGACGGTATCCGCTCCAAGGCCGATCCCGGCAAGCGCTACGACATCGACATGTATCAGTACGGCCACACGGTGAAGGGCGCGCCGAAACTGCCGCTCAACCTGCTCGATGCGCTGCGCGAGTTCGACAAGGACAAATCGCTCAAGGCGGCGCTGGGTGAGGAATTCTCGTCGGCATATCTAAAGCTGAAGCACCAGGAATGGAATTCCTATGCTTCGCACTTCACGCAGTGGGAGCGCGACCACACGCTGGACATCTGAAGTCCAGCGTTGCGGGTGAGCGGCCTCGGAATGACGCAATGAAATACTCGATCTTCTCGCTCGCCCGCGCCGCTCTCTCCGGCCACAAGAACTGGAAGCCGACCTGGCGCGACGCAGCGCCCAAGGATCGCTACGATGTGGTGATCATCGGCGGCGGCGGCCACGGGCTCGCCACCGCCTGGTTCCTGGCCAGCGAGTTCGGCATCCGCAATGTCGCGGTGCTGGAAAAGGGCTGGATCGGCTCCGGCAATGCCGGCCGCAACACCACCATCATCCGCTCCAATTACGGCCTGCCCGGCAACACCGGCTTCTACGAATTGTCGATGAAGCTGTGGGAGAAGATGGAGCAGGACCTCAACTACAACGCGATGGTCAGCCAGCGCGGCGTGCTGAACCTCTATCACTCCGATGCGCAGCGCGACGCTTTCGCACGGCGCGGCAACACGATGCGCATCAACGGCATCGACGCGGAACTGCTCGACCAGGCGGCGCTGCGAAAAATGCTGCCGTTCCTGAATTTCGACAATGCGCGCTTCCCCGTGCAAGGCGGGCTCCTGCAACGGCGCGGCGGCACGGCGCGGCACGACGCCGTGGTCTGGGGCTACGCGCATGCGGCAAGCGAACTGGGCGTCGACATCATCCAGAACTGCGAGGTCACCGGCTTCACGCGCGACGCCAATGGCAAGGTGATCGGCGTCGAGACGTCGCGCGGCAAGATCAGCGCCGGCAAGGTTGGCATGGCGGTCGCCGGATCCTCGTCACGCGTTGCCGCGATGGCAGGGCTCCGCCTGCCGATCGAAAGCCATGTGCTGCAGGCCTTCGTCTCCGAAGCGATCAAGCCCCTCATCCCCGGCGTCATGACCTTCGGCGCCGGACACTTTTATGTCAGCCAGTCGGACAAGGGCGGCCTCGTCTTCGGCGGCGACATCGACGGCTACAATTCCTACGCCCAGCGCGGCAATCTGCCGGTGATGGAAGACGTCTGCGAAGGCGGCATGGCGCTGATCCCGATGATCGGCCGCGTGCGACTGCTGCGCCAGTGGGGCGGCATCATGGACATGTCGATGGACGGCTCGCCGATCATCGACAAGAGCCCGGTCGACGGCCTCTACATCAATGCCGGCTGGTGCTATGGCGGCTTCAAGGCGACGCCGGGCTCGGGCTTCGTCTTTGCCCATCTCATCGCCCGCGATCAGTCGCACAAGGAAGCCGCGCTTTTCCGCCTCGACCGCTTCCAGCGCGGCGCCATGATCGACGAAAAGGGCCAGGGCGCCCAACCGAACCTGCACTGAGGACGGGCACAGCCAATGCGTATTACCTGTCCTTTCTGCGGCGAACGCGAGCTCGGCGAGTTCACCTATCTCGGCGACGCCAAGCCGCAACGCCCCGCGGCCGATGCCAGCGAGGAAGCCGTCTATGACTACGTCTATCTGCGCGACAACATCGCCGGCGTGATGAGCGAACACTGGTATCACGGCGGCGGCTGCCGAGCCTGGCTGAAGGTCACGCGCAACACGCTGACGCATGAGATTTCGGCCGTCGAGCCGGCAGCGGGCGCCGGTGCCGCCAAGGTTGGTGCTTAATGCGCGGCGATCAGGCAAACCGGCTGAACAATGGCGGTCTCATCGACCGCTCGGCCCCCCTCAATTTCCGTTTCGACGGCAAGACTTTTTCTGGCTTCAGGGGTGACACGCTGGCCTCCGCGCTGGTCGCCAACGGCGTCAAGCTGGTCGGCCGCTCGTTCAAATATCACCGCCCGCGCGGCATACTGACGGCGGGCTCGGAAGAGCCGAACGCGCTGGTCGAATTGCGCAGCGGCGCGCGGCGCGAGGCGAACACGAAGGCGACGACGGCCGAGCTCTATGAGGGCCTCGAAGCCGCCAGCCAGAACCGCTGGCCGTCGCTCAATTTCGACGTCATGTCGGTCAACCAGCTGTTCGCGCCGATCTTCGTCGCCGGCTTCTACTACAAGACCTTCATGTGGCCGGCGAAGTTCTGGGAAGCGATCTACGAGCCGGCGATCCGGCGCGCCGCCGGCCTCGGCCGAGCCGCCCAGGTTCCCGACCCCGATCATTATGAAAAGGCCTGGGCACATTGCGATGTGGTGATCGCGGGGTCAGGCCCGGCCGGTCTCGCAGCCGCGCTTGCCGCCGGCCGCAGCGGCGCGCGCGTCATCCTGTGCGAAGAGGATTTCGTCCTTGGCGGTCGGCTGCTCGCCGATGGCGGCACTATCGACGGATTGCCGGCGGCTGAATGGGTTGCTCGCACGCTAGCCGAGCTTTTGGCGATGCCGGATGTACGCATCATGACGCGCACGACGCTGTTCGGCGTTTATGACGGCGGCACCTATGGCGCGATCGAGCGCGTCAACGACCATCTCCCTACACCGCCGGAGCATCAGGTGCGACAGCGGCTGTGGCGCATCGTCGCCAAGCGCTCCATCGTCGCCGCCGGTTCGATCGAACGCCCCATCGTCTTCGCCGGCAACGACACGCCGGGCGTGATGATGGCGTCGGCCATGCGCAACTACATCAACCGCTACGCCGCCGTGCCGGCCAGGCGCATCGCGCTCTTCACCAACAACGAGGACGGCTGGCGCACGGCCGAGACGGCGATCGCCGCCGGACTGCAGGTGGCGGCGGTGATCGATGCACGGCCGGACGTTTCGCCGGCCCATCGCTCGCTTGCCAGCAAGGGCGGCTTCCCGGTGCTGCACGGCTCCGTTGCCGGCGTCGACGGCGGCAAAGCCGGCGTGCGCAAGATTTCTGTCTCGCTGACCGGTGGCGCCCGCGCCGAGGTCGAGGCCGACGGGCTTGCCGTGTCCGGTGGCTGGAACCCGGCGGTCGGTCTTACCTCCTATCATCGCGGCCGGCCGAAATGGCGCGACGACATCGCTGCCTTCGTGCCGGACGGCGCGCCGCCCGGCATGGTCGCGGCGGGCGCCGCCAACGGCGCCTTCGGCCTGGGCGCCTGCCTGCGCGAAGGGTTTGAAGCCGGTGCCGCCGCGGCGCGTGATGCCGGACGAAGCGGTAGCACGGGCTCGATGCCGATCGCCGACGACGCGGCTTTCTCGCTGACGCCGCTCTGGCATGTCGCCGGCAAGGGCAAGGCCTTCGTCGACCAGCAGCATGACGTCACCGCTTCCGATGTCGAGCTGGCGCAGCGCGAGGGTTTTGAATCGGTCGAGCACCTGAAGCGCTACACGACGCTCGGCATGGCGACCGATCAGGGCAAGACGTCCAACGTCGCCGGCCTCGCCATCATGGCGGCGGTCACCGGCAAATCGATCCCAGAGACAGGCACGACGATCTACCGGCCGCCTTACGTGCCGGTCGCCATCGGCGCCTTCGCCGGCCACCACCGCGATGAGAATTTCCATGCGACGCGGCTGACGCCCTCGCATCATTGGGCGGCCGAGCAGGGCGCGATCTTCGTCGACACCGGCTTATGGAAACGCGCGCAGTGGTATCCTCGCGCGGGCGAGAAGGACTGGCTGGAGTCCGTCACCCGCGAGGTCAAGGCGGTGCGCTCAGGCGTCGGCTTCTGCGATGTCTCGACGCTCGGCAAGATCGACGTGCACGGGCGCGATGCCGGCACCTTCCTCGACCGTGTCTACATCAACGCCTTCTCCAGCCTCGCCGTCGGCAAGGCGCGCTACGGGTTGATGCTGCGCGAGGACGGCATCGTCTATGACGACGGCACGACCTCGCGTCTGGCCGAGGACCATTATTTCCTCACCACCACGACGGCCAAGGCCGGGCTGGTGATGCAGCATCTGGAATTTTGCCGGCAGGTGCTGTTCCCAGAGCTCGACGTGCAGCTGACTTCAGTTTCGGATCAGTGGGCGCAGTTCTCGATCGCCGGACCGAAGACCCGCGATCTCTTGAAGGAAATCGTCGATCCGGCCGAGGACCTGTCGAATGAAGGCTTCCCGTTCATGGGCGCGCGCGAGGTCAAATTGCGCGGCGGCCTGAAGGCAAGGCTGTTCCGCATCTCCTTCTCCGGCGAGATGGCGTTCGAGATCTCGGTGCCGGCGCGCTACGGTGAAGCCATGGCGCGCAATCTGATGATCGCCGGCAAGCCGTTCGGCGTGACGCCTTACGGCACCGAGGCGCTCGGCGTGATGCGCATCGAAAAGGGGCACGTCGCGGGGCCTGAGCTCAACGGCACGACCACGGCGGCCGATCTCGGCCTCGGCAAGATGATGTCGACCAAGAAGGATTTCATCGGCCGCGTCATGGCCGGCCGCGAGGCGCTGGTCGCGCCGGACCGGCAGGTGGTCGTCGGCATCAAGCCGACCGACAAGGCGCGCCGCCTGCGCTCCGGCGCGCATATCATTCCGAAGGGCGAGACACCGGGGCCGGACAACGACCAGGGCTATGTCACCTCGGTCTGCTTCTCGCCGGTAGTCGACCAGTGGATCGGGCTCGGCCTCGTCGAGCGCGGCCGCGAGCGCATCGGCGAGATCGTGCGCGCGCATGATCCCCTGCGCGGCGAGGACTATGATGTCGAGCTCTGCAATTCCGTCTTCTACGATCCGGATGGAGGGCGCCAGCGTGGCTGATTTTTCCTGGGACGTCCGCAGTCCGCTCGACCGCACGCTGGTCGCCGGCCCTTATGGCGTACAGGGCGATGCCGGCGTGGCGCTGACCGAGATCCGTAATTTCGACCTCGTCCAGGTGATGGCGCGGCGCGGCAAAGCAAGCGAGATGGCGCAGACCGCGCAGGCGCGCTTCGGCGTTGCGGCGCCTGAAACGCCGAAGGCTGTCGGCGCATCGGATGCGACGCTGATCTGGTCCGGACCCGACCAGTTCTTCATGCTGTCCAAGGGTGGCAAGCATTCGATCGAAGCGCTCGCACCTGTCTTTGCCGGCTCGGCTTCGCTGTCCGACCAATCGCATGCGCGGGCGCTGATCAACGTCTCCGGAGAGAAGGCGCGTACGATGCTCGCCAAGCTGTCGTCGATCGACCTGCATCCCGATGTGTTCGGGGTCGGTGCGGCGGCTGCGACGTCGATGGATCATACCAGCGTCACGCTCTGGCGCGGCACGGATCGCAACGGGCAGGTTGTGTTCAATCTGCTGGTGTTCGCAACTTTTGCGCAGAGCCTGTGGCACACCATCCTCGACTCCGCTGCCGAGTATGGCGTGACGATCGGCCATTCGGAAGACTTGGCGTAGCGACGCGCGACTCGCCTTCTCCCCTTGTGGGAGAAGGTGGATCGGCGCGCAGCGCCGAGACGGATGAGGGGTGCTCTAGCGGAGTGAGACGTCGGCTTTCCCTGGAGCACCCCTCATCCGTCGCCTTCGGCGACACCTTCTCCCACAAGGGGAGAAGGGGGAGCTTGTGCTTGCCAAATCCATCTCCGCTGCTATTCTCTCAGCGAAAATAATTTTACCCTTAGGCAAACTTGTTTCTCGCTCGGAGGAGGGTTTGAGATGAGCCAGTCGCCCTACCCCGCCGTCCTGTCCGGGCCGCCCAAGCCCAGCCTGATCCTGAGACCCGGCGAGATCCGCCTGCCGCCGGGCGTGGAGCGCTACACGGTGCAGGGCAATGGCGCGGTGCTCATCGACGTCGAGGCGGGCGACAGCGTCAGCGTCAGCAATGTCGAAGGCGGCCAGCCCTGCGAGTTGCTGGCCTGGGACAAGTCCGGCGCCACCGATCCCGGTATTTTCGGCGAGCGGTCCAACAGCAACGCGGCCGGCATCAAGGCGCTGCTCGCCGAGGGCGACGACAGTCTTTCGGCGCTGCGCCTCAACCTCGAGCGCCGCAAGGTGCAGCTCGACCAGCCGAAGGCCGTGCGCGTGTTCGGCGGCGCCACGCCGGCCGGCACCGAGCAGAGCTTTTCCGTGCAGCGCGACGGCGCGCTGCTGATCGCGGCGCCCGGCGGGCCGATGCTGGTCGACGGCCACAACACGGCGACGCCGCTGACCGTGATCGTGCGCCGCGCCAAGGTCCGGCTGAAGACAAGAGGCCAGCTTGCCGATCCGCTCGCCGATCCGGTGCTCGATCTGCGCGTGAAATCGGCGACCGCCGAATCCTATTTCGTCAAGGCTGGCGACTATCTGCAGATCATCGATGTCGACGGCCGGCAATGCACCGACTTCCAGTGTTTTTCGGCGCGCAAGCTGGACAAGGGCCGCGACCTGCCGCTCGACGTCACCACCACCCGCACGCTGATGGGTGCGGCCTATCCGATGCCCGGGCTGCATTCGAAATATTACGACCAGGACATGGAGCCGCTGGTCGAGGTAGTGCAGGACACATGCGGCCGGCACGATGCCTTCGCGCTCGCCTGCGCCGCCAAATATTACGACGACATCGGCTATCCCGGCCACACCAACTGCTCGGAGAATTTCAACAGGGCGCTTGCCGACAAGGGCGTGACGCCCCGCGCCGGCTGGATGGCGATCAACTTCTTCTTCAACACGGCGATCGACGCGCATGGCGTGATGGTGTCGGACGAGCCGTGGTCGCGTCCGGGCGACTATGTGCTGCTCAAGGCCCTGACCGATATCGTCTGCGTATCCTCGGCCTGCCCGGACGACACCACGCCCTCCAATGGCTGGGACCTGACCGACATCCATGTGCGCAGCTATTCCGGCCAGCACAAATTCTCGCGAGCGATCGCCAGACGCATGAAGCCCGACTCGGAACCGAAAATGACCCGCGAGACAGCCTTTCATTCGAGCTTTGCCAAGCACACGCGCGACTTCGTCGAGTACAGGGGCTATTGGCTCGCCAATTCCTTCGCCAAGGAGGGCCCTATCGCAGAATACTGGGCCTGCCGGCAGGACGCGGTGATCATGGACCTGTCGCCGCTGCGTAAGTTCGAGGTCACCGGGCCCGACGCCGAAGCGCTGCTGCAATACACGCTGACCCGCGACGTCAAGAAGCTCGGCGTCGGCCAGGTCGTCTATACGGCGATGTGCTACGAGCATGGCGGCATGATCGACGACGGCACGCTGCTTCGGCTCGGCAAGGACAATTTCCGCTGGGTCGGCGGCGATGATCTTTCCGGCGAATGGCTGCGCGAGACCGCCAAGAAACTCGGCCTCAACGTGCTGGTGCGCTCCTCCACCGACCAGATGCACAACATCGCCGTGCAGGGGCCGAAGAGCCGCGACATCTTGAAGGAAGTCGTCTGGACCTCGCCGGTGCAACCCTCGATCGGCGAACTCGAATGGTTCCGCTTCGCGGTCGCTCGCATTGGCGGCGGCAACGGCATCCCGGTGGTGGTCTCGCGCACCGGCTATACGGGCGAGCTCGGCTACGAGATCTGGTGCCATCCGCGCGACGCTGAAAAAGTGTTCGACGCCGTCTGGGAAGCCGGCCAGCCGCACGGGCTGAAGCCGATGGGCCTGCAGGCGCTCGACATGGTGCGCATCGAGGCCGGGCTGATCTTCGCCGGCTACGAGTTCTCCGACCAGACCGACCCGTTCGAGGCCGGGATCGGCTTCACCGTGCCGCTCAAGACCAAGGCCGACGACTTCATCGGCCGCGACGCGCTGATCCGGCGCAAGGAGCACCCTCAGCACAAGCTCGTCGGGCTCGACATCGATGCCAACGTCGCGGTCGGCCATGGCGACTGCGTCCATGTCGGCCGCGCCCAGATCGGCGTGGTCACGTCGGGCATGCGCTCGCCGGTGCTGGGCAAGAACATCGCGCTCGCAAGGCTCGACGTCACCCACGCCGATATCGGCACCGAGGTCGAGATCGGCAAGCTCGACGGCCACGCCAAGCGGCTGCCGGCGCGAGTCGTCGCCTTCGCCCATTACGATCCGCAGAAGACCAAGCCGCGCTCCTGATATGCCTCCTCCCAGGCTGATCCGCCCCCGCCGGCCGCCGCCGGCGGGCGGTCGGGTCGATGTTTCGCAAGCGTGATGTGCATGACATTCACAAAACGCTTGACGCGAAAGCGCGCCGGATCAATCTTCACTCTTAAGAAAAAAATACGACTGAGTGGAAACACGACAGTCGTGTCGATCATGTGCCGGGGAGCAAGCTTCGCGAGAGCCGAAGCGTCGCTGGCGGGGAACAACAAAAAGGGGAATACAAACATATGAGCACCATAAGCACGGCCCTGGAGCAGCCTGCGGAAAGCAAGCTGCTCAGGCATATCGACTGGCGTGGCGCCTTCTGGGTGGCGAGCGGCGTCCCGGCGCTGGTCCTGTTCTCGATCGGCGGCATTGCCGGGACAACCGGGAAGCTCGCCTTCGTGATCTGGACGGTGTCCATGATCATGGGTTTCCTGCAGTCCTTCACCTATGCCGAGATTGCCGGCCTGTTCCCGAACAAGTCGGGCGGCGCCTCGATCTACGGCGCAACCGCATGGCTGCGCTACTCGAAGTTCATCGCGCCGCTGTCGGTGTGGTGCAACTGGTTCGCCTGGTCGCCGGTGCTGTCGCTCGGCTGCTCGATCGCGGCCGCCTACATCCTCAACGCGCTGGTGCCGATCCCGGTCTTCTCCGAGACCTCGCCGGAGGTTGTCGCCTATATCGCCGCGCATGCCGGAACGGCTCCCGCCGACGCCATCACCGCGGTGACGGCCGCGGCGACGCCGGCGATCCGCACCTGGACGTTGTGGGGCCATACGCTCGGCCCAGTCTCGTTCACGCTCAACGCCACTTTCTTCATCGGCGCGGTGCTGATGCTGGTGATCTTCGCCATCCAGCATCGCGGCATCCTCGGCACGGCCAATGTGCAGAAATATATCGGCCTGCTGGTCATCATCCCGATGCTGATCGTCGGTGTCGTGCCGATCTTCACCGGCCAGATCGACTGGGCGAACTTTTCGCCGCTGGTGCCGCTCGCGGCCGCCTACGCCCCCGACCCGGGCTCATGGAACATCGCCGGCTGGACGCTGGCGCTCGGCGGCATGTTCATCGCCGCGTGGTCGACCTACGGCTTCGAAACCGCGGTCTGCTACACGTCGGAGTTCAAGAACCCCGGCACCGACACCTTCAAGGCCATCTTCTATTCCGGCCTGCTCTGCATGCTGCTGTTCATCCTGGTGCCCTTCACCTTCCAGGGCGTGCTCGGCCTCAACGGCATGCTGGCGACGCCGATCGTCGACGGCTCGGGCGTCGCCGATGCCTTGGCCGGCATGGTCGGCGGCGGCAAGATCATCCACAGCCTGCTGGTGATGCTGATGATCCTTGCGCTGGTGCTGTGCATCATGACGGCGATGGCCGGTTCCTCGCGCACGCTCTACCAGGGCTCGGTCGACGGCTGGCTGCCGCGCTACCTCAGCCATGTCAACGAGCACGGCGCGCCGACGCGGGCGATGTGGACCGATCTCTGCTTCAACCTGATCGTTCTGGCCATCGCCTCGGCCGACGCGACGAGCTTCTTCTTCATCCTCGCCGTGTCGAACTGCGGCTACATCATCTTCAACTTCCTCAACCTCAATGCCGGCTGGATCCACCGCATCGACAACGGCCATATCAACCGCCCATGGAAGGCGCCGACCTGGCTACTCGGCATCGGCGCGATCTTCGCCTATGTCAACGCCATCTTCATGGGCGCCGGCGCCAAGGTGTGGAACCCGATGGCGCTGTGGGCCGGCCTGATCACCGCAGCGCTGATCATCCCGGTGTTCTGCTTCCGCCACTACATCCAGGACGGCGGCAAGTTCCCCGACCACATGCTGGCCGATCTCGGCATGACGGGCGCCGACCTCGCGGTGAAGAAGGCGGGCATGCTGCCCTACCTGACGCTCGCGGCCGGTGTGGCGGTGATGCTGATTGCCAACTGGGTGTTCGTCATCTGACGACCAAGCCTTGAAGAGAAACGGGCGCTCCGGCGCGCCCGTTTGTTTTTGCGCTGTGCTCAGCCGGCCTTGCGAACCGCCTCGCTTTCGAAGAACCGGTTCGGCGGCCGCTTCAGGCCGAGATTCTCGCGTAGCGTCGATCCTTCATATTCGCGCCTGAATATCCCGCGCCGCTGCAGCTCGGGCACCACCTTCTCGGCGAAATCGTCGAGGCCGGCGGGGAGATAGGGGAACATGACGTTGAAGCCATCGGAACCATCGGTGAGCAGCCACTCCTCCATCTCGTCGGCAATGGTCTTGGGCGTGCCGACGAAAGCCAGGCCGGAATAGCCGCCCAGCCGCTGCGCCAGTTGGCGGACAGTGAGGTTTTCCCTGCGCGCCAGCTCGATGACGCGCTCGCGGCTGCTTTTCGAGGCATTGGTCTCGGGAATGTCCGGCAGCGGAGCGTCGGGATCGAAGCCCGACGCATCATGGCCAAGCGCGATCGATAGCGAGGCGATGCCGCTCTCGTAGTAGACGAGGCTGTCGAGCTTGGCGCGTTTGGCGCGCGCTTCCTCGACGCTGTCGCCGACGATGACGAAAGCGCCGGGCAGGATCTTGATGTCGTCGCGCGCGCGGCCGAGTTTTTCCGCGCGGCCTTTGACGTCGGCAAAGAAGCGTTGACCGGATGCTAGATCGGACGGTGCCGCGAAGATTACCTCCGCCGTCTCGGCGGCCAGTTGGCGGCCGACGTCGGACGCGCCGGCCTGAACGATGA
Source organism: Mesorhizobium sp. GbtcB19 (assembly GCF_019091085.1). Classification (GTDB taxonomy): domain Bacteria; phylum Pseudomonadota; class Alphaproteobacteria; order Rhizobiales; family Rhizobiaceae; genus Mesorhizobium. Next base: position 14,707 of record NZ_JAGXJY010000006.1, on the reverse strand, counting down.
CCGGCCAACCCTGCACCGGCCGCGCGATGTTGAGCGGACCGCGCACCGACAGATGCTCGCCCTTGTGGTCGAGCACATGCAGTTTCGATGTATCGAAGTAGAGCCCGCTCTCCGCATCGCGGATGAAGGCGTCGTCGGCGAAACTGTCCCAGAGCCCGGTGACGACATCGTAGAACTCGCGCGCCCGGTGGTAGCGCTCGTCGTGCTCGACATGCTCGTCGAGGCCGAAATTGAGCGCGGCGTCCGGGTTGGAAGTGGTGACGATGTTCCAGCCGGCGCGGCCGCCGCTGATATGGTCGAGCGAGGCGAAGCGCCGGGCAATGTGATAGGGCGCGTCGAAGGTGGTCGATGCGGTCGCGACCAGGCCGATGTGATCGGTGACGGCGGCCAGCGCCGAGAGCAGCGTGAACGGTTCGAAGGACGTCACCGTGTGGCTGCGCCGCAGCGCCTCGATCGGCATGTTGAGCACGGCCAGATGGTCGGCCATGAAGAAGGCGTCGAACTTCGCGGCTTCCAGCGTTTGCGCGAAGCGCTTCAGATGCGCGAAGTTGAAATTGGCGTCGGGATAAGCGCCCGGATAGCGCCAGGCGCCGGTGTGAAGACTGACGGGACGCATGAAGGCGCCAAGTCGCAGCTGCCGTTTTTCTGACATGGGATGATCCAGCGATGACGAGCGTTGTCGCTCCGATATCGGCGCAGGATCGGCCTGTATCAAGTTCGTGAAAAGGAAATCTGTTTTGCCGAAACCCCTGCGCGGAGCATTTTTCGCTCCACGCTGGAGCCCTTGATGCGGATCATCCGCCACCGGCTTCTGCCGATGGCGGATGATTTCAGGTTGCCACCTTTATTCCGCGGCGAGCGCCAGCTGCGGTCTTTCAATGCCTTCGATCTGTTCCGGCTCGGGCGCCTGCTCGTCGGTCTTGGCCTTCTTCGGCGCGCGGCCGAAGAACAGGGCGTAGCCAGCCGGCAGCACCAGGATGGTGAGCACGGTGGCGACGAGGATGCCGCCCATCATGGCGTAGGCGAGCGGCCCCCAGAACACGGCGCGCGAGATCGGAATCAGCGCCAGCACGGCGGTCAGCGCCGTCAGCATGATCGGCCGGAAGCGGCGCACGGCAGCACCGACGATCGCTTCCGATCGTTCCATGCCGGCCGCGATATCCTGGTCGATCTGGTCGACCAGGATGATCGAGTTGCGCATGATGATGCCGAGCAGCGCGATGACGCCGAGGATGGCGACGAAGCCGAACGGCGCGCCGCTGATCAGCAGCGCCGCGGCGGCGCCGATGATGCCAAGCGGACCGGTGGCCAGCACCAGCATCGATTTGCCGAAATGCTGCAGCTGGACCATCAGCAGCACGACGATGATGGCGAGCATGATCGGCGCCTTGGCGGCGATCGAAGCCTGGCTTTCGGCCGAATCCTCGGCGCCGCCCTGGATCTCGACCTTGTAGCCGGGCGCCAGGCCGGCGCGCAGGTCCTTCATGTCGTTGTACATCTTGGTGACGACGTCGTTCGACTGCACGCCGTCGGGCAGCGTGGCGCGCACGCTGATCGTCGGCAGGCGGTCGCGCCGCCATTCGATGCCCTGCTCCATGACGGGCACGACCTTGGCCACCTGCGACAGCGGCACCGAGCCGCCGAAGTCGGTCGGGATGTAGACCGAGTCGACCGAGGACAGGAGATGGCGGGTCGCATCCGGCTCGCGGGCGACGATCGAGACCGTCTCCTCGCCGTCGCGGAAGTCGTCGAGCGGCGCGCCGGACATGGTGGCCTGCAGCATCTGGCGGATGCGCTGCGAGGTGACGCCGAGCGCCCGGGCGCGGTCCTGGTCGATCACCAGCTTCATCGCCGGCACCGGCTCCAGCCAGTCGTCATGGATGGCGCCAAGCAGCGGGTTGGCCTGGAACTTCGCCTTCACCTCGTCGGCGATGCGGCGCACCTCCTTGCGGTCCGGACCCATGACGCGCATCTGCACCGGCCAGCCGGTCGGCGGACCGAGGAAGAGACGGTCGACCTTGCCGCGAATCGAGGGGAAATCCTGCGCCAGGATCCTGCGCATCTTGACGATCAGCCGCTCGCGCGCCGGCTCGTCCTTGGCCATCACCAGCAACTGGGCGAAGTTGGGGTTGCGCAGCTGCTGGTCGAGCGGCAGGAAGAAGCGCGGCGCGCCTTCGCCGATATAAGTGGCGATGAAGCGCTTGTCGGGATCGTCCATCATCTTGGCTTCCAGCGCCTGGGCCTGCTTCTCGACCTCCTTGATCGAGGTGCCTTCCGGCAGCCACAGATCGACCAGGATTTCCGGACGCGAGGATTGCGGGAAGAAGTTCTGCGGAATGAACTGGAAGGCCCACAGGCTGGTGGCGAAGGTGACCAGCGTCATGACCAGCACGATGATGCGGTGGCGCACGGCCCAGGTGACCGTGGCGCGCAAGCGGCGATAGAAGCCGGTGTCGAAGACATCGTGATGGGTGCCGGCATGCTTGCGCTGCTTCAGGATCATGTAGCCGAGCCACGGTGTGAAATAGACCGCGACGAACCACGACACGACCAGCGCGATGCCGACGACATAAAACAGCGTGCGCACATATTCGCCGGCGGTGGACGCCGCGAAGCCGACCGGGATGAAGCCCGCCGTGGTGATCAGCGTGCCGGTGAGCATCGGGAAGGCGGTCGAGGTATAGGCGAAGCTCGCCGCCTCGATCTTGACCAGCCCTTCTTCGAGCTTTCGTTCCATCATCTCGACCACGATCATGGCGTCGTCGACCAACAGGCCGAGCGCGATGATCAGCGCACCGAGCGAGATGCGCTGCAGGTCGATGCCGATCTCGTACATGATGGCGAAGGTGGCGGCGAGAACCAGCGGGATGGCGATGGCGATCACCAGGCCCGAGCGCCAGCCGATCGACAGCAGCGAGACGGCAAGCACGATCAGCAGCGCTTCGCCGAGCGCCTCCATGAACTCGCTCACCGCGTCCTTGACCACCTGCGGCTGGTCGGAGATCTGGTCGACCGCGACGCCGTAGGGCAAGCCTGCCTCGAAGCGCTGGTACGTCACTTCCACATCCTTGCCGACGTCCCTGACGTTGAAACCCTTGGCCATGACGACGCCAAGCTGGACGCTCTCATGGCCGTTGAAGCGGTATTTGCGCTCGTAGGGATCCTCGAGGCCGGACGAGACGGTGGCGATGTCGCCGAGACGCGTCACCTGGTTGCCTGAGCGGAGTCTCAGCTCGCGGATATCGGCGGCCCTGGTGACGTCGCCCTCGACCGAGATGCGCACCGAGCGCAGGCCGGTGTCGACATTACCCGCCGGATCGACGGCGTTCTGGCCTTTGACGGCGTTCTGCAGGTCGAGGATGGTCAGGCCGCGCTCGGCCAGCGCCTTGGAGGAGACGTCGATATAGATCTTCTCCGGCTGGTCGCCGATGATGACGGCCTTCTCCACGCCCGGCGTCGTCAACAGCATGTCGCGCGCCTGGATGGCGAATTTCTTCAGCTCCGGATAGGTGAAGCCGTCACCGCTGATCGAATGCAGCGTGATGAAAGTGTCGCCGAACTCGTCGTTGAAATAGGGACCGAGCAGGCCCTGCGGCAGGTCGCCGGAAATATCGCCGACCTTCTTGCGCACCTGATAGAAGGCGTCCTTCACCTGGTCGGCATTGGTATCGCCCTTGACCTGGAGAGTGATGATGGCGCTGCCGGCGCGGGTGTAGGAGCGCACGAAATCGAGATGCGGGGTTTCCTGCAGCTTGCGCTCGATCTTGTTGACGACCTGATCCTCCATGTCCTGGATCGAGGCGCCAGGCCAGATCGCTTGCACCACCATGACGCGGAAGGTGAAGTCCGGGTCTTCCTTCTGGCCCATGCGCATCAGGCCGAGCGCGCCGGCCAGGATGATCAGCCCGAACAGAAAGCGCGCGATGCTCGGATGCCCGATCGCCCAACGCGAAAGATTGAAGGGCCGCTTTTCAGTGCTGCTGTCGGTCGTGGTGGTCATGGCGCAAGTCCAGTCCAATTGATCGGCAAGGCACGCCTGATGTGCCGCCCATGAATTTCTCGGTCGGGTTTCCGGGCGGCGAGACCCCTCAAGCGGAGAGAGAAACGCAATCGCGCTGGACGCGGCACTGCCGCGGGGGAGCCAACATGCCGGCGTCCCGCGATCGGGCGACCGCCGCCCGGAACCCATGCCCTCCCCGGCCCGCGGCTCGATGCAGCGAGAGCGGGAAAAGCGTTCTTCCGCCTGGTTAGTGCAGGCTGCTGGTGGTCGCGACGTCGTCCTCCGCCGAGGCGGATTGCTGAGCGTCGCCGGAAAGCTTGACCTTCAGGTTCTCGGTCATGAACTGGGTGCCGGCCGCGACCACGACATCGCCCTGTTTCAGGCCGTCGGCCACGGCGACGCCGTCGGCGGTGAAGTTGGCGACCTTGATCGGACGCAGATGCACCGTGTCGGAACCGCGGTCGACCGTCCAGACGATCTGCTTGCCGTCCTTCTCGGTCATTGCGGTCAGCGGGATCGACACGAGCTGCGCCTTGCTGCCGACGGTCGCCTGGACATTGGCGGTCATGCCGAGCAGTACGCGCGGATCATTGGGCAGTGACACCCGGACGGCGAAGGTGCGCGACTGCGGGTCGGCGCTGCCGGCGACCTCGCGGACCTTGCCGGTGAGCGCAAGTCCTTCGTCCGACCAGAAGCTCGCCTTGACCTCCTTGCCGGGCTTGAAGCCGGCGATGTCCATTTCCGGCACGGCGATCGACACTTCCTTCTCGCCGTCGACCGCAACGGTCATTACCGGCGTGCCGGCGGCGACCACCTGGCCGACATCGGCGGAAATCGCGGTGACGATGCCATTCTTGCTGGCTTTCAGATCGGCATATTGAACCTGGTTCTGCGCCTGGGCCAGCGTCGAACGGGCGGCATCGCGCGTCGCCACTGCCTGGTCATAGGTCAGCCGCGCCTGGTCGAGCTGCGACTTCGGCGCGAAATTCTTGGCATAGAGCTGTTCGGCGCGCTTCCTGGCGAGGTCGACGGTCTCGACCTGGCGCTCGGCGGCATCGAGGCTCGCGGCGGCGCTCTTCACCGACAGCTCGTAGTCGGAAGGATCGACGCGGGCGAGCACGTCGCCTTCGTTCACATGCTGGCCGATATCGACTAGGCGCTCGGTGACCTTGCCGGCGATACGGAAGCCGAGATTCATCTCGGTGCGGGCCCGCACCGAACCGGAATAGTCGAGCTGGCGAGTGGTCTGCGCCTCGCCGATCTCGACCACCTTCACCGGCCGGACGATTTCCTGGACGACCTCGGCCTTCTCCTGGCTGCAGCCGGCAAGGCCGAGCGCCGCTACGACGATACCGACGGCTGGGAGGCCGGCGGCCGGCAGCTTGCGGAGGATGGAACTGGACAAAGACACCTTAGCACTCCCGAACTGGAGATGATCGTCGACCGCACCCGGCGGACAGCTTCTATTTCAAGGCTCTGATGGCGTAGTCGATAAGTTCGTCGGGCATCGCCCGGTTGGTCTTGGCAAGGCACTGCGCCACCATCTGCGGGTGGCACAGAATGACAGTGGCGGCGCCGAAGCAGCGCGAGGCGGTTTCAGGATCCTGCTGCCTGAACTCGCCGGCCTCGACACCCTCGCGGATCACCTCGGCGAACAGGTCGTGGATGCTGTTGACATGCTTGTCGATGACGCCCCAGTCGCGCTCCAGCGCGACGATGACCATCTCATGCACCTTCTCCTGGTCGAGCATGACCTCCAGCGTCATCTTGTACTGGGCGTGGATGTAGCGCCGCAGCCGCTCCTCGGCGCTGATCGGCAGGTGCATGATCTCGTAGGCCATCTTGTAGCTGGCGCCGAGCATGCGGCCGCAAACGGCCTGGTGGATCTCAACCTTGGAGGCAAAGAAGCGGTAGATGTTGGCCGGCGACATGCCGAGCTCGCGGGCGATGTCGGCAACGTTGGTCTTGCCGTAGCCGTAGTGGCGGAACAGCCGCTCGGCGCAGTCGAGAATGCGGGTCACATTCTCCTGTCTGGCGGGGTCTGCCACGATGTTGGCGGCTTCTGACATGGCGCTTTCGTTTGATGAGTGACGAATTTCAATTTTCGTCAGTCGTAAAACGAAAGAAGCGAGGAGTCAACGCGAAATCGACGTACGCGTATAATTGGTGACAGATGGTGACAGTCTGAAGGGGCGTGCCGCGTGATGAGAAGAGACTATTCTCGAGCGCAGCGATCCTTCGCACCCCCTCTGTCCTGCCGGACATCTCCCCCGCAAGGGGGGAGATTGGCAGTTCCGCCGACGACGCCTGCCTTGCGACGTTGATGACTGGCGAAAGCGGCGGCGACATCCGATCTCCCCCCTTGCGGGGGAGATGGCCGGCAGGCCAGAGGGGGGTGGGCGGGAACTCGGCCTCGCCCGTTGGGGATCAGGCCCCCTTCGCCATCTCCCGCAGCCGGAATTTTTGGATCTTCCCCGTCGAGGTCTTCGGGATTTCCGCAAACACCACCGCCTTAGGCACCTTGAAGCGGGCCAGCAGCCCTCGGCAATGCTCGATGATCTCGGCTTCGGTCGCGGTCTTGCCCGGCTTCAGCTCGACATAGGCGACCGGCACCTCGCCCCATTTGTCGTCGGCGCGCGCAACCACGCCGCAGGAGGCGACCGACGGATGCTTGTAGAGCGCATCCTCGACCTCGATGGAGGAGATGTTCTCGCCGCCCGAGATGATGATGTCCTTGGAACGGTCCTTGAGCTGGATGTAGCCGTCGGGGTGCATGACGCCGAGATCGCCGGAGTGGAACCAGCCGCCGGCGAAAGCCTCGTCGGTCGCCTTCCTGTTCTTCAGATAGCCCTTCATGACGATGTTGCCGCGGAACATCACCTCGCCGATGGTCTCGCCGTCGGCGGGCGTCTCCACCATCGTCTGAGGATCCATAACCGTCAGGCCTTCGAGCGCGGCATAGCGCACGCCCTGGCGCGCCTTCTTCGCGGTCCTCGGTCCTTTTTCGAGATCATCCCACTCATTGTGCCATTCGTTGACGACGGCCGGGCCGTAGGTCTCGGTGAGGCCGTAGAGATGGGTGACGGCGAAACCGGCGTCGGCCATGCCGGCAAGCACCGCCTCCGGCGGGGGTGCCGCGGCCGTGTTGAAGGTAACCATCTGCGGGAACTGCCGCTTGTCCTCGTCCTTGGCGTTGATCAGCACCGACATGACAATCGGCGCGCCGCAGAGATGGGTGACGCCATGGTCGGCGATCGCGTCATACATCGGCTTGGCCCGCACCCAGCGCAGGCAGACATGGGTGCCGGCCTGCACGGCAAGCGTCCAGGGGAAGCACCAGCCATTGCAGTGGAACATCGGCAGCGTCCAGAGATAGACGGCGTGCTTGGCCATACCGGCATGGATGGTGTTGGTGTAGGCCATCAGCGCAGCACCCCGATGGTGGTAGACGACGCCCTTCGGGTTGCCCGTCGTGCCTGATGTGTAGTTGAGCGAGATGGCGTCCCATTCGTCGTCGGGCATCGACCAGGCGAAAGCCTCGTCGCCGCCTGCGAGGAAGTCTTCGTAGTCGAGGGCGCCGATCCGCTCGCCCTTCGGATAGGGCGCGTCGGCGGCGTAGTCCGGATCGTCATAGTCGATGACCAATGGCTTCACCTTGGCCAAGGCCAGCGCCTCTTTGACCACGCCCGAGAACTCGCGGTCGACGATCAGCACCTTCGTGTCGGCATGGTCGAGCTGGAAAGCGATGACGGCGGCGTCGAGGCGGGTGTTGAGCGAATGCAGCACCGCCTTGGTCATCGGCACGCCGAAATGGGCTTCCAGCATCGGCGGCGTGTTGGACAGCATCACCGTCACCGTATCGCCCTTGCCGATGCCGCGCTTGGCAAGCGCCGCGGCAAGCTTCAGCGAGCGGCGCCAGAACTCGCGATAAGTGATGCGCTGGCCGCCATGGATGATGGCGACATGATCGGGATAGGTTTTTGCCGCCCGCTCGAGATAGGTCAGCGGCGTCAGCGGCTGATGATTGGCGGCGTTCCTGTCGAGATCCTGTTCGTAGGGATTGGCCATCCCGTTCTCCCCGATGTTCTTTTCGAGCTTTCTAACCTTAGGTCCGCCGTCACGCTATCCCCCTTCCGCGGCTGAAAATGCTAGGATGCGCCGGCTTGGTGGAATGGCGATCCACGCCGAGCCATCCTGACAGGCGATCGTGACCAGTCGAGCCGAATTTGACTTTTGTCGAGAGCCGTGACTAATGTCAGCCGAGGAGGCGGCATGGCGATCCGACCGGCAGAACAGCTCATCCACAAGGCCGCCTGGCTTTACTATGCGCATGGCCTTCGCCAGGACGAAGTGGCGAGCCAGCTCAACATTTCCCGCGCCTCGGTCGCCATGTATCTGCGCAAGGCGCGCGAGACCGGCATCGTCAACATCTCGACCTCGACGCAGCTCTTCACCGACGACGTCATGGCGCGCCGGCTGGAAGACGCCTTCAAGCTTGACGCGGTCTGGATCGCGCCGGAAAACGCCTACCTCGCCGACCCTTCGACCGACATCGCGGTGCTGGCGGCGAGCGTCTTCCTGGAGCTCGTCAGGAAGGGCGACCGCATCGGCGTCGCCTGGGGCCGCACGGTCTACACGATCGCCGACATCATGTCGTTCGCCGACCTACAGGACGTCACCGTGGTGCAGCTCTGCGGTAATCTTGGCGCGCCCTATTCCTACCGACCCGACCAGTGCACGATGGAGATCGCACGGCGGCTGAATGCCAAGGGCCTGAACTTCTATGCGCCGCTGGTGCTGTCGACGGAAGAGCTGGCGAAGAGCCTGCGCGCCGAGCCGGTGATCCGCGACCAGCTTGCCGGCATCGCCGACTGCGACCTAGCGCTCTATTCCGTCGGCGCGGTCGACGCCGACAGTCATCTGGTGAAATGCGGCGCGCTGTCGCCGGCCGAGATGGAGGCGCTGCGCAGCCAGGGTGCTGCCGGCGTCATCGCCGGGCAGATCATCGACGCCAGCGGCGAGGTGCTCGACTGCAGCTACAACCGGCGCGTCATCTCCGCCGAACTCGCCTCGCTGCGCGCCATCGAGAAGCGGCTGATGGTGGTGCAGGAAGACACCAAGTTCGATCCGCTGCTTGCGGCCGTCGCCGGCGGGCTCTGCACGCATCTGGTGATCGGCGCGCATATGGCCGGGCGCCTGCTCGAGCACGCAGGCGAAGCCGGCAAAAAAGCATCCTAGAAAAACCACCCCTGGCCGCTTCTGTCATCAAGACGTCGCGGCTTTCTGTTCATGAGCAAAAAAGACGGAACTGGACTGGAACGACATGCAGAACCTTTGGAATGACGCCGACGCGGAAAAGATGGTTGCCGACTATGCGAAAAAGGGCGTCGGCCGCGACCTTGCGCTGCGCGTCTACACGACCCGCCTGCTCGGCGGCGAGCCGCGGCTGGTGCTGCATGGCGGCGGCAACACCTCCTGCAAGACCAAAGCCACCGATCTGGTCGGCGACGAATGGGACGTGCTCTGCGTCAAGGGCAGCGGCTGGGACATGGCGGTCATCGAGCCGCAGGGACTGCCGGCGGTGAAGATGGGCGCGCTGCTCAAGGCGCGCGGACTTGTCGAGTTGTCCGACGAGGACATGGTGGCGCTGCAGCGCTCCAACCTGATCGATCCCGCCTCGCCCAACCCGTCGGTCGAGACGCTGCTGCACGCCTTCCTGCCGCACCGTTTCGTCGACCACACGCATTCGACGGCGATCCTCGCCATCGTCGACCAGGAAGATAGCAAGCCGCTGATCAAGACCGTGTTCGGCGACAGACTAGGCTACGTGCCCTACATCAAGCCGGGCTTCGACCTCGCCAAGGTCGCGGCGGAAGTCTTTGACGCCGACCGACAAGTCGAGGGCCTGATCCTCGACAAGCACGGCATCTTCACCTTCGGCGACGACGCGAAGCAAGCCTATGATCGCATGATCCACTACGTGAACGTCGCCGAGGATTATGTCGCCAGGAACGGCAAGCCGCAGGCGGCGAAAGCGGCGCTGCCGGCAAAGCTCGCCAAGCCGAGCGACATCGCGCCGACCCTGCGCGGCGCCGTCGCCGTGGCACGCGGCGAAGGCCGCTTCGACCGCATGATCAGCGATTTCCGCACCTCGGACGCGATCGTCGATTTCATCAATTCGGCCAAGATCGCCGACTATGCCGGGCGCGGCGTGTCGACGCCCGACCTGTCGATCCGCATCAAGACCGGGCCGATGGCGGTGCCGGCGCCCGACGCCGACAAGCTCGGTGACTACAAGGCCGTGGTGCGCGGCCATGTCGACGCCTTCGTCAAGGACTACACCGCCTATTTCGAGACCAATGACGCGCTGGACGACATCAAGCGCACCATGCTCGACCCGATGCCGCGCCTGACGCTGGTTCCGGGGCTCGGCATGTTCGGCCATGGCCGCACGCTGAAGGATGCGAAGATCGCCTCGGATGTCGGCGAGATGTGGATCGAAGCGGTGCGCGGCGCCGAGGCCGTCGGCAATTTCCATCCGCTCTCCAAGGCCGATCTCTTCCCGCTGGAATACTGGTCGCTGGAGCAGGCCAAGCTTGCCTCGAACAAGCCGAAGCCGCTGACCGGCCAGGTCGTGCTGATCACCGGCGGCGCCGGCGCCATCGGCGCCGCGACGGCAAAACTGTTCGCCGCCAACGGCGCGCATGCGGTGATCGTCGACCTGGACCCGACCAAGGCTGCGGAAGCGGCGAAGGCGGCCGGCAACAACTCGATCGGCGTCGGCGCCGACATCACCAACCCGGCCGAGATGCGCGCCGCCTTCGACAAGGCGGTCGCCGTCTATGGCGGCGTCGACATCCTGGTTTCGAATGCGGGTGCTGCCTGGGAAGGCCGGATCGGCGAGCTCGACGACGCCGCGCTGCGCAAGAGCTTCGAGCTCAACTTCTTCGCCCATCAATCGGCGGCGCAGAACGCGGTGCGCATCATGCTGGAACAGGGCACCGGCGGCGTGCTGCTCTTCAACACCTCCAAGCAGGCGATCAATCCCGGCCCGAAATTCGGCGCCTACGGCATTCCGAAGGCGGCGACGCTGTTCCTGTCCAGGCAATATGCCCTGGACTACGGCGCCTATGGCATCCGCTCCAATGCGGTCAATGCCGACCGCATCCGCTCGGGTCTCTTGACCGACGCGATGATCGCCAGCCGTTCCGGCGCGCGCGGCGTGTCGGAGAAAGAATACATGTCCGGCAACCTGCTCGGACAGGAGGTGACGGCCGACGACGTGGCGCAGGCCTTCCTGCACCAAGCGCTGGCCGATCGCACCACTGCCGACGTGACGACGGTGGATGGCGGCAACATCGCGGCGGCTCTGCGGTGATGCTTGTCCTGTAAAAGGGACAGGGTACCTGCTTGCAGGAATGCTCCTCTGTAGCTACATTGTAGCCTCAGAGGAGTCACATATGGCATCAGATACGGTAGTCCGCTCTCGGATCGATACCGCAACGAAGGATCAGGCCACGGAAGCCTTGGCGGCCATGGGATTGTCGGTCTCTGACGCCATTCGCCTGTTACTGGTCCGTGTCGCCGCCGACAAGGAATTTCCCTTTCCGGTGAAAGTCCCGAACGCAACCACGCGAAAGGCCATGGCCGAATTGGAGAAGGGCAAGCGCAAGCGTTTGGCGTCGGCCGACGAGTTGTTCAAGGATCTGGCAATCTGACATGACGCGGCTCAGACCGGACGGCCTTTCACACTTCTGCTGAAAAACTGCTTCAACCGGTCAAAGTCCCACTCCAATCCTTCGCTTATTACTCGGACGGTTGAAGGGGGACGTCTGGTGTTTCGCATGCGAGCTCCAACCCTGATCATTGGTGGAGTTGGCGATGAGCGCAAAAAAACTTCGTATCGGTGTGCTGTTCGGAGGGCGCTCCGCCGAGCACGAGGTGTCGCTGCTTTCGGCGACCAATGTCATGGCTGCGCTGGATCCGGCGAAATACGATGCCGTTCCGATCTTCGTCACCCGCGAAGGGCAATGGCTGCTCAGCCGCTTCGAAAACGGCGCGCTGGCGACACCGTCGGTCGGCATGCAGCTCTGCCTTGTGCCGGGTGGCCGTGGGCGAATGCTGGCGATCCCCGCCAGCGGCGCGGCCCATGAACTTCCCGCGATCGATATCCTGTTTCCGGTGCTGCACGGACTGCATGGCGAGGACGGCGCGGTGCAGGGGCTGGCCGAAGTGGCGCGCGTGCCGCTCGCCGGTTGCGGCATCCTTGGTTCGGCGACCGCCCTCGACAAGGACATCGCCAAGCGGCTGTTGAAGGCGGCTGGCCTGCCCGTCGCCCGCTCGGTGACCATCGATGAGGGTGCGGCGCCTTCGCTTGCCGAACTGGAAGACCAGCTCGGCCTGCCGCTGTTCATCAAGCCGGCGCGGCAGGGCTCGTCGGTCGGTGTCGCGAAGGTCAATGCCAGCCAGGAATTCGACCGGGCGTTGACGGAAGCCTTCCAGCACGACCGCAAGCTCCTGGCGGAAGAATTCGTTCGCGGCCGAGAGATCGAATTCAGCGTGCTGGAGAGCCCCGAGGGCAAGCTCTTCGTCTCGCGTCCAGGCGAGATCGTGCCGGCGGAGAGTCACGGCTTCTACAACTACAACGCCAAATATATCGACGAGAATGGCGCGGCCCTGATCGTGCCGGCGGACCTTTCGCCGGAAGTCGGGGAAGCCATGCGCGACATGGCCGCAAGGGCGTTCCGAGCGCTCGGCTGCGACGGCATGGCCCGCGTCGACTTCTTCCTGGCGCCTGACATGACGTTCCTGATCAATGAACTGAACACCATTCCCGGCTTCACCAACATCAGCATGTACGCCAAGGCCATGGCGGCAAGCGGCGTCAGCTACCCGGAGGTCATCGACCGCCTGGTGGCGCATGGGCTGGCGCGCGCCGGCTCTGACGACTGAAATCTCCTAGCAGCAAGTTGGCCACGTCGCCGCATCACTCCGGAAGACCTGCCTTGCGGAAACCTTCGACGAAATGCCGGAGTGTCGCATCGTCGCGGAACGGCTCTGTGTCGACCCAGCGCTGTGTGGAGAAATGCGGGTTGCCGACGAGGAACAGCGCGACCTCGGTGCGCGCCTCGTCGAGGCGGCCGAGTTGGGCAAGGCTTGCGGCCAGGAAGCGGCGTGAGCTTGTGCGATAGGTCTCGTCGCGGCGCAGCGTCTCGACGGCGGCTTCGTAGTCGCGGGCCGCGTATTGCGCCTGGCCGAGCGTCAGATAGTACCAGCTCGGTGGAAACGGGTTCAACCGGAACGCCTTTCGAATGTGCTCCAGGCCATCGTCCAACCGCCCGGCCAGCACGTCGATATCGGACAATGTCGCCCAGATATCGGCTTCGTTTGGATCGAGCTCGATCGCCTTGGCGAATTCCACATCCGACTGGTCGAAATCCCGTTCATAGGCAAGCAGGTTGGCTAGAACCCAGCGGCAGCCGGCGTCGTTGGGGTCGATCGCCACGGCTTTGCGTGCCAGTTCCAGGGAGATGCTGCGGGCAGGCTCGAACGGCTCGCCCCAATGCACCCAGCTCATCCAGTGGTTCATCGCGAGCCAGCGATAGGCCTCGGCATAGTCCGGATCGAGCGAGATCGCGCGAGTCAGCATCAGATGCGCTTCGCGCGCCATCTGCGGGGATTCGTCGAACGATTTGCGCGCCCGCACGCAGAGATCATAGGCCTCCAGATTCCTGGGCCGGTTGCGGGCCGGCGGCGCGCGCAGCCGGCCGAGCAGCGCTTCAACGATCCTGGCAGTGACCGCGTCCTGGACCGCAAAAATGTCTTCCAGGCCGCGATCGAAGCGTTCCGCCCAGAGATGCTCGCCACTCATGGCGTCGACCAGCTGAGCATTGATGCGCACGCGCCCGGCGGCGCGTCTCGCGCTGCCTTCCAGGAGATAACGTACGCCGAGGTCCTTGGCGATCATGCGCACATCCATCGCTTTGCCCTTGTAGGCAAACACCGAGTTGCGGGCGATGACGAACAGGCCACCTATCCTTGAGAGGTCGGTGATCAGATCCTCGGTCAAGCCGTCCGCGAAGGACTCCTGCTCGGGATCGCTGCTGAAGGCCGCGAAGGGCAGTACGGCGATCGACGGCTTGTCGGGCAGCGGCAAAGATTTCTTCTGCTCGCCTTCGAGCTTTTCGATGACGCCGGTGAAGCGATAGCCGACGCGCGGGACCGTGGCGATCCACTCGCCGCCATCGGTCGTCGGGCCAAGCAGCTTCCTGAGCTGCGCGATCTGGACGGTTAGATTGCCTTCCTCGACGGCGGTGCCCGGCCAGGCCGCATCCATCAGCTCGGCCTTGGCCAGGATTTCGCCCGGACGCCCGACAAGCGCCTCGAGCAGCTTCAGCCCACGGTGACCGGCGGCAACGGGAACATCGCCCCGGAGCAGCGTTCCCGCGCCCGGATCAAACACGAACGGTCCAAAGGCAAAGCGCGATCCCTGCATGCGGCGATCTATAGAGCAATTCCAGGAAAAGTGTGAACGGTTAAGTTCGGCGACTTCGCCGTAACCTTCCGTCCGGAATTGCGTAAAAACAAAGAGATAGAGCGGTTCGCCGTTTCCCTGAAACGGTGAACCGTTCTAGGCTGTAGTGACAATTTAATTATTTGAGCCAGAGCATGATGGCAGCGAGCTTGACGAAGCCGAGGAAGTTTGCG
>NZ_JAGXJY010000568.1 GCF_019091085.1 Mesorhizobium sp. GbtcB19 | reverse complement strand
AGGTGCTGGTCAAGGCCGGCGACCAGATCGATGCGAAGGATCTGCTCGTAGCCTTTAAGTGACAGTCGGGGCGCGATATGGATGGGCGGCTGACAGCAGCCGTCCACAGCCGCTCGACAAGTGTCTTGCCCCGCCGCGCCCGCTCGGGCAGGGAACCCGCTCCAATTTGCCGGGGCGGGAATCGCCATGGCCCCGGAGGACGCGGGGGGAAAAATGGCCGACGAAACAACCGG
>NZ_JAGXJY010000567.1 GCF_019091085.1 Mesorhizobium sp. GbtcB19 | reverse complement strand
TATTTTTGCGTAAGCTATCGTCGATGTTCCTCGTACAATGCGTTTTTATTCGTTTCGTTGGATCAGGGTTGTTTGCTATAGTGAAAAACCTGTGGTCGGGAAACTAGGATTTTGAGAGTTGATTTGCTGCTACTCAGGTCTAGCGTCTTGAAGTTCCAATCAAACTTCTCTACCTTTGTTTGTCTGTTCCGGTAAATACTGATCGTAGGCATTTATAGTACTTCTGAGCCACA
>NZ_JAGXJY010000566.1 GCF_019091085.1 Mesorhizobium sp. GbtcB19 | reverse complement strand
AGTAGTCGGCACCTTCTTCCGGCGTCATCTCTCCCTTCACCCAGGCGCCATCGCCGCGCAGCGCGAGATAGTCGGTGAAGGGGATGTCCTTGCGCACCGCGCCACCGAGCAGCTGGTAGGGCGGCTGCTTCCAGGCCTTGCCGCGCAGGTCCCAGCGCGCCATTTCGATGGCGCCGGAAGCCATGATGCGGGTGCGGTCGTGGATCGTCTGATCGCCGCTCCAGGACGGCAGG
>NZ_JAGXJY010000565.1 GCF_019091085.1 Mesorhizobium sp. GbtcB19 | reverse complement strand
GCCGGGAGCGGCCCGAATCCCTTCGAGGCCGACATTGCGGTCAACGGCGACAAGATCGCCGCGAACGGTCGGCTGGACGACGCGCAGGGCATCGAGCAGATCGACGCCAAGGGCAAGGACGTCGCACCGGGCTTCATCGACGTGCACACCCATGACGACGGCGCGCTGCTGGACCCACTCGGCATGGACCCGAAGATCAGCCAGGGCGTGACGACGGTGATCGCCGGCAATTG
>NZ_JAGXJY010000564.1 GCF_019091085.1 Mesorhizobium sp. GbtcB19 | reverse complement strand
GTCCCGCTTCGGCCTCCTGCAGCAGCGCGCCATGGTCAAGGACGCGCAGAAGATCATCAATGGCCTCGGCTTCGCCCTGCCGGCGCATGTCGTGCTCGGCGACCTCACCATCGGTCAGCAGCAGCTGATCGCCGCGGCGCGGGCCACTGTGTGCGGCACCAAATTACTGATCTTCGACGAGCCGCCCGCCTACCTCACCCGCAAGGGGGCCGCCCAGCTCTTCAAGCTGATCC
>NZ_JAGXJY010000563.1 GCF_019091085.1 Mesorhizobium sp. GbtcB19 | reverse complement strand
CACGGCGGGATCGCCCAGCCCGCCGGCGGAATAGACCTGCGCCACGCGCGGCTCGCCGGGCGCTTCACCCGGCTCGCGCACCCGCTCGCGCTCCGACAGCACGCGCCGCGTCTTGATATCGATGATGAAGGCTTCGTCCTCCGCCGGCCTGGCGGCGCAAGTCATGTTGATGGAGTAGACTTGCGGCGGGACTTCCAGTGCCTCGTACCAGTCGGCGCCGGCCTCCGCGCCCT
>NZ_JAGXJY010000562.1 GCF_019091085.1 Mesorhizobium sp. GbtcB19 | reverse complement strand
GTCCGTCCGGTTTCCGCCACCCGCACCGAAATCACGCTGACCACCAGCTCCGATCCGGGCGGCGCGCTGCCGCGCTGGGTCGCCAATCTGGTGGCCACCGACATGCCGCGCCACACCCTGACCGCCCTGCGTCAGGAGCTGCGCAACCCCGCCTATGCCGAAGTCGCCACCCGGGGCTCGGCGGTGGTGAAGGAGAGCCTGCAACGCTACCGGCTCTGACGCTGCCGGCAGGCG
>NZ_JAGXJY010000561.1 GCF_019091085.1 Mesorhizobium sp. GbtcB19 | reverse complement strand
AGGCGAAGGCTCTGGGGCCGTATGCCCAGCACTGCCTGGGCGGTGTTCGGCGCCGAACCGTCTCTGTTCCCGGTCGAAGCTTGGCCCTTACCGGAAGCCTGGGGCATCTCGTTGGTTCTCCACGGAACACTTGGTACAGGGCCACTGTACAAGTGGCAGGCGGGGAATCCGGCCAGTCCGGCCCTCCGGGTAGGCCGGCCGGCCGCACCGTGGGGGCAATGGTTGGCCGTCCGG
>NZ_JAGXJY010000560.1 GCF_019091085.1 Mesorhizobium sp. GbtcB19 | reverse complement strand
CCAGTTGCAGGCGGCACCCCATTCGTCGGAGCCGAGGCGGTAATCCGCCACAAGCATGGTCAGTCGTGGCCGTTAGAAGGTGGATGCCCCTTCCGTGCGCGACGCCGGATCATCTGTGGTTTCCGCCACGTCACGAGATGGAGAACCCCCGGCCGTCATGGAGACGAACTCGGTTGCACAGTCGACAGGCAGTTCCATCCCCCGGATGACACCATCCAGCGCCGGCATTCCCTG
>NZ_JAGXJY010000059.1 GCF_019091085.1 Mesorhizobium sp. GbtcB19 | reverse complement strand
AACCAAGGGCACTCTTAGAAGCGAACTTCTTCGTCGCCAGCGGCGCACCGCCCTCGTTCGTGGGGCGTATATAGTCGCCACCCGATCGAGCTGTCAACAGCCAACATCGCTCTTTTTTCGTTTTCTCGTCGAGATATCCGCGACGACAAAAATGGTGAGCTGGCTTGGTTCAATTCCGGCCGATATTTCGTTGCCGGCCATCTCGGCGATCGCAGCCAAAGCCGTCCCGCCGAGCGGATGCGTTCAACCCCCCGAAATCGCCCGTAGCGCTTAGCCGGATGTCGACCACCGCGGGCGCCCGAACCCCGGTTTAGAGCCGTTCCTCTAGCAATTCAGGCGTGATGTTGCGGCCTGCGTAGAAGATGCCCAGGATCAGCACACGCTCGCCATCGACGGCGAAAGCGATGCTGACCGCGCGACGATACCCGATGATCCGCAGCCCCGGCATGATCTCCACCCGTTCAGTGCCGCGCTGTGGAAAAGTCGACAAGCCCAGACAATGATCGCGGATGCCCGCGACAAAATCCCAGGCAACGGCCGGCGACGCACGCTCGGCTATCTCGTCATAGAGTTGTTCGAGTTCCGCTTCCGCGCTCGCGTGGAAGACAATCCGGTATTCCATCCCCTATTTGGCTTTCGCCTGCCGCGCGCGATGACGGGCCTCCAGCCGGGAAAACACCGCTTCGGCAGAGATTCCCTTTGCCGGATCCTGCTTGAGCTCGGCCATGCGAGAAGGGATTTCCTCGCGCAGCCACTTCTCCCGCTCCGCCTCAAAATCCTCGAGCATGCGCAGGCCGGCGCGGACAACTTCGCTGGCATTGTTATAGCGGCCTGATTCGAGCTGCTTCCGGATGAACCGCTCATAGTGCTCGTTCAATGCGTAGTTGGGCAACGGAGCCTCCTGCAGAAATGGGCCAAGCACCCGAGTATAGCAATAGATAGCAGTAATTGACAGTTTTGGTTGATTCGGGCGCGCTTCTTTCTCTGCGATTCGGTGAAAGACCCAGCCGGCCGAATCGGACAGCAATCAAAATGTCGATCAGGCACGCCAACGCCCGAATCGCCATGCGGCCTATTCCAGGATCTCCTCTCTCGCGATTCGCGAGGCTCCTGAGACACGGAACCTGGCTGAGCTTAACTCAACCGGCTAATGCTACTTCGCGCTTGGTTCGCGCACCGGTCTCTAAATGCGTTGTCGCGCTCACTTCGACGGTCATCGGCCGCGTTGCATGAGCTCCAGGAGGCCACAGCCAAGGCCCGAATCATTCAGCACATGGGCGGTCTGATGCGGTGTACGCTTTCGGTGCGGTGTACGCTTTCTTCGTGTCCGATCTGCGATCCCATAAACAAAAACGGCCCGCTTAGATCGGGCCGTTTATTTGGCTTTGCGGGCAGGAATTGGTTTTGTCGGTTGTGGTGGG
>NZ_JAGXJY010000559.1 GCF_019091085.1 Mesorhizobium sp. GbtcB19 | reverse complement strand
CGGCACATAGGAATCACCCCCCCAGGGCCTTGCAGTCTGCTGGCGGCGGCCTATCCTCACGGCCCGAGGTTCCTTGCCTAGTGCTGCCATCAGCCCGAATGAGACGATGCCAAGAACGTTCCGGACACTGACGGCCAGCGGGGTCGAAACGCTTGTCGACTGGGCGGGGTCGGAGGGGGGGAATCCCGGGCTCGGTGAGGCCGCCGCTTGGGGGATTGCCGGTCCGGAAGGGTT
>NZ_JAGXJY010000558.1 GCF_019091085.1 Mesorhizobium sp. GbtcB19 | reverse complement strand
CCTGGGGCGAAGTACAGACCGATGAGCACGCCGATGTCGGCGAGGCTTGCATCGAGCGCCTTGCCAAGTTCCGGCGCAACGGCCGCGCTGCTCTCGAATTGCACCGCCATCGCGGCGCGGGCGACGGAGAGAACGGCAAGGATGGTCCAGCGGCTGCGCATGGCACTGCACCTGCTAAGGGACCTGGCGGCTCAAGTGCGGTAAAGGCAATGAAGGTCAGGCGCGACCGATATC
>NZ_JAGXJY010000557.1 GCF_019091085.1 Mesorhizobium sp. GbtcB19 | reverse complement strand
TTTTTCTGATCTTCACCTTCTTCTACTGGCCGGCCGGACAGGCGGTTTACTGGGCGCTGACGCTGCAGCAGCCATGGGGCGGCGGCAACATCTGGGTCGGGCTCGTCAATTTCCGCTCGATCCTGTCCAACGCCGACTATTGGCACTCGATCACCGCCAGCCTGATCTTCGCCGGCATCAGCACAGGGCTCCCGATGTTCCTAGCGCTGGTGCTTGCCGCGCTCACCGATCGCC
>NZ_JAGXJY010000556.1 GCF_019091085.1 Mesorhizobium sp. GbtcB19 | reverse complement strand
GGGGCTGCCCGCACCACGGGCCGCTGCCCCCGGGCAAAGAGACCGAAGGCATGGAGGACCGCCAGGCGCTGATCCGCCAGATCGCCCACGAGCACAACTTCACCATCCGCCAGCTCTATCAATGGGGGGCGACCGCGCGCGGCCACGACACCATCGTCGGCAGCGGCACGCTGGTCGCCGATCAGCTGGAGGAATGGTTCACCAACGAAGCCGCCGACGGGGTCGACAACCTGC
>NZ_JAGXJY010000555.1 GCF_019091085.1 Mesorhizobium sp. GbtcB19 | reverse complement strand
AAGCCGCCGGCAAGGTGGAACGAGGCCCAGAGTTCGGGCACCCGATGGTAGAAGGCTTCGACCCTGGCCGAATCCGCCAGGGCGACATTTTGCGCCAGATGCACGCTGGCGTGGGCTGCATAGGGAAAATGCGGGGGGGCTGCCGCGTGGGGGTTTGGCACGGGGCAGATCGCGCCTTGTTCGAGCAACCGGCCGACAACCCAACCGCCGGGCCCCCCTGTCCCCCCCACCCCC
>NZ_JAGXJY010000554.1 GCF_019091085.1 Mesorhizobium sp. GbtcB19 | reverse complement strand
TCAAGCATCGTTTCCGCTTTGTTCGCAATATTTTCCTCGCCCCGCGCCAGCGTGGAGAGGGGGCCGCGAAGCGGCCGGAGAGGGGGCCGCGCCGGCGCACCAGAGCATCGAACCGAGGTAACTACCGCCTGGGCTCGCCCCCCATCGCTGCCGCCTGTCGCCGCAGCGTGCGCCTTACGCCGCCGGGCATCTCCAGCGGTGCGTGGTCTCCTGGCACTTCGTCGTGGATCCCCA
>NZ_JAGXJY010000553.1 GCF_019091085.1 Mesorhizobium sp. GbtcB19 | reverse complement strand
GCGAGAAGGTGCGCACCGAGCTCTCCGAGATGGACGTGATACTGCTCAGGAAGCGAGCCCGCCTCGACATGTACTACATCACCACAACGCACATCCTCGTGCGCATCCATCCGAAGACGCTGGTGGTCAACGACCCGGCCTGGGTGCGGAACAGTCCTGAATAGATCTTCGACACCGAGGGTCCGGGCCTGATGCCGGTGACGTCGATCTCCACGGACCCGCAGGAGGTCGTTT
>NZ_JAGXJY010000552.1 GCF_019091085.1 Mesorhizobium sp. GbtcB19 | reverse complement strand
GTCCCCAATTGATTTTGAGATGTAGGTAGGGGTCTCACCATCGGCCGTCGCCATGAACCCCTGAACGCGGGTGTTGCTGAGAAAATTTTCCTTGCCCGGCTGCTCATAGGCGCCGGACAATGCCGACAGGCTCTGAATGATGAACATGACGCGGCCCTTGTACCCGGCGATCGTGGTGACAGCTGTCTTTATGGCTTCCAGTTTGCCGAGGTGCTTGAATTCGTCGAGTAGGAA
>NZ_JAGXJY010000551.1 GCF_019091085.1 Mesorhizobium sp. GbtcB19 | reverse complement strand
GGGCGCATGCGCACCGCGAGCAGCGCCATCATGGCGCCGGAGCCGGCCGGTGCCAGATTGTCGATGTCGATCTGGTAGTTGGATTTGCCGGGGTAGGTCGTCAGCTGGCCGCTGGCGATCACCTCCATGCCTTCCTCGGGGCGGAATTTCAGAGGTGCCATGGTGGTCTTCCAGCCCACGGCATCGATCCGCGCCCGGTCGTCCTTCAACCCGAAGTAGGCGTGGCCGGTGGAA
>NZ_JAGXJY010000550.1 GCF_019091085.1 Mesorhizobium sp. GbtcB19 | reverse complement strand
CTTACCCACATGGTGCTGAAGAGCACCGCAATCTCGGACGCCGGAATCACCAAGCAAACATTGTACGAGGTAGAGCGGCAGCAGTTCACGCGCGCGACCTACGACCGCGCGATCGAATCTCTCGACAGCGTGAACGGCGAGATCGAGTCCCTGATCCGAGCTGCCTGGCGGAGGACCTGATGGGACGAAAGAACCTCCTCGCTGATCTTATCGAAGGCAGCAGTTCGGACCAGC
>NZ_JAGXJY010000058.1 GCF_019091085.1 Mesorhizobium sp. GbtcB19 | reverse complement strand
GCCGAGCGGCTCCCCCGCTGAGGAGGGAGGGCCCGGCTCTAAGGCCCCCCCCCCCGTCAGCACCGCCAGCAGGCCGATCACCATCTCGGGCGAACGGTCGACGCACAGTCCGACACGATCGTCCGGCTTGACGCCAAGTCCGATCAGTCGATGCGCAAGACGGCTGGCCTGGGCGTTCAATTGGCCGTAGCTCAACTTCACATCGCCCTGTACCAAAGCCACAGCATCAGGCGTACGGACAACCTGCTCCTCAAACAGGTCGTGGACGAAGCGATTCGAAGGAAAGGCCGCGGCTTCCGTTCGGTTCCAGGTCTCGACGATCAGTTCCCGCTCTTCAGCCGGCAGCACGTCCAGCGACCGCAACGGCATCTCGGGCGCCGCCTCAAGTGCCTCAGCCAGACTCTCCAGCGCCCGCTGCATCAGACCGATGACGCGATCCGCCGACACCGCCTCGACAACCTGTACCGTCAAGCCAAGTGCGGCCTCGAAATCCTCGACCGCCATGATCAGCGGGTAGTTCGTGCGTTCCTCGCCATCCAGCCACTCGGCGCCGCTGAGGCTCGGCATCTCCGCCTTTTCCGCTCCAATGTGCCGGTAGTTCAGAAGCACGCTGAACAACGGCGTTCCCGCAGCCCCCCCGCTGCAGCACAGCGCCAGCCCCAGCGGCGCCTGCTCGTGGTGCAGCAACCCCCCCCGGCGCAGATGCGGCTCGCGCACGCCCGCCGCCACGCCCCTGCCATCCAGGTCCAGTCGCATCGGCAGCGTGTTGATGGACAGGCCCATGGCCCGGTCGGCACCGGCACCCGCCTGCATACGGCCAAGCAGCACGGTCCCGAATACCACCGTCTCGCGGCCGGACGTGCGCGCCACCACCTGGCCCCATGCGACATGGCAAAGGCTGGCCAGGCTCACGCCCAATCGCTGGGCTTGCCCCCGAAGACGATCGTTGAGGGCCTGCGGCAGCTTCCGGTACACTTCCACGACGCCCTCGCCATCGCCCAGCACCTGTGTCAGGCCGAATGGGAGCGACGGCTCGTCGACATCGCCAAGCTGTTCGCGGAAGTAGCGCTCATGCTCCGCCTCGGAGATTCCCAGACGCGCCTGCGCCACCACGTTGCGGAACGGCTCCGCAGCCGGCAGCTCATCCTCCTGCCCGCTCAGGATCGCATCGATCTCCATGAAAAAAGGATCTGCCGAGGCTGCGTCCTCGATCAGGTGGTGACTTGTGACCTGCAACAGCCAGCGGTCGCTCTCAGGATCCTTTGCCACCACGTAGCGCATCAGGGGCGCCTTGGTCAGGTCGAGCCGCAGATGCTGCGGGGCGTAGCGACGCCGCAACTGCTCCACCGCCGGACCGGCGGCGGCATCAAGCTCGACCTCGGTGATGCTGAGCGGCGCTTGGCGCCACACCACCTGCGCCGGCGACGGCAGACCCTCCCAGACAAAAGCCGAGCGCAG
>NZ_JAGXJY010000549.1 GCF_019091085.1 Mesorhizobium sp. GbtcB19 | reverse complement strand
GTGACGCCCGACGGGCAGTCCGCGACAAAGGGGCTGATGCGGCGCGTCGACGACTTCCGCCAGCGGAAGCCCGGCATCGAGCTGCGCTTCGACATCACCTACGATGGCCGGGATTTCGAGCGCGACGATGTCGATATCGGCATCCCCTTCGGCACCGGCAAATATCCGGGGATCATCGCGCACCGGCTGTTCGGGAACACCACCTCCCCGGGGGGCGGCCCGGCGCTCGCGGGG
>NZ_JAGXJY010000548.1 GCF_019091085.1 Mesorhizobium sp. GbtcB19 | reverse complement strand
TCGCTTTCGATCGGCGGCGCCTTGGAACCGTCGACGGCCGTGGCGCCGGTCATGTCGGCGATGGGCTGGGCGACCGGATGGATGCCGCCACCGGTGACGGAGACGACCTTGTCGCGCTGCGGGGTCGGCTCGATGACGAGCGGACCGCCCCAGCCTGTGTTGCCCCGGGAGATCTTTACGGCTTTGTATGTGGTGGCCATGGTGTCCTCCCGCCCTTAGAGCTCGACGCCCTGG
>NZ_JAGXJY010000547.1 GCF_019091085.1 Mesorhizobium sp. GbtcB19 | reverse complement strand
CAGCGCCCTTACCCCCCGGGCGAGACCTTTCCCCCTCATTCTGTTGGCGGTGCCCCAGGCGATGACGGCTTCCCGGGGGAGCCCCAAGCGATCGCGGGACCCCTTGCGGGCGCCGGTCCCCAGTTCAGGGCTGCAGCGGTTCGGATCGGGGGGCGGGCCCACGACAAGAAAGCGCGATTCTTCCGTTCCCCCGAAGGCGCGGGAAAGCGCCGCCCGGTGTTCACTGAGCGCAATG
>NZ_JAGXJY010000546.1 GCF_019091085.1 Mesorhizobium sp. GbtcB19 | reverse complement strand
GGATGAGGTTGCTGCGGGCGTCGCCGGGTTCGCCGTCGACCTACTTCACGCGCATGCGGTTGGAGTGCGAATCGCGACCATTTCGCGACGAACCGCAAGCTTTCTTGTGTGGCATTTGACTAACTCCGATTCGGCCTGAGGCGCTTGCATGGGCTTATGAATGCGTTCGCGTTCCGTTTCAAGTCCCGTATCGGCGACGCTTGCCGCCGGAAAAAATACTTCTTCGGCAGCCCCC
>NZ_JAGXJY010000545.1 GCF_019091085.1 Mesorhizobium sp. GbtcB19 | reverse complement strand
ACGTGGAAGGGGCCGAGGCGCAAATCGCGCAGGATCTCGATGCGCTCCAGGGTGTCGATGTCGGAATGCATGTAGCGGACGCGGATACCGTTCTCGTGCAGATATTCGGTGAGATCCTCGGCCATGCGCTTGGACAGAACCGAGGCCAGCGTGCGGTAGCCGGCCCGGGTCGTGTCGCGGAACTCGCCGACCACGTTATCGTCCTGGCTCCCGGCCGGACGCACCCCGACCGGCG
>NZ_JAGXJY010000544.1 GCF_019091085.1 Mesorhizobium sp. GbtcB19 | reverse complement strand
CGAAGCGGTGGCGGCGGCGAATTCGGGCACCGGCCGGAAGTTCGCGCCGTCGTTCAAAAGTGAAGCGCCAATCGGGCCGATGGCGAGGGCGAAGAGCTGCGCGGCCGGCACCAGAAGGACGGCGGTGCGCGGCTCGTCGGCGGTGATGGCGAGGCGGATCTGGTACGGCACGATGGAGAGCAGGAAGGGGCCCATTACCAGGGCCACCGCCCCGAACACCGAGGGCCCCGGGCCG
>NZ_JAGXJY010000543.1 GCF_019091085.1 Mesorhizobium sp. GbtcB19 | reverse complement strand
GGACCCGATCATTGTGAGCCGAGCCGCACCAGACCCACCCGCGCCTGGGCGGATTGCAGGAAGGCGCGGGCGCGGTGCGAAAGCGCCCTTGCCTGGCCGGTTTTCCAGCCGTGTTTCTCCTCGGCGCTCATCTCGCCAACCGTCTTGTCGAAACCATTAGGCTAAACCACCGGATCGTAGCCGAAACCCAGCGTGCCTCGCGGCGGCCATACCAGCGTGCCTTCGGCCTCGCCGC
>NZ_JAGXJY010000542.1 GCF_019091085.1 Mesorhizobium sp. GbtcB19 | reverse complement strand
TCCCCGCCCTGTTCATCTTCTCGGATTCCGGCAAGGTGGTGCGGCCGGACCGAACGCGCGCGATCGCCGGGCGCTGGGGCGGCGCGCACGGGCTGGTGCCGGTCGACGACAATGGCGATCCGGACGACCATGTGGTCGTGGGCGACGTCCTGTCGCCGCAGACCACGCCGTTTCTCACCGAGCGTTTCGTGGTCTGGGTGAAGGCGCTGATGCAGCAGCAATCAGGCCAGTGAAA
>NZ_JAGXJY010000541.1 GCF_019091085.1 Mesorhizobium sp. GbtcB19 | reverse complement strand
GATATCGCCCAGGCCAAGCAGCTGATGGAAGCGGCCGGCCTCGCGCACGGCTTCAAGATGACGCTGACCACCGAGCGCTATCTGGAGATCCCCGAATACGCGCAGCTGATCCAGAACTGGGTCAAGGAAATCGGCATCGTGCTCGAGCTCAACACCCTCGCCCGGGGCGCCTATTACGGGGATGCCGGGTTGGGCAAGTCGATCTGGCGGGATTCGGCGGGGGGCACCACCGCCC
>NZ_JAGXJY010000540.1 GCF_019091085.1 Mesorhizobium sp. GbtcB19 | reverse complement strand
ATCTGGTCGTTATAAGGCTCCTTCATCTGCCCGACCATGCGCGCCAGCTTGGAGTAGGACGGGATGTCCGCCTCGGGCTGGCACTGGCTGGCGAGTTCCAAGAGCCGGATCGGGAAGTTGACGGCGTCGCGGCTCGTCGCCGACATGCCTTCCGGGCCCCCCTCATTGGTTTCGCTGGCCTCGGCCTTGCCCTGCGCGATATCGTCCTCCTTCTCGCTGTGTACGCCCTTCTGGT
>NZ_JAGXJY010000057.1 GCF_019091085.1 Mesorhizobium sp. GbtcB19 | reverse complement strand
TAGAAACAAAATCGATGAGAAATTTTATGTAGGAAGAACAGTCAATCTTAGAATACGGTGGAATACTCACATACAACTACTAAAGTCTAATAAGCACCATATCATTCATCTGCAACGTACTTGGAATAAACATGGAGAAGAGTCTTTTGAGTTCAATCTTATTGACATTATAGATACTGGAAATAAGTATGAGGATTTACAACTCGCTGTAGAAATGGAGCAATTGTTTATTGATCAGTATAAACCCAACAAAATTTTGTATAATCGCTCTTGGTCATCTAAGACAGAAAATTTAAGAGGAGATCAACACCATTTCTATGGAAAACCGCCAAGTGGATAGATGTCTGAAGAAACGAATAAACAGCGTATTGAGAAACTGAAGGGTCAGACAGGTGAAAAGAATCCATTTTATAATAGAAAGCATACACCAGAAGTAATACAGCATCTTCGAGAAAAATGCGCAAATCATGGTGAAGCGAATGGTATACTCGGGAAGAATCATACTGAAGAGTACAAACGGCTGAAGAGTGAGATGATGAAGGGGCGTTATGACGGCGAAAAGAACCCCTGCTATGGTAAAACGCACTCAGAAGAAACGCGACGTATTATCTCGAAAAAGAACAAAGGGAAGCTGAAAGGTGTTCCTAAGTCTGAAGAACAGAAGCTTAAGATGAGAGCAAGTCCACCCAACAGTAAACATATAAGTATAGATGATGTAAAGTATCCAAGCTTGATGGAGGCAGTACGTACATTAGGAAAAACAAAGAAAACTTTACGTGATAGGCACAAATCAGATAAGTATCCGACTTACTATTATCTTAGTATATAAATCTCTAAAGACTATCAGAGGTATTTAACCTCACAGTTATATTGATTAACAAATCGGGATAATCTGAGGCTCTATTGTTGTATAATACATTGTGAATATGCTTACGGTTATGCCAACCATCTATATAAAATAAAAAACGCCATCTGAAGATGACGCCTAACGTAATATCCTTCGCTCCTTGTTCAGCTTCCCAATCACGGCATTCAACGGAGAAAATTTATCATGCTGATTAATTAACGCCTGCTTAGATAAATGCGTAGGTCAGCGTGTCCGAGTAACATCTGTAAGTGACGTATATCCCCGCCAGCTTCTAGAAACATCGTAGCACCTGTATGTCTGAACAAGTGGGGTAGTACGTTCTTCGTACTTCCAGCTGCCTCAGCGTACTTCTTCAGTCGTCTGCGAATATGATTCCGATTCATCGGTTCACCGTATTTTGTAACAAAGACGTGATCCGTTTCAAACTCTTCATTCTCCTTTATCAAATCTTTCAGTAAGTTTGCTGTCGTATTTTTAATCGGGACAATACGTGCTTTACGACTTTTGGCAACAGATGCACGAACTGTAATAACTTTGGTAGAGAAATCAATATCATTGCTGGTAAGCGATAGTGCTTCGCTAATAAGCAAAAATGTGTCTAATAAGAGATTCATAATAACGTAATC
>NZ_JAGXJY010000539.1 GCF_019091085.1 Mesorhizobium sp. GbtcB19 | reverse complement strand
GACACGGCTGGTCCAGCACAGCTTCGTATCGCCTGACGCTCTCGGCCTGATCAGTTCTGCCCTTCGCAAACCTGATTGCTTGTCAGATCGGGTACCGTCTCCTGATCGCTGAAGCCGTACTTGGCCATGATGCGCGCGACCGTGCCGTCGAGCTTGAGCTCCTTGAGCCGGGAATTGTACAAGTCGCGGAGGTCACTGTCGTCTTTGCGAAACGCAATCGCCGAATAGCCGTAGC
>NZ_JAGXJY010000538.1 GCF_019091085.1 Mesorhizobium sp. GbtcB19 | reverse complement strand
AGAAGGGAATTATGTATTAAAGATTGTTAAGAAAAGCATGAATTCAAGGCCATTAACTTATTCAATTTGTATTTTTAAATATAAGGAAAAGCCAAGTTTTATTAATAATGATTTACTACACGAAACGAAATTTGCTTATTTATTAATTGTGGAATACTCAAATTATGTTGTAATAAATAAAAAAGGAATATCTGGATTAGAAAAATTGCTGAAAGATTATATTGAAGGCGTAGAA
>NZ_JAGXJY010000537.1 GCF_019091085.1 Mesorhizobium sp. GbtcB19 | reverse complement strand
CAAGACCAGAGCCCGGCAGGGGGGAACAGGTTCTACCTGATAGGGTCTCTATCAGCCCAAAGTCACTCACTTTAGCCATTGATGTTTAGAGACGAGGTGCGCCCACAGAGTATTTCTAGCAGTCAAGTAATTCTCCAAAGCCAAATGGAATTAATTTCATAATCAACTGATGAGTGATAGAGGTCTTACCCTTCTCTCTGGATGAATGGGGAAAAGTGACTTCTTTCTTCTCTTTC
>NZ_JAGXJY010000536.1 GCF_019091085.1 Mesorhizobium sp. GbtcB19 | reverse complement strand
GCCTCGGCGCCGACCTCGTTGCTGTCCTTGAAGGCAGGCTGCAGGAAGTCGATCGCCTCTTACGGCCGCTCTACCACATCTAGCGCGCGCGGCCGGCCGAGCGTCTGGATGGGCTGGACACCGTAATGATTGGCGAGGCCCCGCGGGCGATTGGTGTCGATCTCCTCGGGGTGCAGCAGCGGGTTCTCCATCAGGCGGTTGCCAAGTTCCTTCGGCCAGTCCATCCCCGGCTCGTT
>NZ_JAGXJY010000535.1 GCF_019091085.1 Mesorhizobium sp. GbtcB19 | reverse complement strand
CCGAACCCCCCTACCACCGGCACCCGGCCGCCGAGCCGCTGCTGCGCCGGGCGAACCCGGCGCTGATCGTGATTTTCCTCGTCGGCATCGCGGCGCTGCGCTTCCTGTCGCTGATGAACGAGCATGAGGAGATCGAGCGCGCCGCCAAGGCGGTG
Source organism: Mesorhizobium sp. GbtcB19 (assembly GCF_019091085.1). GTDB lineage: Bacteria > Pseudomonadota > Alphaproteobacteria > Rhizobiales > Rhizobiaceae > Mesorhizobium. Next base: position 81 of record NZ_JAGXJY010000535.1, on the reverse strand, counting down.
TGGGCGCTGCCCGCCGCCCAGATGGCGCAGGCCGTCACCGCGGCCCCCAGCGCGCCCGGCGCCAGCGCCATAGGTCTCCTG
>NZ_JAGXJY010000534.1 GCF_019091085.1 Mesorhizobium sp. GbtcB19 | reverse complement strand
GACTCCGGCCATGCCGGCCAGGACAATTTCGTCCCGCCCCATCCCGAATATTGCCACGACCATCAGCCGGGTCGGCTGGTGCGCCACGAATGCTACGCCGAGGACGGAGGCTCCAACGAAACCCTGGCCCGGTCGCAGGACTACGAGAGGATGCTGGGTTTGGCGCGCCGGTTCAAGCCTGCCAGGGTCGACGGCCGGATGTTCTTCCGCCGCCGGCACGACATGGTTCGCGGCAG
>NZ_JAGXJY010000533.1 GCF_019091085.1 Mesorhizobium sp. GbtcB19 | reverse complement strand
TGGTGTCTCTGAAGTTGGCATTGAGAATTATGATGAGTGCATCCAGAAAGTTGGTCAGCTGAAGGGTTCCCTACTCGCGGGGGCTGAAGGGGACTTGGAGGATATCCGGCTCCTGGAAAAGGGGTGGCCGTTTAGAGATCGTGAAGAATTTTATTGAAGCCACCTGTTCACACACATGCTGAAACAATCCCTTATCTTAATGTCACTGACGCCTGTATTCATCTCGGCCTATGGAG
>NZ_JAGXJY010000532.1 GCF_019091085.1 Mesorhizobium sp. GbtcB19 | reverse complement strand
TTCGCGATCAGCTGGGCATCGATGTCCTCGACACTTCCACGCATGCTTTCGAATGCGGCCTCACATTGCGCCCGCAATTGTTCCACGCCGTCGGCGGCGGCGCGACGGGCCGCGCCCTAGCCGTGCTGGCCGGTCTTGGCGTGGTGCTCGGGGAGCTTCTGGGTGGCCGCTTTCAGCTGCTCGATATCGGCTTCCAGGGCCGCGGGGGGCCCCTGGTCCGTTCGGGGGCTGCCCTC
>NZ_JAGXJY010000531.1 GCF_019091085.1 Mesorhizobium sp. GbtcB19 | reverse complement strand
GGCGAGGTTCGGGGTGGCGCGCGCGGCGAACAAGCAGCCGGGGACAATGAGGCAGGCGCCGGCCAGCGTCGTCCAGGCCCCCTCCCCCCCGAAGAAGAACCAGCCGAGCGCGATCGCCCAGATGAAGGCCGAATATTCGGGCGGGATCAGATATTGCGCTTCGGCGCGGGCGTAGGACCAGCGCATCAGGAATTGCCCGGCAAGCGACAGCAGTGCCACTCCGACCAAGGGAAGCC
>NZ_JAGXJY010000530.1 GCF_019091085.1 Mesorhizobium sp. GbtcB19 | reverse complement strand
CGGAATGTCGGCAAAGCCAGGCGCCACCAGGTAGCGCACGATCAGCGGCATGGCGAGTTCCAACGCGATGGTCAGCGCCAGCAGCGCCGAAAACAGCACGCCGAACACTTCCTCCGAAATACGCTTGGCGCCCTCATTGCCGTGCTGCTGGACCTCCTTGGCGAACAGCGGCACGAAAGCGGCGTGGAGGGCGCCCTCGGCGAACAGCCGGCGGAAGGTGTTGGGGAATGGGAAGG
>NZ_JAGXJY010000056.1 GCF_019091085.1 Mesorhizobium sp. GbtcB19 | reverse complement strand
AGTCCGATCAGGCGTTGCGCCAGCCGATTGGCGCGCGCGATCAATTCGCCATAGGTGAGCGTGCTTGTGCCTTGCACCACCGCCATGGCGTTCGGATTACGTCGCGCCTGTTCTTCGAACAGCTCATGGACCCAGTGATCCGACGAATAGGCGGCCTCCGTCCGGTTCCAGGTCTCAAGGATGAGCCTGCGCTCCTCGGCCGGCAGCACATCCAGCGACCGCAACGGCATCTCGGGCGCCGCCTCAAGTGCCTCAGCCAGACTCGCCAGCGCCCGCTGCATCAATCCGATGACGCGATCCGCCGACACCGCTTCAACCACCTGCGCCGTGAGGCCAAGTGCTGTCCCGAAGTCATCGACCGACAGCGTCAAGGGATAGTTCGTGCGCTCCTTGCTCTCCAGCCACTCGGCACCGATCAGGCTCGGCGTCCCGGTCCTCTCCGGCGTGCTGTGCCGATAGTTCAGCAGCGCGCTGATCAGCGGCGTTCCCGCCGCAACCCCACTGCAGCGCTGCGCCAACGCCAGCGGCGCATGCTCGTGCTGCAGGAGCTCAGCCAGGCGCAGATGCGCCTCGCGCACGCCTGCCGCAACGCTTCTACCATCCAGATCCAGGCGCAGCGGCAGCGAGTTGATGAAAAGCCCTATAGCCCGGTCGGCACCGGCACCGGCCTGCATGCGGCCAAGCAGCACCGTTCCGAACACCACTTTCTCGCGGCCTGACGTGCGCGCCACCACCTGGCCCCACGCCACATGGCAGAGGCTGGCAAGGCTCACCCCCAGGCGACGGGCATGGCCCCGCAGGCGATCGTTGAGGGCCTGCGGCAGCAGTCGATACGCTTCGACAATCCCCCCACCGTCGCCGCGCGCTTCCGCCAGGCCGAATGGGAGCGAAGGCTCATCGATATCGCCAAGCCGTTCGCGGAAGTAGTGCTCGTGCTCCGCCGCCGATATGCCGAGACGAGCCTGCGCCACCACGTTGCGGAACGGCTCCGCGGTCGGCAATTCGGTTTCCCAGCCGCTCAGGATCACCTCGATCTCTTCGTTCAGCAATTCCAGGGTCGACTGGTCGCCGATCAGATGATGGTGCAATTCTTGCAGCAGCCAACGGTCGGCCTCGGGATCCTTTGCCACCACGAAGCGAAGCAAGGGCGCGTTGGTCAAGTCGAGCCGGTAGTGGCTTGGGTCGTAGCGATGCCGCAACTGGTCCACGCCAGGGCCGGCGGCGGGATCGAGCTCAACCTCCGTGATGCTGAGCGGCGCATGCCGCCACACCACCTGCACCGGCGACGACAGCCCTTCCCAGACGAAGGGGGTGCGCAGGATCTCGTGACGATCCACAACACGCTGCACCGCCGACAGATAGCGGTCCAGTCGATCCCGCTCGGCGAAGGCCATCTGGGCACTGATCAGATACGGATCGCCCTTCTGCGCCAGAAGGTGATGGAACAGGATGCCGTCCTGTAATGGCGTCAGGGCGTAGATGTCCTGGGCGTTCGCAATCCCGCCCGGCACCGCCTCCACCA
>NZ_JAGXJY010000529.1 GCF_019091085.1 Mesorhizobium sp. GbtcB19 | reverse complement strand
AGAGCTCAGTGATCTAGTGATCGTACTAAAAATTTCGGAGTGTATTTTGATGTACTATGTAGAAGATCTCAGTGCTCATTTCATATTTTACACTACAAAGCTTATCAATCTTGCAAATCATATGTAACCATAAAGAAAAAGAATAACTTAGTAATTCATGTGCTTAAATAGTGCTATATGTTTGACCATTGTCATGGATGTCTCTTTACTCGTGTTTATTGTATATAGTTAAGCAA
>NZ_JAGXJY010000528.1 GCF_019091085.1 Mesorhizobium sp. GbtcB19 | reverse complement strand
GATTCTTCGCCGGCGGCGGGGGATCGGTGCGCGGTTATACCTATCGGGAGATTTCGCCCTATAACAGCGACGACGAAGCGACCGGCGGACGATCTTATACGCTGGCCTCTTTCGAAGTGCGGGTAAAAATGTCAGAAAACATAGGCATTGTACCTTTTATTGATGTCGGTACGGTATCGACCGGTATCATGCCTGATTTTTCGGATATACGCGCTGGCGCGGGGATCGGCGTACGA
>NZ_JAGXJY010000527.1 GCF_019091085.1 Mesorhizobium sp. GbtcB19 | reverse complement strand
CATCCAGAAAGCTAGTTTATGGATTTTCTAGCTTTGCAAAGTTATTCGGAATGTCAACCGACATAACACCCAAGAGCTAACCAGGTGGCATATGGCTAGTTCGTTGTCTTATTTCACAATAGTGTCATATGGGCATTTATGGAAACTTTTAATCACGATGGACCACTTAGACCTTTTATCATGCGACCGTTCATATACTACGAAGTTTATGTTTGTAATTTACATTACTCATTAAG
>NZ_JAGXJY010000526.1 GCF_019091085.1 Mesorhizobium sp. GbtcB19 | reverse complement strand
ATTTTGTTTCTTGAGGTCAGAATACATGTTAGATCAGTACTGTGCTACACACAAGCGGTGACTCACTCAGCCTCGGATAATTGAAGTAGATCACAGTAACGAAGAATCCCGGCGAAGCTTGAAGCATGGCCACCATGGAAGAGAAGACCACGTGCTCTGAGGTAGGATAGAGACCTGACTGTGGCCATGATTGGTTAGGCTGCGTTGAATACATCTTCATCGCCATTAATCTCTTC
>NZ_JAGXJY010000525.1 GCF_019091085.1 Mesorhizobium sp. GbtcB19 | reverse complement strand
TGGCGACGTCATGCAGCGGCTTCAGCGCCACGACCACCTGCGCCGTCGAGCAGTTCGGGTTGGCGATGATGTTCTTGCGCGTGACCAGCGAGATCGCGTCCGGGTTCACCTCCGGCACGATCAGCGGCACGTCCTGGTCGTAGCGGAAGGCGGACGAATTATCGAGGACGCCACAACCCTGCTTGCCGATCTTCGGCGACCATTCCTTGGAGACGTTGCCGCCGGCCGACAGGAGG
>NZ_JAGXJY010000524.1 GCF_019091085.1 Mesorhizobium sp. GbtcB19 | reverse complement strand
AGCTGAAGCAAACGGACGAGGACCCCGAGCCCTCACAATCGTGCGATGTCATTATGGAATGAATATTCCATATTGACAGATACATGAAATCGATGTTCCATCTTGCCAAGGAGGAACGGAAGCATCCGTGCGCTGCACGGGAGGAGCCGGCAGAGCCGAACAACCCTCACCCCCAATCACGCAAAAGGCACCAGAGACCGCTTGCTGCGGCCTTGCGGGTGCCCTAGCAAAAAACG
>NZ_JAGXJY010000523.1 GCF_019091085.1 Mesorhizobium sp. GbtcB19 | reverse complement strand
GACGCCGATCATCTTCTTGAAGGCGCGGCTGAACGCGGCTTCGGATTCATAGCCTATGACCACCGCGATACTGGCGACGTTGCTGTTGCCGGCGCTGAGCAGTCCCGAGGCGATCTGCATGCGCCATTTGGCGAGGTAATGCATCGGCGGCATGCCGACGATTTTGGTGAGGCGCTCCGCCAGCACCGTCCGCGACAAGGCGGACTCCTTCGCCAGCGCCTCCACCGTCCAATTGT
>NZ_JAGXJY010000522.1 GCF_019091085.1 Mesorhizobium sp. GbtcB19 | reverse complement strand
AGAGGGGAGGACCTCGTCACAGACGCGGACGGCATTGCGCCCATAGCCGTAGCCGATGTTCTTGCCCACCGTATAGCCATAGCCGCCGCTGGACAGATAACCGACCGGCGCGCCATTGCGCAGGATCGTCTCGCGGCCGACCAGCACGATCTCCGGATCGTCGGCCGTGAAGCCGGCAAAGCGTTTGGTCAGCGGCTTGCCGCTAGCTTTCTCCAGTGCCCTGCGTCCTACGAAAT
>NZ_JAGXJY010000521.1 GCF_019091085.1 Mesorhizobium sp. GbtcB19 | reverse complement strand
CGGGCTTTTGGCGGAAAACGAACGCCACGACTTCATCGAGGAGTTGGAGCTCGCGGGGGAAGCTTGCCGGCCTCTTGATATTGGAGCCTTTCGCGAAGGCCATCTGACCCCGGTCTATTTCGGCTCGGCGCTCCGCAATTACGGCGTGCGCGACCTGTTCGAGGCGCTCGGCGCCTACGGCCCGCCGCCGCGCGCCCAGGAAGCCGATGTGCGCACGGTGGAGGCGACCGAGGACA
>NZ_JAGXJY010000520.1 GCF_019091085.1 Mesorhizobium sp. GbtcB19 | reverse complement strand
AGACGCAGAAAGTAGCAAAAACGAAAGTACAAGAAATAGTAAAGCCTAAAGAAGAGGCAAAAATTAAAGAAGAAGTAAAAGTTAAAGAAGAACCGAAAGTGCAAGAAATAGTAAAGCCTAAAGAAGAGACAAAAATCAAAGAAGAAGTAAAAGTTAAAGAAGAACCGAAAGTGCAAGAAATAGTAAAGCCTAAAGAAGAAGCAAAAGTCAAAGAAGAAGTAAAAGAAGAAGAGAAA
>NZ_JAGXJY010000055.1 GCF_019091085.1 Mesorhizobium sp. GbtcB19 | reverse complement strand
GTGCTCGGCCCCGGCGGCGTCATCGCCCCGCATGAAAGCTTCATGCCGTTCGTGGGGGCGATCTGCGCCCGCCACGACATCCTGTTGATCGCCGACGGGGTGGTGTCGGGCTTCGGCCGCCCCGGCCCCTACTGGGGCTCGCAGACAATGGGGATCGAGCCCGACACCCTGACCTGCGCCAAGGCTCTGTCGGCGGCCTTCCTGCCGATCAGCGCGGTGCTCATCGGCAAGAAGATCGTCGACGCGGTCGCCGAGGAGACGCACGCGATCGGCACCTTCGGCCACGGCTTCACCTATTCCGGCCATCCGGTGCCGGCCGCGGTCGCGCTGGAGACGCTCAAGATCTATGACGAGGACAACATCATCGCTCGAGCGGCGGAGACCGGCCAGTTCCTGCAGGCGGAGCTTAAGCGTCGTCTCGCCGGCCATCCGCTGGGCGGCGATGTGCGCGGCGCCGGGCTGATCGCCGGCGCCGAGATCGTCGCCGACAAGGCGGATCGGCTGAACTTCGCCGCCACTGACAAGATCGGGCCGACACTGGTGCGCCTGTGCGAGGCCAAGGGCGTAATCCTGCGCTCCTGCCCCAACGACACGATCGCGCTCAGCCCGCCGCTGATCATCAGCGAGCAAGAGGTCACGGAGATCATCGATCAGATGGAAGCCGGGCTCGACCTGATCCGTTCCACGCTGCGCAGCGGCAAGCCCGCCATCGCCGCCGCTTAGACTTTCATTCTTGACGCAATTCCGGACTGAAAACCGCTTCACACTTTTCCTGGAATTGATCCAGCCACAGGAGGTTCCATGACCGCTTCGTTCTACATCGACGGCGAATGGACGCGCGGCTCCGGCACGCGTGCCGCGCCTGTCTTCGATCCGGCAACCGGCGCATCCATCGGCGAGGTGCCCTTTGCCGAAAAAGCCGATCTCGACCGTGCTCTCGATGCCGCGGAGCGCGGTTTCAGGCTGTGGCGCGACAAGAGCGCCTTCGATCGCTCGGCAATCATCCGCAAGGCGGCGACGCTCTTGCGCGAGCGGCATGAGATGGTGGCCACGGCGATCAGCCGCGAGATGGGCAAGCCGATCGTCGAGGCGCGCATGGAAGCGGTGATCGCGGCAGACCATATCGACTGGAACGCCGAGGAGGGGCGCCGCGCCTATGGCCGTGTCATTCCCGGCCGCGGTCCCGACATCACCCAGACCGTGGTGAAGGAACCGGTCGGCCCGGTGGCCGGCTTCAGCCCGTGGAACTTCCCGGTGACGCAGCTCGTGCGCAAGATCGCGGCCGCGCTTGCCGCCGGCTGCTCGACCATCGCCAAGGCGCCGGAGGAAACGCCGACCTCGACCATGGAACTGGTGCGCTGCTTCGCCGATGCCGGCGTGCCGGCGGGGGTCGTCAATCTGGTGTTCGGCGTGCCGGCGGAAATCTCGGAATACCTGATCCCGTCGCCGGTCATCCGCAAGGTCTCCTTCACCGGCTCGTTGCCTGTCGGCCGGCTTCTCGGCGCGCTTGCCGCGCGCCAGGCCAAGCGCGCGACGATGGAGCTTGGCGGCCAAGCGCCGTTCATCGTCGCCGACGATGTCGGTGCCGGCAAGGTCGCCGGCCCCGCCGCCCCCATGGAGGTC
>NZ_JAGXJY010000519.1 GCF_019091085.1 Mesorhizobium sp. GbtcB19 | reverse complement strand
GACTCTCCCAGCGCCACGCCGACGCGCCATCCGCTTGCGTGGACCTTGTCCAATCGGAACGTGCTTCGCGTGCCGTGCTCGGCCGGACGCGTGACGGCCACCCCTTTCGGACCGCCTGCTTTCAGCGAGGGCACGTTGATATTTGTCACCGCACCCTTCTCGGCGATTCCGCGGTCGAAAATGTCTTCGACCAAGCCGGCGCAGATCGCCGCGGAGCCCGCCGTGTCCCGCCCGAA
>NZ_JAGXJY010000518.1 GCF_019091085.1 Mesorhizobium sp. GbtcB19 | reverse complement strand
ATCCGTGCGAGCGGCTTGGCCTGGTGGTCGGCGAGGCCGAACCGCGTCTGCTGCAGGTCGACGAGACCGGACGGGCAGCCCTTGGCGATGCGTTGTCGGGACGCAAGACGATCGCGCTGGACGAGGCGCAGATGGCTAACGGGAGCCATCCCGACAGCGATATCGATCCGACGGCGCTTGGCCTGACGCCGCGCAACCTTGCCTATGTGATCTACACCTCTGGCTCCACCGGCACG
>NZ_JAGXJY010000517.1 GCF_019091085.1 Mesorhizobium sp. GbtcB19 | reverse complement strand
AGGGGATTTTCCAACCGGCGGGATCAGGCAGGGGGATAGATCAGCCCGCTCACACTCTCGTCGAACCGGTCGGCGGCCAAGAGGCCCAGCGGCGGCCGGGGTCCGGCGAAATAGGGCCTGCCGCGGCCCAGCACTACGGGGTGCAGGTAGGTCCGATTTTCGTCGAACCAGCCGAGTTCGGTGAGGGCTCGCGGCAAGTCCGGGACTGCGACCGCGAACTCGCCGTCGCGCTCGGCC
>NZ_JAGXJY010000516.1 GCF_019091085.1 Mesorhizobium sp. GbtcB19 | reverse complement strand
ATGGAGGCCACAGAAAAAACTGGAGAGAGGGCTTTTGATGTCGCCGATCCCATATCTGATAAAAGAGCAAGTGTTACATTATGCACAATAACTTCAATTCTAGCACGATTATTATTAACTAATAAAAAGTGGGACTAGGCCAAACAATCAACGATATCGAAATGACTTACCCGAGCTTCCAGCACTGCTTGACCTACTGCTTATGACCAGGAAGCTATTGATTGCTTCCCTAAGAGT
>NZ_JAGXJY010000515.1 GCF_019091085.1 Mesorhizobium sp. GbtcB19 | reverse complement strand
TTAAAATAAGGAACCTTATATTAAAGGGTCTCTTATTTTTTATGTCTAAAAAGTCAATATTTTAACGAAGGATATTATTGGAATTACTGAACACCTTACTACTGCTGATCAGAATGTCGATATAGTGTTTATTGGATTACTATATAGTGGAATAGATTTTAGTTAGAACAATGAATAGGATTATATAGTATTTACTATTGAGGATGATTATACGACAAGTGGGATAGAGATTGAAAG
>NZ_JAGXJY010000514.1 GCF_019091085.1 Mesorhizobium sp. GbtcB19 | reverse complement strand
CCTAGCGGGCTTGCCTTGGCCCCGCCACACCCCAGCCGCATGGTCCGCGCGCATGCGTGACCGTCACCGGGGAGCCCCGTGTTGAGCGAATATTCCCTGCTGCCGCTGGCCTCCCTGCCCTCCCCCAACATCGATCCGGTAATCGTCACCATCGGCCCGCTGGGGGTGCATTGGTACGGCGTGGGCTTTATCGTCGGCACCCTGTTGGCCTGGGGATACGCAGAGCGTCGCGTACCC
>NZ_JAGXJY010000513.1 GCF_019091085.1 Mesorhizobium sp. GbtcB19 | reverse complement strand
GGCGCCCACGACGCGGAAGAGAAGCGGCGCCCGCGGCCCTGCCCCCCCGCCGCGCCGTTCGAGGGCGGCCCTCAGGGCGACGGCAAGCCGGCTTATGAGCCGTTCGATGTCGTCGGTGAGCGCGACCGGCTCGGCAAGGTGGTGTTCGACCGCGAGCGGCGGGGCGGGAAGGCGCGGCGTCACGGCCTCGTCGAGACGGCCGGGCGCCTGGCCGGGGCGCACAAGCAACGCGCCGCC
>NZ_JAGXJY010000512.1 GCF_019091085.1 Mesorhizobium sp. GbtcB19 | reverse complement strand
GTTGGCCAGCGCGATTTGTGAAGGGTGGATTGCCCATTGGCCCTCGATGCCGAGGGCCGCGGCGCGCCGGGCGGCCGCCTTGTGGCCTTCCGGATCGGAGAAATCGCCGAACGGCCCGTCGATGGCCCGCAAGCCATAGGCGGGGCAGGCAACGGTCCTGCGCCCAAAAGCGAAATCCCATTGATCGCCGGGGAAAACGGGGATGTGCCCGCCGAGGTGGTCGGTCGGCCCCTTGTT
>NZ_JAGXJY010000511.1 GCF_019091085.1 Mesorhizobium sp. GbtcB19 | reverse complement strand
GGAACATTCGGAACGAGATGGTCGGCGGACCCCCGAGCCCGGAGCCGCCATGCCCGCGGCATTCGAGCGTGATGCGCCGGAAGCCAGCGGAACATGTCTGCGCGGCCTGCGCTCCGCCGCCGCCCAGGCCGTGCTGGAAGACGACCGAACGACCCCCGCCCGTGTCGGTAATGCGCAGCCTGGCTCCGTCGCGCAACAGCGTCGCCATCTCACGAGCTCTTTCAGGAAGCGGGCGAC
>NZ_JAGXJY010000510.1 GCF_019091085.1 Mesorhizobium sp. GbtcB19 | reverse complement strand
GCGTCGTAGCTCTTCGCGTAGTTGGCGAAGGCGGTCTGCAGCGAGTCCGGCTGCGACGTCGCGGGGCAGGGGCCGGTCGGGTCGAAGGACGTGCCTACAGGCGCGACCTGGTTGAAGACGTAGCGTTTCTCGCAGACATCGACCTTCGGAGGCACCTTGGTGATCTCGAAATTGTCGTAGCCGACCTTCAGCAACTTCCAGAAGTCGTAGTTCGGGTCGTTGCGGTAGCGCGCCATG
>NZ_JAGXJY010000054.1 GCF_019091085.1 Mesorhizobium sp. GbtcB19 | reverse complement strand
GGGATCTTCACCTGCTCGTCAAGGCGCCCCAGAAACTCCAGATTGCCATCGGCGGTCCAGCGCACAAGGTCGCCTGTCCGGTAGAGCCGCGCCGGCGGGTTGCTGCTGAACCGATCCGCCACAAACCGTTCCGCCGTCAGCTCGGGACGGTTCACATACCCGCGGGCAACACCCACTCCGCCAAGATAGAGCTCGCCCGCGACCCCGACCGGAACAGGCTCACCAGGCTCGTCCAGCACATACATTTGCGTGTTCGAGATCGGGCGGCCGATCGGGACAATGTCCCCGTCATAGCCGGTTGGAGCGGTCCAGGCCGTCACGTCGATCGCCGCTTCCGTCGGGCCATACAGATTGTGCAGCTTCGCCTGCGGCAGAAGGCGCTGCACCTTGTGCACGCTCAAGGCGGGCAACGCCTCGCCGCTGCACACGATGCGCTGCAGCGAGGTGCAGCGGGCCACGCCCTCCGCTTCCAGGAAGCTCGCCAGCATCGATGGCACGAAGTGTATCGTCGTGATCCGGTGCCGCGTGATCGCCTCGACCATTGCCCCGGGATCTTTGTGCTCTTCCGGGGCTGCCAACACCAGCCTGGCCCCGGTCAGCAGGGTCCAGAAGAATTCCCATCCGGAAACATCGAAGCTGTAGGGAGTCTTCTGCAGCACGACATCGTTTGCATCCAGTCGATAGGCATCCTGCATCCAGACCAGGCGGTTGACGATCGCCCGATGTTCATTCTGCGCGCCCTTGGGCGTGCCGGTTGAGCTGCAGGTCTACATTACATAGGCAAGGCTGCCCGATGTCAGGCCAGGCACCTGGGGAGCGGTCTCGGGATGGCTCTCCGCTTGCGGCTTGTCCAGCGCGATCACATCGCGTCCGGACAGCGCATCGCCAAGGGCGACCCGCCCGGTCTCGTCGACCAGCAGCAGACGCGGATCGGCATCGCCGACGAGCCAGCCAAGCCGCTCGCGCGGATAGCTGGGGTCCAGCGGCACATAGGCGCCGCCTGCTTTAAGCACGGCCAGCAGGCCGATTACCATCTCGGGCGAGCGGGCGAGGCAAAGCCCGACGCGATCTTCAGGTTTGACACCGAGCCCGATGAGGCGATGCGCCAGACGATTGGCCCGGGCATTCAATTCGCCATAGCTCAGCTCAATATCGCCCTGCACCAGCGCAATCGCATCCGGAGCCCGCCGCGCCTGTTCCTCGAACAGTTCGTGGATGCAGCGGTCCGACGGATAGGCAGCGTCCGTCCGGTTCCAGGTTTCGACGATCAGTTCCCGCTCGGCTTGCGGCAGCACGTCCAGCGCCCGCAACGGCGTCTCCGGCGCTGCCTCGAGCGCTTCCGCCAGGCTCTCCAGCGCCCGCTGCATCAAGCCGTTGATACGATCCGCCGACGCCGCCTCGACCATCTGCGCCGTCAAGCCGAGCTCGGTCCCAAAATCCTCCACCGACAGCGTCAACGGATAGTTCGTCCGCTCCTCGCTCTCCAGCCACTCGGCGCCGCTCAGGCTTGGCGTCGGCGCGGCGTTGTGCCGATAGTTCAGCAGCGCGCTGAACAGAGGGGTTCCCGCCGCCACTCCGCTGCAGCGCTGCGACAGCGCCAGCGGCGCATGCTCACGCTGTTAGAGCCCTGCCAGCCCCTAATGCGCCTCGCGCACGCCTGC
>NZ_JAGXJY010000509.1 GCF_019091085.1 Mesorhizobium sp. GbtcB19 | reverse complement strand
CTAAGCGTAACTAGGCTTGGAGGGAGTCCGTCGAATCCAAAGATAACGTCTCGGGCTCCGTGCATATCCTCGGGAGCATTGTCATTCGATCCCCGGGCGGGATCGGACGAGCCCGAGGGGAAGTCGATACCTCTGGGGGTACCGCGTGATCCTGAGCTGGCGACTCCTGACGCCGCAGTGGTTGGATCACAGGCGTTTGCTCCGGACGAGCGACGAGCGGGATAAGGGTTTGTATCA
>NZ_JAGXJY010000508.1 GCF_019091085.1 Mesorhizobium sp. GbtcB19 | reverse complement strand
GAGCTGCGCGCCCTCCCCCCCGGCGTGCCGGGCGACCGGCTGCTGGTCGAGACCGATGGGCCCTACCTCGGCCCGATCCCGTATCGGGGAAAACGCAACGAACCGGGCTATGTGGCGAACACGGCGAAGGTTCTTGCCGAAACCATCGCCGTCGGCGAGGCCGTAATCGCCGATATCACCACCGAAAACTTGTTCCGGCTGTTCACCAAGATGCCGCGTCCGGACATGGCGGCAACC
>NZ_JAGXJY010000507.1 GCF_019091085.1 Mesorhizobium sp. GbtcB19 | reverse complement strand
CTTGCGGCATACGTCGGCCGCGGTGCGCATCAGCGTGTCGTGGGGATTGTGCTCGTAGAACAACCGCCCGCGATATTTTTCCGCGATTGTCGGCGGCGCCCAGAAGTTCACCATGTCGAGCGCGCCGACCGGGCCTACGTAAGGCAGCTTTGTACGTACGATGGCGCCGAAGCGATCTTCCGTCGCCGGCAGCACGCCCCCGGACTGCAAATCGCAGACTTCGGGGGGGGGGGTGGG
>NZ_JAGXJY010000506.1 GCF_019091085.1 Mesorhizobium sp. GbtcB19 | reverse complement strand
GTCGAGGTCGCTCAACAAGCGAAGGCTAGCCTTCCCATCGGCAAGCGGGAAGGATCACATGTGGTGGTTGTAATGATGGTGGTGGAGACGGTAGTGATGGTGATGATGGTGCCGGCGATGATGCCTGTGATGGTGACGATGATGCTTCTTCATCGGAGCCGCATCAGGGCTGGTGGCGCCCAGCGTCGCCATGGTGAACGCTAGGGCCAGTGCCAGCCCGTGCGCTGAGGGAAGGGA
>NZ_JAGXJY010000505.1 GCF_019091085.1 Mesorhizobium sp. GbtcB19 | reverse complement strand
CGGCGCACACTTCGGTGATTTCGCGCGGGACGACGGTCAACCCCATCGGCCGGCCCCCTTCATCGACGCAGTTCATCGGCATGTCGAGCACGCTGCGGTAGACGCGCTCGAACGCCTCGCGGCGATAGCCGGGAAACTCCTCGGACACCCACGCGTCCCTGATATAGACCGGCTCGTTGCGATTGAGCGCCACGAACGAAGGACTGGTCGCCAGTTCCCAACGGTCCGGCAAGGTGC
>NZ_JAGXJY010000504.1 GCF_019091085.1 Mesorhizobium sp. GbtcB19 | reverse complement strand
AGCTTATATTTGACTGGTATTCTTCTTCCGATCGAGACACGTTTCATCATTTCTTGATGTGACGGCGATGCACATTTCGGTCACATTAAGTTATCAATATAAGAGCGTCTCACATATGTTATTTAATGTAATCGAATGAGTTTAATTACGAAGCTACGTGACACACATGGAAGATGCAACCCACCAATAAATACATATATGAGTGAGTCCAAACTCGTGAATTGCGTGAATCACAAG
>NZ_JAGXJY010000503.1 GCF_019091085.1 Mesorhizobium sp. GbtcB19 | reverse complement strand
ACCTCCTTATGGGTCATGATCGAGGTTTACTTGGAAGAGACAAGCCGCCAACCCGATATTTGGGGTCGACCATAGATCCAGTCCAAGCATGATGAAGGCTGACGATCATGACCACGGTACAGGAAAAGCTCGTTACCATCTCGGCGCAAGGCTGGTTTTCCCTGCTGGCGCGCGAATTTACACGGCTTGCCCGACGGCGGCGCGGCTATGACGATGTTCGGGAGCTGACGCCGCATC
>NZ_JAGXJY010000502.1 GCF_019091085.1 Mesorhizobium sp. GbtcB19 | reverse complement strand
AGCCCTTCTGTCGACCGGGATAAGCGAACTTTCGACATTTTCCGTGCCGGAAACGTTGCTCGGAATCCTCGGCCTCAGCCAAGTCGTATACGTCGCAGGCAAGCTGGTCTCACCTCCATCGTTTTCCGATCTGAACGCAGCAACGAAAACGGTGCGTGAACTCGAAAGGAGTTTTTGCGATGCGGCTCACGCGACGCCGGACCCGTCGCCGCCCGCCGGTACTTCGCCGACCGATCC
>NZ_JAGXJY010000501.1 GCF_019091085.1 Mesorhizobium sp. GbtcB19 | reverse complement strand
ACCCAGCCCAAGGGCAATGAGGATTCCCTCGCTGGCCTCGAGGTGACGCCGGAGCGCCAGGCCGTTTGGGACGAGCTCGACGGGCACGACCGTTTCGCCGCGCGCAAGAAGATCGTCGAGCTGATGGAGGCCGGCGGTTTCCTCGTCAAGATCGAGCCGCACCGGCATGCCGTGCCGCACGGCGATCGTGGCGCCGTGCCGATCGTGCCGTTCCTGCCCGAGCAGTGGTATGCGCTC
>NZ_JAGXJY010000500.1 GCF_019091085.1 Mesorhizobium sp. GbtcB19 | reverse complement strand
GTCGTTCGCACGACGCAGATGCTCGGCGCCGAAAGGCGGGTCACGAATGAGGCGCTCGCCGCTGTCACTCAGACGAGCGCCCGATGACGACGCCGGGTACTGTTCGGCCCGCATCTATTCGTTCGCAAAGTCAATCGCGGCGATACCAACCACGCCGTAGTCGGCCATCGCCCCGGGAACGCCGGTCACGCCGACAAGATCGACCGTTTGCCGGGCGGGCTGGCCGGGGTGGAGGGG
>NZ_JAGXJY010000053.1 GCF_019091085.1 Mesorhizobium sp. GbtcB19 | reverse complement strand
GTATCAATAGGAACTTGTCTAATTGTATTAGTTCCTGCTACTACTACATATCTGCCACCCGGCTTTAAAACTCTATATGTTGAAGAGAAAGTGTTATACATATTCAAAAAGAATTCGTATGTTATATAACTTCTTTTAGGTTCACTTTCATATATTTTCGCTAATAATTTATTCAGTTCATCACACCACTTATATTTTAATTTAAATTGATGTAATTCTCTATATTGCTCAGCATAAACTCTCTCCGTACCAAAATACTTTGTCTGATGGTGTATGTTATCTTCTACTTCAACCAATCGTAATAAAAGGTTTTCATACCTGCTAGTCATTGGATAATTCATAGCGTTAATATATGGCGGTGAAGTTACAATTAAATCCACAGTATTTTCACTTAAAATATTAGGATAAGCCTTATCTGCGCTCATATTAAAAACTCTTGGTTCGGCTTGATTTGAATAAATTAAGGAGTTAAATTCTTTCAATCTATTTACATTTTTCATTAATGTAGAAAGAATAATTTCTCTAGGTGATTTTGTGCCTTGAAGTACTTTTTTAGCATCCCTTTTAACTTTAAGTTGTGCTTCATCCAAATAACTAAATTTTTTAATCGCCATCGAAATAACACTCAAATAAAAATCTCTTAATTCAAAAGGAATTTCTTCAACAATAAACTTCCTAATTGTTTCAAATTCACTTAAATGATTAACATTAAACCAAAAATCATCTTTATCAAAAATTAATCTATCTGTGGATTTAAAATTTGCTGCTTCTTTTAAAAATGTTTCAAACATTCTATATGATTCATCTATTATTTTTGTATCTACTCTAGTAGTCTTTGCTCTCGTTAATAAAGCAGCGTATGGAGAAATATCTGTTCCTATTACATTTCTCCCCAATTGCATTGATTCTACTGCAGTAGTACCAGACCCCATAAAAGGATCCAAAATTAAGTCCCCTTCTTTTGAAAATTTCTTAATAGCCCAATGTGGAATGTCTGGAATAAATTTAGAAGGATATTTACCAATTGAATGCACATGTCGTGCATTATCATTTGATTTAATTGAAATAACATCTTTATCTTCAATATGCGAAAACAAATCAACTTCTTTTTCCGTAGCAATAGCACTTGCTTCTACTCTACCTATTTTATTCTCTTTAGTAACTTCCGGCTCAAATATTAACACCCATTGTTTTTTATCCTGTTTATTCCTATTAGTTGTAAACTTCTTCTCTTGGAAATATCGAGAAACCCTCTCCATAGAATATGAGGTACCGTCTACAAACCTTAATCCAGTTAAATTTCCTAATTCAATGAATACATCTTTCATATTTATGTATTCTCCGGAAATGATAGAGTCACCTATGAAAAAATAAGCTAATTTATTTGGTTTCAATACCCTAGCAACATTCTTCATAACTGGAATCATCTTATCAATATAGGTCTGAACCGACTTTTTCCTGCTTGAGTGTTCATTCCTTGAACCAATCTCTGCTTCTTTTACCTCAACAAAATCATAGCCAAGCCACGTCATTCTTAATTTATGATATAAATAATAATCATAGCTATTTGCATAAGGTGGTGAAGTTACGACTAAGTCAACACTATTATCGGGAATATCCTCAGATGTAACCTCCCTTGAATCCATATTCAATATTCTTGGCGAATTCTTTTTTACATTTTCAATTTTAGAC
>NZ_JAGXJY010000499.1 GCF_019091085.1 Mesorhizobium sp. GbtcB19 | reverse complement strand
CGCCCGTGTTTGATCGCCGGGTAGATTTCGAAAACCGCGGCCGGCGCTGTCCCCAGCCATTGGCAATAGGCCCGCAGCCAGGCCCTGAAGGCCTGACCGTCCCGTTCGTCCAGCGCCCCGCTTCGCTCGATCAACCTGACGGCATCGAGAACGAAGTACAGGTCCGCAAGCACGAGGATGCCGTATCCCGGACCTTCATTGTGGTCGCGCCCCCACCGCACCTGCGCATAGCGCATG
>NZ_JAGXJY010000498.1 GCF_019091085.1 Mesorhizobium sp. GbtcB19 | reverse complement strand
CAGAGCGTGTCGCCGACCTTCATAGGCTTGGCAAAACACATCTCCTTGACCGCGGCGGTGACCACCCGGCCCTTGGCGCGCTCGGCGGCGCGGATGCCGCAGGCAAGGCCCATCTGCGCCATCACCCAGCCGCCGAAGATGTCGCCGGCGGCATTGGCGTCGGAGGGCATGGCGAGCGTCCACAAGGTGAGATCGCCAAGCGGCTTGCCGTCCGCGTAATGCACCATGGGGAAGTCC
>NZ_JAGXJY010000497.1 GCF_019091085.1 Mesorhizobium sp. GbtcB19 | reverse complement strand
TTTCAAAAAGATTCCGATTCATTTTGTTTTATTTATCTCATCATTCTTTGTACAATAAAGTAAGAAGTTACTTTTCAACCACATAACCTACTAAAAACATCTTTCCTCAAAACATTTAATTATCATCTACATGTTTCAAGCTTAAATGTAAACAACCTTCCACCTATGACTATACTGACTCATTTACAACTAAATTTTCTACTCTATCATTGCCAAACTGCTTCATCATCTCAATTGA
>NZ_JAGXJY010000496.1 GCF_019091085.1 Mesorhizobium sp. GbtcB19 | reverse complement strand
CGGCGGATGGGCCCGGAACCCGCGCAGGCCCCGTTCGAAACGCATTGCCGCCCCTGCCCGTTTGTGGGGTGGAGGATATCGAAGGGGGTGCTGCTGCTTCCCCCCGAAAATTTTTGAAAGTGCTTTTGGCCGCCCTCCGCTCGCCCCGGGCTTATGCATCCCCTTTAATTGGCGCCCAATTGACTTGTAAACGTGGACCTGTCCCGCCACGGGGGGCGGCCAGTGGCAGAAACGCCGA
>NZ_JAGXJY010000495.1 GCF_019091085.1 Mesorhizobium sp. GbtcB19 | reverse complement strand
TGGCCGGATCATACCCCGCCGAGTCCCCCGCGCACCGTTTCCGGGAGGGTATCCAAGCCGCTACGAATAAAAAAATTTGCTTGAATTTTGCGGAAAAATGCCTCGGCAGGCGATGCCAAGGGCCGCCTGCCGAGAGAGCGCCGGGTGCGGGAAGCGACGTTCGGCTCCTGCCTGTCGGCCTGCTTGGTGCGTATTCCTTGATGGGGCCGCTCAGGCGGTGTCGCGGGCCTACTGGGTG
>NZ_JAGXJY010000494.1 GCF_019091085.1 Mesorhizobium sp. GbtcB19 | reverse complement strand
GCCAAGCGGCGGTGGACAGAGTGGTGCCGATCGTCAAGGCAGCGCCTGAGCGCATGGCCTTCAGCACGCAGGAAACCATCGCGCGGCTCGGCCGCAAGGCCGACATCGCCAACTACCAGCGCGTGCCGGGAGTGTAAGACGGCCAGCCGGCTCCGGGCGAAGATGCGGCGATGCCCAGTACCTGGCCGGTGCGGGCGTCGCTCACCATGTTTTCGAAACCCGGCCACTCCCGCGCGAG
>NZ_JAGXJY010000493.1 GCF_019091085.1 Mesorhizobium sp. GbtcB19 | reverse complement strand
CCGGAACAGCCGGACCCCCAAGTTGACGAAACCGGCCTCCTCGCGCACGATCGCTTGCCCCAGGACACCCCCCCGGGGGCGCTGCGGGGGATCCAGGAGATTTTTGGCGGCGAGCGGTTCTCGGCCTACTGGTAATCAGGCGGCCTTCCTGACCCTGCTCCGATCATGCGACGCCGCGTGGTCAAGCTCCGGCCCCACCGGAACGATCCCGGCCGGATGGTGCGTTCTATGGCTCGCG
>NZ_JAGXJY010000492.1 GCF_019091085.1 Mesorhizobium sp. GbtcB19 | reverse complement strand
CCCGGTCGAAAGCGCCATGCCCTTGCCCGGCTCGCCAAGCCAGCGCAGATAGAAACCGGTCAACTGCCACATGGCGTCTAGGCCGAGGCAGCCCGGCATGATCGGATTGGCGATGAAGTGGCAGGCGAAGAACCAAAGGTCCGGCTTGATGGCGGATTCGGCGCGGATGAAGCCCTTGTCGAACGCCCCCCCGGGCTCGCTGATCTCGGTGATGCGGTCGAACATCAGCATCGGCGGG
>NZ_JAGXJY010000491.1 GCF_019091085.1 Mesorhizobium sp. GbtcB19 | reverse complement strand
CCAACGCCGCCATGGCGGCGGTGATTGCGGCGATGAAACCCGCCGGCATTGCCGCCCGCGACCTGCAGACCGCCGGCACCCAGACCAACCCGCGCTACACCTACACCAACAAGGCCGACGGCAGCCAGGAAGCCGAGCTCGTCGCCGATCAGGTGTCCAACACGCTGTCGGTGCGCGTGCGCGGGGTCGACAAGACCGGCGAGGTCCTCGAGAAGGCGGGGTCGTTCGGCGCCAACCA
>NZ_JAGXJY010000490.1 GCF_019091085.1 Mesorhizobium sp. GbtcB19 | reverse complement strand
GGAGGACGAGCCCCAGGCCACCCACAAGGAAGTCCCCCACCCCCTCCCCCCCGCCCCCGCATTCGCCCACCCCCGCGCGGGGCCGGGTCCCTCCGAGCCCTGGACCGACATCGTACTCTTAGGAGAGGGCAAGGACATGCCGATCGAAATTCTCCAGCCCGCGCCCCCCCCGACGATGGAAGAGGGCAAACTGTCCCAATTGCTGAAGAACGAGGGCGACAAGGTTGTCGCCGGTGAC
>NZ_JAGXJY010000052.1 GCF_019091085.1 Mesorhizobium sp. GbtcB19 | reverse complement strand
CGATCCCCACTTCGTCGCTCAGGCTGCAACGGCCGGCAACTACGGCACCTTCGCCATCGATGCCGATGGCAATTGGACCTACACGGCCTCGTCCGCTCACAATGAGTTCGTCGACGGCCAGCATTACACTGAGAACTTCGATGTCGTCAGCGCCGATGGCACCCACACCTCGGTCGCCATCGACA
Source organism: Mesorhizobium sp. GbtcB19 (assembly GCF_019091085.1). GTDB lineage: Bacteria > Pseudomonadota > Alphaproteobacteria > Rhizobiales > Rhizobiaceae > Mesorhizobium. The sequence continues at coordinate 1,522 of NZ_JAGXJY010000052.1, read as the reverse complement.
TTCTGGGCACCAACGACGCGGCGGTGCTGTCGTCCGCTTCGGTCAACCTGACCGAAGCCGATACGGCTGCGGCAATCTCGACGAGTGGCCAGCTCACCATCTCCGACGTCGACAGCGATCCGCACTTCGTCGCTCAGGCTGCAACGGCTGGCAACTACGGCACCTTTGCCATCGATGCCGATGGCAATTGGACCTACACGGCCTCGTCCGCTCACAATGAGTTCGTCGACGGCCAGCATTACACCGAGAACTTCGATGTCGTCAGCGCCGACGGCACCCACACTTCGGTCGCCATCGACATTCTTGGCACCAACGATGCGGCCGTGCTGTCGTCCGCCTCGGTCAACCTGACCGAGGGCGACACGGCGGCGGCAATCTCCACCTCCGGCGCCCTGACGATCAGCGACGTCGATAGCGATCCGCACTTCGTCGCCCAGGCCGGCACCGCCGGCAACTACGGCTCGTTCTCGATCGATGCCGACGGCAACTGGAGCTACACGGCGTCGTCCGCCCACAATGAGTTCGTGGCGGGCCAGCATTACACCGAGAACTTCGATGTCGTCAGCGCCGACGGCACCCACACTTCGGTCGCCATCGATATCCTTGGCACCAACGATGCGGCGGTGCTGTCGTCCGCTTCGGTCAACCTGACCGAGGGCAACACGGCGGCGGCGATCTCGACATCGGGCAATCTGACCATCTCCGATGTCGACAGTCCGGCGACCTTCGTCGCCCAGGCCGCGACAGTCGGAACATACGGCACCTTCGCCATCAATGCAGCGGGCGCGTGGACCTATACGGCAAGCTCTGCCCACAACGAGTTCGTGGCCGGCCAGCACTACACCGAGAACTTCGACGTCGTCAGCGCCGACGGCACCCACACCTCGGTCGCCATCGACATTCTGGGCACCAACGATGCGGCGGTGCTGTCGTCCGCTTCGGTCAACCTGACCGAAGGCAACACGGCGGCGGCAATCTCGACATCGGGCAACCTGACCATCTCCGACGTCGACAGCGATCCCCACTTCGTCGCTCAGGCTGCAACGGCCGGCAACTACGGCACCTTCGCCATCGATGCCGATGGCAATTGGAGCTACACGGCAAGCTCTGCCCACAACGAGTTCGTCGACGGCCAGCATTACACCGAGAACTTCGATGTCGTCAGCGCCGACGGCACCCACACTTCGGTCGCCATCGACATTCTTGGCACCAACGATGCGGCCGTGCTGTCGTCCGCCTCGGTCAACCTGACCGAGGGCGACACGGCGGCGGCAATCTCCACCTCCGGCGCCCTGACGATCAGCGACGTCGATAGCGATCCGCACTTCGTCGCCCAGGCCGGCACCGCCGGCAATTATGGCTCGTTCTCGATCGATGCCGACGGCAACTGGAGCTATACGGCAAGCTCTGCCCACAACGAGTTCGTCGACGGCCAGCATTACACCGAGAACTTCGATGTCGTCAGCGCCGATGGCACCCACACCTCGGTCGCCATCGACATTCTGGGCACCAACGACGCGGC
>NZ_JAGXJY010000489.1 GCF_019091085.1 Mesorhizobium sp. GbtcB19 | reverse complement strand
CATAACATATTGCAGAATCCTGATGGCTCCCTTTTATCATGTATCACAATCACTACTCGAAAGTTTGTACTTTCCTCCATGTGCTGGTGAACTTAGTTTCAGTTTTGGCTTACATATGTTGAGTAACCATGAATTTTGTTGTTACAAGACTCATATCAACCATCAGGACCATTTGTAGTTAGTTTCCATTCTGTGTCCACTAGGCAATACAGGCACCAAGAAATAAAAGTCTAATGCT
>NZ_JAGXJY010000488.1 GCF_019091085.1 Mesorhizobium sp. GbtcB19 | reverse complement strand
GGTTCACCATTGTAAGCTTCATCATGATAGCCCTCATATCCTGATGCCATAGTCATATTAATATCCAGTGTCTCTAGCACCGGAGTTTTCCACTCTTTTTTCATATTTTCACCTCCTCTCAAGAAAAGTTTTTTATAAATCGACTAACGACTAAACTCCGAATAGCAATCCTGTATTCTGGGTTTGTTGCATATTCTGGCCGGGGTCCTTCCCTAACCTTTGAAATAGCTGACTTTAC
>NZ_JAGXJY010000487.1 GCF_019091085.1 Mesorhizobium sp. GbtcB19 | reverse complement strand
AGAACCAAACTCTTTCGCTTTATTACCTGCCATGACGAATCCTGACTGCATGGCTTTAATACTATTCTGTACCTTGTCTGAATTGTAAGCATTTTGGAGTAATTCAGCTCCGTTTTTAACTAAAGCTTTACTGAAGTCCGTAATCCCTTTAATAGTTCCGTCAACGAATCCCTTAAATTTCTCGTTAGTTTTGTAAAAATGAGTAAAAGCTACTGTAGCCCCTGTAATCGCAGCCGCT
>NZ_JAGXJY010000486.1 GCF_019091085.1 Mesorhizobium sp. GbtcB19 | reverse complement strand
ATCTCAGCGACATCAACGGCTCGCATGGCACCGTCGACCACGCGATCGACGCGATCGACAATGCGGCGGGCGGCGCCACCGAGGAAGGATCGGTCGGCGGCGGCACCGGCATGTACTGCTACGCCTTCAAGGGCGGCTCCGGCTCGGCGTCGTGCGTCGTCGACTACGGCCATCGCTCCTATTCGGTCGGTGTCTTCCTGCTGGCCAATTTCGGCTCGCGCGAGGAGCTCAGCATTGC
>NZ_JAGXJY010000485.1 GCF_019091085.1 Mesorhizobium sp. GbtcB19 | reverse complement strand
AGACTATTTCTAGAGGGAGTACTACCTTAGTCCCGAACGCTAAACTGTATGAAAATTCTTCTGAGGCTGTCTTGGGGGTAGTTTGTGATGCCCATAGAATGTTTGGGAGTTCGTTAACCCAAATGTTATGAGTTTCGTCTATCCGCTTCTTTAGTCCTTCAAGTATGGCTCGATTGGTCACCTCTGCTAGGTCGTTGGTCTGGGGATGTGCCACTGAATTGAATGTCAACTGGATCCC
>NZ_JAGXJY010000484.1 GCF_019091085.1 Mesorhizobium sp. GbtcB19 | reverse complement strand
AGTTGCCAATGTATCACCATAGTCATGCCGCACATCTGGAGTAGGAGAGTATGGTGCTGAAATGCTGAAATTGCGGAATTCAGCGGACAGGACAAATAAGGAAGAATGGGAAAGTTTCAGGCTACGTACCCTCCACAGCGCACATGGTCATAGCATCCAATCGATAGATCCTGTCTCGTCCATCTCGACTGCCCGACTCTGGACTGATTCTTACTGTGTCTATACAAGTCGTCCATGCC
>NZ_JAGXJY010000483.1 GCF_019091085.1 Mesorhizobium sp. GbtcB19 | reverse complement strand
CGGCACTGAATTCCGCGGCGTTGGGCAATCGCCTTGCGAGCAGCTCGGCACAGGCGTCCGACGGCAAGCGAGCGGCGGCGAAGGGGCAGCCGACAACGAAGATTTCGGTCCCCACCAGGCGGGCGCTCGGAAAGGCGGGGGGGATGCCCCTCAGGACAAAGCCTGTGCCGCAGCGGATCCCGGGGAATGACCGGAGTTGCGAAAAGAACCGCCTCAGCGTGCGCGGGTGGATGGGGTGG
>NZ_JAGXJY010000482.1 GCF_019091085.1 Mesorhizobium sp. GbtcB19 | reverse complement strand
TCCTTCGGCACCTTGGAAGCGCACGCCAGCTGGCGGGCTTCCATCCAGCGCAGGCAGTCGTAATGCACCACCCAACCGCCGGTGACCGAGGCCGTGCGGGAGCCGCCATCGGCCTGGATGACGTCGCCGTCGACGGTGATCTGCTGTTCGCCCAGCGACTGCAGGTCGACAAAGGGGCGCAAGGAGCGGGCGATCAAGCGCTGGATCCCCAGCGTGCGGCCGCCCAGCTTGCCGGCGGA
>NZ_JAGXJY010000481.1 GCF_019091085.1 Mesorhizobium sp. GbtcB19 | reverse complement strand
ACATTCAGCTCCGGGCTGGCGGGATTCCTAGACCTTGCCTTCTTGTTTTCAGTGCTAAATTGCCTCACCTTTTCGGTGCTCTGCGGGTTTCCTTACCCTTGGCACTTTACGTCTATTGGCAATCTTACACTTTAATCAAGAAAGTAAAGCTATTCCTCCGTTAGAGCCTGGAGGTTTCAGTCCTCTAAATGTGAATTTAGTTATCAACAGTAGTGCTATGTTCGTTAACCCTTGTGGAT
>NZ_JAGXJY010000480.1 GCF_019091085.1 Mesorhizobium sp. GbtcB19 | reverse complement strand
GGTCTTAACTTTTTAATGTGTGTCTGGATATGACTAGAGCAAATATGTTATAATCATATCCACATCTTTTTGTTGACTATGAGATGTCCGCCTTCAAAAGAAAGGCGTCCTTATTAAATTAGATCACAATCATCTAAATGACAGCACAGTTACCAATACGCCTTCACAACAATTAACATGACCGAGGCAAAGTTGACACTGATCGATCGGCTGTCAGAATTAGCTAAATATGGTAGAAA
>NZ_JAGXJY010000051.1:306-1762 GCF_019091085.1 Mesorhizobium sp. GbtcB19 | reverse complement strand
TGAAGGCTGGCGGCGCCTATGTGCCGCCCGATCCCTCCTATCCGCGCGAGCGGCTTGGCGTGGTGGTCAGCGATGCCGATCCGCGTCTGGTGCTTGTCGACAAGGCAGGCCGCGCCGCACTGGGCGATGCGCTTTCGGGACGCCAGGTGATTGGGCTGGATGAGCCGCAGTCGACAGAATATCCCGCGAGCGATCGCGATCCGCGCGCGCTTGGCCTGACACCGCGCAATCTCGCCTATGTGATCTACACCTCGGGCTCCACCGGCACGCCCAAGGGCGTCATGGTCGAGCATCGCGGCCTTTGCAATCTGATGCGCTGGTACCTCGACGATCTCGGGCTTTCGCCGAGCGACAGGGTGCTTCTGCTCTCCTCGTATAATTTCGATCTGACGCAGAAGAATATTTTTGGACCGCTGATGGTCGGCGGCGCCTTGCATCTGGCGCAGGCCGAGTTCGTTCCCGAGGTTCTGGTCGAGCTTATCGCGCAACAGAACATCACGCACATCAATCTGTCGCCCAGCGCATTCCACGCGCTGATCGATGCCGGTGACACGGGCAGGCTTCGCAGCCTGCGTCGTGTCGTCCTGGGCGGCGAGCCGATCCAGCCGGCGAAGCTCCAGAAGCTGCGCGACCTCTCCGTGGAATTCGTCAACAGCTACGGCCCGACCGAATGCTCGGATGTCGCGGCGTGGCATCGGCTCTCTCCGGATCTTGAGCCGTATCTGGCCCGGTCCGTTCCGATCGGCCGTCCGATCCCGAACACGCGGCTGTATGTGCTTGACGCTTATAGCGAGCCTGTTCCGCTTGGCGTTGCGGGCGAGCTCTATATCGGCGGTGTGGGCGTTGGGCGCGGCTACCTGAACCGCCCCGAGCTGACGGGGGAGCGCTTCATGGCGGATCGCTTCAGCGACGACCCGCAAGCACGCATGTACCGCACCGGCGACCTGGTGCGTTATTTGCCGGACGGCAACATCGAGTTCCTCGGCCGCAACGACCATCAGGTCAAGATCCGTGGCTTCCGCATCGAGCTTGGCGAGATCGAGGCGCGGCTGGTTGAGCATGCGGCAGTGCGCGAGGCGGTGGTGATCGCGCGCGAGGACACACCCGGCGACAAGCGCCTGGTCGCCTATGTGGTGGCAAGAGATGAGGCCAGGAGCGAGGCGGGTGACGCCGGCGAACTGGCGGCGGTGCTGCGGGCGCATCTGAGCGCGACCTTGCCGGAATATATGGTACCCGCGGCCTATGTGGCGATGGAAGCCTTGCCGCTGACACCGAATGGCAAGCTCGACCGCAGGGCGCTGCCCGCGCCGGACGAGGCGGCCTTCGCGCGTGGCCTCTACGAGCCGCCGCAGGGTGAGGTCGAGACGATCCTGGCCGGCATCTGGCAGGAGCAGCTCGGCGTCGAGCAGGTCGGGCGGCAGGACAGTTTCGTCGAGCTCGGCGGTCACTCGCTGCT
>NZ_JAGXJY010000051.1:0-296 GCF_019091085.1 Mesorhizobium sp. GbtcB19 | reverse complement strand
GGCGGTGAAGCTGCTGGAGCGGCTGCGGCGGCTGGGTCTGGGCGCGGCGATCCGGGACCTGTTCGAGCAGCCTCGGCTGGCGGATTTTGCCGCGAAGCTGGGACGCAGCCGCGAGGTGTCGGTTCCCGCCAACGGGATCACGCCGCAAACCCGGACGATCACACCGGCGATGGTACCGCTGGCGGAGCTCAGCCAGGCGGAGATCGACCGGGTGGTGGAGGCGGTGCCGGGTGGCATCGGCAATGTCCAGGACATCTATGCGCTGTCGCCGCTGCAGGATGGCATCCTGTTCCATC
>NZ_JAGXJY010000479.1 GCF_019091085.1 Mesorhizobium sp. GbtcB19 | reverse complement strand
CCCCGAGGCCGCCCCCATGGCCAGACGCGGCCGGCCGTTGGGGGTGCGGGCGAGCCGCCCCGCGGCGAAGCCGAAGGCGAGCGCCGGCCCGCCCTAGCCCGGCAGCAGCCAGTTGAAGACCGGCGTCCTGGGAAGAAACGCCGCGCCGACGATGGTCGGATCGAAGGGGACACGGCCAAGCACGGCGACAGCAGCGCCCACCCCGATCCAGCCCAGCACGAGGTAGGACCGCCAAAGCA
>NZ_JAGXJY010000478.1 GCF_019091085.1 Mesorhizobium sp. GbtcB19 | reverse complement strand
CAACAAATTCAGCCTTTTGCTCGCCGGCCTGGTCGAGGACGGCCAGCCCGACCTGTGGACCGAGGCGGCCAAGGCCATCATGCCCCCCGACACCTACCCCAAGGTGGCGACGGCGACGGGCAAGCTCGGCGATGCCGACGTCACCATCAATGGCATCGCCAAGGGCGCCGGCCTGATCGCGCCGGACCTGGCCCCGATGCTCTCCTTCCTCGCCACCGACGCGCCGATCGCGGCTTCCG
>NZ_JAGXJY010000477.1 GCF_019091085.1 Mesorhizobium sp. GbtcB19 | reverse complement strand
GCCCTCCCACAGGCTGGCGCATCCCGACGCGGCGCACCGTGAGTCCCGCGCCGACGCCATCGATGCCGTCTTCACCCCGAATGCAGGCGACGGCGACCGCAACAACACGCTGGCCTATGTCGTGCGTGCCGTGACGCCAGGCACCTATGCCCAACCGGCGGCCACGGTGGAAGACATGTACCGGCCGCAATACCCGGCCCGCCCCGCCACCGGCGTGATGGAGGTGAAGGCGGAATAGC
>NZ_JAGXJY010000476.1 GCF_019091085.1 Mesorhizobium sp. GbtcB19 | reverse complement strand
GATTACAGCCGGCCGCGGAAGCGCGCCAGGACTTCTCCGAGCGTCTCCGTGAAGCGCCCGGTCTGGGTGGCCATACTCTGGATGTAGGCGAGCAGATTTTTCGAACGATGGCTGACTTCGCGCAGCAACGTCTTCAGCGTCTGCTCGCGGCGGATATGCTCCGGCGACTCCTCCATCGTGGTGACGCTGCCGAGGCCTTCTCCGGTATCCCCGCGATCAGCAGGGCTCCTAAGCTGAAA
>NZ_JAGXJY010000475.1 GCF_019091085.1 Mesorhizobium sp. GbtcB19 | reverse complement strand
CGAACATCGGTCGCCTTCACCGACCAGGTGACGATCTCGATCTCGGGCCCGTCGGGGCCTCCGATGGCGCGGCCGAAGAAGCGCTGGGAGTTCGTCTCGAACAGTTCCTTGGGCTTCGCCACCGCATCGTCGCCGGACGGCTCGTCCGCCAGCGGCACGGGGATTTCCCAGCCCCGGCCGGCATAGCGCATGGAAGCCGTGGTCTCGCACACGATCCTGCCGCTGGCGCCGCTGCGGGC
>NZ_JAGXJY010000474.1 GCF_019091085.1 Mesorhizobium sp. GbtcB19 | reverse complement strand
CAATAAGCAATATAAAGTGATAAAAAATATTAAAATATAATAAGCAAAAAGAATGTGTATCATGTCACACATGCCATTAGTCATGTGATTGGCTATAGGGCACCTATGACTAGCAGTAGAATCAGCAAGTAAAGGTTTAGAAAGAATGATCCACCAGTTATTGAAGGTGATACATCCACTAATGAGTGAGGAGTGGATAAGAAATATTGAGAGAATTTTTTAGCATGTAAGGATTCTAA
>NZ_JAGXJY010000473.1 GCF_019091085.1 Mesorhizobium sp. GbtcB19 | reverse complement strand
ACCTTCTTACTTTTATAGATGCCAAGCCCACAAGCAACTACAACCATTAGACTTGAACGCTACCATAGGAGATTAGAACCAAACACCCACTTATTAGATTAGACCCCGAGGCTACTGTATTGGAATTCCATTAATGACTCTTGGCGAGTTTTTGACTTGCTGTTATGTTTTAGGTCTTGGCTTACTTTCAACTAATCAAACTTACCCCGCAAACAAAGCCTTTGACTACTGAACCCAGA
>NZ_JAGXJY010000472.1 GCF_019091085.1 Mesorhizobium sp. GbtcB19 | reverse complement strand
ACCGCACCGGCATCGGCCCGCTGGTCTCGCTCCGCTTCGGCGCCTCGCTGATCCCGATCTCCGCCCGTCCCGGCGGCGGCATCTTCCCCAAGGGCGCGGATGTCGGCGGCGACCTCGGCGGCAAGGTCGAGGCCGGCATTCCGGAAGATGATCCGCGCCACCCGGCCACCATCGCCGGCAATGTCGGCGACAATGTCGGCGGTTGCGGCGGCATGGCCGCCGGCCTGTTCGAGACCCAT
>NZ_JAGXJY010000471.1 GCF_019091085.1 Mesorhizobium sp. GbtcB19 | reverse complement strand
GACAAACTTGCCGCCAACCAGCAAACCTCCGACCTGATCCAGGCGCACGGCTGCGGCACGCACTCGAAATAGCGCGACGAAGACCTGCGCTACGATCGTGTGATCATCATGACCGTCGCCGACGTCGACGGCGCGCATATCGCTTCGCTGTTGATCACCATCTCCTACCAGGAGATGCCCAACCTGATCCGCGCCGGCCAGCACGTACAGGCCGTGCCGCCGCTCTATTCGAGCGGGCA
>NZ_JAGXJY010000470.1 GCF_019091085.1 Mesorhizobium sp. GbtcB19 | reverse complement strand
TGTTGGCATCGACGCTCACGAGCGCGGCGACATATTGCGTCCGTGCCGAGACCACGGCCTGGCGAACCTGGGCGCGGCTGACATCGTCCTGGATGCGCGCCTCGCTGAGCGATTCCTTGTCCTGCCGAACCAGCGCTTCGGTCCGCCCGCCCGAACAGATCGGGATGGTCAGCGTCGCGCCGATATTGGCTGATGTCGAGCTACCGTTGGGATTGGTGAGAGAACTGGGAACTTGGGGG
>NZ_JAGXJY010000050.1 GCF_019091085.1 Mesorhizobium sp. GbtcB19 | reverse complement strand
TAGGAACTATAGCAGGGATGTTGAAATATATATATATTTAATGTTAACATGCTAATCGGAACAATAAATTAAGGGATGGTATAAATGGAAAAATTAAAAGATTACCATGTGAGAGAGGAATTGTTTAAATATCTTGAAGAACAGTATGTCAATTGTTCAGACACGATTATTATAAATGAACTTGGAATCTGTCAAGGGCAATCTAGAGTTGATGTAGCAGTGGTTAATGGAATTATGCATGGGTATGAAATTAAAAGTGAAAGTGATACGTTAGAACGATTACCAAGGCAAATTGAATATTATAACAAAGTATTTGATAGAGTTACAATTGTAGTGGCAGTAGACTACTTAGAGCATGTGAAAAAAATGGTTCCTAAATGGTGGGGGATTATCTCTGTACGGAATCGACATGGAGAAATAAAGTTAAAAAAATTAAGGCAAGGAAGAGCTAATAAGATAATTGTTCCATTTGCAGTTAGTCAGGTTTTGTGGAAAGATGAAGCCCTAGAAATATTTAAAGAGACAGGCTTGCAGAGAGGGTATCTTAGCAAACCTAAAAGAGTTATTTTAGAGCATTTAGCTGAAACAATTGAAATAAATGAACTAAAAGATTTAGTTAATTTACAGTTGAAACAGCGCGAAGGTTGGAGAGATCACGTGCTACTAATGTAAGGTGATGATTTACTCCAACCATTACCCATGTTTCAGCATTCCCTGGTTTTGCATCACCATTTGCACATTCATAGATATAATTATCACCAAATGAAAAATCAGCTCCACAAAATTGAGGTAGGGAAATTAAATCTTTTGCTAATTGAACAGATTGAGAAAAACCATGTTTTTTAACACTGCCGCCCCTAAAAATTAGATATAAATCATCATAACTATACACAATTTTTGATGCCATTGTAATAATCCGTGGGTCAAGATTTACAAAATCTGGATGTGAAATCCCATAATCTCCAAAAATCGGAATTCTAGCTAACCCGCAATCATGTATTCTTTTATAAATTTTCCACTCTGTTCTAGGAAGTTCCCCATTAGAATTAGTCGGTATTGAATTAAGGTTTTTTGGAAAACTTGTCATACTAAGAGTTAAAGTACGCCATTGAGTTAGAAATGGGAATTGTGCAATTGTAAGCAAGACATGTTGATAAATTAATTCTTCTTGATTAGGATAGATTTGCTTGTAGTCTAATATGATGTCTACCTCATTATGAGTAACATTAAAGAAAGCTAATAGTTCTTCTAACTCTTTTCGTAGTTTTTGAAAATTTGATAATTCATTTTGTGTTAAACGAATGCAAATACCATTTTGACTGACAGAGCGGACAGCAGTTTGGAATTCTTCAGGTCTGTCAATTCCGGTTACTGGGATTGCAGGGATATCAAATGAATTAATAGAGTTTACCACAAATTTTACAGGGTGCTGACCATCTTGTAGAAGATCATCTTCAAAATCCTCGTTATCGTATAATGTATATAAATCAATGAAGACTGGAGTATTTTGGTGCCAAACTTCTTTTAATTGAGCTCCCACATTTTCTAAGTGCTCATCAATAGTTTTACTAAAATCACCTGCTTTATGATCAAAAGGAACAGGTTGTATTTCGATTAGAGGAATCATTTTTTGTTGTTCCGAAGAATCTATTCTTTCTAGTGCTCTTCTTTCACCTCTTTTCCATTTTAAAGTGGGTACATAATATTGATTATCAGACATAATTAAAACACCCCTTCTTTTAAATAAATTCAAGGTTATAAAATTCGACATTTATATGGAAAATCCTTCAAAATTAATAGAGTG
>NZ_JAGXJY010000005.1 GCF_019091085.1 Mesorhizobium sp. GbtcB19 | reverse complement strand
CATGCTGCCAGACAACGCGCAGCAGCGCTCCGAAGAACGGCGGGCCAGGCATGGAATCCGGAGGCGGGAGGATTGACATTTTTGTAAAGTCACTTTACGGAAGATGTAAAGCTACTTTACATTGGGGAGACGTTCAATGGAAGCGCTACAAAACGACATCGTACGGATCGGGCAACTCGAACTGCGCTTTCTCGTCAGCGAGGTTGGCGCCACCGTGTTTGAATTCACGGTGCCGTCGCGGGCGCGTGTCCCCGCTGCGCATCATCACCGGGATGCCGATGAATTCCTCTATGGCCTCGAGGGCACGCTCACCGTCATCGTTGACGGGCAAACGCGTGAGATTCGCGCCGGCGATGCCATATTCATTCCCCGTGGGGCAGTGCATCATCACGAAAACCTGCATGACGACACGGCAAAGGTCCTGGCGAGCATGACGCCAGGCACGATTGGGCGCCGCTACTTCGAGGAAATTGCCGAAGTGGTGAACGTGCCGGGCAAACCGGACCTCGCCAAGGCAGGCGAGATCATGCTCCGCCACGGACTGATCCCCGCCTGATCAATTCACGGCAGTCCGCGGGTTTAAAAGAAGGCGACGACGTGCCGGCTTCAGGAGCCGGCCCCGGGGACGCAACACTGGCGGCTGAATAACAGTGGCCAACAAAAAACCCGCCTCGAAGGCGGGTTTTTGATCTGCGACAAAGCGGAGGTAGGCTTAGAGGCCGAAACCCTCGAAACGCTTCTTGAACTTCGACAGGCGGCCGCCGCGGTCGAGCAGGGTCTGCTGGCCGCCGGTCCAGGCCGGGTGCGTGGTCGGGTCGATGTCGAGGTTCATCGTGTCGCCTTCCTTGCCCCAGGTCGAACGGGTCAGGTATTCGGTGCCATCGGTCATGACGACCTTGATGGTGTGGTAGTCGGGATGGATATCGGCCTTCATTGTCGTGTTTCCTGGCTGCCGGCGCTGGTGACGGGCCTAAAGGCCTGCGTCGATGCGCCCCTTTTTAAAACTCGAAGCCGCAGCTAATGAAAAGCCACGGCTTCTAAAACGGTCGGCGAGCCTATACATCAGCCGGAATTGAATCACAAGGCCGCCGCGGCGCATATTGAAGCGCAGTACCGGCAAGCGGCCAGAGGAAACGCTCATGGCGGATATCGGTGTCAGTGGAGACGAGCGCAGGCGCTCGGTCCGGCCGCTCCGCAGCCTTTTCCCCTACATCACCCGCTACCGCAAGCTTGTGGTCGGCGCCATCATCTCGCTGATCGTCGCGGCGGTGACCACGCTCGCCCTGCCGATGGCCGTGCGGCGCATGATCGACCATGGTTTCCAGGCCTCGGGCTCGACCTTCATCGCGGAATATTTCGCGGCGCTGGTTTTGATGGCGGCGCTGCTCGCGGCCGCGTCGGCCAGCCGCTACTATTTCGTCATCACGCTTGGCGAACGGGTCGTGGCCGACATCCGCCGCGACGTTTTCTCCCACGTCACGACGCTGTCGCCGGCGTTTTTCGATCGCTCACATTCGGGCGAGATCGTGTCGCGGCTTGCCGCCGACACCACGCAGGTGAAGTCGGCGGTCGGCGCCACCGCTTCGGTGGCGCTGCGCAATGTCATCCTCGGCCTCGGCGCGGTGGCGATGATGGTCGTTACCAGCCCAAAACTTTCCGCCCTGGTGATCGCCGCCATTCCGCTGATCGTGCTGCCGCTGGTCGCCTTCGGCCGCTCGGTGCGGCGCAAGTCCCGGCAGGCGCAGGATACGCTCGCCGAAGCCACCGCCTATGCCAGCGAGCAGATCGGCGCGGTGCGCACGCTGCAAGCCTTCACCAACGAGAAGCTGGTCACCGGCCGCTTCGCCAGCGCCGTCGATGCCGCCTTCGAGGCGGCGCGGGCCTCGGTGTTCGCGCGCTCCTTCCTCACCTTCTTCGCCATCTTCATGATCTTTTCCTCGGTGGTGGCGGTGCTGTGGTTCGGCTCGCGCGACGTGCTTGCCGGCACGCTGTCGCCGGGCACGCTCAGCCAGTTCCTGCTCTATTCGGTGTTTGCAGCCGGCGCGCTCGGCGCGCTGTCGGAAGTGTGGAGCGAGCTGTCGCAGGCGGCGGGCGCCGCCGAGCGGCTGACGGAGATCCTGGCCGAGACGCCGGCGATCCAGCCGCCGGTCGATCCGCTTCCCCTGCCGGCCACGGCCAAGGGCGCGATCAGCTTCGACGATGTCTCCTTCTCCTATCCGGCGCGGCCGGACCGGGCCGCCGTGCATGGCCTGAGCTTCCAGGTGAAGCCCGGCGAGACGGTGGCGATCGTCGGGCCTTCGGGCGCCGGCAAGAGCACCGTCTTCTCGCTGATCCTGCGCTTCTACGATCCAGAGACCGGACGCATCGTCATTGATGGCGTCGACGTGCGCGAGGCCGATCCCGCCGCCATCCGCCAGCGCATCGCCATCGTGCCGCAGGACGTCACCATCTTCGCCGCCAGCGTGCGCGACAATATCGGCTTCGGTCGGCAGGGCGCCAGCGAGGCCGAGATCGAGGCCGCGGCCAAGGCAGCCCTTGCGGACGAATTCATCGCCAGGCTCGACAGAGGCTATGACAGCCAGGTCGGCGAGCGCGGCGTGACGCTGTCCGGCGGCCAGCGCCAGCGCATCGCGATCGCCCGCGCCATCCTGCGCGACGCGCCGATCCTCTTGCTCGACGAAGCGACCTCGGCGCTCGACGCCGAAAGCGAGACGCTGGTGCAAAGGGCGCTGGAGCGGCTGATGCGCGGCCGCACCACCATCGTCATCGCACATAGGCTGGCGACCGTGCTCAAGGCCGACCGCATCCTGGTCATGGAAGGCGGGCGCATCGTCGAGGAAGGCACGCACCAGAGCCTGGTCGCCAAGGGCGGCATTTATGCGCGGCTCGCCAAGCTGCAGTTCGAGACGGGCGCCGGCGCTTTCAAGGGCGCGGCGGAGTAAAAGCGCTCGGGCCACGCATTCTGGGTAGGCATCCATCGCGCCGCGCGGCTACCAGCGCCGCAAGGCCATGAAAAGCGGTATGCCGACAAAAATCGAGACCAGCAGCAAGCCGCCAATGACCTGCTGTTTGGATCGGTCCTCCGGAGCAGCGACAGGCGCCGGGTCTTCGGGCGCGTCCCGATAGGCAAAGTTGAAAGACCAGTCGGTGTTGTCTCCGAGATCCTTGACCGACTTCAAATAGTCCCCGATCGCCTTGGCTGGAACCTGCGTTGCCAGGGTCCGGAAGTCCCACTTCACCTCGAAGGTGGTCGGCGTGTTGTTCCACGATGATTTCAGCGACACATAGGGCGTCACGACGTTCTTTATCTCCTCGCCGGAAAACCTTGCCTTCAGATTGCTCACCGTGATGGCGTGGCTGCGATAGATCGGCCGCCCCAGCGCGATCGGGCCGACGCGATCCACCATGGTCGGCGTCGGCAGGTCGGTGCCGAGATCGGCCGCCTTGATCGGAAAGTTCTTGGCGAGGTCGTTGGCGGCCAACGCCTGTGCCGGCAACTGGTAGCTCTCGCGAACATTGATGATGTTGCCGTCGCGATTGTCGAAGATCTCCAGCTTGGCCGCGCTCTCAATGCCGGGATAACGCTTGCTGTAATATTTCAGATAGGAGTCCGACAGGTCGCTCAGCGAGCGGCTGGCCAGGCTGCTGCGCATGTCGTCCGCGTCGGCGCCGGCATAGGTCGAAAGCACCGCCAGCGTCAGGTGGCCGTCAGGCTTGTCGGGAAAGGAAAAGTCCTCCGCGACCTTGATCGACGGGCCGGTCAGCTGCTGACTGGGCATCTTCTCCAGCTGACCGTTGCCGAACAGCGGCAAGGCAAAGCCGTAGTCCGGCTGCCAGAAGTCGCTGGCATCGCCGCCCTGCAGGTAGTTGGTGGCGTCGAGCCAATAGGTCTTCGCGCCGATCGTCGCCTTGACGATGGCATGGTCGAAGGCGTGGATTGCCGGCAGATGCTGGTCCAGCGCCCGTCCCTTGTCGAGGTCGGCCAACGCCACTTGCGCCGGGACGCCCAGCCGCTGCAGCGCCGAAGCCAAAAGCAGGGCCTTGTCCTTGCAATCGCCGAAGCCGCTCTGGATGACGGTGGCCGGATCGCGCGGAATGTAGGAGCCTGAGCCCATCGACAGGCTGACATAGCGGATCTCGTCCTGGACGAGACGCATCGCCTGGATCATGCGATCCTCGGGCTGCTGATGCTTGGCCGCGATCTCGTCCAGCTTCGCGGCGAAAGCGGCGGGGAAGGCGGTCGCCGGCTTGTAATAGGGCTGGACGGCGTCGACCACGCCCTGCCAGCTGGCGGTCGAGGAGATGTCGATCGATCCCCATGCCGGAAATTCCGCCGGCAGGTTGTCCTCGACCTTGACCGGCTTCGGATTGGCGATCTCCCAGAGATAGACCGTGTCCGATCCTGACGTGGTGACGACGGGCTTGATGTCGGTGCCGCGCGGCTTGATCGCCAGCGGCTGCGCGGCCGGCCAGGTGATGCTGGTGCGGATCAGCCCGACCGGCTCGTCCCACTCGGTCGAGAAACTGTCGAAGAACAGATCCTTGCCGACGAGCGGCGTGGTCTCATAGGTCTGGCCATAGTCGACGATATCGCCGACGCGCACGTCGTCGATGTTGACGTGAGCGGTCAGCCAGCCGTCATAGACGCCTTTCTCGGCGTCCTTCTCCTGCCGGAAAATATCGAACTTGACGTCGGCCAGCCGGTCCAGCACCTGGCCGTCGCGGATGACGCGCAGATGATTGAGCGTGACCCTGTGGCGCGAGGGATCAAATTGCAGGTCGATGCCGGCGCCCCGTTCCAGGCCGGGGCGGTCGACTATTTTGTAGGCCGAGCGCCAGTAGTCGTCGTAGCCGTGCTCGCGATGGACGATCTGCTCATCCGCCAGCAGCCATGAAATGCCGTTCTTGATGCGGTCGGCGCGCGCCGGATCGGCGGCCGGGATATCGACCGTCTTGATCCAGTCCGCCTCCGGCCCCTTGCGCACGATCTCATCGGCGCCCGCAGGCGAGACCAGACCTGCCAGCAAGACCAAAAAGAGCAGGAGACAGCGGAAAGACCTGACCCCGCGAAGACTGTTACCCACCAACAATCCAAGCCCGTTGACGCAACCAGGCTCTTTGTCAGAGTCTTTCCCGCCAAAGTAAAGCCCGGCCGCGCATGTTTTGCGCCTGTGGCTCGACAGACGTCGACGGGTGCGTCAGTTGCCGTAGCGCTTGCGCAGGTGCTGCGTGAAGTAAACGGCGTTGAGCTTCTCGCCGGTGGCGCGCTCGAGCAGCTCCGGCGTCGACCAGCGCGAGCCTTGCGACCAGATCCTGTCGCGCCGCCATCCGTTCACGGCGCTGAAATCGCCCTTGGCAAGATCGGCGTCGGCGGCCGGATGCTCCCTGGTCAAGGCCGCCCATTGCTGCGCCGCCATCATGGCGCCCAGCGTGTAGGATGGGAAATAGCCGAAGGCGGCACCCGGCCAATGCACGTCCTGCATCGGGCCGTCGGCCGGGTTGTCGATGGTCGACAGCCCGAGATAGTCGCGCATCTTGGCATCCCAGGCCTCCGGCAGGTCGGCGACCTCCAGCCTGCCGGACACCAGTTCCTGTTCGAGCTCGTAGCGCAAGATGACGTGCAGCGGGTAGGTGACCTCGTCTGCATCGACACGGATCAGGCCGCGCTCGACATGGTGGACATGCGGCAGGATGTCGTCGAGCGACCAGGCTTCGCCGAGATGTTTTTCGACCACCGGCAGCGCCCAGCGCCAGAAGGCCGGGTTGCGGCCGATCTGCTTCTCGACGAACAGGCTCTGGCTCTCATGCACGGCCATGCCGCGCGCCTTGCCGAGCGGCCAATGCGACCAGGCTTTGGGCAGGTTCTGTTCGTAGAGCGCGTGGCCTGTCTCGTGCAGCACGCCCATCAGCGCCGACAGGAAATCGGAGGTCTTGTAGCGGGTGGTGATGCGCACGTCGCTCGGCACGCCGCCGCAGAAGGGATGGTGCGACACCGACAGCGAGCCACGGGTGAGGTCGAAGCCGACAGCGGCCATCATGGCGAGGCCGAGCTCGCGCTGGCGGTCGACGGCATAGCTGCCCGACAACGGCTTCATGGGATGCTTCGCCAGCCGCGCATCCTGCACGGCGAGCGCGTGCGGCAGGAAATCCTTGAGGAAGGCCTTCAGCTCGGCAAACACCGGCGTGATATCGGCGGCGCGGTTGCCGGGATCATACTGCTCCATCAGCGCGTCATAGGGGGCGAGGCCGAGCGCGTCGGCGCGCAAGGCGGCTTCCTCGCGCACCAGGGCGACGACGCCTTCCAGCGCCGGCAGGAAGCCCGCCCAATCGTTCTTGGCGCGCAGGTCGCGCCAGAGCTGCTCGGAGCGCATGCGCGCCACCGTCTGGCGCTCGACGAATTCGACCGGCAGGCAGGTGAGGTTGGTGTATTGCCGGCGCAACTCCCGCACGGCCGCCCGCTGCTCTTCGCCGAGCGGCTCGGCTTCGGCGGCGGCGATCCAGTCGCCGATCTCGGGCGCGGTCGCCTGACGATGCAGCATGCCGGCAAGCGAGGACATCGCCTCGGCGCGCTTCTCGCCGCCGCCGACGGCCATATGCGTCGCCTCGTCGGCGCCGAGGATGGCGAGTGCATGTTCCAGCGCTTCGAGCTTGTGGCCGAGTTCGTCGAGTTTTTGGAAGGACATGATGGATCCCAGCTTCAAATTGGCTGGCGCGAAAAGATACCAAGGCACCGCGCTTGGCAACCCTGCCCGGTCGGGATGGGATCAGCCATCTTGCCATGTGACATGACTGCGTGATCAATGCCGGGAACAAATCGCTGGAGGGGACGATGATCGGTAACATCCTGGTCGGACTGGTGGCGCTGATCCATTGCTACATCGTCTATCTGGAGATGGTGCTGTGGGACACGCCGCGCGGCCGCAAGGTGTTTAAGCTGACGCCGGACTTCGCCAGCGCTTCGAAGGTGCTCGCGGCCAATCAGGGGCTCTATAACGGCTTTCTCGCCGCCGGGCTGTTCTGGGGCCTCTATCTCGGCGCCGCAGGCTTCCAGGTGAAGATGTTCTTCCTGCTTTGCGTCACTGTTGCCGGCCTCTACGGCGCGGCGACCGTCGGCCGCAAGATCCTCTATATCCAGACGGTGCCGTCCGTGCTTGCCATCCTCGCGCTCTGGCTGGGGTGGTGACGGAAAAGGACGCCCTCGGAGCCAGGTCC
Source organism: Mesorhizobium sp. GbtcB19 (assembly GCF_019091085.1). Lineage (GTDB taxonomy): Bacteria > Pseudomonadota > Alphaproteobacteria > Rhizobiales > Rhizobiaceae > Mesorhizobium. Next base: position 351,936 of record NZ_JAGXJY010000005.1, on the reverse strand, counting down.
CTCGGGCGCCAGGTGGTCCCTTCCTCTCGAGCCATTCCATGAAAATGTGAAAAACCGCTTTCCTGGAATTGCGTCAAAAGAAGTGGTCGCCGTTTCCCAGGGCGGCTCACCCTTTCACGGAAACGGTGAGCCGCCCTATCGCTTTGTTTTGACGCAATTCCTGACGGAAAACCGCGTCACACTTTTCCTGGAATTGCTCTGGAAACAGCAAAAACCTTAGCCGTTCGGATAGTTTCCGCCGTCCGAGCCGTCACCCATCATGAAGCCGCTGCCGGTGTCGTTCATCAGCCTCTGGTCGACATTGTCGAGGCGACGCAGCAGGTCATGATATTGCGCGGCCGGGATCCTGCCATGATCCGAGGCTGCAACATGTTCCGCGGCCTGGCTGATATGGGCTGCGCGCATATGCAGTTGCCGCGCCTCCGCGGCCGAGATGTTGTTCGCTTCCCGTGCGTCGGCGATACCCTGATTTACGCCCTGGATTTGCTCGATCAGACTGGTCACGCGCGGTCCGGTCATGTCGGTCGGATCGGGAGCCTCGAGAGCTCCGCCCCTGTGATGTCCAGCCGCGTACGCGCCGGCGAGCGGGGCTGCAATCAATGCAGCAGCCAGGGTTACGGTCTTGAGTGATGTTGAAGCGCGCATGGCGGCGCATCCTCCTGCCAAGGAAGGAAGCGGTCGCGCCGCCAGCCTTCCGACATTCCGGGGCCGTCCAGTTCCGTCGCGTCGCGATGGGAGGCATCGCCGGCGGTCCCCGGCCCTGGCAGCAAATTAGGTGCGTCGATTTGCGATGTGTAATTAAAAAAAGATAATGTTTTCAGCTCTTGCCGCCGGCACTTGCACTATAAGTATTGAGCCGACGAACAACTTCCCGTGACTTCACGTGATCCTAAAGCGCGTCGCGATCTTTCAGATGCGCTCCGTGCGCTTTAGGCTTTTGATTCTACGCATGTCTTTGTCCCGAAACCGGTTCCCACTTTCGGGAGACATGCTTTAAATCACCGTTCGGTGAGCTTGAGCTCAATACGACGGTTCTTGCCGCGCGCCTCGTCGGTGTCGGCCGGGTCGAGCGGCTGGAACTCGCCGAAACCGGCGGCGACCAGCCGGTTGGCGGGCACGCCATTCTCGATCAGGAACTTCACGACGGAGGTCGCGCGCGCGGTCGACAGTTCCCAATTGTCGCGATAGCGGCCGGTGCCGGAGAGCGGCTTGTTGTCGGTGTGGCCGTCGACGCGCAGCACCCAGCTGATCTCCGGCGGGATTTCCTTCTGCAACTCGATGATGGCGTCGGCGAGCTTCTTCATCTCGACCTTGCCGGCATCGTTGATCTCGTCGGAGCCGGTCGGGAACAGCACCTCCGACTGGAAGACGAAGCGGTCGCCGACGATGCGGATGTTCTCGCGGTCGGCGAGGATTTCGCGCAGGCGGCCGAAGAAATCGGAGCGGTAGCGGTTGAGCTCCTGGACGCGCTGCGCAAGCGCCACGTTCAGGCGTCGGCCGAGATCGGCGATCTTGGTGTTGGAGTCGTGGTCACGCTGCTCGGAGACGTTGAGCGCGTCCTCGAGCGCGCCGATCTGCTTGCGCAGCGCCGCGATCTGCTGGTTGAGGATCTCGACCTGGCTCAGCGCCTGCTGGCTGATCTGGCGCTGATTGCCGAGCTCGCCGGACAGCTGGTCGGCGCGCTTGTTGGCAGCGTCGCCGGCGCCGGCGCCCTGCGCCAGCAACTGCTCGAGGCGGCTCTTCTCGGCCTGCGCCGCCGACAGCGACGCCTGCAGGTTGGCGAGCGAATCCTCCTTGTCCTGGCTGTTCGTGCGCTCCAGCGCCAGCAACTGGGTCAGCTCGTTGATCTGCGAGTTGAGGCGGTTCAGCACCGCGTCCTTGCCGGAGATCTCGCGGCTGAGCAGGAACTGCGCCAGCACGAAGACGGTGAGCAGGAACATGATCGCCAGCAGCAGCGTCGACAGCGCGTCGACGAAGCCCGGCCAATAGTCGATGCGGCGGTCGGCGCGCCGTCTTGCCAGCGCCACGTCAGTGGACCCCTTGCTTCTTCAGCGCGTCGGCGATCTTTTCCAGCGTGTTGCGCATGGCCTTCTGCTCATCGGACTGGGCCTCGACCCAGTCGCGCATGATCTGCTGCTCGGAGCGCATGTTCTTGACCAGCCCCGAAATGCCGTCGGCAAGATTGGCCATGGCGGTGGCGACGCGCGGATTGGAGCCGCCGCCATTTTCCTGCAGGCTGCGCAGCCGCTCCGACAGCAGGCGGATGTCCTCGGAGGATTCGGTTGCTTTCGACGTGTCGGAGACGACGATGTCGGACGATAGGTCGGTGACCGAGGACAGCCAGTTTTCGAGCTCGGTGTAGAAGCGGGTCTGGGCGCGGCCGGCCTGCAGGTCGAGGAAGCCGAGCACCAGCGAGCCCGAAAGGCCGAACAGCGAGGACGAAAACGCGGTGCCCATGCCGGCCAGCGGCGCCGACAGGCCCTGCTTCAGCGCATCGAGCACAGCCGCCGCGTCGCCGGTGCCCGGATCCAGGGCCTCGATCGTCTCGCGGATCGAGGCGATGGTGTTGAGCAGGCCCCAGAAGGTGCCGAGCAGGCCGAGGAACACAAGCAAGCCGACCAGATAGCGCGAGGTGTCGCGGCTTTCGTCGAGGCGGGTGGCGATGGAATCGAGCATCGTGCGCATCGAGGAGGTCGAGAAGGCCATCGAGGACGATCGGCCGATCATCGCCTTCATCGGCGCCAGCAGCACCGGCTCGGTGGTTTCGGAGCCGGCGCGGAAGGAGTTGACCCAGCGCACCTCGCGGAACAGCCGCCCGACCTGCGTGAAGGCAAGCAGGATGCCGACTGCCAGCACGCCGACGATCAACCCGTTGAGGCCGGGATTGCTGGAGAAGGCGGTCGAGATCTGACGGGTGAGGATGGCGGCGATGAAAGCGACGATGATCAGGAAGATCATCATGGTGAGCAGGAACACCTGCGGGCTCGACAGCTTGTGCGGATCGTAGATCAGGACGTCCGATCGCCTGCCGAAGGATCTGAGAAAAGCCATCCGTGCCCCGTTTCCGATGCCACCGCCGCAGAATTGCCGCGACTCTAAACGGAATTGTGACCAAATTGAATGGCGCTTGGCAATATCGCAGACGCCAAGGTTCAGAACCGGTTGACGACCAGGCAGTCGACCATGGCGGCCAGGTGCAGGCCGGCGCCGGTGACGACGAAGCCGTGCCAGACCGCATTGTGGAAGCGCAGGCCCTTCCAGGCGAAGAAGATGACACCGCAGGAATAGACGATGCCGCCGGCGATAAGCAGCGCGACCGAGGTGGTCGGCAGCGTCTCGACCAGCGGTCCGGCGAGCACGACGCCGCTCCAGCCGATGGCGAGGTAGAAGACGATGGCCAGCCGGTCGTAGCGGCCCGGCAGGAACATCTTGATGGCGATGCCGGCCAATGCGGCGCTCCAGACGACGACGATCATGGGCAGCGCCAGCGGCGAGTTGTTGAGCTGGGCGAGGAAGGGCGTGTAGGTGGCGGCGATCAAGAGATAGATCGCGGCATGATCGAAGCGCCGCAGGATCCATTTCGCCGGCCAAGACACCGGCCACAGATTGTAGGCCAGCGACACCGACAGCACGGTGAGCAGCGACACCACGTAGAAGACGGCGGCGACATATTCGCCTGGACCGGAGTGGAACGCAGCCAGCGCCAGGAAGGCCGAGCCGGCGGCGATCGCCAATACGATGCCCACGGCGTGGACGATGCCATCGGCGATCATCTCGGCGCGCGAATAGTGCCAGCGCCCCACGAAGGGGATATCAAGCTGGGTATCTGGACGCGCGTCGCTCATCAAATGATCCTGCAACGCCTAATCTGGGCGCTCGGGGACCAATATTTCAAGCTTCGGTTGCGGTTTTGCGACTAAAGGCGCGCGTCCTTTCGACGCGCTAGCACGTTGAAGTCAGCGAGGCGCCAACGGCTTCTTCACGGTCTTAAGCAGCGCGCGCTGGATGAGCTCGTTGCCGGCGACGACCTCGCCATTGTCAAGCATGTCCTGTCCGCCGCTCATGTCGGAAACGAAGCCGCCGGCTTCGCGCACCAGAAGGGTGCCGGCGGCGATGTCCCAGGGCGACAGGCCGGTTTCCCAGAAGCCGTCCATGCGGCCGGCCGCGACATAGGCGAGATCGAGCGCGGCGGAGCCCAGGCGGCGAACGCCGGAGACTTCGGCCATCACGTTGCGCAGCTCGATCAGGAAATTGCCATGCTGGCCGCGGCCGAGATGCGGCATGCCGCAGCCGATCACCGCGTCGGTCAGCTTGGAGCGGCCGGCGACGCGCAGCCGACGGTCGTTCATGAAGGCACCGCCGCCGCGCTCGGCCGTGTAGAGCTCGTCCATCGCCGGATTGTAGACCACGCCGGCGACGACCTGGCCCTGGCGCTCGAGCGCGATCGATACCGAGAAAATCGGGATGCCATGCAGGAAGTTGGTGGTCCCGTCGAGCGGATCGACCAGCCAGCGGTGCTGGGCATCCTCTCCTTCGACGGCGCCGCGCTCCTCCATCAGGAAGGCGTAGCCCGGCCGCGCCTTGGAAAGCTCGGCAAAGACGATCTCTTCCGCCTTGCGGTCGGCCTGGCTGACATAGTCGCCCGGTCCCTTCATCGAGACCTGCAGGTTCTGCACCTCGCCGAAGTCGCGCGACAGCGAGCGGCCGGCCTTCATCGCGGCCTGGACCATGACGTTGAGGAGAGCGGAACGCGCCATTTTTCTTCCTGGCTTTTCTTCCTACCGGCCGGCGCTCAATCGGCGCGGCGCATATAGGTGATTTCGTTGGTGTCGACGATGATGCGTTCGCCGGCCGAGATGAAGGGCGGCACCAGCACGCGGATGCCGTTCTCCAGCACTGCCGGCTTATAGGAGGACGCGGCCGTCTGGCCCCGCACCACCGGATCGGCCTCGGTGACGGTCAGCGTCACCTGGTCCGGCAGCGAAATGCCGATCGGCCGCTCTTCATAGAGCTGCACCGTCACCATCATGCCGTCCTGCAGAAAGGCGGCGCGTTCGCCGACGAAGTCCTTGGCGAGCTCGAGCTGCTCGTAGCTTTCGGTGTCCATGAACACCAGCGCGTCGCCCTGTTCGTAAAGGAAGGAAAAATCCTTCAGGTCGAGCCTTATTTGCTCGACGGTCTCGGCCGAGCGGAAGCGTTCGTTGAGCTTGGTGCCGTTGATCAGGTTCTTCAACTCGACCTGGTTGTAGGCGCCGCCCTTGCCGGGCTTGACGGTGTTGGTCTTGACCGCCACCCACAGCCCGCCATCGTGCTCGATGACATAGCCGGGACGGATTTCGTTGCCACTGATCTTGGCCATGATGAACTGATCCGAGTGAGATTTTTCTGGCGCGGGTCGCGCTTTGGCGCCTCCAAGACCACAAATTGCACGTACTAGCAAGGGAGGGAGGCAAGGGAGCGGTCAGGATCGTGCCACCCCGGCGTTGCGCCTCACGGCAGCCGATTTGCCTTTTGCAGCGCCTGCTTGGTCTGGTCGTCGTCGAGGCCCTGCAGGAAATCGTCCATCTGCGGATCGATCAGCCCGGCGCGGCGCGCGACGATGTACCAGGCGCCGGCGAGGATCAGATCCGGATCGGTGCCGATGCCGCCCATGTAGAGCTTGGCAAGGCGGTTCTGGGCGGCGACGTTGCCACCTTCGGCGGCCCGCCGCATCCAGGCAAAACCCGATTTCAGGTCGCGTTCGCCGCCACGGCCCTCGATCATCCAGGCGGCGAGGTCGATCTGCGCGGTGTCGTAATTCTGCCGCGCGGCCTGCGCCAGCAGGATGCGCGCCTGGGCGTCGTCATGCGGCTTGCCGCCGACGCCATTGGCATAGAGCTGCGCCATCGCATATTGCGCATCGGCAAGGCCGGTGGCGGCCGCCCGCTGGTAATAGACGGCGGCTTTCACGAGGCCGGTATCGCCCGGATCCTCCTGGACCAGCAATTGCGCGAAGTTGAACTGCGCCAGCCGGTTGCCGGCCTCGGCGGAGGCCTGCATCAGGGCGAAGGCAGCCTTTTCGTCCTTCTTCACATAACGGCCGTCGAGCTGCATCAGCGCATATTGGAACTGCGCCTCCGGCACACCCTGCTCGGCGGCCAGCGCATACCACTTGCCGGCCTCCGCCGGATTGACCGGCACACCCAGCCCGCGCGACAGGATTTCGGCCACCAGCGTCTCGGCCGCCGGATCGCCGTTCTTGGCGCGCTCCATGGCAAGGTTGTAGGCGGTCTTGTAGAGCCCGCGCTGGAAGGCGCCGTAGGCGGCATCCGGCTGCTTGGCGCCGAAGCGGTCAGGATTGATGGTGTCGACCGATGGCGGCGTCATGGTGGCCGGTTGCGGCAATGTGTTCTCGATCGGCTTGTCGACATGCGCGCCGTCGCCGAACCGGCTCGCATTCGGTGCGCCGATGTCCGGCGAACTTACGTTCGGCGTTTCCACATTCGGGATGGCGGTATTCGAGGTACCCGTGTTTGAGGTGCCCGTGTTTGGGGTGCTCGTGTCCGGGCGGGGCTGCGGCAGTGGGACGGTCTCGGCCGCGGTTGCCACATCGCTCAGCCAGCAGATCGGGGCGATCAAGCCGGCCAGGACAGCCAGGGAAAGGACCGCCAAGCGCATGTCAGTCCTCGAAACGCGGCGCGGTTTCATCGAGCAGCGCGTTGGCGGCGGCGATCGCCGCCCGCGGGTCGCGTCCGTCGGCAAACACGGCGCTGGAAAGCGCCACGAACTCGGCGCCGGTCGCGGCCACCGTCTCCACGGACGCAAGCTCGCAGCCGGCCATGACGATGCAAGGAATCGAGATCATCTCCGCCCACCATTCGCCGAGGGCGAGGTTGCGGTGATGCGGCTCGGGCTTGTTGTCGTAGCCGAAGCGGCCGAAGAACATGTAGTCGGGGCGCTCCTCGCCGAGCTCCAGCGCTTCGTCGCGGGTCTTGGCGCCGCCGGCGCCGACCATCATCTTGCCGGCCAGGCGCTCGATCGTCTCGGCGAGTTCCTGGGGTCTCGTTTCGACATGGATGCCGTCGGCCTGGACGCGGCCGGCGATGCGGCTATCGCCGGCGATGATTACGGCGACGCCGGCATTTTGAGCGATCGGCACGATCCTTTCGGCGAAGGCCTGGAAGGAAGCATCGTCCATGCCGTTGTCGGGCAGGATCAGCGAAGCCACGTCGCCGCCCTCGAAGGCCGCGCAGATGTGCTCGGCCGGCACAAAAGGCGGCGCGATCAGCACGATGCGGCAGCGATTGGGCGGGGTTAAATCGTTCATTGGCCTTCGATCCCGGTTTCGCCTATGCCGGGCGAAGATGGTTGCATTGCGGCATAGAGCAAAGCGCGGTGCTTGAACAGTCGGCCGGCTAAAGCTCCAGCTTGTAGCCGATGTGGCTGGCCTTGAAGCCAAGCCGGTCGTAGAAGCGATGCGCCTCGAGCCGGCTCTTGTTGGTGGTCAGCTGGACGCCGGTGCTCGGCGACGCGCACGGCCTCGATCTGGCCGCGCCTGGCGCCACGCAGCGACAGTCCGGCGATAAAGGTGATCTGCAGCGTGCCGATGGTTTCGTCGCCATCGGTCATCACGGCGAGGAACTGGTTCGGATCGCCGTCTATCGCCGCGAAGGCGTCGAGATAGGCCTGCGACAGCGGCAGGCTGGCGTCTTCACGGGCCCGGCCGAGCGCGTCGTCGGCAAGCATCGCGACGATTGCCGCGACGTCCGTTTCGCGGGCTCGGCGAATGCTGATCGCGCTCATTTCCACACCTCGGAGTTGGCGAACCGGCCGACAAGGCATCGCGGCGCGGCCGGCCGTCCACGTCGGCCCGGCAAATAGTGGATGCCGGCATTATTGACTATCCCGGCGGCGGTATTCTGCGCTATGGCTGAACTCCCGCCTTCCTCAACCTTCCTTTGCCGATGTCAGGCCTGCTCAGCGACCCGTGGTTCTATGCCGCCGCCATCCCGGCGGTGATCCTTGTCGGCCTGTCGAAAGGCGGCTTCGGCGGCGCCGTCGGCTTTGTCGGCGTGCCATTGATGGCGCTGACGATGCCGCCGGTTCAGGCGGCCGCCATCCTGCTGCCGATCCTGTGCCTGATGGACATCGTTTCGGTGTGGACCTGGTGGGGCGTCTATGACCGCAAGATGCTGGTCGACATGATGCCCGGCGCCGTCATCGGGATCGGACTCGGCTGGCTGACCGCGGCGTTGGTCACCGAGGAGATGGTGCGGCTGATCGTCGGCGCCGTCGCGCTGGTCTTCGTGCTGCGCTGGCTCTACCTGCAGTTCCGGCATGGCGCCGACCATGCGGCGGAGCCGAACCGCATGGCCGCAGCCTTCTGGGGCACGGTGGCCGGCTTCACCAGCTTCGTCGCCCATGTCGGCGGCCCGCCCTTCCAGGTCTATGCGCTGCCGATCCGGCTCGACCCGAAAGTGCTGTCGGGCACGGCGGCGATCTTCTTTGCCGCCACCAACGCGCTGAAGCTCATCCCTTACTTCGCGCTCGGCCAGTTCGACACCACCAACCTTACCGCCTCGGCGGTGCTGATGCCGTTGGCGCCGCTTTCGACCATCGCCGGTGCCTGGCTGGTGCGCCGCATGCGGCCGGAAATCTTCTATCCGTTCACCTACGCCACGGTGGCGGTGGTCGCCGTCAAGCTGCTGTGGGATGGCATCGTCGGCCTCATGTAGAACGAAGCGGCCAGCCGGCCGCCTCGTTCCAAGAATTACAACGTCAAGCGGCGCTCGGCAGCATCTGGCGGCTGCCGCCGAAGGCCAGCGCGGCGCCCAGCGCAACCACCATCGCCATGCCGGCAAGAATGCCGATATCGTGCAAAGTCGGCTTCAGCACCATGTCGGCGATGATCACCAGCATCACCGCGTAGTCGAGGCGCGCCCAGTTCATCATGCGCTGGCCGATGGCGAGAACCGCCGGCGACACGCCGTCCTGGGCGACCATGGCGCCCATGCGCTCGCCGGTCGGCTTGAAGATCAGCATGCCGATCGAGAAGGTCGTGGCATAGCCGACGAGGCCGATGACGATCCACAGCTCGCCAAAACCGACCCAGAAGCCGCACATGACGAGGCCGAAGACCAGCGTCAGCATCGACATCGGCGCGAAGAACTTGCCGCCGAGCTGCCCGCTGGCGCGCATCGCCTGCAGCTTGTCCTCGATGTTGCCGGCGCGCTCGGCCAGCACGCCGAGCAGGAACAGCACGAAGCCGCCGCCGACCCACAAAATGGCCGAAACAACGTGCAGGAATTTGACGATCGAATACCAATCCATGGTTTGCTCCTGGATGTGCTTGTTGATTTGCGCCGACGCGGGTTTGCGCAGCGCCTGAGAGGAGCGGGCTTTTGCGTGGCGCATGTTTCGGAACGATGCCGCGGCGGCAGCCGGCATGTTTCGGAGCCGCGAGCGGCGTTCGGAAAATCGGGCTTTCGGACGATTCCGAAGCGGGGCCACCTGTCCTGTTCCGGCACACGAACACGCGTTCGGTCAAAAAATCGCCGCCGCGTTAAGGCTTCATTAAGCTTTACAGGCGTTTACTATCCACATCCAGTTTTGCTGGATTCTTACCGAGTGGTTGGAGCCACTTTGTTTGACGCCTCCCTGTTAAACTCCTGAGAGCCGCCTTATCCGCGGCTCTTTTTTTGTTCGCGGGCGGCAGGTGCGAACGCCGCGGCGTTAACCGTTTGTTAAACATGCGCTTGCCTTCATGGGCATCGAAGCGCATTTTCAAGCCTCAGTCATTTAGGGTGCTGGCCACGTCGGCAAGGATAGTCGAATCGGCTGGCGGCAGTGCAGGGGCGTATCGATGAACGAGCCTTCGAAGGGCAGCGCGAAAACCATCAAGTTGGCGGAGCGCCGGGTTTTCTCCCAATCCTTCAAGCCGCTCTACCAGGAAGGCATGGGGCTGGTCGAACAGGCCGCCGAATATCTCGATGGCAAGGGCAGGCTGGAGGCCAAGAAATTGTCGCGCACGGCGGCGACGCTCTATGCGGCCGAATCGATGCGGCTGACCACCAGGCTGATGCAGGTCGCCTCCTGGCTCTTGCTGCAGCGGGCGGCGAATTCCGGCGAGATGACGCGCGACCAGGTTGCTTCCGAAAAATCCAAGGTGCGGCTCGACACCGCGTCCGCGCATGACGAGGCGCTCGGCTGGAACGAACTGCCGAAGGAATTTCTCGAGCTGGTGACGCGTTCGTTGCGCCTGCAGGCGCTGGTGCGGCGCATGGACGAAGAAATCTATGGCGGCGTCATCAACGACACGCACGCCCCCAGCCGCCGGGCCAATCCGGTTTCCGACCAGATCAGCCTCCTGAACACGGCATTCGCCCGCGGCTGAAACGGCGCTTGCAGCAAACACCGCGTAACCCGCCCTAAGCCGGCATCCCCTCAATCGGGTTGTGATCTGGCGGGTTGTGATCTGGCGAGCCGTGATGTTGGACGTCTGCGGCTCCAGCCGCTCTTTGATATTGCGGCAGCCTTCGTCGCATTGACGGCCAGCAGGGCCTTCCCGAGAAGAAAAACCTTGCCTTGAGGCGATAGGCCCCTAGTTGGGGCCGTTCGCCGCAGCCGGCTCAACCCGACCCGGTTTTGCAACAAATCACCGTCACTGTGACCAAAGCAGATTGCGAGGCTTGACCCGTGCATTCGCCATTGGACCGCGTCCCGGTATCGATCATCATCCCGAATTATAACTATGAACAATTTCTGGGACGCGCCATCGACAGCGCCCTGGAGCAGGACCACCGAAATGTCGAGGTCGTGGTCGTCGATGACGCATCGACCGACGCGTCGGTGGCCGTCATCGAATCCTATGGCGACAAGATCCGCCCATGCCTGAGGCACCGGAATGGCGGGCATGCCGCTGCATTCAACACCGGGTTCGAGGCGAGCACCGGAAAGATCGTTCTCTTCCTCGACGCCGACGACTATCTCTATCCGAACGCCATCTCCGAGGTGCTTGGCGAGTGGGACTCAGCCGTCGCGCAGGCGCAATTCAGACTGCATCTCGTCGATGAGGACCAGCAGATCAAGGATGTCTTTCCGCCGCCGGAACAGGCGTTCGACTCCGGGGACGTCGTCCCGGAATTGCTGCGGAAGGGACGCTATCATACGACGGTGACAAGCGGGCTGGCGTTCGACCGTGAGGCGCTGGAAGCGATAATGCCCGTGCCGGAACGCGATTTCCGGCAAGGCGCCGACGGCTATCTGGCGACGCTCGCGCCACTTCAAGGAGAGGTGAAATCCATCGACACCTGCCTTGGCGCCTATCGCATCCACGGCGCCAACCATTCGATCTTCGCCGAAAAGCTGGCAGAGCGGGCGCGCTGGCGCGTAGAGCATGATTTCCGGCGCCTTGAAGCATTGTCCGGCCGGGCGGCCGAGATCGGTCTGACAGTGCCGCAGGATGCCGGCCTTCGCGATCCGGTTCACCTGGAAGAGCGGCTGGCTTCGCTCTGTGTCGACGAGCCCCGGCATCCGGTTACGACCGACTCCCGGCTGGGACTCGCAAGGGCGGGCGCCGCCGCCAGCCTGGAAATGAAAGCATCCTGGCGGCGGCGGGCTGCTCTGGCGGCCTGGTTCCTTTGCATCGGCATCCTCCCGCGGCGCATGGGCAACGCGGTGCTGGCATGGAAGCTGGTGGCTTCGTCCAGACCGGAATTTCTCATGCGGCTGTCGAAAACCGTCCGTCGCATGATGAACTGATCCGTCGCGCGACGATGGTAAGATCACAATTGTTTCCGGTTTGTTCACATTTTGCTGGCATCGCTTGCCGCCACGGCTAGACTTGGCGCATGGGGGAAGCGATTCGCATCATCGGCATCGATCCGGGCCTGAGGCGCACCGGCTGGGGCATCGTCGAAAGCGTGGGCAATTCGCTGCGCTTCGTTGCGTCCGGCACCGTGCGTTCGGACGACAAGGCGCCATTGGCGACAAGGCTTTGCCAGCTGCATGACGGGTTGGTCGAGGTGCTGCACCAGACCATGCCGCATGAAGCAGCGGTCGAGCAGACCTTCGTCAACAAGGATGCGACGGCGACGCTGAAGCTCGGCCAGGCGCGCGGCATTGCCATGCTGGTGCCGGCGCGCGCCGGACTGGTGGTCGCCGAATACGCGCCCAACGCGGTCAAGAAAGCGGTGATCGGCGTCGGCCACGGCGAAAAGAAGCAGATCCACATGATGGTCAAGGTGCTGATGCCTAGGGCGGTCTTCGACACCGACGACGCCGCCGATGCTCTTGCCATCGCCATCTGTCATGCGCATCACCGCCCGAGCGTCGCCTATCGGATGGCGGCCGCGGGGTGATGTTCTTGACTTGTTCCAGGTCATGCAGTAAGTAATACCTCAGAGGTATTACCATGCGCGTGACCACAAAGGGGCAAGTCACAATCCCCAAGCAGATAAGGGATCACCTGGGTATCGGTCCGGGCTCCGAGGTGAAGTTCGTAGCGACCGACGAGGGGGCGCGGCTTGTTGCCATCAACGAAAACCTCTCCAAGGAGGAAGCGTCGCGCAGGTTCAGGAAAACCCTTGCCAGCATGGCGGGGACCCTGGACCTCAAGGGCATGGACGCCGATGAATATGTCGAGTGGTTGAGGGGACCACGTGAGCACCTCGACCTTGATTGACACGAATGTGCTGATCGACGTCTGGGGGCCGGGCGGCGCCTCGACGGCATGGTCGACCGATGCCATCGCTTCCTGCCGCCGCGAGGGTGCACTGGTCGTCAACCAGATCGTATGGGCTGAACTTGCTCCGCTGATCGCCACGGAGGCGCAGCTCAAAAGAGCGGCCGACATGCTGGAGATCGATCGGGAGTCCCTGCCTTGGGGGGCGGCATTCCTGGCCGGTGTCGCGCATTCACGCTATCGCCGCGCCGGCGGCTTGCGGGAGCGGACGCTTCCCGATTTTTTCATCGGCGCGCATGCGGCCGTTGCCGGGCACCGTCTCCTGACGCGCGACGCGCCTCGCTACCGCAGCTACTTCCCCGAACTCGAAATCATTTCGCCAGAAACGCTTCCATGAAGGCTACACCATGATCGGCAAGCTGAAAGGCACGCTGGACGAGATCGACGAGGATACCTGCCTCATCGACGTGCACGGCGTCGGCTATGTCGCCCATTGCTCGGCGCGCACCCTGGCATCATTGCCGTCGCCCGGCGAGGCGGTGGTGCTGTTCATCGAGACCTATGTGCGCGAGGACATGATCCGGCTCTACGGCTTCCAGTCCGGACTGGAACGCGAGTGGTTCCGGCTGTTGATGAACAATGTGCAGGGCGTCGGCGCCAAGGTGGCGCTGGCCGTGCTGTCGACGCTGGCGCCGGCCGACCTCGCCAATGCGATCGCTCTGCGCGACATCGCCATGGTTTCCCGCGCTCCTGGCGTCGGCAAGAAGGTGGCCGAACGCATCATCACCGAATTGCGCACCAAGGCGCCGGCCTATGCTGGCGCGGCCACCGGCACGATCGGCCTCAAGCAGGAGCTCGGCGAAGGGGTCGCGGCCGCGCCGATCACGGATGCAGTCTCGGCGCTGGTCAATCTCGGCTATTCGCGCGACATCGCGGCGAACGCGGTTGCGGCGGCGCTGAAATCGGCCGGCGAGGGAGCTGACGCCTCGAAGTTGATCCGCTTCGGCCTGAAGGAACTGGCGCGGTGAGGCGGCGCTTGTTCCGCCATCGGTCCTATGCAAGGAAGGCGGCATGAACCTTTCGCCCCGCCTCATTGCCCCCGACAAGCGCGGCGAGGATGCCGACCAGACGCTGCGGCCGCAGTCGCTCGACGAGTTTGTCGGCCAGGCGGCGGTGCGCGCCAATCTGAAGGTCTTCGTCGACGCCGCCAGGGGCCGCGGCGAGGCGCTCGACCATGTGCTGTTCGTCGGCCCGCCGGGACTGGGCAAGACGACGCTGGCGCAGATCATGGCGCGCGAGCTCGGCGTCAATTTCCGCTCGACCTCCGGTCCGGTCATCGCCAAGGCCGGCGATCTCGCGGCGCTGCTTACCAATCTCGAGGAACGCGACGTCCTGTTCATCGACGAGATCCATCGCCTCAATCCGGCGGTCGAGGAAATCCTCTATCCGGCGATGGAGGATTTCCAGCTCGATCTCATCATCGGCGAGGGGCCGGCGGCGCGCTCGGTCAAGATCGACCTCGCCCGCTTCACCCTGGTCGCGGCGACGACAAGGCTCGGGCTTCTCACCAATCCGCTGCGCGATCGTTTCGGCATCCCGGTGCGGCTCAATTTCTACACGGTCGAGGAGTTGGAGTTGATCGTGCGGCGCGGCGCCCGCATCCTGTCGATGCCGCTCGGCGACGACGGCGCGGTGGAGATCGCGCGCCGCGCGCGTGGCACGCCGCGCATCGCCGGCCGGCTGTTGCGCCGGGTGCGCGACTTCGCCAGCGTCGCGGGTGCTGCGCATGTCGACAGGAAGATCGCCGACGAAGCGCTGACCAGACTGGAGGTCGACGCGCTCGGCCTCGACGCGCTCGACCGCCGCTATCTGTCGATGATCGCGCGCAATTTCGGCGGCGGGCCGGTGGGCATCGAGACGATCGCGGCCGGGCTTTCCGAGCCGCGCGACGCGATCGAGGACATCATCGAGCCCTATCTCATCCAGCAGGGCTTCATCCAGCGCACGCCGCGCGGCCGCGTGCTGACCGCCAATGCGTGGCGGCATCTGGGGCTCGATCCGCCGAAGGATATCGCCCAGCAGCAGATCAGCCTGTTCCAGGAAGAGTAACGCAGATTTGTTCGCCGTTCGGCCGCGCAATGGGCCGATCTGCGCGGAATCTGCGCGCCTTGGCCTAGCTCAGGGCGCAATTGCCGCCTTTAAGGCAGCTGTATGTTGCAATCCCAAGGGGGCTTGGGCCGATCCATGATCACCAGACGCGGTTTCCTGCGCCTTGTCGGCGGCTCGGCCTTCGCCATGGTGTCGCTTGGCGCCTACGCCGTCGGCATCGAGCCGATGCTGCTGACCCATGTGAAGCGCTACACGCTGACGCCGCCGCACTGGCCGGCCGGGCTCAAGCTGCGCGTCGTAGCGCTGGCCGACATCCACGCCTGCCGGCCGTGGATGACGCCGGAGCGCATCGCCTCGCTGGCCGAAGAGGCCAATGCGCTGCAGCCCGATGTCATTGTCCTGCTTGGCGACTACACCGCCGGAACCAAGCTGGTGACGGGCTGGGTGCGGGTGGCGGAATGGGCAGACGCGCTGTCCGGGCTCAAGGCTCCGCTCGGCGTGTTCTCGATCCTCGGCAATCACGATTGGTGGACGGATAGCTTGGCGCAGCGCGCGGAAGCCGGCCCAACAGCGTCGCGCAAGGCGCTGGAAGATGTTGGCATCCCCGTCATGGAAAACGACGTCGTGCGGCTGGAAAAGGACGGGCGGGGCTTTTGGATCGCGGGGCTCGCTGACCAACTGGCGCTGCTGCCGAATAAGGCCAAGGGCCGCGACAGCTTCCAGGGCTTCGACGATCTCGACGGCACCTTGGCCAAGGTGCAAGGCAGCGATCCTATCATCCTGCTGGCGCATGAACCCGACATTTTCACGAAAGTGCCATGGCGGGTTTCACTGACATTATCCGGCCATACCCATGGCGGCCAGGTGCGAATGTTCGGTTATTCGCCGGTCGTGCCGTCAGCTTACGGCAACCGCTTTGCCTATGGTCACGTCGTGGAAAGCGACCGCAACCTGATTGTTTCCGGCGGGCTCGGTTTCAGCATCCTGCCCGTGCGTTTCGGGGTGCGGCCGGAAATCCTGCAGATCGATCTCGGCTGATCAGGTGGCGCGGATGGGGGTGCCGTCGGCTTCGTAGCCGGTGATGCCAGGTTCCCACCACAGCACCGGATTGTTCCGGAAGCTGTCACGATCCTCCATCCTGTTCACGAGCGCGCTGATTTTCGGATGCGCGGCGAGCCGGGTATCCAGGTCCAGGGGCCGGTTGGCGATGAAACGAAGGTGGCAGGTCAGAAAAATGTCCTGGACCGACACGACCTTGCCGAAAAATCCCTCGCCGTCGCGGTCGATCCGCCCTTCCAGCCATCTGATCAGATGGGCAACGCGCTCGGCGCAGCGCGTCAGATGCGAATTGCCGTGATGCCTGATCCCGGACCATTGCATCTGGCTGACAGTCGTGGCGGCGGTGCCGAGCGTCTGGATCGAAGCAAAGAGCAGCCGGTCCTGCCATTCCGATCCTGCCCGCCACATCGACGGCGCCAGAGCCGGATCGTTCCCGACGCGCTGCGGATAGGTGGCAAGCAGATACTCGGCGATGACTCCGCTTTCCCACAGCGTCAGCTCGCCATCCCGTAACGTCGGAACTTGAAGCGCGGGTGTCCATTCGGCACGGGACGCGGCGGATGGCGTTGTCGTCTCCTCCCGGCGCTCGTAGTCGAGGCCGATTTCGTCGAGCATGACGCGAATGCCGCGCGCGAAAGGTGACCCGGTCGTGTAAAGCAGCGAGCGCATAGACTCATCCCCCGATGCCGGCGCACAATTGGTAGCATCGCTGGTGACTAACGCGGAAGTTGGCGAATTACATCCATTACATCGGGTTCCGCCTTCTCGCCGTCGAAAGCATCGACGATGCCGAAGGCGCCGCCATAGCTCCACACCGACCAGGAAAAGCCATGCGCCTCGGCGCGGGCAATCATGTCGCGCACATAGGCCGCGCGGTATGCGGCCGGCATGACGAAGCCGTTGCCGTATTCCTGGCGGATCATGCCGAATTCGCCAAGCGTGATGTCCTGCGGCTTGACGTCGTTGGCCTTCGCCCAGGCGTCGACCGTCGTGAACGGTTGATCCATCACGCCAAGCAGCTTCTCGGGGCTGTCCATCGTCGCCATCTGCTCGTCGAGATAGGCGAGCAGGCCGCTCTGCCGCGCCCAGGGCGCCTCGGCCCGGATGCGGTCGCGGATCGTATCCAGCGTCATGTCCAGCTGCGCCTTCGGAACGGCCGTCAGCGGGTAGGGCAGGCCGGTGACATACTGGATGAAATCGCCGGCCCAGGTCGCGCCCTGATGCGTCAAAAGGAACGGGTCGTAGGAGTGGAAGGCCCAGATGATATTGTCGTCCGCGATCGCTTTCGGATCGACCTTCGCCAGGGAGGCTGCGTTCGAATAGCAGCCGCCGGTGAGCACGAGCGTCAACCTGGTGGCGGAGGCGCGCGCGGTCGCGAAAAGCCGCTTCTGGCGTTCGGGCCAAAGACTGGTGCCGTTCTCGCCGCAATCGACGATCGGCTCGTTCATCAATTCCAGCGCGACCTGATCGGGGTCCTCCTTGGCCAGTGTCGTCGCCATCTTGCGAACCAGCACGGTATAGGCATCGAAAATCGCGGGGTCGCGCATCACCTCGCTCATGCCGACCTTGCGGTTCCCGCCGGCCGGGATCAGATGCAGGTCGACGACCACCTTCAGGCCGGCGCGATTGATCATGCGCGCAGAGTCCAGCACGCTGGCATAAAGATCGTCGCGCAGCGCCGTAGTCTGGTCCGAGAGGAAGGGCGCCGGATCGATCGGCATGCGCAGGAAGTCGAAGCCGGCATCCTTGAGCGCCTTGAGATCGTCCTCCTTGAGGAATTTGCGCCACTCCGGATAGGGCAGGATCGCCTGACGCCCGCCCCATTTGTCCTCGGTCGGCCAGGTGACCCACTGGTCGAGATTGAGGCCGCGTTTCATCGAGAACGTCGCCGCTCCGGTTGGAGACGCCAGCACGGCTAACGCACAAAGCGCCGCCAGCAAGGTCTTGATCATCGTGCCCAACAGTGCCATCCCGTTCCCGCGCGAGAGACACCTGCCCTTCTGGGTCGAAAAAGGAAAGCGCGATGGACGATCATGGTGAATCGGCGGCGCTCAGCGCCGGGCTTTCCGGAGCGCTGACGGATTTCGGCCACCGGCTGATGGCCAGGGTCTACTATGCCGACACCGATTTCTCCGGCGTCGTCTACCATGCGCGCTATCTCGAGTTCCTCGAGCGCGGCCGCTCCGACTATCTGCGGCTGACCGGCGTCCATCACACCGAGCTTCTGGACGGCAAGCATGGCGAGCGCATCGTCTGGGTGGTGCGGCGCATGGAGATCGATTTCCGCTCGTCGGCGCGCATGGACGATATCCTGACTATCGACACCCGCACCGACGACATTTCCGGCGCGCGCATTTTCATGGGGCAGCAATTGAAGCGTGGCGAAGAGCTCCTGGTGGAGGCGAAAGTCGAAGCGGCGATCGTGGGCGAAAGCGGGCGCCCAAAGCGCTTCCCGAAGGAGTGGATCGCCGCTTTTATGCCGAAGGCCACGGCCTAAACGACGCTCGCCGGCCCGATCCCGAAGGGACTAACCAGACAGCTCCGGCCGCCAGCTGGCGCGGCAATGCGCCGCGCCTTACGTCCTAACCCATCCTTAACCATAACGGTTCATGAAGGAATTGGCGAAGATTGGCGCAATTCGTGCGCCTTCCTTTCACCAATATTTGCCCCGAAAAGGCCGCGAAACGGTGCATTCGGGGCTTGTCCCGCAAGCTTCAAGCTCGCGCAATCGGACCAAAGGGATGCCCATGGGCCAGCCGCTAGCGACGCCCGGAAAATCTTAAGGACTTAAAGTGATGGAAAGTACCGCTCTTGCCGATCCGGCAGCGCATTTGTCGATCTGGGCCCTGTTCATGCAGGCCGGCTGGGTGGTCAAGCTGGTCATGATCGGCCTGCTCTGCGCCTCGATCTGGACCTGGGCGATCATCATCGACAAGCTCGTCGCCTATAGCCGGATGCGGATGGCGCTCAACCGCTTCGAGCAGGTGTTCTGGTCGGGTCAGTCGCTGGAGGACCTCTACCGCACGCTCGCCGACCGCAAGACCACCGGCATGGGCGCGATCTTCGTCGCCGCCATGCGCGAGTGGAAGAAGAGTTTCGAGAAAGGCGCGAAATCGGCGCTGGCGCTGCAGACCCGCATCGACAAGGCGATGGATCTGGCGCTGACGCGCGAGATGGAGAAGCTGGAGGGACGCCTCGGCTTCCTCGCCACGACCGGCTCGGCGGCGCCCTTCATCGGCCTGTTCGGCACCGTCATCGGCATCATGACGTCGTTCCAGGCGATCGCCGCCTCGAAGAACACCAGCCTGTCGGTCGTGGCGCCCGGCATCGCCGAGGCGCTGCTGGCGACCGCGATCGGCCTGCTCGCGGCCATTCCGGCGGTCATCGCCTACAACAAGCTGTCATCGGACGCGAACAAGATCGGCATGCGCATGGAAGGGTTCGCGGACGAGTTCTCCGCCATACTCTCGCGGCAAATCGATGAAAAAGTAGCGCAGAAGGCCTGAGGAACGATCATGGGGATGTCTGCCGCAGGGGCAAGTGGATCAGGGCGAGGCGGACGCGGCCACAGGCGGCGTGGCCGGCACCATGCCCTGATGTCGGAAATCAACGTCACGCCGATGGTCGACGTGATGCTGGTGCTTTTGATCATCTTCATGGTCGCGGCACCGCTCTTGACGGTCGGCGTGCCGATCGACCTTCCGGAGACGAAAGCCAAAGCACTGAACGTGGACACGCAGCCGATCACCATCTCGATCGGCGCCAATGGAGAGATTCACCTGCAGGAAACCGAGATCCCGCTCGACGAGCTGGTGGCCAAGCTGCAGGCGATCTCGAAGACCGGTTATGACGAGCGCATCTTCATCCGCGGCGACAAAGCTACCAACTACGGCGCCGCAATGAAGGTGATGGGTCTCATTCAGGACGCCGGTTACAAGAATATCGGCCTGATCTCGCTACAGCAACAGGATCAGTAGACTCCAGATGCGGACGGGTCTCACCTCATCGGTGATCTTGCATACGGTGGCGCTGGCCTTCGGGCTCTTCACGCTGTCGTCGCCGCCGGCCATGCCGGCCAGCGATGTAGAGTCGGTGTCGGTGGACATCGTGCCGATGGAAGCCGTCGCGCAGACGCTGCAGGGTGACAAGAAAGCGGTCATGCATGACAAGCCCGCGCCCGTTCCGACAAAGCGGCCGGATGTCGTGCCAAATGCCCAGAAGGTCGGCGAAAACACCGTCGACACCGAGAAGCCGGTGACGGACGACGCCAAGCCGAAGCCGGTCGAGAAGACGGCGGCGCCGCCGCCGGCGCCGACGCCGACCGAGAAGCCGGCGGTCGAGGACGTGCCGAAGCCGCAGGAAAAGCCGAAGCCGACGCCCGCGACGGAGGTCGCGCCGACGCCGACGCCGAAGGAAGAAGTCAAGCCCGAGCCGGTCAAGCAGATGGAGCCCAAGCCGACGCCGGCCAAGCAACCGGCGCCGACACCGCCGAAGGACACGACCGCCGCCATCCCGAAGGAAGAGGTGAAGCCTGACGCCGTCGCCGAGGCAATCGATCAGCAGCAGCCGACCGAGGAAGCCAAGCTGCCGGATTCCGCACCGGCGCCGGAAGCGCGGCCGAAGCCGCAGCCGGCGCAGGCCGAGAGCGCCAAGGCGCCGGATCGCAAGGACGCGGAAAAGCCGGTCAAGGAGGCTTCCTCGAAGCCGAAGTCGGATGAGAAGCAGTTCAACGCCGACGAGATAACGGCCCTGCTCGACAAGCAGAAACCGTCCGGCGGCGGCGCCAAGCGCTCGACCCAGCAGGCCTCGCTCGGCGGTGACAAGGATCAGGGTCAGAAGCTTTCGAAGTCGGAGCAAGGGGCGTTGGAGGCTCAGCTCGGTGGTTGCTGGACCCTGCCAGTCGGCCTCGAAGGCTCCGAGGATTTCACCGTGGTCGTCCGTTTCAACCTGAACGCCTCCGGCAAGCTGGAGGGCCGCCCGACCGTCGAGAAGTCCAGCGGCAACCCCCAGTTCGACGCCAGCGCGGTTCGCGCCGTGCAGAAATGCGATGTCGCAGGTCTGCAGGTTCCCGCCGGAAAGCAGGACATCTGGTCCGACGTTCGCGTCAACTTCGATCCAAGAGCGATGCTTGGCCTGTAGCCTGAGCGTCCGAGAAATCAGCAAGAGAAGCGAGAAGACATGAAATTCATCCTCAAGCCGCTCCTGATGGTCGCCGCGATGGCGATGGGCATAAATGCCGCAGTCACCTTGCCTGCTCGGGCAACCCTCGAGCTCAACGTCAACAGAGGCAATGTCGAGCCGATGCCGATCGCGATCCCTGACTTTCAGGGAGGGCTCGGAGCGCAGATATCCGAGATCGTCACAGCCGATCTGAAACGGTCGGGACTGTTCGCGCCGATCGACAAGGCCGCCTTTGTCGAGAAGATCACGAATCCGGACGCCGCGCCCCGCTATGAGGATTGGAAAGTCATCAACGCCCAGGCGCTGGTAACCGGCGCCGTGAGCAAGGAAGCCGATGGCCGCATCCGCGCCCAGTACCGGCTGTGGGATATTTTCGGCAACACGCAGTTGGCCGGTGAGCAGTTTTTCGCCAACGACGCCAATCAACGCCGTGTCGCGCACATCATTGCCGATGCGATCTATGAGAAGATCACCGGCGAGAAGGGTTACTTCGATACGCGCGTCGTCTTCGTCGACGAATCTGGCGCCAAGAATGCGCGCAAGAAGCGCCTCGCCATCATGGACCAGGACGGCGCCAATGTGCGCTACCTGTCCGACGGCCGCGCGATCGTGCTGACGCCGCGTTTTTCGCCGAACCGGCAGGAAATCACCTACATGTCCTACGAGAGCGGGCAGCCGAAGGTGTATCTCCTGCAGATCGAAACCGGCCAGCGCGAGCTGGTCGGCAACTTCCCCGGCATGACGTTCGCCCCGCGCTTTTCGCCCGATGGCCAGAAGGTGATCATGAGCCTGCTGCGCGACGACGGCAATTCCAACATCTTCGCCATGGATCTGAGAAGCCGCTCGACCACGCGGTTGACGGATTCGACCGCGATCGACACCTCGCCGTCCTATTCGCCGGACGGCTCGCAGGTCGTCTTCACCTCCGACCGCGGCGGCGGCAGCGGCCGCTCGCAGATCTACGTCATGGGTGGCGACGGGTCGAACCCGCACCGCATCTCCTTCGGCGATGGCGTCTATTCGACGCCGGTCTGGTCGCCGCGCGGCGATCTGATCGCCTTCACCAAGCAGAGCGGCGGCGAGTTCCAGATCGGCGTCATGAAGACCGACGGTTCGGGCGAGCGCATCCTGTCCTCCGGCTTCCAGCAGGAAGGCCCGACCTGGGCGCCGAACGGTCGTGTGCTGATGTTCTTCCGCGACTCCGGCGGCGGGCCGAAGCTGGTCTCGGTCGATCTCACCGGCCGCAACGAGCAGCCGATCCCGACGGCGAACTACGCCTCGGACCCGGCTTGGTCGCCGCTGCTGGAGTGAGCGGGGAACTGGGGAATCGAAGAACTGAAGAATTGAAGAAAGCGGGGAGGCTCAAAATCCCCGTTTTTCACGCCTTGGTCGCGTTTTGGCCGCATTTCCGCCTACGGTCCGCGCGCAAAGTCGTCCCTGTAAAGCGTGGGGCGTAGGAGTCGCGGACGGCGGCTCTAACCAAAAATTAACCGTGTTTCTTGAATGCCGGTTAACCCAAACGTGGTTACTGGGTGATCAACGAAATCACTCGAATGCGAAGGAGAGGCGGCATGGGCCGTATCGCAGCACTTACCCGAAACCCGGCCATGATCGCGCTGGTGGCAGCGCTTGCCATCGCCGGCTGCGCCTCGAAGAAGCCCATCAACAATCCGGGAGACCTCGGCCTCAACGGCGCCGGCGCCGCCACGCCGGGTTCCGCGCAGGACTTCACCGTCAACATCGGCGACCGCATCTTCTTCGACACCGATTCCTCGTCGATCCGCGCCGATGCGCAGACCACGCTGGGGCGCCAGGCGCAGTGGCTGAACCAGTACCGCCAGTATGCGATCGTCATCGAAGGCCATGCCGACGAGCGCGGCACGCGTGAATACAATCTGGCGCTGGGCGCCCGCCGCGCCGCCGCCACCCGCGACTTCCTGGTCTCGAAGGGTGTCGCCGCCAATCGCCTGAAGACGATCTCGTACGGCAAGGAACGTCCGGTCGCCGTCTGCGACGACATCTCCTGCTGGTCGCAGAACCGCCGCGCCGTCACCACGCTGTCGGGCGCCGGTTCCTAAGGCGGCCGCCGCGGCGTCGGTTCCCGCAGACCGCGGGCGACAAAAATACAACATCCCGTAAATGAAAGGCGGCCTCAGGGCCGCCTTTTTCATTTGCAACATCGCGAAACAAAATTTGGCCGAAGTCTCGCGTCCTGCTATGAGCGCGAGGGCGCTTCCTCCCCCTGTTCTGATTTGGAAAGGCGCATCAGGCCAACACCCACCGCGAGAGACAGAATGCATTTTAGAACGGTCCTGAGCGGCACGCTTGCGCTGCTGCTCGTATCAAGCCTCCCAAGCCTTGCCGCGTCGGCCGACAGCGCCGGGCAGGCTTCCGGCAGCGGGTTTACCTTCCATCTGCCGACGCTCGGCATCTTCGGCGACAAGAAGAAGCCTGAACAGGCGCAGGTCGCGCAGCAGGATAGCAGCGGCGGCGTGACCGGTCTGGAAGACCAGCTGCGCCAGCTGAACGGCAAGATCGAGGAGATGAATTTCCAGATCCTGCAGATGCAGGAACAGATCCGCAAGCAGCAGGAAGACAACGAATTCCGTTTCCAGCAGCTCGAGGGCGGTTCGCAAGGCGGCGCCAAGCCGGCCGGGCAGAAGAAATCCGAAGCCGCGCCCCAAGGCGGTAATACCAACGACGGCAACACCAATCTCGGCGATGCCGGCACCGGTCAATCCGGCGCCGGCGACGCCGGAACCGACAACAGCGTCGCCCAGGCCCCGGCGACGCAGGCGCCGGCCGACACCGGCGGACAGGATGGCGGCGGCAAGAGCGTCGGCGACGTTATCGTGGAGTCGCAGACCGGCGATCCCGGCAAGCTGATCACCGGCGCGCCGCCGAAGAATTTCGGCACCATCACCGTCGACAAGAACGGCAATGTCGTGAATGCCGAGACCGGCTCGCAGGCCAGCGCGCCGGCGCAAGCTCCTATGGCAAGCGCCCCTTCCGCCGAGACGCCGGCCAAGAAGAACAAGGCCGGCGGCACCGAAGTCGCGGCGCTGCCGTCGACCAACGATCCCGACGAGCTCTACCGCAACTCATACCAGTTCATCCTGTCGGGCGACTATCCGACCGCCGAGCAGGGTTTTCGCGACCATATCTCCCGCTTCCCCAAGGACGCCAAGGCTCCGGACGCGCATTACTGGCTGGGCGAGTCGTTGCTCGGCCAGCAGAAATACCGTGACGCGGCCGAGATCTTCCTTGCCGCCAGCAAGGACTATCCGAAGGCCAAGAAGGCCCCCGACATGCTGCTCAAGCTCGGCGTTTCGCTGGTCGGCCTGAAGCAGAACGACGTCGCCTGCGCCACCTTCAATGAAATCGGCAAGCGCTATCCCGATGTCTCCGCCACGCTGAAGGAACGCATCAAGCAGGAAAAGGCGCTGGCGGCGTGCTGACGCCCGATGCCAAACCCGAACTTTCAGACCGCCCTTTTCCGTGACCTAGACTTTTCGACCGGCGCTGTTGCGGCCGTGTCCGGCGGCAGCGACTCGACCGCCCTTCTCCTCCTTCTCAAAGATCACCTCGACCATACCGCGCCAGCCGCCAGGCTGCTTGCGGTGACGGTCGATCATGGCCTGAGGCCGGATTCTGCCGCCGAGGCGCGGGTGGTTGCCAATTTCTGCGCCGAGCGCGGCATTGCGCATCGCGTTCTTACCTGGGGTGGCGACAAGCCTCTGACCGGGCTGGCGGCCGCGGCGCGCGCGGCGCGCTACAATCTGCTTGCCGAGGCGGCCGACGCCGAAGACATCAAGCTGATCCTGACCGGCCACACCGCCGACGACCAGGCGGAGACGGTGCTGATGCGGCAGGCGCGCGACGATGACGGCCGCGGTCTCGCCGGCATGGCGCCGGCCACGCTTTACGACTGGCGGACATGGATCGTGCGGCCGCTGCTCGGCACAAGGCGCGCCGCCCTGCGCGACATGCTGCGAGACCGCGACATCAGCTGGATTGAGGATCCGACCAATATCGATACGCGCTTCGAACGGCCGCGCGTGCGGGCGGCGCTGGCGCAAAACGACAGCGAGCGGCGCGTCGCGGATGCGCTGGCAAGGGCGGCGCGGGCGGCTCTCGAACGCGAGGACCTCGGCCATCGAGCCGCCGTGCTGATCGATGCTTTTGCCGGCAGGCCGGTTCCGGGCCTCATCCGCCTTGCCCGCGACTTTGCCGCGCATGAGGACGGGAAGGCTGCCATCTATGCGCTGCGCATCCTGCTGGCGACAGTCGGCGGCATGGCGTTCCTGCCCGATGAGGCGCGCTGCGCCGCGCTGCTTTCCCGCCTGCGGGAGGCCTCGCTTCGCGCCACATTGTCGCGGACCGTGGTCGACGCGCGCCGGACCGGTATTTTCCTTCGCCGCGAGAACCGCAACCTGCCCGCGCCCGCCCCGCCGGTCGATAACGGGCTTTGGGACAACCGGCGGCGCATCGCTTTGAAAGGGCGCATCACTTTGAAAGACTGGCCGGGCGGTTTGGTGATCGCGCCGCTGGGGTCCGCCGCCGCCAGGCAAGCGCCTTTGAGCGAGAAAGTTCCCGCGAGCCTTTCGCGCGCCGCGCTTGCCGCGGAACCCTCGCTGTGGTCCGGCGCCGAACGCGTTGATTTCGCTGGCGGCAACACTGGATCGCAACCGGTCTCCATTGCTCCGGCCGTGGCCCCCTTCGCGCGCTTCCTGCCATGTTTCGACCTCGAGCCCGCCGCCGCCGTCGCGAGGCTTGTCGGTGCGCCGCTGCCCATGGCGCCGCCATTCCATGGCCATGATGCTGGGCGAGGGTGGGCGAAAGCTTAACCGATACGTGCTGTTCTGCTTGGCAAGGGGAGGCGCTCTCCCTATGTTAGGCCCAAGCTAATCCACCATCGCGGGTCCGTGCGCGGACGCCAACGGGACAATAGATGAATCCGAATTACCGCAACCTTGCGCTCTGGGCGATCATAGCGGTCCTGCTCATAGCCCTGTTCAACCTGTTCCAGACGCCGCAGACGCGCGGTGCCACGACCGATATCGCCTATTCGCAGTTCCTGCAGGATGTAGCGTCCGGCCGGGTCAAGAGCGTGACGATCGCCGGCGCCCGCATCTTCGGCAACTACACCGACAACGCCAACGGCTTCCAGACCTATTCGCCGGGCGACCCGTCGCTGGTCTCCAGGCTGCAGGACAAGAACGTCACCATCACCGCCAAGCCTGAGACCGACGGCTCCAATTCGCTGTTCGGCTATCTGATCTCGTGGCTGCCGATGATCCTGATCCTGGGCGTATGGATATTCTTCATGCGCCAAATGCAATCCGGCTCCGGAAGAGCGATGGGCTTCGGCAAGTCGAAGGCCAAGTTGCTCACCGAGGCGCATGGCCGCGTCACCTTCCAGGATGTCGCCGGCGTCGACGAGGCCAAGGAAGACCTCGAAGAGATCGTCGAATTCCTGCGCGATCCGCAGAAGTTCCAGCGCCTCGGCGGCAAGATCCCGCGCGGCGTGCTGCTGGTCGGCCCGCCCGGCACCGGCAAGACGCTGCTGGCGCGTTCGGTCGCCGGCGAGGCCAATGTGCCGTTCTTCACCATTTCCGGTTCGGACTTCGTCGAGATGTTCGTCGGCGTCGGCGCAAGCCGCGTGCGCGACATGTTCGACCAGGCCAAGAAGAACGCGCCCTGCATCATCTTCATCGACGAAATCGACGCGGTCGGCCGCCATCGCGGCGCAGGCCTGGGCGGCGGCAATGACGAGCGCGAGCAGACGCTGAACCAGCTGCTGGTCGAGATGGACGGTTTCGAGTCCAACGAGTCGATCATCCTGATCGCCGCCACCAACCGGCCCGACGTCCTCGACCCGGCGCTGCTGAGGCCCGGCCGCTTCGACCGCCAGGTCGTGGTGCCGAACCCCGACATCGTCGGCCGCGAGAAGATCCTCAAGGTGCATGTGCGCAACGTGCCGCTGGCGCCCAATGTCGACCTCAAGGTCATCGCGCGCGGCACGCCCGGCTTCTCCGGCGCCGACCTGATGAACCTGGTCAACGAATCCGCGCTGATGGCGGCGCGCCGCAACAAGCGGCTCGTCACCATGGCCGAGTTCGAGGACGCCAAGGACAAGATCATGATGGGCGCGGAGCGCCGCTCGTCGGCGATGACGCAGGCCGAAAAGGAACTGACCGCCTATCACGAGGCCGGCCACGCCATCCTGGCGCTCAACGTGCCGACGGCCGATCCGCTGCACAAGGCGACCATCATCCCGCGCGGCCGCGCGCTCGGCATGGTCATGCAGTTGCCGGAAGGCGACCGCTATTCGATGAGCTACAAATACATGATCTCGCGGCTCGCGATCATGATGGGCGGCCGCGTCGCCGAGGAGTTCAAGTTCGGCAAGGAGAACATCACCTCCGGCGCCTCCTCCGATATCGAACAGGCGACCAAGCTGGCGCGCGCCATGGTGACGCGCTGGGGCTTCTCCGACAAGCTCGGCCATGTCGCCTATGGCGACAACCAGGAAGAGGTCTTCCTCGGACATTCGGTGGCCCGCACGCAGAACATCTCGGAAGAGACGGCGCAGATCATCGACGCCGAAGTGCGGCGGCTGATCGACGACGCCTATTCGACCGCCAAGGCGATCCTGACCAAGAAGAAGAAGGAATGGATCGCGCTGGCCGAGGGACTGCTCGAATATGAGACGTTGTCGGGCGAGGAGATCAAGCAGCTGATCGCCGGCCAGAAGCCCGCCCGCGACCTCGGCGACGACACGCCGCCCAGCCGCGGCTCGGCCGTGCCGAAGGCCGGCACCGGCGGCCGCCGCAAGAAGGGCCCCGAGCCCGAAGGCGGCATGGAACCGCAGCCGCAGGGCTGAGGTTCGGCAATCGCTACAAACAAACGCCGCGGATCAAACCGCGGCGTTTTTGTTTTGGGAGGATCCAGGCCGGCCGTCGGCCTTGCCAAGCGGTCGGCGAGTCCCGCCAGCGTATCATGGCTTGGGTTCCTCGCCCCCGCCAAAGGCGGGGGCGAGGTGGCCGCGAAGCGGACGGAGAGGGGGCCTTCGTAGGGCGCTCCCCTCTCCGTCTCGGCTTTGCCGAGCCACCTCTCCCCACTTCGTGGGGCGAGGAACCTTCGTCCTGCAAGCGCCGCGTTCCTACGCGCCCCTCTGTCCTGCCGGACATCTCCGCCACAAGGGGGAGATTGGCAGTGTCGCCGACGGTCCTTCCTCGAAGAGCGGATATGACCTGAGAATTCGCCCCACAAAAAAGCCCGCGTATCTGACGATGCGCGGGCCTTGTTTAGACGCTACGACCTAAGGCGCTCAGCTCTTCAGCCGAGCATTGCAGAGACTGTAGTAACCGCCGCCCTTCTGGATCCAGCGAAGGCCGTTCAACGTACCCGCCTCCTTGTTGTCGTGGTAACCCTGCAGGCAGGTCTTCATCCGGGCCTTCGCGGGCTTTTCGGTCTTGAACTCGGCGGCGAGGGTGGTCGGGAATGTCACGCCCGCCGGCGCCACAGTGGGGGCGACCGCTGCACTTGTTTCCTTTTTCTGCTGCTCCGCGGTTTCGACAGTATCCGCGCTGGCACTCTCCGCGGCGGACGTCGCGCATTTCTCCTTGCGGAAAGCGGTCCAGTCCATGCCGTTCAGAGTGCCGCCTTCCTTGGCTGCCCGATAGGTCTCGCCGCATTCCTTCATCGTCAGTGCGCTTGCAGGTGCGGCGTTCCAAGCGACCAACGCCGTCACAGTCAACGCCGCCAATTTCAAACTGAACATAAGACCCCTCCTGATTGATGATAAGTTCGACTTCTTTTTGTATACTGTTTGTTCCCTATATGTTCAACCAGAATCTTTGCGAACTACCGATAAGCCTGGCGGTGGGCAGTGTGGGCGAATGGATGATGCCGACAGTCCGGCGATATGCCGATGCGAGCAAGGCCGCGGGGGGGGCTTCACGCGCAACAAAAAAAGCCCGCGCATCTTGCGATGCGCGGGCCTTGTTCAGGCGTTATGACCTAAGCGATCAGCTCTTCAGCTTGGCGTTGCAGAGGCTGTAGAAGCCGCCGCCCTTCTGGATCCACTTCAGGCCGTTGAGCGTATTGGCGTCCTTGTTGGCATAGTACTGCTCGAGGCAGGTATGCATGCGGCCCTTGCCCGGGTTTTCGGTGGCGAATTTCGGCGAGATCGCCTTCGGGAAGCTCACGCCCTTCGGGGCGACAGCCGTCGGCTTCTCCGGCTCAGCGGTGTAGGTGGCCTCCGTCGGGGCCGGCACGGTGTCGTCGTCGGCAGCGCCAGCGCCGCATTCGGCCTTGCGGAAGTCGTTCCACTTCATGCCGTTGAGCTTGTTGGCGGTCTTCGCAGCCTGATACTTGGTGCTGCATTCGGCCATGCTCAGGCCCTTGCCGCCGGCAGCCGGAGCGGCGGTCGTGGCCGCTGCTGTGGTCGTTTTGGCCGGCTTGGTATCGGTCGCGGCAGCGGCAGTGGCGCCAGCGGCGCATTCGCTCTTGCGGAAGTCGTTCCACTTCATGCCGTTTAGCGTGCCGGCGGCTTTCGCAGCCTGGTACTTGGCGCTGCATTCCTTGGCCGTCAGGCCCTTGGCCGAACTGTCGGCCGCGGCGGCGGTAGCTTCCTTGGCCTTCTTGGCGGGCTTGGTTTCAGCCGCCTTGGTGTCGGTTGCCTTCGTCGTGGTCGTCGTGGCGGCCGCGGCATCGGTGCCGCACTGCGCCTTGCGGAACTGGTTCCAGGTCTGGCCCGCGAGCGTTCCCGCATCCTTGGCCGCGTTATACTTGGTGCTGCACTCGGCCATGGTCAGCGCGTTCGCCGGCGCCGCCACGAAAAAGGCTGCGACGGCCAGGCCCGTCAATGTTGCAAGTCTATGAATAAGCATGGCGTTTTCTCCCTTGCTGCCGCCAATAGGTGTCCCTATGCCAAATCCATAACGCTCAATCTCCGGCTGCGCCAGATGCTTCGAGCGTGTATGTCCTCACAAAGTGTGTTGCTCCCGATAAGGTGATGAATTGCTTGGCGGTTCGCCGGCAGCCAAGCTTTGCCGGTGGATAGGGCGCCGAAAAGCCTTGCGCAGGCAGGTTTAGCGCCGCCAAGTCGAAGGTGGTGATAGGCTGTCGAATCACTTGCACCGGCCGCGACAATGTTTTTCTAAGGAATGGTAATATATAATCACGAAATTTGATGATCGGATGCGGCCCAATTGTGGCACTAGGGGCGGCTGAAAAACCGACGGGGACTGTAAGGGATATGGCAGGTCAGTATTTCGGCACGGACGGTATCCGCGGACGCGCCAACAAATTTCCGATGACGGCCGAGGTCGCCATGCGTGTCGGCATGGCCGCCGGGCTTTCCTTCCAGCGCGGCAACCACCGTCACCGCGTCGTGCTGGGCAAGGACACGCGGCTTTCCGGTTATATGATCGAGAACGCCATGGTGGCGGGTCTTTGCGCCGCCGGAATGGACGTCTTCCTGCTCGGACCTATTCCGACACCGGCCGTCGCCATGCTGGTGCGCTCGCTGCGCGCCGACATCGGGGTGATGATCTCGGCCTCGCACAATCCTTATTACGACAACGGCATCAAGCTGTTCGGTCCCGACGGCTACAAGCTCTCCGACGAGATCGAGGAGCGTATCGAGGGCATGCTCGACAAGGACATCGAGCTGGCGCTCGCCGATTCCGACGGGCTCGGCCGCGCCAAGCGTGTCGACGGCGTGCATGACCGGTATATCGAATTCGCCAAGCGCACGCTGCCGCGCTCGATGTCGCTGTCGGGTCTCAGGATCGTCGTCGATTGCGCCAATGGCGCCGCCTACAAGGTGGCGCCCGCGGCGCTTTGGGAACTGGGCGCCGAGGTCATTGCCATCAATGTCGAGCCGAACGGCTTCAACATCAACAAGGAATGCGGTTCGACCCATCCGGCCGGCCTGCAGAAGAAAGTGCACGAAGTGCGCGCCGATATCGGCATCGCGCTCGACGGCGACGCCGATCGCGTCGTCATCGTCGACGAGAACGGCGCGATCGTCGATGGCGACCAGATCATGGCGCTGATCGCAGAGTCCTGGCACCAGAGCGGACGCCTGGCCGGCGGCGGCGTCGTCTCCACCGTGATGTCCAATCTCGGTCTCGAGCGCTTCCTCGGCGACTTGAATCTGCAGCTGCACCGCACCAAGGTCGGCGACCGCTATGTCGTGGAGCATATGCGCGCGCATGGCTTGAATGTCGGCGGCGAGCAGTCCGGCCATATCGTGCTTTCCGATTTCTCGACCACCGGCGACGGCCTGGTCTCGGCGTTGCAGGTGCTGGCCTGCATCAAGCGGCAGAACCGCCCGGTCAGCGAGCTGTCGAAGAAGTTCGAGCCGGTGCCGCAATTGTTGAAGAATGTCCGCATCTCCGGCGGCAAGCCGCTGGAGGAAGCACCGGTCAAGGCGGCGATCGAGGAAGGACGCAACCGGCTCGGCAAGTCCGGCCGTCTCGTCATCCGGCCCTCCGGCACCGAGCCGCTCATCCGCGTCATGGCCGAGGGCGACGATCCGCAACTGGTCGAGGCGGTCGTCAACGACATCGTCGGCATCCTCCAGGAAACCCGCAGCGCGGCCTGAGGGTGTGCTGATATTCAGGTGAGGCCGGCCTGCAAATGGCGGCTTTCTGCGCTTCCGGTGCTCACGTACTGAATGTACGCTCCGCTCCGGTTCTCGAAAGCCACCCAGTTTGGTCGCTTCGCGCCCGTCTTCGACTCCGGCTCGGCCTGACCTGAATCTCAACTCACCCTGATGGCGCAAGCCAGCCCGCCGACCCGGCGGGCTTTGTGGTGCGAGCAGCAACGGCCCACCATCTAAAATTGTATAGATTCGTGGTTAATCGGTACGGTTAAACGGCTTTTAACCTTTGCAATTCATTATCCACACCCGAGGTCAATCATCTTCGGGCGATGTCGTCCCGAGGCTTCTTAGGGGTGACAGAATGTTCAAGACAGCAAGAATGGCATTGCTTGCCGCGCTGTTCGCGGGCTTGGCCGGACCGCTTTTCGCGGCCGACCTCCCCGAACCGCAGGTTGAAGAGGCGCCGCCGCCGGTCGTCGAGCAGCAGCCGATCGATGTCGGCGGCTGGTATATCCGCGGCGATATCGACTATCACAAGTCGAGCCTGCGCGGCATCGACTACATGACCTATGCCGTCGATCCCTGTAACTGCTCGGTCACGCCCGGCAGCAAGAGCTTCGATTTCGGCAAGCTGAAGGGCGGCTTCTCGCTCGGCGGCGGTGTCGGCTACAAGATCAACGACTACTTCCGCACGGACGTGACGGCCGACTACTGGTTCAAGTCGAACTTCAACGGCCAGACCTCGGATCTCGTCTCGACCTCGACCGAAGTGTCGAAGATGAGCGCCCTGCTGCTGCTCGCCAACGCCTATGTCGACATCGGCACCTGGCACGGCATCACGCCCTATGTCGGCGCCGGTATCGGCGGCGCGCATATCAGGTGGGATACGGTCCACGATCCGAACACCACCGAAACCAATCCGGGCTCCTCCAACTGGCGCTTCGCCTACGCGCTCATGGCTGGCGCTTCCTACTGTCTGACCGACAAGGTGATCCTCGACGCCGGCTACCGCTTCACCCACATCCAGGGCGGCCGCATGTTCGAATGGGATGCCAGCAGCACCGGCCCGGGCTTCGACCGCGGCATCAACACCCACGAAGTGCGCGGTGGCCTGCGCTACCAGTTCGGCGGCAACAATGGCTGCGCCGCTCCGGTGGTCGCCTATCAGCCGGAACCGGAACCGATCTACACCAAGTAATCGCTTCCAGTATCTCGTTAATTCGTGAGCCGCCCGGCGCCAGCCGGGCGGTTTTTCTTTTTTCGCTACTGCTAAAATTCGATCGAAATCAATTCGGTAACGGGCTGTTATCCTTAACCGGCACTTAACCACTATGGTTAACAATGGCACCTTGAAACGGCGCTCGCGTTTTGCGGCTGGCGCCAATCTCGGAGCCGGGGACCATGATATCCAGATCGCGTATCGCGTCAGCGCTTACTGCAGCCATCCTGTTGCCGATGACGCCGGCGCTGGCGGCGGACTACGATCCGCCGATCTATGTCGACCAGGCGCCGGACTACCAGCCGGTCGAGGTCGGCTCGGGCTGGTACCTGCGCGGCGATGTCTCCTACCTGCCGCAGAAGAGCTTCAAAAATGGGGATTTCACCTTCCCGTCGACGATCGCCAGCGAAAGCTTCAGCGAGAGCGAGGACGCGTATTTCGCGAGCATCGGCTTCGGGTATCATTTCAACGATTATCTCCGCGCCGATCTCAACCTCGGCTACCTGCCCGGCAACAAAGCCAGCTTCAGCTATGACGACACCGCAACCGTGGTGGGGCCGGCAACGGCGACCGTGGGAGACGGAAGCCTCAAGAACTATGCCATCTCAGGCATATTGAACGGCTATGTCGACCTTGGAACATATGTCGGCGTCACGCCCTATATTGGCGTGGGCATCGGTATCGTTCAAAGCAGATACAGCCTTTCGGCTGACTATTTCACCAACAACGGCGATGGAAGCGACGACTTCTCCCTGCGCAGCAGCAAAACAAAATATTCCTTGGCATACACATTGAATGCCGGCCTTGCCTACCAGGTCTCGAAGAACGTTCTGATCGATCTTGGCTATCAGTATTTCTCCGCGCCCGATGCCGAATATGTTACGGCCGCAAGCCTGAATTCCTTCCCTGTCCACAAAGGCATCAGCAACCACCAGGTCAAGCTCGGCTTGCGCTACGATCTCTGGTAAGCAAAGTAGACCGGGAAATATCGACGGCGGGCGCATTGAGTCCGCCGTTTTCATTTCGGGCTCGAATTGCTGGATCAGGGAATATCCTGACAGCGACAAAAACTTTGCTCTTGACGCCGAAAGCCTAAGCGCATATCGCCGTCCGTGGGCCACCCCTCCCCAACGAGGGGCCACTATCTGGAAGGATAGACCACGATGACGACAGCTACCAAGCCCGGACTCCGTCCGGCAAACCCCAATTTCTCTTCAGGTCCCTGCGCGAAACGCCCCGGCTGGTCGGTCGAGGCGCTGACAGCCGCTGCGCTCGGACGTTCCCACCGCGCCAAGATCGGCAAGGCCAAGCTCGAACAGGCGATCGCGTTGACGCGCGAAATCCTCAAAGTGCCGGCGGATTACCGGATCGGCATCGTGCCGGCGTCGGACACGGGCGCGGTCGAGATGGCGCTGTGGTCGCTGCTCGGCGAGCGCGGCGTCGACATGGTGGCCTGGGAAAGCTTCGGCTCCGGCTGGGTCACCGACGTCGTCAAGCAACTGAAGCTCGCCGACGTGCGCAAGTTCGAGGCCGGCTACGGCAAGCTGCCCGACCTGGCACAGGTCGACTTCGACCGCGACGTCGTCTTCACCTGGAACGGCACGACGTCGGGCGTGCGCGTCGCCAATGGCGATTTCATTCCCACGAACCGCAAGGGCCTCACCATCTGCGACGCGACCTCGGCGGCTTTCGCGCAGCGGCTTGATTTCGAAAAGCTCGATGTCGTCACCTTCTCCTGGCAGAAGGTGCTGGGCGGCGAGGGCGCGCACGGCATACTGATCCTTTCGCCCCGCGCCGTCGAGCGGCTGGAAACCTACAAGCCGGCCTGGCCGCTACCGAAAATCTTCCGCCTGACCTCGGGCGGCAAGCTGATCGAGGGCATCTTCAAGGGCGAGACCATCAACACGCCGTCGATGCTGTGCGTCGAGGATTATCTCGATGCCCTACACTGGGCGAAGTCGATCGGCGGGCTCGAAGCCCTCATCGCCCGCGCGGACGCCAATGCCGCGGTGCTCGACCGGTTCGCCGACAAGTCGGCGTGGATCGGTCACCTGGCCGTCGATCCGGCGACGCGCTCGAACACCTCGGTCTGCCTCTCCTTCACGGATCCGGACATCGCGGCGCTCGATGCCGACGGGCAGGCGGGCTTCGCCAAGGGGATCGTATCGGCGCTCGACAAGGAAGGCGTCGCCTACGACATCGGCTCCTACCGCGATGCGCCGCCCGGCCTGCGCATCTGGTGCGGCGCCACCGTCGAGACCGCCGATCTCGAAGCGTTGCTGCCCTGGCTCGACTGGGCCTTCGCCACGCAGAAGGCGGCGCTCAAGGCCGCGGCCTGAGATCATTCGCGGCGGCCTTCGGGCCGCCGATCCCCCAAAGGATCAATCTCATTTTGAAGGAGGCCGCCATGGCGCCCCGCGTTCTCGTTTCTGACAAACTTTCCACCACCGCCGTGCAGATCTTCAAGGATCGCGGCATCGACGTCGACTACCTGCCCGATCTCGGCAAGGACAAGGACAAGCTGCTCGAAGTTATCGGCCAGTATGACGGCCTCGCCATCCGCTCGGCGACCAAGGTCACCGAGAAGCTGATCAACGCCGCCGGCAAGCTCAAGGTCGTCGGCCGCGCCGGTATCGGCGTCGACAACGTCGATATCCCGGCCGCCAGCCGCAAGGGTATCATCGTGATGAACACGCCCTTCGGCAATTCGATCACCACGGCCGAGCATGCGGTGGCGATGATCTTCGCGCTGGCGCGGCAGATACCGGAAGCCAATGCCTCGACCCACGCCGGCAAGTGGGAAAAGAACCGCTTCATGGGTGTCGAGATCACCAGCAAGACGCTGGGCGTGATCGGTTGCGGCAATATCGGCTCGATCGTCGCCACGCGCGGCGTCGGCCTGAAGATGCATGTGATCGCCTTCGACCCGTTCCTCTCGGACAGCCGCGCCGAGGAGCTCGGCGTCCAGAAGGTCGAGCTCGACGAGCTCTTCGCCCGCGCCGATTTCATCACGCTGCACACGCCGCTGACCGACAAGACGCGCAACATCATCGACGCCGCCGCGATCGCCAAGATGAAGGACGGCGTGCGCATCATCAATTGCGCGCGCGGCGGCCTGGTCGTCGAAGCGGATCTCGTCGCGGCGCTGAAGAGCGGCAAGGTAGGGGGGGCTGGCGTCGACGTGTTCGAGATCGAGCCGGCCGAGCAAAACCCGCTGTTCGGCATGGAGAATGTCGTGGCTACGCCGCATCTCGGCGCCTCGACCGCCGAAGCGCAGGAGAATGTCGCGCTGCAGGTCGCCGAGCAGATGAGCGATTATCTGCTCAAGGGCGCGGTCTCCAACGCCATCAACATGCCCTCGATCACCGCCGAAGAGGCGCCGCGGCTGAAACCGTTCGTCAAGCTCGCCGAAGTGCTCGGCGCCTTTGTCGGCCAGGTCACCGAGGATCCGATCAAGGAGGTGGAGATCCTGTTCGACGGCTCGACCGCGACGATGAACACGCGCGCGCTGGTGAGCGCCACTCTTGCCGGTCTGATCCGGCCTCAGGTCTCGGACGTCAACATGGTGTCGGCGCCGATCATGGTGAAGGAGCGCGGCATCATCGTCGCCGAGGTCAAGCGCGACAAATCGGGCGTCTTCGACGGTTACATCAAGCTCACCGTCAAGACCGAGCACAGGACGCGCTCGATCGCCGGCACCTGCTTCTCGGACGGCAAGCCGCGCTTCATCCAGATCAAGGGCATCAATCTCGACGCCGAGGTCGGCCAGCACATGCTCTACACGACCAATGCCGACGCGCCCGGCATCATCGGCCTGCTCGGCACGGTGTGCGGCGAGAACGGCGTCAACATCGCCAACTTCCAGCTCGGCCGCAATCGGCCGGGTGGCGACGCGATCGCGCTGCTTTATCTCGACGCGCCGTTCCCGGAAAAAGTGCTCGATCAGCTGCGGGCGCACCAATCGATCGACTCGGCCAAGCCGCTGCATTTCGACGTCGGCGGCGAGTGAACGTGCTGGCCGATTGAAATCGAAACGCCCCGCTGCGACAGCAGCGGGGCGTTTGATTTTTGTCAGGCCTTGACCGACCTCACTTGCAGGGGAAGCCGGGCGCGATCTTGCATTGCGGCTTGTTAGGCTTCGGAGGCCGCGGCCGGTGCGGCTTATGCGGCCAATGTGGTCTGTGCGGACGGTAGTGCGGCGGGCGGATGACGATTTGCGGCTGCACGATGATCGGACGTACGACATGGGAACGTTCGAGATAGCTTGCGCTCGCCCAACCGTGGAGTCCGGCCGCGCGGATCGAACACCAGCCGTCCTCGCAATGGGACAGCGTCACCCGCTGGCCGGCCGGCAAGGTTGCGATCCTGGCAAAGTGCGCGCCCGGGCCGCTGCGGACGTTCAGCGACGTCGTCGTGTGCGCGACCGTGGCCGCCGAGGCCGATGTGGAAAAGACCGCGAGGCCGAGAAAGGCGGCGATCAGTGCCATAAACATGCGGAAATTCATGGTTCCCTCTCTGGTCGATGAAAACTGCAACCTGGCCGCGATATGTGTTCGCTGAAAATTGAGAGAGTCAATCGCTCGCAGACTCACACATATCGAAAATATCAATATCCTTAATGGTTTAGCCGTTGCTGCCGGCTGCTCGGCATATGATGCGAGAGGGGTCGTTGCATCTGCAGCGCTGCTTTGCTGCCGCTGTATTCGGCGAGCGCGATGCCGTCGAGTGTCGGAATGGCGTTCGTTGGGTGGTCATTCCGGTCCTCGTCAG
Organism: Mesorhizobium sp. GbtcB19; assembly: GCF_019091085.1. Classification (GTDB taxonomy): domain Bacteria; phylum Pseudomonadota; class Alphaproteobacteria; order Rhizobiales; family Rhizobiaceae; genus Mesorhizobium. Next base: position 314,319 of record NZ_JAGXJY010000005.1, on the reverse strand, counting down.
AGCATGATCCGTTGCGAAAACCGGCTTCCGCTTTTCGCTTACGCGGCCCTTCGGTTCGGGATCATACTTCGGGGTTGCGACGGCAAAGAAAGGGTCGCGCCGGCCGGCGCTTGACGCTATAGAGGCCTGTCGTTTCAGGCCGCCCGCGCGGCATTTCAAGGGAAAAGAACATGGCCAATGTGGTGGTCGTCGGCTCGCAATGGGGCGACGAAGGCAAGGGCAAGATCGTCGACTGGCTGTCGGAACGGGCCGATGTGGTCGTACGCTTCCAGGGCGGCCACAATGCCGGCCACACGCTGGTCGTCGACGGCAAGGTCTACAAGCTGTCGCTGCTGCCTTCAGGCGTGGTGCGCGAAGGCAAACTTTCGATCATCGGCAACGGCGTGGTGTTCGATCCGCATGCCTTCGTCGCCGAGGTCAAGAAGCTCAAGGAACAGGGCGTGGAGGTCACGCCGGAGCGCCTGAAAATAGCCGAAAACACCGCGCTTATCCTGTCGCTGCACCGGGAGCTGGACGGATTCCGCGAAGACGCCGCCTCGAACTCCGGAACCAAGATTGGCACGACCCGCCGCGGCATCGGCCCCGCCTATGAGGACAAGGTGGGCCGGCGCGCGGTGCGGGTGATGGATTTGGCGGATTTGGAAACGCTTCCCTTGAAGGTCGACAGGCTGCTGACGCACCACAATGCGCTGCGCCGCGGGCTCGGCCATGCGGAAGCGACGCATGAGGCGATCATGCAGGAATTGACCTCGGTGGCCGGCGAGATCCTGCCTTACATGGACCGGGTGTGGAAGGTGCTCGACGACAAGCGCCGCGCCGGCGAGCGCATCCTGTTCGAGGGCGCGCAGGGCACGTTGCTCGACATCGACCACGGCACCTATCCCTTCGTCACCTCATCCAACACCGTGGCCGGCCAGGCGGCCGCCGGCTCGGGCACCGGCCCCGGCGCGATCGGCTACGTGCTCGGCATCACCAAGGCCTATACGACGCGCGTCGGCGAAGGGCCGTTCCCGACCGAGCAGAAGAACGAGATCGGCGAGTTTCTGGGCACGCGCGGCCACGAGTTCGGCGTCGTCACCGGGCGCAAGCGCCGCTGCGGCTGGTTCGATGCCGTGCTGGTGCGCCAGGCCGTCGCCGTCAACGGCATCAAGGGCATCGCGCTGACCAAGCTCGACGTGCTCGACGGGCTGGACGAGATCAAGGTCTGCACCGGCTATCGCCTCGACGGCGAGATGATCGACTACCTGCCGGCCAGCCAGGGCGCGCAGGCGCGGGTCGAGCCCGTCTACGAGACGCTCGAAGGCTGGAAGGGAACGACGGCCGGCGCCAGAAGCTGGAACGACTTGCCGGCGCAGGCCGTCAAATATGTCCGCTATATCGAGGAGCTGATCGGCGCCCCGGTGGCGCTGCTCTCCACCAGCCCGGAGCGGGACGACACAATACTTGTGACCGATCCGTTTCAAGACTAGTTTCACAGCCCTTCCCGGGGCTATGGCTGATTTGCAGCCGGCGGGAAAAGAATGCAGGTCACCTGACGCATGGCAGATTTCGTTAGTGTTCTGAAAAAGCAACTCGACAAGAAGGGCGATCCTTCGTTCGAGGTGCGCAAGCAGATATACGACGGTGCCCGCGCGGTGCTGGCGAAGAAGCTCGCCGAGTATTCCCCGCCGCTCGCGCCCGAGGTCGTCAGCAAGCAGAAGCGCTCGCTGGAAGATGCCATTTCCAGCGTCGAGCGCGACTACGTCAAACGTCCTCCGGCCGAGGATCCGCTAGCGGAGCTGGAGCATATTTTCTCCTCCATCGACCGCAACAAGAACCAGCCGAGCCATGCCCGCCAGCCGGCGGCGCCGGAGCCCGCCAAGCCGGATCCGTTCAGATCCGAGCCGTTCAAGGCGCCGACCGCGCCCGCCAGGACGGAGCCGAGCTGGCAAAGCACGCCGAAGGCTGAGCCCGCATCGCAAAGCCCTGCCAAGACCGAGCCGGCGTGGCAGAGCACGGCAAGGACGGAGCCGAGCTGGCAGGCCACGCCAAAGCAGGAGCCTGCCTGGCAGAAAGCTCCGCCACCGCCGATGCCGTCGCCGCGCGAAGACGATGTCGGCCTCGCCGGCATGGATGCCGCCGATTCCGACGATGGCAGCGACGTCTTTGCCAATGACGAGCAGCCGGCCGCCGATACATTTCAGCGGCTGCGGCCCCAGCCGCAGCGGCGCAAGCGCAGCTATGGCGGCCTGATTGCCGCCGTCGTCGCGCTGCTGGTGCTGGCCGGCGGCGGCTATGGCATATGGCTGAACAAGAACGCGTTCGGCTCGCTCTTCGGCCTTGGCGGCAGTGGCAACAAGACGGTCTCGACCGAGCCGCTGGTCAAACCGGCTCCGGCCAAGCCGGCGACCGAGACGGCGGCAGCGCCGGCCCCGGCGGCGGCCAGCGAACCGGCCGACACGACCAAGTTCACGCAGCGCCTGACACCCGAAGGCAAGGAGACCGATCCTGGTCCCGCCGGCGGACAGGCGACGATCGGCGAAGGCGAATCCGTCGCGGCGCTGACCTCGCGCCCGCCGACCGCGCCGGCGACCGCGCCCGCTGCGACCGGCACGTCGCCTGCTCCGGCAACGCCAACGCCCGAGGCGCCCGCCGCGGGAGCAACGCCGGCGGCACCGACGACCGGCGCCGCCAATCCGACACCGCCGGCGGCCGGGACCACGCCGCCAGCGGCTGATGCGACAACGCCGCCAGCGGCAGGCGCCACGCCACCCGCGGCGGCGACAACGCCGCCGGCCGCAGGCACCGCGCCAGCCACAGCCGCGCCGGCGACGGCCGAGGCGACCGTGCCGGTCGGACAGAAGGCGATCTTCTATGAGGAGCGCACCAGCACCCAGCAGGGCACGGCCGAGCCCGGTAGCATCGTCTGGTCGCTGGTGCAGGAATCGCCTGGCGGCGACCTGCCGCCTGAGCCTGCGATCCGCGCCGAAGCGACGATCCCCGGCAAGAACATCCAGCTGCGCATGACGATCCGGCGCAACGCCGATCAGACCTTGCCGGCCAGCCATATCATCGAAATGATCTTCCTGACGCCGAAAGACTTCGACGGCGGCGGCGTCGACGGTCTTCTGCGCATCGCCATGAAGAGTTCGGAGCAGGATGCCGGCAGTCCGCTGATCGGCCTTCCGGCCAAGATCGGCGACGGCTTCTTCCTCGTGGCGCTCAACGACACCAAGGCCGACGTGGACGCCAATCTGACGCTGCTGAGGGGGCAGGCTTGGATCGACGTGCCGGTGGTCTACAAGACCGGACGCCGGGCGCTGCTCACCATGGAGAAGGGCATCCCCGGCGAGAAGGTGTTCGACGAAGCGCTGAAGGCCTGGGCGGCGAAGACGTCGGGGTGAACCAGGGACGCCAGCGGGGCTCAAAAGCCCTGAAACAACATATCCAAGGCGGCGACGATATCGTCGTGGTGTCTTGCAAGATTTCCTTCTGCTGCCCGCAGTTCGGAAGCCGTCACAGCCGAAATGAACTGGGTGACCATCACATGGTCTTTGCCATCGATCTTGAAGATCGGGTTCAGCCTTCGAGCCGGCAACGGTGCGAGGCTGGGCGGCAGAAGCGGAACGACGACGTTGGTATCGAGGTGCTCTAGTATATCGGACTGGACATCAAGGAGATAGCCGTCGCTTCCAGCGCTCCGGTAGAAGTCATAGCGGGCCATCAAAACAGCCGGTACTTGGCTAAAGGCAGACCGTTGCGCTTGACGTATTCGTTGGAGCTTTCGAGCGCTTCCTTATTCTCCTCCTGCCACCGACGCGTCTTCTCGGCAGAAATTGCCTTGGCGATGCCTTGCTCGGCAGCACGGGACATATTGATGCCCAACGCCTTGGCCTCCTCGATCAATCGGGAATCAATCGAGGTGTTGACTGATTTGCGTTGTGGTTTTCCAGTTGATTGAAGCATGGCCTACCTCTTCATGCGCATAGAATAAGCGCATATCTGCGTGCAGGCAAGCCCGCTACCCCTCCATCTCCTCGCGCAGCATCTCCAGCTCCAGCCATTCTTCCTCGAGCGCGGCGAGCGTGGTGCGCTCCTTGTCGAGCGCGGCGATGGTCTTCTGGAACGAGACGGGGTCGCGCTCGTAGAAGGCGGGGTCAGCGATGTTGTTCTCCAGCCTGGCGATCGAGGCGGTCACCGCTTCAATCTTCTTCGGAAGCGAGTCCAGCGCAAATTTCTGCTTGAAGGAGAGTTTCTTCGCCGGGCCCTTCGGCGCAGCCTGTTCGGCTTTCGGCGAGGCGTCGACGGTCTCGGCTTTCGACCTCGCCTTGCGGTCCTCCAGCTTCGAGCCGCCGCGCTGCGCCAGCATGTCGGAATAGCCGCCGGCATATTCGATCCAGCGCCCGCCGCCGTCCGGCGCGATCACGCTGGTGACGGTCCGGTCGAGGAAATCGCGGTCGTGGCTGACCAGGATCACCGTTCCGGCAAAGCCCGCGACCAGCTCCTGCAGCAGCTCCAGCGTCTCCATGTCGAGATCGTTGGTCGGCTCGTCGAGCACCAGAAGGTTGGCCGGCCTTGCCAGCACGCGGGCCAGCAGCAAACGCGCCCGTTCGCCGCCGGAAAGCTCGCGCACCGGCGTGCGCGCCTGCTCCGGCTTGAACAGGAAATCCTTCATGTAGGAGACGACATGGCGTTGCTCGCCATTGACGAGCAGGTTTTCGCCGCGGCCGTCGGTCAGGTAATGCGCGAGCGTCTCGGCCGGGTCGACCGCCTCGCGTTTCTGGTCGAGCGTTGCGATCTCCAGATTGACGCCGAGCCGAACGGAGCCTGCGTCCGGCGCCAGCTCGCCGGTCAGCATCTTCAACAATGTCGTCTTGCCGGCGCCGTTCGGGCCGACCAGGCCGACGCGGTCGCCGCGCTGGATGCGGGTCGAAAAACCCTTCACCACGGTCAGCTCGCCAAAGCTCTTGTCGATGCTTTTCGCCTCGATCACCAGCTTGCCGGATTCGGCGGCGTCGCTGGCCACCATGGTGGCGGTGCCTTCGGCGCCGCGATGGCTGCGGAAGCGCTGGCGCATGGTCTGCAATTCGCCGAGGCGGCGCATGTTGCGCTTGCGCCTGGCGGTCACGCCGTAGCGCAGCCAATGCTCCTCGCGCACGATCTGGCGGCCGAGCTTGTGCTGCTCGCGCTCTTCCTCTTCCAGCACCTGGTCGCGCCATTCCTCGAAATGGGCGAAGCCCTTGTCCAGCCGCCGCGTCTGGCCACGGTCGAGCCAGACGGTGGCGCGCGTGACGCGCTCGAGAAAGCGGCGGTCGTGCGAGATCAGGATCACGGCCGAGGAAGTGCGGGCAAGCTCCTCTTCCAGCCATTCGATGACCGAGAGATCGAGATGGTTGGTCGGCTCGTCGAGCAGAAGGATATCGGGTTCCGGCGCCATGACGCGAGCAAGGGCGGCGCGTCGCGCCTCGCCGCCCGACAGATCGTTCGGCCGCTCCTCGCCGGTGAGGCCGAGATGCTCCATCAGATAGGTGGCGCGATGCGGATCGTCGGCCGGGCCGAGGCCGGCCTCGACATAGGCGCGGACATCGGCGAAGCCGTCCATGTCCGGCATCTGCGGCAGATAGCGGACCGTCGCCGAAGGCTGACGGAACACCTCGCCGTCCTGCGGCTCGATCATGCCGGCGGCGATCTTGAGCAGCGTCGACTTGCCGGAGCCATTGCGGCCGACCAGCGCGATCTTCTCACCGGCAGACGCGCTGAGCGCCGCGCCGTCGAGCAGCGGGGTGCCGCCGAAGGTCAGTTTAATGCCGTCGAGATTGAGAAGTGGCGGCGCCATGTCTGGATTGTCAGCTTTCAGGAAGAGGGTAGGGGTGGGCCAGAAGCAGCGCCCGGCCACGCTCCAGCGCGATGCCGAGCCGCCCTTTGACCTCGTTTGATATAGTGAGCGAGGAGCCGAACGCCACCTCGACGCGGTCGAGCGGCCATTTGGCGCCGGTAACCGTCAGGCCGGACAGTTCGGAAAAGCCGAGCACCGAAAACAGCGTGCCGTCATCATAGTCGAAGCTGGCGCTGCCGGGCAGGACCGGAACGCCCTCCTGAGCGCCGCTCGTCAGCAGCACGGTCGTGCCCGTTTCGGTCAGACGCACGGCCAGCGCCAGATGCAGGAAGGCATGGTCGGCGCGCTTGCCGCCGAAGGCGCCGGCCAGCACCAGGCTGGTGGCGCCGCGCTGAAGCGCTTCAGCGATGGCAAGCTCGCCATCGGTCATGTCCTTCTCGGCCGGAAACACCTTGCGCGGCACGGCGGCCAAATCTTTCGGCAGGTTCGCCGGCACCGAATCGAAATCGCCCACCCACAGCTCCGGCATAAGGCCCAGCATGCGGGCATGACCGATGCCGGCATCGGCGGCGATGACGCGCGAGCCTTCGATCTGGCGTTCGAGCCGCGGCGTGCGGACGAGTTCGCCGCCGAGCAGGATGGTGAATGTGCCCATGGCCGTCGCCCTTAGCAGCCCTCCAGGTGAAACGGAAGCCGCGCACGTCGCGTCCCGATCCCGTCCGAACAATAGCTGCCCGGCAAACTTCCGCTTGCGCGCCGCTTCGGCCGGGCCTATCTGTCGAGGCGCTCTAACGGGGTGCCGGACGTGATCCGGCTGAGAGGCGAAAAGCCAACCCGCTGAACCTGATCCGGTTTGTACCGGCGGAGGGATTAGACGTTTCGGACCATCCGGCGCCTCAATTCCTTGTCACTCGAACGAAGGAGGCGCCGATGCGCGCGATATTGTCCAGGCTTATCCTCGCAACCGGTCTTGTTTCGCTGCTGGCGGGCGTCGCACCCGCGGCCGCGAAGGACAAGCTCACCGTCTATACCTATGAAAGCTTCACCGCCGACTGGGGTCCCGGGCCGGCGGTCAAGAAGGAGTTCGAGGCCGAATGCGGCTGCGACCTCGAATTCGTCTCGGTCGCCGACGGCGTGGCGCTGCTCAACCGCGTCAAGCTCGAAGGCGCCGGCACCAAGGCCGATATCGTGCTCGGCCTCGACACCAATCTGACGGCGGACGCCAAGGCGAGCGGCCTGTTCGCGCCGCATGGCACCGTGGCCGATCTGAATGTGCCCGGCGGCTGGAAGGACGATACCTTCGTGCCGTTCGACTACGGCTATTTCGCCGTCGTCTACGATACCGAAAAGCTGAAGACGCCGCCGAAGAGCCTGAAGGATCTGGTCGAAGGCGCCGGCACGGACAAGATCGTCATCCAGGATCCGCGCACCTCGACGCCCGGCCTCGGCCTGCTGCTCTGGGTGAAGTCGGTCTATGGCGACAAGGCGCCGGAGGCCTGGGCCAAGCTCAAGCCGAAGGTCCTGACGGTGACGCCGGGCTGGAGCGAGGCCTATGGCCTGTTCACCAAGGGCGAAGCGCCGATGGTACTGTCCTACACCACTTCGCCGGCCTACCACATGGTGGCCGAGAACACCGAACGCTACCAGGCGGCTTCCTTCGAGGAGGGCGAGTACCTGCAGATCGAGGTTGCCGGCATCACCGCCACCGGCGCCAAGAACCCGTTGGCGCAAAAGTTCATCGCCTTCATGACCGGGCCGAAATTCCAGGACGTAATCCCGGAGACCAACTGGATGTTCCCGGCAGGCAAAACCGACAAGCCGCTCAACCCGGTCTTCGACAAGCTGGTGAAGCCGGCCAAGACCTTGCTGTTCAAGCCGGAGGAGGTCGCCGCCAACCGCAAGGCGTGGGTGGACGAGTGGCTGGCGGTGATGAGCAAATAAGGCTTCAGGATGGCGCTTGAGCACCCCCCTCTGGCTTGCCGGCCATCTCCCCCGCAAGGGGGGAGATCAAGCGCTCGACCACTTTCGCCCATCGCCAACGTTGCAAGAGTGGCTCGGCGATCGAAGCTGCCAATCTCCCCCCTTGCGGGGGAGATGTCCGGCAGGACAGAGGGGGGTGGGCGGGAACTCGACGCGGATAATGCTTCCGCCTTAGCCAAGCCATTCAGTGTGTTTGGCTAGGCAGGAATGGCAACGCCCCATTCCAGCGATCCTCGCATAACCGCCGGCATCCTCGCGCTTGCGGCCATCGCCGTGCTCATCGGCGGCGCCTTCGCCGGTCTCGCCGTCGAGGGCGCGCATGATCTCTCCGGCGCTGCCGCGGCCTTCGACGGTTACCTCTTCCGCGTCGCCCGTTTCACGCTCTGGCAGGCGGCTCTCTCGACGCTCTTGTCCGTCGCGCCGGCGCTTCTGGTGGCGCGCGCCTTGTCGCGGCATCCAAGCTTTCCCGGCCGCCGCCTGATCCTGCAACTGTTCACCGTGCCGCTGGCATTGCCGGCGATCGTGGCGGCGCTCGGCATATTGGCGCTCTACGGCCGGGCCGGTTATTTTGCCGGCGTCTTCGCCGGGCTTGGCGGCGGGGATTGGCCCGGCATCTACGGCTTGTCCGGCATCCTGGTCGCCCATGTCTTCTTCAATCTGCCCTTGGCCACGCGCCTGTTCCTGGAGGCGTTGGGCACCATTCCCACCGACCAGTGGCGGCTGGCGAGCCAGCTTGGCATGGGCGCCCGGCCGGCCTTCCGGCTGCTCGAATGGCCGGTGCTGCGCGCTGCCCTGCCGGGGGTTGCCGGGTTGGTCTTCATGCTCTGCATAACCTCCTTCACCATCGTGCTGACGTTGGGCGGCGGCCCAGCGGCGACGACGCTGGAGGTCGCCATCTACCAGGCGCTGCGCTTCGATTTCGATCCGGCCCGCGCGGTGGTGCTGACGCTGCTGCAGATCGCGCTCACCTTCGTCGTGGTCGTGGCGCTCACGCGGCTCGGCGCCAACACCGTCGGCGATGCCAATCTGCCGGTGGCGCCGCGCCGCTATCTTTCGGCGGGCCCGATGGAGAGCGTTATGAATGCCGGCCTCATCGCGCTTGCCCTGCTGTTCGTTGCCGGGCCGATGATGGCGACGGTGTTTTCCGGCCTGAAGGCCGACCTCGGCCGGTTGGCGGGCGAAGAGGCGGTGCGCCGCGCGACGCTCACCAGCGCTGGTCTCGCCTTCATCGCGGCGCTGCTCAGTGTTGCCTTGTCGCTGGCGCTGATCGCGGCGCGGCGCGCGCTGGCGTTGCGGCGCAGGGCAGGCGGCGTCATGAGCCTGCTCGAACATGCGGCAGACACCGGGGCCGGCTTCGTGCTGGTCGTCCCGCCGATCGTGCTTGGCGCCGGCTGGTTCCTGGCGCTGCGCAACGTCACCGATGTCTTCGCCATCGCGCCGATCATGGTCGTCGCCGTCAACGCGGTGATGGCGATGCCCTTCGCCATCCGGGCCATCCGCCCGGCCTATGATGCGGCGAGCGAACGGCATGAGCGGCTTTGCCTGGCGCTCGGCATATCCGGCTGGAACCGGCTCACCCTGATCGACTGGCCGTCGCTCCGGCGGCCTCTGGCCACCGGCTTTGCCTTCGCCATGGCGCTGTCGCTCGGCGATCTCGGCGTGATCGCGCTGTTCGGCAGTGATTCCGTGCAGACCTTGCCCTATCTGCTTTTGGCGCGCATGGGCAGCTATCGGACGGCCGACGCGGCTGGACTTGCCTTGCTGCTCGGCCTCGTCTGCCTGATGCTGGTGGTCGCCGCCGACCGGTTGGGGCGGGAAGGAAGGTCATGACGACCATCAATGGCACCGCCGCGGAAAAGCGCCTTGCCGTCGCGCTGGATGGTGTCTCGTTCAGCTACGGCGAAGCATCCTTCCGCTTCGATGCCGAATTCGCCGCCGGCAGGATCACCGCGATCATGGGACCGAGCGGCTCCGGCAAGTCGACGCTGCTCAATCTGATAGCCGGCTTCGAATCGCCCGATAAAGGCAAGGTGCTGATCGGCGGGGTCGATGTCGGCAATGCGCCGCCATCGGCGCGCCCGGTGTCGATGGTGTTCCAGGAGAACAACCTGTTTGCCCACCTCCCGGTCGAAGCCAATGTCGGGCTCGGCCGCTCGCCGTCATTGAAGCTCGGCGATGCCGATCGGGCGGCCGTCGTGGAGGCACTGGCGCGGGTCGGCCTGGCGGGTAAGGAAAAACGGCTGCCGCGCGAGCTCTCCGGCGGCGAACGGCAGCGCGTGGCGCTGGCCAGGGTGCTGTTGCGCGACCGGCCCGTATTGCTGCTCGATGAACCTTTCGCGTCGCTCGGCCCGGCGTTGCGCGACGACATGCTCGACCTTGTCGCCGGCATCCATGCCGAGCGCAAGATGACGGTGCTCTTCGTCACGCATCAGCCGGAGGATGCGCGCCGCATCGGCCAGGACGTGGCATTTCTCGATGAAGGCGCGATCGCGGCAATCGGACCGGCCGACGATTTCTTCGATCGATCTGGACCGGATGCGTTCCGGCGCTATATCGGCGATCGAGGCGGCACCGTTGCCGGATCACAACACATTGCCCGGAAGCGGACATAATTTGCGGCCAAACCGGCAACGGGTGATCCGGCGTTTGCTTGCCTTGTCCGGGGGAGTGTGGCTAGGTCCAGCCATGCCGGTCCGGCGGGCCGTGATTTGCCGAAAGATTTCGAAAGGAAGCCGATCTGTCGACCGGCGCTGAGAAAGTGTGGAAGAGGCCGCTTGCACGATTTTTCGCGCTGGCAGGCGTTGCCGTGCTGGCCAGCTGCCAGATGTTCACGCCGCCGGACGTGCAGGAGAATGGCTTCCAGCCTTCCGATAAGCCGATCACCGTCGACAACGTCGTTGCCAATGCCAAGCTTGCCGAAATGGCCAAGGCGCAGCATCCGCGCATCCTGGCCACCTATGGCGGCGAGTATTCCGACCCCAAGCTGGAACGCATGGTGGCAAAGGTCGTCGGCAATCTGACGGTGGTGTCGGCCAATCCGACCCAGACCTATCGCATCACCATCCTCAACTCGCCCAATGTCAACGCCTTCGCGCTGCCGGGCGGCTATCTCTACGTGACGCGCGGCCTGCTGGCGCTGGCCAACGATTCCTCCGAGCTTGCCGCCGTCATCGCGCATGAGATGGGCCACGTCACCGCCAATCACGGACTGCAGCGGCAGCAGCTGGAGGCCGAGGAAGGCCTGGCGACCAAGGTGGTGTCCGACGTGCTCGGCGACAGCCCGACCGCCAAGGCGGCGCTGATCCGCGGCAAGCTCAGGCTGGCGCAGTTCTCGCGCAACCAGGAACTGCAGGCCGACGCCATCGGCATCAAGTCGATCGGCGAGGCGGGCTACGATCCCTATGCCGCCGGCCGGTTCCTGCAGTCGATGTCGGCCTATACGGATTTCCGCTCGGTCAGCGGCGCCACCGATGCCAGCCTCGACTTCCTGGCGACGCACCCCAACACGCCGCAGCGCATCGAACTGGCGCAGCGCCTTGCGCGCAATTTCGGCCCGCCCGGCGTCGGCACGCGCGACCGCGATGCCTTCCTCGCCGGCATTGACGGCCTGCTTTACGGCGACACGCCGGAAGAAGGCTATGTGCGCGGCCAGACCTTCATGCACCCCAATCTCGGCGTCTCGTTCACGGTGCCGGACGGCTTCGTCATCGACAACACGGCTGCCGCCGTCACCGCGACCGGGCCGGGCGACATCGCCATCCGCTTCGACGGCGTGGCGATCGACAAATCCGTTTCGCTCACCGACTACATCCGCAGCGGTTGGGTAGCGGGCCTCGAAGACGCCAGCGTGCGCCAGGACACGATCAACGGCAACGACGCGGCGATGGCGCATGCCACCGCGCAAGGCTGGCAGTTCGACATCGCGGTGATCCGCGCCGGCGGGCAGGTTTACCGGCTGCTGACGGCCGCACCTTCGGCCAGCACGTCGCTCGATCCGGTGGCGCGTTCGGTCAGCGCGTCCTTCCGCGTGCTCACCCCGGCCGAGAAGGCGGCGCTGAAGCCGCTGCACATCCGCGTCGTCACCGTTCAGGCCGGCCAGACCATGGGCTCGCTCGCGGCGCAGATGGTCGGCGTCGACCGCAAGCTCGATCTTTTCCGAGTGCTCAACGCCATGTCGCCGGGCGCCAGCGTGTCGGCGGGCGACAAGGTCAAGATCGTCACGGACAAGTAGCAACACGCCGGCGCGCGTTGCGCGTGGACAGCCTGTGGTTCAGGCCGCTTCGGCGAGAAATTCCGGATTCTGTTTGACCAGCTCGAGCTTCAGCTTTTCCATGGCGCGCGCCTCGATCTGGCGGACGCGCTCCTTGGAGATGCCGAGCTGCTCGCCGAGCGACTCCAGCGTCGCGCCGTCATCGCTCAGCCGGCGTTCCTCGATGATGCGAAGCTCGCGGGCGTTGAGCGCGCCGAGCGCGCTTTTCAGCCAGACCGCCCGGCGCTGGATGTCGATCCGGTCGCCGACGATCTCGTCGGGCAGCGGGTCTTCACAGACGAGGAAATCCATCCGTTCGGCGGCGCCGTTCTCGTCGGCCAAGGGTGCGTTGAGCGAGCTGTCGGGGGAGGACAGGCGCGAATCCATCATCGCCACGTCGGCCTCCGGCACGCCGAGCGCGGCCGAGACCTCGCGGTAGAGCGAGGCATTGGAGAGCGGCTCGGCGCCGTTGGCGAGGCGGGCGCGCAGACGCCTCAGATTGAAGAACAGCGCCTTCTGCGCCGAACTGGTGCCGCCGCGCACGATCGACCAGTTGCGCAGGATGTAGTCCTGCATCGAAGCGCGGATCCACCAGGTGGCGTAGGTCGAAAAGCGCACTTCCCGCGCCGGTTCGAACCGGGCCGCGGCCTCGAGCAGGCCGACGTGACCCTCCTGGATCAGATCGCCGAGCGGCAGGCCGTAATGGCGGAATTTCGAGGCCATGGAGATGACCAGGCGCATATGGGCGACGGTGATCCTGTGCAGGGCGTGCTGGTCGTTCTCTTCCTTCCAGCGCAAGGCAAGGACATGTTCCTCGTCGCGCTCGAGATAGGGAGCCCTCATTGCCGCCCGGACCAGTGTCCGTCCTGCCGCGTCCTCGATCATGCCGGCTCCTTTTGGCGGTGATTGCACAGGTGGCGGTTGAAAAGACGCCGCCGCGCCCTACAACAGCCATGCAACGTGTCAGGCGCATGGATGGTTCCGCCGCCCGAGGGGGCAAGTGTTGCCAGTCGGAATATTTTGTTATCGGCCCCGAAATGCCGCTTGGCGGACTGTCGGGTGATTTTGAGAATCAGATTTCTGGCAGAGCCGATATTTGAAATCTGGTTCCTTATTTCGCGACCTTCTATCTGTCAGTTTCCGGCTCTCACAGTCGCGCCGGGGCACCGGTCAAAACGGGATCACAGAAAAATGAAATGGCTTAAATCGCTCCTTATCGCCGGAACGCTGCAGGTTCTGGCGGTCACCGCCGGCCATGCCGGCGCCAATCTCGACCAGATCAAGCAGGCCGGCGTGCTCAAGGTCGGCACCGAAGGCACTTATGCGCCCTTCACCTACCATGATGAATCCAACGCGCTGGTCGGCTTCGATGTCGAGATCGCCAAGGCCATCGGCGACAAGCTCGGCGTCAAGGTCGAGTTTCTCGAAGGCAAGTGGGACGGCCTGATCGCAGGCCTCGACGCCAACCGCTACGACGCCGTCATCAACGAGGTCGGCATCACCGATGCCCGCAAGGCCAAGTATGATTTCTCCGATCCCTATATCGCCTCCAAGGCGGTGCTGATCGTGCGCGGCGACGACACCGACATCAAGACCTTCGCCGACCTCAAGGGCAAGAAGTCGGCGCAGTCGCTGACCTCGAATTTCGGCAAGCTCGCCGAGAAGAACGGCGCCGAGCTCGTCGGCACCGACGGCTTCGACCAGTCGATCCAGCTGCTGCTCACCGGCCGCGCCGACGCCACGATCAACGACAGCCTGTCCTTCCTCGACTTCAAGAAGCACAAGCCGGATGCCAATGTGAAGATCGCCGCGCAGGAAGAGAATGCCGACTATTCCGGCGTCATCGTGCGCAAGGGCGATCCTGAGCTGGTCGCCGCCATCAACAAGGCGCTGGCCGACATCAAGGCCGACGGCACCTACAAGAAGATCGCCGACAAGTATTTCGGCCAGGACGTTTCGAAGTAAGCCATATCGCCTTTGCCTGAATACCGGCGGGTCGTCTTTGACGGCCCGCCGGTTTTTGCATGATAGTCGTTCCGTACGGGGGAAGTGCCGCCGTATCTGGGAAGGAGAAGCGCCCCGTGCCGCACTGGCTGCAATTGATGCTGGAGTCTTTGCCGACGCTGTTATGGGCGGCGCTGATCTTCACCGTGCCGCTGACGCTGCTGTCCTTCGCGCTCGGCCTCGCCGCCGGGCTGGCGACGGCGCTGATCCGGCTGTTCGGGCCGAAACCGCTGGTGCTCGTGGTGCGCTTCTATGTCTGGATCTTCCGCGGCACGCCGCTTCTGGTCCAGCTCTTCCTGATCTTCTACGGCCTGCCCTCGGTCGGCATCCTGCTCGATGCCTTCCCCGCCGCGCTGATCGGCTTCACGCTCAACATCGGCGCTTACACGTCGGAGATCATCCGCGCCGTCATCGGCTCGGTGCCGAAGGGGCAATGGGAGGCTTCCTATTCGATCGGCATGACCTGGAGCCAGGCGATGCGGCGCACGATCCTGCCGCAAGCGGGCCGCGTGGCGGTGCCGCCGCTTTCCAACACCTTCATCTCGCTGGTCAAGGACACCTCGCTCGCGGCCGCGATCACGGTGCCGGAGATGTTCCAGGCCGCGCAGCGCATCGTCGCCACCACCTATGAGCCGCTGATCCTCTATGTCGAGGCGGCGGCGCTCTATCTCGCGCTGAGCTCTGTGCTGTCGGCGCTGCAGGCGCGGCTGGAGGTGCGGCTCAACCGCTATGGCGGGTTCCTGGAGGCCAACGCATGATCGGCCTCACCAACATCGAAAAGCGCTTCGGCGACAATCTGGTGCTGAAAGGCGTTAGCGTCAGCCTCGACGAGGGCAGCGTGACGGCGCTGGTCGGCCCTTCCGGCGGCGGCAAAAGCACGCTGCTGCGCTGCATCAACCTGCTGGAGATCCCGACCTCCGGCAGTCTGCGGATCGGCGACGAGACGCTCGACTTCCATCCGGGCGGCAAGGTGCCGGCGAAAGATATCCAGCGCATCCGGCTGCAGACCGGCATGGTGTTCCAGAATTTCCAGCTGTTCCCGCACCGCACGGCTATCGAGAATGTCATGGAAGGGCTGGTGACGGTGCTGAAATGGCCCGAGGCAAGGGCGCGCGAACGGGCGCTGGCGCTGCTCGAAAAGGTCGGCATGGCGCATAAGGCCGACGCGTGGCCGGCGACGCTGTCCGGCGGCCAGCAGCAGCGCGTGGCGATCGCGCGGGCGCTGGCGCCTTCGCCGCGCGTGCTGCTTTGCGACGAGCCGACCTCGGCGCTCGACCCGGAGCTGGCGCAGGAAGTGGTCGACGTGCTCGGGCAGTTGGCGCGCGAGGGCACGACCATGGTGATGGCCACGCATGATCTCAGGCTCGCCTCCAAGATCGCGCAGGAGGTCGTGTTCCTCGATGCCGGTTCGATCGTCGAGAAAGGCCCGGCCTCAGTGGTGTTCGACAATCCGGAGCGCGAACGCACGAAGCGCTTCATCGCCTCGCTGCGGCAAGAGGAAAGCGAACAGGCACGCAAAGGCTAGTCCAGAGCATGTTGCGGCGCGTCCTCGTCCGTACCGAGAACGTTCAAGGCGCGAGTTCTGGCCTGACCTCTCCGAGCAGCGCCATGCCGCCCAGCCGGCCCAATTCGTCCGAACATTTGGCGCTCTTGCCGTAGCAGCCGAATGCAACGGCCACACGCTCCGAAAGCGTCCCGATGCAGGGCAGGCCCCTGTCGCCGAAGGTGGTCATGCAAGGCACGACGCGCCGTTCTTCGAAATTGAGGTCGCGAATCCGGTCAAGGATCTGCTGTTGCAGTCCATCGGCGACCTCGTTTGATCCGCCCGATCTGAACCAGTCCTTGATGTCCGTCTCGCTTTCGAGCGGGATGTCGACAGGATCGCCGCCGAGTTTCAGCCAGGATTGGCCGTCCGGATAGGGGATGGGCGGCAGAATGTAGGGATTGTTGCCCTTAGGTCCGATGCAGCGCATCGGCGGCATGCCGGCTAGGTGCTGAAGCTGCGCCGCGCCAAGCCGAAACATGGCCGCGGTTCGCCCATAGACTGTAAAGCCCAATGATCGACCGAGCAGCGATTGAGTATGCCCGCCTGCCGCAACGAGGACGCGCTCGGCTACCACGCTGCCCGATCTTGTCCGAATAGCCACGCCAGTGCCGCTTTCGGAGATCCCCAATGCCGGTTCGTTGACGATCCGGGCTCCGGCGCGCTCGGCCGCGATGTTCTGCGCGCGGACCAAGCGACGAGGACTGATATATCCGGCATTGCGTGGCTCGAAATACCCCCGCATTCCGGCCGTCGATCTCAGAAACGGAAATCGTTGCGCGAGCCCGTCATCCTCATATGCTTCGCAAGGGATTGCGGCTGCGGCGGTGATCGTGCCGACTGCCGCAACGTTCGGGTTCCCAGCAGCTCCAACGTGCAGCACGCCGACTTCACGGTAGAACTCCACGCCGCTTTCAGCCGCAATTTCGTCGTAGCGCGAAATGGCGGCGTTGTTCATTTGCAGCCAGAACGGCTCCGGGTCGAACCTGCGCGTGATGCGACCCTCGTCATAGTGGCTGCCAAAGACACCCTCATGTTGGGAAAAATCGGCCGGCTCATCCGGTCCGATCAATGCAACGTCGTGGCCCATCTTGGACAGATGCCGCGCCGCCGCCGACCCGATCATGCCTCGTCCGATCACCGCAAGTTTGATCGCTTTACGGGCGCTCATGCTTAACTCCTAGACTAGGTCCGCTGACCATGTCGGAAACGCTTCGCGATAAGCGGATAACTACCGGCACCGACCTGGGCGCGTGGGCGTTGCAGCGAACTCGGGTAGTCCTAAGTTGTCGTCGATATGTGTCGTTTTCACAAAAATAGCTGCGCGGTTTTGCGCGACGTGTCGGTTCAACAAAAAACCCGGCGCGAGGCCGGGTTCTTTGTAACTCCAGAAGCGGAAAAGCTCAGGCAGCTTCTTCCTGTTCGGATTCTTCGTTGTCGGCCTTGGCGCCACGCTTCGGGCCCTTGTTGAGGTTGACCTCGATGAGGCGCACCGCTTCGGTCTCCGACATGCGGTTCACGGCGGCGATCTCGCGGGCCATGCGGTCGAGCGCGGCTTCATACAGCTGACGCTCGGAATAGGACTGCTCCGGCTGGTTGTCGGCGCGGTAGAGGTCGCGCACCACTTCCGAGATCGAGATCAGGTCGCCGGAATTGATCTTGGCGTCATATTCCTGGGCGCGGCGCGACCACATGGTGCGCTTGATGCGGGCGCGGCCCTGCACGACCTTCAGCGCGCGGTCGACATAGTCCTCTTCCGACAGCTTGCGCATGCCGATCGAGGTCGCCTTGGCGACCGGAACCTTCAGGCGCATCTTGTCCTTCTGGAAGTCGATGACGAACAGTTCCAGCTTGTGACCTGCAACTTCCTGCTCGTCGATCGCCACGATCTGGCCGACGCCATGCGCCGGGTAGACGATGAACTCGCCGGTCTTGAAACCGTGACGCGCTGCGCCGGACTTCTTCTGCGGGGTGATCGTTGCCATTACGCCCTGAACTCCTTGGTTGTAGCGCCGGCATGGCGGCGCCGGCTGAACTCGTGTGACCGGCGTCAGCCGATCGTTAGCCGCACAACAGGTGAACCCACCGGGGAAAGCCGAGACCAGCAAAGCGCACGAATGCGGCCGCCTGTCCCAGATCGCTCTGGTTCGGGTTTGAGAAACTCACCTTTCAGTGATTTGGGGCGTTAGCGCCATAAATCGACGTTGTGTCACCGGCATGTTTCGCTGATGTAACACAAAAAGTCGGAAGAATCAAGGTTTTGCTGCGTTCGCTAACGCCAAGCGACACCCCTGCCTGTCAAGACAGTAATTGTATCGGCCCCGTTACGTTGCATCACGCCGTCACTATCGGCGCTTACATCAATCGCCTTCGCCGGGCTCCGCCGAGAAATATTTCTCGAATTTCCCGGTCTCGCCGTCGAAGGTCTTGGCGTCGGCCGGCGGCTCTTTCTTGGCGGTGATATTGGGCCATTTCTCGGCGTATTCGGAATTGATCTGCAACCATTTGTCGAGGCCGCCCTCGGTATCCGGCTTGATCGCGTCGGCCGGGCATTCGGGCTCGCAGACGCCGCAGTCGATGCACTCGTCGGGATGGATGACGAGCATGTTCTCGCCTTCGTAGAAACAGTCGACCGGACAGACCTCGATGCAGTCCATGTATTTGCATTTTATGCAATTGTCGGTCACGACATAGGTCATTGCAGGCTCCGGAACGTCCCATTTTGCTGGGCTTTTTGGCTGAGGTAACGCCTTTGCCCGCCGCATGCAAGGGCAGCGTTTGCTGGCCGGGCCGGCGTTGCGGAAAAGGAATTGTCCGGGTTCGCCAGGCCGAGGGGCCGCTTATATCTCAATCGTCGCCGAGCAGCCGATCGGTTTGCCGGCGCTCGCGTTTGGTCGGGCGGCCGCTGCCGGCCTCGCGCAACGCCGGAATGGCGTCCGGAACGGCCTCGCCTTTGGGCGTCGGCGCCGGCGACATGTCCTCATAGAGCAGCCGCGCCTCCTCGGCCGGACCGCGCCGCGTACCGCAGTTCAAGACTTTCCAGACGAGGATGCGGCCTTCCAGCGTGATGGTCAGCACGTCGCCGGGCTTCACCAGATCCGAAGCCTGCGCTGCTTTGTCGCGATTGATGCGGACGCGTCCGGCGACGACGACTTTCGCCGCCAGGGACCGCGACTTAACGGCGCGCGAGAAGAACAGCCATTTGTCGATGCGCTGGCGGCCTTCTCCAACCATCGCGGCTAGCTTTGCTGGAGCTTGATCTTATCCGAAAACCGGTTCCCACTTTTCGCTGACGCGGTCCTTCGGTTCGGGATCATGCTGTCTCTTGGTTGGAGCATGATCTCACCCGAAAACCGGTTCCCACTTTTCGGGATCATGCTCTGGCCTATTTCTTCAGCTGGTCGCGCAGGGCGGCGAGCTTGGCGAAGGGCGAATCCGGATCGAAGCGCTGCGGGCGCTCTTCGCGCGGCTTGCTCTGGAAGGCGGGCTTGCCGCCCGGCGCGTTGCCCTTGCCGTCCTGCCTGTTGCCCTTCCAGTCAGGCCTGCCCTCGCGGCGGCCCCCCTCGTGGCGATCTGGACGCTCACCTTGCGGCCTGCCTTCGCGCCGTTCGCCGCCCTCGCGCCGGTCGCCCGTCTCCGGCCTCGGCTTGTATTTCGAGCGGTCGAAGCGCGGCTTGCCGGCACCGTCGCGCTGCTCGCGGCGGCCTTCATGGGCGGGCTTGTCGCCGGGCTGACCGCTCGCGGCGCCCTCGCGCGCGGGCTGGCCGCCGCGCGGACGATTGTCGCGGCGGTTGTCCTGGCGATGGCGCGGACGCTGATGGTCGAAACGTGCCTGCCGCCACAGGAGGATCGGTTTTGGTTCCTCGGCTTCGGCCGGAGTTTCGGCGGAAGCGGCTTCCGATGCCACGATCTCTGCCGGTGGAGTATCCCCTGCGACCGAGGCTTCCGGCTCGGCGGCGATCTCAGCGGTTTCGCTTGCGGACGGCGCTGCCTCGACAGTTGCCGGCGCATCGGATTGTTCCTCTGCCGGCTCACTTGCCGCCGCGACGTCCTCCTGCGCCGTCTCTTCCGACGCAGGCTCGACGGCCACTTCGGCATCCGGCTCTGGGGCGGCTTCGGCCACAGGCTCGGCCGTCCCGTCTGTGTTTTCGGCCGGCGTCTCCGCGCTGGCATCAGCAGCAGGGGCGGCTTCGGCTGCCGCGGCAGCGCGGGCCGCCTCTTCGGCGGCGAGCTTGGCGGCGGCTGCTTCGCGGGCGGCATTGTCCTGGGCTTCGAGCTTCGCCTTTACCTCGGCGACCGGCTTCGGCTCGGCGCGATAGCCGAGACCTTTGAGGATCTCTTCCATGTCGTCGGCGGTGGCGCCGAGGATCGACATCATCGGCGGCGTCACCATGAAGGCGTGGCCGTCATAGGCGCCATCCGGACGCTGGCCGAGGCCGGGCTTCCAGTTGGTCGCCGGACGGATGAGGTCGGCAAGCCGCTCGAGGATATCGATGCGCACGGCGCGGCGGCCGAGATTGCGATAGCCGGCGAGCTTGTAGAAGGTCTTGTCGAAGGCCGGGTCGATCACCACAGAGGTGCGGCCCGATGCCAGCGCATGCACCACGTCGCCGAAGCCTGGCTTGTCCTTGCCGTCGTTCTTGAGTGCCCACAGCAGGGTCACCAGACCGGCCGGCGCCGGCTTGATCAGCGCCGGCACGAAGACATGGTAGGCGCCGAAGCGTACGCCGAGGCGGCGAAGTGCTGCGCGGCCTTCCTGGTCGAGCGACTTCATTTCCTCGGCGATGTCGCGGCGATTGATCAAGCCGAAATGTTCGACCAGCTGGAAGGCGATGCCGCGCGCAATGCCGGTGAGCTGGTCGGCATTCTTCAGGTCGACCAGCGGCTTCAAAAGCGACTCGATCTGGAAATTGACGAAACGTTCGGCGCGTGCCGCGACCTTGTCGCGAGCCGGGCCGGTCAGCTGCTCGTCGGCGAGCAGGACCAGGCGGGGCTTCAGCGCCTCGTCACCGGAGACCAGCGTGCCGATCGGCGCGCCGATCCAGCGCAACACGCCGTCGGAGCCCAAAGCCAGGTCGCCATTGGCGCAGGCGGCAAAGCGTTCCGCGCGCGCGTCGAACTCGGCCGCGAGCGCCTTTTGGGCAGCGGTGCGCACCGCCTTGGCGTCTTCGCCGCCGGCGCTTTGGTCGGCGGTGAAGCGGAACCCCTGCAATTCGCCGACATGATGGCCTTCGACGAGGACGGTTCCGGTTGGGCTGATTTCGGCTTCAGGCATGGTATTTTCTCTAAGGCGCCGCATGAGGACGGAAGTCCTGCGGTCTACGAAGCGTTTCGTCAACCGCTCATGCAGCGCATCGGACAATCTGTCTTCGATTTCGCGCGTCTTTTCCTGCCAGTGTAGCTGATCGGCCAGCCAGCCAGGCCGGTTGGAGACGAAAGTCCAGGTGCGGATCTGTGCGATGCGGTGCGACAGGGTGTCGATATCGCCTTCCGTCGTGTCGGCGCGCCGCACTTGCTCGGCCATGTAATTCTCATCGACGTGGCCATGCCGCGCAAGGTCCATGTAGATCGAGGCGATGAGGTCAGCGTGCTGGGCCGGCGCGATCTTGCGGTAGTCGGGCAGCGCGCAGGCTTCCCACAGCAGCGCGACGCGCTCCTTGTCGGAGGCCAGAGCGCGGATGTCGCCGTCGCGCGACAGATGCTCCAGCGCCTGTGCGTCCACGGCCGGCAGCGCGCGGGTCAGTCCCTCGACCGGCGCATTGGTCTCGATCGAGCGCTTGAGCGCATCGAGGCTGGAGAAATCGAAATCCGCGGTGCGCCATTGCAGCACCTTCACCGGGTCGAAATCGTGCCCCTCGATCTTGGCGACCAGGTCCTCGTCGAACGGGTCGACCTGGCCGGTGACGCCGAATGTGCCGTCGCGCAGATGCCGGCCGGCACGGCCGGCGATCTGGCCGAGCTCGGCGGCGGTCAGGTTGCGGTATTGATAGCCGTCGAACTTGCGGTTCTGGGCGAAGGCGACATGGTCGAGGTCGAGGTTCAGCCCCATGCCGATGGCATCGGTGGCGACGAGATAGTCGACATCGCCGGACTGGAAGATCTCCACCTGCGCGTTGCGGGTGCGCGGCGAGAGCGCGCCGAGCACGACGGCCGCACCGCCCTGCTGACGGCGGATCAGCTCGGCGATGGCATAGACCTCGTCGGCCGAGAAGGCGACGATCGCCGTGCGCCGCGGCAGCCGGGTGAGCTTCTTCGAGCCGGCATAGGCAAGATGCGACAGCCGCGGCCGCGTCACCACCGACACGCCCTTCAAGAGCTTCTGCAGGATGCCATGCATGGTGGCGGCGCCCAGCAGGAGGGTCTCCTGGCGGCCGCGCAGATGCAGGATGCGGTCGGTGAAGATGTGGCCGCGCTCGAGGTCGCCGGCGAGCTGCACCTCGTCGATGGCGACGAAGGCGGCGTCGGTTTCGCGCGGCATCGCTTCGACGGTGCAGACCGAATATTTCGCGCCGGCAGGCACGATCTTCTCCTCGCCGGTGATCAGCGCCACCTTGTGGGCGCCGACCTTCTCGCAGACGCGGGCATAGACCTCGCGGGCAAGGAGTCTGAGCGGCAGGCCGATGATGCCTGTCTCATGCGCGACCATGCGCTCGATGGCGAGGTGGGTCTTGCCGGTGTTGGTGGGGCCTAGCACGGCCGTCACGTCGCGGCCTGAAAGGATCAGCGGCTGGGAATGTTTCGGCTGGATGTTCATCGGCTCGGAAATAAGGTTTCTGCCGCTTGTAGTCTGAAGCACGGCGGCGCCGCCGCATGTGACAGGCGACACATAGGGACTTCGGGCGCCAAGCGAAAGCGGAATGTTCCTTTGGGGAGCAACGAGCCCTGCCAGTGCCGTGAAAAAATCGACTGTCGTTAACTGCTGGAACGAGTCTGGAACGAATCGGCGACGAATCGCTGACTCTCTCTGATTCAGGTTTTGTTCACGGCTATATGTGGATTTTTTGACGCTGAGTCTCACCACATGCTGAATCGGGAAATTGGCCCGATTCATGCTTTGCCTCCAATGGACCCGAGCCGGCGTTAACCTTTGCCGGTGAACGATCGAGACTCTCCCGTGGGTCGCTCTCAAAGTTATGAAATTGTTGATCTTTCTTAATCGCTTTTAACGAACTCAGTAACGTTTGAGCCGTCCGCCGTTAACTTGTCGGCCAAAGCCAGAACGAATCGGCGACGAATCGGAGATGTCGGAAGTTTCCCGGTTTGTTCACCCCAAGATATGGTGTTATCCACAGCTTGCCCACCGATAACCCACAGCTTGTGAAGCGGGTTGCGCACAGGGCGTGACCCAAGCCGTTAATCTTTGCGTGCCGAATTGAGGCAAGGTGTCGCGCCGGCCTTGGCGGCGGCAAAAAAGGCGGCCCCGATGTCAGGGCCGCCTGGAGCAATTCCAGGAAAAGTGTGAGCGGTTTTCCGTCCGGAATTGCGTCAAAACAAAGAGAGAGCGGTTCACCGTTTCCATGAAACGGTGAACCGCTCTCTCTCTAACAATCTGGTCTCAGGCGAAGTACTGGCCGCCATTGGCGGTGATGGTCGACCCGGTGATGAAGCCGGCCTCGTCGGAGGCCAGGAAGACGACGCAGCGCGCGATCTCTTCCGGCTCGCCGAGGCGGCCGACCGGGATCTGCGGGATGATGCGCTCGTTGAGCACTTTCTCGTCGATCGCCTTGACCATTTCGGTTGCGATATAGCCGGGGCAGATGACGTTGACGGTGATGCCGGCCCGAGCCCCTTCCTGCGCCAGCGCCTTGGAGAAGCCGATGTCGCCGGCCTTGGCGGCGGAGTAATTGGCCTGGCCGGCCTGACCCTTCTGGCCGTTGATCGAGGAAATGGTGATGACGCGGCCGAATTTGCGCTCACGCATGCCGTTCCACGCAGGATGCGTCATGTTGAAGACGCCGGAGAGATTGGTGTCGATCACGTCCTTCCACTGCGCGGGCGTCATCTTGTGGAACATGGCGTCACGGGTGATGCCGGCATTGTTGACCAGCACCGCGACCGGGCCGAGATCGGCCTCGACCTTACTGATGCCGGCGGCGCAGGCGTCGTAGTCGGCAACGGACCATTTGTAGACGGGGATGCCGGTCTCGGCCTTGAACTTCGCGGCAGCCTCGTCATTGCCGGCATAGTTCGCCGCGACCGAGTAGCCGGCATTCTTCAAGGCAACCGATATCGCCGCGCCGATGCCGCGCGATCCACCGGTGACGATTGCTACCTTGCTCATGTGGTTCCTCCTCCCTAAAGTTTTTGGTGAATGGTCAATAGTGAATGGTGAATGATCGAAGAGCGCCGGTTACCCAGGCCATTCACCATTTGCCATTCACCATTCACTCTCTTTTCTCACAGCGCTTCCACGCACATGGCGACGCCCATGCCGCCGCCGATGCACAGCGTGGCGAGGCCTTTCTTGGCGCCGCGGCGGCGCATCTCGTAGACCAGCGTGTTGAAGACGCGGGCGCCCGAGGCGCCGATCGGGTGGCCGATGGCGATCGCGCCGCCATTGACGTTGACGATCGAGGGATCCCAGCCCATGCCTTTGTTGACGGCGCAGGCTTGCGCGGCGAAGGCTTCGTTGGCCTCGACGAGGTCGAGGTCCTTGACCGACCAGCCGGCCTTTTCCAGCGCCCGCTTCGAAGCCGGAATTGGTCCGGTGCCCATGATCGCCGGATCGACGCCGGCGGTCGCCCAGGATGCGATGCGCACCAGCGGGGTGATGCCGCGGCGGGCAGCCTCGGCCTCGGTCATCAGCAGTGCGCCGGCGGCGCCGTCATTGATGCCGGACGCGTTGGCCGCGGTGACCGTGCCGTCCTTGTCGAAAGCCGGCTTCAGCTTGGTCATGGCGTCGAGCGTCGCGCCGTGGCGGATGTACTCGTCCTGGTCGACGACGGTATCGCCTTTCCTGCCCTTGATGGTGAAGGCGACGATCTCGTCCTTGAACCTTCCGGCCTTCTGAGCGGCCTCGGCCTTGTTCTGCGAGGCCAAAGCGAACTCGTCCTGGGTTTCGCGGGTGATCTGGAACTGGCGGGCGACATTCTCGGCGGTGTTGCCCATGTGGTAGCCGTTGAAGGCGTCCCACAGGCCGTCCTTGATCATGGTGTCGATCATCTTGTAGTCGCCCATTTTGACGCCGGCGCGCAGGTGCTCGGCATGCGGCGACAGCGACATCGATTCCTGGCCGCCGGCAATGATCACCCTGGCGTCGCCGGTGGCGATCTGCTGCATGCCGAGCGCGATGGCGCGCAGGCCCGAGCCGCAGACCTGGTTGAGGCCCCATGCGGTGGTTTCCTTCGGCAGGCCGGCATTGATCGAGGCCTGGCGCGCTGGGTTCTGGCCTTGCGCGGCGGTCAGCACCTGGCCGAGGATGACCTCGTCGACTTCGTTTGCCTCGACATTCGCCCGGGCGAGCAGCTCCTTGATGACCACGGCGCCGAGCTCATGCGCCGGCGTGGCGGCGAAACTGCCGTTGAAGGAGCCGACCGCGGTGCGGGCGGCGCTGGCGACGACGATGGCATTGGAAGCGGACATTTTCTTCTCCAGACTTCGAGTGGTCGTATTTTCGGGATCGCTTTAGGACTTTCTTGCCCGTTCGAACCCCTGAGTCAAACCGGAAATGGGCATGGCCGCCATGCGCGGCAAGCGGAGCGGGCACCGGTTGCGGTAACATGGCGTTGACCGCGCGGCGGTTTTTGTCGTGGCTATGCAGCATTAATTGATGCCGCAGTGCACAAACCACTTGGAATTGTGACGCTTTTGCGCTTATCCTCGACCAGGGCGCAATCGTTACCGGCCACTTACTCCATGAGGTGCCGGTGTCCTGGGGAGGATACGGATGGCCGCAAAAGACGACCCGATCGTCATCAAAAAATATGCCAATCGCCGGCTCTATAATACCGGCACAAGCACCTATGTGACGCTTGAGGACTTGGCCGAGATGGTCAAGAAGGGCGAGGAGTTCACGGTCCAGGACGCAAAGACCGGCGACGACATCACCCATCCGGTGCTGACGCAGATCATCTTCGAGCTGGAGAACAAGGACGGGCAGAACATGCTGCCAATCCCGTTCCTGCGACAGCTCATCTCTTTCTACGGCGATCAGATGCAGATGATCGTGCCGAGCTTCCTCGAACAGTCGATGATCGCCTTCTCCAAGGAGCAGGAGCGGTTCCGTGAGCAATTGAAAGGCGCCTTCGGCAAGGCACCGATCGACATGATGAAGACGCCGATGAAGGCGCTCGAGGAACAGACGCGCCGCAACGTCGAGATGTTCCAGAACGCGATGCGCATGTTCACGCCGTTCCCGTCGGCCGGGGGCAATTCCGCGGCACCGGCCGAGCCGCCGAAGAAGGAAGAGAAGTCCGACGATCTGCAGGAATTGAAGGCGCAGATCGCGGCGATGCAGCGCAAGCTGGACACGATGTCTTAGGGTGCGTTGATATTCAGGTGAGGCCGGCCTGCGAACGACGGCTGCCTGCGCTTCCGGTGCTCACGTACTTTGAGTACGCTCCGCTCCGGTTCTCGGCAGCCATCGTTCTCGACTCGGCCTGACCCGAATCTCGACACACCCTAGCGCTTTACCCGTCGCCAACCGCCCTCTCAGCCGGCCCGTCATAGCGGGCGCGCGGCCTGATCAGCCTGTTGCTGGTCACCTGCTCGATGGCGTGCGCGGTCCAGCCGACGCTGCGGCCGAGCGCGAACAGGCGGAAGGGTGCGTCGGCCGGCAGGCGCAGGCTGCGCGTCATCGCGGCCAGAGCGAAGTCGATGTTGGGATGCAGGCCGGTCGCGGCAAGAACCGCCTTGCGCAATTGCACCAGCCCGTCATCGATCTTGAAGCCGGCGAACAGGCCCTCGGCGCGCGGATCGCCTTGCGGATAGAGCGGATGGCCGAAGCCGGGCAGCGGCCGGTCATGCGCCAGCCAGCGGGCGATCGCTTCGTCAGGACCCAATCGCTCCGCATCCTCGACAAGGGCGATCGCCGCCGCGCCCGCGCCGCCATGACGCGGCCCGGTGAGCGTCGCCAGGCCGGCGAGCAGGCAGGCGGCGACGGGCGCGCCGGTGGAGGCGGCGACGCGGGCGGCAAAGGTCGAGGCGTTGAGCTCGTGATCGGCCAAAAGCACCAGCGCCTTGCGGATGAACTCGGCGCCGGCTGCTTCCACCGACCAGCCCTGCGCCAGCCGCGTATGCACGGCTTCGGAACCCGGCGTGGCGCCGAGCGCGGTGGCCAGGGCGCTGGTGGCGGCGGCGCCGTCCCGCTGCAGCATGGCCGGCCGGCGGCCGAGCGAGGGCCAGCCTTCGGCTGCGAGCGCCGAAAGCCTGGCGAACGCCGTTGGCGTGCCGCTGTGCCTTGCTGCCGAGGCGGTCAGCGAAGCGAACGACACGGGAGAGTCCGACGCCCACAAGAGCGCTGCCGCTTCCTCGAGCGTTGCCGACGCTGAAAATTCCACCGCATCCTTGCCGCGATAGACGAGGCGGCCATGCAGCACCGTCGAGATGGCGGTGGTGATCGCCGGCTCGCCCCAGGCGATGGCGCTCTCGGCGATCGCCTGCGGGCTCCTTCCGCGATCGCGGCGCGTGGCAAGTGCCGCGATATCGTCGGCGCGGTACTGGCTGCGGCGCGGGTCGGTGTCGTCCGGCTTCATGCCGATACGGCCGCGGCTGACATAGGCATAGAGCGTCTGCGGCCGGACGTTCAGCCGTTCCAGCGCCTGCTCCCGCGTCAGCCACTCCGTCATTTGTCGCCTTACATTGATTATCTTGATCAAGATTGATGCATTGATTGACGAGCATTAATTGCAATGCGCAAAAGGTCAAGGAGACGATCATGGCAAATGGGCTCGACGATGTTGTGGCGGCCGATACGGTGCTTTCCGATGTCGACGGCGCCGGCGGGCATCTGACCATACGCGGCCATTCGCTGGCAGAGCTCGCCGGCCGCTGGCGCTACGCGCAGGTGGTGCGATTGCTGTTCGACGGCTTCTTCGACGAGCTTCCAGGCGATAGCGAACTGGAGAAGGCGATCGGCAAGGCCCGGGTGGAGGTATTCGATCGTGCGAAACCGATGCTCGCGCAGCTTGCGCCGCTCGACATCTACAGCGGCATGCGCGCCGGCATGGCCATCCTGCCGGATGGCGACGAGCTTGCCGATGCGCTGCGGCTGATCGCGGCGCCGGCGGTGCTGACGCCGGCGCTGCTGCGTCTTGGCGGGGGCGAGACGCCGATCGCTCCCGACGCAAAAGCCGATCATGCCGGCGACATGCTGCGGATGCTCTCCGGCATCGCCTCGCCAACGCTCGCCAAGGCGCTGGACAGTTACCTGGTGACGGTCTGCGACCACGGGCTCAACGCCTCGACCTTCGCAACCCGCGTGGTGGCGTCGACGCAGGCCGGACTGACCTCGGCGATCCTGGCTGGGCTCGGCGCATTGAAAGGCCCGCTGCATGGCGGCGCGCCGGGGCCGGTGATCGAGATGCTGGACGCCATCGAATCCAGCGGCGATGCCACCACCTGGCTCAGCAACGAGATCGCGCATGGCCGGCGCATCATGGGTTTCGGCCATCGTATCTACCGGGTGCGCGATCCACGCGCCGACGCATTGAAGGCCGTCGTGCGGCAGCTCGCTTCGCGCAACGAGACTGGTAGCCGTCTCGCTTTCGCTGAGACCGTGGAACAGGCGG
Source organism: Mesorhizobium sp. GbtcB19 (assembly GCF_019091085.1). Lineage (GTDB taxonomy): Bacteria > Pseudomonadota > Alphaproteobacteria > Rhizobiales > Rhizobiaceae > Mesorhizobium. Next base: position 286,000 of record NZ_JAGXJY010000005.1, on the reverse strand, counting down.
CGCTCGAGGTGCTCAGGATCGCCAAGCCGCAGCGCTCGATCCAGACCAATGTCGAGTTCTACACCGCGCTTCTGCTCGAAGCGGTCGGTTTCCCGAAAGAGGCGTTCTCCAACGTCTTTGCCGCAGGCCGCGTCGCCGGCTGGATCGCGCATGCGCGCGAGCAGCAGGCCACCGGGCGGCTGATCCGGCCGCAGTCGCGTTATGTCGGGCCGGTGCCCGATCTGGTTGCCTGAAAGCAGTTCCTCTCCCCCGCAAAGCGGGGGAGAGGTGGCCCGGCGAAGCCGGGACGGAGCGGGGGACGCCGGCCGTGGAGCAGTGTCCCTTTCGGGTGAGATCGAACTCTCGATTGCGCTGGAGTAGCTTCCGAGCGCAAACTTTCGGTGGCGGCGAAGGCCCCTCTCCGTCCCGGCTTCGCCGGGCCACCTCTCCCCACTTCGTGGGGCGAGGAAAGAGCGTCTCGCGACCAAAATCTCACCTGATCACGCTTGTGTGTTCGTGTTCTTGCCTTGGTTCGTCCTTATATGCTGCACTGCAACATAAGCAGCCGGAAGCTGCCCTTCGCAATGACGCAAGGGCAGCCAGCCGCAACAGGACAGGAACGCCATGGCGAAGAACGGCAAGGCGGAGGAAAAGAAGAAGATCAACATCGCCCTTCAGGGCGGCGGCTCGCACGGAGCCTTCTCCTGGGGCGTGCTCGACCGTCTGCTGGAGGACGGCAGGTTGGAGATCGCGGCGGTGTCCGGCACCAGCGCCGGCGCCATGAACGCGGTGGCGCTGGCCGACGGTTTTGTCCGGGGCGGCGTGGAAGGCGCGCGAAAGAAGCTCGACGATTTCTGGCGGGCGGTGGCCTCGAAGGGCCGTTTCAGCCCGGTGCAGCGCATGCCGTGGGACGTGGTCTGGGGCAACTGGTCGATCGAGAACACGCCCGGCTACGTTTTCTTCGACACGATGTCGCGGGTGTTCTCGCCCTATGTCGCCAACCCGCTAGGTCTCAACCCGCTGCGCGATGTGGTGGAGCAGGAGATCGATTTCGGCAATGTGCACGCCTGCAAGTCGATGGAACTGTTCATCTCGGCGACCAATGTCGAGACCGGACAGCTGCGCGTCTTCTCCGATGGCGAGATCGACCTCGATACGGTGATGGCCTCGGCCTGCCTGCCGCAGTTGTTCCAGGCGGTGGAGATCAAGGGCGTGCCCTATTGGGATGGCGGCTATGGCGGCAACCCGGCGCTCTATCCGTTCTTCAAGACGGCGGCGACCGAGGACGTGCTTCTGGTGCAGATCAATCCGGTGGTGCGCGAAGGCACGCCGAAAAGCGCCAACGAGATCCAGAACCGCATCGACGAGATCACCTTCAACGCCGGGCTGCTGCGCGAATTCCGCTCGATCGCCTTCGTCAAGGAACTGATCGCGGCCGGGCGCCTGCCGCATGGCGAATATCGCGACATCCGCATGCACCGCATCGATGCCGATGAGGCGTTCAAGGATCTGTCGGCGTCGTCCAAGGTCAATGCCGAATGGGCTTTCATCGCCTATCTGCGCGACCTCGGCCGCAGTGCCGCCAGCGACTGGCTGGAAGAGAATTACGACGCTGTCGGCAGCCGAGCGACTCTCGATCTGTCGGGCGAGCTCGACGACGGTTTCAAGCCGCTGCGCGGCCCGGCGCCGGGCCGCCGCGTCAAGGAATTCCTCGCCGCGCGCATCAAGCCCGAATCCGCGCGTCGGCGGGCTTAGAGCGGCATCCAACCTGTCAGCAAGTCTGTTCCAACTGTCAGTAGCTTCCCCGACGGAATCGGTGAGGTGCTGGATCACGCCTGCGGCGCGATGTAGTCTTACCTGAACGTAAAGGGGAGATGGCGATGCTGCAGACCAGACAGAACGCTCTCGGAGTCCGGTTTGAAGCGCAATGCAGGGCCTTCGAGAAGGAGCCGTTCCCGACGCTGGACGTGCGCAAGGACCGGCTGAACCGCCTCTTGGCGCTCACCGAGAAGCACGAGGCCGAGATCTGCGCCGCGATCGACAGCGATTTTTCCGCCCGTTCGGCACAGGAAACGCGGCTTGCCGAATTGTTCGTCGTGCGCGCGGGCATCAGGCATGCGCTGTCGCATCTCAGCGCCTGGATGCGCGAGCGCGGCGTCGCCACCAGTCTGCCGTTCATGCCGGGACGCAACCGCCTGTTGCCGCAGCCGCTTGGCGTCGTCGGCATCGTCTCGCCCTGGAACTACCCGTTCCAGCTCGCCATCGCGCCGGCGACCGCGGCGATCGCGGCCGGCAACCGCGTGCTGCTAAAGCCGTCGGAGCTGACGCCGAAATTTTCGGACCTGCTCGCCAGCGTGGTCGAGAAGTACTTCGCCGCCGACGAGGTCAGCGTGATGGTCGGCGATGCCGAGGTCGGCAAGGCGTTCGTGTCCCTGCCTTTCGACCATCTGCTGTTCACCGGCTCGACCGCCGTCGGCCGCCAGGTGGCGCTGGCCGCGGCCGTCAATTTGACGCCGGTGACGCTCGAGCTCGGCGGCAAGTCACCGGCGATCTTCGATCCGTCCTGCGACCTCGACGCGGCGGTCGCCAGCGTCGCCTATGGCAAGCTGCTCAATGCTGGCCAGACCTGCATTGCGCCGGACTATCTCATGGTGCCGCAAGGCCAGGGCGCGGCAATCGCGGCCAAGTTCGCCAAGGCAATTGCGAAGCTCTATCCGCGCCTCGGCGACAATCCTGACTATACGGCCATCGTCAGCGAGCGGCATCATCGGCGATTGAACGACATGGTCGCCGAGGCGCGCGACAGCGGCGCTGACCTCATCGAGGTCAATCCGGCGAACGAGACGCTCGGCGTCAGCGACCGCAAGATGGCGCCGGTGCTGGTGCGCAACGCGGGCGAAAATCTGCGGCTGATGCGCGAGGAGATTTTCGGGCCGGTGCTGCCGATCATCGAATACGGCACTGTCGACGAGGCCATCGACCATGTGAACCGGGGCGAGCGTCCGCTGGCGCTCTACTGGTTCGGCAGCGACAGCGCCAACCGCCAGAGGGTGATGCGGGAAACCGTGGCGGGCGGCGTCACGGTCAATGACTGCATGATGCATCTGGTGCAGGAGCGGCAGCCTTTCGGCGGCGTCGGCGACAGCGGCATGGGCGCCTATCACGGCGAATGGGGTTTCCGCACCTTCAGCAAGGAAAAGCCGATCTTCATCCAGTCGAAGCTCAGCGCCGGCGGCCTGCTGCGTCCGCCCTACGGCAAGACCTTCGAGCGTATCTTCCGGTTGCTGAACCTCATCACTTGACAGCTTCAGCCCAGGAAGGGCGGAGGCAGAGCCGCGCTCAATCGGGTAATCGCCGCCGGATGTGAAAGATTTTTTGCATCATGCTGACGGCTGCTGCCAGTAACCTTGGGGAAACCTGGCGAAACTCGTCGGCGTGCCCGCAAAAGCGGCAGTCGGCTCGCAGAAAAGCCCTGTTTTGTCGAGGTATTGCGTTCCTTGGCGCAATGATCCGGCAACTTTTCCGACTATATTGCGCCGCAACTTTCAGGTAGAAGGCGCGCTTCGCTGTTCACGGCAAATTGAACTGGACCAAGCGCGCACCCATATCGGCCGCGCGCCCGAAGTCGGAAGCGCCGACCTCGCCAGGTCCTGCAACGGAAAATGACGATGCCGAAAATCAGGTTTCACAAGCTTGCAGCCATTGTCGTGCTCATCGGTTTCGCGGCCTGGATGGGTACGGGCGCGTTTTCTTCCGTCGGCAGCGCCGCAAATAAGTCGGTTACCACCGACAAGTCCACTGACGCCGGCAAGCTGGCGCAGCCGGACGCCGCGAGGCCGGAAGCTGCGAAGCCGAACACGGCGCAAGCCGAGCCCAAGGCAGCGCCGCGTACCGTGGCGGTGGTGACGCCGCCGCGCAAGACCTATGCGCGCGCCATCCGCATTTCCGGCCTCACCGAGGCCGACAAGCGCGCCGTGCTGGCGACGCGGGTTGCCGGCGTCATCGAAAAGCTGCCGGTCAAGCAGGGCGATCACGTCAAGACCGGCGACCTGGTGCTGATGCTCGCCGCCGAGGAGAAGATCTCCAACGTCGACAACGCCAAGCAGCTTCTTGTGCAGCGCAAGGCCGAGCTCGACGCCGCCGAGCGGCTGGCCAAGACCGGCAACCTGCCGAAGCTGCAGCTCGACACCGCCCGCTCCAATTTGACCCTGGCGCAATCGCAGCTCGATACCGCGCAGGCCGAACTCGATCGCAACGAGGTCAAGGCGCCGTTCGATGGCGTCATCGACCGCATTCCGGTGGAACTTGGCAGCTCGGTGATGCAGGGCGGCGAGGTGGCGACGATCTTGAAGCTCGATCCGGTGATCGCGCGCGGCGAAATCAGCGAGCGCGACCTGCGTTACGTCAAGATCGGCGACGAGGCCGACGTGCGTCTGGTCAACGACCAGAAGGTCACCGGCACGGTTCGCTACATCAGCCGCGATGCCTCGGCGCAGACCCGCACCTTCCGCGTCGAAGTGGCGATCCCCAATGGCGACGGCTCGATCCCCGCCGGCATGACGGCCGAGATCGCGCTCAGCGCCGAGCCGACCAATGCGGTCATGCTGCCGCGCTCGGTGGTGACGCTGGGCGACAAGGGCGACCTCGGCATCCGCGCCGTCGGCAAGGACGACAAGGTGGCGTTCTTCCCGATCGACCTGGTCGACGACACGCCGCACGGCCTGGTGCTGGGTGGCATTCCGCAGGATGCGCGCATCATCGTCGCCGGTCAGGAGCTGGTGAAGGAAGGCGACCTGGTGAAGCCCGTCGAGGCCGACCAGGCGACCATCAACAAGCTGATCGGCGAAGCCACCGCCGGCACGCAGTAAAGCACGACTCGTCCATCGCCGGACCAACCCGGCGATGGCGGTCCGCAGCCTCCGAAGCTTAACAGGCCGAAGTCATGGATATCGTCAGACTCGCCATCAACAACGCCCGCCTCACAATATCGGCGCTGCTGTTCCTGCTCGTCGCGGGCTGGGTCGCCTATCAGTCGACGCCCAAGGAAGCGGAGCCTGACGTTCCGATCCCGATGATGTATGTCAGCCTGATCTATCAGGGCATCTCGCCGGAGGATTCCGAGCGGCTGCTGCTCAGGCCGATGGAAAGCAAGCTCAAGAGCCTCAAGGGGCTGAAGGAGATGCGCTCGGCCGCCTTCCAGGGCGGTGGCTACGTGCTGGTCGAATTCCAGCCGCAGACCGATCTGGCGACGGCGCTGCAGGATACGCGCAGCAAGGTGCAGGACGCCAAGGCCGACCTGCCGCAGGCGGCCGAGGAGCCGACGGTCAACGAGGTCAACGTCTCGGAATTTCCGGTTCTGGTCGTCACGCTTTCCGGCGATGTGCCGGAACGTGTGCTGACGTCGGCCGCGCGCGAGTTGCGCGACCGCATCGAGGAAGTGCCCGGCGTGCTCGAAGGCTCGCTGCAGGGCGCGCGCGACGACCTCGTCGAGGTCGTGATCGATCCGGTGAAGCTTTCCTCCTACGGGCTGCAGCTCGACCAGGTGATCCAGGGCGTCGCCGCCTCCAACAGCCTGGTCGCCGCCGGCAATCTCGAAGGCTCGGAGGGCAAGTACGCGGTCAAGGTGCCGTCGCTGATCGTGACGCCGGAAGATGTCGCCAACCTGCCGGTGGTCGCCACGCCGAACGCCGTGGTGCAGGCCAAGGACGTCGCCACCATCCGCTCCACCTTCAAGGATGCCGAGACGGTCACCCGCCTCGACGGCAGGCCGGCCATCGCCATCGAAGTGAAGAAGCGCATCGGCGCCAATCTGATCGACACGCTGACCCATGTCCGGCAGGTGTCCGACACCTTCATCAAGACGATGCCCGAGGGCATGCACGTCACCTACACGCAGGACAAATCGGTCTTCGTCAACCAGCTGCTGGGCGACCTGCAGAACCATGTGATGATCGCCGTCATCCTGGTGTTCATCGTCATCCTCTATGCACTGTCGGGGCGGGCTTCGCTGCTCATCGGACTTGCCATTCCGTCGTCGTTCCTAATGGGCATCCTGCTGCTCGCCATGATGGGCTACACGATCAACATGATCGTGCTGTTCAGCCTGATCCTGGCCGTCGGCATGCTGGTGGACGACGCCATCATCGTCACCGAGTTCGCCGAGCGGCGCATGAGCGAGGGCATGCCGAAGGCCGATGCTTTCGCGCTCGCCGCCAAGCGCATGGCCGGCCCGGTGATCGCCGCCACGATGACGCGCATCGCCGCCTTCTCGCCGCTGCTGTTCTGGCCCGGCATCATCGGCGACTTCATGAAGTACATGCCGATCACGCTGATCGTGACGCTGTCGGCCTCGATGCTCTACGCGCTGGTCTTCGCGCCGACCTTGGGCGCGATCTTCGCCAAGGCGCCGGAGCATCACGAGGACGATCATCGCGACGGCTGGTATATGGCAATCGTCAAGCAGGCGGTGCGCTTCCCCATCACTGTCATCCTGCTCACGGTCGGCCTTCTGGTCGGCGTCGGTTTCGCCTATTCGAAATATGGCGCCGGCGTCGAGTTCTTCCCCAGCGTCGAGCCGGACTACGGCCTGCTCTATGTGCATGCGCGCGGCAATCTTTCGCTGGCCGAAATGGACGCGGCGACGAAGACGGCGGAAAACCGGCTGCTCGGCTGGCCCGGTGTGAAGTCGGTCTATACCCGCGTCGGCAAGACGCAGGGCGGCGGCCAGGATGTTCCGGAAGACGTGGTCGGCGTCATCCAGTACGAATTCGTCGACTGGCGCGAGCGCAAATCCGCCAACCAGATCCTCGACGATCTGCGCGGCGTGATGGCCGGCATCCCGGGCGTCGATGTCGAGGTGCGCGTGCCGGAGGCCGGCCCGCCGACCGGCAAGCCGATCCAGATCCGGTTGTCGGCGGCCGATCCGGCCGGGCTCGACGACAAGGCGCGCGCGGTCGCGGCACGGATCGCCAAGGTGCCTAGTGTCATCGACATTTCGGACGGCCTGCCGCCGCCCGGCGTCGATTGGGCGATCGAGGTCGACCGCGCCAAGGCGGCGCAATATGGCATCAGCCCGACATCTGTCGGCACCGTGGTGCAACTGGTGACCAACGGCCTGAAGCTGTCGGAATACCGGCCGGCCGGTGCCGACAAGGCAGTCGACATCCGGCTGCGCCTGCCTGAGGACCGGCGCACGCTGTCGACGCTCGACGAGCTCAGGGTGCAGACCTCGCAAGGGTCGGTGCCGATCTCGAATTTCGTCGTCAGGAAGCCCGAGCCGACCGTCGGCGTGCTCAACCGCATCGACGGCGCGCGCACCGTGGTGGTGCAGGCCAATGTCAGCGCCGGCGCCCAGGTGGCGGCGGTGCAGGAGCAGGTGACGAAGGCCGTCACCGACATGGGCCTCGGTAGCGGCATACGCTGGAAGTTGGCCGGTTCCAACGAGGACAGTGCGGAGGCCAGCGCGTTCCTCGGCAAGGCCTTCGGCGCGGCGCTCTTCCTGATCTTCCTGGTGCTGCTGGCGCAGTTCAACAAGTTCACCAGCGTGTGGCTTGTCCTGTCCTGCGTGGTCATGGCGACGATCGGTGTGTTCCTCGGCTTGCTTTTGACGGGCGAGGCCTTCGGCATCGTCATGTCGGGCATCGGCGTGATCGCGCTCGCCGGCGTGGTGGTGAACAACAACATCGTGCTCATCGACACCTATGACCGGCTCCGTGAGGAAGGCTGGGACAAGATGGACGCGGTGCTGCAGACCTGCCGCGAGCGCGCGCGCCCGGTGGTGCTGACGGCGGTGTCGGCCATCCTTGGCGTGCTGCCGATCGCCTTCGGTCTCGGCCTGGAAATCTTCCATCACGAGACGACGATCAACGCGCCGTCGACGCAATGGTGGATTTCGCTGTCCTCGGCGATCGTCTTCGGCCTGTCCTTCGCCACGCTGCTGACGCTGGTGGTGACGCCGTCGATGCTGATGGTGTTCACCCGCGCCAAGGTGAAGCCGGGCGCTGGGCGCAACTGGTTCAGCCGCCTGTTCGGCCGCGGCGGAGGCAAGGTCTCGACCGACGTGCCCGCCAGCGAGGCCGGCGTCGAGCCGGCGGAGGCCTTCCCGAAAGCCGCGGAATAGAGCGGTTTCACAACCCCAAAGATAAAAGCCGTCCGGGAACAACCGGGCGGCTTTTTGCATTGTTCCTTCAAGTTTATCAGTGCGTTTCACCGTTTTGCGGAAACGGTGAAACGCCCTATCTCCTTGTTTTTACGCAATTCCGAACGGAAAACCGCTCACACTTTTCCTGGAATTGCTCTAGACGGCGAGGGTTTATCATGACCATCACCACACTTCTCGTAATCATCCTGGTTCTGATCTTGATCGGCGCCGTGCCGGCATGGCCGCATTCCCGCTCCTGGGGCTACGGGCCGTCCGGCATCGTCGGCGTCCTTTTGATCGTGTTTCTGATCCTGCTGCTGATGGGCAGGATCTGATCAAGCGGCAAGACGCGAGGACTCGGCTGATATGCCGATATCCCGCAGCGCCTCCTTCACCGCTTGGTCGAGCGGGGTGTGCGGGATTTCGCCGATCACCTCTTCCAGCCGCGTCGAAACCAGCCGGTGCGCTTCGAAGCGCAGATAGGACATCGAGACGATCTCGCGCCACATGGCGACGAACGGGCTGCCGGCGCGCAGCACCCACCAGGGCATGAAGGAGAGCTTCAGTTTGCGGTTCAGCGCCTTCTCGGCGGCGGCCTTCATGTCGAGATCGGTGATCGCGTGGCCGGGGAAGTTGATGGCTTCATAGAAGCCGAGCTTGTCGAGATTGCGGGCAAGGCCGACGAAGCCAACGGCGAAGTCCGGCAGATAGGCCCATTCATGGGTAAGGTCGGCCGGGCCGGGCGCGGTGTAGACGCCCTTGTTCATCTTGGCGGCGACGACGAGATCGAACCACGAGCCTGAGCCGGTGCCGCCGAAGAAATCGCCGGCCCTGAGCACGATGGTGCGCACGCGGCCGGCATCGGCCTCGCGGCGGAACAGGTCCTCCATGGCGCATCGGATGCGGCCCTTTTCGGTGGTCGGATGGAACGGCGTTGCTTCGGTGATCACCTGCGGCATCGGTGAGCCATAATTGTAGACGGTGCCGGGGAAGAGATGCAGCGTGTTGTTCGCGCGGCAGGCGGCCATGACGTTCTCGGCCATCGGCAGGCACTTGCCCCAGTCGGTGTAGATCGGGTTCAGGCCGTTGAAGACGATGTCGACGCCTTGCGTTGCGCGGATCAGGGAGTTGCGGTCGAGCGCGTCGCCGGCAACGGCCGTGGCGCCTTTGAGTTCGGCCGGCACCTTGCCGGTGCGGGTGACGGCGCGGACGTCGAAGCCGGCGTCGATGAAGGCCTTGCCAACCACGCGGCCGAGCCGGCCATTGGCGCCGAGGATTGCGATCTTGGTCATCTGTTCTCTCCATTGCTTGCGTTTGCCCGGCTAATCTGATGCGTTCACGAACGAATTGAAATTGACTGAGATCGGCGTTCTGTTATTCAAAACTGAATGAAGGAATTCGACTGGAACCTGATCAAGAGTTTTGTTGCGGTCGCCGAAACCGGCAGCCTGTCAGGCGCGGCGCGCAGGCTTGCGGCCAGCCAGCCGACACTCGGCCGTCACATCGGCGAGCTGGAGCAGGCGCTCGGCGTCACGCTGTTCCGGCGCGGGCGGCGCGGCTATGAGCTGACCGAGGCGGGTAGCACGCTTTACGAGCGCGGCCGGGCGGTCAGCGAGCAGGCCAATGCCTTTTCGCTGCTGGCGCTGGGGTCGGTCGAGGCGATCGAGGGCACGGTGCGCATCGCCGCCTCGGAAGTGGTCGCCGCCTTCGTGCTGCCGGACATGATGGCGCGGCTTGGCGAGGAGGAGCCTGGCATCGAGGTCGAGATCGTCGCCTCGAACCAGGTCGAGAACCTTTTGCGCCGCGACGCCGACATCGCCATCCGCATGGTCAGGCCGGCGCAGAACGAGCTGGTGGCGCGCAAGGTCACCGACATTCCGCTCTGCTTATGCGCCGCCAGCTCCTATCTCGACCGGCGCGGCCGTCCCAAGACGCCCGCAGATCTTGCCGATCATGCCTTGGTCGGCTTCGACCGAAGCGACGAGATCATTCGCGGCTTCACTTCGTTCGGCATTCCGGTCGGCCGCAGCCATTTCCGCTTCCGGACCGACAACCAGATCGTGCTGTGGGAGGCGGTGCGGACCGGCAATGGCATCGGCATCGGCCAGGAGCCGCTGGCCGATGCCGATCCGGAGCTGGAAAAGCTGTTTCCGCAGGTGCCTTTGCCTCTGCCCAATTTGCCTGTCTGGCTCGCCATGCATCGCGACGTGCGCACCAGCATGCGCATCCGCCGCGTGGCGGATTTCCTTCATGAAGAGCTGAAGCGCTATTCGGCGGGCATAGGTTCGGGAGCGAATTCGGCCCGGTGAGCGAGGCTCGCCATCAGCAGCACGATCACCAGCAGGCCGGACAGCGCAATGAAGATCGGTCCGAAGCTCGAATGCTCGGCGACGAAGCCGATCGCCGACGGCGCCACCAATATGCCGGAATAGCCCATGGTGGTGACGACGCTCATGCCGGTGCCGGACGACATGCCTTCCTGGTTGCCGCCGGCCGAAAACAGGATCGGCACCATGTTGGCGATGCCGAAGCCGCAAAAGGCGAAGGCGGCAATGGCAAGGTAGGGCGAGGGCGACAGCCCTGCGACCAGCATGCCGGCGGCGGCGACGAGCGCCGAGCCACGCAACGTCGCCACCGCGCCGAAGCGGTTGCGCACGCCGTCGCCGAGGAAACGCATCAGCGCCATGACGCCGGAGAAGGCGGCATAGGCGAGACCGGCGACCGCGAGATCAGCGCCCAGTTCTTGGTGCAGGAACAGCGCCGCCCAGTCGAGCACCGCGCCTTCCGAGATCATGGTGAGCAGCGCCATCAGCCCGACCAGGTAGACGGCCGTGTGCCGAGGCAGCGTGAACTTCTGATGCTCGACCGCCTGTGGCTTGTCTTCGGCGATGAGGTAGCGAATGGCAAAGGCGATGATGGCGAAGGCGACCACGGTCACCGCGACGGCATGGGGCAGATAGCCGTAGTTCTGGATCGAATAGCCGCCGAGCGCGCCGCCGGCGAAGCCGCCAAGGCTCCAGAAACCATGCGAGGACGACATGATGGCGCGCGAGAGTTTTCGTTCCACAACGACGGCATTCGAGTTCATCGCGACATCCATACCGCCGATCGAGCCACCGAAGACCAGCATGGCGATCGCCGCAAGCGGCACGTTGGGCGCGAGCGCCACGATCAGCAGGCCGAAGCTGCCGCAGACGCCGAACCAACGCGTCACGGTGCGCGAACCATGCCTGGAAATGAGATGGCCGCACCAGGTCATGGCCATGACGGCGCCGACGCCGAACAGGAGGATCAGCAGGCCGAGCGTGAATTTGGTGATGTCGAGCCGGGTCAGGAACACCGGGATCTGCGGCGCCCAGCTGCCGGTGAGAAAACCATTGGCGAGGAAAATGCCGGCGATGGCCCAGCGGCCGCGCGTCGCGGCCCGCGTCGTGGTCTGCATGCTCATTGTTCGAAGTCCGCTACGCCAAAATGGCTTTGGGCGGGAAATTAGATCGATTCAATTTGTAGTCAAGCTCCGCCGAACGAAAGTGCTTGGGCCAAGCCGCGTGACCGAGAGGGAGCTTCTCGCCCGAGCCGGAACGGGGCACAGTCGCAGTGTCCATCCCAAGACATCATAGGACCCAGCATGACCGCTCTGCTCCCTGCCGAACTCGCCTGGTACGCCACCGGCCGCTTTTATCGCGCCAAAGATGGCGCAGTGGCCGATTACGGATATTTCCTGCATCTGCCCTTCTTCGACGTGCCGCTGTCCGACGCTAATCGCGCCGAGACAGGTGCGTATTTCACTTTCGCGGCAAGGCCATTCAAGGCTCAGGGGATCGAGAACGGAGTGCTGTCGCTCGGGCTCGATCCGGTGGGCGAGTTCTCGCTCTATCTGCAGCGTCGGCCGACATGGACCTTTGACGACCCGGCTTCGTTCGCGCGCGGCGAATGCATCGCCACCTTCCGCCGCACCAGCCTGGTGGTGGGCACGACGGTTGCGGTCTCCGCGGGCACGACGATGGTGCAGTTGATCGGCACCAACGTGTTCAGCGCGCGCCTTGTCGCCAGCAGCGCGTTTGAGTTCGGCGGCGGCCGCCACGATCTGGCGGACTATCTCGGCGCGGGCGTGACCCAGTTCGGCACCTCCGCAGCCACGCCGATCGCGCCGCCGCCGGCCGGTTATGATCTGGTGCTGCCGTTCACGGGATCCGCCATAGCGTTGGGCCGAACCGGGTAAGGCCTCGACGCGGGATCGAGACTGCTAGAGCGTTTCACCGTTTCACGGGAACGGTGAAACGCCCTATCTCCTTGTTTTTACGCAATTCCGGACGGAAAGCCGCTCACACTTTTCCTGGATTTGCTCTAATGATCCTTCGGTCGCCTTGCCTCGAACTCCGCCTTCTTGGCGTCCGGCGCCTCGGTCTGGTTGAGCGCCTGCCATTCGGCATAGGGCATGCCGTAGATGATCTCGCGCGATGCGTCCTTGGACAGCGCCACTCCATCCGCCTCGGCGGCTTCGCGATACCAGTTGGACAGGCAGTTGCGGCAGAAGCCGGCGAGGTTCATCAGGTCGATGTTCTGGACATCGCCGCGTTCGCGCAGATGCTTGACCAGCCGGCGGAAGGCGGCTGCCTCGAAATCGCGCTTCTGGTCGTCGCTGAGCTCGGTCATGGGGGAAACTCCCGGCCTGTCGGCCATCTCACACCGGCCCGGTGCGCGAGCCGAACATTTTCACCTGGTGTATATCGGCACGGCGGTCGATGGCGTCAACGATCGGCGCCAGGCGTTCGGCCCAGGCAAGCGCGCCGGCACGGTCGGCGATCAGGTCCTGGCGGATCTCGATCAGCGCATGCGCATAGCCGTTGACGATCGCGTGACGGAACATGGTGTCGCCGCGCAGCGCGCCGTCATAGGGTTCGTTGTCGCCGACGACGAGGGACTTGTCTGCAGCCAACGCGTCGATCAGCGGCCGCGCCACGCGGTCGTCGCGGTCCCACAGGACGCCGACATGCCAGGGGCGGACAAAACCCTGCATCACCGGCGTGAAGGAATGCACCGAGAAGATGAAGGGCGCCTTGCCCGAGGCATGGGCGACGGAGGCGATCATCGCGCCGACGGCGTCGTGATAGGGGCGGTAGAAGCGGTCGAGCCTCCGCTCGCGTTCTTCCGCCGCCATCGGATAATTCCCCGGCACCACGGTGCCGTCATAGAGCTGACGGATCATGGTCGGGTCGTCCTCGCCGCGATTGGGATCGATCAGCAGCCGCGAGAAGCCAGCCAGGATCGCCGGCGCGTCGAGTGCCGTCGCCAGCTCGCGCGTCACGGTCTCGACGCCGATGTCGTAAGCGATATGGCGCTCGAATTCGGACGCCGGCAAACCGAGACTGCCATATTCCTCCGGCAGGTCGCGGCGGGCGTGATCGGCGAGAAGCACGATGCCTTTCTTGCGGTCGCCCTCGACAATGTCGAACGGCGCGAAAACTGTGGATCGGGTCATCAGCTGAAAAGGGGATGGCGGCTTCGGTGTGGTATCGTCATTCCACGAAGAGGACACTGGCGCAATGCCGTTGTTTGGCCAAGGTTTCCGCAAAAAATCCCCGACGGGACAGGAAATTGCGCGACCAGCCCTTCTAAATCGATTGGAATTGAACAAAACGGCGCGTTGACATGCGACCGGAGTTTGCTGAAAAGGGCTTCGAGAGATGCAAATGTGGTTCGCAAGGGGATCTGCGATGGGTTTTGGCGGTCGGTTGCGCAAGCGCCTGGCCGTGCCGTTGCTGATCATCGGCGCGGGATTGGGCGCGGTTTTCGCGACCTCGCCGGCCCGGGCCGACTTCCGCGTTTGCAACGCAACGCAAAATCTGGTGGGCGTCGGCATCGGCTATCGCGCCAAGGCCGGCTGGATCACCGAGGGCTGGTGGCACATCGAAGGATCGACCTGCAAGACGCTGATCGAGGGGCCGCTGTCATCAAGGTTTTACTATCTTTATGCAGAAGACGCCGAACGCGGCGGGCGCTGGGATGGCCCGATCAACATGTGCGTCGCCGAAAAAGAGTTCAAGATCGCCGGCGTGAATGATTGCGTCGCCCGGGGCTTCCAACGCGCCGGATTTCAGGAATATGACACGGGTGAGCAGGCCAGCTGGATGGTCCAGCTGACTGACGAGCCCGCAACGGGAGGCGCGCCAGCGACCCCCGCCCCGGGAACAAACAGTCAATGAGACGTAACCGCAAGGTCAAGATCCTCGCCACCATCGGTCCGGCTTCCTCCTCCGAGGAAATGCTGAAGAAGCTCTTCGAAGCGGGCGCCGATGTCTTCCGCATCAACATGAGCCATACCGACCACGAGCTGATGCGCACGCTGGTCGGCCGCATCCGGGCCGTCGAGGCCGCCGTCGGTCGGCCGATCGGCATCCTTGCCGATCTGCAGGGTCCGAAGCTCAGGGTGGGCAAGTTCGCCAACGTCAAGGAAGCGCTGACTCCTGGGCAAACCTTCACGCTCGACGACAATCCGGAACCCGGCACGTCGAAGCGGGTCTATCTGCCCCATCCCGAGATCCTGAGTTCGGTCGAGGCCGGTCACCGTCTTTTGATCGACGACGGCAAGCTCGAGCTGAAGGCTCTAAAGAGCGACGGCAAGTCGATCACCTGCACCGTGGTTGCCGGCAGCGGCATTTCCGACAAGAAGGGCGTCAGCCTGCCCGATACCGATCTGCCGGTCGGCGCGCTGACCGAGAAGGACCGTGCCGATCTCGACGCGGTGCTTGCCACTGGCGTCGACTGGGTGGCGCTGTCCTTCGTCCAGCGGCCCGAGGACCTGGCGGAGGCCCGCAAGATCGCGCGCGGCCGCGCGCTGATCATGGCCAAGATCGAGAAGCCGCAGGCGGTGGCGCGGCTCCCCGAAATCATCGAGCTCTCCGACGCGCTGATGGTCGCCCGCGGCGATCTCGGCGTCGAGATGCCGATCGAAGCGGTGCCAGGCATCCAGAAGCAGATCACGCGCGCGGCGCGGCGCGCCGGCAAGCCGGTGGTCATCGCCACGCAGATGCTGGAGTCGATGATCACCGCGCCCGTGCCGACCCGTGCCGAAGTCTCCGACGTGTCGATCGCCGTCTTCGAAGGCGCGGACGCGATCATGCTTTCGGCCGAATCCGCGGCCGGCGCCTATCCGGTCGAAGCGGTCGCCATGATGAACCGTATCGCCACCAAGGTCGAAGCCGACCCGACCTATGCCGGCATCATCAACGCGCAGCGTTCGGAACCGGAAGCGACCGGGGCCGACGCCATTTCGCTGGCCGCGCGCGAGATCGCCGAGACGCTGAAACTGTCGGCGATCATCTCCTACACCGCGTCGGGCACCACCGGCCTGCGCGCCGCGCGCGAGCGGCCGCAGGTGCCGATCGTGGCGCTGTCGCCGATCCTCAACACGGCGCGCCGCCTGTCGCTCTTGTGGGGCACGCATTGCGTCGTCTCGCCGGATGCGACCGACCTCGACGACATGGTCGACAGGGCCTGCCGCATCGCGCTGGAAGAAGGTTTCGGCAAGCCGGGCGACCGCGTCATCATCACCGCCGGCGTGCCGCTCAGGACGCCCGGATCGACGAATATGCTGCGGATTGCGTATGTCGGGTCGGATAGCCACTAGCTGCCGATCGCCGGGTCGATTGCTGATCGATTAGGTCGGCAAAAGGGGCCGTTGGGCGCGCGGCATGAAAGCCTTCAAGGTTGGCGCTGCCCCTCATCCGCCTGCCGGCACCTTCTCCCCGTATAGTGACGGGGAGAAGAGGGCTGGCCGCAAACTTGGTGCCTGTCCTGCTAGGTTGGCGAAATCGTCGATGGCGGCGTTCCTTCTCCCCGTCACTATACGGGGAGAAGTGCCCGGCAGGGCGATGAGGGGCAGCGCTGACCTGAGGTCGTTGGCGACTGCAACGCGAACTCATCAGGTCGGCGCGAGTTCAGCGTCGGGAACCTTGATGTCCGGGCATTTGTCGTCGTTATAGGCGTCGCCGGCGATCCGGCCCTCCACCGTCTTTGCCATTGCCTGCAAGTCGATTGGCGCGCCGGCCACCTTCTCGATCGCGCCGATGACGAGGTCGGGGGCGATCCAGTCCGGCTTATGGCCGAGATTGCGGACCCAGATCAACTCGGCGCCGGGGATATCACGCTCCAGCCCGACGGAATGGATCGTCGCATAGACCACCTTGTCGCGATCGCCCGAGATGACGACGGTCGGCGCCTTGATCTCGCGGTAGGCAGGCGAGGCGGCGCGGACATAGTCGTAGAGCTGGGCCACGTCGCGGGCATTGGCGCGGAAGGCGGATGGCCTGAGCACCAGCGGGATCGCGGCTTTGCCGATGTAATCGTCCGGCAGGTCGTTGGGTGAAAAGACGCATGCCGTCGCGTTGCCGATCTGCAGCATGCCGGCCGGATAAGCGAGCGTTTCGGAGAAGAGCCAGCCGACCACCGGCATGGCGGTGAGCTTGTAGTACCAGGCGGTGGCACCGCCCGGCCAAGGGTGCGTGGCGGGCGAGATGAAGACCAGCCCCAACGTCTTCTCGGGATGCTGGCGGGCGAAGGCCGTGGTGATCGCGCCGCCGAAGGAATGCGCGACGATGACCGCCTTCTTGATGCCGAGGCGGTCCATCAGCGCAGCAATGGTGTCGGCCTGTTTCGCCAGCGTTTCATTGTCGCCACGCTCCGACCAGCCGAAGCCCGGGCGGTCGAGGAACAGCATTTCGGCGCGGCCTTCGAGCAGCGGCTTTAGCGGCAGCATCTGGTCCTTGAGATTAGCGCTGGCGCCATGGATGAAGACCACAGGCGGCAGATCGGCGCCGGCCGGCGCCGGGATATGCACATAGTGGATGCGCGCGCCGTCGATCTCGGCGAATTCGCCGACCGGCGGATTGCGGCGCTCGATCGACCAGACGCCGGCGCGGGTGACGCCGGCGAAGGCAAAGAGGAGCGCGACGAGGAAGAGGAAGGCGGCGCAGATGAGGTTCATGCGGGGAAATACGGGAGTGGGATGGGATTAGTTTACGGCAGTAGGCAGTAGGCAGTAGGCAGTAGGCAGTAGGCAGTAGGCAGTAGGCAGTAGGCAGTAGGCAGTAGGCAGTAGGGGGAGGTTCAGAGCCCTATTGCCTAATCCCTACTGCCTACTGCCTTAAATTCCTTCTCCCGCCAGCTCTTCCGAAAGCGTCGACACCTGGTTCTGGGCGCTGCGCATCATCGGATAGATGGCCAGCACCTTCTGCCAGGCTTCCAGCGCCGACTGCTTGTGGCCGGTCTCGGCCATGATCTGGGCGAGGCCCGAAAGCGCGCCGAAATGGCGCGGCTCGAGCTGCAAGGTGCGATCGATGTCGGCCATCGACTTCCCGTAATTCTTCATCAGGAAATGCACGGTGGCGCGGCGGTTCCAGCCTTCGGCGTAATCGGGCTGCAAGGTCACGACCTGGTCGAGGAAATCGAGCGCGACGTCGAATTTCTGGTCTTCCGTCGCCTTTTGCGCCCATCGCATCATCAGGTCGATCGAGGCGCTGCCGGACTGGTTCCACTCGTTCCAGATACGGCCGGCGATGCGCTCGGCGGCCTTTTCGTTGCGCTCGCGCTTCAACTCGTTGAAGAGCTGGTCGAGTCGGCCCTGCCTGGTCGGAGCGGCCGGCGGCGGTGTTGCGGCGGGTGGAGCGGCGTCTGGAGGCAGCGCGCCTGGCACCGTTTCCGCTCCCGCAGGCAAAGCTGTGCCGGAAAGCAAAAGGGCGGCGAAAAATGCAAAAAGAATCCGCATCGCCGGAATCTAACCCCGGACGGCGGATCGTCCAAATGATTTTAGCGTGAGAGCGCCGGCGAACCGGCGCGCAACATCTGCGCGGCGTGGACGCCGCGCAGCAAGTCTCAGCCCTGGCGCGCCTTGTAACGCGGAGCGGTCTTGTTGATGATGTAGATGCGTCCCTTGCGGCGAACCAGCCGGTTGTCGCGGTGACGCGCCTTGAGCGCCTTGAGCGAATTCTTGATCTTCATGGTCTTGCCTGTTCGGTCAGGGCCCGTCCCGGGCCGAATTTTAAAAGGCGCGCCCGGAAAAAAGCGCGCCTTTGAACTTGCGGTGGCTCATAAACGAGGAGTGTCGTGCGTGTCAACCACGTGACGATGCCGGAATAGGGCAATTGGCGCGATCCATCAAATATTCGCCATCCCGGCAGCATGGCATTGCGCGACTCGAGGTCGACTGGAATGGTGGGGCGGCTGGGATGGTGTCCACGCCCAAGCGACTGGAGATTCCCATGCGACGTCTCTTTCTGTCCGCCTGTCTGGTCCTTCTGGCGACCGCTCCGGCTGCCTTTGCCGAGGATTGCGACCGCAACGACGACAGCCAGTCGATGATGAATATCTGCGCCGATGCCGACTATCAGGCGGCCGATGCCAAGCTCAATGCCGCCTATAAGAATGTCGTCAGCCGCAACGATCAGGCCTCGAACAAGCTGTTGCAGACGGCACAGCGCGCCTGGATCGCCTTCCGCGACGCCGAATGCGCCTATTCGACCGCCGACAGCGAAGGCGGCTCCATCCACCCGATGGAGGTGTCGCAGTGCCTGACCAAGCTCACCACCGAGCGCACGAAACAGCTCAGTTCCGACGCCAACTGCAAGCTGAGCGATCCGAGCTGCGCCGGATCGGACGCGAGCGACGACCAGGATCTTCAGTAGGGCGTTATTTCGGCCGGACGAGGCGCGTGAAATGGCCCATCTTGCGGCCAGGGCGCGACTCGACCTTGCCGTAGAGATGCAGCATCAGGTCGGGCTCGGCCAGCAGCGCCGGGACCTTCAGCATGTCGTCGCCGATCAGGTTTTCCATCACGCAGTCGAAATGCCGGGCGGGCGAGCCCAGCGGCAGGCCGGCGACGGCGCGGATATGCTGCTCGAACTGCGAGATGATGCAGGCAGCCTCGGTCCAGTGGCCGGAATTGTGCACGCGCGGCGCCAGCTCGTTGGCGAGAAGCGAGCCATCGGCGAGGACGAAGAATTCGACGCCGATGATGCCGACATAGTCGAGCGCGGCAAGGATCTTCGAGGCCGCATCCTTGGCCGCGGCGGCCGTTTGCGGGCGGATGGCCGCCGGCAAGGTCGAGCTGCGCAATATGCCTTCGCGGTGGATATTCTCGGCCGGATCGAAAGCGGCGATCGTTCCGTCGAGACCGCGTGCGGCAATCACCGAAATCTCGCGTTCGAAGGCGACGAGCGATTCCAGGATCAGCGGCACATTGCCCATTGCCTCGCAGACGCCGGCAAAGCCGCCCGTTTCCATGTTGCGGAAGACGCGCTGGCCCTTGCCGTCATAGCCCATGCGCCGCGTCTTCAACACGCCGCTGCCGTCGAACTTTCTCAACGCCTCGGTCAACTGGTCGTCATTGTCGACCGGGCAGAATTCGGCCGTGGCAATGCCGATGCCGTTCAAAAAGCTTTTCTCGGTGACGCGGTCCTGCGCCACTTCGAGCGCGCGGGCCGGCGGATAGACTGGAACTTTTGCCGCCAGCGTTTCGGCGGCTGCGACCGGGACGTTCTCGAATTCGTAGGTGACGACGGCGCTGGCGGCGGCGAGCTCGGCGAGCGCTGCCGGATCGTCATAGGCGGCCACGATCTGCCGGTTGGCGACCTGGGCGGCCGGGCAGTCGGCCTGCGGCTCCAGGACGACGATGCGATAGCCGAGGCGGGCGGCGGCCATTGCCAGCATGCGGCCGAGCTGGCCGCCGCCGATGATGCCTATGGTCGATCCGGGGGCGAGGCTCACGGCGTGTCCGTCGGCTCGGTGGCGACCTTGGCGGTCTGGGCCGCGCGCCAGGCATCGAGCCGGGTTGCTAATTTGTCGTCGTTGAGGGCCAACACGGCGGCAGCCAGAAGCGCGGCATTGGCGGCGCCCGCCTTGCCGATCGCCAGCGTGCCGACCGGGATACCGGCCGGCATCTGCACGATGGAGAGCAGCGAGTCCTGGCCGGACAGCGCCTTGGATTCGACGGGAACGCCGAACACCGGCAGCGGCGTCATCGCCGCCGTCATGCCGGGCAGGTGCGCCGCGCCGCCGGCGCCGGCGATGATGACCTTGAAGCCGGCCGCCTTGGCGCCCTTGGCGAAGTCATAGAGGCGGTCGGGCGTGCGGTGGGCGGAGACGATCAGCCTTTTGTGCGGGATGCCGAGCGCCTCCAGCGTCTCCGCCGCCTGGCGCATCGTCGCCCAGTCGGACTGGCTGCCCATGATGATGGCGACGTCGGCACGCTGATCGGTCAAGGTATCGCTCCCCGGCGGCAAAGGCGCGCCTTAGCGGAATTCGCTCCTAGCTGCAAGGATTGTGGAGGCGGGGTAAATGTCTCAGGCTGAATTTTGGGACAAGCGCTAACTCGCGCCCTTTACCTTGTTTACAGCAATCATCCAGTCTTCCCACATTGCAGCGTCACCCGGACGTCCATTGGTCCAGATGGACCTCGAAAGGCCACCGAGCAAAATAGCTATGTCGTCGGAATGCATCCCACCTCGACGCCAATAGGCATCGAGGAACTCTACCATGGCGTCATATGCTTGCTGGTCGTCCATAGCGCCAAGCATATAGGCCCTCGCGCTTATGGGAGCAAACGCGGCAAGACGGTTTCGGCTAGTGGCTGAATTTCGGACTGAGGCACTTACTCTGCGGTGGTTGCCGGCAAGAGTTCAGTCCGGCCAGCGCAACGAGCCCGACGAATCCTTGCGGGCGACCTTCATCGCATCGGCGGGGCGGTCCTTGGCCGTCAGCACAGCGCGCAGCTGTTCGGCAACGACCTCCGCTTCACCGGGATGCAAATTGCATGGGTCGAGGAAGAAGTGCCCGCGCTCGACCTCGTGGTTGCGCACGATGATGGGCGGCGAGCCAGCGGCGAGCGCGGAGGCGAGCCCGGCGGCGGTGAAGCGGCTTTCCGGCCGCACGAAGACCTGCAGGCGGTCGAGCGGATTGTTGGTCGGGTCGGGGATGATCTCGGCGCCGATGCCGGGAATGCCCTGCAGGGCATTCTTCCACAAATTGAGCGCAGCCTCTTCGCGCCGGCGGATGCCGGCGTGGTCGCGCTTTTCCCAGGCGTCGAGCGCCGCCATGGTGCCGGCGATGCTTTCCTTGCCGACCTTCATGGCGCGCGCGACACCACGGTTCTGCAGATAGGCGGCGCGGACCAGGTCCTTGCGGCCAGTGACGATGCCGCTGGTCGGGCCGCTCAGGAATTTATGGCCGCTATAGACGACGATGTCGGCGCCGCGCGCCAGGAAGCTGCGCAGATCGTATTCCGAGGCGGCGTCGACGATCACCGGAATATTTTTGGCGTGGCAGATCTCGCAGAACTCCTCCAGCGAAAGCATGCCGTATTGCACGGTGTGGTGGGCGACGACGTAGAGGGCTGCAGCGGTGCGTTCGTTGATCGCCTCGCGCACATGGTAGTCCTGGGTGACGCTGACCGTGCCCGCCGGAATGACCTTGGCGCCGGCGACGCGGATCGACTGATCGATGGGCGCGCCGTAATTGACGATATGGCCGAGCTGGATGACGACTTCCGACTTCAGCCCCTCCGTGTCGTCCGGCAGCCGTTCTATCGCCAGGAGATTGGTGCCGGTCATCGCGCCGGCGATCGCCATGGTGATGCCTGAGGCGCAGCAGGCGGTGATGAAGCCGGCCTCGCCGCCGGTAAGGCGCGCGACGACTGCGCTCGCAGCGCGCTGCAGGTCGTCCATCTCCACCCATTGCGAGGCGATCTCGGCCATGGCGCTGATCGCTTCCGGAACGATGATCGAGGCGCCCAGCGCCGTCATCGTGCCGGAGACGTTGATGATGGGTCTCAGGCCCAGGCGCTCGCGGATCGTGGTGTTGGAGCCGGCGTCGGAATAGGTTTTCATGCGAGTGTACTCCCTGAAAGTCAGGCGGCGATCTCGACGACCGCTTCAATTTCGACGGTGATGTTGCCAGGTAGCGATCCGACGCCGATCGCCGAGCGGGCGTGGCCGCCGATCTTGTCGAAGACATCGGCGAAGAGGTCCGAGCAGCCATTGACCACCTTGGGATGGTCGCTGAAGGTCGGCGTCGCGTTGACGAAGCCGAGCAGCTTCACCACGCGCACGATGCGGCCGAGGTCGCCCGCCGCCGCATGCATGACGGCTAGCAGGTTGAGACCGGTGAGGCGGGCATGCTGATAGGCCTGCTCTACGGTCACGTCGTCGCCGACCTTGCCGGTGCACAGCGTGCCGTCGGCGCGCAGCGGTCCCTGGCCGGAGAGAAAGATCAGCCGGCCGCTCTCGGCATGGGTGACGAAGTTGGCGATTGGCGTCGGCGGCTCGGGCAGCGTCAGGCCGAGTTCGGCGAGCCGGGCATAAGGCGTCATGGAAGAATGCTCCCCTGGATGGCTTCAGCCATCCGATGTCGATAATGGACGGCGAAAAACCATCCGATGTCAGAAATGCGAGGCGCGGAAGCGCGCCAGGAAGGTGCGCAGCCGCTCATTGGTGGTCTCCTCGGCAAGGACCTCTTTCGGCGGGCCGACGGCCGAGACGCCGCCGTCGGCCATGAAGACGATGCGGCTGGAGGCGTCGCGGGCGAAGGCCATCTCGTGCGTCACCATCACCATGGTCATGCCGTCCTCGGCGAGGCTGCGCACCACCGCCAGAACCTCGCCGACGAGCTCGGGGTCGAGCGCCGAGGTGATCTCGTCGAGCAGCAGGATCTTCGGTTCCATGGCGACAGCACGGGCGATGCCGACGCGCTGCTGCTGGCCGCCGGACAATTCGGCGGGCAGGCTGTCGGCCTTGTGGCCGAGGCCAACGCGGCCGAGCCAATGCTCGGCGATCGAGCGCGCTTCCGTCTTGCTCTTGCCGCGCACCTTGGTGAGGCCGAGCATGATGTTGCCGGCCGCGGTCAGATGCGGGAAGAGGTTGAAGCCCTGGAACACCATGCCGGTCTCGGCGCGCATGGCGGCCAGGTCGCGTTCGCTGCGCCGCTGGCGGGCGCCGGAGTTGCGAGCAGGACCGGGGCGAAAACCGACCTCCTTGCCGTCGATGCGGATCGAGCCCGAGTCGTAGCTTTCGAGAAAATTCACGCAGCGCAGCAGCGTCGTCTTGCCGCTGCCGGACGGGCCGATCACGGTCACCACCTCGCCCTTGGCAACGGTCAGGCTGACCGAGCGCAGCACGTTGACCGCGCCGAAGGATTTCGAGACCTCGGCAATGTCGAGGAGTGCGGTGCTGGTGTTCGAGCTGGTGGCCATCGCGTTAGTCCCGGATGAAAGCGAAGCGCCGTTCCAGCCGCCGGCTGGCGTATGAAAGCGCATAGTTGACGGCGAAGTAGATCAAGGCACCGAAAATATAGAGCGGCATCGCCTCATAGGTGCGGCCGATCACCTGGTTGATGGCCTGCATCAGGTCGGTGATGCCGAGCAGCGAGACCAGCGCGCTGCCCTTCACGGCGTCAGTGACGCCGTTGATCCAGGGCGGCAGGAAGCGGCGGAATGCCTGCGGGAAAATGACGTAGGCGAGGCGCTGGCGGAAGGTGAGGCCGATCGCCATCGCCGCTTCCGACTGGCCCTTCGGAATGGAGGCGACGGCGCCGCGCAGATATTCGACGACTTGCGCCGTCTTGAACAGAGTGAGCGCCAGCACGGCGGCCCAGAAGGACTGCAAGTGAATGCCGACCGCCGGCAGGCCGTAATAGACGAAGAAGATCAGCACCAGGATCGGGATGCCGCGAATGGTGTCCGAGAAGATGCGCACCGCCCAGCGAACGGGCGCGGGTCCATAGACCAGGCCGACGCCGAGGATGACGCCGGCGATGAGCGACAGCACGACGACGAGCAACGACACCCAGAGCGTGAGCGCGAAGCCTTGAGCGAGGAACGGCAGGGCGTAGGCGATCTGACCAAGCATCTCAGCGCGCCGTCCTGTACCAGCGCTCGACAAGGCGCAGCGCGAAGAGCAGGGCATAGCCGGTCATCAGATACATCGCCGTCACCACGAGATAGACCTCGACGATGCGGAAGGTGTTGAAGTTGATCCACTGCGCGCCATAGGTCAGCTCCGGCACCGAGATGACGGAGGCGACGGACGTATCCTTGAACAGCGAGATGAAGGTGTTGGAGAGCGCCGGCAAGGTGATGCGCATCATCGTCGGCAGCCGCACATGGATGAGCCGCTGCCAGGGCGTCAGCCCGATCGCCTTGCCGGCGTCGAGCTGGCCGCGCGGCACGGCCTCCAGGCCGGAGCGGAACACTTCGACCAGATAGGCGCCGCTATAGAGCGCAAGCGTCGCGACGAAAGAGGTCTGCGCGCTGTAGACGAGATCGACGACCGTCGGCAGGCCGTAGAAGACCAGATAAACCAGCAGGATCAGCGGCACGTTGCGGATGAATTCGACATAGGCCGCGATGATGCCGCGCACCACGCGTCCGGCCGAGACATACCAGACCGCCAGCACCAGGCCGATGACGATGCCGATGGCGATCGAGATCACGGCAAGCTCGAGGCTGAGCAGCAGGCCGCCCCAAAGCTTGTCGAAATGCCGCCAGATCAGGTTGAAATTGAGCGTATAGCCCATGCGTCCGTCTCAATGACCCGCGGTGAACGATCTCTTGTTTGACGCAATTTCAGACGGAAAACCGCTTCACACTTTTCCTGAAATTGCTCTAGGATTCGTCATCCGCATGGCCGGTGTCGAGGAAAAACAGGCGGAAGAGCGTGCGCCCTTCCGCCGGCTCGGTCGTATGTCTCGTTCAGATGACCGGGAAGCCCGGATGGCGCGGCGGCGGCTCCTGGCCGAAATATTCCTTGAAGGCGGCATCGTAGAGCGCCGTCTCATGGCCGAACATGGCGATGGTGAAGGTCTGGTTGACGAAGGTCAGCCAGTCGAGATCGCCCTGCCTGACGGCCGCACCGTAAAGCATCGAGTACCAGCTCTTGCCGGCGTCGAAATACTTGTCCGGATTGCGCGAGGCGAGCCAGCGCACGGTGGAAAGGTCGACCGCGGCGGCGTCGGCACGCTTGGATTCCAACGCCTGCAAGACGTTGGCCTGGGTGTCGATCTGCAACACCTGCGCTTGCGGCAAGGCATAGTGGACCGAGCTCTCGGCGTCGACATTCTGCAGGATCGAGATGCGCGTATTGGCGCCGTTCGCCAACAACTTGTCGAAAGTCTTGTTCTCGGAACCGGGCAGGGTGAGCAGCGCGACGCCTTCGACGTAGTAAGGTCGTGAGAAGTGGATCAGCTGCGAGCGCTGCGCGGTCATGGTCATGAACTGGATGGTGATGTCGACCTTGTTGGTCGTCACATTCGGGATGCGCTGCGCCGGGTCCTGGGGGACGAACTCGACCTTGGTCGGGTCGTCGAAAAGGCCCTTGGCGAGGATGCGGCCCATGGTGATGTCCATGCCGACCAGCTCGCCGGCATCGTTCTCGAAATGCCACGGCGCATTGGTGCTGCCGGTGCCGACAATCAGCTTGCCGCGATCGAGCGCGGTGCGCAGCACGCTGTCGGACGCGGCCTGCGCCGCCGCCTTCTCGGCGCTGATGGCGGTCAGCGCGCCAGCGGTGGCCAGCCCCGCCATTCCCAGTTTCAGAAAATCACGTCTGCCGGATGTGTCGTTCACGGCGACCTCCTTTTCGTGTTGTGTTCCCCTGCGGACGAGCGAATGCGCGCCGCATCTTTCATTTGCCTCTTGCAAGATTGTCTCTTACAAGAGACGCATGTATGATATACAGGACAGATACTAGCATTAGGAATCGACAATGCAAGATGCTGAAACGCTGGCCGAACAGCCGCCGGCAGGCGCGGACGAGGAGCGGCCGGCGAACTCGCGCGAAAAGGGCCTGAACCGGGTTCTGCACATTCTGGAGTTCCTGCACGCCAACCAGCGCGCCATCGGGGTCGGCGAGCTGGCCAAGGGGCTGAACGCGCCGCGCTCGACGACCTACACGCTGGTGCGCGAGCTGGTCGAAGCCGGGCTGCTCGAAATGGCCGGCGACGGCAACCGGGTCTATTTCGGCAAGAAGCTCTACCTCTATGGAATGGCCTATATGCGCGGCAACGACCTGCTCAGGCGCGGCCGCCAGGAGGTCGACACGTTGTCGCGCGAGACCGGCGAGACGTCGGAGCTCTGCATGCTGCAGAGCGGCCGCTATACGATCGTCCATTCGAGCCCCGGCACCAGGCCGTTCCGCATCAGCTCGGCCACCGGCCTGCAGATCCCGCTGCCCTGGACGGCTTCCGGCCGGCTGCTGCTTGCCGGCCTCGACCGCGGCCGGATCGAAGCGATGGTCACGCAAGACGATCTCGTGCTGCCGGACGGCCGCAAGATCGAACTCGACGATTTCATCGACGATATCGGAAAAGCCCGCGTCACCGGCTATTGCGTGACGTCAGGCCTTGTCGATGCCTACACCAAATGCCTCGCGGCGCCCGTGTTCTCGGCGCCCGGCAAGGTCGAGGCGACGATGTGCCTGGTGGTGCCGATCGACACGTCCGAGGACCGTACAGGCGAACTCCTCACCGTTCTGCGCGAGCGCGCGGCGCGGCTGTCGATCTCGTGATGTCGATCCTGGCGTGTTGAGATTCAGGTCAGGCAGAGCCGAAAATGGTGGTTTCCGAGACCCGGAGCGGAGCGTACTTATAGTACGTGAGCACCGGATAGTACGTGAGCACCGGAAGCGCAGGATACCGCCATTTGCAGGCCTGCCTCACCTGAATATCGACACGCCTTAGGCGATGATGTCGGGAATAATGCGGTCTTCCAGCGCCGACAGCCGGTCTTTCAGCATCAGTTTCTTCTTCTTCATGCGCTGGATCTGAAGCGGGTCACAACCGGTGGCGATCATCGCGTTGATCGCGGCGTCGAAATCGGCGTGTTCCTGTTTGAGCCGGGAGTATTCGAGGCGTATTTCAGCCTGTTCCTGTTCGGACATTATCAACCGTTTAGCGTATGCATCGCCCAATCGGGCTGTCTGGGCGGGGCCGGTCGGGTTTGTCTGTCTGTGACCGGCGGGCAGCCCTTATCACATTTCACTTTGTCGTGGAATGCTACCACGTGGCATTCGACATCGAGATCGGTTGGTGGCAAAGTGTCACCGTGCCGTCACAGTCGCAACCTGCGGTGGAGGCGCCCGCGACGGCTGCAATCGAGGAAACCATGAAAGGGAGAACCAATCATGTCTCTTGCATCCCATCTTGATGAGTTGCAGCGGAAACACGGTGACATCGAGCGCGAGCTCACCGACGCGATGAACCATCCTTCGGTGGACGACCTCGAAATCGTGAATCTCAAGCGACGCAAGCTGGCAATCAAGGACGAGATTGAAAAGCTGAAGGGAAGCCCCACAGCACACTGAGCGTACCTTAGGCAACATCACCGCACCCGCCGCGGTGCCAACCTACCGGTGGCAAGATATGCCACCGGCCTGTTGCTTTTTATTGAATCACCCGAACGTTTCAGCTGGATCATGCGGCCTCTAGGGTTGTATGAGCCCTGCGGCCGCTGATCGCGGGCGGTCGATTTGCGGGCTTCGCCCGCCTGCTTGCCATTGACAAGCCATCTTTGCTCCGCCACCTCATGCCCGGAACTTTCAGATGAAGGCGGCCGGCATGACCGGATATTTCTCCTCTCCCTTCCCGCGGCGCATGTCGGTCGGCGTGCCGGTCGGCGGCGTTGTGGTCGGCGGCGGCGCGCCGGTGGTCGTGCAGTCGATGACCAACACCGACACCGCCGACATCGACCAGACCGTCGCCCAGGTCGCGGCGCTGCATCGCGCCGGCTCCGAGATCGTGCGCATCACCGTCGACCGCGACGAGAGCGCCGCGGCGGTGCCGCGCATCCATGAGCGGCTGTTGCGGCTCGGCATCGACGTGCCGCTGGTCGGCGACTTCCACTATATCGGCCACAAGCTGCTGGCCGATCACCCGGCCTGCGCCGAGGCGCTGGCGAAATACCGCATCAATCCCGGCAATGTCGGCTTCAAGGACAAGAAGGACCGCCAGTTCGCGGCGATCGTCGAGATGGCGATCAAGCACGACAAGCCGGTGCGCATCGGCGTCAACTGGGGCTCGCTCGATCAGGAGCTGCTGACCCGGCTGATGGACCAGAACCAGGCTCAGGGCTCGCCGCTCACTGCGCAGGAAGTCACGCGCGAGGCGATCGTGCAGTCGGCGATCCTGTCGGCCGAGATGGCCGAAGAGATCGGGCTTGGTCGCGACAGGATCATCCTGTCGGCCAAGGTCAGCGGCGTGCAGGATCTGATCGCCGTCTATACCGAGCTTGCCACCCGCTCCGATCACGCGCTGCATCTCGGACTCACCGAAGCCGGCATGGGCACCAAGGGCATCGTCGCTTCTTCGGCCGCCATGGGCATTCTGCTGCAGCAGGGCATCGGCGATACGATCCGCATCTCGCTGACGCCGGAGCCGAATGGCGACCGCACGCGCGAGGTGCAGGTGTCGCAGGAATTGCTGCAGACCATGGGGTTCCGGCAGTTCGTGCCGATCGTCGCGGCCTGTCCCGGCTGCGGCCGCACCACGTCCACCGTGTTCCAGGAGCTCGCCCAGAGCATCCAGGCCGATATCCGCAAGAACATGCCGGTGTGGCGCGAGAAATACCCCGGCGTCGAGAACCTCAAGGTCGCGGTGATGGGCTGCATCGTCAACGGCCCCGGCGAATCCAAGCATGCCGATATCGGCATCTCGCTGCCCGGCACCGGCGAAACGCCGACCGCGCCCGTCTTCATCGACGGCAAGAAGGCGGCGACGCTGCGCGGTCCCTCGATCGCGAAGGATTTCGAAAAGATGGTCGCCGATTATATCGAGCAGCGGTACGGACACGGCAAAGCCGCCGCGGAATGAGCCGATGCAGCGCGTGTTCAGGGCGGCACTGATCCTGACTTGCGCGCTGATGTCCGCCGGTCAGGCATTCGCCGATCCGCCGCAGTCGCGATCGGCCGCCAAAAGGCTGATCAACCGAGTCTGCGACCTGATCGAGACCGAGGCGGGCAAGAACGGCCTGCCTGAGGATTTCTTCGCCCGGCTGATCTGGAAGGAAAGCCGTTTCGATCCGA
Organism: Mesorhizobium sp. GbtcB19; assembly: GCF_019091085.1. Classification (GTDB taxonomy): domain Bacteria; phylum Pseudomonadota; class Alphaproteobacteria; order Rhizobiales; family Rhizobiaceae; genus Mesorhizobium. The sequence continues at coordinate 256,819 of NZ_JAGXJY010000005.1, read as the reverse complement.
ACGCGGTGAGCCCGGTCGGCGCTGAAGGCATCGCGCAATTCATGCCGGGCACGGCGAAGATGCGTGGGCTTGCCAACTCCTTCGATATCGAGCAGGCGCTTCCGGCTTCGGCGAAATATCTTGCCGAGATGAAGGCGGGCTACGGCAATCTCGGCCTCGCCGCGGCGGCCTACAATGCCGGGGAAAACCGGGTGTCGCGCTGGCTGACCTCAGGCGGCTTCCTGCCGATGGAGACGGAAAGCTATGTCTTCGACGTCATGGGCGAGCCGGTCGACAAGTTCTCCGACACGTCCTATGCCGGCACCGTCCGCCCGCTCGATCCGAAGATGAGCTTCGCGGTGGCCTGCCGCAGGCTGCCGGTGATCATGTCGCAAACCGTTGCCATGGCCTCGATCAACGTCAAGCCGTGGGGGGTGCAGGTGGCCGGCAATTTCCGCCGCTCGGCGGCGATCGGGCAATGGCTGCGGGTCAGGGGCCGGTTCCCGGCGCTGCTCGCCAGCCATGATCCGGTGGTCAGCCGGGTGCGCACGCCGATCGGCCGGCGCGGCATCTATGCGGTCAGGATCGGCGCCGACTCGCGCGGCGAGGCCAACGGCATCTGCGACAAGCTGCAAAGCGTCGGCGGCGCCTGCGTGGTGATGCGCAACCGGTAGCGGCAAGCCGCAAGTCAGAGATGTCGGCGGGACAGCACCCCCCTCTGTCCTGCCGGACATCTCCCCCGCAAGGGGGGAGATCAGATGTCGCGCCGGCCTTCGCCAATCGCCAACGTTGCAGGACTGAGCGAGGCGCCGAAACTGCCAATCTCCCCCCTTGCGGGGAGATGGCCGGCAGGCCAGAGGGGGGTTGGCGGGAACTCGACAGTCGATCGTTAGCGAGAGTTGCCCCCATTCGGCAAACGTTCAAGCCGTCTTGGCCGCCACTGTCTCGCTGAGCCAGGTGCCGATCTTGGCGCCGAGGCGGTCGGGCGAGACCGGCTTCGGCAGGTAGTCGTCCATGCCGGCCTCGATGCATTTTTCGCGATCGCCCTTGAGCGCGTGCGCGGTGACGCCGATGATCGGCGTGTGGCCGCCGCTCTGCGCTTCGATCGCGCGGATGGCGCGGGTCGCCTCATAGCCGTTCATCTCGGGCATGGAGACGTCCATCAGCACCAGGCGGGGGCGCAGGGTGCGATACATCTCGACCGCCGTGCGGCCGTTGCCGGCGATGCGATAGCTGAGGCCGAAGCCGTTGAGGATCTGGCCGAAGACCAACTGGTTCACATCATTGTCCTCGGCGATCAGGATATCGACCGGGCCGCTCGGCGCGGCGGTCGATTCCGGCGCCGCAGGGACCGGAACAGCCGGGCCGCGGATGACGGTGAAAGCCGGCAGAGCGGCCGGGGTCGCCTGCATCACAACCGGCTCGCGCACGAAATGCGCCGCTTTTGCGCCTTGCGTGCGCGCCTTCTGGATGGCGGAAATGACGGTGCCGAGCAGCACCGCCGAACGCGCCGGCTTGGTGAGATGGGCGACGATGCCGAAATCGATCACCATCCGGCCGAAATCGACCTGGTCGACCGAGGTGAGCAGCACGACCGGAATGGAGGAAAGGCGGCTGTCTGCGGATATTGCCCTGGCGACATCGGCGCCGTTCATGCCCGGCATCTGGTAGTCGAGGATGACGCAGTCGACCGACGCGCCGAGCTGGCAGGCGCGGTCGAGGAAGGCGAGGCCGACGGCGCCGCTCTCGGCGGCCGCGCAGTCGAAGCTCCAGCTTCTGAGCTGCTCCAGCAGGATCTCGCGGTTGACCGGATTGTCGTCGATGACCAGGACGCGAGCGCCGGTGACGTCGACCGGCACCAGCTCGTCGCGCGCCTGCTGGTCATGCGCCGGCAGCGGCACGGCGAACCAGAAGACGGAGCCGCGGCCGATCTCGCTCTCGACGCCGATCTTGCCGCCCATCAGGTCGACGAGCCGGGCGCCGATCGCAAGCCCAAGCCCGGTGCCTTCGTGGCGGCGGGTCGAGGAGCCGTCGACCTGGGCGAATTTCTCGAAGACGCTTTGCAGCTTCTCGGCCGGGATGCCGATGCCGGTGTCCTCGACACGGACCTTGAGCTGGACAACGCCGTCGACGACGTCACCGCCGACATCGACCAGCACATGGCCCTTCTCGGTGAACTTCACGGCGTTGCCGAGCAGGTTGGTGACGATCTGCCGGAAGCGCCCGGCATCGCCGACGACGAAGGCCGGCAGGCGCGGATCGACGCGCACGATGAGCTCGAGGTTCTTTTCGGCGACGCGCGCCGACACCAGCGTCGCCACATCCTCGACCGCTTCAGCCAGGCGGAAGGGGGCAGGGTCGAGCGTCAACTGGCCGGCATTGATCTTCGAGAAATCGAGGATGTCGTTGATGATGGTGAGCAGCGCGTTGCCGGATTTGACGATGACGTCGGTGAAGGTCTTCTGGCGCGGCGTGAGTTCCGTCTTGGCGAGCAGCTCGGCCATGCCGAGCACGCCGTTCATCGGCGTGCGGATCTCATGGCTCATATTGGCGAGGAATTCCGACTTGGCGCGGTCGGCGGCCTCGGCCTTGAACAAGGACGCGGCGGTTTCGGCGAAGGCGCGTCGGATCGCGTTCTCCATCGGCCGGAAGATCAGAACCGCGGCGATGCCAAGCACGGCGAACAGCAGCCCGCTTGCCCACAACAGCAGCCTGTCGTTGGAAGCGTCGGCAAGCCGCCGCTCCTCGTCGAGCGCGGTGCGCACCTTGACCAGCATCGGCTGGGCGAACAGGTCGTTCTGGTTGCGGATCTCGCGGTAGCTCCATTCGTCGACCTTCTGTGCCGTCGACATCAGATTGAAGTTGCGCACCATGTCGCGCGCCGACCAGAACAGGTCGTCATTCACCGAAGCGGTGTCCAGCGTGTTGACGGTGTTCCTGGACAGGCGCGGCTTGATTGCGGCGAGCTCGGCGTTGAGGATCTCGATCTCGGCCGTCAGCCGCTCCGAATGACCGCGCGCTGCAGTTGTCAGCGCGTCGCGCGTCTCGGTGCGCCAGGCGGTGCCGGTCGTCTCGGCGAAGTTGGTGGCGTTGCGCAGGTCGCGGGCGAAGATGACGAAATTGCCGCTGAGCGCATCGACCTCATGGCGGAAGGAATTCACGCGGTTGAGCGCATACATCACCGCGGCCGAAGCCAGCGCGAAGATCAGCAATCCCGAAATGTAGCGGATCCGGATCGACCGGAGGAAGGAAGAGTATTCCGGCATGCGCAACCCCAACACATACGCACAATTTTAATGGTCCGGATTACGCTTGATTTACATTAAGATTTCGTTGGTGGCGGGTGGCTCTCTTTAGTTATCGGCATCGGTTCGACCTGCCTGCTCAACATATCGTGTCCGACGCGCCGACGGGCCCGCCTTGTTGCCAATCCGAGGCGAATGTTAGCTTGCCAGAACCAGACATACCCAAACCTGCATTCAGGTTTGTGATCAAGAAAGTGCCTTCATGCTCCGATATGCTTGCATTCTCGGCATTGCCGCGATGGCAACCACTCATCCCGCGATTGCCCAAAGCGATGCCGAAATGAAGGCGTGCATCGACCGGTCCGCCGGCGTCACCGAGGCGATGCTGGATTGCGGGAAAGCCGAGATCGACAAGTTCGATGCCAGGCTGAACGCGGCCTACAACACCCTGATGCAGCGCGAACATGGCTCCGAACGGGCGCGGTTGCAGCGCGAGCAGCGCGCCTGGCTGAAACATCATCTGCAGGAAACGAAGCGCCTCGCCGCCGATCCCAACAACGGATCGGCGGCCTTCCTCGACTCGCAAGGGTTTGAACTGGACGATTTGAGCGCACGCACGGCCGAGCTCGAAAAGCGTGTCCAGCAGAACCCGTAGCCGCGGAACCGCGACATCGTTTCAGGCCTCGGCGCAATCGTGGATTGCCACACTGGCCTCCTAGATCAATCAGTGTCCTTCGCCCGATAGGCGTCGGGAATGACGAAGACTTCGTCGGCGCGGCCGTAGCCGCCATCGGCGACTTCCTCGATCAGCACCATGGTGTAGGGACGCACGCCTTCACCGAAATACTCGACTAACATCTGCGTGGTCTTGTGGACGAGGTCTTCCTTCTGCGCTTTGGTGAGGGCGGCCTGCGGCGTCTTGAAGTTGGCAAAGGGCATCTTCCCCGGTTCCTTTTCGGGTTGGGTTTCACGGCACGGGACAAAAGGAAATCGGCGAGGCCGTCATCGGCCGGATCGAATTCCGTTCGGCGTCCGGATATAGATTGCCGCGAATGACGGATAATCACGCCGCCATCGACAGCAGTATTCGGACAGCGCGAACAATCGGACCGTTGTCGGCGCTTTCCCCCAGGCTGAGCTGTGACGATCGGATAGGGGCCGGGCTGAGGTCGTTTGCCTTGGCTCAGCTGTTGCGAGTCGCCACGAAAGTCGCGGCGGCTTTCAGCAACTGCGCCTCTTCGCCATAAGGCTCGAGCAGCGCGTACGCCTGGTCGATGAGGCCATGGAGCTGGCCGCGCGCCCAGTCGGGGCCGTGCAGCGCGGCAAGCGTCGCCTTGCCGGCGGCGGCGTCCTTGTTCGTCGCCTTGCCCATCTGCTTGGCGTCGGCGGTGAGGTCGAGCAGGTCGTCGGCGAGCTGGAAGGCAAGGCCGATCGCCGAGCCGAACTCGGCCAGCCGCTCGCGGTCGGCGGACGGCGCGCCGGCGACGATCGCACCGGCCTCGCAGGCGAAGCGGATCAACGCGCCGGTCTTCATCGCCTGCAAGGTGATGATGCCGGCCTCGTCCGGCCGTTCGCGTTCGGCTTCAAGGTCCAGCATCTGACCGCCCACCATGCCGCCGGGGCCGGCTGCGCGGGCGAGCGCGAGAACAAGTGCTGCCCGGCGTTCGGCCGAGAGCGCGGTCGCCTCGTCGGCGATGATGTCGAAGGCCAATGTCAGCAGCGCGTCGCCGGCTAGGATCGCGGTCGCCTCGTCGAAGGCCTTGTGCACCGTCGGCTGGCCGCGGCGCAGATCGTCGTCGTCCATCGCCGGCAGGTCGTCATGGATCAGCGAATAGCAATGCACGCATTCCAGCGCCGCGGCGACGCGCAGCGCGGCGTCATTGTCGGCCGAAAACAGCGCGGCACTTTCCAAGACCAGAAAAGGCCGCAGCCGCTTGCCGCCATTGAGCACGCCATGGCGCATGGCCGCCATCAGGCGCTCCGGCCGCGCGATCTCGCCCAAAAGCGGACGCGCGTCGAGGATGCGCCGCAGCTCGGCCTCGATGGCGGCGGCGCGCAGGAAAAGCGCGGATTCGAAGGCGATCTGGTCGTCTTTGCTCATGGCCGGGAGCGGTAGCCGACACTCAGACATTGCGCAAGCAGGCGCGCGCCTTTATGCCGGAGAGGGCGAGGCACGGGTGGGACGGCTTGACGGAACCGATCGTCGAATATGAAAGCGAAGGGCTGGACATGGCGCGACGTCGGCGCCTGAACCGCGCCGGTGTGAAGCGCATCGCCCGGCGCTGCCTGGTCGTGGCGCTGGTGTTGGCGGCTATACCGGTCGTGCTGACCTTCCTCTATTTGCCATCCTTCGTGCACCCGGTTTCGACCCTGATGATCAAGGACCTCGTGACCTTCTCCGGCTACGATCGGCGCTGGGTGTCGATCGACGACGTGGCGCCGGTGCTGGCGCATTCGGTGATCATGTCGGAGGACGGTCAGTTCTGCTTCCATCGCGGCGTCGATCTCGGCGAGTTGCGCGGCGTGGTCGACGACGCGCTGGCCGGCGAGGCGACGCGCGGCGCTTCCACGATCACCATGCAGACGGTGAAGAACCTTTTCCTGTGGTCGCGGCCGCTGGGCAGCGTGCGCAAGGTGGTCGAGCTGCCGCTGGCGGTCTATTTCGACGCGGTGATGTCGAAGCGGCGGATCATGGAGATCTATCTCAACATCGCCGAATGGGGGCCGGGCATCTACGGCATCGAGGCCGCCGCCCAACACCATTTCGGCGTCTCGGCCAAACAATTGTCGCGGCGGCAGGCGGCGCTGCTTGCCGTCAGCCTGCCCAATCCGATCGCGCGCAATCCGGCCAAGCCGGGACCGGGATTGCGGCGGCTGGCCTCGCTCATCGAGCGACGCGCCAGCCGATCCGGTGCCTATGTCGGATGTCTTGACTAAGCCGTCGCAGCGCCGGCTCAAAAAAATTCGCGGGCGACGCTGGCCAAAAGGGCGCAAGGCGTGTATAGGCACCCGACTTTCTCAGATTATGGCCTCGATGCGGCCCTTTCGCGAGGGTTGCCGGGGCATTTTGACCATGTAGTGGAGCATATCCATGGCCGTTCCAAAAAGAAAAACCTCTCCGTCGAAGCGCGGCATGCGCCGCTCGGCCGACGCCCTCAAGGCCCCGACCTATGTCGAGGACAAGAATTCCGGCGAAATGCGCCGCCCGCATCACATCGACCTGAAGACCGGCATGTATCGCGGCCGCCAGGTGCTGGAGCCGAAGGAAAGCTGAGAAGCTTCCACGGTATTTGACGTTTCAAAAGACCGGCCTCTGGCCGGTCTTTTTGCGTTTGGCGCCGGCGGCGTTCGGAGTTGACCGCTCGCGTTGCCGATGGCTAGACCGGTTCACCGTTTCACAGAAACGGCGAACCGCTCTATCTCCTTGTTCTGACGCAATTCCGGACGGAAAACCGCTCACACTTTTCCTGGAATTGCTCTAAGCAAACGGCTGACATCGTTATTTCATTAGGTCTTACAGCGTGTTCGCCGCCGCCAGCGAAAAACCTTGACGGCGCGCTTGCCGCGGATTTTACAAGAGGGGGTGCCCCATTGGAGTCGCCCAGATGTTCGGTGCCATCCCGCTGCTGATCGTGCCCTTCGTCCTCTATAATCTCGGCCTGCTCGGATTGTTCGGCGGCGGCGACGATCCCTGGATGACGGAAATGTTCTCGTTTCGCATGATGTCGGGCGGCGTCTTCTCGATGACGCTCGGCGACCTGATGGTGCTGATCGGGCTGATCTTCCTGTTCATCGAGATATCAAAATCGGTGCGCACGACCAACGCATCGATCCTGGATCATCTGTTGTCGACGCTGGTCTTCATCGCCTTCCTGGTCGAGTTCCTGCTGGTGAAGGGCGCGGCGCATTCGGTGTTCTTCACGCTGATGGTCATCGCGCTTTTCGATGTGCTGGCCGGCTTCTCGGTGTCGATGCGGTCGGCGAGTCGCGACATCAACCTAAACTGAGGGATGTGCCGATATTCAGGTGAGGCCGGCCTGCGAACGACGCCTTCCTGCGCTTCCGGTGCTCACGTACTTTAAGTACGCTCCGCTCCGGTTCTCGGAAGCCATCGTTCTCGACTCGCCCTGACCTGAATCTCGGCACATCCCACAGCGCTGCGCCTACAAGCGTTGTCACGCCGTGGCGGACTCGGCCTTCCGCGCTACTACGTCCTCATAGGCCGCCCGCAATTGCTGGCGCACGGTTGGCGTGTTCGGCGGCGTCTTTGACGGCGCGCCGAGATGCTCGTGGCGCAGCTCGTCCATGAATTGCTCCCATAGCGGCGGACCGCCCTTCTCGAGCAGCTCGGCGCGGATCGACAATTCTTCCGTGACCGGCAGCCAGACCCGCCCCCAGGCGCCGAGCTGCGCCATGATCGGCACCAGCGTGATGGCCATCTCGGTCAGGCTGTAGATTGCCTTCTGCTTGTGGCTGGGGTCGTCGGCCTTGGTGAGCATGCCCAATTCCATCAGCCGCTTCAGCCGGTCGGCCAGGATGTTGGAGGCGATGCCTTCCAGCGAGAAGTTGAGCAACTCGCGGAAATGGCGTTTTCCGCCAAAGATCATGTCGCGCAGGATGATCAGGCTCCAGCGGTCGCCAAAGACCTCGAGCGACAGATTGATCGGGCAGCCGGACCGACGGTCGATGCTCATGGCACTCTCTCCAGAAAAACCAGTTGCATTATGATATCGGTTTGATTATCGTGCAACTGATTGCAAAATGCAATCGGATTGGAGGAGCCTATGGCGATGTCGATACAGCGCCCGGAAGTCGTTTCGCAGACATTCGGCGATCCGGCCGATCCGGCAATCCTGCTGATCATGGGTGCCATGGCCTCGATGCTGTGGTGGCCGGAAGACTTCTGCCGGCAACTCGCCGGGCGCGGCCGCTTCGTCATCCGCTACGACAACCGCGATACCGGCCTGTCGACGAAATATCCGCCGGGTGCGCCGCCCTACAAGTTCGAGGACATGGTGGACGATGCCGTCCGCGTGCTCGACGACCATGGCGTCGCCAAGGCGCATGTCGCCGGCATGTCGATGGGCGGCATGATCGCGCAGAACGTGGCGCTGAAATATCCCGAATGCGTCAGCGCGCTCACAGTAATCTCAAGTTCGCCGCTCGGCGTGGATACGTCCGGCCTGCCGGGAATGACCGAGGCCTACAGGGAACATTCGGCACAGGGCGGTGACGTCGACTGGTCGAACCGGGGGCGGGCGCTCGACTTCATGGTCAAGGATGCCCGCGCGATCGCCAGCACGCTGCATCCTTTCGACGAGAAACGGACGCGTGCGATGATCGAGGAGGATTACGACCGCTCCGGCGGCCTCGCCAGCGCAACCAACCATTTCCTGCTCAAGGGCGGCGGTCCGCAGCGCACGGTGCGGGACCTGATCGTGCCGCTGCTCGTCATCCATGGCAGCACCGATCCGCTCTTCCCGGTCGAGCATGGCGAAGCGCTGGCCAAGGCCGTTCCCGGCGCCAGGCTGGTGCGGATCGAAGGCGGCGGTCACGAATTGCATCGCAACGACTGGCCGCAAATCGTCGAAGCCATCGCAGCCCACGGGTAGCTCTGACCAGAAGCCGTCTTGACTCAAACCGTTTGCGACAATAGTGAAGCAGTTACTTCAGTATTGATCCGATCGCCAAATGCGAAAGAGAGCCAGAATGTCCCTGACGCTGCATTTCCATCCGCTGGCATCCTTCTGCTGGAAGCCGCTGATCGCGTTCTACGAGAACGACACGCCCTTCGAGCCGGTCATCGTAGACCTTGGCGATGAAGCCTCGCGGGCAGCCTTCCTGAAGGTCTCGCCGACCGGCAAGATGCCGGCGCTGCGTGACGATGCGCGGGACCGCACCGTGCTGGAATCCACGATCGTGGTCGAATATATCGCCGCGCATTATCCCGGGCCGGTCGAGCTCATCCCTGGCGATACCGATCGCGCCCTTGAGGTCCGCCAGGCCGATCGCTTCTACGATTTTTATGTGCAGCACCCGATGCAGAAGATCGTCGGCGACAGGCTGCGGCCACAGGACAAAGTGGACCCGTTCGGCGTCAAGGAGGCCCGCGCGCAGCTGCGCAGTTCCTACGCCATCATCGAAGAGGAGATGGCGGGGAGAACCTGGGCGGTGGGCGAAACCTTCACCATGGCCGATTGCTCGGCGTCGCCGGCGCTGTTCTACGCCAACAAGGTCGAGCCGTTCGGCGACAGGTTTCCGGCCGTGAAACGATATCACGACCGGCTGCTCGCGCGTCCGTCCTTCGCCCGCGTCATCGACGAAGCGCAGCCCTATTTCAAGCTCTTCCCCTACAACGACAGCTGACCCGCGATGCTGCACGATCCCGCCCAGCTCGACCTGATGTTCCAGGCGCTCGCCGATCCCGCGCGGCGGCAGATGGTGGACCGCCTGTCGCGCGGGCCGGCATCGGTCAGCCAGTTGGCGGAGCCGCTGGCGATGTCGCTCTCGGCCGTCGTCCAGCATCTCAACGTGCTCGAGGCGAGCGGCCTGGTGAGGACCGAGAAGGTCGGACGGGTGCGCACCTGCCAGATCGAACCGCAGGCGCTGAGGGCAGCGGAGAACTGGATCAACGAGCGGCGGCTGGCCTGGGAGCGCCGGCTCGATCGCCTCGGCGATTTCCTGGCTGAAAGCAAAGACCAAACCTGAAGGGACCAGTCATGAGCGAACGATCCGTCGTCCATTCCACCTTCGTCATCGAGCGGGTCTATCCGGTGGCGCCTGAAAAAGTCTTTTTCGCGCTGAGCGATGCCGAGGCCAAGAAGCGGTGGTTCTTCGATCCCGACAACCCCATGCCCAGCCGGCATGAAATGGATTTTCGTGTCGGCGGCAAGGAGGTGAACGCCGGCTGTCCCAGCGATGGGCAGATGCATTTCTACAACGCCGTCTATCAGGACATCGTGCCGAACCAGCGCATCGTCTACAGCTACGAGCTCTTGTTCGGCGAAACCCGGGTCTCGGTGTCGCTTGCGACGATAGAGCTTATCGCCGAAGGCAAGGGAACGCGACTTATCCTGACGGAGCAGGGCGCCTTCTTCGACGGCATCGATATACCGGCCACGCGCGAGCACGGCACCGGCGAACTGCTCGACGCACTCGGTGTGGCCCTGGCCGCGAACTGAGTTTCGAGCTGTCGGCGTCGGTCGCGGTCTATGGCGTGATCAGCTTTTCGCGCCCCTGCGGCTCCACCATCTTGAGCAGGGTTTTTGGTCCGTCGGCGTCGAGGATGACGTAGCTCTCGTCGTCGCCGCCAACGAAACTCAACCCGGCGCTGGCGCTCGAGGCGGCGATCTTGACCGAGGGCTGGCCATCCTGCGTGATAAGGCGGAGCAGCACCGTCTCCGGCTGCCCTTCCTTTGCCGGCAGGACCGAAATGCTGGAGCGCACCCGACCCTGACCGTCGACGATCTGCAGCCCGCTGCCGCGCAGAATGCCCGGTTGGTCCTGCGCACTCACGGGCAGGATCTGCGTCAAGACTACCCCGGCAAGCAAAAGCAGATTGATCGCCGTCAGGGCGCCAAGAAACGTCTCGCGTCGCATCGGTTGTTCCTCCAAGAGCAATTCCAGGAAACCGCAGCGAATTTAGTCCGCAATTGCGTCAGACGGATATTGGAGCGGCTTCATCGGTCCGAACCGCTCCACAGTTATTCCCCCGGCGCTGTCTCCCAGAACTGGTCGAGCCAGATGTTGAGCCTGAGGAAGCCGCCGCTGCTGACAGTATAGACGCGCCTTGTGCCTTCGGCCTTTGCCTTGACCAGGCCGGCGTCGAGCAGGACTTTGAGATGTTGCGAAACGGCCGGGCGCGAGACGGGCAGTCCGGCCGCCAATTCGTTCACCGTCTTCGGGCCGCGCCGGAGTTCTTCCAACAGATAGCGCCGGTTGGGATCGGCGATCGCCACGAAGGCATCGGAAAAGATCATGCCTTATTTGTGGGGCAAAGTTTTCCAAATCTCAACCGTCGGTTTCAACCTTTCTGCGCGGATCGAGCCGCGTGGCCTCGGGCGTGACCGCGCGGTCTGCGGGTTGCGTCTTGAAGGCATCGCGGTTTTCGATCGGCACCGGCGCGCGGGCGCGGATGCGCAGCAGCGTGTAGCCGGCGAGGCTGAGATGCGCGAGCGCGGTTGCAAGAAAGAGGCCCTCCGGACGCACCGAGCCCATCAAGGCGGCGGCCAAGAGCGGGCCGATCATCGTGCCGAAGCCGTAGAGCAGGAGCAGGCCGCCGGAAACCTTGACGAAGTTCTCGGGACGGGCGTGGTCGTTGGCATGCGCGACGGCGATCGAATAGAGCGTATAGGCGAAGCCGCCATAGGCGGCGGTGAGCACGATGACGAAGACACCCGAGCGGGGCGCTATCAGGAAGATCAGCACCGCGACCAGAGCTGCGCCGAAGGCCGCGCCCGCCAGCACGAAGCGGCGGTCGGTTGTATCCGACAAGCGCCCGGCCGGAAGCTGCATGGCGGCGCCGGAAACGACGACAAGGCTCATCATCAGTGCGATCTCGGCGGTCGAGATGCCGATGCGGGCGCCATAGACCGCACCCAGCGTGCCCCAGGCGCCATTGGCGATGCCGATCAGAAGGCAAGCCACCGCCGACACCGGCGAATTGGCGTAGAGGCTTTTGACATCGAGCTTGACGTCCTGCAGCGGCTTCGGGGTCGATTGGGTAGAAACCGCGGTCGGGATGAGCGAGAGGCAGAACAGGATGCCGGTGATCATGAACAGCGAGGCCGACCGCACGTCGCCGCCGGCGACGATCATCTGGCCGCCCATGATCGAGGCATAGGTGACCATCATATAGAGGCCGAAGACAGTGCCGCGGTTCTCGTTGGTGGCCTTCTCGTTCAGCCAGCTTTCGATCACCATGAAGGCGCCGGCCATGGTGAAGCCGGTGAAGGCGCGCAAAAGGATCCAGAAATACTCGTCGATGATGAGGCCGGTGAGCAGCGCGATGATCGCGCCCGACGCCGCGAAGGCGCCAAAGGCCCTGACATGGCCGGCGCGGCGCACCAGCCGCGGCGCGAAGAAACAGCCGGCGACGAAGCCGCCGGCCCAGGCCGTGCCCATCAGGCCGAGCGATGCGGTCGAAAAACCCTCGATCTGACCGCGCAGCGGCAACAGCAGGCCGTGCAGGCCGGACGCCGCGAGCAGGAAGGCGGTACCGCGCAGCAGCGAGAGGATCGGTCGGTAGGTTGCAAACATCGCTTGATCCTGGTTCGGGCGCGGGGGTCTGAAAACAGGCGTATTGGGGCTTTTCGGCGGCGGTCTTGCGCGCCGACAAAATTATCCGCGGCGGAACAAGGCGTCGGCGGCGGATTTGGTGGCGCCCTTGGCGGCCCGCTCGGCCTCCAGCCTGGCGATCTCGTCGCGCAGCAGCGCGATGCGCTCCGACAATTCGTCGACGGACAGCAGCGACAGATCCTGGCCGATCTCGTGCGGGCGGGGCTTTTTCCTGGGTTCGTCGTCGAAGATCGCCATCGTCGCTCCTCCCTTACTTGGCCATTTGCCTGATTTGGCAATCAGCATACATAGGGCAGGGGCGCCGATGCAAACCACGAGCGACGGCACAGATTCGAGGAGACGGGAAAGCCATGGCTAACAATCACCAGATTCCGGCGAAGATGACGGCCATCGCGATCTCGCAGCCCGGCGGCCCCAGGGTGCTGAAGCCGGAAACCCGCGACGTGCCCGTGCCCGGCCCCGGGGAAGTGCTGATCCGGGTGCACGCTGCCGGTGTCAACCGGCCGGACGTGCAGCAGCGCAAGGGCGCCTATCCGCCGCCGCCCGGCGCGTCCGACCTGCCCGGCCTCGAAGCGTCGGGCGAAATCGCGGCGCTCGGCGACGAGATATCGCGCTGGCGCATCGGCGACCGGGTCTGCGCGCTGACGCCCGGCGGCGGCTATGCCGAATATGTCAAGGTACACGCCGGCAGCGTGCTGCCGCTGCCGGCGGGCTTCACCCATTCGGAGGCCGCGGCGGTGCCGGAAAACTACTTCACCGTCTGGCACAATGTGTTCGAACGCGGCGGGCTGAAGAAGGGCGAGACGCTGCTTGTCCATGGCGGCTCGTCCGGCATCGGCACCACCGCCATCCAGCTCGCCTCGGCCTTCGGCGCCTACGTGATCACCACCGCCGGCAGCAAGGAGAAATGCGACGCCTGCCTGAAGCTCGGCGCCGACCGGGCGATCAACTATCGCGAGGAGGATTTCGTCGCGGCGGTCAAGGATGCGACCGGCAAGAAGGGCGCCGACGTCATCCTCGACATGGTCGGCGGCGACTATGTCGGGCGCAACTACGATGCCGCGGCCGTCGAAGGACGCATCGTCCAGATCGCGGTGCAGGCCGGCGCCGTGGCCAGCGCCGACTTTTCCAAGATCATGGTGAAGCGGCTGACCCATACCGGCTCGACGCTTCGCCCGCGCACCGTCGAGTTCAAGGCGGCGATCGCGGCTGCGCTGGAGGCGCAGGTGTGGCCGCTGCTCGGCACGCGCAAGGTCGCCCCGGTCATGGACATGATCTTCCCGCTGACCGAGGCCTGGCGGGCGCATGAGCGGATGGAAGAGGGCGAGCATATAGGCAAGATCGTCCTCGACGTCGGCTAGGACGGGTCGGTATTCAGGTGAGGCCGGCCTGCGAATGGCGGCGTTCTGCGCCTCCGGTGCTCTCGTACTTTTAGTACGCTCCGCTCCGGTTCTCGGACGCCACCATTCTCGGCTCGGCCTGACCTGAATCTCGACCCATCCCGGGGTCGGCGCATGTCCCCATTCCAAGCTGAACGAAGGCTTAATGCTGCAATGCACAAAACGCATTGCGGCCATGCAAAAGCGTCCGTTCAATTCTTGTGCAGGCATGCCTATTTACGCGGCATCAAACGATTTCATCAAATGACTGGAGAAACTGAAATGAACCCGATCCGTGCTTTCCGTAAGTGGCGCATGTACAACGAAACCGTGCGCGAGCTGAACAAGCTCAATGCCCGCCAGCTGAGCGATCTCGGCATCAACCGCGCCGACATCGAGCGTATCGCCCGCCAGGCGGTGTAATCAGACCCGGCTCGGCCGCAAGGCCGGGCTGGACAGGCAAGCCAGAGCCGTCGAGACGCTTGCTTCGTTTCCGGTTCCAAGCCCGCTGGACCTCGTCCAGCGGGTTTTGTCTTTTTGGGGCTGTTTCAATGCATGTCGCCCAAAAGTGTGCAGCGGTTTTGGGAAAACGACATGCACAAACAAATACCTAAAGCGCGTCGCCTGAATCCGCTTCGGCGCGACGCACTTTAGGTCCTTTCCCAAAAACATTGCGAAAATTTGAGGGAGCGTTTATACAGGCCGCGAATTTCCCATTTTGGTGGCTCTAAAACCACCGCCCGCGCGGGAACGCGGGCGAACGAGAAGGATTTTTGATATGGCCAATTCGCTGCTGATGCCCAAGGCGACCGCCGTCTGGCTGGTCGACAACACCGCGCTCTCCTTCGAGCAGATCGCGCAGTTCTGCGGGCTGCATCCGCTCGAGGTCAAGGCGATCGCCGACGGCGAGTCGGCGCAGGGCATCAAGGGCATGGACCCGATCATCACCGGCCAGCTCACCCGCGACGAGATCGCGCGCGGCGAGAAAGACATCAACCACCGGCTCAAACTGTCCGACCCCAAGGTTCGTGTGCCGGAATCGAAGCGCAAGGGTCCCCGCTACACGCCGCTTTCGAAGCGCCAGGATCGTCCGAACGCCATTCTCTGGCTGGTGCGCAACCATCCCGAGCTCAAGGACGCGCAGATCTCCCGTCTGGTCGGCACGACCAAGTCGACGATCGAGCAGATCCGCGAGCGCAAGCACTGGAACTCGGCCAATCTGCAGCCGATGGATCCGGTGACGCTCGGCCTCACCTCGCAGATCGATCTCGACCTCGAGGTCAACCGCGCCTCGCGCGGCCGCGAGCCTGCACAGCCCGTCGGCGATACGCTGCTGCCCGCGGCGCTCACCGAACGGCTGGTGCCGGCGCCCGAGAAGCCGAAGGACGAGGATCAGGAACTCGACGCCAACGCCGTCTTCGCCAAGCTTTCGGCGCTCAAGTCGAAGGACAAGGACGACGACGAGCAGGAGTAATCCTGGCAAAATCCCAATAAAAAAGCCCGCTCGAAGCGGGCTTTTTTATTGGACGATGGCTTGGGAGGAAAGTCACGTCCGCGCGGCACGGTCGGGCGCCATGCCGTAATCCTCCGAGCGCTCGACGGCGCGGTAGAAATCGGCGAGCTGCTTGCCGCGCTCCGGCTTGAAGATGCGGCCGGCAATGACGACCGAGGCAATGCGGTCGATGCGGAAGGCGCGGAAATCGTCGCGCATCTCGCACCAGGCGACCAGGGTCCAGACCTTGCCCCAGAACCACAGGCCCAAGGGTCTGATGTCGCGCGCGGTGCCGCGGCCAGCCTCGTCGGAATAGTCGATGGTCAGCACCTGACGCTTCTCGACGGCGCGCTCGATCAGGTCGATGGCTTCACGCGCGGCGTCGCTCACCACCCACATCGGCGTGTGGATCTCGGTACGGGCGATGCGGTCCTTCTCGGTATCGGGCAGCACAGCGCCGATCTTGACCAGCGCCTCGTCGGCGGCCCTTGCCATTGCGGCACCGCCAAAGGCCCGCACCATGCGGGCGCCGGCAACCAGCGCCACGATCTCGTCACGCGTGAACATCAGCGGCGGAAGATCGAAGCCTTCCCGCATCATGTAGCCGACGCCGGCTTCGCCGTCGATCGGCACGCCGGTCGACTGCAGGTCGGCTATGTCGCGGTAAATGGTGCGCTCGGAAACCTCGAGCCATGTGCCGAGCTTCTGCGCGGTGACCAGCCGGCCACCCCGCAAATGCTGCACGATCTGGAAAAGCCTGTCGGCGCGACGCATCTGTTTCTCCCCGGGGTTACGGCCTCAGCCCTTCGCGCTTGCGCTGCGCGGCAACGAATTTCGCCCCGAAGGACAGTTTGCCCGTGGTCGGCGTCTTGGCATCCAGCACACGCCAGAACGGCGCGATATCGCTCAGCGCCATGCCGCGCTCAAGATCCTCATGAGCGGCCTCGGCGACAGTGCGAAGGTGATAGCCGATCGTCACCGGGCATGTCACTTCAGCGCCATGCTCGACGGCCAGAGCGGTGCGCAGCGCACGAACGTCCATCTCCACCCCCTCGGGGATCGAGCGGATGAAGTCGTCGACCTGACGCGCGGTCGGCACCAGCATCGATTGGCCCTCGACGACATCGCCGACCGTGCGCGGCGACGGCTTGATGCCGTTGCTGCCCGGGGTGTTCAACCTGTCGTTCCAGCTTTTCACCATACGCGGATTACTCCGGATAGTCGGTTCATGTTCGTTGCTGTCAGGATCGAAGCCGCTCCAATTACCGCATGCCTCCTGACAACATACTGTCAGGAGGTTGCGGCGAAGCTACCGGCAAACAAAGGCTTCTTTCCCTAAACTCGACGTCACTGGCTGCCGTTACATCTGGGCGCGTTGCCGCCATAATCCAAGTCGCGCCGCCAAAATTTCAGTTTTCGCGCACGCGACCGCTGTAAAGGTCGGGCCAGCCGATGTCCTTGCGGATGTCCGCCGGCAAGGTGTTCAGAAAACGCTGGGTGCGGATTTCGTTGCGCACCGTGCGGATCCTGCCGACATAGTGCTGCACGCTGCGCAGGATGGTGAAACCGTTCATGACCTGACTCCTCTCTTTTTGATGAGGAGAGTATCTCACACCCCTCCTGACAGCAGTCTGTCAGGATGTTGGCAGGGGCGCGGGAAAGGTGTCGAAAGGCCTGCGTAGAGGCCTGGGGGACCGACGTTTTGTCAGGAGTGTTCAGCGCGAGACGCTCCCCAGAACGGCTTTGACAGGGGCGGGCATTGCTGGTCAAAGGCGGCATGACGAAACTGCTCGCCCTTGTCATCTGCGGCATCATGCTGGTCCAGATCATCAAGCCGCTGGGATGGCCGGGGCTGAAGCGGCGCGGCGATTTCTGGAAGCTGGCGCTGCTCGCCATGGCCGCGATATCGCTGGCGGCGGTGCTTGGCCATTTGACCTGAATCTCAGCCAGCCTTATGCGAGCTTTCCTCGCCCAGCACGAAGTCCAGCAGATGCTTGGCCCAGGCGCGATAACCTGCCGCCGAGGCATGAAAGCCATCGGAGGCAAAGCCGGCCTCGGGATTGGTGATCGGCAGGCGCGCGGCGGCGATTGCGCCGCGCTCGTTGCAGAGGCGCACGCCCATGCGGTTTATCTCGCCGGCGCGGATTTCGAGGATTTTGCCGAGCAGTGGCGGCATTGCCGGGGCGCGGGTGAATTCCAGCACCGGCGACCAGATCACGCGCGCTTCCGGCCATTTGGCGCGCAGTGCGTAGAGCAGGCCGCCGAACTCCTTCTTGAAGCGCGGCACGGCGTGAAAGTTCTTGGTATCGTTGGTGCCGATGGCAAGCACGATATGCGTCCATGGGTCGGCCGACAGGTTGGGCAGGACATAGTCGCGGATCTGCCCGGATGTCGCCGAATTGAACCCGGCGGCGCGCCAGTGCACGGCGCGGCCGGTCCGCCCGGCGACAAGGCCGGCAAGCTGCGCGGCAAGTCCGTATTCGGACTGTTCGATACCGACCGACGCAGCCGAGGAATCGCCCAAAACCAGCAAGGAGATGGTCGGGGCATTGCCCGCGATCTCATGCATGACCGGGCCCTGCGCCGGCAGCATGCGGCTGGTGCGGCGGCGCACGCCAAGCCCCTGCCAGACATAGACCGGGAAGGCGAGCCAGGTGAGAAGGGCAAGCAGGCGCTGCATGGCGGTTCCGTTAGCGTGACCTGAAAGCCATTAGCGCATGTTTCAGCCGGCGTGAACGAGGCTGATTACCCGCAGCAGTCCGGCCGGTCCCCGGTCTTGTCCTGGTACTCGTCGTGGAGATGCACCCAGTCCACCAGGTTGTGATAGGGGCCGGTCTCGTCGCGGCCCTTCGGCGTCATGTCCAGATAATGATAGGCGCCGATCAGCGCGTCGCCGCCGCGGGCGCGCGACATGAAGGTGAGGAAGACGTCGCCGCACTCGTTGCGATAAAAGACGCTGGTGCCGGGCAGGTCTTTCGACCGCAACGGACGCTTTTCGAAATTGTAGGTGGTCTCGCCGGCGGCGATCTGCCTGTCGGTGAAGGAGACCTGCAGGTCGAAGTTGAAGTCGGACGCATAGGACGACACCCAGGCGAACTTCCAGCCCATGCGCTGCTTGTAAGGCAGGATCTCGGCCAGCGGCGCGCGTGCGACGACGACCAGCGATACGTCATGATGTTTCAGATGCTGATTGGCGCCGTCGATATGGTCGGCCAGGAACGAGCAGCCCTGGCAACGGTGATCGCAACCCGGCGTCATCATGAAATGATAGACGATGAGCTGGCTCTTGCCGGCGAAGAGGTCGCCAAGGCGCTTCGGCCCCGCTTCGCTCTCGAAGACGTAATCCTTGCGCAGCTTGAACCAGGGCAATTGGCGGCGCTCCGCGGCGACAAGGTCGCGGAAGCGCGTCAGCTCCTTCTCGCGCTCGAGGTGCTGCCGGTGCGCCTCGAACCAGTCTTCGCGTGAAACCACGGCATTGCGTTGCATGACCATCTCCTGTCCTCTCCTGCCAAGGACGTTCGACATGGGCGCGATCCGACATCGCGCACGCCGTTTCGCTGCATCAGGTAGGAATGCGGCCTGCAAAAAACAAAACCCGGGCCGATGGCCCGGGTTTCGATCTGTGAAGGAAGAGTGCCGTCAGGCGGCCTTTTCCAGCGCCGGCTGCCATTTTCCGAGCGCCGCCAGATGGTTCATATGGGCGCGGTGCGTGAAGGCTGCCTGACCGGCGGCGACGTTCGATGCCTTGCCGCTCCACGCCTTCTGCGGCGCCGCCTGCAGCGCACGGCCGTAGGAGAAGGTCAGCTTCCACGGATGCGGGCCGATCGCGTTGATGGCATTGAGGTTGGCGGTCGCTTCCTCGTCCTCCTGACCACCGGAAAGGAAGGCGATGCCCGGCACCGCCGCCGGCACGGTCTGCCGGAAGAGCTTTATGGTCTTTTCGGCGACTTCCTCGGGGCTGTCGGTCTTGCCCGATTTCCTGCCGGAGATGACCATGTTGGGCTTCAGGATCGAGCCCTCCAGCACGACGCGCGCCGCATAGAGCTCGTCGTAGAGCTTGACCAGCGTTGCCCTGGAGACCTCGTAGCAGGTGTCGATCGAATGCGCGCCGTCCATCAGCACCTCCGGTTCGACGATCGGCACGATGCCGGCCTCCTGGCAAAGTGCTGCGTAGCGGGCCAGCGCATGGGCGTTGGAGGCGATCGAATTGGCCGACGGCACGCCCTTGCCGGTGTCGATGTCGATCACCGCGCGCCATTTGGCGAAGCGGGCGCCGAGCTTGTAGTAATCCGCCAGGCGCTCGCGCAGGCCATCCAGGCCTTCGGTGACGGTGTCGCCGGGATAGCCGGCCAGCGGCTTGGCGCCAAGATCGACCTTGATGCCCGGAATGGAGCCGGCGGCCTTGATGATGTCGACCAGCGGCGTGCCGTCGGCGGCCTTTTGGCGGATCGTCTCGTCATAGAGAATGACGCCCGAAATGTATTTGGTCATGGCGTCCCTGGCGCGGAACATCATCTCGCGATAGTCGCGCCGGCTGTCGGCGGTCGATTCGACGCCGATGACGTCAAAGCGCTTCTTGATGGTGCCGGAACTCTCATCGGCCGCCAAAAGGCCCTTGCCGTCGGCTACGATGGCAGCGGCAATATCTTCGAGACGTTCGCTCATGGTGCTCTCCTAGGTGCGTTTGTTCCGCGCTAGCAGAACACTACCGCCAAAGGAATGACGCCGGAAAGCGTGAATCGATTGAAAGTCGCCGGCGCTTTGCCAGTTCCCGGACTGTTTACCGCTTCAGCACCTCGACGCCAGGCAGCGGTTTACCTTCCATCCATTCGAGGAAGGCGCCGCCAGCGGTCGAGACATAGGTGAAGTCGTCGGCCACGCCGGCATGGTTGAGCGCGGCCACCGTATCGCCCCCGCCGGCCACCGAGACCAGCTTGCCCGCCTTGGTGCGCGCGGCCGCGTGCTTTGCCGCCGCCACCGTGGCGCGGTCGAAGGGTTCGATCTCGAAGGCGCCGAGCGGGCCGTTCCAGACCAGTGTGGCGGCGCGGTCGATCCAGTCGTTGACGCTCTGCACGGTCTTTGCCCCCACATCGAGGATCATGCCGTCGGCCGGCACGTCGGAGATGGCGACGGTCTCGCTGGCGGCACCCGCCTTGAATTCCTTGGCGACGACGCCGTCGGCGGGCAGGATGATGGCGCAGCCGGCTTCCGCCGCCTCGATCATGATCTGCTTGGCGGTGCCGGCGAGGTCATGCTCGCAGAGCGATTTGCCGACATCGGTGCCGCGCGCGGCAAGGAAGGTGTTGGCCATGCCGCCGCCGATCACCAGCGCGTCGACCTTCTTCACCAGGTTCATCAGGAGGTCGATCTTGCTCGAGACCTTGGCGCCGCCGACGATGGCAACCACCGGCCGAACCGGATTGCCGAGGCCCTTCTCCAGCGCGTCGAGCTCGGCTTGCATGGTGCGGCCGGCATAGGCCGGCAAGTGACGCGCCAGGCCTTCGGTCGAGGCATGCGCGCGATGCGCGGCGGAAAAGGCGTCGTTGACATAGATGTCGCCATTGGCGGCGAGCTTTTCGGTGAAGGCCGGCTCGTTCTTCTCCTCGGCTTTGTAGAAGCGGGTGTTTTCGAACAGCAGGACGTCGCCGTCCTTCATGGTGGCGACCGCTTCGGCGGCCTTGTCGCCGACACAGTCGGCGGCAAAGCCGACCGGGTGGCCGAGAACCTCGGCCGTGGCCTTGGCGATCGGCTCCAGCGAGAATTCCGCCGACGGACCGTCCTTCGGGCGGCCGAAATGAGCAAGCAGGATGACCTTGGCGCCCTTTTTCGAGAGCTCGGCGATGGTCGGCGCGATGCGCTCGATGCGGGTGGCGTCGGTGACCTTGCCGTCGGCGACGGGGACGTTGAGGTCGACGCGCACCAGGACGCGCTTGCCGCTGACGGCGCCGATATCGTCGAGGGTCTTGAAGCCGGCCATGCTACGTTCCTTCCTAGTGCCTTGACGCAATTCCGGACGGAAAACCGCTCACACTTTTCCTGGAATTGCTCTAGCGAAAACGCGGCGACCTTACCCGGCGCGAACGACGATGCAAGGGCCGCGTTGAGGCGCGCGCGCAAAAATGATGTCGGCGTGAGACATCAGCCTTCGCTGGTTGCCTTTTGCTCGCCCGGTGCCGGCGCGACGGGGTCGATCGGCACGTCCTCGACCGCCTGCTTTTCCACGGGCCCGCGCCAGTTGCGGATCAGCGCCGTGATGCGGTCGCCGATCTCGCCGGCGCTCATGAACACCGGCACGCGCGCCACCGGCGCGGTCGGCTCGAAGGACAGGCCAAGCCCGGTGATCCTGCCCTTTTCATCGACATCGCGCACGATCAGCTCGATCGGACCGATGACCACACGGTCGGCATATTCGGGATGGCCGCCGAGCCGCTCCGAAACCAGCGCGGCGACGGTGAGCTTCTGTTCCGCCTCGGTCAGGCCCGGACCGTAGGCGGCTTCCAGCTCGGCCGCCGAACGCGCCGGATCGAGCGCGAAGGCGCCGAAGAAATCGGCATCCTCGGGATCGACGACGGCGCGGCTGGCAAAAAGCTTGTCGAGCAGGCGTGGATAGCGATCCGGGACGAAGATGTAGACCTGATCGCCGGCGGCAAGCCGGCCCATGTCCTGGAAGCGCATCGAGCGGCCGTCGCGCAGCACCAATGAGGGCCGCGCCCAGCGCGGGATACGCTCGCCGCGCGCGACCGGGCTGCCGGGCGCGACGCGATAGGCGAGCAGCTCGTGATGGGCCGAGCCCGGCAGTTCGAGCTCGACCTTGTCCAGCGGCCCGAGTCGCGCCGGCACGATCAGGCCGAGCCGGCGCGCCAGCGGACCGACCGTCCAGCCCTGCACCACCAGCGACACGAGCACGATGATGAAGGCGGCGTTGAAGATCAGGCGGCCATGCTCGAGGCCGCCGAGCAGCGGCGTGATGGCAAGCAGGATCGAGACCGCGCCGCGCAGGCCGACCCAGGAGACGAAGGCGACCTCGGGACGCGGCAGGCGGAACGGGATCAGGCACAGCCAGACGGCGACCGGGCGGGCCACGAAGATCAGGAACAGGCCGAGCAGGACCGCCGGCGCCAGGATCGCCGGGAACTGCGAGGGCGTGGCGAACAGGCCGAGGATCAGGAACATGATGATCTGCGCCAGCCACGACATGCCGTCCTGGAACCGCTTCAGGATGGTGACGGCGCGGATGTCGGAATTGCCGGCGATCAGCCCGGCAAGGTAGACGGCGAGGAAGCCCGAGCCGCCGATGGCGCCTGCCGCCGCGAACACCATCAGCGACAGCGTCAGCACGAAGATCGGCAGCAGGCCGTGATCGAGGTTCAGCCGCTCGACGAGACGCACGATGCCGAAGCCGCCGAGCACGCCGATGACGGCGCCCAGCCCCATATTGGCGAGGAAGCCGAGCAAGAGGTTGGTCGCCAGCACATTGGCTTCCGGGTTGGCATGCGCGGCGATGATCTCGACCAGGGTGATGGTGAGGAAGATGGCGATCGGGTCGTTGGTGCCGGATTCCACTTCGAGCGTCGAACGCACGCGCTCGCGCAGATGGATTTCGCCGGCGCGCAACAGGAAGAACACGGCGGCCGCATCGGTCGAGGCGACGGCGGCGCCGAGCAGCGAGGATTCCAGCCAATCGAGTTTGAGAACATAGGCGGCGGCGACGGCAAAGATGCCGGTGGTCAGGATGACGCCGATCGTGGCCAGCGACAGCGCCGGCCCGGCCGCTTGCCTGAGCGCGTTGAGCGGCGTGCCGAAACCGGAATCGAACAGGATGATGGCCAGAGCCAGTGAGCCGGCAAAATAAGCCAGCCGGGCATTGTCGAATTCGATGCCGAGGCCGTCGACGCCGGTGGCAAGCCCGATGCAGAGGAAGAGAAGCAGCAAGGGAGCGCCGAAGCGGAAGGCGATCAGGCTCGAAAACGCGGCGGCGACGATGAGTGCCGTGCCGACCAGCGTCACGAGATAGATCGCATGCTCCATCCGCTATTGCCCCTTAAGAATCCCCACTGTTTCCCGCTTTACCAGAGAGTGGGGCGAAGACATGGCCGGTGCAAGGCGACAGCGCGGTTTTTGGCTCAGCCGGCCAATAAAAAACGCCCGGCCGAAGCCGGGCGTTTCAAACCGCTTAGCGGGCGTTCGATCAGGCGATGGTCTTGCCGAAGGCGACGGCGGTGTCGCCCATGCGGTTCGAGAAGCCCCATTCATTGTCGTACCAGGACAGGACGGACACGAAGTTGCCGTCCATCACCTTGGTCTGGTCGAGCGCCACGATCGAGGAATGCGGATCGTGGTTGAAGTCGATCGAGACGTTCGGGTGGTGGGTAACCGACAGCACGCCCTTCAGCTTGCCCTTGGAGGCGGCGATGACGGCTTCGTTGATCTCCTGCGCGGTGGTCGAGCGCTTGGCGATGAACTTGAAGTCGACGACCGAGACGTTCGGCGTCGGCACGCGGATCGAGATGCCGTCGAGCTTGCCCTTGAGCTCGGGCAGCACGAGGCCGATCGCCTTGGCCGCGCCAGTCGAGGTCGGGATCTGCGACAGCGCCGCCGCGCGGGCGCGGTAGAGGTCCTTGTGCATGGTGTCCAGCGTCGGCTGGTCGCCGGTGTAGGAGTGGATCGTCGTCATCATGCCCTTCTCGATGCCGACGGTCTCGTGCAGCACGGCCGCCAGCGGCGCCAGGCAGTTGGTGGTGCAGGACGCGTTCGAGATGACGATGTGGTCCTTGGTCAGCTTGTCGTGGTTGATGCCGTAGACGACAGTCAAGTCCGCGCCTTCAGCGGGCGCCGAGACGAGCACGCGCTTGGCGCCGGCGGTGAGGTGCGCGGCGGCCTTGTCGCGAGCGGTGAAGATGCCGGTGCATTCGAGCGCGATGTCGACGCCGAGCTCCTTCCACGGCAGCTGGCTCGGATCCTTGATCGCGGTGACCTTGAACTTCTCCTTGCCGACCGAGATCTGGTCGCCGTCGACCGACACCTCATGCGGGAAGCGGCCGTGTACGCTGTCATAGCGCAGCAGATGCGCGTTGGTCTCGACCGGGCCGAGATCGTTGACGGCGACGATGTCGATGTCCTTGCGGCCGGATTCGTGGATGGCGCGCAGGATGTTGCGGCCGATACGGCCAAATCCGTTGATGGCAACTCTGACGGTCATTGTTTTCTCCCTAGGGACTGGGGGCGATTGGGTCCGGCTGCTTCATAGCGGCCATGGAACAAAGAATCCAGTCGCAGAAGGCCGAATTTAAATCGATTAGGTTGGTCCAGCACCGCGGAGCCGCGTATTTGCGGCCCCGCGAATTGACGCAGCCCGGTCAGCCGTGCAGACGGGCTTCGACCGCCTTTGCCGCGGCGTCGGCGGTGATGCCGAAATGCGGATAGAGCTGCTCGATCGTGCCCGAGGCGCCGAAGCCGTGCATGCCGATGAAGATGCCGTCGGTGCCGATCAGATGGTCCCAGCCCTGGCGGATGCCGGCTTCGATGGCGACCTTCACCCTGGCGTTGCCGATGGTCTTCTTGCGGTAATCGTCGCTCTGCTGATCGAACAGCTCGAAGCACGGCACCGAGACGACGCGGGTCGGATGGCCGTGCTTTTCGAGCAGGTCACGCGCGCCGAGCGCGATCTCCACCTCGGAGCCGGTTGCGAAGATCGTCACCACCGCCTCGCCGCTGGCGGCGGCCAGTTCATAGGCGCCCTGGCTGCTCAGGTTCTTGGCCGTGTGTTCCGTGCGCACCGTCGGCAGGTTCTGGCGGGTCAGGGCCAGCGTCGACGGCGTCTTTTCGGATTCAAGCGCGATCTGCCAGCATTCGGCGGTCTCCACCGCATCGGCCGGACGGAACACGTTGTGGTTCGGGATGGCGCGCAGCGCCGCCAGATGCTCGACCGGCTGGTGGGTCGGGCCGTCCTCGCCGAGGCCGATGGAGTCATGCGTCATGACGAAGATCGAGCGGATACCCATCAGCGAAGCCAGGCGCATCGACGGGCGGGCGTAGTCGGAGAAGCACATGAAGGTGCCACCATAGGCGATCAGGCCGCCATGCAGCGTCAGGCCGTTGATGGCCGCCGCCATGCCGTGCTCACGGATGCCGTAGTGGACATAGCGCTGGCCGTAATCGTCGGGCGTGATGTTCTTGGTCTGGCTGGTCTTGGTGTTGTTCGAGCCGGTGAGGTCGGCCGAGCCGCCGATGGTTTCCGGCACCGCGCCGTTGATGACTTCCAGCGCCATTTCCGACGATTTGCGGGTGGCGACCTTCGGCTTGTCGGCCGAGAGCTTATTCTTGTAGTCGGCGATGACGGCGTCGAAGTTGGAGGGCAGCTTGCCGCCGAGGCGACGCTCGAACTCGGCCTTCAGCTTCGGCTCGGCCTTGGCGAGGCGGCCTTCCCAGTCGGCGCGCGCCTTGGCGCCGCCCTTGCCGACAGTGCGCCAGGCCTCGAGGATGTCGGCCGGAATCTCGAAGGGCGGCGAATCCCAGTTGAAGAATTTTCGCGCGCCGGCGATTTCCTCGGCGCCGAGCGGCGAACCATGCGCCTTGTTGGTGCCGGCCTTGGTCGGGGCGCCGAAGCCGATGGTGGTCTTGCAGGCGATCATCGTCGGTTTGTCGGAATGGCGCGCCGCCTCGATGGCGTAGGCGATCGCTTCCGGATCGAAGCCGTCGATGTGGCTGGCGTTCCAGCCCGAAGCCTGGAAGCGGGCGACCTGGTCGGTGTTGTCGGCAAGCGAAACCGGGCCGTCGATCGAGATGTTGTTGTTGTCCCAGAAGACGATCAGCTTGTTGAGCTTCAGATGCCCGGCAAGTGCTATGGCTTCCTGGGAAACGCCTTCCATCAGGCAGCCGTCGCCGGCCAGCACATAGGTGTAGTGGTTGACGAGGTCGTTGCCGAAGGCGGCATTCATGATGCGCTCGCCGAGCGCGAAGCCGACCGAATTGGCAAGGCCCTGGCCGAGCGGGCCGGTGGTGGTCTCGATGCCGGCGGCATGGCCGTATTCGGGATGGCCGGCGGTCTTGGAACCGAGCTGGCGGAAGCTCTTGATCTGGTCGATCGTCATGTCCTCATAGCCGGTGAGGTAGAGGAGCGAATAGAGCAGCATCGAGCCGTGGCCGGCCGACAGGATGAAGCGGTCGCGGTCGGCCCAGTGCGGCGCCTTGGCGTCGAATTTCAGGAAACGGCTGAACAGCACCGTGGCGATGTCGGCGCAGCCCATCGGCAGGCCGGGGTGGCCGGAGTTCGCCTTCTCGACGGCGTCCATGGAAAGAAAACGGATCGCATTGGCCATCCGGTCATGTTGTTCGCGCGAGCTCATGCTGCCTCCGGGAAAACGGGTTGAGGGCCTTGGGAAAACCCTAGGGAAAGGGCTGGGCGACACATAGCAGGCACTGCCTTTTAGTCAACAAATCGAGGCGGTTTTTGCCGGGCTTGTGATGCGGTCTTTTTGTGTGTCGGGCGTCTTACATTAGCGATAGCGGGGGACAGTCGCGAGAGCTTTGTTGACGCGCCCTTCACCCGGTGCCTAATCTTTCGCAGGTAACGCGTTCTGAACGCGAGCGATTCGGTGATGGGCAGGGCATAGGACGAAGGCCATGACCGGGGAAACGACCCTCAAGGAAGTCATCGCCAGGCTGGGCAAGGCCATGGAAGGCCTGGAGAACGCCGTGGCGGCGAAGCTCGAGCACGAGCGCGATTATTCGGAAGCCGAGGCCGAGGTGCAGCGCATGAACGCCGACCGTTCGCGCCTGGCGCAGGAGCTCGACAATTCCGAGGCGCGCGCCGAGCGGCTGGAAGATGCCAACAAGGAAGTGTCGCGCCGGCTGGTGACCGCCATGGAAACCATCCGGGCGGTTCTGGACAGGTAGGACCAATGGCACAGGTCACCGTTTCCATCGACGGCAAGCAATACCGGATGGCCTGCGACGAGGGCCAGGAAGAGCACCTGATCGATCTTGCCGAGCGTTTCGACCGTTATGTCTCGCATCTGAAGGATTCGTTTGGCGAAATCGGCGACCAGCGGCTCACCGTCATGGCCGGCATCATGGTGATGGACGAGCTGTCCGAGCTCACCAAGCGCGTCAAGGGCATGGAGAGCGAGGTGCTGACCTTGCGCAAGACGCGCGACGAGGCGCTGACCAAGGCCGACAAGAGCGACAGCGTGCTGACCACGGCGCTCGACGCGCTGGCGCAGCGCATGGAAGACCTCAGCGCGACGCTCGCCATAAAGAAGGCCTGAGCGGCTTCTCCTCCATCGGAAGTAGAAAATCCTGCCGCGGCTTGCCGGTGGCGGCGAAAATTTTTGTTCCGCCGGGGCCGCGGCCATCGTGTGCGGCGTTTTACCGGCGCCGCGATGGTGCTAGGCTTCGGAGCCGGCGACGGCCAGCCGCAAGCCGGCTACAATTTTTCGAAAAAGGGTAGGGACAGGCCATGAGTCTTCGTATCAACGATATCGCGCCGGATTTCACGGCCGAGACCACACAGGGCACCATCAAGTTCCACGACTGGATCGGCGACGGCTGGGCGGTGCTGTTCAGCCACCCGAAGAATTTCACGCCGGTCTGCACGACCGAGCTCGGCACCATGGCCGGTCTCGAAGGCGACTTCAAAAAGCGCAACGTCAAGATCATCGGCATCTCGGTCGATCCGGTGTCGAGCCACGACAAATGGCAGGCCGACATCAAGACCGCCACCGGCCATACGGTGCACTATCCGCTGATCGGCGACAAAGACCTTCACGTCGCCAAGCTCTATGAAATGCTGCCGGCCGGCGCCGGCGAAAGCTCGGAAGGCCGCACGCCGGCCGACAACGCCACGGTGCGTTCGGTCTACGTCATCGGCCCGGACAAGAAGATCAAGCTGGTGCTGACCTATCCGATGACCACGGGTCGCAACTTCGACGAGATCCTGCGCGTCATCGATTCCATCCAGCTGACCGCCAAGCACCAGGTGGCGACGCCGGCGAACTGGAAGCAGGGCGAGGACGTCATCATCACCGCCGCCGTCTCCAACGAGGATGCCGTCAAGCGTTTTGGGGCGTATGAGACCGTTCTGCCGTATCTCAGGAAGACCAAGCAGCCGACGGCGTGAGCCTTTTCCTTCTCCCCGTTCACGGGGAGAAGGTGCCCGAAGGGCGGATGAGGGGCGGCGCGGCGTTTGAAGTAGGCGCCCGGCTCCCTCTCGGATCCGGAAGTGTTCGCTCTAAGCGACAACCTCGCAGACTTGGCGCTGCCCCTCATTGCCCTGTCGGGCATTTCTCCCCGTGAACGGGGAGAAATGGCTGGTTCGCCGCTTTCGCCAACAAAAAAAACGACGCCGACGCGCCGCCTTTTTTCATTTTCGTGCCTTGAGCTGATTACGCCGCCGGCTGCGCTTCGATGGTGCGCAGCGCCTGGGTCTGGCGCTTGGCGGCGGCCTTGACCGCGTCCTGCACCTTCTCGAAGGCGCGCACCTCGATCTGGCGCACGCGCTCGCGGCTGATGTCGAACTCGGCCGACAGCTCTTCCAGCGTCAACGGCTCTTCGGCGAGGCGACGCGCCTCGAAGATGCGCCGTTCGCGCTCGTTGAGCACCGACAGCGCGCCCGACAGCATGCCGCGCCGGTTTTCCAGCTCGTCCTGCTCGATCAGCATCTCTTCCTGGCTTTCGTGGTCGTCGACCAGCCAGTCCTGCCATTCGCCGGACTCGCCTTCGCTCGCCCGGATCGGGGCGTTGAGCGAGGCGTCGCCCGACAGGCGGCGGTTCATCGACACCACTTCAGCCTCGGAAACGTTGAGGCGCGTGGCGATCTCGGCGATCTGGTCGGGCTTCAGGTCGCCATCGTCGAGCGCCTGGATCTTGCCCTTCACCTTGCGCAGGTTGAAGAACAGACGCTTCTGGTTGGCGGTGGTGCCCATCTTGACCAGGCTCCACGAGCGCAGGATGTATTCCTGGATCGAGGCCTTGATCCACCACATGGCATAGGTGGCGAGCCGGAAACCACGCTCCGGTTCGAATTTCTTCACGGCCTGCATGAGGCCGACATTGCCTTCCGAGATCACCTCGCCGATCGGCAGGCCGTAGCCGCGATAGCCCATGGCGATCTTGGCGACGAGCCGCAAATGGCTGGTGACGAGCTTGTGGGCAGCCGTGGTGTCCTGATGCTCGGCATAACGCTTGGCGAGCATGTACTCTTCCTGCGGCTGAAGCATCGGAAAGCGGCGGATTTCTTCCAGGTAACGGGCGAGACCGCCTTCACCGGAAACGATACTGGGTAATGATTGGGCCATGATAGCGCCCCCTCTCTCTTTGGAGTGGATGCCCCCGAAACGCGGCGGGCATTCGTCGCGGATGCCAAAGGCTCATCCGCAGACAACCGGTATATATAGGAACAAAACCAGAAAAGACAGGCATTTGTTCAACGCTAAACAGTCTGTCACGCTGAAGTGAACAACGCCGGTCAGGTTTTTTGATGGCTGGCTTGCAGCTTGTTTGTGGCGGGTCGGTTCAAAGTTTCCGGAAGTCGCCGACGAGTTCCTCCATGTCTCCCGGCATCGGCGCTTCGAACCTCATCGTTAGATGGGTGGTCGGGTGCTCGAATTCAAGGAGCCAGGCATGCAGGGCCTGCCGGGGAAACGTACTGACCTTGGTTTTCAAGGGTTCGGGCAGCCGGTTGGCCTTGGTGCGGAAGGCCTGGCCGTAATCCGGGTCGCCGACCACGGGATGGCCGATATGGGCCATGTGGACGCGGATCTGGTGGGTGCGGCCGGTCTCCAGCCGGCATTCGACCAGGCTTGCGGTGGCGAAAACCTGCTGTCCCTCGCCGAAGCGCTCGACGACGCTGAAATGGGTGACGGCATGGCGGGCATCGTCGCGGCTTTCGGGCACCACGGCGCGGCGGACGCGATCGGCGGCCCGGCCCAAGGCGGCATCGACGGTGCCGGTCGGCCGCTGCGGAATGCCCCACACCAGCGCCAGATAGGCGCGCTCGAGATCGCCGGTGCGGCCATGGTCGGCAAAGGCCTCCGACAGCGCCTTGTGGGCGCGGTCGGTCTTGGCCACGACCATGACGCCGCTGGTTTCCTTGTCGAGCCGATGCACGATGCCCGGCCGCCTGACGCCGCCGATGCCGGACAGGCTGTCGCCGCAATGGTGGATCAGCGCGTTGACCAGCGTGCCGGTCCAGTTGC
Source organism: Mesorhizobium sp. GbtcB19 (assembly GCF_019091085.1). GTDB lineage: Bacteria > Pseudomonadota > Alphaproteobacteria > Rhizobiales > Rhizobiaceae > Mesorhizobium. Next base: position 226,233 of record NZ_JAGXJY010000005.1, on the reverse strand, counting down.
CGGCGCCGGGATGGACGACCAGCCCGGCCGGCTTGTTGATGACGATCAGCTCGTTGTCCTCATAGAGGATGTCGAGGGGAATGTCCTCGCCCTGCGGCTCAGCAGGCTCCGGCGCGGGCACTAGGATTTCGACGCGCTCGCCGGCCGTCAGCTTGCGCTTGGCTTCCAGCACCGGCTTGCCGGCGATGGAGACCGCGCCTTGGCGGATCAGCGCCTGCACGCGGCTGCGCGAGAGCTCCGGCCCGAGCCTGGCGGCAAGCCACTGGTCGAGACGCTGGCCGACGGCATCGGCACCGGCTTCGAGCACGACAGCTTCGCCGGCGGCCGACTCGTCGTCCGTGAGCTCTATCAATCCGGAACTCTCTTCGTTATGAGCGCTCATCGAAACCCGTTGCGGATTGTTTAGCCATGGCCCGGCCGATCGCCGAAGAAGATGAGGAAAAGCCGCTCGATCCCGCGGCCGAGAACGTGCGCCGCAAGCTCGTTCGCTTCATGATCATCAACCTCGGCCTTCTGTTCCTCGCCCTTATGGTGGTGATCGGGGCGCTTGTCTACAAAGCCCGCAACGCGCCGGTGGCCGGCCTGGCGCCCGCTGGCGATGTCCAGGTTCCGGCCGGCGCGCCGCTCTCCGGCGACATCGTGCTCCCCGTGGGCGCCAAGGTCGTCAGCCAGTCGCTTTCCGGCAACCGCCTGTCGATCGATGCTGAGCTTGCGGACGGCAGCCGTTCGATCTTCGTCTACGACATCGCCGAGCGCCGCATCATCGGCCAGTTTGCGATCCGCACCAAATGAGCGGCTTTGCCGGGCATCGCAGCGTTGCCACGGTGGCGCTCGTCGTCAGGAACTATGACGAGGCGATCGCCTGGTATGTCGAGCGGCTTGGCTTCGCGCTGGGCGAGGATGTCGACCTTGGCGGCGGCAAGCGCTGGGTCACCGTCACGCCGGGGAAGGGCCAGGGCGCGCGGCTGCTGCTGGCGGAAGCATCGGGCGAGGCGCAGGCAAGCCGCATCGGCAATCAGGCCGGCGGCCGGGTGTTTCTGTTCCTCGAGACCGACGATTTTGCCCGCGACCACCGGGCGATGCTGGCGAACGGCGTCGAATTCCGCGAGGCGCCGCGCCACGAAGCCTATGGCACGGTGGCGGTGTTCGCCGATCTCTACGGCAATCTCTGGGACCTGATCGAGCCGAAACGGCAGTCCTGACACGGCCAATCCGTAAACTGGTTCGGGTGCCAGAAACCCCAGTTGCTTTTTCGCGGCCGCCAGCCTATGTAGCCGGTTCTTGAGCGCGCCCATCGTCTAGCGGTCAGGACACCGCCCTCTCACGGCGGGAACAGGGGTTCGATTCCCCTTGGGCGTACCAAGCTTCCGAAAGGGCACGATCGCGCTGCCTCAACCGGGTTGTGCACGCTTGGTCACTCGGCAGCCAGGGAGACGGAAGCGGCAAGCCCGGCTTCGGTTCTTTCTCGGGAGGCCTGCTCCAGCAACCGCGACAGGTGTTGGAGGTGCATCGATTGGGCATCTTCTAGCAATTGCAGAAAGTTGGACGCCTTGCCCCGCGGCAACCGGCGGCGCTTCAGCGCGGCGATGCGCGCGCGCTGGCACTTGATGTGCCGCTCCGCTTGCAGAACGTGCCGTTCCGCCATCTGGCTGTCGTCAGCCAGTGCCATCAGCGCTAAACGGTCCGGCGGGCAGAGGGTTCCGTGGGGTAAGCCGTCATCTTGAACACAGGTCCACGATTGGAGCCCCAGCTAGAATTGCCGGCGGCGGATCGTCTCGGCGAGCTCCGCAAAAGCATCCACGATTCCAGCGCCGCTCTTGGCGCTGACGAACTTGACGCTCGAGCGCGCCAGCTGGCCGATCTCTCCGGCGCTGCCGGGGGCTTCGGCGAGATCGATCTTGTTGATGAGGGCCCTGTATGGCCTGCCTGGAAATCTCGTCTCGAAGCCGCGGACCAGCTCGACCATGCGCGTCACCGTTTGCGGGCGCGTCACGTCCGACACGATAATGGCGGCCGACGCGCCGGTGACATAGACGGTGTCGAAAATACGCGTGCCGAAATCGCCGTCGGTGTCCCACAGAACGAGCCGCGCTGTGTCGCCGCCACGAACCGGATCGGCGGCAACATCGTAGCTGAGCACCTCGACACCGAGCGTCGATTTGTATTCGCCGTCGAAACGATCATGCACGAGGCGGTACATGATGGAGGTCTTGCCCACACCCATGTCGCCAAGCAGCATGACCTTTGCGCTGAACATCACTGAGGGCGCTCGGCGCTGAATACGGTTTCGAAGGTGACCCGGCGGTTCCCCTCGCTCGGAACGTCGGAAATCGGCACCGATGACGAGCGCGAGACCACGAACAATCGCGCGGGCTCGATACCGAGCGAAACCAATTGGCGCAGCACCTGGTCGGCCCGCTTGCGGGCAACCACCTTGTTGGTGGATTCGGTTCCGGTATCGTCGGCGTGGCCGACGATACGCACCCTCAGATCGTTGCCCGCAAGAAGGCCGGCCAGATCGCGAAGCTGCTGTTCGGCCTCCTTGTCGTCGGCAAACGCGTCGGCCGTGCCGAAGAAGATCGCCGTCGAGGCCATGAAGCGACCGAGCCGCTCGGCAGGGCCGTCGGCTATCGACCGTACGGCGTCGTATTGCTGGTTTCTCGACGTGGCTTCCGCGGCGAGCACGGCTTGTGTTTCGTCGATGCGCGCCCGCAGAGCGGCAAGGGACTGCAGCTCTTCCGCGCTCGGCCCGCGCGACGCTTCTACGCGCGCCTCCAGGCCGGCGAGAGACTGTCGCTGCTCGGCGACCGCTGCGCCTGTCTCCCCGGCGGACTTCCGCAGATCGGCGAGGGACTGCTGCTGCCCGGTGACCGCGGCGTCTGTTTCACCGGCGGATTTCTGCAAGCCGGCAAGCGACTGCCGTAGTTCGGCGATCGCCTGGCGGTTCCCGTCGACGCCTGCCTGGAGGCCAGTCAGCGACTGGCGCAAGGCATCGATATCGGCGCGCAGCGCCGTCGACTGTTCCGTGCCGGGGACGATGCCGATCCGGCCGACGACCCGATATGGCGCTGCGGCCTTGGCCAGGGCGTCGATCAGCGGAGCCGTCTGCACCTCGCTTGGCTCTATCCCGGAGACCGAGACGCTGCGGTTGCGATGGTCGAAGTCCAGCCGCAGCGGAAATGTTTCCAGCAGCGGCTGTTTGCCGACCAGGTCCTGAAGCACATCGTTCGTGCGTCGCTCCAGCATCATGCGCGTCAGGTAGATGTTTCCCAGCCATGCCAGGCCAGCGGCAAGCAGCGCGGCGAGCACGAGCAGGACGATTTTTGCGCCCTTGCGCGGCTTCGGGTCCGCGGCGGGACCCGCCTCGATGGCGGAGGCCAGCGACGCCAGCATTGCGGCGTCGCAGTCGAGGCCGCCATCCATGCTCTCGATCGTGTCGAAGAAAAGCGAGTTGATCCTGGCGTCGTCGACCGGGCGGAGGGGGCCGATGCATTCCGCGGCCAGGATGAACCTGGGCGAGGCACGAAGCACGATCTCGCGTCCGCCGAAATCGAGCTGCTGCAGGTTGCCTTCGCCGGCGAGGGCCTGAACGGAAAACTCCAGGATCGCCGCGACCATCGCGCTCAGCAGGTCGGCCCGTTCGTCAGTGGTCTCTTGGCGTTTCCAGTCGGCGACGAGGCGTCCGTTGCCGCGCTCGATCATCAGCAGCCGGTTGACGCGCGGCGGGCTGGCATTCGCCAGAACGAACTCGCTGATCGGGCGACCTGTCGCCAGCGACTTGATGCGGCCGATCCACAGCTCCGTCGATGTCAGGGCGTTGAGGCGCTGCTCCAGCCGCGCGACGAGTTCCTTGAAGGCGTTGGCCACGGCGGCGCTGACCAGCCGACCGGTGATCGGATAGAGCGCATCGACCATGAGGTCGCGCGAGTTTCTGATCTCACTGCGGATCGCGGAAACCACCGATGGCGCGATGACGTTGGCCAATTCGCGCGGCCGATTGACTTCGGCGCGTTCCAGGGCGGCGACCAGGATGTCGGCCGTTGCCGCCTCCAGCCGGTTGGGGCTGCCAATATATTGCTGAAGGAGAGCGACGTCGGCTCCCAGCGCTTCGAGACGCGCCGCCTCCGTTTGAAAGAGCAATTTTCTAAGCTGCTCGATCTCACGGTTCTGGCCGGCGGCGGACGTCATGCTACCTTCCCGCGCGGCCTAGTCCCAGCCCGCTGATGGTTGCTCCAAGGTCCGAGATCGCGGCGCCGATGTCCCTATGCGAGGCGAGCCGCTTCTGTTCGGTTTCCTGCTCGAGCTCCTGGATATGGGCCTGCAGGGCCGCGATCTCCTTGGCGAAGTCCGCCTGGAGCTGCTTGATGGTGGCCTGCATCTCGTCGCGCAGACCGGCAAGGTTGCTCTCGAGCGATCGCTGCGCGCCTCCGAACAGGAGATTGCGAACCTGATCGATCGTCGCCTCGGGATGGATTGTCGCTTCCGATCCGTTGGTGGAGGCAACTCCATCCGCGGCTTTTCCAGCTTGCTCGGCGCCTTTCATCTTCATTCCCCGGTTTTCCACGCTCACTGACACTCACCCGCCCGCTATATCAAATCCTAATTCGTGCGACAGGCAATCGACTTATTGCCATCGCGGAGGCCGCCACGGGTCGAGCGTGACATTTGCGCCGCCATCGTCACCTATCGCAATGACCGGTCTCACGCCAGCGTCCTGCGACCTGGGTCGGATCGTGTCCGCTCGGCCTCAAGCGCGGCAAGAACGGCGAAGCCGTCTCGCCGGGAACTATGGCTGGTCAATTAGGTGCGGTCCGGCCGTCACCAAACATGACCTTCGTCATCTTCGGTCCTGACCTTCGTCAGGTGTCGCGATCCCATGAAAGGGCCTATCAGCACGCCTCAACCTTGCGCAACAGCGGGCGCGATTTTCGGACGGGAGGTTTTCGGATGGGATTGTTGGACAGTCTGCAAAGCGCCTTGCAGGGGGGACAGCAGGGCGGAGGTTCGTCACTCCTGGCCGATGCGCTGACCAGCGTCGGCGGTTACCAGGGCGTGCTCGCCATGCTGCAGAAATCAGGCCTCGGCGACCGCGTCGAATCGTGGCTGAGCACCAATTCCGCAAATCTTCCGATCGCGCCGGACGAGATCAAAGCGGCTCTTGGCGACCAGCGTCTTCAGCAACTGGCAAGCCAGTTCGGGATTCCGCTGGATCAGGTGGCCGGCGCCCTGGCGCAGCATCTTCCGGCCGCCGTCGACCAGGCCAGCCCCGACGGGGTGCTTGCGACGCGCGCCAGCTGACACTTACGGGCGGCGGGACAATCGAGGCGCAGCTTTGCGGCAATCAGGCCGCGCGGCTCGGCAGCAGCTCTGCTGTCCGGCCGGGAACGAGAGGGCAAACGTGTGAGCAAGCAGGACGAACTGATCAACAAATATGCGGCGGACCTGAAGGTGAAGTGCGGCCTTACGGCGGATATGGACCTCTTGACGAAAGTCACCAAGGGCTGCGGCCCGGCGATCTACGACAAGGACGCATCCACCGTTTCGGCCTCGGACAAGGAGGAACTGGAGCGGGTCAAGCAGAACTTCCTCATCAAAAGACTGGGGCTGGCGGCCGATGCTGGACTTGATGCGGGGCTCGCCAAGGTCATCGACCAGTACGGCAGCGCCAATCGCAACAAGCATCGCGCGGTCTTCTACTATCTGCTGGTCAAGCATTTCAGGCGCGAGAGCGCATTCGCCTGACGGCGGGGACAAGGCGGAAAGGTAAAGTAGGGGATGGGGATGCTGAAGGAATTCCAGGAATTCATTTCCAAGGGCAATGTGATGGACTTGGCCGTCGGCGTCATCATCGGCGCGGCTTTCGGCAAGATCGTCGATTCGCTGGTCGGCGACATCATCATGCCGATCGTCGGCGCGATTTTCGGCGGACTGGACTTCAACAATTACTTCGTCGCACTATCCTCGAACGTCCACTCGTCCGCGTTGGCCGATGCCAAGAAAGAAGGCGCGGTCTTTGCCTATGGCAGCTTCATTACCGTCGTGCTGAACTTCCTGATCCTTGCCTTCATCATCTTCCTGATGGTCAAGGCGGTGAACAATCTGCGCAAGCGGCTTGAGAGCGAGAAGCCAGCGCCTGCCGCGGCCCCGCCGCCGGCCGATGTACAGCTTCTGACCGAAATCCGCGACTTGCTGGCCAGAAAGTAACCCGGGTCGCCCGAGGCGGCCGGGCCAGGCCTGGTCGCCTCTGGATCCCGCACCACCTGCGTCATTTCCCGATCCGCAAGCCTTCGCGGCCGATCAGCGGAAGTCCTCCGGCACAGTGTTCCGCCTTCAACAAGATCGCCAGCGAGCCGCGTGGCAAGGCTTCGGACAATGAAGATCGTTGCGGAATTGCTTACGCGGCTCGACGACAGCATGCGGGCCGTCAAAGGTCAGCTGGCCGAAATGGATACCGAGCAGCTCGACGCGCTCATACGCCTGCTCGCGCCCCGGCCGTCGATCGCCAGCGCCGAAATGGTTCTGACCATTCTGGCGTTTCGTGAAATCGAAGCCCGCGATCGGACAAAGACGTAGCCGACGGCCGCCGCGGCGAGGTGCTGACCGCCACCTTTCCCTCGACCTGCCGCCAAGAGCAGGAACTCGGGCGACAAGACTGCCCGCGGCTTCCCCTCCCCAAACCCCGGAGCCGCGGGCCTTTTTGGGGTGTCGATCGCCGTGCAAGACCCGTGCGGAGCAAGCGCAGCCGGAGGATCGCTCAGCTTATCGTTTTTATGGCCAGCTCGGTCCGGTTCTTGGCACCGCATTTCTCCAGGATCGTACTGACGTAATTCTTTATCGTGCCTTCGGCCAAATGCAGCTGCGCGCCGATCTCGCCATTGCTCTTGCCTTCGACGATCAGTTTCAGGATTTCATTCTCGCGGGCGGTGAGGTCGTCACGGACCGAGACGCTTGCGGGGGCGTGCCGCGGGCGCAATCGCTTGAATTCCTCCAGAATTCGCGCGGCAACACCGGGTGAAAGCGCCGATTGGCCGTTCACCACCGTTCGGATCGTCGCCGCGATCTCGTCAATCCTGGAGTCCTTCAACAGATATGCCTTGGCCCCGGCGCTGACAGCGTCGAAAATCAGGTCGTTGGTCTCGAATGTGGTCAGGACCACGATGCTGGTTCCAGGAAACTCGCGCAGGATCCGCTGGGTTGCCGTGATGCCATCGGCGCGCGGCATTTGCAGATCCATCAGAACGACGTCCGGACGATACCGGCGCGCGAATTCGATCGCCTGCTCGCCGTCGGCGGCTGCGCCGACGATTTCGAAATCGTCGTTCTGCTGGGCAAGAAGCGTGGCAAGCCCCTCCCGGATCAAAGTCTGATCCTCGGCGATCAGCACGCGTATCCTTTCAGGCAGGCGCGGATCGGTCATCTTCTAAGCTCCCGCGGCGCCGGACCCGGCGTCCGTCGCCGGTACCGTCGTCAGCGGAAGCGATGTCCGAACCAGCGTCCCTGCTCCCGGCGCGCTCTCCACCATGCATCGCCCCCCTGCCAGCTCGGCGAATTCAGCCATTCCGATCAGCCCGAAATGTCCCTGTTTGGGGATGGTGCCGTCAAAGCCGCGTCCGTCGTCGCGGATGTCGACGACGAGGCTTCGGCCGTTTCCCTCGACGGTGGCGTCAAACCGGACCAGCCGCGCTTTCGCATGCGCCTCGACGTTGCGCAACGCTTCGCCAAGGATGCGCCGGATCGTCGCCGCGTGATCCTGCAACCCGGCGCGGGCTCCATCATCGATCCGCATGGCGACCTCGGTGCCGGTCTGCCGCGCGAAGTCCGACAGCATTTTCTCTACATCCGAATCCGGTTCAAGCTCGTCGGGCATCCTGAGCCGGGCGATGGCATCGCGCGCCCGCGCCAGGCCGCTGATCGCGGCATCCTCGGCAACCGCGAGCCCGTCCGCGACACGGGCGGGGTCGGTCGCCAGGAAATGCCGCGTCAGCCGGATCTGCGTCAGCAGCGCGATGATCGAATGCACGAGCGTGTCGTGCAGGTCGCGCGCCAAGCGAAGGCGCGTGCGGGCGAGCGAGGCGAAGCGCACCTCGGAGTTGGCGGCTTCGAGCTGCTGTTCCATCAGGCGTCGGGCGCGCCGCTCGCTTTCGAACATGATCTCGGCCTGGCGCGCCGTGAAGTCGGGCATCGCGATCACGACGTAGTGCGATCGATCGCCATTCCACAAGATGACCGCGGTGACCGGGCGATCGAGCCCGGGCAGTTCGGCGCGCACGCCCGACAAGGCGATCAGGTCGCGGCGGCCCTCGGACAAAGCCGCCATTTCGGCTTCCATCCCGACCAGGAGCGTGCACAGGCAGCAGTCCGCTCCAACGGCAGGGAGCCACTCGACCAAATGCCCGACTTTTTGCTGGACTGTTCTGTCGGCCCGCAAAACAGCAAGTCCGATGACTTCCGCTCGCGCGGCCGGCAGTAATTCCGTGCCGATATCGATCATTCGTTCTCACAAAAACAGCCGCGGGACGCGGCATGTCCACTTTGGCGTAAGCCCGGACCGGCCGCAAACGAATATGACTTTCGTCATCTCGACCCTGACTTTCGGCAGATGTCCCTGCCCAGCCAAAAAACCTAGATCGAGAGCCGACATGAAGCTCAACGTTCAATTCATCAAGCACCCAGGCTCCAAGGAGCGCATGGTCGTGCTGCCGGAATCCCAGTTCCGCGTGCTCAAGCGGACGGCGATGGCCGGTGTGAGCGACCTTGACGAGCCTGCGCCCAACAGCCCGTTGCCCAAGCGTGTCCTTGACAGGATCGCAGCCGGCGAGAACCCCGTTCGCGCCGTCAGGATCCTGCGCGGCCTGAGCGGAAGGCAGCTTGCCGTCCAAGCCGGGATAACGCCCAGCATGCTGTCGCAGATAGAGCGATCCGGAAAGACGGCCTCCACCAAGACCCTCAAGGCGATCGCGCACATTCTGGAAGTGCCGCTGGGTGTTATTTCGCCGGATCTTTCCGCCGGAATCGGGGGCGTTCCGTCCGATGCCGGCAGGACCGTGGCCTGGATCCCGACCTGAGGGATCGACGCCCGCGCGGTCGTGGCACGACTTTTCGGCGTTGGCCCTTTGCCGAGGTGTCGCCGCTTCTGGCGCAACGTCTCGGATTGAATTAGCATCCGTTCAGCAATGCGCCGGCAATCCAACAGGATGCGGGAGCGCGGGAGGCGATCGCGTGCCAAGCGCCGGTCAGGGCGCGGTGGGCATCTGAAAACTCGCCAGCCGGCAAGGCGCAAATGCAGGCGGGGAGGAGCCAATGCGGAAGCTGCAGTCGCAAGGCGTTCATCACATCACGCTTGTCGGCGCCGGGCGCCAGACCTCGATCGACTTCTGGGAAGGGGTGCTCGGCATGCCCTTCATCTTCGAGCAGCCCAATCTCGACAAGGCGAGCGAGAGCCATCTCTATTTCGATCCGGGCGACGGCCGGCTGATCACCGTCTTCACCGACGAGAGCCGCAGCCCGGTCAAGCGGCGCACGCCGACCGATATAGGCTGCGTCCACCACATCGCGTTCTCGGTGTCGCGGGTCACCTTCCTGCAAGCAGTCGCTCGGCTTGACGAGCGCGGCATCAAGCACAGCGGCGTCAAGGATCGCGGCTTCATGGATTCGATCTATTTCGAGGATCCGCTGGGACTGCTGATCGAGCTTGCTTCCTACCGCTTCGAGCCGCCGGCCGGCTTCACCCATGCCGACGTGCTGATGGAGGCGCACAAGATCCGCGTGGGGCGCGGCGATTACAATATCGCCGAACTCCATCTTGCCGACGCCATCCAGGCGCTGGTCGAGCGGTCGCGCGAAACCCTGTCGGGTGAGCGGGCGGCGAAGAATCCATATTGAGCGAGCCATAAGGGGAGGAACAGATGGCAAAGGCTGCAACGAAGAGCGTGAAGAAACCCGCGGCCAAGGCCGCGGCAAAGCCGGCCGCCAAGGCAGCGGCAAAAGCCGCGCCTAAAGCGACGGCAAAAGCCGTGTCCAAGGCCAAGGCAAAGCCGGCCAAGAAGCCAGGCATTAAACTCAGCATGCTGAGGCCGAGCGTCAACAACATGACGGTGCGGGTCTTCGCACGCGCTGCCGGGCTCGATCCGGCGGAAACGGATGCCTGGGGCCATACGCGCTCGCCGGAGTTCCTGGCGCGCAATCCGGCGCATCTGACGCCGATGATCGAGGATAAGGGCCTGCCGCGCGGCGTGCTGTGGGAAAGCTGCGCCATCATGCAGTATCTCGCCAACAAGCACGGGCTGGAGAAGTTCTATCCGAAGGCGCCGGCCAAACGGGCGATGATCGACAGCGCCATGTTCTATCTGGTCGGCACGCTTTATCCTTATGTCGCGCGCGCAACCTATCCGGCGCTCGGCTTCCCGCAATATGCCGGCGAGGTTGGCCACAGCGACGCCCATCCCGACAAGAAATCGGAAGCGCAGAAGGCGGCGATGGCCGCGATCGCCGAGCCGCTCGAGGTGTTCCACTCCTTCTTCCGCGACGGCAAACCGTTCATCGGCGGCAAGAATCCATCGATCGCCGATATAAGGCTGGCGGCAACGCTCGAATTCCTGGCAGTCGTCGACTACGCGCTGCCCAAATGGGCGAAGGAGTATATGGCGGCGCTGGAGAAGAAGCTCGGCAAGGCCTACGCGGAACCGGCGGGCGACGTGCGCGGCTACATCGCGCACGTGAAATCGCAGACCAGTGCGTAGCGGCCCATCAGGTTAAGGTTTCGTTTACCCAAGGCCTGTCTACTGGTCATAGTCCTCGCCGCGACCACGGATGTACTGGCGCGATGGCGGGGCAAGGGAAAGGTCGGCTCCGTGCCGGCCTTTTGCTTTTCACGCAATCACGACAGTATGATTGCCTCGCAGACGGGTTGCCCGAAATCCTGTTGTCATCCTCGTCGTGGATCGTACCATGCCGCTAATGCGTTTCGCCGTTTCACGGAAACGGCGAAACGCATTATCTCCTTGTTTTTACGCAATTCCGGACGGAAAACCGCTCACACTTTTCCTGGAATTGCTCTAGGCGGCTGAGCGATGGCAACGAGGACCGCGACGAAGATGATCAGGTTTTTGACGATGGCCGCCGCGCTGTTGGCCGTACCCCTTCCCGCAGTGGCCGCGTCGCTCAACAGCATGAACGACGTCGGCGCCGCTCTGCTCGCCTGCTGGGCACCGCCGGCCAATACGGACAACTCCTCGGTGACGCTGAGCTTCAGCTTCAAGCGCGACGGCACGCTGATCGGCCCGCCAAGAACAACCGCTATTCATGTCATCGGCGACGACGCCGCGCGCATGGCCTATGTCGACGCGGCGGCCAAGGCCTTGCAGAACTGCCTGCCGCTCAGCTTCTCGCCGTCGCTGGCGCAAGGCGTTGCCGGAAACATCTTCACGCTGCAGTTCAACTCGCCGAAGAAGTAAGCGGCAGCCCTGATAATTTGTTTGGACGCAATTCCGGACGGAAAACCGCTCACACTTTTCCTGGAATTGCTTTTAGAGCGGTTCACCGTTTCATGGAAACGGCGAACCGCTCTATCTTTTTGTTTTTACGCAATTCTGGACGGAAAACCGCTCACACTTTTCCTGGAATTGCTCTAGGTCGAACCGCGCGTGCGCCTGGCCCGGGCATGCTTTTCCAGTTCCGGCATCTCGAAGACATAGTCGCTCCAGGCGGAGTCCGGGATCTGCCCGGCCAAGTAACAGTCCAGGAGAAGGTTTTGTTCGGGAGTAAGGGGTCTCGGCGCCTGCTCATGATCCAGCCCAAGCGAGTGGATCAGGTTCCTGGTCAGGCCAGAGACGGTGAAGTGAATGGACATCTTCAGTCTCCTCTGCACCGCGCGGATCACATCAGCGCTAGCAACGTTCATCGGCGGCCAAAGGTTTCATCAGCAATCCGTGATCAGCTGGCCGGGATCGGTGGCTACCAACCTGAAAATGGTTTTTCGGCTACTGTCTCAATCTTGAAATGAAAGCGTAATATTCGCTTCATATGGTTGAGAGTAACACTCAAACCCTATAAGAGACTCTCGGGCTAATCTTCCGGTTGATGAGTATATCCTTAATTAGCCGGCATTGATTAAGTCGATCTCGTGTTTCGAGCAGGGGTGGCACCCGATGGCGAGTTTACGGCTTCTTGAGATACCATTCCTTGTGGCCATTACGATCTTGGCGCTGACACAGGTTTCTTACGCCGATCCTTGCTCGGCACTGAGAAGTCAGATGCTGTCCGGCGGCCGCGGCGCGGCGAGCCCTGAACTGGCGCAACTGCGGCGCCAGCTTGCCGCGATCCAGGGGCTGGAGAGACAGCGCCGCTGCACCGCTAGCAGCGCCGGCGGTTTCTTCAATGCCTGCGCGGATCTTGCCCGCAACCGGGCCGAAGTGCAGCGCCGGATCGCCGGCATCGGCAATTCCGGCCGCGACGTCTCCGGGCTGCAGGCGAGATATGTCGCCCTCGGCTGTCAGGCGGCACCCAAGCGGCAACAGGCGCCGAAGCAGGCGTCCAACGGGGAAGCTTCCGGTCCGGGATATGGCGGCAATTCGATGCTGTTTTGCGTTCGCCTCTCGGACGGCTATTTCTTCCCCGCGCCGAACTCGCAATTCGCACAAGCCGGAGATATCAAGGATACCGTCGATCAGTGCCGCTACATCTGCGACGATCCGGGCGTCGATCTCTATACGCTCGGCGATCCGAGCCTCGAGACCGATCAGATGGTCGCGGTCGAGACACGCAAGCCCTATTCCGAGCTGCCGACCGCCTTCCGCTATCGCGACGCCGCCGAGTTCAAGGCCTGCGATCTCAAGCGCTACTCTGAGCGCGTGGCCGAACTCAGGGCGCGCACGGTGACGCCGGGCAACATGGAAAACGCCATCATTCCACTGCCGACAACAAGGCCCGACATGGGCACGGTCTCGGACATTCCTTCGGGCGGCACTGATGGCGCGCAAACAAATGCGGCCGGCGGCACCGCGCCGTCCGCGGCGATTGTCCCGGTAAGCGCCAAGCCGGTGCGCGTGGTCGGACCCACCTTCTTTCCCGCGAATTGATCGGCCGTCACCGGGTTGAGCAAAGCTATTCGCAGACGACGCGGTAGCGCTTGCCGTTCTCGCCGACATTCCTGCAGGTGAGGGGGCTTTGCTGGTCGGAAGACGAGTTGGGCAGATCCTGGCTGAAGGATGGCCTCGCCGCGGCGGGCCGGAGATGGCGTCGGACAGCAGGGCTCGCCGGCAAGCTCGGCGGCAAGGGAAATACGTCCGAGGCGATCTGCCTCGACGCGATCGTTCCGGGCGGCGCCCGGTCCCAGACACGCCTGACATCCATCCGGCTCGGAACGATCACCGTACCGTCGTCGCTGCGCGCGCAGCCGCCCGCTGCAAGCAGCGCCGGGCACAGGATAAAAGCCGCGAATCGACCGAACATTAGCAACACCTCAGGCACCTTATAGGCGTCGTTCCCATGATCGCCAACAGGCGGATTAGCGCATCCGGCGCCACGGTTGCGATTGTCTCAACGGCATTCGACGGCGCGTGGTTGCAATTCGTTATGGTTAGCGGATCGTTAATGCTTGTCGGGCACATTCCGCCGATGGGCCGGTACGGTTCGGCCTTGGGGGTGGGAATGGCGGATACGGACGGGACTGTCGGGGCGGGCAGCGCGCGGAATTTCAACAAGGCGGACATGCTTGGCAACGAGGCCTCCCCGAGCGAGGGTCGCGACATGGCCGGGGCTTCGGAGGCGCTCGCCAATCTCAGCCTGATGGTCGATTCGATGCCGATCGGCGTCATCGTTCTCGACGCCGAATTGCGGGCGGAGGTGGTCAACCGGGCATTCTACGACTTCTGGAAGATCGACCCGCGGCGCGCTCCGGCAGGCAGCTCGTTTCGCGACCTCATGGAAGCCAGTCGGGACGCCGATCCGTTCGGCGGCGAGGAGCGGGCCTGGCAGGACCATGTCGCCGAGCGGGAAGCCGAAATCCGGGCCGGCGCCGCCGGCTCCAGGCAGTTGCCGCGCAAGGACGGCCGCACGCTGATCGCCTCGCTGGCGCCTCTCGCCGGCGGCAAGCGACTGATTTCCTATGTCGATATCACCGACATGAAACAGCGTGAGAGCGAAGCCGAGGACGCGCGCCGCAACCTCGCCACCGTGCTGGAGTCGCTGCCGGCCGCCGTCATCATCTACGACCGCGACGATCGTTTCGTCTTCGCCAACCGAAAGCTGCAGGACACGTTGCCGGCGCTGAAGCCGGCCTGGCAGCCGGGCCGCACTTTTCGCGAGGCGTTGGCCCTCGGCCACTCCGTCGGCTACTTCCGCTCGAGCGGCGATACCGGGATCGACGGCCTTTATGGCGTCGACACCGAGCGCTGGCTCGATGCCATGCTCAAACGATACCGTTTGCCGAACTCGTCCTACGAGCGCCTCAATCCCGACGGGCGCTGGTATCAGGTCTATGACATGCGCACCGACGATGGCACGTTCATCGGCGTGCGCGTCGACATCACCGACCTCAAGGTACGCGAGAAGGCGCTGCGCGACTCGATGCGCCAGATCGACCTCTATCGGCACGTCATGGACGAATTGCCGGTCGCCGCCTTCATCAAGGCCGACGACCTCGCCATCGAATTCGTCAACAAGGCCTGGTGCGCGCTGACCGGCCTGACCAAGGATGACGTGATCGGCAAGACGGATCGTGAGCTTTTCGCCGGCGACGAGGCGGACGGCTTCGCCAATGACGATACGGAAGTCGTGGCAACCGGCGCCGGGCGCGAGGTCGAGGAGGCCGTGACCAGCCGCGACGGAACGGTGCGGCAATTGATGACGCGCAAGAGCCGGCTGGTGGCGACCGACGGCTCGGTGCATCTGGTCGGCTCCAGCACCGACATCACCGACGTCAAGCGGCGCGAGCAGGCGCTCAAGGAAAGCATGAGCGAGAACGAGGTGTTTCGCAGCCTCATCGACAATGTGCCGGTGTCGATCTACGCCAAGCGCTCGGACCTCAGGCAATTCTACGTCAACAAGGGCTGGTCCGATCTCACCGGCTTCAGCCAGGAAGAGGCGGTCGGCAAGACCGATGTCGAGATTTTCGGTCCGGATGGCGAAGCCTTCGTCGCAGGCGACCTTGCCGTGCTGCGCACCGGTCAGACGCAGGAGATCGAAGAGACGGTGACGATGCCCGACGGCAGTGTCCGTCATCAGTTCGCGCGCAAGGGCGCGATGATCGCCTCCGACGGCTCGCTCTATCTGATCGGCTCCACCACCGACATCACCGAGCTCAAGCAGCGCGAGGCCGAACTCAGCGAAGCGCGCCGGCGCGCCGTGCTTGCCGACCGGGCCAAGTCGGAATTCCTCGCCAATATGAGCCACGAAATCCGCACGCCGATGAACGGGGTCCTTGGAATGGCGGAACTGCTGGCAAAGTCGGAGCTCGATCCGAAGCAGAAGACGTTCACCGACATCATCGTCAAATCCGGCAACGCGCTGCTCACCATCATCAACGACATCCTCGATTTCTCCAAGATCGACGCGGGCCAGCTGGTGCTCGACCCGGCGCCCTTCAACCTCGCCGAGGCGATCGAGGACGTGGCGACGCTGGTGTCGACGCGCGCCAAGGAGAAGGACCTGGAGCTCATCGTCCGCGTCCAGCCGGGGCTCGACGGCCAGTTCGTCGGCGATGTCGGCCGCATCAGGCAGATCGTCACCAACCTGCTCGGCAATGCGGTGAAATTCACCGACGAAGGCCATGTGCTGGTCGACGTGACGGGCGAGCGAGTACCGGCGGGAACAAGGCTCACCATATCGGTCACCGATACCGGCATCGGCATTCCGGAAGACAAGCTGAAGCTGGTGTTCGAAAAATTCAGCCAGGTCGACACCTCCTCGACCAGGCGACATGAAGGCACCGGGCTCGGGCTTGCCATCACCTCGCGGCTGGTCGAGATGATGGGCGGCGAGATCGGCGTCGACAGCGCCGAAGGCAAGGGTTCGACCTTCTGGTTCACCGTCACGCTGCCCAAGGCCGAGCAGGGCGGACAGCGCATCACGCCGGTCGACGTCACCGGCGCGCGCGTGCTCATCGTCGACGACAATGCCGTCAACCGCTCGATCCTGAGCGAACAGATGGCGTCGTGGACGTTCGATGCCTGCGCGGCCGAGAGCGGCGCCGAGGGATTGAAGGTGCTGATTGCCGCCGCCGCCTATGGCGTGCCGGTCGATTGCGTCGTGCTCGACTACCAGATGCCCGGCATGACAGGCGCCGAGATGGCGCGCATCGTGCGCAACACGGCGGGCCTCGCGCATACGCCGATCGTCATGCTGACCTCGGTCGACCAGTCGCTTGCCAACACGGCCTATCGCGACCTCGGCATCGATGCGCAGCTCATCAAGCCGGCGCGCTCCTCGATCCTGTTGGAAACGCTCGTCGCGACCATCCAGCGCCATCGCCACAGCAGCGCCACGGCGCAATCGGCCGCCGCCGGCCAAGGCGCGCCGCGGGCCGCGCCGGCGCAGGTCGCGGCATCGGACCGCGCCATGCTGCAGCCGCCGCCGGCGCGCGCGCGTCCGCGCCCCGCCGATGCGGAGCTCGGGCTCGACATCCTGGTCGCCGAGGACAATGAGGTGAACCAGCTGGTGTTCACCCAGATCCTCGGCGAGACCGGCTATCGCTTCGAGATCGTCGGCAACGGCCGCAAGGCACTCGACGCTTTCGGCAAGCTCAATCCGCGCATGATCCTGATGGATGTGTCGATGCCGGAGATGAACGGGCTTGAGGCAACGGGCGCCATTCGCCGGCTCGAGCAAGACATGGGCACGCATGTGCCGATCGTCGGCGTCACCGCGCATGCGCTGAAGGGCGACCGCGAACGCTGCCTGGAAGCCGGCATGGACGATTATCTGCCGAAGCCGATCAGTCCGCGGGCGCTGCTCGAAAAGCTGGAGCGCTGGCTGGGTACGGACGCGGAAGCCCGGCGCAACGCCGGCTAACCGCCCGAAGAATCGTCAGCGGGTGTGGGCGAGACGCTGACGCATGCGTATGGTGCGATCGCACCATATCAAAGCAAACGCCAAGTTCGGACAATAACGAACATTGATTCCGCTTGTCGGTTACGGGCGGGAGCAAGCGACCGCCAACAAGAAACAGCGTCGACTCTACCCCAACGGACCTGTTTTCGGCGATGGCCACGTCATGATCCGCTCTGGCGTTCAGGCAACGCGCTCTCGTCCGGATTTTATTTCCCGGCGGCCGTGATCCGGCCGCCGGGATAAATTTTATTTCAAAAGTCAGACAAGTTGCTGATTCCCGCGGCAAACTCCGGATGGCCCCGAGAGGCCGCCGAAGGCCTCTCCCCACATCACTCTCCAGTCGTTACCGGGCTGACATGAAACTGTCATGCGACTGTAATAATCGAAAGCTATGCCCCTCGTCGGGCGCCGACAGAGACAGGTGCCAAGAGACTATCTTCCGAACAGGAGCAGGCCATATGAGACACTTCATCCGCTCGGCGGTCGTTGCGATTGCAATGACCGCGGCGTCGACCGTTACGCTGACCGCGGCCATGGCCGCTGACCTTTCCGGCGCCGGCTCGACCTTCATCTACCCGGTGTTCGCCAAGTGGGCCGACACCTACAAGAAGAACACCGGCACCGGCCTCAACTACCAGTCGATCGGTTCCGGCGGCGGCATCAAGCAGGTTATCGCCAAGACCGTGACCTTCGGCGCCACCGACAAGCCGATGTCCGACGCCGACCTCGAAAAGAACGGCCTCGTGCAGTTCCCGATGGTGATGGGCGGCATCGTGCCGATCGTCAACCTGCAGGGCGTGAAGCCGGGCGAGCTCGTCCTCGACGGCAAGACCCTGGCCCAGATCTATCTCGGCGCCATCACCACCTGGGACGACGCCGCGATCAAGGCGCTGAACCCGAACGTCACCCTGCCGTCGACCGCCATCGCCGTCGTCCACCGTTCGGACGGCTCGGGCACGACCTTCAACTTCACCAACTATCTGGTGAAACTCTCGCCCGACTGGAAGGACAAGGTCGGTTCGGACAGCGCCGTCGAATGGCCGACGGGTGTCGGCGCCAAGGGCAGCGAAGGCGTCGCCAACACCGTCAAGCAGACCGACGGCGGCATCGGCTATGTCGAGTATGCCTACGCCAAGCAGAACAAGCTCTCCTACTCCAAGATGGTGAACGCGGCCGGCAAGGTCGTCGAGCCGTCGCTCGACAGCTTCGGCGCCGCCGCTTCGAACGCCGACTTCAAGACCGCCAAGAACTTCAACGTCATCATCACCAACGAGCCCGGCGACGCCACCTGGCCGATCGCGGCTTCGACCTGGGTGCTGATCCACAAGGCTCCGGACGATGCCGCCGCCGCCGGTGAAGCGCTCAAGTTCTTCGCCTGGGCCTACAAGGACGGCAAGGAAACCGCCAAGGGCCTCGACTATGTCTCGATCCCGGACAGCGTCGTCGACCTGATCAAGGCTTCGTGGAAGGCCGACATCCAGGCTGGCGGCAAGCCCCTCTACGCCGGCGAGTGATAAAATCGAAGGAGCGCCGCATCGCGGCGCTCCTTTTCCTCCAGCCAAAGAGCAGACCTTCCATGAGTGCTGTCCAGGAAGCCATGCCGGCCGCTCGCGGTTCGCGCGATGCCACGGTCCGGCGCTTCGCCCTCACCGATGCGATCTTCCGCGCGCTGACGAAAGCCGCCGCGATATTGGTTCTGGTCCTGCTCGGCGGCGTCGCCATCTCGCTGATCGCGGGATCCTGGCCGGCGCTCTCGACCTTCGGTCTCTCCTTCGTGGGCTCCGAGGCGTGGAACCCGGTCACCGAGAAATTCGGCGCGCTTGCGCCCATCTACGGCACCATCATCACCTCGGCGATCGCCATCGTCATCGCCGTGCCGATCGGCATCGGCATCGCCATATTCCTGACCGAGCTCTGCCCGCGGCCGCTGCGGCGCCCGATCGGCATGGCCGTCGAGCTTCTGGCCGGCATTCCGTCGATCATCTACGGCATCTGGGGCCTGTTCGTGTTCGCGCCGTTCCTGCAGACGACGGTGCAGCCCTTCATCATCTGGATGTTTCATGGCATTCCCGGCCTCAACAGCCTGTTCGCCGGCCCGCCCTACGGCATCGGCCTTTTGACCTCGGCGATGATCCTGGCCATCATGATCCTGCCCTTCATCACCTCGATCACCAAGGACGTGTTCGATACGGTGCCTTCAGTGCTCAAGGAATCGGCCTACGGCATCGGCTGCACGACCTGGGAAGTGACCCGGCGCGTCGTCATCCCTTACACCCGCGTCGGCATCATGGGCGGCGTCATGCTCGCTCTCGGGCGCGCGCTCGGCGAGACGATGGCGGTCACCTTCGTCATCGGCAACGCGCACCGTATCAGCGCCTCGCTTTTTGCTCCGGCCACGACGATCTCGGCGACCATCGCCAACGAATTCACCGAAGCCGTCGGCGACCTCTACACCTCGTCGCTGGTGGCGCTCGGCCTCATCCTGTTCATCATCACCTTCATCATCCTTGCCATCGCGCGCTACATGCTGCTGCGCATCGACAGCCGCGCGGGAGCCTGATCCATGTCGACAGCCCTGTCCCTCCACCAGAGCCGCAAGCGCAAGAACAGCGTGATGATGGCGCTGTGCGTCGTCGCCGCCGGCATCGGTCTCGCCTGGCTGGCGCTGATCCTCGGCGCGCTGATCTACAAGGGCCTGTCCGGTGTTTCGCTGGCGGTGTTCACCGAAATGACGCCGCCGCCCGGCGATGCCGGCGGCCTGCTCAATGCCATCTATGGCAGCATCGTCATGACCATCATCGGCATCCTCGTCGGCACGCCGATCGGCGTGCTGGCCGGTACCTACATGGCCGAGTATGGACGCTTCTCGAAGCTGACCACGGTGGTGCGCTTCATCAACGACATCCTTTTGTCGGCGCCCTCGATCATCGTCGGCCTGTTCGTCTATGAGCTCATGGTGCGGCCGATGGGTCATTTCTCGGCCATTGCCGGCGCCGTCGCGCTGTCGATCCTGGTGATCCCGGTCGTGGTGCGCACCACCGAGGATATGCTCAACCTGGTGCCCAACGCCTTGCGCGAAGCGGGCACCGCCATCGGCGCGCCGCGCTGGGTGGTGATCCGCTCGGTCGCCTATCGCGCGGCAATGTCGGGTATCGTCACCGGTATCCTGCTGGCCGTCGCCCGCATTTCCGGCGAGACGGCACCGCTTCTCTTCACCGCGCTCAACAATCAGTTCTGGTCGAGCAATCTCAATGCCCCGATGGCCAGCCTGCCTGTCACCATCTTCCAGTTTGCGCTCAGCCCCTATGAGGAATGGCAGCAGCTGGCCTGGACGGGCGCACTCATAATCACCCTGACGGTTCTCGGGCTGAGCATTTTCGCCCGCAGCCTAACCGGACGCAGAGAGGACAGATGAAACCGATGTTGTCCACCGACCTGAACGTACCCGACACGGCCGTCGAGAAGGCCAAGATCGAGGTCAAGGGCCTCAACTTCTACTATGGCCAGTCGAAGGCGCTGAAGGATATCAACCTGTCCCTGCCGGAGCGCAGCGTGACCGCCTTCATCGGGCCTTCGGGCTGCGGGAAGTCGACGCTGCTGCGCGTCTTGAACCGCATCTACGAGCTCTACCCGAAGCAGAGCGCCGAGGGCCAGGTGCTGCTCGACGGCAAGAACATCCTCGACCGCTCGCAGGACCTCAACCTGCTGCGCACCAAGATCGGCATGGTGTTCCAGAAGCCGACGCCGTTCCCGATGTCGATCTACGAAAACATCGCCTTCGGCGTCAGGCTCTACGAGAAGATCAGCAAGGCCGAGATGGACAACCGCGTGGAGTCGGCGCTGAAGCGCGCCGCGCTCTGGAACGAGGTCAAGGACAAGCTCAACGCCAGCGGCCAGAGCCTGTCGGGCGGCCAGCAGCAGCGCCTGTGCATCGCCCGCACCGTCGCGGTGAAGCCCGAGGTCATCCTGCTCGACGAGCCGGCTTCGGCGCTCGATCCGCTGTCGACCGCCAAGATCGAGGAACTGATCGACGAATTGCAGGCCGACTACACGATCGTCATCGTCACCCACAACATGCAGCAGGCGGCGCGCGTGTCGCGGCAGACGGCGTTCATGTATCTCGGCGAGCTGGTGGAGTTCGACCGGACCGAGAAGATCTTCACCTCGCCGCATGAGAAGCGCACGCAGGACTACATCACCGGCCGCTTCGGCTGATTTCATATACGAGGACATCATTATGGCCGAACATACCGTTGCCTCGTTCGACGAGGATCTGAGGCAGATCAGCCGGCTGATCAACGACATGGGCGACCTGGCCGGTTCGATGGTCGGCGCGGCGACCAGGGCTCTGCTCGAGACCGACAATGCGCTGGCGCAGCGCGTCGTCTCCGACGACGCCATCATGGACGCGCGCCAGCGCGAGCTCGACGACCGCGCCATCACGCTGATCGCCAAGCGCCAGCCGATGGCGGACGATCTTCGCCACGTGGTCGGCTCGATCCGCATGGCGGGCGACCTCGAACGCATCGGCGATCTTGCCAAGAACATCGCCAAGCGCGTCGGCTCGGTCGGCATCAGCGCCGCGCCGCGCGACCTCACGCATTCGATCGATTCCATGGCGCAGCTGGTGCTGATCCAGGTCCAGGCCGTGATCCAGGAATACACGGTGGGCGATGCTTCGGCGCTGGCCAAGCTGCGCAACGACGATGAGCGCATCGACGTCAAATACACCTCCGTGTTCCGCGAGCTTTTGACCTACATGATGGAAGACCCGCGCAACATCACCGCCTGCACGCATCTTCTGTTCTGCGCCAAGAATCTCGAACGCATCGGCGACCATGTGACCAACATCGCGGAAAACGCCTATTATGTGCTGACCGGTACGCAATTGCCCGCCAACCGTCCGAAGCAGGACGAGACGGCGATGTCGGCGCCGGCGGCCTGACGGAAAAGGTTACCCCGATGATCGCGCCACGCATCATGGTGGTGGAGGACGAGGAGCCGCTGGGGGTGCTGCTCCGCTACAATCTCGAATCCGAGGGTTACCAGGTCGAAGTGGTGACCCGCGGCGACGAGGCCGAAATCCGCCTGCAGGAAAATGTTCCCGATCTGCTCGTGCTCGACTGGATGGTGCCGGCGGTTTCCGGCATCGAGCTTTGCCGGCGTCTCAGGATGCGGCCCGAGACCGAGCGGCTGCCGATCATCATGCTGACGGCGCGGGGTGAAGAAAGCGACCGCGTGCGCGGCCTCTCGACCGGCGCCGACGACTATCTGGTCAAGCCGTTCTCGACGCCGGAATTCATGGCGCGCGTCAAGGCGCTGCTGCGCCGCGCCAAGCCGGAAGTGCTGTCCAGCGTGCTCAAGGTCGGTGACATCGTGCTCGACCGCGAGTCGCACCGCGTCTACCGCAAGAAGAGCGAGATCAGGCTCGGCCCGACCGAGTTCCGCCTGCTCGAATTCATGATGCGGCACCCCGGCCGCGTGTTCTCGCGCAGCCAGCTGCTCGACAATGTCTGGGGCGAGACGATCTATATCGACGAACGCACCGTGGACGTCCATGTCGGCCGCCTGCGCAAAGCCGTCAACAACGGCCGCATGCCGGACGTCATCCGCACCATTCGTGGGGCGGGCTATGCCATCCGCGAGGATTAGGCGCGCCGTTCGTAGAATTGACGCACCCGCTACCGGATCGCATGCGTTGAAGAGTAGCCGCGACGTTCGTGCTTCGTCATCCACGGGCGGAGCAAGGAGCGAAGCGACGCAGCGCAGACCCGAGGATCCATTCCGTGACCTCGACGCGCCGCCACGGTGCGGAATTCTGCTCCGCTGCGCCCCACCTCCGAGGTAGCGGCATGGATTCCAGGGTCTTCGCGACGGAGCTTCGCTCCTGCTCCGCCCTGGAATGACGAAGCTTCGGGGCCTTCGCTAATCTCTGGCGTCCGGCGGGACACTCGGAAATCAACGGTCACTTCAAAGCTGCTTATGCGACGTGCTTGCCCGTCCGCGCCTGAACGCCCGGGGCGAAGATCTCCTGGTCGACAAAGGTCAGAGCGCGCATGGCGCAGCCTTCGCGGATCAGCGGCAGTTCGTTCGGCTCGGTGTCGAAGGAGATCGATGTCGAGTGCTGGCCGCCGGCGGTCTGGGCGATCGCCTCGCGCAGCGCCGGCTCGATCAGGTCGAAGGCGGCCGCGCTGACGCCGACCATGGCGACGGGCGCCGGATCGATGAGCGCGAACAGGCTGCCGAGGCTGAAGCCCAGCGCCTCGCCCGCCCGGCGGTAAGCCTCGCGCTCCGGACCGTCCTTTTCGCGCGCCTTGGCGGCAAGGGCGCGCATATCGGCGTCGCCGATATCGACCGGCTCGGCGTCCTCGCTCATTTTCATGGCGCTGCGCCAGATCGCGTAATTGCCGGCATAGGCCTCGACACAGCCGCGGCGGCCGCAGCGGCATAGCGCGCCGCCCGGACGATGGATCATGTGGCCGAACTCGCCGCCTGAGGAATGCGTGCCGGTGAACAGCGTGCCCTTCAGCACAAGGCCCATGCCGATGCCGTGCGACAACAGGATGGCGATGAAATCGTCGCGGTAGCGCTCGGGGTCGCGCCATTGCAGCGCCACCGCCATCATGTTGCAGTCGTTCTCCATGGTGGCGGGGATGCCGAATTCCGTCTCGAGGATGTCGGCAAAAGGAATGTCGGTCAACGGCGTAATCGGCGACCACAGCATGGCGCGCGCATGCGTATCGGTGATGCCCTGGATGCCCATGGCGATGCGGGCGACGCTGCCGATATCGAGGTCGGGATCCCGCAGCCGCCGCCGGACGATGGCCACGCATTCGCCGATCAGCTCGTCGCGCGGCATGACGAGCGTGTCCAGACGCAGCTGTTCCTCGGCAACCACCTGGCCGGCATAGTCGATGACAGCCACCGACAGGAAGTTCAGCGACAAGACAACGGTCAGCACGGCGGCGGCTTCAGGGTTCAGCGCCAGCCCGATCTGCGGCCGGCCGCGCTTCAACGCCGTCGGCTCGCTGGCCTTGCTTTCGGTGAGAATGCCCTCCTGGATCAGGTCGGCGGAAATCGCCGAGATGGTCGAGTGGCTGAGCCCGGTGGTGGCGGCAATCTCGGTCCGCGACGGCTGACCCGCGCGGCGCACCGCCGAGATCACCATGGCGCGGTTGCGCCGGCGCAGATCGTCGTGGCGGATTCCGACCGACATTGTCTGAAACATTTCCTCCTGGTCATCACGGCCTGATGATGCCACGGGCCGTCGGTGACATGCTAGAGATACTGGCAGAAGCCGACGAAGCTGTCATTATTTATTGCGGAGCTCGAAAAAAAGTTCGAGGCACCTCAAAACCCATCAGAATCCGAGTTGACAGAGCCTTAGCATTGGATCAGTGTTTTTTCGAGGCTCGAAAAAAAGCCTCTGTACCGACCTTCGGGTCAGTCTGGGTCGCGCCGTAAGGGCGCAAGGGAGGAAATCATGAAGAGATTTGCAACCGCCATTCTGGCGGGCGTTGCCATGTCGCTGGCGCTGGCGTCGGTCGCACAGGCGAAGGACAAGGTGATCGGCGTCTCGTGGTCGAATTTCCAGGAAGAGCGCTGGAAGACCGACGAAGCCGCGATGAAGGCCGCCATCGAGGCCGCCGGCGACAAGTATATTTCGGCCGACGCGCAGTCCAATCCGGGCAAGCAGCTGACCGACGTGGAAAGCCTGATCTCGCAGGGCGCCAATTCGCTGATCATCCTGGCGCAGGATGCCTCGGCGATCGGTCCGGCGGTGCAGAAGGCGCTCGATGAAGGCATCCCGGTCGTCGGCTATGACCGTCTGATCGAGAACAAGGACGTGTTCTACCTGACCTTCGACAACAAGGAAGTCGGCCGCATGCAGGCCCGCGAGGTGTTCAAGGCCAAGCCCGAAGGCAACTACGTCTTCATCAAGGGCTCGGGTTCCGATCCGAACGCCGATTTCCTGTTCTCCGGCTCGATGGAAGTGCTGAAGGCGGCAATAGACAGCGGCAAGGTCAAGAATGTCGGCGAGGCCTATACCGACGGCTGGCTGCCGGCCAACGCGCAGAAGAACATGGAGCAGTTCCTGACCGCCAACGACAACAAGGTCGATGCGGTCGTGGCGGCCAATGACGGCACCGCCGGCGGCGTCGTCGCGGCGCTGACGGCACAGGGCCTGGCCGGCACCGTTCCGGTCTCCGGCCAGGACGGCGACCACGCGGCGCTCAACCGCATCGCGCTCGGCACGCAGACCGTGTCGGTGTGGAAGGACGCGCGCGAGCTCGGCAAGAACGCCGCCGAGATCGCCTCGCAGCTCGCCGGCGGCAAGAAGAATGCCGACATCGCCGGCGCCAAGGACTTCACCACGCCGGGCGGCAACACCGTCAAGTCGCTGTTCCTGACCCCCATCGCGATCACCAAGGACAATCTCAACGTCGTCATCGACGCCGGCTGGATCAAGAAGGACGAAGTCTGCGCGGGCGTTGCCGCCGGCAGCGTCAAGGTCTGCAACTAAGCTTTGACGACACCAGACCAAAATCCCTGCGCCGCGGCCTGAAAGCCGCGGCGTTTTCTCAAAGATTTACCGTTCCGCCTCGAGCGGATAGGCTTCCAGGCTGAGGTCCGGCATCCGCGTCAGACGGCAGGCCGGCGGGAGGAAATCATGACCGACACGACGTCTACCCAACCGGCAGACACCGCGCGTGCTTCCGAACTCGGCGCTGTCGCCCGCTTCCTCAAGGCCACCGAGCTCGACACCCGCATGCTCGGCATGATCGGCGCGCTGCTGCTGATCTGGGTCGGGCTGCATGTGATCTCCAGCCTGCGCCTTGGCGTCAATCCGCTCGACTTCGACAGCCGCACGTTCCTGACGCCGCGCAATCTCTGGAACCTGTCGGTGCAGACTTCGGCTGTGGCGATCATGGCCTCCGGCATGGTGCTGGTCATCGTGATGCGCAACATCGACCTGTCGGTCGGATCGGCCGAAGGGGTGATCGGCATGATCATGGGCTTTGCCCAGGTGCATTTCCTGGTTCGCTTCGTCGGGCTCGAGCTTGGCAATCCCTGGATCTGGATCCTGGCATTGCTGATCGGGCTGGCGCTCGGCCTCATCATCGGCGCCTTCCAAGGCTTCATCATCGCCTATCTCGAAGTGCCGGCCTTCATCGTGACGCTGGGCGGATTGCTGGTCTGGCGGGGTGCCGCCTGGTGGGTGACCAGCGGCCAGACGGTGGCCCCGCTCGATGCCACCTTCCAGCTGATGGGCGGCGGTCCGGCGGGCTCGATCGGCGCCAGATGGAGCTGGGCCGTCGGCATCGTCGCCTGCCTGGCGGTGATCTTCATGCATTTCAATGGCCGCGTGCAGCGCAAGCGCTTCCGCTTCCCGCTGCGCCCGGTCTGGGCCGAGACGCTGCTCGCCACGGTCACCTGCGCGATCATCCTGGGCGCGGTATGGCTCGCCAATTCCTATCCATGGCCGGTCGGCATCGTGAACCGCTACGCCGCCGCCAATAACATCACCGTTCCCGAAGGCGGGCTCTTCATAGCGCACGGCATCGCCATTCCGGTGCTGATGGCGGTCGCCGTCGGCCTGATCATGACCTTCGTCACCAAGCGCACGCGCTTCGGCCGCTATGTTTTCGCCATCGGCGGCAATCCGGAAGCGGCCAACCTTGCCGGCATCAACACGCGCTGGATCACCATGAAGGTGTTCATGATCATGGGCGTGCTGGCAACGATTGCCGCGGCCATCTCGTCGGCCAGGCAGAACTCATCGACCAATGCGCTCGGCACTCTGGACGAGCTTCTGGTCATCGCCGCCGCGGTGATCGGCGGCACCTCGCTCGCCGGCGGTTCCGGCACCGTGCTCGGCGCCATGCTCGGCGCGCTGCTGATGCAGTCGCTGCAGTCCGGCATGGTGCTGCTCGGTGTCGATTCGCCGCTGCAGAGCATCGTCGTCGGCGCCGTGCTGGTCATCGCCGTCTGGCTCGACACCATCTATCGCAAGCGCGTCTGAGCATGAGCCGGTTTTCGGACGAGATCATGCCCAAGCATGGACTATAGGGAGGAGAACCAACATGGCTGAAAAATCCACTCCCACCGGCGTTCCGCTGGTCGATATGCGCAACATCTCGATCGCCTTCGGCGGCATCCGCGCCGTCGACGACGCGTCGGTCGATCTTTTCCCCGGCGAAGTGATGGCGCTGCTTGGACACAACGGCGCCGGCAAATCGACGTTGATCAAGATCCTGTCCGGCGCCTACAGGCGCGACAGCGGGCAGATCTTCATCAACGGCGAGGAGGCTTCGATCTCCAACCCGCGCGACGCCAAGAAGTACGGCGTCGAGACGATCTATCAGACGCTGGCGTTGGCCGACAATGTCGATGCCGCGGCCAATCTCTTTCTCGGCCGCGAGTTGATGACGGGCTGGGGCACGCTCGACGACGTCGCCATGGAAGCCGAGGCGCGCAAGGTGATGGGCCGGCTCAATCCGCGCTTCCAGCGCTTCAAGGAGCCGGTCGTCAAGCTGTCGGGCGGACAGCGGCAGTCGGTGGCGATCGCGCGCGCGATCCTGTTCAACGCCCGCATCCTGATCATGGACGAGCCGACGGCCGCGCTCGGTCCGCAGGAGACGGCCCAGGTCGGCGAACTGGTCAAGCAGCTCAAGGCCGACGGCATCGGCATCTTCCTGATCAGCCACGACATCCACGACGTGTTCGAGCTCGCCGACCGGGTCTGCGTGATGAAGAACGGCCAGGTGGTCGGCACCGCGCGCACCACCGATGTCACACAGGACGAGGTGCTCGGCATGATCATCCTGGGCAAATGCCCACCCGGCGCCATCCCGGGGCCGGGCGCGCTGAAGATCGCTGCATGAAACTATAAGATAGCCGGCTAATTAACGACCGGTTGATGTACCAGCCACCATGAAGACTTGGCCTCGCCATTGTGTTGGCGCGGAGACTTGCCCATAAAGGTCGTCGACCGTCCACGGGCCGTATTTTTTGATTTGAAGAAGCTTTTTCCGATCGTCGCCTTCATCGCCGTCGCGCTGATCAGCCTGACGATGGCGGGCTTTGCCTATTTCGCGACCCAGGAAGCGGCGCGAATCAAGTTCGAAGGCACCGCCGACGACGCGCTCAGCCGCATCGAAAGCCGCATCGACCTGCATCTGTCGCTGCTGCGCTCGACGCAGGCGCTGTTCGATGCCCGCAACGGCGATATCACGCGCGGCGAGTTCAAGGCCTTCTTCACCGCGCTGAACATCGACGACAATTTCGCCGGCCTGCGCGGTATCGGCTTCCTCAGGCTCGCCAAAGCCGGCGACGAGGCCGCTGTCGAACGCGATATCCTGCGCGACCATGGAACGGCCCACCCAATCTATCCCAAGACAACCGAGCCATGGCGGACACCGATCGTGCTGTTCGAGCCGCTCGATACATCCAATCAGTCGATCATCGGCTTCGACATGTTCAGCGAGCCGGTGCGCCGCGCCGCGATCGAAAAGGCGATGGCCGACGACCAGCAGCATGCGAGCGGCCTGGTCCAGCTCGGCCAGGGCACCGGCGTGGCGCAGACCTTCACGGGCTTCCTGGTCTTCGTACGGTTGAACGTGGAGACCGCCCCCGACGTCATCAACGCAAGCCGTTCCTCGACGGCCGGTTTTCTCTATGCCGCCTTCCGCGCCCAGGACCTGTTCCAGGTGGCGCTCAGCCATTCGCCGCTGCTGCCGGTCAATGTCGAGGTCTATGACGGCAAGCCGGAAGCCGGCAAGCTGCTTTTTCGCTCGGAGGCGCCGCCGGCGGAACGCATCGGCGCCAAGCTTCTGGCGCGCCGCGATATCGTCGTCGCGGGTCAGCCCTGGACTTTGCTGTTCAGGCCGACAAGCGCTTTCGAGCCGCCGTCCTCGCGCGCCATTCCGGTCATGCTCGGATTGTTCGGCTTGCTGCTGGCCGGAGCCATCGCCCTGGTGGCGCGCTATCAGGAACGTGCCTATGACGCGAAATCGGCGCTGCACGAGGCGACCGAAAAGAGCCTGCTGGAAAAGGACCTGATCCTGCAGGAGATGAAGCACCGTATCAAGAATTCGATCACCCGCGTGCTGGCGATCGCGCGGCAGACGGCTTCGCAAGCCACCGACGTCAAGGAGTTTTCGGCATCGTTCTCGGCGCGCCTCCAGGCCATGGCGGCATCGCAGGACATGCTGACACGCTCGCGCTGGCAGAAGGCCGATCTCGGCGATCTGCTGCGCATCGAGCTCGGACAGGTGTTCGGCAAGGACCTTCCCGAAGGCCTGTTGTCCGGGCCGGAAGTGCTGCTCGACGAGACGACGACGCAGGCACTCGGGCTGACCTTCCACGAACTTGCCACCAACGCGTTGAAATATGGCGAAGCCGGCAGCTCCGTGGGCGCTCTCAAGGTCGACTGGAGCGTCGAAACGCGCGCCGGCGCGCGCACGCTGCTCTTGAACTGGCGCGAAGCCGGTCAGAAGAAGCTGGAAGCGCCGGCCAAGACCGGCTTCGGCACCAAGCTGATCGATCTCAACGTCACGCGCGAACTGCGTGGCACGATCGCGCGCGACTACCACGACGACGGATTGAAGGTGGAAATCAGGATCCCGCTGGCTGTGTGAGCGGCCAAAAAAGCGTTGGCGGCGGGCGAATAAGCGATCTGAATTCAAAAAGAAACCGGAGGCCGGCAGCCGGCCCCCGGTGTTTTTGCGGTACCGAACTAGGGCGGTTCACCGTTTCAGGGAAACGGCGAACCGCCCTATCTTCTTGTTGTGACGCAATTTCGGACGGAAAACCGTGTCACGCTTTTCCTGAAATTGCTTCAGTTGCAGCGAGCCGTGTAGATCCGGCCGTGACGATCGCGATACTGGCAGTAGCCGTTGCGCAGGTTGCGGACCAGGAGGCCCGACCCGGCGCCGACGGCCGCGCCGATCAGCGCGCCCTTGCCGCCACCGACCAGGCCGCCGATGCCAGCGCCGATCAGGCCGCCGCCGACGACGTCCTGCTCGGTGCTGGTGCAGCCGCTGACAGCGACCACGGCAACCATGGCAATGATCATCTTCCGCATTGAATTGCTCCTCACTTTTGTCCTCACTTTTGGCAGTGCCGGCAATCGTTTAGCATGAAAAAGCGGGCTTTGCCCGCCCGATTTTACTGTTGGCTAAGATAGTCTTTTTCAGGGCGCTCGCCGTTCGACGCGACGACCATGCCGGAAACCTCCAGGGACGCCACCAGCGTGCCGTCGGGCCGCACGTTCCAGACGACCTCGTCGTAGTCGTCCTCGAGCGCCGGATCGACGGCGAGGCACCTGCCGATGATGTGGGGAGCCTGGCCCTGCAGGTCGCCGAGCGCGAAGGGCCTTTCGGCGGTGCAGGCCTGCTCGGTCTCGAAAACGCTGACCGGCACCTGGAGTTCGCGGCAGTCGGTCATCGAGCTCGAACAGCCGACCACGAAGAGCAATGCGGCGATGTGTTCCATGGCTCCAAACCTCTCGCCGCAAACAACGATTCTTGGCGAATAAAAGTTCCGGGCCTGGATTTTAGTCAGACTTCAAAGCCGTCTACGGAATCAGAACAATTGCCAGGCCGCGGTCAGGGCCACGGCGGCGAGAAGCGCGATGGCGCCGAGGCGAAGCGGGAGGTGCGAGGATCTTGGCACCGGCGGCGGCTCGGCTTCCTGGAAGCCGCTCATCGAGACGCGGGCAGCCTGTTCCAGCCTGTTCAAGTCGGCAACCATCATTCAATCTCCCAGATCGCGCACCGGGCGCGGATGGGTCTCCGGCGCCTCGTTAGCCGGGAGCACAGGATCGGACTTTATGGTGAACAGCCGGTTAAGGCTTCGCCGGCAAAGGTCCACGCTATTAATCTGTCTCAAAATTCCCGTGCGGGACGGTGAGACGGTATTCCATGCGGTCCTTGCCGATGTCGAGCGTCGCGGAGCCATTCAGCGAGATCGGCACGACGCGCTCCAGCGCCACGCTGCCGAAGCGCTTCTCATTGCGCGGCGCGTCGCCGACCACTTCCGTCCAGGTCAGCAGAAGGTTGGGCGGGGCTCCGTTCTCCGCTTCCAGCCTGGCGCGCACCTCGACGTGGCCGCCCGGCCGCGACAGCGCGCCGTAGCTCACGGAGTTCACGGCCAGCTCATGCATCGCCAGGCCGATATGCAAGGCGGCGTTGGGATTGAGAAAAGGATTCTCGCCCGCGAAGCGCAGGCTTTGCGACAGATCGCTGCTGTAGCGGCCGACCTGGCCGGATACAAGCTCCTGCAGCGCCGCTCCTCGCCAGTTGGAGGACGTGACGAGGTCCTGCGAGGAAGCCAGCGATTGCAGCCGGCCGCGGAAGCGCGCCAGGAATTCGCCGAGCGTCTCCGTGTAGCGCCCGGTCTGGGTGGCGATACTCTGGATGATGGCGAGCAGATTTTTCGATCGATGGCTGACTTCGCGCAGCAACGTCTTCAGCGTCTGCTCGCGGCGTTTTTGCTCCGTCGTCTCCACCATCGTGGTGACGATGCCGAGGACTTCTCCGGTATCCCCGCGATCGGCATCGATCCACAGCTGAAACCAGCGTACGCCCTGGCTTCCCGGAATGCTGAGCTCGAGCCGTTCAGCGTTGCCGGAATCGATCACCTTGAGTTTGGTGGCTCTTATGCGCTCGGCCTGCGCGGGCGAAAGCAAATCCTTGCCGTCGGCGGTTTCGGACGCCCAGGGCGCGCTCATGTTGCGCGCCCAGACCGTTTTCATCTGCCGATCCTGGTAGAGAACCGAAATTCCCGCATTGTGCAGGGCATGAAGCAACGCCCGCCCCAACTGCATCCCGCTTTCGGCAGGGTGCATCGCGATCACTTCGCTGTCCTTTCTTTCAACCCTGTCTTTCGTGGGACCCTCGGAAGGCATTGGAAAACATCCCCGCACTCGCTCCTTGTCCGCACCCGTTCCATGAACGGCTTCACCTCGCACCGGTTCCGCGCCGTCTCGGCGCTCCGAAAATTGCAGGCTCTCCAAAAACGGTCCGCCGGACGGTGCTCTTTCGAGGCGCCGCCCGGCGGGGGCTGGAAACCGTTTGAGGGGTGCGGCTTCCAGTGTAGCGGTCAGGCTCTCCTGAAGAGGCCTGCAATGAGCGAAATCACCAGGAAGGCGAGGAAGATGAAGAACAGGATCTGCGCGATGCCTGCCGACGTACCGGCTATGCCGCCGAACCCAAGCGCGCCGGCGATGATCGCAACTACGAGAAATACGAGCGCCCAGTACAGCATGATGCGTCTCCTTCTTATGTCGGGAAAAGAACGTGGCTCGGTGCCGTTTGTTCCACCATTTGCCGAAAAAGACGATCCCCTTGAAGGGGCTTTTCAGATCGTAAAAACAGACAAGCGTCACACGAGGGGCGAAGGCCTCGCATGACACTGAAAAGTCCGGGCTTTTGACGGGATCAGGCCGCGGCTTTGGCCTGCCGGTCGAAGAACAGGGCCTGGCTGATCAAAGCCTTGACCATGTCGGGGTTGAAGGGCTTGGTGACCAGGAAGGCCGGCTCCGGACGTTCGCCGGTCAGCAGGCGTTCCGGGAAGGCGGTGATGAAAATAACCGGCACCGGCGTCGAGGACAAAATCTCGTTGACCGCCTCGATGCCGGAGCTGCCGTCGGCGAGCTGGATATCGGCCAGAACCATTTTCGGCCGGGTCTTGCCGAACATGGCCACCGCCTCGGCATGCGTGCGCGCCGTGCCGACGACGCGGTGGCCGAGGCTTTCGACCATCTCCTCGATGTCCATGGCAATCAGCGGCTCGTCCTCGATGATCAGCACGTCTGTCGCGACCTGTCGGGAAATCTCGTTGCTCGCCTGGGAAAGCAGTCCTGAGAATTCATCCTCGTCGACATCGAGAATCTCGGCCGATTCATCCTCGCTGAAGCCTTCGACGGCCACCAGCAGGAAAGCCTGCCTCGGCAGCGGCGCGATCGCGTTCAGATTGGCCGCGGCGCGTTGCTCCCAGGCGGTCTGCGCCTGTTCCTGCGGGACGCGGATGGCCACGGACGTGAACAGCCTGGCGAAGACCTTGTACAGCGCAATGCGGTCGCTGGAGGCGTCGGGGAAGATGTTAGTGTCGGCGATGATGGCTTCCAGCATCGCGGCGACCAGCGCGTCACCGCTCTCCTGCGATCCCGAAACCGCCCGCGAGAAGCGGCGCAGGAACGGAAGATGCGGAGCGATGGTTGCGGACAAACTCATTATTTACGTCTCCCTCAGATGACGTTGCATGTTCAAGGCCATGCCGGTGCAAGCCCCGGAAAATCAAACGCCGGCTTTCAGAAAAAGTTCCGCCGGCTGTGGAACTAAATTAGCAGGCCGGCGTTTGGGCATTTCGGGATGGGCAACCAGACGAGCGTTCCGCTTGCGTTGTGGTTTGAAGTCGAAGAGCGGTTCGGGTGCTGGAAATCAGGGCGACTATGAAAGACATGTCGAAAAAACAGATGGCTGATGCCGCAAACAGGCATCGGAACGGGGACGGCAACCCGCTTGGAGCGAACTCCGAAATTGCCCGCAAGCTCAAGCAATATTATGATGAGTTGGTCTCGGACCAGGTGCCGGACCGTTTCGCTCAGTTGCTCAGCCAGCTGGAACAGACCGAACCTGCCCAGAAAAAGGACTGAGGCATGGCGGCGGTGTCCCAGAGCTTCAAGACCGAGTTGCTCGGTGCGATCCCGAGCCTGCGCGCTTTCGCCGTGTCGCTGACGCAGAATGCCGACCGGGCCGACGATCTCGTCCAGGAAACGCTGGTCAAGGCGTGGGACAAGCATGAGAGCTTCCAGCCGGGCACCAACCTCAAGGCCTGGCTGTTCACCATCCTGCGCAACGAGTTCTATTCGCAGATGCGCAAGCGCGGCCGCGAGGTGCAGGACAGCGACGGCATCATGACGGCGAGGCTTGCCGTTCATCCGGCCCAGCACGGCCAGCTCGACCTCAAGGATTTCCGCGGCGCGCTCGAGCAACTGCCCGAGGACCAGCGCGAAGCCATCATCCTGATCGGCGCTTCCGGCTTCTCGTATGAAGAAGCCGCCGAAATCTGCGGCTGCGCGGTCGGCACGATCAAGAGCCGGGTCAGCCGGGCGCGCACAAGGCTGCAGGAGATCCTCAAGATTTCCGGAGAGGACGAGTTCGGTCCCGACGCCATCTCGGCGCAGGTGACGGGTTCAAACGCGGCGTGAGCTGAATCACACCACGGTAGTTCGGGCGCGACAGTGCCTCAGGCAGCTCTTGCGCGGCCGCAAGCAATGGCCACGGCTTCGATGAGGTCGTCTCCCGAATAAGGCTTGGTCACCAGCCGGATGTCCGGGAACGAACCCTTGACTTCGTCCGAATCCGAATAGCCGGAAGCGAACACGAACGGCACGCCCTCGCTGCGCAGCCGCGCGGCAAAGTCCAGGGTCGATACGCCGCCGAGCATCAGATCGACAACCGCCGCGTCGAAGCGGGACGGCAATGCCTGCCCGTCGATCTCTGCGAGATCGCGCGCGATCGTCACATCCGCGGCGCCGTGATCCCGGCAAAGCTGCTCGACATCCATAGCGATCAGGAACTCGTCTTCCAGGATGAGAATACGCAGTCCGTCAAGCAATGCTGGCACCTATCAGTGTCTCCTCGGCGGGCCGCACTCATGCGCGGAATTCGGCGCTATGTCATTTAAAAAAGACATGGGCCTCCATGCCTCGCGGAACCCCTGCCGGTCTCAGACGTTTCCATGCGCCCATAAGGGCAGGGATTTCGAGAGGGGTCGAAATGTCCAGCCAAAGCACACGTTCGGTCGCCAGTCGTCAATACCCTTGTGAAAAGTGCCCGCTGCGGCCGCTGCCGGCCTTTCGCGAATTCGACATGCAGGAACTGCTGTTCATCAGCACCTTCAAACGCGGCGAGTTGGCTGTCGACAAGGGGGCGACGGTCCTGGTCGAGGGCAGCCACAGCGCGCATCTCTACACGGTGCTGTCCGGCTGGGCGTTCCGCTACAAGCTCTTGCCTGACGGGCGACGGCAGATCCTCAATTATTCCATGCCTGGCGACCTCATCGGCCTGCAAGGCAGCCTGATGGGCGAGATGCAGCATTCCGTCGAGGCGTTGTCGCCGATGCTGCTCTGCGTTTTCGAGCGCGAGCAGCTGCACGACCTCTATCGCAACTATCCAGGCCTTGCCTACGACATCACCTGGATCGCGTCGCGCGAGGAACGGATGCTGGATGAGAATCTGCTCAGCATCGGCCGCCGCACCGCGCTCGAACGCGCTGCCTATCTTATTGCCTTCATCGCCAGCCGGGCCCGCGGCGCCGGCCTCAACGGCAAGACTCCGGTGCAAATCCCGATCACGCAGCAGCACATCGCCGACACGCTTGGCCTCTCGCTGGTTCACACCAACAAGACGATCCGCAAATTGATGGACCGCAAGCTCGTCAGGTGGCGCGACGGCGGCTGCGAGGTAATCGACTACGATGGGCTGAAGAACCTGGCCCGCTGGGAAGGGCTCGGTGAAGAACGCCGGCCGCTTATCTAGGTGCGTCGATATTCAGGTGATGCCGGCCTGCAAATGGCGGCTTCCTGCGCTTCCGGTGCTCACGTACTTTAAGTACGCTCCGCTCCGGTTCTCGGAAGCCACCATTTTCGACTCGGCCTGACCTGAATCTCAACACACCCTAGAGTGCTTTGAGTGGCCAGGTGCGGAACCTTGGCGCAGAACAGACGTTGAAATCCAAGCAAACGCAAGGAGTTAGAGAATGGCAACCGCTGCAGGCAGATCCACGACTGAGCAAGCGACCACCGCCGACCTGGAAGCCGATATCGAGCAGCTGAAAGCGGACATCCAGAAGCTCACCGAGCAACTCGCCAAGACCGGCCAGCACGGCTATGGCGCGGCCCGTCGCGCCGCCGCCGACGGCGTCGAACAATTGCGGGCGCAAGGTGAGGCCGCATTCGAAAGCATGCGGGGAAGCGCCGAGGACATCGAAGCCCAGCTGATCGCGAAAGTGCGCGAGAAGCCCGTGACGTCGCTGGCGATCGCCGCAGGCGTCGGCTTCCTCTTCGCTCTCCTGTCCCGCCGTTAGCCGCAGATGGGGACGATTGTCTCGCTGATCTCGGCCCTTGCTTCGGGCGAAGCGATGGCCGCTTTGCAAAGGGCGCGGATGACGGCAATCCTTTACGGGCTTGCCGCCATTTTTGCGTTGTGCGGCGTCGGCTTCCTCATAGGGGCTGCCTATATCTGGCTGGCGGCGCGCTACGGACCGCTGGCGACCAGCCTCGGTTTCGGCATCGGATTCCTGGTCATAGCCGGCCTGATCGTGGTCATCCATAAGCTGACCGCCAGCATGCGCAGCAGGCGGCGCGCAAGACGGCGGCAGGCCGACATGACGGCGGTGGGCATTACCGCGGCACTTGCCCTGCTTCCGGCGCTTGCCAAGAGCAAGGGCGGGTTGGGAGCCGTCGTGGCCCCTGCCTTGGCGATCGTCGCCTACGCCATCTATCGCGAGAACGCCAAACCCAATCCGCCGAAGCCGGGTCCGGACGGCATGCCTTAGATCCGCTTAGCAAATCGCCGGACCACTCATTTCAAGGACGGTTCGAGCGGCATCGATATCTCGGCGAAGACACCGCCGGGGCGAAATTCGTGGGTCACGTCGCTGTCGATCACCTTGGCAAGGCTGCGGCGGATGAGGATCGAGCCGAAACCCTGGCGGTCGGGAGGTTCGACTTCCGGACCGCCGCTTTCGCGCCAGGTCAGCACCAGGCGGCGCGCGCCTTTGCGGCCTTTCGTCTTCCAGTCGAGATCGACTTTTCCCGATGGGACGGAAAGCGAACCGTATTTCAGCGCGTTGCTGGCGAGTTCATGCAGGATCAGGCCCAGACCCACCGCCTGGTCCGGCGAGAGCAGGAGCTCGGGACCGGAAATCGTAATGCGCGATTGGTCGCCGGTGTCGAAAGCCTTGGCCTCGATACGCGCCAACTCACCGATGCCGATGCCGCGCCACTCCCGATCGGACAGTAGACTATGGGCGGCGCCGAGCGCGTGCAATCGCGCACTGAAGGCTTCGAGAAACTCGCTCGGCTGACGCGCGTGGCGGACCGTCTGCGTCGCCAGCGCCTGGACGGTCGCCAATGTGTTCTTGACGCGGTGGTTGAGCTCGCGCAGCAGGAGGCGCTGCCGCTCGTCGCCCAGCTTGCGTTCGGTGATGTCGTAATTGACGCCGAAGATCAGTGTCGGCTTGCCCTCGCCGTCGCGTTCGACGACGCGGCCGCGCGTGGCGACCCAGCGGGGAGGGTCGAATCCATTGACCCGGTACTCGCCAAAATAGTCGTCGCTGCCGCTCAGCGCGTCGCGAAAACGCGTCTCGGTCTGGTAGACATCGCGCGGGTCGATGGCACGCAGGATGTCGCGCGCCTTCAGCCGGTTCGACGCCGGCAGGTTGAAAAGCCCGGCCAGGAGCGAGTCGCATTCGATCATGTCGGTGCGGATGTCCCACACCCAGCTTGCCAGCGAAGCGGCATCGAGCGCAATGGCGCGGCGTTTTTCCTCGCGCGCCAGTTCCGTCTTGGCGATGGCGCCGTTGCGGGTGGCGTCCTTCAAAGTGAACAGGCTGGCGGCGAGGTCGGCGAGCGTCTTCAGTTTCGCCAGCCTGTCCGCGGTCGGAAACGGTCGCGGTTCGCGATCGAGCACGCAAAGTGTGCCGATCCTGGCCCCGGCCACCACCATCGGCACCCCGATATAGAAGCGGATGTGCTGCTTGCCATTGACCAGCGGATTGGCGGTAAAACGCGGGTCGAGCCTGGCGTCGGTCACGACCATGGGATCGTCGCCGGCGGCGATGGCATGGGCGCAGAAGGAGATGCTGGCCGGCGTCTCCTGCTCGTCGAGACCGATGCGCGACTTGAACCATTGGCGATCGCTGTCGACGAGGCTGACCAGCACGATGGGCGCTTCGGCAATGGCCGCTGCAAGACCAGCGATGCGGTCGAAGTCAGGATCGGTCGCGGCATCCATGGCGCCCAGGCCCGCAAGCACGGCGAGCCGGTCCGCATCGATGACAACGCGGCCCACATCCTCCGGCAAACTGTCTGCCTTGCTAGTCACCAATCCCCCGAGTGGTCATGCAATCATCCCCGCGTATATGCGATCCATCGCCGCGCACATGCCTGAGCGTCCGCCCTGAGCGCGGAACCTTCCCGAACAGGCCCCGTTACCTGACATGTCGCACCTGAAGTGCCCGCCGCCGCGCAGTATGGAGGCCAAAGGTGACCAAGATCGTACCTGAAGACAAAGCGCGCCAAGGGCATTGGGGCTGGCATGGCCTCAGAATCCTCGTCGCCGGACTTCTGCTCGCCTTTATCGCGTGGGGCGCGGTCGAGATTTATGGCGAACTGATCAAGCCGCCGACCACGCAGCAGACCCTGCCGGAAGCGCCTCCGGCGGCGCAAAAACCCGTCCAGGGCGGTTGATCTCCGCATCACGCCGCCTTTGCCTGCGCATTGCTTGCCGGAACGAGCACGTTCAGCGCGCCGGGATGAATCTCGATCGTTGTTTCGCGCTCCAGCCTGATCAATTCGCCGTCCAAAACCGCGCTGAACCTCCTGGCGGGAGAGTGGATTTTCAGCACCGCCTTGCCAGCCTGATGCACTTCGACATGCGCGCTCTGGCGCAACCGGCCGCGCAGCATGTCCAGCAGCAGCTTTGCCAGGTGATGACGCCGGCGCGCGACGCTGACATAGACGCCAAGCACGCCGCCGGCCGGATTGTCGGCATAGGGCAGATGGCCTTCGCCGAACAGGTTGTTGGAGATGCCGATGCCGGTGGTGCGGGTGACGATCTCCGCCTTGCCGACGCTCAGGCTGACCTTAAGCGCCGGCGGGTTCTTGATCGCCGCCCAGGCGGCGCGCACCGATGCGTGCATCTTTCCAAGACGCGAGCCGAAATCCATTTTCTCGCGCAGCTGGACCATCTTGGCGTGCATGCCGACGGAGAACTGGTGCACGAAAGGCCGGCCGTTGGCGCTCGCCATATCGACGGCGATCACCTCACCATGGGCAAAGGATTGCAGCGCCGCTTCCAATGTCTGGGGAATGCCAAGGCCGCGCGCGAAGAGGTTCATGGTGCCGGCGGGCAAAATCGCCAGAGCCTTCTTCTTGTTCATGAGAAGGGAGGCCGCGGTGGAAATCGTGCCGTCACCGCCGCCGGCAAGCACGACATCGATATTTCGCTTGGCGATCGCCTTTTCCAGCGCCGCGGCGATGTCTCGGCCGGCGACGATATCGATCTCGACCGAATGCCCCGCCGCTTCGAGTATCTGACGCAACTGCTCGGAAAACGCTCCGATGTCTATGGTGCGCAAGGTGCCGCCATCCTGGTTCAGCACCGCAGCAAACCGCATGCCCCGCTCCGTCTGTCTTCAAGTCTGGGCTGAAGACCCACCAGCCGCAGGCTGAAACGAAGATGCGGTCGCAAAGGTTCCGCCAGAGGTCGAGAATCCGAGCTCCCGGGAAAACTCGGCGTTGGAACAACGCTTGGGTCACAACGTTGTGAACCTGTTGACAATGCCGCTCCCGGCCTGCCGCGCAGGGCTGGCCGGGCGAGCGGCATGCACGAAATCAGGCACGAGGAGAGACCGTCATGATCCGCACGCTTCTTGCGACCACCGCTCTGGCGACATCGCTTGCAACCGGCGCCTTTGCACAGACGACCACGCCTGCTCCGGCGCAGGCTCCCGCAGCCGAAAACACGGCTCCTGTTCCGCGTTCCGACGGCGCGCTGATGACCAATATCATCGGGGAGTCCGTCTATAACGGCA
Organism: Mesorhizobium sp. GbtcB19; assembly: GCF_019091085.1. Taxonomy (GTDB): domain Bacteria; phylum Pseudomonadota; class Alphaproteobacteria; order Rhizobiales; family Rhizobiaceae; genus Mesorhizobium. The sequence continues at coordinate 186,360 of NZ_JAGXJY010000005.1, read as the reverse complement.
CCGGCGACGATGCCCAGAATATCGGCAAGGTCGACGATGTCGTCTTCGATTCAAGCGGCAAGGCCAAGTCCGCGATCATCGGCGTCGGCGGCTTCCTTGGCGTCGGCACGAAGGATGTCGCCTTCGACTACGGCAAGCTTGAATGGGCCGAGAAGAACGGCGACCGCTGGCTGGTGGCCAAGACCAGCAAGGATGAGCTGAACGCCCAGCCGGCTTTCGATCGCAAGCCCTATGATCCGGCGCCGGCGCAGTCCACCGACGCCACGCAGCCGGCGGCGACCGATACGACAGGGACGCAGAAGCAAGCCGCCGCGCAACCGGCCGAGCCGGTGAAGAAGGCGGAGGGCAACATCGCCACCAGCATCATGGGCAAGGCGGTCTATAACGGCACCGCGGACGATGCCCAGAAGATCGGCGACGTGAAGGACATCGTGCTGGCCAAGGACGGCAAGGCGGAATCACTGGTGATCGGCGTCGGCGGCTTCCTCGGCATCGGCACCAAGAATGTCACCTACGACTTCGCCAAGGCAAAATGGGCGGAGAAGGACGGCAACCGCTGGCTGGTGGCCGAGACCACCAAGGAGGAACTGCAGGCACGGCCCGACTTCAACCGCAAGGCCTATGATCCGGCGCCCGGCTCGACGGCGGCCGCGAACAATGCCCCGGCCACGACCACGCCCGCGGTAGCGTCGTCGGACACGACCTCCGATAAGGGCGCCAAGCCGGCAGAGCCCGCCAAGTCGACCGCGGAGACCAAGCCCGCGACACCGGCGGCCCAGAGCACGGCCGAGAACAAGCCGGCCGATAACGGTGCTGCCGCCACCGACCAGACAAAGACCGCTTCAATCGACAAGTCGACGCTGACGGAAATGCCGATGGGCAATATCAGGGTCGACGATCTGAAGGGTGCGACGGTCTATGGCGCCAACGACGCCAAGATCGGTTCCATCGGCGACGTCGTGCTGACGCCCGACAACAAGCCGGACGCGGTAATCGTCGACGTCGGCGGCTTCCTCGGCATTGGCGCCAAGGAGGTGGCGGTCGGCATGGACAAGCTGAAATTCATGACCGACAAGGACGGCAAGAAGTACCTCTACACCAACTTCACCAAGGAGCAGCTGCAGGCGCAGACGGCCTATGACAAGAGCAGTTATGCCGAGAAGCGCGACCAGCAGCGGATGATGCTGAAGTAGGGCAGTAGGGCAGTAGGGCAGCAGGGAGCGGTTCCCATACTGCCCTATTGCCTTACTGCCCTACTGCCTTGGCAACGTACCCGGCCACGCCATCGTCCGTCAGCTCGGCCAGCGCCAGTGACTGGTCTAGATGCGCGGCGCGCCAGGCTAGCATTTTCTCCGCGAACTCCAGTCGCACCGGCAGATAGGCCGGGTCGTTCGCCACATTGTTCAACTCTCCCGGGTCCTTCTGAAGGTCGAACAGAAGCGGCGGCAGGCCGCCGCCGAAATGGACATATTTGACGTCCGCCGTGCGGATAACGGCGAGGTTGCAGGCACTCGATCCAATGCCGAAATGGCTCTCGGCTTCGCCTGCGGCGACCGTGCGGAAATCAAACTCCCAATGCGCGGCGTTGCGCCAGTCTTCCGGCTCGTTGCCGTCGATCCAGGGCGCGAGCGAACGGCCGTCGAGATGGCGCTGCGGCGTGGCGCCGATCAGATCGAGCAAGGTCGGGAAGATGTCGACGGCTTCGGTGAAATGGTCCACGGATGAGCCGGCCGCAGCGCTCCGGCGCGGATCGCGGATGATCAACGGGATATGGTAGCTGGCGTCGAAGAAGCCGCCTTTGCCCAGCATGAAATGGTCGCCCATCATCTCGGCATGGTCGGAAGTGAGCACGATGACGGTGTCGTCCCAGGCGCCGGCTGATTTGATCGCCTGCCAGATGCGGCCGAGCTGCGTGTCGACCTCTGAGATCATGCCATAGTAGATCGCGCGGATGCGCCGGAAATCTTCCTCGCTCCAGTCCGCCACGCTGCCCTCGATGCCGGGAACGAATTTTTTCCTCTTCTGCCTGGCGAGATCATAGGCGAGGTAGGGGTGGCTTTCCGCCTCGACTTGCCAGCTTGCCGCGCGCTGAAAGGCCGGGCCGTCAGCGGGGTCGTAGATGGTGTTGTAGGGCTCCGGCACGATGAAGGGCGGGTGCGGGCTGATCAAGGAGATATGCGCGAACCACGGCGCGCTGTTCTCCTGTTCGCCAAGCCAGCGGACGAATTCGCCGGCCAGGAAAGCCGTCGGAGTCTGGTCCTTCGAATAGACTGGAGGAGCGTTGGTCACATCGCTCTTGGTCTGACCGCTGGCCGGACGGTGGATGTCCGGGCTGCCGGCGCTGGTGTCGATGCCTTGCGCGCGCAGCCACGACAGCCACTGCTTCTGGTGTTCCGGCAAAGCCTGCCGCACGGTAAAGCCGGGCAGCACGCCTTCATAGCTGCGAAGGCGTGGGTCGTTGTCAGCCATCTCGCGCGGATCGAGCGCGACGTCGGTGTAACCGAACAGCGTCGGGTCGTAACCCGCCGCGCGCGCCGAAAGCGCGATGTTGCCGTGGCGCGCATCGAGCGGCGTGCCGTTGCGGCAGACGCGGTTGTTCATCTGATAGAGCCCGGTATAGAGGCAGGCGCGGGCGGGAGAACAGGGCGCCGCTCCGCCATAATGGCGGCGGAAATGCACGCCTTCGGCGGCTAAGGCATCCACGTTCGGCGTCTTCACCACCGGATGACCCGCCGCCGACAGGCAATCGCCGCGCCACTGGTCGCAGGTGATGAGGAGGAGATTCGGGCGGCTCGGCTGGTCGTGCAAGATCGTGTCCTTGTGGAAGCGCCCAGATGGAACGGAAAATCACCGGCGTTGCAAGCCGACGTCGGTGAGAGAATGGTGAACATATTTTGAACAGTCGTTCACTATTATGACACAGTCCATTCTGCGTTTGCCTGCTTTGCCATGGCCTGAGCTATCCTCATATTGGCGTGGACAGCGGCGAGGGCCGCACAAGGAACAAGGGAAGGAGCACAATCATGCTCAATCAGATCAAGGGGCTGCATCACGTCACTTCGATGGCCAGCGATGCGCGCCGCAACAATGAGTTCTTCACGAAGAAGCTCGGCCTGCGCCGGGTCAAGAAGACGGTCAATTTCGACGCGCCGGACGTCTACCACCTCTACTACGCCGACGAGGTCGGCACGCCGGGCTCGGTGATGACCTATTTCCCGTTCCCCGACATCGCCAAGGGCCGTCATGGCGTCGGCGAGGTCGGCACGACGGTGTTCTCGGTGCCGGAAGGCACGCTCGCCTATTGGGAAAAGCGTTTTGCTGACGAGGGCGTCGGTAATGTCGCGCGCACTGAGGCCTTTGGCGAGAAGCGGCTGACCTTCACCGGTCCCGACGGCGACAGCTTTGCACTGGTCGAGGACAAGGCCGACAGCAGGGCGCCCTGGGTCAAGGGCGGGATCCCCGGCGACGAGGCGATCCGCGGCTTTCACTCGGTCTCGCTCAGGCTGAAGGACGGCGGCGCCACCGAGGAACTTTTGAAGTTCATGGGCTATGAGGAGGTCGACAAGTCCGGCAACGTCCGCCGGATGGCGATCAAGAACGGCAACGGCGCCGATGTCGTCGACATCGAATCGCTGCCGGGCGCCGGCTTCGCCAATCTCGGCGCCGGCTCGGTGCACCATGTCGCCTTCGCGGTCGAGGATCGCGCCAAGCAGCTCGAAGTGCGCAAGGCGCTGGTCGACACGGGTTATGGCGTGACGCCGGTCATCGATCGCGACTATTTCTGGGCGATCTATTTCCGCACGCCGGGCGGCGTGCTGTTCGAGGTGTCGACCAACGAGCCGGGCTTCAACCGCGACGAGGATACCGCGCATCTGGGCGAAGCGCTGAAGCTGCCGAAACAGCATCAGCATCTGAGACCTTACCTCGAAGAACACCTGCAGAAGCTGGAAGACTGAAGCCATGAGCAAGGACGCTTACATCCATAAAATGCTGCCCGGTTCGCCGGGCAGCCCGCTGCTCTTCGTCTTCCACGGCACCGGCGCGGACGAAAACCAGCTTCTCGGCTTCGGCCGCGAGCTTTTGCCTTCGGCGACGATCATCTCGCCGCGTGGCGATGTCTCGGAGCACGGCGCCGCGCGTTTCTTCCGCCGCACCGGCGAGGGCGTCTATGACATGGACGACCTGGCTCGCGCGACGTCGAAAATGGTGGGCTTCGTCAAGGCGCATGTCGAGGCGGCAACACCCTCGGCGGTGTTCGGCCTCGGCTATTCCAATGGCGCCAACATCCTGGCTTCGGTAGTGTTTGCCGAGCCAAGCCTGTTCGACGCCACGGCGCTGATGCATCCGCTGATCCCGTTCGAACCGAAGGTGCAAGGAAGCCTTGCCGGCCGCCATATCCTGATCACGGCCGGCAGGCGCGACCCGATCTGCCCACCCAATTTGACGTCGCGGCTCGAGGCTTATTTGCGCGCTGACGGCGCCGATGTCACAGTGGAATGGCACGACGGCGGGCATGAGGTTCGGCCGAATGAAATCGAGGCGGCGCGGCGGCTGTTCGCGCCGGCGCCGGCTGCAAATCAAAAAGATAGAGCATGATGTCGTCCGAAAACCGCTTCACACTTTTCGGCATCATGCTCTGAGGAGGCAAACAAAATGGCTGACCAACTGCCCGAGATCGAACTGGAAGACCGCGGCTCCAAGGGGCGTTACGTGCTGCGCGGACCCGGCGGCGCCGAGGCCGAGATGACCTTCACCAAGATCGGCGAGCACCAGCTCATCATCGATCACACCGAGGTGCCGGATGTCTTTCGCGGCCAGGGCGCCGGGCTTCGGCTCGTCACCCGCGCCGTCGAGGACGCGCGCGCCGCCGGCAAGAAGATCATCCCGCTCTGCCCCTTCGCCAACGCCCAGTTCCGGCGCCACCCGGAATGGGCGGATGTGCTGAAGCGGTAGCGCGGCGTTCCCTTCTCCCCTTGTGGGAGAAGGTGGATCGGCGCGCAGCGCCAAGACGGTTGAGGGGTGCTCCAGCGGAGTGAGAGGTCGGCGTTCCCTGGAGCACCCCTCATCCGGCCGCTTCGCGGCCACCTTCTCCCACAGGGGGAGAAGGAAGAGGCCCAGCCTTGGCATTTGCACCGCCCGGTCATCTTGCCTAAGTTGACGGTTCGCTCGGACGAACGTCCCGCCCGTCACTGATTTGAATGGCTCCCCTGATGACCGATACCGACCTGATCCCCGTTTTCGACGGACATAACGACACGCTGCTTCGACTCTACCAGTCGAAGGAGGCCGACGTCGAAAAGCTGTTCATCGAGGGGACGCCGGGCGGGCATATCGACCTGCCGCGTGCAAAAAAGGGCGGCTTTGCCGGCGGTATGTTCGCGATCTTTCCGCCACCCGTCGAGAAGTCCAAGCGCAGCGCCGTGCCGCCGGCGCCGAGCGACAATGAACCGCTGCCGCCGGAACTGCCGCAGGCCGAGGCGATCACCTCGACCATCGGCATGGCCTCGATCCTGTTTCGGCTGGAGCGCGCCGGCGCGCTGACCGTCTGCCGCAGCGCCGGCGACGTGCGCGCCGCCATGGCGAAAGGCTCGATCGCGGCGATTTTCCACATCGAAGGCGTCGAGGCGATCGACCCCGAGCTTGCCATGCTCGACGTGCTGCACGCCGCAGGCCTGCGCTCGCTGGGCATCGTCTGGAGCCGGCCGAACGCTTTCGGCAATGGCGTGCCGTTCCGCTTTCCCTCGTCGCCCGACACTGGGCCCGGCCTCACCGATGCAGGCAAGGCGCTGGTCAAGGCCTGCAATAAGCTGAAGATCATGATCGACCTCTCGCACCTCAACGAGAAGGGTTTTCGCGATGTGGTGGACTTGAGCGACGCGCCGCTGGTCGCCACCCATTCCAACGTGCATGCGATCTGCGGCCATTCGCGCAACCTGACGGAATGGCAGCTCGGCGCGGTCCGCGAGTCGGGCGGCATGGTGGGCCTGAACTTCGCCACCGGCTTCCTGCGCGAGGATGGCCGCATGAATGCCGACACCAGCATCGAGATCATGGTGCGCCACATCGATTCGCTGCTGCAGGCGCTGGGCGAGGACGGCGTGGGTCTCGGCTCCGATTTCGACGGCGCCATGATCCCGGCCCCCATCGGCGACGTCGCCGGCCTGCCCAAGCTGATCGATGCGCTCGCCGCGCGCGGCTTTGGACGCGCGCTGATCGAGAAGATCGCTTATCGCAACTGGCTGAGCGTGCTGGAGCGCACAATAGGCTAAGCGCAGCTACTGGCCGTAGCCCATCCGCTTCAGCCATTCCTTGCCGACGCCGCGGTCGCGGATGATCGGCAAGGGATTTTCCGCATCGAGCCTGGCGCAGATGCGGTAGACTTCCAGCGTCTCGGCGTTCATCTCACCGCGCTTGAAGAAGAACATGGCCGCAGCATATCGGGTGCGGCCGGACCACATCTCGCCGAGCGGTGTGTTGACCAGCTCCCACTGCTCGGTGGCTTCCGCCGCCGTGTCGAAATCTTCCGCTTTGCTTGGCATCTCAGAAGTCCGCCGGCGGGTTGGCGGTGCGGCGATCGAGCTTGATGAAGGGACGCGGCACCACCTTCGCCTTCTTCATGAGCTTCTGGTACTGCAACTCGCGCATGGCGTAAATCTCGACCCAGAGGTCGTCGACGATCGTGTCGCCATAAGGCCGTTTGAGCGAGGCGAGCGCGATGTTGCGCTTGGCCATGGGCGACCACATCGCCGCGCTGACCAGCCCGATCTCCTGGCTTTTGCGGTAATAGACGATGGCATGCTCGGCCGGGATGTTGCCTTCGATCTCGAGCCCGACCAGCACATGCCGCAGCTTCTTCCTGGCGCGGGCCTCGAGGATGGCGCGGCGACCGTTGAAATGGCCCTTCTCCGGATTGATCATGAAACCGAGGCCGATTTCATCCGGCATGCGCAGGCGGTCGGCGCGGATGGCATGCTCCGACGTGGTGAAGTCGGCATTGGCGACGATGAAGCCGGCTTCCAGCCGGGCGCGGTTCAGCGCAGTGTAGCCGATGGCGCGGATGCCGCGCAATTCGCCCGCCGCCATCAGCCGATCCCACAGGCTCAGCGCCTTGTCGGCCGGCACGAACAACTCGTAGCCGAGATCGCCGGTGAAGCCGGTGCGCGAGATGGTGATCGTAGCGCCGTCATGCGCGAACTCGGCAAGGTCGAAGACCTTCAGCCGCTCGACGCCGGCGAAGCCCGCGTCGCGCAGGATGGCGAAGGACGTCGGGCCTTGCAGCGCCAGTCCCGCCACGGCCTCGGTCTCTTCCTCGACACTCACCTCGTAGCCGTGGGCGCTGTCGAGCAGCCACGGCAAATGCCGCTCTTGCGAGCACAGCCGGAAGCGTGTCAGCGACAGCCGGAACAGCGTGCCGTCGTCAAGGACAAAGCCTTCGTCGTCGCACCAGGCGGTGTAGTGGACGCGGCCGGGCTTCAGCTTGGTGACGTCGCGCAGCGTGACGCGGTCGAGATAGGCTTCGGCGTCCGCCCCCTCGATCCGGTATTTGGTCATCGGCGAGATGTCGAACAGCGCCGCTTGGCTGCGGATGGCGAAATATTCGAGCTCCTCGTCCCACAGCGAATGCGGGGCACGGTAGCCGGCCCAGCTGTACCACTCCTGCTTCAGCCCCAGCGCGTCGATGCGTGGCTGGAACGGCGTGCCGAGCCGCAGCGTGCGGAAGTGGGATTGGGCGAGGGTGCGGGCGTCGAGCGACGGTTTGATGGTGGGATGATGGTTCATGACGGCGTTCCTTCGCCGTAGAGCGCAACTTCAGCGATTTGCAAAAACATACCTAGGCCCTCATCGCGATGATGCGGCGCGCGGCGTTGAGGCCGGGCGCGCCGGAGATGCCGCCGCCGGGATGCGAGCCGGCGCCGGCGAGGAACAGTCCTTCGAGCGGCGTGTCGTAGCCCGACCAGCCGGAAACCGGCCGCGACATGAGCATCTGGTCGGCCTGCAATTCGCCATGGTGCCAATGGCCGCCGGGCATGCGGTAACGCGCCTCGATGTCGGCCGGGGTCAACAGCTCTGCATGGCGCACCGTGGCGCCGATGCCAGGCGAATAAGTTTCGAGCTCACCCATGATCGCCTTGAGGAATTTCGGCTTGCCGGCGGCCCAGCCTTCTTTCAGCGCATAGGGCGCGTATTGCACAACGGCCGAGAGCACGCAGGCGTCGGACGGCGCAAGCGATGGATCGACGAGGCTGGGCAGCGTGATCTCCATCACCGGCTCGGGCGAGAACTCGCCATATTTCGACGGGTTGAAGGCGCGCTCGACATGGTCTGGCGAGGGCGCGATGACGAGGCGGCCCCTGTGGCCGGCGGCGTCGACGCCGGTAAATTGCGGCGGCCGGTCGAGCGCCAGATGCAGCTTGGCCGCATCGCCCTTCATGCGGATGTTTTTCACCTTGCGCACGAAGCCTGTGTCGACCTCGCGCGGACCGACGAGGTCGAGAATGGTCGTCGCCGGGTTGATCGCGGAAACGACGGTCCTGGCGCGCAGCGTCTCGCCGCTCTGCGTGACGACGCCGACGGCGCGGCCCTTCTCGACGATGACCTTGGCAACCAGCGATGCGGGGCGGATCGAAACCCCAGCCTTTTCCGCCGCCGCGCGGATGGCGGCGACCACCGCGCCCATGCCGCCTTTCGGCTGTATCTGCGCGCCGGCGAGGCCGCCGATCTCGCCGGCCAGCCGGTAATAGAGACCGAGCAGCGAGGTCGGCGAGCGCGGCCCAAGATGCGAGCCGAGCGTTGCGTCGAAAGCAAGCAGGCCCTTCAGCCTGTTGTCGGACAACTGCTCATCCAGCAGGTCGTAGACATTCATCAGAAGCACACGCAGGAAGTCGCGCATGTCTTCCTTGCCGAGCCGCTTCAGCGCCAGCGCCGTCTGGCCGAGACCGGTCATCTCGGCGAGCGACATGCCGCCGAGATCCAGCGGGCGGCGCGACAGGAACGGTTTCAGAATGCCGGCGTAGCGCAGCAGTTGCGCGCGCAGCTCCTGCCAGGCGGATTGCTCGGAGGGGCTGGCCCCGGTCAGCACCTCGCCATAGGCGCCGTGCAGCACCAGCGGACCATCCTTCGACAAGGCGATCGAGGGCACGAAATCGCCACGCTCGACCTTCAGCCCGTGGCGCTCCAGCTCCAGCGTCTTCACCACATCGGGATGGAGACGGTTGAGCAGATGGGCGACGGCCGATACGCGGAAGCCCGGTGCGAATTCCTCGGTGCGCGCGGCGCCGCCGACCTCGTTGCCGGCCTCGAGCAGCAGCACCTTGCGGCCGGACTTGGCCAGCGTCGCGGCGGCGACGAGGCCGTTATGGCCGCCGCCGATGACGATGGCGTCCCAGTTCAAATCAGATGACGTCATGGGCGGGGCTCATATGCAGGGTTGGCTTGGCGAGATCGCGCAGGATCTCGGCGGCGGCATTGCGTCCGGGCGCGCCCATGACGCCGCCGCCCGGATGGGTGGAGGAGCCGCACATATAGAGCCCGCCGACCGCCGAGCGGTATTGCGCGTAACCCGGCACCGGGCGGTTGAACAGCAACTGGTCGAAGGTGAGCTCGCCCTGAAAGATGTTGCCTTCGGTGAGGCCGACCTCGGCCTCGATCTCGCGCGGCGTGCGCACCTCCATATGGACGATGCGGTCGCGGAAGCCGGGTGAATATTCGGCGATCTGGGAGATCACGCTTTCGGCAAAGCCGTCGCGGTCGGCATCGGTCCAATCGCGACCATCTATCTTGGGCGGCGCGTATTGCACGAAGCAGCTCATGAAATGCTTGCCCGGCGGCGCCATGGTCGGGTCGAGCGTGGTCGGGATCATCATGTCGAGGAAGGGGTCGGCCGACCAGCGCCCGGCCTTCCAATCGTCATAGCCGCGCTCCATGCGTTCGATGGAATCGGTGAAGTGCATGTCGGCGCGATAGACCGGCGAGTTCTTCGGCAAAGCCGGGAATTCGGGGAGCGAATCGAGCGCGATGTTGACCTTGCCGGACGAACCGCGAATTTTGAAATTCCTGACACGGCGCAGGAAGATGTCGGGCAGCTCCTTCTCCTCGACCAGCTTCAGGAAGGTGCGTTTGACGTCGGCGTTGGAGATGACGAGCTTGCCATAAATCTCCTCGCCGCCGGCGAGCACCACGCCCTTCGCCTTGCCATTCCTGATCAGCACATGGTCGACCTCGGCGCCGGTGCGGATGGTGCCGCCGGAAGCCTTGAAGGAGGCGGCCAGCGCCTTGGTGACGGCGCCCATGCCGCCGCGTGCATAGCCCCAGGCGCCGACCGAGCCGTCGACCTCGCCCATATAATGGTGCAGCAGCACATAGGCGGTGCCAGGCGACATCGGCCCGAGCGCCGTGCCGATGATGCCGGAGAGCGCGAAATTCGCCTTGATGACGTCGGTTTCGAAATACTCGTCGAGGAAGTCGGAGATCGACATCGTCCAGAAGCGCAGGGTCAGCGCCATCTCCTCGGCGGTGAGACCGGCAAATTTCTTACCGAGATAAAGTAGTTCGCCGAGGTCGCGCGGCTTGAAACTGGTTGGGTCAGGCGCGGTGCGCATCAAGAGCGGCTGGATGAAGCGGCACTGCCTCGTGACGTCGCGCGAATAGCGGTCATAAGCCTCGGCGTCGCGCTTGGAGAAGCGGGCGAACTCGCGGCGATGCGCGTCGTGGTCGCGGTAGTTGGCGAGGTAGTCGCCGTCGCGGGTGAACACGGCGCCGCCTTCATAGGAGATCACCTGCAGGCCGAAGCGCGGCAACTCCAGATCGCGCATGATCTCGGGCCTGAACAGCGAGCAGACATAGGAGCAGTTGGAGTAGAGGAAGCCCGGCGTCAGCTCGCGGCTGGTGGCGGCGCCGCCGACCCAGTCGTTCTTCTCGACGACTAGTACGTCCAGCCCGGCGCGCTGCAGGTAACAGGCATTGACCAGGCCGTTGTGGCCACCGCCGATGACGATCGCGTCCCATGCCTTCATGCGCGCTCACCCTCCATTTCGCCGCCCTATCTTCTTGTTTTTACGCAATTCCGGACGGAAAGCCGCTTCACACTTTTCCTGGAATTGCTCGGTGCCGTTGGTTCCCTGATTGCTCGAATTTGGCACGGATCACGGTTTTTTGTCCAGCCATATTGAATGAATGTTCAACAAATGGTGTTGCGTTTTCCTGTTGATGCGCTAGGCTTTGCCTTGATTTCTGGACTGATCCACATCGGCATTTGGGGTTGAAGATCCGATGATCGAGACGGCTGACGCCGAGCCGGAATATGACGACACGGCCATTCGCTTCCTCGAAGCGCTGTGGGGCGAAGGCTACCTGTCGCCGGGCGGTCCGGAAGAAGTCGACCGCGTGGTCGAGGGCCTTTCGCTCAAGGGTAAGACGATCCTCGACATCGGCTGCGGCGCCGGCGGCATCACGCTGCATCTGGTGGCAACGCACGGTGCGGCTCGCGCCACCGGCTTCGACGTCGAAAGGCCAGTGATCGAGAAGGCAAGGCGAGGGGCGGCCAGGCAAGGTCTCGAGGATCGAGTCAGCTTCGTCCAGGCGCCGCCTGGGCCGCTGCCATTCCCGGACGCTTCCTTCGATGTCGTGTTCTCCAAGGACGCGCTGCTGCATGTGCCGGACAAGGACGCACTGTTCGCCGAGATTTTTCGCGTGCTCAGGCCCGGCGGAGTATTTGCGGCATCGAACTGGATGATTGGACATGACGGCGAGCCGTCGGCTCAGATGAAGGCCTATGTCGCGGCCGAGGGCCTGTCCTTCGCGATGGCCTCGCCTGCACGCTACGCCGAAGCGATGCGCCGCGCGGGCTTTACCGACATCACCATCCGCGACCGCAATCCATGGTACCGCGAGGTCGCGCGGGAGGAACTCGCACGGCTAAGAGGACCTCTCTACGCCCGGGCCGCGGCGGCGGTCGGCGCGGCCTATGTCGACAAGAACATCAAGACCTGGGAGGCGATGCAGAAGGTGCTTGACAGTGGCGAGCACCGCCCCACTCATCTGCGCGGTTGGAAGCCGGTTGGATAGCCGGCAATGCTGGAGACCGTCACACCCATGAAGACTGCAGCGGCGAGCGATGCTCTCTCCGAAACGGCGCAAAAAGGCGAGGCCGAAAAGCGCGGCCGCAAGGCCTCTAAAGAGGTCCGGCAGCTGCAGCTGATCGAGGCGACGATCGATTCACTGGCCAAGCGCGGCTACGCCGAAACGACGATGGCGGATGTGGCCGACGGCGCCGGCCTGTCGCGCGGCATCGTCAACTTCCATTTCGAGAGCAAGGAAAAGCTGCTGATCGCCACGCTGCAGCACATGTATGATGAGTATTCGGCGCATTGGCGCACCGCCTTGCAGAAGGCCGGCGACGATCCGGCCAGGCAGCTGCAGTATCTGGTCTGGGCCGATTTCGACCGCTCGATCTGCAACAAGCGCAAGCTCGCGGCATGGCTGGCCTTCTGGGGTGAGGCCAAGTCGCGGCCGACCTACCAGGCGCTGAGCAGCTCGCGCGACAATTACTACCAGCAAGTCTTCATCGATCTCTGCGCGGCGCTCAAAGAGAGCGGCTCTTATGCCTATGACCCGCAGGTGATGGCGCTGGCGCTCAGCGCCATGCTCGAGGGCCTGTGGCTGCGGCTGATGATGGGCACGGAGGACACCACGCGCGAAACGGCCTTGCAGGCGGCCAACGCATTTTTGGCCGCCGCTTTCCCGAAGCATTACGGATAGCAACAGCCGGCCCACAAGACCGGCAAGATCAAAAGAGGATGGAACCGCATGAAAAATCTTAGCCGACGTATGACTTTGACCCTGGCGCTTGGCGGCGCGCTCGCGGCCTCGGCGGCAGCGTTCGCCGTCGCCGCCGACAAGGACCTGATCGTGTTCGACTGGTCCGGCTACGAAGATCCGAGCTTCCACGGCAAATATGTCGAGAAGAACGGCGACTCGCCGACCTTCGCCTTCTTCGGCGACGAGGACGAGGCGTTCGAGAAGATCCGCTCCGGCTTCAAGTCCGATATCGGCCATCCCTGCTCGCAGAGCGTGGTGAAGTGGCGTGAGGCTGGCCTGCTGCAGCCGCTCGACACCTCGAAGATCGCCGGCTGGAAGGATCTCAATCCCGGCATCATGGCGATGAAGGACCTCGCCACGACCTCCGACGGCAAGGCCTGGTTCATGCCGTGGGATTGGGGCGACACCCAGCTCACCTACAATTCCGACAAGATTTCCGAAAAGGACGTGCAGTCGCTGAAGGTGTTCGCCGATCCGAAATACAAGGGCAGAGTCTCGATCGGCGACAATGTCGACGACGCCTATGCGCTGGCCAGCCTCGCCATCGGGCTCAAGGACTGGACCAAGATGACGGACGACCAGTTCAAGCAGGCGTCCGACTTCCTGCGCCAGGTGCACAAGAATGTGCGCTCCTACTGGACCGACACGACCGACATCGTGCAACTGCTTTCCGGCGGCGAAGTCGACCTCGCCTGGGCCTGGAACGATGCGACGGTGCAGTCGGTCAAGGCCGGCGTGCCGATCAAGTCCAAGAAGGACACCGACGAGGGCATCTCGACCTGGGTGTGCGGCTACGTGCTGTTCAAGGACGCGCCGGGCAACATCGACAAGGCCTATGACTATCTCAATGCCGTCAACGATCCCGAAGTCGCCAAGACGCTGGTCAAGGACTGGGGCTACGGCCAGGCCAACGCCAAGGGCATGGCCGGCGTCGACCCGGCGATCCTGAAGGAAAAGGGCTACGACAATGTGGAAAAGTGGGTCGACAAGACGCTGTTCCAGCAGCCGCTGCCCTCGGAACTCAAGCTGAAGATGATCGCCGAGTTCGAGAAGATCAAAGCCGGCTATTGAGCCGAATTTCAGCGGCCCGCTCACCTGCCAGGCAGAGCAAAGTGAGCGGGCTCGCCAAAGGCCGGGAATTCTCCTAACCTCCCCGATGCGCCCGCGATGGGGGAGTTCTCGCGCCATGACATCCATGCTTCGCCGCCTTGTCCTTGCCGCTGTCGTCACGATCGGCGCCGGCACCGCCTATGCGCTTGCCGAAGGCGGCGGCGACCTCGTCGTCTTCGATTGGTCGGGTTACGAGGATCCGCTATTGCATCCGGCCTATACCGCCAAACATGGCGCCGAGCCGACCTTCGCCTTCTTCGGCGACGAGGACGAGGCGTTCGAGAAAATGCGCGCCGGCTTCAAGGCCGATATCGCGCATCCCTGCTCGCAAAGCGTGGTGAAGTGGCGCGAGGCCGGTCTCTTGCAGCCGCTGGACACGTCGAAGATCGCCGGCTGGAAGGACCTCAATCCAGGCATCATGGCGATGAAGGATCTCACTACTACCGCCGACGGCAAGGCCTGGTTCATGCCTTTCGACTGGGGCAACACCTCGCTGCTCTACCGTACCGACAAGGTGACGGCCGACGAGGCGCAGTCGCTGAAGATCTTCGCCGACCCGAAGTTCAAGGGCCGCGTCACCATCGGCGACAATGTCGACGACGCCTATGCGCTGGCAAGCCTGGTGATCGGGCTGAAGGACTGGACCAGGATGACGGACGAGCAGTTCAAGCAGGCTTCCGCTTTCCTGCGCGACGTGCACAAGAATGTCCGTTTCTACTGGACCGACGACACCGACCTCAACCAGGCTTTCACCGGCAACGAAGTCGACCTGGTCTGGGGCTGGAACGAGACCTATGTGACGCTGAAAGGGCAGGGCATGCCGATCGCCATGAACCGCGACACCAAGGAAGGCATTTCGACCTGGGTGTGCGGCTATGTGCTGCTCAAGGATGCGCCGGGCAAGCTCGACCAGGCCTATGATTTCCTGAGCGCGGTCAACGCGCCGGGTGTTTCGGAGTATATGGTGAAGACCTTCGGCTACGGTCACGGCAACAGCGCCGGCATGGCGGCGATGGACCAGAAGCTGCTGAGCGATCGCGGCTTCGACAATCTCGACAAATTCCTCGACAAGACGCTGTTCCAGCAGCCGGTGGCGCCGGACCTGAAGCAGCGCATGGTCGCCGAGTTCGAGAAGATCAAGGCCGGCTATTGAGCAGCATCATTGAAAGAACCGACGTCGTCATCGTCGGCGCCGGCTTCACCGGCCTGTCGGCCGCGCTCGAATTGAAGCGCGCCGGCATCGATTTCCTTGTGCTCGAAGCACGCGACCGGGCCGGCGGACGCGTGGAAGCGAGGCCGAACGGACTTGGCGAGCTGATCGACAGCGGCGGGCAATTCCTTTGCCAGGACATGCCTGAGCTGATGGCGCTGGCCAAGGCGCGCGGCAAGACCTTCGTCGAGACCTATATCGAAGGCGAGTTCATCACCCATCCGTGGATGTCGGCCGAGGCGGCAGAGCGGACCTATCAGGTCGCGATGGCGATCCGCGAGCGCATGAACAGGATCGAGCCGGACGATGCTTCGATCGCCGGATTGACCGTGGCGACATGGCTCGAGCGCCAGAAGGACACGGCCGACGCCAAGGCCGCGTTCCGGTCGATGATCGAGGGCCTTTGGTGCCTGGCGCTGGACAAGGTGCCGCTGTGGTACCTGATCGACAATGATCGCCGCATCACCAATGAGGTGTTCGAGCTGCAGTATTTTCTGCGCGAGACCATGCAGTCGCTGGCCGACGATCTGGCCGGCGATCTCGCCGACCGGCTGCGGCTCGGCAAGGCCGCGACGCGGATCGAGCACGGGCCGCAAGGCGTTCGCGTCGTCTCGACCCGCGGCGTCATCGAAGCGCGCTCGGCGCTGCTTGCCCTGCCGCCGGCGACGGCCGCGAAACTCGACTTCGCGCCTGCCTTGCCTGCCGAGCTTGCAAAAGCGCTCGGCGTCTGGGAGAGCGGCGCGGTGATCAAGATCCTGGTGCGCTATGCCAGCCCCTTCTGGCGCGAGCGTGACCTGTGCGGCATGGTCATGTGGCGCGACCAGCCTGGGCTGTTCGCCTGCGACGCCAGCAAGGATGCCGACCATGCCGCTCTGGTCGTCTTTGTCGGCGGGCCTCTGGCGCTGCGCTGGCATCCGCTCGATGAGACGGCGCTGCGCGCCGAGGTTACGGCAAGGCTCGTGGAGGCACTTGGCCCGCAGGCCGCCAATGTCCTCGATTTCAGCGCGCGCGACTGGACGCAGGACCGCTGGAGCGGCGGCGCCTATAGCGATCTCATCGTCGATGTGACGACTCGCAATGCCGAGCGCATTATCCTCACCGGCGCGCCGCCGGTCTATTTCGCCGCTTCGGAAGTCTCGCCGTCTTTCCCGGGCTATGTCGAAGGCGCCATCGTGGCGGGGCGCATCGCGGCGGCCAAGATTCAGTCGGCCATCGCCACCAAGGCCTCGGGGTCGTAGGCGAGGCGGATCGAGGTGCCGACCGGGATGTCATCGGCGCCGAAATCGTTGGTCTCGGTCACCGAGAGCGGCTTTTCCAGCCCCGGTATCTCGACGATCAGATGGGTGATCTCGCCGAAATAGTGGCGCTCGACGACCTTGCCGGCGACCTCGAACTTCGCCGTCGCATTGTCCCACAAAACGCGCAGCCGCTCCGGGCGGATGCCGAGTGTCGCGTTGCCGCCATTGCGCACGAAAGCCTTCGGCTTGTCGGTCTTCACACGGCCGAAACCCAGCGTGTCGAGCACCAGCGAGGCGCCGTTCTCCTCGACGATCTCGGCTTTGACGAAATTCATGCCGCCAAGGAAGTCGGCCACCTGGCGGTTGACCGGGCGCTGGTAGATCTCCTTGGGCGAGGCGACCTGCGCGATGCGGCCGCCGAACATCACGGCGATGCGGTCCGACATGGCAAGGGCCTCGTACTGGTCATGAGTGACCAGAACGAAGGTGATGCCGACCGCCTGCTGCAGCCGGCGCAACTCGACCTGCATCTGCTCGCGCAATTTCTTGTCGAGCGCCGAGAGCGGCTCATCGAGCAGCAACACCTTGGGCCGCATGACCAGCGCGCGGGCGAGCGCGACGCGCTGGCGCTGGCCGCCGGAGAGCTCGGTGGCGCGGCGCTTGCCGAGGCCGGTCAGCGACACCTGCGCCAGCGCCTCCTCGACGCGGCGCTTTTCCTCGCCGGCGTCGAGCCTCAGCCGCTTCAGCCCATAGGCGACGTTCTGCTCGACATTGAGATGCGGGAAGATGGCGTAGCTCTGGAAGACCATGTTGGTCGGCCGCCGGTTGGCCGGAATGCCGTCCATCGGCTGGCCGTCGACGGCGATCGAGCCGCTGGTCGGCGTGTCGAAGCCGGCGATCATGCGCAAGAGCGTGGTCTTGCCGCAGCCGGAGGGACCGAGCAGCGAGAAGAACTCGCCCTCGTGGATCGCCAGCGAGGCGTTGTCCAGCGCCTTGAACGATCCGTAGCTGCGGGTGACGTCGCGGATGTCGATCATCGTGCGATCGCCCTGTGTGCGCTCGGATTGGACCCGCTCAAGCATAGAGGCCTCCCTCACTCTGGGTGCGTCTCGCCGCGCGGCGGCGCAGGATTTCGGCAACAGTCATCAGCACGAAGGACGCGAGGAGCAGCAAGGTGCCCAGCGCCAGCACGCCAGGCAGCTTCGCCGCGAAACGCAGCTGCCCCCAGATGTAGATCGGCAGCGTCGCCTCGGTGCCGGTGAGGAAGAAGGCGATGATGAATTCATCGAGCGAGATGGTGAAGCACACGAGCAGACTGGAGATGATCGCCGGCGCGACCATCGGCAGCGTCACACGCCGGAACGTGCCGAAGGCGCTCTCGCCGAGGTCGGCGGACGCTTCTTCCAGGCTGCGGTCGAAGCCTTCAAAGCCAGAGGTCAGCACCGTCATCGAATAGGGGATGCAGACCAGCACATGGCCGAGCACGACCGTGAACAGCGACAGGCTCAAGCCGAGCTGCAACATCACCAGGAGCATCGAGATGGCGACGATCACTTCGGGCAGCACCAGCGGCGCCATGATCAGGCCGTTGATGGTGCGCCGGCCGGGATAGCGGTAGCGGGTGATCGAACGGGCGGCGAGGATGCCGAGAACCGTCGACAGGATCGAGGCGGAGACGCCGACCATCAGGCTGTTCCAGGTGGCGTCGATCAGCGCTGGCGTGCGCGGCAGGTCCTCATACCACTGAAGCGTGGCGCCGGAGAGCGGGAATTTCGGCGTCGCCGCGATGTTGATCGAGAAGATCGGCAGGAAGATCACCGGCAGATACAGGAAGACGATGTAGAGGCCTGCATAGGTCGGCAGCCATCCTGGTAGGAAACGTTTGATCGCGGTCATCTTGCCAGCCTCTGCAGGGCGCGAATGATCAGCACGGTGGTGCCGGCCATCAGCGAGACGATGACCATGGTGGTGACCGAAAGCGCGGCGCCCAGCGGCCAGTTCGACGCCTTGCCGAACTGCGCCTGGATGGCATTGGCGATCATGACGCCGTCCTTGCCGCCGACGAGCTTGGGCGTGACATAATCGCCGACAGTCGGAATCATGACGATCAGCGCCGCCGAGATGACACCCGGCGCCGACAGCGGCAAGGTCACGCGCAGGAAGGAGCGCAGTGGCCCGTCGCCGAGATCGGTCGCCGCCTCGACCAGTGTGCGGTCGACCTTCTCCAGCGAGACGAAGATCGGCAGGATGGCGAAGGTCGCCCAGGCATGGGTCAGCGTGATGATGACGGCGGTGGAGTTGTAAAGCAGCGCATCCGACGGCTCGCTGATGATGCCGAGGCCCATCAGGCCGGAATTCAAGACGCCGTTGTAGCCGAGGATCACCTTCCACGACATCACGCGCAGCAAATAGCTGGTCCAGAACGGGATGGTGATGAGGAAGAGCCACAGGCTCTTGTGGCGGCCGCCATGGAAGGAAATGAAATAGGCGATCGGATAGGCAAGCACCACGGTGAGCAGGCTGACCGTCAGCGAGATGTAGAGCGAGCGCCAGAGTAGGTCGCGGTAGATCGGCTCGGTCAGCGCGATCCGATAGTTCTCCAGCGTGAAGGTGTGGTCGATGGTCAGGTAGTGCTGCGTCCAGAAGGAATGCGCGATGACCACAAGGATCGGCAGGACGAGCAGAATAAGGGCGTAAACGAAGGTCGGGCTGATCAGGGCAAAGCCTTGGACGGCTTCCGATTGCAGAAGGGGACTTCGTCTGGCGCCCGCCATGCGCAACGGGCGCGACCCTTCCGCGGCGGCCGTCATTGCAGCGCTCCGGGCGTGATTTCGGTAGCTGGCTCGGACTGTCCCGCCATGCGGCCTTCCCATTCGTGGCGCCGGCCGCCTGTTCCCGATTTATGCTTGGAGCGCGATGGCTCCGTGGCTTGCCGGCTTTCTTTCATCATGAGCGTATCCGCCGATTGAAATCAAGCGCTATTTCTGCAATATTGATTGAACGGACATTCAAAATGAAGTGATGAAAAGCCGAATTTCCTTGGTTTTCCGCGCTGTCTGATGTGCGACAATTTTTCTGCAACCCGATGATGTGAGGCGAAGATGGCGGCTCAAAGCAAGGTCAAGGCAAACGAACTCATCGAGCCTGGCGATGACGATGCGGTCGAGCTCGCCAAGCGCCATCTCGTCCAGCCCTGGCCCTATGCCGGCTCGGTCGGCGCCGAGGCGCGCACGCTGATCGGCGAGGGCGACGGCATCTACATCACCGACGCCTCCGGCAAGCGGCTGATCGACGGCCCGGCCGGCATGTGGTGCATCAATGTCGGGCATCGCCGCGAGGAGCTGGCCAAGGTCATGTATGACCAGGCGATGGCGCTCTCCTACAACACGCCCTGGTACACGATGAATGCGCCGTCGGCCGAGCTTGCGAGTCGCATCGCCGATGCCGCTCCGGGCGACCTCAGCCACACCTTCTTCACCACCGGCGGCTCGTCGGCGGTGGAGACGGCGCTGCGCTTCATGCAGTTCTACAACAATGTGCGGGGACGGCCGGAGAAGAAGCTGATCCTGAGCCGCGGCGGCGCCTATCATGGCTCGACCTATCTGTCGGCCTCGCTCAACGGCCGTCCGCGCGATCACGACTGGATGGACGGTGCAAGCGATCTGGTGATCAAGCTGTCCTCGCCCGACCCGTTCCGCCGGCCGAAGGGCATGAGCATCGCTGCCTTCACCGATTTCCTGGTCGACCAGTTCCGCGACACGATCGCGCGCGTCGGCGCCGACCGCATCGGCGCCTTCGTCGGCGAGCCGGTGCAGGCCTCGGGCGGCGTCATCGTGCCGCCGGACGGGTATCTCAAGCGCATCCGCGCGATCTGCCGCGACAACGACATCCTCTATGTCTCGGACGAGGTGGTGACCGGCTTCGGACGGCTCGGCCACGTCTTTGCCTCGGGCGACGTGTTCGGCATCGATCCGGACATGATCACCTTCGCCAAGGGCGTGACATCGGGCTATTTCCCGCTCGGCGGCGTCATCATCTCGGAACGGCTGCTGGAAGAACTGCGCCGCTCCAACCACCCGGACGCGCTGTTCGGCCATGGCCTCACCTACACCAGCCATCCGATCGGCTGCGCTGTGGCGTTGAAGAACCTCGACCTGCTGGATGAGGGCGTGCTTCAGCACACCCGCGACATCGCGCCCTATTTCCAGGCGCAACTGAAGACGCTGGAAGAGCTGCCGCTGGTCGGCGAGGTGCGCGGCCTCGGCCTGATGGCTTGCGTCGAATGCGTCGCCGACCGTGAGAGCAAGGACCCGCTGCAGCTCGACAAGAATGTCGGAAAACGCATCGACGCGCATTGCCACGAGCTCGGCCTTCTGGTGCGGCCGCTGATCAACATGTGCGTGATGTCGCCGCCGCTGATCATTTCGCATGAACAGGTCGACGATATGGTGGCGATCCTGCGCGAGGGCATTTCGCGGACGATGGATGACCTGAGGAATGAGGGGGTGTGGCGGGGGTGATTAGCCTCTTTCCTTCTCCCCGTTTACGGGGAGAAGGTGCCCAACGGGCGGATGAGGGGCGGCGCCGACTTTGGCGGTCGACCGTGCGTGAAGGAATTATGCGCCTGAGGTGATACGCCACTAGTGGGTGCAACGCCGGCTTACGCGATTTCAGTCGCAAGGCTTCTAAGGTTAGGTTAGCCAATCGCAGGTAGTGCGACTGTCCGGCCCTCATGGATCGCACGCAGGACTATGTTCAACCAAGCCAATGATGTGCCAGCCATGCGAGGACCAAGCCGGCTATAACCGCATGGATCAAGCCGAACGAGCGAGTATTGGTTTGGTCGCTCTCCACACGTCTTGGCATTTCCGGAAAGACGATTGGCATTCGCTCCATCGCGCGGCGCTCCGCCTGTCGCGCCCGCTTCATGTCTAGCCGCTCTTGAGCATAGCGCTGTCGCGTACGTTCCGAACCCGAAAGTGAGTTGGCTTCCAGCCATGCTTTGAATTTTCCGGCGTGAACGCGGACTCTGCAGGCAATTGAATGCTGTTGCCTATTTTCCGCTTCCAACTTTTCAAAAGCGGATCGCCACTCTTCCCAAGTCGCCGGCATGTCATCATCTGAAAGCTTGCGTATAAGGGGATAGTCTTTGGCTGCGTAAACTGGGTTAGCCCTGATTTCGCTAGTCATTGCAAGTCTTCCCCTTCTTCCAAGAAGAGGATGCGACTCCTAGGGCCTGGTGTCCAGATGGCGCTACCCAGCCATAGCGAGCCGCAACTGATGCACTACCCAATCGCAAGACGTTGGCGCTGCCCTCATTCGCTCTTCGGGCACCTTCCGCCGTGGAACGGGGAGAAGGAAGAGGGGCTACCCCCTCGACCTCAGCGCGTCGTTCAGGCCCCACATGTCCTTCTCCTCCGGCGCCGTCTCCAGGTTCAGCACCGGGACCTGCCGGCGCAGATGGTCGTGGTGGGTGCGCACGCCGTACTCCAAATCCGACAGGTAGAAGCCTTCAAAAGCTTCCGACAGCATGGATTCGTTCGACCAGACCGAAAGCTGGACGTCCTCGTTCATGGTGTCGCGATCGATGCGGTAGGCGAGGTAGCGCGCCGCGGCCTGTTCGCGCGTCTCGTCCTTGTAGCGGTAGATCGCGCCGCGCAGCAGCGTCTCGCCGGTGGACAGCGGAAACTCCTGATAGAACTGCACGGACTCCGGCATGATCGACAGCGCGTTGTTGGGGAAGATGCCGTAATAGATCCAGGCCTTGCGCAGATGCTCCGGCAGGTGCGAAGCGTCGGGCGCCAGCTTGATATATTCTCGCACGCTCCAGCGCCGTCCGGCATGCGGATTGTACGTGGCGAAGGAGCGCGACACGCCGTTGATGAACGGCTCGTCGAAATAGGTCGCGCCATAGAGGTCCTGCAGCGCCGGATGCGCCATGGCGACGTGGTAGCCTTCGTTGTCGACGTCGCGCACCGACTTCCAGTTGACCGGCGATTTCTGCGTCCAGATACCCCAGGACGGAACCATGTCGGCGATATTGTAATGCGCCATTTCGGCTTCGATCGGCTTCAGCAGCTCTGCCACCGAAGGCTGCGGGCCGCCCTTGCGGAAGCGGATGAAGATGAAGCCCATCCAGATTTCGAGGTCGAGCGGCATCAGGCCGAACTCGGTCTTGTCGAGCTCGGGGAAGGAGCGCGGACGGGCCGCACCGCGCAGCGTGCCATCGAGATTGTAGACCCAGCCATGGAATGGGCAGACCAGCGCGTTCTTGCAACTGCCCTGGCTGTCGGCAACGACACGGCTGCCGCGATGGCGGCACATGTTGTTGAAGGCGCGCACGACGCCGTCCTTGCCGCGCACGATCAGCGCGCGCTCGCCAATGACGTCCATGGTCAGATAATCGCCCGGATTGGGCACGTCGGAGACATGGCCGGCGATCTGCCAGTGATTGCGAAAGACGTATTCCTTCTCAAGCTCGAGGAGGGCGTTGGAATGGTAACTCCACCCCGGCAAACCCCGCCGGTCCCAATCGTTGGGGATCGCCACGTCACGGAGGTGCGGGTTCATGGATATGCTCTTCTTTTTGTTGAATACTCATTCAATATAAGCATATTTCTTATTGAAATGCAATGGCTTGTGTGAATATGGAAATTCCATGGCGGCGATTTCAAGTTCGCCTGAGCCGGAAAAATCCCGGAAAATCCGGGCCTTAATCGAGGAAGCGAAACTGCGATTCCGACCGCGGATCGCCACGTCGCGGAAGGCCTGTTTCGACGTCGCCCAGGCGAGCGGAGATCCTCGGTTCAGCGTGCTGTGTGAGACCGTTTACAGTCGGCCGGGCGCGACGGGCGCACAAGTCCCGCGACCAGCTTCGACAGCATGGTTGCGGCAGGGCGGAGAAGCCAGCGCCTGTTTCAATCCTGTTACACAGGCACTTGTCGCAATCATTCGGCTGTTACCTGGTGCGATTAAGTTCGTTTCATAGCCAAAAAGAAAGATAATGAAGGGAACAAACCGATGTTCGCGAAAGTCCGCATTGCCGATGCCAGCCGACGGTTGAATGGCCCGGAGCGTAATGACCGCCGGCCGAAGCTGGCGCTGCGTCAGCGCGCCAGCGACCATCCGATGGCGATGTTCATGCTGATCGGCGCCTGCGCCTTCGTCGGCATGCTGGTTGCTCCAGCCTCCGGACCGGCTTTCGCCTCGATCGATCCGCCGGCCAATGTCGTCGAGGGCGCGCAGACCACGCTCAAGACCGCCCGCCTGCCGGAGCGCTCGATCGACTTTGCCTGCAAGGGCCAGAATTGGGGCGCCGAGAGCGTCGACTGCCTGCGCGCCATCGCCGAGCAGTCCGGCCAGCACCGGGAGCGCGCGATACGCATGATCGCCAACGCCGCGCCGCTCACCAACACGCCGAACGTTTTTTAAGTCCTCCCCTGAGCGCGCCCTCCTGCGCTCCAGTCAGGCTCCCGCCGCGAAAATCGGTCGGGAGCCTCTTTTTTTCGGCTCGGTCGATATTCAGGTGAGGCTGGTCTGCAAATGGCGCGTTCCTCCGCTTCCGGTGCTCACGTGCTTCAAGCACGCTCCGCTCCGGTTCTCGGAACCCACCATTTTCGACTCAGCCTGACCTGAATCTCGACAGAGCCTGGGGCGGCGCGACATGAAGGCGAGGCTACGCCTCTTTTGAGATATGGGCTCAGATATGCGCGCCGTTGTCGGCCGCAGCCGCGG
Source organism: Mesorhizobium sp. GbtcB19 (assembly GCF_019091085.1). Classification (GTDB taxonomy): domain Bacteria; phylum Pseudomonadota; class Alphaproteobacteria; order Rhizobiales; family Rhizobiaceae; genus Mesorhizobium. Next base: position 162,252 of record NZ_JAGXJY010000005.1, on the reverse strand, counting down.
CCGCGTCGGCGATGGTCGAGAGGATACCGCGGACGTCGAGTGTCGAAAACGGCTTCTCCAGGATCTGCGGCCGCTGTTGCGGCGGCAGCGCCTCGATCTCAGCCTTGGCGCCGATAAGGTCGCCGGTCACCAGCACGAAGCGCTTGGCCAGAGCGGGCTGCTGCGCGAGCAGCTCACGGTAGATCGCTATGCCGCTGATGCCCGGCATCCGCAGGTCGGAAAAGACGATGTCCGGCGGCATATGGCCGGTGAGCACATCGGCGGCGGATGTCCAGCTTGCCACCACGCGCGACTTCAGCCCCATCAGCTCCAGTATATCCGAAAGCGAACCCGCGACGTCGGGCTCGTCGTCGATAATCAATGCATGGCGCAATCCGCTCGAGCGCGCCGGCCCTTCACCCGCGCTTGCGGCACCGCCGGCAATCGCCGGCAATTGCACGACGAAGCGGGCGCCATGCGGCTGCACCTCCTCGAACCAGATATTGCCGTGGTGGCGCTCGACGATCGATTTCGAGATCGACAGGCCGATGCCGGTGCCGACCCCGACCGGCTTGGTGGTGAAATAGGATTCGAAGATGCGCGAGCGGATCGCCTCGGGAATGCCCGGGCCATTGTCCTCGACGGAGAAGCCCGGATTGCCGCGCTCGTTGCGGAAGGTTCGCACCTTGATGGTGCGCTCGCCGGTGACGCCGACCAGCGCATGCTGGCTGTTGATGAGGAAGTTCGCCGCCACCTGGGTGATGTGGTCGGCGTCGGCCATGGCAAGCAGCGGCCCGGTGGCGAAATCGGTGTCGATGATGATGCCGCTGGAGCGCGCGCCATAGGCGGTGACTTCGAGCGCCGAGCGCATCACCTGGTTGAGATCGGTCTCGGCCTGCTCGGTCGGGTGCAGCCGCACCATCGACAGGAAGCTCTTGACGATACGGCCGCAGCGCTCGGCGGCGGCGCGCACCTTCTCGGCGCGCACTTTTGTTTGCGGGTCGCCGGCGAATTCATGCAGAAGCGTCGACTGCGCCACCACCACCGCCAGCGGGTTGTTGAGCTCATGCGAGACGCCGGCGAGCAGCGAGCCCATCGCCGCCATCTTTTCGTTCTGGTGCAGTTTCTCGCGCTGGCGGTTGATCTCTTCCTCGGCGTGCAGTTTTTCGCGCAGGTCGCGGATCGAGCCGAAGATCAGGCGGCGGTCGGCGACGCGCATCTCCGTTGCCGTCAATTCGATCGGAAAGATCTCGCCGGCGGCGTTCTGCGTGACCGTCTCCAGCCGCTGGCCGACCATCGGCGCGCCGCGGCCGGCCATGTATTCGGCGCCCGAGGCATAGCCCTTGCGGTAGTAGATCGGGACGATGGTGTTGAGCAGGTCCTTGCCGAGGATGGCGCTGCGCGGAAAACCGAACATCTTCTCGGCCGCCGGATTGAACTCGATGATCGAGCCCGCCTCGTCGATGACGATGATGGCGTCGAGTGAAGCCTGCAGCATGGTGCGGCGGATCACCTCGCTGGCATGCGCCTCGGAGGGCGAGCGCTCGATGGCGTCGCCGATCGCCAGGGCGATGATGTGCAGCGTCGCTTCTTCCTCGTCCGTCCATGCGCGCTCGCCGACGCAGTCGTTGACGGCCAGCGTGCCCCAGAGGTGGCCATGCGCGAAGACAGAAACCGACAGGAACGACTTGATGTTCTGCTTCTCGAAATCGGTCCGCAGGAACCCGTCGAGGTCGCGCGTGTGTCCGGAGAAGATCTTGCCCTGCCGCTCGTCTTCCTGCAGCCTCTCCAAGAGCGAGTCCGAATTGATGATCGACTGCATGATCACCGTGGGCGAGGCCAACTCGCCGCCGAAATCCGGGTCGATCCAATAAGCGGCGACGGACTGGGCGAAGCCTTCGCCCGGCAGTTCGCGCAGGCGGAAGAGGATGCCGCGCTGGCAATCCATGCGTCGGCACATCGTCTCCAGTATGCCGTCCATTTCGCGCTGCCAGTCGCCCGCCTCGCGCAGGCGGCGCACGACATGGACGGCCGCCATCGCGGCGCCGCCCGGACGCGAGCCGTGCATATCGGTGCGTGCTGCATCAGCAGTCATGGTCGGCCATCTCTTGGGCCCGCGCGTGCGGGTTCAATTGCTGTCGCCGCTCGGCAGCGAGAAGATATAGCCTTCGCCGCGCACCGTGCGCAGGAATTTCGGATTGGCGGGATCGGCCTCGATCTTCTTGCGCAAGCGCATGATGCGGATGTCGACTGCGCGCGACGATTCCGGATCCTCGACGAAGCCGATCGCTTCGGAAATAGCCGCCCGCGTCAGAAGCCGGTTGACGCGGGTGAGGAAAACCTCGAGCACGTCGAACTCGCTCTTGGCCATCTCGATGACCGCGCCATTGGCGCCGGTGACCAGGCGGCCGTCAAAATCGGCCTGGAAGCCGCCAAAATTCATGAAGCGGCGGTTGCCGGTCTCGGCCTTCGCCGCTTGCGGCTCGGCCGGCTGCGGCACGCGGCGCAGCACGCTGCGCACCCGCGCCAGCACCTCGCGCAATTCGTACGGCTTGACGATGTAATCGTCGGCGCCGAGTTCCAGCCCGACGATGCGGTCGAGCGCTGTGCCGGCGGCGGTGGCATAGATGATGCCGATCTGTGTTTTCGAGCGCAGCCAGCGGCCGAGCGACAGCCCGTCCTCGCCGGGCATGGCGATGTCGAGGATGGCAATGTGGAAGGACTGCGCCTCGAACAGCGCGCGCGCCGCCGCGGCGCTCTCGGCCGTGACGACGTCATAGCCGCTGGCGCCAAGATACTCGGCCACGGCCTCCCTCAGATCCGGTTCGTCCTCGACGACGATAATGCGTGCCTTCACGACGCGCTCGCTCCCGCTTTCAGTGGAAAGTAGATTGGGTATAAACATGATGTCCAGCACTCATCTCGAGTTGTCTGTGGCGGGGTGAAGAAAATGGCCGCACGATCCGTCATTGCGCTTGTGTCCGTCGCCGAAGTGGTGGCGGGCGATCTCGCCGACCATCTGGAACGGCGCGGGCACGACGTGCGCCAGGCGCGCCAGCCCTGGGAGGCGGAAACGCTGCTTTCGGCCGGCGGCATCGATGTCGTGGTCGTCGGCGACGACGTCAGCCAGGCCGAGGGCCGCGAACTGCTCAAGCGCTTCAGCGGTCAAGGCGGCGGCGGCGAGGGCGGTCCCGACTTCATCCTGATCTGCCGGCCGCGCGACCTCGTCGACAAGGTGCTGGCGCTCGAGCTGGGTGCTGCCGATGTGATCGAAAGCCCGCTCAACGTGCGCGAGCTTGCCGCGCGCATCGGCGGCCTGCTGATGAGGCGCGGCAGGGCCGCCGGGGAACTGATCGTGCTGGAGAACGCCACCGTCGATTTGCGGTCGGCCATGGTCATGCATCGCTCGGGCACGGAAGATCAGCTTTCCCCGGGGCAGGTCGCGCTGCTCAAATTGTTCCTGGCGAGCCCGCGCAAGGTGCTGACGCGCGACGACATCATTGCCGCGGCGCCGGCCGAAAATGCCGATGCCTTCGACCGTTCGATCGATTCGCGCATCGTGCGGCTGCGCCGCAAGCTCGACACGGAGACCATCACCACCATCAGGGGCGCTGGCTACCGTTTCGATCCGCCGTCGCCGCGCAACGAATGAGTTGGAGAGAAAAGGGCTATTGCGCATCGGATCCCCCAAAACGATGCAGATCCGGGTCCGACGCCTGGCGCTCAGCGCACCACGATCACCGATGGGCCGGAAGGGATGTCGGCGCTCGCGGTTATCTCGGTCTGGGCGCGCTCCTTGAGCAGCACCGTGGCCAGCGCGGCAAAGCCGAGTAAGCCCTGCGCGTAAAGCAGCGCGGAAAGCACGGAGGCAGCAAATTTCGTGTTCATCTCGATAATCCCTAGCTCGAAATTGTGGTGCTTCAGGAAACTCCCGAAGCGCCCGCGCCGCTGACGGAGCCCCCCGCTGCGGCGCGGGCCTTCGGTCCTCTCGGCAGCAAGTAGCCGGAGGGGCCGCGTGTCCTCATCAGCCGAAGGCCGACCCGCCAGAGGGCCTTCAGCCGGTGGACGCGCAGGCTGGAAACGATCCAGACCGTGGCGATGAACAGAGCCATGTGCAGCGTCGAAACCTCGCCGGACGTCATCGCCGCCAACCTCGTCACCGGGTTGCCGGCCACTGAGCCGGCGCCGCCGATCACGATCGCCGCGACACTGATCCTGAGAAGCCAGGAGCGGAGTTTCGATTTCCTGCCCATTTTCGTTTGCTGGTGTCTGTTCCCGTTGCGTCAAATCTGACGTCGGCCTGTATCAGCATCATGCCGCCGTGGCCTCGCTTTGTTGCAGATTGGTTTCGAAAACGGTTGCAAGCCTTTCATATATGCCAGAAGTGAACTTTCGTTTCCGCTCCTGGCTCATTGTGCGACCGCTGGCCGCTCCCGCCGGGAAAGGGGTCCGCAATAGCTCACGGTGGCATGCTGTTAACTTTTGGAAACGAATTCGAAACAGAAACGAGCATCAAGCGAAATAGGTCTGAAACGGACGAGCCCGATAAGTGCCCCATCGAAATTGAAGCCGGACACAACGGCAAAAAACAGAGAGAGGGATCGTCATGCACACCGCCATTTCCGCCAAGCTCATCCACATCACCGCTGCCGCTCTCACCGGTGCGGCGCTGCTCTTCGGCGCCGGCAACGCCGCCCACGCCAATCAGCTCGTCGCCACGGTTTCGCTGTCGCAGCAGGTCATGGAAGTGACGGTCGACGGCCGTCCGACCTACACCTGGAAGGTGTCGACCGGCGACAGGGCGCACATCACGCCGACCGGCTCGTTCAAGCCGACCCGCATGCATGAGATGTGGTATTCGAAGAAATACGACAACGCGCCGATGCCGCATTCGGTGTTCTTCAGCGGCGGTTACGCGGTGCATGCCACTTACGCCGTCAACCGCCTCGGCCATCCGGCCTCGCATGGCTGCGTGCGGCTGCACCCCGATGCCGCAGCCGATTTCTACCAGCTGGTCGAGGCCTTCGGCCCCGGCAACACCAGCATCGTCATCGTCAAGTAACGGGTTGGGTTAACGAACCGGATCAAGTAGCAGGCAGGTTGCCGCCTTCAGCGCAGTTTGTTGGGCGCAATTCCTGACGGAAAACCGTTATAAACTTTTCCTGGAATTGCTCAGCGCCGAAGCCGTGAGGCAGCCGCCAAAAAAAGAGGCCGGAAATTCCGGCCTCTTTTGTTTTTTCAGCTCGCGATGCCGATCAGCTTGGCAGCGCCGGCATCAGCGTCGGATCGGGCTTCTCGGCCAGGTGCGGCAGATCCTTGCTGGCGATGAAGGTGTAGAACATCGGCACGACGAAGAGCGTGAACATGGTGCCGACCAGGATGCCGGTGAAGATGACCAGGCCCATCGAATAGCGCGCGGCGGCGCCGGCGCCGCTGGAGACGATCAGCGGCACCACGCCGAGCGCCATGGCCGCCGTCGTCATCAGGATCGGCCGCAGGCGCACCTTGGCCGAAGCGATGATGGCGTCGCGCCGGCGCATGCCGTGCATCTCGCGTTGCTGGTTGGCGAACTCGACCAGCAGAATGCCGTGCTTGGTGATGAGGCCGATCAGCGTGATCAGGCCGACCTGAGTGTAGATGTTGAGCGTTCCGAGGCCGATGTTGAGCGGCACGATCGCGCCGAAGATCGACAGCGGCACGGCCATCATGATGATCAGCGGGTCGCGGAAGCTCTCGAACTGGGCCGCCAGCACCAGATAGATCACGACCACAGCGGCCGCGAAGGCGATCAGGATGGTGTTGCCCTGCTCCTTCTCCTGCCGCGACTGACCGGAATAGTCGATGAAGAAGGTGTCGGGCAGGGTCTCCTTGGCAAGGTTCTCCAGCACCTGCAAGCCGTCGCCGGTTGTCACGCCGGGCAGCGGCAGGGCCGAGATCGTCGAGGAGTTCAGCTGGTTGAACTGCTCGATGGCCGCCGGCGAGGCGTTGGTCGAAATCTTCACCACCGCCGAGAGCGGTACCATCTTGCCGTCGACGCTGCGCACGAAATACTCGCCGAGCTTCTCGGGATTGTCGCGGAACTCCTGCGGCACCTGCGGGATGATGTCGTAGCTGTTGGAATCACGGTCGAACTGCGCCACCTCGGCGCCGCCGACGAGCAGTGTCAATGTGCGGCCGATGTCGGCGATCGGCAGGTTCAGCGCCGCCGCCCGCTCACGGTCGATCGTCACCGTCACCTGCGGGGCATCGTAGGCCATCGAGTTCTGCACGACGATGAAGCGGCCGGAAGCCTGCGCCTTGTTCTTGATTTTCTCAGCTTGGTCGAAAACCTCGGAGGGATCGCCGGTCGAGCGCACGACCATGGAAATCGGCAGGCCGCCCCCGGAACCGGGCAGCGTCGGCGGGGCAAAGACGAAGGCCTCGACGCCCGCCACCTTGGCGAGGCGGCCCTGGATGTCGGCCTGAAGCTCCTTCGAACTGCGCTTGCGCTCGGCCCAGTCCTTGAAGGCGAAGCCGACGAAGGCGCCGTTGGTCGCGCCGCCGAAGGCGACGGCCGAGAACTGCGCCCTGGTCTCCGGGATATCCCTTACCAGGCCGAGCATCTGGTTGACGTAGGTTTCGGTGTAGTCCGATGTCGCGTAGCGCGGCGCGGTCACGATCGAGAGCAGGAAGCCCTGATCTTCTTCCGGCGCCAGCTCGGTCGAGGTCTTGGTGAACATGAAGCCGGTAAGCGCAACAAGCGCCACGACGATGATCAGCGTTACCGGCCGGTTTCTCAGCGAAGCGGTGACCGCGCGCTCATAGACATGTTCGACGCGGCTGAAGATGCCATCGACGATGCGCTGGAAGCGGCCATGCGCGCCGGCCTTGAGGAGGCGCGCCGACATCATCGGCGTGATGGTCACCGCGATCAGGCCGGACAGCACCACGGAACCGGCCAGCGTGACCGCGAATTCGCGGAACAGGGCGCCCGTCAGGCCGCCGGTGAAAGCAAGCGGCGCGAACACCGCGGCCAGAGTGATGGTCATGGCGACGATGGCCGAGAAGATCTCGCGCATGCCGTTGAAGGCCGCCTGCATCGGCGACATGTGGTCTTCTTCCATGTGGCGGTGGATGTTTTCCACCACCACGATGGCGTCGTCGACGACGAGGCCGATCGCCAGCACCATGGCGAGCAGCGACAGAAGGTTGATCGAGTAGCCGACCGCGAACAGGATGAAACAGACGCCGATCAGCGACAGCGGGATGGTCACGATCGGCATCATGACCGAGCGGAACGAACCGAGGAACAGGAGGATGACCACGATGACGATGGCGACCGCCTCGCCGATGGTCTTGAACACTTCCTCGATCGAGGCGCTGATCTGCCCGGTCGCGTCGTAGACGACCTCGATCGTCATGCCCTTCGGCAGCGTTTCCTGGATCTGCGGCACGAGCTTGGTAACCGCCGCCGCCGTCGTCAGCGGGTTGGCCGCCGGCGTCGGAAAGATGGCGAGGAAGGTGCCCGGCTTGCCGTTGAAGCTTACCCTGGTGTCGGTGCTTGCGGCGCCTAGTTCGACGCGCGCGACATCGCGCAGGCGCACCACCTGGCCGTCCGTCGAGCGGATCGGCAGCTGAGCGAAGGCCTCGGGCGTCTGCAAGGTCGAATGCACGGCGATCGAGGAGACCACATACTCGTTCTGGGTGTTGCCGGGCGCCGACAGGAAGTTCGAGTTGTTGATCGCGGTCAGCACATCCACGGCCGTGGCGCCGCGGGCAGCGAGCCGGATCGGGTCGATCCAGACGCGCATCGAATATTCCTGGGCGCCGAAGACCTGAACGTCGGCGACGCCTTCCACGGTCGAGATGCGCGGACGAATGACGCGCTCGATATATTCGGTGAGCTGCTCCTTCGTCATGTTCGGATTCTGCATCGAGATATACATCATCGCGAACTGCTGGCCGGTGCCCTTGACGATCACCGGGTCCTTGGAGGCATCCGGCAAGGTGCCGCGCACGCCCTGGACCTTGGACAGCACCTCGGCGAGCGCGACGTCCGGGTTGGAGCCGAGCTTCATCTGCACCGTTACCGTGCTCGACGACGGACGGCTGGACGAGGTCACGTAGTCGATGTTCTCGGTCGAGGCGACGGCGCGCGCGATCGGCGCCGATATGAAGCCCTGGATCAGATCGGCGCTGGCGCCCGGATAGGCCGTGGTGACGGTGATCGCGGTCTCGTCAACCTTGGGATACTGGCGGATCGACAGGTTGAAGATGCCCTGGAATCCCAGAAGCAGGATCATGCAGGCCAGCACCGTCGAGAGCACCGGCCGGCGAATGAAGAGGTCGGAGAAGCTCATTGCTGGACCTGCTTGTTCGCCGATTTGCTGGGATCGATGGTGTTGTCGACGGCAACCGACATGCCGTTGAAGAGCCGGTTCTGGCCGGCCGTGACGACCTGGTCACCATCCTTGAGGCCCTCGGCGATCTCGACTATGCCGTTGTTGCGGCGGCCGAGCTTCACGAACACCTGCGAGATGGTGAGCGCGGGCTGCTGCGCTGCGTCGGCCGGCTTGGCGCCGTCGGCGGCCGGCTTGGCGCCGTCGGCGGCCGGCTTGGCGCCGTCGGCGGCCGGCTTGGCGCCGTCGGCGGGCTTCATCGCATTGTCAGCGGGCTTGGTCGCGTCGCTGGCGGGCTTGGAAGCATCGGCCTGCGGCTTGGCGGCGTCGCCGGCCGCTTTGTCGGCGCCGGCCTTCTGCTCGTCCGGCTTTGCCGGCGCGGCAGCGCCAGCGTCGGCTGGCTTTGCCGGCTCGACGACGAAAACATAATCGCCATAGAGGCTCGTCGTCACCGCCGTCTGCGGCACCGAGATGACATTGTTTTCCTGCGGCAGCTCGACACGGATCTGCACGAACTGGCCGGGGGTCAGCTTGCCTTCCGGATTGGCGACCTCGCCGCGAATCGAAACCAGCCGGCTTGCCGGATCGATCTTGGGGTCGATGCCGCGAATGGAGCCGGCAAAGGACATGTCGGTCGAATTGCTGCCAAGCTTCATGGTCTGGCCGATCTTGAGCAGCGGCAGCTGCTGTTCGGGAACCGTGAAGTCGACCCGCATCGTGTCCAGATCCTGGATCGTCACCACCGAGTTGCCGGGGGTCAGGTACTGGCCGACGTCGATCTTCGGAATACCGACCGTGCCGCCGAAGGGCGCGGACAATTGCTTCTGATCGAGCACCGCCTGCATCTTGTTCACCTGCGCGGCCGAGGCGTCCGCGGCGGCGCGCGCTGCGTCGAGCGTGGCGTCGGTGCCGACGCCGCGCCGCTGCAATTCGATGGCGCGGGTCAGCGCCGCCTGATCGGACGCGGCCTGCGCCTTCTGGGCGACCAGATCGGCTTTCTCGACCGCGTCGTCCAGTTGCAGGAGCACGGCCTCGGCGCCAACCTTCTGGTTGGCGTGGAAGAGGATCTCCTTGACGATGCCGCTGGTCTCGACGGTGAGGTCGACGCCGCGCACCGCATTGACGGTGCCGATCGCCTCGATGCCGGGGGTCCATTCCGCCGGCTTGACCGTCACGGTCGAGACCGTCGCGGCAGGCGGCTTCATGGTGGCAAAGAATTGCTTGATGCCGGCATCGCGCATGAAATTGAAGCCGACTATGCCGACGCACACCAAAGCGAGCAGGATCAGGAACACGGTGATGATGATAAAGCGCTTCACGAAGAGTCCCCCTCGACCGGCAACCGGCAAAACAATCGATGCCGGGACACATATCGACGACAGGTCCCGATTTCAAATGGCGCGCCTTACTGTACCGGCTGGACGGTCTTGTCAATTCCGCCTAGGCTAATGTAGGGGAGCCGGGATGAGACCACGCAGGGCAAACTCGCGCGAAAAGATCCTTGCCGCCGCTGCCGACGTGGCGCGCGAGGCAGGCCCGGGAAGCCTGTCGCTCGAGGCGGTCGCCAGCCGCGCCGGCGTGTCGAAAGGCGGGCTGCTCTACAATTTTCCGACCAAGGCCAAGCTGATGCAAGGGCTTGTCGAGAGCTATCTCAGCGACTTCCAGAAGGCGTTGGAAGCACGCGCCGCCGAGGCCGGCCATGAAAGCGTGCTTTCGGCCTATATCAAGCTGTCGGCCGACGATTGCGAGCAGCCCAAACCCTCGGCCTCCTGGATGTTCTCGGCGATCGCGGAGGATCCCGATTTCCTGACCCCGATAAAGGCGTTCAAACGGCAGCTGTTCCAGCGGCTGAAGGAGGAGACGGACGACCTCGGCTCGCTGCTGGTTTGCTTTCTCGCCATCGAGGGCATGCGCAGCATGAATCTCTTCGATTCCGACGTGCTGTCCGAGGAGGAGCGCGCGTTGCTGGTCGCCTCGCTCCTGAAGATAGCCGGATAGGTAGTGATCAAACGGTTTGGTGGCGACCAACCGGTTAAGAACGTCACACCAGCTTCATCCTAGGGACATAGCGTCCTTTCCGGTTCTTTGCTGCAATGCAAATGGAGTGGGACAATGGTGGACGTGGTATCAAGTGAGGCGGGGATCCCGAGACCGGATCATCCCCTGGAACAATCGGGCGGCGCCAAATGGTTCCTGCCGGCTTTCGGCGTGCTGGTGCTCGTCGGCATCATCTATGTCGGCTATGCGCTCAGCCAGGACCTGGCCATCGCCAAGACGGTTCCGTGGATCCTGCTCGGCATCGCGCTTCTGATCGCGCTGGGCTTCGAGTTCGTCAACGGCTTCCACGACACCGCCAACGCGGTCGCCACCGTCATCTACACGCGTTCGCTGCCGGCCGAGTTCGCCGTCATGTGGTCGGGCGTCTTCAACTTCCTCGGCGTGCTGACGTCGAGCGGCGCCGTGGCCTTCGGCATCCTGTCGCTGCTGCCGGTCGAGCTCATCCTGCAGGTCGGCTCGTCCTCGGGTTTCGCCATGGTGTTCGCGCTCCTGGTCGCCGCCATCCTGTGGAACCTCGGCACCTGGTTCCTCGGCCTGCCGGCTTCGAGCTCGCACACGATGGTCGGATCGATCATCGGCGTCGGCCTCGCCAACCAGTTCATGGCGCCGGCCGGAAGTGCCACCAGCGGCGTCGAATGGGGGCAGGCGACCAATGTCGGCATCACGCTTCTGGTGTCGCCGATCGTCGGCTTCTTCGCCGCCTTCATCCTGCTCTATGCGATGAAGCTCTTGGTTCGCAATAAGGCTCTCTACGAGGCGCCGAAGGGCAACACGCCGCCGCCATGGTGGATCCGCGCGCTGCTGATCTTCACCTGCACCGGCGTCAGCTTCGCGCACGGCTCCAACGACGGTCAGAAGGGCATGGGTCTGATCATGCTGATCCTGATCGGCGTCGTGCCGACCGCCTATGCGCTCAACCGTACGCCCGACATCAACTATCTCGACGCCTACAAGGCGGCTTCGGTCGGCGTAGAGACGGCTTTGTCCAAATACGCCAAGCCCGGCGTCACCGTCGCGGACGCCAATGCCGCAAAGGCGGCCGTGCAGGAAGCCGTGCGCAGCAAGTCATGGACCGATCAGACGACCGTTGCGTTGCAGACTTATATCCACAACACCACGGCCGAGCTCAATCCCTACGCGACGGTCGAGAAGGTGCCGACCGACCTGGTCAGCAACGCGCGCAACGACATCTATCTGATCGGCGAGGCGCTGAAGCTGATCGACAAAAAGAAACTGCTGCCGATGCAGGACGCCGACCTGAAGGCCGTCACCGACTATCACAAGGCGGTCGACAATGCGACGAAGTTCATCCCGCTGTGGGTGAAGGTTGCCGTGGCGCTGGCGTTGGGTCTCGGCACCATGGTCGGCTGGAAGCGCATCGTCGTCACGGTCGGCGAGAAGATCGGCAAGAGCCACCTGACCTATGGCCAGGGCGCCGCAGCCGAGCTGGTCGCCATGATCACGATTGGCATGGCCGACCGTTTCGGTTTGCCGGTTTCGACCACCCATGTGCTGTCGTCCGGCGTCGCCGGCACTATGGCGGCCAATGGTTCCGGTCTGCAGTGGTCGACCGTGCGCAACCTTCTGCTGGCTTGGGTGCTCACGCTGCCCTGCTCGGTCGCGCTGGCCTTCGTGCTGTTCGTGATCTTCCGCCAGGTATTCTGAGCGGCGGTTCATGCCTGATCGGCAACATCGACGGCGCCGGTTTCGGCGCCGTTTTGCTTTCAGCACGGGTCGCGGCCATGAATGACGCATCACACCTGACGCTGCTTGCCTGGGACGACAGCCGGCACCATGCTCCCGGCCTGATCTGGGCCTATCGCGGCGCTGCCGGCCAGGAGCCGCAGCCGATCGCCCCCAAGGACGTCGAGGCCGCCATCGCCTCGCAGGACGGCTGGGTCTGGCTGCATGTCGACCTGATCGACCAGCGCGCGCATTCCTGGATCAGCCACGCCTGCGCGCTGCCGCAATCGGCGCATGCGATCCTCGAAGGCCATGAGGACAGCATGGCGCTGGCGCATGAAAAGGGCGTCGTGCACGGCATCGCCGCCGATCTGCATGGCGAGATCGGGCGCCGCTCGACCATGATCGGCAGGCTGCATTTCGCCGTGACGGACCGGTTGCTGGTGACCGGCCGGCGCCACGCGCTGGCAGCTGTGGAAGAGGTGAACAGGGCGCTTTCGGCCGGGTTCCAACTGGCCACGGCCTTCGAGCTGTTCGGGGCGATCGTGCTCGGCTTCTGCAAGAGCGCAAGCGGGCGGCTGGCGCTGGCGACGAAGCAGCTCGACGATGTCGAGGACCATCTGGTCACGGAGCGCCTGGCCGACGAGCGGCGGCGGATCAAGGATGTGCGCCGGCTCACCGTCTCGCTGCATCGGCCGATCTCGGCGCAGGCGGCGTTGTTCCAGGATGAGAGCCGCGCTGGCTGGGAGCTGTCGGCTGGCGCGCATGAGATATTGGGCAAATTGTCGGCGCGTCTCAAGAGGCTCGACCGCGAAGTCGTCATGGTCAACGACCGGGCGAGGCTGCTGCAGGAGGAGGTCGCGGCGGAGCTGGCGGACGAATCCAACCGCAGCCTGAAGGCGCTGGCGGTGATGAGCGCGCTGCTTTTGCCGGGCACGCTGATCGTCGGCATTTTCGGCATGAATACAGAGGGGCTGCCGCTCACGCATACGCATGGCGGCTTCCTGCTGGCGATGCTGCTTGCGGGCGGCGCGACCGGGCTGTTCTACTGGCTGCTGCTGCGGGCCGGCGCCAATCTCAAATTCTAGAGCGCTTCACCATTTCACGAAAATGGCGAACCGCTCTATCTCTTTGTTTTGACGCAATTCCTGACGGGAAACCGTGTCACACTTTTCCTGGATTTGCTCTATCGCCGCGCAAGCTCCGCCCTGCGGCGGCGACGCAACTGGCGCAGCGACAACATGTGCAACAGGATCGAGCTTGGCACTACGAAAGCAGGGGTCAGCACACCCGGATAGGCGCCGGCGCCGATGCTCTGCACATCCGGAACGATCAGTTGCAACGGGCCGGGCGAAGTGATCATGCCCATGGTAATAGCGACCGCGAAATCGGCAAGGCCGAGGACGTTCCAGAGCGTTGCCGCTCTTCGGCCCTCGACCGTGCCGGTCGCCACTGCCAACGCCGCGGGCAACGCGAACAGCCCGGTCAGCACATCGCCCATGCCCGCGGGCACCGCGAACGCGCCGGGCAGGGCACTATGCAGCCAGGCCGCGAGAGCCCAGCCGCCGAATATGCGGTAGAGCTGAAGCGCGACGAGCCAGCTTGCCGGCATCGCATCGAGCACCTGCCCGATCCGCTTCGAGAACAGCAACGGCGGCGCGCCTATGATCACCGGCAGGAAGATCGCCAATGGCAACACCGGTAGAGACGAGGTGTCCGTGTGGAAGGCACCATTGATCGCGGCGCTCCAGGCGATGGCTAGCCAGAGCGTATCCGGGATCATGACCGCCAGCCAGGTCACGCGGCGTTGATCTGGCGTCAGACTTGTCCGTTCGAGACCGAGCCACAATCCCAGCGCGATAAGCCCGTGGGCCGCGAGCTGGTGGGCCGTGGTCGGAACGCCGCTGGCCTGGATCGCCGGCAAGGCGAAGATCAGCAGTAGCCAGAGCGCGGTGAGCAGCGCAAGCCAAAGCAGGCCGCGCCACGCGCCTCCCGACGGAACGATAGCGGGGGAAACAGCTTCGGTGGTCACCGGCGGTACTCCATTGAGGTTAGCGCATGTGCGCCATCGTCTGGATGTACGCCTGCTCTACGCGAGCGGCTATTCGCGACAATGTTGATAGGCTATGAAGAACAGCTTCACAGTCAGGCGAGCGTTGCTAGAGCGCTTCACCGTTTCATGGAAACGGCGAACCGCTCTATCCTTTTGTTTTGTCGCAATTTCCAGGTGGAAAACCGCTCACACTTTTCCTGAAATTGCTCTAAGCGCGCCGCACCGCAATTCTCGGCGCCTTTCTTGCTCCGCCTGCGCTGGACGCAGGGATCAGGTCGGGTCTTCGCGGTGCAGGTCGTGGATGGCGACACCCTCGACATTGGTGGGCAGCATCAGCCACTTCTTGTGGCGCAGCGTGCGCTCGGTGTCCTCAAGGCCCATTTCCCAATGCTCGCGCATCGACGTGCCCGAGAACTCATAGTCCTTGGCGTGGCCCTCATAGCCTTTGTGCTGGTAGATCAGGTGGACGATGTTGACGACGCCGGCGTTGGAATAGTCGGCGATCAGCTCCTTCTCGCCGTCCCTGAGCTGTTCCGGCGGCACGCGCTTCAGCGCGTCGAGCAGCTTCATCTTCAAAGCATGGATGCGCTCGAAATTGTCGGTGTTCTGGCGCGTGCGGCTCGAATACATGATGTCCTTGTGGCGCGACAGCACGTCGGCCATGCCGCGCGGCAGCACGCCGCGGGCGCTGAACAGGTCGACCTGGAACACCAGCGAGGAGCGGTCCTCTTCCTGGTCGAGCAGATATTGCAGCGGCGTGTTGGAGACGATGCCGCCATCCCAATAATACTCGCCCTCGATGCGGATCGAGGGGAAGGCCGGCGGCAGCGCGCCGCTCGCCATGATGTGCTCCGGTCCGATGCGCACTTTGTCGGTGTCGAAATAGACGAAGTTGCCGGTCCGGACATTGACCGCGCCGACGCTCAGCCGCTTCTTGCCGTCGTTGAGCACGTCGAAGTCGATCAGGCTTTCCAGCGTGTCCTTGAGCTCGGCGGTGTCGTAGAAGCTGGTGGCGCCTTCCGCGCCCGAGAGCTGGAACCAGGGGTTGGGGCTGCGCGGCTTGAAGAAGCCGGGCTGGCCCATGGTCATGGTCATCAACGACGAGGTCTGGTTGCGGATATCGCGATAGATGTCGCCTTCGGGCGTATAGGCCCAGATCTTGCGCCCCGAGATCGTCTGCCAGAATTGCTCCAGTCGCTGCAGGCGGCGGCTCGGCTCGTTGCCGGCGATGATCGAGGCGTTGATGGCGCCGATCGAGACGCCGGAAAGCCAGCTCGGCTCGCAGCCGGCATCGGCAAGCGCCTGGTAGACGCCGGCCTGATAGGCGCCGAGCGCGCCGCCGCCCTGGAAGACCAGGGCGACGCGGTCATATTGCGCGGTGATTTCCTGGATCGTTGCGGCGGCCGTCTTGTTGCGGGTACGCTCAAGCACTGACTTTCTCCAGCTCGTTCGCGCCGGCAGCGGAATGGCCGCGGTCGGCGAGGTAATCATGCACGACTTCGCCGAGGCCGAGCGTCAGATCGGCGGTGAAGTGAACGGCCGAGACGATGTCGAGCACCGGCAGCTTCGCGACATCGGCCATCACATGCGGGCGAAGGTCGAGCGCGGCGGGCGCTGTCCAGGCTTCCTTCAGCGTGATGTCGGTGAGGTAGTAGCGGACCAGCTCGCAAATGCGCGGGCTGCCGTCTACATGCGGGATGATCTTGATCAGGAAATTGGGCGCGGCGAGCGAGGCGAGCACCTGGTCGTGATCGGCTTCGCGGTGCTTGTATCCCATGGTGCCGGTGGCGCACAGCACGCTGCCATAGTGCAGCGTGCCGACCACCACTTCGCCTTCATGCACGATCTTGGGATTGGCGAGCTTCTTCGGGAAACCCCAGAGCTCGCGGCCGCCGGCGATCGGCGCGTCGTCGTCGAGATACATGGAGTGGACGAAGCCGCCATGCTGTCCCTTGTAGCGCACCGGAATGACCTGGCCGGTCTCGGTGTAGTCGCCGAAGCCGGTCGAATCCGGCATGCGGATGAATTCATACTTGACCAGCGGCTCGTCGATCTCGAGCGGCGCCGGCACGACTGCTTCCAGCGCCTCGCGCGTGGTGCGGTAGGTGATGATGATGTATTCGCGGTCGAAGAACCGATACGGGCCGGGCGGGAAGGACGGGTTGGTGAGCGGCATCGCATAGGCGCGCTTCACGACATCGGCGATTTCCATGGTGGTGCCCCGACTGTTTGAAATGACCCCGCGCGAATGCGCTGGCAAATATGTTGCATGGCAGCATGACAGTGCCGTGTCAGCGCAAAGACAGGGTTCGCCCGAAGCCGGCAAAACCTTTGCCACGCTGTAACAGCGCCGACATATGGCTGTGGCATTGTGATGTTGCGGCGCACAAACTATGTGCCTTCCAGTCTTCATAGTCCTCCCTCCTGTCGCGAGATCTCCCATGGGTTCCCTGTCTTCGAAGAATGCGCTCGTCACCGGCTCGACCAGCGGCATCGGCCTGGCAATCGCCCGCGCCTTTGCCGCAGAAGGCGCCAACGTCACCATCAACGGCCTGGGCGATGCCGCGGCGATCGAGCAGGAGCGGGCCGGCATCGAAAAGGATTTCGGCGTCAAGTGCCGTTACTCGGACGCCAACATGATGGACGGTGCCGCCGTCACCGCCATGATCCACGAGGCCGAGGAAGCGTTCGGCAGCCTCGATATCCTGGTCAACAATGCCGGCATCCAGCATGTCGCGCCGATCGAGGAGTTTCCCGACGACAAGTGGGAGGCCATCATCCGCATCAATCTTCTGGCCGCCTTCTACGCCATCAAGGCGGCGGTGCCCGGCATGAAGAGCCGCAAATGGGGCCGCATCATCAACACGGCTTCCGCGCATGCGCTAGTCGCTTCGCCGTTCAAATCGGCCTATGTCTCGGCCAAGCACGGCATTGCCGGCCTGACCAAGACGGTGGCGCTGGAAGTGGCTCAAGAAGGCATCACGGTGAATGCGATCGCGCCCGGCTATGTCTGGACGCCGCTGGTCGAGAAGCAGATCCCCGACACGATGAAGGCGCGCGGCATGACCGAGGAACAGGTCAAGCACGACGTGCTGCTGGCGGCGCAGCCGACCAAGGAATTCGTCACCGTCGAGGAACTCGCGGCCTTCACGCTGTTCCTGTGCACCGACGCGGCCAAGCAGATCACCGGCACGACCCTGCCGATGGATGGCGGCTGGACGGCGCAGTAAGCGCAACGGCATTTTCGCAGGGCGAGGCGGGGCGAAAGTTCCCGCCTTTCTCGACAATTGGATTCTTGACAATCGCCGAGGAGCGATCCAGCATCGTGGCCAAGGGGTTCACCGCGACGACCCCGTGAGGCGTCAGCCCAACGATCGCGTCCAAACTCTCTTCATTCTGGAGGTGGACGCCATGCCGTCAACTACCGCAATCACCGTTCCGCAGCTTTCCCGCCTCGTCGGACTGCCGGATGCGCCTGTTCTCATCGACGTGCGCGTCGATGACGATTACCAAGCCGACCCGCGCCTTTTGCCGGCTTCCCGCCGGCGCGATTTCAGAACCGTCTCGACCTGGGCGACCGAGTTCTCCGGGGCGAAAGTCGCCGTCATCTGCCAGAGAGGCCAAAAACTCTCGCAAGGCGTGGCGGCATGGCTGCGCCACGAAGGCATTCAGGCAGAGTCACTGGAAGGTGGCTTCGAGGCCTGGGCCGCCGCCAAGGCGCCTTTGGTCACCGCCAGCGCAATCCCGTCGCGCGACGAGAAGGGGCGCACCGTGTGGGTCACCCGTTCCCGGCCGAAGGTCGACCGCATCGCCTGTCCGTGGCTGATCCGGCGCTTCGTCGATCCTAAGGCGGTGTTCCTGTTCGTCGATCCAGCCGAGGTGCCTCTGGTGGCGGATCGCTTCGCCGCGGTTCCCTTCGACATCGAAGGCGTGTTCTGGAGCCATCGTGGCGATCGCTGCACCTTCGATACCATGATCGAGGAATTCGGCCTGCGTGCGGAGGCGCTCGACCGTCTGGCGCTGATCGTGCGCGGGGCCGACACGGCGCGCCTCGACGTCGTTCCGCAGGCGGCCGGGTTCCTCGCCGCCTCGCTCGGCCTGTCGCGCATGTTCCGTGACGATCTCGAGCAGCTCGAAGCCGGCATGCTCTTCTACGACGCCTTCTTTCGCTGGTGCCGCGACGCCACCGACGAGACGCACAATTGGCCGGTCGGAGGCAAGGCGCCATGACCGCGCTTGCCAAGCACGGCACCGCGCCGCAGGTCGGGATCCCGGCCATGCCGAGTTTTCGCGAGGCGACGCGGCTGTGGGCGAAGATCGGCCTGCTCTCCTTCGGCGGACCGGCGGGACAGATCGCGCTGATGCACAAGGAACTGGTGGAGGAGCGCCGTTGGATCGGCGAGGAGCGTTTTCTCCACGCGCTCAACTACTGCATGCTTCTGCCTGGGCCCGAGGCGCAACAGCTTGCCGTCTATATCGGCTGGCTGCTGCACAGGACTAGAGGGGGACTGGTTGCCGGGACGTTGTTCGTGCTGCCCGGTGCCCTGGTGATGCTCTGCCTGAGCAGCTTCTACATGCTCTACAACGACGCGCCTGTAGTCGAGGCGCTGTTCTTCGGCGTCAAGGCGGCGGTGCTCGCCGTCGTCGTCGAGGCGGTGATCCGCATCGGCAAGCGGGCGCTGAAGAACCGCGCCATGATTACGATCGCGGTGGCTGCCTTCCTCGCCATCTATGTCCTCAAGCTGCCATTCCCGCTGATCGTGCTTGCGGCAGGCCTCATCGGCTGGATCGGCAGCCGTCTCGCGCCGGGGCTGTTTTCCGGCTCGGCGCACGGCAAAGGCAGCGCCGGCGCCGACCGCGGCGGCGTGGTCGACCAGATGTTCGAACGCGGCGAGCTCGGCCATACCTTGCCGAGCAGATGGCACGCGCTTCGCACCATCGCCATCTGGCTGCCGGTCTGGCTCGGCCCGGTGGCGGTGATCGCGCTGCTTGCCGGGCGGGCAAGCGTGTGGGCGCAGCTTGGCGGCTTCTTCAGCCTGATGGCCGTCGTCACCTTCGGCGGCGCCTATGCGGTTCTGGCCTATGTCGCACAGGCGGCGGTCACCTCCTTCGGCTGGCTGTCGCCGGGAGAGATGGTCGACGGGCTCGGGCTTGCCGAGACGACGCCCGGGCCGCTCATCCTGGTGCTGCAGTTCGTCGGCTTCGCCGCCGCCTATCGTCATGCCGGTTTCGCCAGCCCGCTCTTGGCCGGATCGCTCGGGTCGCTGCTGACGCTCTGGGTGACCTTCGTGCCCTGCTTCTTCTGGATATTCTTAGGCGCGCCCTACATCGAGCAATTGCGCCAGAACAAGGCCCTGGCGGCGGCGCTCGGCGCGATCACCGCGGCGGTGGTCGGCGTCATCATGAACCTTGCGCTGTGGTTCGCGCTGCATGTCGTCTTCGGCAAGGTCGCAAGCGTCGGCTGGGGCGTGGAGGTGCCGGTGTTGTCCTCGCTCGACTGGCGCGCCGCGCTGCTATCGGCGGCGGCGATGGTCGCCATGTTCAAGCTGAAGCTCGGCATGCTGCCGACACTGGCCGGATCGGCGCTGGCGGGGCTTGCGCTGCAGGCGCTGTGAGGCCGACCGACAAACCGATCATGCCGGGCTTGAACAAAAAAGCCGGCCGCCGGGAATAAACGACTGCGTCCGCCGGTCTTCTGGGCATGCGCCACGTGCGCAACAGCAGGAGACCACCCATGAAGCGGCATGAAGATAGAGGCGCGAGGGCCGA
The DNA here is from genome assembly GCF_019091085.1 of Mesorhizobium sp. GbtcB19. Lineage (GTDB taxonomy): Bacteria > Pseudomonadota > Alphaproteobacteria > Rhizobiales > Rhizobiaceae > Mesorhizobium. The sequence continues at coordinate 142,332 of NZ_JAGXJY010000005.1, read as the reverse complement.
AGAAGGCGAAGGCACCAGCCGCCGTCGTCCCCTGGAGCGCTGGAGCTGGGCGCATCTGTTCTGGCCGATACCGCCCCGCCGCCGACCCTGATCCGTGCCGATCGCAACCATCGAGATCCACGACCATGACGGCGAGCACCTCATTGCAGCCAGCGATGCGCCGTTCCCTCCCGAGGCGCGCCGCTCCTCCGAGACCCTTGACTCCGGTGACACCAATGCCTTCTCCTCCCCCGAAGCAGGCGCCGGCGCCTGCAGTCGCGATCTTCACCCGCACGAGCAGGGACAGGTCCGCGCCGCCTGCCGAGGGTGGCCGCAAGCCCCTGGCGGGAGCGCCTGACGGTGGAACGGTGTTGAGCGAAAAGATATTGGCCGCGCGTTTTGCCGAAGTGGTGCTGCCGCATCTCGGCGACGCCCTGTCGCTTGCCCGCTGGCTGACCGGCAATCAAGCCGACGCCGAGGATGTGGTGCAGGAGGCCTGCCTCAAGGCGCATGCCGGCATTGCCGGCTTTGCCGGCGGCAATGCCCGCGCCTGGCTGCTCACCATCGTGCGCAACGCCTCCTATACGTGGATGGCGAAGAACCGTCCGCGCAGCGTGGTCGCCGTCGGCGATCTCGCCGATCTCGACGACGTCTCGCCGCCACCGGACAATGACGCGGACAGCCCTGAGGCGGCGCTGATCGCCAAGGCGAATTCGGCGGCGGTGGAAGCAGCGATCGCAAGACTGCCGCAAGCGTTCCGCGAAACGCTTGTGCTGCGCGACATAAACGGTCTCAGCTACCGCGAGATCGCCGCCATGCTCGGCGTGCCGCAAGGCACGGTGATGTCGCGGCTGGCACGGGCCCGCGGCCTGCTGATGAACGAACTTGGAGGGCGCCATGAGCCCGCATGAAAATCGCCCGCGTGAGGATGGATTGCCGCAAGACCCGCAGGATATGAAGCTGATGATCCACGCCCTTGTCGATGGCGAGCTCGATGCCGCGGCCGCTTTGGCGGTCGAACGCCGCATGGCCGCCGATCCGGAACTTGCCGCCGAGCATGCGCGGCTCGTGGCGCTGCGCGGCGCTGTCGCCAGCGTGCCGCGCCCGACCGTCAGCGACGATTTCCTGGCGCGCATCGCGGCCATCGCCGAGGTCAAAGGCGCCGGGGAGGCTGAGGCTGTCCAACCCGCAGCCGCGAAGGTGGAGCCGCAGCCGCAACAGCAGCAAGGCAACGTCGTCGCAATGCGGCCGCGCGCGTCTCGCTGGTTCAACTCGTTCGACTGGCGCCAGATGGCGGCCTCGATCGTGCTTACGGCATTCCTCGCCAGCGGCGCGACGCAATGGCTGACGACGGCGGATAACGGCTCCGACAGCTTTGCGGTCGCCGTCGCCAACGGCCATCGCCGCAGCCTGCTCGCGGCGACCCCGGTCGACATCGTCTCGTCCGATCGCCATACGGTGAAGCCGTGGCTCGACGGCCGTATCGGCGTCTCGCCGGCGGCGCCGGACATGGCCAAGGACGGCTACGCGCTGCTTGGCGGGCGCGTCGAGGTGATCGGCGACAGGCCGATGCCGGCGCTGGTCTACCGCCACCACGAGCATCTGATCACGCTGGTGGCGGCACCCCGGCAGAACGAGGCCAAATCGGTGCCGGTGGCCGACGACCTCTCGGCCGGCGGCTTCCTCTTGGTCCACTGGACCGACGACGCCTTCTCCTACTGGGCGATCTCGGATGCCGAACGCCCGGCGCTGGACGATTTCGTCGCCCGCTTCCGGGCAGCGATCATCGCCAATCCGGCTGCCGGCAGCCCGGGCTGAGCGCTCGTCGTCGGCTTACGGCAGTTGCGCGTAGCAGCTTGCCGGTTCCTGCAAGCTGTTGTTTTTGCTTGCCGAGCAACATGAAGCGTCAGATTTTTGAAGGGCTGAAACCACGCAAACCCTTGCAGCGCAGGGATTTTAGCATGGTGATCCCGACAGGAATCGAACCTGTGACCTACAGATTAGGAATCTGCCGCTCTATCCTACTGAGCTACGGGACCACGCGGCCCGACACATAGACGCTTCGGGCCGGTTCGCCAAGGGGAGTCTGAAACGCAACCGGGCGGCAGCCTTGCGATGGACAGCCGCCTCGGTTTCTTTTGCTGCCGGACCCACCAACTCGCGACGGCGTGGCCAGCTAAGCCTGCGCCGCTCAGGCTGCCAGCGCCGTCTCGGCCAGCTTCACCCAATAGCTCATGCCGTGCGGGATGACCTCATCGTTGAAGTCGTAGGCCGGGTGGTGCAGGCCGGCGGTGTCGCCGTTGCCGATGAAGATGAAGGCGCCAGGGCGGGCTTCCAGCATATAGGAGAAATCCTCGCCGCCCATCACCGGCTGGATGGCGCGGTGGACCTGGTTGTCGCCGGCGACGTTGGCGGCGATATCGCCGGCAAACACGGTTTCCTCGGCATGGTTGAAGGTGACCGGGTAGTTGGCGTCGTAATCGACCTCGATCGTGGCGCCGAAGGCGGTTGCTATGCCGGCGCAGATGGCACGGATGCGCTCTTCCGATTTCTTGGCCACTTCCTTCTTCAGCGTGCGCACGGTTCCGGCGATCTCGGCGCTTTCGGGGATGACGTTATAGGCGTCGCCGGCGTGGAACTTCGTCACCGACACCACCACGGCCTCGACCGGGTCGGTGGTGCGGGACGCGATGGTCTGGAGCGCTACGACCAACTGGCTGGTGATGACGATCGGGTCGATCGTGCCGTGCGGCATCGCGGCATGGCCGCCGCGGCCCTTGACGGTGATGGTGAATTCGGCGGTCGCCGCCATGATCGGGCCGGGCTTGATGGCGAACTGGCCGACCGGCAGGCCCGGCATGTTGTGCATGCCGAAGACCTTTTCGATGCCGAAGCGCTCCATCATGCCGTCCTTGACCATTTCATTGCCGCCGCCGCCGCCTTCCTCAGCCGGCTGGAAGATCACCGCGACACTGCCGGCGAAATTGCGCGTCTCGGCGAGATATTTGGCCGCACCCAGAAGCATTGCCGTGTGTCCGTCATGGCCGCAGGCATGCATCTTGCCGGAAACCGTCGAGGCCCATGGCTTGCCGGTGATCTCCTCGATCGGCAGCGCGTCCATGTCGGCGCGCAGCCCAATGGTGGCGCCATCGCCCTTGCGGCCGCGGATGATGCCGACGACGCCGGTCTTGCCCAGCCCTGTCACCACCTCGTCGCAGCCGAAGGCCTTGAGCTTCTCGGTGACGAAGCCGGCGGTCTGGAAAACGTCGAAATTCAGCTCCGGCGTCTGGTGCAAATGTCGTCGCCAGCCGGCAACTTCTTCCTGCATTTCCGCGGCGCGGTTCAGAATCGGCATGATCGGTCCATTTCTTGTTTTATTGGCGGCAGTCGGTTGGGAACCGCCGCTCAGCAATCGTGATTGTCAATTGTGAACGTCTGGCACTTTGCCATTTTGACGTCACATAGGGTAAATAGCACCGCAAGAATGCGATCCGGGTCGAGGGGTCGGACCGCATTTATGCTGGCGATGGGTAACCAAATCTTACGGACCCAGCAGCGATTACGGCAAGAGGCGATTTCGGATTTGATCATGCGGCAGAGGCATTTCCTCAACCTATTGCTGGCTGGCGCGCTGGCGCTTCCGGTGTTTGCCGGCGCGGCGCATGCCAATCCGGTCGTCCTTTTCGACCTGAAGAGCGGCTCCATTCTGGAGCATCAGGACGCGTTCAAGCGCTGGTATCCGGCCTCGCTCAGCAAGCTGATGACGGCCTATGTCACTTTTCGCGCCATCCAGGCGGGCGAAGTGGCGCTCGATTCGCCGATCAAGGTCACGAAACATTCGGCCGGCGAGCCGCCAAGCAAGATGGGTTTCAAGCCCGGCTCAGTGATGCGGCTCGACAATGCGCTGAAGATGATGTTGGTCAAGTCGGCCAACGACATCGCCATGGCCGTCGGCGAGAATATCGGCGGGTCGCAAGCCGCCTTCGCCGACCGCATGAACGCCGAGGCGGCCCGACTCGGCATGGTCGGCACGCATTTCGTCAACCCGAACGGGCTTTATTCGCCGGATCAGTACACAACCGCGCGCGACCTCGCCGTGCTGGTGAGCGCGATCCGCAACGATTTTCCGCAATATGCGCCGTGGTTCTCGATCGAGGGACTTGCCGTCGGCAAGAAGGCGCTCCCGAACTACAATCTGCTCATCGGCCGCTATCCCGGCGCCGACGGCATGAAGACGGGCTTCGTCTGCTCTTCCGGATTCAACATGATCGGCTCGGCGACGCGCAACGGCCGCACGCTGGTGGCCGTGGTGCTCGGCGAGAAATCCGCCGTCAGCCGCGCCGAGGCGGCGGCGAAGCTGCTCGACCAGGGTTTTGATGCGCCGGCGGCGGGTTCCACCACGCTCGCGGCGCTGAAGCCTTATGGCGATACGCTGTCGCCCAACGACATGCATGACGAGATCTGCAAGAAGAAGCCGAAAGAGGAGCAATCCGAGGCAGCCCCCGAAGTCGCCGCCAAGGACGCGCCGAAGTCGCCCTATCAGGTGAAGCTCGACCATCCTACGCTGGTTGCGGTCGGCCTCGGCGGCGCCTCCGGGCCGGCGCCGAAGGCCTTCGTCGACCAGGCCGACCAGAACTATGCCGATGTGCCGCTGCCGAACTGGCGGCCAGATATGCCGGCGCCGAAGGGCGCCGAGCCGCTGGCCACCGGGACGGCAGCCGCCGCGGTGCAGGGCGATCAACCGGCCAAGGCTGCGAACTAGGCCGTGGCGGGCTTCCCCATTCCCGTTTCGGTGCTCACCGGCTTTCTCGGCGCCGGCAAGACGACGCTGCTCAACCGCCTGCTCAAGGATCCGGGGCTTGCCGATACGGCGGTGATCATCAACGAGTTCGGCGAGGTGGCGATCGATCATCTGCTGGTCGAGCAGGCCTCCGACGGCATCATCCAGCTTTCCGACGGCTGCCTCTGCTGCACGGTGCGCGGCGACCTGGTCGACACACTGGCCGACCTCGTCGACAGGTTGCAGACGGGACGCATCGCCAAACTGGCCCGTGTCGTCGTGGAGACGACGGGTCTGGCCGATCCGGCGCCGGTGCTGCAGTCGATCATGGCGCATCCGGCGTTGGTGCAAGCCTTCCGGCTCGACGGCGTCATCACGCTGGTCGACGCCGTCAATGGCGAGGTAACGCTCGACAGCCATGTCGAGGCGGTCAAGCAGGCGGCGGTGGCCGACCGCATCGTGCTGACCAAGACCGACCTTGCCGAGGCGGCCGAGGTCGAGGCGTTGCGGGCAAGGCTCAAGCAGATCAATCCGGGCGCCATCGTGCTCGACGTCAACGATGCGGGCACGGGCGCCGCGGCGCTGTTCAATTGCGGGCTCTATAATCCTCAGACCAAGTCCGCCGATGTGCGGCGCTGGCTCGGCGAAGAGGCGGCGCATGATCAGGATCATCACCATGATCAGGATCATCACCACCATGGCGATGACCATGAACATGGCCACCATCATCATGAGCATCGCCATGACGCGCGCGTGCGCTCGCACGCGCTTGTCCACGATGGCCCGGTACCGTTCTCGGCGATCGAGATGTTCCTCGATCTTCTGCGCTCGGCGCATGGCGAGAAGCTCTTACGCATGAAGGGCGTCATCGAGCTGATGGAGGACCCGTCGCGGCCGCTGGTCATCCATGGCGTGCAGAAGATCCTGCATCCGCCGGCACGGCTGCCGGCCTGGCCCGATGGCCAGCGCGGCACCAGGCTGGTGCTGATCACGCTCGACATGCCGGACGACTATGTCCACCGCCTGTTTGCCGCCTTCACCAACAGGCCGTCGATCGATACGCCGGACAGGGCCGCGCTCGAGTCCAATCCGCTGGCGATCGCCGGATTATAGGCTCAGGCCGCGCTGCCGCGCTCGACCAGGAAGCGATGACCGCCGGTGACCGCCGCCGTCTCGATCAACTGGTGGCCGGCATCGGCGCAGAAGGCCGGGATGTCGATCACCGCCAGCGGATCGGTGGTCTCCAGCCAAAGCCTGGCGCCCGGCCGCATCGCGGCCAGCCGCTTGCGGGCTTTCAGCACCGGCAGCGGGCAATTCAGTCCCTTGAGATCGTAGATGGCGGCAGACTTGGCCAAGCCGAGTTCTCAGCCGCCGAACATGCCGAGCAGCTTCTTCTTCAGCTTCGACACCGTGCCTTGATCGGCATCCGCCGCTTGCTGCGGTTCCTGGGCGGGCGCGGCCTCGACGCCCGCGGTGACGACCTGCTGCTGCGCCGCCTGCTTGGCGGCTTCCTTTTCGGCCAAGGCCTGCGCCTTCGCCTGTTCCTTGGCGGCCTTGGCAGCCTCGATCGCCGCCAGGCGCTGCTCCTCGGCCTTGCGCTTGGCTTCCTTCTCGGCGTCGAGCGCGGCCATCTTGCGGCCGGCCGGGGAATCGATGCGGCCCATGCGGGTCGTTTCCGTCACCGAGCCGTCCGCATTCATCGACGGCGGCTCGATCGGCACGCGTTCGCCGCGGGCGCGGCGCTTCGACCAATCGGAAACGATGCTGGCCTCCTTGATGCCGGCAATGGTCGGCTTCGGCGCCACGCTGCTCGAATTCACGGCCGAGTTGAAGGCCGCGTCGTAGCTCTTCTCGTAGTTGGCGAAGGCGGTCTTCAGCGAGTCCGGCTGCGTCGTCGCGGGGCAGGGGCCGGTCGGGTCGAAGGTCGTGCCTTCAGGCGCGACCTGGTTGAAGACGTAGCGTTTCTCGCAGACATCGACCTTCGGCGGCACCTTGGTGATCTCGAAATTGTCGTAGCCGACCTTCAGCATCTTCCAGAAGTCGTAGTTCGGGTCGTTGCGGTAGCGCGCCATGTTGGCGGCGGTCATGCGGAACGGAAAGGCCTGGATCTGGAACTCGGTCTGGCCGCCCTGGAAGGCGTCGCGGCCGAAGGCGTAGATCTGCTCGATCTGCGCGTCAGTCATCGAATAGCAGCCCGACGACGAGCAGGCACCGTGCACCATCAGGTTCTGGCCGGTACGGCCATTGGCGCGGTCATAGGCGTTGGGGAAACCGATGTTGAAGGACAGATGGTAGCTCGAGCGCGGGTTCATCTGCGACGGCCGCACCGTGTAGAAGCCTTCCGGCGCCTGGCGGTCGCCCTCGGTGTATTTGGGACCGAGCTTGCCCGACCATTTGCAGATGTCGTAGCTGGCGACGAGATCGTAGCGGCCGTTGGTCTTGGCCTTCCAGATCTCGAGCTTGCCTTCTTCCTTGAAGATGCGCGCCATCACCGAGGAGGTGCGCACCATGCCCTTGGCCTGCATATCGGCGAGGATTTTGTCCGGCAGCGGCTTGTTGGCCTCCGGCGCGAAATCCTTCATCGACGAATCGTTGCAGCCGGCGACGCCGATGGCGGCAATCAGGACTCCGGTGCGGGCAAGCTTGGCAAACATGGGTACGGCTATGCTTTTCTCTCGGGCCAAAGGCTTCGGCAGCGCCGAGCCCGCACGCTGAACATTGACGGACCGTAAGCCCGTTAACCTTGAAAATTCCTTACCGCAAGCTTTGGCCAACCCCTCGCGGCATTTTCATTGAGCCCAATGCGGCGGCATTTTTGTGGCGGAATCGTGCCCTGCCACTTTGCCGTGCGGTGCCCGGGGCAATTCCAGGGCGATCAGACGTTGACGGATTCGGATTGGCGGGGGCCAGTTGGCGCTGGCAACCGAGCCGTCGCTATTGCCGTTCTCACACCGGCTTGGAACTCACCTGTTGAGCCGTCAGCGCTTGCAGGCGGGCCGCTTTGACCAGCGTGGGTTTCTCGTATTTCTTCATCTCAAATCCCCCTAAAGCGAGAAGCTTAATTAGCAGCCACTAAGGCCGGGTGTCCAGGGCAACCCACCGCCAGACTTCGGGATGGCTTATAGGCTACGGCCCATCGCCAGGTACTTCTCGCGGCGTTGCTCGCGGAAATCGGTGTTGGCGCCAGCAAAATCCTTCATCGTCCGGGCGATGAGGTCTCCGGTCGAGGCGATCACCGTTTCCGGCGCGCGCTGGGCGCCGCCCATCGGCTCGGGGATGATGGCGTCGATGATCTTCATCTCGAGAAGATCCTGCGCGGTGATCTTCATGTTGGTCGCGGCGTCCTTCGAACGGGTCGTGTCGCGCCACAGGATCGAGGCGGCGCCCTCCGGCGAGATCACCGAATAGATGGCGTGCTCCAGCATGTAGACGCGGTTGGCGGTGGCGATCGCGATGGCGCCGCCCGAGCCGCCTTCGCCGATGACCACCGAAATCGACGGCACTTTCAGCGAAAGACAGGCCGAGGTCGAACGCGCGATCGCTTCGGCCTGGCCGCGCTCCTCGGCGCCGACGCCGGGATAGGCGCCGGCGGTGTCGACCAGCGTCAAAAGCGGGATCTTGAAACGGTCGGCCAGTTCCATCAGGCGCACCGCCTTGCGGTAGCCCTCGGGCCGCACCGAACCGAAATTGTGCTTGATGCGGCTTGCCGTGTCCGAACCCTTTTCCTGGCCGATCACCGCCACCGGCTCGCCGCGGAAGCGGGCGAAGCCGCCGACGATCGCCTGGTCGTCGCCGAAATTGCGGTCGCCGGCCAAAGGCGTGAAATCGGTGAACAGCGCCTTGATGTAGTCGACGCAGTGCGGACGGTCGGGATGGCGCGCGACCTGCACTTTCTGCCACGGCGTGAGCGCCTTGTAGAGGTCGCGCAACGCGTCGCGCGAGCGCTTTTCCAGTCGGCTGATCTCTTCGGCGACATCGACCGCCTCGCCGTTCTCGGCAAGCTTCTTCAGCTCGAGGATCTTGAGTTCCAGATCCTGCACCGGCTTTTCGAAGTCGAGGTAGTTGTACATGCTTGGGCGGACCGATCCGTCGGAAGGCGAAATGGCTGGCGGAACCGCTGAAATGCCGGCTCCGGGCGGTGGAACGTCGCCCTCACATAGCGATATGAGGCCTAGTCGGCAAGCGGATGATGATCGTTGACCAGCCGCACCAGCCGCTCCTCCAGCACATGGGTGTAGATCTGCGTGGTCGAGATGTCGGCATGGCCAAGGAGTTGCTGAACGGCTCTGAGATCGGCGCCGTTCTGCAGGAGATGGCTGGCAAAAGCATGGCGAAGCACATGCGGCGAGATTTTCGCCGACGCGATCCCGGACCGCGCAGCCAAGCCCTTGAGATCGCGGGCGAAAACCTGCCGCGAGAGGTGGCCGCTGTCGGAGGAGGCCGGAAACAGGAACGGGCTTTCGGCAAAGGCCGGCCGCCCGGCCCTCGCGGCAAGCCAGGCGCGCATGGCGGCGCGGGCCTTGGCCGATAGCGGCACCATGCGTTCCTTGTTGCCCTTGCCGCGCACCATGAAGAAGCGGTCGTCGCGCAGCGCCACCGTGACCGGCAGGCCGACCAGTTCGGAAACGCGCAGGCCGGTGGCGTAGAGCACCTCGACCAGCGCATGCAGGCGCAACGCTGCCAACCCGTCGCCGTCCGGTCCGGGCTCGCCGGCTTCCTGGGCCGCGCGGTCGAGCAAGCGGCCGGTCTCGGCCTCGCTCATCGTCTTGGGCAGCGGCCTACCCTTGCGCGGGCTATCCAGCGTGCCGGTCGGATCGTCGCCGCGCAGGCCTTCGGCATAGAGGAATTTAAAGAACTGGCGGATCGCCGACAGTTTGCGCGCCTGCGAGGTCGGCGCGAAGCCGCGCGCGGCAATGTCGTCGAGATAGGCTCGGATGTCGGCCGATGCCGCGCCCGCCAGTCCGCCGCCGATAGCCTCTGAAGCGTCTTCCAGGTCGCGGCGGTAGGAGGAAAGCGTGTTTTCGGCCGCGCCCCGCTCGGCGCTCATCATTTCGAGGAAGGCTTCGATGCGGGCGGCGCTGTTCATCGGGCCAGGATCAGTGCTTCGTCAGTTTTTCTTCGGGTTCAGCTTTTCGGCCGGGATACGGATGCTCATTTCCGCCTTTTTAGGCTCCACGAACATCGCCAGCGCGAACATCGCCCCATAGGCGATGGCTGCAAGAACCGCCAGCGTCACGACAAACCGAAACAAAGTCGGCATTCAAATTTTTGCCCGTCTTCTTGTTCTGCGATTCCAAAGCCCTGTGCCCTTATGGGACGCCTATCCGGCCAATTCAAGGACGAAGGATTCTCGCCGACAGCGGTTTTGCCGGAAAAGCTTCCTGGGCGTATGTCCGCCCGTGCTTGACGCAAACAGGCTTTTGATGTCGATACGGCGCAAAGAGGCCCCGATGAACGCTCTGCCCGCAAATCCGACGGACGAAGGCCATGCCGCGCTGATCGAAGCGCTGGGGAGCCGTTCGGTCGTCTTCGTCGGGCTGATGGGGGCCGGCAAGACGGCGATCGGCCGCAAGGTGGCGACGATGCTTTCGCTGTCCTTCATGGACAGCGACCAGGAGATCGAAAGCGTCTCACGCATGAGCGTGCCGGAACTGTTCGAGCGCTATGGCGAGCCGGAATTCCGCGCGCTGGAGCAGCGCGTGATCCTGCGCCTGCTGGAGCACGGGCCGCAAGTGCTGTCGACCGGCGGCGGCGCCTTCATGAACGCGCAGACGCGCGAGGCGATCGCGGCTCATGGCGTGTCGGTGTGGCTGAAAGCCGACCTCGACCTGTTGATGGAGCGGGTCTCGAAGAAACAGAACCGGCCGCTGTTGAAAAATCCCGATCCGCGCGCCGTGCTGGAGCGGCTGATGAGCGAGCGCTATCCGGTCTATGCAACGGCCGACCTGACGGTGCCGACGCGCGACGATCGCAAGGAGATCATCGCGGGCGAAGTCGTCGCCGCGCTTTGCGCCCATCTCGGCGTCGAGACGATCGCGGCGGGCGCTACCAGCGCCACAACCGACGAGGTGCAGTCGTGAATATTGCCGAACCGGTGAAGGTCGAGGTCGGGCTCGGCGACCGTGCCTATGACATCCTGATCGGCTCCGGATTGCTCGCGCGCTGCGGCGAGGAGATCGCGCGCCGCCTTCCCGGCACCCGGGCGGCCATCGTCACCGACGAGAACGTCGCCGCCGCGCATCTCGAAGAACTGGAGGCAGGATTGGAGAAAGGCGGCATCCAGTCCGCCGCCATCACGCTGCCTGCCGGCGAGAAGACCAAGAGCTTTGCCCATCTCGAAGAGGTGGTCGACGGCGTGCTCGCGGCAAAGCTCGAACGCCGCGACGTGGTGATCGCGCTCGGCGGCGGCGTCATCGGCGACCTTGCCGGCTTTGCGTCGGGCATCGTGCGGCGCGGCATGAATCTCGTGCAGGTGCCGACCTCGCTGCTGGCGCAGGTCGATTCTTCCGTCGGCGGCAAGACCGGCATCAACAGCGCGCGTGGCAAGAACCTCGTCGGCGTCTTCCATCAGCCCAAGCTGGTGCTTGCCGATACCGGCGTGCTCGACACGCTGCCGATCCGCGAGTTCCGCGCCGGCTATGCCGAGCTTGCCAAATACGGGCTGATCGACCGTCCGGCGTTCTTCGCCTGGCTCGAGCAGAACTGGGGGCAAGTCTTCGCCGGCGGCCCGGCGCGGGTCGAAGCGATCGCCGAGGCCTGCCGCGCCAAGGCCGATGTCGTGGCCCGCGACGAGTTCGAGACCGGCGACCGCGCCCTGCTCAATCTCGGCCACACATTCGGCCATGCGCTGGAAGCAGCGACCCAATATGACGGCGCGCGCCTCGTGCATGGCGAGGGTGTCGCCATCGGCATGGCGCTGGCGCATCGTTTTTCGGCCCGCCTCAACCTGGCGAGCCCCGACGATGCGACCCGTGTCGAGGCGCATCTTCGCGCCGTCGGCCTGCCATGGCGGATGGCGGATATCCCCGGCGAATTGCCGGACGCCGAGGCGCTGCTCGGTTTCATCACCCAGGACAAGAAGGTCTCGCGCGGCGCGCTGACCTTCATCCTGACGCGCGGCATCGGCCAGGCTTTCATCGCCAAGGACGTGCCGCGGTCGGAAGTGCTGTCCTTCCTAAAGACGAGCCATTCGGGATGATCGACGCCGGCTGGATCGTCGCCGCCGTCCTTGCCGCCATCATGCTCCTGGCGCTTCTGTTCCGCGCCCGGCTGCTTGCTGCTTTCGGCTACGCGCTGCGGCCGATAGAGTCGCCGCAGCGGTCCGAGCGCAACGGCAAGGACGAAGACAGCGACGAGCCCCGCCGCGATGGCGCGGCTGCCGGTGAGGAGCGCAACCGGCTCGAGGGCCTCTTCGACCTCGAAGAGCTCGAAGTCTCGGACATCATGGTCCACCGCACCAATATGCGCTCGGTCAATGCCGACAACGCGCCGGAAGCGGTGGTGCGCGAGATCCTCACGAGTCCGCATACCCGCATGCCGCTGTGGAAGGGCTCGCTCGACAACATCGTTGGCGTCCTGCACGCGAAAGATCTGCTGAGAGCCCTCAACGAGGTCGGCAACGATTTTGCGCGGATCGACGTGATGAAGATCGCGGCCAAGCCATGGTTCGTGCCGGACACCACCACCTTGCAGGAACAGCTCAACGCCTTCCTGCGGCGCAAGGCGCACTTCGCCATCGTCGTCGACGAGTATGGCGAGGTCGAAGGGCTGGTGACGCTGGAAGACATCATCGAGGAGATCGTCGGCGAGATCGCCGACGAGCATGATGTCGACATGCAGGGCGTGAAGAAGGAGGCGGACGGCTCGGTGGTCGTCGAGGGTACTGTGCCGATCCGCGACCTGAACCGCGCGCTCGACTGGGACCTGCCCGACGAGGAGGCGACGACGATCGCCGGCCTCGTCATCCACGAAACGCAGTCGATCCCCGAGGAGAAGCAGGCTTTCACGTTCCACGGCAAGCGCTTCGTGGTGATGAAGCGCGACAAGAACCGGATAGCCAGGCTCAGGATCAGACCCGCCGGCGAGAACTAGGGCATTTCACCGTTTCACGGAAACGGCGAAATGCCCTATCTTCTTGTTTTTACGCAATTCCGGACGGAAAACCGCTCACACTTTTTCTGGAATTGCTCTGGAGCGGGATTGAAACCGCTCAAAGGTCCTTTGTCGAGCGCTCGCTGAGCATCGCGCCGGTCTCGGCATCGACTGCCGCAAGGCTGACGTCGTAACCCCAGAGGCGCCTGATATGGCGGAGCGTCGCGTCGCGGCTTTCGCCATCGAGCAGGATGCCATTCTTGACATTGTGCTGCAGCCGCAGGCACCGATCGCCCAGCAGGTCGACGTCCACCACCTCGATGTCGGGCCGCTTCGCGCCAATCTCATAACTGTGAGCCAGTGCCGACCGTATCTTGCGATAGCCGCGCTCATTGTGGATCGAGGCGACCTGGTAATGCGGTTCGTCGGCACCGTCGGCCAGCACGAAGAGCCGCCATTTTCGGATCAGCGCCGGGCTGAGATACTGGTGGATGAAGGATTCGTCGCGATGGTTGGCCCAGGCATCGAGTAGGGTGTCGCGCCAGTCGCCACGGCCGGCGATGTCCGGGAACCAGTCGCGGTCCTCGGCGGTCGGCGCGGTCGAGATGCGCTGGATATCCTGCATCATATCGAGCCCCAAGGCATAGGGGTTGATGCCGGAGTAGCGCGGGTCGTCATAGGCCGGCTGGAAGACCACGTTCGAGTGGTTGCGCAGGATTTCGAGCATGGCGCCCTCACTGATGCGGCCACGCTCGAAGAGCGTGTTCATCAGCGTGTAGTGCACGAAGGTGGCGCAGCCTTCGTTCATCACCTGGGTCTGCCGCTGCGGGTAGAAATACTGCGCGACGACGCGCACGATCCTGACGATCTCGCGCTGCCAGGGCTCGAGCACCAAGCTGTTCTTCTCGAGGAAATAGAGCAAGTTCTCCTCCGGCAGGTTGAGCGACTTCTTGCGCTCCGCAAGGACTTCGTCCCTTGCCTCTGGCTTGTTCTTTCCCTGCGACGACGGCAGCGTGCGCCAGAGATCGTTGAAGGAGCGTTCCTCATATTCGAGCCGCTCGCGCAGTCCTTCGCGCTGCTGCTCCGAGGACAGTTTCGGGGGGCGATGGTAGCGGAACACGCCTTGCTCCATCAGCGAATGGGCGGCATCGAGGATTGCCTCCACCGCGGCCAGCCCATGCCGCTCCTCGCATCGGGCAATGTAGCTCTTGGCGAAATCGAGATAGTTCAGGATGCCGCCGGCATCCGTCCATTGGCGGAAGAGATGATTGTTCTTGAAGAAGTGATTGTGCCCAAGTGCTGCATGGGCGGTCACCAGGGCCTGCAGCGCCATGGTGTTTTCTTCCATGAGATAGACGATGCAGGGATTGGAGTTGATGACCAGCTCATAGGCCAGGCCGCGCGCGCCCTTACGGTAGAGAAGTTCGTCATAGATGAAATGCTTGCCGAACGACCAATGGCGATACATCAGCGGCATGCCGACCGATGAATAGGCGTCGAGCATCTGTTCGGAGGAAATGACCTCCATCTGCACCGGATAGATATCGAGGTGGAGCTCTTCGACGCCGATCGCTTCGATCTCGTCATAGACTCGCGACAATTTCGCGAAATCCCAGTCCGATCCGGAAAACAGCAGTGCGGATTTGCGCGCCTGGCTGGCCATCTGGGATGTCCTCAAGCGCTCTTGCGCAGATCGGGTTGCCTGGCGAATAGTTCGCGGAAAACCGGATAGATATCGGCCGGGGCGGCGATGCGCCTCATCTGGAAGTTCGGCCATTTCTGATCGACGGCGTTGTAGGCACGCCAGAGCGATGTCCCATTCTCGGTCGAGCCGAAAATATGGCTTTCCCGCTCGTCGATGATCTCCACATAGGCGAAGTACTGGCAAAGCCGCATGAGCCTGCGGTCGAGAAGCTCGATGCAGCGCTCGGAATCGGTGGCGAAGTTGTCGCCGTCGGAAGCCTGGGCTGCATAGATGTTCCACTCAGAGGCCGGGTAGCGCTCTTCGATGATGCGGTGCATCTCCTCGAGCGCCGTGGAAACGACGGTGCCGCCGCTTTGCGTGTGGTAGAAAAACGTGTGCTCGTCCACCTCCTTGGCCTCATGGGTATGGCGGATGAAGACGATTTCGGTGCGTTCGTAGCGCCGCGTCAGGAACAGATGCAGCAGCACGAAGAAGCGCTTGGCCAGATCCTTCTCCCGCTCGCCCATCGATCCGGACACATCCATCAGGCAGAACATGACGGCACTGGCATTCGGCCTCGGCTGAGGATCGAAGCGATTGAAGCGAATGTCGACCGGGTCGACATAGGCGATCCGCCGGCGCCGGCGCTCCAGCCGATCGAGTTCCGCGCGCAAGGCCACGATGCGCTCATGCGTCCTTGCATCCGGCGGTTTCGACTCCAGTTCGGCGATCTGGGCGGCGAGAGCCTCCACCTCCGCCCGTTTCGGGCGCCTCAGCGCGATGCGCCGGCCATGGCTGTTTCGCATCGTACGGCCGACATTGATGTTGGTCGGCGCGCCGCTGGCCGCGAAACCCGCCCGCTTCGGCTTGAAGCTGAGGATCTGCTTCAGGCTGAGCTTGACCAGATCGGGCAGCTCGAGGTCTTCGAAGAACAGGTCCAGCACCTCCTCGCGCGACAGCACGAAGCGGAAATCGTCTTCGGATTCCGTGGTTCCGGGAGCCGAAGCACCTGCGCCTCCTCCGCCGTTTGGTTTGGGGACCAGGTCACCGGCATTGAACGTCTTGTTGCCGGGCAGGATATGCTGGCGCCGTCCGCTATCCTTGGCGTCGCTGAAGGTCGGCTCGCTGGTGCCTTTGCGCGGGATCGGCACGGCATGCTCGCGATCCAGCTCCGCAATGCTGCCGGCACGCACCCGGTCGCGGATGCTGCGCTTGAGCTCTTCGCGCGCGCGCCTCAGAAAGCGTTGGCGATTGCCAAGGCTCTTGTCCTTCGGGTTCAGGCGGCGGTCGATGAAGATCGGCATGGAACCGTCCAGGCTTTGTTCAACCCGCCTTGTTCACGCGCATGTACCAGTCGACCAGCCGGCGCACCTGCCGTTCGGTGTAGCCGCGCTCCACCATGCGCTGCACGAATTCATTATGCCGTTTTTCGGTGACGCTGTCTTGCTTGGAGCCGAAGCTGATCACCGGCAACAGGTCTTCGACCTGGCCGAACATGCGCTTCTCGATGACCTCGCGCAGTTTTTCATAGCTCGTCCAGGACGGGTTGCGGCCGTGATTGCGAGCCCGGGCTCGCAAGGTGAATTTGACCACTTCGTTGCGGAAGTCCTTGGGATTGGCGATGCCGGCCGGCTTTTCGACCTGCGACAATTCCTTCTCCAGGACCTCGCGGTTGAGGATCTGCCCCGTATCGGGGTCCTTGTAATCCTGATCCTCAATCCATGCATCGGCGTAGGCGATGTAGCGGTCGAAGAGATTCTGGCCGTACTCGCTGTAGGATTCCAGATAGGCCTTCTGAATCTCATGGCCGATGAACTCCGCATAGCGGGCTGCTAGTTCCGACTTGATGAATTCGAGATAGGCGGCTTCCGTTTCCTTCGGAAATTGCTCGCGCTTGATCGCCTCCTCGAGGATGTACATCAGATGCACGGGATCGGCGGCCACCTCCTTGGTGTCGTAGTTGAACGTCTGCGACAGGATTTTGAACGCGAATCGCGTGCTGACCCCGGTCATGCCTTCGTCGACGCCGGCGGCGTCGCGATATTCCTGGACCGACTTGGCTTTCGGATCGACTTCCTTGAGGTTCTCGCCGTCATAGGCGCGCATCTTGGTGTAGAGCGGTGAGTTCTCATGCTCGGCCAGGCGGGTCGAAACGGTGAAGCGGCTGAGGATATCCAATACCTCGGGCGCGCAGGGGCTGTTTGCCAGCTCGCTTTCGCGCACCAGCTTTTCGTAGATCTGCCTTTCCTCGGTGATGCGCAGGCAATAGGGAACCTTGACCACGAGAATGCGGTCGAGGAAGGCTTCATTGTTCTTGTTGTTCTTGAACTGCTGCCATTCCGATTCATTGGAATGGGCCACGACGATGCCCTGGTAAGGGAAGGCGCCGAAATTCTCGGTGCCGTTGTAGCTTCCTTCCTGGGTTGCCGTCAGCAACGGATGCAGGACCTTGATGGGCGCCTTGAACATCTCGACGAATTCAAGCAACCCTTGCGTGGTCCGGTTCAAGCCGCCGCTGTAGGAATAGGCGTCCGGGTCGGACTGGCTGAAGTTTTCCAATTGCCTGATGTCGACCTTGCCGACCAGCGCCGAGACGTCCTGATTGTTCTCGTCGCCGGGCTCGGTCTTGGCGATGGAGATCTGGCGCAGCCGCGACGGCGACAGCTTGACGACACTGAATTTGGAGATGTCGCCGGACAATTCGTCGAGGCGCTTGGCCGCCCAGGGCGAAATAAGTCCGTTCAGGCGGCGGCGGGCTATGCCGTATTTGTCTTCCAGCAGATCGCCCATGCGGTCGGGGTTGAAAAGGCCGAGCGGGGATTCGAAGACCGGGCTGATCTGGTTGCCGACCTTGAGCGTGTAGATGGGCCGCTGCTCCATCAGCTTCTTCAGCCGTTCCGCGAGCGAGGATTTGCCGCCACCGACCGGGCCAAGCAGATAGAGGATCTGTTTGCGTTCCTCCAACCCCTGCGAGGCATAGCGGAAATATCCGGCGATGCGTTCGATCGTATCCTCCATTCCGTAGAAGTCGGAGAAGGAGGGGTAGATCTTGATGGTGCGGTTGGAGAAAATGCGGCCCAGCCGCTCGTCCTTGCTGGTATCGACCAGGTTCGGCTCGCCGATCGCCTCGACCATGCGCTCCGGCGCCGAGGCATACATGGATTTGTCCTCGCGGCAGGCTAGCAAATATTGCTGGAGGCTGATCTCTTCCTGGGCCGCGTTGGAATAGATCTCCGAGAACAGATCGAAGACGTCTGATTGATTTTCGCGCATGGTGCCTTGCCTCGGAGCCGACAGGCTGCCAATCGGCTCATCGCTTCTTCAACCCCCGGAAAGCATTGTGGTTCCCTTCACGCGACGGGTAGCACAATGCACTCCGGCATTGGCCGTCGGGGACACCCCGATTCGGCCGAAAATGCTCGCCTAATAAGATACGTGGTGATTGCCGGCTGACCGTCAAGGAGCGGATTTGTTTTCGCACCGAAAGTTGTCATTATCGGTCTGTAGTAAGGTGCGTGGCGAGCGTCCGCGCGCTGTCGCCGCAGCTTGGCCGGAGATGGCGATGATCGATCGACGCAGCTTCATCGCGGCAGCCCTGGCGGCGCTGTTGCCGGCAGGCGCGCCAGCCGCAGGGCGTCCGGGCCAGCCGGAACCGCAAACCCTCGATTACGGTCCGGCCAAGCTCGATATCTACGCGGCAGCCGGCGCGAAAAACCTGCCGGTGGTGTTTTTCGTCCATGGCGGCGCCTGGCGGTTCGGCAAGCGCGGCCAGGTCGGAGCCAAACCGGACTTCCTGCTGGCCAACGGCTTCGTCTTCGTCTCGATCGACTACCGCATGCTGCCGGAAGCCGATGTTGCCACCCAGGCCAGCGATGTCGAAAAGGCCTATGCCTATGTGCGCGCCAATATCGCCAGATATGGCGGCGATCCGAACCGCATTGTCGGCATGGGCCATTCGGCCGGCTGCCATCTGATCGCGCTGACCGGCATGCGCGGCGGGCTGCCCGGCGTCGCCGCGCTGATCCTCGACGACACCAGGGCCTACGATCTTGCGGCATTGTCCCGCAATGGCGGCATGGTGCGCGCCTATGCGCGTGTCTTCTCCGACCCGACGCAATGGGCGGCACTTTCGCCGGCGACTTATGTCGACGGCAAAAAACATCCGCCGACCTTCATTGCCTATTCGCGGGCCTCGGGCCGAGGCGAGGAGTCGACAGCCTTCGCCGAGCGCCTGCGCGCCGCGGGCACAAAGGTCACGCTGTTCGACGGCAGCGCCTATACGCACATGTCGATCAATGGCGATTTCGGCAAGGACGGCGATGCCCTGACGGCGGCGGTGCTGGCCTTCCTCAAGGCGAGTATCGCCTGACTACCAGCGCGTCTTTTCGCCCGGTGCGGCCGGCTCGATCGCCAGCGCGTGCACGCCGGCTTTCAATTCGTCGGCGAGCAGTTTGTTGACGGCGCGGTGGCGGTCGATGCGGCTCATGCCGGCGAAATTCGGGGAGACGATGCGGACGCGAAAATGCGTCTCGTCGGTGCCGTCATAGGCGCCGTGGTGGTCGGAGCCGTGGTGATGATGCCCGGCGTGCAGGTGGCTTTCGTTGATGATGATCAGCCGCTCCGGCGAAAATGCCGCTTTCAGCTTGTTTTCCATCGTCGACTGTATGGACATCCGGCTTTCCCTTACCCACATCTGCGGCACAGCCGCAAAATCTATGTTTTCGACCGCTTTTAAGCCGCGATTCAGCGGTTAGGGCGATCATCGGCGAAATGTCAATTCTTGTTTCGCACGTGCGAACAGCCCATAAATGGGTGAGATGAAAGCGTATCCCAAATATTTCGAGAAAATTCGAATCCGGCCGGAGAAGGACGCCGAACTGAAGTCGCGCGCCCCGGTCTGCCAGTGGGATGGCTGCAACGAGGCCGGCACGCATCGCGCGCCGGTCGGACGCCTTAAGGAAGGGGAGTATTTCCGCTTCTGCTTCGAGCATGTGCGCGAATACAACAAGGGCTTCAACTACTTCTCCGGCGTGTCCGACAGCGAGATCGCGCGCTTCCAGAAAGAGGCGCTGACCGGGCACAGGCCGACTTGGCGGATGGGCGCCAATGGCGGCAGCACGCGCTCGGCGCCGGATTTCGCGCAGCAGCGTTCGGGACGTGCCGGCTACTACAACCGCATGCGCGACCCCTTCAACCTGTTCACCGGTGGGGCGCGCGAACCGCGCGAACGCAAGGCAAAGCCGCTTGAGGCCAAGGCGCTGGAAACGCTTGGCCTTGATACAAAGGCGACTGGTCAGGACATCAAGGCGCGTTATAAGGAACTCGTAAAGCGCCACCATCCGGATGCGAATGGCGGCGACAGAGGTTCGGAAGACCGGTTCCGCGATGTGCTGCAGGCTTATCGCGTGCTCAAGCAGGCAGGATTGTGCTGAGCGGCCCTACGGTCCGTGTCGTTTTCCAACTTTCATAAGGTTGGAAAAGGCTCTAAGACCGCCCCCGGACAAAATCGATTGCCGGCGAAACGCGGCGTTTCGCCCGTGGAGACGTTGATAGAGATGAACAAGGTCGATCGCGACATCGCCAACCTGCCCGACACGACGGTGTCGGTGAAGGAGAAATTCGGTTTCGACTCCAAGATGGTCGTCCCCGCCTATTCGGCGGCGACCGAGCATGTGCCGGACATCGACCCCGACTACCTCTTCGACCGCGCGACGACGCTCGCGATCCTTGCCGGCTTTGCCTACAACCGCCGCGTCATGGTCTCGGGCTATCACGGCACCGGCAAATCGACGCATATCGAGCAGGTCGCGGCGCGCCTCAACTGGCCTTGCGTGCGCGTCAACCTCGACAGCCATGTCAGCCGTATCGATCTCGTCGGCAAGGACGCCATCGTCGTCAAGGAAGGCCTGCAGGTCACCGAATTCCGCGACGGCATCCTGCCCTGGGCCTACCAGCACAATGTCGCGCTCTGCTTCGACGAATACGATGCCGGCCGTCCGGACGTGATGTTCGTCATCCAGCGCGTGCTGGAATCCTCCGGCCGCCTGACGCTGCTCGACCAGAGCCGCGTCATCCGCCCGCATCCGGCGTTCCGGCTGTTCGCCACCGCCAACACGGTGGGCTTGGGCGACACCACCGGCCTCTATCACGGCACGCAGCAGATCAACCAAGCGCAGATGGACCGCTGGTCGATCGTCACCACGCTGAACTACCTGCCGCACGACAATGAAGTGAACATCGTGCTGGCCAAGGCCAAGCACTATCGCGACAGCAAGGGCAAGGACATCGTCAACAAGATGGTTCGCGTCGCCGATATGACGCGCTCGGCCTTCATCAATGGCGACCTGTCGACCGTGATGAGCCCGCGCACCGTCATCACCTGGGCCGAAAACGCCGAGATTTTCGGCGATATCGGCATGGCGTTCCGGCTGACCTTCCTCAACAAGTGCGACGAGCTGGAGCGTTCGGTGGTGGCCGAGTTCTACCAGCGCGCCTTTGGCGAGGATCTGCCGGAGAGCGCCGCCAACGTGGTGCTGGGCTAGGCGCGCAGCTGAAAAGGCCTCCAGCCTTTCAGCATCAATCGCGCAGGGAATGATGAATGGCGGGTCCGGGCGACAACACGCGCAACAAGCCGAAGAACGGGTCTGAAGCCGACAGCTTCAAGCGCGCCGTGACCGTGTGCATGCGCGCCGTCGCCGGCGACAAGGACCTTGAGGTCGGCTTCGCCAAGGACCGGCCGGCGCTGGCCGGCAACCGCGCCCGCCTGCCCGAACTGCCGAAGAAAGCGTCCCGCAACGACATCGCGATCACGCGCGGCCTGGGCGATTCCATGGCGCTGAAGCGCGCCTGCCACGATCAGCGCATCCACAACAAGCTGGCGCCGGAAGGCAAGCTCGCGCGGTCCATTTTCGATGCCGTCGAGCAGGCGCGCGTCGAGGCGATCGGCAGCCGCGCCATGCAGGGCGTGGCCGACAATATCGGCTCGATGCTCGAGGACAAATACGCCAAGGCGAACCTGGTCGACGTCAGGGACAAGGCCGACGCGCCGCTCGAGGAAGCGATCGCGCTGATGGTGCGTGAAAAGCTCACCGGACGGCCCGTGCCGAAGAGCGGCGAGCGGCTGGTCGACCTATGGCGCCCCTGGGTCGAGGAGAAGGCCAGCGGCGACCTCGACGGCCTGTCGGCCAAGCTCGAGGACCAGCAGGCCTTTGCCCGCGTCGTGCGCGACATGCTGGTTTCCATGGAAATGGCCGAGGAGCTCGGCGACGACCAGGAAACCGACGACTCCGAGGAAAACGAAGAGAACGAACAGCAGGGCGAGGAACAGAGCGAGGAAGGCGGCGAGGACGATTCCGGCTCCGAGCAGTCGCAGTCGGAGGATGCCGAAGCCTCCGCCGACGAGGAAGAATCGGCCGAGACGGAAGCGACCGATGCCACTTCCGACGACCTCTCGGACGAGGACGATTCCGATGCCGAGACGCCGGGCGAGGCCAAGCGCAACGACAATCCGTTCCTCAACCTGCCAAAGGAGATCGACTACAAGGTCTTCACCACCGCCTTCGACGAGACGGTGGGCGCCGAGGATTTGTGCGAGGAAGAGGAGCTCGACCGGCTGCGCGCCTTCCTCGACAAGCAGCTCGCCAATCTCTCCGGCGTCGTTGGGCGGCTCGCCAACCGGCTGCAGCGCCGGCTGATGGCGCAGCAGAACCGCTCCTGGGATTTCGATCTCGAGGAAGGCTATCTCGATCCGGCGCGCCTGGTGCGCGTCGTCATCGATCCGATGCAGCCGCTGTCCTTCAAGCAGGAGCGCGACACCAAGTTCCGCGACACGGTGGTGTCGCTCGTGCTCGACAATTCGGGCTCGATGCGCGGGCGGCCGATCACCGTCGCCGCGACTTGCGCCGACATATTGGCGCGCACGCTGGAGCGCTGCGGCGTTTCGGTAGAGATACTCGGCTTCACCACCCGGGCCTGGAAAGGCGGGCAGGCGCGCGAGAAATGGCTGAAGGACGGCAAGCCGCCGAATCCCGGACGACTCAACGACCTGCGCCACATCATCTACAAGTCCGCCGACCATCCTTGGCGCCGCGCGCGCCGCAATCTCGGGCTGATGATGCGCGAGGGCCTGCTCAAGGAAAACATCGACGGCGAGGCGCTGCTTTGGGCGCATAACCGGCTGATTGGCCGGCCGGAGCAGCGCAAGATCCTGATGATGATCTCGGACGGCGCGCCGGTCGACGATTCGACGCTCTCGGTCAATCCGGGCAACTATCTGGAGCGCCATCTGCGCGCCGTCATCGAGCTGATCGAGACGCGCTCGCCGGTCGAGTTGCTGGCGATCGGCATCGGTCACGACGTCACACGCTATTATCGCCGCGCCGTCACCATCGTCGATGCCGAGGAACTGGCCGGCGCCATGACCGAGCAGCTTGCCTCGCTGTTCGGCGAGGAAAGCGCGCGCGATACGCGGCGCGGCGGCTTCAGGCGCGCCGGATGATCTTTTCGGGGCGGCGTGCGCGGCGGACGCTTTTCGCCTGCATGCTAGCCTGCGTTTCGCCGGCCATTGCCGGTCCGGGAGCTCCAGTCGAGACGGTCGAGGTTTCGGCGCGGCCGATCAGCCAGTTCCATACAGGCCATGACGAGACGCGGTTCGGGCCGCTCGAATTCGTCGGTGGGCTGGAGATGACCTCGCCGACGCGCGATTTCGGCGCGCTGTCGGCGCTGCGCTTCCTGAAGCCGGGCAGTGACTTCATCGGTGTCGCCGACACCGGCTTCTGGTTCTTCGGCAGGATCACGCATGACGCCGACAAACGCCCGTCGGGCGTGTCGAATTTCCGCATGCAGCAGATGGTCGACGCCTCGGGCCAGCCGATCGACAAGAAGTGGGAGGTCGATGCGGAAGGGCTGGCGGTCAAGGACGGCATCGCCACCGTCGGCTTCGAGCGCGACCAGCGCGTCGCCCAGTTCAAGATCGATCCCGATAGCATGAAAGCGCCGATCCGGCAGCTCGACTATCTGGTTCCCGCCAGGGAGCTGCGCCAGAACCGCGGCTTCGAGACCGTCACCCATGCCAACCCTTACGGGCAGCACGAGGGCGGGCTGGTCGTGGTCTCGGAAAGGAGCCTCGATGAATCAGGCAACGTCTATGCCGCCATCATCGAAGGGCCGCATAGGGGCGTCTTCACCGTCAAGCGAAACGGCGATTTCGACATCACCGACGGCGCTTTCCTGCCGGACGGCGACCTGCTGCTCCTCGAGCGCAGTTTTTCGATCGCGCGCGGGGTGAAGATGCGGCTGCGGCGCATCTATGGCGAAAGCGTCGAGAAGGGCACAGTCGCCGACGGGCCGGTGCTGATGGAAGCCGACATGGGCTATCAGATCGACAATATGGAAGGGCTCGACGTCTGGACCCGCGACGACGGCGCGCTGATGGTGTCGCTGATCTCCGACGACAACCATTCGATCCTGCAGCGCAACCTCTATCTGGAGTTCATCCTGCACCAGGATTGACCTTCGTCGGAACTGCCGGCGGTAAGCGCCGGCAGGGGAAGGTCACCGCCCGACGTGCCGGACCTCGTTCATCACGAAATTGGCCGCGCGCTTGCTCCGGTTGCGGATCTTGAGCGACGCGGTGTTGTCGACGAAATAGGTGTGAAGGATGCTGTCGCGGGTGCGCACCTCCGGTCCGACGGTATCGACCGCGTGCCAGGTATCGCTCCCGACCGCAAAAGCGTAGCCCGTGTTCGGGGAAAAAGACATACGGTGCGAATTCTCAAAATGCCCATCAGGCTTGCGCTGGGCGAAGCGCGTGCCGATGTGGTTGATCGAGTCGTCCTCCGGCAAATAGAACTGGACCGTGATGCCCTTCCATTTGGTGTCGGTGTGGAAACCGATCTTGTAGCCAGCCACGTCGCGCGTCAGCATCGGCACCGGATACATGCCGACTTTCATGAAGTCCGAGCCGAACCGGCGCTCCAGGCCGGGAGCAAGGCGGCGCATGAATGCGTCTTTCAGCTCCGGCGCGTGCAACGCCTTGCCGACCAAAGCCCAGACGGCGCGTTTCTCGGCCGGCAGGTGGCGGATGTATTCAGGGTAGAGGTCGATCTTGATCCGCGTTGCGGTGCCGTCGGCCTTGATGTTCACATTGTTGCGGCCTTTGAGCGCGCGATATTCGCGCGCCTCGGGCATGGCGGCGCGCATGCGCAGATAAAGGTCGGCCGGGAAAACATCCGTCATTTCCAGATGCCAGAAGGGCAATTCCACGAAGGCGGCGCGGTTCACCGCTTCCACCATGTGGGATACGACATGCTGCAGCGTTTGCGTGACTGATGCTGGCGCCGCCGCGCCGTCTATGGTCGACATGAACATCCTTCCCCCAACCAAAAATCCCGAATCCAAAATTTCTTGGAACCATATATCGCTGTCCGGACGGAATGCTAAGCAAAGCACAGGCTGGATTGCAACAATCCATCCGTCTGGTTCCACGCGGGGTCTTCTGCTTCACAAAGCGGGTATGCGTCGCGGCACTTCCAGGCGAGTGCCTTGCAAAGGGCGCTATTGCCGATGCCGCAGGCCGATATTCAACGAACCTTGTAGATCTCGATCGGCTTTCCCGCGGTCGAGGGATCGAGCTCGAGCCATTCCGGCACATTGCCTCGCAGCAGCTCGGCGGCAAGGCCCTTGGGTGCGTCCAACCCCAGCGATATCTCTTCCGTGTTGCCGCGGCAGATCGCGATCAGTCCCACATGCTCGCGCCCGATGACGGCGCGGGCGGCGTCCGGCGTTCCCATGAATGCATCGAGCATGGCGAGGTTGCCGCCGACATTGCGGTGATAGGGCCCGGCCAGCGCCCTGTGGCCGGTGAACATCAATATTCCCGAGCCGAGATTGGACGAGGCAAGCACCGTCGTCGCCGGCATGGCGGCAAGATCGTGGAAGTCGGCCGGCTTGCCGCAGGTTACGGCATGGTCGGGATCGGAATTGATCCGCTGCGGCGCCTTCTGGACCACGGACTGCGCCGCCACCGCGACCCCGGCCCAGGTCGCGTTGAGCGAGACCAGCCACGCCATGACGATGCCGGTGGAGACGCGCCATGAGGGCGCGGCGCTCGCCCGCAGGCGGATTTTTGCAATCCAGGCTGAGAGCGGCAGCACGGCGAAAGCGACGGAGAAGGTCGAGCCGCGCACCTGCCAGAGGCTGACGCCGAAGGCGACGACGAGCAGGATGGCGGCGAGCATTTCCTCGCGGCGCAGGCGACGGCTTCGCAGTTGCAGGCCGATCAGCAGGATGGCGATGAAAGGCGTCACATAGCGCGCCGCCATCAGCTTCGGTTGGTGGACGGCGACGCTCCAGAAGGGCTGGGCCTCGACCACGTCGTTCAGCCAATAGGTGCGGACACGCTCGTCCATGCCCGCATACGGCGATGCCAGACATTGCGGGAAGACCACGATCGCGACAGCCGCGACCACCACCGCCAGCGCCAGCATTGAAACGAGCCGCGCCCGCGCCGTCGGCGCGGTCAGCATGCTGGCGAGCGCGAGGCCGAGGCCGGAAAGTGCGGCAATCGCGAACTGGAAGGACGAGAAAGCGTCGCACTGGGCGACGCCCCAGTCGACAGGCCGGATGGTCGCCGCAAAGACCAGGAAGGCGACGCCGGCAAATCCGAGGCCGAAGCCGCGTGCGGTCAAGCGCTCCTTGTCGTCGAGGATGAACAGGACGGCGGCACAGATGCCGAGCACCGCTACATAAGGAGCGGTTTCCATGCCGACACCGATCGTAAGGCCGGCGCAAATGCCCGACAGAAAGGCAGCGGGCCGCCAGGCGGGCGCTTCCATCAGAAGCCAGAGGCTGGCCGCTGTAAGCAGCAGCTGGACATTATGGTGATCGATCACGCCCGGGCTGTAGATCACCAGAAAGAAAAGCGCCGCCGTCGACAGGATGACCGCAGGCATCGCCACATCCGCGCCGGCGAAGCGCTGCGAGGCGCGTATGAGCAGGAAGATGGTCAGTCCGTAAAGCAAGGTCGGCCAGATAACCTGCGCGGCCCGCTCGGCGGTGGCGGTGCCGGCGCCCAGCGCGTCGAAGGCCATGATGATCAGCGCGAGCGGCGTATCCACCAGCCGCGACCAGTGCATGACGAAGCCACCCGCGGTGCCCATCCTGTATTGATGAAGATCGAACCAGCCCTGGCCGCCGAGCAGGTCGCGCACCTCGACCAGCCGCAGCATGCTGTCATTGTCGGCGCCGTAATCGCGGAGCGTCGGGAAACCGGAAACCGCGTTGATCGTCAGCACCACCAGCGTGGCGCACAACGCAAGCAGGAGATCATTTTTCCAACCGGTGCCTGGCACGGTCATGCTGGTCGCGATGCCCTGGGGAACTTTCGCAATCCTGCATCATCGGGCGTAACAAAGCGTAAAGCGGCGCGTCCAGGCCGGCGGAGCCGCCTGATCAAAAATACTTAAGTCATGGCTTGACTGTTTGATGGCTTGGCGCAATACTCAAGTCCATGCTTAACCATTCGGAGATCGACAGCATTCTCAGGGCTCTGGTGGAGCCGACCCGCCGATCGATCCTGGAAAGATTGAGCCAGGGGCCTGCGACCGTCAGCCAGCTGGCGGAGCCGTTCGGCATGACATTCGCCGCGGTGTTGCAGCATCTGCAGACGCTGGAAGCCTGCGGGCTGATCCGCAGTGAAAAAATCGGGCGGGTGCGCACCTGCCGCATCGAGCCGGGCGGGCTTGCCCCGCTCGCCGACTGGATTGCCGAGCGCCGCATACCCGCGGAGCGCCAACTCGACCGTCTCGGCGAGATTCTCGCCGAGGCAGATCAAATTCAGGACAAGCAAAAGGACCAAGCGAAATGAACCAGCTAGCCCCCGCGAAGGACGGACAGACCGTCATCCATTCCACCTTCACCATCGAGCGGACCTATCCGCAATCGCCACAGCGCGTCTTCCACGCCTTTGCCGACAAGGCGACGGTCAGGCGCTGGCGGGTCGACGGTGATGGTTTTACCATTGCGGAATTCAGCTTCGACTTTCGCGTCGGCGGCGGCGAGGTATCGCGGTTCAGCTATCAGGGCGGCCCGGAAATCCGGCTGGACGCACAGTTCCAGGACATCGTTCCCGATCGGCGCATCGTGTTCTCCTATCGGATGGCGATTGGGCCGCAGCCAATGTCGGCGTCGCTCACCACGGTCGAACTCACACCCTCGGGCGAGGGCACGCGTCTGACCTACACCGAGCAAGGGGCCTTCTTCGACGGCGTCGATTCGGCGCAAGGGCGCGAAGAGGGGACCCGCGGGTTGTTGGACGCTTTGGCCGCTGAGCTTCAGAAGTCGAAGTAAAAACCGCCTGCGGCGGTTTCGCTGCCCGGCTTCCGATCAAGGACGTGAGCCGTTGGCGGCGGGTGGGGCACCTGCGTTTCGGCCTAGCGCAGGACGTCAAAGACCTGCTCCGTCGTGAACGTCTTTGCGTGCCATTCCCCGTCCCCACGAACGGGTGAAGAATGGCAAGGCTCACTTGGTCAATTCGGAGTCACTTCAGTGGAACGGCCAATTGCGATAGACCCACCAGTTCCGGTCCAATGAAGGATAGCAGCGCTTCGGCTCGGCGCGATCGACGGCTGGCGCGGCGATGGATGACATAGATTGGTATGTCCGTGGACTGCCAATCGGCAAAAAGCCGGACGACGTAGCCGGATTCGACATGCCGGCGGACGAAGAAATCGGGCAGGACGGCGATACCCAGGCCCTGCGCGGCTGCTTCGAGCAAGGCTGGATAGGTGTTGGCGCTGAAGCGGTCCGAGCGAACCGTGACTGTGGCGATTTCGGCTTCGCGCGACAAGGCAAGCTCGCTTTCGCCATCGCCGAAGGCCAGCATGGGCAAAGTCCTTGCCACGCTTGTCAGGTTCTTGCCGGCCAGGCTATCGGCGATGGCCCGGTTCGCGACCAGCACCCGCCGGAATTGGCCGATGCGGCGCGCAACCATGGCGTCGTCGACGACTGCCCCGACTCGGAAAGCAAGATCGAGGTGGGGATCGAACAGATCCTGATAGGCATAGTCGAGACGAAGAATCAGGCGGATACGGGGATGCAACTCCAGGAACGGCGCAAAACACATCTGCAAAAGCCAGGCGCCGAGTTCGGGTGGCGCGCAGATACACAAGGGGCCTGCGAGTCCGTCGGCCTGAGCCTCCAGGGCTCGGGTCAGGTCATCGACGTCGCCCAGCAGGGCCTGTCCGCGCTGGCGTAGCAGTTCACCGGCAGGCGTGACGATAAGACGGCGGGTGGTGCGCTCGAGCAAGACGCGTCCCAACTGCAGTTCGAGCCGCCGGATAGCCTTCGACACGGCGCTCTTTGTCGTACCCGCTTGCAAGGCAGCTCTGGTCAGCGAGCATTCGCGTGCGACCTCAAGGAACAGGGCCAGGTCTGCTAACGAAATTGTTTCCTTTTTGGCAACAGTGTTGTTCATTTTGCCTCGCTTCTTCGCTCTCTGGAAACAAAATATGGTGCGGGCCAATCTGTCAATCGGAGTGTCGTCACCATGCTGAATCACCCTACCGTGCCTGCGACCGCGCCGGCGGCCTCTGGAGACATTCTGATGTCCGAGACCGCGACCGGTCAGTTGGCAACCTCCGGTCAGCCCCTAGTCTATCGCGAGGGTGGAATCGATTTTTCTGGCCGAATGGTCATGCCCGACGGCACGGTGCGCGGCGGCCTTATCTATGTTCCCGACTGGTATGGCATCTATGACTATCCGCTGGCCGAGGCGCGACGGTTCGCAAGCCTGGGCTTCGCCGTGATGGTAGCGGATGTCTATGGTGCCGGCGTGCGCATCACTTCCGACGCCCAGGCGACGCAAGCCAGCCAATTCCTGCGGGACAATCCGCGCACCGCGTCGCGCCGCATGCAGGCCGGGGTCCGGGCGTTTCGCGACGTCGTCCCGGAGGCGCCTTTCCTTGCCGCCGTCGGCTTTTCGCTCGGTGGTTTCTGCGTCCTGGAGATGCTTAGGGACGCACCGCTGGTTCATGGGGCCGTCATCCTATCCGGGGCGCTCGGCCAGCCGGACGGCGACTATGCCGCCATCGAGACGCCCATCAGGTTTCACCATGGAACGCGTGACGTGGTGGCTGATGTGGCGCGGGTTACGAAGATTGTGACCTGGCTCGAGGCCAAGGATTGCGACTGCGCCTTGACCCTCTATGCCGGCGCCAAGCATGCCTTCACCAATCCCAACCTTCCATCCGACGGCGACGGCTGGCTGGGCTATGACGCCCGCTATGCCGGGGAAGCCAACGCAGCGACAGAGTCGTTTCTACTGTCCTTGAAAGGCTAACACCGGGGCCTTGGCGGCCTAAAATCTACCTGCGACAGTGGCAATCCAGATCACGTGGCGGGCGCCGCGCTTGCCGTGAGCCCGCGCGCTGATCTCCTCGACCGTAAAGCCGGCCTGCTTCAGCCGCCGGGCGAAACCGCTGTCCGGTCCCTGCGACCAGACCGCCAGCACGCCGCCGGGCGTCAATGCGGCACGCGCGGCCGCCAGGCCGGCCGCACTGTAGATGGCGTCATTGCCCTTGTAGACAATGCCTTCGGGACCATTGTCGACATCGACCAGGATGGCATCCCAGGCGGTGCTCTCCGCCCTTATCAGCTGACCGACATCGGCCTCACGGATGGTGACGCGGGGATCGTCGAGGCAGCCGTCGAAGATTTCTGCCATCGGGCCGCGCGCCCAGGCGACGACCGCGGGGACGAGTTCTGCAACGGTGACCGCGGCGTCGCCGCCAAGTGCCGCGAGAGCGGCGCGCAAGGTGAAACCCATGCCGAGCCCGCCGATGAGGATCCTTGCTTGCTTGCGGCCGGCGATCCGCTCGCAGGAGAGCCTGGCCAGCGCCTCCTCGGAGCCGCTGAGGCGGCTGTTCATCAGCTCATTGGTGCCCAGCATGATCGAGAATTCGGTGCCGCGCTGCTTCAGGCGAAGTTCCTGACCGCCATCGGGCGTGCGAGCTGAATCAAGCTGGACCCAGGGGATCACGGTGTCTCTTTTGGTTTGAGCATGATCTTTTCCAAAAACCGGGTCCCACTTTTTGGGATCATGCCCTCTCTTTCTGTTTGGAGCATGATCTTTTCCAAAACCGGATCTCACTTTTTGGGATCATGCTCCAGCCGCTATTGCCGGCTGGCTCCAGCGGGTGGCGATCAGCCGGTAGGGAATCAACGCCACCACGGCGATGATCAGCTTGACCGAGAGATCGCCAAGCGCCCAGGACACCCAGCGCATCGTCTCGACCGGCAGCACGCCCATCAGCGGCGCTGTCTCCAGCGCGAAGCTGTCATTGGGGCCGGCAAAGGCAAAGGCGGCGGAGAAGGCGACACCGAAGAAGACGACGGTGTCGAACACCGAGCCGACCAGCGTGCCGACGATCGGCGCGCGCCACCAACTCTGCCGGCGCAGTCGGTTGAAGACGGTGACGTCGAGCAATTGCGCGGTGAGGAAGGCGGCGCCGGAAGCGGCGGCGATGCGCACCAGCCGATCGGCGGCGGTCTCGAATTCGATCAGGCCATGGCGAAACAGGAAGGGCGGGACCAGGATCGAGCAGATCACCGCCGTCATGAAGCCGACGAACACAACCTTGCGGGCCACGGCCGGGCCATAGCGGCGATTGGCGAGGTCGGTGACCAGGAAGGAGAAGGGATAGGTGAAGGCGCCCCAGGTGAGCACGTCCGCCAGCGCCAGGCCGCCGACCTGGCCCTGCATCGGGAACTGCACGAGGATGTTGGAGGCCACGACGACAAGCGCCATGGCGGCCACGAAGGGCAAATATCGCATCAGGAAGTTCATTTTTTTATCCTGGGTAATGGAACCAGCCGAGCGTCATGCCGACGCTCGCTCTCATTGCAAGCACCGGTTTTGGCCGATGCTCAAGGCGGTCGTCCCCCGCCTGACAGCTGCTTAAGCGGCCGGTTGCTCGGCAAGCTTCTTGGCGATCTGCTTCTTGAGCAGACGCGCGCGCTGCGACAGTTCCTTGGCATCGGCCTTGGCCAGGAAGGCGTCGAGGCCACCGCGATGCTCGACCGAACGCAGCGCGTTGGCCGAAATGCGCAGGCGAACGTTCTGGTTCAGCGCTTCGGAAATCAGCGTCACATTGACCAGGTTCGGCAGGAAGCGACGCTTGGTCTTGTTGTTGGCATGGCTCACATTGTTGCCGGTCTGGACTGCCTTGGCAGTGAGCTCGCAGGTGCGGGACATTTTGTATAACCTCAGTTCTAAGCCTGCCAAACCATTCTGCCCGCGCCGGGCGGCGCGCGGTCTCGGTCAGGCGGCCTTTGGAAAAGTTGGCGTTCCATAGTGGCATTTCACCACTGCGTCAAGCTCCGGCACGCCGCCAGTTGTCACGCATGTTTCATATAAAGGCCGGATTTCGCACTATAAGCCCTTGGCGAAGGGATATGCCAGGCTGGAGCCCTAGCGTTCCGGCCAACTGCCAGGGATTCGCCAGCCGTCATGCTCCGTCCATCTCATGCACTTGCCAGCCTGCTTGCCCTTGCCGTGCCGGCAACAAGCTTCGCCGCGGCCTCGCCCCGGTCGTTCAAGGGCGAATACACGGTCTCGTATCTCGGGCTTTCGATCGCCAGGGCGACTTTCTCCAGCCGTTACGAGGGCGACACCTACGCCATCAACGGCACCGTCTCGGCCGCCGGGCTCGGCAGGCTGTTCGACGACACGAAAGGGACGATTTCGTCGAAAGGCACCATTTCCGACACCAAGATGACGCCGCAGGTGTTCAGGGCCGACTACACGTCCGGCAAGAAGGCCTCGATGGTCGATATCCGCTTCACCAATGGCGCGGTCACCTCCACGCAAGTCGTTCCCGCGCCAGGCAAGCGCGATCCGAAGAGCTGGGTGCCGATCGGCGACGGCGACCTGAAATCGGTGCTCGATCCGATGGCAGCGACCGTCATCCATGCCGACAGCCTGGACAAGGTCTGCGGACGCACGGTCAAGTTCTATGACGGCGAAATGCGCGCCGATCTGAGCTTGACCTATGCCTCCAAGGGTTCGATCTCGGTGCCGGGCTATAAGGGCGACACGGTGACCTGCAAGATGGGCTTCGAGCCGGTGGCGGGCTACCGCAAGGGCCGCAAGGCGCTGAACTTCCTCCAGAACAGGAGCCGCATGCTGGTGACGTTTGCACCGGTCGGCCAATCCGGCGTATATGCGCCGATCCGCGCCACGGTCGGGACCCAGATCGGCCCGCTGACGATAAGCGCGAGAAAGTTCGAAGCAGTCGATTAGTTTGGGCGCCACGGCGCGCCGCCGGGGGAATGGATGGGGCGCGCAACACTGATCGGGTTTTCGGCGGTCGCCATGTGGGCGCTGCTGGCGCTCATGACCGACGCCTCGGGCCAGGTGCCGCCGTTCCTGCTGTCTGCCATCACTTTCGCCATCGGCACCTGTATCGGCCTGGCGGCGCGGCTGGTGATGCCGGCGCCCGACAGGAGCCAGAAGATCCCGCCCCAGGTCTGGGTGATCGGCATAGCCGGGCTGTTCGGCTACCACTTCTTCTACTTCACGGCGCTGCGCAACGCGCCGGCGGTCGAGGCAAGCCTGATCGCCTATCTGTGGCCGCTGCTGATCGTGCTCGGCTCGGCACTGATGCCGGGTGAGCGGCTGGCCTGGAACCATGTCGTCGGCGCGCTGCTCGGCCTTGCCGGCACCTTCCTGATCGTCACCAAGGGCGGCGGGCTGGCCTTCGATGCGCGCTACGCCTTCGGCTACGCGATGGCCGCGGTCTGCGCGCTTTTGTGGTCGGCCTATTCACTGCTGTCGCGGCGCTTCCCGTCGGTACCGACCTCGATCGTGACCTGGTTCTGCGCGGCGACGTCGGTGCTTTCGCTGGCCTGCCACCTGCTGCTTGAGAAAACCGTGCTGCCGGATGGCCCCGGGCAGTGGCTGGCGGTCATCGGGCTCGGGCTGATGCCGGTGGGCGCGGCCTTCTATGCCTGGGACATCGGCGTCAAGCGCGGCAACATCCAGGTGCTGGGATCCGCAAGCTACGCCGCGCCGCTTTTGTCGACGCTTGTGCTGATCGCCGCCGGCGTCGCCGAGCCGTCGATGCGCATCCTCGCCGCCTGCGTGCTCATAACCGGCGGCGCGGCGCTGGCGGCGAAGTCGCTGCTGATGCGCAAGCCGGCAGCCAAAGCGGTGAACGCATGATGCCGTTCCCCGGCGGCATCGAGGCCAACGCCAACGCGATGCTTTTGTTCTCGTTTGTCGCGGCGGTGATCTACGCCTTTGCGCTCGACATGCCGCCGAAGTGGACGCGCAGCGCGGCAAAGACGGCTGCCGTCGCATTCCTGGCCGTGCTTGCCGCCATGCAAGGCGGGCCGCTGCTGCTCGTCGCGGCGCTGGGCTTAAGCGCGCTCGGCGACGCCTTTCTGTCGCGCGACGGCGAAAAGGCCTTCCTCGGCGGACTGGCGAGCTTTCTCGCCGCCCACATCGTCTATGTCGCGCTGTTCGTGCAGGCAGGCGGCGGGCTCGGCCTGCTGAGCGCGGATGCCTGGCGGGGCGCCATTGCCTTGGCCATGGCCGCCTTCAGCATCGTCATGCTTGCCGCGCTCTGGCGCCGCGTCGGCCCGCAGCTGCGCATCCCGATCGCCGTCTATGTCGCGGCGATCCTCGCCATGGGCATTTCAGCCCTTACGACCAACGCTCCCCTGGTGATTGCCGGCGCGGTGCTGTTCATCGCCTCGGACGGGCTGCTGGCGGCCGAGCGCTTCCTGCTCGCGGCGATCTCGCCGCATCGCGTGTGGATGCGCTATGCCGTCTGGGTGCTTTACTACGCCGCCCAACTGGCGATCACGCTGGGTTTTCTGCTCAATTAAGCGATCGCAGGCTGCCAGCCCGGCGCGGCCAGCTCGAAGGCGGCAAAGTCGAAGCCCGGCGCAACTGTGCAGCCGACCAGCGTCCATTCCCCGAGGCTGCGCGCCGACTGCCACCAGCCGGCCGGCACGACGACCTGCGGCCGTTCGCCCGCGGCAAGGGCCGTGCCCAGCACCTGCTCGATGACGCTCCCCGAGCCTTCCTCATGCATCGACAGCGCCAGCGGCGCGCCGGCATGGAAGTGCCAGACCTCGGCCGCGTCCTTCACCCGGTGCCAGGCCGACAGTTGGCCCTGCTCCAGCAGGAAGTAGATCGCGGTCGAATGACCGCGCGGGCCGCCCGCGGCGTCGCGAAACGTCTCGGCGTACCAGCCGCCCTCGGGATGCGGCCCAAGGCCTAGCGTTGCGATGATCTCGGCGGCGCTGGTCATTGGCGGTCTTTGGCCCGATGCATGTCGTAAATGCGGGGAGTTAGAAATTATCCTTGCGCTTGCGGATCTCGGCGAACACCTCGGCGTCCGAGGCTTTCTCCATGCCGAGATGCTTGCGGATCGCCGGGTCGTGCCAGCGCAGGAACGGGTTGGTCGACAATTCCTCGCCGAGGGTCGTCGGCAGCGTCGGCTTGTTGTCGGCGCGCAGCGCCTCGATCCTTGCCGCGCGCTGCTTCAGGGCCGGATTGCTCGGGTCCACCGTCACCGCGAAGCGCGCATTGGCCAAAGTGTATTCGTGACCGCAATAGATGACGGTTTCGGCCGGCAGCGCCGCCAGCTTCTTCAGCGATTCATACATCACCGGCGGCTTGCCTTCGAACAGGCGGCCACAACCCAGCGCAAAAAGCGTGTCGGCTGTGAAGGCCACCTTCGAGGCCGGCAGATGGTAGGAGACATGGCCGGCGGTATGGCCGGGCGTCTCGATGACCTCGATCCGTTCCTCGCCAAGGCGCACGACAGAGCCCTGTTTCACCGTTTCGTCGATGCCGGGTATCTTGGCCTTCTCGGCCTCCGGGCCGACGATGCGCAGCTTGAAGCGTTCCTTCAGCGCCAGATTGGCTTCGACATGATCGGCGTGATGGTGCGTGGTGAGGATCAGCGTCGGCGTCCAGCCGGTGCGCTTGATCGCCGCCAGGATCGGCGCCTCTTCCGGCGCGTCGATGATCGCCGTCTCACCGCTTTTGGGGTCGTGAACCAGCACGCCGAAATTGTCGGTGCGGCACATGAACTGCTCGATTTCGACCGGCATCGGCATCTCTCCATCAGAGCGCCGTGCGTCCAGTCGGACGCACAAAGGACGCTCTAAAACCTTTTATCTGCTGCATCGTGCTTTCCGAAATCGAAACCGATTTCGGGCCGATGCAGGAGTCGCCGCAGACATAGGGCGCTTGAGCGCCGATGTCATCGGCCTTTGTTGAACTTGGGCCCCTTCGCAGCTACCGTCCCGCGCATGCATTCGGATATCGTCGACCTGCGCTCCTTCTACTCGACCACGCTCGGACGTCTGGCAGAGCGTTCGATCACCATGGCGCTGTCGTCGATTTGGGCAGCCGTGCCAAACGAGCGGCTGATCGGTCTCGGCTACACTCTGCCTTGGCTGGAACGCTTCGGCGCCGATGCCGAGCGCGTCTTCGCCTTCATGCCGGCAACGCAAGGCGCTGTCGTGTGGCCGGCGTCGGGACCGACGGCGACGGCGCTGGTCTTCGACGAGGAATTGCCGCTGGTCGATTCCTGCATCGACCGCATGCTCCTGGTGCATTCGCTCGAACATGCCGAAAACCCGCGCGAGACGCTGAACGAGATCTGGCGCGTGCTGTCGCCGGCCGGTCGCGTCGTGATCGTCGTGCCCAACCGGCGCGGCGTCTGGGCGCGCTTCGAGCACACGCCTTTCGGCAGCGGCCGGCCGTTCTCGCGCGGCCAGTTGACCGAATTGCTGCGCGAGGCGAATTTCACCCCGGCGACATGGGGCGATGCGCTGTTCTTCCCGCCGTCGCCGCGACGTTTCATGATGCGGTTCCATAATGTGCTGGAGCGGGCCGGCCGGCGGTTCTGGCCGATCTTTTCCGGCGTCATCGTCGTCGAGGCGCAAAAAAGGCTCTACCAGGGCGTGCCCGTCGCGCAGCGCGCCTCGCGCCGCGTCTTCGTGCCGGTCTTCTCGCCGCAGGGCGCGACACGGCTTGGCCGGCGGTCGACGCCGCGCCCGGCCAAGTGACGCGTTCGTGATCGTGGCCGCGCCTTGCATCGCGCGGCGATCGTCACCCTATCTGAGGCGTGCCCGCTCAGCGCGGCACTCGTGACCGCCGCGGAAATCAGGAATATCCTTTATGGACGACGAGATCGATAAGAAGCCGGCCCCGCAAAAGGCCGCGGTCACGGTCGAGGCAAGCAGCCTCGCCGACCAGGTGGCGACCATCAGGCAAGGGCTGAAGTCCTCGCCGGTGCGCCGGCAGCTTGCCTGGGTCTCGATCGGGATCGTCGCGGTCATCGTCGGCACCTCGATCGGACAGGTTCTGCTCAACCGCTGGAACCAGCCTTTCTACGATGCGCTGGCGCGGCGCGACATGGCGGACTTCCTGCACCAGCTTGTCGTCTTTGCGATGATCGCCGGTGGGCTTCTGGTGCTCAATATCGGCCAGACCTGGCTCAACCAGATGATCCGTTTGCGGTTGCGCGAGGCGCTGACGCTGGACCTGATCGATCAATGGATGCGTCCGGCGCGCGCCTTTCGGCTGGCCAATGCCGGCGCCATCGGGGTCAATCCCGACCAGCGCATGCAGCAGGATGCCGCCCATTTGTCGGACCTGTCGACGGATCTCGGCGTCGGCCTGCTGCAGTCCTTCATCCTGCTGGTCTCCTTCATCGGCGTGCTGTGGGAATTGTCCTCGGGCTTCGTGTTCCACATCGGCGGCTATTCGCTGGCGATACCGGGCTACATGGTCTGGGCCGCGTTCCTCTATGCCGGCATAGCCTCGTGGCTGAGCTGGCTGGTCGGGCGCCCGTTGATCAACCTCAACAGCGAACGCTACACCCGCGAGGCCGAGCTGCGCTCCTCGATGGTGCGGGTCAACGAGAATGTCGACGCGATCGCGCTCTACCACGGCGAGCCCGACGCCCGGCGCCGGCTCGAGCTTGACCTCGGCACGGTGCTGGTCGCCATGCGGCGCATCTTTACCGCGCAGATCAACCTGTCCTGGGTGACCGACACCTATGGCTGGATAACGGTCGTGGCGCCCATCCTGGTGGCTTCGCCGGTCTACTTTTCCGGCGACATCAGCTTCGGCGGGCTGATGATGGCGGTGGGCGCCTTCAACCAGGTCCATTCGTCGCTGCGCTGGTTCATCAACAACATCGGCAGCATCGCCGACTGGCGCGCCACGCTGATGCGCGTGGCGGACTTCCGCATCGCGCTTACCGAAACCGACGCGCTGCATGGAACCGAAAAACGCATTCAGTTCGGCGAAAACGCCAATGGCCGCCTGACCTTCGACAAGCTTCAGGTGTCCTCCCCGGAAGGCTGCACCAAGCTTGCCGAGGCGGAGGTCGAAATCCATGCCGGCGAGCGTGTCATGATCACCGGCGAGCCGGGCGCCGGCAAGACATTGTTCTTCCGCGCCATTGCCGGCCTGTGGCCATGGGGGAGCGGCCGGATCGGCCTGCCGGCCGGCGAGGCCCCGATCTTCGTGCCCCGTGTGCCGTATTTCCCGGCCGGCACGCTGCGCGAGGTTCTCGATCATCCGAACGGGGAGGCTCCGGCCAGCGACGCCGAAATCGCGGCGGCGCTGGCCGAGGTTGGCCTCGAGCGGCTGTCAGCCGCTGTCGACCATCCCGGGCGGTGGGAACGCGAGCTCAGCGATGACGAACAGCGGGCGCTGGCCTTTGCCAGGCTCGCCTTGCGCAAGCCGAAATGGGTGATCATCGACGAAGCCCTGGATGCGTTCGACGGCCCGTCGCTGCGGCGGGTGCTGGCGATGATGGAAAAGCGCCTGCCGGGAACCGCCATCCTCAACATCGGACGCGGCCTGCACAACACCCAGTTCTTCCCGCGCGCGCTGAGTATCGTGAAGGATACCGGAGCGCCGGCGTTGAAGCCCGCCCGTCTCCGCGCCGGGGCGATCGAGCCGCCACCCGTCACAGCCCGTCGAAAGAAGAAATAGCTTTATTTTCGCCGCGATCGCCGGGAAGATTCGCAAGTCCGTTCGAGGCTGCCATGCTTGCGATGTTCGGCCTGTTTGCCTGCCTTGCCTGCGCCGAGGCGGCGCCGTTGCCCACACCGTCCGACAGCGTGCCGGTGGATGTCGAACTCGTGCTTGCCGTCGACATCTCGCAGTCGATGGACGAGAACGAGTTCGCCCTGCAGCGCGCCGGCTATGTCGAAGCACTGCGCCATCCCGACTTCATCGACGCCGTGCGCTCGGGTCGAAACGGCCGCATTGCGCTCGCCTATTTCGAATGGGCGGGCGTCGTGCGCGACGACGGCGTCATCGCCTGGCAGATCATCGACGGCGAGGATAGCGCCAACGCTTTCGCCGACAGAATAGAAGCGCGGCCGTTCCGGAGCTTCCGCGGCACCTCGATTTCGGGCGCCCTCGGCTTCGGCGCCCGGCTCCTGGAGAGAACCGGCTTTTCGTCGCCGCGCCGCGTCATCGACATATCGGGCGACGGACCGAACAATATCGGGCCGCCGGTCGCCGCAATCCGCGATGCCGCCGTCGCCAAGGGTATCGTCATCAACGGCCTGCCGATTCTCATCAGCCCGTCGCCGAGCGTCAGCCGTCTCGACCGCTACTATGCCGACTGCGTGACCGGAGGACCCGGCTCCTTCGTGCTGCCGATCTACGCAGCGTCCGAATTCTCGATCGCCATCCGCCGCAAGCTGATCCAGGAGGTGAGCGGCCTCACCGACGCCGGATCCGTCCTCGTCCAGGATGCGGCGCCTGTTGATTGTCTGCTGGGCGAACGCCTTCGGCAGCGGTTTTCCGATCCTTATTTTCCGGAGCTCGACAGGTAGCAGTCCGTCTCAGACCGCGCGGGCGCCGTATTTGGCGCGGAACTCGTCATAGCAGTCGCGGCGCCAGCGCCGGCCGACGACATAGCCGCGCAGCAGCTGCGGCAGCGAATAACCGAGCGCCTTGGATGAGCGGTTGGCGAGATAGCCGGAAAAAGCCTGCTGAAGCCGGCCCTTCAAGGTATCGGCGATGATCTGGCGAGCGATCATATAGGGCGGAACGTCGGGATAACGGTCGGCGATATAGGGGTGCTTGTCGATCAGATTGGCATAGGCCGCGACATAACCGTCGCGGCGGCCGGAGATCGAATTCTCCGAATTGTACTTCTTCCAGTCGATGTCTTCGGATAGCTGGGCGCCGCCGCGGCGGGCGAAGCGCAGCAGAAGCTCGCGATCCTGCATGCGCGTGATGTCGCTGTCATAGCCGCCGATCGCAAGCAGCGACTCGTGCCGTGCGGTGATCGCCGAACCGGCAATGAAGATTGTCTGCGAGACCAAAGCGCGCTGCAGCGTGCTTTTGTCGAGAAAGGCCTCGCGGTTGATGCATTTGGTGCTGCGGCTGCCCTTCAGCGACAGGAAGGAGCTGATGAGGACTTCGAGCGAGGGATTTTGGTCGAAGCGCGCCAGCGTCCGCTCCAGCCGGTCGGGCAGATAGACATCGTCCGAATCGAGGAAAGTCACCACCGGCGCCCGCGCGCGCTCTATACCCGCATTGCGCGCGGCATTGGCGCCGCGCCATTTGGCGCCGACATAGATCAACCTTGGGTCGCGGATTTCGGCAAGCGCGGCGGCCGTCCCGTCCGTCGAGCCGTCGTCGACCACGATGTGCTCGAAGCGGGTAAGAGTCTGCGCCAGAACGCTTTCCACCGCGCGCACGACCTGGCTGCGCCGGTTGTGCGTCGGCGTGATCACCGTGATCAGCGGTGCGTCTTCGCGCGACACCGGGCTGCCGCTACCGGTCGGTTCTGGCGTTTGTCTGATGGGGCTGATGGCTATGGTCGTATCCCGCCTATGATTTGCGGACGACGCTACAAAAAAGCCACGTTTCTGTCACGCCGCGCTCACCGAGAAATGACCGGGCTGGCGGCTTTTCCGCAACATTGCGGTTTGATGGCAACACAATCGGCTTTGCTTTTGCCGAGCGGTCCGCTGGCCAGGGCCAAGGGCGAGAACCACACGCTGGTCGAGTATGCTCCGTTGGGTTCAGGCCCGTTTCAACAAAAACACCGCCTGCTGGCCGAAAAAGTTCCAGAACCACCAGGGCATCGACAGGCCGATCTTCTGGCCGTTGGCGTCGAGCGCGGTCGCCTTCTCCACCGTCGCGCCGAGTTCCTCGCATAGGTTGACGAAGTCGCGGATGGTGCAGAAGTGGATGTTGGGCGTGTCGTACCAGGAATAGGGCAGGTCCTTGGTGACCGGCATCCTGCCCTTGATCAGCAGCGAAAAGCGCACCCGCCAATGGCCGAAATTGGGGAAGGAGACGATGGCGCGGTTACCGATCCGAAGCAGCTCGTCGAGCACGACCTTCGGGTTGCGTGTCGCCTGCAGCGTCTGCGACAGCACGACGAAGTCGAAGCCCTTGTCGGCGTAGAATTTCAGATCCGTGTCGGCATCGCCCTGGATGACCGAAAGACCACGCGCCACGCATTCGTTGACGCCGCGCTGCGACAGTTCCAGCCCGCGGCCGTCGACCTGCTTGGTCTCCTGCAAAAGTTCCAGGAGCACGCCGTCGCCCGAGCCGACATCGAGGACGCGCGAATTCGCCGGGATAAGATCGGTGACGACGTCGAGGTCGACACGCTGGGCGCGATTGACGCTCATAGGCCGAGCCCCCTGGCGCGGGCGGCGGAAGCGATGAAGCCGTTGATCGCCGCGAACAATTCCGGCTCATCGAGCAGGAAGGCGTCGTGGCCGCGATCGGTCTCGATCTCGACGAAGGAGACGGAAGCGCCGGCCGCGTTCAAGGCATGCACGATCGAGCGGCTCTCCCCGGTCGGGAACAGCCAGTCGCTGGTGAAGGAAACCAGGCAGAAGCGCGTCCTGGTGCCGGCGAAGGCGTCGGCGAGGCGTCCGCCGTGATCGGCGGCCAGGTCGAAATAGTCCATCGCGCGGGTCAGATAGAGGTAGGAATTGGCGTCGAAGCGGTCGACGAAGGTCATGCCCTGGTGGCGCAGATAGCTTTCGATCTGGAAATCGGCATCGAAGCCGAAGGTCAGCGCCTCGCGGTCCTGCAGATTGCGGCCGAACTTGCGATGGAGCGCCGCTTCCGAAAGATAGGTGATGTGGGCGGCCATGCGCGCGACGGCGAGCCCTTTTTCCGGGCGTTTGCCGAAGTCGAGATATTTGCCGCCATGCCATTCCGGATCGGCCATGACGGCCTGCCGCCCGACCTCGTGGAAGGCGATGTTCTGCGAGGAATGGCGGGCGCCGGTGGCGATCGGCAGGGCGCAGAAGACGCGCTCCGAATGGCTGGCCGCCCATTCCAGCACCTGCATGCCGCCCATCGAGCCGCCAAGCACGCAAAACAGCTTTTCGATGCCCAAATGGTCGATCAGCATCGCCTGCGCGCGCACCATGTCGCGGATGGTGATGATCGGCAGGTCGAGCCCGTACGGCCTGCCAGTCGCCGGATTGGTCGAGGCCGGGCCGGTCGAGCCGAGGCAGCCGCCGACGACGTTGGAGCAGATGACGAAAAAGCGGTTGGTGTCGATGATCTTGCCGGGGCCGATCAGCACTTCCCACCAGCCGGGCTTGCCGGTCACCGGATTGGTATTGGCGACATGCTGGTCTCCGGTCAGCGCGTGGCAGACGAGAATGGCGTTGGAGCGCGCGTCGTTGAGCGTGCCGTAGGTCTGGTAGGCGATCTGGAACGGCGAGAGCAGTGAGCCGGCGTCGAGCTTCAGCGGCTTGTCGGGGCCGAACTGCAGCACCGGGCTCGACGGATGGTCGACCTCGTCCTTGGTTCTTGCAGCGCGCTGAGCGGCCATGTCCGTCCTCATCCTGTCCCGCATCGGTCTCGTCCCGATGCGGTGTCCGGCCGGCTGCGGACAACAAAAAACCGGCTTGCCGTCGCAAAGCCGGTTACAGGTTGCAAACGGCCCTTTAGCGAGTTGTTTAACGTGGCTGCAAGCCGACCGGCCAAATCACCACGGAAGTCTGGCAGTTCTTCTAGGACCACCGCCACCGTTCGTCAACGGGTAGCCTCCTTGCGGCCGGACGCAGGATGCCAGGCGCCGGCACTCGACATTCCAGCCCGCGGCTTGTATTTCCGCTGCGGCCTTGAAGGCTTTCTCGACGGATTTGTGACATGAAGCAGGATCAGCCCCGTCCGACGCCCCGCGCGGGCATCATGGACATCGAGGCCTATGTGCCGGGAAAAAGCACCGCGCCCGCCGGCGTGACGAAGGTCTACAAACTGTCGTCGAACGAAAATCCGCTCGGGCCCTCGCCGAAGGCGATCGAAGCCGCGCGCGAAGTGGCGGGAAAGCTCGACGTCTACCCTGACGGGACCGCCCGTCGGCTGCGCGAGGCGATCGCCGAGGTGCATGGGCTGAACCCGGCCAACATCATCTGCTCCAACGGTTCCGACGAGATACTGGGGCTGCTGGCGCAGACCTATCTCGCGCCGGGCGACGAGGCGGTGTTCACC
Source organism: Mesorhizobium sp. GbtcB19 (assembly GCF_019091085.1). Classification (GTDB taxonomy): domain Bacteria; phylum Pseudomonadota; class Alphaproteobacteria; order Rhizobiales; family Rhizobiaceae; genus Mesorhizobium. The sequence continues at coordinate 99,270 of NZ_JAGXJY010000005.1, read as the reverse complement.
GAGCACGCCTTCATGGTCTACAAGATCTACGTCCAGGCGGCCGGCGCCAAGCCGGTTGCGGTCAAGGAAACCGACGAACGCGCCGATGTCGACGCGATGCTGGCGGCCGTGACGCCGGCGACACGCATCGTCTTCCTCGCCAACCCCAACAATCCGACCGGCACCTACCTGCCGTTCAGCGAGGTGCGCCGCCTGCATGCCGGCCTGCCGAAGAACGTGCTTCTGGTGCTCGATGCGGCTTACGCCGAATATGTGCGGCGCAACGACTATGAAGCCGGCATCGAGCTTGCCGGCAGCGCCGAGAACGTGGTGATGACCCGCACCTTCTCCAAGCTCGGCCTTGGCGGTGCCCGCGTCGGCTGGATGTACGGGCCGGCCCATATCGTCGATGCCATCAACAGGGTACGCGGTCCGTTCAACGTCAATGCCACGGCGATCGAGGCCGGTATCGCCTCGATCCGCGACCGTGCCCATGTCGAGCGCAGCGTGCAGCACAACGAGAAATGGCTGGGCTGGCTCAGCGAGCAGATGATCGGGCTCGGGCTGCGCGTGACGCCCAGCGTCGGCAATTTCCTTTTGATCCATTTCCCAGACGACAAGAAGCACTCGGCGGCGGCCGCGGACGATTTCCTCAGCCAGCGCGGCTATATCCTGCGCCGCGTCACCGGCTACGGCTTCCCCAATGCGCTGCGCATGAGCATCGGCACCGAAGAGGCCAATCGCGGCGTCGTCGATGCGCTGAAGACCTTCCTGAAAAGCTAGAACACTATGACATCACCGATGTTCGAGAAAATAGCGCTGGTCGGCATCGGCCTGATCGGCTCGTCGCTTGCCCGCGTCATCCGCCGCGAAGGTTTGGCGCGCCATATCGCCATCGCGACGCGCAGCGCCTCCACACTCAAGCGCGCCGAGGAGCTGGGCCTCGGCGATTCCTACACGACGGATGCCAGCGAAGCCGTGCGCGATGCGGGTCTCGTCATCGTCTCGGTGCCGGTCGGCTCGTCCGGCGAGGTCGCCGCCGAGATCGCGCCGGCGCTGAAGAAGGGCGCCATCCTCACCGATGTCGGCTCGACCAAGGCCTCCGTCATCGCGCAGATTGAGCCGTATGTGCCGGCAGGCGTCCACTTCATCCCCGGACATCCGCTGGCGGGCACGGAAAAGTCCGGCCCTGACGCGGGCTTTGCCGATCTCTTCGAGAACCGCTGGTGCATCTTCACGCCGCTGCCGGGCACCGATGCCGCCGCACTCGAGACGCTTTCGGAATTCTGGCGGCGCTGCGGCTCCAACATCGACACGATGGACCCGCAGCATCACGACATGACGCTCGCGATCGTTTCGCATCTGCCGCATATCATCGCCTACAACATCGTCGGCACGGCGGACGATCTGGAAGCGGTGACCAAGAGCGAAGTCATCAAATATTCCGCTTCCGGCTTCCGCGACTTCACGCGTCTCGCCGCCTCCGACCCGACCATGTGGCGGGACGTGTGCCTGCATAACAAGGACGCGATCCTGGAGATGCTGGCGCGGTTCTCTGAGGATCTCGCCTCGCTGCAGCGCGCGATCCGCTGGGGCGATGGCGAGAAGCTGTTCGACCTCTTCACCCGCACCCGCGCCATCCGCCGCTCGATCATCGAGGCCGGCCAGGACATCGACGTGCCGGATTTTGGCCGGCAGGCGGTCGAACACCCGGCCAAGCCCTAGTCTGCTGGAGATTGGCCGAAACACCCATCGCGATCGTCATCCACGGGCGGAGCAAGGAGCGAAGCGACGCGCGCAGACCCGAGGATCCATTCCGTGACTTCCGAGCAATGCCGCGGTGCAGAATTCTGCTCCGCCGCATTCCACGGCTCAGGTCACGGAATGGATTCCAGGGTCTCCGCGACGCCGCTTCGCGGCTGCTCCGCCCTGGAATGACGAGGCTGAGCGGCTTCGGCCAATCCCCAGCTTTTGTGGCGATTTCGCGGAAACAAGCGAGGTAATCTTGCGCGCTAGCCTTGTTCCGATGGCGGCCAGTGCGCCGCCATCATGGCCAGCGTTTCGGCCCGGTCCGGCGCGCCGAGGCGGCCGCCGAAGCGCATGCATTTGAGCGCGGCGGCGGCGCTGGCAAAGCGCAGGGCCTCTTCCATCGGCACGGCCTCGGCCAAGCCGACGGCGAAGGCGCCGTGGAAGACGTCGCCGGCGGCGAGCGTATCGACAGCCTTGACCTTCGGCGCCTCGACATGGCGCACGCGCCCCGTTGCCCGGTCGTGCCACCACGTGCCGGCCGCGCCGCCGGTCACCGCGACAAAGGCATCGGTGCGCGAGGCGAGGTCGGCGCAGGCGCTTTCCGGATCGAGCGCGTGGCCGCAGACGATGCGCGCCGCTGGCTCCGACGCAATGATGTGCGAGGCCAAGGGCAGCAGCCGCTCCAGCACCTCGACGGGTGCTGTGTCGGCATCCAGGATCGCCGGACGGCCGATCGACCTCGCCGCGCTCAAAGCGAGCGCCGCGGCGCCTGGCCAGCGAACGTCCACCAGCACGGCATCAAAGCCGGAAAGATCGGCGAGCGGCAGCGCCTCGGGATCGGCCTGCGCCTTCTTGTCGTAGAACGGCACGATGACGCGCTCGCCATGCGCGTCGATCAGGATGGCGGCCAAGGCCGATCGCGCACCGGCGACGCGGCGGATCAGGCTGCAGTCGATGCCTTCGGCCTCGATGTCGGCGATGAGCTGGTCGCCGACGACATCGTCGCCGGCGCTTGCCCACAGCGAGACTTCGGCGCCGAGGCGATGCGCGGCGCAGGCGGCGCTCGTTGCCATGCCGGAGGCGATCTGGACGCCGTCGCTGGCGATGAACTTGCCTTGGTGCGTGGGCAGCGTCTCGACGCGAAGGATGGTGTCGAGGGTGAAGGCGCCGACGCTGAGCAGTCTGACCGGCTTCGCCATCGCCGCGTTATTCCAACGGCTTGATCTTGCCGAGCGGGATGAAACCCAGCGAGGCCTTGCCCTTGACGATCTTCAGCGGCATCGACGGTTCCTTTCCAAGCATCGACAGGGCGGCAAAGCCCTGCTCGATTTCGCTTTTATGCTCCGGAACCGCGCCGGCAAGGATAGAAGCCACCGCTTTCGGATCCTTGAGCTTGATCATCAGATCCCCGTCGACCAGCCCTTCCGCGTCGACCGACACCGGTCCGGACACGGTAATGCGCGCCGTGCCGGACGACAGGTCGAGCTTGGCGATGTCGATCGACTGACCGCGCAGGCTCTTCGGGGGTGCGGCGACCAGCGCCACGCCGTTTTTCAGCGTCACGTCGCCGCTGCCGTCCAGCGCCGGCAGCACGCGTCCGTCGATTGCGTCCGCGTTGATCTCCAGATCGCCGAAGCTGCCGACATAGTTGATGTCCTGGCCGACCGGCTGCAACTGGCCGGCCGCCTTGCCGGCGCTGAACAACTGCATCGGATCGGTGTCATCCTGCGGATCGGTCTGACCGTTGAGCCCTTCGGCCTGCAGCGAAACGCTCCTCGGCAGCGGCCAGGACACTTTGACCTTCGCCTGCAACTGGTCCCAGTCGATCCAGAGCGGCGGCATGCCGGGCGCCATCGTCCTCAGCGGCCCGCGCAGGTCGGCGACAGGCGACAGAGGCGCGGTGATCCCGGCGACGGCATTCAAGCTGCCGGTGGAGGCGGCGACTTTGCGGACGTCGTCCTCATAGGCGATGTTGTCGCAGGAGACCGTGAAGCTCGTCGGATAGCCGCTGACGGTGAGGTTGGCGCAGCCGGCGGCGATGCCCTTGCTGCCCAGTCGCGCCACCGCCTGGTCGGCCTCGGTCTTGAGCCTGTCGGCGAGATAGAACCAGCCGCCGCTGTAGACGGCGAACAGCACGATAAGAAATGCGGCAAGCCACAACAGCCGGCGGCGAAGTCTGGGCGGTCGCTCGTCACTTGACGTCATGCTGCGGCTCTCGTTAACCCCGGCGTGCAGGCATTCACTCTCACGCAAACAAGCGGGGGAAGCACCTTGGCGGTGCGGTGTCGTTCACTCGAATGCGATCAGGCTTGGCGATATGGGCGATTTTTGGGTTTTTGGCTATGGGTCGCTGATCTGGCGACCCGGATTTGCCCATGTCGAGACGCGCCGCGCCCGGCTTTACGGATACAGGCGCTCGCTTTGCGTCTATTCCTTCGTGCATCGCGGCACGCGCGAACGGCCTGGCCTCGTGCTCGGCCTCGACCGGGGCGGCTCCTGCATCGGCCTGGCGTATCGTGTCCCGGGCAATTTGCGCGACGAGGTGCTTTCCTACCTGCGCGAGCGCGAGCTGGTGACCAGCGTCTATCTCGAGCGCATGCTCGATATCCGGCTGGATCGCGGCGACCCGGTCGAGGCGGTCGCCTACATCGTCGACCGGCAGCATGAGCAATATGCCGGCGGGCTCAATGCCGATCATGCCGCAAAGATCGTTCGCGGCGCCGTCGGCCAGTCAGGCCGGAACGAGGATTACGTGCTGAGCACGCTCGAGCATCTCGAGGCGCTCGGCATCCGCGATCACTGGCTGGAGGAGGTGGGCCGCCGGGTCTCGCCTTCGTGAGGGGCTTTTTGTTTACGCAATTCCGGACGCAAAACCGCGACGCACTTTTGCTGGAATTGCTCTGGTCCGATCAAAAAGCAAAACCATGCCTTTGACCTCAGCCGGGCTCGACCTAGCTTAGCGGCAACCCTTCCTAGGGCATCAGGCCCGTTCCAGCATCACGGAGATCAGTCTTGCAGAAACGCCGTCTCGGTCGCACCGACCTTTCCATCGCGCCTCTGGTTCTGGGCGGCAACGTCTTCGGCTGGACCGCCGACGAGAAAACCTCCTTCGATCTGCTCGACCGGTTCGTCGGGGCAGGCCTGAACGCCATCGATACAGCCGACGCCTATTCGCGCTGGGTGCCCGGCAACAAGGGCGGGGAATCGGAAACCATCATCGGCAACTGGATGAAGAGCCGCGGCAATCGCGACAAGGTCGTGATCATCACCAAGGTCGGTTCCGACATGGGCCAGGGCAAGAAGGACCTCTCCGCCGCCTATATCGAAAAGGCGGTCGACGCTTCACTGAAGCGGCTGCAGGTCGACGTCATCGACCTCTATCTGTCGCATTGGCCGGATCCGGCCACGCCTTACGAGGAAACGCTCGGCGCCTATCAGCGCCTGCTCGAAAAGGGCAAGATCCGCTATCCGGGCTGCTCCAATCTCGATGCCGGCCAGTTACGCGCCGCGCTCGACGTCGCCAGCCTGCGCAGCCTGCCGCGTTACGAGGTTCTGCAGCCTGAATACAATTTGTACGATCGTTCCTCGCTCGACGGACCGCTGCTCGACCTCTGCAAGGCAGAAGATCTCGGCGTCATCACCTATTTCAGCCTCGCCAAGGGTTTTCTGAGCGGCAAGTATCGCAGCAAAGCCGATCTCGGCCAAAGCGAGCGCGGCGAGGACGTGGCCGAGTATCTCAACGAGCGCGGCATGCGCATCCTGTCCGCGCTCGACGCACTGGCCGAGCGCCATTCGGCCAAGCAGGCGGAAGTGGCGCTGGCCTGGATCATCGCGCGGCCGGGCGTCACCGCACCGATCGCCAGCGCCACGACGCCGGCCCAGATGGACAGCCTGATCCGCGCAGCGTCGCTGAAGCTTTCGGCCGATGATATCGGGGCGCTCGACCGCGCCAGCGCCTAAGGCGTATTGATCTTCGGGTGAGGCCGGTCTGCAAATGCCGGCTTCCTGCGCTTCCGGTGCTCACGTACTCAAGTACGCTCCGCTCCGGTTCTCGGAAGCCACAATTTTCGACTCGGCCTGACCCGAATCTCAACACGCCTTAACGCAGTAGGCGTGCACGATCGTTCAAGACCAGCCGGCCAAATCCAGCATAAATCTTCCCGCGTCAGGGTAGGAGGATTTTGCATGGCAAGCGTTGCGGTTGAAACGCAGCCCTGGCAGCAATTGCTGGCGCTGGTTCTGGCGGCAACCGTCGTCATGGGCAGCCCGGGGCCATCGACCGTCAGTGTCACCGCCGTCGGAGCGGCGTTCGGCCTGCGTTCCTCGCTGGGTTACGCGTCAGGGCTTGTGCTTGGAACGATCGCCGTGCTCCTGGTCGTAGCCGCCGGGATTACCGGCATGCTCGCTTCGATACCCGGGTTGGCCATGGTGCTGGCGGTCCTTTCGGCCGCCTACATCCTTTATCTGGCTTTCAAGATTGCAACCGCGCCGCCATTGGCCGAGGGCGCAAGCATGGCGACGAAGCCCAATTTTCTCGGCGGCTTCATGCTCGCGGTCGCCAATCCGAAAGCCTATGTGGCGATCGCCGCGGTCTTCGCGGGTGCCGCGTCGCAAGCCGATGCACTGGGCGCTTTCACCAAACTCTTGGTGCTTGCCGCGATGATCGTCGCCATCCATGTCGTCTGGTTGCTCGCCGGAACGGCTTTCGCGCGCTTCCTGCGCCATCCGCTGGCGTCGCGGATCATCAACCTGGTGTTTGCCGTGACGCTGGTGCTGACGACCGCCTGGGCGGCGCTGCCCTAAAGCAATTCCAGGAAAAGTGTGTAGCGGTTTTCCGTCCGGAATTGCGTAAAAACAAAATCAACTCTTTGCCGTAACGCCGAGGTCGGCCAGCCGCTTCACCGCCGTCGGCGGCATGGGCGGCGGGTTCGGCGCCTGCGCTGCTTCGATGAGCATCTGGTCGCAGGCGGCTTCGGTGTCGCCGATCAGGCGCTGCATGAATTCGTCCTTGCCGAGACCGGGCGGGATCGGCGGTAGGAAGCGGGCCTTGATGGTGCCGGGATAGCGCAGGAATTTGCGGCGCGGCCAGTAGAGCCCGGCGACATGGGCGACCGGCACCACGGGCACGCCCAGTTGCGAATAGATCTCGACGATGCCGTATTTGTAGGACGGCTCGGCGCCCGGCGCGCGGCGCGTGCCTTCGGGATAGATGATGAGCTGGCGCGGATTGCGGTCCATCTCCTGCCTGGTCGCGGTGACCACCGCCTTCAGCGCCTTGGAGCGGCTGCCGCGGTCGACTGGGATCATGCGCATTTTCATGATGTACCAGCCGAAGAAGGGGATCCAGGTCAGCTCGCGCTTCAGGATGTAGAGCGCATCGTCGAGATAGGGGAAGAAGGCGATCGCATCCCAGAAGGATTGATGCTTCGGCGCCAGGATGAAGGACCCTTCCGGCAGGTTCTCGACACCGGTGATCTCGCTCTTCGTCGAGGCGATCTTGTCATAGAGCCACATCGAGGTGCGCGACCAGAATTTCGGCACGAACCAGGCGCGGTGGCGCGGCGACAGGAAATAGAAGGGCGTCCAGAAAATCATCTGGACGATCAGGCTGAGATAGAAGACGAGGTTGAACGCCAGCGAGCGGATGATGAGCATGCAAGGGGCCCGATAAGGAAGAGTGCGTTGGTTACACCAAGCGGCGGCAAAAAGGAAACGGCGCCGCGGTCGAACGCTCTGACCACTCTTGTTTGGCCGCAGTTCCGGACGGAGAGTTACGGCGAAGTCGCCGAACCTAACCGCGATGCACTTTTCCTGGAATTGCTTACAACGACCGCGCCAGCCGCTCCTTGAGGCGCGGCGCGGCGAAATCGAGGAAGGCGCGCAGTTTTACCGGCAGCCGGCCCTGGCCGGCATGAACGAGGCTGACCGGCCAGGGCGGCGGTTCGAACGGCTCCAGCACCACCCGTAGCGCACCGGCGCGCACGGCGGCATCGGCCTGGTACGAAAGCACTTTCGTCAGGCCGAGCCCGGCGATCGCGGCATCGATCGCCGCCTCGGCGGTGTTGACCTGGAGGCGCGAGCGGACCGGCACAACCGCCTCTGCCTTACCCGTTCCGAAACTCCATGTCGCGGGCGCGGCGAGACCTTCGAAGGTGATGCAGCTGTGGCCGGCAAGCTCCGGCGGTTTCTCCGGCGTGCCGTGTTTTGCAAGATAAGCGGGGCTGGCGCAGACGATCCGGCGGATCGAGCCGACGCGGATCGCGACCATGGCCGAATCCGGCAACTCGCCGATGCGCAGGGCAAGATCGATATGCTCCTCGATCAGTTGGGTGATCCGGTCCGACAAGGTCAGGCGGATATCCACCTGCGGATAGACGGCGAGAAAGTCGGTGATCACGGGCAGCACATGCAGCCGGCCGAAGACAACCGGCGCCGCGATGACCAGCTCGCCGGTCGGGCTCGAATATTCGCCGGCCGCGGTGCGCTCGGCTTCGCCCACCTCGTCGAGGATGCGGCGGCAGGCGGCCAGATAGGACTGGCCGGCATCGGTCAGCGTCAGGCGGCGCGTCGAGCGGTTGAGCAGGCGCGTCTTCAAATGCTTCTCCAGTTCGGAGAGCTTGCGGCTGACGGTCGCCAGCGGCACGCCTACGCGCCGCGCGGCAGCGGAAAGGCTGCCGGCCTCCACCGTGGCGACGAATAGGGACATGGCGTCGAGGCGGTCCACTCTTCCACCTTTTGGAAAGATCCCTTGCCAATCTGCCATCTACCGGCTCAATTTGGAAGAATGCATTTTGACTGCCATCACCGATCTGACAGGAGTTGACATGCCTCGTATCCGTACGCCCGAGACCATCCTTACCGCGCCCGACGCCTCGCAGCCTATGCTCAAGGCGGTCGAGAAACAGCTCGGTGTCGTGCCAAATCTGTTTAGGATGGTCTCCAATAGTCCGTCGGCATTGGAAGGTTATCTTGGTATGTCAGCGGCGCTGTCCAAAGGCCGGCTGCCGGCGCCAACGCGAGAGCGCATCGCACTGGCTGTCGCAGAGATCAATGAATGCAGCTACTGCCTTTCGGCCCACACTTATCTCGGTAAGAACCTAGCCCATTTGGACGACGCGGAGATGGTTGCCAACCGGGAAGGGAGTTCCGGCGACAGCAAGGCCGCGGCTGCTGTCCGCTTTGCAGCCAAGATCGCACGGGAGCGTGGCAATGTGGGTGACGCCGACCTCGAAGCGGTGAGGCAAGCCGGCTACGACGACGCGCAGATCGTAGAGATCGTCCAGCATGTCGCTCTCAACGTCTGGACAAACTACATCAACAAGGTTGCCGATACGGAGGTCGACTTCCCGGTCGTGCAATCCCGTCAGGCCGCCTGACGTCGTCAGGTTTCGGACCTCGGTTGGAGAACATTGCCATGAATGCCTTCACCAGCGACGTTGCCTTCACGCCGACCGTCAAGGCCATCCAATCCCGCAAGGGATCGCGCGACTCCTATGCGCGTGTCGAGCAGCGCGGCGGCTGGCGGGCAACGATCACGCAGGACCTCGCCGCCTTCATCGAGGCGCAGACCAGCGTGTTCCTGGCGACGGCCAATGCCGAAGGCCAACCCTATATCCAGCATCGCGGCGGGCCTGCCGGCTTCCTCAAGGTGCTCGATGAGCACACGATCGGCTTTGCCGATTTCTCCGGCAACCGGCAGTTCATCACCCAGGGCAATCTCGAGGACAACGACCAGGCCTTCCTGTTCCTGATCGATTACATGCTGCGGCAGCGCATCAAGATCTGGGGCAAAGCGCGTGTCGTCGAGGACGATTCCGAGCTGACGGCGAAGCTGATGCCGGCGGATTACAAGGCGCGACCGGAACAGGTAATCCTGTTCACGGTCTCGGCCTGGGATGCCAATTGTCCGCAGCATATTCCGCAGCGTTTCGAGGCGGCGGATGTCGCCGCGGCCCTTGCCGAGCGCGACCGGCGCATCGCCGGTCTGGAGCAGGAGATCGCGCGCCTGCGCAACAGCGCGCCGAGCGAAGCTTAGAGCGTTTCGCCGTTTCAGGGAAACGGCGAACCGCTCTATCTCTTTGTTTTGACGCAATTCCGGACGGAAAACCGCTCACACTTTTCCTGGAATTGCTCTAGTTTTTAGATACCGAAGAGGCTTGTGCCAGCGTCATGCCCTCGGGCGTCGTGCGAAGCGGCAGGAAGCCGCGCGCCAGCGACAGCACATATTTGCTGTATTCGGTCAGCAGCACGCGCAGCGCCTCCGGCTTGGTCAGCCAGTTGCCATTGCCGAGATTGGTGTTGACCACCGGATAGGGCTCGAGGTGCGCGCCATGCAGCAGCCGGCCCATCTCGAGCAGGCTGCGCGGCATGTGGTAATTGTTGGTCACGATGATGATGCTGCCATAGGCGTGGTTCTCCACCCATTTGGCGCTTTCCTCGGCATTGCCGATGGTGTCGAGCGCGGCGCGGTCGATGTCGACGCAGCAGGAGAAAAGCTGCTTGTCGCCGCCCATTGCCGCCTGCAACTGGCGTTTGGTGGCCGAGGGATGGACGCCGCTGATCAGCAGCCGTTCGCCTTTGCCTGAGGCAAGCAAGTCCATCGCCGCGTCGAGCCGCGACTGCCCGCCGGTGAGCACGATGATGGCATCGGCCTTGGCCGGATTGGTTGGGGTCGTCATATGGCTGACCTTGTCGGCGAACCAGCCGAAGCCGCCGGCAAAGAGCACCAGGACGGCAAGAACGACGAAACCGCAGACGCGAAGCGCCAGCCTCAGGCGACCAGGCCTGGCGGGCGAAGCGGCGTGCGCAAGCGCCACTGGCATCCGCCCAGCCGTCCCGGTCTGCTCCCGCACGTCCATCATCCCCAGGTTAATCCTGAAAACATCCCATGGTTAACTCCGAAATGCGGCCTTTGATAGGTAAGACGGGCGCACTTTGCGTTACGGCATTTGCCCGACCCGTGATCGTTGTCCGGTTTGTATATAACGCCTTGCGCCGCGTTTCGGTTGGAGCTCATGGGTCAGCCCGCATCCGGCTGGCGAACGTCGATGTCGCTGAGATAGGTAACGACGGTCACATGCGAGGTCGCGGCGGTCAGCGCGCCGATCACCAGCACCATCAGGCCGACGCCGAGATAGCCGGCGGAACCGATGGCGAAATTGCCGAACAACGCGGTCGCCTGGTCGGCCTCGGGTGTGGCCATGTTGCGCGACGACCACCAGGAAAAGATGATGAAGACGGCGATCGCAAGCGCGCCGCCGGCGGCGGCGCCCTTCATGCCGGTGACCAGGAAATGCCAGCGGAATTCGCGCGCGATGAAGCGTGCCTCGGCACCGACGAAATGCAGCACCTCGATGATATGGCCGTTGCCGGCCATGGCGCCGCGCGTGGCGAAGACCACGGTCAGCACGGTTGCCGACAGCATCAGCACCAGAACGGCGATGCCGATCGTCACCGTCGTGTGCGCCATGGCGACCAGGCGGTCGACCCAGGTGCGGTGATCGTCGAGCGCGGCGGTCGGAATCTTGGGCGTGATCGCGGCGCGTATGGCGGCAAAGTCGGGCGGGCTGGCCTCGTCGATGGTGACGATGATGAGGCGCGGCACCGGCAGCTCGTCGATGTTGAGGCCGCTGCCCAGCCATGGTTCCAGAAGCCGCGCGGTCGCATCGCGATCGATGATCTTGGTGCCCTTCACACCAGGGAACCCGCTGGCGATCTGCGAGGCCTGCGCAAGCGCCGCCTCCATGTCGAGGCCGTCGGCCGGCTTGATCTGGATCGTCGCCTCGCGCGAGATCTGGTTTTCCCAGACCGAGGCGGTATCGCGCACCAGCGTGACCGCGCCGAAGGTGAGGCAGGACAGGAAGGTCATGATGGCAATGACCAGCACCAGCGCCCGGCCGGCGATGTTCTGCGCCGGCACGATCGGCGCCGTTTTGCGCTGGACACGCCGGACCGTCACCGGCGCCTCGGCGTCGGCTTCCTCCTGGAGGTGATCGGCCGGAAGGTCAGTCATAGACGTCCAACCTTCCGCCGGCCAGAATCATGCGACGCGCGTCGACCTGCTCCATCAGGCCAAGGTCGTGGGTGGCGATCACCACGGCGGTGCCCAGCCGGTTGAGCTCGATGAACAATCTGAGCAGCCGCCGCGCCAGCGGCGGATCGACATTGCCGGTCGGCTCGTCGGCCAAAAGAATCTCCGGCTGTTCGATCAAGGCACGCGCGATCGCGGCGCGCTGCTTTTCGCCGCCCGACAGCACCGGCGGCAGCACATGCATGCGGTCGCCGAGGCCGACCCATTTCAGAAGCTCGGTGACATCGGTCCGGTAGCTTGCCTCCTCGCGCCCGCGCACGCGCAAGGGCAGCGCGACATTCTCGTAGGTCGTCATGTGGTCGAGCAGGCGGAAATCCTGGAACACCACGCCGATGCGGCGGCGCATGAGCGGCAATTCGCCGCGCGAAATGCGCGAGCGGTCCTTGCCGAAGATGGTGATCAGGCCGCGCGTCGGTTTCAGCGACATGAACAACAGGCGCAGCAAGGTCGTCTTGCCGGCGCCCGAGGGGCCGCTCAGGAATTGAAAGGAGCGCTCCGGAATGTGCAGGGAGATGTCGCGGAGGATTTCCGGACCCATGCCATAGCGGAGGCCGACATTTTCGAAGCGGATCACGTTCGGCGACCTGAAACTTTCGGCGGCGACGCGCCACAATCTACACTAACAGACCATCGGCCGGCATGGTTAACCGGCAGTTAATTTTTCAACGATCAGCGCTCGTCAGGGCCATTCCGGTGGGGAAGCGTTAACCAATTGCGTTTACGCAAAAGAAACGAAGACTCCACTGGTGCCGTAATGGCTGACGAGAGAACCGCGCGCCCTGTTTCCGGCGAAATCATGACCGGCACGGCAACGAATGCCGCGCCGGAGCGTGTCGTGTTCGATGCGGCCGACATCGTCGATGCCGACTATGTGGTGCTGCCGCGTTTTGCCGCGCATCCGGAGCCGACGACGCCCCCGCCGCAGATGCCTTCGACGCCATCGACTCCATCGATCGAAGGCATGGGCATGCTGCGCAAACCGGAGGCAGCCCCGTCGCGGCCCTCGCGGGGCGGCCCGATGTTCTGGATCGCCGGCGTCGGCATAGCGCTGGCCTCCTTCTGGGTGTCGGGAGGTCATGCGCTGGTCGGGCAGGGCCCGTTCCGGGTGAACGCTGAGCCTGCGAGCGCACTCACCATTTCCGGCGTGACGTCGCGCATCGACACGTCAGGCCTGAAGCCGGTTCTGTTCGTCGACGGCGAGGCAGCCAATGACGGGATGAGGTCGCAGGCGCTGCCGCCGCTCGAAATCCGCGTCACCGACAATGACAGCAACGTCATCCGCTACAGGCTGGGGACATCCAACCGCTCGCTGGCGCCCGGCGAAAGATTCGGCTTTTCGAGCCGCCTCGATGTGCCTAGAAACGGCGTCAGGACCGTCTCCGTAATCTTCGCCGGCTAGGTGTGTCGATATTCAGGTGAGGCCGGCCTGCGAACGACTGCTTCCTGCGCTTCGGTGCTCACGTACTTAAAGTACGCTCCGCTCCGGTTCTCGGAAACGATCGTTCTCGACTCGGCCTGACCTGAATCTCAACACACCTCAACCTTCCGGCGTTGCAGCTGATTTTGAAGGGTAAAAAATGCCAGTTGTGCGCGGCAAGGACATCGAGGTCCTGTTTTCGGCGTCGGCGATCGCGCGCCGCAATCTCGAGCTCGCCAAGGAAATCGCCGGGCGCGACTACCACGACCTGCTGGTGATCTCGATCCTCAAGGGCTCGTTCGTCTTCGCCGCCGATCTCATCCGTGCCATGCACGATGTCGGCCTGTCGCCGGAGGTCGAGTTCATCTTCATCTCCAGCTACGGCGCCGGCACCACCAGTGGCGAAGTCAGGGTGCTGCGCGACATCGACAATGAGGTCGCCGGCCGCGACGTGCTGTTGATCGACGACATACTGGAATCCGGCAAGACGCTTTCCTTTACCCGCGATCTGATGCTTTCGCGCGGCGCCAAGAGCTGCGCCATCGCGGTGCTGCTCGACAAGCGCATGCGCCGCCAGACTTCGCTCAACGCCGACTATGTCGGCTTCGACTGTCCGGATTATTTCGTCGTCGGCTATGGCATGGACGTCGCCCACGCATTCCGCGAGCTGCCTTTTGTCGGGGTGGTGAAGGGCGACGCCTGAAGCGGCGGCTAAAGCGCGTCGCGATCTTTCAGATTCCCGAAAAGCCGCCGATCGTTAGAATTTTCAGAAAACGTCAACGTTTCGGCGGCATCTATCTCGGCATGGCAAAGCTTCTGATCGTCGAGGACGATGAGTCCGTCCGCACCCTCGCCGCCCGCGCGCTGGAGCGCGACGGCCATAATGTCACCATCGCCGCCGACGGCGCGCATGGGCTGGACATGATCAGGCAGGCCGGCGGCTACGATCTGGTGGTGTCCGACATCCGCATGCCGGAGATGGACGGCATCGAGATGGCGACGGCGGCGGCCAAGGAGTTCCCGACGATGAAGATCATGCTGATGACCGGCTATGCCGACCAGCGCGAGCGCGCCGAGGAACTGAACGGCATCATCCTCGACGTGGTGCAGAAGCCGTTCACGCTCGCCGAGATACGCACCCGCGTCGGCAAGGTATTAAGCTGCTTCGCTTGAGACCGCGCCGGCCGCCGGCGTGGCGCTTCGCCGCCGCTCACCGTTGAGCGCAAGCAGGCCGGCGCCGATGATCAGCGCCGCGCCGAGCACCGTCGTCTCGCGCGGCACCTCTGCGAAGAACAGGAAACCCCACAGCGGCGACCATAGGATGCCGGTATATTCGAACGTGGCGACGCGGTTGGCCGGCGCCATGCGGTAGGCCTGCGACAACAGGATCATGCCGGCGGAAGCGACGACGCCGCAGGCGGCCATTTTCAGGAGATCCGGCATTGTCGGCCACACCCATGGCCGCACCAGGAAATCCACGCTCGGATGCGCCGCATGGGTGATGCCGGCAAGATGGAAGACGGTTGCGACCGCGATGGCGCCGCTGAGATAGGCGCCGTTCTGGTAGAAGGCCATTACCGTCGATGATTCGGTGTCGCCGATCCGGCGCGCCATCAATTGCGAGAAGCCGTAGAGGAAGGCCGAGCCCAGCGACAGCAGCGCCGCCCAGTCGAACACGCCGGCGCCCGGACGCACCATCACCACCACGCCGACCAGCCCGATCAGCACCGTCGCCAGCGTCTTCCATGAGACGCGCTCGCCGAGATAGGGGCCGGCCATCGCCATGATGAACAGCGGCGCCATGAAATAGAGCGCCACGGCGTCGGCCAGCGGCAAAGCGGCGATCGCCAGATAGTAGACCGTGTAGGAAGAGAACTGGATGAAGGCGCGCAGCGTCAGCATGCCGAATCGCTTCGACAGCACCGCCTTCAGGCCGACATCGGCCTGGACGATGACGATCAGGATCGGCAGCGCGACGATGGCGCGGATCGCCATCACCTCGGTCACCGGATAGCCGCCCGACACCGCCTTCACCAGCGGATCCTGCAGTGAAAAAACCAGCACGCCGAGGCAGAGGCTCAGAATACCAAGCACCATCCGGTTCTGCATCGTCGTTCCAGCGAAAAAGAGCCCGCTACCGTTTCGGGCAGCGGGCACGAGTGAGGACTCTTCGAATTGGTCCGCGGCCGATTTCGCGACCGCATATCCAATGGGTGTCACGACTATCCTGCGCTGTTTGACATGTTGCAAACGAATTGGAATGATGCCAGCAATCAGATTTTCTTATGGCGATTCCGATGAGACCAGTCCTCGACAGCGACCTGTTGCGTACCTTCGTAGCGGTGGCCGAAACCGGTAATTTCACCCGCGCGGCGGAGAAAGCCGGGCGCACCCAATCGGCCGTGTCGATGCAGATGAAGAAGCTGGAAGACATGGTCGGCGACAATCTGTTCGAGCGCGGCTCGCGCGGCGTGGCGCTGACACGTCGCGGCGGAGAACTGATCGCCAACGCTCGCCGGATCGTCTCGCTGCTGGACGAGACCGCGGCCTCGCTGGTGGCGCCGCCGCTCGGGGGGCTGGTGCGCATCGGCATTCCGGCCGAATATGGTCGTTCGATCCTGTCGCGGGCGCTGGGCGAATTCGCCAAGCGGCATCCGCGCGTCGAAGTCACGGTGCGCTACGCGCATTCGGATTCGCAGGTGAGGGCGCTCGCGGCCGGCGAGCTCGATCTTGCCGTGGTGTTCGAATGGGAAGGTTCTTCCGGCGGCGAGGTGCTGATGCACGACCCGACGGTGTGGGTGACCTCGACGCTGCATCACATGCATGAGGAGCGGCCGGTGCCGATCGCGCTTTACAGCCGCAACGGCTGGTGCCGCGACTTCGCCATCAAGTCGCTGCAGCAGCGCGGCCTCGACTACCGCGTCGCCTACACCAGTGACACCAATGGCGGGCTGACGCTCGCGGTCACGTCCGGCCTGGCGATCGCGCCGATCTCGCGCAGCAACATCCCGCCCGATTGCCGCGAACTGACGAGCGCCGACGGTTTCGGCGACATCGATTCCTCAAATGTCGTGCTGCATCGCAATCCGCTGGCGACCGGCGAAGCGATCGACGGCATGGAGAACGCCATCCGCGAGGCGTTCATGCTGACCAGGCAGGCGGGCGCGACAGCCGGTCTTTGAATAAGCTCAACCCTTCTCGAAGAAGGTGAGGTGGTTGCCGAAGGGATCGATGACCGTGACCTCCTTCGTCTGCCACGGCGTCGTCTCAAGGCCCGGCCTGTTGAAGCGGTATTTCCTGGCCGTCAGCTCGCGATGCAGGTCGGCGATGTCGACCACCTCGATGCGGACATGGGCGCCGGGCGAGCCGTCACCGTGGTGCTCGCTCAGATGCAATTCGCAGCCGTCGCGGGCGATGGCCATGTAGAGCGGCGCGTTGTCGTCGAAGCGATGTTCGAAGCGGACCTCGAAGCCGAGGAAGTCGAGATAGAATTCGCGCGCCTTGGCGATGTCGAACATGCGCAGGATCGGGGTGACGGTTCCAAGCTTCGGCATAGGCGACAGCGATCCGAAAGGGGTGGGCGAGCTTACTTCAGTTCGAGCAGCCGTTCGAGATAGCTGCGCTCGATATCCGGGCTCAGCGCGTTGCCGAGCCGCTTGCGGATCGCGTCGAGGATCTGGCGGGCGCGCTGCACGTCGATCTCGTCGGGAACCTTGACCGAGGTGCCGTCATCGGGGCCGTTGGTGGCGCGCGGCCGTCCGAGCGGATCGCGGTCGGCATTCTGCTCGCGGCCGCCCTGCTCGCTGCCGCCCTGGTCGCCCTGCATGGCCTGCATCTGCTTCATCATGTCCTTGGCGCCCCGGCGCAGCGCCTCGAGCGCGCGACCCTGATGGCCGACGGCCTGGTCGCCGTTGCCTTCGCCGAGCGACTTTTCAGCATTGCCCATGGATTTGCCGGCCTCGCCGAAACCCTCATTGGGCTCCATGCCCATGCCTTCGAGGCCTTTCTTCAACTGGTCGAGCTCGCTCTGCAGCTGGCCCTGGCCTTCCTGCAGCTGCTTCAGCGCATCGGCCAGGTCCTTGGGCGACATTTTCGGCCGTCCCAGCGGATCGCGGTCCTCGCCGGGGCCGGGCCGCTGCTCGTCCTGGCCCTGCTGCAACTCGCCATCCTCGCCCATCTGCTGATCGCCGTCCTGGCCACGCTGGCCGCGCTGCATCTGGTCCAGGCGGAAGGTGTCGTTCATCATCTCCTGCTGGCGGCGCATGATGTCGCCGAGCTTGTCCATCTGCTGGCGCATCTCGCTGTCCTGCTCGCCGCCCGGCTGCTGGCGGCCGGCCTGCAGGTTGTTCATCATGTCCTGCAATTCGGACAGCAGCTGCTGGGCCTTGTCGCGGTCGCCCGATTTGGCCAGGTTCTCGATCTGGTCCATCATGCGGTCGATGTCGCTCTGGCGCAGCTCGCGGCCGTTCTGCTGCATCTGCGGCGCGTTCGGGTTCTGCTGCGCGCGCTGGGCGAATTCCTGCAGGAACTGGTTCATCGCCTCGCGCAGTTCCTTCATCGCCTTTTCGATCTCCTGATCGCTGGCGCCGTTCTTGATGGCATCCTGCAAGGCCTGCTGCGCCTGGCGCAGCCGCCGCTCGGCGGCCGACAGATTGCCTTCCTCGATGCCGAGCGCGATCTCCCACAGATAGGACACGACGTTGCGCAACTGGTCGTCGCTCTCGGAGATTTTCAGCCGGCTCCTCGCGCTCATGATGGCGAGATAGTTCGACATGTTGTCGAACGTGTCCTCGGGACGCAGCGTGATCGCGTCGATAAGGTCGAGAACGCGCGGCTTGGCATTGGTGTCGAGCGCCAGCAGCCGTCGCTGCTCGACCACCGCGCGGGCCAGCGGGTTGGCGAAGGGCCGCTCCGGCATGACAAGCGTCCTGGTGTCGCTGGTCGCGGTGTGGCCGGCGTCGTCGGTGACGCTCAGCGTCAGCTTGATGCCGGAACCGGCCCAAACATGCTCTGTCAGGTCCTTGGTCGTCTTGGCCACATTCGTCTTGCCGCCACGGCGCGGCAGGGTCAACGGCATATCGGGCGGGCCATAGAGCGCATGCGCATTGGCGGCCGGCGGGGCCGACAGCTCAAAAACGGCCTTGGCGGAGGCGGCGCCATAGTCGTCGGCGATCTCGTAATTGAGCTCGATGGAGCCGTTGACCGCGCGCTTCGGCTCGCCGACGAAGCGGATCGTCGGCGGCTTGTCGGGGATCACGGCAAAGGCCCAGTGGCCGAGATCATCGTCACCGGATTTCAGCGTCAGCGTGCCGTCGGTGTTCAGCTTGCCGGTGAACTGGCGCAGTTTGGGTGCCGCCTGGCCGGCGGCGGGCGTGGCCCCCTTGGGTGCCGCCGGCTCGATGGCGCGGGCATTGCCGCCGGTATCGGCGTAGCTCAGCGTTTCTTCGCCCGAGCCGCCGGTGACGCGCAATGAGACGTCGCTGCCTTGCGGCACGGAGAAGGTCTGGACCGCCTGATTGGCATCGGCGGTGAGGAACAGCGGTGCCTTGCCGGTATAGGCGGGCGGCGTCACCCAGGCGTCGATGCGCGGCGGCACGGTATCGCGCGCGGCGCGGGCGACAAAGCCGTCGCTCACCCTACCGCCAAAAGGGCCAAAGGAGAAGGCAAGGGCGGTGACGAACAGCAGCCCAGCGACGGCGCGCAGGCCCCAGCGGTCGTAGTCCGGCACGCTGCTGCGCGGCCGGTCGGCGCCGAGGCTCGAAAGCCGCTCGGCCATGCGTTTCTGGTGCTCGCGCCACAGCGCCTGCGAGAAGATGCTATCAGCGCCGCTCGGCCGGTCGGTCTGCACCTGCACCGGGCTGTGCAGCAATTCGTTCGCCGCCTCGATGCGCCGGTCAACCTCGACAGCCGTCGGCATGCGGAAGAAGCGCAGCGGATAGAGCGCCGCCAGCGCCGCCAGCGCGAACAGGGCCAGGAGGCCGATGCGCGCGGCGTCCGGCAGGCGCGGGAACAGGCCGAACCATGAAAGGCTGAGGAACAGGCTGGCCACGATCAGCAGCGGCAGCACGAGCGGCCAGCCACGCTCGGAGACCATCGAGGCCCGCGTCGCCAACCGGCTGAGCGCCAGGCGTCCGGCCAGGCTGCGCTCGCCGCTGGAAGTGGGTCGTTCCGTCATCGGCCCTTCCTGCCCGGCCACAACCGGCCGGACGTCATCGTCAGAAGGATACCAGCAAACACGGCAAAGGCGAGGCGGGTTCCAAAAACGTGAAGCGGTTTGGCCGGGTTATGATCAGAAATTGCCGGGATTCGTGTTGGAACCGCAGACCAGGACCGCCACGCGCTCGCCCTCCGCCGGCACATAACGCCCGGAAAGCACTGCGGCGAAGGCCGCGGCGCCGCCTGGCTCGGCGATGATTCGCACGCGGTCCCACAGCGCCTGCTGCGCCGCGACGATGTCGTCGTCGCTGACCAGGATCGAGCGTTCGACATAGGCCTCGGCGATCGGAAACATCATCTCGCCGACGCGCTTCGGCGCCAGCGAATCGGCCGCGATGCCTTCGGCTGGCGCGTCGACCGGCTGGCCGGCCTCCAGGGCGCGGTAGAGCGTCGGCGCGCCTTCGGGCTCGATGGCGATGATGCGGATGCGCCCCGAGAACCAGGCGGCGATGCCGCCGATCAAGCCGCCGCCGCCGACGGCAACCAGCAGCGTGTCGATTTCGGGCAGATCGGCCTCGATCTCCAGGCCCAGCGTGCCCTGGCCGAGCAGCGTTTCCTCCTGGTTGAAGGCATGGATCTGCAGGGCTCCGGTCTTTCCGGCAAAGTCCTCGCTGGCGGCAAGCGCCTCGGCATAGCGGGCACCGCCGACCACCAGCTCGGCGCCGTAGCCGCGGATGCGCGCGAGCTTGGCCGGCGGGCTGACCTCGGGCACGAAGATGGTGGCCTTGTGGCCGAGCTTCATGGCGGCGTAGGCGACAGCGGCACCGTGATTGCCGCCCGACGCCGCGACGACGCCGGCTTCGGGCACCGGCCGCGTCAGCAGATTGGTGAAGGCGCCGCGCGCCTTGAAGGAGCCGGAATGCTGCAGGCATTCGAGCTTGAGATCGACCGGAAAGGCGGGACGGCCGAAATCCGCCATGTCGACGCGCATGACCGGCGTGTGGCGCACATAGGGCCGGATGCGCGGTTCGACAGCGGCGATGCGTTCGCGCGTGATCGTTTTGGTGCTCGACATAACCTGCTCCTTGGGATTGACTTCAATTAGTAACTTAGCAAAATGACTAAATGCAAGAGGTCGACATCTTCAAGGCGGTCGCCAATGAGCGCAGGCTGCAGATTCTCGATTGGCTCAAGGATCCGCGCGCGCATTTTCCGCGCCAGGCCGATGGCGATCTGGTCGAGGACGGCGTCTGCGCACTGCTGATCGCCGAAAAGCTCGGCATCACCCAGGCGACGCTGAGCGAGCATATGCGCGTGCTGACCCAGGCCGGCCTGCTCTCGACCAAGCGCATCAAACAGTGGATCTTCTATCGCCGCGACGAGGGCCGAATTGCCGAAGCCAAGGCGCTGATCCAAGAAAAGATCTAGCGCTTCGCCAGGCGCGCTACTTCAGCCAGTCGGGGATCGAATCCAATCCGATCAGTTCCTCATAGGTCTGGCGCGGCCGCACGACATGGAAACGGTCGCCGTCGACCAGAACCTCAGGCACCAGAAGCCTGGTGTTGTAGGTGCCGGCCTGCACCGCGCCATAGGCGCCGGCGGTGGACACGGCGATCAGGTCGCCCGCCTTCAGCCTCGGCAGGTCGCGGTCGAGGCCGATGAAGTCGCCGGTCTCGCAGACCGGGCCGACGACGTCGACCTTCATGCGCGGCGTCGAGGCGGGCGGCTGCACCACCGGCCTGATGTCGTGGAAGGCGTCATAGAGCGTCGGCCGGATCAGGTCGTTCATGGCGGCGTCGACGACGAGGAAGTTCTTGGCGTCGCCTTCCTTCACGTAGATGACCTGCGACACCAGGATGCCGGCATTGCCGACGATCAGGCGGCCGGGCTCGAACATCACCTTGAGACCGAGCCTGGTGACGTGCTTCCTGACGATCTCGGCATAGGCGTCGGGCAGCGGCGGCGGGCTGTTGTCGACGCGGTAAGGAATGCCGAGGCCGCCGCCGAGATCGACATGCTCGATCGAATGGCCGTCGGCGCGCAGCGTGCCTACCAGTTCGACCAGCAGCGCGAAGGCATCGTCGAACGGCTGCAACTCGGTGATCTGGCTGCCGATATGGGTGTCGATGCCGGTCACCTTGATCCCAGGCAATTCAGCCGCGCGGGCATAGACCTGCCGGGCGCGTTGCCACGGAATGCCGAACTTGTTCTCGGCCTTGCCGGTCGAGATCTTCTTGTGTGTCCTGGCATCGACATCCGGGTTGATGCGCAGCGAGACGGGCGCCACCTTGCCGAGTGCGACGGCGCGCGCCGACAGCAGTTCGAGCTCAGGCTCAGATTCGACGTTGAAGCAGAGAATGCCGGCGGTTAGCGCGAAGTCCATTTCGCGCGCGGTCTTGCCGACGCCGGAAAACAGGATCTTGTCGGCCGGAATGCCAGCGGCCAGGGCGCGGCGGAGTTCGCCTTCCGAGACCACGTCGGCGCCGGCGCCCTGCCTGGCCAGCGTCTTCAGCACGGCCTGGTTGGAGTTCGCCTTCATGGCGTAGCAGACCAGCGCGTCGAGGCCGGCGAAGGCCTCCTTGAAGACACGAAAATGCCGGGTCAGCGTCGCCGTCGAATAGCAGTAGAAGGGCGTGCCGACCTCGGCCGCGATATCGGGGATCGCGACGTCTTCGGCATGGAGCACGCCGTCGCGGTAATCGAAATGGTTCACGAGAGTTGGTTCCGAAAAGTTGGAGCCCGATGAGATCAGGTGCTCATCGGCTCTAGAGCAAGGGGTCGAGAATGAACTTCTTGTCCTTGACCGGTTTTTCCGGTTCTGGCGGCACCGGCTGCTTGGCGCGTTCGGCATCCTTGCGCGCCTGCTCCGCCGCCTCATAGGGCGTGTCGAGCCCGGTCTTCCTGCCGCAGGCCGTGACGGTGACAACCGCCGCCAGCAGCGCGAGCGTCACCAAAATCCTGCTACGGGTCATCGATCCATCCGTTTGAAACTGTTTCTGTGCCGCCGCTTTTAGCCGAGTTTTCGGCGCTTTGCATCCCGGCAATTGTTTTGATGCACGTCGTTGTCCCAGAACCGCTGCCCACTCCTGGGCGACATGCATTAAGCCCTGGCGAGGCGCTTTTTCCAGTAGCGGATCTGCTTTCGCACTTCCGACGGCGCGGTGCCGCCGAAGCTTGTGCGGCTCTTCACCGAGTTCTGCACGGCAAGCACCGAGAAGATATCCTCGGTGATGCCGGAATGGATGGAACGCAGGTCCTCCAGCGACAGCTTCTCCAGCCCGACCTTCTTCTCCTCGGCCAGCGCCACGGCGCGGCCGGTGACGTGATGGGCTTCGCGGAAGGGCAGGCCGAGATTGCGCACCAGCCAGTCGGCAAGGTCGGTTGCCGTGGCGTGGCCAGCGCCGGCGGCCTTCTTCATGGCGGCGGCGTTGACGGTCATGTCGCGCACCATGCCGGCGGTCGCGGCCAGCATCAGGTCGAGCGTCTCGGCGGCGTCGAAGACCGCCTCCTTGTCCTCCTGCATGTCTTTGCCGTAGCTCAGCGGCATGCCCTTCATCACCGTCAGCAGACCAACCAGGTGGCCATTGACGCGGCCGGCCTTGCCGCGCACCAGCTCGGCGGCGTCCGGGTTCTTCTTCTGCGGCATGATCGAGGAGCCGGTGGAGAAGGAATCCGACAGCCGGATGAAGCCGAATTGCGGCGTCGACCAGATGACGATCTCTTCGGCAAGCCTGGACAGATGCGTGCCGCAGATCGCGGCAAGGCTCAGGAATTCGAGCGCGAAGTCGCGGTCCGAAACGCTGTCGAGGGAATTGCGCGTCGGCTCGCGGAAGCCGAGCGCTTTCGCCGTCATGTGGCGGTCGATGCCGAAGCTGGTGCCGGCAAGGGCCGCCGCGCCGAGCGGGCTCTCATCCATGCGCTCGATGGCGTCGCGCACGCGCGACAGGTCGCGGCCGAACATCTCGACATAGGCCATCAGATGATGGCCGAAGGTCACCGGCTGCGCCGCCTGCAGATGGGTGAAGCCGGGCATGACGGTTGCCGCATGCTCCTCGGCGCGTTCGAGGAAAGCGGCAATCAGGTCCTTCAGCGCCTCGGCGACGCGCTGGCATTCCTGCTTGACCCAGAGTCTCAGGTCGACGGCCACCTGGTCGTTGCGTGAGCGGGCGGTGTGCAGGCGTCCCGCCGCCGCGCCGATCAGGTCGGCAAGCCGCGCCTCGACATTCATGTGGATATCTTCCAGCCTGGTCGAGAATTCAAACTTGCCGGCCTCGATCTCTTTCAGGATCGTGTTCAGCCCGTGAGCGATCTTTTCCTGATCGGCCGCCGAAATAATGCCCGTTTCGGCCAGCATCTCGCTATGGGCGATCGATCCGCTTATGTCCTGCGCATAGAGCTTGCGGTCGAAGCCGATCGACGCGTTGATCGCTTCCATGATCGCGGCCGGACCCGAGGCAAAACGTCCGCCCCACATCTGGTTGCTGGCCTTCTTGTCGCTCATCGCTATAACCCGTGCTCCGGAGCAGTTTTGAAAATGTCAGACGGCAGTAGATTTTTGTTCCCGGCTACGCGCCTCATCCTCGTCGCTTTGGTGGCGGGCGTGCTGGCCGGCGCGGTCGCGGTATATGTCAGCGAGAGCGGTTCTGGCAACAATGCTCCCGAGAAGGCCGCTGCCGTCGCCAGCAAGGATGATGCCGCCTGCGCGGCGAAATCCGCGCGCGCCAAGGCTGTCGCGGCGAAAGCCGTCGGCCAGGTGGCGGCGCTGCAGCCGGCGGACCCGCCGCAATCACTGAAAAGCCTGGCGTTCAACAGGCCCGACGGCAAGCCGATGACGATTGCCGACCACGCCGGCAAGACCGTGCTGCTCAATCTGTGGGCGACATGGTGTGCGCCGTGCCGGGCCGAGATGCCGGCGCTCGATGCGCTGCAGAAGGAGAAGGGCAGCAACGCCTTCGAGGTCGTGGCGGTCAATGTCGACACCGGCGACGACACGAAGCCGAAGAAGTTTCTCAAGGAGATCGGCGTCGAGACGCTCGGCTTCTACCGGGATCCGACGATCGCCCTGTTCAATGAGGCGAAGACGCGCGGGCTGGCGCTAGGGCTTCCGGTGACCATGCTGATCGACGCCGAAGGCTGCCTGATCGCGCATATGAACGGCCCGGCCGAATGGTCGAGCCCCGACGCCAAGCGGCTGGTGGAAGCGGCGCTAGCGCCGTGATGATCTCAGACTGAGTGCGCGGCCGCGGCTGGCTGCAGCATCAGGATGCTGCCGCCCCGGGCTCTTTCGACCTTGGCGGTTGCCCCGACCGCATCGTCTTCCTTGACGCCGTCATCGGCCGCCGCAACGCCCGTCAGTTCGCTGAACGCCTCAATCGGGCCGGGCCTGCCCAGATAGTATCCCTGGCCGATGTCGCAATCCTCGGCATCGAGGAAGCGCAGCTCGTCCAGCGTCTCGACGCCTTCGGCCAGAACCGGCAGGCCGAGGCCGCGCCCCAGGCCAAGCACGGCGCGCACGATGGTCGCGACCTGATCGTTCCTGTCGACCGATTTGATGAAGGATCCGTCGATCTTGATCTTGTCGAAGGGGAAGGCGCGCAAATTGGACAGCGACGAGTAGCCGGTGCCGAAATCGTCCATCGCCACGCGCACGCCGAGCGCCTTGATCTGGCGTAAGGTGGCCAGCGCCCGCGGCATGTCCTTGATCAGCGCCGTCTCGGTGATCTCGAGCTCGAGCCTGCCTGCCGCCAGGCCCGTGCGCAGCAGCACCTCATGCACCTTGCGGCTGAAATCGGGATTGTGGAGCTGCACCGCCGAGACGTTGACGGCGACCGTCAGCGGGTTCTTCCAACTCGCGGCCTCCTTGCAGGCCGTCGCCAGCACCCATTCGCCGATCTGGGCGATGGCGCCACAATCCTCGGCCACCGGGATGAACACCGAAGGCGCAATGTCGCCGCGTTCGGGATGGTGCCAACGGATCAACGCCTCGAAGCCGACCATGCTGCCGCTGCTGATCTCTTTCTGCGGCTGGTAGACGAGACGGAACTCGTCGCGCGTTACAGCCTGGCGCAGGTCCTGCTCCATGATGCGCCGATCGCGCGCCTCGGCGCCCATCGAGGCCTCGAAATAGCGGAAGGTGTCCTTGCCTTCGGCCTTGGCGCGATAAAGCGCGGTGTCGGCATGGCTGATCAATGCCGCCTGCTCGTCGGCGTCGAGCGGATAAAGCGCGATGCCGATGCTGGCCGACACCATGCCGCCGGGCGACAGCCGGTTTTCCTGACGCAGCGCGGACAGCACCGCTTCGGCGATGCGGCCGGCCGCCTGCGGGTCCGGAAGGTTGGGGGCGATGATGGCGAATTCGTCACCGCCGAGCCGGGCCAGCATCTGGCCGTGGCGCAGCACGCCGGAGGCGCAGTGGGCCACCTTTTGCAAGACGGCGTCGCCGGCGGCGTGGCCGAAGAGGTCGTTCACCTCCTTGAACCGGTCGAGGTCGAGAAGCATGAGCGCCAACTGGCTGCCCTTGCCGCCGCCTTTGCCGTCCGGGGCGGACGCGGCGATCTCGGCTTCCAGCCGGCTGGCGAAGCTGCGGCGGTTGGCGAGCCCGGTGAGCGGGTCGTAATGCGCAAGCCGCATGATCTCCTGCTCGGCCTTCCTGCGCTCGCGAATATCGCGTACGGCAACGACCAGATGCGGTTTGCCGCAATAGTCGATGCTCCTGGCGATGAGCTCGACCGGGATCGGGCTGTCGCCCTGGCCGCGCAGATCGGCTTCCTGGGCCTGTCCGTTGCCGGCGGCGACGGCGGAGGCGATCCGCTCGCCGAACAGTTGGCTCAGCGTCATCGTATTCAGCGTGGTCGCGGCGATGCCGCTCAGCGCCGCGATGCTGTCATTGGCGCTGACGACGCGATTGCCGTCGCAGACGATGAGTCCTTCGACGGCGGCATTGGCCAGGCCGTGCATGCGCTCCGCCTCGGCCCTGTGACGGCGGAAGCGCAGATCGATCCACAGCGCCGTGGCGGCCAGCACCAGGATGATCAGGCTTGCCGTGGCGGCGGCAAAGGCCTGCGACATCGGCGCGATCGTGAATTTCGAAATCCCTATCGAGGAATCCGGGTAGATCGAGACCGCGGCCATGGCGATGAAATGCAGCGTGCAGATCGCCAGCGTCAGCAGGACAGCGCCGCCGACCGTTGCCAGGGTCGATGGCCGGCGCAGCACGACAAGCAAGGAGAGCGCGGCAAGAATGATGCCCGAGGCCAACGAGGCGGCGACCAGCAACTGGTTCCAGACGATCCGGCCTTCGACTTCGAAAGCCGCCATGCCGGTATAATGCATCGCCGCAATGCCGATGCCGAGCACGGCGCCGCCGACGAGATAGTGGTCGATGCCGCCGCGCACGGTCGCGATCCACATCCCGGCCGCGGTCAAAATGACGGACATCGCCAGCGAAGCCACCGAAAGCTCGGCGTTGTAGGCGTTCGGTATTCCCGGCGTGAAGGCGATCATGGCGATGAAATGCGTCGCCCAGATGCCGAATCCGGTCGATGCGGCTGCAATCAGCAGCCAGGCATAACGGTTTCGACTGGTCGATTGCACGACATGGCGAAGCAGGTTGACGGCGGAGAAACAGGAGATTCCGCAAATGAGCGCGGCCAGCGCAACCAGTCTCAGATCGTGCTGGTTCACGATACAATTATAGACGGTCAGCATCTTGCTTCACCTGATCTACCCGCATCAATCAAGCCAACGTGATTGATTAGGGCTGGACGACTGAAGAATCGATTATGCCGTCCGCAACCGCTGCGTGCCTTCCAGGTTGTATTTTCTGAAAGCGTTATGCGCCGGAACGGATTTCAGGATCGGCTTGAGCTGTGTCGATCCGGAAGGCCGTCACTTCACCCGCACCGTTACCACCAGCGCCTCGTGGTCGGCGCTCGGGCTGCCGTCCGGCAAGACCGCCGGCAGCGTCGCCGGCGCGCTTGCCGCAAGGCCGCGGGTGAAGAACCAGTCGATATGGCCAGCGGGCGTCAAGTCGCCGGCCGCGCGCCGCTGGGTGGGCTTGTCGAACGCGTTGGCCGCCTTCCAGTCGTAGCCACGCTCGGCAAACACCGCGAACAAGGGCTCATGATGCTCCGGATGCATCAGGCGGTCCGGGTCGGCGGCAATGCGCGCCCGCCAGGCGGCAGGGTCGTCATTGCGTTCCGGATAGGTGGCGGTCAGCGTGTTGAAGTCGCCGCCGATCAGCACCGGCGCTTCCGCGTCATATCTGTCGATGGCGTCGAGCAGGTGGCGTGTCTGGTCGGCACGGCCGGCGGGAGCGGTGCGGTTTTCGAGATGCACCGAGACGACGGTTATTCGGCGGTCGCCGACCATCACCTGGCCGCCGAGCGCCATGCGGCCGCCGATGCGCGGCTGGCCGTGCTCCGGCAGGAACCAGGCACCGGCGGCGTCGAAGCGGATGAGAAAGGGCCGCAGCAGCGGGACGGCGCTGGTTATGGCATTGCCGTGGAAGCCCTCCATGTTCTCGGCGCCGCCATTCGCCGCCTGCTCCGTCTCGTTGCCGGTGCCGAGCTCCAGGAATTCGACGCCATAGGCGAAGGAGTGGCCCAGGCGATCGGCAAGCCGGCTCAACAGATGTCCGTTGCCGGAGCGCGCCATGCCCTTGTCGACCTCGGACAGCAACACGACGCCCGGCGCCTGGCAGGCGATCGTCTCGGCGATGGCATCGACATGACGCAGCCGCTCGACGTTCCAGGCCATGACGGTCAGGCTCTCGCCGGCGCTCTCTCGCGACGCCTTGCCGCCGATCTCGATCTCGCCCAGAGCGGGAACCGCGGCCGCGTGGCGCAGATGGGTCGCGCTGTCACGCGGGCCGTCGCGCATCGCGTTGCGTTCAGCGAGAGGCACGTGTGTCAGATGCGGGACCAGCATGTCTTCCCATCCAGTTGGTCGGCCATCCATTAGCCGGTTAATCACAGAAGGTCTTTTCGGCGCTTCGGGGCGCCCTAGCTTCCTAGAGCGCCGATGTGACGTTTTCATGCCGGCGTGGCCGCTGCCGGGGGAGGAGACACTGGCTGTCCACAGGGCCTTCGAGCCCACAACAGAACTGTCACATACCTTCTCTATGAGAGCGGGCAAGGACTTGCGCAAAACCCTTGTCACACTGCCACTCAAGAGGGAAAAACCATGACCATCATCAAGCGGGGCCTTGCTGCCCTTGCCGCCGGCGCGCTCAGCTCCGCGCTTGCGGTTCCTGCTTTTGCGGAGCCGGTTAAGTTCGACTTCTGGTTCGGTCTGTCGGGCGACCTCGCCCGCGTCGTCGACACGCTGTGCAAGAATTTCAACGCCTCGCAGAAGGACTACGAGGTCGTCTGCACCAGTCAGGGCAATTACGACGCCACGCTGCAGAACACGATCGCCGCCTTCCGCGCCGGCAAGCAGCCCACCGTCGTCCAGGTCTATGACGTCGGCACCGCCACCATGATGCTGTCGGGCGCCTACAAGCCCGCCGACAAGCTGATGGAAGAGAACGGCTACAAGATCGACTACAGCGACTATTTCCCCGGTATCGCCCGCTATTACGCGACGTCGAAGGGCGAGATGCTGTCCTTCCCGTTCAATTCGTCGACGGCGCTGATGTACTGGAACAAGGACGCCTTCGCCAAGATTGGCAAGACCGAGGCGCCGAAGACCTGGGAAGATGTCGGCGCCGACCTCAAGGCGCTCAAGGACGCCGGCTACGATTGCCCGATGGCGATCAACATCTCCGGCAACGAGAGCTGGCAGATCATGGAGCAGTTCTCGGCCATTCACGACCAGCCGATCGCCAGCAAGAACAACGGTTATGATGGTCTCGACGCTCGCCTGGAGATGAACAAGACCAAGTTCGTCCAGTACGTCACCGACCTGAAGAAGTGGTATGACGCCGGCCTGATCAAGATCAAGTCGAAGGACCTCGGCCAGGATATGGTGCAGGCCTTCGCCACCGGCACCTGCCAGGTCATCATGACCTCGGTCGGCGATCACGGCACGGTCGGCAAAACGCAGAAGGAAGGCATGAACTGGGACGTCGCCGAGCTGCCGGTCTATGCCGGCACCGAGCGCAAGAACTCGCTGGTCGGCGGCGCTTCGCTGTGGGTTCTGTCCGGCAAGTCCGACGCCGAATACAAGGGCGCTGCCGCCTTCCTCAACTTCATCCACGACCCCAAGACGGCTTTGTTCTGGTCGACCAACACCGGCTATATTCCGGTGACGAAGTCCGGCTTCGAATACATGAAGTCCAGCGGCTTCTACGACAAGGCGCCCTACAAGGGGCGTGAAGTGGCGATCGCCAGCCTGACCGCTTCGGAGCCGACCGACATCACCCGCGGCATCCGCCTCGGCAACTTCACCCAGATCCGCGCCGAATTCGGCACGCAGATGCAGGCGATCTTCGCCAACAAGGAAAGCGTCCAGGACGGCATCGACACGCTGGTGAAGAACGGCGACGCTATCCTCGACCGCTTCCAGCAGACCTATCCGAACAAGACGCTGCCGTAAGCAGTGGACATTCCGAGGCCGCCCGCCGAAACTCGACGGGCGGCCGTTGCATATCCGGCCTAGAGCAATTCCAGGAAAAGTGTGGGCGGTTTTCCGCCAGGAATTGCGTCAAAACAAAGAGATAGAGTGGTTCGCCGTTTCCGTGAAACGGTGAAACGCTCTAGGCGGATCGATGGAAAAACGCGTCACTTTCAGCAAATGGACGATCGGCATCCTGTTCGCGGTGCCGCAGCTTTTTCTGATCTTCACCTTCTTCTACTGGCCGGCCGGACAGGCGGTTTACTGGTCGCTGACGCTGCAGCAGCCATGGGGCGGCGGCAACATCTGGGTCGGGCTCGACAATTTCCGCTCGATCCTGTCCAACGCCGACTATTGGAACTCGATCACCGCCAGCCTGATCTTCGCCGGCATCAGCACAGGGCTCGCGATGTTCATAGCGCTGGTGCTTGCCGCGCTCACCGATCGCCAGCTTGCCGGCTCGCGCCTCTACCGCGTGGTGCTGATCTGGCCTTACGGCATCGCCGCACCGGCACTTGCGCTGGCCTTCCGCTTCATCCTGGCCCCGGAAGCCGGCTTCATGGCCGTCGTCAACCAGTTCTGGCCGGGCTTCTGGGACCCCGGCCTCGACGGCGCCGATGCGATGGCCTCGATCATCATCGCTTTCTCCTGGAAATATGTCGGCTACAATTTCATCTTCTTCCTCGCCGCATTCCAGGCCATACCACGCTCGCAGATCGAGGCGGCGGCGATGGACGGCTCCGGGGTCATCCGGCGCTTCTGGGACATCCAGTTCCCGCTGATCACACCGACGATCTTCTTCCTTCTGGTGATCAACATCACCGAAAGCTTTCAGGATTCCTTCGGCATCGTCGACATCATGACCTCGGGCGGCCCGGCCAATGCCACCAATCTGATGGTCTACAAGATCTATTCCGACGGCTTCAAAGGGCTCGATTATTCAGGTGCTGCCGCGCAGAGCATCATCCTGATGCTGCTGATCATCGTGCTGACCATCTTCCAATTCCGCTTCATCGAGCGGCGCGTGCACTACAGGTGAGGCGGGCATGGTAGAGCGCACCCCGTTCCTGAACTTCTTCACCCATATAATCCTGTTCGCCGGCTTCGTATTTTGCGTTGCGCCCTTCGTGATCGTGGCGATCGCGGCCTCGCACAATCTGAAGGACGTCAACGATGTGCCGATGTCGCTGCTGCCGGGCAGCGATTTCTGGGTCAACATCAAGACGGCGTGGACGACAGCCGATCTCGGCCCGAAGCTGCTCAATTCCTTCATCATGGCGGCCGGCGTCGCCGCCGGCAAAGTCATCATCTCGGCGCTCACCGCCTTCTCGATCGTCTACTTCCGCTATCCCGGCCGCACGCTGATCTTCTGGCTGATCTTCATCACATTGATGCTGCCGCTCGAAGTGCGCATCGTGCCGACCTATGCGGTCGTTGCCAACGTTCTCGAACCCTACCAGACGATCATGGATGTGACCGGCCTCTCCTGGTTGATCGAGAAGGTTTCGGGCGTGCATGTCGCGCTCAACCTGGGGATGCTCAATTCCTATCCCGGCCTGATCCTGCCGTTGATCGCCACCGCCACCGGCACCTTCCTCTACCGACAGTTCTTCCTGACGGTTCCGGACGAATTGACCGAGGCCGCGCGTATGGACGCCGCCGGGCCACTGCGCTTTTTCATCGATATTTTGCTGCCGCTGTCGCGCAACAACATGGCGGCGCTCGGCACCATCATGTTCCTGTGGGCCTGGAACCAGTATCTATGGCCGTTGTTGATCACCACGGATCAGTCGCATGCGACCGCGGTGACCGAGCTGAAGCAGCTCATCCCCAATGTAGGCGGCGCGCCGGAATGGCATATCGCCATGGCCGGCACGCTGATCGTCATGCTGCCGCCGCTGATCGTCGTGGTGCTGATGCAACGCTGGTTCGTACGCGGCCTGATCGCCACCGAGAAATAACGGGAGACAAAGATGGCCTCCATCACCATTCGCGGCGTCAAGAAGAACTACGCCAAGACGCAGGTCGTGCACGGCGTCGACCTCGATTTCGCCTCGGGCGAATTCGTCGTCATCCTGGGGCCGTCGGGCTGCGGCAAGTCCACGCTGCTCAGGATGATCGCCGGGCTGGAGGAGATCTCGGACGGCACGATCGCGATCGACAACACGGTGGTCAACAAGCTCGAGCCGCGCGAGCGCGGCTGCGCCATGGTGTTCCAGAACTACGCGCTCTACCCGCATATGAGCGTGGCGCAGAACATCGGCTATTCGCTGAAGGTGGCCGGCGTTCCCTCGGCCGAGCGCACCCAGCGCATCCAGGCGGTGGCGCGCGTCCTGGAACTGGAGCACCTGCTCGACCGCAAGCCGATGGCGCTGTCCGGCGGGCAGCGCCAGCGCGTCGCCATGGGCCGCGCCATGATCCGCGAGCCGAAGGTGTTCCTTTTCGACGAGCCGCTCTCCAACCTCGACGCCAAGCTGCGCGTGCAGATGCGCTCCGAGATCCGCAAGCTGCACCGACGCCTCAGCGCCACGTCGGT
Organism: Mesorhizobium sp. GbtcB19; assembly: GCF_019091085.1. Lineage (GTDB taxonomy): Bacteria > Pseudomonadota > Alphaproteobacteria > Rhizobiales > Rhizobiaceae > Mesorhizobium. The sequence goes on along the minus strand of NZ_JAGXJY010000005.1, from coordinate 66,789 downwards.
CTTCGTCACCCATGACCAGGTCGAGGCGATGACGCTGGCCGACCGGCTGGTGGTGATGAATGGCGGCCGTGTCGAGCAGGTCGGCACGCCGGCGGAAGTCTACAGCCGGCCGGCAAGCCGCTTCGTTGCGACCTTCGTCGGCGCGCCGGCGATGAACATGCTGGAGGGGGAAGTCACGCTGGACGGCATTTCACTGCTCGGCGACAGCCGCAAGCTCAATGTTTCGCGCACCGGTCTTGCCGTGGGTTCGAAAGTTGCGGTCGGCATCCGGCCGGAGGCGGTGCGCATGGCGACGCCCGGCACGCCCGGCGCGCTCGCGGCGACGGTCGATCTCGTGGAAGAACTCGGCGCCGGCCGCGTCATCTATGTCGATCTTGACGGCGCGCCGTTCTCGGTGGTCACATCCGAGATTGTCCATCCCGAGCCGGGCAGCGCGGTCGGACTGCAATTCGCCGAATCGGACCTGCATTTCTTCTCCTCGGAAACCGGCGCCAGGCTCGACGTGTTCAAGGCTTCGGTGCCGGAACCGGCGCCGGCGACTTTGTGAATTTGAGGCTCATGCAATGAAGATCGTCCAGGTCACCGATGTCCATCTCGATCGGCGGCGCACAATCCGCTATGGCGCGAACCTGAATGAGCGGTTCGATCGCTGCATCGACCATATCAATGCCCGCCATGGCGATGCCACGCTTTGCATCTTCACCGGCGACCTGGCCGATGACGGCGAGGCCGAGAGCTATGCCGACCTGAAGGCGGCTCTGATCCGCCTGACCGTGCCTTACCGGCTGCTGCCCGGAAACCACGACCGGCGCGCCAATCTCATCGCCGCCTTCCCGGAAAACGGGACGGACGGCAACGGCTTCGTGCAGTCGGTTTTCGACACGCCGGAAGGGCGCCTGGTTTTCCTCGACAGCCTGGCGGAAGGCCGCGTCACCGGCGAGCTGTGCGACGACCGGCTCGCCTGGCTCGATGCGCGGCTCGCCGAGGCAGGCAAGGCGGCCTATGTCTTCCTGCACCACCCGCCGGTCGAACTCGGGCTCACGCTGCTCGACCCGCTCGGCCTCGAACAGCCGCAGCGGCTTATCGATGTGCTGACCCGTCACGGCAATGTCCGCTACATCTTCTTCGGCCATGTCCACCGCGACATCGCCGGCACGGTCGCCGGCATTCCGTTCTCGGTGCAGCGCGGCCTGCATGCCCGCTTCATGCTCGACCTTGTCGGCGACGAGGTGGTCGAGCAGGCGCCGCCCGCCTATTCGATCATCCTGATCGACGGCCAGCGCGTCGTCGTCCACAGCTGCGACTTCCTCGAGCAATGGCCGCTCTGGTCGCCGGCGACGGGCGAGCGCGTGCGGTAGACTAAATAGATCACCCGAGCAACAGTGTGGGCGTTCCCTGCGCTTCGACCAGCTTTGCCGCTTTCCTGTCGAAGGACACGAAGGTTTCGCCTCCGAGCCACTGACCGTCGAACGCGATCACTCCATCCGCGAAATCGCCACCGGCGTCGAGCACGGCCAGTCCCGCTTCGATCGTCGGTCGGTTGGCGACGACGTTGCGCATGTCGAGGATGCGGCGGATCGAGGCGGATATATCAGGCCGCGCAACCCGGTAACTTCTATCCAGCACCCAAACAAACTCGCAGAGCGCTTGAACGCTGATCGCGACCAACTCGGCCCCTTCCAGGGTCTCAGTTGCTGTCCTTTGCTGCGCTTCGTCGTCCCCGACGACAAGGCGCAACAGCACGTTGGTGTCGAGGCTGATCTTCACTTGCGCCCGATTCCGCGCATCCCGCTCGAAGCGCCGGCGTCGGCGATCGCATCGTTGATTTCCTCGATCGAAAGCCGTGCGCCGTTCGTTTTGCCCTTGAGCATCCCGCTTAGCTCTTGCCAGGAGCCCTTGCCCTGGTCGGCTTTCAGCTCCGCCCGCCCACCAGGTAGAAGATCAAGCCTGATCCTGTCGCCGGGCTGGATGCCGAGGTGCTTGAGCACGTCCTTCCGGAACGTGACCTGGCCCCGTGCTGTAACTGTCAATGTCGTCATGGCGTGGCCTCCGAGCGTCCAAAAATAATGCAGAACTGCATTATTTTCAAGGGCGGAGATTGATTGCACCTGCCGTCAGCGATTCTCGCAAAGCATGAAAGGCTCTAAGCACGAAGCCCTTAAGCAAAGACATGCGCCTTGCCGGTGACGGTGAGGCGCACGATCTCGCCTACGGCCGGCGCGTCCATGCCGGTCCTGCGCAGGATGAGCGGCGTGTTGCCGATCGCGGCCGCATCGGGCGGATCCGGACTGTTCAACAGCCGCACCGCGACGGTGCAGATCGAGCCGGCGAACTCGCAGTCCGTGACTTCGCCAAACAGCATGTCCGGCGTGCCCGACATGCCTTCGCGCGAGGTCCGCTTGAGCACGACCTGCTCGGGCCGCAGCATGATGCGCGCCACGTCGCGCCGTTCCTTGGTGTCGACGGCGATGCGGCCGAGCCGCGATACGGCAAAGCCCTCGGCGATCCTGGCCGGCACGATGATGGCATCGCCGAGGAATTCGGCGACCATCCTGTCCCTGGGCTGGAAATAGAGCTCGCGCGGCGTGCCGACCTGCGAGAACAAGCCGTCGCGCATCACCGCCACCTGGCTGGCGAAGGACAGTGCCTCGGCCTGGTCATGCGTGACCAGGATGGTGGTGATGCCCGCCTCTTCCAGAAGCTCGGCAACGGCCTTGCGCATCGAGGCGCGAAGCCCAGTGTCGAGCGCCGAGAAAGGCTCGTCGAGCAGCATCAGCCTCGGCTTCATCGCCATGGCGCGGGCAAGCGCCACGCGCTGCTGCTGGCCGCCGGAGAGCTCGTGCGGCCGGCGTTTCAGGATCGCCTTGTCCAGTCCGACGATATAGGCGAGCTCGACGATATGTTCGGCTCGTCTGTCGGCGTTCCGCGCGATGCCGAAGCCGATATTGTCGGCGATGCTGAGATGCGGAAACAGGGCGCCGTCCTGCGCCACCACGCCGATGCCGCGGCGATGCGCCGGCACGGCGGCGCCGCCATTGGCGAGCACCTTGCCGTCGAGCGCGATGCGGCCGCGGTCCGGCGCCTCGAAGCCGGCGATCAGCCTGAGCAAGGTGGTCTTGCCGCAGCCGGATGGCCCGACGATCGCGGTGCGGCTGCCGCTTTCCACCTGCAGATCGACGCCCGCGAGCGCCGCCACCGGGCCGTAGTTCTTCGCCACGCCGCTGAGTTCGAGAAAGCTCATCGTCCGGCCATCCGCTTCGACTGGACGTAAAGCCACCACGTCATCGGCAACGACATCGCCACCATGATCAGCGCGTAAGGCGCGGCCGAGGCGTAGTCGATCTCGCCGCTGTAGGACCAGAAGGCCATGGCCAGCGTGCGGGTGCCGTTGGGCGCCAGCATCTGGGTGGCGGTGAGCTCGTTGGTGATGCCGAGCGCGACCATCGCCATGCCGGCCGCGGCGCCCGGCGCCGACAGGCGGATGGTCGTCGACCACAGCGCCTTGACCGGCGCCCGGCCAAGGCTGGAAGCGGCGCGTTCCAGCTCCACCGGGGCCTGCGCGATCGAGGCGCGCAGGCTGACCAGCGCGCGCGGCAAAAACATCAGCGCATAGCCGAACAGGATGGTGAACAGCGTCTGGTAGAGCGGCAGCGCGACACGCACGGTGATCGTCACCAGCGCCAGCGCGATGACGACGCCCGGCAATGCGCCGACGATATAGTTGCAGCTCTCGAGCAGACGTTGCAGCCGACCCGGCGCGCGGATCGAGATCCAGGCCATCGGCATTGCGGCAATCGTTGCAAGCACCGCTCCGGCGATGGCGAGGAGGAGCGTCTGGCCGAGCGCCAGGCCGATCTCGTCCCAACGCCAGACATCGGCGCCGCCGGCGAGCAGCCAGCGGCTGACCGTGACGAAGGGGACGCCCAGCGACAGCAGCGCGACGCCCGCCGGCAACAGCAGGCAAGGCAAGGTAGCGCGGCCGAGGCGGGCGCGTTGCTGCTTGCGCGCGGCGCCGGAACCGACGCGGGCATAGCGTTCCTCGCCGCGGACGATCACCTCGAGCGCGAGCAGGAAGAGGCAGCAGGCCACAAGCACCGCGGCCAGCATGTTGGCGGCCGGTCCGTTGAAGGTCGACTGGAACTGGTCGACGATCGCGGTGGTGAAGGTATCGAAACGGATGAAGACATAGAGGCCGTATTCGGAGAGCAGATGCAGGCCGACCAGCAGCGAGCCGCCGCAGATGGCGAGCCTGAGCTGCGGCAGCACGACGCGCGCGAAAACTCGCCAGGGCCCGAGGCCAAGCGCCGCGGCGGCATCCTCCAGCGCCGGATCGAGCCGGCGCAGCGCGGCGGCGATCGGCAGATAGAGGAACGGGAAATAGGCGATGACGGAGACCAGCACGCCGGCCCACAGCCCGTGCAGGCCCGGCATGATGCTGATCCAGGCATAGGAGTGCACGAAAGCGGGGATGGCGAGCGGCGCGACCGACAGCCACGACCACAGCCGATTGCCCGGCAGGTCGCTGCGCTCGGTCAGCCAGGCCAGCGCCACCGAGAGCAGGGTGGCGATCGGCACGGCGACAATGACGAGGAGCACGGTGTTGACCAGCAATTCGCCGACGCGCGGGCGGAAGATCAGCGCCACCACGGTATCCCAGCCGGTCTGGATCGCGACCCAGACGATGAAGGCCAGCGGCAGCAGCGCGACCAGCGAGATCAGGGCGGCGACGAGCGTGATCCACGACGTGGGCCGGCGCTTCTTCATCCCGGCTGCCGGCAGTCTTGCGGGCGCCATGTCGATCGCCGACTGCATCAGGCGCGCCACCATGTCGCCGACGCCGCGTGGCGGAAGCGATCTGATAGGCCGGGGGAACGGCTCGATGCGCAGTCGATCGTCATCGACGAGGCGATCTCCAAATAAAACGCTCCCGCGGAAGGCGAATTGCCGCGGGAGCACGGTCGTTCGCCCTTTTAGGACGAACGCGAACTAAAGCAAGCCGGCTTGCGTCATCAGGTCGATGACCTTCTTGGAGTTCAGCGTCGCCGGGTCGACTTTCGGCGCCTGCAGGTCGGCCAGCGGCACCAGCTTCGGGTTGGACTGGGCATCCTTGCCGATCGCGTATTCATAGGAGGTTCCGGTCTTCAGCACCTCCTGGCCGCCCTTGCCGGTCACCCACTTCAGGAATGCCTGGGCTTCCTTCGGATGCTTGCTGGAAGCCAGCACGCCGCCGCCGGAGACCGAAACGAAGGCGCCCGGATCCTGGTTCTTGAAATAGTGGAGCGCAACGTTCTTGCTGTTTTCGCCGGTCTTGGCCTGATCGCCGAACCAGTAATAGTGGTAGATCACGCCGCCTTCGATCTCGCCGGCATTGACCGCCTTCATCACGGTTGAGTTACCCTTGTAGGCGGTGAAATTCGCCTTCATCGCCTTCAGCCAGTCGGCGGTGGCGGCTTCGCCCTTCAACTGAAGCATTGCGCTGACGATGGCCTGGAAGTCGGCGCCGGACGGCGAGGCGGCCCAGCGGCCCTTCCAGCTCGGATCGGCGAGATCGAGCAGCGACTTCGGCAGCTGGTCTTCCTTGAGCTTGTCCTTGTTGTAGGCAAACACGGTGCTGCGGGCGGCGACGCCGACCCACTTGCCGCTCGACGGCTGGTATTCCTGCGGCACCTGGGCCTGCGTGTCGGCATCGACCGGCGCGAAAAGGCCGGCCGCCTCGACCAGCGCCATGGCTGGCGAATTCTCGGTCAGGAAGACGTCGGCGGGCGAGGCCGCGCCCTCGGCGACGATCTGGTTGGAGAAGTCGCTGTCACCGCCGTTGCGCAACGTGACCTTGATGCCGGTTTCCTTGGTGAAGCCTTTCGCCCATTCCTTGGCGAGGCTCTCATGCTGGGCATTGTAGACGACGATGCCTTGATCCTCGGCCATGGCCGGGCCGGCAATCAGGCCGAGCGCCAAAGCGGCGCCGGCGAACGTGGAAAGGGCGGATTTCATAGGCATTGTCCTCAAATCTGGAGACAGGGTTTCGGGCACGGCTGCACCTATCAATACCTGATTATTGTAGTCAACATTGTGACCCTGCTTCAATCGGTCGCCGGGCCGCAAACTTTCGTGATTTTGCGGTAGTTTGGCTTGGACATTATTTCGCCGGCCACGTAACAAACCAAGGCCGAGACGCGAACTTCGGGGGTAAACTCTTGTGACCGGCAAGGACGAGGCAGAGCTCTCCGGGCTGCTCAGGGCCGCGATCGCGGGAGACGAAAGGGCTTATGCCGACTTTCTGCACCGGGTCGCCGCCCTCGTCCGCGGTTTTGCCCGGCGCAAGATCGTTCAGGGCGGGGTCGACCCCGAGGATGTCGTGCAGGAAACCTTGCTGGCCATTCACGTCAAACGTCATACCTGGCGGCCGGATGCGCCGGTGTTGCCCTGGGTCTATGCGATCGCCCGCTTCAAGCTGATCGACGCGTTTCGCCGGCGCGGGCGCCGCATCGAGGTCGAAATCGACGAGATCGCCGAAACCTTCGCCGAGCCGGCGGCGGAAACGGTCAGCGAGCGCGACATCAACCGGGCGCTCGAGGGGCTGCCGCCGACGCAGCGCTCTGTGGTCTCGTCGATCTCGGTCGACGGCCATTCGATCGGCGAGACGGCCGCCAAGCTCGGTGTCAGCGAGACGGCGGTGCGCGTGTCGTTGCATCGCGGCCTCGCCGCGATCGCCAAAAGATTCGGACGACAGTGACATGAGGACCGAGGATCTCATCAAGGCGCTCGACGCCGATGCCCGCGACAAGGCGATGCCGCTCGGCAAGGCCTGGTGGCTGGCCGTCGGCATGGCCGTGGCGATCGCGGCGGCGGTCTTCTTTGTTACCATCGGTCCGCGCCCCGACATCATGCCGGCCATGCACACGATGCGCTTCATGTCGAAATTCGTGTTCACGCTGGCGCTCGTGGCCAGCGCCTTCGCGCTGATCCGCGCGCTTTCGATACCGGGTGCTTCGACAAGGCGGGCGATGGCCTGGATGATCACCGCGCCCGCGCTGGTGGTGCTGGCGGTGGTTCTGGAGCTTTTCGCCGTGCCCCAGGCCGATTGGGGCAAGCGGCTCGTCGGCTCGAACATGATGATCTGCATGAGCTTCATCCCGCTGATCGGCATCGGCCCGCTGGCGGTCTTCCTCGGCATGCTGCGCTATGGCGCGCCGACGCGGCCGGTGCTCGCCGGCGCGGTCGCCGGCCTGCTCGCGGGCGGGCTTTCGGCAACCTTCTATGCCGCGCACTGCTTCGACGATTCGCCGCTCTTCGTCGCCACCTGGTATACGATCGCGATCGCCTTTCTGACCCTGCTCGGGGCCATTGGCGGGCGGCTTTTCGTGCGCTGGTAGCCGCCGGAGCGATTTTCGAAACAGTCCCTTAATCATGCCGGCAATTGTTTGCCGGTTAGCGGACGGATCGCACCCGCCTACGCAACCATTCCTTAAAATCGATCCGCGAGGGTTGTGGCAACGTGCAGTTGCGCATTGGGTGGGATCGCATTGTGTCGTGGTTGAACTGGAAAGGGCTTCGTGCCGACAGGCACGCTGCGCAGGCTCTGCTGGCGGTCGGGATCGTTGCCACCCTCGCATCGATCCTGTTGCCGCGTTTTGACTTTGGCGCGGACGCGCTGAAGCTCTGCCTGCAGATTTCCGTCGCCATCACGGCCGCGACACTGTTCCTGTCGGCGCTGTTCATTCACCGCATCGTCGATGACCGCCGGCAGATCGCCGAGAGCGAGCAGCGCTTCCGCCGCGCCATGGAGGATTCGGCGATCGGCGTCGCCATTGTCGGCCTCGATGGGCGCATCCAGCAGGCCAACCCCGCCTTTGCCGCCATGCTGGGCTACAGCCGCGCCGAGATCGAGGCGCTGACTTTCCCGCAGATCACGCATCCGGACGACCTTCTGATCGGCCGCGAGACGATGCTGAACGTGAAGGAAGGCAGGATCAGTTCCTACCATTTCGAAAAGCGCTACCTCAGGAAGGATGGGACCCCGGTCTGGGCGCAGCTCGCCGGGTCGGTCATCTGCGACGAGAACACCGGCAAGCCGCTCTATCTGGTATCGCAGATCGAGGACATCGACGCGCGCAAGCAAGCGGAGGCGCGCATCGCCGAGGCAGAGACCCGCTGGAATTTCGCGCTCACCAGCACCGGACAAGGTGTCTGGAGCCTCGATATGCGCAAGGGCGGCACCACCTATTCCGAAACCTGGGTGAAGATGCTGGGCTATGCCGACGGCGAGCTCGACGGCGACCCCGACCGCTGGCTGACCATGATCCATCCCGACGATCGGGGTCGCGTCGCCGAGGCGGATCGCGCGCATCTTGCCGGCGAGACGCCCTTTTTCGAAGCCGAGTTCCGGATGCGGCACAAGGACGGCCACTGGGTCTGGATCCTCGACCGCGGCAAGACGATCGAGCGCGACGCCGAGGGCCGGCTGGTCCGGGCCATCGGCAGCCTGACCGATATCACCGAGCGCAAGGAGGCCGAGGCGCGGCTGATGGTTTCGGCGGCGATGCTGGCCGACGAGAAGGAGCGTCTCAGGGTAACGCTGCAGTCGATCGGCGACGCGGTGATCTGCACCGATGCCGCCAACCGCATCACCTTCATGAACCCGGTCGCCGAAAAGCTGACCGGCATTGCGGTCGGTGAGGCTCTGGGAAAGGTTCTCGGCCATGTCTACTGGGCGGTCGACGAGGAAAGCGGGCAGCGGATCGGCCTGACGCGCCCTTCGGCGAGCGAGCGGCCTTCCTGCGACCAGAACACGCGCGCGGTGCTGGTGCGGCGCGACGATACGCGCTGCAGCATCCGCCAGGTGGTGTCGCCGATCATGAACGATCGCGACGAGTTCTGCGGCCTGGTCATCGTCTTCCAGGATTTCACCGACGCGCGCGCCCTGCAGCGCCAGCTGGCCTACGCCGCCGCCCATGACGCGCTGACCGGTCTCGCCAATCGCTCGAGCTTCATCCGCACCATGGAGGAACTGGTCGACCAATGCCGCCTCAATGGCGGCGAGCACCAGTTCATGTTTGTCGACCTCGATCACTTCAAGGCTGTCAACGACACCGGCGGCCATGCCGCTGGCGACGCGTTGCTCAAACGCGTGGCCGACACCCTGCGCAATGTGCTGGGTCCTGAAGACATCGTCGCGCGGCTCGGCGGCGACGAGTTCGCCGTCATCCTCAAATCGGGCGCCGCGGCGCGCGGACCGGTCGCGGCGCGCTCGATCATCGATGCTATCCGCAACCTCAACTTCAGCTGGGACGGGCGCCCGCATTCGATCGGCGCCAGCATCGGGCTTGCGCCGATCCGCGCCGGTTGCGGCGAGGTGGACGAGATCATCGCCCGCGCCGACGCCGCGTGCTACGCCGCCAAGGCGGCGGGCCGCGGCTGCGTTTCCGCCGCGCCGGATGAAGATGTCAGGGACGAGACAGGGCCGACGCCGTTTGCCGCGGCATCGTGAGCGGTCAGCCGAGATACAAAGCCTTCAATCCTGGCTCAGCGCGTCGGCACCGGATGGTCGCCGCGATAGTCGTAGAAGCCGCGCCCGGTCTTGCGGCCGAGCCAACCGGCCTCGACATATTTCACCAGCAGCGGGCAGGGGCGGTATTTCGAGTCCGACAGGCCCTCATGCAACACCTGCATGATCGACAGGCAGGTGTCGAGGCCGATGAAGTCGGCGAGCTGTAGCGGCCCCATCGGATGGTTGGCGCCGAGCCGCATGGCGGTGTCGATGGCATCGACCGTGCCGACGCCCTCATAGAGCGTGTAAATGGCCTCGTTGATCATCGGCAAAAGGATGCGGTTGACGATGAAGGCCGGGAAATCCTCCGAGACGGTGATCGTCTTGTCGAGGTGCTTCACATAATTCTTGGCGGCCTCGAAGGTCTGGTCCTCGGTGGCGATGCCGCGCACCAGCTCGACCAGCTTCATCACCGGCACCGGGTTCATGAAATGTATGCCGATGAAGCGCTCGGGGCGGTCGGTCTGCGCGGCGAGCCGGGTGATCGAGATCGACGAGGTGTTGGTGGCGAGGATCGCTTCCGGATTGAGCTGCGGGCAAAGCTGCGCATAGATCTTGCGCTTGACCGTCTCGTCCTCGGTCGCCGCTTCGATCACCAGGTCGGCGGCGGCGAGATCGGCCATGGCCGGGGCGGCGGAGATGCGCGCCATCGCATCGTTGCGCGCCTTTTCCTCGAGCTTGCCGGAGCCGACCTGGCGGGCCATGTTGCCGCTGATGGTGGCGATGCCCTTCTCGATCCGGTCGGGCGACACATCATGGATCAGGACCTTGTAGCCGCCCAGCGCCGAGACATGGGCGATACCGCCACCCATTTGACCCGCGCCGACAATGCCGATCGTCTCGATCTTGCTCATTACCCCGATCCCGTCTGGAGCGTTTCCGCTTCCTTGAAGCGGGAAGATTGCTCCTGTCTGTTTATTTTCCGCCATCCGGATGCAAAACCGCCGGAACAGCTTTCAGGCCTTGATGACCCGCTTTTTGTGCAGTGCAAACTAAAAGGGCGGGGCGACTTCGTCCACCCCACCCTTCGGATTTTAATATGCCAGAGCGGACGGCGTCAAAGCGCCTTTTGCAGCTCCGGCAGGATGACGAAGAGATCGCCGACCAGGCCATAGTCGGCAACCTGGAAAATCGGAGCTTCCTCGTCCTTGTTGATGGCGACGATGACCTTCGAATCCTTCATGCCGGCCAGATGCTGGATGGCGCCGGAAATGCCGACGGCGATGTAGAGGTCGGGCGCGACCACCTTGCCGGTCTGGCCGACCTGCCAGTCGTTCGGCGCATAGCCGGCATCGACCGCGGCGCGGGAGGCACCCACGGCGGCGCCGAGCTTGTCGGCGACCGGCAGGATGACTTCCTGGAACTTTTCCGAGGAGCCGAGCGCGCGGCCACCCGAGATGATGATCTTGGCCGAGGTGAGCTCGGGACGATCGTTCTCGGAAAGCTTGTTCTCGACGAAGGACGACAGGCCGGGATTGGCGGCGGCACTGGCCGTTTCGACCGAGGCAGAGCCGCCTTCAGGCGCGGCCGCGAAGGAAGCGGTGCGCACGGTAATGACCTTCTTGGCGTCGGTCGACTGCACGGTCTGGATGGCGTTGCCGGCATAGATCGGCCGCTTGAAGGTATCGGGCGAAACCACCTCGATGATCTCCGACACCTGGGCGACATCGAGCAGGGCTGCGACGCGCGGCGCGACGTTTTTGCCGGACGAGGTGGCCGGGGCGACGATCGCGTCATAGGAGCCGGCGAGCGAGACGACCAGCGCCGCCGTCGGCTCGGCGAGGCGCTCGGCAAGCTCGTCGGCTTCGGCGAGCAGCACCTTGCGCACGCCCTTCAGCTTGGCGGCGGCGTCGGCCGCGCCCTTGGCGCCCTTGCCGGCCACCAGCACGTCGACATCCGAACCGATCTGGAGGGCCGCCGACAGCGCCTTGGCGGTCTGGTCGGAAAGGCTCGCATTGTCGTGTTCGGCGATGAGGAGAATTGCCATTTTCTTGATCCTTTCCTGACCGCTCAGAGCACGCCGGCTTCGTTCTTGAGCTTCTCGACCAACTCGGCGACGCTCTTGACCTTGACGCCAGCCTTGCGGCCACTCGGCTCCTCGGTCTTGACCACCTTGAGGCGCGGCTTGACGTCGGCGCCGTAGTCGGCCGGGCTCTTCTCGTCGAGCGGCTTCTTCTTGGCCTTCATGATGTTGGGCAGCGAGGCATAGCGCGGCTGGTTGAGACGAAGGTCGGCGGTGACGATCACCGGCATCTTCAGCTCGACCGTCTGCAGGCCGCCGTCGACCTCGCGCGTCACCTTGGCCTTGTCGCCGGCGAGCTCAATCTTCGAAGCGAAGGTGCCCTGGGCCCAGCCCAGAAGCGCGGCCAGCATCTGGCCGGTCTGGTTCGAATCGTCGTCGATCGCCTGCTTGCCGAGGATGACGAGGCCGGGCTTCTCAGCCTCGACCACGCCCTTCAGCACCTTGGCGACGCCCAGCGGCTCGGTCTGCTCGTCGGTCTTGACCAGGATGGCGCGGTCGGCGCCCATGGCGAGCGCGGTGCGCAGCGTCTCCTGCGCCTGCTGCGGGCCGATCGAAACGACGATGATCTCTTCCGCCTTGCCGGCTTCCTTGATGCGGATCGCTTCCTCGACCGCGATCTCGTCGAACGGGTTCATCGCCATCTTGACGTTGGCCAGCTCGACGCCCAGTCCGTCGGCTTTCACCCGGACCTTGACGTTGGCGTCCACAACCCGCTTCACGGGCACAAGGATCTTCATTTCCTGTCACCTCTCCTGAGATAGTCGGGGCGCTATAGCAGCGTGCGCCCTGTCAGAGTTGTCGAAAGCCGACATTACGGGCGGAATATCCGCCCAACGGTGCCGTTTCCGTAGTGGCGGCAAATCGGCGCGTCAATATCCCACGACGCATCCAAATCGGTTCAGTCCCGAGGCGTTGCTGCTCCACGGCCCCATTGCGAAGCCGGCTGAGCCGGGGCGCCGTCATTTGCGGCCGGTTCGACGGGAACCGGCGGCTGCTGGACGTTCGGCGTCGGGTCCGGCTCGCCGTCTGCGCCGGCCAGCAGCGGCACGCCGCGGCTGCGCAGCACCAGCACCAGGATCAATCCGGCGATGATGCCGCCGATATGGCAGGCCCAGGAGATCTGGTTCTCGCCACCGGAGGCGAACATCACGATCTGGAACAGGATCCACAGGATCAGCGGGATGAAGGCCGGAATGCGCAGCGGAATGCGGGCAAAGGCCAGCACCCAGACCTTCACGCGCGGGTAGAGGATCAGATAGGCGGCGACGACGCCGGCAATGGCGCCGGATGCGCCGATCAGCGGCGTTTCCGAATTCCATGCCACCAGCCCCTGGAAGAAGGCGCCGGCGGCGGCGCACAGCAGATAGAAGATCAGATAGCGGATGTGGCCGAGCGCGTCCTCGACATTGTCGCCGAACACCCACAGGAACAGCATGTTGCCGCCGAGATGGAAGATGTCGGCATGCAGGAAGGAATAGGTGAGGTAGCTGAGGCTCTCGGGAATGACGACGAATTCGGGCGACAGTTCGGCCTTGTCATGAACCACCGACGGGATGAAGCCGAGGCCTAGCACCGCCGCATTGGTGAAGTTCTCGCCACCGATCGTCGTCGCCAGAAAGACCAACGCGTTGGCCACGATCAGGCCGATCGTCACATATTGCAGGCGGATGTGACGCAGCCTGTTGGTGTCGTAAAGCGGGATGAACATCGGATCCTTCCGCTTCTGCAGTCAGCGGTTCTTGCCGGGAACCCATAACACGTCGGCATTTCCATTGTCATTGACGGCACGGGCGGCGACGAACAGGAAATCCGAGACACGGTTGATGTATTTCAGCGCCTCGCGGTTGACATGCTCGGCCGGATCCTGCGCCAGCGCCACCATGAGCCGCTCGGCGCGGCGCGCCACGGTCCGGGCCAGATGGAGGGCGGCCGCGGCGGGCGTGCCGCCGTTGAGCACGAAGGATTTCAGCGGCTGCAGGTCCTTGTTGAGGAGGTCGATATCGTGCTCGACGCGGTCGGTCTGGGCGCTGACGATGCGCAGCGGCTCATAGTCCAGCGGCTTGCCCTCGTCCGGCACGGCGAGGTCGGCTCCGAGATCGAAAAGGTCGTTCTGGATGCGCGACAGCATGGCGTCGATCGCGGGATGCGCCCCGGCGGTGTGGATGCGGGCCATGCCGATGCAGGCATTGGCCTCGTCGACCGTGCCATAGGCTTCGACGCGCAGGTCGGATTTCAGCCGTCGCTCGCCGGTGCCGAGCCCTGTCGTGCCGTCATCGCCGGTGCGGGTGTAGATCTTGTTGAGCTTGACCATCACGTCCCCCAAAAAGACCCCTATTTGCGCGTGAAATAGACCACCAGCAACAGCAGCGCCAAGGCCACGGCCTGCAGCATGACGCGCGCCTGCATCAGCTTGTTCGAGGTGACGCCGGAACCGCCGCGCATCATGTTGATCAGGCCGCGGACCAGCACGATCAGCACGGCGGCCATCGCGATGACGGCGAGGATCTTCAAGACGATGACCATCTGGCTGGCTCCGGTTCAGGTTCGGTCAGGCGCGCCTGGCGAGCACGCGGTAGAGCAAGGACGCCGGCAGGATGCGCTTCAGCACCGCGCCGATCTTAGCCGGCACTGTTACCACATAGTGCGGGCGGGGGCGCTGTGACAGAAGCGCGTGACGGAGCGCCTTGTGCACGATCTCCGGTCCGGGCTTCAGCTTCGACACGCTGCCGCCGGCCTGAAGCCGGGCAAGCTGCGCCTGATAGTCGGCGCGGTGGACGGAATTCTCGACGTCGATGTTTTTCAGAAACCAGGGCAAGCCGTTGCTGGCGATCTTCGACGTCACCGGTCCCGGTTCGATGAGCGAAAGGTGGATGCCGCTGCCTTCGAGCTCCTGGCGCATGCACAGCATCAGGCCTTCGACGGCGTGCTTGGACGCCGAATAGGCGCCGCGGAAGCGGACCGGCGCCAGGCCGAGGATCGAGGAGCAGTGGACAAGGCGGCCGTGCCCCTGGCGGCGCATGACCGGCATGATGCGCCGTGTGAGATCATGCCAGCCGAAGAAATTGGCTTCGAACTGCTCGCGAAGCGCCTCCACGGGCAGGTCCTCGACGGCGCCGGGCTGCGCATAGGCGCCGTTGTTGAACAGGGCGTCGAGCCTGCCGCCGGTGCGCTCCAGCACGGCCTCGACCAGTGCGGCGATGGAATCCGGCTCACGATAGTCGAGATAGAAGGCCTCTATGCCGTCCGCCTCAAGAGCTGAAATATCGGCCGGCTTGCGCGCCGTGGCGAAGACCCGCCAGCCTTCCGCCTTCAACGCCCGGGCACAATAGGCGCCGATGCCGGAGGAGGCTCCGGTGACGATGACGGTGCGCAACTGTTCGGCGGCGGGGCGCGTTGTGAGACCTGGGGTTGCCATTTGCCGCAATCACTTCCCATATTCGCGGCGTTGACACAATCGAGCGGAGCGCGAGCCCTTGCTGCGGAATATCGTCGCCCTCAAGCGCGTGCTCTACGATGCGATTGGCCATTTCAACACCGATGACGGCTGGGCGATGGCCAGCCATCTGGCGATCACCTCGCTGATGGCGCTGTTTCCCTTCCTGATCTTCGCCACGACGCTTGCGAGCTTCCTCGGCGCGCGCGCCTTCGCCGACACGGCCGTGCACCTGGTCTTCGACACCTGGCCGGAGCAGATCGCCAAACCGATCGCGCATGAGGTGCAGAACGTGCTCACCGTCAGGCGCACCGACCTTCTGACCTATGGCGTGCTGCTTGCGGCCTATTTCGCCTCGAACGGCATCGAGGCGCTGCGCACCTCGCTCAACCGCGCCTATCGAGTGACCGAGACGCGCGGCATCATCCATCGCAGGGTGCAGAGCATCATCTTCGTCCTGATCGCCACGGCCTGCTTCCTGGCGGTCAGCGTGCTCCTGGTGTTCGCGCCGCTGCTGGCCCGGCTGGCCGAGGCGCAGTTCGAATGGATAAAGCCCTATATGGGTACGATCACGATATGGCGTTACGTCATCGCCTCGACCGTGATCGTCATCGGCCTGTTCTCGGTGCATATCTGGCTGCCGGCCGGCAATCGCCGCTTCGTCTCGATCATCCCCGGCATCGTCTTCACGCTGGTTGCCTGGCTGGTCGGTTCGACGATCTTCGCCACCTATCTCGACCATTTCTCGTCCTATGTGACGACCTATGCCGGGCTCGCCTCGATCATGATCGCGGTCGTGTTCCTCTACATCATCTCGGCGATCTTCATCCTCGGCGGCGAGCTCAATGCCGCGATCAGCCGGTATCTGGAGGCCCGCGCGCGCGTCGGCTGAGATGTGTCGATATTCAGGTGAGGCCGGCCTGCAAACGGCAGCTTCCTGCGCTTCCGGTGCTCACGTACGAAAAGTACGCTCCGCTCCGGTTCTCGGAACCTGCCTTGTTTGGTCGCTTCGCGCCCGTCTTCGACTCCGACTCGGCCTGACCTGAATCTCAACACATCTCAGGCGGAGGTCGTCTCGGGTAACGCTTTCGGCCGTGCTGTCGCCAGCGCTACGCCGAGCGTGGCGATCGCCATGCCGACGATCTGCAACAGGTTGAGCTGCTCGTTGAAAAGGAGCCATGCGATCACGGCGGTGACGGCCGGGACGAGGTAGAACAGCGACGCCACCTTCGACATCTCGCCGTCGCGGATCATGACCATCAGCAGGAAGATGGCGCCGATCGACAGCACCAGCACCAGCCAGGCCATGGCGAAGACGAACTCGCCGTTGACGGTGATGGTGCGCGTCTCGAAGAAAAGCGAGCCGAGGATCATCACCGCCGAGCCGCCGACATATTGCCACATCGTCGCCGAAACCAGGTCGCCGCCCGAGGCATAGCGCTTCTGCCAGATGGTGCCGGCGCTCATGCCGAGCACCGAGACGAGCGAGGCGGTCAATGTTGCCGCGGTCACGCCGCCGCCGACCGCGCCGAGCTTCGGCCACAGCACGATGACGACGCCCAAAAGCCCGACAGCCAGCCCGGCCCAATGGCGCGGCAGGATCGCCTCGCCGAGGAACCTGCCCGCAAGCACCGCCGTGATCAGCGGCTGCAGGCCGACGATCAATGCCGAGAACCCGGCCGGCATGCCCCGGTGGATCGCCCAGAAGACGGCGCCGAGATAGACGCCATGCATCAGCACGCCCGCCACCGTCGCGTGCAATGCCTCCTCGCGCGTCGCCCGGCGCGAGCCAAGCAGCACGGTGAGGCCGGCAAACAGGATCGCCGCGATCACGAAGCGAATGGCAAGAAAGGTGAACGGCTCCGCCCATGGCATGGCGTAGCGCGCGCCGATGAAGCCCGTCGCCCACAAAACGACGAAGGAGGCGGGGATGAACCGCTTGATGCTGTGCATGGGGGGAGGCCGCCGAGGGTGAAAGGTTGATGACGGCAATTGCTCTAATGCCGTTCAATCCGGCAAGCAAAACGAAACGGTTGATCCATAAGCTAAGTTGAATTCAACAAACCGTGCCAACAGGGGCATGGCGCGCTGCCGCGCCATGGTGAGGGCATGTTTTTGCATCTCGATTCAACATCGCTTTTGTTCGGCTTTGCGATCATTGCCGCTTTCGGCTTTTTCTTCGGCACCGCGCTCGACGCGATCATGAAGGAAGGCGGCTTCGGTCCGACCGGCAACACGCTGCTGTTCATCTTCGGCTTTTTTGCCGCCGTGACGGTCGCCAACAGGCATGGCGTCAACCTGAGCGATCCGAAGATGGCGGTTGTCTGGGGGCTGGGCGGGGCCTTTGCCTTCATCAGCGTGCTGGCGCTGATCAAGGCCGGGCTGGCGCGCCTCGGATCATAGTCCGACCAATCGCTCGACGTCCTGCGGCGACAGGCCGGCCTGCCTCAGCGCGGCAAGGCCGGTGTCCTTGAAGCTCTTGGACAGTTTCCTGCCGTCCGGGCCGAGGATCAGCCGGTGGTGGAAATAGCGCGGCGCCGGCAGGCCGAGCAGGTCCTGCAGCAGGCGCTGCACGCTTGTCGCCGAATAAAGGTCCCGGCCGCGCACGATATGGCTGACGCCTTGCAGCGCGTCGTCGAGAACGACGGCGAGATGGTAGCTGGTCGGGATGTCGCGCCGGGCGAGGATGACGTCGCCCCAGGCCTGTGGTTGTGCTTCGATCGCGCGCGTCGCCGACATCGTGTCATCGGTGAACTCGGACCATGACGGGCCGGTCGAGACCCGCGCCATCGCCGCCTCGACGTCCAGCCGCCAGGCGAAAGGCATGTCCTTGGCGATCCGCCGCTTGCGCTCGCTGGCCGGCAGGGCCTTGTCGAGCGGCGGGTAGAGCGGCACGCCGTCCGGATCGCGCGGCCAGTCGCGGCCGCCGGTCTCGGCGATGAAGGCGCGAATCTCGCCCCGGCTCATGAAGGCCGGATAGACGAGTTCCTCGGCGATCAGCCGGTCGAGCACCGCCTTGTATTCGGCAAAGTGCTCGGACTGACGGCGCACCGGCTGTTCCCATTGCAGCCCCAGCCATTCGAGGTCGCGCAAAAGGCCGGCTTCGAACTCAGGCGTGCAGCGGGTGATGTCGATATCCTCGATGCGCAGCAGCAGCCGTCCGCCCGCTTGCGCCGCCATCTGCCGGTTGAGCAGGGCGGAATAGGCGTGGCCGAGGTGCAGTTCGCCATTGGGGCTCGGCGCGAAGCGAAATGTCAGGAGCGTCATGTCTCAGGCGGCATTCGGGTTGAAGGGCGCTTCCGCCAGTTGATAATTAGAGACTGTTTGGAAATTTGCTCCGGCGGCCATCTGCCGGCGTTTTCTGCGCTTCCGGTGCTCACGGACTTGAATGTCCGCTGCGCTCCGGTTCTCGAAACCACCACCATATGGCTCGCCAGAGCGAATTTCGAAACAGTCTCTACGCCATCAATTGCCACTTCGCGGGCGCCCTGGGAACAAGCAACGTGCAACGCATCGCCTCGCTCGACGACATTGCGACAGGGCTCGACGCGCTCTGCCTGATCGATCCACGGCTGGAAACAGTGCGCGGCAAGGCAGGCGAAGTGCCGCTGCGCCTGTCGGAACCGGGATTTCAAAGCCTCGCCTCGATCATCGTCTCGCAACAGGTGTCGCGCGCGAGCGCCGATGCCATCTTCGGGCGGCTGGTCAAGCTGGTCGATCCGCTGACGCCGCAAGGAATCCTAGCCGCCGGCGAGGACATTTTTCGCGAGGCCGGGCTGTCGCGGCCGAAGCAGCGCGGGCTGCTCGCCGTCGCGCAAGCCGTGGCTGGGGGGCTCGATCTCGACCACCTGTGCACCCTCGACGCTGGCGAGGCGATCGCCGCGATGACGGCCGTGCCCGGCATCGGTCCATGGACGGCCGAATGTTACCTTTTGTTTGCCGCCGGCCATCCCGACGTGTTCCCCGCGCGCGACGTCGCCCTGCAGACGGCGGTCGGCCACGCGCTGGGCATCGACCCGCGTCCGCCGGAGAAAATGCTTATCCGGCTGGCCGAATCATGGAGCCCGTGGCGAGGGGTCGCATCGCGGCTTTTCTGGGCCTATTACCGGGAACTGAAGGGCAGGGACGCGGCACCGCCAACGGAAATCGCCAAAAAAGCATGAAAATCATGCGTTTTTGACCATTTGGCCGCGCGACAATCCGCTTCACATCCCTGTCATGTCGGGCTTACAGTATCCGCGCCGTTCGGTTCTGGAACCAAGGAGGCAAGGACGTGACGGTTGCCGTATCTCCGGATGGGCTTCCCGCGCTGGTGCTGAATGCGGACTACCGTCCGCTCAGCTATTACCCCCTGTCGCTCTGGTCGTGGCAGGACGCCATCAAGGCTGTCTTCCTCGACCGCGTCAACATCGTCGCCGAATACGAGCACGCCGTCTCCTCGCCGACCTTCTCGATGAAGCTGCCGAGCGTGGTCAGCCTCAAGGCCTATGTGAAGCCGTCGAGGCATCCCGCCTTCACGCGCTTCAACGTGTTCCTGCGCGACCGTTTCCAGTGCCAATATTGCGGCACGCCGGAGGATTTGACCTTCGACCACGTCATCCCGCGCCATCGCGGCGGGGCGACGACCTGGGAGAATGTCGTCGCGGCCTGCTCGCCCTGCAATCTCAGGAAGGGCGGCATGATGCCGGCGCAGGCCAAGATGTGGCCGCTGCAAAAACCCTATCAGCCGACGGTGCACGACCTGCACAACAACGGCCGCCTGTTCCCGCCCAACCATCTGCATGAAAGCTGGATGGATTATCTCTACTGGGATGTTGAGTTGGAGCCGTAGGCTGTTCTCGGCGATCGGAGCCGATTGGCTATCAGTTATGTACAGGATAACGATCGAGTGCCTCGATGTGGTGCCTCATCTGGGTCCGCAGGCAGCCATCGACATCGAGCAAGAGTTTCGCGTCCATAGAACTTGGCACAAGGAGCCAAGCTGCACCTACGCCGATGGAAGCCTCCTACTCGTTGCGCGCAACGACTTTGACGTCGATGGCAGGGCGCTTCTCGAGGAGTTCTGGGACTGTCTCGCCGCATATCTCGGTGAGCACGGTGAGATGCGTATTCTCCGCGTCGAACAGGCCTGAAGCTGCCGAATAGCTCAGTCGCGGGACAGCGCGCTGCGGAAGGCGACGGCGGCCAGCACGAGGCTGGCAATCGCGTTCCAGCCGGCGAGCGAGAGGCCCAGGATGCGAAGTGCTGCCTTGTCGCAGGACGGCGGCACGAATTTGTCGAGCGCGTCGAGCACGCCCTTGCCGCCGGTGTCGACCGGGCCGGCGCCGGCGGTGCAGTCGGCCGGACCTTTCCACCAGGCCCATTCGACGCCGGAATGGTAGACGCCGAGATAAAGGCCGTAGAGCATCAAAAGGCCACCGATCGCGAGCAGGCCACGCGTCACCCAGGCCGGCGCGCCGAGTATCGAGGCGATCACCGCCAGCAGCATCAGCGGCGCGCCGATATAATAGGGGGTGCGCTGCTCGAGGCAGAGATGGCAGGGGATGTAGCCGCCGATATATTGGAAAGCCAGCGCCGAGCCGACGGTCGCGGCCATGGCGACGGCAAGAAACAGCGCCGCGCGCGTGCGCTGGCGTCCGGTGTCGGCATTCATGGTCGCGGTCATCGATCGGGTCCGTTTGTTGCGTCGCTATCCGTGGGCGTATCTGACGAGGATATAGAGCAAAATCAGGGCAGCCGCGCCGGCGCCGACGATCAATCCCAAGCGCTTTTCGATGAACTCCCTGATCTCTTCGCCGTAGCGGCGCAGCAGCCAGGCAAGCAAAAGGAAACGAGCGCCGCGCGCCACGATGGCCGAGACGATGAAGACCAAGAGATTGACGTGAAGCGCGCCGGCCAGAATGGTGACCACCTTGATCGGCGGCAGGTGCGCGGCGCCGGAGGTGACCAGCAGCACCAGCATCAGCCCGGCGCCCGAGGACTGCCACTTCTCGAATGTGGCAAGGCCGCCGAAATGCTCCAGCATCGGCCGCGCTATCGTGTCGTAGGCGTAGTAGCCGATCAGCCAGCCGGCAATGCCGCCCAGCACGGACGCCGCCGTGGCGGTCAGCGCGTAGCGATAGCTGCGTTCGGGCCGCGCCAGCGCCATGGGCAGGAACAGCACGTCGGCCGGGATGAAGAACACCGAGCTTTCGACGAAGGCGATGAAGGCCAGCCACCATTCGGCGGATTTGCGCGCCGCCAGAGACAGCGTCCAGTCGTAAAGTCCGCGAAGCATCGGCTCTCCTGATTTGGCTCCGAACGGCGGAGCGGTTGTCGGGCACGGACGTGCGCGAAACAAGGACCCAAAGCGCCGCAGCCGGCGTTTTCAGCCGGACGCGGCAAAGGTTCGTTTCTGTAGAAAGATTTTCCGCGTCGCACAATGGCGGGGGCCCACACGAAACCGCAAGACGCTTTTTGACCGAAGCGGCACCGGCAAATCGGCAACAGGCCAGTTGACGAAAGCCCGTCCGACCGTATAGTCCGCGCCCATTCAGGCCGTCCGGCCTGAGCCCCTATGGCGGAATTGGTAGACGCGCTCGACTCAAAATCGAGTTCCGCAAGGAGTGCTGGTTCGATCCCGGCTAGGGGCACCATCGTTCGCTCTTCGAGCTTTGGATGGCAGGCCGTCCCAAATGTCTTACCGCATATTCCCCGTATGCCCCTGCGAGTATCGCCCCGGCTGCGGCCATACGGTGAGCCCGTGCGGCTCGACGCCGACGCGGATCTTCGTCACCGCGCCTGACGTCGTGTCGATCATGTAGGCCTCGCTGTCGAAGCGGCCGGAGAGCCATAGCTGCTTGCCGTCGGCGCTGACATTGCCCATGTCGGGGCTGCCGCCGCCGGGGATCGGCCATTGCGCGACCACCGCGCGGGTGGCGAAGTCGATCACCGTCACGCTGCCCGGACCCTTCGCCTTGCCTTGCTCCATCTTGTGCGAGCCGCGGTTCGAGACGTAGAGGCGCTTGCCGTCGCGGCTGACGACGAAGCCATGCGTGCCGATGCCGGTCGGGATGAAGCCGATCTCCCGAAAACTGTCGCCGTCGATCAGGAAGACCCCGTCATTCATCATGTCGGCGACGTAAAAGACCTTGCCGTCGGGCGACAGGCGGATGTCCTGCGGCATGCCCATCTTCGAGAGATCGAGATGGCCGAGCACCTTCTGGTTCTTGAGGTCGATCTTGGCCAGACCGCCGTCGCCATACTCGCAGGTGAAGATCGCATAGGCGCCGTCGACCGAAAAATCGGCGTGGTTGATGCCGGGGCAGGTCGGCGTCGGCAGGCTCGATTTCAGCGCCATGGTGTGCGGGTCGCGGAAATCGAGCTGTTGCAGTGCTTCGTCGACGACGATGGCGGCGCTGCCGTCCGGCATGAAATAGAGGTTGTAGGGGTCGTCGACGGGGACCTGCGGGCCGGGCTTGGCCGTCATCGGGTCGATCGGCGTCAGGCTGCCATTCTTGCCGGTGCCGTTGTTGGCGACCCAGAGCGTCTTCAAATCCCAGGATGGCACGACATGTTGCGGCTTGCTGCCGACATTGAAGCGGTCGACTTCCTTGAGCGTTACGCTGTCGATCACCGAGACGCTGTTGGAAGAGCGGTTGGGCACATAGACGCGCGGCAGCGCGCCGGTCGTCACGGGGCTGAGATGGCCGGCGGCGGTGTGCTTGTAGATGTTGACGGCGGGCGGCGGCGGTTCGGAGCAATCCTCGGGGCAGGTATCTGCCAAGGCGCGGGCGGGCCAGGCTTGGACAGACGAGAGCGCCAGCAGCAGGAGTGCCGCACGGAGACTGGTGTGACGCAAAAGGCTTCTGATCATCTGGATGTTTCGTGAAGGCCGGCTGAAATTGCCGCCCGGACCCATAGCTTGTGTCCCGCCCTTGATCTAGCGCCTTTTCAACAGGCTCCGCATGCGGTTGCGCAGGATGCGCGCCATGTTGCGGGTCTCGCGGTAGAGGTGCAGTTGCGAGGCCGCCTGGCGGGCCAGCCGGTCGGCATCCGGCGTCAGCCCGATCACCAGCGTGCCCATCGGCTTGCGCTCCGCCCACAGCCGGCTCATCACCGGATGGTCGGGCACCGCGCAGGAATCGGTCATGCCGATGTTGGGATCGTCGAGATGCTGCCTGGTCACCTCGATCATCAAAAGCGTGCCCGGCGAATAGGCGGCGAGCGCCTCGTCATAGGCCGTCTTCCAGGTGTAGGCGACGCCGGCCTCGACGAAAACGACCAGGCAGGCGATGGCGCGGCCGTCGAGCGTCAAGAGATGAATGCGGCACATATCCTGCTCGGCCAGCCGGTGCACGGCCTCGCGGGCGAAGGCGGCGCGGTAGCGGTCGATCGCCATGGCGGTGCGCTCGCGGCCCTTCCAGCCGGCGGCCTCCAGCGTCAGGAAGCTTTCGATGGCATGGCGGATCTCGTCCGGCCCACGCGCCACGAGATGTTCGAGCTTGCCGTGATCGGCAAGGCGCCGCTTCAGGCGGCGGAATTCGCGGTAGTGATGCGAACGCAGCGAGGCCTTGAGATAGGCTTCGCCCTCGGCATCGCTTTCCAGCACCGGGCGGTCGACCTTGCCGGTGGTCACCATGGTCAGGCCGCGGCTGTCGGCAAAGGAGGTGAGCAGGCTCGCCACCGGACCGTCGAGGCGCATGTCGGGCAACACGAAGACTTTTGGCAGCTTGAGATGCGGCCGCGACAGCATCGAGAAGAAATCCTCGATGACGCCGACCGGATCGTCGCGGTCGACCAGCGGCGTGCCGAGCGGGCCGAACGGGCTCGACCATGTGCGCATCACCGGAACGCCGAGCGGCATCGCCGGCCGCTCGACCGAGAACGGCACCAGGAGCCGCAGCCGGTTGCGGTATTCGTCGCCGTCGCGGATCACGGCCAGGCGCACCTCGCGGTCTTCCAGCCGGGGCATCGCCGGGGCCAGGAAGCGCGGGTTGAAGAAGACATTGGGCTCGACGGTGCGGGCGCTGAGATAGTCGAGCTCCTCGACGAGGTCGAAGCCGGCCGAAGCCGGGTAGATGGCGAGCTTGCGCTCCGGCCGGTTGCTGGCGAAGAGCTCGATATGCGCGGGGTCGACCTCGCGCGCCAGGCCGGCAAGGTTGGAGACCATGGCGCCGGCGGGGCCGCCGCTGGTCTCTTCGAGCAACGGAACGGCAGCCATCAGGCGACTTCCTTTTTTGCAGGCACGAAGATCGCCATCACGATGCCGAGCTTGCGCCAGACGGTGAAGGAGAGCGCGCTGGCCTCGAACACCATGGCGAGGCTGGTGGCGATTGCCGCGCCCCAGAGCCCGAACAGCGGGATCAACAGCACGTTGAGGCCGATGTTGAGGGCAAGCGTCATGGCATAGACGGCGGCGCAGATGTTCTGGTTGCCGCTCATGGTGAGCAGGCTTTCGCAGGGGCCGACGGCGGCGCGCGCCACGACGCCCAGCACCAGCAGGAAGAGCAGCGGATAGCCGGCGGTGAATTCCGGGCCGAACAGCACCAGCATCGGCTCGCCCAGCGCCAGCACCAGCAGCGCCATCAGCAACGAAGGCCAGAAGGTCCAGGAGACGGTCTCGCGGGCGAAGGCGGCGAGCTTGTCCGGCTCGCCATGGGTGAACTGGGCGTAGCGCTGGGCAACGCCGGCCTTGACCGCGAAATAAACGAAATGCACCAGCGCCAGTGTCTTCACCGTGGCGAAATAGACGGCGACATCATTGGGATCGAGATAGGCGCCCACCATCAGCACGTCGGCATTGGTGAGCAGGAAGAAGAAGCTCTCGACCAGGAAGATCGGCAGCGAAACGAGGATCCACCGGCCGAAATGCACCGCTATCGGTCCGGCCGGGATCTTCTTGTCCATGCGCGAGGTGACGGCCATCAGCTGGCCGAGCGTCGTGACATAGGTGGCGGCGATCGAGGCGAAGATCGCGGTCTTGGCGTCGGGCACGTAATGCAGGGCGAGCATCAGCCCCAGGAACGCCAGGATCAGCACTGGCCGCACCAGATAGGTGGGCGAGAGCGCCAGCAGCGCCCAGGAATTGGCGCGTGCCAGCCCTTGCAGGAGATCGCCCAGCGCGATCATCGGCAGGCAGATGACGCCGAGGATGAAGGGGATGACGTAGTAGTTCTCGATCCAGTCCGAGGCCAGCCACACGCCCAGCGCGCCAAGGCCCGCGATCAGCGTCGAGGCGACCAGCACGAACAGGCGGCTGGCGAGCACGATGCCGCGCAGCTCGGCCAGCATGCCGCGCTCGCGATATTCGGGAATGAAACGGATGACCGAGGTGTGGAAGCCGAGACAGGCGAGATTGCCGACGATGACCATCGTCACCCAGACCAGCACCGAGATGCCGTATTCGAACGAGCCCATCCAGCGCGCCATCAGCACCTGGCTGACGAAGGCGATGAAGGCGCTGATGATGCGGATGGAGAAGGCGATCAGCGACATGCGCCCGGCTTCGCCGCGCTCGTCGGCGGTGAAGAGCACGGCATCGATGCGGCCAAGCAACGGCCGCATGCGCAGCGCCCAGCGCTGCGGCAGGAACCGCCCGGCAGTCGTTGCCGCGGAAAAGCGCACCCACAACTCTCCGTTTTCCGCCCTTTTTCCAGCGTTCGGGTCTATCCGAAACACCTTAAGAAAGGGTGGGCGGGGTGCGGCGTTCTCCTTCTCCCCTTGTGGGAGAAGGTGTCACCGAAGGTGACGGATGAGGGGTGTTGGAAGGATCGCGGCACAGCAGATTGAGCACCGGATTCCTTTGATCTTGGAGGTCGCACTCCGCTGGAGCACCCTCATCCGTCTCGGCGCTGCGCGCCGATCCACCTTCTCCCACAAGGGAGAAGGAAGAGGGTGCCCTTACATCCCCTGCATCGCGTCGCAGGACACGTTGGGGTTCATGTCGGCGAAGGCGCCGGTCGGGTTTTGCTTCCAGGCCCAGACATGCAATTCGTAGAACGGGCCGAGGCCGTAGCGGTTGGGCGCGGTGTTGAAGTTGAACAGATGGCCTTCGAGCGAGGCCGGGCCCTTCGAGGTGATGTATTCGACGGCGATCAGCTTCAGCGTGCCGTCGGCCATAGGCTCGTACATCACCGCTTCCGGCTTGGCGACGTCGACGGCGTCGTCCTTGAGATAGGCGGCGTTGACGTAGTGGACGCCCATGGCGCCGCCGGTAAGGCCGCTGGCGCAGGGGATCGGCGCATAGCCTTCGGCTTTCGCCACTGCCACGTCCTCGAAGCGGCTGTCGAGTGCCCGCACCTTTTCGGCGAGCGGATTGACGGTTTCCGCGGCAGCGGCGCTCGCCATCAGCATGATGATCGAGGCAGAAGCGCCGACAGCGCATCTGGTCAAGGTCTGAAAGTTCATTTGTCTCTCCAATTCGGTTGCGGCACGCAAGCGGCGGGAGTCGGCCAGTCAAAGCCAACTCCGCACGCCGGCGGCGCCTGTCGATAAAAGGGATGATCGCTTGTCCCGACGCGAGGGATCAGCGGTGATGCCACCAATATTCCCAATATTCGCGCGGGTTTTCCCGCTCCCTGAGGCCGATATCGCGCCTCAGAAAATCGTCCTGCGGCGGCAGAAGGCGGCGCCGGTTTCGCAAGCGCGAAAGCAATGCCGACACGGCCCGCCGCATGAAGCCGCGCCGTGGCGGGACGGTATCCGCCGCGGCGGGTACAGTCTCGCTGCCTGGCACGGCGTCAGGTCCGCCGGCGACGGGTATGGTCTGCCCGACATGATCTGCCCGGTCAGCGATAAAAGTAGGGGTCGAGGACCCGCACCTCCGTGATCTTGTCGACGGGAAGCGCGTTCTTCTGCGCCGTGCTGCGGATCGCTTCCGGCGAGGGCGCATCGTAGATGCAGAAGCTCTTGCCCTTGTCGGGCGAGACGAAGGACTGCACCCAGGTGACGCCTTTCTCGGCATTGCGGGCGATGACGCCGCCCATCGCCGTGGCGCCGGCATCGTTCATCGGTACGTGCAGGCCTTCCGGGAAGGTGCGTTCAACGAGATAACGTGGCACGATTGTCGTTCCTTTCGTGGTTTCTAGTTCTCCGCAATTCCGGACGGAAGGCTACGGCGAAGTCGCCGAGCCCCGACCGCTACGCGGTTTTCCTGGAATTGCTCTGCGCTCGTTTCGAGCGAGGCGGATACCACCATGTCCGGAAAGGCCGCGCATCGGAGCCATTCCCCATATTGGCCGGGACGATTCCCTATCTTCGCGACGTTTTATGTGGAAGATGACACCTCAATGTGTGGAAGGTCACATTGCGGTGCCCGATCCCAGGCTATCGCGGCGGCGGGCCGCCACGATGGAAATTCCGATTTCGCGAGAGTGACGATGCTTCTGGAACGACAGACGCAGTTGCAGCAGATGGATGCCTTGCTGGCGGACGCAACAGCGGGCCGCGGCCGCGTTGTGGTCCTGTCGGGTGAGGCAGGCGCCGGTAAGACGGCGCTGGCCGAGGCATTTGCAAGCCGGCTGGACGACGGCCTTGGCGTGCTTCGCAGTGCCTGCGAGGACCTCTCGATTCCCGATCCGCTGGGACCGCTTTACGACCTGGCACGCGACGCGCGGTGGGAACCGCCGCGGGCGATCGAAGACCGCCAGGTGCATCGACTGCCGCTGTTTTCCGAGGCGCTCGAGGTGTTCGAGGCGAAAGGCCCTTGCCTGCTCGTCATCGAAGACTTGCATTGGGCGGATGACGCGACGCTCGATTTCGTCCGCTTCCTCGGCCGGCGCATTGCAAACACGCATATCCTGCTTCTGGTTACGGCACGCACCGACCGCAGCGAAGGGCAGATGCGCGTGCGCCGCGCGCTCGGCGAGATCCCTGCCGGCAATATCCAGCGCATCGACGTGCCGCTGCTCAGCGAACGCGCGGTGCTCTCGCTTGCGGCGGCAGCCGAGCGCGACGGCGACGCCATCTACCGGGCGAGCGCCGGCAACGCCTTCTTCGTCACCGAGCTGCTCGCCGCGGAGGGCGATGGCGCATTGCCGGCCAGCGTGCGCGACGCCGTGCTGGCGCGGGCCGAAAGATTGTCGCCGGGCGCCCGCTCGATGCTCGACGCTGTCTCGGTGTTTCCGCGCCGCGCCGATGCCTGGGCGCTCAGCGGGCTTTGCGGAATTGCCGCCGCCGGCCAACTCGCCGAATGCGTCGCCAACGGCCTGCTCGAGGATATGGGCGATGCCTATGCGTTCCGACACGAGATCGCCCGCACGGCAATCGAGATGGCTCTGACGCCGAGCCAGCGCCGCGCGTATAACGAGCGGGCGCTCACGGCGTTGCGGGAAAACCCGGATGTGGCCAAGGCAAGGCTGGTGCATCATGCGGTCGAAGCACAGAACATCGAAGCGGTGCGCGAGCTCGCGCCGGTCGCGGCGCGCGAAGCCTCGCGCGTCGGCGCGCACCGAGACGCCGTCGGCTATTATGAAGTCGCCCTGCGGCACGCGGATGTGCTTCCGACCGAGGAGCGGGCGGAGCTTTATGAAGGTCATGCGTTCGAGTGCCACCTGATCGGCCGGGTCGATGCTGCCATCGAGGCGCAGGGACAGGCGCGGCAATTGCGCCAGGCGCTGGGCGACCGGATCAAGGAGGGCGACGCTCTGAGATGCCTGTCGCGCTTTGCCTATCTGCTCGGCGATCGCGCGGCCGCGGACCGGTTCGGAGCACAGGCCGTGGAGCTTCTGGAAACGGCGCCCGACAGTGCCGAACTCGCCATGGCCTATTCCAATCTCTCGCAGCTGGCGATGCTGGCCGAGCGGCTCGACGAGACGCTTGTGTTCGGCGGCAAAGCCGTCGAACTGGCGGAGCGGCTCAACCGGCCGGACATCCTTTGCCATGCCCTCAACAATGTCGGAGCGGCCGGGCAATGGCTGGACTTCGCCAAGGGGCGGCGCGATCTCGCCCGCAGCCTTGGACTTGCGCTTACGGGCAACTTTCAGGAGCATGCCGCGCGCGCCTTCACCAACTGCGCCTGTGTCGAGATGAACAGGTTCAACCTCAACGAAGCGGCGGCGTTCCTGGATCGCGGCATCGGCTATTGCGTCGAGAACGATCTCGCGACCTGGCGCGATTACATGCGCGGCGTGCAGGCGCAGCTTCTGCTGCGGCTCGGCCATTGGGACGACGCCGCGGCCATGGCGCATGAGGTCGTCGACGACGAGGCAACGACGCCATTGGTGCGCTATCCGTCGCTGGTCGCGCTGGCGCGGCTGCGCATCCGGCGGGGAGATCCATCGGCCGAGCCGGTTCTCGACGAGATGAAGCTGTTCCTCGACAAGGGCATGGAGTTGCAGCGGCTCGTGCCCTTCGCCGCGGTGATGGCCGAACTGGCGTGGCTGGGCGAGGGCGACAGGGACGAAGCACTGCGCCTGATCGCCCTTGCCGAAAGCCTTGCGCCGACGCGGGCGGTGTTCGGCGAACTGGCGATATGGCGACAGCTTCTATCGCCCGACAGCGATCCCGGCGACATCGACGGCATGGCGGAACCTCACCGCCTGCAACTGGCTGGCGACTGGCGCGATGCCGCGGCGCTCTGGGCGGACATGGACGCGCCCTTCGAACGCGCGCTTGCCCTGCTCATGGGCGACGAGGCCGCGCGGCGCGCGGCGCTCGACATTTTCGAGGCGCTCGGCGCAAGGCCGGTGGCGCAGCATGTGCGCGGCCTGATGCGGCAGAGCGGGCTGATCCACATCGCCAGGGGACCGAGGCAGGCGACACGCGCCAACCAGGCCGGCCTCACGCAGCGCCAGATGGAGGTTCTGCAGCTGATCGAGCGGGGCTTTTCCAACAAGAAGATCGCCGCGCACATGGCGATCTCGCCGAAGACTGTCGATCACCATGTTTCGGCGGTGCTGGAGAAGCTGGAGGCTGTTTCGCGCGGCGAGGCGGCCGCGGCGGCGCGGGCGTCGGGGCTGGTGTGACGGTCAGTCGATAGGAAAGCCTGGAACAAGTCCGGCGTTCCGCTGATATGGCGGAACGTTGGCGCTGCCCCTCATCCGCCCTTCGGGCACCTTCTCCCCGCAATCGGGGAGAAGGAAAAGGGTCAGGTGAAGGCGCCGTGGCAGTGCTTGTATTTCTTGCCGGAGCCGCAAGGGCAGGCTTCGTTGCGGCCGATCTTGCCCCAGGTCGCCGGGTTCTTCGGGTCGCGGTTTTCCGGCGCGACGACGGCGCTGGTTTCCTGGCGCATCAGAAGCGCCGTCTCGCCGCCCTGGAAGTCGTCCTCGCCTGTGGTGCCGTCGATATGGCTGCCGAACATCTCGGGGGCTTCGGGCGGAGGCGCGTCCGCTGCCTGGCGCACCAGCTCGACGCGCATCAGCTGCGCGGTCACGGCCTGGCCGAGATTGCCGAGCAGGCCCTGGAACAGCTCGAAAGCTTCGCCCTTGTATTCCTGCAGCGGGTCGCGCTGGGCGTAGCCGCGGAAGCCGACGACCGAGCGCAGATGGTCGAGATTGACGATGTGCTCGCGCCACAGGTGGTCGAGCGTCTGCAGCACGACCGAACGCTCGACATAGTTCATCACGTCTGGACCGAAGCGGTCGGCGCGCTCCTTGGCGGCGGCGTCGGCGGCAGTGGTGATGCGCTCGCGGATGTCGTCCTCGGCGATGCCCTCTTCCTTGACCCATTGCTCGACCGGCAGGTCGAGGTTGAGATACTGCGCCACTTCCTCCTTGAGGCCGGCGACGTTCCACTGCTCGGCATAGGCGTTTTCGGGGATGTTCTTGGCGACGATCTCCTCGATGACGCCTTCGCGCATCTCGGTAATCGTCTCCGACAGGCCTTCGCCGTCCATCAGTTCGATGCGGCGCTGGAACACCGCTTTGCGCTGGTCGTTGGAGACGTCGTCATACTTCAGCAGGTTCTTGCGGATATCGAAGTTGCGCGCCTCGACCTTCTTCTGCGCCTTCTCCAGCGCCTTGTTGATCCAGGGATGGATGATCGCCTCGTCTTCCTTGAGGCCGAGCTTCTGCAGCATGCCGTCCATGCGCTCTGAGCCGAAGATGCGCATCAAATCGTCCTGCAGCGACAGGAAGAACTTCGAGCGGCCCGGGTCGCCCTGGCGGCCGGAGCGGCCACGCAGCTGATTGTCGATGCGGCGCGATTCATGGCGCTCGGTGGCCAGAACATAAAGGCCGCCGGCGGCCAGCGCCTTTTCCTTCAGGCGCTCGACGTCGTCATTGATCTCCTTTTCACGCGCCGCGCGCTCGGGGCCCTCGGGCATGTCGCCCAATTCCTCGGCGATGCGCATTTCGGCGTTGCCGCCAAGCTTGATGTCGGTGCCGCGGCCGGCCATGTTGGTGGCGATGGTGATGGCGCCGGGCTTGCCGGCCTGGGCGACGATGGCCGCCTCGCGCTCGTGATGGCGGGCGTTCAGCACTTCGAAGTTCTTGAAGCCGTCCTTGCGCAGGCGCTCGGCCAGCTGCTCGGATTTCTCGATCGAGGTCGTGCCGACCAGCGTCGGCTGGCCCTTGGCACTGGCTTCGCGGATTTCCTTGACGATCGCCTTGTACTTCTCCTCGACCGTACGGTAGACCTCGTCGTCCTCGTCCTTGCGGACGACCGGCAAGTTGGTCGGGATCTCGGTGACCTCGAGGCCGTAGATGTTGCCGAACTCCTCGGCCTCGGTCAGCGCCGTGCCGGTCATGCCGGCGAGCTTCTTGTAGAGGCGGAAGTAGTTCTGGAAGGTGACGGAGGCCAGCGTCTGGTTCTCCGGCTGGATCTGCACATGCTCCTTGGCTTCAAGCGCCTGGTGCAGGCCCTCCGAATAGCGGCGTCCGGGCATCATGCGGCCGGTGAACTCGTCGATGATGACGATCTCGCCATTGCGCACGATGTAGTCGCGGTCCTTCTGGAACAGCAGATGCGCCTTCAGCGCATTGTTGACGTGGTGGACGATGGCGACGTTCTCGACGTCGTAGAGCGACTCGCCTTTCAAGAGGCCGGCGTCGCGCAGCATGTTCTCCAGCTTCTCGGTGCCGTCCTCGGTGAAGATCGTCGTCTTCTGCTTCTCGTCGACCTCATAGTCGGCCGGGCCGAGCTTCAGCATGAAGGCGTCGATGGTGTTGTACATTTCCGAGCGGTCCTCGAGCGGACCGGAAATGATCAGCGGCGTGCGCGCCTCGTCGACCAGGATGGAATCGACCTCGTCGACGATGGCGTAGGAATGGCCGCGCTGCACCATCTGGGCGCGCTCATATTTCATGTTGTCGCGCAGATAGTCGAAGCCGAGCTCATTGTTGGTGGCATAGGTGACGTCGCAGGCGTAGGCATCGCGGCGCTCGTCGTCGGAAAGGCCGTGGACGATGATGCCGACGCTCAGGCCGAGGAACTTGTAGACGCGGCCCATCCATTCGGCGTCGCGCTTGGCGAGGTAGTCGTTGACGGTGACGACATGCACGCCCTTGCTGGCCAATGCGTTGAGATAGACCGGCAAGGTGGCGACCAGGGTCTTGCCCTCGCCGGTGCGCATCTCGGCGATGCCGCCATTGTGCAGCACCATGCCGCCGATCAATTGCACGTCAAAAGGCCGCATGCCGAGCACGCGGCGGGCCGCTTCGCGCACGGTGGCGAAGGCCGGGACCAGCAGGTCGTCGAGCGAAGCGCCATTGGCGAGATCCTGGCGGAATTTTTCGGTTCGGCCCCTGAGATCGGCGTCGGAAAGCGCCCGCATCTCGTTTTCCATGGCGTTGATGGCCTCGACGCGGGGCCGGGTCGACTTGACACGGCGGTCGTTGGAGGAACCGAAAACCTTACGGGCGAGACCGCCGAGACTGACCATCCAATGGCCCTTTCGATAGCAATTTTAGCCGTTTGCGACAGGCACCGGGCGGGCCCATCAAATCCGCGTGAATGCGGACAAACGCAAAAAGCGCCCGGAAAACGGTTCTGGACGCCAAGTCGTTGGACAGATAAGAGGGGGCTCAATCGATGTCAACGCCGCGTTAGCCCTATGGGCAGCGCCAAATTCCGCCACAATCCGACTGATCTGGAATCCTTTCGCTCACGCGATCCTTATTGGCAATCCCATTGGAGTTATCTTGATGTCCTTGTCGTTCCGCCGTGCCTCGCTCGCCAGCCTCGGCCTGGCCTTCGGGCTCTCGGCTCTCTGCCTGTCGCCGCTGATGGCACAGGAGACCGCGCCGGCCCAGCCGGATGCCGCAGCGCCTGCTGCTGCTCCCGCGGCTCCGGTCGATCCCAATGCCGTGGTTGCCACCGTCAATGGCGAGAAGCTGACCGAGGCCGACCTGCAGCTCGCCGAAGGCGAACTGTCGCAACAGTTCGCGCAGCTGCCGGCCGAGCAGCGCCGCGCGGCCGCCCTTTCGGCGGCGATCGAAATCCGCGTCATGGCCAAGAAGGCGGTCGACGCAGGCCTCGACAAGGATCCGGACTTCCAGCGCCGCATGGCTTTCCTGCAGGCGCGCGCCCTGCATGGCGCAGTCGTCGAGAAGGAAGTGGTCGACAAGGTGACGGACGCCGAAGTGCGCGCCCGCTACGACCAGGAAATCGCCAACACGCCGCCGGTCAATGAAATCCACGCCCGTCACATCCTCGTGAAGACGAAGGAAGAGGCGGACGCGATCATCAAGCAGCTCGACGGCGGCGCCGATTTCCAGAAGCTAGCCAACGAGCATACCAGCGATCCGAGCGGCAAGACCAACGGCGGCGACCTCGGCTGGTTCGGCCCGGGGCAGATGGTGCCGGAATTCGACAAGGCGGCCTTCGCGCTCGAGGTCGGTAAATATTCCAAGGAGCCGGTGCAGTCGCAGTTCGGCTGGCACGTCATCAAGGTCGAGGACAAGCGCGCCAAGCAGCCGCCGGCCTTCGACGACGTCAAGGACCAGGCCAAGCAGGCGGTGATCCGCGACAAATATTTCGCCATGGTCAAGGACCTGCGCGCCGCCGCCAAGGTCGAGATCCCGGACGCGAAGCTCAAGAAGGACATCGACGCGCTGGAAGGCAGCAAGTAATCGCCGCCGGCTGACAGTTCTGCAAAGGGCGCCTGTGGGCGCCCTTTCGTTATCAGGCCCGGCTTATCCCTCGCACCACATAGCGCACGGCGGCGCGGATAGCGGCTTCATCCTCATCGAGGCGATTGCTCAGCAGATGCCGCCAGGCGTAGGAAGCGATCAGGTCGGCGACGATCCCGGCATCGATATCCGCCGCCACCTCGCCGCGCGCCTTGGCGCGCTCGATCATCAGCCCGGTGTGGCCACGGCGCGCCCAAGAATATTCGGCAAGCGCGGCCGCGGCCGTCTCGTCCGACTGCGCTTCGGCGACCAGCGAGCGGAAGATGTTGCCGGACGGAGTGTCGCGCCAATGCGCGAACAGGTTTCTGAGGAAGCCGGCCAGATCATCCTCGACGTTTCCGGTGTCGGGCGTCTCGACGCGCTTCTGGCGCTGGTAGACCTCGATCAGCAGCGCCGCCTTGCTCGGCCACCAGCGATAGATGGTCGGTTTTCCCGCCCGCGCCCGCCGGGCAACGGCCTCGATCGAGAAGCCGGCATAGCCGGCCTCGCGCAGCACCGCCTCGGCCGCCTCGACAATGGCGTCGGCGCTCTCGGGATTGCGTTTCGCGCCGATCGACTTGCGCCCGCGAGCGGCGGCCTCGCCCATTCCGTTCTTCCTTAGCCGGTGAATCTGTCGCCAATCATATTGACTTCGCCGGTGAAACGAAACGATGCGTTTTCGGTCGCGAGGCGCTTGGTCCGGCCGGTGAGGCGCGGCCAGAACGCCCTTGCGCCGGGGCGCGCTATCGGGCAAACCGGCCTTCCTTTCGCTTTATTGCCGCTCCGGGGTCATGATGTCCGCTACGATTTCGCCGCTCGCACCGAAGAAATATCCGAAGATGCCGGTCATCGAGGGTGTCCGCATCGCGACCGCGGAAGCCGGCATCAAGTACAAGGGCCGCACCGACCTGCTCGCCATGGTCTTCGATCCGGGCACCGCCGTGGCCGGTGTGTTCACCAGGTCGAAATGTCCGTCGGCTCCGGTCGACTTTTGCCGCCAGAACCTGCCCGCCGGCAAGGCGCGCGTGCTGGTGGTCAATTCCGGCAATGCCAATGCCTTCACCGGCAAGAAGGGCAAGGCTTCGACCGCGCTGACCGGCGAGGCGGCGGCCAAGGCCGCGGAATGCTCCGAGAACGAAGTGTTCCTGGCCTCGACCGGCGTCATCGGCGAGCCGCTCGACACCAACAAATTCAGCCATTTGCTCGCCGGCCTGGTCAAGGACGGCAAGCCCGACCTGTGGACCGAGGCGGCCAAGGCCATCATGACCACCGACACCTACCCCAAGGTGGCGACGGCGACGGTCAAGCTCGGCGATGCCGACGTCACCATCAATGGCATCGCCAAGGGCGCCGGCATGATCGCGCCGGACATGGCCACGATGCTCTCCTTCATCGCCACCGACGCGCCGATCGCGGCTTCCGTGCTTCAGGACCTGTTGTCGCGCGGCACGGCCAAGACTTTCAATGCCGTTACCGTCGACAGCGACACCTCGACCAGCGACACGCTGCTTTTCTTCGCCACCGGCAAGGCCGCCGCGCGCGGCGCCCCGACAATCAGCGATCCAAAGGATGCGCGGCTCGGCGCGTTCCGCCGGGCGCTCGGCAAGGTGCTGAAGTCGCTGGCGCTGCAGGTGGTGCGCGACGGCGAGGGCGCGCGCAAGCAGGTCGAGGTCACGGTGACCGGCGCCAAGTCGGCGCGCTCGGCCAAGCGCATCGCACTTTCGATCGCCAACTCGCCGCTGGTCAAGACGGCGGTCGCGGGCGAGGACGCCAATTGGGGCCGCGTCGTCATGGCCGTCGGCAAGGCCGGCGAGCCGGCCGACCGCGACCGGCTGTCGATCTGGTTCGGCGACAATCGGCTCGCGCATGAGGGCGAGCGCGATCCGGCCTACTCCGAGGAAGCGACGTCGGCCTATATGAAGCGCGACGATATCCGCATCCGCGCCGACATCGGCATCGGCCGCGGCAAGGCAACGGTGTGGACCTGCGACCTCACCAAGGAATATGTCGCCATCAACGGCGATTACCGGAGCTGATGGCGCCGGTGTCGAGGCATCCGGCAAGCGTGCTGGCGGTCGTGCGCCGCTACGAGGCGGCGGGATTTCGCGCCTGGCCGGCGGCGGCCGTCCATTATGACGGGACCTGGGTGGTGCGGCTCACCGCCGGGCACCCCGCCAAGCGCCTGAACTCGGTCAATCCGCTCGATCCCGGCGACACGCATGCCATCGAGGAGCGTATCGGCCGCGCCGCGCGGCGCTTCGACGCCTATGGCCGGCCGCTGACCTTCCGCATGTCGCCGCTGTCGGGGCAGGTGCTGTCCACCCACCTCGACAAGGCCGGATGGAACAGGTTCGACGAATCCCTGGTCATGCGGCTGCCGCTGAAAGAGCTCGAGCTCGGCGCGGCCATGGATCAGATCCCGCTCAAGGACATCAGCCGCTTCATCGGCGCATCGCTCAAGACCGGCGGCGCGGACGCCTCGCTGCGGCCCGGCCTGTCCGAGGTCATCGGCGCGATCCAGCCGGAAGCAGGGCTGTTCGCGCTCGAGGACGGGAATGAGCCGCTGGCGACGCTGATCTGCGTTCACGACGGCGACCTTGCCGGGCTGTTCGAAGTCGCCACCGAAAAGTCGGCGCGCAAAAAGGGCCATGGCCGCAACCTCATTCTGTCCGCGCTCAAGTGGGCGCGGCTGCGCGGCGCGCGCGAGGCCTGGCTGCAGGTCGAAGCCAGCAACGCGCCGGCGCTCGCGCTTTACCGGTCGCTCGGCTTCGAGGAAGTCTATCGCTACCACTATCGACGGCCGCCAGGCGCATGAGCGAGGTCAAGCCAACCGGGAAGCGCCTGCTGCTGGTCGCCGCCTGCGCGCTGGTCGACACCGACAGGCGCGTGCTTCTGGCGCAGCGTCCTCAGGGCAAGCAGCTTGCCGGCCTGTGGGAGTTTCCAGGCGGCAAGGTCGAGCCCGGCGAGACGCCGGAAGAGTGCCTGGTCCGCGAGCTGCAGGAGGAACTGGGCGTCGAGACCGAGATTCCGTGCCTGGCGCCGCTCACCTTCGCCAGCCACTCCTATGACGATTTCCATCTGTTGATGCCGCTCTATGTCTGCCGCCGCTTCCGCGGCATCGCCCAGCCGAAGGAAGGCCAGGGGCTGAAGTGGGTCCGGCCAAAACAGATGCGCGACTATCCGATGCCGCCGGCCGACGCGCCGCTGATCCAGTTCCTCATCGACCTTTTGTAATTTCGCGACCTGCCTTTGCGGCAACTCAGCGTTTCCCGAAGACGGTGAGTGTTCACGCTTTTTCCTGCAGGTGCTTTAGCCAGCGTTAATGGAAGATTTATCTCGGCGTGAAAAATTGCGCGGAGCCGTCTCGCGCGGCGAGACCGTCGACGACTGGGAAACACAGGCATGAGCCTTGAAAGAGAGTGGGACTCGATCCGGTCCGACCGCGGCTTTCGCGCGATGGACGCCGGCATGGGCATTCTGCGGATCACGCTGCTGTTCGGCTCGGCCGCGGTGGCGTTGGCCCTGATCGCAACGCCCTTCCTGGACAATCAGACAAGGCCGCAGAGTGCCCGCGACGGCTTCGTCGGCGGGCTCGACATGACCGCGACCGGATCGATCGGCCATCGCACCAATACATATACGGTGCGCCGCAGCGTTCTGCAGCCAATGCCCAGTTCAGTCTGCGTCATCCGCAATGACGGCAGCCGCAGCGGCGAGTGCTGACGTGGTTAATGATTTTCAGGGACAGCGGCGTTTCACTCGCTGTTAAGCTTTTACCGTTAACCTTTCTTAACGGGTGGGACATTAGAATTTCTGCATGAGGGATCGATGACCATGAAAAACCTGTTGCAGCAATTCATTGAAGATGAGACGGGCGCCACGGCCATCGAATATGGCCTGATCGTCGTGGTGTTGTCGCTCGCCATCATCGCCGGCGTCCAACAGGCCGCCGACGGGCTGGTGTGGCTGTTCAGCGACAACAACAGCAAGCTGGCCAACGCCTTCGCTCATTAGCCTAGAGGGTTCACCTGGCGCAGTTCAGCTCTTCGGCGGGTTCTCCAGGATCGCCTTCAGCGAGACCTTGGCCGATCCGGGCTTGAGCGGCTTTTGCTGCGAGGCATCCGGCGCCCAGCCGGACATCCAGACAATCGAAAAGCTCGCGCGGATACGGCCGTCCGGGTCCGCGAACCGTTCGGCGTAGATTTCGGCGGCGCGGGCAAACAGGCGCCTGCCTGCCGGCCGCCTGCTGCGATCGACGAGCGCGCTGGTTTCGCCCATGGCGCGCAGATCGGCGGCGAGATCGAACAGCGTATCGTAGCGCACCGTGACCGTTTCGACATCGGCGACGGGCAATGCAAGGCCGGCGCGCTGCAACAGCGCGCCTGCGTCGCGCACGTCAGTGAAAGGAAGGATGCGCGGGCTCGCGCCGCCGTAGAGCTCCGTCTCGGCCGCCAGCATGCTTTCGCGCAATTCCGCCAGCGTGCCGGCGCCGGCGAGGGCGCCGAGGAACAGGCCGTCGGGTTTCAGCGCCCGACGGATCTGCGCGAGCACGCCGGGAATGTCGTTCATCGCATGCAGCGAGAGCAGGCAGACGACGAGATCGAGGCTGGCATCCTCGAAGGGCACCGTCTCGGGCGGCACCACCAGGCCCGGGTCGCCGGCCAGAAGCGTTTCGTCCATCTCGACGCGCACGATTTCGCCGACCTTGCCGCTGCCGGCGAGCACCTCGGCGGTCGCCGAAGTCTGGCAAAACAGCGCGGCCGCCTTGCCGAAGCGGCGTTCGACTGCGTCCAGCCGGTCGGCAAGATCTTCCGCGACGCGGCGCATCAGGAAATCGGCGCCTTCGACGGGGTGGGCGAGCGCGCGGCGCTTGCGCGCGAGCCAGAGCTCTGTGTCGACCAAGGGCTGCAATGAAAAGCTTCCTGTTGTCCCTGCGTGCCGCTGTGGTGTTAAGGTGGCGCGGGGGTTCCAATCACGTGGCCGATCCGGTGCGCAAGATCAAGACCAGCGCGGTCCAGGATATGACGCGGCAGGCGCTTGCCTGGCCGGCGCGGCTGTTGTTTCCGCCGGTTTGCGCCGGCTGCCGCCGCCATGTGTCGCAACCTGGCGTGCTGTGCGGCGCCTGCTGGCCGAAGCTGAGGCTGCTGGAGAAGCCCTGGTGCCCGGTGATGGGCACGCCTTTCACGCATGACATGGGCGAGGGCTTTCTGTCCGCGGAGGCGATTGCCGATCCGCCGCCCTTCGAGCGGGCGCGGGCCGCCGTCCTCTATTCGGGCGTCGCGCGGCAGATGGTGCAGGGGCTGAAATATCAGGACCGAACCGATCTCGCGCCGTGGATGGCCAACTGGATGGTCCGCGCCGGAGCAGAGTTGATCGCGGAGGCCGACCTTGTCGTGCCGGTGCCGCTGCATTGGCGGCGCTTCTTCCGGCGCCAGTTCAACCAATCGGCCGAGCTCGGACGCGCCGTTTCAAAGCTCGGCGGGCTGCCTTTCTCGCCATCGGCGGTCAGGCGCGTGAAGCTGACGCGCCAGCAGGTCGGGCTCGAACGGCATGAGCGCGAGGAGAACGTGCGCGCCGCTTTCCGCGTGCCGCCGGAGGCCGAAATCGAAATCTCGGGCCGCCGGGTGCTGGTCGTCGACGACGTCTACACCACCGGCGCCACGGTGCGGGCGGTCGCCAAGGCGCTGAAAAAGGGCGGCGCCGGAGCGGTCGACATCCTCACTTTCGCCCGCGTCCTGCCTGGGGACTTTCGGCCCGATGAGTCCACGACTATATAGGTTTGAGTTTGTTGTTTGCCGCACGTCGTTTTCGTACCTCACTGGACGGCATGCGCGAGGATTGCCGGCCAATGGCTGATGTGACGATCTATACCCGCATGATGTGCGGCTATTGCAATGCCGCCAAGCGGCTGCTCGACCGCAAGGGCGTAGCCTATACCGAGCACGATGCCTCGTTTTCGCCTGATCTGCGCCAGGAAATGATTTCGAAGGCGCATGGGCGAACCACTTTTCCGCAGATTTTCATAGGCGACACGCATGTCGGCGGCTGTGACGACCTCCACGAACTGGAGTCGCAGGGCCGGCTGGACGCGATGCTCGTCAACGGGAGCTGATCATGGGTATTTTCAAGGCCGCCGCCGTGCAGATGCGTTCGGGCACCAGCCCGGAGCGCAACGCCGCCGACATGGAGATCCTCGTCCGCCAGGCCGCCGGCCAGGGCGCAACCTATGTCCAGACGCCGGAAATGACCGGTGCACTGGTGCGCGACAAGGAAGCGGGCGCGGCCGCCTTTACCACCGAGGACAAGGACATCGTCGTCGCCACGGCGCGCCGGCTGGCGAAGGAGCTCGGCATCCACCTGCATGTCGGCTCGACGGCGATCCGCCGCGCCGACGGCAAGCTCGCCAACCGCGCCTTCCTGTTTTCGCCCGACGGCGCCATGATCGCCGGCTACGACAAGATCCATATGTTCGATGTCGATCTCGACAATGGCGAGAGCTGGCGCGAATCCGCTGCTTACGAGCCGGGAACGGAGGCGGTCGTGACCGATATCGACGGCACGAAGCTGGGCTTTGCCGTCTGCTACGACCTGCGCTTCCCGCAGCTGTTCCGTGCCGAGGCGATGGCCGGGGCCGAGGTGCTGACGGTGCCTGCCGCCTTCACGCGCCAGACCGGCGAGGCGCATTGGCACGTGCTGCTGCGCGCCCGCGCCATCGAGAACGGCGCCTATGTCGTCGCCGCCGCGCAGGGCGGACTGCATGAGGACGGCCGCGAGACCTATGGCCATTCGCTGATCGTCGATCCGTGGGGACGCGTCATTGCCGAGGCGGCGCATAACGAGCCGGGCGTAATCGTCGCCGAGATCGATCCCGCGCAGTCGCTCGCCGCGCGCCGCAAGATCCCCAATCTGAAGAACGCGCGCGACTTCACAGTCAATGCCGGCGAGGCGCCGCGTCTCAGGGGTGCAGCCTCTTGATCCGTTTTTCCCTGATCTGCGAGCACGAGCACGAATTCGAGGCGTGGTTCCGCAGCAATGACGACTTCGATATCCAGAAGAAGCGCGGCTTCGTCGATTGCCCGAGCTGCGGCTCGCACAAGGTCGAAAAGGCGCTGATGGCGCCTGCGGTCTCGACCTCCCGCAAACAGGAAAAGGTCGCGCTCGCCATGGGCGAGGCGCAGAAGCAGGCGCTGGCGCAACTGAAGGTGCTGGCCGAGAAGGTGCGCGAGAATGCCGACTATGTCGGCGACAAATTCGCCGAGGAAGCGCGCAAGATCCATTTCGGCGAAACCGATGCGCGCGGCATCTATGGCGAAGCGACGCCGGAAGAGGCGCAGAGCCTCGTCGAGGACGGCGTCGAGTTCATGCCGATCCCAAGCTTTCCGGACGACCGCAACTGAGTTCCGAAGAAACCTTGCGCCAAAAGAGAGCGGTCGAGCCGCAACGCGATATGCGCTCGTTCGTAGATCGCTTGGCGCGACAAGGAGCTGTCAAACTCAGCCGCAAACTGACAATCGATGGCCTGCAAGTCGTCGCCGACAAGGGCGCGGATAAAATAGTCGAGGCGCTTGGGCTCATTCGAGATTTCGACCCCGTGCGATACAGGCGTTTGCTGCGCGATGTCAGGCAGATTTTGGTCACGGTCCTCCCGGCCTCGGTAGCTCAGTGGGCAGAGGCGTCAAAGGCTTGCGAGCTGGACGAACGCTACCTCATCGATGACGCAATGACGGCCAAACATGTCGCTTCGACCATTGTCCATGAAGCCACGCATGCGCGACTGATGCGATGCGGAGTCGGGTACGAAGAAGAGATCAGGGACCGCGTCGAGCGGGTCTGTCTTCGTCGAGAGATCGCCTTTGCAGCCAGGTTGCCGACAGGGGCGGACACGGGTCAGCGAGCCGAAGCGACACTTGAAGCGATGCCGGATTTCTCGG
Source organism: Mesorhizobium sp. GbtcB19 (assembly GCF_019091085.1). Lineage (GTDB taxonomy): Bacteria > Pseudomonadota > Alphaproteobacteria > Rhizobiales > Rhizobiaceae > Mesorhizobium. The sequence goes on along the minus strand of NZ_JAGXJY010000005.1, from coordinate 24,827 downwards.
ACAAGGCAATGAGCGAGCGCCACCTCGATGGCTTGCGAGACGCGCTGCTCTACCTCAACATGCCGGCTTGGCTGGTCAGTCTGATGGTATCGTATCGGCGATGGCAACATAAGCGATGGGTCGCACAGCGCGCAGGCGGCTGATCGGCCATGGATGGCCGACCGGCTGGGGCTTGCAGCCCATCGTTAGAGCAATTCCAGGAAGAGGGTGAGCGCCGCTTCACTTCTCCTGGAATTGCTTCCGGTCAAAGGCTGCCGATCAGTTTTTCCAGCAGTTTCGCCAGCATTTCCCGGTCCTCGCGCGTCAGACCGGAAAGGATATCATGCTCGTTGGCGACGTGGGCGGTGAGCGCCTCGTCGGTGATCTCGCGACCTTTCGCGCTGAGCTGCACGACAACGCCGCGCCGGTCGCTGGGGTGCGGCGCGCGCTGGATCAGTCCCGCCTTTTCCAGACGGTCGAGGCGGGCGGTCATGGCGCCGGACGTGACCATCGTCGCCTCGTAGAGTTCGGTCGGCGTCAGCGCGTAGGGCGCGCCGGAACGGCGCAATGTCGCCAGGACGTCGAACTCGCCGGACTGCAGCCCGAAGCGGCCGAAGACCGGCGCAAGGCGGTCGCGGGCGATCAGTGCCGAGGCCTCGTTCAAGCGCCCGATGACGCCCATTGGCGACACGTCGAGATCCGGCCGCTCCCGCCGCCACTGTTCCATGGCCCTGCCCGCTCGATCCATATTGCTCACCGCAAAGTATCTTGACATAAAGAATCTTTACGCTATCTTATCGCAAGAAGAACCGACCGCCAAGCGGTCATGCAGCGACAGGACAGCTCGATGAAATTTCTCTGGGATTCGGCGATCGGACTTCTGGTCGTGACGGGCGGACTGCTCGGCATGACGCTGCCGTTCGGCAAGCTTGCGACCGCCGCCGGAGTGCCGGCCATGGTCTGGGCCTTCGTCATTTCGCTGGGCGCCGGCGGCGTGCTGTTGCTGGCGCTTCTGCTGCGCGGCGAGCGCATCCGGCTGACGCCGCGCAAGCTACGCTATTTCATCATCACCGCCGCGATTTCCTATGCGATCCCCAATTTGTTGATGTTCTCGGCCATTCCGCATCTCGGCGCCGGCTACACCGGCATCATGTTCACGCTGTCGCCGGTCGTCACGCTGGTGTTCTCGATCCTGCTCGGCGTCAGGCGCCCCAATCTGCTCGGCGTCATCGGCATCGCCGTCGGCTTCGTCGGTGCGGTGATGGTCGCGCTCACCCGCGGCGAGGCCGGCCAGCCGGCCGACTATTTCTGGGTCGCGATCGGGCTCTTCATCCCGGTCAGCCTTGCCGCCGGCAACATCTACCGCACCGTCGACTGGCCGGAAGGCACCGGCCCGATCGAACTCGCCGTCGGCAGCCATCTGGCCTCGGCCACGCTTCTGCTTATCGGTATTTTGGCGCTTCTGGGCTGGCAGGCCTTTGTGCCGCTCGCCGGCGTGCCTCTGGTGATCGTTGGACAGGTCGCCTCGGCCTCGGCGATGTTTGCCTTCTTCTTCCGCCTGCAGGCGGTCGGCGGCCCGGTCTATCTCAGCCAGATCGGCTATGTCGCGGCAGCGGTCGGCCTGTTCGCCGGCACGATCTTCCTCGGCGAGCATTACCATTTGCTGACTTGGGCAGGCGCCGCCATCATCACCGCCGGGGTCTTCATCACGACCAAGGCGCAGAGCCAGAATGGCGCGGCGGCGCCGGTTCGGATCGAGGCTGCGTCGTCGCGCAGCTAATCCTCTTTGCCGGCGGGTTCCGGCCGCGGATGGCGCCGGCGATGAGTGGCGGCGGCGCGCGCCGCCTGCTCGTAGATGCCCGTCATCAGTTCCAGGGTGCGCGCGACATCCTCGAGCTTTTCGGCCATTTCGGGGATGCGCTTCACCGCCTCGATGAGCAGGACCGAACGGATATCGGCATAGCGTTCGGTGACCCGATGGCCGAGCGGCGTCACCTCATAGGTCACGCCGGCCCTGCCGCTGCCGGTGCGCGTGATCAGCCCGCCCTTCAACAGCTTGCGCAGGCTGTACTGGATGTTGGGAACGTCGTCGCGATTGGTCATCTGGGCGAGATCGCGGACGCTTTTCGGGCGGTCGTTCATCCTGATGATGTGGAGCAGCGCGTTTTCCGGGCCGCTGGCCGAAAACTCGATCACCGTGGCGAGGCACTCCGCCTGCCAGTGGCCGAACGCCTCGTAGGAGCGCATCAGCGCATATTCGACCTCGGTGACGTCGATTTCCAGCGGCGTGCGCGCCAGATGCCAGCCGCGGTCCAGCAACTTGTCCTGTGTTTCCAAAGATCTGCGCCGTTCGGTCATCCGCCTGTCCTTCACCGACAGCATGCGCTGAGCGAGGCGATTGCGTCCACATGAATTTATGATAGACTTTCTATCATAAATTATAATGAAAAACGGAGGAGAACATCGTCATGGGCATGCTCGACAAGTCCGCGCCTGGCACGCAGCCCTTCTTTCTCGGCACCTTCGCATCCAACTGTTCCGGCGGCATGACCGTCACGAAAGTCGCCGAGCGCTGGGACAATTCCTGGGACAACAATCTCAAGCTCGCCCGGCTTCTCGACGATGCCGGCATCGACTTCATGCTGCCGATCGCGCGCTGGATCGGCTATGGCGGGGAGACCAACTTCCACGGCAACGTGCTGGAGACGATCACCTGGGCGGCGGGGCTGCTCGCGCTCACACGCAACATCACCGTCTTTGCCACCACCCATACCGCGGCGAACCATCCGGTGGTCGTGGCCAAGCAACTGGCGACCATCGACCGGATCAGCCGCGGCCGCATCGGCCTCAACATCGTCGCCGGCTGGAACAAGCCGGAATATGAGGCACTTGGGCTGACGCTGCCCGACGACCATACGACGCGCTACGGCTACGCGCAGGAATGGTTCGATATCGTGCGCGCCTTGTGGAGCCGCGCGGAAGCCTTCGACTGGGACGGCACCTGGTTCAAGCTCAAGGATGTGCTCGGCGATCCGCGTCCGTCCTCGCCGCTGCCGATCCTCAACGCGGCCGGCTCGGAAGAAGGCCGCAAATTCGCCGTGCGCAATGCCGATTTCCTGTTCACGCCGGCCATCGACCTGTCGCGCTCAAAGGATGAGATCTCGGCGCTGAAAGAACAGGGCAATAAGGCGGGCAGGGCTGTCGACGTGCTGACTTTCGCCCATGTCGTCTGCCGGCCGACCGAGAAGGAGGCAAAAGATTATCTCGAACATTTCGGCCGCGCCAATGCCGATTGGGCGGCCGTCGACAATCTGGTGCGGCTGCAATTCGCGCATGCGCAGTCCTTTCCGCACGACCTTCTGGCGCTGATCCGCGACCGCATGGCGGCCGGCCATGGCGGTTTCCCGCTGACCGGCACGCCCGAGCAGGTGGCTGACGGCATCACGCAACTGCACGAGGCCGGTTTCCGCGGCTCGACCTTGTCCTTCGTCGATTATGTCGAGGAATTTCCCTATTTCCGCGACACGGTCCTGCCCATTCTCGAAGAAAGAGGCATTCGCATTGCGCCGGCGGCGATGCAGTCGGCGGCGTAGAGCGGCTCAGCTCTTCGCTGACCCAGTCTTAAGTCCGTCTTGACGCTATTGCGGACGGAAAACCGCTGCGCATTCTTGCCGGGATTGCTTTCGGCGAAAGAGGAGAAGGCCATGTCCACGCCAGAAGCTACGGTCAGCGTCACAGACTTCCGCGCCGCCATGCGGCTCATCGTCGGTAATGTCAGCGTCATCACCGCCGGCGTCGGCGATGACCGTTCCGGCCTCGTCGTCATTTCTGTGGTGTCGCTGTCGGCCGAGCCGCCGAAGGTGATCGCCTGCGTCAACCGCTCTTCGTCGACCTGGCCGATCATCGAGCGCTACCGGCATTTCGGCGTCAACTCGCTTGGGCCTCAGCATCAGCGGATCGCCGAGCGGTTCTCGGGCTTCGGCGGCGTCAAGGGCAAGGACCGCTACGAGGGTGCCGAGTGGACGACGCTGAAGACCGGCGCATCGCTGCTTACCGACGCGGTGGCCGCCTTCGACTGCAGTCTCGACGAGATGATCGACCGCGGCACGCACTCGATCGTCATCGGCTCGGTCGAGGCGGTCAGGACCCAGGATGCCGGCCAGGCGCTGATCTACTGGCGGGGCGGCTACAGACCATTGGATGCTTAGGGAATGCCAATATCAGGTGATGCCGGCCTGCAAATTGTGACTTCCTGCGCTTCCGGTGCTCGCGTACGTCAAGTACGCTCCGCTCCGGTTCTCGGAAGTCACAATTTTCGACTCGGCCTGACCTGAATCTCGGCACTCCCTTCCGGGAGGGGGCGCATCAGACCGAAGCTTTCTCGGCCAGCACCATGTAATTGACGTCCATGTCCTTCGAGCGCTGCCAGCGGTCGGCCAGCGGATGGTAGATGACACCGGTGCGGTCGATCACCGTGAGACCGGCGGCGCCCAGCGCCTTGCCAAGCTCTTCCGGTCGCACCAGCTTGCCGAACTGATGCGTGCCGCGCGGCAGCCAGCGCAGCACGTATTCGGCGCCGATGATGGCAAGCCCGAGCGCTTTCAGCGTGCGGTTGATGGTGGCGACGAACATGATGCCGCCGGGGCGGACCATCTGGCCGCATTTGGCGACGAACAGGTCGACATCGGCGACATGCTCGACCACTTCCATGTTCAGGATGACATCGAAGGTCTCGCCGGCATCCGCCAGCGCTTCGGCCGTGGTGGCGCGATAGTCGATGCCGACGCCGGCTTCCGCCGCATGCAGCTTCGCCACTTCGATGTTGGTGGCGGAAGCGTCGGCGCCGACCACTTCGGCGCCGAGCCGGGCCATCGGCTCGCACAGCAAACCGCCGCCACAGCCGATATCGAGGAAGCGCAGGCCTTCGAAAGGCCGCGCCGCGCGCGGATCGCGGCCAAAGCGCGCCGCCACCTGGTCGCGGATATAGGCAAGCCGCACCGGATTGAACTTGTGCAGCGGACGGAATTTGCCGTTCGGATTCCACCATTCGGCGGCAAGGGCGGAGAAGCGCTCGACTTCTCCGGCGTCGATGGTCGATCGGCGGGGCTCTGGCATGGCGGGTCTCCTCGAACGCCAAGAACTCGGGTCCCGGCCCAAGAAAGTCAAGGCAGGTTTTTTTGGCTGCTGCCATGTGCGCCGGCAACCAGGTGATGCGGAGAGCGCGGTCCCGCATTCAGTCAGCACCTGGCAGCTTGGTTGCCGCGCCGTCGAAACAAATCGCCCGGGTGTGGCGTAACCGGGTTGTGACGAGCCGGATTCGGCGGCCTTTAACATCAAATTTACTGGATTGACGATTTCCACGGACATGGCCGCCCTTTGGCATGTACATTGCCGGCCGTGTGTCGAGAGAGAGGGCTTGATGCGCATCAAGACCCAGATCATTGCCACGCTGCTGAGCGCCGCGGCCCTTATCGGCCTTGTGGGTGCTGTCGCGGTCGTCTCCCAGATGTCGCTGACCAAGTCCGCGGCGCTCGCCGAAGCGACGAGTGTGGGGCGGCAACTGGCCGACGCCATAGCCTTCAAGGCTTCCGATGCGCCACGGTCCTTGTTCGAGAGGCCCGATGCGTTACGGGACTTCGTGGCCTTGCAGCACCGTAGTTCGAATCGCGATCTCGTCGTCGTCGACCGCAACAAGACCATCCTTGCCGACATACCGGGCGAGGAAGACAATGTCGGCAAGCCGTTCGGTCACGATCACGACAATGAAGTCGGCCGCGTGCTCGAGGACAATCAGCCGCTTGCCTTCGTCGAGGACAGCGCCGACGTGCCGGAGCCGATCAACCTGGTCGCGGTGCCAATCAAGGATACGCTCGGCAAGACCGTCGGCGCGGTCCTGTTCGAGTACACGCCACTGTTGCGCGCCGCCCAGGACCGCACCAACGCAATGCTCTGGCTTGTCGGCCTTTGCACTGCGGCGGCCATGCTGATCGCCGCGTTTTCGGCTGTCCTGCTGCTCAATCGTTTCGGCGCCGGCCTTTCGAGCCTCAACCGGGGCATCGGCTCGTTGACGCGCGGCGACGCCGGGGCCCGCATCGGGCTCATCTCCAGGGATGAGTTCGGGCAGTTGGCGCAAGGCTTCGACAGCATGGCGTCGGAGCTGGAATCCTCGCGGCTGCAGCTCGTCGACCAGAAGGCCTATATCGAGGATATCGTGCGCACCGTCGCCGAAGGCATCGCCGTCATCGATGGCGAGGGGCGGATCGTGTCCGTCAACCCGGCCGCGGCCGACCTTGCCGGGCGGCACGCCAGCCGGATCGAGGGGCAGGAGTGGCGCTCGATCCTGGATATGCGGGGAATGTCCGGCGACAGGCTTCCGCCCGGAACCTCCCCGGTCGACCTGACGCTTGCCACCGGCCGCCGGCATCAGGGAGAGGTGCGGCTGGTGAAGCCCGACGGCTCGCAACTGCCGGTGATCGCCAGCTGCAACCCGCTCAACCGGGCCGGCGGCGGCATCGTATTGACGCTCAGCGACATCAGCGAGCTGCGCAGCGCCGAGCGGGCGGTCAATGACCGCGCGGAGGAACTGGCAGTGCTGAACCGGGAGCTGAAACAAACCTCGGAAGCCACCAACCGCCTGGTCAAGCTCGGTGAACTGCTGCAGGCCTGCGTCACCTTTCAGGAGGCGTTTTCGGTCGTCGGTTCGGCAATGCCGGACTTTTTCGGCGGCTTGAGCGGAAGCGTCCACCTGACCAGCGCCTCGCGCAACCTGGTCGAGGAGATGGCGCATTGGGGCGAAATCCGCTCCAGCGTCGGGCAATTCGCGCCTGAAGACTGCTGGGCCCTGCGCCGTGGTCAGGAGCATGCCGCAGGTCCGGGCATGCTGACACCGCGTTGCAACCACATCAGCGAGAATGGCGGTCGCGGCTATGTCTGCGTGCCGCTGGCGGCGCAGGGCGAAACGCTGGGCATCGTGCATCTATGCGAGCCCAATGCCGCCGACAGGCCGGATTGGGTTTCCCGGCGGCAACAGGTGTTGCGCGGCGTCGTCGACACGCTGGCGCTGGCGCTCGCCAATCTGCGCCTGCGCGAGACGCTGCGGCAGCAATCGATCCGCGATCCGAACACCGGCCTCTACAACCGCCGCTATCTCGAGGAAACCAGCGCCCGCGAACTGAGGCGCCTGGAGCGCTCGGGCCACCCCATGGCCATGATCATGCTCGATGTCGATCATTTCAAGCAGTTCAACGACACCTTCGGTCACGAGGCCGGCGATCTCGTGCTCAAGCAGGTCGCCGCCACGCTGCTCGACCATGCCAGGGAAAGCGACGTGGTCTCGCGTTACGGCGGCGAGGAGTTCGCGCTGATGATGCCGGGAACCACTCTCGCCGATGCCGCCGAGCGGGCCGAGGCATTGCGCAAGGCCATCAAGCATCTGCATCTGACGCATCGCGGCCGCACCCTGGGCACCATCACCGCGTCGTTCGGAGTGTCAGCCTTCCCCGAACTCGGCGCCTCATGGGTCGAGATCGTCAACGCGGCCGATCGTTCACTCTATCAGGCGAAGGCGGACGGCCGCGACCGGGTCGTGGCCGGGCTGGGCAAGGTCGATCCGGAGTGGGATATTTCGACAGCGGATCAAAGGACCGGTTAATTTCAGCGCGAGAGGGCGACCTCGGCATGTTTCATGTCGATACTGGCGGGCTCGATAGCTTGCAAGGCTTCGCTGTCGCCGATCTCGGTCATGATGCGGTCCGCCGCCGCGCGGGCCTGTTCCATGCTTTGCCAGCGCACGACATCCACCCAGCTTCCATCCTCGCGCCTGCCGAGATCGCGGCTGAGAAAGCCCGGCTGCCGGGCAAGCCAGTCGCTCATGATCCCGTTATTGCCGACAAAGCCGGCTTCGGTGCCGGGCTTGAGCCGGAAAGTGACGATTTCCAGGGTTTCGGCCATGAGAATCTCCAAAGGGTGTTTCGGCCGTCTTATGGCATGATCGGCGGCAGGAATGCGTCAGGATGAGCGGCATCGGGCCTGCCATTGCCGCGCTCGCTTGCGAAGCCTTGCTGTTTTGGCTAAGGAGGCCGCGCATTTTCCGCGCTCGGTCATACGGGCGTTTTCTTCCGTTCCGGCCTTGAGCCGGCTTCAGTCAAAGGCATTTCGCTCCCATGGCGCGTATCGTGATGAAATTCGGCGGAACATCGGTCGCCGACATCGCCCGCATCCGCAATGTGGCGCGGCATGTGAAACGCGAGGTCGATGCCGGCCACGACGTCGCCGTCGTGGTCTCGGCGATGGCCGGCAAGACCAACGAACTGGTCGCCTGGACGCGCGAAGCCTCGCCGATGCACGACGCGCGCGAATATGACGCCGTTGTCGCTTCTGGCGAGCAGGTCACCGCCGGTCTTCTGGCGATCACGCTGCAGAACATGGGCATTCATGCACGATCCTGGCAGGGCTGGCAGATCCCGATCAAAACCGACAACGCGCATGGCGCCGCGCGCATCCTCGACATCGACGGCGCCTTCCTGATCAAGCGCTTCGGCGAAGGCCAGGTGGCGGTGATCGCCGGTTTCCAGGGCATCGGCCCCGACAACCGCATCGCCACGCTCGGCCGCGGCGGCTCCGACACCAGCGCCGTGGCGATCGCGGCCGCGGTCAAGGCCGACCGCTGCGACATCTATACCGATGTCGACGGCGTCTACACCACCGATCCGCGCATCGAGCCGAAAGCCCGTCGGCTGGCCAAGATTTCGTTCGAGGAAATGCTCGAAATGGCCTCGCTCGGCGCCAAGGTCTTACAGGTGCGCTCGGTCGAGCTTGCCATGGTACACAGGGTGCGTACCTTCGTGAGGTCGTCCTTCGACGATCCCGATGCGCCCGGAATGGGGGATTTGCTCAATCCGCCCGGAACGCTCATTTGCGACGAGGAAGAGATCGTGGAACAGCAGGTCGTCACCGGAATTGCCTACGCCAAGGACGAAGCGCAGATTTCGCTGCGCCGCGTCGGCGATCGTCCAGGTGTTGCCGCCGGCATCTTCGGGCCGCTGGCCGAGGCCAACATCAATGTCGACATGATCGTCCAGAACATCTCCGAGGACGGCAAATTCACCGACATGACGTTCACCGTGCCCTCCGGCGACGTCGACAAGGCGCTTGCCGTCCTGGAAAAGCTCAAGCCCGAAGTCGGCTATGATGTCGTGCAGTCGGAAGCCGGCATGTCGAAGGTCTCGGTCATCGGCATCGGCATGCGCAGCCATGCCGGCGTTGCCGCCACCGCCTTCAAGGCGCTGGCCGACAAGGCGATCAACATCCGCGCCATCACCACTTCCGAGATCAAAATCTCGATACTGATCGACGGTCCCTATACGGAACTTGCAGTTCGTACTTTGCATTCCGTCTACGGGCTCGATAAGCAATAGCAAGAACTGAGTCAGTTGTTGCGTGAGCGCCGGCCGCGGGAGAAACTGCGGCGGGCGGAATGCCCATTGGAGAACAAGCCGCGATGCGTGATACGGCCAGTGGCCCGCGCGTTCTGCTCAAACGGCTTCGCGAGCTCATGCAGGAGCCGCTGGAGCCGCAGGAGCGGCTCGACCGCATCGTGCGCGACATCGCCTCCAACATGGTCGCCGAAGTCTGCTCGCTCTATGTGCTGCGCGCCGACTCGGTGCTCGAACTCTACGCCACCGAAGGTCTGAACCCGACCTCCGTGCACTTGGCACAGTTGAGGCTCGGTCAGGGCCTGGTCGGCACGATCGCCGCCAGCGCGCGGCCGCTCAACCTGTCCAACGCGCAGGAGCACCCGGCCTTCGCCTACCTGCCGGAGACCGGCGAAGAGATCTACCATTCTTTCCTCGGTGTCCCCGTGCTGAGGGCAGGGCGCACGCTCGGCGTCCTGGTCGTCCAGAACAAGACGATGCGGCAATATCGCGAAGACGAGATCGAGGCGCTGGAAACGACGGCGATGGTGATCGCCGAGATGATCGCCACCGGCGATCTCGCCCGCCTGACCAAGCCGGGGCTGGAGCTCGATCTGCGCCGCCCGGTGAGCTTCACCGGCCTTTCTTTCAATGACGGCGTCGGGCTCGGCCATGTCGTGCTGCACGAGCCGCGCATCGTCGTCACCAATCTGTTCAACGAGGACAGCGAGGAGGAGGTGCGCCGGCTCGACCGCTCGCTGGGTTCGCTCAGACTGTCGATCGACGACATGCTGGAGCGCCGCGACGTCGCGTTCGAGGGCGAGCATCGCGAGGTGCTCGAGGCCTACCGCATGTTCGCCAACGATCGCGGCTGGGTGCGGCGGCTGGAAGAGGCGATCCGCAACGGCCTGACGGCGGAAGCGGCGGTGGAAAAGGTGCAGAGCGACATGCGCGCGCGCATGCTGCATATGACCGACCCTTATCTGCGCGAGCGGATGAGCGATTTCGACGATCTCGCCAACCGGCTGTTGCGCCAGCTGATGGGGCGCGGTCCTGAGGATGTCGCGGCTTCGCTGCCCAAGGACGCCATCCTGATCGCCCGTTCGATGGGCGCGGCCGAATTGCTCGACTATCCGCGCGACAAGCTGCGCGGCCTGGTGCTGGAGGATGGTGCCGCGACCAGCCACGTCGTCATCGTCGCGCGCGCCATGGGTATTCCCGTCGCGGGCCAAGTAAAGGGCGCTGTTTCCATGGCGGAAAACGGCGATGCCATCATCGTCGACGGCGAGGAAGGCACCATCCATCTCAGGCCGCAATCCGACCTGGAGGCCGCCTACGCCGAAAAAGTCCGGTTCCGGGCGCGGCGGCAGGAAGTCTATCGCGAGCTGCGCAAGAAGCCGTCGGTGACCAAGGATGGGGTTGCGGTCGATCTCCTGATGAATGCCGGCCTTGCCGTCGACCTGCCGCAGCTGACCGAGTCGGGCGCCGCCGGCATCGGCCTGTTCCGCACCGAATTGCAGTTCATGGTCGCCTCGACCTTCCCGCGAGCTGAGGCGCAGGAGCGGCTTTACCGTGACGTGCTCGACGCCGCGCGCGGCAAGCCGGTCACCTTCCGCACCATCGACATCGGTGGTGACAAGGTGCTGCCTTACTTCAAGGGCGCGATCCAGGAAGAGAACCCGGCGCTCGGCTGGCGGGCGATCCGGCTGACACTTGATCGTCCAGGGCTGCTACGGACGCAGATCCGGGCGCTGCTGAAGGCCTGCGGCGGCCGCGAACTGAAGCTGATGCTGCCGATGGTGACCGAGCTGTCGGAAATCGCGCAGGCGCGCGAGATCATCGACCGCGAGGTCCGGCACCTGTCGCGCTTTGCCCATCATTTGCCCACCAGCCTCAAGCTCGGCGCGATGCTTGAAGTGCCGTCGCTCTTGTTCCAGCTCGACGAATTGATGAAGGCGGTGGATTTCGTCTCGGTCGGTTCCAACGACCTGTTCCAGTTCGTCATGGCCGTCGACCGCGGCAACACCCAGCTTGCCGACCGCTTCGACAACCTGTCGACGCCGTTCCTCAGAGTGCTGAAGATGATCGCCGACGCCGGCGCGCGCAACCACACGCCGGTGACGCTCTGCGGCGAACTCGCCGGCAAACCCATATCGGCCATGGCGCTGATCGGCCTCGGCTTCCGCTCGATCTCGATGTCGCCGGCATCGATCGGCCCGGTCAAGGCGATGCTGACCGAACTGCCGCTGCAGGAACTGGAAGGCTTCTTCAACGACAATCTGATGGCGCCCAGCCAGAAGCTGCCGATGCGGGCTCTTCTTCAGGCCTTTGCCGACGACCGCTCCATTCCGCTGTAGCATCGCCTCATGATCAATCTACCCCGCGACCGCATGGATCAAGTCGTCAAGCGTTTCGACATGCTCGAAGCGCAGATGGCGGCCGGACCTGCCGCCGATGCCTATGTGAAGATGGCCTCCGAATATGCCGACATCCAGGAGATGGTGGGCAAGATCCGGGCGCTGCGCGCCGCCGAACAGGAGCAGGCGGACCTCGAGGCGATGCTCGCCGACAAGGCGACCGATGCCGACATGCGGGCGCTGGCCGAAGCGGACCTGCCGGCGGTCGAGGAGCGCATCGAGGCGCTGCAGAAGGATATCCAGATACTGCTTCTGCCCAAGGACGCGGCCGACGAAAGGAACGCCATCCTCGAAATCCGCGCCGGCACCGGCGGCGACGAGGCGGCTTTGTTCGCCGGCGACCTTTTCCGCATGTATGAGCGCTATGCGGCCGAGCGCGGCTGGCGGTTCGAAACGGTGTCGGCCAGCGACGGCGATGCCGGCGGCTTCAAGGAAATCATCGCCACGGTTTCAGGCAGGGGTGTCTTTGCCCATCTGAAATTCGAGTCGGGCGTGCATCGCGTGCAGCGCGTGCCGGCGACCGAGGCCAGCGGACGTATCCACACATCGGCCGCCACGGTTGCCGTGTTGCCGGAAGCCGAAGAGGTCGACATCGAAATCCGCGCCGAGGATATCCGCATCGACACGATGCGTGCCTCGGGTTCCGGCGGCCAGCACGTCAACACCACCGATTCGGCGGTCCGCATCACGCATCTGCCGACCGGCATCATGGTGGTGCAGGCGGAGAAGTCGCAGCACCAGAACCGGGCAAAGGCCATGCAGATCCTGCGCGCCCGGCTCTACGATCTCGAACGCAGCCGGGCGGACGAAGAACGCTCGGAATCGCGCAAATCGCAGGTCGGCTCGGGCGACCGTTCGGAGCGCATCCGCACCTATAATTTCCCGCAGGGGCGGGTCACCGACCACCGCATCAACCTCACGCTCTACAAGCTCGACCGGGTGATGATGGGTGAACTCGACGAGGTGGTCGACGCGCTGATCGCCGACCATCAGTCGAAGCTGCTTGCCGATATGAGCCTCGATGGCTGACCATCTGCCCGCCGCGCTCGGGCCGCTGCTCAGGGCAGCGCGCGAGCGGCTGGCCGCCGCCGGCATTGCCGACCCCGCGCTCGATTCGCGGCTGATCGTCGAACATTTCTCCGGCACGACCCGCACCCAGGCTATTGCCGAACCGGGGCAACAGGTGGCTTCCGCGGCGCTTTCGGTCATCGAAACGGCCCTGAGGCGTCGCGTCGCAGGCGAACCGGTGCACCGCATCCTCGGTTATCGGGAATTCTACGGCTTGCGCCTGTCGCTCTCGCCGGAGACGCTGGAGCCGCGCCCGGATACCGAGACATTGGTTGACGCCGTCCTGCCCTTTGCCAGGGCAACCGCCGAAAGGCTGGGCGAATGCCGCCTTCTCGATCTCGGCACCGGCACCGGCGCCATCGCGCTGGCGTTGCTGCATTCTATCCCGCAAGCCACCGCGACAGGCGTCGACATTTCGCTCGATGCGCTGGCAACGGCAGTCGGAAACGCCCGGAATCTGGGGCTCGGCGGGCGCTTCAAAGCCTTGCATTCCAACTGGTTCGAAAAAGTTTCGGGGTCCTACCATGTAATTGCCTCGAACCCTCCCTATATATCCAGTCGAGACATCGGAAATCTGCAGGACGAGGTCCGCGATTTCGACCCGCACCAGGCCCTTGATGGCGGTGCGGATGGTTTGGACCCCTACAGGGTCATCGCCGCAGAGGCGGCAGGATTTCTGGAAACGCAAGGCAAGGTAGCGGTCGAGATCGGCCACACGCAGAAAAACGAGGTCACCGGGATATTCGCGGCAGCCGGCTATCGGCTGGCAGGCGCCCATAGCGACCTCGGCGGCAACGACAGAGTTCTGGTGTTCGAGCGGTGAAAGCCCTGATGCAGTGCGAAAAAACCGCTTGGCAACACCGGGGAATGCAGTTAGGGTCCGGCTCAACCGGATGAGACGAAGCAGGCAGTGCTCCCAGCGATTCGGTTTTCCTTGGAAATAGCTGCCTTCTTGCGCAAACGACGCCCAAGCTTCGTGCGGGAATCGTCCGGCAAGTGATGTAACCGGAACAGGATGGCACGTGGCGCCAACGCAATTGATGCGGGCGAACGCCGGTGAAGAAACGAAACGGCTGGCTGCATGAGCGCCTCCGTTCGCGAAGAGTTTTTCGAAAATTTCACTATGAAGAGAGTCTAATGAGGCCACAACAGCAGAACAGGCGCATGCGCGGTCGCAACAACAATGGCGGCGGCGGTGGCAACAACAACAACCGCAAGGGGCCGAACCCCCTGACCCGCACCTACGAGAGCAACGGCCCGGACGTGAAGATCCGCGGATCGGCTCAGCAGATCGCCGAAAAATACGCCACACTCGCCCGTGACGCGCAGAGCTCCGGCGACAGGGTGATGGCGGAGAACTATCTCCAGCACGCCGAACACTACAATCGCATCATTGCCGCCGCGCAGGCGCAGATGCCGATCCAGAACACCCAGCAGAACCGCGACGACTTCGACGACGATCTCGACGAGGATCGCGACGAGTTCGACAATGCCGGCAACACCGGCGGCAATGGCGCCGAGGCGCCGGCCGCGGCGAACGGCTCCGGGCCGCAGCCGGTGATCGAAGGCACGCCGGCGGAACTCGCCTACAACCAGGAAAACGGCCGCGACAACAACAACCGCCGCGACAACAACCAGCGTGACAACAACGGCCGCGACCGGCATCGTGACCGCCGCAATGGCGGCTACGGCCAGTATGGCCAGAACGGTCAGCGTGGCGAAAACGGCCAGCGCGGCGATCATGGCGGCCAGCAGTTCGATCAGAACCGCCGTAACGAGGCGCAGGCGCAGCCCGAGGCCGCCGGCGAGGCGGGTTCCCAGGCCGAGCAGGCCGCGCCGCAGTTCGACAGTTTCTCGCCGGCAGCGCTTGCCGCCCAGGCCGAGCTCAACGAAGCCGCCATGGATAATGGCGGCGGTCGCCGGCCGCGGCGTCCGCGTCGCCCGCGCGGCAATTATGCCGACCAGGCCGGCAATGGCGAGCAGGGCGACCAGGCGGAAGCCGCGAGCCCCGAAGGGTCGAATCCCGAAAATTCAGGCGTGAGCAATGGTGATGAGGCCAGCGCCAAGCCCGTCGAAGCGGTGAGGCCGGCGAGCGAGCCGGTCGCCAGCGAAGCTCCCAGCGAGCCTGTCGCCGCCGACGCGGACAACTGATCGAAACGCCATTCCAGGCATTGCAGACGGCGGAGAAATTTCTCCGCCGTTTTTGTTTTTGGGGAGGGTGGAATAATATGCCCCACCGATAGAAAGACGTCTTGAGAGCCTGCCGCCCGCGCACCATATCTCGCCAGGAAACTGGGCTCGGCTCTTATGGGCGGGTCCGTCACCGCAATCTGATCCGGTGCCGCAAAGCGGGCCGGTGATGGAAGGAGACAGATATGAATCTTGAAAAATACTCGGAGCGCGTGCGCGGCTTCATCCAGTCCGCGCAGACCATGGCGCTCTCGCGCAACCACCAGCAATTCACGCCTGAACATATGCTGAAGGTGCTCGTCGACGATGACGAGGGCCTTGCCGCGTCCCTGATCGAGCGTGCCGGCGGCAACGCTCGTGACGTCAAGCTCGGCGTCGAGGCGGCGCTCGAAGCCATGCCCAAGGTCGAAGGTGGCAATGGCCAGCTCTATCTTGCCCAGCCGCTCGCCAAGGTGTTCTCGACCGCCGAGGACCTTGCCAAGAAGGCCGGAGACAGCTTCGTCACCGTCGAGCGGCTGTTGCAGGCGCTCGTCATGGAGAAGTCGGCCAAGACCGCCGACATCCTGTCCAAGGCTGGCGTCACCGCGCAGGCGCTCAACCAGGCTATCAACGATATCCGCAAGGGCCGCACCGCCGACTCGGCCAGCGCCGAGCAGGGCTATGACGCGCTGAAGAAATACGCGCGCGACCTCACGGCCGATGCCCGCGCGGGCAAGCTGGATCCCGTGATTGGGCGCGACGACGAGATCCGCCGCACGATCCAGGTGCTGTCGCGGCGCACCAAGAACAACCCGGTGCTGATCGGCGAGCCGGGCGTCGGCAAGACGGCGATCGCCGAGGGCCTGGCGCTGCGCATTGTCAATGGCGACGTGCCGGAATCGCTGAAGGACAAGCAATTGATGGCGCTCGACATGGGCGCGCTGATTGCCGGCGCCAAATATCGCGGCGAGTTCGAGGAGCGGCTGAAGGCCGTGCTCAACGAAGTCACGTCGGCCAACGGCAACATCATCCTGTTCATCGACGAGATGCACACGCTGGTCGGCGCCGGCAAGGCCGACGGCGCGATGGACGCCTCGAACCTCTTGAAGCCGGCGCTGGCGCGCGGCGAGCTGCATTGCGTCGGCGCCACCACGCTCGACGAATACCGCAAGCATGTGGAGAAGGATCCGGCACTTGCCCGCCGTTTCCAACCCGTCTTCGTCGACGAACCGACAGTGGAAGACACGGTTTCGATCCTGCGCGGCCTGAAGGAGAAGTACGAACAGCATCACAAGGTGCGCATCTCCGATTCCGCGCTGGTGTCGGCGGCGACGTTGTCCAACCGCTACATCGCCGACCGCTTCCTGCCGGATAAGGCGATCGACTTGGTTGACGAGGCTGCGTCGCGGCTGAGGATGCAGGTCGATTCCAAGCCCGAGGCTCTGGACGAGATCGACCGCCGCATCATGCAGCTCAAGATCGAGCGCGAGGCGCTGAAGGTCGAGAAGGACGAGGCCTCGAAGGACCGGCTTGCCCGGCTGGAAAAGGAACTCGCCGGCCTCGAAGAGGAATCGACCGAGCTGACCACGAAGTGGCAGGCCGAAAAGCAGAAGCTCGGCCTCGCCGCCGACCTCAAGAAGCAGCTCGACGAGACGCGCAACGAGTTGGCGATCGCGCAGCGCAAGGGCGAGTTCCAGCGTGCCGGCGAGCTTGCCTACGGCAAGATCCCGGAGCTCGAGAAGAAGCTCAAGGAAGCCGAAGCGCAGGACGGCAAGGCCGGCATGGTGGAAGAGGTGGTCACAGCCGACCACGTTGCCCATATCGTGTCGCGCTGGACCGGCATCCCGGTCGACAAGATGCTGGAAGGCGAGCGCGAGAAGCTGCTGCGCATGGAAGACGAGATCGGCAAGCGGGTCGTCGGCCAGGGCGAAGCCGTGCAGGCGGTGTCCAAGGCCGTGCGGCGCGCCCGCGCCGGGCTGCAGGATCCGAACCGGCCGATCGGCTCGTTCATGTTCCTCGGCCCCACCGGCGTCGGCAAGACCGAACTTACCAAGGCGTTGGCCAGCTTCCTGTTCGACGACGAGACGGCGCTGGTGCGCATCGACATGTCGGAGTTCATGGAGAAGCACTCCGTCGCCCGGCTGATCGGCGCGCCGCCCGGCTATGTCGGCTATGAGGAAGGCGGCGCTCTGACAGAAGCGGTGCGGCGCCGGCCCTACCAGGTCGTGCTGTTCGACGAGATCGAGAAGGCGCATCCGGACGTGTTCAACGTGCTCTTACAGGTGCTCGACGACGGCCGCCTGACCGATGGCCAGGGCCGCACGGTCGATTTCCGCAACACGTTGATCATCATGACGTCCAACCTCGGCGCCGAATATCTGGTCGGTCTCAACGACGACCAGGATGTCGATGCCGTGCGCGACGAGGTGATGGCCGTGGTGAAGGCCTCGTTCCGGCCGGAGTTCCTCAACCGCGTCGACGAGGTGATCCTGTTCCACCGGCTGCGCCGGCAGGACATGGACCGCATCGTCGAAATCCAGCTCAAGCGGCTGGAGAACCTGCTTGTCGACCGCAAGATCGCGCTGTCGCTGGATCATGACGCGATCGAGTGGCTGGCCTCGAAGGGCTACGACCCGGCCTATGGCGCCAGGCCGCTGAAGCGGGTGATGCAGAAGGAACTGCAGGATCCGCTCGCGGAGAAGATCCTGCTCGGCGAGGTTCTCGACGGCTCGACCGTCAAGGTCACCGCGGGCTCCGACCGGCTGAACTTCCGCTCGAAGCCGACCGTGGTGGCGACGGAAGCCGCCGCCTGACCTCGGGACAAATTGGAATGAAGGCAAGCGCGTCGCACCGGACCGGTGCGGCGCGCTTTGTTATTTGCGGCGGCTGCGCATAATCGACTGCCGATTCGGAAATGCTGGGGGGCCCCGGTGACGCTCGACGACTATAACGGCTTCTGCGCTTCGTTGCCCGCGACAACGCATGTGGTGCAGTGGGGCGGCGCCCATGTCTGGAAGGTCGGCGGCAAGGTGTTTGCCATTGGCGGCTGGAACGAAGGCGGCCAGTTATTCGTCACCTTCAAATGCTCCGACATTGCTTTTGACGTGCTCAAGGATCAGCCGGGCTGCCGGCCGGCGCCCTACCTTGCCTCGCGCGGCATGAAATGGATCCAGCGTCAGACAAGCCAAAGCATGGATGATGCCGCGCTCGAAGACTATCTGCGCGAGAGCCATCGCCTGGTGGTGCTGAAGCTGACGAAACTGGTGCGCGGCGAGTTAGGGCTGCGCTGACATTCGTTCGGGATCATCGTGAAACGCCGGAAAGCCGCCATCTTCATGCCCGGTTCATATTGGAACCTTAATTTTGGTAACTGGTTTGCTGGCGAAGGGTTCGCCCGCAGGGGCCTAGTGGACCGGAGAGCTCGACCGCCATGCTGCGCTTGATTTTTACCCTTTCGGCACTCGCGGCCGGGCTGGTGTCTTCCAGTGCGTTCGCAACGCCGAGTGTGGGTGGCGCGCCGCAGGCGACACGGCCCGCCCAGCGTGGCGCGCTGATGCTGGCGCAGGAAGGCAATATCGACATCTATTACGACGCCAGGGGCAACCGGGTGCTGGTCGATGCCGACACCGGCAAGGTGATCGCTATCCAGCCGCCGGGGAGCAGGCTCGACCGCCGTGCGCTGCGTCGGCAGATGCGCATGCAGGAACTCGGCCGCGCGCCGGCCGATGACGACCGCTACTACCTCGACAACCCCGAAGACATGGCGCGCTTCCGCCGCCGGCAGTTGGAGGAGAATGGCCGGGTCATCCCGCCGCCGGTCGACGAATATGACCCGAACGGCAACGACAATTCCGCCGATGCATATCCGCCGGCGCCCGATAATGATCAAGGCTATGCGACCACCTATCCGGAAGCGCCGAAGTCGGACACGATCAAGCGCCAGCCGCTGAACGAGGCGGCGATCGATCCGGGACAGCCGGGCCAGGGCGAAGTGCTGCAGACCAATCCGGAGGCGTCATTGCCGCCGAACACAGGCGGCAAGGCGACCGTCGATCCATCGCTGTCGCTCGGGGTGCGCCAGGATGTTGCCGCGCTGCAGGTGCTGCTCGACCGCGGCGGCGCTTCGCCGGGCGTGATCGACGGGCGCTTCGGCTCGAATGTCGACAAGGCGCTGGCCGCTTACAATGAGATTAACGGCACCAATCTGAAATCGACCGATGCCGTTGGCATCCAAGCGGCGCTTGCCCAGTCCGGCGGCGACGCCTTCGCCTCATACACGATCACGCCGGAAGATGTGGCTGGCCACTACGTGGCGTCGATCCCGGAGGACTATAGCCAGAAGGCCAAGCTTGACTGCATGTGCTACACCTCGGTCACCGAGGCGCTGGCCGAACGTTTCCACATGGACGAGACCTATCTGAAGTCGATCAACAAGGGCGTTGACTTCAACCGCCCCGGCACGACGATCAAGGTCGCCAATTTCGGCACGCTGGTCTCGACGCCTGTGGCGCGCATCGTCGCCGACAAGACCAAGAAGGAAGTCTACGCCTATGATGCCGGCGGCAAGCTGGTCGCGGCCTATCCGGCAACGATCGGTTCGGCCGACACGCCGTCGCCCACCGGTGTCCACGCCGTGTCGCGCATCGCGCTCGACCCGAACTACACCTACAACCCGAACATAAACTTCAAGCAGGGTCAGAACGACAAGATCCTGACCGTCCCGCCGGGGCCGAACGGTCCGGTCGGCTCGGTTTGGATCGCGCTCGACAAGCCGACCTACGGTATCCACGGCACGCCTGAACCCTCCAAGATCGGCAAGACCGAGAGCCATGGCTGCGTGCGCCTGACCAACTGGGACGCGCGGGAACTCGCCAAGCTGGTGTCGCCGGGCGTCACCGTGGAATTCGTCGGCGGACCAACAATCGCGGAAGTCGGCGGGACCTCAACCGATGAGTTTACGCAGCAGTGAGGCGCGCGGCGCGGCGGCATAGATGAGCTGCACCAGCAGGATGAAGCCGATGCTGAGCAGTGGCGTGATCAGGCAAAGTGCTGCGCCGACCGCCCACAGCGCCTGTGCCTTGACGATGCGAGTGTAGACGGTGCGCCGCGTTTCAGCGTCGACGTCCTCGGCGATCATGCCGTTCCTGTCGGCATACCACCAGCTTGAAAACAGCGTCGCGCCCAGCATCAGCAGGTTCAGCCAGTAGACCAGCACCGCGATCCTGAACGCGAGGAAATCGGCAAGGAGGTCGGTGGAAAAGGGCAGCAGCGCGATGAAGGCGAGAAAGCACAGGTTCAATGTCGCGAGCCTGCGGTCCGACTTCGCGATCAGGCCATGCTGCGCCTGCTGGCCGAACCAGAAGATGGTCAGCGTCAGGAAGCTCAGCGCATAGGTCAGGAAGCGCGGCGCCAGCGCGAGGATGGCGGCAAGCAGCTCGCCTTCCGAATGCACTGCCTCATGCGACGGCACCCGGATCTCCAGCACGATCAAGGTCAGCGCGATGGCGAAGACGCCGTCGGTTATGCCGACGATGCGTCCG
Source organism: Mesorhizobium sp. GbtcB19 (assembly GCF_019091085.1). Classification (GTDB taxonomy): domain Bacteria; phylum Pseudomonadota; class Alphaproteobacteria; order Rhizobiales; family Rhizobiaceae; genus Mesorhizobium. Next base: position 4,241 of record NZ_JAGXJY010000005.1, on the reverse strand, counting down.
CGTCCTTCCGCCGACGGTTCGAGCGGCCGCTTCATGGTTTCCCCCTCCACACGTAATGCTGGAACCTAGCACGCGATTGGCGGTTTGCATCAGGATTGGACCTTACCTCGCCATGCGGCCAGTGTGGTCTGGGTTCAAGAACAACGATGCTCTGGCTTGTTGTTGTGCTCACGCCAGAGGACTAAGCAGGGATCATGTCATCCGCGAACGAAACGACTGTTGATTCGCACTCGCCCGCGCGAGCGAACGGTACGTTCTGCCCGCAGACGCAGCGCAAATTCGTGCTGGTCGCGGCAATCCTTGCCTCGGCGCTCGGCTTCATCGACGGTTCGATCCTGGCGATCGCGATGCCGGCACTGCGTGCCGATCTCGGCGCCAGCCTGGCGGAAGCGCAGTGGATTTCCAACGCCTATGCGCTGACGCTCTCGGCGCTGATCCTGGCCGGCGGCGCCGCCGGCGACCGGTTTGGGCTGCGGCGCGCCTTCGTCACCGGCATTGCGCTGTTCATCGCGGCCTCGCTCGCCTGCGCGGTCGCCCCCGATCCGGCTGTATTGATCGCCTTCCGCGCCATCCAGGGCATCGGTGCGGCGATCATGGTGCCCGGCAGCCTTGCCATCATCGCCAAAGCCTATCCGAAGATAGAGCGCGGCCGGGCGATCGGCATCTGGGCCGCCGCTTCGGCGCTGACCACGGCGCTCGGGCCAGTGCTCGGCGGCTTCGTGCTCACGACTTTCGGCAATGGGGTCTGGCGCGCGATCTTTGCCATCAACCTGCCGCTTGGGCTGATCTCGATCTATCTGCTTTTGGCCAAGGTGCCGGCCGACAAGCCGACCGAAAAACGCAGCCTCGATCTCGGCGGCGCCGCGCTGGCGACGCTGGCTTTCGGCTCGCTGGCCTACGGGCTGACGGCAATGAATGCCGAAGGCGGCGGAATGCTGTCGACGCCTTCGATCATTGTCGGTGTGATTCTGCTCTTCGTTTTCATCGCTTATGAGCGCTGGCAGCGCGACCCGATGATCGATCTCGGCCTGTTCCGCATCCGCGCCTTTGCCGGCGCCAATCTGGCGACATTCTTCCTTTACTTCGCGTTGTCGGCCAATCTGTTCTATCTGCCGATGCTCCTGATCGCCGGCTGGAGGCTGAGCGAGGCAGAGGTCGGCTTCATTTTCCTGCCGCTGTCGGCGTCGATCGCGCTTTTGTCCGGACCGGTCGGCCAATGGTCGGACCGGATCGGTCCGCGTTTTCCGATCGCCAGCGGCAGCTTGGTTGTCGCCATCGCCTTCGCCGGCCTCACTATGCTCACGCATTTCGGCGTCCACAATTTCTGGACCGGGACCTTTCCGCTGATGGCGCTGATGGGGCTGGGCATGGCGCAGGTCGTTTCGCCATTGTCGACCGCGGTCATGACGTCCGTCGAGGACAAGGACACCGGGGCGGCGTCCGGCATCAACAATGCGGTCTCGCGTGTCGGCGGCCTGATCGCGGTGGCGGCGATGGGCTCGCTGGCGGCCTGGGTTTATGCGCGGATCACCGGTAATGCTTCTGGGGTGCCGGGTTTCGGTGAGCCGCCCGCGTCCGGCCTTGCGGCCAATGCCGACGCGGTGAGGGTCGCGGCAAGCGATGCGGCCTTCACAGCAGTCGCGGCGATCACGACGCTGCTTTGCGTGCTTTCTTCAGTTATCGCGTGGTTCACCGTGCCCGGGCAGGCGTCGCCCTGGCCGCGGCAGTCAAACGATTCGCGTGACTAGGGCAATTCCAGGAAAAGTGTGAAGCGGTTTTCCGTCCGGAATTGCGTCAAGACAAAGCGATCGAGCGGTTCCCGGAACTGCTCAGTTCGGAAGCTGCGAATCGGTCTTGGCGCTGGCAACTTTCAGTGAGTTGCCGTCTTCCTGCTTCAAAAGATCGTCGATTCGCTCGCGCTCGCGCTTGAAGGCGACGAGATCGTCGCCCTTCAGCACCTTGCCGACCGGCAGGCGCACGCGCATCGAATCGACCTTGGTACCGTTGACGATCAGCTCGTAGTGAAGATGCGGGCCGGTGGAGAGGCCGGTCTGGCCAAGATAGCCGATCGTCTGGCCCTGGCGGACGTGAACGCCCGGCTCGATGCCTTTGGCGAAAGCGCTCTGGTGATTGTAGGAGGTCTCATAGCCATTGGCGTGGCGAATGATGATCTGCTTGCCGTAGCCGCCGGCCCAGCCGGCTTTCTCGACCACGCCATTGCCGGCGGCAATGATCGGTGTTCCGATCGGCGCTGCCCAGTCAGTGCCGGTATGCATCCGCACATAGCCAAGGATCGGGTGCCGGCGTGCGCCGAAGCCCGAAGTGAAACGGCCGTTGGGCAGCGGGTTGCGCAACAGAAACTGCTTGGCGCTGCTCCCATTTTCGTCGAAATAATCGATGCTGCCGTCCTGCATCTGGAAGCGGTAGAAGTTCTTCACCTGCCCGCCGAAGGTTGACGACACGTAGAGAAGGTCAGAATCGTCGGAGGTCTGGTCTTCGCCGTCGGGCTGCGAGAACAGGACCTCGAGCCGGTCGGCCGGCGAAAGCCGCGACTGGAAATCGACGTCGGAGGCGAGAAGCTTGATCAGCTTCTGCGTCATCGCTTTCGACATGCCGTAGGAATAGGCGGCGCGATAGATGCCGTCATAGACGTTGGGAAGGTTGCCACGCACCACGACGGGCTGCGAATCATCGAACGCCGTCAGAAGCTCGGGGTTGGCCTCCGGCTCCTGCGCCGGCACATATTGGCCGCGGTCGTCGAGCGCGATGGTCACGATGTGCGTGGTCTTGTCGTAGACGCTGGTGCGCACGACCTTGGCGATGTCGCCGCGCACTTCGAGGCCGACGCGCAGCACCGTTCCAGCCTTCAGCGCCGGCGCGTTCAACAGCTTGCTGATTGCCTCCGCCATGCCGGTGGCGTCTTCGCCGGTATAACCCGAATCGGCATAGGCCTCGGCGATGTCGGTGTCCTTGGTGAAGGGAATGATTTCCTCGGCGAAGGCGGGCGCCTGGTCGTCCGGCGTGGCGCGCGGCGCGACCGAAACGTTTTCCTGCGTGATCTTCACGTCATAGGAGCCGGCCATCGATTCGGCGAAGGCATCGCCGAACCGCTGCGGATCGACATAATGCAATGCCGCCACCTGGACGGCGCCGTCGCTCAGGCCATTGCGGGCGTCCCGCACCACCTTTTCCACCTCGTCGGCGGAAAGGTCGCTCTTTTCGTCGAAGGAGGCCGTCTCGACCGGGAAGTCGACCGTCTTCAGGCTCATCTCGCTTTCGACCTTGGCGCCGTAGATCTGGCCGGCGACGGCGGCGGCCGTTGCCGGCTGCGGATTGTCGTCACCGTCGTCGCCGAAGACCTGCATCGGGTCGAAAGGCGGGTAGGGACGGTTGGTGGTGTGACCGGCCGCCAGGGCCATCTTGATCTGTACGAAAGGCATGGTGTGGATAACGTCGCGGTCACCGACCTTGGTGACCATCGACACTTCCATGCGGCGCCGGTCTTTTGCCCTGGCGATCTGGCGCGGCGCGACCAGCCTTGTGGTCTTTGCCTGCTCGCCGGAATCATCGCCGCCGCCGGCAAGGCTGATGAGCTCGGCAATCTCGGGCGGCGTTGCCAGTTGCTGGCGCCCGTCGAGCGCCGCAAACAGCGCCACGCCCATCAACACGCTCGAGGTCACACCGGTGAGGAAAGTGCCCGACAGCCAGCGCGCCGAGACCTCGCGGCGGTCAGGCGGACCGCTGCGGCCGTCCGCGATCAGCGGCGGCTCGTTGCCGAGTTCGGCTATGACCTCTTCGGTGTCTGGCATCCAGAAAGGCTGCTTCTTCCCCAGGCGAAACGGCTTGTCGTTGTCGTTGCGGCCATGACAATTGCCTGTCACGGCGGTTGAAGTCAACGAAGCGGCAGGCCGGGGCCGATATCCCCAATCATGCGCCCCTTGTGCAGGACGCCCTGTCGTCTGTCGCCGGCGTGCCTCGTATATACGCGCGCGCCTTCCATATAAGGGCCGGTTTCACGCCTCAATGCGGCGGCAATAGGGCCTCGTTGTGGATGACCCAAGGGCTGCCGCCAGGGCAGTCGGCTATCGGAAAAAGCTGGCCGAAAAATTCGTCGCAAAAAATTCAAAAAAGTTCGAAATCGGTGTTGACGCGTCGAGGGAGCTCCGACTATATACGCCCCACGAACGAGGGCGGTGCGCCGCTGGCGACGAAGAAGTTCGCTTCTAAGAGTGCCCTTGGTT
>NZ_JAGXJY010000469.1 GCF_019091085.1 Mesorhizobium sp. GbtcB19 | reverse complement strand
CAACCATCGCGCGCTTTCCCAATTTGCGCGCCATCCTGACCCTGGGTTCGCTCGCGCACCAGCCGACGGTGCGGGCGCTGGGCGAGCGCGTCGCGGCCATCCCGTTCCGTCATGGCGGACGGCAGGAGGCCGGCGGCATCGCGCTGTTTTCCAGCTATCACTGCTCGCCCTACAACACCAATACGGGCGTGCTGACGGGAGAAAAGTTCGCCAGGGGGTTCAGGGGGATAGGGGCGTTC
>NZ_JAGXJY010000468.1 GCF_019091085.1 Mesorhizobium sp. GbtcB19 | reverse complement strand
AAGCCGCCAAGACCGTCCCGGGCGAAACGTTCGGGGTGGTAGCCAAGCGCCCCGCAATTGAAGGAGTTGCGGAGGGCCGGTGCGGCCACGCCTTGCGACCGGGCCGCTTCGTTGGGCGGGGGCGGGCCGGGGGGGGGGTCCTCCCAGGGGAAATATTCATACCAGTTTTCCCGGGGGGACCTGGGGGACTCCCCATTAGCTTCCTCCCTCGCGCGGGCGAGGTAGCTGGGGGGGGTGGGG
>NZ_JAGXJY010000467.1 GCF_019091085.1 Mesorhizobium sp. GbtcB19 | reverse complement strand
CGTCGGGACGGTTCCACCGCACCCAGGAAACCGCCAGATCCACTCCGGCCCGACCATAGCCTTTCCCCTGCCAAACGCGTGAAATGCGAAAGCTGTGCGGCGTAACGACGCCGCCAGGCGCCCAATCTGGCACTGCCTGTTTCTCGCGCAAAATGAAAAATCCGACCCTCCTTCCGCTGGCGACGATTGCGAAAGGGTGTTCCATATCTGGGAACCGGCTGTTTTGCAGATCGTCGAAGA
>NZ_JAGXJY010000466.1 GCF_019091085.1 Mesorhizobium sp. GbtcB19 | reverse complement strand
GACAACACAACCTAGTCAAGTGAGGCCTACCGACTATGACTCATTGGAAGCCAATATGACGTAGCACACAACCAATATATTCACCAAAACTAAGTGCAATTTGCATGCATCATGTGTTGTTGGTGTGTCGGATCAAAGCTTAACCGGGTGCCTACATACATATTGAGCCCAAATCCGAGTCTATAAAACCATTTGTAGCTTTGGTTTCATCATAGATTTGGACTAAAGTTGGCCGATGGC
>NZ_JAGXJY010000465.1 GCF_019091085.1 Mesorhizobium sp. GbtcB19 | reverse complement strand
GAAGCCGCGCTTGCGCTGGCACAGGCGCAGCTTGCCGACCTGCAGGGGGGCAAGCGTTCGGAGGAGATCCCCGTGCTCAGGGCCGAGGTCGACATGGCAAAAGCCCAGGCCGCCGACGCCAGGCGCAAATAGGATCGCGCCAGCGCCCTCTATAGACCCGGCACCGGTAGGCAGGCCGATTACGCCACCGCCCCGGCCTCGCTGGGGAGGGCCAAGGCCCGGGCCGGCCGGGCGGGGGCG
>NZ_JAGXJY010000464.1 GCF_019091085.1 Mesorhizobium sp. GbtcB19 | reverse complement strand
TGGTGGTTCAGCGGCGCCGCGGAAGGATCGGCCGAAGCCAGTTTCACCGCTCCGCGGCTCTCGGGCTGCGTGGCCACCACGCTCGTTGCGTATTCGTCGGGAAACGGTTCCTTGAATGGCTTGAAATAGGGCCATGCGGCGTGCGGAGCCGCGGTGAAGGGCAGTTGCACGCCCGGCACCGCCCGCCCCGTACCCCTTTTCAGGAGGGGGTCGACTCCCCCGGGCACATCGCCCGAAAAA
>NZ_JAGXJY010000463.1 GCF_019091085.1 Mesorhizobium sp. GbtcB19 | reverse complement strand
AGGATCAGCGCGCCCTGCACGCCGTTGACCCAGTAGCTGGAGTCGTTGAGCAGCTGGAAGCCGTGGGCCAGAAGGCCGATGAACAGCACGCTGGGCAGCGTGCCCCCCATGGTCGGTACGAAACGGCGTGAAAACACGGGGCCGAGCGGGGCCGCCGCCAGCACCGACAGAAGCAGTTCGCCGGGGCCGGGCGTGCTGGCCGACGGGGGCGGATGGGGGGGGGTGCTCGCCCCCGCCGGG
>NZ_JAGXJY010000462.1 GCF_019091085.1 Mesorhizobium sp. GbtcB19 | reverse complement strand
CTATGTCTTCATCTCGGCGCCGGGCGTCGTAATGCTGGCGCCGAGCGGCGCCGGCTCGGACGCGGTGACCGGTACGTCCTTTGCCGCCGCGTTCGTCAGCGGCGCCATCGCCAACCTGATCCACGCCGCGCCCGACCGCTCGGCCGCCGACATCGAGAAAGCGCTGGCCGCAACGGCCAAGGTTCTTGGGCCGAAAGGGCGGGACAATGATTTCGGCTATGGGCGGATGGCCACGAAGGC
>NZ_JAGXJY010000461.1 GCF_019091085.1 Mesorhizobium sp. GbtcB19 | reverse complement strand
AACATATAGCGCATAATTTCCGAATCGGCCAGGGTCCCCCCGATCCTACTTCCCAAACCGCGGATCGAGGCATCAGTAACCAACCACAGGGAGCGAGCGACCGTACCCGCCAGGTGCGCCCGCCAGAGACGGCGCTCGACCTGCCCGAGGTACTGCGGTACGACAACCGCAACGACATCGGCAAGGCGCCGCGGGAATGTCCCGCCGCTCGCGGATTTTTGAGGATGCGAGGGCCCGAAA
>NZ_JAGXJY010000460.1 GCF_019091085.1 Mesorhizobium sp. GbtcB19 | reverse complement strand
CCTAAGCTACGCAAAAACAAGCGGTTAAGACGATTAGGATGGACTTTCCTGGGTACCGGACCATCGTGCCGTGCGCTTCCGGGGGCAGGCGGCAAAGGGGCGAAAAGGTCGCAAAGATTTTACTGGCTATCGTTCTGGCCCGGGGGCAATCCACCCACAATTCGCAATTGTTGCCCCTCTTGCTTCGTTGCCCTCGTTTCCTTGTCGTCTTCCCCCCTTGCTGTCGTCTGCGGCGCAGCC
>NZ_JAGXJY010000049.1 GCF_019091085.1 Mesorhizobium sp. GbtcB19 | reverse complement strand
TGGCCCGCGCATTCAGCTCGCCGTAGCTCAGTTCCACATCGCCCTGCACCAGAGCGATCGCATCGGGCGTGCGACGAGCCTGGTCCTCGAACAGCCCATGGATGCAGCAATCCGACGGATAGTCCGCTTCCGTCCGGTTCCAGGTATCGACGATCAGTTCCCGCTCTTCGGCCGGCAGCAGATTGAGCCGCCTTACCGGACTCTCACGCGACCCGGGATTCAACGCTTCCCACGCCAGCGTCTCCAAGTGGGCGGTCATCCGATCGACTTGCCCTGAGGCTATCCTTGCCGGATCGTGAATCCATCGCATTGCCCCATCCTGGGCCCGGACCTGCAACGTCACCACCGCGCCAAGCGCCTGGCTATCGAACTCCGCCGACGAACGCCCGGCCCTGTCTCCAATCACGTTTACGGCGATATCCCAGGGGCGCGGGCGCCGCAGTTCCTCGACCCGTCGCAGATGCGGTGCCCGCATGAGCAGATCCCACGCGTAGCTGCCCGCGGCCGCCGCTCGCTCGCAGGCTTCGATTACGTCGAGTTTCACTTTGGCAAAGGTCCGATCGAGATCAATCTCGACCTCCAGCGGCACCACCGGCGCCGCCATTTCCGCCAGCAGCGGCGAGCGCGGTTCCTCCGCGCCCCAGCCCAACCGTATCTCCGTCTCCCCGGTGATCCGCGCCAGATACAGAGCCCACAACGCCAGCAGATGCTGAACACGCGCGGCCGGATCAAGTCCCGCCAGCACCTCGATCTTCCGCCATGGACCGGCTTGCCACCGCACCTCGCCCGAGGCAGGCCGCGCGAACGGCAGCGTAAGCGAGCGATATCGTTCCAACTGGTGGAGCCAAGCCTCTTCCGGCCCGGCGGCCGCCTCATGGACTTGCTTGACAAGCCGCGCGTCCTGCGCCGAGAGCACCGGCAGCTTCCGGGTATCCGGTGCGGCCGCCGCTTCGTCCATATCCGCCAAAAGTTCGGCGTATCCTTCACCCGCAGCTTGGTAGCTTTTCAAGTTCAGGCTCCCGCGGTTTGGTGACATTTCATGTTTGAGACGCGCGCAGTGTCACCTGCCGCAATCGGAACCGATCGCCGCATCGTGACTTCGCTGATGCCGGCTAGCTTGCCGCCGACAAATTACGCAGGAGCGCGAGCCATGCCGCAGGCCGCTCGCCGTATAGGCCAAGCCCGCGTGCTAAAGCCCAATGGCGGGCTTTCGTCTCTCCATACATGATGGAGCAATCGGTTTCTAAACAGCCTCCCAGGCGCCAAGACAACTGATCCTTCGCGTTATTGGATTCTTTTCTGAAACGATGTCTATACTTATCCGTACCAAACAGAGCAGTGCCATACAACTAAAACTTTACTTTAGAGAAACCGAATATTACATTCGGAGATTTCTCATTAAAAACAGCAGGATAGGATACACCCTTCGCCACGGTCGAGACACTCGCGGCTTCTGATGCGTAAATTTGTTACGCTTGATCACAAAAACGTGAACCGCGGGCGCTGCGCTCGCAAAACCAGTCAATTGTGACATGCGCGAAGGAAACCGTCGCGACACTAATGGCGAGCCAAATTCAGCGCGGCCGAAGGCTATGGCGCAGTCGCCGAGCCTAACCGCTCACTCTTTTCCTGGAATTGCTCTAAGCGGACTCTGCTGTTCCCGACCCTGATCGCGCTCGTGCATAGAGCCGAGAGGGCGCGCGCTTCAATCAGTTGCCATTAAAGCTGAGGATTTTGGATCTGAGCGGTCGATCGCCCGCACCAGGATGGCTTGGAGAACGTGACCGATCCCTCACATCCGCGCGCGCCACTCTACGCCACGATCCGAAAAGCTGATGGCGCTTTACCTCGCGCGGACTGGACCGACATCGTCTCAACAAACAGCCGTGGTTCACACGGAGCTGGCGGAGACTCGCGAAGCGGGAAGTATCGGTCAGCGGGCGTTGTACTTGGCGTCGACCTGATCGATGGCGGCGACATTGCCGGCCGAGCGCCCCTGCGGATCGAATGTCTCCTTGAGGAAGGCATCGGCGATCGATTTGGCCAGCTCGGGCCCGATGACGCGGGCGCCCATGGTGATGATCTGGGCGTTGTTCGACAGCGCGGCGCGCTC
>NZ_JAGXJY010000459.1 GCF_019091085.1 Mesorhizobium sp. GbtcB19 | reverse complement strand
AATGGCCGAGGGGGGTGTAACGCTGGGGCTGCGGCGCACCGGCAACCAGCGGCACGCAGGCTGGCCCGAGCACCGCGCGGCCGACCTCGATCGCCCGGCCGATGCTGCCGTTCGTCGGGCTGGAATCGAAGGTCGAACAGACCTTGTAGTGGAAGGGGTCTCTTGCAGGCGTGTACAGCGAGTTGAAAGCGACCTCCAGATGCGTGTCCATCCATGGCGGGGGCCGCCTGCGGGTGGGGC
>NZ_JAGXJY010000458.1 GCF_019091085.1 Mesorhizobium sp. GbtcB19 | reverse complement strand
GGGCATTCGGAAAAACAAAGCTTTCGAAAAGGAAGCAAGGCGAAAAGAAGAAGCATTTTTGCTTGCAGAATATAAGGAGATTGACCATCATGCCGAAGTTCTTGAAATGCATGTTCCAAGTGAAGTGGAAATATCCCCTACAACAAGTAAAATAGATATTCTTCGACGTAAACAGAAGGAGTTGAAAGAGCGTGCAAAACGAAATTAATCTGCTGTATAAAGGCTCTGAACAACCTATTA
>NZ_JAGXJY010000457.1 GCF_019091085.1 Mesorhizobium sp. GbtcB19 | reverse complement strand
ACACTTCCTCTTCTTCATCCTCCATTGCTTCCTCTTCTTCCTCCTCCTCCATCGCTTTCTCTTCTTCCTATTCCTCTACCTCTTCATCTTCTTTCTCTTTTTCTTCATATTCCTCTCCCATCCTATTCCTCCACTGTGCCTTCCTCTTCTCCTACTTCGACTTTGGTACACGGGTATATATTGGTGTTATGTGTCGGTCCTACCAGATCACTGAATAGTGTTTGATACCCGAAATGGCAG
>NZ_JAGXJY010000456.1 GCF_019091085.1 Mesorhizobium sp. GbtcB19 | reverse complement strand
GCTGCGGCCTGGATTTCGACTGACGCTTGGAAAGTATTGTGAGCTTGCCGGTGAGACGGTCGCCGGCCAGCAGCGGCTTCTTCCATTTCACATGCTCGATGCCGGGCGACCCTTGAGAGGGCGAGTCGAGCAGGAAGGCGTCGCACAGCATGCGCATGAACATCGCGCAGGTGTGCCAGCCCGAAGCCGGAAGTCCGCCGAGGATGCTTGCCTTGCCGGCTTCCTCGTCGAGATGCATCG
>NZ_JAGXJY010000455.1 GCF_019091085.1 Mesorhizobium sp. GbtcB19 | reverse complement strand
CAGATCGTTCGGGCTGCCCGGATGCAAATTCGGTGCCAGCACGTGCGGCGTGAGAACCGCCGACGCGCCGCCGTCGAGAACATCGAACAGCTCGTCGAACCGGCGGTAGGCTATGATATCGGGAACGAGATAGATGACCCGATCATATCCCTCGGCAAACAGCCGGCTAAACACTGTCGGCGTGATCGCCGTGTACAACTCCATGACATCGTAGCGGAAGCTGAAGGCCCGGCGATCCGG
>NZ_JAGXJY010000454.1 GCF_019091085.1 Mesorhizobium sp. GbtcB19 | reverse complement strand
CGCTGTTCAGCGCGCTGCTGAACTATCGGCACAATGCATCGCAGCAGACGGATGCACCAAGCCTCAGCGGCGCCGAGTGGCTGGAGAGCGAGGAGCGGACGAACTATCCCCTGACCTTGTCGGTGGAGGACTTTGGCGATGCGCTGGGGCTGACGGCGCGGGTGGTCGAAGTGGGGTGGGCCGTTCGTGTCATCGGGTTGATGCAGCGGGCGCTGGAGAGCCGGGGGGGGGCGCTGGGGT
>NZ_JAGXJY010000453.1 GCF_019091085.1 Mesorhizobium sp. GbtcB19 | reverse complement strand
TAGCTGTTGTGTCGGCATAGTGGGTTGAGTATGATTGCTAACGTCTATTCAAGAATAGTAGAGTCATGCAATGATGGCGTTTGAGGTTCGAGTGTAGAATTGCCATCACACTAGTGGTGTTGTGAGTCATATGAAACCTCATATTGGCAATTTGGAATCAAGTATTGACATTGTAGTGGCCTACAAGATCCAAATTGGTAAGAAGGTTGTGACCGTGAAGGACTCTTGTTTGATTCAATCG
>NZ_JAGXJY010000452.1 GCF_019091085.1 Mesorhizobium sp. GbtcB19 | reverse complement strand
CCATGTCAGAGATCTTTCCGGAGGAGCACACCTGATCGCACCCCGTTTTCAGCGTGCAGGGGATGCGCGAATTGAAGAAGCCGGTGGCGAGGGTGAGTGTGTCTCCGGCGCACAGATCATCCAGCACGGCGTCGGAGACGCCAACAACTTCCTCCTGTCGGGCGGTGCGGGAATTGGCAGTCGCAATGATTCCTGTCGAATAGTCTGCATCGTATTGCGGCAGCGGGCTGGTGTACAGGTC
>NZ_JAGXJY010000048.1 GCF_019091085.1 Mesorhizobium sp. GbtcB19 | reverse complement strand
ATCCTGCCCGAAGTGCCGGAGATCATCTCGCCGATCATCTACGCGCTGCCGATCCAGATGCTGGCCTATTTCACCGCCGTGTTCATGGGCACCGACGTCGACCAGCCGCGCAATCTGGCGAAGTCGGTGACGGTGGAGTAGCTGCATCGATAAGACGCCCACGGATCGACGACTTGCGGATTTGTAAGCTGCCGCTCCTTCATTTGCATGTTTCGCCTATTGGCAAAAGCGCATATTCCATGGCCAGCCGGTGCCGAGTTTCTCGTCTAGCGATCCCATCGGTTAGGCCCTGCGCCCGATTGGTTGCAACCCGCCAAAGAGTGTCGCGCCGTTCCGGTGAAGGGGCCAAAATCGGCAAGGTCGCGCAAGACCGCAGCTTCGCGATCTCGGGATGAACAGTGGTCCGCCAATGTCCACACCGTTACAAGCACGGCAGGTCAACTCAACCAAACGATTGGCACCCCTGAGGCCGGAAGTGCCACGCCGGGCAACGCCAGAGGTCAGAACCCCGCCCGTCCTTCATTCGCATGGTTCGCCCGTTGGCTAGAGCGCATATACCATCGCCAGCCGGCGCCGCCCTAAAAGCATGCCCCCCGCCGGTCAGGCCCGGCACCGTATTGGACCCTCAACCCCGCCAAAGGGTACCGGGCCGCTCCCGTGTCAGGTCTCGCTCCGCTGGTCCGGCGTCATCGAATGGTTTGTGAACTGCCGGTTCCGATCGTCTCGCCGGCGCTGCGGCATTCATGGCAATAGATCACCTTGATCATATCCCAGTGCATCGCGCCCTGATCCGGGCCTAAGCGCTGGACCAAAGTGTCGACGTCAAGCCTCGCCGTCCTCTTGAAGTTAAGCGCGTGCTGCACTTGGTGCCTGGTTCTATCGGCGCCGCGACTTTGTCGGCATTGCTGCTTGCCTGGTCCTGCCCGGGTTGGCCCTATGCATGCCGCCGGGGCTAGCAGCGTCCGCCGCTGTCCGATAACGGCGGCTAAGCCTTGCGGCGTTTCGAAAGTGCTCGCCACAGCTCTGTCTCGTCGGTGACCCCATTTTGGAAAACGCCAACGATTTCCTCGGCGAGGGCTTCTCTCTGTTCCCGGTCCTTTTGAGCTAGCCGGCGTTCGTTGCACAGTTGGTCGAACACCCGCTGAAGTAAGTCCAGATCAGCGGGATCAAATAGGCCGCTGTAGCGCGAAAGGGACATAGGTCGCGCCCCCGGCAGGGCTATCGCTTACTTGTTTACCTGGATCACCGAGGATCCAGGGCAACGCTAACGCCCCCGACCAGTGGGCACATCATGCGAATACGCGACGAAACCCACGACGCCATGGGGAAACTCGCCGGGCGAAGCTCCGGCAACCGCAGGCCCGGCGAGCCTCCACTGGCAGTGAGCCTGACATCGGCAACGACAGGATCGGCCAGGCGCCGGCCTCCGCGGACCTGCCCAGGCACATCCACCTTGAGCGATCAGCTGGGCGCCATGCTGTAGCTGACTTCGAAGTTCAAAAACTTGGCGTTTGCACGCTCCGGTCGGACTAGGAGCAGCAATCCGCAGCACGGTGACAACGAAGCCACATGTCTCGAGGATCGGGACCGATTCTCCCTGAAGCCTGCTCCCGCACTCCCCCACGGCGCCATGCCTTCTTGCTGTGCTCCATCGGACTGGGCTGCAAGCCCGATCAACGCAGCTCTTCTAACCGGCAGTGAGTTCGAATCGGCAACAGCTTCTCGAACCGTACGTATCGCTATGACCGATGATATCGAGATCAACCTCGGTCCGCGCTTGATCCGTCGATTCCAAGACGAGGCTCCAAATATGGACCTCGTCATGCGCGCTGGAAACCATAGCAATGCTGCCGCGATGATTGACGATGATCTCGTCGACCTCGTCATCTGTGCGCGACCGTCCCGGCGGGAAGCGCGTCATCGTGTACAATCTCTCTATACTGAAAGCTTCGTCGTCCTTTCCGGAAGCACCGCAGCCGGATCAGACAGTGCGATGACCCTGAGCGTATACACGACGACACCGCACGCGCTCGTCTCCGCAAACGGCCTGTCGAGCGGCCTTATAGACGACTCCCTTCGTGCATTGGGCGCGTCTCGAAGGGTTGCTGTCGTGGTGGAGCGGTTCTCCACATTGCCCCACCTTCTGAGGTCAGCGAGCCTGTTGGCCAATGTGCCAAGCGTCGCGGCTCGCATGCTATCGACAACCTTTCGCCTAACCAGCTACGCCCTGCCCTTCGCAAGCCCACGGTTCGAAGTGGTTGCCGTCTGGCACGCCAAGTCCGATGTTGACCCCGCCCAGTCGTGGGTTCGGTCGATCGTCACTCAAGAAGCGGCCGCGATGAGAGCGCTTGCATAACATTTCAAGCGGGTCGCTGCCAACACGGCCGTGCTGGAGCGTTTCACCGTTTCACGGAAACGGCGAACCGGTCTATCTTTGTTTTGACGCAATTCCGGACGGAAAACCACCCGCACTTTTCCTGGAATTGCTCTAGGCTGTAGTGACAATTTAACGGCTTGGGATTCCCATCGCGAGGCAAATCAGATTCAAG
>NZ_JAGXJY010000451.1 GCF_019091085.1 Mesorhizobium sp. GbtcB19 | reverse complement strand
CAACCCGGTGACGTAATGCGCGATATCGTAGGCAAGCTCGATCGGCAAGACCGGCCAGGCCAGCAGGCGGGCTGCCTCGGCGACAGCATGCTTATCGCCGGCGAGGCGCCGGCCGAGAATGACGGCAAGAGCAAACACGGCCGCGAGCGGGACGAAGGCCAGCACGAGACCGAACCTGCCGATGCCGAACAGCGCGGTGCGGCCAGGATATTCCAGCGGATTGATGCCGAAGAGGCCGAGC
>NZ_JAGXJY010000450.1 GCF_019091085.1 Mesorhizobium sp. GbtcB19 | reverse complement strand
CTTAACGCCAAGAGCAAACTGGGTGCAGCCAATCGGGTGCAGCCAGCCGCAGGGGCCATTAGGCGCGGCTATATTAGCAAGGTCGGCGGGGCCGACCTAGAAATTCTTGCCTGCGCGTTCGCGCAATATTTTAGGGGACATCACGGCCGTATCTCCCTCTTAGGCCTAGGAGACGGCTAATGTTTTTTGCCCTTACCACTCAGGATTTGATGGAACCCCCCCCCCTCTGGGGGGCTGCCCC
>NZ_JAGXJY010000449.1 GCF_019091085.1 Mesorhizobium sp. GbtcB19 | reverse complement strand
ACGGTACAATTGGAGAGAATAAAGATGCATTTAGAGTATAGGAAAGGTATAGCATATCCTAAACCTGTTCGAAAAATTGACATCTTATACCAAATAGAAAGCCTACTCGGCAATTCACTCTCTAATATTCTTCGCCCCCCACACTCCACCGCCTCTAAATATTCTTCTCCGCCGTATCCTTCCGTAGAACAAGATAAATGCAAGAACCTAATTTGCTGCAAACAGGAAATACTAACTATAC
>NZ_JAGXJY010000448.1 GCF_019091085.1 Mesorhizobium sp. GbtcB19 | reverse complement strand
CTGGTCAATGCGTTATGCCACGCCAACATCCTTGAACCGGCCGAGGCAGGTTACCGCATCATCTTCGACGAATTGAACGACTTTTTATTGGCGTTGAAATTAGCCGCGGACGGCGCGCCAAACTGGCCAACCGCGGCACCCAATGTCGTCACACTGACGATCGAGCTTCTGCTGGACAAAGAACAGGCGAAGGCCACGCAGATGGCGGAGCAGGTCGCCACGGGCAGCGGGAATGCCAGTA
>NZ_JAGXJY010000447.1 GCF_019091085.1 Mesorhizobium sp. GbtcB19 | reverse complement strand
AATTAATATATCTTTTCTGAGATAATAATAATAATAATTTAGATATATCCTTAAACATCTTAATGTTAATAGCATAAGTTATTTCATTTATATCAATCATCCTGGTTTCGTGCATTAAACCAAGATCACTACTAATAAGCAAAGTATCATTGACATATTAGAACAATATAATAAAATTTCTTCCACTTACCTTCAGATATATATACTAATCAATAACATTTTCCTTAAATCTAAAGAAAGTA
>NZ_JAGXJY010000446.1 GCF_019091085.1 Mesorhizobium sp. GbtcB19 | reverse complement strand
CACCTGGGGACGACCCCCTGCATAGCGCTCTCGATCCTCATCAGAGCTGGTTTCGAACCCGTGGGGACATGAGACGCCGGCAGTGAGTTTCGGGGACAGCCGGTCCCCGACGGTCAGCGGGTGCCGGCAGGCGCGGCAGAGTTCCGCCTCGCCCCCCGCCAGCCCATGCGAGACGGACACGCGCTCGTCGAACACGAAACATTCCCCTTGCCACAGGCTCTCCTCGGCCGGCACGTCCTCCA
>NZ_JAGXJY010000445.1 GCF_019091085.1 Mesorhizobium sp. GbtcB19 | reverse complement strand
CCCGTTGCGTCTGGGCCGCAACCGGCCCGGTCGCCACAGGCCGCAGACCCGTCCCGGGCAATTTTTGGTACAACCCGTAGGGGGCGCGTTGGCGCTATTTCCGGCTGCCCTGCCTGGCTGCGAGCGCAAGCCGCACATCCTCCTCGGCACCGTCCAGCAGAACGATCAGGGCCTTGCTGGTGGCTGCCGGATCGCGCATCTCGATGTTCACGGCGATCTCCCGATGCAGCCTCAAGGAATGG
>NZ_JAGXJY010000444.1 GCF_019091085.1 Mesorhizobium sp. GbtcB19 | reverse complement strand
ATCAGCGCGACCCAGCCGGGAAGGCCGGCGACGCCGGCGACGACACCGAACGCGTTGCCCACCTCACGGGCATAGAGGCTGCCCAGAACGGGCCAGGCGAACTCGGAGGCAAGGAAGGCGGGTGACAGGCCCGAGACATCGAACACGAGCCGGGACCGGCGAATGTCAGGCCGGTGCAGGCCGTAAACCGGCGCGCGTCCCGTGATGGCGCAGGCAATGTCCAGGAGATCGCCGTTACGGTT
>NZ_JAGXJY010000047.1 GCF_019091085.1 Mesorhizobium sp. GbtcB19 | reverse complement strand
GGTGATCGGCGAACGTGGCTGCTCGCTCTCCGGAGGCCAGCGTCAGCGCATCGCCATTGCCCGCGCGCTCATCGGCGATCCGCGCATCCTCATCTTCGACGAAGCGACGAGCGCCCTCGACTACGAGAGCGAGCGCATCATCCAGGACAACATGCGGGCCATGGCCGAACGGCGCACCGTCATCATCATAGCGCACCGCCTGTCGATGGTGCGCGATGCCGACCGTATCATCACCATCGATCGCGGCCGAATCGTCGAGGACGGGACACATGCCGACCTGATGCGCTCGAACGGTCGTTACGCCAACCTTCATCACCTGCAAGCGGGTCAAACCAATGGCGGCCGCCGGAAACATCGTTGAATTTCCAGCTCGGCAGGTGCGCCGCCGCGACTATGAGATCGCGTTCCTGCCCGCGGCGCTCGAGATCATAGAGGCGCCGCCCTCGCCCGTCGGTCGAGCGATCGGCGCGACCATCATTGCCTTCTTCTGCCTTGCGGCCGCCTGGGCGGCGGTAGGCCGGGTCGACATCGTCGCGACGGCTCCCGGCAGGATCGTGCCCAACGACCGCGTCAAGGTTGTCCAGCCGTTGGAGGCTGGTGTCGTGCGCGCTATTCACGTGCGCGACGGGGTCCCGGTGAAGGCCGGCGACGTCCTGGTCGAGCTCGACTCGACGATCAGCGCGGCCGAAACCGACCACATCAAGAGCGATCTTGTTGCCGCGGAACTCGAAGTGGCGCGGTTGCGGGCGGCGCTTTCTGGTCATGCCAATCCCCTCGATGATTTCGTCGCCCCCGCCAATGCAAGCCAGGCCTTGATCGAGACGCAGCGCCGCTTCCTCACCACGCAAACGGCCGAGCAAGACGCGAAGGTGGCCGAGATCACGCGCCAGCTCGCCGAAAAGGAGGCGGAAGGCGAGACAATCAGCGCCACCATCGACAAGCTGCAGGCTGTTCTCCCGCTGCTCCAGGAACGAGTGAAGATGGATAAGAATCTCTACGATAAGGGTCTCGCCTCCAAGATTACCTATCTGACCGATTTGCAGGACCTGATCAGTCAGCAGCACGATCTCCCGGTCCTGGAGAGCCGCGAGAGCGAGGTCAAAGCGGCCGTCTCGGTCTTGAAGGAGACGCGAGAGAGAGCCGAGGCCGAATACCGTCGCTCGCTTTTCGACGATCTGGCGAAGGCAGAGCAAAAGGAGGCCGGCCTCGCCCAGGATCTGATCAAGGCCGAGCAAAAAGCGAAGATGCAAACCCTGACCGCGCCGGTTGACGGCGTCGTGCAGCAACTTTCCGTGCATACGATCGGAGGCGTCGTCGCGCCGGCACAGGCACTCGCGATCGTCGTGCCGGCCGACGCCGCACTCGAGATCGAGGCAATGGTGTCAAACAACGATATCGGTTTCATTTCTCCAGGACAGGACGCGGAGATCAAGGTCGATACCTTCAATTTCACACGCTACGGGCTCTTGCACGGCCGCGTGCTCGGCATCTCGCGCGATACCGTTACGGATGAGCGGCGCGACAATGTGGTGCGTGACCCGTCATCCCCTACGGACGGTTCGGCCTCGGAGAAAGGGACCCGGGACCCCGCTTACCTGGCGCGCGTCTCTTTGGACCATGCACAGATACAGATCGAGGGCAGAGCGGCCAGTCTCTCGCCCGGCATGTCGGTCACAGTCGAAATCAAGACCGGTTCACGCCGCATCATCAGCTACCTGCTTTCGCCGCTCGTCCGCTACAGGCAGGAAGTCTTGCGCGAGAGGTAAGATGGTGTGCCTGTGTCGCCTCGCTTCGCCACCGAGATCCAACAACGCAGGTGTTTTACGCTTGGGGTCCCGAGTGAGTCAGGTGACTCGTTCAAATGAACGATAACCCCGCAGATAATTGGGGATAGTCTGGCTCTCGAGGTAACAAGGACGGTTCGGCCGGGATTCAGAGGCAGGCATGTGCGGTATCGTCGGGATTGTCGGCCGTTCGCAGGTCGCGCCACTTCTCGTCCACGCCCTCAAACGGCTTGAATATCGCGGCTACGACTCGGCCGGCATCGCCACCGTCGAGAAGGGTGAGCTCGGCCGCCGCCGCGCCGAAGGCAAGCTGATCAATCTCGAACGCCGGCTGAAGGAAGAGCCGCTCGACGGCACGATCGGCATCGGCCATACGCGCTGGGCCACGCATGGCGTGCCGGACGAGACCAACGCGCATCCGCATTTTTCCAACGGCGTCGCCATCGTCCACAACGGCATCATCGAGAATTTCGCCGAGCTGCGCGACGAGCTCACCCGCGACGGCTACAAATTCTCCTCGCAGACCGACACCGAGGTCGTCGCGCACCTGGTGGCGCGGGAACTCGCCAAGGGGCTGAAGCCGGTCGAGGCCGCGTATCACGCGCTGAAGCGGCTGCACGGCGCGTTCGCGCTGGCGATCATGTTCAAGGGCGACGAGGACCTGATCGTCGGCGCCCGCAACGGTCCGCCTTTGGCCGTCGGTCATGGCGAGGGCGAGATGTTTTTGGGCTCGGACGCGATTGCGCTGGCGCCCTTCACCAACTCGATCACCTATCTCGAGGACGGCGACTGGGCGGTGGTGCGCCGCGAAAGCGTCGCCATCTACGACATCGACGGCAAGAAGGTCGACCGCAAGCGCCAGCAGTCGCTGTCGACCAGCTTCATGGTCGACAAGGGCAACCGCCGGCATTTCATGGAAAAGGAAATCCATGAGCA
>NZ_JAGXJY010000443.1 GCF_019091085.1 Mesorhizobium sp. GbtcB19 | reverse complement strand
GGCCGCGGGCGGGGGCGACCGGAAACATGCCGAATTGGGGGACCGAAGGGGTGTTGGCCAAGGCAATAAAATAGGCAGGCGAAAACACAAGCCGGCCGCCGGCGCCGCTGTTTGCCGAGAAATAGTCGAACACCAGTTTCCGGCGGGTCGCCACGAGGGGGCCGTTCCGCGCGAAGCTCCCCCTTTGCGGCTGGTCGCGGGCCTGGGTCATGTGGGGGGGGAGAGATAGGGTGGAAGGTTTA
>NZ_JAGXJY010000442.1 GCF_019091085.1 Mesorhizobium sp. GbtcB19 | reverse complement strand
GGACCGGCCCGCCTGACAGTGGGCGCCGCCGCCCGCCATCCTCCCGCCGTGGATGTTTTTCCGGGAATTTTCGATGAAGATAGCTTACGGAAAGCCAGTGCTGGCAAAGCGTGAGAAGCTGTCGAGCCTCGTGGCGGCGACCGCAAGCGGTCCGGCCGGTCCAGCCGGCTGAGGTTCCGGCCATTTGCGGCAGGACGGCCGCCGTAACGGCGCAACTTCGGCGCGGGATAATGGACAGCGTG
>NZ_JAGXJY010000441.1 GCF_019091085.1 Mesorhizobium sp. GbtcB19 | reverse complement strand
AGGCGGTGGCCAGGCACCTGTCCTTCCCCAAGGCGGCGCAGGAACTGGGCATGACCCAGGCGGCGGCGAGCTACCAGATCCAGGTGCTCGAGGAGCGCATCGGCGCGCCGCTGTTCCTGCGGCGTCCGAAGCAGATCGAATTGACCGAGCCCGGCCCGCGCCTGGCGCCCGCCGTCAGCGGGGCTTTCGCCATCCTGGGGCAGGCCTTTGCCGCGGCGCGCGGCGGCGCCGGCGGCCTGCTC
>NZ_JAGXJY010000440.1 GCF_019091085.1 Mesorhizobium sp. GbtcB19 | reverse complement strand
TGGCCGTCGCCATGACCGGCGGCGACGTGATGCCCGACGGCGCCCGGCCCGGCCTTCTGCAGAGCGCGCCCGACGTGCTTGTCGAGACCGGCGCCGAGATCACGCCGACCAATGAGGGCACCCGCGTCAAGCGCAACGGCGCCGGCATTGCGCCGGTCGATGTCACCACCGCCCCCTTCCCTGCCTTCCCGACCAACCTGCAGGCGCAATTCATGGGCCTGATGACGATGGCCAAGGGCAAG
>NZ_JAGXJY010000439.1 GCF_019091085.1 Mesorhizobium sp. GbtcB19 | reverse complement strand
CTGCCACGACCAGAGCGACAGGGGGTAATAGCTGAGCGGACGGTAGTCCGCATTCAGCACCAGCGCGGGAAGCCCTTCCGGAGATACGGCAACCGTCACGTCCTTGCCTCCTTGGTTCCAGAACCGAACGGCGCGGATACTGTAAGCCCGTCATGACAGGGATGTGGAGCGGATTGTCGCGCGGCCAAATGGTCAAAAACGCATGATTTTCATGCTTTTTTGGCGATTTCCGTTGGCGGTGC
>NZ_JAGXJY010000438.1 GCF_019091085.1 Mesorhizobium sp. GbtcB19 | reverse complement strand
CCTGATGTGAGGACGGTAGGTAGGAGAGGCCTAAGTGAGAGGGACATTCATGTAAAATCTACCTAAGTCGACCCCTAATAGAGAGGTAAAGAGGCTAGCTAAGGTATGGTGGTTAATTCTTAGAGAAGAACTAGGAGTTGGTTAGAAGTAGGAGTCTTGAGTATGAGTCTTATTAGGAGTTAGTTTGAAGTAGGAGTCTTGAGTAGAAGTCCTATTAGGAGTTAGGGTTTAGAAACCCTACAA
>NZ_JAGXJY010000437.1 GCF_019091085.1 Mesorhizobium sp. GbtcB19 | reverse complement strand
CAGAACCTGCCGGCACTGGCCAAACGCAACCCGGCATTGGCCGAAGTATCGATCGGACAGGGGTTGACAGCGGATGCGCTGGAGAAGGGCTGGGCCGGCACGGGGGGCGGGTTCTTGAAGGCTTGTGGATGGTAGGGCGCTTTGGGTAGCTTCGGCAGTCCCGGTGCTTCCCGCGCTTGGGGGGGCCCTGGGCCCCGGGGGAATCCGGTGAAATGGGGTTCAGGTGGCTAGCCACCACCGCCG
>NZ_JAGXJY010000436.1 GCF_019091085.1 Mesorhizobium sp. GbtcB19 | reverse complement strand
GGGGGGGGGGGGGGGCCCCCGGGGGGGGGGGGAAAAATTTGTTCGGGGGGGGGGGTTTCCCCCCCCCCCCCCGGGGGGGGGGGGGGGGGGGGGGGGGGAGCCGGGGGGGGGGGGGGGGGGCCGGGGGCGGGGGGGGGGCCGGGCGGGGGCCCTTTGGGCCCCCCGGGGGGGGGGGGCCCGGCGGGGGGGCCCCGGGGGGGGGGGGGCGCGGCCCCGGTTCGCGGAGAACCCCCCCGGGGGGGG
>NZ_JAGXJY010000435.1 GCF_019091085.1 Mesorhizobium sp. GbtcB19 | reverse complement strand
GCGGCTCGGTCGTTGCTACTCTCAAAAGGCCGGGCTGGGGCGGGAAATGGTCGACAGAGTTGATCGGTTCGGCGACATACGTCGTCATCTCGCGGTCGCGCTGAGATGGGGCAAGTTGGGTTTCCGTGGCGGCAAACACCTGGCGGCCCGCTCGGCCAGGGGGCAGGTCGGGGGCCTCTATGGGCCCGGGGTGGGGGCCGCCGGGGAAGCGCCCACCCCTCGGGGTGGGAATCCCGGCCCGAC
>NZ_JAGXJY010000046.1 GCF_019091085.1 Mesorhizobium sp. GbtcB19 | reverse complement strand
CTTGACGCCGAACGGCAAGCTCGACCGCAAGGCGCTGCCGGCACCGGATGAAGCGGCCTACGCGCGGCAGGCATATGAAGCGCCGCGGGGCGAGGTCGAGACGATCCTTGCCGGGCTGTGGGCGCAGCTTCTGGGTGTCGAGCGCGTCGGGCGTCACGTCAGCTTCTTCGTGCTCGGCGGCCACTCGCTACTGGCCGTCAGGCTGGTCAACCGGGTGCAACAGGCGTTCGGCTTGAAACTGGCGCTGACGACGTTGTTCGTCGCGCCGAGCCTTGCCGGATTGGCCGAGGCGGTGGAGGAGCAACTGGCCAGGTCCGGCTCCGACCATTTGCCGGCAATCGCGCGTGTCGATCGATCCGGTGTCCTGCCGCCGTCCTACGCGCAGGAACGGCTGTGGTTCCTGTCACAGCTGGAAGGAGGGAGCGGGGCCTATCACGTTCCGCTGGCACTGCGCCTGCAAGGCGAACTGGATCGGGCCGCGCTGGGTCGAGCGCTGGATGAAGTGTGGGCGCGGCACGAGACCTTGCGCAGTGTGTTCGTGACGGAGGCGGGCAAGGCGCGGGTTGCGTTCATGGCGGTGGAGCGAGGGCTGCCGCTGGCGGAGCACGATCTGCGCAACGATAAGGATGCCGGCGCGCGCCTCGCGGCGCTGAGCCAGGAGGAGTTTGCGGCGCCGTTCGACCTTGAGCGAGGCCCCTTGGTGCGGGCGCGCCTGATCCGGGTGGCCGATACGGAGCATGTGCTGCTGGTGACGCAGCATCATATCGTGTCGGACGGATGGTCGATTGGAATTCTGCTCCGCGAGATAGGATCATTATACGCTGCGTTTGCCCGGGGTGAGGAGAGCCCGCTGGCTGAGCTGGCGCTGCAGTATCCGGACTACGCGGTCTGGCAGCGGCAATGGCTGAGCGGCGAGCGCCAGGCCAGGCAGGCCCGGTATTGGCGCGATGCCTTGCAGGACGCGCCGGTGGTGCTGAACCTGCCGACGGACCGGCCGCGCCCGGCCCAGCAGAGCTTCGTCGGCTCGAATGTGCCGGTGCGGCTCGATGCGGAACTGACCCGCGGCCTGAAGCACCTGGGCCTTCGGCACGGGGCAACGCCGTTCATGGTGGTTCTAGCCGCCTGGGCAGTGGTTCTGTCGCGCCTGTCGGGTCAGGAGGATGTCGTCATCGGAACCCCGACGGCCAATCGCGGGCGTCGGGAAGTCGAAGGACTGATCGGCTTCTACGTCAACACGTTGGCGCTGCGTGTCGACGTGTCGGCGGAGCCGGATGTGGCTACCCTGCTGGAGCGCGTGCGGTCGGTGGCCCTGGGAGCACAGGACCACCAGGACCTGCCGTTCGCACAGGTCGTGGAGATCGTGCAGCCGCCGCGCCGGCTCGAGCACACGCCGGTGTTTCAGGTGCTGCTGACCTGGCAGACCCTCGAGGAAGACCGTCTCGCCTTGCCCGGCCTCGCAATCGAGCCGGCAGGCGTGGCCTATGACGAGATGGCGAAGTTCGATCTGGAGCTTGATCTGGCGGAGGTCGGCGGCGAAATTGCCGGAAGCCTGGGCTATGCGACCGCATTGTTCGATCGCGAGACGATTGAACGGCATGTCGGATATCTGAAAGTCGTGCTGCGGGACCTTGCGGCAGAGGCGCAAGGTCCGGTCGGCCGGACCAGTCTTCTCTCGGCGCCTGAGCGCCAGCTTGTCCTCGATACCTGGAACCGGACGGAAGCGGACTATCCGTCGGATCGCTGCATCCATGCTCTGTTCGAGGACCAGGCTCGTCGCACGCCCGATGCGATCGCGCTGGTGCAGGGCGATGTGGAACTGAGCTATGGCGAGCTGAATGCGCGCGCAAATCGCTTGGCGCATCGCCTGATCGCACTTGGCGTCAAGCCTGACGATCGTGTCGGGCTGTGCGTCGAGCGCTCGCCGGCGATGATGATCGGCCTGCTCGGCGTGCTGAAGGCTGGCGGCGCCTATGTGCCGCTCGACCCCTCCTATCCGCGTGAGCGGCTTGGCCTGGTGGTTGGCGATGCCGATCCGCGCCTGGTGCTGGTCGACGAGACCGGACGGGCAGCCCTTGGCGATGCGCTGTCCGGCCGCAAGACGGTCGCGCTGGACGAGGTGCAGATGGCTGATGGCAGCCATCCCGACCGCGATCCCGATCCTCAGGTGCTTGGCCTGACGCCGCGCAACCTTGCCTATGTGATCTACACCTCTGGCTCCACCGGCACGCCCAAGGGCGTCATGGTCGAGCATGGCGGTGTCGTCAACCTGATCCAGTCGATGGCGGAGATTGCCGGGATCACGGCAAAGGACAGGCTTCTCGCCGTCACCACCATCGCCTTCGACATTGCCGGGCTGGAACTCTACGCACCGTTGAGCCGGGGCGCTTGCGTGGTGCTTGCCGGCAAGGAGGATGCAGGCAATCCCACCGCCTTGCAGCGCCTCATGGCAAGCCAGGCCGTCAGCCTCATGCAGGCGACGCCGGCGACCTGGCGTGCGCTGCTCGATGCGAACTGGCCGGGCGCAGCAGATATGCGGGTCCTGTGCGGCGGCGAGGCGCTGCCGGTGGAGCTGTCGAGAAGGCTGCGCTCGCGCGTCCGCTCGGTGTGGAATGTCTATGGTCCGACCGAGACGACGATCTGGTCGTCATGCCTGGAGGTCGGCTCACGGACAGAGTCTGGCCAGCCCTACGAATCCATCGGTCGTCCGATCGCCAACACCAGGATGTATGTGCTGGACGGGCATGGCGAGCCTGTTCCGATCGGCGTTGCGGGCGAGCTCCATATCGGTGGCGCGGGTGTCGCGCGCGGTTACCTGAACCGTCCTGATCTGACGGCGGAGCGCTTCGTGGCGGATCGCTTCAGTAGGGAGCCGCAGGCACGCCTGTACCGGACCGGCGACTTGGCGCGTTACCAGCCGGACGGCAACATCGAGTTCCTCGGC
>NZ_JAGXJY010000434.1 GCF_019091085.1 Mesorhizobium sp. GbtcB19 | reverse complement strand
GCTTTATTTCCTATTTACAATTGATATCATACCTCGAATTAATGAATTGTCATCCTCTATCGAAATTCGAATTTTGCTAAATTTCATATTTGAAATTTGTATCATACTTGAAAATGATGATTGTCTATCATATTTCTATTTTGAATTTGTAAATAGATGTCATGCCTTGCCATCATTTTTATTAATAAATACATGGTATCTTATTTTGAATTGGTAAATCATGATAAGTATCATGATGCACAT
>NZ_JAGXJY010000433.1 GCF_019091085.1 Mesorhizobium sp. GbtcB19 | reverse complement strand
AGCTTCAATTGCCTATTGCTAATAGTATATATGTTAATATCTATGTGTATATGATACTAGCTAAGCAATAAACAAAATCTAGTTAAGTGAATAATGGTGCTTTCACCTATCTTCCTGAACATACCATTTGAACTAGCTAAAGTAGCATGAACATTGATTATGGAAAATAAACACACAATATGAAGCAAAGCAAAGGAACACATGCACAATCTACTCCAAGATCAGAATAACAAACTAGAAATA
>NZ_JAGXJY010000432.1 GCF_019091085.1 Mesorhizobium sp. GbtcB19 | reverse complement strand
GTCGATCAGCCCGAGGCTACCGCCGCCAAGGTCGCCGGCGATGCCATTGGCCGGAAGGAAGCCGGAAATGACGCCGAGCGGCGAATAATAGGCTTCCTGGCGGCCGGTGAGCACACGGATCTCGGTCCTCAGCACATCCTCGGCGCGGTGGATGAAATCGGGACCGCTGCCCGCCTCACGCGCGGCCGCGGTCGCCCGCACATACATGTGCTCGGCGCCGGCCTGATCCGAAACCGCGCGGCG
>NZ_JAGXJY010000431.1 GCF_019091085.1 Mesorhizobium sp. GbtcB19 | reverse complement strand
GCGCCACGCCCGGCCAGCGCTGGCCGGCGTACTGGGTGTGTTCGCCGATCCGGCGCTCGATCCGCTTGGACGCCCCACCGCCCTGCCCGCGGAATCACGGCAGGCCAAGGTCGAGACCGCGGCGGGAGCCTGGGCGCTGTTCGAGACAATGTTCCGGCCGGAAAACCTGGTGCTGTTCCCCCGCAACAACCTGGCGGCAAGCGCGGCCTTTTCGCCCCTACTGGTCGCAATCATCAAGCAAGG
>NZ_JAGXJY010000430.1 GCF_019091085.1 Mesorhizobium sp. GbtcB19 | reverse complement strand
CGCGCCGCGCGCTCGGTGCGCACGACCTCATCACGAGCGGCAACGACATCATCGCGCTTGCACCCGATGGCGAGCACGAGATCGATATCGAGGGCATCGAGGCCGCCGCCAAGACGGCGCTGCGCGGCAGCGAAAAAAGTGCTTTCGAGCGTGCCGCCGACCTCTATGACGGCAGGCCCCTGCCGGACGATATCTTCGTCGAATGGCTCGACGCCCCCAGCGCGCAGCTGCAGCAGCGCTACA
>NZ_JAGXJY010000429.1 GCF_019091085.1 Mesorhizobium sp. GbtcB19 | reverse complement strand
CACATAGACCGGCCTTAAGTCCTACGGCGAAAGGTCGGGCGGCCGGGCCTCCGACGTCGAGAAGATCTTTGCCACCTACGGCCAGCCCGACGGCTACCTGCTGGGCGAGGAAGGATCCGGCGCCCTGAACGGCGGCCTGACCTATGGCGGGGGCACGCCCTACACCAAGAACGCCGGCGACCATAAGGAGTTCTGGCAAGGCCCGTCGCCCGGCTGGGATCTCGGCGGCGAGGGATCGCGGGG
>NZ_JAGXJY010000428.1 GCF_019091085.1 Mesorhizobium sp. GbtcB19 | reverse complement strand
AAGCCCGGCCCGCCCCTGTCGCTCGGATTTGAGCGAGAGCTCGGAATGTGCATCGACACGATGAAGGAGATGCCCCGGCGCGGCATCCGCGTCTGCATCGGCGGCGATTTCGGATTTGCCTGGACGCCGCAGGGCACCAACGCCAAGGACATCCAGACCTTCGCCGAGATGCCCGGCTCCTCTTCGATGGAGGCGATCCAGGCGGGCACCAAATATGGCGGCCAGATCATGGGCATGGGCGAC
>NZ_JAGXJY010000427.1 GCF_019091085.1 Mesorhizobium sp. GbtcB19 | reverse complement strand
ACATGCAATAAAAAGGCTGCTGGCGAAATGACAAGTCACTGCCCGGTGAATGTATTGGTTGGCAGGAAGGTTTGCGTTTCGATCTTGTTTCCGGATGTTCATCAGCTCTCAAACATCTGTGGCAGCTTGTATAAGTTCTTCTTTAACTCAAAGCTATGCGCGTTTCTGATGGTACCGCGAAGTCTCCGTTGGAAATCCTGTTAGGGAATGGATGATACAGTGCTTGAGGAAGGAATGCTTCAG
>NZ_JAGXJY010000426.1 GCF_019091085.1 Mesorhizobium sp. GbtcB19 | reverse complement strand
TGCCACCGCCGACGAGGCCAACCGCACCTTGCTGACGAAGTACCCCGGCATCGACGGCTTCGTGCCGATCGTGCACGACCAGGGCAGCGGCATGAGCGCCACCGGCGACGGCATGATGGTTCACCACCGCACGCTCGCCGGCTATGCGCGGCACCCGAATTTCGGCGGCATGCTGATGGTCGGGCTGGGCGGCGAAGTCAATCAGCTCACCCTCTACGGCCAGAAGGGCGTCGCCGCGGGAAA
>NZ_JAGXJY010000425.1 GCF_019091085.1 Mesorhizobium sp. GbtcB19 | reverse complement strand
AGAGTGGGAAACCCATGATTGGAATGTATCAGGGAGGGGGAAGAGAGAGAGAGAGCGAGAGAGAGAGTTATATGAGGTTTTCAATTGCATATCTAGGGCAAGAGAGGTCCATCATTACCAAGGATTCTTAGTGTTCTTCTCTGATCCTTTGCATGATTTCCCTTGTAGGAATGCATGCAGTGATGACCCCAAATTTTGCTCAATCACACACACACACACACAAAAAAAGAAGAAAAATTAAAC
>NZ_JAGXJY010000045.1 GCF_019091085.1 Mesorhizobium sp. GbtcB19 | reverse complement strand
GGGGAGGAGGCGCCGGGGGGGGGGGGGGGGGGCAGCGCGGGCGGTTGGAGTTGGCGCGCCTGGGGGATGGATATTCGCATAGGGCGCCCCCCCTCTCCGTCTCGGCTTCGCCGACCCACCTCTCCCCCGCCTTTGGCGGGGGCGAGGAACCCAAGCTTTCCGAGGCCGCGCCCTTCGCGATTGACAGTTCCTCGCCCCCACAAAGTGGGGGAGAGGTGGCTCGGCGCGCAGCGCCGAGACGGAGCGGGGGCTGGCGCTGACGTAGGCCGTTGCACTGCCGCAAACTGGGCCTTCAGTCAGGATGGACTGTCCAGAGCTGTCAGGAGCGGCGGCGATTACCGGTTTGCATAAAACGGCAACCGACCTATATGAGGTCACAATTTCCAGCCGGCCGTTTTTCAGCATGTCATCCATCATCTCGATCTCCGGTGTCACGAAAACCTATGCCACCGGCTTCAAGGCATTGAAGGAAATCAATCTCGACATCGAGCGTGGCGAGATCTTCGCGCTGCTCGGGCCGAACGGTGCCGGCAAGACGACGCTGATCTCGATCGTCTGCGGTATCGTCAACCGCTCGTCGGGGACCGTCAGCGTCGATGGCCATGATATCAGCAAGGATTACCGCGCCGCGCGCAGCCTGATCGGGCTGGTGCCGCAGGAGCTCACCATCGATGCCTTCGAGACGGTCTGGGCGACGGTGAATTACAGCCGCGGCCTGTTCGGCAAGGCGCCCAACAAGGCGTTCGTCGAAAAGGTGCTGCGCGATCTGTCGCTGTGGGACAAGAAGGATTCCAAGGCGATCACGCTGTCCGGCGGCATGAAGCGCCGGCTGATGATCGCCAAGGCACTGTCGCACGAGCCGCGCGTGCTGTTCCTCGACGAGCCGACGGCCGGTGTCGACGTGGAGCTGCGCCAGGACATGTGGGCGATGGTGCGGCGGCTGCGCGAGGACGGCGTCACCATCATCCTGACGACGCATTACATCGAGGAAGCCGAGGCGATGGCCGACCGCGTCGGCGTCATCAACAAGGGCGAGATCATCCTGGTCGAAGGCAAGGCCGAGCTGATGCACAAGCTCGGCCGCAAGCAGATGCGGCTGGAGCTGCGCGCGCCGCTTGCCGCCATTCCGGACGGGCTGTCGCGCTATGCGCTGGAACTGTCCGAGGGCGGCAACGAGCTCACCTATACCTATGACAACCAGAGCGACCGTCCAGGCGTCGCCTCGCTGATCCGCGACCTCGAGGCGGCCGGCATCCAGTTCCGCGATCTCGACACCAAGAACAGCTCGCTCGAAGAGATCTTCGTCAATCTTCTGAGGCAAGAGCCATGAACCTGCGCGCAGCCCCCAATTTTCGTGCGGTATGGGCGATCTACCGGGTGGAGATGGCGCGCGCCTTCCGCACCGTGCTGCAGAGCATCATCTCGCCGGTCATCTCGACATCGCTCTATTTCGTCGTCTTCGGCTCGGCGATCGGCTCGCGCATCAACGAGATCGACGGCATCGCCTACGGCGCCTTCATCGTGCCTGGACTGATGATGCTGTCGCTGTTGACGCAGTCGATCTCCAACGCCTCCTTCGCCATCTATTTTCCGAAATTCGTCGGCTCGATCTATGAGCTCCTGTCGGCGCCGGTCTCCTATCTGGAAATCATCATCGCTTATGTCGGGGGCGCGGCGACCAAGTCGATCATGCTCGGCCTGATCATCCTGGCCACCGCGGCGCTGTTTGTGCCGCTGAGGATCGAGCATCCGTTCTGGATGATCGCCTTCCTGGTGCTGACGGCGGTGACCTTCAGCCTGTTCGGCTTCATCATCGGCATCTGGGCAAAGACCTTCGAGCAGCTGCAGCTGGTGCCGCTGCTCATCGTCACGCCGCTCACCTTCCTCGGCGGCAGCTTCTATTCGATCCACATGCTGCCCGGCATCTGGAAGACGATCACGCTGTTCAACCCGGTCGTCTACCTGATCAGCGGGTTCCGCTGGAGTTTTTACGGCAAGGCCGACGTCTCGGTCGGCGTGAGCCTTGGCATGACGCTGGTGTTTTTGGCGATCTGCATCGGCATCGTCGCCTGGATCTTCAAGACGGGCTATCGGCTAAGGAACTGAAGCCGTTCGCGGCATCAGTCAGTGCTGCGAGATACTGCCGGCGCCGTGCACCTCGGAACGCCGCATGGTCGGATGCCCGTAGATGTCGACGTCGCCGCTGCCGGAAATCAAGATATCCGCATCCGCCTGCGCCGTGATCTCCGCATCGCCGCTGCCACGGATGTCGACCGTCGCCGATTGGGCGACCAGATCCTTGAGCTGCCCGCTACCGGAGCCGGATATTTCAAGGTTGACCGTTTGGGCGCTTCCGACGGCGGTAACGCTGCCGCTGCCCCGGATCTTCAGCCGGAGATCGGGTTGGTTGATCCGCGAGAGAGCGAGATCGCCGCTGCCGACAATGGTCCAGTCCTTTATGGTCGGCCCTGACAGCTGGACATCGAACCGAGGCGTGAACCAGCCCGGCTCGCAATCGAGGCCAAGCCTGCCATCGCTCATCCGCACATGGTCGACGAGGGTGGCATCGCCGCTGATGACCGCCTCGGACCGGTCTCCCGGCTGATAACGGACTGAAGCCGGCAAAGCGATGGTAAGGCTGTCGCCCGGGCTGAAGGCCAGCGTAACCTCTTTCCGGGCGGAAGCGGGCTTCCCGCAGGTCGATTCCCCGCCGATCCATGAGCCGCCGGCATAGACCCAGTCCGGGCCGGAAAGCCCGATGCCCACCGCCAGAAAAACCGTGGCGCCGGCCAGCCCCGCTGTCGCGACGAATGCCAGTTTTCCAGTCATTGTCCCGTTCCTTCGATGTGATGACAAAAAGAGCTCAGGCCTGGTCGCGGCCCGGTTGCGCCAGTCGGGAATGCAGCCGGGCGTAGCGCCCGAGAACCCGTATGCCGGCGCCCTGGCCCAGCAACAGCAACGCGCCGCCGCCGACAAAGGCGCTCACCAATCCGGCGCCGATGAAGACGCGCCCCAGCGACGACGTGAGCGTGCCGCTGCTATCGAACAGCAGCGTGGTGAGGATGATCTTGACGCCCAACGCGCCGATGGCGACGAGCGTGATACCGAGGGCGAGCCAAAGGATGACGGCGGTCAAAATCAGCGGCAGCAGGAAGACGAGGTCTATGAAGGCAAGGCCGGCCAGCGCGAGCGTCGCCGCCAGCATGTTGGACATGCTCCAATGCGCCTCCAGACGGCGCAGCCCGGCCTCGGCACGCAACTCGCGGGCGAGCCGTGCCGGGTCGCCCAATGCCGCGGCGACCTCCGCTTCGCTGCGCCCGGAAGCGTCGGCGAAATGAGCGCTGTAATCGCCGACGATGTCGTCGATCTCGTGCGCGGGCAGGCCGGCCAATCCCTGCCGCAACGTCTGCAGGAAAGCATCCCTGGTCATGGCAGATCCTCGAGAAGTTTGTCGATTGCGCCGGCAAGCGAGCGCCAGTCGCGGCGATGCGCGTCGAACGCCTGCTGACCGAGCGTCGTCAGGCGGTAATATTTGCGCGGCGGCCCGTTGCTCGATTCCACGATGCGGGTGGCGACAAGGCCGTCATTCTGCATGCGACGCATCAGCGGATAGATGGTGCCTTCGCCCATGCCGACCGCGGCGACCAGCTGGCTGGCGATCTCGTAACCATAGCTTTCGCCGCGCGACAGCACGGCCAGCACGCACAGATCGAGCGCGCCCTTCCGCAATTGCACCTGGATAGAGTCGGTCATGCCAGCTTCCGGTTCACCGGATAGCTCAGCTTCCGGTTTACAAATAGATATAGCAAGCTACCTGTTTATGCAAGGTACCGGTTGATGCAGCTTACCAAGGCGAGAGCCGTGTCCTCGCAAGGGGTGGTCGTTGAATCGGCTGCAAACGGAAAAGTGGCTAGGCTGTAGTGACAATTTAACGGCTTGGGATTCCCATCGCGAGGCAAATCAGATTCAAGGCTGACTTTTGGAG
>NZ_JAGXJY010000424.1 GCF_019091085.1 Mesorhizobium sp. GbtcB19 | reverse complement strand
GCATCCGGGACTCACGAAGCTGCAGAGTGTAATGCAACGTCCGCAGCTGCAGGGTAGGCGGGACAGCGCCCCTCTCTGTGGTGCCGGTCATCTCCCCCACAAGGGGGGAGATCGGCAGCTTCACCGCATTCACCAATCTCCGACGGTGCCCTTCCTACCAATCCAGCCCCAACACCAGCTTGCCGAAATGCAGGCCGCCCGCGGCCATGTGGGGATGGGCTTTGGGGGCCTCGCTCCGTGGGA
>NZ_JAGXJY010000423.1 GCF_019091085.1 Mesorhizobium sp. GbtcB19 | reverse complement strand
CCGTCCCGGACATAGTCCTTCTGGCGGCAGTCGGCCATGTAGCGGCAGCCCGTCGGTCCGCGCCCCGCCAGCCTGCCGGTCGCGCCGCGCGGCAACTCGCGCACCTCGCCGTCGACGATGCGCGCTTCGTAGCCGCCCACCGGCTTGCCGGACGAAGCCGACTTCCTGTCGTCGAAGCGGTTGGAGATGAAGATGTGCAGCAGCTCGGTGGCGCCGATGCCGTCCAGGATCGGCTTGCCGGTC
>NZ_JAGXJY010000422.1 GCF_019091085.1 Mesorhizobium sp. GbtcB19 | reverse complement strand
GGCTCCCGGATCTCATAGAGGGTGGAGACGTGCCAGAGCTTGGCAGCCTGCCCGGTGAGCGCCCCGACCAGAAGCGGGAGGCTGTGGGCCAGCGAATTCACCGCGATGCCGCCGGCGAAGGCGAGATATCGTTCGCCCTTGTCGGTGACCCGCCAGGTCCCTTCCCCTCCATCGAAAGCCAGGGGTGCGCGAGCAAAGGTCTCGTAAAGCGCCGAACCCCTCATTAAACGCGTCTCCGGTACC
>NZ_JAGXJY010000421.1 GCF_019091085.1 Mesorhizobium sp. GbtcB19 | reverse complement strand
CCGCTGGCCCATGCCCCAGCCGAGACGACCCGCGGCGAATGGGTGAGCCCGAGGTGGGAGACGATGTGGTTCCCGCAAGCCTTCAACGGCGTCATGGAGCAGTTGCAGCATGCCGTGAAGACAGGCACGCCGCCGGCGCCCTCCGTCGCCGACAACGTCAAGGCCATGGCGCTGGTGGAAGCGGGCTACCGCTCGATGGCATCGGGCCGCACGGCCGAGATCTCCGAAATCCCGGCAAACCGA
>NZ_JAGXJY010000420.1 GCF_019091085.1 Mesorhizobium sp. GbtcB19 | reverse complement strand
AGGTGCGCCGTTTCGAGGGCCATTCCGGCACCGTCTATGCGCTGTGTTTCTCTTCCGACGGCAAGCGTCTCGGCTCCGTCTCGCCCGAGGGCACGGCGCGCATCTGGAACATGGACACCGGCGCGGAGATCGCCGAATTCGATCCCGGCACCGGCCCGACCTATTCGGTCGCCTTCGCCCCCGACGGCCCGGTTTTGACCGGCGGAATCGCCCCCCCCATCGGCGTTGGGCCGGCTGGCGGGG
>NZ_JAGXJY010000419.1 GCF_019091085.1 Mesorhizobium sp. GbtcB19 | reverse complement strand
TGGCCCGCCGCAAACAGGGCCTGGTACTCGTTGAAGCCGTTGGAGCTGATGCCGGGAGGCCCGTCCTCCTTCATGGTGTCGACATACCAGCCGATCGCCTTCTTCCAGGCGTCAGAGTTGATCTGCGGCTTCCAGTTCATGTCGGACCATTGTCCGCCGAACGTGTTCACCAGCGTGCCGACAAAGGCCATGTTCTCGCCCCAGCCCGGCTTGCCGCGCCGGCAGAGCCCGTACTGTTCCTTC
>NZ_JAGXJY010000418.1 GCF_019091085.1 Mesorhizobium sp. GbtcB19 | reverse complement strand
GGACGCAGCTCGCTGGGGCCCCTCGGCGCCTTTTGCCAACCACATCCGATTTCGGACGTTGGTCACGAAAAAAGAAAGGGGTGAGAGAAATGAAAGCTCGTATCACCGTACTCACGCTTGGCGTCGACGTTCTCGAAGCGTCGCTCAAATTCTCCCGCGACGGTCTCGGCCTGCCGCCCGAAGGCATCATCGGCCGCGAATTCGCGCATGGCGCCGTCGCCTTCTTCGCTCTCGCCGGCGGCCT
>NZ_JAGXJY010000417.1 GCF_019091085.1 Mesorhizobium sp. GbtcB19 | reverse complement strand
TTAGGTTATTAATGTTTTCAAAGCGTTTCATGCCATGGTTAAAAGGGAGTTAGAAAGGCAATTGAAATGCATAAGATCATATAATGGAGGTGAGGATACAGGATTGTTTAATGATTATTGTAGGTCATATGAGATCCAACATGAGACGACAGTTCCTGGTACACCGTAGCATAATGCTATTGCAGAGAGGATGAACCGCACCATTATAGAAAAGATCAGATGTATGCTTTTACAGACCAAGCTA
>NZ_JAGXJY010000416.1 GCF_019091085.1 Mesorhizobium sp. GbtcB19 | reverse complement strand
TAGAGCCTGTTCCGCCTGCACGACAGCCTTGAAATGGTCGCCGAAGATTTCGACCTCCAGTTCCGTGCCGGGCTCGGCGAGATCGGCACGCAGCATGCCGAGTGCAACGGACTTTCCCGTGCGATAGCCCCAGTTTCCGGAGGTCGTCTCGCCGACCACCTGGCCGGAATGCCACAGAGTGGGCATGTAGGGTGCGTCACAATCGCCGGCCTCGACGACGAGCGTCACGAAGCGTTTGGAAACA
>NZ_JAGXJY010000415.1 GCF_019091085.1 Mesorhizobium sp. GbtcB19 | reverse complement strand
ATCCCTGCTATAGTTCCTACTCAAAATGATATTTTATTATAAAGTGATTTATTCAAACGTAAACAACTCATTTTTATTAAAATAAGCAAATTCTAACTTACCTGCCTTAATCAGCGTACTCATATGTAATTCCGATACACCTTAAACCCTTGATGTAATAAAAAATTCATTTCTAATCAATCTAATCGTTTAACACATTTATACTAAGATTTTCTCTCGAACATTCCTTCAGCTGTTCAATAGC
>NZ_JAGXJY010000044.1:0-2500 GCF_019091085.1 Mesorhizobium sp. GbtcB19 | reverse complement strand
AAGGCCAATCAAACTCGGAAATAGCTGGTTCTCCGCGAAATCTATTTAGGTAGAGCGTCGACCGAATACCCCAGGGGGTAGAGCACTGGATGGGCTAGGGGTCCTCACCGGATTACCAAACCTAACCAAACTCCGAATACCTGGGAGTACTAGTCGGCAGACACACGGCGGGTGCTAACGTCCG
The DNA here is from genome assembly GCF_019091085.1 of Mesorhizobium sp. GbtcB19. Classification (GTDB taxonomy): domain Bacteria; phylum Pseudomonadota; class Alphaproteobacteria; order Rhizobiales; family Rhizobiaceae; genus Mesorhizobium. The sequence goes on along the minus strand of NZ_JAGXJY010000044.1, from coordinate 2,316 downwards.
TCGTGAAAAGGGAAACAACCCTGACCTACAGCTAAGGTCCCCAAGTTATGGCTAAGTGGGAAAGGATGTGAGGATCCCAAAACAACCAGGATGTTGGCTTAGAAGCAGCCATCATTTAAAGAAAGCGTAACAGCTCACTGGTCTAAATAAGGGTCTTTGCGCCGAAAATGTAACGGGGCTAAAGCCATACACCGAAGCTTAGGGTTCGTGAGCAATCACGAGCGGTAGCGGAGCGTTCTGTAAGCTGATGAAGCCGTACCCGTGAGGGGCGGTGGAGGTATCAGAAGTGCGAATGCTGACATGAGTAACGTAAGGGGAGTGAGAGACTCCCCCGCCGAAAGACCAAGGGTTCCTGCTTAAAGTTAATCTGAGCAGGGTTAGCCGGCCCCTAAGACGAGGCGGAAACGCGTAGTCGATGGGAACCACGTTAATATTCGTGGGCCTGGAGGTAGTGACGGATCACACAAGTTGTCCAATCTTATCGGATTGAACGGGCAGCGGAGTGGTTCCAGGAAATAGCTCCTCCTTATAGACCGTACCCGAAACCGACACTGGTGGTCAGGTAGAGTATACCAAGGCGCTTGAGAGAACTATGCTGAAGGAACTCGGCAAATTGCACGCGTAACTTCGGAAGAAGCGTGACCCTTTTCTACGCAAGTGGAGGAGGGTGGCACAGACCAGGGGGTAGCGACTGTTTATCAAAAACACAGGGCTCTGCGAAGCCGCAAGGCGACGTATAGGGTCTGACGCCTGCCCGGTGCTGGAAGGTTAAGAGGAGGGGTGCAAGCTCTGAATCGAAGCCCCAGTAAACGGCGGCCGTAACTATAACGGTCCTAAGGTAGCGAAATTCCTTGTCGGGTAAGTTCCGACCTGCACGAATGGCGTAACGACTTCCCCGCTGTCTCCAGCATAGACTCAGTGAAATTGAATTCCCCGTGAAGATGCGGGGTTCCTGCGGTTAGACGGAAAGACCCCGTGCACCTTTACTATAGCTTTACATTGGCATTCGTAGTGGCATGTGTAGGATAGGTGGTAGGCTTTGAAACCTGGGCGCCAGCTCAGGTGGAGCCACCCTTGAAATACCACCCTTATTACTATGGATGTCTAACCGCGGCCCGTCATCCGGGTCCGGGACAATGTATGGTGGGTAGTTTGACTGGGGCGGTCGCCTCCTAAAGAGTAACGGAGGCGCGCGATGGTGGGCTCAGAACGGTCGGAAATCGTTCGCTGAGTGCAATGGCATAAGCCTGCCTGACTGCGAGACTGACAAGTCGAGCAGAGACGAAAGTCGGTCATAGTGATCCGGTGGTCCCGCGTGGAAGGGCCATCGCTCAACGGATAAAAGGTACGCCGGGGATAACAGGCTGATGACCCCCAAGAGTCCATATCGACGGGGTTGTTTGGCACCTCGATGTCGACTCATCGCATCCTGGGGCTGGAGCAGGTCCCAAGGGTATGGCTGTTCGCCATTTAAAGCGGTACGTGAGTTGGGTTCAGAACGTCGTGAGACAGTTCGGTCCCTATCTGCCGTGGGTGTAGGAATATTGAAAGGATCTGTCCCTAGTACGAGAGGACCGGGATGGACGGATCTCTGGTGGACCTGTTGTGGCGCCAGCCGCATCGCAGGGTAGCTATATCCGGACGGGATAACCGCTGAAGGCATCTAAGCGGGAAACCCACCTTGAAACGAGTATTCCCTGAGAACCGTGGAAGACGACCACGTTGATAGGCCGGGTGTGGAAGAGCGGCAACGCTTGAAGCTTACCGGTACTAATAGTTCGATAGGCTTGATCGTTCTCATTCCTAATGCTCATCAAGGCGCAATCCGTAGGATTGTCGCCGAAATGATGAATTGCACAAAACGCGACGATCCTTCGGATCGCGCTTGAACAGCTTCTCGATTGAACATGCGTTTTGCCGACCTGGTGGTTATGGCGGAGCGGCTGCACCCGATCCCATTCCGAACTCGGCCGTGAAACGCTCCAGCGCTGATGGTACTTCGTCTCAAGACGCGGGAGAGTAGGTCGCTGCCAGGTCTGCCAAACGCATGTTCATCTCACATCTTCTCCTTGCGATTTTAGTGATGCATGTCGTTGGCTCAAAACCGCTAACACTTTTGAGCGACATGCATGAGGCCCGCCAAACGGGATCCCGGGCCGCGCAAGCGGCCCTTTCATTTGGCAGACCCATTGAATCCGGTAAGCTAAAACTTACCTCTAAGGACGCAAGCTAACGCTTGCTCGTGGTCGCAAGCTAACGCTTGCTCGTGGTCGCAAGCTAACGCTTGCTCGTGGTCGCAAGCTAACGCTTGCTCGT
>NZ_JAGXJY010000414.1 GCF_019091085.1 Mesorhizobium sp. GbtcB19 | reverse complement strand
TCATGAGGGGGGGCGCATGATCGTGGCCGACCAGAAGCTCGAACTGGTCACCTTGACCGAACGCCAGCGGAAGGCGCGCCGCATCCGTTCTGTGGCCATCGGCATTGCGCTGGCGGCTTTGGTCATCATCTTCTACGACGTCACCATCGTGCGCCTCGGCCACCACGGCGCCCGCCTCACCGGCCCCCGCCTGCTGGGAGGGGGGTGGTGGGCGGCGAGGTGAGCAAGCCCCCCCAGGGCAACA
>NZ_JAGXJY010000413.1 GCF_019091085.1 Mesorhizobium sp. GbtcB19 | reverse complement strand
ATCCACCGCCTCAGATGGTTGCATGACGGTGCCGTTGATTGAGACTTAAGTGTTTATTATATTGCTTTGTAGGTTAATGTCATTACATGTCATTTCCGAAGTCCCTCGATTGCAGCAATAATACTCATCATCACTCGCAGCATGTGGAGTGACTCAGTGAAACAAGTTTGCAGTCATCGTTTCTTACAATTCAAAGACGAGCCATATATGATCTTCTTGTGCCATGAAGAAGGAGAGTAGAAGA
>NZ_JAGXJY010000412.1 GCF_019091085.1 Mesorhizobium sp. GbtcB19 | reverse complement strand
CCGCCGCGGCAACCGCCACGGTGAGGGGGAAAGGGGGGGGTAAGAGCCCCCCGCGCGACCGGCAACGGAAGGGGCCCGGCAAACCCCACCGGGAGCAAAACCGAATAGGGGCGGGGCGAGGGGAAACCTTCGAGGGCTGTTTCCGGCCCACCGCCCGGGTAGGTTGCGGGGGGCGCATGGCACCTTGCGCCCAAGTGGAATGGCCGCCACGTCCTCCCCGCAAGGCGTGGGCCAAACGGAACCC
>NZ_JAGXJY010000411.1 GCF_019091085.1 Mesorhizobium sp. GbtcB19 | reverse complement strand
CCCAACATGCGGCTGGATCGTAACCCGGCAGGTTGGGGGTTTGTGCCCCCACAACCCCCCGTTGTTGCAAATTCGTCACAGTGCTTGGACCAGTTGTCGTTTTGGCGGGGGGCCGGCTTGGCGACCGGCCGATGCCTGCCTATAAGAGCCTCTCTGGGATTCCCTTCCGGGAGGACCGTATGGCAGGATTTGACATCGTTATGCGGGGCCGGGAGGCCTAGGTCTGCTCGTGCTTCCCTGACAC
>NZ_JAGXJY010000410.1 GCF_019091085.1 Mesorhizobium sp. GbtcB19 | reverse complement strand
GCGGCGGCTCTCCTACCGGCTGCAGCGCCGCCTGATGGCGCAGCAGAACCGCTCCTGGGATTTCGATCTCGAGGAAGGCTACCTCGATCCGGCGCGCCTGGTGCGCGTCGACATCGATCCGATGCAGCCGCTGTCCTTCAAGCAGGAGCGCGACACCAAGCTCCGCGACACGGTGGTGTCGCGCGAGCTCGACAATTCGGGCTCGATGCGCGGGCGGCCGATCACCGACGCCGCGACTTGCGCC
>NZ_JAGXJY010000409.1 GCF_019091085.1 Mesorhizobium sp. GbtcB19 | reverse complement strand
TTAGTAAAAATCGATAGTCCCTAAATCACTAAAATCATCATGCAGAATTTTGAAATATAAATTTATTAAGCATGATTATTATGTATCACTACTTTGGGCATGACATCAAAACATGGTTTCAAGTTTTCAAGGTATAACATGCACAATCACTTCATGCATGATAACAAATCAACATCACTTTGGGCATAACCTACATGATACTAAAGCATTCATCACTCCATGCATGATTCCAAAATTAACATCAT
>NZ_JAGXJY010000408.1 GCF_019091085.1 Mesorhizobium sp. GbtcB19 | reverse complement strand
TATTCCTATTTGCAAACTGAAATTATATGCTTGTCATATTTCCAACACATATTTCCTACTTTAAAATCAATCCCAATACGAACTACCAGAGTTGGAAAATAGATTCCGAGATCAACTATGGAGTGTCTCCAAACCAACCAGCTTACTTTTGATTCTTGAGAACAAGCAAGAATTTACCTTAAGAAAACTTTTCAGAACAATCCTGCGCAACTATTTATTTAGAACAAACCCAAGCCGCCTCTTAT
>NZ_JAGXJY010000407.1 GCF_019091085.1 Mesorhizobium sp. GbtcB19 | reverse complement strand
CCCCCCCTTCCCGGCCCGTCCCGACCCGAAACCCCACCAACCCCGGGCCCCAGGGCCTGCTTCCAAAGAAACCCACAGGGGAATAGCGCCGATAGAACCCGGCCAAGGTGGCTTTGGTCGAGATTTCCCGCAGCGCGTAGGCGAAGGCGGGCGCAAGCGGGGTGGCGCTCCTGCGGGTGGCGGACGCCCTGCCCGGGCCCAGATTTTCCGGCGCCCGATACGGGCCGCCGGCAAAGCGGCAGCAG
>NZ_JAGXJY010000406.1 GCF_019091085.1 Mesorhizobium sp. GbtcB19 | reverse complement strand
ATAGTCTTTACATAAATTTTAACTTTGCTAATATCTATTTATTTAAAACTATTATTATTGTTTCAAGATTAATGATAAGTGTATAAAGCAATTCAAAAGATTCATAAAAAAAATTCAAGAAAGGATCCTGCCTGGACATTCCACTATCCTAAGCATCTTAAATATCCTAATGTAGTTATTTACATCTTTCGTGATAAGACTACTAGAGGTGATATTTTCTATGCAAAGCAGTATCGAGTAGGGAA
>NZ_JAGXJY010000405.1 GCF_019091085.1 Mesorhizobium sp. GbtcB19 | reverse complement strand
CGTTTTGGGCCAGGTCCACTTTCCGCCCAGCCAGGCCCGGCAATAAAAGGATGGGCCCCTTTACCGCAAGTTTCGGCGCGGGCAAAGGCCAAAAACAAGTGCCCAAAACCCGCCTTTCAAAGGCCTGCGCCAAGGGGATGACCCTTTCCGCGCGCCGTGGAACGAGGCCCCCGCACCATGACGAACCGGGCCGGCAAGCCGGCCTTTCATTTGGAAGACAAAATGTCTCATTCCCCCGCCGCCAG
>NZ_JAGXJY010000043.1 GCF_019091085.1 Mesorhizobium sp. GbtcB19 | reverse complement strand
CCAAGCCGTCCGCCCGGCAGATTTATGGGTCACGGCCTAGCGTGGATGAGCATGTAACGCGCGTCGAAAACTGCTCTCATACCGGTTGAGCTTGACCTGAGCCCAGACGGCGATGGCAATCTCTTCGTCGGTGACGGCTCGTCTGTACTCCTTTACTTTCCGGACGCCCTCACCCTCCAGGATCTCGTGGCGTTCGGTCATTTTCGGAGTGCCATCTGAAAAATAGACATACGCATAGGCAAACAGCGCCAGATGGCGCTTTCCGATGGAATTCGTGCACCTCTCGATAGACTGAACCGCCGCTTCAACGGCTTCAAAGGATTTCAGGCGTTGTGCTCGCTCAAGCTTGACGAAGAGCAGGAAAAGACCCCTGTCGAGAAGGGTGAGGTTGCCATCTCCGGCATTGTTCACCCCATGGCCAGTCAGTTTTCTCCTCGTGGCAAGGTAGATCGACAGCGCGATAGTTACTCAACATCTTTGCTATGCCTACGCCGATCAATACTTAAACGCCGGCGGCTTGTCCAATTGAGCAAAGCTCAATCAGGCCGCGGCCATGATCTCGGCATAAGTGCTGAAATCGACATTGCCGCCGGACAGCACCACGGCGACGCATTTGCCGGCGAGGTCGATCTCGCCGGAGGCGAGCGCGGCAAGCGCGACGCAGCCGCCCGGTTCGACCACCAGCTTGAGATGGGCCATGGCGTCGCGCATCGCCTGGGCGACCGCCTTGTCGGAGACGGCGATGGCGCCAGCGAGATTGCGGCGGTTGATCTCGAAGGTTATCAGGCCCGGCTCGGCGGTGAGGATCGCATCGCAGATCGAGCTGTGTCCAGGTTCGTTCGCGACCCTTTCGCCCTTGGCCAGCGAGCGGCGCGTGTCGTCGAAATGTTCGGGCTCCACCGCCCAGACGGCGGTCTGCGGCGAGGCGTCCTTGACGGCGACGGAGATGCCGCTCGACAGGCCGCCGCCGCCGCAAGGGACGACGACGGCATCGAGTGTCACGCCGAGGGCCTTCGCCTGCCGCATCAGTTCCAGCCCGATCGTGCCCTGGCCGGCGATGATGGCCGGATCGTCGAAGGGCGGCACCAGCGCCATGCCCTGTTCGATATAGGGGCGCACGACCGTCATGCGGTCGTCCTTGAAGCGGTCGAACGGCACGACCTCGGCGCCCATCTTGCGGACGTTGCCGATCTTCAGCGCCGGCGCGTCGGCCGGCATGGCGATGACCGCCTTGACGCCGAAGATCGCGGCCGAGGCCGCCACGCCTTGCGCATGATTGCCCGACGAGAAAGCGACGACGCCACGGCTGCGTTCTTCTTCGCTCAACGTTGACAGCTTGTTGTAGGCGCCGCGGATCTTGAACGACCCGGTGCGCTGCAGCGTCTCGGGCTTGAACAGGATGCGGCCGCCATAGCGCTTGTTGAGCTCGGGCGATTCGATCAGCGGCGTTTCGACGGTCAGGCCGGAAAGCCGCGCGGCGGCGGCGCGGATATCTGAGATGCCGGGGAGGACGGTCATGGCGGGGGCCTCGTTCAGCGCAGGGACCGCCATGGTGCACGGAAACCATCCCGGCGCGCCAACGAAAAAATGTGATGGAGACAATGTTGGTTTGGCAGTTTTGGAAGTTGACGTTCCATCGCGCCCCCCTCTGTCCTACCGGACATCTCCCCCACGAGGGGGGAGATCAGACGTCACGCCGGCTTTCGCCAATCTCCTGGGTCGCAAGAATGAGCGGGGCACCCGAAACAGCTAATCTCCCCCCTCGTGGGGGAGATGGTCGGCAGGCCAGAGGGGGGCGCTGTCCCGCCGACATTGCGCCCTGTCGGCGACCACTTACCCCAGCAGCGTCTTCGCCCGCTTGTTGCCACCCAGCTTGCGCCAGGTGTTGAAGCGGTGGGTGGCGGCGGCGAAGGAGATCTTCATCTGCTGGGAAACCGTGTAGCGCGACTTGCCGTCGTCGAACATGCGGTAGCAGCATTCCGCGCCTTCCTCGGTCAGCTTGCCGTCCGGCGTCTTGTTGTGCGGGTTGGCGGGATCGAATTTTTCGAGCTGTTCCTCGACAAGGCCCTTCAGGCGCTGCAGGTCGGCCTCGATGCTGGCGATGAGGTCGAGAACGGGTTTCGCATCGAATGCGTGCGGCGGCTTCTTGTCCGTCATTCGGTTGGTCTCCTTCAATGTCGGCTATCGTCATCTATATAGGCGAACATTCGGCAATAATGAAGGGCGAACGCAAGCGCGCTGGATCAACCATTTGCGAGCGCGTCCGCGTCGCCGGCAATTGACGACCGGCGACCAAGATCCTAGTTTAGAACTATTCTAAACTAGAGTGACCCCATCATGCTTTCCCGTGTTTTCGGCTTCGGCCGCCGTTCGTTCGATTCGCTGTCGGAGCAGGAGATCCTGGCGCTGGCGATCTCTTCCGAGGAGGATGACGGGCGCATCTACCGCGCCTATGCCGATGGGCTGGCGGAAGACTTTCCGCAATCGGCGAAAGTGTTCGAGGCAATGGCCGAGGAAGAGGACGGCCATCGCGATTCGCTCATCGAGCTTTACCGCAAGCGCTTCGGTGAGCGCATTCCGCTGATCCGCCGCGAGCATGTGAGGGGTTATTTCGAGCGCAAGCCCGACTGGCTGGTCAGGCCGCTCGGCATCGAGCATGTCAGGCGGCAGGCCGAGGCGATGGAGCAGCAGGCCTATCGTTTCTACGTCGCGGCGGCCAAGCGCACCACCGACGCCTCGACCCGCAAACTGCTCGACGACCTCGCGGTGGCCGAGCAGGGTCATGAAAGCTCGGCGCATCAGCTGGAGCAGGAGCATGTCCCGGGCGAGATCAAGATCGAGGAAGCGACCGCCGAACAGCGCCAGTTCATCCTCACCTATGTGCAGCCGGGGCTTGCCGGACTGATGGACGGATCGGTGTCGACGCTGGCGCCGATCTTCGCCGCCGCCTTCGCCACGCATGACACCTGGCAGACGCTGCTGGTCGGCCTTGCCGCCTCGATCGGCGCCGGCATCTCGATGGGTTTTACCGAGGTCGCCTCCGACGACGGCAAGCTGTCGGGCCGCGGCTCGCCGATCAAGCGCGGGCTGACGGTCGGCCTGATGACGACATTGGGCGGACTCGGCCACGCGCTGCCCTATCTCATTCCCCATTTCTGGACGGCCACGGCGGTCGCCGCCGTGGTGGTGTTCTTCGAGCTCTGGGCGATCGCTTTCGTCCAGAACCGCTACATGCAGACGCCCTTCTGGCGCGCCGCCTTCCAGGTGGTGCTGGGCGGCGCGCTGGTGTTCGGAGCCGGCGTGCTCATAGGCAACGCCTAACCGTTGACGACGCGACTATCCGCCGGCGCCTCGGCTCTCTCCGTCAGCCCATAGTCGCGCACGACATGGGCTATGCGCAGACGGTAGCCGGCAAAGATACCGCTGCGGCCCGCCTTCTGCGCCTGGCGATGCTCCTCGGTATTGCGCCAGGCCTTCACCGCTTGCTCGTCGCGCCAGAAGGACAGCGAGAGCACACGCTTCGGGTCGACGAGGCTCTGGAAGCGCTCGATCGAGATGAAGCCATCGATGCCGTCGAGCAATGGCCGAAGCTCGGCGGCGATGCCGAGATAGGCATCGCGCTTTCCCTCCGCCGGCTCCACCTCGAAGATGACTGCGATCATGCCTCTATCCCTTCGCTCACGGTCACGTCGGTCCTGAAAACCTGGCGCGGACCGTGCGGCCCGGACACCAGCTTCAGGAAGACGCGGTCCTCCTTGAGGATGAATTTCTCGCGCCGCGCGAATTCGTAATTTGCCTTGCCGGCCGGGTCGGCCGCAAGCCGTGCGCGATAGGCCTCGTAGGCCGCGAGGCTCTCGATGTTGTAGGCGGCATAGGCCGTGGTGGCCGAGCCTTCGTGCGGCGCGTAGTAGCCGATCAGCTCGGCGCCGCAACGCGGAATGGCCTGGCCCCAGGCGCGCGCATATTGCTCGAAGGCGGCCTTGCCGAACGGGTCGATCTCGTAGCGGATGAAGCAGGTGATGGTCATGTCGGTCTCCTCGTCGGTTGGCTTTCGCACAACGATGCTTCGACCGTGGTCGAAACATCGCTTGCGCCTCTGTGCTAGGCATTCTCCTGTCAGGAGTGTTTGCCTCGGCTACTTGAGATGACCCCAGAATAGTGCTTTCCTGGCGGGAATGCTTCGATGAGGATCGAACCATGCGTGAAGGACCCGATATCGCCCGCATCGCCAGCCTGGTCGGCGACCCGGCCCGTGCCAATATGCTCAACGCCCTGATGGGTGGCACAGCGCTGACCGCGTCGGAGCTGGCGCTCGAAGCCGGCGTGTCGCTGCCCACCGCGTCCTCGCATCTGTCGAAACTGATGGAGGGCGGGCTGCTGACTTTGGCGAGCCAGGGCAGGCACCGCTATTACGGTCTCGCCAGCGCGCAGGTGGCCGGCATGATCGAGGCGATCATCGGTGTCGCCGAGGCGGTCGGCCCGAAGCGGGTGCGGCCCGGCCCGCGCGACGCGGCCATGCGGGTGGCGCGGGTCTGCTACGACCATCTCGCCGGCGAGCAGGCGGTGGCGATGCTCGACCGGCTCTTCGACAGGAAACTTTTGCTGCGCGAGGACAACGAGATCAGGCTGGCGCCTTCCGGCGCCTCGCATTTCACGGCCCTCGGTATCGACATCCATGCCAAGGCGCGGCGGCCGGTGTGCCGCGCCTGCCTCGACTGGAGCGTGCGGCGTTCGCACCTCGCCGGCACGCTGGGCGCCGCCATCCTCGACAAGATTATCGCCGAGAAATGGGCGCGCCGCGAGAAGGACAGCCGCGCCGTGGTGTTCTCGCCGAAGGGCCGGCAGGAGTTCGAGAGGATGTTTTTGGCTTGAAGCCCCGGTGCCCGTAACGCGCAATGTCGGCGCGAGGCACCCCCCTCTGCCCTGCCGGGCATCTCCCCCGCAAGGGGGGAGATTGGCAGTTCTGGCGCTCCGCCATTCTTGCAACGTTGGAGGTTGGCGAAACCGGCTGAGCGTTCAATCTCCCCCCTTGCGGGGGAGATGGCCGGCAGGCCAGAGGGGGGTGTGAAGGAACGCGGCGTAGCAATGCTTCCGCACAGGCTCACCCTCGCTTCAGCGCCTTCCCCAGCTTGAAGAACTCCTTCCACGGGTCGGCCTTCTTCAACTGGTTCAGCGTCGTCTCGTCCCCCAGAGGGAATGCATTCGGCGCGAGGCCCTTTTCGAGCTCCGGCCAGGTCACCGGCATCGATATCGTGGCGCCCTTCTTGGCGCGTGAGGAATAGGGCGCGACCGTGGTCGAGCCGCGGCCGTTGCGCAGATAGTCGACGAAGATCTTTCCGGTGCGCGCCTTCTTCGACAGCGTTGCCGTGTAGCGGTCTGGCGCGGCCTGCTCCAGCGCGCGGGCGAAATCATGGGCAAAATCCTTGACCGCGTCCCAGTCCGCCGAGGGTTTCAGCGGCACCAGCACGTGATAGCCCTTGCCGCCGGAGGTCTTGACCAAATTGGGCATTGCCAGTTCGTCGAGCTTTTTGTGGATGTCGAGCGCCGCCTCGCGCACTTTGCCGACGTCGACGCCCTCATCCGGGTCGAGGTCGAAGATGATCTGATCCGGCTTTTCCAGCGCATCGAGGGTGCAGCCCCAGATATGGACCTCGACCACGCCGTACTGGACAAGTGCCGCGAGCCCGTCGAAATCCTTGATGAACAGGATTTCCTCGCCATCGGTCGGATCCTTCATTCGCGCGATCTTGTCGCTCATGCCGGGCGAGGCATGCTTCTGGAAGAAGCGCTGGCCGTGGATGCCGTCCGGCGCGCGCACCAAACTCAACGGCCGGTTGACGACGAATTGCTCCATGCGCGGCCAGACCAGCGCGTAGTGATCGAGCAGGTCTTGCTTGGAAACTTTCTCGTCGGGCCAGAGCAGCTTGTCTGGATGCGAGAGTTTTACCGAGGTTTTTGCTGTTCCGGCCGAGGTTTCCGGCGCGGCCTTGCCACCCGGCTTTGCTTCGGTTGCGGCTTTCTTCGGCTGTTCCTGCACGACTTCCTCCGCCGGCTTGTCCTCGCGCAGCCCCTGGAACGAAGCATGGCGGATTATATCGTCGGATGTCCAGCTGCGGAACTCCACCTCGCCGACAAGCTCCGGCTTGACGAAGGTGAGGCCCTTGCCCTTCGGCACGGCGGCCGAGAAGGGCGACTTGTCGGCCTTGAGGCCGTCGAGCTTCTTCTTGAGGTCCGTCGCCACCTTGCCGGAAAAACCGGTGCCGACGCGGCCGGCATAGTTGAGCTTGCCGCCTTCGTAATAGCCCACGAGAAGCGAGCGCACGCCCCGCCCCGTCTTGTCCGAAGGCAGATAGCCGCCGATGACGAATTCCTGCCTGAGCGTGCATTTCGACTTGATCCAAGAGAGCCCTCGCCCGCTGCGATAGGGCGCATCGGCGCGCTTCGACACCACGCCTTCCAGGCCCATGCGGCAGACATGCTGCAGCATGACCTTGCCGGGCTCGTGGAAATGATCGCTGAGGCGCAGCGCCGAATTTTCAGGCTGCTCGCCGAGCAGTTCGGCCAGAGCCTGCTTGCGCTCGACCAGCGGCTCACGGCGCAAATCCTTGCCGTCGAGCCGCATCAGGTCGAACACATAGTAGACGAAGCGATCGGCGCGGCGCGCCGAGAGGTCCGCCTGCAGCAGCGGGAAGGACGACACGCCGCTGTCGGCCAGTACCACGATCTCACCGTCGAAGATGGCGTCGCGACATTTCAGCTTGCCAAGCGCCGCCGTCACCGGACCGTCGAATTTATCCGTCCAGTCTAGGCCGGCGCGGGTGAGCAGCCTGACGTCGCTGCCGGCGATCTGCGCCTGCATGCGATAGCCGTCGAATTTTACCTCGTGCAGCCAGTCTTCGCCAGCCGGCGCATCCTTTTCCAGCGTTGCCAGCTGCGGCTCTATGAAGTCGAGGCGCCTGGCCTGGCCGGCCTTGGCCTTGCCGGCGGCCGGTTTGTTCGATTGCCAGACCTTCGGCTTTTCACCTTTGGCAGCCTTGCCTTGGCCGACCTCCTCGATGGTCAGGCCCGACTTCACCGATTTCGGTTCGTCCGCAAGAACATCCTCGCCGGGACGGGCGGCGGCATCGTCGGACTTGATCAGCAGCCAGTTGTCGCGCTTTTCGCCGGGACGCGGCTTGAGCCTGACCAGATGCCAGCGGCCGTTGAGCTTGTGGCCTTCCAGCTCGAAATCGATATGGCCCTTCCTCATGCCCGTGGCCGGATCGCCGTCCGGTATCCACTTGCCTTCGTCCCAGACGATGACCGCGCCGCCGCCATACTGCCCCTTCGGAATGGTGCCTTCGAAGGAGGCGTAATCGAGCGGGTGATCCTCGACATGCACGGCCAGCCGCTTCTCGTGCGGATCGAGGCTCGGGCCGCGCGTCACCGCCCAGCTCCACAGCACGCCGTCATGCTCCAGCCGGAAATCGTAATGGAGCCGCGTCGCGGCGTGCTTCTGGACGACGAAGATGCCGCCGCCCTGCTTCTGTTTGCCAACCTTGCCGGCCGGCTCGGCGGTTTTCTTGAAATCGCGCTTGGCGTGATATTGCTCGAGGCCGGCCATGCCGCCATTCTCCTATGCGGATTTGCGCTTCAGCGCAGAAGCTTTGGCCTTCGCTCGTACGGTCGTCGCCTTCGAGGAAGATTTGCCGGCTTTACCGCCGCCCTCCGCGTTCAAGCTCTTCTTCAGCGCGTCGAACAGGTTGACCACATTGGACGGCTTGGGCGGCGCCTTGGCCTTGGGCGCCTTCTTGCCGGCCTTCTTGGCGCGGATCAGCTCGAGCAGCGCATCCTCGTAGCGGTCGTCGAATTTCGACGGATCGAACTTCGTTTTCTTGCCGTCGATGATGTGCTGGGCGAGGTCGATCATCTCCTTGTCGGTCTTGGCGGCCGCAATGTCCTCGAACACCGTCGCCGGCCGCCGCACCGTGTCGTCGTAGCGCAAGGTGGTCAGCACCATGCCCTTGCCGAGCGGCTCGATCACCACCGGGCGCTCGCGCTGGTAGAGCACGATACGTGCCAGCCCTGCCATCTTCCCCGCCGCCATCGCGTCGCGAATGACGGCAAAGGCTTCCTCGGAGACCTTGTCGGCAGGCGAGACGTAATAGGGCGTGTCGAGATAAATCTGCTCGATCGAGGATTTCTCGACGAAGCCGTCGAGGCTCATCGTGTGCGAGGATTCGATCTGCACCGCCTCGATCTCGTCCTCCTCGATGTGGACGAAGTCGCCGTCGCTCACCTCATAGCCCTTGATCTCGTCACCCTCTTCCAGCGGCTTGCCGGTCCCGGCATCGACATAGATGCGTTTGACGGTGTTGCCGGTCTTGCGGTTGAGGATGCGGAACGAGACTTTTTCGGCATGGGTGACGACGTTGGTCAGCTCGATGGCGCATGTGACCAGCGACAGTTTGAGATAGCCCTTCCAGGCCGGGCGTGGTGCCATTGCGAACTCCCCGGGTAACTTCTGCGCGACGCGATCCTACCGCAACGGGTGGAGGCTTGCTCGGTTCCGCGAGGGACCGGGCCCGTGTCACCGACGGCACGCAATGAAATTTCCCGGTGCCGCCCGCACGTGAAACAGAAGCGCGCCGAAGCGACATCGGAACGAAACATATGTGATGCAAAAGTCACACGCAGCGGAATGGCGACGAAAGGCACTGAAAGACCCCGAATCAGCCGCAATCCGGCCACGATGCGACGAGTTTCGGACCAGAAATTAACATCACGTTCACCGACTATTCACGCCTCGACGCTATGCTCTCGAACAATTCGGACGGGACATCCGAAAGCGGGACAGGGACAGGTAAAATGAACTTCTGGAACCACATCGCCGGCTACGCCGCCGCCATTCGCGAATTCGTCGCGCCGACCTATCGGCCGGAGCGCTATTACATGCGCGGCCCGGGGCCGGCCTGCGCCCGCCGCGGCAACTCGCTGGGCGTGAGCGCGAACTGATCATGACCCGCGAACGAGGTCACCACAGCCGCATCTGCCGGCCGGCCGCCGACCAGCGCGCCACCACCTACCGCGCCGAGCGCCTCGTGCTCGCCGCCAACTGGCGTGCGACAACGCCGCGACTTTGACGCCGCCGCCGGCTGGCTTAGTGTCCCCCTAGCTTAGTGTCTAGGGTCACAAGCAGCCGGGGCCGCCATGACCGACCTGCCCGAACCGAACCGTTCCGCCTCTCCGAGCCAGGCCTATGACGTCCGATACCCGCTGATCGTCTTCGACGGCGTCTGCGTGTTCTGTTCAGGCTTCGTCCAGCTCATCCTGAAACTCGACCGGAAAAAGCGCTTCCGTTTCGCCACGGCGCAGTCGCCGCTCGGCGAGGCGCTGTTTCGCCAGCACGGCCTGCCGACCGACGATTACGACAGCAACCTTGCCATCATCGACGACGCGGCTTTCACCAAGCTCGACAGTTTCGTCGCCGTCATGGCCGCGCTCGGCTGGCCGTGGCGCGCGGCAAAGGCGCTGCTCATCCTGCCTCGGCCGCTGCGCGACTGGCTCTACGACCGCGTTGCCAGGAACCGCTACGCGCTGTTCGGCCGCAAGGACAGTTGCGAGATCCCATCGGCCGAACTGCGGCAGCGGCTGGTCAGCTGAGATCGGAGGTTCAAATGAAGCTTCTGATCGTCGGCGGCTATGGCACCTTCGGCGGACGTATCGTGCAGCTGCTGGAGAATGAGCCGCGGCTGGAGTTGCTCGTCGCTGGCCGCTCGCTCGGCAAGGCCGACGCCTATTGCAAAGGGCGGGGCGGCACCAAGGCCAGGCTCGTGCCGGCGATGTTCGACCGCGATGGCGACCTTCGCACGCAACTCACCGACATGCGGCCCGACATCGTCGTCGACGCCAGCGGTCCGTTCCAGGCCTATGGCGAGGGGCGCTACCGGCTGATCGAGGCCTGCATCGATGCGCGTATCCACTATCTCGATCTGGCTGACGGCTCGGAATTCGTAGACGGGGTGTCGGCCTTCGATCCAGCTGCCAAGGCGGCCGGCGTGATGGTGCTCTCCGGCGTGTCGAGTTTTCCGGTGCTGACGGCAGCGGTGGTGCGGCGTCTTTCGGCCGAAATGGCGCGTGTCGACAGCATTCGCGGCGGCATCGCGCCGTCGCCTTTCGCCGGCGTCGGCGAGAACGTCATTCGTGCCATTGCAAGCTATGCCGGCCGGCCGGTGCGACTGCGGGACGGCAAGCAGGCCGTGGGGTACCCGCTCACCGAGCAGATGCGCTATACGATCGCACCGCCCGGACGTGTGCCGGTGACGAACACCTTGTTCTCGCTGGTCGACGTGCCGGATTTGCGGGCGCTGCAGGCGCTGTGGCCGGAAGCGAGCACGATCTGGATGGGCGCCGGCCCGGTGCCGGAGGTGCTGCACCGGGCGCTGATCGGCCTGGCCTGGCTCGTCCGCGCCGGCCTCGTCCGTTCGCTGTCGCCGCTGGCGCCGCTGATGCATTGGGCGACCAACCGGCTGTCCTGGGGCGAGCATCGCGGCGGCATGTTCGTCGCGGTCGATGGCGTCGACGCGACCGGCGGGCCGGCCAGGCGGTCCTGGCACCTTTTGGCCGAGGGCGATGACGGGCCGCTGATCCCTTCCATGGCGGTCGAGGCGATCATCCGCAAGGCGCTCGACGGCCGCATGCCGGTGCCGGGCGCGCGGGCGGCGGTGCACGACGTCGAGCTCGAGGACTATGAGAGGCTGTTCGCCAGCAAGACGATCCATACCGGCTTCAGGGACGACAGCGAGGCCAAGGGCCTCTATCCCGACCTGCTCGGCGATGCCTGGAAAGGCCTCCCCACCGAAATCCGTGCCATGCATGAGGGAGCGGCAATGGCGCAAGGCCGCGCCAGCGTCGAGCGCGGCAGCGGCATGCTTAGCCGGCTTGCGGCGCGGCTGATCGGTTTTCCAGCCGCCGGGACGGATGTCCTGGTCAAAGTCGGCTTCGACATCGGCAAGGACGGCGAGACCTGGACGCGGACTTTCGGAACGATGAGCTTTTCCAGCCGGCAGTTTGCCGGGTGCGGCCGCTCGGAGCGGCTGCTTTGCGAAAGCTTCGGCCCGCTCAGCTTCGCCATGGCGGTGGTCGTCGACGGCAATCGGCTCCGTCTCGTGCTGCGCCGCTGGAGCCTGCTCGGCCTGCCGCTGCCGATGTGGCTTTGCCCGCGCTCGAACGCCTACGAAACCGTCGAGGACGGCCGCTTCCGCTTCCATGTCGAGATAGCGCATCCGGTCGCCGGGCTGATCGTGCGCTATCGCGGCTGGCTGGAACCCGCTTTGCGCCAGGCACCAAGCAAAGTTCCGCACCTTGTTCCGGCCGAGTGATTTGGGAGGAGCGGCAAAAAATTTCGGGCGCCTGTCGAAATCGGTCGGCGCCGCACGACATAGGTCGGCACGCGACGAAGCGGCCTTCAGAAAACGGGAGAAGAACCATGCGATACATGCTTTTGATCTACAATGACGAGAAAGCGATGGCGAATGCACCGAAAGAGCAGACCCAGCAGGTGCTCGCGGCGTATGGCGCCTATACCGAAGCGCTGCACAAATCGGGCGCCTGGCTCGCCGGCGACAGGCTGCGGCCGACCCAGGCGGCCACCCAGGTGCGGCTGGCCGGCAGCAAGACCAATGTGCTCGACGGCCCCTATGCCGACACCAAGGAGCAGCTCGCCGGTTTCTACATGATCGAGGCGGCCGACATCGACACGGCCATCGAATGGGCGGCGCGCTGCCCGGCGGCAAGCACCGGCACGGTCGAGGTACGGCCGATCTGGGAAATGGCCGAGTACATAGCGGCGGAGTAATTCCGCGATGGATGATCGCTCGGATATCGCGCGGGCGGCGGCCGAAGTAGCCGCCCGGCGCAGCTACGGCAAGCTGGTCGCCTGGCTGGCGGCCCGCACGCGCGACGTCGCCGGTGCCGAGGACGCGCTGGCCGATGCCTTCGCGGCCGCGCTCGAACGCTGGCCGCGAACCGGCGTGCCGGCGCAGCCGGAGGCCTGGCTGCTCTCCGTGGCGCGACGGCGCGATGTGGACGCGGTGCGGCGCCGGCTGACCGGCGAGGCGGCGCGCGATCATCTGCAGCTGATCGCCGAGGAGATGGAGGCGCGCGTGAACGGCGAGGAACTGCCCGACGACCGGTTGCGGCTGATGTTTGCCTGCGCCCATCCGGCAATCGAGGCCAGCGTGCGCGCGCCGTTGATCCTGCAGACCATCCTCGGCTTCGACGCCGCGACGATCGCCTCGGCCTTCCTGGTTTCGCCGGCGACGATGGGCCAGCGTCTGGTGCGGGCCAAGGCGCGCATCCGCGAGACCGGGATCCCGTTCCGCGTGCCGGAGCAGGCGGAGCTCGGCCACCGGCTGGGCTCGGTGCTGGAAGCGATCTACGCCACCTTCGCCGAAGGCTGGGCGGATGCGACCGGAACCGACACCAGGCGGCGCAACCTCGCCACCGAAGGCATCTGGCTCGGACGGCTGGTCGCCTCGCTGATGCCGGACGAGCCCGAGGCGCTCGGACTGCTGGCGCTGATGCTTTTCGCCGAGGCGCGCCGCGCGGCGAGGCGCGGCCCGGAAGGGGACTTCGTGCCGCTTGCCGAGCAGGATATCGCGCTCTGGGATGACAGCCTGATCGACGAGGCGGAAGCCTTGCTGGTGCGCGCCGCGCAAAGAAAAATCATCGGCCGCTACCAGCTGGAAGCCGCCGTGCAGTCCGCCCACACGGCGCGCCGGCGCGGCAGCGGCACCGACTGGGCGGCGATCCGCCAGCTCTACGACGCGCTGCTCGCCGTCGCCGGCTCACCGGTGGTGGCGATCAACCGCGCGGTGGCGATCGCCGAAACCGAGGGCGCCCCGGCTGGATTGGCGGCGCTCTATGTGCTGGGCGAGGACAAGCGGCTGCAGGACTACCAGCCCTATTGGGCCGCCCGCGCCGGGCTGCTGGCCAGGATTGGCAACATCAAATACGCCGCCGAGGCCTACGACCAGGCGATCGGCCTCGAGCGCGACCCGGCCCTGCGGCGTTTCCTGCAGGGCGAGAAGGCCAAGCTTGTCGGGAATTAGGGCAAGGTTGCCATTTGCCGGTGGGCAGACTTCACCACACTTTCCGGGGGATCGGCGCAAACGCTGGGGATTGGCGGAAGCCTGCCAAACTCGTCATCCCTGGGCGAAGCAGCCGCGAAGCGGCGTCGCGGAGACCTTGGGATCCTGTGTGTTGGTTCTGGTGTATGGTTGAAGTGGGAAGGAGACCGAGTGGATCCTGGTCGTCCTTTCGGACAG
>NZ_JAGXJY010000404.1 GCF_019091085.1 Mesorhizobium sp. GbtcB19 | reverse complement strand
TATTTACTTTTATACATAATTAGTTTAGAAATTAAAACTTAAATAAATTTTTCATCCCTCCATCTAGCAGCAACATAATCCTCGAAATCATAATTACCTAAATTCAAATTATCAACATGGTCTGTGATAATTATTTGAGGCATAAACCCTGCTTCTTTATAAATTAATTCTAATTCTTTTAATATCGTTACATACATTGCTTCTACAACTTCAATATCTGTTCCTTTACTGTCATTTTTATCAAC
>NZ_JAGXJY010000403.1 GCF_019091085.1 Mesorhizobium sp. GbtcB19 | reverse complement strand
GATCAGTTCACCCCCGAAGCCCCTCGGCATGCGCAGCGCGATGGTGACCAGCCCCGCGGTGACCAGCGGATGGATGCCGCTGTGGGCGCGGTGCGGCAGGACCAGCGTCAGCGGACCGGGCCAGAACGCTCCGGCGGGCCTTGCCGACAGCGGATCGAAACCGGCAATGCGGTCGGCCATGGCGCGATCGTCGTCATGGGCGACCAGCGGATTGAAGCGCGGCCGGCCCTGGGCCTCGGAAAGGC
>NZ_JAGXJY010000402.1 GCF_019091085.1 Mesorhizobium sp. GbtcB19 | reverse complement strand
ACGATCGCTGGCGTCGCCGCGGCGATGCCGTCGGCATGCGTCTTTACCTTGCCGGCCACGTCCAGCCCGGCGCCGGCATTCATCAGCACCGTGCCGCGATAAGCCCCGGCGGCGCCACCCAGCATATCGCGCAGTTCCTTGGCATTGTAGGCCGCGACACCGCCGCGCAGCCCTTCCTTGGTGTGCCGCTTCAAGCCAACGGCTACCGGCGACAAGGTGAAGCTGCGGATCTCGCCGCCGGCAAG
>NZ_JAGXJY010000401.1 GCF_019091085.1 Mesorhizobium sp. GbtcB19 | reverse complement strand
CCGGACCACCCATTGGCTGCGGGCCGCCGAACACATAGCAGCCCCTCCAGCCGGGTGCCCCGTAGGGGCCCGATACGCCGACCACGCATAGCCGCGCCAGCACCGTCAGCCGGCGCAACCCCGTTGGCCCCAGCCGCTGGCCCAGCAGCGCAACCGCCATGGCGCCGACCAGGTTGTACATCGTCGCGCCCCAGGCTACGCCGGTGCCGGTAAACAGCGATGCGACCATGATCAGCAGCGCCGGC
>NZ_JAGXJY010000400.1 GCF_019091085.1 Mesorhizobium sp. GbtcB19 | reverse complement strand
AGGCCGACTGGGTTGACCACCGACAGTTCCAGCGCGCCGCCCTGAGCGGCAATGGAAACCCCCGCCGCCCGCCCGGGCAGCGTCTTCGACTTCCCATAGGCGCTGGCCTTCTGCGAAAGATCGGTCCAGTTCTCTTCGGTGAACGGATGGCCGGGAACAGGCGTGTGGCCGTAGCCGGCGGCGGGGAAGGAGCGGGGCGGCGCCACCCGTTCGGCACCGGCATCGCCCCTGGGCCCCCGTGCCCG
>NZ_JAGXJY010000399.1 GCF_019091085.1 Mesorhizobium sp. GbtcB19 | reverse complement strand
CCGGCTCGCGCATCCTGGTGCTCGACCACCCGACGCGCGGCCTCGATGCGGGGGCGAAGGAGGAGGTCCAGGAGCTGGTCCGCGATCTCTCCGAGCAGGGCGTGGCGATCCTTGTGATCTCCGACACGCTGGAGGAGACGATCGGCCTGTGGCACCAGGAGCTGGTGATGCGCGACGACGAGATCCCCGCGCGCGTCGACGCCAGACCGGGCAACAAGCCGGATCAGGTCGAATTGCTACGAGCG
>NZ_JAGXJY010000398.1 GCF_019091085.1 Mesorhizobium sp. GbtcB19 | reverse complement strand
GAACCAAAATTTCTTAAATTCACAAGGGTAAATTTGTCTTTTTACCCAGAAAACCTATCCCTCCTCCTCCCCTTGCTTACTGCGGTGTGGCCATCGCCACCTTGCTGACAACGGCCCTTGCGTCGAGGGAAGGGGGCGCCGCCCCTGCCCGCGTGTGCCCTGTGGGAGCGGTGTCCTTGTGGGTGCCAACACCCCTACGGGCAAGTGTGCTCGCGAGTGGCGTTGCACCTTGGGCTGGCGCCTCA
>NZ_JAGXJY010000397.1 GCF_019091085.1 Mesorhizobium sp. GbtcB19 | reverse complement strand
AATTAGGTGAAGTTCTTAATGTTTGTACAGGATATCTATTTAGTTTAACTCAAATCATACTTATAAATACATAGAAACATATGAAAAATGGGAAGATCATCGAAACTTCCTAGTATAGTAAAGTGTATCAATTATGTTACCTATGCATAATATGTAGAACAAGGAACATCGTTTTATATTCTTGACCAATACCGATCCCAGGCCGGATCAATACATAAGGAAGTACAAGTATACAAACACATGGT
>NZ_JAGXJY010000396.1 GCF_019091085.1 Mesorhizobium sp. GbtcB19 | reverse complement strand
AGCGGCTCCCCCCAAGAAGCCGTTTCTACCCGACGGCGCGGCGCCTATTTGCCGCCGTTCAACCTTTCGCGCCACTCCCTGGCGGTCCTGAAGAACGGCACCCACTTTTCCTCCACCTCGACGGACTCGCCGGTGCGCGGGTTGCGGCCGGTGCGGGCGGGGTGATTTTTCACTGGAAAGGCGCCGAAACCCCGCAACTCGACCCCGTTACCCTCCGCAAGCGCGTCCGTTGTTTCGCCAAAGAT
>NZ_JAGXJY010000395.1 GCF_019091085.1 Mesorhizobium sp. GbtcB19 | reverse complement strand
ACTGGAAGCGATCGACGCGATGTCTGAGGCGCTCGATAGCTTTGTCGTCGACGGCATCGTGCACAACATCCCGTTCCTTTCGGCGCTCATGCAGCATCCGCGTTGGCGCGAGGGGCGGCTGTCGGCCGGCTTTATCGCCGAGGAATATCCGGACGGCTTCGCGCCGGTCGCGCCGGACGGCGAGGGGAGGGCGGGATTCGCCGCCGGCGCAACGGCGATCGGACTTTTGCGCCGCGACCGGCCCG
>NZ_JAGXJY010000042.1 GCF_019091085.1 Mesorhizobium sp. GbtcB19 | reverse complement strand
GGAAGCTCCTGGTCGTCCTCAACGCCATCATCAGGGACAAAATCGCATTCGCATGAACACAGTTGCCATTCCGTGACCTCGCGCGAAAGGCAGAGGCGGCGCAGAACAGAGGTCGTTCTGCATCGCTGCAACGCTCATAAGTAACGGAATGGATCCTCGGGTCTGCGCCGCGTCGCTTCGCTCCTTGCTCCGCCCGTGGATGACGAAGCGATCGGTTGGCGCTTGCTAAACGCGCGATGCTTCAGCCCCCGTAGAGCATTTCATCCTGCAGGCGCCGCAAAGCGTAGAGCTTCGTCGTCCGGTCCGGCGCAGAATTCTGCGCCGTCAGCAACTCGCCTTTCCTGACAGGCTTCAGCACCTTACCGCCTTCGAGCAGCCCGACCGGCAGGGCGCGATTGGCGCGGGCATCGGCCACGGTCATGGTCCAGGAGCGGTAGCAGGTCTCACCGATGGCATCGAAGGTCTCGCCGGCGGCAAGGTCGCGCTTGGCGACGGCGCAGACTTCCGCCACGGGCTTCGGCAGGGGCACCATGTCGGGTTTGCCAGAAAGCATGATGCGGGCGGCGGTGAGCGGCACCTCCAGCGAGGTCAGATGATAGGGCCGGAACAGGCCGTAGTAAGGGCCCTTGCCGACATGCAGATCGTCCATGCGCTCGACGACGCGCGGATGCATGGCCTCGACGATGACGAAGACGCCGGGCGCGACGCCCTTGCCGATCGTGTAGTCGACCACGCCTTTTCTTGACAGCAGGCCGCCATCCTCCTTCGGGACCAGCACCTTGGCCAGCTGGTCGCGATCGGCCCTGGGGCCGTGCATGCCGGGAACATCCGGCACCAGCCCGGTGGCGTTGGCGATGGCGCACATCTCGACCATGGTTTTCGAGCCGTCGACGAACTCGACCAGCATGCGCGGGTTCATATTGCGGCGTTCAGCCTCCTCCCGGTAATCGTCCGGGACGGCGTCGTGGTTGAGCGGGTTGTTCTTGCCCTTGCCGGCCGAGACGATGGTCAGCCCGAGCGCCGAGGCGAATTCGATCAGCTCCATGCAGCTTGACGGCTCGTCGCCCGCGCCGACCGAATAGACGACGCCCAACCGGTCGGCCTGCTGCTTGAGGTAGCAGCCGATGGTCACGTCGGCCTCGACATTCATCATCACCAGATGCTTGCCATGCTCCATGGCCATCAGGTCGAAATCGGCGGCGACGCCCGGTTTGCCCGTCGCGTCGATGACGACGTCGATCAACGGGTTGGTGACCAGCATCTCGTTCGAGGTGATGGCGATGCGGCCGGCCTCGATCGCCTGGGTGACCCGGGAGGCGGTTTCGGCCTCGGCGGCCATCGCCTCGTCGCCATAAGCGATACGGATCGCCTCGCGGGCGGTGTGCGGGCGCCGCGTGGAAATGGCCGCGATCGAAATGCCGGGCATCAGCATGCCCTGGGTAACCAGATCGGTGCCCATCTCGCCGGAGCCGATGACGCCGACGCGCACCGGCCTGCCCTCGGCGGCTCGTCTGGCGAGGTCGCGGGCAAGTCCGGTCAGGGCGACATTGGTCATGCAACAAGGTCCACGCTTTTGCCTCCGGCTCGCATTACAGGGAACGATCCCGGTTTGCCAACCAAAGCAGACGGGCATGGCGATTTCTTGCGCATGCTTTGCAAAACCGCAGCAGATTTTCCCAGAAAGCCGCGACCTTCTGGCTTTCGCGGCGCGACCGGCTAATGTCGGACGAGCTGACGCAGGGGGAGGCTGGAAATGACAGGTTTCACGCCGAAATTCGATCTGAACGGCAAGATGGTGCTGGTCACCGGCGCGACGCGCGGCATCGGCCGCGCCTGCGCGCTCGCCTGCGCCGGCTCCGGCGCCGACGTGATCGTCGGGGTGCGCAGCGCCGCCGACGGCGAGGAACTCGTCGCCGAGATCGAGCGTATCGGGCGCAAGGCGCTCGCCGTACACATGGACCTGACCGATCTTGCCACGGTGCGCAGCGCAGTGGCGCAGGCGCACGCCGCCTTCGGCCGCATCGACGTGCTGGTCAACAATGTCGGGCTCGGGCCTGAAAACCTGGCCGAGAACGTCACCGAGGCGGATTTCGACCTCACTGTCGACGTCAATTTGAAGGGCACGTTCTTCACCACGCAGGCGGTCGGCCGGCTGATGATCGCACGGAAATCCGGCCGCATCATCAACATCAGCTCGCAAGCCGGCACGGTGACACTGAAAGGCGAAGCGATCTATTGCATGTCGAAGGCCGCGATCAACCATCTGACCCGCTGCCTGGCCGCCGAATGGGCGCAGCACGGTATTACCGTCAACAGCGTCGCGCCGACCTTCATCTGGACCGACGGCACCCGACCCTCGCTCGCCGACAAGGATTTTCACGAGCACGTTCTCGGACACATCCCGCTCGGCCGCATCGGCGACCCGATCGATGTGGCCGGGACCGTGGTGTTCCTGGCGTCGCCGGCGGCGTCGCTGATCACAGGCGCCAATATCCTGGTGGATGGCGGCTGGTCAGTGGCCTAGGGCGCTGTTCAACTGCCTGGACGCGACCCGCGCGGTTCGATCGGATCATGCCGCGCCGTCTGAAATATGCCTTGGCTGGCCGCTCCACGAATCGTCGTTGGTTCCGGATAATTAACCATAGCGGCCTGTTTTGGGCGGACAGCCCCTCGCTAGCGGCACTCGGTTCTGTGCCATTTTTGCTACAGGCATTGGCTCTAATGCCCTGAATCACCCTTTTAAGTGGTGCCTAATCCATTATGCGCTCACATCCCCGAAAAATCTGATAGATACTGGCCGCAAGCTCCGGTGGCAGGCTTGGGCAAATGAGCGCCAATAAAAACAAAATGGCGCGGGGATAGTCACGGGGTAGAAATGACCAGGACGGGTAAAATTACCGTCGGCTGGCGGTTTGCGCTTGTCGTTACGGTGTCGATGCTAGCTTGCGGTAGCGCCAGCGCACTCACGCTCAAAGAAGCCGTTGCAGTCGCTGTGGAATCCAATCCGGAGATTGGACAGGCGATCGAAAACCGCGAAGCGATTGAATTCGAGCTGCGTCAGGCAAAAGGCCTGTATCTTCCAAGCGTCGATCTGGAAGGGTCGACCGGCGTTCGCCGCCTGGACAATGACACAAGGCGCGCGCTCGACGAATCCCACGACGCTCTCTATCCGAACGAAGCCGACCTCACTGTCTCGCAGACGCTCTATGACAGCGGCGCAAGGCGGGCCGAATTGAACCGCCAGGCCTCGCGGGTCGATGGAGCTTCGTTCCGGGTTCTGGAACGGTCCGAATTCATCGGGCTCGCGGTCGTCCAGGACTATCTGGAATACATGCTGCAGGCTTCGATCGTGGCCGAGGCCAAGAAGAACCTTGGCTTCCATCAGTCCATTCTCAGTGACATCAAGCAAGGCATCGCGGGTGGCGCGCTCAACGACGCCGACCGGCAGCAGGCCGAGGAACGCCTCTTTGCCGCCAAGGCGCGGATGCAGGAGGCGACCGAGGAACTCGAGGCGGCCAAGATCCGCTTCTTCAAGAATGTCGGCAAGCCGCTGACCAGCGCGTCGCGGCCGGCCGATGTCTCAGCCGCCCTGCCGCGGTCGTTGGACGATGCGATCGGGCTCGCCAGGCAGAACAATCCGCGCGTGCATATGGCCAACAGCGATATCGACGCAGCGGCTTCGCTGGTCGATGCGGCGCGGGCGAAATACGGCCCGACGATCACCGCCGAGGGTGTTGCCCGAGGCGGATATGACATCGACGGCGACAATGGCGACACGAGCGACCTGCAGGCCCGGGTGGTGCTGCGCTGGAACCTCTATCGCGGCGGCATCGACAAGGCCAATGAACAGGAACAGATCCGCCGCACCAGCGAGCAGCGCCTTGCACTGCACCAGGTGCAGCGCGAGATCGAGGAAGCCGTCCGCACCTCCTGGGACCGCCGCTTCCGCCAGGCCGAGCTTGCAAAGACGCTGCGGCAGCAGGCAGCCACCAATGAAAAGCTCGTCGCTTCCTATCGCGAGCAGTTCAAGGTCGGGCAGCGCTCGCTGCTCGATGTGCTCGATGCCCAGAACACGCGCTTCAACACCGCGACGCTGGCCGACACGTCATCCTACGCGTCACTGTTTGCACAATACCGGTTGCTGGCCGCAACCGGGGAATTGCTGAAGACGCTCAACATCCAGCCGGCCAAGCAGGCGGACGCCTATGCGCGGACGGAGTTCGGTGTGCCGGCAACGGCCGATACCGAGACCTATGCGCGGACGCCGTCAGAACAGAAGAACGATCTGCCGTTCGACATCCTCGCGCCGGTCAGGAAGAAGTAGTTAATGTAAGTATCGATCTTGAGTCCTTCGGGGCGGATCGTGAACCAGCAACCGAATATCCTTTCGCCCAAGGAGGCCTTCAAAGCCTGCTTCTGCGCTGTTGCGGCCTATCTCGGCAGGCCGAGCGCGGAAACAGTGCTGTTTGCCGGCGTGCCGATTTCGGACACCCGCATCGAGCCGGACGAAATCCGTCACCTGGCCGAACGCATCGGCCTCGAGGTCCAGGATTTCAGCCATCGCGACTTCCTGCGCGGCCGCTTCGATCTTCCAGCCATCGTCTTCCGCGTCAGCCAATTGCCGGTCGCTCTCCTGGCGGAGACGGAGGGCGGGCAATATCTGACGGCGCCGCAGGAAAACGGCCGCACCACGATCGACAGATCGGAACTCGCCGATAGCTACATCAGCGGCGGCACGTCCTTTTCGATCACCTATGCCAACCAGGCCGAAGAGATGACGGTCGGCACAGCCGCGCGGATCGAAAGGCGTCACTGGCTTACCGGCACCATGGGGGCGTTCTGGCGCACCTACTCCAAGGTGGTGCTGTCGGCGGTCTTCATCAATCTGCTGGCGATCGCCTCGCCGATCTTCACCATGAACGTCTACGACCGCATCCTGCCGAACAAGGCGATCGCAACGCTCTGGGTGCTGGCGCTCGGCATCGGCGCGGCCATCCTGTTCGACCTGCTGCTCAAGACGGCCAGGGCGTCGCTGATCGACTATGCTGGTCGCAAGGCGGATCTGCGGATTTCCTATCTGCTGTTCGAAAAAGTGCTGAACTCTTCGCTTTCGGCCCGACCCGGGTCGACTGGCGAGTATGCGAATCGCGTCACGCAATATGAGTTCGTGCGCGAGTTCTTCACCTCCAACACCATCAGCGTCTTCATCGATACGGTCTTCGTCTTCGTCTTCCTGGCTGTGATCTACGCCATCGGCGGCTGGCTGGTGATCATACCGGCACTTGCCTTCGTCATCTCCGTCATTGTCGGGCTGATCACGCAGCGGCGGATCGGCAAGCGGGTCGCCGCCTCGATGAACGAGGCCTCGCAGCGCCAGGCGCTGCTGGTCGAATCGATTTCCACGCTGGAGACGATCAAGTCGCTGCGCGCCGAGGCCTACCTCCTGCGCAAATGGGGCGAGCACTCGAAGAACGCGGCCAACACCTCCGAGAAGATCAAGGAGCTCTCGTCGGCGGCGGGCAACATCACCGGCGCCATCCAGCAATTCGTGACGGTCGCCCTGGTCGTGGCCGGCGCCTATGCGTTCTCGGAAGGCCAGATCTCGACAGGCGCCATCATCGGCACCGTCATGCTCGCCGGCCGGGCAGTGTCGCCGCTCGGCCAGATCGCCATCACGCTTGCGCGGTTCCGGCAGGCCATGCTGTCGCTCAGGATCATCAACACGATCATGTCGCAGCCGGAAGATCGCCCGGACACGGTCGGTTTCGTCAACCGGCCGATCCGCAGCGGCGCGCTCGTCTTCAAGAATGTCGGCTTCGCCTATCCGGGCACGGAAAACGAGGTTCTGAGCGGGCTCAATATCGCGGTCAGGCCCGGCGAGCGGGTCGGCATCATCGGTCGCATCGGCTCCGGCAAGACCACGATGGGCCGGCTGATCGGCCGACTTTTCCTGCCGACGTCGGGCGAGCTGCTGCTCGACGGCATCGACATCCGCCAATACCATCCGTCGGAGGTTCGCGCCGCGGTCGGCATCGTCGCGCAGGCCGGCGATCTGTTTTCGGGGACCATCAAGGAAAACCTTCTGATGGCGGCACCGGAAGCGACCGACGAAGAGATCATCGAGGCGGCGAAAGCCGCGGGCGTCGACGACTTCGTCTCGCGGCATCCGCGCGGTTACGACATGAATGTCGGCGAGCGGGGCACCAATCTGTCCGGCGGACAGAGGCAGGCGGTGGCGATCGCGCGGCTGCTTTTGACCAAGCCGAAAATCGTCTTCCTGGACGAGCCGTCGGGCTCGATGGACCTCGCGTCCGAACGGCAGTTGATCAAGCAGCTCAAAGTGGCGTTCGACCGTGACACGACGCTGATCGTGTCGACCCATCGCTACAGCATGCTCGAACTCGCCGACCGTCTCATCGTCATCGACCAAGGCCGCGTCGTCGCCGACGGACCAAAGGAACAAGTCATCCAGGCATTGCAGAAGGGCAATGCCTGACCGGAACGCTTAGACATGCTTGCAAAGGAAGATCGCCCGCCCCTTTTCGCCTCGGCGTCCGTCTACATCGTAGGCGCGCTGTTCGTGTGCTTCACGGCGTGGGCATCGTTTGCCGAGGTCGATGAGATCGCGCGCGGCGACGGCAAGGTGATCCCCGCTTCGAAGACGCAGATCATCCAGGCCAGCGAACCCGGCGTGGTGCAGGAGATCGCCGTCAAGATCGGCCAGACCGTCAAGAAGAACGACCTCATCATCCGTCTCGACAACTCGGGGAACACATCGAGCCTTGGCGAAGAGAAGGCCAAGGCGCGGGCGCTGCAGGCGCGCATCGCGCGGCTGCAATTCGAGCAGAGCGGCAATGTCGAAGGGGCGTTCCCGTGCCCGGCGGAGATCCAGAAGGTCGCGCCGGAAATCTGCGACAACGAGCAAAAACTGCTCGTCGCGCGCCGTGACAATTTCGAGGTGAAACTCTCCGTTCTCAAATCGCGCCTCGATCAGCGCGAGAAGGAACTGGACGAGGCCACCGCCAACGCCGACCGGCTGTCCAAGAGCCTGGCCGTCACCGACCAGGAAGCGGCACTGGTCGAACCCATGGTCAAGAAAGGCCTCATGGCCAGGACCGAACAGATCCGTGTCGAGCGGGAACAGACCGACCTGCACGGACAGCTGACCCTTGCCGGAGAGACGATCAAGAAGAGCCAGGCGGCAATCACCGAGGCGCAGCTTCAGGTGAACGAACTCGGCCTGCAATTGCAGCAGGAAGCGCTGAGCGACCTGACGCAAGCGCTTGCCGATCTTTCCGTGGTCGACGAAACCATCCGCGGCGCCACCGACAAGGTAGCGCGCACCGACATCCGCTCGCCGGTCGACGGCATCGTCAACACGCTCGACATCAACACGCTCGGCGCCTTCGTGCAGCCGGGCGCGGTGGTGGCCGGCATCGTGCCGACCTCCGAGACGCTGCTGGTCGAAGCGCGGGTTTCGCCGCGCGACGTCGCCTTCATCCAGCCGGACCAGGAGGCGCTGATCAAGGTTACGGCCTATGATTTCTCGATCTTCGGCGGCATCGAGGGCAAGGTGTCCAACATCACCGCCGACAGTCTCGTCGACCAGAAGACCGGCGAGCCCTACTACCAGGTGCGGGTCGCCACCGAGAAATCGACGCTGACCAGAAACGGCAAGACCTACTCGATCATCCCCGGCATGATCTGCTCGGTCGACATCAAGACCGGACGCAAGACGATCCTCAATTATCTTTTGAAGCCCATCAACAAGGCGCGTCAGGAGGCGATGAGTGAGCGATAGCGCCACCCAGCCCGACACTCCGCGCGAACGGCTGCTGCCGGCGCTCGTGGCCGAGGATTTCGGCCCGGAGTTCCGGGTCGTGGCGCGCGGCGGCGTGCGTCGCGGTATCCGGCTGGAACGCGCCTTCTGGGTGTCGCTGAAGCAGATGGCGGAAAGCCGCAAATGCACAATCGGCATGCTGGTCGAGGAGATCGCCGAGCAGCATCCCGACCACGGCAATCTCACCTCGGCGATCCGAGTCGCCTGCATGCGCGGCCTTGCCGAGGAAAGCATGGAACTGCGCAAGCTCGCTTCGATCCGCACGATCAACGCGATCCTTATCGCCTGCCCCTCGCCCGCCTTCGCGCTGTCCTCGTCGAAGAAGATCCTGGCTTTCAACACACCGTTCCAGCAACTGGTCAGGCGTCAATTGCCGAGCGCGCCCGGCGAGGATGGGCGGCAGGACCTGAAACTGGCGCTCGACCTCAACGTTCCCGACATCTTCGCCCGGCTCGACGCCAATGGCGATACGCCCGTCAGCACCGGCTTCGTCATCGGCGCCGGCGACCGCCGTTATCGCGGCCAACTCAGCGCCGTGCGCGCGCCTGTCGCGGAGCCCGAACTGCTAATGGCCTTCGTCTTCAACGGCTAGTGCGTTTTGCGTGGACGTTGAACGCTCCGGCTACTGCCTCAGGTTCGAAGCGACCGATGGTTCCGGCGAGCCTTCGCCGGGCGCTACTGTCGCGAAGCCGCCGGCGATGTCGGCCATCTGCGCACCGGATTTCGAGCCATGGATCCAGGCACGATCGGTGCTGAAGGAATAGAGCGGAACATAGTCGGGCAGATCGCTGTCGCGCATGACGGCGTTGCTGAGGCTGTCGAGAATGAAGGCGCCGCTTCCGGTGCTCACCGACAGAACGGCATGGAAGAACTTGCGGCGGCGATCCTGGAGCACCACCAGCGACATGCTCTGCGCCGGGATGCCGGCTCGCAGCAGCGCTGCCATCTTGAGGATGGCGAAGTCCTCGCAATCGCCAGCGCGATGCTCGAGGACTTCCGAAGGTTTCGCCCAATAGTCGAGCTTGCCGTAGACGACGCTGTCCTTGCGATAGGCGATCAGGCGGTTGATGCTGCTGTTGACGAAGGACATCTTCTCGCGAAAACCTTTGTTCGCGGCAATGTTGATGATCTCGGCGAAAGCCGGGCTCTCGCGATCACAGGGGCTGCCCGCGGTGCAGTCGACGATGGCTTTGTAGACGGGAGCCCAGCGCGCCGCGACCGGGAAATTACGCATCGACAAAGCGACGGAGCCGAAAACACCGGGGATGATCGCAGCGGTGTGGATCGGGTCGATCCCGGCATCCGGCGCGACGGTCGAAACCTCATCGAGTGCCGGCGCATAGCCAGCCGAAATCTCCGCGATCCGGTAGGCGGCGGCCGGCTGCCAGGGCTGCGGCCGGGCCAGTGAAACGCCGCCCAGGCTGGCCGGTGCAATCAGCGTTTGCAGGGCTGGATCCGCGGCTGAATTCGGGCTCGCCGATGATGGATCTGCTGGAACGGCAAGGCCGATTGCCAGCAAGAATATCTTGATCCCCGTCATCCCCGGAGCTGCTTTTTGTATTTTCATAACGCCCACCTTTGACTGTGGACGCTATCAATCTTGTCTCAAATTATCGGAAATGAAGGTGGGTAAATTTGAGCGAATCACCCTGTTCTAGTTTCAATCAAATTTTATTCAAATTTATACTTTCATTTACCAAACTCGCGACGCGAGCAACGGCCAATTTCAAACTCCTTAAGGAAAGGCATATCTGGATATATCATCAGGATTTACCAAGTGTAAAAAATGCGAATCTCTACATATTGCAGTATATGAAATAGATTGATGGTCTGTTGCAAAGTCCCCGCCCCGCATGTCTCTTTCCGGGAAATGCCGGAGGGGTTTTGGCTATGACGAACACTATCGAATTCGACGCCGTTTCAAATTCCTGGGACGAGCACACCAGCGCTGGTGAAAATCACATCCCGACGGGGGTCCAGGTCGCGCAGGCGACAACCGGCCAGGCGGCCAGCGAGCCGGTGCCGGTCGATGTCGGCGGCGGCGCTCCGGCGCAAGGCGCCGCCAATGCTCAAGGGGCAAACCAGCCGGCGGGCGATGCGAATGCCCCCGCCTCCAATGCTCCGGCTTCCAATCCAGCGAACGCCCCGGCCGCAAACGCGCCGGCAGGCAACGCACCGGCGGCGAATGCGGCGGCTACGAATGTTCCGCATGAATATCACGCCGAAGCCGGCAATGTCGTGAAACTCCCGGCCAACGTCTCAATCGACAACATCAAGGTCGACGGGCACAACCTCGTGCTGGTACAGCCCGACGGATCCGAGATCGTCATCAAGGACGGTGCGCTCAACGTGCCGACCTTCATCCTCGGCGACGTCGAGGTGCCGCGCGTCGCCCTGATCGCCGCTCTTGAAGCAAGCCATGTCGATGTCGCTTTCGGCGCCGACGGCTCGATCTCGGCCGGCGGCAACGGCTCGCCAAGCAGCGCGGGCGGAAATTTCGAACAGCCTCCCGGCGGCATCGGCGACGGCTTCGGCCTCACCGCCCTCCTGCCGCCGACGGATCTGTCGTTCGGCCAGCCGGAGCACCGCGACCTGTTCCCGGGTCTCGTGCGCGAGAATTCCACGCCGACGATCCTCGACCTGACGCCTTCCGTCGACGGCGGCGATACCACCGTCAACGAGAAGGGTCTGGAGACCGCCGGCGCGACGGGGTCCGGCGAAGCGGGCACCAGCAGCGCGGTCGACAACGACCCCTCCGAACACAACACCGGGACCTTCACCATCAATTCGCCCGACGGCATCGGGTCGGTGGACATCAACGGCCAGGTGATCTCGGCCGCCGCGCTCGCCAACAGCGGGACGACGCCGATCGACATCACGACGCCGCTCGGCAACACGCTGACCATCAACGGCTACGATCCCGCCACCGGCCAGGTGAGCTACACCTACACGCTGCTCCATAGCGAACCTCATCCCGGCGCGGGAACCGATTCCATCTTCGACAACATGACGGTGACCGTCACCGACTCGGACGGCGACGTCTCGCTTCCGGGCACGCTCTCGGTTCAGATCGTCGACGACGTGCCGACGGCGAACCCGGACGCCAACAGCGTCGCGGCAGGCAGCCATGCGGAGATCGCGGGCAACGTGATGACGGGCGCCGGCGAGACCGACCCGGCCACGAGCGCGGACGTGAAGGGCGCCGACGGCGCCAGCGTGACCTCGGCATATGGCACGGGTGCGCCGCAGGATGTGACGTCCGCCGTCACCGGCACCACGATCGCAGGCCAGTACGGCACGCTGACGCTCTATTCGGACGGCCACTACACCTATGACCGCGCGGCGAACACGCCCGGCGGCGTGAGCGACGTGTTCCACTACACGCTTACGGATGGCGACGGCGACCAGTCGAGCACCACGCTGACGATCAATATCGGCAACGAGCCGCCGAAGCTGGGCGACATCCCGGCCGCCGGCGCCGACGGCGCGGTCGTCAACGAGGCGGGCCTCGCGACCGGTACGCTGCATGACGGCTCGAACGCGACGAGCGGCACGATCTCGTTCTCCTCTCCGGACGGCGTCGGCTCGGTGTCGCTGGGCGGCAATGCGCTGTCGAGCGATGCCGGCAGCCCGACCGTGTTCACGGCGGGTCCGGGGTCGAACGGCCAGGTGAGCGCGTACTACACCTATGATAGCGCGACCGGCACCGGGACCATCCACTACACCTACACGCTGACGGCGGACTATCTCGCCGCCGCCGGCGACAATGGCCCCAACGTCGAGGCCAATCCGAGCTTCGCGGTCACGGTGACCGACCTCGACGGCCAGCCCGCATTGGGCACCCTGACGATCAACGTCATCGACGACGTGCCGACCGCCAAGGCCGACACGGATGCGGCGCAGTCCGGCGAGACGGTGACGGGCAATGTCGAGACCGGCACGAGCGCGCATGGCACCGGCGCGGCGGACACCGCCGGAGCCGACGGCATCGCGTCGATCGCCTGGACCGGTTCGGTCACGAGCAACGGCGTGACGACAGTTACGGGCACCTATGGCGTGCTGACGGTCCAGGCCGACGGCAGCTACAGCTATCACGCCAACCCGAACGCGGCGACGGGCAGCGACGTCTTCACCTACACGATCACCGACGGCGACGGCGACACCTCGCCGGCAACGCTGACGATCGACGTGACAAACGGCCAGCCGCAGCCGGTTCCGGCCACGGGCCAGGTCGACGAGGCCGGTCTGGCGACCGGTTCCAGTCCCTCGGTTCCCGCCACACAGGCCACCGGCACGCTGACGCTTGGCGATCCGAACAGCCCGGTCGTGACCGGCGCCAGCGGCACGGGCGGCTCGGGCGCAGCCGACGGCTCGACCCACATTCAGGGCACATACGGCTATCTGACGATCGACAGCTCAGGTCATTACACCTACATCTTGACCACCAACGAGATCGACGCAAGTCATACCCAGGGCGCCAACATCGAGCCGGTCACGGACGCGTTCACCTATACGGTGCAGGACGCCTTCGGCAACACCAACACCTCTACCATCACCATTTCGATCAAGGACGACGTGCCGACGGCGAAAGCCGATACGGACGCTGCGCAGTCCGGCGAGACGGTGACGGGCAATGTCGAGACCGGCACGAGCACGCACGGCACTGGCGCGGCCGACACGGCTGGCGCGGACGGCATCGCGTCGATCGCCTGGACGGGTGCGGTCACCAGCAACGGCGTGACGACGGTGACGGGCGCGCATGGCGTGCTGACGGTCTACGCCAATGGCGATTACAGCTATCAGGCCAACCCGAATACGCCCACCGGCACCGACGTCTTCAACTACACGATCACCGACGGCGACGGCGACACCTCGCCGGCGACGCTGACGATCGACGTGACCGGCAGCCAGCCGCTGGTGAAGCCGGAAGTTGCGGCGGTCAACGAAGCGGGCATCGACACGACGCCGCCGGCCGGCGACCTCGGGCCCGGCACGGTGGACGGCTCGCATGCGGGCGACGGCTCGGAGACGACGACGGGCACGCTGACCTTCTTCGACCCCGACGGCGCGACCGTGACCGGTGTTCAGGCCGGCAGCATTGGCAACGACGTCACCGGCAATGTGGGCACCAACATCAATGGCACGTACGGCATCCTGCATGTCGACGCGGACGGCAACTACACCTATACGCTGACCAAGCCGGAAGCGAATGTGCCGGCCGGCAACGACGGCGCGAACTTGCAGCCCGGGCAGGACGTGTTCACGTTCACGGTAACCGATAGCTTTGGCAATACGTCCACCTCGACAATCTCGATCAACATCACGGACGATGTTCCTACGATCGCGCTGAGCGGCACGCCGGCGCCGACGCTGAACGTGGACGAGAGCTACCTGGCGGCGGCCACCAACGGCATCAACGGCTCGGGCACCGGCCCGGCCGGCTCGACCACCGACACGCAGAGCTTCGCCGGC
>NZ_JAGXJY010000394.1 GCF_019091085.1 Mesorhizobium sp. GbtcB19 | reverse complement strand
AAGGTTGGACAAAGATATTTTTGCTATTGGATGTAATCTACACATCTAATTGTTTCTACTCATTTTTGTGCTTAAAACATAAGTAAAAAATCTAACATCAAATTAAAATATAATTAAGTAAAAAATATTATAAATTTAAATATGAGTTCATGAAAATATAATATGAACTCGTATAAATATTGTATAAAGTATATTTGTTAGTGATAGGAAAATATATTAATAGTAGACTAGGAGTATTTGACTTGG
>NZ_JAGXJY010000393.1 GCF_019091085.1 Mesorhizobium sp. GbtcB19 | reverse complement strand
AATTAGGAAGAGAAGACTTGTTTTTATTTCTGATTTCTCATGGGGCACGTCATGGCTGGTCTCGATTGCGTTGGTTATTAGATATAAATCAAATGGTCAAGCAAGGACTTGATTGGAAAGAAGTTTACAAGTTATTCACAACATATCAATGTGGGCATGTAGGAGGCCAGGCACTAATTCTAGCTACTGAGCTTTTAAATGCAACACTCTCTGAAGAAATGAAAGTATTGACAGATCAAAGACGCT
>NZ_JAGXJY010000392.1 GCF_019091085.1 Mesorhizobium sp. GbtcB19 | reverse complement strand
AAAAAAACTAAACGCTAGAAGAGCCAGCAGAAAACAAGAGGAGGAACTGACAGATCAAATGAAGGATTACTTGCCTCCACATTCACGGCAACTCCATTTGCCATATATGGATTTAAGCATTTAGATGATATAAATTAAATTTCCAACTAATTAATCCATCATAAATTTCCACTTCTACAACCACTGACACACCGGTGCCCTTTATCCTCAATTTTCACATGCACAACATACAATTGCAGGTGGCAT
>NZ_JAGXJY010000391.1 GCF_019091085.1 Mesorhizobium sp. GbtcB19 | reverse complement strand
GACGCGCACGGCAAGGTGCTGAGGGCGATCGAGGCCGGCGATGCCGCCAAGGCGCGCAAGGCCATAAACGACATGCTGAGCGAAGTGCTCGCCCGCGGGCGCACGGCCGTCGAGCTGACAGGTGCCGGTTGAATCGTTCGGACCGGAACCGTAGCTCGGCGCGGCGGTCGTCGGCGGTCTCATCGTCTCGCAGCTCTTGGCGCTCTACACCACGCCGGTCGTCTATCTGTATCTCGATCGGCTCGG
>NZ_JAGXJY010000390.1 GCF_019091085.1 Mesorhizobium sp. GbtcB19 | reverse complement strand
GGGGATCGACCTCCTAGAGTTTGTCAAAAGACTTAATAATATATCATTGTCTATTAAAAAGAAACGATTACATCACTATTTATAGAGTTCCACCTAGGGTCTACTAGGACTTGGACTCTTAATAATAAATAAATATTAAATAAACCTCTACTCGATCCTAACTGAACTAAACAGACTCACTAAACATTATTCAAAAACTCATAAAATAAAAGGGTCCTAACAATCATTCACTATTATTTCTTCACTT
>NZ_JAGXJY010000389.1 GCF_019091085.1 Mesorhizobium sp. GbtcB19 | reverse complement strand
TTCATCCTCTGAAGAACTCATTTTGGCAGAATTGTATCAGATCAAATCACAACAAGACCAACTCAAAACACAACAAGAGCAGATTCAAACTCAACAATTTGAAATTTTGCAGGAACTACGGCAAATGAATCAAAAAATAGATGTCCTGTATCAGCACTATACATTTCCTCCTAAAGATTAATCGATGTATCTTTTATCTTGACATGCGATCTTTGTCATCTTCTTTCCTTGAATGATGTTGAACCTT
>NZ_JAGXJY010000388.1 GCF_019091085.1 Mesorhizobium sp. GbtcB19 | reverse complement strand
GAGCCCTGGGGCCCTCGCCGGCGCCGGGCTCGGCGGCTATTCGACCCAGACCTACGGCTTTCTGCCCCATGCCGCCGCGGTGCCCGTGGTCGCCTTCGCCATCATCGCCGTTGCCCTTCGCTACCTCATCGCCGAAGCCAAGCCACAGGCGGTCGGGCATCAGAAGTTCAGGCTGCCTCGGCACAGGGCGGCCAACCTGGCGGGGTGGATGGCGCGCCTCCCAAGGTCCTGGGAGGCGGGGGGGTCC
>NZ_JAGXJY010000387.1 GCF_019091085.1 Mesorhizobium sp. GbtcB19 | reverse complement strand
TACATTAGTCACATTTGTGTTACTTCAAAATCTAATGCTAGTTTTACTGAATGCAACCCCATTTTTTTCAAGCTCTCAGACCAGCTGCAGAAGCTTCAACAGTTCACTAGAAGCTGCTTAACAGAGTAAAATATCAAAAATGTTTAGGAATCAAGTTAATTCAGGAATTATAATGATAGATCCAAAAAAACAAATTGTTTTGTTCAGTTAACCTCTACCAGGAATAATTTATTGAGACCAAATCAAA
>NZ_JAGXJY010000386.1 GCF_019091085.1 Mesorhizobium sp. GbtcB19 | reverse complement strand
GGCACCGCCGCGGCCATCGAGCGTTTGCGCAGCGCCGCGTTGCCGCTGGGTTTCGTCAGCAACACGACACGCTCGCCGCGCAGCGCAAACAACGCGCAACTTGCGGCCATGGGCAACGAGGTTGCGGAGGAAGAGTTGCTGACGCCGGCGCGCGCCGCGGTCGATTGGGTGCGCAAGCATGGCCGCCAGCCGCATCTGCTCGTCCATCGCGACCTCGAGGCCGAGTTTTCGGGGCTGGACGGCGGGA
>NZ_JAGXJY010000041.1 GCF_019091085.1 Mesorhizobium sp. GbtcB19 | reverse complement strand
TGCGCGACCGCATGCTGCAAGCCATTCACGAAGCGGGATTCATCGACTTCCAGGAGGCGCACTTTGCCGTTTTCTCGTTTCCCCTGCCGGATGGCATGAGGCCATCCGAACTGGCACGGCAGAAGCGGATGTCACGACAGGCTGTGAACTACCTGATCAGCCAGCTTGAAGACCTGGGCTATGTCGAGCGCCGCGCCGCCACCGGCAGCGATCGCCGGCTGGTCTATCTGACGCCGCGGGGCCATGAAGTGGTCGCAGCGATTTTCCAATGCCTTCGCCTGTTGCATGAGCAGTGGTCCGAAGAGGTGGGCAAGGAGCGCTTTGATGATTTCGTGGATGTCCTGAGGCAGTTGTCCGCGAAAGCGCGGGAGCCGGTAAATCGCTGATGTGCTTGCACTCGTCTGCTGGCAACGCTGGTTCAGGAGTAGAGCGGAATTTCGAATAACAACCCCTCACCTATTCCATGCCCCCTTGATGTTCAGAGGCACTTACTCCGCCAGCAGTTCCCTCAGCGCCATGCCTTTGTAGGCCGCGACCAGCCTGTCGCCCTCCTCGCGATCGACGGAGATTGCCAGCCGCACGGCGGCCTCGCCCATCTGCCAGACCAGGAATGCCGTCGTTTCCAGCTGGACTGGATCGGCATCGGGCCGCAGCCGCTTGAGCACCGCGACCAGGAATTCGGCGTTGGCCCGGCTGTCGGCCAGTTCGAGCTCGCGCAGCGCCTTGTCGGCCTGCGTGCCCGACCAGATGTCGCGCATCACCGGCTCAGCCAGGAACAGCTGGTAGTAGATATCGACCAGCTCCGAAAACGCCTGCTTCAGCCCTCCAGCGTCCCCGACATCGGTTAGCGCGGCCGAAATGCAGGCCTGGCTTTCGGCAGTGTAACGCTCGGCCAAGGCCCAGACGATCGCCCGCTTGTCCGGAAAGAACTGGTAGAGCGAGCCGATCGACACCCCGGCCTTTTCCGCCACCTCGCCCATGCGCATGGCATCGCTGCCCTGCTCGGCAATCAGCGCCGAGGCGGCCGCAAGCATGCGCTCGACCCGCTCTCGGCTGCGCTGCTGGCTCGGCGACCGGCGCGGCGAAGCGATGGCGGCCTGGTCCGGCTTCGCGGTTCTCTCATCCATGGCTCTCTCCGGACGATTTTCTCGAAAACTGGCTTGACTCACAAAATACGAGGGTTTATCACGTTTTGCAAATGTGAGGATTACTCATGTTTGTAACAAGGAGATCGAGATGACCGACACGACACAAAAACCGATTTTGATCCTGGGCGGCACCGGCAAGACCGGACGCCGGCTCGCCGAGCGATTGACCGCAAAGGGCATTCCCGTGCGGATCGGCTCGCGCAACGGCACGCCGCCCTTCGACTGGCTGGACAAAAGCACTTGGGATGCGGCGCTCGAAGGCATCGGTGCCGTCTACATCAGCTACTACCCGGACATCGCCGTACCGGGCGCCGCCGAAACGGTCGAGGCGCTGGCCCGGCTCGCGGCGAAACGCGGCATCAAGCGGCTGGTGCTGCTTTCCGGCCGTGGCGAAACGGAAGCACAGCGCGCCGAGGAGATGGTCAAGGCTTCGGGCGCCGACTGGACGATCCTGCGCTGCTCCTGGTTCTCGCAGAATTTCAGCGAGGGCTTCCTGATCGAGTCCATCCTCGAAGGCGAAGTCGCCTTGCCCGTCGGCGCTGTCGGCGAACCCTTCGTCGACGTCGACGACATCGCCGATGTCGCCGCAGCCGTGCTGACCGAGCCCGGCCATATCGGCCAGCTCTATGAGCTCACCGGCCCAAGGCTGCTGAGCTTCGCTGACGCCGTCGCCGAGATCGGCGAGGCCACCGGCCGCGATATTCGCTACCGGCAGATCTCGCATGCCGAATTCACCGAAACGATAGCGGCACACGACCTGCCGCCGGAATTCGCCTGGCTGCTCAACGAGCTCTTCACCGAAGTGCTCGACGGCCGCAACGAGACGCTGACCGACGGCGTGCAGCGCGCGCTCGGCCGTCAGCCGAAGGACTTTTTTGCCTACGCAACCGAAACCGCCGCCAGCGGCATCTGGAGTAACTGAGATGATGAAACTTCTTCCCACCCTCACCTTCATTGCCGCGATCGGCTCGGGCGTCGTCGGTGGCGTGTTCTTCGCCTTTTCCAATTTCGTCATGGCGGCACTTGCCCGGCTGCCTGTCCCGGCGGGCATCGCGGCGATGAATTCGATCAACGTCACGGTGATCACCCCGACCTTCATGACGGCGCTGTTCGGCACCGGTCTCATCTGCCTGGTGCTCATTGCCGCCGTGCTCTTCGGCTGGAGCCAGTCGGGCTCGTACTGGCTGCTTGCCGGCGCTGTGATCTATTTCGTCGGCAATCCGCTAGTGACCATGGTCTTCAACGTTCCGCTCAACGATGCCTTAGCCGCGGTCGATCCGGAGAGCGCCAACGGCGCCGCCGTGTGGGCGAACCATCTGAACCAATGGGTGATGTGGAACCACGTCCGCACCGTCACCGCCATCGTGTCGATGGCCTGCTTCATCATGGCATTGATCTGAGCAGCCCGCGAATGCGAAAGGCCCCGCCTCAGGCGGGGTCTTTCGGTTTATGACCTTTGCGATCGGCGTGTCCCAGATCCCGGTCCGGATCGATGACGTCGCGGACCAGCTGCTTGAGCTTCGCCGCATCAGGAAAACCACCATCCCGCTTGCGGTCCCACACAAGCACCTCGTTGCAGGAGATCGCAAAAATGCCGCCGGTGCCCGGCACCAGCGTCACCTCGCCGAGATCGGTGCCGAAGGTCGAAAGCAGCTCCTGCGCCATCCACCCTGCGCGCAACAGCCATTGGCATTGCGTGCAATAGGTGATGCGGATGGTAGGCAGCGGCTTCTCGCTCATGCCGTTCAGGCTCAAGCCGCGCTGAGCTTGGCCATGGTCTCGTCGTCGACCTCGAAATTGGCGTAGACGCTCTGCACGTCGTCATCGTCCTCGAGGGTGGCGACCAGCTTCATCAGCGACTGCGCCCGTTCTTCGTCGACCGGTACGTTGTTCTGCGGCTGCCAGATCGGCTTGACCGATTCCGCTTCGCCGAGCGCGGCTTCGAGCGACTTCGATACTTCGCCCATGTTTTCGAAACCGCAATAGATGGTGTGGCCTTCCTCGTCGGACTCGACGTCGTCGGCGCCGGCCTCGATCGCGGCTTCCATCACCTTGTCGGCGCTGCCGGCCGAAGCCGGGTAATAGATCTCGCCGACGCGGTTCCACATGAACGACACCGAGCCGGTTTCGCCGAGCGCCCCGCCGGCCTTGGTGAAGGCGGCGCGGACGTTGGAGGCGGAGCGGTTGCGGTTGTCGGTCAACGCCTCGACGATCAGCGCCACGCCGCCCGGGCCGTAGCCCTCGTAGCGCACCGACTCGTAGTTCTCGCCATCGCCCGCGGACGCCTTGTTGATGGCGCGCTGGATGTTGTCCTTCGGCATCGACACGGCCTTGGCGTTCTGCACCGCAAGGCGAAGCCTCGGGTTCATCGCCGGGTCCGGCGTCCCGGTCTTGGCGGCGACGGTGATTTCGCGCGCCAGCTTGGAAAACATTTTCGACCGCACCGCGTCCTGGCGGCCCTTGCGGTGCATGATGTTCTTAAACTGCGAATGGCCAGCCATGGCACCCCTGTCGTGTTCGGCTAGAGCGTCGCGGAGCGAAATGAGACCATTTCACCATCCGCAACTGCTCGAATTCAATTTCAGAACGCTACAGGCATGCCTGCGAAGGCATGCGGCGCTCTTTGTCGGAATGGCCGGCTTATAGATAAATCGGCTCAATTCGTCCAGCCGCGCCGTCACTCCGGCGTCGACGCGGCCGAATACAGCCTGCGGGGAAAGGTTCACCCCTCCAGATCCGACTTCAGCCGGTCGAGAATGCTGATCGCATGGCCGGCATACTGGCTGATCCAGCGATCGTGGATCTGCCGGATCGGCAAGGCGTTGAGATGGTTCCAGCGCTCGCGCCCCTCGCGCTTGGCCACCACCAGATCGGCTTCCTCAAGCACCTTGAGATGCATCATCACCGTGCAGCGATCCATGTCCGCAAAGGCCTCGCACAACGCGCCCGTGGTCTGCGGCTGATCCTTCAGACGATCCAGCAATTCGCGCCGACGCGGATGCGCCAAGGCCTTGAAAACATGGTCGTCCGCGGTTTGACTTGACATGTTATATTTATATAACATATTGTTCGAACGAGCAAGGAAGGAGATGTGGATATGTCCCTTGGATTCAGGATTTCCGGACGCATCGGCAAGCCGGTAGCCGAGGTCTTCGACGCCGTCGTCAACCCGACGAAGCTCAGTGGTTATTTTACGACCCTTGGCGGCGCGAGTGCCCCGCTGGTCGCCGGCACCACCGTCACCTGGTGGAAGACCGTGCCGGTCGAGGTCGAAGAAGTGGTTCCCAACAAGCGCATCGTGCTGCGTTGGGATGGCAGCGGCCCCGGGGTCGTACCGGCTTACAAGACCACGATCGAAATGAGCTTCGAGGCGCTGGATGACGGCGGCACCTTCGTCACCATTGCCGAAAGCGGATGGCGCGAGGACGAGGCCGGCCGCAAATCATCCTATGGCAATTGCGAGGGCTGGTCGCAGATGCTGTCTTGCATGAAGGCTTACGTCGAATACGGCATCAATCTGCGTGAAGGGTTCTACCCCAGCGAAATGCGCGGTGAACTGCCGACCTCGGAACGTAAATGAGCCGGAGCCGGGAGCGATCGCCGCTCGCGGCCGGTTACGTTGCCATCAATGCCCGCCGCCGGACCCTTGCTTCTTGCGATTCCGTGCCAGCATGTTGAGTCCCTCGACCAGCGCCGAAAAGCCCATGGCGGCGTATATGTAACCCTTGGGCACGTGGTAGCCCATGCCGTCGGCGATCAGCGTCATGCCGATCATCAAGAGGAAGCCCAGCGCCAGCATGACGATGCTGGGGTTCCTGGCGATGAAATTGGCAAGCGGCGTCGCCGCCAGCATCATCACGCTCACCGCCACGATCACGGCGATATACATGATGGCGATCTCGTCGGTCATGCCGACGGCGGTGATGATGGAATCGATCGAGAAGACGAGGTCGAGCAAAAGGATCTGGAAGATGGCGCCAGCAAGACTCATCTGCAGCGTGCCCACCATCGTGTCCTGATGATCCTGCGGATCGACCGTGTGGTGGATTTCCTTGGTCGCCTTCCACACCAGGAACAGGCCGCCGGCGATCAGGATCAGGTCGCGCCAGGAAAAGCCGTGCCCGAACGCCGTGAACACCGGCGCCGTCAATTGCACGATGATCGAGATCGTGGCGAGCAGGATAAGGCGCATGACCAGCGCGGCCGAGATGCCCAGCCGCCGCGCACGGGCGCGCTGCGCCTCCGGCAGCTTGTTGGTCAGGATCGAGATGAAGATCAGATTGTCGATGCCGAGCACGATCTCGAGCACCACCAGGGTCAAAAGCGCGACCCATGCGGTCGGATCGGAAACAAAGTGGAAGTGCGGCGCCAGAAATTCGACAAGCTGCATGGAGGTCGTCCCCTCTACGATCTAGAGCAGTTTCGTCGCCAGTTAGGCACTGACCTCGCCTATATCAATCTCAGGGCCAGAAAGACGGTGCCGTTTCTTCCAGCCGCGGGCCGCGACGAAACGGCGCGATTTTTTCGGCAAGCCCCGTGCGGTCGGAAATATCGACGCCTACGCCGCAGAGCGTCGCAGGTCCGCTCGCTGCCTCGAAACGCCCCTTCGGCACCTTCGACAGGAAGCGGTTGAGCGGCTCTTCCTTGTCCATGCCAAGCGAGGAATCATAGTCGCCGCACATGCCGGCATCCGAGATATAGGCCGTGCCGCCATTGAGTATCTGATGGTCGGCGGTCGGCTGATGCGTGTGCGTGCCGACCACGAGGCTGGCGCGGCCGTCGACGAAATGCGCGAAGCACATTTTCTCCGAAGTCGCCTCGGCATGGAAATCGACGATGGCCGCATCGGCCTGCTCGCCGAGCGGACAAGCGGCGAGCTCGCGCTCGCCGGCCTGGAAGGGGTCATCCAGTTCGGGGTGCATGAAGACGCGCCCCATGATGTTGGTCACCAGCACGCGCGCGCCGTTCCTGGCGATGTAGACGCCCGAGCCGCGCCCCGGCGTGCCCTTGGGAAAATTGGAAGGACGCAGGAAGCGCTCCTCGCGCGGCGCGAAGATCAGCGCGTCGCGCTGGTCCCAGACATGGTTGCCGGTGGTGACGACATCCGCGCCGGCGGCAAGCGTCTCGCGAAAAATCTCCTCGGTGATGCCGAAGCCGCCGGCGGCGTTCTCGCCATTGACAATGACGAAGTCGAGCTTGAAGTCGGAAATCAGCCCCGGCAGCTGTTCCCACACTGCGGTGCGCCCTGTCTTGCCAACCATGTCGCCGAGGAAGAGGAGTCTCATGCGGCGCTACGCGTGCCAAGCGCCCGCGACACCGTTTCCGGCTCCTTGGCGATAACCTGCAAATAAGCCTGCGCCGCCTGGTCCGGCTCGGTCCTGCCTTGCTCCCAGTCCCTTAGCGTGCCGAGCGGAATGCGATAGCGGACGGAGAATTCCTCCTGGGTGAGGTGCAAGGCCCGGCGGATCACTTTGACACATGCAACAGCCGCAATGCCCGGCCGATCCGTGCTGATCGGAGGATTGTCCCTGTCCGTCAAAGCTCCAGCTTCC
Source organism: Mesorhizobium sp. GbtcB19 (assembly GCF_019091085.1). GTDB lineage: Bacteria > Pseudomonadota > Alphaproteobacteria > Rhizobiales > Rhizobiaceae > Mesorhizobium. The sequence goes on along the minus strand of NZ_JAGXJY010000041.1, from coordinate 7,184 downwards.
GCATCCGCATCGCTCATGGTGCGCAGACGGTCCCAATCGGTTCCGGATTCTGTCTTGGCGTGCTTGGTCATATGCCTTCCGCTCATGGCGCGTCGCCTTTCTGGCCGAGATCAGTCTTATTCGGTCGCCGCGTTCGGTGTAAACCACTGTCAGCACCAACCCGTTGACGATACCGATGCTGATGAAACGCTCCTCTTCGTAGTCCATGGAGCGATCCGAATAATGCAGCGCATGAATGTCGTCGAACAGGCGTTTCGCATCCGAAAATGCCACGCCGTGCTTGGCAAGATTTGTCGCAGCTTTCTCGTCGTCCCACTCGAATTCAAGCATTCAGACCTACTGGAATTCAGTAGTATTCGCCAGATGAGCGCGAACGTCAAGCCGCGACACGGCGCCCGCGCAGCCAGAAGAACCAGACGTAGAACACAGTGAACCCGCCAGTGACGGCAAGCAGCAGCAGCCCGCCGCGCCATCCTTTCATCGCCGCCGTGTCGAGGTTCGATGGATCGGCGGGATCGTAGAGGAATTCCACCTGGTCGCCCTTGGCTGCTATGTAGAGGCCGATGTCCTTGTCCTTGCCGGACCATGTCATCGGTGTCTCGTTGGCGATGTAAGAGACGGCGACATTGATACCATCTGTGACGAGACCGTTCGCCCGCGTTTCGCTGTAGGGACTGACATCCGTTACGGTGGCGACCGTCCGCTGCCAGGCAGCCTGGTGATGCAGGGTCGTTACGACGATGTGGGACGCCATGGCAAACAGCGTCACCGCGATCAGGGCGAAAGGCATCAGCAAGTAGCGTGCGAAGATAAACACCACGACCCTCGTCGGCTCGGACTATATTGCAGGAATATTACTCGACGGTTCTTTGAAACGAGTTAAGCAGATCGCGATATTTTAAGCGATGTCGAAGCGCCGCAACCCGCTCTCGGTCAGTATTTCCGCAATGATGACGTCATGATTCTCTTCCGGCACTCGCTCGACTTCCTGGCAGTCGAAGGCGATGCCGATCAGTCTCGGCGTGATGCCCTTTTCGGCCAGCCTGGCGATGGCGCGGTCGTAGTAGCCGGCGCCATAACCGATGCGGTGGCCGCGGGCATCGAAGGCGGCAAGCGGCACCAGCATCAATGTCGGGTCGAGCACTTCCGCCTCCTCATGCGGCCCGACCGTGCCGAACCCCATCTCGACCATGGGCGCGCCGCGCACCAGTTCGCGAAAGACGATCGTGGTCTTGTCGAGGATCGCCGGCAGGCAAAGCCTGGCGCCCTTCTCGCGCAACGCGAACATCAGCGGGCGCACATCGACTTCCGAGCGCATCGGCCAGAAGCCGGAGATGATCCGGCCGGGCTCGAAGTCGATTTTTTCCTTCGCGGTCTCGGCCATCTCAAGCGCGATCTCGACGCGCCAGAATTCGTCGAGCGCATCGCGTCGCGCCAGCGCTTCCTTGCGAAGCTGTTTTTTCAGATCTTTGGAAGGTGACATGCGCCGACGCTAGAAAAGGTCAGATTTGGATGGAGTCGCAGGAACGACGTTTTCTAACGCAATTCCAGGAAAAGTGCGCAGCGGTTTTCCGTCCGGAATTGCGTCAAGCAAAGAGCCCGCGCAAGTCCCCCAAAAACGGGAGAGTGACGATCCACACAACCGGTGGAGAGGTCGATCCCGGGTGCCTACAAAGTAGGTGGGCGCCGTGTGAGAAAACCCACGAGTCTTCCCAGGGACAGCTCCCTAAGGATCGATAAGGCCCCGGGGATAAGTTTCTCCTGCCGGGAAGCGCAGACCGCCGGAAGCGAATATAGGCCGGTGGTTGGCCGAGCGCCAGAGAAACGGATGGCCGCTTGAGCGTTATTTGCTTGGTCGGTTATCGCCAAGGTGGGCCACTTTGGCTTGGAAGCTTGCGCGCATGCGCATGGCTCCTTACGGTCGCCGCAAAACGACCCGGAGAAGAAATGCGTTTCGAAGGCACAGCGGCTTATGTCGCCGACAAGGATCTGATGGTCGCGGTCAACGCCGCGATCGCGCTGGAGCGGCCGTTGCTGGTCAAGGGCGAGCCCGGCACCGGCAAGACCGAGCTTGCCCGGCAAGTGGCGTCGGCGCTCGGCCTGGAGTTCATCGAATGGAACGTCAAGTCGACCACCAAGGCGCAGCAGGGGCTCTACGAATATGATGCCGTCTCGCGGCTGCGCGACAGCCAGCTCGGCGACGAGCGCTTCAACGACATCGCCAACTACATCAAACGCGGCAAGCTGTGGGATGCCTTTGCGGCACACAAGAAGGTCGTGCTCCTGATCGACGAGATCGACAAGGCCGACATCGAATTCCCGAACGACCTCCTGCAGGAGCTCGATCGGATGGAGTTCTTCGTCTACGAGACCGGCGAGACGATCCGCGCCGAATTCCGGCCGATCGTCATCATCACCTCGAACAACGAGAAGGAACTGCCGGACGCCTTCCTGCGCCGCTGCTTCTTCCACTATATCCGCTTCCCCGACATCGACACGCTGCACCGCATCGTCGACGTGCACTATCCCGGCATCAAGCAGAATTTGGTGCGGGCGGCGCTGACCCAGTTCTACGAGATCCGTGACGTGCCAGGCCTGAAGAAGAAGCCATCGACCTCCGAGGCGCTGGACTGGATCCGCCTTTTGGTCGCCGACGACATCGCGCCGGAGGATTTGCGCGCCGACCCGAAGAACATGCTGCCGAAACTGCATGGCGCGCTGTTGAAGAACGAGCAGGACGTGCATCTGTTCGAGCGCCTGGCGTTCATGGCCAGAAGGCAGCAATAGCGCTTTCCCCTTCTGTGGACCGTTGCCGGCAGGCGGCCGCTGCCGCAGCTTGCCGTTAAAGCATTGGAGGAGAAAAATGTCCGAGATCACCATCCGCCCGCTCACCCAGTCCGACCATGCCGACTGGCGGCGCCTGTGGACCGCTTACCTCACCTTCTACGAGACCAAGCTGCCGGAAGAGGTCTATGACCTGACCTGGAAGCGGCTGTTCACGGCTGGCGAGTTCGAGCCGAAGGGCTTTATCGCCACACTGGACGGCAAGGCCGTCGGCCTGACCCATTACCTCTACCACCGCTCCTGCTGGTCGCTGGTCAACAACTGCTATTTGCAGGACCTGTTCGCCGACCCCGAAGTGCGAGGCAAGGGCGTTGGCGCGGCGCTTATCAAGGCGGTCCAGGACGAGGCCGGCAAGATCGGTGTCAAGAACGTCTACTGGATGACGCACGAGACCAACGCCACCGCGCGCCGGCTTTACGATCATGTGGCAAGGCGGACAGGCTTCATCGAATACGATTTGTTGTGAGAACTACCAGTTGAAATCACCAATTTTGCGCAATATATTGCGCATCCATAGAGTTTGTGATGCCGCTGATCGAAGCCAACACACGCAAGATCATCGCGAGGCTGTTACGTGATGGTTGGGTGAGTGTCGGTGGAGGCAAGCACGACAAATACGAGCATCCGGAGAAACCAGAGATCGTAATCATCGTGCCGAGGCATCGCGAACAGTCTCCCGGCGTCGCGCGATCTATCGCCCGGCTCGCCGGGTGGGTGTGAGGACGAGTTGCATGACGCACTATGTCGGAATTCTCGATGGCGCAGAGGATGTTTGGGGCGTGCGCGTTCCCGATCTTCCTGGCTGCCATGGCGGCGGCGCGAACCCCGAGGAAGCGATCGCCGACGCAACCTCGGCGATGCGTGAATGGGCTGAAGCACGGATGGCAAAGCAGTTGCCCATGCCGCCCCCCCGTACCATGGCGGATCTATTGCGAGCAGGCGAAATCGACAGCGGTGCCGGCGAATCTGCGGTGATGATTCCGGTGCTGATCGATTCCGGGCGACCTGTACGAGCCAACCTTTCGTTGGACGCCGGCCTTTTGGCTGCAATCGACGAAGAGGCCGGGCGGCGAGGCCTCACGCGCTCCGCTTTCATTGCGAGCGCTGCCCGAGAAAAGATCGAGGGACACAGATAACAATCCAACCATGTTCATCCCCTTCTTCCTGGAACTGAAGGCCGCGCGGGTTCCCGTTTCGCTCAGGGAATATCTGTCGCTGCTGGAAGGGCTGGAAGCCGGGCTGGTCGACTATGATGTCGAGGGTTTCTACTACCTCGCGCGCTCAGCCCTGGTGAAGGACGAGCGCCATATCGACCGCTTCGACCAGGTCTTCGCGCATGTCTTCAAGGGCGTCGAGGCGCTCGGCGGCCCGGATGCCGTCGATGTCGCCAACATTCCCGAGGAATGGCTGCGCCGGCTGGCTGAAAAGCACCTGACCGACGAGGAGAAAAAGCTGGTCGAGGCGCTGGGCGGCTTCGACAAGCTGATGGAGACCTTGAAGCAGCGGCTGGAGGAACAGAAAGGCCGCCATCAGGGCGGCTCGAAATGGATCGGCACCGGCGGCACCTCGCCCTTCGGCGCCTATGGCTACAACCCCGAAGGCGTGCGCATCGGCCAGCACGAGAGCCGGCATCGCCGCGCGGTGAAAGTCTGGGACAAGCGCGAGTTCAGGAATTTCGACGATACCGTCGAGCTCGGCACCCGCAACATCAAGGTGGCGCTGAAGCGGCTGCGCCGCTGGGTGCGAGAGGGCGCCGAGGAAGAGTTCGACCTGCCCGGCACCATCCACGCCACCGCCGAGCATGGCTATCTCGATGTCAAGACGCGGCCCGAGCGGCGTAATGCCGTTAAACTTTTGATGTTCTTCGACGTCGGCGGCTCGATGGACGACCATATACGCGGCGTCGAGGAGCTGTTCTCCGCCGCGCGAGCCGAGTTCCGCCAGCTCGAATATTTCTACTTCCACAACTGCCTCTACGAGCGCGTCTGGAAGGACAATCGCCGGCGTCTCGCCGAGACGATCCCGACCTTCGACCTCATCCACAAATACGGACCGGACTACAAGGTGATCGTCGTCGGCGACGCCTCGATGAGCCCTTACGAGATCGCCCATCCCGGCGGCTCGGTCGAGCACTGGAACCCCGAGGCCGGAAGCGTGTGGCTGGCGCGCCTGTTGCAGCAATGGCCGAACGCGATCTGGCTCAATCCCGAAGCCGAGAAGAACTGGCGCTATACCCACTCGATCGGCATGGTCAGCGATATCTTCGGCGGCCGCATGTTTCCGCTGACGCTGGCCGGGCTCGAGGCAGCGACGAGGCAGTTGTCGCGCAAGCACTAACCCACTTTCGCTGGCAGCGCCTGTAACAAAGTCCTATGTTCGGGCGAATACCCGGTGCAAGCAACAACGAGCCGCCAAGGCCGAGGAGATTTCATGGACACCCACGCCTATCCCGTCACCCGCACCGATGCCGAGTGGCGCGCCCGGCTGACGCCGGAGCAGTATGCCGTCATGCGCAACCACGGCACCGAGCGTCCCGGCAGCTGCGCCCTGCTCTATGAGAAGCGCGCCGGTACCTTCCATTGCGTCGGCTGCGACCAGCCGCTGTTCGAATCCAAGCTCAAGTTCGAGAGCGGTACCGGCTGGCCGAGCTTCAACGATCCCGTTCCGGGCTCGATCGAGAACACCGTCGACCGCAGCTACGGCATGGTGCGCACCGAGTGCCACTGCTCGCGCTGCGGCAGCCATCTCGGCCACGTCTTCGAGGACGGCCCGCCGCCGACCGGCCTGCGCTATTGCATCAACGGCGTGGCGCTGCGCTTCGAGCCTGCGGCCTGACCGGCTTCGCTTCGAGTTTCCGAAAGGGCGGCTTCGGCCGCCCTTTTTCATGCTCCTCAATTCCAGGGAAATATCTTCAGACGACAGCGGCCGCGATCAACCAGAGCGCGGAGCCCAGCATCATCAGCTGCGCCTTGAAGCCGCCGGCCTTCTCCGCCGTGCGCCAGACGGCGATGGTGAGGAAGATGTTGTAGGGAACGGGGAGAAAATGCACGGCGAGCACCAGCCAGAGCGGCAGCTTCAGCCCGAGCAGGACAAGCGCCAGCGCCGACGAGGCAATGCTGATTGCCGTGCCGACAAGCAGCATGTCGCGCCAGAACAGCCGGTCAAGCGGCGCTTCGCCTCTCCAGCGTGCGCGGAAGAAGCCGGTATTCCGATGCGTTGCCGGAGCTGGGCTGTCCATCAGTCGCGCCTCGTCGGGCCAACCGCTAGGAATCTCTGACCTTCGACGAAAATCGAACGCCGCAAGCTGCAGAAATCGGCCGCGAAAACGTGTACCATCACAAACCTGTGATCCGCATCGCATTCTGTCTTTTGCATGGCAAACACGGAGGGATTCGGAATGGCCGGTCACGTCTACAATGTTCTTTTTCTCTGCAACGCCAACTCGGCCCGCTCGATCATGGGCGAAGCCATTCTCAACCGGCTCGGCGCCGGCCGCTTCAAGGCCTATTCCGCCGGCGCGAATCCCAAGGGCACCGTCAATCCCTATGCTCTGCAGCTTCTGGAGAGCCTGAACTACGACACATCCTTCGCCCGCTCGAAAGGCTGGGACGAATTCTCAGGACCGGATGCGCCGGAGATGAATTTCGTCTTCACGCTCTGCGACAGCACGGCAAACGAAAGCTGCCCGATCTGGCCCGGCCATCCGATGACGGCGCTTTGGGCGGTGCCGGACCCCTCCAAAGCCACCGGCAACGACGCCGAGCAGCATTTCGCCTTCGCCGACGCCTACCGCATGATGAGCAATCGCATCGGCCTGTTCACCAATCTGCCGATCCATTCGCTGGACCAGATGGCACTGCAGCAGCATCTAGAAGAGATCGGCCGCGATCAGGCGCGCGCCAGCTGAGAGCGATTGTCCGCGGTGAAGCACCAGGCTTTCACGGCCGGGCCACCTCGTTCAGCAGCTTTCGGCCCGAACGGCTGACGGGCAGCACCGTATCGTCATTGACGTGGACGCCGCGCCGGCCGCCTCGCATCGACGACTTTTCGGCGAGCTGGCGCGACACCCAATGCGAGCGATGGACCCGCACGCCAGCCTCCTCGCCGAGCGCCGCAATCGCGGCGGCGAGATTCATCAAGATCAAGGCCTCGCCTCGGTCGGTCCGTACCCTCACATAATGGTCCTCGGCGCTCAGGGCGAGGATGGCGGCGTTGCGGATCCCGACCGGAAGCTTCGCGCGCAACGCTTGGCCGGAATTCGAACGCGGCTGCTGTTGCGCCTCGCATGCGGCGCTCTGTCTGCCGGATTGCCGGGGCAAGGTCCAGCCGAGGCCTCCGAT
>NZ_JAGXJY010000385.1 GCF_019091085.1 Mesorhizobium sp. GbtcB19 | reverse complement strand
ATAACCTTGCAAATCAGGGCGGGAAGGCTGGTTTTACAATAACAGCGGATCGAAATGGACAGATCAGCGGAAACGCAGGAACAAATGCTAATCAAGGTGGACAGATTGCCAAAAAGGGTGGACAAAACTCGAGACAAACAGGACAAGCTACTAAAGAAAATAATGAAAATAAAATTCAAGAATCACGTCCTACACTTTTTTTACCACCGTTCTCTTAATTAGCAACACTTCCATTTCTAAAACTTTC
>NZ_JAGXJY010000384.1 GCF_019091085.1 Mesorhizobium sp. GbtcB19 | reverse complement strand
GGCCGCCATCGGCGAGCTTGCGCACCGCCGTCATCAACCGCGTGACGATGTCCGGGGCGAGACCGGCGGACATCTCGTCGATCAAAAGCACCTTCGGGCGGGTGTGAAGCGCACGCGCAATCACCAGCATCTGCTGCTCGCCGCCGGTAAGCAGGCTCGCCTTCACCGCGCGGCGCTGCACCAGCTCGGGATACAGCGCTTAGGCTCCCGCGATGTCGGCACCGCGATGCAAGCTGACGCGCAAATT
>NZ_JAGXJY010000383.1 GCF_019091085.1 Mesorhizobium sp. GbtcB19 | reverse complement strand
CCGAGCCGGAGAACAGGCCCGCCCACCCCGGCTGCCAATCCCCCCCCTTGGGGGGGAGGTGCCCGGCAGGCCAGAGGGGGGTGCTGTCCCGCTAACGTGGCTGAATTGTCTGCCGTGGCAACCCCCTGCGGCGTCGCCTCGCTGCCGGTCCGCCCGACGACGGCTGGACGCTTTCCAGTCCGCTCAAGCACTCCCACAACCCCCCGGCATCCTGCGACGCCTTGGCCATCGACATGGCGCCGGAATA
>NZ_JAGXJY010000382.1 GCF_019091085.1 Mesorhizobium sp. GbtcB19 | reverse complement strand
TGAGGAATTCGCCGGAAGGCCCCGGCGGGCGGCCCGGGCCGGCCCGCCTCCCGCTGCCCCGAACCAGTTGCGCCAGGATGGAAAAGACGCGCCGGGCGGCCCCCAATCGGTGTGGATGAGTGGCAGGCCGGCAAGGCTTTCGGGGCTCCCCGCACCGGCGAGCGTTGGCGCGCAGACGGGATAGACGGCGTCCCTGACGATCTCCTCGGTCGGATGCCCCCGATAATGCGGACCGTAGGAGAGGCGG
>NZ_JAGXJY010000381.1 GCF_019091085.1 Mesorhizobium sp. GbtcB19 | reverse complement strand
CGGCCCCGTTGGAGGCAACCCCGAAGGTCGGGCCAGGCAACGGCTCCATCGACGGGTACATGTTGCGGCAGGCGGTGTCGGTGTTGGCGCCGGGCTCGCCCTGGAAGGCGATTCGGTTGGTCTTGGCGGTCATGGGTCGTCTCAGGTTGAAAGGATTTTACTGGCCCGCTCCAGTTCGTGTGGCGTATCTCCGCCGAGCGGCAGCGATTGGTCGATCTCGGCGGCGATGGGCATGCCGGCTTCCTAGG
>NZ_JAGXJY010000380.1 GCF_019091085.1 Mesorhizobium sp. GbtcB19 | reverse complement strand
AACGCCCGGCTCCTTCATCCTTTGGGCGCCGCCCGTCCCGCCCCCCCTTTTGCGTGGTCGCACCCGCTTCCCTTTCCAGCGGGCGGGGCCGCGGGCGACATGCAGCGGGAAGACCAACACTTCGCAAGGCACTTCCTCGCCGGGGCCGAGGACCTGGGCATAGAAATAGCGGCCGGCTTAAAGAGGGGACAGGGTGCCGCGCAACCCCGCTTCTTCGCCTGCTTCAGGGGCGGGGGCCTCGCAAAGCG
>NZ_JAGXJY010000379.1 GCF_019091085.1 Mesorhizobium sp. GbtcB19 | reverse complement strand
TCCGAGGAAGGCGCCCCCGGCACCGGGCCGAAGTCGGGTTCCTTCGCCCCCCCCCGCCACCCCTATCAGTCCGGCGGCGCAGGCGCGCTGACCCAAACCGGCAACCCGTTCGACTTCGCCGTGCGGGGCGACGCCTGGTTCCCCATCGACACGCCCGCCGGCACGGTGTTGGCGCGCGACGGCGTTTTCTCCATGAACGGGAACGGGGACTTGTTGCCGTTCGAGGCCTATCCGTGGCTGGCGGGCGG
>NZ_JAGXJY010000378.1 GCF_019091085.1 Mesorhizobium sp. GbtcB19 | reverse complement strand
AGCCCTAGTAGACCGAATGGACGCCCAGCCGCCCCGGCGGGTTGAACTCGGCCATCTTGAAGTGAGACGCCTTGAACCCCTCAAGGTAGGTGGCGATGAACCCCAGATAATCGAGCTCCTGCAGCAGGAAATGCGACGGGGCGTAGTGGATGTTGCAGCGCTGGGGCCGGCCCACCGCGTCTAAACACATCTCGAGGGTCGCGCCGTCGAACACATCGTCGTAGGGAGGGTCCCGGTAGCTCTCCTCG
>NZ_JAGXJY010000377.1 GCF_019091085.1 Mesorhizobium sp. GbtcB19 | reverse complement strand
GTTGCGATTGCTCCAATAAAAAAATTCACTTCCATTAGGCTAAAACTACAAACCTTTTTTTGAGTGAGATGGCCTTATAAATGTGTACAGTTCTTGAATTCGTTCCAGCTTACAACACTGGGTTTATGACTTCTGCGATTAACCGCTACCACAAAACAAAGAATCCACAGATCTGATGTATCAACAAAGCATAATTTACGACATGTCAGCATGAACTTGATGCATCAGTTGGGCGCAACCATGAGCTT
>NZ_JAGXJY010000040.1 GCF_019091085.1 Mesorhizobium sp. GbtcB19 | reverse complement strand
GAGTCTTCCCCATTAGTGAGCGGAAACGGCGCCCCAATGGGCTCAAGAACAAGCCGCCAATGTCGGAGTCGGGTCATTCGCGACCGGGTCGCGCCAGTGTTCGGTTCTCCTCAGCGCCTTGCTTCCACAAACGATGTTACTCGCGGATCGCGGATTACGACGCAGATTGGATCAGGGAGCTTGCCCGCCAGCAAGGAGCATGGGCGAATATACCGCCGAAACGAAATCGCAAAGACCCGATCTGCTTCAGCCCGTATCTGTATCGTGCGCGCAACTTGATCGAACGGTTCTTCAACAAGATCAAGCAATGTCGGCGCGTTGCAACCCGATATGACAGCTCGCAGCCAACTACCTGGCGTTCGTCAAACTCGCATCAATCCGAATTTGGCTGCGTGCTAAAGAGTCCACGCTAATCCAGCGTGCGCCGGAACCGCACCAGGGCCACGCCGGCAAACAACGCCACGAACACCACCAGCCAGCCGATCTCCGTCGCCACCGCCGGAAGCTCCGCGCCCTTCAGCATGACCGCGCGGGTGATGCGCAGGAAATGCGTCAGCGGAAAGATCTCGCCGAAAATCTGCGCCCAGCCCGGCATGCCGCGATAGGGGAACATGAAGCCCGACAACATGATCGAGGGCAGGAAGAAGAAGAAAGTGAGCTGCAGCGCCTGCATCTGCGTGCGGGCGATCGTCGAGATCGTGTAACCGAGCAGCACCAGCGCCAGCACGAACACCAGCACCGCCGACAGAAGCAGCGACAGCGATCCCATGAAGGGAATGGCAAACAGAAGCTTCGCCGCCGCCAGCACCACCACCACCTGCACGGCGCCGACCACGAGGTAAGGCAGCACCTTGCCCATCATGATCTCCAGCGGGCTCGACGGCATGGCCAGCAGGTTCTCCATCGTGCCGCGCTCGGTCTCGCGCGTCAGCGCGATCGAGGTCATCATCACCATCGTCATCTGCAGGATGACGCCGAGCAGTCCGGGAACGATGTTGTATTGCGAGATGCCTTCAGGATTGTAGCGCCGGTGCACGACGACATCGAGCTGGCCGCGTGCCGCTTCCTTGGCGGTCTCCTCGGTGCCCTGCGCCCTGAGCAGCGCCTGGCCGGCGACGGTGCTCAGCGTCGAGATCGCGCCGCTGGCCACCGCCGGGTCGGTGGCGTCGGCCTCGATCAGGATCTGCGGGTTGTCGCCGCGCTCGACCCGGCGCGCGAAGTCGGCTGGAATGGTGACGACGAAGGCGACATCGCCGCGCGCCATCAGGAACTCGGCTTCCTCGGCACTTTGCGCGACATGGTCGAAGCGGTAGTAGCCGGTGGTCTGCAGCGCCGAGACCATGGCCCGTGTGTAGGGGTCGCTGCTCGTCGCCACCAAGGCCGCCGGCAGGCTCTTCGGGTCGTTGTTGATCGCATAGCCGAACAGCACCAGCTGGATCAGCGGCACGCCGAGCATCATGGCGAAGGTGATGCGGTCGCGCCGCATCTGGATGAATTCCTTGATCAGCAGCGCGCCCAGCCTGGCGAAGGAGAAGACCGCGTTCATGCCATATTGTCCTTCGAGCCGGACATGAACTGGATGAACACATCCTCCAGGCTGGTCTCACCGGGCTTCACCGTGACGCCCTTGTGCTCCTTCTCGACATCGGCGAGCGCCTTTTCGAGCGCCGCCTTGTCGGAGCCGACGACATGCAGCGTGGCGCCGAACGGCGCCACCTGGTCGACGCCCGGCCGGCCCTGCAGCGCCTCGGCCACCTGGTCGAGGCGCGGCCCCTGCAGCACGAAGGTGGTCAGCCCGGCATTTTTCACCACCTCGTCCACCGTGCCGGTGGCGAGCATCTTGCCGTAGGAGATGTAGCTGATGCGGTGGCAGCGCTCGGCCTCGTCCATATAGTGGGTGGAGACCAGCACCGTCAGCCCGCCGCCGGCCAGCCGATGGATCTCGTCCCAGAACTCGCGCCGCGCCTTCGGGTCGACGCCGGCCGTCGGCTCGTCGAGCAGCAACAGCTTCGGCTTGTGCATGATGCAGGCGGCCAGCGCCAGCCGCTGTTTCCAGCCGCCGGAAAGCGTCCCGGCCAGCTGGTTGCGGCGGCTCGCCAGACCGAGCTCTTCCAGCGTCTTGGCCACATATTGCTCGACCGGCCTCAGCCGGTAGAGCCGCGCCACGAATTCGAGATTCTCGCCGATCGTCAGATCCTCGTAGAACGAGAATTTCTGCGTCATGTAGCCGACTTCGCGCTTGATCTTGAGCGCGTCGGTGCGGATGTCGAAACCGAGCACCGTGCCGTCGCCTTCGTCAGGCGTAAGCAGCCCGCACATGATGCGGATGGTCGTCGTCTTGCCCGAGCCGTTCGGCCCGAGGAAGCCGACGATCTCGCCCTCGGCAACCGTCATCGTCACATGGTCGACGACGGTCTTGTCGCCGAAGCGCTTGACCAGGCCGCGAACGTCGATGGCGTTCATTTCCGCAGATCCGCCCCGAGGTCAGCCAAGTCGACGTCGACGATCTGGCCGGGCTGCAGCGGTCCGGCATTGCCGTCCGGCCGCGCCTCGACCAGATAGACCAGCTTCTGCCGGTTCTCGAGCGAGTAGATCACCGGCGGCGTGAATTCGGGATCGGGCGAGACATAGCTGACGCGCGCCTTGAGCCCGGTCCCGCAGCCGTCGCAATGGACGTTGAGCTCGGTGCCGACCTTGACCGACGAAAACGCGCTTTCCGGCACATAGACGCTGAGCTTCACGGCGCCGTCCGGCAGCATCGAGATCACCGGCGCGGTTGGCCCGGCCGTGTCGCCGGGATTGCGGATGACGTCGTTGACGCGGCCGGGGGAGGGCGCGGTCAGCACCCGCTTCGACAGCCGCCACTCAGCCTGCTCCAGGGTAGACTGCGCCTGCTTGACCTGATTGTCGGCGGCCTTGATGGTCTCGGGCCGCGCCGGCAGGTTGCCGACCGCGAGGTTGGCCTCCGCCTGGCCGACCTGGGCATTGGCCGTCTCCAGCGAGGCCGAGGCGGTGTCGTAATCGGCCTGCGTACCGGTGCCGCGTCTATAGAGGTCGCTGGCGCGATCATATTTGCGCTTGGCGTCGGCGGCCTGGGCTTTTGCCATGTCGACCTCGGCCTTGAGCACGGCGATCTCTTCCGAACGCTTGCCCACCTGCAGGTCGGCAAGCTGCGCCTGTGCCTGCGCAAGCGCGGCTTCAGCCTGCGCCACCTCGATCTTGGCGTCGGCATCTTCGAGCGTCGCCACCGCCGCGCCGGTCTCGACGCGGTCGCCGCGCCTGACCGTCACCGTCGCCACCTGGGCCACTTCGATCGGCGCCATCAGCACATATTCGCCCTCGACATAGCCGACGGCCAAGGGTGCGGCCGGCGCGCAGGCGCCGAACAGCTGGGCCGCGAGCGGTAGCGAACAGAGAAAGCTCATGATTTGCCCTTCTTGCCGGCGCGCGCATCGCGCGCTGCCAGCATTGCCCTGAGGTTGCCGGTGGCGACCGTCACCACCTTTGTGGCTTCGGCATTGCCGATCTCGCGCCAGCCCATCCGGCGCATCACCGCCTCGCGGCCGATGCGGAAATAGATGACCTGACCGATCAACGTGAAAACGGTAAGCCGGGTTGCCTCGCTCTCGGCCGGCTCGCCGGTTGCCTGCTCCCATATCTGGCACAGCCGCCGGTGCGTCGGCTCGAACACGCCGGCATAGATGCGGTCGAGCGCGGCGGTCGGATGCGAGAGCTCGCGAAGTACGAACTGTACGATCTCGCCGGCCTGCGGACTGGCCACCACGAAGCCCACCATCCGCTCCAGCGCGGCGAAAAGCTGCGCCCGGGCGGCCTGCGGGGTGAGGGGCGCGGAGGCACTGCCCAGCGCCTGCCCGGCGATCCCCTGTATCGTCTCGACGATATGGTCGGCGGCCGCGGCGCGCAGGCCTTCCTTGCCGCCGAAATGATAGGCGATCGAGCCGATATTGGCCTTGGCCTCCGCCGCGATCTGGCGCGTCGACGTGCCGTCGAAACCTTGCCGCCCGAACAGCTTTAGCGCCGCATGCACCAACGCCGCGCGCGTTTGATCGGCGGTGGTGGCCTCGCGTTGCCGCTTTTCTACGCCTGGTTGCTTGTTCATGCTCGAAGTTTAATCAATCGATTGATTAAAGTCAAATTTGACTTCTGAGTCGGCTTGCCTTCTCGATCCTCACAGGCTTTAGTGCCCGGCCATGGGCAAGGAAGTCGAGCGCAAGTTCCTGGTCTCCAGCTCAGCCTGGCGCGACGGTGTCGAGGCGGAGATCCGCATTCGTCAGTTCTATGTCGCCGCCCAGCCCGGCCGCACGGTGCGTGTGCGCATCTCGGACGGGCGCTCCGCCAAGCTGACGCTGAAGTTCGGCGACCGGGCGCGCGAGCGCGACGAATTCGAATATTCCATCCCGCTCGCCGAGGCCGAGGAATTGATGGCGTTTGCCGTCGGACGTGTCATCGAGAAGACACGCCACCATGTTAGACACCGCGGCTATCTCTATGAAGTCGATGTGTTCGGCGGCAAGCTCGCGGGTTTGATGGTCGCGGAGCTGGAGACGCCGGAGGACGTATCTGACGAAATGCTGCCCGACTGGCTCGGTCGCGAGGTCACCGGCGAGTCGAGGTTTTACAACGCGTCGCTGGCCCTCGGGGGGATTCCGGAGATCGCCGCATGAGCTTCCGCATCGATCCGCGCTTGCCCTTGACCGGCGAGGTCAGGCGCATATTGGCCGACGAGATCGGCAAGGCTGTAGGCCATCTCGAGACGGCGCGCGATAAGCCGGAGCAGGGGCTGCACAAATGCCGCAAGCGGCTGAAAAGCGTGCGCGCCTTGCTGCGCCTGGTTCGTTCCGGGGACGAACCGTTCTGCCAGACTGAAAACGAATGCTACAAGCAGGTTTCGGCGCTGCTGGCCGGCCCGCGCGAGGCGACCGCCTTAATCGAAACCGTCGACCGCCTCGCCGACGCCTTTCCGGAACAATCGGCCGGCGGCGGCCTCGACCCGGTGCGCGAGCGGCTGGTGCTGCGCCAGCATGAGCTTCATGCCGGTCCCGGCCTCGACGCCGCCATCAATGCGGCCGTGGCGGCTTGCCAGGAAGGCCTGGAGCGCATCGGCAGGCTGGCGCTGCCCGACCAGCCGGAGCAGGCCGCCGACATATTGGCCGACGGCGCCCGCGCCACCTTGCGGCGGGCGAAGAAGGCGCTGGACAAGGCCGAGGCGCGCGGCGAGGACGAGGATTTTCACGACCTGCGCAAGGCGGCCAAGACGCATTCCATGCATCTGTCCTTGCTCGGCCGCTTGTGGCCGACGCCGATCAAGGCACGCCGCAAGGCGGTCGACAAGCTCGGCGAACAGCTTGGTGAGTTGCACGACGTCTTCGTCATGCGCGCGCTGCTCGACGCCGAAGGCGAGCCGCTCGGCCCTGCCGATGAGACCAGGCTTCTGCGCAAGCTGTTGAAGCGCTCCGAAAAGGGCCTGATCAAGGCCTGCCTCGCCGGCGCCACCGACCTGTTCGGCGACAGCCCGAAACGCTCGGCCAAAAGATTGGCCCGCAAGGCGCGCGACGACCTCGCCGGACCCCAGGAAGAAGCGAAGGCGGCTTAGCGCGGCGCTTCACCTTCTCCCCTTGGGGGAGAAGGTGTCGCCGAAGGCGACGGATGAGGGGTGTTCCAGGGAATGAGGCGTTGGCGATTGCGGCTTTGGACGAGCGCTTCGGCCAAGCTGGAGCACCCCTCATCCGTCTCGGCGCTACGCGCCGATCCACCTTCTCCCACAAGGGGAGAAGAAGAAGGCGCTACGCCGGCAGCGGACGGCGCCCTTTCGCGCCGCTCTCCGCCCTCGCACCCGCATCCCGCGGATGCGGCCCGATCGGCATGATCGCCGGAAACGGCGTCGCGCCGAAGGCAAAGGTCCATTTGTAGCCGGTAAGCTGGTCCTCCGGCGTGGTGTGCTGGTCGTGATGGGCAAGCAGCCTGGCGCGTTCGGCGAGCTCCTCGGCCTCGCGACGCAGCATCTCCGCCGTTTCCGGCCGCATGCGCCTGGAAAAGCTGATGAAGGTCGCGGCGTCTTCCATGTGCCCGAGCGCCCAGCCGACAAAATTCTTGTTGGTCATCTCGAAATGCGGCTTCAGCGGCCCCTCGAAATCCCACTGGATCGGCGTGTCGACGAGCAGCCTTGCCGACAGCCCGCGCCCCAACGCCACAAGGCCGAGCTCCTCGAGGTCGCGCAGATAGAGGAACATCGACGCCTCGCTCAAGCCTTGCGAGCGCATGATGCCTTCGGGTGTGAATTTCTCCGACAGCATGATGAAGACGAAGAGCAGCGCCGGCCGCGCCGCCAGCCTGCGTTCGATCTCCGGCCCGACGCGGTTGGCCGGTCCCGGTCCACGGTTCATCGCGCCGAGCACGTTCTCCAGCTCGACTTCGGCCGCGGCGCAAATCTCCATCAGCCGGTCGAGCTTGCAATTCTGTTCATGGAAGATGCGCTTCACCGTCGGTTCGGAAACGCCCATGCGTTCGGCCAGCGTCCGATAGGTCAGGCCCTTGGCCTTCAGCGTCCGTTTCAGCGCCTCGAAGATCGGACCGTTCATGGACTGCGCCTCATTCCTGCGATTTGGTATCGAAAAGCGATACTAGCGCCGTTCCGGCTTCCAGAGAAGTATCGAAAATCCTAGCTCTCCGCCATCACCACAGGAGAGCACCCATGAAACGTCTCATCGCTTCAACCGTCTTCGCCGCTGCCGCCGCCGCTGTGTCTGCCGCGCAGGCTGGCGAGCTCTGGCGCGCCACCGGGTTCGAGCGGCCGGAATCGGCCCTTGTCGACGCCGCCAACAACCGCATCGTCGTCTCCAACATCGTCGGCAATCCCGGCGCGGCAGACGGCAATGGCTACCTGTCGCTGCTGTCGATGGACGGCAAGGTCATCGCCCGCCACTGGGTGGGCGGCATGGACGCGCCCAAGGGCATGGCGATCGCCGGCGGCAAGCTCTACGCCGCCGACATCACCAACGTCCGCGTCGTCGATCTCGCCAGCGGCAAGCTGGTCGAGACCATCGAGGTGCCGGGCGCCGTGTTCCTCAACGATATGACGCAGGACAGCGCCGGCAAGGTCTATGTCAGCGACATGCTGGCCGACACCATCTACCGCATCGACGGCGACAGGCCGGAGCTGTTCGTCAAGGATCCGTTGCTCGCTTCGCCCAACGGCGTGTTCGCCGATGGCGACAGGCTGATCGTGGCGTCATGGGGCAAAGGCATCGACAAAAAAGACTTCAGCACCGCGGAGCCCGGCGGCCTGCTGTCGGTCGACCTCGCCACGAAGACGGTCACGCCGCTGCCCGGCGCCCAGAAATTCGCCGATCTCGACGGCGTCGTCGCCATCGGCGACACCATCTACGCCACTGCCTATATGACCGGCACGCTGTACAGCTACAAAACAGGCGGCGCGCCGACGGTGATAGCGCAGTTCAAGCCGGGCAGCGCCGATATCGGAACGGACGGCAAGGCGACCATCTATGTGCCGTTGATGGGCGAGGGCGAGGTCGCGGCGCTGAGCCTCGACTGACAACCCTCGCGGCGGAAACGACGCCGGCCGGGATTGGACCGCCATATCGACGGCGCTGCCATCTGGATCAGTCGCTCGCTCCGGGATATCCGGCAACCATGAGCGAAGCCGCTAAGACATCCAGCTTGAACGGCGCCGTTTCCCCGATGGTCCCGGTGCTCGTCTGCGCGCTGGCGATCTTCCTGTTGTCGGGCATGGACGCGGCGATGAAGTCCCTGGTCATCGCGGTCGGTGTCTACAACACGGTGCTGTGGCGCAGCATGGTGGCGATCTTGGTCGCGGGCGCGGCCTGGTCGGCCGGGCCGCGCTCGAAGCCGAGCCTTGCGGTGCTCGGTCTGCATGCGCTGCGCGCCGCGATTGTCGGCATCGTCCTGGTCTCGTTCTTCTGGGGTCTCGCCAGGCTGCCGCTCGCGGAAGCGATCGGGCTGAGCTTCGTCGCGCCGCTGTTTGCGCTGTTTCTCGCCGCTTTGTTGCTGGGCGAGCGCATCAGGCGGCAGGCGGTGTGGGCGTCGCTTGCGGGCATCGCCGGCGTAGCGATCATTTTGGCCGGCCAGTTCGGGCAGGCGGGCCATTCGCAGGATGCCCTTTTGGGCACGGTCGCTGTGCTCGTATCGACGGTTTTCTATGGCTACAATCTGATCCTCGCCCGGCAGCAGGCGCTTTTGGCCAAGCCGGTCGAGATCATGCTGTTCCAGAATATCTTCGTCGGGATCATCCTTGGTTGCGCCGCGCCCTGGCTCGCCGTCGCGCTGCCAAGCGACCTTTGGCTTCCCTTGGTCGGAGTGGCACTGCTGTCGCTTGCCGGGCAATTCCTGATGAGCTGGTCCTACGCCCGCGCCGAAGCGCAATATCTGATCCCGACCGAATATTCGGCCTTCATCTGGGCGATCGCGCTCGGCTGGTTCTTCTTCGGCGAGGACGTGGCCTGGACGACGCTGGCCGGCGCCTGTCTCATTGTCGCCGGCTGCTTGATCGCCGCGCGCGCCAACCCGAAACTCGCCGAGCCGATCGAAGCGGCGGTTTGAGGCAACATCCCGCTGCCGACAGGTTTGCCGCGATGCCGGTTTCGGGTCGATAGGGCAGCGACTTAGCCTTGCGGGTTCGCCGCGCCGGCCTTGAGGCGCACGCCCCTGCCGCCGCGCTCGCTGGTCTGGTTCTCGCCGATCAGCTCCACGCCGACCGCGTCGAGCGCCTGGATGACCTTCATCAGCGTGTCGACCACGCCTCTGACCACGCCGTCGCTCGCTTCCATGCGCTGGATCGTCGGAAGCGAGACACCGGCCCGCTCGGCGAGCGTCTTCTGGTCGATGCCGGTCAACGCCCGCGCGGCGCGCATCTGTGCGGCAGTGATCATCGGCCGGAATCCGTCTTTGAAAGGTATTGAAGATGCATATTATAAATATTACAATGTCTCAAGCATCAATTTCGATGCGCAAAACATCGATCAGTCGCTGTCCGCCGCCATCTTGCGTCGCTGCAGCAGCCGCGCCGAGAGCCAGCATAGCATGGCCCAGGCAAAGCCCGCGCACCAGCCGGCAAGCACGTCGGATGGCCAGTGCACCCCGAGATAGACACGGCTGGTGCCGACCAGCACGGTGATCAGTACGGCGAGGCAGAGCACGAAGATCTTCGTCCTGCGGTCCGGCAGGAAGCGCGCGGCCAAAGAGCCGAGCGTCAGATAGACCACCGCCGACAGCATGGCGTGTCCGCTTGGAAAGGACAGCGACGTCTCGTCGACCAGGTGCGAGACGAGGTCCGGCCGTGGCCGGTCGACTTCGAGCTTGAGCAGACTGGAAAGCACCTGTCCGCCGGCTATGGCGGCAAAGACGAACAGCGCCGTTCCCGGCCTGCGGATCAACAGCAGGTACAAGATGGCTGCCGTCGTGATCAGGACCAGCACAATTGTGCTGCCGAGGGCGGTGATATCGCGAACGGCGCCCTGCAGCCATGGCGGACCGATCGGACTGTCCGGCTGTCCCGCATGGCGGAAAGCGAGCAGGATCTCTGTGTCGAAAGCATGTGGCGTCGTCGCGCGCGCGGCTTCCACCAATTCCACGAACCCCCACATCCCGCCGGCGATCACCAGCCCGGCCAGAAGCAAGGGGAATTCCAGCTTGCTGAGGAACGTGTCGATCGAAGACTTCATCAGGAGCCCAAGAATGCCTAGAGCTTCTGCATATAGGGCCCGAGCGTGATCAGCGCGACCGCGGCGATCGCCAGCACCATGCCTGTCGCCTGGAAGGCATTGAGGCGTTCGCCGAAGAAGGCGATCGCCACGACGTTCACCGCCACCAGCTGGATCACCGCCGACAGGCTGAACGACACCGACATGCCGAACTCGCGCACCAGCCTCAGCATGATCAGATTGCCGGCGGAATAGAGCGCCAGCGTCACAAGGAGCTTGGCCAGGCTCGGCGCCAGCCCCCATTGCTTGGCCGCCGTCGCCGCCAGCAGGAACATCACGGTCGAGATGCCGAGCTGCGCCAGTCCCCAGAAACTCACCTTGCCATCCCCTTTGAAGCGCTGGCGCCACGCCGACCGCAGCCCTTGTTTCGCAAGCGGGTGAAGCCGTCAAGCCGATCGCGGTGGCGATGCGCGCCCACAGGGGCTGAAGGCGGCTGGCTAACTCTTCAGCCGGCAAAGAACTCTTGCGGGTCGATCACGGAGATGTCACGAAAATGTGATCGGCGCGCTTTAGGGGTCAAAAGGTCAAAATCCCCAGCCACCTCATGAAGCCAGAGGAACACCCATGACCGGCACCCCTGAAACCCGCTTCCGCACCAGCCAGCTCGAGGAAAACGACGGCCCGCCCGTCAACCCGACGGACAACCGCACCATGGGCGAGATCATCGCCGCGCGTTTCTCGCGCCGCGGCTTCCTGATGGGCTCGCTGGCCGTCTCGGCAATTGCCGCCACCGTCAGCCCGCTGGCGCTGATCGCCGCCGGCGAGGCGCGCGCTGCTGAGGCCTCGGCCTTCAAGTTCGACGAGCTAGAGGCCGGCATCGACGACAAGCACCATGTCGCGCCGGGCTATGATGCCGACGTGCTGCTGCGTTGGGGCGACCCGCTGTTTGCCGATTCGCCGGAATTCGATCCGACGAAGCAGTCGGCCGAAGCCCAGGCAAAACAGTTCGGCTACAACAACGACTATGTCGGCTTCATTCCGATCAACGGCTCGGCCGAGCATGGCCTCTTGGTCGTCAACCACGAATACACCAACCCGCATCTGATGTTCCCGGGCATCGTTTCGATCGTCGAGAAGGACGGCAAGAAGGCCGCCGAGGTCGCGCCGCTCTCGAAGGAGCAGGTCGATGTCGAGATGGCCGCCCATGGCGGCACCATCGTCGAGATCCGCAAGGATGGCGGCAAATGGCAGGTCGTGCGCGACGGCAAGCTCAACCGCCGCATCATGTCCACCACCGAGATGGCGCTGTCCGGCCCGGTCGCCGGCCATGACCGCGTCAAGACCAATGCCGATCCGTCCGGCACCAAGGTCATCGGCACCCTCAACAATTGCGCCGGCGGCGTCACGCCCTGGGGCACCTATGTGATGGCCGAGGAAAACATCCACGGCTATTTCTCGGGCGAATTGCCGGAGGGCCATAAGGAAGCCGCCAACTACAAGCGCCTCGGCATCCCGGAAGGCGCCTATGAATGGGGCGCGCATTACGACCGCTTCAACCTCGCCAAGGAGCCGAACGAGCCGAATCGGTTTGGCTGGATAGTCGAGGTCGACGTCAACGATCCGACCTCGACACCGAGGAAACGCACCGCCATGGGCCGCTTCAAGCATGAGGGCGCCGAGTCGATCGTCGCCAGGGATGGCCGCGTCGTCTTCTATCTCGGCGACGACGAGCGCTTCGACTATGTCTACAAATTCGTCACCAAGGGCACTTTCAATCCGAACGACCGCGCCGCCAACATGAACCTGCTCGACGACGGCACGCTGCATGTCGCGAAGTTCGCCGAGGACGGCTCGGTCGAATGGATGCCGATCGAGTTCGGGAAGGCGCCGCTGACGGCCGAGAACGGCTTTGCTTCCCAGGCCGACGTGCTGATCGAGACGCGCCGCGCCGCCGACCTGCTCGGCGCCACCAAGATGGACAGGCCGGAGGACATCCAGCCCAATGCCGGCAACGGCAAGGTCTATGTGATGCTGACCAACAATTCCAAGCGCAAGGCCGAGCAGGTCGACGCCGCCAATCCGCGCGCGGCGAATGCCTTCGGCCACATCATCGAGATCGTCGAGGAAGGTGGCGACTTCGCCGCTACCAAGGGCAAGTGGGAAGTGCTGCTGAAATGCGGCGATCCGAAGGTGGCCGATGTCGGTGCCACCTTCTCGACCGCGACCACCGCCCATGGCTGGTTCGGCATGCCGGACAATTGCGCCGTCGATTCCGCCGGGCGCCTGTGGGTCGCCACCGACGGCCAGGGCCCGAAGGCCACCGGCCGTACCGACGGCCTCTGGGCGGTCGATACCGAGGGCGCCGCGCGGGCGACGTCAAAGCTGTTCTTCCGCGTGCCGATCGGCGCCGAAATGTGCGGCCCGCTCTTCGCGCCGGACGACCGGACGGCTTTCGTCGCCGTCCAGCATCCGGGCGATGGCGGCGAGGATTGGGAAGGCTTCGGCCGTCCTTCCTATTACGAGGATCCGTCGACCCGCTGGCCGGACTTCAAGCCGGACATGCCGGTGCGTCCGTCCGTCGTCGCCATCACCAGGCAGGGCGGCGGCAAGATCGCGGTTTAGGAGCAGCGCGGAAGCTGCCAATCTTCCCCCTCGCGGGGGAGATGTCCGGCAGGACAGAGGGGGGCGCGAAGGATCGCTAACGTCGCGGGTCGTCGCAAGCCTCCCCAACATCGTCATCCCAGGGTGAAGCAGCCGCGCAGCGGCGTCGCGAAGACCCCGGGATCCATTCCGTGACCGCGATCACAGGGCGCGGCGGGGTAGAATTCCGCACCGTCGCGACGCTTTGAAGTCACGGAATGGATCCTCGGGTCTACGCGTCCGCTTCGCTCCCGCTCCGGCCGTGGATGACGAAGTCACGGCGCTTCGAGCCAATCTCCTGGGTCAATTACCCAGCGCGCTGAACCACGGCCATGTTCAGGGTGGTTCTCAAACGGAAGCCGATTCTCTCGTAGAGCGTGATCGCCGCCGCGTTGCTGTCATAGGCGTGAAGGTAAGGAACCTCGCCGCGTGCCGCGATCCTGCCTGCCACGAACAACGACAGCAGCCGCGCAAGGCCGCCGCCGCG
The DNA here is from genome assembly GCF_019091085.1 of Mesorhizobium sp. GbtcB19. Taxonomy (GTDB): domain Bacteria; phylum Pseudomonadota; class Alphaproteobacteria; order Rhizobiales; family Rhizobiaceae; genus Mesorhizobium. Next base: position 2,345 of record NZ_JAGXJY010000040.1, on the reverse strand, counting down.
AAAGTCCGGATGCGTGCACACGCCGCTGACTTCGCTGTAGCCGGGCTGCTTCATGCGCTCGCCGGCCATCGCCGCCAGCCTGCCGTCGATGTCGATGCCCCAGAATTCGCCCAGGCTCAGCGCCTCCAGCGTGAAGGGGCCAGGCTTGGTGACCGAGGCCAGCGCCAGCATTTCGGCGGCATCGTCCTTTGTCAGCTGCCGGATACGCCCATCGGAGACTGCCGGCGTCGGCTGTTGCGCGACCATCTGCACCAGCGACGCCGTCGAGATCGCGGAAATCTCGGCCGGCAAAGCGACTTCATCCGTCTGGACCAGGATGGCGGTTTCGCGCGGCGGGAGAAGCCCGGCCAACGCCCGCAGGCTGTCCGCGTCGTCGGCGGCGGTGGCGGCGAAAGGAACGATCGACGGGCGGTAGCGCCTGGCACGGTCGCCGCCTTGCGCGAAGACTTCGTGCCGTGTTGTAAGAGCGCTCCAAATGGGGCGGTCGAGCACGTGGTTCATGACACGGCAACCTTGATGTTTTCGGCGCGACGGTCGAGCGGCGTCGCGGCGAGCCGGTCCTCGATGGCGGAAAGCTGGCCGAGCAGCGGCCCGGAAAGATCGGCGCACAGATCGGCGACGGCATTCTCGATGCTCGGCCACACGTCGCGCTTGGCTTGCTCGACCAGCCGCCTTCCGTTGCGGCTCAAGGAAACGATCCGGCGCCGCTGGTCGTCATCGGCGGGGTTGACCTCGACCAGTCCCAATTCGGCAAGCAGCGCCAAGCTGCGCGTCACGCCCGGCTGCGCGACGCCCAGCGATTGCGCCAGCTCGCCGACCGGCTGCGGGCCCAGCCTGTCGAGCGCGGCAAGCAGCGGGTACTGGCTCGACTGGATGCGCACGTCCAGGCGGTCGAGCACGCGCTGCGTATCGGCCTGCAATTGCTCACCGATGCGCTTCATCCGGCTGCCGAGGCAGAGAAAGCCGAGCGATCGAAGGATGTCTTCCATGGGTTATCCAGCGCAAAACCATAACTTGATATATAACATCGCATGGAAAAATCAAGCCGACACTGGAGACCCCCCGTCAGGTTGCCGACAGGCTATAGCAAGCGCTTTCCGACATTTGCCCTTCATTCGCCGCCAATTGCATCCTATATCGCTTGCGCGACGTGGCGGGGACCGGTCGCCAGCGATTCGCGACCTGGGGGCGACAGGTCATCACTTCTTGGCACGCGGAGCTCATGGCGCCCCTGCGCATCTACTTCGACAGGCTTCTCGACGCCGTGGCACCCAAGGTTCCGCGGCGCGAATTGAGCGATGACGAGCGGCTGGCGCTGGTGCGCCGCCACGGCGATTTCTCGCTCGCCTATTCCACGGCCGTGCAGCAGAAACTGTCCTATTTCAGCGATGGCGACGGCTATATCGCCTTCGGTACCAAGATGAGCCGCCATTTCGCGCTGGGCGATCCGGTGGCCGATCCTGCGGACCGACCGGCCTATATCAAGCGCTTCGTCGAGGCTGCCGGCAACCCCTGGTTCGTTCAGATCGGCGCCGACACGGCCAAGGTGCTGGCCGGCCTCGGTTACCAGGTCAATCGCCTCGGCATCGACACCAGGCTGCTGCTGCCGGCGCATGATTTTTCCGGCAAGCGCAACGAGACCGTGCGCTATTCCGAGCGCTGGCTGACGAAGAAGGGCTTCACCCTCGCCGAGGACAGGGGCGAAGGGCTGCAGGACGAGATCATCCAGCTTTCCGCCGACTGGCGCAAGGAGCGCATCATCAAGCGCTGGGAGATGGGTTTCCTCAACCGCCGCTTTTCCGAGGAGCTCGGCGCCGACATGCGCCGCTTTCTCCTGCACAGCCCGCAAGGCCGGCTTCTCGCCATCCTCGACTTCGATCCGCTTTTCCGCGACGGCAAGGTCATCGGCTACACCACCGCCTTCAAGCGCAAGCAGACCGACGCGACGCCGCATGCCGAAATCGGACTGACCAAATTCGCCGTCGACCGGTTCCGCGAGGAAGGCATCTCCGAGGTGACGCTCGGCCTCTCGCCGCTGCTCGATATCGAGCCCAGCGGCTTTGCCGAATCGGGTTTCTGGCGCGGCGCCTTCCAGCGCGCCTACAACTCGCCCTGGGTCAACCGCTCGCGTTTCAACCTGCAGGGCCAGGCGGCCTTCAAACGCCGCTTCCACGGGGTCGAGGAACCGACCTACATCGCCTTCCGCAAAGGCACTTTCGTGGAAATGCTCGGATTGCTGCGGCTGCTGAAGGCGATCTGAATTGGCAAGCTAGGCTGTAGTGACAATTTAATTATTTGAGCCAGAGCATGATGGCAGCGAGCTTGACGAAGCCGAGGAAGTTTGC
>NZ_JAGXJY010000004.1 GCF_019091085.1 Mesorhizobium sp. GbtcB19 | reverse complement strand
GCACGTTCGGGTCGACTCGGTGCTGGTATAACAGGTCGATGTGGTCGGTGCGCAGCCGTTTGAGGGCGGCCTCCGCGACAGCCTTGATATGCTCCGGGCGACTGTTGGTCCCGCCGTTACGTTTGCCTGGTACCAGGTCGATGGCGAAGCCGAACTTGGTGGCGATGACGACTTTTTCCCGGATAGGTTGGAGGGCTTCGCCCACCAGCTCTTCATTGCTAAAAGGCCCGTAGGCTTCAGCGGTGTCGAAAAGGGTAACGCCGAGGTCGAAGGCACCCCGAATAATGCGAACCGCCTCCTGGTGGTCACCCGTCTGACCGTAAGTCGACGCGAAGCTCATGCAGCCAAGGCCGATCGCCGAGACTTCCAGGTCTTTTCCAATTGTGCGCTTTTTCATGTCTTTTCTCCGTTTCCTTAGTCTGCCTGCGGCAGCATGCTGGAAGCAGGCCGCGCGGCGCCGTTGCTCCTCTCGGCCGGCAGGATGAACGCTGCCGTCAGGGCGATCGCGACGATGTTCATGACGGCCGCGCCGAGCATCGCGGCATTGATCTGGTGGCCTATCGCCGCAACTCCCGAGGCGGCGGGATCGGTCGCGGAAGCGAAGACCACGATTAAGATGCTAAGACCGACCGATCCGCCAAGCTGGTGAGCGACGTTGACCACCCCCGAGGCGGCACCTTGATCGCGAGGTTCGACCCCGTGGACACCTGCGGCCGTTAGCGGCGCCATGGCGGTGCCATTGCCAATGCCGATAAGGGTCATCGGGACAGCCAACTGCCAATATGTTGCGTTGGCGCCGGCCTGGGCCAGCCAAATCAAGCCGGCCGCCATGAAGGCCAGCGCGCCCATGAGAAGGGTAGGTCCGCCCATCACTCGAGTGAGGCGTGGGATTGTCACCGCCGATCCGAATGTCAGGACGGTCATCGGCAGGAAGCCCAGTCCGGCCTGAAGGGCTGTGTATCCCAGCACCTGCTGCATGTACTGCGTCGTGAAAAAGAAGAACGACACCATCGAACCGATATAGAGCATGCGCCCGGCATAGGCGGCTGACCTTTCTCGGCTGGCGAAAAGGCGCAGCGGCAATACCGGAAAGGCGGCACGCCTCTCGAACCAAAGGAAGAAGGCCAGGACGACTACCGCTGCAACAAGGGATAGCACCGTGACTGGGGCGAGCCAGCCGTGATCCGCTGAGTTGACCAGGCCGTAGACGAGCAGGCCCATGCCAAGCGTCGAGGTGACGGCGCCGATGACGTCGAACCGACCCTGCATGCGCTCGCCATCCGGAATGACCCGGTTGATGGCGAAGAGAAGGGCGATGCCGATCGGAAGGTTGACGAGGAAGCCAATACGCCAGGACAGCAGCCCCGCAAAAATCCCGCCAAGGACCATGCCCAGACTCGCGCCGGCGCCAGCGACGACCGAGTACCACGATAGGGCACGGGTGCGTTCGCTGCCTTCGGCGAAGGTGGCAGAGATCACCGCCAGCACGCTCGGCGCCAGGATGGATGCCGCAAGCCCTTGTATGGCGCGCGCGGCGATCAGCTCGTACGATGACTGCGAGAAACCGATCACGACCGAAGCCAGCGTGAACAGGACAACGCCCAGCTGCAGGACCCGCTTCCGACCGAATGTGTCACCGAGACGAGCCGACAGCAGCAGAAAGCCGCCGAAAAACAGCAGATAGGCATTTTGCACCCACGTCTGCATGATCGGGCTCATGGCCATGGTGCGACCGATTTCCGGCATGCCCGTGTAGACGATGGAAAGATCCAGCAGAATCATCAGGTAGACGGTCAGCACGGTGGCGAGAACCGTGTTGGGAGTCGCTACTTGCCCAGATCGCAGAGTCATTGGCGTTGCTTTCATTGCCGGCGGCAAGTCCGCCATCTCGTGACAGCAACCTAGGCCCATTTCATTCATTCGATTAGATGCTAATATCGGCAAGAACCAATAAGGAGCACTAATGAATGCGGCGAGAGGACATGACTGACCTGCTCGCGCTCGTGGCCGTCGCCAGAGAGCGCAGCTTCACCCGGGCGGCCGCCCAGATGGGAGTTTCTCAGTCTGCGCTGAGCCAAACCATACGCGGGCTCGAGGACCGGCTCGGGATCAGGCTTTTGACGCGCACCACCCGCAGTGTGTCCACCACGGAAGCCGGCGAGAGGCTGATCAAGGCGGCTGCGCCGCGACTGGAAGAGATCGAGTCGGAATTGGCGGCGTTAAGCGACTTGCGGGACAAGCCCGCCGGCACGGTGCGCATTACCTGCAGCGAAAACGCAGCCGACACAGTCGTGTGGCCGAAGCTGGCCGCAGGTCTCGCCGGGTTTCCGGACATCAAGGTTGAGCTGTACATCGATCATGGCTTCACAGACATTGCTGCAGAGCGCTTCGATGCCGGCGTGCGTCTGGGAGAGAGCCTGGAAAAGGACATGATTGCCGTGCGCATCGGGCCTGACGTAAGGCTCGTGCCGGTAGGATCTGCCGGCTATTTCTCACGAACCCCCCGGCCAGAGACGCCGCAAGATCTCATCCGCCACAATTGCATCAATCTGCGCCTGGCGACGCTAGGCGGTCTTTACGCCTGGGAATTTGAGAAGGACGGCCGAGCCCAGCGCGTTCGCGTCGATGGGCAGCTGACCTTCAACACGATCAGGTCTCTGGTCACGGCTGCAATTGCTGGCTACGGCATTGCTTTCGTTCCTGAGGACAGCGTCTCCGAGCACATAGCCAAAGGCACACTTATAGAGGTACTCGGCGAGTGGTGTCCGCCCACATCTGGTTTTCACCTCTATTATCCGAGCCGGCGACAGAACTCGCCGGCGTTCCAGACCGTCGTCGACCTGCTGCGCCACCGAAAGTGATGCATCAGCCTAGAGCCGTCGTCCAAAAAGGCTGATTTTGAAAATGTGCTGGCTGTTAGCCGCGAGTCCGCTCTCGGCCCAACAGGACGCTAACCACCTCGACGTTGAGCGACGCCATGGCGGACCAGTGGATTCCTGACAGTTTGTTACGCAGACTAAGGACGCTTCGACTTTTAAGCGCGCTATTAGTTTACTAAGCAATTGAAATAATTGATTTATTAGAAAAATTTCTGGCGGAGAGAGCGGGATTCGAACCCGCGTTACGGTTTCCCGTAAACACACTTTCCAGGCGTGCGCCTTCAACCACTCGGCCACCTCTCCGTCCTTCGCATCTCGCGCGGCCGGTTTCGCCGCGCGGGTTGGGGAGATGCTCCCACGGGAAATCCTCTCCGGATCATCTGGTTGCCTTCACCCGGCGGCAACCTTTCCCTGCACCGCTAGCCGTCTAGGCAAACAGGCGCGGGGCTCATCTAGTCGATCCGAAAGCGAATGCCAAGCCATATCGGCGTCGCGGCGATTTTTGCCGCGGATGGCGCGAAGGCTGGGGTACGAAAGGGGTGACGCGTTCGAATGATGTGCACAGGCCGCTCGTTCCCGCCGGCGACGCTTGACTTCGGCTCCGGCCGCCTGTCGACTGCGCTAAATCCTTGTTTTCATGCAATCCCGGTTGGAACGGTTGCGAGCTTTCCCTGGAATTGCCGGTTCGGTTTTTGCAATTCCCGACGGAAAGCGGCTGCGCACTTTCCCGGAGTTGCTTGGGCGAAGGGGCACCGTCCTGAGATGGCATCGATCGATCATCAACCCGCGGGGCGGCCGGACAGCGGGCTTTCCTTCATCCCGGTGGGCTGGCTCGTCATCGTCATGGGCCTGTCGGCCTACGGGCTGATAGCGAATTGGCGGCTGATCGGCGACTTAAACCTGCCGGACAATGTGTTGTTCCTGATCTATGGCGGGCTTGTCGGCGGCGTCATCACCATCCTGTGGGGGTTGTATCTGCTTGGCCTTGCCTTCAACCGCTCGGCCCGCTTCCCGCGCCACTACACGATCTGGCAGATCGCGGTCATCATCTGGCTCGTCGTGCGCCAGGCTTACATATCTTTCGACTTCGCCTTCTCGGCCGAGGCGCTGGGCTTCACCGTCGCCGAGATCGCCATCGGGCTGCTCTGCATCTACCTCCTGCGCAACAGCGGCGCCGAGACGGTCTACGCCAATCCGGAGACCGAACGGCCGTCGGTCGTCGTCTCGATCCTTGCCGCGCTGCTCGGCATCATCATCGGCGGCGCGATCGGCGCTTGCGCCGGATTCTTCGCCGGCTCGCTGATCGCGGACCTGACCCATATGAGCTGCTTCGAGGGCGCCTGCGGATTTTTCGCGGCTTTCATCGGCCTGGGTGGCCTGATCGTCGGCGCCATCGCCGGCGGCATTTTCGCCGTCTGGCGCGTCAACCGGCGCCGGCCGGCGCCTGCCCGCTAATTTCACCGGATCGCGATTGCGCGGGACCTGTGCAGGCTCTATGTCGGTTGCGGGGTAGACGGGAGCTTTCCCGGGGAGAGCGTCGATGTTGCGTTTCATCTTTCGGCTGGCGGCCATGGTTGCGCTGTCGATCGCCGTGATCATGGCGGTGATCGACACGACACGCTCGGTGGCCGGCTCGTCGCTGGTGATGACGCCGCTCAACGCAAGCTGGCTGGCGGTCTCGCCCGATACCCGCGCGGCCTTCGAGACCTTCGTGCGCGCCAAGGCGAGCCCGCTGGTGTGGGACGGCATCGTCGCCTGGGTGCTGGCCCAGCCCGGTTTCGCGGTGTTCGCGGCGCTCGCCTTCCTGCTCTACGCCATCGGCTACCGGCGCAAGCGCCGCGGCGCGGAATTCGCTCCAAGTCCCTGAAGGCTCTTGTTTTGACGCAATCGCGGATGGACGGCTACGGCGAAGTCGCCGACCCCAACCGCCGGTAACCGCTTTTTCCAACAGGTCAAAATTCCACGTGAATTTTGTTTCGCGCCGTGCCAGATTGATCACGAGCGGGAGGGGCAAACACTTCCTGCCTGGCGTCGCATGCCTGCCGGAGAACCGGGCAGACAGGCGGTGCACAACGGAAAAATAACCGACAGGGTGTGGATCACATGAAACGTATCGTTCTCGGCCTCCTGGCCGCAACCGCAATGGTTCTTCCGGCTTTCGCCGCGGATGTGCAGCCGGCCATCCTCTATGATCTGGGCGGCAAGTTCGACAAATCCTTCAACGAGGCCGCCTATCACGGCGCCGAGAAATTCAAGACCGAAACCGGCGTCGCCTATGTCGAATTCGAAGTCTCCAACGCCTCGCAGCGCGAGCAGGCGCTGCGCCGCTTCGCCGAGGACGGCCGCAACCCGATCGTGATGGCCGGTTTTGCCTGGGAAGACGCCCTGAAGGCGGTCGCGAAAGATTATCCCGACCTGAAATTCGCCATCATCGACGACGCCGTCGACCTGCCCAATGTGCGCTCACTGGTGTTCAAGGAAAACGAAGGCTCCTACCTGGTCGGCATCATGGCGGCGATGGCCTCGAAGTCGAAGAAGGTCGGCTTCGTCGGCGGCATGGACATCCCGCTGATCCGCAAGTTCGAATGCGGCTATGTCGGCGGCGCCAAGTCGGCCGGCGCCACCGACGTCATCCAGAACATGACCGGCGACACGCCGGCCGCCTGGAACGACCCGGCCAAGGGCGGCGAGATCGCCAAGACGCAGATCGACCAGGGCGCGGACGTCGTCTACGCGGCGGCCGGCGGCACCGGCGTCGGCGTGCTGCAGGCCGCGGCTGATGCCGGCAAGCTCGGCGTCGGCGTCGATTCCAACCAGAACGGCCTGCAGCCCGGCAAGGTGCTGACCTCGATGCTGAAGCGCGTCGACGTTGCCGTCTACAACGCCTTCATGGATGGCAAGAACGGCACCTTCAAGGGCGGCCTCGAAAACCTCGGCCTCAAGGAAGGCGGCGTCGACTACGCCATGGACGACAACAACAAGGCGCTGGTCACCGACGAGATGAAGGCGGCGGTCGAAAAGGCCAAGGCCGACATCATCTCCGGCAAGGTCCAGGTGCACGACTACACCACGGACAATGCCTGCCCGTATTGATCGGCAAGAATCGATTTTGAAAGCCGCCGGGTGAAAGCCCGGCGGTTTTGTTTTTGGGCCTGTCGAGGTTTCGGTTATCGAAACCCAGTACATCGTGAAGGAGGTATTTTGGGCTGGGTAATCAAAAACGTTGTGGGGGGGCTTATTAGATCAGCCGTTCAAACGCTATTCCTAGGTATATGTCTGTTCTTTGGTATTGCTCCAGATCGGTGGATCGCCTCCTTGATTGGCGCGCATGCAGATTTGTTTAGGCTATGGCCGGTTCGAGTTGGCATTGTGCTTGCTGCAGTCGCAGGCTTTTGGATCGTGTACAGATTTTGGCCTAAACCGCCACCGTCACGAATCCTCCTGAAAGAAGTGCGGCCAAACACATTTCAATTCGACTGCGCCGTCGGAGTATCTTTTGAATTGCAATTAACGGACAACGTGACATTGCTCACGCCATCAAACGCTAAGGAGGGCAATTATCGACTTCTAATTAGGCAATGTGCTGACAGTACTAAAGCGGTGACGTTCGTTGGATACGAAATTGAGGTAAACTCCAAACCGCTATCATCGCTACCAGGAGCAATCAACGTTATAGAAATCGAAGTAATATCTTCGCCGAATGGATTTCGGTTTCTTGCCCACGTTGTCCGATAGGTAGCTTTTTTCTCCTACAGCTACCTGGCATTCCCCTGGGTCTATAGCGTTCCGGCGAGGTAGCCGAGCGCGAAGGCGGCAACCAGGGCAAGCGCGATCACGAAGCCAAGCCTGCCGCCAAGAGCATGCAGGCCAATGCCATAGGGCTTGCGTTGCAGTCGGTGAATGACAACCGGCGGCGGTTCCGACTCGGCCACCGTCAGGGCGGCAAGCCGGTTGTGCATCTGCGGCAATGCGGCGAGGCGTTGCGTGACCAGCTCCCAGCGATCGTCGCGCCCTTCGGATGCCGCGGGATCGAGGACGCGCAAGCGCTCGGCCAGCCGCAGCACCGTGTCGCGAAAGGCGGGATCGACCTCGAGGTCGCGCTCGGCGCGGGCGCGCTCCCGGTCGTTCATCAGGCCGAAGACATAGTCGCCGGCCCGGGCGACGCGGTCGCTTTCACTGGACATGGCCGTCTTCTCCCATGCTCCTCACCAATGCGGCGGCTTGGTCACCGGCACGTCGGGCGCCGTCTGCTCCTCCAATTCCAGGAACCGGTCGGTCAAAGCGGCGAGCTTGCGCTCCATGCGCTCGATCACCTTCCACTGTTCGGCGATCTGGCCGGACAGTTCCTCGATCGTCTTTTCCTGCTCGGCGGCGCGGATCTCCAGCGTCGTCAGCCGGTCGGCGGGCGTGTTCATCCGAAGACTCGCTCCCAGCGCATGATGCGAATTGCAGCATCGCCATATTAATGCATGTCGCCCAAAAGTGCGCAGCGGTTTTGGGGCAACGACATTGATAAGAACAACAACCTGAAGCGCGTCGCATAAACCCGTTCAGATGCGACGCGCTTTAGCGAATGTGAGCCTCCCGGCCACGTTCGAAATTGACAAGCGTGCGGGGATTTGTCGAGAGTGAACGGCCGATTGGCATAAGCGGGGCATCATGCTAGGCATTTTGACCAAGCGATAAAAAAACTAAGTGGGAACAGGCTGCATGGCGCAAGCCGCAATCGAGCTCATAGGCATCAACAAGAGCTTTGGCGCCGTGCGCGCCAACCGTGACATCAACCTGGAAGTCGCGCGCGGCACCATCCACGGCATTGTCGGCGAGAACGGCGCCGGCAAGTCGACGCTGATGTCGATCCTCTACGGCTTCTACCAGGCCGACAGCGGCGAAATCCGCGTCGGCGGCAAGCCTGTGTCGATCCACACCTCCAACGACGCCATCGCGCTCGGCATCGGCATGGTGCACCAGCACTTCATGCTGGTCGACAATTTCACCGTGCTGGAAAATGTCATCCTCGGCGCCGAAAACGATGCGCTGCTGAAGAGCAGCATCGCCAAGGCGCGCTCGGAACTCGAGCGGCTCGAGCGCGAATACGGGCTCGAGGTCGATCCCGACGCCGTCATCGAGGAACTGCCGGTCGGGCTGCAACAGCGCGTCGAAATCCTCAAGGCTCTCTATCGCGGCGCCGAGATCCTGATCCTCGACGAGCCGACCGGGGTGTTGACGCCGGCAGAGGCCGACCACCTTTTCCGCATCCTCAAGCAATTGAAGGATCAGGGAAAAACGATCGTGCTCATCACGCACAAGCTGCGTGAGATCATGGCCATCACCGACACGGTTTCGGTGATGCGCCAGGGCACGATGGTCGCCACCAGGACGACGAAGGAAACCACGGTCGGCGAACTGGCCGAACTGATGGTCGGCCGGCGCGTTCTTCTGCGGGTTGAGAAGGGCCAGTCGGAAGCCGGCGCGATAAAACTCTCGGTCAAGAACCTGACGGTGAAGGATTCGCGCGGCGTCACCATGGTCGACAACGTCTCCTTCGACGTGCGCGGCGGCGAGATCGTCGGTATCGCGGGCGTCGCCGGCAACGGCCAGTCCGAGCTGCTGGAGGCGATCTCCGGCATCAGGCACGCGGTGTCCGGCGAGGTGACGCTCGACGGCAAGCCGATCGATCTCACCGGCAAGGCCGATCCCGGCGAATTGCGCGACCGGGGCCTCGCCCATGTGCCGGAGGACCGCCACCATGTCGGGCTGGTGCTCGCTTTCGAGGAGAACGAGAATTCGATCCTCGGCTATCACGACGACGAGCGCTATCTGAAGGGGCCGTTCCTCGACATCGACGCCATCATGGCCGACGCCAAGGACAAGATCGAGAAATACGACATCCGTCCTGGCAATCCGCGCTTGAAGACAGCCAATTTCTCCGGCGGCAACCAGCAGAAGATCGTGCTGGCCAGGGAAATGGAGCAGGATCCCGGCGTGCTGATCGTCGGCCAGCCGACGCGCGGCGTCGATGTCGGCGCCATCGAATTCATCCACAAGCGGCTGATCGCCATGCGCGACCAGGGCAAGGCGGTGCTGGTGGTGTCGGTCGAGCTCGACGAGATCCGCTCGCTCTCCGACCGCATCCTGGTGATGTTTGCCGGCCGTGTCGTCGGCGAGCGCGGGCCGGAGGCGACCGAAGGCGAACTTGGCCTCTTGATGGCCGGTGTCGAACACCAGGAGGCCGCCGAATGAGCACGCCTTACGCAAAGTTGCCGGCCTGGGCCGATTATGGGTTGATTCCGTTGATCAACCTCTCCGTGGCCTTCATCGTCGCCGGCCTTGTCGTCGTGCTGGTTGGCGAGAATCCGTTTCGCGCCGCCGTCATCCTCGTCGAAGGCGCATTCGGCAAAGGCACCGGCATAGCGTTCACGCTGTTCTACGCCACGACCTTCATCTTCACCGGCCTGTCGGTGGCCGTGGCGGCGCATTGCAGCCTGTTCAACATCGGCACCGAGGGCCAGGCCTATATCGGCGGCCTCGGCATCGCGCTGGTCTGCCTGAGCCTGGACAGCACGCTGCCCTGGTGGCTGCTGTTTCCGTTTGCCATTGTCGCTTCGGCCGCGTTCGGCGCGCTCTGGGGCTTCATTCCCGCCTATCTGCAGGCCAGGCGCGGCTCGCACATCGTCATCACCACCATCATGTTCAACTTCATCGCCGCCTCGACGATGGTCTATCTGCTGGTCGGTCCGCTGAAGCCGCTCGGCTCGCAGGCGCCGCAGACGCGCAATTTCGTCGGCGGCGCTGAACTGCCGAAGCTCAACTGGGTGATCGAGCTGTTCGGCGCCAAGATCCGCTCGGCGCCGCTCAACATCTGCTTCCTGCTGGCGCTGGTCATGGCCTTCCTGGTCTGGCTTCTGATCTGGCGCACCAGGCTCGGCTACGAGATGCGCACCTATGGCCACAGCCCGAAAGCGGCGCGCTATGCCGGCATTTCGGAAACCCGCATCGTGCTGACCGCCATGATGATCTCGGGCGCGCTGGCCGGTATGATGGCGCTCAACCCGGTGATGGGCGACCAGCACAATGTCGCGATCGATTTCGTTTCGGGCGCCGGCTATGTCGGCATCGCGGTGGCGCTGATGGGCCGGCTGCATCCGGTCGGCATCGTGCTGGCGGCAATCCTGTTCGGCATGCTCTACCAGGGTGGCGCCGAGCTTTCCTTCGAGATGCCGTCGATCACCCGCGACATGATCGTCATCATCCAGGGTCTGGTGATCCTGTTCGCCGGCGCGCTGGAGCACATGTTCAGGCCCTATATCCAGGCGATTTTCGCCTCGTTCAGCCCCAAATCGGTCGGCATGGAAGCGATCAAGGGAAAGGGCGCCTGAGATGGATATCTTCATCGCCATCGTCCAGATCCTGGACTCCACCATCCGCCTGTCGGTGCCGCTGCTGCTCGCCTGCCTTGCCGGCCTCTATTCGGAGCGCGCCGGCGTGTTCGACATCGGGCTGGAAGGCAAGATGCTGGTCGGCGCCTTCGCCGGCGCCTCGGCGGCCGCGGTCTTTCACTCGGCACTGATCGGCCTCGGCATGGCGATCCTGATGTCGATCGCCTTCGCCATGGTGCATGGCTTCGCCTCGATCACGCATCGCGGCAACCAGATCGTTTCCGGCGTGGCGATCAATTTCATCGCCGCCGGCTCGACCATCATGCTCGGTCAGGCCTGGTTTCAGCAGGGCGGGCGCACTCCGGCGCTGCAGCCGGGCGAACGGTTCGAGGCGATCATCTGGCCCGGCGCCGACGCGGTCAGGGATGTGCCGATCATCGGCCCGATCTATGCCGAGCTGATCTCCGGTCATTCCATCCTGGTCTACATCGCCTTCCTGATGGTGCCGTTCACCTGGTGGGTGCTCTATCGCACCCGCTTCGGCCTCAGGATGCGCGCGGTCGGCGAAAATCCGGCCGCCGTCGATACAGCCGGCATCTCGGTCGCCTGGTTGCGTTACCGCGCGCTCATCTGCACCGGCATCCTCACCGGCATTGCCGGCGCCTATCTCTCGATGGTGCAAAATGGCGGCTTCGTGAAGGATATGACGGCGGGCAAGGGCTATATCGCGCTGGCGGCGCTGATCTTCGCCAAATGGAAGCCGGTCAACGCCATGTTCGCCTGTCTCTTGTTCGGCTTCCTCGACGCGGCGTCCATTCGCCTGCAGGGTTCGCCGCTGCCGCTCATCGGCAAGGTGCCCGCGCAATTCATGCAGGCGCTGCCCTATGTGCTGACCGTGATCCTGCTCGCGGGCTTCATCGGCAAAGCGATTCCGCCGCGCGCCGGCGGCGTGCCTTATGTCAAGGAACGCTGAGGCGGGATTTCGCCCGGCGCGACCGGCATTTGAACAAGATCGTGGGAGAGAACAACCGGATGTCGCATGATCTGTTCGAGGCGGCGAAGACGGCGATGGCCAAGGCCTATGCGCCCTATTCGAAATTCCCGGTGGGTGCAGCACTTCGCACCGAGGACGGGCGCGTCTTCACCGGCGCCAACATCGAGGTGGCGTCCTACCCTGAAGGCTGGTGCGCCGAAACGACGGCGCTCGGCCACTACATCATGGGCGGCGGCGGCAGGATCGTGGAGATCGCGGTGATTGCCGAACGCATGGCCAAATGCTCGCCCTGCGGCGGCTGCCGGCAGCGGCTGGCGGAATTCTGCCGGCCGGACACCAAGCTTTATCTGTGCGACAACACCGGCGTGGCCGAGACGGTGACCATGGGCGACATGCTGCCTTACGGCTTCAGAGGCGACATCTTGAAATGATGGAAGCGCTGGATCATCTGGTCGAGAAGCTGGACGGGCTGGCGCCCACGGCGGCGCTCGTGCTGGGCTCGGGCCTCGGCGGGCTGGTCGACCAGGTCAAGGATGCCAGGCGCATCGCCTATGCCGAGCTGCCGGGCTTTCCGCGCAGCGGCGTTTCCGGCCATGCCGGCGATGTGGTTGCCGGGCATTTCGCCGGCACGCCGGTACTGATGCTGTCCGGCCGCGCGCATTATTACGAGCATGGCAATGCCGCGGCGATGCGTCCGGCGCTCGAAGTGCTTGCCGGCATCGGCGTCTCGCATTTGATCCTGACCAATGCCGCCGGCTCGGTCGATCCCGAGATGGGACCTGGGTCGGTGATGCTGATCACCGACCACATCAACTTCTCCGGCTCCAATCCTTTGATCGGCGAGCCGAGCGACCGCCGCTTCGTCGGCCTCACCGAGGCCTATGATGCCGGCCTGCGCGGCGCGATCGAAAAGGCGGCGAAGGCGACCGGCACGGCGCTGCATCAGGGCGTCTACATGTGGTTCTCCGGGCCATGCTTCGAGACGCCGGCCGAGATCCGCATGGCGCGCGTCATGGGCGCCAATGCGGTCGGCATGTCGACGGTGCCGGAAGTCATCCTCGCCCGTTTCCTCGGGCTCAAGGTCGCCGCCTGCTCGGTCATCACCAATCTGGCGGCCGGAATGACGGGAGCAGAGCTTTCGCACCAGGAAACCAAGGACATGGCGCCGATCGGCGGCGCGCGGCTGGCGACGGTCCTGCGGCGCGTCTTCCAGGACGGTCTGCCCGACTGATGCTGCCGCAGGAGATCATCCGCCGCAAGCGCGACGGCCACAGGCTCTCGACCGACGAGATCGCTGCCTTCGTCAAAGGGTTGACGGCCGGCACCATCTCCGAGGGCCAGGTCGGCGCTTTCGCCATGGCCGTGTTTCTCAACGGCATGAGCCGCGAGGAAGCGGTGGCGCTGACCATCGCCATGCGCGATTCCGGCGATGTGCTCGACTGGTCCGATCTGCCGGGCCCGGTCACCGACAAGCATTCGACGGGCGGCGTCGGCGACAATGTCTCGCTGATGCTGGCGCCGATCGTCGCCGCCTGTGGCGCCTATGTGCCGATGATCTCCGGCCGCGGCCTCGGTCACACCGGCGGAACGCTGGACAAGATGGATGCCATTCCGGGCTATGCGAGCCAGCCGGACGTGGCGCTTTTCCGCAAGACGGTGCTCGAGACCGGCTGCGCCATCATCGGCCAGACCGCTGACCTCGCGCCCGCCGATCGCCGGCTCTACGCGATCCGCGACGTCACCGGCACGGTCGAATCGATCCCGCTGATCACCGCCTCGATCCTGTCTAAGAAGCTTGCCGCCGGGCTCGGCTCGCTGGTGCTCGACGTCAAGGTCGGCAGCGGCGCCTTCATGGAAAAGTCGCGCGACGCGGTCGCCTTGGCGAACAGCCTGGTCGAGGTCGCCAATGGCGCCGGTTTGAACGCATCCGCGCTGGTGACCGGCATGAACGAGCCGCTGGCTTCGGCAGCCGGCAACGCGGTCGAGGTGAAGAATGCCGTCGATTTCCTCACCGGCCGTTTTCGCGATCGGCGGCTGGAGGATGTGACGCTGGCGCTGGCCGCCGAGATGCTGCAGTCGGCTGGGCTGGTCTCGTCCAACCAGGATGGCATCAGGCGCGCCACAGAGGCGCTTGCCGGCGGCCGGGCCGCCGCCGTCTTCGCGCGTATGGTGGCAGCACTTGGCGGTCCAGGCGATTTCATCGAGAACCCGGAAAATTATCTGCCGACGGCGCCGGTCGAACTGGCTGTGACGGCGGGACAGGACGGATTCGTGACCGGCATTGCCACGCGCGATATCGGGCTTGCCGTCGTCACGCTCGGCGGCGGGCGTTCCCATCCGGACGACAAGATCGATCATGCCGTCGGTTTGACCCGGCTGCTGCCGGTCGGCGCCGAGGCGCGTTCGGGCGAGGCGCTGGCGCTGGTGCATGCCCGCACCGACGCGGAGGCTGAAGCGGCTGCCGCCGCCGTGCGTGCCGCCTATACGATCGGAGTTTCCAAGCCGCCCGCCGAGAAGACGGTGCTCAGGCGGATATTGCCTCGGTAAAGCCGGTTACTGCACCAGCAGCAGCGCGCCGTCCTGGACCTGGTATTTCTGCAGACGCTGCAGGAAGCTCATGCCGATCAGATTGGTCTGCAGCGCCCTGTCGTCGAGGACCATCGCCTGGACGTTGTCGACGGCGATCTTGCCGATCTGCAGATGGTCGAGCGACACCACTGCGGCCTTGATGGCGCCGTTGGCGGTGTTCACCTGATGATTGAAATCGGACGGGTTGAGCGAGATGCCGATCCTGCGCGCCGTCGAGGTGTTGATGGCGACCAGCGTCGCGCCGGTGTCGATCATGCCGTCGACCTGGCGGCCGTTGAGCTTGAACTGCGATGTGAAGTGGCCGCGGGCGTCGGCATTGACCAGCACCTGTCGGCCAAGCGGCAACGGCGCCGCCGGCTTGTCCGGGACTGAAGCGAGATTGACCTGAGGCTGCGCTTCCGGCGCCGCCGGCTGCGAGGCGACGGTCGATTGCAGCATGCCGTCCACCAGATGCGGATTCGCCTGGTAAAGGATCGGAATCGAAGCCGAGGTTCCGGCAAAAATGCCAAGGATGAGAAGCTTGCGCAGCATGGATGACGCCCCTAGGTCCAGGGTGCATCCTTAGATCGACATGGTGTTTTCCGCTTTAACGCGTGCCGGAACCGCGCCTTTGCGTAAACGCTTGGTAAACGGATGCGCTCACTTGGTCCCGTACATGCGGTCGCCGGCGTCGCCGAGGCCGGGCATGATATAGCCCTTGTCGTTCAGCTGGCGGTCGATCGAGGCGGTGAAGATCGGCACATCCGGATGCGCCTTGGTGAAACGCTCGATGCCTTCCGGGGCGGCCAGGAGGCAGAGGAAGCGGATGTTGGTGGCGCCGCGCCCCTTCAGCTTGTCGATGGCGGCGATCGCCGAATTGGCGGTCGCCAACATCGGATCGACGACGATCACCAGCCGGTCGGCAAGATCGCTCGGCGCCTTGAAGAAATATTCGACCGCTTCCAGCGTGTCATGGTCGCGGTAGAGGCCGATATGGGCGACACGCGCCGCCGGCACCAGGTCGAGCAAGCCTTCGAGCAGGCCGTTGCCGGCGCGCAGCACCGAGGCGAAGACCAGCTTCTTGCCCTCCAGCGTCGGCGCCTCCATCTCCTCGATCGGCGTCTCGATCATGGTGGTGGTCAGTTCGAGATTGCGGGTCACCTCATAGCCGAGCAGCAATGAGATTTCGCGCAGCAGCCGCCGGAAGCCGGCCGTCGAGGTCTCCTTCTTGCGCATGATGGTCAGCTTGTGCTGGACAAGCGGGTGGTCGACGACGGTGACGCCCTGCATGATGTGCTCCGACTGGTTCGCAGTGGGTGGTAGTCAGTAGTGAGTAGTGAATAGTGAGCCGATTTGCGAGTCCTCGCCCGGGGAAAGCTCCGGCCTTCAACTGCTCTATGCGCGCTCGGCCAAATCCATGACTACTGACTACCGACTACTCCCCACCCACTCACCGCACCTTCGCGTCCAGCCGGCCTAGCAGCATCACCTTGGTCTTCCTGTCGACGAAGGCCGCTTCGATGGCCGTTCTGGTGATCGCGGTGAGCGCCTTGTCGGTCATGGCGAAATGCTCGGCGGCGATATCGTATTCGCGCTTCAGCGAGGTCCAGAAATAGGGCGGGTCGTCGGAGTTGAGCGTCACCTTGCAGCCGGCGGCGCGCAGCGTCGGAAAGGGATGGTCGGCGAAGCTGTCGAACACTTTCAGCGCGATGTTGGAGCCCGGGCAGCATTCCAGCACCACGCCCTGGTCGGCGATGCGGCGCACGAGGTCCGGGTTCTCGATGGCGCGCACGCCATGGCCGATGCGTGAGGGGCGGATGTGGTCAAGGGCCGCCTTGACGCTTTCCCAGCCCATCAGCTCGCCGGCATGGATGGTGATGCCGAGGCCGGCTTCCCGCGCGATCTCGAAGGCGCGGACATAATCCTCGAAATCGCCCATGCGCTCGTCGCCGGCGACGCCGAAACCGGTCACCAGCGGATGGCCGCAGCGGGCGGCGAAGCGCGCCGCCTGCTCGATCGCCTCGACCCCGACATGGCGCACGCCGGTGACGATCATGCGGCCCTCGATGCCGGTCTTGGCCTTGGCGCGGGCCATGCCTTCGCCAAGTGCGTCGGTATAGGCTTTCGGCGACAGGCCGGCCTTTTTGGCATGGTCAGGCGAGGTGAAGACTTCGGAATAGATGGCGCCGTCGCGAGCGAGGCTGGTCAGGTAATGGTCGGCGAGGCGCGCATAATCCTCTTCGGTGCGGAACAGGTCGGAGGCGAAATCGTAGGCGGCGAGAAACGAGGTGAAATCGTGCCAGACGAAGGACCCGTCGTGGATGTAGGGCGAAGGATCCTTGCCATATTTGCGGGCTTGGGCGACGACGAGCTCGGGCGCCGCCGCCCCTTCGATGTGGCAGTGCAATTCGGCTTTCAAAATCATGCGGTCATCCTGTCCGGTATGCTGCTCGCGCGCAGATTCTGGCCGAAAAATCATGCGAGACCTTTCCCGGCCGGGTTTTGAAAGCGCGGCCGAAAACCGCGCCTTGGACAATAGCGTCGGCACCATCGATCGGCTATGGTCCCGCCGGTTTTATGACGGATCAAAATAATGTCAGTTGAGAGAACCACCGCCGCAGGCGGCATGGAAACCTCCTATGGTTTCAGGAAGGTGGAGGAGGGCGAGAAGCAGCCGCTCGTCAACGACGTCTTCCACAAGGTGGCCAATCGATACGACCTGATGAACGATCTGATGTCGGCCGGGTTGCATCGCTTGTGGAAGGACGCGATGGTCGCCTGGCTGAACCCGCCGAAGCGGCCCGGCTGGAAGGTGCTCGACGTCGCCGGCGGCACCGGCGATATTGCCTTCCGCATCGTCGAGGCAAGTCAGCGCCAGGCCCATGCGACGGTGCTCGACATCAATGGCTCGATGCTGGCCGTCGGCCGCGACCGCGCCGAGAAGCTGGGCCTTGCGGCAAACACCGATTTCGTCGAGGCCAATGCCGAAGAGCTGCCGTTCGCGGACGATAGCTTCGATGCCTATACGATCGCCTTCGGCATCCGCAACGTGCCGCGCATCGAGGTCGCCCTTGCCGAAGCCTATCGGGTGCTGAAGCGGGGCGGGCGGCTGCTCTGCCTCGAATTCTCCGAAGTCGAGATGCCGCTGCTCGACAAGGTCTACGAGGCCTGGTCGTTCAACGCGATTCCCCGGATCGGCAAGGCGGTCACCGGCGATGGCGAGCCCTATTCCTATCTCGTCGAATCCATCCGCAAGTTCCCCAACCAGCAGAATTTCGCGGCCATGATCACCCGCGCCGACTTCGACCGCGTCACCTTCCGCAACTATTCGGGTGGCATTGCCGCCCTTCATTCGGGCTGGAAGCTTTGAGGCAGGATCCTTTGAAGCAGGCCCCTTTGACCAAGGCCCTTTTGAATCAGGACGGACAATGAGCAGCGTCGCCGCCGCCTTCAGGCTCGCCAGGGCCGGCTGGGTGCTGGTTCGCGAGGGCGTCGTCGCGGCGCTGCCGGGCGAAGAACTCTCCGGCATGCCGAAATTCGGCTGGCAGGTGGCGCGGCTTTTCACCCGCCGCCGGGCGCTGAGCTATCAGCGTGGCGACAGGCTGGCGCGCGCGGTGGTGCGGCTCGGGCCGTCCTACGTCAAGCTCGGCCAGTTCCTGGCGACGCGTCCCGATGTCGTCGGCAACGACATGGCGCTCGACCTGGCGCTGCTGCAGGACAAGATGCACACCTTCCCGAAGGCGGAAGCGGTGCATGCGATCGAAGCCTCGCTCGGGCGCAGAATAGACGATCTCTATTCCAGCTTTGGGGATCCCGTTGCCGCCGCCTCGATCGCGCAGGTGCACGGCGCAGACGTCGCTCGTGAGGGAGCGACGTCGCGGGTGGCGGTGAAAGTCATCCGGCCCGGCGTGCGCCATCGCTTCTTCCAGGATCTCGAAAGCTATTTCCTCGCCGCCCACTTGCAGGAGAAATACATCCCCTCGTCACGCCGCTTGCGCCCGGTCGAGGTGACCCAGACGCTGGCGCAGACCACCAGGATCGAGATGGATCTGAGGCTCGAGGCGGCCGCGCTTTCGGAGCTTGGCGAGAACACCAAGGACGACCCGGGTTTTCGTGTGCCGGCCGTAGACTGGGAGCGGACGGGCCGCGACGTGCTCACCATGGAGTGGATCGACGGCGTCAAGATGAACGACATCGCCGGCCTTGCCACCGCCGGTCACGATCTCAAGGCGATTGCCGCCAACCTGATCCAGTCGTTCCTGCGCCACACGCTGCGCGACGGTTTCTTCCATGCCGACATGCATCCGGGGAACCTGTTCGTCGAGGCCAGCGGCACCATCGTCGCGGTCGATCTCGGCATCGCCGGCCGGCTCGGCAAGAAGGAGCGGCGTTTCCTCGCCGAGATCCTCTACGGCTTCATCGTGCGCGACTATCAACGCGTCGCCGAGGTGCATTTCGAGGCGGGCTACGTGCCGCGCCAGCACAATGTGTCGGCCTTCGCGCAGGCCATCCGCGCCATCGGCGAGCCGATCCACGGCCAGTCGGCCGAGACGATCTCGATGGCGAAGCTGTTGACGCTGCTGTTCGAGGTCACCGAGCTCTTCGACATGGCGGCCCGGCCGGAACTGATACTGCTGCAGAAGACCATGGTCGTGGTCGAGGGGGTGGCGCGCACGCTCGATCCCGCCTTCAACATGTGGAAGACGGCGGAGCCGGTGGTCGGCGACTGGATCGCCGGCAATCTCGGCCCGCGCGGGTTGCTCACCGACGCACGCGACGGCGCCAAGGCATTGTTGACGCTGGCAAGGCAGGCGCCGGACCTCGCAGCCCGGACGGATCGGCTGTCGCGCGAGATCGACCTGATGGCGGAGAACGGCCTGCGCTTCGACGAAGCGACCGCGCGCGCCATCGGCAAGGCCGAAGCGCGCCACACCCGCTCCGGCCGCGTGGCGCTGTGGGTGATCGCGCTGACCTTGATCTACATCGCGTGGAAGCTGCTCTGAGCGCCATTCGGCTTGCTGTCATTTGATTGCATTGCTATCATTGCAAGCGCGTTCCTGAAAGCGAGTGCAATCACATGGCCAGCATCACGATCCGCAATCTCGATGACGAGGTCAAGGACCTGCTGCGGCAGCTCGCCGCCGAAAATGGTTGCTCGATGGAGGAGCAAGCGCGGGCGATGATCCGCGCCGCGGTCGAAGGCAGGGCAGGGCAGGCCGACCGCATCGGCCAGATCGAGGAGGCGCTGCGTGCGCTGAAAGGTTCGAAGGAGCAGGCAACGACGGTTGTCGCCGCTTCCGGCAAGCGGGTCCCGCGAGGCTCGCTCTCCGGCAAGCGCATCCTGCTCATCATCGGCGGCGGCATCGCCGCCTACAAGGCGCTCGACCTGATCCGGCGGCTGCGTGAACGCGGCGCGTCGGTGCGGGTGGTCATGACGGCGGCCGCGCAGGAATTCGTCACCACGCTGTCGGTCGGCGCGCTGTCGGCCGATCATGTTTTCACCGAGCTGTTCGACCGCAATGACGAGCACGATGTCGGCCATATAAGGCTGTCGCGCGAGGCGGACCTGCTGGTCGTGGCGCCGGCTACGGCCGACCTGATGGCGAAGCTCGCCAACGGTCATGCCAACGACCTTGCCTCGACGGTGCTGCTGGCCACCGACAAGAAGGTGCTGATGGCACCGGCGATGAACCCGAAAATGTGGGCGCACGCCGCCACGCGGCGCAACCGCGCCGCACTGCAGAAGGACGGCATCGCCTTTGTCGGCCCCGCCAAGGGCGAAATGGCGGAGAGCAACGAGGCGGGTGAGGGGCGCATGGCCGAGCCGCTCGAGATCGTCGCCGCGATCGAGGCGATGCTCGACGAGAAGCCGAGGCCACTGGCCGGCCGCAGGATCATCGTCACCTCTGGGCCGACGCATGAGCCGATCGACCCGGTGCGCTACATCGCCAACCGCTCGTCGGGCAAGCAGGGCCATGCCATCGCGGCCGCGCTGGCGAAGCTCGGCGCCGATGTGCGGCTCGTCTCCGGCCCGGTCACCGTCGCCGATCCGGCAGGTGTCGCGACCACCCATGTCGAAACAGCCGCGCAGATGAAACAGGCGGTGGAGAGCCTGCTGCCGGCGGATGCCGCTGTGTTCGTCGCGGCGGTCGCCGATTGGCGCACGGCCAACGCCGCTGGCGAGAAGATCAAGAAGGTGGCGGGCGAGGGGCCGCCTTCGCTGCAGATGGTCGAGAATCCGGACATCCTTGCCGGCATCGGCCATCACAGCCAGCGGCCGGGCCTCGTCGTCGGCTTCGCCGCCGAGACGCAGGACCTCATCGCCAATGCCGAGGCCAAGCTGAGGAAGAAGGGCGCCGACTTCATCGTCGCCAACGACGTCTCGCATGAGAGCGGCATCGGTCCGTCCGGCGTGATGGGCGGCGACCGCAACAAGGTGCGCATCGTCTCCAGGACCGGCGTCGAGGAATGGCCGGAGATGGGCAAGGACGAGGTGGCGGCGCGGCTCGCCGCGCTGATTGCCGAGCGGCTGCGGACCATTGTCGTCTGAGCGGCAGAGCCGGCACACGCGCTCGCGTGCCGGACGCTCTTCGATGATCTCACTCCGCGGCGATGCTAGGGACACTCGTGTTCGCGACAAGCCCGGCTTCGATCGCCTCGCCAATGATCTTGAGCCCGAGGTCCAGTTCTTCCTCGGAGATCGTCAGCGGCGGGGCGATACGGAAGACGCCGCCCATGCCGGGAAGCTTGACGATGTTCATGCTCAGCCCGCGCCGAAAGGCTTCCGCCGCAATCGCGGCGCCGAGTTGGTGATCGGGAACCCGGTCCTTGCGGTCCTTCACGATCTCGACGCCGAGCAGCAGGCCGCGGCCGCGCACGTCACCAACGCAGTCGTAGCGCTGTTTCAGCCGCGACAGGCCGTCGAACAGTTGGGCGCCGAGACGCTGGGCGCGCTCGACCAACTTTTCCTCTTCCACCACGTCAAGCACCGCGAGGCCGACGGCCGCCGGCAGCGGATCGGAGACATGAGTTGTGTAGAAGAGAAAACCTTTCGCGTGCGCTTGCTCCTCGATCTCGGCCGTCGTCATGACGGCCGAGAGCGGCAGGCCGGCGCCGATCGTCTTGGAAAGCGTCAGGATATCCGGGGTGACGCCGTCCCGCTGGAAGGCGAACATATGGCCGGTGCGACCGATGCCGGTCTGTGCTTCGTCGAGGATGAGCAGCATGCCGCGCTCGCGGCATTTCTTCTGGAGCGCGGCGAGATAGCCTTGCGGCAGTTCCAATATGCCGCCGCTCGACAGGATCGGCTCGGCGACGAAGGCGGCGAGATTACCCGTCGACTGGCTGTCGACCAGATCGAATGCATCGTCGAGCTCGGTCTGCCAGTCCAGCGAGCCGTCGGTATGCCTGAAGCGCGGCCGGAAGCTGTTCGGCGCGGGGATGGCGAGCGAGCCGACGGCGGCCGGCCCATAGCCCTTGCGGCCGGCGCTGTAGGTTGCCGAAGCGGCGACACCGGTCATGCCGTGCCAGCTCTTCGAAAAGGCGACGATCTCATGCTTGCCGGTGACAAGCTTGGCCATGCGGATCGCGGCTTCGTTCGATTCCGCGCCCGTCGACAGCAGCAGCACCCGGTCGAGCCCCGGCGCCAGCGCCGCGAGGCGCTCGGCAAGCTCGACGACGGGACGCGACAGCATGCCGCTGAACAGATGCGCGACCTTTTCGACCTGGCGGCTTACCGTCGAAACGATGCGGGGATGGGAATGCCCAAGCAGCGCGCTCATCTGACCGGAGGTGAAATCGAGGATCGGCCGGTCGTCGGCGTCATAGACGAACGATCCCGCCGCGCGCTCGATAATCGCGGGCTCGAAGCTGCCGCCATAGCGGATCAGATGGTTTCGCGCCGCATTCCAGAAAGCCTGGTCCAGGTTCTTCGACATCGTCCAACTCCATCAAGGCGTCAGGCAACACATAGCGGCTGGCAGGTGTGCAGTAAAATTGATAGTAATCGGATCCGGATATCAACGGATTTGATATGCTAGATCTCAAGCTGTTGTCGACATTCGTGCGTGCCGCGCATTCTGGCACGCTGAGCGCCGTGGCGGTGCAGGTCGGGCGCACGCAATCCGCCGTGACCATGCAGATCCAGCGGCTGGAGGAGGCGCTTGGCCAGAGCCTGTTTCACCGCAGCGGCAGCGGTGTGCGGCTGACCGGCAACGGCGAACGATTTCTGGCCTATGCCGAGCGCATCCTCAAAATCCACGATGAGGCGATCTCGGCGTTTTCCAAGAAGGGCCTGCATGGCTCGATCATCTTCGGCAGCCCCGAGGATTACCTGAGCGCGTTCTTCCCCGCGCTCTTGAAGAGTTTCGGTACCATGTATCCCGACGTCGAGATCAAGGTGGTCTCGGCGCCGACGGTCGAATTGCGCACGCTTCTGCATGGGCGCCAGATCGACCTGGCGCTCGTTTCGACGCCCGATCCAAGCGACGCGGCGGATGTCGTGCGCAGGGAGGCGCTGGTCTGGGTGGGCAGCAGACCCGCGCTGGAACTCTATGATTTCGGCGACACCGTGCCGCTGGCTTTGGCTGCGTCGAACGCCATCGACCATAAGGGTGCTTGCGAGGCCATGACCCGCGCCGGGCTGCGCTACAAGATAGCCTATGCCAGCAACAGCCTTGCCGGGCTGATCGCCGTCGCGCGATCGGGTCTGGCGATCAGCGTGATGGCGGAGGAGGCCGTGCCTCCCGATCTCAATATCCTCGGCGCCCCGCTTCCCGCCTTGCCCGGCCTCGGCATCCTGGTCGCCTTCGCCGAGGCCGAACGATCGCCGGCGGTCGAGGCATTTGCCGGCCATATCCGGAAGGTTCTTCCGTCGCTTTGAGAGTCTGCCGCCTTGCAGCTTCTCGATCAGTTCCGGGCCTGGAGCGTCAGCCCGCGGCGAATTGTGGCCGGTTCGCCCTCGAAGATATCCTGAGTGCCGCAAGGCAGCCGACGATCCCGAGCGGCACGAAAGCCAGGAACAGCCAGCCGGCGACGCTCGCGGCCGCCTCCCGGCTCAGGCCATCGGAGAAGCCACAGGCATTGGCGATAATGCCGGCAATGGCGGCGCCCACCGCATAGCCGATGCGCTGCATCGTCGGCACGGCGGCGGAGGCGATGGTCTGCTCGCCCTCTCGGGCCGAGGCAACGATGACGCGCGTCAGGAATGGCCAGGAGACGCCGAAGCCGCCGCCCTGCAGAAGGGCGCAGAGCAGGATCAGCGGGATCGAACCGGTCGGGATCGTGTAGGCGAAACCGGCGAGGCCGGCGGCGATCATCAGCGCGCCGACGACGATGATCAGCCTCTCGCGCTCCAGCGGCGCATTGGCGACGGCGATCGACAGGATCGACCAGGCGATCGATTCGGCGGCGATGATGTAGCCTGTCGTCAGGATCGGGATGCCGTGCAGCGTGGTCAGCAGCAACGGCCCGTAAATGGCGAAGGTGCAGGTTGCCACCGAGAAGGCAGCCACCATGGTCATGCCGCTGCCGAGCGCGGAATTCCAGGAAAAAAGTTGCGAGGGAAACAGGCGCGAGCGCGGCTTCAGCGCATCGACACGGAAGAACAGCGCGAGGCCGGCCAGACCGAGCAATATGAACAGCGATGAGCGCAGCAAGGCAATGTCGACGCCCGCCGCGGCGATCAGCACGACGCTGACGGCAAGGCAGCCGAGTGCCAGGAAAGGAAAGGACGGCGTCGGGCCGGCGCTGGCCTGCGGCCGCTTCGCCTGTAGCGTGCCGAGCACGGCGAAGCTTGCAAGCGCCATGGCCGCGCCGCCAAGCGTGAAGACGCCGAAGGCCCAGCGCCAGGACAAGAAGTCGACCATGATTGCGCCGAGCATCGGACCGCTGAAAGCGGCGACACCCCAGATCGCCGAGATGATGCCGAAAAGCTGCGGCCAGATGTTGCGCGGGAAGAGGCGCTCGACCGAGACGAATGCGAGCGAGACGAGCGCACCGCCGCCCAGGCCTTCGATCAGCCGCCCGGTAAGGAAGACCGGCATCGATGGCGCGGTGGCACAGACCAGCGCGCCGGCAGCATAAAGAAGGGCCGCGGCCATCATGTTGGTGCGCAGGGCGACGAAGCTGACCAGCCGGCCGGCGGCGGCACCCGCGACGATGGCGCCGAGTTCGTATACGGCCAGCGACCAGCCGACGAACTGCACGCCGGCAATATCGCCGACCATCGCCGGCATGACCGTTGCGATCATCGTCTCATTGGTGGCATGGAGCAGGATGCCGAGGCTGATGAAGCAGAAGCGCGCCAGGTCGCCATTTGCCCACAGCGCGCGCCAATCTATCTTATCGCCGCCTGCCTTGTTGCCGCTTGCTGCCGTCACGTCGATCTCCTGCTCACGATTCGCAGCCTCATCCGCATTGCGAATGGGCGCCAGATCCAGTTCGGCAGGGCTTGTAGAACCTCAAGTGCGGTTGAGCTCAAGAGGCTTTTTCGCGAATGTTCGCGGCCGGGCGCGGTGATGGCGCGGCCCAATCGATCCTGGACGGAAAGTTCAGTTCGCCGTGCTGCGCAGCTGGAACTGGCTGACGCCGATGGCGATGTTGAGGCCGGTCTGGGTCTGGACGCTGAGCGGCTGCAGGGTGAAGGCATTGCCGGTGCCGCCGACCAGAAGGTTGGCGCCGGCGCCGACCGCGGCGGTCACTTCGGCGCTGGCGCCGACATAGTCTCCGGCAAGCGCGCCCGGGGCATAGATGTTGTTCATGGGCGTCAGCACCAGCCAGCGCATCACGCTCTGGCTGGTGGTGCCGATGTCGAGACCATATTTGTTGACGGCGCCGAAATAGGCTTCGGGCGCGAAGCTCTTGTCGGCAGGCGTGAAGGTGCAGCTCAAATCCTTGCTGGAGCCGAAGACGAAGCCGGTGCCGCCGCCAATGGCGCAGTCGAGAACGCCGAGCTCGATCCCGCCGGTCTCCGCTCGAGCCTGCCCGGCCAGTGCAACGATCGCGGTCGCGGCGGCGGCGATGATCCTCGACATATGTCCCCCTCTTCTTTTGACGCAATTCCGGACGGAAAACCGTGTCACACTTTTCCTGGAATTGCTCAAAAGAATGCGGCCCGGAACGACTACAATGTCCTGTTCCGGGCCGCGCGTATAGGGGAGCGTATGTCGTCGTTAGCCGCTCTACGCCTTACTTGTAGGAGTGGACCAGATCCAGCGACGCCACGGCGACGGCCAGGTTGACGCCGGTCTGCGCCTGGACGCTGAGCGGCTCCAGCATGAAGGCGCCGTCGAGGCCGCCGACCAGGAGGTTGGCGCCACCGCCGGTCACGACGGAGGCCTCGGCGTTGACGCCGTAATAGCTGCCGGCGAGGTCGCCCGCTTCATGATGGCGCGTCGCGGCGAGCACCGCCCAGACGAGCTGGCCCTGATGCGTCTGGCCGAGATCGACGCCGAGCTTGGAGATCATGCCGGTATACTGCTCGGCTGGACCGTGGTGATACGGGCGGAAGGTGCAAGAGACCCCCTTGTTCGAGGTGATGACATAGCCGACGCCGCCGTCGATGGTGCAATCGAGCGTGCCGAGCCGGAGCGTGCCGGCGCTGACCGGAGAAGCGAGGACCGTGGCGGCAAGCGCGGCAGCGGCACAGGCAAGGGATTTGATCATTGGAAAGGTCCTTTCGCGAAAATCTTTGCCCCGGCTTAAACGAGCGAGGCGCGCCGAGCGTTCCGCCGAAAACTTGGCGCGAACATGGCAAAGGTTAACGCGTTGTCATCAGCGGTTAACAAGGAGTGATAATTGCGCAACGGTGCCGGGATGCGAAGGCTCAACAAGGCTTAATGAACCCAGAGACGCCCGAATGCGGACCGGATTCTGTCGAGTGGGCCTTGGCTTTCCGGAGGCTCCTGATCCGGCAGCTCGATCAGCACCGTGCCATGGAATTCCTTGGGATAGCGCCCATAGAAGCCGATATCGTTGACGATCCGCCGGCCGCGAAGCGAGCGCTTCATATCCGGATGCGGCTTCAACGGTGAGTGGGCCAGTTGCCTTGCCTTTTCGACCAACTCGTCGAAATCCTGCCGTGTGAAATCATCCACCTCGTAGGCGATCTTCGAACGGACATAGCTTCCGGCGTTGATACGCTGCGCAATGAGCTTGAGCATATCCCAGACAGGGTCCCGGTTGGCGTCTGATCCCCCATTCTCCAGGGCCATAATGAGGTACCAGGCCGGCTGCCCCAGCCAGAACATGGTCAAGGCCGTGGCCTTGTCGCATTGCGGCTGACGCGCGATCCAAAACAGCGGGTCGATGTCCCAATCCCAGTTGAAGTCGAGCACGGCCCGGTGCCAATCGTCGGGAGAGGCATTTTCCAGCCAGGCGATCTGCTGCTGGATGCTATGCTCGTTCTCATCCATCGGGTGTCGGCTCGGTGTTCGCGGATGACCGGCGCTTGCCGGTGTCACCCCGCTACCTTGACACGCAATGGTTGCGATTTGCCTGCGCCCGACGCGGCAATTGGAACGATATCGAGGCCGGCGTCGTGAAACGCCGGCTCGTAGTCAGCTGGCGTTGGCGCCGGTGCGCGACAGGCCGTCCTTGGCCGGCTGGTAGTTCGGGTCGAGGTGGATCGCCTCGCGATAGGACTTGGCCGCCCTTACCTTGTCGCCGCGCTTTTCGTAGATCAGCGCCTGGTTGGCCCAGGCCTCGGCATTCTTGCCGTCGAGCTTGATGGCCATGTTGAAGTCGGAGAAGGCGTTGTCCTCGTCGCCCGTCGCCAGATAGGAGAGGCCGCGGCCGTTGTAGGGCTCGGCGGCGTCCGGCGCCAGCGAGATCGCGGTCGAGAAATCCTCAATGGCGAATTTGTGCTGGCCCTGGCTCTGATAGATCAGGCCGCGATTGTGGTAGGCGCGCGCGTCGGTGGTGTCGAGCTGGATCGCCTTCTGGAAGTCGTTGAAGGCATCCTGGGTGCGGCCCGCCTTACGGTAGAGATTGCCGCGGCCGATATAGGCGGCATCGTAATTGGCGTTGATCTGGATCGAGCGGTTGTAGTCGGCGAGCGCTGCCTCCTGATTGCCGAGGAAGCGCTGGATCAGCGCGCGGTTCGAATAGGCCTGGTAGAAGTTCGGATTGAGCTGGATGGCCTGGTTGAAATCCTTCAGCGCCGCCTGGTACTGGCCGCCACGGCCATAGGCCGAGCCGCGCACATTGTAGCCCTCGGGATCCTGCGGGCTGCGCTGGATGACCGCCGAAAGCGAGGAGATGTTCTCGCTCGACCCTTGCGCCTTGTCGATGTTGTTGAACTCGCCGGTCGGCGTCGTCTGGCATGCTGCAAGCGTCAGACCCGAAACAAGGGCTGCCGTCAGGGCGAAGCCGCGAAAAGCGGTTCTGCGCTCCACGGGTATAGCGTTCATCTTTGTCCTCACTGCCGCGCCGCCGTCAGTCCGTTCCCTCTCCGAACCGGCTCGAATCTGTAAACAAAAAGGTGGCGGCGATTCCACATCGCGCCACCTTCGGTATCCTTCGAAAAGGACGAAAAATAGGCGTTATGAGCGCGGCGAACGCGGCGCGCCGCCAGCACCAGCCGGAGCCGGACGCGGGGTCATCGGCAGCAGGCCTTCGCGCTGAGCGCGCTTGCGGGCCAGCTTGCGGGCGCGGCGCACGGCTTCCGCCTTCTCGCGGGCACGCTTCTCGGACGGCTTCTCGTAGTGACCGCGCATCTTCATTTCGCGGAAAATACCTTCGCGCTGCATTTTCTTCTTCAGCGCGCGAAGCGCCTGATCAACGTTGTTGTCGCGGACGAGTACCTGCACGGGCAATCCTGTCTTCGGGTTTGAAATCGTTAGGCAATCGGCCATAGCCGGGATGCCTCCGCGGCGAGTTGCACCGCGAATTGTGGGCGGCTGATAGCAGAATCAGCCTGGGATGTCCACCGTTGATTGCAGGAAAGCGTGATCAAAAACCGGAGCGCTCCACCTGCCCGCTATTCAGCCTTCCGCCGCCGCCAGATGCAGGCGCGCGAAATCCTCGAAGAATTCGCCGTAATCGCAGGTGATTTCCTCGCCGGCGGCGATGTCGCGCGTGGCGGTGGCGCCGCCATATTGCGAGAAATCCGTGTTCGGCCGTTCGGCATGGTTCATGAAGCGGCCATTGTCGACCTCATAGACCATGAAGCCGGGCTTGTCCGGGCTCGGGTAGGCGTAGCGGTCGAGCAGTTCTCTGAGATGCGCTGGCGCGGCCTCATATTTTTCCATCGGGATCAGCCGGTCGAAATCGGGATCGAGCCGCCAGATCGAAGCGCCTTTGCGGACCGGCTCGGCGGCGAAGACGCCGACGCCCTCGATGGCGCTCTGGGCAACATAGGTTCTGATCAGCAGCATCGTTCCGGTCCGATTTCGACGGGAAACGAAAATCGTCAAAACGAGCCGGAATGCAAGGCCGTATCGCGAGATTTCAGCGGATGAAGCATGTCTGCTGTCCACCTCGCGGATCACGTCCGGTTGATCGAGACTCCGCCATCGGCAAACAGCGCCGTGCCGGTGGTGAAGCTCGAGGCGTCGGAAGCCAGGTAAAGCGCGGAGCGGGCGATCTCCTCCGGCTGCGCCATGCGCTTCAGGGCATGGATGCCTTCGACGAAGGCGCGCGCCTCGGGCGTGGTGGTCGTGGCGCCGGGCGTATCGGTGCCGCCGGGCAACAGCGCGTTGACGCGCAGGCCTCTCGGACCATATTCGGCGGCCAGCACCTGCGTCAGCCCGATCAGCCCGGCCTTGGCAGCGGCATAGGCCGCCATGCCGGGCATGCCGGCGGTGTAGCCGACGAAGCTGGAGGTGAAGATCAGCGAGCCGCCGCCGCGCTCCAGCATGGCCGGTATCTGATGCTTCGCGGCGAGATAGGCGCTGGTCAGGTTGGTGTCCATCGTCTCGTGCCAGGTCGCCGGTGGCATATCCGGCACCGGTCCCATCGCGCCGACCGCGCCGGCATTGTTGAAGGCGATGTCGAGGCCGCCGAACTGCTTTACAGCGAGCTCCACCAAGGCCTTGGCATAGGCCTCATCCCTGACGTCGCCGGCCAGTGCCGCCGCCGTGCCGCCATCCGCCTCTATTTCACCGACAAGCGAGTCGAGCTCCTGCTGACGCCGCGCCGCGACGACGAGATTCGCGCCCTGCTCGGCGAACAGCTTCGCGGTGGCGCGGCCGATGCCGGAACTGGCGCCGGTGACGATGGCGACCTTGTTTGTCAGGGTGAACATGTCTCTGCATCCTTCCTCTATGCCGGGCTTACCGGCGGTTGGATGCTTGGTCGCAAATGGGGCAGGCCGGGGCCACCCGAAACCGGCAAAGGCCGCTATTGCCGCAACAGCCAGCCCAGCCGGTCCAGCGAGAAGGCGTAGCTGAAGGCGATCAGCAGAGCCATGATGATGCCGGCTGCCGTGTGGCCCGCCAGGTAGAATCCGCCAGCGCCACCGAACAGGATGACCAGCTCTAGCACCAGCCGCGCCGCGCCCGGTACGGGCACAGGTGCACGACCAGATCGGCTCGGATCGTTCGGAACCGCGAAGGTTCCCCACAGCGCGGCTGCAATAAGTGGCAAGGCCAAGGCGAGGAGCCAGCGCCACCAACCTTCGGACAGGCTCCAGGCCGCGATGCCAAGACCAAGCAGCGCCGCAAGTTCCAGCAGAAAGCGCAGGGTCAGATTCCACCAGGCGTTGCCCATCATCATCCTCCAAGTCTCGGAACAGCCGGTATGGCTGATCGCCGCCGCGGCTACCAGCCCGGATGCCATCCTTTCGGCATGGCGCAAAGCGGCAAGCGCCGTCGCAAACAGCGCAAGGATGACATCGCCGTTTCGCTAGTGATACACCTCGCGTGACGGGAGAGGCCCGGACCATATCCGCGATTTTTTGGCGCGAGGCTTAACGTGAAGAAATACTCGGTATTCGCCATTGCCCGCGAGGCGATGCGCGGCCACAAGGGCTGGGAAGAGCAGTGGACCTCGCCCGAGCCGAAGAAGGAATATGACGTCGTCATCGTCGGCGCCGGCGGACACGGTCTGGCGACGGCCTATTATCTGGCGAGCGAGCACGGCATCACCAACGTCGCGGTGCTGGAAAAGGGCTGGCTCGGCGGCGGCAACACCGGCCGCAACACCACCATCATCCGCTCCAACTACCTCTATGACGAAAGCGCCGGCATCTACGACCATGCGCTGAAGCTGTGGGACGGGCTCAGCCAGGAGCTCAACTACAACGTCATGTATTCGGCGCGCGGCGTCATGATGCTGGCGCACAACGTCCATGACGTGCAGGTCTTCAAGCGCCATATCCATGCCAACCGACTCAACGGCATCGACAATGAATGGCTGACGCCGGAGCAGGCGAAGGCATTCTGTCCGCCGCTCAATATTTCCAGGGAAGCGCGCTATCCGGTGATGGGCGCCGCGCTGCAGCGGCGCGGCGGCACGGCGCGGCACGACGCGGTCGCCTGGGGCTATGCGCGCGGCGCTTCGGCGCGCGGCGTGCACATCATCCAGAATTGCGAGGTCACGGGCATCAAGCGCGCGGCCAACGGCGCGGTCAGCGGCGTCGAGACGACACGCGGCTTCATCGGCGCCAAGAAGGTCGGCGTGGTCGCGGCCGGCCATTCCTCGGTCATCATGAACATGGCCGGCGTGCGCATGCCGCTGGAAAGCTATCCGCTGCAGGCGCTGGTGTCGGAGCCGATCAAGCCGGTGGTGCCCTGTGTGGTGATGTCGAACACCGTGCACGCCTATATCTCGCAGTCGGACAAGGGCGAGCTCGTCATCGGCGCGGGCACCGACCAGTATGTCTCCTATTCGCAGACCGGCGGCCTGCACATCTTGCAGCATACGCTCGACGCCATCTGCGAGATGTTCCCGATCTTCACGCGCATGAAGATGCTGCGTTCCTGGGGCGGCATCGTCGATGTCACGCCGGACCGGTCGCCGATCCTGGCCAAGACGCCGGTGCAGGGCCTCTACGTCAATTGCGGCTGGGGCACGGGCGGCTTCAAGGCGACGCCCGGCTCGGGCAATGTGTTTGCGCATACGATCGCGAAGGACGACCCGCACCCGATCAACGCGCCCTTTACGCTCGAGCGCTTCCGCACCGGCCGGCTCATCGACGAGGCCGCCGCGGCCGCAGTGGCGCACTGATGACGGCTCAGTTGCTTTGCGATCAACCGGCCGGCGCGCGCGCCGGTCACGGCAAGTTTTAGGATCACCCAGATGCTTCTCATCCGCTGCCCCTATTGCGAGGAAGAGCGCCCGGAACTCGAGTTCCGCAATGCCGGCGAGGCGCATATCGCGCGCTCCACCAACATTGCCGGCGAGAGCGACGACGATTTCGAGAAATTCTTCTTCATCCGCGCGAACCCGAAGGGCGTCATCTATGAGCGCTGGCGCCACATCCATGGCTGCGCGCGCTTCTTCAACGCGGTGCGCGACACCGTCACCGACAAGTTCATCATGACCTACAAGGCCGGCGAGCCGAAGCCCGCGAAACTGCCTGGAGCCGCGAAATGAGCGCTGCATTCCGCATCTCCGGCGCTGGTCGCCTCAGCCAGGCCAAGACCGCCTCCTTCAGCTTCGACGACAAGTCCTACACCGGCATCGAGGGCGATACGCTCGCCTCGGCGCTGCTCGCCAACGGCGTGCATCTGGTCGGCCGCTCGTTCAAGTATCACCGGCCGCGTGGCTTCCTGTCCGCCGGCGCGGAGGAACCCAACGCGCTGGTGCAGATCGTGCGTGACGATGCGCGCAAGACGCCGAATGTGCGCGCTACCGTGCAGGAGCTCTATGACGGGCTGACCGCCAATTCGCAGAACCGCTGGCCGTCGCTCGCCTTCGACGTCGGCGCGGTCAACGACCTTGCATCACCGCTATTTTCGGCCGGCTTCTACTACAAGACCTTCATGTGGCCGAAGTCGGCCTGGAAGAACCTCTATGAGCCGAAGATCCGCGCCGCGGCCGGCCTCGGCGTTTCGCCCGAGAAGCCGGACCCGGACCACTATGCCGCGCGTTATGCGCATTGCGAGGTGCTGGTGCTGGGCGGCGGCGCCGCCGGCATTGCGGCGGCACTTGCTGCGGCCGAGACCGGCGTGCGGGTAATCCTCGCCGACGAACAGGCCGAGTTCGGCGGCAGCCTGCGCTTCGAGAGCGGCGCCAAAATCGACGGCGAGAATGGCTTTGCCTGGGCACAAGCCGCGATCGCCAGGCTGAAGGCGATGGACAATGTGCGCGTGCTCTCCCGCACGACTGCCTTTGGCTATTACGCGCAGAATTTCGTCGGCCTGGTCGAGCGGGTCAGCGACCATCTCAAGAGTCCGGGCCGCGAATTGGCGCGCGAACGCTTGTGGCAGGTCCGCGCCAATCGCGTCGTGATCGCCACCGGCGCCATCGAACGCCACATGGTGTTCGCCAACAACGACCGTCCGGGCGTGATGCTGGCTTCGGCGGCGCGCACCTATCTCAACCACTATGGCGTCGCGGTCGGCAAGAACGTCGGCGTCTATACCGCCAACGATTCCGCCTACGCCGCGGCCATCGACCTCAAGAAGGCCGGCGTCAACATCGCGGCCATCGTCGACCTGCGCGACAATCCGGCCGGGCCGGTGATCGACGAGGCGAGGGCGCTCGGCATCGAGATCAATTTCGGCCGCGCCGTGGTCAGCGCCGGCGGCAAGCTGCGTGTGTCCTCGATGACCGTGCAGCCGAAGAATGGCGGCGGCGAGCGCACCATTCCGGTCGACGCGATCCTGATGTCGGCCGGCTGGACGCCGTCGGTGCATCTGTTCTCGCAGTCGCGCGGCAAGGTCGCCTTCAACGACGAGACCAGGCGCTTCGTGCCTGGCACCTACGCGCAGGACTGCGTGTCGGTCGGCGCCTGCAACGGCACGGACGGGCTGGATGCGACGATCGACGAGGCCTATGCGGCCGGCGCCAAGGCGGCGAAGGAAGCCGGCGGCAAGGATTCCAGCGGCAAGACGGGGAAGGGCGCCAAGCCGAAGGTCGATGCCGGCGAGAGCTGGTCGCGTGGCATGCTGGGTGCCGGGCCCGGCGCCGGGCCGGGCACCACGGTCAAGGCCTTCGTCGATTTCCAGAACGACGTCACCGCCAAGGACATCCGCCAGGCGGTGCATGAGGGCATGCGCTCGATCGAGCACGTCAAGCGCTTCACCACCAACGGCATGGCGACCGACCAGGGCAAGACGTCGAACATGCACGGCCTGGCGATCGCCGCCGACGAACTCGGCAAGCCGATCCCGCAAGTCGGCCTCACCACCTTCCGCGCGCCCTATACGCCGGTGACCTTCGGCTCGATCGTCGGCCACGCGCGCGGCGCGCTGTTCGACCCGACCCGCCGCACGGCGACGCATGGCTGGGCGGCGTCGCAAGGTGCCGTGTTCGAGGATGTCGGCCACTGGAAGCGCGCCTGGTATTTCCCGAAAGCCGGCGAGGACATGCACAAGGCGGTCGACCGCGAATGCGTGACGGTGCGCAAGGTGGGCGGCCTGTTCGACGCCTCGACGCTCGGCAAGATCGAAGTGGTCGGGCCGGACGCCGCGAAGTTCATGGAACTGCTCTACACCAATCCGTGGGAGAAGCTGGAAACCGGCCGCTGCCGCTATGGCATCATGCTGCGCGAGGACGGCTTCATCTATGACGACGGCGTCGTCGGCAGGCTGGCGCCGGACCGCTTCCACGTGACGACGACGACCGGCGGCGCGCCGCGCGTCATGAACCATATGGAGGATTACCTCCAGACCGAGTTCCCGCACTTGAATGTCTGGCTGACTTCGATCACCGAGCAATGGGCGGTCATCGCGGTGCAGGGGCCGAAGTCGCGCGAGATCATCGCGCCGCTGGTCGAAGGCATCGACATGTCGGATGAGGCGATGCCGCATATGTCGGTGCGCGAGGGCAAGATTTGCGGCGTGCCGACAAGGCTGTTCCGCATGTCCTTCACCGGCGAGCGCGGTTTCGAGGTCAACGTGCCGGCCGACTATGGCGAGGCGGTCTGGGAAGCGCTGTGGGCCGAAGGCCAGAAGCATGGCGCTGTCGCCTACGGCACCGAGTCCATGCACGTGCTGCGCGCCGAAAAGGGCTACATCATCGTCGGCCAGGACACCGACGGCACGGTGACGCCGAACGATGCCGGGCTCGACTGGGCGGTCGGCAAGAAGAAGACCGACTTCGTCGGCATTCGCGGCCTGACCCGCTCGGACCTGGTGGCCAAGGGCCGCAAGCAGCTCGTTGGCCTGAAGACCAAGGATCCGAAGGTGGTGCTGGAAGAGGGTGCGCAGATCGTCGCCGATCCCAAGCAGCCTATCCCGATGAAGATGATCGGCCACGTCACTTCGAGCTATTGGTCGGAGAATTGCGGCCGCTCAATCGCGCTGGCGCTGGTCGCCGGCGGCCGCGACCGCATGGGTGAGACGCTTTATGTGCCGATGCCGAACGGCACGGTCGAGGTGGAAGTCACCGGCATGGTGTTCGTCGACGAGAAGGGAGAGCACCTCAATGGCTAAGGCCGCCGCCAACACAAAAGCCACTGCTGCTTCCGTCGAACGGCGTCCGGCACTTGCCGGCCGCACGCTGTCGGCGCCGGGCGTGAAGGTGGAGATGCTGCCGCCAGCCGAGCGCATCTCGCTGCGCGCGCCGCAGGCTTCGCTTGCCGCGCTCTCCAAGGCGCTCGGCGTGACGCTGCCGGTCAAGCCGAAGAGCTCGGCGACGAAGGACGGGCGCACGGCGCTGTGGCTCGGCCCGGACGAATGGATGATCATCGACGAGGCCGGCAACGATCCGCTCGCCGACTGCGCCAAGGTGACAGTGCTGCATTCGGCGGTCGGCATCTCGCACCGCAATGTCGGGATCTCGGTTGCCGGACCCGCGGCCGCGGTGACGGTCAATTCGGGCTGTCCGCAGGATCTGTCGCTCGACGCCTTCCCGATGGGGGCTGCCTCGCGCACCATTCTCGGCAAATCCGAGATCGTGCTGTTGCGCACCGCGGCGGATGCGTTCCGGGTGGAGTGCTGGCGTTCCTTCTCGGACTATGTCTTTACTCTGCTGTCGGAAGCGGCGAGCGACGCGGCGAACTGAATTTTCGCAGCATCGGTTCGAAAGGAACCATCGCCTGTCCGCGCCGTTTCTGCGGTCTGCGAGGGAGATTGCCGATGCCGTCCAAACCTGCGCCGAAATCGCCAAGGAAGACCCCGGCCGTCCGCTCGCTGGAGCAGGAGCGGCATCACGAGATCGAGGAAGAGGAACTCGAGGAAGGCCTCGAGGACACTTTTCCGGCCAGTGACCCCGTGTCGATCACCAGCAGCGCCATCCCTGGCGCGCCGGCCAAGCCGGGCAAGGCTAAAAGCGTCGCGGGAACGAAATCGCGCCAGAAATAGGCTTGGGCGGATCGCCCAAGGCGACAAGCAAAACGAAAAAGGGCGGCCAAGTGCCGCCCGTTTTCGTTTGGGTCTTGGTGATGGTGCTTAGAGGCCAGGCACGAACCAGGGGTTCACGTCGATGCCGAGGCGCGCACCCTTGCTGGTGTCGCTCTTGGTGGTGTCGGCCTTTTCGACCGAACCGGTCGCGCTGCAATCAAGCTTCACATTGGCCTGGGTGCAGGCGGCGGGCGCATGCTTGGCGGGCTGGGCAGCGCCGGCAAAGGCGGCGCCCGAGAAAGCCAGCACGGCGGCGAGGGTGAGGATGGTCTTCTTCATGTTCCGTCTCCAGTCGTGTCCGTACATGTACAATGTAACGTACACATACGACCGGCAGAGGCGAAATTCAAGAGAAAATCTGTACGCGTACGACAACTTTTTTTGAACGTAGGAATCCGATGCCGCGGATCAAGCGATCGCGGCGCATGATCACGACGACTTGATCAGCAGTCGACCGGTGTTTCGGTGAGCGGGGGGATATCCTGCGCCGACAGCGAGGCCACCATGAAATTGCACATGCGCTTCACGTAGGCCTCGGGGTCGCCGAAAGGATAAAACGGAAAGGTGATCAGCAGCGAGATCGTGCCGTGACCGACGGTCCACAGCATGGTGGCGATCGCGCGCGGGTCGCCCTTGAGCTTGCCGGCGGCGACGCAGGCCTCGACCCGCTTGATCAGCACCTTCATGGCCGGATTGCCTTCCTCCATGTCCTCGTAGCTGCGGCCTTCCGGCAGACGCGTTTTCTCGGTCATGAAGACGGTGCGGTACTCGTTGGGATTGCCGAGCCCGAAAGCGGCATATTCCGTCATCACCGCCTTGAGCGCCTCGACGGGATCATCGGCAGGATGCGCCTCAATGCGCCGCGCCAGCGTCTCGAAGGCGTCCTCGGCGAGCGCGAAGAGGATGTCCTGCTTATCGGCGAAATAGGAATAGACCGACATCGGCGCATAGCCGACCCGCTTGGCGAGCTTTCGGATGGTCAGGCCCTCATAGCCCTCTTCCTGCACGAGCTTGTGGGCGGCCGCGACCAGTTCGGAACGAAGTTCGGCTTTCTGCCGTTCGCGGCGTTTCTGAACGCTGAGCGTCAATGTTCGCCTGCCTTGTTGCTTGGTTGCCTCACGAAATTATATACGCTGTACGGAAACGGACAAGAGCGCGAACTGGTTCCGCTACGTCCGGGGTTAATGGAATTGCTCAGATGGCGCCAATGCCGCCGTCCAGCGCCAGCGTGTGGCCGGTCATGAACGAATTGGCCGGGTCGGCGAGGAACAGGATGCCGGTGGTGATCTCGTCGACCTCGCCGACACGCTTCATCGGCACGCCGCGGGTGAGCTCGGCAAGCGCATCGGCTTCGGGCGCGCCGCTGAGACGGACGAAGCCGTCGACCATCGCCGTTCTGGTGTGGGCGGGACAGACCGCATTGATGCGGATGCCCTTGCTGGCATATTCCACCGCCGCCGAACGCGTCAGCCCGACCACGCCATGCTTGGCGGCGGCATAGACCGAGAGCTTGGGCGCGCCGGAGAGACCGGCGACCGAGGCGACGTTGACGATGACACCGCCCTTGCCGCTCTCCCTGAACTGGCGCTCCATCTGCGGGATCTGGTGCTTCATGGCGTAGAAGACGCCGAGCAGGTCGACCTCGACCACGCGGCGCGCCTCCTCCGACGTCACCTGCGGCAGGCGCACGAAGGAATGCACGATGCCGGCATTGTTGACGGCGATGTCGAGCCGGCCGAATTTCTCGACGGCCAGTTTCACGAGATCCTCTGACAGCTTTTCGTCGGCGATGTTGCCGGCAAGGCAAGCTGTCTCTGTGTCGAGCGTCGCGGCGAAACCGCCGAGCGCAGCCTCGTCGAGATCGGAGAGCACCAGTCGCGCGCCTTCGGCGGCGAAGGCTTTTGCCGCGCCGCTGCCGAGGCCGCCGGTCGCGCCGGTGATCAGCACGGTCGTTCCCTCGAAACGGCCCATCCTCAGCGCTCCCGTTTTTCAGCTATTCTTGTCGATCAGTTCCACCGCGAGCGCGGCGAGCAGTTTTACCGCCTGGCCGTAGGTCTTGGCCTTTTCCGGATTGGAGGCGTTGCCGTCCAGCGCGCGGCGGTAGACGCCCTGGCAGATCGCCGCCAGCCGGAAGAAGGAGAAGGCCAGGAAGAAGGTCCAGTTGCCGATCGCCTCGATGCCGCGCCGCTTGCAATAGGCGGCGACATAGGCCTCCTCTGAAGGCAGGCCCGCCGCCGCGCGGTCGATGCCGCCGAGGCCACGAAAGCCCGAGGCATGCGGCAGCCGCCATTGCATGCATTGATAGGCGAGGTCGGCGAAGGGATGACCGAGCGTGGACAATTCCCAGTCGAGCACCGCGATGACCCTGGACTCGTCCTTGGCGAACATCATGTTGTCCAGCCGGTAGTCGCCATGGACGAGCGAAACGCGGCCGTCATCGGCCGGCATATGCGTCTCCAGCCAGGCAATCAGCCGATCCATGTCGGCGATGGTTTCGGTTTCGGAGGCGCGGTACTGGCTGGTCCAGCGGGCGAACTGGCGCTCGAAATAGCTGCCGGGCCTGCCGAAATCGCCAAGGCCGACGGCCTCCACATCGACATCGTGCAAGGCGGCAAGCGTGGCATTCATGGCGTCATAGATCGAGGTGCGCGCGTCATTGCCGGAAACGTCCGGCAATGACGGATCCCAGAAGATGCGGCCGTCGAGAAACTCCATGACATAGAACATGCGCCCGATTGGCGATTCCTCGCCTGAGAGATGCAGCATGCGCGGCACCGGCACCGCGGTACCGGCAAGCGCCTGCATCACCCGGAATTCGCGGTCGACCTGATGCGCGGATTTCAGCAGCTGCCCCGGCGGCTTGGCGCGCAACACGTAGCGACCGCTGGCGGCGGTCAGGAGATAGGTCGGATTGGATTGCCCGGACTTGAATTTCTCGATCGCGGACAGCCCGGCAAAATCCTGGATATGCGCTTCGAGATAAGGCGCAAGCGCTGTCTGGTCGATCGCAAGCGACGACTGGTCGATCGCAAGCGACGACTTGTCTAAAGTATTGGCGTCGCCACTCATGCGGTCTCGGGCTGGCGCTCGAGCAAGGTGAGCGTCAGCCAGCGGGCGGTCAGCGCGGGCTTTTTCGAACCCTCGATCTCGATGGTCACGTCATGCGCCGTCTGCACCCAGCCGGACGGCCTCACCTTGACGTCGGCAAGCACGAAGCGGGTGCGGATCCTGGCGCCGGTCTTCACCGGCGCCAGGAAGCGCAGCGTGTCGAAGCCGTGGTTGACGCCCATCTTGGTGTTTTCGAGCGGCGGCATGGTCTCGAAGGTCATCGCCGACAAAAGCGAAAGGGACAGGAAACCATGCGCGATGGTGCCGCCGAACGGCGTCTCGCGCTCGGCGCGCTCGGGATCGCAATGGATGAACTGGTGGTCGTCGGTGGCATCGGCGAACTGGTCGATCATGCGCTGCGTCACCGTGCGCCAGGGCGACACGCCGACCTCCTTGCCGACGCTTGCCAGAAGCAGATCCAGACTGATCGGTTCCACGCTGATGTCCTCCGCGCCCCCGCCCCGATTCCTTGAAACCGGGCGCCTTATTCCTTGAACCCCGCCCGGATTCCTTGAACCGGGCGTCCTATTCCTTGAACAACGTCATCCCATGCTGCACCGACTGGCCGCCGTCGATGGGCAGGATGGCGCCGGTGACATAGCTGCCGGCACGGCTGCACAAATAAAGCGTTGCGCCGGCAATGTCATCCGCCACGCCGATGCGGCCGAGCGGAACATGGTTACCAACATGTTTCGCCTGCTCCTTGGTCGCGGTGGCGAATGCCGTCATCCGGCTCTGGAAGGGACCGGGGGCAAAGGCGTTGACGGTGATGCGGCGGGCGGCGAACTCGATCGCCAGCGTACGCGTCAGATGGTGCACGGCGGCTTTCGAGGCGGTGTAGGAGTAGGCGTCGTCGGCCAGCGGCTGGGTGCCCATCACCGAGCCGAGATTGATCACGCGGGCCGGATCCTCGTCGCTCGCGGCGGCATCGAGCAGGGGCAGCAGCTCCCTGGTCAGGTGAAAGACGGCGGTGACGTTGACGCCGAACACCTTGGCCCAGGCGTGGTAAGGGAATTCCTGCAGCGGCGCGCCCCAGGAAATGCCGGCATTGTTGACCAGGATGTGCAGGCGCTCCGTGCGCGCCTTGACCTCGGCGACCAGCGCCGCGATACCGGCTTCGCTGGACACGTCGCCGGCAAAGCCTTCGGCCAGGCCGGAGCCGCCGAGCGCGTTCAATTCGTTGGCGACTTTCATGCAATCCTCGCCCTTGCGCGAGGCGATCATCACATGCCCGCCGGCGCGCACCAGCCCGGTCGCCACCATGCGGCCGATGCCGGTCGCCGCACCCGTCACCAGCGCGGTCTTGCCGGCGACCGAGAACAGCTTGTCCAGATAGCTCATCGCATTCCTCCGCATCCTGCCCCGGCCGGGGACTCGCCCAAGGACTCGCGTTGACAAGGCTAGCCGAAGTACGGTCATCCTTGCCACGGGTAAAGATGTATCTTCGGAAAGGCCGGAAGCGATGGCGGACATGAATCTCGGCATGACCGAACGGTTGAAGCCGATCCACCAGCGTGTGGCGGCGATGGTGCGCGATGAGATCGCGCCGATGGGCGAGGAGTTCCTCGCCGAGGTCGGCAAGAATGGCGACCGCTGGGCCTATACGACCAGGCAGGCCGAAATCCTCGAAGGGCTGAAAAAGACCGCGCGGGAGCGTGGGCTGTGGAATTTCTGGCTGACCGATTCCAAACGCGGCTACGGCCTTTCCACCGTCGAATATGCCTATCTGGCGGAGGAGATGGGCAAGGCGCATCTGGGCGCCGAGACCTTCAACTGCTCGGCCCCGGACACCGGCAACATGGAGGTGCTGGAGCGTTACGGCTCGGACACGCATAAGCGGGACTGGCTGGAGCCGTTGCTCGACGGCAGGATCCGCTCGGCCTATCTGATGACCGAGCCGGACGTCGCCTCCTCGGATGCGACCAATATTTCGATGTGCTGCGAGCGCCGGGGCGACGATTATGTGCTCAACGGCGAGAAATGGTGGGCGTCGGGGGCCGGCGATCCGCGCTGCGCCATCTACATCGTCATGGTCAGGACCGGGTCGGACGAGGAACCGCAGCATCGCCGGCACTCGATGATCCTCGTTCCCTCCGACAGCAAGGGCATCACCAAATTGCGGCCGATGCAGGTCTATGGCGACGACGACGCGCCGCATGGCCATATGCATCTGAGATTCGACGATGTGCGGGTGCCGGCGGCGAACCTGATCCTCGGCGAGGGCAGGGGGTTCGAGATCGCGCAGGGGCGGCTGGGACCTGGCCGCATCCATCACTGCATGCGCGCCATCGGCCAGGCCGAGATGGCGCTGGAGATGCTGTGCCAGCGCTCGGTGCGGCGCGAGGCCTTCGGCCAGCCGCTGGCCAAGCTCGGCGCCAATTTCGACATCATCGCCGAATGCCGAATGGAGATCGAGATGGCACGGCTGCTCTG
The DNA here is from genome assembly GCF_019091085.1 of Mesorhizobium sp. GbtcB19. Classification (GTDB taxonomy): domain Bacteria; phylum Pseudomonadota; class Alphaproteobacteria; order Rhizobiales; family Rhizobiaceae; genus Mesorhizobium. Next base: position 360,672 of record NZ_JAGXJY010000004.1, on the reverse strand, counting down.
CCTCAAGGCGGCCTGGATGATCGACCAGGGAGACCCTCGCGCGGCCGCCCCCTGGATCAGCCAGATCAAGGTCGTGGCGCCCCGCGTCGCGCTCAAGGTCACGGACGAGGCCGTGCAGATGTTCGGCGCGCAAGGCATCAGCCAGGACACGCCGCTCGCCCGCTCCTGGACGCATCTGCGGACGCTGCGGCTGGCCGACGGGCCAGACGCGGTGCACCGGCGGCAGGTGGCGCGCGCGGAACTGAAAAAATACACGCAGGAAAAGGTGTAACGGCCATGACGCTTCCATCGCAAATGCAGGGTCTGCTGCTTGTCGGCGACGGCTACACAAGGACGCCTTCGGCGGCCGCGCTGGAGGCGATGGAGCCCTATCTCCAGCCGGGCAGCATCGCGGTGCCGGAGCCCGGTCCGTCGCAGGCGCTGATCAAGGTCAGCCTCGCCTCGATCAACCCGTCCGACATTGCCTTCATCAAGGGCCAATACGGTCAGCCGCGGGTCAAGGGTCGGCCCGCCGGCTTCGAGGGCGTCGGCACCGTCGTTGCCACCGGCGACGACGCCTATGCGAGGAGCCTTGCGGGAAAGCGCGTCGCCTTCGCCACCGGCGTGTCGAACTGGGGGGCGTGGGCGGATTATGCGGTTGCCGAGGCTGCGTCCTGTATTCCCCTCATCGACACCGTGCGCGATGAGGATGGCGCGGCGATGATCGTCAATCCGCTGACGGCGCTCGCGATGTTCGACATCGTCAGAGAGGAGGGCGAAAAGGCCTTCATCATGACTGCCGGCGCCAGCCAGCTCTGCAAGCTGATCATCGGCCTGGCGAAGGAGGAAGGTTTTCGCCCGATCGTCACCGTGCGCCGCGACGAGCAGATTCCGCTGCTGAAGGAATTGGGCGCCGCCCATGTGCTCAACGAGAAGGCGGCGGATTTCGAGGTGACGCTGCGCGAGGCGATGAAGGCCGAGCAGCCGCGCATCTTCCTCGACGCGGTCACCGGTCCGCTGGCTTCGATCATCTTCAACGCCATGCCGAAGCGCGCGCGCTGGATCGTCTATGGCCGGCTCGACGCCGAACCGACGGTAATCCGCGAGCCCGGCCAGCTGATCTTCCAGCACAAGCGCGTCGAAGGTTTCTGGTTGGCCGAATGGATGCGGCAATTCCGCGACAGGCTGGGCCCGGCGGTGATGGAGGCGCAGAAGCGCTTTTCCGACGGACGCTGGTCGACCGACGTCACGGCGGTCGTGCCGCTGGACGAGGCGATGGCGCGGCTGCCGGCCGAGCTCGCCAGGCCCAACGGAAAGGTGTTCATCAGGCCGTAAGCACCGGGCGCCGATCGCCGCTGTTTTGGGATCGGAGCAATGGCTTTGAACACAGAACTGTGATCAGCGCGGCGGAAAAATGCCGCTGTTCCAACGTCTTTGCCCCGCGCCGGTAACTGTCACGCGCGGATTTTCTATTTCATTTCGATGTGATATCTCGCCGGCGCTGAAGGCCAGGCGGCGATGGGAAGAGCCGCCCTGGTCGGAACGCGGGGTGCGCTATGACGGTAACCAAGCCGGTTTTCGACCGTTTGGGGTTTTGGCTGTGGGTCGGGTCGTTTCTGGTCGTGCTTGGCCTGGCGCTGTGGTCGCCCGACGCGCGTTCGGTCGTCCATATCTACAGGCATGGCAGCGAAGCTTTTCTGAACGGCCAACCGCTGTATCACGTCGAAGTCGCCATGGGGTATCTGTACGCTCCCGCCTTCGCCGCCCTCTATGTTCCCCTGCTGAAGCTCGGGCCGTATCTGGGCAACATTTTATGGCACATGCTGGGCTTTTCGGTGCTGACCCTTGCCGCGATGCGTCAGGTGCGCAGGCTCGGCGGCGAGGAGCAAACATGGCTGCTTTCCTTCGGTCTTTTCCTTGCCTTGCCGGTGGCGCTGGCAGCGCTTCGCAACGGCCAGGCAACGATCCTGCTCGCCGGGGCATGCTGGTTGCTGACGCTGTCGGCACTCGAGGGGCGGCGGGCGGAGAGCTTCTTCTGGGCCACGCTTGCAATCATCGCCAAGCCGACCGCGATCATCATGCTGCTTCTGGCGGGAGCGCTGCGTCCCAGGCTGATACCGGTGCTGGCGCTGGCGGTGCTTGTCGTGCTCGCCATCCCCTATGGCTTTGCGTCGACCGACTATGTCAACGCGCAATACCATGATTTCTTCCGGATGCTGACGTCGATGACGGTCGATCCGACCGGCCCCTTCGTTCCGGCCGACTTCACGGCGCCTTTCACGCGGTTCGGGATGCCAATCCCTGAATCCGTGGCGACGATCGTGCGCGTCGTCGCGGGCTTGCTCACGCTCTGGCTGGTGCTCCAGTTCGACCGCAGGCTGGACCCTGACATCAGCGGACTCGCCATCTTCCTCGCCGCGGCGTTCTACATGTGCGTCTTCAATCCGAGGGTCGAGCAGAACACCTATGCCATGGTGGCGGTGCCTGCCGGTCTCGCCATCGCCCTGCTGTGGCGAGAGAAGGGAGCCGGGGCCATGCGATGGTTTTTGGCAACGCTTCTTTTCGTCACCGGGCTGACCAGCGTCGAGCCGCGGCTGCACGATCTTTTCCATCTTTGGTTCCGGCCAATCAGCATCAGCATCATCGCCTGCCTGCTGATCGGCTGGTTCTGGACGCAAGGCAGGCAGAAGATACCGGCTGCCGGAGCCGTTGCGCATGGCTGAGATGCTCGACGTCATCGCGCCGTTCTTCAACGAGGCCGAATCCGCGATTGCCTTCGTCGGTTTGCTCGACAAGCTCGAGGCGGCCGTGGCGGAGCGCTTCGGCATGACGGTCCGCAAGATCCTCGTCGACGACGGCAGCCGCGACGGCAGCGCCGAGATATTCGCCGCTTCATTGTCGGGCTCCTGGGAGATCGTGCGGCTCAGCCGCAATTTCGGCAAGGAAGCGGCGGTGCTCGCCGGGCTCGATCATTCGCGCGGCGACATGGTGCTGATCATGGATTCCGACCTCCAGCACTCCATGGACATCAGCCTGAAGATGATCGGCGAACTGGTCGACAACCCGGAGATCGACGTCGTCTTTGCGCAGAACGATCGGCGCGAAGGGAGCTGGCGGCGCAGCCAGCTGGCGCGGCTTTTCTACAAGGCGATCAACAGCAGCCAGCGCTTCGATATTCCCGAGAACGCCGGAGACTTCCGCGTCATGCGCGGCGCGGTGGCGCGGGCCTTGACCAGCGTGCGCGACAAGCGCCGCTTCAACAAGGGCCTGTTCGCCTGGGCCGGCTTCCGCCAGAAGGCGGTGCTGTACTCGCCGGAAAACCGCGCCAGCGGCACGTCGAAATGGAGCAGGTTCAACCTGATCGCCTTCTCGCTGGAAGGGTTCACTTCGTTTTCCGTGATCCCGCTGCGCGTCATCAGCCTCATCGGGCTGCTGGCGGCGTTTGCCGGCTTGGCCTATGGCGTGAAGGTCCTCTTCGAGGTGCTGTTCTACGGCGTCGCCGTGCCCGGCTATCCCAGCATCATGGTTGCCGTCGTGCTGCTGGGCGGGCTCAACCTGGCGCTGCTCGGGCTGATCGGCGAATATGTCTGGGTCACGCTCAGCGAAAGCAAGGACCGGCCCGTCTACATCGTGCGCGACGTCCTCCACGGCAACGCCGCCGAGCAGGCTGCCCCCGGCAAATGACCCGGTCGATCCGCCTGATCGCCGACGATTATGGGCTGGCGCCGGGCGTATCGAGCGCGATCCTCGACCTCGTCGAGCGCGGTCGCCTGACCGGAACCGGATGCATGACCGGTTTTCCCGAATGGCAGGAGGCGGCCGCGCGCATCAGACCCTTTCGGGGCAGGGCCGCCATCGGGCTGCATCTGACCCTTACAGATCAGATCGCCGCGGCCGGCCCCTCCAGCCTGGCGCCGGAAGGCAAGCTGCCGGGGCTCGCTTCGCTGGCGCTGCCGGTGCGGCGCGGGCGTATCGAGGAACGGGACGTTCATGCCGAGCTCGACGCGCAATACGGCCGCTTCGTCGAGGCGCTGGGCGGCCCGCCCGATTACATCGACGGGCACCAGCATGTGCATTTTCTTCCCGTGGTCCGACATTGGCTGCTCGCGCGTTTTGGGCAAAGCGCGCACAAGCCGGCGCTGCGAGGCGCACCGGGGCTCGCCGGCCTGGATGCCAAGGTTGCGGCGATCGCCACGCTGGCCGCCGGCTTCAACAGATCGATGCGGCGCGCCGGCTTCAGCGTGATGACGCCGCTATCGGGCATCTATGATTGGCGCCAGCCGGAGAAATTCGCCTCAACGCTGCGTGCCGCGGTCGATGGCTTGCCAGAACAAGGCGTCTTCATGTGCCATCCTGGCCATGTCGATGACATCTTGCGCAGGCGCGACCCGATGCAGGGCGTGCGCGAGGTCGAGTTCGATTTCCTGGCTTCCGACGATTTCGGCGCCAGCCTCGACAGGGCCGGGGCCCGTGTCATGGACGGCAGCTCATGAGCAGTGCCGGCCAGCCGCGGCGTTCGACCGGCGACAAGATCGTCCGCTTCGCCGTGGTCGGGCTGGTCAACACCGGTATCGACCTCACGACGTTTTTCCTGCTGCTCAAACTCGCGGCGCCGGCCTTGGCGGCCAATGTCGGCGCGTGGTTCGTCGCCGTGCTCTTTTCCTTCGTGGCGAACCGGTTCTGGTCGTTCGAGCGGGACCCGGACATCCGGCTGCACCATTCCTTCCTGCGCTTCGTCTCGCTGGGGGCGCTGATTTCGCTTGGCGTCTCCAGTCTGTCGATCGCCGTCCTGGCCGGGACCATTGGCGTGTGGCCGGCGAAGGTCATCGGCGTCGTGGTGGCCGCCGCACTGAACTTCCTGGCGGCACGCTGGTCGATCGAGGGGCGGCTGTTGCGATGAGTCCAGGGATTTCGCTGCCTGGCCGGCTGGATGTTGGGACCTGATCCATGATCTGCTCGTGCCGAAAGCGGTGGCGCGAAGATGGCGCAGGCGAGCTCCTGTCGGCGAGCCCGGTGAGTCGAGATAATCGGGAACGTGAAGCCGGACTGCCGTCCCGGTCCCCGATCTCTGCCGTACTTTCGCGAAGGCTAAAGGTGCTAGCGCAAGCTTTCCAGGTCGCGGATGCGTTTGGCGCCGGCGGCTTCCAATTGCCTGGTCACGGCGCCGATCAGGGTTTCGGCGACGACGAAGAGCGCGGCGGACGAATCCCATGCCGAGGGCACGGCGGTGCGCCCGGCGATCACATGGCGGGCAAAGCGGGCGATCGGCGACAGCCACTGGTCGGTGAACAGAATGATCTGCACGCCACGCTGATGCGCCTTCTCGGCGAAGCGGATCAGGCTTTCCTGATAGCGCCGGATGTCGAAGATCACCAGCACGTCACGCTTGCCCATGTCGATCAGCCGGTCGCGCCAGATGCTTTCCTGGCCCGCCAGGTGGTAGACCTCGGGCTGGATAAGCGCGAGGTGGGCGGCCATGTAGCGCGCCAGCGGATCGGTGAAGCGGCCGCCGATCAGGAAGGTCTTGCCGCGCCGCTCGGCAAGCCGCGCGGCGATGTCGGCGAGCTGCTTGTCGCTGAGGTGACGGAACGTCTCGCGCATATTGTCGAGCGTCGCCTCCAGCATCGGCGAGACGGCGCCGCTGGGCGAGGACGGATCGAGCGCGCGCGATGCCGGCGACTGCAACTGCGCCGCCAGTTCGTCCTGCAGCGCCGACTGGAACTCAGGGTAGTTCTGGAAGCCGAGCCTGGCGACGAAGCGCAGGATCGTCGGCGAGGACACGCCGGCCGCGGTCGAAAACTCGGCGACGGTCTTCAGCCCGGTCAGCGGATAGTTAGCGATCAGCGTCTGGGCGGCGCGGCGCTCGCCGGCCGGCATCGTTCCGATGCGGTCCGAGATCAGTTCGGCAATGCTGGAAATCATGGTTTTCCCCCGCCTCTTGGCCCGCCGCCGCCGTTTTCCGGAATTCGCGTTTGACAAAGCCGTTTAAACTGTATGAAATCATTCACCGGGACGCAATGAGGCAAAATACGTAACATAAGATACAGCGCTCCCAAGGGGACGGCAGTATGGAGAAAGCACGGCCCGCCAGCCTTGCACCGTCGGAAACCGTAAGGGTGACCAACCCTGGCGGCTCGAGCCCTTTCGTCTTCACCTGCGACCACGCCTCGAACTTCCTGCCCGCCGAATTCGGCACGCTCGGCCTGCCGGCCGAAGACCTGACCCGCCACATCGCCTGGGATCCGGGCGCGCTTCCCGTTGCCTGCCGCATGGCCGAGGCGCTGGACGCTCCTTTGGTCGAAACCCGCGTGTCGCGGCTCGTCATCGACTGCAACCGGCCGCTCGATGCGCCGGACCTGGTGCCGCCGGTCAGCGAGACGACAGCCATTCCCGGCAATGCCGGCCTTTCCGAGAAACAGCGTGCCGCGCGGGTCGATCTGTCCTGGCGTCCTTTCCACGACACGATCGCGCAGATCATCGATGGACGGCTGGCGCGCGGCCAGGAGACGCGGCTGGTGTCGGTGCACTCCTTCACGCCGGTCTACAAGGGCAAGAGCCGGCCCTGGCATATCGGCATCATCCACGATGAGGATCGCAGGCTGGCTGCGCCACTGATATCGGCGCTGCGCCGGCTTGCTGGCGTCACCGTCGGCGCCAACGAACCCTACTCGCCGGCCGACCGCGTCTATTTCACGCTGGAGCGGCACGCGCGCTCGCGCGGCCTTGCCTGCGCGATGATCGAAATCCGCAATGACGAAATCGCCGGCGAGACCGGGCAGCGGAAATGGGCGGATCTGCTCACCGGCATATTTTCCAATCTGGAGCCCGAGGAGGCCAGGGGCTCGCGACAACAAGCAATGGGAAAGTCAGTACTTACGGCCAGCCAAGAACGATAAGGGGAACTCCAACATGACAACGGATCACGCAGAGAAATCGGAGGACGTAAAGATCCTTCACAGCATGGGCTACGCCCAGGAATTGGCCCGCCGCATGAGCGGCTTCTCCAACTTCGCCATTTCCTTCTCGATCATTTGCATTCTGGCAGGCGGCATCACGTCGTTCCCGCTGGCCATGGGCACCGGCAGCGGTTTCGAGGCGAGCATCGGCTGGATCATCGGCGGTGTCTTCGCCCTCGTGGTCGCCGCTTCGCTTGGCCAGATCGGCTCGGCCTATCCTACCGCCGGTGGCCTCTACCATTGGTCCTCGATCCTTGGCGGGCGCGGCTGGGGCTGGGCAACAGCCTGGATCAATCTGCTCGGCCTGATCTTCGTCGTCGCCTCGGTGAATGTCGGTGTCTACCTGCTGTTCCAGGGACTGGTCGCTGGACCGATCTTCGGCTGGGACACGTCGACGTGGGGCTTCTGGCAGCAGACGACGGCGGTCGTCATCATCACCGTCACCCAGGGCCTGTTCAACCATCTCGGCATCAAGACGACGACGATGCTGACCGACTTCTCGGGCTACCTCATCCTAGTTGTCGCGGTCGTGCTGACGCTCACCTTCCTGATCTGGGGCGCGCATGGCTTCGAGCTGTCGCGGTTCACGACCTTCGTCAACACGACCGGCGATCTCGGCGGCGGCTACGTTCCGACGGCCCGCACGGCGTTCGTGGCCTTCCTGATCGGTCTTCTTTATCCGCTTTACACGATCACCGGCTTCGACGCCTCGGCGCATACCGCCGAGGAGACGCACAATGCGCGCGTCGCGGTGCCCAGGGGCATGATCCACGCGGTTCTGTGGTCTCTCGTCTTCGGCTTCGTCATGGCGGTTTCCTTCGTCGTCGCGAGCCCCGATCTGGTGGCGACCGCCAAGGACGGCGGCAATGCCTGGTTCAACCTGTTCAACAACCTGCCGGCGCCGACCTGGCTGAAGGATCTGCTCGGCATCGCCATCGTGGTGTCGAATTACCTGTGCGCGCTGGCCGGACTGACATCGACCTCGCGCATGATCTTCGCCTTCTCGCGTGACGGGGGCCTGCCGGGGTCGTCCTTGTGGAAGCAGGTTTCGCCGACCTGGCGCACACCGGTGCCCGCCATCTGGCTCGGCGTCGTGCTGTCGATCGCCGCCACGCTCTATTCGCCGGCTTTCGCGGCGCTGGCGGCAGGCTGCGCTCTCTTCCTCTACGTCTCCTACGCCATGCCGGTGGCGGCAGGCCTGCTGGCGGAAGGCAAGACCTGGACCGAGTTCGGCCCGTTCCGTCTCGGCATCTGGTCGAAGCCCTTCGCCATCGTCACCGTGCTCGGCGTCCTGGTGCTGATGTATGCCGGCATCCAGCCGCCCTTCGACATCCTGATCAACTACGCCATCGGACTGATCATTCTGCTGGTCGTCCTTTGGTTCGGCATCGAATCGCGTCGCTTCAAGGGCCCGCCGATCGGCGCCGACATTGCTCGTCGCGCGGCGGAGATCGCGGCCGCGGAAAAAGCCGTCGGCCAGACAGCGAGCTGACGGCGACACAATACCGCCCGATCGACCCAGGCCGATCGGGCATCGACGTGCAGGACCGGCCAGCCAAGAACCAGAGGGGAATTCCAATATGACGACACCGGGTTATACCGAGTCAGACAAGGCGGAGGACGTAAAACACCTCCACAGCATGGGCTACGCCCAGGAACTGGAGCGGCGCCTCAGCCGCTTCTCGAATTTCGCGGTTTCCTTCTCGATCATCTGCATCCTGTCCGGCGGCATCAACTCGCTGGCGCAGGCGACGTCGGGCGCCGGCGGCATAGGCATCGGCATCGGCTGGCTGGTCGGCTGCTTCGTGTCGCTCACCTTCGCCGTCGCCATGTCGCAGATCAGCTCGGCCTATCCGACGGCCGGCGGCCTCTATCATTGGGGCTCGATCCTCGGCAATCGCGGCACCGGCTGGGTGACGGCCTGGCTCAACCTGCTTGGCCTCATCACCGTGCTCGGCGCCATCAATGTCGGCACCTGGACCTTCTTCATCGGCGCCTTCGGTCCGGCGCTCCACATCGACGGTTCGCTCACCAACCAGATGATCTTCCTGGTCATCATCACCGGCGCCCAGGCGCTGATCAACCATCTCGGCATCAAGCTGACGGCGAAGCTCACCGATTTCTCGGGTTACCTCATCTTCTTCGGCTCGATCCTGATCGCGGTGGTCTGCATGGCCTTTGCGCAATCCTGGGATTTCGGCCGTCTCTTCACCTTCCACAACTATTCGGGCGACGCCGGCGGCGGCGTGTGGCCGTCGGTCTCGAACGGGTGGGTGTTCGCGCTCGGTCTGCTGCTGCCGATCTACACGATCACCGGCTACGATGCTTCCGCGCATACCTCGGAAGAGACCATCAAGGCGGCGTCTTCCGTGCCACGCGCGATGGTGATGTCGGTCATCTGGTCGGCGCTGTTCGGCTACTTGTTCCTCGCCGCCTTCGTGCTGATGATCCCGAACATGGACGATGCAGCCAAGCAGGGCTGGAACGTGTTCTTCTGGGCTTTCGACCAGCGCGTCCCCTCGGGCATCAAGGAATTCGTCTATCTCGTCGTGTTCATCTCGCAGCTTCTGTGCGGCCTCGCCACGGTCACGTCGGCATCGCGCATGATCTTCGCCTTCTCGCGTGACGGCGGCCTGCCAGGCTCGGCGGCGCTCGCCAAGGTCAGCCCGACCTATCGCACGCCGGTGGCGGCGATCTGGACGGCCTCGATCCTGTCGGTGCTGTTCGTGTGGGGCTCGTCCGTGGTCTCGGTTGCCGGCACCTCGGCCTATACGATCGTGGTGTCCTGCACCGTCATCTTCCTGTTCCTCTCCTTCACCGTGCCGATCGTGCTCGGCATGATGGCCTGGGGGACGCCGAAATGGGACAAGATGGGGCCGTGGAACATGGGCCGCGGCATCTTCATGCTGTTCGCCTTCCTGTCGATCGTGTCGATGATCCTGATCTTCGTCATCGGTATCCAGCCGCCGAACGACTGGGCGCTCTACATCACCGTCGGCTTCTTCATCCTGACGGCGATCGTCTGGTTCGCTTTCGAGCGCAACCGCTTCCAGGGCCCGCCGCTCGGTGACATCATCGCCGCGCGCCAGGCGGCCATCAAGGCAGCCGAACAGGCGGTCGGCGAGACTGGCCACTGACAAACGACACCAAGGCCATGGCCGGCACCATGCCGGCCATGGCTTTCGTCTCTCCCTTTCAACGACCAAGCACTGGAGCGCCAAAGGAATGGCCGGGAATTTCTCGTTCGATCAGTTGAAGAAGGCGGTCTCGAATGGCGAGATCGACACGGTGCTCGCCTGCATCGTCGACATGCAGGGCCGGCTCTCGGGAAAACGCTTCCTGGCTCAGTATTTCGTCGATTCCGCGCATGGCGAGACGCATGGCTGCAACTATCTCTTGGCCTGCGACATCGATATGGAGCCGGTGCCGGGCTACAAGGCGGCGAGCTGGTCGAAGGGCTATGGCGACTTCGTCATGAAGCCGGACCTGTCGACGCTGCGGCGCATTCCATGGCTGGAGAAGACGGCGCTGGTCATCTGCGACGTGCTCGACCATCACACGCATGAGGATCTTGGACACTCACCCCGCGCGATCCTGAAGAAGCAGGTCAAGCGCCTGCAGGAGCGCGGCTATATCGGCTATTTCGCCTCCGAGCTCGAATTCTACCTGTTCAGCGAAACCTACGATTCCGCCCGCAAGAAGCACTGGCAGGGCCTGGACTCCGCGTCGCCCTATATCGGCGACTATCAGATCGGCATCACTTCCAAAGAAGAAGGCGTCATGCGCCGGCTTCGCAACGAGATGGAAGCCGCGGGCATTCCGATCGAGAATTCCAAGGGCGAGTGGGGTCCCGGCCAGGAAGAGATCAATGTGCGCTACGCCGAGGCGCTCGACATGGCCGACCGCCACGTCATCCTGAAGAACGGCGCCAAGGAGATCGCCGATTCCGAAGGCAAGGCCATCTCTTTCATGGCCAAGTACAATTACGGGCTCGCCGGCAATTCCAGCCACATCCACAACTCGCTGTGGAGCGCCGACGGCAAGACGCCGCTGTTCTTCGACAAGAAGGCGGACTGGACGCTGTCCAGCCTCGGCCAGCAATGGGCGGCGGGCCAGCTCAAATACGCCAAGGAGTTCACCTGGTTCCTGGCGCCCTACATCAATTCCTACAAGCGCTTCCAGGCTGGCACCTTCGCGCCGACCAAGATCATGTGGAGCGAGGACAACCGCACGGCGGGCTTCCGGCTTTGCGGCGAAGGCACCAAGGGCATCCGGATGGAGTGCCGCATCGGCGGCGCCGATCTGAACCCCTATCTCGCCTTCGCGGCGCTGATTGCTTCCGGTCTTGCCGGCATCGACGAGAAGCTGGAACTGCAGAAGCCCTTCGTCGGCGACGCCTACCAGGCCTCGCGGCTGCCGGAGATCCCGAAGACTTTGCGTGACGCCACCGAGACGCTGGCCAAGTCGAAGATGCTGAAGCAGGCCTTCGGCGAGGAGGTGATCGAGCACTATGTGCACACAGCCCGCTGGGAGCAGTTCGAATACGACCGCCGCATTACGGATTGGGAACTGCATAGGGGCTTCGAGCGGTACTAGAGTGCCGCGAGATCGGCACTGCCTGCCTTCGCTGAAAGAAGGGCGGGCAGCGCCTCGGCTTTGAGCCCCGGCATTCGGGCAGGCCGTGCCGGCTGGCGCGTGAAGGAAGCGCCAGCCATATCATTTCGATTGTTGTGAAACTGCGAGGAAGCCATGACCGAAACGGTCAAACTCAAATCCCCCATCGACGGCTCGATCTATGCCGAGCGTCCCGTCGCGAGCGACCAGGCGATCAACGCGGCGGTCGAGCGCGCCAGGGCGGCGCAGGAGAAATGGGCCGAGACACCGGTCGTCGAGCGCGGCAAATACATGCTGGCGATGCTCGAGGCGCTGGTCGCGATGACCGATGAGATCGTGCCCGAGATCGCCTGGCAGATGGGGCGGCCGGTGCGCTATGGCGGCGAGTTCGGCGGCGTCAAGGAACGCACCAATTACATGGTGGAGATTGCCGAAGCCGCGCTGAAGCCTGTGCTGGCCTCCAATCCGAAGGACGGTTTTCGGCGCTATGTGAAGAAGGTGCCGCTCGGCGTCGTCATGGTGATCGCGCCCTGGAACTACCCCTACCTCACGGCGGTCAACACCATCGTGCCGGCGCTGATGGCGGGAAGCGCCGTCATCCTCAAGCATGCTGCGCAGACGTTGCTGGTCGGCGAACGCTTCCAGCAGGCCTTCGACAAGGCCGGCCTGCCCAAGGGCCTGTTCCAGAACCTGGTCATGAACCATGGCCAGACCGAAAGACTGCTCGGCTCGGGCAAGATCGACCATGTCAATTTCACCGGCTCGGTCGGCGGCGGCCGCGCCATCGAGAAGGCGGCGGCTGGAACCTTCATGACGCTCGGCCTCGAGCTCGGCGGCAAGGATCCCGCCTATGTGCTGCCCGACGCCAAGATGGACCATGCGGTCGCCAATCTGGTCGACGGCGCCTTCTTCAATTCGGGGCAGTGCTGCTGCGGCATCGAGCGCGTCTATGTGCATGAGAAGGTCTATGACGAGTTCGTCGAAGGCTTCATCGCCGAGACCAGGAACTATGTCGTCGGCAACCCGCTGGAGCAGGCGACCACCCTGGGTCCGATGGCGCAGGCGCGCTTCGCCGACCTGATCCGCGAGCAGAAGGCCGAGGCGCTGCGCAAGGGCGCCAAGGCGCATATCAATATGAAGGTCGAGAACGATCGCGAAGGCTCGCCCTATCTGGCGCCGGAGGTGCTGACCGAGGTCGACCACCAGATGAGCGTCATGCGCGAGGAAAGCTTTGGCCCGATCGTCGGCATCATGAAGGTGCGCAACGACGAGGAGGCGATCGCGCTGATGAACGACAGCCCCTACGGCCTGACCGCCTCGATCTGGACCCGCGACACCGAACGCGCAATCGCCATCGGCGACCGCGTCGAGACCGGCACGGTGTTCATGAACCGCTGCGACTATCTCGACCCGGCGCTGGTCTGGACCGGCGTCAAGGACACCGGCAAGGGCGCCGCGCTCTCGGCCATCGGCTACGACAATCTGACCCGGCCGAAATCCTACCACCTGCGCGAGGCGATCTGAGCGGGCGATCGATAGGGGCATTGGAAAGGCTTAGAGAGAGGAGTAATGGCGGAGACACAGCAGTCAGCGGCCTTGCCGGCTCGTGAAGGGCCGAAGGGCATTGGCGGATGGCTCGTTCTGCCGATGCTCGGGCTGATGCTTACGCCGATCGTGGGGCTGATACTGCTCTACGATACGGACTATGTCGGCATCCTGCAGAACTGGCGTGCCCTCAGTGCTTTGCAAATCGCGCTGGTGGTCGCGGAGCTCGTGGTCAGCGGCATCCTGAACCTCACGGCCCCGGCGCTGCTGTTATTCTTGATGTTCAAGCGCTCGGAGATGTTTCCCGGCTGGTACATCATCTGGGCCGCGGTCACGCCGGTCTATCTGCTGCTTGATCCGTGGGCCGCGCACCTGACCTTTCCCGACACCTTTCCGACGCTGGCCGACGCCTACGACAAGGACACGGTCCGGTCGATCTCCCGAACGATCTGGGGGGCGATCATCTGGATTCCTTACATGATGCGGTCCGTGCGCGTGGCCAACACCTTTGTGAACTAACGACGAAACGAAAATATCTGCACTCTAGAAGGTCGAAATGTCCAAGCTCATCTCCAAATGGAACTACCCCACCACCGTCCGCTTCGGCGCCGGGCGCATCAAGGAACTGCCGGATGTGCTCGCGGCCGCCGGCATCAAGCGGCCGCTCTTTGTCACCGACCCGGGCCTGGCAAAACTGCCGGTCGTCGCCTCGACACTGAAGATCCTCGACGCGGCACAAGTGCCCTATGGCGTATTTTCCGAGGTGAAGCCGAACCCGGTCGATTCCAACCTCACCGCCGGCATCGCCGTGTTCAAGAAAGGCAAGCATGACGGCGTCATCGCCTTCGGCGGCGGCTCGGCGCTCGACCTCGGCAAGCTGATCGCCTTCCAGGCCGGGCAGACGCGCCCGGTATGGGACTTCGAAGACGTCGGCGACTGGTGGACGCGCGCAAACTCCGACGCGATCGCGCCGATCATCGCCGTGCCGACCACGGCGGGCACCGGCTCGGAGGTCGGCCGCGCCGGCGTCATCACCAATGAGGAAACCCACACCAAGAAGGTCATCTTCCATCCGAAACTTTTGCCGGCAATCGTCATTGCCGACCCGGAACTCTCGGTCGGCATGCCCGGCTTCATCACCGCCGGCACCGGCATGGACGCGCTCGCGCACTGCCTCGAAGCCTATTGCGCGCCGGGCTATCATCCGATGGCCGACGGCATCGCGGTGGAAGGCATCCGGCTGGTGTTCGAGAATCTGCCCAAGGCCTTCGCCAACGGCAAGGATCTCGTTGCCCGCGCCCATATGATGAGCGCGGCCGCCATGGGCGCGGCCGCCTTCCAGAAGGGGCTGGGCGCCATCCACTCGCTGTCGCACCCGATCGGGGCGCTCTACGACACCCATCACGGCATGACCAATGCGGTGTTCATGCCCTATGTGCTCGCCTTCAACCGCGAGGCGATCGAGGATCGCATCGCCCGGCTCGCCGCCTATTGCGGCATCAAGGGCGGCTTCGACGGCTTCGCCAAGGCGATCATCAAGCTGCGCAAGGAGCTCAAGGTGCCGCATGCGCTGCCCGGCCTGATCAAGGGTCTCGACATGGACAAGAAGCGCAAGGGGCTGATCGCCGACATGGCGGTGGTCGACCCGACGGCCGGCGGCAACCCGGTGAAGCTGACCAAGAAGGCGGCGCTGACGCTGCTCGAAAATGCGATCGCCGGCTCCGTCTGAGAGCCGGCTTTCAATGCCGGGAGTTGAATGAAGAGGCGTTCCAGAGGGGAAGGGAGTGGGCAAAAGACAAGGTGACTAACCATTAGCCGGAAAATTAAGTGCGGGCTAATTGCTACAGTCCGTTAAAAAGAGTTAACTTTTTGTGCCGCGGGGCTCGGGTTTCAAAAAGCCTTCATCTGGCTGTCACACGAAAACGATACCCGCATCGCAGGCGCTTAGCGCGCCAGTTCAACGGAGAGAACACATGTTCAAGTTCACGGGGAAGGTGCTTTCCCTCTCGGCCGCGGCGCTCTTCGCGTCGACGGTGATTTCGTCCGCGGCTTCGCTGGACGATCTCGTCAAGGCCGCGAAGGCTGAAGGCCAGCTCACTGTCATCGCGCTTCCGCATGACTGGTGCGGCTACGGGGCAGTGATCGACGCTTTCAAGGCTAAATATCCGGAAATCAAGATCAACGAACTCAACCCGGACGCCGGCTCGGGCGACGAGGTCGAGGCGATCAAGGCCAACAAGGACAACAAGGGCCCGCAGGCGCCCGACGTCATCGACGTCGGCCTGTCCTTCGGCCCGACCGCCAAGAAAGATGGCCTGCTGATGCCCTACAAGGTGTCGACCTGGGATTCGATCCCGGACAGCGCCAAGGATGCCGATGGCGCCTGGACGGGCGACTATTACGGCGTGCTTTCCTTCGAGGTGAACAAGGACCTGGTCAAGGAATCGCCGGCCGATTGGGCCGACCTCCTGAAGCCGGAATTCGCCAACACGGTCGCGCTCGCTGGTGATCCGCGCGCTTCGAACCAGGCCATCCAGGGCGTCTATGCCGCCGGCCTTTCGACGGGCGCTGCCGCAGGCGAAGCCGCCGGCACCGCCGGTCTCGACTTCTTCAAGAAGCTCAATGCCGCCGGCAATTTCGTTCCGGTCGTCGGCAAGTCCGCGACGCTGGCCCAGGGCCAGACGCCGATCCTGATCACCTGGGACTACAACGCTCTCGCCGGTCGCGACACGCTGAAGGGCAACCCGCCGGTCGACGTCATCGTGCCGAAGACGGGCGTCGTCGCCGGCGTCTACGTGCAGGCGATCAGCGCCTTCGCGCCGCATCCGAATGCCGCCAAGCTGTGGCTGGAGTATCTCTACTCCGACGAAGGCCAGATCGGCTGGCTGAAGGGCTACTGCCACCCGATCCGCTTCAACGATCTCGCCAAGAACGGCAAGATCCCGGCGGACGTGCTGGCCAAGCTGCCGCCGGCCGAGTCCTATGCCGCGGCCGTGTTCCCGACGCTCGACGAGCAGGCCAAGGCCAAGGAAGTCATCAGCAAGAACTGGGACGCCACCGTCGGCGCCAACGTCAAGTAAGACTTGAAATCGACCGGGCGGCCAATTGGCCGCCCGGCTTTCTCTCGAAGACGGTACAGGGCGCATGACCGATCTCTCGCTTTCAAATCAGTCGATTGCCACCAAATCCGCGCCGCCAAGCCAGGCCACGGCCTTTCGGCTGCCGACGCAATGGATAGGCGTCGCGCCCTTCTTTGTTTTCGTGCTGATGTTCCTGATCCTGCCGACGATCTATCTCGTCATCGGCGCGTTTCAGACCGGCGATGGCAGCCTTACGCTGGACAACATCCTGCAGCTGGTGAGCGATCCGTCGATCAGCAATTCCTACTGGGTTTCGATCAAGATCAGCTTCTGGTCGGCCATCATCGGCGCGTTCGCCGGGCTGGCGATAGCGATCGCCATCGTGCGCGGCGGATTGCCCAGCTGGGTCCGTTCCGCGACGCTGACCTTTTCGGGCGTCGCCTCCAATTTTGCCGGCTTGCCGCTGGCCTTCGCCTTCATCGCGACGCTGGGCCGGGTCGGCATCGTGACCGTGCTGCTGCGCGACATCTTCAATCTGAACATCTATGCGATGGGCTTCAATTTCCTCACCACCTGGGGCCTGATCGTCGTTTACCTGTTCTTCCAGATCCCGCTGATGATCGTAATCATCGTGCCGGCGATCGACGGCTTGAAGAAGGAATGGAACGAGGCGGCGGCCACGCTTGGCGCCACGCAGTGGCAGTACTGGCGCATGGTGGTGATACCGGTGTTGTTCCCGAGCTTCCTCGGCACAGTCATCCTGTTGTTCGCCAACGCCTTCGGCGCCATCGCGACCGCCTATGCCTTCTCCGGCCCGCAGCTCAACATCGTTCCGATCAAGCTCTACTCGCAGATCAACGGCGACGTGCTGCACAACCCGCAGCTCGGCTACGCAATCGCCTTCGGCATGATCGTCATCACCGGGCTGGCGAATGTCTTCTACATCTGGTTCCGGACCCGTTCCGAGAGGTGGCTGAAATGAAGTCGGGCAAATTCTGGGCCTGGGTCGTCTTCGGCATCGGCACGGCCTATTTCTTCATCCCGCTTTTGGCGACATTCGAGTTTTCGATGCGCATGCGGCGCGGCGTCCATTCCTTCGACGCCTATCAGGTCGTGCTCGGCGATCCACGCTTCCAGGCGACCTTCATGTATTCGGTCATCGCCGCCATCTTCACGATCATCCTCGGCGTGCTGATCGTGGTGCCGGCGGCCTACTGGATCCGGCTGCGCCTGCCGCAGCTCAGGCCGATCGTCGAGTTCATCACGCTCTTGCCGCTGGTCATCCCGGCCATCGTCATCGTGTTCGGCTACATCAGGATGTACGGCTCGAACTCGCCGCTGCCGTTCCTGTCCAGCGATCTCGGTGCCAGCGCCCTGCTGGTGATCGGCTACGCGACACTGGCGCTGCCCTATATGTACCGCGCCGTCGACACGGGCCTGCGTACCATCGATGTCAGGACGCTGACCGAGGCGGCGCAGATCCTCGGCGCCGGCTGGACCACGATCATAACCCGCGTTATTCTGCCCAACGTCCTGATCGCGGTGCTGTCAGGCGCGTTCCTGACCTTCGCGATCGTCATCGGCGAGTTCACGATGGCGAGCCTGCTCAACCGTCCGGCGTTCGGGCCGTACCTGCAGAATATCGGCGCCAACCGCGCCTATGAGCCGGCGGCACTTGCCATCATCGCCTTCGCCATTACCTGGGGCTGCATGTCGCTGATCCAGATCCTGTCCCGTTTCGCGCCGAAATCGGCGAACCGACCGAATTGACCTGAGAGAAAAGCCATGGCCGAGCCATTCCTGTCCATCCAGCATGTGCGAAAGTCCTACGGCACCAACACCGTGGTGCAGGATTTCAGCCTCGACGTCGAACCCGGCGAATTCGTCTCGTTCCTTGGCCCGTCCGGCTGCGGCAAGACGACGGTGCTGCGCATGGTCGCCGGCTTCGAGGAGCCGTCGGCCGGCAAGATCGTCGTCGGCGGCAAGGACATCACCCGGTTGAAGCCCAACCAGCGCAATGTCGGCATGGTGTTCCAAGCCTATGCGCTGTTCCCGAACCTGACGGTGGCGCAGAACATCGCCTTCGGCCTCAAGGTCGCCGGCATGCCCAAGGCTGATTCCGACAGGCGGGTCGCCGAGATGCTCGACATCATCAAGCTGCCGCAGATGGCCGACCGTTATCCCTACCAGCTTTCCGGCGGCCAGCAGCAGCGTATCGCGCTGGCGCGGGCGATTGCCCCGAAGCCCAAACTGCTCCTGCTCGACGAGCCGCTGTCGGCGCTCGACGCCAAGGTGCGCGTGTCGCTGCGCGAGGAAATCCGCTCGATCCAGAAGAAGCTCGGCATCACCACCATCTTCGTCACGCATGACCAGGAAGAGGCGCTCTCGATCTCCGACCGCATCGCGGTGATGTATGGCGGCAGGGCCGAGCAGGTCGGCACGCCGTTCGAGATCTACAACCGGCCGGCGACCAAGTTCGTCGCCAATTTCGTCGGCACGCTCAACGTGCTCGAAGGCACGGTGACCGATGCCGGCGCCGGCAGGGTGCGCGTGAACAGCCAGGAGGTTGCGCTGAAGGGCAAGCTCAACGGCTCGAAGTCCGGCGATACGCTGTCGCTGGCGCTGCGCCCCGAGGCCATCTCGCTGGCGCGCCAGCCCGGCCACGACACCAGCCTGTCGGGCGAGATCGCCGAAGTGCATTTCCTCGGCTCGGTCATCCGCGTGCGCGTCGGCATCGGCGGCAATACGGTGTCGCTCGATACCTTCAACAATTCGACGACGCCGCCGCCGGCCGTCGGCGACAAGGCGGATATCTCGTTCTCGTCGGGAGATATGCTGGTCCTGCACTAGGCTATGTCGATATTCAGGTGAGGCCGGCCTGCAAATGGCGGTTTCCTGCGCTTCCGGTGCTCACGTACGAAAAGTACGCTCCGCTCCGGTTCTCGGAAACCACCATTTTCGACTCGGCCTGACCTGAATCTCAACACAGCTCGAGCCAACTGGACTGAAGCTCTTTGAGCCTGTGCAAAGCCCATATAGCCGGACGATATCGGCGCGTTGGATAAATCAACAGTATCCTGTCTCAGGGTACTGCCAAGCTTCGCGCTTCGTCGCTACGATAAGCCATGGCGCTGTTCGAACTCACCCTTGTCCTGCTTCTGATCGCCGTCGCGCTGACGGCGCTGTCGCGGCGGCTAGAGATACCCTATCCGTCGCTGCTGGCGCTTGCTGGGGTGGGGCTGGCCTTCGTGCCCGGCGCGCCGATGATCGAGATCGACCCGGAACTGGCGCTCGCCCTGTTCATCGCGCCGGTGCTTCTGGATTCGGCCTATGACACCTCGCTGCGGGATCTGAAGCGCTACCGGCTGTCGCTGGCGCTCTTGGCGCAGGGCGCGGGCGCCTACCCCCCCGCGGTCGCCGCCTATGGCGAGGGGAAGATGGCCGGGTTCCCGATCGCGGCGGCGATCGCGCCCGGCGCGATCGTCGCCCCGCCGGACGCGGTGGCGGCAAGCGCCGTGCTCAATCAGTTCAAGGTGCCGCACCGCATCACCGCCATCCTGCAGGGCGAGAGCCTGCTCAACGACGCCACGGCGCTGCTGATCTACCGGATATCGGTTGCGGCAGCGGTCGGTACGCTCATGCTGAAAGACGCAGTGCCCGTCATCCTGCTCGCGACGATCGGCAGCGTCGTCGGCGGCTATCTGTTCGGCCGCCTCTCGCTGATCGCGCTCGAGCGCATCGAAGATGCGGCAAGCAGCACCGTGGTGCAGTTCGCCGGGACCTTCGCGGTGTGGATCATTGCCGACAAGCTCGGCCTCTCCGCCATCATCACCATCGTCGTCTACGCGATCACCATCGCGCGCCGCGCGCCGCGCCGCATGACGGCCAGACGCCGCGTCAGCACCTATTCGGTCTGGGAGTCGGCGGTGTTCGTGCTCAACGTTCTGGCTTTCGTTCTGATGGGCCTGCAGGCGCGGTCGATCGTCGGCCGGCTCTCCGGTGACGGACAGGGCGAGGCCTTTCTCTTCGCCGCGACGGTTCTTGCCGTCGTCATCGTGGCGCGCATCGTCTGGGTGGCGGGCTATGTCGCGGTCATACGCTGGTTTGCCCGCTACGCCAGCGAGGAAGAAAGGCGCGATGGCCCGACATTTCCCGGCGCGGTGCTGGTCGGCTGGTGTGGCATGCGCGGACTGGTGACGCTGGTCGCGGCGATTGCCTTACCTGCCAACTTTCCCGGTCGTGACCCGATCGTGCTTGCTGCCTTCGCCGTGGTGCTGGGCACGCTGGTGCTGCAAGGCATGAGCCTGAAGCCGCTGCTGCGCTGGCTCGACTTCCCGCGCGATACCACGGTCGACGGTGAGGTGGCCCAGGCGCGCGTCGCCATCATGCAGGCGGCGCTCGACGTGCTCAGCCGCAAGACGTCGGCGGCTGCTGCCGTGGTGCGCGAGCAGTATGAGGCGCAGCGCAAAGTCGCGGAAAACCCCGAGGATGCTCAAGCCGCGACCGAATACGACCGGCTTCGCCTCTATGCCATCAACCGCCAGCGCGACACGCTGGAGGAACTGCGCCGCAACGGCACGATCGGCGACGAAGCCTACCACCGGCTGGAAGAAGAGATCGACTGGGCGGAACTGGCCGCGTCGCCCGCCGGCAGCTACCAGCCGCTGACGACCTATTAGCGAGTGTCGGCTCGCCTGCCTTCGACTGGACTATTCCGCTTGCCCTCGCGGTCCATTGCAACGCTGACGGCGGAGCGCTACTGCGATCACCAAAAGTGAGCCGGTTAATCAATGAAGCTGATCAGCTACAACATCCAGTATGGCTATGGCAGCGACGGGCGCTACGATCTCACCCGCGCCGCCAGGCTGGTGGACGGCGCCGACATCATCGCGCTGCAGGAGGTCGAGCGGCATTGGCAGCGCAGCAATGAAGACGACCAGCCGGAGATCCTGTCCAGGCTGCTGCCCGACTATTACTGGGCCTATGGCCCGGCCTTCGACATGGATGCCAGTGGGACGCGCGACGGGCGTGTCGTCAACCGCCGGCGCCAGTTCGGCACGATGATCCTGTCGAGGCTGCCGATCGTCTGGTCGCGCCTGCACACGCTGCCGCTGCGGCGTACGAAGAGGCCGCTCAACACCCGCAACGCCGCGCTCGAATGCATGATCCGCACACCGGCCGGACCGGTGCGGGTGCTTTCGTTGCACCTGGCGCATATCGCGGCCGAGGAGCGGCTGGAGCAGATCGACTATCTCATTGCGGAGCATCGCCGCGCGCCGTCGGACGGCGGCCCCTGGAGCGGCGTCGACGACGAACCGCAGCGCAACTGGTCGAACGGCCAGCCGGAACCGGAGAACCCGCTGGCGGCGATCTGGTTGGGCGACTTCAATTGCGAGCCGGGCAGTGCCGAACACCGGCGCATCGTCGGCTCGACGCCCTATCATCGCGGCGCCGCCTATATCGACGGCTTCGTCGACGCCGCCGCCGTCGCGAGGGAGCCGGCTGTCGACTTCCACACACACGAAAAGATCATCGACGGCAAATTGGCAAAACGCCGGCTCGACCATTGCTTCGTCGGCGGCATGCTGGCCGATCGCGTGCGCTCGCTCAGTGCCGATATCGGCGAGGTCGCCTCGGATCATTTCCCGCTGAGGGTCGATATCGATCTGGAAACACCGGGTCTCGACTCAGGCCTTGCTGGCAGATGAACCGGGCATGACGCTTTTCGTCTTCCTTGCCGTGCTTGCCGCGGCCGCCATGCATGCGATCTGGAACGCGCTGGTCAAGGTGCATCTCGATCGCTTCCTGTCGATCACGCTGATGACGCTCGGCATGGGATTTGCGGCACTTTTCGCGCTACCTTTCGTCGAGGTGCCGAGGGCCGAAGTCTGGCCCTACATCATCGCCTCGGTGATCTTCCACATGGGTTACAGGACCTTCCTGATCGGGGCCTACAAGGCCGGCGATTTCGCCCAGACCTATCCGCTGGCGCGCGGCACCGCGCCGCTGCTGGCGGCGCTCGGCGGTATGGTCGTCGTTGGAGAAGTGCCGGCGCCGCTTGCCATTGTCGGCATCATGCTTCTGTCAGCGGGCACACTGGTGATGTCGTTTCGCGGCGGCGTCCATCTCGAACGTTTCAATCTCCGCGCGGTCAGTTTCGCGCTCGGCACCTCGATCTTCATCGCCAGCTACACGCTCTCCGACGGCAGCGGCGCCCGGCTGGCGGCCACCGCGCAAAGTTACGCGGCCTGGCTGTTCGTCTGCGACGCGGCGTGGGCGCTGGTGCTGTGCATCGTCTTCCGCGGACCGCAGTCGCTGCCCGTGCTGGCGCGCGACTGGAAGGCGGGGCTGTTCACCGGCGTGCTCAGCGGTGCCGCCTACTGGATCGTCATGTGGGCAATGACCAAGGCGCCGATCGCCTCGGTCGCGTCGCTGCGCGAGACCTCGATCCTGTTCGCCATGATGATCTCGGTCTTCGCGCTGGGTGAGAAGATGACGGGCTGGCGCGGCGCCGCCGCGCTCAGCATTGTCGCCGGTGTCGTAGCGCTCAGACTCGGATAGAGCGGTTCACCGTTTCACGGAAACGGCAAACCGCACTATGTCTTTTGTTTTGACGCAATTCCGGACGGAAAGCCGCTTCACACTTTTCCTGGAAATGCTTCGACTTCGTGGTCCAAGACCGTCATCACCTGGCCGCGCTTTTCGGGGCTGAAGCGGATGACGATGATGATGCAGACGGCGACCACGCCGGCAAACAGCGCCAGCGCGTAGCCATAGCTGCTGCCGGGTGCCTCGGCGATGCCCGCCTGGTAAGGACCGCCATAGGACGCCGCCAGATTGCCGGCCTGGTAGATGAAGCCGGGCAGGGTCGCGCGCACAGCGCCCGGCGAGAGCTCGTTGAGGTGCACAGGGATGACACCCCAGGCGCCCTGCACCGCGATCTGCATGACGAAGGCGCCGAGCGCCAGCATGAAGGGCGTGGTCGAATAGGCCCATAGCGGGAGCGCCGGCAGCGCGATCAGGCAGGCCAGCGTGATGGCGTTGATGCGACCGATCTTCTCCGACAACGCCCCGAAGGCCAGACCACCGACGATGGCGCCGAGATTGGCGACGATGGTGATCCAGCTCACCGTGTGCGGGTCGAAGCCGTGCTGCTTCTTCAGGAAGGTCGGATAGAGGTCCTGGGTGCCGTGGCTGAAGAAGTTGAAGAACATCATCAGCACCACGGCATAGAGCGCGATGCCCCAGTGCTTTTGCAGCGTTTCGAGCAGTCCCGGCTTCACGTGCTGGCGAGCCTCGACGAAGGCGGGCGATTCCGGCACATGCGAGCGTATGAAGAGCACGATCAGCGCCGGCACGAAACTCAAGAGGAACATGGCGCGCCAGCCGAAGGTGAAGTCGCCGATCTTCTGGCCGTAGAGCAGGCCATAGACCACCGCCGCCAGCAGATAGCCGGCCGGATAACCGCATTGCAGGATACCGGAGACCGTGCCGCGGGCGCTGGGCGGAATGGATTCCATGGCAAGCGAGCTGCCCAGGCCCCATTCGCCGCCCATGGCGATGCCGAACAGGGCACGCAGCGCCAGGAAGATGCCGAGATTGGGCGAGAAGGCGGCCAAGGCGCCGATCACCGAATAGCTGACGATGTTGAGCATCAGGATGGGCTTGCGGCCGTATTTGTCGGCAAGCATGCCGAAGAAGAACGCGCCGATGAAACGCGTCGCCAAGGTCAGGAACAGCGCTTTCGAGACCGCCGGCACGTCGGTCTGGAACTCAGCGGCAATATCGGTAAGCAGGAAAGTCAGAAGGAAGAAATCAAAAGCATCGAGCGTCCAGCCCAGGAACGATGCGAGTACGGTTTTCTTCTGCTCGGTGGTGAGGTTCAAGGCGGTCCTCCTTTTGCATCCCCCAGAGGAACGATATGTTCCAGGGCACGCAAAAGAGAACCGGACGGCTGCCGGTTTTAAGCCGGCGAGTGGTCACATTTGCGTCACCTCGAGATCGATCACCATCAGCCCCTCAGTGCCGCCGTCGAGTGCCGCGACCAGCCGGGCGCCGGCACGCTGATGCGCCTCATGCACCAGATAGGCGTCACGAGCGGCGGCATCGCGGAAGTCGATGGTGAAGCCGTGACCAAAACCGCGCGCGAACGGCTCGGGGCTGACATTGGCGCTGAAATGCACCTTGTCCATGCCGTCGATGACGGTGCGCAGCGCTTCGAGATCGGCGTGGATTGCCGCGCGCTCGGCAGTCGCAACGTCGTCGCGAAAACGGACAAAGACGCAGTGGCGGATCATCGCTTGTACCTCATGCCGCCTGATTGCCCTTGAACACGGCCGGCGGCAGCGGCTCGCGGCCGAGGATGAGGTCGGCGCCTTTTTCACCGACCATGATGGTCGGCGCATTGGTGTTGGAGGACGGCACGCGGGGCATCACCGACGCGTCGCAGACGCGAAGGCCCTCGATGCCACGCAGCCTCAAATCCGGCGTCACCACGGCCATCGCGTCATGGCCCATGCGGCAGGTGCCGACGGGATGATGGTCGGTCTTGGAGGTGCGGCAGGCATAGTCGAAGAGGTCGGCGTCGCTCTGCAGATTTGGGCCGGGCAGCACTTCGCGCAGCACGTAAGGGGCAAGCGCCTTCTGCCGCATGATCTCACGCGCCAGCCTGAGGCCCTTGATCGACAAGTCGCGATCGTAGGGATCGGACCAGTAATTCGGATCGATCAGCGGATGGTCGGCCGGATCGGCGCTTTTCAGCCGCACCGTGCCGCGCGAGCGTGGGCGCAGGAAGGCGGAGTTCAGCGTCACGCCCGGGTTCTTCAGCTTCTCGACGCCGGCCTCGATGCCCGAGCCGAGGCCGAGATGGAACTGGATGTCGGGCGAGGCGGCCGTCGGGTCGGCATACCAGAAGCCGCCGGTCTCGAAGAGACTCGAGGCAACCGGCCCCTTCTTCAAAAGCAGATATTGCAGGCCGGCCCACATCGTGCGGTGCAGCTTGGCGTAATTGTCGTAGGTGTGGTCGCCGGTGCACTCGGCAATCACGAAGAGGTCGAGATGATCCTGCATGTTGGAGCCGACGCCGGGCAGGTCATGCACCGGTGTGACGCCGACCGACTTCAGATGGTCTGCCGGGCCGATGCCCGACTGCATCAAAAGCTTGGGCGAGCCGATGGCGCCGGAGGAGACGATCACTTCGCGGTTCGAGCGCAGGATGGTCGTTTCGCCGCCCGGTCTGTCGACCACCTCGACGCCGATGGCGCGTCTCTTCTCGACGACGACGCGGGTGACCAGCATATCGGTCCGGACCGTCAGGTTCTTGCGGTCGCGGATCGGCTTCAGATAGGCGACCGAGGCCGATGAGCGCCGCGCGTTCTTCTGGGTTAGCTGGTAGTAGCCGACGCCCTCTTGTCTCTCGCCGTTGAAGTCCGGATTGAAGGGTATGCCCATTTCCTGCCCGGCGCGGAAATAGGCCTCGCAGATCGGCAGCGGCGAGATCGGGTTGGAGACGCCGAGCGGGCCCTGGTCGCCATGAAAATCGTTGGCGAAGCGCTGGTTGTCTTCGGCGCGCTTGAAATAGGGCAGCACGTCACGATAGCCCCAGCCGGCAAGGCCCTCCTCCTTCTCCCAGGCGTCGTAGTCGCGGGCATTGCCGCGCGTGTAGATCTGCGCGTTGATCGACGAGCCGCCGCCGACCACCTTGGCCTGGGTGTACCAGAAGACGCGGTCCTTCATGTTCTTCTGCGGCACTGTCGACCAGCCCCAGGAGGCGATGCCCTTGGTCATCTTGGCGAAGCCCGCCGGCATGTGGATATAGGGATGCCAGTCCTTGCCGCCGGCTTCGAGCAGCAGGACGGAATTGCCCGGATCCTCGCTCAGCCGGTTAGCGAGAACGCAGCCGGCCGGGCCGGCGCCAACAATGATGTAGTCAGCCATTGTTCCTCACAAACGCGGCACGGAAAGCGCGCCGTCGACATCGATGACCGAGCCGGTCGAAAAGCCGAATTTTCCGGAGGCAAGGGCGGCCACCACCGCGCCGATGTCGGCGGCTTCGCCCCAGCGTTTCGCCGGCACCAGGCCGCCCTCGATCAGCGCGTCATATTTGGCGGAAACGCCGGCAGTCATGTCGGTGCGGATGATACCCGGCCGCACCTCGAACACACCGATATTCTCGGCAGCGAGCCGCAGCGCCAGGTTCTTCACCCACATCGAAAGGCCGGCCTTGGAGATGCAGTAGTCAGCGCGCTCAGGCGAAGCCATCGCGGCGCTGACCGAGGTGATGGTGATGATTGATCTGGCGACCGCGGCCGGGTTCGCGAGCATTGCCTTGGCGACGGCCTGGCTGAGGAACACCGTGCCGCGCAGGTTGATGTCCAGCGCGCGGTCGAAATTCTCCGGCTTCAGTTCCAATAGGTCGCCGCGCACCACGGCGCCGACGCCGGCGTTGTTGACCAGGCAATCGATGCGGCCGAAGGTGCGCATGGCGGCTTCAACGAGCGGCGCGTGGCCGGCGAGATCGGCGATATCGCATTGGGCGTAGGCGAATTTCGCGCCGCGCGCGGTGATGTTGGAGGCGAGGCTATCGTCTTGTCTCCCGGCGAGATCGGCGATGAGGATGTCGAATCCTGCATCGGCCAGTGCCTCTGCACAAGCGAGCCCAATGCCGCGCGCGCCGCCGGTGATGATGGCCGCCGGGCGGGTCATAGGAGACTAGCCCTGTGAATGTCAGCGCTGCCCCTCATCGCCCTGCCGGGCACTTCTCCCCGTATAGTGACGGGGAGAAGGAAGCCTTCGCCGTCGGCTTCGCCAATCGCCAAAGAAGCGCCGAGGTTGCGGCCAGCCACCTTCTCCCCGTTTACGGGGAGAAGGTGCCGGCAGGCGGATGAGGGGCGGCGCAAACCTATCATGTCGCGAGCTCCGTCTTGCGAAGGTAGTCAGCTACGCGCAGCGCCTGCGCCGCGATCGACAGCGCCGGGTTGACCGCGGCGGATGTCGGCAGGAAGCCGCCGTCGACGACGAACAGGTTGCGGTGGTCGTAGGCGCGGCAGAACGGATCAAGCGGCGACGTGGCCGGATCGTTGCCCATCCTCACCGTTCCGCACTGGTGCGAGGGCGTGCGCTTGTCGAAGGGGCGCGACAGCACGATCGGGTAACCGCAGGCGCGGAAATTCTCGCGCATCACCTTGGTCAAGCCTTCGAGCGACTGCATGTTGGAGCGGCGCCACTGCATGACGATCCCCTTGCCGTCGACCATGATGCGACTTTCGGGATCGGGCAAATCCTCGCACATCAGGTACCAGTCGACGGCATGGCCGGCCATGAAATCGAGCGCCAATTTCGGCACCCGCTTCACATTGGCCTTCAGCATGTTGCCGTCGATCTTGCCGAGCAGTTGCACATTGCCGAGCGGCTTGCCGCCCTTGCCGTCCGACAAATAGTAATCGTTGAGCATCAGCGTCTTCTGGTAGACGGCATCGTTGCGGCGGCGTGGATCGATCGCCAGCATGGCGCTCGAATTGTGGTTCATGAAATTGCGGCCAACCTGGTCGGAGCTGTTGGCGAGACCCTTGCCTGTCGCGGATGGCGAGCGCAGCAGGATGACGGCGGAATTGACGGCACCTGCCGACAGAATGACGAGCTTCGGCGACAGCGTCTTTTGCGCGCCGTTCTGAGTGTAGTGGATGACGGCAATCGTCTTGCCGTCCGGCGCGGTCTCCAGCCAGTCGACATGGGCGCCGGTTTCGAGCCGGATATTCTGGTCCTTCAGCGCTTCGGTCAGCGGGCCAGTCTGGGCGTCGATCTTACCCTGGCCGGTGTTCGGGAACGCGTCCCAGCCGGTCCTGCCCTCCTTCAGCCAGGCCTCGATGTCGACGCCGAGCGGCAGCGAGGCGGGGTGCAGGCCGAGGCCCGTCAGTTCGGCGCGGGCGCGCGCGATCGGCGGCTCGTCGGGCACCGGCTTGAAGGCGTAGGGAAGCGAATGGAACGGCTCGGTCGGGTCCTCGCCGAGCGTGCCGCGCACGCGAAACAGCTGCTCGGCCTTCGAGTACCAGGGCTCGAACTCGTCATAAGAAAACGGCCAGGCCGGCGAGACGCCGCCGAAATGCTCGAGCTCGGAGAAATCCTCCTTGCGGTAGCGGATCAGCACCGCGCCGAAGAATTTCGAATTGCCGCCGACATAATAATAGTTGCCGGGGTTGAAGGCCGAGCCGCCGGCCTCGCGCCACATCTCCTTCGGCCGGTAATGCTCGTCGACAAAGATCGAGCGCGTCGAGCGCGCATGCGGCGTCGCGGGCAGCGGCTCGCCGCGCTCCAGGATCAGGATCGAGGCGCCGCTGCCGGCCAAGCCGGAGGCGATCGTGGCGCCGCCAATGCCGGAGCCGATGATGACGATATCCGGGTTTGTCATAGCTTTTAAAGGATGCGCTTCTCGGTCGCCGGGTCGAAGAACACCGCCTTGCTCAGGTTGAAAGCAAGCGGCGTGCTGGTGCCAGGCTGGATCCTCGCATCGGCCCTGAGCCGCGCCACGACGCCCTTGCCGCCGAGATTGGTGACGGCGAAGGTGTCGGAGCCGGCCGGTTCGACCACCTCGATGTGGCAGTCGGCGGTGGCGATGTTGGAGCCGTTGCGCTCGGCACCCTCCGGGTCGGTCAACGCTTCGGGGCGAACGCCGAAGATGACCTGCTTGTCCTTGAAGGCCGACAGTCCGGCCGGCGCGCCGGGCATGGGCAGCACGATCGGTTGGCGCGACTCGCGATCGAGCACCACCGAGACTCCATTGCCATTGCCGTCGATCTTGGCCGGGATCAGGTTCATCGCCGGCGAGCCCATGAAGTCGGCGACGAAGATATTGGTCGGGTTGTTGTAGATCTCCGCCGGCGTGCCGAACTGCTGCACCTCGCCGTCGCGCATGACGGCGATCTTGGTCGCCAGCGTCATCGCCTCGATCTGGTCGTGGGTGACGTAGACGATCGTCGTGCCGGTGGTGGCATGCAGGCGCTTGATTTCGATGCGCATGTCGACGCGCAGCTTGGCGTCGAGATTGGAGAGCGGCTCGTCGAACAGGAAGAGTTTCGGGTCGCGCACCAGCGCCCGGCCCATGGCGACGCGCTGGCGCTGGCCACCGGAAAGCTGGCTCGGCTTGCGCTGCAGCAGATGGCCGATCTGCAGGATCTTGGCGACCTTGTCGATCGCCGCCTGGCGTTCCGCCGCCGGAACGCCGCGCATCTCCATGCCGAAGGCGATGTTCCCGGCCACGGTCATATTGGGATAGAGCGCGTAGCTCTGGAACACCATGGCGATATCGCGCTTCGAAGGATGCAGGTCGTTGATCGCCCGGCCCTCGACGCGGATCTCGCCCTCGGTGATGTTTTCAAGGCCGGCGATGGTGTTGAGCAGCGTGGACTTGCCGCAGCCGGACGGACCGACGAGCACCAGGAAGCCGCCCTTTTCGAGCTCGACATTGATGCCCTTCAGGATCTCGACATTCCCGAAGCGCTTCTTCAGCCCATCAATTTCCAGAAAAGCCATGGTCGTTCCTTCCGAATGTGGTCAGCCCTTGACCGCGCCAGCCATCAGCCCGCGCACGAAATAGCGGCCGGCAACGACATAGACGATCAGGGTGGGGAGCGCGGCGATCATCGCCGCGGCCATGTTGACGTTGTATTCGACGACGCCGGTCGAGGTGTTCACGACATTGTTCAGCGCCACCGTCATCGGCATCACGTCGCCGGTGCCGGCATAGGCGGAGGCGAACAGGAAGTCATTCCAGATGTTGGTGAACTGGTAGATGACGGTGACGACGAAGATCGGCATCGAGTTCGGCAGCATGATGCGGCGGAAAATCTGGAAGAAGGAAGCGCCGTCGACCTGCGCCGCCTTGATCAGTTCGGTGGGGAAGGCCTCGTAATAGTTGCGGAAGAACAGCGTGGTGAAACCGAGGCCATAGACCACATGGACGAAGACCAGGTTCACCGTCGAATTGCCGAGGCCGAAGTTGAAGCCGGTGGCGTTCTGCAGCGTGACGCCGAAGCGGCCGATGCTGCCGAGGATGGTCGCCATCGGCAAAAGCACCGATTGGAACGGGATGAAGCAGGCGAACAGCATCATGGCGAAGACCAGCGTGTGGCCACGGAAGCGCCATTTGGTCAGCACATAGCCGTTGAGCGCGCCGAGCAGCGTCGAGATCAGCACCGCCGGCACCACCATCTTGATGGAGTTCCAGAAGTAGCCCTTGATGCCGGCGCAGGTGAGACCGACGCAGGTCTGGCCCCAGGCCTTGAACCACGGTTCGATCGTCGGCGACTGCGGCAGCGCCAGCATGTTGCCGTTCTGGATCTCGTCCATGGTCTTGAACGAGGTGACCAGCATGACGAAGAGCGGCATCAGGTAGAAGATCGCGAAAAGCGCGAGCAGGCCGTAGATGACGATGCGGTTGATGGTCCTGGCGCTGGCGCCGCTCGAGGCCGGACGGGCAGGTGAGGTGACGGCGCTCATCGCGGCTTCTCCCTGAGCTCGGAATAGAGATAAGGCACGATGATCGCGGTCAGCGTCATCAGCATGATCACGGCGCTTGCCGAGCCGACCGCCATCTCGTTGCGCTTGAAGGTGAACTCATACATGAAGTTCGACGGCAGCCAGGCCGAGCCGCCGGGGCCGCCGCTGGTCAGCGCCACGACCAGGTCGTAGGACTTGATGGCGAGGTGCGCGAGCACGATGAAGGCCGACAGGAAGACGGGCCGCAGAAGCGGAATGACGATGCGGCGGTAGAGCTGGAAAGTGGAAGCCCCGTCGATCTGCGCCGCCTTCATGATCTCGCCGTCGATGCCGCGCAGGCCGGCCAGGAACATCGCCATGATGAAGCCCGAAGCCTGCCAGACGCCGGCGATCACCACCGTATAGATGACGAAATCCTTGTTCTTGATCCAGTCGAAGTGGAAGCTCGTCCAGCCCCATTGATGCAGCGTCTGCTCGAGGCCGAGGCCAGGGTCGAGGAACCATTTCCAGGCAACGCCGGTGACGATGAAGGAGAGCGCCATCGGGTAGAGGTAGATCGGGCGCAGCACGCCTTCGCCGCGGATCTTCTGGTCGAGCAGGATGGCCAGGAACAGGCCGAGCGCCAGGCAGATGGCGATGTAGAGGAAGCCGAAAATGCCCATGTTGGTGATCGAAGTGTACCAGCTCGAAGGCGGGTCGCTCTCGAAGGTCCAGCGCCACAGCCGCTGATAGGCGCGGGCGCCGGTGATGTCATAGGACGGGAAGGTCTTGGAATTGGTGAAGGACAGGTAGATCGTCCAGAGGATGAAGCCATAGACGAAGACGATCGTCGCCGCGAAGCTCGGCGCCAGAACGATCTTCGGCAGCAGATCCTGCAGCCGCGACCGGACCGACGCGCCGGGGCGGGCGTCATGCTCCGGTGTCAGCTTGATCTGGGTTTCGGCAACTGTGCTCATCGGCTCATCCAGTACCGGTTGGCGGGAGCAGGCCGGCGCGCCATGCACGCCAGGAAGCAATCCCGGATATTGTCTCGACAGGAGACCTCCCCCGCCGAAGCGGGGGAGAGCCAATCTATGCCAAAAGGCCTTACTTGGCGTCGTCGATAGCCTTGACCAGCTCGGTCACGGCCTCGTCCGAGGTCTTGATCTGACCATGGACGAACTTCGACACGACGTCCTTGTAGGCGTTGGCGACGGCCGGCGGGGCGCCATAGCCCTGAGCCAGCGAGCCGAACAGCGTGCCGCCTTCATTGGCCTTCTTCAGGTCGGCGATGCCCTTCTTGCCGCAAGCGTCGAAGTCGGTGTCCGGCACGTCGGTGCGGGCCGGGACCGAACCCTTCACCACGTTGAAGGCCGACTGGAAGCTCTTCGACAAGGTGGCGGTGGCAAGCGCCACCTGGGCGGCCTTGCGGTCGTCCGGAACGTTGAACATGCCGAACATGTCGGAGTTGTAGATCACGGAGCCGTCGGTGCCCGGGAAGCGGTAGCAGAGGAAGTCGGTGCCCGGGGTCTTGTTGGCGGCGTGGAACTCGCCCTTGGCCCAGTCGCCCATGACCTGAACCAGCGCGTCGCCCTTGATGACCATGGCGGTGGCGAGATTCCAGTCGCGGCCCGAGAAGTTCGGGTCGACATAGGTGACGAGCTTGGCGAGGTTGTCGAACGACTTCTTCATCGTGTCGGACTTGAGCGAGGCCTCATCGAGGTCGTTCATCGCCTTCTTGTAGAATTCGGGTCCGCCGGTCGAGAGCACGACGGAGTCGAACATGGTGGCTTCCTGCCAGTTCTGGCCGCCCAGAGCGAGCGGGGTGACGCCGGCAGCCTTGGCCTTGTCGAGCAATGCCACGAAGTCGTCGAAGGTCTTCGGCTCGGTGCCGCCGATCTTGTCCATCACCGCCTTGTTGATCCACAGCCAGTTGACGGAGTGGACGTTGACCGGAGCGGCAACCCACTTGCCGTCATAGACCGAGAACTTCTGCAGGGCGGCCGGAACCGACTTGTCCCAGCCTTCCTTCTTGGCGGTCTCGGTCAGGTCGCCCATGACGCCGGCGGCGGCATAGTCGAGCACGGTGTAGCCGAGCATCTGCGAGGCGGTCGGATAGTTGCCGGCCGCGACCATGGCCTTCAGCGCGGTCATGGCGGCGTCGCCGCCGCCGCCAGCCACCGGCACGTCCTTCCAGGCATAGCCTTCCTTGGCCAGATCCTGCTTCAGCACGTTCAGAGCAGCCGCTTCGCCGCCCGACGTCCACCAATGCAGCATCTGCACTTCCTTGACGTCCGCGGCATGCGCCGAGAACGCAAAGCTCGTCGCAAGAGCCGTTCCGATAAGCAGTTTGCGCAACATGTACTACCTCCCTTGTTGCATGCACATAACCGGCGGGTGTCCGCCGGGGTCTCCCAACTCAGCCGACCCACCATCCGGTGCGCTGGCCGCGATGAAACTGGATCGTCTTTTCTTCGGTATAATCCTCGACGGCGCGTTTGCCGAGTTCGCGTCCGAGACCGGACTGCTTGTAACCCCCGAAAGGCAGCTCGGGGTAACCTTCCATGAACGTGTTCACCCAAACCGTCCCCGAACGCACACCGCGCGCCACCGACATGCAGGTGTCGATGCTGGCGCTCCACACCCCTGCGGACAAACCATAGGGCGTGTTGTTGGCAATGCGCAATGCCTTTTCAATCGTTTCAAAAGTGAGCACGGACAGCACTGGCCCGAACACTTCCTCACGCGCGATCGCCATATCCTCGGTAACGTTGCGGATGATGGTCGGATCGAGATATTGGCCGGCATTGGAAGCAAGCTGTGCGCCGCCGGCGAAAACATTGCCGCCGTCGGTTTTCGCCGCCGCAACATAGCCGGCTACCTTTGCCGTGTGGCCGGCGGAGATCATGGCGCCGACCTTGGTGCGGTCGTCGAGCGGATCGCCGACGCGGACCTTCTCAGCCAGTGCTTTCACCGCGGCCAGGAAATCGTCGGCGATCGCCGCATGCACGATCAGCCGGCTGCCGGCATTGCAGCATTCGCCTGCATTGAAGAAGCCGCCGAACACCGCGGCATCCGCCGCAGCCTCGAGGTCGGCGTCGGGGAAGACGATCTGCCCGTTCTTGCCGCCGAGTTCCATCGACACCTTCTTCAGCGAATCCGAAGCGGCGGCCATGGTCATCTTGCCGACGCGGGTCGAACCGGTGAAGGACACCATCTCGACCAGCGGATGGCTGACCATCGGCGCGCCGACATCGGCGCCGAAGCCGGCGAGGATGTTGACGACGCCCGCCGGTAGCCCGGCTTCGAGCAGGATGTCGCCAAGCACGAAGGTCGAGGCCGATGTCATCTCGCTCGGCTTCACCACCGCGGTGCAGCCGGCGGCGAGCGCGAAGGGCAGCTTCTGGCTGATGATCAGGAAGGGGAAGTTCCACGGCGTGATGAGCGAGACGACGCCGACCGGCTCGCGCAGCACCACGCCCAGCATGGAATCGCCGAGATTGGCGTAGCTCTCGCCATGCAGCGTGCGGGCAAGCGAGGCGGCGTAGCGCCAGATGTCGACGGCGCCGCCGATCTCGCCGCGCGCCTGGGCGATCGGCTTGCCGGATTCCAGCGCGTCGAGGCGGGCGATCTCTTCCAGGCGGCTTTCGATCAGGTCGGCGGCCTTGAGCAGCACGGAAGCGCGCTCGGCGGCCTTCATGCGCGGCCATGGGCCGGTCTCGAAAGCCTTGTGCGCGGCCTGCACGGCGGCCTCGACTTCAGCCGCACCTGCCTGGGCATAGCGCGAGACGATAAAGCCGTGGCCGGGGCTGGCGCGCTCGATTGTGCGGCCGTCACGGGCGTCGACATGCTTGCCGTCGATCAGCAGCTTATAGGCCTTCGGCGCCCGGGAGGCCTCGGCCGGCATGGCAATGTTGAGCGGTGCGTTCATCATTTCTTCTCTAGGATCTCGAAAAGGCCGGCTTCTGCTTGGCCTTGAAGGCGCCGACGCCGGTCTTCAGGTCGGCGGTGAACGCGATGAAGCCGCTGGCCAGCGCCTCGGTCGCGGCGGCGTCTTCCTCACCTTCGGCAACGCCGATCATCAGCTTGGCGGCCTCGGTCGCCAGTGGGCCGCGCTCGGCGATCTTTTCGGCCCAGGCTTTGGCTTCGTCGAAAGCCTTGCCGGTTTCGGCCAGACGGTCGACGATGCCGTGCGCGAGCGCGTCGGCCGCCAGGAAAATCTCGCCGCCAATCGCCATACGGCGCACGATCTGTGCACCGAAGCGGCGCACGGCGCGCTGCGTGCCGGACCAGCCCGGAACGACGCCGATCGAGGTTTCGGGAAAGCCGAGTTTCACCTGCGTTTCGGCGACGCGGAAATCGCAGGCCGCAGCGAGTTCCAGCCCGCCGCCGAGCGCGTGGCCGGAGAGCACCGCGATGGTCGGTTGCCTGAGCCGCGCCAGCCGGTCGAAGACGCGGTGGCCGTAGCGGACCCACTGCACCTGGAAATCGGCGGCGCTCATCGCACCCCAGGCCTCGACGTCGCCGCCGGCGCAAAAGCCCTTGCCTTCGCCGCGGATGAGCACGACGCGCACGCCCTCGGCCAGTTCAGCTTCGTCGAGCGCCGCTTCCAGCGCGCGCAGCATCGGGATGTCGAGCGCGTTGAATTTCTCCGGCCGGCGCAGCGTGACGATGCCGATGGCGCCGTCCTGTTCGAAGGTCACGAGACGCTCAGCCATGCGCGCCTCCGAGCGAAGCGCCGCCATTGAGCGACAGGCCGATCGGCTTGTCCTGATAGAGTGCTGCCGGCGTGACCTTGAGGTCGTTGGCGATGGCAAGCGGAATCTCCGACTGTGCCAGCACGTCGCGTTCGAGGTCGATGCCGGGCGCCAGTTCGGTGACCATCAGGCCGTCGGGGGTCAGCTTCATCACGCAGCGCTCGGTGACGTAGGTGATGTCCTGCCCTTGAGCGACGGCGCGCTTTCCCGAGAAGGAGATGTGCTCGACCGCCTCGACCACCTTCTTGACCTTGCCTTCCTGGTCGATGCGGATGGCGCCATCGGCCAGCGAGAGCTTGGCGCCCGCGTTGAAGAAACCGGAGAAGACGATCTTCTTCGCCCGCGACGTGATGTCGACGAAGCCGCCGGCGCCGGCGGTGACATGCGGCCGTGCCGAAAGTTTCGAGACATTGACCGAGCCGTGCCGGTCGATCTGCAGGAAGGACAGCAGCGAAGCGTCGAAGCCGCCGGCCTGGAAATAGATGAACTGGTGCGGCGAGGGCATGATCGCCTCGGCGTTCGAGGCGCAGCCGAATTTGAAGTCGAGCAGCGGCACGCCGCCGACCGCGCCCTGCTCGATCACCCAGGTGACCTTGCCGTGCTGACCTTCCTCGAGAAGGATGCGCGGCACGTTGGCCGAGATGCCGAAGCCGATATTGACGGCCATGCCGTCGCGCAATTCCATGGCGACGCGCCGCGCGATCACCTTCTGGATGTTCATCTCCGGCGTGCGGAAGGAGGATAGCGGCCGGAATATCTCGCCCGAGATCGCCGGGTCGTAGGCGGTCTGCGTCGTCTGCAACTGGTCAGGCGCCACCACGATGTGGTCGACCAGCACGCCCGGCACGCGCACGTCATGCGGCTTCAGCGTGCCGTTCTCGACGACGCGCTTCACCTGCGCGATGACGATGCCGCCATTGTTGCGGGCGGCGAGCGCCTGCTCGAGCCCGCCGAGATAGGCGCCTTCGTGCTCATAGGTGAGGTTGCCGCGCTCGTCGGCGGTGGTGGCGCGGATGATCGAGATGTTGGGGACGATCGAGCGGAAATAGAGCCATTCCTCGCCGTCGAACTGCTCAACCGAAACGATCGGCTCGCTGGCCGCGGCGTTCATGGCGCAGCCCTGGTGGCGCGGATCGGCAAAGGTGTCGAGGCCGACCTTGGTCAGCACGCCGGGACGCTTGGCGGCGGCCTCGCGGTGCATGTCGAACAGGATGCCGGACGGCACGTTGTAGGCGGCGACGGAATTATCGCCGATCATCTTCCAGATCTGCGGCGGTTCCGAGGAAGACGGGCCGGACGGATAGGAGCCGCACAGCGTGCGCTTCAACAGGCCGGGCTTGGCGAGATGATCGATGCCCTTGATGCCGTACATGTCGCCGGCGGCGATCGGATGCAGCGTGGTGATATTCTTCGGATGGCCTTCCGCATCGAAGCGCTCGCCGATCGCGGCAAGCACGGCGTCGGGGCAGCCAAGGCCGCTCGACGACGACACCGAGATGGTCATGCCGTCCTTGATCAGGCTGGCGGCGTGGGCCGCCGAGACGAGCTTGCTCAATTCATGCTCCCGAGTTCCGGGTCGATCTTGACGACCTTGCCTGATTTGGCCGACAGCAATGCTGCTTCGGCCGAGGCCAGCGACCAGATGCCGTCCTCGCCGGTGGCGGCAGGCTGGCCTTCGCCGCGGATCGCGGCATGGAACTGGCGCAGCGAGCGGGTGTAGAGGTCCTCGCGGTCGAAGCTCAATTCTTCATCTCCGGCTGCGGTGCGCAGCAGCACCGAGCCGACCGGCTTCTGCGTCATCACATTGGCGGCGATGAGCGAGCCTTCCGATCCGTGCACCTCGAAACCGGTGCCGGCGAACTTGGTCGTGAAGCCCTCATGCGACTGGGCGATGACGCCGGACTTGAAGCGCCAGATGCACATGGCGCCATCTTCCAGGCCTGAGCCGGCCATTCCGGCCGATTGCGTGAAAGCCGAGATCTCGACCGGATCGTCGCCGAGCACGAAGCGCAGCGTGTCGGCGTCATGCACGGTGATGTCGAGCACCACGCCGCCGCCAGCCTCCGGCCTGGTGATGCGCCAGCCCTGCAGGTTTTCCGGCAGGAAGACCGAGTGGAAGACGCGCGCGGCGATCGGCTTGCCGATCCGGCCCTTAGCAATCGCCTCGCGCATGGCGCGATGCGCGCCAGCGTTGCGCAGATGATGATTGGTGCCGAAGACGATGCCGGCGGCTTTCGCGGCGGCAACCAGCTTGCGGGCGTCGGCGCTGGTCAGCGCCAGCGGCTTCTCGCACATCACATGCTTGCCGGCCTTGATCGCCGCCAAGCCCTGTTCGAGGTGCAATTCGTTGGTGGTCGAGATGTAGACGGCGTCGATGTCCGTGCTGAGCAGCGCATCGAGGGTCGATACGGCGGCAGGGATGTTATTTTCGCGGGCATAAGCCTCGGCACGCTCGGCGTTGGAGCTCATCACGGCGACGACCTCGCCATCGGCTTGCGCGCGGATGGCATTGATCATGAATTGTTTGGCGATCGTGCTGGCGCCGATCAGTCCCCATCTCACGCTCATGCCGCGTCTCCCACCTGAGTATTGCGGTCGGGGCCGCTGCTTTCCCGCACGACGAGGCTGACGGCGCCGATATGGTCCTCGGCGCGCGTGGTGCGCGACTGGATCATCTTCAGCATGACATGGGCGGCGCGCTCGCCGAGGCCCGCGGTGTCGACGGCAACGCTGGTCAGCGCCGGGCTGTAATGCTCGGCCTCGGCGACATCGTCGAAGCCGACGACGGCAAAGTCCGTTCCCGCCTCCAGGCCGCGCTTGCGCAATGCCAGCATGACACCGAAGGCGACCGCGTCGTTGAAGCAAAGCGCGGCCGTCGGCGGTTCAGGTATGGCCAGCGCCGTTTCCAGGCAGGCCATGCCGCCCTTGCGGCTGGTCTCGCCTTCGACGATCAACCGGTCAGCCGCCGGGATGCCGAGCGTTTCGCAGGCTTCGAGGAAACCGCCCAGGCGTTCCTGGTAAACGACGAGGTCGGATGAGCCGCCGAAGAAGGCGAGGCGGCGATGGCCCTTACGGATCAGATGCTCGGTGGCCAGCACGGCGCCGCGATGGTTGTCCGGCGCGATCGCCGGTATGCGGCTCTCGGGCAGCCTGCGCATGGCGAACACCACGGGCACGCCCGCCGCCTCTATGCGCCGGAAAGCGCCGGGCGTCGTGCCGCGCGCCGGCGAGACGATCAGGCCGGCGACGCCCTGCTCCATCATCGACTTCAGCACTTCTTCCTGGCGCACCGGGTTCTCAGCCGTGTTGGCGATGAAGGGCACGACGCCCGCCGCCTGGAAGACGCGCTCCATGCCGACGGCAAGCTCGGCGAAGAAGGGATTGGTGAGATCGTTGATGACCATGCCGATGACGTTGGAATGAGCCTTGCGCAGATTGGCGGCGCCGCGGTTGTAGACATAGCCGACATCCTCGATGGCCTTGCGCACCTTGACCGCGGTTTCAGGCCGGATCAGCCCGCTGCCTTGCAGCACGAGCGACACCGTCGATTTGGACACGCCGGCCTCGCGGGCAATGTCCAGGATCGTCGCCTTGGCCCGGCTGGCCATCCTCGTTCCGTCCTCCACGGTTTTGAACGAATTTATTGGAACGTTCTAATCACTGTCCGAAATCGGAGTCAATCATGATTCTAGCGAGAAGTCGAAAAATTGATTGGAGCGGTTCAAATCTTCCCACAATGCAAGGGTTTCCGCATCGCGACGCAGCAGCCGGCCGGCTCGGATTCCTTGAATCATAAAGGTTCTTGATTTATTGGAACGTTCCATTTATAGGGGCCGCAACGGGAGAGTTCGATGGACATCACCTTGCCTGCGGAAAATGGCGACCGGGTCAGCTACCGGCTCATCGGCAAACCGGTCGCGCCGACCGAAGGCGCGCGTTTTTCGCGCATCGCCTATGCTGCAGCCCATATCGTTGCCGACCCAATCGCAATGAGCAATCCATGGTCGCAGCCAGTGGTCGACTGGGACAGGACCATGGCGTTCCGACACCATCTGTGGCGCCTCGGCTTCCGCATCGCCGAGGCCATGGACACGTCCCAGCGCGGCATGGGTTTCGACTGGACGAGCGCCAGGGAACTGATCCGCCGCTCGATCGCGGAGGCCAAGATGGTGCCGGGCGCCGATCTCGCTTCAGGGGCGGGGACCGATCACCTGGCGCCGGCGGCGGCCAAGACGCTCGACGACGTCATCCATGCCTATGAAGAGCAATTCGCCTTCATCGAAGGCGAGGGCGGCAAGGCGATCATGATGGCGAGCCGCGCGCTGGCGGCGGTGGCAAAAGGGCCGGACGACTATGCCCGCGTCTACGACCGCATCCTCTCACAGGCGTCAGGCAAGGTGATCCTGCACTGGCTGGGCGACATGTTCGATCCGGCGCTCAAGGGCTATTGGGGCAGCAACGATTTCGAC
Source organism: Mesorhizobium sp. GbtcB19 (assembly GCF_019091085.1). Classification (GTDB taxonomy): domain Bacteria; phylum Pseudomonadota; class Alphaproteobacteria; order Rhizobiales; family Rhizobiaceae; genus Mesorhizobium. Next base: position 320,800 of record NZ_JAGXJY010000004.1, on the reverse strand, counting down.
GCGGCGCTGGATACGGTCGTGGCCATCATCGAGCGCCATGCGAGCAAGGTCGAGGGCATAAAAATATCGCTGCTCGATGCCGGCAAGGAAGTGCTGCTGCGCGATCGCCTGCCGGAGGCGGTGATGATGTTCACCGGCGATGATTTCAACTATCCGGAGCTGATCGCCGGCGACGGCAGGAAGCATTCGCACGCGCTGCTCGGCATCTTCGACGCCATCGCGCCGGTGGCCAACGCGGCGCTGGCGAAGCTCGCCGAAGGCGATCGTGCCGGCTATGAGGCGCTGATGGCGCCGACCGTGCCGCTGTCACGAAAAATCTTCGAAGCGCCGACCGAATACTACAAGGCCGGCATCGTCTTCATGGCCTGGCTGAACGGGCATCAGGATCATTTCACCATGGTGGGCGGCATGCAGTCAGCGCGCGGCATATGCCACTATGCCGATGTTTTCCGCCTCTCCGACCAGGCTGGTCTGCTGGCCGACCCCGATCTTGCCGCCGCAAGGATGAAGACCTTGTTGGCGATGGCAGGTCTCTGAACCGATCCCCGCGCGAGGGATTTGCGTTCCGCCGCTAAATCGTATTCGCTTGCCGAAAATCGGCGGGGACGAAGATGGCGAACAAAGTCGCCCTTATTACCGGCGTAACGGGGCAGGACGGCGCCTATCTGGCCGAACTGCTGCTCGGCAAGGGCTATGTCGTCCATGGGGTCAAACGCCGGTCGTCCTCGTTCAACACCGAGCGCGTCGACGACATCTATGTCGATCCGCATGAGAGCGGGGCGCGCTTCTTCCTGCATCATGGCGACCTAACCGACGCGACCAATCTGATCCGCCTCGTGCAGGAGACGAAGCCCAGCGAAATCTACAATCTCGGCGCTCAAAGCCATGTCCAGGTCAGCTTCGAAACGCCGGAATATACCGCCAATGCCGATGCGCTCGGGACGCTGAGGCTTCTGGAAGCGATCCGCATTCTCGGCCTGGAGAAATCGGTGCGCTTCTACCAAGCTTCGACTTCGGAGCTTTATGGCGAGGTGGCCGAAACGCCGCAGAGCGAGAGCACGCCCTTCCGGCCGCGCTCGCCTTACGCGGCGGCCAAGCTTTATGCCTACTGGATCACTGTCAACTACCGCCAGGCCTACGGCATGTTCGCCGCCAACGGCATCCTGTTCAACCATGAGAGCCCGACGCGCGGCGAAACCTTCGTCACCCGTAAGATCACCCGCGCCGTCGCCGCGATCCATCACGGGCTGCAGGAGACGCTCTATCTGGGCAACATCGATGCCCGCCGCGACTGGGGCCATGCGCGCGACTATGTCGAGGGCATGTGGCGCATCCTGCAGCATGGCGAGCCGGACGATTTCGTGCTCGCCACCGGCGAGGCTCATTCGGTGCGCGAATTCGTGGAGCTCGCCTTCGCCGAGGCCGGTCGAACCATAGGCTGGCAGGGCCAGGGCGCCGATGAAGTTGGCGTCGATGCGGCGACCGGCGCCGTGCTGGTGCGGATCGATCCGCGCTATTTCCGGCCGACCGAAGTGGACACGCTGGTTGGCGACGCCACCAAAGCAAGGAAGGTTCTGGGTTGGTCGCACACGGTCTGCTTCAGGGACCTGGTGGCGGAAATGGTTCGGACCGACCTGGCGCGCGCCGCCGGCGGTGCATGGCGGAAGGGCCGTTCAACCTAGGATCTGTGCCATGGACAAAAGCTTCGGCCTCAAGGGAAAGCGCATTTTCATCGCCGGCCATCGCGGCATGGTCGGCTCGGCGCTGGTGCGCCGCCTGGCCGGCGAGGATTGCGAGATCCTGGCCGTAGCACGCAGCGAACTGGACCTTCTCGACCAGGCCGGCGTGCGCCGTTGGATGGAGGACCGGCGGCCCGACGCAGTGATCATGGCTGCGGCCAAGGTCGGCGGCATCCTTGCCAATGACAGTTTCCCGGTGGATTTTCTTTACGAAAACCTCGTCGTGCAGACCAATGTCATCGAGGCCGCCTTCCGCAGCGAGGTGCAGAAACTCCTGTTCCTCGGCTCGTCCTGCATCTATCCGAAACTCGCGCCGCAGCCGATACCCGAAGACGCGCTGCTCACCGGTCCGCTCGAGCCCACCAACGAATGGTATGCCGTGGCCAAGATCGCCGGATTGAAACTCTGCCAGGCCTACCGGCGGCAGTATGGCGTCAATTACATTTCGGCCATGCCGACCAACCTTTACGGTCCGGGCGACAATTTCGACCTCGACAGCAGCCATGTCGTGCCGGCGCTGATGCGCAAGGCGCATGAGGCCAAGCGCGCCGGTCAAAAGACCCTGCCGGTGTGGGGCTCGGGCCGGCCGATGCGGGAGTTCCTGCATGTCGACGACGCCGCGGACGCGTTTGTCTGGCTTTTGAAGAATTATTCCGACGACAGCCACGTCAATGTCGGAAGCGGCGAGGACGTCACGATCGCTGAGCTTGCCCGAACCATTGTTTCGGTCGTCGGCCTGAACGCGGAGATCACCTTCGATGCGACGAAGCCGGACGGCACGCCCCGCAAGCTGCTGGATGTGTCACGGCTGTTCGCCACCGGCTGGCGACCGAAATATGCGCTGCCCGATGGGTTGGGGCAGACCTATGCGTGGTTTCTCGAGCATGTCGAGAAGGGCGGCATCCGTCTTGGCGCCGTCTGATCCGGCTTCGACGCTGATTGCCGCCACCAGGACTGACGGGCTGGGCGGCCGCCTTCTGGCAATGGCGAACGCCAAGGCGCTGGCCGACACTTTCGGCTACCGCTTCGGCTTCACCTGGAATCGCAAGCGCGCGGCCGACAAGGCGTTTCATATCGTCGACGTCGCCGACGGGATTTTTTCAGCCGATTTCATCGAGAGGCACTGGCTGGGCGAAAGCGTCAAGGCATCCGACTTCGGCATGCTCGATCTGGCCACCCTTGCCGGACGCAACCTCGCCGAAGTGGCGAAAGAGAAGAAGCTGCGCGGCTGGATCTGCGACGGCATCGACGTCCTGCAAAGCGATGCGCCGCAGCTTGCGAAGCGGGCGGAGACGTTGCGCGGTTTCGACTATGCGGCGCCAGTGAAGGAAGCGATTGCCGCCGCCGCCCGGAGCCGAATCCCTGGACCGATGGCAGCGCTCCATTTGCGCAGCGGCGATATCGTCCACGGCAAGCATCGCGCCAGCCTGGTCTTCGCCGACAAGGTCATCCCTTCCACGCTCGTGCGGGCGATCGTTTCGGAGCTTTCGTCGCGAGGCCTCGAGACGCTGCTGATAGGGCAGCACCGTCCGACGCTCGACTATCTCCGGGCAGAAACCGGGGCAATGCTGACCAGCGATTTCGGCGCCGACGCATTTACGGACGAGACCCTGAAATCGTTCTTCGAAATGTCGCTCGCGGCGCGCTGCCGGCAAATCTATTCGGGAAGCAGCGTCTTCGCCGAGATCGCGTCGCTGATGGGAGATGCGCCGCTCATGCGGACGACTGCCTTGTTCGACGCGCCAAAGGCCGCGGGGATCATCCTCGATGAACTGCGTGCTCGCCAGGCGGATTATCATCCGCGCGAAGCGGCCTTCGGCTATCAGTCCGCGTTCCTGGCGATGGAAGGCAAGCTTCCGGCTCCTAAGGCGCGTGAGATCCTGGACAAGGCCTATGCGCTCGATCCGCAAAACCATGCCTATGCCCTGAAGATCGCGTCGATCTGCTTTCGCGAACGCGACTATGCCGCGGGCGAAGCGGTGCTGAAATCCGTAATGACCCGGCAGTTTCGGGAACGCCCTAAAATCCCGCTGGCGATCATGCAACTGCTCGGCGAGATGCTGTTCCGCAGATATCCGTTCGCGGCGGATTTCGAGTTCTTCCATGCCGCCGGTGAAGCAGGCTATCCCTACGCAGCGGCATGTTCTGCCTGGATCCTCCAGCAAACGACGACGGACCAGGAGAGGGCGCTGGCGATGGCGCGTCGGGCGGTGAATGCCGCTCCGGCCGATCCGATCGTGAGGAAGGTCAGGCAACGCATCCTGCAAGGCAAGAGACCGAAGTCCGGCCTGATCGCCAAGGCAAGATGGCGGATCGCCTGGCTGCGTAGTCTTGGAGCGAGGTAGTCAGGGCCGCCGCCAGATCCAGAATGGCCGGATCGCGCAGTCCGGATGGAATTCCAATATCGCGGCTGGCGCGGTATCCAGCCATCGGCGATATGTGCCCCGGCATGCAGGGTTGATTAGGCTTGAGTGACTTCTCCACGAAGATCTTCGCGGCGACCAGGGAGGACGGCCTCGGAGGGCGTCTGGTCGCGATCGTCAATGCAAAATGCCTCGCCGACAATCTGGGATGCCGTTTCGGATTTACCTGGAACGGACAATCCATCGCGGACATGCAATTCCACGCGGTCGACCGGGTCGACAAGGTGTTTTCCGCCGCCTTCATCGAGAAGCACTGGCTGGGAGAGGAGATAGACGCGGCCCGGTTCTCCACTATCGAGGGCATCAGGTTCACCCGCAAGAGCCTCGAGGCAGAAGCGGCCCAATCCGATCTGCAAGGGTGGATCTGCAATGATTTCCAGATCCTGAAATCGCTGCGGCACGGCTGGTTCAAGGCCAGGATGGCGGCCAGCAGGCGGGCCAGATGGAGACATGAGGCATTCGCCGCGCTCGGCTTTTCCGCGCCCGTGGCGGCCGCCATCGCCGCCGCCAAAAAGCGGCGGTTTTCGCGGCCGATGGCGGCGCTCCATCTGCGCAGCGGCGACATCGTCTATGGTTCTTATCGTTCAAGGCTGGAATTCGGCGAAAAGGCCATTCCCGCCCCACTGGCCAGGGCGATCGTCTCGAAGCTTGCATCGAAGGGCCTTGCGACCCTGCTTGTCGGCCAGGACCGGGCGATGCTTGCCTATCTGAAATCGGAGACGGGCGCCTTCCTCGCCGAGGATTTCGGAGCGAACGAATTCGCCGATGAGACGCTCAGGGCGTTTTTCGAGATGGCGCTGATGGCGCTGTGCCGGCAAATCTACGCGGGAAGCAGCGTGTTCGCGACCATCGCCTCGGTGATGGGCGGCGCTCCGGTCCTGAGACCCAAGGCCCTGTTCAATGGACACCGGGCGGCGGGCATGATCCTCGAGGAATTGAAAGCCCGGCAATCCGACTACCATCCGCTGGAGGCGGCCTTTGGCTACCAATGGGCCTTCTACCTGCTGGAAGGCGGGATCAGCCCGGGTGAGGCCAGGGAAATCCTTGAAAAGGCCTTGGCACTCGATCCGGACAACCGTGCCTATGCGCTGAAGATCGCGGCGAGCCATTTTCGCGAAAAGAACTATGCGTCAGGCGATGCGATCCTGAGGAGGTTCATGACAAGGGAGTTCGATGCTTCCGGCGAAGCCCCGACCGAGATCATGAAGCTGTTGACCAGCCGTTCATGGCGCGGCTTTGTCATGGCGAACGACTTCGATCTTTACATTGCCGCGGGCAGCGCCTCCCATGCCTATGCAGCCGCATGCGCGGCCCATACCCTTCACGCGGCTCTGGGCAAAACGGAGGCCGCGCTGGCGATGGCCGCTCTGTCATTGCAGGCGGAGCCTGCCAACAGGCTCTTTCAAGAGAATGAGCTGGTGATCCGGTCGGCCTTGACGGCAAGGCGCGGTCCTGGAGCAAAATGAGCAATCAGGCCCGACGCCATATCCAGAATGGCGGGATCGCGCAGTCCGGATGGAAGAGCAGCTTGGCTGCTTCCGGTTGTTCGCCCGCCGGCACGGTTTCGTCGTCGGCACGATGCCGCGCCAGATCGTCCAGTAAGGGCCGGATGCGCTCCCGATCGAATGTTTCGCCTTCCATCGTGGCCAGCGTATCGGCATGTGCTGCCGCCCAGCGCAGAGCCTCGACAAGCCCCTGTCCGTCCTTCGCCCGATACGCCCAGAGATCGTCGCCGACCGAAGACAGGATTCGCGCCAGCGCTGTCCAGCCCTGCAAGGCAAACATAACGTAGTGCCTCGGGCGCGTGCGCGACAGTTCCTCGGGCAGGCGGCCGTCGGCCGCGATCTGCTCGGCGATCCGTTCGCGGGCATGGAGCCCCGCTTTCGCAAGCGCCGCGCCGTCGCCCAGGAACGCCGCGATGGCCGTCCGTTGCAGGTCGAAGAAAACGCCGTGATTGTTCAGCCGGTAGAATTCGAAAATCGCGGCCGGCGCTGTATCCAGCCATTGGCAATATGACCGCAGCCAGGCCCTGAAGGCCTGGCCGTCCCGTTCGTCCAGCGCCCCGCTTCGCTCGATCAACCTGACGGCATCGAGAACGAAGTACAGGTCCGCAAGCTCGAGGATGCCGTATCCCGGACCTTCATTGTGGTCGCGCCCCCACCGCACCTGCGCATAGCGCATGTTCGGGTTCATTCTGGTCGCCGGGTCCAAGAACCATGTGCGGATGAGCCGCGCGGCATGACTTGCGAATCGCGGCTCGCCGAGCACGGTCGCCGCCAGGGCAAGCACGGTGGTGTCGTCGAGAACCCGTTGCAGGCGCGTCCGGTCGTAGGCTTCGCTGCCCGCCGAATACAATGCGGTACCGGGGGCATGTTCGCCGTCGCGCCGGGTGAAGGGAAGGCCATCCGGCTTGCGAGGATCCGGCCACCAATAAGGGGCCGGCTGGAAATAATCGTGCGGGTCGCCGCTGGGGGCACGGCCGCTCTTGTCCATGACGCTGAACGGTCCGCGCAGAAGCGCCTGCTCGGCGTGGACGCGCAGCTCCTTTTGGACCTGCGGGCCTTGTCCCCGGCGCGCGGCGGCGAGCCTGTCCTCGTCATAAAAGGCCAGGCGCGCCGGATCGAGCTTTTCGGCGATCGCGCTTGCGTCGCATCGGTCGAGCATGCCGACGATCGCCTCGTCGCGCTTGCCCAGGCGGGCGCGGAAACCGGCGCGGCCGATTTCCAGATGCGCACGCCCCGAATCCAGGCGCGCAACCCAGCCCGCGGTTTGGAAAAGCCCGGCATCCTGCGCAAGGCGAGGGCGCGGGAAATCCCATGCGTCGTTGCGGAAGCGGTCCCATGGTCCGGGCACGCCGAGCCGCCACAGCATTTCGATCTTCGGCCGGCGCCCGTAGCCATATGTCTCGTCGAAAAGCTCGGTCGTATCGCTGCGGAAAATGATCTGCGGCTCTTCGCTCGCCTCCGGTCTGAATGTCGCGTCGAGAAGCAGCGCGTTGTCGACGATGCGCGCCATCGGCACGACGACATAGCGGAAATAGGGATGCTGCTCGATCGCCGTCCGGATCTGCTGGAAGGCGGCCTGTGTCAGATAGCAATTGCCGTCCCAGGGCATCAGCCATCTGGCACGCCCGCGGGCAATTTCCAGCGCCGCGTTGCGCGCGCCGTTGTTGTTCATCGCATAGAGGTTCTTGCGGCGCCGCAGATGCGTTTCGTAACGCGACGCATTCTGTCCGCCCGGCCGGTTGTCGGCGTTGGCGAACCGCGATTCGTTCGCCGCCAGCCCGTCGGTGTTCCAGGGAATTTGCCGATAGGCTTCGAGGTCGAACGGTATGAGGTGAAAGCTTTGACCGCGGCTCTGCAGCAGGTCGACGAGGCGCGCTTCCTCGTCGGGGTCGATGATGCGGTTGACGATCCAGACTTTCCCGCAGTCCAAAAAGGCCGGTTCGTTGTCCAGGATGAACCGGACATTGTCGTAGGACTGGCCTTTCCTGTGGCGCGGTTCCAGATCGTTGCCGATGATGCGGACGAGCATGAAGCTGTCCTCCGCCGGCTCGGATTGCGACGCCTGATAGGCCTTGCGTGCGGCATCGACGCGCTGTCGTATCAGACGATTGCGCGCGGCTTTGCTTACCGCCCGTTCGCGCAGCCGGGCGAGGGTGGCAAGCGGCGCACCGGCATATCTGCCCGCCCGCTTGAGCTCACGATAGACGCGCACCCAGACCGGGCGCTTTTCGCGGCCAGCGCTCATGGATCGGGACTGGCGGTTGGCGGTCCGCTTGATATGGCTGGCTGACCGAAGAGCTGGATCCTTGTCGGAATAAGAACGATCCCCCCCGAATTTGGCCTTGCGTAGCGTTATATTAGGATCGTGTCACGTTTCTATTCAATCGCCGCGCTGCGAATGGGGTTCAGGCAATAATGCAAGCACGTCCGAGGCAAGCGGACAACGGCAGCTTGCGTCCTGGCTGGGACCGCCGAGGACGTGGCCAATGCCTGCCTCGATCTCGCATCGGACAAGGGCAAGTTCGTCACCGGACATTTGTTGCACATCAATGGCGGCGCGTTCATGGTGCAGGACTGCAATCATTGAGGAGCGCTTCAGCGTGAAGGGATACTGGCTCATCGTCGGCACCGAGATTTCGGACCAGGAGGCGCAGGCCGAGTATGGCCGGCTCTGGAAGCCGATCGGCGAAAAATACCAGGCAAGGACGAACACGACGAAGCAGCCGCCGCTGCTGATCGAGGCGCGCGACGCCAAGCGCATGATTCTGGTGGAATTCCCGTCGCTTGAGATCGCCAAGGCCTGCTACGCCGACCCGGCCTATGAGGAAGCCATGCGCTTCGCGGTCAAGGCATCGAATCGCACGCTTGTGATGTTCGAGGGGGATCTCGGCTAGCAGCCATAAGCGGCTCTGCAGAGAATACTGTTGCCAGACGGGGACTGACTTATTGAAAGGATGGTGGGCGTGACAAGGATTGAACTTGTGACCCCTGCAATGTCAATGCAGTGCTCTCCCGCTGAGCTACACGCCCATCCGAAGCCGCGCATACACCACTTTTGATCCGGCACGTCAATAGCGGGAATGTGGAAAGACGGCTTCTGTTTGTCGCATCGGCGAAACGCTCGCCGACGCAAGCCGTAAGGGCGGCTCAGGCCGCCTGCAGCATCTTCTCGACCTCGTTGACGAGATCGCGCAGGTGGAAGGGTTTCGACAGCACCTTGGCGTCCTTGGGCGCCTTGGAATCGGGATTGAGCGCCACCGCGGCAAAGCCGGTGATGAACATCACCTTGAGGTCCGGGTCGATCTCGGTGGCGCGGCGGGCAAGCTCGATGCCGTCCATTTCCGGCATGACGATGTCGGTCAAAAGCAGCGAGAAAGGCTCCTCGCGCAGCCGCTCATAGGCGCTGGCGCCATTGTCGAAATCGCTCACCTGGTAGCCGGCGCGCTCCAGCGCCTTGACGAGGAAGCGGCGCATATCGTCATCGTCTTCCGCCAGCAGAATGCGTGCCATCATGTCCCGTCCGAATCACCCGCCCCAAGCCTGCCGCCGGGCAAGGCCGTTAACCATCCTGTATATGAGGATGCGTCGGTAAACATCAAGTGAATGAAGGGCATGCCGCATGACGTTCGCGGCGCAGTTTTGCCGCTGAAATGCTGGACATGCAGAGCGCAAGGTGGCAAGTTTTGCATCATGATGCAGTGCTGTTTCCTGGTTCGTGCAAATTGAAGACGGCAGCCGAGGATTTTTCGGTCGTTCCACCCTTCGAAATCCGATCGGGCGCTGAACAGCGCGTTCCTTTCTTGTTCAATTCGCCGCATAGCGGCCGCCACTATCCGGAGCGGTTCCTCGCCATGGCGCGGCTCGACCGCAACGCCATCCGCCGGTCGGAGGACTGCTACGTCGATGAGCTTTTCGGCGGCGCCGTGCCGCTCGGCGCGCCGCTGCTGGCGGCCAATTTTCCGCGCGCCTATCTCGACGTCAACCGCGAGCCCTGGGAACTCGATCCGCGCATGTTCGCGGAACCGGTGCCGTCCTTCTGCAACATCCGCTCGGCGCGCGTCGCTGGCGGGCTGGGCACGGTGCCGAAGCTGGTGGGCGAAGGGCTCGACATCTATCCCGGGCGCTTGCCGCTCTCTGAGGCCGTTGGGCGCATCGAGGCGGTGTACAAGCCTTACCACGAGACGCTGAAGCGGCTCTTGACCAGAACGCATGCCAGGTTCGGCTATGCCGTGCTGATCGACTGCCACTCGATGCCGGCCAGCATCCGCGTCGGCGACAATGGCGCGCGGCCCGATTTCATCATCGGCGACCGCTTCGGCATTTCGGCCTCGCCGGCGCTCACGGAAATGGCGATCAGCCTGCTTGTCGGGATGGGCTATACGGTGGCGCACAACAAGCCATATGCCGGCGGGTTCATCACCGAGCATTACGGGCGGCCGGCGCGGCATCTGCATGCGCTGCAGGTCGAGGTCAATCGCGGGCTTTACATGGACGAGCGGACGTTCCGGAAATCGGCTGGCTTCGACGCCTTGGCTGACGACCTGACCCGCTTCGCGGCCGATCTGATGTCGATGCCCGACCATCATTTCGTCGATCTGCCGCTCGCGGCCGAATGACGGCGCGGCCGGCGCCGAGTTCTTTAATAAACGCAATCCCGGACGGAAAACCGCTTCACACTTTTCCTGGAATTGCTCGAAAAAAAGACCGCATCGTTTTCACGACACGGTCGAAGTCTAGGGAGGAAACGCCCAAGGAGGGCATGGACAGGAAAACCTGTCCGATGACAAAATTATTGTGCGGCGCACAAATGTCAATCGACATCAGGGTTTTTTAATTCAATATGATGTGGAAACTCCGCTTCGGCGGTTCGAATGTGACATTCAGGCAACAGAAAACTGGTGGCTGACGAATTCTCAGCGTGCCGGTTCTGCGAGAAAGAGCGGCCGGCAAGGGCCGCAATGGGGAGAGCGACTTGGACATCAGCATCGATTTCATGCGGCGCATCGCGCATGCCGCCGCCGCGGAGACCTTGCCGCGCTTCCGCAGCCAGGGCGCGGTCACCAATAAGGAGGCGGGGAGCTTCGATCCGGTAACGGAGGCCGATCGCGAAGCCGAACGCGTGATCCGGGCGCTGATTTCCACCGAATTTCCCGAGCATGGCATCCTCGGCGAAGAGCATGGCAGCGAGAATATCAACAGCCGGCATGTCTGGGTGATCGACCCGATCGACGGCACCCGCGCCTTCATTTCCGGCCTCCCGGTCTGGGGAACGCTGGTCGGGCTAACCGTCGACGGCGAGGCGGTCGCCGGGATGATGTCGCAACCTTTCACCGGCGAGCTGTTTTATGCCAACGCGTCCGGCTCGCACTATGAAGGGCCTGGCGGCCCGCGCAGGCTTGCCACCCGCAAGACGACCGAGCTCGCGCAGGCGACGCTGTTTACGACCACGCCCGCCTTGTTCAAGGGCGATGCGCGCAAGCGCTACGACCAGTTCGAAACAAAGGTCCAGCTCGCCCGCTACGGCACCGACTGCTACGCCTTTGCCATGCTGGCGGCGGGCAGCATCGATATCGTCGCCGATCCCGGTCTGAAACCCTACGACATCGTCGCGCTGATTCCGATCATCGAGAAGGCCGGCGGCGTCATCACCACCTTCGAAGGCGGGCCGGCGGAGAAGGGCGGCGACATATTGGCGGCCGCGACGCCCGAGCTGCATGCCGCGGCCATGGCGGCGCTGCGCGGCTGATCAGGCGTCGCCGGTGCCGGGGATGAAGGCGTCGAAGGCAGCCAAGAGCTGCTCGCGATAGATGTCCTTCTCCTGCAGCAGCTCGTGCTCGGCGCCGTCGATCATCAGCAGCGAGCCGACGCGCAGCTTCCTGGCATAGGCTTCCACCGCCTTGGTCGAGACCACCCGGTCTGCGCCGGCGGCGACGATCAGCATCGGCACCTGAACCCTTGCCATGAAATCCGGATCGCTGACGGCCTCCGCGGCCGCGGCGGCGGCCCTCAGCCAGCGAATGGTCGGGCCGCCGAGCGCGAGATGCGGCCAGGCCTCGTAGATTCCGACATTGCGCCGATAGCGCTCCGGGTCTGAGGTCACCTTGTTCACCTCGAAGGGCGGCGGCAATTTCGGCCGCGGGCCGAGCGCGGCATAGAGTCGGCCGAGACCCAGCGCGCAAAAGACCGCGCATACGCGCCGGACCGTGCTTATCGAAACCGGCAGATCGGGCACGGCGAGGAAGGGCGTCAGCAACACCATGCGCCGCACGCGGTTGACCATCGACGGCGAGGCGAGCAGCGCGATCACGGCTCCGGTCGAGTGGGCGAGAATGTAATAGGGACCGCGACAGTCCGGCAGCACGATCTCCTCGAAGAACTGCTCGAGGTCGCGCGTATAGTCGCGGAAGCTGCGGACATAACCGCGCTGGCGGTCTTTCAGCAGGCGGCTGGAATCGCCCTGGCCGCGCCAGTCGAGGACGGCGACGCCGAAGCCGCGGTCGGTGAGGTTGCGGATGGTCTCGAAATATTTCTCGATGCATTCGTTGCGGCCGGTCAGCAGAACCACCGTGCCCTGCAGCGGACGGGTGACGGCGGCAAACACGCCGTAGCGGATCTTCTTGCGATCACGCGTGGTGAAGAAGCCAGCCGCCGCATTCTGCGGCGCGGGATTGTCCTCGGTGTGATGGAAAAGATCCGTCATTCGGCGCGTCGTTGATTGTCCTTCGCCCGGAGGCGTAGGCATGGTGATAGACGGGCAAGCGGCAAAAGCAAAGGTGTTGCGGGGATTTACGCGGCGGCCACAAGGGTAAGGCCGGAAGTGCCTGCGGTGCACTTCCGGCCTTTGTCGATCCGGGAGGAAGGGACGTTGCACCCGGTTCGGCCTCGACGCGGCGCAGGGGAAAGCGCCGCCGCTTGTCTCTCTGTCTTGACGCAATTCCAGACGGAAAACCGCTTCACACTTTTCCTGGAATTGCTCGAACTTGACCAAAGCCTAATGCCGGCTGGCTGAACGGATGCCGAAGCGGCGGTTCATCCGCCGTTCATGAACGTGGCCGCATTGCGGCCGTCGAAAAAACCTTGAAATGGGTTTTTGAGCTTCCCAAATGAGGGTTGCGGCCGCCGATTGTCGGGGCCGCTGGCCTATCCGAGACGCCTTTCGAGGGTTTCGCACCGGGTCACACGCAAACCATGTTGCTCAACAGGAGAACACCTCATGCGTCACGTTGATTTTTCCCCGCTTTATCGCTCGACCGTCGGCTTCGACCGGCTGTTCACCATGCTCGATTCGCTCGGCCAGCCCGAGACCGCGCAGACCTATCCGCCCTACAACATCGAGCGCACCGGCGAGAACGCCTATCGCATCTCGATGGCCGTTGCCGGCTTCTCGGAAGACGAGATTTCGATCGAAGCCCACCGCAACGTCCTGACCGTCAAGGGCGAGCGCAAGGAAGAGGGTAATGGCGAGGGTTCCGAGCTGCTCTATCGCGGCATCGCCTCGCGCGCCTTCGAGCGCCGCTTCCAGCTGGCCGACCACGTCGAAGTGGAAGGCGCCACGCTGAAGAACGGCCTGCTCTTCGTCGACCTCAAGCGCAACATTCCCGAGGAGCTGAAGCCGCGCAAGATCGCGATCACCCAGTCCTCGGACAAGGCCAAGCAGATCGAAGCGAAGGCCGCCGCGTAACCCGCGGACTCCATTGTAGACGACGTCTCCCTCCCGAGACGAAAGCGGCGCCGAGAGGCGCCGCTTTTTTGTTGTGCCATCGGCAAGCGGCCTTTCTGGCCCTTTTGACGCTGGCACCAGCCGGTCATGATTGCTCAGCCGCCACGCATCTTATTGGCCATTTGCCGAGATCACCGCCTCGACATTCTGTCGGTGAACGGGTTCATAAGGCGCAAAATACTCAACCGCCGTTTCTGCAAACATGTCGGCGCCGAAGGTTTTCAAATCCTGTTTCGCCAGCTCGGAATCTTGCCGGCAGGCAAGCAGCTTTCGGACATAGGCTTCGGTCGCGGCGATGAAGCTTCTGTCGTAGCCGCCGGCTTCGATCGCCTCCAAGGAACCGTGGTTGGGCAGGATCCGATCGAACTGCCAGCCGGACATGCGCCCGAGGTCCACTAAGTGGGCCGCCAGACGCTCCGGTTCCGAAACATAGGTGACGGAGTCTTCCAGCGTGTCGCCGGCCAACAGCAGGCCGGCGTCGGGCATCAGCAGCACCGTGCCGTCATGGCTGTGGATTTCGACCTGGCGCAGCTCGACCGGGATCGCCCCGACCGTCAGGCTGAGGCTGTTCTCGAATGTCCTGTTGGGCAGCACCAGCGGCTTGATCGGCGGATTGCCACCCTCGATGTCGGCCCGGCCGCGTTCGAGCGCGGAGGCGGTGAGGCTGTTGGCGATGATCTCGCAATCCTGGAACACCTCATTGCCGGCAATATGGTCGTCATGAAAGTGGCTGAGCACGACGCGGATCGAGGTCACGCCCATCTCTTCGAGCGTCCGCCGGATGATGCGGGCATGCGGCAGAGAGATGTGGGTGTCATAGACCAGCGCCTGCGACCCATCGACGATGGCGTAGGTGCAGACGCCGAGCGTATAGGCGCCGTCGTCGAGCCAGTTCGGCTCGTCCGACCAGATGCGCACGCCCTCGACGCGGCCATCGTAGAAGCCCAGCACGTTCGGCGCCGGGCGAACCAGCCGCATCGTCGAGCCCAGGGATGGTCTGGTCATCCGGTTGCCCTGGACTGTCGCAAGCTCAACCAAGCAGCTGGCCGAGACGGTCGATCTCTTGCGTCGTGGTCGCGAAGCTGGCGACGAAGCGGTAGATCGCTTCGTTGTCGCCGAGATGGCCGTCGAACCCAGACGGCACGCCCCATTCATAGAATTTGGCGCCGGCAGCCTGCAGCTTCTCGGCTGTCTCGCGGTTGAGGATCGCGAACACCTCATTGGCCTGCGGCAGCCAGGCGAGCCTGCCGGCCGGCGCATCCTCGATGGTCTCGGCCAGATGCGCGGCCATCTGATTGGCATGCCCGGCCATCCGCAGCCACAGATCATCGGTGAAATAGGCTTCGAATTGGGCCGAGATGAAGCGCGCCTTGGAAAAAGTCTGCCCGGCACGCTGGCGCAGCAAACGCAGCTCCTTGCCGACATCCGGATTGAGGATGACGACCGCGTCGGCCATCCAGCAGCCGTTCTTGGTGCCGCCGAAGGAGATGAGGTCGACGCCGCTCTTCCAGGTCATTTCGGCCGGGCTGACGCCGGTCGCCGCAATCGCATTGGCGAAGCGCGCGCCGTCCATATGCAGCGGCAGCTTGTGGCGGCGGCTGACCTCGGCGATCGCCTTGACGTCGTCGACGCTGTAGACCGTGCCGACCTCGGTCGCCTGGGTGACGGTGACCGCCATCGGCTGACCGGCGGGAGCCAGATCCTGCGAATAGCGCTTGATGGCGCGGTCGAGCGCGTCCGGATTGATGCGCCCCAGCGGTCCGGGCACCGGGGCCGTGCGCGCGCCGCCGGTGTAGGAACCCATCGCGCCGAACTCGTCGACATTCATATGCGCCTCGGAATGGCAAAGGGCGATGCCGCCGATACGGTTCAGCCCGGCCATCGAAAGCGCGTTGGCCGCGGTGCCGGTCGCGACGAAGAAGACCTGCACCTCGCGTTCGAAGATCTCGTTGAAGCGGCGATAGACGGCCCGGTCCAGATCGCCGTCGCCATAGGCGGTGGCTATCCCGGCGGCGTGGCGGGAAAGGTTGGCCGAAATGTCGGGATGCACGCCCGCCCAGTTGTCGGATGCAAAGAACATCGAGAGGTCCATATGTGATTGGCAAAAGCGGCGCGACTTGATCGCTTCGGCAAGCGAAGCGCAAGGGCCAATGATCGGCAAAGCGGTAAAGCCAGCCTGTTCATAGCCAAGCGCCTGGACCAAAGCTTACGTTTGTGGACCTTGTCACGAATTTTTGTGTCGCGTCGCCGCCAAGATTTTTGTGAATCGGTCTTGTGCGGCTGCCGGATTTCTGCCATAAAAAATTTAGGACAGTAGTGCTGTCTTATTTTGTCGCACAAAACAGGCTGGACTGGCATATAATCGCTGCCATTCCGGCCATTGTCGCGAGCGGCGGGTAGACGGCCCGGCTCTGGCCTGTACGATACCGGATGCGAACCGGGCGTATGGCCTTATGGTTCGTTTGATTTCGCGAGACGTGCAGCAAGGATGAAGGGAAGCATCATGCTTCCCAAGGCAAACCAGCGCCCTCAGACAGTCAGGGCCAAGGTGGAGAACGGAGGATAGGACGATGACGGAACTGACGCCATCTGCGATCAACGGCCAGGCCGCGCAGACGAAAGCGGCAGCCGTTAAAACGACCGTCCCGACCAAAGAGCTGCGAACTGCCAGCGGCATGACCGCGCAGGGCCTCTACGATCCGCGCAACGAGCATGATGCCTGCGGCGTCGGCTTCATCGCCAACATGAAGGGCGTGAAGTCGCACCGGATCGTCGAGGACGGTCTGGCGATGCTGGAAAACCTCACCCATCGTGGCGCCGTCGGCGCCGACCCGCTGGTCGGCGACGGGGCCGGCGTGCTGGTGCAGATCCCGGACGGCTTTTTCCGTGAGGAAATGGCGGCCAAGGGCGTCGAACTGCCGCCGTCCGGCCAATATGGCGTCGGCCACTGGTTCATGCCGCAGGACGCCGCGCTTCGCGCCCATATCGAAGAGATCATCGCCGAATCGGCGCAGTCGGAAGGGTTGCCGCTCATCGGCTTCCGCGATGTGCCGGTCGACAATTCGTCGCTGTCGAAGGCGCCCGACATCGTCGCGTCGGAGCCGTTCCATCGGCAGGTGTTCATCGGCCGCACGGCCGACATTCCCGACGACGAGGAATATGAGGCGCGGCTCTATCTGCTGCGCAAGGTGATCTCGGGCCGCATCTACGCCGAGAACGACAACAAGGATATCGGCGCCTATTGCGTGTCGCTGTCGGCGCGCACCATCGTCTACAAGGGCATGTTCCTGGCCTATCAGGTCGGCGCCTATTACAAGGACCTCAAGGATGCGCGTTTCGAGACGGCGCTGATCCTGGTCCACCAGCGCTTCTCGACCAACACCTTCCCGTCGTGGAAGCTGGCGCATCCCTACCGCATGGTCGCGCACAATGGCGAGATCAACACGGTGCGCGGCAACAACAACTGGATGGCGGCGCGCCAGGCTTCCGTCGATTCCGAGCTGTTCGGCAACAACATCTCGAAGCTGTGGCCGATCTCCTATGAGGGCCAGTCGGACACGGCGTGTTTCGACAACGCGCTCGAGTTCCTGTTCCAGGGTGGCTATTCGCTCAGCCACGCCATGATGATGCTGATTCCGGAAGCCTGGGCCGGCAACAAGCTCATGGATGCCGACCGCAAGGCTTTCTACGAATACCATGCGGCGCTGATGGAGCCGTGGGACGGCCCGGCCGCGGTCGTGTTCACCGATGGCCGCCAGATCGGCGCCACGCTCGACCGCAACGGCCTGCGCCCGGCGCGCTACATCGTCACCGACGACGACCGCGTCATCATGGCTTCGGAAGCCGGCGCGCTGCCGGTGCCGGAGGAAAAGATCGTGCAGAAGTGGCGGCTGCAGCCGGGCCGCATGCTGCTGATCGACCTCGCCAAGGGCCGCATCGTTTCGGACGAGGAGATCAAGTCGGAGATCGCGACCAGGCATCCCTACAAGACCTGGCTCGCCAACACGCAGTTGATCCTGGAAGACTTGAAGCCGGTCGAGCCGCGCGCGCTGCGCAAGGATGTCAGCCTGCTCGATCGCCAGCAATCTTTCGGCTACACGCAGGAAGACACCAAGCTTCTGATGGCGCCGATGGCGACCACCGGCCAGGAAGCGGTCGGCTCGATGGGCACCGACACGCCGATCTCGGCAATGTCGGACAAGTCGAAGCTGCTCTACACCTATTTCAAGCAGAACTTCGCCCAGGTCACCAACCCGCCGATTGATCCGATCCGCGAGGAGCTGGTGATGAGCCTGGTGTCCTTCATCGGGCCGCGGCCGAACATCTTCGACCTGGTCGGCACGTCGCGCCGCAAGCGGCTCGAGGTGCGCCAGCCGATCCTGACCAATGGCGATCTCGAGAAGATCCGCTCGATCGGCCACACCGAGGACCGCTTCGACACCAAGACCATCGACATCACCTACGGCTCGAACGAGGGCGCTGCCGGCATGCAGGGCGCCATCGACCGGCTCTGCGAGCGCGCCGAGGCGGCGGTCGCCGGCGGCTACAACATCATCATCCTGTCCGACCGCCAGGTCGGCCCCGACCGCATCGCCATTCCTTCGCTGCTGGCGACGGCGGCGGTGCACCATCACCTGATCCGCAAGGGACTGCGCACGTCGGTTGGCCTCGTCGTCGAATCCGGCGAGCCGCGCGAAGTGCATCACTTCTGCTGCCTCGCCGGCTACGGCGCCGAAGCGATCAATCCCTATCTCGCCTTCGACACGCTGCTCGACATGCACAAGCGCGGCGAGCTGCCGGAAGAAGTCGACGAGTACGAGGTGGTCACGCGCTACATCAAGTCGATCGGCAAGGGCATCCTCAAGGTGATGTCCAAGATGGGCATCTCGACCTACCAGTCCTATTGCGGCGCGCAGATCTTCGACGCCATCGGGCTGAAGTCGGATTTCGTCGAGAAGTACTTCACCGGCACGGCGACGCTGATCGAAGGCGTCGGCCTGGACGAGATCGCCACCGAGACGCTCAGCCGCCATGGCGATGCCTTCGGCAGCGATCCGGTGCTGCGCAACAACCTCGAGGTCGGCGGCGAATATATGTACCGCATGCGCGGCGAGGCGCATATGTGGTCGCCCGATGCGGTCGCCAGCCTGCAGCACGCCGTGCGGCAGGGTTCATGGGACACGTTCAAGGACTATTCGGCGCAGATCGACAGCGCGACCGCGCGAGCGCAAACCATCCGTGGCCTGTTCAAGATCAGAACAGCGGACGAGACCGGGCGCACGAAGGTTGCCATCGACGACGTCATGTCGGCGGCCGAGATCGTCAAGCGCTTCTCGACCGGCGCGATGTCCTTCGGCTCGATCTCCCGGGAAGCGCACACCACGCTGGCGCGCGCCATGAACCAGATCGGCGGCAAGTCGAACACCGGCGAGGGCGGCGAAGAGGCCGACCGCTATCTGCCGCTGCCCGGCGGCGGCAAGAACCCGGAACGCTCGGCGATCAAGCAGGTCGCTTCGGGACGGTTCGGCGTGACGGCGGAGTATCTGGTCAATTCCGATGTCATGCAGATCAAGGTCGCGCAGGGCGCCAAGCCCGGCGAGGGCGGTCAGCTGCCCGGGCACAAGGTCGATGCGACCATCGCCAAGGTCCGGCACTCGACGCCCGGCGTCGGCCTGATCTCGCCGCCGCCGCATCACGACATCTATTCGATCGAGGATCTGGCGCAGCTGATCTACGATCTGAAGAACGTCAATCCGGCGGCCGACGTCTCGGTCAAGCTGGTGTCGGAAGTCGGCGTCGGCACGGTCGCGGCGGGCGTCGCCAAGGCGCGCGCCGACCACATCACCATCTCGGGCTATGACGGCGGCACCGGCGCTTCGCCGCTGACCTCGCTCAAGCATGCCGGCAGCCCGTGGGAAATGGGCTTAGCCGAAACGCACCAGACGCTGGTGCTCAACGGCCTGCGCAGCCGCGTGGCACTGCAGGTCGATGGCGGCCTGCGCACAGGGCGCGACGTCATCATCGGCGCGCTGCTCGGCGCCGACGAGTTTGGCTTCTCGACCGCGCCGCTGATCGCGGCCGGCTGCATCATGATGCGCAAGTGCCACCTCAACACCTGCCCGGTCGGCGTGGCGACGCAGGACCCGGTGCTGCGCAAGCGCTTCAAGGGCACGCCCGAGCACGTCATCAACTTCTTCTTCTACGTGGCGGAAGAGGTGCGCGCGCTGCTCGCCGAAATGGGCTACACCCATATCGACCAGATCATCGGCGACACCGATCTCCTGGAGAAGCGCGACGTCATCCAGCACTGGAAGGCGCGCGGGCTCGACTTCTCGAAGATGTTCTTCAAGCCGGACGCGCCGCATGAGGCGCTGCACTGGACCGAGCGGCAGAAGCATCCGATCGACGACGTGCTCGACCGCAAGCTGATCGAGCTGGCGAAGCCGGCGCTGGACGCCAGGCAGGCCGTCACCATCGAGCTGCCGATCCGCAATGTCGACCGCTCCGCCGGCGCCATGCTGTCGGGCGAAGTCGCCAAGCGCTTCAAGCACAAAGGTCTTCGGGAAGACACGATCCAGGTGAAGCTCACCGGCACCGCCGGGCAGTCTTTCGCTGCTTTCCTGGCGCGCGGCGTCTCGTTCGAGCTGATCGGCGCCGGCAACGACTATGTCGGCAAGGGCCTGTCGGGCGGCCGCATCGTCATCCGTTCGCCGGAAGAGGCCAAGATCGTCGCGGCGGACTCGATCATCGTCGGCAACACCGTGCTTTACGGCGCGACCGAAGGCGAGGCCTACTTCGCCGGCGTCGCCGGCGAGCGCTTCGCGGTGCGCAATTCCGGCGTGGCCGCCGTCGTCGAAGGCGTCGGCGACCATGGCTGCGAATACATGACCGGCGGCATCGTCGTGGTGCTCGGCAAGACCGGGCGCAACTTCGCGGCCGGCATGTCGGGCGGCGTCGCCTATGTGCTGGACGAGAAGGGCGATTTTGCCGAGCGCTGCAACATGGCGATGGTCGAGCTCGAGCCGGTTCCGGAAGAGGACGACCTGATGGAGAAACTGCTCCATCACGGCGGCGACCTCGACCATAAGGGCCGTGTCGACGTGTCGGGCGACATGACCAGCCATGACGAGGAACGGCTCTACCAGTTGATCTCGAACCACGTGCATTTCACCGGTTCGGTGCGCGGCCGCGAGATCCTCGACGACTGGCAGAATTTCAGGCCGAAATTCCGGAAAATCATGCCGGTGGAATACCGCCGCGCGCTGATCGAGATGGAACGCATGCGCATGAGCGTGGCGGCGGAATAGCTTCGGGCATGGCCGGGAAGATGATTTTCCGGCCGCCATCCTCACCAACAATCCTGACCCCGGACTGCGGTTGCCATGGCGGCCTTATGGGGTTAACGGGTGCGCGACGAAAAGCGTGCCTTCGGACAGCAGGGACTGGACTATGGGCAAGGTAACAGGCTTTCTCGAAATCGACCGGCAGGTGCACAAGTACCAGCCAGCTTCCGACCGCATCCGGCATTTCCGCGAATTCACGCTGCCGATGTCGGACAAGGAGGTCGAGAAACAGGCCGCGCGCTGCATGGATTGCGGCATTCCGTTCTGCCACGGGCCGACGGGCTGTCCGATCCACAACCAGATCCCGGACTGGAACGACCTCGTCTACAATGGCGACTGGGACAGCGCGATCCGCAACCTGCACTCGACCAACAATTTCCCGGAATTCACCGGCCGCATCTGCCCCGCGCCCTGCGAGGAAGCCTGCACGCTGAACCTCGAGGACATTCCGGTCGCCATCAAGACGGTCGAGCAGGCGATCGCCGACAAGGCCTATGAGACCGGCCATATCCGGCCCTATCCGCCGGAGAAGAAGACCGGCAAGCGGGTCGCCGTCATCGGCTCCGGCCCGGCCGGCATGGCGGCGGCGCAGCAGCTCGGCCGCGCCGGTCACGACGTGCATGTCTATGAGCGCGAGAGCCGCCCGGGCGGGCTGATGCGTTACGGCATTCCGGACTTCAAGATCGAGAAGCACTATATCGACCGGCGCATCGAGCAGATGCAGGGCGAGGGCGTCACCTTCCATTGCGGCGTCAATGTCGGCGTCGATATGAAGGTCGCCGATCTCATCGAGGAATTCGACGCCGTGCTTTATTGCGGCGGCTCCGAAACGCCGCGCCCGGCCGGCATTCCGGGCAGCGAGTTTAGCGGCGTCTATGACGCGATGCCTTATCTGGTGCAGCAGAACCGCCGCGTCGGCGGCGAGCCGATCCAGTCGGTCGCCTGGCCCTCGCACCCGATCATCGCTGGCGGCCAGCATGTCGTCGTGGTCGGCGGTGGCGACACCGCGTCAGACTGTATCGGCACCGCCTTCCGCCAGGGCGCGGTGCGCGTGACGCAGCTCGACATCCGCCCGCAACCGCCCGAGAAGGAAGACAAGTTGTCGGTATGGCCCTACTGGGCGACCAAGATGCGCACCTCCTCCTCACAGGCAGAGGGCGCCGAGCGCGAGTTCCAGGTGGCGACGCTCGAATTCATCGGCGAGGAAGGCCAACTGACCGGCGTGCGCTGCTGCGAGGTCGACGACAAGCGCAAGCCGATCGCCGGCACCGAATTCGTCATCCGCGCCGACCTCGCCTTCATCGCCATCGGCTTTGCCGGACCGGCGAGCGACAGCCTGATGAAGGAGCTCGACGGCAAGATCAATGTCGTCACCGACAGCCGCCGCTCGAACAATGTCGAGGCGAATGACCGCGACTACCGGACCAGCGTCGACAAGCTCTATGCGGCGGGCGACGTGCGCCGTGGCCAGTCGCTGGTGGTGTGGGCGATCCGCGAGGGCCGCCAGGCGGCGCGCTCAATCGACGAGGCATTGATGGGATCGACGGTGCTGCCGCGTTAAAGTGGGCGCGAAGTGCGCCCTAACCAAGCAGCAGCTTTACCGCCCAATAGAGGCCGATAGCCATCTGAACCGCGAACGCGGAAAATCGGGCCTTGACGGCGGTCGGACTTGTCGACGTCAAATGAATGGCCGACTGGATCAGCCGCGCGCCGAGAAACCAATAGGCAAGCGGATCAGTAATCGAGGCGCGCGAACTCATCATCGCCAGCGCCATGAGACCTCCGAAAATGGGGAGGCCCTCCAGGCAGTTGGCGTGGGCTCGCGCCAGCCGCTGCAAAAAGGGTGAAAAACCGGCGTTGTCCGGGGTGAAGCCATTAGCGAGGGTGCGGCCGCTCACCACAAGATGGGTGCGCAGGATTTCCATCCATATGAGCAATAGGAGGGTCCAGGTTACGAACCCAAGCAAGGCATAACCAGTTGCCGACATATTCGCCCCCGACTTTGATTCCGGCCAAAATCCAATGATGCCATCGTTCGGACTTGGCGCGAAACCGCTGCTACGCAGGAACGTCGATCAAGGGGCCGGAGGCGTCGAGCTGGGCTCGGCCGCCGCCGTCGCCGGCGGCTGAGTCTTCGGCGGCCAGGAAAAATCGTCGGCGCGGCCCGGTGATGCCGCCGGCGCCTTGCCTTCGATAATCAATTTTTCGCCCGGCAGGTTCGGATCGGCCTTGGTCGGCTGCGCGGCGCCAAGCAGCTCCGAGCCGCCGTCGAGCGCCGGATCGCCGAGCAGCATCGGCGCGGTGCGGTCGACGATGACGGGCGCGGCGGCAGGCTTCGATGCCTCGACCGGCTCTCCCGCCGGCGCCGACACGGTGGTGATGCTTCCGGGTGCGGCCAGGCCGAGGATCTTGGCCAGCGGCTTTTCGGTATAGAAGGCAAGCTTGCGCTTGCCGGCCTTGGTGACGTTGATGCCGTCGTCGGAGCGCAGGCGCACCGGCTGGCCGTTGATGTCGGGACCGGAGGTGACGAAAGCGCCGTTCTCGTCGACGAAGCCGTCCCAGACATCGACGAACTCGCCGCCATGGCTTTGCGCGGCCGAGTGATAGATGTCGTTGAAGGCAAGCATGTCCGAATTCATCTTCGACACGCGGAAAGCCGGCATGCCGACCCACAGGAACGGCACCTTGCTGTCCTGCAGGGCCTTGCCCAGCGCATCGGTGCGGCGCTCATATTCCTTGGTCCAGTTCTCCGAGCGCGGCTGCTCGCGCACGTCGCCGACCTTCATCTGCTGCCGATCGTTGGAGCCGAGCATGACGACTACCGCGGCCGGCTTCTCCGTTTCGATCAGCGATTTGACCTCGACCGGCCAGTTATAGACGTCGTCGCGCACGAAGCCGGACGAACCGTTGGCGCGCGCGACGATCTTGACAGCGGGATTGTCGGCAAAGGCGGTGTCCAGGCCTTCGGCCAGCCCGCCCGCCAGGAAATCGCCGACCACCAGCACGACCCGGGCGTCGTTCGCCTTCTCGACGATCGGCGTTTCCGGCTCCGCCGGCGGACGCGGCTTGGGTTTCTTCTTCGGTTTCGGCCTCGGTTTTTCGACGTCCACCGGCGGCTCGACGCGCTCGCTGCGGCGCGGGAACAGAAGGTCGCGCAGCGACCAGCCATGGCTCTGCTCCTGCGCGAAGGCGGGCGCGTGGAAGGCGCCGGCGGCGGTGACGGCAAGCACGGCAAGGGCGAGAATCAGGATCGGCGCCCGGCGAATGCCCTGCCTGATACGCGCGACCGAAACCAAACACCTCTCCATCCCTTGGCGCATGGCCCAAGGCCACGCACAGGTGCGAAGCCGCTACAGCATCCGTGCCGTCTTTAAAGGACGCTTGGCGCTTCCGCTGGCCCTACCGCTTGCGGAGCCATTTGAGCACTTCCATGCTCGGATAGCCATCCTGGGTCAAGCCGACCTTGGCCTGATAGGCCATGATGGCGGCTTTCGAGCCATCGCCGATCTTGCCGTCGAACTTGCCCTCATAATAGCCGTGCTCGGAAAGCCGCTTCTGCAGTTCCTGCCGCTCCTCGAAGCTGAGCTTGGTGAAAGGCCGCTGCCAATCCTGCACCAGGCCGGTGCCGCCGGCGATCTCGTCGGCCAGAAGGCCGACGGCCAAAGCGTATTTGTCGGCGTTGTTGTAGGCCTTGATGACCGAGAAATTCCTGATCATCAGGAAGGCCGGGCCGCCCCTGCCGTCCGGCACTTTCAGCGTCGCCTTGTCGGTCAGGTTCTTGAACGGCTTGCCGCTGGCCCGGACGACGCCGA
This sequence comes from Mesorhizobium sp. GbtcB19, assembly GCF_019091085.1. Classification (GTDB taxonomy): domain Bacteria; phylum Pseudomonadota; class Alphaproteobacteria; order Rhizobiales; family Rhizobiaceae; genus Mesorhizobium. The sequence goes on along the minus strand of NZ_JAGXJY010000004.1, from coordinate 296,258 downwards.
GCGCCTGCCACTGGGCGATCGTCTTGGCTCCGCCAGGCAGTTTGCCGGCCGGAATGGTGACCTCGTAACCCCAGGTCTTGCCCGCCTGCCAGCCGTTCTTCTTCAAAAGGTTGGCGGAGGTCGCGAGCGCATCGGGGATCGAATTCCAGATATCACGCTTGCCGTTGCCGTCCATGTCGACGGCATAACGCTGATAGCTGGTCGGGATGAACTGCGTCTGGCCCATCGCGCCGGCCCAGGAGCCCATCAGATGGCTCTCGTCGATGTCGCCGGTCTGCAGGATCTTCAACGCCGCGATCAATTGGGTACGGGCATATTTCGAACGTTTCGGATCACCATAGGCAAGTGTCGCCAGCGATCGGACGACGTTGCGCATGATGTCGTCGCGCTTGAGCGTCTCGCCATAGTTCGATTCCATCGACCAGATCGCCAGCAGGATGTTGCGGTCGACGCCGAACCGCGCCTCGATACGATCGAGCCACGGCTTCCATTTCTTCGCCATCGCCTGGCCGTTGGCTACCGACTGGTCATGCACGCGGTTGTCGAAATAGTCCCAGGCCGGCGCGGTGAATTCCGGTTGCGTTTGGGCCTTTTCAAGAACGACCGGGTCGGGCTCGATGCCTCTCATCGACTGATCGTAGACAGCGCCCGAAACGCCGCCCGCGACGGCGGTGGCGCGGAAGCCCGCGACCCACTGGCGAAACCCGGCATCGGCGAAAGCGGGGCCGGCGGGCATCAGCAGGGCCAGTGTAAGGCCGGCAGCCGTTGCGAGGGCCGTCAGGCGCCTGGCCGTGTTTCGAACCGACATCATTTCCTCCTTCGTCAAATCAGGAAGGATCATTCAACGCCGAACCGGGTTAGTATTTAGTTTACCATAGGTGCCGCGGGGAACGAAAAGAGGTGCCGCGGCTTTTAGCTCTCACATTCAACTTGGCGGTTCGTAGTCCAACATTCCGGCACGAAAATGATTCTCGCGTGAAAATGAATCCGCCGGGAAAATGTCCGGGGGGATTGCGGAGCACATCGCCGAGCGGATAATTGGCCGAAACGCAGGGGTGTAAGCATGAAGCGCGTTCGCAAGGCAGTTTTCCCGGTTGCAGGTCTCGGCACGCGGTTCCTCCCGGCCACCAAGGCCATTCCGAAGGAGATGCTGACCGTCGTCGACCGGCCGGTCATCCAGTATGTGGTCGATGAGGCGCGCGAGGCTGGCATCGAGCATTTCATCTTCGTGACCGGGCGCAACAAGGCGGTCATCGAGGACCATTTCGACGTCCAGTTCGAGCTCTATGACACGCTCGCCCAGCGCGGCAAGGACGACCAGCTTGCCCGGCTGCAGCGGCTGCAGCCGGCGCCGGGACAGACGAGCTTCACGCGCCAGCAGGTGCCGATGGGCCTCGGCCACGCCGTCTGGTGCGCCCGCGAACTGGTCGGCGACGAACCCTTCGCGCTGCTTTTGCCGGACATGATCATGCAGTCGGAAAAGAGCTGCATGAAGGACATGGTCGAGCTCTATGCCGAGACCGGCAACAACATCATCGCCGTGCAGGAATGCGATCCGGCCGAGGCGCACAAATATGGCATCGTCGGCCGCGGCGAGGACACACATCACGGCTTCCGCATCACCCAAATGGTGGAAAAGCCGAAGCAGGGCACGGCGCCCTCCAACCTCTTCATCAACGGCCGCTATATCCTGCAGCCGGAAATCTTCGGCATCCTGGAAAGCCAGGAACGCGGCGCCGGCAACGAGATCCAGCTGACCGACGCGATGCTGAAGCTGGAAAAGCAGCAGGCTTTCTACGGCTATCACTACAAGGGGCGCACCTTCGATTGCGGCTCGCCGGAAGGGTTCGTCGAGGCCAATGTCGCCTTCGCGCTGTGGCGCAGCGACATGAATGGAAGCATGGCCGGCGTCATCCGCACGCTGCTGGACGAGGTGCAGCCGTCAGAGCGCCGCGGCGCCGCTTCCTAGGGCACGCCGACAGGCTTGGCCGTCGCTGCCGCTCAGCGCTGGACCTTCAGCCCGAGATAGACGCTGTTGGCGGTGTAGTCGCGGCCGGGCAGGTTGCTGGTCAGCTTTTCGGTCCTGACCCTTGTGGTGAGGCCGGCATAGCGGTTCAGCCACCAGGTCAGTCCGGCCTCGGCGCTCAGGATCATGTCGTGGCCGTCGGAGCCGGTGTAGTCGCGCCAGTCGAGGCCGAGTGCGGTATTGGCCGTCAGATTGGCGCGGATCTGGCGCTCGCCGGTCAGACGGCCTGAATAGAGGATGTCGCCGCTCTGGCCCGCCGTGGTGGTCGTTTCGACATTGGTCTTTCCGGTGAGCCCTATCGTGGTGCCGCGCTCGGGCGACCATTTGAGATCGGCATTGATGCTCGGGCCCGCCACAGCCGGAAGGCGGTTGTCGTCAATCGCCTCGCGCAACCAGCCGGCGGAAAACTCGCCGGACAGCTTCTCGCCCATGTCGAGCTCGAGGCCGGCGCGGGCGCCAAGCCTGGTCGAGGATCGCTCGAAGCCGTCGGTGTCGACGCGCAGGTCATAGATGCGCCGTCCAGCCTCGACTTCCGTGAAGGGCGTCAGCGCCGGCGATACCTGATAGCCGGTGCGCAAGGTCGCCGTGTAGAGCGTGGAGTCGCGATCCTTCTGCGACACGGTCGTGCCGTTGGAGAGCTCGGCATCGCCGTAGAAATCATGCGAGACCGCGCCGGTCAGCGCGTAACGCATCTTGCCGACGCTCTTTTCGAGGCCGAGGCTGCCGTCCACGGTCTGGCGCAGCGGCTGCGAGGTGACGCCGGCGATCGCGTCGGGCGAGGAGGCCGATTCGGGCGCCGCTTCGTAGCCCAGCTTGGCGATCGCGCGCAGCTCGTTGTCGAGATCGACATTGAGCTGGCCTTCGATGCGGCCCTGCGCGTCGTTGATCTTTTCGCCCGAGACGGTGTTGCGGAACTGGCCGTAGCCGGTGATCAGAGCCGAATTCTCGCGCCAGTCGGAGGTCGCGGTGAAACGCAGCGCCGTCTCGGACAGGACGGCCGATTTGCCGGTGCTGCTGGCGTCGGCGTTGGACGTCGCTGTGAAACCCTGCTCGAGCGTCGGCCGGAACAGAAAGGTGCCGATCTTGACGCCGGGGGCGGCGAACGGATCGTCCTCGGGCTTGACCTTCTGCCCATCGATCGATCCGGTGCGCTCCTGGCCCGGGTCGAGCTTCTGCTTGTCGACGCTGTCGATGGTGACGGCGCGGCGGTTGGCATCCGTCTCATCAGTGGCGGTGGTGTCGGTCTGGCCGCCTGTGGCGGCGGTCGCGGCCGTGGTCGTGCTGTCCGTCGCCGTGCCAGGCTTCTTCTTGGCCTTTTTCTTATCGGCGGTCTTGGTGCCGGCTTTGGTGTCCTGAGTGCCGGTCTTGGAGTCCTGAACACGCTGCTTCGCCGTCGAAGGCCGCCGAGGCTTTGCCGGCGTTATGGTGTCGGCCGGGGAGGCGTCGGTTGCTTGCGGCTGGTCGAAGATGCTGTCGGCCGCCGTCTGGTCGTCGTCCGGAACGGCGCCGGGGCTTACCGGCTGGTAAGTCGTCGGCGCCGTGTCCTGGGCGGCCGCGGCCGCGGGCGCGTTCTGATCCAGCGCACCCTGCGCCCGCAATTGCCTGGCCTTGCGCTGCTGGTCGGCGAGGATGGCCGATTCGGAGACCTCGCCGCGCAGCTCGGTCTCCTGGGAAAATGCCGGCGCCGGGCGCAGCATTGCAAGCGCGCTTGCCGTCAGCAGCAGTGCTGCAACGGCAATGCCCCTTCGACCTATTTTCGTTTCAGGCTGGCCCCCGGACATCGTCACCACTGCTTGCGCGGCGCGGTTGCGCCATACTTACCGAACCGTAAATGCGGATGGTTAACGGAGGGTTGAGACCGACGGCCTGTGTCGCCCACAAATGAGCGCAAACGGCAATTCCGTTGGACAGGCGGGCGACATGGCGCTAATGGCTTCTGCCATGCATGCGGGGTCCCCAGAAAGAAAGCAGCCGGACGGGCAGGCTGCGATCGAATCGGCGCTGAGAACGGTGGCGACGGAGCAGGCCGGTGTGGCGGCGCTTGGCGCCGCGCTCGCAGACGGGCTGGCCGAGCCATTCGCACGCGCCATCGACCTGATTTCCCATATCGAAGGCCGTGTCATCGTCACCGGCGTCGGCAAGAGCGGCCATATCGGCTCAAAAATTGCCGCGACGCTTGCCTCGACCGGCACGCCCGCCTTCTTCGTCCATTCGGCGGAGGCCAATCACGGCGATCTCGGCATGATCGCCAAGGACGACGCAATCATCGCCATGTCCTGGTCGGGCGAGACCAAGGAACTGATGGGTATCGTCGCCTATTCGAGGCGCTTCTCCATTCCGCTGATCGCCATCACTTCCGGGGAGAACTCGGCACTGGCGCGAGCGGCGGATGTTGTTTTGCTGCTGCCGATCGTGCCTGAAGCCTGTCCGCACGGGCTGGCGCCGACGACGTCGACGCTTCTGCAACTGGTCATGGGGGATGCGCTGGCGATCGCCCTGCTCGAGGCGCGCGGTTTCACGCCGGATCACTTCCGAACCTTGCACCCGGGCGGGCAGCTTGGCGCCAATCTGACGCTGGTCTCGGAGATCATGCGGACCGGCGACCAGATTCCGCTCGCCCTGCTCGGCACCAAGATGCCGGAAGCGGTGATGACGCTGTCGCAGAAGAAAGTCGGCTGCGTCTGCATCGTCGATGCGAACGGCAAACTGGTCGGCATCGTCACCGACGGCGACGTCGCGCGCAATCTGCATCGCAATCTCGCCGACGTCACCGTCGACGAGGTCATGACCCGCACGCCCAAGACGATCGATCCGCAGACGCTCGCGGGCACGGCGATCGCCATGCTCAACGAGCACAATATCGGCGCGCTGGTGGTGATCAAAAACAAAATGCCGGTGGGCGTGGTCCACTTCCACGACCTGCTGCGCATCGGCGCTGCCTGAAGCCGGATGATTTCAGGTCGAATCGACCTGAAATCTCAATCCTTCTCTGCTCAAACAGCCTCGACTGTCAGCTCCAGATCGGTGTCCGCCGCTCCGGTCACGCGCACCTGCGTGCCGACCGGCAGGTCAGGGCCGGAGACGCGCCACAGCGTGTCGCCGAGCCGGATGCGGCCGCGGCCGTTCTTGATCGGCTCGGCCAGCGTCGCCGTGCGGCCGACCATCTGCGCGCCGCGGCGGTTGAGCAGCGGCTGGTCGACGCTGCCCTGGCGCGAGACCATGATCTGCCTGCCGACATAGGCCGAGACCACGGCCAGCACGAGAAAGGCCAGGACCTGGACCTGCCAGGCCCAGAAGGCGGCGTCCCAGATCGCCAGCGATACCGCGCCGATGATCAGCGCCGCGATGCCGATCCACAGCATGAACACGCCGGGCGCCACGACTTCCATCACCAGGAGCACGATGCCGAGAACCATCCAGTTCCACGGGCCGAGTTCCGAAACGATGCGGTCGATCATTGATGGTCTCCCACAGAGTTAGATGATCAGCTGTCGGACTGCCGCACGACCGGCGGGCGCGAGTTTTGACGCTGCGTGCCGGAAGGGCTGTCGCCCCTGAAGACTTCCTTGGCGATCTCGCCGATGCCGCCGAGCGTGCCGATCAGCGACGAAGCCTCCAGCGGCATCAGCACCACCTTGCTGTTGGTGGCCGAGCCGATCCTGGTCAGCGCCTCAGTGTATTTCTGGGCGATAAAGTAGTTGAGCGCCTGAACGTCACCCTTGGCGATTGCCTCCGACACCACCTGTGTGGCCTTGGCCTCGGCTTCGGCGGAACGCTCGCGCGCCTCGGCGTCGCGGAAGGCGGCTTCCCTGCGGCCCTCGGCTTCGAGGATCTGCGATTGCTTCAAGCCCTCGGCGGCGAGGATCTGGGCGCGCTTGTTGCGCTCGGCGGTCATCTGACGGCCCATCGACTCGATCAGGTTGGCAGGCGGGTTGATGTCCTTGATCTCGACGCGGGTGATCTTGATGCCCCACGGATGCGCCGCCTCGTCGACGACGCGCAGCAGGCGCTCGTTGATGGCGTCGCGGTTGGAGAGCAATTCGTCGAGATCCATCGAACCCATGACGGTGCGGATGTTGGTCATGGTCAGGTTGAGGATGGCGTTCTGCAGGCCGGCGACCTGATAGGCGGCCTGGGCGGCATTCAGGATCTGGTAGAAGGCGATGCCGTCGACGCCGACGATGGCGTTGTCGCGGGTGATGATCTCCTGCGTCGGGACATCCAGCACCTGCTCCATCATGTTCATCTTGGCGCCGACGCGCTCGAAGATGGGGTTGATGATGTTGAGGCCAGGGGTCAGCGTCTTGGTGTACCGCCCGAAGCGCTCCACCGTGTAATTATAGCCTTGCGGCACCGTCTTGATGCCTTTGAAAAGAAGAATGATGACAAGGAATACAAGGACAATGATGGCAATATCGAAACCGCTGAAGCCCATTTCGTATCTCCCTCAATAGGCACCGACTTCACGAAATCACTTAAGTGTGTTTCCGCAACGTTACAATCAGGTGATCGCGAATATTGGTTAGCGGCGGGTTTTGCGCACCGGTTTCAAGCCTGCCGGTGACGCAGGTCACACCCAGCCGGAAAGCTCGCGCCGAACCAGCGCCTCGACCACCGCCATGCCATCGACGCTGTCGTTGAGACAGGGGATGTGGGCGAAGTTCTTGCCGCCGGCGTGATGGAAGGTTTCGGCCGCCTCGCGGCCGATCTCGTCCAGCGTCTCGATGCAGTCGACGGAAAAGCCGGGATTGACGATGGCGATCGATTTCACGCCGTCCTTGGCCAGCTTCTCGACCGTGACGTCGGTATAGGGCTGCAGCCATTCCTGCGCGCCGAAACGCGACTGGAAGGTGGCGATCAGCTTCTTTTCGTCCCAGCCGAGCCTTGCCCGCAGCAGCCGCGTCGTCTCCAGGCAATGCGCCCGGTAGGGATCGCCCTTGTCGGAATAGGGTTTCGGGATGCCGTGGTAGGAGGTGATCACCACCTCCGGCTCGAAATCGAGCGTCGCCAGGTGCTTCTCGATCGAACGGGCCAGCGCCTCGATATAGACGGGCTCGTCATAATAGGGCGGCACGCTGCGGACGGCCGGCGCATGCCTGATCTTCATCAGCGCGCGGAACAACTGGTCGTTGGCGGTTGCCGTCGTCGTCGCCGAATATTGCGGGTAGAGCGGAAAGGTGAGGATGCGCTCGCAGCCCTGCTCGACCAGTCTTTGCGCGACGCTTGCGGTCGAGGGATTGCCGTAGCGCATCGCCCAGTCGACCACCACGTCGGGCAGGTCGGTGAGCGCAACCGCGAGCTTCTCGGCTTGCGCGCGGGTGAAGGTGCGCAGCGGCGACTCGTTCTTCTCCCGGTTCCAGATCTTGGCGTAGTTCGCGCCGGATTTCTTCGGCCTCGTGGTCAGCACCAGCCCGTAGAGGATCGGGTACCAGATCGCCTTGTTGAGCTCGATGACGCGCGGGTCGGAGAGGAATTCCCTGAGATAGCGCCACATCGGCTTGAAGTCGGTGCCGTCCGGCGTGCCGAGATTGACCAGCATGATGCCGATCCTGCCCGGCCGGACAGGCGCGGCATCGGCGGGCAGCGGACCGACGGCCTTGGCGGCTTTGGCATCGGTGGGGCTGGCAAGCGTCATGAACGGTCTCCGGTAGCGCCGCGAAACTAGCGATGCCCTGCCGGTTTTCAATGCTGCGTCTGGCCGCACCTTATCGCGTTTGGACCTGGAAAAGGAACACCCGCCCGGTTGCCCGGGCGGGTGCCATGAATGCCGGGTGGGGTCGATTACTTCGCGGCCGGCGGAATCGTCAGCGTCGCGCCAAGCGGCAGGCGACGCGGCTTATAGTCCTTGTTGGCCTCGGAGATGAGCTTCCACTTGGTGGCGTCGCCATAGGCCTTCTTGGCCAGGTCCCAATAGGTATCGCCGGCGGCGACGGTGTGGCTGGTCTCGGCGGGCTTCGCTTCCGCAGGTGCTGCCTCAGCCGGTTTGGCCGGTTCGGCGGCCGGGGCAGGGGTCGGCGTTGCCGGAGCAGCTTCGGCGGGCTTGGCGGGTTCCGGTGCGGGCGCCGCAGGCGCGGTCTCGGCCGGAACGGCTGGCGGCGTGCCGGCAATGTCGCTTGAACCGGAAGGCATAGCCGGCATCGCAGATTCACCGGTCGCCGGTGCAGCCTCGGCCGGCTTTGCCGGTTCCGCCGCGGGGGCTGGCGCCGTCGTGGCAGGCGCCGGTTGCGCGGGTTTGGCGGGTTCCGCCGCCGCTGTCGTCGCCGCGATTTCGGTGATGCGGCCGTCGAGCTTCGGCGTATAGGGCCGATGCGCGCCGAGATAATCGGCCACCACCTGTTCGAGGCCCGGACCGTAGTCATAGGCGTCGGTGGCCTTCTCGGCGAAGACCTTGTAGCCGTCGCCGCCCTGGCGGACATAGTTGTTGGTGGCCACCAGATACTGCTTGTCCGGATTGATCGGCGCCCAGACGCCGTTCTCCATCACCTCGACCGATTTGACGCGGCCGGCATTGGGCGCGACCGATTTGTCGAAGGAATATTTCAGCCCAGCGACCTGCGGGAAGCGGCCGGCGCCGTCCTCGATCTGGCTGAGGCCGCCTTCGAGACCCGCAACCAGATCCTTGCCCGAGATCTTGAAGGTCGCCAGCGTGTTCTGGAACGGCAGCACGGTCAGCACCTCGCCCATGGTCACCGTGCCCTGGTCGATCGAGGCGCGCAGGCCGCCGCCGTTCGAGATGGCGATTTCGACGCCCTGGCCCTTGGTGCGGTCGAGGATGGCGTCGGAGACGAGATTGCCCATCTCGCATTCACGCGCGCGGCAATTCTCGCGGCTGCCGTCGATCGCCTTGGTGGTCTCGGCCACCTCCTTGTTCTTCAGCGCCTCGATCGGCGCGCCGAGTTCCTTGATGCGGGCGAGCACGGCTGGATCGGGCGTGATCGACTTGTCGAGATAGATCGGCGCGCCGCTGGCTTCCTTGACCACGCCGTTGTCGTCGAACACGACCTTGAACTCGCCGAGATATTTCGAATAGGACGCCGCCTGTACCACCGGCACCTTGGAGCCATCGGGGTTGTCGACCATCGTCGGATACGGCCCCTCGGCTTTCGGATCGGTGTTGGACAGAAGCGTATGGCTGTGGCCGCCGACCACCACGTCGATGCCGGGGATTTTCGCGATGACGTCGCGCTCGCGCCTGTAGCCGATATGGGTGACCGCGATGATCTTGTTGACGCCTTGCGCCTTGAGCTTCTCGACCTCCGCCGTGATCGACTTGACGTCGTCGGCGATGGCGATGTTGGGGCCGGGCGAGGCGAGCTCGGGCGTGTCGTTGGTGACGGCGCCGATGATGCCGATCTTCTGGCCGCCGACCTCGACGACGATCGACGGCTTGATCTTGCCTGAGGCCCCGGACTTGTCGTTGGGCACGACGTTGGCGCTGACGATCGGGAACTTCGCCTTGTCGAGGTAAGGCACAAGCGCTGTCTCGCCGTCGTCGAATTCGTGGTTGCCGAGCGTGACCGCGTCGGGCTTGATCTGGTTGAGGAATTCCTCTTCCACGGCGCCCTTGTAGGTGGTGTAGAAGAGCGAGCCCTGGAAGCTGTCGCCGGCATTGAGCAAGAGCACGTTCTGCCCTTCGAGCTTCTTGCGCTCCTCAGCGATCGCGGTGATCAGCCGGCCGGCGCCGCCGATGCATTCGCCCTTGGTCTCTTCGTCGGCCGAACAGGTCGACTCGTATTTGTTGTTGCCTTCGATGCGGCTGTGCCAATCGTTGAAGTGCAGGATGTTCAGCGTGTAGTCGGCAAAGGAAACGCCCGCCGACAGGCCGAGCGTCGAGGCGGACAGGGCTAGGATCGCGGCAATCTTCTTCATCTTCGTCTCCAGGATGAGCTGACTTCGACGGTGCTTAAAGCCCCTGCTTGACTGGAAAATAACAGTCAGCTTCGGGTCATGTTCACATCGGGTTCCGGCCGATGCAAGCAAAAATCAGGCAGATGTTTGCCGGCATAAAAAGGGACGGCGGCTCGCGCCGCCGTTCTTTCGGATAGCGATATCGGCATCGATGATGTGCGCGCTAAGATACGTTGCGAGAACTATGAAACCGACGGCGTCAGCGCTCTTTAACCATCCAGGTTAATGCCAGGCGTGCACTGATAATCGTTCGGATTGGTGGGCTGCGGTGTAATCGCCGCCTTCTGTCGGGCCTCTGCCGACGCACATGCTGGCCGAACGATAATGGAATAGCCTTTTTGCATCATGCAGCTGGAAATATATCTGCCGCGCAGGCCGTCATTGACGTCGTAGGTCGACGCTGTTGCGGGAATATTGAGACCGCCCATCTCATTGCAGTAGGTCGATGAGCCAATGGTGTTGCAAGTCACCGTGCCTGGTGTGTGGACACCAGGATTGATTTGAGTCGCCATGGCCTGCGGTATTTCCTTCAGAGAGGCGATCTTGCATTGGTCATAATCGAACTGCCGTTGCGAGAAAGTAGAGCCAGGCTTGAAGGCGCTCGGCATCGGGCCGGTCTGACAGCCAGCGACGACCGCGACGGCGGCAAGAATGAAACGTTTGCGCATTGTGAAGATCCCCCTGCTCGCAATCAAAAACAATTTTGTTCGCTAAGCAACGGCAAAAAAATGCCGCCAACTGATCTTCACAATCACGCTAAAGCGCGTCACGTCTGAACGGCCTCATGCGACGCGCTTTAGGTTGTTGTTTTTATGCATGTCGTTGTCCCAAAACCGCTGCGCACTTTTGGGCGACATGCATTAGGCAAGCATTCGCCAGAGTTCGCTGCCATCTGAACTGGCGCGGCCTGCTTTGCGGCTGTTCAAGAGCGTCGTGTAAACACGAAGTTCTTGCCGGCCGCGTCCGTGCAGTTGAGCTGGCTGAGGGATATCAGCAGGCAGTTGGTATGGATCGGCGTCTGGCGGATCAACGATGTGCCTGTAATCTCAAGCGATGTCGCACCGGTCATCGTGTAGGTTCCCTCCGCGAATTTCTCCCCGGTTTGGGCAGCGACCGTCGTGTACTTTCCGCCATTGAATGTCGAGACGGCTTGGCCTGTGGCGTCGACCCAAGAACCTTCCACTCCCTTGGGCGCGGCAGCGGCCGGTGGTTCCGAAGGTCCGGTGGTGGTGCAGGCGGCGGCGGCCAAAAGGCTTGCCGCGGCGCCCAGCGAAAGCAGTTTGCGCGCAATCGTCATTGTGAAAAATCCTCTCCTCAGTCCGCTCCCTCTCAATCGCCCGATTTCCGGGCGATTGCAAGGCGGAGAGGTAGAGCGCCTCGCCGTTTCACGGAAACGGCGAACCGCTCTATCTCCTTGTTTTTACGCAATTCCGGACGGAAAACCGTTTCACGCTTTTCCTGGAATTGCTCTGGCAGGACCAGCTGCTATCGCACCAGAATGTTGCGGAACTGCCACGGATCGTCCTTGTCCAGGTCCTCCGGGAAGAGGCCCGGCCGGTTATCGAGCGGCGTCCAGTCGGTGTAATAGCCCCTGACCGGCCCGAGATAAGGCGACTGCACTTCCAGGCAACGCCGGTAGTCCATCTCGTCGGCTTCGACGATGCCGGCCGCCGGATTTTCCAGCGCCCAAACCATGCCGGCAAGTACGGCCGAGGTGACCTGCAGGCCGGTGGCGTTCTGGTAGGGGGCAAGCTTGCGCGCCTCGGCCAGCGACAGCTGCGAGCCGTACCAATAGGCGTTCTTGTCGTGGCCGTAGAGCAGCACGCCGAGCTCGTCGACACCGTCGACCAGCTCGTTCTCGTCGAGCACGTGGTGGACCGGCTGCGGCTTGCCGGCGGCGCCGAACATCTCGTCCAGCGACAGCAAGGCGTCGTTGCAGGGGTGATAGGCGTAGTGGCAGGTCGGGCGGTATTGAAGCTTGCCCTTCTTCGAGCGCACGGTGAAGAAATCGGCGATCGAGATCGCCTCGTTGTGCGTCACCAGCAGGCCGTATTGCGGGCCTGGCGTCGGGCACCACGAGCGCACGCGCGTGTTGGCGCCAGGCTGTTCCAGATAGATCGCCGCCTTGGAGCCGTGCTTGTGCTTCTTGCCGTTCTTCGGCATCCAGTTTTCATGCGTGCCCCAGCCGAGCTCGGCCGGTTGCAGGCCTTCCGAGATGAAACCCTCGACCGACCAGGTGTTCCAGAACACGTCCATCGGCTTCGGCTTCTTGGTGCGTTGGGTATCGCGCTCGGCGATATGGATGCCCTTGACGCCGGCCTTCTTCATCAGCCTAGCCCAGGCTTCGCGGTCTTCCTGCGCGGGCTCGGAAAACTCGAGACCCAAATCGGTTGCGAGGTTGACCAGCGCCTTTTTGACGAACCACGAGACCATGCCCGGATTGGCGCCGCAGGTGGAGACCGCCGTCGGCCCGCCCGGCTTGTCGTGCTTTTCCTTGATCATCGCCTCGCGCAGCGCATAGTTGGTGCGGCTGGCATTGTCGGCGGTGGCGTCGAAATAGAAGCCGAGCCACGGCTCGACGACGGTGTCGATGTAGAGCACGCCGAGCTTGCGGCACAATTTCATCAGGTCGACCGAGCCGGTGTCGACCGACAGGTTGACGCAAAAGCCCTGGCCGCCGCCATTGGTCAGAAGCGGCGTGAGCAGCTTCTTGTAGTTCTTCTCGGTGACCGCTTCCTGGACGAAGGCGATGCCGCGCTCGTCGAGCAGCTTGCGGTCGGTGTCGAGCGGATCGACGACCGTCATGCGCGACTTGTCGAACTTGAAATGGCGCTCGATCAGCGGCAGCGTTCCCCGCCCGATCGACCCAAAGCCGATCATCACGACAGGTCCGGTGATCTCACCGTAAACGGGCCAGTTTTCATTCGCCATTTTTCCGCGCACTCCTTCAAAACACATGCAAAACCGGGCATTTCCGCCCGACGGCCAAGCGCTACACCACAGATCATTGTCATAAACCAGCGAAAAGCGCCAACCGCTGGACAAGCCGGTTTGGTGGTGTGGTTAAGCCGATCCGGCCATGCCATCGAGGAATGCGACCAGCCGGTCGCGGTCGGCGGTCAGGCCTTTGTAGTCGAGCTGGGCCTGGTCGAGCGCCTTGAGCTGCTCGGCAAAAGAAACCGCCAGCGTTGCCCGGTCCGGATGGCGCATGAGCACCTTGAGCGGGTCGAGATGGATGCGGATGGTGAAGAGGATGTCGCGCGATGCAGGCAGCTTGCGCAGCGTCTGGCGTTCGACGCGGATGAAGGCATGGGCGTTGATGTCGCCGTCGGGAAAGCGGCTTGGGCGGTTCGTGGCGCGGTCGATGCGCTCGACGTTGGAGAGCGGATGATAAAGCCTGTCATCCGCCTGGATCGACCAGTTGAAGCGCTCGACCGCCTGACCCTGCAGGCCGTCGAACATGCGGTTGATGAGCTCGGCCGGCCGCGTGCCGGGTCCGAAGCCGGGCACGGGTTGGTGGATCTGCTGCAGCGGCTTGCCGAATTTCTCCTGGAGCGACCAGGATGACGGAAAGCAGAGCGAGCCGGCGGCGAGACGCCAGCCGCGCTCGTCGCGGCGCATCAGGATCAGGTCTTCCTGGACGAGCAGCGAAGCCCTCGCGAGCGGCGCCTCGCGCAGGGCGGGGGGCAGCCCGTCGATTGCCCCCTCGAACCCGACCGGCTCGGCGCCGTCGCGGCGATGCGTGCCGGGATGCGCGGCTTCGAGATGCGCGACGATCAGGTCCAGCACCTCGCGTTGAGCGTCGCGGGTGCCGTCTTCCTCGACGAAGACCTTGTCAGGTATGTCCGCATAGAGCCGTTGCTTCTCCGCCAAATGCGGCAGCAGGAATTCATCGACCTCGATCCAGCGGCCGAATTCAAGCGGCTTCAGCCCGATGGTGAAGAGTTTCGAGGACCCGTCATAGGGTGTGTGGGTCGGCTGGCGAACGGTCATGCCTGTTTGGGTGTTATCCAGTTAATGTCTCCAGCCCGATCAGCCCAGCCTCGCCGGGATCAGCCCGCGCAGCGAGTTGCCGACGAAGATCGCCTTCGCCGCCTTCAGATCGTCGAAGCTGTAGATCGCTTCCACGGCGCGGCCTTCGTCCAGAAGTGCGCCGCGCAATATTCCAGGCAGCAGGCCGCAGTCGAGCCGGGGCGTGGCGAGCGGGCCGTCGCCGAAGTCGGCGAAGAGGTTGGTGATGGTGCCCTCGCAGAGCTCGCCGCGCTCGTTGGCCAAAAGCACTTCGTCGGCACGGGTCGCCAGATATTCCGCGCGGGCATGCTGATAGGTTTCGCGGCGGCTCGTCTTGTGGCGCAGCAGCATGTTGCCGGACTCGAGACGGATGCGCGCCAGCTGCAGCCGCCAGACCTTGTCCGCGGGCAATGGTTCATAGGCTTGAGTGGCGACCGTCGCTTCGCCGTTGCGCTGCAAGGCAAGGCGCACGCGCAAGGCAGTCCCGTGGCCGGCTACGGTGCCGGATAGCACTTCGCCGATCCGCCCGGGATCGCAGGCGAAGCTGAGTTCGGCGGCGGATGCGTAAAGCCTGGCAAGGTGGCGCTCGAAGCGCAGGAAGCCGGAGCTTGGCTCCCAGCGCATGGTTTCGATCAGCTCGAAGCCGGCACCGTCCGCGTGGCGAAGCGTGCTTTCAGCAGACACTCCTTATACTCCTCCTCGGCGGTCGAATCGAAGACGACGCCGCCGCCGACATTGTAGACGGCCTCGCCGTCGGCAAAGAGCGAGATGGTGCGGATCGCCACCGAAAAACGCATCCTGCCGCCGGGCGCGATCCAGCCGATGGCGCCGCAATAGACGTCACGCGGCGCGTCTTCCAGCTCGTGTAGGATCTCCATGGCGCGGATTTTCGGCGCGCCGGTGATCGAGCCGCAGGGGAAGAGCGCGGCGAAGACCTGGCGGATGCCGATATCGGGCAGGAGCTTCGCCCGCACACGGCTGACCATCTGGTGCACGGTCGGATAGGTTTCGATGCGGAACAGTTCCGGGACCTCCAGCGTGCCGACCTCGCTGATCAGCGAGATGTCGTTGCGCAACAGGTCGACGATCATCCGGTTCTCGGCCTGGTTCTTCTCGTCGTTGCGCAGGAAGGCCTTCAGCCGCGCGTCCTCGGCCCTGGTCGCGCCGCGCGGCGCGGTACCCTTCATCGGGTGCGTCTCGATCATGCCGCCGGCATCGATCTCGAAGAACAATTCGGGCGAGCGCGACAACACGATCGGATCGCCGAGCGAGACCAGCGCGCCATATTTCACCGGCTGGCGCTCGGTCAGCGCGTCAAAAGCCGCGAGCGGGTCGCCGGACCATTGCGCATGAACCGGGAAGGTGAGGTTGCCCTGGTAGCAATCGCCCTTGCGGATGTGGTCGTGAAGGCGCGCGAAACGGCCGGCATAGTCCTCGGCGGTCCATGTCGCCCTGGCGTCGAAGATCGGGCCGTTGCTTGCGGGTCCTGCATTTTGCGGCACCGCCTGGTCGACCGGCGCGTCGAAGACGCCGAGGCAGATCAGCGGCGCGCGGCGGCCTTCGGGCAGCAGCGGCACCAGCTTCGGCTCGAGCAGGTAACCGGCCTCGTAGGAGAAATAGCCGGCCAGCCATTTGCCGGAGTCCGAGGCAGCTTGGGCTCGTTCAAGCGCGAGCATGAATTCGTCCGCGTCATGCGCCACGATGATCTCGTGCGGCCGGTCGAAGACCAACTGCCTGGCGGTCGCGTCGTTGCGGAAAATGGCTGCGGGCAGGGACATGACCTCGGGATGCGGACAAAAAGCGCCGTCGACCGCTCTATATGGGGGCTGGGCGAGGCGCAATCGAGGGAGCGGCGTCGCGCGGCGCAAAGGCGTCCGGTTGGCGAGGAAGTTGTTCGCTTACTGATTTTGCGTGGATTGGCGCAAAAGCCCGAACTTCGTCATCCACGGGCGAAGCGGACGCGCAGACCCGAGGATCCATTCCGTGACCTCGCGCGAAGGGCAAAGACGGTGCAGAAGGAGGAGAGCTTTCTGCATCGCTGCAGCGCTGTAGGTAACGGAATGGATCCTATGGTCTGCGTTGCGTCGCTTCGCTCCTCGCAACGCCATAGGATGACGAAGTCACGGGTGTCTCAGGCCAACCTCCGTCGTTTGCGACGCCGGCGAGATGTTCAGGTGTTGCTCGCGGTTCCCGCGGTCGGGAATTGGCGGGCGAATTCCGCCTCGTCGCCGGCGGCCAGCAATTTCGCCTGCTCGATCCATTTCTCGCGCGCGATGCGGCCGTCGAAATTGAGCACCTCCTCGACACGCTTGATGTCGGCTTCGGTCCAGGCGGCGATCTGGGCGTAGGTGGTGACGCCCTGGCCCTTGAGCAGCCTTTCATTGACCGGACCGATGCCGATGAGGCGGCGCAGATTGTCGGCCTTGCCGGTCGCGGCCTTCGGCGCTGAAGCTTTCTTGGCCGCAGGCGCAGCCGCCTTCTTGAGCGCGGCGGCTTTGGCCGCCGGCTTCGCCGCCGTCGCGGTCTTTGCTGCCGCCGGCTTCTTCGCGGCGGCCGACTTCGTCGTGGCCGATGTCGCGGCTGCCGGGGTCGACATCAGTGCCGCGGGGGCAGGCGTGGCCGCCTTGTCGGCGCCGGCCTTGGCGGTCGGCGCGTTGCGCAGGCGGCTTTCGAGATCGGCGCGGGCGCGGCCGCAGGCATCGAGCTCGCCCTTCAACTGATCGGTATCGGCGCGCAGCCGGTCGCGCTCGCTTCGCGTGCGGTCGAGGTCGCCACGCAGACTGTCGAGCTCGCCGCGCAGGCGGCCCCAGATGAACCAGCCAACCAGGATACCCACAACGAACGCCAGGAGCATGTAGAAGAAAGTCATTTCTCTCTCCAGTCCGATCTGTCGGCCGAGGCCCGGAAAGGCGAACTCACGCCAAGGATCGTCAAAGGTTCCGTGGTCGGCGGAACCGCCGGCTTCAGTCGAGCCATCGGCGTTCGGCCTTGTCCGGACCGACGGCCATCATCGCATTCGCCGTAATGCTGCGACCGGCCATCTCTGACCCGCGCGATGCGTCCGGCTGAGCTTGAGGCCGGACGCTATCATATGGCTTGTCGAAAGCTAGTTGGAAAATGCGCCGGAGAGTTATTCAAGAACAGCTATTTAGGGCAAGAATAAATGCCTGCTAATATGCATTCCGGCTAAACTATTGAAGCCGATGCTCGCGCCGTTGTTGCCGTCACTTGTCGAGGGCCTCCAATTCGTCGATCAGCGAACCGATCACGCCGAGGCCGATCTGCCAGAAAGCGGGATCGGTGGCGTCGAGGCCGAAGGGCGCCAGAAGTTCGGAGTGGTGCTTCGTGCCGCCGGCGCGCAACATCTCGAAATACTTCTCCTGGAAGCCGCGCTCGGCATTCTGGTAGACGGCGTAGAGCGAGTTCACCAGGCAGTCGCCGAAGGCATAGGCATAGACGTAGAAGGGCGAGTGGATGAAGTGCGGGATATAGGTCCAGAAGACCTCGTAGCCCTCGCGCAGCTTGATCGCCGGGCCAAGGCTTTCGGCCTGCACCTCCAGCCAGAATTCGCCGAGCCTGTCCGAGGTCAGCTCGCCATTCCTGCGCTCGGCATGCACCTTGCGCTCGAATTCGTAGAAGGCGATCTGGCGCACGACCGTGTTGATCATGTCCTCGACCTTCTGGGCAAGCATGGCCTTGCGCTCGCGTTTGTCGCCGGTCTGCTCGAGCAGCGAGCGGAAGGTCAGCATCTCGCCGAAGACCGACGCTGTTTCGGCCAAGGTCAGCGGCGTCGAGGCCATCAGCGCGCCCTGGCCGGCGGCCAGCACCTGGTGCACGCCATGGCCGAGCTCATGCGCCAGCGTCATCACATCGCGCGGCTTGCCCATGTAGTTGAGCAAGACGTAAGGATGCGCCGACGGCACGGTCGGATGGGCGAAGGCGCCGGGCGATTTGCCCGGCCGCACCGGCGCATCGATCCATCTGCGATCGAAAAAGCCGCGCGCGATCTCGGCCATGTCCGGCGAGAAGCGCTGATAGGCGGAGAGCACCGTGTCCCTGGCGTCGTCCCAGCGGATCACCGCCTGCGGCGTCTCCGGCAACGGCGCGTTGCGGTCCCAGTGGTTCATCACCTCCATGCCCAGCCAGCGCGCCTTCATCGCGTAGTAGCGGTGCGACAGCCGTGGATAGGCCTCGCGCACGGCCGCCGCCAGCGCGTCGACCACGTCGCGCTCGACGCGGTTGGCCAGGTGGCGCGAGTCGGCGATATCCTGGAAGCCGCGCCAGCGGTCGGAGATCTCCTTGTCCTTGGCGAGCGTGTTGGTGATGAGCGTGAAGGTGCGCAGGTTCTTGCGGAAGGTCGAAGCCAGCGCCTCGGAGGCATGGCGGCGCACCTCGCCATTGGCGTCCTGCAGGCGGTTCAGCGCCGGCTCCAGCGTCAGTTCCTCGCCGTCGATATCAAAGCGCAGGTCAGTCATTGTCTCGTCGAACAGGCGGTTCCAGGCGCCGCGCCCGGTGACCGACTTTTCGTGGAACAATTGCTCGACGCGGTCCTCCAGCTGGTAGGGCTTGTCCTTCCTGAGGTCGAGCACCCAGGGCCGGTAGTGGCCGAAGGCCTTGTCGGCGGCTAAAGCGCTCTCGATCGCCGCGTCGTCGATCAGATTGAGCTCGAGCGCGAAGAACAAAAGATGGGCGCTGGCGTCCGTCATCTTTTCCTGGACGTCGCCATAGAGCTTGGCGCGCTGCGGATCGGCGGTGTTGCCGGCATAGACGAGGCCGGCGTAGGAGACGATGCGGCCGATCAGTTCCTCGAGCTCCTCATAGGCTTGCAGCGCTTCGCCCAGCCGGCCGGCGGCGCCGCGCCCGGCTTCCGCGGCAAGCGTGCCTTTCCAGCGGGTTTCGAAGGCGATGGCGTCGCTGGCGGCCTTGGCGATGTCGCGCTTCAGCTCCGGCGCTTCCATGCCGGAATAGAGGTCGGCGAGATTCCACTCCGGCAGGTCGCCAAGCTCCGCCGCGCCCTGTCCGGACGACGCCGCCGCAAGCCGCTGAGCAAACATCATGCGCATCAACGATACCTTCTTTGAACCAGGAGCCAGAATCAAAGGGAAAGGAGAAGCCGGTCAAATCCTAAGGAATTCGTTCACCGGGTTTTTTGAAACCTTATTTAGAACCCTGTGCCAAGATGATCCACGGGGATTTCTCGGGCAGGGCAACTTCGAACAGTCATGACAGGTTCCATACTCATAGTCGATGACGATCCGGTGCAGCGCCGGCTGGTCGAGGCCGCCTTGACCAAGTTCGGCCACACCGCGATCGTCACCGACAGCGGCAATGCAGGCCTCGACGTGCTCGACGGACCGAACGCCCGCGAGGTCTCCGTCGTCATTCTCGATCTTGTCATGCCCGGCCTCGACGGGATCGGCGTACTGAAGGCGATGCGCGAGCGCGCCATCAACATCCCGGTCATCGTGCAGACGGCTCAAGGCGGCATCGAAACCGTCGTCTCGGCGATGCGGCACGGCGCCTTCGACTTCGTCGTCAAGCCGGCGTCGCCCGACAGGCTGCAGACCGCGATCTCCAACGCGCTCAAGGTCGAGGCCGTCGAGGATGAGATGAAGCGCGCGTCGCGGCGGCGCGGCGGCGGCCATCTCACCTTCAAGGACATGATCACGCGCAGCCCGGCAATGGACCGGGTGATACGCCTCGGCCAGAAAGCGGCGGTCTCCAACATACCGATCCTGATCGAGGGCGAGTCCGGCGTCGGCAAGGAACTGGTGGCGCGCGCAATCCAGGGCAGCGGCGACCGCCGCTCAAAACCCTTCGTCACCGTCAATTGCGGCGCTATCCCGGACAATCTGGTCGAATCGATCCTGTTCGGCCACGAGAAAGGCTCCTTCACCGGCGCCACCGAGAAGCACACCGGCAAATTCGTCGAGGCGAATTCCGGCACGCTGTTCCTCGACGAGATCGGCGACCTGCCGCTCGACGTTCAGGTCAAGCTGCTGCGCGCCGTGCAGGAAGGCGAGGTCGACCCGGTCGGCGGCCGCTCGACCGTCAAGGTCGACATAAGGCTGATCTCGGCCACGCACCGCAACCTTTTGCAGCAGGTCAAGGACGGCAAGTTCCGCGAGGACCTGTTCTACCGGCTGAACGTCTATCCGATCTTCGTGCCGCCGCTGCGCGACCGGCGCGACGACATTCCCTACCTGGTCCGCCACTTCATGGAAAAGGTCGCGCCGGCCGATCCGCGCCGCCGTCTTGCAGGCATATCGGCGCCGGCGCTTGCCATGCTGCAGGCCTATGACTGGCCGGGCAATATCCGGCAGCTGGAAAATGCGGTGTTCAGGGCCTCGGTGCTGGCCGAGGGCGATGTGCTCACCGAAGAGGAATTCCCGCAGATCCGGGCGCAGGTGGAAGGAACGGTAAAGCTCGAAGTGGAACCGGCATCCGCCGCCGCCGAAACGATTGCGGACGTGTTTTCGCAAGCGGACGAGACCGTTGCCAATGCAACGGTGCCTGCCTCGTCCGACAATGAGGCGCCAGCCAGGCTGCAGCCGCGTTTCGGCACGCTTCGGGCACTCGACGAGCGCGGCAACGTGCGGGCGCTGGCCGACGTCGAGCTCGAGATGATCAAGCTCGCGATCGACCATTACAACGGCCAGATGAGCGAGGTCGCCCGCCGGTTGGGCATCGGCCGCTCTACGCTCTACCGCAAGTTGAAGGAATATGGCATTGATCCTGAAGCGGGCCGCGTCGACCGGCTCGCCTCCTGACCGGCAAGCCTCGAACCAGCTTGTGCGCCTAAAATCCGAGTCAAATTGTCGCTTTTGACGTGAAAATCCAAGGTTTTCAGCGGTTGGCGTTGTCGCGGATCACGCATTAACGCTAACGGTAACAGATCGTGTTCTGGCCGGGGCCGAATTCTTGATCTAAACCAGCGGTTTACCACGAAATGCTGTGCATTATTTTTGACGGGATATCGCCACGGTGTTACCGCATTTCGACTTCAATAAACGATGATTAACCATTAGGATCGATATTCGGATGTGAAAGCGACACATCCGTTTGGTCAAATCCGGGGACAAACGGCAGCCTGCAAGGCCATTTGGTTTGAACAAAGTCGAACGACACAAAGACGGGCGGCATTTTCACATGAGCGTCTGGCCGAGGTGGCTGACGTTCGTGATTTTGGCTGTCGGGTTCCTGTCCGCGGCGGCATCGGGCGCCAGGGCGGAAGTTCGTACGCTCAAGCTCTATCACCTGCACACGCATGAAAAGGCCGAGATCGTCTACAAGCGCAATGGTCGCTACGATCCGGAAGGCCTGCGCAAGATCAACATCATCCTGCGCGACTGGCGCCGCAACGAGCCGACGAAGATGGACCCGCGGCTGCTCGATCTGGTTTGGGAAGCCTATCGTGAAGCCGGCGCGACGGATTACATCCAGGTCGTCTGCGGCTATCGTTCGCCGTCGACCAACGCGATGCTGCGTTCGCGCAGCCGCGGCGTCGCCGAGAAAAGCCAGCATATGCTCGGCAAGGCGATGGACTTCTACATTCCCGGCGTGCCGCTGAAGAAGCTGCGCAACATCGGCCTCAAGATGCAGGGCGGTGGTGTCGGCTATTACCCGACCTCCGGCTCGCCCTTCGTGCATATGGATGTCGGCAATGTGCGCCACTGGCCGGGCATCAGCCGTCAGGAACTGGTCAGCCTGTTCCCCAATGGCAAGACGCTGCATGTGCCGAGCGACGGCCGCCCGCTGCCTGGCTATGAGCAGGCGATGGCCGCTTATCAGGCGCGCAAGGGCTCCGGCACGCCCAATATCGAACTGGCCAGCGCCGGCGGCTCGACCAAACGGTCCGGCGGCCTGTTCTCCTGGTTCGGCGGCGGCGCCGACGAGGCCGACGACGACGCCGACACCGGTGGCGGCTCTGCGCCTCAGGCGAAGCCTGTAAAGCAGGTCCAGGTGGCTAGCGCCGCCACGGCCCGCAGCAGCCAGCCGAGCATCGCGATCGTTTCGCCGAAGGACGCCAAGCGCGCAAACATCCCGCAGGTGGCGGATGACAGCGCCGACGATTCGGAGCCGCAGCAGGATACGCCGGAGACGATCATCGCCGCGCTGCCGCCCAAGGAGGTCCCGCTGCCCGATTTCGCGCCGCGGCCGAAGGTCGATGTCGGCCAGCAGACGCCGCAGAACGTGCCGTTCGCCATGGCCGATGCCTCGGCGACGACGGAGCAGGCGGTTTCGACCGGACAGGCGCCCGCGCCGGACAAGGTTCCGTTCGGCACGGCCAGCGCGGCGGATGCCGTGAACACCGATCCGGCGCAGGTGGCTGTCAACAACATTCCGCTGCCGACCTGGCGTCCTGACCGTACGACGCCGGCCGAACTGGCATCGAAGGACAAGAACGTGCTTCTGGCGCTGGCCGAGACCGCTTCGCAGGACAAGAGCGCCACCGACGCGTTCGCCGCGCTGCCGACGGCAAGACCGCAGCCCGATAAGCAGGACGAGGTCAAGGCCGTTCTCGAACAGGCCAATGCGACCGTCGAGGCCGGTGGCGCCGGTGCCGAATACCAGCTTGCGTCGTTGACGCAACCGGAGCCGCGCTCGGCTTTCAACGATCCGGCGGGCGTCGACGCGGCCTCGCCGCGGCAGGCCATCGCCGCGCTCCCGGCAGGCGCCGATCCGGCGCAGGCGATCGGCGGCAGCGTGAAGACGACGCCCAAGGAGTCCAGAGCGTCAGCTCACGATCTGAAGCCGGGACCGAAGGCCATGGTTGTGGCGGCGCCGCCGCAGGCCGCGCGCTGGGCGCTGGGCAGCGGCGTGAACATTGCCTCGGTTTCCGACCCGACGACGGCGCCGCGCTATGCCTACAACATCGTGCATACGCCGCCGAGCGAGGTGTACACGGCCGGCTTCCAGACGGATGGCGAGATGCAAGATGCCAGCCGCTTCAGCGGCAATGCGGTCAAGTTCCTGTCGGTCGCCCGTTTCCAGACGAAATAGTGATCGTGCCAGACACCAAAAGCCGCGTTGGACGACAACACGGCTTTTTGTTTTTCGTCCCCGAAGGCCTAATTGAACCGTCGTTCTTCCCGCTTCGTCTAATGGTAGGACAGCGCCCTTTGAAGGCGTGAATCGTGGTTCGAATCCATGAGCGGGAACCAGTCCTCGGTTGGCGTTGTTTGGCATTGCGCGAGCTGGATCGGCTCGAACTTCCCGTGAGGAGGTCGGCGCCAGCCGGCCGGCTTTTAATGTTCAGTCGACTTCCAGCGCAGCCGCTTCGCCCTTGGCGAGCAGCCGCGCAGCGTCCCGCGCCGGCGGCAATCCAAACTGGCGCGCATATTCCCGACTGAACTGGGAGGCGCTTTCGTAGCCGACGGTGAAGGCGACCTGCGCGGCGTTGCCCGGTTGCGCGATCAGCAGATGGCGCGCCTCCAGGAGACGAAGCTGCTTCTGATACTGGATCGGGCTCATCGCCGTCGCCGCCTTGAAGTGGCGATGAAAGGCGGCATTGCTCATATGCGACAGCGCGGCCAGTTCGCTCACATCGATCGGCTCGTTGTAATGCGCGCGGATCCAGGCCGTGGCGCGGCGGATCCGCGACAGGCGCCCGTCGGCGCGCGCCAGCTGGCGCAGCTTCCCGCCTTGTGGGCCTTGCAACAGGCGGAACGCGATCTCGCGTTCGAGCAGGGGCGCCAGAACCGGAATCTCGGCCGGCTTGTCGAGCAGCCGCAGCATCCGGCGCCAGGCGTCGAGCAACTCGTCATCGACCCGGCTGGTCACGAAGCTGTCGCCATCGAATGCCGGCTTGTGGTCGATGAGCAGGCCGGCGATCAGCTCGGTATCGAGCGAGAAGGCGATGGCCATGTAAGGTTGCGCGGCGCTCGCCTCGATGAGCTGGCTGGTGGCGGGTGTCTCGACCGCATAGACGAAATAGCTGCCGGCGCCGTAGGCAAGCGTGCGGTCGCCGATCAGCACCGTCTTGGTTCCCTGCAGGACGAACAGCGTGGTCGGCTGGCAAAGCTCGGGCAGCGGCGGCGTCGGAACCTCGCTGCGGCCGATCGTAACGCGCGCAATGGCCGTCTTCGTGCGCCGTCCGCGCGCATGGCGGCCGGCGATTGCGATCAATTCCCGCAGGGTTTCATTCATCGCTTCAGCATGGGCGATCGATGCAAGCCGCGCAACCAACAGACGCCGCTGCGCGGACCCATCTGCGAGGATTAGGCAAGAGCCTGAGAGCTTTCGGCGCGCCAAGCAGGCCGGCCCAAGCCATCTCTAGGTGACCAAACAGGAGACCTGCAAATGACGACGCAAAAGAATGCGCTGGTGACCGGCGCCAACAAGGGTATCGGGCTCGAGACCGCCCGGCGGCTGGCGGCATTGGGTTTCAAAGTCTGGCTCGGCGCCCGCGATGCCGAGCGCGGCGAGACCGCGGCGCAGGCCCTGCGCGGTGGAGGACTCGACGTTGAGTGGCTCGCGCTCGACGTCGCCAGCGACGACAGCGTGGTGGCCGCGGCCAAAACAGTCGCGGCGCGGGCGCCCGGCCTGGATGTGCTGGTCAACAATGCCGGCATCGCGCCCGGCTATGTCGAGGCGCTCGGCCCGGACGGCCGCTACGAGCGGCCGCCGAGCCGGGAGGACATCGCGGATATGAAAGCCACCTATGACGTCAACGTCTTCGGGCCGGTGCGGGTCACCCAGGCGTTCCTGCCGCTGCTCCTGGCCGCGCCCGCTGCCCGCATCGTCATGGTGAGCAGCTATCTCGGATCGCTGGCGCGCGCGTCCGGCAACAGCCAATCGCCCAACGTCATGGGCTATGGCAGCTCGAAGACGGCGCTCAATGCGATCACGGTGGCCTTCGCCCGGGAACTCGCGCCGCGCGGCATCATGGTCAACGCGGCCGCTCCCGGCTACACCGCGACGGACCTCAATGCCCACAGAGGCGGCCGCACGGTGCAGCAGGCGGCCGAAATCATCGTGCGGCTGGCAACGCTCAGCACCGGCGGGCCGACGGGCAGCTACTTCGACGAGAACGGTCCGCTGCCCTGGTGAGTGTTGATTACTTCTTGAGCTTGCTCGCTTCGCGCGCGAGCGCTTCGATCTCGTCCCACTTGCCAGCCTTGATGAGATCGTCGGGCGCCACCCAGGAGCCGCCGACGCAGATGACGTTGGGCAGGCTCAGATAGTCGGCGGCGTTCTTGGCGGTAATGCCGCCGGTCGGGCAAAACTTCACGTCGGCGAGCGGCGAGGCAAAAGCCTTCAGCGACGCAATGCCGCCGGACTGCTCGGCCGGGAAGAATTTCAGGAAGCGCAGGCCGGCCTCGCGCGCGGCCATGATCTCGCCGGGCGTGATGGCGCCGGGCAGAAGTGGCACCGGGCTGTCCTTGGCCGCGTCGAGAAGCTGGCTGGTGACGCCGGGGCTGACGATGAACCTCGAGCCGGCGCTTGCCGCTTCGTCGAACTGCCTGGCATCGAGGATGGTGCCGGCGCCGACGATCGCCTCCTCGACCTCGGCAGCCACGCGGCGGATCGCTTCCAGCGCATCGGCGGTGCGCAGCGTGATCTCGATGGCCCGCAAGCCGCCACGCGACAAAGCGCGGGCAAGCGGCACGGCATCCGAAACATTGGCGATCTTGAGCACCGGGATAACCGGCTGACCGTTGAGGAGCGACAGGAGCTTTTCGGTCTTGCTGGTCATGTTCTGGTCTCCATTCCGATCATTTTAAACCGATTAGCAGAAGGGGTATGCCAAGTCCACGAACGCAGGCGTGTCGTGATGCCGCGCAGCCTGCTATACGTCGGTTCGCCTTGAAACCGCTTTGACCACGGTCTAGTGGCATGGCCATGACAGCAACCAAGGAAATTCAGCCCATCCGGGTCGCCGCGCTCTACAAGTTCGCGCGGCTCCACGCATACGAGGCCCTGCGCGCGCCGCTCGCCGCCTTCTGTTGCGGGCGCGGCATCAAGGGCACGCTGCTTCTGGCGCATGAAGGCATCAACGGCACCGTTGCGGGCAGCGAGGAGGCGATCGCTGCCTTGATCGATCATCTCCAGGCCATCGAAGGCCTTGCCGGGCTGGAAGTCAAATACAGCGGCGCCGCCGAGATGCCGTTCCACCGCATGAAGGTGCGGTTGAAGCGCGAGATCGTCACGATGGGTGTCGAGGATATCGATCCGGCAACCAGCGCCGGCACCTATGTCGCGCCGACCGACTGGAACGCGCTGATCTCGGATGCAGACACCGTCGTCATCGACACGCGCAACGCATACGAAGTCTCGCTCGGCACTTTCAAGGGCGCGGTCGATCCCAGGACCTCCAGCTTCCGCGAGTTCCCAGCCTGGGTGGAAGAACACCGCGAGGAGCTCGAAGGCCGCAAGGTGGCGATGTTCTGCACCGGCGGCATTCGTTGCGAGAAGGCGACGGCCTATGTGAAGTCGCTCGGCCTCAACAACGTCTTCCATCTCAAGGGCGGCATCCTGAAATATCTGGAGGACGTGCCGGCCGAGGAGAGCCTGTGGCAAGGTGAATGTTTCGTGTTCGACGAGCGCGTGTCCGTCTCGCATGGGCTGGCGGAGGGCGAGGCGGAACTCTGCCGCGCCTGCCGGCACCCGCTGACCGTCGAGGACCGGCTGTCGCCGAAATTCACTGCCGGCGTCTCATGTCCGCACTGTTTCGAAACGCGCTCCGACGAGGATCGAGAGCGCTATGCCGAGCGTCATCGCCAGGTGGAACTGGCGCAAGCACGAGGCGGCAAGCGCCATATCGGCAGCTAGAGCAATTCCAGGAAAAGTGTGAAGCGGTAAGGCGCGGCGACTCGCCGTCGCCCTCCGTCCGGAATTGCGTCAAAACAACTCTAAGACGCGACTGAATAGCGGTCGATCGCCCAGAGCCATGTCCCGTCGCTCTGACGGCGGGCGACCTCGCTGGTTATGCCGCCGTCAGGCAGCCTCGTCGATGTCAGCGCCAGGTTGCCGTTGATCAGGGCAGGGCGCTGCTCGCCGCGCTGGAACTTTCGCCCGGCGGCGATGCCCTGCTCGAACAGCGCGCGGATCGCCTGCCGGCCGCGAACCGGCTCGTCGCCGCCGCTGTCGACGACGGCGTCGGGCTCGAACAGCGCCAGCATGCCTTCGATGTCGCCGGCCCATTGCCGGTCGATCAGCAGACGTTCGAGATCCTGCGGATCGCGCGCCGGCTCGCGGTTTTCTGCATTCGTCATTCAATCGCTCCTTTCTGAAATCGACACGATCCTACTCGAAGCATTCCAGCGTTTCGACACATGAGGAGCCCGACCGACAGCGAGACCGCGCGGGCGAATTGTCCACCGTCATTGTAATGTCAGGGCGCGGGGCCTACCTCTTGCCCGTCCGAAACCCTGCCCGGGCGCGTTCGGCCGGGCCAATTCTGGAGGCATTGATGCTCGACCCCAAGAAGTTGCTCGACGATCTTCTCGGCTCGCAAATCCCTGGGACCGGCTCGACTGTCCGCGACAAGGCGGGGCAGGCGGTGCAGATGGCGAAGGACAATCCGCTCGCCGCCGGCGCGCTGGCGGCCGTGCTGCTCGGAACCGGCACTGGACGGCAGGTCACGGGCGCGGCTGTCAAGCTCGGCGGTCTCGCGGCAATCGGCGGTCTCGCTTACAAGGCCTATCAGAACTACAAGGCCGGCAAGGAACCGGCGCAGGCGCCGGCTGCCAGCGAGCCGGAATTGCTGCCGCCGCCGGCGGACACCGCCTTCCATCCAGCGCAGGCGCCGCAGGGCGAGGCCGAATTCACCCTGACCCTGGTCAGGGCAATGATTTCCGCGGCGAAGGCCGACGGCCACGTCGACGATGACGAGCGCAAGAAGATCGCCGACAAGCTCAAGCTCGCCGGCATCGGTGCTGAAGCCGAGAAATTCCTCATGGCCGAACTCGAAAGCCCGCTCGATCTCGACACGCTGGTCGCCGGCGCCAAGACCGACGCGCAGAAGCTCGAGCTGTACACCGCCTCGCGGCTGACCATCGATCCCGACACGCGCGCCGAGCGCGGTTATCTCGACCTGCTTGCCGGCCGGCTCGGCCTGCCGGACGCGCTCGTCGACCATGTCGAGGCGACGGTTTCGGCAGCCAAGGTGCCGGCCGGGAGCGCGCCCAGTTCGCAGTGGTGAATCAGGGTTGGTAAACGCCGTTGGGCGACGCCTTGCCGGTCGTTAATCTCTCGTTAACTCAGCAAGCGCATCATTCTAATCAGTCGGACCGGCTTATCCTCCTCCCAAGCGCGGTTCAGATCGGGGCGGTCGCCAATGGCCGCCCTTTTTGTTGGCCCCGTCTTTCTCGCCAACAGTTGCTTGCCATGATCCCCGGCATTTGCGATGCCACGTCTTTCCATTCATGACCGGGAGGACGGCGATGACAGCCCTAGCAGAGAAGACCGCCATCGTTACCGGCGCCGGCACCGGCATCGGCAAGAGCGTCGCCACGGCCCTGCTCAAGGCCGGCTGGAACACGGTGTTCTGCGGCCGCCGCAAGACAGTGCTGGATGAGGCGATCGCCGAGGCGGGGAAGACGCAAGCCAAGGCGCTGGCCGTCGCCTGCGACATCAGCAAGGCCGCCGCGGTCGACGACATGTTCGAGACGGTGCTCGAGGCGTTCGGCCGCGTCGATCTGCTCTTCAACAATGCCGGCATGGGCTACAAGTCGACGCTGATCGACGAGATCCCGGTCGAAGTCTGGAACGATGTCGTCGGCGTCAATCTCACCGGCTCGTTCCTGTGCGCCCGCGCCGCCTTCGGCGCCATGCGCCGGCAAAAGCCGATGGGCGGGCGCATCATCAACAACGGCTCGGTGTCGGCCTATGCGCCGCGCCCCGGCTCTGTGCCCTACACGGCGACCAAGCACGCGATCACCGGGCTCACCAAGACGCTGGCGCTCGACGGCCGGCCCTTCGACATCGCCTGCGGCCAGATCGACATCGGCAACGCGCTGACCGAGATGGCGCAGCCGATGACGGTGGGCGTGCCGCAGGCCAATGGCTCGATCGCCGCCGAAGCGGTGATGGATGTGCAGCGCGTCGCCGACGCGGTGCTGCATATGGCCAGCCTGCCGCTCGACGCCAACGTGCTGTTCATGACGGTGATGGCGACGAAGATGCCATTCGTCGGCAGAGGCTAAAATTTACTTCTTCAAGAACGCCTCGATGCGCTCCAGCGCGCGCAGGATGTTTTCCTCGGAATTGGCGTAGGAGAGGCGGATATAGCCTTCGCCGAGCACGCCGAAATCCGGACCGCCGATCAGCGCGACGCCGGCATCCTCCAGCAGGGCCGAGGCAAGCTTCTTCGCCTTCCAGCCGGTCTTCGAGACATTGGGGAAGGCGTAGAAGGCGCCCTTCGGCGTGATGCAGGAAATGCCGGGCAGCGCGTTAAGCCCTTCGACCACGATCTTGCGGCGATTGTCGAAGGCGCGCATCATCTTGTCGACATCGTCCTGCGGGCCGTCGATCGCAGCGATGCCGGCGAACTGGCTCGGCGCGTTGACGCACGACCAGCAGTTGACGGCGAGCTTGCGCACCTTGTCGTAGAGATGGCCCCCCTTGTCGCCGTTCGGCCAGATCGACCAGCCCATGCGCCAGCCGGTCATCGCCCAGGTCTTCGACCAGCCATTGAGTACGATCAGCCGGTCTCGGATCTCTGGGAAGTTCAGCAGCGAATGGTGAGTCTCGCCGTCA
Source organism: Mesorhizobium sp. GbtcB19 (assembly GCF_019091085.1). Taxonomy (GTDB): domain Bacteria; phylum Pseudomonadota; class Alphaproteobacteria; order Rhizobiales; family Rhizobiaceae; genus Mesorhizobium. The sequence goes on along the minus strand of NZ_JAGXJY010000004.1, from coordinate 266,611 downwards.
TAGGTCATGACGTCGTAGATCTCGTCGGACATGATGGCGACCTCAGGGTGCCTCTCCAGCCCCTTGACCAGCTTTTCGATCTCGGCGCGGGGCGTGACGCCACCGGTCGGATTGGCGGGCGAGTTCAGGATCAGCAGCCTGGTCTTCGGCGTGATCAGCGCCAGCGTCTCTTCTGCCGAGAAGGCAAAGCCGTTCTCCTCGCGGATCGGCACCGGCACCGGCGTCGCCCCGGTGAATTCGATCATCGAGCGATAGATCGGAAAGCCGGGATCCGGATAGAGGATCTCCGTGCCTGCCTCGCCGAACATTAGGATCGCGGCGAACATAGTCGGCTTGCCGCCGGGCAGGATCATCACATTTTCGGGCGAGACCTCGACGCCGGTGGTGGTCAGCGTGCGGCGCACCACCGCTTCGCGGGTGGCAAGCAAGCCGTTGGCGGGCGTATAGCCATGGTGGCCGTCGCGCAGTGCCTTGATCGCCGCCTCGACGATGTGCTGCGGCGTCTTGAAGTCGGGCTGGCCGATGCCGAGATTGACGATGTCGCGGCCCTGATGGGCAAGCGCGGTCGCCCTGGCGAGCACCGCGAACGCATTTTCCTCGCCGAGCCGGTCGAAGGCCGCGATCGTGTGGAGCATTTTTCCCGTCCCTGTGGTTCTTTCTGTGAGCGAGCGTTTTTGTGAGCGTCCGCCAGGAAATGTCAAACGGATTGGAGTTCCCCGTGTCGGAAAATGTAGGGGTGTCGGAAAATCTCAAGGAATGGAAGCCGCGCCCGCGTCCGGAGCGCAAGCTGTTCGAAGGCCGTTATGTGCGCCTCGAGCCGTTCAGCGCGGCAAAGCATGGCGATGGCCTCTATGAAACCTCGTCCGTCGCCGATATCGATGAGCGCTTCGCGTGGCTGCCGGACCATCCGCCGAAAAGCCGCGACGCTTTCCAGCCATGGCTCGACAAGGCCGAGGCGCTCGAGGATCCGCTGTTCTTCACCGTCATCGACAAGGCAAGCGGCAAGGTCGCCGGGCGACAGACGCTGATGCGCATCGATGCCAATAACGGCGTCATCGAGATCGGCAATATCTATTGGGGACCGTTGATCTCGCGCAAGCCGGGGGCGACCGAAGCGCAGTTCCTGTTCATGCAATATGTCTTCGACGAGCTCGGCTATCGCCGCTACGAATGGAAGTGCAACAACCGCAACGAGCCGTCGAAGCGCGCCGCCCAGCGGTTCGGTTTCAAGTTCGAGGGCATCTTCCGCCAGCATTTCGTGGTCAAGGGTGAAAACCGCGATACGGCGTGGTATTCGGTCATCGACAAGGAGTGGCCGGCGCTCCGGAAAGCCTATGAGGCCTGGCTCGATCCGGCGAATTTCGACGGCGAAGGCAGCCAGAAGCGGCGGCTTGAGGATTTCCGCGCCGAGTTCGGCGCGTAGACCATGATCCTGAATACCGGAAAACCGGCTTTCGGGACCATGGTCGGCAGACAGGAGTTTAGCGATGGCGCATGACCACGCTTCGCACGATCACGGGTCGGCCGGTCATAGCCATGGTCCCGGCCATGTGCACGGCTCGACCGACAAGAAGCGGGTGCTGATCGCGACCTGCCTTACCGCCGGCTTTATGGTCGCCGAGGCCCTGGGCGGCTGGCTGACCGGATCGCTGGCGCTGGTCGCGGATGCCGGGCACATGCTGGCCGACGCCATCGCGCTCGGCCTTGCCTGGTATGCATTCCATCTCGCCGGGCGCCCGGCCACCGGGCGGCTTACCTATGGCTTTGCCCGGGTGAAGACGCTTGTCGCCTACACCAACGGCATCGCCATCTTCGTCATCGCGCTGTGGATCGTCTACGAGGCCTGGGGGCGGCTGATGGCGCCCGCGCCCGTGCTCGGAGGCCCGATGCTGGTGGTGGCGGTGGCGGGCCTGCTGGTCAACATCGCTTCCTTCTTCGTGCTGCATGGCGGCGACCGCGAAAGCCTCAACATGCGCGGCGCCATCCTGCATGTGCTGGGCGACCTGCTGGGCTCCGCCGCGGCGATCGTCGCCGCCGTCATCATCATCGCCACGGGCTGGACGCCGATCGATCCGATCCTGTCGGTGCTGGTGTCGCTGCTCATCCTGTCGACGGCATGGTCGCTGATGCGCGAGGCCGCGCATGTCCTGCTCGAAGGCGTGCCGGCAAGCCTCGACCGCGACCTGATCGCCAAGGATCTGGAAGGCTCGGTCAAGGGCGTGCGCGAGGTGCATCATATGCATGTCTGGTCGCTCGACGGCACCTCCAACATGGCGACGCTGCATGCCTGCCTGAATGACGGGGTCGACGCCCATGCGGCTGTCAGCGCCATCAAGAAGCGGCTCGCCGCCAAGCACGGCATCGATCATGCCACGGTCGAGCCCGAATTCGGCCAATGCGCCGACAGCCATGACGAGCACGACCATCCTCATGATCACGACCATGCGCATGGCGCGCCCGCCGACCGCCGGCACTATCACTGACCGCGCCGTGATGACGAAGCCGAACAGCCTCGGAGCGAGGTACGCCCGCTGATGGATCGTGACACCCGCAACGCGGCGATCGCCGCGGCCGTGATACTGCTCGTGTTCGGTCTCGCCGCCTATTTCCTGCCGGCCATCATGCTGGCCGTTGGCAAGGTCTCGACGGTCCTGGCGGCCATCATCGCCGTGATCTTCGTGCTCGGGCTGTTCGTCGTCCTGTGGCTGCGCGGACGCAGCCAACGCAAGAAAGGCCTCTGAAAATGAGAATACTCATCACGGGCGCGGCCGGCATGGTCGGCCGCAAGCTCATCGCGCGGCTGGCCAGGGATGGCGCCCTGCGCGGGCGCAAGATAACGGCGCTCGACCTGCATGACATCGTGCCACCGCAGGCGCCGGCGCTCGCCGGTGTCGATGTCGCGATCCACACCGGCGATCTTTCCGAGCCCGGCGCGACGGCAAAGCTCGTCGCCTCGCGCCCGGATGTGATTTTCCACCTCGCCGGCATCGTGTCGGGCGAGGCGGAGGCCAATTTCGATCTCGGCTACCGCGTCAATCTGGATGGCACGCGCGCTTTGTTCGATGCGGTGCGGCTGGCGGCATTTTCGCCGCGTCTTGTCTTCACCTCGTCGATCGCGGTGTTCGGCGCGCCGTTTCCGGACGTCATCCCGGACGAGTTCCACCCGACGCCGCTGACCTCTTACGGCACGCAAAAGCAGATGAGCGAGGCGCTGCTTGCCGACTATACGCGGCGCGGCTTCTTCGACGGCATCGGCATCCGGCTGCCGACGATCTGCGTGCGCCCCGGCAAGCCGAACAAGGCGGCGTCGGGCTTCTTCTCCGGCATCATCCGCGAGCCGCTCAGCGGCCAGGAGGCGATCCTGCCGGTGCCGCGCTCGGTGCTGCACACGCATGCCAGCCCGCGCTCGGCGGTGGGCTTCCTGATCCATGCGGCCGAAATCGACGGCGATAAGGTCGGGCCACGCCGCAACCTGACAATGCCCGGCGTCGCCGTCACCGTCGGTGAGCAGATCGAGGCGCTGGAGCGCATAGCCGGCGCCGCGGTCGCGAAGCGGATCCGCGAACAGCCCGACGAGACCATCTGGGCGATCGTCAAGGGCTGGCCGACGCGCTTCGAGGCCAGGCGGGCCAGGGAGCTAGGCTTCAAAGCTGAGACTAGCTTCGACGAGATCATCCGCGCGCATATCGAGGATGAACTCGGCGGGAAGATCGCTTAGCTCAGACGCCGCCGGACAGGCTGGCCGACAGAAGCAGCAAGCCGACCAGGAAGATGAAGGCGGCGCCGCCGATCTCGACGATCGAATGGATACGGTTGCCGATACCGCCGTCGCCGGCAAAATAGACGGCCCAGTTCTTGGCGAGCACCGCGATCGTCGCCAGCGCCGAGACGGTGATGGCGGTGCCGATCGACATGGCAAGCACCGACAGCAGCCCGCCAAGCCACAGCCCGTTGAGCAACGCGAAGCTCAGCACGATCAGCGCGCCGGAGCAGGGGCGGATGCCGACCGCGGCGACCGCCGACCAGGCCGTGCGCCAGTCGAAGCGATCGCCCGACAGCATCGCCGGGTCCGGCGCGTGCGAATGGCCGCAGGTTTCGCAGACTTCGCCCGGGCCATGGTCGTGGTGAGCGTGACCATGGTCATGCGCATGCGAGTGGTCATGATGATCGTGGTCGTCATGCACGTGCAGGGCATGGGAATGCGCGGCGTGCGCATGCGCATGGGAATGGCCGGCATGCGAATGGGCGTGCGCATGGGCATGTGAATGCCCGCCATGCGAATGGCCGGCATGGGCGGCCGACAGGCTGTAGGCCGGCGCTTTGCCGAACAGGCGTAGCACCGATGGACCGAGCTTGCGCCAAAGTAGCCAGGCACCGAACAAGGTGACCAGGACAAAGCTGGATATTTCGAGGAACCAGGCCGCGTCGGTCATCGAGATCGCGGTGCCGCGCAGCACGAAATAGGCAAGCATCATGACGATGACCGCCGTCAGGCCCTGCAGCAGCGCCGAGACGAAGGAGAGCATGATGCCGCGCTTCAGCGCGACCTCGTTGGCGACCATGTAGGAGGAAATCACCGCCTTGCCGTGGCCGGGGCCGGCGGCATGGAAGATGCCATAGGCGAAGGACAGGCCGATCAACAGCCAGAGCTTGCTGCCGTCCTGGCGCATCGCCTTCATGGCGGCCGCCAGCGAATGGTAGAATTCCTGCTGCCTGAGATTGATCCAAATCAGGATATGGGCGAACGGACCCGTGGTGGTCGGCGCCATGCCATCATTGGTGCCGATGCCGAGCGAGCTTTGCGCATGCGCGGCGACGGGCAGATGCGTCATCACCAGGGTGGCGGCCACCAGGCCGAGTGCCAAACGCAACGACGGTTTCATCACCAAATCATCCTTCCGGCGAGCAGTTCAACTCGAGCTTGGTGGCGAAGATCTTGCTCATGTCGGTGCCTGTCGGATCATTGAAGAACGCGTCCGTCAGGGTCTTCTGGTTTTCCTTGATCGCCTCGTCCGGATCGGGACGGATGACCTTCTTGGTGCAGGTCGCGGGCAGGCCTTCGACGGTCAGGTTTGCGTCGTCGGTGAAGTCGATCGCGGTATAGAAGGTCGGATCGTAGACGCCGATGTCGATCTTGCCGCTCAGCTTCATCGGCGTCTTGGGCTGCGACTCGAACAGGATGATCAGCTGGTCGTTGTCGAAATTCGCCATCAGATGCGGCGGCGGGACCATGGGCACGTCCTTGCCGTCCTGGGTGACGAGCTGGAAATAGTTGAACTCGGCCAGCGAGGAATGGACGGTGTCGGCCACTTCCTTGAGCTCTTTGTCGTCCAGTTTCAGATCGGAGTTCTTGTCGAACTCCATCATCACTGTACTCGAAAACAGGTCGTCGAAGCGCCAAAGGTGGCGCAGCGCCGTCACACTTTGGTGATCCTGGCTGAGGATGACGTCGAGGCGGGCCTCGGCGAAGACATGCGGGTGCACTTCGGCCTGCTCGACCGAGGCCAACGTGGCCGCAAGGGCCGAAGCCAGCATGGTTGCTTGCCGTTTCAGATGCATTCCTGGCCGCGATTCCATCGACTTGGGGGGGTAAACCCGAGAGTTATCAGAAAGGGGGCGAAATTGGGACGCCTGCTAATGTTGGTTTCGATGCATGTCGTTGTCCCAGAACCGCGAACACTTCTGGGCGACATGCATCACGCGGTGTCGCGCGTCCTGAACCACTGCACCAGGAAGTCGACGAAGACGCGTACCTTGGCCGGCAGATAGCGTCGGTGCGGGTAGACGGCGAAGATGCCGGTGCCCGACAGGAGGCGATCGTCGAGCGCTGTGACCAGCTTGCCGGACGCGACGTCGGGGGCGGCGATGAAATCGGGCAGCATGGCGAATCCGAGGCCCGACAGCGCGGCGGCCCTTGCCACGATCGGGCTGTTGACTTCGATCGGACCTGACACGGCAACGCTCATGGAGTCCTCGCCCTCACCCTTGAAGCGCCAGTTGGCCAGCGAGCGGCCGTTGGTGTCGACGATGCAGGGCATGTTGGCGAGATCCTGCGGACGCGTCGGCGCGCCATGCTTGGCGATCAGCTCCGGCGATGCGCAGAGCCTGACCGAGAATGGCGCCAGGCGCCTGGCGATGAGCGAGGAGTTCTCCAGCCGCGAGATGCGCACGGCAAGGTCGAAACCTTCCTCGACCAGGTCGACGAAACGGTCGTCGAGATGGATGTCGAGCACGATATCGGGGTGCTGCCTGGTGAAGTCGATCAGCGACTGGCCGATCGGCGCGTCGGCGAAGGTGCGGGCGGCCGACAGCTTGATCCTGCCGCGAACGTCGCCGGAAGACTGGCGCACCGTCTCGGCGAGGCTGTCGACCTCGCGCACGATTTCCGACGCCCGCTGATAATAGGTGTGGCCGGCTTCGGTCAGCGAGAACTGGCGCGTTGTGCGGTTCAAAAGCAGCGCGCCGAGCTCGTCCTCCAGTTCGCGCACATATTTCGACAGCAGCGCCTTGGAGCGGCCGATCTTGCGCGCCGCGGCCGAAAAGCCTTCCGCCTCGACCACGTCGATGAAGGCGCGCATGCGGGTCAATGTGTCCATGGTCAGACCTTTCGTGCCGCGTCGAGAATCTTGCGGCCGAGCCGTATCAGGGCAACGTCGCTGCCGGAAGGCCCCAGCAGCGACAGACCGAAGGGGGCGCCATCGACGGAGCCGATCGGCAAGGTGATCTGCGGAAAGCCCGAAAGGCCGGAGAGACATAAGAGATGCAGCGCCCGTTCGCGATAGGCCTGGAACTGCTCGGGCGTGCCCGCAGCGAGTGGTGCCGCGCCGGGAACGGTGGGCAGGACCAGGAAGCCGTTGTTGCCGAGCAGCGACCCGAGCTCGTGCCGGAACGTCAGGCGGCGCGCCGCTTCGGTGGCGGCGGTTTTGGCATCGATGCTGCGGCCGAAGCCGAAGCGTTCCTCGACGCCTGGGCTGAGGCTGCCGCCGGCGGAGATCCAGGGGCCATGTTCGCGCCAGGCCTCGTAGGCCTGCAGCCGGCGAAAGCACCAGTAGAGCTCGTCGGGGAAGGAGGCGAAGGCGTATTCGGTCTCCACCGGCTGGCCTATGGCCGAAGCGGCCAGCGCCTTCATGCGCGCATATTGCTCGGCTTCCGCCGGACCCATGACGAAGGCGTCCAGCCAGCGGATCGACAGCGGCCGGGTGAGCGGGTGCTGGTGCGGATCGCGGCCGAGCAAAAGCTTGCCAACCGCCTCATAGGTCTCGATATCGTCGGCGAACCAGCCGAACGTGTCGAAGCTCGATGCCAGCGTCATGGCGCCTTCGAGCGGGATGCGGCCATGCGTGGTGCGCAGTCCGATCAGGCCGCAGAAGCTTGCCGGGGCGCGGATCGAGCCGCCGGTGTCGGAACCGGTGGCGATGTTGGCCAGCCCGCCGGCGACGGCAGCCGCCGAGCCGGAGGAGGAGCCGCCGGTGACGCGGTCGGGCGCGGCGGGATTGACCGGATACGGGTAGTGCGCGTTCTGGCCGAACAGCGAGAAGGCCAGCTCGTCGGTCTGGGTCTTGCCGACGAATCGCGCGCCGGCGTCGAGGATCGTCTGCACCGCTTCCGCCGTGCGCGAGGCGGCATGCGCCTCCTCGAACCTTTGCGGGTTGCCGCAGCCGGTGCGGTAGCCGGCGACGTCATAGATGTCCTTGACGGCCAGGCGCAGGCCGGCAAGCGGGCCTAATTCCGCATTCGCCACAGGCATTTGGCGCAGATCGAGGAAGGCGTTAAGCGGTCCTTGGGTTCCTGGCATCGTTCGATTTCCGGATACGGTTGGACAAACATTGTTCGATGCCGGAAATTTTACAACCGGCGCTTACGATTTTTATTGATTGTGAAACCCTTCGCTCCTATATCGCGCTTGCCCAAAGTCGCACGTGCCTGTGGGTGTCCGCCGATCCTCGAATGGTGAGGGCAATCGGTAAGGTAACTGGAGCCAACCCCTCCAGTCGGTCAGTGGCCAACCACAAGACCGAGGACACCTTGAAGCAACGACGGTGCGGGCCTTTCTGGTTCTCTTCCGGTTGTCCAAAGACCGGGGTTACTAAAGAGGCACACCTTCATTGCCGGCAGTGCGGACGGGTCTCCCATCCAAGCCAAGGCAGACAAAGCGAACCGAGGCCGGGCAAGGCCAAGGTTCACCGCCGCGAGACGGCATTTCATGGTTCCGGGGTCTCCACCGGCTGGTTCCATGGATTTTCCGTCCCGCCTTTGTCCACCGCGTGTTCGCGAGGCTGAGCGCCCGCGTCCCGCAGCCTTATTGCGCGCCGAAAGGCGTTATGGAGAGACCCCGATGGCCACCCAGCGCATCCTTGACTTCCTCGCCACCCGACGTCCGAACGGCCCCTGCCTCGTCGTCGACCTCGATGTCGTGCGCGACAATTTCCGCGCCTTCGAGAAGGCGTTGCCCGATTCCAAGATCTACTATGCGGTGAAAGCAAACCCGGCGCCGGAAATCCTGCGCCTGCTTGCTGCGATGGGCTCGTCCTTCGACACCGCATCGGTTGCCGAGGTCGAGATGGCGATGGATGCCGGCGCGCCGGCCGATCGCATTTCCTTCGGCAACACCATCAAGAAGGAGCGTGACATCGCACGCGCCTATCAGCTCGGCATTCGCCTGTTCGCAGTGGACTGCGTCGAAGAGGTCGAGAAGATCGCCCGCGTCGCCCCCGGCGCGCGCGTGTTCTGCCGCGTGCTCACCGACGGCGAAGGCGCCGAGTGGCCGCTGTCGCGCAAGTTCGGCTGCGTGCCGGCGATGGCCGTCGACGTGCTGCGCCATGCCCGGGGTCTTGGCCTCGACGCCTATGGCGTGTCGTTCCATGTCGGCTCGCAGCAGACCGATCTCACGGCCTGGGACCGCGCGCTGGGCGATGCCAAGAAGGTTTTCGCGACGCTCGCCGACGAAGGCATCGTCTTGAAGATGGTCAATATGGGCGGTGGTTTCCCGACCCGTTACCTGAAGGACGTGCCGGTGGCGCAGGCCTATGGCCAGGCGATCTTCTCGGCGCTGCGCAAGCATTTCGGCAACGCGCTGCCCGAGACGATCATCGAGCCGGGCCGCGGCATGGTCGGCAATGCCGGCGTCATCAAGTCGGAAGTCGTGCTGATCTCGAAGAAGGCCGACAACGACAATGTGCGCTGGGTGTTCCTCGACATCGGCAAGTTCGGCGGCCTCGCCGAGACCATGGACGAGGCGATCCGCTATCCGATCGTCACGCGCCATGATGGCTCGGAAACCGCGCCTTGCGTGCTCGCCGGCCCGACCTGCGATTCGGCCGACGTGATGTACGAGAAGACGCCTTATCCGCTGCCTTTGTCGCTGACCATCGGCGACGAGGTGCTGATCGAAGGCACCGGAGCCTACACGACCACCTACTCGGCGGTCGCGTTCAACGGCTTCGAGCCTCTCCGATCCTACGTGATCTGAGCAGTTCGCAAGAGACCGCTCAGATCAACCCGGGTGGGTGCTGTCATCCGCCCGGGCTCGCTTGTGGAACAGATCTCCGCTCGTGAAGGATCGCGGATATGGAATACCTGATCAAATCGGCCATTGCGGCCACCGAAATTGCCCCCTCGTCCGGACCGTCGGCTGAGCTTTTCTCCGCGGGGGAGAAGAGCCCGATCGCGGCGCTGGCGCCCTCCCTGGCCCACCGGGCACAGGCTGGCTCGCGCGGCGCGCCGGACGGGGGGGCCGCCCAGGCGCCGGCCTTCGTCATCGTTGGCGAAGGCGCGGGCGACGCCGTGGCGCGCGAAGCGCTGCTCGACCGGGCCATGGGACCGAACCGCAAGAAGAAGTCGTCCGAGAAGCTGCGGCGCGGCCGCCGGCCGTCGGAAGGCCTGGCCTTCGTTGCCCGCGACGCGTCGGGCGCGGTCGTCGGCACGGTGCGGCTTTGGGATGTGAGGCTGGGCGAGGGCGGTCCGGCGCTCCTGCTCGGCCCGCTCGCGGTCGAGCCGGGATTGAAGAGCGGCGGCATCGGCTCGGCGCTGATGCGGCACGCGGTCGCCGAAGCCGCGCGGCTCGGCCATGGCGCGGTCCTGCTCGTCGGCGACGCGCCCTATTACGGCCGGTTCGGCTTCTCGGCCGACCGCACCGGAACGCTTGCCATGCCTGGCCCCTATGAGCGGCACCGGCTTCTGGCTGTGGAGCTGAAGGACGGCGCGCTGGATCGAGCCAGGGGCACGATCAAGGCCGCCGGCCGTAAGATCAAGGGACAGGCCCTGGGCTTCGTCGCCTGAAGGCTTCGGGCTCGACAAAAAACGCAACGCCGCCCATCGGGCGGCGTTTTTTGTGAAAGATCAGCCGAGCAGCTGGCTGAGCGCCATGGCGACCGTCATGTCGCCTTCGACCTTGAGCTTGCCGGCCATGAAGGCCATGGTCGGGTTGAGGTCGCCGGCAATCAGCGAATCCAGATCGTCGAGCGAGAGCTTGATCGTGCAGTCGGCCGGCGCGTCGGTGGTCGAGACGGTCGCGCCGTCGATGACGATGACGCCGTCGCTGCCGGTGTCGAACTTGACCGAATGCTCGAAGCCGGCGCTTGCCACGCGCGACTTGATCTTGTCGGCAATCTCCTGAACGCCCATGGCGGTTCTCCTCATTGGTTGCGTTGACGCGCACCGGCTCGCGGCCGCTGGGCGACGCACCACGCCTGCGCGCGGTCGCGTGTCACCGGCGCATATAGCTTCGAGTTGACGTTAACGTCAACGCGGTCACCATGCGTCAAGTCGCATCACGGGTAAGCTGGCTCAGGCACATCCATGCCGAACCTTGGCCGGACAATCAATGCTCCGGCGCGGCCTTGAACGCCTTGGTCATCGCCGCCGCGGTTTCGCCGGCACCCCTGCGGCGACGGAGCGCGTTGTCGCGGATATCGTCCTTGGAGAGGAAGTTGACCTGGTCGATCAGCACCTCGTGCACCAGCTCGACGCCGATACGGGTGTTGATGGTATCGCGGATCGACTTGCGGAAGGCGTCGAGATCAATCGACTCCTTCTTGGTGAAATCGATCTGCGGATTGGAATAGAGATAGGAATAGACCTGGTCGGTCATCAGCGCCTGCGCCGGGATCGACAGCTTCTTAATCTCCGCCGGCTCAACCGTGTAGACGAGCTTGGTGAGGAAATAGCCATCGATCCTGCCGTCGCGCAGCAGCGGCACCGAGATCATGTCGGTCTTGACGTAGTCGAGGCCGCCCAGCATCGGCTTCGGCGGCTCGGCCGCGCCGCGCTGGCTGGCCGCCTGGAACGAATAGAAGACCGCGCCAAGCGTCACGGCGCAGATCCACAGCGCGGCGGCGATGAACTTTATCACCGGATCTGTCCTCGCGCCGTGATCATCTTCATCAGGCCCTGGCCATTCCGAACTCGCCAGCCGAATAGGTTCCGTCGGCATCGGCGCGCTGGATGGCGTTCCTCAGAAGCGTGGCGACCTCGTTGACCGCATTGAGATGGGCCAGGATCGCCGCCTCGTTCTTCGCCAGCTTCTGGCGCAACCTGAGCAGACCTTCGCGATGCTGCTCGAGGAATTCGATCTCGTTGGCGCCCTTGAGCGCCCGGTTCAACTCGTAGAGATAGCGGCTCTTGCGCGCGTTCGAGGACTTGAGGTCGTAGGCCGCCCCGCTGCGGATACCGGCGGTCTCCTCCTCCACGACTTCCTCGATGCGGCCGATGATGGCGGCGAGGTTGCCGGGTCGTGCGGCGGCGGGCGCTTCCACTGCGTTGGTCCGTGCGGGAAGGTTGGAAAGGTCCGTGTCGTCGGCCATGTAGGTCCCTAGATCTTGATGTCCGTTTTTATGGTTGTGTCGTCGCCGGTCATCGACTGTGCCGCCTTGCGCTCAAGCTCTTCGAGCATCGAGGTTGAGAGCCTGGTCTGCTGGTCGATCTCGGTCTTCTGAGGCCCGCCGGCAACGGGGCCGACCGGCACCTTGTGCTCGCCGTCGAGATAGTGGTCGGCAAGCATCGATCTGGCGATGCCGATGCCGCCATGCGCGGCCATGACATCGGCCACCTTTTCGGCAAGCTGCGATTTCCACATGTCGCCGGCCAGGCCCTTGCCGTAAACGCCCTCGGTGTCCTTGGGCATCATGTTCTGGATGAAGGTCGTCAGCACCATCGCCTCGAAGCGCTGGAACTTCTTCGCCGGATTGGCGGCTTCCGCCTTGTCGGCCGTGGCGCGCGAGAGCACGGAGCCGGCATCGACCGTGGCGGATGGATCGACCGAGAAGGTGCCAGGCGCACCACCCGCCCGCCTGAGGAGCGCCGCGCGGGCGGCCTCGACATCGGCCGGCTCCGCTGCGCGGGCAACGTCCATGACGATGTCGCTGGGTGGGGAAATGGCCAAGAAAGTCCGCCCTTTGCCGGTTTTGTTATCCGCACAATGACTGAACAAGCTTGTGGCAGGCTTGCGGGAAAAGGGAGGTGGAATGCGGATGTATGGATCGGTTGTCTGCTTCGCGCCACGGGGTTTTTCGCGAGTTGTTGTTGAGAGCTTGCCCGCACGCGTCCGACGCAGAAGCGGGCAGTCTCCGTGACATGCCTGATCCGTCCCGGACTTAGGCCATGGCGGCGTTCTGTGCAGCCTCAAATACATGGCGTGCGGACGTCGTACCCGCTACATGCTCCGTACCTGCGACGCCGAGGTCCATCCATCCCGCATTCACGGCCTCAAACATTTCTTCGGCAGGTCCGGTGTGGCCCTTCGGGATGCCGAACTGCTCGAACGCTTCCGCCCACCCTGCACGCGGAATTGCAAAGGCTTTCACGTCAAGATTCAGGACTTCACCCAGTTGCTCCGCGACTTCATCCGCGGTGACCATCGAACCAAGCTCGACGACGCGCTGCCCTGACCATGCTGGCCCGGTCAAAAGGGTTGCGACTTCCGCGCCGATGTCGTTCGTCGCGACCATGGCCGATTTCCGGTTTGTCGGATTGTAGTAGACCGGCAGCGTTCCGCCATGCGCGACCTGCAAGCCGTAAAGAAAATTTTCGAAGAACCCGCCTGCACGCACAAATGCAATTGGCGACATCAGGTCGCGAAAACCTTGCTCCAGAAGCGACAAGGCCGTGATCACCCCGTGCCCGCTCGTTCTGTTCGCACCCATCGACGAAAGCGCAACCACTCGCGGCGGCGCTGCCTTGGTGAGCGCCTCGACGTAGTTTGCGATCACGCCCTTTGCTTCTTTGTAATCGGGCGAGGGCGCCCAGACAGGAGGCAACATGACGAACGCGCCTTCGACGCCTTTGAGCGCTTGCTCGATGGCCGCTGAATCATTCCAATCACCGTCTACCAGTTCCACGCCCTGGTTCGCCCAGTTAGCCGCCTTCTCGCGATTGCGGACGAGCGCGCGTACCTCCTTGCCGTGCGCCAACAGATGTTTGGCCGTTGCGCCGCCAACTTTTCCCGTGATTCCCATTACTAAAAACATGTGTTTTCTCCTGATGTTGAGGGAACAGAGCACTGCCCCGGTTGGTTCAATGGATGAGCGGCAAAATGGCCCGGATTCGGGGATCACGCAGGTAGAGGCCGCCCCATGTCATCGCGCCCAGAAGCATGGAAACGATTTCCGGCGGCGACCCCAATTCACCAATGCGGACATGGGCGCAGATGGCACCTCCCAAAAAGCCCGTTACTAGGACGGCGCCGAGGACGGCGGTGGCCGGGATGGCGTAAAGGATGGCACAGGCGAGTATGACCGGACCCACGACACGGGTCAGGTCCATCGCGAATCCGGTTTCCTGCAACATGCTCGCGATCTGTGCCGGCGCGATAAGCTGAATAGTGCCGTCTGCCACCAGAGCGATAACGACAAACGCGGTCATTATCCGGCCGGCCCACAGGGCGCGATGCGGGGTCATGGTTTCAGGTATCTGATGCAGATTCATAGTTTCGGACACTTGTCATTCTCCGATGGGCGGATCCCCATATTCGAAGCTTACTGTGTCCCCTAGGTGTGATAAACACCGGGGAAGCGAACCAACTGTTCTCTTTTTGGGAAACAATACCGAGGCGCGAAAATGCAGAATCTCGAACCCATCCTCATTTTCATAACGGTAGCGGAAATGGGGAGCTTCACCCGCGCGGCGGATAGCCTGGGTATCCAAAAAGGGAGGGCCTCAACGGCGGTCCGGAAGTTGGAGGAGGATGTAGGTGTCAGGCTCCTGCACCGGACGACGCGCAGCGTGCGGTTGACGGAGGACGGACGCGCATTTCATGTCCGTGCCCGCGATCTGCTTGCTGAAGTCGATGACCTACACTCGATGTTCGCAGGCGATCGCGTGGCACTTCGCGGGCGTTTACGGGTCGATCTTCCGACCGAGGTGGCGCGCACATCGATCGTGCCGGCCTTGCCGGATTTCATGGCCGCTCACCCCGAGTTGGAGCTGGAGGTGTCGAGTACGGATCGGCAAGTCGATCTGGTTCAAGAGGGATTTGACTGCGTGTTGCGACTTGGTCCCATCGGGGACGAGACGCTGATTGCCCGCCCACTGGGCCTGTTGCGCATGGTCAACGCTGCCAGTCCCGCCTATCTGGCGCGCCATGGCGTGCCTCGATCGCTAGAAGATCTCCAGCGTCAGGAGCATCGGACAATTCATTTTTCGACAATGCTGGGCGCAAGACCCTACGGATGGGAATATCCGGACGGCGACAGCTACGCGACGCTTCAGTTGCCAGGTGCGCTACACGTCAACAGCGCACAGACCTACGAAGCCGCTGCCCTCGCCGGCCTTGGCCTGATTCAGGCGCCACTCTTGGGGATTGGCCGATACTTGGAGAGTGGGGCGCTTGTCGAGATCATACCTGATTTTCGTCGCCGGGCGCTCGCCGTGTCCCTCGTCGTAGCACATCGGAGCAATCTGTCGCGCCGAGTCCGCGCATTCATGAAGTGGATCGAAGATGTGCTGACGCCGTATCTGGAATAGCGAGACGAACATCTTCTGAACCCGACCGCGTGAAAGTCGGCTCTGAGGCGCAAAGCGGTCGTTCACGTGGTGTCGTCCGTGAGTCACCCTCGGATTATTGCTGAACTACTCGTCGGCCCGCTTCTGTGTGATCAGGTCGAGCCGCTCGCGGTCGGAGCGTTCGCGCTCGTCGCGGCGGCGCACGTCCTTGTAGGCACGCTCGACCATATTGGTGCGCGCTGTCGCGGTGGCGATCAGCGAGGCTTCCTGGCGGGCATTTTCGAGGTTCTGTTGCTGCCGGCCGAGCGCGTCGGTGATGCGCTTGTGGTAGAGCGCGGGAAAGAGGCCGGCGAGCGAATTGTCGGTGTCGAAACGCTCGATCAGGTCCTTGGCCTCGGCTTCCGCCTTGACGGCGGCGGCGAGGAAGCCGGCATGGCGGGTCTCGTGCAGCGCCTTCAGTTGCTCCTGCACCTTGACCAGTTTCTTCAGGCGGTCCTTTCGCGTGGTCATGGCGCCTTATCTCGCCAGCGTGAGGTCGACGAAGCCGTCGACGAAGAGCGACAGCAAGGTGCCGACGGCGAAATAGAAGATGATCATGCCGCCGGCGATGACGAAGGGCAGCGAGATGAAATAGACCGGGATCTGCGGTGTCAGCTTGTTGACGAAGCCGATCGTCAGATTGACCAGGATCGCGTAGGCCACGAACGGGCTGCCGAGGCGGATGACCAGGAAGAAGGCATCCGACACCGTGTCGGTGACGTCGACGAGGGCTGCCTGCGGGTTGAAGAACACGTTGACCGGGGCAACCTGGTAGGAGGCGACGAGCGCCTTGATGATCTCGTGGTCGAAGTCGAAGACGAAGAGCAGAAGCAACGCCGAGAACGAGATGATGGCGGCAAGTGCTGCCTGCGGTTCCGGCTCCTCGATCGCCGGTCCGCCGGAGCCGCCATAGCCGATCAGCATGGCGATGGCCGAGCCCATGAAGCGCAGCGCTTCCATGTAGAGCCTGGTCATGGCGCCGATCAGCCCGCCGACCAGGATCTCCGAGACGATCATCGGCGCCAGGATCTGCGGGCGCGGATCGACGAACGGGTAGATGCGGTCCCACAGGAAGGCGAGCAGGCCGCCGGTGGCGGCGATCGACACGAACAGCCTGATCTGCAGCGGCACCCGGGCGCTGGACAGGCCAGGCATCAGCATGAAGCAGGCGCCGATGCGGCAGAAGGCGAGGAAGGCGGCGATGACGACGCCTTGCGAGAGCGCGTTCACGAGATCGTTCCGAGCACCTTGATCTCGACGCCCTTGGCGATCTCGACATGGCTGAGCACCGGCAGGGTGGTGAACAGCCGCTCGATGATCATGCGCACATAGGGACGCGCGTCCGGCGCGGTGACGAGGACGAAGCGCTCGCCGGCCTCGAGATGCTTGCGGATCGCCTTGGTGGCGTCCTGGCCGAATTCCTCGAGCTGGCGCGGATCGATGTCGAATTCGCGCACCTCGCCCTTGGCGTCGCGCTTGAGGCTCTGATGGAAGGCGAGGTCCCAGCGGTTGCCGAGGCGCAGCACCTTGAGCATGCCGCCTTCGGAAAGGTCACCGCAGATCTGCTGCGCCATGCGGATGCGCACATGCTCGACGATCTGCTCGGTGCGGCGCACATGCGGCGCGATCTCGGCGATCGCCTCGATGATCAGATGCAGGTTGCGGATCGAGACGCGCTCGGCGAGCAGCAGCTTCAGCACGGCCTGCAAGCCCGGATAGGAGATGTGCGAGGTGCAGATCTCGTCGGCGAGCTTGCGGTATTCCGGGTCGAGCCGCTCCAAGAGCGCCTTCATGTCCTTGTAGGACAGAAGCTGCGGCAGGTTGTTGCGGATCACCTCGGAAAGATGCGTGAGCAGCACCGACATGTTGTCGGCGAAGGTGAAGTTCTCACGTTTCAGATCCTCGGCGAAGGTTTCGAGCACAGAATAGGCGCGCATGCCGAAGGCCGGCTCGCGGATCTCCTCGCCGGGGATTTCGGGCACGCCGCGCGTGCCGAGCAGCACCATGATCTCGCCGACGCGCATCTGGTATTCGGCGACCACCGTGCCGTGTACCTTGATCTGGTAGCTCTTCGGCGGAATGCCGAAGTCGTCGGCGACGCGCACTTCCGGCACCACGAAGCCGTATTGCTGGGCGAATTTCTTGCGCATCTTCGACATGCGGAACACCAGTTCCTGATGCGCCACCATCAGCCTGGTCGAAAGCTGCTTGCCGATCAGAAGCTCGATCTCGGCGGTGACCAGCGAAGCCTTGACCGAGTTCTTCTCCTCCTCGACCTTGTTCGCCTTCTCCTGCGTCTTCAGGGCTTCGGCGGCGGCAAGCGCGCGGTTCTGGCGCAGCGGGATGATGTAGCCGAGGCCGGCCATGCCGCCGGCGAGCGCGAAGAAGGGGAACAGCGGCAGCCCAGGCATCAGGCCGAGGATGACCAGCAGCGAAGCCGCGACATAGAGCGCGCGCGGGTGGGCGCCGAGCTGGCCGAACACCGCCTGGTTGGCCGAGCCGCGCGTGCCGCCCTTGGAGACGAGCATGCCGGCGGCGAGCGAAACGATGAGCGCCGGGATCTGGGTGACCAGGCCGTCGCCGACCGACAGCTTGATGAAGACGTCGGCCGCCTGGCCGAGGCCCATGCCGTGGCGCAGATAGCCGATGGCGATGCCGCCGACGATGTTGATGGCGGTGATGATCAGGCCGGCGATGGCGTCGCCGCGCACGAATTTCGAGGCGCCGTCCATCGAGCCGAAGAAGGAGGATTCTTCCTCCAACTCGCGGCGGCGCAACTGCGCCGTCTTGTCGTCGATCATGCCGGCGGAGAGGTCGGCGTCGATCGACATCTGCTTGCCGGGGATGGCGTCGAGGGTGAAGCGCGCTCCGACCTCGGCGATACGGGTGGCGCCCTTGGTGATGACGATGAAGTTCACCACGATCAGGATCATGAAGACGATGAGGCCGATGACGAAGTCGCTCGACATCACCAGCTTCGAGAAGCCGGAGATGACATAGCCGGCGGCATGCGTGCCCTCATTGCCGTGCGACAGGATCATGCGCGTCGTGGCGATGTTGAGCGACAGCCTGAGCATCGTGGCGATCAGCAGTACGGTCGGGAAGGACGAGAAATCGAGCGGTCGCTGGATCCACAGCGCCACCATCAGGATCAACACCGAAAGCGCGATCGAGAAGGCAAGGCCGATATCGATGAGGAAGGCCGGGATCGGCAGGAACAGCACCGCCAGGATGACGACGATGCCGAGCGCGAAGAACACGTCGCGGCCGTTTTTCGCCACCGGGCCGGACGGGAGTGTTTCGCTGATCGCCATGTCGTCCCCAAATCAAGACCCGCCACGCACAGGGCAGGGCCTCGACCGTAACCCTCCAAGCTTGCGCGAAGGTGGGAGAGCGGCTACGGGACCTCCTCCAAGCCCAATGCGAGGAAAACGGCATGCTCCTGATCATCGGCACGGTCCGGCTGCCCCCCGATAGGCTCGAACAGGCAAGGCTGGCGATGAAACGGATGATATCGGCGAGCCGCGCCGAGCCGGGTTGCCTTCACTATTCCTACGCGCAGGACGTGCTGGATGGCGGGCTGATCCATGTTTCGGAGGGCTGGAGCGACCGCGCCGCGCTCGAGGCGCATTTCAAGTCGGCGCATATCGCCGAATGGCGCGCGAGCTGGGCGGAGCTCGGCATCGGCGATCGCAAGCTCGCGCTTTACGAGACGGACGGCGGCGCGCCGACCTGAAAGCGCCTAACCTCAGGCCCGTGCCGCGTCGGCGGTCGCGACGGCGACCAGCCAGCGGCGCACCGCACGCTCCGCCTCGGCGGAGAGGCCGGCGGTGAGTGCGCCTTCAAGCCTGTAGACGCGTTCCCGGCACTTCTTCAGCAAGGCGCGGCCGCTGTCCGAGAGGTCAAGATGCTGGATGCGGCCGTGGACGGCGTGAGGCCGGCGCACGAGGGAGCCCGCCTTTTCCAGATTGCCGACGATCACGCTCACCGTCTGCGGCGTCAGCACCGCCAGCCGGGCAAGGTCGGCATTGGACAGGCCGGGATAGGCCGAAATCATGGTCAGCGCCGCGAACTGCGCCTGCGTCACGCCGAATTCGTCAAGCGCCCGCTCCACCTTCAGGCGATAGGCGCCGGCCGCCTGGCGCAGCAGATAGCCGAGATAGCCTTGCTCGCCGCGCTTGCCTTCGCCCGGGGCTGGAATGGCTGGTGGAGGATTCTGCTTGCGCATGATATCAGTGCTCTTATATGTTATTCGTACTCTGACATTATCGCAACGTGGAGCGAAAGACGATGGGCTGTCGTATCTTTCTCGCCGGTGGCTCGGGCGCCATCGGCCGCCGCCTGATCCCGCAGCTTCTGGCGGCCGGCCATCAGGTAACGGCCTCGACCAGGCAGGCGGCGAAGGCGGAAGAACTGCGCAGGCTCGGCGCCGATCCGGTGGTGGTCGACGTGTTCGATAGGGCAGGGCTACACGATGCGGTCGCGGCGGCGAGGCCGGAGATCGTCATCCATCAACTGACCGACCTGCCGGCCGGACTTGACCCATCGCGAATGGGCGAGGCGATCGCCCGGAACGCGCGCATCCGCGATGAGGGCACACGCAACCTGGTCGATGCCGCCAAGGCTGCAGGCGTCCGGCGCCTGATCGCGCAGAGCATCGCCTGGGCCTATGCGCCGGGAGCGGAGCCGCATGCCGAAGCGGATCCGCTCGATAGTGGCGCGGAAGGCGGCCGGGCTGTCAGTGTCGGCGGCGTCCTTGCGCTGGAACGGCATGTGCTCGGTGCCTCGCCGATGACCGGCATCGTGCTGCGCTACGGCCATCTCTACGGGCCAGGCACCGGCGCGGAGGCCGCCGCCGATCCGGCCGTGCATGTCGATGCCGCCGCCTATGCGGCGCTGCTTGCGGTCGAGCGCGGATCGCAAGGCGCCTTCAACGTCGCCGAGCCGAACGGCCACATCACGACCGACAAGGCCGTCAGCGAGCTCGGCTGGCGCGCCGGCTTCCGGCCGGCTGCGTAAGCAAAGGAGTTGCCGTCGTGACTGAAGACGGTTCTTCGCGAAGCCTTGCGTTGGTCGGCGTCGCCGCGATCTCGGCCGGGCTGCTTGGCATGGCCATGGTCCATAACAGGGTGATCACTCCCCCCGGTGGAATGGACGCGCATATTCACATGATGGGGGCAGATGCCGGGGAAGGGGCGGCGGCCCGCCCGACCACCACCGTCAAGCCGCTCGCCTGCGAAAAACTGCCGAACGTTCCCGGGCATTCGATCACCACGGCGCTGGTCGAATTCCCGCCCAATGCCTACACGCCGCGGCACCGTCATCCCGGCTCGGTCACCGCTTTCGTCATCAAGGGAGCGCTGCGCTCGCAGATGGAAGGCGGGCCGGCCGTTACCTACGCCCAGGGCCAGACCTGGTTCGAAGCGCCGGGCGCCATCCACGCCTTCGCCGAGAACGCCAGCGCCACCGAGTCCGCCGAGCTTTTGGCGATCTTCGTCGCCGAGGACGATTGCGGCCCGCTGACCATACCTGTACCCGACTAAGTCTATCTCCTTGATAAGCGGTGGAGCGCTGCGCGACGCTAATTCGAGCACCGCCAAAATGGCGCCACATGCGGTCGGCATTGCGATTGCCACGCAAAGCCGCCGCGCGTATCCAGGCACGGCAGTTGTTCTCTTTCGCATACCGGCGAGCCGCTCCGTTGCCTGCCAGAAACGACCCACAAGTCTATGCCCGCCGGCTTCGCGCGGTGCTGATCAGCTCGATCCCCGTGCTCGAGGCGCGCGGCATCGTGATCGTGCTGATGGCCGGGGCGGTCGGTGTCATCGCGGGCGCGCTGGTCACCGGCATGAGCGCGCTGGTGCAAGGCATGCACTATCTGCTGTTCGACGTGCAGCCGGGCGGCCGGCTTTCGGCAATGTTCTCGCTCGCCGATCCGGTGCAGGCGATGTACCCGGCCATCGGCGGCCTGCTGCTCGGGCTTTCCGTCATCTGGCTCAGAAAGCGCAAGTTCCGCACGCCGGTCGACCCGATCGAGGCCAACGCTCTATACGGCGGGCGCATGTCGCTCACCGACACTTTCATCATCGTGGCCCAGACGATGATTTCGAGCGGCTTCGGCGCCTCGGTCGGATTGGAAGCCGGCTATACGCAGATCGGCTCCGGCATCGCTTCCCGACTTGCCCGCGCGTTCCGGCTGCGCCGCAACGACGTCCGCATCCTGGTGGGCTGCGGCGCTGCCGGCGCCATCGCGGCAGCCTTCGACGCGCCGCTGACCGGCGCCTTCTACGGCTTCGAGCTGGTCATCGGCATCTACTCCGTCGCCAATGTGGCGCCGGTGATGGCGGCTGCGATCGCCGCCTCCCTGACCGCGGAAGTGTTCGGCGGCGTGCCGTTTCCGCTGGAACTCTCAGGGTTGCCGAATTTGACCGCCAGCGAATACGTGCCGTTCCTGCTGCTGGGATTGCTTGGCGGAGCGGCCTCGATCGCGATCATGCATCTGGTGAGCATCGTCGAGCGGCTTTTCGTGCGGCTGTCGATCGATGCGTCGGTCAGGCCCTTCATCGGCGGGATCTTCGTCGGTCTGCTCGGGCTGGTCACGCCGCAGGTGCTGTCCAGCGGGCACGGCGCGCTGCACCGCGAATTCGCCATGAACTATACGCTTCCGGTGGTGGCGAGCGTCTTCGTGATGAAGCTGGCGGCCTCCGCCATATCGCTCGGCTCCGGCTTCCGTGGCGGCCTGTTCTTTGCCTCGCTGTTCCTGGGCGCGCTGCTCGGCAAGGTGTTTGCCGGTGTCATGGCTATCACCGCGCCGTCGGCGGGCATCGACCCGGCGGTCGCCGCCGTCGTCGGCATGACGTCGCTGGCGGTCGGCGTCGTCGGCGGCCCGCTGACCATGACGTTCCTGGCGCTGGAGTCCACGCGTGACCTGACGCTCACCGGCGTGGTGCTGGCGGCTTCGATCATGTCGGCGATCCTGGTGCGCGAGACCTTCGGCTACTCCTTCTCGACCTGGCGCTTCCATCTGCGCGGCGAAACGATCCGCAGCGCCCATGACGTCGGCTGGATGCGCAGCCTCACCGTCGGCTCGATGATGCGCAAGGATGTCCGCACCATTCCCGCCTCGACGACGCTCGCAGAATTCCGCAAGGAGGTTCCGCTCGGATCCGGACAGCGCGTCATCGCCGTCGAGCAGGCCGACCAATATGTCGGCATGCTGCTGGTGCCGGAACTGCACAGCGATCTTTCCGACGGCGCCACGCCGGTCAGCGCGCTCGCCCAGTTCAAGGACGCGGTGCTGGTGCCGTCGATGAACGTCCAGACCGCAGCCGAGACTTTCCAGCGCACCGGGGCCGAAGAACTGGCGGTGGTCGAGGATTTCGACGAGCGCATCGTTCTGGGGCTGCTCACCGAGAGCCATCTGATGCGCCGCTACGCCGAAGAGCTCGACAAGGCGCGGCGCGACCTGTCCGGCGAGGGCTGACCCGAGCTTTTTATCCCCCGGACGACGAACCATTGCCTCATCGGTGCGGCTGGCTGGCCTACCCGAAGGTCTGAACTGGCCGGATTCGCCGCTTGCAGCTTGTACAGTGTCACTGTACAAAGTGTTCAGTGGAGAACAAACGAGATGCCCAAGGCTTCCGATAAGGGCCAGGCTTCAACCGGGAACAGGAACGGTTCGGTCGCGACAGCCGCCCAGGAAGTGCTGGGCATGCGGCTCAAGAGCCTTCGCCTTGCCCGCCGGCTTTCCTTGCGCGATCTCGCCGAGGCGACCGGAACGAGCGCAAGCTTCATCAGCCAGCTCGAGCGCGGCCTGACCGGCGCCAGCACGGCATCGCTCAATCAGATCGCTTCGGCGCTCGGGGTCAGCGTCGCGCTGCTCTTCGCGGAGAGCACGGCTCAAAACCATCACGGCGTGCTCAGGCGCAGCGAGCGGCCAAGCCTGCCGCCCAGCGACGGCTGCCGCAAGATGCTCTTGTCGCGGCCGCCGCTCAGCGACATGGAAGTCTATGTCGGCGAGTTCGAGATCGGCGGCTCGACCGGTCCCGACCAATACACGCATGGCGACGCGCATGAGATGCTGATCGTGCTGCGCGGCGTCGTCGAGGTTTTCCTCGGCGAGGCGCGCCATGTCCTCGAAGAGGGCGACAGCGTCGAATACAGGACGTCTACACCGCATCGCACCGAGAACATCGGCAGTGGCCGGGCCGAGGTGATGTGGGTCATCGCGCCGCCGACCTCGCCGCGCGCCGAGCTCGATCAATACACGACCTGGAAACCGCCCGCCGCCAGGTAATCGACCAAAACGCGGGCATGAATGGGAGAGTTATCGTTATGCTGAAATTGCGATATGGCATCGGCGCCGTCCTGGCGCTTGGCGTTCTGACCGGCGCGGCTTTCGCGCAGGACAAGCCAGTGGCGGGCGAGGTCAAGGAAGGCTCGCTCAAGGGCAAGACCCTCACTTTCGTTTCCTATGGCGGCATCTACCAGGACGGCCAGGCGGCGGCGCTGAAGGACTTCGTCGACAAGTCCGGCGTCAAGCTGCTCAATGACGGGCCGACCGAGATCGCCAAGCTGCAGGCGCAGGTCGAATCCGGCAATGTCACCTGGGACGTCGTCGATACCGACGACCTGCCGCCATATGTCTATTGCGGCAAGCTGTTCCAGAAGCTGGACCTGACCAAGCTCGATGTCTCGAAGATCCCGGAAGGCCAGGTCGGCGAATGCTCGGTGCCGGCGATGAATTACGGCGTCGTGCTGATGTACAACAAGGAGAAGTACAAGGATAATCCGCCCAAGAGCTGGGCCGACTTCTTCGACACGCAGAAATTCCCCGGCGTGCGCGGCATCGACGGCTCCGGCAGCCCGACCGGCGGCCTGCTCGAACAGGCCTTCAAGGTTGCCGGCGGCGACCCGAAGGCGATGACGGTGGCCGATATCGACAAGGCCATCGACGTGGTCCGCAAGCTCGGTCCCGACACCATCTTCTGGAAGACCGGCGCTGAATCGCAGCAGCTCGCCGAATCCGGCGAAGCCGACATGCTGATGATGTGGACCGGCCGCGCCATGACCGCGGTCAAGAACGGCGCCAAATATGCGCCGGCCTGGCAGGATTGGCTCGTCGTGATGGACCAGATGACGATCCCGGTCGGCGTCAAGGACACGGATGCCGCCTACGCGCTGCTCAATGCCTATCTCGGCAAGAACGCGCAGGAGGTGTTGGCGGAGAAGACCTCCTACACGCCGATCAACAGCGACGCGCAGCCCAAGGTCGACGATTCCGTTGCCGCCTTCCTGACCAACACACCCGATCGCCAGAAGCAGGGCTACAAGCAGAACTTCAAGTTCTGGGTGCCGAACTTCGCGGTGGCGCAGGAGAAGTGGTCGGCGCTAATGGCTGGTAACTGACCGGCTGACAGGGAGATAGCTCGTGAGCGCGCTCGAACCGACGACGCCTTCCGCCCCGCAACGGGCGGGCTGGGTATGGCGGCCGTTCGCGCTCACACTGCCCGCGCTCCTCCTGCTGGTGGCTGTGATCGGCTATCCGCTCCTCACCATCGTGCTGCGCAGCCTGTCGGAACCGCAATGGGGCATGCAGAACTACGCCTGGTTCTTCGGCGCGCCGGTCAATCTGACGGTGCTGCAGCGCACCTTCACCATTTCGGCCTGGGTGACATTGGTCTGCGTGGTCTGTGCTTACCCCTACGCCTATCTGATGACCGCCGTCGGGCCGCGCGTGCGGCTCGTCCTGGTGCTCTGTGTGCTGATCCCGTTCTGGGTGAGCGGCGTGGTGCGCACGCTCTCCTGGGTGATCCTGCTGCAGGATTCCGGCGTCATCAATTCGCTGCTCAGATCGGCCGGTTTCGACGGCATCCGGCTGATCCGCACCCAGACCGGCGTGGTGATCGGCATGGCTCAGGTGCTGCTGCCCTTCATGATCCTGCCGCTCTATTCGGTGATGAAGGGCATTGATCTGCGGCTGATGCGGGCGGCGCAAAGCCTGGGCGCGCGACCTTCGCGCGCGTTCTTCACCGTCTACCTGCCGCTGTCGCTGCCGGGCGTCTATGCCGGCGCGATCATCGTCTTCATCCTGGCGCTGGGCTTCTACATCACGCCGGCGCTGCTCGGCGGGCCGCGCTCGACCATGCTGTCGACACTGGTGCAGACGCAGGTGCTCAGCCTGCTGCAATGGGGACGCGGCGGCGCCATGGGCGTCGTGCTGCTCGTCACGACCTTCGTGCTGCTCGCCTTGGCAGCACCCGTGATGCGGTCCAGGCATCGGGACGTGGGGCGACGCTGATGGAGATGAAGCCGCTCACGCGCGTCATCCTCGGCCTCGTCTGCCTGCTGGTGGCGATATGGCTGGTGGCGCCGACACTGGTCGTCGTGCCGATGTCGTTCAACGAGAACAAGTCGCTCGCTTTCCCGCCGCAGGGCTTTTCCTGGCAGTGGTACCAGAACTTCGCCACCAACCCCGACTGGTCTTCCAGTTTCCTCAATTCGCTCAAGGTCGCCTCGCTGGTGGCGGTGCTGGCGACGGTGCTGGGCACGCTCGCCGCTTTCGGCCTCGACCGCATGAAGGCGCGGCCGGCCAATCTCTTGCGCATGCTGATGCTGACGCCGATGGTGGTGCCGGGTGTGGTTCTCGCAATCGGCATCTATGCTGTCTATCTCGATGCGCAGCTCGTCGGCACGCTGACCGGCTTCGTGCTGGCGCACACCATCCTGGCTTTGCCCTTCGTGCTGATCGCGGTCTCGGCCAATCTCGAAGTGTTCGACAGGCGGCTGGAGACGGCGGCGGCAAGCCTTGGCGCCGGCGCGCTGACCACGTTCCGTACGGTGACGCTGCCGCTGATCCTACCCGGTATCCTGTCCGGCCTGCTGTTCGCCTTCGCCACGTCCTTCGACGAGATCGTGGTGTCGCTGTTCATCACCAACCCCTATCTCAAGACATTGCCGGTGCAGATCTTTTCCTCGATCACCCGCGACGCCGACCCGACGGTCGCGGCCGTCGGCACCATCCTTTTGTTCGCCACCACGCTCCTGATCGGCGGCGGCATGCTTCTCCTTGGCCGCGAGCGGAAGGGACGCCTATGAATCCGAGAGCGCAAAATCGCGGCGCCGCGATCGACCTCGATACGGTCAGCAAGGCCTATGGGTCCTTCAAGGCGCTGGACGGTGTCTCGCTCAGGATCGAGCCCGGCGAGTTTATGACGCTGCTCGGGCCGAGCGGCTCGGGCAAGACGACGACGCTCAACGTGATCGCCGGCTTCACCGACGTGACCAGCGGCAAGCTTCTGGTCGGCGGCAACAGCGTCGTCGGCGTGCCGGCGCACAAGCGCAATATCGGCGTGGTGTTCCAGCACTACGCGCTGTTCCCGCATATGACGGTCGGCCGCAACGTCGCCTATCCGCTGACGCTGCGCGGCATCAAGCCGGACGAGCGCAAGGCGCGCGTCGCCAGGGCGCTCGACATGGTCAAGATGGGCGACTTCGCGCATCGCTATCCGAGCGAATTGTCGGGCGGCCAGCAGCAGCGCGTGGCACTCGCCCGCGCCATCGTCTTCGACCCGCCGCTGCTGCTGATGGACGAGCCGCTCGGCGCGCTCGACAAGAAGCTGCGCGAATGGCTGCAACTCGAGATCAAGCGCATCCACCGCGAGCTCGGCACCACCTTCGTCTATGTCACGCACGACCAGGAAGAGGCGCTGGTGCTGTCGGATCGCATCGCGGTGTTCAACCGCGGGCGCATCGAGCAGGTCGGTACCGGCCGCCAGCTCTATGACGAGCCGGCGACGCTGTTCGTCGGCCGCTTCATCGGCGATTCCACCGTGCTGCGCGGCAAGGCGAGAAGCGATGGCACCAGCACCGCGCTGACCGTCGCCGGCGAGACGGTAAGCGCGCCGCGCCGCCTCAATGGCGAGACCAGCCCGGTGATGCTGCTGCGGCCGGAGAAACTTGCCATCCGCCGGCCTGGACAGGATGCCACCGGCACGAACCGGCTGTCGGGAACGATCGCCGAGGCGATCTATCTCGGCTCGGGGTCGAAATACGAAGTGAAGCTCGCCGACGCCTCGACCGCGATCGTGCGCTGGCCGCTTGCCGGCGAGAGCTTTGGCCTCGGCGACAAGGTCGAGCTCTGCTTCGACGGCGCCGATGCAAAACTCCTGCCCGACGACAGCACGGCCGACACCACGCTCACCTGATCATTTCTTTGTTTCAACGCAATTCCGGACTGAAAACCGCTTCACACCTTTCCTGGAATTGCTCTACCGGAAGCCATCCCATGCAAGTCAAGCGCAACGGCGATATCTCGTTCTGGTATGCGGATTTGGGCGCTATGCCCGCGCCGCGTCCGCCTCTGCCCGGCGACATCGAGGCGGATGTCGCGATCGTCGGCGCCGGCTACACCGGACTGTGGACCGCCTATTACCTGAAGAAGGCGAAGCCCTCGCTGCGCATCGTGCTCATCGAACGCGAGTTCGCCGGCTTCGGCGCGTCGGGGCGCAATGGCGGCTGGCTGTCGGGGGGCTTCGGCTGGTCGCGCGAGAAGTATTTGAAGACGTCGACCCGCCAAGGTGTCACCGCGATGCAGAAGGCGATGGCCGGCTGCGTCGACGAGGTGATCCGGGTCGCGACCGACGAAGGCATCGATGCCGACATCCGCCGCGTCGACAATCTGACGGTCGCCACCAATCCGGCGCAGCTGGAACGCGTGCGTGAGGAATGCGAGACGATCCGCTCATGGGATGCCGACCCCGAGCGCATCGAGCTGCTCGACCAGGCAGCGACACGGGCCCGTATCAACATCCGGAATGTCATGGGCGGCTTCGTGATCCACGGCCAGGCGCGCGTGCAGCCGGCCAAGCTGGTGCAGGGGCTGGCTGCGGCGGTCGAGCGTCTCGGTGTTTCGATCTACGAGAAGACGACGGTGACGGCGATTGCCAAGGGCGCTGTGACCACCGATCGCGGTACGGTGCGGGCCGAAACCATCATCCGCGCGACGGAAGGTTTTACCGCCGGCATTCCGGGCGAGGAGCGGACCTGGCTGGCGCTGAACAGCGCGCAGATCGTCACCGAACCGCTGTCGGAGGAACTCTGGCGCAAGATCGGCTGGGAGGGCCATGAGCTGCTCGGCAATGCCGCGCATGCCTATTGCTATGCGCAGCGCACGCGCGAGGGGCGCATCACCATGGGCGGGCGCGGCGTGCCCTACCGCTACGGCTCGCGCACCGACGTCAACGGCCAGACGCAGCAGGCGACGATCGACCAGCTGCACTCGATCCTGACGACGCTTCTGCCACAGACAGCGGAGTGCCGCATCGATCATGCCTGGTGTGGCGTGCTCGGCGTGCCGCGCGACTGGTGCACGACGGTCGGCCTCGACCCTGCGACGCGCATCGGCTGGGCCGGCGGCTATGTCGGGCTCGGCGTGTCGAGCTCCAACCTGTCGGGACGCACGCTGGCGGATCTGGTGCTCGGCCAGAATACCGAACTGACGCGGCTGCCCTGGGTCAACCGCAAGGTGCGGCCGTGGGAGCCGGAGCCGTTCCGCTGGCTGGGCGTCCACTCGATGTACCAGCTCTACCGCATTGCCGATACCCGCGAGGCCGCGGGACTCGCGCACACCTCGAAGCTTGCCGCCCTGGCCGACAGCATCACCGGTCATTGATCTTGGAGCCTATCTTGATCGATCTCTCGACTTTCCACGACCTCGCCAAGGCCGATATCGGCGCCTTTTCACCTAAGCCGACCTCTTTCGAAGGGGACCAAGTGGAGGCCGCGCGGTCGTTCTTCCAATCGCCGGACGGCACCGTTGACATCGGGATCTGGGAATGCACGCCCGGCCGCTTCACCGCCGACCGCTCAGGCTCCTCGGAGATATGCCACATCATTTCCGGCCGCGCCGCAGTGAGCCGCGCCGATGGCGAGATGCGGGAACTCGGGCCAGGCGATCTTCTCGTCCTGCCGCAGGGGTGGAAGGGCGAGTGGCGCATCCACGAGACCACCCGCAAGCTCTACATGATCCAGAGCGCCGACTGATCGTTGATCGCCTGGCGTATGCCGTATGCCTGAAGCGTTCGCTCCTGGCGGCGCTTCGTCAATGATCGATCGGGCCTTTGGGTGAGACGAGCGTCGTGCCCGCGGTGGTCGGGCGCTCGATCATGCGGCGCACGCGCGGCGGATTCTCGCCGCTGTGCAGCGCGCGGATGCGTTCGCCGACCACGGCGTCGGCATGGGTGGCGCGGCGGTTGTGGCGGATATACTCGACCCAGGTCGGCGTGTGGTAGTGCTCGATCCAGATGCCGGGATTTTCGAGGTCGCGGGCTAAAGTCCAGTTGCGGGCGCCGTCACGGCGGCGGATGCGGCCGCGCTCGGCCATGGTGGCGAGGAACTCCGGCACGTCGTCCTCGCGGATGACGTACTCGATCATGATGGCGATCGGGCCACTGCGCGGCTTCAGATTGAGCGCCAGCATCGGCTCCTTGAAGCGGTTGAGCGGATCGAGGTTGAGCACCGTCTGCCGCGGCAGCGGCAGGACGAAGCCGATGGCGCCGCCGGCCAGCATCGCGATGGCCGCGGCGATCAGCGCGGTTTCCGCGCCATGCGCGTCGGCGACCACACCCCAGATCCAGCTGCCCAGCGCGATGCCGCCGAAGGTGGCGGTCTGGTAGATCGACAGCACGCGGCCGACCACCCAGCGCGGCGTCGACATCTGCACCGTGACGTTGAAATGCGAGAGCGCGATGACCCAGCAGGCGCCGCCGATCAACAGGCCCGCCGATGTCTGCCAGGCATTGTGGCTGACGGCGGCATTGAAGGCGCAGAGCGCGAAGCCGCAAAAGGCCATGCGCACCATCACCTCGCTGGACAGCAACTGCCGCAGACGCACGCTGATCAGCGCGCCGCCGACCGCGCCGATGCCGAAGGCGCCGAGCATGATGCCGTAGGTCAGCGCGTCGCCCTTGACGACGTCGCGCGCCACCAGCGGCAGCAGCGCCAGCACCGCACCCGCGCTGAAGCCGAAGGCCGAGCCGCGCACCAGCACTTTCGCGATGTTGGGCGACATGGCGACATAGCGCAGGCCGGCGCCCATCGCCGCGCCCAGCGACTCGCGCGGCAGGGTTTGCTCCGGCAGCGCCGGCTTCCAGCGGAACAGCACGACGATCAGGCCGATATAGCTGATGGCGTTGGCGGCGAAGGCCGCGGCAGCACCCGCGGCGGCGACGATGATGCCGCCGATCGCCGGGCCGACGCTGCGGGTGATGTTGAAGCCCAGCGAGTTGAGCGCCACCGCCGCCGGCACCTTGGCGCGCGGCACCATGTCGCCGACCGACGCCTGCCATGACGGGCTGTTCAGCGCCGTGCCGCTGTCGATCAGGAAGGTGAAGGCAAGCAGCGTCCACGGCGTCATCCAGCCGAACCAGGTGAACAAGGTCAGCAGCGCCGAGACCACCAGCATGAAGGTCTGCGCCACCAGCATCACCTTGCGGCGGTTGAAGCTGTCGGCGATGGCGCCGGCAACCAGCGCGAACAGCATGATCGGCAAGGTGGTCGAGGCCTGGACCAGCGCCACCTGGTAGGACGAGGTGGCGATCGTGGTCATCATCCAGGCGGCACCGACGCCCTGGATCAGGCCGCCGAAATTCGACACCAGGCTGGCCGCCCAGACGGCGCGGAAGATGCCGTGCCGGAACGGCGCCAGCGCGGAGACGCGTTCGCTTTCCGGCTCGTCGTCGATCATGGTAGCGCCTTCGTCCGCTACATACGCGCGCCGCGCCCTGATGGGCGGGCGACTCGCCAAAGAGTGCGACCCAACAATAGGAAGGCAAAGGCGAAAATGCGTCGGCGAAGCTTTAAACCAAGCATCTCGCCGCTCTGGACCAACTTTACGATGGAGCGCTTCGCCGTTTCGCGGAAACGGCGAAGCGCTCCATCTCTTTGCCTCGACGCAATTCCGAACGGAAAACCGCTCACACTTTTCCTGGAATTGCTTATTTCGCGCTTGTCACTTGTGCGTGCAGGGCCTCGGTCAGGCCGCCCGTCGTGTCGCCGCCCATGTAGAGCCTGAGCAGCATTTCCATGCCGACCAGACGCAGCCGCGTGGGTTCGTGGCTTCTTGCCATGTCGATAAGGTCGTCCAACTCGGAAGAAGACCATTTCATCGCCTCGCGCAGCAGGCCGCCGCGCAGCAGGCCCTGCGTGCCGGCCGAAAAAGCGTCCGACATCTCGAAGCCGATCTTTGTGGCACGGATGTTTTCATGCGGCAGATGGTGTTCGGCGACCCTTTTCAGCAGCCACTTGCCGGTGCCGTCGCGGTATTTCTGCCTGCGCGACAGATGAAGGGCGAAGTCGATGAGCCGGTTCTCGAGGAACGGCACCCTGAGCTCGACCGACGCCGCCATGCTCAAACGGTCGTGCCGGTGCAGCAGATCCTGCAGGTGCGAGTAGAGGTCGTAAAAGCAGTTCGCGAGGTAAGCGCGGTCGCCGGTCGGCACGACGCCTTCCAATCTGTCGAACAGCTTTGTCTGCAGGAAGTTCAGCTCGGGCGACAGGGCCCTCAGCGCGATGTTGCGGTCCGAGGGTGAGCCGCGACCGATCGAGTTGCGGAACGGCGTGCGGCGCAGTTCGGCGAATTTGCGGTCGCGCCTGGCCTTCGAACGGAACAGCCGCTGCAGCCAGGACTGGCGCCAGAGCCGCATCGTCGATGCCTGCCATTTGTAGCCGCCGAACAACTCGTCGGAACCCTCGCCGGTGAGCAGTACCTTGACGCCGTCGGCGCGGCATTGTTCGGCAAGCGCCAGCAGCGCGGCGTGGCTGGCATGCCAGCCGTCGGTTTCGAGATGCCAGACCGCGCGCGGCCAGAGCTCGAAGAACCGATCCCGGTCGAGGGACACCCGGCGCAGGCTGACGCCGACATGGCGGCCTGTACGCTCGGCGTCCGGCGCCTCGCTGCGGCCGAGCTTCGGGTCGACGACATAGCCGTGCAGCTCGGACCTGAAGCGTTTGGCAAGCGCGGTGATCAGACCGGAATCGACGCCGCCGCTGCAGGCGGTGGCAAGGCTGGTATCGGCGATGCAATGCAATTCGACGCTTTCCTCGAGCAGCGTCTGGAGTGTCGCCGCGTGTTCGGCGTCGGGCGTGTTGTCGCCGGCGATGCGCGCGCTCTCCACGACGTCGAGGACATGCCAGAAGCAGCGCTTCTCGATACCGTCGCCGGTGATCTTCCACAGGCCAGCCGGCGGCAGCCGTTCGATGCCGTCGAAGACGCTGTAGCTGGAATCGCGGCTCTGCCAGGCCAGCCGCAGCGTCAGCTCGCGGGTGTCGATCCGGCGCGCAAAATCATGGCAGGCGAGGATCGCCTTGTCCTCGGAGGCGAACAGCAAGCGCTCGCTGGTTTCGGCGACCGACATCGGCTTGATGCCCAGCCTGTCCCTGGCAAGCCATAGCGCGCCGTCGCGGGCATCGAAATAGGCGAAGGAGAACATGCCGTCGAACAGCGGCACCGCCTTTTGCGGCCCCCAGTGATGCAAGGCCTGCAGCACCACTTCGGTGTCGGACACCGTGCGGAAGGTCAGGCCTTCCGCCTCAAGCGTCCTGCGCAGCGCGCGAAAATTATAGACCTCGCCATTATAGCAGAGCACGCCGTCGCCGGACGCGGTCAGCATCGGCTCGCCAGCGGCGGGCGAAGGGTCGATGATGGTCAGCCGGCGGTGGCCGAGCGCCAGGCGGGCGTCGTTCCAGTTGCCGTGATCGTCGGGACCGCGATGCGCCAATGCCTGCATCATGCGCACGACATCGGAAAGATCGCTGCTGCCGATCGGACCGCGCTTTCGCCAGACGCCGGCTATTCCGCACATGGCCTGCCGGCCGTTTTTGCCTGATGCATTGCTTCCAGAAAACCGCCTGAGACAACGACGCCAGCCGATGCCGGCGCTTACAATCTAACCGCAGCAAACGTCGCCGCAAGCGGTCGTACGGCTTGCGGCAGGCCGCCCCGACGATTGCTCGAGGCTTCTCGTCAGAAACCGTGCTCGATGCGTTCGAAGATGACGTTGGTGAAGGCAGAGATCTGGCTGCCGATGAACGGGCCGGTCAGCGCCACCACGAGCATGATGGCGACGATCTTCGGCACGAAGGTCAGCGTGATTTCCTGGATCTGGGTCAGCGCCTGGATGAGCGCGATGCCGATGCCGACGACCATCGCCACCAGCACCACGGGCGCGGAAGCGGTAAGAACCGTCCACACGGCGTACTGGACGATATCGAGGGCGTCGGCCTCGTTCATGGACTGTCCCTGTGCCGCTAGGCGGCCGGCTTGATCGACACGCCCGAGCCGACCGGGACCTTGGTGCCGTCCTGCAGCACGGCGATCAACCCGTTGCTGGAGAGCGTCACCGACGCCACGGTGCCGGTGGTCTTGCCGTCGGCCGAGGTGATCGAGCGGCCGATCAGCGCGTCGGCCTGCGACAAGGCCGACGACTGCATGATCTGGTCGAGCTTGGTGTTGGTCTGCACCGACTGCTCGACCTGGGAGAAGGTGGCGAGCTGTGCGACGTACTGCGTCGAATCCATCGGTTTGGTCGGATCCTGGTTCTTCATCTCGGCGATCAGGAGTTTCAGGAACGACTGGTAATCCACCGCCGTCTTCGAGGTCTGCTGGCTGGCCTGGTTGGCGCCAACCGGAATCGTTGTCGTCATGTCGACGGCCATCTTATTCTCCTACAGCCAATGCGCGGGGCGCTTCAGGAATGTCGTCACTGCCCTCGAGCGCCTTGCGCTCGAGCGGATAGAGCGCGCGGATCGCCTTCAGCGCCTCGTAGATATCGTCCTCGCCGACCATGCGGTCGATCTGCTTCAGGCCCTTGCAGATGTCCTGGTTGTCGAAGCTTGCGATCAGCATCGGCAGCGAGCGGCGGAACATGTCGCGTGCTTCCGCTGCGCCCAACGGGTTGATCAGCATGATCTGGACGATGAAGTAAAGCTGCCTGAGCGGCGTCGAGGCCTGGTCGGCCTGGAGGACATGGCTTTCGAGCAGGAACTGCACGTCGTTCATCAGCTCGATGGTGACCTTGCGGTCGACGCGGATGACGGCGCCGTTGATGTAGATCTTCTCGTTGGGCTTCAGCGAGATCTTCAGCGTGTTGGTCATTGGAGGCCGTCTCGGATGATCTGGGATACCTCGATCAATCCTTCGAAATTGTTGGTGCGGCCCTGGCGGATGTCTTCAGTCTCGCGCAGCAGCCAAAGGCCGATGGAGATCAGGTTGGCGCGCAGCTCCTTGGGGAGCGCGTTGTCGGTGGAGCCGAGGTCCTCGACGAAGGTGGTCCAGATGCGGTTGGTGAAGTGCAGCGCCTCGACCGCTTCCATCGAGTCGGTGCCGACCGCGGCCGCCGCCGCCAGCATGTCGATCGAGCGGGTAAGCAACTGCCGCTCCCGGTCCTTGGCGTCGGCGACGGAGTCGGTCTGGATGTCGGCGTAGGAGAATTGATACATCGTCGGCGCTCTGGCGTTTCGGTGTGAGAGTTCAGGTCAGATAGTTCAGCAGGCTGAGCTGCTGCAGACGCGCAGTCAAGGCAAAGGACGTTTCGATATGCTGCGTCAGGTCGGCGACGCGGGTCGCCGCTTCCGTGGGATCGACGCCTTCGAGATCGACGATATGCTTCTCGAAGAGGTCGACCTGCGTCTTCATGCGGTCGCTGGCATCGGACACGCGCTGCTGCGCGATGCCCGTCTCGGCCCGCGCCTGGGTAATGCCGCCGATGGCTTCGCCGACCAGCGCCTGCGCCCGGCTGACGATCGCGTTTTGCGCCGCCTCGCTGACGGTGCCGTTGACCAGGCTGCTGACCATGGCGGCCGCCATTGCAAGTTTGCGGATGCCCTGCTCGTTGGCGCTGACCGAGGTCTGGGTGGTCTCGTTGAGCGAGATACGGCTGGTGATCTGCTCGTCGGTGGCGCTCGACCAGTTGGCCTGCCAGCCGGAACCCAGAAATTGCGGCTCGACTTGGGTGGTGATGAAATTGTCCATCTGCGCGGCGGTGATATTGGCTGCCGCCGGGTCGGTCTGCGTGAAGCCGAAATAGCTTGAAAAGGCGGCATCGAACGCCGCCTTGGCCGGCGAGCCGGCGGCGCTGAAATCGTCGATCGGCTTGACGTCGGTGTTGGTGCCGGCAAACAGATATTCGCCGTTGACACTGGTGTTGAGGATGCCGGTCATCTGCTGCAGCGCCGAGGCTCCGGCGGTCCGCAGGATGCTGGCCGAGGAGTCGCCCGATACGCCGCTGGTCAGCGCCGACAGGAAGCTCTGCGCGGTGTCGGCGACCTGGCCGAGGGAATCCTGGGTCGATTTCAGGCGCGCGGTGACGAGCGCGTTGGAATCGACGATGCCGTTCAGACGGTCGAGATCGCGCTGGAAGGTGACGGCCTGCGTCGTGCGGCTGCCAAGCGCCAGACCGACGTCGGCGACCGTGCCGGTCTGTGACTCCTTCGTCGCCTTGACGAGATCGGCCTGCATCTTTGCCTGCTGATACCGCAGCGCGTTGGAAATGGCAGCTGAGGAAACGCCTGTCGCTCTCATGAATTATCCCACCGCAGCCAACAGGGAGTCCAGCATGTCACCGACCGTTTTCATCATATGCGCCGAAGCCTGGTAGGTGTGCTCGAGGTCGAGGAGCAGGGACATCTCCTGGTCGACATTGACCCCGGTGTCGTTCGACAGCGCCTCGGCGGTGCGTGCCGCCAGCGCCTGCTTGTTGTCGGCATTGGTCGAGGCCTGCTGGCGCACGCCTTCGAACCAGCCGATGGCATTGGCCGCGTAGTCGGAGACGCCGGAGCTGACGGTGATGCCGGCCGAACTGTCGAAGGCCATCGGCTGATCAAGCTTGTTGCCGTAGCTGATCAAAAGGTCTGCATAGGATGCGCCGCCGGTGTTGACGACATAAGCCGCGCCATTGGCGCCGCCGTCGCGCAATAGCGCCGGGTTGCCGCCGGCGCTCGGATCGAAGGCGGCGTTGATGCTGATCGAACCGGCGAGGCCATCGACCAGGGTGCCGGCCGCCGGAATTGCCGGCGCGCCGGACCATGTGAACAGGCCGGTCGCATTGGGCTGCGACGGCGCGGTTTCGGCAAATGCCGTGACGAGGCCGCGCGCGATTTCGTCGAGCTGGCTCTGCATGGTCGAGGCAACGCCGTCGCGCAGCTTCAACAGGCCCGCCAACTTGCCGTCGGCGGTGGTGTTGTCGCTGGCGCCCGCCGAGACAGGCACGTTGTCGATGTAGATCGTATTGCCGGACGTGCCGGCCGAATAGCCGGAGGACGGCGTGAAGGTCACTGAACGCGGCACGGTCTCGAACAGCGTCGTGCCGTCCTTGGTGGTGATGACCATGTCGTTGTCGCCGCGCGTGAAGGTCGAGATCGGGACATATTCCGAAATCTTCTTCAAGAGCGCGTCGCGCTGATCGAGCGCGTCGGACACGTCGGTGCCGGAACGGGTGCCCGAGATGACGGCCTTGTTGGCGTCCTGGAACTGGCTGAGCAGCGAGTTCAGATCGTCGACGGCGGTGGCGATCTGGCTGTCCGCCTGGGTGCGGAAATCCTGGATCGCCTTGGTGCCGCTGTTCAGCGAATTCACCACCTGCTTGGCGGCGTCGACGACACTGGTGCCGAGGTTCTGGTTCGACGGCGTGGTGGCGTAGAGTTGCAGGGCCTTCTGCAGATTGGCGATGGCCGTCGAAGGGGACGACGCATTGTCGACGCCGTTGACCGAAAGATCGAGCTGATCCATGCCGTTGTAAAGCGTGCTCTGGCCGCTCGATGCCGACAGAGCCGAAAGGTTCTGGCGGAACAGAAGCTCATTCGCGGTACGTTGGATTTCCACCATTCTGGCGCCGGGCGCCGTGCTGGTGACCACGGCGATGCGGCGGGTATAGTCCGGGTTCGACGCATCGGCGACATTGCGCGATACGACGCTGGTTTGCTTGGACGTGGCCAGAAGCGCCGACTGGGCAATGCTTAGTGCGGAGGAAAGCGACATGCGGATCTTTCACGGGCGGCGCCCGTCGGTTATCTCTTCAGGTTGACGAGGACGTCCATCAGGTCCGAGCCGGTCTGGAAGACCTTGGAATTGGCGGTGTAGCTGCGCTGCGCCGCAATCATGTTGGTCAGTTCCTCGGCGATATCGACGTTGGAATTTTCGAGCGCTCCGGAGACGATGGAGCCGAGCTTGCCCTCATTGGCAAAGCCGATATGGACCGCGCCGGAATCGGTGCTCTGCACATAGACGTTGCCGGGCATGGCGGTGAGGTTGTCGGGGCTCTGAACGTCGGCCAGCGGGATCTTGTAGAGCGCCTTGGTCGAGCCGTCCGCGAACTGCGCGTAGATGACGCCGTCCTGGCCGATCTGGACCTTCTGGATGGAGCTCGGCGCGTTGCCGTTGACCTTGGCGTCGGCGACGGTGAAGCCGGTGCCGAGCTGTGTCAGCTTGGAGAGATCGAGGTTGAGGGTCTGGCCGCCCGGAACGGTGAAGGAGACGCCCGTGGTCGCGCCGGTGAGCTTGCCGGTGGTGGTGTCGAAGGTGAGGTTGGCCGATCCCAACGCGCCGCCCGTATAGGGGAAGGAGGTGCCCGGCGTGGCCTTCGACTGATCGAAGACCGCGACCTGCCAGGTGCCGGCGCCGGTGTTGGTGAAGTAGACGTCCAGCAGCTTCTTGTTGCCGAGATTGTCATAGGCGACTAGCGAGGTTTTCGACGTGTATTCGGCGGTCGCGCTGTTGGTGGACGGCAGCGGGCCGGCGGGCGGCGTGGCGCCGGCGGGCAGATTGCCGCTGAATATTCCGTCCGTGCTCGGCGTCGCCGTCATCTGCTGGTCGGAAATCTGCACCGGCACGAGGCCTTCGAAGCCGTTGGCGGTCGCCGCCGGGTCGCCGTTGGCGTAGTCGTAGGCCATGAGCTGGTAGCCGGCGGCATTGACCAGCCGGCCTTGTGCGTCGGGAACGAAGGAGCCGGCGCGGGTGAGATAGGGCGTGCCGCTGGCGTCCTGCACCACGAAGAAGCCGTCGCCGTTGACGGCGAGGTCGGACACCGAGGTGGTGTAGGTCATGACGCCCTGCGTGCTGACGGCGGAGCGGATCGTCGTGGTCACGCCACCGGAATTATAGGCGCCTCCGGTGCCGGGCATGATCAGCGACGAGAACTCGGCCGAAGAGCGCTTGTAGCCGGTGGTGTCCGAGTTGGCGATGTTGTCGGCCACCGCGGAGAGGCGGTTGGCCTGCGCGTTCATACCGGAAACGCCGGTCCGCATCATTCCGTAGAGGCTCATCGATTGATCTCCGCAGTGCCTGGGTAGGAGGCCATAAAACTATGCCTCGTGTCTTGCGCGAGGCTGGCGCGGGATGAGCCTTGGGCGGCCATCAAAACACCAGCCGGTAGCCGAGAAACCGCTTGGAATCGATCGGATCGCGGCCGAGCTTCTCGCGCAGCTTCTTGCGCAGCTTCGAGATGTGGCTCTCCACCACGTTCTCCTCGACCTCCTCGTCGAAGATGCCGTAGATGGCGTTGAATACCTGCGTCTTGGTCACGCGCCGGCCGCGGTTGCTGGCCAGGTATTCCAGGATGCGCCGCTCGCGCCGCGGCAGCGGCAGCGGCTCGCCGTCGATCTCGGGATCGCGGCCGTCCATGAAGATGCGCATCGAGCCGACCTCGGTGTAGGCGGCCTCTTCGGAACCGCGGCGGCGAATGGCGGTGATACGGGCGAGGATCTCGCGGATATGGACAGGCTTGCGTACGACGTCGTCGACGCCGCTTTCGAACAGCCGCAGCGTATGTTCGAGCGAATGCTGTTCGCTGAGCGCGATCACCGGCGCGCCGGTGCGGTCGCGGATCTGACGCGGCGATATCGCGCCCTCACGGCAGTCGCCGATGAGAAAGGCCCTGACGGATCTGAGGTCGGTATCGGCGGCGGAACTCACCCACTCGCCGAATTCACCTGGCGCGAAGCCGGCCGTGGCCACGCCCTCGCGATCGAAAAGTGAAGAGTAGCCCTCTGTTACGAGCTCTCGCTCATCAACGATCACGATCATCGACCCGCCCCCGAATCAGCTCATCTGCCCCGTGCGGAAAGGGGTAGCCGGCCCGGCGAATCCTGAAAAACCATCATTTCTTGTAGCTATTTTCTTGGGAGTTTTTTTGAGGGCCGTAATAAAAGCGGTTGTGCGGGTGTATTTGCCCCACTTTTGGCGGAGGAATATTGGCGCCGGCGCCCAGACCGGCGAAGGCCCGAGCGGCGCTCAGCATTAAGCAACTATTGGTTGCAGAACGTGCTGGCATTCGGCGTCCATTTGCCGAAGCCGGTGGCGACCATGTTGGCGATGACGCGGCAGACATAGACCTTCTGCGCCGGGTCGTTGTCGGGGCCGGCATGATAGCGGGCGACGGCCATCGACCAGGTCATATGCCGGGCGTGCAGGCTGGCCAGGAAGCGCGCCGCATAGTCGACGTTCTGGTGCGGGTCGAGCATGTCGTCGACGCTGCGGAAATGTTCGCCATGATAGTGATGGTTGATCTGCATGCAGCCGAGATCGATCAACGTCTTGCCCTCGCGCCGCGCGTTCTCGAACGTGGCGAGCGCTTCGCCGCGGCTGCGCGGGAATATGGCTTTTCCCCCTATATTCATGGCGTTAGGCTGGAGGCTGCCCTTCTTCCCGGTCTCCGTCAGGCCGACCGCGTAGAGGATGCCCGCCGGCACGCCATAGCGATCGGCGGCGCGCAGGATCTCCGGCTCGCAGGGATTGGCGGCGGCGCTGGCGGCGTCGGCGGCGAAGCTAGATAAACATATCGTCGCCAGCGCGCTCGCGAACAGGCGAAGCAGCGCGGCCGAATTCCTGTGCGCCATTGCCATCGTTCCTTCCCGGTTGCCGTCCGCCGCCCGCGCCGTTGCCGCCCGAGTTCCCGGGCTGGAACGAGGGCTGGTCGCGACCCGTCGACATCGGCATGGCGCTGTTTGCATCGGCGCGGCTGGCCGCATGCGCTGCTATCGAAGGTTGCAGGATGGTGACCTTGTCGACATCGAAGCCGAGGCTCCGCATGGACTTGACGATGGCATCGCTGTCGGTGGTGAGACGGCGATATGCCTCGTGCGTCTCGGGCTTCATCTCAATCGAAAGTTGCTCGCCCGAGAGCCGCAGGCTGGCGGTGACCGATCCGAGCTCGGAAGGGTGGAGCTCGATCTTGAGCACATGTGTCGGAACGGCAACAGAATTGGTCGTCTGGGAGCCTGCCGAGGCGCTTGCAAAGGCCTGCTGAACGCCATCGTCGGAGGCGAACGCCTCGACCAGCGCCGACGCCGTCTGGCTGATCGGGTTTTGCGCCGGCGCCGGGAAGCTCTGCTGGCTGACGACGTCCATGCGTGCGGCGGATGGAGAAGGCTTGGAGGCCGTCTGCGGCGTGGCGGACTGAGATTGCTGCGAGGTCTTGGAGGCCGAAGCCGGCCGCCAGCCTTGCGGCGGCACCGTGCCGTCGGCCTGCGGTTCATCCGCTTGCGTCGGCAAGGTCTTGGTATCGCGGCGACCCGCAATATCGAGGGTCACTTCCGCCTTGACCGGCTTCTGCCCAAAATCGGGTCCGGGCTCTTCCGTCGCCGCCGAACGGGCGGATCGCGATAGCGGCTCGGCGGAATTGTCGACCGTCGCGCGCTTGCCCAGGCGCAGCTGCAGTTCCAGCGCTGCGTGCTCGCCGGCGGCCTCTTCGCCGTCAGCGGAACCTGTGCCGCTCGTGCCCGAAGATTGCGCGAAATGCTTCATGTCGCTCAGCGCCATCAGCAGCGGCAAGCGGTCCTGCAGCGGTGCGGAATCGTTGGCTTGCGCCGTGGCATCCTTGTCGGCCGTCGTCTTCGCCTCATCGGTTCCGGCGGCGGTGGTCCTCGCGGACTTTCCCGCAGCTTTCTGCGGGCCGGTCTTGCCTTGCGGATCCTGGTCCGGCTCCTGCTTGCCGTCGTTGGCCGATGAACGTTTTGGCAGATGCGCGTCCGGCAATACCGGCCCGGTCGCGTGCTTGTCCTGCGGCCGATCGGGCTTTTCCGTCCCGTGCACCATCTCGCCGAAATTCTGATCCTTGTCCTTGCCGCCGGCGGCGCTCTGCCGGGGCTGGGACTGGGTCGAAGCAAAGCCCGGCAGGGTCTGGTTGACGCTGGTCATTTGGGGGCTGCTCCGAGTAGCTGGTCGATCTGGTCGAGCTGGCGGCGCGTGCTGGTCACCGCCGCATCGATGGGGTCTTGCGCATCGGCCGTGGCCGCCGGCGCGGATGCCTGCACCACTGGCGCGGCGTCAGCCGGTGCCGGCGCGGCCGCCGGTGTCTCGGCCGTTGTCTGCGCCGGCTGCGGGGCAGGGGCCGGCGAAGCCGAGGGTTGCGTGTCCTTCGCCGGATCGCTCGCCGCGACCCGTGGATCGCCTGCCGCGACCGCCGGATCGCCTGTGGCGACCGCTGGCTGATCGGGCATCGCTCCTTCCACTGGAGGCAGGTCCGCATTGGCCGGATCGGCCGAGGCCCCCGCGGATTTCGCGTCGTCACCTTTCGCGACCGTTGCCGGCGCGGCGTCGGCCCTGGCGGCCGCCTTCACCGGCGCTACCACTTCGCCCGCGACAGCCCGTGCGGCGTCGAGCAGGTCGCGGTCGCTTTGCGAAAGCTTGCCGCGATCGATCTTGCCGAGCTTGGCGCGCACCTCGTCGACGCTGGCCGACGTCATGCTGGAAAGGCTCGAATAGAGCTGGGTGCGCGGGTCGTCCTGGTTGCTGTTGCCGTTGCGGCCCAGCTCCGCCTTGGCCGAGGCGAAAGCCGAAAGCTCCGTCATCCCGTCGATCGCCGCACGGCGCGCGATGCGCAGGTAGATCACCTTCTCGCGCTCCGGATCCATCATCGAGGTGATGTCGGCGATCTTGTCCTGGCTGATCGCCATATGCAGCGTCATGACGCCGGAAACGAAGGCGTCGGCAAACTGGCTGGCGTAAGGCGAATAGAGATAGGACGCGACATACTGGGTCGAGGCCAACGCGAAACGGGCCGCGTCGCCCTGCGCGGCCGCGATGGCGACGGAGCGGCGAAGTGCTGCTTCCTCGACCAGCGTGCCGGGGCTGAGCAGGCGCGCCTCGTCCAGCAGCGTGAGCGCCTGGACCGGATCGTCGCTTGCAACCAGCGAGCCCTTGACCAGCGCCAGGAAGGCGCCGATGTCGGCGGGCACGCTCATCGGATCGATCGGCTTCAGCGTTTCGATGGCTTCGGCCGGCCGTCCGTTCAGATAGGCGACGACGCCCTTGGCGATGGCGAGGCTTTGCGGGTCGGTGATCGCGCGCGAGGCCGCCGCCGCGACCGTCACCGGATTGCCGCCGCTCATGCCGTAGACGAGCAAGGCGCGGAAATTCTTCGGCTCCTTGAAATCCTCGGCATTCGCATCGCGCATACGGGCGTCGATCATTTCGAGGAGTTTTGCCTGCATCGGCAGCGCGGCATGATCGCCGCCGGCAATGCGATCCTGGACCAGCTGCAGCGAACGCACCAGCTGATAGGGCTGCAGCGCATCCTGCGCGAAGGCCGACGATGTCGGGCCCGCGGCGAGCAGCACCAGCGCTATCGCGCCGCCGATGACGGTTCTGCCCTTCATCCGCCGGCCGTCATCAGGATTTCGATGCGGCGGTTCGCGGCCGCCATCGGATCGGAAGCGATCTTGGGCTGCCGGTCGGCGAAGCCCGCGACCTCGGTGATTCGGCTTTCGTCGACGCCGCCGCGCACCAGCATGTAATAGGCCGAGTGGGCGCGCGCGGTTGACAGCCGCCAGTTGTCATAGGTGTCGCTTCGGAACGGCCGGGCGTCGGTGTGGCCGCTGATGGTGATGGTGCCCTTCTTCTGGTTGATGATGTGGCCGATCTTTTCCATCGCCAGGACAAGCTCGCGGCGCGGCATGGCCGAGCCGATCTCGAACATGCCGAAATCGAGCTGGTCGGTGATCGAGATGACGACGCCCTTGTCGGTGGCCTCGACCGAGACGCCGTCGGCAAGCTTTTCGCCCGGCAGGAATGCCTTGGCGAGTTCCTTCTTGATCTCGGCTGCTTGCTGGAGGGCGGCTTTGCTCGGCGCCTTGTCGACCTTGTCGGCGGCTTGCTCTTGTTCGGTCTTTTCCGCCTTCGCCGCCTCGCGCTTGGCGTTGCCGGCCGTGGCCTCGCGCTTGTCGGTTTCGGCTTTCCCGCCTTGTGCCTTGTCGCTCTTGTTGCCTTCACCCGACGGCTTCTCGGCCTCGGCCTGGGCGGTCTTCTGCCCGCTCTTGGCGTCGGTCTTTTCCGGGGTTGCCAGCGGCTCGAGCGGCGCGGCCGTGAGCGGAGGAGCGGCCGGAACGGCCTTGACCTTCGGCACCGCGACCGTTGCGACCTTCTCGCCGGGCTTGGCCGGATCGCCCTCGATCTTGGCGCGTTCGGCGGTGGCCTCGGCGCCGGGCGCCGCCACCTGTTGCGACCAGAAATCCGGCGCGAACGGATCGCGGTAGGATTCGCCGCCGGAGGCGCCGGTCGCCGGACCGGACGTCTGTGCGCCGCCTTCACCCTTGGCGCTGACGTTCTGCAACACGCCGGTATCGGCGGCGATCTCGGCCAGCACCGCGTAAGGATCGGCAAACAGCTTTTCATCGGAGAGCTGGGCGTCCTGCGCTCCCTCCTTTGTCTGCCGACGTTCGGAGGACCCGGCGCCGCCCTTGCCGTCATCGCCCGCCTTGGTCGCGCCTTGCTGCGGATTGTCCGCGGTCAGCCCGACCTTGCTCGGACCGTCGCCGAGATCTTCCAGGCCCTTGCGGCTGGAATTGCGGTCGATCAGCTCGACCGGATTGAAGTAACTGGCGACGGCCGCCTTGGTCTGCTCGTTGGCGGCGTTGATCAGCCACATGACGAGGAAGAAGCACATCATCGCCGTCATGAAGTCGGCGAAGGCGATCTTCCACACGCCGCCATGGTGGCCGTCGTCATGACCGTCGTGACCGCGCTTGACGATGATGATCTCGTGCCGGGGTTCGGCATGGTCGACGGCGCTCATGACAGGACCTCCGACAAGGACGCCGACCACTCGGCGATACGCGTCTCGAACACCGTTTCGTCAATGGTGACGGTCAGGTCGAAGCCTGGCGCCTCGGTGAAGTCCAGATTGGCGGCGCGGGGTCCGAGCGCCGCTTGCAGCGGCTCGAACAGCGAGAGCGGTCCCCGAACGCGGATGCGCACGGCCTCGCCGTCGGCGACCGCGGCGCCGATGACGCGTGAAAGCGCCTGCAGCGAACGTTGCTGCAGGTCGTC
Source organism: Mesorhizobium sp. GbtcB19 (assembly GCF_019091085.1). GTDB lineage: Bacteria > Pseudomonadota > Alphaproteobacteria > Rhizobiales > Rhizobiaceae > Mesorhizobium. The sequence continues at coordinate 222,318 of NZ_JAGXJY010000004.1, read as the reverse complement.
GCTGAGCAGGCCGCCGACGATGCGGGCGACGGTTGCGCCGGCAAGTTCGGCGACGCGCTGTTCCATGGCATCGATCCGCTTGGTGACAGCCGTGCCGAGATCGCCGCCGAAGCTTTCAAGAAATGCTCTGGCCGCATCGTCGTTGGCCTGGCGCTCGGCGTCGAGCGCCGCCTGATGGGCGAGCGCAAGACGCGCCTCGAGCGCCGCCTCCGCGTCGGCCACCGCCTCGGCGATCAGCGCGCCGATATCGGCCTGCGGCGCCGGCGCGGCCGGCAGATGCTCGGTGTCGCGGGTGGTCGGCGCCTGGTTGGCACGCGGGGTCCGCGAACCAAAATCGGGCAGGAGATCGAAGAGTGCCGGGGCCATGGCCTAACCCACGGCTTCAGGGGCGGCCGCCCATTTGCGCAGGATCTGGGCGGTGCGCTCCTCATTGAGGTCGACCATGCGGGCAAGCCGCTCCTGCGGCGCCGGGCGGATTTTCTGACGCAGATCGTCGAGCGGGGTCGCGCCGGCGCGCGCGCCGGGCAGCGCACCGGCCGGGGTCTCGCCCGTAATCGCGGCGACCGGCGCATCGGGCGTCGGCAGCGAGCGCTGCACGTCGTCGAAGCTCGGGCCGGCGATGGCCGCGGGCTTTGCCGATGCCGTCAGCGCGGCCGCCATCGGCTTGAGGCCGAAGAAGGCCACCAGGAAGACGACGACGATGAAGGCGCCGGCATTGATCAGCGTTCCGGTATAGGTGCCGATCGAGGCGAGGATGCCAGGCTGATCGATCGGCTCGCCGTCGAGGCCGTTGATGAATTCGACCGCCGACACGTCGATGATGTCGCCGCGCTTGTCGTCGAAGCCGGTCGCCGAGGCCACCATCTTCTGGATATCGGCGACGCGCTTGGCGATCTGGTCTGGCGTGGCGTCCTTGCCGAGAATGGTCTTCAGCCGATCCTGATTGACGACGACCGCGATCGACATCCTGTTGACCGTGTAGCCGTTGGAGACGGTGGCGATCTTCTTGGAGTTGATCTCGTAGTTGGTGATCTCTTCCTTGCGGTCGTTCTGCGAGGTGGATTGCGGCCCCTCGGTGCTGGTCGCCTGCGTCTCGGGCAGGTTCTGCTCGACGCTTGTCGGGGTCGAGGCCTGCTTCTGGTTGCTGGCCTCGTTGGTCTTGACCGATTGCACCGAACGTTCGACGCGCGAGTTCGGATCGAAGATCGTCTCCTCGGTCTGGCGGCTGTCGGTGTTGACGTCGGCCTTGACGCTGGCGCGGAAATTGTCGGGGCCGAGATAAGGCGTCAGCGCGCGGCGGATGTTGTCGCCGATCTGCGCCTCGACCGTCTGCTCGACACCCAGCGTGCGCGCCGCGCTCGTATTGGACGGGTCGTCGCCGGCAGCCAAGAGGTTGCCGTTGGAATCGAGCACCGTGACCTTGTCGGCCGAGAGGCCCGGAACGGCCGCGGCGACGAGGTGGCGGATCGACATGGCGCTCTTTTCGGCATCGTTGCCGGCATAGCGGATGACCACCGACGCCGAAGGCTGCTGCTCGTCGCGGCGGAAATTGGCGCGCTCGGACATGACGATGTGGACACGCGCCGCCTTGACGCCGGAAATCGACTGGATGGTGCGCGCGATCTCGCCTTCCAGCGCGCGCACGCGGGTGATCTGCTGCATGAAGGAGGTGAGGCCGAGCGAGCCGACATTGTCGAACAGCTCGTAGCCGGCGTTGGCGCTGGTCGGCAGGCCCTTCTCGGCAAGCAGCATGCGCGCCTGCGCGGTGGTGCCGGCCGGCACCAGCACCGAGGTGCCGTCGGAGCCGACATCGAAGCCGATGCCGGCGTCGGCCAGCACCAGGCCGATCTGGTTCACATCGGAGCGCTCGAGGCCGACATAGAGCGTCTCGTAGGCCGGGCGGTTGAGATAGACCGAGGCAACGCCGATGACGGCCATGACCAGGGCCGCGATGCCGCCCATGAGCGCCAGACGCCTCACGCCGAAGCTTTTGAAATTCGCGATGATGCTCTGGATCTGTTCCGGCACGATTCAACCGCTCCCAGCATGACTGTCCGCCCGAAGACTAGACCGCGAAGCTTGTGCGAGGATGATAGCCGCTGAAGAACAGCGGAGCGTCGATCCGGTGTCTTGTCGAGCAACGAAAAAGGCCGCGCTTCAGGCGCGGCCTTTCGCTGGTCCGAATAATCCTGCGGCTTAGCCGTTCTTGAACAGCTGCAGGATCGACTGCGAGGAGCTGTTGGCGATCGACAGCGACTGGATGCCGAGCTGCTGCTGCACCTGGAGCGCCTGCAGGCGGGTCGATTCCTTGTTCATGTCGGCATCGACGAGCTGGCCGACGCCGCGGTCGATGGAGTCCATCAGGCTCTGCGTGAAGGTCTTCTGCAGGTCGATCGAGCTCTTGGCGGCGCCGAGCACGGTGGCGGCGTCAGTAAGCTGACTCATGACGTTGTCGATCTTGGTGACCATCTGGGTAATGATGTCGTCGGTCACGCCCGCCGCCGTGATGTCGAGATTGAAGGCTGAGACGTTGTCGATCTTGACCGGCGTGCCCGTCACCGCGGCCTGGCCGGCGGCGTTGGCGGAGATGTCGGTGTTGCCGGCGGCGATCGAGGCCGCGTAGGCGGTGTCGTACTTGGTCTGGTCCGCGGCCGTGGAATATATCGAAGTCTGGCGATCCAGGATGCCCTGGTTCTTGACGGCCGTGGCAAGACCGGAATCGAACAGCTTGGTGCTCTCGACGTCGATGTCGATGGTGCCGAGCGAGATGGCGCCGGACGAAGAACGGTTGAACGAGGAGACGATCTTGGCGTCCGGCTGGACGCCGTCATTGGCGGCCATGATCTGCTTGGACGTCACCGAAAGATAATTCGAGCCGGAGAAGGTGGCGGCGTCGGCGAAGGATTTCATCTGCGCCTGAAGGGTGGTGATTTCAGTTTGAGTCTTTGCCTTGTTGGCATCCGACTGGCCGACGCTCGACAGCAGCTTGGTCTTGATCTTGCCGATGGTATCCAGCACGTTGTTCATGCCGGTATAGGCGGTGTCGACCTTCGAGGCGCCGAGGCCGAGCGCGTCCTGCACCGTCGACAGCGCCGAGTTGTCGGAGCGCATGGTGGTGGCGATCGACCAGTAGGCGGCGTTGTCGGCGGCCTCGGAGACGCGGTAGCCGGTCGAGATCCGGGCCTGCGTCTGCTCGAGTGATTTGTTGGTGGCGTTGAGGCTTTGAAGTGCAGTCAACGCCGCAGCGTTCGTCATGATGCTCGCCAAGAAACTCGCTCCTTCTCAAAGCCGGCATGCCACACAGGCCGGGGTCTCGACCTGCACATCGGTTGCGATCGTGCCGGTCGGGCCGATTCGACAACCTAAGTCATTGGTTAACCATACCTAGCGCGATATGGTTAATGCCCTGTTAAAAGTAGGCTTTCGGAAGTTAAGGAACGAGGGTTGCGCGAGCCTTGAGCAACGGCAAAAGCAAACGCAAATCGGGCCGCGCTTTTGGCGCGGCCCGATTATTTAAGTAGCCGTTCTGAGCGTGATCAGCCGCGGAAGAGCGACAGGATCGACTGCGACGAGCCGTTGGCGATCGACAGCGCCTGGACGCCCAGCTGCTGCTGAACCTGCAGCGCCTGGAGGCGGGTCGATTCCTTGTTCATGTCGGCATCGACGAGCTGGCCGACGCCGCGATCGATGGAGTCCATCAGGCTCTGCGTGAAGGTCTTCTGCAGGTCGATCGAGCTCTTGGCGGCGCCGAGCTTGGTGGCGGCGGTCGTCATGTCCTTAAGCGCGGCGTCGACGACGGTCATCATCTGCGAGATCTGAGCGTCGCTGGCGGCCGTGGTGCCCGAGAAGATGGTCAGGCTGGCGACCGAATAGGTATCGCCAGCTGCCGGGGCGGCACCCAGGGTCGGGTTCTGCGCGGTGGCGGTCGTGGCGCCGGTGGTGCCGAGGCGAGCCGCATCGAGGATGCCCTTCGAGGTCGGGGCAGCGCCCGAGTCATAGAGCTTGATGCTTTCCACGTTGACATTGATCGTCGAGAGCGAAACCGCGCCAGTGGCGCTGCGGTTGAAGGCCGAAACGATCTGGACATCGGCGGCCGTACCCGTGGCGGTGGACACCGAAAGCATGTTGGTGCCGGAGAAGGTGGCGGCGTCGGCGTAACCCTTCAGCTGGTCCTGCAGCGCCTTGATTTCAACCTGGGTCTTTTCCTTGGAGGCATCCGTCTGACCGTAGGACGCGGTCAGCTTCTGCTGGATCGAGTTGATGGTGGTGATCGCGCTGTTCATGCCGGTGTAGGCGGTGTCGACCTTCGAGGCGCCGAGGCCGAGCGAGTCCGAGACGGTGGACATGGCCTGGTTGTCGGAGCGCATCGTGGTGGCGATCGACCAGTAAGCGGCGTTGTCGGAAGCCTGGGAAACGCGATAACCCGTCGAGATGCGGGCCTGGGTGGTGTCGAGGTTCTTCTGGGTGGCGTTCAAGCTCTGCAGAGCGGTCAACGCCGAGGCGTTGGTCATGATACTGGCCATGGTACTCGTACCCTATTTTTACACGGATTTTTTTGACATACCGGCATGTCCGGTATGACGGTGCGGCATCATGCCAATGATCTGTGGAAACCCGATCACCCGCCATCTGCCGGCAATATGGGGGCAACTCCCTACCAAAGACCTAAATCGGAGGGTTAACCGAAAATATATTGCGTAGAATTTGTGCGGTCAGGCGTTTGATCAACGCCACTGACGTAACGTCAAGTAAAGGACCGCACCAGGCTGCCGACCAGCAGGTTCCAGCCGTCGATCAGCACGAAGAACAGGATCTTGAACGGCAGCGACACCACTGTCGGCGGCAGCATCATCATGCCCATCGCCATGGTGATGGTGGCGACGATCAGATCGATGACGAGGAACGGCAGGACGATGAGGAAGCCGATCTCGAAGCCACGCCGGATTTCCGAGATCATGAAGGCCGGCACCAGGATGCGCAGGTCGACGCTCTCGCGCGAGACGGTCTGGCCGCGCTCGCGGGCAAGGTCGGCGAACAGGTCGAAATCCTTGTCGCGCACATTGTGCAGCATGAAGTCGCGGAACGGGCCGGAAATCTTCTCGAACGCCTCGGCCTGGGTGATCTGGTTGTCCATCAGCGGCTTGACGCCGGTGTTCCAGGCCTGGTCGAAGGTCGGCGCCATGACATAGAAGGTCATGAACAGCGACAGCGAGATCAGGATCAGGTTTGCCGGCGTCGACTGCAGGCCGATGCCGGCGCGCAGGATCGAGAAGGCGATGACGAAGCGGGTGAAGCTCGTCACCATGATGAGCAGGCCCGGCGCCACCGACAGCACGGTGAGCAGGCCGAACATCTGGATCAGATAGCCGACGGTCGTGCCATCGGCCTTGCCGATGCCGCCGAGATCGAGTTGCTGCGCCGCGGCGACGGAAGTGGTGACGACGATGAGCGCCGTGGCTATGAGGAACTTTCTCATTCGAGCAGCATCGTCCTGACGAGAATCTGTTTGACGTGGCCGCCGCCGCGCAGCGCCGCGCGCTCATCGAGATCGGCCTTGAGATGCTGGTAGCCGCTGGCGCCTTCGATCTGATGCAGCTTGATCGTGCGCACGAAAGCCAGCAGGTCCTGGTGGATCTGCTCGGTCACTTCCGGCGGCTGCGGGGCATCATACAGCACCGATGCCTCCAGCCGGATCCAGACGTCCGACGGCGAGGCGAGATTGGTGGTGATCGGCGCCAGCTGGACCAGCGTCGGCCCGGCGGCCGGCTTACCGGCTTCGGCGGGCTTCTCCGCCGCGCCGGCGTTTTCCGGCGCCGCTGGCACCGGTGCCGGCGTTTCGCCCTGCTTGAGATAACCGCCGGAGACCCAGCCCATGCCGATGGCCGCACCTGTCATGAGCAGAAGCATGGCGAGCTGGATCACCAGGGAAGGTCCCTTCTTGGGCTGGACCTGCTCGACATTGGCCACGGCAGCGCTCTCCCGGCTCTAGAAAGGAAGAACCTGGTCGAGCACCTGCTGGCCATAGGCCGGCTGCTGGACCTCGCTCACGCGGCCGCGGCCGCCATAGGAGATGCGCGCCTCGGCGATGCGCTCGTAGGGAATGGTGTTTTCCGCGCCGATGTCGGACGGACGCACCATGCCGGCGATGGTCAGGACCCGAAGCTCGTAGTTGACGCGGACCTCCTGCGAACCCCTGATCAGCAGGTTGCCGTTGGGCAGCACTTCGGTAACGACGGCGGCGACGTTGAGCTCGATGTCTTCCGAGCGCTTGATCTCGCCGTCGGCGTTGGTCTCCGTGCTGGAGCTCAGGCCGGCATCGCCCTTGCCGCTGGTGCTCTTGCCGTCCCATCCGAGCGTGACGTCATAGCCGAGCTTGCGCGCGGCGGTGCGGCTGCGATCGTTCTGGTTCTTGAAATTGGCCCTGTCGTTGAGCTTGATGTTCACGGTCAGGATGTCGCCGGCGCGCAGCGCGCGCGGATCGGTGAAGAGCCGGCTCTGGCGATCGTCCCACAGCGAAAATTTCCTCGGCCGCGGCGCCGGCGGCTCGGGATAGCTGTAAGGACCGGAGGCGCCGATGCCGGAGCCGACCGGCGACAAGGACGGCTCGCGGCCGATCTCCTTGAAATTGGTGCCGCAGCCGGACAGCGCCGCAATCGCGACGGGGACAAGGAACTTCAACTTCATGACGGATCAACCCTTCGCGCCGCGCTGGCCATGATGCCGGTGAGCGTCGCCGCCGCCTTCTGGTCCATTTCGTTCAAGATGACGCCGGCCTTGCGCGAATCGAGCTTCATCAGGATGGCCGCCGCGAGCTCGGCATTGACCATCGCCAGCCGTTCGGCGGCAGCGTCCGGCTTCATGCCGGCATAGATCTTGACGACGCCGTCCTCGGCGCGCGCCAGGAACACTTCGCGGCGCTTCAGCCACTCTTCATATTCGGTTTTCTTTGCCTCCAGCGCCTTCATGCGCTCGTCGATGCCGGCCTGCAGCTGCTTCAATTCCTCGGCCTGAAGCGCGTAGCGGCGATCGCGCGCGGCGTCGGCGATGTTGGAGCAGAAGCGCTGGACCTCGCTTTCGTCAGGCGCTTTCCCACCTGCTGCAAGCGCGGCCGGCGTGGCCGGCTCCTTCTCGCGCGTGAGCTCGGCCGGCTGGGCCGGCGCCTGTCCGCCAGGCAGGACTTGGCGGACTTCCTCCGCGCCGACTGAAGCGCTGCCAAGAAGCGCTGCCGCCGCCACGGCGGCGATCATCGTCAGAGGGCGGTGCATCTTCGAGGAGAGGAGCTCGATCATCGGCGTGCCTATTGGAGAACCAGGTCGGCCTGCAGGGCGCCGGCCGATTTGATGCCTTGCAGGATGGCGATGATGCCGTCGGGCTTCACGCCGAGGCGATTGAGGCCGGAGACAAGCGTTTCGAGATCGGGGCCGTCGAGCACGGCGACGCGCGCGTCGGGTCGGCTCGCCTCAATGGCGGTGAATGGCTCGACCGCGGTCTGGCCCCTGGAGAAGGGTTCCGGCTGGACCACTTTCGGCGCCTCGGTGATGCGCACGGTGAGCGTGCCGTGGCTGATCGCCACGCGCGAGATCCTGACATTGTTGCCGATCACGATGGTGCCGGTGCGCTCGTCGATGACGACGCGGGCAGGGGCATCCGACTCGACGACCAGATTTTCGATCTCGGCATAGAAGCGCGCGGCCGACACGTTCTTCGGCCGCCTGATCTGCACGGTGCGGGCATCGCGCTCGGCGGCGACCCGCATGCCGAAACGCTGCGAGGTGTAGTCGTTGATGGCGTCGGCAATGCGGATGGCGGTCGAGAAATCGGGATTGCGCAGCTGCAGCGTCAACACGCCCTGGTCGTCGAACTCGGCCGGCACCGAGCGCTCGACGATGGCGCCGTTGGGCACGCGGCCGGCAGTCGGCACGCCCTGCGTGAGTTCCTCGGCCTGACCCTTGGCAGTGAAGCCGCCGACGATCACGGAACCCTGGCCCACCGCGTAGATCTCGCCATCGGCCGCCTTCAACGGCGTCATCACCAGCGTGCCGCCGGCAAGCGAGGTGGCGTCGCCCATCGAGGAGACGTCGATGTCGATGCGGCTGCCCGACTGGACGAAGGGCGGCATGTTGGCGGTGACGATGACGGCCGCCACGTTCTTGGCGCGCGCGCTGCCGCCTTCGGTGGCGATGCCGAGATTCTCCAGCATGGCGCGGATCGACTGTTCCGTGAAAGGCGAGTTGCGCAGGCTGTCGCCGGTGCCGGCAAGGCCGATGACCAGGCCGTAGCCGACGAGCTGGTTGTCGCGTGCGCTCTGCAGCTGGGCGATGTCCTTGATGCGCGCGGCGACCTGGCCGGGCGGCAGCGTGCTTGGGCCGGTCGAGACCCGGAACATGCGCTGGGTGGTCGCCGGATCATATTGCGGATCGTCGTAGACGCCGCCATTTTGCTGCGCCAGCTCGCGCTTGGCCTTGGGGGTCAGCCCGTCGGCCAATGCCGGCTGAAGGCAGATGGCGGTGCTCAGCAGAAGGACAAAGGCGCGCATCACGAAGCGCCGACCTTGATGGTGCCGTCGGCCATCACCGTGCCGGAAATGATCTTGCCGCTGTCGATGTTGCGAATCTTGATCTGGTCGCCGGCGGCACCCGGCTCCAGCGTGACGCCGGCGGCCGAAATGGTCAGCGCGCCGGCGGTGAAATAGACCTGCACGGAAGCGCCCTGTGCGACCAGCCAGGCGTCGCGGATGGCGGCAACCGGGATGTAGCGCCCAGGCAGAAGCGTGCGCTTTGCGACCTTGCCCTGAAGCTCCTCGGAGCGCGTCGCCATGCCGTCCGGCTTGTGCTTGCCGGGGATGAGCGTCACCTGCTTGAGCGAGGCGGGCTCGATCGTCTCGCCCGGATAGATGACCCGGTTGGGGATCAAAACGGCCTCGCCGACAGCTTGATTGGCGGCGATCTGGTTTGCCGACTGGCCGGTCGTGTCCTGCGCGAAAGCCGGCATGCCGGCGGCCACCAGAAGGGTGGCCAGCGCGGCGCGACGCAGTGCGGAGGAGATCGGCGCGGCCATCGTCCGTTACCTGATGTTCTTGGAGACCACCGAGGCCATGTCGTCGGCGGCCTGGATGACCTTGGAGTTCATTTCATAGGCGCGCTGCGCCGAGATCAGCTCGGTGATTTCCTTGACCGGGTCGACATTGGAGGATTCGAGATAACCCTGCTGGATCGTGGCGAAGCCCGGGTCCCCGGGAACGCCGACATTGGCCGGGCCCGAGGCGGCCGTTTCCTGGAAGAGGTTGTCGCCGAGCGGCGCCAGGCCCGCCTCGTTGGCGAAGTTGGCGATCTGGAGCTGGCCAAGCAGTTGGAGGTTGGTCTGGCCCTGGAGACGGGCAAAGACCTGGCCGGTCTTGTTGACGATCACCTCGACAGCGTCGGTCGGCACGGTGATGGCCGGAATGACCTCTGCGCCGTCGACGGTCACCAGTTGCCCGGTGGCGTTGGTGTTGAAGGCGCCGGCGCGCGAGTAGAGCGTGCCGCCGTCGGCGCCCTGGATCTGGAACCAGCCCCTGCCGGTCAAGGCCAGGTCGAAGCTGTTGCCGGTGCTGGCCAGTTCGCCCTGCGTGTGGACGTTGCGGACCGCCGTCGTCTTGACGCCGAGACCGATCGAGACGCCTTCCGGCACCAGCGAAGTGTTGGAGCGGTTGGGCACGCCCTGCGTGCGGTCGACCTGGTAGAGCAGGTCGGAGAATTCGGCTCGCGCCCGCTTGTAGCCGGTGGTGTTGATGTTGGCGATGTTGTTGGCGATGACTTCCAGATTGGTCTGCTGGGCATTCATGCCGGTGGCGGCGATGGCGAGGGCTTTCATGACGCTAGATACTCATGCGGCTGATTTCGAGGTAGGCCGAGACGACCTTGTCGCGGATGGCGATGGTGGTCTGCAGCGCCTGCTGGGCGCTCAGCACCGCGTCGACAACCTGGCGCGTGTCGGCATCGCCCTTGAGCGCCTGTATCGACATCTGCTCGGCGCCCTGCAGCGTGTTGACGGTCTTCGTCGCGGCCTGGCTGAGGACTTCGGCGAAGCTGCTGCCGACGCCTTCGCTGGCCTGCGTTCCGACGCCGCCCTGCAGCAGGTTTGGTGAGGCCTGCTCCGCGCCGTCGACCGCCGTCTTGAATTGTATTGCCCCGATACCGCCGATCATTACTGGTTCCTCATCAGGTCGATGGTCATGGAAATCAGATCGCGAGCCTGCTTGATGACCTGCAGGTTGGCTTCATAGGAGCGGTTCGCCTCGCTCATGTCGGCCATTTCGACCAACGTGTTGACGTTGGGCATCTTGACGTACCCTTTGGCGTCGGCGGCTTCGTTGCCGGGCTGGAATTCGATCGGGAAGTCCGAAGGATCGCGGTTGATGCCGCTCACTTCCACCAGCGATCCGCCGGTTGCGCGGTCGACCTCGGACTGGAACGTGATCGTCTTGCGACGATAGGGATCGGCGCCGGGCGTGCTGCCCGTCGACTGGGCATTGGCGAGGTTTTCCGAAACCACGCGCAGGCGCTCCGACTGGGCGCCTAGGCCCGAGGCTGCGACTTTGAGGGCTGCGGTGAGGGCATCCATGGTCAGCTCTTCACCACCATCGTCATCATCGAATGGAAGGCCTTGACGATCGCCGTGTTGAGCTCGAAGGAGCGGCGGACCTCGCCGGCTTTCATCAGCTCCTGCTCGAGGACGACCGTGTTCTTCGACGGCATGATCGCGCCGTTGGGGTCCTCGGGCTTGACGTTGAAGCCGGCATTGGCCGTTTCGGCGCCAAGATGGCCCGACTGCGTGGCGGCGAGCGTCACCGCGGTCCGGTCGAGGACCTTCTCGAACGGCTCGACGTCATTGGCCGTGTAGCCCGGCGTGTTGGCATTGGCGATGTTGGAGGCGATCGCCGACTGGCGCACGGCCAGCCATTGCGACTGCCGCGTGGCGAGATCGAAAAGATTTACGGGTTCCATGGGAATCTCCCGGGCAAGTACGCACAAGACTAGGCGGCCAGTCTTGCGCGGACCTTGCGCGGGGAGGGGCTGTGTCCCCGATGGGGTTACTTCGAGAGCGGGACCACCTTGTCGGTGCTGGTGACGATCACCCACTTGCCGCCGCGCTGCTCGATCGAGACGACGCGGCTGGAATCCGGGAGCACCGAGCCGCGCTGGACGATCCACAGGCCGGTATCGTCCTCGATCATAGCGCGGCCGTTGGCGACGTGCACCATCTTGAATTCCGAAGCGGCGGGGAAAGGCTGCTGGTCGAGCCCCGGCGCCTTGTCGGGGTCTTCCTGCTCGTCCGGCAAGGTGCCGGTGGCGAACAGGTCGAGATCCGGAACGGTCTTCGGCGCGTCTGCCGAGCTTGAATTTACCAGTTGCGGGCCACCGGAAACGCGTCCGGCATTGCTGCCGCTGCCGCCGAACTTGATCGCCTGGACGCCGAACTGCTCCTGGTTGAAGAAGATATACCAGGGAAACAACGCGCAGATCAGGCCGAGCGTGATGCCGAGCGCGGCGATGACGAAATCGCTGCGGCGGTCGGCGCTTCTGTCGACCAGGCGCGGGAACTGGGCTTTCGGCGGCTGCGGCCACTCGGTGCGCGGAAAAAGCCCGTCAAGCAGCGAATCGCGGCTGGCCTGCGCCACATCGCCGGTCTTGGCGGTGGATGCCCTCGGCGGATGCGGCCTGTCGGCCTTGTTGAGAAGCGCCGTCGCTTTCTCCGTCTTGGCGCGCGCGGCACTATCCTTGGCAATCCTTGCCTTGTCGGCCTCGGCCCTCTCCGCCGCCTCGGCTTCGGCAAGCATGTCGCGCAACATGCGCTCGGTGTATTGGAGCTCAGTCTCCTTGATCGCCATTCAGCTTCCCCTTGAGATGGCGGGCGAGGTCGGCGAATGGATCGGCCGACGCGCGGTCCCTCGGCGATTGCGTCAGCGCCTCGTAGATCAGCGGCACCTGGCGCACCGCATTGTCGAGCTCGGCATCGGCGCCGCTTTGGTAAGCGCCGAGCAGACGGATGTCGCGCGTATCCTCGAAGCGCGCGATCATCGATTTCAGCTTTGTCACCAGCATGCGCTGTTCGGGGCTCCAGGCCTTGTCGGCAAGGCGCGAGATCGACGACAGCGGATTGACCGGCGGATAGCGGCCCTGCTCGGCAAGCGCGCGATCGAGCACGACATGGCCGTCGAGGATGCCGCGCACCGAATCGGCAACCGGATCGTTGTGGTCGTCGCCGTCGACCAGCACGGAGATGATGGCGGTGATCGAACCCTTGCCCTCAGCGCCGGGGCCGGCGCGTTCGAGCAGCTTCGGCAGGTCGGTGAAGACCGAGGCCGGATAGCCGCGCGCGACCGGCGGCTCGCCGGTTCCGGTCGCCACCTCGCGCAGCGCATGCGCGAAGCGGGTGATGGAGTCGAGCACCAGGAGTACGCGGTGGCCCTGGTCGCGGAAATGCTCGGCCACGCACATGGCCGTGTCGGGCGCGCGCCGGCGCATCATGGCGCTTTCGTCGCTGGTGGCGACGACGGCGACGGTCTTGGCCATGCTGTCGGCGCCGATCGTGTCCTCGAGGAATTCGCGCACCTCGCGGCCGCGCTCGCCGATCAGCGCCACGACGACCGTATCGAAGGCCTCGGCGCCGGCAAGCATGGCAAGCAGCGTCGACTTGCCGACGCCGGAACCGGCGAAGATGCCGAGCCGCTGGCCGAAGCAGAGCGGCGTGAAGATGTCTATCACCCTGACGCCGGTGAGGAAGCCGGTGCCGACGCGCTGGCGCGCCAGGGCGCCCGGCGTCGCGCCATGCGCGGCATCGGGTGCATTCGGCCTGATCAGCGGCGGACCGCCATCGATGGCGCGGGTCAAGGCATCGATGGCGCGTCCGCGCCAGGAGACATGCGGGGTGACCGCGAGCGGGCCACGGCGGAAGACGGCGTCGCCGATGCCGGCATCGGCGCTGCGTTCGAAGGGCGCGACCACCACTTCGTCGCTGCCGATCTTGACGATCTCGCCGCGTCGCGCGCCGGTCCTGCCGCGCTGCTCGACGATGTCGCCGAGCCTGGCAATTCCCGACAGGCCGCGGACCTTGTAATGCGTCGGCGATATCTCGGCGACGCGGCCGCCGCGCGCAAGCAGCGCCTGCGGATCGTCGAACCGCCGCCAGATGCGTTCGAGCGCGGCCAGCCTGTCCGTCTGTCCGGTATCCGCCGGCCCCTCGGAAGCGCGCAACAGGGACGAGCCGGTCGTCATGCCGTCACTTCGAGCCGAGCGTCTTGATCGCGTCGTCGGTGGAGGAATCGGTCTGCCGCATCAGCGCCGCCGTGTTCTCGAAAGCGCGCTGAACCTGGATCAGCCGGGTCATTTCCAGCACCGGATTGACGTTCGATTCTTCCAGAAATCCCTGCGCGATGCCGACGTCCGAGCGATCGGTGACAGGTTCGGGCGTGCGCGCCGGAACGATGCCCGAATTGCCGTAGCGGACGAAATTCTCGCCTGGATCGAAATCATAGAGGCCGATCGCTCCGACCAACTGGCCGTTCTGCCTCAGCGAGCCGTCGGCGCCCGCCTTGGGCGGGCCGTTGCGCGGATCGAGCTGGATCGGCGCGCCGCCGCCGTCCAGCACCGGATAGCCTTCGATCGACATCAGTTCGCCGTTCTCGTTCATGGAGAAACGGCCGTCGCGCGTCATCACCGTGCCGGCGGGCGTGTCGATGGCGAACCAGGCGTCGCCCTGCACGGCGAAGTCGAACGGGTTGCCGGTTTCGGTCAGCGCGCCATGCGCGCCGGACAGATAGGTGTTGCCGGAGGAGGCGAAGGAAACCGACTTCGGCCCGGTGCCGGAGACGACATCCTCGAACTTCACGCCGGTGGCGCGGAAGCCGATGGTCGAGGCGTTGGCGACATTGTCGGCGATGGTGTCGAGACGGCGCTCGAGCGCGATCTGCGAGGAAAGGGCGACGTAAAGGCTGTCCTGCATGATCTTCTCAGAACTTCAACTGCTGCATGGCCATCATCAGGTCGGTGGAGATGCCGACGGCGGTCGGCTGCGCAAAGAGCACGCTGACCGACGTCACGGCCGTCGAGGTCGGATGGGCGATCTCGTACATGCTGGTGAAGCGGGTCAGGAATTTGCTGAGCTTGTCAGGGTCGCTGAAGTCCTTGATGTCAAGCTTCTGCCCGAACAGCTGCGCCTGCTTGTCGATGTCGGCGGTGGCGAAGGAATCGGGCAGGCCGAGCGCGCTGCGAACCACGCTGGCCAAAGCGGTGTCGGCGAGCACGTCGTACCAACTGGTGATGTCGGGCGCCTTGCGCTGGAAATAAAGCGCCAGCCGGACGCCTTCATTCGTCTTGCCCGCATCTTCCTCCAGTGTCTGGCGCATGTACATGTCGACGGTCGGCTGCTGCGCCGGATTGGTGGTGGTCGCGTTTTCGCCGTACTGCTCGAAGTTGAAGGCGGTGGCCAGCCCGGCATAAGCCTTGTTGGTCTGCTTGTTGGCGACGCTGTCGGGGTCGCGAACGCCTCCGGCAAGGACGCTGCGGATGAGATCCTTGCTCTCCGTGGCCGGATCGAGCCCATAAGCCGAGAGCGCATAGTTGTACAATCGGCTGTTGGCCATCAGATCGTCGATGGATTTCACGTTCGTGACGTTGGCCAGGTAGTATGCGGTCTCTGACGCCACGTAGTCCGCATTCGGCGGGATCAGGCCAAGCGGAGACTCCGTCGTGTAGATCTTCGGCGTATCTTTCAGCACCGCATCGCGCGACGTCGTCTGATCGCCGTATTGGGCAAAGTCGAAAGCCGCGACGAAGTTGGCGTAGCGTTTGTCGGTCAGCTGGTTTGCGGGGCTGTCGGGATCGCTGACGCCGCCCTCGAGCATGGCGCGGATCTGCTGCGGCTTTTCTGTCGAGGCATCCAGCCCGTACGAGGCCATGGCGAAAGTGAGCAGGCGCTTGTCGGCCATGAGGTCGTCGATCGACTTCACCTTGGAGATGTTCGCCGCGTAATAATCGGCCTCGCCCTTGATGTATTGCGCGCTCGGCTTGACCAGTTTCATTCCGGTTCCAGCCACGTAGCCCGCCGGTACCGCCTGCTGGACCGCATCGCGGGCGGTCGTCTGATCGCCGTACTGGCCGAAGTCGAATGCCGCGACGAAATTGGCGTAGCTCTTGTCGGTCAGTTTGTTGGCGGGGCTGTTGGGATCGCTGACGCCGCCTTCGAGCATCGCCCTGACGGTCGCTGCGGGTTCGGTTTCGGCGTCCAGCCCGAACGCGGCCATCGCGTATGTCAGCAGACGGCTGTCGCCCATCAGATCGTCGATCGACTTCACCTTGGAGATGTTGGTGGCGTAGTAGGCGGTCTCGCTCTGGTAATAAGCGAGCCCCGCCTGCGAGGCGCCGATCTGGACTTGCAGCGCGTAGTTGCTGGTCACCAGTTGTTGCGCCTTGTTGTAGACCGTCGTATTGGCGCCCCTGGCGGCGAAATTGAAAGCGCTGACGAATTGTGCGTAGCGTTTGTCGGTCAGCTTGTTGGCGAAGCTGTCGGGGTCGGAAACGCCTTCCTTCAGCGCCTTGACCATGAAGGCCTTGGCGTAGTCCATGTCCTCCAGCCCGTAGGCCTTCATGGCATATTTGAACAGGCGGTCATTGTTGACGAAATCGTCGATCGATTTCACCTTGGTGATGTTGGCCAGATAATATTGGGTGTCGCGATCGACCGTCGGCTGCTGCTGGACCTGGGCGATCGATTTGTTGATGTCTTTGGCGATCAACTGGTAACTGATGTAGGTATTGAGCAAGGACACGCCTCCGGCCGAAGCTATCCCCGAACAATAACGCCACTTCCTTGCGCGAAGCTGAATCGCATCCGTGGCCTTCGATTCAAGCCTCACACAAGGCACGGGGACTATCCCTGATCCACGACGTGACATGCGGAAGGACCTGTCGTGGGCATTCTGATCGGACTTGTGGTGACGCTCGGCTGCGTTCTCGGCGGCTTCATGGCCATGGGCGGCCATCTGCATGTGCTGCTGCAGCCATGGGAAGCGGTGGTCATCTGCGGCGCCGCGCTCGGCACCTTCCTGGTCGCCAATCCGATGAAGACGGTCAAGGACACCGGCAAGGGCATTCTCGAAGCCTTCAAGCAGGCGGTGCCGAAGGAGCGCGACTATCTGGAGACGCTGGGCGTGCTGCACAGCCTGATGCGCGAGCTGCGCTCGAAGTCGCGCAGCGAGGTCGAGGCGCATATCGACAATCCGGAAGAGTCGGCCATCTTCCAGGCTTTCCCGACCGTCTTGAAGAACCACGACCTGACGAATTTCATCTGCGACTACTGCCGCATCATCATCATCGGCAACGCCCGCTCGCACGAGATCGAGGCGCTGATGGACGAAGAGATCCAGACGATCCGCACCGACAAGCTGAAGGCCTATCACGCCATGGTGGCGGTCGGCGACGGCCTGCCGGCGCTGGGCATCGTGGCGGCGGTGCTCGGCGTGGTGAAGGCAATGGGCGCGCTCGACCAGTCGCCGGAAATCCTCGGCGGCCTGATCGGTGCGGCGCTCGTCGGAACCTTCCTCGGCATCTTCCTGTCCTATGCCGTGGTCGGTCCTGTCGCCACCAAGATCAAGACGGTGCGCGAGAAGAAAAACCGCCTCTACATCATCGTCAAGCAGACGCTGCTGGCCTATATGAACGGCGCCCTGCCGCAGGTGGCGATCGAGTTCGGCCGCAAGACCATATCCTCCTACGAGCGTCCGACGATCGATGCCGTCGAGCAAAGCACCATGAACGCCGGCGCTGCCGAGAAGAAGGCGGCCTGAGCATGCTCGATCCCAGACAGGGCCGCTTGCCGTCATGACAAGTCCAGGCAGTCCGTCAGAAGCGCGGGCGTTGATCATCGAGCGTCTCGTCGGCGACAGCGGCGAAGCGGATAAGGTGATCGGCGTCGGCCGCGGCATGGCGGAAAGAGCGCTTCCGCTCTTGCAGAAGGCGCTTGCCGGCGAGCTCGGCGCGCCGGTGGCGGTCGACTTGCAAGCGGTGGAGGTCGGCCGTGTTCCCGAGGCGCGCGCGCGCGCCGGGGAGGCCTTCGCGCTGAGCGTCGTTTCGTCGCCTTCTTCGGCCGACGCCATGACGCTGGTGATGGATGCGCAAGCTGTCGCCGTCATGGTGAGCGCGCTGTTCGGCGGCGATCCCGATCAGCCGGTCGCGCCGATCGAGCGCGACCTGTCGCAGATCGAAGCCGATGTCGCGACCACCGTGTTCCAGGAGGTCGCGACGGCGCTTAACGGATCCGGCAAACGCTCGCTCGACCTGCGCCTGCCGGTGCCGAAGGCGATGGCCGGCAACGAGGCGAGGCGGCGCGTGCTGCGCGACGGTGCCGCCGTGCGCATCGTCTATGGTCTGTCGACACCGTCCGACAGCGGCACGCTCACGGTGATGATCCCGCAGCGCCTGCTGCTCACCTCGCGCGACGGCGAAGCCGCCGCGGGCAAGGATGGCGAGGCCACTCAGTTCGACTGGCGGGCCCGCTTCTCCGAAGAGGTGATGCGCTCGACCGTCCGGCTCGAGGCGACGATGCCGCTCGCCAGGCTGACGCTCGGCGACCTTGCCGCGTTCGCACCTGGCCAGGTGATCGAATTCGAGGAGAACGCGCAGCTCAACGCCAAGCTCAGCACCCGCGACAAGACCCTGTTTGTCTGCGAGTTCGGCAAGCTGGGGCAGAACTACACCGTCCGCGTCAGCCACACGCATGATGCCGGGCAAGATTTCATCGACGGACTGATGCCGGGCTGACGCCAGGCGCGGGATTTATGGAGACGACAGATGGCAAAAACCAAGGTGGAAGCCGAACCCGACCAGCCGGACGAACAGCTCGATCGCGCCATCGAGGAACTGCGCGGCGTGCTGCGGGAAGAGGAAGCGCGCCCGGATGCCGCCCTGCAGTCGGGCGCCAACTCCTCCATCATCATGACCATTCCGGTCGACGTGCAGATCATCCTCGGCAGCACGGAGATGCCGGTGTCTGAGTTGATGGCATTGCAGAAAGGCTCCACGGTCGCGCTCAACCGCCGCATCGGCGAGCCCGTCGACGTCGTGGTCAACGGCCGCAAGATCGCGCGCGGCGAGATCACGGTGCTGGAGAACGATCCAACGCGCTTCGGCATCAGGCTTACCGAGATCATCGCGGCGACGAAGAGCGCCTGAGAATGGTCGGTGGGCGGACCAATCGGCAGCGAGGGCAACAGGCATGACGACGGCATTGGCGCTGACACGTCCGCAAAAGGCGGCCGCCATACTGGTGGCCATGGGCAAGCCCGCGGCCAGCCGGCTGCTCAAGTTCTTCAAGCAGGATGAGCTGAAGGCGCTGATCGAGGGCGCGCGTCTCTTGCGCACCATTCCGCAGGCCGACCTGGAGCGCATCGTCGCGGAGTTCGAGGCCGAGTTCACCGAGGGCGCGGGCTTGCTCGATTCCGCCGATCGCATGGATACGATCCTCAACGAATCGCTGTCGCCCGAGGAGATGAGCGCCATCATGGGCGAGAAGAAGTTCGAGCCGGTCGCGGAAGGACCCGCGCCGATCTGGCCGGACCTCGAAAAGCTGGAGCCGGCCCGGCTCGGCACCTTCCTGGCCGGCGAACATCCGCAGACCTCGGCCATGGTGCTTTCGAAGCTTGCGCCGCAGACGGCCGCCAATGTGCTGCTCGCCATGGACAAGCCGATGCGCAGCCAGATCATCAAGCGCATGGTGACGATGGCCAACGTCCCGGATGCGGCATCCCGGATCGTCGAGAACCAGTTGCGCGTCAGCGTGCTGTCGCAGAAGGCGAGCCGCGACACCTCGGCCGGCCAGGAACGCGTCGCCAGCATGCTCAACGAAATGGCCAAGCCCGAACTGGACGACCTGATGCAGGACCTGGAGCAGGCCGGCACGCCCGATCTCGCCGGCGTCAAGTCGCGGCTGTTCGCCTTCGACGACCTGCCGCTGCTGCCGCAGAAAGCCCGGGTTCTGCTGTTCGACGGGCTGTCGACCGAGCTCGTCACGCTGGCGCTGCGCGGCGCCCCGCCGGAACTGGCCGAATCCGCGCTGTCGGCGATCGGCGCGCGCTCGCGCCGCATGATCGAATCCGAACTCGGACAGGGATCGGAGGGCGTTGCGCTCGCCGACATCATGGCGGCGCGCAAGAGCATATCGGTCGCCGCGATCCGGCTGTCACGCGAAGGCGCTTTCGAGCTGCCTTCGACGCAGACCGCCGCCCCCGCCGAAGCCGCCTGACTCCTTGTTGGAGCATGATCTTTTCCGAAAACCGGGTCCCACTTTTCGGGATCATGCTCTAGTCAAACGGTCACGGTCCAATGGCTGAAGCGGTCGACAAGGATTCCAAAACAGAGGAAGCCACAGAAAAGAAGATCCGCGACACGATCGAGCAGGGCAAGCTGCCCCATTCGCGTGAGACCGCGATCTTTGCGTCCTTCCTCGCCATACTGGTTTTCGCCGTCTTCTACGCCAAGGACGCGATCGTCGATCTCGGCATGTTCCTGTCGACATTCCTGGAAAAGCCGGAAGCCTGGCCGATGAACACGGAGACCGACGTCATTTCGCTCTACAAGCAGGTGATGACCGAGATCGGCCGCGCCGTCGTCAGCCTGCTGGTGCTGCTGACGGTTGCCGGCATCGGCGCTTCGGTGTTCCAGAACCTGCCGCAGATCGTCGGCGAGCGGATCAGGCCACAATTGTCGCGCATCTCCATCGCCAAGGGCTGGAGCCGGATGTTCGGCGTGCAGGGATGGGTCGAATTCCTGAAGTCGCTGGCCAAGCTCGGCTTCGCGATCGCGGTGCTGAGCTTCACGCTGTCGGAAGACCACCGCAAGCTGCTCGCCGGCATGATCACCAACCCGGTGTCCTTCGGCCTCGTCATCCGCGGCATCTTCGTCGACATCTTGGTGGCGATCGTGTTCGTCATGGGGCTGATCGCGGTGGTCGACATCGTCTGGTCGCGTTTCCACTGGCGGCGCGACCTGCGCATGACCAAGCAGGAAGTCAAGGACGAGTTGAAGCAGTCGGAAGGCGATCCGATCGTCAAGTCGCGGCTGCGCTCGCTGGCGCGCGACCGGGCGCGCAAACACATGATGACGGCGGTGCCGCGCGCGACACTGGTGATCGCCAATCCGACGCACTTTTCGATCGCGCTGAAATATGTGCGCGAGGAGGATTCCGCTCCGATCGTGCTGGCCAAAGGGCAGGACCTGGTGGCGCTCAAGATCCGCGAGATCGCCAGGGAGAACAACATCCCGATCTTCGAGGACGTGGCGCTCGCGCGCTCCATGTACAAGCAAGTTTCGGTTGATAGCGTGATCCCGTCGCAATTCTACCAGGCGGTCGCCGAGTTGGTGCGGATCGTCTACTCGAAGAAGGCCTCGCGCAAAGCAACCCAATGAACGGACGCCGCTAATCCATGGACCGGCAACCACACGCCAACTCCCGCGAGCTGATCGTCGCCAGCGCCATCGAACCTGTGGTGGGCGAATTGAGGCTCATCGACGTTGCCGATTACATCGCCTTCATCCGGCTCGAGCATTTCGCCTGCCTGTCGGACCTGGTGGACTCGGCCGCCGAGCTTTACTTCCGGCCGGGCACGCTGCGGCTCGGCCATGGCGGCGAGGCGCATGTCGACTGGAGCGGCAGCCCGCGCATCGTGCTCGATCTCGAATTGCGGCCGCGCGGCGTGACGGTCTATTTCCAGCTGACGCTGACCGAGCGCGGGCCTTCCGTGGTGGTCAATTACGTGTCGTTCGAGAAGCCCGGCGAGACGCCCGAGCACAACACTGCCCTGCTCGAGGACGCGATCGACGAGGCACGCATCCGCAAGACCGAGCCGCTGGCATTTCCCTGATGATCTGATTGCAGCCGCCTAAGCTCGCCGCGGCGCGTTCACAGCGCCGCGGGCTTAGAGCAATTACAGGAAAAGTCTGAGGGCGGTTCGCCGTTTCCGTGAAACGGTGAAGCGCTTCGGTGCGGCTATTCGATCAGGCCTAGCCGCAACGCCTTGGCGACCGCCTGGTTGCGGTTGACCGCGTTGAGCTTCTGCGTCGACTGGGTGAGATACTGATTGGCGGTATGCACCGAGAGCTTGAGCAGCTTGGCGATCTCTTCGCTGGTGTTGCCGTTGGCGGTCAGCTTCAGGCATTCGAGTTCGCGCTTGGACATCGAGCGCGCCCTGCCGGTGTCGCCGGGACGGATGCGGGCGACCGCCGCAAACAGCGCGAAGGAGCGGGCGTGGATCTCGCAGAGCATGTCGTCCGACAAGGCGATTTCCGAGCCCAGGAAAACGACCAGCCCGCATTGGCCGCGATCGGCATGCACCGGAAAGGCGATGCCGTTGGTGCCGGGCGCCAGCGGCGCGGTTTGCTCGGCCCAGGCGAGCGACTGAAAAACCTGCCGCGATCCGGCGATACCGTCGTCGGTCCACCAGCGCGGCGCCGTCGAGATGCGGCTGTGGCGCACCACGTCCTCGCCATTGGCGCCGGAGATGAATTTGGTCGCGACCGCCGTGCCGGGATAGTCGGAATCGAAACACGCCACCAGACGCGCGCGCTCGGGCGACGGGCTGACGAAATAAAGGCCGAAGGCCGAGGCATTGATATCGACCGCGATCCAGCGGCAGCGGCGCACCGCGTCCGGGATGGTCACGGCATGATGCGTCTCCGAGCCGAGCGAGAAGGCGCCGAACGGATTGCGCTGATCGTTGAAAAGGGCGGCGGCCGCCTCCTTGGCCTGTGCGTGCTTCAAATGATGCCGCTCCTGATCGCCGTCGCGATCGCCATCGCGCGGTTGCTGGCCGCGAACTTCTGGATGGCGTGCGTGATGTAGCTGTTGACGGTGTTCGATGAGACGCCGAGGATCACGGCCACCTCATCGGTGGTCTTGCCTTCCGAAACCCAGAACAGGCATTCGCGCTCGCGGTCCGACAGCGGATCCTGCATGGACGCGGCCGCGATCAGCTGCGGAATGCTGGAAAGCGCGTAGCAGCATTTGAGCTGCGCCTTCATCAGGGCGGTCAGGTCGATCTTTTCCGCCTCGGCGGCGGAGAACAGCACGAACAGCCGCTGCCGGCCGACATTGAGCCTCAGCGAGTAGATTTCAGCATGGCCGAGCACGTCGAGCAGGCGGGCCTCCTCGCCGGTCAGCAATGCGCCGGCGTCGGGCGCGTGCGCCGCCACCAATGGCTTGGGGCGCACCCCCGGCGCCACGGTCAACGGACCCAGCGCGAGGTTGGCGATCAGCCTCTTGCCGATCAGCTCTATGGCGTCGAAGATCCAGTTGGAGGAAACGATGCGCGCATCGTTGCGGTCCTGGTCATGCACGATGGCGACGAGCATGTAGCTGTCGGCGCCGATATCGGCGGCAAGCTGCATGAAGAAACTGGTGAGATCGCCGCGGGACGTCAGGTGCGGGCCTGAAGCATCGGGTTGGACAAGCGCGGCGGGACTGCTCATTTTAATTCTTGGATTCTTGCCGGAATCGATCCTTGTGCCCGGTGCTGGCGAAGCCAGCGGCCGGACCCGAAACGCGTGACGTTTACGAAGACACACCTACGGGCGCGAACGGCGCCCAACCGCGCCGAATCCTTCTAGGGAACGCGAAACCGTCCGCGTCTGGTGCCGGCCTGGCGCCGGAACTTGAGACTTTGGGTGGTCGCCGCGCCCCCCGTGGACCGGCTGATTCGGGTCTAATCTACCCGCAGATGAATCCGACATCAAACGCGATTTGACAAAATCGAATCCGATGGACTCGCTTTGCGACTCAGCGGCCGATCTCCGCGTTGCTTGGCGGTGATTCACAGTCGAACCGAGCGAATGATTTTCGGGCACGCCGCAAGAAGATACGCCCCCGGTTGCGGCCGAGGGCGCCTTCGATCCGGTACGGCTTAGCGGTCCTCGAAGCCGGTCAGCACGCCGACGGCGTTGATGCCGATCTCTTCGACGGCATAGCCGCCTTCCATGACGAACAGCGTCGGCAGGCCGAGCCTGGCGATGCGCCGGCCGATCTTGGGGTAGTCCTCGCTCTTCAGCTTGAACTGGCTGATCGGATCCTTCTCGAAAGTGTCGACGCCGAGCGAGACGATGACCACGTCAGGGGCGTAGGCCGCGAGCTTGGCGCAGGCGTCCTCCAGCGAGGCGCTCCAGCCTTCCCAACTCGTGCCGAAGGGCATCGGGTAGTTGACGTTGAAGCCTTCGCCCTCGCCCTCGCCGCGCTCGTCGGCATGGCCGAGGAAGAAGGGATACTCGACCATCGGATCGCCATGCAGGTTGAGCACCTGGACGTCGCTGCGGCGGTAGAAGATTTCCTGCGTGCCGTTGCCGTGATGGTAGTCGACATCGAGGATCGAGACGCGTTTGGCGCCCTGGTCGCGGAACCATTGCGCGACGACGGCGGCGTTGTTGATGAAGCAGTAGCCGCCCATGAAGGCAGCGCCCGCGTGGTGGCCGGGCGGACGGCAGAGCGCGAAGGCGGTGCGCTCGCCGCCCTTGACCAGGGCGGCGGCGGTCAGCGCGACGTCAAAGGACGACTTGATCGCCGCCCAGGTGCCTTCGACGAAGGTGGCGCCGGCATCGAAGGAATAGTAGCCGAGCAAGGCATCGACGCGCTTCGGCGGCACGTCGCCGCGCAGGCCGCGCGTCGGCCAGGTGAAGGCCATGGCCGAGCCCTTGAAACCGGCGGCCACCCATTCCGGCCAGACCGTCGGCAGGAAATCGATGTAGCGGGCGTCATGTACGCGTTTGGCAGCGGCGAGGTCATGCTCGACCGGGCCGATGATCGGCCCGAGCTTCTCGCTCTCCACCCGCGCCTTGATGAATTCGGCCCGCGACGGCTTCTCGAAGCCTGGCACGATGGCCGAAGTGACCAGTTCCATCTGGCCGGAATGGCCGGCATGAAGCGGCGAATAGACAGTTTTCATGGAAATTCCCCTGCAAGTGCGAAATCGGTTGGAGGTGCGAAATCAGTCGAGGTTGAGATAGGGGGTCACGAGAGCCAGCCACATGGCTTCCACATCGTCCTCGATGAGGTCGAATGTCTTGCGGTCCCGCTTCAGTCCGACAAGCCTGCAGGCGTGCCCGACCTCCATCATCACTAGGCCCAACCGCTTGGCGGTCTTTTCCTCGAGCGCCGGGTTCACATGCTGCAGCCAGGCTGCGTAGAGCGCGATGATCTCTTTGTCGTATTCGTCCTGGATCGGCCTCAGATCGGCGTTGCCGGAGATCGCCTCGATCACCGGCATCAAGGTCGCATTGTCGAGATAGATCCGGGACGTGTCGATAAAGAGCTTGCGTACTTCGCGGCGAAACTCTTCGCGGTTGGTGGGTGGGGCGACCTTGATACGCTTGGCGATCACCTCGGGAAAGGACGACAGCCAGCGTCTGCCGAGTTCGAGAAGGATGGCTTCCTTGTTGGGAAAGTACTGATAGACCGAACCGACCGACAGGCCCGCGCGCTGCGCGATGGCGAGCGTCGTCGGGGTCTTGGTTCCTTGCTCGCGGGTCAGGATCTGCGCCGCGTCGAGAATCCTGTCGACCACCTTGCTTGACCGTTGCTGTCGCGGCTGCTTGCGCGGTTCGAGCGCTATTTTGGTCTTGCGGTCGAGACTGCGCTTCACTGCTCGTTGCCCCCGTTCCCCGCCCGGCCTCACGATCGGCGCGCGGTGCAGTCCACTATACATTCGAAATTCCGGCTGTTGACAAACGCGAATAAACAGTCGCATTCTTTATCCACGCTGTCCTCAACGATAACAAGGGGAATTTCGAAGACGGCGCATCGGCATCGACTTTCGTCCCATGGCGTCGCCCCGGGTGGAGCGGCTGCTCGTCGGGCGTGGCGTTGCCGGTCCCTCAGCAAAATGTGGAGTCGCGATGTCGGTTGCGGATGGTGGTGCGGATCTGGTGGTCGTCAACGGCCGAGTGCTGACCATGGACGATGACAATCCCGCCGCCGAGGCCGTTGCCGTCAAGGACGGCGTCATCATCGCCATTGGCAACCGCGCTTCCATCGAAGAATTCAAAGGACCGGCGACGAAGGTTGTCGATGCCCGGGGCGGCTCGGTGCTGCCGGGCTTCATCGAGGCGCATATGCACCTCTTCGGCGGCGCGGCCGAACTCGACAACCTGCATCTGGCGGGCGTGCATGGCTTCGACGCGCTGCGTGACGCGATCCAGGATTTCGCCGCGAAACGCCCGGATGCCAGGCTGCTGATCGGCGCCGGCGTCGACTACGCCATCCTGCCGGAGCCGGTGACGCGCCACGATCTCGACCGCATCATTCCCGACCGGCCCTTCGCCATGTCGGCATCCGACCACCACACGATGTGGGCCAACACCAAGGCGCTGGAAGAGGCCGGGCTACTGCACGGCAGGCAGGTCGGGCAGGGCAACGAGATCGTCATGGGCGCCGACGGGCTTGCCGCCGGCGAGTTGCGCGAGGGCGAGGCGTTCGGGCCGGTCCTCGACCATTACGGAGCGAACCGGACGCGGCTTGGCCTCGAGGGCGCCGAGCCGGATCCCTATCCTTCGGCGAAGGAGCTGGCGGCCGATCGCGACCTGATGCATCGCGGCCTTGAATGGTGCGCCAAGCACGGCATCACCTCGATCCAGAACATGGACGGCAACCTCTATCAGCTCGAGCTGCTGGCCGGACTGGAGAAAGAGGGAAGGTTGCTTTGCCGTACCAAAATCCCGTTCCACTTCAAGAATTTCATGAAGCTGAACATGCTGGAAAAAGCCTCGCGCATGGCCGCGAGCTACAAGTCCGAGTGGCTGTCGTCCGGCATGGTCAAGGTCTTCTATGACGGCGTACTGGATTCCTGGACGGCGGTGATGGTCGACGACTATGCCGACCGTCCCGGCTGGCGCGGCGAGCCGCTGTTTTCGCCTGAGCATTTCGCCGAGGTGGCTGTCGAGGCCGACAGGCGCGGGTTGCAGATCGCCGTGCATTCGATCGGCGACGGGGCGGTGCGGGCGGTGCTCGACGGCTACCAGGCGGCGCGGAAGAAGAACGGCAAGCGCGACAGCCGGCATCGCGTCGAGCATATCGAAGTCACCACGGCCTCCGACGTGCCGCGCTTCGCCGAACTCGGCGTACTCGCCTCGATGCAGCCGGCGCATCCGCCGGGTGCGCTGAACTTCCCGATGGAGCCGACGATCTCGCGCATCGGCCGCGACAAGTGGCCGTTAAGCTATGCCTGGCGCACGCTCAAAAATGCCGGCGCACGTGTGGTGTTCGCGTCCGACTGGCCGGTCTCGCCGGTCGATCCGATCCTGTCCATCCAGGCGGCAGTCATGCGCAAGCCTTGGGCAGAAGGGATGCCAGACCAGAGCTTCTCCCTGCAGGAGGCGATAGCGGGTTACACGGTCGAGGGCGCCTATGCGGAGTTCATGGAAGATCGCAAGGGTCGCCTGAAAACCGGCTACCTCGGCGATATCGTCGTTTTGTCGGCTGATATCGAGGCGACGGCGCCGGAAGCGCTGCACACCGTGCATCCGGTGACCACCATTTGCGGGGGGAAGATCACCTACCAAGCCTAACGATGGCATAGGAATTGCTTAATTGAACTCGACATTCTGATCGAGTCACAGCTGCGCAGTTGCCAAGCCGCCCGGCTTATGGTGACAATCAACCAGGAACACACCTGCCGACAAGAGCAGGCTCTCTCAATGGGGTAATCGTGCCGGAACAACCGGGTAAGAACGCGATCGAAGTTCGCGGTGTTCGCAAGGTCTTTGGAACCGGCGAAAACCAGGTAGCCGCCCTCGACACGGTATCGGTGTCGATCCGCGAAAATGAGTTTTTCACACTGCTCGGCCCGTCTGGATGCGGAAAGACGACGCTGCTGAGATTGATTGCCGGCTTCGATTTTCCGACCGCCGGCGAAATCCTGCTGCACGGCCAGGACATCGCGCCGCTGCCGCCCTTCAAGCGCCCAGTCAACACCGTCTTCCAGAGCTACGCGCTGTTCCCGCACATGACCGTGGCGCAGAATATCGGCTTCGGCCTGGAGATGCTCGGCAAGCCGAAAGCGGAGATCGAGGGGCGCGTCGCGCAGATGCTGAAGCTGGTCAAGATGGAGGCGCTCAAGGCGCGCCGCACCAGCCAGATCTCCGGTGGCCAGCAGCAGCGCGTGGCGCTGGCCCGGGCGCTGGCGCCGCAGCCGAAGGTGCTCCTGCTCGACGAACCGCTGTCGGCGCTGGACTACAAGCTGCGCAAGGAAATGCAGATCGAATTGAAGCGGCTGCAGCACGAGACCGGCATCACCTTCATCTTCGTCACCCACGACCAGGAAGAAGCGCTGACCATGTCCGACCGCATCGCGGTGATGTCGGCCGGCAAGATCCTGCAGGTCGGCACGCCACGCGACATCTATGACCGGCCGGCCGAACGCTTCGTCGCCGACTTCATCGGCGAAACGAACTTCCTACCGGGCACGGTGGTGTCGAAGCGGGCCGGCGTGGCGACGGTGAAATTCGCCAGCAACGCGACGATCAGCGCCGGCTTTCCGGAAGGTTTCGATCCGACCGGCGAGGTGACGCTGGTGGTGCGTCCCGAGCATGCCGACCTGGTGCCAGATCCGGCCAAGGGAACGATCGCCGGCACGCTCGCCAATATCGTCTATTTCGGCACCGACACGCATTATCATGTGAAGCTCGACGGCGGCGGCGAAAACTTCATCGTGCGCCACCAGAACAGCCGCTCGTCGCCGGTGACCTACGCGACCGGCGTCAAGGTCGGCATCCAGTTCGAGGAGGACGCCGCCCGCGTCCTGAAAGACTGATGACGACAGCCGCGCTCTCCCCGACCACGATCTCCAAGGCCGCCTTGTTCGAAGCCCAGGCGGTGAAGACCAGCGCGCGACGCAACCGGCTCCTGTCGCTGCCGGCGCTGACCATCATCGGCATATTCGGCGTGCTGCCCCTGGTCATCATCTGCGTCTATTCGTTCCTCGCAGCCGCGCCCTATGGCGGCGTGCAATGGCATTTCTCGACCGACGCCTATCTGAACTTCCTGTTCCAGCGCGACATTTTCGACGACACGCTGCAGTTCACGCCGGACTTCCTGATCATCTACCTGCGCTCGTTCCTGTTCGCGGTGGTGACGACGGTGATCTGCCTGCTGCTCGGCTTTCCGACCGCCTATTTCATGGCGACGCGGCCACCGGCGCAGCGCAACTGGTGGGTGCTTCTGATCACCATTCCGTTCTGGTCCAACCTTCTGGTCCGCACGCTGGCGATCATGTTCATCATCCGCGACGAGGGCCTGATCAACAACGCGCTGATCGGCCTCGGCGTGATCGATAAGCCGATCACCATGCTCTACACCAACTTCGCCATCCAGCTCGGCCTGCTCTACGCCTTCCTGCCGTTCATGGTGCTGCCGCTCTATTCGAGCCTGGAGAAACTCGACTTCCGGCTGATCGAAGCTGCCTACGACCTCTACGCGACGCGCCGGCAGGTGCTGTGGCGGGTGATCATCCCGCTGTCGAAGCCCGGCATCATCGCCGGCTGCCTGCTGGTCTTCATCCCGGCGCTCGGCGCCTATGTGACGCCGCTGATCCTGGGCGGCGGCGTGCACCTGATGATCGGCGACCTCATCGCGCAGCAATTCGGATCGGGACGCAACTGGCCGCTCGGCTGCGCGCAGGCGCTGATCCTGATGGCGGCGGTGCTGGTGGCGCTGTTCTTCTATGTCCGCAACACGTCGGGGAAGGTGCAGCATGGCTGAGCCCCGCATCATGGACATCAAGGACCAGCCGGGCTTCCGCTCGATCGCCATCATCTGTCTGCTGGTGCTCTACGTGCCGGTGCTGATCCTGATGATCTTCTCGCTGAACAGCGGCTCGCTGGTCACGCATTGGGAAGGCGTCACGCTCAACTGGTACGGCAGCGCATTCCTCAACGAGGAATTCCATGCCGCGGCGAAGAACACGCTGATCATCTCGGTGACCGCGACGATCGTTTCGACCATCTGCGCGACGCTGGCCGCGATCGGCATGACCCGCGTGAAACCGTGGCGCGGGCTGGCCGCCGCCTTCATGGTCATCAACCTGCCGCTGATGGTGCCCGAGATCATCACGGCGGTGGCGACGCTCTCCTTCTTCGCCCTGATCGCCGGCGCGTTCGGGCTGAATTTCGGCATCGGCAATCTGATCCTCGCCCATACCGTGTTCTGCATCCCGTTCGCCTATATGCCGATCCGGGCACGGCTCGAGGACATGGACCTGACGCTGGAATATGCGGCGGCCGATCTTTACGCGACGCCGTGGAACGCCTTCAGGCGCATCACGCTGCCGCTCTTGGTTCCCGGCATCATGTCGGGCGGAGCGCTCGCCTTCATCGTCTCCTTCGACGATTTCACCATCACGCAGCTCGTCGCCGGTCCCGGCCAGACGACGCTGCCTCTCTATATCTGGAACCAGATCCGGCGGCCGATGACGCCGGAGATCAACGCCATCTCCACCATCCTGCTCATGGTGTCGATCCTGTTCGTCTCGGTCTCGTTCCTGATCGCGCGGCGACGCGCCAAATGAGCTCCAACACATAACAATGGGAAGGCAAGGAGAAACATAAAATGTCTGGAAAACTGATGGCGGCGGTTTCCGCGGCCGTGCTCTTATGGGCAGTGCCGGCGCTCGCCGACGGCGAACTGCACATCTACAACTGGGGTGACTACACCAATCCGAAGCTGATCGAGAAGTTCGAGAAGCAGTACAACATCAAGGTGACGCTGGACGACTACGATTCCAACGAAACCATGTTGTCCAAGGTGCGCGCCGGCAATTCCGGTTACGACATCGTCGTGCCGTCCGACTACACCGTGAAGATCATGGTCGAGGAAGGCCTGCTCGAAAAGACCGAGCCCAACGCGATGCCGAACGGCAAGAACATCGATCCGCGCTTCGTGAACGTCTATTGGGACGATGGCCGGCATTACACCGCGCCCTGGCAGTTCGGCACGACGGCCTTCGCCGTCAACACCGACAAGTTCAAGGGCGACATCGATACGCTGGCGATCCTGTTCAACCCGCCGGACGAGCTCAAGGGCCAGATCAACGTGCTCGACGACGTCAACAGCGTCCTGCATGCGGCGGAGCGCTATGCCGGCGTGCCGCGTTGCGGCGCCGACAAGGCCAATCTGAAGAAGATCAACGATATCCTGGTGGCCGCCAAGCCGTCGTGGAAGACCTTCAGCTACGACACCATCACCAAGATCACCTCGGGCGACGTGATCGTGACCGAGCAGTGGAATGGCGCGACCTACCGCTCGCGGCAGAAGATCCCGGCGATCAAATATGCCTATCCGAAGGAAGGCATCGAAGGCTGGATGGACAATGTCGCGGTGCTGAAGGGCGCCAAGAACCTCGACAACGCCAAGCTGTTCCAGGACTTCATCATGGCACCTGAGAACGCGGCGCTGATCTCGGATTTCGCGGGCTACGACAACGGCATTGCCGGCAGCCACAAATTCCTGACGCCGGACTTCGCCAACTCGCCGGAACTCAACCCGCCGGCAGGCGCGCCGACGCCGGAATTCGTGCCGCCATGCCCGCCGGACGTGGTGGAGATCTACAACAAGATCTGGACCAACCTGCGCAAGTAATTTCGCAGGCAGGCATGAAAGGAGGGGAGGCTCCGGCCTCCCTTTCTTGTGACTGGTTTTGTGCATGTCGTTTTGCCCAGGGTGCTGCGCGCTTTGGGCGACCCTGCACGAGGGAGGAAGTCTTGTCGTCCTATCGCAACTCCGATCCACGGCCGCCGATCATGCAAGGCTCGCCGCCGAAGCTGGTGCCTCCGAAGCTCGATTGGGACAGGCCACCCTGGAACCGCTGGGCCTTCCAGCACATCCGCGAATTCCTGCCGACGGTCGAGGTGTGGCGCGGCAGCGGCCATCGCCATCGGCTCGAGCGGGCGGAGGTCGATCTCGACGAATTGCCGGTGGTCGACAGCAACGGCGCGCCGACGACGCTCGCCGGATTGCTCGACGAGACCTATGCCGACGGCTTCCTGGTGCTGAAGGACGGCAAGGTCGCCTATGAGCGCTATTTCAACGGCATGGACGAGCGCACGCTGCATCTGTCTCAGTCGATGGCGAAGTCTGTCACCGGATCGGTGTGCGGCATACTGGTCGGGCGCGGCCTGATCGATCCGGCCAGGCCGGTGACGGATTATCTGCCGGAGCTCGGCGAGACCGGCTGGGCCGGAGCCACCGTGCAGCACGTGCTCGACATGACGACGGGCGTGCGCTTCTCCGAAGAATACACTGATCGCTATTCCGAGATCGGCCAGGTCGATGTCGCCACCGGCTGGAAGCCCATCCCGCCGGGCAGCGATCCCGACTTTGCGTGGCCGTCGCATCTGTTCGAGCTGATCCTGCGGCTGAAGGACCGGGTCCGGCCGCATGGCGCGGCTTTCGAGTATCGCTCGATCGAGACCGACGTGCTTGCCTTCATCATGGAGCGGGCAAGCGGCAAGCGCCTGGCGCAGCTTGTCTCCGAAGAACTCTGGCAAAAGCTCGGCGCCGACGAGAGCGCCTGCTTCACCGTCGACAGCGCCGGCTATGCGCTGGCCGATGGCGGCTTCAACGCGACGCTGCGCGACTATGGCCGCTTCGGGCAATTGATCCTCGACAATGGTGGCGGCGTGATCCCGGCCGACTGGATCGAAGCGACGCGCACCGGCAAGCACGGGCCGAATTTCAGCCCCAGCCTCCCGGACGGCAGCTACCGCAACCAGTTCTGGATCGAGGATTCGCGATCGCGCTCGCTGATGTGCCGCGGCGTGTTCGGCCAGATGATCCATATGAGCTGGGAACACAGGATGGTCGTGGTGAAGCTTTCGACCTATCCGGACTTCCTCAATTCGGCCTATTCGGTGGCGACGCAGAAGGCGGTGCATGCCATCGCCGCCGCGCTGGCCTGAAATCCAAAGATAAACCGGAGACTATCGTGACCGGCAAGACCGCGTTCGAAACCAGATATGGCTTTGCCCGCAAGGATGTGCGGCTCGAAACCTGGCGGCTTTCGCCGTTCAACCGATGGTCCTTCCAGAATGTCGGCGAACTGGTGCCGAGCGCGCATGTCGCGGCAGTGCCCGGCGGCGAGGAGCAGGCGAAACCGCTCGGCGCACTGCTCTCGGAGAAGATCACGCTTGCCGGCGGCAGTGAAACCATCGAGGGCTTTCTGAAGCGTTCCGATACGGACGGGCTGACGATCCTGAAGGCCGGCAAATTTGTCGGCGACTGGTCGGCGCCGCATATGCCGTTCGGCGCCCGCCATATCATCTTTTCGATCAGCAAGTCGGTGACGGCGGTCCTTGCCGGCATATTGGAAGGCGAGGGGCTGCTCGACCCCAACGCGCCGGTGACGCGATACATCCCCGAAGCCAAAGGCTCGGCCTATGGCGATGCAAGCGTGCGCAACGTGCTCGACATGACGGTCAGCCTCGATTTCGAGGAAGCCTATCTCGATCCGGAAAGCGCGTTTGCCCGCTACCGCCGCTCGACGCTGTGGAATCCCGGCGGCGGGTCGGAGAGCCTCGCGGCATTCCTGATGACGATCCAGCGGCTCGCCGAGCCGCACGGCCAGACCTATCGCTACCGCTCGCCCAACTCGGACGTGCTCGGCATGCTGGTCGAGCGGGCGTCGGGCATGCGCGTGACCGAGCTGCTCGCCGAAAAACTGTGGCTGCCGCTCGGCGCCGCAAGCGAAATGTCGGTGACCGTCGACATGGAAGGCACGGCGCGCACCGCCGGCGGCATGTCGATGACGCCGCGCGATCTTGCCCGCATCGGCGAGATGATGCGCCAGGGCGGCACCGCCAATGGCCGCCGCATCGTCCCGGAAGCCTGGGTGCGCGACACGGTCGCCACCGGCGGCAGCCATGAAGCTTGGCAGCGCGGCACGATGGTTTTCCTGTTCCCGAAGGGGCGCTACCGCAACAAATGGTACCAGACCGGCCATGACAGCGGCGCCTTCTGCGGCATCGGCATCCATGGCCAGTGGCTCTACGTCAATCCGAAGACAGAGGTGGTCATCGCCAAGATGTCGTCGCAGCCGGAACCGGTGGACGACAAGCTCGACGTGGATATCGTGGCGTTCCTCGAGGCGCTGAGCGGCATGGTTTGAGCCGACCCGAGGCTGGTTCCAAGGGCTGTTTTCTGTGGACCTTCGGCGCATGATGAAACCGTTGCGGTTGGCGTGGCGGTTCTCCCGGCCTATGGTCGCCGCTCTTTTCGACAGGGATCGGCATGGCATCGGACATCAAGCGCATCGCAGCAATCATCGCGGCCGAGATCGGCGCGCGGCCGGAACAGGCCGCGGCGGCAATCGGGCTGCTGGATGAAGGCGCCACCGTGCCGTTCGTGGCCCGCTACCGCAAGGAAGTCACCGGCGGGCTCGACGACACGCAGCTGCGCGATCTTTCCGAGCGGCTCGCCTATCTGCGCGAGCTCGACGCGCGGCGCGAGACGATCCTCGGCTCGATCCGCGAGCAGGGCAAGCTGACCGAGGAACTGGAAGCCAAGATTGCCGCGGCAAGCACCAAGGCGGAGCTGGAAGACATCTACCTGCCCTATAAGCCGAAGCGGCGCACCAAGGCCGAAATCGCCAGGGAGCGCGGGCTCGGACCGCTGGCCGAGGCGATCCTGGCCGATCGCTCGGCGGTGCCGGCGGAGCTGGCGCTCGCCTATGTCACCGAAGAAGTGGCCGACGCAAAGGCTGCGCTCGAAGGCGCGCGCGACATCCTGTCGGAGCAGTTCGCCGAGAATGCCGATCTGGTCGGCAAGCTGCGCGCCTATATGAAGGAGCGCGCCTTCCTGCGTGCGAAAGTTGTAGACGGCAAGCAGGAGGCAGGCGCGAAGTTCTCCGACTATTTCGACCATGTCGAGCGCTGGGCGGGCGTGCCCAGCCACCGTGCCTTGGCCATGCTGCGCGGCCGCAACGAAGAGGTGCTGTCGCTCGACATCGAGGTCGATGCCGACGATACCTCGCCGGTGAAGCCGGTCGAGCGCATGATCGCCAATGCCTACGCGATCGGCGGCAGCCTGCCCGGTGACAAATGGCTGATGGAAGTGGCCGGCTGGACCTGGCGGATAAAACTGTCGTTGCATCTGACGCTCGATCTGATGCGCGATTTGCGCGAGCGCGCCGAGGAAGAGGCGATCCACGTCTTTGCCCGCAACCTGAAGGACCTGTTGCTGGCGGCGCCCGCCGGCTCGCGGCCGACCATGGGGCTCGATCCCGGCATCCGCACCGGCGTCAAGGTGGCGGTGGTCGACGGCACCGGCAAGCTGGTGGCGACCACCACTGTCTATCCGTTCCCGCCGAGGAACGATGTGCGCGGCACGCAAGCCGAACTCGCCGCCCTCATCCGTCAGCACAAGGTGGAACTGATTTCGATCGGCAACGGCACCGGCAGCCGCGAGACCGAGAAGCTGGTCGCGGACATGCTGTCGGACCTGCCGGCTGGAAGCGGGCCGAAACCGCTCAAGGTGATCGTCAGCGAGGCGGGCGCCTCGGTCTATTCCGCCTCGGCCACGGCAGCGGCCGAATTCCCCGGCCTCGATGTCTCGCTGCGCGGCGCGGTGTCGATCGCGCGGCGCCTGCAGGATCCGCTGGCCGAACTGGTCAAGATCGAGCCGAAGTCGATCGGCGTCGGCCAGTATCAGCACGACGTTGACCAGTACCGGCTCGGCCGTTCGCTGGAGGCGGTGGTCGAGGATGCGGTCAACGCCGTCGGCGTCGACCTCAACACGGCATCGGCGCCGCTGCTGGCGCGGGTTTCCGGGCTGGGGCCATCGCTTGCCGAAGCGATCGTCGCGCATCGCGACGTGACCGGACCGTTTGCCAGCCGCAAGGAGTTGCTCAAGGTGGCGCGGCTCGGACCTCGCGCGTTCGAACAATCCGCCGGCTTCCTGCGCATTGCCAATGGTACCGAGCCGCTCGATGCTTCCTCGGTTCACCCTGAAGCTTATGGCGTGGCCAAAAAGATCGTCGCCGCCTGCGGCCGCGACGTGCGCGCGCTGATGGGCGACAGCGCCGCGCTCAAAGCGCTCGACCCGCGCGTCTTCGTCGACGAGCGCTTCGGCCTGCCGACGGTGCGCGACATCATCGCCGAGCTGGAAAAGCCCGGACGGGATCCGCGCCCCGGCTTCAAGACGGCGACCTTCGCCGACGGGGTCGATGACATCAAGGACCTGAAGCCCGGCATGCTGCTCGAAGGCACCGTCACCAATGTCGCGGCCTTCGGCGCCTTCGTCGATATCGGCGTGCACCAGGACGGGCTGGTGCATGTCTCGCAATTGGCCGACCGCTTCATCAAGGATGCGCATGAGGTGGTTAAAGCCGGCGATGTCGTGAAGGTGCGCGTCGTCGATGTCGACATCAAGCGCAAGCGCATCGGACTGTCGATGCGCAAGGACGGCGGCGAGGGCGGGGCACCGAGAGGCCCGCGCGACAATGGCGGCGGCAGGCCCGCACCGCGCTCGCCGGCGCCGCAGCGCCAGCCGGAACGGCCGTCGCAAGGCGCGTTCGGCGCGGCTTTGGCCGAGGCGATGAAGCGGAAGTAGGTGGACAGGAAGCGACTTCGTTTCTTGCAATCGGTAGTAAGGTTGCCTACCATGCGTGTATGGCGAACGTAGAGAAAGTGAGTGTTGCCCTCACTCCCGAAATGGCAAACATGATGCGGGAAGTGGTCGCTGCAGGCGAATACGCCTCGGCGAGCGAAGTCATGCGCGAAGCATTGCGCGACTGGAAAATTCGCCGGACGCAGCGTGACCAGGCCATCCACGAGTTGGGCCGCCTTTGGGATGAAGGCATGGCAAGCGGCGATGCGGTCGACGGTAACCAGGCTTTCGCCCGGATTAAAAATAAGCTCGATGCGAAAATCGCCGAACGCAAGTCGTAAATGACGCTGCGCTTAAGACCGGAAGCCGAGGCAGATATCGAGGCGATCGCACTCTACATCGCCGAAGATAGTCCGTCGGCGGCATTGCGCTGGTATAGCGAGATGCTCTCTTATTGTCAGCGCATCGCCGAAATGCCGGGTATGGGCATTGCCCGGCCGGAGGTGCGAGCGGACCTACGCACGTTTCCCGTAGGAAATTACCTTATCCTCTATCGCCAGATCGAGGGCGGAGCCGAAATCGTGCGCGTCATCCATGGCGCGCGGCGATGGCAGGAACTGCTGTAGCTGAAACGTCAAGGCATAGCGCCAGCCGGAAAGGCCGTCGCAAGGCGCGTTCGGCGCGGCGCTCGCCGAGGCGATGAAGCGCAAGTAGCTACCAAGCCAGGACAGCGGGCTCCTTGGCGATCTGGCCCAGTAGCCAGTCGCGAAAGCTGGCGACCGGCGGATGGCCGCGCTTGTCGTGCGGCACCACGAGATAATAGGCGCTGCGGCTCTGCATCGGCTGGCCGGGCGTGGGCACCAACTGGCCGCGCTGCAATTCGCCGGCAATCAGGATTTCCGGCAGCAGCGCCACGCCGAGCCCCGCCATGCAGGCCTGTGCGACCGTGCCGAACTGCTCGAACTGCATGCCGGGACCAGTGGGCGCCTCGAGCCCCTGATGCTCGAACCACTCACTCCAGGCGTCCGGGCGCGTCGCCATATGAAGCAGCGGCAGCCGGCTGATATCGGCCGGCGTGGAGATGTCGCGGGTGGCGACGAATTCGGGCGAAACAACCGGCATCACGGTTTCGCGCATCAAAAGCGTGCTCTCGGCATCCGGCCAGTCGGGCATGCCGTAATGGATGGCGGCGTCCAGCCGCTCGCGGGCAAAATCGAACCGTCCGATGCGGGTGGCGAAGTTGATGGTGACGTCGGGGTGGCGGGCGACGAAATCCGGGATCAGCGGCATCAGCCAGCGCGTGCCGAAGGTCGGCAGGATGGCGAGGTTCAGGGCGCCGCTATGCCGATTGCTCATCAATCCAAGCGCTGCGTCGCGTAACTGGCCGAGGGCTGATCGCACCGCTTCGGCGTAGGTCTCGCCGGCCGCCGAAAGCCGGACATTGCGGCTGTCGCGCTCAAACAGCCGGCGGCCGAATTGCTCCTCAAGCAGGTTGATCTGCCGACTTATGGCGCCTTGGGTCAGATCGAGCTCGCGCGCGGCGGCGGTGAAGGAGCCGAGGCGCGCCACCGCCTCGAAGGCGGCAAGGGCGGCCGTGTTCGGCAAGAGACGGCGTTGGACACTCATGATCCATTACTAACGCTCATTGATCCGCGATGCAATTTCGTTTGATTTTTTTCGTGCGCAGGCGGATAAGCCGGGCACGTCAAGAATACTGGGAGCCCGAGGCCATGGCCGCCGATAAGAACGCGTTCGTCTGGAATGATCCTTTCCTGATCGAGGACCAGCTATCCGAGGATGAGCGCATGGTGCGCGACGGCGCGGCGGCATTCGCGGCCGACAAGCTGGCGCCACGGATCGAGGAAGCTTACGCCGACGAAAAGACCGATCCTTCGATCTTCCGCGAGATGGGCGAGGCGGGACTGCTCGGCATCACCATTCCGGAAGAATATGGCGGGCTTGGCGCCGGATACGTGACCTACGGCCTGGTCGCGCGGGAAGTTGAACGCATCGACTCGGGCTATCGCTCGATGATGAGCGTGCAGTCGTCGCTTGTGATGTATCCGATCCATGCCTATGGCTCGGAAGCCCAGCGCAAGAAATACCTGCCGAAGCTGGCGTCTGGCGAATGGATCGGCTGCTTCGGCCTCACCGAACCGGATGCCGGCTCCGATCCGGGCGGCATGAAGACGCGCGCCGAGAAGACTGCGAACGGCTACCGGCTCTCCGGCTCCAAGATGTGGATCTCCAACGCGCCGATCGCCGACGTCTTCGTCGTCTGGGCGAAGCTGAAGGGCGAGAACGGCAAGGACGAAATCCGCGGCTTCGTGCTGGAAAAAGGCATGAAGGGGCTTTCGGCGCCGAAGATCGGGGGGAAACTCAGCCTCCGCGCGTCGATCACCGGCGAAGTGGTGATGGAGGGCGTCGAGGTCGGCGAAGAGGCGCTGCTGCCCAACGCCAGGGGCCTCGGCGGCCCGTTCGGCTGCCTCAACCGGGCGCGCTACGGCATTTCCTGGGGCGCCATGGGCGCGGCGGAAGACTGCTGGCACCGGGCGCGGCAATACGGCCTCGACCGCAAGCAGTTCGGCAAGCCGCTGGCCGGCACGCAGCTGTTCCAGAAGAAGCTCGCCGACATGCAGACCGAAATCGCGCTCGGACTGCAGGGCTCATTGCGGGTCGGGCGCCTGATGGACGCAGGCAAGATGGCGCCGGAGATGATCTCGATCGTCAAGCGCAACAATTGCGGCAAGGCGCTCGATATCGCGCGCCTGGCGCGCGACATGCATGGCGGCAACGGCATCCAGATCGGCTACCACGTCATGCGCCACGCGCAGAACCTGGAGACGGTGAACACCTATGAGGGCACGCATGACGTGCATGCGCTGATCCTGGGGCGGGCGCAAACCGGCATCCAGGCGTTTTTCTAAGCCGGCAACGCTGCTTAAATTAGTTGCAGCGCAACATCTCTGCTTGGAGAACGGCCAGCACTTATGTCAGGGTTCGGCGGATTGAAACGCCAAACTCCGGGGCACCATGGCGATACTGGCAGCCGTCCATCATCTGACCCATTACAAATATGACCGGCCGGTCGTTCTCGGCCCCCAGGTGATCAGGCTGCAGCCGGCGCCGCATTCGCGCACCAAGGTGCTCAGCCACTCGCTGAAGGTCGAGCCGGCAAACCACTTCGTCAACCTGCAGCAGGACCCCTACGGCAACTTCCTCGCCCGCTTCGTCTTCCCGGAGCCGGTGACGGAATTGAAGATCGAGGTCGACCTCGTCGCCGACATGACGGTCTACAATCCGTTCGATTTCTTCGTCGAGGAAAGCGCCGAGACCTTCCCCTTCGACTACCCAGAAGAGATCAGGGAAGACCTCGCCATCTATCGGACGCCGGAACCGGCCGGGCCACTGTTGTCGAAATTCCTGGAAAGGATCGACCGCAGCCCAACAAACACCGTCAATTTCCTCGTAGACCTCAATGCGCGGCTGCAGCGCGAGATCGCCTATATCGTGCGCATGGAGACCGGCGTCTTTTCGCCGGAGGAGACGCTAGCCGCGGCCAAGGGCTCGTGCCGGGATTCGAGCTGGCTGCTGGTGCAGATCCTCAGGAATCTCGGTATCGCCGCGCGTTTCGTCTCCGGCTACCTGATCCAGCTCAAGCCGGATCTGGTTTCGCTGGACGGGCCGCCTGGAACCGCCGTCGACTTCACCGACCTGCATGCGTGGTGCGAGGTCTATATTCCGGGCGCCGGCTGGATCGGCTTCGATCCGACCTCCGGCCTGCTCACCGGCGAAAGCCATGTGCCGCTCGCCGCGACGCCGCATTTCCGCAATGCGGCACCCATCTCCGGCATGGCGAGCTTCGCCAACGTCGATTTCGGCTTCGACATGCGGGTCGACCGCATCGCCGAGCATCCGCGCATCACCAAGCCGTTCTCGGACGAAAGCTGGGAGGCGCTCGACGCGTTGGGCGAGAAGGTTGACGCGGCGCTGAGAGATGGCGACGTGCGGCTCACCATGGGCGGCGAGCCGACCTTCGTGTCGATCGACGATTTCGAGTCGGCCGAATGGAACACCGCGGCCGTCGGCCCGACCAAGCGCGACAAGGCGGACCAGCTGATCCGCCGCCTGCGCGAGCGCTTCGCGCCGGGCGGTTTTCTGCATTACGGCCAGGGCAAATGGTATCCGGGCGAAAGCCTGCCGCGCTGGACCTTCTCGCTCTACTGGCGCACCGATGGCGAGCCGGTGTGGCGTGATCCGTCGCTGATCGCACGAGAGACGGGCAAGGCGGCCATCGGGCCGCAACAGGCGGAAAGCCTGCTCAAGGCCATCGCCGGCGAGCTCGGCATCGACAAGGAAATGGTCAGCGAAGCCTATGAAGACCCGGGCGAATGGCTGCTCAAGGAAGGCAAGCTGCCGGACAATGTCGACCCGTCCAATTCCAAGCTGGAAGACCCTGAGGAACGCAGCCGCATGGCACGCGTCTTCGAGCGCGGCCTGACCAAGCCGTCGGGCTATGTGCTGCCGGTGCAGCGCTGGAACAGCCAGGCCGCGGGACAGCGCTGGCGCTCGGAAAAATGGAAGACGCGGCGCGGAAGGCTGTTCCTGGTGCCAGGCGATTCCCCGGTCGGTTATCGCCTGCCGCTCGGCACTCTGCCCTATGTGCCGCCGGCGCAGTTTCCCTATATCGTGCCGGTCGATCCGTCCGTGCCGCGCGGGCCGTTGCCGGCGCGCGAGGCAATCCTGCCGGAAGCCGCTCCGGCAGCGCCTGAAGGCGCCGATGAAATGGCGCGCCGCCAGCAGGCGGTGTCCTTCACGGCCGCGACCGGCCAGCAGGACCGTGTCGAGCAGGAGATCACGGAGATTGGCGGCGCGGTGCGCACAGCGCTCAGCGTCGAGCCGCGCGACGGACGGCTGTGCGTGTTCATGCCGCCGGTCGAGGCGCTGGAGGATTATCTCGAACTGGTGGCGGCGGCGGAGAATGCCGCCAAGGCGATCGGCCTTCCGGTGCATATAGAGGGCTACGCTCCGCCGCACGATCCGCGCCTTAACGTCATCCGCGTCGCGCCGGACCCCGGCGTCATCGAGGTCAATATCCATCCGGCCGCCAATTGGCGGGAATGCGTTGCCACGACCACGGCCATTTACGACGAAGCGCGGCAGTCGCGGCTCGGCACCGACAAATTCATGATCGACGGCCGCCACACCGGCACCGGTGGCGGCAATCATGTCGTGGTCGGTGGTGCGACCCCCAATGACAGCCCGTTCCTGCGCAGGCCGGATCTGCTCAAGAGCCTGGTGCTGCAGTGGCAGCGGCATCCGTCGCTGTCCTACATGTTTTCCGGCCTGTTCATCGGCCCGACCAGCCAGGCGCCGCGCTTCGACGAGGCGCGGCACGACTCGCTTTACGAGCTCGAGATCGCGATGGCGCAGGTGCCGCACCCGGATAACGGTGCAGCACCCTTGCCGTGGCTGGTCGACCGGCTGTTCCGCAACCTGTTGACCGACGTCACCGGCAACACGCACCGCTCGGAAATCTGC
This sequence comes from Mesorhizobium sp. GbtcB19, assembly GCF_019091085.1. GTDB lineage: Bacteria > Pseudomonadota > Alphaproteobacteria > Rhizobiales > Rhizobiaceae > Mesorhizobium. The sequence continues at coordinate 181,170 of NZ_JAGXJY010000004.1, read as the reverse complement.
ATCGACAAATTGTTCTCGCCGGATGGCCCCACCGGCCGGCTTGGGCTGGTCGAGTTCCGCGGCTTCGAGATGCCACCCAATGCGCGGATGAGCCTGGCGCAGCAATTGCTGGTCCGCGCCATCATCGCCCGCGCCTGGAAAAGCCCGCTCGATGGCCGCTTCGTGCGCTGGGGCACCTCGCTGCATGACCGTTTCATGCTGCCGCATCATGTCTGGGCGGATTTCCTCGACGTGCTCGAGGATCTGAAGCTCAACGGCTTCGACTTCCGCCCCGAATGGTTCGCCGCCCAGCTCGAATTCCGCTTCCCCTTCTGCGGCGAGGTTCAGCATGCCGGCGTCAAGCTGGAGCTCAGGCAGGCGCTGGAGCCTTGGCATGTGATGGGCGAGCAGGGCGCCATCGGCGGCACTGTCCGGTTCGTGGACTCCTCGGTCGAGCGGCTGCAGGTGCGGACCGAGGGCCTCAATCCGGAACGTCACGCCGTCGTCTGCAACGGGCGCATCGTGCCGATGAAGGCCACAGACAATCGCGAGGTCGCGGTTGCCGGCGTGCGCTTCAAGGCGTGGCAGCCGGCGTCGGGCCTGCATCCGGCCCTGCCGGTCAACACGCCGCTGGTCTTCGACATCTATGACCGCTGGTCGGGCCGCTCGGTCGGCGGCTGCGTCTACCATGTCGCGCATCCTGGCGGCCGCAACTACGACACATTCCCGGTCAACGGCAACGAGGCCGAGGCGCGGCGCCTTGCCCGCTTCGAACCGCGCGGCCACACGCCGGGCGGCTATGTGCTGCGTGACGAAGAAGCCTCTGAAGAGTTCCCCATGACCCTTGACCTCAGGCGGCCGGCGAGACTCTGATCGACAATGGCCAAGGGGAATCACAAACGGGCGGGCGGAAGGCCGCGGGCGCAAAGCCTGCTGGAACGCTATCGGCCGATCGAAGGCATCGCCGACGAGATGGTCGATGCGTCGGGCAATGCGCGCCCGGCATGGCGCTCCTTTATCGGCGCGCTCGATGATTTGGGGGCCGAGCGGCTTGGGCAGCGTTTTGCCCGCGCCGACCAGTATCTGCGCGATGCCGGCGTCTATTACCGGGTCTACGAACAGGCCGGCGCCAATGAACGCGAATGGCCGCTGGCGCATGTCCCGCTGCTTATCGACGAAAAGGAATGGGCAGAGATCAGCGCCGGGCTCACCCAGCGCGCCGACCTGTTCGAGGCAATCCTTGCCGACATCTATGGGCCGAACCGGCTGATCGAGAAGGGCATCCTTCCGGCCGGGCTGATTGCGGCAAGCCCTGAATATCTGCGCCCCATGGCCGGCGTCCGTCCGGCCAATGGGCATTTCCTCCATATGATCGCCTTCGAGCTCGGCCGTGGCCCGGACGGCCGCTGGTGGGTGCTGGGCGACCGCACCCAGGCGCCGTCGGGCGCGGGCTTTGCGCTGGAGAACCGCGTCGCCACCACGCGCGCGCTGTCGGACATTTATGGCGAGATGCACGTGCATCGCCTTGCCGGCTTCTTCCGCCGTTTCCGCGACGCGCTGAACGGCATGGCGAAAGAGTCGGGCGGCCGTGTCGCCATCCTCACGCCCGGACCGCTCAACGAGACCTATTACGAGCACGCCTATATCGCCCGTTATCTCGGCATCATGCTGCTCGAGGGCGAGGACCTGACCGTCTCCGGCGGCAGGCTGATGGTGCGCACGGTTTCCGGCCTGATGCCGATCGGCGTGTTGTGGCGACGGCTCGATGCCGCTTTCGCCGATCCGCTGGAGCTGAGGCCGGAATCGCAGATCGGCACGCCGGGGCTGGTCGAGGCGATCCGGCGCGGCACGGTCTCGGCGGTCAATGCGCTTGGCTCAGGGCTGATGGAAACGCGGGCGCTGTTGTCCTTCCTGCCGAGGATCGCACGGGAGTTGCAAGGCGATGGTCTCAAGCTGCCCAACATCGCCACCTGGTGGTGCGGGCAGGAGGCCGAGCGCGCCCATGTGCTGGCCAATATCGACCGCATGGTCGTCGGCCCGGCGCTGTCGACCAGGCTCGCCTTCGAGGACGACGGCGCGACCCGGCTCGGGTCGTCGCTGTCGGCGGGCGAGCGGGCCGAGCTCGTCGCGCGCATCGAGGCGGACGGCGCCGGTTTCGTCGGCCAGGAAGCGGTGACGCTGTCGACCACGCCGGTGTTCGTCGAAGGTGTGCTGGAGCCGCGGCCCGCCAGCCTGCGCGTCTATCTGGCGCGCACGCCGGAAGGCTGGACGGTGATGCCCGGCGGCTTCGCCCGTGTCGGCTTCTCGCTCGACCCGACGGCGATCGCCATGCAGCGCGGCGGCCAGGCGGCGGACGTCTGGGTGGTGAGTGACAAGCCGGTCGAGCGCGAGACGCTGCTGCCGCAGGAGCATGAGGGCTTCACCCGCACCATGCCGGGCAGCCTGCCCAGCCGCGCGGCGGAGAACCTGACCTGGCTCGGGCGCTATATCGAGCGCTCGGAAGACACCGTGCGCGTGCTGCGCGCCTATCATGTGCGGCTTGCCGAGACGTCCGATCCGGATATGCCGCTGCTTGCCGATATCAGGGACTATCTCGAGCCGTTTGGCATCGAGGTCGAAACCGCGATACCGCTGGGATTGATCGGCACCTTGGACAGCGCGGTCTACAGCGCCGGGCAAATTCGCGACCGCTTCTCGCCCGACGGCTGGCTGGCGCTGAAGGATCTGTCGAAGACCATCCACAAATTCGCGGAAACGGTCGCGCCCGGGGACGACGCGACGCGGGCGATGACGGTGATGCTGCGCAAGCTCGCCGGCTTCTCCGGCCTGCTGCACGAGAACATGTACCGATTCACCGGCTGGCGCTTCCTGGAGATCGGCCGCAGGCTGGAACGCGGTATCCAGATCGCCCGTACGCTGGCGCGGTTGACAAGCAATGGGGCGCCGGAGGGCGCGCTCGACATGATGCTGGAGATCGGCGACAGCGTCATGACCCACCGCCGGCAATATCCGGTGCAGGCCGGGCGGCGCACGGTGATCGACCTGCTGGCGCTCGACCCGCTCAATCCGCGCTCGATCCTGTTCCAGCTCGAACGGCTGAAGGCCGAAATCGGCATGCTGCCGTCGATCGGCGGCGAGGGTCACATGTCGCCCGCCGCCAAGGAAATCCTGCAGCTCAACACGGCGATCGCCGTCATGGAGCCATCGGACATGACGGCGAATGTGCTTGACGATCTCGCGACTGAGATCGGCAATCTCTACAACAGCCTCGCCAAGGCCTATTTTGGTTAGCATGCTGTACGATATCAGGCTTCACCTCAGCTACGACTATGACGCGGCGGCCGGTGGCAGCCGGCATCAGGTGCGGGTGCTGCCGCCGACGATTGCGGGCGTGCAACGCGTCGTCGTCGCCTCGCTGTCTTTTGTGCCGACCCCATCTGAGCGCACGGATTTTTTCGATTTCTTCGGCAACAACGTCACCGCGATCGCCTTTCGCGATGTCCACGACGGCCTCGACATCAGGATGAGCGCGCGTGTCTCGGTGTCGCGTCCGGAGCCCGGGCTTGACGTTTCGCCGGATCTGCAGCGGCTCAAAGAGGAACTCGGCTCTGTCCGCTCGTTGTCGCCCGCCGCGCCGCATCATTTCCTCGCCGCCAGCGATCATGTCGGCATTGACCCGGCGATCACCGCCTATGCGCGGGAAAGCCTTGCCGGTTCCGCCGTGGCCACGGCGGTCGATCTGTGCAATCGCATCCATCGCGATTTCACCTATGACGGCAAGGCGACGACCGTTCAGACGCGCGCCAGCGGCGCCTTCGCGCTGAAGCGCGGGGTCTGCCAGGATTTTTCCCATATCATGATCGCCGGCCTGCGCGGGCTGGGCATTCCGGCCGGCTATGTCAGCGGCTTCCTGCGCACCATCCCGCCGAAGGGCAAGCCGAGGCTCGAAGGCGCGGATGCCATGCATGCCTGGGTCAAGGCCTGGTGCGGGCGCGATGCCGGCTGGCAGGAATTCGATCCGACCAACGGCATGCGGGCGAGCAACGATCACATCACCGTCGGCTACGGCCGCGACTATTCCGACGTGGCACCGATCGTCGGCGTGCTGAAGACCACCGGCGGCCAGGTCGGCGAGCAGGCGGTCGACGTCATTCCGGTCGCTCTCGAAAAGGTGTGACGACAACCCCGATTACCCGATAGGCGCTTCTCAAGCACGGATGCGGCCGGTATCGTGAGCTTTGGGATTGACGGGGGATCGACGGGCGCTGGCGCATGGGTAACGGCGCGGAGATGGATTTGGAAGCGGTCAGCGTCATCATTCCGGCACACGATGCGGCCCGCACGATTGCCCGGACGCTTGCCTCGCTGGCATCGGAAAGGGACGTTATCGGCGAGGTGCTTCTGGTCGACGATTCGTCGTCCGACGCCACGGCGGCCATCGCCACGGCAGCGGCGTTGCGGTTTGCCCTGCCGTTGCGCGTCATCCAATCGTCCTGTCGCGATGCCGGCGGCGCCAGGAATCTGGCGCTGGAGCAGGCCCGCTTTGCCTGGATCTACATGATCGATGCCGACGATGTTCATCTGGAAGGTGGCTTGCGCGCGCTGCTGGCCACGGCCACCACGGCGCAACCGCGAGCCGACATGGTGGTCGGCGCCTACCGCCGGCGGGTCGACGGCGAGGAGCGGTCGACCAAGATGCCGAGCGGCTACACGGCGAGCGGACCTGCCAATGCCTGCGCCTATCTCGAAGGGCGGATACGGTCGATCGCGGTCGGCAGCGCGCTGGTGTCGCGGCGGGCTATCGGCGAAACCAGGTTCCCGACCGGGCTTGCCTATGACGAGGACACGCTGTTCTGGGTGCGCGTGATGGCCAAGGCTTCGCTTGCGGTCGTGACACGACCCATCTTCATCTATTTCGTGTCGGCGGAGCGCTCCGACGACCGGTTCACGGTCAGGCCTGGCGCGCGCTTTCTCGAATGGCGCCGGGCGCTTCGCCGGCTCCGGTCCTGCGGCATCGCGGAGCGGTCGCTGAAGACGAGGGAGGGTCTCGTCGCCCTGAAGATCGCGCGGGTTCATTACGCGCGCGGCGATGTCGACATGGCGGCACGATTCCTGAGGGTGGCCGAGGCCGCGCCGCGGGCGGGGGCGGATGTCTGGCGCTGCCTGCGCTATCGGTTGAAGATCAGGCTGCGGCGCCGGTTCTCGGCGCCGGCCGCCCAACTGCAACGCGCCTGATGGCCGAGAGGCCGGATATCGCAGTCGTGGTGATTGGTTTCCGGGCTCCCGCCGAACTGGCGGCTGCGGTAAGATCGGTGCTCGACCAGAACATTCCGCTCGAGATCGTGGTGGTGAATTCCGGCGGCGGCAACGCCAAGGCGCTGCTTACCGATGGCGGCATCGACGTGAGGGTCATCGATGTCGAGGAGCGGCTGTTTGCCGGCGCCGCACGAAATCGCGGCATCGCGGCGACTAAGGCTCCGTTCATCGCCTTCCTGGCGGATGATTGCCTGGCCTGTCCGCAATGGGCCGAAATCCGCGTGCTGCGTCACCGGGACGGTGCCGCGGCGGTGGCGAGCGCCATTGTCAACAGCCATCCGCGCAAGCTGGTCGCCTGCGCGGCGTATTTGGTCACTTACATGCGACGCCTGCCGGGACTTCCGGCTGAAAAGGCGCAGCGCTATGGCGTTTCGTTCGACCGAAAACTGTTCGATCGATACGGATTGTTCGACGAGCGGATGATTTCGGGAGAGGACACCGAATTCATGGCCAGGCTGCCGGAGGCTTTGCGGCCGGTCTGGGAACCACGGGTCCTGACCGTTCATCGCAACGAGACGCGCCTGCTCGCGTTGCTTGCGGACCAGTATGGGCGCGGGCGCCGCTACGGCGCCTATCTGTCCTCCATCGAGGCCGGAAAACCCGTACGCCCATTCCGCAAAGTGTTCCGGGACCGGCGCAGCGTCGGCAAGCTGATCAAGGAGGGCCTGTCCGGCAAGGAAAGGACTTTCGCAAGGCTGTCGCTGCCGATCGTGTGGCTGGCACTGTTCGCCAAATCGCTGGGGGCGTCGGTCGGCGCCCGGCGCGGCAACAAGACGGATTGCAGTCGATGATCACCGTCGAGATGAAGCTGCCGCGCCGGCGGCGCGGTCGATGGCTTTGGTCGCGGCAGAAAATCGTCGCCGTCTTCAGCTACCGCTACGATCAGCATCTCGTGCCCGACCTCATCGCCAACCTCGATCCGGTCGTCGACGGCTGGATCGCCTATGACGACCGCGCCTCGGACGTTATTTTCAGCAGCGAGCCGGGAAGGCGGCGCGCGCTTATCGCCGCTGCCTACGAGGCGGGCGCCGATTGGGTTCTGGCCATGGATCCCGACGAAAGGCTGGAACATGCCGTGGCAGGCCGGATCGGCCGGCTGACCGCCGGGTCCAGGCATGTCGCCTGGGGGTTCCGCTGCCGGGAGATGTATTCGCCGGCCAGCTACAGGATCGATGGAGCCTGGGGCCGGAAGATGCAGCACAGGCTTTTCAGCGCCTACCACCCCGACCGCTACCGGTCGAAGGATCTGCATGGCGCCTGGTTTCCCGACGACATCGGCTTCAGCCTCAAGGACAGCGGCCTCAATCTTTATCATTTGAAGATGATCGAACCGAAACGGCGCGCGGCGCGACGTGACCTCTACAACCATCTCGATCCGGATCGCCGGTCGCAGCAGATCGGCTACGACTATCTGGCGGACGAGGCGGGAATGATCCTCGAGCCCGTGCCGGCGGGCCGCGAGTATTTTCCCGCCCATACCGACGATGGCCGGCTCTGGATGGCGGATCTATCTGCCAACCGGCAGGGCTGACGCTCTTTCGGTCGCCGGCGCGCGGCTACGGATGATTTCGTTGGCGCCGCCAAGTCCGTGATCGGCAACCCAATTTTTTTATCGACCTCGTGTCGGGAAGGGTCCTACTGTCGCGTCCTTTGATACGGAAAGGACCTGCCAATGCTCTACGCCATTCTTTGCTACGCCTCCGAAGACGTCGTCTGCTCCTGGAGCAAGGAACAGGACGACGAGGTCATGGCGAAGCTCATTGACGTGCAGGACAAATACGCCAAGGCCGGGCGGCTCGGGCCGGTGGCGCGCCTTCTGCCGACGACGGCCGCGACCACCCTGCGCAAGGTCAAGGGCGAAGCGGTCGTGCTCGACGGCCCGTTCGCCGAGACCAAGGAGCAATTCCTCGGCTTCTACACGCTCGAATGCCGCGACCTCGACGAGGCCGTCGAATTCGCCCGCGAACTCTCCGAGGTCAATCCGAGCGGCGGCTCCTACGAGATCCGGCCGGTCTCGCTCTTCAATCCGACAAAGGTCGCCGTATGACCGAGCTTGCCTGGATAAGCACCGCGATCAGCAATGCCCGTCCGCAGGCGATGGGCGCGCTGCTGCGCTACTTCCGCGACCTCGACGCCGCGGAAGAGGCTTTCCAGGACGCGTGCCTGAGGGCACTCAAGAACTGGCCGAAGAACGGGCCGCCGCGCGATCCGGCGGCCTGGCTGATCTTCGTCGGCCGCAACAGCGGCATCGACGCCGTGCGCAAGCGCGCCAAGCAGGCGCCGATGCCGGAAGAGGACCAGATCTCCGATCTGGAAGACGCCGAGAGCGACATGGCCGAGCGGCTCGACGGCGAGCATTATCGCGACGACATCCTGCGGCTCCTGTTCATCTGCTGCCATCCGGATCTGCCGGCGACGCAGCAGATCGCGGTGGCGCTGCGCATCGTCTCCGGCATCACCGTCAAGCAGATCGCGCGCGCTTTCCTGGTCGGCGAAAGCGCCATGGAGCAGCGCATCACCCGTGCCAAGGCGCGCATCGCTGATGCCGGCGTGCCGTTCGAGACGCCGGGCCCCGTCGAGCGTTCGGAGCGGCTCGCCGCCGTCGCCGCGATGGTCTACCTGATCTTCAACGAAGGCTACTCGACCAATGGCGGCGAGGCGCCGGCCCGCGCGCCGCTGTGCGAGGAGGCGATCCGCCTTGCCCGCCTGCTGCTCAGGCTGTTCCAGGCCGAGCCGGAGATCATGGGCCTCACCGCGTTGCTGCTGCTGCAGCATGCAAGGGCGCCGGCGCGTTTCGACGAGAATGGCGAAATCGTCCTGCTCGAGAACCAGGACCGCTCGCTGTGGAGCCGCAAGATGATCGACGAAGGCCTGGCGCTGGTCGACAAGGCGCTGCGCCACCGCAAGCCCGGCCCCTACCAGGTGCAGGCGGCGATCGCGGCGCTGCATGCGCGGGCGGCTGTCGCCGAGGATACCGACTGGGCCGAGATCGACCTGCTCTACGGTCTGTTGGAGCAGATGCAGCCGTCACCGGTGGTGACGCTGAACCGCGCGGTCGCGGTGAGCAAGGTGCGCGGCCCGGAAGCAGCCCTTGCCATGATCGAGCCGCTGGAAGAGCGGCTGTCGGGCTATTTCCACTTCTTCGGGCTGAGGGGCGGGCTCTTGATGCAGCTTGGCCGCAACGAGGAGGCGCGTGTCGCCTTCGACCGCGCCATCGCCTTGGCCAACACCGCGGCGGAAGCGGCGCATATCCGCATACATATCGACCGGCTGATCAAGGAAAGCGCCGAGAAGTCCTCCTTGCAGAAGGCGCGCTGATCGCAATTCCCCCGAGGTCTGGCCCAATTTCGCAATCCGGCCTTGGACCATGCCGGGGTGGCGGTTTTTCCCTGAAACGAGTAATGCCACGCCATCAAAGCGCCCAGTCGTGCCCGACGGCACGTCCAAGAGATGGCGCATGGCTCCATTCCCGCTCCATGAGAGGCGGGACCTGAAAGGGATAAAAATGACGTTAGCGAAGGAAACGGCCTCACTTCTGGAGAAACTCGGCGTCTCCAAGGAGGCGCTTGTCCGAGGCGACCTCATCGTGCGCAGCCCGGTGACGGGCGAGCAGATCGCGGCGCTGAAGCAGATTTCGGCCGCCGACGCGGGCAAGGCCATCGATGCCGCGCACAAGGCTTTCCAGGCCTGGCGGCTGGTGCCAGGCCCGAAGCGGGGCGAGTTGGTGCGCCTGCTCGGCGAGGAATTGCGCGCGCATAAGGACGAGCTCGGCCGGCTGGTGTCGATCGAGGTCGGCAAAATCCCGTCCGAGGGCCTTGGCGAAGTGCAGGAAATGATCGACATCTGCGATTTCGCGGTCGGCCTTTCCCGCCAGCTCTACGGCCTGACCATCGCCACCGAGCGTCCAGGGCATCGCATGATGGAAACCTGGCATCCGCTCGGCGTCGTCGGTGTCATCTCGGCCTTCAACTTCCCGGTCGCGGTGTGGTCGTGGAATTCGGCGCTCGCCTTCGTCTGCGGCGACGCGGTGGTGTGGAAACCGTCGGAAAAGACGCCGCTGACGGCGCTTGCCTGCGAGGCGATCTTCAAGCGCGCCGCCAAGCGCTTCGGCGCCGATGCGCCGGCAGGGCTGCTGCAGGTGCTGATCGGCGACCGTGTCGCCGGCGAGGTGCTGGTCGACCATCCGAAGGTGCCGTTGGTCTCGGCTACCGGCTCGACCCGCATGGGCCGCGAGGTTGGTCCGAGGCTCGCCAAGCGCTTCGCCCGCGCCGTGCTGGAGCTCGGCGGCAACAATGCCGGTATCGTCTGCCCGACCGCCGATCTCGACATGGCGCTGCGCGCCATCGCCTTCGGTGCCATGGGCACCGCCGGCCAGCGCTGCACGACGCTCAGGCGCCTGTTCGTGCATGACAGCGTCTACGACGCGCTGCTGCCGCGGCTGAAGAAAGCCTATCAGACCGTCTCGGTCGGCAATCCGCTGGAAGGCAAGGCGCTGGTCGGTCCGCTGATCGACAAGGCCGCCTTCGACAACATGCAGAAGGCGCTGAAGGAAGCGCAAGCGCATGGCGGCAAGGTGACCGGCGGCGCGCGCGTCGAGAACGGCCATCCGGACGCCTATTACGTGCATCCGGCGCTGGTCGAGATGCCGAAGCAGGTCTCGCCGGTGACCGAAGAGACCTTCGCGCCGATCCTCTATGTGATGAAATATTCCGATTTCGATGAGGCGCTCGACCTGCACAATGCGGTCGGTGCCGGCCTGTCGTCGTCGATCTTCACCCGCGACCTGCAGGAATCGGAACGCTTCCTCGGCGTCGACGGCTCGGATTGCGGCATCGCCAACGTCAATATCGGCACTTCGGGCGCCGAGATCGGCGGCGCGTTCGGTGGCGAGAAGGAGACGGGAGGCGGCCGCGAGAGCGGCTCGGATGCCTGGAAAGCCTATATGCGCCGCGCCACCAACACGGTGAACTTCTCCAAGGCGCTGCCGCTCGCCCAGGGCGTGTCGTTCGACATCGATTGATGACAGGAACAGGCGCCGCGAACCGCGGCGCCTGATTCCGTTCAACAAAAAGCCTTGCCGGTCGCCGGATCGAACAGGCGAAGCGCGTCCGCGTCGAAGACAAAGGCGCAAGGCTGGCCCTTGGCGACGCGGGCTTGCGGCGGCAGGGTCGCCGTCAGCCTCTGCGCGCCGATCCGGGCGGTGGTGACCTGTTCGGGGCCCGTCAACTCGACGACGTCGATCTCGACCGGCAGCGACAAGTCGGCGCCGCTGCCCGGCCCGAGGCGGAGCGCTTCAGGCCTGATGCCGACCACAACCGAAGCACCGTTGCGCACCGCGCTGGCGTAGCGTTCCGGCAGCGCCAGCCGCGCATCCGTGCTTCCGATGGCGAGCTTGCCGTCCTCGACGGTGGCTTCCAGCATGTTCATCGACGGCGCGCCGACGAAGCCCGCCACATAGAGCGTCGCCGGGTGATTGTAGATTTCCTGCGGCGTGCCGAGCTGCTCGATGCGGCCGTCGCGCATGACGGCGATGCGGGTCGCCAGCGTCATCGCCTCGATCTGGTCGTGGGTGACGTAGACGACCGTGGTGCGCAGCATCTCGTGCAGGCGCTTCAATTCGGTGCGCATTTCCAGGCGCAGCTTGGCGTCGAGATTGGAGAGCGGTTCGTCGAACAGAAACACCTGCGGCTTGCGCACCAGCGCCCGACCGATGGCGACGCGCTGGCGCTGGCCGCCGGAGAGCTGGCCTGGCTTGCGGTCGAGCAGGGTCTCGATCTGCAGCAGCTTCGCCGCCTCGCGCACCGCCTTGTCGCGCTCGGCGGCGGTAACCTTGCGCATCTCCAGCCCGAAGCCGATGTTGCGGCCGACGGTGAGGTTCGGATAGAGCGCGTAGGACTGGAAAACCATCGCGATGTCGCGGTTCTTCGGATGCACGCCAAGCACCGACCGGCCGCCGATAAGCACGTCGCCGCTCGTCGCCTCGGCGAGGCCCGCGATGATGTTGAGCAAGGTCGACTTGCCGCAGCCGGACGAGCCGAGCAGCACCAGGAACTCGCCGTTCTCGAGCGCGATGTCGATGCCTTTCAGCGTCTCGACGCTGCCGTAATTCTTGCGGACATCGCGGATTTCAAGCGCGCTCATGGTCGGCATCCTCGAATTGGATCGGCCCGCCATAGTCGCGGGGCAAGGTTGAGATGGCGCGCGACGCCACCCGGACGGCGGCGGACAGGCAGTTCTGCAGCAGCCGGCCCTGTGCCAGCGCGGCCAGGAAGGCGGCGTTGAAAACGTCGCCGGCGCCGATCGTGTCGACGACCGCGACGCGGGGCGCCGGCACTTCGATGAGCTCGCCGTCGGCGCCGATGGCCAGCGCGCCGTCCGGCCCGCGCTTGACGACGACTGTCGCGCCGTCCCGCATGCCGTCGCGGATCTTGCGCGCCGCTTCGGCCGGGCTTGCCAGGCCGGCCAGTGTCGTCGTCTCGACCTCGTTGAACAGGGCCAGCTCGCAGCGCGACAGCCAGCCGCGCGCCGCCGCGCAGTTCGCCTCCGTCCAGCCTTCGATCGGCCAGCCGGTGTCGAGCGCGACGGATATCCGATGCGCCTCGGCCCAGTCGAAAAACGCGCCGTAGTCGCGAGTAAGGTCGTCGGTCAGAAAGGAGCCGCTGAGCAGCGCATAGCCGCCTGAAAGCCGGCTGCCGTCGAGCATCGAAAGCACGTCGCCCAGGCTGAAGCGGGGCAGGTGGCCGCGCGTGGTGAAGAAGGTGCGCTCGCCATCGGGATGGGTCATGCCGACGGACAATGTCGTGCCTTCGGGACGAACCGGCCATTTTTGCGCGCGGTGTGCGAACGCCTCGCGCAGCCAGCGACCGAACTGGTCGTCGCCGAGATTGGCTGCAATCTCGAAGTCGATGCCCAGCGCCTGCCAGGCAAGCGCCGTGTTGCCGGCCTGGCCGCCGACGCGCAGGTCGTCATGGTCGACGACGGTTTCGGTACCCGCCTTCGGCCAGGGCGCGACCGGACCGACGATCAGGTCGACATTGACGTTGCCGATCACCGCGAGCGGCCGCATCATTCGCTCCGCGTGATCTTGGTGGTGCGCACCGGGGTGCCGGCATTGTCGACGCGGGCATCGGCGAAGGCGATCATCAGCCGCTGCGCCACCGGCAGCATGGCGAAGACCGCCGCCAGCCCGGAGGCAGGCTTGAACGACAGCGTTACAGCGCCTTCCACAGGCGGCCTGCCGGAGGCGTCGAACAGGACGAGCGGAGCGCCGGTCTCGACCACTGAAACGGCCATGGCGGTGACCAGTTCGGCGGTCGGGTCGTCGCCACGGAACAACACGACGCCGATCTTGGGCCCGAGCATCTCCATCGGGCCATGGCGCAGCTGGCCACCTTCAAGCGAAAAACACGGCAGGCGCGACAGTTCGGTCAGGCCGAGCCCCAGCGCTTCGGCAAGGCCCTGTAGTCTGCGGCCGGAGGTGACCACGGTCGCGGCCTTGCCCAACGCTGCCAAGGCGGCATCGATCTCAACCGTCTCGGGCGCCTTGAGCGCTGCGAGCGCGGCGGTGGAGTCTTCGCCGAGCGCGGCCAGGATGGCAAGATGCAGGGCGAAGGTCACGGTCAGGCTGCGGGTCGCGGCAAAGGCGAGCTCGGTGCCGCCGGCGCCGACCAGGCAAGGCACCGTACGGCCGAGGAACGACCCGGCCTCCAGGGTCAGGCCGAAGGTTTCGGCACGGTCGCCGGTTTCGGCGAACCAGCGCAAGACCTCCGCGCTTTCCCCCGACTGCGAGGTGACGATGACCGTCTTGCCGGCAAGCGGCAACGGCTGTCCGAGCTGTTCCGACAGCGGCAGCGCGATGGCGTCGATGCCATGCGCGCGATAGAGCGGCTCGACGGCGCGGGCGACGGCATGCGAGGCGCCCATGCCGAGCAGGACGAGCCTGCCGTTCTTCCTGATCGAGGCCGCGACCCTGGCGGCTGTCTCCTGATTGCTGGCGAACGAGGCAAGCGCATCCTCATGCTGGCGCGCCATTTCGCGGTCGATCGCGACGAGCCCTGCCGGGCGTTTCTTCTCTTCAGTCATCATTATCCTTTCACGCCGCCGCTGGTGAGGCCCGAGATCAGCGCGCGTTGCATGACGAGGCCGATCAGCACCGGCGGCAAGGCCGCGAGCACGCCGGCGGTGGCGATCAGTCCATAGTCGGAGACGCGGCCGCCGGCGAGATCGGCGATGGCGACCGTCAGCGTCTTTGCCCGCTGGTCCGAGGTGAACAGCAGGGCATAGAAGAATTCGTCCCAGGCCAGCAGCACCGCAAACAGCGCCGATGTCGCCACCACGGGTGCGGCCAGCGGCAAGGTGATGATGCGCCAGGTCTGCAACAGCCCGGCGCCGTCGATCATCGCCGCGGCCTCGATCTCGCGCGGGATGGAATCGAATCCCGATTTCATCAGCCAGGTGGTGAAGGGCGCGAGAATGGTCAGATAGATCATCGCCAGGCCGAAGACGTTGTTGAGCAGGCCGAGACGGGAGAGACCCATATAGAGCGGCACGGACAGCGCCACCGGCGGCAGCATGTAGGTGGCGATCACCATCGACAGCGACCAGCCGACCGACGGCGTGCGCGAAACCGCCCAGCCCGCAGGCACGGCAAGCAGGATTGCCGCAAGTGTCGCCATGCCGGCGACCTCCAGGCTGTTGCGCAGCGATGCGGTAAAGGCCGCGCCGGCGCTGTTCTCGGTCCTCGACAGAAGCTGCGCGTAACGGGAGAAGTCGGCCGCTTGCGGCCACCAGCGCAGCGGCTTGGCGGCAAGATCGGCCGCCGGCGATATGCTCATGACGAAGAGCCAGGCGAGCGGCGCCAGGATCACGGCGGCGAGCAGGATGGCGCAGACATAGACGAAGGCGGTGAAGACCGGGTTCTTGCGTTCCATCAGGCGGCGCTCCCCGCGGTCTTCTTCACCAGCGCCGCATAGGCGACGGCGAGCACGGTGACGAGCAAAGTGACGATCAGCGCCAGCGAGGCGCCGGATCCGGCGCGCTGGAAGGAAAAGGCCTCCTGATAGACGAGGATCGACAGCGAGCGCGTGCTGTTGGCCGGGCCGCCGCGGGTCATCACCCAGATGATGTCGAAGACCTTGAAGGCTTCGATGGTGCGCAGCACCAGCGCCACCATCAGCGGGCCGGCGAGATAGGGCAAGATGACGAAGCGGAAGCGGTTGAAGGGGCCGGCGCCGTCGACAAGCGCGGCGGCGGTGATGTCGCGCGGCACCGCCTGCAGGGCAGCGAGCGCGATCAGCGCGACAAGCGGAAAATTCTTCCAGCAGTCGGCGACGATCAGCGCGGCGAGAGCCGTTCCCGGCTCGCCCAGCCAGGAGCGGTAGTCGTCGATGATATGCAACTGCGTCAGCGCCGCGTTCAGCGCGCCATATTCGGGATTGTAGATCAGTCGCCAGAGCGTGGCATTGACCACGGTGGGGAGCGCCCAAGGCAGGATCATCAGTCCGCGAAGTATCGCACGGCCGCGGAATTCCTGGTTGAGCAGCAGTGCCGCCAGCACGCCGATCACCATCTCGGCGGCGACCGAGACGACCGCGAACCAGGTGGTGATGGTAAGCGTGCGGCTGAAATTCGAGCTGGTCAGCATGTTGGTGTAGTTGTCGAAGCCGACGTAATTGCCCGCCGTGCCGACCAGCTGCGCGTCGGTGAAGGAAAGCCTGACGGTGTCGACCAATGGCCAGCCGATAACGGCGACCATGATCACCAGGAGCGGCAGCATCAAAAGCCACGCGCGAGTCGTCATCCAGGTGCCTGACATCCCGAGGCGCCTCTCTTTCTTCGTCCGGTCAGAAACAATACGGGCGGCGCGAGGCCGCCCGCAAATGGTGCGTGATGGATCAGAGGCCGCTGTTTTGCGCGGCCGTCTTCAGCGCGTCTTCCGGCGTCGTCTGGCCGAGCAGCGATTCCTGGATGGCCTGCTGCAGAGCGGTCGACAGCTGCTGGTACTTCGGCGTGGTCGGGCGCGGATACATGGCAGCCAGACCCAGCTTGGCGGTGGCGATCAGCTCTTCCTGGCCCTTGGTGACGGCCGGATCATCATAGGACGAAGCCCAGATCGGCAGCGAGAGCTTGGCGTACTGGTTCTGCGTTGCCTGCGAGGTCATGAACTCGATGTATTTCCAGGCCTCGTCCTGATGCTTCGATACCGCGGTGACGCCAAGGCCCATCGAGCCGTTGACGGCCGAGACCTCGCTGGTGCCGGCAACGCCCGGCGCCGGCACGACGCCGACCTTGCCCGCGACCTTCGAGTCCTTTGGATCGTTGGCCATGTTGTACATGTAGGTCCAGTTCAGCGCGAAGGCGGCATCGCCGTTCTCGAACACCTTGCGGACGTCCTCTTCGAGGAATTCCTTGGAGTTCGGATTGGTGAGGCCGGACTTGTAGCTGTCGACCATGTATTTCAGCGCCGATGCGCCGCCGCCGTTCTGGAAGTCCGGCTTGCCGTCCTTGAGGAAGTCGCCGCCATAGGCGCTGACCAATGTGGTGTAGTCGCAGATCACGGCTTCGGCCTGTGCCCAGCTCCAGGCGATCGGCGTCTTCAGCAAGCCCTTGTCCTGGATGATCTTGGCCTGCTCGCCAAGCTCTTCCCAGGTCTTCGGCGGCGCCTTGATGCCGGCCTTTTCGAGGATTTCCTTGTTGTAGAACAGGTACTTCGTATCGAGGATCCAGGGCATGCCGTAGTATTTGCCGTCATACTGGACGGTGGTCCAGGCACCGGGCAGCACGCCCTTCTTCATGTCGTCGGTGATTTTCGACGAGACGTCGACCAGCACCTTGTTGGTCGCATATTCGGCCGGCCATATGACGTCGAACAGCACCACATCGTAGCCGCCGCCGGACCCTTGCGCGAGCACGGTCTTGTCGTGCAGGCCTTCATAGGGAACGAATTCGAGGTTCACCTTGATGTCCGGATTGGCCTTGGTGAAGGCCTCGGTCATGGCGCGCACGTCAGCCTCGCTATAGGCGGCCTGGGCCATGAAGAGCGCGTTCAATGTGGTTTCGGCGAAGGCGTGCGGGACGAACAGTCCGCCGACGAACACCGCGCCCAGAAGTGTCTTACCGATCGATTTCAGCATTTGTCTTTCTCCCATTTTTCGACGGCCGCGGATGGCTGCGCCGCTTCCTCGAATTCGCATCGCGTGTGACCGGATCCGCCGGGGCTTCTTTTCAAATCGCCCGGTCTTCACCATTAAGTCAATTCGCTTGACTTAATTAGTCGATCAATCCTTTAATGGAGTCAAGAGGGGAAACGACGGTGCACGACATCAACCCGATCCGGGCCAAGAGCGGTACCAACCAGGAAGGCACCAGCGCGCACAACCGCCGCGTCATGATCGAGGCGCTGCGGCTCAACGGCGCGCTGTCGCGCGCCGACCTGGCGCGGGCGACGCAGCTGACCAAGCAGGCGGTTTCCAACATCATCGAGGATCTCGAGCAGGACGGCCTGGTCGTTGCGCTGGAGGCTGTGCGCAAGGGCAGGGGCCAGCCCTTCACGCCCTACCGGCTGGTGCCCGAAGGCGCCTTTGCCATCGGGCTGCAGATCGACCGGCATCTGGCGCGGGTGGTGGTGGTCGACCTGGTCGGCAGCGTCATGGCACGCGCCGAAGCCAACCTGCCGCTCGACGAACCGTCTCCCGGCGTCCAGACCATCCTCGGCCTGGTCGCGGATGTCAGGCGCGAGCTGGCCGGCATTTCGGCGCAGTCCGAACGGCGCCTGGTCGGCCTCGGCATCGCCATGCCGGGGCCGTTCGGCCTGAAGGAAGCCGACGACAAATGGATGATGCCAGCCTGGCAGCAGTTCCCGCTGCTCGAGACGCTTGCCGCTGGCACCGGACTGAATGTCGGGCTGCAGAACGACGCGGCGGCCTGCGCCACGGCGGAGCGCATCGTCGGCGCCGCGCATGGCGTCGATCACGCGGTCTGCCTTTATGTCGGCTACGGCATCGCCGCCGGGCTCATCCTGAACGGCGAGCTCTACAATGGCGGCAACGGCAATGCCGGCGAGATCGGCAGGGCGCTGCTATCGCCGGCCGGCGCAGGCTCGACGCCGCTCGAGCACCGTGCCTCGCTCGCCTCGCTCTACCAGCATCTCGGCCTCGACCCCGCCGAGAGGGGGCTTTACGAGAAGCTCGGCGCGCTGGCGCTCGCGCGGGACCCGAGGGTCCTGGAATGGGTCGAACGAGCCGCGCCCGATCTGCGATGGAGCGTGCATCTGATCGAGACGATCTTCGATCCGCAGACCGTCATCCTCACCAGCAGCGCGCCCGAGGCGCTGGCCAGGCTTTTGCTTCAGGCGATGCACCCGTTGCTGCCGTCGATCGCGGATCGGCCTGCACGCCGCCTGCCGCGGCTGCAGCTCGGCACCACCGATCCCTGGGCGATCGCGGTGGGTGCCGCGGCCGAGCCGATCAGCCGGGCCTTCGATCCGCGCTTTTCCGCCATTCTGAAGGCCGGATAGAAAAGCAAAAGACGCTCAGCTGGCCGTCATGCTGGCGGCGAAGGCAGCGTCGATGATGGCGAGCTTGACCGCCTGCGCGGTGACGTATTCGCCGTAGAATTCCTTCGAGATCCACATCACGGAATGGCCGCGTTGCCCGAGCCAGCCGACGCTGCCGAGCGTCTCGGCGTCGCGCAGTTTGCGCGCAAGGTGGGTGCGCGACAGCTTCAGCCATCTGGCGAAATCGCCGATCGACAGCACGCCGGTGGGGATGCGCTCCTGGCCGGCATTTTGAGGGTCGACGCCGGAGATAAGCCAGTCCATGACGACGCCGCCATTGTTGAGCCAGGTGAACAGCGAAAAAGTCTGTTGCGGTTCGCGCACCGGCACCGAGGAAATCAGGCCGTCCGCGATCAGCGGCTGCAACCTGGCCAGCATCTGCGGCCTTGCCTGAAATGTTTCCAGCCGGTTCGCGCCGTCAAGCGCATCCAGCGTGCTCAGATGTATGTGAATCCAGCCGATCAACGGCTCCAAGGTCATGGCGGGCAGGTGCAGGGGACGAATGCGGCCGTCATCGCTCGCCGGCCCGACCTCGATGAAATTATAGTGCTGCATTTCCTTGATGAAGGCGTGGGCGGTGTTTCGGCTTGCCACCGCGTGCTGAACGGTGACGTCGACAAAACGCGCTGCCGTCATTTCTTTCCGGTAGTCGCTGGGGTCTCTGCGGAAATGCAGGGCAAGACCGATATGAGCCATCAGCCAGCGTTGCTGGGTGGCAAAGACCGAGGATGCCCGCGGGTTTTTCTCATAAGCCTGCTGCATCGCGAGAGCTTGCGCGCGCACGCAAACGGGCAATGCCGGGTGACCGGCAATGTCTTCGTAGGTCAACGCACCCTCCCAGCTTCCACCCAAAGATGCTGTAGTCTCGCAAGTCGCGGGATAGCAGTTTTGGCCGGCGCCCGCCAGCGTGAGGGCCGGTTTCGCGCGAGGTTGCGCCGAGTTCTTGTGGTCAGCGCCCGTGCGGAGCCGAGATGCAGGCTTCGAAAGCCGCGTCGACGACGGCCAGCTTGGCGGCCTGGACGGCTATGTACTCGTCGAAGAAGGACCTTGAAACCCACATCACGGAATGGCCGCGCTGGCCGACCCAGCCGATGCTGCCGAGCGCCTCGGCATCATGGAGCTTCCGCGCCAGATGGGTGCGCGACAGCTTCAGCCAGTGCGCGAACTCACTGACCGATATGACGCCGGTCGGTATTCTGTCGAGATGGACGTCGTCGGGATCGATGCCGGACATCAGCCAATCCATGACGATGCCGCCGTTGTTTAGCCAGATAAACAACGAGAAAGTCTCTCCGGGCTCCCGCACGCCCTCGCTGGCCAGCAATCCGTCGGCAATCAGCGGCTGCAGGATGGGCAGCATCTCGGGTCGCCCGAGGAAGGTTTCCAGCCGGTTTGCGCCATCTATGTGGTCGAGCGTTCTCAGATGCGCATAGATCCAGCCGGTGAAGGTCTGGATGGTGCCCTCCGTGACCCGCATGGGATGGGCGCGGCCGTCGCCGCTGGCCGATATGTATTCGGCGATGTTGTAGTGCAGCATCTCCTTGACGAAGGCTTCGGCGGTGTTGCGGCTGGCCACGGAATTGCGGCGCACGACCTCGATGAAACGCGCCATCGTCATTTCGGTGCGGCGGTCGTTGGGATCGCGCCGGAAATGCAGAGCCAGGCCGACATGAGCGAGAAGCCAGCGCTGCTGAGTGGCGAAGACGGCGGCCAGCCGCGGGGTCGTTTCGTAGACATGGATGAGCGCGCGCGACTGTTCCTGCACACTGCGAAGCGCTGCTGGATGACGGGTGATCTCTGCGGCACTCAGCGGCATTTCCTGCGGTACTCCATGCGATTCCAAGCAACGACAAATGAAGATTCCCAGTCTTCGCCGGTTGTGTCCAGTTGCCCTTTGGAACAACGCCCGATCGGGCGCGATCGGGCGTCCATTCGTTGCTAACTCTTTGCATCGGTTCGCAAAACCCGTCCCAATAATAGTCCGGTCCGCAGCCCTGCGTCGAATTGACGAGTCCCGCCGGGCGGGCATAGGGTTCGCGCCATCGGGGCTGCGGGGAGCGCCTTCCCGGGAAAAGAAGAAACAAGGACAGGGTCTGGCGCCCGATGCGCGGCATCGGCGGTGGCAACGCTTTGCGCCCGGATCTCCGTCCCGGATCAAGAGTGACTGCGTGAGCCATATGGGCGGAACCGGCTTCGACGCCGATGAAAACCGCGACATCCGACAGGGCGCCCGGCCCCGGCCTGGCGCCGCCGGATGGCATGGCCGCGTCAAGATGGCGCTTGCTGCGGCTTCGGCCTGCCTTTGGCTTTCAGCCGGCGCCTTTGCCCAGACCGCGAGCCAGATCACTCCGCCTACCTTTCGGCCACCACCCGGGCCGGACACGGCAGGTGTCTCCATTCCCGAGAGCAAGGGGCTGGAGGCACCCGCCGGCGCCGAGAAGCTCAAAGTCAAGCTCACCGGGGTGCATATTGGGGGCGGCCTTGCCGATATGACGGATGCGACGCGCAAGGTCACCGCCGGCCTTTCCCGCCGCACCGTCACGGCGGCCGAGATCTTCGCCGCGGCGCGCCAGCTGGAAGCCGAATACGCGCACGCCGGCTACGTGCTGGTGCGGGTCGTTTTGCCGCCGCAGAAACTGACCGACGGCGCGACGTTGCGGCTGGTCGTCGTCGACGGCTTCCTCGAAAAGATCGACACCGGCAATCTGCCGGAACGGATAAGGGACAGGGTAGAGGCGACGCTGGCGCCCCTGGTCGGGCAAAAAGGCATCAAGCTCTCCGCAATCGAACGCAAGCTGCTGCTGGCCGGCGACACGCCGGGCGCCAGGCTGCGCTCGACACTCAAGGCGGGCTCGGCCAGGGGCGCCAGCGTGCTTGTCATCGACGGCAAATACCGGCCGATCGGCGGGCAGGTCGGCGTCGACAATTCGCTGTCGCCTTCGCTGCAGCGCTGGTCGACCGGCGTCGGCATCGATTTCAATTCGCTACTCGGCCTCGGTGAACTCGTCTATTTGCGCGCCGGCGGATATCCCAATGGCGGCGACCAGGGCCTGTTCAGCGAGGATCCGCGCAACCGCAACTATGCCGCCGGCATCGTTCTGCCGATCGGCTATGACGGGCTGACGCTCAATCTGGAAGCCAGCCGCACCCGCGCCAATCCGAATGCCGAGCCGGGTTCATTGGGTTTCGGCAGCGAATTCGAACGCTATTCGGCAAGCCTGCGCTATCCCTGGATCCGCAGCCGCGCGCTGACGGTCAGCAGCGAGCTCTCCTTCGACGCGCAGAGCGACCGCCTCAACGCCGTCACGCCGATTTCGCTGCCGATCGCCGAGGACCGGCTGCGCATCATCCGCTTCGGCACCGACGCCACCTGGTTCACGCCGCTCGGCGGCGTCTTCGTCGGCAATGTCACCGCATCCTTCGGCATCGACGGCCTCGGCGCGCGCGCGGCCACCGATGCCACGCCGCTCCTGCCGCTGTCGCGCCAGGGCGCGGATGCCGAATTCCAGAAGCTGGAGGTTTCGGCAAGCTACAGCCAGCCGCTGGCGGACCATCTCGGCGTTGATCTCTACGCTCGTGCGCAGACCTCGTTCGGCAAGCCGCTCTTGCAGTCCGAGCAGATCGGCCTGACCGGCGCGACCGGCCTGTCGAGTTTCGATGCAGGCGCCCTGCAGGGCGATGCCGGCTACGTGGTTCGCGGTGAATTGTCCTCGCCCTGGTATCTCCCCTTCACCGGCGGCGTGATCCAGCTTTCGCCTTATGTCTTCGGTGCTGTCGGCGAGGTCCGCCTCGAAATGCCGACGGCGCTGGAGAGCGCCAGCATCGTTGGCGCTTCCTACGGGCTTGGCATCAAGCTCTGTACTGCGTTCGCGAGCGACCCCACCAACACCAGCCTGACGCTCGAATGGGGTCGCCAGCACCCTGACGATCAACGATCCGACAGCGACCGTTTCTCGCTGAGCGGCGCCATCCAATTCTAGGTCCGGCCATGCGCAACGCCTTCCCAATCCTTCCGACCGTGAACCTGCCGCTGACGGCACTGCTGCTGGCCTCGACGGCGCTTGTCGGCTTCACCTCGGCCAGGGCGCAGGAACTGCCGACCGGCGGCAGTGTGGCGTCCGGCGGCGTGACCATCTCCAAGCCGTCGGCCTCGCAGCTTGCGATCAAGCAGTCGACCAACTCGGCCATCGTCAACTGGCAGAGTTTCTCGATCGGCGCCGGCGCGACCGTCAACATCGACCAGCCGAATTCCTCGTCGGTGATGCTGAACCGGGTGACCGGCAACACCAGGTCGACCATCGCCGGCCAGCTCAACGCCAACGGCCAGGTGTTCCTGGTCAACCCGAACGGCATCGCCATCTCCAAGACCGGCAAGGTGAGCGCGGCCGGCTTTGTCGGCTCCTCGCTCGACATCGACGATGAGGATTTCAAGGCCGGCAAGCTGAAGTTCAAGGGCAAGGGCGCCTCCGCCGCCGTCTCGAACGAAGGCTCCGTCTCGATCGGCAGCGGCGGCTATGCGGCTTTGATCGGCGGCAGCGTCGACAATTCGGGCACGATCAGCGTGCCGCTCGGCAAGGTCGGGCTGGGCTCGGGCGAGGAGGCGGCGCTCGATCTTTCCGGCGACGGCTTCCTGCAGGTTGCCGTGCCGACCAAGGCCGACGGTTCCGGCGCGCTGGTTGGCAATTCCGGCGTGATCAGCGCCGATGGCGGCCGCGTCGAGATCAAGGCCGCCGCGGCCAAGGAGGCCGCGCGGCAGGCCGTCAACATGTCCGGGCTTGTCGAGGCCCGCACCGTCTCCGGCCAGTCCGGCGAGATCGTGCTCGGCGGCGATCAGGGCGAGGTCGAGATCTCGGGCAAGCTCGATGCTTCGGCAAGGGTCGGCGGCAGGGGCGGCAAAGTCGCGGTCACCGGCCGCAAGCTGAAGCTCAAGGGGGCGACCGTCGATGCCTCGGGCAAGGAGGGCGGCGGCGCGGTCAGGATCGGCGGCGACAAGCAGGGCTCGGGTACGCTGCAGCGGGCCCAGACCACGGAGATCGACAAGGACACGACGATCAATGCCGACGCAACCGGCGCCGGCGCCGGCGGCACCGTCATCGTCTGGTCGGACGCGCAAACAAATTTTGCCGGCAAGATTTCTGCCCGCGGTGGCGACGAGGGCGGCAATGGCGGCTTCGTCGAGGTGTCGGGCAAACAGCAGCTCGGCTTCACCGGCTCGGCCGATCTGCGCGCCCGTTTCGGCGATACCGGCGAGCTTCTGCTCGATCCCTACAACGTCACCATCTCGAATGACGTCGATACCGGCGGCTTCTCCGCCGGCTCCAATGACAGCGTCATCAATGTCACCACGCTGCAAAACCAGCTGGCGCTTGCCAATGTAACGATTTCGACCGGCAGCGGCGGCTCGCAGGCTGGCGACATCACGATCGCGGCGCCGATCGCCTGGAGCGCCAACACGCTGACGCTCGACGCCTATCACTCGATCGTCTTCAACGCCGGCGCCACGATCGGCGGTGTCGGCGGACTGACGCTTGTCACCAATCATGGCGGCACCGGCGGCGTCATGTCCTATGCGCTTGGCGCCTCGGTGACCTTTACCGGCACGCAAGGGGCGCAGGCGCTGTCGATCAACGGGCAGAGCTACACGCTGATCTACGACGTCAACGGCTTGCAGGCGATCAACAATGGCCTCGGCGGCCGCTATGCGCTCGCCAACACCATCGACGCCAGCGCCACCTACAACTGGAACGGCGTCAAGGGCTTCATACCGCTCGGCACCGACGGCAACACCAACATCCTCAACGGTGGCAACGGCTTCAACGGCACGTTCGACGGTCTCGGCAACACCATCGACAATCTGCGGTCGACACCAGGCGGCGCCAACTACGCCGGCCTGTTCGGCTATATCGGCGGTGGGGGCGCGGTGCGCAATGTCGGGCTTGTCGATGCCTCCGTCATGGCTTCCTACGAAACGGGCGCCATCGCCGGCTGGAACAAGGGATCCATCTCCGGCGTGTGGGCAAGCGGGCAGATCCATGGCGCCGGCTCCACAGGCGGACTGGTTGGCCAGAACGACGGCTCGATCACCCGATCGTTCTCGACGGTGGGGGTAAATGCGCGTGACGATAACTCCGTTGGCGGGCTCGTCGGCTCCAACACGTCGAGTGGGACGATCAGCCAGTCTTACGCGTATGGCTGGGTTCTTGGTTCACGCTTCGTCGGCGGGCTTGTGGGATTGAACCTGGGATCGATCAGCGACGCGTATTCGACCGGGCCAGCCAGCGGGGTCCTGGGAGCTCTGGAGGTGGGCGGATTGGTGGGGCTGAACTACGGCACCGTCACCAATGGCGCCTTCGACATGACGACGTCGGGCTTGAGCAACGCCTTTGGCAGCGGCAGCAACGCGGGCAGCGTAATCGGTCTTACCACCGCCGACTTCCAGAATGGCACCGCCAACGGTTTGAGCGCTGCCTTCGGCGGGGGCTCGGGCGGCCTCTATCCCTATCTGAAGAGTTTCTATCCGAACGGCGTGCAGGCGATCTCCGGCATCGCCTACAAGGATAGCGGCACCACGCCGCTCTCGTCAGATACCCGCCAGCCCTACTATGTGAAGAATCCCGGACTTGTTACGGCCGTCGCCAACGGCGTCGACCTCGGCACGGTATCCACCGGCGTCAACGGCTACTACTATATCGCGACGCCGACCGGCGCGATCGGCAGCAGCGTGCTGGTCTATACGGTGCAGGATGGCGGCCCCGATGCTTCCGGCGCGCAGAACGCGGTGACGCTGCGCACAGGCCTGTCAGGCGGCAATGTCTCCAATCTCAATGTCTACGGCAACTGGCGTCTCGATGAGGTCGACGCCTCGATCACGTCGCTTTCGGCGCTGCAGGACGTTGCCGCGACGACCGTCGGGTCGACCTATGTCGGCAGCCTGTCCTTCGCCAATTGGCAGATCGAGACGGCGGCGACCACCTTCGCGCTCGACCAGGCGATATCGATCGGCGGCGGCACGCTGGCTTTGTCGTCGAACGGCACCGTCACGCAGACAAGCGGCAGCCTAAGCGCGGGCTCGCTATGGCTTGGCGGCACAGGCGATTTCAACCTGACCAATGCCGGCAACCAGGTCGGCACGGTCGCCGTCAATGCCGGATCGGTCAACCTGGCGGATCTCGGCGGGCTCGTCATCGGCAGCGCCGGCAGCGCACGCGGCGTGACGACGACCGGGGCCAACACGATGGGGCAAGTCCAGCTGCAGACGACCGGCGACCTGACGATCGCCGCGAGCGCCACGGTCAGCGGAACCGATCCGGTGCTGGCGGCAGGCGGCAAGTTCATCAACAATCGCGGCAGCGATGCCGTCACCGCCACCAGCGGGCGCTGGCTGGTCTATGCGGCAGCACCGACCGGCAACACATTCGGCAATCTCAACAGCGGCAACACCGCGATCTGGAACACCGCGGCCGGCGGCGCCGTGAGCGCCACGGGCAATCGCTATGTCTTTGCCTACCAGCCGACGCTGACCTTCACCTCGCAAAATGCTTCGAAGACCTATGGCGACGCCGCCATGCCGGCGTTGACCTACACGGTGTCGGGCTATCAGGCGGGGGTGGCCAACGCCTATCTCGGCGACAGCGCCGGCAACACTTTCACCGGCGCGCCGTCGCTCTCCACGCCAAATACGCTTGCCACCCAGCAACTCGGCGCCGGGACTTACACGATTACCGTCGGCGCCGGCGATATCACTGTCCTGAACGGCTATGGGCTCGCCTTCGACAGCGCCGGGCGGTTCACCGTGGCCAGGCGCGCGGTGACGGTCACGGCCGATGCCGATCAGCACAAGACCTATGGCGACGCGGATCCCGCATTCACCTATTCGGTCTCGGACCTCGGCAGCGGCGTCGCGCTGGTCGGTTCGCTCGACCGCGCCGCCGGCGAGGACGCCGGCACCTACGCCATCGGCCAGGGCACGATGACCAATGCCAACAATTCGAACTACGACATCACCTATGCCGGCGCCGATTTCACCATCGGCAAGCGCGCGATCACCGTCACCGTCGATCCGGGCCAGGGCAAGGTCTATGGCGACAGCGATCCGGCGGCCTACACCTATACCGCTTCCAATCTCGGCGGCTTGACGCTGACCGGCAGCCTCGACCGGGAGGCCGGCGAGGACGCCGGCACCTATGCCATCGGACTGGGCACGCTGGACGTGCCCAGTTCCAACTACGACGTCACGTTCGTCGGTGCCGATTTCACCATCGGCAAGCGTGCCGTGACCGTCACGGTCGATGCCGGCCAGCACAAAAGCTACGGCGATGCCGATCCGTCGTCCTACGATTACTCCCACAGCGACCTGGGCAATGGCGCTGCGCTGGTCGGCGACCTCGACCGCGTCGCCGGTGAGAATGCCGGTCACTATGCCGTCGGACGAGGCACGCTGACGGACGCGGCGAATTCGAACTACGACATCACTTTTGTCGGCTCGGACTTCGACATCGACAGGCGGGCGGTGACGGTCACCGTCGATGCCGGTCAGCACAAGACCTACGGCGATGCCGATCCGTCATCTTACGGCTACACCTACACCGATCTCGGCAGTGGCGTCGCGCTGGTCGGCGCGCTCGATCGCGAGGCTGGCGAGAACGCCGGCAGCTACGCCATCGGCAGGGGCACGCTGAGCGATGCCAACAATTCCAACTACGACATCACCTTCGTCGGTTCGGATTTCGACATCGGCAAGCGGGCGGTGACAATCACCGCGAACACCGGCCAGCACAAGACCTATGGCGATGCCGACCCGACGCTCGGCTACAGTTTCTCCGATCTCGGCAGTGGCGTGGCGCTTGTCGGCGCGCTCGATCGCGAGGCTGGCGAGAATGTCGGCAGCTATGCCATCGGGCAAGGCACACTGACCGATGCCAACAATTCCAACTACGAGATCAGCTTCGTCGGATCGGATTTCGATATCGGCAAACGCGCCGTCACCGTCACCGCCACCGCGAACCAGCACAAAAGCTATGGCGATACCGATCCCACACTCGGCTTTAGCTTCTCCGATCTCGGCAGCGGCGTCGCTTTGGTAGGTTCGCTCGATCGCGAGGCAGGCGAGAATGTCGGCAGCTATGCCATCGGGCAGGGCACTCTGACCAACGCCAACAATTCCAACTACGATATCACTTTCGCAGGTTCGGATTTCGACATCGGCAAGCGGGCGGTGACGGTCACGGCCACGTCCGGCCAGGGCAAGACCTATGGCAATGCCGACCCGTCGTCCTACGGCTTCACCTACAGCTCTCTCGGCAATGGCATGGCGCTGGTCGGCGCGCTCGATCGGGTCGCCGGCGAGAGCGCCGGCAGTTACGCCATCGGCCAAGGCAGCCTGACCGATGCCAACAATTCCAACTACGACATCACTTTCGTCGGTTCGGATTTCGACATCGGCAAGCGGGCGGTGACGGTCACGGCCACGTTGGGCCAGGGCAAGACCTATGGCGATGCCAATCCGTCATCCTACGGCTATACCTATAGCGATCTCGGCAGCGGCGTCGCCCTGGTCGGCGCGCTCGATCGCGCGGCCGGCGAGAACGCCGGCAGCTACGCCATCGGCCGGGGTTCGCTGACCGATGCCAACAATTCCAACTACGACATCACTTTCGTGAGTTCGGATTTCGACATCGGCAAGCGGGCGGTGACGGTCACGGCCACGTCCGGCCAGGCCAAGACCTATGGCAATGCCGATCCGTCATCCTACGGCTACAGCTATGGCGATCTCGGCAGCGGCGCGGCCCTCGTCGGTGCTCTCGATCGCGGCGCGGGCGAGAATGTCGGCAGTTACGCCATCGGCCAGGGCACGCTGACCAACGCCAACAATTCCAACTACGACATCACCTTCGTGGGTGCCGCCTTCGACATCGGCAAACGCGCGGTGACCGTCACCGCCAATGCCAACCAGGGCAAGATCTACGGCAACGCCGATCCTTTGTCCTACAGCTACACCCACAGCGATCTTGGCAGCGGCGTTGCGCTGGTCGGCGCGCTCGACCGCGTGGCGGGTGAAAATGCCGGCAGCTACGCGATCGGCCAGGGCACCCTTACGGATGCCAACAATTCGAACTATGACATCACTTTCGCCGGCGCCGACTTCAGCATCGCCAGGCGGGCGATCACCGTCACGGCCGACGCCAAGAGCCGGGCGCAGGGCGAGGTCAATCCGCCGCTGACCTATTCGATCGGCGGGCTCGGCCTGGCTGGCGGCGACACTCTCGCCGGCGCGCTTTCGACCGGCGCGACCACGTCGAGCGCGCCCGGCACCTACGCCATCGAGCAAGGCAGCCTCAGCGCCTCGGCGAATTACGACCTGACCTATGTCGGCGCCAATCTGGTGGTGCAGCCGAGCGCCGTCACAGCCACGACCGATACGGCCAGCGTCGTCGCTTATAATTCCGTGGCGCATGGCGGCGGTGCCCCGCTGCCGATCCTGTTCCCAGGGGCCGTCCCCGGCGCCGATCCGCAAACGATCGTCGAGGATCCACGCTTCGACGAAGCCGCGTTCTGCCGGGCCATGGGGGCGATTTCCGCCGTGTGCGTGGTGGCGTCGGCCGAACAGGCCGGCGCCGGTCAATAGGAAGCTCTCTCCCAGGGCTTTGCAGTCTGCTGGCGGCGGCCTATCCTGACGGCTCGAGGTTCCTTGCCAAGTGCTGCCATCAGCCCGAATGAGACGATGCCAAGAACGATCCGGACACTGACGGCCAGCGAGGTCGAAACGCTTGTCGACTGGGCGGCGTCGGAGGGGTGGAATCCCGGGCTCGGTGACGCCGCCGCTTTGCGGATTGCCGATCCGGAAGGGTTCATCGGCGCCTTTGTCGGCGGCGAGATGGTGGCCGGCATTTCGGCGGTCGCCTACGGCCCGGATTTCGGCTTCATCGGCCTCTATATCTGCCGGCCCGGCCGGCGCGGCGAAGGCCACGGCAAGGCGGTCTGGGACGCCGGCATGGCGCGCCTCGGCAACCGCATCATCGGTCTCGACGGTGTGGCCGAGCAGCGGGCCAACTACCAGCGCATGGGCTTCGTGCCTGCCTATGAAACCGTCCGCTACAGTGGCCGGCCCGTCGGACTGCCTGGCGGCGGCGACATACGGCCCGTGACGGCCGCCGACACGGCCCCGATATTTGCGTATGACCGCCAGTGCTTCCCGGCGCCGCGGGAAACCTTCCTTCGGGAGTGGCTGCGACAGCCAAGGATCGCGCTGCCCCTGGCTGGATCGACCGGCATTGCCGGCTACGGCGTGGCGCGCCGCTGCCGCGAAGGCTTCAAGGTCGGGCCGCTGTTCGCCGACGGGACGGAGCCGGCCCTGGCGTTGTTGGCGAGCCTCTCTGACAGGACCGGTGGCGAGGAACTGCATATCGACGTGCCGGCCGGCCAGGGCGCATTCACGGCCACGCTTCAGGCCGCCGGCATGGCTCCGGGTTTTGCGACGACACGCATGTACAAGGGCGGCAAGCCCGACAATGCGCTGTCGATGGTCTTCGGCATCACGACGCTCGAGCTGGGATGATGGCGAGCGGCCCAGGCGAAGCTGCTGAGATCATTGTTTTGTCGGGCTGATCCATGCGACATGGCCCAATGACGTGGTTGCCTTTGCCGAGCTGCGTTTCATGGAGGTTATCGCATGGCTGGCAGGACGGTTCTGATCGCTGGCGGCGCCGGGGGCATGGGCCTGGCGACCGGGCTGCGCTTCGCGGCTGACGGTGAGCGGATCGCGCTTGCCGATCTTCCAGGCCCCCGGCTCGACGCCGCCGTGGCGAAGATTGCCGCGACCGGCGCAGATGCGATCGGTCTGCCGCTCGATATCCGCTCCGTTGCCGCCTGCCGCGAGGTGGTGGGCAAGGCCAGGGACTGGGGCGGCGGCATGAACGTACTCGTCAACGCCGCCGGAGTCTGGCTCGAGGGACCGGCGAACGAGGTCGCGGAAGAGCAGTGGGATCTGGTGCTGGATGTCAATCTCAAGGGCGCCTTCTTCCTGATCTCGGCGGCCATTCCGCATCTGGCGGCGGCGCAAGGCGTGATCGTCAACATCGCCTCCGATGCCGGCATCGTCGGCAACAATGGGGCTTCCGTCTATTGCGCCTCGAAGGGCGGGCTGGTGCTTTTGACCAAGGCGCTCGCGCTGGAACTCGCCCCGCAAGGCATCAGGGTCAATGCCGTGTGCCCCGGCGACACGGCGACGCCGATGATCGAATACCAGGCCAGCACCTATGGCGGCGACGATCCCGACGGCTACAAGCGCCGGCTTCTGGGGCACTATCCGCAAGGCGACAGAGCAAGGTTCATCCAGGTGGAGGAGATCGCATCCTTCATCCACTATCTTTGCCAGCCGGGCGCGGCGCCGATCACCGGGGCCGCGCTTTCGATCGATTTCGGCGTCAGCGCCGGCTACTGAACCTCGTGGAGCGGAGATGATCGTGTTTGGCAAATCGCGCAGGGCGCTGGTGACCGGCGCGGGCGCCGCCGACGGCATCGGCATTGCGACGGCGCGGGCGCTGGGCGAGGCCGGTCTTTCGGTCGTCATCACCGCCTCGTCCGCGCGCGTCGAGCAACGTGCGGTGGAATTGCGGGCGGAGGGGCTCGATGTCCGCGCCTCGGTGACCGACCTGACGCTTTCAGGCGATGTCGAGCGGCTGCGCTCCGATGCCGGCGAGATCGACATTCTCGTCAACAATGCCGGGATGGGGACTGTCGCGCAGCCGGCGCTGCAGCGGCGGTTCGTCGATCTCAGCGAAAGCGACTGGGACCGCGGCATCGATGTCAGCCTGAAGACCGCGTTCTTGAGCACGCGCGGATTTCTGGCCGGCATGGTGCGGCGCGGCCATGGGCGCGTCGTCAACATGGCCTCGGTGACCGGGCCTTACGTGTCCAACGAAGGCGAGGCCGCTTATTCCGCGGCCAAGGCCGGCATGATCGGGCTGACGCACGCGCTTGCGCTTGAGGTCGGCCGCAGCGGCGTTACCGTCAACGCGGTCGCGCCGGGCTGGATCGCGACCGGCGCCTCGACGCCGGAGGAACTCGCCGCCGCCCGCAACACGCCGCTCGGCCGCGCCGGCAGCCCCGCGGAAGTCGCGGCCGCGGTGCTGTTCCTGGCATCGGACGCCGCGAGCTATGTCAACGGCGCCGTCCTCGTCGTGGATGGCGGCAACATCCTGCAGGAGCGCAAGGGCTGACCCCGCGATCTCGGCGAGTCCGGTCGCTGCAGGGTAAGGACGAGAGGAAGATGATAGCCGTGCTGTGCGAACCGGTCACAGGCTCGTGGTGACGGCCACCAGCCAATCCGGCAATGCATGTTCAAGACTGATTTGTATTGTCCGGTCGAATCCGGAAAGCGTCATCACGCCGGCCGCGACAAGCAGCGCGCCGAGGGCCATTTTGATGCCGTTGGATGCACTGAGCATTCGACCGCGCCAACGCAGCAATGCTTCGCGGGACATCAGGGCCAGAACCAGCAGCGGCAATGACGTGCCAATGCCGAAAGCGAGCATCGTGAGAATCACGGAACCGAGGTTCTCGCCGCGCGCGGCCATGATGGAGGCCGCGCCGAGGGTCGGCCCGACACAGGGCGTCCAGACCGCGCCGAGCAGCAGCCCGACGCCGAACTGACCTGGTATGCCTGAGGTGGAGAACCCGCCAAAACGGCTTTGCGTCCAGTTGCTCACCGGGCCAGCCGCCGTCGCGAACTGCGTCTGGAAACGCGGTACGAGAAGGATAGCGCCGAACAAGACCAGCAGCACTGCGGCAGCCACGCGAAAGACCGTCATATCGAGGCCGATTGAGAACCCGACTGTTGCGACGAAGACGCCTATCGACGTGAAGGAGACCGCGACGCCGGCCGCCAGGGCCAACGGTGCCAGCCGATGTTCAGCCACCGCGCCGGTCAGAACGACTGGGAGCAAAGGCAGCACGCAGGGCGAGAGGATCGACAGAACGCCGGCAAGCAAGGCGAGCAGCATGTCAAAGCGCCTCGCGCAGCAGCGCTTCGATCACCGCCGGGTCGGTTTGCCCGGTTTGCCTGTCGACCTCCTTTCCGCCCTTGTAGACGATCATCGTGCTTTGCATCTGCACACGGTAGCGAGCCAGGATTTCCTTTTGCGTGTCGAAGTCGACATCGAACTTCTTCATGGTCTTGAAGTCCGGCGACGCCAGCAGCGCCGCCACTATCGGCTTTTGCGCCTGGCACACCTCGCACCATGGCGCCGTCACGTGGATCATCGCGGGGCCACCGGCCTTCAGCGCCTTGTCGAAGCCGGGAATGATTTCGTCGCCATTGTGGCCCATCGCCGGGCGGACAGCGGCGGTTATACAAGCAGCCGCCGAGATGATCAGAAAGTGACGACGTTGCATGTTATGCGATCTCCTTGACGTTTGAAGCGGCGAGTTCGGGGGCGAAGTGGTCGAACAAGAGGTCGGCTGCTTCGCCGGCTTCCGAGGGCGCGGTGATGGTGAGGATCACTTCGCGAGAGTTGGTCTTCAGATCAAAGGTGAGGAACGCGCAGCAGGCTTGTTCCTTGCGCATCAAATCCGTGACCTCTTCCAGCGCCTCGGACCCATAGGTGAGTTCGAGTGACAGCGGCGTGCGATCGGCGCGATGCAGCGACCGACTGGCCAACGCGCGAATACCGGCAACACGCTCCTTGAGATCTGAGGCGCCAAGAGTGCAGGCGATCGACAGGGCATCGTTCTCGGCCGCAGAGGCGCAAGATGGTCCGCAGCCGCACTCGCCTTGTGCCATCAGTGACTGAAACGTGGCGTCGGGCGCGGCCTTGCGGCGCGAGAGAAGATAAAGCCCGCCGGCGGCGACACTACTAAAGTCAGGCCAAGCTGGCCGACCAATGCCAAGCCGACGCCGCCAGCCGCGATGGCGGCGACAATCGGCGGCGCAATCAGGGGGGCGCAGCACACCGCGCAGGCCACCAGAAAGAGGCTGGCGCCTGTGGTCGCCTTGTCAATGTTCATTGGGTATCTCTCCCTGTTGCCGGATCGGCGTGGTTGGAAGCAGCCAGCCAAGCCAACACGGCCAGGACGACAACCGCAGCGTGAGCGAAGGCTGTCAGCGCTGCCAGGCTCGCCACGCTTGCGTTAGCCCGAGCGAGTTGCAGGAAGACCTCGCGGCCGTCGAGAATTGCCGCGGCACCGGCCAGCAGAATGGCCAGCGCGAGGGCCGCTCTGCCAAGCCTCAGAACGGCGGCGGCGAGCATGATCGAAACACCCACGAACCCCCATACCAGCCAGGGAGTTTCAAGATTGATGCCAAGGATCGTTTGTTCGGCGTGACTGCCCGTTTCGCCGACCTTGGCGCTGTCACCACCTTGTTTCGCAGCCGAACTCTCAGCCGCTTCATCATGGCCGCTCGTTTCTTGGGTCTCGGCGGCTTCGTCGTGCGCGGCCATGCCGGCGCTGGCGGGCTCCCGATGCCCGCTCCCTTCCATCAAGACGGCGGCGGCGAAGAGAAGCGCCGAGATCGCCAGCATCGCCGACGTCCAACGGACGAGGGCGACGCGATTTGCGAAAAAACCCATCAACAAAATCGTCCTTCCCACCAGAACGAAGATAGCGTACTCCTTCAAGTAACTTGAGGTTCAAGGAGTATTTTGCGATGAACCTTCACGTCCGCGTGTTCACCATCGGGGCGCTCGCCAAGGCTGCGGGTGTCAGCACACCCACAATCCGCTACTACGAGGAAATCGGCTTGTTGCCTCCCGCTCCTCGCACGGCCGGAGGTCAGCGCACCTATGACGACGACGATCTGGGCCGGCTGACGTTCATCAAGCAGTGCCGGGACTTCGGCTTCGGCATAGATCAGGTGCGCGTATTGCTGGAGCTATCGATCAGCACCGACCGCGACTGCGTGGAAACGCGCGACATTGCTCAGAGGCATCTTGACGAGGTGCGCCAGAAGCTAGCTGAACTGCGCTCGCTCGAACGCCGGTTGGAGGGCTTTGTCACGCGCTGCAATGCCGCCTGTGCCGGCGGTCCCGGCCAGGATTGCGTCATCTTCAAAGACATGGCCGTACCGGCCAAGGGAGGCTGCTGCGGATAAGAACCAACTGTCCCGCGAAGCCTGCTAGCTGTGGTTCCATACCGTCAGGGCCAGGATCGCAGCAAGCAACTGCCCTTAGCAGCGGCGCGACGACGCCGATGATGAAGTCAGCGGCGTCGCCTGCATCGGCTGCGGTATTCGGCCGGACATATCGGTCGAGGTCTGACGAACTAAGCCTCGGCTCGGTGTTCTTCCCGCGCCGCTATCCACACCTCGCGTGCCGCATCAGCGTTCATCGCGGCGATGCCCAGCCCCACGATCAAATCTGGCCATGCCGATTGCCACAAGAAGGCCGTCACCGCCCCGGCGACGACAATGGCGATGTTGGCAATGGCATCGTTGCGGGCGGAGAGGAAGGCAGCCTTTGTGAGGCTGCCGCTGTGATGACGGTAGGCAGCAAGCATGTAGGCGCAGGACAGATTGACGGCGAGAGCGCCAAGCCCCGCCAAACTCAAGGCGATCGGCTGCGGCGGTATGGGCTGGTTGAACTTCTCCCACGCCGTCCACAGCGTAGCCAGGCCCGGTACGAGAAGGATGAGCGCCAATGCCATTCCAACCCGGGCGCGGGAGCGCACGGACCAGCCAAGTGCGAACAGGATAAGAAGATTCACAGAAGCATCTTCCAGAAAATCGATGCTGTCGGCGAACAGCGACACTGAGCCGATGGCGAGCGCCACAGCAAACTCGATCCCGAAATAGGCGAGGTTGAGCAGCGCGACGATGAGGACGATGCGACGAAGTGCGAGGTTCACCTACTGAAAGTAGCCGACACCAGCGCGTTGTGTCACCTGCTCCGCGATTTTCTTTTGACCACCAACCGGCGCAGCCTAATGTCTGATCCCAGCGCTGAAGCTGTGCCAGCTATATCAACGGCGCCGTCCTAGTGGTGGATGGCGGCAACATCCTGCAGGAACGGAAGGGGTAACGGCGCGCGAACAATGGTCAGGAGCGGTTCTGTCGACTATAGAGGCGTTTTTTCGAGCCTGATCGCCGTTCCGTGACCCCTGCCGCCCGCCTGCAAGCCACAATCGAACTTATGCATGAAGTCGACAGCGTCGCGCGTCCCGCGGATGCTGTCGTCTCGGCCTGGTTTCGCGCCCGTCGTTACGTCGGCGACAGGGACCGTGGCCAGATCCTGGAATTGCTCTATGCGCTTCTGCGGCACCATGCGCGGCTTGGCTGGTGGCTGACCAGGCATGGGCGCGAGGACAGGCCCCGCAACCGGCTGCTCGCATGGCTTACGCTGAAGGAAGGCAAGACGCCCGACCAGATCGAGCGCCTGTTCAACGGCGCGAAATTCGCGCCTGCGGTCCTGACGGATCATGAGCACGCGCTGCTGGTCAAATTGCAGGGATGCACGCTCGACCATCCCGGCATGCCGGACGAGGTGAGGCTTGAATGCCCGTCCTGGGCGGCCGATGCGCTGCGCCGCCGTTTCAAGGAAGCGTTCGGCAACGAGATGGCCGCGCTTTTGACGCCGGCGCCGCTCGACCTGCGCGTCAATCCGATCAAGTCGACGCGCGAGGCCATGCTTGGCGCGCTGAAGGATCTTGGCTTGCGGGCGCAGCCGTCGGCCATGGCGCCTTACGGCATTCGTGTGCATGAACGCCCTTCGCTGGCCAGCCTGCCGATGCTGAAGAATGGCGAGGTCGAGATCCAGGACGAGGGCTCGCAGCTTGTCGCCATGCTGGTCGATGCCCGGCCGGGCGAGCGCGTGGTGGATTTCTGCGCCGGCGCCGGCGGCAAGACGCTGGCCATCGCGGCGCAGATGAACAACAGGGGCCACGTCGTCGCCTGCGACGTCATGGAAGGCCGCTTGAAGCGCGGCGCCGAGCGCTTCCGGCAGGCTGGTCTGCACAATATCGAAACGCGGCTCCTGGCCAGCGAAACGGATCGGTGGATCAAGCGCCACAAGGGTGGTTTCGATCGCGTGCTGGTCGATGCGCCATGCAGCGGCACCGGCACATGGCGCCGCAATCCCGATGCGCGGTGGCGCGCGCAGGAGGAACAGGGTCTGGACAATCTCGTGTCGTTGCAGGCCCGGATACTTGCGAGCGCCGCGCGTCTGGTGAAGCCCGGCGGACGGCTGGTCTACGCGACATGCTCCCTAATGCCCGAGGAGAATGAAGACCAGGTGGCCGCGTTCCTTGCGGCGCATCCCGCCTTTCGCGCCGTGCCGCTGCGCGAGGCCGCGCCGCAGCTGACGAACTCAGCCCATGCCGACTATCTGTCGCTGACGCCCGCACGCCACGACACCGACGGTTTTTTCGCGGCCGTGATGCAGCGAGAGGCTTCGCCTCCACCAAGTGGGCTGACAAAAGACAGAGCGGAGTAAGCCGTCCGGCGACTCACTTCTTTGGAAAGGGCACGCCCTTGGTGGTGAATCTCTGCCCTCTGCCGATGGGGCGCATTGGGCGCTTGGTCGCGGCGGCCTTGCCGGTGCCGGGCGGTTGGTGGGCAGGCACGAGCTGGTCGGGGCGAGGACCGATAAGGTCGGCGCGGCCCATCTCCTTCAAGGCGTCGCGCAGCAGCGGCCAATTGTCGGGATCGTGGTAGCGCAGGAAGGCCTTGTGCAGCCGGCGCTGCCGTCCACCGCGAACGGTCTCAACCTTGTCGGTCGCGCCGCGCCGCACGCCCTTCAGCGTGTTGACGCCGGTATGGTACATGGCCGTCGCCGTCGCCATGGGCGAAGGCAGGAAGGTCTGCACCTGGTCGGCGCGGTAGCGGTTCTTCTTCAGCCAGAGCGCCAAATGCAGCATGTCCTCGTCGGTCGTGCCGGGATGGGCGGCGATAAAATACGGAATGAGATAGTATTTCTTGCCGGCTTCCTTGGCGGCTGCGTCGAACATCTCCTTGAAGCGGTCATAGGTGCCGATGCCGGGCTTCATCATCTTGTCGAGCGGCCCGCGCTCGGTGTGCTCGGGCGCGATCTTGAGGTAGCCGCCGACGTGGTGGGTCACCAGTTCCTTGACATATTCGGGGCTCTTGACGGCGAGGTCGTAACGCACGCCGGAGGCGACCATCACCTTCTTGACGCCCTTGACCTCGCGCACCTTGCGGTAGAGCCGGATCAGATCGTCATGCGAGGTGTTGAGGTTGGGGCAGATGTCGGGGAACACGCAGGACGGCAGCCGGCAGGCCGCCTCGATCTTGGGATCCTTGCAGGCCATCCGGTACATGTTGGCGGTCGGACCGCCGATATCGGAGATCACGCCGGTGAAGCCCGGCGTCTTGTCGCGGATCTTCTCGATCTCGCGCAGGATCGAGCCTTCGGAGCGGTTCTGGATGATGCGGCCCTCGTGCTCGGTGATCGAGCAGAAGGTGCAGCCGCCGAAGCAGCCGCGCATCACCGTCACCGAGAACTTGATCATGTCCCAGGCCGGGATCTTGGCATCGCCATAGGACGGGTGCGGGGCGCGCGCGTAGGGCAGGTCGTAGACGGCGTCCATCTCGTCGGAGGTGAGCGGGATCGGCGGCGGGTTGAGCCACAGGTCGCGGTCGCCATGGCGCTGCACCAGCGGGCGGGCATTGCCGGGATTGGCCTCGCGGTGCAGCACGCGCGAGGCGCGGGCATAGGCGTCGCGATCGCCTTCGACCTGCTCGAAGGACGGCAGCCGGATCACCGTGTCGCCGGGCTTGCGGCTGGCGCCCTCGTCGGCGGAATCGAGATCGTCGGCATGGAGTTCGGTAAAATGCTCGGGCACGCGGCGGAACAGGGCGACGCCCCTGATGGTATCGAGCTCGCGCGGCGTGTCGCCGGCGGCGAGCCGGTTCGCCACCTCGATGACAGCGCGCTCGGCATTGCCGTAGATCAACAGGTCGGCCTTGGCGTCGGCCAGGATCGAGCGGCGCACCTTGTCGGACCAGTAGTCGTAGTGGGCAATGCGGCGCAGCGAGGCTTCGATGCCGCCCAGCACCACCGGCACGTCCTTGTAGGCCTCGCGGCAGCGCTGCGTGTAGACGATCGTGCAGCGGTCCGGCCGCTTGCCGCCTTCGCCGCCCGCCGTATAGGCGTCGTCATGGCGCAGCTTGCGGTCCGAGGTGTAGCGGTTGACCATGGAATCGAGGTTACCGCCGGTGATGCCGAAGAACAGTCTCGGCCTGCCCAGCGCCTTGAACGGCTCCGCCGACTGCCAGTCGGGCTGCGAGATGATGCCGACCCGAAAACCCTGGGATTCGAGCAGGCGGCCGATGATCGCCATGCCGAAGCTCGGATGATCGACATAGGCGTCGCCCGTGACCAGCACGATGTCGCATTCGTCCCAACCGAGCGCCGTCATCTCGGCGCGGCTCATCGGCAGGAATGGCGCCGCACGTCCGGCATGAGGCCCGCGGACGGACAGCGGCGTTATGTTTTTCTGGGCGATGGCTAGGGTTTCCATTGGCGACGTATAGGACGCCGCCAGCGCGAATTCAATGAACCTCGACTTTGGCTAGCCCAGCAGGCTGGCCATCAACAGCCCGGCCTGGGTGCCGGCCAAGCCAAGGTCGCGAACACTGCTCATGTGGTTGGCCGCCGCAAGATTGGTGCGGGAGACGACCAGCCCCTGCGTTTGCAGCCTCTCGGCGAAGGCCGCGGCCTGCCGATGGAAAGGCGGCGTTTCGTTGGCCCCGACAGCAAGCTCGACGCGCACGGACGGATCGAAATCATGGTTGATCGGAGAGAACCGCTCAACCTCCTCATCGGTGATGGCGATCTCAGGAGCGAGAAACGAACCTTGCAACGGCCTTAAATCGTAGATGCCGCCGAGCAGGAGCGCGCCTTTGATACCCGATGGCCGGCTGTCGTCGTCGAAGAGCATCGTCGCGAGGTGCGCGCCGGCCGAATGGCCGCTGACGGTCAACTTGCCGGGGTCGCCGCCGTGCGTTGCGATATGTTCACCCACCCACCGCCTGGCGCGACGTATCTGGTCGACGATCGTGGCCATCCTCACCGCCGGCATCAGCGCGTAGCCGAGGACGACCGCGATCGCTCCCGCCTTGGTCACAGTCTCGGCGACATAGGAATAATCCGCCTTGGAGAACATGCGCCAGTAGCCGCCATGGATGAAGATATGCACCGGCAGCCGATCGCGCCTGCCTTCCGGGAAAAAGAGGTCCAGGGTTTCAGCATGGCCGGCTCCATAAGCCACGTCGGCGACCATGGGGATTTTCGCCCGGGCCTCGCCGCTTCTGCGGCGGATCTCGGCTACGATGTCGTCGAATTCGGGGACGTGATCGCGCGTGCGGAATGGATCTTTCGCCATCTGTCTCATCAGATCGTCACGGCGATGTATTTCGCCTCCATGAACTCGGCTATGCCGTGCTTCTGGCCGCCCTCGCGCCCAAGCCCGCTCTGCTTGACCCCGCCGAAGGGCGCGGCAGGGTCGGACATCAAGCCGCGGTTGAGCGCGATCATGCCGGACTCGATCTTGGATGCCATGCGCATGCCTTTGGCAAGATCGCGCGTGTAGATATAGGCGGCAAGGCCATACTCGGTGTCGTTGGCCTTTGCGATGACCTCCGCCTCATCCTCGAAGCGGCTGATCGGCGCCACGGGACCGAATATCTCCTCGTGAGCCATGGCGGCATCGGCCGGCACGCCGGTCAGCACCGTGGGCGGATAAAAAAATCCTCGTCCCTCAGCGATCGCGCCGCCGCACAGAACCTTCGCGCCGCGCGCTACCGCGTCCCGTACGAGCCGGTCGATCTTGTCCACCGCCTTCCTGGTGATCATAGGCCCGCATTCGGTCTCGGAGTCCGTGCCCGGGCCGATGGCAAGCGCCGCCATGCGTTTGCGCAGGCCTTCCGCGAAGGCATCGTGGATGCCTGCCTGCACATAAAGCCTGTTGGCGGCCGTGCAGGCTTCGCCGGCATTGCGCATCTTGGCGATCATCGCGCCGTCGAGCGCCGCCTCGAGATCGGCGTCGTCGAGCA
Organism: Mesorhizobium sp. GbtcB19; assembly: GCF_019091085.1. Classification (GTDB taxonomy): domain Bacteria; phylum Pseudomonadota; class Alphaproteobacteria; order Rhizobiales; family Rhizobiaceae; genus Mesorhizobium. The sequence goes on along the minus strand of NZ_JAGXJY010000004.1, from coordinate 141,319 downwards.
CGATGAACGGCGCATTGCCGCCAAGTTCCATCGAGCAGGACATGACGTGTTTCGCCGCCTCGGCAAGAAGCACGCGGCCGATGCCGGTCGAGCCGGTGAAGGACAGCTTGCGCACCCGCGCGTCGGCCAGCATGGCCGCCGTCACCGGCCCCGGATTCGAGGTGGTGATGACGTTGACGACGCCAGGCGGCACGCCGGCTTCCTCATAGAGGGCGGCAAGCGCATAGGCGGTCAGCGGCGTCTCGCTGGCCGGCTTCAGGATGACGGTGCAGCCGGCGGCAAGCGCCGGCGCGATCTTGCGCGTGGCCATCGCCGCCGGGAAATTCCACGGCGTTATCAGCACGCAAATGCCGATGGGCTGGTAGTCGACCACGATCCGGTTCGCGCCCGACGGGGCAAGGCCGAACTCGCCGCTGATGCGAACCGCTTCCTCGGCGTTCCAACGGAAGAACTCGGCCGCGTAGGCGACTTCGCCGCGCGCGTCGCGCAGGGCCTTGCCGTTCTCCAGGGAGATCAATGCGGCCAAGGTCTCGGCGCGTTCGGTCATCAGCTCGAAGCAGCGCCTCAGGATCTCCGACCGCTTGCGCGGCGGGGTCTCGCGCCAGCGGGCAGCGGCCTCCGCCGCCGCCTCGACCGCCGCCGCGGCGTCGGCAAGCGTTGCGTCCGGAACCGCGGCGATCACCGCCTCGGTCGACGGGTCGACCACTTCGATGACGCGGCCGTCGGATGCGGGGCGCCATTTGCCGCCGATATAGAGTCCGTGCGAAAACGCGGCATATTCAGACATGTCGGCGTCCTGGTCGAATAGGTCTATCGAAATGTTCATTGGAATCGGCTCCTTCCCTCACATCGCCGCGGCCGACATGTCGCCGCTATAAGCAGCGCTGACCAGGCGCTGCATCGCGGGGAGATCGAAGCGACGGGGATTGTTCTTGATCAGCCGGTCGATGCCGAGCGCCTGCTCCGCGGTCCAGTCGATCCTGTCCTCGGGGAGACCGAGGTCCGCCAGCGTCCGGGTGATGCCGATGGCGTTGAACAGCCGCGCGACTTCCGTGATCGTGGCATCGGCCAGCTGATCGGCATCGCGGTCCTGGCGTGACAGGCTAAGCGCAATGCCGATCTCCGCGATCTCCGGGGTTGCCGCCGGCAGGTTGTAGCGCATCACGTAGGGGAGCATCGTCGCGACACCCAGCCCATGCGGCGTGTGGGTGAGCGCGCCGACCGGATACTGCACGGCATGCGCGGCCGCCGTTCCCGCCGTGCCGAAGGCGCAGCCGGCGGCCAACGCCCCCATCATGACATCGGCGCGCGCGCTCTCGTTCGACCCGTCGCGATAGGCGGCTTCGAGGCTGCGGCCCAGGAGCCTGATCGCCAAGAGGGCGAAATGATCGGTCAGCGCGCTCTTGCCGACGAAGACGTGGCGTTGCGGCAGATCGGCATCGGCACCGCGTCTTGCGGCGGTGAACGCCTCGATCGCATGCGTCAGCGCGTCGGCGCCGGCGATGGCGGTGAGGGATGGTGGGCAGCTCATCGTCAGGTCCGGATCGCACAGCGCGACCGCGGCAATGAGATGCGGGCTGGAGATGCCGACCTTGAGCGTCCGCTCCGGGTCGGAGATGACCGCGACTGGAGTGACTTCTGAGCCGGTCCCGGCCGTCGTCGGCACGGCAATGAGGGGAAGGGTGGGGCCCGGCACCTTGAACTCACCATAATAGTCCTGGAGCTGGCCGCCATGGCTGATGAGCAGCCCGGCGCATTTCGCCATGTCGAGGCAGCTGCCGCCGCCGACCCCGATCACCAAGTCCGGCCTGAACCCCTTCGCCTGTGCGATACAGGCGCCGACGCTGTCGCGCGGCACATCCGGCAAGGTGCGGTCGTAGACGAGCGTGTCGATCCGGGCAGCCTTCAAACCATCAAGCATCTCGATGAACTCGGACGTGCCGGCGAGCCGTTCGTCGGTGCAGATGAATGCACGCCGGCCATGTCGGCCGGCAATGGCAGGCAGCGCATGGCGCTGACCTTTGCCGAAGAGAATTTCGCGCGGCAGGCGCGCGGCTGCAAACAGGGTCATGGACTGAGACTATCCTCTATAAAATCGTATAGGATATAGTATTGAATTGGCCGGAGCATCGTGTTAGGGCTTGCTCCTGTCAAGAGGCAATGCAATGCAAAACGTGGATCTGACGGCTGACAAAGAAGGCCCCGCGAGCGGCCGCATCCAGCGGGCCAACAGCCTGGCGGGCGATGTTTACGAAGCAATCTTCGCGCAGCTGATGTCGCTGAAGATCCCGCCAGGATCGCGCATCACCGTCGACAATCTGGTCAGAGAATTCGACGTTTCACATACGCCGATCCGCGAAGCGCTCGGGCGGTTGGAAGGCGAGGGCCTGGTCGTAAAGACCCATTTGATCGGTTATCGCGCGGCTCCGCAAATCACGCGGCGCCGGTTCGATGAACTTTATGAACTTCGCCTTCTGTTGGAGCCCGCCGCCGCCGCCAAGGCTACGGCGGCACTGGATGAAGAGCGCCTCGCGGTCTTGCAGGAAGCGGCAGGCGTCATGGCCCGGCGGGTGGGGAAGGACGAACGCCTGCGCTATTCCAATTTCGCGCGGCAGGACGCGATCTTCCACGATAAGATCATGGAGTTCGCGCAGAACGAACTCATCCGCGAGACGCTGAACCACCAGCATACGCACTTCCACATCTTCCGCCTGATGTACCACTCGCGCGTCACCGAAGAGGCGCTCGATGAGCACGAAGCGATTCTCGCTGCCTTCGCGGCCGGCGACGCGCATGCCGCCAGGAAGGCGATGAAAGTGCACATCGAGAATTCGCGGGACCGGCTCCTGCCCGCCTTCGAGTAGTCGCTCCCATGTCCATTGCCGCCCGTATTGACGCAGACAGCGCCGTTGCGCCCGCAGCCGGCATTCCGGTTGGTCCTGCGGCGCTGCGCGCCAATCGGCAAACCGAGTTCCGACAGCAGGGCGCGGCAGCGCCCTGGCACCTCCAAAATCGAAAGGACAAGTCATGCCAGCCAAGAAGATACTGATGCTGACCGGTGAGTTCACCGAGGAATACGAAATCTTTGTCTATCAGCAGGCGATGGAGGCCGTCGGTCACACCGTGCACGTCGTTTGCCCCGACAAGAATGCCGGTGACGTGATCAAGACCTCGCTGCACGATTTCGAGGGCGACCAGACCTATACCGAGAAGCTCGGTCACTATGCCCTGATCAACAAGACGTTCGCCGACGCTGAAAAGCAGATCGACCAGTACGACGCGGTCTATTGCGCCGGCGGCCGCGGGCCGGAATACATCCGCACCGACAAGCGCATTCAGGCCATGGTGCGCCATTTCCACGAAACCAAGAAGCCGATCTTCACCATCTGCCACGGCGTGCAGATCCTGATTGCGGTCGATGGCGTCGTACGCGGCAAGAAGGTTGGAGCGCTGGCGGCTTGCGAGCCGGAGGTGACGCTGGCCGGCGGCACCTATATCGACCTGTCTCCGACCGAAGCCTATGTCGACGGCACGATGGTTTCGGCCAAGGGCTGGACGGCCCTCGCGGCCTTCATCCGGGAGTGCCTGAAGGTGCTAGGCACGGAAATCCGCCACGCCTAATTTTTTCGGTAAGCAAAAGGTACTTGGAGCGGATGAGCGATCGCGCCGCTCCGAGTACACAAATCAGATCGCGACTTTCGTTCGGGCGCTAACGCCTGGTCTTGCGCCACTCCTCGTATTCGCCGCGAGCATCGTCGTGCAGCGGATAGTAGCGCTGCAGCGGCGCGCCCTGCATGAGCTTCTCTCTCGAGAACTCTTCCCAGTCGTGATGCTTCCGCGCCTCTTCGATCACCTTGGCCGCCATCGAGACGGGAACCACCACGGCCCCGTCATCGTCGGCGACGATGATGTCGCCGGGGATCACCGTGACGCCGCCGCAGGCGATCGGAACGTTGACGGCGTTGGGATAGATGCTGGTCTGGACATGATAGTTGGGCGTCCAGCCGCGCAGCCATAGCGGCAGATCGAGCTTCTCGACATTGGGCCGGTCGCGCATGCATCCGTCGATCACGATGCCAGCGCCGCCTCGGCCCTTGAAATAGGTCGACATCATATCGCCGAAGACGCCCGACCTCATGTCACCGCGCGCGTCGACCACGACCACGTCGCCCTCCTGCGCGTGGTAGAGCACGTGCCGGTGCAGTTGCGTTTCCGGATCGGCATATTCGCCTTCGTTGAAGAGGTCCGGCCGCTGCGGCAGGAACTGCAGCGTCAGCGCCGGCCCGACGATCGACTTGCCGTGGTTCTGCGCCACCGGACCGACCATATGCGGGCTGCGAAAACCCATATGGCCGAGCGTGCCGGCAACCGTCGCGGCGCCGATCTCCTTCAGCGCGTCGATCAGGTCCTTGGGCGGCCGCGTGATGTCGGTTGTATGTGTCATTGTCGGACTCCGGATGAGATGGAACTACCAGTTGGTGACGGAACCGTCGCGGCGCTGGAGATGCGGCGCTTCCCAGAAGCGAAAACTCTGCGCCTGGATCGCCGCCTCGTTGACCTCGACGCCGAGCCCCGGCAGATCGCCGACCGGGTAATCGGTGCCGTCCAGCCTTGGCTGCACGGGGAAGAAATCGGAATTGTCGAAGCCCAGCTTCCTTTCGGGCGCCCTGGTTTCGAGCCAGGCGAAGTTGGGCACCGCCGCGCCAAGATGGATGGTCGCGGCCGTGCAGACCGGGCCAAGCGGATTGTGCGGCATCAGGTCGACATAATGCGCCTCGCTCCAGCCGGCGACCTTCATCGCCTCGGTGAGGCCGCCGACATTGCAGACGTCGAGCCGGTTGAACTGGTGGATGCCGCGTTCGATGTAAGGCAGGAACTGCCACTTGCTGGCAAACTCCTCGCCGATGGCAAAGGGGATATCGGTCAGCGTACGTAGGCTCTCATAGGCCTCCGGCGTCTCGTCGCGGATCGGCTCCTCGAGGAAATCGAGCACGCCGCGGCCGAGCTTGTTGCAGAAGCTCGCCGCTTCGGCCACCGACAGCCGGTGATGATAGTCGATGCCGAGCACGACCTCGTCGCCCAGCGCCTCGCGCGCTTTGTTTAGCATGGTCGCCGTAACGCCGATCGACTCGCGCGGCTCAAAAATGTCCCTGCTGCTTTGCCCGGCTGGGAAGAAGCGGATCGCCTGCCATCCTTGTGCGCGCAACTCGCGCGCCCGTTCGATGGCGGCATCGCCCTCGGCCTCGTCTCCGGTCGAGGCGAAGGTCGGGATGCGGTCGCGCTGCTTGCCGCCGAGCAGCTCGTAGACCGGCACGCCCAGCGCCTTGCCCTTGATGTCATAGAGGGCGATGTCGATGGCGGAGATCGCCGCCTGCAGAACCCGCCCGCCTTCGAAATACTGGCTGCGATAGAGCTCCTGCCAGATCCGGCCGATCTGCATGGCGTCGCGGCCGATGAGAAATTCGCGATAGTGCTCAACCGCGCCGGCCACGGCCCTCTCGCGACCGCTCAAGCCGCTCTCGCCCCAGCCGGAGATGCCCTGGTCGGTCTCGACCTTGACGAGCATCTGGTTACGGGTCCCGACCCACACCGGATAGGGCTTGATCGCAGTGATCCTCATCTTCGTGGTCATTGCCCGGTGCCCCATGCGTTCGCTATCTCAGTTGGCTTCGAGGGCCATTTCGGTTTCGCTATCGAACAAGTGCATCCGCTCCTGGTCGAACTCGAGCCAGATCTGCTCGTCGGGTGTGACGGCGATGTTGGGCGATACGCTGATGTTGACGATGGCGCCGGAGAGCAACGCCTGCACGAAGGTGACGTCTCCGGTTGGCTCCACCGTGTAGGCCTTGGCCGGAATGGCGCCGGGAACCGCGCTCTTGTGCAGCTTGATCGTCGAATGCCGGGCGCCGAGCACGACCTTCTTGGTCGTTGCTCGCGCGACCTTCTGGGCGTTGCGCGGCGACAGCTCAAGGCTCCAGCCTTCGGCGCTCGTGAGAACAGCGCCGCCATTTCCCATCGATGCCTCCAGCGGAATGAGGCTCATCGCCGGGCTGCCGACGAAGCTTGCGACGAACATGTTGGCGGGATGGGCGAAAACCTGTGCCGGTGAATCATATTGCTGCAGATAGCCGCCATTCATCACCGCCATCCTGTCCGCCATGGTCACGGCCTCGAGCTGGTCGTGCGTCACATAGATGATCGTCGCCTTGAGGTCCTGGTGGAACCGCTTGATCTCGGACCGCATCTGCACGCGCAGCTTTGCGTCGAGATTGGAGAGCGGCTCGTCCATCAAAAACACCGCCGGATCGCGAACGAGGGCGCGGCCGAGCGCCACGCGTTGCTGTTGCCCGCCGGAGAGCTCGCGCGGCTTGCGCTCGAGCAACTGCGTCATGTCGAGCACGCGTGCTGCTTCCCTGACCTTCCTGTCGATCTCGCCCTTGGGCAACTTGCGCATCTGCAGCGGGAAGGCGAGGTTCATGTAGACCGACTTCTGCGGATAGAGCGCGTAGTTCTGGAACACCATGGCGATGTCCCGGTCCTTGGGGTCGAGGTCGTTGACCACCCGGTCGCCGATGAAGATGTCGCCCGACGTGGCAGAGGTCAGGCCCGCGACCAGATTGAGCGTGGTCGTCTTGCCGCAGCCGGAGGGGCCGACGAGCGCAACGAACTCGCCGTCATTGATCGTCAGCGAAACCTCGTTGACCGCTTTGAAGCTGCCATAGGTCTTGACGAGATCTTTGAGGACCACATGGGCCATGCAGGCAGCTCCCTAGTGTTTGACCGCGCCTTCTGTGAGCGCGCGTACGAAGTATCGTTGCAGCAGGAGGAACAGCACCACGACGGGCACGCTCATCATGAAGCTGGCCGCCATCAGGCCAGGAAAGTCCGTCGTGTTCTCCGAGAAAAAGCGCTGGATGCCGACCGGCAGCGTCAGTTGCTCGTTCTTGGATAGGAAAGTGTAGGCGTAGATGTATTCGTTCCAGGCGCCGATGAAGGAATAGATCGCCGTGGCGATGATTCCCGGCGCCGAGAGCGGCATCACGATCAGGATGAAGGCCTGGAATCGCGTTGCGCCGTCGATGCGCGCCGCCTGCTCGAGCTGCACCGGGATGTTGTCGTAGAAGCCCTTGAGCAGCCAGATCGCCAGCGGCAGGCCGAAGGTCAGGTAGGTCAGCACCAGCGAGCCGTGCGTGTTCACCAGCCCGATCGCGCGCATCAGGATGAAGAGCGGCACGAGAAAGATCACAGCCGGGAACATGTTGCGCAGCAGGACGGCGAAGAACAGGAAGTTGCGGCCCGGAAAGGTGAAGCGCGAAAACGCGTAGGCGGCGGGCACCGCCACGATCACCGAAAGGATGGTCGTGGCGGTCGAGACGATGAGACTGTTCCAGAAGAAGCGCAGGAAATCCTGGCCGACACTGTTCTGCGGATCGAGCAGTTTCTGGTAACTCGCAAGGGTAGGCTGATCAGGCCACCATTGCGGCGGAAACTGCATCGCCGCGAAGCCTGACTTGATCGAGGTGAGCAGCATCCAGATCATCGGCAGCGCGGTGTAAAGCAGCATGAACACCAGGAAGGCGCGCCCGCCCCATCGCCATCCGTCGATGCGCAGGCGGCGGGCGGGCTGGCCCCGCGAGATTGTCTCGGAAACCGTGCTCATGCGCTGCCGTCCTTCCGCTCGTTGCCGCTCAGCGCGCGGACATAGAAGTAGCCAAGCGTCATCAGGATGATGAACAGAAGCACCGAATAGGCCGATGCCACGCCCCAGCGCTGACGGCCGAAGGCGAGCTCATAAATGTGGGTGATCCAGATATGCGACGCGTTGGACGGGCCGCCGCCGGTCATGATCCAGGGGATGATGAAGGAGTTGAAGTTGGCGACCGCGAGCAGCAGGATCGTCACCGTCGACACATTGCGCAAATGCGGGAAGGTGACGTGCCAGAAGCGTTGCCACGCGTTGGCGCCATCGACTTTGGCGGCGCGCAGCAACTGCTCCGGGACGGTCTGCAGGCCGGCCGTCATCATGATCATGGCGAAAGGGAACTCGCGCCAAATGTTGACGACGATCAGCGAGGGCAGGACCGTTGAGACGCTGTCGATGAAATTCGGCGGCCGGGTGGCCCATCCGAGCTCGACCAGGACCGCGCCGATGATGCCGAAATCCGAATGGTAGATCCACTTCCAGATATAGGACGCGGCGACCGCGCTGATGACCCAGGGAATGATCAGGATGGCGCGCAGGATGCCGCGGCCGATGAAGTCGCGGTGGAGCGCGAGCGCGGCGGCAAACCCCAGCACGAAGGAGATGAAAGTGGATGCGGCTGTCCAGATCAGGGTGTTGAAGGTGACCTGCCAGAACACCCCGCTGGTCAGGATGGCGGTGTAGTTGTTGAACCCGACGAAGATCTTGTCGCGGAGCTGCAGGCCGGGTGGCGTGTTGAAGAACGACAACTCGATCGTGTAGTAGATCGGATAAGCGATGACGATGAGCATCACGGCAATCGCCGGAAGCACATAGGCATAGTCGGCGCGATGCTCCCACATCTTGCGGAGCACATCGGACGTGGCGGGTTGCAATCTTCGGCGAGCCTCGGCCTTGCCGCTCACGATCGTCACTTTGGCGTGCCCTTGTTCTTTAGAAAGGGACCGGCGGCGCTCTCGGCGCAGCCGGTCGGATCGCAAGTCATGCCCCAGGCTAGAGGCCGCCGCCCATCAGGTCTTTCACCTTCTTGGCTGCGTCGTCCGCCGCCTGGTCGACGGTCATCGCTCCGGTCAGGGCATTCTGCAGCATGTCCGGAACGATGATGTTCATGATCTCGGGCGACTGCGGCAGGGCCGGGAAGGGGATGCCGTATGGCAGCATCGACGTCGTGACATCGAGGAACTTGATGCTGTCCAGACGCTCCTTCATCCATTTGGTCTTGAAGCCGTTGAGGTTGCCGGGATTGGAGCCGGCATAGGCCATTTTCAGCGACCATTCGGGGCTCGTCCACATGCAGATGATGGCCTTTGCCGCCGGCTCGTCCACCTTGCCGCCCTCTACATATTCAGGCTTCAGGATGTGAATGTTCGAACCGCCGAAGACGACCGCGCGTTTGCCGTCGGGGCCGGTCGGGATCAGGCCGTAGCGCATGTTGTCGATGACGGTCTGCGCCTTGTCCTTGTCGGTGCCCGTCGCCTTCTTCTGCAAGTCGAGCATGACGTTGTAGTCGGACGGGTGCGAGATCATCATGCCGAGCTGGCCGGCCAGGAACAGGGGCTGGTTGTCGGCCTGCTGGTTGGTGAGCGCCGAAACCGGAACCGATTTGTCGCGAACATACATATCGTAGGAGGCCTGCAGCGCCGCCTTGCTCTGCGCGCTGTTGAGCTCGATGTCCTTATAGGTCGGATTCGCCGTTGTTTCGTCGAAGACGCCGCCGCCATAGGCCCACAGCTGCGGCATGAAGCGGTAGGGCGTGTTGCCGGCATTCTTGCGCGCGACGAGGCCGTAACCCGCAATGCCGAGCTTGTCGTGGATCTGCTTGGAATATTTGACGACGTCGTCCCAGGTTGCCGGGGGCTTGTTCGGATCGAGGCCCGCCCGCTTGAAAATGTCGGCGTTCCAGATGAAGGCCATCGTCTCGTTGTTGGTCGGAATGCCGTAGGTCACGCCGTCCCAGGTCACGGCCTTCATGGCGCCCGGCCAAAAATCCTCGGTCGAATAGCCGACATCCTCGGGCTTGAGCGGCTGCAGATAGCCCTTTGAGGCGAACTCGGTTCCGCCCAGGATCTGCAGGCGGACCGCCATCGGCGCGGCGTTGCCGAGAAGCGCGGTGCGGAACTTGTCGAGCAGGTCGTTATAGGTGAGGGCCTGTTCCTCGAGCTGGATGTTCGGGTAGGTCTTGCGGAAGGTCTCGAAGAAATCCTTGTAGTATTGGCGCAGGAGATCCGGGTCGCCCTCGAACACGCCCTGATACCAGAAAGTCAGTCGCCCCTTGTAGTCGAGCGGGGTGACTTTGCCGCAATCGCCCGCCGTGTCGAAATCCTGCGTGCCGGCAATCGAGCGCACATATTCCGGCGACCACTTGCTCAGGTCGACCGGCGGCGCTGCCAGCGCCGGCGCCGACATCAACGATGCCATTAAAGCAGTGGAGACAGTGCCGCGCAGGACGGCACCGCCGAGCGTACTCCTCGTCATAGGTCTCCTCCTTGTTTCTCTCCCGTGCCGCGCTGCGACCAGGCAGGGCGGTCTTTGCTCGTTCGATCCGTGGACATCCTTCTGTGTATCCATTCGAGCATTTTATACGCTTTCAGATCGCAGATTGTATGTCAACGCACGAAATCGTACATTGTTTTGCCGAAGCCAAGCGTGATATAGGGCAGTGTGTGTATTGACTTGGGGGACTGCCTTGACCGAAACGAACGATTTCAAAGCGGAGCCACCCGAGGGGATCGACGCCCTCGGTGCCTCGAGCGAGGGCGCCTCGCTTTATGAACTGATCAGGGAAGACATCATCGAGGGACGGCTGGCGGCCAATGAAAGGCTGGTGGTCGCCGATCTCGCCCGCCGTCACGGCACCTCGACCAATCCGGTACGCGAGGCGCTGCAGCTGCTACGCGGAGAAGGCTTCGTCACCTTTCTTCCCAATCGCGGGGCGCGCGTGCGGCCCATAGATCAGGATTTTGTCCGCGATATCTACGAGATCGGCGTCCTGATCGAGCCTGCCCTGACGCGCTGGTTTGTAGGCATGGCGACCGACGAGGACATCGCCGAACTCGAACGTCTCCAGGGGCTGATCGAGGAGAACAACTTTGCCGACACGTTCAGGCACAGCGAGCTGGATACCGCTTTCCATACGGTGATGTATCAGCGGCACTACAACCGCCACGCCGCCGAGCTGTGGTGGAAGCATCGCGAGGTGCTGCGCGCCGTGAGCCGCCGCTTCAATTTCACGCTCGCCCGCCGCGCCGCGATCATCCGCGAGCACCGCGAGCTCATCGCGCTGGTAAAATCGGGAGAGGCCGACAAGGCCGCCGAACTCATCGCTCGCCATGTCGAAGGCTCCGGCCGGCATGTCCTCGAACACATGCGCGCGCGCAGCGCCGCCCGGGCGGGTTAGCCGATCGGCAACATCGTCAGCCTGGCCATTTCAGAAAGGATAGTTGAGATGAAAATCACGAGCATCCGGCCGTGGCTGATCAAGTCCGACGCTTCCTACTGGGGAGAATACCTGTTCGTCGAAGTGACGACCGACGAAGGGGTCAGCGGCTGGGGCGAGATCACCACCACGACGAAGCTCGCCAACCGCGCGCTGTGCACGATCCTGCGGCAGATCGGGATTGCCGTGGCAGGCGAGGATCCGGCGCGCATCGAGCATCTGTGGCACAAGGTCTTCCGCAGCTTCACCTATATGGGCAGCCGCGGCGCCGCGGTCGAATGCGTGAGCGCCATCGACATAGCGCTCTGGGACATCCGCGGCAAAGTCCTGGGCAAGCCGATCTACGAGCTGCTTGGCGGTCCGGTGCGCGATGAGATCGCGCTTTACACCCATCCCAACCAGGCCAAATTCACCAGCAAGGAGGGAGTAGTCCGCGAAATTCGCGACATCGTGGAATCCGGCCACACCGGGCTCAAGTTCGATCCGTTTCCCCACCAGGGTCCCAGCGTCGACGGTGTGGCCCGCGAAAGGCGGGACGGTTATCTCGATGGTGCCATGACCCGCAAGGACGAGCGTGAAGCCGCCGAACTGACGGCGCTGATCCGCGAGACGGCGGGGCCCGATGTCGACATCCTCATCGATGCGCATGGCCGCTTCGATGTTCCCACGGCCATCCGCCTCTGCCGGAGCCTCGAGGAGGCCGGCCAGATCGACTGGTTCGAAGAGCCATGCCCGCCCGAAAGCCTCAACGCGCTCAAGCAGGTGCGCGACAAGGTCAGCGCCGCCATCTCCTGGGGCGAGCGCGGCCACACGAAATGGGATTTCGTGCCGGTGTTGGAGAACAAGCTCGCCGACTACATCATGCCGGACGTCACCTGGACCGGCGGCATCACCGAGCTCAAGAAGATCTCCGCCCTCTGCGAAGCCTATTACGTCCCGGTCTCGCCGCATGACGCCGCCGGCCCGATCAACGTGGTCGCGGGAGCGCAGGTGATGATGACGGTTCCCAACTTCTACAAGCTCGAAACCTCGGAATGGGACCTCTCCAAATACGATCACCTCATCGACAAGCCGCTCGACGTTTCGAACGGCAACCTCAAGCTGACGTCGAAGCCGGGTCTCGGTGTCGAGATGAACCGCGACTACCTGCAGGCCCACGAGATCGAGATGGCCTAGCAACCTCCATGCCGGCCCACGGGGCAACAAGCCCCATCAAAACAACGAGGACAGGCCATGCCGAAAACGGATGGAGCCGACGAGGCTCTCAATCGGGTCAACACCAATTCCAAGCCGTCCGACCTGCGCATCACCGACATGCGGGTGGCCGAGATCGTTGGCGCGCCGTTCACCTCGGCGCTGCTCAAGATCTACACCAACCAGGGCATCGTCGGGCTTGGCGAAGTGCGCGACGGCGCCAGCGCCACCTTTGCGCTGATGCTGAAGAGCCGGCTGCTCGGGGAGAACCCTTGCGATATCGACCGCCTGTTCCGCCGCATCAAGCAGTTCGGCGGGCACGGCCGGCAGGGCGGCGGCGTCTCGGCGGTCGAGATCGCGCTCTGGGATCTTGCCGGCAAGGCCTATGGCGTGCCGATCTACCAGATGCTCGGCGGCAGGTTTCGTGATCGGGTGCGCGTCTATTGCGATACCGACGCGGAGAAGCCGAGCGGCACCGAGACCGGCAAGCGCCTCAAGGCGCGCATGGAGCGCGGCTTCACCTTCCTCAAGATGGATCTGGGCCTGATGCAGATCGCCCACATTCCGGGCGCCGTGACAGCGCCCGCCGGCGCGCTTGAAGGGTTTCACGCCAATCCGCGCGGCCGTGGCGGCACGCTCGAGGAACGCAAGGCCCGCAATCTCGCCTACGATGCGCAGAACGTGCAGCATCCGTTCACGGGCCTGCATTTCACCGAGAAGGGGATCGACCTGCTCGAGCAATATATCCACGAGGTCCGCGAGGTGATCGGCTACGAAATCCCCTTGGCCATCGACCATGTCGGCCACATCTCGCTGCAGGACGGCATCCGCCTGTCGCGCCGCATCGAGAAATACGTCCCTGCCTGGCTAGAGGACGTGATCCCCTGGCAGTACACCGAGCAGTACCGGCAATTGCAGCAGGCGACCTCTGTGCCGATCTGCACCGGCGAGGACATCTACCTCAAGGAGGGCTTCGAGCCGCTGCTGAGGAGCGGCGGCCTCTCTGTCATCCACCCGGACCTGCTCACCAGTGGGGGCATCCTAGAGACCAAGAAGATCGGCGATATGGCGCAGGACCACGGCGTCGCCATGGCGATCCATATGGCCGAAAGCCCGATCGCTGCGATGGCCGCGGCGCATGTCGCGATCGCGACCGAGAACTTCATGGCGCTCGAATACCACTCCGCCGATGTCGACTGGTGGGACGACATCGTCACCGGACTTCCCAAGCCGCTCGTCAAGGACGGCTTCATCACCGTGCCCGACAGACCGGGGCTGGGCATAGACGATGTGGTCGACGAGGTGATCGGCCAGCATCTGCAGCCCGGTGTCACGGGGATATGGCAATCCACCGAGCATTGGGACAATGAATATAGCTGGGACAGGACCTGGAGTTAGCCCAGGCCCTCTGCTCTCATTCCCCCAGGCTCCCAAGGCCGATGACCGACCATTCGTGTCGACCTCTCCCAAGGGAGAGGCGAAGAAAGAAACGGACGAAACCATGATCTACGAATTGCGTATCTATGACTGTCTGCCGGGAAGGCTGCCGGCTTTGCTCAAGCGCTTTTCCGAGCAAACGCTGACCATCTGGGAGAGGCATGGCATCCGCCAAGCCGGGTTTTTCACCACGGTGATCGGCGAAAACAGCAATCGCCTCACCTATCTGCTCGCCTGGGAATCGCTTGCCGAGCGTGAGGTGAAATGGGCGGCTTTCGTCACCGATCCGGCATGGCACAGGGCCGTCGACGAGTCTCAGCGCGACGGGCAGATCATTGCCAATATCAGCAGCCAGCTGCTCACGCCGACAGCTTTCTCGTCTGTGAAATAGGACTGCGCCATGAAGATCACCGACCTGCGCTGCGCCGTCATCGGCAAGCACCCGATCGTCCGCGTCGTCACCGATGAGGGGCTCCACGGCCTCGGCGAGGTCGAATACACAAAGACCTACCTGAAACCCTTTGTGCTGCATTTCCGCGAGGCGCTGATCGGCGAGGACCCGACCGACGTCGAGCGGGTGATGCTGAAGATCCGCCAGCGCGGCTCGTTCAAGCCCTATGGCGCGGCGGTGAGCGCCATCGAACATGCGCTGTGGGACATTGCCGGCAAGGCCGCGGGCGTGCCGGTCTACAAGCTGCTTGGCGGCAAAGTCCGCGACAAGGTGCGCGTCTATAACGGCTCAATCCGCCGCAAGCGTACGGGCGACCGGCCGGAGGATTATGCGGCGGACGTCAAATGGATGATGGAGCAGCCGCAGAACTTCTTCATGGTCAAGCAGGGCATCTCGTTTCACTCCAACATGAAGGACTCTGTCGAGGGCTTCCATTACGGCGTGACGCAGAAGAAGGCCGGCTATCACGGCGCCATGGACCAGGGCGTGATCAGCGAGCGTGGTTTCAATCACATGCTCGACTGCGTGAGCGCGATGAAGGAGGTGCTGGGCGACAAGGTCAGCCTGGCGCTCGACTGCGGCCCGGGCTGGATGCTGCCTGACGCGATCAAGTTCGCCCGCGCGGTGGAGAAGTACAATCTGATGTGGCTGGAGGACATGCTGACCGGCGACTATGTGCCCTGGGTCAATCCGCAGGCCTATCGGGAACTGACCACCTCCACCTCGACGCCGATCCATACCGGCGAGCAGATCTACCTGCGCCACAATTTCAAGGAGCTGATCGAGACCCAGGCGGTGCGCGTCATCGGCCCGGATCCAGCCGATATCGGCGGCATCGCCGAGCTCAAATGGGTCGCGGAGCACGCCTATATGCACTCGATCCTGATGGCGCCGCACGGCACCGCCAACGGCCTGCTCGGCCTCGGCGCGCTGATCAATGTCTGCGCCACCTTGCCCGCCAACTACGTCGCTTTCGAGTATCCGAGCGCCTCCGGCCCGTGGTGGGAGGATCTTGTGGTCGGTCTGCCGAAACAGATTGTGAAGGACAGTATGGTGGATCTTCTGGAAGCGCCGGGGCTCGGCCTCGACATCGACGCCGAGGCGGCACGGAAATATCTCAGCGAAGAGGATGCGGGCTTTTTCGACTGATTTTGCTTGCTGCCGACTTTTGAGCGACGGCCATTAAGCCGCGCGTTAAGACATCCATCCGGTGCGGGAGGCGAAAGACCGCGCGATCATATCCGCTGCTTTCTCGGCGATCATGATCACCGCTGCGTTGGTGTTGGACGAGATGATGCGCGGCATCACCGAACTGTCGCAGACGCGCAAGCCCTCCAGCCCGCGCAGGCGCAGCTCGGGATCGACGACGCTGTCGGCATCGCCGCCCATGCGGCAGGTGCCGACCGGATGGTAGGCGCTGCGGCCATGCTGGCGGGCAAAGGCTTCGAGCGCCGCGCGGCCTTGGCATCCCGCGCCCGGCAGATGCTCGCGGCTGATGAAGTTCGAGAAAGCCGGCTGAGAGAGAATCTCGCGGCTGATCTCGATGCCGTCGATGGCGCGTTCGAGGTCGTAGCGCTCGGCGAAGGGATTGGGGTCGATAACAGGCGCATCGCGCAGATCCGCCGATTTGAGCGCCACACTGCCGCGCGAGCGCGGCCGCACATGGTAGGAGTTCAGCGTGCAGCCATTGCCGCCCGGAACCGAGCCGATGCCTTCCTCGACGCCGGCGCCGGGCAGGAAATGGAACTGGATGTCGGGCGTCTTTTCCGCGCGGTCGCCCCACCAGAAGCCGCCGGCCTCGACGATGTTGGAGGCCACCGGTCCCTTGCCGAACAGCGCGTATTCGAGCCCGGCGACCGCCTGCCAGCGCTTCTTTTTGTAGCGGTCGATGCCATGCGGCCCGTTGAGCTCGGCGACGACATCGACATCCATGTGGTCGTGCAGGTTCTGGCCAACGCCGGCGAGATCGTGCACCACCTTGATGCCATGCTGCCCAAGATGCGCGGCCGGGCCGATGCCGGACAGCATCAGGAGCTTCGGCGAGCCGATGGCGCCGGACGTGACGATCACCTCGCGCTCGGTGCGCAGCAGCTCGGTGCGGCCGTTGACGATGATCTCGACGCCGACGGCGCGGCCGTTCTCGACGACGACGCGGCTGACGGTGGCGTCGGTGCGCAAGCTCAGGTTCGGGCGCGCCAGGGCGGGCTTGAGATAGGCGACCGCTGTGCTCGAGCGCCTGCCGTTGCGCGTCGTCGTCTGGTAGAAGCCGGCGCCTTCCTGCTCGCCGGCGTTGAAGTCGGCGCGAAAGGGGAGGCCGGCCTGCTGCGCCGCCTTGACGAAGACCCGGGTCAGCGGGTGCGGCGCGCCGCTGGAAACGCCGAGCGGACCGTCGATGCCGTGCTCACGACCCGCGAAGGTGTCGTTGCCTTCGGAGCGGACGAAATAGGGTAGCACATCGGTGTAGCTCCATCCGGCGCAGCCGAACTCGGCCGCCCAGTCGTCATAGTCCTGCGGGCAGCCGCGCGTGAACACCTGGGCGTTGATCGAGGAGCCGCCGCCGAGCACCCGCGCCTGCGGGTAGACCATGACGCGGCCGTCGATCTCCTTGCCGGGTGCGGCGTCGTAACCCCAGATCAGCGGTCCCGACGTCATCTTGAAGAAGCCCACCGGCATGTGGATGTAGCGATCGGTGTCGGGCGGGCCGGCCTCGAGCAGGACGACCGACAGGCCCGGATCCTCGCTCAGCCTGGCGGCGAGCACGCAGCCGGCCGAGCCGCCGCCGACGATGATATAGTCTGCCATTCTCGCTCCCTTGCAGACGAGGGAAGCCCCCGCTCTTCACGCGCGACGATCTCAAGTCGCTTGTGCCGCGTCAAGAGAAAGAGTATGGTTGCCGTGTTGAAGGGTTGTCATACAAGTAGAGGAGCTTGACGACCCCGTCACGGGAGGATCCGGCCGCGCTCCCCGCGCAAAGCGCCGGGCGGGAACAGGTTTCAATCGGGAGGTTCAAAAATGAAGGATAGCAAGACTGTTACGTTTTCCGGTTCGGTCAGCCGCCGGACGCTGATGGTGGGCGCCGCCGCCGGCGCGGCGACGCTGGCCATGCCGAAAGTGCTGCGCGCGGCCGACAAGCCGACGCTGGTGACGTCGATCCGCTCGTTGTCCAACCCTTACCACGCGGTTTGGAAGACCGGCGCCGAGGCCTATGCCAAATGGGCCGGGCTGGAGCACGTCACGCTGGTCTCGGAAGGCAACTCAGAGAAGGGCATCGCCGACATCAAGGCGATGCTGGCCAAGACCAACGGCAACATGGTGCTCAATTCCGATCCCAACGACACGCCCGACGCGCGCCCGATCGTCGAGGCCTGCGCCAAGGCCGGCGCCTATGTGGTGACGCAGTGGAACAAGCCGGCCGACCTGCATCCAAAGGATTTCAACCCGAACTATGTCTCGCATATCGAGTTCGACGGCATCTCCAGCGGCAAGACCATCGCCGAGATCCTGTTCAAGACGATCGGCGGCAAGGGCGGCATCGTCGCGCTCGGCGGCCTGATCTCGACCACGGCTGCGATCGAACGCAAGAAGGGCCTCGATGCGGCGCTCGCCGCCAATCCCGACATCAAGCTGCTCGACTTCCAGGTCGCCAACTGGAAATCGACCGAAGCCTTCGACCTGATGGGCAATCTGCTCACCCGCTTCGGCGACGACATCAAGGGCATCTGGGCCGCCAATGACGATATGGGCTCCGGCGCCTTGGAAGCGCTGCGCGCCGAAAACCTCGCCGGCAAGGTGCCGATCGTCGGCGTCGACGGCATCAAGACGGCGGTCGACGCGGTGCGCACCGGCGAGTTCGCCTGCACCGTCACCTCCGATCCGTTCTGGCAGGGCGGCATGGGGCTCGCCATCGGCTACAACGCCAAGACCGGCAAGTTCGACCCGACCAAGGAGCCGCCGGAACATCGCGAATTCTACGGCAAGGCGGTGCTGATCTCGCACGACAATGTCGAGGAATATTACAAGACCAATGTCGAGTCGAAGCCCGAGATAGACTGGAACGATCTCTGGGGCCGGGTGACCGGAGCGATCCGCGCCTGACCCGTTTGGGGCGGGCCGGCTTCTCCCTGGCGGCGGCCCGCTCCCTTTTTACCGGCGTCTTGCGCCCGCGGCCACGACGCCTGTCATCCTGCAGACGGGAAGCGGTTTCTTGACAATCGATACAGAACCCCTGAAGTCCGTTTCGGACATCGAGCGGACGACGCTTATGACATTGCTCCCCGGCCGCATCGCCACCATGCTCGGCGGCAGGCGCTGGCGCAGCCTGGCGCCGCTGGCGGTGCTGATTGTGCTCTGCGTCCTGATCGCCGTCGCCAATCCCAATTTCATCGAGGTCCGCAACCTGGTGCGGCTCGCCAACTCCGCCGCGGTGCCGCTGACGCTGGCGATGGGGCTCACCTTCATCATCCTGATGGGCAGCATCGACCTCTCGGTCGAAGGCACACTGTCGGTGGCGGCGATGGTGGTGGTGCTGCTGGCTGCCAATGACAGCAACGGCAACGACTTTGGCTGGTGGGCGGTGCTGGCGGCGGTCGCCGCGGGCACGGTCATGGGCCTGATCAGCGGGCTGGTGCAGACGATGCTGCGCATCCCATCCTTCATGGCGACGCTCGGCATGTGGTTCATCGGGCTCGGCCTGTCGGTCTATATGCTGGGCGGCTCGGCCATACGACTGAACGACGCCTCGATCCGCGATTTGGCCTTGCACCGCTTCCTCGGCCTGCCGCTGGCGGTCTGGGTCGCGCTCGGCGCTTTCGCGCTTGCCGCCGTCATCCAGTATCACACCAGACTCGGCCGCCACATATTGGCGATCGGCGGCCACGAGGACGTGACCAAGCTCTCCGGTGTCAACGTCACGCGCGTGCGCATCGCGGCGTTCGCGCTGGCCGGCTTCTTCTTCGGCATTGCCGGCGTGCTCGCCGCCGCCCAGCTCGGCCAGTCGCACGCCGTCATCGGCGACGGCAGGCTGTTCGCGGCCGTCACCGCCGTGGTCGTCGGCGGCACGGCGCTGACCGGCGGCGAAGGCGGCGTCGTCAACACGGCCGTAGGCGTGCTGATCGTCACCGTTCTCGCCAACGGCATGATCCTGCTCGGCATCTCGCCCTATATCCAGCAGACGGTGCAGGGCCTGATGATCATCGCGGCGGTGGCGCTGTCGCTCGACCGCGTGCGCCTGAAGATCGTGAAGTGAGCGCCATGCTGCAGGCTTCAGGCATCGTCAAGAATTTCCCCGGCGTCCATGCGCTACGCGACGTCTCCATTGAGGTGCGGCCGAACGAAGTGGTCGGGCTGATCGGCGAGAACGGCGCCGGCAAGTCGACGCTGATGCGGGTGCTGGCCGGCGGCTACCGGCTGGACGGCGGCTCGCTCACGCTGGACGGCGAGCCGCTTCGCATGCGCAACGCCCGCGACGCGGCCCGGCACGGCATCGGCATGGTGTTCCAGGAACAGTCGCTGGTGCTGAACCTGACCGTCGCCGAAAACATCTATCTCGGCGAGGAAGACCGCTTCACCCGCTTCGGCTTGGTCAACTGGCGCGCCATGAACGCGGCGGCGCGCCGCCAGCTCGCCAAGATCGGCGTCGATATCGATGTCACCGCGCGCACCTCCGAGCTCAGCTTCGCGGCGCGCCAGATGGTCGAGCTCGCCAAGGCGCTGACGCTGGAGGAGATGGTCGAGCGTCCATTGCTCATCCTGCTCGACGAGCCGACCTCGGTGCTCAACGCCGCCGATATCGAAGTGCTCTTTGCGCGGGTGCGCTCTCTGAAATCCCGCGCCAGCTTCGTCTTCGTGTCGCATCGCCTCGACGAGGTGCTGGCGATCTCGGACCGCGTCTACACGATGAAGGATGGCGCGGTCGTGGCCGAACACCGCGCGGCGCAAGTCACCGCGCCGGAGCTGCACGAGATCATGGTCGGGCGCGGGCTGCAGGCCGAATATTACCGCGAGGCGCGTCAGCAGCCGCCCGGCGAAAAGATCATGGTCGAGGCCAAGGGGCTTGGCGCCAATGGCTTTTATCGCGGCGTCGACCTGTCGATCCGGGCCGGCGAGATCGTCGGCATTGCCGGCGTCGTCGGCTCCGGCCGCGAGGAGGTGACCCGAACGATCGGCGGCTTCCTGCCGCATGACGCCGGCGAGATGAAGATCGCCGGCGACACGGTGCGCTTCGCCTCGCCGGAACCGGCGGTGCGCCGGGGTATCGGCTATGTGCCGCGCGAGCGCAGGCTCGAAGGCCTGGTGATGTTCCTGTCGATCGCCGAAAACATCTCGCTCGCCGACCTGTCGAGCGTCATGCGCAACGGCGCCATCGACTACGGCAAGGAGCGCAGGCTAGCCGCCGACTGGATCAAGCGGCTCAGCATCAAGGCGCCCGGCCCTGATGCCGCCTGCCGCAAGCTCAGCGGCGGCAACCAGCAGAAGGTGGTGCTGGCGCGCTGGATGACGGCCGGCTCGCGCATCCTGGTGCTCGACCACCCGACGCGCGGCCTCGATGTCGGCGCCAAGGAGGAGGTCTACGAGCTGGTCCGCGATCTCTCCGAGCAGGGCGTGGCGATCCTTCTGATCTCCGACACGCTGGAGGAGACGATCGGCCTGTCGCACCAGGTGCTGGTGATGCGCGACGGCGAGATCACCGCGCGCTTCGACGCCAGTCCGGGCAACAAGCCGGATCAGGTCGAATTGCTACGAGCGATGGTGTGAGCCGATGAACGAGGGTTTTTCCATCAGGCAGGTCTTCGAAGGCAAGTGGACGCAAGGCGCCATCCCGCTGGTGCTGCTCGTCGCCCTGCTTTTGATCATCGAGATCACCGCGCCCGGCTTCCTGACCGGCGAGACGCTTGCGCTGCTCTTCGCCAACACCGCGGTGCTGTTCATCCTGGCGACGGGTGTGACCTTCGCCATCCTGCTCGGCGGCATCGACCTGTCGATCCAGGCGGTGGCGTCGCTGGCGAGCGTGATGCTGGCGCAGCTGCTGCCCTCGCTCGGCTTCGCCGCCTTTCCGGTGGCAATCCTGTCCGGCCTCGCCTTCGGACTGCTGAGCGGCATCGTGCATGTCAAGCTGCGGGTGCCGTCCTTCGTCGCGACGTTGGCCACCGGCGGCGTCGTCACCGGCCTGGCGCTCTGGGTCTCCGACGGCCGCGCCATCACCATCGAAGAAGCCGGCCGCGAGAAGACCGCCTGGATCAACGCCACGCTCGCCGGCCTGCCGGTGGTGGTGCTGATCTCGGCCCTGATCGGCATCGTCAGCTTCCTCGCGCTGCGCTACACGCGCTTCGGCCGCCAGGCGATCGCGGTCGGCGCCGGCGAGCCGGCGGCGTGGGCCGCGGGCATCAATGTCGACCGCACCAAGATCATCGCTTTTGCCGCGTCGGGCATGCTGGCGGCCACCGCCGGCGTGGTGTTGGCGGCGAGGCTGTCGAGCGGCTCGCCGGTTTTGGCGAACCAGTTACTGTTGCCCGCCATCGCTGCCGTCATCGTCGGCGGCACCGCCATCACCGGCGGGCTGGGCGGCGTGGCGCGCACCGCGGTCGGCGCGCTGATCATCTCGATCGTGCGCATCGGCATGACCTTCGTCGGCGTCAACATTTTTCTGGAAAACATGGTGTTCGGCGCGGTGCTGATTGCCGCCGTCGCCATCACCATCGACCGCAGCAAGATCGCGGTCATCAAGTGACGAACCCATCCGCACCGCCTCCCAAGCAAGCGCGGACCGGGAGGGACCGCATCGGCGGCGAGCCGGTGCGGTGCAGAATGAAACTACTGCATGGTGTCGAGGCCGATCAGCTCGATCTTGTAGCCGTCCGGATCCTCGACGAAGGCGATGTGGGTGGTGCCGTGCTGCATCGGCCCCGGCTTGCGCGGGATCTTGGCGCCGCGCTTCTCGAGCTCGGCACAGACGGCGTAGATGTCGTTAACGCCAAGCGCCAGGTGGCCGAAGCCGGTGCCGATCTCATACGGCTCCTCGCGGCCCCAGTTCAGCGTCAGCTCGACGACGGCTTCCTTGTCCTCCGGCCCGTAGCCGACAAAGGCGTTGGTGAACTTGCCGCCGGGATAGTCGTCGCGGCGCAGCAGGGTCATGCCGAGCACCTCGGTGTAGAAGGCGATCGACTTGTCGAGGTCGAGCACCCTGATCATGGTGTGCATATAGCGAAAGCCTGGGGCGTCGCTCATTGGGAAAGTCCTCCGTATCGGGTGATTTGCCGTTCTGATCGTCCACACCAAACGGCTGGCGGGTACCATGACGTCGCTTGATGTTCTCAATCAGGGTTGTATGATAACACGACAAGATTGGTGGTTGTCCAGTCGTTTTAAGGAAGGGTCCAGGTTCAGTTCATGAATGCCGTGCCGCCCAATTCCGCATCGCTGATCGCCGCCCTGGCCGGCGTGCTGTCCGACCGCGGGCTGCTGACCGAGCCGCAAGACCTTGTGCACTACAGCCGCGACTGGTCCGGCGACCATTTCGGCCGTCCGCTGGCGGTGGCGCGGCCCAATTCGGTGGAAGAGATGTCGGCGCTGATGCGGCACTGCCACGCCGAGCGCATCCCCGTCGTGCCGCAGGGCGGGCTGACCGGCCTTGTCGGCGCGGCGGTGGCTGCCGACGGCAACGAGGTCGTCGTCTCGCTGGAGCGCATGAACCGGATCCGCTCGATCAGCCCGATCGACTTCGCCATGATCGTCGAGGCCGGCTGCATCCTCGAGGACGCCAAGCGCGCCGCGGAGGCGAGCGACTGCATCCTGCCGATCACTTTCGGCGCTCAAGGCAGCTGCCGCATCGGCGGCAATGTCGCCACCAATGCCGGCGGCTTCAACGTGCTGCGCTACGGCATGACCCGCGACCTGGTGCTCGGCCTCGAAGTGGTGCTTGCCGACGGCCGCATCTGGAACGGGTTGAAGGTGCTGCGCAAGGACAATCGCGGCTATGATCTGAAGCAGGTCTTCATTGGCTCGGAAGGGACGCTCGGCATCGTCACCGCCGCGGCGCTGAAGCTGTTCCCCAGGCCGACGCAGATCGAAACCGCACTGGTCGGCCTGCGCTCGGTCGAGGATGCGATGGCGCTCTATGCCCGCGCCCGGCGCGATTGCAGCGACCTGCTCACCGCCTTCGAACTGATCCTGCGCAGCGGCATCGAGATCACCATGCGCGAGGGCAAGGATTTTCCCGAGCCGCTGGGAAAACCTTACCCGGCCTATGTGCTGATCGAGGTTTCCGGCGGCGGGCTGATCGATCTCAAGGATATGCTTTTGAGTTTTCTCGCCGGCGTCGAGGATCTCGTCGAGGACGGCGTCGTGGCCTCGACCCGGGCGCAGGGCGAGCGCCTGTGGCTCTACCGCGAGATCATGGTCGAGCGGCAGGGTAGGGGCGGCCGCTATCTGCGCACCGATGTCTCGGTGCCGATCTCGAAGCTCGCCGATTTCGTCACCGACGCGCTCTTCGAACTGGAGCGCGCGCGGCCCGACGCGCTGCCGGTCACCTACGGCCATGTCGGCGACGGCAACATCCACCTCAACGTGGTGCCGCCGGAAGGCATGACTGCTGAAGCGACCGAGCATCTGTTCGAGGAGGCGGAAGCCGAGATATTCGCCGTCGTCGACCGCTATGGCGGCTCGATCAGCGCCGAGCACGGCATCGGCCGGGTCAAGCAGCGGGCCTTCCTCGACCGCATCGATCCGGTGACGCTCGATCTGGCGGCGGGCATCAAGCACGCCTTCGACCCGCGCCACATATTGAGCAACGGCCGCATTCTGGCGTCCGCATCCGCGCTCGACTATAGGTGAGCGATGACGCTGAAACTCGACAAGGTCAATCGCGGTCCACACCTCTCCACTCTGGTGGCGAGTTCCATCTCGCGCGAGATCGCCCAGGGGCGCCTGAAGCCCGGCGACCAGCTGCCGACCGAACAGGCGCTGGCGACCACCTTCGGGGTGAGCCGCAACGTGGTGCGGGAGGCGATCGCGCGGCTGCGCTCCGAAGGTCGCATCTGGTCGCAGCAGGGCAGGGGCGCCTTCGTCGCCGACGCGGCCAATGCCACGGTGCTGACGATCGACTACGAGACCTTGCAGCGGGCGGATTCCTTCCGCAACCTGTTCGAATTGCGCGGCATGCTGGAGGTGCAGATCGCTGCGCTCGCCGCCGCCCGCCGCTCCGATGCCGACATCGCGGCGATGGAAGAGGCGCTCGACGGGATGCGCACGGCGCCCTATGGCAGCGTCGCCTGGCTGAAAAACGACCTCGGCTTCCACCGCGCGGTCGCCGAGGCGACCCAGAACCCTTATATGGGCCAGTTCCTCGTCTTCGTCTCGGAGCGGGTGCGCGAGAGCATCCTGGCCGCCGGCAACCAGCAGAAATCGGACGATATGGCGCGCACGACACTGGGCGAGCACGAGCGCATCCTGGCGGCGATCAAGGCCGGAGACGCGAAGGGCGCGAGCGCGGCAATGACGCGGCATCTCGCGGGCGCGGCCTCGCGCGTTGGATTGCCTGGGGGCGAGGCCTCGGCGAAGCCAGCATCGCCGGCAAGGCACTCGAGGCTGCGGAAGGCTGTTCGCGGGCAGGCGGCGGGGTAGCGGTATAGCCCTGCTTTCGTAGCAAGGTTCTCGCAGGCTAATCGCATATGTCGGCGCCAGCCCCCTCTCCGTCTCGGCTTCGCCGAGCCACCTCTCCCCCACTTTGTGGGGGCGAGGAACCCAAGCTTTCAAAGGCCGCGACCTCGACAATTAGCTTTCCTCGCCCCCTTGAAATGGGGGAGAGGTGGCCGCGCAGCGGACGGAGAGGGGGAGCGCCCTACGCGATTTCACTCCGCCGCCGGTTCCACCAGCGACACCCCATTCAACCCAGCGACAATATCCGACAGCGCCGGCACGAACTTCTCGCCATGACCCGTAGCCACCGCCATGGCGAAACCGTTGCGGACCACGCTGCCGACCGGGTTGGCGATGCCGGCGGCCTGGGCGAAGGAGGCGAGGTAGGTCATGTCCTTCAGCGCGTTGGCGATGGCGAAGCGCTGGGCGTTTTCGTTGCGGTTGAGCACGAAGTCGAAGAAGGCCTGGTAGAAGCCGCAATCCATGCGGCTGCCGGAAATGACGCTGTTGAAGACCTGCGGCGTCAGCCCGGCCTTGGCGCCCAGCGTCAGCGCTTCGGAATAGATGGCGGAATAGCCCATCGAGATGAAATTGTTGAGGAGCTTCATGGTGTGGCCGCTGCCGGTCGGGCCGGTGTGGACGACACGCGCCGCGAAGGCTTCGAGCACCGGCCGCGCGCGGGCGACCGCGTCCGCCGCGCCGCCGACCATGACGTCGAGCTTGCCTTCGGCGGCTTCCTTTGGCGTGCGGGCCAGCGGCGCGTCGATCAGCGTCACGCCCTTGGCGGCAAGCTCGGCGGCGAGCGTGATCGTCGAGGACGGGTTGGAGGTCGAGCAGTCGACGATCAGCAGCGGTTTTCCAGCGGCGGCATGTCCGTCCGCGGCGGCGGCAAGCCCCTCCGGTCCCTTCACCACCGCTTCCACTTGCGGCGAGCCGGTCACGCAGAGGAGAACGATGTCGCAGCCTTCCGCCAGCGCGCGCGGCGTCGGCGCCTGGCGGGCGCCGGCTTCGACCAGCTTAAGCGCGGCCTCCTGGTTGCGGTGCGCCCAGACAGTCAACGGCCAGCCCTTGGTCAGGATGTTGGCCGCCATGCCCGAGCCCATCGCGCCCAGGCCGATAAAGCCGATCTGCTGCTTCATGCTGGTCTTCCCTTGCTTTTTAAGTGCATGTCGTTGACCCGGAAGCGCTGCGACACGCATCGGAAACGAAAGATTGCCGTTGCAACCAAGCGGTGCGATCCTTGGCGCGCAAGAATCGATTTAAAGGGCCGGTTTTCCGATGACGGATCGTGGCGGAGCAATGTTCGGCGCCATTCGCCAGTCCCCCAATCTCAGGGGCGAACTGGTGGACAAGTTTGCCGCCCAGATCGAGGCCGGCGATCTTGCGCCGGGACAGCGGCTGCCCACCGAGCAGGAGATCGTCAACGCGACGGGCGTGAGCCGGACCGTGGTGCGCGAGGCGCTGGCCTCGCTGCGCGCGCGGGGGCTGATCACGACAAGGCAAGGCCTCGGCGCCTTCGTGGCGCAAGAGCCGCCGCCGAAAACCTTTTCGATCGTGCCGACGGATGTCGAATCGATCGACGAGATCCTGGCGGTGCTCGAACTGCGCATGGGCGTCGAGTTGGAAGCGGCGGCGCTGGCCGCCACGCGACGGACCGCCAAGGACCTTGCCTTCATGGTCAAGCAGCTCGACGCCATCGACCGGGCGATTGCCGAAACCGGCCTTGCCGCGACCGAGGATGCGGGCTTCCATCGCGCGATTTCCTTGGCCACCCACAACGCGTATTTCAGCCGACTGTTCGACACGTTCGGCGCCGCGATGATCCCGCGCCAGTGGACGCAATTCGACCGGCTGGAGCCTGACGAACGCGAACGGCATTTCGAGCGGACGCGGCGCGAGCACCGGGCCATCTATGACGCCATCGAAGCACGCGACGCCAAGGCGGCGCAGCGGGCGATGCGGCTGCATCTGACCCGTTCCTACAAGCGCTTCGAGCAGCTTCGCGACGGCGCCGGACATCTGAAATAGATCGGGCGAGGGCCCCCGAGCGGCGCATGGCCTGCCAGGACAGGCGGCGGATACGGGCCGGTGTTCAAAGGCCGGCTGACCGTGATCGGCATCATGCGCGAATGCCAGAAGCATTCCGTCGTCCTCCAGCTTTCCGTTAGATCCAAAGCCGCCGCTATCCGCCTTTTGCATGCTTACAGGGTTGTCATACAACTATCCGATCTGATATTCCTGCCGGCACGACCCGTCAAGACGACGCGGGCTTTGAGGAGTGAGTTTCCATGCATCAAAGGCGATTTGGCCGCACCGGCTGGCAAGTGTCGGAAATCGGCTTCGGCAGTTGGGCGATCGGCGCCGACTGGGGCGATGTCGAGGAGAAGGACGCGATCGCGGCGCTCAATGCCGCGCTCGATTCAGGTGTCACGATGATCGACACGGCCGACGTCTATGGCGACGGCCGGGCGGAAAAGCTGATCGCAAAGACGCTGAAGGGGCGGGGAGGTGCCAGGCCGATGGTCGCCACCAAGGCAGGCAAGCGGCTGAACCCGCATGTCGCCTCCGGTTACAATCGCCAGAATCTGACCAGCTTCGTCGAGCGCAGCCTGCGCTATCTCGAGGTCGACGTGCTCGACCTGGTGCAGCTCCACTGTCCGATGACAGAGGTCTTCTACCAGCCCGAAACATTCGAGGCGCTGGAGAAGCTGGTCGAGGAAGGCAAGATCCGCCACTACGGCGTCAGCGTCGAGAAGGTCGAGGAAGGCATCAAGGCGCTGCAATATCCGGGCGTCGCCAGCGTCCAGATCATCTACAACATCTTCCGGCAGCGCCCGGCGGAGCTGTTCTTCGACATGGCGCGCCAGAAGGATGTCGCCATCATCGTCAGGGTGCCGCTGGCCAGCGGCCTGTTGTCCGGCAAGTTCCGCAGCGATTCCGCCTTCAGCGCCAAGGACCACCGCAACTACAACCGGCAAGGCGAGGCCTTCGACGTCGGCGAGACGTTCGCCGGCGTGAATTACGAGGAAGGCCTGCAGGCGGTCGAGGAATTGCGGCCGCTGCTGCCGCCAGGCGCCACCATGGCGCAATGGGCGCTACGCTGGATCCTGATGAACCCGGCGGTGACGGTGACCATCCCTGGCGCCAAGTCCGTCCGGCAGGCGCAGGAAAACGCGGCCGCGTCCGACCTGCCCGCGCTGTCGCCGCAAGTGATGGAACGCATCGCCGATATCTATGAGCGGCGCATCAAGGCTGCCGTGCACCAGCGCTGGTGAGCGCCATGGGCACCGATAGGCCTCTGGTCATCGACGGGCATCAGCATTTCTGGGACCCGGCGGACGGGTCCTGCGGCTGGATGACGGAGGATTACGCCGCCATCCGAAGGGTGTTCTCGCCCGAGGATCTCAGGCCAGCGCTGGCCGCGGCCGGCGTTGATAAAACCATCCTTGTCCAGACTTGGCATTCGCTCGACGAGACGGTGGCGTTCCTGGAGACGGCCAACCGGACCGATTTCGTCGCCGGTGTGGTCGGATGGGTCGACCTCACCGATCCCGAGGTGGCGGCCACACTGTCCATGCTGAAGGCGCGGCCGGATGGTCGCTATCTGGTCGGCGTCCGTCATCTTGTCCACAACGAGGCGGACCCGGACTGGCTGCTGCGCGCGGATGTCCAGCGCGGGCTGGCGGCGGTCGCCGAGGCGGGCCTCGCCTGCGACCTGCTGTTGAAGGAGCCGCAGATCCCCGCGGCCCTGGAGACGGTGGAGCGGCATCCGAACCTGCGTTTCGTCGTCGACCACATCGCCAAACCGCGCATTGCGAAGCACGCGATGGAGCCGTGGGCCGGATTGATGCAGGGCTTCGGGGCGCATCGCGACCATGTCTGGTGCAAGCTCTCCGGGATGGTCACGGAAGCCGACTGGTGGCACTGGAGAAGCCAGGACCTGCAGCCCTATGTCGACGCGGTGCTTTCGATCTTCGGGCCATCGCGATGCCTGTTCGGTTCGGACTGGCCGGTCTGCCTGGTCGCGGCCGACTATCAGTCGGTCAAACGCGCGCTCGGCGAGTGTCTCTGCGGGCTGACGGAAGAGGAGCGTTCGCAGATTTTTGGCGCTTCCGCCGTCGAGGCGTATCGCTTGGCGCTATAACAGTGACGAGACCCTGAACCTCTCCTGCCTTGGCGACGGCCAGGCCACATTCATCATCGCTATGATCGCGGCGCATGTCTCTGCGTCGGACATCCTTGTCCGGTGCCTCGCACCGACTGCGATGAACTTTTCTCATCCAAGCTGAGATCAGAAAAGGACGAACGAAAAGGGGGTGACACGACGCCACCCGATCGTTCGCTCCAGGCGGAGTCATGTTGACAGCCTTGTTACATGGTAATAGGGTTGTATGACAAGTTGGCCATGTAACGGGAGGAACATGCATGAGACAGCTAGGACTTGGATTGACCATGGCGGCCGCGGGGCTCGCCATGGCTTTGCAGACGGCCCGCGCCGACGAGGAACTGCCCATCGGCGTTATCGCCGCGCAGTCGGGCTCATTCGTTTCGGCGGGCAACACCATTGTCGGCGCGGCCAATCTGGCGGCGCAGCAGATCAACGACGCCGGCGGCATCAAGGTCGGCGACAAGACCTACAAGATCAAACTCTACATCCGCGACAACCGGACCGATGTGAATGTCTCCATCGCGGCCGCGCGCGAACTGGTCAACGACATCGGCGTCAAGGCGATCTGGGGCACCGAGACGCATGACTTCTCGGTGTCGATGGCCAAGATCACCGGCCCGGCCAAGGTGCTGCAGTTCTCCGGCAACAGCTCGCTCGGCGCCGTGCTCGACGACAAGGCGGTCGCCGACGATGGCTGGCTGCATTACACGTTCCAGAGCGAACCGCAGGAATGGCAGCGCAGCGGCAGCACCGCCAAGGGCGTGCTGTCGTTGCTGACGTCGCAGCTGAAGTCGCCGCCGAAGCATTCGGTGGTGTTCGTCGGCAACGACGCGACCGGGCAGTATCTGTCCTCGCACTACGTCAAGGCGCTCGAAGCGGAGGGCCAGAAAGTCGACCTGGTGCAATATCCGCCGGATACGACCGACTTCTCGCCGCTGCTTACCCGCATCAAGGGCATGAAGCCCGATATCGTGCATTTCTGGTACAATGGCGATTCAACGCTCACCGCCTTCCCGCAAGCCCTCAAGCTCGGCGTGGCGCCGTCCTATTTCCTGTTCGGCGTCGATCCGGGCATCTATCAGGAGCGCAGCCTGAAGGCGGATGTGCCGGTGACGCTGAGCTGCGTACCTGTCTGCTGGGGTTCCTCGCCGTTCCCCGAGGTGAAGCAGTATTTCGAAAAGTATTTCGGCCTCGGCGCCGCCAAGGGTCCGCAGTCCTCGGTCTCGCTGCTCTACTATGATTACTTCTTCTGGTACGCCAAGGCGCTGGAGAAGGTCGGCAAGATCGACGATCCGGACGCGGTGGTCGCAGAGCTCCTGAAGTCGGACTACAAGGGCGTCGTGTCGCCGGTGCCGCTTGTCTTCAACAAGCACCACCAGGTCACCTTCGCGACCGAGGTCTGCATGGTCGAGCCCAACACGTCCGACCAATTCAAATGCGCGGTCGAGCAGCCGCCTGCCGCTCCGCCGCCCGGCGACAATGGCGGCTGAGGCAGCCCGCTGAAATATCCGACATCGGGATGGGCGGCGAAGGTTCCGCCCATCCTTCCCCTGCAGGTTTCGCCAACCGGATTCGACGATGGACATTTTTGTGCAGCAACTGGTGAACAGCCTCTCGGTTGCCAGCGTCACCATTTTGATCGGCATCGGCATCACGCTGATCTTCGGCCTGGCCGGCATCGTCAATTTCGCGCATGGCGAGTTCCTGATGGTGGGCGGCATGGCGACCTGGTTCATGGTCGGCGCCGGCATGAACTTCTTCGTGGCGCTGGTGTTCGCCGGACTGCTGGTCGGCGCGCTCGGCTTTGCCGCCGAGAGATGCCTGTTCCGCTTCACGCTCAACCGGCCGATGAACGGCTTCATCATGTCGATCGGCCTCAGCGTGATCCTGCAGCACGCGATCATCCGCGTCTTCAACGAATTCCAGAAGAGCATCACCGACCCGGTCGGCCTGGTCTGGACGATCGGCGGCGTCGACATCATCGCCATGCGCGCGATCGTCGTCGCGATAACGGCCGTCATCGTGGCGATCACCTATTTCGGCATCTCGCGCAGCCGCTACGGCATGGCCCTGCGGGCGAGCGTTTCGGACCGCGACACCGCCGAGCTGATGGGCATTCCGGTGCGTCGCTACGTCACCGGCGTCTTCATTTATGGCAGCCTGCTTGCCGGCATCGGCGGCGCCCTGATGATTTCGCTATTTCCGATCACGCCCTTCACCGGCAGCGTCATCATCATCCGCGGCTTCGCGGTCTCGCTGATCGGCGGTCTGGGCAATGTCGGCGGCGCTGTCGTCGGCGGGCTGGTGCTCGGCCTCGTGGACGGCCTCAGCGCCGGATACGGCTATCCGGAATGGACCGATGCCTATTCGCTGGTCGTGATGATCCTGATCCTGGTGCTGCGGCCGCAGGGCCTGCTCGGCGGCACGCTCGGCCCCAAGGCATCGTGAGATGTCGATGCCCATGACCGACAACAGTGCCGCCAAGACGGGCGCAGCTACAGAAGGCGCCAGAGCCCGGGATCGCCTCGCGCTTCTGACGGCGGACAATGCCTCCGTTCCCCTGCCGGCCGGCGTCCAGGCGGTCACGGCAATCCTGCTGGCGGCGCTGCTCATCGCATTGCCCTGGCTCGGCCTCGGCTACCGCTTCCTGTCGATCGCCATCACCACGCTCTATACGGCGATCGGGCTCTACGGCCTCGGCCTGCAGTTCGGCCAGGCCGGCATCATGTCGGTCGGCCATGCGGCGCTGATGGGGGTCGGCGCCTATGCCTCGGCCATCCTCTCCGTGCAGCTCGGTCTGGGCTTCTGGACGTCGCTGCCCTTCGCCATGGCCTTGTCGGCGATCGTCGGCGGCGTCATCGGCCTGCCGACGCTGAGGGTCGGCGGCCAGCATTACATCATCATCACCTTCTGCTTCTGCGCCCTGTTCGTCATCGTTCTCACCAATGGCGGCACCTTCACCGGATCCGCGACCGGCCTCGACGTCGGGTCGGTAACGCCCTTGCCCGGCATCAATTTCGACAAGCTCTCCAACAATTACTACCTGGTCCTGGCGGCGCTGTTTCTGGCGCTTGCCGCGACCTATCTCATCGGCATTTCGCGCTACGGCCGGACGTTGCGGGCGATCCGCGAGAACGAGCAGCTGGCGCGTTCGGTCGGCATCAATGTCGACCTGCATAAGCTTGGCGTGCTGATGGTTTCAGGCCTGTTCGCCGGCCTCGCCGGCGTGCTGCAGCTCTATTACCTGCGCCACATCTCGCCGACCCTGTTCGGCGCCTTTCCCAGCCTCTATCTGGCGCTGATGGTCATGCTGGGCGGCGCCCGCTACCTCTACGGGCCGCTGATCGGCGCCGTCATCGTCAATTTCCTGCCCGAGGTGCTGAACCTCGATCCCGTCGATTCGCGCATCGCCTACGGCGTCTGCCTGCTCCTGGTGATCCTTCTGCTGCCGGGCGGGGTCGCCGCCGGCATCAAGAACATCTACTGCGCGCTCGCCGGCGGGTTCGACAGGCAAGGCGGAGGCTTGAATGGCCGCGCTTGAGGTGAGGGGCCTGCGCAAGCAGTTCGGCGGCGTCGTCGCGCTCAACGGCATCGATCTCGACATCGACACCGACCGGGTCGTCGGCATCGTCGGTCCCAACGGCTCCGGCAAGACCACCTTGTTCAACGTCGTCACCGGCGTCCATCCGGCGACCGGCGGCACGGTATCCTGGCAGGGGCAGGACATAACCAATATCGGCGCCCATCGCATCGCGCGGAAGCGGCTGGTGCGGACGTTTCAGCAGGCGATGTCGTTTCCGGGCCTGACCGTCGACGAGAATGTTCGGATCGCCTGGGAGCAAGGGAGGAGGGGCGGCAGCCGCTGGGCCTCGCCCGGCATGATCCTCGACTTCGTCGGATTGGCGCCGCTCGGCAAGGCGATCGCGGGATCGCTGCCCTTCGGCAGCCTTAGGCGCCTTGGGCTGGCCGTCGCGCTCGGCGTCTCGCCTGAGCTCCTGCTGCTCGACGAGCCCGGCGCCGGGCTGAACGACAGTGAAGCCCAGGCGTTCGCGGCGGTCATCGCGCAACTGCCGCCGCAAGGCATCGGCGTCTGCCTCATCGACCATGACATGGACATGATGTCTGAGCTCTGCGACCGCCTTATCGTGCTCGACTTCGGCACCAAGATCGCCGAGGGGCCGCCGGCCGAGGTGCTCGCCGATCCCAAGGTGCGCGAGGTCTATCTCGGCCCGGACAAGAAGGCGGCCCTGTCATGAGCCTGCTTGCCGTCGAGCATGTCGATACCGGCTATGGGCCCGTCGCCGTCAATCGCGACGTCTCGCTCGCGGTCGGCAAAAATGGGATCGTCACCATCCTCGGGCCCAACGGCGCCGGCAAGACGACGCTGCTACGCTCCATCGCCGGTCTGGTGAAGCCGCGGCGCGGCACGGTGACCTTCGACGGCCGCGACGTCACCACGCTTCACGCCGACGAAAAGGCCACGCTCGGCGTCGTGATGGTGCCGGAGGGCCGCCATGTGTTCGCCGACATGAGCGTGCGCGAGAACCTTCTGCTCGGCGCCTATTGCCGCAAGGACAGGGATGCGATCGAGGCCGACATCGTTTTGATGGAGAGCTATTTCACCATCCTTGCCAAGAAGCGCGGCGCCAAGGCCGGTACGCTCAGCGGCGGCCAGCAGCAGATGCTGGCGATCGCGCGCGGCCTGATGGCGAGACCACGCATCCTTTTGCTTGACGAGCCTTCGCTCGGACTGTCGCCGCTGCTGGTGTCGGAGCTCCAGGGAATCATCATCGATGTCCGCGAGAAATTCCGCGCGGCGGTGCTTCTGGTCGAGCAGAATGCCGGGCTGGCGCTGTCGGTGGCCGAGCAAGGCTATCTGATGAATTCCGGGCGCATCGTGGCGTCAGGCAGCATCGAAGAGTTGAAGCAGTCGTCGGTCATGCAGGAGCTCTATCTCGGCAAGCGGGCGCAGCAGAACCACGGCGGCTCGCCGGCATCGCCGTGACGGGCAACTCCTGAAGCACGTCGCGCTGAAACTGATTCGAGCAACGCGCCTAAGTCGTTGTTTTGATGTATGCCGGCGGCAACCGACCGCTCTCCTGCGCTCAGTTCCAGCGCGCGTCCCTGTCGCGCGACCAAAGATGGCCAACGCGGCGAGAGCAGGTCGTAATCCGACTGCTGCCTCGTCTGGAGAAGCGCGTTGCTCGCCACTCTTTGGCTGCATCCTTGAATGGGGGGTTGAAGGATGATCCAATGAGCTTGGCATTCCCTCGCAGCCCGGTGGGGCGAAGAAGCATTAGATTCGCGGACATATGAGTCACGACCGAAGAACCTTCCGGCAATCGGTACCCTCGCTGCACGGTTTGATCCTGTTCGAGGCCGCCGCGCGTCACCTGAATTTTTCGACCGCCGCGAGCGAACTCTCGATAACCCAGCCGGCGGTGAGCCACGGCATCAAGCAGCTTGAGGCCGCGCTGGGGCATCCCTTGTTCGTGCGCGAACATCGAACGCTCAGCCTGACCACCCAAGGCGTGCGGCTCTATTCGGCGGTGGCCAGCGGTTTCGGAACCATATCCGAGACTCTGGCCGAGATTTCCGGTTCGGTGCACCGGGACAAGATCGTGGCCGGCGTTTCCACGGTGCTTGCTGTCGAGTGGCTGGCGCCGAGGCTGGGGAAGCTGCGGCAGGACCTCCCCAATCTGCAGATCGAGATCCGCTGTCTCGACCGCGATCCCGATCTACCCTCCTCGAACATCGACGTGCATATCCGCCTTGGCGACGGCCACTGGCCCGGCTGCACCAGCACGCGGCTCTGGGCGGAGCACATCGTGGTGCTCTGCAGTCCGGAGTTTCTCGAGCATAACGGTCCGTTCAACTCGATCCCGGAGATGCTGTCCCACCCGCTCATCCACTATACCGACCCGTACCGGCTAAGGCCTGGCTGGGGCGAATGGTTGCGCGCGCTCAATGTGCCGGTGCCGCCGAATTTGCCTGTCGCGCTGGAGGTCAACGATCAGCTGCTTGCCCAGAAGGCGGCCGAGAAGGGCGAGGGGCTCGTTCTGGCGCAACGACCAATCGTAAATCAGGCGATTGACACCGGACGATTGACAATCGCCTTCGACCATACCCTTGAAACAGGCCGTCACCACTATGCGGTGACCCCTTCGGGACAAGGTACCCGCAGGGCCGTCGTGCAGTTCCGGGACTGGCTTGTGGCAAACGCGTGCAACTAGAGCATTCTGCTTTGCGCAATTCCGGACGGAAAACCGCTTCACGCTTTTCCTGGAATTGCTCTCTATCCGACATCGATAGAAGCGCGCGATCACTGGCTCGCAGCCGGAACCCATCCTTGCGCGCCAGGTAGCTTGGTGCCCTGAAACGCGTCACGCGGCGCAAGGATCGTGCCGTTCTTCTCGCTCATACATCCATGAATCGAATTGCCCTTTACCGTCCGGGGCCTCGACGGAATGCTCATTGACGCAAATGGCATCTTCACCGGCCCACTGCCCTCGCGGGCTTGGCGCCGGAACGACAAAGCGCCAACCAATGGGGAAATCAAATGAGAAACTTGTTGCTTGCAGCCTTTTCTGTCGGGGCTGTGATGAGTACTGGAGTCGCGCACGCGGCTTGCGACGACATCACATTGGCGGTCTTCAGCTGGCAGTCGGCCGAGGCCATGTCGAATGTCGACCAGTTCATCCTGAAGAACGGCTATGGCTGTAACGCCACGACCGTTGCGGGCGATACCGTGCCGACGATCACCGCGATGATCGAAAAGGGCCAGCCTGATATTTCTTCGGAATCGACGCCCAGCCTTCTGGGCGACGTCTATACCAACGGCGCCGCCGAGGGACGGATCAGCCAGATCGGCACGGCGATCAGCGACGGGCAGGTTTCCGGCTGGTACATCCCCAAATATGTCGCGGACGCCCATCCCGACATCAAGACCGTCGACGACGCCATGAAGCATCCGGACCTGTTCCCGGCGCCGGAAGATCCCTCGAAAGGCGGCGTTATCCAGGGGCCTCAGGGTTGGGGCGACACCGTCGTGACGGCGCAGCTCTTCAAGGCCTTGAACAACCCCAACTTCGTTCTGGTGCCGACGGGTTCGGCCGCCGCCCTCGATGGCGTCATCTCCAAGGCCTATGAACAGAAGCAGGGATTTCTCGCCCAGTACTGGGCGCCCACATCGCTGCTGGTGAAATATCCGATGGTTCGCCTCGAGATGGCCCATGACGACGCCGAGTGGGCGCGTTGCACCTCGAAGCAGGATTGCCCCGACCCGAAGCCGAACTACTGGAAACAGGCCGAGATGGTGACGCTGGCCAGCAGCAAGTTCTCGAAGCGTGACGATATCGGCCCGGTCAAGGACTATTTCGCCAAGCGCAGCTGGACGCAGGCTGAAGTCGGCAAGGTCATGCTGTGGATGACCGACAACCAGGCCAATGGCGAAGACGGCGCCAAGTGGTTCATCAAGAACATGCCGGACGTCTGGACCAAATGGGTCCCGGCCGACGTCGCCGATAAGGTCAAGGCCGCGCTCTAAAACCTTGCAACCGGGCAAGTGGGGCTCTGAGGATCTCAGGGCCTCCATTATGCGCTCCGGTTTGCCGGCGCAGCCTATATTCCCTGCTCGCGGCTATGGCCGGCATTGTGTGGCCAATGGCGCACTCACGATGGGGCATCGCGATATGGATTGGCTTTTCAAATTCCCTCAGCTCGACCCCGAATTGCTGCTTGCGGTCAAGCGGGCCATCGACAGCGCGCTCAAGGCGCTGACACGCAGCTACGGTCAGTCGATCGAGGATTTCTTCTATCCGCTGCTTCGCGTCCTCATCTTCTTCGAAAACACCATCTCCAACGCACCCTGGCCCCTGGTCGTGCTCGCTTTGGCCGCCATCGCCTGGTTTGCGGCGCGGCGCTGGACAGTGGTCGCCGCTGTCGTCGGCACACTCATCGCCATCGGCCTTCTCGGCCTGTGGCAGGATGCGATGAAGACCATCTCGCTCGTCTTCACCTCGACGATCTTCGCCATTGCCATCGGCATCCCGCTCGGCATCCTGATGAACCGCTACAAGCGGGTCGGCGCGGTGATGCAGACGGTGCTCGACGTCATGCAGACGATGCCGCCCTTCGTCTATCTCATCCCGGTCGTCATGCTGCTCGGCATCGGCCGGGTGCCGGGGTTCATCGCGGTGGTGATCTACGCCATCCCGCCGATCATCCGGCTCACCGATCTCGGCATCCGGCTGGTCGACAAGGAGGTGCTGGAAGCCGCCGACGCCTATGGCTGCTCGCGCTCGCAAAAGCTGTGGAAGGTGCAGATCCCGCTCGCCATGCCGACGATCATGGCCGGCATCAACCAGACGATCATGATGGCGCTCGGCATGGTGGTCATAGCCTCGATGATCGGCGTGCAGGGGCTGGGCCTCAACGTGCTGCAGGCCATCGCCAACCAGTATTTCACCCAAGGCATCTTCAACGGCTTTGCCATCGTCGGCATCGCGATCATCTTCGACCGCATCAGCCAGGCCTACGGGCGCCGGCTGCAGAAGCATCGGGGCGCTACGCATGGGTAGAAGCGAAACGTCAATCGAGATACGCGATCTCTACAAGATATTCGGCAGCGCCTCGCGGCAGCATGTCGAGGCTGTTCGCAGCGGTATGACCAAGGCGGAATTGGCGAAGACCCATGGACACATTCTGGGCCTGAACAACATCAACATCTCCATGCCGGCCGGCAAGATACAGGTCGTCATGGGGCTGTCCGGCTCCGGCAAGTCGACGCTGATCCGCCACATCAACCGCCTTATCGAGCCGACATCCGGATCCATCACCATCGACGGGCGCAACGTTCTCGAGATGTCCGAACTGGAACTGCGGGAGTTCCGCCGCAATCGGACGGCAATGGTGTTCCAGCGCTTCGGGCTTCTGCCGCACCGGAGCGTCATCGACAACGTGACGTTCGGGCTGGAGGTGCGCGGGGTCGACAAGGCGAAGAGCCGCGATACGGCCATGCGCTGGATCGAACGCGTCGGTCTTGCCGGCTTCGAGACGCGCTATCCTGAGGAATTGTCAGGCGGCATGCAGCAGCGTGTCGGTCTTGCGCGCGCGCTGAGCAACGACGCCTCGATCCTCTTGATGGACGAGGCTTACTCGGCGCTCGATCCGCTGATCCGGACCGACATGCAGACCATGCTGCTCGAATTGCAGACGGAATTGAAAAAGACCATCGTCTTCATCACCCATGATCTCGACGAGGCGCTGCGGCTCGGCGACCGGATCGTCATCTTGCGCGACGGCTCGATCATCCAGCAGGGCGACAGCCAGGACATCCTGTTGCGACCCGCCGACGACTACATCGAGAGATTTGTGAAGGACGTCAATCGCGGGCGGTTCATCAAGGTCGACGCCGTCATGGATCTTGCACCGTGCTCCGACAAGGCATCGCTGCCGAAACTGAAGTCCGGCACCACGCTCGAGGCCGGCGCGAAAGAGCTGACGAACTCAACCCAGGACGAAGCCGTCGTCGTCGATGCCCACGGCAAACCGCTTGGATCGGTTTCGCTTCGGCAGATCACGGCCGCATTGTCTTCGGCTGTCGAAGCTGGGCCGCCGGCGCAGAGCCGCGCCTTGGCGTAGCCATCCAACGTCGTCGCCGGTGAAGCTCCGGATCGGGCTTGCGTGCCTTTGCGATCCACGACGCTTCGTGGATAAGCAACTGCCTTTAAAGCTTTCGATCTGGTATGATATATCTTCGGTAATGGTACAATATACCGAGAGATATCCGCAAAATCCCTGGTATTGTTGCACCGCAAAAACGCTAAAACTGAATTCTTTTCTAATGGTACCATGAAAAAAATTGCAGTTTACCGAATCCTTTGGTGAGAAGACATTTGCAATCTCCTCATCCTCATCGATGCGCCAAAAGGGGCGGTCGTTTGATGGCCTTGTCCCAAGCGAGTTCTAAGATGTCAAACGATCCGCTGCTGCAGCCCTTCCAGCTCAAGCATCTAACCCTTCGAAACAGAATCATGTCGACATCGCACGAGCCTGCCTACACCGAGGACGGCCTGCCCAAGGAACGCTACCGGCTCTACCACGCCGAGAAGGCCAAGGGAGGGATGGCGCTGACGATGATCGGCGGGTCGGCGGTCGTCGACATCGACAGCCCGCAGGCCTTCGGAAATATCCAGCTTCACAAGGATGACGTCGTGAAATGGCTGCGCGAACTCGCCGACGACGTGCACGCGCACGGCGCGGCGGTGATGATCCAGATGACCCACATGGGCAGCCGCACCAGCTGGAACAAGGACGACTGGCTGCCGATGATCGACGCCTCCCACATCCAGGAGCCTGCGCACCGGGCGTTCCCCAAGGCCATGGAGGACTGGGACTACGAGCGGGTGATCGCGGCGTTCGCCGATAGCGCCGAGCGCGTGAAGGAATCAGGGCTCGACGGGTTCGAGCTCG
This sequence comes from Mesorhizobium sp. GbtcB19, assembly GCF_019091085.1. GTDB lineage: Bacteria > Pseudomonadota > Alphaproteobacteria > Rhizobiales > Rhizobiaceae > Mesorhizobium. The sequence goes on along the minus strand of NZ_JAGXJY010000004.1, from coordinate 101,826 downwards.
AATGTGCCTCACATCTCATCGCGCATTCCTGGTCTCCGGCCACCAACAAGCGCGACGATGGCTATGGCGGGTCGCTGCAAAACAGGATGCGGCTGGTCACGGAAATCCTCGCCGCGATCCGCAAGCGGATCGGACAGGACTACATCGTCGGCGTGCGCATGGTTTGCGACGAAGCCATGCCCAGAGGGCTGCCGGCCAACGAAGGCATGGAGATCGCAAAGCGCCTGGCCGCGAGCGGAATGATCGACTTCGTCAACGTCATTCGCGGCCATGCTTCGCGAGATGAAGGCCTCAGCCACGTCATTCCCGGCATGGGCAAACCGTCGGCGCCGCATCTCGATTTCGCCGGCGAGGTTCGCCAAGCGGTGGGCATTCCGACTTTCCACGCCGCCAAAATTCAGGACGTCGCCACCGCTCGCCACGCGATCGCCAGCGGAAAGCTCGACATGGTCGCGCTGACACGCGCCCATATGGCGGATCCCCACATCACCCGAAAGATCATCGAGGGCCGCGAGGATCAGATCCGGCCCTGCGTCGGCATGGGCTACTGCATCGACTCGATCTATCCGGGCCAGGCGTCCTGCGTGCACAATGCGGCGACGGGCCGAGAGGGCACTCTGTCGCACATCATCGCAAAGAGCGAAGGCCCGATCCGCAAGGTCGTCGTCGTCGGAGCAGGCCCTGCCGGCCTTGAAGCCGCGCGCGTCGCCGCGGAGCGCGGTCACCGGGTCAAGGTCTTCGAGGCCGGCCCCAAGGCCGGCGGCCAGATCCTGATCACATCGGCCTTGAAGCGGCGGCGCGAGATCCTCGGCATCGTCGACTGGCGTCTCGCCGAATGCGACCGCCTTGGTGTCGATATCGAATATAATCGCTACGCCGAAGAGCGCGATGTCGTGGAGGAAAAGCCCCACGTCGTCGTGGTGGCTACGGGCGGACTGCCCAACCTGGATTGCGTCTACGATGGCCAGGACCTGGCGACCACCACCTGGGATATATTGAGCGGCGGCGTGCCGGTCGCCAAATCCGTGCTGATCTACGATGACGGCGGCTCTCAAGCCGCGATGACCGCAGCCGAATTCATCGTGGACGCCGGCGCGGAGCTGGAGCTTGTGACGCCGACGAGAATGTTGGCCCCCGATATCGGCGCAACGACCTACCCCGCCTATTTCAAGGCGCTGGCAAAGGCGAAGGCAACGGTCACGATGAATTTGCGCATCGAACGGCTGGAGCGCCGCGGCAACAAGATCGCCGCGATCTTCCTCGACGACTACACGAAGGAATTTTCGGAGAAGATTGTCGACCAGGTCGTCATAGAAAACGGTACGAAGCCCATGGAGGACCTCTACTTCGCGCTACGGCCGCTTTCGAAGAACCTGGGCGAAGTCGACTACAAGGCGCTTGTCGCAATCCAGCCGCAACAAAAGATCAAGAACCCTGACGCCGATTTCCAGCTGTTCAGGATTGGCGACGCCGTGGCCAGCCGAAACATCCACGCCGCGATTTATGACGGCCACCGCTTCATGGCGGCGGTCTAGGTCGCGCCTATGGGTCCAAAGCTCGACGTTTTCGAGACGCCTGCGCAACCGAATGTGGAAAGGATAGACGGTGACAACTCAGGAGCTGACAAATCGCGTGGAGCGTGGCTCTCGCTTCATCGACCTCAATTCGGCGGTGTGGATTGAGGCCGAGCCGGGCGTCCAAATGAAAACAATCTACAAGGATGAAGCGAGCGGCGAATCCACGATCCTGATGAAGCTGGATCCCGGCAGCCGCTCCGCCATGCACGCGCACGACCAGCTCGAGGAAGTGCTGGTGCTGGAGGGCTCGTTTTCGGACCAGGACCACACCTACACCGCCGGTCAGTATTGCATCCGGGCTATCGGTGCGGAGCACGAAACCTTTTCCGAGACCGGCGGTATCGTGCTGTTGATCTACAGGAGATAAGCGAGCTCGCAGACATGGCTTCCGATATCCCCGATCGCATCAAGAGGGCGCAGCGGAACCACGGTGCCTCGCAGGCATCACCGTGAGGACAAATCTGGCAATCCGCGCTCCGCCTTCCGGCGACGGCGCGCGAAATTAGATTGCCGCCTCCTGCTCCATTTCCTTCATGTCCTGAAAGCGGTCCGCGATCCGCGGGTGGAGCCGGCCGCCATCCGCCGCGCCGATGGCCACGACGATCTCGTCGGCGGCCGGGCCGTCGGCGATCTGGAAGTTGGCGGTGATGAAATGGGAGCGGCGGCCGTTCTCGCTCTTGTGCATCATCGGCAGCGACAGCAGAGCGCCGGGCGCGTTGCGGGTGTTGCAGAATTCGAGATAGGTCGTGCCGCCGACGGCGTCGCGGAACACATTGCCGAAGCGCAGCGTGTGGATCATGGCCGAGGCGTGCTCGATCTCGCCGGCGACGCCGACGGCCGCGGCCTTGCCGTAGCTCTCGATGCGTTCCGCGGGCATGAGCTCGAGCAGGCGGCGCGTCAGCTCATGGCCTAGCCGGGGCGCGATGGCCACGATCTCGGGCCGCAGGTTCTCGACGAAGCCGCGCCCGGCCCAAGGATTGCGCAAGACGGCGGCGACGACGATCGAGGTTACCGGCCTGGCGCCCGCCTTGCCGCCTTCGATATGCACTTCCTCGATGAAGGTGCTGATTTTGCGCAATTCCATGATTTCGAACCCTGTTGGTGGAAGCCCAGCCTAGTCAGGCCCGCCAGCCAGGTATTCCTCCGGTTCGTAGGAAGAATCGGCGTGCACCCCGCTTGGAAGCGGTGTAGCGTTGGTATATCCGCGATGGCTTAAGTAGGCCTTCGCGAGGCGGAAGACCGGGCGTGGACCACGAGTCGCAAATTCTCTCTTTGCGGGACGCCGCCAGCCTCATCAATTCGGGTGGCGATCTCCAGTCGGTGCTGCGCGACCTCGTGCTGGCAGCCTGCCGCCATGCCAAATGGACGCTGGGCTCGATCATGAGCATCGATGCGCCGCATGGCCACGCCTATGTCATCGTGCGCCACGACCCGACGCTCATCCAGCGCACCTTGCCGGACCGTTGGGAACTGGCGACCAGTCCTTCGATCGTGGCGCTCAATCGCAACGAGCCGGTCTATATCAGGGACGCGCGGGTGTCCGAGGAGTTTCCCGGCTATCGCCGCGAGGCGTTCGAGCGCGACTACCGCAGCGTGCTCGTCATGCCGATGAACTGCGTCGATGAAGACGGCCGGCCGATGGTGCTGACCGTCGTCTCGCGCGAAATCACCGAAGTGAGCGCCGAGGATATCGCCTTCATCGGCATGATCGTGCATCTGGGCGAGATCGCGGTTGAGAAGCAGCACCGCCTGCGCCAGGAGAAGCAGGCCGGCGAGCGCCTGCAGCGCGCCCTGGCCGCGCACACCTCGCTGCTGCAGCAGGCGCTGTCGGAAGGATCGGTGGCCGCGCTCGCCGACAAGGTCGGCGAGCTGCTGCCCAATCCGGTCGTGGTCATCGATTTCCATGCCAATCTGGTCGTGGCCGGCCGCTCGCCGAGCGAAGCGCATTTCGATGCCGCGGCCTGGCAACAGGCCGTCGGCGGCGCACTCAACCGGCAGATATTCAAGGTCGCGCGCGGCGCCTCGGAAGCGCGCCAGAACGAGACTTTGTTCGTCGACGACGGCAAGCACCGGCTAAAGCTTTCAGTGCGCATCGAGCCGCTGACCATCGACGACGAAGTGGTTGGCGCGCTGATGATTTTTCCGACGCCGCAGCAGTCCGGCCAGCTCGACCAGATGCTGCTGGACAGCGCCAAATTCGCGCTCAGCGTGCAGATGATGCGCAGCTTCGTCCGCTTCCGCTTCGAGACCAGATCGCTGACCGAGCTCTTCCTGGAAGTCGTCGAGCGCCGCTGGCGCGATGAGGCCGATATCGTCAATCGAGCCCGTCGGTTGGGGGTCAACCTGACCGCGCCCCAAAGACTGATCGTCGTCGACTACGCCGATGAGGCCAAGGACGGCAGCGGCGGTCTTGCCGATCCCCATCATGCCCTCGTCCGACTGCTGGAACAGGTGGGCGTAGCGGGCACCGTTATCGCCGTGGAAGGCGGCCTTGTCTGTCTCGTCGCGGACGATGCCGGGCAGGACAGCGTCCGTCTCGCGAAATTGCCGAGCAAGATCGCGGCGGAGCTGGGCCGCTATTTCGAGCGTGAGCCGGCGGTGCTGGTTTCCGAGACGTGCGCGGTGCTGGCCGATTACCCGACCGCGTGGGAACGCTGCCGCCGCATGATCCGCATCGGTCGCTCCTTCGGACGCACCGGCGTTTTCGCCGGGCAGGATTTTGGCCCGCTGCCGATGCTGGTCGCCGCCGCCGACGTGCCCGACGTGCGCAACTTCGTCGACAGAAGCGTCGGCGCGCTGATCGCGCATGATCGCGAGCACGGCACGCCCTATCTGGACACGCTGTTTGCCTATCTGCGCGAAGGCTGCCGCAGCCAGGCCTGCGCCGACGCCATCGGGCTGCACGTCACTACCTTGCGCTACCGTCTGTCGCGCATGGAGGAGTTGTTCGGCATCAAGCTCGACACGCCCGAACAGCGCTTCGCCGTCGAACTGGCGATCCGCCTCAGCGGCATCATCGACAGCCGCGTGCCGGCCGTCCGCTAGAACCACTCCATCCCAACGCTACTGCCGTCATATCGCATCCCGTGCCAGGCACGGGCGCGTCGCGCTTCCGCTTGCTCGGGTTGGCAGCAGCGCCTCGCGAACTCTTTCCTACAGATCGGAGGAAGAACCGGTGCCGGCTCCTGCCTAGCCTTCATCCAACGATGTGGAGGAAGACGATGGCGGAAGCGGTGGCACAAAGGACGATCGACCCGATCGCCTTGCGTCGTGCCTTCGGCACCTTCGTCACCGGGGTCACCGTCATCACCACGCGCGACGCCGACGGCAATCCGCGCGGCATGACCGCCAATTCCTTCACCTCCGTCTCGCTCGACCCGCCGCTGCTGCTGGTCTGCGTCGGCAAGTCGGCGGCGAGCTTTCCGGCTTTCAACGAGACGCAGTCTTTCGCGGTCAACTTCCTGCATGAGGGGCAGGCCGATGTCTCGTCGGTGTTCGCCTCGAAGGCGGCGGACAAGTTCCAGTCGGTGAACCATGACCGCGCCCACACCGGCGCGCCGGTTCTCACCGACAGCCTGACCTGGTTCGACTGCACCGTTCACAACCGCGTCGAGGCCGGCGACCACATCATCCTGATCGGCCAGGTGCAGGCCTTCGGCACCAGCCCGTCGGCGCCGCTCGGGTTCTGCCGCGGCCGCTACGCCAGCGTGAAGGATCCGCTGCCGGCCGGCTGGCTGGCCGCCCAGGACATGATCATCGGCTATCTGGTCGAAGCGGGGGACCGCATCCTCCTCCGCGACGATGGCAAGGGCGGCTGGGTGCTACCGACGGCGCGGCGGCGCAAGGCGGACAGCAAGTTGGTGCTGGATGGCGGCGAGGCGCTGAGCCTCATTCCTGAAAACACCTTCCTCTATTCGGTGTTCGACGTCGCCGACAGCGACCCCGGCTATCTGATCTACCGCGCCGAGCTCAGCCGCGAGGGCACGCAAGCCGCGCTGCCGGACGGCCATGCCTTCTTTGCCGTCGACGCGCTGCCTTACGACAAGGTCGCCACCCACGAGTTGCGCGCCATGCTGCGCCGTTATGCGCGCGAGCGTCAGGACAAGCGCTTCGGCATCTACATGGACACCGGCGATGGCGGCCGCGTCGCCATGATCGACGGCCAATCGCAATCGTGGACGCAGGCCGCCTCCGAATGATGTTTTACGCAGGACAGACAGCATGAAAACGACGGTCGCATCGCTCGAAGGCTCGCGCCAGGACCTGTTCATCAACGGCGCGTTCGTGGCGCCGAGGAGCGGGCAGTATATCGACAGTTTCGACCCGACCACCGGCAGGCCCTGGCACCAGTTCGCCGAGGCCGGCGCCGAGGATGTCGGCGCGGCCGTCGAGGCTGCGCGTAGCGCCTTCGCCAACCCGGCGTGGCGGCGCATGACCCAGACCGATCGCGGCAAGCTCGTGCGCCGGCTGGCGGAGCTGGCGCTCGAAAACGCCGACGAGCTGGCGCTGATTGAGACGCGCGACAACGGCAAGCTGCTCAAGGAAATGCGGGCGCAGATGCGCGCCATGCCCGACAGCTACACCTATTTCGCCGGCATGGCCGACAAGCTGCTCGGCGACACCATTCCCGTCAACAAGCTCGACATGCTGAACTTCAACCTGCGCGAGCCGATCGGCGTCGTCGGCATGATCACGCCATGGAACTCGCCGCTGATGCTGCTCACCGGCACGCTGGCGCCATGCCTGGCGCTTGGCAATACTGTGGTGGTCAAGCCGTCGGAGCATGCTTCGGCCTCGACGCTCGCCCTGGCCGAGCTGATCACGGAGGCAGGCTTTCCCGCCGGCGTCGTCAATGTCGTGACCGGCACGGGCGCTGTCGCGGGAGACGCGCTGACCCGGCATCCGGGCATCGCGAAATTCGTCTTCACCGGCTCGACCGGAACCGGGCGGCGGATCGCCGCAAATGCGGCTGAGAACCTCATCCCGTGCTCGATGGAGCTTGGCGGCAAGTCACCGCATGTCGTGTTCGGCGACGTCGACATCGAGCACGCCGTGAACGGCGTGGTGTCCGGTGTCTTCGCGGCCGCGGGCCAGACCTGCGTCGCCGGCTCGCGCTGCTTCGTCGAGGCCAGCGCCTATGACCGCTTCGTCGAGGCGCTGGTCGAGCGCACCAAGCGGGTGCGGGTCGGCCTGCCGATGCTGGAGGACACCGATATCGGCCCGCTGGCGCTGTCGGCGCAGCTTGCCAAGGTGGAAACCTATGTCGCTTCCGGTGTGCGCCAGGGCGCCCGCATCGCGGCCGGCGGCAAGCGGCCGCAGGCGGATGAGCTTGCCGGCGGCTGGTATTTCGAACCGACGGTGATGACCGATGCCGACAACGGCATGGAGTTCATGCAGGAGGAGCTGTTCGGTCCCGTCGTCGGCGTCATCCCGTTCTCGTCGGAAGACGAGATGATCCGGCTTGCCAATGACACGCGCTACGGGCTCGCCTCCGGCATCTGGACACGCGACATCAACCGCGCGCTGCGCTTCGCCAGAAATGTCGAGGCCGGCACGGTCTGGATCAACACCTATCGCGCCTCCTCCTTCATGTCCGCCAATGGCGGCTTCAAGGAGAGCGGCTACGGGCGGCGCGGCGGCTTCGACGCCATGGAGGAGTTCTCACGCCTGAAGAACGTCGTCATCGACTATTCGGGCGCCATGCAGGACCCGTTCGTCATCCGCCTTCGCTGACCAGAACCCGACGCAACGACCGGGAGACCGACATGAAATTCGCCGTATCGCTGACCATGGAGCGCTTCTCGCCCGACATCCCGATGGCGCGCGTGAAGAGCAATCTGCTGGAACTCGCGCGCATGGCCGACGAGGGCGGCTTCGAGACGCTGTGGACGGCGGAGCACCACACGATCGAATGCACCATCTCGCCCAACCCGCTGATGACGCTGACCTGGCTTGCCCAGCACACCGAGCAAATAAGGCTCGGCACCTCGACGCTGGTCGCGCCCTATTGGAACCCGATCCGGCTGGCGGGGGAGGCGGCGCTTTGCGACCACCTGACCGGCGGGCGGCTGGAATTCGGCATCGCGCGCGGCTCCTACCAGTATGAATTCGACCGCATGGCCGGCGGCATGCCGCAGCAGGAAGGCGTTGCCTATCTGAAGGAGCTGGTGCCGGCGGTGAAGAAACTGTGGGCGGAAGACTACGCCCATGATGGCCACTACTGGAAATTCCCTTTCGCCGCCGGCGTGCCGAAGCCGCTGCAGAAGCCGCATCCGCCGATCTGGGTGGCGGCGCGAGATCCGGGTACATTCGACTGGGCGGTCGGCATCGGCGCCTCGATCCTGTCGACGCCCTTGTCGGCGCCGCCGGCCGAAGTGGCCGTCCTTGGCGAGAAATTCCGCAAGGCCGTCGCCGATCATCCGGAGGTGCCGCGGCCGCGCCTGATGATGCAGCGCCGCACCTGCGTCTACGAACGGCAGCAGGACTGGGAGATCGCGGTCGGCCATGCCATCGACTATGGCCGCGCCTTCGAGAACCTGTTCCAGAACATCGGCACCGTGCGAAACGGCTTTCCCGAAGCGGTGCCCTACGAGAGCGTCAAGGGCAAGGACAATTACAATCCCGAAAACATCCGCCGCAACCTCATGTTCGGCACGCCGGACGAGGTGATCGAGAAGCTGCTCGATTATGAAGCGGCCGGCGTCGACCAGTACTGCCTCGGCCTGACCTTCAACCTGCCGTTCGAGCTGCAGAAGAAGACGATCAAGCTTTGGGTGGACGAAGTGATGCCGGTCTTTGCCGCGCGCGAGCGCGACAGAGCGCGCCAGGCGGCGAGGGCGTGAGGATGGCGCGCTCCGGCCAGCTCGATGTCAAAGGCGTGCTGCTCAACTGGCGCCTCGAGGGCGAAGGCGGCGTGCCGCTGGTCTGCATCCATGGCGTCGGCTCCTATCTCGAAGCCTGGAACGGCGTGGCCGATCGGATGAAGGATCGCTTCGCGGTCCTCACCTTCGACCTGCGCGGCCATGGCCGCTCCAGCCGGGTCAAGGGCCGCTACGAGATCGACGATTTCGTCGGCGAGACGCTGGCGCTGGCCGATCATCTCGGGTTTGCCACCTTCCATCTGGCCGGGTTTTCCCTGGGCGGTCTGATCGCGCAGCGTCTGGCGCTGACGCATGTCGAGCGGCTGCGGAAACTGGTGCTGCTGTCAACGGTCGCCGGCCGGACGCCCGAGGAGCGAAACGCCGTGCGCGGCCGGCTGGCGGCGCTGATGGCGAGCGATGCCTCGGCGCATCACGCGGCCTCGCTGTCACGCTGGCTGACCGAGGATTTTCAGGACAGGAACCCCGGGATCATCGCGGAACTGCGGCGGCGCGACGCCGAGAACGACCGCGACTGCTACGCCGCCGCCTACCGGGTTCTCGCCGAAACCGACTTCGGCGGCATCCTCGACCGTATCGCATGCCCGACGCTGATCGTGACCGGCGAGGACGACCAGGGGTCCAGCCCGCGCATGGCGCGGCTCATGCACGAGCAGGTGCAGGGCTCCGAGCTCGCCATCCTGCCGGGGCTTCGCCACTCGATCCTGATCGAGGCGCCGGCGCTTGTCGCCGCCGTGATGGGGGACTTTCTATTAGGCGCCGGCCGGACGAAGGGAGTTGCCTCTCATGGCTAACCGCTCTGGCTTTCCCCGTGAGCGAGGGAATGACGACGGCAAACATCCTCCGCGGCAGCGGAAGATCGGACCGGCCATGGCGTCGCTAAATCCGCGAGCCGTCCGGAGGACGCCGACCTCGTCGGCAAGGGATTGCGAGATCATGACCGGCTGAACGGCCATGAGCGCATGGGACTGAACAAACAACAAGGGAACACACGAGAATGACATTCTGGAACAGACGACAGCTGACGATGGCAGCACTCGCGCTGGCGCTTGGCGCCTATCCCGCACATGCCGGCGCGGTGCTCGACCGCGTGACTGCCGCGGGCACGCTCAAGGTTGCGACGGACGCCAACTGGGCGCCGCAGTCCTTCGTGAATGCCAACAACGAGCTCGACGGTTTCGACGTCGACGTTGCCAAGGCGATCGGCAAGCATCTCGGCGTCAAGGTCGAGTTCGTCACGCCGGGCTGGGACATCATCACCGCCGGCAACTGGGCGGGCCGCTGGGACATGCATGTCGGCTCGATGACGCCGACCAAGAAGCGCGCCGAGATCTTCGATTTCCCCGCCGTCTACTACTACACGCCGGCGGCGGTCGCCGTGCACAAGGACAGCAAGGCGAAGACTTTGGCCGATCTCGACGGCAAGGTGGTCGGCGCCACCAGCACCTCCACCTTCGAGGCCTATGCCAAGAAGGATCTGACGCTCGATGCCGCCGGCGCGCCGGCCTTCGAGTACAAGCTCAATCCGAAGGAAGTCCACTCCTACGAGAATTCGACCACCGCCTTCGACGACCTTCGCCTCGGCGACGGCGTGCGCCTGGACGCCGTGGTGTCGTCGTTGCCGTCGATCCTCGATGCGGTGAAGGCCGGCTATCCGATCAAGCAGGTGGGCGATCCGGTGTTCTACGAGCCGCTGGCGATCGCCATCGAGCATGGCGATCCGGAGCTGTCGGCCAAGATCGCCGACGCCGTGAAGGCGATGAAGGCGGACGGCACGCTGAGCAAGCTCTCGGAAAAATGGTACGGGCAGGATTATTCGAAGACGAACTGATCTTTCCAAAGGCGGCCTGCCACGGGTAGGCCGCCGAACCGCCGGTGCTCAAAGATGCTCTACCCGGATACCGTCGAGGCTGAAGTCCTCGTTCACAAGCCCTGGTTCGTGGCGACGATGTTCGGCGTCGTCCTGCTGGTCTTCATGGCGTTCAACCTGTCGGGCACCGGCTTCGCCGAACTGATGCGTCCGGTGATCGGCGAGCCGTCGACGAGCGGCCTCTACGGGCGCTTTGCCATCGGCTTCGCCATTGCGGTGATCTTCACGCTCAACGTCGTGCTGATCGGTTTCGCGCCGCTCAAGCTGCAGATCGGCATCGTCTGGCTGGAGCTGCTGCTGCTCTTCATCGCCTTCTTCGAGACGTTCCACCTCAGCCTGCCATTCATCCGCGAGAAGCTGCCGTTCCTGATCAGCCAGGGCGTCGTCACCACGCTCTACGTCTCGGCGATTTCCATCGTCATCGCCTCGGTCGTCGCGGTGGCTGGCGCGGTCGCCAAGCTCTCCAGCAATGGCTTCGCCTATGCCATCGCCAGCTTCTACACCTCCTTCTTCCGCGGCCTGCCGCTCTTGATGCAGGTCTACCTGATTTATCTCGGGCTGCCGCAGCTCGGCTTCGTCATCAATGCGGTGCCCGCCGGCATCCTGGCGCTGTCGCTTTGCTACGGCGCCTACATGACCGAGATCTTCCGCTCCGGCATCCAGAGCATTGATCGCGGCCAGTGGGAGGCCTCGCGCTCCATGGGCTTCGGCTTCGCGCTGACGATGCGCCGCATCATCCTGCCGCAGGCATTGCCGGTCATCATTCCGCCGACCGGCAACCAGTTCATCTCGATGCTGAAGGATTCCTCGCTGGTGTCGGTCATCGGCGTGTGGGAACTGATGTTTCTGGCGCGAACGCTCGGCCAGAAGACCTTCCAGCACATGGAGATGCTGATCTCCGCCGCCATGATCTACTGGATGCTGTCGATCTGCCTCGAGCTGATCCAGTCCCGCATCGAGAGGCACTATGCCAGGAGCAAGGTGCGATGAGCGCTCAGGCCATCATTGAAGCCAGGGCCGTTTCCAAGTGGTACGGCCAGTTCCATGCGCTGAAGGACATCAACCTGACCGTGCACAAGGGCGAGCGCATCGTCATCTGCGGGCCGTCCGGCTCGGGCAAGTCGACGCTGATCCGCTGTTTCAACCGCCTCGAAGCGCATCAGGAGGGCGAGATCGTCGTCAACGGCGTTGCCCTGCACGGCAGGATGAGCAACGTCGCTGCCGTACGTTCAAACGTCGGCATGGTGTTCCAACACTTCAACCTGTTCCCGCATATGACGGTGCTGATGAACTGCATGGCCGGGCCGATGTGGGTCAAAGGCGTTTCCGCCACGGAGGCGCGCAGGACCGCTCTCCAGTTCCTGGAGCGGGTGCGCATTCCCGAGCAGGCGAACAAGTTCCCCGTCCAGCTTTCCGGCGGCCAGCAGCAGCGCGTGGCGATCGCCCGCAGCCTGTGCATGAAACCCGATGTCATGCTGTTCGACGAGCCGACCTCCGCCCTCGACCCGGAAATGGTGTCGGAGGTGCTGGAGACGATGACCGGGCTGGCCCGCGACGGCATGACCATGGTGTGCGTCACCCACGAGATGGGCTTTGCCCGGGCGGTGGCCGACCGCGTCCTCTTCATGGACGCCGGACAGATCGTCGAGGAGGGCACGCCCGACGCGTTCTTCGGCAACCCGCGCCATGATCGGACGAAATTGTTCCTCAGCCAGATCCTGAAGCATTAGCCGACCTGGCGGAGGAGGCTTTTGGCCAAGACAGGTTTGAGATCATGGCGATGCCGCTGTTCCTAAAGCGCGTCGCGCTGAAAGGGATTCAGGCGACGCGTTTCGAGGCGTTGTTTTTTATCCCATCCCGGTGCCGCCGAGCGAAGGTCTCGGCGATTGCGAGGACCGCGGCGTGAATCGGTCCTGCGGTGAGGTTGGGCATGATCGACGCGTCCACGACAAAAAGATTGTCGAGCGCCTTGAGCCGTAGGTCCGCGTCGACGACGGCGTCCGGGTCCTTGCCCATCCTGCACGTACCGCAGGGATGATGGTGTGTGATGACCGACCGTGCGATGAAGTCGTCAATCTCGGCCGCGCCGTTGAGGGCGCCTGGCAGGAGTTCGTGCTCTCGCCAGCCGGCGAGTTCGTCTCGATGCCCGATTGTCCGTGCCGCCTCGAGAGCCTGGCGAAACAGCTCGCGGTCCCGACTGGTTTGCAGGTATGCCGGGTCGATGATCAACCGGTCGTCGAGTTCCGGCCCGCTTATGCGCAGGCTGCCGCGGCTCGTCGGGTGCGTGATGCCGAACAGCAGCGAGTAGGCTGTGCCGGCGGCGGGCGCCTGGAAGCGTTCGGACACGATCGGTGCGATGCCGCAGCCGACGACGATTTCAGGCTGCCCGGTGGCGGTGAAGTCGCCGGCTCGCATATAGGCCATCGATTCCGAATGTTGCAGGCGCGACGGCGGCACCGGCTTGCGGGCCGCATAGAGGTTGCCGGCGCCAAGCAAGTGGTCCTGAAGGTTTCGACCGATTTCAGGCATATCGATCAGGCAGCCGACGCCCGCGGCATCGAGCACATCGTGCGGACCGATGCCCGAACGCATCAGCAAGGCCGGACTTTCCAGCGCCCCGGCGCAAAGCACGATTTGATCGGCAAAGACTTCGACCAGGCCGTGCCGCCCCGCGACCTCGAGGCTGCGGACCTGATTGCCCTCCAGCTTGAGCCGCCGCACCCGGGATCCCGTGAGGATGGACAGGTTCTTGCGGTCCCGGACAGCTTTTGTGAGCCAGGCGTCCGCCACTGTCACCCGCCGCCCGTCGCGAATGTTCAAGGAGTTCGGAGTGACGCCGATCATCTCTCCGCTGTTGTGGCCCTGTAGGCGAGGCAGGCCCAACGATGCACCTGCCTCGATGAAGGCACGCGCAAGCGGGCTTACTTCGTCGGCCGGCAAATGGATCGGCAACGGCCCGCTTTTGCCATAAATGCCGTCGCCGCCAAGCGGGTGGTCTTCGATCGCCTGGAAAACCGGCAGCAGTTCATCCCAGCTCCATCGGCGGTCGCCAGTCGCATCGACCCAGGCCTGGAAGTCGCAGGGATGACCGCGCATGTAGCCCATCGCATGCAGGCAACTCGAGCCGCCGATCAAACGCCCCCGCGCCCAATGATGCACCCGGCCCGCTGTGCCGGCTTGCGGCTCGGTGCGGTAGTCCCAATCGTAGCTGCGGCCCTGAAGCGCCGGCCAGGCAGCAGGGTTCCAGATGTCGGGATCCGTCCCCTCCTCGCCTGCCTCGATCAGCAGAACGCGGCTGTCCGGATCTTCACTCAGGCGCGCGGCAAGCAACGTCCCGGCGGACCCGCCGCCGACGATGACGATATCGCAATTCGGTTCGCGCTCGACATTGGCCCTGGTCATCGTCACTCCATCTGCCACCGTCGGCTTCGACAGCCGGGTGTCTCCGACGCCGACATGGCGAAGACCCGCGCACGATCTGCGTTCGGCCGATCCGAAACGTCATGAAGGACTTAGAGCGTTTCACCGTTTCGCGGAAACGGCGAACCGCTCTATCTTCTTGTTTTGACGCAATTCCTGACAGAAAACCGCTCACACTTTTCCTGGAATTGCTCCAGCGTCTTCAGACGGAACACCGGTCCATCGAAGAATTCAAATCCCGTTGTCCATGGATATCTTCGCTGCCGCTTTTGCCTTCAGGACGTGCTGTTTGGAGGCTTTGCGGGCTGCCTTCTCGTCGCCGGCGGCGATGGATTCGAAGATCTCCCTCATCTCCGCCAGGCTGCTTTGTGCCCGGCCCTCCAAGGACATCGACCGTCCTCGAAAGAAGCTGATCCTGGCCACCAGACCGCGATGGACTTCCTCCAGGATCGGGTTGCCGCAATTGGCCAGGATGATCGAATAGAAGTCCGCGGCGGTCATGACCTGCGCCAGGCTGTCATTGCTGGATGCCGCCTCTTCGAATGCGGAAAGAGATTTCTCAAGCTTAAGCAACTGTTCAGGCGAAATCCTCAGCGCGCATCGTCCCGCGGCCTCGACTTCCAACAGTTCCCGAACCTCGTAGATGGCGGTTGCCACCTCCCACGAAAGCGCCGGTATCGACGGCCCGCGGTTGGGGACGATCTCGATCAGGCGCTCGGCCTCAAGACTGCGCAAAGCCTCCCGTAACGAGGGGCGGCTGATGCCGAGTTGTGAGCACAGTTGACTTTCGACGAGGCGGCTTCCCGGCTGGAACAGTCCGGAGAAGATCGCGAGCCGTAACTTGTCGACGGTCTCCCGTTGCACGGTCCGTGGCGAAATTCGCAAATTCAAATCTGGGGGCATCGATAACGTCTCATGGGCTTTTGAGTCGCAAACTGAAGCAGCATACGCCACGCCGTGGAAATTTGACAGCAGGATAGCCTGATTGTCAAATCTGAAGATTGCAAGAATGTCAGACAATCTGCTTGACGCGATCCCGGCTGTATGATCCCTTTGCAGGAGACGGGCAGCGGAGACGAGGATCATGGACATGGCGGCAGACATACCTTCCGACCACTTCGTCTCGCGACGCATCGACATTGGCCGCATCACCTTGAACGTGCGCGAGACGGGCAGCGGCCCATTGATGCTGTTCTTCCACGGCATCACCTCCAACTCCGCCGTCTTCGCGCCGCTGATGGCCCGGCTCTCGGATCGGTTCACGACCATAGCGGTCGACCAGAGGGGGCATGGCCTGAGCGACAAGCCGGAAAGCGGCTATGAGGCGAATGACTATGCGGACGACATTGCCGGCCTGATACGCAGCCTCGATCGAGGCCGTGCCATCCTCGTCGGACATTCGCTTGGTGCCAGGAATTCCGTCACGGCGGCGGCGAGATATCCGGATCTGGTGCGTTCGGTCGTCGCGATCGACTTCACGCCGTACGTCGAGACCGAAGCGCTGGACGCGTTGGAAGCGCGAGTGAACGCAGGCAGCAAGCTTTTCGAAAATGTGGAGGCTGTCGAAGCCTATCTCGCCGGCCGCTATCCGAACATACCCGCCGACGCCATCAAGATCAGGGCCGAAAGCGGCTATCAGCCGGTCGACGGCGGATTGCGTCCACTGGCCTCGCCCGCGGCAATGGCGCAGACCGCCAGGGGCCTGCGAGCGGACCTCGTGCCGGCCTACCGCGACGTGACGAAGCCGGTCCTCATCGTGCGGGGCGAGGCGAGCAAACTGGTTTCGGCGGCGGCGTTGGCGAAGACAAGCCAACTGCGGCCCGATCTGCCTGTCGTCGTCGTCCCGGGCGCCGACCATTACGTCAACGAGGTCTCCCCCGAGATCACGCTGAAAGCCATCACCAATTTCATAGACGCCTGACGGCCAAGCACCGTCTTCTTCTACGCAGCATCAGGATAGAAAATGGCCAATGTAAACAAAACTCCGGGCAAGACGCGTCGCGCCGAGGTTGCCGGCGGCGGCTTTGCCGGGCTGACGGCCGCCATCGCTCTCAAGCAGAACGGTTGGGACGTCAGGCTCCACGAGAAGAGTTCGGAGCTGCGGGCATTCGGCGCGGGCATCTACCTCTGGCACAACGGCCTTCGCGTGCTCGAAGGACTGGGCGCCCTGGACGATGTGCTCCAGGGCTCGCACACGCCTCCGACCTACGAGACCTGGATGCATAACAAGTCGGTCTCCAAGGAGACGTTCAACGGCCTGCCCTGGCGCATCATGACCCGCAGCCACCTGCACGATGCCCTGGTCAACCGGGCCCGCGCGCTTGGTGTCGACATAAGTGTCAATTCCGAGGCGGTCGCCGCCGATCCGGAAGGCCGCCTGACGCTTCAGACCGGAGAGGTTCTCGAAGCCGATCTGATCGTCGGCGCCGATGGCGTCGGCTCCAAGGTCAGGGATTCCATCGGCTTCAAACAGGATCGCTGGGTTTCGAAAGACGGTCTCATCCGGCTGATCGTCCCGCGCATGAAGAAAGAGCTCGGCCATGGCGAGTGGGACAATACCATCGACATGTGGAACTTCTGGCCGCGCGTCCAGCGCATTCTCTACTCGCCCTGCAATGAGAATGAGCTCTATCTCGGCTTGATGGCTCCGGCCGCCGATCCCCGCGGATCAAGCGTGCCGATCGATCTCGAAGTCTGGGTCGAGATGTTCCCTTTCCTGGAGCCGTGCCTGATCGAGGCGGCCAAGCTGAAAACCGCCAGGTACGACAAGTACGAAACGACCAAGCTGGACCGCTGGACAAGAGGCAAGGTCGCCCTTGTGGGAGATGCCGCGCATGCGATGTGCCCGGCTCTTGCCCAGGGCGCCGGCTGCGCGATGGTCAACGCCTTCAGCCTGTCGCAGGACCTGGAGGACGGCGCTTCGGTCGAAGACGCGCTCGTCGCGTGGGAAACGCGCATTCGCCCGATCACGGACCGCTGCCAGGCCCTGTCCGGCGACTATGCGGCAAACCGCTCGCTCTCGAAGGGAAACATGTTCACGCCGGCGGCACTGGAAGCCGCCCGCTACGACCCGCTGCGCCGTGTCTACTCATGGCCGCAGTAGCGTCGGGCAAGCCGGCCAACGAGTTAATCGGTGCATGCGCAAGCGCGCGCCCTTCAGGAGATAAAGATGAACTATTCCAATGAAGTCGAAAGAGACTACGAGGTAAGGGGTTGGTACGCCTGCGTCCAGGAAAGCCGGCATGACGGCGGCACACCTGGCGAAATCCTCGTCAAAGTCGCGACTGGCGTTGTCATACGCAATCCTTTCGCCGGAAAGTTCGTCGCCGAACTGTCCGATCTGACCAGCCCGAGCGCCGCGATCGGTCATGCGCTCGGCGAGCGGGCCGTAGCGCTGCTCGGCAACAGGCCGGTCGAAAGCTATGGCAAGGGCGGTATCGCGGGTACATCAGGCGAACAGGAACATGTCGTGGCCTGCATCACCACGGTGTTCGGAGATCCGCTGCGGCAGCAGGTGGGCGGTGGCAAGGCCTGGATCTCGTCGGTCAGCAAGGTCGCTGTCGCCGGCACCACCATCGATATCCCGCTTGCCCACAAGGACGAGCTCTACATCCGTTCCCACTACGACGCCGTCACCTTTTCCGTGCCGGATGCGCCGCGCCCGGACGAACTTCTGATCTGCGTCGCCGTCGCATCCGGTCCGCGCGTGCATCAGCGCGTCGGCGGCAAGTCCGTCGCCGACCTCAAGGCCGGCGTCTAGCTCGATCGAAATTTCTGAAGGACGAATTCATGCCCCTGAACATCAAGGACCTCAAGATTACGTCGGCGGATTTCCAGCCACTCGGGAAGCTGCGCGACGAACATGCCGGCGACAAGGGCAACGTGTTGCCCAGGCTTACCGTCAGTGGCGTCCCGGCAAGCGCGAAGGAACTCGCGGTCATCTGCCACGATCCGGATGCGCCCCTGGCCAACGGTTTCACGCATTGGGTCGTCTATGGCATCGATCCATCGACCACCGATCTTTCGGATGCGCAGGAAAAGTTTCGCGTCGGCCCCAACGGCGCCGGCGGCAAGCAATATTACGGGCCTCAGCCGCCCGCCGGTCATGGTGAGCATCACTACTATTTCTGGGTCTATGCGCTCGACACCAAGGTCGAAGGCACGCCCACCCGGGAGGAGTTCCTGCAGACATATGCCGGCAACATCATCGAGCAGAACCGGATCGTCGGCATCTACGAAAACAAGTGAAATCCGCGGCTCCAGCGACCGACAACAAGAACAAAAATGGTCGCCATCGCCGCGCAATGGGAGAATTGGACATGAAAGACGACAGCCCAGCGCGCCAGAAGGTCTTCGAAGAGCTGGTGACGGCGACGAAGATCCTTCTCAACGAAGGCATCATGGATACGTTCGGGCACATCAGCGCCCGTGATCCGGAGGATCCGCAAAACTTCTTCCTGGCCCAGAAGCTCGCTCCGAGCCTGATAACCGCCGGCGACATCCAGCGTTTCAATCTTGAAGGCGAAACGCCGGACAACCGGCCCTCCTATCTGGAACGCTACATCCACAGCGAGATCTACAAGGCGCGGCCGGACGTCCAGTGCGTGCTCCACACCCATTCCCCTGCCGTGCTGCCCTACTGCTTCGTCGACACGCCGCTTCGGCCGGTCACCCATATGGGAGCTTTCATGGGCGAGCGGGTTCCAGTCTATGAGATCCGTGACAAGCACGGCGACGAGACGGATCTCTTCGGCGGCAGCCATGATGTCTGCGCGGATATCGCCGAAAGCCTGGGCGACAGCACCGTGGTCCTCATGGCGCGTCATGGCGTCGTCAATGTCGGCAACTCCGTGCGCGAGGTCGTCTTCCGGGCCTTCTATCTCGAGCAGGAAGCGAAGGCGCTCACGGCCGGCCTGCAGATCGGCAAGATCAACTATCTGTCGCCAGGCGAGGTCAAGACGGCGGGAAAGCTCGTCGGCGCTCAGATCGACCGAGGGTGGAACCACTGGTCGCAGCGTCTGAGAGAGGCTGGCCTGGCCTAGTGCCGGTCGCCTTGTGGAATGGCCAGGCGGTCCCGGCCCGTGCCGGGATTTCCAGGCTCGGTTTCAACAGTTCCCTGGCGCCCGGGCGCCGGACGAAGGCAATGAAACGCATCATGCCGCACGCGCAAAGCTACGACTACATAATCGTTGGGGCCGGATCGGCCGGCTGCGTGCTCGCCAATCGGCTGAGCGCCGACCCCGGATGTTCGGTGCTGTTGCTTGAGGCCGGCGGCTGGGACCGCGACCCCATGATCCACATACCGCTTGGATGGGGCAAGATCCTGACCGAGCGCCGCCATGACTGGATGTATTTCTGCGAGCCGGAAGACAATGTCGGCGGGCGCCGGGTCGAGTGCGCGCGCGGCAAGGTCATCGGCGGATCGTCGTCGACCAACGCCATGGCCTATGTGCGCGGAAATCGCGGGGATTACGACCGCTGGGCCGCCAGCGGGTTACGCGACTGGTCGTATGACAAGGTCCTGCCCTATTTCCGCAAGCAGGAAAGCTGGGAAGGCGGTGGGAGCCAGTATCGCGGCGGCAACGGTCCGGTGAATACCCAGTTCTGCCGCTACAAGGACGCGCTGATCGAGGCGTTCGCACAGGCCAGCGTGCAGGCAGGCTACCCGCAGACGGACGACTACAATGGCGAGCGGCAGGAAGCCTTCGGGCGCCTCCAGATGACAATCTCCAAGGGTCGGCGCAGTTCGACCGCGTCGGCCTATCTGCGGCCGGTCCTGCGCCGGCCCAATCTGACCGTTCTCACCGAAGCGACGGCGACGAAGATCATCCTGGAAGGCACACGCGCCACCGGAGTGGCGATAAGCCATCGCGGCAGCGAACGGACGGTCATCGCACGTAGGGAAGTGCTGCTCTCCGGCGGGGTGATCAATACGCCGCAACTCATGATGCTGTCCGGCATCGGAGCGCCGGATGAGCTTGCGGCGCATGGCATCCAGACGCGGGTCAACCTGCCTGCGGTCGGCAAGAACCTGCAGGACCACGTCTCGGTCATTCTCATGTACCGACGCCGCGCTCCGGGCGGCCCGTTCCTGCACAACATGCGCGCCGATCGCATCGGGCTGGACTTCGCCAAGACCTATCTCACGGGGAGCGGTTTTTCGGGCGATGTGCCCGGCGGAGTCGTCGCCTTCCTGAAAAGCGGTCCGGAGCGGCCGTTGCCGGACGTGCAACTGCTCTTCACGGCGGCTCCGCTCGCCGCATGGCCCTATTTCAAGCCATTCAAGGAACCGTTTCCCGACGGTTTCGCAACGCGCGTGGTGGCCACGCAGCCCGAGAGCCGCGGTGCGGTGAAACTGGCTTCGGCCGATCCTTCCGCGGCGCCGCTGATCCACCAGAATTTCCTGGCCTCGCCGAAGGATTGGGAATCGCTGCGGGCCGGCTTCCGGGTTGCCAGAAATCTCGCCGCGCAGCCCTCCATGCAGCCCTTCATCGAGGCTGAGTTCTTTCCGGGGCCGAAGTGCCAGAGCGACGACGAGATCGACGAGCATATCCGCAGGACCTCCATCACCGTGCATCATCCGGCCGGCACCTGCCGGATGGGTGCGGACGCGGCCTCGGTCGTTGACCCGGAACTGCGAATTCGCGGCGTCGACGGGCTACGCGTGGTGGACGCTTCCGTCATGCCCGACCTGGTCTGCGGAAACATCAATGCGGCAGTGATCATGATTGCCGAGAAGGCCGCCGACCTTATCGCGGCAACAAAGGTAGCAACGGAAAGCAGGGCAGCGTGATGATCCAACGTATCGCCATCATCGGTCTGGGTACGATGGGTCCGGGCATGGCCGCCCGCCTCGCCAGAGGCGGCCTGCAGGTCGTCGCCTACGATGTCGCCCCGGCAGCGATCGAGCGCGCGCGATCCATGCTCAGTGTGGCCGAGACCGTTCTCGATTCCCTGGGCATCGCGCCGCCTTCGGCCGGCGCCGGAACGGTTCGTTTCACGGATGATATTGTCGACGCTGTGTCGGGTGCCGACCTCGTCATCGAGAACGTTCCTGAAAACATTTCGGTCAAGGCCGATGTCTATCGCACGATCGACGGCCTGATTGCCTCTGACACGATCGTCGCATCCGACACGTCGGGCATCCCGATCACCAAGCTGCAGGCGCATATCTCGCACCCCGAGCGCATGGTCGGCATGCACTGGTCGAACCCGCCGCACATCATCCCGATGATCGAGGTGATCGCCGGCGAGAAGACCGCGCCGCAAACCGTGGCTGTTATCCGCGACCTGATCCGCTCGATCGGCCTGCTGCCGGTGGTGGTGAAGAAGGACGTTCCGGGCTTCGTCGAAAACCGCGTGCTCTATGCGCTGCTGCGCGAGGCGGTCGACCTTGTCGAGCGCGGCGTCATCGATCCGGAGGATCTCGACACCTGCGTGTCCTGGGGCATCGGCTACAAGATCGCCGTGATCGGGCCGATGGCGCTGCTCGATATGGCGGGCCTGGATATCTACAAGTCCGTCTCGTCCTTCCTCAACGCCGATCTCTCCAATCGCGACGATGTCGCGCCGATGGTGCTGGAAAAGACCAGCGCGTCGAAGTTCGGCATCAAGTCGGGCGAGGGCATGTTCTCCTACACGCCCGAGCAGACCAAGGCGCTGCAAGCCGAACGGGCGCGCAAGCTCGTCGCGGTGCGGCGCATCCTGGAGGGCCGGGAGTAGCCATGCGCATGGAACCCATTCGACCAGCAGGCGGCCGGCCAGCCCATATCCGCCACGATGACGACCTGATCTCCGCCAAAGGCGTTTCGGTGGTCATGGCCAGGCAACTGGTTCTGCAAAACATCGATCTTTCGGTGCCGAAAGGGTCGTTTGTCTCCCTTATCGGTCCTTCCGGTTGCGGCAAGAGCACTTTGCTCAAGGTTCTGGCCGGACTTGCAAATCCGACGAGCGGCAGCGTTTCGATCGCCGGGCTTTCGCCAGGCGAGGCGGCGCGCAAGCGCATGATCGGCCTCGTCTTCCAGGACGCCAACCTGCTTCCATGGAAGAATGCCGTCGACAATGCGTCCATGCTGCTCGGCATCGCCGACAAGTCGCTCTCACGGGCGCAATTGAAGGCGCGCGGCCAGGAGATGCTGGAGCTGGTGGGGTTGGGCGACAGCGCCCACAAGCGGCCCCATGAATTGTCCGGCGGCATGCGCCAGCGCGTCGCCATCGCGCGGGCCCTGGCGCTCGATCCGGCGGTGCTGCTGATGGACGAGCCGTTCGGCGCTCTCGATGCCATTACCCGCGACCAGATGGGCCAGTCGCTGCTGGAGATCTGGCAGCGCACCGGCAAGACCATCGTGCTCGTCACCCATTCGATAGACGAGGCCATTCATCTGTCGCGCCATGTCCACGTTCTGGGGATCAAGCCCGGGCGGATCACCGAGAGCCTCGACATCGGCCTGCCCTATCCGCGCGATCTGTCGGTGACGGAAGATCCGGAGTTCGTCCGGCTGGTGGTTCAACTGCGGATGATGCTGCGAGCCAGCCATCAACCGGGAGGCGCGTCGTGAGCGATCAACCCTTCACCAATCTCTCCGAGTCACGGCCCGAGTCCCGACTTGCCTCGAGCTGGAGTGCCGCGACAGGCAGCTGGCTTCCGGCGGTCATCCTCCTGCTGGCGACCATCATGGCGTGGGAAGCCGTGGTGCGGATTTTCGCCATTTCCGCCTTCATCATTCCGGCCCCGTCCGAGATCGCGCAATCGCTGGTCGCGCAATGGGCAACGCTGATGCAGGCGACGCTGGTGACGGCAGGCGAGATCCTGTTCGGCTTCCTCGTCTCTGTCGTGGTCGGCATTGCCATCGCGCTCGTCATCGTGCGCTTCGACTGGCTGGGGCGCGCGCTTTATCCGCTGGTGGTGCTGTTCCAGAACGTGCCCAAGGTGGCGCTGGCGCCGATCTTCATCCTCTGGTTCGGCTACGGGCTCGCGCCCAAGATCGGCCTGATCCTGGTCATCGCCTTCTTCCCGGTGACCTTGTCGATGCTGGCAGGCATGCAGTCGGTCGATCGCTCGCTGCTGTCGCTGATGAATTCGGTCGGCGCCAGCCGCACGCAGATCCTGTTCAGGATACGCGTTCCGCACTCGCTGCCGAACCTGATGGCGGGAACCAAGATCGCCGCGACGCTCAGCGTCATCGGCGCCATCGTCGGCGAGTTCGCCGGCGCCTCGGACGGGCTCGGCTACGTCATCCAGTTCGCCTCGACCCAGCTCGACACCGCGCTGGTCTTCGCGGCGCTGCTGCTCGTTTCGGTGCTGGGCATCGCCTTCTACTACGCGGCTGAGATTCTCGAACGCATCGTGGTGCCGTGGGCACCGAAATTCAGCCAGTCCTAGGCCGCTCTCAACCAATGAAAAAGGGAACAAAAATGCTCAGACGCTCACTCATCAAGGCAGCCGCGCTTGCGGCGTGTGTCGGAACACTCGGCTTCTCGAGCGCGGCCCTGGCGGCGGACAAGGTCAACGTCCAGCTCGACTGGGTGGTGCGCGGCAACCACGCCATGTTCTTCGTTGGCAAGGAAAAGGGCTTCTTCGCCAAGAACGACATCGACGTCGCCGAGATCCGCAAGGGCTCCGGCTCGCCCGACGCCATGCGGCTGGTGGGCAACGGGAACGCGGATTTCGGTTTCGGCGATCTTCCAACGCTCACCGTCGCGCGGTCGCAGAATGTCCCGGTCGTGGCGCTGGCCGCGGTCAACCAGCACTCGCCGCTGGCGATCATCTCGCTGGCCAAGACGGTGAAGCTCGCCAAGCCGGCCGATCTCAAGGGTCTCACCATCGGCATTCATCCCGCCGGTTCGACCTACATCTTCTTCAAGGGCTTCCTGGCGGCCAACGGCCTGACGGAGAAGGACATGACGCTGAACAGCGTCTCGCCGCCCTATGAAAGCTACCTGCTTCTGGGTCGCGTCCAAACGGTGGTCGGCTATGTCGACGCCGAGGTTCCCGAACTGGAGGCCAAGGCCGGCGGTCCCGGCTCGCTCAGCATCATGATGGGCTCGGACCATGGCTGGAAGGCCTATGGCTCTGGCCTGTTCACCTCGCAGACGATGATCAAGGACAAGCCGGATGTCGTCGCCCGCTTCGTCAAGGCTTACAGGGAAGCCTTCGACTATGTCGTGGCCCACCCCGAAGAGGCCGCCGAGATCACCGCCAAGGCCGCACCCGGTTACGCCGACAAGAAGGATGTGCTGCTGGCGCAGATCAACGCCGATATCGCGTCGACCTTCACCAGCCCCGACACCAAGGAACACGGCCTCGGCTGGATGACGAAGACGCAGTGGGAGGAGACGCTGAAGACGCTCACCGATCAGGGCGTGCTCAAGGCGGCCCTGTCGGCGGACGACGTCTTCACCGACACGTTCCTGGCGACGAAGTAGGAGGCCCGCGGTGTTGGGGCAGGTAGGGTCGATGGACGATTACCGGCAGACCAGACCGTCCTGCCCCATCATGCAGGATACGGTGCGCCCGCCCTTCGCAGCGTCGGTGCGGTCGAGCGTGATCTGCGCGCGGGTGGCATATGCGCGGCCCGACAGGCCGCACCACAGCCGCTCGACGGGCAGGTTCTCGCGCTTGTCGTTGAGGATCGTGAACGTGCCCGTCTTGGGGTCGAACCAGAGTTCGAGGCGGGCGCTCTTGCCCGGCTCGACCGTCGCGATCCCGGCCGAATACCAGTGGGCGAAGTCGGCATTGCAGGACAGCCTTTCCTTGCCGGCATTCGAAATCGTCAACGGCACCATGTCGAGCCCGTCGGTGCCCTTGCGGACGATGACATGGTGCAACTCAACCGCGTTGGCGAAGGATGTGAACGCCAGCATCACGGGGAGGACATAACGGATATTCACTTTGCCTGATCTCCTAGGGGTCAATTTTATCAGGCAGTCTATCTCGCTTCAGCGCAATAACAATAAAAATATTGATTGGTAAATCAAACGAAGAGGGTAACATGTTTAAGCTTCTGAAGAGCAGTGTAAGTGCAATTATACTCAGTGGTGTCTTGTTGGGAAGCGCGCTTGCTGGCGAAGTCAAGTCAATCGCCATCCTGACGCCCGAAGAAGGCACCGATTATGGCTGGAACCAGCAAGGCATCGATGCCGCGAAGGCGGCGGGCAAGGCCGCCGGCGTCGAAGTGGTCGTGGCCCAGGGCCTCGGCTATGGCGATGTACGTCCGACACTGCGGGAACTCGCCTCGGACGGCGCCAGCCTGCTGATCGCCCACGCCAGCGGCTACAACACCTCGGCGCCTGAAATCGCCAAGGAATTGAAGGTTCCGGTGGCGATCGTCGATACGCCGAACGGCCTGGAGAAGGGTCTCGTTGCCGACTACACGCTGAGCGGTCACCAGGGCGCCTATCTCGCCGGCCGTCTTGCCGCCAAGATGTCGCGCTCGAAGTCGGTCGGCATCGTCGTGTCGGGCGAGCCTCCGTCATGGAACTCGCAGTCGGCCGCGTTCGCGCAAGGCGTGAAGGCCGAGAACCCGGACGTCAAGATCACCTACGCGGTGATCGGACCCGCCGCCTACAGCGATGCGGCCGGCGGCAAGCGCGTCACCGAAAGCGTGATCGCGTCGGGCGCCGACATCATCTTCGGACAGGGCAACGGTTCGAGCTTCGGCATGCTGCAGGCGGTCGAGACGACCAAGGCGGCCGACGGCGGCAAGGTCTATTTCATCGACGTCATCGGCGACAAGTCGCCGATCGACAAGGGCTTCCTGCTGTCGTCGGTGGTGTGGAACATCGAGCCGGTCTACGCGGCGATGATCGCCGATCTGAAGGCCGACACATTCGGCACCAAGCACTATACGATCGGCCTCAAGGACGACTCGGTGAAGCTGCTGAAAACCGCCGCCGTTCCCGACAATGTCTGGTCCGAAATCCAGGCGCTGCGCGAAGACGTCATTTCCGGCAAGATCAAGGTCGATCCGGTCTATGACGCGGCCGCCGTCAGGGCACTGATGACCAGCGTCGCCCAGTAAGGCGATCACGGTCAACTGCCGGAGGGGTGATCCGTTCACCTCTCCGGCCGATTACCATTTTTTGGTGTTGGGCTTTCATGAGCGGTTCTTCTTCATCGTCCGTTGCCGGACGCGACATCGTCGCGCTTGAGGGCGTGACCAAACGGTTTCCCGGCATCGTCGCCAATGACAGCGTCGATCTGTCGATCCGCCCCGGCGAGGTGCATGTGCTGCTCGGCGAGAATGGCGCGGGAAAATCCACCTTGATCGGCATGCTGTCGGGGCTGCAGCAACCGGATGAGGGACGCATACTGGTCGACGGCAAACCGACGCCGATCACTTCGCCGCGCCATGCGCTGGCGTTGGGCATCGGCACCGTGTTCCAGCACATGATGCTGGTGCCGACGCTGACGGTGGCGGAAAACCTGCTGCTCGGCGGACCCTGGTGGCAGCGCCCCAGGAGCGAGGAGCTCGAGACGCGTGTCGCCGAGATCACCAGCAGTCTCGGCATCACCGTCAAGCTGCATGCCAAGGTGTCGGAGCTTTCGCTCGGCGAGCAGCAGCAGGTCGAGATCCTGCGCGCCATGGTGCGCAACAGCCGGTTGTTGATCCTCGATGAATCCACCTCGATGCTGACGCCGAAAGGCATCGAGGAACTCGGCGCGCTGATGCGCCGCCTTGTCGAACAAGGCCTGGCGATCGTCTTCATCACTCACAAACTCAAGGAGGCGGCGGCCTTCGGCGATCGCATCTCGGTGCTGAAGCTCGGCCGCAAGGTCGGTGAGATTCCGCCCGAACGTTTTCGCGCGCTCGGCGAGCAGGAGATCATTTCCGAAATCGTGGAACTGATGTTCGGCAAGCAGAAAGACGATCCCGAAGCTGCCCAGCGCCCCACCCGAACTATTCGCGCCGACGCCGTGCCGCTGCTCCAGGTCGCCGATCTTTCGGTCGCGCCGACCGAAAACGCGCCGGGCCTGTCGTCGATTTCCTTCGACATCCGCCCGGGCGAGATCCTTGGCATCGCCGGCATCGACGGCAACGGCCAGAAGCAGCTGGCCGAGGCCTTGGCCGGCCAGCGCGCCGCGACCCGCGGTTCGGTACGGCTGGAGGGCACCGCCATCGATGCGCTGAGTGTCGGCGAACGCCGCAAGCGCGGCCTTCGCTACCTGACCGACGACCGTTTGGGCGAGGGCACGGTCGGCACCTTCCCGGTCTCCATCAATTTCTTCCTCAAGCAGGTCGGCGCGGCGCCGTTCTGGCGCAGCGGCGTCGAGCAGCGCGCTGAGATCGACAGGCACGCCGCCGAGCTCGTGCGCGAATATGACGTGCGCACGCCGAGCCTGAAGACGCCGGTCGCGCGGCTCTCCGGCGGCAACATCCAGAAGGTGCTTCTGGCACGCGAACTCGCCGAAGGCGCGAAGGTGGTGATTTTCAACAAGCCGACCTATGGGCTCGATCTCGCCAACACATTGGCGTCGCGCCAGCGCATCCGCGATACGGCGGCCCGCGGCCTTGCCGTGCTCTTGATCTCCACCGACCTCGAGGAATTGCTTGTTATGTGCGACCGCGTCGCCGTCATCGCCAACGGAGCGGTCGTCGGCACCGTCGAGAACACCGACGACGCCCGCACCAGGATCGGCCGCCTGATGATCGGACTTGCCGCATGAGCATCGACAGCGCACCAACAGCCAGCGCCACCGCGCTCGATGCCACGAGCGGCGCCGCGACCCGCCGCGACATCCTGCACCGGTTGCTGATGACGCTCGGGCCCATCCTTGCCGCACTCGTCATCGCCGGCTTCATCCTGCTTGCCGTCGGCGTCGATCCGCTCGCCTATTACGGCTATGTGCTGGAAAAGGGCCTGTTCTCGCCGCTCGGCATCCAGCAGACGCTGACACGCATGGCGCCGCTGCTGTTCCTCGCCGCCGGCCTGATCGTGGCCTTTCGCGCCGGCATGTGGAACCTCGGCGGCGACGGCCAGTTCCTGCTCGGCGCCGTCACGGCCGCCGCCAGCGCTCCGATGTTGGTGGAGATCCTGCCGGCGTGGCCGGCGCTCATCTGCTCGTTCCTGATCGCCATGGTGGTGGCAATGATCTGGTCGCTAGTGCCGGCGCTGCTGCGCGCCTATCAGGGCGTCAACGAGATCATCACCACGCTGATGATGACGTTCCTCGGCACCTCGCTCGCCAATGTTCTGGTCAAGCTCGTGTTTCGCGATCCGGCCACGACCGTGCCGCAGACCCGTACCCTGCCGGTGGAAGACCGGCTGCCGCGCCTGTTCGATACGACCGTCACCAGCGGCCTGCTGCTCGGCCTGGCGGCGATCGTCATCGTGCATCTCGTCATGACGCGAACGGCGTTTGGGCTGAAGCTGCGCATCGTCGGCGCCAATCCGCGCGCGGCGGTCCATGCTGGGCTCGGCGTTCCTGGCCTGACCATCGCCGTCTTTGCCATTTCGGCCGGGCTTGCGGGCCTTGCCGGCGCCGTCGACATCATCGGCGTCCAGGGCAATGTCCGTGCCGACTGGAACCCCGCCTATGGGCTGGCGGTCATTCCAGCGGTGTTTCTCGCCCGCATGAACGGCTTCGCGGCCATCGGTTTCGTGTTCCTGCTCTCGGTGCTGTCGATCGGCGGCGAGAGCGCGGCGCGGCGGCTTGGCGTGCCCAATCATTTCACGCTGGTGCTGGTCTCCATCGTGCTGATCGTGCTCGCGCTCGCCGAATATATCGACCATCGCTACAACCAGTCGAGAAAGGCCTGAGGCATGACCGGGCTGTTCAGCGAAGTCTTTCTCAGCGCGCTGCTGTTCGGCGCCGTCACCGCGGCCATCCCGCTGCTGCTTGCCGGCCTCGGCGAGCAAATGTCGGAAAAGGCCGGCGTGCTCAACATCGGCATCGAAGGCATGATGCTGGCCGGCGCCTATCTGGGCTTTGTCGGCGCCTTCTATTCCGGGTCGCTCTGGCTGGGTTTCCTCACCGGTGCGGCCGGGGGCGTCGCCGTGGCGCTGATCATGGCGCTGCTTTGCGTGCGCATCGGGCTGAACCAGATCATCATCGGCATCGCGCTGACGCTCGGTCTCGAAGGCCTGACGGCGCTGCTTCATCATTTCCAGTTCTCGCGCAGCTATCCCCGCCTGCCGGCGGCGGACGCGACCGTCATTCCGCTGCTGTCGGATATTCCCGTCATCGGGGCAGCCTTCTTTAAGCATCATCTGATCGTTTATCTGGCGGTCGCGCTGGTGTTCGGCATGAGCTACCTCTACCGGCGCACGCAGCTCGGCCTCAATCTGCAGGCCGCCGGCGACAAGCCAGCCGCGCTCGACGTCGCCGGTATCGACGTCATCAAGACCCGGACCATCGCGGTGCTGACGACCGGCGCGCTGGCCGGGCTCGGCGGCGCCTACCTCGCCAATGTCGGGGCGGGCCTGTTCATTCCGTTCATCACCAATGGCGCCGGCTTCCTCGGCATCGTTCTGGCCATGCTGGCGCGCGGCCGCCCTATCTGGGTGCTGTTCGGTGCCTTGCTGTTTGGCGTCTGCCTGTCGCTGACGACGGCCATGCAGGTGGCCGGCATCAACATCCCGACCGACGTCATCCAGATGCTGCCGTTCCTGGCGGTGATGATAATGCTGGTGCTGTTCGGCCGGCGCGCCAGCCTGCCGGCGGCACTCGGCATTCCATACGAGCGCGGCGCGCGCTGACCACAATTCACGCGCGGAAGGGACCCGCGCCAAACAGGAGGCAACAATGTCGGATACCAAGGTCTACCTGCTCGACGGCGGTTCGCTCGTTCTCGACGGCTATCACGTGTTCTGGAACCGCGGCCCCGGCGGCGAAGTGCGCTTTCCGGTCTATTCGATCCTGATCGAGCATGCCGAGGGCCGGTTCCTCATCGACACCGGCTACGACTACGATCACGTGATGAAGGTGCTGCCCTTCGAAAAACCGATCCAGGAAAAGCACCAGACCATCCCCGGCGCGCTTGGCCTTCTCGGGCTCGAGCCCAAGGACATCGACGTCGTCGTCAACTCGCATTTCCATTTCGACCATTGCGGCGGCAACAAGTATTTTCCGCATGCCAAGAAGATCTGCCACCGCACGGAAGTGCCGCAGGCCTGCAATCCGCAGCCTTTCGAGCATCTCGGCTATTCCGACCTGAGCTTTTCGGCGGAGGCGGCCGAGGCGCGTGGCGCGACCGCGCAGCTGCTGCAAGGCACGACGCGCGCCAACTCGACCTTCGAGGGCATCGAGGGCGACGTCGATCTCGCCAAGGGTGTCAAGCTGATCTCGACCCCCGGTCATTCGATCGGCCACTACAGCCTGCTGGTCGAGTTCCCCAAGCGCAAGCCGATCATGTTCACGATCGACGCAGCGTATACCCAGAAGAGCCTTGAAACGCTGTGCCAGGCGGCCTTCCACATCGACCCGGTGGCGGGCGTCAATTCGATGCGCAAGGTGAAGAAGCTGGCCGAGGACCACGGCGCCGAGCTGATGTACTCGCACGACATGGACAACTTCAAGACCTACAGGACCGGCACTCAGTTCTACGGCTGAACGCCGCCAATCCGGAGACAAGATGATGCGCTACCCCGAACACGCCGATCCGGTCATTACCCTGACCGCCGGGCCGGTCAACGCCTATGCCGAAGTACTGCGTGGCCTCGGCCGCACCGTGCTTTACGACTACGACCCGGCGTTCCAGCTCTTCTACGAGAAGGTGGCCGACAAGGCGCAGAAGGCGATGCGGCTGTCGAACAAACCGGTCATCCTGCATGGCGAGCCGGTGCTGGGCCTCGAGGCCGCGGCGGCGTCGCTGATCGCGCCCCACGACGTCGTGCTCAACCTTGCCTCGGGTGTCTATGGCAAGGGGTTCGGCTATTGGGCGAAACGCTATTCGCCGCATCTGCTGGAGATCGAAGTGTCCTACAATGAGGCGATCGACCCGCAGGCGGTCGCCGATATGCTCAAGGCGCATCCGGAGATCACCATCGTGTCCGTCTGTCATCACGACACGCCGTCGGGCACCATCAATCCGATCGACGCCATCGGCGCGCTGGTTTCGGCGCATGGCGCCTATCTCATCGTCGACGCCGTCTCGTCCTTTGGCGGCATGAAGACGCACCCAGACGATTGCAAGGCCGATATCTATGTCACCGGCCCCAACAAATGCCTGGGCGCTCCTCCCGGCCTCACCATGATGGGTATCAGCGACCGTGCCTGGGCCAAGATGAAGGCCAATCCGCTGGCGCCACGGGCGTCGATGCTGAGCATCGTCGACTGGGAAGATGCCTGGTCGAGGGAGAGGCCGTTTCCGTTCACGCCGTCGGTGTCGGAGATCAACGGGCTCGACGTCGCGCTCGACCTTTATCTCAATGAGGGGCCGGAGGCGGTGTGGGCGCGCCATGCGCTGACCGCCAGGGCCATGCGCGCGGGCGTCACCGCGATGGGCCTGTCGATCTGGGCCGCCAGCGACGGGATCGCGTCGCCAACCACGACCGCCGTTCGCACCCCCGAAGGTGTTGACGAGAAGGCGCTTCGCCAGGCCGCGCGCGCCCGCTACGGCGTGGTGTTTTCGTCGGGCCGCGGCGAAACGCTGGGCAAGCTGACGCGCATCGGCCATATGGGACCGACCGCCCAGCCGATCTACGCGATCGCGGCGCTGACGGCGCTTGGCGGCGCCATGAACGCGGCCGGCCAAAAACTGGCAATCGGCAAAGGCATCGATGCGGCGCTGGCCGTCATCGACGCCGACGCCTGAACGGACATCAACGGATCACGGATCGAGGGAGACATGTCATGACTGGACGGCTTGCGGGAAAGACGGCCCTGGTGACGGGCGCGGCACAGGGTATCGGCAAGGCGATCGCGGCGCGGCTGGCGGCCGACGGCGCGACCGTCATCGTCAGCGACGTCAACGCCGAGGGCGCCAAGGCGGCCGCCGCAACGATCGGCGGGAAAGCGAAGGCTGTCACCGCCGATATCTCCGATCCGGTATCGGTCAAGGCGCTCTTCGCCGAAATCCAGGCGCTGACCGGGGGCGTCGATATCCTGGTCAACAATGCGAGCATCGTTCCGTTCATCGCCTGGGACGATGTCGATCTCGACCATTGGCGCAAGATCATCGACGTCAACCTGACGGGCACCTTCATCGTCACTCGCGCGGCCACTGACCAGATGCGAGCGGCGAACAAGGCAGGACGGGTGATCAGCATCGCCTCCAACACCTTCTTCGCCGGCACACCCAACATGGCGGCCTATGTCGCGGCCAAGGGCGGCGTCATCGGCTTCACCAGGGCGCTCGCCACCGAGCTCGGCAAATACAACATCACCGCCAACGCGGTCACGCCCGGCCTGATCGAGAGCGACGGCGTCAAGGCGAGCCCGCACAACGAGGCGTTCGGCTTCGTCGAGATGCTGCAGGCGATGAAAGGCAAGGGCCAGCCCGAACACATCGCCGACGTCGTATCGTTCCTGGCGAGCGAGGACGCCCGCTGGATCACCGGCCAGACGCTGAATGTCGACGCCGGGATGATCAGGCATTAGGGCGTTTCACCGTTTCTCGGAAACGGCGAACCACCCTATCTCTTTGATTTAACGCAATTCCGGACGGAAAACCGATCACACTTTTCCTGGAATTGCTCTAGGGCCAATCGTCAGATCGGCAGTCACGGCCGGTGGAGGAAGTCACGTACTCATCCGGCCATCCGGCAAGCAAGGGCCAATTACCGAGCCCGGCGTTGAACTGCCAGGCAAGCCGCGTCGATCTAACGGGCTTAGGCGCATGGCAAGCGCGGCATGTTCAATGGTCTTGCCGCGCGGACGGAAAACCGTGTCACACTTTTTCCTGGAATTGCTCCAGCGGCAAACGACGCCACCGGCTTCGTTCGACGAAGCCAAGGCAGCCGTCCGCAACATGGCGACCAAGGTCACCGCCCAAGCTTGGCGAGCGGCCTGACATCTCAATCGAAGGATATCTGTCGAACCTCGTCGACGAAGACCTTGCCCAACGCATCTCCCTTCGGGGGAACGATGGTAGCGGGAGAGGGACTTGAACCCCCGACCCCAGGATTATGATTCCCGTGCTCTAACCAACTGAGCTACCCCGCCAGGGCGGCAAATGGCCCGAAAAACCATCCTCAATCGATGGATATTTCGAGGCGTTCGCCAAGGTCGCGCGGATATAAGGTTGGCGGGGTGAGCCTGTCAAGCTTGGAAGCGGCCGACATGTCGGGATAATCCGGCAAGCTTGGTTCTCATCCCAGAAAAGCTTTGCCGGGCAGACACTCAGCCTATCTCACGGGGTTGAGTTCGGCGGGGCACGTCGCTATGTCTCGGCCATGAAATTCTAGAGTTTGAGCGAATGAAGCCGCGCATCGCCGTCCTTGGTTGCGGATACTGGGGCAGCAACCACATCCGCACCCTCAAGGCGCTTGGCGCGCTGCATGCCGTCTCCGACGTCAACCGCGCCCGCGCCGAAGGTTTCGCCAGCGAGCAGGACTGCCTGGCGATCGAGCCCGACAGGCTGTTCGAACGCAACGACATCGACGCCATCGTCATGGCGCTGCCGCCGCAGTTCCATGCCGACACCGCGGTGCGGGCCGTCGAAAGCGGCAAGGACGTGCTGGTGGAAAAGCCGATCGCGCTGACGGTCGCCGACGCCGAGCGCGCGGTTAAGGCGGCTAAGGACAAGGCCCGTGTCTTCATGGTCGGCCATGTGCTGCGTTTCCACCCGGCTTTCGAGACGCTGAAGGCGCTGATCGACAATGGCGAACTGGGCGAAGTGCGCTACATCCACTCGCACCGGCTCGGCCTCGGCAAGTTCCATACCGAAAACGATGCGCTCTGGGACCTGGCGCCGCACGATCTGTCGATGATCCTGGCCATCACCGGCACCGAGCCGATCGAGGTGAGAGGCGAGGGCGCGGCACTCCTCGACAATCTCAGCGACTTCGCGCATCTGCATATGCGTTTTCCGAACGGCCTGCGCAGCCATCTCTTCGCCTCGCGCCTCAATCCCTATCGCGAGCGGCGGCTGACGGTGGTCGGCACCAAGGCGATGGCGGTGTTCGACGACGTCGAGCCCTGGGAGCGCAAGCTTGCCGTCTACCGCCACGCGGTCTGGCAGGACAGCGGCCAGTGGGCGTTCACCGCCAACGAGCCCGCTTACGTGCCGGTCGGCGAAGGCATGCCGCTGACCCGCGAGCTCACCCATTTCATGCATTGCATCGAGACGCGCGCCGAGCCGCGCACCGACGGCGAGGAAGCGATCCGGGTGCTGCGCATCCTGACCGCCGGCACGGTGATCCACACCGGCTCGTCGGTCTGAGCCGTCCTGAACCGCGGTAATAGGGCTGAGAAATTACTCGGCGGGAATCTGCGCCGGTCTGGCCGCGAGCCTGGACAGCATGGCCTCGGCCTCGGCGCCGCGCTCGGAACGCTCGATGAAACCGCCGCCGAACACCCGCGCCTCGTTGCCGTCATCGGAATAGAGCACGCAGGCCTGTCCGGGCGCGATGCCGGACTCGCCATCCGCCAGCTCGACCGACGTCACGCCGTTGCGGTAATGCAGTACGGCCGGGCGCGGCGGCCTGGTCGAGCGGACCTTGGCGAAGAGCTCGATCCCGCCGGCCGGAACGTCAGACAGCGGGCCGTCGCCCAGCCAGTTCGTGTTGCGCAGGTAGATCTTGTGCGTCTCCAGCGCCTCGCGCGGGCCGACGATGACGCGCGCGCGGTCGGCGTCGAGATGGACGACATAGAGCGGCTCGCCCGAGGCGATGCCGATGCCGCGGCGCTGGCCGATCGTGTAGCGCAGGATGCCTTCATGGCGGCCGAGCACGCGGCCGTCGATATGGACGATGTCGCCGGGATTGGCGGCCGCCGGCTTCAGCTTGGCGATGATGTCGGAATATTTGCCCTGCGGCACGAAGCAGATGTCCTGGCTGTCCTGCTTGGCGGCGACGGTCAGCCCCATCTCCTCGGCGATGGCGCGAACCTGTGGCTTCGACAAGCCGCCGAGCGGGAAGCGCAGATAGTCGATCTGCGCCTGCGTGGTGGCGAACAGGAAATAGCTCTGGTCGCGGTCGGCATCGACGGGACGGTAGAGCGCGCGATGCGCGCCGTTGGCGCGCGAACGGATATAGTGGCCGGTGGCCAGCGCATCGGCGCCGAGGTCCTGGGCGGTCGCCAAAAGGTCGGCGAACTTCACCGTCTGGTTGCAGGAAACGCAGGGAATCGGCGTCTCGCCGGCGACATAGCTCTCGGCAAAGGGATCGATGACCGCCTTGCGGAAGCGCTCCTCGTAGTCGAGCACGTAATGCGGGATGCCGAGCGTTTCCGAAACGCGGCGGGCATCGTCGATGTCCTGCCCGGCGCAGCACGAGCCGGCGCGATGGGTGGCCGCGCCGTGGTCGTAAAGCTGCAGCGTCACGCCGACGACGTCATAGCCTTCGCGCTTCAGGATACCGGCGACCACGGACGAATCGACACCGCCCGACATCGCGACGACGACGCGGGTTTCTTCTGGACGGCGAGGGAGATCGAGGCTGTTCATGATGCTTTCACTGTGCGGCGCTCAATGCCAATGGCCGGAATATAGGTCAAGCGCCATCTGTGCGCCAGCTTGCGGCCCAGGACGAGTCCGCCGGCAAAATCAGCACCTGGACGCGGTTGTTTCAAATCCTAAACGA
The DNA here is from genome assembly GCF_019091085.1 of Mesorhizobium sp. GbtcB19. Classification (GTDB taxonomy): domain Bacteria; phylum Pseudomonadota; class Alphaproteobacteria; order Rhizobiales; family Rhizobiaceae; genus Mesorhizobium. Next base: position 66,397 of record NZ_JAGXJY010000004.1, on the reverse strand, counting down.
TATCCTAACCGGGCGTTCACGATCCTTACCTAGTGATTAGGGTTCGCTTAGGCAATTTTTAAAGCTGTGGCGGTACTGTGGCGGGGATTGGGTCTTTGAGTTTTTAGTAGAGAGTACGATGACCGATCTGGTTAGACCTAGAGTCAAGTATGTTATTGGGCCCGACGGCAGCCCTCTTACGATCGCCGATCTGCCGCCGACGAACACGCGGCGCTGGGTTATCCGGCGCAAGGCGGAAGTGGTCGCGGCCGTGCGCGGCGGCCTGCTTAGCCTTGAGGAAGCCTGCCAGCGCTACAAGCTCACCACCGAAGAATTTCTCTCCTGGCAGGCATCCATCGACGAATACGGCCTTGCCGGGCTGCGCACCACGCGGATCCAGCAATACCGGCATTAGGCTGGTAGCCATAAAACGAAAAGGGCGTGGAGCACCGCGCCCTTTTCGCTTTTGCAAAACCTCAGACCGTCAGCACGACCTTGCCGATCGGCCGCGCGGCAAGGAAAGCATGGGCGACCCCCGCCTGGTCGAGCGGGAAAGCCTTGGCCACGTGCGGGACGAGCTTACCGGCATCGACCAGCATGGCGAGCTCGACAAGGCCCTCGTGTTCCGGCACCACGGAGATGCGCTCGACGCGCACGCCGCGCGCGCCGGCCTTCGCCCTGGTGGCGTCGTGAACGTTGAGCAGCGACACCAGGACGCCGCCGTCACGCACCACTTTCAGCGACCGGTCGGCATGGTCGCCGCCCATTGCGTCGAGCACCAGATCGACATTGCGGGCCTGTTCGGTGAAATCGCCTTTGGTGTAGTCGATGACCTCATCGGCGCCGATCGAGCGGACGAAAACCGTTTTGTCCGGGCTCGCGGTGGCGATGATATAGGCGCCGAGCGCCTTGGCGATCTGCACCGCCAGATGGCCGACGCCGCCGGCGGCGGCATGGATCAGCGCGCGCTGCCCCGCTTGCAGGCGGCCATGGCGCACGAGGCCCTGCCAGGCTGTCAGACCAGCCAGTGGCAGCGCCGCGGCATGGGCGTGGTCGATGGCGGCAGGCTTGGCGGCAATCTCGTTCACAGGCGCCGTCGCAAGCTCGGCATAGGCTCCAGCCTGCTTGGGAAAGTGGGGCATGCCGAATACCTCGTCGCCGATCTTGAAGGCGGTTACGCCGGCGCCGAGCGCCGCGACGGTCCCTGAAATATCCCAGCCGAGTATGAAGGGCGGCTCGCCAAGCAGCGGATAGAAGCCGCCGCGCACGGCGCCATCGACCGGATTGATGCCGGCCGCCTTGACGCGGACGAGCACTTCGCCGGGCTTGGGCAAAGGGTCGGACTGCTCGGCGACGAAAAGGACGTCGGGTCCGCCGACGGCATTCTGGATAACGGCACGCATATGGAAGCCTCCTGTTTGGTGTGCTGCTATCATTTGGATAGTAATATTCTGTTGTCTAGTATGTACCTTTTCTATATATAGGCACCTTATGGATAGTGACGATACTTCCCCACTCGGCTACGACGCGTTCCGGCGCACCTGCCCGTCGCACACCGTGCTCGAGATGCTGGCCAGCAAGTGGGTTTATCTCACCGTCTGCGCGCTGCGGCGCGGCCGGCTGCGCAACGGCGAGCTGGCGCGCAAAATGGAAGGCATCACGCCCAAAATGCTGACGCAGACGCTGCGCGTGCTGGAGCGCGACGGGCTTGTCCGGCGCGAAGTGTTTCCGGTCATTCCGCCGCGCGTGGAATATGAGCTGACTGAGCTTGGCCAGAACCTGGCGGGGCTGCTCAGCCAGATCCGATCGTGGGCGGAAGAGCACGCGCCGGAAATCAAGGATGCCCGGGCGCGAGCATCGGCGGATCACGGCGAGATGGCCGTTGCGTCCTGAAGCCTGCGGCGAGGCTGATTCGGCCGGGCGCCTGTCCTGAAGATGGCCGGCATGTCTCCGGCGATCACCACAAATAGGCCGGCGATCAGCCGATCATGACGCTGCGGCCGCCCGTGTCGGCGTCGCGGATCTTGGTGTCGCGCGATTCCAGCATCTCGGCCTTGGAAAGCTCCGCTTCAGCTTCGCCGAGTAATGATTCGGCGGTGCTTCGCTGCTGGGCGAGGTCGCTTTGTGAATTCCTGAGGTTGTCGCGGCGCAAACGAGCCGCCTTGGCGAAGGTCGGATAGGCGAAATGGTTGATGTCGGTGATGCCGGCTTTTTTCTCTTCGGCGACGATCTGCGCTTCCAGCTCGACGGCCATGCGCTCGAACTCGGCGATCATCATGTCCAGCTGCAAGAGCTGGCGCCGCTTCTCATTCACCTGAAACTGCTTCAGCCGAACGAGGTTTTCACGTGACTTCATGACTCGATACTCCGCAAACGCACACCTGCAATACCGTCCACTCCGCCCGGAACGACCCAGGCGCCGCCCGTTTCCCCCGGCATTCCCTGGGCTATGGGAAACAAAGCCCTAAAGATTTTTGCCGGCGGTAACCATTCGTTTACGGGCATTGTTAATCATACGGGCGAGGACTTAAGGCCGGGTAAAAATTCCGGCAGCGGCGGGAAGCCCGGGCCTGCGAGTCTCTGGAGTCACTTAGGCTGACTTATTAATGTGGTGCATTAGCGGTTTGGGTCTGTGATTCATTATTAGATTCAAGTGGGTGTAGAAAGGGGTTAAAAAATCTGGTATCGTGGACGACACGAAATTAGGATTTGTTAACCAGTCGGTGGCACCTTCTGTTCAGGCAATCACTGCTCCGGGTCCCGGACGGGTCGTGACACGGCCCGGCAGCAGAAAAGGGGAATGAAATGCGTGTTCTGCTGATTGAAGATGACAGTGCAACCGCACAGAGCATCGAACTGATGCTGAAATCGGAGAGCTTCAACGTCTATACGACCGATCTCGGCGAAGAAGGTGTCGATCTCGGCAAGCTCTACGATTACGACATCATCCTTCTGGACCTCAATCTCCCCGATATGTCGGGCTATGAAGTCCTGCGCACGCTGCGCCTCTCCAAGGTCAAGACGCCGATCCTGATCCTCTCCGGCATGGCCGGCATCGAGGACAAGGTGCGCGGCCTGGGCTTCGGCGCCGACGATTATATGACCAAGCCCTTCCACAAGGACGAGCTGGTGGCGCGCATCCACGCCATCGTGCGCCGTTCCAAGGGCCATGCCCAGTCGGTCATCACCACCGGCGACCTGGTGGTCAATCTCGACGCCAAGACCGTCGAGGTCGGCGGCCAGCGCGTGCACCTGACCGGCAAGGAATACCAGATGCTGGAACTGCTCTCGCTGCGCAAGGGCACGACGCTCACCAAGGAAATGTTCCTCAACCACCTTTATGGCGGCATGGACGAGCCCGAATTGAAGATCATCGACGTCTTCATCTGCAAGCTGCGCAAGAAGCTCGACGCGGCGTCCGGCGGCCAGAACTACATCGAGACGGTGTGGGGCCGCGGTTACGTGCTGCGCGAACCGGAAGATATCCGCGTCAGCGCGTAAGCGACCCAACGATTCCAAACGAAAAACCCGGCTCAGGCCGGGTTTTTTGTTGAGAACGCCTCCAGCGAATCAGGCGGCGATCTTGAGGACGCGGAAGCTTTCGAGCAATTGCGCGCGGTTGAAGGGCTTCAGCAGATAGCCTTGAGCGCCGGCGCGCTTGGCGCGCATGATCGCCCCGACATCGACCTCGACCAGCGAGACCAGGATCTGCGGCTTGATGGGGCTTTCCATGGCGCGGATACGGCGGATGAGGTCCACCGCCTGGACATCGGCCAGGCCGCCGTCGATGACGATGACGTCCGGCATGTCGCCGGCGCACATCTCGGTGGCTTCAAGCCCGCTCGAGGCCTCCATGACAATCATGTCGGAGCCGCCGAGAATGCGTTTTGCGACCTTCCTGATGACGCTCGAATCGTCGACGAAAAGGCAGCGCTTCATGTCCGGATCCTCTTTGCCATCTGCCGAACCGGCAGCCTCCAGGTAACCGGTGAACACCATAGTCCAATCTGGTAAAGAAGCTGAAAAGCCGTTAGGTAAAATTTTTCCAAACAGGCATATCGCGCGGTTTTTGTCCGCGACGCTGTTACATGGATTGCGGCCGGCATTGCTCGATCTGCACTGCAGGCGCAAATATTAGCAATAAAAGATACTTTTAGTTTTCTTAGAGCAGTTCAGCGCTCTCGGAAACCGCCGAACTGCTCTAAACCTTTGTTTCTGCGCAATTCCGGACGGAAAACCGCTACGCACTTTTCCTGGAATTGCTCTAGGCAGCCGTCAGCACGATCTCTTCGGGTGTCGCGTGGATCGAGATCGTCATGTTGGCCTCACGCGCCAGGAGCAGCGTGTAGTAAGGCTGGACCGAATGGGCGTCGATCGGCTCCTCCGGCTTGTGGCCCGAATGCAGCTCGAGGAATTTCGGCGGCACGCGCAGCATGGGGCCGGCGGCCGACAGCGAGAAGCGCGGCTCGGTTTCGAGATTTTCCAGCGTGATCACCAGCTTGCCGCCGCGCGGTATGGCGGCATGGGCGACGAGAATGAGGTTGAGCAGCAGCTTGACCTTGTTCTTGGGCAGAAGCGCGCGCGAGCCGTTCCAAACCAGTTCCGGCTTTTCGTTCTTCAGGAAGGCGATCGCCACGGCCTCGGCATCGCCGGTGTCGATCATCATGCCGGCGGAACCCGCGGCGCCGAAGGCGATGCGGGCGAACTGCAGCCGCGCCGAGGCGTTCTTGGCGCTCTGGCGGATGAGCTTCATGGCGTCTTCGTCGGCGCCGCCTTCGTCGAGCAGTTCCAGGCCGTTGTTGATCGCGCCGACCGGCGAAATGATGTCGTGGCAGACACGGCTGCAAAGCAGCGCCGCGAGATCGGGCGCGGAAAGGGTGAAAAGCTCGGCCATCGGCGAAATCCCTGCTTAAGTCACTTGTTCATGGCCGAGCGACCGTTTTCGCGCATGCCCACACGAATCACACTCTTTTCCAAGGCCTTCTGAATACACAGCGCCCGCGCGCGCATCAACAAATCCACAATTGTCGATGGCGAAAATGCTGTGTTAGCGGGTGGAAACCTGGCGTGGCGGGGGAAACGCAGCCTTCGAACTGCCATCTTCGTGTGCGAGCTTAATGGTTGAAAAAGGATTACGGCATAGTTTGCCCGTGATAGCCACCCTGAACGGCCGGCAAGAGCCGCAGGGGTGCGAGGCGTCGGCGAAAGTGCTCCCTGACGGAGATTGGAAGCATGTTTTCCCGATACTACGACCGGACATTCGTCCGTGTCCTCACCATGACCATAGCACTCCTGGGGGCTTTGATCCTTTCGACCTCGGCGTCGCGGGCCCAACAGTACACCGCACAGGAAATCATCGATTCCGGTCATAAGTTCTTCGGCGAAACGTCGGGCGGCCTGGCCACCGTCGTCGAGAAGATCTTTGCCTCCTACGGCCTGCCCAACGGCTACCTGCTGGGCGAGGAAGGATCCGGCGCCCTGATCGGCGGCCTGACCTATGGCGAGGGCACGCTCTACACCAAGAACGCCGGCGACCATAAGGTGTTCTGGCAAGGCCCGTCGCTCGGCTGGGATTTCGGCGGCGAGGGATCGCGGGTGATGATGCTGGTCTATAATCTCGACGACATCAGCAGCCTCTATAACCGCTTCGGCGGCGTTGCCGGCTCCGCCTATGTCATCGCCGGCGTCGGCTTCAACGTGCTGCAGAGCAACCGGGTGCTGCTGGTGCCGATCCGCACCGGCGTCGGCGCCCGTCTCGGCGTCAATCTCGGCTATCTGAAGCTCACCGAAAGGCCGACCTGGAACCCGTTCTGATCGGGTTCTATCCGCAACAATCGCTCGGACAGTGCTGATCATGCCGCGGCAAGCCCTTGCCGCGGCATTGAATTTCCGCCATGCCAAGGCGGCACAACCCAGCGAATGCCGCTCCGTAACGTGGATAGCACGCCTTGGTTCAGTCGGTTCTGTTCTTCGTACTCGGTTTCCTCTGCGCCGTTTTCCTGGTGTCGCTTGTCGCGCCCGCGGTGTGGCGGCGGGCCGTCGTCCTGACCCGCAGGCGCCTGGAGGCCTCGCTGCCGCTGACGCAAGCCGAAATCCAGGCCGACAAGGACCGGGTTCGGGCGGAATACGCCATGACGACGCGCCGGCTGGAGATAACCGTCAAGAACCTGCAGGAGAAGGCTGCCGAGCAGCTCGTCGAGATCGGCCGCGGGCGCGAGGCCCTGAAGGGGCTCGCGGTCGAAAAGAAGGACAAGAACCAGGCGCTTTCCGATCTGCAGGCCAAAAATGCCGAGCTCAGGCAGCGCGAGGAGGACCTGCACCGCCTGTCGGAAAAGCATGCGCAGACGGAGCGGGCGTTGGAGAAGCGCGCCCTGGAGCTGCAAAAGCTCGAACAGATGTATGACGATGCCAGCTTCTCGTCCTCGAACCGCCAGATCGAGCTGGTTGCCCGCGAATCGGAACTGGAAAAACTCGCCAGCGACATCGCAATGCTCAAAGGTCAGCGCAAGGAAGCCGACCGACGCAATCAGGAAATAGCCTCGGAGATCAAGGTCGCGCGCGAAGCGCTGAAGGCGGAGAAGAAGAAAACCGCCGAGCTCGACAAGAAGGTCGAGCGCTTGCTCGCGACACTTGCCGACCGCGAGGAAAAGCTCGACCGGCGCGAGAAGGATCTAGCTCGCATGCGCGAACGGTCAAAGGAGATTACGGCTGCCAACGGCATCACGCGGCTGGCCACAGGCACCGACGTGCAAAGCGACGATGTCGACAAGGCAATCGCCAAGCTCGAGGGCGACCGCGAACGGCTGGAGGCGAGGCTGACGGCGCTGGCGCGCGAGAACAAGCGGCTGAAAACCGATCTTGCCGCCTCGGCAACGGCAATGCCTCAAGCGGCGGGCGATGCGCGCTCGAGCTCGGGTCTTCGCGAGCAAATGAACGAACTGGCGGCCGAGGTCGTCAACCTGACGATGAAGCTCGACGGGCCGGATTCCCCCATCGCCAACGCGCTGGCGAGCGATGGGCAGCAAGGCGGGCGCGGCATCAGCCTGGCCGACCGGGTGAGGGCCCTGCAGAAGGCCGGCAGCTGAACAAGGCTGTCGTTGCCTTCCAGCTTACGGGCCGCCCGCCTCGGAAAAGTGATGCAGGGCGATCGCCGAAGCGGCCGCGACATTCAGGCTGTCGAAACCTTCGGCCATGTTGATCCGTAACGTGTGCAGCCGGGCGAGCAGATCCCGTGGCAGGCCTTCGCCCTCCGTTCCGAGATAGAGCGCAAGGCGCGGTGAACGCTGCGCCTCGCGGATATCATGGGCTCCGCTTGGCGAAAGAGCGAACTGGCTGAAGCCAAGCTGGTCGAGCGTCGCGGTAAAGGTCGCGGCATCGGCGAAGGACGCGAAGGGAACCTTCAGCGCCGCGCCGACCGAAACGCGGATTGCCTTGCGGTACAGCGGATCGCAGCAGGTCCGGTCGAGCAGCACCGCGTCCGCGCCGAAGGCGGCTGCGTTGCGGAAGATCGCGCCCATATTGTCGTGGTTGGAGATGCCGACCAGGACGACGGCCAACGCGCGCCGGGGCAAGGACTCCAGCAGAATTTCGGCGGGCGCCTGATCGCCACGGAGGCCGATCGCCAGGATGCCGCGATGCATGTGGAAGCCGGCGATCCTGTCCATGACTTCGCCGCCGGCGACATAGACCGGAAGATCGGCAGGTGCCTTGCGCAGGATCGGCTGCAGGCCAGCCAGCCGGTTTTCGAGGACAAGGGCCGACTCGGCGACGAAGCGCCCGGTCGACAGCAGAAGGTCCAGCACCACCTTGCCTTCGGCGACGAAGCGGCCCTGCCGCCCGACGAGATCGCGCTCGCGGATGTCGAGATAGGCAGCGACGCGCGGGTCCTGGGGATCGTCGATAGGGATAAGGTTCATGCACGCCTCGCCGAAGGTCCATCAGCGAGGTAATGAACGCGAGGAGCCGCCGGTCAAGCCCCGGCGCGGCGCAACCGATAGGCCATCTGCGAAAGATCACCGTCGCCGAAAATGCCTTCCAGCATGCGCAGCAATTCGCGCACCGCTTCGGACCGGCAGGAATAGTAGATCATCTGGCGGTCGCGCCGGGTCTCGACGAGATCGAGCGCCCTCAACTTGGCGAGATGCTGCGACAGCGCGGACTGGCTGAGCTGCACTTTTTCGGCGATGGCGCCGACCGACATTTCGTCGTCCATGAGATGGGCGACGATCAGCAGGCGCTTTTCATTCCCCATGAGGGTGAGAAACGCGGCGGCGGTTTCCGCATTGGCGATTAGTTTATTTGAGATCATAGATCCCCCAAGGGTCCTGGCTCATCCTGGCGCCAGGGGGCAATGGCGCCTGATTCCACAATGTTCAGATGTCGATTGGCGCTGCTGAATCAGCGTCACTACAAAGGTAATTCATTTCCTCTAAATCTCAAGCGTTGCTTTCGCCGGCGCGCGATCAACTATCGCTCTTGCTCCGCCGCGCGTGCCGTTTTGGCCATCTCGACCAGCACCGAGCGTAATTCGCGCGCGGCTTGCAAAGGCTGCGGAAAGAAGATCCTGCAGGTCGCGTCCGATGCGGCGAGATCCATGCCATCGGCATCGAAGCCGGTGGCAGTCCAGCCGTCGCCCTCGGCGCGGCCGAAATGGCGGGCATAAAGGGCAAGCGCGTCGCTGTGGTCGGTATTCATATGCTCGAGCGCCGCCTGCTCGCTGCCAGCCAGTTCCTCGACGATGCCACCGCCGGTGATGAAATCGTCGCGGTCGAGAAGATAGGCCTTGCCGAAGCCGCCATTCAGGCTGGCGCGCCCGGGCTCGAGCCGGAAGAACGAGAAGTCGCCGAGCCCGGCGTAGAGCTTCGCCTTCGGATTGCGGTTGAGGTAGCGGCGTTCGGCGCGGATCTGGTCGGCTGTCCCCCGTTCCAGCCGCAGGGCCCGGCATGACAGGCTGATGCGCGGATGCGCCAGCGGATCGCCCTGGCCGGGCTCGCCAAGCAGCAGCGAGCAGCGCGGATCGGCAAGCAATGCGCCGGTGTGCGCGGACAACATCGAGATCAGAATCAGCGGCGTGCCGTCGATATCCGTGGCGACGCCGACCCTGCTTGCCAGCGGTGCGCCGGTGGCAGGCTCGATCACCGCGAGCGCGCCGAAACGCGCAGCGCGGATCAGGGTTTTCGCCAGCCTGACAGCCTCGGCATCGGTCTCGCGAATGACGTCTTTCTTCGGTTCGGTCACAAGCTTACCCGTAATAAGTTGATTTCTGCTCTCCGCTTATCGGCCGAGCATACCCGCCTTTGCAAGGGCTGCGATTTCCTCTTCGCTCAAGCCGAAGCGGTTCAACACGCTGGCGGGGTCGCGATTTGCAGTGGCTGGCGTTGCGGCAAGCGTTTGAGGACTTTGCGAGAAACGCGGCGCTGGCGCCGGGCGTTCGAGCCGGCCGGACTGCACAAAGCTTTGCCTGGCGCGATTGTGCGGGTGGTGCCTGGCTTCGGCCAGCGACAGCACCGGCGCCACGCAGGCATCGGTGGCCGCGAACAGTTCGGCCCATTGGTCGCGCGTTTTCTCCTTGACCCGTCCGGCGATGGCGGCGCGCAGCGCGGGCCATAGCGACCTGTCGTACTGGCCGCCGGCAAAATGCTCGGCGAGCGGCAGCAGCCTGGCGAATTCGGCGAAGAAGCGCGGTTCGAGGCAGCCGACGGCGATGTGTTTTCCATCGGCCGTCTCATAGGTGTCGTAGAACGGCGCGCCGGAATCGAGCAGGTTCTCGCCGCGCCTGTCGCTCCACAGACCCGCCGCCATATAGGCGTGGATCGGCGCCGCCAGCATCGAGGCGCCCTCGATCATCGAGGCATCGACCACCTGGCCCTTTCCGGTCCGTGAACGCTGGAAAAGGGCGGCGAGCACGCCGGCGATCAGCATCATGGCGCCGCCGCCCTGGTCCGCGACGAGGTTGAGCGGCGGCACCGGCGGCGCGCCCCGCCTGCCGATCGCATGCAAGAGACCGGCATAGGCGAGATAGGTGATGTCGTGCCCGGCTCGCCCGGACAGCGGCCCGTCCTGGCCGAACCCGGTCAGGCGGCCGTAGATCAGCGCCGGATTGCGTTCGAGCAGGATATCGGGCCCGAGACCGAGCCGCTCCATCACGCCGGGGCGGAAGCCTTCGACAAGCAGATCGGCCGCCGCCGCGAGGCGCAGCATCAGTTCCGCGTCCGCCGGACGCTTCAGGTCGAGCTTGAGGATGGAACGGCCGTGGCGGTCGAGATCGTAGTCTTCCGGCAGGCTGAGCAACGGCTGGCCGGCATCGGCGCGTTCGATGCGTAGCACCTCGGCGCCCATCTCCGACAGCATCAGGGCGGCGAGCGGCACCGGGCCGAGCCCGGCCATCTCGATGACTTTCAGGCCGGCGAGCGGGCCGGTCTTTTCGGTGGAACCACCGGCGCCTGTCGGCATTCGGCTTATTTCGGCGCCATGCGGATGGCGCCGTCGAGGCGGATGGTCTCGCCGTTGAGCATCTGGTTCTCGACGATGTGGAGCGCAAGGGCCGCATATTCCGACGGCTCGCCCAGCCGGGGCGGGAAGGGCACCGAGGCGCCGAGCGAATCCTGCACCTCCTGCGGCATGCCGGCCATCATCGGCGTCTTGAAGATGCCGGGCGCGATGGTGCAGACGCGGATGCCGGATCGCGCCAGATCGCGCGCCACCGGCAGCGTCATGCCGACGACGCCGCCCTTGGAGGCCGAATAGGCGGCCTGACCGATCTGGCCGTCATAGGCGGCGACCGAGGCGGTGTTGACGATGACGCCGCGCTCGCCGCCGGCGAGCGGGTCGAGTTTCGCCGCCCGGTCGGCAACCAGGCGGATCATGTTGAAGGTGCCGATCAGGTTGATCTCGATCACCTTGCGGTACTGGTCGAGCGGATGCGGCCCGTCCTTGCCGATCGTCTTCACGCCGATGGCGATGCCGGCGCAATTGACCAGGATGCGCGGCGGCCCGAGCTTTTCAGCCGCTTCGGCGATCGCGGCCGTGGCGCTGTCGCCGCTGGAGACATCGCATTGGACGGCAATGCCGCCGATATCGGCCGCGACTTTCGCCGCGCGCTCGATGCCGACGTCGAGGATGGCGACGCGGGCGCCCTTGCTCGCCAAGGCGCGCGCCGTCGCTTCGCCCAGGCCCGATCCGCCGCCGGTGACGATCGCGATCTGGCCGTTCGGGTTCATGCAAGCCTCCCAGGATTTCGGACTATGCTACGAAGCCCGCAACGGCGGCGCAACCGCAATAGCCGGGTCGATCGAGGGCGACGCACTTGCCGCCGGGCGCGCCAAGGCCGGGGCAAATTCGGCAACCCTAGCCGTGTTGGCGTGACAGACATCGCCGGCAAAGCGTGCGACGGCGCCCGGCTTGATTTCGTGATGCAGCAGCCGGTCGAGGTCGACCGGGCGCGGCATGGTTATCTGGCCGCGCGGGAAGCGCTTGAAGCCGAGCGGCCCGTAATACGGCTCGTCGCCAACCAGGATGACGGCGGGCGCGCCGGCCTTCCTGGCCTCCTCCAGTGCGATCGCGACCAGCTTGCGGCCGATGCCGAGGTTCTTGAAGGCAGGGCGCACCGCAAGCGGGCCAAGCATCATGGCGCGGCCGGCGCCCGCCGCCACGCGCGTCATGCGCACGGAAGCGATCACCGCGCTGTCCTTGACCGCGACGAAGGACATCGAGCGGTCATGCCCGCCCGACTCGCGGATCTTGTAGGCGGCAAGCACGAAACGGCCGGGGCCGAAGGCCTCGTCGTTGATGGCTTCGATTTCAGCATCATGCGCCGGGGTTTCCGGCAGGTATTTCACGTCGGCAAGGCTCATGGTCTTTGCGTTCCGGTATGCGAGGAAGGTTTGCTGCAAAGCGGCAGCGTTCGCCAGTCAGCGCTGTTTAAGCGCGGGCGCCCTTTCGTCGTCGGTCGAACCGGATCGAGGCAAAGTCGAACATGGGCGCCTCCGCTAGCACCAATTTTGTTTCGCTGCAATCGCGGCTATTCGCCTCCTTTGCGTCATTTTGACGAACCCGTTCATCGTTTGACGGACTGTTCAGTGCCTCGGGACCTTCGCCGGCTCGGTCAGTGGCCTAGATAAGGTGAAACCGCCGGGAGATTTTCGCATGGGATTGCTGATCGAAGGAAAATGGCAGGACCGCTCGCGCAACACCGATGGCGGCGGGCGATTTGTGCGGACGGAGTCGCAATGGCGTGACTGGATCACGCGCGATGGCAAGCCGGCGCAGGGCCGCACGCGCGGCTTCAAGGCGGAGCCGGGCCGCTATCATCTCTATGTCTCGCTCGCTTGCCCTTGGGCGCACCGCACGCTGATCTTCCGTGCCCTGAAAAGGCTGGAGGGCATCATCTCGGTGTCGGTGGTGCACCACTTCATGGGCGAAAACGGCTGGACTTTCAAAGCCGAGGACGGCGCCACCGGCGACACGCTCTACGGCCTCGATTTCCTGCACCAGATCTATGCCAAGGCAGATCCGGCCTATTCGGGCCGCGTGACGGTGCCGGTGCTGTGGGACAAGCAGGAAAAGACCATCGTCAACAACGAATCCTCCGAGATCATCCGGATGCTCAACACCGCTTTCGACGAATGGGGCGAGGCGGGTCTCGACTTCTATCCGCCAGCGCTGCGCGCGGAAATCGACAAGATCAACGGGCTGGTCTATCCGGCGATCAACAACGGCGTCTATCGCGCCGGCTTCGCCATCACGCAGAGCGCCTATGACGAAGCGTTCGGCGAATTGTTCTCGGCGCTGGATACGATCGAGGAGCGGCTGTCGCGACAGCGCTACCTGGCCGGCGAACACATCACCGAGGCGGACTGGCGGCTGTTCACGACGCTGGTGCGCTTCGATCCAGTCTATGTCGGCCACTTCAAATGCAATCTGCGTCGCATCGCCGACTATCCGAACCTGTCGAACTATCTGCGCGATCTTTATCAGGTTCCGGGCGTGTCAGGCACGGTCAACCTGCACCACATCAAGGCGCATTATTACGGCAGCCATAGATCGATCAATCCGACCGGGATCGTTCCGGTGGGGCCGGAGCTTGACTACGCGGCGTCGCATGATCGGAGCAGGTTCAGGAAGGCCGCCTGATTACCAGTAGGCCGAGATCCGCTCGCCGCCAAAAATCTCCTTGATCCGCCGCAGCGTCGCCGGGGTGGTGTCCTTGGGCAAGCGATCGATCGGGAAGAAGCCGGCTTCGGCAATCTCGTGGTCCGGCAGTTTCGGCGCCGTCTGGCTGAAGGCCTCGATCAGGTAAAGGCCGACATGGTCGCGGTTGCTGGAGCGGCGGTTGAAGTGCATCGACTTCAGCACCGGCGGCGCGGTCAGCGCGATGTTGCCTTCCTCGGCCAGCTCGCGCGCCAGCGCTTCTTCGAGGGTCTCGCCGGACTCGACCCCTCCGCCGGGCAATTGCCAGCCCGGAACATAGGTGTGGCGGATCAGGAAGACGGCGTTGGAGGCACGGTCATGAACCAGACCGCGCACGCCGAGCGTCATCGGGCGGCGCAGCAGAAAGTAAAAATGGAAGAGTCTAGCCCGCAGGCCCGGCCAGCCGGTCTGGCGGAAGGCTTCTTCCGGATCGGCGCGGCGGTTCATGCAACGATCCCCATGCAGATGTTCGTGGGTAGCCCCACCAGCATCTGCTTGGCCTTTCTCGTTTTTCGCAGGGTCTGGCCGCAAAACCGTCGGACACTTTTGCGGAACCTGCTTGGGCGAACAGCAAAGGGTGAGTGGAAAGCCTCGTCGGCGTCGCTTAAGAAGGGGCCATGTTCAGGCTCGCGCATATTTCCGATGCTCATCTGGGACCGCTGCCCGATGTAACCTATCGCGACCTCGCGTCCAAGCGCGTGCTGGGCTATGTCAACTGGCAACGCAACCGCCGCCGCCATATGCATGACGCGGTGATCGACAGCCTCGTCGCCGACATCAAGGCCAGCGCGCCCGACCACCTCGCCATCACCGGCGACCTCGTCAACCTGGCGCTCGACGGCGAGATCGAGATGGCGAAGCACTGGCTGGAGACGCTCGGGTCGCCGCACGACGTTTCGGTGGTTCCCGGCAATCACGACGCCTATGTGCCGAGCGCCTTCGACAAGGTCTGCCGGGCGTGGGCTCCGTGGATGACCGGCGACGGCGTCAACAGCCCGGTCGACCGCAACTCGTTTCCATATCTGCGCGTGCGCGGCGATGTCGCGCTGATCGGCGTCACCACGGCGCGCGCCACCGCGCCCTTCATGGCCAACGGCTTCTTCATGGAGGGGCAGGCCGAACGGCTCGGCAAGGTTCTCGACGATACGGCGAGACAAGGGCTGTTCCGGGCCATCATGATCCACCACCCGCCGGTGCGCGGCGCCGTCCCGCAGCACAAGCGGCTGTTCGGCATCGCCCGTTTCCACAAGGTCATTCGCCGGCATGGCGCCGAACTCGTCCTGCACGGCCATTCGCATTTGCCGTCGCTGTTCACCATCGGGCCAAAGGCGGCCAAGGTGCCCGTGGTCGGGGTTGCCGCCGCCGGCCAGGCGCCCGGTGGCAAGCACCCGGCAGCGCAGTACAACATATTCGAAATCGACGGCGAAAAGGGCAGCTGGCGCCTGCGCCTGATCCGGCGCGGCCTCACCGGACCGGCGATGCCGCCTTCGGACCTGCAGACCATGGACCTCGAGGTGCCCGCCGGGCCGGCTCGCCAACTCGTCAGAAGCTGATCTTCATCTGCATGATGCGGTCCCAGAACAAGGCCAGCGAAACCGCCAGGCCGACGAGCGCGCCAGCGGCGATCAGGCCGAGGCCGGCGAAGAAGGTCGTCCAACCGCCGTTGCGGCGGGTTTCGGATTGAATGGGCGGCTGCGCTTCCTGGACCACGGCGCGATGCAGGCCGGGAACGGCGCTCTCGATGCCGCCTTCCATCATGCGCTGCCGCTCGACGACGCGTTCCGCCACATAGCGCGTCACCGCATCGGCGACGGCTTTCATCTCTGTCGATTCGGCCAGCATCACACGGCCGACGCGCGTATCCTTGAGGAAGCGGTAGGTGCGGCGGTCGCGGCCCATGGCGACGTGGCTCACGGCATCGATCCATAACCGCGGCTGCAGGCCGGACGAGACGGCGAAGTCGAAGCTGTCCATGTCGGCCGGGACATCGGCAAAGACCGGGGCAAGCTCGCTCGCCAGCAGCTCGAGCCGCATGCGGTGCGCCTCGCGCATGTCGACCACGACGTCATCGCGGTCGGCGAAGGCGTTTTTGATGTCGCGAATGGCATCGGAAAGCTTGCGCGACGGCTCGGTCGGGGTGATTTTGTCGCCTGCATCTTTCATGGCGGCTGTCTCGCGTTGGTTAACAGCGGGTTAACACAATCGCTGGCAAAATGCACTGAATGATGGCGCCCGTCAGCTTGCCGCGGCGCCGAACACCGGCCGTTGCCGCCTGCCGCGGCGGCGCGTGTTGCGGCGCACGATCTCGGCAACCAGGTCCGGAGCCTCCTCGACCAGCATGTGACCGGCATCGAGGACATGGTGCAGATGGAAACGCGACGGCAGAGCCTCGCTCTGTTCGACGGGCAGCAGCGGATCCTCCGCTCCCCAAACGACCATGACCGGCATTTCGAGCGTATCCAGTTGTGCGCTCGGAATGACCCCTTGCCGGTCATCCCTGGTCATTGCGGCCGCCATGTCGATCAAGGCCTGCGCCTGGCCCGGCCGTTTGCGCATCTGGCAGAGCGCGTCCACCACATGCTCCGGCGGCACGCTCCGCCGGCCCGACATGGCGGCAAGGCAGGCGCGAACCTTTCTCTTGTCGGCCGCGGCCGCATAGCGGCGCAGCAGGGGTGCGTTGATTTCAGGACCGAAGCCGCCGGGCGCCAGCAAAGTCAGCGAGGCAACCCTGCCGGGATCGGCAAGCGCCATCAAGGTCGCGACGGCGCCGCCCATGGAATGGCCGACGAGGTGGACCCTGTGCAGCCGACGGGCGGCAAGGTCGGCAAGGATTGTTCGGGCAGCTTGCTTGGCGCTCATGCCTCCGCATTCCAGCGAATGGCCGTGTCCGGGGAGATCGTAGGCCAGCACTCTCATGCCTGGCACAAGCGATGCGGCCACGTCACGCCAGATCGCCCGGCAGGAACCGAAGCCGTGCAAAAGCACGACCGTTTTCGGGCCTGCGCCGCATTCGACAGCATGGGGGGATGACGACATGAAAACGAGGGTAGCGAGGCAAGAGGGGCAACAATTGCGAATTGTGGCTGGATTGCTCCCGGGCCAGATCGATAGCCAGTAAAATCTTTGCGACCTTTTCGCCCCTTTGCCGCCTGCGCCCGGAAGCGCACGGCACGATGGTCCGGTATCCAGGAAAGTCCATCCTAATCGTCTTAACCGCTTGTTTTTGCGTAGCTTAGGCAAAGCCGGGCGCAAGCGACCGGCGGACCTGGCGGAACAGCCGCGCCGGGCAATTGCCGTCAGCTCGGGTTGCCTATCCCAGCTTCGCGCAAAGCTTGTACCAGCCGCTCGGTCAGGTCGGCAGGGTATTTGCGGTCGACGAATGTCGCGCGCGGATCGGCGGCGAATTTCGGGAATTCGGCGGTCAACTGGTTGGCAAGCTCGCTCGCCAGCTTGTCGCGGCCGGAAATCCTGGCGCCGATCAGGCGCGCGGCCAGATAGTGCGATTTGGACGCCGTCGTGCGCAGCGACTCGCTGGCGATCGCGGCCTTCTTCATGTCGCCCTGCATGAAGGCTCCGACGAACAGGCCGTAGTCCCACCAGGTCGGGTGACCGCTGAAGGCCTCGACCGCGTGGCTCAGGATCGGCGTTCCCTCACCATATTTGCCGGTGAAGATCAGGCCGTAGCCATAGGCGGCGGCCATGCCGAGATCATAAGTGTTCAGTTCGTAAGCTTTGCGCATCAAGCGGATCGCTTCGTCGGCGTTGCCGAGACGCGAGTTAAGGTAGCCGAGGGCGCGATGCGCGTGTGGGCTCATCGGCCCCATCTGGACAGCGCGGTGCGCAAGCGACATGGCCTTTTCAAGCGTCGCTTCCGGCGGATAGGCATAGTGCGCGGTGACGGCCTCCACATGAAGCGCGGCCAGTTCCGCATAGACGAGCGACGATTTGGTGCCTTCGGCGGCGAGCTTCTCCAGGCAGCGATACGCAACCTCGTGCGTCTGGGCGTTCATGTCGAGGTAATAGCGGTCGTCGAGCACCAGGCACCCGATCTGGCTGGTCCGGATGTCGCTCTGGTCAATATAGCTATAGATCGCGCCGGAGGCGGGAACCGTCGAGGTGAGCAGGCTGGCGATGTTGCTTTCGACCATACCGGGCGCGCTTTCGACCGATGTCAGGTTGCGCGACAACAGAACCCGTCCGGTCGCGACGCTCTGCAGTTCCACCGTCACGTCACCGGCGGCGGGCCCGGGAGCGATATCGAAGACGAAACTGACCGGGTCGGCAGACTGGTCGCGCGTCGAATCCGCATCGCGCCCGATGAAATCGATGGTGTCGAAACCCGCGAGGCCGGCGCGCAGCGATGTTGCGACGCGGGCCGCCTCAGGGCCATCGGCTTTCACGGCGATGTAGATCAGCGGCAGGGAGTCGAATATCGGCTGAGCGGCCGCGCCCGCCGTCTCGACCGGTGCGGCCGTGTCGGCGCTGCCAAGGAACGCATTGCTTTGACGTGCGATGAGCACACCGAGCATCACGATGACCAGGACCATGGCGGCCCAGAAGAAGCGCAGCTGCCGCGTCAGCGACGGGGCAGGCGCCGCCGGTGCCATCAGCGGCACAGGCTCGCCAGGCGCATGGTGGTCTGGATGCTCGGCTGCGGCCGGAGCCGCTTCGGCCGATGCGTCGGGCCGCTGCGCGATGGTGCCGGAGGCGGACTTGGCATCGCCTGGCAGCCGGATCGCGTTCAGCTCATAGGATGGGACATAACCGCCGCGCGGGATCGCGATGCGTACCGGCTCGGCGACGCCTTCATTGGCGAAATATTGCTCCAGAAGCTCGCGCAGCCGGCCGGCCTGGACCCGGACCACGGCGTCGGTGGAGGCGTCGAAATCGCCGTCCTTGCCGAAGACGTCCATGGCGATGGAGACGCCCTTCAGCCTGTCCGCCTCGCCGGCCTGCTCGCGTTCGACAAGATAGCGTAAAAGCCTGCGTGCACGTTCGGATCGTCCGAACGTTTCGCTGGCAAGCAGTCGCTCCAATGTCTCGCGCACTGCGGGGGCGGCAGGCGGGGCATGCTCCAAGTGTCGATCCTTCCGAACGGCACAGGTTAGGGCGCGATCATATAGCGCCCGCGCCGGCGCACAAGGATGCTTCTTGTTATGCGATCGCGTAAGCACCGGAAATTCCCCCGCCGGTTAACGAACAACGGGGGAATTGCGTCTGTTTTGCAACGAGGCGCGCCTTGCGGACACGCCGTGTTCGCTTAGCCGGCCTTGCGACCAAGGATACGGTTGGCGGCCGAAACCACGGCCTCCAGTGAAGCGGCGACGATGTTGGTATTGATGCCGGCGCCGAACAGCTTGCCGCCCGGATGCTCCATCTCGACATAGGAGATCGCCGAGGCGTTGGAGCCACGCTGCAAGGAATGCTCGGAATAGTCGAGCACCGACATGTCGACGCCGACATGACGCGAGAGCGCATCGACAAAGCCGTCGATCGGGCCGGTGCCCGAGCCGGTGATCGTTACTTCCTTGCCGTTGTCGAGGATATCCGCCTCGACCATGCGCCGGCCCTTCACCTCGGTGTCGGGATAGGTGCGGTGGTCGAGGAATTTCAGCCGCGCGCCGGGCTGGTCGACATAGGTTTCGAGGAAGCGATCGTGAATGCGCTTGGCGGGCACTTCCTTGCCTTCGGCATCGGTGATCGCCTGGATCGCCTGGCTGAACTCGATCTGCAGGTTGCGCGGCAGATTGAGGCCGTAATCGGCCTGCAGCACATAGGCGATGCCGCCCTTGCCCGACTGCGAATTGATGCGGATGATCGCCTCGTAGGTGCGGCCGACATCGGCCGGGTCGATCGGCAGATAAGGCACCTCCCAGATCGGCGTATTGGCCTTCTTCAGCGCCTTCATGCCCTTGTTGATGGCATCCTGGTGCGAACCGGAGAAGGCCGTGTAGACCAGTTCGCCGACATAAGGGTGGCGCTCCGGGATCTTCAGCTGGTTGGAATACTCGTAGACATCCTTCATCCGGTTGATGTCGGAGCAATCGAGATCCGGATCGACGCCCTGGGTGAACATGTTCAACGCCAGCGTGACGATGTCGACATTGCCGGTGCGCTCGCCATTGCCGAACAGCGTGCCCTCGACGCGATCGGCGCCGGCCATCAGGCCGAGCTCGGTGGTCGCGATGCCGGTGCCGCGGTCATTGTGCGGATGCAGCGAGATGATCAGGTTCTCGCGGTTGTCGAGGTTGCGGCACATCCATTCGATGCGGTCGGCATAGATGTTGGGCGTCGACATCTCGACCGTCGAAGGCAGGTTGATGATCAGCTTGTTGTCGGCCGTCGGCTTCACGATCTCGGTGACGGCGTTGCAGATCTCCAGCGCGACGTCGAGCTCGGTGCCGGTGAAGCTTTCGGGCGAATATTCGAAGCGATAGCCGCCGCCGGCCTTGGCCGCCATGTCGGTGATCATCTTGGCGGCGTCGGTGGCGATACGCTTGATGCCGGCGACGTCCTTTTCGAAGACGACGCGACGCTGCAACTCGCTGGTCGAGTTGTAGAAATGCACGATCGGGCGGTGCGCGCCGTTCAGCGCCTCGAAGGTCCGCGTGATCAGCTCGGGCCGGCATTGCACCAGCACCTGGAGCGACACGTCGCGAGGCACGCCGCCTTCCTCGATGCACCAGCGGGCAAAGTCGAAATCCGTCTGCGAGGCCGAGGGGAAGCCGATCTCGATCTCCTTGAAGCCCATGTCGAGCAACAGTGCGAACATGCGCGCCTTGCGCTCATGGCCCATCGGGTCGATCAGCGCCTGGTTGCCGTCGCGCAGATCGACCGAGCACCAGATCGGCGCCTTGTCGATGACCTTGTTGGGCCAGGTGCGGTCGATCAGGCCGACGGTCGGGTAGGACTGGTATTTGCGTGCTGCGTCCGGCATGTGGCCGGCCGCGCGCTTGTCGGCTTCAGCCTCGCCGGCGCGGATTTCTTCTCGTGCGTTCATCGTCATTTCTCCCGGCGGCTCGCATGCCCGCCCTGGGCGGATTGGTGGCGAGCGTCGCCTCTACCAGAATTTCGTTCGCTTGATATGACTTTGCCAAGGAGCCTGCGCCTTAAGCGGCGGGTATCGACCGCCGGGCGCTCCTTCAGCGAACCCGGCGATCGCCGATAAGGCCGAGAAGAAGCAGGGTCGAAGCGAGCGCGCGCGCGGTCTCGCCGGCAAAGCCGGTGCGAGCGGAAGCGACGGTGCGGACGCGCGTGGTCATGCCGGCTCTCTTACAGGAGCGGCCCGTCAGAGGCAAGCGCGGCGGATAGCTGACCACGATCCGCCTCATGCCAGCCCGACGCGGATGGACTTCCCCGCGCCTCGCAAATGCGCCAGACTTGGTTTTGAAGGCTTGGCTACCGATGAGAGACACCGGGGAGGGGGTCATCCATGAATTTCGTGTTCTTCTCGCCGCATTTTCCGGCCAACGGCGCCGATTTCTGCGACCGGCTGAAGAAGGCGGGCGCCACCGTGCTCGGCATCGGCGATGCGCCTTACGAGAGCTTGAACAGCAAGCTCAAGCCGGCGCTTTCGGAATATTACCGCATCGCCGACATGGAGGACTATGATGCGGTGTTCCGGGCGATGGGGCATTTCATCCACAAATGGGGCCGCATCGACCGCTTCGAGTCGCTCAACGAGCATTGGCTGGAGCTCGAAGCCAACATCCGCACCGACTTCAACATCTACGGCACCAAGCTCGATTTCGTGAAGAATTTGAAGCGCAAGAGCCGCATGCGCGCCTTCTTCCGCAAGAGCGGCGTCGAGACCATCCCGCAGCGCAAATGCTCCGACCGCGCCGGCGCCATGACCTTCATCCGCCGCGTCGGCTATCCGGTGGTGGTCAAGCCGGATTCAGGTTCCGGCGCATCGAACACCTTCAAGATCTCCAACGCCAGGGAGCTCGACCAGTTCTTCAGGGACAAGCCGGAGGGAGTCACCTTCGTCATGGAGCAGTTCATCGAAGGGCTGGTGGTGACCTTCGACGGACTGGTCAACCGCGACGGCGAGGTGGTGCTGGCGGCCAGCCACCGTTACGACCAGAGCATCATGGATGCGGTCAACAAGGACCGCCACATGAGCTACACCTGCTTTCCCGAGATCACGCCGGCGGTGGAAGAGGCCGGCCGCAAGATCCTGAAGGCGTTCGACGTGCGCGAGCGCTTCTTCCACATCGAGCTGTTCGAGACCAAGGACAATCGCGTCATCGCGCTCGAGGTCAACATGCGTCCGCCCGGCGCCTGGATGACCGACGCCATCAACTACACATTCGATATCGACGTCTATGCCGCCTGGGCCGACATGGTGGTCAAGGATGCGGCCGGCGGCCCTTACAAGGGCAAGTATTTCACCGCCTATGCCAGCCGCAAACGCCATATCGACTATTTGCACAGCCATGCGGACGTGCTAGCCGCGCACGGCGACAAGATCGTCCATCACCAGGCCATCGAAGAGGTTTTTAGCCGCGCCATGGGCAATTACGCCTACCAGATGCGTTCGAAGGACCAGAAGGCGCTGCGCCAGGCGGTCGACTATATCCACGCGGAAAAGGCCTGAGCCGATGGACGTCTCCTATCACAAGGGCCATGCCCGCAATCTCGGCCGCGACATGGAATACAAACGCTACGGCCATGCCGGGCGCCCGGTGGTGGTGTTCCCGACCTCGCAAGGGCGGTTCTACCAGTTCGAGGATTCGGGCGGGGTCGGCGCGCTTGCCGAGTTCATCGACACCGGCCGCATCCAGCTGTTCACGCTGGACGGCATCGATTCGGAATCCTTCTTCAACAAGCATGCCGATCCGGCGCATCGGATTGCCCGCCACGAAGCCTATTTCCGCTATGTGCGCGAAGAGGCGCTGCCTGAGCTGCAGGCGGTCGCCGCCAAGGCCAATGGCGGGCGCGTTCTCAAGCCGCTATTCAGCGGCTGCTCGATGGGCGGCTACCACTCGTCGAATTTCGTGTTCCGCTTTCCGGAGCTGGCGAGCGGCGTCATCTCGCTTTCCGGCGTCTATTCCGCCCGCGATTTCTTCGGCCGGGCGCTGGAAGGCAACATCTACTTCAACTCGCCGCTCGACTACCTGCCTGGCATCGTCGACCAGAAGCTGCTCGGGCGGCTGCGGGGCCTGCGGCTGATCTTCTGCTGCGGCCAGGGCGCCTGGGAAGAGCGCATGCTTGTCGAAACGCGCGAGCTGGAACAGGTGCTGCGCGACAAGTCCATTCCCGCCTGGGTCGACTATTGGGGCGGCGACGTCAGCCATGACTGGCCGTGGTGGCACAAGCAACTGGTCTATTTCTTCGGCCGGTGGCTGGATGATGACCTGATGCACAGGTTGGACTGATGACCACGCCCGATCCGATCCGCCGCTTTGTCGAAGCCACCAACGCAGGTGACACCGCAGCCTTTCTCGACGCATTTACTGACGACGCTTTTCTCAGCGACTGGGGCCGCGACTTCCATGGCCGCGACGGGGTCGCGCGGTGGAACCAGTCGGACAATATCGGCGTGCAATCCAAGCTTAGCATCGTCCGCGTCACGCAGCGCGACGGCGTCCACCACGTCCGCGTCGCCGTGACGGGTAATGGCTTCAACGGCGAGGGCGACATGGCCTTCACGCTGAACGGCGAGCGCATCGCAAGCCTGATCATCAGCTGAAACCGGAGGCGTGACGGGCGCGCCTCCCTGCGGTTCGGTTAAAAATATGACTTTTATATTCATGTTTTTATGGCAATGCCGCCGAGGCTGTGGCATGCCGATGCCATGGCGACCTCGGGCTTCGGCCGATGCCGCCGCAATCGGTATCGAAAAGGCCCGGCGATGAATCTCTTGAGCGCGCAAACCCGAATCCGGAACGATGATATCCGCGCGGTGATGGACAGGCTGCGCGCCGAGCACAGCGACGACGAGATCGACACCGGCGACGCCGGCCGATGGGAATTCCGCATGCATTACGGCTCGTTGAATGCCGCGTTCGACGACGGTGGCGTGCTGGTCCGGGTCGCGGCGGAAGACGAGACCTGCCTCTCCTACATGAAGATGATCTTTGCCGGCCACATCGCAGCGCATCTCAGCACGACCGAATGCCTGCGCTGGCAAGGCGACGGCACCGATGCCGGGACACCTATTTTCTTCCGCGAGATTTCGGTCCTGTCCTCGACGCGGCTGTCGCCGCATATGCAGCGCGTGCGCTTCTCAGGCCGCGACCTCGGCCGTCTCGCCCATGGCGGGTTGCATGTCCGGCTTCTGCTGCCGCCGGCCGGACGGCAAGCGGTTTGGCCGACCATGGGTGCCGATGGCCTCATCGTCTGGCCGTCGGGCGAGGACGCGCTGACCGTGCGTGTCTATACGATCCGCGCGCTCGACGCGCTGAGCGGCTGGCTCGACATCGACTTCGTGCTGCATCCGGGCGCCGAGACGCCAGCCGCGAGCTTCGCGCAGAATGCGCGGCCCGGCGATGTCATCGGCATGATCGGCCCCGGTGGCGGCGGCGTGCCGGAAGCGCGGAACCTGCTACTCATCGGCGACGATACCGCGTTGCCGGCGATCGCCAGGATATTGGAAGAGCTTGCGCCATCGAGCAGCGCCGAGGCCTATATCGAGGTCGATGGTCCGGAAGACCGGATCGCGTTGGCGCGAGGCAAGAACATCGCCGTCCACTGGCTTTACCGGCACGGCCGTGAAGCCGGCGGCGCCGGCCTGCTGCCGGCGGCGCTGCGCGAGCGCGGCCATCCGGCCGACGATCTCCATGTCTGGGCGGGGTGCGAGTTCGCCGACTTCCGCGACATCCGCAAGATCGTGCGCAAGGAATGGGGCCTGCCGCGCGACCGGCATTTCGTCACTGCCTACTGGCGCCGCGGCGCGCAGGGCGGGGACGGAGGCGGTGACGAGTAGTCACCGCCTGGCACTGTTTTCAGAACCTGTAGCGCAGACTGCCGAACAGCGAGCGCCCTTCGTCGCGGTAGCAATAGCCGGCCGAGCAGATGGTCTGCCGGTTGTCGAACAGGTTCTTGGCGTTGAGCTGCAGCTTCACGCCTTCGAGCTTCGGATTGCGGTAGCCGAAGTCGTAGGACACAGACGCGTCGACGAAGGCGCGCGCATCGTTCTTGAAGGTGTTGGTGTCGTCGCCATAACTCGCGCCGGCGAAGCGCACGCCTGCGCCGAGCCCAAGCCCTTCCAGCGTGCCGTTCTCGAATTGATAATGGCCCCAGAGCGACAGGATGTGGTTCGGCGTCGCCGACAGTTGCTTGCCGTCGGTGCCTTCGGCGCCGCGCTCGATCTTCACGCGCAGATAGGTGTAGGAGGCTATGACGCTGAAGCCGTTGTCCAAAGAGGCATTGGCTTCCAGTTCGACGCCGCGCGAGTTGAGGTCGAGCTGCCGCTGCTTGTTGATGCCGGACGAAGCGTCGAAGACGACGCCGTCCTTCTGGTCGATGTCGAACAGCGCGGCGCTCACAGTCGCGTTCTGGTCGGGGATCTCGTATTTGACGCCGATCTCCTTCTGCGCGGCGATGGTCGGACGGGCGACGCGGCCGACAGGGCTGGTGACGTCGTCATAGACAAAGCCGATGTTGGGTGAGAACGAGGTCGAATAATTGACGTAGGGGATGATGCCCCATTCGGTCCGGTAGGAGAGGCCGACGCGGCCGGAGAAGGCGCTGTCCTTCTGCTTCGACTGGCTGAAATCAGCGGCGGTGGAGGTAGTATCGACCCAATCGTAGCGACCGCTGGTGAACAGGGTGAAATCGTCCCATTCCATCTGGTCGTGCAGGTAGACGCCGAGCTGGTTCATCTGCTGCCCACCGGAATAAGGAACAGGCGCCGCCTTGATGTCATCGACTGAGACATAGGAGAGCCCGCTGCCCGCGTCATAGTCCGACCAGGCATAGTCGATGCCGGCAATCGCGGTGTGCTGGACCGGGCCGGTGTCGAATTCGAGCTGCGCCATGTTGTCGACGACGAAGTTCTTCATCGTCTCGGTGTAATGGCCCCAGTAGCGCTGCAGCGGCTGGCCGGCGCCGACCGAATAATGGCCGCTATATTCGATGTCGGAATCGACGGCGTCGTAGCGCAGGTTCTGGCGCACCGTCAGCCAATCGTTGAAGCGGTGCTCGAACTCGTAGCCGATGCGGCCTTGATCCTGCTTGAAATCGTTCCAGGCCGGGTCGCCTTCATAGATATTCGACAGCTCGCCATAGGCGGAGTTGTAGAAGGCCGCAGTGCCTCCGGTGACCGACTTCGAATACTCGCCGAGGATGGTGAGCCTGGTGTCCTCGTCCGGTTTGAAGGTGACGGCCGGCGCCAGATAGAGCTTGTCGTCCGGATAGGCGGGCAGATCGGTCTCGCTCAGGCGGCCGAGGCTGGTGAAGCGATAGAGGATGCTGCCGTCGTCGTTGACCGGGCCGGAGGCGTCGAGCGCCGCCTGGAAGCGGTTGTGCCCGCCGGCCAGCAATTCGATCTCATGGAACGGCTCGTCCTTGGGCCGCTTGGTGACGACGTTGACGATGCCGCCCGGACCGCTGACACCGTAAAGCGACGAGGCCGGACCCTTCAGGATAGTGACGCCCTCGATGCCGTAGGGCTCGGTCTTGAACCAGGCCGAGGGGCCGTTGTACTGGCGCAGCCCGTCGCGGAACATGCCGTTGTAGAAGGCCTGGAAGCCGCGCAGGAAGAAGGCGTCGTAGCGCGTATCGAACCCGAAGCTGTTGGGGTTGGCGCTGGCCGTATAGCCCAGCGCATCGTTCAGCGTGCGCGGCTTCTGGTCCTCGATCTGCTTTTGCGTCACCACCGAAACCGCCTGCGGTATCCTGGCGATCGGCGTGTCGGTCTTGGTGCCGATGCGGTCCTTCTTGGCGACATAACCGTCCTGCTTCAGGATATCGTTGCTCTCGGCGGTCACCTCGATCCGGTCGAGAACGGTGGCGTCGCCGCGATCCTGTGCCATCGCCGGCCAGACCTGGCCGAGAATGGCGCTGCCCGCCAGCAATGATAGTCCCCGGCGCCACGTCCTCGACCGCTTGCGCATAAACTTGTCTCCTGTACTCATATTTTATTGCGCTCTCAAATATGAGTATGTGAGTCAAGTATTTTTTGAGGCCGCGCCGGACTTGATGGCGTCACGTGGCGTCAGCCTTCCTGGCAGGCCGGCAGAGGAGCGGTGTCTTGTTCGGCCGCCGATCCGCGACGCAGGCCGAGGAAGACGACGATGGCGGTGAGCACGGTGATGGTCGCCAGCACGACGAGCAGCCGGTCGAAAGCCGTCTCATAGGCCTGGATGACGGCACTGGCGTTGGCCAAAGGCAGATGTTGCGCCGTTCCGACGACATTGCCGGTCACCAGCATTTGCGCGGCCGATGCCGCATCGGCGGGCGCAGCCAGCCCCTGAGCGCCGAGCTGCGCGGCGGTGAAGCCCGACAGGACCGCCATGACGATCGCCAGCGCCACGCCCTCGCAAGCGACGCGGGTGGTGTTGAAGATGCCGACGGCCATACCGGCGCGCTCCTTCGGCACGACGCTGACGGCAAGCCCGTCCATCAGCCCCCAGGGCAAGGCGATGCCGACGCCGATCAGGACCAGCGGGGCCACCAATGCGCTGTCCGCCGCGGGAACTCGGCTGAGCCAGACGAGGCCGGCGGCCGCGACCAGCAGGCCGACGCCGCAGATCGTGGCCGGGGCGATCCAGCGCGCCAGCTGGCCGGCAAGCAGCGGCAGTATCAGCAGCGGTCCGGAGAGGCAGATCATCAGTTGCCCGGCCTTGATCTCGCTCATCCCTTCGATACCGATGAAACGGATCGGCAGGAGCACGAGCAGGACGACAAAGGCATAGGCAGGCGCGGCGGCAAGGAATTGGACGCCGACGAAACGCGGGAAGCGGAACAGCGTCAGGTCCAGCATCGGCCGGCGCGCGCGCTGCTCGACAATGACGAAAGTGGCAAAGCCGATGGCAGCCGTGCCAAGAAGCACGATGACGAGAGGATCGGCCCAGCCGTTCTGCGGCGCGAGCAGCACGCCACTGGTCAGCGCGGCAAGGGCGATGGTGAAGGTTCCGGCCCCCGCCCAGTCGAGCCCGGTCGCATCCGGGTCGCGCGATTCGGTGATGGTACGCAGGCCGAGGACTGCCGCGGCAACCGCGAGCAGCGCCACCAGAGAAAAGATCGCCCGCCAGCCGAATGCATCGATGAGCAGGCCCGAGGCTATAGGGCCGAAGGCAAGGCCGATACCGAAGCTGGTGCCGAGGAAGCTGAAGGCGCGCAGCCGCGCTTGGCCGTCGAACTCCTGGGCAAGGGCGGAGGCGCCGCCGGCAAAGGCGGCGGCGCCGCCTATGCCTTGCAGGGCCCTGAAGATGTCGAACCAGACGATGTCGGGCGCCAGCGTGGAGCCCAGCGCGGCAAGGACATAGGTGGCGAGGCCAATGAGGAATATCCGCTTGCGGCCATGATTGTCGGCCAATGCGCCGGCCGCCATCAGGCTGGCGCCGAAGGTCAGCATGAAGGCATTCGTCACCCAATTGAGCTCGATCGGACTGCCGCCGAGATCAGCGGCAATGCGCGAGAGCGCCACGGCGGGACCGGTGAAGCTCAACGGCATCGTCATGGCGGCAAGGCACACCGCCAGCAGCACGAGCCATTTGCCGGCCGGGCCGGTTCTGGTCATCAAAGTCATGGATTTTCCTATCTGAGCGGGGTTTGCCGGCTTGCCGCGCACTGGCGGCGCCGATCGCAACGACAAGATAGGGCCGCGACATTTCCGGCAAAATAGTATTAAATCTCCGATCATACCGGAATGAAACGCTCGAATGGATTCAAGCGATGGATCGTCTCAACGGCCTTCTGGCTTTCGCCCGCACCGCCGAGTTCGGGAGTTTCGTCAGCGCGGGGCGGGCGCTCGGCATCTCGGCTTCAGCCGTCGGCAAGAGCGTCGCCCGGCTCGAGCAGGAGCTCGGCGTGCGGCTCCTGCAGCGCAGCACGCGGCGCATCGGCTTGACCGAGGAGGGCAAGTTGTTCAACGAGCGGGTGCGCCGCATCCTCGACGACATCGAAGACGCCGAGGCGATGCTGTCGCGGACGCGCGAAACGCCGCATGGGCGGCTACGCATCTCGACGCCGATCGTCACCTATCATCTGCTCTTGCCGGTGCTGTCGGAATTCATGGCCCGCTATCCCGAAGTCGAGCTCGACATCGATTTCAACGATCGCGTCGTCGACGTCATCGACGAGGGAATCGACGTCGCGATCCGCAGCGGTGAGCTGCCCGATTCACGATTGGTGTCGAGACCGGTCGCGCCTTTTCGCATGATCTTGTGCGCGGCCGCTTCCTACCTCGATCGCCATGGCACGCCCGGCACTCCGGCGGACCTTTCGGCACATTTCGGCATCCACTTCCGTTTTCTCAACAGCGGCAGGCTGCTGCACTGGCCGTTCATTACCGGGAGCGCCGAGCCGCAGATCCGCTCGATGCTGACCTGCAACAATATGGAGGCGTTGAAGGGCGCCACGCTTGCCGGTCTTGGCATCGCCTGCATGCCCGATTTCCTGGTGCGCGAGGCGCTCTATGACGGAAGGCTGCGCACCGTGCTCGACGACCATGTCGACGGCCGCGGCCAGTTCCGCATGCTGTGGCCGTCCAATCGCCACCTCTCGCCGAAGGTCCGCGTCTTCGTCGATTTCCTACCCGAGCGGCTTGCGGGCGGGCGATAGGTTTCGCCGCAGGCGGCCTGCGGTCAATAGGTCGTGCGTCCGCCGGAGAGATCGAAAGTCGCGCCGGTGGTGAAGGAGTTCTCGTCCGACAGCATGAAGGCGATCATGGCGGCCGCCTCTTCGACTTCGACGAAGCGGCCGCGCGGCACCTTGCCCAGCATGTAGGCGACCTGCGCCTCGTTGAGCTGCTCCAGAATGCGGGTGCGGGCGGGCGAGGGCGTCAGCGCGTTGACGGCGATGTCGTGTCCGGCGAGTTCCTTGCCGAGCGACTTGGTCAGCGCCAGCACGCCGGCCTTGGCGGCCGAATAGGCGGCGGCATTCGGATTGCCTTCCTTGCCCGCCACCGAGGAAATGTTGACGATGCGGCCGTAGTTGCGCGCGACCATGCCTGGCACCAGGCGCTTGCAGCAGTAGAAGACGCCGTTGAGATCGATGTCGATGATCTGCCGCCAGGCGGCGGGGTCGTAATCCACCACCGTCGCCGCCGGCCCGGCAATGCCGGCATTGTTGACGAGGAGATCGACGGGACCGAGCGTCCGTTCGGTCTCGGCGGCCGCGCGATCGACCGCCTCGACCTGCGACTGGTCGCAGAGAATGGCCTCAACGCGGCCGAGCGAAGCGAGCTCGGCGACAGCCTTGGTCATCGCGGCCTGGTCGACGTCCCAGATGGCGACGGCGGCGCCGGACGACAGCAGGCGCCGGGCGACCGCAAGGCCGATGCCTTGCGCGCCGCCCGTCACCACGGCGACGCGGCCGGAAAGATCGACGGCGTTCGGACGGCGGCTCATGGGCATTTTCCTCGCTCCCGCCTTGCAATAGCGCGGATCAGGCCCTGACGTTTCGCGCCACCAGCCTGGCTACGCTTGGCCCAATGAGCAGCACGACCAGGAAGCGCGCCGACTGCAGAGCCATGACGAAGGAGATGTCGACGTTCTGCGCCGCGGCGGCGATGATGGCGACGCTGTCCATGCCGCCGGGGCTGGTCGCCAGATAGGCCGTCAGCGGGTCGATGCCGAGCAGGCGGCTGATGACGAAGGCCATGCCGCCGCAAAAGGCGATCAGCGCCACGATCGAGCCGATGATCTGAGGCAGGGCGCGCGCCGCGTGGCGCAGGATCGGCCGGGTGAAGTTCAGCCCGATCGACCAGCCGACCATGGCGTAGCTGGCCGCCAGCAGCCAGGGCGGCAGTTGCATCGGCACGCCAAGGCCGAGATGAATCACCGCACCGAAAATGAAGGTGCCGAGGAAGAAGGGCGAAGGCAGTCTGACAAGCTTTCCGATCAGGCCACCGACGATCGCGATGCCGAGTGTGGCGGCAAAAGCGAAAGGATCGATCGGCGGAAACCAGACGATGGGCGGCACCACGACGCCGGACGTGTCGACCCACATCTTGGCAACGAGCGCTGCCGTCATCGAGACGAAGATGACGCGCAGATACTGCATGAAGGCGACGAGACGCTGATCGGCGCCGAAGGCCCCGGCCATCAGCACCATGGCGGTCGCGGCGCCGGGCGAGGAGCCCCAGACTGCCGTGGTGCCGGGCAGGATGCGCCAGCGGCTGATCAGCCAGCCGAGCAGGCTGGAGGCGGCGACGGTCGCGACCACGGCGAGGAAAAGCGGCCATTCGGCGTAGAACACCGGAAAGATGTCGGCGGAGATCGAGCTGGCGACCAGACAGCCGACGATCGCCTGGGCCGAGCCGAACAGCGGGCGCGGCACGCGCACGGTGGCGCCGTTGGTGCCGGCCAGGATCGCGGCAAGCATCGGACCGATCAGCAGCGCCGCAGGCAGCGCGACAAGCTCCAGCGCGCCGGCGAAGAGCAGCGAAAACACCAGCAGCACCAGCCACTGCTGCGGCCGGCGCAGGCGGCCCATGCGCCCGACTGTTGGCGGGGTCGACGAGTTCATATCTGGCTCTTAGATCGACCGCGGACAAATGCGAAGCCATTTCCGGCAGGAAAGTCCAGATTGGCGCCTACGAGCGATCGGGAGGATGAGCCGCTACGTGCTCACTGCATGGGTTGAAATCATTGGACTAGGATTTTGCGCGAAATTCGTGATTTATCCGCATGCGGCCAGACAGCGCCTAACCAAAAAGCTGGCTCAGAAGGTATATGACTTGGTCATATATATCCTTCATCGCCTTCGTAGTGCTTGCGGCGTTCTTTAGTCGCTCTGATATGTCGTTGGCTTGTTGAGGAATTACCCGTGGAATAGTTTTTGGTGGGCTTGCCGCGGCGTCGCCCAAAAAGGCGAGAATAGCCCTCAGAAAAGCTACCAGTTCCGCTCGCAGTTCGGCGTGGTCCGGATCATTCTGAAGTGATACCTTCGACATCAAACCGAGTATTGTCCTTTTGAATTCTTGAACTATGTTTTCCTTACTCTCTATCGTAGCCGGATTTTTTACATACCCGTATCGCTCATTGTTTGAAAGAAGTTCATAAATAAATGACGTGTCGTCCTCTTGCTTGACATAATTTATTAACCGTTCCATAATGGCTCTAGAAATTTTAATACAAACATCACGTGTACTGCTATCAATAATCACCGAGTCTGCGTTAGTTTGAAATTCACCGAGTGCTTCGCGTAGTCTCTTGGCGTTATATAAACTTAAACTTGTCTCCCTTCCCAGAAAAAGTGCTTGCTGAAAGGATCTTCCTCCACCCCGTGATATATACGCCGACTCGAATTCCTTCATGCTCATATTTAAGCTTTTTATCAGGTATCTGAGCGATTTCTTCTCCGCTTCCGACAGCGCATAATTGGCCATTTGAATCCCCTCCCCGTAATTAAGCCAAAACCCGCGATGCGGGCTAAGTGTCTCGGTGACCCGACATGATCGCGATTATACTTATCACAGCACCGGTCGCTTCAATGCAAATAGTGGCATCTCGAAAACCCGTTGTTCGTTGACGTTGTTGGCGAAGAGCAAGGTCGAGCGCCAAGCAAAACGATGCGAGCTTTCGCTATATCGAAAAATGGAACTTGCGTAGGCGTCAGCCGGTCTTGCCGCCGGGAAGGCCGAAGCCGCCGACAGGATGGGTCTCGATCTGGAATTCGAAGCCGGCGATGAAGGGACGCGCCTTGGCGATCGCGGCCTGGACTTCCGGCAGCTGCAGCGAGGCCTTGTGGCTCGCCTGGTCTGTCCACACTTCGGTGACCCAGATGGCGTCGGCGTCGGCCGGATCGGTGGCGATGATGTAACTCAGGCAGCCGGGGAGCGCGGCGGTGCTTTCTCGCAGCACGTCCATGACCGCATCGCGCTGGCCGCGCGCCGCCCGCATCTTGCCGATCAGTCCGTACATGCCTTGATCTCCCTCCAGGTTGCACGCTGCATCAAGTATGCAATCGCCAGCTCACGGCATCAACTGGCCGCCATTCACCTCGATCACCTGGCCGATGATGTAGCCGCTCAACAGATCGGACGACAGGAACAGATAGGCGCCGACGCAATCCTCGGCCGTTCCTGCACGCCCTTGAGGGATGGTGGCGACCATCGCCTTGATCTGCTCCGCGCTCGAATAGCGTTCGTGGAACGGCGTCAGGATCGTGCCTGGCGCGACCGCGTTGACGCGGATGCCGAAGCCGATCAGCTCCTTCGCCATGCCGCGCGTCACGTTGGAGACGAAGGCCTTGGATGAGCCATAGAGGCCGGCGCCGCCGCCAGCGCCGTTGCGGGCGGCGATCGAGGTGGTGTTGATGATGAAGCCGCCCTGGCGCTTCAGCCACGGGATCGCCTTGCGCGAGGCGGTCAGCACCGAACGGGCGTTGAGGTCCATCACGGCGTCGTATTGCGCTTCATCCTGATCGGCATAGGCGACGCGGCCGAGCATGCCGCCGGCATTGTTGACGAGGCCGTCGAGCCGGCCGAAATGTTTCGCGCTCTCCTCGACCACACGCTCGACGTCGGCGGATACCGAAAAATCACCCTGGACCAGGAACACCTCGCCGCCATCGTCACGGATGGATTCGGCCACGGTTTCGGCGGGTGCGCGGCTGGCATTGTAGTGCAGCGCGACGCGGCATCTCTGCGCCGCGTAAGCACGGGCGAGTGCTGCACCGATGCCGGTCGAGGCGCCGGTGACCAGCACCGCCTTGCCGGCAAGATCGGGGATGTCGAGCGTCGTCATCTAAGCTGGCCTCCGGTTGCGGTCTTTCGTAGGCCATAGCCGGCCTCGTGTTCAAGTGAGGGGCGTTCAAGCGCGGGCGCGTTCAGGGCCTGAGATAGACATAGCCCTGGCGCTGCAGCTCGGCGAGTTTCACGACGCCGCCCTTCTCGGCAAGCTGGAAGCCCGGCAGCAGGTCGGTCAGCGTAATGTCCATGCCATGCAAAGTGTTGCCGCAGGCCTGCGGGACAAGGCCCTGCTGGACGAGGCCGGCAAAGCGGCTGGAAACAGCGCCCGAAGCGCCCTTGGATTTGAAGGCGGCGAGAGCCGGACCGTGCACCACAAGCACAATGTCGACATTGCCGCCGGTGCCTTCATAGTGGTTCTTGATGTTGCCGAGAACGAAATTGACCTTGTCAGCGTCGCTGAGGTGATAGGCGACTTTCAGCTTCTCCCCGGTCGTCGCCGCGTTTGCCCGGCTCAGGCCGAATAGGCTTGCGGCGCCGGCAAGACCGGCGCGAAAGATGTCACGGCGCAGCATCGTATCCTCCTTGACTTGCCGCTCCCGCGATTTTGCATGGTCCGGGCGGCACTCCTGGACTAGCATACCCCAGTCCGGTCGGTGGGAGGAGGATCACATGACATCGAGGACCATGGTAGCGAGGACCATGGCTGGCGCGCTGCTTTGCGCTGCCCTTGCCGCTTTCGCCGGCGCGGCGCGCGCCGACAATGCTCTCAGCCTCAAGGAACTCAGCCCCAACGGCGCCGACGCCTGCTTCGGCCGTATCTATGACGCCGCCCATCTCAAGGCGCACCCGCACCAGAAGGTGGCGCGCATCTTCTTTTACTACGGCCATGACCCGGTCAGCCGGCCGAATGAGGAACCCGCCGCCAATCAGGATACGTCCTATACCGGCTTCCTCACCACCACGGTGCGCGACGCGAAGAAGCCGGAATGGGCGGGCAGCTGGTGCAACAAGAACGACCCGAGCGACCCGACGAGCGGCATCCGCTGCGGGATGGACTGCGACCGCACCCTTGCCTCGCTGAAGGTCGACGACAAGGGCAAGCTGCTGCTGTCCGGTCTTTCCCCCGACATCTATCTCGACCCGGACGCCTCCGACCAGATGAGCAAGGCGGAGTACAACAGGCAGGCGCTGGGCAGCGAGGACGACAATTTCAAGCTCGACCCGATGCCGGCCGACAGCTGCAAGGCGGAGTTCGCGCGCATCGACCCGATCGACCCGGCGCTGGGCGATCCGCTGCGCGTACGGCTGAAGCCCGACCAGCCCTTCTGCTTCGGGCGTGACTACGACGATGCGCATCTGAAGTCGCATCCCAGCCAGCTGACGCGATCGATCCGCGTCTTCCGCGGCCCTGTCGAGCTCGCCTCGTTCGCTGCAGGCGGGGATACCGCGAACTGGCCGGATGGCGCCGACATCGCCGTTTCGGTGACGACCAGGCAAAAGGGCGCCAAGGTCACGCAGACCTATTCCTGCCAGGGCGAGGCCGACCAGTGGCGCTGCTCCGCAAGCTCGAAGATGAGCGACTTTTCCTGCGACATCTCGCAGAAGGAGATTTTCCTGAAGCGCGGCGCCAACGGCACGATGATGATGGCAAACCCCAACAATGCGGTCGCGGTGGTCGATCTCTGCTCGAAGGCGGCGCATGGCAAGACCAAGTCCGACGACAAGGTGTATCGGCTGCAGCCGATGCCGCAGTCGGCCTGCGCTCCGTAAGGTCTGCCGATATTCAGGTGAGGCCGGCCTGCGAACGACGGTTTCCTGCGCTTCCGGTGCTCACGTACTTCAAGTACGCTCCGCTCCGGCCTTCGCCGGCCGAAGCCCTCATAAGTGTCTCCGCTCTATGAAGGCTACGGCCGGCGTAGGCCGGTTCTCGGAAACCACCATTTTCGGCTCGGCCTGACCTGAATCTCGCCAGACCTCGGAGCCACACTTTTAGACTAGGCGAACGGCACCGCCGTGGTGCCTTTCGGCAGCTTTGCCTCGTCGTCCGGCTCGACATGGATGGTGACGCGCACCGAGGGGATTTCGGCCTTCAGCGCGTCCTCGATGCGGTCGCAGATGACATGGCTGGCGCCGACCGACATGTCGGCGTCGACGACCAGGTGGAACTCGATGAAGGTGGCGCGGCCGGCGATACGCGTCTTGAGGTCATGCACCTCCAGCGCGCCCTTCGAATTGGCCGAGATGATGTCGCGGATCTGCATGTGTTCGTGGTTGTCGACGGCGCGGTCCATCAGCCCGTTCATCGATGAGCCGATGACGTGCCAGCCCTGCCACAGGATGTTGAGCGCGACGATGACGGCAAGCGCCGGATCGAGGATCTGCCATCCGGTGAGAATTGCGCCGACAAGGCCGCCGAACACACCGATCGAGGTCACCACGTCGGTCATGATGTGCTGGCCGTCGGCAACGAGGGCCGGCGACTTAGCGTTGAGGCCGGTGCGGATCAGCGCCCAGGCCCAGATCGCGTTGATCACCGTCGCCACGCCGTTGACGGCAAGGCCCTCCCAGGGCTGCTCGAGCGGGGCGGGATGTTGCCAGGACTGCCAGACCTCGTTGAGGATCAGCAATGCGGCGACGACGATCAGCACCCCTTCGAGCACGGCCGAGAAATATTCGGCCTTGTGGTGGCCGAAGGGATGGTCCTGGTCGGCGGGCTTGTAGCTGACCTGGATCGCCCAGAAGGCGGCGGCCGAAGCAATCACGTTGACGATCGATTCCAACGCATCGGAATAGAGCGCGACGGAGCCGGTGATG
Source organism: Mesorhizobium sp. GbtcB19 (assembly GCF_019091085.1). Classification (GTDB taxonomy): domain Bacteria; phylum Pseudomonadota; class Alphaproteobacteria; order Rhizobiales; family Rhizobiaceae; genus Mesorhizobium. The sequence continues at coordinate 30,609 of NZ_JAGXJY010000004.1, read as the reverse complement.
TACCAGGCGGCAAGCTTCAGGACCAGCACGACGCCGGCGACGAGGATCGACCAGAAGGCGAGCCTGGCAACCTTCTCGCGGGTCGCGGCTTTCGCCGCGGCCGCCGTCGTGTCCTGCGTTGCGGCCATAGTTCCTACGCGGCCTTTTCCTTGGCCTTGCGCGGCAGATGCGCGACGATATTCTCGATGATGCGCATGCCGGCATTGTGACCGAGCGTCATGATCGATTCCGGATGGAACTGCACCGCGGCGATCGGCTCCTTGCGGTGCTCGAAGGCCATGATGATGCCGTCCTCGGTCTCGGCGGTGACGACGAAACCGTCGGGCAGCCGCACCGGATCGGCGAAGATCGAGTGATAGCGGCCGACGGTCACTTCCTTGGGCAGCCCCGAGAAGATGATGCCGGGCTTGGAGACGCGGACGCGCGACGGCTTGCCATGCATCGGGATGTGCAACTGCCTGAGCTCGCCGCCATAGGCTTCGGCAAGCGCCTGCAGGCCGAGGCAGACGCCGAAGATCGGCAGGTCGCGGGCGCGCGCCTTCTTGATGGTGGCGGCGCAGTCGAAATCCTTCGGCGTGCCCGGGCCGGGCGACAGCACGACGAGATCGGGCTTCAGCCGCTCGAACACTTCCTCCGGTACCGGCGAACGCACCGTCGACACGTTGGCGCCGGTCTGGCGGAAGTAGTTGGCCAGCGTGTGGACGAAAGAGTCCTCATGGTCGACGAGCAGGATGTTGACGCCGTCGCCGACGCGCGCGGTGGTGCGCTCGGTTCCGGTGGCGTTGCCGGTCTTGGCGTCGCGGATGGCGGAGAGCATGGCGGATGCCTTCAGTTCGGTTTCGGCTTCTTCTTCCTCGGGAACGCTGTCGAAAAGCAGCGTGGCGCCGGCGCGCACCTCGGCGATGCCGTCCTTGATGCGGATGGTGCGCAGGGTCAGTCCGGTGTTCATGTCGCCGTTGAAATTGACCATGCCGATCGCGCCGCCATACCAGGCGCGCGGGCTCTTCTCGTTCTGCTCGATGAAGCGCATGGCCCACAGTTTCGGCGCGCCGGTGACGGTGACCGCCCAGGCGTGCGATAAAAACGCGTCGAAAGCGTCCATGCCTTCGCGCAGCCGCCCTTCGATATGGTCGACGGTGTGGATGAGGCGCGAATACATCTCGATCTGGCGGCGGCCGATGACACGCACCGAGCCCGGCTCGCAGACGCGCGACTTGTCGTTGCGGTCGACATCCGAGCACATGGTGAGCTCGGACTCGTCCTTCTTGGAGTTGAGCAGCTTCAGGATCTGCTCGCTATCGGAGATGGCGTCGTCGCCGCGCTTGATGGTGCCGGAGATCGGGCAGGTCTCGACGCGGCGGCCGTTGACGCGCACGAACATCTCCGGCGAGGCGCCGATCAGATATTCGTTCTCGCCGAGATTGATGAAGAAGGAATAGGGCGAGGGATTGATCGACTTCAGCTTGCGCGAGATGTCGGAGGGCTGGGTCTCGCAGCGCTCGTAGAACATCTGTCCAGGCACCACCTCGAACAGGTCGCCGCGCTTGAAGCTCTCCATGGCGCGGCGAACCAGGTTGGCGTATTCGCCGGGCTCATGGTCGCCGCGCGGCGGGATGCGGTCGGCGGTCTTGAACGGCTCGGCATGAGCGTCGCGCGCCAGGCCCTCGGTCGAAAAACCGTCGCCGGAATAGTCGTAGCGGTCGGTCCAGGCCTTGGTCGAGTAATGGTCGACGACGAGGATCTCGTCGGGCAGGAACAGCACCAGATCGCGCTGGCTCTCTCTGCGCTCGAGCTTGTAGTCGACCGGGTCGAACTGGAAGGCAAGGTCATAGCCGAAGGCGCCGTAAAGGCCGAGATTGGCGTCCTCGGCGGTCTTGAACAAGGCGGTGATGGCGCGCAGCACGGTGAACACCGACGGAACGCGGCTGCGCTCCTCCTCGGTGAAGACACGGCCGGGCTTAGCGACATCAAGCCGGATGAGCGTCTTCGAGGTCTCGGCGATCGTCACTTCGCTCAAGCCGCCAAGCGCCTTGCCGATCACCGGCAGCAGCGCCTCGCCGCGGCCGTTCAGCGCTTCGATGCGCATGGCGCGGCCGCGCGCGGAGATCACCAGCGGCGGATCGATGATGGCCGTATCCCAGCGCGTGTAACGTCCCGGATATTCGTAATTGGAGGAAAACACCGCACCGCGGCGCGAATTCAGGCCGTCGACATAGGCATCGATCGCGCCTTCATAGGGCCGGTCGTGCCGTTCGCGGGTGATCGTCACGCCGCCGGCGGTGACGAAGCGCTCGGCCCCGTTGTCCAGAACTTTAGTCGTCATTGCCGTCTCCATCAGCGTTTTGGGCAACGGACCCGGGAATGGCTTTAAAAAACAAATGGCCGCCCGGACATTCCGTTGCGGCCACCCTCTCTTTACGCACGCGCGTTCGAACCGGCCGCTGTCAGCGAGCCCACCACCAAACGGTCTTGTTCGAACGCATGTTCATGGCGACTCCCATAGCTGCGAATGGAGGCCGGCGCAACTGGATTTCACGCGGATGGTGAAGGCCATGCGCCCTTAATCCTCGAGCGTGCCGGACCTTGCATCGTCGCTGCGCTTGTCGCCGGTGAGCTTCAGAAGATCCTCGCCGGCGCGGATGATGCGGCGCGAGCGGCGGGTCAGGATGAAGCCCGATTGCGGAGCGAACACTTCCGTGCGGCCGTCGATCTCGCCCGGCGTGTGGACGATCGTCGCCAGCCTGTCGCCCTTCTTGACGCGATCGCCGGGCTTGACGTCGTAGAGGATCGCGCCGGCCCTGGGCGAGGGCATCATGTCGATGTTCTCGAGCGGCACGACAGGGCCGGCGAATTTGCCGAATTTCGGAACCGACGGATCCTGAATGACGCCGCGCGTCACCAGCAGGCGGTAGAGCCCCGCGGCGTCGGACGCGGCGAGCGCGCCGTCGACATCCAGCATGCCGCGATATTCGACAGTGGTGACGACGCGCCGGTCGAAGCGCGCGACGCTCGACGGCACGTTCTGGTAGGGCATGATCGAGGCGCCTTCGAAGGTGCCGGTATTGTCCTCGCTCCACAAAAGCACAGCCTCGGCGCCCATGGCCGCCGCGCAGTCGGCCATCTGCGGCCACAGGCTGGTGTGGATGTAGAGATAGGCGAGGCCTTCGTCGTCGCAGTGGAGGTCGAGCACGATGTCGGTGCCGAGCGAGAGCTGGACGAGCCGGTTCTTCAGCCGGCGATCGGCGCCGCCAAGGCTGACATCGGGCAACAGCCTGGCGTCGGGTGTCGCAAGCAGCGGAAAGGAGCGGTTGAAATTGGTTCGGGTGCCGAGGTTGAAGCGGCCCTGATGCTCGCCGAAATGATATTGCGCGCGGCCGATCGGATTGGCCCAGGGCACGATCGTGATAGGGCCTCTGATGCGGCCCTCGGCCTCGGCCTTGGTCAGCATCGGCATCAGCGCGTCGATGGCGACGACGCCGGGTAGTTCACCGGCATGCAAGGCTGCCTGGAGATAGGCGGAAGGGGCTGCCTTGTCCTTGCCCTCGAAGCGGAGCACCGGGAATTCGTAGATGGTGCCTTCGGCGTCGCCAGCGAGGCGTTCGATGGTCTTCTGCATGGGGCCTCCGAATGAAGAGGCCACCCAAATGCCTGTTTGGGGCCGGGATGTCGAGTGGTCCAGCCGGGCGGGGCTGTCGGCGCAGGGTGCGGCTATTCGGCCGGCTGTGTCTGTGGGACCGCGCGGCGGTCGAGCGCCTGCGACAGTACCGCCACCGCGACAGCCAGAAGCGCTAGCGCCGCGCCGACCAGCGGCAGGTTGGCATAGGACACGCCCCAGGAGATGGCGAGGCCTCCGATCCAGGCGCCGCTGGCATTGCCGACATTGAAGGCGCCCTGGTTGAGCGTGGCGGCGAGGTTCGGGCCTTCGGCGGCGGCCTCGACGACCCGGATCTGCAGCGGCGGCACGACGATGAAGATGAGCATGCCCCACAGGAAGACGATGGCGACGGCGACCGTGGCAATCACGCCAAGCTTGGCAAAGACCAGGAACAGCACGGCCATGGCGAGCAGCGTGCCGATTACCGTCGGCATCAGCTTCCAGTCGGCCAGCCTGCCGCCGATGATGTTGCCGATGGTCATGCCGGCGCCGAACAAGAGCAGCACCCAGGTGACGGTGGCGGTCGACAGGCCGGAGACGTCGGTCAGATACGGTTTGATGTAGGTGAAGACGGCGAAGAGGCTGGCCGAGGCGAGCGAGGCGATCAGCATCGCTAGCCAGACCTGCAGCTTGCCAAGCACGCGCAACTCGCCGCGCAGGCCGCCGCCGCTGGGTTCAGCGACATCCGACGGCACCAGCCAGGCGATGGCGGCGACCGAGATGAGGCCGATGCCGACCACGGCCACGAAGGTGGCCCGCCAGCCAAAGGCCTCGCCGAGAGCAGTGCCGGCGGGAACCCCTAGAATGTTCGAAAGCGTCAGGCCGGCAAACATCAGCGCCATGGCGCTGGCGCGTTTGTTGCGCGGCACCAGGCTGGCGGCAACGACCGAGCCGATGCCGAAGAAAGCCCCGTGCCCAAGAGCGGTGAAGACGCGCGCGGCCATCAGCGTCCAATAATCAGGCGCGATGGCGCAGAACAGATTGCCGACGACGAATGAAGCCGTGAGCCCGACCAGCACCGGCTTGCGCGGCAGATGCGCGGTTGCCATGGCGACGATCGGCGCGCCGAACACGACGCCCAGCGCATAGCCGGTGACCAGGAGGCCGGCCGAGGGGATGGAGACGCCGAGGTCGCCAGCCACTTCCGGCAGCAGGCCCATGATAACGAATTCGGTGGTGCCGATGCAGAAGGATGCAATGGCAAGCGCGAGGATCGGCAGCGGCATGGGATGTCCGGACTGAATCGGTTCAAGTCGCCAGACTGATCGTGGACGCGGCCGGCGCGCAATCGCCATTGTTGCAATGCTGCATTGCAGAAATGGAAGGGCGAACGCTGAAGCCCCTCAGGTGAGCGGTTTCAGCTCCTGGGCAATGGTCGGCAGCAGTTCCGAGACATTCGGATGGATGTGCATGGCGCGCGCCAGCGTCGAGATCGGCGCCTTGGCATACATGAGGTCGAGCACGCAGTGGATCGCCTCGTCGCCGCCTGGCCCGAGCACGGAGCAGCCGAGGATCTCGCCGGTGTCGGCGTCGGCCAGGATCTTCATGAAGCCCTGTGTCTCGCCCTTCTCGACGGCGCGGCCGACACGCGTCATCGGCCGCTGGCCGACGAGCGCGCGGCGGCCGGATTTCTTGACCGCCGCCTCCGTCATGCCGCAGCGGCCGAGCGGCGGGTCGATATAGAGCGCATAGGCCTCGATGCGGTCGCTGACCTTGCGCGGATCGTTGTCGAGCAGGTTGGCGGCGACGATCTCGTAGTCGTTGTAGGAAGTGTGGGTGAAGGCGCCCTTGCCGTTGCAGTCACCCATGGCCCAGATGCCGGGAACATTGGTGCGCAACTGGTCGTCGACGACGATGAAGCCGCGCTGGTCGACCGCGACGCCGGCCTTGTCGAGGCCGAGATCGTCGGTGTTGGGCACCCGGCCGAGCGCCAGCAGAACATGCGAGCCGACCGCCGGCACCTTGCCGGCGGAGAAGGTGACGGCGATCCCATTGCCTTCCCTCGCAAACGCGATCTCGTCGGCCCCGACATGGACCGCGATGCCTTCGTTTTCGAGGATGGACCGGATGGCCGCCGACGTGTCCTCGTCCTCGCGCCCGGTCAGCCGCGGCGCTTTCTCGATCACCGTCACCTCGGAGCCGAAGCGACGGAACATCTGCGCGAATTCGAGCGAGATGTAGCTGCCGCCGACGACGACCAGATGGCCGGGCAGCACATCGAGGTCCATCATCGAGGAATTGGTGAGATAGGGGATATCGTGAACGCCGGGCAGGTCGGGCACGGAGGCGCGCCCCCCGGTGTTGAGGAATATCTTCGGCGCGGTCAGCAGCTCGTCACCGACGCGCACGGTCTCGGCAGATTCGAAGCGTGCATGGCCGCGATAGAGCGAGCACTTCTCCATGCCCGCGATCCAGGTCTCCAGCCCGGTGCGGGAAGCGCCCGACACCTTGTCCTTGCGCGCCTTGATCGCTTTGTAGTCGACACCGACGGGACCGGACACCGTCACGCCATAGTCGGCGGCGCGGCGGGCGAGGTGGGCGGCATAGGCGCTCGCCACCATCGTCTTGGTCGGGATGCAGCCGGTGTTGACGCAGGTGCCGCCGACCAGCTTGCGCTCGATCAGCGCCACGCTCATGCCGGCGGCATTGAGCCGGCCGGCGAGCGGCGTGCCGGCCTGGCCGGCGCCGATGACGATGGCGTCGAAGGCTTTCGCGCTCATGCGACGGCAGCCACGATCAGCAGCCCGCCGATGATCGCAACCGCGTCCTCGATGAAGGCGGCGGGCGGATCCTTGCCGAAGGCGGCGGCCAGCCTGCCGCGCGCCTCGGCGCCGCCCAGCGTGCCGATCACCGCGCCGATCGCGCCGGCGATGAGCCCGCCGATGGTGGCGCCGCCGGTCGCGCCGATGACCGCGCCGGTGAAGGCGCCCGTGACGATACGGGCGCCGAACTGCTGCGGCACCTTGCGGCTCGGCGTCGACGGCAACTGGTCGGTGACGAGCTCGACGATGGCGAGAATGGTGAAGATGCCGACGGCGATCCAGTGGCCCATGAAGCTCGCCCAGGTGCCCGTGACCGGCAGCCAGCCGAGATATGAGCCCCAGGCGACGGCGGCGGGCGCGGTCATGGCGCGCAGGCCGGCAATGACACCTATCAGCAGCGCAAGCAGGTAAAGCATGAATGACCCCCTCAAAATCGGAACCTCGCAGGTTCCGGCAAAGGCAGGCTAGCATAGGCCGGGCGTTTGACCACGGGCTTTTGAGTCGAGGGGAGGAAGCATGATGTCGACCGAAAACCGCTCCACACTTTTCGGCATCATGCTCTAGGGATGGATTATGCTTTGGCAGCAGACAAAGCGGGAGGCGCGCCATGACCACAAGTGAACGAGCGAAGATGACGGCGGGCGAATGGTACACCTGCATCGACGACGAGCTGGAGGCGCTGCGCGTTGCCGCGCGCGATGCTCTGTTCGAGCACAACAACCTGCCGCCGCGGCAGCGCGGCAATATCGCCCCGGCCTTGCGGGCGCTGCTCAGCGGCGCGGGCGAGGGGGCGCGCATCGAAGCGCCGTTCCATTGCGCCTATGGCTTCAACCTGTTCCTCGGCGACCGCGCCTTCCTCAATGCCGACTGCACCATCCTCGACACCGCGCCGGTGCGCATCGGCAAGGGGACGCTGCTCGGGCCGAATGTGCAGATCTATTGCGCCGAGCATCATCGCGAAGCCACTGGACGGCTGGCCGGACTGGAGATCGCCAAGCCGGTGACGATCGGCGACAATGCCTGGATCGGCGGCAGCGCGATCATCCTGGCCGGCGTCAGCATAGGCGAGGGCGCTATCGTCGGGGCAGGCGCGGTAGTGACGCGCGATGTTGCGGCCAATACGACCGTCGTGGGCAACCCGGCGCGGGTGGTCACGCCGCGCTGAGCGCGCCCGCGGTTTTGGAAAACTCCCGCCGGTACTGCATCGGCGAGGTTCTGAGCCTTGAGGCGAAATGCTGGCGCAGCGAGGTGGCGCTGCCGAAGCCGGCTTCGAAGGCCACCATATCCATCGACTTGTCCGTCTGCTCCAGCAACCTTTGCGCCAGCGCGACACGCTGGTCGGCAAGCCAGTCGCCGAAACTGGTGCCGATCGACTTCTGGAAGCGGCGCGTGAAGGTGCGGCGGGTAAGCACGGCCATCTCGGCGACGCTGTCGAGACTGTGCGGTTCGTCGAGCGTTGCCCGTACCTGGTCAAGAGCGTGCGTGAACCGGTCCGCATTTGGCGTCGGCGCAACCGGACGCTCGATGAACTGCGCCTGGCCGCCCTGCCGGTGCGGCGACAGCACGACGTGCCGGGCGAGCCGCAGTGCTGCCTCGGCGCCATAGCGGGCGCGCACGATGTGCAGGCAGCAGTCGAGCCCGGCGGCGACGCCGGCGGAGGTGATGATGTCGCCGTCGTCGACATAAAGCACGTCCGCGTCGATCGCGAGGTCCGGATGCAGCGCCTGCAACTGGTCCGTGTAGGCCCAGTGGGTGGTTGCCTTTCTCCCCGCGAGCAGGCCGGCGCCGGCGATGGCGAAGGTGCCGAGGCACAAGCCCACGATCAGCGCGCCGCGCCGATGGGCGCGTTGCAGCGCATCCTTGAACGGCGCGGCCAGAGGCGCTTCGAGATCCTTCCAGCTGGGAATGATGACGATGTCGGCCTGGTCGAGCGCGGCAAGCCCATGCGGCACGACGATGCTCAAACCGGCATCGGTATGGATGGGTCCTTCCTCCATCGCGCAGACGCGGAAGTCGAAGCGCGGCAGGCCAAGCTTGGTGCGGTCCGCGCCGAACACCAGGCAAGGCACGGAGAGGTGGAAGGGGCTGATGCCGTCGAAGGCGACGGCGGCGATGATCGGATTCTTCATGGCTGACTTCGTCTGGGGTTGAATGACGAATGTCCCAATTCTTTCGAATGATGTCAATCGGGACACTTTCTGGAACCGAAGCATCCGCCTAGCTTCGACCTATCAACCCGGTCGAAAGGAAACCGCCATGTCAGCACCAGCCACCCAGCCACGCCGCGCGCTTGTCGTCGTCGACGTTCAGAACGATTACAATGGCGGCAATCTCGCAATCCAGCATCCGCCCTTCGCCGAGACCGTCGCCAATGTGGCGCGGGCCATGGATGCTGCGACGGCGGCCGGCATCAAGGTCGTCGTCATCAAGCAGATGGCGCCCGAGACCTCGCCGATCTTCGCAAAGGGCAGCCACGGCGGCGAACTGCATCCCGAGATCGCCAGGCGTGGCCGCGACCATTATGTCGAAAAGACGCTGCCGTCGGCTTTCACCGGCACGGACCTGGAGGCCTGGCTGCGCGCCAATGAAATCGATACGATCGCGGTCGTCGGCTACATGACCCACAATTGCGATCTGTCGACCATCATCCATGCCGTCCATATGGGCTTTGCCGTCGAGTTTTTGTCCGATGCCAGTGGCTCGGTGCCCTATGTCAACAGCGCCGGCTATGCCTCGGCCGAGGATATCCATCGGGTGGTGAGCGTCATCCTGCAGTCGCGCTTCGCCGCGGTGCTGAAGACCGCGGACTGGATCGATTGCCTGAAGACCGGCAAGTTGCCGGAGCGCGACACGATCTACGCCTCGAACCAGCGGGCCTTGAAGCGAAACGCTGCCTGAATCGCGCAGCTCCGGGCCAGCGGGAGGCGCCGTAGCGATGCGGCGCCTTTTGAGCTTAACCATATTCCAAGAAGACGTGATCCATTTCACAGAAATCGGTCCTATTCTTCCCGAGAGTCACGCTGCTTTGAGGTTAGCGCGGGTGGCTGGGGGCTGAAGTGAAAGCGCGCGTCGCAAGAACTGTCCTCGTTCTGGCTCTCGCTGCCAGCGCCGCGCTATTGCCTTGGCCCGCCTTCGCGCAAGTTCCGCCGCACGCGCCGGGAACGATCTGCTTCACGCAATTCTTCTGGTGCTGGGCGCAGCCGCCGGGGCCTCCCGGTTATCCCTGCGGATGCCCGTCGCAATATGGCTTCGTGCCGGGCTATCTGGGCTAGTCGTCGGAGGGCTGAGATGACGGCATCCCACGATCCTCTTGTCTCCGGCCTGCTGGCGGATGCGAAGCTGGTCGCCGGCTATGGCCGCTACGGCGTGTTCAAGGACAGCGCGCTGTTCGCGGCGATCGGCGATGCGGAAAAGCTGACCGATGTGACGGCAAGCCAGCCCGAGGTGGTGAAACTGCAGTCGGTGCTCAACGACTGTTCCAGCACAGTGCCGTTCTCCACCCTGGCCGCACTGCGCACCGGCTGGTCGCCAGGCGACATGTCGCGCCGCACCGCGCTTGCGACCTATTTCCTCGTGGCGCTGTCGGTGACGATGATGATCATCATCGGCAAGCTGACCTATGTGTACAACAGGGGCGTGTCGATCAGCGCCGAGCTGCAGGAGATCGACAACAACGATTTCAGCGCCCGGTTCGGACAATCGATCCGGCAGGTCTGGGCAACCAAGAAACAGCTGAGTTCGGCCACGACGCAGCCGGCATCGACGACCGACCTGACGCTGCTCAAGGACGCCTACTACAATTCCGTCGACAATTTGCATTCGCTCGACCAGCGCTTTTCCTCGCTGCTGGTGAGGGCGCAAGGGTTCATGACGCAGGAGGCGCCGTTCCCGATCTGGGGCATGGAGTGGGCCTATTGCAAGATCTCCGCCTCCGCCGCCAAGGCCGGCGCGCCACTCGATTTCTCGAACCCGAGGCAGATGGCGATAAACCAGTTCTGCAACCAGCAGGTCGCGCTGGCACAGCAGCAAAGCGGGGCTGAAAGCAGCCAGCCGCTCAAACAATCGGATTTCGACTGCAAGAATGGCGACAACGGCCAACCCAAGACCGAGGTCGTCAGCGCCACCGGCACGGCGGGCGGGGTCGAGGACGTGAACGCGGATTTCGAGGAGGCGACGCGCAACCTGCAATGCGAAGGCGTCATCACGATCACGCCGAACTCGATCTCGACGCTGACATTGCAGGCCAAGACGCTGGGCGAGGTGCTCAGCCCTTATGCGCTGTGGATCCTGCCGGCGCTCTACGGCGCGCTTGGCGGCATCATGTTCCACATGCGCATGATCCTCAATCCGCTGTTGCCCAATCCGCCGTTGGCGAGGCTTATCCACCGCATCGCGCTCGGCGCCCTGGCCGGCATGATCCTGGCCTGGTTCATGGCGCCGGGCACCAAGCTTGGCGGCGAGGTCACCGGCATAGGCTTCAGCCTGTTCACCTTCGCCTTCCTGTTTGGCTTCAGCCTGGATATCTTCTTCACCATCCTCGACCAGTTCGTCTCGATGTCGGTTGCCGGCATCAAGAAGTTCGGCACCTCGACGGTGGCCTGAAAAGCGCAAGCAAAAAAGGGCGCCGCCACAGCGACGCCCTTTCATTTTCTGTCTGTTGAACGGTCTTAGAACAGGCCTTCGATCTGACCCTGCTCGTTCAGGAAGATCTTCTCCGACGACGGCTTGCTCGGCAGGCCTGGCATGGTCATGACCTCGCCGCAGATGATGACGACGAAACCGGCGCCGGCCGAGAGCCTGACCTCGCGCACCGGCACGGTGTGGCCGGTCGGCGCGCCGCGCAGGTTCGGGTCGGTCGAGAAGGAATATTGCGTCTTGGCCATGCAGACCGGCAAATTGCCGTAGCCGGCCTGTTCCCAGGCATGCAGTTGGTCGCGCACCGACTTGTCGGCGATCGCCTCGTCGCCGCGATAGATGCGCTTGACGATGGTGTTGACCTTCTCGAACAGCGGCATCTCGTCCGGATAGAGCGGCGAGAACTGCGAGGCGCCGGATTCGGCGATCTCGACGACCTTCCTGGCCAGGTCCTCGATGCCGGCCGAGCCTTGCGCCCAGTGCTTGCACAGGATCGCCTCAGCGCCCTGCGCCTTGACGAAATCCTTCATCGCCTGGATCTCGGTCTCGGTGTCGGTGGTGAAGTGGTTGATCGCCACCACCGCCGGCACGCCGAACTGCTTCACGTTCTCGATGTGGCGGCCGAGGTTTAGACAGCCCTTCTTGACCGCCTCGATGTTTTCCTTGCCGAGGTCTTCCTTCTTGACGCCGCCATTCATCTTCATTGCGCGCACGGTGGCGACGATGACGGCCGCGGACGGCTTCAGGCCGGCCTTGCGGCACTTGATGTCGAAGAATTTTTCAGCGCCCAGATCGGCGCCGAAGCCGGCTTCGGTCACCACATAGTCGGCAAGCTTCAGCGCCGTCGTGGTGGCGACGACCGAGTTGCAGCCATGCGCGATGTTGGCGAACGGGCCGCCATGCACGAAGGCCGGGTTGTTCTCCAACGTCTGCACGAGGTTCGGCTGCATGGCGTCCTTGAGCAGGACCGCCATGGCGCCGTCGGCCTTGAGGTCACGGGCAAAGACCGGCGTCTTGTCGCGGCGATAGGCGACGATGATGTCGCCGAGGCGCTTTTCGAGGTCCTTGAGGTCGGTGGCGAGGCACAGGATCGCCATCACTTCCGAGGCGACGGTGATGTCGAAGCCGGCTTCACGCGGATAACCGTTGGCGACGCCGCCGAGCGAGCAGATGATCTCGCGCAGCGCCCGGTCGTTCATGTCCATGACGCGGCGCCAGGCGACGCGGCGGGTGTCGATGCCGAGCTCGTTGCCCCAGTAGATGTGGTTGTCGATCAGCGCCGAAAGCAGGTTGTGCGCCGTGGTGATGGCGTGGAAGTCGCCGGTAAAGTGGAGGTTCATGTCCTCCATCGGCACCACCTGCGCGTAACCGCCGCCGGCGGCGCCGCCCTTGACGCCGAAATTCGGGCCGAGCGAGGCTTCGCGGATGCAGACGATCGCCTTCTTGCCGATGCGGTTCAGGCCGTCGCCGAGGCCGACCGTGGTGGTCGTCTTGCCTTCGCCGGCCGGCGTCGGGTTGATGGCGGTGACCAGGATCAGCTTGCCGTCCTTGTTGCCCTTCACCGACTTGATGAATTCGGCCGAGACCTTCGCCTTGTCATGGCCATAGGGGAGCAGATGCTCGTTCGGGATGCCGATCTTGGCGCCGATCTCCTGAATCTGTTTCTTTTTCGCGGCGCGGGCGATCTCGATGTCGGACTTCACTTCGGCCATGACGGCTTTCCTCTGGATTGGGCGTTGGAAGGGACGGTTTTGATCAATTGTGCATGTTCGAAACGCCGCACGGGCGCAGGGGCATTTTCTAACCCTGTCGCGGCCCAGGCGTCAACTTTCATGCAACTATGTTTCCTGTAAAGAAAGAATATTACTGTTCCCGGTTCGACCCGCTTCGGGTCTTGGGCGCCCGGTCGCTTGCGGCGTATAGAAGCCAGAGCGGCGGCTGCTCCGCCGTCTCAAAACAGCCGCCCAATGCGCGAAAAGCGACAGGGGCGAAGGCGCAAATCCGCCATCGCCCCGACTGACGGACGCCAGCCTTACTGCGTCAGCACGTTGCTGATCTCGACCATGTTGGAGCGCACCCTGAGGATATAGAAGCCCATGGTCGTCAGATGCGTCGGCAACAGCCAGCCATCCTCGCGGCCATTGGCGATGATGAAAGGCTGGATGCGCAGCGCCGAGACGAACTGTGCGTCCATCGTGTCCCACAGGCTCTGCAGGTGCTTTTCCTTGATCACGTCGTCGAAGTCGGCCTGGGCACCCTTCATCAGGCCGTAATAGGCGTAGAGCTGGCCATAGGCGAACCAGAAACGATCGTCGGCCCGGGTATCGAACCAGCCATTATTGTGGTTTTCGGCGCGCTCCTTGAGGATCGCCGAGGTCGAGCCGATATCCGAGGAGATGCGGTCGATATATTGCTTCAGATTGTCGGCGCGGGCGTCGAAGGTCGCCTGGCAGGTGGCGAGCCGGGCGTTGAAGGAGCGCAGCTTGCGCACCGCGTCGCGATAGTAGCTCGGCGTCGGCGTCTTGGGGCCGAACGGGTTAAGGCCGAAATACCAGGTGTATTCGTCGAACTGCAGATTGCCGCGCGCGTCCTGCAGGTCGGCGTCGATCTGCGAGGTGGTGCGCACGCGGCCGAGATTGTCGGCAAGCTCGGTCGCGGTGCGCCGCACCGCCTGGTTGATGCCGCGCTGGAAGGACGCCTTGTTGTCCATCCACGGCGTGTCGTCCCAGTTGATGCTGAACAGGCCGAGCTTGTACAGGATCATCGACGAGATCCAGGCATTCTGGTTGACGTTGAAGTCCGTCAGGTCGGCCGCCACCTGGGCGATCGCCGAGTTGCCGCAGGTCTTGGCCGTATCGGTGCCGGTGCCAGCCGAAACCTGCTCGCCGGCCGACACGTTTCGCTTCTCGAAGGTGTACTTATCGGGATAGTTCGGATCGAAATTGTTCCACCACTGGGTGGCGTAGAAGAAATTGGCGTAAAGGCCGATCAGCACCAGAAGGGCGAGGCCGACGACGGCCTTGAGGATCCAACCGCGCTGGCCATACCAGCGGCCAACCCACATGAACGGCCACAGGATGATACCGATGATGAAGCCGATGCCGCGGCCGATCCATTGGAAGATCCGGGTGAAGAAGTTCACGATCGGGTCGAGCATGGCTGTGGCACCCCCTTAGAGCATTTCACCGTTTCAAGGGAAACGGCGACCTGCCCTAACCCTTTGTTTTGGCGCAATTCCGGGCGGAGAACCGCCCAGACTTTTCTAGTCAGTCAAGCCGTAAAGGCGCGCGCGGAACGCCAGCTTGTCCTTCAAATATGTGGTTTTCAGAACGTCCACAACATGCGAGCGCCAGGCGTCGCTGTAGCCGTCATAGTCCTTGTAGAAGCCGGGCTTGTTGAAGACGTAGCGCGAGACGAAATCCTGCGGCACGAAATCCGAGATCAGCTGGTTGGTCAGCCAGGCATCGGGATGATCGGGCTTGGCGCGCACGACCAGGAAGCGCTGGCGCGGCGGCACATCCTCGATCTTGAGGTGGCCGAACTGGGCGATCTCGCGCTTGGCGGCGTTGAGGAACGGGAAATTGCCGTCGCTCGCGATCAGGTCGGCATGGCCGTGGATCCAGGTCTGCAGCCAGACCTTGTCGACGTCGGTCAGATTGCGGTTGGGCTCGGCGTCGCGGATCAGCGCGCGCACGACCATCTCGGCGCGATGCTCGAGATAGCCGGAAGGCTCAATCCAGGAGGCGCGCGGCAGGTCCAGGCGGCCAGTGGCGGCGAGGAAGCGGAACACCTTGTCGGCGTCGTTGATCGACAGGTAGCTGACTTGCCAGGGACGCGAACGGCGGAAGCCGGGCGCCGACGGATCGCTGATCACCGTCGTCATGTCGGGATCGACAAAGACATAGAGCCCGCCGAAATGACTGGTCCAATAGGCGTTGTGGCGAAAGATCACCTGGTCGGGCACCAGCGCGTTCTCGCGGATATCGCCGCAGACCTTGGCGAGATCGACCATGCGCTGGAGCATGGCGTTGTCGCGCCACGCGTCGGGCTCCTGCTTCAGCCGGTCGACGAGCTTGCCGAGCTCGGCCGCCTTGCCGAGCACGTCCTCGGCCGACAGCACCTTGAACTCGACCTGGTTGATCGACAGCAGGTCCTCGATGTCGTTGACCTTGGGAACCGAGTCCTCGATCTCGCCGTAGATGACGTCCTTGATGGTCAGCGCGTCGATGGCGCGCTGGTTCTTCGACATGAACTCGAACATCAGCTGCGAGGTGTTGGAGAAGGCGGTGTGGACCACCGGCAGGTCGATCTGCGACGGCGTCAGGATGATGAAGCGGCGATTGACCTCGTTGGGGTCGAGATAGTCGAAGTCGCCGCATTCCTCGGCGATTTCGGGCGAGAAGCCGGTGCGGTCGATCTGGAAGGTTGTCAGCTTGGTCGGTTCGAGGCCGAAAGCTGCCATCGCCTTGTTGTAGCGCTGGATGAGATGCGGCTCGTCCACCGTCAGCAGGCGGCCGTAGATCAGGTCGTTGTCGCGAAGGAGGTCGGGTTTTTTCACTTTCCCTTGTCCCCGTTCACGGGGAGAAGGTGCCCGAAGGGCGGATGAGGGGCGGCGCCGACGCTCATCATCCTTGCTCCGATCTTGCTGCCGGCGGAAACTTCGCATCGACACCAATCATCTTGCGGTCCAGCCGACCATCCAATGCTGCAACTATCGTATCCAGCACGCTCGAAAGGCTCGTCAAAACATCCGCGTGCCATACCCTCAATACCGACCAACCGTTGTCGTTCATCGTCTCGTCCCTGTATCGATCCCGGAACCGACTTGCATGTTGGCTACCGTCGACCTCGACAACCAGATTGGCTTCGCGGCAAGCGAAATCCGCGAAATAGGGGCCGATCGGCAGTTGGCGAACAAATTTGTGGCCGTTCAATCGCCGTCCTCGCAGTTCATGCCACAGCCGTTCCTCGGCATCGTTCTCGACTTTCCGCAGCTCGCGGGCTCTTGCAACCTTTGGCTCATTTCTGCCGCGCATGGCGCCGCCCCTCATCCGCCCTTCGGGCACCTTCTCCCCGTTAACGGGGAGAAGGAAAAGATCACAACGAACCCTTCTTCTTCATCTCCTCCATCTCGCGCGCCGCGCGTTCTCTCAGCCGCGCATCGCGCAGCAGCTTCTCGACCGCTGCGTCGTCGGATTTGTCGGAATAGCGGAACTCGCTATCGGCGTAGCGGTTGATCTCCTGCATGACCATGCCCATCGAGAACGGCCCGCGCAGTTCCTCGATCATCGCCTTCTTGTCGTCGTAGCTTTTGTGCATGAAGGCTTCCGGTTTCTCGAACCAGTCGTCGGGCAGCTCGATGTCCATGGCGCGCATCTTGATGGCGTCGGTGACGTTCTTGATGGCGCGGCCGGTGAAGCGGGGTTCGGCATCCTTGATCATGTGCAGGTAGGTGCCGACATCGGCCATGGTCTTCGGCGCGCCGTTCTCCTTCATGTAGCGCTCATAGACCTTCATCAGCCCGTCTTCCTGCGGCTTCTCATGCTCTTCATAGGCCTCGGTCACGGCGCGCTGGATTTCCTGCGCGGCATAAAGCTCGTGCTCGCCCAGCGGAATCTTGTGGTTCTTGCCGGCAAGCAGCACGAAGATGTCGATATAGTCGTCGCGGGTCTGCGGGCCGTCGACCAGCCAGCGCGCGCCGGCGCGCTGGCGCAGCGCGTCGTCGACATTTTCCGGATAGTTGGAAAACATGCCGAAGGAGCAGTTGCCGCGCACGACTGTCGCGGCGCCGGCGAAGGCGTCCATCAGGACGCCGGTGATCTCCTGCTGACCGGCCGATGCGCGGTCGTCGGAACGGCGCGCCGCGACCTGGTCGATGTCGTCGATGGTGCCGAAACCGATGACGCGCGGATTGAGCACATTGTTGATGAACTGGCGGCAGTTCTGGCCCGACTTGCCCTGATAGGACGAGATCTGGTCGACGCCGAAATTCTCATAGGCGAAAGGATAGCCGGCGACCTGGCAGTAGCCATTGACGAGGCCGGCGATCATCTGGATCAGCGTCGTTTTGCCGGTGCCGGGCGCGCCGTCGCCGATGAAGGTGAAGAGGAAGCCGCCGAGCTCGACGAAAGGGTTCAACTCGCGTTCGAAGTCGTAGGCCATCAGCATTTTGGCCAGCCTGACCGACTGGAATTTGGCGATGTGGTTGCCGACGACCTCCTCCGGTTTCTTGAAGGTCATCACCAGCGGCTTGGAACGCTTGCCGGGCGCGACGTCGAAGCCGTCGAGGGTGAAGTCGTCGACATCGATGCGGATATGGGCGTTCTCGAACGGGCCGATGCCGTCGAAGCGGCCCTTTCGCGCCAGCAGCCCGTCGATGGCGACGCGGGCAAAGGCGCGGGCGCGTGTCGTCAGGTCGCCGTCGTCCTTGGTGCCGGCAATCGCCTTGTCGAGGCCGGCGACGATCGACTTCACCGCGTCCTGCGGCGTGTCGAACAGGAAGTCGGGCTCGGGGATGTCGTTCGGCGCCTCGCCATCGCTGTCGATTAGCTGAAAGAGGTAGGACGCAAAGCTGAAGGCGGAGACGTAAGCCGAGGCGGACAGAAGCTTCTTGAAGGTCGAGGCCTCGTCGCCTTCGAGCGGCGCGCGGGCGTTTTTCGCCTGCAGGCTTTCAAGGTCCGAGCCTTCGGCAAAGACATCCGAGATGGCCAGCGCAATCGCCAGGCCACGGCGGGCGCGATAGAGCAGCGTGTGCTGCGGGATGCTCATCAACTGGTCGTCGGGGTGGATGGCCGCGACCGTCTTCGTCAGCTCGACCTCGCGCGTGCGGCGCACCGAGCCGACCGACACGGTCGAGACGAAGCGGCGATTGGTGCCGGCGAGCGCGGTACCGGATTCGCGCGAAGGGTCCTCCAGCACGACGATGCGGGTGATGAAGCTCTGCGCGGTCGCGCGGTGCTTCTCGATTGCGGCTTCAGAGATCGTGGTCAGGCCGGTGTCCATGAAGGATGCTCCGCGGTTTGACTGTCAGACATCGCTGATGACCTGCCCGTTGGACAGGATGTGGACCTTGTAGCCGGAAAAGATCTTCTGCGCCTCGCCCGCGGCGTAGAGCGCCTGGTAGGCCTCGTGCGGGATCAGCGCATGGTTCTCGTAGCTCGACACGCCCTGGCGCGCGGCTTCGAGATCATCGGTGTTGATGAAGAATTCCTGCGTCGTCTTCTCGCTGGAGAACAGCCCCTTGCGGCCGGGCTTCTCGCTCTTGGAGAAGACCTCCTGGATGGTCCAGGTGAGCAGCCAGGCATTCGCCGGCTTGCGCACCTTGGCCAGCACCTCGGCCACGGTCGAATTGTTGTCGGTGATGCCGGCCGAATAGAAGGGACCGAGCACGACGCGCCGCAACTGCTTGGGATGCAGCGGCTCGAAATCCTTGTCGAGATTGACCGCGATGGTTGCCGGCGACAGCGTGTAGGCCGAATTCTTCTCGGTGAAATCGTCGAAGCGGTGCGCAAGTTCCGGATTGAGCAGACCGTCGACGGGAAGGGGAATGTCGACCCGCTCGTTCAGCTTGCCGGTGCTGTCGTCGACAAGCTGGCGCACCATGCTTTCGGACGAGTCCTCGACCGTCACCATATAGACCAGCGGCAGGTTGGCGCTGCCGTCGAATGCGGCCCAGTGGACGAGATAATAGGGCCGCATGGTCTTCGGGTTGACCGAGACCTTGGCCGTCTGCGCAAGCGTGAAGGGGCCGAAGGTCGCCTCGCTCTTGACGTCCTCCAGATAGAGCCGCTCGGCCATCGATCGCTGCAGCGCTTCGGGAAATTCCTTGTGGCGCAGGATGAAGTCGGCCATTTCCTCGCGCAGCTCGCCGGCCAGCGGGATGTTGGCCAGCCGCGCATCGGCCTGCTGGCGGTCGTTTTCCAGTTCGAGCAGGTTCTGGAAAACGGGATAGCCGCTGTCGGCGCGCGAGATGCGGAAGGTGTCCATGAAGCCCAGCCGGTTGCGCCAGCAGGCAAAGGACTTGTCCAGCCGCGCGATATATTCCGCGACGATCTTGGCGACAATGCCGTGCCGGTAAAGCGGCGAGCGGTCGTCTCGCATGAACACTTCCAGTCCGCTCAGCGCCGCCGTGATGGCGGAGAAATAGCGTGCGGCCGCGTCGTTCTCAGGTGTCATGTGGCTGCCGTGGAAATGAAGTCAGCGGCGCCGTCCAAGCAGATATTCGTGGGATGCCCCACGAATATCTGCTTGGATTCCTTTGTTTTTCGCAGGTTCTGACCGCAAAACCGTGGGGCACTTTTGCGGAACCTGCTTAGGACTGCACATAGTTGGCGGAATTGTGCTTCTTCATCACGTCGTCGAAACGGCGGGCGAAGGCATCGTCGGCAAGCTTCTTGCGGCGCTGGATGTCGGCACTGGCCACCATGTTCTTCTCATGCATCTCCAGGAGGTCGCCGATGTGCTTCTGCGAGGCGGCGCCGATGCCGGCCATCGTCTCCTCGGCCGTGTTGTCGACCTGGCTACCCAGCGTGTTGATCTTGTGAGCGACGTCCTGCTGGGCGGCGGTCTTCAGCGAATCTTCCAGGGCCTTGTAGAGGACGATGCGCTGCTCGGTGTCGATGGTCAGCTTGTTGATCAGCGTCGATTGCGCGGCGATCTGATTGTTGAGCGAATCGACGAAGGTCTGGAACATCGACGTGTAGCGCTCCAGCGTCTGGCTTTCGGCGAGCAACTCCTGCTCCTTGGCCTGCTTCTCGTTGTATTCGGTCGCCATTTTCGAGCGCTCGCCCTCAAGCTGGGTGCGCTCCTTCTGGGTCGTGGAGGCGGCGATCTTGTTCTCGATGTCGAGCAGCAGAGGGTTCAATTCCTCGATGCGCTTCTGCACCGCTTCAAGGTTGGTCATGGTCACCTTGCGGCGCTCGATCACCTGCGAAAGACTCGTCTCGGATGTCTTGTAGCGCTGGTCGAGAACCTGCTTCTGCGCCTTCAGGATGCCGACGATGGTGTCCGACTTCGCCAGGAGCTCCTGCAGATTGCCGGCGAGCGACATGTTGCGGACGCGGTCGGTGCGCATGCGCTGCTTGCGCTGCGCCGAAAACACGCCGACGAAGTTTTCCCAGCCGGTGTAGTTCTTCATGCTCTCGAATTCGGCGCCGAAGACGTTGGTGGCATCCTCGAGCCCGATGATGAGGTCGGCGATGTTGCCTTCCATGACCTTCTGCTGCTTGAGCACGTCCTCAATGCGGGCGTTCTCGATGTCGAAATTGGCGTCGCCGATCTTCTTGTCGGCCTGGGCAAGCGTGTCGAGCACCGTGCCGGACTGCTCGATCTTGGCGCGCATGTCCTGCACGACCTGCTTGGTCTTGGCAATTTCGGCATCGAAATTCTGCAATGTCGCCATTGGGGCCTCCTGCTTCGGCATCCGTTTCCGTGTCGTGGCGGCGAATATATGTGGGGCTTCAAGGGATTGAAAGAAGGAAGACAAGGAGAGGCGTCAAAACAAAAGAATTGCTCAGATCCTTGAAAGACAAGGCAAGCATGCGTAAAGCGGCCAGTAACACGCGCCGCGATCGAACGGCTTTAGCTTATATGCCCTAAGCGCTTGTTTTTGCGAACGGCCATGAAACAGTGCCGGCAAATCTCTTGCGGCGGCAATACCGGTCCCTCCGGAACCGATCAGGGCTTGGGGTCGGCCTTGAGATAGGCAATCACGTTGGCGATGTCGTCGTCGCTGCTCAAGCCGGTAAAGGCCATTCTGTTGCCGGGAACCTTTTGCCTGGGCGCCTTGAGATATTCGGCGAGGTTGGCTTCGTCCCAGACGAGGCCCGCGGCGCCGGCATCCTTCATGGCCTGCGAATAGTGGTCGGCAAAACTTTCCGCCGAGCCGGCCGTGCGGCCGACGACACCCATGAGATGCGGACCGACCTTGTCGCGATCTGTTGCCGCCTCATGGCAGGCGATGCAGCGGTTGAAGACCTTCTTGCCCAGCGCAGCATCGCCGCCGGCATGCGCGGCAAGGCTGCCGGCAAGCAGGAAGAGAGCGGTAGACGAAACGGCTCGAAGCATGGCTGACCCCGGAGAGTTCTCGGCCTTATAGGGGCGAGGCCTTAACAAACGCTACATCTTGTTGCCGCGCGTGATCTCCGCGGCTCAGGTCTGCTGCGCCAAGTCGCGGCGCAGAAAATCATCTAGACGATCGACCGCCGGCGTCGTCGACAGCGGGTTGCGCAGGATGCCTATCTCGAGGTCCGGCAACACCGGCAGCCCCTCATTGGTGCCGATGATGCGCAGCGACGGAGGCACGCTTCGCTGGGCAAGGCCGGCGACCGCGAGCCCGGCCTGCACGACCGCGACCAGCCCGAGCAGGGAGGCGCTGGAATAGGTGCAGCGGTAGGATCGGTCGGCACCGCCGAGTGCCTGCAGGACGCTCATGCGCGCCGCGCAGCCAGGCTCGAACAGGGCGACGGGCAACGGATCGGCCTGCCAGGCGACGTGGTTGGGCGAGGCGACCCAGACGAAGCGCTCCAGCCGGACCACGTCGAGCGGCTGCTCAGGCAGGCGGGTGACGATCGCGAGGTCAAGTCGCCCCTCCGCCAGGGTTTTCACCAGCGCGGTCGATTGCTCGCAGACCAGTTCGACGGTCACCAGCGGGTGATCCTCGGCAAAGCGCGACAGCACAGGCGGCAGCAGGAAGGCGGCGTAGTCGTCCGGTACGCCAAGGCGCACGCTGCCCGTTTCCATCGGCCGGGTGACGCTGGCCCACGCTTCGTCCGACAATTTCAGCAGCCGGCGCGCGTAGATGAGGAAATCCTCGCCGATCGCGTTGGGCGTAACCGTTCTCGGACCGCGCACCAGAAGCTGGTTGCCCACCATGTCCTCCAGCCTTTGCATCTGCATGCTGACCGCCGACTGGCTGCGGCCGACGCGGGGCGCCGCATTGGACAAGCTGCCGGTTTCGACGACGGCGACGAAGGTTTTCAAGAGGTTGAGGTCGAGCGGAGCAGCCATGGTGCTATCAGCATATCGAATAGATCTTCACAAATCTATTCGCTTGATTGGAATCGCTTCCACTGGCCAGATGGATGGCGACCGCTGGAGAGCCGTGCGATGAGAGCCATATCAATCGACCGTTTCCCTGCCGCGAGCCTCGCGCTGGCGATGGTGATCGCCGGCACGGTCGGCGCCTTCGTGACGGAGTCGGGACAGCATCCCGCCGCCGTCGTCTTCTGGCGATGCGTGTTCGGCGCGATATTTCTGACGGCGTGGTGCCTGCTGCGCGGCTACCTGCCGGATCGGACGCTGTCTCCATCCCGGCTTGCGCTCGCCGCGCTCGGCGGCGTTTGCATGGTGGCGAGCTGGACGGCCTTCTTCGCCGGCTTCGCCATGACATCGATCGCGACGACGACAATCGTCTACCATGTGCAGCCGTTCTTCGTGGTGCTGATCGGTGTCATCTTCCTCAAGGAACGGATCTCGTTCGACCAGATCCTTTGGATGCTTGGCGCGTTCCTCGGCGTCGTGCTGGCCAGTGGCCTCGTCGTCACGCATGGCCATGCCGACCCGAAATGGGCGTTGGGCATCGCGCTGACGCTCGGCGCCGCCCTGCTTTATGCGGTGGCGACGATCCTCGCCAAGGGCCTCGGGCGACAGCGCGCGGAGATCACGGTGCTTTGCCAGACGCTGGTCGGGGTCGTGCTGCTCGCTCCGTTCGCCGACATCGGCCATCCCATCCCGCTGGCGTCATGGAGCTGGCTGGCCGGGATCGGCGTGCTGCATACCGGCATCGCCTATGTGCTGATGAATTCCGCCTTTCCGCGCCTGACGACGCCGGTGATCGGCATCATCACTTTCATCTATCCCGTCGTCGCCATCATCATCGACTGGGCATTGTACGCGCATCCGCTGCGGCTGGCTCAAGCTGCCGGCATGGCGCTGATCGCGCTGGCGACACTCGGCGTGCGGCTCGGCTGGCGGTTTCCTATGTGGCGTGTCTCCGCCGCCTGAATCTGGTCAGGGCCTGACGAAGCCGATGAAGTCGTCGGGTGCGGCCCTGCCCATCTCCTCTTCCCAATGGCGGCGGCAGAGCGAAACATAGACGTCCTTGCCGATCGCCACCTGCGCGCCCTGCTTGGCCACCTTGCCGTCAGGCCCCAGTCGCACGACCATCGTCGCCTTGCGACCGCAACGGCAGATGGTGCGCACCTCGCGCAGATCGTCGGCGATGGCGAGCAGCGCCCGCGAGCCGGAGAACAGATTGCCCTGGAAATCGGTGCGCAGGCCATAGCACATGACCGGAATGCCGAGACGGTCGGCGATGCGGGCGAGCTGCCAGACCTGCTCCTCCTCGAGGAACTGCGCCTCGTCGATGAAGATGCAATGCACGGGGGCATGCTGGTGATGCTCGGCGACCCTGGCATAGAGATCGTCGCCGTCGCGGAACATCTCGGCCTCGGATTCGAGACCAATGCGCGAGGAGATCAACCCGTTGTCGCCCTTGCGATAGTGGCCGGCGACGAACAGCATCGTCGACATGCCGCGTTCGCGATAGTTGTAGGACGCCTGCAGAAGCATGGTCGTCTTGCCGGCATTCATCGTCGCGTAGTGGAAATAAAGCTTGGCCATGGGTGCTTTTTAAGCCGAGTTCGCGCGGCGCGGGGAGGGGGCGCCGGCTCCGTCCACCAAAAACTGCGTACCGTGGCAAAATTCGATGTCGTTCAAAAACCCGTCATGTCGCTTACTGGCCAGTGCGCGCCGTTCATCGTGACGTTGAACCGCTTGAAACAACTTCAAAATGGTGTTTGGCTGACGAAACAAGGCGGGCGCAAGAACCGTGACTTCGCATCGCCTGAGAATTGCAATGGGAGAAAGTTCATGTCGCGTATGAAATCTATCGCCGCGGGCCTCGGCCTGGCGGCGCTTATGACCACGACCGCCGCTTATGCCGGCGATGCGGCGAGCTGCAAGGCGGTTCGCCTTTCCGATGTCGGCTGGACCGACATCCAGGCCACGACGGGCCTGGCCTCGGTGCTGCTTACCGCGCTCGGCTACGAGCCGCAGACGATCCAGCTTTCGGTGCCGGTAACCATGGCCTCGCTGAAGAACAAGGACCTCGACGTCTTCCTCGGCAACTGGATGCCGTCGATGACCAACGACATCAAGGACTACACTGCCGACGGCTCGGTCGAGACGATCAGCACCAACCTGACCGGCGCCGGCTACGGCATCGTGGTGCCCACCTATGTGGCGGACGCCGGCGTCAAGTCGCTGACCGATCTCGGCAAGTTCAAGGACAAGTTCAACGGCAAGATCTACGGCATCGAGGCCGGCAATGACGGCAACCGCATCATCCTCGACATGATCAAGAACCCGAAGGACAACCTTGCCGGGTTCGAGCTGGTCGAGTCCTCGGAGGCCGGCATGCTGACGCAGGCCGAGCAGTCGATGAAGAACAATGAGTGGATCGCCTTCCTCGGCTGGACACCGCATCCGGTGATGGGCGCCATGAAGATCACCTATCTCGACGGCATGGGCGACAGCGGCTTCGGCGCCGCGACCGTCTATACCAATGTGCGCAAGGGTTACACCACCGAATGCCCGAACGCCGGCAAGTTCATCGCCAACCTGAAGTTCAATCTGGACATGGAAGGGCAGATGATGGACGCGATCCTGAAGGGCGGCGACGCCCAGACGGTGGCGAAGGATTGGCTGAAGAAGAATCCTGACGCGGTCGCGCCGTGGATTGCCGGCGTCACCACCTTCGATGGCGGCGACGCGGCGGCGGCCGTCAAGACCGCACTCGGGAGCTGAGCCGGCTTTGAGTCCGGAATGATCATCCGGAAGAGGGCAGCCAGGTAGAAAAGGCTGCCCTTTTTCTTAAAGCGCGTTGCGCTTTAAGTCCCTGTTTTTACGCATGTCATTTTCCCAAAACCGCTGCACACTTTTGGGTGACATGCGTTATCCTGTGAGAAGGTGACCGTACGGAAAGTGCGGCGAAGCCGAGAGGGGAAGATGGATCCGATTTCCAAATTGCTGACCGACTATAAAATCCCCATCGGGCCATGGGGCAAAGCCTTCTTCGGCTTCCTCACCGACAATTTCGACACCATCTTCCGGGCGTTTTCAAACGGGCTGAATTTCATCCTCGACGGGGCGGTGAATCTTCTGCTGATGGTGCCGCCGGTGCTTCTGGCGCTGGTCATTGCGATCATCGCCTGGCTGCTGCAGCGTTCGCGGCCGCTTGCCATTGGCGTCTTCCTCGGCCTGATCTTCATCATCAACCAGAACCTGTGGAAGCAGACGGTGCAGACGCTGGTGCTAGTGGTTGCCGCCGCCGCCATGGCGATGGCGATCGGCGTGCCGCTGGGCATCTGGGCCGCGCACAAGCCGAAGGTCTACCGCGTCATGCTGCCGGTGCTCGACTTGATGCAGACGCTGCCGACCTTCGTCTACCTGATCCCGGTGCTCACGCTGTTCGGCCTCGGCAACGCGCCGGGCCTCATCGTCACCATCATCTTCGTCATCCCGACCGCCGTGCGGCTCACCCATCTCGGCGTGGTTTCGGTGCCCAAGGCGATCATCGAGGCGGGCGAGGCGTTCGGCGCCACCAAGCGCCAGCTTCTGTGGAAGGTGGAGCTGCCGTCGGCGCTGCCCACCATCATGGCGGGGCTGACGCAATCGATCATGCTGTCGCTGTCGATGGTGGTGTTCGCCGCCCTGATCGGCGCCGGCGGCCTCGGCACGGAAATCAACCGCGCGCTCGGCTCGCGACGCATCGATCTCGGGCTTGAGGCTGGCCTCGCCATCGTCGTGCTCGCCATCGTGCTCGACCGCATGACCCGCATCGGCGTTGGAGGCAAGAAATGACCGTCGCGGTTGATTTCAAGAACGTAGACATCGTCTTCGGCGCCGATCAGGCCGGTTCGCTGGCGCTGATCGACAAGGGCGCCACCCGCGCCGAGATCCTCGAAAAGACCGGCAATGTGCTGGGTTGCGCCGGCGCCAGCCTCACCGTGCATGAAGGCGAGATCTCGGTGCTGATGGGCCTGTCCGGCTCCGGCAAGTCGACTCTGCTGAGGGCCGTCAACCGGCTGAACGTCGTGTCGCGCGGCCAGGTGCTGGTCAAGGACGGCGACCGGACAGTCGATGTCGTCACCTGCGATGAGGCGACCTTGCGGCGGCTGCGCCAGAAGCAGGTGGCGATGGTGTTCCAGCAGTTCGGCCTGCTGCCATGGCGCACGGTCGAGGAGAATGTCGGCTTCGGGCTCGAGCTTGCCGGCGTGCCGGAGGCGGAACGCAAGGAACGGGTGCGGAAACAGCTTCAACTCGTCCATCTCGACCAGTGGTCGAAGAAATACGCGCATGAGCTTTCGGGCGGCATGCAGCAGCGCGTTGGTCTCGCGCGCGCCTTTGCCACCGAGGCGCCGATCCTTTTGATGGACGAGCCATTCTCGGCGCTCGACCCGTTGATCCGCACCAAGCTGCAGGACGAACTGCTGCAGCTCCAGGCGGAGCTGAAGAAGACCATCATCTTCGTCAGCCACGACCTCGAGGAGGCGCTGAAGATCGGCAGCCACATCACCATCATGGAAGGCGGGCGCATCGTGCAGACCGGCGCGCCGGAAGACATCGTGCTCAGACCCGCCAATGACTATGTCCGCGACTTCATCGCCAATGTGAACCCGCTGTCGGTGCTGACGGCGTGGAACGTGATGCGGGACCGTCGCGACCTGGAGCAGGGCGACGACGGCTGGGTGTGGCTCGACCGGCGCAAGACGACCCGCTTCAAGATCGACGACCATGGCCTGGTGGCCGCGGCCGAGCGCGACGGCAAGCCGGCGGTGTGGGTCTCCTGCGCCGATGTCGAGAGGCAGCCGGAGGAGGGGTCTCAGGTGTTCTGGGCCAATCCCGGCACGCCGCTGAAGACGGTGATGCTGGCCATGCACCGCTCGCAGACGGCGCCGGTGGCGCTGTTCGACGAAGGTTCGCGCTTCGTCGGCGCGATCGGCATCCGCGACGTGCTGAGCGCGGTGCTGAGGCGATAGGCCTTTTCGCAGGCGCCCAGGTCCTCGACCCGGGCGCCTGCCCGCGGCTTGTCTTTCGCTTCCTTCGAGCGCAGACTCCGCTTGTTGCGTACCCATGCGCCGAGGGGGTGATGCCGACGTCGCGCAATAGGGTTCCAGGCGCGGTAGCGCTGTCTATTTTCGTTGCGCTCCCGCTGGGAAGCGGCGCGGCGTTCTCCCAAAGCTTTGTCATCGGTAACGGCGTGACTGCCGGCCAGCAGACGATGGGCAATACCGGCGATACCGGCGCCGTCAGCCCGACCGGCGTGATCGAAACATCGGGCGCCGGGGCCGATGCCGTGCGCATGCTTGGCGCGGACCAGAGGCTCACAAACAACGGGCTGATCGAAACCTTGGGCGGTGCCGCCGCCAATGTGCATTCGCAAGGCGCGGACGCGACCATCCTCAACAACGGGGCCATCCTCGCCATAGGCGACGGCTCCATCGGTGTGCTGTCCGAGGGCAATGATGTCGACGTCGTCAACTACGGTTCGATCGAAGCGCTGGGTGTCGCGACATACGGCATCATCAGCGATGGCGCGGGCGGGCGTGTGGACAATCATGGCTTTATCGGCGTTTCCGGCACCGCGGCCGCGGGCATCATCGGCGATGCGCCGGACCTGACGATCTCCAACAGCGGCGCGATCGAGGCGTACGGGATCGCCGCCGGAGGAATCCTCTGGCAGAGCAACGGCCTGCGGCTCGACAATTCCGGGTCGATCACCGTGTCAGGGCCGGCTTCCGTTGGCATCGGGGCCAGCGGCAACGACATCGCGATTGCCAACAGCGGTACGGTCGACGTCTTCGGGACAGCCTCGACCGGCATCGGCACGCTGTTCGGCAACGCCGCGATCACCAATTCAGGTTCGGTCGTCGTCGAGGGCGTGGGTGGCGTGGGCATTGCCGCCCAGGGCAGCAACTCCGTCGTGACCAATTCCGGCCGCGTCTTCAGCGACCAGAGCGTCGCGATCTATTTCGGCGCGCCCGGCGCGACGCTGAACCTTCTGGGCGGGACGGCCATTCAGGGGCCGATCGTTTTTTCCGGCGGCGGCAACACCGTGACCTTCGGCCCCGCGCTGAACGCCGTCATGAGTTTTTCGGGAACTGGCCTGCCGCAAACCGTCCTGACCGGCGGCCGGCCGTTCGTGACCAGCGGCGACAGCGTGGCGGTGGTCGACATCACCGGATTTGCGAGCAGCGCGCCGCTGCTCGGGGACCTTGTTGACGGCATAGCCGGTACGGCCGAAGCGCGCATGGCCGCCCCGGGCAGCGACTTTTTTGCGCATAAAGGTCGGGACGCCTGGATCTCCACTTTCGGCGGGATACGCTCCCAGGGCGGCTCCGGCGCATCGGCCGGGTTCAGCGAGGCGCTGGGCGGCATCGTCGCCGGCGCCGAAAAGCGCTCTGGCGACGGCTTCCTGGGTGGCTTGCTGCTGGGCGGCGCCGCCGGATCGACCGAGGTCGACGACGACGCGCAGGAGATCGTTCATCGCGGCGTGTTTGCGGGCGGCTATCTCGGCTATGACGGAGGGGCGCATTTTGCCGAGGCGACGTTCGTTGCCGGCGTGCTGCAGGAGCGCAGCCGACGCCGCGTCGCGAACAACCAGGTGCTCGACGGCGTCGAGACGGCGCGGGCCGATTTCAACGGCATCTTCCTCAGCCCGTCGGTCACGCTCGGCATACGTGTGCCGGTCGCGGCCGGTACGCTGATACCCAGCGTGCGGCTGCGTTACGCGGGGCTCTTCATCGATGGTTACGCCGAGACCGGTTCTGACGGCGATCTCGCGGTCTCGCGGCGTGACGTCCACGTCTTCGAGGCGCGTGGCCAGCTCGCGCTCGCCTTGGCGCCCGTCACCACGCCGAGCCAGAGCTGGCAAACCACGCTTCGGACCGGGATCGACGCGATAGCGCAAGACAACGGCGATGTGTCGGCGGTGCTGCTTGGCCAGGACATCTCCTTTGCCGCCGGCGGCAAAAAAATGGTGGTACGCGGCTTTGCCGGGGCGGATGTCGCGGTGGAGGTGGGCGCCGGCATGACTTTGAATGCCGGCTTCGAGGCCGGCTACGGAAGCGACAATGCCTTCACCTTCCGGGGTGGGGCTCGTCTCAGCAAAGCTTTTTGAGAATGCTGCTCGACGACCTCGGCGCCGTAGCTGCAGGGAAGACCGTCTACCGGCGAATATATTTTTCGAAATCCATTCCGATTCCGATCGCTGGTGCAGTAGAATATTGCTACGACCGGGCGGGCGAGGCGCCGGCGGTGCGAGAACCCAGCGGGGTAGTGAAAAATGATCTTCCGCCAGCTCTTCGATTCCGTCTCGGGCACCTACTCCTATCTGCTTGCCAGCCGCAAGGGCGGCGAGGCGCTGATCATCGATCCGGTGCTGGAGAAGGTCGATCGCTACCTGCAACTGGTCAACGAGCTGGACCTGAGGCTGGTCAAGGCGGTGGACACGCATCTTCATGCCGACCACATCACCGGTCTCGGCGCGCTGCGCGACAGGACGCATTGCGTGACCGTCATGGGCGAGCAGACCAAGGCCGATGTGGTCTCGATGCGGCTTGCTGATGGCGACAAGCTCGGCATCGAAGGGCTGGCGCTCGACGTCATCTACACGCCCGGCCATACCGACGATTCCTACAGCTTCATCCTGCCCGACCGTGTCTTCACCGGCGATACGCTGCTGATCCGCGGCACCGGCCGCACCGACTTCCAGAACGGTGATCCGCGCCAGCAATATGAATCGATCTTCGGCCGCCTGCTCAAGCTGCCCGACGAGACGCTGATCTTCCCGGCGCATGACTATAAGGGCGAGACCGTGTCGACCATCGGCGAGGAAAAAGCCTTCAACCCGCGCCTGCAGGTTAAGTCGGTGGACGAATATGTGAACATCATGAACAATCTGAAGCTGTCCAATCCGAAGATGATGGATGTCGCGGTGCCCGCCAACATGCGGGTCGGGCTGCACCAGGACGATATCGCGAGCCGCGGCTGGTCGGTGACCGCCGAGCAGGCGCTGGCGCTGGTCGGCCGGCCCGATGTGGCGCTGATCGACCTGCGCGAGCAGAGCGAGCGGGAACGCCACGGCGTCATCCCCGGCGCAATCCATCTGCCCTATGCGCGGCTGCAGGAAAACATCGCCGCCGGCGGCATGCTGCACGAGCTGGCGAAATCGACCAGCAAGCAATTGCTTTTCTACTGCGCCTTCGGCGAGCGCTCGGCGATGGCGGTGCAGGCGGCGCAGGACGTCGGCATTGCCAGCGCCCGCCACATCCAGGGCGGCATCGATGCCTGGCGGAAGGCCAGCGGACCGCTATCTCACTAGTTCCCCAGCGCAAACGCCGGGGATTGGTTGAAGCCGCCCCAACCTCGTCATTCTATGGCGGAGCAAGGAGCGAAGCGACGCGGCGCAGACCATAGAATCCTGTGTGTTGGTTCTGGTGTATGGTTGAAGTGGGAAGGAGACCGAGTGGATCCTGGTCGTCCTTTCGGACAGGC
>NZ_JAGXJY010000376.1 GCF_019091085.1 Mesorhizobium sp. GbtcB19 | reverse complement strand
CTTCCTTAATTCCGGTTTTGCTTACTAGAAGAGCTTCGTAGGATAGTGCTTTCACTCATATTATGATAAGAAAAAGTCGATTGTATTATTCTAAGAAAAGGTCAGTAGTTGGGGCGCGAGGGCAGAATGAAACTAAGTCGTATCGTCGCCTATTCCCTAGCGCCATAAACACGCTGTAGTAACTACCACAAATGTCTTATATTAGTTCACGAAGCCAAGCAGCGGCGTTTGCAATTGATAGTTTTACC
>NZ_JAGXJY010000375.1 GCF_019091085.1 Mesorhizobium sp. GbtcB19 | reverse complement strand
CTTAATTACATAAAATATAAATCGGAACGGTCACAACGTCCTGCTTATGGATATGTAAAATATAGAGTCATGAAATCGCAAGTGCTAAATCGCAAACCTAAATGTATAAGAGCGAGATCGTTTTGTTAAAAGGAGTGAAGTGAATGAAGCTCAATAAGCAAGAGCAAACGGTTGTTGTTGGTAATTTGATTAATAATATTATCGGTGTGGAATTAGTAAAACAACATATTGACCCGCAAAAGCTAGAA
>NZ_JAGXJY010000374.1 GCF_019091085.1 Mesorhizobium sp. GbtcB19 | reverse complement strand
GTGCCTGTTGGATCACTCCCTGAGGTGGTAGGCTAATTAATTTGGAGATGGGATAAGCTTCCACATCCAGCAGATCAATCAGTCTGATGTTAATCCATTCTCTCATCATTTCATGATTTGCCTAGGCTTTTAGAAAGCACTTAAGTCACAACTATTTGCAAGCACGGAAACATTTTATCCAGGACAAATGAAACAAAAAAAAAATGCAAACAATAAGAAGGATACCATAATTTGAATACACTGGGTAA
>NZ_JAGXJY010000373.1 GCF_019091085.1 Mesorhizobium sp. GbtcB19 | reverse complement strand
GACCGGCTCGGTACCGCCGGGCGCCGATATAGTCGGACCACGTTTCCCCGGGCGATTTTGTGAGGGCGGTCACATGAGCGGACGGCGACAGCAGGAAATCGGCCAATCCACGCTGGCGATCCTCCAGGCTGATTGTGCCGCGCGCGCCGCCAAGGCTGCCAGGTTGAAGTCGCTTCGCACACAGTTCCTGCTGGCGGCGGCGGATCCGCAGATATCCTTTGCCGAGCAGATCGATTGCTCCCTGCTGG
>NZ_JAGXJY010000372.1 GCF_019091085.1 Mesorhizobium sp. GbtcB19 | reverse complement strand
AGCATATGTCCAGTGGACTTGTAGTACACACCATTCATTTATGCTACACTTAACGAGTGCCTTTTCTCTTTGCCGTGTTGAGATCTAATTAATTCTTCGCAACCATATGGCACTATATCTATCTCATTGAAACAATATATGTTTCGGTGTTTTTTTCGTCTAATTGATAGATATATAGAGGGATTGTCTATATATTGATGTTCAGCAATTGCATCATTATATTGATGTTCGGCAGGTTTAAAGACATCA
>NZ_JAGXJY010000371.1 GCF_019091085.1 Mesorhizobium sp. GbtcB19 | reverse complement strand
AACTGGTACAGCTTCGATCCGCGCCACAACCAGCCGGGCAGCGGCCGGATCGTCATGGCGCGCGGCCGCGACGCCGCCGACGTGCCGCTGCAGCACAGTTTCGGCCCGCACCGGCTCATCCTGTGCAAGGTCTGGACCTACGATCAGGAAGGCAATCGCTCCAATCCCACGCTTCACGGCGGCGACAGGACGGTCATCGCGCAGATGCTGGCCTAGGCTGCCGTAGTATCTCGGCCGCTGACCCGGTTC
>NZ_JAGXJY010000370.1 GCF_019091085.1 Mesorhizobium sp. GbtcB19 | reverse complement strand
AGGGCATGGAAGAGATTGCTTACAAGCATACTACATGAATTGCTACCACAAGTCTTTCTGAACTAAAAGAGAAAATTGCAGGAGTAAGAAAAAAATTCTATCTTACCCAAAAAAGATCGAGAGGTAGGTTTACAAAAAAAAGATCATAATCATGGAAGGGACTCCACAACCCTTAGAGTTAGCAACAAGATGATCTTTGTCAGAAAAACTACAGTCATACACCAGAAAAGAAATCTTATACAAGTCATA
>NZ_JAGXJY010000369.1 GCF_019091085.1 Mesorhizobium sp. GbtcB19 | reverse complement strand
ACTGCCCCGCGCGCCATCCCGGTCTATGCCGCCCATTTCACCGCATGGCCGGACATGTCCGGCAAGGACGAATATTTCGACGACGGCTATGACCGCGATTCCAAGCTGATGCAGGCGCTCGACGCGACCGAAGCGGTGCGCACGCCGCCAAGCTAAGCGGTTGACGAGCGGCCGGCGGAAGCCGGCGTCGCGTCCGGCGATCAGCCAGTAGACCAGGCCGGCCACCAGGCCGGCGCCGGCGATGATGCC
>NZ_JAGXJY010000368.1 GCF_019091085.1 Mesorhizobium sp. GbtcB19 | reverse complement strand
GTCGGCGGAAGTCCAGGGCGGCCTGATCAAGGCGTTCCGGGACAATGAGCAGAAGAATGAGGCAGCCTGGCGATAACTCGCCCAGAGCGTTTTCCGTTACAGGGAAATGGCGAACTGCTTTATCTCTTCGTTTTCACGCAATCCCCCACGGGAGTTCCCCAAGCACTTTTCCTGGAATTGCTGCAAGCAGTGAACGAGACCGGCGAGGCAAGACGAGGTCCACAACTGTAAATGTCCGATACATGGTCA
>NZ_JAGXJY010000039.1 GCF_019091085.1 Mesorhizobium sp. GbtcB19 | reverse complement strand
GTCGCCGGCCTCGCCGTCGCCATGAAGTTCCGCAACGCCGGACAGGTCTGCGCCTCGCCGTCGCGCTTCCTGGTGCATGAGCGGGTGTTCGACAGCTTCGTCGAGGATTTCGTCGCCCGCAGCGCCGCCCTCAAGGTCGGGCCCGGCCTGTCGCCGGAAAGTCAGATGGCCGCGCTGGCGCATGGGCGCCGGCCCGACGCCGTCGAAGCCTTCGTCCAGGACGCACGCGACAAGGGAGCTACCGTTCGCGCCGGCGGACGCCGTCTTGGCAATGAAGGTTACTTCTATGCGCCGACCGTGCTCACCCACGTGCCGCTCGGCGCTCGCATCATGAATGACGAGCCGTTCGGACCGGTCGCGGTGATCAATCCGATCTCCTCGCTCGACGAAGCGATCAATGAAGCCAACCGCTTGCCTTATGGACTCAGCGCCTATGCCTTTGCCAGAAGTCTTGAAGCCGCCGACCGCATTGCCACCGAGGTGGAAGCCGGCACGATCTCGCTCAACCATTTCGGCCTGGCGATGCCCGAGACGCCGTTCGGCGGCATCAAGGGCAGCGGCTGGGGCAGTGAGGGCGGCGTGGAAGGACTGCAGGCCTATCTGCAGGACAAGTTCGTGACCCGCAAGCGCGCTGCGTGAGGAGCAACGCGTCTCGCCATGACGCTGACCGGCACGAGGGCACCATGACTACCGGCATGAAGGTGCTGCCGCCTCTCTAAACCTTCCTGCGCAGCGGGCTCCTGCTTGGCGCGCTGCCGGTCCATGTCCGGAAGGCGCGCGAAAACACCGAGCCGTCGGCATAGCCGGCGCTGATGGCGATCTCGGTGATCGAGTTGATGCGTCCCTGCGCAAGAAGGTCCTCGGCAACGCGCTGGCGCTCCTGCCGCACGATGTCGCGGAAGCTCGTCTTTTTCTCGGCGAGCGCGCGCTGCAGGCTGCGCACGGGCATGCCGAGCTTAGTCGCAACGTCGGTGATCTGCACTGGCCGCCGCCCCATCGACTGAGCGACGATGAGGCTGACCTGGCGCGCGAGGTTTTCGTCGGGCTGTGCTGTGCGGCTGGCAAGCAGATGCGCCTCGACGATCGGCAGCAGCGCGTAGCTCACCCGCTCCGAGCGGAGCATCAAATCCTTGTTCCCGATGACCAGCTTGCTGACGGGCTGGTCGAAAAACACGGAGGCATGGAAGATGCCCTCGTAGAGGCGCGCCCGCGATGGGTTGGAATGCGCGAGATGGACCTCGGCGGGCGCCCAGTTGCGCCCCATGCGGGTGCGGATAAGGCTGCACATATTGGCCAGCGAGTATTCCACGTCCTGCCTCGTCGACACGCCGAGCTCATGCACCCGATAGACATAGTCGGCGCCCTCGGGCGTGTCGATGAACTCCAGCTCCCAGCCTTCCTGCATCGAGGCGCCCCAGTGCGAGAAGTGCAACAACGCTTCGCGCAGCGTCCGCGACGTCGACATCAGCAGGCCGAGCGAGCCGACCTGCTCCGGGCGGATCTCGGCGCCGATCCGCAAGCCCAGGCAAGGGTCACCGACGAGGTCGGCCGCGGCCTGCTGGATGGCAAGGAAGGCCCGGAATGGCACCCGGAAATGCGGCTCGACCAGGTCGGCGCTCTTCAGTCCGTGCGCCGACAGGATCGGCGTCGCGTCGTGGCCCCTCGCTTCGACGGCTTCGATATAGGGCAGGAGCAGGTAGCTCCTGATCATATGCACCGTGTTCAACGTCCGGTCTCCGTGCACGCCAGCAATTGAATCAAACTTTGCCTCGTTCGCCAAGGTTCTAGCGCACCGGCCAGCTGTACTCACATGTGGGAGTAGGGCAAGGCACCTGGCGTCGGCATGACCGCCTTGAGGATAACGCCATGTTCGCTTCGGTGATTTGCAGCATGCGGCGGTCAGGTCCGCCATAGGCGACGTTGGTGGTGCGCAGCCCGGCCGAGGAGTGGACCCTGAACAGCGGCTCGTCCAGCCGGCTGAACAACCACACGGGTGCCTGCGCCGGCATGCACGACGGCGAGGTTGCCGTCCTCATCGAGCGCCATGCCGTCGGGGCCGGTCGAGGCTCCCGGACAGCTGCAGGAAGACGCCTGCCTTGTGGATGTTCAGACTCGAAGTAGCTGTCGGCAGCAGCCAAAGATCAAAGCAAGGGTGGGGCAATTCAAATCATTCTGCGAAGAACTGACGTCCTCGTCGCTCCATTCCGGCCGGCGAAAGCTCTTCTTTCCAGGTCAACAGCACCCAGACATGCCCAAACGGATCGCGCAGGCTGGCGGAATTGGCGCCATAGAACATGTCGGTCGGCGGCCGGACTTGCTCCGCGCCCGCAACTACCGCGCGGCGAAGCAGCGCGGCGTTATCGTCCGTGAAAATATGCAGGCCAGCGGTGGTGCGCCCCAACGTCCGCGGCTCCGCATAGAGCCTGTCGTCCGGATCGCCCAGCATGATCACCGAACTGCAAATGGAAATCTCGGCATGCAGGATCTTGCCGTCCGGCCCCGCGATGCGGAAAAGCTCCTCTGCGCCAAACGCTCGCCTATAGAACTCAATCGCCCGCGCCGCGCCATCGATGTAGATGTGCGGGACGACGACAGTGCGGTAACGCTGCGGGCGCATTACGCGAACCAATAGTCCAAGGTGGCATCGGAACCTTTTCCAAACTCGCCTGCAAAGCCGCCCTCACCGCGCAGCCCGGAAAGGTCGCCACTTCCCGAGCCCGGAACAACGAACCAGGTCGCTTTGATCCTGCCGTTCTCAATGGTCTCGGAGCCTTGCAGCACGAACGAGCCCTGGCGCCGGCCCAGAGTTCCGCGGACCCGCTGCAAGCTGACCATGCTGGCAGATCGGTCGTCGCGGCGGACCTGCAGCGCGCGAACCACAGACTCTGCTTCGAGGTCCCCCGTGAATGTTTCCGTCAACGCGATCTCTAGCAATGTCGGCTTCGCGCCTTCGTCATAGGTCTTGGCTTCGGACTTCGTAACGACAACCCTTGCCACCGCCCGCGTAGCCGAATGTGTGCCGTTCATATTTAGCTCCATCGCTTGTTGGGCTGCGGGCGCGTCGCGACACCGCTCGAGCCAGAACATACGACTTCAACGCATTCGATTTGCCCCTGTTCCCAGCGCCGATCCATGAAGGTGGTGGCGATGTCATTTCAGTTTTTTGCTATCCATGACGGTTTTTGGCGGGGGTGGGCCGTGCAGGTGCTGCCTGAGGTGCCGGCGCCTTCCCGCAACGGGAACAGGAGGCCCGCCGACTTTCGGGAGAGCCTCGAAACGCGGCAGCTCGCCTCCGCCCAACCGAGCCGGGGCCGACCCGCCGAGGCGCTGGCGCCGACAAAAAAGCAGGTTCGCGCCACGGACGGACGTGTCAGGTCGCGCGGTTCGCCTGCCGAGAAAAAATTCCGAAGCTGGCGGCCGAATTGGAATAATCTATCTCTACAGACTTAGTAGAATAATACCCTATAGGGCGACGCTTCGCGGCCACGTCGAGGCAGTTTGGCGCCGTAGGAACAGACAGGCATGGTTCATGAAACCCCCGATCGCATCAAAGTCCTATGGTTCCTGCCGACCCATGGCGACAGTCGCTATCTTGGCACCTCGGAAGGAGGCCGGGCGGTCGACCTGCCTTATCTGACGCAAGTGGCGCAGGCGGCTGATACGCTTGGCTATTACGGCGTGCTCCTGCCGACGGGCAGGTCCTGTGAGGATTCCTGGGTGATCGCGTCGGCTCTGGCGCCTCTGACGCAACGGTTGCGTTTCCTGGTCGCGGTGCGGCCCGGCCTGCAGTCGCCGACGCTCGCCGCGCGCATGACGGCGACGCTCGACCGCATCTCCAACGGCCGGCTGCTGATCAACGTGGTCACCGGCGGCGACCCGCTCGAGAACAAGGGCGACGGCATATTTCTGTCGCATGCCGAGCGCTATGAGGTGACACAGGAATTCCTGCAGATCTACAAGCGCGTGCTGAGCGGCGAGACGGTCGAGCATCAGGGCAAGCATTTCCGCGTCGAGGATGGCCGCCTCCTGTTCCCGCCGGTACAGGCGCCCTATCCGCCGCTCTATTTCGGCGGCTCCTCCGACGCCGGATCGACCGTGGCGGCGCAGGAGATCGACAAATACCTGACCTGGGGCGAGCCGCCCGCCGATGTCGAGCGCAAGCTCGACGGCGTGCGCGAGCTTGCCGAAAAGGCAGGGCGCAAGCTCTCCTTCGGTATCCGCCTGCACGTCATCGCCCGCGAGACCACCGAGGAAGCCTGGGCGGCGGCCGACAGGCTGATCAGCCGGCTCGACGATGCGACCATCGCCTCGGCGCAGAAGGTTTTTGCGCGCATGGACTCGGTCGGCCAGGCGCGCATGAGCGCGCTGCATGGCGGCGACCGGTCGAAGCTCGAGATCGCGCCGAACCTGTGGGCCGGCGTCGGCCTGGTGCGCGGCGGCGCCGGCACGGCGCTGGTCGGCGACCCCGACACCATCGCCGAGCGGATCGACGAATACCGGCGCCTCGGCATCGATACCTTCATCCTCTCGGGCTACCCGCATCTTGAAGAAGCCTATCGCTTCGGCGAGCTGGTTCTGCCCAAATTGCCGACGGATCACGCGGTCAAGACGCCCGGCTCGTCCGTCAACACGGGTCCGTTCGGCGAGACCATCGCCGGCGACCATCGTCCGAAATCGCTCGCCAGCGCCTCGTGAACGCGCTGCCGCCCCGGCCACGCAGCCATGTCGTCATTCTCGGCGGCGGCTTTACCGGCGCGGCCGTGGCCTGGCATCTGGCGCGTCAGCCCGTGCGGCCATTGATCACCGTTATCGAGCCGCGTCCGTTCCTCGGCGGCGGGCTTGCCTATTCCAGCGAGGAGCCGTCGCACCGCGTCAACGTGCCGGCGTCCCGGATGAGCCTGTTGCCGGACGAGCCGGAGCATTTTTCGCGCTGGCTTGCGCATGACGGCGAGGCCGAGCGCGATCCAGACTCCATCTGGCGCAACGGCGATATTTTTCCCCGGCGCCGGGTCTTCGGCCGCTACGTTGCCGAGCATCTGGCGCCTTATCTCGAGACCGGAGCGATTCGTCATGTTCGGGACCATGCCGGCGACCTGAAGCGCAACGGCGACGGTTGGATCGTGACCGCTTCCGGTCAGCCGATCGCCGCCGACATGGTGGTTCTTGCCATGACGCACCCGTCGCCTGACGTTCCGGCCGCGCTTGCGCCGATCACCGATGCGGACGGCTTCGTCGCCGATGTCTATTGCGGGGACGCGCTCGGTTCGATCGCGCCTCGGGCATCGGTGCTGATCGTCGGCTCCGGCCTGACCTCGGCCGACACTGTCGCCGAGCTCGACCGCCGCGGCCATCGCGGCCGCATCCTGGCGGTGTCGCGTCATGGATTGCGCTCGCGCGGGCATCCACAAGTGCGCGGCGAGCCGTTCGGCGACTTCACTGCCACGCCCGCCGCGACCGCGCTCGGACTGCTCGAAAATATCCGCGCGACGCTGGCGGCGGCGGAGACCGGCGGCGGCAACTGGCAGTCGGTCTTCGACCAGTTGCGGCTGCAGGGGCCAGTCATATGGTCCGCTCTCGAGAAAGACCAGCGCACCCGGCTGGTCCGCCGGCTGCGCGCGTTCTGGGACGTGCACCGGTTCAGAATCGCGCCGCAAGTCGAGGCAGTGCTGGATCGCCGCCGCGCCGAGGGCACGTTCGACAATATCGCAGCGAGCCTCGTGGCCTCGTACGACGACGGAGACGATCTGGCCGTCACTTTGCGCCGGCGCGGCCAAAGGCAATTCGAGACGATGCATTTCGACGCGGTGATCAACACAACGGGGCCGGCGCATGGCCGGGCGCCGCACGCCAATCCGGCGCTACGCTCGCTTGCCGATGCCGGCCTGATCCGGATCGACCGCCATGGGCTCGGGATAGAGACCGCGCCGGACAGCCGTGCCGTCGGTCCGGAGGGTCAGCCTCTCGATGGCCTGTTCGTCGCCGGCCCGCTGGCGCGCGGCACCTTCGGCGAGTTGATGGGCCTGCCAGAAGTGGCCCGTCACGCGCAGGCGGTCGCCTCGCAAGTGGAAGCCAAGCTCGATGCCCAGTCGGTGATCGAGGTCGCACGCTGAAAATCCGCGACGAATGCGGGTGCGCAAAATTGGTATTTCCGTTCGGGCGGCGCCGCGAAAACGGAAAATCCTACTTTGTATATATAATCAGTAGACTAATAAATTAGCGACAGCTTCCGGCCACCGCCGGATCGATCGTTGGGACAGGCCTAGCCGGGAGATTTCCATGCCACAGAATGATCGCGACGCAGTCAAATTCGCCTATTGGGTGCCCAACGTCTCGGGCGGGCTGGTCATCTCCAACATCGAGCAGCGGACCAATCACTCGGCCGAATACAACCGCAAGCTGGCGCAGATCGCCGAGCAGGCCGGCTTCGACTATGCACTGAGCCAGATCCGCTTCACCGCCGGCTACGGCGCCGACGAGCAGCATGAATCGGTGGCATTCAGCCACGACCTGCTCGCCGCCACCAAGACGCTGAAGGTGATCGCCGCGATCCTGCCCGGGCCGTGGAACCCGGCGCTGGCGGCCAAGCAACTCGCCACCATCAGCTATCTCACCGGCGGCCGGGTCGCGATCAATCTCGTCTCAGGCTGGTTCCGCGGCGAGTTCCATGCGATCGGCGAGCATTGGCTCGACCATGATGAGCGCTATCGCCGCTCGGAAGAGTTCATCCGCGCGCTGCGCGGCATCTGGACCGAGGACAGTTTCACCTTCCGCGGCGATTTCTACCGCTTCAACCAGTATTCGCTGAAGCCGAAGCCGCTCAAGCCGCTGCCGGAGATATTCCAGGGCGGCTCGTCGCGGGCCGCGCGCGACATGGCCTCGCGCGTCTCGGACTGGTATTTCACCAATGGCAACACGCCTGCCGAGATCGCCAAGCAGGTCGACGACATCCAGGCGAAGGCCCGGGACAACAACCACTCGGTCAAGGTCGGCGTCAACGCCTTCGCCATCGTGCGCGAGACCGAGGACGAGGCGAAAGCCGTGCTTGCCGAGATCGTCGCCAAGGCCAATCCGGATGCGGTCAACGCCTTTGGCCACGAGGTCAAGAACGCCGGCAAGGCCTCGCCGGAGGGCGAGGGCAACTGGGCCAAATCGTCCTTCGACGATCTGGTGCAATACAATGACGGCTTCCGCTCGAACCTGATCGGCACGCCGCAGCAGGTCGCCGAGCGCATCGTCGATTTGAAGCGCGCCGGCGCCGACCTCATTCTGCTCGGCTTCCTGCATTTCCAGGAGGAGGTCGAGTATTTCGGCAAGCATGTCATTCCGCTCGTGCGCGAGCTGGAAAACGCGGAAGCCGCGGCGGCGCTCGCCGCCGAATAACAACGCCAGCCGCTGGCCGGAGATCGCCCGGCCAGCCGATGAACCGCACGCCCGGTCGGACGTGCGGCCGGGACCGTGCGTGCCTTCGCTGCAGTTGGGGACGATGGAATGCCGATATCCAGCCATGCTTTCGGGGCGATCGAGGCTTCGGTCTACGCGCCGGAAATCTTCGCGCAGGGGCTGCCGGCAGCTCCGCGACAGGCTCACGAGGAGCCGCGACAGCTTGCCGCTGAAGATGCCGCGCCGCTTCTTTCCCTCGAAGGCATAGGACTGTCCTTCGGCGGTGTGATTGCGCTGGCCGAAGTCGACCTGTCGGTTCGACCCGGCGAGATACGCGCCATCATCGGGCCGAATGGCGCCGGCAAGAGCTCGCTGATCAACGTCATCAGCGGCGTCTACCGTGCGGATCGCGGCCATGTCCGTCTCAATGGCGCGCGCTACGCCCAGGTTCCGACGCAGCGGCTGGCGCGCCTTGGAGTCGCCCGTACGTTCCAGAACCTCGCTTTGTTCAAAGGCCTCAACGTCCTCGACAATGTGGCGTCCGGCATTGCCTACAGGACCAGATCGAATTTCGCCGGCCAGATTCTGGGGATTGGCCGATCGCGCCGCGAGCAGGCCGACCAGCGTGGCCGCGCCGATCAGATCCTCGAATTCCTGCACCTGACCGGTGTGCGCGACCGGCTGGCAGGCACGCTGCCTTACGGCCTGCAGAAGCGGGTCGAGCTTGCCCGCGCGCTGGTCGCCGAACCTCGCCTTTTGCTGCTGGACGAGCCGATGGCCGGCATGACCGCCGGCGAGAAGAGCGAGATGGCCGCCTATGTGCGCGCCGCGCGCGACCGCTTCGCCACCACCGTGGTGCTGATCGAGCACGATGTCGGCGTCGTCATGGGCCTCTCCGACCGAATCGCCGTGCTCGATTACGGACGCAAGATCGCCGACGGCACGCCCGACGAGATCAGGAACGACCAGCGCGTCATCGACGCCTATCTCGGCGTCGCCTCCGAGAATGAAGAGGGGGCAGGCATATGATCGCCGACTTCGACTACCAGTTCTTCCTCGAGGTGCTGACCGGCGGCCTGCTGTCGGGCGTCATGTACTCGCTGGTCGCGATCGGCTTCGTGCTGATCTACAAGACCTCCGGCGTGCTCAACTTCGCGCAAGGGGCGCTGCTCTTGTTCGCGGCGCTGACCTTCGTCAGCCTTGTCGAGCGCGGCATGCCCTTCGCGCTGGCGCTGGCCGTCACCTTCGCCGTCATGGTGGCGCTCGGCATCGGCATCGAGCGCGCGGTGCTGAGGCCGCTGACCAACAAGCCGCCGATCACCCTGTTCATGGCGACGCTCGGCCTGTCCTACATCATCGAGGGCGCGGCCCAGCTGATCTGGGGCACGCAGGTGCATGGCCTCGAGCTCGGCATCGAGGATGTGCCGCTGGAAGTCGGCGGCGTGCTGGTCAGTCAGTTCGACATCTTCGCCGCCGCGGTGGCCGCGGCCATGGTGCTCTTGTTGTCGCTGTTCTTCCGCTACACCCGCATCGGCTTGAGCTTCCGCGCCGTCGCCGACGATCAGTTCGCCGCACTCGCCGTTGGACTCAGGCTGCCGCTGATCTGGGCAGGCGTGTGGGCCGCGGCAGGCCTCGTTGCCCTCGTTGCCGGGCTTTTGTGGGGCGCGCGGCTCGGCGTCCAGTTCTCGCTGTCGCTGGTGGTTCTCAAGGCGCTGCCGGTGCTGGTGCTGGGCGGCTTCGATTCCATCCTCGGCGCCATCGTCGGCGGGCTCTTGATCGGCGCTAGCGAGAAGCTCGCCGAGGTCTATATCGGCGACTATTTCGGCGGCGGCATCGAAAGCTGGTTCGCCTATGTCGTCGCGCTCGTCTTCCTGCTGATCCGTCCCTCCGGCCTGTTCGGCCAGAAGCTCGTCGAAAGGGTCTGAGCATGAGCGCGATCACAACCGACTTGTCCGCGACCGAATTGTCCAAGGGAGCAAACCTATCGAGTTGGCTGGCGCCGCTGATTGTCGTCGCCTTCGCCTACATCGTCGTGCCACTGATCGGCGGGTCCTATCTGTTCGAGGCGATCCTGCTGCCCTTCCTGGCGCTCAGCCTGGCGGGCGTGGGCCTCAACATCCTCACCGGCTATGCCGGCCAGGTGTCGCTGGGCAGCGCCGCGTTCATGGCGGCGGGCGCTTTCGCCGCCTATAATTTCAACCTGCGCGTCGAGGGCCTGCCGCTTGTCGCCAGCATCGTCCTCTCCGGCATCGTCGCGGCCGCCATCGGCATCGTCTTCGGCCTGCCCAGCCTGCGGCTGCGCGGCTTCTACCTTGCGGTCTCGACGCTTGCCGCGCAGTTCTTCGTGCAATGGGCGCTGACCAAGTTCAGCTGGTTCTCCAACGACTCGGCCTCGGGCGTCATCGACGCACCGAAGCTGTGCATCGCCGGCTTCGAGTTCGACGGCGCGGTCGGCCGCTACCTGTTCGCGCTCACCGTCGTCGTCATCCTGACCTTCCTCGCGTACCGGCTGGTCTCGTCGCAGACCGGGCGCAACTTCATCGCCATCCGCGACAATGAGATCGCGGCGCGCATCATCGGCATTCCGGTGCTGAGGACGAAGCTTTTGGCGTTCGCCATCTCATCCTTCATCATCGGCGTCGCCGGCGTCATCTGGGCCTTCGCTTATCTGAGGACCGTCGAGCCGGCCGGCTTCGATCTCGACCGCTCGTTCCAGATCCTGTTCATCATCATCATCGGCGGGCTCGCCTCGATCCGCGGCGCCTTCCTGGGTGCTGCGCTGATCGTCGTCTTCCCGCTCGCGCTGTCGCGCCTCGGCAATTTCCTGCTCGGCGACGTGTTCGATTCCGGCGTGCTCGACATGAGCCAGCGCATCGTGCTCGGCGCCCTGATCATCCTCTTTCTGATCCTGGAACCAGACGGGCTGGTCGCCCTGTGGGACAGGGTCCGGAGACGGCTTCTGCTCGCCTGGCAATCGAGCTGAGCCGGCTTGGGAGCAACGCTCCCCAAGCCACTGCAGACATTCGGAAAATGAACCAGGGCAAAACCAGGCCCATACTGGAGTACTTCGAACCATGAGCTTCTTCACCACAGTCAAGGCGGTCGCGCTGTCGGCGGCGCTTGCGGTGTCGGTGGCCCTGCCGGCCGCCCATGCCGACGAGCAGTATTTCCCGTTGCAGAGCTATCGCGTCGGGCCATACGCGGCCGGTGGTACCGGCTTCTTCGGCGGCTTCATCGACTATCTCAACCTGATCAACATCCGCGACGGCGGTGTCAATGGCGTCAAGCTGACCTGGGACGAGTGCGAGACCCAGTATGAGGTCGAGCGCGGCGTCGAATGCTACGAGCGGCAGAAGAGCCACGCCGGCGCTGCCGCCTGGAACCCGCTTTCGGTCGGTATCGCCTATGCCATGATCGACCGCATCACCGCCGACAAGGTGCCGCTGATCACGGTCAATCACGGCCGCACCGATTCCACCGACGGGCGGGTGTTCCCATACGTCTTCCCGCTGCTGCTCAATCCCTATAGCGAGACCTCCGGCATCGTG
The DNA here is from genome assembly GCF_019091085.1 of Mesorhizobium sp. GbtcB19. Lineage (GTDB taxonomy): Bacteria > Pseudomonadota > Alphaproteobacteria > Rhizobiales > Rhizobiaceae > Mesorhizobium. Next base: position 5,599 of record NZ_JAGXJY010000039.1, on the reverse strand, counting down.
AATTACATCGCCGCCAAGGAAGGCGGCATCGACAAGCTGAAGGGCAAGAAGATCGTCGTGCTCTATCACGGCTCGCCCTACGGCAAGGAGACGATCCCGATCTATGAATTGCTGGCGCAGAAATACGGCTTCACCGTGCAGCAGATCGAGGTGCCGCATCCCGGCAACGAGCAGCAGTCGCAATGGCTGACCATCCGCCGCGCCAAGCCGGACTTCGTCGTCTTACGCGGCTGGGGCGTGATGAACCCGGTGGCGCTGAAGACGGCGGTCAAGGTCGGCTATCCGGTCGATCACATCGTCGGCAATGTCTGGTCGAATTCGGAGGAGGACGTCATCCCGGCCGGCGACGCCGCCAAGGGCTACACCGCCATCACCACGCAGGCTTCGGGCAACTCCTATCCAGTGGTGCAGGAGATCGTGAAGACGGTTTATGGCGCCGGCAAGGGCAATCTCGAGGATAAGTCGCGCATCGGCTCGGTCTACCACAATCTCGGCATCGTCAACGGTATCCTCAATGTCGAGGCGATCCGCATCGCGCAGGAGAAGTTCGGCCACCGCACGCTGACCGGCGACGAGGTGCGCTGGGGTTTCGAGCACCTCAAGCTCGATCCCGCCAAGGTCGAGGCGCTCGGCGCCAAGGACCTGTTCCACTCCATCAATGTCAGCTGGGACAATCACGAGGGCGAAGGCTACGTGACCTTCCAGCAGTGGGACGGCAAGAAGTGGAACGTCGTCTCCGACTGGATCGCGCCCGACTGGGCGCTGCTGCGGCCCATCATCGAGAAGTCCGCCGAGGCCTATGCGGCCGAGAAGGGCATCAAGCTGCGCACCGCCGCGGATGCCGACGCGGTGGCCGTCACCAATTGATCCAACGGACCGGGCGCCGGACCATTCTGCGACGCCCGGTCATCTACTTTGCGGAAATCAGGAAGGACGCGATGCCGGGCAATGACGTCATCCTTGTCGTGGACAATGTCCATGCCACCTACAATCAAGCCATCACCGCGCTGCACGGCGTCAGCTTCGAGCTGAGGCGCGGCGAGATCCTGGCGCTGCTCGGCGCCAACGGCGCCGGCAAGAGCACGACGCTGAAGGCGGTCTCCAACCTGCTGCCGGCCGAGCGCGGCCAGATCAATGCCGGCACGATCCTGTTCGACGGCGGCGACGTCACCCGCCGCAAGCCGGGCGACCTCGTGCGCGCCGGGCTTGTCCAGGTGCTGGAGGGCCGCCACTGCTTCAAGAGCCTGACCGTCGAGGAGAATCTGGTTTCCGGCGGCATCGGCCGCAGCGGCAGCCGCGCTGAGATCAACCAGGATCTCGGACGGATCTACGGCTTCTTCCCGCGGCTCGCCGAAAAGCGCAAGACGCTTGCGGGCCTGACCTCTGGCGGCGAGCAGCAGATGACGGCGATCGGCCGGGCGCTGATGTCGCGGCCGCGCCTGCTGGTCCTCGACGAGCCGTCGATGGGGCTGGCGCCGCTAGTCGTCCAGGACATCTTCCAGGCGCTGAAGAAGCTCAATCAGGAGTCCGGTCTCTCGATCCTGGTCGCCGAGCAGAACTCGGCCGTCGCGCTCAAATATGCCGACCACGCCACAGTGCTCGAAAACGGCGTCTCCGTTCTCTCCGGCGGCGCCACCAGCCTTCGTCAGCGCGAGGATGTGCGAGCCTTCTATCTCGGGCAGAAGGCGCCGCCTGCCGCGCCGTCCAACCACCTTCATGCCGTCGTCTGAATCGAAATCCGAAGGAGAATGAAATGACTGTATCCAACGTCAAGACCGACAAGGCCGCGGCCGCCGTGCCGCCCGTCGCCAGACCCACCGGGCCCGCGCACATCATCAAGGACGACGCCGAGGCGATCGCCGTCGCGCAGCGGCTGGCGGCCGAGTTCGTCAAGGAGTCTTCCAGGCGCGATCGCGAGCGGATCTGGCCGGTGGCCGAGCTTGACCAATTCTCGCAGAGCGGCCTATGGTCGATCAACGTTCCCAAGGCCTTCGGCGGACCGGAAGTGTCCTACGCGACATTGGCCAAGGTCATCGAGATCGTCTCGGCGGCCGATTCCTCGATCGGCCAGATCGCGCAGAACCATCTCGGCGTCGTCGCCGCCATCCGCACCAATTCCGATCCCGACCAGCAGGCGCTGCTGTTCGCCGAAGTGCTGAAGGGCACGCGTTTCGGCAACGCCTTTTCCGAATTCGGCTCCAAGCGCGCCGCGGATTTCGAGACCAAGTTCACCGACGCCGGCGACCATGTGATCGTCAACGGCCAGAAATTCTATTCGTCCGGCGCGCTCTTGGCGCATCTGGTGCCGATCGTGGCGCTCGACGACCAGGGCCGTGCCTGGTACGCGATCGCCGACCGCGGCGCGCCGGGGCTGACGGTGATCGACGACTGGTCGAGCTTCGGCCAGCGCACGACGCTGTCGGGCACCGTCATCATCGACAACGTCAAGGTGCCGAAGACGTATCTGGTGCCCGGATACAAAGGCTTCGACAGGCCGACCGCCGACGGCGCCATCTTCCAGATCATCCAGGTGGCCGTGGACACCGGCATCGCGCAGGCGGCGATCGACGAGACGGTCAACTTCGTCAGGACCAAGAGCCGCGCCTGGATCGACAGCGGCGTCGACAATGCCTGGGACGATCCCTACACGATCCAGGCCATCGGCGACCTGACGCTTCGGCTGCATGCGGCCCAGGCGTTGCTGGAGAAGGCCGGCCACGCCATCGACCGGGCAGTCGCCGAGCCGACAGCCGAGACGGTGGCGCATGCGCAGATCGTCACCGCGCAAGCGAAGATCCTGTCGACCGAGATCGCCATTGCGGCGACCAATAAACTGTTCGAGCTGGCGGGCACGCGCTCGACGCTCGCCGAGCACAATCTCGACCGGCATTGGCGCAATGCGCGCACGCATACGCTGCACGATCCCGTGCGCTGGAAATACGCGATCCTCGGCAAGTATTTCCTCAACGGCGAAAATCCGCCGCTGCACGCTTGGAGCTGAGCCGGGTTCGGCCGAGGCCGTGTCTTGGCCAAGCGGTGGCCCTGGCCGGGCCCGGCAAACATCACCCGTCCGGCGGCCACAATCCTCGGCGTGGACGTTGACGACGCCCACGTCGGTCTCCTGGCGCCATGTCTACGGCAGACCAGCTAGCTAGGCCGTCTTGATCGCATTGCAGATTTCTTCGACCAACATGGAGGCCGACACCGCGCCCGGGTCCGGATGGCCCAGCGAACGCTCGCCCAGACGCGAGGCGCGGCCGACGGTTGCGATCATATCGCGTGTCGCTTCCGCGCCGTGCCGGGCAGCGGCGGCTATGGCATCGGCACTCTGGCCATTGACGGCCGCATCGGCGGCCGGAGCCCAGGTATCGAGCATCGTCTTCTGGCCGGGTTCGGCCTTGCCGCGCTGGACGATGCCGTCGCGCATCGCCGCAATGACGGCCCGCAACTCGCCGCTCGGCATGGAGGCGCGCGGACCCGCCGCCTTGCCGGCGCGCAGAAGGGCGGTGGCGTAGAGCGGTCCGGAGGAGGCGCCGACCGCGTTGAGGAAGCCCTTGGCGGCGGCATTGAAGATATCCTGCAGCGTGCCCTCGGCGGCTTGGGCCGCATCGGCCGCGGCCTTCATGCCTTGTTCCATGGCAATGCCGTGGTCCGCGTCCCCTATCACCCCGTCAAGCGCGCAGAGCCTGTCGCGCTCGGCCGCCATCCGCTGCGAAAAAGCGCCGAAAAGAGCTTTCAAATCTCCGGTCGTAAATTCCATCCCGCTCAGCTCCGGAACATGGCGCAGTCGCAGGGATGGTCGATCATGCGCTGCAATTCGTCGTCGAGATGCATGATGGTGATCGAGGCCCCGGCCATGTCGAGCGACGTGCAATAGGGGCCGACAAGCGTCTTGTGGACGACCAGCCCGGCAGCCTTCAGTCGCTCCGCGACCCTGGCGTTCAGGATGTAGAGTTCCATCAGCGGCGTCGCGCCGAGCGAATTAACCAGCACCGCGACGCGAGCGCCGGCCGGCGCTTTCATTTCCGCCAGGATCGCGTCCATGATTTCGTCGGCGACGTCGTTGGCCGAACGCAACGGCCCGCGCCGCACGCCGGGCTCGCCATGGATGCCCATGCCGATCTCCATCTCACCGACGGGAAGATCGAAGCTTGGCCGCCGCGTCTGCGGCAAGGAACAGGACGACAGCGCCACGCCCATGGTGAAGGTGCGGTCGTTGGCGTGACGGGCGATCCGCTCCACCTCGTCCAGCGGCATCATCATGTCGGCTGCCGCGCCCGCGGCCTTGAAGATGAACACGTTGCCGGCCACGCCGCGGCGCTTTTGCCGTTGCTCGCGCGGCGCCGACGCGATGTCGTCGGTGGTCAGCACCGTGCGCGCCTCGATGCCTTCCATCTCCAGCAGTTCGGCGGCCATGTCGAAGTTCATCACGTCGCCGGCATAGTTGCCATACATGAACAGGACGCCGGCGCCGCCGCTCGCGGCAATCGCCGCGTCAACCGCCGGCTGGGGAGGGGGCGAGGCGAAGACGTTGCCGATCGCAGCCGCATCCGCCAGGCCTTTGCCGACATAGCCCAGGAAGGTCGGCTCATGGCCTGAGCCGCCGCCGATGACCAGCGCCACCTTGCCGGTCCGCGGACCGTGCCTGGCGACAACCGCGCGCGGGACGTTGTCCGGGCGCCAGAGATGGTCCGGATGCGCGGCCATGATGCCGACCAGCATTTCGTCGACCGCCGCATTGCCGTCATTGATCAGCTTCTGCGTCAGGCTCATTCGCATCTCCCTGCATCGTCCTCGGCGACGAGACTAAAGCATGTCTCGCGAAAGAGGGAACCGGTTTCGGGTCACAGACATGCGCAAAATCAAAAGCTAAAGCGCTCGGAGCCAATGCGAAAGCTCAGCGGGCGTTGTACTTGGCGTCGACCTGATCGATGGCGGCGACATTGCCGGCCGAGCGCCCCTGCGGATCGAACGTCTCCTTGAGGAAGGCATCGGCGATCGACTTGGCCAGCTCGGGTCCGATCACGCGCGCGCCCATGGTGATGATCTGGGCGTTGTTCGACAGCGCGGCGCGCTCGGCGGAATAGGTGTCGTGGGTGAGCGCCGCGCGGATGCCCGGCACCTTGTTGGCCGAGATGCAGACGCCGATGCCGGTGCCGCAGATCAGGATGGCGCGGTCATACTTGCCGGCCAGCAGGTCGCTCGCGACGCGGTCGGACAGATTGGCGTAGAACGGGTCGGGGCCGGCCTCGGTGCGCGACACTTCCGACACCTCGTGCCTGTCCTTCAGGTGGTCGGCGAGGATTTTCGCCAGGCCTTCGCCGGCGCTGTCGCCTGCTACCGCGAGCTTCATGATCGTCTCCTTCTAGAGTTTGGGGACGCATCTGGACAGGATGTCGAGATAGCCCTCGACGACCCATGCGGCGCGTCCGATGAACAACCCGTCGATATGCGGGCATGCGATGAGTTCGGCGCAATTGTCGGGATTGACCGAACCGCCATAGAGGCAAGGGATGCGGCAGCCGAGAACATCCTCAGCGGTTGCGATGATCTCCGCCTGGCGGGCGTCGGCATAGTCCGAGGTCGCCGGAATGCCGTT
>NZ_JAGXJY010000367.1 GCF_019091085.1 Mesorhizobium sp. GbtcB19 | reverse complement strand
CGACCGAACGGCAGGTGCGCATCGCCGGCGCCATGCGCCGCAGCAAGTATCCCGCCCAGGTGTCAAAACCTTGCACCGACTCCTCATCCTGCGCCTCCAGCCTTTCGGTGACGATGCCGTCATAGGCGCGGCTGGCGCCGAAACGGTAAAGGCTGGACGCGGCGACGGCCTCGAGCACAGCGGCGAGTTCGGTGAGGTCGGCAAGCAAGGTCTGGCTGTCGCGGGTTTCGACCGCCTTCATTTCCAGCG
>NZ_JAGXJY010000366.1 GCF_019091085.1 Mesorhizobium sp. GbtcB19 | reverse complement strand
AGAACGCCGCGCCGCTTCCCAGGGGGAGCGCAACGAAAATAGACAGCGCTACCGCGCCTGGAACCCTATTGCGCGACGTCGGCATCACCCCCACGGCGCATGGGTACGCAACAAGCGGAGTCTGCGCACGAAGGAAGCGAAAGACAAGCCGCGGGCAGGCGCCCGGGTCGAGGACCTGGGCGCCTGCGAAAAGACCTATCGCCTCAGCACCGCGCTCAGCACGTCGCGGATGCCGATCGCGCCGACGAA
>NZ_JAGXJY010000365.1 GCF_019091085.1 Mesorhizobium sp. GbtcB19 | reverse complement strand
GTGCCATATAGCAACATCTAGGCATAAAGGGTTGTATATGTGCTCCATTGGATTAGCATTATTATCGAATACCTCCAAGGACGAGTTAGAAACTTGTTGGAATTGGTTCATCTTATAATTCTTGGGTGAATAGCGATCGACCTGAGGTGAGGATGACTAGCGCTTCCCCTTTGACTGCTAGAGCTCTCGTCGCATCTCCTCCAAGTGTCGATCCATCTATTGTAGTTGGATTTATAGGGAGTCATCCATC
>NZ_JAGXJY010000364.1 GCF_019091085.1 Mesorhizobium sp. GbtcB19 | reverse complement strand
CAATCAGGATGTCATATTTTTCCCACATAGCCAGTAGCTTCCCTAGAGTCGAGTACCACCATATCTTTGGCTTTGTCTCGATCAATCAAGACTTGCTAGTTAGCACTCCCGCTTATAGGCTAGTTTCCATCCCATCCGGGTCGATTCGCCTCAGGTCAGGAGGATAGCTAATAAATCGTTTCTTTCCCAACTCACTGCGATAGGACTGGATTTGATTTGGTAAAAAAGAATAAGACCGTTAAGTAAACTC
>NZ_JAGXJY010000363.1 GCF_019091085.1 Mesorhizobium sp. GbtcB19 | reverse complement strand
AAAATTATACATTTTCTTTATTATTAAAATAGGACTAAGAACGGCGGCAGTAATGGTAGTGTTTATATTTTCAAGATTTCTCAAAACGTCTTGGTCTAGAATAATTAACGGCGGGGGTACACTTTTCTATGAGCAGGGGATGTTTCTTTCGAATGTCCAATTACTAATTATTATAAGAAGAGAAATAAGGTTTTGTATGAGTTCGCTTATAAGTAAGGAGAGAATGATATTATGGAACAAGTTGTGAGAG
>NZ_JAGXJY010000362.1 GCF_019091085.1 Mesorhizobium sp. GbtcB19 | reverse complement strand
CCCTCACCGGGGATCACGCGGAGAATCCGGCGATGAGCCTGCCCTCGCGCCCCGTGCTCCCCTCCGGCCAGAAAAAGATCGAGGTGTTTGGCCCGTTCCCCGAAATCGCCGACGAGATGCACGCTCCGCACCGCGATTTCTGGAAACGCTGACGCGGTCTCGGAAGCAGGCGTTTCCCGCTTCGTTGAAGCCGGGCGATGCCGAATCGTGGCCGGCACATCGTGCCAAACCCCGCCTGTGGGAAAGCTTG
>NZ_JAGXJY010000361.1 GCF_019091085.1 Mesorhizobium sp. GbtcB19 | reverse complement strand
GGCCACGGCCACAACGGCGGCCAGCAAGGGCGGCCGGTGACCTGCGAGCCCCCGGACAGCCGTGTCCCGCGCGGCGAGCCGGACGGCACGGCGACGGTTCTGGCCCCCCACTACCGGGACAAGCAGCCCCACAGGCCGAACCGCAACGCCCTCGCCACCGGAGGGTCGGTCTATTTCCCCGATCCGACTTACGGGCGGATGGAGTACTCCGGCGAGCCCAGGCCGCAGGAGCTGGCATTCCAGGGCGTCTA
>NZ_JAGXJY010000360.1 GCF_019091085.1 Mesorhizobium sp. GbtcB19 | reverse complement strand
AAACTCATAAAGCTTTTATGAATAATAGAAGCTAATAAAGAGTTGTCTCTTCATTTATAATATAAAAACCTAATGATGAGTCAAATTAATCAGGGAATATATTTAAGATTGAACATTAATTCAATCCAAAGATGTAAGTTTATTAAATTATGATAATGTATTATCTATTCAGCTGCATATCTATTTTTAAAAAAATTCACTCATTTAGGATAAATATCTGATTCTAAGTTAGAAAATTGAATAACGATTTG
>NZ_JAGXJY010000359.1 GCF_019091085.1 Mesorhizobium sp. GbtcB19 | reverse complement strand
AGAGGTAAACACCAGGGCGGAAACCCCGCCCACCCAGGCGGGCCCCCCCAGCCCGTCGATCAGCGCCAATCCCTCGGTCGGCGATCGCTTGGCGGCCGGGCAGGATCCCGTGGGGGCGGCCTTCCTTTGGTCGCGCCCCGCCCTCCAACGGAATGAGGCCGCGAGGGTGCAGGTGGCGAGGCAAAAAGGACCGCCCATGGCGCACCTGGCCGTTTGGCGGGCAGGAAGGGGAGAAAGGTGCCCCCCACCCG
>NZ_JAGXJY010000358.1 GCF_019091085.1 Mesorhizobium sp. GbtcB19 | reverse complement strand
CGCACCTACCTCCTGGCCCACCCCCCCGGCGGCCTGATCGCCTTCGAGCCTGCGCCAACACCCATCGACAACGACCTCCAGGAGAACGACCACACGCCGGGCTTCACCTCGGCGGCCGCATTCGTCGCCGGCGCCTTCCTCTCCGTCGATCCCGATTTCCCCGCGCTGCCCGGCCTCCATGGCCGCATCGGCACGGGCCGTCCCCCCCGCGTCCTCCCCCCCCCCGCGCCCCCCCTGGAGGCCCGGGCCCA
>NZ_JAGXJY010000038.1 GCF_019091085.1 Mesorhizobium sp. GbtcB19 | reverse complement strand
GAATGCGCCAGCGCGTGGCGATCGCGCGGGCGCTCGTCTATAAACCCTCGATCCTGCTGATGGATGAGCCGTTCGGAGCTCTGGATGCGCAGACGCGCGGCATGATGCAGGAACTCTTGCTGAAGGTTTGGGAGGATCACCGGGTTACCGTCCTGTTCGTCACGCACCACGTCGACGAAGCGATATTCCTGGCCGACAGGGTGATCGTGCTTGCCAGCCGACCGGGCCGGGTGAAAAAAGACATTGCAATCAAGCTGGAGCGGCCGCGATCTTTCAGCATCGTCACGGACGCGAGCTTCACGGCCTACAAGCGGGAGATATTCGCGGACATCCGCGAAGAAACGCTGAAAGTCATGGCAATGGAGAAACCCTGATACCGACGGTGCGATCGCTGTGAACGCTGACCTGAATACTCTTGCACTGGCCATCGAGGCTATAGGAAAAGCCGACTTCTACGAACGTCTTTGCGCCTATCTGCGCGAATGCATGCCGCACGACAACATCATCGCCATAACCTATCAGGGTACGTCGCTGCCTACGGTGCATTTACGCTGCGCAAGAGGTCCAAATGTCTTCAGGCACCTGAAGTCCACCTACCTCGCCGGCGCATATGTGCTGGATCCGATCTATCAGTACCATCTCCGGCGCCAGAAATCGGGGATCTTCCGCCTGCTGGAAGTTGCGCCGGACCAGTTCAAACGAAGCCATTATTACGAATGGTATTATGGGCGGATCGGGATTACCGACGAAATCTCGGTCGTGCAGACGGTCGGCGACGACACCACCTTGACTGTTTCCATGGGAAAGGACCGGTCGTCGGGGCAGATGTTTTCTTCGTTGGACGAGAGGCGGCTGAAGCGGCATGAAGCCGTCATCATGACGCTGCTCAAATCGCATTGGTCGAGCGGCGCCGACCTCTCTTCCCGTCAAACCCAAGGTTTGACCGTCACTGACGATCTCATCGCAGCCATGCGCGATCAGTACAACCTGAACCTCAGCCGGCGCCAGGCGGAGGTTGCCCTGCTTATCCTGCAAGGGCATTCCTCGATTTCGATAGGGCTGAACCTCAGCATCAGCCCCCAAACGGTCAAGGTCTACCGGAAGCAATTGTACCGCAGGTGCAATCTGTCGTCCCAGGCCGAGCTCTTTGCCCTGACGATGCCGATCCTGCAGCAGGTGCAGACGCTGCCCGCCGGCAAGCAGCACCTGGTCATACCCGGGAATTGTTGAACCAGGTCGCTTTCGAACCGCCCCGAGCAGTTCGCGGCCCACCTCGAATATCCGTCCTACGCGATCGCGGACGGAAACCGCTTCGCACTTTCCTGGGATTGCCCTAAAGCGCGTCGCGTCTGAACGGCCTCATGCGACGCGCTTCAGGTTGTTGGTTTATGCATGTCGTTGTCCCAAAACGCTGCGTACTTTTGGGCGACATGCACTAGGTTCATCGTTTCACAGAAACGATGAACCGCCCTATCTCTTTGATTTAACGCAATTCCTGACGGAAAACCGATCACACTTTTCCTGGAATTGCTCTAGGCCATGCCGAATGCCTCTCGATAGGCCCGGAACCTTTCCTTTTCTTCGTCCCGGTCGAGGCCAAAATCCCGCAGGCTATATCTGTGCCTGCCGAACATGTCCGCCGGATGGGCGTTCAGGTAGTTCCGCATCCTCTCGGCGGATTTGTAGGACAGACTTCGCCCGCAATGGGTATAGATGCGCTTGATCGTATGAACAGGGTCCGCGACAAAGTCCCGGTACGAAACTTCCAGAAAGGACGCTTCGCGCCCGCTTGTCCGTTTCGTTTCCGCACTCTTGTTCAGGCCGGCGGCAAAATAACGCGCCCACTCGCGTCCGATCTCATGAGGGTCCTGGGTGTCGCTGACGGCGCGCCTGACGTTGCGCACAAGGCTTGCATAGGACCCCAGCGCTTCGACCGGGTCGCGGTGCAACTGTACGATCCGGGCGTCAGGATAGACCTTCAACAGCGCCTCCAGCGTCCACAGATGCTGCGGTGACTTCAGCACCCACTGCGCGCCGCGCTTTCTGCGCTGCAGCCGCTGAAGTTGCCTTCTGTGCGAGCGATACACGCTCACGAAGTCCGACTGGTCCTGCCACGCCTGGAACGCCGGGACTCTGTAGCAGACATGGAAGTGCATGCTCTTGAAGTCGTTGTTCATGAATCCCACGCACTCGTCGGGCAGCATCGGCCCGACCCGGTGTATTTTTTTGAAATCCGGGACGATCCTGTCCAACTCGTGGAATTCGCTTTCCGTCCTGGCGATTATCTCCTCGTCGCTTCGATCTTCACCCGACTTGGCCATGAGCCGGGTCGTTTCCCACGTCAGCGGAACCCTGTTCTCCTCGTCTTGCGCCAGCAGTTCGTGCAATATGCTCGTGCCGGATCGAGGCAGTCCCAGGATGAACATCGGCCTTTCGATGTCTTCCGCCGCCAGGTCCGGCCGCGCGTTCCAATCGTCGGCCAGCAGCAGGCGATTTGACAGCAGCCGGATCATGTCGTTGCGAAAGATCGCCGCGCCGGTTTCGCTGAAGCCGGCCTCATCTTCCGCCGAGCAGAGAAGCCGCTCGAAGGCCTCCTCGAAGTCGGGCTCGCCAAAGTCCGCCAGTCCGGTCAGCGAGGTGGCCTGCCGCAGCATTTCCGCCTTGTCGAACAATGGTTACGCCCTCTCTTGCGCGGACGCGCATTGGAACCGTTGCGCTACCGCGACGGAGGCGTAGCCCCGCCGCAGGGCCTGGCATTCGCATTCGCGGTGGCAGGAAATGCCGCACGACTCTTCCAGCGCCACGCCGACGCGCCATTCGCTTGCGTGGATCTTGTCCAATCGGAACGTGCTTCGCGTGCCGTGCTCGGCCGGACGCGTGACGGCCAACCCTTTCGGACCGCCTGCTTTCAGCGAGGGCACGTTGATATTTGTCACCGCACCCTTCTCGGCGATTCCGCGTTCGAAAATGTCTTCGACCAAGCCGGCGCAGATCGCCGCGGAGCCCGCCGTGTCTCGCCCGAATTCGGCACAGGATATGGCGATGCCGCGATTGCCTGTCAGCGCGGCCTCGCGCGCGGCCGCCACCGTCCCGGAGTACCAGACGTCGAAACCGACATTGAGGCCATGATTGACGCCGGCGACGACGGCGCCGAACAGGCCGAATTCAGGCGCACTGAGGCCGAGCGCGACGCAGTCGGCGGGAAAGCCGTCGAGCACGTAACAATCCTCGTCGACAAGCTGAAGCCGCCGGTCGGGGCGCAGCGAGACGGAATGCGCGGTCAGGCTGCTGTCTTGGCGGGGGATGATCGCCACCACCTCGAACCGCTTCCTCATCTGGGCGACGAACGGCAAAATCACATGTGATGCGATGCCGTCGTCATTGGTCAGCAGCAGGCGCAGGCGCTTTTCCATCTTGGTGCTTCCGGCCGCTCCTAAAGCCTAGTTGATCCGCCGTCGCACAGAATGTCTTCCCCGACGATGTATCTGGCATCGTCCGACGCCAAGAAAACGATGGTCTTGGCGACGTCGTCCGGGTCGCCGATAAACCCGACCGGCAATTCGCCTTGGACGAATTCAGCCTCGTCATAGTGGTCGAGGACCACTTCCTTGAGCATGGCCGTCCTGATGGAGCCCGGCGTGACGCCATTGACGCGGATGCCACGGCCAGCCAGCGTCGCCGCCAGCGAGCGCGTCAGGTTGAGGACCGCCGCCTTGCTGGCGCCGTAAACGGTGGCCAGTTCCCACCCCGAGTAGCTGAGATTGGACCCCACGAGCACCACCGCCGCGCCGGGCCCGAGATAGGGAAGCGCCTTCTGGACCGCGAAGAACGTGCCCTTCACATTGATGTCCATGATCCGGTCGAATTCGTCTTCCGTGACCTCTTCGAACGCGGTGCGCTGCGCCACGCCGGCACTGACCACGAGAACGTCAAGGGCTCCCAGCCTGCGGCCGATTTCGGCAAAGAGCCGCTGAAGCCCGGCGACGTCGGCCACGTCGCACTGCAGCGCCACCACGCCCGCCGGCGCGCCCGAAGAGGCGAGCCCTTGTCGCAGCCGCTCGAGCGAACGGCCGGTGACGACGACCTCGGCGCCCTCCGCGGCAAATCTGGACGCCGTGGCAAGGCCGATGCCTCGGCTGGCCCCTAAAACGACAACCCGTTTTCCGTCAAAACGCCCCATGCGCCCTCTCCGCCAATCCTAGTTGCGTTGGACATGTCCCGTCGTGGCCTCCGCCGCCCGCCCGGCCGGCGAGACGAGATATGTCGCCAGGCGCGAGGCCAACGCCATGATCGTCAGCGCGGAGTGCTTTTCCGGCAGCGAGGGCATGACGCTGCCGTCACAGATGAACAGGTTGCGATGATCGAAGGAACGCAGATTGCTGTCGACCACGCCACCGGTTGGACCCGAGGACATCCGGCAGGTCCCGGCATAGTGGATGGAATCACCCGGTCCACCCGGATAGGCACCGAGCAGCAGTCCCCCGGTCGCCCGGACCAGTTGCCGACCTTCGGTCTCGATCGCCTCGATGACGGCGCGATCTCTTTTCGTCCAGCCGTAGAATATCCTCTTTTGCCCGCCGCGGACTTCCACCCGGTTGTCCGCATGCGCATCCGCCGGCCCGAACAGGAACATCAGCGACGATCCGAAAGTGATCTTTTCAACCAGCCAGAAGGGAACGAATTTGGGAAGGTTGCGCCTGAACAGTGGCACGAGCTGCGGATTGCCGTGGTAGATGTCAGCCAGGTATCGCGTGCTGGATTCGGGATCGACCGGGGCTCGTGCCGGCACCAGCAGATGGTTGCCGTAGCCGAAATAGGTTTCTTTGGCCGAGAACAGGAATCCTGGATGGAGAGCAACGAACACGATGTTGGGATTATCCATCAGATAGCGGCCGACCAGCCCGCTGCCGTTTGCCAGCCCTCGGGGGTATTCGGCGCTGGCCGATCCGAGGAGTATGATCGCGTTTTCGACGGCCCCCGCGCACAGCACATAATGTCTTGCGGCGATGGTGACTTCCGCCTGCCTCGTCCTGTCGAGGCAACGCAGTCCCGTTATCGCGCCGTCGCGGCCGCATGTGAGGGAAAGGGCGATCGTGTTGGGCAGCAGGCGGTAGTTTGATGCATTTGCGATTTCCGGCAGCAGTCGGCTGCTGAACTTGTAGATGCTGTCGGAGGAACACCCGTTCTGGCACATCCCGCATTGCCGGCACCGGTTCGGCTTGGCTTGTCGCGTCTCGACGGCCTTGCGGTTGGCCGTTATCCCGGACCATCTTGGCTCACGCGTGAGCTTGCCTTGGATGTGACGATCCAGACGGGTGAGCGGAAGCGGCTCTATAAACGAGCCGTCCGGCAGTTCGGGATTGGCTTCCTTCCGTCCCGTGACGCCGATCAGTTCTTCCACCGCGGCGTAGGACGGCGCCAGGTCGTCATAGCCAATCGGCCAGGCTCGGGCACCGTGTCCTCCGGAAAAATCATCCGGCGAGAACCGCAGGGACACGCCACCCCAGAGGTTCTGCAGCCCGCCCACTTTGAGGATCTGGTGCTGGGTAAAGCCATCGCCAGGAGCGACAGGCGCCTCGACAAAAAGGGCTGATGCCCGTGGATTGAAGGGATTGAACGGATCCGGGACCTCTTCCGTGTTCGAGGCTTCATGCGTGTCGAAATAAGAATTCGGGACCACGTCGCCCGCATCGACGGAGAGAGTGCTTATCCCTAGTTTTGCAAGCCGATACGCCAGCATCCCGCCGGCGGCGCCGGTGCCGACAATACAGACATCAACGTCCACGGCGGGTGACCTCATCGGCTTTCATTTGGACGATGGCCGCGCGGCCCCCTCAGATACCCGAGCCCAAATCGGCATCGTTGATTTTGAAGACGTCTTCGGAATCGTATCTCGGCACGCAGAAGGATATGAGGTGGCAGTTCTCCGGGCCGGCGTTGGTGAATGTGTGCGGCGTGCCGCGGCGGATCTCCACATAGCCGCCGGCCGGAAGTTCCACCTGCCGGTCGCCGACCGTGCCGACCAGCCCTCCGCGAACGACGAACAGGAATTCGTCCGTGCGCCGATGCACGATCGTCGCTTCCGTGCTGTCGGGCTCGATCACCAGGAAATCGACCGAATATTCCCTGGCGTCGGTGAGCATGTCCATCGAGACGCCGATGTCCAGCTTTATCGCCCCTTCGGCATCCGGCTCACTGGAACAGATGCCTGATCTCACCAATGATTGAGCTGACGGCCCCATAATCGTCTCCGAACAGATAGCGCTTCATGATGTCTTCGCGCTCGATGAAACTCTGGGATTTCCCGGTGCTGTATACGACGGCGTCGCTTTCGATCAGGTCGCGGAAACACCACAGATCCTGCTCCTCCCCGCGGCCCGACCAGGGCCCGCCTGGGATGATCAGGCCGGCGAACAATGGCCGGTCGAGTTGATCCCTGGTCTCTTCCATCACGACCATCGTCAGGATCGAGATCGCATTCGAGCCGCTGATACGGCCAAGCACGTAGTCCAGCGTGCGTCCCGTATAGATGACGTCGTCGACGACGAGCACGCGCTTGGCGGTGATCGTCTCGAGTTCGGCGTGATCGGCCGGCGTCATGGCCATGCCGAAGTCGAAACCGTCGAGGCTCTCGTCTTCGAAGACCCGTTTTATCTTCAGCTGGCGAACCCGATCGGCCGTCAGCAGATGTCTCACCTTGTCGTAAAGGGAGAGACCCTTCCCGCCGAGGCAGATCACCTCGTCATAATATGCGGGCTTCAGCGCAGTCTTGAAATTGAGTCGGCACAATTGATAGTCGATGACGCTGACTTCCGGCGATTTTATGTAGCGTGCCACTTGCGAGAAGGCGCGCCGGACATGGTCTATCTCGTGCGCGCTCGCCTTGCCCTCGATCGCGAATTCCGCGTCGTTGAAGAAGAAGATGCGCTTGGGAAACTCCTCCGTCACGCGAGGAGCTCCCGCAGTGATTTCTCGCAGGCGTCGAGCGTCTTGCCGATGGCCTTGTCGTCATGCGCCGATGAAAGAAACCACGATCCGAGCCAATTCTGGCGCGGATCCGCATGACTCAGATCCCCTTCCGAGATCAAGACATGGTTTGCCCGCATGCCGGCCACGAAGCGGCGATAGAGTTGATAGTCGGTCGCCATTGCCGCGCTGTAGTTGTCCACGTCGTTGGCGGCGGTGAAGTAGATCTGGAAAAAGCCGGGCACCGATTGAACATGGCAGGGCAAGCCGGAGCGCAGGACGATGGTCCTGATGCCATCGACGAGCTTGTCCTGCGCGTGCTCGATCAGCCGATAGGTCTCTCCCTGTTCCAACTCCGACAGCACGTCCATGCAGGCCAGCGCCGACAAGACGTTGCCGTCATAAGTCGATGCATGGAACACCCTGCCTTCCGAGAGCGGCGCGAAGTGTTTCATCTTTCCGAGCAACACGCCAAATGGCACGCCGCCACTGATCGCCTTCGAATAGACGACCATATCCGCGTAGACGCCGTAGAGACCCTGTGCTCCGTGGAGCCCGACACGGAAGCCGGTGACGCATTCATCGAAGATGGACAGGCTCCCGTGCCGCTCGGCCAGCGCCACCATCGCCTCGAGAAAACCTTCCTTGGCCGGGATCGTGCCCGAATGCGCGAGCACGGGCTCGCAGATGACGCAGGCGATCTGGTCGCCATACCGCTCGAAAGCATCTTTCAGCGCATCGAGATCATTCCATTCGATCGACAGGGTGTTGGCCGCCGCCTCATCGGCGAGCCCGTCGGAGTATTTGGCCGGAAGGAAGCCGAATATCTCTTCCGAATACCAGCCATGATAGTGGCCGAAGAAGCGCAGGATCTTCTTCCTGCCCGTATGCGCCCGCGCGACCCGGATCGCCAGATGGACGGCTTCCGACCCCGAATTGGTGAAGCGCAGGCATTCCTTCCTGGCGATCGCCAGCAACTTGCCGGCCAGCTCGCCCTGGATCTCGTGCGGATTGTCTCCGACATTCGACGGGATGGAGATATCCGCCAGTTTCTCGCACAGCGAGGCTATGCTTCGGAACCCCCTCAGCTGAGTGAGATTGCCCAGGATGTAGTCGACGTAGGAACCTCGGCCGACGGCTTCTATGGTCGCGCCGACGGCGTTGGCCACCACTATATCGGTGTGGCCGTAGCGGCCCGATAGTCTTTTATTGATGAGGTTGATGTCCCCTTCCATCGCGGTACCTTCCCATTATGCCGTGTTGCCACCGTCTATGAATATCGACTGTCCGGTCATGTAGCTGTTGTCGGGACCGAGCAGCCAGGCGGCGGCGCTGGCCACCTCGTCGGCATGGCCCAGTCGCCGCATCGGAATCTCCCGGGTTGTCCGCTCCAGGAACCCGTCGACCTCATCGACGAACTTCTTGGTGATCCCGGCATTGATCGCTCCCGGGCAGATGGCGTTTATCAATATGCCGGACTGCGCGACCTCCAAGGCTGCAGCCCGCGTCATTCCGATGACGGCATGCTTGCTGGCCACATAGGCCGAGACATTGACGGCGCCGCGCGCGCCGAACTCGGAGGCCGTGTTGAGGATGCGGCCGCCGCCATTCTTCCGCATCGCGGCGATCTCGTGTTTGACCAGCAGATACGTCCCGACGACGTTTAGCTCTAGCGTATCGCGCCACTGGACCGGATCGCTGTCGGCGAGCGTCGAGCGCTGGCCAAGCACCCCGGCATTGTTGGCCGCTGCTGCCAGGTCGATGCCGCGGGCATCAAGCTCGGCGAACAATCCCGCAACCGAGTCCGCGCATCGGATATCGACGTGCATCGCCTCGCATCTGCATGTCGGCGATGCTGCCGCAATCTCGGCGCCGACCTTGCCGGCTCCCTCGGCATCGATGTCTGCCAGCACGAGCACGTCGAACCGCTTCGCCAGATGCAGGGCGATCGCCTTACCGATACCGCTTGCACAGCCAACGATCAGCAGTGCCGACATGTCGACGGACCTCAGTAGAAATAGCAGGGTTCGGGTTTGATGTTGGGGTCGATGCAGACTTCTATGAGGTGGTTCCCCTTCGCCTTGAGCGTCTGCCTGTAAACCTGCTCGAAATCGTCTACGGTCTTGACGCGCGTTCCCGGAACGCCCATCGACCGGGCGTATTCGCAATAGTCTATGTCCGGCATGTCCGAGGCGATGTAGCGGCCGTCGAGATAGTCCCGCTGATAGTGCTTCTGCGTCCCGAGTATGCCGTTGTTGAAAACGATCCACACGACGTCGGACCGATACTTCGCCGCCGTCGCGATCTCGTTGCCGTTCATCATCAGCCCGCCGTCGCCGCAGATCGATACGGTCTTGCTGCCGGGCAACGCCAGGCTGACACCGACCGCCGCCGCGGCCGCATGCCCCATCGTGCCCAGTCCGGCATTGATGACGTAGCTGCCCACCTTCTCCCTCTGGATCAGATACATCGACCAGGCGCCGTTTTCGCCGACGTCGGAGATGATCGGCACGTCGTGGGGCGTCAGCCGCGATATCGTCTTGACCAGCGAGATCGGGTTGACCAGGTCGGACTGAACATGCTCCTGCTTATGATTGATGCTGGTATAGAAGCCGGCGTCGCGCTTCAGCGCGGCGATGAGGGTCTGCGCCTCCGGAAAACCCGGTATGCCGGTATCCACGCAATGGCTCTCGAGCGCCGTCAGGAACTGCTTCACATCGCCCAGGAAGCTGTGCTTCCCGCTGTAGTTGCGATGAAGCTCGGCCTCGTCGATATCCACCCTCAAGAGCACCTGTTCCTGCTTGATGCGCCATCCGTAGGACGACAGCTCCTGGAACGTGGTGCCGAAGGCGAGGATCGCGTCGCACTGCCCGAGCAGATATTCCTTTGCCGCCGGCTGCCCCCAGATGCCGCAGCTTCCCAGCGAAAGCGCGTTGTCCTCGGGCAATGTGCCCTTCGCCAGCGTGGTGGTCACGTAAGGAATGCCGAAACGCTCCGAAAGCCGCCTGACCTCCTCGCGCGCGCCGCTTGCGTTGACCCCGGCGCCGACCAGGATAACAGGGAATTTCGCCCGGCCGAGATCGGCGATGAAGGCTTCGAACGGCCATTTGACCTGTCCGTCCGGCGCGCCTCTGGATATCGAAGCCACCGCGGTGTTGTATGCTCCCGACGAAATCTCCTGATGCAGGATGTCGGTCGGGAACTCGATATAGACGGGTCCCGGGCGGTTGGAGAACATCTCCGCGATCGAAGCCGTAAGCACCGGCACGATGTCGTCGACCGCCTGCGTTCGCGTCGCTTTCTTGGTGATACGCCGAAATATCTCCAACTGGTCGGGCGAGCGGCCATGTCCCGTCGCTTCTTGGATGGCATATTTGCCGATCGACTTCGTCTGAGCCTGCCCGCCCAGCACCAGGACGGGAACGGAATCGTAGTAGGAAGCGGCGACGCCGGTCACCATGTTGAGCAAGCCAGGGCCGGAAATACCGAGGCAGCAGCCGCGCCCATTTGCTCGCGCGTAGCCGTCCGCCATGAACGCCGCGCCCTGCTCGTTCTGGCTGGCGACGATGCGTATCTTGTTGGACGACCGATAGATGGCGTCATACAGCGGCAGCACACGCCGGCCTGGAACTCCGAACACCTGGCTGAAGCCGTTCTGGGCCAGGACGTCGACAATCAGCTCCGCGCCCGTCATTGCCCCTGTCGTCTCTGTAGCTGCAATCGCCATCTATCCGGACCTGTTTTGGAGTGTCTGTCCTAGCGGTTTCCCTCACGCAGATGGGAAACCGCATTCGCGTGCGCATCGAACCCTTCGTAGGAAGCGAAACGGTGGGTGCGCGGAGCCATCTCGGCATAGCCTTCGGCCGTGATGTGGCCGATCGAGCTTGCTTTGAGGAAATCGTGCACGCCGAGACCGGAGCTGTAGCTGGCCGCCCCGCCCGTCGGCAGGACGGCATTCGGGCCCATCAGATAATTGGCAATCGATCCGGGTGCATGTTCGCCAAGCAGGATTTCCGCGGCGTTGCGTATCTGGCCGAGGTGATCGAGCGGCGCCTTGGAATGGATCTGGAGATGCTCGGGCGCATAGTCGTTGATGAAGTCGTAGGCCTGCCGGCGGTCGCGCGCCAGGACGACGCCTCCGCGCGGTCCGCCCAGCACGTCGCGGGAATACCCCTTCCGTCTCTCGCCCATCCCTTGCCAGAGCGTGGGAATGGCCTTTCGCGATGCGGCCGCGATTTCCGGCGACCAGGTAACGAGGAAGGCCGAGGAATCCGAACCGTGCTCGGACTCGATAAGAAGGTCCAGCGCCGCGAGGTACGGGTCTGCGCTCTCGTCGGCCATGACGATGCTTTCGCTCGGTCCGGCCGAGACGCGTGACCCGATCCTGCCGTGCAGAAGCTGCTTGGCCGCCGCTACCCAGGGGCTGCCAGGACCTTCGAACTTGCAGCAGCGAGGCACCGTCTGGGTGCCGAAGGCGGCGGCGGCGACCGCGACGGCCCCGCCAGCCTTGTAGACATGCTCGACGCCGGCAAGCTTCGCGGCGACCAGTGTCGCCGCGTCGATCTTGCCGTCCGGCCCAGCCGGCGTAAGGATGATCGGCATCGGCACGCGCGCCACGGCAGCGGGAATGGCCGTCATCAGCGTGGCCGAGGGAAAGGAACCCTTCCCGCGCGGAGAATAGAGCGCGACGCTGTCGACAGGCGTGTAGCGTTCGCCGACGAGAACGCCCGGCTTGATCTCCTTCATCCAGATCTCGTCGGGAAGCTGGGCTTCGTGAAAGCGTCGGATATTGTCGGCCGCATATTCGAGCGTCTCGATCAGCTCCCGGTCGAGTGTGGAGAAAGCTTCGTCGAAATCCTCCGGCCGGGCGGCGATGCCGCATTGAGCGATCTCGGCCTTGTCGAATTCCCGCGCAAACCGAACCAGGGCGGCATCCCCCTCGCGCTTCACCGCCTCGATTATCGGCGCGGCTCCCGCGACAAAATGGGAAAGGTCGCTCTCTACCCGCATGAGAAGAAGCGCTCTTTCGGCTTCCGAGAGCCTCTCGAGCTCCCAAAAAGCGACGGTCTCGACAGATGGGTCCGCGGCAAGGTTCAAAATCTCTCTTTCCTTCGTCATAAGTTAGGTTGCAAAAAAATCGACAAAATCAAGCGTAAAAGAAAACATAAGTAGCGTTAGGTAAATAAAATTTTGTAATACTGTTTCAAATGTAAGAATTAGCGGTCGATGATATCATAACAAATTAGATACCCCTTATTTAGCCTGAAATCAGTCTATGTTCAGCGGGGAAAGGGTTACATACCCCCAACGGGGTATTGTTGCCGAAACACTCGCATCCAATGATCCTGATAGAAGGACCCTCTGGTCGAAGGCTGGCCCTGCGGCAAAAATCGAGAGGTTGGACTAAAACGTCTATCGCAATGCCAGTTTTCGCTGCGAGCCTGATAAGCAATTGAATTTTCGATGTAATCCAGTGGCGGTCAACACCGCTCCCGATCGTAGAGTTTCGCGAAGGCCGCCGAAGTGAAAACCCTAGTCGTCTTTGGAAACGCCCCGGTTCTTGTAGATATCGCCAGAAGCCTGGGTTTTTCCCTCGTCCAGTTTGTAGCGCCCTCCGAAGCGAGTGATTTTCGCTATCGGGATGCTCATCTGGTGAGCATAACGGACTACGTTCACAACTTGGAATTTATTGATATTCTGAGAACGGTAGCCGCAAACAACAGAATATCAGGCGTTGTTTCCTTCTCGGAATATGGGCTGGTGCCCGCCGCGCTTGCCGCGAAGGAATTCGGGCTCCGATATGCTCCCGTTGCCGCCGTGGAGATAAGCCGCAACAAGGCGGCGATGCGTAAGCTCCTCAAGGCAAAGCTCGGGCACGATATCCGCTTCTTGGAGGTCACCAGCCGCGAGGAGGCGAAGGCCTTCCTTGTCGAGCTCGGCGGAGAGGCGATCGCGAAACCGACCGGCGGCGTGGCCAGCGAAGGCGTTCGAGCCATCCGCAGCCCTTCGGACCTCGATGCCATCGCCGACGCGAGCTTTCCGATGCTGATGGAAGAGATCGTCGAGGGCATCGAGCTCTCACTGGATTTCCTGGGCACGGGCGATGAGCTGATCTCGCTCGGCGTGAACGAGGAGGTCAATGGCGGCGCCGGCTGCCTCAATCCCTATGTGGAACTGCAGCATGTCTATCCCGCCCGCATCAGCCCACACCAACGCGACACCGCGATCGCATTTGTCCGAAAGACGTTGCAAGCCATCGGCCTGGACTACGGGCCGTCTCACACCGAGGTGTTGCTGACCAAGCAAGGTCCGGTTCTTATCGAAACCCATTCCCGATTCGGCGGGGACTACCTCACTGAGCTCTTCGAGCGATCTACAGGATGCAGCCTTCTGGAGAAGTATGTTCGATGGGCTGCCGGTGAAGCTGTCCAGATCGAGACCGAACCCAAACGGGCGGCATCAATAAAGTATTTCGCCGCTTCGCCGGGTATCGTCAAAGACATTCAAGGCACCCTGCGTTTCAGGAGCCATGCCAATGTTGTCCGCATCGAACTGCCATTGGAGAAAGGAAGCACGGTAAAGCCCGTGAGGAGTTCGTTCGACCGGCAGGGTTATGTCCTCGTTTGCGCGCCTTCGAACGTCGAAGCGGCCGAAATTGCGACGCGGATCGCGGAAACCATATCGATAGAAACAACGCCGTCTCAGCCGGATTGAGCCCTTCCTGACCGCATGGAGCAGCGAGGAGCTGTCTACTCAGCGCAGATCGGGTAATGGGTGCTGGAGCATCGCCAGGCCGAGCTTGTCGCGCCGCGTCCATCGCACGAGCAGCAGCACCGCGACGGCAGCAAGACCGCTGCACAGACCAATCCAGATGCCTCTGCCTTCAAGGCCGAATGGAAAGGCCAGCGTCACGCCAACCGGCACGCCGATGCCCCAGTAGCCCAGAGCGGCATAGAGCATCGGAATCCTGGTGTCCTGCATCCCTCTCAGCATGCCGGCTCCGACGGCCTGAGCGCCGTCGGCCACCTGGAAAAAGGCAGCCAGGGCAAGGAAGGAAACCGCGAAGGCGACAATCGCGTCGTTTGCAGGATCGCCGATGTCGACAAAGACGCCGATCAGCGCCTTGGGCCACACCAGCATGATCAGCGCCGTCGCCGCCATGAAGGAGACCCCGATGACGAAAGCCGTCCAGCCGGAACGGCTGACGCCCTCGGCATCGCGGGCGCCGTATGCCAGCCCCACCCGCACCGTCGCGGCCTGCTCGAGCCCGAGCGGAATTGCGAAAGTGATCGACGTGATCTGCATGGCGATGGAGTGGGCAGCGAGTTGCGCCGGCTCGATCAATCCCATCAGAAAGGCCGCTGCGTTGAACACCGTCACCTCGAAGGCGAGCATCGCCGAGATCGGAGCTCCCAGTCTCACCAGCGCGACGAGACGCGGCCAGTCGACCTGCCAGAACCGGCCGAACAGCCGGTAGCGGCGAAACCTGCCGTCCAATGCGATGATGGAGGCCATGCCGGTGAACATGAAGAGGCTGGCCACGCTCGTGGCTATGCCGGCTCCGGCGATGCCGAGTGCCGGAAAGCCCAGATTGCCGAACATCAGCAGCCAGTTGCCAAGCGCGTTGAGCAGCACCGCCAGCACCATGATCAGCAGGGTCCAGCCAGGCCGCTCCAACGCCGAAACAAAGGCGCGCAGCACGACGAACCCGTAGAAGGGCAGCACCGCCCATTGCAGGCAGCGCACATAGGCTCCAGCCTGCGCGGCAAGCGCGGGTTGCTGTTTCATGGCCAGCAGCACGCTTTCGGCATTCCACAGGAACAGCCAGATCGGCAACGCGATCATCACGGCGAGCCACAGGCCCTGGTGCGTCGTCCGGCGCATTTCGCGCATGCAATGCCTTTTGGCGCCAAGTTTCGCCGCCATCACCGGCGAGGTGGCATAGACCAGTCCCAGGCCGAAGATCAGTGTCATGAGATAGAGGTTGGAACCGAGCGCGCCGGCGGCCAGCGTGTCTCCACTCAATCGACCCATGAAGATGACGTCTGTCGCGGTCATTGCCGTCTGCGCCAGATTCGTCAGCACCATCGGCCACGCCAGGACCAATATTGCCCGGACTTCGCCGCGCCAAGCGGAGCCGGCCTGCCGGGAGAAGGCCGCTGTCGTCGTCACGGCTGGATGGAGTTCATCGGCCGGGGGTGCCTCATATCGAACGCTGAAGTTCCGCCGCCTTGCCCGCCCTTGGAGGGCGCCCGGTCGCCAGGTCATAGTCATCTGCCGGGCAATCCGCCGCCTGCCTTCCAAAATCCGGCACGTCGATGTCCTGGCCGGCCTCGATGATCGAGCGGCGGATGGCGCGGGTGCGGGTGAAGAGGTCGAACAGCTTCTCGCCGTCGCCCCAGCGGATCGCGCGCTGCAGCGAGGCGAGATCCTCAGAGAACCGCGCCAGCATCTCCAGGATCGCGTCCTTGTTGTGCAGGCACACGTCCCGCCACATGGTCGGGTCGGAGGCCGCGAGACGCGTGAAGTCGCGGAAACCGGAAGCGGAATATTTGATGACCTCGCTCTTGGTCACCGCTTCCAGATCGTCCGCCGTGCCGACGATGTTGTAGGCGATGATATGCGGCAGATGCGAAACGATCGCGAGCGTCATGTCGTGATGCTGCGGGTCCATCGTGTCGATGTTGGAGCCGCAGCGCCGCCAGAATTCCGAAAGCTTCTCGAGCGCGGCGGGATCGGTGCCCGGCAGCGGCGTGAAGATGCACCAGCGGTTCTCGAAAAGATCGGCAAAGCCCGCGTCGGGCCCGGATTTCTCCGTGCCCGCCAGCGGATGTCCGGGGATGAAGTGCACGCCTGCCGGCACATGCGGCTCAATCTGCGCGATGACGGAAGCCTTGGTCGAGCCGACATCGGTGAGGATGGCGCCTTTCTTCAGCGCCGGCGCGATCTCGGCGGCGACCTCGCCGGACGAGCCGACCGGCACCGAGACGATGACGAGATCCGCATCGCGCACGGCTTCCCTGGCATCCGTCGTGTAGGAACCGCCAAGGCCGAGCTCCTCGGCGCGCTTCAGTGTCGAGGCGCTGCGCGTCGCGATGGCGATATGGCGCGCCAAACCTTCGCGGCGGATGACGCGGGCAAGCGACGAGCCGATCAGGCCGATGCCGACCAGCGCTATTTTCTCGAAGAGGGGCACGCGTAGCAATCTTCGCATCCGAGAAGCGTCGCAAACACAAGAGGTCCAGGTCGATACCCCCCTTGGGGTAGCTCCCGTGCATGATCGCCGTCTTCAAGGCGTCGCGTTACGAGGAGATCGGTTTGCCCGACTGGCTCACCCACACGCGCCCCGCACAGGTCATTCGGCATCTGAACACCGATCCGGCTGATCTGGCCAAATTCCCGAGAAACCGGCCTGGGATGCTCTCGGAGTGACCGTGACGGACAGCGCCCACGATTATCCGTTCCCACGCCTTTTTCTTGGCCGGCGCTTGGTCCGTTCTAGGGTGCATCACCGGCGTGATCCAAACTCGAAGGCGGCCGGCGCGGCTTTCGCCAGCCGTCGCGATGAAGCAGTTCAGGCTTGGAATTGGAGCTCAACTCTGCTTGGCTCATCCCTACGGCCGGCTGGCGTCAGCGGCAGCCGGATTTCAATGACTGTGCCGCCTTCGGGTCCGGAACGGGCCAATGCATCGCCGCCGTGAGCCCGTGCGATCCCGCGAACGACGGACAGACCCAGTCCAGTGCCGCCTCCCGCTCGCGAGCGCGAGTCGTCGAGGCGCCAGAACCGCTCGAAAATCTTTTCGTGCGTTCCCTCCGGAAGTCCTGGTCCAGAGTCGGAAAATCGGACAAGACCGATTGTATCGGCGTATCGCGTTTCCACGCGGACCGTGCTTCGCGGCGCGTAGCGGCGAACATTGTCGAGAACCGCCAGCATGGCTTGCCGAATGCGGGCGCTATCCACCTCGGCTTGCGTGACATGCAAGTCTCGCTGAACCACTATCCCCGCGTCCCGCAATTCAGGTTCGAGAGCGGTGATCACTGCATCCGCCTCACGAGAAAGGTCAACAGGCTCAAGTTGCAGATCAAGCCGCCCGGCGTTGACCAGGCCCAGCGTCCGCAAATCTTCCACCAGACGGGTGAGGTCGTCGACATGGGCTATCAGGCTGCCATAGAGCTCGTCGGAAGGCCTGAACAAGCCATCGGCCAGTCCCTGCAAACGACCTCGCAGGATTGTTAGAGGGGTGCGCAACTCGTGAGCGATGGCCGAATTCGAAAACCGCAGCTCTGCCTCGGCGCGTTCGAGACGGCTTGCCATCGTGTTGAAGTCCGCAATCAGCAGATCGGCTTCTCCGAAGCCCTTGTCGACAGTTTCGGCACGGGCGCTGAAATCGCCGGCGGCAATGGAGCGAGCCGCCGTCGCGACGGCGGCGAGCGGTCGTACCACCTTGCGCGCCAACTGCCTGCCCACCAGACCCGCTGTAGCCAGTCCGACCGTCCCCAGGAGGCCTAAGGCGACGAAGTCCTTCGCGGTAAACCACGTCTCGGTATCGGCCTCATTGGGGAACAGCCAGTCATAGTTGGCAATGTAGAAATACCAGCCAAGGCACATGACGGTCAGGGCGGCCAGAGTGACCGCGCTCATGGACAGGACAAGCTGCCAGTTCAGTTTGCTTCTGGCCATCAGAGCATGGCCAGCCGATAGCCGACCCCGCGCACGCCGCTCAATATCCCGTTGGCGCCAGCGCTTGCCAGCTTGCGCCGCAGGTTGCTCATATGACTGTCGACGGTGCGTTCCAGCGCTTCACCCTCGGGGAGACAGGCGTCCACAAGTTCACTGCGTTCGAAAGCGCGGTTCGGCCACCGCGCCATGTGGGCCAGGATCCGGAACTCGGTGCGCGTGAGATCGAGAGCACGCCTTCCGCCCTGCAAATCCAGATAGGCCATATGGGCGGCCATGTCGACGCTGAGCTCACCCACGCGCAGCACCGGTTCGACGCTCGATCTTCTGGTCCGCCGCAGGATGGCCTTGGCGCGTGCGACAACCTCAAGCGGATTGAACGGCTTGACGTCATAGTCGTCGGCTCCGATCCGCAAGGCCTGGAGCTTGTCGAGATCCTCTGCAAGCGCGGTGGCCATGAGGATCGGCGTATCGGCCTGTCTTCGAATTGCGGCAAGCACCTCGTAGCCATCAAGCCCGGGCAGCTTCACGTCGAGGATCACAAGATCGGGTTTCAAACGTTGATGATGGGACAGGCCTGTATTGCCGTCGGACGCGCTGACGGTACGAAAGCCCTCGCGACCGAGATAGGCTTCGAGTATCTCGACGATTTCCGGCTCGTCCTCGACAATCAAAACAAGCGCATTCTCCATGTCAGTCCTTTCCCGATCGACATTTTGCGCCTTTCGCTTAGCACCGGCCCCACAGAAGTAAACGCCCGCACGCCCGCCTCCATCAAACCTCCACAATACTTCCCCGCTTTCTCAAAACGCGCCGAGCATCGGTACCCTCGTTCAACGGGATAATGATTGATGCTCGCTCGCAGGTTTGGCCTCGTTTGCGTGGTGGCCGCCGTCTTCGGAGTGGTGCTTTCGATAATCGTCAGCCAGCCGAAATCGGAAGGCCTGGCGTCGCGGCGATTGATGTTCTCCCCTTGCGCCTATCCGATCCAGCCGAGCTGCCAGGCGGAAGCGATCCATTATTTCAATTGAACCAACGGCCGTTGAGCGGATGGCTTTCGCTCGAACCGAACACGCACCCTATCAAGGCGAAAAATGGCCTATATGAGATTCAACGCCATCGCGCGCATCGCAAAAATTCTGGCCCTGGTGGGACTGCTCGCCGCGATGGCCTGTGGCGTTGGCGCGGCGACGGGGTTCTTCTCCGCCGACATTCGAGAGACCGTCCTGACGGCACCGGTCACGTCGGGATCGGTCGAGGAGACCGTGCTTGCCAACGGGACATTGGAGCCGGCGCGCATGGTCAACGTCGGAGCCCAGGTCTCCGGTCAGATCAAGGCGTTGCATGTGAAGCTCGGTCAGGCGGTCAAGCAGGGCGATCTCATCGCCGAAATCGATTCCGTCACTCAGAACAACGCCTTGCGCATTACCGAGGCAGCGCTCGCCAACGTTACCGCTCAGCGCAAGGCGCGCTTGATTCAGCTCGGCCAGGCTGAAGCTGCTTACCGCCGGCAGGCCTATCTGATGGAACACAGGGCGACCTCGAGCTCGGCGTTCGAGACCGCGGATGCTGCCAATCAGACTCTGGCCGCGGAGGTTGCCTCGCTGGACGCGCAGATCAGCCAAGCCGGCGTCGAGGTTGAGAACGCCCGCGTCAACCTTGCCTACACGCGCATCGTCGCGCCGATGGATGGCGTTGTCATTGCCATCGTGACCAAGGAGGGGCAAACGCTCAACTCGACCCAATCGGCGCCGACTGTCGTCGTTCTCGCGCAGCTCGACGTCATGACCGTCAAGGTGCAGATCTCCGAGGCCGATGTCGGGCGGGTGCTTCCGGGCCAGAAGGCCTGGTTCACCGTTCTGGGCAACGAGCGCACGCATCACGAAGCCAAGCTGCGCCAGATCGAGCCAGCTCCAGCATCGATGTCCACGGAGGCGGGCGTGCAAGCCTCAGCGGCGACGCAGGGAACCACGGCAATCTACTATAATGGCCTGTTCGAGGTCCCGAACCGTGATGGCCAGTTGCGTCCGCTGATGACGGCGCAGGTTCACATCGTGCTGGGCAATGCGAAGGACGCATTGCTGGTTTCGTGGTCGGCATTGTCCGGCCGTGACGCCGATGGCCGCTATCATGTGCGGGTCAGGACCGCGCGGGGCGAGATCGAAGACCGGCTCGTCACCATCGGCCTCACCGACAAGGTACAGGCGCAGGTGATCGACGGGCTTTCGCTTGGCGAGGAGGTGGTCATCACGGCCGACGGGCCGCTCTCGGACTCGACTGCCGGGCTGCTGTGATGAGCCTTCTGGAGATTGCCGGACTTTCGCGCGTCTTCCGCGCCGATGACGAGACGGTCGTCGCCCTCGACGCAATCGACCTGTCGATCGAGGCCGGCGAGATGGTTGCAATCGTCGGCTCGAGCGGCTCGGGCAAGTCGACCCCCATGGACATCCTCGGCTGCCCGGATCCGCCGAGTTCGGGCAACTTCCGGGTGGCCGGCCGCGAAACGGCAAGACTGTCCCCGGACGAACTGGCCGAGCTTCGCCGCGGACATTTC
>NZ_JAGXJY010000357.1 GCF_019091085.1 Mesorhizobium sp. GbtcB19 | reverse complement strand
AACCAGAAAGAGAGAGTTTGCAGAAGATGACTTAGAAACACCCACAAACGACTGTAAGCCCTCCTTTTCGGATTGAAGAAGAGTTGGCAAGGACAATGGTGTATAGAGAAAACAAGTCTTGTTGTCTAAGACCATAAAACAATAAGGTTTCAATGATAATCTTAAGCACACGAAATAAATGGTGTGAAATGAGACAAACCCACCATCTGCATGAGACAACAGGTGTTCATAATAAATGAAAAAATAAAAGG
>NZ_JAGXJY010000356.1 GCF_019091085.1 Mesorhizobium sp. GbtcB19 | reverse complement strand
ACCGCTCCAACAACACAGCAGGCCGGGTTACAAAAGCAGATGCAGCGGACTTACCCGCTGCATCTACTCTACATTTATTGCTCTTACATCAACATTTAAAACAGGTTATTATTTGTCCCACCATACGCGTGAGGTCCAGTTATCACCGGTTCCTATCCTGCTTACCGCATCGTTGTAGTTAGCTTTGTTCAGGTTAGCTTCAATGGGCGGATAAGGCTGCCTTCTGGGTATGGTACCGTTGGAGAAATTAC
>NZ_JAGXJY010000355.1 GCF_019091085.1 Mesorhizobium sp. GbtcB19 | reverse complement strand
GGAACTCCGTTTCCAGGTCTCAACCAGGCAGCATGCCTTTGGTTGCGGCCATGACAAGGCCGAGGACGGATGAGATGATCGCGGCATGGACAATGAACGCCTTGAAGAATTGTCCGAAAGCCTGGGGCCGATCAGCATCCGAAAACTGTTCGGCGGCAAGGGCATCTATTGCGACGGTGCCATCGTCGCGGTCGTCGTGCGCGGCGAGCTGATGCTCAAGGCGGATGAGAAAACCATTCCCGATTTCGAAG
>NZ_JAGXJY010000354.1 GCF_019091085.1 Mesorhizobium sp. GbtcB19 | reverse complement strand
GTGACCGGCCACAGCGGCGACCCGGCCTTCCTGGTGTTCACGCTTTCGGTCAACACCTCGACCGGCGCCGTGACGCTGACGCAGGACCGCGCGGTGCACGAGAACACCATCGACAACCCGACCGACAGCTCCGAAGGCATCAGCCTGACCTCGGGCCTGGTGACGCTGACGGCGACGGTGACCGACAATGATGGCGACAAGGCCTCGCAGTCGCTCGACCTCGGCTCAAAGGCCACCTTCCATGACGACGG
>NZ_JAGXJY010000353.1 GCF_019091085.1 Mesorhizobium sp. GbtcB19 | reverse complement strand
AAATATTTATTTCTTAATAATAAGGTATTGAATTTTGTTAGTCTATATTTATTTTAATTAAAAAACTTTAATGTTTAAACTTTATTGTCTACATTTGCTTGAAATGGGCCTATAAAGGGAACTATGGATTTCTTTGTTAAATACCATCTTCTTGTCCATGACAAATTTCCCATACTCTTCTTTTCTTAAGTGGCCTCTTTTCTTATACCAATTAGACTCATGAATCTGTATCAACCTCTCTATATCTCCAAT
>NZ_JAGXJY010000352.1 GCF_019091085.1 Mesorhizobium sp. GbtcB19 | reverse complement strand
GGATCCAATTACATCTTATTATGTATTCAGATTTTAAAAAGATTAATTTAACTTATCATTAATGATTCAAACATTATCACTTTTGTTATTATTATGATTGTTTGCACTTGCAGCTTATATCGATAATTCTCGATCTATTTTATGCCGGTGAAACTTCTTAATAAAAAGATATATATAACTTTTTGTTTTCATCGGTGATGTATATAGCTGAAGTTACATATAAATTTATTTTAATGAAACAAGTGAAGTCAC
>NZ_JAGXJY010000351.1 GCF_019091085.1 Mesorhizobium sp. GbtcB19 | reverse complement strand
ACCAGCATCACTCTAATTCTTTAGTAACAAAGTATACAAAGGATTGATGCGTAAGTATGAAAGGCCCTTCCTAATTATCAACAGGGTGGGCAACGTCTCTTACAAGTTGCAGTTGTTGGTGTGGTTCAAAATTCACAATATTCTTCACGTTAGCAACTTGAAAGCTTACCTTTCGGATCCGCAAGATGCTTCCCGAAGTGTTCCAACTCGGCTACCCCCCACCAGAGCCTCATACGAGAAGCGAGTTGAAGC
>NZ_JAGXJY010000350.1 GCF_019091085.1 Mesorhizobium sp. GbtcB19 | reverse complement strand
AACGCGAGACGGTGTCGCGGATGCGCCCCAAACCTGTCGCACGGAACCGATTTCCGGACAACCCGGCTACAGCGGACCCAGCCGCCGCGCCCCCCGCGCGATTTTCCAGGCCGTCTCCCCGTGGCGCCGGGCCGCGGCCTCGGCCGCTTCCGGCTTGCGCGAACGGAGGGCATCCATGGTCGCAGGCGTCTCCCCGATCCCCGCGCCCCGGCGGTTCGGCGGGGGGATCGCCATCGGGGGCGGCTGGTGGGT
>NZ_JAGXJY010000349.1 GCF_019091085.1 Mesorhizobium sp. GbtcB19 | reverse complement strand
CGATTACACTGCATCAGTGGTTCAATGTGGCGGGATCAATTCGCAACGGTCAATTTCAGGCGCATAGATCAAGACGTCTCGACCCTGCTTGCAACCACTGAGCCCAAAATAGACTCGCGGAAAATGCTCGCTCAAAACGCGATTAGCTCACTTTTACAGCACAGTGAGCTGAGACGCGCCAAGTATCTAGGGATGGTTTTGAAGTGAGCCTGCTATTGACTATCTCAACATCATGGGCCCAGATGGCTCGGC
>NZ_JAGXJY010000037.1 GCF_019091085.1 Mesorhizobium sp. GbtcB19 | reverse complement strand
GATCAACGCGCTGGCCAAGGGCTTCGTGCTCGGACTTCCCGCCGATGTCGCCATCCGCGTCACCGACGATGGCGATTTTGATCGCTTCGATCGCCGCCGGCGTGGCGCGCGGGCCGAGTTGCGCGATCATCGAGTCCACCGGGCTCCCGGGCATCAGCCTGGGAAGGGTGAAGTTCACGACGATCGCGAACAGGAAGGCGACGAAATAGACGCCCAGCCGTCGCAGTGGAATCCGCATCTTGAAAATCCGCCCGTTATTGGACGGGCTTCAGGCGCAAGAGATGCATCAACCGCATGCGGTTGTTGTCGTGGTTCTCCGGGTTCATCACCGGCTCGTCCTTGGTCACCCAGCCGGTGAAGCGCTTGGTCGAATACTGATACCAGGTCGGACCGTTGAACACCGGCACGACGGGGAAATTGTCGGCGATGATCACCTGCACCTGGTCGAACAGCTTCTTGCGCTCGTCATCCGTCGTCGCCTTGCGATAGGCGTCGAACACCTTGTCGAGCTCGGGATTGGAGTAGCGAGAGTCCGCATGCACGATGCGCCCGGCGAACGCCGTCGACAGCGTCTGGTAATAGCCGCGGAACGGCGTCGGCCCGTCGGGGCGCGAGTTCATGACGGCGTCGAAAGACCCGTCGAGAAGCTGCTTCTGCCACTGCTCGTATTCGGGCGTCGCGACGGACGCGTTCACGCCGATCTTGCGCAGACCCTCGGTCGCGATCTGCACGGCGTCGATCCAGTCGGTCCAGCCGTTCGGGACGATGATGACGAAGGAGATCGGCTGTCCCTTCGGCGTGGTGCGGAAGCCGTCGGCGCCCTTCTTGTAGCCGGCATCGTCAAGCACCTTGTTGGCCTTGTCGATGTCGTAGGTCATCCAGACGTCCTTGTCGCCTTCGGCCGCCTTGTTGCGCCACGAGTCGAAGCGCGGCGGCAGGCCGCTGGCATGAAGGTTGACGACCGGATAGCCGAAGCCGGCGATGTCGACCATCGAGGTCCGATCCATCGCCAGGCTGAAGGCGTGACGGAAAGCGATGTCGTTGAAGGCTTCGGAATTGCCGGGCTTGTCTGTCTTCAGATTCATCTCGAAAGCGATCGTCTCGGCCGGCGGCTGCCAATAACCGTTATGGTCCTTGTCGAGCCCGACATAGGTCTTGTCGATCTCGGGCAGGAAAGAACCGATCCAGTCCATCTCGCCTTGCGGCAAGAGCGCTAGCATCTGGTCGTTGCCGGAAATCTGCGGCAGCTTCAGGCAGTCGATATGCAGGTCGGCCGCGTCCCAGTTATTCGGGTTGCGGCACTGCTCTTAGACCTGCGGCGTGATGTGGCGGATCTCGGTCATCGGTCCCGAGCCGACCGGCTTCTCGTTCTTGAAGGCGAGCGGATCCTTGATGTCCTTCCAGATATGCTCGGGCACGACTGGGAAATCGGCCAGCGATTCCGGGAAATGGGTGTCGACGTCCTTGAGGTTGATCTTCACCTCGGTCGGCGACGGCGCCTCGACGGAGGCGACGCTTTCGCCGACGCCGACAATGTCGACGGCCGGGTTCTTGAGCATCAGTTCCAGCGTGTATTTCATGTCGGCCGAGGTCAGCGGCTGGCCGTCCGACCATTTCACGCCGTCGCGCAGCGTGTAGGTGATCGACTTCAGATCGTCGGAGAATTTATAAGCCGTCGCCAGCCGGAAGATCGGCTTGCCGCTGTCATAGTCATTGAAGATGACCAGGGGCTCGTAGACGAAATCCATCGTGCTCTGGCGGCGCCCGCCGAGATCGAACGGGTTGAAGTTCTGCACCCAGCTCGTCTGCTCCTCGATATGCATGGCCAAAACGGATTCGGCCGCGGCCGGCTTCACGCCGGAGGCGAAGGCGAGCGCGGCGACGGCCGCGCCTGCGAGGGCAAAAAAATGGCGCCGGCTGAACCGCCCGCGCCCGGAATCCACGATTTTCGACGATTGTACGCGACCCAGCATCTTTCTCCTCCCTGAGCAGTCTGCCGTGATGTAAATCAAATTGATTTAATGCATGATGGGGTGCAGCCGTCAACCCTGGCTGTGGAAAGTTCGGGCGCTGATTCAGCTCGTTCCAGACGTGGTTCGGCGCATACAGGAGATTACAATCTCCGGTAGAAGAATTACTTCGCTCTTCTGAGCGGACACCAGCTTCGATTTGCCGCGAGTGTTAGCTGCTTCACAGTCAAGCTCGGCCTGACAGCACAAATTCCCGCTGTACTGATTTCATTTGCGAATACTTGTCGCCCTTGCCGCCGCATCGACATCGGAGCTTTCCCGTTGCCGGCCGCAAGGGCTCCGGGGGCATTTCCGATGCGGGTCTACGAGGCAATCGTGAAGGGCCTGGAAGGCATTGGCGTCGGCGCCGCATTCGGTGGCGCGGGCGAAAATGCCGCCGGGCTGATGCTGGCGCTGAAACACTCCAAGTCGATCCGGCCTGTGATCACCAGGCATGAACAGGCAGCATCCTTCATGGCCTGCGGCTATGCCATGTATTCGGGCCAGCTCGGTGTCTGCTTCGCCACCGCCGGCCCCGGCGCCTTCAACCTGTTTTCGGGCCTGGCCGTCGCCATGTCGGACTCCTATCCGGTGCTGGCGATCTCGGGCTTCGCCTCGCGCAAATGGACCGGCAAGGGCGCGCTGAACGAGACCTCGGGCGTCAGCCGCACCCCGGACTCGCAGGCGATGTTCGCCGCGACGACGAAGAAATCCTTCCTGCTCACCGATGCCGCCAAAACCTGCGACGTGCTTGAAGAAGCCGTCAACATCGCCTTCGAAGGCAGGCCCGGCCCGGTGCACATCCATGTGCCGGAGGATCTCACCGAACACGATGTGTCGGTCGACAATTTCCGCCCGATCGATCTTCAGGTGAAACCCGTCCTGCCCGATCCGGCGCGGGTGCTGGATGTCGCCGAAACGCTGGTGGCGGCGCTGGAGAAGGGCAAGAAGGTGCTTGCTCTGATCGGCTTCGGCGCGGTCAAGAGCGGCGCCAGCCTCGAATTGAAGCAGCTCCTCGAGCGCTATCAGATTCCGTTCGCCACCACGCTCGACGGCAAGGGCATCATCGCCGAGCGTCACCCGCTCTGCGTCGGCGTGTTCTGCGACAGCGGCCACAGCGCCGCCTGGAAGGCCTTCCTCGACGCCGACCTTGTGCTCGCCGTCGGCAATTCCTTCGGCCAGCACGCCACCTTCGGTTTTCGCGACGACCTCTTCGAGAATCGCAAGCTGGTCCACATCAACATCGACATCAACGAGATTGACAAGGTCTACAAGGCCGACGGCGCCATCATCGGCGACGCCAAACTGGCCGTCGGCGCGCTGCTCAACAAGATGTCGGACAAGCTCGAGCCGAGCGAGCCTGCGGACCGCGAAGCGACCGACTACAGCGACGAGCATATCCTGCATCTGACCGGCAAGATTCATCCCGGACAGTTGGCGCAGGCGTTGTCGAAACGCCTGCCCGACAATGCCATCGTGCTCGCCGATGCCGGCGCCCACCTCGCTTGGCTAGGCTATTATCTGCAGATTGCGCCCGGCCAGAATTTCCGCAAGCCCGGCGGCTTCGGGCCGATGGCCGGCAGCGTCAACGGCGCGCTCGGCGTCAAGCTCGCGCATCCTGACCGCCCGGTGATCGTCGGCTGCGGCGACGGCTGCTACCTGCTCTCCGGCTTCGAGCTGCTCACCGCCGTCCAGTACGACATCCCGGTGATCTGGATCGTCTTCAACAACAACGAGTTCCAGCTGATCAAGCTCTATCAGCTGCAATCCTACCAGGAATACGGCCTGGTCGATTTCGACAATCCCGACTATGTCGGCTTCGCCCAGGCCTGTGGCGCCAAGGGCTACCGCGTCGAGACGCTGGAAGAATTCGAAGCAGCGCTCGACGAAGCGCTGGCGCTCGGCAAGCCGGCGATCATCGACGCCCACATCACACGGCTGGCGCTGCCGCATTACAGCCCCTCGCCCGAGGGTCTTCTCAAGGGCCTTGGCGAGATGATCGAAAAACGCATTCGCCCGGATTGAAGCAATTCCAGGAAAAGTGCTGGGCGGTTTTCCGCCCGCAATTGCGTGAAACAAAAACAGGGAGGCAGCCTTGTTGACGCAACCAGAGAGGCAAGCCACGTCGAATTGGCGCGAGATACCGCAAGGCTCGGACGAGCAGGAGCGCCTGCTGTTCGAGAAGCTGGCGCAGGACATGATGCATGTCCAGCTGAAGACGAAGCAGCGCGCCAAGGCGGCAGGCATCCAGCGCGCCTTCCACGCCAAGCCGATCTTCGCCTCGATCGACGCGACGCTGCGCTTCAATGACGATCTTCCCGCAGAGCTCCGCGCCGGCTTCGCCCTGCCTGGAAAATCCTATCCGGCGATCGTGCGCTTCTCCAATGCGAACGGCTCGGGTCAGGCCGACTACAAGCCCGACCTGCGCGGCGTGGCGCTGCGGGTGAAGGTCTCGGACAAGGAGCAGCACGACCTGCTCGCGACCAACTTCCCGGTCTCGCATGCCCGCGATGCCAGGCAGTTCGTCGCCTTCGCCAAGGCGACCGCCGGCGGCACGATCGGCAAGATCGCCGGCCTCGTCGGCCTGGCCTTCCGCTTCGGCCCCGGCGAAGTTATCCGCATGCTGAAGAACGTCTCCACGGGGCGCAGGCGCAAGGTGCGCAGCGTCGCCCTGGAGACGTTCTGGAGCCGCGGCGCCATCCGCTGGGGCGAAACGCTTGCCGTGCGCTACCTGGTGCGTCCGGTGCCGAGCGCGGCGCCCGCGCCCGATCCCTCGACGACGGATGCAAGCTACCTGGCGAACGAGTTCGCGGCCCGGCTGGCGGCCGGCGATGTCCGCTTCGAGCTATGCCTCCAGCCCTTCGTCGACGAGCGCTCGACGCCGATCGAGGACACCGCCATCGAATGGACGGAAACCGTCTCGCCGCCGGTCAAGGTGGCGGAGCTGACCATCACCCAGCCGTCGGCCGGCACCTCCGAGGCCTTCACCAACACGAGGGTGATCGACGAGCTCGCCTTCAACCCGTGGAACACGACGGATGAATTCCGTCCGCTCGGCAATCTCAACCGGGCGCGCAAGGTCGTCTACGACGCAAGCGCCGCGCACCGCCTTGCCTATCGCTGGCGCACCGAGGCGCCGCTGCGCAACCGCCTGCTCAGCGGAATTGCGCGCCAGGCTTTCATGGTGATCAACCGCCGCATCGAATGGCACAAGCTGCCGCTCCGGCTCAGCCTGCTCAATCTCGACGCCTTCCGCTACGTGCTGCGGCAGCAGAACCTGATCAACACGGAAGTGGTCGAGGAGCCGCCGCAGGCGCGACCGGAGCCGCAGGCGCCGATTGCCGAGGAGGTGCGCCAGTCGCGCACCTATGACGGCAGCTACAACGACCTCTCGGTGCCGAAGATGGGCGCCGTCGGCGCCACCTTTGGCCGCAACCTGACACCGTCCTACAAGCCCGATCTGTTCGACACGCCGAACGCCGTCGAGGTGGCGCAGAAACTTCTGCATCGCGACACCTTTATCCCGGCGCGCTCGCTCAACATCCTCGCCGCCGCCTGGATCCAGTTCCAGGTGCATGACTGGGTGAACCATGCGCGCAATCCGCTCGGCAAGGACGACGTCGTTGTCCCATTGCCGCCCGGCATGAAGTGGACCAACGCCGTCGGCGGCAAGCCTGAGGACGTGATGCGCATTGCCGGTAACCAGGCGCTCGATCGTGGCCCCGGCCAGCCGCCGATCTATTTCGGCAACGCCGCCTCGCATTGGTGGGACGGCTCCGAGGTCTACGGCCCGACCAGCGCCAAGGCCAACATGCTGCGCGAGGGCGCCAAGATCAGGCTGGTCGACAACCATCTGCCGGTCGACATCCACGGCTTCGAGGTCACCGGCTTCAACGAGAGCTGGTGGCTGGGCCTGAGCGCCATGCACACGCTGTTCGCGCGCGAGCACAATCTGCTCTGCGACGAACTCAGGCTGCGCTACCGCAACTGGGACGACGAGCGCATCTACCAGACGGCGCGGCTCATCGTGTCGGCGCTGATCGCCAAGATCCACACGGTCGAATGGACGCCGGCGATCCTCGCAACGCGCGCCATCGAGGTCGGCCTGTCCAGCAACTGGAACGGCCCGCCGACCAATGACTGGGTGACGAAATTCGGCCTGTGGCTGCTCGACGAGCACGCTTCCGTCGGCATCCCCAAGACGATGCCGGACCACCACGCCGCGCCCTACTCGCTGACCGAGGATTTCACCACCGTCTACCGCATGCATCCGCTCTTACCGGACGATTATTGCTTCTACCATCACAGGTCGGGCGAGAAGATCGCGGAAAAAGGTTTCCTCGACATCCAGGGCGCAGGCGCCGACGACATCATGCGCAATTTCGGCCTGCGCAACACGCTCTATTCGTTCGGCATCGCCCATCCGGGCGCGATCGCGCTGCACAACTTCCCGAAGTCACTCCTGAAGCTCCAGCGCGACAATGAAATCATCGACCTCTCGGTCGTCGATATCGTGCGCACCCGGCGTCGCAGCGTGCCGCGCTACAATGATTTCCGCGCCGGCCTGCACCGCCCGCGCATCAGGAGTTTCGAGGAGGTCACGACCAGCCCCGAGGATGCGCGGCTGCTCAAGGAACTCTATGGCGACGTCGACAGGATCGACACCGTCGTCGGCCTGCTCTCCGAGCCGGCGCCGGCGGGCTTCGGCTTCAGCGACACCGCCTTCCGCATCTTCATCCTGATGGCCTCGCGCCGCCTGCAGAGCGACCGCTTCCTCACCGTCGACTACCGGCCCGAAATCTATTCGCCCTTCGGCATCGACTGGATCGCCAACAACGGCATGACCAGCCTGATCCTGCGCCACTGTCCAGACCTCGCCTCGGTGCTGCCGCGGACGCAGAGCGCGTTCGCGCCGTGGCGACCGATCGTGCCGGCATCGACCAACCCGGCGATGGCGGGAGCAAAGCCATGACCGCGCCACTCAAGCAAACCTCGGCCGCAAACGGCAGCATCGCTTCCGGGCTCGATCAGCTTTTGAAGCGGCCGCTCATCGAGACGATCTTCCGCCGCCGCACGCATCGCGTCAGCCAGGGCAGTTCGGTACTGGCGGGCAGCATGAGCTACGTGTCGCAAGAGCCGCGCGAGCCGCTGTCGGAACTCGAGGAAGCCGTGCTGATCGCCATGACCGGCTGCACCGGGCTGACCATGCCCGACCGGCCCTTCGAGGATCCGGCGACCAAGCAGCCGATCATGGCCAAGCCCAACCTCACCATGGCCGGCCGCACCGCCGGCAGTCCCGACAATGCGCAAGGCACGCATTTCTTCCTGATCAACGACTCAGGCACCTATTTCCTGCGCAAGCTGCCGCCGCCCGCCGACGGCAACACGGCGTTCACGCCGGAGCGGCTGATCGAGCGCGCACGCGAAGCCAAGGTGCGCATCCTCGACAGACGGCTCGACGTCGCCGAAGGCAAGCGCGACTTTCCCGCCTATCTCGATTCCAACCGCTTCCTGTCGAACCTGCCGGGCACCACCATCCTGCTGCCCGTCGTCGATCTCTCGCGCCAGTACATCAACGGCATGATGTACTTGCTGACCCAGCCGGACGGCGCGCGTCCCAACATCGTCGACGACCGTAATTTCTACCGTTCGGCCGGCGTCAAACGCTGGGTGAAGAACGGCTTCCTCAACAAGGATCTGAAGATCCCGCTCGGCGCCATCGGCTCGCTGCGCACGCAGATCGAAGCGGACCTGCTGTTACAGAACATCTTCCTCGTTGCCGATGCCATGGGCCTTGGCGCGTGGATCCACGGCTCGATCAGCCCGCCGGTGCTCGTCGGCGATCCGAAATTCTCAAAGACCTACGGCCCGATGCTCGGCTTCGATGTCGAGGTGCCGCGCTGGCGCCTGATGGACATTTTGCGCTGGCAGATCCCGCTGCCGAGATACTCGAACCTGCGCAGCAATCCGATCGGCCTGCGCTTCAAGGGCGAGCATCTGATCAAGGGCATGTCACCGCCTTATTACGACACGATGGCCGACGCCGTCGCCGAGGTGGTTGAGGCAAAGTTCGGCAAGAACGGTGTGTTCTCGGATGAAAAACTGTTCGCCGAAATCTACAAGGGCGACTACGGCCATCGCTATCTCAGCGAGGCGGCCGTCTACACGCAGGACGTCATCGACTGCGTGCGCGACATCTGCACCTACATCTACAAGACCCATGGCCGCTTCCCGGCGCATTGCGACGCCATCCATGTACCGGGCATCTGGCTACAGGTGCACCATGTCGATGTCGGCTACTATCAGCGCTTCTTCCGCAACGGCCTGACCGACGCGCATCTCAATCACGCGCGCGACTGGCACTAGGTGCGTTGATATCGAGGTGAGACGGCCTGACCTGAATCTCACCCCACCCTAGAGCGTCCCGCTATCAGCGCGTCTGGCGCCCTGCCAGGCGTTCGAGCCCGAGCAGCAGGACCAGCGTTGCCGCCACCAGGATTATGGTCAGCGCCGCGCCCGCGAAGACATCGCCGCGATCGGTCAGCGAGAAGATCGAGACCGGCAGCGTCACCCAGCCCGGCGGGTAGACCATGACGGTGGCGCCGAGCTCACCCATCGACAGCGCGAAGCTCAAGCCGAAAGCGGCGACCAGATAGGGCGCAAGCAAAGGCAGAGTAACGTGCCAGAGCCTGTAGGCCGGACGCGCCCCGAGGCTCGACGCTACCTGCTCGAAATCGGGCGAAAGCCGCGCCAGCCCGGCCGAGACATTGCCGAAGGTGAAGGCCGAGATCAGCACGAAATGCGCGACCATGACGATGGCGATGGTGCCGTTGAGAAGCAGCGGCGGATGGCTGAAGGCGACCAGCAGGCCAAGGCCGACGGACACCGAAGGCACCGCGCTTGGGATGAAGAACAGCACGCCCAGCACCCTGGCTAAAGTTGCGTCCTGGATACGCAGCGCAAGCGCCGCCCAGGTGCCGCTGACCAGCGCCAGCGCGCTGGCCAGGAAGCCCGTGATCAGGCTGGCTTTCACCGCTTTCCACGCCGCGCCCTGCGCAACATCGGTGTAGTGCTCAAACGTCAGCCCACTCGGCAAAACGCCGTTCCATTGGTCGGCCAGGCTCGACAGCAGGATGACCGCGAGCGGCGCCAGGAACAGCACGCCGAACACCAGCGCGAAGGCTGCCCAGATCAGCATGCGACCGGAGCGCGACCAGACCAGCATCGCTACACCCCCAGGCGGCCGGCGGCGAAGCGGTAGAGGCCGAACAGCCCCAGCGACAGCGCGATGTTGATCACCGCAATGATGCAAGCAACCTGATAGGCCGATTCCTGGATCGCCTTGCTGTAGATCAGCAGCGGCAGGGTGATGACCCCCTTGGCGCCGATGAACAGCACGATGCCGAACTCGTTGACCGTCAAGAGCAGGCAGAGGCTGCCGCCGGCGATCAGCGCTGGAACGGCGGCGGGCAGGATGACCTGGCGCACGATGCGGAACGGCCGCGCGCCAAGCACGCTCGCCGCTTCGATCTGGCCGCGGTCGACCAATGAGAAGGCGGCGAGCAGCGGTCGCAGCACGAAGGGCGAGTAGACGGTGACCTCGGCCAGGACGACGCCCCAGGTCGAGTAGAGGAAATCGACGGGCGGCGCCTGCAGCGAGAACACTTCCATCAATCCGGCATTGAGCATGCCGGCCGAACCGTAGATGAAGGTGAAGGCAAGCGTCACCAGGAAGGTCGGCAAGGCGATGAAGGTATCGATCAGTCGCGCAATGACGCCGCTGCCGGGAAACGGCACGAAGGCGAGAATCAGCCCCAGCACCAGCCCGACGATCAGGCATCCGGCCGTCGCCGCGACCGAGATGGTGATGGTGTTGATGAGCGCGTTGAGAAAGAAGCGCGCATGCAGCACGCGGACGAACTCTGCGACATTGGCCATGCCGCTGTCGTCGAGGAAGGCCTGCTGGACGATCAGCGCCAGCGGATAGAAGAACAGCAGCGCCAGCAGCGCCGCCGGCGGCACGATCCAGAACCGGCCGGGCGCTCTTCTCGCTGCCGGCGTGGCGGGAAGGACGGCCGCGTCAGCCACGGACGTCTTCCGGAACGAGCGAGGTATCGCCGGGCGTGAAGAACAGCGGCATCGCCGAGCCGCGCTCCGGCAGGCTGACCGGAAGCCTGGTCGCGGAGACGCGCACCGGCGTGCCGTCGACATCGAGCACCAGATGCGTCAGCTCGCCTTGCCAGTGCACTTCCTTCAGCGTGCCGACGATCCTGTTGGTGTGCTCCTCGTCGCCCGTGAGGCTGAGATGTTGCGGCCTGATACAAAGCAGGGTCCTGTCGCCAGGCTTCTCACTGCGTCCCGCACCGGCAAGCACGGCATCGCCGAGCTTCGCCTTGGCGAGGCCCTTCGGTCCGGCTGCACCCTCGGCAACGGTGACCGGCAAGAGATTGGCTCGGCCGAGGAACTCGGCGGTGAAGCGGTTCGGCGGCCGGCGATAGAGTTCGGTTGTCGGCCCGTGCGAGGACACCCTGCCGTCGCGCATGATGGCGATCTTGTCGGCAAGCGTCAGCGCTTCGGTCTGGTCGTGGGTGACATAGAGGATCGTCAGGCCCGGCAGGTCGCGATGCAGCTTGGCGATCTCCTCGACCATGTTGCGCCTTATCTGCGCGTCGAGCGCCGACAACGGCTCGTCAAGCAGCAGCACGCGCGGCCTGACCGCAAGCGCGCGGGCAATCGCGACACGCTGCTGCTGGCCGCCGGAAAGCTCGCGCGGATAGCGCTTGGAGAAGCCCGACATGCCGACGGTCGCGAGCGAGTCTTTGACGCGCTCGCCGATCAGCGCCTTGTCGGCGCCCTGGGCCCTGAGCCCGAAGGCGACATTGTCCTCGACCCGCATATGCGGGAACAGCGCGTAATTCTGCACCACCATGCCGAGCCCGCGCTCATAGGGCGGCAGGTCGGTGACGTCGGTGGCGCCGATGCGGATGCGGCCGCTTGCCGGCCTGACGAAACCGGCGACGGCCCGAAGCGCCGTCGTCTTGCCGGAGCCTGAGGGCCCGATCATCGCCAGGATCTCGCCCGGCGCGATATCAAGCGTCAGCGGGTGCAAGACGACATGCGCGCCATAGGCGACGCTGACCTTGTCGAAGTGGACATTGGAGCCGGCGCCGCGAATTTTCGCGGCGTCGACGTCCATGACATTGCTTCCCGTGAAAGCGGGCACCGACATGGCTGGTCCTCCGGATTGGGTCACCAGGAGATCAACTTCCCGTCGCTTCGTTCCACTTCTTGACGTAGTCGGGCAGCTTGGTCAGCGCGTCATCCCAGTTCGGCGACCAGATGGTCACGCCCTTCATCGCCTCCTGCGCCTTGGCGAAATTGGCGTCGTCCGGCTTGACGTCCTTGCGGGCCGGAAGGCCGAGCGCGACCGAGCTCACCGTCGACTGCGCTTCCTTGGACAGCAGGAACTCGATCAGCTTCTTGCCGTTGTCGCTGTTCGGCGCGCCGGTGACCAGGCCGATTTCATAGGGCAGCGCGAAGGTCGACCGGGTGCCGTCCGGGCCGGCGGGCCAGAACACCTTGATGTTGGGATTGTCGGCCATCTGCGACATGTTCATCTGCAGGTCGCCATTGGCGACATGCAGCTCACCCTTGTTGACCAGCGCGGTCAGCTTGCCGGTCGAGGCAGACGGGCCGACATTGTTGTCCTGCAGCTTCTTCATGAAGCCGAAGCCGGCGTCCTCGCCGCCGAAGGCGTGGATGATCTGCAGCATCACGGCGGTGCCGTCACCAGCCTGGCCGGGCGTCGAATACTGGATCTTGCCCTTGAACTTCGGATCGAGCAGGTCGTCATAGCTCTTCGGCGCTTCCGAGAGCGCCGAGGCGTTGTAGATGAAGTTCATGTAGTTGTTGACCAGCGGCCGGTACTTGTCGGTGCCACCGTCGACCTGGTCGGAACCTTCGGGCTTGAAATCTTGCAACAGGCCGTCGGCGGCGGCACGCTGGATGAAGGGCGGCAAGGTCACCAGGACGTCGGCCTGGGGGTTCGACTTCTCCTTGGCGACGCGTTCGACGACACCGCCCGAACCGCCTTCGATATACTGCACGGTGATGCCGGTCGCCTTGGTGAAGGCGGCGAATTCGGTCTCGTACCAGCTGCCGTTGCCGTCATGCAGGCCGTCGGCCGAATAGATGGTGACGACGCCGTCGGCGAAGGCCGGCGCGACGAGCGCAGACGAGCCGAGCAGCGCCGCGGCGAAGGTTATGGCTATGGCAAGATTTCGCGATTTCATGGTCAGTTCCCCTTTGGTGGAAGGCACATCCTGCGACGCACTCTTGGTGGCGCTGACTGATCCGCTACGGGCGGCTTGGCGCTGGTGCATGTCGTCGTTGTGTCAACTTTGGAGGTCGCCAATCGATAAGTAAAATCTATTTATCTTATGATAAGCAAGTTTCCTCTGATATTTGTCACGGAACTGTCGCATGTCCATTGCGGGCGCGTTTTGCCGGCGCGCCCGGTTTCGCTTCTTTG
This sequence comes from Mesorhizobium sp. GbtcB19, assembly GCF_019091085.1. Classification (GTDB taxonomy): domain Bacteria; phylum Pseudomonadota; class Alphaproteobacteria; order Rhizobiales; family Rhizobiaceae; genus Mesorhizobium. The sequence continues at coordinate 12,802 of NZ_JAGXJY010000037.1, read as the reverse complement.
CGGAAATAGCTGATTTTTCAGCGGAATTCGACGCCCACAATCTGCGCTCGCAAACGCGGATCGTGCGAGCGGATCGTCACCGGCCGGCCTTGGAGCACCTCGAAACAGCGAGCCAAGGTGTCGTCCTCGAGCCGGCGCATCGCCTCATGCGTGAAGAAGGTGAGATGCGGAAACAGGATCACATTGTCGCGATTGAAAAGCGCGCTCATCGGATGGCCGGACCTCGCCAGCGGCTCCAGCGAATAAACGTCGAGCCCAACGCCGCCGATCCGCCCGGCAACGACCGCTCCGACAAGTGCCTCCTCGTCGAGCAGCGCGCCGCGCGAGACGTTGATGAGGATGGCCGAAGGCTTCATGCAAGCGAGTTCTTGCCTACCGATCAGGCCGCGCGTCTGATCGTTGAGCACGCAGTGGATCGAGACGAAGTCGCAGAGCCGCAGCATGGCATGCAGATCATCGACCTTCTCGACGCCCGCTGCCTGCATCGTCGCGGCGTCGACGCCGGGGTCGAAGCCGAGCACCCGCGCCCGAAACCCCTGCCCGGCCATGCGCGCCATGCTGCGGCCGATCCTGCCGCAGCCGACCAGGCCAAGTGTCGATCCAGAAATGTCGCGACCGAGCCAGCGCTGCTCCGGCCACACCCAGCCCTCGCGCGCAACCGCCGCGGTGATCGCCGGCAGCCGCTTTGCCAAAGCGATCATCAAAGCGAAAGCGCCCTCGGCGACCGTCTCTTCGGCATATTCGGGAACATTGACGACGGGAATGCCGCGCCGCATCGCCGCCTTTATGTCGATGGCATCGATGCCGACGCCATATTTGACGATGCCCTTAAGGTTGCGCGCCGCCTCGATGACGCGCGCTGTGATCGGCGTATAGCACATCAGGATGAGGTCGGCGTCGGCGGCCGCCGTCATCAGCTCGGCTTCCGGGATGCCGTCGGGCAGCGTCACCAGCTCGACGCCGCGCCCCCTGAGGCCCGCATCGATGCCGGGGCATTCGAGCTCCCTGTCGGTGCGGACGACCTTCATCCCGCTCAGGCCGCCAGCACGGCGGCCTCGACGATGTCGAGCGCATGGTCGAGATCGGTGCGTGAAATCACCAGCGGCGGTGACAGCGTCAGCACATTGCCCTGGCTGATCTTGAAGCTCAGCCCTTCATCGAGGCAACGATAGTAGATCTTCTCGGCAAGCGCATGCGCCGGTGCGCGGCTCGCTCTGTCCTCGACCATCTCGACGCCGATCATCAGCCCCCTGCCCCTGACGTCGCCGATAAAAGGCGAGCGCTGCATGAGGTCGTTCATGCGCGCCAGCGCGTAGGCGCCAAGCTCGGCCGAACGTTCGACAAGGCCTTCCTCGCGGATGATGGCGATGGTGGTCAGCGCGGCGCGCGCGGTGACGGGATTCTTCTCATGCGTGTAGTGGCCGATCGCATAGTCGCCGGCGACATCGAGGTCACGCCGCGCGATTACCGAGGCGATCGGCAGGATGCCGCCGCCGAGCGATTTGCCGAGCACGAGGATGTCGGGCGTGACGCCGTCATGCTCGGAGGCGAAGAATTTTCCGGTCTTGCCGAGCCCGGTCGGGATTTCGTCGAAGATCAGCAGCGTGCCGTGCCGGTCGCAGGCTTCGCGCACCGCTTTCCAGAAGCCCGGCGCCGGCACCAGCGGCGTCGCGCGCATCGGCTCGGCGATGAAGGCGGCGAAATCGCCTTCGCGGCCCAGCACGTAAGAAATCATGTTGGCGCAAGCGCGGGCGGACTCCTCCAGCGAATTGGTGCCGTACGGACAATTATGCGGCGCCCAGGGCGCGACATGCTCGGTGCCGGGCAGCAGCGGCCCGGCAATGCCGGAGCGGAACGTCGCCTCGCCGCCGACGCTGGACGCGCCGAAGCCGGCGCCGTGGAAAGCATCCCAGAACGACAGTGTCTTGAACCTGCCCGTCGCCGCGCGCGCCAGCTTCAGCGACACCTCGATCGCGTCCGAGCCGCCGGTCGTGAACAGCACCTTGCCGAGGTCTCCCGGCGCCAGCCCGCCGAGCGTCTCGGCCAGCTCGACCGCCGGCTCGCAGGTGAAGCGGCGCGGCGAGAACGGCAATTCGTCCATCTGCCTGGCGATGGCTTCCTTGAGTCGCGGATGGCCGTAGCCGATATGGTGGACGCTGTTGCCGTGGAAATCCATGTAGCGGCGCCCGGCCGTGTCCTCGATCCAGATGCCTTCCGCCTTGGCGATGGCAGAGACGCAAGGGCTGGACAGGCTCTGATGGAGGAAGGCTTCGGCGTCGCGGCGCAACAGCTCCTGCGACGGCGCATGGCTCTGCCTGGCGCTCCACTCCTGCCGCGCCGCGGCCCTGTTGGATTCGCCTTCGGTATGAATGAGCGTCATTGGCCGAACAACTCCGTTATGGTCTCCTCGCCGAGCCCGAAACCGGTGCTGGCGCCGGTGCCGCTGGTGACGATCACCAGCCGCACGTCGTCACGCGGGCTATCGCGCAGCACGGCATTTTTGGCCGAAGCGTAGCTGCCGGTCCAGCGCGCCAGCACGTCCGGAACTTTTCCGAACAATGTCCTGAATTCATTGAGGATCAGCTGGTCGACAGCTTCCGATCCAAAAGGATCGAGCGACAGCCCGTAATGATGGGAGTCGCCTACGACGAGCGAACCGTCGGCGCTCTGCACGACGATCAGATGCACGCCGTTGGCCAGAGCCGCTCCGCGCTCCTCGGTCAGTTTCTGCCGCAGCGCGCCGGCCTCCGGCACAGAAGCGAAGCCGACATAGCGCAGCAGGCTGAGGTCCGACATCAGCGCCGAGTGAAGCTTGAAGCCGGGGTCGGCCAGCCGCAGCATCTGCAGCTTGCAGCGCTGCAGGCCGTGCCTGGCGATCAAATTCGGATAGAGCGACGAAAAATCGTCGCCGGGACAGACGACGACCTTTCGCGCATGGACACGTCCCGCACTGGTTTCGACGAAGGGCGGCGCGATCTCGGTCACCGATACGCCGGTGCGGAAGACGACGCCATGTTTCTGCGCCAGGAACGATGCCAGCCGCGGCAGCACTTCGCGCGACTCCACCCGCAACTCGAACGGGCTGTAGAGGCCGCCGATGATCGCTTTCTCGTCGAGGCCGGCCTGTTGCGCGGCTGCTTCCCGCGCCGTTAGCAGCTTGCACTCCGCGCCATGCTCGCCGGACTTGAAGGCCTCGAGCAGCGCCAGCGCTTCCGGCCGCTGTGCCGCGATCAGCTTGCCGCGATGCAGGATGTCCAGCCGCGCCTCGTCCGCCAGCTCGAGCCAGATTTCGCGGCTGCGTTCCGCTAAGCGGCGCGACGGCCCGGGCTCCTGCCCTGTGACGACGACGAGGCCAAAATTGCGGATCGAGGCGCCATTCGCTTTCTGGTCGCGGTCGATGACGACAACGTGCAACCCACGCCGCGCCGCTGCAAGAGCATGTGCCAGCCCAAGGATGCCGGAGCCGACCACGGCGAGGTCAAAGCTGTCCTTCACGGCGCTTACCAGGGCAGGGAGAAGGTCTTGACGTTGGTGTAGCTCTTCATCGCCTCGATGACGCCTTCCTTGTAGCCGTTGCCGGAGTCCTTGATGCCGCCGAACGGGCTCATCTCGATGCGGTATCCCGGCACTTCCCAGATGTTGACAGTTCCGACCTTCAAGCCCGTGATGTATTTCTGCATGCGGCGGAAGTCGTTGGTGCAGACGCCCGACGACAGGCCGAACGCCGTCGAGTTCGACAGCGCGATCAGCGCCTCGTCATCGTCCGGCGCGCGCACGATCGGCACGATCGGCCCAAAGGTCTCTTCCATCACCAGCTCGGACTGGTGCGGCACGCGGTCGACGACGATCGGCGGCAGCAACGCGCCTTTGCGGCCCGGATTGTAAAGCACCTCGGCGCCCTGCTCCGCCGCCATATGCACGCGCCTCTCGAACAAGGCCGCCGCCTTCTCGTGCACCACGGTGCCGAGCTGGGTGGCCAGGTCGCGCGGATCGCCGAATTTGATCGCCTTGGCCCGCTCCAGCACCATCGGCACGAAACGATCGGCGACCTTCTCCTGCACCAGGATGCGCTTGACCGCCGTGCAGCGCTGGCCGGAATTTTTCGTGGCGCCTGCGACCGCGAGATCGGCCGCCTTGGCCAAATCCTCGTCCGAAAGATCGTTGAGCACGATCAGCGGATCGTTGCCGCCGAGCTCCAGCACCTGGCGCTTGTAGCCCGCCTTCGACGCGATCATCTTGCCGACCGGCACGCCGCCGGTGAAGGTGATCAGGTCGAAGTTGGGATTGGTGATCATCTCGTCACCAATATCGGCCGGCCATCCGGTGACCACCGACAGCATCTCCGGCGGCAGCCCGGCCTCATAGAGGATGTCGGCCAGCATCAGCGCCGTGATCGGCGTCAGCTCCGTCGGCTTGACCACGACGCAATTGTTGGTGGCGATCGCCGGCGCTACCTTGTGCGAGACCATGTTGAGCGGATGGTTGAACGGCGTGATCGCCGAGATCGCGTTGAGCGGCTCGCGGATGGTGAAGATTTTTCTCTGCTTGCCGTGCGGGGTGAGATCGCAGGAGAAGATCTGCCCGTCGTCCTGGATGGCCAGCTGACCGCTGAGGGTGAAGACATCGAAGGCGCGTCCGACCTCGTAGAGCGAATCCTGCTTGGAGATGCCAAGCTCCAGCGTGATGAGATCGGAAAGTTCATCCTTGCGGGCATTGAGCAGCTCGGCGGTCTTGAGCAGAATCTTCTGCCGCTCATAGCGCGTCAGCTTCGGCTGGTAGGCGGCCGCAATCTCGAAGGCGCGCCGCGCATGCTCCGCCCCGCCCGCCGGCACGGTGCCGATGACGGTATCGTTCCAGGGGAAGCGCACCTCCAGCCTGCGCTCGGCGTCGACCTTCTCGCCGGCAATGCGCATCGGCTCGTGGCGGACTTTGATGGCGGGATCGAGTTGGGTCATGGGGTTAGTTCCATCTTGGATGCGTTGCGGGGATCGACCCCCACTCCGGCCCTTCGGGCCACCTCTCCCCCGATCGACGGGGGAGAGGAAATCAGTCAGCGCCCTATTGCTCCAATTCCAACAGCGCGGCATTTCAGCCAAAAAGCACGGCGGATCGCCCTGGCGCCTTTCCTCTCCCCCGTCGATCGGGGGAGAGGTGCCGGGCGAAGCCCGGCGGAGTGGGGGTCGACAGCGCCCAACCTCACGCCTGCGCCGCCGCCATCGTCGCATAGTAGAACGCATCGAAATTGCGCAAGCTCGGCTCGTTCGGCAAATCCGGCAGCACGCGATTGACGATGAACGGCACCTCTTGCTCGGTAAGCCCGCCATGCGAGCGTAGCGGCTCATCCAGCGCCGCCAGATTGTGCCGGTGCTCCGAAGTGCCGATCGTCTTGTTCTCACCCGAGATCAGGATGATGTCGCCCATGCGGTCCTCGGGCAGTTCGAAGCGAGCGCAGCCCTCCTCGCGGCCGAGCACCAGGATGATGTCCTCGACCTTGCGCAGCTTTTCCATCACCGCCTCGCGGTCCGTGCCCTTGGGAAGGTAGGCGGTGGCGAAGGAGCCGAGCGCGCCGTGATGCACGACGTAAGGATCGGTGATCGGCAGGATGACCCTTGCCGCATCCTTGCCCAGCCACTCGTCGAGAAGATCCTGGACATAGACGACATTGGGCGAGCCGTCGGCATGATGCTTCGGCTTCATGCCGTGGTCGGCGGTGACGACGATCGCCGCGCCCAGCGCGTCGAGCTCGACCAGGTACTTGTCGAACATCTCGTAGAAGGCGTTGGCCTGGGGCACACCCGGCGCATATTTGTGCTGCACATAGTCGGTCGTGGTGAGGTACATCACGTCCGGCCGGAATTCCTTCAGCAGCTGCACGCCGGCAGCGAAGACGAATTCCGACAGCTCGGCCGAATAAACCTCCGGCACCGGCAGGCCGAAATGCTTCGAGGCATTGTCGATGCCGTGCTCGGCCAAGCTCGTGGTGTCCGACTTTTCGGCCGAGAAGCACATCGCCCTGCCGTCGTCGAACCTCAGCCCCTTGCCGAGCAGCGCCCTGAGCTTGTCCTTGGCCGTCACCACCGCCACCTTGGCGCCGGCATCGTAGAAGGCCTGGAACACCGACGGCGCGCGCAGGAATTTCGGATCGTTCATCATCACCTCCTCGCCCGTTTCCGGGCTGTAGAGGTAGTTGCCGCAGATGCCGTGCACCGCCGGCGGCCGGCCGGTGGCGATCGACAGATTGTTCGGGTTGGTGAAGCTCGGGATCACCGAATGGGCAAAGCGCACCGTGCCCTTCTTCTTGATCCTTTCCAGCGCCGGCATCAGCCCTGCCTTGATCGCTTCATCGAGATAGGCCGGCTCGCAGCCGTCGAGGCAGATGGCGATGGCCGGCACGCGCGGCCAGGCATAGGAACGGCCGTTGGCCGTGACATTGACGGGAGACATCTGGTTCATCGTAGACCTCAAGACTTCAGGCGGCGAGCTTGGCGCGCTCGGCGATAGCGGCGGGGGACGGGGCGGCGGTATCGACGCCCATTTCGGCGAGCGACTGGGCGGCTGCTTCGACCACGCGGCGCATAACGTGCTCGTCCATCTGGCCGATGCAGCCGATGCGGAAGGAGTCCACCACCGTGAGCTTGCCCGGATAGATGATGAAGCCCTTGTCCTTCATCAGTTCGTAGAAGCGGTCGAAGGCGAAATTCCGGTGCGCCGGGTTGAAGAAGGTGACGATGATCGGCGACAGCCAGCGGTCCTTGAGCAGCGTCTCGAAGCCGAGTTCGCGCATGCCGGCCACCATGACATCGCGGTTACGCGTGTAGCGTGCACCGCGTCCGGCGACGCCGCCTTCGGCCTCATGCAGGCGCAGCGCCTCAAGGAAGGCCGCAACGACATGCGTTGGCGGCGTGTAGCGCCACTGTCCGGTCTTGTTCATGGCGGCCCATTGCGCATGGACGTCGAGCGACAGCGAATGGCTGCGGCCCTTCGCGGCCTCCAGCTCGCTCTTGCGGGCGATGACGAAGCCGAAGCCGGGCACGCCCTCGATGCATTTGTTGGCGGACGACACCATCGCCTCGTAGCGGATCTCGTTGACATCGAGCGGGATGGCGCCGAAGGCGCTCATGGAGTCGACCAGCAATTTGCGGCCATTGGCATAGACGGCTTCCGAAATCTCGGCGACCGGATTGAGGATGCCCGAGCTGGTCTCGCAATGGATGGCGATGACATGCGTGATCGCGGGGTCGGCCTTCAGCGCCGCCGCCACCTCGTCGCCGCGCGGCGGCAGGTAGTCGCCCTTGTCGATCAGCGTGTAGGCGCGGCCGATATACTGCATCGTCTGCGCGGCGCGCAGGCCGTAGGCGCCGTTGGCCAGCACCAGCACCTTGCCGTCCTTCGGCACGAAGGAACCAAGCATGGCCTCGACACAGAAGGAGCCGCTGCCTTGCATCGGCACGCAGTCGAACTCGTCGCGAGTGTCACCCGTCAGCGCCAGCAGGCGGCGGCGCAATTCGGCCGTCATGGCGCGGAAATCGCCGTCCCAGGAGCCCCAGTCGCGCAGCATCGCCTGCTTGACCGCATAAGAGGTGGTGAGCGGTCCAGGCGTCAGCAGGTAGGGTTCGCCAAGCGCCGGCGCATCCAACGGCTTTGTTGCCGCAAATTTCGTCTCAGCGCGCATGCCGCCCTCCCACGTCGATCCTGTCACTGGAATATGACACGCATTCTCGGCGGGCATGACATATTTGTAAAATCGTTATTTTGTATTGATGTATCGATCTGATCGATGCTACGAACTCGGGCCATAAGCGCCGCCACGGGAGCCATCCGAATGCGCTACGTCCAGCTCAGGGCCTTTCACCAGGTCGCCATCTCAGGCGGTTTTTCGCGCGCCGCCGAAGCGCTGTTCCTGACCCAGCCGGCAATCTCCGACCAGGTGCGCAAGCTCGAGGAAGAGTATGACGTGCTTCTGTTCAACCGGAACAAGAAGCAGGTAACGCTGACCACGCAAGGCCAGAGGCTGCTCGAGATCACCCATCGTATGTTCGAGACGGAGCAGCAGGCGTTGGAGCTGCTGACGGAATCGCGCGCGCTGCGCGCCGGCACGCTGCGCATCGTCGCGGATGCGGCCCACCACCTTCTGCACATCCTCGGCGCCTTTCGCGCCCGCTATCCCGGCGTCCAGGTCTCGCTGCGCTCCGGCAACACCGAAACCGTGATCAGCAGCCTCTACAGCTATGACGCCGACATCGGCGTGCTGCCCGAAGTTCCAGCGGGCCGCGATTTCGAGATGCTGAAGCTCAACTCGACCCCGATCATCGCTTTCGTGTCCGCCGGCCATGCACTGTCGGGTAAGAAGTCATTGACGCTGAGACAGCTGGCGCAGGAACCGCTGGTGATGCGCGAGCGCGGTTCCAAGACGCGCAAGAAGCTGGAGGATCTCGCCGCGGCCTTGGGCATCGAGCTCAGGCCCGCGATCGAGGCCGAAGGCCGCGAGGCGGTGCGCGAGATCGTCGCTTCCGGCGCCGGAGTCGGCTTCGTCTCCGCGGCCGAGTTCGGTCACGATTCGCGGTTGGCTGAGATCGCGATCGACGCGCCCGAAACGCTGATGGACGAAGCGCTGATCTGCCTGCGCGAACGCAGCGGCGGCAAGCTGGTGCGCGCCTTCCTCGACATGGCCAGGTCTATGTCCGGAGATTGAGCCCGGTTCTTACGGAACCTCGTCAGCCCTGCGGGTGAACTTGCGGCAGCGCCGCGTCGAGCGAGCGCTCGAACGCATCGAGCAGCGTGTCGATCTGCGCCTCGGTGATGATCAGCGGCGGACAGAAGGCAATCGCGTCGCCCATGTTGCGCGAGATGACGCCGTTCTGCTGCAGAAAGCCGTTGACCAAAGCGCCGAGCGCGGCCGGCTTGCCCCAGGGCGCCTTGCTTGCCTTGTCGGCGACCAGCTCGACCGCAGCGATGAGGCCGACGCCGCGCACCTCGCCCACCAGCGGATGCGAGGCGAGCCGGCGCAGCCTTGCCTGCAGATGCGCGCCGACCTTGCGGGCATTGCCGACGAGGTCGCGCTCCTCGATCAGCTTGATGTTTTCCAGCGCGACCGCCGCCGCGACCGGATGACCGCCGCCGGTGAAGCCATGGCCGAAGGTGCCGATGCGGTCGCTCTCGTCGGCGATCGGCTCGAACACACGGTCGTTGATGAGCAACGCCGAGATCGGCAGGTAGGACGAGGAAATCTGCTTCGACAGCACCATGATGTCGGGGCGCATGGCGAAGGTCCGCGAGCCGAACATCTCGCCGGTCCGGCCGAAGCCGCAGATCACTTCGTCGGCCACGAGCAGAATGCCGTATTTCGACAGCACCGCGTGGATCTTCTCCCAGTAGCCGGCGGGCGGAACGATGACGCCGCCGGCGCCCATGACCGGCTCGCCGATGAAGGCCGCGATCGTTTCAGGACCCTCGGCAAGGATGAGCTTTTCCAATTCGTCGGCGAGCCGCGCCGAGAACTGCTCCTCGCTCTCGCCCGGTTGTGCGTCGCGCCAGTGATGCGGCGTCGCGGTGTGCAGGATGTTGGCGATCGGCAGGTCGAAGGAAAGATGATTGTTGGGCAGGCCGGTCAGGCTCGCCGAGGCGATGGTGACGCCGTGATAGCCGCGCTTGCGGCTGATGATCTTCTTGCGCGCCGGCTGTCCGAGCGCGTTCGAGCGATACCAGATCATCTTGATCGCGGTGTCGTTGGCCTCGGAGCCGGAATTGGTGAAATAGGCCTTGCTCATCGGCACCGGCGCCATCTGCACCAGCTTCTCGGCCAGGTCGATCAGCGGCGCATGCGCCTTCGAGCCGAAATCGTGATAGAAGGGCAGCTTCGACATCTGCCTTGTCGCGGCGTCCACCAGCCGCTTTTCCGAAAAGCCGACGGCGACGCTCCACAGGCCAGCCATCGCCTCGATATAGCGGTTGCCGGCGATGTCCTCGACATAGACGCCGTCGCCCTTCTCGATCACCAGCGGCCCCGTTTCCTGATGCTTGCGGGCATTGGTATAGCCATGCATGTGATAGCGGATGTCGCGGGCTTCGGGGGAATTCGGTCTGGCGTCCATCGTGCTGGCTCCTGTCTGCAGGCGTCCAAGGCGGGAAGCAGGACTGCCTCTTTGATCGAGGAGTCCAAAAATCCGCCTTGCATTGTGGCGGTTGATGCCTCATCGCGCTGGCTGACCGCAAGTGCCGCGATGCCGGGATCGATAGCGCCAACAGCCTCGGCGCGGCAGCGATGTGCGGGACCGGCAGCAGGACCAGGGCATGGAACAGGTTGATTGCATCATCGCGGGCGCCGGCGTGATCGGTCTGGCGATCGCGCGCGCACTGGCCGCGCGGGGTCTCGAAACGCTGATCCTCGAAGCGGCGGACGCGATCGGCACCGAAACCAGCTCGCGCAATTCCGAGGTGATCCATGCCGGCCTCTATTACCCGCAAGGCTCGCTGAAGGCGCGTCTGTGCGTGGCAGGGCGCGACATGCTCTACCGCTACTGCGCCGAGCGTTCGATCCCGCACCGGCGCTCAGGTAAGCTGATCGTCGCGACCGAGGCGGCGCAGGAGCCGGTGCTCGCCACCATTCGCGCCAGCGCCGCGGCCTGCGGTGTCGAGGATCTGCGCGTCCTCTCTGCCAAGGAGGCGCAGGCGCTGGAGCCGGCGCTGCATTGCACAGCGGCCCTGCTCTCGCCCTCGACCGGCATTGTCGACAGCCACGGGCTGATGCTCGCCTTGCTCGGCGATGCCGAGGAGAGCGGCGCAATGCTCTCGCTCAACACCCGTATTGTCTCGGGCCGCACCGAGGCAGGCCGGATCGTGCTGCGGACGACGGACACGGCGAGCGGCGAAGAGTTCGAGATCGCGGCATCGCGCCTCGTCAACGCGTCTGGCCTCGGCGCGGTCGCCTTGGCCGGCTCGCTCGAAGGGTTCGACCGACGATTCCTGCCGACGCTTCGCTACGCCAAGGGCAATTATTTCTCGGTCGCCGGGCGCGCGCCCTTTTCACATCTCGTCTATCCCGTGCCCGAGCCTGGCGGGCTCGGCGTCCATCTGACCCTCGACCTTGCCGGCACCGCCCGTTTCGGACCGGATGTCGAATGGAAGGACACCATAGACTACCGCGTCGATCCGGCGCGCGGCGAACGTTTCTATGCTGAAATCCGCAAATACTGGCCCGATCTGGCCGATGGCAGCCTGCAGGCGGCCTATAGCGGCATCCGGCCGAAGCTGTCAGGCCCGGGCGAGGCCAACAGCGATTTCGTGATCCAGGATGCTGCGACGCATGGCGTCGACGGCCTGGTTAACCTGTTCGGCATCGAGAGTCCCGGCCTGACCTCCAGCCTGGCGATCGCCGACCATGTGGCGCGTCTCCTCGCGCCTTAAATCACCCCAGGCGCGCGGCGTGCCATCTCAGATGGTCGTCCATGAAGGTCGAGATGAAATTGTACGAATGGTCGTAGCCGTCCTGCATGCGTAGGGTGAGATCGATGCCAGCCTTCTTGCAAGCCTCTTCGAGCAGCCATGGCCGAAGGCCGTCCTGCAGGAAGCCGTCCGCGGTGCCCTGGTCGACCAGGAATTCCGGGAAGCGCTTGCCGTCCTCGATCAGCAGCGTCGTGTCAGAGGCGCGCCAGGCTTTTTCGTCCGGTCCCAGATATTTCTCGAAGGCCGGTCGCGACCAGCCGGCCGTCGACGGCTGCACGATCGGCGCGAAAGCCGAGCAGCTCTTGAACCGCTCCGGGTTCTTCAGCGCGATCGTCAGCGCGCCGTGTCCGCCCATCGAATGGCCGAAGATCGCCTGGCGTGACATGTCGACCGCGAAGTTCGCGGCAACGAGCGCCGGCAATTCCTCGGTGATGTAGGAGTACATGCGGTAGTTCTTGGCATAAGGCTGCTCGGTGGCGTCGAGGTAGAAACCGGCACCGCAGCCGAACTGCCAATTGTCCTTCTCGTCGGGAACGTCCGGCCCTCGCGGGCTGGTGTCGGGACAAACGACGACGAGCCCAAGCTCGGACGCCAGGCGTCGATACTCGCCCTTGTCCATGACGTTTGCGTGCGTGCAGGTAAGGCCGGACAGATACCACAGGACCGGGAGCGGCCCATCCTTGGCCTGCGGCGGCACGAAGACGGCAAAGGTCATGTCGCAGGCGCAAACCTCCGAAGCGTGCGAATAGACGCCCTGGATGCCGCCATGCGATTTGGAGGTGGAAACGACCTTCATCCGTTGTGCCTCTTGTCTGAAAAATCCTGAACCGGCATAGCCGCCGGCGCCCGCCCCCGCAACCTGGCACACCAGGTCAGACGCGAATTTCAGACCGTGAACCGGGAACGGTAGTCCTGCGGCTTGACAGCGAGCAGTCGCATGAAGCTGCGGCGCATCGTTTCCTCCGAGCCGAAGCCGCAGCGCTGCGCGATACGCTTGACCGGCAGGCGCGTCTCCGACAGTTGGCGCCGCGCCGCCTCGACCCGCAGCCGCTCGATCGCGCGTGCAGGGGTTTGCCCCGTCGCCTCCGCATAATGGCGGCTGAAACTGCGCTCGCTCATGCCAGCCTGGCCCGCCAGGACCGCGAGCGAAAGATCGTCGCCGAGATGATTGTCGATCCAATCATGCAGTGCGCCGAACCGGTCGTCGGCGGCCTGTAACGCCAAGGCGGCGCTGAATTGCGCCTGTCCGCCGGAACGCTTGAGGAAGACAACCATATAGCGGGCCACGGCGAACGCCGTCTGGCGGCCGAGGACCTCCTCCACCTGCGCCAGCGCAAGGTCGGTGCCGGCCGGCACATCG
>NZ_JAGXJY010000348.1 GCF_019091085.1 Mesorhizobium sp. GbtcB19 | reverse complement strand
ATTACGTAAGAGTTTTCATCTCAAGATGACAAATTTTGTATGTTTATGATAGGTCTTGTGACGTGCATACTCTACTTCAAATGTCGTATACAATTTTCGATATGTTCATGACTTATTGTTCAAGTTGATAAGCTTCTCTAATTCATGACAAACTTGGCTTGCAAGACATAAGTTCATGATATAGTTGGATCCGAAAATAAAGAAGGAATGAATCCGATGAATTCAGAAATCCAAAGGATGTGTGAAGGGAGA
>NZ_JAGXJY010000347.1 GCF_019091085.1 Mesorhizobium sp. GbtcB19 | reverse complement strand
CAACTTCTGTCATTGTCGGGTCCGTTTCAAAAACGGTATCGACAAATGCTCAGGCAGCGTCAAGCCATCGCGACGGCGAAAGACGGCAGGGAACAGTTTGTTCTTGCCGTTATATAAACCTTTATCGATATATTACGTCGCAACTTTGTGGAGTTTCAGGTCGCCTCGATGCCCACCCTTTTCCGGTTCCTCTTCGTGCTGGCAGTGATCGCAGGCATCGTCTATGGAAGCATGGTGGCGCTCGTCGTGCTG
>NZ_JAGXJY010000346.1 GCF_019091085.1 Mesorhizobium sp. GbtcB19 | reverse complement strand
CGACGCGCGGCCGCGAGCCCGCGATCAGGCCGGAGAGTCGCAGCGCCCGGTCGGCGTCCGACAGCAGCAGGATGAAGGGCTTGTCCGGCTTGCCGTAACGGCGCATCTGGCTCTAGAAGACGTCGACATCGATGTCGGGCGAGGCGAGCACCACATCGCCGAGCTTGCCGCTGAGAACGCGGTCGCCGGTGATGGCGAGCTGGCGCAGCGTTTCCATCGTCACCCAGGTTCCCATCGAATGGGCGACGATGT
>NZ_JAGXJY010000345.1 GCF_019091085.1 Mesorhizobium sp. GbtcB19 | reverse complement strand
CGGGCATGCAGGCGATGCCAAGACCGGCAAGCGTGGCGCCCTTCACCGCCTCCATATTGTTGCAGGTCAGCATCGTGCGGATCTGCGGCTCGGCGCTCCCGGTAATGAACGGCCAGTGCAGCAGCCTGCCGCTGTTGAGAAAACGGAAGTGGGTGCCGAAATGTGCCGAAAGGTCCGCCGGGGTGCCGGGCGTGCCATGGCGATCGAGGTAGGAAGCGGCCGCGCACAAGAACATGCGAAAAGGCGCGACCG
>NZ_JAGXJY010000344.1 GCF_019091085.1 Mesorhizobium sp. GbtcB19 | reverse complement strand
CCGCGCATCCGGACATCGGGCGGCCGGAAACCATGCTCCTGTTGCACACTTCCGTCGCCGGGGAGGCGGCCGCCGCGGACCCCCTGCCCCGGGCCCGGTCGCAGTCCTACTGCCAGTCCGGCGCCGGGTTCCAGAACAGGAACCCGGGGCGCCGGGGTGTTCTGGGCCCGCTGCCCGGGGCCGGGATCGGGGCTGTGCCGCAAAACGCCCCGGCCAGGACCCGCCAGAACCTCGCCATCGGCGGGGCCGACGG
>NZ_JAGXJY010000343.1 GCF_019091085.1 Mesorhizobium sp. GbtcB19 | reverse complement strand
AGGCATAGTGCCATTATAGGGAGTGCCATGTAAAGGTGTTAGGCATGGTCGCATGCACGTATGGATCTTGGTTTAACCGTATGAAGCTTGTGGTGTCATTTATTGTTGCGGACAATTGGAAACATAATTTGATTGGTTGAATTAGTGCTCGAGGTATCATTCCCCCCATGAGCAAGTCCACCACAAGCAAATTTGATGCACCAGTTTGACATCACACCTGGTGAGTTAGGCCGACTTCTGGTTGGCTGGGTTG
>NZ_JAGXJY010000342.1 GCF_019091085.1 Mesorhizobium sp. GbtcB19 | reverse complement strand
CTGGGTTGCGGTCTCCGAAAGAGCCGTGCGGATATCGTCACCGCGAGAGCCGAGCGCCTTCTGCGCATCATCAAGCGCTTCGGAAATCGCCACCACCTGCTGCTTCACGAGGCTGTCGGCTTCCGCCACCTTCTTGACGATCGCGTTGCCGGCCTCTGAGAAGGCCTGTGCGACGGTCTCCGCCTGACCGGCGAGCCGGTTCTGCGTTTCCGAAATCCGGCCGTCGATCTGGGTGGAGCGTTCCTCGATCGCC
>NZ_JAGXJY010000341.1 GCF_019091085.1 Mesorhizobium sp. GbtcB19 | reverse complement strand
AAGACAGATGAAAATGTTGCTTCTTTTATAAGAAGAACCTTAACAGAAAAAGAAGAAGATAAGCATATCAGGGGATAGCACAATAAATGATGCTATTAGGCAATTAGTTGTTTATTATCTAATAAGATGAACACATATGCTACCATTTTGTGCAAGCTACTCATCTTTTGGAGATCCATATTAGTTGTGTTGTAGTAATTGAAAATGAATTGGGGTACTTTGTGAAATATTTGGTCTTAAATTTCCAATATAC
>NZ_JAGXJY010000340.1 GCF_019091085.1 Mesorhizobium sp. GbtcB19 | reverse complement strand
CGCCGAGCAACTGGGTTCGGTGAGCCACGGCCACGCCAATTCCGGACCGGAGGAACTGAACGTCGAGCGCGAGGCCTCCCGGCAGCGCGCCAGCGGCGATCATTTCACCGTTTCGAACAAGGCGGAACGCTCGCTGCTTTTCGTCAAGGCGGGCGCAAGGATCCGCTGACTTTTCTTTCCGCCCCGATCCCCAAGGCGTGGCGGCGTCCCATGGAGTATACGACATGACATCTGGAAAAATCCGCTGGGGTAT
>NZ_JAGXJY010000036.1 GCF_019091085.1 Mesorhizobium sp. GbtcB19 | reverse complement strand
ACCGGCAGCCTCGCGGCCTCCATCGCCGAGCCGATCCTGTCGAGCGGCGGCATGCTGGAGCTGCCGCGAGGCTATCTCGCGGCGCTGAAGCAGAAATGCCGCGAGCGCGGCATGCTGCTCATCCTCGACGAGGCGCAGACCGGCGTCGGCCGCACCGGCGACATGTTCGCCTTCCAGCGCGACGGCGTCACGCCGGATATCCTCACTCTGTCGAAGACCATCGGCGCCGGCCTTCCGCTGGCGGCCGTCATGACGAGCGCCGAGATCGAGGAGACCGCGCATGAGCGTGGCTTCCTGTTCTACACCACCCATGTGTCCGATCCGCTGCCGGCCGCCGTTGGCCTGACCGTGCTCGATGTCGTCGAGGAAGAGCGCCTTGTCGAGCGCGCCCGCCACCTCGGCCGAAGGCTTTTCGACGGACTGTCCGAGCTGAAGCAGCGCTACGAATGCGTCGGCGACGTGCGCGGCCGTGGGCTGATGCTCGGCGTCGAGATCGTCAAAGACGGAGAGAGCCGCGAGCCCGATCACGAGCTCGGCGCGAAAATCGCCGCGGAGGCATTCAGGCGCGGGCTCAGCATGAACATCGTCAAGCTCCCCGGCATGGGAGGCGTGTTCCGCATCGCCCCGCCGCTGACGATTTCCGAGGACGAGCTCGACCTCGGATTGCGCACGATCTCCGACGCCATCGAAGCGGTGCTGTCCACCGGCACTGGACGCCGCGGCATCGCCGCCGAGTGACGGCAGGAACCGATGGACAAAGCGAGCATGACCGAGCAAGCCCCCGGGGTGACGCGCCGGAGTAGGGCGCGACGATGAATCTCCGACGTTCGGGTAACCGTCACGAACGAGACGCTGAGCCTGGCGCCGGATGAGCGATCGACGTCCGCCGGCGCCGTCGAGACCAGGCTGAGCTCTCTCGGCTATGCTTCGCTCAGCAGCGATCCGGATACGCAGGGCCTGGTTTTCCCGCCTTTATCCCTGGTCGTTCAACCTGGCCGCAGCGCTTCTGGGGGGCAACATTTCGCAATCCGGCAGATAGGCGGCCCGTCACATGATGCCGAAGGTCTTGTAGGCTTCGACCGCGCTCATGCCTTCGCGGATCGCCTTGGCGACGAGCTTCTCGCCGCGAACCTTTTCGAGCGCCAACTGAACCACCTCTTCTTCCGCCTGGCGCGGGATGACAAGGACGCCTTCCTTGTTGCCGAATAGTAGCGTTCCCGGCTCAATGCGCACGCCGCCGATCTCGAGCGCGCAGCGATAGTCCATGACCTTGCCGCGCACGCCCTGGTCCAGCGCGTAGTGGCCGGTGCAGAAGCAGGGGAAGGGCCTGGCCGCCCCCACGCCCCGCTGTCAAGCGACGACGGGCGCGCTACGCACCCCACGGCTCGGTTTCCATTATTGGCTGGCCATGTCACCGGGATCAGAACAGCATCAGGTCGGGTGACAGCTTCGCCGGCTGGCTACGGATGACCGTGCCGCTTGGCGTCCGGCCGACCCTCGACATGGGCCGGTGACACGAAAAAGTTCTCGACGAGCGTGTGCGAGAGCGCGAGCGGGCGCTCTTCCCTGCTCTTGAGGAAGACCGGCGCGACCTAGCGCCGAGCCCCTCCGGGCTGCTCTTTCGGGTAGCTCACGATGACGGCGGACTCGGTCGCCGATGTCGGAATGACCATCACGCCGGAAAAGCGTTTGCCCCACGCCCTGTCGTCGACGGAAAAGAACGAAGACGGGGCAAGCACCGACTTGCGGCCCCGATCACGAACATCGAATGGCCGACATCGTCGAACCTGCGCTTCACCAGAGGCCGGTCGTAGAATTCGAGGAGATGCGTCCAGACGGCCCAGGCCTCATGGGCGCGGTCGCCTCCATCATCGCCGCAGACGGCTCTTCCTTGGAGACGACTCCGGCCGCGATCTGCCGCTGCCCGAAAAAACTGCGCCGCCCGATTAGGGCGGCGACAGTCACAGCCCGACTGGGCTGCCCGGCCAGGGGGCGATGTCGGATGGCCGAGACCGCCTGAGCCTGTCGACGAAAAGCGAGCTCGGTTCACGAACACCCGGTGCGCGCCGTCAAGCGCGCACGCGCTCCAATGAGGTCGGTTACAATGGCCTACTGGTCACGAGACCGACGTACCAGAGCTAGAAGGCCGCAAGGGTCGATATCGAGAACCTCAGTGACGTCGAGAAATTCAATGACGTCCAAGCGACGTTCCCCACCCTCATATTTAGCGACGAAGGATTGCGGTCGGCCAAGCACCTCGGCGACCTGTGACTGAGTAAGGCCCTTACTCTTGCGCGCCGCTATCAGCTCTTTCAAAAGGCGACGCTGGCGAGGCGATCGAAGGGATCTCGGCATCAGGTGAACCGGTCAGGAAGGAACCGGTTCACCGACTAATCCTGGTTTCGGATTATCCCATTTTAGGATATTGTGCACAAATCCGGACGAACGAGTGAACGTGCATATTGCGAGGCGGGATTTGAAAGACAAACCGTATGAAGCGACTGCTCAAGCCGCTGCCGTTTTGGAAGAAGTCCCCTGGGCTGAGACGCTCACCGCTTACGACAACGAGCATTTCGCAATCTATTTGAAGCTCGTTGACGCGTGCGCCGACAATGCCAGTGAGGAAGAGATGGCGCAGTCCATACTGGGCATCGATCCAAGGCAGGAGCCAACTCGCGCCCTCAAGGCGGTCCGCGACCACTTGAAAAGGACACACTGGCTGATTACCAGCGGATACAAGGAGCTGTTCGAAGGCTAGCCGCACCAATATTGCCGAACTCGACCGCGCGGCGCACGACGAGCCTTTCATTTTCGACGGGGCGGGCGCGACGTCATGGCTCTAGCTGGATTGACCTCGGGCACCACCGGCAGACCCAATGCAAAAGTGCATTTCGGTTGCGATCCGTAGCCGATTGAAATGCGCGCTGAGCGGGGCAGGTCACCCCCGAGGACACCCTTGTCGGCTGCGCGCTGATCGCCTTCAGTTCGGCCCTGTATGGAGGGGCCCCTGTATGGAGTGGCAATCTTTCCGTAGTGCCTCGAAGCCATAGCAGCGCTGCTGGAACGCGCCTCGCCAGTCCGACGGACCAACGACACAGGAAGGGGGACTGCCAGGACAGAATCTCATAGTCCCCGCTCCGTCCGATCGCGCATGGAATTCATCAAAGCCTTCCGGGCGCTGTCAAACTCCGTTTTACCGGCCGCTGAAGAGGTACCTTCCTGTTCATGCAGCTTCTTTGTCGCGGCATTGAGCAAGCCGCGCAATTCCGATCCATCCAAATCGGCGATGGAAAGGCCGACAAGAACCTCATGCATTGGTTTCAGATGGCCATCCCGGCGCGCTTTCACAATGCAATCATATGCTTTGGCCCGGGCCTGCGGCGGGACGCCCGCTTCCAGCAAGAGAGTGGCGGATATGAGAAGGTTTGACCGCGGGTCATCTGCAAAGTTATCGAGGTAGGCAGACGCTTCAAATATCCTGTCTGCGCGATCATTCAGATCGTGGACCAAGTCTACCTGACCGGTAACGATGCCTTGTTCTTTCTCGGTCAGAAACTTGGCATAGGGCAGGATTTCCCGAAAGCGTGGAGCAAAATCATCTGTCGAAGGTATTGTGCGCGTTAAGCTTTCATAGCGGTTTTTCGCCATGCCGCGGAGCGTCGACTGTTCGTGCGCGGTCAGGAACTCGCGATCCGGCAAATGTGCCGGCCTATGTGAATCGGAACCCTTATCCCCGGCTTCAAACCCTGTGACGGCCTCATACTGGTCCTTTGCCAACCGACGGCTCTGATGGATAGCTCCGTTGAATTTGCCCAAGGGAGACTCATTATCGCGGACAAATCCTTGCAGACCTCGGCTAACCCGCTCGAGCGCACTGAAATTCCGCGCGATCTGTTCGACATTCGTCATGCCGACGTCGCCGATAGTTGCCTCAGCCAGAATTTTTTCCAACAGCTCTGGCGGCATCGATAGAAGACGAGACCCGCTCAAAGGCGCGGATTCTCGATGCTCTTTCTCTTCGTTTTTGGTCATGACATCTCACCACTAGCCGGACCGAAGGCAATCTTGTTGTCCCACAAATCCCCGGGCCTAACGACGCGGAATGAGATTTCATCTGTAACAGCATGACAATGCCGGCCGTCGGCCCCGATCGGCTGAGAGAGGAGAGTTGGGCATTCGGCTTGTCGCAGGTTTTTTTAGCCACCGCGTGAAGGGCTCAAATTGACGCCTGTCTTCCTAGCCGCAGCGGCCTATGACTGGCTCCAGTCATTTCCACATCAGCGACCATGCTCCATGTTGGACCTGGTCTGGTTTCCATTCACGAATCGATACGGCTAATTCCACCGAGTGACCGTGGGTTTCGCGCAAGCGGGTCTGGCGGTTCCAGGTGTATGCGATCGCGCCACTTAGTCCAAAGCCCTGCCACCGCCGCAGGTGACAGCGCCGGCAGGACCAAGTGAAAATGAAAAGCCGAGACATAGCCCCTTGGGCAGAAGGTCTGACCGCTTGCGACAACGGGCATTTCGCGATCTGCTCGACGCGCGCGGGACAACGCGAGGAAGAATTGAAGCAGGCCACATTGGCCATCGACCAAAGGCAGGAACCGGCCCGCGCCTGCAAGGCGAACTATCCTTGGGTCCAGAGACCTGAAGCGACAATGACTATAGAAGAAACTGCTGTTATCCACCATTCGTCAGCGAACGCCCGCGCCTGATCGCACGGCGCATCATGACGCGGCCAAGCTGTGCTGCCGTCCCATGCCTGCAGCGTCGAAAGCCATGCAAAACAGGAATGCCACCATGGCTCAATCGGGCGATGCCAGCGTTCTGCAGTTGAAGTAGGGTTGCCTTGCGTTTCGGCCCCCCGCCCGACGCCCAGGACTGGCCAGCCGCTCCCCCCTCCCCCGGGCTGGCCAGTCCGTTCCGTCCGTGACCCCATTTACGCAGCGCGAGCGCCGTAGACCTTGGAGGGCCGATCGAACCCCCATCGCCGCAGTTTTTCGGCTTTTGGATGGGCGCGTCATGGCTCATTGAGTTGCGCTAAGACGCCTTTTGCCACCTTGACCACCGGTGCGACCGACCTGTCCGGGCCGCTGGCGGCGTGCAAGGGGAGTCAGGATCTCCCAGTCCACATCGTTCAGGTCGCTCGCAAGGAGTTGATCGTCGCTTTGCCGGCGGACGCCGCAGAGCGAAGCTGCCGCCTGCATCGTCGCACAGACGGCAACGAATGACGGGCGGGTGCCACGACGACGTGCCCGCCCACGCCGTCCTGTCCAAATTGCCCAGATGCGGTTGCCAATCTGACGGCATCATCCGATTTGCTTTCCGCCGCGGCATCACTGATGCGGCGGACAACCCGGCTGCCGTGGCATTAGCCAGACCGCTTGTACCGGTCTGTTCGCGATGGTTGCATCGCTGTTTCTGATCGCGCCCACCAGATTGGCGACGCCATTGGCCGCCCAGGCCCCAGCAGAAGCATACGCCGTCCCTTTGAGGTTCTCAGTTGAAGGCTGAGGAGCCGTCGTGGTTAACAATGCCGGCTGCACCACTTAGAAAAATTCGCGGCCGAAAATCGCTTTGCTGCGTGGAGCATTGTTCCATTCTCGAAGGGCGCTGCCCCGCCCACAAACTGCCACTAAACGTTGCGGTCACTCTTGTCGGAATGGGCTCAGAAAGCCAGGGCCGCGATCGAAACCGCGCTGCTGTCGCATCCAGTACAACTGAGCCGTATTTGTCCACATTCTCGAGTGGAACGCGTGACGCCTGCCAGCGGTTTCTTCGGCTAGGGTCTGCGCCATCTCGATCCTGACTAAATCTGAATAGCAGGTTCTAATATCTTCAAGGTTGCATCGCCCCGAAGTCCGCCGCGCTTGTCATGCACATGCTAGGATATGCATCTCACCGCTCCCCCGGTGCCGACCAGTGTCACAGATGTTAGTGCGCTGCGCGCCACTTGGCCTTCGAACGCATGAAATGCCCTCCTCTCGTCTCACGGTGGCCCGCACATGCCTTGCCAATCGTGGTTGCATCACGGAACACATCGAGCCGCTCACCTCACGCGATCGTCCCGGAAGGAGGCCATCAGGTCGGCGCGCGCATCTTTAGACAGCTTTGGAATTTCTTCTGCTATCGACTGACGCAAATCCAGACGGCCCTGCTCTGTGTAGACCAATGCGGTCTTGGCAGCGTGGCGCTGCTTCTCAAGACGATCGATGTGCTCGTCGAGAGAGAGCGGGGGGTTCCCGCCGCGGGCTTGTCCATTTGCCACGGGAGAGGAAGCGTGGCCGTTCTCAGACTCCACGACCCGCCTTCTCTCTTCGAGCAGCCGACCCAACTCCGGACGCTTCATCACCGCCTGGACCATGACGTGCCGGTCCAGCGAGGCCAAGTGGCCGTGACGTTCCAATCGCACCAGTGCTTCGGCCGCCTTGACCCGTCCATGTTCATTCAAGTCGCCGCCGCTGCCAAAGATTTGATTGGCATCGGCGCTAAGCAGCAACCGGTGGTCCTCGTCGAGGCCGTGGGAAAACCGTGCCAGGGAATTGATTGCCTCGCCGGCGACTTCATCGCCAAGCGGAAAGGTCAACTCTCCGAACACATCCTTGTCGGCTGCCTTTTGATAGGGAAGGAGCGGTCCGGCTGCATCGACAAAATCATGAGCGGCAATCGGCTCGTGGCGGCGCTGGTCGCGGCGCAAATCGCCCGAAGCTTGCTCGGGCAGACCGTCTTCAGGAATGATGTCATGAAACGTCTCTACGGCCAGCGAACCCAGCCTCTTCACGCGCGTCCTGAATCGCTTCAATGCTGGGGAACCTCCCTCAGCATCTGAAGACCCGTCGAGAGGATTGGACTTCGGTTCGCCAGCGACAACGTTGCGAATGTATCTGCTCGCCTGCGTGAAGGCGGTCAAATATCGATCCGGCGCACGTAGGTCATCTGTAATGAGGCTGGCTGCAATTTGCTCTACAACTTCAGGAGGAATAGAGCCTGAAAAGAAATTGCCCGATTCTCTCTCCATTCCGCGCAATCTTTTTTGCCCGGAGGACGGCGGATCTTCAATTCGCCGCCGTTTCTGAGGATTCGCTGGCACTTCTTCGTCGGTCACAGATATACCGTCTTTCCGTTTTGGCACGAGCCAATAATGCCGACGTCAAGGGCCTGTGGCAATGATAGTAAGCGCTACGTCTGTAATCTTCATATGAACGGCTTCGGAGCGATGCTCTCCTCGAAATTGGAATCGCCGGCGATCTGCACGTTAGCCTTGCTCGCAGGACTGCCCTGGCTCGGCGTTGTCTGCGGTGTCGGATGGGGACGGTTGATTTTGAAACCTGGAGGCTTTCCGGGAGATCATCGAGAACGCACAACGACACTCCACACCCATCTGGCGATTGCCGATTTCCGTTTGCGTATTTCGAAAAGGGTGGACAGGGTGCACTCCAGGTCGGCTCGCCTCCTCCGGTCAGCGCTCGACAGAGCGCTCCCTAGACCGATCACGGTTGTCAAGCTGCGACCTCCGCTGAGGATCAGCCCCAAGCCGCTCTGCCTCGTCACGATTTTTCATCTCCTCGACGACCTTTGCCAAGGCTTCGGGGTGATCCGGTTCATCTGGCCACTCGAACGGCAACCCCGCCAGGGTGTTAAATTGTACCTCGGTCCCAGCGAATATATCCCTCAAATCGGCAAGTTGTTCCTTGCTTGCCTGGGACAGTAGCTCATCACCACGCGTCACGTGCGACGCAAGTTTGTCCATGGCGCTCTCGAAGTGCATCGTATCCTCGAATGGTTCGCCATCCCGCGCGAACGCGAATGTCAGCTTGACAATTTGTTCGATATTGGCACTGGGCAGTAAGTCCTCACCACGCTCTGCCACCTGCTTGGCCAGTGCCTCCAGGGCTTCTTCACAATCCCCATGCCCGCTGAACGTGTCCGACAGGGTGACAATCTGATGAATATTGGCATGAGACAGCAGGTTGTCATCACGCTCTGCCACCTGCTCCGCCAGCGCCCGTACGGCCATCCTAACATCACGGTCTTCGTGGGACAGTTTGTTTTTAACAAACGCACCGGTCAGTGTGGTGAGATTGCCAAGATCGGCTGATGCCAACTCTGGCGATCGAACCTCATGCTGCCGTCCGACCTGTCCCGCCACCCCAATCAAGGCCTCTCTGGCCGCCGCACCTCTTTGCGCGCTGAAGACGTCAGCCAAATTGGCGAGATGTGTGGGAGTGGCATCTTCCAGAACCTTGGTCACGTCCTGCGACATCACTTTATCGTCTTCCGGCAGCGGACCGTTCTGCCTGAGGGCATCTTTAAAGGGGGTGCCGCTAACGACATCGCTGCACAGAGCGACATAGCGAGATGCAACACTCGGATGCCTCTGCAGAGCAGCCTTGCTTTCGCTGAGGTCATTGGTCTTATCGACCAGATGATTCAAACGCGCGTTGTTTTCCAACACGCCCTCAAGGTCGGCGAGGGCTTCCAAGCGGTTGGGCCGATTTGCGACTTCCCGAAGTACGTTGCGAAATACCTCCTGTTGCATTTCGTATGGCAAGTCGTCAAAGCCAGCCAGTTCCACAGCGCGCCGCTTTGCCGGGGAGGCGTCCTCCGGACCTTGAGGACCCAGAGCGTCGGCTTGTCTCTTCGTTACAGGCATGAGGTTCCTCTTGAAACATGGGATGGTTGCGGCGACGGGTTAAAAACAGCCGATGAGATCGTTTGGCCCAACCTTTGACGCGCTTTCAGTGCAATTTTAGCGACCAAGGCTAGCTTTTCGGCAAGCCAGGCTTTACCGGTATGGGCTGTTTATCTATTTTTTTCTTCCTTCCGCACAACATACCGCCAATGGATGGATGTTTTTTCCGGCATGTACTTCCTTCTTACAATACGAAATGAGATTTCAACCGTAACAGCTTGACGACGCCGCCCCTCCGATCGTGATTCGCCGATGCAGGAAGGGTGGGCGTTCGATTGCCGCAGACATCTTTCTGGCCGCCGAGTGATGGGATCAAACTGAACTTCGTAGCTTCGGCGGCCCGTCTGACGCCAGTCTGATCCACATTGTGACCATGCTCCATGTTGGCCCAATCTGATGCCAGCGAGGAAGAGATGGCGCGGGCGATATTGGGATCGACGCAAGGCAGGATCCAACTCGCAAGGCGATCCGCAGCGACTTGAAGAGAACGCAACTCATAGCAAGTCACAAAGACCAGTTGCCCGGCCAATGCCGCGAAAGCGAAAGCGGCGAGATCGAACCACCTCTCTGCCCAAACGGCTGTTCTACACAGCAACTTCGCTAGGCTCGACGCAATCTTGCCGCGCCTCCCGGCCAACCAGAAGCGCTGGACGCCGGTTTCAGTTGTCGAATGTCTCGCGAAGCGCATGAATAGCGGCCGCATTCCTCCAAGAGCCAGGCAGCATGATATCGACGCGGCCTCTGGCAGCGCCGATCATTTTCATCATATGGCAGGCGCCTCACTCGAACTGTTTCGAGTCTCGCTCACATTTCGAATATCGGCGTGGTCGCACGGCCGCCCGACCGGCTTTTGTTCGGGAGTTGTTGAAGCAACCCGTAGCCGAAATCGTGCGGACGCCGAATGGTCAGGCACCTAGACCTTTCCGTGTCGCAGGCCGTATGTATTGCTTTGCCCATCGATGGCAGCCGTACAACGACATTGGCGCATTGCGCCGACGCCACATCATCGACGGCAATCCGCGGGTGAGATCCGGCCAGGCGAGCCCCGACGGGCTCAACCGCGCGAGGAAGGCGACAGGCGCAGAACACCTCCCCTTCCCTCCGGCTGGCAAGGGTTGCCAGGGGACGAGGACGGTGAGGGGCGCGACCAGATAAGCCTGCCGAACGACAGCGGACTTGGTTCGTTTCCCCTGGGCGCGGAGGCGCTCCGGTGCTCACCTGGAAGGGGGTGCCCGAACGATAGTCAAATCCGGCTGCTGTGGGTCTAGCGGAAATCTGGATCGAGCAGATCAGCGGGCTTGACCTCAAGCACCTTGGCCAGTCGCGCAACCGTGTCGATGCTTGCCGCATAGACGCGGCGTTCCAGTGCGCTCACATAGGTTCGGTCGACGCCGGCATCATGTGCCAGCGCTTCCTGGGACAGCTTCTTTCGCTGGCGCTGCCTGCGCAAGTTGCGGGCAAAGACCTCTCGAAGACCTCTCGAATTTCCATACATCGGAGGCCATGCGCTTGTAGAGGATTTCACCACGGAGTATTCTCTACAAAATGGCGTCGGCAACTGTTTGATGCCGAACCCAGCTAATGCAATATTGCTATTTTATGCAAAGCTAATCGCGAGCCGTCCCGGCGAGAATAATGACTGAAGAAATAGCCACCAAGGTTCCCTGGGCCGAAAACCTGACCGCATATGACAATGACCATTTCTCGGTCTATCTGAAGCTCATCGACGCATGCGCCAACAATGCCAGCGAGGACGAAATGGCGCTGACCATATTGGGGATCGATCCAGCACTTCAACCAGCTCGCGCCCGCAAAGCCGTCCGCAGCCACCTGGAGCGAACTTACTGGCTGATAAGCAACGGGTATAAGGACCTTTTTCCGCGGTGACGCGGCGAGCGCCAAGCCGCTACAGAAGCAAACTCCTGTATCCGCCATTCATCAGCGAGCGCCCCCGTTTGATTGCGCGGCGCACCATGTCACGGAGGTGGTCGCCGGGATCGCTCCAGTCCTGCTCGACACGGGCCGTTCCGAACAAGGCGACAGCGATCTCGCGATGCGAGGCGCCGGCAATCGAGCCATCGAGCGCACGCAGAACCGAACGCAGCCGCGTTCGACGGGGTTCGGCCGGAAAGAATCTCGGTGGAAGCCGTCCCGTTAGCCGCAGGGCGTTCAATAACTCCAGGGTAAGCAGGCGCCGCTTCACTTGCGCGGACGGCCACAGGACATTGCCAGTCAGCCGCATGGGCTCGAGGAGATTTGCCCCGGAAAAGACCAGTTGCAGGTTCCTGAAGCCGTCGGTGAACAAGGCGTGCTGTTGCCCATCCTGAGCAAGGAGGATGACGATCCGGCAGGACAATCGCGAAAGATCAAATGAATCGGTGTGGGGCGATCGAGGCACACGTTCGGCGACAAGGTGGAGAACATGCGGACAGTGGCGGGGGCACCAGAACACGTTCGCGGAACTTCCGTTGGAGCTTGCAAAAAAGGAGCGCCCAGGGCGAAAGATCGACAGTGCCCCGCGGTGACAGTCTCACCATGTGATCGAAGGGAGATCGGGACCGCTCGGCAACTTGCAAGGCTGCATTGAGACGCTCCCGGAAAGTAGCATTGCGTCTTAAGAATTCCCAAGCCCAGCCACGGCTGGTGAGATGCGTGCAATAGGCATACGAATGGTCGTCTTGCCAATCCGGCCAGGCCGGACCAGGGTTCATGTCGCTCATTGCGCCGTTTTCCATATGGATTGAAATTTGTTGCGCGATCAGCTGGTCTTCATGACCGGCGCCCACAGCACGGGCCGGTTAATTCCGCCGTTGCGGCGGATGGCCTCCAGGCTATCGACAGAGACATCGAGATATCCCGCCACAGCGCGCGTGTTGCCGATCGTTTGGGGATCGGACAACCGTTCGAGTGCCCAACCGGCGCGGCGCAGGATTCGCTCGATGCGCAAATCCGTCACGGTCACGATGCTACGCAGATCGCGTGACAGACCGAACTCGATCATTCCAGCGAACAGTTCGTAGGTGGCAAGGGCGATGCCCGCTTCCTTAGGCGCAGAGGGCGGAATATCCAGTGCGAAACGGCTGCTCTCCCAGATGCGAACGTCAGTTGGTGCCTGACGATCTCCGAGCAGAATAGAAAAGCTGTCGCGCAACATCGTAGGGCCGGTGGTCGGCAACAGACGCACACATCCTTGGACGCGTCCCGTCGACGCCTTCAGCAGCAGATAGTGGGGACGGACCGCGTCGAACGAGTCGACTTCATAGCCGCCGCTCGTGGACACTTCCCAATTGAGTCGATCTCTGAAGACGCGGTATCGCAAGCGGTGCATTTCTTCGAGATCGTCGGCGAACGCCGCATAACGGTCCGGCGCTATCAACTGCATCATCGCGGCCTTCTCCTCGCTTGAAGTCAGTGGCGATTGGAGATGAAGGCTGGCGCAGGTACAACCTGTGCATGTACACAGGTTGATCAGGTTGTCACAGGAAGTCCGACGGCTTGGAGATCGCGAGTCGAATGGCAGCCTGGATATTAGTCCGCACGCCAAGCTTCTTCTTGGCGTTGTCGAGATGAAATTCAGCGGTGCGTTGAGTGATGCCAAGGATCTGGCCGATCTCCCAGGCCGTCTTGCCCCGGGCCGCCCATTGCAGGCACTGCATTTCCCTGTCGGACAGACGAACGCCATCCAAGGTTTTGTCGCTCGCCAGCCTCTGTCGCGCCTGGATGTGAAAGAAGATGGCTATCAGCTGCAGCACGCGTTCGTATTGCTCGATGACGCGAAAGAACAATGGCCGCCTTTCATCGGAGGCGAATGTGAGCGCGGCAAACAGACCGCGGTGATCATGGATCGGGATCGTAAAACCACGGCGGATGCCGAACTGGTTTGCCTCATCCATCAGCTGCCGCTGTAACGTCAACAAATCGAGATCGCCGCCGTCCGCATCCCAGCGAAATGTTTCGTGGCGACGACGCGCGTGATCGATCACCGGGTCCACGTCTTGATATCGGTTGTGAAGATAGTGAGATGTCCAAGGCTGCGGATAGGTGGAGATCAGTTCCGTCGAATCTCCCCGCGAATGAAAGAGGTAGGCGAATAACGGAAGATCAAGCGAAGCAGTCACCTCAGAAAGGGCGTTGTGAAGATCCACTGTGTCAACGCTGCCAGCAAGCTGCTCAGCAAATCTATGGAAGATGGCGTGCATGCCTAGTTTCGCATGCCGATCCGTTGCGGCATCTCCACGATCTGCACGCTGGCGGTAAGGTGGGGTCCAAGCACATTGTCCCGGCGATCACAAGCACGAACACGAGCCAAATGCCGAACTGGGTGCCGGTGGGTCACCTGGGAGGTTTGAGACCCACCGGCGTCCTGGCGCGCCGCCGTGCGGCCAGGATAGTGGATCAGCATTGGAATGACGTTCGACAGAGGCACGCACGCTGTCCCTAGGTGACCAGCTGAGAGGGAGTTGACAGTCTGCCTTTGTTATCCATCGTCAAAGTCACCTGTTCCACCATTCAGCTTGTCTCGATCGAAGAGCGGATTCACCTTGATCCGAAACAAAGACTACTAAGACTGGTCAAGGGAGAGCTTCAGGAGCGCTTTGCAATGTCAACAGAGCGTTTTTCCGACGCCCGAGGACTACCACCATACCGACGATGACGACGAGGCATGTCACGCCCAACAGCATGGCGGAGACGGCCGCGGATTCGGGGCTCGTGTTGAAGCGAATGCCTTCCCAAAGCTTTCTCGGCAGGGTCTTGACCGACAAGTCGCTGAGGAAGATCGAAGCGACGGATTCATCGAACGAAAGAAGCATCGCAAGCAGGGCGCCGACAGCCAGGCCCGGGAGTAGCAATGGAAAGGTGACCGTTCGAAAGATGCGCCAGGGGTTTGCTCCAAGGCTTGCAGATGCAAGCGAAAGCCAAGGATCGATGGAACTGTATGTCGCGGAGACGACCAGGTAGACCACGGGGAAGATCAGCACCGTATGCGCAACGACGATACCCGTTTCGGTATCCACCAGTCCGACGCGCGCGAAAGCAAGATAGGCTCCCAAGGCGAAGACTACGGCAGGTACGCTCAAGGGTGCTAGTACAATGGCTTCGGCAGCACCCTGAAATCGGAAATGACGGCCGAAGCCAAGCACTGTCAGGATTGCAGTTGCGAGGCAAAGAACGCAGGCAGCAGCGCCGATGCGAAGACTGGTCAGAGCCGCCGAGACCCATTCCGGGCTGCCGAGGATCTTTTCGAACCATCGCACTGAATAGCCGGGGGGCGGAAAGATAAGCACATCTGCCGAACTGAACGACACCGGAAAGAGGACGATCAGGGGAAGAAGTATGAAGATGGATATGACGGCCAGATAGGCTGGTTCCACCCAACGGGCGCTCAAGCGCCGCAGAGCAGGAAGGTGGAAATGTGATCTTGGCAGCGCCACCGAAGTGCGAAGTATCTCCCTGTCCGCTTGCTGTACCAGCTGTTGCGGCGCGGTGGTTGGCGACAGGCCCGGGTTCTGCCAACGCGAGAAGTACCGTGCGACCGACGACAACGCCAAGACAACGATCGTGGCCGTGACGGAGAGCGTGACACCTAAGGCTGCAGCGAAACGCCAGTCAGCCCCCGTCTCAATTTGAGCCTGGATCATTTGCGCCAGCATTTGTTGGCGCTGGTTGCCCAGGAAAGCGGGCGCGATGAAGCTCGCCATGGTGAAAAGGAAGATGATAATGACACCGGATTGGATGCCGCGGATTGCAAGCGGAACAACGATGCCGAACCAGGCGCGCACGGGTTTTGCCCCGAGCGTATGAGCGGCCAGGAGGATGCGTCCATCAATCCGCCGCAGGACAGTGACGAGCGCGAACACCATCATTGGGATGGAAGCGTGCACCAGGGCAAGAACCACCGCCGGCTCACTGAAGAGAAGCGGCAGCGGCTCCGAGATCAGTCCGAGGGTGAGAAGCGTCGCGTTGACCAGGCCACGCTGTCCTAGGATTGCCAGCCAGGCAAACGTTCGGACCAGCACGCTGGTTAAGAAGGGAACCAGCACCAAGAGTCCAAGAAGCAGGGCCTTCGCCCCGGTTGCCCGGCTCAGGAGCCACGCCAAGGGAAACGAGACGATGAGTGTTAGCGCCGTCGCCTCCAGACTGATGCGCACGGTCGTCCAGATGACGGTTCGGTACACCACACTTTGGAAGATGAGAAGGAAGCGCCCGACGGCATCACCGCCGAACGCTTCCGGTACGATCGCAAACAACGGGAGCGCGAAGGCGAAGAGGAGCAGCAAGAATACGGGAGCGAGCAGTAACAACCGCTGCCATTCAATCAGTCTGTTCCGCCTCATCACGTTTCTCCCATACACGTTCTGCTACTGGATGATGAATGAGTCCCAGCGAGGCTTCACAGTCTGAAGGTTATCGTGCCACCATTGCGAGTTAAGGACCACGCCGAGTGCAGCGTTCTCGGGGTAGCTCGGCAGGCTCTTGGCGACAGCTGGATCGAGAAGCTTCAGGGCATCGACATTGGTCGGCCCGTAGGGGATCTGCCGGGTGAGTTCTGCCTGCTGTTCGGGCTGAACGGCGAAGTTTATGAACTTCATCGCCTCCTCGGCATGAGGAGCGCCCTTCGTCACTACCCACCATTCGATATCTGAGACTGAATCCTCCCAACTGTAGGCCCAGTTCGCACCCGCCTTGATCGCATCGTTGATGCGGCCATTCGGGCCGAAGGCCATGTCGACCTCGCCCTGCTGGATAAGCGCTTGGGTATCCGAGCCACCCTTGAAGCCGATGAGTTGATCCTTGATCCGATCGATGACCTTCAAAGCGCGATCCACGTCCAGGGGATAAAGATTGGCCGCCTTCACACCGTCAGCCAGCAGGGCGTTTTCAATTGTAAAGTACGGATCCGACGTCAGAACGCGGCGGCCCTTCACTTTAGGATCGAAGAACTGAGCCGGGGTAATTCCGTTCGGAAACTTGTCTTTGCTCCACGCGAGAACCTGCCCGAATGAGATGTACCCGACGCCGTATTCCTTGCGGAACTCGGCCGGGATGCCGTCAGCCTTGACGACCGAATAGTTGATTGGCTGAAGAAGGCCATCCTTAGTCTCGTTTGCAAAGGCCGAGCTCTCGGCGGAGACGACATCCCAAGTGATGTTGCCGCTCTCGACCATAGCCTTCACCTTGGCGTAGCCGGTACCAGTCGTGCCAGTTACCTTCGTACCCGTGGCTTTGGTGTAGGGTTCGAAATAAGCCTTGGTCTGGGCGTCCTGGAAAGCGCCGCCATAAGAGGCGACCACGACATCCGCCGCATAGGCGTTGGCTGCGAATTGCGCTGAGAACGTAATGCTGGCCGCCGTGATCAGCGCGGCCAATAAGCCTTTATGAAGCTTGTTTGACGTCATGAGTTTACTCTCCCTTAAACCCGCTTCAGGACGATCCTTCAGTCGGAAGAACAGCGACGGACGCCGGCGCCCACCGCGCGACCACAGGAAGACCCGGCGCCAAGCGTCCGGCCACGTCTTCTCCACGCATGATGCTGGCGAGCAGAGACTGCCCGTCGGAAAGTTCGAGTGCCACGCGCCAGCCGGCACCTAGGTAGGTGACGTCACGGACTGTCGCTGCAAGGCCGAAAGCACCGTCTGATGCTGCTTCGACTGCTGCACAGATGGAGACATTCTCGGGCCTCACTACTATGTCAAAAGGCTCCGCCGCGGGAGATGGCAGCGACTGTCGCGCACCCGCGATCTCGTACCCTTTGCCCCCATTCGTCGCGGCGACGCGCAGGATGGAGCACTCTCCGATGAAACGCGCGACGAAGTGATTGGACGGCGCGGCGTAGATGGTCTCGGGATCGGCGACCTGGAGCAGCCGCCCCCCGGCCATGATCCCGATCCGGTTCGCCATGGCCATGGCTCCCGACTGGTCGTGCGTGACATAAATGACCGTGATGCCGAGTTCGCCCTGGATACGCTTCAGTACCAGTTGCATCTGGTCACGAAGCCGTCGGTCGAGAGCTCCGAGCGGCTCATCCATGAGCAAGATGTCGGGACCGAAGACGAGGGCGCGGGCAAGCGCCACGCGCTGCTGCTGCCCGCCGGACAATTGCGAGGGATATGAAGACCGTCGGTCGGAAAGGTTGACGAGGCCGAGTGCTGCGTTCACGCGCGCCTCGCGCTCGCTACGTCCGACCCCCCGCATCTTCAGCGGATAGGCGACGTTGTCGGCTGCGGTCAAATGCGGGAAAAGCGCGTAGTTCTGAAAGACCACTCCGATCTGTCGACGATGCGGAGGCACGTCTGACACAGAGGTACCTGACATCAGCACACGGCCCTCGGTTGGACTGTCGAACCCGGCCAGGAGCATCAGGAGCGTCGTCTTTCCCGAACCGCTCGAGCCGAGCAGTGCGAAGAACTCGCCCCGCGAAATGTCGAGGTTGACGCCACTCACCGCAGCGACGAGCCCATAGCGTTTGGTGACATCCTGAAAGGAAACCGCGGGGAGCGACTTGTCTCTCATCAGATGTCCCTGCCAAGGTTGAAGGGAGTGAGAACCTCGTGCCCGGTTTCGGTAACGAGGACCGTGTCGCCAAAGCGGGCACCGCCGATGCCGTCGACATATGGAGCCGGTTCGACCGTCATGACCATTCCAGGCTCCAGGACGGTCGTAGAACCGGCCTTGAGCTCAAGCCCGTCGAAGTCGGAGTATCCGATCCCGCGGCCCGTCCGGTGCAGGAAGGGATTGTCCCAGCCCCCGCTCGCGATCACCGCCACCGCGGCAGCGTGGACTTCGTCCGCCGTTACGCCGGGACGAATTTTTGCCAAAGCCGCTTCCTGAGCCGCGCGGGCGACATGCACGACCTTGCGAAGATCGGCAGGCATTGGCTTCGAGCCGATACGGAACGGGCGATCGTAGCCAATAGCATGCCCGAAAAACGATGGGCCGCAGAAGCAAATCTGAAGGATTTCGCCGTCTTGCATGATGCGACCGCCGCCGGCGGAATGGCAGCGCGCCGTGCGCTGCTGACCGCTACCCATCATCTGCATACCCTGCACAAACGGGGACTGCTCCTCATCGCCGTTCCACCACTGTGCGGATCGCTCTGTCGCGGCGTTGAAAGACGCCAGCGCCACCTTCCATTCGGGAAGGCCGGGCGCGATAATTTCCTGACAGGCGATCACCTGGTGGGCGACGATATCGGTGCTGCGTCGAATGACATCGATCGCAACGGCGTCCTTGATGGTGATCAGGCCGCGAAGCAAACCAGTGGCGTCCTTGACCCGCTCGGCGCCAAGGGCCTGCTTGACCAATTCAATATTCAAAGCCCATGTGGAGTTGAAATCGACCCCGATCGCGCGGGCTTGCGGGGCAACTTCGCCAATGTACTTGGCGAGTGCGTCTTGATGCGTCATCGGGGCCGGCATCGGCTCTTCCCATTCGACCCATTCCGCAGCGACGGGGGTCGCACACCGCGCCCGTATCTCCTTTGCTTCGCTGCGCGGCGACACGAAGGAACGCGACCCGTCCTGTAGCAGAACCAGCCAAATCGGCCTGCCGACTGGCAGGCCGTTCAAGCCGGTGAAAAAGCGGATGTAGTCGAAACCAGACAGGGCGAGAACATCAATCCCGGCCTGCTTCATCGCAGCGTGAGCGCGTGCGACGCGATTGCGGTAGTCGACATCGGAAGGAAAAGTCAGCCTAGAATTCCCCAGGTTCTCGGTCATGGCGTTTTCTGCGTTCTCGTTCATGGTGCCAACCAATCGCCTAATAGCCTGGCGGCCTGCGGGGCCCTCATTAGATCGCCCGGCCAAGGTCAAGCGGCGTGAGAGGCTCGTATCCGGTTTCGGTAACGAGGATCGTGTCGCCAAAACGGGCACCACCGACGCCAGCGATGTACACGCCCGGCTCGACGCCGAGGAGCATGCCCGGTTCAAGCACGGTCGGGTCGTTGGCCTTCAGCTCGGGCCACTCGGGATCGGAGAGACCAACCCCGCGGCCCGTACGGTGCCGGAAGGGGTTGTCCCAACCTCCACGCTGGATCACCTCCACCGCTGCTGCATGGACCTCGCCCGCCTTCACGCCGGGGCGCACCTTTGCCAGAGCCGCTTCCTGAGCCGCGCGCGCGACATCAACGATCTTGCGCACTTCCGCAGGCAACGCCTTGGAACCAACCACGACCGGCCGATCGAAGCAGATACCATGTCCAAAGAACGGCCGGCCGCAATAACATAGCTGCATGATATCCCCCTCCCGCATTGTGCGACCGCCGGCAGAAGGATGGGCGCGGGAAGAGCGTTCGCCGCTAGCCATGACATGGAACCCCTGGACGAGCGGCGCATGTTCCTCATCGCCGTTCCACCAATCTGCGGCTCGCCGCATCGCGGCCGAGCGCGACGCGAGCGCTACTTCCCAGTCGGCAATACCGGGGGCGATAACTTCGCGGCTTGCCTTGAACTGCTGGGTAACGATGTCGGCACAGCGCCGAACGACGTCGATCGTTGCAGCATCCTTGAGTCGGCGAACCTCACGCAACGATGCCGAGACGTCCTTGATACGTT
Organism: Mesorhizobium sp. GbtcB19; assembly: GCF_019091085.1. Lineage (GTDB taxonomy): Bacteria > Pseudomonadota > Alphaproteobacteria > Rhizobiales > Rhizobiaceae > Mesorhizobium. The sequence goes on along the minus strand of NZ_JAGXJY010000036.1, from coordinate 7,802 downwards.
CGGCGCCGATGGTCTCTTTGGCCAATTCCAGATTTCGTGCCCATGTACCGTCGAAGTCGACGCCGACAGTGCGGGCCGTCGGCGCGACTTTACCTAGATGGTTTGCAAGCGCGACAGCGAACGACATTGGAGTCTTCGCCGGCTCTTCCCATTCGACCCATTCGGCAGCCACCGGCACTCCACATTGCGCCTGTATCTCCGATGCCTCGATGCGGGGCGAGACAAAAGCTGGCGCGCCGTCTCGCGGCAGGACGAACCAGATCGGTCTGACGACCGGGATGCCATCCAATCCGGTAAAGAAACGATGATTGTCGACGCCTGACAAGGCTAGAACATCAATCCCCTCCCGCTTCATCGCTGTTCGGGCGCGTTCCACGCGATTGGCGTAATCCGTAGCGGAGGGAAAAGTGAGCCTGGAATTCGCTGGGTTGTCGTTCATGTTGCTCCTCCGGAATTTCATCCATGGTTTTTTGGCTGCTTGGTGGAAATCCAATCGTTTGTATTAACGCATACAAGCGATTGTACTGTCAATCACGAAACCGTCATGAAACATGGTTTCGTCGTAAAATCGCCTCTGTCATCTTGCGTCACCTCTGCGCGATCAATGTGGCCAGGTCTGTGCAGCGATGAACAAATTTACCTGGTGTCTGCCACGCACGAATGCGCGCGGCAGGATTATCGGTCCTACGCGGTGTCGGTCGGTCAACGGTTTACCCCCACGTAGAACTTCTTGAGCTTTTCGAGGGTTCGCCAGGTTCCGGTGAAACCCGGCTTGAATGCGAAATGATCGCCAGCGCGGAAAATCTTCGTCTCTCCGCCTTCCTCGGTTATCTCGACGGCGCCTTCCATGATGTAGCAATATTCATAGTTCGTCGGCTTCAGGCACTGGGTCAGCCCGGGTGTTGCTTCCCAGATCCCGGTGCGAACCATCTCGCCAAACGACAGATCTTGAACCCAACTGCGGAAAGTAGGGGCTTCGCCAGAGATCAGTTCCGGAGCCACCGGCTGGCGGCTCGTCGGTTCGGGAAGCGTATTGGTATCCAGGCTGAACGTTACCAGGTTAGACATTGCCTTCTCCTTTAATGCGTCAAGTGGTTGGGTTGCGGGACGAGAGCGCCGGCCCATCGAAATGGCGACCGATTGCGGAATTGATTTTCTGGCTGCTCGACAGAACATCTCGCAGCCACGGCTCACTCAGTCTGGGGAACATTCAAACGGATACGGAGGCAGCATCTGGGCTCGCCCCTTAAGTCACATGTGGAGCAAGCAGCGCCATGTCGGCCTCGCTTAGCCTGTCGCTGACGTATAGTTGATGCCAATAAGGGTAGATGACGGGTGGGAGGCTAACGGCATCAAGCCGATTGCGATCGTCTTCCGTCAGCTTCAGGTCTGCTGCGGCCAGATTGTCCCTAAATTGCGCTTCCGTGCGCCCGCCAATGATGACGGAAGTCACGGCCTTGGGCCCGATCCGCCAGGCAAGCGCGACCTGCGCGGCGGACACGCCCCGGTCCTTGGCAATCGAAGTCAAGGTATCAACGATATCCCAGAGACGGCTTTCGTCGCGGATCGGCGGCTCGGTCCAACCGGCGAATTGACGGGTTCCTTCCGGGACAGATTGGTTGCGGCGATGCTTGCCGGAGAGCAAGCCACCGGCGAGCGGGCTCCAGATGAGGGTTCCGAGGCCTTGGTCGATGGATACCGGTAGCAGCTCGTACTCGGCGTCTCGCGCCTCCAACGTGTAGTGAATCTGCTGGCTGACGAAACGCTGGCGTCGGTCTCTCTCGCTCACGCCGAGAGCCTTCATGATATGCCAGCCAGAAAAATTCGAGCAGCCGATATAGCGGACCTTTCCGTTACGAATGAGCGTGTCAAGCGCCTCCATCGTTTCCTCGAGTGGCGTTTGACCGTCCCATTCATGCAACTGATAGAGGTCGATAACGTCGGTCTTCATCCGGCGAAGACTTGCTTCGCAGGCGGCGATGAGGTGCTGCCGGGATGAACCAACCTCATTTGGGCCTTCGCCCATGCGAAAACGCGCCTTGGTGGCCAACAATACGCCGCCCTTGCGCTTGCCGCCGAGGATTTCGCCGATGATCTCTTCTGATTTGCCACCGGAATAGACATTGGCGGTGTCGATCAGATTGACGCCCGCGTCCAGGCAAAGATCAACAAGGCGCTTCGCATCGGAAACACCGAGATTGCCGGTTTGCTTTGCCCATCCCTCGCCGCCGAAGGTCATCGTGCCCATCGTAACGGACGAAATTTTTAGGCCCGAACGTCCGAGCAGCCGATACTCCATAGTGTTTCCTCCTATCGTATTGCGCTGAAACCCGCTTGAGCGCCGCTTTTCCCTCAGGGGGGGCGTGCTGAATCTCAAGCGTGCTCAGGCGAGAGAACGATCTTGCTGCCGTCGGTAAAACGCGAGAGCCTGAAGGCTTTCGGATCGACGATCGGCGACTTTCCGGTGACGAGGTCCGCCATCAGCCGTCCAGCGGCGGGCGCGATGCCAAATCCGTGCCCGGAAAAACCTGTAGCGATGAAGAAGCCCGGAATCTTTCGCGCTTCGTCGATGACAGGGATAGCGTCTGGGGCAACGTCTATGAGGCCGCCCCACCGTTGTGCGATCGTCGCCTGACTAAAGACGGTCCAGCGCTTGGCGAGGGCTTTGAGAGCGCCATCAGTGAGTTTTTTCGAGGGTACTGGATCGAGGACGCGCGTGTATTCGAACGCGCTGGTCTGGTCCAGCGGTCGCAGCTTGGCATCAGAGATATCCTTGAAAAATTGCCCTGAGATCCGGAAGTTGAGGGATTTCCAATCGTTCCGAAGCGCCGGCAGATATCGAAACATGTACTTGAAGGAGCGTGGCACGATATCAACGATGTTTTCATGGCCGGAAGCGATCGTGTAGCCACCGTCCAGACGTTTTCTCAGGGCAAATTCCTCGCACCAGATCGCTTCCTCGGGCCCACCTTCCAAAGGGTTGGTCCGAAGAACGGAAGCCGTGACATTGAGCTGTGGAATGTCGATCCCATAGCGGCGGGCGAAAAAGTTGCTCCAGACACCACCGGCCAGAACAACAGCATCACAAGTAATGGTCCCACGTTCGGTAACCACGCCGGACACGCGACCGGCCGAAAGCTCAAGACCACGAACGGCACATTCGACCAAAATATTCGCGCCGCGATCGCGAGCGGCTAGTGCAATGGCAGGCCCGGCCAACTGTGGCTCGGCACGACCATCGACGGCCGTAACCAACGCGCCATGAAGCTTCAGATCGAGGTCGGGGTATTTGTGCTTAACCTCCTTAGCCGATAGCAACTGCGAGCGGATCTGAAATTCCTGAAGTTGGTTTCGATACTTAGCATTTTGCGCTTGCGCGGACTCGGACGCTGTCGTGAAGACGATGCCCGTTTGCCGGTATCCGGTTTCACGGCCGGTTCTCTTGGCGAGGCCATCCCAGATTCTAGACGCCTCAAGCATGAGAGGCATCTCTCGGATGTCGCGACGGGAAAGGCGCACCCAACCCCAGTTGCGGCTGGATTGCTCGCACGCGATGCCGCCCTTTTCGCAAAGGGCGACCGAGTGGCCCCGCTCGGCAAGCTCCAGAGCAGTCGAGGCACCGACGATGCCGCCCCCAATAACGACCACATCTACACGTCTCGGCAGCGTCTCGTCGCCGGTAACTGGGGTGACATAAGGACCAGGCATAGGAATTTGCTCCCCAAGGCGGCGAAAGCACGCCGGTCAATTCCAATCGTTTGTCTTATTAATCCAATCGTTTGGATTGTCAATTACGATTCTTCGTTGCCGACATCCGTTGAGGGCTCAGAACGCGCGGCGATGCCCCAAGACAACGACCGGGAAAGCCGCTAAGGGGTACCTAACCGAGCCGGAACGGGAGAATTCGGTGCAGTGTTGTCGGCGGTGCCATCGTGACTAAAGCGCAAAAAAATCGACGCTGTATAATTCTCGCTTGCTCAGAGTTTGCCGTCCATGGTGCGGCGGCTTTGCCTGTCCCTCTCGGTCACGAACCAATATCAACGAGATACGGGATTGCATCATCAGCTCTTGCGGGAACAGTGAGTGCTTGTCCTCGTCGCCCCCGAGCCAGAACGGCCGCTATCCCCCGCAGCTTTCGCGAACAATTAGCTTGTGTGGCAGCACAATGCTTTCGGGCTTTTCGTTTGCAAGGTCCATGTTGGCAAGTAGGAGCCGAGCCCCCGCCATTCCCATTTCTCTACGAGGAATTTGAATGGTTGATAGTGATGGGTTCCACACGGCACTAAACGGCTGGTCATCAAAGCCGACAAATGCAACATCACGGGGAATTGCTAATCCCCTTAAGCGCGCCGCGTGCATTGCCCCTATTGCCATATCGTCGCCCGCGCAAATGACCGCGGTTGGCCTGGTTCCCTCCTTTAAGAGCTCGTTCATTTTGTCGGTGCCAGCCTGGATGCTGTACTCATCGGACGCGACGATTTTGATGTAGCCCCCTAGCCCGGCGTCCCCCATCGACTCCTGATAAGCCTCTGCGCGGGCGCGGAAGGTAGGACTTTTCTGGTTCCCCGCTAGGTGCGCAATTGATTTATGACCGAGCCTCAAAAGGTGTTCCGTGGCAGTTTTCATAGCCAGGTAGTTGTCGATATTTACCTGCGGAATGCGTTTATCGAGGATCGTCCGGGAAATACCGACGACATGGCGATCAAAGCCTGGGAACGTTCGGACCAGCTCAGGGATCATGCCGGTCATGAAGATGATGCCGTCGGCTGCTCCAGTGAGGAGTTGCTGCGCCAATGCATATTCTCTAACCGGGTCGTAACGGGTGCTTCCTACGACGACGCTGAAACCGTGCTCCTGAACGTAATCCTCAATGCCAAGCACCACTTCGGGAAAATAGGTAAACGCAATACTGGGAAGCATTACGAGAACCTGACCAGAATAGCTTTGCCGCAGCATCCTAGCGCCGTGATTCACGACATAACCGGTATCCTGTACAATCTTAAGAATCCGACGTTTCGTCTCCTCCGTAACCCGGGGCGAATCCGCTAGAGCCCGACTGACAGTTGAGACATCAACCTCTGCAAGGCGCGCGATATCATGCATCGTCGTGCGTCGTCTGCTTGCGCGCTTGGCTTTGTTTTTGTTTTCCAATTCCATTCCTTCTGACCCTGTAGTCGGATTAGATCCTAAAACACCAACGCAGACCGCGCCCAGACTAGCCGGCTCGCAATCTTAAGACCTGTACACACCCCCCAAAATCTCAAGACTATGAGAATACCGCCTATCACATCTACAAACGTTTGTATATGTAAGGCATACGTTTGGATTGGCGAGAAGGTTGGGAATCTCGAATTTAAACTGGACACCTAACTGCTTGAGACCTCCGTCGGCAAGACGTGTTTGCCCACGGAGACAGTCACCAGACGAACCTCACGTGCCAGAGTACCTCAACGCGAGTTCGATCGCGCTACCAGCGGCTCACTGGAAAAGACTTCGGCGCTTCTTACCGACATTCATATCTGTAGCCTCCCTCGAGGGCGATGGGCTTGCAAAGCCATGCGACACGACCTGCGCACTGTTCCCCTCCCCTGATGTCGAAAGATCAAGCTCGAGACGCAGGCTTGCATGTCGAAGGAGGCCGACGCCGACCTCGAAATCACCGAATGCGTGACGATCACGGACCGACCGAGAAAGTCGGCATCGTCGCATAGAGATCTTGCTCGTTACCAATTGTGGGAAGCGTCCGCGGGCAGGTCGAAAGCTCGCCGGCCCGCCTGCTTCCCGTCGAACCGTGCGCAGGACACCAACCGTCAGGCTGACCTGGGTTTGGCGGCAGAAATTGGGGTCCCGATTATGGGTCTCACGCTGTTCCTATCTTGCTACTCTTACTGCTCTTACTGCGGTGTCGGGGGTTGGTCAGCCCTTCGCACAGAATCTTTGACAGCCAGGGCGCTTCGGGCGGGTCGGCGACCAGACCGATCAGTCCAACGGACGTGGCATCGTTTTTGGGTTCATCCACGCTTGCATCAACGACTGTTCGTGTATCGCCTTCAATGGCACCCGGTGCCGGCCATCTCAAATGCGGGCCGCAAGACAAAGCTTTTAAAAGCAATATTTATACTACTAAATAGACATACGCACGTTTTTACAAACACACCGGATCAATCCTCTGTTAGGGCAGCTTGTGGCCAGCGGCAGTGAAGAGGCGATACCACTCCTCTCGGCTCAGAGTCACGTCGGAGCCGCCGGCGCCATCGCGGACGCGTTCGGGATTGGTGGTTCCGAGCACCACTTGTATATTCGCTGGATGCCGGGTGATCCAGGCTACGGCAATTCCGGTCGCGGTCACCCCATGGGAGGCGGCGATCTCGTTGATAGCATCGTTGAGCGGACCATAGTGCTCGCTGTCGCCAAGGAATACGCCATCAAACCAGCCCTTCTGGAACGGCGACCAAGCCTGCAGCGTCACCTTGTTGATGCGCGAATAGTTGAGGATGTCGTTGTCGCGCGAAATCGACTGCTCGAGGCCGTTGATGTTGGCCGCGATCCCCTGCGCGAAGAGATTGGCGTGGGTGATAGAGAGTTGCACCTGGTTGGCCACCAGCTTCTGCTTGACGGCGGTCTTGAGCAGTTCGACCTGTCCTGGGGTGTGGTTGGACACACCGAACTGCCGCCCCTTGCCCGCCTGCTCCAGCACATCGAATGCCGCAGCCACCTCCTCCGGTTCGACCAGCGTGTCCGGCCGATGCAGCAACAGCACATCGATATAGTCGGTGTTTAACGCCACCAACGATTCATCGACCGACTTGAGGATGTGCTCTTTTGAGAGGTCGTAGAGGCCCTCCTGCTTGCGGATGCCGGTCTTGGTTTGGATCACAACGCTGTCGCGTTCGGCGGCCGAGAACGTAATAGCCTCGCCGAAGCGGCGCTCGCAGAGATGGCGCTCGCCCTCATAGATGTCGGCATGGTCGATCATGTTTATGCCAACGTCGCGCGCCGCCGCATATAGCGTGCGGATTTCGGCATCGCTCATGATCTTGATGCGCATCAGGCCAAGAATGACGCTCGAAACGGTGACATCGGAAATAGAGAGCGGGAAGGACTTCATGGAAAACCTCGAGGAAAGCAGGTGCCGAGACGAGGCTCCAGCGGCACTCTCGATAAGGAAGACTAGAACCAAGCGTACAGTTCCCCGACGTAGGTCTTAAAATCCGGAACCGTACAACCGATTGCATTAGCCGTACAATCGATTGGCTTGTCAACTATTTTCCGCAACCAGTCTTGAGGGGCAGCCTTGCTCGGCACGGTGGCTGGCCTTGTCGGTGCGAGCTTTAGAAGCTCCGACACCAGTGGGTGCAGTCCATGGCAAGACAGGCAGGGTATCCACAACCGCGCCGCGACTACCGGCAGCCAATCCGAAGGCCCTTCGAAGGACGCCGTGTCTGCCAAGCCGCCCTTGAGCATTATGGATGTCCATGCTGGCAGTCAGCCACAATTCCGGACATCTCTCAAGGCGGCCTTCACGTATGCCTAACCTCATCATGCATGAACAGACAAACAAATAACTATACGAAGTTATCAACACACCCACGGTTCTTCCGCTTCAACCGCCTGTCAGCGGTTGGTGCCAACGCGCTAATTGTCGCGCACTTAACTGCGCGAATAGGTCATAGAAACACCGGACACACGACCGAACACCACCGCAGAGTGGCTCTTTAAATCATCGATATACAAATCTACAAATGATCAGAGATTACGTAGCCATATATCCTGCCCCCTAACCCTAACCCTAACCCTAACCC
>NZ_JAGXJY010000339.1 GCF_019091085.1 Mesorhizobium sp. GbtcB19 | reverse complement strand
TGGCGGACGAGCCCGCCTGGGGCACCCCCCTCGTGGCTAGGTAGGACCGGCTGGCCCAAAACCCGCGGGCGACGACGATGGCGCGCACCGCGCCATTGGTTCCGATCACCACGACGGCGCCTTCGGTGACGTTGTATTCCTTGCCGAACTGGCGAAGGTGGAACTCGACCGACTCCTCGGCCGCCTTCTGGATGTTGGCATCGAAAGTGGTATGGGCGACCAGCGAGTGCTGGCCTGGCTTGGCGATCTTCTT
>NZ_JAGXJY010000338.1 GCF_019091085.1 Mesorhizobium sp. GbtcB19 | reverse complement strand
ATTTCACAAGATCGATCATGAACGTACGAATTTTCTCATCTTGTAATGTGAATTTTTACATGATTATGTAATTAGGGTTGTGTGCTCCACAAACAAACACTCCCTTCAAATTAAAATCACCTACATCAGCCCACACACCTTTGTAAGTAGTGCTCACTGCCTGTAGGCGATGGCACCGCCCAGCTGGCGATAGCACTGCCCAGCTAGCGGTGCCAACGGTGCCACCGCTCGCAATCTGCCCCCTTGTAAAACTG
>NZ_JAGXJY010000337.1 GCF_019091085.1 Mesorhizobium sp. GbtcB19 | reverse complement strand
ATCGTGCCGTAGGTGCCGCCGCCAAGCGCCTCGGCGCCGTCCACGTAGCAGACCTTGAAGGCCGGCTGCAGGAAGTCGAGCGCCTCTCCCGGCCGCTCGACCACATCGAGCGCGCGCGGCAGGCCGTGCGACGGGATGAGCTGGACACCGTAATGATTGGCGAAGCCCCGCGAGCGCTTGGTGTCGATCTCCTCGGGGCGCGGCAGCGGGATCTCCATCAGGCCGATGCCAAGCTCCTTCCGCCGGTCACGCCG
>NZ_JAGXJY010000336.1 GCF_019091085.1 Mesorhizobium sp. GbtcB19 | reverse complement strand
TTAATGCCCAATGTAGTATGTCAGGACTAACACGCCAGATGGTAAATCTCACATTATGAAAAGGGGTCTAGCCAAAAACCAGCCCCGGTCCATCAAAGGGTTTCAATCGCTAAACTATAACAATGTTTAATTTTCTTTACTTATAGTTTTTTAAGCTCTTCAAAAATAAAATTTATTTTTGAAATTCTTTTTCCTGTTGATAAGTTTTTATTGCCCTTTATTTTGTTATAATTAAGAATGTGCAGTGACCTTTT
>NZ_JAGXJY010000335.1 GCF_019091085.1 Mesorhizobium sp. GbtcB19 | reverse complement strand
CCCTGCGACTCCGAGCCTGTTGACACCGCGCCGGGGGGGGCAGTTAATGGGTCGAAGGGCGCTGACCGCCCCGCCGTCGGGCGGACGGGGCCCGGGCATCGTGACGGATCGCGGAAAGCCCGAAGAAACATCTTCCAGATCGTTAATCCTCGTCCCGACCGTATCAGGGTCGAGAGGGGGGTATTGATATGCGTACGCTCATCGGGTCGGCACCTGCGTCCACATCGCCATGCGAACCCCGTCGAGCCGGGTCA
>NZ_JAGXJY010000334.1 GCF_019091085.1 Mesorhizobium sp. GbtcB19 | reverse complement strand
GGCTGCTTACCTATGCGCGGCGGCTGATCTACCTCAACCGCGAGACCTTGGCCGCCTTCGACGACCAGCGTCTCGAAGGCACGACCCGCATCGGCACGCCGGACGACTATGCCGACCGCTTCCTGCCCGAGATCATGGCGCGCTTCTCGCGCTCCAAGCCGCGTGTCGAGCTGACCGTCGTCTGCGAGCCGACGCCGGGCCTGGTCGAACACATCAAGCGCGGCAATCTCGAGCTGGCGCTGGTGACGCATAAC
>NZ_JAGXJY010000333.1 GCF_019091085.1 Mesorhizobium sp. GbtcB19 | reverse complement strand
CGTTTACTTTTCTATATTAGTATTACAGAAATTATTATTTTTGCGTTATTTATACAAAAAAATCCAAAAGCAAAGATTGTATTTATTCTTTTTGCACTAAGTTATTATTTTGCTAACCTATTATTGGGATATAGTACGCCGCTTCCCTATGAAATCAGGTTGTGGTAGTGTTTTTGTAAGTTAACATATTAAAAATAGACATAATGAATTTAGATTCATTATGTCTATTTTTAAATAAGAAAATAATTTATTAA
>NZ_JAGXJY010000332.1 GCF_019091085.1 Mesorhizobium sp. GbtcB19 | reverse complement strand
AGTAGGGTCTTATTTTTCTCTTAATTTTTCTCTTAATTTTTCGCTAAGCGAGTAAGGCTTTGAGAAATTTATAAAGTATAAGAATGAAGTGAAGAATTAGATTAGAAAGAGTATCAAGCCTCTTTGATTAAATCGAGGAGATGAATATTTTAGTACAGAGTTTATTCAATTCCACAAGTATTTTGAGATTTTATTCTAAATGTCAACACCTTATGCTACTCATCTTAATGGTATAATTGAAAGAAGGAATCGTAC
>NZ_JAGXJY010000331.1 GCF_019091085.1 Mesorhizobium sp. GbtcB19 | reverse complement strand
GGGATGCAGGATTCGACCTGGCAGGCGCCTCCGGCGTGGCCGGGACCACCAGACCAGGGGCGCGGACAGGCAAGCCAGGAGGAGCTCATCCTGGGAATGGGCAAGGTGGGTCTGTAGGTGTGTCGACCCGGGAAGGGGGTGTACGGAGGCATCAACGCGCCCGCCAATGCGACTCGACACCGTCCGGGCGGCCGGAGGCGGGCTCCCCGCGGCAGAGTGAAGTGGCTCCAAATAGCATGGGAGGGGTCCAAAGGT
>NZ_JAGXJY010000330.1 GCF_019091085.1 Mesorhizobium sp. GbtcB19 | reverse complement strand
ATAAAAGACATGTTTCTATAACGCCCGCACAGGAGTTAGAATTAGAAAAGGGTTTAAGTTTACTTCCTGATGATGATTAAAGTTGCTCTTACAATAGATTTTTTATTACTTATAGGTAAAGATTATTAATTATATTTAAAAATTATTATAAGATCTCCTATTAAAGCACTTTGTAGAGAGGAGATTCGACTTCCATTGTCATCACCATATGTAACTGTTTTGTGTCTTTATTGAAAGAACTTTAAAAACAAATTG
>NZ_JAGXJY010000035.1 GCF_019091085.1 Mesorhizobium sp. GbtcB19 | reverse complement strand
TCTATCAGCACCGCGTCGATCCAGAGGTGCCGATCGAGGACGTTGCCGGTGCCGTCGGAGACCTCATGGCGGAAGGCAAGGTCCTTCATTGGGGCCTCAGTGAAATGGGGCTCAAGACCCTGCGCCGCGCCCATACCGCCCAACCAGTGACGGCGGTGCAAAGCGAATACTCGATGCTGTGGCGTGGGCCAGAGGAATCTGTCCTTTCGACTTGCGAGGAGCTCGGCATCGGCTTCGTGCCTTGGAGCCCGTTGGGAGTTGGCTTCCTGACCGGAGCAATTGACCTGGCAACCCGTTTTGCTCCCGGCGACATCCGGGCCATCGAGACTCGCTTTTCGCCAGATAACCTGCAGAGCAATCTCGCGCTTGTTGCTCTCGTCAAAGACTGGGCCAAGCGCAAGAACGCAACGCCCGGCCAGATCGCCCTTGCATGGCTGATGGCGCAGAAACCGTGGATAGTTCCGATTCCTGGCACGACCCAGATCGCCCACATGCTCGAGAATACAGGGGCGGCCTCGATTGATTTTTCGCCGTCAGAGGTTGCGGAGTTGAATGCGGCGGTTGCGGCGATCGAGGTGCACGGTCAGAGGCTGCCCGATGCAGTCCTGGCCTACTCGGGTGTGGAAGCGGCGCCGAGATCGTGATGGGTACCAAGCCGAGCACAATGATGCCCTACACCGCAAAAACGACTCGACGAGAGATGCTTGTGTCTTCGCTGTTCGTTCCTCTGGCAGCCGTCAACGCCATCTCGGCTGCATCGGCCAACGCCGAATTTGGCGCAGGCGGCAAGCCGCTGGTCGCCTACTTTTCGCGCAGCGGCAACACACGCACCATTGCCGCGCTTCTCAGCCGGGACCTCGACGGCGACCTGTTCGAGATAGAGTCGGTGACGCCCTATCCCGCCGACTATTTCGCGACGGTTGACCAGGCGACACGCGAACGCGAGAGAGATTTCCTGCCGCCGCTCAAAGCGAGCATCAGCAATCTCAGTTCTTACAACACGGTGTTCCTCGGCTTCCCAATTTGGGGCGCTTCGGCGCCGCCGATTATTCGTTCATTCCTGGCCAATCAGGACTTCTCCAGGAAGACGATAATCCCGTTCAATCTCCACGGAGGCTACGGTCTTGGGAACAGCCGCGAAATCATAATAAATGCCGCACCACAGGCAAGCTTTGCCCCAGGATTCGTCATGGAAGGTCTTCAAGAACGGCGGACCACCGAGCTGGTGCGCGACTGGCTGAAAAAGTCAGCCCAAACTCGGTAGAACTGGGTAGGCGGCGCGAAAAGGCCCGCCTTACCGCTTTCAATATGCCTCGCGAACGGATGGCTCCACTGCCATTCCCTTGTCGATGAACGTCGTCACGAAAGTGACCCGTTCGTTATAGGGACTTCGTACAGTTCCAGCGGCAATTCATCTGGGTCTCTGAAAAATGTAAACCGTTGGTCTGTATATGGGTCGATCCGGATTGGCTCAACGGTAACGCCGGCGGCTTCCAGGCGCACAATTACGGGATCAAGATTGGCCACGGCAAATGCCAGATGTCTCAGGCCCGTCGCCTCTGGATGGGACGGCCGCATAACCGGCGCAGGGAATGAGAACAATTCAAGTTGGACGGACCCGATCCGCAGATCCGCCTTCCATGACCGCCGCTCCTCCCGATAAACCTCCCGGATCAGATCGAGGCCGAGGAGTTCGACGTAGAATCGTCGCGACCGGTCGTAATCGGTGCAGATGAGCGCGACGTGGTGAATGGCGTTCAGCATTCTATGAACTCTAGCCAGGCTGAGGTTTGAGGCCAAGGCCACCGAGTTCTGAGTTGGCGTCTTGCCAGCGACATGAGTCAGCCTCTTAAGCGCCGAACCACATAGTCGGTTTTCGGGAGACGGTGAAGCAGCCTGTATGACCGCCGCGCGGCGCAAAGCTGACATTCCTTTCGCGTGCGATTCTCGAATAGCGCGCTTATAGAAACCGTGACCTGTTGCTCCGGCCGTGGAACAAACGTTGATGCCCCGTATCATCAGACCGCGGCCCCGCCCAGATACGCGCTGATCACCGCATCGTTGCTGGCAAGGTCGCCGCCATTTCCTTCCAGCACGATGCGTCCGGCCTTCAGGACGTAGCCGTAGTCGGCGAATTTCAGGGCGACCTTGCTGTTCTGCTCCACCAGAAGAATCGTCACGCCCTCGCGGTTGAGGCGCTGCACGATGTTCATGACTTCCCTGATCAATTGCGGCGCCAGCCCCATTGACGGTTCATCGAGCAGCAGCACCTTAGGGGCCGCCATCAGGGCCCGGCCGATCGCCAGCATCTGCTGTTCTCCGCCCGACAGGTTGCGCGCGTCGCCATTGTGCCGGCGCGCCAGGATCGGGAACAGCTCGAAGACGTGATCCAGCCGGCGCCGGCGCTCGGCGTCGTCGGCAAGGGTGAACGACCCCAGATCGAGGTTTTCCTTGATCGTCATGTCGCCGAAGATCCGCCTGCCTTCGGGGACATGGACCAGTCCGCGATGCGGCAGGCGATGAGCGGGCACCCTGGTTATATCCTCGCCGAGGAAGTGGACGCTTCCCAAGGATGCGGTGATGAGGCCCGACAGCGTGCGCAACATCGTGCTCTTGCCGGCGCCGTTGGCGCCGAGCAGCGCGACGACCTGGCCGCGCCTGACCGAAAGGCTGACGCCGTGCAGCGCCTCTATGCCGCCATAGCGCGTGACGATGCGATCCGCGCAAAGAACGATTTCGGGATCCATCACTCCTCCGTACCCAGATAGGCTTCAATGACCCTCGGGTCGGCGCGCACGGCCACCGGCGTCCCGTCGGCGATCTTCTGGCCATAGTCGAACACCACGATCCTCTCGGAGACCTGCATGACCAGTCCCATGTCGTGCTCGATCAGAAGCACGGTGACGCCGGTCTCATCGCGGATGCGGCGGATCAGCCTCACTAGATCGCTCTTTTCGCGTTCGTTGAGGCCGGCGGCGGGCTCGTCGAGCAGGATGAGCTCGGGCGTCGAGGCCAAGGCCCTCGCCAGTTCGAGCCGCCGCTGATCGCCGTAGGAAAGGCCGCCTGCAAGCCGATGCGCGTGCTCCGCGATGCCGACGAAATCAAGCCAGCGCATACCGGCCGCGCGGATCGCCTCTTCCTCGCGCCGTTGCGACGGCAGGTGCAGGATCGCCGACACAAGGCCGTGGCGGCTGCGGCAATGTTGGCCGGACATGGCGTTTTCCAGCACCGACATTTCCTTGAACAGGCGGATGTTCTGGAAGGTGCGGGCAAGCCCGAGCGCGGTGATGCGATGCGGCGGCAGGCCGGTGATCGGCCGGCCGGCCAGCCGGATCGACCCGCCCTTGGGCTTATAGAAGCCGGTGAGGCAGTTGAAGAGCGAGGTCTTGCCGGCGCCGTTGGGGCCGATAAGGCTGTTGATGGCGCCCTTCTCGACCGAGAAGGAAATGTCCTGCAGGACCTTCAGTCCTCCGAAACTCAGGCGCAGGTCTCGGACTTCGAGCAGCGCCATCGTCACACCCGCTTGTCCGGCCACAGGCCGTTCGGCCTGAACAGCATGATTGCCAGCAGCGCCACGGCTGTCACCAGCGGACGATAGGTGCCCGCGCCGCGCAGCACTTCCGGCAGCAGCGCCACCAGAATGGCGCCGAGCACGACGCCGGGGATGCGGCCCATGCCGCCGAGCACGACGCCGAGCAGGATCAGCAGCGACTGGTTGAAGGTGAAGCTTTCGGGCGAGATCGCGGTCATCTTCGCGGCATAGAGACACCCAGCCACCGAAGCGATCACGGCCCCCATCATGTAGGCCTGGAGCTTGGCGGACACACGGTTGATGCCGATGCCGGCGGCGGCGTCCTCGTCATAGCGGACATAGAACCATGCCCGCCCCATGCGCGAGCGCTCGACGCTCAGGCAAACGAAGATGGTAAGCAGCGCCAGCACCAGGAATGCATAGTAGAAGTGCTGGACCTGCATCAGCTTGAAGCCGAAGACCTCGGGCCGTTCGATGCCGACGAGGCCGCTGGCGCCGCCGGTGATATCGAGGTTGCGGGCAATGATGCGCACGATCTCGCCGAAGCCCAGCGTCACGATCGCCAGATAGTCGCTGCGCAGCCTGAGCGTCGGCGCGCCTATGATAATGCCGGCCACGCAGGCGGCCACCATGGAGACCGGAATGGACAGCCAGAAATTGAAGCCGAATTCCGCGGTCAGGATGCCTGTCGTGTAGGCGCCGACCGCGAAGAAGGCGGCGTAGCCGAGGTCGAGCAGCCCGGCATAACCGACGACGATGTTGAGGCCGAGACAGAGCACGACATAGAGCAGCGCGGTCGTCGCCACCTCGAGCACATAGGCGTTGGCGAATTGCGGCAGCACCAATGCGCAGGCGAGCGCGGCAAGACCCGGCAGCAGCGATCGACGCAGCGTTTGCCGTTGCCCGGCGGGCAAGGATGTCGCTTCTTCGCTCATCACACCCGCTCCACGATCGAGCGTCCGAGGATGCCGGTCGGCTTGAACACAAGGAACAGGATCAGCGCCCCGAACACGAACACGTCGCGCCATTCCGACCCGACGAAGGGCAAGGACGATCCGTACGCCTCGAGCAGACCGAGCAGCAGGCCGCCGAGCATGGCGCCCGGCACGCTGCCTATGCCGCCGATGACGGCCGCGGTGAAGGCCTTCAGCCCCATGATGAAGCCCATGAAGAAATGGACGCTGCCGTAATAGGCGCCGGCCATGACGCCGCCGCCGGCGGCAAGGGCCGAGCCCATGAAGAAGGTGAGCGCGATCACCCGGTCGACATCGATGCCCATCAGCCGGCTCGCCCCCATGTCGATGGAAACGGCGCGCATGGCCTTGCCGTACATGGT
The DNA here is from genome assembly GCF_019091085.1 of Mesorhizobium sp. GbtcB19. GTDB lineage: Bacteria > Pseudomonadota > Alphaproteobacteria > Rhizobiales > Rhizobiaceae > Mesorhizobium. The sequence continues at coordinate 24,428 of NZ_JAGXJY010000035.1, read as the reverse complement.
GCGGGAGACGAAGGCCTGCATGCCGGCCATCAGCAGGATGGACGCGGCCACAAGCACCATCTGCGTGTAGGTGATGTGGACGGCTGAAATGTCGACACCGGCAAACCCGAGGTCGGTGTTGAAGGCGAAGTGCCGCCCGCCGGTCAGCGCCAGCGCCGCGCCGTTGAGCACCATGGAGGCGCCGAGCGCGGTGATGAGGATCGAAAGGCGCGGCGCGCTGCGCATCGGCCTGTAGGCGAAGCGCTCGATGACGACCCCGAGCAGGCCGACGGCAAGCATCGAGACCAGCAAGGCGCAGACGACGCCCAGCCAGCCATTGCCGACCCAAATGCCGACGAAGGAGAACACGATCAGCCCGACGAAGGCGCCGCTCATGTAGATGTCGCCATGGGCGAAGTTCAGCAGCTTGATGACGCCGAAGACCATGCTGTAGCCGAGCGCGATCAAGGCATAGAACGAGCCGACGATGAGGCCGTTCACCAGTTGCTGGATGACAAGGTCGAGCGTCATTGAGGCTCCGGGTGCAGGTGTTGAAACATCCTGCCTGAGCGCGGCTGTGGTGAGCGCCAGGCAACGGCAATGACGCCGAGGCGGGCGTGGCCGCGCCTCGGCGTCAGGCTGGTTGCGCCGTTACTCGGCGGCCACCCATTTGCCGCCCTTGGCGACCACCGGGTGGAAGTTCGACGTCTGCAGCGTGTTCTTGTCGGTGAACTTGATTTCGCCGGCCAGGCCTTTGAAGTCGCTGGCCTTGAGCGCCGCGACGATCGCCTTTTGGTCGGCGGACTTGGCGCGCGCCATGGCGTCTACGATCAGGTCGCCGACATCGTGGGAAAGTGCCGCATAGGCGCCGGCGTCACGGCCGTAGGCAGCCTTGTACTTGGCCTTGAAATCGGCGGCGCCGGACAGAAGATCGACCGTCGGCGGCGACAGAAGATAGACGCCTTCGCCGGCCGAACCGGCGATCTCCAGATATTCGGGCGAATTGTTGCCGTCGCCAAGCACGATGCCGCCCTGGAAGCCGGCCTGCCGAAGCTGCTTGGTGAGCAGCGCGCCACCGGCGTGATAGGCGGTCCAGAACACGGCGTCCGCGCCGCTCGATTTCACCTTGGTGACGACGGCCGAATAGTCCTGCTCGCCGGCGGTGGTGGTTTCCCTGGCGGCGATCTCGCCGCCGGCGTTCTTGAAGGCTTCGGCTGTCAGCTTGGCGAGGTCGGACGAATAGGCATCGCCCTCGTCTATGACCGCTATCTTCTTGTAGCCATTCTTCTTGAAGAGCTCGACGGCGGTGGTCGCCTGCATGTCGCCGGTCGAGTTGGCGAGGAAGGCATTGCCCTGGTTGGCGGCGACCAGCTTGGTCGAGTTCGCCCCGATGATGACGAACGGAACGCCGGCATCGCCGTAGATCTTCAACGTTGGCAGGACGGCGCCCGAGCAATAGCCGCCGACGATTGCGGTGACGCCTTCGGAGACGAGCTTGCTGCCCGCGGTCACCGCCTGCTGCGGATCGCACGCGTCGTCCGCGGTGATGGTGGCGATCTTGTCGCCGTTGACGCCGCCCTTGGCGTTGGCGGCGTCGATCGCCATCTTCACCGCGTTCTCCATATCCTGCCCCTCGCTGGCCAACTGGCCGGTCATCGGAGCGACGATGCCGATCTTGATATCGGCGGCATTGGCCATCGTGGTCATCACCAGCCCGGCAAGGGCGGTGGCACAGGCAAGCCTTTTGAACGAAGCAACCATTTTCTTCTCCATTTTCCCCTGTTGACGCATCAGGGACCCGGCCCGGATGCATTCTGCTGCTTTTGTTGCCGAACGCTTCCGTTCGGTCCTCGCCCTTCGGTCAGGCGAAGCGTTCAGTCCCGGAAGGCCGCAGCGGATCAATGGCTGCCGGCCGGACCCTGCGCATAAGCCCCCCGATAGCGATTCTCCTTGATGCTCAGCATGATCTCGGCCTCGCGCTCTTCCTGCGCCCGTACGGCCGCCAGCAGCGCCGCGGCGCCAGCAACCGGAAATGCCACCACGCCGTCCTCGTCGCCGAGCACGATATCGCCGGGGCTGACGACCATGCCGCCGACCGTGACCGCGACGTTGATCGCTCCGGGGCCATCCTTGTAGGGGCCGAGATGGATCGCCGATCGGGCGAAGCACGGAAACGGGCTGCGGCCGATGGCGCCGGCGTCGCGGATGGCGCCATCGAGGACGATGCCAGCGGCGCCGCGCGCGGCCGCGACGCTTGTCATGATCTCGCCGACCAGCGCACGTCCCTCATATCCGCCACCGTCGACGACAAGGACATCGCCCGGCTGGACCAGGTCGAGCGCGCGATGGATGAACTGGTTGTCGCCGGGACGCGTCCGGACCGTCAGCGCCCTCCCCGCCATGATGCCACCGAGTTTGTGGAACGGCCGAAGCCCGACAGCTCCGGGGACACGGCCGAGATTGTCGCTGACCAAGGGCGTCGCGAAGGCGCGGAACGCATCGATCAGCTCACCCTGCAAGGGCCCATCCGCCATTTCCCATCCTCCTCGGAAATTGTGAATATATTATCCAATCATCATTTGACGAGGAAAGTCAACCGGCCTGTAGCAACCCTCGAAAAACGCTGATTGAGCCAGCAAACGGCCAAAAGGCGGCCGCTGGCGTTCCTCAACCGTCTTGCAACAGGATGCGAGTTGACGATAGATTGGATAACATATCCACAAAATTGGAAGGGTTCGTCGTGAAGCATGCAGGGAAAGTCGTGATCGTCACCGGCGCTGCGCAGGGACTGGGCCTGGCCAGCGCGGAACGGTTCCATGCCGACGGCGCCAGTGTCGTGCTTGTGGACCTGAAGGCCGAGCGCGTGCGCGAGCATGCCGAGCGCCTCGGCGACCGTGCCGTCTGGCTCGAGGCAGATCTTTCCGCATGCACGGCGGACATGGCAGCCCGCGTCGTTGCCAAGGCCGCCGAGGCTTTCGGTGGCGTGGACGTCCTGGTCAACAATGCCGGCGTCATTCACCTCGACGATTTCGTCGATTTCCCCGAGGAGGCCTTCGACTGGGTCCAGCGCGTCAATCTCAAGGCGCCGTTCCTGCTCGGCCAGGCGGCGGCACGCGCCATGATCCGGCAGGGGCGGGGCGGCTCGATCATCAACATGTCGTCGATCAACGCCATCCTGGCCATTCCGAACTCCGTCGCCTACGCGGTGTCGAAGGGCGGCATAAAGCAGCTGACGGCGGTGATGGCGGTCGGGCTCATCCCGCACAACATCCGGGTCAATGCCATCGGGCCGGGCACCATCCTGACCGACATGGTCAAAAGCTCGGTCATGGCCAGCGAGACGCAGCGCCAGACCATTCTGTCGCGCACGCCGAGCGGGCGCTGCGGCGAACCATCGGAGATCGCCAGCGTCGCCTCCTTCCTCGCCAGCGACGACGCCTCCTATATCGTCGGCCAGACCATCTATCCCGACGGCGGCCGGCTGCTCCTGGACTACACGGTGGCGGTGAAGGATTGAGCACGATGGCCGTCGCGCGATCGCCACGCATCAGCGTTGCCGGATCAGGCGCGCTGCTTCTCGACGGCGCTGAGGTAAGCTTCGACGATGCCACCCAGGAACTGGTCTGGGCTGTGGCTGACGCAGCACGGAAGCTGGACGGCGTGCGCGAGACCGTGCCCGGCATGAACAACCTGCTCGTCCTGTTCGACCCGCTGGCAACGGATGCCGCGCGCCTCCGCGAGCAGTTGAAATCGCTCTGGTCCGGCACCTACCCCCGCACGGTTGCCGGCGCGCTGCATACGATCGCCGTCGATTATGGCGGCGCGCGCGGCGAGGATCTCGCAGGCTGGGCCGCGCATTGCGGGTTGTCGCCGGAAGAAGTCGTCAGCCGCCACGCAGCCGCCACCTACACCGTCGCCGCCATCGGCGCCATGCCGGGCTTTCCTTATCTGTCCGGCCTCGACCCGCGGCTCGCCTGGGCGCGGCGCAGCAGCCCTCGCCTGAACGTGCCCGAGGGCGCCGTCATCATCGGCGGCATGCAGGCAGGCATCATGCCGATGACCGCGCCTTCGGGGTGGCACATCATCGGTCATACCGACGTCAGGCTCTTCGACGCGCAGGCCGATACCCCGGTGCTGCTCAGGCCTGGAGACAAGATCCGCTTCGAGATCGCTGGGATGGAAGCATGATCGAGATCCTCACCACCGGGCTTTTGAACACCGTGCAGGATCTCGGCCGCCCGGGCTATCTGGCGCAGGGGATCAGCCACGGCGGCGCCATGGACAGGCAGGCGCTGGCGATCGCCAACCTGTTGCTTGGCAATGAACCGTCGGCCGCCGGGCTGGAGATCGCGCTTTATCCCTTCCGGCTCAAGGCCCATGTCGACACGTCGCTCGCCATCACTGGAGCCGACTGTCCGATCAGCGTCGGCGGCCGGCGGTGTCCGCCCTGGTGGGCGACCGGCATCCGCGCGGGCGAGACGCTGATCCTCGAGGCGCCACGGGCGGGCGCGCGTTCCTACATCGCCTTCGCCGGCGGGCTCGATCTGCCGCCGGTCATGGGCTCGCGCGCGACGGATGTGAAGGGCGGCTTCGGCGGGCTTGGCGGGCGCGGTCTTTCCCGCGGCGACCGGCTTCGGCTCAACGCCACGGAATGCCAGCTGCCTCCTGGCGGCCGTGGCGTGGCGCTGGAAGAACGGCGCGCCAGCGGCAATGGCACCGCCTCCGCGATCGAACTCCGGGTGCTGCCGGCCGCGGAATTCGCCGCCTTCACGCCGCGGGCGCATGCGGCCTTCACCGGCGTCGAGTGGAGCATCACCAATGACGCCAACCGCATGGGCTATCGGCTGTCCGGCGAAGCGCTCTTGCTTGCCGCGCCGATGGAATTGCTCTCGCATGGCATCGTGCCGGGCACCGTCCAGGTGCCGCCGTCCGGCCAACCGATCATCCAGCTGGCCGACGCCAACACCTGCGGCGGCTACCCGAAGATCGCGACCGTGATCGAAGCCGATCTCTGGCGGCTGGCGCAGACCCCGGTCGGTGCGCGATTGCGTTTTGTAACGGTCCCGATCGAAACGGCGACCGAAGCGCTGCGCACCGCCCGGCAGCGGCTTGACGCGCTTGCCGCCGCGCGGAAGATCAGTGCCGGTCGCCTCCGACCAGGATAACGGGCCGCGACGACCACAGAGCCGCAACGATATCGACTGGTTCAACCCATATCGGCGAGCGAACATGTCAACGGATATCCGCCCTTTCACGATCCAGATTGCGCAGGCTGAAATCGACGACCTGAAGCGGCGCATCTCAAGCTGGCGCGAGCCGGACCAGTTGCAGGGCATTGGCTGGGCCCAGGGCACCGAACGTGAGGAGCTGCGGCGATTTGTGGAACGCTGGCGCAAGGGCTTCGACTGGCGCAGGCAGGAGGACGCCTGGAACAGTCTTCCGCACTACGAGACCGATATCGACGGCCACACCATCCATTTCATCCATGCGCGCGCCCACGTCGAAACGGCAAGGACGGTCATCCTCACCCATGGCTGGCCGGGAAGTTTCCTCGAATTCATCAGGCTCCTTCCGATGCTGACCGATCCGGTGTCGCATGGCGGGTCGGAAGCGGACGCCTTCAATGTGGTGATCCCGTCGCTGCCCGGATACGGCTTTTCAAGCCGGCCGACCAAGCCCGGCCTCAACCTCTACGCCATCGCCGATCTATGGGCCGAGTTGATGAACCGCCTCGGATACGAGCGTTACATGGCGCAGGGCGGCGACCTTGGCGCGGGTGTCTCGACATGCCTCGCATATGCCCATTCCGGCAGCCTTGCCGGCGTGCATCTGAATTACATCCCGGGCTCCTATTCCCCACCGCATGATGCAGGCCCCGATGGGGACCTCACCCTTGAAGAACGCGCCTTTCTGGAAAAGAAGGCCCGATGGGCGGACCTCCACGGCGCCTACGCGCACATGCAGGGAACCCGGCCGCAGACTCTCGCCTACGGGCTGACCGATTCGCCTGTCGGGCTTGCGGCCTGGATGATCGAGAAATTCCGCGACTGGAGCGATTGCGACGGCGATCTGGCCAACGCGGCATTTTCGCCGGACGACATCCTCGCCGACATCTCGCTCTACTGGTTCACGCGGACCGTCGCTTCGTCGATGCGGCTTTATTGGGAAACGCGCGCGCGGCCCCTGGCCTTTCCGCCCGCTTCCGAAATCGCCGTTCCGCTTGCCGTGGCGCTGTTTCCGAAGGAACTGCCCATGCCGCCGAGGAGCTGGGTCGAACGCGTCTTTCGCAATCTGCGCCGATGGACGCCGATGCCGCGCGGCGGTCATTTCGCCGCGCTTGAGCAGCCCGAGCTGCTCGCGCAGGATATAAGGGCCTTCGCCCGCGATCTGGAATTTTCCTAGGGAATGGAGCATGGCGATGTTGAAAGCCGCCCATTTAAGGGCCGGCCATTTGAAGGAATGACATGAGCGAGACCGTTGCCCTTACCGTCGCCAACCTGCATGAGCGCGTCGAAGCGATCTTCCGAAAGGCCGGGCTGAATTCTGTCCAGGCCGGCGCCATCACACGCGTCATCGTCGCGGCGGAACGCGATAACTGCAAGTCGCATGGCATCTACCGGATCGAAGGCGCCCTGCGGACCATCAAGGCCGCGAAGGTGGCGCCGGATGCGGTGCCTGAATTGCTGGCGCAGGATGCCGCGGCAATCGTCAGGGTGGATGCGAAAGGCGGCTTCGCCAATCCTGCTTTCGAACTGGGCCTGCCCGCGCTGGCCGAACGGGCACGCTCGAGCGGCATAGCGGCGCTCGCCATCAACAACGCGGTCCATTTTTCGGCGCTTTGGGTGGAAGTCGAGGCTTTGGCCGGCGAAGGCCTCGCCGGTCTTGCCATGTGCCCGAGCTATGCGACGGTCGCGCCGACCGGCGGCAACAGCCCCTTGCTCGGCACCAACCCGTTTGCCTTTGGCTGGCCGCGCCGGGAACAGCCGCCCTATGTCTTCGACTCCGCGACCTCGGTCCCGGCGCGGGGCGAAATCGAGCTGCATCGACGCGCCGGCAAGCAATTGCCGGAAGGCTGGGCGATCGATTCGGACGGCCGGCCGACGACCGACCCAGTAGCAGCGCTTGCCGGCGCCATGCTCTCCTTCGGCGGAGACAAGGGCTCGGCCATCGGCACCATGATCGAACTGCTGGCCGGCGCCATGATCGGCGACTTGACGAGTCCCGAGGCTCTCGACCTGCTCGGCACGACCACGCTTTTTCCCAGGCATGGCGAGCTGGTCATCGCACTTTCACCAGGGGCCTTTGCTGCTGGCCGCCCCGGAAGTCCATTCTCGCGCGCCGAAACGCTGTTCGAGGCGACCGTCGGCCAGGGCGCGCGCCTGCCGTCGCAAAGGCGGTTTTCCGCCCGCGCGAAATCGGAACGCGACGGCATTTCGCTCTCGCGCCAGGAAGTGGCGCAACTCGATCGCTTCCTCGAACAGGGGCTCGGCGCGGTCTGAACTGACCATCCGGCCGAGCGTCGCCTGGGCGATGATTCAAAAAAGATGCGACCGCGCCGCGCAACCGCATCGTCACGTAGCGTTCAGGCGACTGACGCAAACGCCTTCACGGTGATGCCGCCCTGTTCGAGCCGGGCCCGCACGCGGGCGGCTATGGCGACCGCAGCCGGCGTGTCGCTATGGACGCAGATGGAATCGATCGGCGTCTCAATCAGCCGTCCCGAAATCGTCTCGATGGCGCCTTGCCTGACCATCCGTAAGACGCGCTCCGCGGCCTTCTCGACATCGTGGATGACGGCGCCCTCCAGCTTGCGCGAGACAAGGAACCCCCCTTCCGTATAGGCGCGATCGGCGAAGATCTCCGACTTGACCGTCAGGCCCGCATCGCGCGCGATCCTGTCCTGGAAGCCGAGCGCGATCGCCAGGCAGATCAGGCTGGGATCGACCGCCTTCACCGCGCGCGTCACCGCTTCGGCGACACCGCGATCGGTCTGGGTCAGGTTACCCAGCGCGCCATGCGCCTTCACATAACGGATCGGGTGCCCTGCATAAGCGGAGAGCGCCTGCGCTGCGCCGATCTGGTAGGCGACGAGCCTTTCGATCTCGTCCGCCGAATGCGGAATGGTGCGCCGCCCGAACCCCCACAGATCGGCGAAGCTCGGATGCGCGCCGACGGCGACACCTTTCGCCCGCGCCATCGAAAAGGTGGCCGCCATGATCTCCGGATCGCCGGCGTGAAAGCCGCAGGCGACATTGGCCGAGCTCACGACATCGAGGATCGCCGCGTCGTCGCCCAGCCTGTAGGCGCCAAAGCCTTCGCCCATGTCCGAATTGATATCGACTTCCAGTCCGCTGCCCGTCATGGCGACTTCCTCAGAATTCTCAAAACTCACAGCAGTTCGTAGAGCGGCGTGCCGTAGCCAACGACCGCGCCGTCCTCGGCCAGGGCAGCGCCGAGCGTGCCGTCCGCCGGCGCGACGATGGCCTTCAGGCATGGGCCGACCTGCAAGACACCGACCGTCTCGTCCTTTCGGACCGGCTGGCCGGGCTCGACGACCGGATGGCCGGTTGTCGGATGAGCGAGACGGAACACACCCACCCCCGGCGCGCGCACGCTTTTCATTGCCACGTCAGTCCTTGGTGCTTCGGCGGCCGGCAGGCGTGCTTCGACGACGTCAGACTGAAGGCGCAGGCAAAGCGAAAAGCCGGCTTCCTCCAGCTCGATCTCCGCGATGCCTGCGGCCACGCACCAGGCGGCCAGCCTTTCGATCTCGTCAGCCGTCATTGCCGCCTCGTCCGTCGAGCAGGCCGCCCTCGATCAGGCGCTCGAGATGATGAATGTCGAAGCCGCCGGCGGCGAAGCCGGGCTCCTCCATCAGGATGCCGTGCAGGGGCGCATTGGTGGCGATGCCGGCCGCTTCCATCTCGGCCAGCGCCCCGCTCATGCGCCGGATGGCCTCGCTGCGCGTCGCGCCGTGGGCAAGCAGCTTGGCGACGAGGGAGTCGTAATGCGGCGGAACGGTGTAGCCGGAATAGAGATGCGACTCGACGCGGATCCCCGGGCCGCCCGGCGGTGTCCAGCGCTCGACCTTTCCGGGATGCGGCCGAAAGCTATAGGGGTCCTCGGCGTTGATGCGGCATTCGACGGCGTGCCCCTCGATGCGGATATCCTGCTGCCTGAACGACAGATGCTCGCCCCGGGCGATCCGGATCTGCTCGCGCACGATGTCGATCCCTGTGACCAGTTCGGTGACGGGATGCTCGACCTGCACGCGGGTGTTCATCTCGATGAAATAGAAGCGCCCGTCTTCGTAGAGGAACTCGAACGTGCCAGCGCCCGTATAGCCGATCGCCAGGCATGCGCTGGCGCAGAGATCGCCGATCCTGGCTATGGCTTCGCGGGAAATACCCGGTGCCGGCGCTTCCTCAATGATCTTCTGGTGGCGGCGCTGCATGGAGCAATCCCGCTCTCCCAGCCAGACGGCCGCGCCGTGCCGGTCCGCCAGGATCTGGATCTCGACATGGCGCGGATGCTCGAGGAATTTTTCCAGATAGACCTGCGGATTGCCGAACGCCCGCCCCGCTTCCTCCCGGGCCAGTGCCAGGGCTTCCAGCAATGCGCTTTCCTGGCGCACGATGCGCATGCCGCGCCCGCCGCCGCCGCCTGCCGCCTTGACGATAACGGGGTAGCCGACGGTCTCAGCGATGGCGCGCACCGCCTGTTCGTCCTGCGGCAGCGCACCGTCCGAGCCAGGCACGCAGGGCACGCCGGCAGCCGCCATCGCCCGCTTTGCCGCGACCTTGTCGCCCATGGTGCGGATGGCGGCGGCGGAGGGTCCGATGAAGACAAGGCCGGCATTTTCCACTGCCTCGGCGAAGGCCGCGTTCTCGGACAGGAAGCCGTAGCCGGGATGGATCGCGCCCGCGCCGGTAAGCTGCGCGGCGGTGATAATCTCAGCGATGTTGAGATAGCTGTCGGCCGCCGCCGCCGGCCCGATGCAGATCGCCTTGTCGGCGAGCGCGACATGGCGAAGGCTCGCATCGGCTTCCGAATAAGCCGCCACCGTCTTCAAGCCGAGGTCGCGGCAGGCGCGCAGGACGCGCAGCGCGATCTCACCCCGGTTGGCGATCAGCACCGTGTCGAACATCGCGCTCAGCCCGCCTCTTCCAGCACGAACAGCACGTCGCCGGCCTGCACGGCGGCATGGTCTTCGAAGGCGATCTCGACGATCTTTCCGGCGCGATCAGCCTCCACGACGTTGAATGTCTTCATCGCCTCGAGGACGCCGATCTTCTGTCCCTCTTCGACCACGTCACCCACTAAGACGAGCGGCGGTTCGCCCTCGCCGGCGGAGCGGTAGAAGATGCCCGTGAGCGGCGCGCGGATCGAATGGCGCGGAACAGTCGCAACGGTCGCGCCCAAACTCGAAGGGGCACCCGCGCCGGAAACCGATGCCGGTTTTTGCGGCGCGGTTGGCGACGCCTGCCTGGCGATGCGGACACACAATCCGTCGCGTTCGAGCTGCAGCTCGCCTATGGCGGAGCGCGAAACACGCTGGATTAGCTCGTTGACGAAATTCAGGTCCATCGCTTCACCGCAGCGCCTGGACCGCCTCGGCGATGCGCCCGATCGCTTTCTCGATCAGGTCCATTGACGTGGCTATGGAGATGCGAAAATGCGGCGACAGGCCGTAGGCGGAACCCTGCACGACGGCGACACGCGCCTTGTCGAGCAGGTAAAGCGAAAGCTCGTCGTCGCTGCCGATAACGGCGCCGTCCGGGCGGCGACGGCCGATCAACGCCGAGCAGTTCGGGTAGAGATAGAAAGCGCCCTCGGGCGTGCGGCAAGTAAGGCCGGGCACCTCCTGCAATAGCTGCAGCGCGCGATCGCGCCTCGCCTGGAATTCGAGCGCGCGTGGACCCAGGAAATCCTGCGGCCCCTCCAGCGCCGCCACGGTCGCGGCCTGCGAGATGGATGAAGGGTTCGACGTGCTCTGGCTCTGCACGACCGCCATGGCCCTGATCAGCGGTTCCGGCCCGCCGGCATAGCCGATCCGCCAGCCTGTCATGGCATAGGCCTTCGACACACCGTTGACGGTCAGCGTGCGTCCCTTCAGCCGCGGCTCGACCGCGGCGATCGTATGGAAAGAACGCCCGTCGAACAGGATGTGCTCGTAGATGTCGTCGGTCAGCACATGGACCTGCGGGTGCTCCAGCAGCACCGCGGCCAATGCGGTAAGCTCGTCACGGCTGTAGACGGCGCCGGCGGGGTTGGACGGGGTGTTGAGCAGCAGCCATTTGGTGCGTTCGGTGATCGCGTCGCGCAGAGCCTGCGGCTTCAGCTTGAAGCCTTCCGCCTCGCCACAGGGCACCACGACGGGCCTGCCTTCGCCCAAAAGCACGATGTCGGTGTAGGAAACCCAATAGGGCGCCGGAACGACCACCTCGTCGCCCGGGGCAAGCGTTGCCAGCAAGGCGTTGTAGATGATCTGCTTGGCGCCGCCGGCGACGCTAATTTCCGAAGGCTTGTAGTCGAGGCCGTTCTCGCGGCTGAACTTGCCGGCCACCGCTTTCTTCAGCGCCGCGGTTCCGTCGACCGCCGTGTAGCGCGTCTCTCCCTTCCGCATCGCCTCGTAAGCCGCCTCGACGATATGCGGTGGCGTCGGGAAATCCGGCTCGCCGGCGCTCAGGCTTATGACGTCGATGCCGGCCCCGCGCATTTCGATCGCCCGAGCGGTAACCGCCATGCTGGGACTTGGCTTTATGACGTCGAGACGGGGAGCGATGAAGCCCACGGAACGATCCTCGCATGCTGCGTGACGGCGTCAGCAAGATGACGCTTTTCAAATTGGATAATGTATTCTCTTTTTTGCGTCAAACCTCTTTTTCTTCGCGGAAGCGCAGGTTATAGCTAGGTGCAGGGCAGAGTTTGCGGTGAAGAATATCCAATCTTCGCCGCAAGAGATGGAATCGGGACAAGGAACGCGGACAGGATGGGTGCAAGATACGATGTGGTGATCGTCGGCGGAGGCGTCGTCGGAAGCTCGATCGCCTATTTTCTGTCCGCCAATCCCGATTTCGGCGGCAGCATCGCCGTTATCGAGCGCGATCCCTACTACACGGCCTCATCGTCCTCGCTCTCGACCAGCGCCATCCGCCAGCAATTCGGCACGCCGCCCAACATCGCCATGTCGAAGTTCAGCCTCGGCTTCCTGCGCGATGCGGGCGAACGGCTGGCGATCGGCGACGAATTGGCGGACATCGGATTGCATGAGCCCGGCTACCTGGTTCTGGCGACGCCGGAACGCGCCGAGGCGCAGCGCGCCAAGAACCGCGTCCAGCGCGACATGGGCGTCGACATAGAGTTGATCGAGCGGGTAGATCTTGCCCGGCGCTTCCCGTGGCTCAACACGGAGGACCTTGCTCTCGGCTCCTTCGGCCGCGGGTGCGAAGGCTGGTTCGACGGCCCGGGACTGATGCAGGCATTCCGCCGCAAAGCGCGCTCGCAAGGCGTCAGCTACATCCCCGCGACCGTGACCGGACTGACCATGGCATCGCGCAACCGGATCGGCGAGGTGGTGCTGGACAATGGCGAACGGCTGTCCGCCGGCACCATCATCAACGCCGCCGGACCGTGGAGCGCAGGCATCGCCCGGATGACCGGCGCCGACCTCCCGGTCGTGCCCAGCAAGCGATGCGTTTTCGTCTTCGAGAGCCCGGCGCGGGTCGAGAATTGTCCTTTTGTCTTCGACACCAGCGGCGTCTGGCTGCGGCCGGAGGGCCAGCTCTTCCTGTGCGGCATTCCACCCGTGCGCGAGAACGATCCGGACGATTTCGGTCTCGAGGTCGATTACGACCTCTTCGACGAGCTGATATGGCCGGCGCTTGCGTATCGCGTGCCCGGCTTCGAACAATTGCGCATGCTTCGCGCCTGGGCCGGGCTCTATGAGTACAACACCTTCGACCACAGCGGCATCATCGGACGCCACCCGGAGGTTTCGAATTTCGTGCTGGCCACCGGCTTCAGCGGCCACGGCATGATGCATGCGGCGGCGACCGGCTCGGGCGTAAGCGACCTCGTTGCCTATGGCGAGTACCGCTCGATCGACCTCTCGGCCTTCCGCTACGAGCGCATCGCCGGCAACCAGCCGATCGAGGAACATGTCTACTGAAGCGCGAGAAGCGGGCATGCCATCGGAGTGACAACAACCGGCGAGCGGTGCTATGCGTCCGTTTCTGCAATCAAAATGGCGCCGCGGCCAAGAATGAGCGGCATCTCCTAGGCTGATCCATGCTCGTACAGAAGAAAACCATATCGGCCCAGGTCGCCGACGCCATCCGGCAGAAGATCCTGGTCGGCGAATACGAGGCCAATGCCCAGCTGCGCCAGGAGCATCTGGCGACCGAGTTCGGCGTCAGCAGGATTCCCGTGCGCGAGGCATTGCACCAGCTTCACTCGGAAGGCTTCGTCACGCTCGTCTCGCACAAGGGCGCCGTCGTCTCCTCGATCTCGCTCGACGAGATCCTCGAGCTTTATGAATTGCGCGCCCGCATCGAGACGTGGCTGCTCGCGCTTGCCATCCCAAGAATGACCGATGATGACCTCGCGCTTGCTCGGGAAAGGGCAAAGCAGCATCAGGAACAGGGCAAGACCGGCGAGTATTCCAACCAGCTCAACTGGAATTTTCACGCTGCGCTCTACGCGCCGTCAGGCCGCAAGGCGACCATCGAACTGGTCGGACGCATCTACCAGCAGCTGGAGCGTTACACCCGCATGATGGTGTCGCTCACCGAGATCCAGGTGAAGTCCGATCGCGATCACTGGCAGCTTATCGAGCTGTGCGAGGCCAAGGATACGCTGCGCGCCGTCAGCCTTCTGGAAATGCATATCATCACCAGCGGCAGGTTCCTGGTCGACAGGCTCCAGGAACTGCGCGGCGACTGACGCGTCCGCCGCATCGCGCCGCCGCTATTTGCCCGGCAAATTCGTCGCCCGGGTCAACAGGATCACTCCCGCCTCGTCGGCCGTGTCGTAATAGGTGAAGCCGGTGCGGTTTTGCCGGCGCCCGCGCATCAGCACGGCAAGGCCGTCACCCTCGGCCCGGGTTTCGGCGGCGTCCGCGTCACGGACTTCGAAACCGATATGGAAGACGCCCTCGCCCTTGGTGTCCAGATGGATACGCTGCGGCGTAGGATCATGGCTCGGCTGGCAGAGCTGCAGCTGGACATTCGGCAAATTGCAGATCCGGTACTGCATCGCCATGAAGCCTTTGGGGCTCGGCACTTGCAGCTCCTCATACTCCGCCAGCGGCGGATAGGATTCCCAGGGGCCGATCCCGATGGAGTCGTAATAGGCCTGCGCCTTGTCGATATCATGCACGACGATGCAGATGTGATGCAGCTTGTCGAAATTGCCCATTACCGTCTCACTCCATTTCCACTTCGCAATTTTCCTATTCCTTGACCGGGACGGTGTAGTTGAGCACGCGGCGCCCGCCGTCGGGGTAGATGGTCTCGCCGGTGATGTAGGACGCATCGTCGCTGGCGAGGAACGCCACGACCGAGGCGATCTCCGCCGCGGTGCCCAGCCGGCCGAGCGGCGTGCGCGAAAGGATCGCCCGTCGCATCTCCTCGGAATCGATGAAGTTGCCGTCCATCACCATCTCGGTGGCGATGGTGCCCGGGCCGACCCCGACAACGCGGATGCCGTAGGGCGCAAAGGCGACGGCGGCGGTGCCGGTGACCTGGTTCATGCCGCCCTTGGAAATGGCGTAGGTCGCGACGCGCGGATTGGCGAGGCCGGAATTGATCGAGGACATGTTGATGATCACGCCGCCCTGCCCCTGCGCGATCATCTGGCGAGCCGCCGCCTGGGTGCCCATGAACGCCCCCTTCAGGTTGACACCAAGCACCCTGTCGTAATCGGCCTCGCTGATGTCGAGAAAATCCTGAACCGGGGCGATGCCTGCATTGTTGACCATGATGTCGACACGGCCGAACCTTGCCACCGCGGCCGCGACCAGCGCCTCGACCTGGTCCTTCTTGCTGACATCCGTGACGACGGCCAGGACCTTGTCCGGCGTGCCGATTTCGGCGGCGCATTTGTTCAGCTCCGCGGCATCGATATCGCCGATCACGACGCTCGCGCCCTCGGCCAGGAAGCGCTCGGCGCACGCGCGCCCGATGCCCCGTGCCGCACCGGTGACCACCGCCACCTTGCCTGCCTGCCTCATGTCTTGTTCCTTCGTCATTCTGAAACGGCCCTCGCCTCGGAGCCCTTCGCTATCTTAGCGGATCACGAACGGGTTTGCGGTTTTGCCGATAGTGTCTATCCACACCGTCTTGGTCTGCAGATAGGCATCGATGGCCTCCTGCCCGCTCTCGCGGCCGATGCCGCTCCGCTTGTAGCCGCCAAACGGCGCCATATAGGAAACGGCGCGGTACGAATTGATCCAGACCGTGCCTGCCTCCATCGCGGCCGCGCCGCGCAGCGCCCGCCCCATGTCGCTCGTCCACAGCCCGGCTGCGAGCCCGTAGGGGCTGTCATTGGCGATGGCAAAAGCGTCTTCCTCGTCCTCGAAGGGAATGACCGACAGGATCGGCCCGAACACTTCCTCGCGCGCGATACGCATGGTGTTGCTCACACCGGTGAAGATGCTCGGCTCGACGAACCAGCCCTGCGCCAGGTTGCTCGATTGCGGCTTACCACCGCCAAGGACGCACAAAGCGCCTTCACGACGCGCTATGCCCAGATAGGAAAGCACCTTCTCGCGCTGAGCCTGCGTCGTGATCGGCCCGACTTGCGTCTCCGGCAGGGCCGGATTGCCTATGCGCGCGCTGGCCGCCAGCGTGATCACATCCTCCACGAAGCGGTCGTGGATCTTGCGCTGCACCAGCAGCCGCGAACCGGCGATGCAGGTCTGGCCGCTGGCGGGCTGAATACCTGAGATAGCGCCATTGACCGCGCTGTCGAGATCGGCGTCCGCGAAGACGATGTTGGCCGACTTTCCGCCGAGCTCCAGCGTGACCGTCTTCAACCCCTCCGCCGCCGCGCGATAGACGGCCAGCCCGCCTGGCTCGCCGCCGGTGAAGGCGATCTTGGCGATATCGGGATGAGAGACGAGCGGCACGCCGACATCCAAGGGCATGCCGGTGACGGTGTTGACGACACCGGGAGGGAAGCCCGCGTGCTCGAATAGTTTGACGAATTCCAAGGTCGAAGCCGACGTATGCTCCGACGGCTTGATGACGACGGTGTTGCCCGCCGCCAGCAGCGGCGCGAGCTTCCAGGTGAGCAGCAGCAGCGGCGAGTTCCATGGCATGATCGCCGCGATGACGCCGAGCGGCTCATGGCGGGTGAAGGCGAACATGCCCGCCTTGTCGATCGGCAGCACCGCGCCTTCGATCTTGTCGGCAAGGCCGCCGAAATAGCGGAACCACTCGGGGATATAGCGCAGCTGCGCCGTCATCTCGGTGATCAGCTTGCCGTTGTCGCGGGTCTCGATCGCGGCGATGCTCTCGGCATTCTCGGCGATCAGGTCAGCCAGCCGCACCAGCAGCTTGCCGCGCGCGGTCGGCGTCATTCCGGCCCATTCCTTCGACCGGAACGCAGCCTTGGCAGTGGCTACGGCCGCGTCCACGTCGGCTTCGCCGCAGCGCGGGATCAGCGCCCAAGATTGGCCGGTGAAGGGATCGAAGCTCTCGAAAGTGTCGGCTGCCGGCTGCAACCGACCGCCGACCGTATTCTGGAAGCTGACCAGCGGCATGTTCGACCTCAACAGGTGGCAAAACCGAGATGGGCGCGAAAACGGTTCTTGACCGCCACGGCATCGCGCGGCGGCAGCGAGCGCGGCAGGTTCTCCGCCGCGATCTTCAGCACGAACAGGCGCGGGCCTTCGGCGGGCCGGCGCAGCCGTTCGCACAATTTCTCGACCTCCTCGAGCGACCGCAACTCCGCGACCTCCGAGAAGCCGCAGGCGGTGGCCACCTTGTCGAAACCGATACCCCTGCCGGTATGGCTCGACTGCATGCCGGTCTCGCCGAAATGCTGGTTGTCGAGAATGATCAGATCGAGGTTTGTCGGTCGCGCCACGGAAATCGTCGCCAGCGACCCGAACGCCATCAGCTGTTCGCCGTCTCCGGTGATGACCATCACCCGTTTCTCGGGCTGCGCCTGCGCGAGCCCAAGCCCGACCAACGCGGCGCCGCCCATGGCGCCCCAGAGGTAATAATTGTCGTCGCGATCGCCGGCGGCATGCACGTCGTAGCTCGGCGAGCCGAGCCCGGTCACGACCAGTGCCCCGTCCCTTGCATCGAGCAGCCTCTTCACCGCCTCGCGGCGATCCATTGTCGGCAGTGTCATGTTGTTCACCACTTCTTCTTGCCCAGCAGCCGCTGGCCGATCAGCACCGCGATCTGCTGATCGGCGTCAAATGCCATCGAGGCCGCCTGCGCCACGGTCTCGACGAGATCGGGGCCGGTTTCGGCGCGAAGCACCCGCAGACCGATCGCCTTCAGCGAGGCCTCCGTCGCCTGCCCCATCGGCACCTGCCAGGGATTGAACTCCGCCCATTCGCCGCGCATCGTCACCAGGATCAGCAGGGGAAAGCGCGCCTGCACCGGAAGCGACAGCATATTGATGCAGTTGCCGACACCGGACGACTGCATGAGCACGACGCTGCGCTTGCCGCCGAGCCAGGAGCCGGCCGCGATCGCGATGCCCTCTTCCTCGGTCGTCAGCACATTGGTGACGACCTCGGGATCGGCGCTGAAGCGACGGATCAGCGTGGTGTGGCCGGCGTCGGGCACATAGGACATCTGGCTGATGCCGGCGGCCTTGAGCACGTCATAGACCTGGTCCGGCCACTCAGTTCCGGGTGCCGCCGGAGGAACCGCCGAAACGGCGGTTTCCGGGTGTTTCACTTGTTGGCTGATCGCCGTCACCTTGGACTCCCGAGGCTTGTATCTGGCGGCAGAATACCCCGGCTATCCTATCCAATCTTCATCCCTTTCTTGTGATCAGATATAATGATATTCAATAGCTTATGGAGCTATCGCAGCTGCGCACCTTGATCCATGTCGCCGAACTCGGAAGCCTCAGCAAGGCCGCCGACAGGCTGCACATCGCGCAGCCGGCGCTCAGCCGCCAGGTGCGCATGCTGGAAGAGGAACTGGGCTTTGCCCTGTTCCTGCGCCACGGGCGCGGCATGGTGCTGTCCGAGCAGGGCAAGGAGGTGCTGGCCCACGCCGTGCGCGTCCTCGCCGAGATCGACGAGATTCGCGCCACCGCCACGCCGGCGGACGCGCCGCTTACCGGCGAAGTGGCCATCGGCCTGCCGCCCACGGTTGCCGACATCATCTCGCTGCCGCTGGCGGCGGCCTTCGGCGCTGCTCATCCGAAGGCGAAGCTAAGGCTGGTCAGCGCCTATACCGGCTATCTGCTGGACTGGCTGCACCGGGGCGAAATAGACGTCGCGGTGCTTTACGACCCGCGCATGGCCAGGTCGCTTCGCACCCGCCCGCTGCTCCTGGAAAACCTCTTCCTCATCGGCCCGCCCGGCGCCGGATTCTCGACCGTGCGCGCGGTGCCGTTCTCTTCGCTCGCCGGCAAGCGGCTGTTGCTTCCCAGCGTGAAGCATGGGTTGCGCATCCTGGTCGAGCGCTGTGCGGCCGAAACGGGCATCACGCTCGACGTCGGCATCGAGGCCGACACCTATTCCGTGCTGAAGGACCTCGTTCGCAACGGCCATGGTTGGACGACCCTGCCGCTCGCTCCTATCCATGCCGACGTCGCCGCCGGCCTGCTCACCGCCGCGCCGCTGATCGACCCCGTGCCCGTGCGCCGCCTTATCCTTGCCTATCCGGCCGACCGGCCGGCCTCGCGGCTGGCGCGGTTCGCGGGCCAGGCGATAGAAGATACCGCTCGGGATCTAGTCGAGCGTGCGGTGTGGGTCGGCCAGCTTCTCGGGCCTGCGCCATGAGGGTTTCAATTCCGGCATAGCTGATCACGCCGGCCTTTCATTGCCGCCAAGGCACGCCCGCGTGATAATGGACGCTGGAGCAAGACAAAAAGCCGGGCAACCCTCATGGAACATTATCAGGACATTCGCGAAGCTGTTGCCAAGCTCTGCGACCGCTTTCCCGGCGAGTATTGGCGCGCGCTCGACAGGGACATGACCTATCCGCGCGAATTCGTCGAAGCCCTGACCGAGGCCGGCTGGCTCTCGATCCTGATCCCCGAGGAATATGGCGGTTCAGGCCTGCCGCTGTCGGCGGCGGCCGCGGTGCTGGAGGAAATTCAGCGTGCCGGCTGCAATGGCGGCGCCTGCCATGCGCAGATGTATACGATGGGCACGCTACTTCGCCACGGCTCCGAGGCGCAGAAACTACGCTATCTGCCGAGGATCGCCACCGGCGAGCTGCGCCTGCAGGCTTTCGGTGTCACCGAACCGACCAGCGGCACCGATACCGGCGCGCTCAAGACCACGGCGCGGCTCGAAGGCGACCAATTCGTGGTCAAGGGCCAGAAGATCTGGACCAGCCGCGCTGAGCATTCCGACCTGATGCTGCTGCTCGCGCGCACCACGCCGCTCACCGACGGCATGAAGAAGACTGACGGGCTTTCCGTCCTGATCGTCGACATGGGCCAGGCGCTCGGCAATGGCCTCACCATCCGGCCGATCCGCACGATGATGAACCATGCCACGACCGAAGTCTTCTTCGACGATCTGCGCGTGCCCGCCGAAAATCTGATCGGCGAAGAGGGCAAGGGCTTCCGCTATATCCTTTCCGGCATGAATGCCGAGCGCATCCTGATTGCTTCGGAATGCGTCGGCGACGCCAAATGGTTCATCGAAAAGGCGGCCGGCTACGCCCGGGAGCGCCATGTCTTCGGCCGGGCGATCGGCCAGAACCAGGGCATCCAGTTTCCCATCGCCAGGGCCTACGCCAACATGCGCGCCGCGGAGCTGATGGTGCGTGAGGCGCTGACCCTCTACGAGGCCGGCAGGAATCCCGGCGCCGAGGCGAACATGGCCAAGATGCTGGCCGCCGATGCCTCGAACGAAGCCGCCAATGTCTGCATCCAGACACATGGCGGTTTCGGCTTCGCGGAGGAGTACGACGTGGAGCGCAAATTCCGCGAAACGCGGCTTTACCAGGTCGCCCCGATCTCCACCAACCTCATCCTCTCCTTCCTCTCCGAGCATGTGCTCGGGCTGCCGCGTTCTTATTAGGAGCTGACGCTGTGAACGTCCTCATCGTCTATGCGCATCCCGAGCCGAAATCCTTCAACGGCGCCATGAAGGATCTCGCCGTCGAGACGCTGGCCCAGGCGGGCCACGATGTGGTGGTCAGCGATCTTTACGCGATGGGCTTCAACCCTGTCGCCGGCTCGGGGGACATGACCGGCGACCGGAACGATCCGGAGTTCTTCAGCCTGCAGCGCGAGCAGACCGCCGCTTATGAGACGGGCCGGCTTGCGGCCGACATCAATGCCGAGATCGAAAAGCTGAAACGGGCGGACTTCGTCATCTTCCAGTTTCCCGTCTGGTGGTTCGGGATGCCGGCGATGCTCAAGGGCTGGGCCGACCGTGTCTTCGCCCGCGGCTTCGCCTATCTGCCGGGCCGCAAATACGACACCGGCATGTTCAAGGGCAAGCTCGCCATGGTCGCCGCCACCACCGGCACCTCGGCCGACACCTATGCCCCCGACGGCATCGACGGCGACGTCCTCACGGTCCTGTGGCCTGTCCACAACGGTCTTTTGCGCTATGCCGGCTTCGACGTGTTGCCACCCTTCGTCGCTTACATGCCCGGCCGTGTCGGCGATGATGGACGCAAGGCCTATCTGGAAGCCTACCGCAAGCGGCTCGGCGAAATCGACGACACGCCGCGCCTGTTCTTCCACCCGGCCGATGACTACGGCAAGAACGAGCGGCTCAAGCCCGGCGTGCTCGCCCGCTCGGGAGTGCAGCGCAATGTCTGATGGCGTCCGCCCGTTGGAGGGCCTGTTCGTCGTCTCGATCGAGCAGGCGGTCGCGGCGCCCTTGTGCACGGTGCGTCTCGCCGATGCCGGCGCGCGGGTCGTCAAGATCGAGCGTTCCGAGGGCGAGACCGCGCGCCATTACGATTCCACCGTCGAAGGCATGTCGGCCTATTTCGTCTGGCTGAACCGCGGCAAGGAGAGCGTCGCGCTCGACCTCAAGGCCGGGGAAGACCTCGCTCTGCTGCACCGCATGGTGGCGCGGGCGGACGTGCTCGTGCAGAACCTCGCGCCGGGCGCGATCGACAGGCTCGGCCTTTCCGCCGACGTGATTGCCGAGAAGTTTCCGCGGCTGATCGTCGTCAACATCGTCGGCTACGGGCAGGACACGCCTTACGCCGCGATGCGCGCCTACGACATGCTGGTGCAGGCGGAAAGCGGCATCTGCGCGGTGACGGGCACTCCGGAGACGGCTTGCAAGATCGGCGTCTCGGCGGCCGACATCGCCACCGGCATGAACGCGCACGCCGCTATCCTGGAAGCGCTTTTGGCGCGGGCGCGGACCGGCCGTGGCCGCCTGATCGAGATCGCGATGTTCGACGGCATGGCCGACTGGATGACGGTGCCGCTGCTGCATTATGAGCACGCCGGGCGCGAGACCGGGCGCTACGGCCTGGCGCATGCCTCGATCTATCCCTACCGGCCCTACGCCTGCCGCGACGGCGCGGTGGTGATCTCGATACAGCAGAACAGCGAGTGGAAGCGCTTCTGCAACCTTGTGCTGCGAAGGCAGGACCTGTTTGCCGACGAGCGCTTCGCCACCAATGCCTGGCGGGTGGCCAATCGCGCCGCGCTCGACGCCGAGATAGAGCCTGTCTTCGAGGCGATCGACTGCGCGGAGGCTATTCGCCGTCTCGGCGAGGCACAGATCGCCTGGGGGCGCGTCAGTGAAATGCGGGACCTTCCGCGTCACCAGGCCTTGCGCACGATGCAGGTGGCTCTTCCGGGCGGCCGGCAGATCGCCGTGCCCATGCCGGCCGGCCGGTCCGAAGGTTTTGGAAAGATTCCCGCGGTCCCCGCGCTTGGCGCCGACACGGATCGGGTTCGGTCCGAATTCGCCGAACGGAAAGCACCATGAGCCTGACTTCGTCCGCGACGCTGGAAAAATGGGTCGGACGGACCCGCGAAGTCGAGGACATCGTCACGCCGCGCCTGCTCGCCAGCTTCGAAGCCACACTTGGGTCTCACGTGATCAGGAACGACGAAGCCCCACCCGGCCTGCACTGGTGCCTGGCGCCGGACATCGCCGATTCCCGCGAGTTGGGAGCGGACGGGCACGCAGCCAAGGGTGGCTTTCTGCCGCCCGTGCCGCTTCCACGTCGCATGTGGGCCGGCAGCGACATCCGCTTCCTGGCGCCGATCCGCGGTGGCGACACGATCCGCCGCCGCTCGGTCCTGAGCGCCGTCGAAGAAAAGCAGGGGCGCACCGGTCCCCTCACATTCGTCACCGTCCGGCATGAGTTCGCCAACGCCGCCGGCCCCGTGGTCGAGGAGGACCAGATCATCGTCTATCGGGCGTCGGAGCCCAGCGCCGCTGTCCCCGAGCAGCCGCCTGGTTCGAGGACGGTCACGACGCATGAGCGGATCGTCGACGTCGACCCGGTGCTGCTTTTTCGCTACTCCGCCCTGACGTTCAACGGGCATCGCATCCACTATGACGCGCCCTATGCCACGGGTGTCGAGCACTATCCGGGGCTTGTCATCCACGGCCCGCTCCAGGCGACGCTGCTCATGAACTTCGCCGCCATCGTTGCCGGCCAGGCGCCGCGGCGTTTCTCCTTTCGCGGCGTGCGGCCGGCGATCGGCCCGCAGACCCTGCTTCTGAGCGGAACGGCCCGCGGCAAAAACGAGATGGAGATGGACGTGCGGGCGTCGGACGGCCACGTCACCGTGAAAGCGACGGCGCAATGGTGAGCCTGGCGATGCCGCTCGCACCGCTTTTCGTGCCGGGCTCGCGGCCTGAAAGGTTCGCGAAGGCCGACGCCAGCGGCGCGGACGCGATCATCCTCGACCTCGAGGATGCTGTCGGCCCTAACGACAAGGACAGCGCGCGGGAAGCGGTGGCTGCCCGCGCCGATGCGCTTGCATCTCCTGTCATCGTTCGCGTCAACGCCGCCGGCACGCCCTGGCATGCCGCGGATATCGATGCCCTGCGAAGCCTGGGCGCCGTCTCCGTCATGCTGCCCAAGGCGGAGCGCCCTGAAGACATCGCCAACATCGCCCGAAGCTTCGGCCGCGACGTCGCCGTGATTGCGCTGGTCGAAAGCGCGACCGGACTGGCGAATTTGACTGATATCCTCGCAACGCCGGCTGTCGTCGGCATTGCCTTCGGTTCGCTCGACTTCGCGCTCGATCTCGGTTGCGCCCACGATCGATTGGCGCTGCTTGGCGCGCGCACGGAGATCGTCTGGCGCTCGCGCGCGGCCAACCGCGCTGCCCCGCTCGACGGCATTACCGCCGACCTCAGCAGTCCTGAAATCACCGAAGATGATGCGCGCCACGCCGTGAAGATGGGGTTCGGCGGCAAGATGGCGATCCACCCCAAGCAGATCGAACCGATCGGCCGCACGTTTCGTCCCGGCGAGGATGAAGTAAGTTGGGCTCGCGCCATAGTCGAAGCTACCTTTTCGAGTGGGGCCGTCAGGGTGAATGGCGAGATGGTGGACCGGCCGGTGATCGAGCGGGCGAGGCAGATCCTGCGCCGAAGCGCCCCGGCCTGAGCAGGAGGCAAAATGGTCCCGAAACCAGCCGATTGGCCAACCGCCAGACTTTGCTCGTTCGTGGCGGAACTCGACTTCGAGCGCATCCCGCCGCGCGTCGTCCATTTCGCCAAGGGACTGATGATCGATTGGCTGGGCTCCGCTTTCGCCGGCAAGGGCGCTCGCCAAGTCGAGATCATCGAAGGCTTCGCCCGCGCGATGGGGCCGGTGGATGGCCTAAGCACCGTCATCCCGACGCGGCGCCGCACCAGCCCCTACTTCGCCGCGATGGTCAATGCGGCCGCTTCGCATGTCGTGGAGCAGGACGACGTCCACAACGGTTCCGTCTTCCACCCGGCGGCCGTGATCTTCCCGGCCGTTCTGGCTGTCGCGGAGGCGGAGCGGAAGAGCGGACGCGAAATGCTGACGGCCGCCATCGCGGGCTATGAAGCGGGCATCCGCGTCGGCGAGTTCCTTGGACGCTCGCATTACGAGATATTCCACACGACGGGCACGGCCGGCGCGGTGGCGGCGGCCGCGGCGGTCGGCAAGCTGATCGGGCTCGACGCCGCCCGGCTCAACCACGCGCTCGGCTCGGCCGGAACGCAGGCCGCCGGTCTCTGGGAATTCCTGCGCGATGCCGCCGATTCCAAGCAGCTCCATACCGCGCGCGCCGCCGCCAATGGCCTGGCCGCGGCCTATCTGGCG
>NZ_JAGXJY010000329.1 GCF_019091085.1 Mesorhizobium sp. GbtcB19 | reverse complement strand
AAAAGCTCGCCGAAAACATCATCGAATGGGAGCATGGCCGGGCCGAGGCCGTTGCCCGGCGCCATGCCGAGGAACGCGCCGAGAAAACGGTGGTCGGCCGCACCGGCGGGACGCTGTCCGGCTACGCCGACCGCGTCGACCTGCTTGCCGGCGGCATGGCGGACATCCTCGACTACAAGACCGGCCCCTCACCCTCGAAAGCGCAGGCGCACACGCTGCTATCGCCGCAGCTGGCGCTGGAAGGAGCGTTGCTCC
>NZ_JAGXJY010000328.1 GCF_019091085.1 Mesorhizobium sp. GbtcB19 | reverse complement strand
TAGTTAGTCTTGGAAATTACAGTTTCTCCTAAGACCAATAGGGAGCTACCAGGAATAGCAGAAAGATATTTGTGCTTGGATCAAACAAGATCGGTGTATGTCCACCAATATGGTACATCATGCTTGGTACACTGATGAAACAAAAAAAAAAAACAAAGGTTTAATATTTTGGACTGACTGGTAAAGTTGAAGAACCGATAAAAGTGGTACAATGTCATATAAGCTGTAAGTTTAGTTGCATCACGATATTCTAAAT
>NZ_JAGXJY010000327.1 GCF_019091085.1 Mesorhizobium sp. GbtcB19 | reverse complement strand
TAGAGGAGAATTTTGACCATATAAGATGATAACTCTTTTATTTAAGATCAGACAAAGAAAACTTATATAAATAGTCAAAAATTTTAATCAGAATTGAAGATATTATAGGTTGGGCTCCAATTTTTATGAGAGTAAAAACTATATTAAAATTGCTAAGAACAATCCAAGACGATTAAAAGTTTTATCTAAAGGTTTGAAATACTACATGCTAGAACCAACTTAATTATTCAAAGAGTGAACCACTATATCCACAATA
>NZ_JAGXJY010000326.1 GCF_019091085.1 Mesorhizobium sp. GbtcB19 | reverse complement strand
CCCCCTCCCCCGGCACCCAGCGGGGCGGCCTGACCCCGATCCTGGAGAAAACGGTGGGCGCGGGCGCCAAGGGGGGCCCGACGCCGCCCAACGGCGTCCTCGGCTTCCCCGAGGAGGGCCCCGGCAGCGGCCTGGTGTTCATGCGCACCCCCGGCTACGCCCGGGTCTCCGCCACAGGCCCGGTCGCAGGCGGGGCCAATGTCATCGTCCTCACCACCGGCCGCGGGTCCTGCTTCGGCTGCCGGCCGACGCCGTC
>NZ_JAGXJY010000325.1 GCF_019091085.1 Mesorhizobium sp. GbtcB19 | reverse complement strand
AAAAAAAGTTGGATTTGTGAATTTTACTATATTTTTCCTGATAACTCTCAATTAGTACACCTTTGCTTGTGGGCCTTTGTTGGGCCTGCATTAATAGGGGCCATTGTTGATCTTGGCGGCCCAAATATGTCCACTGATCCTTGATCACCCATCGGACGACGGTTCATAGTCCTGATCCAAAGTGAGAATTACTTTTCTCTACCTGTTGGTAAATACCCCATTACGTACCTGATTCGCAAGAGGAAAGGGTGTTGGG
>NZ_JAGXJY010000324.1 GCF_019091085.1 Mesorhizobium sp. GbtcB19 | reverse complement strand
ACATGTAGAGGATGTTTCAACCAACCGATAAAGGTTTATGATGGCAATCATAAATGGTTTGGGTGATGCTTGCCTATGGTCAATGCGGCACCAAAGATGGTCTTTTAGTGGATAAGTTAATGGCCGGCCATGCATGTATACTTCTTTATATTTTTATATCTATTCAAATTTCTTGGTGTATATTTCTTTTCCTCATGTTATGGCTAAGAAAGGTACAAAGTCTGGCTTGCATGTAAAATTAACTCAGTTATTTACC
>NZ_JAGXJY010000323.1 GCF_019091085.1 Mesorhizobium sp. GbtcB19 | reverse complement strand
ATCGAGGATGTTACAAGAAGCTTTCTAATTTTTGGATACTAATTGGTAATATTATTAGTCAATCAATCTGATATATATATTTCGAATGATATCCAAACAAAAAGAAAGAGATAGAAGATATCCCTCGCTCCTACATAAACATCGATCCAAGATATGCAATTATATGTTGTCTTCACCCTTATCATTTACGTAAAAAAAAAAGTTAAATCGAGATTATTAAAGATAATTAAAAACTATTTCAGAAGAATATTCTATA
>NZ_JAGXJY010000322.1 GCF_019091085.1 Mesorhizobium sp. GbtcB19 | reverse complement strand
ACGAGAGCATACAGTGTATACTTATCCATCGGTTCAGCAGTATTCGCAATCATGTTCGGGTTTATCGGTAAGATTTCTGCACTGATTCATTCGATCCCAACACCAGTTATGGGTGGTGTATCAATCTTACTATTCGGTGTAATCGCATCAAGCGGATTACGCATGATGGTAGATGATAAAACAGATTTAAGTGACAATAGAACCTTAATGATTGCATCAGTAATATTAGTAATCGGTATTGGTGGAGCGGTACTTCA
>NZ_JAGXJY010000321.1 GCF_019091085.1 Mesorhizobium sp. GbtcB19 | reverse complement strand
ATTTTACCCTTTCTCCATTTGTTAAAGTGAAAGAAGCCCTATTCCCTCTATTCTTTCCCCGGTCCATGGTGGGCCGGGCCTCATCGTTTCTCCCACCCAAGTAAGACGACTACATAGGCATTTGTTCCCGCTTATTCCTTATTTCTTCTTCGGGAATATACTTCCATTCTAATGAATTCAGTAAACTCTAAGTCTTTTCTTAGAAAGCCATCTCTACCTCCTTTCTTTCTTCTCCTCTTCCACCCGAATAGACATCG
>NZ_JAGXJY010000034.1 GCF_019091085.1 Mesorhizobium sp. GbtcB19 | reverse complement strand
CCGCTCGCCATGGAAGGCGCGCTGAAGCTCAAGGAGATTTCCTACATCCACGCCGAAGGCTATGCCGGCGGCGAGCTCAAGCACGGGCCGATCGCGCTGATCGACGAGAACATGCCGGTGATCGTGATCGCGCCGCATGACCGCATCTTCGAAAAAACCGTGTCGAACATGCAGGAAGTGGCGGCGCGCGGCGGCAAGATCATCCTGATCACCGACGCCAAGGGCGCCGCCCAGGCGGGCATCAAGACGATGGAGACGATCATCCTGCCCGAAGTGCCGGAGATCATCTCGCCGATCATCTACGCGCTGCCGATCCAGATGCTGGCCTATTTCACCGCGGTGTTCATGGGCACCGACGTCGACCAACCGCGCAATCTGGCGAAATCGGTGACGGTGGAGTAGCGGGTTATGCGGCGTCCGTAACAGCGCAGCCTTTAAAAACTTCGCAGTTCCAAACCGGCTCGCGGTTCACTAATCTCGGCGTTGCAACCCTGCGCCGTGGTGAACGCATGTCCGACGCCCTGAAGACCTCTGGCATGACCCGGCTGAGGAACTATTTCCTGACCGGCTTCGTCGTCTGCGCGCCGCTGGCGATCACGGCCTATATCGCCTGGTCGCTGATCGGCTGGGTCGATTCCTGGGTGAAGCCTTACATCCCGGCCCGCTACAATCCCGACACCTACCTGCCGTTCCCGGTGCCCGGCTTCGGGCTGATCGTGGCGCTTATCCTGATCACGCTGATTGGCTTCCTGACGGCCAACATCGTCGGCCGCGCCATCGTCAATTTCGGCGAGCGGCTGCTTGGCCGCATGCCGCTGGTGCGCGGCATCTACGGCTCGCTCAAGCAGATCTTCGAGACGGTGTTGTCGAACAAGGGCGACATGTTCCGCCAGGTCGGGCTGGTCGAATATCCGCGCAAGGGCGTGTGGTCGCTGGTCTTCGTCGCCAGCGAGAAGGAAACCGAGATCAACCAGAAGCTCGACCAGGAGGGCGATCCGCTGATCGCGGTGTTCATGCCCTGCACGCCGAACCCGACCACCGGCTTTTTGATGTATGTGCATAAATCCGAGATCGTGCTGCTCGACATGTCGATCGAGGACGGCGCCAAGCTGATCGTCTCGGCCGGCATGGTGGCGCCGGAGGTCAAGGCCAAGCTGGTGACGTTGAACGGCGAGCCCGTCGAAGGCGGCCTTTCCAACCCGCCGCTTGGCGCTCAGCCGGCGCGCAGCAGCCGCACTGCTTCGTCGCGCCCGAACAGGTAGAGCAACAAGCGCAGCGCCTCGCCGCGTTCGGATTGCAGTTCCGGATCGCGCGACAGGATCAGCCGCGCATCGTCGCGCGCGGCTTCGAGCAGGTCGGCATGGAACTCGAGGCGCGCCACCTGGAAGCCGGGCGTGCCGGATTGCCTTGTGCCCAGCAACTCGCCTTCGCCGCGCAGCTTCAGGTCTTCCTCGGCAATCTTGAAGCCGTCCTCGGTCTCGCGCATCACCGAAAGCCGGCGTTTTGCGGTCTCGCCGAGCGGGTCCTTGTAGAGCAGGACGCAGGATGACGGCTTGTCGCCGCGCCCGACGCGGCCGCGCAACTGGTGCAATTGGGCAAGGCCGAAGCGCTCGGCATGCTCGATGACCATGATGGTGGCGTCCGGCACGTCGACGCCAACCTCAATGACCGTCGTGGCGATCAGGATCCGCGTTTCGCCTTCCTTGAAGGCGCGCATCGCCTCGTCCTTTTCCGCGCCTTTCATGCGGCCGTGCACGAGGCCGATCCGGTCGCCGAACAGCGGTTTCAGCGAAGCAAAGCGATCCTCCGCCGACATCAGTTTTATTTCCTCGGATTCCTCGACCAGCGGGCAGATCCAGTAGATCTTCTGGCCTTCGGCGACCGCTTCGCGCATGCGCCCGACCAGTTCGTCCAGTCGCTCCATCGACAAGGTCACGGTGCGGATCGGCTGCCGGCCCGCCGGTTTTTCGGTGAGCTTGGAGACGTCCATGTCGCCGAAGGCGGTCAGCACCAGCGTGCGCGGGATGGGCGTGGCCGTCATCACCAGCATGTCTGGCGCATCGCCCTTGGCGGTGATGGCGAGGCGCTGGTGGACGCCGAAGCGATGCTGCTCGTCGACGACGGCAAGCACAAGGTCGTGAAACGTCACGCTTTCCTGGAACAGCGCGTGCGTGCCGACGACGATATCGATCTCGCCGCTGGCAAGGCCTGCAAGCGTCTCCGTGCGTTCGCGGCCTTTTTCGCGGCCGGTCAGGATGGCGAGGCGCAGGCCGACTTTTTCCGCCAGCGGCGCGATCGTCGCCAGATGCTGGCGCGCCAGGATCTCGGTCGGCGCCATCAGCGCTGCCTGGCCGCCGGCCTCGACCGCGCGCGCCATGGCAAGCAGCGCCACCACCGTCTTGCCGGAGCCGACATCGCCCTGCAGCAGGCGCAGCATGCGTTCCGGATCGGCGAGATCGGCGTTGATCTCGCCGAGCGCGAATTCCTGGCTGGTGGTCAGCATGTAGGGCAGGGCCGCGCGCAGCTTCTCGACGATGCTGCCGTCGCCGGTGAGCGGCCGGCCCGAGAGGCGGCGGATTTTTGCCCGCACCAGCGCCAGCGACACCTGGCCGGCCAACAATTCGTCATAGGCAAGACGCCGCCAGGCCGAGCCCTCGACGGCAACGTCGATTGGGTCCTTGGGGTGGTGGACGCGGGCAAGCGCATCGCCGAAGGACGCAAAGGTGTGGCGGCGCATGAAGGCGTCGTCCTGCCACTCGGGCAGTTCCGGCAGGCGCCCCAGCGCCTGTCCGATGGCGCGGCGCAACACCTTGGCCGACAGGCCGGCGGTGAGTGGATAGACCGGCTCGACCAGCGGCAGGCCCTCGGCCTCGTCGATCGGCGCGATATGGTCGGGATGGACCATGGTGGGGCGGCCGTTGAACCATTCCATGCGGCCCGAGATGACGACGCGCTCACCTTCGGGAAGCATCTTCTGCAGGTAGGCGGCATGAGCATGGAAGAAGGTCAGCGCGACCTCGCCGGTGTCGTCATGGGCGTAAACCCGGTACGGCACCGACCTGTTGCCGCGCGGCGGCGGCTGGTGGCGGTCGACCCGTACTTCCAGAGTAACGATCTGGCCCTCGGCGGACAGCGCTATGCCCGGACGGTTGCGGCGGTCGATCACGGTGTTGGGCAGCACGAACAAAAGGTCGGCCGCGCGGGCGGCGCGGTCGCCGAGATCAGCCGGCACGATCCGCTCGATCAGCAAGCCGACCTTGGGGCCGACGCCGGCGAGCGAGGTGATGGGGACAAACAGGGGATCGAGGATGGAAGGACGCATCGTGTCAGCTTATGTCGCGAGCGCCGCAGCGCAAAGGCTGACACCGCTCTCTATCCACGCTATATGCGCCGCTCCAACAGGGATGCGGCGCCATGACCGGAACACAGCGATCAAGCGAAGGGCTGGACCCCCGCCGCCGCAAGCTTTTGTTCCGCTCCTGGCATCGCGGCATGCGCGAGATGGACTTGATCCTCGGCTCCTTCGCCGATGCCGAGATCGGCGCCTTGACCGGCGATGAAATCGACCAATATGAGAGACTTCTCGAAATTCCCGACACCGATTTTTTCCCGATGGTCACCGGCGAGCGCCCGGTTCCGCCCGATATCGATTGCGCGTTGCTGCAAAAGATCCTGGCGTCGCGCCGAACCATGACATTTTGAAAAACGCATATCCATGAGCCTTATCCCCACAATCGGCCTGCCGAAGGGCCGCGTCGGCCAGTTCACCGTCGACGGCGTCGCCGACGGCTATGAAGCCTTTGCCCTGGTGCAGACGGCGCAGGAGATCGCTCCGGACAAGCCGGTGCTGTTCGTGGCGCGCGATGGCCAGCGGCTGCCGGCGATCATCGAGGCGCTCGCCTTTGCCGCGCCTGGCCTGCCGGTGCTGGAACTGCCGGCCTGGGACTGCCTGCCCTACGACCGCGTGTCGCCCGGCGCCGATGCCGCGGCGCGGCGGCTCGATGCGCTTTCCGCCATGATCGCGCTGGCAAAGAAGCCGCATCGCGCGGTGATCCTCACCACCGCCAATGCGCTGTTACAACGCATCCCGCCGGCTGAATTGATCGAGGCGCAAACTTTCCACGCCAGGCCCGGCAACCAGATCGACATGAACGCGCTGATCGCGCGGCTGGAGACCTCAGGCTTCGAGCGCGTGCCGACGGTGCGCGGCCTTGGCGAGTTCGCGGTGCGCGGCGGCATCCTCGACCTGTTCGCGCCGGGCTGGAGCGAGGCGCTGCGCCTCGACTTCTTCGGCGACACGTTGGAGTCGATCCGGGTCTTCGACGTGGCCACCCAGCGCACCACCGGGCAGCGCAAGTCGATGTCGCTGCAGGCGATGAGCGAGGTGGCGCTGACGCCGGAGACAATCAGTCGCTTCCGCCGCTCCTATATCGAAGCGTTCGGCGCGCCGTCGCGCGACGACGCGCTCTATGCCGCCGTCAGCGAAGGCCGGCGCTTTGCCGGCATGGAGCACTGGCTGCCGTTCTTCTACGAGCGGCTGGAGACGGTGTTCGACTATCTACCGGACGCGCCTGTCGTCTTCGACCACCTGGCGCACGAGGCGCTGGCCGAGCGGCATACGCTGATCCTCGACCATTACGAAGCGCGCCGCAAACAGGCCGACAGCGCGCTCAAGGACGCCGTGCCCTACAAGCCGGTGGCGCCGGACCTGCTCTATCTGTCGCCGGACAATCTCAAGGCGTCGCTTGGCCCGCGTGAAGACATCGACTTCACCGTCTTCGATGCGCCCGATGTCGGCGGCAAGAAGGTCTTCCATGGCGGCTCGCGGCATGGCCGCAGTTTTGCGGAGGAGCGCGCCGATCCCAACATCAACGTCTTCGACGTTGTCGTAAAGCACATTGCCGACGAGCGCGCGGCGCGCCGCCGAGTCATCGTCGCCGGCTGGACGGAAGGGTCGCTCGACCGGCTCGGCCAGATTCTGGCCGAGCACCATCTCAGCAATCTGAAGCCCGTCGCGACGCTTGCCGAGGTCGAAAAACTCGAGCCGGGGCAGGCCGGTCTCGCCGTGTTGCCGCTCGAATCCGGCTTCGAAACCGACGACATGGTGGTCGTCGCCGAGCAGGACATTCTTGGCGACAGGCTGATCCGGCGTTCGAAGCGCAAGAAGAAGGCTTCCGATTTCATCGCCGAGGCCTCGTCGCTCTCTTCCGGCGATATCGTCGTCCACACCGACCACGGCATTGGCCGTTTCATCGGCCTGCGCACCATCGAGGCGGTCGGCGCGCCGCATGACTGTCTCGAAATCCACTATGCGGGCGACGACCGGCTGTTCCTGCCGGTCGAAAACATCGAGCTTTTGTCGCGCTACGGCTCGGATTCGGCCGAGGCGACACTCGACAAGCTCGGCGGCGGCGCCTGGCAGGCGCGCAAGGCGCGGCTGAAGCGGCGCCTGCTCGACATGGCCGGGCAGCTGATCCGCATCGCCGCCGAGCGGCAGATGCGCTCTGCACCAACCATGATCCCGGCCGAAGGGCTCTATGGCGAGTTCGCCGCACGCTTCCCATACGAGGAAACCGACGATCAACAGACGGCGATCGATTCCGTCATGGACGACCTCGGCGCCGGCAAGCCGATGGACCGGCTGGTCTGCGGCGATGTCGGCTTCGGCAAGACGGAGGTGGCGCTGCGCGCCGCCTTCATCGCGGCGATGGAGGGTTTCCAGGTCGCGGTGGTGGTGCCGACGACGCTTTTGTCACGCCAGCATTTCAAGACCTTCTCGCAGCGTTTTTCCGGCCTGCCGATCCGCATCGCGCAGGCCTCACGCCTGGTCGGTTCCAAGGAGCTGGCCGAGACCAAGAAGGGGATTGCCGAAGGCACGGTCGATATCGTCGTCGGCACGCACGCGCTGCTCGGGTCTTCGATCTCGTTCAAGAATCTTGGCCTGCTGATCATCGACGAGGAACAGCATTTCGGCGTCAAGCACAAGGAGCGGCTGAAGGATCTCAAGTCCGACGTGCATGTGCTGACGCTGTCGGCAACGCCGATCCCGCGCACGCTGCAGCTGGCGCTGACCGGCGTGCGCGAGCTGTCGCTGATCGCCACGCCGCCGGTCGACCGCATGGCGGTGCGCACCTTCATCTCGCCCTTCGATCCGCTGGTCATCCGCGAGACGCTGCTGCGCGAGCGCTATCGCGGCGGCCATTCCTTCTATGTCGTGCCGCGTATCAGCGACCTGGCTGAAATCCATGATTTCCTTCGCGAATCCGTGCCGGAGCTGAAGGTTGCGGTGGCCCACGGCCAGATGCCGCCAGGCGAGCTCGACGACATCATGAACGCCTTCTACGACGGACAGTACGACGTGCTCCTGTCGACGACCATCGTCGAATCCGGCCTCGACATACCGACCGCCAACACGCTGATCATCCATCGCGCCGACATGTTCGGTCTGGCCCAGCTTTACCAGCTGCGCGGCCGCGTCGGCCGCTCCAAGGTGCGCGCCTATGCGCTGTTCACGCTGCCGGCCAACCGCAAGCTGACCGATACGGCCGAGCGCCGGCTGAAGGTGCTGCAGTCGCTCGACACGCTCGGAGCCGGCTTCCAACTCGCCAGCCATGACCTCGATATCCGCGGCGCCGGCAATCTCTTGGGTGAGGAACAGTCCGGCCACATCAAGGAGGTCGGTTTCGAGCTTTACCAGCAGATGCTGGAGGAGGCTGTCGCCGAAGTGAAGGATACGGGCGAGGCGCAGGACAGCGGCTGGTCGCCGCAGATCGCGGTCGGCACCGCCGTGATGATCCCCGAAAGTTATGTGCCCGACCTACAGCTTCGGATGGCGCTCTATCGTCGGCTCGGCGATCTCGAGACCACCGAGGAGATCGACGGCTTCGGCGCCGAGCTGATCGACCGCTTCGGCCCGCTGCCGGAAGAGGTGACGCACCTGTTGAAGATCGTCTTCATCAAGGCGCTCTGCCGCAAGGCCAATGTCGAGAAGCTCGACGCCGGCCCCAAGGGCATCGTCATCCACTTCCGCAAGCGCGAGTTCCCCAACCCGGTCGGCCTGGTCAAGTTCATCGGCGAGCAGGGCTCGCTGGCCAAGATCAGGGCCGACCACAGCGTCGTCTTCATGCGCGACTGGCCGAATGCCGAAAAGCGCCTGGCGGGATCGGCGGTGGTGATGACGCAACTGGCCCGGCTGGTCGACAAGGCGGCGTAGGTACTCCGTTCGGCGCCGATCGTAGCAGCCGGCAACCCTTTGCAACAGAAAAGTAACTTACCTGCAAAGATCGGATGCGTTTGCGGGGCCTGCGACGATTGGGACTATTGCAGTATTTTCACGCAATGTTTCAATCGGCCCTGCAAGTCATCGCTGCAGGGGAAATCCATGAACCCGCACACCTTCGATGAATACTGGCTCGGCTACCTTGCCGGTCATTCAAAACCTTCAACCCGCTTTATCCATTACCTCGGCCTGTTCTTCGCGCCAATCGTCGGGGTCGCGGTATCCTTCTTCGTGGTCTGGTGGGCCTTTCTGATCATCATCCCGTTCTTCTACCTTGCAGCCCTGTTCACCCACCCTCTGCTTGAGCACAACAGCAACAAGCCTTTCGCCGAGCGGCCTTTGTGGAGTGCCATTGCGCTGCTTCGCATGCTCGCGCTCGATTTGACGGGCGGTCTCGGTCGCCAGCTGAGACGCCTGAACGAGGCCGGCAGATAGGCATGGACATGGCGGTCGTCGCTGCCTGTTCTGCCGTGCTGCTGTTTGGGGCCGGATTTCATCTCTATTGGGGTCTGGGCGGTCGCCTCGGTGCCGGCGTTTCGCTGCCTCAACGCGAGGACGGCAGCCCGGCGATGAAGGAGACCGCCGCTGGGGCCCTGCTGGTCGGTCTGGTTCTGACGCTGGTCTTTGTGCTCGTTCTTGGCTTCGCAGGCCTGATCCAACTGCCGGTGGCGCACTGGCTGCAGAAGACAGCAATTATCTTTTGGGCGGCGATATTCACCCTGCGGGCATTGAGCTGGTCGAGATATTTCGGGCTGTTCAAGCGGGTCAGAAACACGCGTTTCGCCAGATATGACAGCCTGCTTTACAGCCCTTCCTGTCTTTTGCTCGGGCTGGGCTTCTTCCTGCTCGCGCTGACGGACGCAGCATAACGAGGCGGCGGAAGCATTCGCCACCACTGAAAAACCCGGCTAGAATAGGTAATCGGCTTCGTGTAAGGAGCCGCGACCTCGTAACGAGGCTGGCACGGCGGGCGAGGGCGTTCGCCGGTTTGTTTTGACGCAATTCCGATGGAAATTTCAGACTTTCCCGGAGTTGCTCCGAAAGGGCGTTTGGGTGCAGCGATGACGAAATGGTCGCCGAATTCGTGGAGAGCAAAGCCGATCAAGCAGGTCCCGGTCTATCCGGATCCTGCGGCTCTCAAGGCCACCGAAGCTCAACTTGCCACCTTCCCGCCGCTGGTTTTTGCCGGTGAGGCGCGCAAGCTGAAGAAGCAGCTGGCGGCGGTCGCGGCCGGCGAGGCGTTCCTGCTCCAGGGCGGTGATTGCGCGGAAAGCTTCGCCGAACATGGCGCCGACAACATCCGCGACTTCTTCCGCGTCTTCCTGCAGATGTCGGTGGTGCTCACCTTCGCCGGCGCGCAGCCGGTGGTGAAGGTCGGCCGCGTCGCCGGCCAGTTCGCCAAGCCGCGCTCGTCCGACAACGAGACCAAGGCCGGCGTGACGCTGCCGAGCTACCGTGGCGACATCATCAACGGCATCGAGTTCGACGCCAAGTCGCGCATTCCCGATCCCGCGCGCCAGGAGATGGCTTACCGCCAGTCGGCCGCGACGCTCAACCTTCTGCGCGCCTTCGCGCAGGGCGGCTATGCCAGCCTGGAGAACGTTCACCGCTGGATGCTAGGCTTCGTCGCCGACAGCCCGCAGGGCGAGAAGTACGGCGCGCTTGCCAACCGCATCACCGAGACGATGGACTTCATGCGCGCGGTGGGCATCACCTCGGAAACCAATTTCGCGCTGCGCGAGACCGATTTCTACACCAGCCACGAGGCGCTGCTGCTCGGCTACGAAGAGGCGCTGACCCGCGTCGATTCGACCTCCGGCGACTGGTACGCCACCTCCGGCCACATGATCTGGATCGGCGACCGCACCCGCCAGCCCGACCATGCCCATATCGAATATTGCCGCGGCATCAAGAACCCGCTCGGCCTGAAATGCGGGCCGTCGCTGACGCCGGACGGCCTCTTGGAGCTCATCGACCTGCTCAATCCCGAGAACGAGCCGGGCCGGCTGACGCTGATCGCCCGTTTCGGCTCCGACAAGGTTGCCGAGCACCTGCCGAAGCTGGTGCGGGCGGTGAAGAAGGAAGGCCGCAACGTGGTGTGGTCGTCCGATCCGATGCACGGCAACACGATCGAGGCGGCGGGCTACAAGACGCGGCCGTTCGACCGCATTCTCAAGGAAGTGCAGACATTCTTCGAGGTGCATCGCGCCGAAGGCACGCATCCGGGTGGCATCCATGTCGAGATGACCGGCAAGAACGTCACCGAATGCACGGGCGGCGCCCGCGCGATCACAGCGGAAGACCTGCAGGATCGCTATCACACCCATTGCGATCCGCGTCTCAACGCCGACCAGGCGATCGAACTCGCCTTCCTGGTCTCGGACCTGCTCAAGAAGAGCCATCCGGTCCAGCACAAGCAGGTGGCGAACGCCTGAGAAAGCTGCAAGGCTTGATCATTGGAGGCGCTGGCAGCGATGCCGGCGCCTTTTTTAATTGGCAGATGGATTCAGCGCGCGCTGCCGGTCATTCCGGGTCGGGCGGTCCGGGCGGATCGCCCGGGAAACTGGTTCTCCCGGGAGGAACGACGGCAAAGCTGATCTCGATCGGTCGCCGTTTTAGCGACCAGTCGAAGAGCGCCGTCTTGACCGGCAGGCCGGCAATCCAGGCCTGCTGCACCGGCGTGAGTTTCCAGCCTGTTGGCCATACCAGCAGCATGCCCTGATCGCGCAGGCGCTGGTCCGTGATCCAGGGGGCAAGGCGCCTGTCGAGGTTCGTGAAGATCGACGGCTGGCCCGCAGCTTCCAGCCCGGCAAGCTGGGCCACGCCGTCCTCGCCGCCGACAATGCCCAGCGGCCCGGGCACCGTCTCATGCCAGATCGCCTCGGCCGTCTGCGAGATCGATCGCGCCGGCCAGCACATTGGCTGCGGGCGGCCGAGCACATTGCAGCCCGTCCAGCGGGTTGCCGCGTAGGCGCTCGATACGCCGACCACGCATAGCAG
Source organism: Mesorhizobium sp. GbtcB19 (assembly GCF_019091085.1). GTDB lineage: Bacteria > Pseudomonadota > Alphaproteobacteria > Rhizobiales > Rhizobiaceae > Mesorhizobium. Next base: position 19,060 of record NZ_JAGXJY010000034.1, on the reverse strand, counting down.
CGCCAGCACCGTCAGCCGGCGCAACTCCGTTGGCCCCAGCCGCTGGCCCAGCAGCGCAACCGCCAAGGCGCCGACCAGGTTGTACATCGTCGCGCCCCAGGCTTCGCCGGTGCCGGTAAACAGCGATGCGACCATGATCAGCAGCGCCGGCCCCAGGCCCATCCAGGCCAAATAGACGACCGCAGGCCGCTCCGGCACGAGAAGGGTCGGCTGTTGCACAGGCTCGGCCCGCCGTCGCGTCAGGCCGGAAAGTGCGAGAACAACGGGAAAAGCGGACAGCCCGGCAAGCTGCACGCCGATGTAATAAAGCCGGGCGCGGTTGGCGATCACCCATGCGTTGCGATGCGCGGCATAGGTAAACGGCAGGAAATCGAGGCGGACAAGCTCTACCGCCAGCGGCGCCACCACGCCCAGAAAAACCGCCAGGCCGATCCATGGCCATGGGGTGGCCAAGCGGCTTCGGGCGCGGGTGTCGTACAAAAGCCAGACGCCGCCGAACGCCAGCAGCAAAGCCGTCGAGAACTTGGCATAGAGCCCCAGGCCGGAGACGAGACCGAGGGCGAGCCACCAGCCAGGCCGTCCGTCGCGCGCCGCGCGCCACAACAGCCACGAGATACCGGCCCAGAAAGGCATCTGCGCATAGTCATGGTTGAATTGCGGGGTCGGCCAGCCGAAAAAATAGATCGAGGGCATCAGAAGCACGGCGGCGATCGCGCGGGTCGGCCCCATGATGTCGCGCGCCAGAAGATAGACCAGGACGAAAGTCGTCGAGACCATCAGTTGCGACAGCATATATTGCGGCCAGCGGAATGAGCCGGTCACGAGATGGCTGATCTCGAGCAGCCAGCAAGGCAGTTGCGGGTGCTTATAGGTCAGCAGCACCCATTCGCGGCCCCACATGAAACCTTCGACGACGTCACGGGGCGGGCCAACGTTGACGAGCGCCGGCATGAAAGTCCAGCAAACGATCTGGCTCAGGCACAAAAGCGCCAGCAGCCGCCACGGGTGCTGGACAAGGCCGTTCCAGAGTGAAGACAGATTGCCTTCCGCAGCGCCCGCCGCGGGCCAAAGTTGAACGGATTCGCTGGTTCTCGACATGCGGGCCTAAAATCACACCGGCAGATTTCTGAACAGTCCGATAGCAAAAGCTTACGAAAATGTATGCTTCCACAACATTGTAAAACCAAGATTGCGATGGAACCGGTCGCCGGCGCTTCGGAATGGATCGTGGCCGGCTGATGGTTGCTGGAACCGGCCCGCTGCTCAGGGGCGCTGTGGTTCTAGCCATTCAGGTGCCTCCATGCGTCACCAGCACGCCGTCATCCATCACCGTGGGCTCGACTTCTGGTCGGCGCGCGCGGCGGTTCTCGTCATCATCTGCCTGCAGCTTCTGGTCATCAACAACCTGTCCTTCGGTCCGCGCTGGCTTGCCCCGACGGTCGAGGCGGCGCTGCTCTTGCCCCTGTCGATCGCGACGGCCTGGACGCAGATGCAGACGCGCACCGCCGTCGACCACGAGCATTGGTACGCGATCGGGCAACTGCGCCTCTACATCCGCCGCACGGCATTGGTGATGACCGGCGTCATCAGCATCATGAATTGCGGATCGCTGGTTTTCCTGGTGCGGGCCCTGCTGGAAGGGCATGCCGGCGCCGGCACGACGCTTCTCGTCGACGCGCTCAACATCTGGGTCACCAACGTGATCGTCTTCGCGCTGTGGTTCTGGAGCACCGATCGCGGCGGCCCACCGACCTGCGGCCTGGTCAAGCGGGCGCAGGCGGACTTTCTGTTCCCGCAAATGACGCTGCCCGATCGCGAGATACAGGGCTGGCTGCCGGGTTTCGTAGACTATGTCTTCCTGGCCTTCACCAATGCCACGGCGTTCTCTCCGACCGACACTTTGCCGCTCACGCAGCGCGCCAAGCTGCTCATGATGGCCGAGGCGATGATCTCGCTTCTGACGATCGCACTGGTGGCCGCGCGCGCCGTGAACATTCTTGCCTAGACTTGTGCCGATATTCAGGGGAGGCCGGCCTGACCTGAATTGCTACACAGCTACCGAGTTCAGTGGCCGCGCTCCCAGCGCATGCCGGCCAGTCGCGGATCGGCAAAGGCGGTGCGTGAGAATTCGAGCCGCTTGTCAGGAAATTCGCAAATCGCCTGGATGCCGAACGAGCCGATGCGGATGCGCCAGGTCTGCGGCTCCAGCGGCTTGGCCTTGGCAAAGCCCTTACACGCCAGAAGCGCGATGTTGGCGCCCCTGGGATCGCGCACCGAGCGATAGCGGATCGCCTGCAGTTCGGCCTCGCGCGCGACGTCGGCGATCGCCTGGCAGGCGGCATAGTCGGTGGCGTGCGTCCAGGCCTTCTCATCGCGATCGAGCGGCGGCCGCGTCAGGTCGATGGCGCTGTCGCATTTGATCGCCGCGGCAAAAGCGGTGTACTCGGCCGCGTCGTTCGGCCATTGCGTCGCCGGCGATTCGGCGAAGAACAGCAAGCGGTAGAAGGCCATTTCCGCCACCGCCGTCAGCACCGTCTCGGCGGCATAGTAGACGCCTTTGGTCTTGCCGGCGCGGCGGAAGCGCGAGCCGTACGGATAGACGGAGCCGTAGCGAAAGGGCGTCGCCAAAAGATAGTGGAGATGCCGGCATTCCATCGGGATCCGCGGCTTGGTGTCCTCGATGAGGTCTTCCAGCAGCGCCTGCTCGTCGAGCGTGTCGACGAGCTTGAGCGTCGAAACGCGGTGTTGCGCCTCGACCATTCGCCAGTACTTGCCTTCGAGCCTGACGGCCTCAGACGAGAGCGCGGCGGGAGTCCAGGTAGGCAATGACATCGACAAGTCCGGCAATCGTCAGGATTTTTTCGAGCGGCGTGCCATCGAGCGTGGTGTTGGGATTCTTCAGCCACGCCCGGGCCACGGTCTCGTCGCCGCCAACGATGGCGTCGAGCGAGCGGAACAGGCGGACGAACAGCACCGCCAACTCGAACGGCTTGGTCCCGCGTTCAAGCAGGAATTCCTGCTTGCGCATGCGCGAGACCGTCGCTTCCGACACGCCGATGACCAAAGAGAGAGTCCTGGCGGTGATGTCGAGCAGGTCGGCCGCGCGCAGCGTGGCCTTGGTGATGACGGCGTTTTCGGCCGCCGTCGCGACCGCGACTGGACGTTGCATGAGCGCACCCTTCATTTCTGTGGAAAATATAGTCCACAAAAATTCATCTGGAAAGGGTCGTGCCAATCTTTCTTGTAGTGTCAGTCTTTCTTGTAAAGCAGCCAGCCCTTGCCGGCCCGGTTGCCAGTGGCCGAGTGCCTCGTCACGCGGTTGCGGCCGCCGACCTTGGAGCGATATAGCGCCCGGTCCGCCTTGGTGTAGAGGTCTTCGGGGCTTTCCGCCTCCGATGCCATGCAGACGCCGAGCGACACGGTGACGGTGCCGTAGTTGATGCCGGCCTGGCTGCTGGTGAAAGGGGTCTGCTCGATCAGCGCGCGGATGCGCTCGGCGATTTCGCAGGTGGCGTCCTCGCTGGCGCCTTCGACGATCAGCGCGAATTCCTCGCCGCCGGTGCGCGCGACGAACATGTCGGGGCGGACGCTGGATTGGAAGATTTCGGCGATGATCTGCAGGATACGGTCGCCGACCGGGTGGCCGAAACGATCGTTTATGTCTTTGAAATGATCGATATCGGCCAGGATCAAGGCATTGAAGAGGATGCCGCGATTGCTGTTGTAGATCCGGGTGATCTCCTTGTCGAAGGCACGGCGGTTCCACAGCTGCGTCAGCGGATCCGTGTCGGCAAGCCGCTTGTATTCCTCGAGCTTCGACTTGACGCTTTCAAGCTCGGCCGTCTTTTCGTTGAGCGTGCTGGAAATCAGGCGGTTGTGATCGAGCGTCGAATTGGTGGCGGCCGACATGGCCCCGGCAATCTTGTGGAGCAGTTCCTGCGAAAGCAGGCTGCGATTGCTCAAGCCGCTCGAGGTCTCGTCGAGGATACGGCCGTATTTCTCGATATGCGTGCGCTCGTTGCGCAGCAGCGCGGCTATGTCCTCCAATTCCCTGGCGATCATATCCCGGGCGTGCTCGACGATGGCGGGACCGTGATGCTGCGGGAAAAAGGTGCGGCCGATGCGGTCGAGGTCATCCTGGGTGGGCCGGTTGCTCAACGAGACGACGGCAACGCTGAGTTCATGATTGCTGCCGCTGAGCGCCTCGTAAAATATCTCGTAGTTGCGCGGCAGGCCGAGCACGCCCAGCTGGCGCATCGTCGCCACGACCTGGCTGGCAATGTCGGCATTTCTGTCAGTCGGAATGGCTGCCGGTTGCATATCGTCTTCACTGCCCCTTCAGTGCGACCGGAGACTTGCCACCGCCGGGAGTCGCTCACGCGGGGATTTGAATCGGAATTGCGAATGCGACGGCGCGTCCCCTCACGACCTCCGCTTGTGGGAATCATAAATGCAGTTGCGCTAAAGTTTCCTTAATGGCCTGCATTTCCTCATTGTTCTTGCTACCTCAGGCTGTAGTCCGGTGCGGACGCAGCTTTTGAAACACGTCGCTTCGGTGTCGCATTTGCCTGTGCTCGGCCGCCGCAAAACTGAAATTCTATCCCGCAACGATCGGGAAGATGATGTCGAGGGAGACCGGAATGGGCGACAACCACAGCGGATCGTGCCTGTGCGGGGCGGTGCGCTTCCGGACGAGCGGCCCCTTGCGTGGCGTCATCTATTGCCACTGCTCGCAATGCCGGCGGCAAACCGGCCATTTCGTCGCGGCAACCGCCTCCAAGGATGCCGATATCGTCATAGAAGGGGCCGACGCGCTCAGTTGGTACGGCGCCTCCGACGTGGCGAAGCGCGGCTTCTGCCGCACCTGCGGCTCGCTGCTCTTCTGGAAGCACAATGAATTGGACACGATTTCGATCATGGCCGGCTCCTTCGAGAGGCCGAGCGGCCTTTCCGCGGAAAGTCACATCTTCGTCGGCGACAAGGGCGACTACTACTCGATCGATGACGGGCTGCCGCAATTCGAAAAGTCGACGCCGTCGATAAAGGTGGCGGACGGATGATTTTTGGAGCGGCTGCCTTATTCCCTTGATCCGGCCGTTGCGATATCCCCTGACGGTCACTCGAAACGGGGCTGGGCATGCAGCGGCTGATCGACGCTTTCATCAATTCTGTGCGGGCCTTCCGCAAGCTTGCCGCACACGAAAAGGCATTCCAGCAGGAATTGATGCTGCTCGCGCTCGCCCTGCCGGCCGGCTGGTTCATCTCGGTCTCCTGGCGCGGCTATGCCCTGCTGATCGGCGCCGTGCTGCTCCTGATCATGGTCGAAGTGCTCAACACCGGCATCGAGGCGGCCTGCGACGCGATCTCGCGCGAATTTCACATCGACATCCAGCTTGCCAAGGACTGCGGTTCGCTGGCGGTGCTGATCTCGATCGTGATCGCCGGCGGGGTCTGGGGCATTGCCTTGATCGAGCGACTTATCGGCGCGCCGATCTGATCCTCGCGGACCGCTCCGGCGATCAGGATCCCGCCTTGTCCTCCCTGGCGCGTTCGCGTCGGGCAAAGTGATGGCCGACCAGCCAGGCAACAACAGCAACGGCCACGCCGACGCCAAGGGCGATGAGCAGGCGCTCATGGCGTGCAAACGCCTGGCCCACCATTTCCTCCGCGCCCAGGCCGAAGACATAGCCGATGCCGCTGAACAGGGCCGCCCAGACCGCTGAAGAGATAGCGTTTAGGATAACGAAACGGGGCATTGGCACCGTCGACAGGCCGGCTGCGATGCCGCCGACCAGGCGCATGCCGTAGATGTAGCGGTTGGTCAGCACGAAAATGTTGGGATGGGTGTTGAGCAGGCGATAGGCGCGGCTGAACCCTGGTCGCCTGCGCAGCCTTCTCACATAGCGATGCTCGGCGAAGCTGCGGCCGAGAGTGAAGAAGAACGTGTCGCCGGCGAAGGCGCCGATGAAGGCGGCAAGGAAAGTCTGCCACAGCACGAAGACATGTTGATGGGCAAAGAAGCCGCCAAGGATCGCGGCACTCTCACCTTCGGCCACGCAGCCCAGGAAGACCGCGATCAGCCCGTATTGCTCGATGAGGCGGTGGATGGTCTCGTTCATTCTGTTGCGGGCCGCGCCGACAGCTTTTCGTCGATGCGCTTGATCTGTTCGGCCAGACGCAGGATTTCATCCCGCATGCCGATGATCTCGCTGTGGCGCAGCTCGTCGAGCTTTTCATGCAGGGCCATGATCTCGATCTCAGCCTTCAGGTTGACCTCATAGTCATGCGCCGCGTCGATGCGGTCGCGCTCGGTCTGGCGGTTCTGCGACATCATGATCACCGGCGCCTGGATCGCCGCAAGCATCGACAGCACAAGGTTGAGGAAGATGAAAGGGTAGGGGTCGAAGGCGTCGCGCGTCAGCAGCCAGGCATTGCCGGCAGTCCAAACAACAAGAAAGGCCAGGAAGGCGAGGATGAAGGACCAGGAACCGCCGATCCTGGCGATGCTGTCGGCGACGCGGTCGCCATAGGTCTCGTGGAAGGCGACGGCCTTGTTGGTATCGCGCGTGATCGTGGTGCGTTCGAGCGTCGATTGAAGCACGCGGCTCTCGAGCGGGCCGAGACCTTCCGGCTTTCGCTTGAGCAGGCGGTTCGCCATGTCCTCGACGATCTTGTTCATTGGTCCTCTCCTTCGGCAGAGCATCGATAGAGGTAGAGGCTGCCGGGCCGGACGTGAAGTGCTAGATTGCGGCGAACAGGCGAGGGCTAAGATGCTTGATTTCCGGAAAATCCACGCGCGGGCGGCAAAGCGCAAGGGCGGCGAGGCGGTGCTCGCCCCGCTGCTTGGGCCCGCGCCAGACAATGCGGCGGTGGCGAAAGTTCCCGACGATCGCATTCTCTCCATCATGGCCGAGCGCATTTTCGCCGCCGGCTTCGTGTGGCGCGTGATCGAACAGAAATGGCCGGGTTTCGAGGAGGCGTTCCTCGGCTTCGAGCCGAAGCGGCTTCTGTTCCAGCCGGATGATTTCTGGCACGAACTGGCTTCGGACAGCCGCATCGTGCGCAATCCGCAGAAGATCAGATCGGTGCGCGACAATGCCGCCTTCGTCGATCGCGTCTCGAAGGAGCATGGCAGCTTCGGCAAGTTCATCGCCGGGTGGCCCGCGGACGATCAGGTCGGTCTGACCGCCTATCTCGCCAAGCATGGCAGCCGGCTGGGCGGCAACACCGGCCAGTATTTCCTGCGCTGGCTGGAATGGGACACGTTCGTCGTCTCCACCGACATGGCAGCGGCCTTGCGCGATGCCGGACTCGATATCGCCGAAAACCCGACCTCGAAGCGGGACCTCGACAAGATCCAGGCACAGATCAACCAGTGGTCGGCCGAGACCGGCCTGCCGCGCCGCCACATCTCGCGCATTCTGGCGATGTCGATCGGCGAGAACCGCTCGGCGGAGGCGCTGCGCGAGTATATGGGCGACTAGGCGATCGGGATACGATCGAAGTCCGTCGATCGATCCGGATACGATCTGCGATCGATCAGGGACATGATCGGCTTTGCCGGTCGATCCGGATACGATCTTCGATCGATCCTAAGTGGCACAAGCAATGACCATTGCGGGGCGATTTCAGCCACGCTAAATCCGTTCCATGACCAAGACCGCTCCCGACATCCTGCGCATTGCCGTCGCCCAGCTCAACCCGACTGTCGGCGACGTCGCCGGCAATCTGGCAAAAGCGCGCGAGGCGAGGGCGGACGCGGCGCGCCAGGGCGCCGATCTGGTGCTCTACACCGAGCTCTTCCTCGCCGGTTATCCGCCGGAAGACCTGGTGCTGAAGCCTTCCTTCCTGAAGGCTTGCGAGAAGGCGGCCGAGGATTTCGCCAAGGACACCGCCGATGGCGGGCCCGGCGTCATCATCGGCACGCCGCTCAAGCGCAAAAGCGGCACGCACAATTCCATCGTCTTCGCCGATGGCGGCAAGATCATCGCCGAACGCTACAAGCTCGATCTGCCGAATTACGGCGAGTTCGACGAGAAGCGCGTCTTCCAGGCCGGGCCGGAACTGCAGGGACCGGTCAATTTCCGCGGCGTGCGCATCGGCATTCCGATCTGCGAGGACATCTGGGGCGACATCGCCGTCTGCGAAACGCTGGCCGAGAGCGGCGCCGAGATCCTCCTGGTGCCGAACGGCTCACCCTATTACCGCGCCAAGATCGACGTCCGCCACCAGGTCGTCATCAGGCAAGTCATCGAAACCGGCCTGCCGATGATTTATGCCAACCAGCTCGGCGGCCAGGACGAACTGATCTTCGACGGGGCTTCTTTTGCCATAGGTTCTGACAAGACGCTCGCGTTCCAGATGAGCCAGTTCGAGGACGCCGTCGACGTCACCACCTGGAAGCGTAAAGGCGATCACTGGGTCTGCTCGGAAGGCCCGATGTCGAAGATTCCCGAGCGCGAGGAGGCCGACTACCGGGCCTGCATGCTGGGCCTGCGCGACTACGTCAACAAGAACGGTTTCAAGAATGTGGTGCTCGGACTTTCCGGCGGCATCGACTCGGCGATCTGCGCGGCCTTGGCCGTCGATGCGCTCGGCGAGGAGCGGCTGCGCACCGTGATGATGCCTTACCGCTACACGTCGAAGGATTCGCTGAAGGATGCCGAGGACTGCGCGCGCGCGCTCGGCTGCCGCTACGACATCGTGCCGATCTCCGAGCCGGTCGAAGGTTTCAAACATGCGCTGACCCAGCTCTTCGAGGGCACCCAGGAAGGCATCACCGAGGAAAACCTGCAAAGCCGCGCGCGCGGCACCATCCTGATGGCGATCTCGAACAAGTTCGGCTCGATGGTCGTCACCACCGGCAACAAGAGCGAGATGTCGGTCGGCTACGCCACGCTTTACGGCGACATGAACGGCGGCTTCAATCCGATCAAGGACCTCTACAAGATGCAGGTCTATGCGCTTTCGCGCTGGCGCAACGCGCATGTGCCGCCAGGCGCGCTAGGGCCGTCCGGCGAGGTTATCCCGAAGAACATCATCGACAAGGCTCCGTCGGCGGAGCTGCGTGAGAACCAGACCGACCAGGATTCGCTGCCGCCCTATCCTGTGCTGGACGATATTCTGGAGTGCCTGGTCGAGAATGAGATGAGCGTCGACGACATCGTCGCGCGCGGCCACGACCGGGCGACGGTAGCCCGTGTCGAGCACCTGCTCTACATCGCCGAATACAAGCGCAGACAGGCGGCGCCCGGCGTGAAGATCACGCGCAAGAATTTCGGCCGAGACCGCCGCTATCCGATCACCAACCGGTTCCGGGACCGCGGGTAACGTTCAGATCGCATGCAAGGCATTGAAATCAGCTTCGACCTGTCGCGGATCGATTTCCGGGCAACGTCCGACCAGCTCATGCAAAGCTATTGGGGGGCGTCGCGAACCGACGAGGCCCATCGCCGCGCCTTCGACAACTCGCTTTGCGTCGCCGCCTATCTGGACGGCAAGCAGGTCGGTTTCGCCCGGGCAATCACCGACTACACCGTCTTTGCCTATGTCGCCGACGTCATCATCTGGCCGGAGCATCGCGGGCAGGGGATCGGCAAGCGGCTCGTGCAGGCGCTGATCGATCACCCCGGAGTCGGGACCGTGACGCATTGGAGCCTTTCGACCGACGACGCCCACAGCCTCTATGAGAAGTTCGGATTCAAGGCGTCGACCAACGGACGCTACATGCGGCTGGATCGTAACCCGGCAGCTTGAGGGTTTGTGCCCGCACAACCCGCCGTTGTTGCAAATTCGTCTCAGTGCTTGGACCAGTTGTCGTTTTGGCGGCGGGCCGGCTTGGCGACCGGCCGATGCCTGCCTATAAGAGCCTCTCTGCGATTCCCTTCCGGGAGGACCGTATGGCAGGATTTGACATCGTTATGCGAGGCCGCGAAGCCTAGGTCTGCTCGGGCTTTCCGAAGATTTTTCGGAGAGCCGGACGCAGCACAGGCATTTGCCGCTGCCGGTCGCCGCCGTTGGGCGGGCGGCCTACCATACTGAACCTCCCGTTTTCCAAGGCGCCTTAAGGCCGGACGCGGGTTTTCCAATTTGATTTTTACCGGGACCGGGCTCTTTCGCGCCCGGATGACATTATGGCTCGTTTCAAGATCGACCTGCGCGCCGGCGCCTTTCGCAGCGTGCTTGGCTTTACCTTCAGCCACTGGCGCCGGCAGCCGTGGCGGCTTTCGCTCATCATGGGCGCATTCCTGCTCTCGACGCTGGCCGACGTGCTGACGCCCTTCTATTCCGGCCGCCTGGTCGACGCGGTCGCCAGCGGTGCTGGAACCGACGCGGTCGCCTGGAATGCGGCGATGACGGCGTTCTCGGTCCTGATGGCGCTGGCGCTGGCAGGCCTCGTGCTGCGCAATGCCGCTTTCCTGTGGATCGTCGAGCTAACGCTGAAGATGATGTCGGACATTGCCGCCGACGCCTTCCATCGGGTGCAGCGCTTCTCCACGGACTGGCATGCCAACAGCTTCGCCGGCTCGACGGTGCGCAAGATTACGCGCGGCATGTGGGCGCTGGACCTGCTCAACGACACGATCCTCATCGCGCTGCTGCCGTCGGTCGTGATGCTTGTCGGCTCGACGCTGCTGCTCGGCTGGTTCTGGCCGCTGATGGGGGCCGTGGTGGCGGCCGGCTCGGTGCTGTTCATCGCGGTCACGACGATGCTGTCGCTCGGCTATGTCGCGCCCGCCGCCCGGCTCGCGAACAGCTGGGACACGCGGCTGGGCGGCTCGCTGGCCGACGCGGTGAGCTGCAATGCCGTCGTCAAGGGTTTTGGCGCCGAGGCTCGCGAGGAAGCGCGGCTGGCGCGCGTCGTCGCCAAATGGCGTCTGCGCACCGGCCGCACCTGGATGCGCGGCACCGCCAACGGCTCCACGCAAGGGGTGCTGCTGCTCGTGATGCGCGCGGCGGTGATCGGCCTTGCCCTCATGTTGTGGGCATGGGGCCAGGCGAGCGCCGGCGATGTCGCCTTCGTGCTGACCTCGTTCTTCGTGCTGCAGGGCTATCTGCGAGACATCGGCACGCATATCCGCAACCTGCAGCGATCGATCAACGACATGGAGGAACTGGTGGACTTCCAGTCCGAGCCGCTCGGCATCGAGGACCGGCCCGGTGCCCGGCCGATCCGGATCACCGACGGGCACATCGCCTTCGCCAAGGTGACGTTCCACTACGGCAATCACCGGCTGCCGCTCTACCGGGATTTCTCGGTTGACATCGCGGCGGGTGAACGCATCGGACTGGTCGGGCATTCAGGCTCGGGCAAGACGACCTTCGTCAAGCTGATCCAGCGCCTCTATGACGTGAACGCCGGGCGGATCCTGATCGACGGGCAGGATATCTCGCAGGTCGAACAGGCGTCGCTGCGCAGCCAGATCGCCATCGTCCAGCAGGAGCCGATCCTGTTCCATCGCTCGCTGGCCGAGAACATCGCCTATGCGAGGCCGGGGGCCAGCCAGGCCGAGATCGAGCATGCGGCGAAACTCGCCAGCGCGCATGATTTCATCGCCAACCTGCCCAAGGGCTATGGAACGCTGGTCGGCGAGCGCGGCGTGAAGCTGTCGGGTGGCGAGCGTCAGCGCGTGGCGATCGCACGCGCTTTCCTCGCCGATGCGCGCATCCTGATCCTGGACGAGGCGACGTCGAGCCTCGATTCGGAATCGGAAGTGCTTATTCAGAAGGCGATGGAGCGGCTGATGGTGGGGCGCACGACACTGGTCATCGCGCACCGGCTCTCGACGGTGCGGGCGCTCGACCGGCTGCTGGTCTTCGATCGCGGCCGTATCGCCGAGGAAGGTTCGCATGACGAACTGATCCGGCTCAATGGCGGCATCTACCGGCGACTGTTCGAGCGTCAGGCGCTCGAATTGACCAAAGGGCTTGTCGGCTGAGAAAGGACAGCGCCCGGCTTCGGCCGGGCGCTGTCAACTGTCCGGCGCGCCTTTACATACTTTCGCAAGGCGGAACTCAAACCCGCCCTGACAATTGCAACCGCGCTCGCGCCATGCGGCAAGGGTGATGCAACGCGCTGTTCAAATTGCTTTCTACTTGACGAATTTTCGGGTCTTTTCACTGACGACGCCGGTAAAGATAAAGTGTTCAAAGCAATTGCAGGCGTGTATTTACAGAAAAGCAAATGAGGTATGGTAGACACGGCTCCGCTGGAGATATTGTTTTATAGCAATGCCGACCGGAAGAGGCCTCCTTTGGAGGCCACGGGATTCGCCGACTGGCAGAGGGCCTCGCATAGGCATTCACAATGGACCTTGATTCCGCAAATGCCGGTCCGCAAAAGATCGCTGCGCCACCGGCAGTGGATTCTCAACACGGCTTGGTTCGGCCGCTCGCGGCCGAGGATCTGGAGAATGTCGCCGCACTCTTCCTGACGAAGTTTCGCCATCGTCGTCGCCACCGCGACCGCGCGATCGAGCAGACGGCGCAGTATATGCGTGAGCTTTATCTTGGCGACGGCGAGAGCAAGGCTCTCGTCCAGATCAATCCGCAGGGCCGTTTGGGCGGGTTCATGGGCGTTCTGAAGGCCCGCTATGAGCTCAACGGAACGGTATTGAACGCCGCCATCATCGGTCCCTTCATGACCGACTCCAGCACCGATCACGGTTGGGCCGGACCGCAATTGCTGCGCGCCATGCATCAGGGCGAATTCGATCTATACCTGACGGATTCGGCCAACCGGACATCCTTGGCTTTCGCACGGCCGATGAAGTATCAGCTACTGCCGGTGCATTGCCTGGAATGGACCTGTGTTTTTCGGCCAGGCGCGATGGCCGCCGCCATGTTGCACCGTAAATGGCCCGGGCTGCCCCGCCTCGCGCTCGATCCCTGCGCGCGAGCATTCGACGCTCTTGCTGGAAGGTCAGAGCCCACTGGCCAATCTTCGTCATCGCATCGGGTCCATAGTGAGCCGATCGATGCCGCGCAGTTTGCGGAGTGGTTGCCGAAGCTGATGTCCGATTATGCTCTTCGGCCGAGCTGGACGGATGGCGAGTTGCCGCGGCTGCTCGCGCTGGCAGCCGAGAAGCGGGCCGACGGGCCGCTTCATTTCGGCGGGGCTTACGACCAAGCCGGCAGAATGGTTGGGTGCTATGCCTTTTACGGCCAGCCCGGCGGCATCGCGAACCTGTTGCAAATCCAGGGGTCCGGATCCCATTGGAGCGCGACACTCGATGCCCTTATCGCTGCTGCGCGCGAGATGGGCTGCGTGGGCATCACGGGGCAGACCCAGAGCCGATTCATGACGCAACTCTTCGGCCACCAGCGTGTGTTCTTCCGCTATGCCGGGGGCACGATGGTCCGCTCCCGCATCGCCGAGGTCGCGGAAGCGGTCCGCTCCGGCGACATTTTCATCGGCGGGTTGATGGGCGACCGCTGGACCCGGCTCAGTTCCGACGATTTCGGCCGCGTCTGACGATCGCGGAGCCCACTTTTAAGCCTTTGTTTTATGCAATTCCAGACGGAAGGCCACGGCGAACCCGTCGACCCCAATCGCTAATTCCTGGCTTTGAATCAGGCGAACTTTTGCGGCGCGGCGCAGAAGCCGGCAATGATCTGGCAAAGGTCCGGCTCATTGACCATTTGGACGGCCTCGGTCGCGCCAACCCATTTGCGTGTTCGCGCGCGCTTCTCTTTCCAGCGGTCGGCGACGCGGTCGACATGCAGCGGAAAGACCAGCACTTCGCAAGGCACTTCCTCGCCGGAGCCGAGGACCTTGGCATAGAAATAGCGGCCGGCTTCAAGATGCGAGACGGTGCCGCGCAATCCCGCTTCTTCGCCTGCTTCACGGGCGGCGGCCTCGCAAAGCGCTTCCCTGGCCTCCGGCCAGCCCTTGGGCAGCACCCAGCGTCCGGTGTCACGGCTGGTGATCAGCATGATCTCGACGCCGTCTTTGCCCTCGCGCCAAGGCAGGGCGGCAACCTGCAGGCGGCATGGTGCCGTGCCGAAAAGTCTTCTGACTCTTTCGGTCATCGCGCTATGCGTTGCAGGCCTCGTCAACATGAAGAAAGCTGCCCCCAGCCTCCAGAATCGTTTGCCACCTTACGAATCTTACGGCGAATTGTGAGCTTTAAAAGTAAAAAACTTCACTCCGTCGGAAAATCCCACCAGAAAAAGTCGGATACACAAGTAGTTGCATCCATCGCGCGGTGAGGCGACGCGCTTTTGAGGCAGATTCTGTGGGAAATATGACGGCCGCTCAGCCGGCGTGATCATCCGCGATCGGCTTCTGGTAGGTGAAGCCCATGTCCCAGGGAAAGTAGATCCACGTGTCCTGGCTGACCTCGGTGACGAATGTGTCGACCAGCGGCCGGCCTTTCGGCTTGGCATAGACGGTCGCGAAATGCGCCTTCGGCATCATGGCGCGCACGATGCCTGCAGTCTTGCCGGTATCGGTGAGATCGTCGATGATCAGCACGCCGGCCCCGTCATCGGCGAGCAGCGGCGGCGAAATCTCCTTGAGAACCTGCAACTGCCCCTGGCTGGTATAATCATGATAGGAAGCGACGCACACGGTCTCGATGACGCGGATGCCGAGTTCTCTCGCAATGATGGCGGCCGGCACCAGGCCACCGCGGGTGATGCAGACGATCGCCTTCCACTGTCCCTTGTTGGCGCCGGAAAGCCGCCAGGACAGTGCGCGGGCGTCGCGGTGAAACTGGTCCCAGGAGACGGGAAAGGCTTTTTCGGGAAGGGACATGGTTCGCGCACTCCGCAAGCGCGCCTCAGCGCGCAAAATCAAATGGAATGCACGCGGAATTAGCCGGAAAGCGCCAGTCTTGGCAAGGGCTGGGGCTGGCGATGGCTGTGGACTCAAAACGCGTTGAAGGCGACGCGGTTTATTACCGCGACAGGAAAGCCGCCACGTTCGTCGTGCGCAGCACCGAGCGGGTGACGCCGCCGAACAGAAGCTGCCGCAGCCAGGAGTGGCTGTAGGCGCCGAGCACCAGAAGATCGGCGCCGGACTCCGTTATCCGCGCCTGGATGAGATCGTCGACGGAGGATCCATCCGATTTCTGCACGCAGACGCTGACATTGGCGCCGTGCCGCGACAGCGCCGCGGCGATCTCGGCGCCGGCCGCTTCGGGCGATTCATCCAGCGTCTCCGGTGGATCGATGACGAGGATGTCCGTCTTGTCGGCCTCGGCGATGAAGGGCAGGGCGTCGAAAGCGGCGCGGGCCGCTTCCTTGCTGCCGTTCCAGGCAAGCAGCACGCGCCTGAAGGTCGTGATCAGCGGCCCGGCATGGGGCACGACAAGCACCGGCCGGCCGGCATCGTAAACCAGCGTGTCGACATCGGCGCTCGGGTCGCCGCCGGTGTCGCGCTGCGCGGCGATGATCAGATCGGCGGCGCGCACGCTCGATATGCCGGTCAGCGCACTGTCACCGGAGAAGCTCTCCAGGCTTCGCCACTCGAAGGACAGGCCGGATTCCTCGATCCGCTTCAGAAAATACGCCTGCAATTTGTCGGCGCGCTCCTTGTTCATCTCGGCCGAGACCTGCAGGAATTCGGTATCCGGGAAGCCGGTGGCGGATGTGTAGGGCACGGGAAGCGCCTCGGCATGGATGCCGACAAGATGGCTCTCGAACCTGTCGGCAAGCGGAATGGCGCAATCGAGGACGCGCTCGGCGTCCTGTTCGTTCTGCAGGATGGCGACGATTGTCTTGAAGCGCATGACGTCCCCTCAAGTCTGTCGGCGCACGCGCGCCTGCGGCCTCAGATGGCCGCTCTGCCAGAAACGTCGGTAAACCCGATCTGGTTCCGGAGATCAGCCTGCCTTGGCGAAGCCCGCAACCATCGCCTCGACATCCTTGCGCGCGGCCTCGAGGGCTTCCTCGCTGCGGGCGCGGACGACGAGCTCGGTCCAGAACTTGCCGTCGCCATATTTGGGATAGGAGCCGATGATGGTGTCGGGATGCGCCTTCTGGATGTCGGCCAGCGGTCCGCCGATCAGGCCTTCGCCGAAGGGGCAGTGCACGGTGGCCGACAGCATCTTCGTGCCGGCCTTGAGCGTCGGCACGACATTGTCGAGCATGGCCTGGAAGATCGACGGCACGCCGGCCATGACATGGACGTTGCCGATCCGGAAGCCCGGCGCCACGGAGACGGGGTTGTCGATATGGTCGGCGCCGCGCGGCATGCGCGCCATGCGCTTGCGCGCTTCGGTGAATTCAATGCCGCGTCCGGCGTAGCTTGCCTCGAGCAGGGTGTAGGCCTTGGCGTCGTATTCGCAGGGTACGCCGAAGGCCTTGGCCATGGAATCGGCGGTGATGTCGTCATGCGTGGGGCCGATGCCGCCGGTCGTGAAGACGTAGGTGTAGCGGGCGCGCACGGCATTCACCGCCGCAACGATCTCATCCTCCTCGTCGGGGACGATGCGCACTTCCTTAAGATCGATGCCGATCGCCGTCATGATGTCGGCGAGGTGGCCGATATTCTTGTCCTTGGTGCGGCCGGAGAGGATTTCGTCGCCGATGACGAGCATGGCGGCGGTGACGATTTCAGGCATGGCGGGCTCCGGCATGAAGGGTCGCCTGAGATAACGCGGGCCGCGGCTGGCCGCAATGCGAAAGCCGGATGCGCATGCTTGTGGCGGCGGCCGTTGCGGATATGGTGCGGTCGGTCGGAGCCCGGATCAAAACATGCTGATATCGATTGTCTTGTGGCTGTTCGCCGGCCTGCTCGCCGCGGCCGCCCTTGTATTGCTCGCCCTGATGCTCACGACCTGGCGGATCGCGGCAAAGGCCGAAAGACTGGTGCCGGCTTGCGGCAAATTCGTCCAGATCGACGGCAACCGCATCCATTACGTCGAGGAAGGCGAAGGCCGGCCGATCGTCTTCGTGCACGGGCTGGGTGCCCAGCTCCATCACTTCCGCCACACGCTGTTCGGGCGCTTCGGCGCCGGTTATCGGCTGATCGCGCTCGACCGGCCGGGTTCCGGCTATTCGGTTCGCGCGAGCAGCGCGACCGGCCGGCTCCCCGAACAGGCGGACATCGTGCGGCGATTCATCGAGGAACTGCGCCTGGAGCGGCCCCTGATCGTCGGCCATTCGCTCGGCGGAGCGGTTGCGCTTGCGCTGGCGACCGAGCATCCGGCCGCGATTTCCGGCATCGCGCTGCTCTCACCGCTGACCCATCTGGAGGCGAGGGCGCGTCAGGGATTTGACCTGCTCTATGTTCCGTCACGGCTGCTGCGCCACCTTCTGGCGCATACGATTGCGATACCGCTAAGCCTTCGTTACGCGCAGCCCACCATGCGGTTCATTTTCGCGCCGCAGACGGTTCCGGCGGACTACATGATCGCCGGTGGCGGATGGCTCGGCTTGCGTCCGTCTCACTATTTCGCCACGTCCACCGACATCGTGGCCGTCGAGCAGGATCTTGCCCGCATCGAACAGCGCTATGGCGAGATGGCGATGCCGGCCGGGATTCTATTCGGCAGTGCC
The DNA here is from genome assembly GCF_019091085.1 of Mesorhizobium sp. GbtcB19. Lineage (GTDB taxonomy): Bacteria > Pseudomonadota > Alphaproteobacteria > Rhizobiales > Rhizobiaceae > Mesorhizobium. The sequence continues at coordinate 1,555 of NZ_JAGXJY010000034.1, read as the reverse complement.
GACCGTGTCATTGGCGAGGCCGTCCACGGCGAGCCGATGCTGGATAGGATCCAGGGGCTGGACTTCGAGAGGATCGAAGGCCTCGGTCACATGCCGCAATTCGTCGAAGCCGAACGGGTCGTCGCCTTCATCCAGCGTATCGCCGAACGCGCCTTCGCGAGCGTGAACTGACTTTTGGCGAGAGTTGCGCGGTTCTACCGGTATCGAGCCTTTGCCGGCTCACGGAGCCGTCACACGAACGTGTCGAATGCCTCGGTCTGTCGTGATTTACGGGCAGGAACCTTGCCTTGAACCTGGGGTTTCATTCGGGTCGCCGACCCAAGCGGCGACGAACCAGAATGGAGACTCCAATGCTTAGAAAAATTATAGCAGCTTCGGCGCTCGTATTGGCCATGAGTGGCGCGGCGATGGCGCAGTCGTCCGACGACTGGTCGTGGTGGCACAGCGACCGCTCAACCTCGAGCGAGCGGCCGATCGATCGGACCACCACAGGCAGCATTGCGGGAAGCGACGCTTCCGGCCTCAACACCCTCGGCAATACCGGTGCCCTTGGCCCGTGCGCGTCGAACACGCCCGGACCGGACGCCAATGCCGACGGGAACGTCAACGACCATTATTGCGGTAAGTAAATCTCAGCACCCGCCAGCGGCCGGCATGAAGGCTCGGGCATGATCGGTCGCGGCGCGGGCAAAATCAGTCGGACACTTCGGTCTGCGGCCGGTCGCGGCCATCGGCCAGTTCGTCGTGCCACTTGCCGTCAGCGTCCTCGTACTGGATGCCATCCGTGGCGCCGGCGACCTGCTGCTCGGCCGAAGCGATTTCGGCGGCGCGCAACGCGTCCTGATGGGTTCGGAAAGTCTCCGAAAACGTCGAGCCCACCTTGTAGGCCCAGCCGCCATCATGCTCGACGATCTTGTAAGTCAGCTTCGCCATGAAATCCTCCGGTTAAGAAGTCCGCTAGGGCGGCCGTTTCACTGTTTCACGGAAACGGTGAAACGCCCTATCTCCTTGTTATACGCAATTCCGGACGGAAAACCGCTCACACTTTTCCTGGAATTGCTCAGTGCAGCTTTGCGTCGGGCAACCTGTCTTCGGGAACCAGCACTTCCGATTCCCTGGCCGCCTCGACGAGGGCGCGACGCGCGTCCGCTGTCGAACGATAACCTTCCAGCGCCTTGAGGCAAGTGTCGAGCGCATCACGATGGCGCTCGCCGCGATTGAGCGGCCAAACGGTCATCAGGCACTCGGCGGCCTCGCGGGTGCTGCTTATGTGGCGATATTTGCCGACATGGCCGAGCTCGACCACCACCGGCTTTTCAAAGGGCTTGTTGTCCATCATGGCCGCAACGTAAAACGGCCAAATTGGTTGCAGTTGTGGCGAGGATCCTGCGCCCAAACGTCTCAGGACCCTGTTGACCTTCCGGTTTCGTTTTGACGCAATTCCGGACGGAAAACCGCGTCGCATTTTTCCTGGAATTGCTCTAGGCTGTAGTGACAATTTAACGGCTTGGGATTCCCATCGCGAGGCAAATCAGATTCAAGGCTGACTTTTGGA
>NZ_JAGXJY010000320.1 GCF_019091085.1 Mesorhizobium sp. GbtcB19 | reverse complement strand
CCCCACGTCCACCAGACCGACGTCCGAGATCCTGAGCTCCGGAATGACCACCAGCGCCAGCAGGGAGTGCTGCATATAGGCGTTGTTGAGCGAGCAGCCGACCTTGCGCATCGCCCCGGTGAGCTGCTCCGCCTTCGCCGCGACGATCTCTGCGCGTTCGTCGGACACCAGGCCGGCGATCGGCATCTCGACCAGCGCCAGTTCCTTGCCCTTGGAGTAGACCACCACCCCGCCGCCCACCTCCCCCAGCCTGTAGC
>NZ_JAGXJY010000319.1 GCF_019091085.1 Mesorhizobium sp. GbtcB19 | reverse complement strand
GCACCTGCTCGACGCAGAGCTGCGCGCCACCGGCACCGACGGTCACCGCGCCCATGTGCAGGGCGTCGACGCGCCGGAGCTGACCGGCGGCTCCGGCGACGGTCCCTGGCAGGGCGTCACCATCCCCGACCGCACAGTCAAGGAGCTGATCCGCATCTACGACGGCGACGAAAGCGAGATCGCCATCTCGGGCACGCATGGCACGAGCACGGCCGAGGCGGAGAAGATCCGCGTCACCTCGAAACTGATCGCCGAGC
>NZ_JAGXJY010000318.1 GCF_019091085.1 Mesorhizobium sp. GbtcB19 | reverse complement strand
CGAAATTAGGAGATATTTTTCACTATTTAATAGTATTAGAGCATTGCTTAGACCTTAAAGAAAATGAAATTATAGTAGTGGAACGATACGGTGATTTATCTATAGAATCAACTGAATTATCGAAAAACATGGAAGTGAAGAATCATATTAAACAAAAGAATTTCCTGGATAGAGATGTTGAATTTTGGAAAACATTAAAAAATTGGATGGAAAATTACAGGGGTGTAAAGAGGTTTGATAAATTAATCTTGCTAACAA
>NZ_JAGXJY010000317.1 GCF_019091085.1 Mesorhizobium sp. GbtcB19 | reverse complement strand
TGCATGAACTCCCTTTGTCAGGCAAACAGCCAATCAGGCTTCTCACTTAACGCACACCTCAAGAAGATCTATAGAACTCCAAAAAAAACCCAGCAAAGTTTTCTTATAGGATGAAGAGGGAACAAATATTTGTTCTAAGAGTATTATGGTCATATTGTTGTTGTAGCATATTTTGATTAAGCTTTGGCATTGCTAACCAGTAAAAAGCCACTGCAACTCTTGTGGTCTATTCTTTTGACAGTATTTTTTAGCTATTCA
>NZ_JAGXJY010000316.1 GCF_019091085.1 Mesorhizobium sp. GbtcB19 | reverse complement strand
TTGGAGACCAACCCCCGCCACCCCCGACGCCCCGCCACTACCCTGAAATTTTCGTTGCCCCGGGGGGGGCTACGGGGGTGCCTGCCCCGCTTCCGGCCCAGCTATCGCGGGCAGCGTTTCCAATCCGTTTATGGTAACCCCCCCGGTCACCCTTTTTCGGCAAATCGAGCTTCTTCTTAACCGGATTTTACCGGACGGCGGCGCCGGAGCCCCTGCAGGCCCAGGGATTCTTGACTTTTGTGCATCGCACCATTTATT
>NZ_JAGXJY010000315.1 GCF_019091085.1 Mesorhizobium sp. GbtcB19 | reverse complement strand
ATTGGCCCTCAACATGGTCGACGCGACGGCGACCCTATGACGCCTCACTCACGGCGGTGTCTATGTCGGCGCCCGCGGGACGGCGCACGCCGCCAACTGGATGCCGAAGACCGCCGCCGGCAATTATGCCATCAACGACGCCCATGCGATGATGGCCCTTATCGGCGCCTTGCTGGTAGTACCGGCAATAAAGCTGATCGACGCACAACACGAAGCCATGCACGGCACTCGCGCCAATGCCGCGTTCACGCGCGACGT
>NZ_JAGXJY010000314.1 GCF_019091085.1 Mesorhizobium sp. GbtcB19 | reverse complement strand
GGCTACGTCAGCCCTACTCCTCTCGAATCTCCCCAGCATCCTGCCCGCGGCGCCACGGCTGAAACGGCATCATGTCTTTGCGCCGCCCGCGGGTGCGCAGCCGTCGGTCACGATCATCGTGCCGTCGCGCAGCATCGAGCCGTACACGCAAGAGACCTTGAAGCGCGCCTTCTCGCTCGACTGGCCGCTCTATGAGCTGATCTTCTGCGTCCCTCACGCCGACGATCCGGTGCGCAATCTCGTCAAAGCGGCGATCGC
>NZ_JAGXJY010000033.1 GCF_019091085.1 Mesorhizobium sp. GbtcB19 | reverse complement strand
AGGGGCGGGGGCGGCCGAAGCCGCAGACCCCTCCGTCGCCCCCCACCAGAACGTGGTGAGGGCGCAGCCCCGCCTGGATCTTCTCGTAGTAGGCGCGCGGCGCCACGATGACGCCGCCGCCGCCCATGATCGGCTCCATGAACATCGCCGCCACGGTGTCGGGCCCTTCCGCGATGATCAGGTCGTCGAGTTCCTTGGCGCAGCGGCTGGCATAGTCCTCCTCGCTCTCGCCGGGCAGGCCGTTGTGGTAGAAGAGCGGCGTTTGCACATGGTGGAAGCGGGCGAGCGGCACGTCGAACGAAGTGTGGTTGACGACCTGGCCGGTGACGGAGGCTGTCGCCAACGTGATGCCGTGATAGCCGCGCGCGCGTCCGATGACCTCCTTCTTCTGGGAGCGCTTGAGCGCATTGTTGTAGTACCAGATCGGCTTGATGGGGGGGTCGTTGGCTTCCGAGACGGAATTGGCGAGGAAGACCTTGCTCATCGGCGCCGGCGCGAGCTGGATCAGCCGCTCCGACAGGTCGACCAGCGGCACGTTCGTCTTGCCGGTGAAGGCATGGTAGAAGGGCAGCTTGCGCATCTGCTCGTAGGCCGCGCGCGCCAGCCTTTCATTGTCGAAGCCGAGCGAGGCGCACCACAGGCCGGCGACCGCGTCGATATAACCGCGCCCCTCCTCGTCGAAGACGCGCACGCCCTTGCCGTGGGTGACGACGAAAGGCTCGATATTGGCGAGCGGATCGACGAAAGGATGCAAGGCGAACGCCTTGTCGCGCGCGGCAACGGAGTTGGGGATCGAAGCAGACATGGCGTCCTCCAGGGAAAAAGGCGGCCTCCCGCGCGACGCTTGGCGGCGCGCGCTTGGCTATGCGTTTCGGGTTGAGGGGGCCGGTGGCTAGGCCGGCCCCCGCGCTGTCATTTCGCCAGAAGCACGTCCAGCGGGATGTTCTTCGAGATCGTGAACTGGTCGATCACCTTCGATTTGCCATCGTCAATGTCCATCATCAGGAGCGGAATCTGCGTCTGGATATGGACGTCGGGCGTGAAGGTGCGATGCCATCAAGGTACTCCCATTCCTGTGCTGTCGGACGGGCACGCGCCAGCACGCCTACAAGAGCGGCTCATGCGCTTCCGGCCTAGTTTCGGTGTTTTGCGACTTCGGACATGACCGTCTCCAGCCATGTCTTCCCCTTCGTTGTTGCCGTCAGCGTCGCAGTGTCGGTTCGACTATTCTTGGCATATTACGCCAAGTTCAGTGCAATTTACGCCAACAGCTGGGCGAACGCTCCTCCTTTTGGAGGAGCCCGGCAGCTGAGCTTTTTGCGTCTCGGACGATGATGTTCGCGCAGGGAGCGCGGCGAACGCCCACTGCGGGCGTTTCAACAGGACTGGGCGACAGCCGCCGGCCCGTGCCTTACGGTTCGCTGGATTTGGCTGATCGTCTTTAACCGTTCGCCAGCAGAAAATCCGCGCAGCGCTCGGCGATCATGATGCAGGGCGCATTGGTGTTGCCGCTGACCAGTGTCGGCATCACCGAAGCATCCGCCACGCGAAGGCGCGGCACGCCGATGACCCTGAGCTTGCTGTCGACAACGGCCATCTCGTCAGCGCCCATCTTGCAGGTGCCTGCCGGGTGATAGACTGTCTTGGCCAATGAGCGCGCATGATTTTCGAGGTCGGCGTCGGTCCTGTCGCCTTCGCCCGGCGCAAGCTCGCGAAATCCCAGCGCCCGCATCGACGGAGCCGCAAGGATGGTGCGGGCGAGCTTCAGGCCGCGAACCAGCGTATCGACATCTTCGCGGCTCGTGAGGTTGTTGCCGACGAAAACGATCGGATCACTGGCCTCCCGGCTGCGCAGCGAGACCTTACCGCGCGAGGCCGGACGCAGGATGCAGGGATTGATCGACACGCCGTGCCCGTCCATCGCCTCGCGCGTGGCATCTCCGACCAGGGCCGGCGTGACGTGGAACTGGATATCCGGCCTGCCCTGCCCGTTGGTGTCGACGAAACCGCCCGTCTCGACCACGTTCGACGTCAAGAGACCCGAACGCGTGAAGAAATACTTCAGGCCGTTCGCGACGGCTCGCAGTCCACGATCCTGGCCCTTGAGCGAGATCGGCCGGTCGGTGATGCCGTAGACGGAAGCGGTTATGTGGTCTTGGAAATTCTCGCCGACGCCGGGCAGGTGCCGCGTGACGGGAATTCCGAGCCCGGCCAGCCCGGCGCCCGGCCCCAGGCCTGAGAGCATCAACAGCTTGGGCGTCGCCAATGCGCCGGCGCACAGCACGACCTCCTCCCTGGCGCGTGCCTCCATGACCTGTCCGGCCTTGCGATAGCGGATGCCGACGGCGGCGCCGTTTTCGAGCACGAGCCCCTCGGCAGCCGCTTCCACATGCAGCGTCAGCAGCTTCGAATGGCGGATTGCTTTCAGATAGGTGGCGGCCGTCGAGCCGCGGCGAGCCGCGAAGGTGGTCGTCTGATAGAAACCGACACCGGCCTGCGTCGCGCCATTGAAGTCGGGATTGTGGGACAGGCCGGCCTCCTGGGCGGCGCGCACGAAGGCGGAGCTGATCGGATGACGATGGCGCGGCTCCGAGACCTTGAGCAGGCCGCCGACACCGTGGAAGGCATTGGAGAAGGTCTCGTTGTCCTCGCTGCGCCGGAAGACAGGCAGGACATCCTCATAACCCCAGCCCTCGCAACCCAGCTCGCGCCATGTGTCGTAGTCCTCGGCCTGCCCGCGGATATAGATCATGGCATTGACCGACGAGCCGCCGCCCAGCGTGCGCCCTTGCGGCACGGTCAGCACGCGGCCATTCGCCCCCGGCTCGGGTTCGGTCCGGTACATCCAGGTGCGCTTGGTGCCAAGCACGCGCACGAAGGCCGCCGGAATGTGGATGAACGGCGTGTCGTCGCGCGGCCCGGCCTCCAGGAGCAGGACGCTCTTGCCCGCGCTCACCAGCCGGTTGGCAAGCACGCAGCCCGAGGACCCGCCGCCGACGATGATGTAGTCGTGGACAGTCAACGACGCTTCCCCCTCCTAGCGTTCGACCGCTTGCGGCAAAGAGGCCACGGCGGCGGCGTATTCGCGGGCGATCGACCGGACGATGCCGGCGGCGGGCAGTATGTCGCCGACGAGGCCGACGCTTTGACCGGCTTCCAGCTTGCCCCGGTCGATATCGCCGTCGAAGGCGGCTGCCTTGAGCGTGCCGGCGGCAAAGAGCGCGCGTCGCGTCTCGTCGTCCGCGCCCCCGTCTTCCGCCTTGTGCATGTCCTCGGCGAAGCGATTCCTCAGCACCCGGATCATGCCAAGGCCACGGCCGACGACGAGCGTGTCGGTGATGGAGGCGCCAAGCAGGCGCTGCCGGTAGGCGTCATGCAGCCTTGCCTCGTTCGAAAGCATGAAGCGGGTGCCGAACTGAGCGGCGCCGGCGCCGAGAGCGAGCGCCGCCGCCAGGCCGCGCCCGTCGGCAAAGCCGCCGGCAAGGATGAGCGGCATATCCGGAACCGCCTTGGCGACGGCCCGGCCGAGCACCAGCGTCGACACCAGTTCCGGCGGCGGATGCCCACCCGCCTCGCCGCCGACCGCGATCAGCCCGTCCACGCCGGCATCGGCCGCCTTGCGCGCATGCTCGGCCCCCGCGACCACATGCAGGCAGACGGTACCGATCGCCTTGAAGCGCTCGATGTATTTTTTCGGCCCGCCCTGCGAGGCGATCAGCACCGGCACGCGCTTTTCGATCAGCAGATCGATGATCTCGTCCACGCCTTTCCGATAGAGCGGCAGATTGACGGCAAAGGTCCGCTCGGTACCCGCGCGAACCCCATCGATCGCGGCGGCGAGGTCGTCGCGATACATCGGACCAGCCGCGATGACGCCGAGGCCGCCGGCGCGCGATACAGCAAGAGGCAGCGCCGCGTTTGACGAAGCCCAGGACATGCCGGCCTGTATGATCGGCAGGTCGATGCCCAGCAGCCGCGTGACCGGTGTCTCGATCCGCACGAAGCTCTCCTCAAAGTCCGAGCAGGCCGCGCGCATGCGCGGCAAGCTGCTTCTTCTGGATCTTGGAGCTGGCCGTCATGCCGATGCTCTCGAAACTGTCGACGATCCAGACGTGACGCGGCACCTTGAAGCCGGCCATCTCGCGCTTGGCCCAGGCCTTGATCTCCTCCGGATCCGCCGCGTGGCCGTCATTGAGGATGACGAAGGCGGCCGGCACTTCGACCAGCCGCTCTTCCGGGACGCCGACCACCGCCGCCTGCCGTATCGCCGGATGGCGGTGCAACGCATTCTCGACATCGGCGGGCGAGACGTCCTCGCCGCCGACGCGGATGATCTCCTTGGCGCGGCCGAGAAAGGTGAGCCGCCCGCTGCCATCGAGGGAGCCGAGATCGCCGGTCGCCAGCCAGCCCTCGGCGCCGAGCGCCTCGGCCGTTTCCTTCGGCTTGTCGAAATAGCCGAGCATGACGTTCCAGCCACGCACCAGGATCTCGCCGCTCTCGCCGATATCCGCATCGCTGCCGTCGGAACGGCGGATGCGTACGCTCACACCTGGCTCCAGTCGCATTGCGGCACTAGCCCTGATCTCTTCCGACTCCCAGAAACAGGATTGCGCAACATTGGGCGAGGCCTCCGAAAGGCCGTAGCCGACCACGCATTCGCGTGCGCCAAGTTCGTCGATCACCCGCCGCACGATGGTCGGCGAGGCGGCGAGCCACGCGCCGCGCAGGCTGAGCTTGCGCCGCGCGCGGTCGGCATGGTTGAGCAGCATCAACGCCATGGTGTCGTTGCCGGAAAAATGCGTGCAGCGCCCAGCCTCCATCAGCCGCAACGCCTCGCCAGCCTCGAAGCGATCCATGCTGACCAGAGTGGCGGCATGCTGCAGCACCGAGAGGATCGACAGCGTCGTGCCGGCGACATGGAAGAAGGGCCGCGCGCTGTGGAACCGGTCCGCCGGCCTCAGACCCATTCTCAGACCCGAGAAATAGGCGTTGGCGAGCATGTTGCGGTGGGTAAGCAACACGCCCTTCGGGAAGGACGTCGTGCCTGACGTGTACTGGATGAGCAGCGGATCGTCGGGGCTGCCTGCCTGGGGCTGCGTCGCGCCGACCGCGCCGGCGGCCCTGACCGCATCCCAGCCGACGGCGCCTTGCGGGACGTCGTCGCCGATCACGATCACCTTCACCAGGTTCGGGACGGCTGCGTCCGGCAGCTTGCGGTCGAGCGATGGACAAATCTCCCGCAGCATGGCGATGAAGTCGATCTTGAAAAGCCTGTCGCAGGTGATCAGCGTGCCGACCCGCGACTGGCGCAGCGCATAGGCCATCTCACTGGCGACGAAACGGGTGTTGATCGGGACGGTGACGGCGCCGAGCGAGCCGAGAGCCAGGAAGATCGACATCCACTGTACGGAATTTCCCAGGCAGAGCCCGACGCGATCACCCTTGCGGATGCCCTGGGCGACGAGACCCGCGCTGACGCGCGCGACATCGTCAGCCAAGGCGCCCCAGGTGATGCGCCCGTCCGGCGCGACGATCGCCTCGATGTCGGGAGCCGTCGCCGCGGTGCGGCGCAGCGCATCGGCGACGGTGAGGGGAAACAAACCCTCCAGTTCGAGCTCAGCCTTCGCCATCGCCGGCTCCGGTTTCCGCCTCGCTCTGGTCGACGAATTTCTTGATGCCATCGCGCCAGCCGCCATTGGCAAGGCACCGCTCGATCGCCGCCAATTCGATGCGGATGCCGTTGGCGAGGTCGGTCTCGTAGCCGAGGTCGACCGCCTGCTTGGTGAGCGCGACAGCAAGCGGCGGCGCGGCCGCGATGTCCGCCACCACCTCGTCGCCGATCCGGGTAAGATCCGCGTGAGGCACCACGCGCGCAACGAGACCGCGCGCATAAGCCTCTTCGACCGGCATGACGCGGCCGGTGAAGAGCAGTTCCTTGGCTCGCGCCTTTCCGATCACCCGCTGCAGTCGCTGGGTCGCTCCGACTGTGCCCCACTGCGGTTCGGGAAAGCGGAAGGTCGTTTTTTCCGACGCGATGGCGAAATCGCAACTCATGAGGATTTCTCCTCCGGAGCCGACGACTGGCCCCTGCGTTAGCGCCACGACGGGCTTGCGGCAGCGGGCGATGGCGTCATAGGCGGCAAAGGAGGCTCTGCGGCGATCGAGGACCCAGCGCTCATCCTTGTCGACGCGTTCCTTGAGATCGGCGCCGGCGCAAAAGACGGGACCGGAGGAGGTCAGCAGCACGACCCTGACGTCCTTGTCGCCGTCGAGATCCTCAAAAACATGCCGCAGATCGATGCACATCTGCAAATTGAGGGCATTGCGCGCTTGCGGCCGATTCAAGACAACATGCGCCACATGCCCCTCGCGGCGGCAGACGACCGTTGCGGACTCGCTCATGTTCAAACCACTCCTTCCGCTTCCAGCGTCGCTATCTCAGCCATGCTGAGCCCCAGTTCCCCGGCGAGGATCCTACCGGTGTCGGCGCCGAGTCGGGGCGGACAGCCAATCTGCGGGTCGTCGAAGCCCTCGTATCGTATGGGCGTGCGCAACGCCGAAAAACGCCCGGCAGTCGGATGCTCGAAAGCGCCGACCACCTCTCTGGCCGCCATATGCGGATCGCTCAGGATCTCGCGCACGGTGTTGACTTCGCCAGCCGGGATACCGGCCGCCCGCAGCCGTTCCGCGAGCGGCGCGCGATCATGCTGGAGGATCACTGCCCGCATCGCGCCCATCACCCGCTCGCGATCCGCGACACGTCCGGCGTTCTTGTCGAGCGCGCGGTCGGCGGCCAGCTCGGCAAGGCCGAGCGCCGACAACAGCGCCGGCCAATGCTGGTCGCTGCCGCTGATATGCAGCCAGCCGCCGTCGCGACATTCGAAGGCGGCGGAGGGAACGCGGCCGGGGTGCTCGGTTCCGGCGCGCGTCACATCCTCGTCGAGCGCGAACAGCCTGGCCGCGGCAAGCGCCAAGAGGCTTGCCTGCACGTCCATCATCGACAGGTCGACGCGGCAACCCTTGCCTTGCTTCCCCCTGCCCACCAGACCACTCAATATGGCGATGGCGATCCACAGTCCCGAACTCAAATCGGCGATCGGCACGCCAGCCTTCGCAGGGGGGCCATCGGCATGACCGGTCAGATGCATGACCCCGGACAGGGCCTGGAAAACCGTGTCGTAGCCGGGGCGGTCCCGATAGGGGCCGTTTTGGCCAAAGCCGGTGCTGGACACATAGATCAGTCCAGGATTGCGGTTGGCGAGTTGATCATAGCCGAGGCCGAAGCGCTCCATCTCGCCAGGCAGAAAGTTCTCCACCACGACGTCGCAAGCGGCCGCCAGCCGCCGCGCCAGATCCTGTCCCTTGGCCGATTTCAGGTTCAACGTCAGCGACCGCTTTGCCCTGTTGAAGGCGAAGAAATAGGCGCTCTCGCCGCCGGCCACGCGCGGCTCGAAACCGCGTGACTCGTCGCCGGTCCCCGGACGCTCGATCTTCGTTACCTCGGCGCCCATTTCGGCAAGCATCTGCGTGGCCATAGGCCCAGCCAGCACCCGCGAGAAGTCGAGGATGCGTATCCCCTCGAGCGGCCTCATACCTCTTCGTCCCTGAAGGCTCGCATCCTGGCATTGACGTCGCGGCCTGCCGCCATCGCCTCGTCATAGGGCAAGTCGGCGACCTGGTAGTAGAGCGCCTTCACCGCCGCCATCGCGCGTGGATTGGCGGCCGCCCATTGCTCCGCGATCGCAACGGCCGCGTCGACGACTTGATCCGGCTCGACGACACGGTTGGCGAGGCCCAGCTTCAGCGCCTCCTCGGCGCCGATCAGCCGTCCGAGGCTGATCATCTCGAAAGCCGCCTTGCGTCCCAGCGAACGTTGCAGTCCGGTCATCACCAGCGCCGGCACGATCGAATGCTTGAGCTCGGGATAGCCGAATTTGAGGTCTGTGGCCGCCACCATCATGTCGCAGCCGATCGCAAGGCCGGCGCCGCCGCCGACCGCGGCGCCGCGCACCGCCGACACGACCGGCTTCGACAGTTTCTGCAGCATAGCCTGGGTGCGGCAGGTCAGGTCCGCCCGCTGCTCCACCAGGTGCTGATTGGCCGGGGTCAGGTGCTTGAACTCGGAAAGGTCGGCGCCGGCGCAGAAGGCGCGCCCGGCGCCCGTCAGCACGATGGCGCGCACATCGGCGTCGCGATCGGCCGCCACCAACGCGTCATGCAAGGCCCGCGTCAGTTCGGTATCGAGCGCGTTCAGCTTGTCCGGACGGTTGAGGACAACGACGCGAACCGGACCACGGCTCTCGATTGTCAGCACCGGAGTTTCCTTTGTCTGTTGCATGCCGATCTCCTAGCCGACGAAGCCGTAGCCGGCCCGGGCCACCCGGCTTTGCAGCGGCCGGCCGAGCACTTCCTCGCAAAGCAGCGAAGCTTTGCGAAGACGATCCAGATCGAGCCCGGTGGCAATGCCTTCGGACTCGAACAGGTTGACCAGATCCTCGGTCGCGACATTGCCGGTATAGCCCTCGCCATATTGGATCTGCGCCGGATGACCACCGACGCCGCCCAGCGCGCTGTCGAACCAGCGGCAGCCGGCCTCGTAAGCGGCCACGCAATTTGCAAGCGCCGTGCCGCGCGTGTCGTGGAAATGCGCGATCGCCGTCACTTCCGGCACATCCTTGGCAATCCTTTCGAACAACGAGCGAACGGTCGACGGCGTGCCGTGACCGGTCGTGTCGCCCACGGTGACGTGGCGTACGCCAATCGATGCGAAATGCGCGATATCCGCGGTCACCGCGCCCTGATCGACACGTCCCTCGAACGGGCATCCGAAGGCCATCGACACGACCCCGATAAGACGAAAATCGTCGCCGGCCAGCGCCGCCATCTCGTCGACATTGCGCCATTGCTGCTTGCGTGTCGTGCGCAGATTGCGCTCGGTGTGCGCTTCGGTCGCCGAGACGAGCAGGCTCAGTTCCTCCGCACCATGGCCAGCAGCGTGGTCCGCCAGGGCGCGCTCGACCGCTTTCCGGTTCGGACACGTGGCCTTGTAATACACGTCCTTGCGTCGACGGATGCCCTTCAGCACGTCGGACGCGTCGGCGAAGGCGGGGACGTGAGCGGGATGGCTGTAGCTGGTCGCCTCGATGCGGGAAAATCCGGCATCGGCGATGGTGTCTATGATCCCGATCTTCGCACGCGTGCCGAGGGCTACAGCCTCGTGCTGCAGGCCATCGCGTGCAAAGCATTCACAGATCACGACCGCGGGGTTCATGCGCTATCTCGTTCTCATTGGGGCAGTGAAGCCAGCGTGCGACCGAGGGCCTCGGCAAGCTGATCGGCATTTTCTCGCGAGAAGACCATCGGCGGCCTTATCTTGAGCAGATTGCGCTGACGCCCGGTGATGCCGACCAGGACACCGCGCTGCTTCAGATCCTCGATGATCGCCCGGGCCGTCTCGGGAGCGGCCTCGCAGCCATCGCGATCCTTGACGATCTCCACGCCGACGAACAGGCCGGTGCCGCGCACGTCGCCGACGCGCCTGTCGCGCGCCATCAAGGATTTCAGGTTGGCACGCAGATATGCGCCGACATCCAGGGCATTCCGCTGCAGATCTTCGTCGCGCAACACGTCGAGCACCGCGAGACCCGCGGCTGCCACGACCTGGTTGCCGCCGAACGTGTTGAAATAGCGATCATTCTTGAGAAAGCCTTCGACCAGCCGGCGACTGGTGGCGACGACCGCCAGGGGCAGGCCATTGCCCATCGGCTTTCCCATGGTGACGATGTCGGGCGTGATCCCCGCATGCTGGAAGCCCCAGAAATGCGTCCCCGTGCGGCCGAGGGCGGACTGAACCTCGTCGGCGATGATCAGGGCTCCAGCCTTGCGCACCCCCGCCATCGCCGGCTCCAGATATCCGGGAGGTGTATTGTAGAGCCCATCGCTCGCGAAGACCGGGCAGGCGAACAATGCCGCGGGTCTATGCCCTCGGTTTCTGAGATTGCTGACGGCTTGCCGGTAGTGCGCGGCATAGTCATCGGCCGACAGCTGAAGACCTTCCTCGCCAGTTTCCCGCCATTCAGGTGCCGGCACCGTCGCCACCCAGCTCTGCTGGCGCTCGGGCGGGATTGTCGACGTATCGAGCGCCCCGATGATCGTCGAATTGCCGTGAAACGCGGAACGCGTCGCGATGGCGCCGTCGCCGCCGCTGTTCGCCACGGCGATGCGCCAGGCGAGCTCGTTTGCCTCGGTGCCGGAGCAGACGAACATGCAGACCTCGAGCGGCTTCGGCAGCGTGGCGACCAGCCGCTCGGCATAGTCCACGATCAGATCGCTCGGGTAGCGGGTGTTGGAGTTGAAGGTCGCGAGTTGGCGGCTTGCCGCCTCGACGACCCGCGGATGACAGTGGCCGACATGCGGAACATTGTTGTAGGCGTCGAGATAACGCTTTCCGTCGCTGTCCGTCACCCACACGCCCTCGCCGCGGACCGGCAAGAATGGCGTTCTGTAGAACTCCTTGTAGATCGGGCCTAGGAAGCGGTCCCGGCGTTCCATGAGCGCGTCATACATCCGACTGTTCCTTATCCAAGATCCGCTTCAGAGCCGTGCAGCCTCGGCGAGGCGGTCATGAGCTTCCAGCTCGTCCAGCGCCTCGCAACGCGCAAGCGCAGCCCAGCCAAACTTGCTGATGTCGTTTCGATAGGAGGTGGTGGCGGCGGGGTTGGTCCGGCTGCGCCAGGCGACGATCAGCTCGCGCGTAGCCAGCCTCGACTGAACCAGGGCCGGCAGGACTGCGATCTCCTCATCTCGCAACGGCAGCACCTTCGCATAGCCTGCGACGATCTCCTTCATGACCGACAAGACGTCGTCTTCGCGATAGAGCTGATGGGCCGCCACAATGGCGACTTCGGCAACCAGGACGGTGCGGACCATGTCTCCGAAATCGATGAAGCCGCAAACGCTGCCGTCCCGGCCGATCAGGATATTGTTCTGGTTGAGGTCATTGTGGATGATCTGCCGGCGCAATGCGGGCAAGCGCGGCGCGACGACCCTGCCGAACCGGTCGAAAACCCGTCCCGCCAGCGCTCTTTGGCTGTCGTCCTCGACAAATCCAAGCTTGCCGCGGAGAGCGGCGAAGTGAACGAGGTCCCATATCAGCGGCCGCTCCGCTGCCGGATGCGCATAATCGGCAAGCCCGGCATCGAGCCTGGCACTGAGCTTGCCGAGGGTCTCGCGTTGAGCGGAAGACGTTCGATGACCGATCACCGGCTCGCCAGGCAAGTAGCTCAAGACACGCAGCAGGCAATGTCGGCCATTCCGCTCGAGCGGGACGATCATGCGGCCGTCGCGCGCAGGGATGACGCCAGGGACCGGCAACGATGGATTGCGCGCTGCCAGATGGATCAACGCCCCGTTCTGGAACGCGATCTCGTCATGGGTATCGGAAAGTCCCGAAATCTTGGAAACAAAAGTACGGCCGTCCGAAGCATCGACCCTGAAATTCAGGTCGCGTTCGCCGCTGATGCGCGAAAGCAAGCCTTCGATGCCGTAGTGCTGGCGCAGCGCCGATGCCAGATCCGCGACGTCGAAGTCCGGCAGCGGCGCGGACAGGATCTTGTCAAGGGATGAGGCTGCGGCTCGTGTCATGATCTGTCCGTGCTCCGGCCCGCCACAGGCAGTCAAAGCAAACCCGCTCCATTTCCAGGCAATGGCACGACCCCGCCGCAGGCGCCTCCGACTGCTCGCCGGGCCGTAGATGATCGAGCGCTTTGCTCGCTTACGATATTGGTTGCCAATGTGAACTATATCGTTCACTCAGTCAACCATAATTTGAAAGCGAGCTATTCCTCGTCCAGTTGATCGAGATCCGACTGGCTGGCCAATTGCTTGAGGTCGTGGAAGTAGTCCGAGCTGGTGCGGATCACGCGCCGCATGAGCTCGATCAACATCTGCCGTTCGGCGTTGGTGAGCGAGGACAGCATCTGCTCGTTTCGATCGAAAGAGTCGTCGAGCACCCGTTCTGAAAGCTCAAGGCCTTCCGCGCTGAGCCGCAACAGAATGCTGCGGCCGTCTTCCGGGTTCGCGGTCTTCTGTATATAGCCCCTGTCGATCAGTCCCGACACGGTACGGCTCATCTGACTCTTGAGCAGGCCGCTGTGCTTGGCCAGCTCCTGCAGCGGCACGGTGCCCAGGTACTTCAACACGGCCAGGGCACGCCACTCCCGGGTCGTCACGCCGTATTTTGGCTGGATCGACAGGGTTGCGATGCGCGTCGACAGACCGGCCAGCCGCTGGAGCTCGAATGAGAACAAGTCCCTGATGTCCGGCGCCGGATCCTCCTCCAAGGCTCGATTCGCGCGGACGGCGCGATCCTGCCCAGCCGCTGATTTTGGTGCCCCCTCGCCTCGAGGGTAGACAGAGGCCCACCCCTGTTTTGATCTGTTCATGATTGGCCTCTACGAAGCTGGTGCCGGGAGATGGATTGGGGTCGAAATTTAGTTGACAACGTAAACCAGATAGTTCATTTCATCAACCAGATTGCCATGACCGGGACGTCTTGTCGATCTTGCCGCGCACCAAAGCCACGCAGAAGGGCCGCGCGACGGAACAGCTCAATCAAAAGGGAGAACACACCATGCATTTGAGGCGATTTGCATTTGCGGGCCTGATCGGAACGGCCGCAATTTGCGCAGCGTCGAGCGCATTCGCAAACGACACGCTCACCGTCGCCGGTCTCGGCGGCAATCTGCAGAAGGATCTGAGTGCAACCTTGTGGCAGCCCGCCGCCGCCGGCGCCGGCGTGTCGATTTCAGAAGAGACGCAGGATGGTATCGCGGCGGTTCGTGTTCAGGTGCAATCGGGCAGCCCGACATGGGATGTCGTGCATCTTGGCGCCGACGAATGCGCCGTCGGCGGCAAGGAGGGCCTCTTCGAGCCGCTCGACTACAACGTCGTCAAATCGGACGGCTTCGACAAGAAAGCCTATGGCAAGGATTGGATCGCGACCAATACCTATTCGGTCGTGCTTGCCTGGCGCACCGACGCCTACAAGGACAAGCATCCGACAAGCTGGAAGGATTTCTGGGACGTCAAGGCGTTTCCCGGCCGGCGCGCGCTCAGCGCCTATCCGCAGGAAATGATGGAAATCACGTTGCTCGGCGCCGGCGTTGCGAAGGATGCTCTCTATCCGCTGGACACGAAACTTGCCCTCGAGCGGCTGAAGGAAATCAAGCCCAACATATCCGTGTGGTGGTCGTCGGGCGCCCAGTCGGCACAGATCCTGAAGGACAAGGAAGTCGACATGATGGCCATCTGGGGAAGCCGCGTAGCCTCGGTCATCAAGGATGGGGCGCCGGTGGAATTCACCTATCAGGACGGCCTTCTCGGCTATGGCTGCATGGCGATCCTCAAGGGCTCCAAGAACGTCGCGGCGGCACAGAAGTTCATCGCCGGCGTGGTGTCGCCCGAAATTCAGGCGCGTATTCCCGAGATGATGCCGTATTACGGTCCGTCCAACAGCCTGGCCTTCAAGGTCGGCAAGTTTTCACCCGAGGTGCTTGCGAAATCCAATATGTCGCCCGAGAACGTCGCGAAGCAGACGCCGATCGATACGAACTGGTGGCGTGACAACAGCGAGTTGGTGCGCGAAGACTATAGCCTCCTGATGTCCAACTAAGGCCTTGGCAGGAGGAACGGCATGACGTCGGGCGCCCTATCCATACGCAATGTCTCGAAGGCATTTGGTGCGTTCAGGGCGCTCGACAATGTGTCGGTCGACATCGAGCCCGGTGAGTTCCTGACCTTGCTCGGGCCGTCCGGCTCGGGCAAGACGACACTGCTCAACGTCATTGCCGGGTTTGAGCGCCCGGACAGCGGCAGCCTGATGGTCGACGGCGTCGAGTTCATCACCAGGCCTCCCCACAAGCGCGACCTGGGCATGGTGTTCCAGAACTACGCGCTGTTTCCGCATATGGACGTTTTCAACAACGTCGCCTACCCGCTGAAACTGCGCCGCCGCGAGCCGGCTGACATTCGTGAACGCGTCAAGCAGGCGCTCGACGTTGTGCAGATGGCGCATCTGTCGGCGCGCCGCATCACGGAACTGTCCGGCGGCCAGAAGCAGCGCGTCGCGCTGGCGCGCGCCATCGTCTTCGAGCCGAAGCTGCTCCTGATGGACGAGCCGCTCTCGGCTCTCGACAAGAACCTGCGCGAGCATATGCAGATCGAGTTGAAGCGCCTCCACGACCGGCTGGGGATGACAACCGTCTATGTCACCCACGACCAGCAGGAGGCGCTGACCATGTCGAACCGCATCGCGGTGCTGCGCAATGGCAGGATCGTGCAGCTCGACACCCCGACAAACATCTATGACCGACCCAATTGCCACTTCGTGGCGGGCTTCATGGGCGAGACGAGGATGCTGCCTGTCAGCAAGACCAGCAATGGATACGAGTTGGCGGGCCGGCCGCTGAAGCTCGCGCTGCCGCCCTCCCCCGTGGACGAGCAATGGCTGGTGATCAGGCCTGAACGTCTCGGCTGGCAGGGCGACGACGAGCGCGACAACCGCATCGAGGGCTTGGTCGTCGACGTCGTCTATCGCGGCGACAGCCATTCCATTTCCCTGAAGCTGCCGGGCGATCACGAAATCTCGATCCGCCGCGCGCCGACCGAGAGCAAGCCGCTGCCGGAACCCGGACAGACGCTTACTTTGTGGCTGAGGCCGGAAGCGAGCGTGCTGGTGCAGGACAGCGCCTCGTGAGCGCGGCAGCCGATGAAGCCCCATCGCTCAATGTCGAGCTGCTTGGCGCCGACGAGCGCCGCCACAGGTTCGCAATGTTCGGGCTGTCCGTTCCGGCGCTCCTGCTGGTCGCCCTGGTGCTGCTCGCGCCATTTTCCTGGCTGACCTGGCTGTCTCTTTTCGATGCGTCCGGCGCCCTGTCGTCGGAAAACTACGCCCGCCTGCTGCGGCCCGCTTACATCAACAGCTTCCTCAGCACGTTGGAAGTGTCCGCGCTGGTCACCGGCATATGCGTCCTGCTCGGCTATCCCGTTGCTTATCTGCTGTCACAGCTTTCCCAGCGCACCGCGCAAATCCTGCTGGTGTTCATCATCCTGCCCTTCTGGACGTCCGTTCTGGTCAGGACATATGCGTGGCTCGTTCTTTTGCAGCGCGAGGGCATCATCAACACCTGGCTGAAGCAGCTTGGACTGATCAGCGAGTCGCTGCCCCTGGTGAACAACCTGACCGGCACGGTCATCGGCATGGTGCATGTCATGCTGCCCTTCCTGATACTGCCGCTCTATTCCTCGATGCGCGCCATCGATCCGGTTTACCTCAAGGCCGCGGCCAATTGCGGCGCATCGCCGGCGCAGGCGTTTCGCCAGGTGTTCCTGCCGCTGTCGGCGCCGGGCCTCGGCGCGGGCGGCGCCCTGACCTTCGTGCTCTGTCTCGGCTTCTACCTGACACCGGCGCTGCTGGGCGGCGGCCGCGTCGCCATGTGGTCCACCCAGATCGCCGACGCCGTGTCGAAGTTTGCCAATTGGGGGGCGGCCAGCGCGCTGAGCGTGGCGCTGCTGGTGGTAACGAGCCTTATCCTGCTGCTGATGAGATGGGGCGTGCAGCGTCTTGGAACATCGGTCGGGGAACACTGATGCTGAGCCATCCCGCCTCCTCCACCCAGATCACGCACCGGCAGCGCCTTTGGCTCTACGTGCTGGTGGCGCTGGTGATGGCATTCCTCGTCATCCCTTGCCTGATCATCATCCCGCTGTCCTTCTCCGACTCCCAGTATCTGGAATTCCCGCCGCGCGGCTGGAGTCTGAGATGGTACGAGGCTTTCTTCACCTCCGATGAATGGCTGCGCTCGGCTGTCGTTTCCCTCAAGGTCGCGTCTTCCACGACGATCCTGGCGACGGTGCTCGGCACGCTTGCCAGCTACGGACTCCACAAGCGCGCGGGCGGCTTCGATGCCGTCGTGCGCGGCGCGCTGATCCTGCCGATGATGGTGCCGCTCATCTTCGTCGCCATCGGCGCCTTCTTCGTCTACGCCCGGCTCAATCTCAACAACACGCTGACGGGCCTCGTGCTGGCGCACACGACGCTTGCCATTCCGTTTGTCATCATCGCCGTCGGCAACGGCCTGGCCAGCTTCGACGTCAACCAGGAACGGGCCGCGCGCAGCCTGGGTGCTTCGCCGCTGCGCGCGTTCCTGACGGTGACCCTGCCGCAGATACGGATCTCGGTCATGTCCGGCATGCTGTTCGCCTTCATCACCTCCTTCGATGAAGTCGTCGTCTCGCTCTTCATCTCCAGCGGCGCGACATCGACGCTGACCAAACGCATGTTCGCCAACATCCGCGATCAGGTCGATCCGACTGTCGCGGCGATTTCCTCCATGCTGGTCGTTCTGTCGATCCTTGTTCTGGTCGCCGCGCAATTTGTCCGCCGAGACGGTGTCAGGGCGACCGACGACCATTGATCCAGCCGCGCCATTCCCGGAGAAACCCAATGCTGGCCATCTTCGATGAGCGGCAACTTCTGCATCGCCCGTTGACCCGGATCGCGGGCGGCGAACTGAAACCCAACCCGGAACAGCCGGAAAGGATCGCAGCCCTGCTTTCCGGGCTTGAAGAGGCCGGTATTGCTGTCCAACCTCCTCACGAGCACTCGTTCGATACCATCGCGGCAGTGCATGACCGGGACTACCTCGCCTTCCTCCAAACCGGCTTCCAGGCTTGGCGGGAACTGCCGGATGCCGGTCCCGAACTGCGATCGAGCGTCCATCCCAGCCGCCATATGAGCCGGCTGCCCCGCGACCTGCTCGGCCGTGCCGGCTTTTATCAGGCGGACGCCAGTTGCGTGCTGGTCGAGGGAACCTGGGAGGCGGCTCGCGCGAGCGCCAACACTGCCGTCGATGCGATGACCAGGGTGCTGGCGGGAGAGCGCTCCGCTTACGCGCTTTGCCGGCCGCCGGGGCACCACGCTTATCGCGATCAGGCGGGCGGCTTTTGCTACCTCAACAACACCGCCATCGCGGCCAACCTGGCCGCCTCGCAAGATGCGCGGGTGGCAATCGTCGACGTCGACGTTCACCACGGCAACGGCACCCAGGCGCTGTTCTACAACCGGCGCGACGTCCTGACCGTATCGGTGCACGGCGATCCCGCCCACCTCTATCCCTACTATGCCGGCTACGCCGACGAGATCGGGGCCGGCTGCGGGGAAGCGCACAATCTAAATCTGCCGGTGCCGTTGATGAGCGGCACTGAATCATATCTGGCGGCCGTGTCGAAAGCATGCGAGGCGGCCCGGCAGTTCTCACCCGATATCCTGATCATCGCCCTGGGTCTGGATGCCTCCAAGGACGACCCCTTCGCCTGCATGGCCGTCGACGAAACGGGCTTTCGCCGGATGGGAGAAATGCTGGCGGCGCTGAAGCGCCCAACATTGATCGTTCAGGAAGGGGGCTATCCGTCGCCGGCCCTCGGAAGCTTGCTTGCCGCCTTCCTAAGTGGATTTGCCGGACGTTGATGCCCCACTGAGACGGTGTGGCGCCGTGCGGCTCGAAGTCCGCGACAGTGCCCGCGGAGACAATCCGTGTTCCGTTTATGCCATACCGCGCCTGGCAACGGACTTGCGGCGCAGGATCTCGATGACCGTCATCAGGCCGACCGAGATCGAAATCATGACCGCTGCCGCGGCGATGACGACCGGCGTGAGCTCGTCGCGGATACCCTCGAAGAGACGCACCGGCAGGGTCACCTGGCCGGGGCCGGCGAGAAAGAGCACGATCACGACCTCGTCGAACGAGGCGACGAACGCGAAAAGCGACCCCGCGACTATGGCCGGGCGGATTGCCGGCAGCATCACGCGCCGATAGGCCATCCAGGGCGACGCGCCCAGGCTTTTTGCGGCACGGATCAATTGCATGTCGAAGTTCTGAAGCGCGGCGGTGGCGGAGATGACCACATAGGGCGTGCCGATCACGGTGTGAGCCAGGATCATGCCGGTAATGGTGCCGGCCAGACCGAGATCGGAAAGGAACAGATACAGGCCGACAGCCATGATGATGACCGGCATCACCATCGGCGCGATGAGGAAGCCGTTGACGATGGCGCGGGCCCGCGGACCAAGCCCGTTCATGGCAATGGCTGCCGACAGCCCAAGCACCGTGGACAGCGCCGCCGCGCCGACGCCCACGACCGCGCTGTTCTTCAGCGCGAGCAGCCATTTGTAGTTGGTCAGCAGTTCCTCGTACCAACGCAGCGACAGTCCGGGCATCGGATAGGAGAGGAACGAGCCCGAGCTGAAGGAAAGCGGCAGCACGGCCGCGATCGGCACCAGCAGGAACAGGAACACCAAGACGGTCACCACGCTGGCCAGCGTGCGCCAGATGTCGGGCCTCGGCTTATGCGTTGACGAACCGGACATCGCGCTCAGGCCTTCACCACGATTTGAGATTTGCGGCCGAGCAGGCCGTAGAGGCCTACCAGCACCAGCACGCAGGTCGTCAGCAGGATTGCCAGCGCGGAGGCAAGGCCCCAGTTCACCGTCTGCTTCGTATAGAAGGCGATGAAGTAGCTGAGCATCTGGTCCTGGCTGCCGCCGACGAGCAGCGGGGTGATGTAGTAGCCGACGACAATGACGTAGGAGAGCAGGCAGCCGGACCATATGCCGGGCCAGACCAGCGGCAGGTACACCCTGTAGAAGGTGCGTGGCCCGCTGGCGCCGAGGCTGTAGGCGGCGCGCGTATAGTCCTTCGAGATGCCGACCATGACGCTGTAGAACGGCAGGATCATGAACGGCAGCATGACATGCACGAAAGCGATGTAGACGCCGATGCGGTTGAAGATCAGGTGCACCGGCTGGTCGACGATGCCGCTCCACAACAGCAGCGAATTGACGATGCCGTTGTCCTGCAGCAGCACCACCCAGGCACTGGTGCGCACCAGCAGCGGCGTCCAGAAGGGCAGCAGCACAAGAAGCAGCAACAGGCCGCGCCAGCGAGGCGAGGCGGCTGAAATCCTGAAGGCGACCGGAAAGGCAAGGACCAGGCAGATGGCCGTCACGACAGCCGATATCCATAGCGAGCGCCCCAGCACGTCGACGAAGGTGGCTTCCTGCGGCGCCACCCGGCCGATGCCACCACTGTCCTTCTGCTCCAGATCCAGGGCCTTCAGGATATAGTAAGGGGTGATGGCCGGCGCGGCCCGCCGCATTGCCGTCCAGAAGGTCCTGTCCTGCCATTTGGCGTCGATGGCGACCAGTTGCTGGCGCGGCGGCTGGGCCGAGTCCTTCTGCAAGGCGGACGCCGTCTTGATGAGCAGGCTGCGGTAGCTGGGGATCTCGTAGTTGAGGCGCCGCCCGGCATTAGCGACGTCGCGGCGATCGGCGACACGCAGATCCGCCACCAGCGCGTCGTAGAGCGCGTCGGGCGGATCGCTGGAACCATCCCATGCGAGAACCGCCGCGGCAGTCCGCGGCAAGGTATCACGCACTTCCGGGCTGTAGACGCCCTTGGCCAGCAGCGACAGGATCGGCCAGACGAAGACGAAGACCATGAACAGCAGGCATGGCAGCAGGAGCCCGTGGCGCATGAGCGGCCCGCGGAGCCTCAAGAGGCCTGCCAGGCCGCTTCGCCGATCGTCCACGGGAATCGATATGCTGGCCATGCTTGAGTTTTGCTCGCTCGACTATCGGTTCAGGCGATTGGCGTCCCCGGCTTGGCGAACCGCGCCGGGGACGGCCTTTTTCATTTCGAAGCCCAGGCGTTGAACCTTTCGGTCAGCGCTTCGAGGTTGTCGTTCCAGAAACTGCTGTCGGTGGGAACCGCGTCCTTGAGATTGTCGCCCACCGGCATGATGGCGATCCGCTCCGGCGACAGCAGTGCCGACGCCTTCAGGTTGACAGGCGCTACCGGCTGGATCTTGGAGAACTCTGCCTGCGCCTCGGGCGAGGTCGCGTAGTTCAGGAACGCATAGGCGGCGTCCTTCTTCTTGGTGCCGCTGACGATGGCCCAGTAGTCGACCGAATAGAGGGAACCCGGCCAGCCGAATTTGATGGCTGCGCCCTCGGCCTGCGCCTCGAGGATGCGGCCGACGAAGGTCGTGGACATGGCCACGCCGCCATTGGCCAGCCATTCGGGCGGCTGCGCGCCGGCCTCCCACCACTGGATATCGGCCTTGATCTCGTCCAGCTTCTTGAAGGCGCGGTCGACGCCTTCCGGTGTCGACAAGACCTTGTAGACGTCGGCAGGGGCGACGCCGTCGGCAAGCAGCGCTCCCTCGAGATTGTTCTGCGGCTCTCGTTTCATGGCGCGCTTGCCGGGATACTTCTTCAAGTCCCAGAAATCGTTCCAGCTTTTCGGCTGGTCGCCGGTAAGCTTGGTGTTGTAGGCGATGACCATGCCCCAGCCGATGGCGCCGATGCCGCATTTGGTGATGCCGGGATCCTTGAAGTCGGCCGCCGAGGAGAGCTTGCTGGTGTCGAGTTCCTCGATAAGGCCCTGGGCGCAGGCATTGAACATTTCGGGCGCGCCCATCTGGATGACATCCCAGGTGGTGTTGCCGGATTCAATCATCGCCTGGATCTGGCCAAGCCCGCCGGTATAGACGGCATCAAGCACGGCGCCGCCCGATTTGGCGGTATATGGGTCGAAGATCGACTTGCGCTGCTTCTCGGTATAGGTGCCGCCCCAGGTGGCGACGGTGACATCCTCGGCGAAGGCGTGGCCTATGCCGGCGCCCAGGATCAAAGCGGCCAGCAGGCCGCCCGCGAGGCTCGATTTCTTCATTTCCTGTTCCCCGTTTCGTTTTCGTTTGACGTTGATATTCGGCCATCTTCGCCGTCAGCCATGGTCCAGCGCCCGGCAATCGCGTGCTGCCCAGCCGATCTTGATGCGATCGCCCGGCGACCCCATGCCGACACCGGCGCTGTTCGGGATCTTGACGATGAAGCCGGGCTGCCCGCACAGCGTCGCCGACATGCGCAGATGGTCGCCGTGGAAGACGACCTCGTCGACGGTCGCCTCGAAGCAGTTCTCCGCACTCGTGGCGGCGGCGCCGATGACGACGCGCTCGGGCCGGATGGACAGCGTGGTCCGCTCCCCCGCCGCCGAGACGTTGATTGCGGCGGCGCGGATGCTCCGGTCGCCGCCGACGTCGATCGTGCAATCATCCCCGTCGATGGTTCGAACGGTGCCGTTCAGCCTGTTGTTCTCGCCGATGAAGCGGGCAACGAAGCTGTTGACCGGCTCCTCGTAGATCTGCTTCGGCGGTCCCAGTTGCTCGATCTTGCCGCGGTTGAAAACCGCCACGCGGCTGGACATGGTCAGCGCCTCGGTCTGGTCGTGGGTCACATAGACCACGGTGACGCCGAGCCGCTGCTGGATGTGCATGATTTCGTACTGCATCTCCTCGCGAAGCTGCTTGTCGAGCGCGCCGAGCGGCTCGTCCATCAGCACCAGCGACGGCTCGAACACCAGAGCGCGGGCAAGCGCCACACGCTGCTGCTGTCCGCCCGAAAGTTGCCCCGGCAGGCGCCCGCCAAGGCCGTCCAGGCGTATCATCGCCAACGCCTTGGCCACCCGCTCGGCCGTCTCGGACTTGGCGATGCGGCGGGCCTGAAGCGGGAATGCGATGTTCTCCGCGATCGTCATATGCGGGAACAGCGCGTAGCTCTGGAAGACCATGCCGATGTTGCGCCTTTGCGGTGGCATCGAGCCGATCGAGGCGCCGTCGAGCAGAATATCGCCGGCCGACAGGTTCTCGAAACCGGCGAGCATCATAAGGCATGTGGTCTTGCCGGACCCCGACGGCCCGAGCAGGGTGATGAACTCGCCGCGTTCGATGTCGAGGTTGAGGTCGCGCACGACATTGACACTGCCGTAGCTCTTCTGGACGCCCGCGAACTCGACGAAGCTAGTCTGCGGAACGGCACCGCCGCGGGCATGCACCACTCTTACGCCTCCCTTTTCGAAGTCACTCAGCCCCCGCCAGTTGGCAGCACCTTTGCCGGCACCGTTGGGCAGCAACCCGCTCTGCTCATGGCGAGGCATTGGGATCAAGGCAAATACCTCCCTGACGGGTCGTTTCAGTCCACTTTGAGCCTATCTATGATCGCCAATATCGTATTGTCAAGAGAAACAGCGTACCTCATAATAAGACGATCGATACCGAGAACCCGGCTCCGTCCCTCGCGGCGTTCTCATCTCATTTTGTTCCGCTTGAGAAAACCATGTTCCGAATTATGATACAAAAAATCACCAGGTCAACAGCCGAACCCCAGTCTGAGCCTATCCCTGAAACCGGGGGCAGACCGTGACCCAATCTGACGATCAGAGGCTCGGCGTGAAATCCGTCCACCTGGCGTTCGAAGTGCTCGAGGCTGTCGCCTTCGAGCCCGGCGAGATCGGCGTCAGCGAACTCGCCAACAAGCTGCGGACAACGAAAGGGACGGTATTTCGCCACCTGCAGACGCTGGTGGATCGGGGCTATCTCATCCAGAACGCATCGACCCAGCGCTACCGGGTCGGAGCCAGGGCCTACCTGATCGGACGCGCAGCGGCCGAACGCGTCGACATCATTGCCGGTTCGCAGGATGCGATGCGATCGCTTCGCGACGAAACCGGCGAGACGGTGGTGATTTCCAGCCTCAGCAACCGCGGCAACATCGTCATGAACACCTTGATCGGCAAGTCGTCGCTTGAAATCGGGGTCAGGGTAGGCAGCGTGCTCGAACCGCACGCGACCGCCCAGGGCAAGGCAGTTCTCGCATTCGACACCCAGGGCCTTGCCAAGCAATTGCGGCGCAGGGGCCTTGCCGGGCTGACGCCGCACACCGTGACCGACATCGACGAGCTCGAGCGCCAGTTGGAAGCGGTGCGCGCGCAAGGCTATGCCACCGCGGCGGAAGAAATGCTGCTCGGCATCAGCGCGCTCGCCGCGCCGGTGATGGACGACTCCGGCAAGACGGTGGGCTCAATCGCAATCGTCGGGTCGATCCAGAATATCGGCCGCCAGCCGACGCCCGAGCAGATCGAGGCGGTGCTGCGGGCGGCACAAAGGGTGTCGTGGAATCTCGGCTATGTCGGCCACCTCCCCTTCGAGCCGCGCGGCGGGCGTGCGCCGGCGAGAAAGGCGATGGGCTAGCGAAACGATACTCCGTCGTTTTTATTCCGAATTACGAAACATCGTTTTGTATTACGTTCCAACCGAATTGACGAAACACAAGATCGCGGCTAGTGTTCCGCCTGGTCATCGGCGACGCCATGCGCCGCCATTCCCGTACACCCGAAAGGAACCGTAGAGGTTCCGGCCGCTTCTGCGGGCGGATCCAGCTGTTCACGGGCGACGTCACCTCAAGCGGAACGGATCGCATGTCGGCAAATCTCTTCATCAACGGAAAATGGTCCGCGGGCTCCGGCACTCGCCGGGGACATGTCCTCAACCCGGCCACGGGCGAGGCCATCGGCGAGATCGCCTTTGCCGAGAACGCGGATCTCGACGCGGCGCTGGCCGCCGCCCAGCAGGGCTTCCGGAACTGGAGCGGCGTCTCCGCATACGAGCGGGCCAACATCTTGCGGCGGGCCGCGAACCTTGCCCGGGAACGTGCCGAAGCCATCGCCCACGCCATCACGCGCGAACAGGGCAAGCCGCTGTCGGAAGCGCTGATGGAGGCGCGCGGCGCCGGAGATCACATCGATTGGTATGCCGAAGAAGGACGCCGCGCTTACGGCCGCGTCATCCCGGCGCGCACGCCGAGCACATTGCAAATGGTGCTGCCGGAGCCTGTCGGACCGGTGGCCGCCTTCTCGCCTTGGAACTTTCCCATCGGGCAGATCGTGCGCAAGATCGCCGGCGCCCTGGCAGCCGGCTGCTCCATCGTCGCAAAGGCGCCCGAAGAAACGCCGAGTTGCGTCATCGAACTGGTGAAGTGCTTCGAGGAGGCCGGCGTTCCGGCCGGCGCGCTCAACCTCGTGTTCGGCGTCCCCGCCGAGATATCGCAGCACCTGATCGCGTCGAATGTCATCCGCAAGGTTTCCTTCACCGGCTCGGTGCCGGTCGGCCGCCACCTTGGCGAACTGTCGGCGCGTCATCTCAAGCGCACGACCATGGAATTGGGCGGCCACGCTCCCTTCATCGTCTGCGACGATGCCGATCCGGCCGCCGTCAGCGCCACCGGTGTTGCGCTCAAGTTCCGTAACGCCGGGCAGGTCTGCGCCGCGCCGACCCGCTTCCTGGTGCAGGACGGCGTCTTCGACGCCTTTGTCGATGCCTTCGTCGGCGGCGCCGGCAAGCTGAAGGTCGGCGACGGTGCGCATGAGGGGACCCAGATGGGGCCGC
The DNA here is from genome assembly GCF_019091085.1 of Mesorhizobium sp. GbtcB19. GTDB lineage: Bacteria > Pseudomonadota > Alphaproteobacteria > Rhizobiales > Rhizobiaceae > Mesorhizobium. Next base: position 11,841 of record NZ_JAGXJY010000033.1, on the reverse strand, counting down.
TCGCCCATGCGCGCCGGCTCGATGCAATGGCCGGCCTGGTGCGCGACGCGGTCGAAGCGGGCGGCGAGCTTCGCCTCGGCGGCAAGCGCATCGGCAATGAGGGCTTCTTCTTCGAACCCACCGTACTGACCAATGTCCCGCTTTCGGCGCGGATCATGAACGAGGAGCCGTTCGGGCCGGTTGCAATCGTCAACCGCTTCTCCGAGGTCGACGAAGCCGTTGCCGAGTCCAACCGCCTGCCTTTCGGCCTGGCCGCCTTCGCCTTCTCGCGGCGGGTGGAGCGTACCGACCGACTGATGCGCGGCATCGAGGCCGGGATGGTCTCGATCAACCATTTCGGGCTCGCCGCGCCGGAGACGCCGTTCGGGGGGATCAAGGACTCAGGTCATGGCAGCGAGGGCGGATCGGAAGGCATCCAGGCCTATCTGACGCCGAAATTCGTCAGCCAGTTGAATGCCTGAGGGCGCAGCCCGCCACTGGCCACGCCGACACCACAACGGGAAGAAATGATGAGCCTGGTCCTGATGAAACGTTTCGGCGAGCTCTGGTCGGCGCGCGACCTCGACGGCTGCATGGAGTGCCTCTCGGACGACGCGGTATATGCCGCCGCGATCGGCCCGGAACCTGGAATGACCTATGTCGGCAAGCCGGCCATCCGGGCGAAACTGGCCGAAATCTTCGCCGACACCACCATTTCACCCCTTCAGTGCGGACGCCTCTTCCCGCAGGGCGAGGTCGGCTTGATGGAGTGGTCGATCGACAAACGCATGCCGGACGGCGCGACCAGGACGATCCGCGGCCTCGACCTCTACGAGTTCCGCGACAGCCTGATCACCCTCAAGGATTCTTATCGCAAGACCTTCTGAGGCCTGTCCCGCTGAAAAAGGTTGCAGCGGCATATCGTTTCGTATTAAGTGACATCGTTTTACAATGACGAACAAAAGACAATGACAAACCTGCTCCGCGATCGTGACATTGCCACCCATTTGCATCCGCAAACGAACTTCCGGCGGCACGAGGAATTCGGGCCGCTGATCATTCAGCAGGGCGATGGCGTAAGGGTCCAGGATACGGACGGACGTTGGTATATCGAGGGTGTCTCGGGACTGTGGTGCGCGTCGCTCGGCTTCTCGAACCGGAGGCTCGCGGATGCCGCGCACCGGCAGCTCCTGACCATGCCGTACCAGCAGACCTTCGCACATCGCTCGACGCCGCCGGTGATCGAACTGGCCAGCCGTCTGATCGACAAGGCGCCCTCGCCCATGTCGAAGGTGATCTTCCAGACCTCCGGCTCGGAGGCCGTCGATACGGCGATCAAGCTCGCCTGGTACTACCATGCCGCCAAGGGCAACGAACGGCGCCGCAAGATCCTGTCCCGGCAGGGCAGCTATCACGGCAGCACGATCGCTTCGGCCAGCTTGACCGGCCTGCCCAACATGCACCGCGGTTTCGGCCTGCCGATGGACACCTTCGTCCACGTTTCGCGGCCTCACCAGTGGCGCGGCGGCCTCGCCGGAGAGAGCGAGCGGGATTTCGCGGCCCGCCTGGTGGCCGAAATCGAAGCGACGATCGAACGCGAGGGTGCCGACACGATCGCCGCCTTCTTCGCCGAGCCCGTTATGGGCACGGGTGGTGACGTCGTGCCGCCGGCGGGTTATTTCGAGCTCCTCCAGCCCGTGCTGGCCAGGCATGACATCCTGCTGGTCGCCGACGAAGTGATCTGCGGCTTCGGCCGCACCGGCAATTACTGGGGCTCGCAGACCGTCGGCATGAAGCCCGACATGCTCACCTGCGCCAAGGGCCTTTCGGCATCCTATTTCCCGATTTCCGCTTTGATGATGAGCGATCGGATTTACCAGGTGCTGGCCGATCGCACCGCCGAATTCGGCGGTTTCGGCCACGGCTATACCTATGGCGGCCATCCGGTCGGCGCGGCCGTCGCGCTGGAGACGCTCGCCATCTATGACGAGATTGACATTGTCGGCCTTGTCCGCGCCCGCCAGGGGCAGTTGCAGGACGGCTTGCGCCGCTTCGCCAACCACCCGCTGGTCGGCGAAGTTCGGGGCGTCGGGCTGATGGGCGCGCTGGAATTCGTCGCCGACAAGACCGGCAAGACCCCGTTCGAGAAGCCCGGCAGGCTTGGCGCCAGGATTGCCGCCGATCTGCAGGCACAGGGCGTCCTGCTTCGCGCCCTCGGCGACACGCTTGTCGTCGCGCCGCCGCTTGTCGTCACAGAGGATGAGCTCGCGCTGGTGCTGGACGCGCTGGACTCGACGCTGGGCCGCATTACCGGGCCGGAGCAGGCACAATGACGGGCGGACCGATCGAAAGGCGCGCGGCTGACGGCAGCACGGTTCGCGTCGCGGAACCTTACCGGGTGAGGTGACGAAGTGGCAGACCTTCGCGTCCAGGTCGGCAGGACCACGCTGAAGAACCCGGTCATCGCAGCACCGGGCGAGCATTTGATCGACGCGGCGGGGATCCGCTCCGCGATCCTGGCGGGAGCGGGCGCGGTGGTCGGCAAGTCGATCAACGAATCGCAAGTGGCCAAGTCGCAGTTGCGGCGTGCCGAATATGTCGCCCTCGGCCCGGACTGGATGGAAGTGCCATGGGGGGCGTCGGCGCCGGCGGGCACCACGGTGTTGTCACGTTCGGGATTGCCGCCGATGGGGTTTGACGCCTGGCTCGCGCAGGCCGAGGCCATGGACGGGTTCGCCATCGGGCACGACTGCCTCTTCGTGCCCTCGATCATACTCGCCGCGGAAGGGCCGGCGCTTGAGATGGGCCGGCGCATCCAGGCCTCGGGGTTGCGCGTGCTCGAGTTCAACATCGGAACGCCTTACGCGAGCGAGGCCGCCAAAGGCGCCGTCTCCACCGTTCTGTCGCCCGAGCGGGTGGAAGAGCTGACGCGGATGATGACCGACGCCCTCGACATTCCGGTCTGGATCAAGATCACCGGCCAGAGCGAGCGCGTGCCGGACCTCGCCGCCGCGGCCTTCGCCGGCGGCGCCGAAAGCGTGGTCATGGCCGGGCGCGCGCTCGGCATGCTGCCCGATCTTGAAACCCAGGCTCCCGTCCTCTCGACCAGCGGCGGCATCGGCGGGTTCTGGAACTTGCCCCTCACCTGCCACTGGCTTGCCAACTCGCGCGCCGTGCTCGGCGCCGGTCGCGACCTGATCGGCATCAACGGCGCCACCAATGGTCACGACGTGGCGCGCATGATGCTTGCCGGCGCCTCGGCGGTCGGCATGGCTTCGGAAGTGATGCTGCGCGGCTGGGACGTGCTTTCCCAAGCCGTCGCCGATCTCGACGCCTATTGCGACGCGAAATCTGGGTCAGCCCGCGATCTTGTCGGCCGGGCAGCCGACGCCCGCAAGCGTTTTGCCGACATGCCCGAACTCGACGAGCGCTGGCGCGACTACATACCCGCTCCGCTCGCGCAGGAATGACACAGGAGCCGAACATGACCATCGAGATTGACCAGACGCGGATCGACTCGCTCATCAAGGGAGCCGTGGACCTTCACATCCACTCCGGTCCCTCGCTGCACCCGCGCAAGATCGACCACATCGAAGCGTTGCGCGCCGCCGACGAAGCCGGCATGCGAGCGATCCTGCTCAAGGATCATTACTATCCGACCATGCCGGTCGCGACGTTGCTCAACAACAATATGGGCAAGAGCACCAAGGTGCTGAGCGCCATCGTGCTCAACCACCCGCTGGGCGGCTTCAACCCGTCGGCGGTCGACTACGCTCTGAAGCAAGGCGCGCGGATCGTGTGGATGCCGACGGCTCATGCCGAGAACCACATCATCAAGACGGCCAAGGAACTGAAGGGCAAGTTCCCCGAAAACACCAAGAAGACGGTCGAGGCCGAAGGACTTCGACTTGTCGACGGCCAGGGCGTCGTGCTGGACGAGGTCAAGGCCATTCTCGACCTCATCGCGGAGGCCGACGCCTGCGTCTCGGCCGGCCATCACCACATCGACGAGGCCTTTCCCTTCTACGAGGAGGCAAAGCGGCGCGGCGTCGGCCGTCTTTTCCTGAACCACCCGACCTATGTGAACGGCGCGTCCATGGATCAGGTCAGCGCCCTCGTCGCGATGGGTGTGATGATCGAGCACTCCATCTGCATGTTCGTTCCGTCGACCTTCTATCTCTTCGACGAGGATCATCTGAAAGAGGTTATCGCCGCCGCCGGCGTGGACAACACCTTCTTCGGCTCCGATCTCGGTCAGAACAACAATCCGACGCCGGTCGAGGGCATGCGCCAGATCGCGGCGCTGCTGCTCAAGCTCGGATATTCCGACATCGACGTGCGCAAGATGACCGCCGACAACGCGGCCCGTTTCGTCGGCCTCGACGCATGAACGGGCTGCGCCGGCAGACTAAGGCACAAAAAGGCAGAGGATCCTGACATGAGCATCCACGGCATCGATTGGAACGCGATCGAATGGAAGACGATTCGCAGCGGCGTGGACCAGAAGGCCTTCTCCGGCAACAGCGCCACCATTGCGATGCACCGGCTTCAACCCGACCACGAGCCGAAGCCGCACAAGCATGTCTACGAGCAGATCGCCTACATCGTCTCCGGCACCGTCGATTTCCATGTCGGCGACGAGGTCCGCCGCCTCGGGCCGGGCAGCCTGATCGTCGTCCCGCCGAACGTCATGCACCATGCCGTCGTCGTCGGTAACGAGGAGGTCATCAACATCGACGTCTTCACGCCCGCGCGGCCGCAGTACTCGCCTGTGCCGAAGAACGACTGACCGCCGCCGCAAGCCGCCGGTTTCGTTGGAAAGGAAGATTATGCGCGCCGTCGTTTCTCCGTTGCAACGCGGGTACAAATCCGCGCCGGTCTTCTTTCGCGGCAAACTCGTCGAAAGCCAGGACACGCCGGAGCGGTTGGAGGCCTTCATCGCCGTGGTGCGGGATATGGGACTGGACCTGATCGAGCCGCCGGTCATCGCCGACGCTCTCCTCAAGAGCGTCCATGATCCCGGCTATCTGGAGTTCGTCGCCGAAGCGCCCGGCCGATGGCCGGACATGATGCCGGGCCTGACGTCCTTGATGCCCAATATCTACCCGACGCGGCATTTTCGGGCGCGCCTGCCGCTGCACTATCTCGGCCAGGCCGGATATTATCTTGGCGACATGGTCTCGCCGTTGACTGCGCAGACCTGGGCAGCAGCGCTCGGGTCCGCCTCGAGCGCGGCCCATGCCGCGAGCCTCGTGCTGGCGGGCGAGCCCGTCGCTTACGCACTGTGCCGCCCGTCCGGCCACCACGCCCATGCCGACATGGGCCAGGGCTTCTGTTTTCTGAACAACGCGGCCATCGCCGCCACGGTGGCGCGGACCCGCCACGCCCGCGTTGCCGTCATCGACATCGACGTCCATCACGGCAATGGCACGCAGCACATCTTCTACGACCGCGAGGATGTCTTCTTCGCGTCGCTGCACAGCGATCCCGATATGACCTATCCCTTCTTCGTCGGCCATGCCGACGAGATCGGAACCGGCAGGGGCGAGGGTTTCAACCTGAACCTGCCGCTCAAGGTCGGCTCCGGCGACGCGGCCTATCTGGCTGCGCTCGACATCGCCATCGAGCGCATCAGGCGATTCGACGCCGGCTTCCTGGTCGTTTCGCTCGGGCTCGATGCGCATGAAAGCGACCTGCTTGGCTCGCTCGACGTCACCTCGCAGGGCTTCGTCGAGATCGCCCGCCGTCTTGCCGCGCTGCGGCTGCCGACGGTGCTGGTGCAGGAAGGCGGCTACACCGTATCCGAGGTGGGCCTTGTGCTGCGCTCGGTATTGTCCGTGTTCGCGAAAACCGTGAAGCAGGGTTAGCGAGCCGCTGCCGACACGCGAATTGTCGATCGTCTGGTGGCGGCCTGCCGGAATCTTGTATTGGAGGACACGTCGGGGTAGCACGGAGCACGTGCTTCACGTCGGCAAGGCCGGCGCACGCGAACGCGGGGGAAGACAGCGACATGACGACGGCACGGTCTGACAGCGGCGTGAAATCGGTCCAGCTTGCCTTCGACGTGCTCGAGGCGGTCGCCGCGGTGCCCGGCGAGGTGGGCGTGAGCGAGCTGGCAGCCCTGCTCGGCACGACCAAGGGAACGGTCTTCCGCCATCTGCAGACGCTGGTGGAGCGTGGCTATGTCGACCAGAACGCGGTCTCGGCCCGCTACAAGCTCGGCACCCGGTCCTATCTGATAGGTCAGGTCGCGGCCGGCCGGATCGAGTTGCTGACCGCCTCGGCCGACGCGATCGCCGCGCTGCGCGACGAGATCGGCGAGACCGTCGTCGTCTCGGCGTTGCGCAACCGGTCGCTGGTCGTGCTGCGCACGGTGTTCGGCAAATCCAACCTGGAGATCGGCGTGAGACAGGGCAGCGAGCTGATCCTGCACGGCACCGCCCAGGGCAAGGTGGCGCTTGCCTTCAGCAATCGCTCGCTGCTCCAGCACGTGCTGCGCCAGGGCCTTACCCGCTTGACCGATCACACCATCGTCGATGCGGCGAAACTGGAAGCCGAGCTGGAGCAAGCGCGGGCGCAAGGCTTCATCACCGCGCCCAACGAGGAGACGTTCGGCATCAACGCCGTGGCGGCCCCTATCTTCGATCGCATGGGGGATGTTGCCGGCACGGTTGCCATTGTCGGCTCGGTTCAGAACATCAAGCCGGCGCCGGACCAGGCTCAGATCGAGGCTCTGCTCAAAGCCAGCCTGCGCATCTCCTGGAATCTCGGCTATGACCGCAGCGCCATCGATGCCCGCAGACGCATGCAATCGGCCGCTTCCTGACGGCAGGCTTATCGGAAGTCAGGGCCTCAGCTGAGCGCAGCGGCGGCGAAAACCCGCCCCGCGAATCTATAATTCACTGAGACACTGTGTGCAGAGCGCTGACATATTGCAGGCGTAGCATTGGCAGGTTCTGTTCTTGCCGGAGAGGATTTGAAGGCGGGCACCCTCGTTCGCCCGTTCGGAGCCTTGTCGGTTCGCGGCCCCTATGCATTCCATATCGTATGTCCCGCTGAGGCCATGAACCGGCAGAAGATCCTTGCATTCAGGGCCTGGGCCCAGGCTGAAGTCTCGGCCCATGCCCAAGGCTAGGGATTGACGATCCCGGCCACCGCAAGGTGACGGCTCAAACGGCTGGCGGTCCAGGGCATGGGTCGAGCGTGCGTCTCGTGACGCGCAGGCCGATGCCTTGCGAACCTGTTGGCGACGATGGTGGGCCGAAAGGCTGAAGGGCCAGGCCTCAGGGGCGCCGCTTCGCTGGCCGCCACTCGGAGCGATCCGAATATTCCAAAACCATCGGCACCCTACCCCATCGGGGGTATATACCCCGACAATATGCTACGTGAAAGTAATCTTATGGAGATTGAGGGGTATGCGAGATAACCGGTTGACCAGTAATCAAGATCGCGCGGTCGCTCTGCCGTTCATGGATTTGAGAGGCGTGATCGATGCGCGGCTTGGTTGATCATGGAGCGATGAGTGCGGTCGGCTACGCCGCGCCATGGAGCGTGACGCCCGGCCAGCAGGTGGAGCTTGGTCTTTCCTGCGACCAGCCGGTGCGACGCGTGCGGATATGTCGGCTGGACACGCAAGCCGCGGAATTTGTGACTTGGCCAATCGAGGCGACATCGGAGCCAGACGCGCATCGCAGCTTCGATCACGGATCGTACCTTCGCCTGCGTGCGGAGGAGCTTGCAAAGGTGCCCGCCCTCAAGGGCATCCGCTTCGAGTTGCTGCTCACCCGCAACACGGGGCTGCGCACGATACTGGAAGCCGGCTCCTTTCGGCTCAGCCTACGCGATGGGGCGATTGCACTGGAGACGCAGGGGAATCTTCTGTTCACCGAGAAGGCACCGCAAGGAGTCTGGCTAACCGCCGAGCTCGGCCTGCATGAGGGCGAGCCATTCTTCAGGCTCAGATCGCACGATCTGCTTGCCCCTTATGAATTCAAGCAGCGTTTGCGCGACGCCGAATGGCATCCGCGGGGACGGGACATCCTCTTCGGAGCGGACAGCTCTCGAAACGGACTCACGCTCAATGCGAGATTTGCGGCCATTCGGCTGGAGACCTCTCAGGGGCCAATCGCCTGGGATTTCCCGACTCTGCTGCCGACGGGACCGATCCTTTCGTCAGGCGGGCCTGGTCCGCTGATGCTCGATGTGATCAATCAGCCCACGTTCTGCGTGACATCGGCGCGCTGGGACGGATCGAGCTTCGACCCCCGGCTCGTTCCTTCGCACTACAATGCCATCCATTGCCATGACGATGACATGGGACCGCTCCAATGGCCCGCTTCCCACCGCGCCGTGGTGCCCGAGGATGCTAAGCAGGGTGTATACGCATTCCAGGTCGAATGGGACGGCGGCTACGAGCGCATCGTGTTCTTCGTCGTCGCCGCGCGCGTATCGTCACCGCTGCTTTATCTGCTGCCGACCGCGACCTACCTTGCTTACGCGGACGAATATCTCCCCGACCATCTCTATGAATGGAAGTGTGACGACCGCGGACACCGTTTTGCCATCGCAAACGGCCTCAAGTCGCTCTACGACTACCACTCCGATCTCAGCGGCGTGTCGATCTGCTCCTATCGCAGACCCAAGGTGACGTTGCGGGACGACTACAACTACCCCCTGTGCGGCTGCCCTCACAACCTGCCGGTCGATCTGCATTTCCTCAGGTTCTGCAACGAGAACGGCATCGCGCTCGATATCGTCACCGATCACGATCTGCATCGGCATGGGATCGAAGCCCTTCGCGGGCACCGGGCGGTCGTGACCGGAAGCCATCCGGAATACATGTCGACCGAGATAGAAGGGGCGCTGCGGCGGTTTGCGGTCGAGGGCGGCAGCATCGCCTATCTTGGCGGAAACGGCTTTGCCGGAACGGTCGCCTTCAAGGACGACCTGATGGAATTGCGACGCTCGCCTCTGGAATCGGGGCGCACCTGGGACGGTCCGATCAGCGAGCAATATCTGTCGATAACCAATGAGCCTGGAGGCCACCTGCGCTCCCGGGGCCGGGGCGAGTTTTCGCTGGTCGGCGGGGCCATCTCGCTGATGGGCTTCGACGGCGCGCGCCCATTCACGCGCACGCCAGAAAGCCATGCGCCGGAGTGTGCATGGCTGTTCGAAGGCGTTGAAAGTGGGACCTTTGGTTCGGAAGGCATCGTGCTGGGCGCGGCCGCGGGATACGAAGTGGATGCGACCAACCGGGCCCTGGGCACGTCGCCCGACACTGTCGTGGTCGCGCGCGCGACGAATTTCCCCGCTGATTTCTTTCAGGACCCCTCCCGCTGGTACGAGGGCGGAGAGGCGGAACGCGCCGGCCGTCGCTGCGCCGAAATGACCCTGCGAAATCTCGCCGCCGGCGGGCTGATCTTTTCCGCCAGTTCGGTCGCCTGGTGCGGCGCCCTGCCTGCCGGCAAAGCAATGAACGATGTGGGGAGGATCACACTCAACCTGCTCAACCATCTCTCGGCATCGCAAAACAGGAGGTGAACTCCGGAGCCGGGCGATCAACCTCATGAGGAGAACTGAAATGCTGAAGAAATTGGGACTGGCGGCGATCGTCGTCGCGGCAACCGTCAGCGCCGCCTGCGCGGATACAGTCAAGCTTGGGCTGCAGCCCTGGCTGGGTTATGGCCCGCTCTGGGTGGCCAAGGAAAAGGGCTTCTTCGAGAAGAACGGCGTCGATGTGGCCCTGACCATGTTCAATTGGGATCAGGATCTGGCGGCGGCTCTGGCCAGCGGCAACCTCGACGTCGTCGCCGGCGCCACCAACGGCATGATCGCAAAATTCAACCAGGGGTTCGACCAGAAGGGCTTTCTGGTGATGGACGTGTCCTTCCAGGCCGATGCCGTCCTGGCAGGCAACGGGATCGGCACGATCGCCGCCCTCAAAGGCAAGAAGGTGGCCTTTGAAAGCGGAAGCACCAGCGATCTGCTCATCAACTACGCTCTCAAGGCGAACGGTATGACGCTGGCCGATATCGAGCACGTGCCCATGGGCGCCTCGGAGGCGGGCCTCGCCCTGATCGCGGGTCATGTGGATGCAGCGGTCACTTACGAGCCTTACATCTCCACCGCCCTTGCCCAGGACGACAGCTACAAAGTGATCTTCAGCGCCGCGCAAAAACCCGGGCTGATCTCCGACATGCTGACCGCCAGATCGGATTGGATCAAGGCGCATCCGAAAGATGTGGAGGGCCTGATCCGCGCCTGGGACGACGCGATCGGCTTCATCCGCGCGAATCCCGCGGAAGGAGGCGAACTCATCGCCAAGGCGGTTGGCAGTCCGATGAAGGAATTCGAGCCCGCGTTCAAGGGCGTGCGCCTCTACAATGTGGCCGAGAACAAGGAATTCCTGAAAGGCGACTTTCAATCGACCATCCAGGAGATCGGCGAGATCATGCACGCCACGAAACCGGATGAGATCAAGAAGATACCACCCGCAGGCGATCTCCTGGCGCTCGACGAGCTCAATGCGGTTGCGAAATAGGTAACTGCCGCGGCGCGCGCCAACGGGCGCCGCGGTATTCGTCCGATGGAGAACGATGTGCTTCAGTCTGAAACCGTCCGCTCGTCGCGAAAGCCCAAAAGGGGCCTGCTGCGGCTGAGACAGGAAATACCCAGCGGCATTTTCTCGGCAGCAGGGCTGGTGGTGCCGATCCTGCTGTTGCTGTCATGGTGGCTGGTGACGTCATTGGGCGTCGTGCGGCCCCTGTTCCTGCCGAGCCCGATGGCTGTTCTGATGGAGGGTTGGCGCCAGGTCCAGGAGGGCATCCTCTTCGCCGACGCTTCGGTCAGCATATACCGCATCGTCATCGGCTGGCTCGCGGCGACGGCCGTCGCCGTTCCGATCGGCATACTGATGGGGAACTACCGGCTCATCGAAGGTGGCCTCGAGCCATTGATTTCGACGGTACGCTACATGCCGATCGTGGCGCTGATACCTCTGTCGATCCTATGGGCGGGCATCGGCGACACGCAGAAGATCCTGATCCTCTTTCTCGGCACGTTCTTCCAGCAGTCGCTGATGATCATGGACAACGTGAAGAACATCGACATGAACCTGATACGGGCGGGCCAGACGCTGGGCTTCAGCAACAGCGAGATCCTGCGCCGCATCATTCTGCCGGCAGCCTCTCCAGGCATATGGGACACGTTCCGCATAACCATAGGCTGGACCTGGACCTATCTGGTGGTTGCCGAGCTGGTCGCCGCCAGCGAGGGGCTGGGGCGGCGCATCATGGATGCGCAGCGCTACCTGGCGACGGACACGATCCTGTTCGGCACGCTGTTCATCGGAGTGCTCGGGCTTTTGACCGACTATCTGTTCAAGAAGACCGGCCAATCGCTGTTCCGCTGGAACAGCCAGACGCGGTGACATGTCGATGATGCAGATCAGGCCGATGCCCAAGGTCGCCATCGACGGCGTGGGGAAGATTTTTAAGGTGAATGCCGCGCCGCTGGTCGCCATCGAGCGCATCGACGTCGATATTCGGGAGAACGAGTTCGTTTCCATCGTCGGTACGACGGGCTGCGGAAAATCGACGCTGCTCAACATGGTGGGAGGGCTCGACGAGCCGACCTCCGGCGAGATCAGGATCGACGGCGTTCCGGTCTCGGGCCCCGGTCGCAACCGCGGGTTCGTCTTTCAGTCGTACAGCCTGTTTGAATGGATGACGGTGCAGGGCAATATCCGCTTCGCGCTGGAAAAGAGCGCCTTGTCGAAAGCAGAAAAGAGCGGGCTGGTGGCGCATTTCGTCCAGGCGGTCGGCCTGGCGGGATTCGAGGACGCCTATCCCAAGCAGCTTTCCG
>NZ_JAGXJY010000313.1 GCF_019091085.1 Mesorhizobium sp. GbtcB19 | reverse complement strand
ATACTCGTATCATCCTTACCAATGATATGCCGGACATGGAGCTTGGAAAGACGTATAAATCTGCTTCACTCCAGGCCATGACAGCGACGATCGATCTCCAACGCTATTCAAATTCGAAGGTAGTAAACAAAGCTTCCTTTGCACACGTTAATGTCTTCCCCACTTTCCTCCACACCCTTCAATCTGCGTTCAAAGTTGCCAGCAAATACCTTTGGAAGATTCCAATGCAGTACCAGGAATTAATGTACAGTCAAACAA
>NZ_JAGXJY010000312.1 GCF_019091085.1 Mesorhizobium sp. GbtcB19 | reverse complement strand
GCTCCGGGCGGCCTCCCCGGCTCCTCGGCCGGCCCCCGCGCCCCCGCCTTCGGCCGCCACCGCGGCTATCCTGCGAAAGGGCGCGAGCAGCAGCCGCTTGCGGGCCAGATCGAGGACGAGACAGGCGGCGCCAATGCCGCCGCGATCGCGGCGGTCGACGCCGGCGACGTTCTGTTCGTCGGGCCGGGCGACCAGTGCACCAATATGGGGGCGATGGGGAACCCCGGCGCCACACATGCGCAGGGCGCGCTCTCGTCC
>NZ_JAGXJY010000311.1 GCF_019091085.1 Mesorhizobium sp. GbtcB19 | reverse complement strand
CATTGGCCTGCACGTTGACGATGACGCCGAGGTCGGCGGCCCGAGCCGCATCGACCGCTGCGGCGAGCATGTCCATCAACTCGCCGCGCTGGGCCGCTTCGGCGGCAAGGAACGGGCCCGGAACGACCGGCAGGCGGATGAAATCGAGCCCGCTGGCGCGCAGCCGCGCGAGATCGGCCGGCGTCGTCGCCGGCCGCTGCGATTGGAAAGGCGGCCAGTCATAGTCGGTGAGGGGTGCCGGATGTTCGCGCGTTAGCG
>NZ_JAGXJY010000310.1 GCF_019091085.1 Mesorhizobium sp. GbtcB19 | reverse complement strand
AGAAAAGTTTATTATTCCGAATATGTCTTCACTTCTACTAAAAAAAGGACGTGAAGCTAAAATCGTACAAATTGTGGCTGATAGTGGGTTAGGTAAAACAAAAGTAAAAAAGCTTTTAAGTAGATACTGGCAGCGGGGAATGAACAAAAATTCGATGCTACCTGATTATGCGAATTCAGGTGGTCGAGGGAAAAGTAAGAAACTCAATGTGGATAAAAACGGGAGACCACGAAAGCTTACGGTAGATGGTGAATACAGA
>NZ_JAGXJY010000309.1 GCF_019091085.1 Mesorhizobium sp. GbtcB19 | reverse complement strand
GCGGGGGCGGGATTCCCCTGCGGCGACGGACCGGACCCGGTGCCGAAGCCCCCGCTGGGGGAAAGCTGGAAGCCGAATGGCGACGGCACGGTGTGGACCTTCACGCCGCGCAAGGGCGGCAAATTCCATTCGGGCGGCGAGAAGAAGGCCGAGGACGTGATCCCCAGCAACCACCCGCCCGCCGATCCGGGCAATTCGTCCAACGCGCTGTCGGTGTTCCCCGGCAACCTGCAGAAGGGCGCCCCGAAGAAGGTCGACG
>NZ_JAGXJY010000308.1 GCF_019091085.1 Mesorhizobium sp. GbtcB19 | reverse complement strand
CTTGAACTCATGAATGAATTGAATTTTGATGCCTTAAAATATTGTTTTAGGATCATTCTGTAGAACTGTTGTCACTATGACCTGAACTGTTTTAGGATCCATTTAGCTACAAGAAGAGAACTAGAGAAGGATTTTTTAGCTTTTTCCCCTGAGACATACATAAATCCTGTTTGATTGTAGGAATAAGTAAATGAATTATGATATTCTTAAATGGAAGAAAGTCATTTTATCAAAGATTTTTTTTTTTTTTTGCCAGATA
>NZ_JAGXJY010000307.1 GCF_019091085.1 Mesorhizobium sp. GbtcB19 | reverse complement strand
AGAGATTCTTCCTTGAGTTATCAGACGACGATGAAGAGGCTGACGTCGGAAATAATGATATCCCGCACGACCTTTCCAAATTCCGGGACTGGGTAGCGGTGCACCACTCAGCATGGGATGCTGCGGGCTTGCCTGGCCATGATGAAGACATCCTCGAGAAATACAACATCTCTCATAATATCAACAGCGACAAATCCACATGGCCAACTTCCATCTAGAAGCTTGGGCATTACAGCACTCAAGATCAACGAAGCCATAA
>NZ_JAGXJY010000306.1 GCF_019091085.1 Mesorhizobium sp. GbtcB19 | reverse complement strand
ATAAACAGAAAATTAAGCATACATAACTGTACTTACAATTCAAATCCTAATCAAGCAAATGAACAACTTGACCATTGGACCTACATATTTTTAAAGCTTAATATTCTTCCATGTATTGTGTCATGCGAACATAATTTCTGATCTCAGTTTATTATTCTAATTGAGTAGCATAAATAATACAGTACTTGTTTGGTGAAGCCAAGAAGCTTTATCGTGATTTAAACATTGTTAGGGAAAAAAGAGCAATAACAAAAAAGAG
>NZ_JAGXJY010000032.1 GCF_019091085.1 Mesorhizobium sp. GbtcB19 | reverse complement strand
GCACGCTGAAACTCGCGCCCACATAGGAGGCAAGCTGTTCTTCCCAACGGCGCTGCATCTGCGGTTCGACCGCCAGCGCCTTCAATGTCTCGATCCCGGTAACGCTCTCCACCAGCAGGGCCTGATTTTCGGCGCCGCACCTGAACTTCTCGTCGAGCCGCCTGCGGAAAATCGGCGTCGCGCCGGCCGACACGCCGATATAGACGGGAAAGGCGCCGAGCACGACCAGGGTCAACAGCGGGGAGTAGACGACCATCACGCCGAGGAAGACGACAGTGAAGGCAAGGTCGACGACCAACGTCAGCGCCGAGCTGGTGAGGAAGTTGCGGATGTTCTCCAGCTCGCGCACGCGGGCGATCGAGTCACCCGCGCGCCGCGCCTGGAAATAGGCCAGCGGCAGCGCCGTCAGGTGGCGATAGAGCCGCGCCCCGAGCACGACGTCGATGCGGTTGGTGGTATGGGCGAAGAGATAGGTGCTCAGACCGCCGAGAATTGCCTCGAAGACCGCAATGGCAACCAGTCCGACGGTGAGGATCTCTAGCGTGCTCAGCCCGCGATGCACCAACACCTTGTCGATCACGACCTGGAAGAAGAGCGGACTGATGAGAGCGAATATCTGCAGGAAGAGGGAGGCAACGAGAACCTCGCCCAGCAGATGGCGATATTTCCAGATAGCGCCTAGAAACCAGCTGATGCCGAAATGCCGAGACAGGTCGGAGAGCGAGGCGCGGCGCGCCATCAGGATCAGCTGCCCGTCCCAGATCTCCTCGAACTCGGCGCGCGACAGCGCTTCCGGGCGCGGCGCATGGGGGCGCTGGACGAGGACCTGGTTGTCTCCAGCCTTGCCGAGCAGCAGGAAGCCGCCATCCGTGAGCGAGGCTATGGCCGGCAGCGGCGTGCGGGCGAGGCGGAGCCAGGCGCTTCTGACGCTGCGAGCCTTGAGTCCGAAATCTTTGGCGCAGCGCAGCATCTCCGTCGTGCCGATGTGCGCCTGGCCGAATTTGTGACGTATCTGCGGGCCTTCGGCGGCGACGCCGTTGAGCTGAAGGAGCATCACCAGCGCGGCAAGCCCCTGGTCGTCCTCCCGTCCGGTCTCAGGGCCCCCAAACGCCATGCCCGGATCCCTCTCAGCGCTCGAAATGACCTGGAGTTGCCAGGAGCGCCACGAGATCGTGACCGCCATGCTGCGACCATGCCGGGGCGATCTCCCCGGCACCGGCATGGCCGTCGTGGAAGCCCCAGGCCGAATACTGGTTGAACAGCGCAAGCAGGTTCGATGTTGGATTGGTTGTGGTCGCCGGAGGATCGGTGACCGTCATCGTCTGGGATGGGGCGCTTGCTGTTTCGCCAAGGGTCGAGTTGCTTGCGGTGACCGTCAGCGTGGCGACGGGATGGCTCGTGCCGTTGTAGGACGATGTCAGCGCGAGCCCCGAGATCGGCTTGCCCACTGTGGACGAGTTCTCGGTGATCGTCCAGGTGTAGGTGCCGTTCAATTGCAGCGCTTTGCTGACATGGTAGCCGCTCGGCGCCGTGATCGCCTCGTAGCTCGGCAGGCCCGCGATCCTCAAGGTGACGCTGTCGTCGGAATCGATCGGGGTTGCCGTGATGCCCAGCGCCACCGAGCCATGTGCCTGGACGGTCAGAGCCGTGTTGGCAATCGCCAGGATCGGCGCTTCGGGCGTTTTGTCTTGGTCGACGATCAAGGCCCTGGTGGCGAGCGGGGCAAGATTGCCGGCCTTGTCCGCCACGTCGGCGGTCACGGTGTAGGCGCCGTCGGCGAGCGCCTGCGCCTGTGCGCTAGTCACATTGACCGACCAGGCATTGTTCTGGTCCGCGGTCGAGTAGCTGTCGACGACTATGTTCTGGCTGTTGAGGATATTGACCGTGACGATCTGGCCGTTCTCGACACCGGTAGAGGTGCCGCTGATGGCGAATCCCGTCAACGCTTCCAAGCCGTTGACGTTATTGTTGCCGGCTATTGTGTTGATGGCGATCGTCGCCGTGGTGTCGATCTGCAGCGTGCCGGCTGGATTGTAGTTGGTGGCGCCCGACAGATTGGCGTTGTTGGTCGCTGGATCGGTGATGGTCGACCCGTTCAAGCTGAACGAGGAAACCGTCAGGTCGGAAGTGTTCTGGCCCGCGGCCACGGTATAGCTGAAGATCAATGCCGTGGTGCCCGAGCCGCCGCTGTAGGTCGCTATTCCACCGTCGTTGAGAAGAAGTCTTGGCGAACCTCCCGCGGTGTTGACCGCCACCGCCTGGTTGAAGGTTACCGTCAGGGTGACGGTCTTGCCGGCGTTCAGGTCGCCATTGCCATTTGTTATCCCTGCGCCGGATGTGGAGATCGACGCAATCGTTGGCACCGACGTGTCGATCTGCAGCGTGCCGGCTGGATTGTAGTTGTTGGCGCCCAAGAGGTTGGCGTTGTTGCTTGCGGGGTCAGTGATGGTCGATCCGTTCAAGCTGAGCGAGGATACGGTTAGGTCGGGCGTATTCTGCCCGGAGGCCACGGTATAGCTGAAGGTCAATGCCGTCGTGCCCGAGCCGCCGCTATAGGTCGCGATGCCGCCGTCGTTGAGGAGGAGTCTCGGCGAACCTCCAGCGGTGTTGACCGTCACGGCCTCGCTGAAGGTGACCGTCAGCGTGACGGTCTTGCCGGCCTTCAGGTCGCCATCGCCGTTGGTTATCCCCGCGCCGGACGTCGCGATGCCGGTAATCGTCGGTATCGTCGTGTCGACCTGCAATGTGCCGGCCGGAACATAGTTGGTGGCTGCCGAGATATCGGCGCTGTTGGTCGCACCATCGGCGATGGACGATCCGTTGAGATCGAGCGAGGATACGGTGAGGTCGGGCGTGTTCTGACCGGCGGTGACGGTGTAGCTGAACGTCAATGCCGCAGTGCCAGAGCCGCCGCTGTAAGTCGCTATGCCGCCGTCGTTGAGAAGAAGCCGCGGCGAGCCGCCCGCGGTGTTGACCGTCACCGCCTCGCTGAAGTTCACCGTCAGCGTGACGGTCTTGCCGGCGTTCACGTCGCCATTGCCGTTGGTTATCCCGGCGCCGGACGTCGCGATGCTGGCGATCGACGGTGTCGTCGTGTCGATCCGCAACGTGCCGGCCGGGTTGTAGTTGGTGGCGCCGGAGATGATGGCGCTGTTGGCCATGCCGTCGGCGATGGTCGATCCGTTAAGATCGAACGAGGATACGATGAGGTCGAGCGTATTCTCACCGGCGGCCACGGTATAGCTGAAGGTCAATGCCGCCGTGCCCGAGCCGCCGCTATAGGCCGCGATGCCGCCATCGCTGAGAAGCAGTCTAGGCGAACCACCCGCGGTGTTTACCGTTACCGCCTGGCTGAAATTCACTGTCAGCGTGACTGTGCTGCCGGCATTCAGGTCGCCGTTGCCGCCGGCGATTCCCGTCCCGGATGCCGAGATCGACGCGATCGTCGGGGGCCCTTGAACGGCCACCTGGGCGACGGCGGTCTGCCACCAATTGTTTGCGATATATTCGCTCGATATCCAGAAAGTGTTTGGATTGTTGGGATCCACGACAGCCGAAGAATTGGCGCCCCACCGATTGGTGTCCAGCGCAAACGGCTGGGAACTGGCCTGGTAAAGAACCGGAGTGGTGAATCCGAAAGACAGATTGTCGGTCTTGCCCAGGACGTAGTAGTCCGACGGAAGCATGTTCGGACCGCTGGCGTTGAAGTTGATGATCACGTCGCCGGCCGCATCGACCGCGATCGAGCCGTTGAAGGTCGCCACGTTCGTGCCGATGGCGTCGCCGGATATGGTGCCCTGTGCCGCCAGCACCGGGTTTGCCGGATTGCTGACGTCGATCTTGAACCAGTGAACATTCGGAACGCTCGATCCCGGTGATTGAACCTCGTTCGTGCCGTAGAGGAAGCCGTTGGCGTAGACGAGATTGCCGATCCGGCCGTCGTCGACGTCCAGCAAGACGTTCGAGCCTTGTTGCTGGGCATAGTAGGTTGTGCCACCGTTGCCCTGGTCGATGTTGCCGAACGCGATGTTGGCTACTGAGCCGAATGTGTTCGTGGCCACGTCGTAGACCTGCAGGGCCATGAAGCTTTGGCCGCCGCTGTCGTAAGCGCTGGCAAAATAGGTCTTGCCGTTGTTGCCCGCCACGTCGCGGAAGACGCCCAGGTTGGGATCAGTCAATTGGGTCGCTATGACGGTCGCTGTGCCGCCGTTATAGATGCCTCCGCCCACTCCGGCCGTGTCGCCGATCACCCACAATTCCGATCCCATGTAACCAGGACCAGTAGCGTTATATTGTGGAGACGCGATGTAGATGTTGGTTCCGTCGACAGCCAATGTAGGCTCGTCGGATTCGGTCGCCACGCCGTTGATGGTCGTCGAGGTGTTGATCGACCCGAAAAACCAGCCATCGTTCGGGTTCCCATCCTTGGAGACGGCAAACACTTCGCTGGTGCTGCCCGGGCTGGTATGCGGATTGAGATTTTCGGTGCTGTACACGAACCGATTGTTGACTGCGTCGTATGCGCTGAAAGTGTCTTTCAGCGAGCCGGTCCACGAGGCGGCGCCGCCGAGCGGAGGAAAGAAGTTGTAGGCCGACATGTTGGTGACGGCGCCGCCGGCAAGATTTGTCCATTCGACCCGCTGCCCTTCGGCCATAACGATGTTGCCCGGCCCCACGGCGAGGCCATTGTCCGGCGGGTCGTCGGATGGATCGGAGATGCCTGCGAACATGGTCTGGATCGACGATGACGGCATCGTGATCGTGTAGGTGACGGGCGCGCTGATCCCCACATTGCCCGCCACATCCGTATCCCTGGCTGTCAAGCTGTTCGTGCCGTTGGTCAAGCTGATGCCGGTGCTCCAGGTCCCGTCCGCCTGGACGATCGCCGTTCCAACCTGGGTCGTGCCGTCGAATATGGCGACCGTCGAGCCGGGGCCCGAAACATCGGGATCGCTGACTGTTCCCGTCACCGTCAGCGCCGCCTGGCCGATTGCGCCGCCCGCGTTTGCAATCGCCACCGTTGGGGACGTTGTGTCCAGGGTGAACGTCAGCGAAGCAGGTGAGGGATTCCCCGGCGCGCCGGTCTCACTGGCTATGATCGTATGCTGTCCGTCCGTGAGCCCTGTCGGCGTGAAAGTCCAGGCGCCGCCGGCGTTGGCTGTCATCGTCGTCGCGACTGCATTGCCGTCCACGGTGAAGGACACGACGGCATTCGCCACGCCCGTGCCGACGATCTTGGCATTGCTGGTGATCTTGTCGCTGGATGATGCGCCGGTGTCCTTGCTCAGCCGCTCGGTCACGTTCGCTGTCGGCGTCTGGATGGCGACCTGCGCCACCGATGTCTGCCACCAGCCATTGGCGACATATTCGCCCGACAGCCAGAAGGAATTCGGATCGGAAGGATCGGCGGTCGCCGAGGAATTGTTCCCCCAGCGCTGGACATTTCCACCATCGCCATTGGCAAGATAGCTCGAACTCGCCTGGTAGAGGACAGGGGCGCTGAAGGTGCCGGACGGGTCGCCCGCCGCCATGAAGCTGTAATAGTCGGCGGGATACATGCCCGGGCCGCTGGCAGTGTAGTTGATGATGACGTCGCCAGCCTGGTCGACCGCGATCGAGCCGTCGAACGTGGCAACGCCGCTGCCGATCGCCGCCCCGGATATGTTGCCCTGCGCCACAAGGGCCGGACTGCTCGGATTGGTGACGTCGACCTTGAACCAGTGGACCTGAGGTGTGCTTGAGCCCGCCGGCATCACCTCGGAGACGCCGTAGAGGAAGCCATTGGAATAAGCGAGGTTCTGGATGTTCGCGTCGCCGGCATCGAGCAGGACGCTCGTTCCTTGCTGCTCAGCCGTGTAGTCCGATCCTCCGCCACCTTGGTCGACATTGCCGAGCGACACCGTGGTTGTCGGGCCGAAGCTGTTGGTGGCAAGGTTGTAGGTCTGCAGGGTGATCAGGGTCTGGCTGCCGGTGTTCTCCGCGGAGGCATAGTAGGTCTGGCCATTGTTGCCGGCGACGACCCTGGCGATGCCTTGGTTGGGTGAGGCGACCTGGTTGGCGACCACGGTCATCGTGCCGCCATTGTAGATGCCCCCGCCGGCCCCCGCCGTGTCGCCGATGACCCATTGTTCCGTCCCCGCGAAGCCGGAGACATTGACCCCATATTGGGGTGCGGTGATGTAGATGTTGGTGCCGTCGAGCGACAGGATCGGCTGATCGGCTGCCGTCAGTTGACCGTTGATCGTGAGCGATGTGTTCAGCGAGTAGAAATACCAGCCGTCGTTGGGGTTCGAGTCCTTCGATACGGCGATATCGATGTTGCTGATCGCGCCGTTCGATCCGAGATTGTCAATGGTGACGACGTATCGGTTGTTGACGCTGTCATACACCGCGCGCGGATCGAACAGGGCGTTGGTCGCGGACGGCCCGAGCGAGCCGAAGAATTGGTATACCGATTCCACACTCACCGTGCCGCCGGACAGGTCCGTCCATTCGATCTGCGATCCTTCGGCCGTGACGATGTTGCTTGGACCGACGGCCAGCGCATTGTGCGGTGGATCGCTCGAAGTGTCGGAAATGCCGGAGAATTGAGTGGTGATTTGAGATGAACTGGTCATTCGGAACCCCCGATCCGTCAGGATGGATCACCGGCCGACGATGATCCTGGGCGTCGATCCGATCCTCACGAGATCGGGTAAGTTGCCTGTGTGCAAATGCGGGATACGCTACGGCTTCAGCAAACCGATGCGAGAAGCGTCGGTTCCTGTCGCGCGTTACTTCTGTATTGACGCAATATTCGGAATAGATCGGAGCAGTGTAGTGCGCACCCTCTATTCGAATGACGAAGGCCTCAGACCGTTGTCACTCGTGCGAATTTCTTGCGCCTGGCGTTGCTGATGCCCCCGGCGATTGTCGATGAAATTCGGCCATCGCTGACGATTTCGCGCGATGTCGCGTCGATCTGTTTTCGATGGAAAGTCCGAACTGCTTGCCAGCGGCGGACATCACCGGTTGAAATGGAGGCGTCGGGGAACGCGCTCACCGCAATCTCTCAATGCAGCGGCCAGCAGGGTGCAATCGATCTGCTCGGCAAAGGATATCTGCGGATCCGCCTCCGCCAGCAGGAACTGTGTGCGAAGCGACTTCAACCTGGCAGCCTTGGCGGCGCGCTCGGCACAATCAGCCTGGAGGATCGCCAGCGTGGATTGGCCGATTTCCTGCTGTCGCCGTCCGCTCATGTGTCCGCCCTCACAAAATCGCCCGGGGAAACGTGGTCCGACTATATCGGCGCCCGGCGGTACCGAGCCGGTCTCGCTGTCACCAGATCATGCGGACTTGCGCTTGTCGCCCTTCGTTGTGATGAAGACAGTCGAGCGCGACAGGCCCATAGGCCAGTGGGGTGATCGCCTGGCTGTCATGATCCGATGACGCCGGGCGCACAAGCGTCGTCTTCGTTCGAATGATGCCTGGCAGACGACGCTCGCGCATACTTGCCGCAGCCGGCGCCCCCCCAAAAAGGTCCCATACCCCGCCGGTTAGGCCCGGTGGCCGCTGAGTCCCCCCGAAGAGGCCGCCGGGCCGCTCAACGGCCAGCGCACCGCTTCTCCACGTCATTGGCGGAATGCCCGGGACATCTGATCGGTTAGAGGCTTGAGCAGGTAGGACCAGACGCTGCGCTGATCTGTGCGTATGTGGACTTCGGCCGGCATTCCGGGTTTGAGCATCTTCGCTCCCGTCAGGCAGTTAGTCTTATTTTCGACGCTGATCCGGGCCGAGAAATACGGGAGCTGATGTTGGGGATCCTTGATCAGATCCGCCGAAACCCGCCGGACGGTGCCTTGGCAGGCAGGGGTAGTGCCGGCATCGAAAGCCGGAAAGCGTATGGAGACAGGCTGACCGGGACGAATGTCATCGATCCGCGACGGTGGGATTAGCGCGTCCACTACAAGGTCGTCCGCATCGGGAACGACCATCATGAGCACTTCCCCAGCGCCGACCACACCGCCGATCGTATGGACCGAGGATTCCTGGATTGTCCCCGATTGCGGGGCGCGGATGGTTGTCTTGGCAAGTTCGTCCTGCGCCACAACCCTGCGCTCGTTGAGTTCGGTCAGCTTGGCTTCCGTCTCGCGCAGTTCGCTCGTCACGTCACTGCGTTTTTGCTCGTCCAGTTGCAGGATTTGCAGTTCGGTCTCGCTGACCCGGGCTTCGGCCTCGGCAACCGCCGCGGCGAGGCGCCCAGCCTCTCCATGGGCCCGCGTCGCCTCCAGCCTGACGTTGCTCACTCGTTCCTTGGACACAAGCTTCTTCGAGTAGAGCGCTTCGACATCGGCCCGATCCCGATCAAGGAGGACCACCGAATCGTCCGTAGCGGCCTTCTGCGCCTTGAGCCCCTCGATCTGATTTTGCAGCTGCTTCGAGCGGCTTTGCAGTTGCGCCTTCTGCCCCGTCAAGGCAGCGGCGCGGCTTTCGAACAGGGCTTGCTCGCCTTTGACGAGCCCGGCCAGATCCGGATCGCCCGTTTCGGCTTGAAGAGCCGCCGGAAGCTTCATCTCGGGCAATCCCTGCCGCTCGGCTTCCAGTCGGGCGAGACGAACGGTCGCGCGATCGAGATCTCCATTGATTATCTGCAGGTTTGCCTTTGTTAGCGTATCATCCAGCCTGACCAGCACATCGCCGGCTCGCACATGATCGCCGTCCTGTGCGAAAATTCCGCCGATGGTACCGCCCGTCTGATGCTGGACTTTCTTGATGTTGCTTTCGACAACCACCGTGGCCGGCGCAATCACAGCGCCGGCCACCTTGGTGAGGCCGAGCCAAAGTCCGCCCCCGACGATCAGCAGCGATATAACCGCAAAACCCAGTGTCAAAGTGGCGCGGATGCCGTCCGGGACTTCAAGCGTGCTCGTCCCCACCGCCCATTCGCCAGGGCCGGCGGGCGGGTTATGCGGCCACGCCGTCGCGTCAGTCATGTTGTCCAATCTCACGCACGCCCGCTCGGCCCCTTCTGCAACGGAACGACCGAACTGGGGCGCTCTCCCGGTGGAACGGGCCGGATTACATTCGCAAGAACCTCCTCGCGGGAGCCGAACGAATGGCGCATGCCGTTCGACATCACGAGGACCTGATCGATATTGGCAAGCGCGGAAGGCCGATGCGCGATGACGATGACGATACCACCGCGCTGACGCACCGACAGGATCGCCGCTGCCAAAGCGGCATCGCCATCCACGTCCAGGTTTGAATTCGGCTCGTCGAGCACGACGAGAAACGGACTGCCATAAAGTGCCCTGGCCAGTCCCACGAGTTGCCTCTGTCCAGCCGACAGCGCCGCCCCTCCTTCACCGACGCGCGTATGAAAGCCCTTCGGCAAGCGCATGATCATCTTGTCGGCCCCGGCGGCCCTGGCCGCGGCTAGCACGCCCTTGGCGTCCCCGCTGCCGCCGAACCGCGAGATGTTGTCCGCCACCGTCCCATCGAACAATTCGATGTCCTGCGGCAGGTAGCCGATGTGGGTGCCGAGCTGCTCGGGGCTCCATTGGTCGAGGGAGGCCCCATCCAATCTTATTGTGCCACGAAGCGGGCTCCACACCCCGACCAAGGCTCGCGCGAGCGTCGTTTTCCCGGACCCGCTTGGACCAATGACGGCCATTCCGGCGCCCCTCGCCAGCTGGAAACCGACGTTCATCACGGTCGGCTTCTGTTGGCCCGGGGGCGCTATGGTCAGCTCCTCGACTGCAAGCATGGCCTGGGGGCGTGGCAGTTCCATCGGCTCGACATGGCCGCCGAAAGCCGTCAGTGCGGCAGCAAGCTGAGCATAGCTCTGTCGGAAGGACACGAACCCTCTCCAGTTGGCGATCGCCGCATCGACCGGCGCCAGCGAACGGCCCAGGAGTATGGACGATGCGATAATGATCCCTGGCGAGGCCTCGCCACCGATCACGAGGTAGGCGCCGAGCCCCAGGACGGAAGACTGCAAGGCCATCCTGAGCGCCCTCGACAGCGAGCCGGTCGCGCCGACGATGTCGGAGAGCCGTTCCTGGTGCATGAGATAGGCATGACTGATCTCGTTCCACCGCTGGCCGAGCCGTTTGGAAAGGCCCATGGCTCGCACGACCTCCGCGTTCCGGCGTCCTGAATCGGCAAGATCGCGTTGTGCCATAAGTGTTTCAGAGGCACGAGCGGCCGGTCCGCGACCCAGGATTTCGGCGGCCACCGTCAGCAGCACGACAACAAGCGCACCGGCGGTTGCCAGTATGCCGAGCGAAGGATGCAGCAAATAAATGACGACGAGGTAGAACGGCATCCAGGGAGCGTCGAAGACGACTGTCGGTCCCAGCCCGGAAAGAAATCCGCGCAACTGATCGAGATCGCGAAGCGGCTGCACGCGGCTCGCATCCTGACCTTTGATCAGCGGCAGGGAAAGTGAGAGGGCAAAGACCTTCGGCTGCAGGTTGCGGTGAAGGCGGTTACCGATCCTAACCAGCAGCCGAAGCCGCACGAAATCGAGCAGTCCATAAACCGCGTAGAGGCCGAGCATGCCGATCGTGAATCCAACAAGTGTCGGAACGCTCTGCGACGGGAGAACGCGATCGTAGACCTGAAGCATATAGATGGAGCCGGTCAGCGAGAGGATGTTTATGACCGCCGAGAACAGCCCGACGCCGACAAGGCCAGGTACACTGTTCAACATCGCGGTGCGCAGATCGGGCGCGAGCCTTTCTGTTGGCCTCATGATTAGCGATCTTCCACGCCAAAGCGCCGCGCGAGCTCATTGGCTCTGCCGATGATGGGCAAACCGGAACCTTCCTGGAGCAGCTTTGCTCCCCCTCCTTGTCGAACATTCATCCCCGCTAATGTGCGTCACTCTTGGCAAAATGCAGCAAAATCGTGACGCCCTTGCCGAGAAACCCGACACCGGTTCACGAAACTGGGGATAGAGCGCTGCGCGGCCGGAGTTCTTGCGCGCAGTGCGGACGGGGACCGAACGCGTGTTCGGAGTAAAGCCGGGATAGTGACGAATTGCCGCGACGCGGGCGCCTCGCGGAGCGGCCATCCTTTCAGATCTTCCGCCGGTTGACCCGCGGAGCTCTATTGGATGGCAGCGCTTTCGAGTTCGCTTGCGAACCTGACCTCCACGGTGTCGCCGGGCGCCACCGCAGCGTCCTCATCGACCGTAAGTTTTCGCCATTCGTCGCCGACCTTGCGAACGATCGTGACCTGTGTCCGGATCGTTTCGCCGGCGATAGGCAGGGGTTGCGCGGATGCCCCCGTCGGCTGCATTTTCTGGCTGGCGGCGTGAAGCTTCGTAGAGAGTTCCGCCAGCGATGCATCGGTTTCCTTCAGTTCGCTCAGCAGGCCAATCCTTCTTTGATTGTCGCCGTGCTCTCGCTGCCGGGCATAGTCCTCCTGCTGGTGGTGCGTTCGCATCAGCTCGACCGACGTTTGAAGCGCTCCGCTGGACGACAGGAGCAGCGCGCGCCGGACATCGGCCAATCTGTTGTTGGTCAGGTTGCCGGCTTCGTAGAGCTTGGTTACCCGCGCCAGGTCCTCTTCGTCCGCCTTGACCCCCTCGGACTCGACCTGCTGGCGCTTGGCAAGCACCTCGACCTCGGCCGCCGCGTCCTTTTCGGCCTTTTCGAGGAAATGCTGTTCCTGCTGATAGTCGCTGAGGGCGATCTTGAGCGCTGCTCCCTCGGCCTGGGCGATCGCCGCACCTATGCTGTCCGGCAAGGGCGAGCCTTCCGGTATCCGCACGTCGAAGGTGTCCTTGTTCTGGAGTTCGGCCCGGAGTCGGGCCCCGTGGAAGTAGGCCTTGGTATACTCCCCCCATAGCGTTTCATAGTCGCGCCGCAAGTCGACGGGATCGGGCCCCGTCTGGCTTGTCCGCGACCGCAGGAGGCTGAACCCGCCCGAGACGGCAATCGCCTGCCGGACGGTCATCAGTGGACGGAAGGCCTGTTGGCCTGGGGTAAGCACGTCGCCGGTCACATAGATCGGACGGTACTCGGCGATGACCGCGGTCACGTCGCTTGGGCTTACGACGATCATCTGCTCCTTGCCGTCAGGCAGGCGAATATGAAAAATCTTGCTTGGCAGGATGGCTTCCATGCGCGCCTGCAATTGGGCCGATGTCAAGCCGCCGACCGCGACCAATCCGACCCCGGGAAGCGCTATCGTACCGTCCATCTGGACCGCCGCACGCTGCGTGCGCTCGGGAATCGAGGCAATTCCGATCTCGACCGTATCGCCGGGGGAAAGTTGATAGGGGCCGGCGATATCCGCCGCAACTGCTGCATGCGCGGCGCAGAGCACAGCGGCGCAGGCGAGAACAATGTGGCTAGCGCGCACCATTTGCGGCAACCTCCGTTTGGTTTGACGATCCTTCCTCAGGCCAGTCGAGGCGAGCGACGAAATCGTAGACCGGACCGCCAGCGACCCCCAGATGCTAGACCTGATGACCAGTGACGCATCCGGGGATGGTGAGGCATGTGTGCCGTTGTCGTTCTTTTCGGCGGCCCGCACTGCCAAGGTTATGGATGCGGCAGTCAACGCCGGCGCCGAGACAGGCTGGAGCAGCAACCTCATATCATGTAGTCCTTTTGGCGGCGCACGCGACCCTCGCTGAGACGGGCCCGCCACCAGGCGATGGTTCGCCCAAGCCCGTCCTGTAGGCTGGTCTGCGCCCGCCACCCGGTCTCGCTCGCGAAGCGAGAACAATCCGCAAGCAGTGCCCGAACCTCCGAGTTCTGCGGCCGCAGTCGGCTCTCGTCGTGGCGGATGGGTTTGTTCGAACCACTCAATTCGAGCACCAGGTCGAGCACCTCGGCGATGGTGGCGGCACGCTGGCTGCCGGCATTGTAGGGGCGACCGAATTCGAGCTCGGCGATCCCTGCGGTCAGGAATGCCGAAGCTGTGTCTTCGACAAAGGTGAGATCGCGGATCGGGCTGGTATCGCCAACCATGATAGCCGGACAATTTGTGTCAAGAGCTTGCCGTATGACGGTCGGCACGATAGCGCGTTCGCTTTGGCGCGGGCCGTAAGTGTTGAAGGGTCGCATAATGACGACGGGGACATCGAAGGATCTCGCATAGGACTCTGCCATCATGTCGGCTCCGATCTTGGACGCCGAATAAGGCGACTGCCCCTGCAGGGGATGGGTCTCGGCGATTGGCATGGTCAGGGCGGTGCCATAGACTTCGCTGGTGGAGGTGTGCACCACGCGTTCCGTCTCCCACTGACGCGCTGCTTCGAGGACATTGACCGTGCCCAAGACATTGGTCTCCACATAGGATTGTGCGGCTGCATATGAGTATGGAATGGCAATCAGTGCCGCCAGGTGAAACACGACGGCCTGGCCGCGTATGACACGGTTGAGGAATGCGCTGTCACGAACATCGCCGCGGACGAGCTTCAGCTGTTTTCGAACGCTCTCTGGCAGGTCGTCGAGCCAGCCATGGCTGTCGAATGAATTGTAAAGGGCCAGCGCGGTGACATCGGCGCCGTTTCGAACCAGCGCCTCGGTAAGGTGCGACCCGATGAATCCGTCCGCGCCTGTGACAAGAACCTTCTTTCCCTCGTAGCCCATGGCTAGGCCTCCATCATCGTCCAGCAGAACCGGCCTCGTCGATCCGACAGGACTCGCGCATCTCAGAGCCTCTCGCCGGCAGGCGGTGCCCGTTCAAGGACTGCGAGGAAGCAACGGATAATCCAGGCGATATCCGAGAGGATCGTGCGCTTCGGGTAGTAGGAAAGGTCGATCCTCGCCTTGGCGGGAAACAGGATCTCGCGATAGAACAGCACGGGATCCACGCCCTGCGGATACAGATGGGCTTCGTGCCGGAAAAGTGTCTGCGTTGGGCCGAACAAGCCCGGCCTGTATTGCAACAGGCTCTCGAAGCCCTCACGGAAACAATCCGCGAAGACAAGGCTTTCCGGTCGGGGGCCGACAATCGCCATGTCGCCCTTGAGGACATTCCAGAGCTGAGGCAGTTCGTCGAACTTGGTGGTGGCAAGCAGAGCCCCTATCGTCGTCATGCGGCTGTCGCGGGCGACAGTCAGCGGAAGGCCGTTCGGGCTGCACCGCACAGCGAACTTTCGGAACTTGTACATGCGGAACGGTAGGCCGCCTGCTCCGATGCGAGTCTGAACAAACAGGAAGGGCCAGCCGCCTTCCAGCAGCAAGGCTACGATGATCAACAGCATCAGTGGCGACAGCACCATGCCCGCCATCATCGCGACGGTCAGATCGATTGACCGCCTTGCGAACCCGTGGCTGGGACGCGGGCTGAAATATCGATGCAGCGATAGATCGGAAGCGTTCATGCCGCTGTTCCTGCCTGCCTGCCACCGTTAAGCGAGCTTGCCAGGGCGGACACGACCGCCTCGACCGCCGACGACGTGATCTGAGGATGCAATGGGATTGTGAGTTCGCGTTGGGCGAAGTCTTCCGTCAATGGCAGATGGGTTCCGGGAAAGCGCTCGCGATAGAGCGTCATCCAGTGGACGGGAGGATAATGGATAGTCGTCTGTATTCCCTGGTTCCGCAGTTCGTCGATGACGTCTTGCCTCCTCGCAAAGCGCGGCAGGATGATTGGCATGATGTGGTAGGCGGAAGTCCGCGGTTCGCTGAACGGAACCGTCACGGACGGGCAGTAGTTTGCAACCAGGCGTCGATACAGCACCGTCAGGATCCGCCGTATCTCGTTCCATTCTTGCAAGTTCTGGAGCTGTACGAGGCCGATCGCGGCCCTCATCTCGTCCATGCGGTAGTTGAAGCCGAGCATGGTCACGTCGTATTGCGGGGTGCGGCTGTTCAAGCGCTGATGTGTTGTCGTGGACATTCCGTGCGCGCGAGCCAGGCGAATCCGTTCGCGCAGATCGAGGTCTCTTGCGATGACGACACCGCCTTCTCCCGTCGTCATGTTTTTATTGCCATAGAAGCTGAATGCAGCTGCCGAACCGAAGGTGCCGACTTCTTTCAAGCCAGGTGCATGCGCGGCATCTTCAATGATGTGCAGCCCCCGCGTGCGAGCGAACCTTTGCCATTGTTCGCGATTGGCAAGGTAGCCTGCGAAGTGAACGAGAATGACCGCCTTGGTGCGCGGTGTGCAGCGTGCCTCGGCTTCGGCAAGCGACATTAGCGGCACGTCGGTCGACTCAATGTCGACAAAAACCGGTGTCGCCCCAACATACAACACAGCATTCGCCGTCGCCACGAAGGTCAGTGAAGGAACCAGCACTTCGTCGCCCGGGCCGATCCCGAGCGCGTGCAGTATCAGGTGCAGCGCGGCCGTGCAGGAACTGACCGCAACGCAATCCTCCGCGCCATGGGCATGCGCGAAGGCCTCTTCAAAGGCACGTACCCGTTCGCCCATGGTGAGCCAACCGCTATCAATTACCTTCGACAGCGCGACTTTTTCCGGTAAGCCCAGGATCGGGGCACTCACCAAGAGCATCGTGACCTCCCTGGCGGTTGTATGACGCCCTGCGACAACCGTTGCCTCACGCGGCCGCGGCTGCGACTTCGATCGAAGCCGACTGCTCTTCCCACGAGATGGACTGCGCATTCTGGAAATCATCGACGCGGCCGATATCGAGCCAGAGACCCTCGTGCTTGTATACGTGCACGACTGTACCCGCCTGCATCATCTGCAGCATAAGATCGTCGAACCCAAACGGTACGCCGGAGGGAATATACTGCAAGACACTCGGATCCATGCAGTATATTCCCATGCTTACAAGGTGAGAAAGCGTCGGTTTTTCGCGAAATACCTGAACTGTATTGTCGATTTCATCTATGACACCGAAATCCATCTTGATGTGGCGGCAAGTCGTGGCGATTGTTACCGGACCCTTGTGCTTGCGGTGCGCCGCCACAAAGCGACTGAGACTGAGATCCGTCAGTACGTCGCCGTTCAGGACGAGAAACGGCTCATTCAACTCGTCTCTGATCAAAGAGAGCGGGCCGATGGTGCCGAGCGGTTCCATCTCCTGGGTGTAGCGGATCTTCAGGTTCCATTGGGATCCATCGCCGCAGACGGTGCGGATCAGGTGCCCCAGATATCCGGTAGTGATGTAGACGTCTTCAATGCCGTTGCGGCGCAACCATTTCAGGAGCAACTCCAGAACGGGGCGCGCGCCGATTGGCATGAGCGGCTTCGGCAGGACCGACGTGAAAGGCCGAAGGCGCGTTCCCATTCCACCGCATTGTATTACCGCTTTCATTGGATCCTCCCGGTTCCTCCTGCTCCATCTTCAAGCGCTCGGCTTGCTGATAATAACGCTGCAAGCCAGCTGGAAAGCTGTTTCCGAAGACCCGCTTCCCATGCCAATCCGAAGAGCGTGTCGTAGATGTTATGGCCGCTTGGAATGAGTGTCGTCGTGCATTCGAACGGTGGCGGTTCGGCGCTGCCGGTGTCGGTGGATGCGAGGCACCCGCCGGATCTCCTAGCGCTTAGGCCTCAATCATGAGGCAATCACGAATTGAATCCCTATGGCATTGAAGGGCGCAGGAATCCGCCGGTTGTGATGCCGGCCTGCTACGAGGACCGCGTCCTATTGAAATCGTCCCGAGCTCGGAACCCGACATCGAGCGAATTTCACGTAACTGTTAACAAAGGACGCTTTTCCCTTTGCGAATTAAGATTATATTAGCAATGTGATGTTTGCGGGCGAGGGGACACCGCAGGCCACGCTCTGAAGCGACAGCTAGTGACTGGCCACGAATTTAAGTCTGTCACGGTTGGTGCATGCAGGGTAATGGAAGGCGGCGAGCGCGTAAGGGTATGCTTGCCGATAAGCGTTGGGGTAGCAAAATGCATCGGATCGTCATCGCCGACGATCACGGATTGTATCGTCGCGGCTTGCGATTGGCACTGACCGCCGGCGTTCCAGACGCCGAAATATTCGATGCGTCCTGTTTCGACGCCGTGATCACCCTGTTGGAGCAGCAGGCATCGATCGATCTTGCTATCCTCGACCTGAACATGCCGGGGCTCTTCGATCAGGAGATACTCGGCGACGTGATGTCCGCCTATCCCCATACACATTTCGCGATCGTCTCCGCCGATGATTCGCGCGCCGAAATACTCAAAGCCCTTTCGATCGGGCTGCACGGCTACATCGTAAAGTCGCAAAGGGACGAGGAAGTGGTGCTGGCTGTGAACGAGATGCTCGCCGGCCGAATCTACGTTCCGGCACTTCTGTCGCGCGCGTCCGACGGGCAAGGTCAGACGCATCCGTCCACGGAGAGACTTTCGGCCAGGCGGCGCGTCGGCATAGGCAGCCTCGCCAGGTTGACGTCGCGACAAAGGGAAGTTCTGAAGTTCATGGCGGAAGGGTACTCGAACAAAGAGATTGCCCGCAAATTGGAGATTGCCGAAGCGACGACGAAAATCCACGCGGCGGCCATCATGCGCGAGCTCGGCGTGCGAAACCGAACGGAAGCAGCCGTTTTGCTGCAAAACTGGCTTGCGAACAACGAAGGCTAGAGTTCGATTTCTTTCCGCGACAGCCGCAGCGAATATCGGAACCCGTGCTCCGATATCTCCAATTCTGGCGAATGACCGACCAGTGGCGCACCGTCCATGCCGATAATCATGGAACCGAAACCATGGCGAACGACGCTTGCGAGCTTTCGTTGTCCCGATTCCACCCAATCGAACACGACGTCGCTGCCAGCGTCGGCCGACGCGAACCCCCACGTCACCTCGACGCGACCCTCGCCACCGCCTAGCGCGCCGTGCTTTACCGAATTGGTCGTCAGCTCGTGAAGAATCATGGCAAAGCTCTCGGCGGCTCCAGAGGGCATTACCAGCGATGGCCCGGCGATTTTTACGTCCCTTGTTTCCGCAAACGGTTGAAGCTCCTGAGCGACGAGATCATGAAGCGCGCCGGAAGTGCTCGAGTGGCGCGAGAGAAGCAGATGCGTGGCCTCCAGGGTTCTGATCCGGTCAATCAGCATCTCCTTGTATTTGGCAATGTCGTTGTCCGGAGCATTGATCATCCTCACCAGGGCCGTGATCACCGGAAACAGATTGCTGAAGCGATGGCGCTCCTCGCGCATGGTGCGTTCGCGCTTCTTCGCGGCCGCACGCAGGAGCGTGGTTTGCCGACGTTCAGTGAGGTCGGCGGCCACCCCGATGTATAGCGAACGATCATCGTATTTTTCCTTGCGTCCGCGCAGGGCAATCCAGCGCACATGCCCATCCTGCCGCCGGACGCGAATCTCGATGTCGTAATTCGCCGTCGTCGAGGTTTTGATCGAAGCCGTCAGCTTGGGCCAATCAACCGGGTCCACCACAGCGGAAAGGTCCGCCAGGCGGCGAGTGGGAGTTGGCGGTAGGCCCAGAATGTCCCAGAACTTGGCGGAGCCACTGACTGTCCAGTCATTGAGATCCATTCGCCAAGTGCCCATGCGTCCGGCGGATAGAGCGAGATCGAGCCATTCCTTCTGCGCCCGCAGCGTCTCGCGTGCGATTCGTCGCTCGGAAATATCGTCGACCACGACAAACACGCTGTCGGCAAAACCTTCGTCGTGCGGGGACGAAGACAAAGTCAGACGGGCCCAGAACGTCTCTCCATCCTTTCGCAACAGGCGAACCTCCGCACCGAACCAAGCGGCGTCGCGACCCAGATCTCTCATAAGTCCCCGCACCTCACCCCGGTCATCAGGGTGAATGAGTGCCTCGAGCGGCAACTGGGCGAGTTCCATCTCCTCATAACCCGTCAATTCGCAAAGGCGTTCGTTCGCTTGCAGCAACTCGCCGCGCCGGTTGCTGTTTGCGAAACCCATGGCGGCCCGTTCGAACGCCCATCGATAGCGTCTCTCGGTTTCCTGCACGGTCGCGAGCCTTGCCTCAGCGACCCCCAGTGCCTCGCTCAAGTCGGTTCGCAGGCGGTGGAATATCGTCGATATTACCCCACCTGAGACCAGAAGCAGGACGGCGCGGGTCCAGTCTTCGTAGGAGATCTGGGAATTCAATGCTCGCCGGGCCCAAAGCCCTGCCGCCGCCATCAGGAGCGTCGCGGCTATCGCGGCCGACCGGCCTTCGAGGTATACAATGATAATAATCGCGGGAATGAAGGAGATAAAAGCTCCATCCTGCCCGATATGTATTGAGTTCGTTGCTTCGAATACTATTGAAGCTGCCAGAATCGCTGCGGAAGCCACGTGGGCTGGCGGTGTCCCCGGCATTGTCGAATTCAGCCAGCGCAGATATGAGCCCATGCAACAGACTACAACCTTAGGACTAGCTCGTCGAGACTAGGCCATTCGGGGGTGGCTTAATACCACTGCGGGATTGCCATGCCTTAGCCGACGAATAGAATCACGTGAGTTGCGGCCGGCCACAATCCTGTCGCAGACACATCAAGCACGTCGAAATTTAGGTCAGGGGAATCACAGGGATCAAAGAGAAAGTGAGTAACCGCAAGTAATTGCGGAGAGTGGGTACAGTAGGGCGGGTACAAAAATGGCTCTGATTGAAAGGCACGCCGACGCGGTTGCCGGCAGTCGGTATGTTGTGCTGAAAAACGCGTATGCGCGGCAATCACGGACAATACATCCAACACGCACCCCGGATCGATCCGACGATCCGGCCGACGGGTCGCAACGTCGGACTCTGGAGTCCATCACCGGCATGCTCGAACGCATCGGGTGCGGCTATCTGGTGCTGAACGGTGAAAAGAAGGTGATCGAATGGAACGCGGCCGCTCGAGCCACCATTGAGAGGCAGGGCGAAGCGGCCGACACCGCCAACGCGCTCGCGGCTGGGCTCAAGCGGCTGGTCGCGAACGTACCAGTGCATTTCCTGCCAGGCTCACTCTCGTGGGTGGTGATCAAAAGCCTGGGCGACAGGCCCGTGGTAATCAATGAAATGGGGGTGGTCGCACCCCAGGGAACTTGCATCGTCGCATTGCTGGATCGCGAGAATAGATCCGCAGCCAATCCCGACACGCTGCAGCGGATGTTCGGCTTGACCGGCGCCGAGACGCACCTTGCGCTGCGATTGGCTCAAGGCGATGCGCCCTTGGACATCGCCCGGAGTTGGCGCCTCAGCCGCACGACGATCCGTTCCCAGCTTGCCTCGTTGTTCGCCAAGACCGAGACCAAGCGTCAGGCGGAATTGGTCGCGCTTCTTGGGCGCATCTCGGTCCTGCCGTGAGAGCGGGACCGATCATCCGCTGAAAGCGCAACGGCGGCGCCTTCCGCGGGAACGTGGCTGCCGTCTTTCGGCGTCCTCGGTCGCGCAAGCGGCAAATCTTCGTCTTGATGACATGACCAGACGGGGGCAAAGCATCCGCCAGATAGCGGCCTTTGGCTGGCCGGATGACGTCGGCCAATGGTTGCCCTGCGTCGATGCTGGCCACGTTGGCGTCTCCGATGGTCAGCCGCTGCAGCGCCGGCAGCTCCTCCAATAACGTTACTTCGCTCCAATGCGGTCGGCGCAGTCAACAGGATGCTCGGCGGCTCCAGCTCATCGGTAAACATGGCGTTGGCATTTTCCGTATCGCCGGCCAGGGCCGCCGGAGATTCGGGCTCACATTGCGGAACGAGGCTAGGCTGATGACGGGGAATATCATTGCATCGAACCCCGCGAATTGGGGCATGCGGCTATCCCCAGCGAGCTCTAAGCTGTCCCGGCCTCAAGGCCAAGGCAGCAAAGACCAAACCAGGCAAGATGTTCAATCGCTTGCGGATATAGGTTGCCATTGCCAGGTTCCAGACGACCAGTGCAAGCGTGAAGCCGACCGCCGCTCCGGTCGCCCCGCCCACCGCTATGCCGGCTGCACAAGCGACGACGGCGACCACGGAGCCGCCAACCATCGTCGTCGCGGCGGCCCACTCGTGCTTGGTCATGGTCAGGAGGTTTAGCTGGGGTCCGCAAACCGCATTGCAGAGGTAACCCATGATGAGGATTCGTGCGATCGGTGCTCCCATAGCAAAATCCCCGCCGAACCAGCTTAGGAGGGGTTCGGTGACCACCAGCAACGCCAGGGCCAATGCGAGCGCTCCGCTGAAACTCAGAACGGTTGCCCGTGAGAATAACCGCTGCAGTCCCTCGTGATCCCCTCGGGCATGAAGATCGGCAGCAGTCGGCGAGAACATCGTGCTTACCGCGACGCTCGAAAGACCGACCAGCAGCGCCACGTTTAGGCTTAGGGCAAAAATACCAGCCTCATGGACCCGGCCCGTCCAGCCCAGAAGTATGACTCCCGTTCGGCTTACGAGGGCATCAAGCCCGGTGATCAGCATGGTAGGAGGGATTGCGGACCGCCAGAAATGTCCGGAATAACTCGCCCGCTCGCTTTGCAGGTCCGTTGGCCGCAGCTTGATTGCCGTAAGGAGGACAAGCATTACGGTAACAGCCGAGCTTGCGACTACCGCCATCATGGCGAATGAGGCGTCTAAGGTAATCCAGCCCGAAAACGCCGCGCCGCCCACCAGGACCAACAGCAGGCCGTCGCGCGCCACACGCTCGGGCAAAAGTGCGGACACCACGCCTCCAAAGGCGCGGACCAAGGTGGCGCCAAGCGCATAGGCCGTCATTAGCGGCACGGCCGCCATCGCAAGCAGCATTGTCGCCTGAAGTTCCGGGTGAAGCTTCCCCGAAAAGGCAACGAGGCCGGCCCCTGCCAGCCCCGCCAGCACCGCGGCCGAGATCGACCACGACAGCGCGAAAATGATCACCCCCCGTGCCAGGTCAAAACGCCCAGCGGCCCTGTACTCTGGCACGAAGCGCAACAGCGATATGTTGAAGCCGAGTGTCGAGAGAGTTGCAAGAACGGTGCTGCAGGCCAACGCGTATGAGTAGATGCCGTAGCTCGTCGCGCCGACCACCCGCGCGATTCCAAGCTGTGCCATGCTGGTGAGGCCCGCACCACCGATATAGACCAGAAGGGCGAATATGCTCGCATGCAATAGACGCCGGCCCACATCATGGCGATGCCGGTTGAACACAGTAACGGATGATCGGCCTGCGGTGCCTCCGAGTGGGTGGGTATGAGTAACCCCGTCGGCCGCATGGAGTTCAGACGATTGACTTTCCGAGCGGCCTTCCGTGTTTCCCTTGTTATCCGCCTGTCCTGCGGCCGCCGACCCGCCATCGCGCGGGTGTTTGCCGAAGGGAACGCCGGTTCGCGACAATCGCGTCTGGATTTCCTGTTCCACCTGACAAAGGCCGATCGCGGTGGACTGTTCGTCGACTGCCTGAACCGAGACGTTGCTTCGCTGGGCGCTCTGGAGAACATTGCCAAGTTTTTCGAAGACATCGAAAACTTGCATGTTGCTGGCGAAGTCTACTTCTAAGAACCGTTCAGCAGGCGGTTCGTGCATCATTCTTGCCCGAAGCCGCGCTTCCACGACATCGCGCGGGACTGCCATCCAAATCACCAGATCGGCCCGAGGCGCAGATTCAAGCGCTCGCGCGATCAACCTGTCTTCCGCGGCGCCGTTGAACATTGCAAGGGACCCGATCGCCTGCACGAAGCCTTGGTCGAATATGATTATATTTGTTGATCCCTGCGCCCGTGTCCAGCAGCGTGACAGACGAACTATGTACTGCCAGATACGTATTCGCCGTATAAGGCTCTTTGGTGGTATTGTTCTTACAAATTTATTTGCTAGTGCAATATCACTGCTTCGCCAAAATGAAGAAAAAAGTGCCAGAACTGTGATGAAAATGGCGGATGATATTCGGGAGGTTACCGTGAAAATGCCGAAGCGGTCCCAGCCGCCGCCTCTATTGCGGGGCAGGTAGCACAGGGTGACTTGGGCAACATACCCGCGGTCGCGCAAATGCTTGGCAAGGGCGTTCGCGAAGGTTGTTTTGCCGGATCCCGCTGGTCCGAAAAGTTCAATGATCATGCCGTTTCAATCCAGAGATCGAGTTGGCCGGTTCTGCCCTCTCAACAGCCCTTCGACAAAAGCCCGAGTCGGTGGTTGACGTGTTGTTTGAGATTCACCTGGCTGGGAACGCTGACGCCTCCTATGCAAGCCAGGTGGGGGTTCATCTTGCCTCTCCCGAGAGTGCGAGGCACCCCAGGCGCACGACGTGGCTAACGACTTGATTTTCTCTCATTGCCGGTTGCAACGCTTCCGCCTGACATCCGCCCGAACCACGCTAGGGACATGCCTGCCCACTGTCCTCGTCCGTTTAAATGAAGCAGGGTGCCAAGCGCCGCTACCAGTGTGCCGAAACAGCTTCGACGGGCTGCGCATCCTGACAAAAGTCGGCGCGGCGCAAGGCAAGGTCCGTCGCACTGTCGCTCACTTTGGTGATCACCAATTCTGACCGTCGGCGCCTGTATGTTACTTGTAGCTAATTTAGGTGTCGGCTAGGCAGCCATGGGGGCTTGTCGAATCAGACGAAGGAAATCGGATGACAACTCTCCACTATGCGGCCGGCGGGCCGGCTACGGCCACTGCCGCCGACGGCTTCAATCTGGCCGACGTTCAAAGCGTTGACCAGCTCAACGCACTTCCGGCCGGCATGAAGGGCTTGGTCTGGCTTAACCAAGTCGACGGAACAACGTCCTCCTTTATCCAACAGGTCACGCCCTTCATCGGTAATCCGAATTTGTACGGCTTCTACCTTGCCGACGAGCCGGATCCCACTGGCAAATGGGGCACCTACGCATCGGCCGCGAATCTGATGGCCGAATCCGACTGGATCCATTCCAACGTGC
Organism: Mesorhizobium sp. GbtcB19; assembly: GCF_019091085.1. Lineage (GTDB taxonomy): Bacteria > Pseudomonadota > Alphaproteobacteria > Rhizobiales > Rhizobiaceae > Mesorhizobium. The sequence goes on along the minus strand of NZ_JAGXJY010000032.1, from coordinate 13,913 downwards.
CAGGTGCGAAGACTTTCATCACAATGATGAACATGGGGTCCTCTGCGAACCCGGACTTTTCGAACACGTATAATCCCGCCAACACGCATATCGACTATTACGGGATAGACCCCTATCCGGTGCGTACGGGAACAAGCACGATCGACTACAACATGATCGACAGGGCTGTGAGCGCGGCCGAGGCGTCGGGTATACCGGGCAGCCAGATCGTTCCGGTCTATCAGTCGTTTGGCGGCGGCACTTGGACGACCGACACCGGCGGCCAGTACGTGATGCCTACCCCGGCCCAGGAGCAGACCATGATGGACCATTGGTCCAAGCTGGTACCGTCGCCTGCGTTCGACTATGCCTATGCATGGGGTTCCCAGCAAGGGGACACCGCGCTTGGAAGCGATCCGGCACTGCAAGCCGTCTTCCTCCAGCACAACACCCAGGCTTCTGGTTCAACGTCGACAAGCGGTTCTACCTCGACAAGTGGTTCCACCTCGACAAGCGGTTCCACCTTTTATGGCACTCCCGGCGCCGACGTGCTCCACGGAACAACCGGCGCCGACACACTGATCGGCGGCGCCGGCAACGACACCTACTATGTCGACAACAGCGGTGACCGGGTGATCGAGGCAATCGGTGGCGGCACGGACAAGGTGCTTGCCTCGGTGAGCCATGCTCTTTTGCCTGGTTCGGAGATCGAATTCCTTACCACCACGAATTCCGCAGGCACGACGGCGATCAACCTGACCGGCAACGGTTTCGCCCAGACCATCCAGGGCAATGCCGGCGCCAATGTCATCAACGGCGGCGGCGGCGCCGACATCCTGACCGGAAATGGCGGCAAGGACGTCTTCGTCTTCAATTCGGCTCTTAACGCCGGCAATGTTGCCAGGATAACCGACTTCAGCGCCAGCCAGGACAAGATCCAACTCGACCACACCATTTTCGCGGGGCTTCAGGCGGGTGCCCTGCCAGCAGATGCCTTCCACATTGGGAAGGGCGCGCATGACAGCACCGACCACATTATCTACAACAGCACGACCGGAGCGCTTTCTTTTGACAGCGACGGCAACGGCAGCGCTCATCAGGTACAATTCGCCACCCTTGCTCCCCATCTCTCGCTAACAGCATCTTCGTTCGTTGTTGCGTGAATCTCGACAGGCGTGTGGCCTCCGGGCCCGATACATGAGCGGGAGCAGGCGAGCCAAGTGCGACACGCCCCTAGGGCGGGACCGCAAGCCCGCCGCTCCCGGCCGTCGACATGCTCACCCGAACGCGGCGAAGCGTTCTGTGCTCATGTCGCCTCCTATGCCGATGATTTCGTCATCCTCAACCGCAATCGACAAACCTATCCGTTCGTGACCTGCACCTTTGCGAACAGCGCCGACAGCACCCAAAGGGTCAAGGACGCCGCGCCGATCACTTTCGTGTACGGCTCCCAGGGCCAAGCTAAAGGATCCGCCAAACCTCTTTTTTCACCGCGCGAATAACGTCTGCCAAAGGTTGTTGGGCGTCGATGGAAACCACGTGCGCTCCCGAGAATCTCAACCGCGGAATCGCCTCGATACGACTCGTCACCACAGCAGGATCCATGTCCGGCTCGCGCTTCGCGCAAGTCTCCGGCGGGACAATCAGCTTAATGACGAGATCTGGTGGAAGGCGATGGGCAAGAGAATAGGCTGTTGCCTCGAATCGGCGAAGCCATGGCGGCACCACAGCCAGACGTGACATCAGCGGACCTTCGTTGAAGCCATCGATCTCATTCTGCGGGTATCGATCGGTAATGACCACCAGCCCCCGATTGGCTCCGCGATGCGCCGCCGACAGCTTGATGCGCTTATCGACGGCGACGGCTGTGGCCCAGATCATCAGGAGCATACTGTAGAGCGGGCCTGGAGGCCGATCTGAGATCTTGCCGTGCGATGCGCCTTTGGGCTTGGTCCTAACCAAGGGGGTGATCAAAGGTACGATCAGCTTGAACGGCCATAGTACGAAGGACGGCCTTCCGGCTCCGGTGCCGAAGTAGATCGGCACGGTATCAATCTCCTGGCTAAGCCACTCCCGGATTGTCGTGACGACGGTGGACTTCCCGCTGCCATCAACGCCGACCACAGCCACCACGTGGCCGCCGCCCGGCGCTCGACGGCTCCACGGCCGGGATGCCCCGAGAAAACGTTTGTTCAAGCTGCCGGCGACCCAGTGGACAGCGCGCCCCAGGCTCCGCAGCCCCGCCTCAAATGCGTTGTAGGTGCGATGAGGACGAAAATGCCTCTTGATGCGCCGCCGGAGGCGTCGCTGATCTTCCAGCGCCGGTTTGCCGTAGAGGGCGGCGACAATTATCTCTGCCAGATCATCACCCAACAGTTCAGCGGCTCGGCTGCGGAGCGTCAAGCGATCATCGCGGACGGCAAGTTCCATCCGATCGAGCGCGAACTTGTGCGTTTCAGCCCGCCAGTTGCGGAGCATAACAGGATCTGACCGCCTCAATTCAAGGCAACTGCGTACGATCAACAGCAATGCCTCGTCCACCGGGTCCAATATACGGATCGGCAGCATTGGATGAACGACAGTCCGCGCCAAAATTGCTTCTTGCCATGGCAGACAGTAGTTCTTGAGGAGGCTGTTGCCCGAGATCAATCGGAAGTGCAAATGAAGATGAACGAGTCGGCTGCTCGGTTCGTCGTAACCTAGAAAGCTAAGCATCGAAGGATGGTCACGGTACGCTACGCAAGGAAAAAGTTTGAGGCCCCGCTGAAGGAGAATTGCCTGGGCGCGGTGCAGATCCTGCTTCGCGACCAGTAGATCGAGATCTCCATCGCCCGCTAAGCCTCGATGGACCCTTTTGCTGCTTTTCCAGGAACAATAGGAAATGTCCTGCCGATGAAAGTCGTTCAAGACCGTCAGTATCAGTGGCAGGATCGCGTTCTCCGCGCCCGAGCGGCCGATCACATCTGTCTTGTGTGGAGCGTCGTGTTTCATCTTCGGGCCCCTTCCGCCTGGACAATTGCACGGTTTCGCAGGCTTTTTTATTTCCTCATCCCTTGGACTGACGATGAAGGTATTGCGATTGTGGCTTCGATTGGCCGCTATCTGCCCCGTCCCGTCCCCGACGAGAACTCGCCCACGTCACCGTAGCGATATCGAGCGTGTTTCTTGAGATCGACCTGCGTCGCGATGGCCATCGCAAGATCGCCATGTTCCCTGTCGAGGCCGCCGGACTTATGAAGCAGATCCAACGCATTCTGAGCCACCTCGCGCCTTGTGCTCCCCCATTTCACGACCAGAAGCAATCTGTCGGCAATCGAAGGAAGCAACCGAGCCTCCACAGCACCAAGGACTGATGGACCGTCAATAATCACGTAATCGTAACGCTCGCGAAGCTGACGGATGAGGTCCGCCATCTGTTCGGTGGCGGTCAAGGGATCGAGGCGGTAACCGGGCATGGGGAGATAGTCGAACCCGGCCTCCGCGATATGCCGGATGAGCTCCGCCGGCGGTCGGCTTTGCAGGGACAAATCGACGATTCGTCTGTCGTTGAACTCGCCAACTCGCGCGCCTCTCCGAAAATCGAGACCTACCAAGAGCACGCTGCGCCCAAGAAAGCCGATATAGGCCGCGAGGCTCTGGGCGAACCTGGTTTTCCCTTCCCCAGGAATGCTGGAGCTGATCAAAACCACCTTCACGTTACCGGGTTTTGCCATCCGCAGCGTCGCGACCACCGACCATAATGCGCTCGCGTAAGGGGAAAACGGCTTTGTCCGGAGATACTTGCCGAGGCGAGACAGGTGTCTGCGGGGGATCCGCGGTACAAGGCCGATGCACGAGAGACCAAGCGCATCGTCAATGTCGCGCTCGCTTCGCAGACCTCGATCCAGCCGTTCCAGGGCGAGAGCCATTAAACTCGCGCAGATCAAAGAGGCGATCAAGGCAGGGAGCACGAACAGGATCGGATTCGGAGAGCTCGGCCGGGACGGCGGAGACGCAAGCGAGAGGATGCTTGCTTCCGGGTCTACCAGCTCGTCTTGTTCACGGATATCCTTCTGTCGTTGTATAAGACTTTCGTAAAGCTGCGCGCTGGTGGCCGCCCAGCGCTCTAGTTCGTGCGGGTCTGAAGCAGCATCTTGTGCCTTGCCGCCGACGATCCGGCTTGCACCGGACCCCGGTTGGCCGGCCTGGAGGGCCGCGTTATCCCGCTCGATCTCGTCCTTGACAGCCGAAATTCGTTCTTCGAGCCGAGCTATTTCGTTGGTGCTGTAGGCCCGCTGCTGCTCGATGCTGTTCTGGACATAGAGCTCGATGGTCCGGTTGACGATTTCGGCAGCCTTCTCAGGGCTCGTCCACTCGAAGCTGACGTCGATGACACGTGAGCGGCGGTCCTGCAGGACCTGCAGGCGACGCTGAAGATCGTCCAATGTGAGCCCTGTTCCTGCTCGTTTGTGCCCGGTAAGCGCCCCAATCCATACATCCAGCCGCCGCTTGAGTTCTTTCAAGCTTAACGGCCCGGCTTCGGTCGTGCTTGGCACGGCGGCAACAGAATCCACTTCGGGTTCGGATGTCGCTCCTCGGAAGCCCGTCTCTTTGCGCAGGCTGTCAAGGACGCGCTGCAAGTGGGCGGGAGAGGTCAGCATCGTCAAATGGGTGTCGACGGCCTGCTGGACCGCTTCAGGGCTGAGGGGAGTGGCAGCCCGAACAAGGATTTGCGCGGTTGCGGTATATTTGGGTGTGATGAGCAGACCCGTGACTCCAGCCAGTATCGTTCCCAGCGCCGCTACCGTGAGAATAGGTTTGGCCCTCCGGCGCAGGATTCCGATCACCTGCTGGAAACCCAGTTCGGGAACTATCGTGGCGTGATTGTCTGGCCGCTCGTTCTCGAAATCAGGTTCAAATGGCATGGGGTCTGTGGTGCGACTGCGCGCCTTGGTGGTCCGGCGTCCGACCTTGGAGGACCATGTCTCGCCGCCCGCGCTATCCGTCAAATGCATCCGTACCTCCATGCCAGTGGTGCGTTTCCGCAATTAGCTCGACCCGACGCGCAGTTTGCTCGTGCCATATCCGATCCGGAGCGGAGAGCGCGGAAGAATGCCGCTCAGCGCTTTACCTCCAGCGACGGACAGCAGTCGATCCGTTGGCCTAGGCTCCGCGACCAGGCACAGTGCGATCACAAACCAAAAGATCGGATGCCGGAGGATGAAGGTAGCGATCGAGTATATGCAGAGACCGCAGAGCAGGGTCGGCAGCCCCGCTTGCCCGGTCCGGTAAGCGAACCAGAAAGCCGTTGCCACGATCCAGATGAAGCTCAAAACAATGATCAGTCCGCCTTGGGTGAAAAGATCGAGAAATGTGTTGTGCGCCTCGAAGTTCGGCGCAAAGGTGAGTTTGGGGTGTTCGACAAAGTCGGGCTGTTCTGTGTCCAAGTTCCTCTGCGACACGATGGAATGGGGTATTTCGAGGTGCGGCCCAGGGCCTAAACCCAGCATCCCGGATCCGACACCTCGCCGGATCGCCTGTCCCCATAGCTCGAATCGCAGCGAGGTCTTCTCCTCCGTTTGCTCCGGATTTTCCCGTTCCATCGAATTGGCGAGGCCCTGAGCCTCGACGGCAATCGAGTAAGCCAGCGGGACCACCGAAACGACGATCAGCGGTAAAGCCAGCACGATCATCCAGGCGAACGCGGAGCGAAAACTGACCCGCGGTGCACGTAAGACCAGCCAAGTTCGGAATTTGAATGCGATGAAGATCGGGCCCGCGGCTACAAGAATGAGACTGAATGAGTCGCTGCCCGTAAGCCGGCCCACGTAGACGGGGGCGATAGCGCAGGCGAGGGCTGCAATCCTCGTGCCGAGCCGGGTGGCGGTTTCGGCGAGATGAAGCGACAGCATTCCAAGCACCATACAAAGCACGGCAAGCTGATGAGGGTTCGATGACCAGCCACGGACTTGATCCCACCACCAAGGGTCGACCGCCGGGATATCGAACAGTCCCCAGGCGTTAGCGAGTTGCGCAGCGACAACCGGGGTGCCGAGCGCGCACAGAAGCCAGCTGACGCGACGCAAATGGGGGCCGGCATCGGGCCCGATCAGGCTCAGGCAGCTTACGGCGGCCAAAAGAGGATAGGCCATAACATCATGTATGAACCACTCGGGATCGTGCCGGTCGCCGATGAAGGCAGCTGTCAGCGTGCCGAGGCTTTGCGCAATGGTAAAAAACGACCAAAAGATAAGTAGTCGCGAAAGAGCCGGCGTAAGGGACGAGCCAAGGCGAGTCGCCTCGCGGCCGAGCGTGAGAGCTATCCAGACGAGAAGACAAATTTCGCCCGGTCCCACTGGAAAGCCCGCGAGCCGCAATTGCGAAGCAGGTGTCAGCAGTAGCCCGAGCACGAACAACACGTCCGGTATCATCGGCGCATGTCCCAATCCAGGGGTTCGTCCTTCCGCCGGCGGTTGAGAGCCGCGATCTGAAAGCTCCTTGTGAAACGCCAGGCAGAGGACAATGTCCCAAATCGTCTGTCCGTCACCTCCCTTGGGCAGCCTCCAAGCTCATAGCCTGCGGGACACCGTACCCGGTTGCGCCGCTGTCGAGCGGTCACCATTTGAGCGCCCTCGCTCGGTCCGATCTGACATTCATCGCGCGGTCACCGCGGCGCGAAAACACCGCCTGCAAATCCGGCGAACTGCCGAGAGCCGCATCTGCATTCTGCGATCCCCAGCTATAGGCGTAGTCGAACACGGGTGTTGGTATGAGCACGTCCCAACGGGCCAGAATTTGCTCTAACTGACTGACAGTCGGCAGCGTGTACTGACCGCCGCCGTCATCGACCCAGTTGCCGCCGCCAAAGGTTTGATAGACCGGGACCATACTATCGCGTGGCACGTCCGCGGACTCTGCCGCAGCGATATAGAGATCGATCTCGTTGTAATCACAACCCGTCAACTCCGTCCGGCAGGGATAAGGGTCGATACCGAACAGGTCTACGTGTGAGTTGGCGGGGTTGTAGGTGCCGGTGAACGACGGCTTCCTGGACGAAGTCGTGGTCATAAGGAGGATGAATGTCTTTGCGCCGGGCACGTTGGCATGAATCCAGTCGGACTCGACCTTCAGATTGTCAGCCGTGCAGCGACGGCGCTGCAGACCCGTTGGGTCTGGGTCATCCATCAGATAGAAGCCGAACAGTTTGGCGTTGCCGATGTATGGCCGGACGGTGTTGAGGAACGTGGTATCGACGCCATTGCACTGGCCAACCCACACGAGGCCCCTGACGCCGTCCGGCAAAGAATTGAGCTGAGTGACGCTATTGACGTCCGCCAGATTGAAACCAGCGGCGCCGGGAAGATAATTTCCGTGCGAGTCGAAGTTGCCGTTGGAAGTGAAATGCAACGTGGTGCTAGGCTCTGTGCGGGCCGGCACATCAAACACAAGGCTTTGCAGGAGCAATATACTCGCGGCCAGTTGAGCAGCCCCCGCAGATCGCAGGAGGTGCACGGCCTTCGCACTCATCGCTATGGCGCGCCGCATGTGTGACCTCGTTGCTCGGGCGTGTCTTTGTCATCCTTGAGCCGAGACCCGCGCGAGCTATCAATGAGGTCCCTGTAGACAGCGGCCTGACAAGCGACGACGTGTTCGAGGGAGAATTCCTTTCTGACGCGCTCGGCCGCGCGACCGGCCATGATCCGCCCATTCTCTCGATTGCCGAGCAGGTCGAGAATTTTTGCAGCCAACATGCGGGGTGCTCCGGGCGGAACCAGGAAGCCATTCCATCCGTCGCAAATGACCTCGGCGCAACCGGGCATGGTAGTGGTCACGATCGGCACACCGGCGAGTGCCGCCTCCAGAAGCACCCGTGGCACACCTTCCCGATACTCGGTCGGAAACGCGAATACATTCGCGAGCGCGAGCAGTGATGGGATGTCCGATCTCGGTCCTATCGCCTTCACGTAGGGCGCATGCCGCTCGATCTCCGCTTGCGTCACCGCAAGCGGCCCTTCGGATTCACGCGGCCCGACAAGCAGGAAGCGTACATCGGGACGCACTTCGTGCACCTCAGCTGCCGCTTTGAGCAGCGCCGGAATACCTTTCTGCCGAGTCATCCGCGTCACGGTGATCACGACTTCGGCGTCGCCGAGCCCAAGATCCTTGCGAAGCTGGGTTGGCGACGGTCCTGACGTCAACGCTCGATCGAAACCATCGACATCGACACCAGCGCCAGGAATCAGCACGGGTTTGTTCCCTGCCATCCCGTGGCGCTCGAAGAATGCAAGATCGTCACCAATTTCGAAAACCGTTGCCGCGGTTCTGCGAGCCGCAATTTTGTGGAGCACGCGATAGACTGGACGCAACGTCAAGGCCGTGGGAGATCGCGACGAATAGAGGAAAGCCCGTCCGTTGATCGTGCGAATGACCAATACGCCAGGAGTGCTTCGCGCAGCCAACGGAAGGAACACGGATGGTTTGGTGTCGAAGCTCTGTGCGAGATCGGGCTGCACCTCGACAAGGATCTTCGAAATGCTCCTGACCGCGGCCCAATCGGCCAGCGGACTGACGAAACGGTCGAAATGGAAGCGCCGATAGCTGATGCCTGCTTGCGCAAACGGGCCGGGTTCGCCTGTTCCAGCCGCGGTGACGCGAAAGCCGTGATTGCGCAGGGCGGACATGGCCGGAATACGAAGATGATGGTCTTCGCCTCCGATGTAGAGCAGATGGGGCTGCAGGGGGCCGCGTCCCTCCATAGGCGTCCCATTTGAATCGTCACGAATGAGGTGAGGACCCTGCCTGCGATCGCCGCTCGGCCGGCTCATGCTATCTAGATTCACATTCGACATCTGCCCACCTCCCAGGAACGGCTCATCGAGGTGTTCGCGCAGAGTGGCAACGGTCCGATCGTCCCGAGCGGCTCCAGCTCCTGCGTGTAGTTGAATCCGCATGTCCCACTGATCCCCATCGCCGCAAACGCTGCGAATGAGGTGGCCGAGATATCCGGTCGTGATGTGAATTTCTCTGATGTCATAGCGCCGGAGCCCATTTGAGCACGAACTCGAGGACAGGCCGCGCTCCGATCGGCATCAGCGGCTTTTGGCAAAATGGATGTATGCGGCCGTAAGCGCGTTCCCTTCCCGCCGCATTGAATGACAGCGTTCATGTTGTCCTTCGTGCGCTAGAGCTCGCAATCGTTGAAGTACCGTGTCGTGATCGCATCTGCCCGACTTCGGCGATCACAAGCGGGCTGGAGCGGATTTGAAAAACTAATCACAAGACTTTCCGCGCGTCTTCGTGCGTTCGCAGGAGATGCCGCAGCATGGCTTCAACGGTAAGCGCTCACTTAGTCCGCCTCCTGCCGAGCCTGACGTGATCGTGCGAAGAGCCTCCGATTTGGACAGAGGTGTTTGCATGGAGCGAAACGGCAAATGGGCGTCCGTTTGGACGTCTCAACCGACGGCTATGCTGCTTTGCCCATGATCAATTCGAAGGGCCGTCGATATCTCCGGCGTTCACCTAGGTTCTTCAAAGCTGCAGAGACGCGAGGTTGTGAGCTGGAAACAGCGTATGTCTTGCCCCGAACAGCGCCACCGCAGGGCACCTGGCTACATTTTCTTTCCAACACCCGTCGCACCGAGATCGGGCAGGCTAAAGTGAACTCGCGAATTCCTGATTTCATGCTGGAAATTAGATCGAAGTATGAACAGATGACCGTGGGTGCCGAATTGGGATCGTTGTGGACCAGGATGATCGTGCTGGTTTTTCGAGACGAACTCTCCAGTCAGACGGCCGCCATCAGTGAATGTTTGTATCGGTGGTTTTCGACATGTCGGCAATCAGTGGCGAGACGGTACGGAACTATACGGTAAGACTTTCGATTCTGACCCACGAAACACTCAATAAAAACAACGATCACAATACGCCCTCCGGGCCCACCATTATCGTTATTTATCAATGCTTTATAGGGTGGTCGCCACGAGGTTCGCCAAGCATCGGCTTGCGCGTGACTAGAGGCACGACTCGATCCATGCCCTGGACCGCCAGCCGAACTTGCGATGCCTCGCACGAATAGAGTTCGGCATGATCGATGGTGTCGACGATAAGCGCGCGCTCGATGCCGAGGCTGCATCGACATAGGGCAGGGAGCTTCGTCCGCGCAAACGCGCCCGCCGAGGCGGTGCGACCGACATGCCTGGCCTAGCGTTCGAGGTCCGGTCTGGCCCGACTGCGGGGAAGCTTACCGCTTGTGATTTGCCTGTCCGTCCGCGAACTCGGCGAAAAGGGGCTATGGACCTGAAGGATGCGGCGGCCAAAAACCATGATCAGTATCGCTATGAAATAGCCCGTCTGCAGCAGCAAGGCGGCAGCCAAAGTCCACGCCAGTGATAGCCAGGGAGACAGGGTCGCGGCATAGACCCATCCCATCGTGATGACGAGCGATGCCGTCATCCCGATCAAAAATCCAGGAAAGTACACGTTCTCACCGAGGTTTGAGACAATCCAACGCCTACCCGCCGTCAAGCTGCCGATTTTGACGAAATCGGCGTGGCTACGACCGCTGGTTTCGGGTCGGCGCTGAAGTCATGGCCGGCTCAGATTCCGCCGAGGTTTTGTCGACTTAGCGTAGAGAAGATCCCGGTCGCGCGGGCAGCTTCCGTTGGCCGCGCGGCAAACGGCAGGTGTGCAACTCATGACCCGGTAACGTGTTCGTAGTGTGAGGACGTCCGGCCCATGCAGGCCTGTATGATGCCTGCGATGCTGCCCACGTGCCACGCCGCACGCACGAGCGTCTGTCCCCGGGTGAATGGAATGGTTGTGACGCAGAGGCATAACGACAACGTCCTGCCCATGAGCGAACCAGGCAGTCGCAGCAATACGCCGCGTTTCGGACTGTCGAGCCTTTTTCTGAACTTGGCGATCGTTTCGTCTCGACTGCGCTTGTACCGGTAGAAGAGGCTCAGCCGATCTTCCGGGACGGTTTCGTAGGCGACGGCAAATGGGGTCCAGCCCGTATTTGCGCCAAGCTTTCCGGCCTCCGCCCACAAGAGCCCGTCTTCGCCGCCCGCCAGCCCCAATCCGGTTTCAAAGCGCAATCCGGTGCGGCGAAGGAAGGAGAGGCTGCCCATCCAGCTCCCGGTCGCGATCGGTATCTGCGCGACCTCGCCGTTGTTTCGGCGACGCAGCAGCTTTGCCTCGCTGTGTCTGTTCATCCTGTCAATTCCGGACCAGACCAGCTTTTGCCAAAAGGATGCGTCCGGTGCTGCCGGGGCAATCCGCACCGGGGAGCCGACAATATCGAGGTTGAAGGTGTCCCGCTCCGCGAGAAGCTCGACGAGCCAGTCCGGCTCCACGGCTTCGTCGTCATCCGCGAATGTGAGCAGGTCATTGCCGGCGCCGAGTGCACAGTCCAGAACCTTGTTGCGTGCAAAGGCTATGCCGAGCCGCGGCTCCAGCTCATATCGAACGCTCCATTGCGGCAGCCTTTCGCGAAAACGCGTGACGATATCTTGCAGCGTGAACCGGTCATTGTTCTCGACGATCACGAAATCCAGGCGAACGCCGGCGGGCACATGTATCCCGGCATATGAATTGAGAAGGTTCCGCAGCATCAGGGGACGGCCACGCGTAACCGTTCCGACACAAATGCTGCGCTCCCGCGCGGGCATCTCGCTTGTCGCTGCTGTGCGGCACATGATCAGCCGGTGAGACATTTGCGCAGCACGGTTGCCCAGCCGTCCGTGCTGCGCGGCAGCCTGCGCGGCAGGCGCAGAAAGTCGTCTCCGCTTCTTACCCTGCCGCGACGGGTCGTCGTGGCGGTGATGTAGCCCGCCTCGGCAACCATGTCCCTGACCCGGGGAGACAGGTCACCGTAAGGATAGCAGAAGGCGTCCACCGCGCTGCCGAACAAATCCTGCAATTCAAGGCGGACATCGGTGATCTGGCGCCGCGCCTCGGCTGGGGTGACCGTGGTGAGGCGCACGTGGTCGAGCGTGTGGGCGCCAATCTCGTGGCCGTGTCTGCTCCATTCACATATTTCGTGTCCGGACATGCAGGCCGAGTAGGGTACGCCGAGTGCCGCGTCCCATTCGTTGAAGCCGCCGATCTGCCTGCTTACGATGTAGCTCGTCGCCGTGAAACCGAACGTATCAAGGATCGGAAGCGCATTGCGATAGACGTTGCGAAAGCCGTCATCGAAGGTAATGCCGACCACCTTTCCCGACTTGTTCCCCTTCAGGTATGGCAACAGGTCCCGCATCGACAGGCCGGTCCAGCCCGTTCGCTTCAACCACGTCATCTGACGGAGGAAATTGCGCGAATCCACCGTGAGATAGGCAGAGGGGCTGCCGCGATCGAGGGGTTCGGCTATTTGATGGTACATCAATATCGGTATCGGCATGGCACGCTGGGGGGACTCAAAGGTCGAGGCTAGGCTGAGCCGAAAGCACCACACCGGTGCATGAATTCCGTCGAGGTTTTGCGAAGGAAGCGTGGAGAAAAGGGCCGTCGCCGCGCGCTCGGTTTCACTCTCGCGAAAGCGCGTCGACCGGATCGAGCCGTGCGGCGTTGCGGGCCGGCAGGAAGCCGAAGGCCAGGCCGATGGCTATTGCCGAAAGGCAGGCGGCGAGGATCGAAGGGGTCGAGAAGATCATCGGAAACTCGCCATCGGCCGAGCCAAGCGTCGCGCCGGCAATAAGCGCGAGAGCGACCCCGAAAACCGCGCCCGCCAGGCAGATCGCCACAGCCTCGATCAGGAACTGCAGCATGATGTCGACGCGCCGCGCGCCGACCGCCATGCGCAGCCCGATCTCCTTGGTGCGCTCCGTGACGGACACCAGCATGATGTTCATGACACCGATGCCACCGACAATCAGCGCGATCACCGCGACCGCCGAGATCAGCAGCGACATGGTCTGCGAGGTGCGCTGCACGGTCTTGCGCAATTGATCGCTGTTGAAGGCGAAGAAATCCTTGCTGCCGTGCCTGAGCGTCAGCAGGCTGACGATCGCGCGCTCGGCCATTGCCGTGTCGACATTGTCGGCAACCCGGATCGTGACGCCGTTGAGACCGGACGACGAGCCGGTCATGCGTGCCTGAACGCTTGTATAGGGCAGGTAGACCTGCAGGCTTTGAGCGCCTCCAGCCGCACCGCCGGTCTTCGGTGCGAGCACTCCGGCGACGGTGGCCGGCACCTGGCGGACCGTGATCAGCCGGCCGATGGGATTCTCGCCCCTGGCAAACAGGCGGCGTCGCGTATTGTCGTCGATCACGACCACCTGCAGCCTGCCGGCGACACTCTTGGCGTCGAACAGTCTGCCGGAGCCGATCTTCAGATTGTTCACTTGGAAATAGCTCTCGCCAACACCGTTGATCGTGACGTTGACCGAGACGTTGCCGAAGCGGGCCAATCCGGATGTGGAAAGTTCGGGCGAGACGCTGTCGACATAGGGCTGCCTCTCAAGCGTGCGGGCGTCCTCTGGAACGAGTGTCCTGATGCTTGCGGCGCGCTCGTCGCCCCAATCCTTGCCGGGGTAGATGCCGATGGCGCTGACGCCCAGATCGCTGACCTGCGCGAGCACCTTGCGCCGGGATCCCTCGCCGAGCCCGACCACGGCGACAACGGCGGCTATGCCGATGACGATACCCAGCATGGTGAGAAAGGTGCGCACGCGGTGGGCGGCCATCGACCGGAAGGCCATGGGCAACGCCTCGGCGAAGCGCCGCCAAAAGCTGGACAAGGCCCCCAGCGCGACAGCCGCCGGCATGTCGGCGCGCAGATGGGGCGCGGGTTGGAGCTTGCGGCGGTCGGCGACGATCCTGCCGTCCTTGATCTCGATGACGCGGTCGGCATGTTCGGCCACGCTGGCGTCGTGCGTCACCATGATTTTGGTGTGGCCCTCGGCGTGGTGTTCCTTGAGGATAGCCATGTCCGTCTCGCCGCACTTGCTGTCGAG
>NZ_JAGXJY010000305.1 GCF_019091085.1 Mesorhizobium sp. GbtcB19 | reverse complement strand
AATCGCCGAACAGGCCGACAATCAGGAAGCCAAGCAGCGGAAGGAAGACAATAGCCTGATTCATGGTGGTTCCCGTCAACCCTTCATCGAGCTCACGTCTACGACCGCGATCGAGCCGCGGTTGCGGAAGAAGACGACAAGAATGGCAAGTCCGATCGCGGCTTCAGCGGCTGCGACCGTCAGCACGAACAGGGCGCAGACCTGTCCGACGAGGTCATGCAGCGTCGCCGAGGTGGCGACGAAGGTGAGGGTGACCGCA
>NZ_JAGXJY010000304.1 GCF_019091085.1 Mesorhizobium sp. GbtcB19 | reverse complement strand
GCGCTGAGCGACGTACAGGAGAAGATCCTGCGGTCCGCCGAGCAGCCCGGCTTCCACGCCCGCGCCCAGGCCTATCCGGCGCCGAGCGCCGATCACGACAAGAAGATGCAGGATATGTGGACCGAAATGCTGCAGGCGCAGTAACCGGCCGATGGCGTGCACGGGAAACTCGCGTGCCCTGCCCTGGGCGCGGGCCACGCCGGCGCTGGCGTGGACGCTTCTGTTCTTCGTGCTGCCCTTCATCGCCATGGGGTTTTCG
>NZ_JAGXJY010000303.1 GCF_019091085.1 Mesorhizobium sp. GbtcB19 | reverse complement strand
AAGCAATGGTGTCATTCGTCAATTAGAAAAGGGAGAATCCTATAAAGTTTTAGGAAAACTAGGAAACTGGTTAAACCTGGGCGGTAACCAGTGGATTTATTACAACCCTTCTTATATTCGTTATAATGGGGAACAGACTTCTTCTGTAGAAGGAAAACGCGCTGTTTCTAAAGTAGATAACCTTAGATTCTATTCTGCTGCTTCCTGGGAAGATAAATATGTTGCCGGAAGTGTAGATAAAGGATTAGGGTTTACAATT
>NZ_JAGXJY010000302.1 GCF_019091085.1 Mesorhizobium sp. GbtcB19 | reverse complement strand
GCGGAATCGAACGAGGCGGCCATCCGCATGGCGAAGCTGGTGACCGGCAAGCACGAGATCGTCGCGTTCTCCAAGAGCTGGCACGGCATGACCGGGGTTGCCGCGTCCGCCACCTACAGCGCAGGGCGCAAAGGCTACGGTCCCGCGGCGGTCGGCTCGATCGCGATCCCGGCGCCGAACAGTTTTCGCCCGCGCTTCAAGAAACCCGACGGCTCGCTCGACTGGCAGGCCGAGCTCGACGATGCCTTCGCCCTGGTCG
>NZ_JAGXJY010000301.1 GCF_019091085.1 Mesorhizobium sp. GbtcB19 | reverse complement strand
GTAGCACATGACTTGTTCTTTCTTAGATTCAAATTTATTTTTAGTGTCATTTCTAAATTTATTCTTTTTTATAAATTTTTTGAACTTTCTTGTTAAGAGTGCCAAGTCATCATCATAGTCCTCATCACTTGAATTTCCTTTCAAGTAGTCTTCATGAGTTCTTAGTGTCATATCCTTCATATTCTTTGGAGGGTTGTTCTCAAGTTCTTTATGAGCATTACAAGTCATCTCATAGGTCATTAGTGACCCGATTAGTTCTT
>NZ_JAGXJY010000300.1 GCF_019091085.1 Mesorhizobium sp. GbtcB19 | reverse complement strand
AAATGCGTTCTGGATGACAATAGTTGTTTCACTGTGTTGTTTAATGAGTTTGATGAATGCAGAGAGTTTGCTCAGCTACTTACTACGTGAAGCCAATGACAAGTTGCTCGGACCTTATCACTCCACATACGTGACAAGAAACAGACTATACAACATAGTCTTCTGCATATGCTATAAATGTAATGCACAAGTTGGCGTAGCTTTTTCTCAGTCAACTGTATATGTTCTATCCAACTTTATCAGTCTCGCATGCATGCATG
>NZ_JAGXJY010000299.1 GCF_019091085.1 Mesorhizobium sp. GbtcB19 | reverse complement strand
GTCTTCCTCCCCGTCACTAAAGGGGGAGAAAGGCCCGGCGGGGCAAGGGGGGGCGGCGCCGGGTTAGCGGGATGGGTTTGGGGCCTCAGGGGCTGGGGGGGGGATAGTTACCAAGCTGGGCCCCGCCCCCCCCCCCCCCCTCGGGCCCCCCCCCCCCCTGGAACGGGGAGAAGGAAACTACCCCCCCAACCCCCCCCGCCTGTGGCTCCCGCCGCAAAACGGGTTGTTGGGCGGATGCCCCCAGCGGCACAGGAACACCCT
>NZ_JAGXJY010000298.1 GCF_019091085.1 Mesorhizobium sp. GbtcB19 | reverse complement strand
CCGCCCTGCGCTACAGATACGCCGCCAGGGTGTTCGACTGGCTGTGCGAAGCCTTCGGCTTCGTGCTACGCGCCCTCTATGGCGAGGGCGAAATCGACCTCCACGCGGAGCTGACCTTCGGATCCTCGATGTTCATGCTGGGTACGGCGCGCGACGACGATTACGGCAGGTTGGTCGGCGGTCCAAGCGGTGGCGGGGGCAAGTCGTTCTACATCGCCGTCGAGGACGCCGACGCCGCCTATGCAAGGGCGAAGCGGGCCG
>NZ_JAGXJY010000297.1 GCF_019091085.1 Mesorhizobium sp. GbtcB19 | reverse complement strand
GGTTCAACATTATCAGAAAGCATACTTATTCCTAATGTAGCTTTATCTCTTCAACGTTATGTTTTAATGCTAGTATAATTTTCATGGACAACAACCAGAAGCATATCAAACCTAGATATGCTCGATTGCTATATTGTTCTCTCTCTACTTTCATCACTCAATTCTTTATTTTATATGCATTAAAAGAACCTACCTTAATAGGTTTACAAATTTAGAATTTTTATCAATTGGAGAGCCATCAATTGGATAAGGATAATTCAC
>NZ_JAGXJY010000031.1 GCF_019091085.1 Mesorhizobium sp. GbtcB19 | reverse complement strand
TCGGGCCTGGTGACGCTGACGGCGACGGTGACCGACAATGATGGCGACAAGGCCTCGCAATCACTCGACCTCGGCTCCAAGGCCACCTTCCATGACGACGGCCCGGTCTTCAATTCCGTGATGGACGCGATCGTGGCCAACCAGGCCGGCACCAGCTTCACGGGGACCTACAACGCGGCTTTCGGCGCCGACGGATTGGATCACCTGTCGCTCGCGCTGCTGGCGAGCGGCACATACAGCGGCAGCGCGGTGACTTTCGCCCAGGCCACCAACTCGGGCGTCACGACCGTTCAGGTTCAAGACGCAACCACGCACGCCGTGATCTTCACCTTCTACTACACCGAGACCGCACAGGCCGACGGCGGCGTGCTGATGCATGCCTATTCGGACACGAGCAATCCGGCAGGCAGCGCCTTCTTCACGCTCGATCTCAACGCGAACGGCACCTACGACTACACTTTGAACTCGCCGTCGGTGATCACGACGACGACCGTGACCGGAGATTCCGCCTTCGCGTCTTCCGGCGGTAGCCAGAATTCGCTTACCTCGCCGGACGGCCAACTCGTCATCACCGGCGATCTCAACGGCGTCGCAACGCAGGTCAAGGCTTCCAACGTTGGCATTGCGGTCGGCAGCAGCGGGCAGCAGATGGATCCGCATGAGACGCTGCACCTCAACTTCACGCAGGATCAGACGACAGTCAGCTTCGTTCTCAACAAGTGGGGCGGAAGCAACGGCAGCGTCGCCGACATCCAGTTCCATGTTCTCGACAATGGCGGCTCCGTCAGGGACTTCGATCTCCAGATCACGAAGCCCGCGACCGACATCACGATCAAGATCGTCGAGACCTCGGACAACACGCTTCTGACGACCAATGGCGGCGTGGCGTTCAACGCAGCGACCAGCACCTATACGCTGTATGTCAACCACGTCTACGACGACGTCAACGTCACCTATGACCATGCGGTCAGCGGCAACCCGACCTTCGCCTTCAACAACATCACCTATGGCGAGGTGACGACGATCCACGATCTGACGATGAATTTCGGTTTGTCGGCGACCGACCGCGATGGCGACACCTCGACGCTCGCCGATCCGCTGACGATCGCCACGACCTCCGCGCTGACGCTCGACGCGCATAACGCTGCCTTTGCTCCGGTCGACGGAAATGACGGCGTCGTCATTGCCGGCGGCTCAGGCAACGACACGCTGATCGGCGCTGACGGGAACGACATCCTCTACGGTGGCGCTGGACTCAACCACATGACCGGTGGCAGCGGGAACGATACGTTTGTGATCGATCCATCCAAGCTTACGGTTCACGTGGCCGACGTCATCGCAGATTATGCGCCCGGCCATGACGTCATCGACCTGTCAGACCTGCTCAAGTCCCTCGGCGCCAACGCGCCGACCACGGATCCGCAGGCCGACGCCGCCGTCAATGTTACCTTCTCCAACAATGCGGCTCACGTGATGGTCGACGACAACGGTACCGCGGCCGGCGGCAACATGGTTGAAGTGGCAACACTGACGGGAGTTGGCGTGAATTCCGCGATTACCATTCTGTATGATCACACCCACACCCACACGGAAACCGTGACTTGATGAGTGTGATCGATCGGATGACGCAAACTTGGTGGCGCTGCGGCGTAGCGCAGCGCCACGCTTCCATGCTATGCATTAGCGAACCGTGAATTTGCTTTTTGGAGAGGGACTTACATGAAGCGTTGTGCAAGATTGCTGGCTTCGGCCACGGCGCTGCTGCTCGCCGGATCGACGGGCTTCGCCGCCGACATTATCGGCGAGCCGGCGATAAACTATTGCCGCACCGTAGGCACTTCGGACCTGGTGCTGACCGACAATATGGTCGAGCTCAAGGACCATGTGGTGAAGCTGATGGACGAATCGGTCGCCGTCGCCAACAGCCCGGAATGGATCAACTCGTCACGCCCCGCCTTCGTCTGGGCCTCGGAAGCCAAGGTCGCCTGCGGCATGGCCTATGGCTATCTCAAGACGAACTACAAGGACGAGGATACGCTCAACAAATGCGAGTGCTTCCACGACCGCATGGTCGAGTATATGCACTGAGCTGACGGCCCACAGAGCACCAGCTGGCAGCGATGGTGGCCGACGGAAAGCTGCTCAAGGCGATCGCGCTAGAGCGGTTCACCGTTTCGCAGAAACGGCGAACCGTTCTAGCTTTTTGTTGTGACGCAATTCCCAACGGAAGGCTACGGCGAAGTCGCCGAGCCCGACTGCTAGGCACTTTTCCTGGAATTGCTCTTTGTTTTGACGCAATTCCGAACGGAAAACCGCAACGCACTTTTCCTGGAATTGCTTTGGCGGTCGCCTTGCTTGGCTTGGGCCAGACACCCGTCCACGCCAACTGGCTGGAACGACCGCAGCTGCGGCAGGCAATGCCCATCCACTGTGATGCGGCGCCGCAACGGAACCGCGAGACATTCAAGGCATTCGCAACCTGCCAGGCGTCGCGCTATGGCCTCGAGCCGGTGCTGGCGCATGCGGTGATGGAGATCGAAAGCGACTTCGATCCTGGCGTGCACGGCGCCGACGGCGAAGTCGGCCTGATGCAGGTCATGCCGGCAACGGCGCGCATGCTCGGCTTTCGCGGCTCGCTCGACGAGCTCGGCGAGCCGGCGACCAACATCGCGCTCGGCGTCAAGTATCTGGCGCAGGCAAACAGGCTCGCCGCGGGCGATCTTTGCACCACCGTGATGAAATATCGGGCCGGGCATGGGGAAACCCGCTTCTCGGTCCGGTCGGTCAATTACTGCCAGCGCGCACGCGCGATCCTGGCAAGGGAAGGTTTCGAGGTGACCGGACCGCTGCCGGTGGCGACGGTCGGCTTTTCCGACGGTTCGGTGGACGAGCTTGTCCCTGGCCAGGGAAAACGGGTCTGCGTGCGCCGCTTCTTCGTGCCCGGGCCGCGATACATGAGATGCGCCGAGTATCGCAGCCCGGCGCAGGCAAGAACGATCCAGGCGCTCAGGGCGCGGCTGTTCGACGGCTAGGCTGCGGCCCGAGAATGAAGCGGCGGCCCGGCAAGCAAGACGTTAAGACGAAATAGAAGATAGACCGGGACAATACCCGGCGACACTCGGGTGGACGTATGATGAGATTTGATCGGCACGATCCGCGAATATGGGCCATTGCTTTCGGCCTGGTTGCGACGCTGTGCGGATGCCAATCCAAGAGCGGCGCGTCGGACGTGCTCGATCCGGCGGCGATTGCCGCGCCCGCGGCACAAGGCAGCCCGGCGGTGCCTGCCCAGCAGGCAAGCAGTCCGACGCCGGGTAGTCCGGCGGCGCCCGCCCAGCAGGCAAGCAACGCGAACCAGGGCAACCCAGCCCAGGCCAGTACGACCCAGGGCGGCCCGACCTCGGCCGCCGCCGCGCAGGCCAACCTGACGCTCGGCTCAGGGCCGACCAAGGTGGCCATGCTGCTGCCGCTCTCGGCCGCCGGAAGCACGGGCGAGAACGGCCGCAAGATGTATGACGGCGCGCGGCTTGCGATGGCCGATCTCGGCGACAAGCTGTTGACGCTGACGATCCAGGACACGCGCGGCGACAGCGGCTACGCCAAGGACCTCGCGGTGAAGGCGATCACGTCGGGCGCGGCGAAGGTCATCATCGGACCGTCCGAGCTTGCGGCCACGCAGCATCTTGCCAAGCTCTCCGGATCGAAGCGGCCGCCGGTGCTGGCGCTGGCCGACAATTTCGCCGGCGGCCCCGGCGTCTATTCCGTGCGGTTGAGCGAAGCCGACAGTGCCGCGGCGGGCGCGGCGGCAATCGCCAGCAAGGGCGCCAAGAAATTCGTGCTGATGGTGCCGGCGGGCACCGACAGCAGCGCCATCGAATCGCG
The DNA here is from genome assembly GCF_019091085.1 of Mesorhizobium sp. GbtcB19. Lineage (GTDB taxonomy): Bacteria > Pseudomonadota > Alphaproteobacteria > Rhizobiales > Rhizobiaceae > Mesorhizobium. The sequence continues at coordinate 44,924 of NZ_JAGXJY010000031.1, read as the reverse complement.
GGTTGCCAACGCGCTCAGCATCTATGGCGCCACGCTTGCGGTGACGCTGCCCTACTCAGTGACTGACGGCGCAAAGGTGGTGTCCGACATGGGCTCGCTGGTCGACGCGCCCAACGCCGTGGTCGTCGCCAGCGGCGACGGCAGCCCTGCCCCGGTGCTTGCGGCGCTGAAGGCGAAGGGCATTCCGGGCAAAGCCGTGACGCTGATCGGCACCGACCGCTGGCTCGAACGCCCGATGGATCCGCTCTACGAGGGCGCCTATATCGCGACGCTCGACCAGAGCGAGACCGGACCGATCGCCGACCGCTTCAAGGCGACCTACAACTACCAGCCGGACATGAACGTGGCCTATGCCTACGACATGGTGGCGCTGAGCGCGGGCATCGCGAGCTCAGCCGGCCCCGCCGGCTTCTCGAAGCAGGTGCTGGAGAACACGAGCGGCTTCCGCGGCTCGACCGGCCTGTTCCGCTTCCGCGCCGACGGCTCGAGCCAAAGATCGATGCCGTTCTTCAAAGTGGAAAAGGGCCAGTTGAAGCTGGTGGAGAAATCGACGTCGGGGTTTTAGAATAATTTGGGCTCTGGGGGTCTCGTTGGATTTTCTTAGAAAGCTTTTCGCCTTAGTTGCGATAGCCGCTGTCGTGGCAGGTGCGGTGGCCGTCATCGAACGCTTGGTGTTTGTCTCGCCAAAGCCGGCCGTGTCGAGCGAACCGCCACAGAAGAAGCCGGCGCCGCAACGCAGGTGGCGCCTGACTTAATCGGACAGTCTAAGATCACGCTGACTTGAGTTCTCTCAGAGTGCCGGCTTCTCTGCCGACCCAACGGATCAGGCCGATCGAGATGACGGCTATGACAGCTCCGCCAACGACGTCCATGAAATGGTGGCCGCCTTCCGGAACGGTGGCGGCGATCATCGCCGTATTGACCAGCACGGCCGGCCAAAAAAGGAATGTGCGTCGAAGGGCAAAGACGACCAAAATGCCTAGAGACGTGTGAAACGACGGGAAGGAAACCAGTCCGACCATCTCGCGCATGGTGAATTCGTAAGGCGCCAGCGAGCGAAGCTTGTGAAGGGTTTCCAAGTGCGCAAACCCGCCGACCGCCGTGAAATGGCTATAGGACGACGCCTGCGGCTGATAATAGGAATAGGCTCCGGCGGTCGGGACCAGCATTGACATTGTGGTGGTCATGAAGAGGGCAACGACCAAGGTGGCGGCAAATTCGAAGAACCGGGCCTGGCCGCTCATCGAGGCATGGAATATCAGCACCAGCGGCACCTGGTAGAGGACAGAGGCATAGCTGGCCACAAGAACCGAGGCCAGCAACGGCGACGAATTTGCCGCCTCGACCACGGCCGGCCAGTCAAAGCCAATCGACCGGTCCATCGCGGCCATGGCTCCATCCATCAGCGGACGCTGCGTAGCGGCGGCGAGAAACATATACAAGCCGTTGGCAGGCGAAAAGACGAAAAACAGCATCACGAAGACGCCGACGCACTCCAGCCCCTCCGATACTCCCGCCAATGCATTTCCAAGCGTACCAGTCGCGCGGCGCATGCTCAGATAGAGTAGTTTAGACAGGCCGAAGAACATTGCGCCAAAGGCGATGCCAAACACCGCCCCGGCCGCGATTGCGGGCGTCAGGTAAATAGCGGATCGTTGCAATAGGATGGCGTCCGAAAGCGCTAAAAGACCGATGGTGGCGACTATGACCAACAGGTATCGATGATATGCGCTCATCAAGACCACTCCCCCGAGTGATGAAAATTACTATCAATTTCCCCGAAAGCGTAACCAAATCGACCCGACCCATGGGGTCGTTTCGACTGGAGATGGTCGAGGGTGGGCCTAGTCCAGAGCCGTAGCCGTCAAAAAGAGCGGCCGGTTGGCATACAAGGCCCGAAGAGGCCTAAGGCCGTCCATCCGCATCACCCCGCGCTGTCAAATGGCATGGCTGAACTCGAAACAGCGGACTGCCTGACCTCGGCCACTGGCCCGGCGCTTACCGCGCGCGTAGCGGCAATGGAAACCAAAGCAACCGCGGCTCCGGCGAGCACATCGGCGAAATAGTGGCCGCCCTCCGGGACCGTGGCGAGGATCATAATCGCATTGATCTCGGCCACCGGCCAAAACAGGATCGAGCGCCGCAAATTGTAGGTGATGATGATGCCCAGCGCGGTGTGAAAAGAAGGAAAGCTGGTAAGCCCGATTGTGTTGCCAATCACAAATGTGAATGGCGTCGAACTCCGCAGCTGCGCGAGGGTCGAGAGATGGGCGAGACCTCCGACGCCGGTGAAATGGCTGAACATACCGCGATCAGGCATATGGAAGGAGTACGCACCCGCGGCGGGCACGGCCAGCATCAGGATGCCTGTCATAAGCCCGGAGAGTGCATTCAAGGCCACGAATTCCAACATCCGCTCACGGCCGCCACCGATCGATTGCACCAGAAAGACTAGTGGAACCTGATAGGCAAGGGCGGCGTAGCAGAAGACCATTACCGCCGCCACCGATGGCACCATGTTGGCGAGCTCGACAGTTCGGATCCAGTTGAAGCCGACCGCGGCATCAAACGACGCCAGGTAGGCGTCCATCAGCGGACGTGTGGTGTTCGCCGCGAGATACATAAACAGGAAACTCGCCCCCGAAAGCGGGATGAAGAGCACAAGAAAAGTCCCTATGTTCTCCATGGAACCGACAGTGCGCACCAAAAAGGCTTGCATGGCGTCCGGGAACCTGGGCCGCCGCATTTCCACGATCCGCGCGGCCGCAAAGAAGAATGCTACCAGAGGCACGGCTTTCAGCAGATAGACCCAGTTGGACGGGCTGAATGTCACGTCCGACAGCGGGAGCATAATGAGATCGGCTGCTACAAAGATCGCCGTCACGAAAATAATGACTGCCACGTAGCGATGGGACACTGACCGTTTCATCCCGATTCACCGTTTGGCCCATGTCGCGGACTTAGGCAGAGTTAATTAAGCTGCTCCAAGATCCCGGAACTGGTTGCCACCATGATCGCGTGGTACATCTGCAGGGCCAACGCGCAGATGGCAGCCGCGGATATCGGCACGCCGAACGGCACGACGCCCTTGCGATCCATATGCTGCACATAGTGGCGGAATATGCCGGCCGGCATCAGGAAGGGATTCTTGACCAAAGCGGCCGTGCCGATCGCGAAAACCAGCAGCGCCACGGCAAACACCATGAGATGGCTTCCGCCAATCAGAAGCGGCGTAACGCTCATCAACTTGACGTCGCCGGCACCGATTTTGTGCAAGAGCCAGAATGGAAAAAGCGCAAGAAACAGCGCGGCGCCGCCGAACGCGCTGATTCCCATTTCCAGCCATGAATGAGTTTGCAACGCCTGGAATTGCAGGGCGCCAAGCCCGAGGCAGAGCAGCAGCAGCACGTCACGGTTGGATATCTTCTGCGCGCTGAAATCTGTCCAGGCGATTCTTCCCAGCAGCAGGATGGCCAACCCCTTGAAGACGATCGAAGCGGTCAGCAAAATGGTCATGACCGTTCTATGTTCCGGACGCTGGACGATAGCAGCTTCAGATTGTTGGCAACGGTCGGATCGTTGGGCGCCAGTTCATAGGCCTTGAGGAAGTTGCTGCGCGCATCCTGCAGCTTGCCGCGCAGGAGATAGGAATAACCGAGATTGTTGTAATATTCCGGTGTCGCGCCGAGCAGCCGGTAGGCACGGCCATAGGCCATGTCGGCCAGATCGAAGCGCCTTATACGGTCGCAGGACGCGGCAAGACCTAGCCAGGCGACGCCGTCATTCGGCGCCAGCCTAGTCGCTTTGTAGAACAGGGCGCCGGCATTGCCGTAATTTTCGGAACGGAACTGCGTCTTGGCCTCGGCAACCGCCTGGTCCGAGGCGTAATAATCGACATCGCTGATCGTTTTCAGTCCATCGAAGGTATCGCCAAAGGCGGTGTAGTCGCCTTTGGCCGGCTCATTGGTGCGCACGACGCCGGTGCTGTTGCCGTCGGTCGACTGGCAACCGGCAAGCATGACCAGCAGCATGCTGGTTGCGACGGCGAGGCGCATCGGCCTTATCATTTTGTGCCCCAAGGAGCCCTCCGACTCAATTTTAGAAGATAATCATATGACGGATCAGAAGAAAATGCCCTTCATGCGAATGATCACCGGCAGCATAATGATCATCAGCACCACCGGAAAGATACACAAGCCAAGCGGGATCGTCATCTTGACGGGCAGGGAGTTGGCACGTTCTTCCGCTAGCAGGATCCGCTGGTCGCGCATCTCGGCGCTGTAAACGCGCAAGGCATCGGTGAGACTGGTGCCCAGCTCTTCCGATTGCCGGAACAACACCGCCAAGGCCTTCGCTTCATCCAGTCCGATGCGATCGGCGAGTTCACGCAACGCCTCGCGCAACGGCTTACCTGCCCGCAACTGCAGGTTCATGATCGTAAGCTGGATGCCCAGCCATTTATGCGTGCCCGCCAGTTCCTGGCTCACCCGTTCGACCGCCGCCTCGAGACTCATGCCGGCATCGGCGCAGGTAATCATCATGTCCATGAAATCGGGAAAGGCGCGACGATAGATCTGCTTCTGGGTATTTTCGAAGCGATCGAGCATGATGCTCGGAATGACGATACAGCCAAGGCCGAACAGGCCTGCGCCCGCAAAGGCGAAGATGCCAGGCAATCGCGCCGGCAATACCTTGGACAGGAGGGCATACATAAGCAGAAAGCCGATGGCGACAGCCCCAAGCCGGCAAAGCGTGTAAATGACAGGTGCGCTCGGCTGATAGAAACCAGCGCGAAAAAGCTTGGCTTCGAGAGCATCCGGCTCGTTGCGTTCCTTCTCCATCGACTTGAAGTAGGCTTCGACCGGCCTTTGCGCCGCAGCCTTGGTGAGGACATCTTGCGCCAGGATCGAGCGGCGATCCACATGCCCATCGCCGACGAGACTGTCCGTCACCAGCCTGCGCGTCTGCATCGCGGGCAGGAAAACCAGTGCGGCGAACAGGAACAAGGTCACCGCCGCCGCGAAGACGGCGAGTGAAACCAGAAAGGTCAGGTCGTTCGTGTTCGAAAGCAGGCTCATGGTCCCTCCTAGAAATCGAAAGTGACCATGCGATACATGATGTAGACGCCTAGCAGCGCCCAGCTCCCGAATGTCACGAACACCGGCAGGATCAACGGGCTACCCCAGACCTTGCCATAATAGGACGGCGCCAAGAGCATCAGGATCAGGAACATAACGAGAGGAAACAACGAGATGATCCACGCGGATACGCGACCCTCGGACGAGAGCGCCCTGATCTTCAATTTGAGCTTATGCCTTTCGCGCAGCACGGTCGACAGATTCGCCAAGATCTCGGTGAGGTTGCCGCCCGTCTTGGCCTGGATCGAGAGCGACACCGACAGCAGGTGCAGGCCCTCGAAGCCGACCCGCTCCGACAGTTTCCGCACCGCCTGCTCCATGCTGAGCCCGAAGGTGATCTCGTCGGCGACGATGCCGAATTCCGTGCCGAGCGGATCGGGCATCTCGCGCGCGACGAGACCGATCGCGACCGAAGCCGGATGACCGGCGCGGAGCGAACGGACGATCATGTCGAGCGCATCGGGCAACTGCCTGGCGAACTTCGCTATCCGCTTTTTGCAGGCCCGGCGCAGGACAAGCAGCGGCAATGCGAACCCCACCGCCAGGAAGATAAGGAAAGCCGCCGGCGCCGAGACGCCAACCAGGAACCAGAGAAGCAGCGCCAGCGCTAAACCGGCGAGAAGGAACGACATCGCGAAAGTCATCGGGTTTCCGGTTATGCCGGATCGGGTGTACAGCCGGTTCAACCAGATAAAGCTGGACGCGAAGTCTCCTGAACCGGTCAGGCCGCGCTCGCGCAGCAGGCTTTGCAGGGTCTGCTCCGCGGGCGCCTCATCGGCGAGGCGGCGAAGCCGGTGATTGACGGCGAGCAGGTGCGAGCGCCGGCGCGTGAGAGAGAGGTAAAATGCCTCGCCGGCAAGGATGACGGAGGCGGCCGCAACCACGTAGATAAAATAGAGCAGCGTTTGTCCCGTCAGCATTTATAGGGCTACCTGCGGATTGAAGGCATCCTTGGCGAAATGAAGGCCGAGCGTGGCTGCCTCGGAGGCGAAACGGGGGCGAACGCCGGTGGCGCGGAAATCGCCGATGATCGTGCCGTCGGCCGCAACGTCGCGCCGGATATAATGATAGATTTCCTGAAGCTGGACGACATTGCCTTCCATGCCAGTGATTTCCGAAATCGAGATCACGCGCCGGCCGCCATCTGAAAGACGCTGCGTCTGCACGATGATGTCGAGGGCGGAAGCGATCTGCGCGCGGATGGAGTCGTGCGACATAGGCATTCCCGCCATGCCGACCATCTGTTCCAGGCGCGATATGGCGTCGCGCGGCGTGTTGGCGTGGATGGTGGTCATCGAACCTTCGTGGCCGGTGTTCATGGCCTGCAGCATGTCGAAGGCTTCCTCGCCGCGCACCTCGCCGACGATGATGCGGTCGGGGCGCATGCGCAGCGCGTTCTTCACCAGCTCGCGCTGGCGGATCTCGCCCCTGCCCTCGACATTGGGCGGGCGCGTTTCCAGCCGGCCGACATGCGGCTGCTGCAGTTGCAGTTCCGCCGCGTCCTCGATCGTGACCAGACGCTCCTTCGACGGGATGTGGCTCGAGAGCGCATTGAGCAGCGTCGTCTTGCCGCTGCCGGTGCCGCCCGAAACCAGGATCGACTTACGCGCCTGCACGGCAATCCTCAGCATGTCGATCATCGGCTGGCGGATCGAGTTGAACGCCATCAGGCGTTCAAGCGAATAAGGGTTCTTGGAGAATTTGCGGATCGACACCAGCGGGCCATCGATCGAAACCGGCCGCACTGCGATGTTGACGCGCGAGCCGTCGTCGAGGCGCGCATCCGCCATCGGCGATGACTCGTCGACGCGACGACCGATATTAGAGACGATCTTGTTGATGATACGCAGCAGATGCGCCTCGTCGCGGAAACGGATCGAGGTTTGCTCGATGATGCCGCGACGCTCGATGAACACGCGCTCATGCGTGTTGATCATTATGTCGGTGATCGAGTCGTCCTTGAGCAGCGGTTCGATGGGGCCCAGGCCCAGCATCTCGTCGGCCGTATCGCTGGTCAGCTGATCCAGCTCGCGAGCATTCAAAGGCACGTTCCGGCCGCGCACGAATTCGCGCACGATCGGCCGGATCTCATTCAGGATCTCGTCCTTTGAAGCGTTTTCCAGCGTCGCCAGATTAAAACGGTCGATGAGATGGCGATGCAATTCGACCTTGAGGGTCAGGAAATCATCGCCCGGCGGCTCTGCTTCTGCCGCGGGAGTTGTGACCGCTCCATTCGGCGCAGCAGCCACGACCGGCGCCAGCGGCGTCTTCTGTTCATTCGGCCCTTTGATGAAGCGACCCAACATGCCGCTTACCCCCTTATATGTTCCCCAGACCGAAACTAAGCGTTAACCACGAGGGGCACAAGCGGCTTGGAGGACACATTGAACGTATTACTTGCGACATAGTTAAGAAATCGAGATTTGATAAATCGTTTTATTTTGACTTGCTTGGCACCTACCGACCAAAGTCCTAAGACGTTTGGCGGCCCCCAGAAAATCACCCCGCTAACCCCTTTAATATAAACGGATATGTCATATTTCTAATGTGGCATCCTCTGGCCACGGGTGTGGCCGAATTGTGAATGAATGGTTAAGATCGCTTGAAAAGTGAAGCGAATCAAGCTGTTGTAGAAGGTGAAAGAATCTGAAATCGAGTATTGCAAGGTTAAAGGACTGTTAATCCGTTTGACCGGTTTTTTAGCGCGACCTAGGATTGAACGTGACGGGGGATGCTTGGGTATGGGGTTCATCCTTGGCTCTGTCTCGTCGGGTTCAAACCTCCAAAGGGAGAAATTGGCATGAAGAAGCTCATGACGATGGCCCGGCAGTTCCGCGACGATGAAAACGGCGCTGCTATGGTCGAATATTCGATTCTGATCGGCATCATCACCGCGGCGGTGATCGTGTTCATCATCGGCGTTGGCATTTATGTCACCGATGCGTGGAGCACGCTGTGCAACAATCTGTTGCCGCATGATTCGAACATGACCTGCTGATCTGGGAACTGACCAGGCCCGAGGGGGGACCTCGGGCCTGGTCGAGCTGATATCGCAAGGCAATCTCGGGCCGGGTGCGATCTGACGGGCTACGGTGTGGTTGCTTGAAATGGGGCTTGGGGTAAATGCGCGCCAATACACTCATAATGATCGTGCTAGCCGGTATATTCGGCGTTTTGGCAGTCGTGCTTGTCAACATCTGGCTGGCGGGCCAGCGCAACGCAATGGCCAGCGGCGGGCAGGCCAGCACGGTGGTGGTCGCGGCAGTGCCATTGAAATTCGGCGACGCGCTGACGGCCGACAAATTGCATGAGATCGCCTGGCCGGCGGGAGCGGTGCCAACAGGCGCCTTCAAGACTGTCAAAGAGGCGATGGCCGGCGACGGCGCACGGCAGGCTCTCCAGACAATCAGCGTCAATGAGCCAATCCTGGCTTCCAAGATCACTGGCGCCGGGCAGCGCGCCACTTTGTCGGCGGTGCTTGGCGAGGGCATGAAAGCGGTTTCGATCCGCGTCAACGACGTGCTCGGCGTCGCGGGGTTTGTTTTCCCGGGCGACAGGGTCGACGTGCTGTTGACCCGCAACGTTCGCGGCGACGATGGCGCCGACAGGAGTTTCGTCGACGTGCTGCTGCAGAGCGTGAAAGTGCTGGCCGTCGACCAGGTTGCCGACGAAAGCAAGGAGAACCCGCAAGTCGTGAAGGCGGTCACGGTCGAAGTCAGCACCAAGGACGCCCAGAAGCTGACACTCGCGGCGGGCGCCGGGCAATTGTCGTTGGCGTTGCGCCAGGCTGCCGGCAGCAAGGGCGAGATGAACGAGAGGGTGACGCTGGCGGACTTGACCGGCGACACGCCGGACGATGTCGCCAAGCGCCAGGCCGAGCTTGACAGGCAGGCAGCCGAGGCAGCGGCGCGCAAGCAGGCCGACGAGAAGATCGATGGCCTCGCCAAGGCGGTCGAACGGGTCGGCAGCCAGATCGATCAGATGAGCAAGACAAAGCCGGTCACGGTCGTGGCCGCCGCGCCACAGGCTCAGCCGCAGGTGAAGGAAGTGATCAAATACGTCCAGCCGGAACCGCCGAAGCAAGCGACGGTCGGAGTTTTCCGTGGTATCAAGCTGGAAACATACGAGGTGCCGCGACAAGACTGACGAAGGTCGGCGCGGCGGGCTGCCACAGGCAGCAAATTGGGGAGACGAGTAATGCAGGGGTTTTGGGTCAGGATAGCGGTGGCCGCGCTATCCGTATTGGGCGTATCGGCGATCTCTGACGCGCCGGCTGCCGCGGCTGACCGCTTCATCGACGTGTCGAGCCCGTCGCTGCACCGCGTTTTCGTGCCCGTTTCCCAATCCGCCACGATCCAGGTGAACGCCACTTTGGGCGACATCGTCGTCGGCGACGAGAAGATCGCCGACGCACAGCCGATGACCGACAAGACGCTCTACATCATCGGCAAGGCCGTCGGCACCACCACCGTCAACCTGTTTTCCGAAGACAAGCGTTCGCTCGGCGCCATCCAGATCGAGGTGGGTCAGGATGTCAGCGACATGGCGGTCGCCATTCGCCAGGTGGCACCCAAGGCTCGAATAGAGATCGGGTCCATCAATGGCAAGGTCAGGCTCTCCGGTCACGTCAAGGACGCGGCGACACTGGCATCCATCGTGGAAGTCACGCAGCAATACGGCCCGGACTCCATCATCAATGCGGTGACGATCGATGACAGCGAACAGGTCAATCTTTCGGTCCGCATCCTCGAGGCCAAACGCAATGCCGGCCGCGATCTTGGGGTGTCGTTCAAGAGCACGAACAGCCGCGGCACGACCCGGGTGGGAACAGGCATTGGCACGGTGGATAAGGACGGAACCGAATTAGGCACTGGTGATCTGGTCACAGGCCTTCTCTCCAAGACCAACCCATTCGCGGCGCTCATCACCCGCATTATCGACAGCAATGTCAAAGTCGACTTGATCATCGAAGCACTTGAGGCGAAGGGCGTCGTTCGCACGCTGGCCGAACCGAATCTCACCACGGTTTCCGGTGAGACGGCCAGCTTCAATGCGGGCGGTGAGGTGCCGGTGCGCAGCGTCAACGCGCAAGGCGAGGTCGAGATTCTGTTCAAGCAGTTCGGCGTCAATTTGAACTTCACGCCGGTGGTGCTCGACGACGGCAAGATCCACATCAAGCTGGCGCCGGAAGTCAGCGACCTGACCGGCTTCACCGCCGCCGGCGACCCGATCTTCACCAACCGCAAACTATCGACGGTGGTCGATCTGCGTGATGGCCAGAGTTTCGCCGTCGGCGGCCTGCTCTCCAGCAAGAACACCATCCAGCAAGATCAGGTGCCGTGGCTCGGCCAGGTGCCGATCGTCGGCGCGCTGTTCAAGAATTCGAGCACGCAGAAGGAAGAGACCGAACTGGTCGTCATCGTCACGCCGCATCTGGTGCGGCCGGTAAGGCCCGGCGAACAGCTGGCGACGCCTTTCGACAAGACGAAGCCGGCCAACGATCCGGAGCTCATGCTGCTCGGCCAGCTCGAAGTCAACAAGGACATGATCCGCATGTACGAGCATGGCGAAGGCGTCACCGGACCCTATGGCCACATGCTGGATGTCAAATCGAAGGACAAGCTGGTCTATGTCAAGAAATAAGCTCCTTCTCGTTCTTCTCGGCACCAGCCTGCTCGCGGGCTGCGCGGCCGACTATCTGCACAATTACGACACGATGACGCTGGCTTCCGGCGACTCGCAGAAGGCCAACCAGCTGCTGCAGACGGTCGATCCGTATAACCCTGCCTCGAACAACACGAAGATCGAGGGCAATGGCGCACGGTCCGTCGGCGTCGTTCAGAAATACAAGCTGCCCCCAGGCGGGTCCGCGCCGACGACGAACATGACAGTCAATGTCGGGCCGTCGAGCGCAACCAGCGGGGCGAACTAAAGAGAAGGATGCAGCGCGTCGGGCGCGCGAGGACACCCGACACGAATGGAGAGTAGGGTCATGTTGGGGACCATTCGTGAATTCTGGAACGATCAGCGCGGCATAGCGATGATCCTTGTTTCCATCATGCTACCGGTTCTGGTCGGCTTTGCATTGCTGGCGATCGACATGAGCCGCGCCAACGGGCTGCACAGCGATCTGCAGAAGGGCGTCGACGCACTGGCGCTTGCCGGCGCGGCGGAACTGGATGGCAACCCGGATGCCATCACACGCGCCAATCGGGCCGTCACCAATCTTCTGGCCAACGAGACACTGTTTTCGACGTCAGGCGAGCATCCGCTCGCGCTTGCCGACGTGACCGTCACTTACCTGACCGGGATACCAGCGAACGACAACATCGCGTTGACCGCCGCCGGGCTCGATTCCAACGGCGTTAATTGGGCAAGCACGGACCCCAAGCTCGTAAAGTTCGCTGAAGTCACCGTGAACGCCTCCGGCACGACGACAGATGGAGCGGGCGCTTTCGCTACGATCTTCCCGGCGAGCTTCATCGGCGGCGGCGAAACGATGGATATGCGGCCGCAGGCAGTGGCCGGCTTCACCAACGCGCTCTGCCAGTTCACGCCGATGTTCATCTGCAATCCCTACACCTCCCTCGGCGCGCTCCAGACGGCTCTTTCGGGAACAAAGAAGCCGATGATCCTGCTCAAGGAGCAGACTGGCGGAAACAACGCCCAATATCTGCCTGGCAATTACGGGTTCCTGTCTTCGCCGGAGGGCGACAAGTCCACGGCCACCATTACCGAAATGTTCGCCGTGACGAACCCACCGGCTTGCTACAGCCAAAACGGGGTTAAGACGCGCCCGGGTAATATTCCGCCCGTCGACGCCGGCATCAACACACGCTTCGATCTCTACGACAACAGCGGGCCCTACAAGACCGATCCGACCCTCAACCCGCCGGCGCCCAACGTGCGCAAAGGCATGGTCGTCTCGAATGCCGGCAAGAAGAACTGCGCCTATTCCGCCCCAAACAGCGGTCAGGCGAACAACTACATGGCGCTCCCGAGGGACACCGGCTGCTGCGCGCAGGCGGGGGTGCCCGGCAGCGGCCTGTGGAACTTCTCCGGTTATTGGACGGTCAATCATGGCAATGCGAGCACATCCGGGGTGCTGACCGCGTGCGGCGCAAACCCCAGCCGGTACTGCGTCTACAAATACGAGATCAACAATCCGACGCTGAAAAGCGGACAGGAGAAGACGGCACCTCAGTGCAACACCACCACCCAGAGTGCCGACAGGCGGCTTCTCTACGTGGCGGTTATCGACTGCGTCAACAACAACGTCAAAGGCGGCAACCAGACGTTGCCGGTACAGGCCTTCGCCAGCATGTTCGTCACGGAACCGGCAGGAGGACCGCCGGACGCCAATATCTACGCCGAGATAGAGGACATCAGCACCGTGGTGGGCCAGAACACCCTGAAAAAGCTCCAGCGCAACGAAGCACAACTCTACCGGTGAAGCCATGCTAGCGCTCAGGCACATCATCGGGCATTTCAGGAGCGACGAAGACGGCGCCGTCCTTGTCGAGATGGCGCTGCTCACGCCCTTTTTGCTGCTGTTGTCGGCCGGGGTGTTCGAATTCTCGAATGCGCTGAACACACGCATGCTTCTTGACGCCGGCGTCAGGGATGCCGCCCGCTATATGGCGCGCTGCAGCAGCGATTGGGACACTTGCTCGGGACTGGCAAAAAACCTCGCCGTGAACGGCGCCGTGACTGGCGGCAGCGCCAGGGTCACGGGATGGACCGTAGACGAGGTTACCATCAACAAGCCAGTGTCCCTCCAGGCGATCGATCCCGCGACCGGTACCGAACTCTATCTCAGCGCCACCGCTAACGTCGATGTCGTGAAGGTCAGCACATCGTATCCGTACCAGGATCTCGGCCTCTGGTTCTATCTCGGTTTTCCTCAGCTCCACCTGTCGGTATTCCATGAGGAGCGCGTCCTCGGATGGTGATGCGGCGGCGCAGGTTCTGGGCAAGCGAATGCGGCGCGACGATGGTCGAAGCGGCCATAGCCATGCCGCTGCTGCTGACCCTCCTGCTCGGTTTCGTCGACTTCGGCTATGCCTTCTACCAATGGAACGCGGCCAACAAAGCCGTGCAAGCCGGAGCAAGACTGGCGCAGATTTCCAGCCCCGTCGCCACCGGGCTGGCCCTCGAGGCAAAGACGCCCAGCAACTCGCTGGATGTCGGCGCCGCCGTCCCGGCCAACACCTATAACTATATCTGCACGGCCAATACGGCGGGTGTAGCTTCCTGCACCTGCGGAACGGGCGCGACGTGCCTGGATGTCACTGCAAGTCAGGCCGCCTTCGACTTTATCTTCAGCGGCAACAGCAGCCGGGCTGGAATGCATTCATATCTGCCCATGCTGACGAAGTCCCAGGTCCGGATTCAGTATCAGGCTTCGGGCCTTGGTTACTGGACCCGGCCCAACGGCCCTGTGCCGACCATCACGGTCAGCATCGTCAATCATCAATTCCAGTTCTTCTTCCTGGGCGGGTTGCTCGGGTTCAACACCATCACCATGCCCTCGATGCTGAGCACGGTCACGGGCGAAGACATAAAGAGCACGTACCCATGAACGCCATCGATACCAGAGTCCTCCCGACCAAGCGCAAGCAGGTGGCGCTGTTTTCGTCGGATCCGAATTTCAAGCGCGACGTCACGACAAGGCTCGACGCGCTGGCGATCTATGACGTCAAGATTTCGGAGGCGGCCGAGTTCCTGAAGGGGCCGCCGGTCGACAGCCGTCCCGGCATCATCATCCTCGATCTCGGCAATGGCGAACTGCTCGGCAGTCCGGGGGTGGTCGAGGCGCGCTCGGCCTGGGCCTCGGTGCCGCTGATCGCGATTTCCGATGAGCTCACCTCGGAGCAGACGCGCGTTCTGGTGCGCATGAACGCCTCCGACTGGCTGCACAAGCCGCTCGACGCCAAGGAGTTGCTCAACGCCGTCACTTTCCACGACACCGGCAATCAGGGCACCAAGAGCCGCATCGTCACCTTCATCGCCGCGAGCGGCGGCGCCGGCGCTACGACGCTGGCGATCTCGGCGGCGGAGCATCTGGCCTCGAAGTCGGCCGAGCGGGCGGCCTCGACCTGCCTCGTCGACCTCGACTTCCAGAGCGCCAATTGCGGCGCCTATCTCAACCTGTTCAACCAGTTCGACCTGACCGGCATCATCGGCCAGCCGGACCGTCTCGACGTCGAGCTCATGGACGTCATCAAATTGTCGCGGCCGTCCGGCCTCACGCTCTATTCCTTCGAGCGCCCGCAACTGCCATTCGAGCCGCATGGTTCCGACTTCGTCTTCAAGCTGCTCGATCTCGTCGCCTACCGCTTCGACGACATCGTCATCGACCTGCCCAACATCGAGACGCCGTGGCATGACTCGGTGCTGCGCACGAGCGACGAGATCTTCATCGTCTTCGAGCTCAATGTCGCCTCGCTCAGGCAAGGCAAGCGCCTCTACAAGAAAATCCGCGAATTGCGCGGCAACAAGGTCAGCATCACGCTGGTCGCCAACAAGCACAAGCGCAAATGGTTCGGCAACCACTTCTCGCGCAGCGAGCTGGAGAAGATCTTCAAGGCACCGAACATCAAATCGCTGGCGCTGGACAACGCGCTCTTGGCCGACGCGCTGAATCGCGCCATCCTGCCTTCCGAGGTGGACGGGCGCGCGCGCTTCAACAAGGATCTCAAGCGCATGTTCAAGGAACGGCTGGACAATGCCCAGCGCTAGGCGCTTCGCCTGCAAAACGCGCGTCGGCGTCGGCCTCGCCGGCGCCTTGCTGATCGGCGTTGGGCTGGCGCTGGGGTGCGACGTGGCGACGGCCGGATCGGGCCTGCCGCCGCTGCCCGCCATGGGTCCTAGCCTGCGCAAGGCGGTCGGCTTCCAGACCAGCGAGCAGCCCGGCACGATCATCATCCGCAAGAACGAGAAGGCGCTCTATCTGGTGACGGGCCAGGGCCAGGCGCTGCGCTACCAGATCAGCGTCGGCCGCGACGGCTTCGGCTGGACCGGAACGGTCAAGGTCGCGTCCAAGACCGAATGGCCGGAGTGGCGCCCGCCCAAGGAAATGCGCTCGCGCCGGCCGGAGCTGCCGGCGATGGTGCCGGCCGGCCCCTACAACCCGCTCGGCGCCCGGGCGCTCTATCTGTCGCGCGATGGACGCGATACACTCTATCGCATCCATGGCACCAACGATCCCAAGGGCGTCGGTTTCGACGGCACGTCCGGATGTTTCCGGCTGACGAACACCGATGTGATCGATCTCTTCAAACGCGTCGCGGTGGGCGCAAAGGTGGTGGTTGAATGACGATGATCAGCGAGCCGGACGCTCCGGCAATCGAACTCGGTCAAAGGGAAGCCGTGCCCGGAAAACCCAGCCGGGGCAAGCTCATCGCTACCGTCGCGGTTGGCGCCGCGCTCGTCACCTTCGTCAATGTGACCGCCGCCGTCTATCTCTATCGCGGCGTCAACGAGCTCAAGACGATGGAGGCGCGGCTGGAGCAGCTCGGCCAGTTCGAGCAGCGAATCGGAGCCCGCATCGACACGGTCAACAACGGTTTCCAGAGCCGGTTCGAGACGCTGGACCGCCAGTTGCAGGCGAGTTTCGGCCAGATCAACGGCAATATCGCCAAGCTGGAGCAAGGCCAGCCCGTTGCCGCCAGCGAGCAGGCGCCCAGCGCGCCCGAACCGGCCATGCTCGACAACACCACGGTGGCGGATGCGTCCGCGGCCGGCGAAAGCGGCGCCGATCCCGCCGACGCGCAGCGCTCGTTCAAGCGGAAGGTCGCGCCTCCGGGCCCCAACCCGGCTTACCAGCGCATCCAGCAGCCCGACGGCAAGGTCTACTACAAGAAGATCAACTGATCGCGCGCGCTGTCGCCGCCGCGGCCTGAACCAGCACTACAGATCGCGCTGCAGCGCCAGGACGCGGACTGCGCGCGTTTGGGCGCGCGCCCTGGCCTCGCGCAGGAACGCGACATGGCAGTATGCGCAGGCCGCGAGACCGACGCACAGCACCAGGCTGTTCTTCGCGCTGAAGTCGAGCATAAGCGAAAAGTGCCAGCCGTTCGGTATGGTGAAGGCGGCAATGGTGCTTGCCGTTTCCGCGTGGCTGCTCAGCGCGATCATCTTGCCGGCAAAGATCAGCGCGGCATGATTGGCGAGGAAGAACCCGGCGGGTCTCTTTGCATGGCAGATCATCCAAAAGGCGCCAGCCGCCAAGACAATGACGGCAGCATCGGCGGCCATCGACCCGGCAAGATACACGTGCACCTGCTGCCAGAACATCGTCGAGAACGGGCGCAGTTCCAGCCAGGCCTGCCACACGGCAGGGCTCGCCGGATAGAAGCCCAGAAGCATTGCCGCCAGTCGCTCTGCCGCCAGCAGAAGCAGCATCAGGGCCGGAAAGGCAAAGAGCAGTATCGGCTTGCGCGTCATGTCATCCCCTCGACATCCGATGACCGATTCTAGCCAGCATTGGTTGCGCGAGGCTTAACGCAACGCCTTGCTTTTCAAGGAATGTGGCTCGCGTCTAATGTATGATCGGGGTCAAAGAGCGGGGGGCGCCGTGTCGACAGGATTCAGCGCGTTGGGATCGAGCGGCGGCGCCGGCAATCGGCGCACCCCCTCGAGGGCCTGCGCGTGAGCCAGGCGAAACCGCCCGGCCGTCCGCTGCTGGCGCCGGTGCTCGGCGGGCTCGGGCTGCTCGCCGGCATGTTGCTGATCGCCGAAAGCGAGCGCTGGCTGCCACCCGAGCCGCTTTCGATCGCGCCGGTTCCGGGCGCCGGCGATGTGCGGCCGGTCTCCCAGGCCCCGATCCACGACACGCGGCCAGGCCAACCGGCGCGCAAGATCGCCGAGGATCGCATCGCGCCGCCGCCGCTCGACCCATCCGGGATCGAGCGCATCGAGCCGCGGCCGCCGCTCGGCGAACTCGGGCTCGCGCCGCTGCCGAATACGCCGATGCCGCAGGATTGGCACGAGACGCTGCTTTTTCGTCCGGTCGCGACCTCCTCGGCGGTCTTCGAAGCCATGGGACGCACGGTCGCCATCAGCGGGACGGTCGACATTGATCCCGGCAGGACCTGCTCGTTCGACAACAGCGCCTGGCCCTGCGGCCAGCGGGCGCGCGCCGCCTTCAACGCCTGGCTGCGCGGCCGGGCACTCAAATGCCTGCTGCCGCCGGATGTCGACCGCTTCGCCATCGCCGCGCCCTGTGCGCTCGGCAAGCAGGATGTCGGCGCCTGGCTGGTCTCCAACGGCTGGGCGACGGCCGCGCCTACCGGCATCTACGGCAGGGCGGAAGCGGTGGCCAGAGAGGCCAGGATGGGCATCTTCGGCCCGCCGCAATAGCGCAATTTGCAGGAAACCCGCGACCGGTTCCGCTTCCGAATTGCGTGAAAGCAGAATGGTCAGAGCGGTTCCGTTCTCCTAAGGACCGTAGACTGTTCCAACGTCCGGGCGGGTCATCAAACGCAGAAGTCGCGGCGCGCGCCGGATGCAGCGCTTCGTATGGAGAAGATGCCGATTTTGCATCAAATTGTACGCTTTCCTGACACCGAAATCGTAACGGACCTCCTGTAAGCCAATGCGTCGAACAGGAGATTTGCCCTTGCCCACGAAAACGCAGACCGCGCCGGTTCGGACATGGACGCAGGTGATCTGGCTGGCCGTGCTTGGCACCGCGGCATGCGTCGCCCTTTCGCTCGCATTGAACTACCTGCTCATGTTCAGCGACAGCCTGACGCCGTTCGTGCGCGGGGCGGTTACGGCCATCGTCGTGCCGATCGCCATCGGCCTGCCGCTGTTTGCCCTGCTCGGCTGGCAGCAGATCGAGATCCGCCGCTACCGGCAGGAACTCACCAGGTCCGGCACCTTCGACCAGTTGACCGGCTGCCTGAACGGCAAGGTGTTCACGTCGATGGTCGACAGACGGGCCGCGAGACCGGTCGGCCCGCGCTCCGGCGCCTTTCTGGTCATCCATCCGCAACATCTGGCATCGATCAACCTGCGCTTCGGTCTCGAATGGGGTGACGAGGCCTTGCGCCTTATCGCATCGGCCATCCGGTCCGCCGTGCGCAAGGACGATCTGATCGGCCGGCTCGGAACCTCGATGTTCGGCGTCTTCCTGCCGGGCGCGAGCGACCAGGACGCCAAGGAGATCGGCGAGCGCATTCGCG
Organism: Mesorhizobium sp. GbtcB19; assembly: GCF_019091085.1. Lineage (GTDB taxonomy): Bacteria > Pseudomonadota > Alphaproteobacteria > Rhizobiales > Rhizobiaceae > Mesorhizobium. Next base: position 26,596 of record NZ_JAGXJY010000031.1, on the reverse strand, counting down.
GCGCGGTCGGCGAGATCTATTTCGCGCCGAAAGGCGACAAGGACGTGCTTGCGATCAGCGTCGGCGGCGTCGTTTTCGAGCATGAGCTGGATTTCGAGGACATGTACCGCTTCGCCGAGGAAGGCATGGCCGAGGCCCCCGACGAAGCCGGCCTGCGGCTGTCGCATGTCAACAACTGAGCCGGCGTGATCGGTTCGCGTGTTGGCCAGGTTCGCGTGTTGGCCGGGCCCGCGCCCGCCGCTGGATCACACTGGCGCGAAAACTGGAGGCCTCGCCCGGAATCGAACCGGGATTGAAGGATTTGCAGTCCTGTGCGTGAACCATTCCGCCACGAGGCCTCGTGGGCGAGGCATCGCAATAGGTTGACGCCAGGACACCGTCAAGCACCGTGCGGTCAAACAGTTGCAGGGAAGGACTGGTGCTGCGAGAGAGGATTGAACTCTCGACCTCTCCCTTACCAAGGGAGTGCTCTACCACTGAGCTACCGCAGCCTGCGATGGCGGCGCTTCTGCCATATCGAACCGGCAAGCGCAAGGCCAAGAAAAACCCAAAGCGTCGCATGTGATTCCTGGCAACAACTATGCGGCTCGAAGCGGCACGCGCAGCTGCTCCACAGCCCGAAACCCGCCTGGCCGCCTGCTTTCATGACATCGCCGGGCCAAAATGCTACCCATGGCGGAATCGCAGCCGGCTGACCACCGGCCAGGGATCGGACGATGGACGAGAAGACAAATCCACCGAAAAAAGGCGAAGCCGAGCGTAAGGGCCGACTGGCCGAGGCTTTGCGCGCCAATCTGCAGAAACGCAAGGCGCAAGCGCGTTCCCGACGCGCGGGCGATGCCGATCAGCGGTCGGAAGGATTGCCGGCTGCTGGAAAAATGCACAAGGACTAACCGAAATCAGCCACACTGGCCGACCACTGTTGGTCAGGGTCTGGGGGAAATCCTATTTCTTGAACCAAGCCGGCCAATGGTCTAAGCCGGGCGCATCAACCGATTGAAACCGGCCTGTTCTGGCCGAGGGGACGTTTTCTTATGGATCGCATCAGAATTGTCGGCGGCAATGAGCTGGCCGGTACCATTCCGATCTCGGGCGCCAAGAACGCGGCATTGCCGCTGATGATCGCCTCGCTGCTCACAGACGATACGCTGACGCTCGAAAACGTGCCGCATCTGGCCGATGTCGAGCAGCTGATCCGCATCCTCGGCAATCACGGCGTCGACTATTCCGTCAACGGCCGGCGCGAGAAGCAGCAGGAAGGCTATTCGCGCACCATCAATTTTTCCGCCCGCAACATCGTCGACACCACCGCTCCCTATGAGCTGGTCTCAAAGATGCGCGCCTCCTTCTGGGTAATCGGCCCGCTGCTTGCCCGCATGGGCGAAGCCAAGGTGTCGCTGCCCGGCGGCTGCGCCATCGGCACGCGCCCGGTCGACCTGTTCCTTGAGGGCCTGCAGGTGCTGGGCGCCGAACTCGACGTCGACAATGGCTATGTCATCGCCAAGACCCGGAATGGCCGCCTCATCGGCAACCGCTATGTCTTCCCGAAGGTCTCGGTCGGCGCCACGCATGTGCTGATGATGGCGGCCGCGCTCGCCAAGGGCGAGACGGTGCTGGAAAATGCCGCCCGCGAGCCTGAGATCGTCAATCTCGCCGAGTGCCTGATCGCCATGGGCGCCAAGATCCATGGCGCCGGCACCTCCACCATCACCATCCATGGCGTCGAATCGCTCTCCGGCGCCCGTGTGCGTGTCATTCCGGACCGCATCGAGACCGGCACCTATGCGATGGCCGTCGCCATGACCGGCGGCGACGTGATGCTCGACGGCGCCCGGCCCGACCTTCTGCAGAGCGCGCTCGACGTGCTTGTCGAGACCGGCGCCGAGATCACGCCGACCAATGAGGGCATCCGCGTCAAGCGCAACGGCGCCGGCATTGCGCCGGTCGATGTCACCACCGCCCCCTTCCCTGCCTTCCCGACCGACCTGCAGGCGCAATTCATGGGCCTGATGACGATGGCCAAGGGCAAGTCGCGCATCACCGAGACGATCTTCGAGAACCGCTTCATGCATGTGCAGGAGCTGGCCCGGCTCGGCGCCCACATCACGCTTTCCGGCCAGACGGCGATCGTCGACGGCGTTGCCAGGTTGAAGGGCGCGCCCGTGATGGCGACCGACCTGCGCGCCTCGGTGTCGCTCGTGATCGCAGGCCTTGCGGCCGAGGGCGAAACCACGGTCAACCGCGTCTATCATCTCGACCGCGGCTTCGAGCGGCTGGAAGAGAAGCTCTCTGGCTGCGGCGCGGTGATCGAGCGGATTTCGGGCTGAGTGACCCAGGGCAAGCCTTGCGGATAAGAGCGGGCCTTACTCTGCTGGAAGGCCAATGGCCAAGGTCGGCGCCGCCCCTCATCCGCCCTTCGGGCACCTTCTCCCCGCAAACGGGGAGAAGGCCGCGACTGCAGCTTTGGCGCCTTTCCTGCAACGTTCGCAATTGACGAAATCCCTGGCGAAAAGCGTTCCTTCTCCCCGTCACTATACGGCGAGAAGTGCCCGGCAGGCCGATGAGGGCGGCACCGGCTTCGCGTGATTGCCTTAAACAGGTTCCGTGCCGAGGTTGCACGGACCGGAAAGACCGCCTAACAGAAGGCTGAAACCAACCTTCAGGTGCGAAATCCCGCATGGCAGCTCTCAAGCTCATCGCGCTCGACGACCAGGATCTGAGCATCGTCTCGGCGCATGTCCAGGACGCCGTGATGAAGGTCTCCGACCTTGAATACCTGCCGGCGGCCAAGCGCTTCGTGCTGACCATGAACCGGTTCGTCTGGGAGGCGAAATCCGGCCTGTTCCGCCAGCACAATGAACGGCGGCAAAGCGTGCTGCACTTCGACCGCGTGCTCGGCGCCAAGACCAGCGGTATTCAACGCGACAAGCCGGCCGAGGTGCTGTCGCTGCTGGCGATCAGCTTCATCGCCATCAGCAAGCCGGCCGGCATCGTCGAACTGGTGTTTTCGGGCGGCGGCACCATCATGCTCGACGTGGAATGCGTCGAGGCGCGGCTTGCCGATGTCGGCGGCTCCTGGGAAGCCACTTCACGACCCGCGCACAGGGGCTGAGGCGCAATGGCCATTACGCTCCGCCAGCAGGATATCGATTTCGAACAGCGCTTTTCGGCCTTCCTCACCACCAAGCGCGAGGTGTCGGCCGATGTCGAGGCCGTGGTGCGCGACATTATCGGGCGCGTGCGCGCCGAGGGCGACAAGGCGCTCATCGACTATACGCTGAAGTTCGACAGAGCCGATCTCGGCAAGCTCGGCATCGCCGTCTCGAAGGACGACATCGCCAGGGCCCATGAAGCGGCCGATCCGGCCACGATCGAGGCGCTCAAATTCGCGCGCGACCGTATCCGGTCGCATCACGAGCGACAGAAGCCGAAGGACGACCGCTATACGGATGCCGCCGGCGTCGAGCTCGGCTCGCGCTGGACGGCGATCGAAGCCGTCGGCCTCTATGTGCCCGGCGGCACCGCGAGCTATCCGAGCTCGGTGCTGATGAACGCCGTGCCGGCACGGGTCGCCGGGGTCGACCGCATCGTCATCGTGGTGCCGGCCACGGGCGGCGTCATCAATCCGCTGGTGCTGGTGGCGGCCGATCTTGCCGGCGTTTCGGAGATCTATCGCGTCGGCGGCGCGCAGGCCGTCGCCGCTCTCGCCTATGGCACCGAGACGATCAGGCCGGTCGCCAAGATCGTCGGCCCGGGCAACGCCTATGTCGCGGCGGCCAAGCGGCAGGTTTTCGGCACGGTCGGCATCGACATGATCGCCGGGCCGTCGGAAGTGCTGGTGGTGGCCGATGCCGACAACGATCCGGACTGGATCGCGGCCGACCTTTTGGCGCAGGCCGAGCATGACGTTTCGGCGCAATCGATCCTGATCACCGACAATGCCGAATTCGGCAAGGCGGTCGAACACGCTGTCGAACGCCAGCTTAAAGTCCTGCCGCGGGCCGAGACGGCGGCCGCGAGTTGGCGCGACTTCGGCGCGGTGATCCTGGTGCCGACGCTGGAGGCCTCGCTGCCGCTGGTCGACCGCATCGCCGCCGAGCATGTCGAGCTCGCTTTCGACGATGCCGAGGGCTTCCTTTCCAGGATGCGCAACGCGGGCGCCGTGTTCATCGGCCGGCATACGCCGGAGGTCATCGGCGACTATGTCGGCGGCTCAAACCATGTGCTGCCGACGGCGCGGTCGGCACGCTTTTCCTCGGGTCTGTCCGTGCTCGATTTCGTCAAGCGCAGCTCGATCCTGAAGCTCGGGCCGGAGCAGCTCAAGGTGCTGGCGCCCGCCGCGATCGCGCTGGCCAAGGCGGAAGGGCTCGACGCGCATGCCCGCTCCGTCGCGATCAGGTTGAACATGTAGCGATGTCGGGCCACGACCAAACCCGCAACAGGCTGATCGACGTCGAGCTCGACGAAACGATCGGACGTTCGACGCCCGACGTCGAGCACGAGCGGGCGGTGGCGATCTTCGACCTCATCGAGGAAAACAGTTTCCGGCCGGTCAATGACGACGGCGCCGGCCCCTACAAGCTGAAGCTGTCGCTGGCTGAGTCGCGCCTGGTCTTTGCCGTCGGCCGTGAGGACGGGGCTGCGGTGGTCACCCACATCCTGTCGTTGACGCCGCTGAGGCGCATCGTCAAGGACTACTACCTGATCTGCGAAAGCTATTACGAGGCCATCCGCTCCTCGACGCCCAGCCATATCGAGGCGATCGACATGGGCCGGCGCGGCCTGCACAACGAGGGCTCGCAGACGCTGATGGACCGGCTGGCCGGCAAGATCGAGATCGACTTCGACACGGCACGGCGGCTGTTCACGCTGGTCTGCGTGCTGCACTGGCGGGGTTAGATCAGGGATGACGTTTCGTTGAATCGCCGTCCTGATCCAGCTCTTTGTTGGAGCATGATCTTTTCCAGAAACCGGTTCCCACTTTTTGGGATCATGCTCTTTAGTTGGAGCATGATCTTTTCCAAAAACCGGTTCCCACTTTTTGGGATCATGCTCTAGTGGCCGCCCTGCCCCATTCGATCCTGTTCCTGTGCGGCATGAACGCCGTGCGCTCGCCGATCGCGGAGCACCTGGCGCGGCGGATGCTGCCTGCCACCTCATTCGTCGCTTCTGCCGGCGTCCACGCCGGCGAGCGCGACCCGTTCGTCGACGCGGTGCTCGCCGAGGAAGGCCTGTCGCTCGGCGAGCGCCAGCCAAAGGCATTGGAGGAGCTGGAGGACGATTATTTCGACCTGATCGTCACGCTGGCGCCGGAGGCGCATCATGCGGCACTCGAGCTCACCCGCTCGCTCGCCGTCGAGGTCGAGTATTGGCCGATGCCCGACCCGACCGATACCGGCGGCACGCGCGAGCACATCATGGCGGCCTATCGCGACGTGCGCGAGCGGCTGAAGGCGCGCATAAGTCGACGTTTTGCGGCACCGAAGGCTGAAAGCGCCCCGGATTAAGCTTGTTCACAAGCAGACGATTATCATATAGGTTCCGCGCAAATTCCGGTTGGAGTCGGATGATTTCAGGTCTATTCGACCTGAAATCATCCGACTCCAGATCAAGAGTAGAGCATGATGTCGTCCGAAAACCGCTACACACTTTTCGGCATCATGCTCTAGGCGCCGGAAGGCCCATCCAAGCAAAGGTATCGAATGCCGAAGGAAGAAGTCCTCGAGTTTCCAGGTGTGGTCACCGAACTGCTGCCCAATGCGATGTTCCGCGTGAAGCTCGAAAACGAACACGAAATCATCGCCCACACGGCCGGCCGCATGCGCAAGAACCGCATCCGCGTGCTGACCGGCGACAAGGTCCTGGTCGAGATGACGCCTTACGACCTGACCAAGGGCCGCATCACCTACCGTTTCAAATAGCAAATCGGCATCAAGCGCGATGAGCATCCTGCAGAAGCTGGTGCTTGCCTCGGGTTCGCCGCGCCGCATCGAACTCCTGCAGCAGGCCGGCATCGAACCGGACCGCGTGCTGCCCGCCGATGTCGACGAGACGCCGCTGCGCGCCGAGCATCCGCGCTCGCTGGCCAAGCGCCTGTGCAAGGACAAGGCCGAGAAGGCGCTGGCCTCGCTGAAGACCGAGGACGATTACGCGCCGGCCTTCATCCTCGCCGCCGACACGGTGGTGGCGGTCGGGCGGCGCATCCTGCCCAAGGCCGAGACGATCGACGACGCCATCAACTGCCTCGGCCTGCTTTCCGGCCGCTCGCACCGGGTCTATTCCGGCATCTGCCTGATCACGCCGGGCGGCAAGCTGCGCCAGCGGCTGGTGGAAACCCGCGTTCGCTTTAAGCGGCTGCCGCGCGAGGAGATCGACGCCTATGTCGCCTCGGGCGAGTGGCGCGGCAAGGCCGGCGGCTATGCCGTGCAGGGCCTTGCCGGCTCCTTCGTCGTCAAGCTGGTCGGCTCTTACACCAACGTGGTCGGCCTGCCGCTCTACGAAAGCGTCGCGCTGCTTTCAGGCGAAGGGTTCAAGGCGCACCAGAACTGGCACGCCGCGCGCTCATGAGCCTGGACGACAAGGTTACGCCGCTTCGACCGAAGCGGCCCTGCCCCGAATGCGGCAAGCCCTCGGCGCGCGAGCACTACCCGTTCTGCTCGGCGCGCTGCAAGGACATCGATCTCAATCGCTGGCTGAAGGGCGCCTATGTCATTCCCGGCCGCGACGGCGAAGAGGACGAAGACGACAGCCGGAAGCCGGAGCCCAAAGACTAATTGCGGGCGGCAAGCCGCCTTTCCATGGCGATTGCGGGTGATCAGATCCCGGCTTTGCCGGCAACGAGATTGCACCTTTGCCGACGTCGCTTGCGTCCTGTCATGTGCCTGCGACAATTGCCCCGGAAAATCGCCCCTTAGGCGCTGGACAGCCAAGATTCCCGTGCTATAACCCACGCGCTTTCAAGGGGTGCCGCGGCGCTTCCCTGAAATCCGGCGGGCGGCCCCCGTTAGCCGGCACAGGCCCAGATAGCTCAGTTGGTAGAGCAGCGGACTGAAAATCCGCGTGTCGGTGGTTCGAATCCGCCTCTGGGCACCATCCCCTCGTCTCCCCACGCTCACTTTCGCCGAACCTTCTACGCTTGGGTCTCCGCAAATCGCTGAATTTGCTTATCTTTTCGGCAGGAAAGATGCTCTTGGGCGAATTTCATCGCAGTTCGGCAAATTTCGTCCAACGGGGCGAGGTGTTGGTATTTTTGTTGGTATCTGAAACCCTGTTGGTATCGAAGCGCCAAAACAGGAGGTCCCACAATGGCTCTCTCCGACGTGAAATGCCGCAACACCCGGCCCGCGTCCAAGCTCCAGAAGCTATCCGACGGCGGCGGGCTGCAGCTATGGGTCCAGCCATCGGGAACAAGGCTATGGCGTCTCGCCTATCGGTTCGACGGGAAGCAGAAGTTGCTGTCCCTGGGCAGCTATCCTGTCATTTCTCTCGCGGATGCCCGCCAAGCGCGCGATGAAGCCAAACGCCTCCTCATGGCTGGTGCCGACCCGGCACAGCAGCGCAAGTTCCAGAAAGCTAGTTCGCCAAAAGACACCTTTCGCTCAATTGCGGACGAATATGTTGACAAGCTGAAGAAGGAGGGACGTGCAGACCGGACGATCAGCAAGGTCAAATGGCTGCTCGACTTTGCCTATCCGACAATCGGCGACAAGTGCATTCGCGAGATCGATACGGCCACCATCCTCATCGCTCTTCGTCGCGTGGAGGTTCGCGGTCGATACGAGTCGGCCAGGCGCCTGCGCTCAACAATCGGCACCGTGTTTCGATTCGCAATCGCGACCGCACGCGCCGAGGCAGATCCGACGATCGCCCTGAGGGGCGCGCTCATCAGTCCGACGGTCACGCCGCGTGCCGCGATTACCGATCCTAAGGCCTTGGGCGGCTTGCTGAGGGCGGTCGATGCATTTGACGGACAGCCCACAACCCGAGCGGCCCTGAAACTGATGGCGCTGCTGTTTCCTCGCCCCGGCGAGTTGCGCGCGGCAGAATGGGAAGAGTTCGATTTCGAAAGCTCGGTGTGGATCATTCCTGAAGCACGCATGAAAATGCGACGGCCGCACCGTGTACCCCTTTCAAGGCAGGCTGTAAGCGTCCTGACTTCGCTTAAACAAATCTCTGGTGGCGGATCGCTGCTCCTTCCTGGTGTTCGATCGGGTTCGCGTCCGATTTCCGACAACACGCTGAACGCCGCGCTGCGGCGTATGGGTTACGGCAAGGAGGAAGCTACCGCGCACGGTTTCCGAGCAACGGCATCAACTCTGCTGAACGAATGCGGAAGGTGGCATCCGGACGCCATAGAGCGGCAACTGGCCCACATTGAGAACAACGACGTTCGTCGCGCCTACGCCCGGGCAGAGCACTGGGATGAGCGCGTCAAGATGATGCAATGGTGGGCCGACTGTCTGGATGAACTCGAGAGCAAAAACGCGCGGGTGATCTCAATCAAGGGACGCGGCAAGTCCGCCGTCCATTCGCCACCGCGAGGGTCCACTTTGAACCCAACGTCGGCGGCCCACCAAACGCCGAGGGGAATCTCCAACCTCCGAAGATCATACTGAGGCTCAAGAGATGCCGAAGCTATACAACTAAGTGGCAGGCCCGGAGGGCGTATTTAGATTATTGATTTTATTGCGTTTTTCGTGGGCCAAAATCAGAAATCTTCCCGTATCGTTCCGTATGGTTCCGAGACCGCCCTAGTGTCGAAGGAAGGCCTTCCCTGCGCGGGCCGTGAAGGGGAATGATGCGACTGGATCGTTTCTAACCGAGCTAGGTTATTGATCAGCGGGAGTGATTGAGCGCCAGCGCTTTCAGGATTCGCGCGACCATCCAGGTGTTGTCGAAGTCGCACGGTTGGGCGTCCAAGGCACTTTGCGCAAGGGGAGACAGCCACCAACTCATCACCGGGGTGTAGAGACTCGCTCTTCCTAATGGGTTCTTGCCGGAAGATCCATGCAAAGGCTGCTCCGCCCCTTGCCCCCGTGAAGCGGCCGCAACGGATCCATTACCTTCAACTCTGCAATCTCTATGTCTCCGTAATCTTCTTTCAATCGCTGCAATTGCTCGCGCGCAGCCTCCACGTGCCCAGTCCACGCCATGTTGAGGGTCGCGAGAGGTTCGGCAAGGCGCCGCGCCATATAATCCCAAGAAGTTCCTGCCAGGCGCTGAGCTTAGTTTCCCACAACTGGTCCTGCGGTGATCCGAGTATGGGATTGCCCGCCAAATCATAGCGTTGCGAGTACCATGGCGATGACCTGAGATAAATCACTCGGGGCTTGAGTCGCTTGGCATGAAGATAGGGGAGCTGATGGTTAATCGTCTCAAGGCCGCTGTTGTCGAAATAGCCTCCATCCACGACCCGCCCAGTGATGATGTTTCGGTTCTCGTTCTCAAAGCGCAACTGTCCTGCCGAAGTGACGAACGGAAACCGTGCGCTCATAGCCACCGCGGTGGAAAGACGTTTGTCCTTGGCCTTCCCCAGTCCTCCAGACACAAAGGCCGTCAGCACATCCGACAGCGGCTCGGGCTTCGCTCTCGGATCTCTGGCGGTAAGCTCGAGGGCGTAGTGTGCCGCTCGAAACAACGGGGCACCGATCGATCGAACCCAGCAAACCGAGATTGTCCCGCAGCACAAGGCCGACCACAGTGGGGGTGAGAAAATCGCCAGCTGTCAGAAGTTGCAGGCATGCGCGCCAGCTTTTGGTAAAATCCCGGCGCGAAGATGGTGCTCCGGCCGATCGGCAAACCAGATGCTATCGGAGACCTTACATGGAGGGGCATGGTCGTCGCCTGCATCAGCCGCGTGATCATGATCTGTCCAAGCCGTGGTTCTGGCCGGCCGCCTGATCATCCGCCATGCCGGCCAGATGGTAGCCGCCCACGCCCTTGCCGAGGACGACGACAGCGGATCGCGGACTGTGCGCATTTTCTCGGCGTTGCCGGCTTTGAAGGGCCTGTGCGCGGGGATCCGATCGCGATCGCCCCAGCCGGCTTGCTACGACCGCGCGCGAATACGAAGCGATTGTCGGAGGAGCCTGGTGATGACGACCGTCGACCAAGACGTGCTCATCGCGACGCTCGATCGGTTGAGTTGACGGCAATCCGCGATCAACTCGACACCTTGCTGGACGAGCCGCCCGTTCGAAAATAAGCTTGCGCGAAGCCTTGGGCTTCCTGGTGTCGCGCGAGACCGAGCGGCGCACGTCGAGCAAGCGCGCGCAATTCCCCTTCGTGCGCGAACTGGACGGCTTCGACTACGAGAAGCGCAGCCGTCGTTGAATCGCGCACGGCGACACGCTGTTACTCCTGGGGCCACCCGGGCTCGAGCAAGACCCACCTGGCCGCAGCTCTTGGCCGGGAGGCGATCCGTCAGAATCACAACGTTCAGTTCATCACGGCCGCGACGCTGGTGGCAACGCTGGCCAAGGCCCACAACGATGGCTTGCTCGACAAGCAACTGACGATCCTGCCGCCCCCAAATGACATTGGCGGCATTTTTCTTGTCTTTGTTATCTTCCGCGGGCGCTACGATCGCAAACGGAATTCATCAAAGCTCTGCGCGCTGCGTTCATTTGCTTTTCATTGGATATCGCAACATCGCCTACGCCTTCAATAGCGGCAACCTCGTTCGACATATTTTGGCTCCGATTGAGTTTGCTGAGCAGCTTTATCGACCCTCTCATGCCGCCCTCTATTGAGGCTTCCGCAGGCCGATCACGCTCAAGCTCTTGGAAAGCAGAGGCCAAGGCGCGCCCCTCTTCAGTATGGGATTGCCTTAATTGTTCTATTAGTTTCCTGTTCTCAGGGCTCAAATTTCCATCGGAAACTTTTGCGATAGCGCGTGCAGGAGCGTTAAGCCCGTGCTCCTCGCCAAGGACAGTCATACCGCCCAAACGGCGCAAAGACTCTTTGATAATGAAATCGGTCTCGGCCCGCGAGTTCTTGTCGATGTACAACGCTAACTGGGAAAGAGCCTCGTGCGGATCTTCCATAACGTCAAGGCTCTCACGCACCACATTTTGAAGACTTTCATCCTCTAGCAACGATGGCTTACAATTGACGATTGCGTCGCTGAAGTCTGCGCGTTGGTTCTGCTTCTCATTGTTCGAGAGCGTCTCTTGGAGTTTGGCGCGAATTTCACTGCTAAGGTCATTGTATCTTTTCACAAGCACTTCAGCGGCTTGATATTTCCCGAGGCCGGGATTATCGTCTCGGAAGGTGTCCAAGGCGTTACGATCAATCTGGCTGATCTCGTGTTCCTGGAGAAGATCTGCACGTTCGACGATTTCTGAATAGCCTAACATCCTATGTTGAACGTCTCTTCCCGCAATGTTGTTGAAGATTTCCGATCTCTTTTCCGGGGGCTGAAATTCAAGCGCGTGCGTCACGGCTGCAGCTTCCGTGCCAATATGTCGACGATCCCACCCATAGATGTTGTCAGAAAAGTTATTGTTCTTGAAAGCGGTTTCAATCACCGCGTCGGAAACGAGGGTTCCGCCATCAAGATTTTCCTTATATTCTTGTAGGACCTTTGATTTGGTCAATTCATGGAGATGTCGGCTGGTGAGCGACACCCCGTGAAAGGTTTCACGCGCCTTCCATGCGTCAGTATCGTTGACCGCGTGGGTGATGATTCCATGCAGCAATTCGTTGGGTAATTTGTCCCAACCTCTTATTGCATTTGCCTCGGTCGATGCTTGCTGTTTGTTTTCGCGGTCTTCGGTCATGACACGCCTCACTAGCAAAATGAAACGCGACGAGACTGATGGATCTGCGAGCGTCGAGCAAATGCTTTCGTATTACAGCTGCAATTCAGCCCGCCTCGGCAGATCGATGAAGCCCCTCATCGAGGTCATCGCCGAATTGGAAGCCAAAGGCGTCGGTTTCCGTCCATTGACCGAGAACATAGACCCGACCAACGCCGGGCTCCCAGATCGTTGGCCGCTAGGTGGATACTCGTCTTTCATCTCGCGCCCAAACAATCCGGCCATCCCGAATGAAATAATGGCTGCGGCAGCCTCGTATCCGTCGCACCGAGGGATGCAGATCCGCTCTTCCGCCCTTCCCGACTGACGCCACCCAGCTGGGACTATCGCGCCGGACAAGACTCAGTCTGACAAGCTCGCCGCATCCACAGGGGCAGATAAAGGCCGCCGCCCATGGCGGCCCGTCGTCACCGATCAGATAGACCGTACGTGGCCTGGTTTTTTCCGGCACGTCCGCCGACATTTCGGCGCGCCAAATGTCACGTCCCAGAAGGCGATCAATGAATTGCCAGATGCGGCCAAACAAGGTCATGCCGCCGCGGCCTCGACGCTGAGCTCAGGCATGTCGAGAAGGGGGCGCACATCGCCCCGGCCGACGTGTCTGCTGAGCAGCTCGCACGGCTCACCGTCGCAATGATGGTCATAGATCCCGTGGCTGAGACTGATGGTGTGAACCGCATATTCCCCGTTGGGGTCGAGTCGGAACGGGTGGAGCCTTGCCAGCAACTCATTGACGGCCATTGACGCGATTAGGCTGTTAAGCTGGATGACGGCAGGTCTGTCCTCAGCGACGCCCTTGATGTAGCCCTCGCGGCGCAACTCGCGATAGGTGGCCGGATCTGTTCTCATCAACCCTGCCGCCCGAACCTGCTCCATCGAGTATACATGCCGGCTGTAGAGGCTGGATCCCCCGGGCTTCAAGTAGTGGACCGTGCCGCAGACCTGATCGACCCCTCCTTCGCCATCGGCCTCCAGCTTCACGCCGAGATCGAAGTAGGCCAGTCCATAGAATGTGGCGAGCCGATTGAGCATATGGCGGCCATCGACAGAATCCATGCATCCAAAGACGACGTCGCAGGATGCGATCGCGCGAATGGCATTGGCGGAGGCAAGTGAGGACGCGTAAATGCTGACCAAGGTCCCCAGCCCAAGCTCCTCGACGGCCTCCGCCATGAGATCAACCTTTAGGCGGCGCTGCTGGGCATCCTCTTTTCGACTGTTTACAATGCGATTGAGATTCTTGTCCTCCACATGATCAGGATCAACCAGGACGAGTTCGCCGACACAATTTCTCGCAAGCTGGTCTACAACGACGCTGCCCGTGCCCGAGCAGCCGACCACGCCGATACGAAGACGGCGCAGAATCTCATAGGTCCCGGCCCCGAAACTCTGGGCGATCCTTCTTGCATGGTCCGGAACCGGTCCATGGCCATACTGGTGCGGCCAGAAGCGAAGATCGTCTCCAACAACATTCACGGATGCGAATGGGGAAAAGACCCCATGCTCGCTTACTAGGCGGCCGAACACACGGTCGCCGTCCAGCATGACTGCGCTTCCATGCAGCCCATCCGCCCAGGCATGCACACTTGCAAACAGCTCACGATCCGAGGCGTCATCAATCTCCGAGAAGCGGTCATAGCCGATATGGCCATGGATCTTGATCAGCGACATGCCTCGCCTGGACGCCCGAGTGAGCAAGTCCGGGAGCATATCAGTAGGCCAGGTAACGCGATCCGGGGCCCGGTCGCATCTATCATGTGAAATCAGGTGGACCTCACTCACAATAAGGCGATGTCGCCCCTGGTCCATAGCCCTGCCGCACAGGAGCAGGGCAGCCGCCTCGAGACCGTCACCGGGAAAGAGATGTTCTCTCAGGCGCGCGTGCTGGCTGTCGTTCAGCGTAAGCGAGACCCGCATCGTCATCATCCTTTGCGCAGTTCACGCGCGAGCCAGTCGTCAATCAGGGCGAAATGCGTCGACAGGCTGTCCAGGCCCGGACGCCACGGATTGACCGAGGTCCGATGCCTGCTCCAGCGCTGCCACACCTTTCCGTCAAAGCTGTCATCGCTTGTAGCGGCGATCGCTCGCCCGTCCCTTCTCACCAGGGCCGGGCTGAAATAGACCATGTCAATCTGCGCATCCGGATAGCCGGGATCAATTCGGACGTTTACGTCGACCTTCTCCACCTTGTAGCCCACAGGCAGCGCCCATCCGTAGATGATGACGCGCGCCGTGCCGCCTTCGGCTACCAGCTCGTAGATCAGGCCCAGGCTCTCCAGCCACTCTTCATCCTCTTGCGGAAGCGAGAACTGGCGCCTACCCGCGCCGAGGCCCTCTGTCTGATCGAGCGGCAGCGTCACGAATTTCTCAACGCCAGGCTCGCGCAGATCCACACGCTCGTCCAGTTCGAGGCGCTTGGGCTGGCCCTTGTCCTTGAGGTAAAGCGCGAAATGTTCAACCGGGACCCTTCCCGCGAGCGTGAGCAGCTCGCGCGCGGTGGGCGTCGGATTGTCTATTTCAAGCTTCTGCTTGTCGATCTGTACCTTATAGGTTTCTTTCTTGTGACCCTTCTGGTCCTCATCCATAGTGACCTCCTGTTGTTGCCGACGTGTCCTAGTGCTGCTGAACCGGACAGACGCGGACAAAAGCAGTGCGTGAAATTTTTTCATGATCGATTGTCCGAAACCCCGGGAGGGGTCAGCATAGGGAACCATGGAAGCGACAAACGCCCGTTCGCTAGATGAGTATGGTTCCCCCGAGGAGGTTGCGATCGCTCTCGCAGCTCTGGGGGAGGCGGATTTTGCTCGTCTTGGGCGAATCGCTCAACTCCGCGCTCGGGGATTGCCAGGGGTGGAATGGCGCGACATCCTGCATGACGCGATACAGCGCTCGCTGGATGGAACCCGTCGCTGGCCGGTCGATGTCCCATTCGCTACTTTTCTGCGCGGAGTGATGAGGAGCATTGCCAGCGAACACTGGCGGCGGCGAACGCTTGATCGGCGCAATACCCAGCCAGCGAACGACGAAGGCTTCGCCGAGACGATCGCCTCCGACGACCCAGACCCCGAGCGAAGCGCTATCGCGCGCGGTCTGGTCGAGCAGTTGGAACGGCTGGTAGGTGACGACCGTGTTCTGTCGGGCATCGTCGCGGGCCTCGGCGAGGGACTGGATCCGACGGATATTCAGGCCCGTGTGGGACTCAGCGTCACCGAATACAACAGCGCTCGTCGCCGACTGCGAAGACTGATCACCCGCGCAACACCGGAGACGCTTGGATGAGCGACGTCAGATTCACAGCCGTGGACCCGCTTGACGCGATATTGGCGGAGATAGAGGGCGACATCATTGCCTCGCGCGATCATGACATACTCAGTTCCGTAGAGCTCAGGTCCCTGGCAAGCCAGGCAAAGGCCGTGGCGGAAGCCACCTTGCGCGCGACGCGTAGCAAGGCGACGTCTAGGCGACAGCAGCCGCGACCCGGAGCCTATGTCGGTCGACCATCCACGCATCGCGCGACATTGCGTCAGCTTCTCGTTGCCGACTCGCGCGTGAGAAAGATAGCCGGCGTATCCGAGGTGGACGCTCTCAGTGATGATGAGATTGCCTCAATTCTGGAGAGGTCCGCCAGACGGGGCTTCCTTCCACCGGAGGGCGGACAGGAGGACTAGGCTCGCACGAACCCTTCAAAGTGCTTTTGAGGTTAAAATGATTAAGATCATAGAGAAGCCAATAGGCCGCTTGAGCAAGACCCGGCGAAAGCTCGATTCAAGACAAGTTGTGAGCGCTCAGGGCAAACGGGTCAAGGCAGGGCTCGCGAACCCGGAAAGCGCTTCATTCAGCGAAGATCTCCTTGAGTCATTCGCGAGATCCGTTGCTCGCGCGCGTCGCGAGAACAAGCTGATGGCCGGGCATGGGAATGGCGACGACGACAAGGGCTAATCAGCCCCGGCTGTGGATGGTCGCCGGCCCGAATGGCTCGGGTAAAAGCACGTTCTACGATTCGACACTTATTGAGGATTTCGGTCGCTCGGTCTGGATCATTAACCCGGATCTTTTGACTGAGCGTATCATGAGCAGCGAAGGATTGCCGCTGGAACAGGCCAATCTCCAAGCGGTCAAAAGGATAATGGTCTGGTTGAGAGCCTCTTTGCGCACGCATCAGACCGTGGGCGTCGAGACTGTGTTGTCGACAGCCAAATATCGGCCGCTTGTGAGGGCTGCAAAGAGACTGGGTTTCGAGTTTCGCCTGATATACATCGTGTTGAGATCACCCGAACTCAACGTAGAGCGTGTCCGCCTGCGGGTCGCCCGTGGAGGTCACACGGTTCCACTGGACAGGGTCGTCGCCAGATTTTCCCGTTCGCTTGAGCAGCTTCCGTGGTTTATGGAGCAGGCGGATCTTGCTTATGTGTACGACAACTCTACCGCCAGGCCTAAACTTGTGGCTGAGAAATTGAAGACGGGAGAGATTGTGCTCGACCCGGAGGCGCCTGAAGTGATACTTTCAGCTATCCGGTCAATCGCAGCAACATAACATTCCTGGGAAATTTCTTCGCAATCCCTTACTGATCTTTCAATTTTTTTGACGCCGATCAAGGCTCGCGCGTCTAGCGGACAATACTCCGCGGCAAGACTTCAAGGCCGGCGACTGATGTAACCTACAATCAATCGAAGTGAATGGCTGATGACCACCGAAATCGCTGTAATCAATCGACTGGGCGTCGCGCTGGCTGCAGACAGCGCTGTGACGATTCCTGGTTACGGAGCCGACAAGGTCTTCAATACAGGGGACAAGCTCTTCGAGTTGAGCGAGCGCTACCCTGTAGCTTTGATGGTGAATGGCAGCATGGATTTCCTGGGAGTGCCCTGGGAGATAATAGCGAAGGAGTTCAGGTGCACCCCTCCGGACGGCGCGGCAACCCTGACAATCAAACAGTGGATGGAGCGGTTCCTCAATTTTCTGGCTGGCCATCCGACTGTCAAGTCTGGTGATGTGCGTCGATGGCAGGATGGTATGATCGAAGAGGAACTGGACTCCATCACCGCCATTGTCCGAGACAGACTGGAGGCTGTGGCCGCGGAGGACGGCGAACAGAACATTCATGACGTCCTGCGGGGACTTTATACAACCATCATGGCCGAACGTGTGCAGGCCTTGGCGCAAAACCCACTGCTTGAAAGTCTCGCCGGCATCACCGTAGACGCCATCCTTCCAACCGTCCGTTCAATCGTGGCCGAACTTGAAACGCAACGAATCCCGTTCGACGCCAACGCCGATCAGCGGGAGTTTTTCGCCAATGTCATCGCACAGAGACTGCTCAGTGATCTTGACCGTCTGACGGCTACCGGGCTCATCGTCGCGGGCTTCGGCGGCAAAGATCTTTTTCCCTCACTCTACGCTGTCGACATAGACGGGTTTATCGCTGGCCGGCTCCGCTATCGAGCCTCTCATGACGTCACGATTTCGCGTGGCGAGGACACTGGTACGGCGATATCTTTTGCACAGACCGATGTGGTCGACCGCCTGCTCAAGGGTACGGACAATCGTTTCATTGATGGCGCTCGGGCTTTCATCAAGGAAAATGTATCAGGAAGCCTGGAGCGGAACTTTACGCGCCTGAAGTTGAAAATCTCGCGATCGGACGGGTCGGAGATCCCTCCCAGCGACATGGGTGGACTGCTCGGTGACCTGATAGCATCGCAGTTCGAGAGCAAATTCGCAGCCAACCTTCGCACGGAATTTGAGCGCAAGTTCAAGGAAACCATTGCCCTGATGCCAAAGCAGGATTTGATTGAGCTGGCCGAAGCGCTAGTTAGTATCACGGCGATTGAACGAAAGGCTTCGGACGACGCGGGAACTGTTGGTGGTCCGATCGATGTGGCGTTGATCACTCGCGCCGAGGGCTTCGTATGGATTAAGCGAAAGCATCATTTCAAAGCCGAGCTTAATCCGCGATACATGTGGCGACGGTTTGGGAAGCACAGACGGGAGGAATCTGATGAAGAGGAGTAGGCCGGCAGCCAGTCCAGCCGGAACACTCGGTCGGTACAAGCTTACCAACCGGTACTTTGACGACTCAATCGAAAATCTCACCGCCGAGTCGATCGAGGCCTCGCTCACGGAAATAGGAGAAGCGCTCAGCAAGCGCTACGGAGCGGAACCCGTGAAACGGCCCGCCAAAACCCGGCCGGTGCAAGCCGGCAATGCTGGCCATCCGCGGGCAAAGCGCGGCCGCAAATAGACTTTCTCTCATACCATTGCAGGCTGCCGGCATCTCATCACCTGACGATGCGTTCGAATCAATTGCTCAGATTCCGCAGAAAATTCCGACTGGTCGCAACGATCCGGTGTGGATTGGCGAAAGACGATGTTGGAGGGTCATTTGGAGATCGGCAAATAGGAATCGGGTACGCTCTCTTTGGACCGTCTTGCAATCGATGCAGCCAATGTTGATTAGGCATCGCTCGCATGGCTCGATTTTTCCGAGGTCGCCACAAGCGGCATGTAAATCTGGAAGCTGATACGGTTCCAATGCGTCGACTTGCGGTAGTGATCGGAATAAGCGATTATAGCAACAGACCCCTGACGAACGCCGTCAGTGACGCATGCAAAGCTGCTTCAGCTCTCGAAAGGCGGGGCTTCGTAGCCACTCTGGTTGAAGACGCGGATCAGTCGACGATTGCCGAATGTCTTGGGTCGTTGGCAGCTGACGCTAAACAGGCCGACATCGCGCTGGTCTACCTCGCCGGTCATGCCATTGAACGAAACGGAACGGGGTACTTTCTTCCGCGTGACTTTCCATTCCCCGTATCCGCGCCGGCAGCAAGACTTTACGGGATCAGTCTTGCCCAGGCGGTAGGGGCTGTAAGTTCGGCCAATGTCGGCGTCGTCATTTTAGACGCTTGCCGAAATTGGCCCGCCTCAGTGGACGACGAAGACCTGCTTAAGCAACTTGATGCGGACGCCGCTTCCGAGCGCGAATGGCGAAATACCCTGCTGGTGTATTCGACCAGCTCCGCAAGCGCTGCAAGCGACGGCCCTCCTGGCGCGGGTAGCGAATTTTGCAAGGCCTTTTGCCAACACATCCTTGATCACAGTCTTGGTGTTGACGAGTGCTTCCGGCGAATTGCTCAGGACGTGGTTCGCCGAAGTGCGCGCCAACAGCAACCTTGGACCTACTCTAGCCTAGAACAGAGCCTTTCTTTTTCCGACCTCCCCAAATTCTATAGTACTCGAAGGCAGAAAACGCAAAACTTTGGAAGCTGGTCCGTCCCAGACCACAACCGCTCAGGCATATTTGCGGGAGCCGACAACGAAAGCATATGGCACGCGACTGCGGCCACGGTGGAACGGGTGGGCTTCATAAGGAGAAACCAAATTGTCGGCGCGGCGACACCCGGTAAGCATCTGCTTGTCGCTACCGCAAACGGTAACCTCCTTGATGCCGCGGACGGGGGCAGGTTGATGGTTGCGACTAAGTTAAAGCCAAGTCATGGCCTCGCCACCTCCCCGAATGGAACGAGTCTGGCGCTGTATGGAAATGGTAAAACACACGTCTTTTTAAACGAGAGCGGCAATCTGCGTTGGTTACATCAAATCGACACCGGGTTCGACACATATTGTTGTGCATACCTGACCGACGATCTCATGTGGCTGGCCGGAGAGAATGGTCGCATTGTTTCAGTCGATTTGCGGAAATTGGCACCAGTCGCGACCGAAGTCGTGACCTTGGGAGACCACATAAACTCTCTGACCCCCTCCCCTGACCGGAAAAGCGTCTATTGCGCAGGCCAAAAAAGTTTGCTGTCGGAGGTAGAAATCTCTGGGGCCCGTACGAGGCGGATCCTCGAAAACCATCGACCAACGACGCCTTCCGGGATCTACGCGATGCTGTCACAAATAGCCGGCGACAGCCTAATCCACACCTACCTTTTCAATCGGAATGAGTTGCCACAAACGACGATCAGCGCACTCGAGGAACGGGTCAAGGGCGTAGACTTTACCTCGTGTGCTCATGCTTTCAATTTGCCGATATTGGCGGTCGGCACCAATGAGAGCACCGTGCTGATGGTGGATACGAGGGATGGTCAGATTATCCAGGAAATCGAGGTTTCTAATGGATTTGCAGGGAACGTCGCCGGATTGACGTTCCTGTCCGACCGAGAGCTCGTCGTGTTATCCTACGATGGAACTGTGTCGTTCCTATCGGGTCGGTTTCAATAAGCTCGCCTCCCGGACACCACACGGCTGACACGTGCAGCGGCCGGCATCGCGCGGCGACAGCGACTTTTTTGAGGAACTAATCCCTCGGCCGGCTGTGACGTGACGTGACGAAATGTCGGGGGCCATGCCGACCGCCACATCGACTCGGAATTTCGGCCGCGGCATCAGGATCCGCGACGCAAATCGATTGGCCTTCCCCGGCATTCTGGAACACCATGCCGATGTTGGCGGCTTCGGTCTTGAGGCCGACCGTCTCGTCGCCACGCAGCGGTGCGCACCGCGCTGCTCGGCCATCCGAGCATCGCGCTGCGTCTGATGGTGGCGCACGCCATTGCCGGTTCGGCGCTCTGGCAGGTGCGGCTGGAGCCGCAACGTGCCGCCAGCGAAGCGGTGGCCGCAAGCGTTGCGGCATGCAAGGCCGAAACCTCCTTTGCCGAGAAGCGTCGCGAGGTCTTGACCCTGCTCGGGCACCCGGAGGAGGACGGCAGTGTCGCAGGTGGTCACGGTGATGAGTTTGCGCTTGCCACCGTCTTCGCGCGGCTGCTTGCGCTTTCCGACGACGATGTGATGCGTGTGCTTACCCTTGCGATGGCCGAGACGCTTATGGCCGGTAGCGCAATCGCTGCAGATCGATATAGTTCTGCATCGGTCCGCTGAGTTCGGGTCGTGACGGCTTGGCCGGTGCCTCGATCTCACCGCCCTCCTCGACGTCTGACCGGGCGCGGCGCGCCTCCTTGCATGACAGATAGCCTTCGTGACACTCGACCTCGCCCCGCTGCGAGACGGCGATGACGACCTTGCCGCGCTTCTTCTTCGGTGTCTTCTCGTAGTCCCATGAATGGAAATACTGGCCCGGTTCCAGCACCACGACTTCGGCCCAACCGGCCTCAAGATAGGCGGTGCGTTTCGCCGCTATGGCCTCGTTCTGCTTTTGCCAGAAGAGGTCGGCGTCAGCAAAATAGCTGTCCTCGCCAAAGAGATCGGAGACGATCAGCCCGCCATAATCCTCGATGGCGAAGAGTGCGACCTTGGTGGAGATCGATTGGCCGCCGAACAGCCATTGCTTCAATTGCCAGCCGAGCGGCGCTCGGCTGTCGGGATCGGCATAAAGCGCCAGCCAGTCCTTCTGCTGCGCTTTCGAAGCCATGGTGAGATGGCGCACCGTCTCGGTGTCGATCTCCTCGCGGCGATAGGCTTCGCGTATCTTCGGCAAGAGATCGCCAAGCGCCAGAATGCGCTTCACCTGATGCTCGGTCAGGCCAAAGGTGAGGGCAATATCGGCAACGCCGCGCCCTTCCTTGATGAGGCGCGTGAAGGTCTCCCATTGCGAAACCTCGTCGGGATCGTCACGCGCGATGTTCTCGATCAGCGAGGCTTCCAGCGCGTCGGCGTCGTCGCCATCCTCCATGATGGCGCATGGCAGCGGTTCGGCCTCGCCGCGCTCGTCGGCGACGGCCTGGGCTGCAAAATAGCGCCGCCGCCCGGCGACGATCTCAAAGCTGTCGGGTGATCCGTTGGGCCGCACCAGAAGCGGCACGAGCACGCCGCGCGCCCGCACGGACGGCAGGATGTCGGAGATATCGGGCGCGCGTTTTGAATGGCGCATGTTGGCCGCCGAGATACTCAAATGATCGATTGAAACGTGAGCAAGCTGCATGGTTCGTCTCCTTTTGCACGGGTTGAAATTGCCCTTTTCCGCGAGGCCGAAGGCCGAGCGGCGGGCGGGTTTTGCGCCTATTGGCGCGGTCGTTCCGCCCTGTCGGGCGGAAGCTCTGGCGTTTGGATTTCGAGAGCGGCGGCGGCCTGCCGCAAAAGCCGCTCGGCCTCTGTGATATGGCCGGCAGCCCGCGCGGCTTCGGCATAGACCGAGAGCGGAAACCGCGCCTCGAAGAGGAGGTCACGCTCGATGCCGAGGCCAAGCGGCCCCTTGAGGGCTTGAAGTTCGGTGAGGCTGACGCTGCCGAGTTCCGGGAAGCCCAGGCCGAGATCGCAAAGGCCGAACAGCGTGTCGCCGTCCGCGTCGAGTTCGGTCAGAAGCCAGGTCGCGGCACCTGCCGGATTGAACAGTTTGACGACCGGCAAATGGTCGGTTTCGATCTCGGCGGCTCCGTTGGCGAGCAGCCGCGCGCGCAGGTCTTCGGTGAGCAGGATCATGGCATGGCTCCTTGTCGGAATGGGATCGCGCGCGGTCATGCCGCGATCCCTTCTTGCGCGCCGCCTTTCTCGTCAGCCTGAAAGGCGAGCAGGAAATCGGCGGCTTTGGAGGCGAGGCTGGCGGCGCGAAAAATGGCGCGGTTGTCCTCGCGCAGCATGGTGAGCCATGAGCCGATATAGTCGGCATGACGCACGGTCGGCTCGATGCCGAGGGCTGAGCACGTAAACGCGGCGGTGATCTCAGCGACCAGTTCCTCGCGCGCGTAGGTCTTGGAGCCGAACGAGCCGGAGAAGTCACGGGCAAGCCGTGCCGGGTGCCCGGTCCAGTGGCCTAACTCATGCAGAGCCGTGCGGTAGTAATTGACCTGCTCGAAAAAGGCCGGCTGCGGCGGCAGTTGCACGAAATCGCAGGCGGCCGAGTAAAATGCGCGGTCACCGCCGATCCGAATATCAGCGCCGCTCGCGTGCATGAGCGCTTCGGCCTGCGGGATAATCTCGCGTTCGGGCAGCGGTTCAGCATTGCTGTAAAGGTGCTCGGGCAAGCCTTCGCACTGCGCCACATTGAAGACGGTGAAGCGCTTGAGGAAGGGTACCGCCTGCGGCTCGGCGTCTTCCGCCTTGGCGCGTTCCTTTTCGTTTTTGGGAACGAAGCGGTCGGCATGAACGATGGTCGTGCCGTGCTCGCCCTTCCTCACATTGCCGCCAAGGGAAAGCGCCTGCCGGAAGGTGAGCCAGTTCTGGCCGGGGTAGGAGCGCTCGATGACAGCGCCCCACAAGATCAGGATGTTGATGCCGGAATAGGCGCGGCTTGTGGCGGCGTTCTTCGGCAGACCAAGAGAGGCCCTCGCCCTCCCCCAAGGCTTGACCCAAGGCACACAACCGCGCTCCAGATCGGCGATAATGCGGTCGGTGATTTCGCAATAGAGGCTGCGCTTGAGCGGTTCGCCCTTTTTCGCGCCAACCTCGCCACGGGCGCTACTTCTGACGGTTTTACGCATGATCTGATCTCCGCTCGCAACTCTCGCCGCGCCCTCCCCGGAAGCGGGGTGGGCGGCGAAAACGACCGGAAAGGCCCGCCGTCAGAGGCGGCCAGCATCCGAAGGACCGAAACAAGGTGGAGGACCCGAAGCGAAGCGCAGGGTTGCGGGCCGCCGCGGCGGGCCTAGAAGGGAGAGCCGCCCACACCGCGTCGCCGGGAAGGCCTCGCCAACAAACAACGCCGCCCAAAGGGCGGCGACCGTCACAGCCCGCATGGGCTGCATGCGCCAGGGGGCGAAGCCGAATGGCCGAGACCGCCTGAGCCCGTCGAAGAAAAGCGGGCTCGGTTCACGAGCACCCGGTGCGCGCCATCAGGCGCGCAGGCGCCATCTAGGGCAACACTATTGATGTGCCAAAGAGGTTAAGCTTGGCAATCAGCTTCGCTGGGGCGGCCTGATCAACTCGCGTGGATCGACATTCAGTGCCTTTGCGAGCCGGCCCAAAACCAACACGCTTGCGGAGGCGCGCCCGCGCTCAATCGAGCCTACATAGCGCATGCTGAGCTCCGCGCGGGCTGCCAATTCCTCCTGCGTCAGGTTCTGGTCGTGGCGCACACGACGCATGTTGATCGCCATGACCTCCTTGAGATCCATGGCAAGATACCGACCAGAACGGGAACTATCGTTCTAGGAATGATCGTCCTATTCGGTATAGTGAGGCCGTTGAAAACATCGTCCCGTCAAAACCGATACAGGCCAGATGAACATTCAAGACGAAATCCCCTGATCGCAGCCGTCCCATACAAGATCCATACCGTACTCACCGACAATGGCATCCAGTTCACCACGCCTGGTGCAGGAGGCTCGGCCGTGCCGCTGATCAAGGAGGCCATCGCCAACGGCGAACGCTTCTGGGCTCATGCCTTCGAATACACCTGCGCCACCAACGACATCGAGCACCGGACCACTAAGGGCAAGCATCCGTGGACAAACGGTCAGGTCGAACGGATGAACCGCACCATCAAGGACGCCACCGTCAAGCGCTTTTACTACGAGAGCCACGATCAGCTTCGCAGCCATCTCTCCGACTTCGTCACGGCATACAACTTCGCCCGCAGGCTGAGACCCTCAAAGGTCTCACACCCTACGAGTTCGTCTGCAAGGCGTGGGCCACCCAACCCGAACGCTTCAGGCTAAACCCGCTCCACCAGATGCCGGGACTAAACATCTAGCGGGGATTGGCTGCCTCTGGGGAGAGTCAATCGATGGCTGGATCGTTGCTCGCCCTGTTGCGATGGCGGCAAATCGATTACAGCGACGGCAGGACGCTCCGAATGTGGCTGGCAAACGCCTGGACGGCTGGCGATCGCGTTGTTTCGGCAAAGGCGATCACAATGCCAAGCCGGGACAATCTCGGAAGAGGTGCGTTGAGGATGAACAGATCCGCCGGGACGGCCCTTTGCGTCATCACGCTTATCGCAAGGCCGGAGCGCGCCACCGCTATCAGGCCGGTGAGGCTGTTGCTGGCATAGGATATCTTGTAGCGCAGCCCGGCGCGGGCCATGGCGTCGCAGGCCGCCTTGTGGTCCATGGCGTTCGATGCCGGCAGGGCCAGCGGCACGGTCTCCCCCAACTCGTGCAGCTCCAATGTCGGCTTGCTGCCGACCCAGACCATCGCTTCTGTGCGCACTACCTCCTTGGAGGCATTCGCATCCGGAATGGAGACGAGCGCCAGATCGACCTGGCGCGCATGCAGCAGATTGTGCAGCTCGACAGTGGGCGCCGACACAACCTTGATCTCGATGTCCGGATAGAGGCTCCCGAAACTTCTCAACAGCGTCGGAAAGAAGGCGCTCAGATAGTCCTCCGGGCTGCCGAAGATGATCGAACCCTGCAGGCCCTTGCCGGAGAAAGCGGAAACCGCCTCGTCGTGGATCTTGAGGATGCGCTCGGCATAAGCAAGGAAGCGCTCGCCGCTGCCGGTGAGGCGCACGCCGCTGCCGCTTCGGTGGAACAGGCTCTGGCCGCCGAGGGCATGCTCGAGCCGCTGTATCTGCATCGTCACCGCCGATTGTGTACGCCCGAGCTGCGCGGCGGTTGCGCTGAGCGTCCCTGAATGCGCCGCGCGAACGAAGGTCGCCAGCAGTCTGAGGTCGAGAGGTGCAGGCATATCAGTTCAATTGATATCGGAGTCCGGCTTCTATCATTTTTACTGCTGCGCCGCCAGCCGCTAATCTTCGGGCCTGCGTTTTTGGCGAGGCTGCGAGATGTCAAGAAACCTGGACAATGCCTTCTGGTCGGCGGCGCGAAAGCACCTCATCCGATATGGAGGTTCGTTCGAGCCCGCCATCATCGAGCGAGCCGAAGGGTCGTTCGTCTACGACGCCGATGGCCGGGCCATACTCGACTTCACCTCCGGCCAGATGAGCGCGCTGCTCGGCCACGCTCATCCGAAGATCGGCGGCAACGGCCAATCCAGCAAATGCCGGGACTAAACATCTAGCGGGGATTGGCTGCCTCTGGGGAGAGTCAATCGATGGCTGGATCGTTGCTCGCCCTGTTGCGATGGCGGCAAATCGATTACAGCGACGGCAGGACGCTCCGAATGTGGCTGGCAAACGCCTGGACGGCTGGCGATCGCGTTGTTTCGGCAAAGGCGATCACAATGCCAAGCCGGGACAATCTCGGAAGCGGTGCGTTGAGGATGAACAGATCCGCCGGAACGGCTTTCTGTGTCATCACGCTTATCGCAAGGCCGGAACGCGCCACCGCTATCAGCCCGGTAAGGCTGTTGCTGGCATATGCTATCTTGTAGCGCAGCATGGCATCGCAGGCCGTCTTGTGGTCCATGGCGTTCGATGCCGGCAGGGCCAGAGGCACGGTCTCGCCGAAGTCGTGCAGCTCCAATGTCGGCTTGCTGCCGACCCAGACCATCGCTTCCGTGCGCACTACCTCCTTGGAGGCGCTCGCGTCCGGGATGGAGACCAGCGCCAGATCGACCTGGCGCGCATGCAGCAGTTTGTGCAGCTCGACCGTCGGCGCCGACACGACCTTGATCTCGATGTCCGGATAGAGGCTCCCGAAGCTTCTCAGGAGCGTGGGAAAGAAGGCGCTCAGATAGCATTCCGGGCTGCCGAAGATGATCGCGCCCTGCAGGCCTTTGCCGGAGAATGCCGAAACCGCTTCATCGTGGATTTTGAGGATGCGCTCGGCATAGGCAAGGAAGCGCTCGCCGCTGCCTGTAAGGCGCACGCCGCTGCCGCTTCGGTGGAACAGGCTCTGGCCGCCGAGCGCATCCTCGAGCCGCTGTATCTGCATCGTCACCGCCGATTGTGTAAGCCCGACCTGCGCGGCGGTTGCGCTGAGCGTCCCTGAATGCGCCGCGCGAACGAAGGTCGCCAGCAGTCTGAGGTCGAGAGGTG
>NZ_JAGXJY010000296.1 GCF_019091085.1 Mesorhizobium sp. GbtcB19 | reverse complement strand
ATGTCGTTGCAAATGGTTATTCATGTACTGTACAACTGTACAATATCTCAAGAATGACAGAGTTCATGAATTCATCGAAAGTATACCTTCATGTAGGGAAAGATGGGTCAATATAAAAATATTACAGAATTCACAATGGAAAAAAAATTGATATCAAATTGCCTAATCAAAAGTTGCAGAAAAGCAGTTATTGTACATATATATTGGTAGAACCTGAAACAAAACTGCAAGATCTTCGAATTACAGAGACCTGCTATCATC
>NZ_JAGXJY010000295.1 GCF_019091085.1 Mesorhizobium sp. GbtcB19 | reverse complement strand
AACCGGTCCCGACGAACTTTTCGCGCCCGGACCTGGCGCTGCGGGCGCTGCGGGCCGCAAACCTCGATCTCGTCATCGACCTGACGCCCTGGCCGAACCTGACCGCCATTCTCGCCCGCCTCAGCGCCCCCGGCGCCGTGGGGTTTGCCCCCCCGGACGAAGCGAGAGGCAGCATTTTCGACATCGCAGTCGAACATCGGGGAGACCGGCACGAATTGGATAACCTGGCGGCCATGGCCAGGGTTTTCGGCGGAGGCGATG
>NZ_JAGXJY010000294.1 GCF_019091085.1 Mesorhizobium sp. GbtcB19 | reverse complement strand
TTTCTTTGTTCGAGAATCGACGCCCTTATTTCTACTCCGTGCATTCATTGCTTTAGTACCCTTTATTCAGAGATCATCTCCATTACGTCTGGGCCACCGCCTGAAGCCAGAGTCAAAGTATTACTAGAAAAGAAGAGTTGAGTAAGCAAAGCCGGCTTCCTCTCTCTCTCTCTTGAAGATCCTCAGGTCTAGTGAGCCCAGCGGCGCAGTGCAAACGAACATGAGTGGGATAAAAAGACAGAAGTCAAGGGTTGGGTTAGAA
>NZ_JAGXJY010000293.1 GCF_019091085.1 Mesorhizobium sp. GbtcB19 | reverse complement strand
CTGCCCAACTTGGTTTTTATCATCACATTTACCATGCGCATGCAAAGTGAAATCGGTAACCATATTGGCTGTAGAATAACCATTACATGGTTCTGAGTGCCAGGAAAAAGTAAAGAAAAGTTTCACCAACAATTTGTTAAAAAAAATAGTTTACAGTAAATTGATGTCACCAAAACCAACAGAATTCACAAAAGTCATTAGGCTTTTAGATAAAATTTCTGTAGCTATCTCGACAATATTTATGCAGGGCTGTTTTCTGTCT
>NZ_JAGXJY010000292.1 GCF_019091085.1 Mesorhizobium sp. GbtcB19 | reverse complement strand
CAATTCTCACTTAAAACAGTGATGGCATACACAGAAAAATCTGGGTGCTACAGGTTGGATCCGGGAAGAAAAGCCTGATTTTTTAGAAGCACTGGTCAGACTCGGCTAGCACCAGCCAGAATTGACAACCACTCAATCAGAATCGGATAGGATTCTAGTGGACTTGGTTGCTTCCAGGATAGTTCAGGCAGGTTATGGCGGGCTGGCTCAACTGTCCCCACCAATTTAACCAGTTCAAGTCTAGACTATTGCGACAAATTTC
>NZ_JAGXJY010000291.1 GCF_019091085.1 Mesorhizobium sp. GbtcB19 | reverse complement strand
ATATTGTTGTTGCAGTTGAACCTGATTCTGTTGCTGATAATTACTATTCAATAATTCTTCAACATATTTTGCATAAGTAAGTAAAACTTCCTTATCTCTTTCGTTGACTTCCAACAATTTTTTCTTATTTGCAGTATTTTCAGGTGTCGCAATAATATATTCGTGTTGATTACCCGCTTTTACTGGAACTATTGTTTCATATAAAAACGTTTGATGTTTTGGGCAAATATACACTCCAGGTACTTGATGGATACGATGCCAA
>NZ_JAGXJY010000030.1 GCF_019091085.1 Mesorhizobium sp. GbtcB19 | reverse complement strand
ACGACCAGGATCCACTCGGTCTCCTTCCCACTTCAACCATACACCAGAACCAACACACAGGATCCTCGGGTCTGCGCGTCCGCTTCGCTCCCGCTCCGCCCGTGGATGACGAAGTTCGCGCGCCTCGGCTAATCTCCTCAGTCGGCGATTTGCCTCGTTCCTGGAGACCTCGGAAGACGTTGAGGCGCTACCCGCTCAGGCGACCATTCTGTCAAAATCAACGCGTCGAGGAACCAGATGGCCCTTACTTCCCCAGCTCTATCGACCTGAGCCTTGCCGCCTCCACGGCTTCGGTGACCAGCTTCGTCAGCCGGTCCCCGCCCATCAGCACGGCAAGCGCCGCGGCGGTCGTGCCGTTGGGGCTGGTCACTTGCTGGCGCAGCACGCCCGGCTCCTCGTCGCTTTCGCTGGCGAGCGAGGCGGCGCCGAAGACGGTCTGCATGGCAAGCAGCTTTGCGGTCTCTGTCGGCAGGCCGGCCTTTTCGGCCGCAACCGTCAGCGCCTCGATGAAGTGGAAGATGTAGGCCGGGCCGGAGCCGGAGACGGCGGTGACGGCATCCATCAGGCCCTCGTCGTCGATCGTCGTCACGACGCCGCTTGCCGAAAGCAGTTCGACAACGAAGCGGCGGACGTCGTCGGAGACCAGCGGATTGGAAAACACCACCATCATGCCCTTGCCGATCGAAGCCGGCGTGTTCGGCATACAGCGGATGACCGGCGCGTGCTCGCCGAGGATAGTTTCGAACGTGGCGACCGGCGTGCCGGCGGCGACGCTGACGAAAGTGGTGCGGCCGTCGCCGAAGCGCTTGTAGTCAGCCGTCACCTCGCGGATCACCTGCGGTTTCACCGCGATGACGACGAGATCGGGCACCGCATCGGCCGGAATGCGTGCGGCCTCGGCGGCGGCATGGCAGCCGAGATGTTCGGCGCGCTGGCGCAGTTCGGCATTGGGCTCGACCACGAACACCGCCGACGGCTCGAGCTTGGCGGATTTCAGCCAACCCGAGAGCATGGCGTAACCCATATTGCCGCAACCGGCGAGAACGAGCCTGATCGTCATGAAAGCCTCCGCGAGAAAGGCTTTCCTTAGACGCTTGCGCCTCGGGGGAAAAGAGCCGTCAGCGGGAGATAGATCGTCCAGGAACTAGTGGGAGAGGCGAACCGGGATCGGCCGCAGCGAGACTTGTCTCAGGCCAAGCACGCCGAGCACGAAGAACAGCCAGACCGGATCGCCGCGGTGGAAGAAGAAGCTTTCCAGGAAGCCGTTCAGCGCCGTGAACAGCACCACCATCATGAAGAAATCACCGAGGAAGATGTTTTCCTTGCGCGCCGGGATACGCATGTAGTCGCGCAAAGGCGCGATCAGGAAGGTGTAGACGGCGACGCAGAGCGCCGGGATGCCCATCAGCACGGCAATGTCCAGATAGCCGTCATGGCCATGCACGATGGTGCGGATGTCCCAGGGCCGGTCGAACGGCTGGTCCTGGTTGAGCAGCAGCGGCGTCCCCCAGAAGCTTTCGTAGCCGTAGCCGGTCCATGGCTTCTTCGCCAGCATCTCGCCGGCGAACTCCCAAAGCGTGGTGCGTCCGGTATAGGTCAGGTTCGGAAAATAGATCGCCGCCAGATGCTTCACCGGCGGGATGAAGACGATGCCGAGCGTGCCGACGGCGGTCGCGATGATGGCCAGCGCAAACAGGATCGGCGTGCCGAGCCGCATGCCGATGAGGCTGGGCAGCACGACGATCATGATCGAGAACGGCACCAGGCCGGCCGTGGTCTTGGAGCCGGTGTGCAGCATGAACACCATCGCCGCGCAGAAGATGCCGGCGCCCCACCAGCGCTGGCCCCGCCGGAACAGATAGAGCCCGGCGAAGCTGAAGCAGGCCATCACCGGACCGGCGATATTCTTGTGGGTGAAGACGCCGCGCCACAGGCCCGCATGCTCGGGCTCCTGCGAATCGGCCGTGTGCAGCGCCTCATGCGGGAAGACGATCAGGCCGACATAGGAGAGGCCGATCACCACGACGGCGGTGAAGACGACGACGCGGGCGAAGGAGTCGGCGTCGCGCGGCAGCACCAGGATCGTCGCCATGGTGATGATGCCGATCATGGTGAAGGAGGCGGCGCGCATCGCCGCGGGCGGATCGGTCGCCAGCACCACCGACAGGAAGAAGAAGCCCAGCATCAGTGCCCAGGAGGGGCTGACCAGCGAGCGCACCACGCGCGGATCGGCGAAGGCGAGCAGCGCGAAGATCGAGACGGCGCCGAGCGAGCCGAAGCCGAGCTGGTTGACGATGTCGCCGCCGTCGCCGGTCAGTTCCGCGCCGGCCGGCTGGAACGGCCGGAACGAGACGATGATGACGGTGAACAGGAGCGCGGCGATAGCCGTCGCCACACCTTGCCTGGTGAAGGCGGCGCTGAGCGGCGCGCGCTCAATTCTTCTCAGGCTGTCGGTACTGCTCATTGGTATATCCGAATTCGGCAAGCACCCGGCCAAGCGCGACGTAGACCGGATAGAGGCCCGTCGTCAGCGAGCCCGTGCGCGCCAGCCGGATGGCGCCGCGCAGCGGCGAGGCGGCGAGCAGCGCCAGGCTCTTCGCAAACACTTTGAAGCCGGCAAGCGGCGTGCCGGCGCGCTTCTTCTTTTCGACCAGCGTCGAGATGACGCCATTGCGCAGGCTGCGGGCGCGGATCCAGTCGGCCTCGACGCGGCGTGCCGGCACGGTTTCCTTGACCTTTGCCTCGGCGCACCAGCCGAGCACGAAGCCTTTCTGTGCGCAACGGCTGAGGAAGTCGGAATCGCCGCCGCCCATGAAATTGAATCGCAAATCAAGGAAGGGCGGTCCCATGGCCGCCAGCACGTTGCGCCCGACCAGCAGATTGCCTGACGAAAAAAGCGCCGGCACGCGACCCGTTTCCCGATAGGGCGGCGCAAAGACCGGGTGTTCGGCCCATCTCGCGTGGCTCGGATCGGCGAAGACCGGCACTTGCGGGCCGCCGACAATGTCGGCTTGAAGCGTCTCGGCTGCCTTGCACATGCGCTCCAGCCAGTCCGGTTCGGCGATCTCGTCGTCGTCGATGACCAGGAGGTGCTTGAAGTTGGGAAATTGCAGGACCGCCGTCTGCCAGCCGGCATTGTAGGCGCTGCAATTGCCGCGCTGATGCGCGATGATCACCATGCCGGGCATCTCGCCGCTCTCGAACAGCGGCAGCACCGCGCGGGCGCCCTCGCGCGCCTCGGCCTCGTTTTCGATGACGATGACGGCGAAGCGCCGGCCGGTCCGCTGCGCCTTGAGCGACGACAGGGTTTCCAGCACCTGCTGCGGCCGCTTGAAGGTCGGCAGCGTCACGACCGCTTCGACGGACCCGGCGGCAAGCCCCGGCGACCGCCCGGCTATCGATACAGAAGCGTCGGACGGCAAAGGGATCATCCGTTTCCAGCAGCGTGCGTTTGCGCTCTCGATAGCATCGCGGTGATAACGTTTCGTTAATCACCTTCGCGCCCGGCTGTCGGAAAAGCCGGGTCTTTGGCCTTTGACAGTGCCATTTAATCAAGACTTCACCGCGTTTTGCTACCGGCTGCACCTAAGGATAGGTGAGATGCATCTGCTGTTCGCCACATCGATCGTGCCCGATGGCGCTCTCGCCTCGGGCTACGAGATTGCCAACGCCGCGATCATCGACGCGTTGCGGCGTGCCGGCGTGCGCGTGACGGTGATCGGCTTCATCTGGCCGGGCAAGGTTCCTTCCGATCCGCAAAACACCATTGTGCTCGACGCCGTCGAGGTCCGCACCGAAAGCGCCTCGCCGCTGCAAAAACTCGTCTGGCTCGGCAAGGCGGTTCTCTCCGGCCTTACCTTTGCCTCGGTCAAGCTGCGTGTCGTTCCGGACGCGCAAGTCTGCGCCGCCATCGAGCGCACCGGCCCCTTCGACGGCTATGTCCTGAATTCGGTGCAGTTTGCCGGTGCCTTTGAAAAGGTGCTCACTGACCGTCCATTCGTCTTCGTCGCGCACAATGTCGAGCATCGCTCGGCCGAGGAAAATGCCGCGGCCGCAACCAGCGCGCTCCAGCGCTGGATGTTCCGCCGCGAGGCCAGACTCCTCAAAGTCATGGAAGAGCGCCTCTGCGGCGCCGCGCGTTTCGTCTTCACGCTGGCCGAGGAAGACCGCTCGGCACTGGGTGTCGCCTCCGACAGGCGCTCGGCGGTGCTGCCGCTTGTGACCCGCGCGCAGGCGCCGGTGGCCAGGAAGGTGCCGCGCGCCATCGATTGCGACGCCGCGCTGATCGGCACCTGGACATGGCAGCCCAACCGCATCGGGCTTGACTGGTTCCTGACCAAGGTGGTGCCGCATCTGAAGCCGGATTTCCGCGTCAGGATCGCCGGCAACATGCCTTCCGGCGTGACCTCGGCGCATCCCGGCGTCTCCTTCGTCGGCCGGGTTCCGGATGCGCAGGCCTTCGTGCGCGGCGCCGCCGTCATTCCCTTGATCAGCACCGCCGGCAGCGGCGTGCAGTTGAAAACCATCGAGACCTTCGAACTTGGCCTGCCGTCCGTCGCCACCAGCCGCTCGCTGCGCGGCATCGGCTATCGTCCCGACAATTGTGTGGTGACCGACGATCCGATCGCCTTCGCCGCCGCTCTCCAGGCGGCCGCGGCCAATGTCCGTGACGTCGATGGCAGCGCCTTCCACCGCCGCCAGTTGAAGGCGCTCGACACCGCGGTCGGGCTCGGTCTGGAGAAGCTCGGCGCTGTCAGGCAGGAGGTCGCCGCATGAACATGCACACCGCGCGCGCCGCCTTCGGCTTCGATACGCTCAAGACCATTCTGGGCATTCCGGTGCTGGCCATTCGCTGGGACGAGGCAATCGCCTTGCTTACCAGGCTGATCGACGAGCGTCGCTTCACCAAGGTGAGTTTTCTCAACGCCCACAACGCCAACCTTGCCTGCACCGATCCGGTCTTTGCCGAGGCTCTGGAAGACTTCCTCATCCTCCCGGACGGTGTCGGCGTCGACATGGCGGCGAAGCTGCTTTACGGCGCGCCTTTCCCCAGCAACCTCAACGGCACCGACTTCATTCCGGCCTTCCTGCAGGCGTCGTCGCATCCCCTGACGGTTGCGCTGCTCGGTACGACGCGCGCCAATGCCGAAGCCGCATGCGCGAAGCTTTCGACGCTCGCCGTGCAGCACAATTTCGTCGTCATCCATGACGGCTTCTTCTCCGCCGCCGAAGAGCCAGCGATCCTCGAGCGTATCGCCCGGCTGCGGCCGGACGTGCTGCTCGTCGCCATGGGCGTGCCGCGCCAGGAATTATGGATCGAGCGCCACATCGACAGCCGCCATTGCACGCTGCCCGTTGCCGTCGGCGCGCTGCTCGATTTCATGAGCGGCTCGGTGCCGCGCGCGCCGCTGTGGCTGCGCCGGCTGCGGCTCGAATGGCTGTTCCGCCTCTGGATCGAACCCGGCCGCCTTTGGCGCCGCTACATCGTCGGCAATCCGGTCTTCCTGTGGCGAGTCGTCAGGCAGAAGCTGTCTTTGGGGCCGCGACCGGCGGAGGCGCGCCGGTGAACAGCCGCTTCGTGCCGGACACCGCCACCAAGATCGAACCGCTGCCGCGCGCGCCTTTAGCCGCGATCGTCACCGCGAGCTACGCGCCCGATTTCGAGCGCTGCCGGCTGTTGTGCGAAACCATCGATCGCCACGTCACCGGCATGGCGCATCACTACATCCTCACCGAGCATCGCGACGTCGCGCTGTTTCGCCAGCTGGAATCCGGCCGCCGCAGCGTCGTCGACGAGCGGGATCTGCTGCCGCGCTGGTTGCATGTTTTCGACGATCCGCTGAGTGGTTTCCGCCGCCGCGTCTGGCTGAGCTTCAGGACGCAGCCGCTGCGCGGCTGGCACGTGCAGCAACTGCGCCGCATCGCCATCGCCGGCCGCGTCAAGGAAGATGTTCTCGTCTTCTGCGATTCCGACGTCGCCTTCCTGAAACCGTTCGACACCGACGCCTTCTGGCGCGACGGCAAGGTGCGGCTGTTCCGGCGCGACGGCGTGCTGTCGAACGATGGCCACGGCGAGCATCGCATCTGGTCACGCAATGCTGGCGCGGCGCTCGGCGTCGACCCCGTCAATCCGTCGAGCCACGACTATATCTCGACGCTGATTGCCTGGCGCCGCGAGACGGTCAACGCGATGTGCGAGCGCATCGAGAAGGTGCATGGCCGCGACTGGGTCGGCGTCGTCGGCTCGGCACGCCAGTTCTCCGAATGCATGATCTATGGCCGCTATGTCGACGACGTGCTTGAAGGCGCCGGCCATTTCCACGGTTCGGAGGAATTCTGCCGCGTCCACTGGAACGGCAAAGCTCTCTCGGATGACGAGTTCCGCCGCTTCGTCGACACCATGGCGCCGGAGCAGGTCGCGATCGGCATGCAATCCTTCATCGGCACCGATATCGGCCGGATCCGCCGCCTGATCGGGCTTGCGGCGTAAGGCTCAGATCGCCTTGGCCGGCCTGCGCATGGCTGAGTAGGTCAAGAGCATCGAGGCGAGATAAAGCAGCAGGAAGACGATGTTGAGTGACAGCACCAGGTTGGCGGTGTCGGCAATTGTCGTCAGCACATAGGTCAACAGCACCGCTTTCAACCCGGCGAGCAGGCCGAGATTGATCGCGCGCACCGCCGTCTGGCCGCGCGCGAAGAGAAGCTCGGCCTGGTATTCGACGAGGTTGCGCAGTCCCGGCACGCAGACCGCGAGCGCGACCAGCGGCGCCGCCTCAGCGACATTTTTGCCGAGCGCGTTCGGGAAGAAATGTAAGACGATGCCGAGCGACAGCAGCGCCAGCGTCGAGACCAGGAAGACGCCGCCTTCGATGCCGCTCTTGACCGCCAGCCGCGACAGAAGCTCCGGCGCCCGCATCATGCGTTGCACCAGCATCATCGAGAAGGTGCGGATCGGGATCGCGGTGAGATCGACCAGCCGCATGATGATGGCGTAGATGCCGGCGAGGTGCGGTCCGCCGATCGACAGCACTAGGAGCTTGTCGAACTCCATCTGCAGGTAGAACAGCACTTCGGAACCGGCGACATAGATGGAATCGGCGAGTCGCCTGAAATAAAGCTCGGCGCGCAGCCGCAGCCGCTGGCGCGGGTAGAAGAAGACGAAGGCGACGACGAGCGAGGCGGCGTTGGCGCCGATGTAATACAACGACCACGCGCCGATCGTGTGCTGCGCGCCAAGCATGAACAGCACCGCGCCGATCGCCCGAAGCGCTGTCGCCAGGATGGCAAGCACCGCCGCGCGCCCGAACTTGCCGAGCCCGTTGTTGACGATCAGCGCCACCTCGACCGGCCGCCACAACAGCGCCTCGGCGAAGACGACCGCGGCGAAGGCCGACAGAGGCACGGTGCCGGCAAAGAAGATCAGGTAGACGCCGTAGGAGGCCGCGGCGAGGAACGGCAGTGACAAGACGCCGAGAAGCAGGAAACCGGCGGTGAAGGTGCCGATCAGATTGGGGCGGATCGTGGCGGTGCGGTAGAGTGCCGAGATGAAGCCGAAGGCCAGGATGCGCGACAGCATGATGCCGGCGGCCGAGGCAGTCGCGAACATGCCGAATTCGGCGATCGAAAGCGTGTTGGCCAAGGCGATGAAATAGGCCAGCGAAAACACCAGCCGGCCGCCGGCGCCGCTGATTGCCGAGAAATAGTCGAACACCAGTTTCCGGCGGGTCGCCACGAAGTGGCCGATCCGCGCGAAGCTCCGCCTTTGCGGCATGTCGCTGGCCTGGGTCATGTCGGGGGCGATAGATAGGCTGGAAAGTTTAACGCGGCGTTCTGGCGGCCGCCTTGGCGGCGCCGAAATGCCGCGAACAAGGCAAGAAACCGCGTGAGCCCGGACGCGAAATTAACTGTTTGTTTCCTATGCCCGTTTAGCGTGACTTAACGATTGGCCGATCCGCCGCTCCCAAGCCGCCAGAGAGTAAGTTCCAGGACAATGGTTGACAGGGATAACCGTGATGACTGGAGGCGCGAGCGTTCCCTGCTCGCGCTCGGTCAGGCTATGCGCGGCGAGGACAACACCGTTTCGATCGGCGATAAAGCCGACTCCTCATGGCGCGAGGACGCCGCTGCGCGCCACCGTGCCGCGCGTACCGAGCGCGAGGGGAAGTCTAATCCGCAGCCCGCCGATACCGGCGGCTTAGGCAGCGATCAGACCCTGCTGAACGCGGATCCGGTCGAAACCGGGGACGACTGGGTCCGAAGAAATCGATCCGCTTCGCCCAGCCAGGGCCACGAGGCCGCGGCGGGCAGCCATCGGACGCAAGCCGCTCCCGAACCTCGTTATGCAAGCCGGCCATCCACCGCAGACGATGCCCAGGAATGGAAGCCGCTGATCGATCCGATACAGGTCGTTCACGGCGTCACGCGATCGAAGGCGCTGATCCTGACGACGACGATCCTGGGCGCCGCCCTCGGCGTCGCCATCGCGCTGTCGACGCCGAAGAAATATGAGGCCACCACCGACGTCATCGTCGACCCGCGCGACCTCAAGCTCACCGATCGCGACCTGACGCAGAACGTGGTCGCCTCGGATGCGACGCTTGCCATTGTCGAGAACCAGGTTCGCATCCTCACCTCGGGCACCGTGCTCAACAAGGTCGTCACCGATCTCAACCTCACCAACGACCCTGAGTTCAACGGCCAGGGCAATGGCGGTTTCGGCCTGATGTCGACGCTGCGCTCGATCCTGTCGCGGCAGGATGCCGGCGCGGCGGACGAAGCGCGCAAGCGCGCGTTGGCGGTCGGCAAACTGTACGACAGCCTCGACGTCGAGCGTGGCGGCAAGACCTTCGTGGTCTCGGTCAGCGCCACCACGCAGAATGCCGAAAAATCCGCCCTGATCGCCAACACCATGGTCACGGCGTTCAAGCAGATCTCCAGCGAAATCCAGTCGAACACCGCGGGCCGCGCCAATGACGAGCTGACCTCCAGGCTCGACGAATTGCGCAAAGGCGTCGAGACGGCCGAACGCAACGTCGAAGACTACCGGGCGACGCACGATCTCGTCGACGCGCAGGGCCATCTGATCAGCGACGACCAGATGCTGAAGCTCAACGAGCAGCTTTCCGTCGCCCGCGCGCGAACGCTGGAGCTCAATGCCCGCGCGGCCTCGGCGCGTTCGCTGAACGTCAATTCGGTCCTCAGCGGCACTTTGCCGGAAGAGATCAACTCCAACATGATGAGCGAGCTGCGCTCGCAATATGCGGCGCTGAAGCAGGAAGCCGACCGCGCCGAGGTCAAGCTCGGGCCGCGCCATCCGGAGATCGAGGCGCTCAATGCCCAGCTTGCCGGGGCGCGCGAACGCATCGGCGCCGAGCTGCAGCGCATCGCGTCCTCGCTGCAGGTCGACCTGAAGCGCTCGGTCCAGCTCGAGCAGGATCTTTCGTCGCGTCTGGCGCAGGCCAAGGTGCAGAGCGGCGACGTCAACAACAACCTGGTTTCGTTGCGCGAGCTGGAGCGCGAGGCGGCCGCCAAGCGTTCCGTCTACGAGCAGTTCCTGCTGCGCGCCAAGGAAACCGGCGAGCAGAAGGACATCAACACCGCCAACATCAGCGTCATTTCTGACGCCTATGCGCCGCTGCAAGCCAAGGGTCCGTCGCGCGCCGTGATGGCCGTGGCCGGCCTGTTTGCCGGCCTGTTCGCTGGCATCGGCCTCGGCGCGCTGCGCGGCATCCTCGCCAGTCTGCGCGAGACGGCCGATAGCCGGTCGCGCCGCCGGGTCGACGAGCGTGCTCCCACGATGGAGAACACTTCCAACCGCGCCGCTCCGCCGGCGCCGCCACCGCTCGTGACACCGCCTCCGGCCCCGCCGGTCGCTCCACCGCCGTCCTCGACTTTCACGCCCGCGCCGTCTTTCACGCCGCCTCCGGCTCCGTCAATTACGCCGCCTCCGGCCCCGGCATTCAAGCCGTCACCAGCCGCGTCCTTCACGCCGCCGCCTGCCTCACCTCCGGCCCCTCGGCCCGCGTCGGTGGCTGCGCCGCCTGCGGCCCAACCTGTCATGCCACCACCGACGCCGGACAACGACGCCGGCCGTCCAGGTTTTTTTGGCTCGTTGGCCTCTGCGCTTCGCTATTTCGTGCGGCGCGAGCCGGCTGACACGGTCGATCTGGACTCTGTCCCGCCCGAAAGCGCGTGGCGCGCGCCCAGCCGGGAGGAACGCTATCCCCGTGCCGAAACCCCGGCCCGGGAGAATTTTCAGCCGCCATACCAGCAGCGCTATTCCTATTCCTACCGGCCGGACCATTCGAGAAGCGATCCCTACGAGGATCATTATCCGGCATCCTCGGCGTCCTATCATCCGCAACCGCCGACTGCCGGCGAGGCTCGCCAGTCGCCCGCCGATCAGGGTGAGATCGACGAGATCCGCGCCAGCCTGCGCGAATTCCGCGAGGCGGTGCGCGAGCTGACCGAAAACCGCTCGCGTCGCCGCTATTTCTAAAGCGCCCGTATTTCTTGACTACCCATATTTCTTAACGGCTCGCCCTTCGATAAAAGCGACCGGTTTCGGGTTTACGGCATCCGACGACGCTTTGACGGGATTGCCTTGTCGAATTTTCGTGAAAATGCCGCGCGGCATTTCGGCCGATTGCGCTTTGCGTTGGCGGATCGAGATGCCGGATTGAGGCACGGGGCATGCATCGATGCGGCCTCAAAACGGAGAGTTCGTGATGACCGAAGTGATCGACGGAAAGCGTGTCGCCGAGGATGTGGTTTCGAAGGTCAAGGCGCTGACGTCGGAGCTTTCGGCCAAGGGCGCCACCAAGCCCGGTCTGGCGGTGGTCATAGTCGGCGAGGATCCGGCAAGCCAGGTCTACGTCGCCTCGAAATCGCGCACAGCCAAGGAATGCGGCTTCCATTCGCTCCAGCACACGCTGCCGGCCGACACCAGCGAGGAACAATTGCTGAAGATCATCGGCGATCTCAACGCCGACCCGTCGATCCACGGCATCCTCGTCCAGCTGCCGCTCCCCGGCCACATCGATGCCGGCAAGGTCATTCAGACGATCGCGCCGGAAAAGGATGTCGACGGTTTCCACTTCATCAATGTCGGCAAGCTGGGCACCGGTGAGCTGGAGACGGCCTTCGTGCCCTGCACGCCGGCCGGCTCGATGCTTTTGATCGAGCGCGTGCGCGGCAAGGACCTGTCCGGTCTCAACGCCGTCGTCGTCGGCCGCTCCAACATCGTCGGCAAGCCGATGGCCAATCTGCTGCTGGCCGCCAACTGCACTGTCACCATTGCCCATAGCCGCACTAAGGATCTGCCGGCGCTGGCCCGCACCGCCGACATCCTGGTCGCTGCCGTTGGCCGTCCCGAGATGGTCAAAGGCGACTGGGTGAAGCCCGGCGCCACTGTGATCGACGTCGGGATCAACCGTATTCCGGCGCCCGAAAAGGGCGAAGGCAAGAGCCGCCTGGTCGGCGACGTCGCCTATGCCGAGGCGGCCAAGAATGCTGGCGCCATCACGCCGGTGCCTGGCGGCGTCGGGCCGATGACCATTGCCATGCTGATGGCCAACACTGTAGCTTCCGCCTACCTCGCGGCCGGGTTGAAGCGGCCGTCCTTCTGATCGAAAGCAGCATCCTTGCCGAATCTTACTGCTCCTGTTGAACGGCCGATCACGAACGATCCCGTTCAGGGCGGCCGTCAGTTCGGCTTTCTGCTGGTCGACAAATTCTCGATGTTTTCGCTGGCGGCGGCCATCGACTGTTTCCGCTCGGCCAACCGCCTGCTCGGCCGCGATTTCTATGGCTGGACGACGATTTCGGCCGATGGCGACGCGGTCATGGCCTCGAACGGCCTGCCGCTCAAGATCGACTATTCGGTTGCCGACATGCCGCCGGTCGACATCCTGTTCGTCTCGGTCGGGCTCACCACGGAATTCCCCGGCAAGAGCAAGGTGCTGGCCGCGTTGCGCAGTTGGGGACGGCGCGGCAATGCGCTCGGCGCGCTGTCGGTCGGCTCCTATCTGCTGGCCGAGGCCGGGCAGCTCGACGGCTACCGCTGCACCATCCACTGGGAGAACCGCGCCGGCTTCATGGAGCGCTTCCCCGACATCAACTGCACCGGCAACGTCTTCGAGATCGACCGCAAGCGCTACACCTGCGCCGGCGGCACCACCTCGATCGACCTGATGCTGGAGATCGTGCGCGGCGATTTCGGCTCCAACCTCGCCAACGGCGTCGCCAACCAGTTCCAGCACGAGCGCATCCGCTCGGCGGGCGACCGCCAGCGTGTCGGGCCGGAGCGCGACCTCACCGGCAAGTCGGAGAAGCTCAGGCGCATCGTCGAACTGATGGCCGACCATCTCGACGAGCCGCTGTCTGCGGTGCAGCTCGCCAAATCGGCGGGGCTTTCGGTGCGCCAGGTCGAGCGCCTGTTCCTGCGCCACCTCAGCGTGACGCCCGGCCGCTACTATATGCGCCTGAGGCTGGAACGGGCGCGCGAATTGCTGCGCCAGACCAACATGCCGATCCTCGACGTGGCGATCGCCACCGGCTTCACCTCGCATTCCTATTTCGCGCAGAGCTACAGGCTGCAATTCGGCCGCCCGCCCTCGGAAGAACGCCGCACCACCTACTGATTCCCAGGCCCCACAAGCGAGTGCCGAGCACGGCGTCTCCTGCAGACTTGTTTCCTGACGCTGCGTCAAATAGCTTTCCGGACGCGGACGGGGGTTCACTCAGGAGATTTCTATGGCGGGACTGGCACGGAGCGTCGCTGCGGCGATCCTCCTTTTGTCGATGACCACGTTTGGCTATGCCGCCAACAAGGTCATTATCATCCTCGATGCATCGGGCTCCATGTGGGCCCAGATCGACGGCAAGCCGAAACTGGAAATCGCGCGTGAATCGCTGCGCACGGTGCTGCAGTCGGTTCCGGCCGACGATGAGATCGGCTTCATGGCGTATGGCCATCGCACCAAGGGCAGCTGCGACGACATCGAGCTGATCGTGCCGCCGCAGGCGGGCTCGGCCAGCGCCATTTCGGCAGCGGCCGACAGCATGAAATTCCTTGGCAAGACGCCGCTGACAGCCGCCGTCAGGCAGGCCGCCGAAGCGCTGAAATACACCGAGGACAAGGCAACGGTGGTGCTGATCACCGATGGGTTGGAGACCTGCGGCGGCGACCCCTGCGCGCTTGGCAAGGAGCTGAAGCAAAGCGGCGTCGACTTCACCGCAGATGTCGTTGGCTTCGGCCTGACCGCCGACGAGGGCAAGCAGATCGCCTGTCTCGCCGAGAACACCGGCGGCAAATACATCCAGGCTTCGGACGAGAAGGCGCTGCAGGAGGCTCTGGTCGAGACGGTGGCGGCTCCGGCACCGGCCCCCGCGCCGGCTCCCGAACCGGCGCCGGCTCCCGCGCCGAAAGCCGCCGAGGTCGACTACAATCTTATCCCGCAGGCCTTCCTGAAGGAGGGCGGCGAGGCGCCGAAGTCCGACGTCTACTTTGAAATCTTCAAGGACGATGCCAAGGGAACCGGCGGTGAGCATGTCGACTACGGCTACAACACCGTCAAGTTCCACCTTGACGCCGGCAACTACATCGTCGTCGCCACAAGCGGCGCCGCCAGGGCCGAGCAGAAGGTCTCGCTGACGGCCGACAAGGCGACGCAGCCGGCGCTCAACCTCAACGCCGCGGAGATCTCCATCCATGCGCGGCCGGCGCCCGGCGCCGATGTCGATCGTTCCGCGCAGATCAGCATCGCCTATCCCGGTGGCACCTCGGATGCGAACTATGGCGAGGTCAAGTTCGTCGTTCCGACCGGCGAGACCAAGGTCACCGTGCATCTGGGGGCCGGCGAGGCGAGCGAGACGATGCAGCTCGTCGCCGGCCAGGTCGTCGACAAGGACATGATCGTCGGCGTCGGCAAGGCCAAGGCCAACGCCTTCTACACCCAGGGTGGCGAAAAGGCGGGCACGGACGTGTCCTGGAAAGTCTACAAGGCGGCCGAGAAGCTCGACGGCACCCGCGATCAGGTGACCTACGCCTACGGCCCCGACAGCCAGTTCGACCTGCCGCCCGGCGACTATGTAATGGGGGTGGAGGTTCAGGCCGTCTCAACCGAACAGCCTTTCAGCGTGACGGTCGGGCAGATGACCGATGTCAACGTGACGCTGAATGCCGGCGTGCTGGCCGTCGACGCGCCAGGCGCCGATGGCTTCAAGATCTATGAGGCCAAGAAGAACATCCAGGGCGAACGCAAGCAGGTGACTTACGCCTATGGCGAGAAGATGCAGACCACGCTTGCCGCGGGCGACTACGTGCTCGTGACCAATTTCACGACCGACAAGGCTGACAAGGAAACGCCTTTCACGATGAAGGCCGGCGAGCGCAACGAGCTCACCGTCCAGTAGTACCGCGGTCAGGACAAACAGAAAGGGCGACCTTGGGCCGCCCTTTTCATTTGAAGCCGGTACCTCAGGCGTTGCCGAACGCAGCCGCCCCATGATCGGCGCGGCCGACCAGCTGCCGGAACCCGGCGAAGAGCTCACGGCCGAAGCCGAACTCGTTGCCGATCAGGTCGGCATCCGCCGTGCGGCGCAGCGCGAATTCCGTCCCCGGCACCAGCACTTCCAGAGTGCCGGCATCGGCATCGAGCCGGATGACGTCGCCGTCATGGATCCTGGCGATCGGTCCGTCCTCGACCGCTTCCGGCGTCACATGGATCGCCGCCGGCACCTTGCCGGAAGCGCCCGACATGCGCCCGTCGGTCACCAGCGCGACACGCTGGCCGCGATCCTGAAGGATGCCGAGCACCGTTGTCAGCTTGTGCAGCTCCGGCATGCCGTTGGCCTTCGGCCCCTGGAAACGGATGACCGCGATGAAATCGCCGGTGAGCTGCCCGGCCTTGAAGGCGTCGTTCAGCGCCTGCTGGCTGTCGAACACCTTAGCCGGCGCCTCGATGACGCGCCGCTCCGGCTTGACCGCCGAAGTCTTGATGACGGCGTGGCCGAGATTGCCGCCGAGCACTTTCAGGCCGCCAGTCGACTGGAACGCTTGCTTCACCGGTGCCAGCACCTTCTCGTCGCCGCTCTGCAGAGGTGCTGCTTCGCGCACCACGGCGCCGTCGTCGCCGAGTCTCGCCTCGACAGCGTAGGGCCGCAGGCCTTCGCCCCACACCGTCTGCACGTCCTCATGCAGCAGGCCTTCGTCGAGCAGCTCGCGGATCAGGAAACCAAGCCCGCCGGCGGCATGGAAGTGGTTCACGTCGGCAAGCCCGTTCGGATAGACGCGGGCGAGCAGCGGCACGGCTTCCGACAGGTCGGAAATATCCTGCCAGGTCAGCGAGATGCCCCCAGCTGCCGCCATCGCGATCAGGTGGATCGTATGGTTGGTCGAGCCGCCGGTGGCGTGCAGGCCGACGACGCCGTTGACGATCGAGCGCTCGTCGATCATGCGCCCGACCGGCGTATAGGCATTGCCGAGGGCGGTGATGGCCAGCGCCCGCTTCGCCGCTTCCCTGGTCAGCGCATCGCGCAGCGGCGTGCCCGGATTGACGAAGGAGGCGCCGGGCGTGTGCAGGCCCATGATCTCCATCAGCATCTGGTTGGAATTGGCGGTGCCGTAGAAGGTGCAGGTGCCTGGCCCGTGATAGGATTTGGACTCTGCCTCCAGCAGTTCAGCGCGGCCGACCTTGCCTTCGGCATAGAGCTGCCGGACCTTTGCCTTCTCGTCATTCGCCAGGCCCGTCGTCATTGGGCCTGCGGGGATGAAGACGGCCGGCAGGTGGCCGAAAGTGAGCGCCCCGATCACCAGCCCGGGCACGATCTTGTCGCAGACGCCGAGGAACACGGCCGCGTCGAACATGTTGTGCGACAGGCCGATAGCCGCCGCCATGGCGATCACGTCGCGCGAGAACAGCGACAGCTCCATGCCGGGCTGGCCCTGGGTGACGCCGTCGCACATGGCCGGTACGCCGCCGGCGACTTGAGCGATGCCGCCCGCTTCACGCGCCGCTTCCTTGATCAGCGCCGGGAAGGTCTCGAAGGGCTGATGCGCCGACAGCATGTCGTTGTAGGAGGTGATGATGCCGAGGTTCGGCACGCGGTCGCCGCCGAGAGCGATCTTTTCCGACGGGCTGCACACGGCAAAGCCGTGGGCGAGGTTGCCGCAGCCCAGCACCGCG
The DNA here is from genome assembly GCF_019091085.1 of Mesorhizobium sp. GbtcB19. GTDB lineage: Bacteria > Pseudomonadota > Alphaproteobacteria > Rhizobiales > Rhizobiaceae > Mesorhizobium. The sequence goes on along the minus strand of NZ_JAGXJY010000030.1, from coordinate 33,165 downwards.
CGGTTGGCGCTGCGGCCGGACGCCTCCGCGATGCGGCCGAGATAGGCTTCGCGGCCGGCCTTCGAACGTTGGCGAATGCGTTGGGTGATGGCTTCGATATCGCGTCTGGCTGTCATGGTCCGTCCTTTCGAGCCCGGCGACGTCCTCCCAGCGCCGTCGGGACCGTCTTGTTGCAATCAGGGTGCCCAGAACACCTCTATTGGTCTCGGCGCCGCCTCGAGCACTCTGCGGATGGGCTTTTTCAAACCCGGTCCCATCGCGCCGTTGAAGGCGGTGCGCTTGTCCTCGCCTTCGATGTGCAGCGCCACGAAGCCGGCGGCGACGATGCGCGCCATCGACAGCGTGAGCCGCGGCTCGCCGCCGCTCGCCGCGTGCACGGGTACAACGATCCGCCGCGAAGCCGGGTCGAGCAATTCCTCGAGGTTGCCGGCATCGGGAAAGAACGAGGCCGTATGGCCGTCGCCGCCCATGCCGAGAATGACCACGTCGAGCGGCCAGGGCAGCGACCGCAGTGCCTCGCTGTCCGTTGCTGCTGCGTCCTCGATGCTCGCCGCCTCGTGGTAGAGCGGCACGAAGCGCGCCGCCGCGGCCTTGTTCTGCAACAGGTTGGCCGCCACCAGCCCAGCATTCGAGCGCGGCGAGGACGGCGGCACGAAGCGCTCGTCGACCAGCGTCACGACAACCTTGTCCCAGACGATCGGGATCGCGGAAAGTGCTGCAAAGAATTTCGCCGGTGTCGTGCCGCCGGAGACCGCAAGCAGGGCGGTGCCGCGTTGTGCGATCGCGTTGGTCAGCAGGCCGGCGACATGGCTGGCAAGCGCCGCCGCCAGCTGCGGGCGATCGGCAAAGCCGTTCCAGTTGAAATGCGGTTCGCTCAATTGCTCTCGTGCCATGTCCGTCCGTCACGTTCGATGAGCGCGATGGAGGCCGACGGCCCCCATGTTCCGGCCGTATAGCCCTGAGCTTCCTGCTTGGCGCTTTCCCAGGCGTTCTGGATCGGGTCGATCCATTTCCACGCCGCCTCGACTTCGTCGCGGCGCATGAACAGCGTCTGGTTGCCGCGCACCACATCCATGATCAGCCGCTCATAGGCGTCCGGCGCCCGGCCCTGGAACGACTGCGCGAAGCTCATGTCCAGTGAGATCTGGCGCAGCCGCATGCCGCCCGGTCCCGGATCCTTGATCATGATGTACTGCTTGACGCCTTCGTCGGGCTGCAACCGGATCACCAGCTGGTTGGCGAAGATCGGTCCGGCGCTGTCGTCGAAGATCGAAAAGGGGATCGGCTTGAACTCGATGACGATCTCCGAAACCCGGCTCGCCAGCCTTTTGCCGGTCCTCAGATAGAACGGAACACCCGCCCAGCGCCAATTGCCGATCTCGGCCCTGATGGCGACGAAGGTCTCGGTGGTGCTGTCCTTGCCGAGTTCCTCGACATAGCCCTTGACCGGGCCGCCCGCCGAAGCGCCGGCGCGATACTGGCCGCGCACCGTGTGCTTGGGCGCCTCGTTGCCGTTGATGCGCTTCAGCGCCCTGAGCACCTTCAGCTTCTCGTCGCGCACGGCGTCGGCGTCCATCGAGGACGGGGTTTCCATGGCGACCAGGCAAAGCAGCTGCAGCATATGGTTCTGCACCATGTCGCGCAGCGCGCCGGCCTTGTCGTAGTAGGTGACGCGGTCCTCTAGACCCACGGTCTCGGCGACCGTGATCTGGACATGGTCGATATGCGCCGAATTCCACAGCGGCTGATAGAGCGCGTTGGCAAAGCGCAGCGCCATCAGGTTCTGCACCGTTTCCTTGCCGAGGTAATGATCGATGCGGAAGATCTGGCTTTCGTGGAAATCGTCGCCCACCGCGTCGTTGAGCGCACGCGCCGAGGCAAGGTCGCGGCCGATCGGCTTTTCCAGCACGATGCGCGAGTTCTGCGTGATCAGCCTGTGTTCCTTGAGCTGGTGCGAGATGTCGCCGAACAGTGCCGGCGCCACGGCGAGATAGAAGGCGCGGATGCGGTCGCTATCGCCGATCGCCTTCTTGAGCTTGTCGAAGCCGGCGCCCGTGGTCGCGTCGGCCGAGACGTAGGAGAGGCGCGTCAGGAAGGTCTCAAGCTCCTTGGCGTCGACGTCGGCAGGCTTCACATGCTCGGATATCGCCTTCTTGGCGAAAGCCTGGAACTCCGCGTCGGTCATTTTCGCGCGCGACGTGCCGATGATGCGCGTCGGCTCGGAGAATTGCTGGCCGCGCTGGCGATGGTAGAGCGAGGGCAGAAGCTTGCGTTCCGACAAGTCGCCGGTGCCGCCGAAGATGATGAAGTCGAAAGGATCGACAGGGATGATCTGGCTGGTCATGGTCAGTCCGATTTGATGCCGGGCGCCGGCAGCGTGGTTGGTATATTCTAATCGATTTAAATTTTCCAGTGCCATGGTGTCACATGTGAGGACCAATCGCTTGCACTTGCATCGGCCCAGATGTTTCCCGACACTCACGCCGCCGGCAGGGCTTGTCGGCAAGCCGTGGCTTCCGGCAGCGTTCGCGCCTGCACCATAGAACGCGAATGTGACGAAAGCTAAGGGAGATATTGCCGGGCGTGGGGTGGCCGGACGGCAGGTGGAAAAGTCAGGTCAAAAGCTGCGGAATCCAATGAGCGGGAAAACCATGCGTCTGGAAGGAAAGGTCGCCGTCATCACCGGTGCCGCGTCGGGTTTCGGCGAAGGCATGGCGAAGCGTTTTGCCGAGGAGGGCGCGCGCGTGGTCGTCGCCGACCTCAACGCCAAGGGCGCCGAACGGGTCGCCGAAGAGATCGGCGCCAATGCGATCTGGACCCAGACCGACGTTTCGCTGCGTTCCGAATTCGACGAGATGATCTATGCCGCCAAGAGCGCCTTCGGCCGCATCGACATCATGGTCAACAATGCCGGCTTCACCCACCGCAACGGCGATATGCTGGGCGTCGATGAGGAAACCTTCGACCTGATCACCGCCGTCAACATGAAGGCGATCTACCATGCGGCGCTCGCCGTCGTGCCGATCATGGACCGGCAGGGCGGCGGTGTCATCCTGACCACGGCCTCGACGGCCGGGCTCAGGCCGCGGCCAGGCCTGACCTGGTACAATGCCTCCAAGGGCTGGGCGATCACCGCCACCAAGTCGATGGCCGTCGAACTGGCGCCGAAGAACATCCGCGTCAACTGCCTGTGCCCGGTCGCCGGCGAGACCGGCATGCTGGAGAAATTCATGGGCGCCGACACGCCGGAGATCCGCGAGAAATTCCGCGCCTCGATCCCGCTCGGCCGGCTCTCGACACCGCTCGACATCGCCAACGCGGCGCTGTGGCTGGCCTCGGATGAAGCCGCCTTCATCACCGGCGTGGCGCTCGAGGTCGATGGCGGCCGCTGTATCTGAGCCGCTCACATCGCGGCTTTCCGTTCCCGGTTGCTGTTGACGCCATCAGGCCGAGTCCCAGTTTGACTTGATGGTCCGCGGAAAGGATAACGGATCGGGGTAGGGGAAACTGGCGGTTGGTTGAGGTCAGTCTGCGCCAAATTCGCAACGATCTGGGCTGGCGATTGCGCCGCTATCGAGCAGAGCGCGCGCGTGCGCGAAGCAAGGCGACCTTCATCGGCATAACGGGCAGTTCAGGCAAATCGACTGCAACCAGCTTGCTTGGGCATATCCTGGCGGCTCAAGGCACGGTTCATACTCAAGTGCTGGCCAACACGCTCAAGGCACTTGTGCGCACGCTCTACAAGCGGATGAAACGCGCGGGCAAGGTCGACTACGTCGTCTTCGAGGCCGGCGCGTTTGAACCCGGCTCGATCCGAGGCATGGCGGAGATGCTGAAGCCGGACGTGGCGGTCGTAACGATGGTCAGGCTGGAGCATGTTACCCAATTCCGGACCATAGAGGCTGTCGCGCAGGAAAAGAGAGCGCTGGTTGACGCCTTGTCGCCGGGCGGGCTCGCGATCTTGAATGCCGACGACCCGCATGTGCTCGGGATGGCTTCGAGCGCAAGGGGCCGTATCGCGACTTTCGGCCAGTCGGAGGCCGCCGACTATCGCGTAACGGACGTCCAAGCCGCCTATCCGGACCTGCTCGGATTTTCGCTTCGCTGGCGCGGTGGCACCATAGACATTCGAACGCCGTTCCCTGGCGAGCACTTCTGGCTGCCGGCCGCCGCCGCAATCGTCACGGCGCTGGAACTAGGCGTCCCGCCCGAGCAAGTTGCGGCAAGGCTGGCATCGTTCGAACCCTTGCCGAACCGTTGCATGGTGCAGACGGTCGATGGCGGTCCGCAATTCCTCGTCGACACGGCCAAGGCGCCCTGGCATTCGATCGATATCACCATGGACATGATGAGGAAGGCCAGCGCCGCCCGCAAGCGCATCGTGCTCGGTCAGATTTCCGACTATGTCGGATCGTCGAGAAAATACGCCACTGCCTATGGAATTGCGCGCGATATCGCTGACGAGGTCATCTACACCGGTGACAATGCCCATCGCTCACGCGCCAGCCAGGCCGACCGCGACAGCGGCCGCCTCCTGGAGCTTCGTACCCCGAAGGAAGTTTCCGACCATATCAAAGAGACCGCTGTCCCCGGAGAACTGATCCTGCTGAAGAGCTCGTCCAATCTTCATCTGGAGAGGGTCGCGCTGGCCTGGACCCACGACGTCAGATGCTGGATTCCGGCATGCGGCAAGAAAGAGAGTTGCCAAGGCTGCGGGCTCTATGAGGTGCCTTTCGAGGAACACAAGTCCTTCCTCGCAAAGCGCAGGCTTGAGCGCAGAAGGCGCCGCTTCGGATGGCTGCTTGGCGGGGTAAGTCTTACGCGCCGGTCTTGACGTAGCTCTTATAGACCCAGCCGTGCTTGCCGTTATAGACGATCTCGCACCATTGCTTGCAGCCCACCACCTGCACCGACGCCTTAGCCGGCACCGTGGTGATTGCGGCGGCGCCCTTCTTCGGGCCCGTGCGCATGGTGACGGCCCTCAAAATGCGTCCATTGGCGGCCGCGCTGACTTTCTGCGGTTTCGGCTTGGCCTCGGCCGCGCTGTCCGCCGCTGCCGGCTGCGGATCGGGAACCTGCGGCTTGGCCTCGGGAATCGCAGCGGTCTGGGCGCCATCCATCTTGTCGTCCGGCTTCTTGGCAGTCGTCGGCGTCTCGCTTGCGGGGACGGGTACGACAACCTTGGACAGCGCGTCCGAGGCATCGTTTTCGGCGGAGGGCTCGGCGAAGGCCGTATCGGTCGATTGCGCTGCGTTGGTGTTTGCGGCCTGCTTGGATGGAGCCGGTTCGGTGTCGGCCTGGGCCGGCGCCGTCTGAGCGTCGGAAGCCGTCCAGCGCGGGCTGTTCGAAGACAGCGCCGGAATGCTGGCTACGCGGGCCGCCGTTGGCGGCGTAACCGCATCCGCCTTGCGCGCGGCCTGCGGCACCGCTGCCGCCACAGTGACCGCCGCGGCGGCAGGAGCGATCTTCGTGGTCTTCACCGGGATTGTCGGAACGGTCTGCTCGGCGCTTGCGGCGGCCACTTGCCGGCCATTGCCCGGAATGCACAGCCACAGCGCCACCCCAGCCACGCCAAGCAGCGCGGCGGTGCCCACCGCGGCAATCACCAGATGCGCGTTCGACTGTACCTTCTGCCAGAAGGATGGCCGAACGTCATAGCCGAATTGCATTGTAAAGCGCTGCCGTTCCGGCATGCCGAAACTGAAGGGCTCGTTCACTCAAACCACCTCCAACAAGCGGGCCGACGTTCTTTCGATCATTGCCATAAAGATTGGCCGTGATCGGCATCGGTCCCGAAATCATCGCGGGCAAGGCCCGCTAAACCCCCGGATTTTCGCCCATAATCGCATCTTTCACTGCTGATTATGGCATGAGTGAGCCAATTTGCGAAATTCTGCGCGTTCGTTAAGAATTCCACAACCCCCAGCGTGGAAGTCACCCAAGCCGATTCGATGACTTCGGCTCGAGCGGCCGGCTTCAAATCCGGTCGCGCAGCGCGAACCAGTTGAGTGCGAGAAACAAGAGTGGCGCGCGGAACCGGCGGCCGCCCGGGAAAGCAGGGATCTTGAGGTCCTCGATCAGCTTCAGGCGGTCGCGATTGCCGGCAACCGTCTCGGCATAAAGCTTGCCGAAGAAGTTCGACAGCATGACGCCATGGCCGGAATAGCCGCCGATCGAAATCACCTTTGGCATCACTTCGCGCACGAACGGCTTTCTCGGCACAGTGATGCCGACATAGCCGCCCCAGCCATGCGTGATCTCGACATCCTTCAGCGCCGGGTAGAGCTCGGCGATCTGCTTGCGGATGTGGATATGGATGTCCTTCGGATCGTTGACGGCATAGACCTCGCGCCCGCCGAACAGGAGCCGTCCGTCTTTCGATTTGCGGAAATAACGCACCACGAAGCGGGAATCGTCGACCGATTCGCCGCCGGGCAGGACTTTCGAGTCCGACCCCAGCGGCACGGTCGCGCCGATGAAGGAGCCGATCGGCATGATGTGCGCGGCGCTCACCGGTTCGAGATTGCCGCCATAGGCGTTGACCGCAATCAGGCCTCTGTCGGCGGTGATCGTGCCCCTCGGTGTTGTGACCCTCACCTTGCCGCCGCTGGAAATAATGCCGGTGGACGGCGTCTGCTCGAAGAGAAGCGCGCCGGCCGCCGCTGCCGCTATGGCCGTGCCGATCACCAGCTTCAGCGGGTGGATGTGCCCGGTGCCGGTGTCGCGCGCACCGCCGAAATAGCGCGTCGAGCCCAGCCGCTCCGCCGTCTCCGCCGCATCCATGAAGCTGACATGCGGATAGTTGAAGCGGCTCGCCATGATCTCGGCATGGCGCTTGTAGTCGTCAACATAGCGTCGCTTGTGGGCTACCGACAGCTGTCCCGGCATATAGTCGATGTCGATCGCGTTGGCGGCGGCGAAATCCAGGAGATGCGCCTTCGCCTCTTCGGCCATGTCGAACAGCGCCCTGGCGCGGGTAAGGCCGTATTCGGCCTCGAGTTCCTCCGCCCAGGCGCGCTGCCCGGTACCGAGCTGGCCGCCATTGCGCCCCGACGCGCCGTCGCCGAAACGAAAGGCGTCGATCAGCACGACATTCGTGCCGGCCTTGGCCAGGTGCGCGGCTGCCGACAGACCGGTGAACCCGCCGCCGATGATGACGACGTCGCAGGTCCGGTCGCCATCGAGCACCGGATACTCGGCACGAGGCCCAGCCGTGTCCTCATACCAGGACCGGCCGGGAGAAATCGGGGATTGATAGGGCATGACGCTCATAGGGCAGTAGGGCAGTAGGGCAGTAGGGCAGTAGGGCAGTAGGGCAGTAGGGCAGTAGGGCAGTAGGGCAGTAGGGCTAGTCCGTCGAGAGCTTTCGGATCAGAAGGCGTAGCAGCTTCCCGACGCTTTCACTGCGGCTCATCAAGGGGCCGATGGCTTCGGCGGGTGCAATTCCTACCCGTTGCGCGATAAGGAGATGGGTCTCCAACTCCTTCAGAGATCCTTGGGCGATCCTCAGAAATTGTTGGTAGGTAGCTCGGCTTTCCCGTCCATAGCCTTCAGCAATATTAGCAGGGACTGATGTTGCAGCCCGTCGCGTCTGCGCTGTTAGTCCATTGAGCTCTTCCTTTGGCCAGGATCTAGTTGCCTGATAGATCGAAACCGCGAGGTCCATCGCCTGCTGCCAAACGACCAAATCTCTATACGATTCGATCTTCGCCATCGTCCCCCTACTGCCCTACTGCCTTACTCCCCTACTGCCTTTCCTCACACATTCAGCAGCAAATATTCCCGCTCCCACGGGCTGATCACTTCCATGAAGGTCTCGAACTCGGCGCGCTTGATTGCGGTGTAGGTGGCAGCGAAGGATTTGCCCAGGATGGCGCCGAGCTCCGTGTCGTCCTCGAACAGGCCTACGGCCTCCAGCAGGCCGCGCGGCAGGTCGATCTCATCCGCATTGGCGGTCGTCAGCACCGGCGGTTCGGCCTTGATCTTGTTGTTCATGCCGACCAGCCCGCAAGCAAGCGACGCGGCCAGCGCCAGATAGGGGTTGGCGTCCGACGACGGGATGCGGTTTTCCACGCGCCGCGCCGCCGGGTCGGAACGCGGCACCCGGAAAGCCGTGGTGCGGTTGTCGTAGCCCCATTTGTTGTTGACCGGAGCCGAGGCCTGCTGCGTCAGCCGCCGATAGGAATTGACGTAGGGCGCAAACATTACCAGCGCGTTCGGCACATGCTTCTGCATGCCGCCGATGAAATGGAAGAATGCGTCGGTCTCGGAGCCGTCCTCGGCCGAAAAGATGTTTTTGCCGGTCTTCTTGTCGACGACCGACTGGTGGATATGCATGGCCGAGCCCGGCTGCCCCTGGATCGGCTTCGCCATGAAGGTGGCGTAGATTTCGTGCTTCAGCGCCGCCTCGCGGATGGTGCGCTTGAACATGAACACCTGGTCGGCGAGCTCGATCGGATTGCCGTGCCGCAGGTTGATCTCGAGCTGGCCGGCGCCTTCCTCGTGGATCAGCGTGTCGATCTCCAGGCCCTGCCGCTCGGAGAAGTGATAGATGTCATCGATCAGCTCGTCGAATTCGTTGACGCCGGCGATCGAATAACCGGCGCCGCCGCCGATCGGCCGTCCCGAGCGCCCGACGGGCGGCGTCAGCGGATAGTCCGGATCGGGGTTCTTGCGCACCAGATAGAATTCGATCTCGGGCGCCACGACCGGTTTGAGCCCACGCTCGTCATAGGCGGCAAGCACGCGCTTCAGCACGTTGCGCGGCGTGAACTCGACCGAGCGGCCATCCTGGTGGACGAGATCGCAGATCACCGCCGCCGTCGGATCTTCTTCCCAGGGCACCACGGTCAGCGTCGACAGATCGGGCAGCAGCTTCAGGTCGCCGTCATCCTCCGGGTAATGAAAGCCGTTGCCGTCCTCGGGATAGCCGCCGGAGATCGTCGTCATGAACACGGCCGAAGGCAGAGCCAGCGACGTGTTGGAGGTGAATTTCTTCGACGGCATCATCTTGCCGCGGGCAACGCCGGCCTGGTCGGGCGTGATGCACTCGATGTCCTCGATGCCGCGCCATTCGAGCCACTCGCTGGCTTCCTTCCAGTTCCTCACACCGCGCTGGTTTTTCAGGAACGCAGGCGTGCGGGCGCGTCCCCCCCGGCTTGACGGACGGACTTCCTTTTTCTCAGGCGGCATCATTCACCAGATTGTGTTGCGGATGTCGAAGTATAGCCGGGCGCCATGGGGGAAGGGAAGGGGAGGCGCTGGCGCTGCTTGTCTGGGGAATCGGCCTACGGCTTTTGCCGCTCGGTTGCATCGAGCCATCGCAGCAGCGCCGCCGCGTAGAATTTGCGCCAACCCCTTTGCGGCGTCGACACAAACCAGGACTGGCGGATGTCCCAGCTGTCGCCGGCCAGATCGCGAAGCCTGGTGTTGATGATGCCTTTTCCAGAGAGCGGATAGACCGAAAACTCGGAGAAATAGATCTCGCCGTCGATCTCGTAGAAGTCGCAGCGCATGTGGTCGAACGGTGCCGTCAGCCGCTCCGCGATCTCGCGCATCTGCAGAAACGATGGAGGCAGATCGATCTTCACCCATTGGCTGCCGCTGCCCGGCGGGACCGGTGCATAATTGCCGTCGCGATCGAAATGACTTTTCAGCTCGTTGCCCTGTCCGTCGCGCCGCGCGGCGTAGACGTAAGCCGTCTTTCCGTTCGAGATATGGAATTTATACTCCAGCGGAACCGGCACATCGTCCCGGATCAGCATCTCCTCAACGAAGATGAGCTGTCTCGCCCCCTTGTAGGCCCACTCGCCGAATTTCCTGCCGTATCGATTGCGCATCCAGCGCGCCGTTCGCCGCAGCAACTTCGCCCTGTCCACTTCGCCGTCGCGGATCATCATGTTCCAGCGGCAGCCATGATTGGCCTTCACGACGACATTGCCGGTGAGCAGCGCCGGTGGAATCTCTTTCGCGTCGCGGCCGCTCCACAACACCTTGGCCGTCTTCAGTTCGGGGCATACCGACAGGGCATATTGCTTGGAAGCCAGCTTGTCGCATGCCGTGACATAAAGGGGGTTGTGGTCGAATATCTTCCGCCACAAAAACTTGTCGACATAGGAAGCCGGTCTGGCCGGGTCGGGAAAGACGCCGCTGTGATCGTAGGTTCTCTTCCAGATCACCGGATACCGAAGCAGGCACCAGGCCATCGTCGCGGCCAGGATTGCACGATCGGCCACGCCGGCGGCCATCAGCTCGCGCTGCTGCGCCCGGAGGCGCCTGGCCGGAAGCGGACAAACACGTCGCGCGTCATGTTGCGCGACACGCGCGTGCGGCCGACGACCTCAAGCCGTCGGTCGAGCGTCTCTTCCGCCCGCTCCGACCACAAGCGGGCGAGCGAATACGGCTCCCACAGAACCAGCTGGAGGTTGGGAGGAGCAGTGTCGGCGACGCGCGACACCACAGCCGCCTTGGGCGAAACCATGCTGGCGACATAGACCACCTGCGCGCCGCGATAGTCGTGGTCGCGCCCGTTGCGGAATTCGGCGCGCATCCTGGTGTAGCCGAGTTTGGCGGCCAGAATATTCGCTGTCTCGACCGCTTGCGGCACGACATCCAGGCCGACTATCTCGGGAACCCGGGTCTCGTCATGGATGCGGAACATGGTGAATGGGCGGCCGCCGCAGCCAACCATCACGGCACGCGCGCATCGGCTGAAGTCGACATGCTCGAAGACCTCGTCAAGACGCTTGTAGGCGTCCTTTGAGGACATGACGCCGATGCTCGTTTTTTCCGCTGCAATCTGCCCGAACGACGTCGGCTCCTGCAGGTCCAGCATCTGCCTGATTTCCGCGACGTCTTGCGCATGGACCATTTCAATGAAAGCCCGCGTCAGCATGGGCCGATGGGAAAACAGCTCCGGATGGCTGTCGAGCAGCGCTTCGCCCGCTTCATGCCCCATGGCGACGCCGACATCACGAATGCCGTTGATCAGCTCCGTCGGCGTGCGCTCACCAGCGCTTGCCAGGAAGCTTTCCAGCTCGCCTTTCCACGATTTCAGCATGCACCCCCGCGCTTCGCAGATCCCTAGCTAGCAGTGCCGGGCGAACGCGTCTACACCACCGTTTCGGAGGATGATGTGGCCATGTCCGCTCTTACCACGATCGGCTTCGACGCCGACGACACGCTGTGGCAGAACGAGCAGTTCTTCCGCATGACCGAACAGCGCTTCGCGGCCTTGCTGGCCGGGCATGGCGACCATGAGTACATCGCAGCGAGGTTGCTCGAAGCGGAAAGGCGCAATCTCGCTCTCTATGGCTTCGGCATAAAGGGCTTTACACTGTCGATGATCGAGACAGCCGTCGCGGTCACAGACGGCGAGGTGCCCGGTTCGGTCATCGGCGAAATCCTGGCTGCCGGCCGCCAGATGCTCAGCCATCCGATCGAGCCGCTGCCGCATGCGCGTGAGACGGTCGAAAAGCTGGCGGGCTCCTACCGCCTGGTGCTGATCACCAAGGGCGACCTCTTCGATCAGGAGCGCAAGCTGGCGCAATCGGGACTGGGCGAGCTTTTCGACGCCGTCGAAATCGTCAGCGACAAGAGCGCCGCCACCTATGCCCGCATCTTCAGCCGCCACGGCGACGGGCCGCAAAAGAGCATGATGGTTGGCAATTCGCTCAAGTCGGACGTGGTGCCGGCCATCGAGGCAGGGGGCTGGGGCATTCATGTGCCGCATGAATTGACCTGGGCGGTCGAGCATGCCGAGGCGCCGGTCGCGGCGCCGCGTTTCCGGCAGATCGCCGACCTGGGCGAGCTGCCGGCGCTGATAGAGCGCATCGCCACGGCGGGTTGACGACGTCCGAGGGCGATTGTTCTCGGGTCGTGCAAAACCCGATGGGTGAGCGGGGCATACCTCCGCGGCGTCGAGTGAGCGGACGTTCTGAACGTCCGTTCGGGTGGCGAGCGGGAGGCGCGAACGAACCGGCCGACGCGCTCTTGCATCGGACCCTGGGGCCGCCCTTACAGAAGCGAGGGTCCGGAACGGAAGGTCGGCTATGGGCAGCGAAAAGGAGCAATGGTTCGGTCCAGGCGAGACAGCTCGCCGGCTCGGTGTTACCACCAAGGCGCTCAGGGTCTACGAGCGGGAAGGGCTCGTTGTCCCTCACCGCGCCGAATCGAGATGGCGCCTGTACGGCTCAGCTCAAATCGCCCGCCTGCACCAGATCATCGTGCTTCGTGATCTCGGCCTGTCACTCAAATCGATCAAGAAGCTTGTCGGGAACCATTCCCGGCTTCGGGATATTCTGCGGCTGCAACGCGTAACCCTGGAGTCCCAACAAGACAAGATCAAACGCGCGACCGCCCTCATTGAGGTGGCGCTAGATCAGATCGATAAGGGACGGGACCTTTCCCTGGACGAGTTGGCAATCCTCACCAAGGAGACTCTCGTGCAAAAACCCACCGATAAAAAGAAATTCCTCGCAAGGTTCGAAGCCCTGATCGCGGAGCAGGACCCGACTGGGCGAGCAAGCCGCACCTTTGACGAGATAAAGAAAGAATATGACGGAGACGCCCATAAGGCGGCGCTGAAGGCCCTCATGGAGGAAGCCGGCCGACTGAGGGAGGTGGGGGACGTCAATTCCGAAGCCGCCAAAGAGTTCGTTCGGCGTGTGCGATCCCGCACCGCCGGTATCAGGCGTTCGGCCTCCCAGGCCGAGCAAGAGCTTATACGCGACGCATACACCAAAACGCTCGCCGAGGCGCGGGCGAGGCCCGAATCCCTATGGTTCGATCCGGCGGTGCTCGAGTTTTTCCGCCAGGTTGCGCACGGAATGAGGGAGAGAGGTGAGCTGGACTGACTCCGCCTCGCGAGGACAGACGCCGGAGTGTCGCTTCGGCGCTCCGGCACGGCCTGTCCCGAAACGCCCTAGCCGCGCCCGACCAGGCGATCCACCACCGGTTGCAGCCTGTCGGGCGTGATCGGCTTGGCGACCACCGCATCGATCACGCCCGACAGGCCAAGACTCTCCGGCGTGCCATTGCTGGTTGAGAGCAGGATCACGGCGGGCAACGGCTTGCCGGAGGCGCGCCGACGCGCGTCGATGGCCGACATCAGCCGGTCGCAATCCTTGTTGTCCGGCCCACCGTCCAGGATGATGGTGCCGGGCAGGTGGCCGGCCAAGGCTTTCTCGGCGGTCTCGGGCGATTCCGAAATCGGTTTCAGCCCCGACTTCTCGACGATTTTCGACACCACGACCCGGTTGATCGACGACTTTCCGACGACCAGCACCTTGGAAAAATCCGCCGCCATCGCGCCGGCGCGGGTCGCAGGTTTGATGTGTTTTTCGGAAGGGTCGTCACGGTCGGCGGGACACATCGGCGGGCGGGCACTCTGGTTCAATGCAGGGTTGAAACCTGAGGCACAATTGGGTGAGATCGCGGCCGGTGTCAAGCTGAAACGGTCGTCGTCGAAAATAAAGCAAGAAATTCTCGAATTCAGCGCAAGTCGTGCTCCTTGAGCACGAAGGCAAACCGAAAAAATGCGATAGTCTCCCGAACGTATAGCGCACGGGAGACATTCGCCAAGACTGTTGACGTTACGTCAAGTGTGACTCTGCTGGGTAACGATCACCGGGATCAGAAGATCGCCCCAGTTGCCGTCGCCGCCATGGTGCCTGGCCGAGCGCACCAGTTCCACCGAAACGCCCGCTTCGACTGCCTTCATGACCGACTGGTTGAGCCTGTGCAGATCGTTGGCGAGCATGCGGATCGTCGCCTGCTGGTCGACGCTCATCGCGCTCGATTGCTCTTCTGCCCTTTCCTTGACGCGGCTTATCGATGCCATTGGTCTTCTCCTCGATGTTAATTGCCCTGTGGGCGTTTCCTCTGGTTGTTGTCCGTTACTCGGCCGCCGGCCTGAACTGGGCGTGCTCGGTCGATTCATGCATGGCGGTGGTCGAAGACTGGCCGCCGGTGATTGCCATCGACACGGCGTCGAAATAGCCGGTGCCGACCTCGCGCTGGTGCTTGGTCGCGGTGTAGCCGCGAGCCTCGGCCGCGAATTCGGCCTCCTGCAGTTCCGAATAGGCGGCCATCTGACGGTCCTTGTAGCCGCGCGCCAACTCGAACATGCCGAAGTTCAACTGGTGGAAACCGGCGAGCGTGATGAACTGGAACTTGTAGCCCATCGCGCCGAGCTCCTTCTGGAACTTGGCGATCGTCGCGTCGTCGAGATTCTTCTTCCAGTTGAAGGACGGCGAGCAGTTGTAGGCGAGCAGCTTGCCCGGATGATGCTTGTGCACGCCCTCGGCGAATTTCCTGGCCTGCGCCAGATCCGGCTTGGAGGTCTCGCACCAGATCAGGTCGGCATGCGGCGCGTAAGCCACGGCGCGCGCGATGCAGGGCTCGATGCCGTTCCGCACATTGTAGAAGCCCTCGACCGTGCGGCCTGCATCGTAGTCGACGAAGGGCCGGTCGCGCTCGTCGATATCGGAGGTCAAAAGCTTTGCCGCTTCCGCGTCCGTGCGCGCCACGACCAGCGTCGGCGTGCCCATCACGTCGGCCGCGAGGCGCGCCGCGTTGAGGTTGCGGATATGCGCCGCGGTCGGGATCAGCACCTTGCCGCCGAGATGGCCGCACTTCTTTTCCGACGCCAGCTGGTCCTCATAATGGACGCCGGCAGCACCCGCTTCGATGAAGGCCTTCATGATCTCGAAGGCGTTGAGCGGGCCGCCGAAGCCGGCCTCCGCATCGGCGACGATCGGCGCGAACCAGGTCTCGACCGACAGCCCTTCGCCTTCCGAGGTCTCGATCTGATCGGCGCGCTGCAAGGTGCGATTGATGCGCTTGACCAGTTCCGGCGCGGCATTGGCCGGGTAAAGCGACTGGTCCGGATACATGGCGGACGCCGTGTTGGCGTCGGCGGCCACCTGCCAGCCCGAGAGATAAATCGCCTTCAGCCCCGCCCGAACCTGCTGCATGGCCTGGTTGCCGGACATCGCGCCGAGCGCGTTGACGAAATCCTCCTCGTGGATGAGCTTCCACAGCCGGTTCGCGCCCATCTCGGCCAGCGTCTGACGGATTTGCACGGAGCCGCGCAGCCGCTTCACATCCTCTGGCGAATAGGGGCGCTCGATGCCGTCGAAGCGGCCTTCAGGCGCGGAAGGGACGAGGTTGTAAAAATCGGTCATTGGTCACTCCGGATCGCTTTGAAACTGCTTTAGCCTTACATCGCAAAGGTATGCCTCGCGATGTCTGCATGTGACATCATTTACATTGCAGCGCGAAAAACACCCAGGGAAACTGACGAATGGCCCGGAAAATAAAGGAAAAGCTGTGTTGCTATTGACAGGCTCGGTCTGTAAATTTGTCACGATTGTAAAAGCGTCGAAGCAGGCCTAGGGCATGATATTCGTGTAAATTCTTGTCAAGGATGACGGGATGGCCGACCAGAAGATCTTCGCCGGGCCGCGGTTGCGCCGGCTGCGCAATGCGAGAAGCCTGACCCAGACGGCGATGGCGGAGGGGCTGGGCATCTCGCCCTCCTATCTAAACCTCATCGAGCGCAACCAGCGGCCGCTGACGGTGCAGCTCATTCTCAAGCTTGCCTCCGTCTACAAGGTCGACCCGCATGAACTGCAGGGCGAGGCCAAGGGATCGATCGCGGCGCTGAAGGAAGCGTTCAGCGATCCGCTTCTTGCCGGCGAACTGCCTGGCGATCAGGAGCTCATCGACCTAGCCGAGACGGCACCGAATGCCTCGGCGGCGATGGTCAAGCTCTTTCGCGCCTATCGCGAGCAGGCCGAACGCTTGTCCGACCTCAACCAGCTTCTGGCGAAGGAGGGCAGGGCGACCGCGCTGTCCGGCACACGCCTTCCCGCCGACGAGGTCCACGAAGTGTTCGAGCGCCGCCCGAACCACTTTGCTTCGCTGGAAGAGGAGGCGGAGGCCTTCACGTCGGTCCTCGACCCCGGCGATGATCTGTTTGCGGCACTGAAGGCCTGGCTCAGGCGCGAGCACGGCATCGTCGTCAAGGTGCTGCCGGTCGCCACCATGCCCAACTGGCGCCGCCGCTACGACCGCCATTCGCAGCGCCTGTTCCTGTCCGAGCGGCTGTCGCCTTTCGACCAGCTGCGCGAAATCGCCATGGAGGCGAGCCTGATCCGCATGTCGGTGGCCGTCGCCGGCGAGATCCAGGCGCTGAAGCTCGGCACCGACGAGGCGCGCCGGCTCGCCCGCTTCGAACTCGGCCGCTATGCCGCGCACGCCCTGATGATGCCCTATCAGGCCTTCCACGCCGCCGCCGTCCGTGCCCGCTACGACATCGACGTCCTGCGCTCCCGGTTCGGTGTCTCCTTCGAACAGGCGGCCAACCGCCTGACCATGCTGCAGCGTCCCGGCGCGTCGGGCGTGCCGTTCTTCATGCTGGAGGTCGACAATGCCGGCAATCGTTTCCGCAAGGCCGGCAGCCAGGGCTATCCGCAAAGCCGCTTCGGCGGCGGCTGCCCCAAGCTTCCCGTGCATGCGGTCTTCTCGCAGCCGGGCCAGATCCTGGTCGAGGCGGTGGAGATGCCCGACGGCGCCGAGTTCCTTTGCATCGCGCGCACGCTGGAGGGCCCGCAAGGCGCCTTCTCCGAGCGGCCGCGGCGCACCGCGCTCCTGCTCGGCTGCGATATCGGCTTCCGCGACGAGATCGTCTATGGCGCGGCGTTGCCGGCCGGCGCGGCCGGCAAGCCCGGGCAGGGTTTCGCCACGCCCGTGGGTCCCGCTTGCCGGCTTTGCGAACGTGTCGGCTGCCTGGCGCGCGCCGAACCGCCGGTGACGCGCCCGCTCGGCCTCGACGAGATGGTGACGGGCCTCAGCGCCTTCGATTTCCAGGGCTAGTACACGTCGCCCGAAACATGCGCATCGGTCGTCGGACCCAGACATGCGCCAAGTAAGGCCGTGGCGAGGTTGTCCCAAATTTCAGCGAATGCTGGATCACGCGTGGCTGTCTACTTTGCGCTACGCGATTGAGACACAGTCTTGTCGTCTAAGATACAGAATCCCTGTCGTCCCTGGTGCATCGTAGCGCAAATAACTCGCTGACAGTCATGTCCATGTCCGATACCGCCTCGCCCCGTGCCGCCTTGCCAGCCGTCTCGCCGCGCGAGGAACGGATCGGCATGCTGCTGGTCTTCCTGTCGGCGCTGATGTGGAGCTTTGGCGGCACCATCGCCCGTTTCATCCATGTCGACGACAGCTGGACCGTGGTGTTCTGGCGCTCGCTCTGGGCCGTGGCCTTCCTCGTCGCCTTCATGGTCTGGCGCGACGGCTGGCGCGGCACGTTGAAATTGTTCCGCGATATGGGCCTACCCGGCCTCGGCGTGGCCTTCTGCTTCGCCACCGCCTCGACCAGCTTTATCGTCGCGCTCGCCTATACGACGGTTGCCAACATCCTCTTGATGCAAGCCGGCGTGCCGCTCCTGGCTGCCTTGCTCGCCTGGCTTTTGTTTCGCGAGCGCGTGAGCCAGGGCACCTGGGTCGCCATCGCCGCCGTCATCGCCGGCGTTGCCATCATGGTCTCCGAATCCCTGGGCGGCGCCGTCTCGCCGATCGGCGATGGCCTGGCGCTGCTGATCGCGGTGATGTTTTCGTTCGCGACCGTGATCACCCGGCGCTTCTCCCATGTGCGCATGGTACCGGCCACCTGTCTCGGCGCGCTGCTTGCCGGTGCTTTTGCCGCCGCCCAGGCCACGGAATTCTCGGTTTCCGCTCGAGACATGGGTTTTCTCTTTGCCTTCGGCGTCGTCAATCTGGGCATCGGCCTTGCCTTCTTCGCCATGGGAGCGCGGCTGGTGCCCGCGGCGATCGCGGCGCTGCTTGGCACCTTCGAGCCCATCCTTGGACCGATCTGGGTCTGGCTCGTCCATTCCGAGGTGCCGTCGCTGCGCACCATCATCGGCGGCGCCATCGTGGTCACGGCGCTGCTCGTCCATATCGGCCTCGAATTCACGCGTCAGGCACGGCCGGCGCGTCCCGGCATCACCGGCCTGCCGTCGCCGAATTGACGTTGGTGCATGTCGCCCAAAAGTGCGCAGCGGTTTTGGGAGAACGACATGCATCAAAACAAAGAGTGCATGTCGCCCAAAAGTGCGCAGCGGTTTTGGGAGAACGACATGCATCAAAACAAAGACCTAAAGCGCGTCGCCTGAATCCCTTTCAGCGCGACGCGCTTTAGGCAGCCTTCCCCATTGACAACCCCGCTGCCGGCCGGGCAGGCTGCGATTACGGCAACAACAAGACAGGCGTATCTTGCCAAGTGTCTCTGCCGGCCTGACTAAGGCCGGACCACATCGTCGTATCTCTGCTCACGCCACGGTGAACGCCGCTGACGCCGCCCGGATACCTTACAAGGGCACGCCGCGAGAGGTCTTTGACCACCGACCGGCAACCCGGCGCAGCGCCGGCAGGCCGCGCTTGTCGCCCTACCAAAAGCTCAATAGTCTGAAACAAACGCCGTCCCGCGCTCCTTTTGCGACGAGCCGGCAAGGGAACACTCACCAAAGGAGAACATCATGATCCGCAAAGCTCTATGGCTTTCGGCGACGTCGATATTTCTGACGCTTTTCACGGCAGGCGGCCATGCCGAAGACCGCGTCGTCAACGTCTATAACTGGTCGGACTATATCGACAGCTCGATCATCGACGACTTCACCAAGAAGACCGGCATCAAGGTCGTCTACGACACCTTCGATTCCAATGAGATCCTGGAGACCAAGCTGCTTGCCGGCGGCAGCGGCTATGACGTCGTCGTGCCGAGCGCCAACTTCCTGGCGCGCCAGATCCAGGCCGGCGTGTTCCAGAAGCTCGACAAGTCGAAGCTGCCGAACATCTCCAACATGTGGGACGTCATCTCCGAACGCACCGCCAAATACGATCCGGGCAACGAATATGCCGTCAACTACATGTGGGGCACGGTCGGCCTCGGCTACAACGTCAAGAAGGTGACGGCCGCACTCGGCACCGACAAGATCGACAGCTGGGACGTGTTCTTCAATCCGGACAAGCTGGCCAAGCTGAAGGATTGCGGCGTCTATGTGCTGGATTCTCCGGCCGACATCATTCCGGCGGCGCTGAAATATCTCGGCCTCGATCCCAACAGCACCTCGCCGGATGACATTGCCAAGGCCGAGGAAGCGTTGCTCAAGGTCAGGCCCTATATCCGCAAGTTCCATTCGTCCGAATACATCAACGCTCTGGCCAACGGCGATATCTGCCTGGCGATCGGCTGGTCGGGCGACGTCTTCCAGGCGCGCAACCGCGCCCAGGAAGCCAAGCAGGGCGTCGAGATCGGCTATTCGGTGCCAAAAGAAGGCGCCCAGATGTGGTTCGATATGATGGCGATCCCCGCTGACGCGCCGCATGTCGCCGACGCGCTCGAGTTCATCAACTACATGATGACGCCCGAAGTCATCGCCAAGTCGTCGAACTACGTGCTCTACGCCAACGGCAACAAGGCTTCGCAGCAATTCGTCGATAAGGCGATCCTGGAAGATACTTCGGTCTATCCAGATGCCGAGACGATCAAGAAGCTCTATACCGTCGCGCCATACGATCCCAAGACCCAGCGCGTCATCACGCGCACCTGGACCAAAATCGTCACCGGCCAGTGAGCATTGAGACACGACCCCGGCAGCCAGCTGCCGGGGTCGCTTTTCTTTTGGGGAATTTTTAAAGAATAACGGAGTGGGGACCATGAAATCGCTTGGCAGCATCCGCAGGGATTTCGCGCCATGGAACGACCCGAACGCCAAGCCGTACATCCAGTTCGACAAGGTCACCAAGAAGTTCGGCGACTTCACCGCCGTCAACAATTTGTCGCTGACCATCTTCGAGCGCGAATTCTTCGCCCTGCTCGGCGCGTCGGGCTGCGGAAAGTCGACGCTGCTCAGGATGCTCGCCGGCTTCGAGGAACCGTCCGCCGGCCGCATCCTGCTCGACGGGCAGGACTTGCGCGGCATCCCGCCCTACAAGCGGCCGGTCAACATGATGTTCCAGTCCTATGCGCTGTTCCCGCACATGACGGTGGAAAAGAACATTGCTTTCGGCCTCAAGCAGGAAGGCATGCCGGGACCCGATATCGAAAGGCGCGTCGCCGAGATGCTGAAGCTGGTCAAGCTCGAGCAGTTCGCCAAGCGCAAACCGCACCAGCTCTCGGGTGGCCAGCGCCAGCGCGTGGCGCTTGCCCGTTCCGTCGCCAAGCGCCCCAAGGTTCTGCTGCTCGATGAGCCGCTCGGCGCGCTCGACAAGAAGCTGCGCGAGGAAACCCAGTTCGAGCTGATGGACCTGCAGCAGGAACTCGGCCTCACCTTCGTCGTCGTCACCCACGACCAGGAGGAGGCCATGACCATGGCCGACCGCATCGCCATCATGGACAAGGGCGAGGTGATGCAGGTCGCCACGCCGGCCGAGATCTATGAAGCGCCGACCTCGCGCTTCGTGGCGCATTTCGTCGGCAATGTGAACATGTTCGAGGGCAAGGTCACCGAGCGCAGCGCAAGCACGACGCGCATCACCGGCGCGACTGGCGCTCAGATCGTGGTCGACAATGGCGGCGAGGCCACCGCCGGTTCCGACATCGTCTTCGCGATCCGGCCGGAGAAGATCAAGGTCACGTCGAAGAAACCGGCTGATGCGGTCAATGCGCTGGAGGGCGAGGTCTATGACGTCGCCTATCTCGGTGACATGACTGTCTATCATATCAAGCTGGACGACGGGCAGATCGTACGGGCGAGCGCGATGAACGCCTCGCGTGTGAGCGAGGACCCGCTAACCTGGAACGACCGCGCCTGGGTCTCCTTCCGGCCCGACGCCGGCGTCGTGCTGGCGAGATAGGAGGCGGAGATGACAAACATCGCTGCGACCGCCGCTCCATCAGCCAAAACTGCCGCCGCACTGCCGACAAGAGTGGTGAAAGGCTTTGTCGACCGCCTCGTCATCATTATTCCCTATCTCTGGCTGCTGTTCTTCTTCCTCGTTCCCTTCATCATCGTCTTCAAGATATCGCTGTCGCAGACGGCGATCTCGATGCCGCCCTATACGCCGGTGCTCGACTTCAAGGACGGCGTCTCGGGATTCTTCGCCGGCTTCCGCGCGCTCAACTTCGACAACTACACCTGGCTCACCCAGGACGCGCTCTACTTCAACGCCTATGTGACCAGCCTGATCATCGCGGGGATCTCGACGATACTCACCCTGATCGTCGGCTATCCGATCGCCTATGGCATGGCGCGCGCGCCGGCGACGATCCGCCCGACCTTGCTGATGCTGGTGATCCTGCCGTTCTGGACCTCGTTCCTGATCCGCGTCTATGCCTGGATCGGCATCCTGAAACCCGAGGGACTGCTCAACCAGGTCCTGCTCGCGACCGGCCTGATCAGCCAGCCGCTGGTCATCCTCAACACCTACACCGCGATCTTCATCGGCATCGTCTATTCCTACCTGCCCTTCATGGTGCTGCCGCTCTATTCCTCGCTGGAGAAAATGGACTATTCGCTGATCGAGGCCGCGCAGGACCTCGGCTGCCCGCAGACCGGCGCCTTCTGGAAGATCACCTTTCCGCTGTCGCTGCCCGGCGTCGTCGCCGGCTGCCTGCTGGTCTTCATTCCGGCTGTCGGCGAGTTCGTCATCCCCGATCTCCTCGGCGGCTCGCAGACGCTGATGATCGGCAAGACGCTCTGGAACGAATTCTTCTCCAACCGCGACTGGCCGGTCTCGTCGGCGGTCGCCGTCATCCTGCTTCTGGTGCTGACCATCCCGATCATGTTCTTCCAGCAGGCGCAGGCGAAGGCACAGGAGCAGGGCAGATGAACGCGACCTGGAGCCGCTTCAACATCACCTCGATCGTGCTGGGCTTTGCCTTTCTCTATTTGCCGATCGTGCTCTTGATCGTCTTTTCCTTCAACGAATCGAAGCTCGTCACCGTCTGGGGCGGCTTCTCGACCAAATGGTACGTCTCGCTGTTCCACAACCAGGGCCTGATGGACGCCACCTGGGTCACGGCGCGCGTCGGCGTCATCTCGGCGACGGTGGCGACCGTGCTCGGCACGCTCGCCGCCATCACGCTGACGCGCTACACGCGCTTCAGGGGGCGGTTGCTTTTCTCCGGCATGGTGTTTGCGCCGCTGGTCATGCCGGAAGTCATCACCGGCCTCTCGCTGCTGCTGCTCTTCGTCGCCGTCGGGCTCGACCGCGGCTTCTTCACGGTGACGCTCGCGCACATCACCTTCACCATGTGCTTCGTCGCCGTCGTCGTGCAGTCGCGCCTGGTCTCTTTCGACCGCTCGCTCGAGGAGGCGGCGATGGATCTCGGCGCGCCGCCGGTGAAAACCTTCTTCCAGATCACCTTGCCGGTCATCCTGCCGGCGATCATCTCCGGTTGGATGCTGGCCTTCACGCTCTCGCTCGACGACCTGGTCATCGCCAGCTTCACCTCGGGCCCCGGCGCCACCACGCTGCCGATGAAGATCTACAGCCAGGTGCGCCTTGGCGTGACGCCGGAAATCAACGCCGCCTGCACGATACTGATCGCGGTGGTGGCGGTCGGCGTGATCATCGCCTCGATCGCCAACAAGCGCCGCGAGATCCAGCGCCAGCTCGACGAGCAGGCGGCGCAGCGCGGTTGATCGCGGGAGCGGGGGCGCTCTTTCGCGCCCCCTGCCTTCTTTACTGGCCCGAAACGCCGGGAGCGATCGGCGATATGAACGGCGCGCTCCAGTTGCCGCCGACGAAGAACAGCGACTGGCTGGGCGGCGCGGGAGCCGGGCTGGCTGCCTGGCCGCCGGCCGGCTGGGGTTGCTGTGCTGGTTGTCCGGTGGGCACGACGCCGCCCGAGAGCGCCAGTCCGCGCCCGACATAAGAGGCGATGCCGGACAGCCAGATCTTGTATTTCTGCGCGTTGATCTCGGCCTTGTCGAGGCGCGCCACGCCCTTCGAAATGCTTGCCTTGATCTCGGCGCCGTCGATCGGCAGCGAACCCTTGGAGACGTCGTCGAGCGCGAAGAAGCCGCCTTGCTGGTTGCGCTTCAGGAAGGCCGGCAGGTCGAGTCCGTTGAGTGTGCCCGGCCCGAACGTCGCCGAGAACGATCCGTCGGCATTCTCGAAGATCGAGTTCCACGCTTTGCCGGGTCCCTTGAGGATGACCGACACCGTCCCGGTGCCGGCCGGCACCAGCCGCGTCATTCCCGCCGCCGTGCCGAAGGCTCCCGTATCCACATCCGATGCCAGGAGCCGCATCTCGACCTGTGTGCCCTCGGGCTTGCGGTCGAAGCGCAGGCTGCTCTGGACGGTGCCGCCGAAGGCCGATGCATCGGATATGTCGAAGACCGCAAGGCCGTTCTTGACCTGCGCGGTCGCCGCGACGTCGGCGAGTTGCACCGGTCCCGCCGTGGCATGCGCCGCCGACAGTCTGAGGTCGAGGTTGATGCGGTCGGCGAAGCTGGTGTCGATATCGCCGGGGCCGGCCTCGCCGGTCGGCACCACAGGCGTGAAGGCCGACAGGAAAGATTTGAGATCGAGCGTGTCGAAGGCGAGCGTGCCGGCAACCACCGGGCGCCCTTCGGCGAAAGAGAGGTCCAGCGCGCCCATGCCCGGATTGTTGTTGAGCATGACGGTAGTGTTCTCGAACTTTGCACGCCCCGCCGAAGCGTTCACTTTGCTCGCGATCGAGACGGCGCCGATCGCAGCGCCCGGCGCAAGCCCGGCCTGCGACCACTCCAGCACACGCCGCAGCGACGGCGCGGCGAACTTTGCCTGGCCGTCGAGATAGGCATTGTCCGACATCGAGGCCGTTCCGTCGAAGGAGAACGTGGCAGGCGCCGCCTTGAAGGAGAGGGTGATCGGGGCGGCTCCTCCGGCAAACAGCACCAGCGGTTTCGCCGAGGAGAAATCGAGCTGCACGCTTTCGCCGCGCCAGATCCCGGTCGCGGTCAGCGATGCTTCGCTGTTCATCGCTTCCCAGTTCACCTGGCCGCCCAGGCTGCTCAGGATTTCAGTGTCCTTGCCGTCGGCCGTGGTCACGACGCGGCCATCGCGGAATTCGACGGTGCCGAACGGATCGGAAGGCAATCTGCCGAGATCGGGCTTCTGTGGATTGGCGCTGACCACGCCGCGCGCGGTGTCGATCGAGCGCGTGATGCGCCCCCCGGTCGGCAGCGGCGGCAGATAGAAGCCGCTTGGCGTGCGTTGCACCCTGATCGTCGGGCGCACCAGCCTGGCCGTCGAGAAGGCGACATCGCCCTGCAAGGCGGCCATCGCCGAGAGATCGACTTCCAGGCGATCGGCCTCGACCACCGGAGGCGCGTCGGTCTCGGTCCATTGCGACAGCGTCACGTCGCTGAGGATGGCCCGGAACTTCGGCCACACCTCGATGCGCGGCGAGCCGTCGATGGTGACACGGAAGCCGCTCCAGGCGCTCAGTTCCCAGGCGATGCGGTCGCGTACGATGCGGGTCGAGGCAATCAGTGGCAGCGCCGCGACCGCGAGCGCGATGACGAGCACGGCAACGCCGATCGCCCACACCCCACGCCGGATCAAAGATGATGGCATTTCGCCCCGTATGCTTCTGTTGCCGACAAAATCCCCCGACGGGTGTAACCGAGCGCCGACGCTTTTCAAGTCTTTATGGCCTTGCGATGGCATTTGCGCAGCGCCCGCCATGGGCTGGGCGAACAAAATCTTGCTCTGCTGCGCTGCAATATGCATAAGCGGTCTGCACGATCCCGGTCCGCGGTTGCGCGCCGTTTTTGGGACGATGGCATAAGCGATCTTGAGCTAAACGGCTCAAAAAGCGACGCGCTTTGGGAGGAGCGATCATGGCAGCCGATACGCCTTTGTGGACCCCGACGCAGGATCGGATCGACGCAGCGCCGCTGACCGCGTTCACGAAAGCCGCGGAAGCGCAGGCCGGGCTGTCATTCTCCAACTATGCCGAGCTTCACCGCTGGTCGATCGAGGATCGCGAGGGCTTTTGGAACCTGGTTTGGGATTTTTGCGATCTCGTCGGCGACAAGGGTGAGCGCAACCTTATCGACGGTGAGAGGATGCCCGGAGCGGCTTTCTTTCCCGACGCCAGGTTGAACTTTGCCGAGAACCTGTTGAAGAAGACCGGCAGCGGTTCCGCCATGATCTTTCGCGGCGAGGACAAGGTCGAGCGCCGGCTGTCCTGGAACGAGCTGCATGCGCTGACCTCTCGGCTGCAGCAGCTCTTCCTGTCGCTCGGCGTCAAGGCCGGCGACCGCATCGCCGCCATGATGCCCAACATGCCCGAAACCATCGCCGCGATGCTGGCGGCAAGCTCGATCGGCGCGGTATGGTCGTCATGCTCTCCCGATTTCGGCGAACAGGGCGTGCTCGACCGTTTCGGCCAGATCGAGCCGGTCGTCTTCATCGCGCCGGACGGCTATTGGTATAACGGCAAGGCGATCGAGGTGGCCGACAAGGTCCGCGCGGTGGCGGCCAAGCTCGCCACGCTGCGCAAGGTGCTGATCGTCGACTATCTCGGCACCTCGGCCGACGTTGCCGCCACCATCGACAAGGCGGCCGCGCTCGAGGAGGCGCTCTCGCCCTTCGCCGCCAGGACCCTCAGCTACGAGCGGCTGCCCTTCGCGCATCCGCTCTACATCCTGTTCTCGTCCGGCACGACCGGCATCCCGAAATGCATCGTCCATTCGGCCGGCGGCACGCTGGTTCAGCACGTCAAGGAGCACCGGCTGCATGCCGGCCTGCTCGACGGCGATCGCCTGTTCTACTTCACCACCTGCGGCTGGATGATGTGGAACTGGCTGGTCTCCGGCCTCGCCTCGGGCGCGACGCTTCTGCTCTATGACGGCTCGCCCTTCTACCCCGACGGCAATGTGCTGTTCGATTTCGCCGATGCCGAGCAGATGACCTATTTCGGCACCTCGGCCAAGTTCATCGATTCGGTCCGCAAGGCCGGGCTGAAGCCGATCTCGACCCACGACCTGTCGACCGTGCGCACGCTCTCTTCCACCGGCTCGCCGCTGTCGCCGGAGGATTTCCGCTTCGTCTATGACGGTATCAAGAAGGACGTGCATCTGGCCTCGATCTCGGGCGGCACCGACATCGTGTCCTGTTTCGTGCTCGGCGTGCCGACCGAGCCGGTCTGGAGCGGCGAGATCCAGGGGCCGGGCCTCGGCCTTGCCGTCGATGTCTGGGACGACGACGGCAAGCCGGTCCGGCGGGAGAAGGGTGAGCTGGTCTGTACGAAGGCCTTCCCGGCGATGCCGATCGGCTTCTGGAACGACCCCGAAGGCAAGAAATACCACGCCGCCTATTTTGAGCGTTTCGACAATGTATGGTGCCATGGCGACTTCGCCGAATGGACGGCACATGGCGGCATGATCATTCACGGCCGCTCGGACGCCACGCTCAATCCGGGTGGCGTCAGGATCGGCACGGCCGAGATCTACAATCAGGTCGAGCAGATGCCGGAAATCCTCGAGGCGCTTTGCATCGGCCAGGATTTCGACAATGACGTCCGCGTCGTGCTGTTCGTTCGCCTGGCTGCCGGTGTGAGCCTGGACGAGGATCTGGAGAAGCGCATCCGCGCCAAGATCCGCACCGGCGCCAGCCCGCGCCACGTGCCGGCCAGGATCGTCGCCGTCTCCGACATCCCGCGCACCAAATCCGGCAAGATTACCGAGCTCGCGGTGCGCGACATGGTCCATGGCCGCATGGTCAAGAACAAGGAAGCGCTGGCCAATCCCGAGGCGCTGGAGCTGTTCCGCGACCTGCCGCAGCTGGCGAGCTAGAGCCAGACGGATTTTCGCCAGCTGAGATTTTCCTGGTTGCCCCCTTCGCGGTCGTCATCCTAGGGCGGAGCAAGGAGCGAAGCGACGCGCGCAGACCCTAGGATCCATTCCGTGACGCTAAGGCGTTGCAACGTTTACAGAATTCTGCTCCGCTGCAGTCTTCGGCCGAGGTAACGGAATGGATCCTTGGGTCTCCGCGCGTCGCTTCGCTCCTGCTTCGCCCAAGGATGACGACGCCGCGAGGGACTCGGCTAATCGCCAAGGCATGCGGTCTGTTAGGCCGTCGAACAGCATCCCGCATAGTTAACAAAATGTGGCTGTCGAATTTACCTAGATTTCACGGGTGGTACACATTCGTAAATTTTTTCTCGGCCCGGTAAGGACTTGTTAAGGGACGCCCCCGATAGTCGCGAGTAACTTGAGGGAGAAATCCCGTTCCTCGTCCCCTGAGGTTCAGCTCAAGCCCCCGTTGTGACAGCATCCCATTTCTCAAGGCGTCCCCCAGGACGCCTTTTTTCTTTGGCCGGATCCCGTCCGAAGCCAGCTACTCGGCAAGCACGCGGGTCGAGGGGAAGGCGACCTCGACCAGGGTTCCTTCGCCGGGCGTCGAGGTGATGGCGAAACGGGCGCGGTTCGCTTCCACCATGGCCTTGGTCAGCGGCAGGCCAAGGCCGGTGCCGTCGCCGCGTCCGCGCTTCAGCGCATTGATCTGCTTGAACGGCTTCAGCGCCTGCTCGATCTCGGCCGGGGTCATGCCGATGCCAGTGTCGCGCACACGCATGACGACATCGCCCGAGGCCTCGTAGGCGGTCGAGACGATCACCTGGCCGCCGGCCTGGGTGTAGCGGATGGCGTTGGACAGGATGTTGAGGGCGATCTGGCGAACGCTTCTCAAATCCGCCACCACTTCCGGCAGACGCGAGGCGAAGCTGGAGCGGATGATGACGCGCTCGCGATTGGCCTGCGGCTGCATCATCGCCACCGTCTCGGCCAGCGTGTCGTTGAGCGACACCGCCTCGTAATCCATCTCCTGCTGGCCGGCTTCGATCTTGGAGATATCGAGCAGGTCGTTGACGAGATCGAGCACGTGGTTGCCGGAGCGGTTGATGTCGCGCAGATAATCGCGATAGCGGTCATTGGCGACCGGACCGAATTTCTCGTCCACCATCAGCTCGGAAAAGCCGATGATGGCGTTGAGCGGTGTGCGAATCTCGTGGCTGATGCGGGCCAGGAAATCCGTCTTTTGCGAGGAGGCGCGCTCAGCCACGGCGCGTGCCTGTGTCAGGTCTTCCTCGGCCCGCTTCCATTGCGTGATGTCACGCACCACGGCGCAGAAGCCGCTGTCGTTGGGAAGACTGCCGATGGTCATGAACAGCGGAATGAAACGCCCCTGCGCCTCGCGGCCGATGACCTCGCGGCCGTCATTCAACACGCTTGCCACCCCCGGCTCGGACAGGCCCGCGAGATAATCGCGCGCCGCGCGCTGGCTTTCGATGGCGAACAGCGAGGCAAAGGGCTTGCCGGCGACCTCGTCGCTGTCGAAACCGAACAAGGCTTCCGCCGGCCGGCTGATCGAACGGATGTTGCCGTCGCGGCCGATCAGCACGACGCCGTCGGTGGCGGTGTCGATGATGGTGCGCATCTCGGCGATGCGCGACTTCAACTCCGGCACGTCCGGCTGCAGCGCCGGCTCGTCATTGGCGGCGGTGAAATGCGCCGCGTCGTCCTCGCCGGAGCGCCGCACGACCAGCATCAGCGCCTTGCCGCCGCGCCACGGCACCGAGCGCAGCAGCGCGTCGATCGGAAATTCCTGACCCTGGCGGGTCTTGAGCTTAAGCGAGTGGTCGCTTTCTTCCGCGGCGGCGTCCTCGGCGTAAGGATCGGCAAACAGCGCACCAAGGCCCCCAATATCCACCAGGTCGTCCAACGCGTCGTAGCCGGTGAGCTCGAGGAAGGCTTCATTGGCATAATGCAGCACATCGCCCGAATGGATGAGCAGCGGCACCGGCAGCCTGGCCAGGATGGACGTATCGGGCGCCTTGGCTTCCTCGCCGGTCGAAAAAGCGGATGGCATAAAACCCGAGAGTTTGAGTGGCGGCACTTCGAGCCGCGACCGCGCCGGCGCTACCGCTTCCGATTGTTCTTCTGCTGCCGTGGCGGCATCGGCATCGGAGTCGGCCCAATCCTCACTGTCTTGCGCATCGCGGAAATCGTCGGCGGTCATGCTGTCGTCGTCCGCCGTCGAGTCTGGGGCGGACGGCCCGGCCGCGACCGGCTGTGTCGCTGGCTGTTCGACCAGCTGCTGCGGCTCAGCGGCGGCATGTTCGGCCGCTTGCTGGGCACCCGCTTCTTGCTCGGTTTCGGATACAGGCGTGACACCGGCTTCTTCCGTGGATTTCTCGCCGTCGGCATAGCTGAGCAGCGAGCCGGAAACGGCGGGCGTCCCGGCCCGGCCCGTATCGCTCGTTTCGTCATCGATGCCGTCGAGGCGCGCCAGGTCTTCCTGGTCTTCCGCCTCGGTCTGGGCTTCCGCGGTCTCCGCATCGGCCTTCGCGTCGACAGTCTCCGAAGCTTCCGGCGCGGTTGTCGCGGTCGCTTCCCGAGCGGAATGCTCGTGCGCGGCTGCTTCAAGCGCGGGCGGCTCGTTTGCCTCGGGCTTCGTTTCGCTGGCCGGCTCCTTCGCCGTTGTCTCGTCCTTGCCGGCAACAACAGCCGTGTCGGGCTGCTTGTCGGCTTCGGCGCCGCTCGGCCCGGCCGGAGCGGAACTGTCCTTGCGCAGCCGCTCGCCGATCTCGCGGAAGGCGCTGCGTTCGAGGATCGACAGCCCCTTGTGAGGTGTGTCGCTTCCCGGCTGCTTGTCGTTGGCCGGCTGGCGATGTTCGGCCAGCCTTATCACCTTGTCTGCGAAGCGCCGCTCGGGCTTCGGCACGATGGCCAGCGCCGGCACTTCGCCCTGGAACGGATCTTCAGGCTTCGGCTGTTCGGGCGTGGTCTGCTCCGCTGCCGACGGCTCGCCTCCCGCCGGGGCGGCTCCGGCTGCTGCGGCGTTCGGCACCAGGGCCATGCCAAGCGCTTCCGGGTCGACCACGGCGTCGGCCGCGCGCGCGACGCCGAAACCGCGAAAACCCTCGAAGGCGCGGCTGCGGCCATAGACGGGCAGCGCCGCCAGGTCGACCGGGATCTTCAGACCGGTCCCGGCCACGGGCCACAGCACCGAGCGGCCGGACCAGGTGTCGCGGCGTTCGAGCAGGCCGGCGATCTCGCCCGAGGCGTCGAGGCCGAAAGTGGTGGCGACGTCCTTGAAGCGGCGGCCGATCACATCGGCGGCCGGCTGGCCGACGATCTCGGCGAATTCGGGCGACAGCGCGCTGAACTTGCCTTCGGCGTCGGTACGCCAGACAAAGCGCAGCGGCGGCGCCGAGCGGTCGAGGTCGCGGGGAGGGGCCGGCTGCGCTGGCGTGGTGGCTCCGCCGACGTCCGGCCGACGGTCTTCGGCTGCGATGGCTTCCTTCGGCTCGTCCTTCGCCACTGCTTCCGGTTGATCATGCCCGGCATCATCTTCGCCGGCGTTGAAATACCAATGGTCGTGCTGGCCGGCATCGGCGGCCTGTTGGCCGGTGGCGCTGGCCTGATGATCGATGTGGGTGGGCTGCTGGTCGGCCACGATTTCCGTGACGGCCTCCACGCCGCCTTCGGGCTTTGGCGGAGCCGCTTCTTCCGGCTCTACCACGGGTTCCGCGGCGCCGTGCTCATTGTCTTCGGTTCTTTCCGCAGCCGCTTCAGCCCGCTCTACGGTCGCCACTGCCGGCGCCGGGCTGTTGTCCTGAACGGGCGCGGCAGTCTGGCTTTCATCCGATGGCGTGGCCGTTACCGCCTCCGGCGACGCGAGCTGTTGACCGGCTGGCTGATCGTCCTGGCCGGCCGCCGGCTGATCGCCGTCCGAGCCGTCGAGCTGGTCCTCATCGATCACCACCAGCAGATGGCGCGTGTCGGTGAGCCGCGCAAAGCCGGCCGGGTAGGAGGTGCCGGTACCCGGCACCAGGCGCTTGACGAGGCGGTCGCCGCTGGCGGTCACATCCGCAACCAGGGCGGCCAGCGTGCCCGGCTCGATGCCGAGTGCCGCAAAGCCGTCCGAAGCCGCCTCGACACCGCCTTGCGCGTCTACGAAGGCGATGAAATGCCCGGCTTCGGTGAAACCGCCGATGGCGCGACTGGCGATCTCGCCGGCGCTGCGCGAGCTGGTCTGCGCTGCCGGCACCGCCAGCATGATTGCCTTTTCGCCGTCGGGCATCGTCACGGCGCTGGCCAGGAAGCCGACGGCGCGGCTCACCATGCCGGTGGCCAGTCGCACCGTGATGGCGCGGTCGTTGCCGATCTCGGGAAAGCCGCTGGTAGCCATGATCTGCCGCCGCGCGATCAGCGTCAGCCGCGCCGATGCGCCGATGATGGCCTCGATATCCGGATAGCCGAACATCGATGCCCCCGGACCGTTTGCCCAGATCACCTGTTCGAGGTCGGTCGACAAAATGGCCAAAGCGTCGCCGGCGGCAAAGCGCTGGCGCACCGCGTCGAGCACGGCGACGTCGAGGAAGGAGTAGTTTTCAGGCGGCATGCGCTGGCCAACCCTCCGGAGCGGGCATTTCAGTTAACGCTTTGTTAATAAAAGCCCGCGGCCCGAAGGTCCACAAGCCCTGGCTTGCAACGGTCGAAATCTCTGGGCTCTTGGTTAACGGGTTTGATGGCTGACGTATGGGAAGATTTTTATGGTGCAGTGCAACAAAGATATTGCAATGCACAAAAAATGCCTTTATATTGCCATCATACATGAACGAGACGGCTTTCTGTCAAAGCCGCTGCCCCGAAAGGTTGGAAAATGTCCAAGACCACTGCCAAGACCGCCGAGACCATCGAAAACGTAGAATTCCCGAGCTTCGACGCTTCCAAAGCCACCGACCAGATCCGCGCCTTCGCCGAGAAGGGCGTCGAGCAGTCGAAGGAAGCCTATTCCAAGCTGAAGACCGGCGCCGAAGAGACCCAGAAGGTTCTGGAGTCGACCTACGAGACCGCCAAGACCGTTTCCAGCGACGTTTCGCTCAAGGCGATCGCCGCGCTGCGCGCCAATGCCGAGGCGAGCTTCTCGCATCTCGAAGCCCTGGTCGGCGCCAAGACCCTTTCGGAAGTCGTCGAGCTGCAGACCTCCTTCCTGCGCAAGCGCGTCGAGATGGCCGTCGAGCAGGCGAAGGAGTTCCAGGCCGTCGCCACCAAGGCGGTCGAGGACGTCTCCAAGCCGGTCAAGACCGCCTTCGAGAAGGCGATCAAGGACGTCAAGGCTGCCTGATTTTCGCGCACAACCCCTGCGATGCATCAAAACGTCGCATTTCGTCAGACAAATAGTCGTGCGATAGGGTTGAGCAACCAGATACCCGGAAACGGAACCTCCTCCCTCCGTTTCCGGGGTGACCAGCCAGCACCTCCTCCCGCTGGCTCGTAACAGGAAAAGGCCGGCACCTCCTCCCGCCGGCCTTTTCTTTTGCCTTGACGAAAGGCGAATGGGGAAACCAATCCTTTACCTTATCAAGGCCCTTGAATTAGAATCCGATAGCCCGTATTTGACGCATCGCCGAACGACAGAGCGGATCACGGAGAATGAAGCTTTCACCTCGATCTCGCTCAGGCAGGCGTGCCGTTGTAGCTCAGCTGGTTAGAGCGCCGGATTGTGGATCCGGAGGTCGCTGGTTCGATCCCAGCCAACGGTACCATCATTCTCATTGATCTGAACGTGCACCTTGAACCCTTCCATTCCTTCGGCTCCGCGGACAATGGGCAAGAAGCCTTGCCGGTCGAGGCCGACTCGGCTCGAATGGAACTGGGCGTTCATGGCTACCAACCGGCTTAGCCGCTAGGGAAGAAGCAGTATGAGTGAACATGCGATCGAGTTCTTGCGCGGATGGATTGGCGAAAAGGTCCAATGCCAGCATTCGCCGATCAAGATCGACGAACAAGCCGAGACCCTCGCCAAGGAATGCTGCGCCAAGGCAGCCGAGGCAGGCATTCTCCTGGAGGACATCCAGGAAGAGGTCGGCGACATCCAGGAACTGATCGCGTCGCGCCTCGAGGAAGCCGCCGAAGGAGGCACCGACGAAGCCAAGCCGGACAAGCCCGCGGCGTAAGATCGTCCGCCCGCCATAGGCCGGCGGTATTCCAGGAAAGTGTGAGACGATTTCCGTCAGGAATTGCGTCAAAACAAAGAGATAGAGCGGTTCGCCGTTTCCGCGAAACGCTCTAGGCTGTAGTGACAATTTAATTATTTGAGCCAGAGCATGATGGCAGCGAGCTTGACGAAGCCGAGGAAGTTTGC
>NZ_JAGXJY010000003.1 GCF_019091085.1 Mesorhizobium sp. GbtcB19 | reverse complement strand
CGTCGCAAGGAAGCTCCTGGTCGTCCTCAACGCCATCATCAGGGACAAAATCGCATTCGCATGAACACAGTTGCCATTCCGTGACATGCGAGCGCCGCTCACGGCGCAGAATTCTGCTCCGCTGCACTTTTCGGCTGAGGTAACGGAATGGATCCTAGGGTCTACGCGACGCTTTGCGTCGCTCCGCCCTAGGATGACGACCTCTGGGCTTACCGCCCGAGGATGACCAAGAGACGTTAAGCCGCCTTCTTCTTCGCCAACCTCGCCTTGATGCTGGCGATGTCGGCGCGCGGCGTCGCGGCGAACAGCGTCTTGGTGTAGGCGTGCTTGGGGTCGGAGAAGACCTCGTCGCGCGGGCCGTATTCGACGGCTTCGCCGAAATACATCACCATCACGTCGTCGGCGATGTAGCGCACCACCGACAAATCGTGGCTGATGAAGACATAGGTCAGCTGGAACTCGTCCTGCAGGTCGGCAAGCAGGTTGAGCACCTGCGCCTGCACCGAAAGGTCGAGCGCCGAGACCGGCTCGTCCAGCACAAGCAGGCTCGGGTTCAGCATCAGCGCGCGGGCAATGGCGATGCGCTGGCGCTGGCCGCCGGAGAACATGTGCGGATAGCGGTTGTAGTGCTCGGGTCCGAGGCCGACCTTCTTCAGCATCTTCATCGCCAGGTCGCGCCGTTCCTCGGCGGGCTTGTCGGTGTTGATGAGCAGCGGTTCGCCGAGCACGTCGCCGATCTTCTGGCGCGGGTTGAGCGAGCCATAAGGGTTCTGGAAGACGATCTGCACCTTGCGGCGCATTTCCTTGGAGAGCCCGTCCTTGGCGATATCGACCTCGTTGCCGTCGATGAACAGCTCGCCCGAGGTGGCCGGATCGATCAGCGTGATGATGCGGGCGAGCGTGGACTTGCCGCAGCCCGATTCGCCGACGATGGCCAGCGTCTTGCCCTTCTCGACGCTGAAGGAAACGCCCTTCACCGCATGCACGGTGCGCGCACCGCGGAACAGGCCACCGCCGACATGGTAGTCGCGCTTGATGTTCTTGCCTTCGACGACCTTGGTCATGCGCCGGCTCCCGAAGGTGCGGCCTCGAACAGCATGTCCGTGACGGTCGGCAGCCGGTCGCCGACGGCGTTGTCCGGCAATGCCGATAGCAGGGCACGCGTGTAATTGCTCTTCGGCGATTCAAACAGCGACAGCACGTCGGCCTCTTCCATCTTGCGGCCCTTGTACTGGACGATGACGCGGTCGGCGGTCTCGGCCACCACGCCCATATTGTGGGTGATCATGATCAGGCCCATGCCGTATTTGGCCTGCAGCGAAACCAGCAGATCGAGGATCTGCTTCTGGATGGTGACGTCGAGCGCGGTGGTCGGCTCGTCGGCGATCAACAGCTTGGGATTGCAGGCGATCGCCATCGCGATCATGACGCGCTGGCACTGGCCGCCCGACATCTGGTGCGGGAAGGAGTTGAGCCTGTCGGCCGGATCGGGGATGCCGACCTGCTTGAAGAGCTCGATGGCCCGCGCCCGGCGCTGGGCCTTGTCCATGCCCATGTGGAAGCGCAACACCTCCTCGATCTGGAAGCCGACGGTGAAGCAGGGATTGAGGCTGGCGATCGGCTCCTGGAAGATCATGGCGACGTCCTTGCCGATGATCTTGCGACGATCGGCCGGACTGATCTTCAACAGGTCGCGACCGTTGAAATTCATGCGGTCGGCAGTGACGGTCGCCGTCCACGGCAGCAAGCCCATCACGGCCAGCATCGACACCGACTTGCCGGAGCCGGATTCGCCGACGATGGCGAGCACCTCGCGCTCGTCGACATGAAGCGAGACGCCGTCGACGGCGCGGAACGGGCCCGACGCGGTCTGGAATTCGACGACGAGGTTCTGGATGTCGAGCAGCGCCATCACGACCTCCTGAGCTTGGGATCGAGCGCATCGCGCAGGCCGTCGCCGACCAGGTTGATGGCGAGCACGGTGATAAGGATGGCAAGACCCGGGAAGGTCACCACCCACCAGGCGCGCAGGATGAATTCACGCGCCGTGGCGAGCATGGTGCCCCATTCCGGCGTCGGCGGCTGGGCGCCGAGGCCGAGGAAGCCGAGCGCGGCTGCCTCCAGGATGGCGTTGGAGAAGGACAGCGTGCCCTGGACGATCAGCGGCGCCAGGCAGTTGGGCAGGATGGTGGCAAGCATCAGCCTGAGATGACCGGCGCCGGCGACCTTTGCCGCCACGACATATTCGCGGCTTTTCTCGGCCATGACGGCGGCGCGCACCAGGCGGGCGAAATGCGGCTGCAGCACCAGCGCGATCGCCAGCATCGCGTTGAACAGGCCCGGACCGAGGATGGTGACCAGCACCAGCGCCAGAAGCAGCGACGGGAAGGCCAGGATCAAATCCATGACGCGCATGATCGCGACGTCGACCCAGCCGCGGAAATAGCCGGCGAGCAGGCCGAGCGTGATACCGCCGGTCAACGCCAGCGTGACGACGACCGCGCCGATCAGCAGCGAGAAGCGCGCGCCGTAGAGCAGGCGCGAGAGGATGTCGCGGCCTACCGGATCGGTGCCGAGCAGATATTGCGTCGAGCCGCCGTCCTGCCAGGCCGGCGGCCTGAGGAACGCGGTCTTGTCCTGCACGTCGGGCGCATAGGGCGCGAGCAACGGCGCGAAGAGCGCGGCCAGCACCAAAAGGATGAAGACGAACAGGCCGATGACGGCGCCGCGGTTCACCGAGAAATAGTGCCAGAAGGTCTTGAGGCCGGTGAGACGATCCGGGTTGCCGGCGGCCATCGGGGCGATTTCTGTCTGGCTCATTTATGCCGCCCTGATGCGTGGGTTGATGACGGCATAGAGCACATCGACGATGAGGTTCACCGCCATGACGATGAGCGCGATCAAAAGCAGGCCTGACTGCACGACGACATAGTCGCGCTTGGATATGGATTCGACCATCCATCTGCCGATGCCGGGCCACGAGAAGATGGTTTCGGTCAGGATGGCGCCGGCGAGCAGGGTACTAACCTGCAGGCCGATGGTGGTGACCACCGGGATGAGTGCATTGCGCAACGCATGCACGCCGATAACTCGGGCCGACGAGAGGCCTTTGGCGCGGGCAGTCCGGACATAGTCCTCGCTCAGCACCTCGAGCATGGCGGAGCGCGTCTGGCGCGCTATCACAGCCAGCGGAATGGTGCCGAGCACGATTGTCGGTAGCACCAGATGGCGCAATACCGAGCGAAATGCAGCCCACTTGCCGTAGATCAAGGTGTCGATGGTCATGAAGCCGGTGATCGGCTTGAAGAAGTACTGCAAGTCGATGCGGCCGTTAACTGGTGTCCAGCCAAGATAACCGGAGAAAAAGATGATCAGCAGCAGGCCCCACCAGAAGATCGGCATGGAATAGCCGACGAGCGCCGTGCCCATCAGCGATTGATCGAACCACGAGCCTCGCTTGACGGCCGCGAAGATGCCGGCCGGAATGCCGAGCGCCATGGCGAAGATCATGGCGAAGAAGGACAGTTCCAGCGTCGCCGGGAAGAGCGTCTTGAACTCCTCGATCACCGGGCGCTTGGACGAAATGGAGACGCCGAAATCGCCGGTGGCGACTTCACCGACATAGCGCGCATACTGCTCCCAGATCGGCAGATCATAGCCGAACTGATGCTTGAGCTCTTCGTAGCGGGCGGGCGCGACGCCGTGTTCGCCGGCCATGGCGAGGATCGGATCGCCGGGCAGCAACCGGACGAAGGCGAAGGCGCAGATGGTGATGCCGACCAAAGTCGGGATCAGGAGAGCGATTTTGTTGAGAAGATATCGGAGCATCGTCGAATTGAAGGGGGCGGCGCCAAAGTTGCGCCGCCCCGTTCGCAATATTATTCGGCCTTGTCAACGCCGTCGAAGCGATGAATGCCGAGCGGGTCCATCTTGAAGCCGCTGACATTATTGCGGACGACCGCGTAGACCTGGCTGTGAGCCAGCAGGAAAGCCGGAGCTTCCTTGGCGAAGATCACCTGCGCCTGCTCATAGAGCTTGGTGCGCTCGGCCTGGTCGCTGGTCTTCTTGGCCTTCTGGATCAGGTCCTCGAAGTCCTTGTCGCACCAGCTGGAGTAGTTCGAGACACCGATGGCCGAGCAGGCGAACAGGGTGGCGAAGAAGTTGTCCGGATCGCCATTGTCGCCGGTCCAGCCGACCTGGAAGGCGCCGGGACGGTCCTTCTTCTTGCCTTCGGCGCGATACTTGGTCCACTCGTAGTTGACGATTTCAGCCTTGACGCCGACCTTGGCCCAGTCGGCCTGGATCAGCTCCGCGGCGCGCTGGAAGTTCGGGTTGTAGGGACGGGCACGGTCGGAGGCCCAGAGCTGGATTTCCTTCAGCCCGGCAGCCTCAAGCACCTTCTTGGCCGCATCCGGATTGTAGGCGTCGGTCTTCACATCCTTGTCCCACGACCACATGGTCGGCGGGATCAGGTTTTCGGCGGGCGTGGCGCCGGCATCCTGGAACAGCGACTTGATCAGCGCTTCCCGGTCGATCGCCTGGTTGAGCGCATGGCGCACTTCCGGCTTGTCGAGCGGCGGGATCGTGGTGTTGTAGCTCATATAGCCGATGTTCAGGCCGGCCTGATCCATCAGGGTCACGTCCTTATTGGCCTTGACCGTGGCGAGGTCGGCCGGGTTCGGATAGACCGTGATATCGCATTCGCCAGCCAGCACCTTCTGGACGCGGGCAGTCGCGTCAGGCGTGATGGCGAAGACGAGATCGTCGATCTTTTCCTTGCCCTTGAAGTAGTCCGGGTTGGCCGCGTAGCGGATGACCGAATCCAGCTGATAGTCGACGAACTGGTACGGACCGGTGCCGATCGGCTTGGTCGAGAAGTCGGCCATCTTGCCGTCTTTCTGCAGCTGGTCGGCATATTCCTTCGACACGATCGAGGCGAAGTCCATGCCGAGATTGGCCAGCATCGGGGCGTTCGGCTCGGTCAGCGTCAGCTTGACGGTGAGGTCGTCGACCTTCTCCCATTTGGCGACATATTTCGGCATATCCATGCCGGTGTAATAGTCCCAGGTGAGGTTCGGCAGATACTTGTCGCCGTTCCAGGGATTTTCCTTGTTGAACTGACGATCGAAGGAGAAGACGACGTCATCGGCGTTGAGGTCGCGCGTCGGCTTGAAATAGTCGGTGGTCTGGAACTTCACGCCCGGATGCAGGTGGAAAGTATAGACCAGGCCATCGTCGGAAATTTCCCATTTGTCGGCAAGACCCGGCTCGACTTCGGTGCCGCCGTGCTTGAACTCGACCAGTCGCGAATAGACCGTGCGCGACGAAGCGTCGAAGTCGTTACCGCCGGTCGTGGTACCGGGATCGAAATTGGCCGGCGACGCTTCCGAGCAATATACAAGCGTCTTAGCACTGGCCATGCCGCTGAGGACGCTTGCAGCCAGCAACGCGGCTGCAAAAGTCATTGTCTTTTTCATTGAGCACTCCCTGATGTTCTCTCAAGCCCCTCTATCAGGCTCGCGAAGGGCGCATATAAGCACCGTTTCTTCGCCTTTGGAACACCCCGTTTGCGTACCCCATGGGAAGCAGGAAAAGAATCTAGTTTTTGCTCAAAATTGAGAAAATGTGAGTAGTTTTTTCTGCTCACGACATTATTAACGACGGGATTTTTTTATTGATCGGCCACCTTTCGAAATGAGCGCGCGGGGCATGACCACGCAGGATCAGCCGGTCGTCCAGGCATGGCGCGGGGGCCATCGAGGCATGCGATTTCGACGGCAAATCTTTCCCCGGCTTGCCGCTGGGGCAAGGCTTGCACGGCCGCCGATAGAGGCAATACATAGACGATTGGCGGAATTTCCCGGAAAATCCGTGACCGGCGTGGAGGACGCTTCCTTGAAGCGAGCGCCCCAGATCGAAGGCGACAGGGAGAGACAGGTGGCAAAAGCAGCCAAGACGACAGCCCCGGCGAAAGCAAAGGCCAAGGCCGCCGCCGAAAGCGACGCGCCCAAAGCCGCCAAGGCCGCCGCGCCGAAAACCAAAACGACCGCAAAGGCGGCGCCCGCAAAGCCAACCTCGAAGCCGACCGCTGCCAAGCCCGCGACCACGAAGGCCAAGGCGGCAGGCGTGAAGCCGGCCACCGCAAAGGCTGCCGCGAAAGCGGCGCCGGCGGCCGATACCGCCAGGCCTGCCGCGAAGGGTCTGCCGAAAGCGATCACCGAGCTCACCGTCGGCCTGCCGGAAAAGCCGTGGCTGAAGAGCTATCCGAAGAACATGCCGGCAGAGATCGGCGCCCTGCCCTACAAATCCATCGGCGAGTTCCTGGTCGGCGCCTGCAAGCAATTCGCCGTGCAGCCAGCCTTCGTGTGCATGGGTAAGTCGATCACCTATGCCGAGCTCGAGCGGCTCTCGGCCGCCTTCGGCGCCTATCTGCAGGCGAGAGGGCTGGAAAAGGGCGCGCGCGTGGCGCTGATGATGCCGAACGTGCTGCAATATCCGGTGGCGATGATGGCGGTGCTTCGCGCCGGCTACACGGTGGTGAACATCAACCCGCTCTACACGCCGCGCGAACTGGAACACCAGCTGAAGGATTCCGGCGCGCAGGCGATCGTCATCCTCGAAAATTTCGCCGGCACACTGCAAGCGGTGATCGCCAGGACGCCGGTGAAGCATGTCATCGTCGCTTCGATGGGCGACATGCTGGGCGGCCTCAAGGGCGCCATCGTCAACCTCGTCGTGCGGCGGGTGAAGAAGATGGTCCCGGCATGGTCGCTGCCCGGCCACGTCAAGTTCAACGCGGTGCTCAAAACCGGCGCATCCATCGCCTTCAAGCCGCCGACCGTCTTGGGCGACGACATCGCCTTCCTGCAATATACGGGCGGCACCACCGGCATCTCGAAGGGCGCGACGCTCTTGCATCGCAACGTGCTTTCGAACGTCGCGCAGAATTCGCTGTGGGTGGAGGACGCCTATGCGGTGAAGCCGAAGCCGGCGCATCTCAACTTCATCTGCGCGCTGCCGCTCTATCACATCTTCGCGCTGACGGTGAACGCGCTGATGGGCATGCAGCAGGGCGCGCAGAACGTGCTGATCCCCAATCCGCGCGACATTCCGGGCTTCGTCAAGGAACTGGCGAAATACCCGATGCACATCTTCCCCGGCCTCAACACGCTGTTCAACGCGCTGCTCAACAATGAGGAATTCCGCAAGCTCGACTTCAAGCCGCTGATCCTGACTTTGGGCGGCGGCATGGCGGTGCAGAAAGGGGTGGCCGAGCGCTGGAAGGCGCTGACAGGCTGCCCGGTCAGCGAAGGCTACGGGCTCTCCGAAACCTCGCCGGTGGCGACCGCCAACAAGTTCAGCTCCAGCGACTTCACCGGCACGATCGGCCTGCCGCTGCCCTCGACCGAGATCGCCATCCGCGATGACGACGGCAACAACGTGCCGCTCGGCGAAGTCGGCGAGATCTGCATCCGCGGGCCTCAGGTGATGGCCGGCTACTGGAACCGCCCGGACGAGACCGCCAAGGTGATGACCAAGGACGGCTTCTTCAAATCCGGCGACATGGGCTTCATGGACGAGCGCGGCTACACCAAGATCGTCGACCGCAAGAAGGACATGATCCTGGTCTCCGGCTTCAACGTCTATCCGAACGAACTGGAAGAAGTGGTGGCGCACCATCCGGGCGTGCTGGAAGTGGCGGCGATCGGCGTGCCGGACGAGCACTCCGGCGAAGTGCCGAAGCTCTTCGTGGTCAGGAAGGACCCGGCGCTCACCATCGAGACCTTGATGGCCTATTGCCGTGAGAACCTGACCGGCTACAAGCGGCCGAAATTCATCGAGTTCCGCACCGAGCTGCCGAAGACGCCGGTCGGCAAGATCCTGCGGCGGGCGCTGCGGGACCAGGCTTGAACGAACCTTCCGAGGCGATGCGGGAGCGGGAGCGGCTCGATCCGGTGGAATTCATCCGGGCAAACATGCGGCTGACGCCGGTGCCATCGCTGCCGGAGATCAGGCTCTATCTGGCGCATCCCGGCAGCGGGCTGCGACGGCTGCTCGAACCGGACGGCGACAGCGACGAAAGCGGCCCTGAGCCACAGCCGCCCTACTGGGCCTATGCCTGGGCCGGCGGCGCTGTGCTGGCCCGCTATATCCTCGAGCGTCCGTCGATCGTGGCCGGCAAGCGGGTGCTCGATCTCGGCGCCGGCTCGGGGCTGGTCGGCATCGCCGCGCTGAAAGCCGGAGCGCGTGCGGTGATCGCGGCGGAGATCGACCGCAACGGCCTCGCGGCGCTACGCCTCAACGCGGAAGCCAGTGAGGTCGCGATCCAGATATGCGACGAGGACGTCACCGCCGGTCCGCCACCGGCGGTCGACCTGGTGCTCGCCGGCGATGTCTTCTACGCCCAGGACGTGGGCCAGCGGATGGTGCCATTCCTCGACCGCTGCCTCGCCGACGGCATCGACGTGCTG
This sequence comes from Mesorhizobium sp. GbtcB19, assembly GCF_019091085.1. Classification (GTDB taxonomy): domain Bacteria; phylum Pseudomonadota; class Alphaproteobacteria; order Rhizobiales; family Rhizobiaceae; genus Mesorhizobium. Next base: position 486,099 of record NZ_JAGXJY010000003.1, on the reverse strand, counting down.
GTCGGCGACCCCGGCCGCGCCTGGCTGCCCCGGTCGCGGCTTTCCCTGCTCGGCGAATATCAGGTGCCGGATGTCGGCGGAAACGGCGGCGGCGAGCCGAAGCCAAGCGCGGTGTTCGCCTTTGTCGCGGAAGGCTGATCAGCCCGCCGGCACGCTCATGCGCGCGGCGAGAAAATCCGGCAGGTCGGCGACCGAATCCAGGATGATGTCCGCCATCGGCGCCAGCGAGTCGCGCGTGCCTGTGCCGGACAGCACGCCTACCGCTAGGCCGCAGCCGCCGGCTCGCGCCATTTCGAGGTCGTGGCGGTTGTCGCCGACCATGGCGATCTCGCCGGGCCTCAGCCCGGTCAGGTCGCAGAAGGCGACGACCGTGTCCGGCGCCGGCTTCGGATTGGCCACCGCATCATAGCCGAAGGCGGCGTCGAAGAGCTGCGCGACACCGAGCGTGGCGAGCGTCTTCTCGGCGCCGCTGGTGGAATCATTGGTGGCGACGCCCATGCGATAGGCGCGCTTGTGCAGCGTGCGCAGCGAATCGATGACGCCGGGAAGCGCCACCGCCATCGACGAGCCCTGAACCGAGGTGATCTCGTTGAAGCGGGAGACGGCGAGCAGCTGGTCCTCGTTGGACAGGCGCGGGAACCAGAGCTCGACGACATCCATGTTCGAGCCGGACGCGAAGATCGAATCGGGCTTGAAGCGCTTGCTGGCGAAATCGAAGCCGGCTGCGGCGAGCAGCCTGTCGGCCTTCCAGCGGTCGCCCTCGGCGGCGTCCATGGCCATGAAATCGGCGATGCCGAGCCAGGTTGCGTTGAAATCGACAAGCGTCCCGTCCTTGTCGAAGAGAATTCCCTTGATGTCTGCCAATCCTTTTACTCCGAACCGCGCAAGTGGTGGATGTGTCCCACCAGACCGGCAGTCGAGGCGTCGCGTTTTGCGGCAGTCTCCTTGCCCTCAACGACAGGCAGCAGTCCTGTCGCCAATTCCTTACCCAACTCAACACCCCATTGGTCGAAGGAATTGATGTTGAACAGCGTGCCTTCGACGAAGACGCGATGTTCATAAAGCGCGATAAGCCGACCCAATGTACGCGGATCGAGCTTGCGGTAGAGGATGGTCAGCGAAGGGCGGTTGCCTGAGAAGACGCGGTGCGGCGCGATGCGGTCGACCTCGGCCGGGTTCATGCCCTTGGCCAGCATCTGCGCACGTGCTTCCTCCAGCGTGCGGCCCTTCATGAAGGCTTCCGACTGCGCCAGGCAATTGGCGAGCAGAAGGTCGTGCTGATGCTTCAGCTCCGGCTCGTGGCCGACAGCGGCGGCGAGGAACTCGACCGGGATGAAGTCGGTGCCCTGGTGCAGAAGCTGGAAGAAGGCATGCTGGCCGTTCGTGCCGGGCTCGCCCCAGACCAGCGGACCGGTGGGCGTGGCGACGGCGGTGCCGTCCAGCGTCACGCTCTTGCCGTTCGATTCCATGTCGAGCTGCTGCAGATAGGCCGGCAGGCGCGACAGACGCTGGTCGTAGGGGATGACGGCGCGAGCCGGATATTTGCAGACGACCCGGTGCCACCAGCCGATCAAGCCGAGCAATGCCGGCAGGTTCCTCTGCAGCGGCGCGGTGCGGAAATGCTCGTCCATCTCATGCGCGCCGTCGAGGAAGGCGCGGAAGTTGCGCGGGCCGACGGAAATCATCACCGGCAGGCCGATGGCGCTCCACACCGAGTAGCGGCCGCCGACCCAGTCCCAGAAGCCGAAGACGCGGTCCCGTTCGATGCCGAACTTCGCCACCAGGTCGAGGGCGGTCGAGACGGCGGCGAAATGCTTGCCGACCGCGTCCTTGCCAAGCGCCTTCTGCACCCAGTCGCGCGCCGTCTGCGCATTCGTCATCGTCTCGACCGTGGTGAAGGTCTTGGAGGCAATGATGAACAACGTCGTTTCCGCCGACAGGCCCTTCAGCGTGTCATGGATATGCGCGCCGTCGACATTCGAGACGTAATGCGCGCGCGGCCCGTCATGATAGGGCGCGAGCGCCAGCGTCACCATCGCCGGGCCGAGGTCCGAGCCGCCGATGCCGATGTTGACGATGTCGGTGATCTTCTTGCCGGTGGCGCCGGCCGCCTTGCCGGAGCGGATGGCGTCGGCGAAGGCGCCCATGGCGTCGAGCACGGCAATCACGTCGGCCTTGGTGTCCTGGCCATCGACGATGACGCTTTTTCCCGTCAGGTTGCGCAGCGCGGTGTGCAGCACGGCGCGGTTCTCGGTGATGTTGATCTTCTTGCCTTCGAACATCGCGGCGCGGCGGCCATCGAGATCGGCGGCGCCGGCGAGCTTCTCCAGCATCGCCATCGTGTTTGCGTCGACCGCGCATTTCGACCAGTCGAGCAGAAGATCGCCATCGGTGGCGGAAAATGTCTCGAAGCGTTTGGGATCGGCGGCGAAGGCCTCGCGCATCGAGCCCTTGGCCGCCGCGCGTTGATCACGCAACGCAGCAAGTTGCTTGTCGAAAGAAGACTGGTCCACTGGCGGGCTCCTGGCGGGTTTTTAGACCATTTTAACAGGCCGGATGTTTCCGGCGCGTGTCGCCAACACTCTATCTAGCCGATTTCCATTTCATTCAAGCGCGGCTTTGCCGCACTGCATCACGCTTTGATGAGGGGTGGTGTTGGATGGTGAGGACGCGAGGATCTCGTCGCGGGGGGGGCCGCACCGCGGGGCGACGATGCCGTCGCATTGCGACTTTTGGGGTACTCCAACGACGCGGTGCATGTGGGGCGACGATGCTGCGCATCGCGCCTAGTCGCGCGGCGACGACGCTGCGCGTCGCGCTTGATAGATCACTGGCATAAATCCCAGCGATCAGAAAAATTGATTGGCGCAACCCCTTATGCCACCCATACACTCCACTGGTCCAGCCAAGTGAAAACAGCTGGCCATCCGAGGAAGATTTCCCATGCCACAGCGCAATGACACGGCCATATGGTCCGGCCTGTTCCGGATTTCGGCCGAATCCGGCCAAACCCTGCAGGCGCAGATTCGCCAGGCGATCGTCGCAGCCATTCTCGACCGACAAATCGCCGCTTCGATGCCGCTGCCGTCCTGCCGGATTCTGGCGGAAAAACTTGGGGTTGCCCGCGGCACGGTGGTGCTTGCCTTCCAGCAGCTGGTCGACCAGGGTTTTCTCGTGGCGCGCGAGCGGCGCGGCCATTTCGTCAACCCGGACGTGCTGGCCACTCCCGCCAAGCCGCACCAGAAGGCGCCAGACCAGCAGAACGAGATCGACTGGAAGGCGCGCCGGCAGATCGCCGCCAGCGACATGCCGCCGCCGGCCAAGCACGACAACTGGATCAAGTCCTCCTACCCGTTCGTCTACGGCCAGTTCGATCCGGCGCTGTTCCCGACCGCGGAATGGCGCGAGTGCAACCGCATGGCGCTGGCCGTGCTGGAAATCCGCAACTGGGCGTCCGACATGGTCGACCGCGACGATCCGCTACTGATCGAGCAGATCCAGGCCAGGCTTCTGCCGCGCCGCGGCATCTTCGCCAATCCGGACGAGATCATCGTGACGCTGGGCGCGCAGAACGCGCTCTACATGCTCGCGTCGCTCTTGATGACCAAGGGTTCGAAGGTGGCGATGGAAGACCCGGGCTATCCCGATGCCCGCTCGATCTTCCGGCTCGCCGGCGCCGATATCCAGCCGGTTCCGGTCGATCAGTCCGGTATCGTAACGTCCTCTATCCCCAGCGATTCCGGCTTCGTCTTCGTCACACCCAGCCACCACTGCCCGACCATGGTGCCGCTGTCGGCGGAGCGGCGGCAGGACCTCCTGGCGCGCGCCAACCGCAACAACCAGATCATCATCGAGGACGGCTATGACAGCCAGTTGCTCGACGAGGCGCCGCAGCAGGCGCTGAAGAGCCTCGATCGTTCGGGCCGTGTCGTCTATGTCGGCTCGATGTCGAAGACGCTGGCTCCGGGTCTCAGGCTTGGCTACATCGTCGCCTCGGCCGGGTTGATCGCTGAGCTTCGCGCGCTGCGCCGCTTCATGCTCAGGCATCCGCCGGCGAACAACCAGCGCGCCGTCGCGCTGTTCCTATCGTTGGGCCACCACGAGGCGCTTGTGCGCAGGCTTTCCGCCGCCTTCGACGAGCGGCGCAAGCGTCTGGTCCATGCGATTTCCGCTTTCCTGCCAGAGTGGCGCTCGACCGACTCGGCGGGCGGCACATCGCTCTGGCTGGAAGGGCCGCGCGGCACCGATTCACGCGGGCTCGCCGAGGCGGCCGCTTCGCGCAGCGTCATCATCGAACCCGGCGACCGGTTCTTCGACCGCAGCGAAAAGCCCTCTCGTTTCATGCGTTTGGGCATCTCCTCGATCTCGCTGCAGCATATCGAGCCGGGCATCCGCGAACTCGCCACCGCCGCCGGTCGCAGGCCGGCGGCCGCCTGACCGCCACAGATAAAAAGAGCCGGCTCCGCGCCGGCTCTTTTTGTTTGGCGCCGCTCCCGCCACTTTAGCATTCTGGCATATTCGACGGCATTGGCTGGCCCATAGGCTGTGCCAATGTCAGCGGCATAGTCGGGGCCAGAAGGGGACGAAGCAGGCCGATGGTGGACCAACCGCCGCGTCCCGCCTCGCAGATAAAGACAAAGGTGGAGTGCTTCCATGTCAGTGGCTCTCGAGAAGCAGGAAGCGTCGTCGGACCAGCGTTCGCGGCGTTCCGGGGGGCGCGAAGCGCGCCGCGCGATGCGGGCGGCGCCTTTGGCCGACGACATCCGTCCGGTGCGGGCGGGGCTTGAAGGCGGCAGCTATGGCCCATTGAGCCAGAACGACAAGGAACGCATCCACGAAGCGGTGCTGACGCTGCTGGAGACCGTCGGCTTCGCCAACGCCATCCCGTCCTGCGTCGAAGCATTGACCCGGGTCGGCGGCACCTATGGCGACGACGGCCGCATCCGGCTGCCGCGCGCGCTCGTGCTGGACACGATCAAGAATGCGGCCCGCAATTTCACCCTGTACGGCCAGGATCCGAAGCACGACATGCTGATCCAGGGCAAACGCGTGCATTACGGCACGGCGGGCGCGGCGGTGCATCTGGTCGACGTCGAGAAGCGCGAATATCGCGAATCGCTGTTGCAGGATCTCTATGATGCCGCCCGCCTCGTCGACGGGCTGGACAACATCCATTTCTTCCAGCGCACCATGGTGCCGCGCGACATCCCCGATCCGCTCGATATGGATTTCAACACGCTCTATGCCTGCGTGATGGGGACCTCCAAGCATGTCGGCACCTCCTTCACGGTGCGCGAAAACGTCAAGCCGGCGCTGGAAATGCTCTATGCGATCGCCGGCGGCGAGGAGAATTTCAGGGCGCGGCCGTTCGTGTCGAACTCGAACTGCTTCGTCGTGCCGCCGATGAAATTCGCCGAGGACGCCTGCGGCGTGCTCGAAGCCTGCGTCGAGGGCGGCATCCCGATCCTGCTTCTGTCGGCCGGCCAGGCCGGCGCCACGGCGCCCGCCGCGATCGCCGGCGCCGTCGTGCAGGCGGTGGCGGAAGTGCTGATGGGCCTGGTCTATGTCAACACCATCAAGCCCGGGCATCCGGCGATCTTCGGCACCTGGCCCTTCGTTTCCGATCTCAGGACCGGCGCCATGTCCGGCGGTTCGGCCGAGCAGGCTGTGCTGACCGCGGCCTGCGCGCAGATGGCGCAATATTACGACCTGCCGGGCGGTTCGGCCGCCGGCATGACGGATTCGAAGCTGCCCGACATCCAGTCCGGCTATGAAAAAGGCATCACCGACGTGATGGCCGGTCTTGCGGGCCTCAATCTCGTCTATGAATCAGCCGGCATGCATGCCTCGCTGCTTGGCTTCTGCCTCGAAAGCCTGATCATCGACAACGACATGCTCGGTCACTGCCTGCGCTGCGTGCGCGGCATCGAGGTGACCGACGAGGCGCTGTCGATCGACACAATCGCCGATGTCTGCATGAAGGGTCCCGGACACTATCTCGGCAACGATCAGACGCTGAAGCTGATGCAGACCGAGTATTTCTACCCCGCCGTCGGCGACCGTTTCTCGCCCAAGGAATGGAACGAAAAGGGCCGGCCCGACATCCTGTCGCGGGCAATCGCGGAGAAGAAACGCGTGCTTGCCGAGCGGTTCCCGCGGCATGTGTCGCGTATCCTCGACGACAAATTGCGCGCCCGCTTCGGCGAGATGATCAAGCTGCCGCGCAGCGGCATGGGCGGCTAGGACGCATCGATATTCCGGTGAGGCCGGTCTGCAAACGATATTTTTCTGCGCTTCCGGTGCTCACGTACTTAAGTACGCTCCGCTCCGGTTCTCGAAAAACACCTTGTTTGGTCGCTTCGCGCCCGTCTTCGACTCCGACTCGGCCTGACCGGAATCTCAACGCGCCCTACCCAAGTCACTCAGCGGTCAGCCCGTAGCGTTCAACCACCTCGGCGTTGATCAGCTTGGCGTGCAGCGTCATCAGCACGATCTGCGCGTCGAAACTGTCGCCGGCTTCGAGCGCCGCCTCGATGCGGCGCTCGACCTCTAGCGTCCGCTCCCGGCCGTTGGCCTGCTCGAACACGTCCGGCCCGGCGACGCAATAGCCGCAGAGTTGCGCCACGGATGTGTAGGCATCGGCCGGCGGTTCGTTGGGCCAGCGGTCATTCATCAGGTTGACGATGGTGAGTTTCACGCCTTCTGGCACCAGGGCCGGATGCAGGTCGGCCTTGCGCAAGGCGTCGTCGAGCTGGCGCAGATCGCTGGAGCGGCCGAACATGCCGAGGAAGCCGAGGGAAGAACGCCGTTTCGCCACGATGGTCCTTTCGATCCGATACCCTCATTCATATGGGAGCCACAGACGGCTTTGCACGGTCCTCTTGCAGGCCTGGTCTCAGGCAAGCCAATTTCCAAGGCCGAACTCCTGCCGCAGAAGTTCCTCGGCGCTCTCCAAAGCGCCCTCGATCCAACCATGGTTGTTGGACCAGGCCTCGCCACAGAGATAAAGGTTCGGCGCCAGCGTCCGCATGCCTTCGGCTACGGTCGTGATGTCGGTGCCGCGGTCCCACACATGAGAGGCGCCGCCATAGGCCGATGCGCCCCAGTCCTGCGCGAAACCGCCCATCGGTCTCGGCTGGGTGCCCGGCGGCCGGCAGACTTCCAGCATCTGCGTGTGGAACGCCTCGAGCGCCGGATGTCCTCCCGGCAGTGATGCAAAGCCGCTGCGGGGGTCGAGCTGCGGCAGCAATTGCTTCCAGTAGCCGATGGACGGGCCATCGCAATAGGCGACGGCCACCCCGCGGCGAACCGGGCCGCTTCCGGCAGCCGTGCGGGCAAAATGCCAGATCTGGCGAGCCGGCAGGTCAGTGACGCTATGGCCACCTGCGATGCCCAGTCTTTCCCACCAGGCGTCCGGATAGCAGACGGCGAGCGCCAGCATCGGCCAGGGTTTTGCGCGAGCAATGTCCTCGACAGCACTCTTTCCGACGAACGATCGCGAGTTGTCGACCAGCGCTTGCAGCGGCAGCGCCGGCAAAGCCAGCACGACCTTGCGGGCTTCAATCTCGAAGGAACCGCTCTCGGCGGCGACCGACAATGCCAGACCTTGCGGGGACGGTTCGGCCAAGACGACCGTGTGATTCGTTTTGACGGCTCCGCCACGAGCGACGACCTGCGCGGCAATCCGCTCGGCGATCGGCTGGAACCCGCCATCGGGCGAGAGGTAGGAACGCCCGCCACTCAGTTCGCCCAGCGCAAGCTTGAACGTCTCAGCGGCATTGGGCCCGTGCAGCAGCAGCGAATATCCGACGGCGTCTTCCGCGAAAGCCATCTCGTCGGGCTCGAGCACTGTCGACAGGACCTCCCGGGTTGACCAGTCGATCAGCTTGCGGCCGCGGTAAATATGATCTGCCGCTCCGTTCCATTCGTCGCTGCCGAAAGTCTCGGAACCCGGGACAATTTCGGCGGCTGCCTTTCGCAGCAGCCGGGACGGGCCCTTGGCCTGCAGGCGACGCGACAGCCGGTAGGGAAAAAGACGACGCGGGGCAAAGCGCGAAATCTGGCCGTAAGGGAGGCTCCTGCCGCGCAGATGCAGCCTATTGGCCTTCGTGACGACGACCGGATGGCACATGGTCGCCCCCATGGCGGCGGACAGCTTCCGCAGCAGCCGGTGTTCGGGCAACAGCGTCATGGCGCCGAGATCGATGGCGAAGTCCGGCTCGCCCGGAAAGCAAACCGTCGACGCACGGCCACCGACGCGGTTGGTGGACTCCAAGACCACGATCCGCGTGAACGGCGCCTCGCAGAGCAGACGCCACGCGACGAACAGGCCGGCCATGCCAGCACCAACGATGGCGACGTCGAGCAGCCCTTTCTGACGGGATTCAGCCACTGCCATCGGCGTCATCGGCCTCGCACGGACTGGTTGTGAATAGCCTCTTGATTTCGTCTAGAAATCCCGGAAACTGATCGCAAGCTGAAACCGTACCGGTTTGCACAACAATCAGGTTCGGTAGTCGGATCGAACAAGGGTTGTCGGGGGAAGACATTATGAAGAAGCTGTATCAGGCACCGGTCATTCGAAAGGTGGGGCGGTTGTCCGCTGTCACGGCTATCGCTCCGTCCTCAGGCGCGCCGCCGACCTAAGTCGGATTCTGCAGGAAGCCGCCCGCAGACCATCAAAATAGCCGGCGCGCAGCCTGCCGCGACAATCTCATTAATCGATACCTGAAAATGCTGGCCGAACGGCCAGCATTTTTTGTGCTCTCGCGCGGCTGACAATCAGTGATTGTCGCGCGGCACGCCGCTGGTATGCGCGACGTCCTGGTACTTCACCGCGGGCTTCAGCACCATGCCGGCCGAGAACTGGTCGACCATGCCGCGCTGGATCTCCTGCCACGGCGTCTGGTGCTTGGGATAGTGATAGCCGCCATTGCCTTCTATCGCCGCGCGCCGCTTGGCGATCTCCTCGTCGCTGACGAGGATATTGGCCGTGCCCTTCTTAAGGTCGATGCGGACGCGGTCGCCGGTCTTGAGCAGCGCAAGGCCACCGCCGATTGCGGCTTCCGGCGAGGCGTTGAGGATCGACGGCGAGCCTGACGTGCCGGACTGGCGGCCATCGCCAATACAGGCCAGCGAATGGATGCCCTTCTTGATCAGGTAGGCCGGCGGCTGCATGTTGACCACCTCGGCGCCGCCCGGATAGCCGACCGGACCGGCGCCGCGCATGAACAGGATGGTGTGCTCGTCGATGCCCTGCGCCGGATCGTCGATGCGGGCGTGGTAATCCTCCGGCCCGTCGAAGACGATGGCGTTGCCCTCGAAAGCCTCGGGATCGTTCGGGTTGGAGAGGTAACGCTGGCGGAATTCGGGCGAGATGCCGCTGGTCTTCATGATGGCGGAATCGAACAGATTGCCCTTGAGGTTGATGAAGCCGGCATTGGCCTTGAGCGGCTGGTCGGCGCCGTGGATGACGTCGTGGTTCTCGTTGACGGCATCCCGGCAATTGTCGCCCATCGACTTGCCGTTGGCGGTGATGGCGTCGGGATGGGGCAGCAGGCCGCCCTTCATCAGTTCGGCGACGACCGCCGGCACGCCGCCGGCGTGGTGATAGTCCTCGCCAAGGTATTCGCCGGTCGGCTGCAGGTTGACGAGCAGCGGCACGTTGAGGCCGATCTTCTGCCAGTCGTCATTGTCGAGCGGAACGCCGAGATGGCGGGCAATGGCGTTGAGATGGATCGGCGCGTTGGTCGAGCCGCCGATCGCCGAGTTGACGACGATGGCGTTCTCGAAGGCCTGGCGCGTCATGATGTCGGAGGGCTTCAGGTCCTCATGCACCATGTCGACGATGCGCTTGCCGGTCTCGTAGGCGATCTGGCCGCGCTCGCGATAGGGCGCCGGAATGGCGGCCGAGCCCGGCAGCTGCATGCCGAGCGCCTCGGCCAGCGAGTTCATCGTCGTGGCGGTGCCCATGGTGTTGCAATAGCCGGTCGACGGCGCCGAGGAGGCGACGATGTCCATGAACTCGTCATAGTCGATCTCGCCGGCCGAGAGCCTTTGCCGGGATTCCCAGACGATGGTGCCGGAACCGGTGCGCTTGCCCTTGTGCCAGCCGTTCAGCATCGGGCCGACTGACAGCGCGATCGCCGGAATGTTGACGGTGGCCGCCGCCATGAGCAGCGCCGGCGTGGTCTTGTCGCAGCCGATGGTGAGCACGACACCGTCGAGCGGATAGCCGTAGAGCACCTCGACGAGGCTCAGATAAGCCAGGTTGCGGTCGAGCGAGGCGGTCGGGCGCTTGCCGGTCTCCTGGATCGGATGGCACGGGAACTCGAAGGGGATGCCGCCCATCGAGACGATGCCTTCGCGCACGCGCTTGGCGAGCTCGAGGTGATGCCTGTTGCAGGGCGAAAGGTCGGAACCGGTCTGCGCGATGCCGATCAGCGGCTTGCCCGACATCAGCTCGGCGCGGGTCAGGCCGTAGTTCAGATAGCGTTCGAGATAGAGCGCCGTCATGCCCGGATTGTCGGGGTTGTCGAACCACTCCTGCGAGCGAAATTTCTTCTTCCTGGTGGGGGCGCCTGCCATGGTGGTCTCCGTATTTGTATGACAAATCGATATGACAATGCGTTCATGCAAGCAAGAGGCAGGCGCGCCGAGACCCGGACTTTGGTGCGATAGACTTGTCCGGGAGCGCGCGCTACGACCTCTCGACAACGAGAAATCGGGGAGGTCTTGATGGCTTTGGTGATCGAAGGCGAGGAACACATTGCCGCACCCGTCGAGAAAGTGTGGGAAGCCCTCAACGACCCTGACATCCTGAAAGAGGCGATTCCCGGCTGCCAGAGCCTGGAAAAGAATTCGGCCACCGAGATGGCGGCGACCGTGGTGCTCAAGATCGGGCCGATCAAGGCGACCTTCAACGGCGAAGTCACGCTGAAGAACCTCAAGCCGCCGCATTCCTACACCATCCAGGGCGAAGGCAAGGGCGGCATTGCCGGCTTCGCCAAGGGCGGCGCCGACGTCACCCTGACCGCCGACGGGCCGAATGCCACGGTGCTCAAATATGCCGCCAAGGCCGAGGTCGGCGGCAAGATCGCGCAGCTCGGCAGCCGGCTGATCCAGTCGACGTCGAAGAAGCTGGCCGGGCAGTTCTTCTCGACATTCGGCGAGAAGGTCGGCGCCTAGAGCAATTCCAGGAAAAGTGCGTAGCGGTTTTCCGTCCGGAATTGCGTCAAAACAAAGAGATGGAGCGGTTCGCCGTTTCGGTGAAACGGCGAACCGCTCCGCTTCGGCGATTACTCGAACACGATGCTCGGCACGGCGGCTTCGGCGGCGCCGCGTTCTTCCTGGACCCGATCCCAGACCTTCGTGGCGATGTCGCGATAGATCTTCGCCTCGGCCCCTTCCGGCTTGGAGGCGACGACCGGCGCGCCGGCGTCCGAGCTTTCGCGAATGCCCATTTCCAGCGGCACCTCGCCGAGGAAGGTGACGCCAAGGCGTTCGGCCTCGCGGCGCGCGCCGCCATGGCCGAAAATGTCGTAGCGCTTGCCGGTGTCGGGCGCGAGGAAGTAGCTCATATTCTCGACGATGCCGAGCAGCGGCACGTCGACCTTCTTGAACATGTTGAGACCCTTGCGGGCGTCGATCAGCGCCAGGTCCTGCGGCGTCGAGACGATGACGGCGCCGGCGAGCGGCACCTGCTGGGCCATGGTGAGCTGGGCGTCGCCGGTGCCGGGCGGCATGTCGACCACCAGCACGTCGAGCGGACCCCATTCGACCTCGCGCAGCATCTGGGTCAGCGCCGACATCACCATCGGGCCGCGCCAGATCATCGGCGTCTCCTCGTCGACCAGGAAGCCCATCGACATCACCTTCAGGCCGTAATTCTGCATCGGCTTCAGGATCTTGCCGTCGACGGTTTGCGGCCGGCCATGGATGTTGAGCAGCCGCGGCATCGACGGGCCATAGATGTCGGCATCGAGCACGCCGACCTTCAGGCCGTTGGCGGCGAGGCCGAGCGCCAGGTTGACGGCGGTGGTCGATTTGCCGACGCCGCCCTTGCCCGAGGCGACCGCGATGATGGCGTCGATGCCGGGCACGCCGCGACGGCCGTGGCCGTGCGAGGCCGGCGCCTGTGGCGCTGGGCGCTGCGCCGGCTGCGGGGCCGCGGGTCTCGGTGCCGCCGGACGCGGCGGCACAGGCGCTTCCATGCCGCCGCCCTTCTTCTCGGCTGTCAGAGCGACGACGGCGCTGGCGACGCCCGGTATGGCCTTCACCGCGCGCTCGGCGGCGGCGCGCAACGGTTCCAGCTCCTGGGCGCGGGCGGCGGGGACGGTGATCGAGAAGAACACCTTGGCATCGGCGATGAAGATTTCCGAGACCATGCCGAGATCGACGATGTTGCCGGTGAAGTCCGGCCCATTGACCGTCTTCAGGCGCTCTATGACGGATTCCTTGGTGACGGTCATGACATTTCCTCGGCGTTTGGCGTTCCAGATAGTGTAGTTTCCCGCCGGAACCAAGCCGTGGCGCAACGGCTCGCCCGGCGTGCCCCGGAAAACGGCGGCTGGTGTCGGATTTACCGGATAATGGCGTCCCAGGGCCGGCAGTTTCCCGGCTTGCGCATGGCCAGACGGCCGGTGCGCCCTATTTCGGTGACATGAGCGGCGACACCACGATCCGGGAAGGAGACGGTCATGCTCGAGAACAGCAACGCGACGGCCAATCTCGCAGCCAAGGACCTGGGAAAGGCAAAGGCCTTCTATGAAGGCACGCTGGGCCTCAAGCAGGTGGACGACATGGGCGAGGAACTAGTCGTCTACAAGAGCGGCGACACAGTCATCAATGTCTATCATTCGCAATTTTGCCGGCACGAACAAGGCGACGGCGCTGACCTGGACGGTCGGCGACGAGATCGAACCCATCGTCAAATCGCTGAAGTCGAAAGGCGTCACCTTCGAGCATTATGAGATGCCCGGCCTGACGCTCGAGGGCGATATCCATGTCGGCTACGGCATGAAGGTCGCCTGGTTCAAGGATCCGGACGGCAACATCCTCAATCTGGTGGATAAATAGCCTCGATTTCCGGGCTGCCGTCGAGATTGGGTTTGTGTGGATCGGCCCATCTGGCGCGGGCCTCCGGCGCCCGATAGTTTGCGGCGATGATCGACAAGCTCGAATTCTTCATCGCTCTCGCCAAGGAGGAGCATTTCGGCCGCGCGGCCGAGGTGTGCGGCGTCACGCAGCCGACGCTGTCGGCCGGCATCAAGCAGCTCGAGGAGCAGCTCGGCGTCATGCTGGTGCTGCGCGGCTCGCGCTTCCAGGGCCTGACGCCGGAAGGCATGCAGGTGCTGGGCTGGGCGCGGCGCATCGTCGGCGATTCAAGGACGATGCGCGAGGAAATGCGGGCGGCGCGGCATGGCCTTGCCGGCCGTATCCGCATCGCAGCGGTCCCCACCGCCTTGGCCATGGTGGCCCGGCTGACGACGCCGTTCCGCGAAAAGCATCCGGGCGTCACCTTCTCGATCCTGTCGCGGACTTCGATCGAGGTGCTGTCGCTGCTCGGCAATTTCGATGTCGATGCCGGCATCACCTATCTGGACAACGAGCCGCTCGGGCGGGTGACCAGCGTTCCCCTCTATGACGAGCGCTACCAGCTGATCACGGCGATGGGGAACCCCTATTCCGACCGCGACAAAGTGACGTGGGCGGAGATCAGCCAGCTGCCGCTCTGCCTGCTGACGCCGGACATGCAGAACCGCCGCATCATCGACCAGCATCTGGCGGAAGCCGGCGTGCAGGTGCGGCCGACGCTGGAATCCAATTCGATGATCGTGCTGTTCTCGCATATCAGGACCGGCAAATGGTCGTCGATCATGCCGCTCAACCTGGCGGAAACATTCGGCTTTTCCGAACCGATCCGGGCGATCCCGATCGTCGAGCCGGACGCCAGCCACACCGTCGGGCTGGTGGCGGCGCCGCGCGAGCCGCACACGCCTTTGGTGCAGGCGCTGCTTGACGAGGCGATGGCGCTGGCGGACGATTTCCGCGCCCATCGCTAGGCTAGACGTTGCGCGTTGCCGCGTTTCGATAGAAAATTTCTATCAAGCAACGAAACCGCTTTATTGATTTCGGAGGTTTCCTCTGATTTCGTAAGGACTTAGCGATATTGCGTCCATCCATGTCGTTGCCCCAGAATCGCTACGGAGCTTGGGCGACATATATATGGTTGGATGCCACGACCCAGGGAGGGCGCTGCATGCCCATGCAGGCCGCAAGTACCGAGATCTCGTCGCGCACCGCGGCGATCATTGACGAGATGAAGGGTCTCGAAGGCCCGCTGCTGCCGATCCTGCACAGCATACAGGAGGAGTTCGGGCACGTTCCGAAGGACGCGTTGCCGGTGATCGCCGATGGGCTGAACCTTTCCCGGGCCGAGGTGCACGGCGTCGTCAGCTTCTATCACGATTTCCGCGCCAAGCCCGCCGGCCGGCATGTGCTCAAGCTCTGCCAGGCGGAAGCCTGCCAGTCGATGGGCTCGGATGCCGTCGCGGCCAAGGTCAAGCAGCTGCTCGGCATCGATTTCCACGAGACCACTCGCGACGGATCGGTTACACTGGAACCGGTCTACTGCCTCGGGCTTTGCGCCTGCTCGCCGTCGGCAATGCTGGACGGCGAAGTCATCGGCCGGCTCGATGACGAAAAGATCGAAGAGATCGTCGCGGAGGTACGTTCATGATCCCGCGCATCTATATCCCGGCCGACTCCGGCGCGCTGGCGCTCGGCGCCGAGAAGGTCGCCAGGGCGATCGAGGCGGAGCTCAAGGAGCGCGGCGTCGAAGCCAAGATCGTACGCAACGGCTCGCGCGGCGCCTATTTCCTGGAGCCGATGGTCGAGGTGGCAACCGACAAGGGTCGCGTCGCCTACGGGCCGGTGAAGCCTTCCGACGTCAAGAGCCTGTTCGACAGCGGCTTTCTCACCGGCGGCCACCACAAGCGCTGGCTGGGCGCGCCCGACAAGATCCCGTTCTTCGCCAAGCAGACGCGGCTGACCTTCGCGCGCTGCGGCATCAACGACCCGCTGTCGCTCGATGCCTACAAGTCGCTGGGCGGCTTGCGCGGCCTGCAGAATGCGGTCGCGATGGCGCCGGCCGATGTCGTCAAGCAGGTTACCGAGTCCGGCCTGCGCGGCCGCGGCGGCGCCGGTTTCCCGACTGGCATCAAGTGGAAGACGGTGCTGGATACGGCGGGCGCGCAGAAATACATCGTCTGCAACGCCGACGAGGGCGACAGCGCCACCTTCGCCGACCGCATGATCATGGAAGGCGACCCCTTCGTGCTGATCGAAGGCATGGCGATCGCCGGCATCGCCACCGGCGCGACCAAGGGTTTCGTCTATATCCGCTCGGAATATCCGCATGCGGTGGCGACGATGAACAAGGCGGTGGCGATCGCCCGCAAGGCGGGCGTGCTCGGCGTCAATGTGCTGGGTTCGCCCAACGCCTTCGACATGGAAATCCGCGTCGGCGCCGGCGCCTATGTCTGCGGCGAGGAAACCTCGCTGTTGAACAGCCTGGAGGGCAAGCGCGGCGTGGTGCGCGCCAAGCCGCCGCTGCCGGCGATCCAGGGCCTGTTTGGCAAGCCGACGGTGATCAACAACGTCATCAGCCTTGCCTCGGTGCCGATCATCATGGACAAGGGCGCCGCCTACTACAAGGATTTCGGCATGGGCCGCTCGCGCGGCACGATCCCGATCCAGATCGCCGGCAACGTCAAGCAGGGCGGCCTGTTCGAGACGGCCTTCGGCCTGACGCTCGGCGAGATCGTCGACGACATCGGCGGCGGCACATCGACGGGACGTCCGGTCAAGGCAGTGCAGGTCGGCGGACCGCTTGGCGCCTATTTCCCGCGCGCCTTGTTCGACACGCCGTTCGACTATGAGGAATTCGCCAAGCGCGACGGACTGATCGGCCATGCCGGCATCACCGTGTTCGATGACAGCGCCGACATGATGAAGCAGGCGCGCTTCGCCATGGAGTTCTGCGCCATCGAAAGCTGCGGCAAGTGCACGCCCTGCCGCATCGGCTCGACGCGCGGCGTGGAGGTTCTCGACAAGCTTGCCGCAGGCATCGAGCCGGAAAAGAACCTCGCCCTGGTGAGCGACCTCTGCAACACGATGAAGTTCGGATCGCTTTGCGCGCTGGGCGGCTTCACGCCCTACCCGGTGATGAGCTCGATCACGCATTTCCCCGACGACTTCAAGCCCGCGCCGGCGCGCGTGGCGGCTGAATAGGAGCTGGCAGATGAACATCAAGGCCGACTTCCCGACACTCATCGAAGAGATCGACTACGGAACGCCGGAGTCGAAGGCGACCAAGCAAGTCACGCTGACCGTCGACGGGCAAAGCATCACCGTGCCGGAAGGCACTTCGATCATGCGCGCGGCGATGGAAGGCGGGGTCGAGATCCCGAAGCTCTGCGCCACCGACATGCTGGACTCGTTCGGCTCCTGCCGCGTCTGCCTTGTCGAGATCGAAGGACGCGGCGGCACGCCGGCCTCCTGCACGACGCCGGTCGGCGAAGGCATGGTGGTGCGCACGCAGTCGGACCGGCTCGACGCCATCCGCCGCGGTGTCATGGAGCTCTATGTCTCCGACCATCCGAGCGGCTGGAACGAGAAGGCCGGGACCGGCGCCAGCGAGTTCGACGTTGTGGCGAAGTCCGTCGGCCTGACCGAAAACCGTTACGGCGTCGAGGGCCGCAACCACGTCAAGGATGAGGGCGGCGTGGCGCCCGGCCATGGCTCTTTGGCTGTCGATTACATCGCCCGCGACGAATCCAACCCGTATTTCACCTACGATCCGGCGCAGTGCATCGTCTGCTCGCGCTGCGTGCGCGCTTGCGAAGAGGTGCAGGGCACCTTCGCGCTGACCATCGAGGGCCGCGGCTTCGAATCGCGCATGGTCGCCGGCATGCATGAGGATTTCATCGCTTCGGAATGCGTGTCCTGCGGCGCCTGCGTTCAGGCCTGCCCGACCGACGCGCTGCGCGAGAAGACCGTGCTCGAAAAGGGCATGCCGGAGCGCTCGGCGGTCACCACCTGCGCCTATTGCGGCGTCGGCTGCTCGTTCAAGGCCGAGGTCAAGGATGACGAGGTCATCCGCATGATGCCTTACAAGGACGGCAAGGCGAACCACGGCCATAGCTGCGTCAAGGGCCGCTTCGCCTATGGTTACGCCACGCACCAGGACCGCATCCTGTCGCCGATGATCCGCGAGAAGATCTCCGATCCGTGGCGCGAAGTGAGCTGGGAAGAGGCTATCGCCCATACGGCGAAGGAATTCCGCCGCATCCAGTATCAGTATGGACGCACCGCCATCGGCGGCATTACCTCCTCGCGCTGCACCAACGAGGAAACCTACCTCGTCCAGAAGCTGGTGCGGCAGGGCTTCCGCAACAACAATGTCGATACCTGCGCCCGCGTCTGCCATTCGCCGACCGGCTACGGCCTCGGCCAGACCTATGGCACTTCGGCCGGCACGCAGGATTTCGATTCGGTCGAGTTCACCGACGTCGCCGTGATCATCGGCGCCAATCCGGCTTCCGCCCATCCGGTGTTCGCCTCGCGGCTGAAGAAGCGGCTGCGCCAGGGCGCCAAGCTGATCGTGCTCGATCCGCGCCGCACCGAGATGGTCAAATCGGCGCATGTCGAGGCCGATTATCACCTGCCGCTGAAGCCCGGCACCAATGTGGCGGTGCTGACGGCGCTGGCGCATGTCATCGTCACCGAGGGCCTCTACAACGAAGCCTTCGTGCGCGAGCGCTGCGACTGGGCCGAGTTCCAGGACTGGGCGTCCTTCGTCGCCCTGCCGGAGAACAGCCCCGAGACCGTCGGCAAGCTGTCAGGCGTCGACCCCGAACTGATCCGGGGTGCCGCGCGCATGTACGCCAAGGGCGGCAACGGCGCGATCTATTACGGCCTCGGCGTCACCGAGCACAGCCAGGGCTCGACCACGGTGATCGCGATCGCCAACCTGGCCATGGCCACCGGCAATATCGGCCGTCCCGGCGTCGGCGTGAACCCGCTGCGCGGGCAGAACAATGTGCAGGGCTCGTGCGACATGGGCTCGTTCCCGCATGAGCTGCCGGGCTACCGCCACATCTCCGGCGAAGCCGTGCGCGACATCTATGAGAGCCTGTGGGGCGTGAAGCTGGACGACGAGCCCGGCCTGCGCATCCCCAACATGCTGGACGCCGCCGTCGACGGCTCGTTCAAGGGCATCTACATCCAGGGCGAGGACATCCTGCAGTCCGATCCCGACACCAAGCATGTCGCCGGCGGCCTCGCCGCGATGGAATGCGTGGTCGTGCACGACCTCTTCCTCAACGAGACGGCGAACTACGCGCATGTCTTCCTGCCGGGTTCGACCTTCCTGGAGAAAGACGGCACCTTCACCAATGCCGAGCGCCGCATCAACATGGTGCGCAAGGTCATCGAACCGAAGGCGCGCTATGCCGACTGGGAAGCGACGCAGGAGCTTGCCCGCGCCATCGGGCTCGACTGGAACTACACGCATCCGTCTGAGATCATGGACGAGATCGCCAAGACGACGCCGAGCTTCGCCAACGTCTCGTTCGAGCTGCTCGACCGCGTCGGCTCGGTGCAGTGGCCCTGCAACGACAAGGCGCCGCTCGGCACGCCGATCATGCATGTCGACGGCTTCGTGCGCGGCAAGGGTAAGTTCATCCGCACCGAATATGTGGCGACGGACGAGCGGACCGGTCCGCGCTATCCGCTGCTGCTCACCACCGGCCGTATCCTGTCCCAGTACAATGTCGGCGCGCAGACCAGGCGCACCGAGAACGTCACGTGGCATGCCGAGGACCGGCTGGAGATCCACCCGCATGACGCCGAGGTCCGCGGCGTGCGCGAAGGCGACTGGGTGCGGCTGGCCAGCCGCTCCGGCGAGACCACGCTGCGCGCGCTGATCACCGACCGCGTTTCGCCGGGGGTCGTCTACACGACCTTCCACCACCCGGACACGCAGGCCAACGTGATCACCACCGATTTCTCGGACTGGGCGACCAACTGTCCGGAATACAAGGTCACCGCCGTGCAGGTGGCGCCGTCCAACGGCCCGACCGACTGGCAGAAGGACTATAACGAACAGGCGAAACACAGCCGTCGTATCGCACCGCTGGCGGCGGCGGAGTAGCCTTGACCGCGCGGCGCAAAGCCACGACGCAAATCTCGCGGCTGGCGCATCGCGCCGGCGGCACGGCCGCCGCGAACCGCATGGTGCCGGAGGAGACGCCGGTGGCATTCTCCTTTGCCGGCACCACTCATGCGGTGATGATGGCGAGCCCGGCCGATTTCGAGGATTTCGCGCTTGGTTTCTCGCTGACGGAAGGCGTCATTGCCGATCCAAAGGAGATCGAGGCGATCGAGGTCGAGGATCTCGGCGCCGGCATCGACATCCAGATCAGGCTGAAGGATCAGGCCAACACGCGCTTCCAGGCGCGGCGGCGTCGCCTTGCCGGGCCGGTCGGCTGCGGCTTGTGCGGCATCGAATCCATCGAGGAAGCGATGCGCTCGGTCGACGCGGTTGGTGCGTCACGACTTACGCTTCAGGCAAAAGACGTCACCAGCGCCGTCCGGCTGCTGTCGAAGGTTCAGCCGCTGCACGCCGAGACCGGCGCGGTGCATGCGGCGGGTTTCTACGTGCCTGGCAAGGGCATCGTGATGGCGCGCGAGGATGTCGGCCGCCACAACGCACTGGACAAGCTCGCCGGCGCGCTGGCCAAGGCTGGCATCGAGGGTTCGAGCGGCGCCGTGGTGGTGACCTCGCGCGTCTCCGTCGAGATGGTGCAGAAGACCGCCGCGATCGGCGCCGCGATCATCATGGCGGTTTCGGCGCCGACGGCGCTCGCCATCCGCACGGCGGATGCCGCCGGCATGACACTGGTCGCGCTGGTGCGCGGCGACGATTTCGATATTTTCACCCACCCGGAACGGGTGGCTTCCGGAGTTGCCAAGCATGTCGCATGACGAAGACCACATCGCCAGCACCAAGGAAAAGCTGGTGCGCATGGCCAACCAGATTGCCACCTTCTTCCACTCGAAGCCGCGCGAGGAAGGCATTGCCGGCGTTGCCGAGCACATCAACAAGTTCTGGGAGCCCAGGATGCGGCGCCAGTTCTTCGAGATGCTGGAC
This sequence comes from Mesorhizobium sp. GbtcB19, assembly GCF_019091085.1. Classification (GTDB taxonomy): domain Bacteria; phylum Pseudomonadota; class Alphaproteobacteria; order Rhizobiales; family Rhizobiaceae; genus Mesorhizobium. The sequence continues at coordinate 465,884 of NZ_JAGXJY010000003.1, read as the reverse complement.
GCCGGCACCGCGAATTTCGACGAGCTGGTGATCGCGGCCTCGGCCAAGATCAAGCGGCCGCCGACGCCGGAACAGGCCGACAAGAACATCGGCTACGCCAGACGGGCCTAGCCGGAGCGCCGTCCGGCGTTCCCAATGAGGCGCTGCTGCTTTCGACGACAAAGGTCTTATATCTGCGCTCTCTAAAGTTTGGCTGCCTTAGACGGCCCGCTTCTGCTATGGTCGGCGACAGGAAATCGTCTGGCCGGCGGGGCAGTTGCGTTGAGGCCGATCGAGACCAGGTATGCCCGTAGCGGGGATGTGCGGATTGCCTATCAGGTGGTCGGCCAGGGTTCGTTCGATCTGGTCTTCGTGCCGGGCTTCATCTCCAACCTCGACCTGCATTGGGAAGACGAAGGCTACAGCAGACTGCTGAAGCGGCTTTCCGCCTTCTCGCGGCTGATCCTGTTCGACAAACGCGGCACCGGGCTGTCCGACCGTGTCGATCCCCGTCACCTGCCAAGTCTCGAAACCCGCATGGACGATGTGCGCGCCGTCATGGACGCCACCGGGAGCGGCCGCGCAGCGATCCTGGGCGCGTCGGAAGGCGCGCCGATGGCAATGCTGTTCGCCGCCACCTATCCGGAACGGACGCGCGCGCTGGTGCTTTACGGCGGCTACGCGCATTTCCACAAATGGGTGATGCCGCCGGAGCGTCTGGAGGGCTTCATCGAAACGGCGGAGACGAGTTGGGGAACCGGCGCGACGTTGCCGAACTTTGCACCGGGCCGCGTGGACGACAGCCACTTCACCCATTGGTGGGCCCGCTTCGAGCGGCTGTCGGCCAGCCCGACGGCTGCGGCGGCGCTTGCCCGCATGAATGCCGGCATAGACGTGCGCGACATGCTCGGGACGATCAGCGTGCCTACGTACCTGATCCATCGCCGCAACGACGCCCGCGTCGACCCCGACGCCAGCCGCTTTCTGGCCAGGAATATCCCCGGCGCCCGTCTGGTCGAGATCCCGGGGCGGGACCACCCGATCTGGACCGGCGACGTCGACCGCGTGGCCGACCTGATCGAGGAATTCCTGACCGGGGAGCCGGCCGTCGCAGATGTGGAACGCGTGCTCGCCGCGCTGCTGGTGACGCGCATTTACGACACGGCGCGACTTGGCGACCGCCTGTGGACTGAACGCAGCCTGCGCTTCCAGGAGAACTGGCGCATGCTGGTGGGACGTCATGGCGGCCGCGTCGCCGGAACGCATGGCGAGCTGATGATCGCGCGCTTCGATGGCCCGGCCCGCGCCGTGCGCTGCGCGGCGCTGCTGCGCGAAGCAGCGCAGGAAATCGGTGTGGCAAGCGCGCAAGGCGTGCATGTCGGCGAGGTCGAATTGCGCGGGCCGCCGACGGGGCTGACAGCGCGCGTCGCCATGCAGCTGGCCGCCCACGCCGAGCGCGGCCACATCCTGGCTTCGCGGCTGGTGGCCGATCTGGCGGTGGGTTCCGGGCTGCATTTCATCGATGCCGGGCGTATCAGCCTCGATGAATTGGACGAGCCGCTGGCATTGGTGCAGGTGACGTCTGAGCAGCATCTGGAGCCGGCCTGCCGCCCGAAGCCCAAGCCTGCCGAACCGGCAACCCTGACGGCTCGCGAGAGCGAGGTGGTGAGCCTGATCGCCGACGGCAAGAGCAATGCCGCGATCGCCGCCGAACTCGACCTCAGCGAGCATACGGTCAAGCGGCACGTCGCCAACATATTGCTCAAGCTCGACCTGCCGTCACGGGCGGCGGCGGCGGCATTCTCGGCCAGACATGCTGGCCCGGACGGGCCATGAGAGCCATGGCGCTTTCGGGCGAAGCGGTCGGGGCGCCATAGGAGGTATCAATTCTCCCCATGCAGGCTAGGCGATGCAGCCACGAAGGCACTGCGAATGGAGGATGAAATGCTGAGACTCAATCGCAAGATCGGATTGCTGGCATTTGCCGCGGGCGCATTGCTGGCCATCACTCCGGCGCGGGCCGAAGACGCTTCGGCCACCGCCGCCTACAAGGACATCCAGGCCACGCTCGGCACCGTGCCCGACATGTTCAGGACGCTGCCCGATGTGGCGGTGGCCGGCGCCTGGGCCGAGATCAAGGGCGTGCAGCTCAATCCGAACACCGCCCTCAACGGCAAGACCAAGGAGCTGATGGGGCTCGCGGTCGCCTCGCAGATCCCCTGCCAGTACTGCATCTATTTCCACACGCTGGCCGCCAAGGCGAACGGCGCCACCGACGAGGAGATCAAGGAAGCCATCGCGATGGCGGCGATCGTGCGCCACTGGTCGACGATGCTCAACGGCAGCCAGGTCGACCTTGCCACATTCAAGAAGCAGACCGACGACCTGTTCGCGGCGGTCAAGGCCAAGTCGCAGTGAGAAAACCTCTGCCCGGCAGCGAGCGCCGGGCAGCACGTTCACACATCAACCGCCCAAGACGATGGGCATATGGAGGATGAAATGCTGACCAAGACAAAGATAGTGGACGGCCCGGCGATCAAGAAGGCGATCGAGGGTCGCGACGGCAAGCTGCTGTCGAGCTTCTACACCGACGATGCACTGGTTCGCGTGGTCGACCGCAACAACCCGCCGAGCAAGCCTCGCGAAATCCGCGGCCGCGCCGCGATCAGCACCTTCTGGGACGATATCTGCAGCCGGGCGATGACCCACAAGGTCGACACCACCATCGCTGAGGGCGACAACCTCGCCTTCATGCAGGCCTGCGCCTATCCGGACGGCACCAAGGTGGTCTGCGCGGCGATGCTGGAGCTGAAGAACGGCCTGATCGCGCGGCAGACCGTCGTACAGGCCTGGGACGAATAATCAACCGTGGACAAATCAACAGCGGCCTGAGCCGCAACCATCAGGGAGAAGAGACATGTTCAGCGCCAGATGGCAGATCGACGCCAGGTTCGGGCACAAGCAGACCGCACTCGAGCTGATGCGCAAATGGGAACGCGAGATCGGCTCGCAGGTCGGCCTCGCCGACCTGAAGTTCCGGCTCATGACCGGCTCGATCGGCGCACGCGAAGCGACGATCGAGTCCCATCACGAGGTCGAGAGCCTGGCCCAGTTGGAAGAGCTCTTCGCCAAGATCGCCAAGATCGACGCGCACGCCAAGTGGGGCAAGGAACTGGAGCCCTATGTGGTGTCGGGCACCAGCCAGTGGCAGATCTTCCGGATCGTGGAATAGCCGCAGCGTCGAAGAGCCAAGGCTGAGAGGCCGCAGGCGAGCGCGAAGGCACGAGTGGCCGCGACGCGGGCGGCCGCTCGTCATCATCAGATCGGCAAGGCCAGGGACCTAGCACCCGGTACGGCCAGTCCTGGCCGCCGCTTGGCTGCCTTGCCATGGCTCTCACGGGCCATGCCCCGCTGGTCCTTTCGGGCGAAGCGGCAAGCGCCGGATTGGTGCAATGTGCTCTTCCTGCACCATCCAACGCACCCGCCCGTCGAGGCGGCAGAACGAAGCAACAAATGCGCGCGCCGACGCCGCATGGCGGTGGGCGCAATCAAGGGAGCAATCCGATGACCGACGAAACCCATGCAAAACTGCGTGAAAGCCTGCGCGGAGAGGTGATCCTGCGCGACGATGCGGGCTATGACGAGGCCCGCAAGGTCTATAACGGCATGATCGAAAAGCGCCCGCTGCTGATTGCGCGCTGCGCCGATGTCGCCGACGTGATCACCGCCGTGAAATACGCTCGCGACAACGATCTGCTGATCGCCGTGCGCGGCGGCGGGCACAACGGCGCCGGGCTGGGGATCTGCGACAACGGCCTCGTCATCGACCTTTCGATGATGAAGGGGGTCCATGTCGATGCGAAAACGCGCACGGTGAGGGTCGGGCCCGGCTGCACGTCGGGTGACGTGGACCATGCCACTCATCCTTTCGGGCTCGCTGTTCCGGCCGGTATCGTCTCGACCACCGGCGTTGCCGGTCTAACGCTCGGCGGCGGGACGGGCTATCTCACGCGCAGATACGGTCTCACCATCGACAATCTGGTCGAGGCCGATCTGGTGCTGGCCGACGGCAGCGTGGTGACAGCCAGCAAAGCTGAGAACCCCGACCTGTTCTGGGCGCTGCGGGGCGGCGGCGGCAATTTCGGCGTCGTGACCAGCTTCCTGTTCCAGGCCCATCCTGTGAACATGATCTTCGGCGGCCCGGTGTTCTGGGAGGCCAAGGACGCTCCGGCCGTCATGCGAGCCTATCGCGACTATTTGCCGGAGGCGCCCGAAGATCTCGGCGCCTTTGTCGGCCTGAAAACCGTTCCCTCGACCGATCCCTTCCCGCGCGAGTATTGGGGCAAGCGCGCCTGCGCCATCATTTCCTGCTACAACGGCACGGAGGAGGACGGGCGCAAGGCCATGGCGCCACTGCTCGACAATCTGCCCCCGCCGATCTTCAACTGGATGGGCGTGATGCCGTTCCCGGCCTTGCAGGCAATGTTCGACCCGCTGCTTCCGAAAGGCCTGCAATGGTATTGGAGGGGCGATTTCGTCAGGTCGCTTCCCGACGAAGCCATCGCGATCCATATCGCGCAGGCCGCCGAGGCGCCGAGCGAATTGTCGCTCATGCATCTTTACCCGATCGACGGCGCCGTTCGCCGCGTCGGCAAGAACGAGACGGCCTGGAACGCGCGCGACGCGACCTGGTCGATGGTCATCGCGGCCATCGATCCCGATCCGGGCAAGGCCGCCGACCTCACCAAATGGGCCAAGAACTACTGGGCCAACATCCATCCCCATAACGGCGAAGGCGGTTACGTGAATTTCATGATGGACGACGAAGGAGAAGCGCGCGTGCGGGCGAGCTATGGCGCAAACTACGAGCGGCTAAGCCAGGTGAAGCGCACCTATGACCCCTTCAACGTCTTCAGGGTCAACCAGAACATCAAGCCCGCGGCATCGGCGGAGCAAGGCAGGACGGCCGCGTAGCGCGGCGCTTAACATGCAGACAACGACGCAGCGAATATCTTAAGGATGGCGGTGAGCCGCCATCCTTAGATCATGTTACCCGTGCGCGACCATTACGTGGCGGACGGCGGTATAATCCTCCAGCGCGTAGAGCGACATGTCCTTGCCGTAGCCGGACTGTTTCAGGCCGCCATGCGGCATCTCATTGGTCAGCATGAAGTGGGTATTGATCCAGGTGCAGCCATATTGCAGGCGGGCAGCCGTCGCCATGGCGCGCGAGACATCCTTGGTCCACACCGACGAGGCAAGGCCGTAGTCGCTGTCGTTCGCCCAGTTCACCGCCTCGTCGACATCCGAGAAGCGGGTGACCGAGACGACCGGGCCGAACACTTCGCGGCGCACGATCTCGTCTTCCTGCAGCGCGCCGGCGACGACCGTCGGCTGGTAGTAGAAGCCGGAGCCCTCGCCCGGCCTGCCGCCGGTGGTGATCTCGATGTGCTTCAGCTCCGAGGCGCGCTCGACAAAGCTCGACACGCGGTCACGCTGGCGGCGCGAGATCAGCGGCCCGATCTCGTTTTCGGTGTCGTCAGGCTGGTTGTACTTGATGGTCGAGACTGCCGAGGAGAGATCGGCGACGAGCTTGTCGTAGACCTTCTTGCCGGCATAGATGCGGCAGGCGGCGGTGCAATCCTGGCCGGCATTGTAGTAGCCGAAGGCGCGCAACCCATTGACCACGGCGCCGAGGTCGGCGTCGTCGAAGACGATGACCGGCGCCTTGCCGCCCAGTTCCAGATGCGTGCGCTTGACCGACTTGGCGGCGGCCTGCAGCACCTTCTTGCCGGTGGCGACGTCGCCGGTGATCGAGATCATATTGACCTTGGGATGGTTGATCAGCGCGTTGCCGACGCTGTCGCCACGACCGAGAACGACGTTGACGACGCCCTCAGGCAGGATTTCGGCCAGGATCTTCGCCAGCTTCAGCGCCGTCAGCGGCGTCTGCTCGGACGGCTTGAAGACGACAGTGTTGCCGCCGCCGAGCGCCGGCGCCAGCTTCCAGGCCATCATCATCAACGGATAGTTCCAGGGCGCGATCGAGGCGACAATGCCGATCGGGTCGCGCCTGACCATCGAGGTGTGGCCCCGAATATATTCGCCCGCCACCTGGCCCGGCATCGAGCGCACCGCGCCGGCGAAGAAACGGTAGCAGTCGACGATCGCCGGGATCTCGTCATTGAGCACGGCATTGATCGGCTTGCCGCAATTCAGCGCCTCGAGCGCGGCGAACTCCTTGGCTTCGGCCTCGATGCGGTCGGCGATCTTGAGCAGATAGCCCGAGCGCTGCGCGGGCGTCGTGCGCGACCAACCGACGAACGCCTGTGCGGCGGCACTGACAGCAGCCTCGATCTGCGCCGGGCTCGCTTCGGGCAGGTTGAGGATCGTCGCGCCGGTCTTCGGATTGAGGATCGGCTCCTCGGTCTCGGTGCCCTTGTCGAATTTCGAGCCGATCAGCATCTGGGTGTCCATTGGGGTTCTCCTTGAAGAGACGTGAATGGTGAATAGTGAATGGTGAATAGTCAGTAGTCAGTAGTCGGTAGTCGGTAGTCGGTAGTCAGCAGTGATCGAGCACCGTCTCTTCTTCCATTCACTACTCACTACTCACTACTCACTATTCACTATTCACCATTTTCATTTTCCACTGCCGGCGATCTGGTCGCCGTCGCGGGTCAGGTAATAGGCAAAAAGGATCGGCAGCAGCGTCACCAGCACCACGACCATGGCCACGACATTGGTGACCGGGCGCTGGCGCGGCCGGATCAGTTCCTCGAGCATCCAGATCGGCACGGTTTGCTGCTGGCCGGCGGTGAAGGTGGTGACGATGACCTCGTCGAAGGACAGAGCGAAGGCGAGCATGCCGCCGGCGAGCAGCGCCGTTGCGATGTTGGGCAGCACGACATGCCTAAACGTCTGGAAACCGTCGGCGCCGAGATCCATCGAGGCTTCGATCATCGAACCGGAGGTGCGGCGGAAACGGGCGACGGCGTTGTTGTAGACAACGACCACGCAGAAGGTGGCGTGGCCGAGCACGATCGTCCAGAACGAGAACGGAATGTCGGCCAGCGCGAAGGCCGAACGCAATGCGATGCCGGTGATGATGCCGGGCAGAGCTATCGGCAGGATGACCAGCAGAGAGATGGCTTCGCGGCCGAAGAATCGGGTCTGCGAGACAGCCGCCGCGCAAAGCGTGCCGAGCACCAGGGCAATCGCCGTCGAGATGGCGGCAACGCGGACAGAGAGCGACAACGCCTCCCAGACATCCGGGCGGTTCCAGGTGACGGCGAACCACTGCGTGGTCAGCCCTGGCGGGGGCCAGACGAAGCTCTTCTCTTCCGTCGTGAAGGCGTAGACGAAGATCAAAAGGATCGGCAGGTGCAGGAAGAGCAGGCCGCAGGCGGCGGCGACCTTCAGGCCGAGCGGAGCACGTTGACCACGGTCAGAGCGCATCGAAAGCCCCCATGCGCTTGGCGCCCCAGAGGTAGAAGCCCATGATGACGATGGGCACCACGGTGAAGGCTGCTGCGAGCGGGATGTTGCCGGCGGTGCCCTGCTGCGAATAGACGGCCTGGCCGATGAAGAGCCGCGAGGTGCCGATGATCTGCGGAATGATGTAATCACCCAAGGTCAGCGAAAAGGTGAAGATCGAGCCGGCGACGATGCCGGGCAGCGCCAGCGGGAAAAGCACATTGCGGAAAGTCTGGCCCGGCGAGGCGCCGAGATCGGACGAGGCCTCGACCAGATTACCGGGCACGCGCTCGAGCGCCGCCTGCACCGGCAGGATCATAAAAGGCAGCCAGACATAGACGAAGACGATGAAGGTCCCCGTGAAGGACACCGAGAGCGAATTGCCGCCCACGATCGGCAGCGACAGCCAGCCTTCGAGCAACCACAAAAGGTTGAGCTTGGCGAGCAGCCAGGTGAGGATGCCTTCCTTGGCGAGGATCAGCTTCCAGGCATAGATCTTGACCAGGTAGCTCGACCACAACGGCAGCATGACGCCGAGATAGAACAGCGCCTTCCAGCGGCCGCGCGCATAACGCGCCGCGTAATAGGCAATGGGAAAGGCAATGACCGCCGAGGCGAGCGTGACCAGCGCCGCCATCGTCACCGTGCGCAGGATGATGTCGAGATTGGCGGCCTGGAACAGATCGCCATAGGTTTTCAAGGTGAACTCGCGGTTGATGAGGCCGGAGAACTCGTCGATGGAGAAGAAGCTCTGCGCGAGCAGCGCGAAGAGCGAGCCGATATAGACGATGCCGAGCCATAGCACAGGCGGCAGGAGCATCAAGAGGAGCAGGAATTTCGGACGGCGCCAGAACAGGTCGGACAGGGCACCACGCAGGCCGCCGCTGCCGGGCAGGATGGCGGGGGTAGGGTTGGATTGAACAACGGCGATGGTCATGGCGCCACCGCGTGCAGACCGAGGCCGTGATCCTTCGCGCCAACCTTCATCATGCCGGCTCGTCCATTAGATGCAGGCTGTCGCGGTTGAAGGTGAGCATCACCGCCTCGCCTTCCGCCGGCAGCGACGTTCCCGCCGGCACCACCGCATGCAGCCTCAGCCCATCGGCATCGAGCGCCAGCCTCGTGGTGGCGCCGAGATAGTTGGTCCCGACCAGACGCGCGGCAACGCCATCGCCGCTGGTCGCGTTCGAAACGCGGATGGATTCGGGGCGGAGACTGCCCCAGCGGTGCTGGCCGGAATAGCGCTGCACGAAATCCGGCGGCAGCACGTTGGACGAGCCGACGAAATCGGCGACGAAGCGCGTGTTCGGCCGCTGGTAGATATCTTCCGGCGTGCCGACCTGCATGATCCTGCCGTCGTTGAAGACGGCGACGCGGTCGGCCATGGACAGCGCCTCGCCCTGGTCGTGGGTGACGAAGACGAAGGTGATGCCGAGCACCTTCTGCAGCGACTTCAATTCCTCCTGCATGTTCTCGCGCAGCTTGAGGTCGAGCGCGCCGAGCGGCTCGTCGAGCAGCAGCACCTTGGGCTGGTTGACAAGCGCACGGGCGAGCGCGACGCGCTGGCGCTGGCCGCCGGAGAGCTGGCCTGGGCGGCGCGTGCCGTAGCCCGGAAGTCTAACGAGGGAAAGCGCCTCTTCCGCCGCCTTCAGCCGCTCTGCCTTGCCGACACCCTTGACCATCAGGCCGTAGGCGACGTTGTCCAGAACGTTCAGATGCGGGAACAGCGCGTAATCCTGGAAAACGGTGTTGACGTTGCGGCGATAGGGCGGAACGCCTTCGGCGCGCTCGCCGAAGATCGAGATCGATCCGGCCGTCGGCTGCTCGAACCCGGCGATCAGCCGCAGGCAGGTCGTCTTGCCGGAGCCTGACGGCCCGAGCATGGCGAAGAATTCGCCCGCGGCGATCTCCAGATCGACCGCGTCGACGGCGCGCACGCTGCCGAAATGGCGCGAGACTTTTTTGAAGGAAACGGCAGAGGTCATGAGTCTGTTTGTTTCGTTGCCGGTTTAGAGGAGATGCGCGACGCCTGCCTCCCCCTCGATGGGGGAGGTCGCGGCGAAGCTGCGGGTGGGGGGTGATAGCGCGAACCTATCAGACAGCCCCCCACCCCGACGCTCAAGCGTCGACCCTCCCTACAAAGGGGGAGGGTAAAGCCGATTACCGCCCGCCGATGACGCCGATATAGTCCGACACCCAGCGGTAATAGGGCACGCACTGGTCGTTCTGGCTGGCGCATTTCGACACCGGCGTCTTCCAGAACTTGATCTTGTCGAAATTGTCGTAGCCGTTGGTCTTGCAGCCTTCGTCGGTCAAAAGCTCATTGCCCTTGCAGGCGGCGGGCACGACGGGCAGCGAGCCAAACCAGGCCGAGACGTCGCCCTGGACCTTCGGCGAGAGCGAATGCTCGAGCCACATATAGGCGCAGTTCGGATGAGCGGCGTCGGCTTCCATCATGGTGGTGTCGGCCCAGCCGGTGACGCCTTCTTCCGGCACGGTCGAGGCGACCGGCTTCTTGGCGGCGACCAGCGTGTTGACCTGATAAGGCCAGGAGCCGGACGCGACCACGCCCTCGTTCTGGAAATCGTCGACCTGGATCGCGGCATCGTGCCAGTAGCGGCCGACCAGCGTGCGCTGCGTGCGCAGCAACCCGAGCGCCGCCTTGTACTGGTCTTCGTTGAGCTCGTAGGGGTCCTTGATGCCGAGTTCCGGCTTGTGGAACATCAGGTAATTGGCGGCGTCGGCGATGTGGATCGGGCCGTCATAGGCCTGGACGCGTCCCTTGTTCGACTTGCCGTCGGGCAGCTTCATTTCCTCGAAGACGACGTTCCAGCTCTTGGGCGCTTCCTTGAAGACGTCGGTGTTGTACATCAGGATGTTCGGGCCCCACTGGTAGGGAACGCCGTAATGCACCTTGTCGACAGTGAACCAGGGCGCGTCCTTCAGGCGGTCGTCGACGGTCTTCCAGCTCTTGATGAGATCGGTGTTGATCGGCTGCACGCGCTTGCCGGCAACGAGGCGCAGCGATGCATCGCCCGAAGCGGTGACCAGGTCGAAGCCGCCCTCGTTCATCAGCGAGACCATTTCATCCGAGGTGTTGGCGGTCTTGACGTTGACCTTGCAGCCGCTTTCCTTCTCGAAAGCCGTCACCCAGTCATAACCCTTGTCGGTCTCGCCGCGCTCGATGTAGCCCGGCCAGGCGACGATGTTGACCTCGCCCTCGCCCTTGCCGATTTCCTTGACCTGGGCCATGGCCTGACCGGAAAAAGTCAGCGCGACAGTCAGCGCCGTGCACGACTTCAGGAATGCATTCATCGTCGATCTCCCATTTTGGCGCATGACCCAGAAACCGGTCCGGTTTCGGAAAGGATCATGCGCAGACTCAAAAGCGACAGGACACATCGTGCTCTGCCAGCAGCGCTCTCAGGGCGCGGCTTTGTTCCCTGGGCGAAAGGTGCTGTGAAAAATCCGGTTTCGCAAATTCATTTATCAGAAAGCCGATATCGGTTTTTCCGATATCAAACCGCCCTCAAGCCAGTGCCGTGACCAGCCAGCAGGCAGCGATGAAACGAGCCTTGCCGTCGGCCACGAAAGGCGCGAATGCAGCGGGCAAGGCCGCGGTGACTTTTTCGGCAGTTGCTCGGTCAAGCTCGCGCAGGGCGGCGCCCACCGGTCCCAGCCGGGTGGCATATGTCATCAAATGGCTTTCGGCGATCTGACACGGAACGTCCGCCCGTTCGATTTTGACTGACGACCAGCCGCTCGCTTCAAGGATCCGCCTCACCCTGGCGCCGTCGGCAAAGGCAAACTGCCCCGGCGCCTCGGGGTCTGGCGCGGGCGCGGGCGGCAGGAAGGGCGCGGCCGCCCGCGCGGCGGTCGTCATGAAATCATTCTCGGCCGGACTGCGCCAGGCGACAAAGGCGAGTTTACCGCCGCGCCTTGCGGCCTGTCTTATGTTGCTGAACGCCGCCACAGGATCATCGAAGAACATGACGCCAAAGCGCGAGACAACGGCATCGAAGTGCCCCGATTCGAACGCATACAGCTGAGCATCGCCGACTTCAAACCTTGCGTTTGCCACCTCTTCAACCCGCGCGCGCTCCGTCGCCAGGGCGACGAGCGGCCGCGAGATATCGAGCCCGGCGCATCGGCCGCCATTGCCAAGGCGGCGCGCCATCGCCAGAGTCGTGGCGCCGGCGCCACAGCCGATGTCCAGGACATTGCCCCCTTCTCCGGGATAGCCGGCATCCACCACCAGGCTCTCGAACGGCGATAGCACGCCATCGAGGATCGGCTGCATCTCGACCCAGGCCTTTCCGCTGGCGTCGTTCCAGAGAGCGGCTTGCTGTGTGTTTGGCTGCGCGGATTGCGGCATGGCGGACCTCGCTTCAGTTGCCCTCATCGATCGCTGCCGGCACTCTACGAGTTCAAGCCGACTTGAGGTCAAGCATGAAAGATGAGTGCAAGCATGAAAGACTTGGACATTGCCGAAGTGTCGCGCCGCACCGGCGTCCCCTCCTCGACGCTTCGCTACTACGAAGAGAAAGGCCTCATCGCCTCGACCGGCCGTCGCGGCCTGCGCCGCCTGTTCGATCCGGCCGTCCTGGAACGGCTTGCCTTGATCGCGCTTGGACGCGCGGGTGGATTTGCACTGGACGAGATTTCCGCGATGCTGATGCCCGACGGCCTGGCGAAAATGGATCGAGGGCGCCTGGATGCCAAGGCGGACGAGCTGGACCGCACCATCCAGCGCCTGACCACGATCAGAGAGGCTTTACGTCACGCCGCCCGATGTCCGGCCGCCCGGCCGATGGAGTGTCCGACGTTCCGGCGCGCCGTCAGGCTGGCCGGCGCCGGCCGCTTCGAGGTTGCCCCGATCGGCTCGTTCAAGGCGGAGGCCGTTTTTGTCACAAGGCGCAAGCGCAAGACTGGCGATATCGGCTAGGAGTTTCACCGTTTCATGGAAACGGTGAAACTCCCTATCTCTTTGTTTTTACGCAATTCCGGACAGAAAACCGCTCGCACTTTTCCTGGAATTGCTCTAGCGGCGAACCATGCGCTGCGACTGGGCGAGGCCGATGAAATCGCGCGCGGCCTGCGGCAGGCTGGAGCCGCGGCGCCAGACCATGCCGACCTGGACCACCGGCAGCGAGCCGGAAATGTCGCGCGATTCGATGCGGTCGCCTTCCAGCGACCAGGGCCGGTAGACAAGGTCCGGCAGGAGCGCCACGCCGGCGCCCGTGGCGACCAGGCTGCGAACCGCTTCCACCGAACGCGTGCGGAAAGCGACATGCGGCCTGGCGCCGATCGCCGACAAGAGCTTGCCCGTGTTCTCCTCGATCTCGTCGACTGTGAGCATGATCAGCGGCTCGGACGCGATATCGCCGATGCCGATGATGTCGGCGCTGGCCAGCCTGTGGCTGAGCGGGATCCACAGCCGGTAGGCCGAGACTTCCAGGATTTCCGACTGCAGCGCGGTGCGGTCGCGCAAATTGGACGTGACCATGACGGCAATGTCGAGCTTGCCGCCGACCAGAAGATGCTCGAGATAGTCGCCATTGTCCTCGATGGCCGAAACCTCGACGCCCGGATAGGCGCGGCGGTAGCGGGCGAGCAGATCGGACAGCACATAGCCGGCGACCAGCGAGGTGACGCCGAGTTGCAGGCGGCCGCCGGCGACGGCCTGCTCGCTGGAAAAGGAACGGCGCGCGTCGGAGACATCGGCCAGGATTTTTGTCGCGTGGCGCAGGAACTGGTGGCCCTTGTGGGTGATGTTGAGGCCGCGCGGATGGCGCTCGAAGAGCTCGACGCCGAGGTCGCTCTCCAGCTCCTTGATCGCCTCGGTGACCGAGGATTGCGAAATCGAGAGGTTCTGGGCGGCACCCGAGACGGTGCCCTGCTCGGCGACAGCGACGAAGAACTGGAGTTGACGGATGGTGAAGGCCATGGCCGGACTAAACACCGGCGCGTGCGGGAAAGAAAGCGGGGGCAGCGCATCGTTTGCGCCGGGCAGCGTCTACCCTCCTGCAACGCGGCGCCAGTGGGAGCGCAGCGCGACGAGGAACGCGATTTCCAGGGCGAGCACGACAGCCATGATGCGAAACGCCACCGTGGGCAGATCGTGGACGCTGTCGCGCATCGCGTAGCCGGCAAGAAGGAAGGAAGCATTCCACAGCATCGCGCCAAGCAGGGTGGCCAAAGCGAAGGGCAAAGCCGGCAGGCGCAGCGCACCGGCGGCAATCGGCAGGTAATTGCGCACCGTGGGCACGAACTGCGCCAGCAGCGAGGCGCGCATGTGATTGCGGCGGTACGCGCCGGAAAACCGCAGATAGGTTTCGTGGCGCAGGAAGATGTAGCGGCCGCAACGCCGGGCCAGCGTGTCGGCACGGGCCGGCCCGAGCCGGCCACCCAGCGCGAACCAGAACAGGCAGCCGGCTGTCGAAGCCAACGTCGTCACCATGAGCAGGGTGCCGAGCGCCGCAAGATCGGACGCCCTGGTCATGCCGAGAAAGAGCAGCAACACATGCGACGGCGGCGCAGGCAGGATCTTTTCGGTAAAGGCCAGGCAGGCGGCACCGAACAGGCCAAGTCCCAGCATCGCCGACAGGAGATCGGTCATGAGAAGCGCCAGTCATAGGTGCTGAGGCTCTTGATCCTGGAGACACGATAGACCGTCGCCGGCGGAAAGTTGCGGAAGGTGCCGCCGATGCGGACCGCCTCGAGGTCGAGCCGGTCGAGGACCGTCTGATCGAAAGGGCAGCGACGGCCAAAGGTAAACTGGTAGAGGGCTGCACCCGGCCGAAGAGCGGCAAAAACGCCTTCGAGGATGGCGGATGATTTGCGCGGCGATATCAGCCGAAACGGCAAGCCGCTGACAGCCGCGCCGACGACCGGGCCATCGAACAGCGGCAGATGGCGCAGGCCGACCGCGTCCATCTCGACGATGCGCGCCGTCGGGAAGCGGCGGGCGAGCAGCGCGGCGAAATCCGGATCGGACTCGACCAACGTCAGGTCGTTTTCGCTAACGCCGCGCTGCAGCAGGGCGCGCGTGAAAGGACCAGTGCCCGGCCCGAGCTCCAGCACCGGACCTGTGTCGGGCCCAATCTCACGCGTCATCAGCGCCGCAAGGCTGGGACTGGAGGGCGTGACCGAGCCCATCCGGAACGGCGCCAGCGTCCAGGCCATCAAGAAGGACAAAGCGTCATTTGCAGGCATGTTGACCTCATTGTTTTCCGCGGGCGATTCGGTTGCCCGGTCTTCGACGAGGCGCTGTTTGAGAGCAGCGGATTGCATGGACATTGCGGATGTTATGGCTTCGCGAAAGAAAAGGCTCGCTGCCGGCAGCGAGAACTGGCGCCATGTTTACGCAATCCTGGCGCGATAGCCGGCAGGGATTGTAAGAAGTCGCGAGCGTAAGAGGTTTTCAATGCGTATCCTGCTGGTCGAGGACGAGCCGGAAATGGTTTCGGCGCTGCGGGCGGCGCTGAAGCGGCACGACATGGTGGTCGATCACGCCGCCTCGCTGCTGGAAGCGGAAGGGTTCGTCGCCGTCGACGGCTACGACGCGATCCTGCTCGACCGGCAGTTGCCGGATGGCGACGGGCTGACGCTGGTGCCAAGACTTCGCGCCGCGAGGAACACGACGCCGGTGCTGATGCTGACGGCGAGGGGCGACATTGCCGACAAGGTCGACGGGCTCGACATGGGCGCCGACGACTATCTGGCCAAGCCCTTCGCCTTCGAGGAACTGCTGGCGCGGCTGAGGGCATTGCTGAGGCGCCCGGCGGCGATCGAGACGCAGACCATCCGCGCCGGCCATCTTTCGCTCGATGTCGGCCATCGCGAGGCCTCGATCCGCGGCGAGCCGCTCACCCTGCCGCGGCGTGAATTGCTGGTGCTGGAAGCGCTGATGCGGCGCACCGGCCGTATGGTGCAGCGCGAGGCCTTGATGGAAGCCGTGTTCGGGCTCGACGACGAGATCCAGTCCAACGCGCTCGACACCCATGTGTCGCGGCTGCGCCGCAAGCTCGCCGAGGCCGATGGCGGGGTGGTCATCAACGGCATACGCGGCGTCGGCTACCTGCTGCGCGAGACGACATGAGCCTTCGCCGGCCGCGCTCGCTGAAATGGAGCCTGGTGCTGCGCATCGCCATCCTGCAATGCGTGATGCTGACGTTGATCATCGCCGGCATCATCGGTGTCATGCTGGCCACCGGCATCATTCCGCACGACTATGAGGACGGCACCATGGACGTGCTGGCGGATGCGGTGGCGCGCGACACCAATGGCGCGCTGGTGCTGAAGGAAAATTCCGATCTGGCGAAGCTGCGGTCGGATGTTCCGGACCTCTGGTTCATCATCCGCGACAAGGAAGGACACCGGCTTCAGGAAGGGACGGTGCCGGCAAAATTCCAGCCCTTCGTCGCACTGCTGGACAATATCGGCGATGCCCGCATCGATCCCGCCATCGGCGACGCCGCGCCGCCGGGCGGAAAGATCCGCTGGACGGACACGGCGGCCGGCAAGGTCCAGATCATGAGCGGCACCAAGGGCGAGCTTTCGTTGCTGCGCGTGCTCGGATCGGCGCCTGAGCTCTTCCTGCAGGGCATCCTGCCGCTGGCCGGGCTGATGGCGCTGGCGACGCTGTTGGCAACGCCCTGGGTGGTACGCGGCGCGCTTTCCGGCCTTGGCAACGCGGCGCGGGCGGCAGGGCAGATCGACATCGACAAGCGCGGCGTGCAGCTGCCGCTGGACGGCGTGCCGAAGGAAGTCACGCCGCTGGTCGATGCGGTCAACGCGGCGCTGTCGCGACTCGATGCCGGTTACGCGCGGCACAAGCGCTTCCTGAGCGATGCCGCGCATGAGCTCCGAACGCCGGTCGCCATCCTCAACACGCGGCTCGCCGCGCTGCCGGCGACGCCCGAGCGCGCCAGGCTGCTGCAGGATGCCGCGCGGCTGTCGACGCTCGCCGACCAGTTGCTCGACCTGCAGCGGCTCGACCGCCAGGCCGAGCATTTCGGACCGGTCGACCTGGTCGCCCTCGCCCGCAACGTCGTGCTCGACCTGGCGCCGATGGCTTTTGCCGCCGGCTACGAGATGTCGTTCGAGCCGGCGAAGGAAAAGCTGATCGTGCGCGGCGACCGCACGGCGATCGAGCGCGCCGTGACCAATCTCGTCCAGAACGCGATCGATCATGGCGGCAAGGCCGGCCGCATATCGATCAGCATCCGGTCGCCCGCGATGATCGAAGTGCTGGACGAAGGCGACGGCGTGCCGCCGTCCGAGCGCGAGCGCATCTTCGAGCCGTTCTACCGCTTGCACCCGCAGGATCACGGCGCCGGCCTCGGCCTGAACCTGGTGCGCGACCTGATGCAGTTGCATGGCGGCAAGGTCGAGGTGCTCGACGGCAAGGCCGGCGGCGCCTGTTTCCGGATGGTCTTTCCGGCCTGACATCGGGCCGATCTTCGCGGCGATCCAAGGAGGTTTGACATCGGCGCCATTCGTAACTAATTAAGTTACATGAAGCGCAACAGCCGACTGTCCTCGACCCTGCATATCCTCGTCCATATGGCCGACGCCCCCGACCGGGCGCTGACCTCCGAGCAGCTTGCCGGCTTCATCCACACCAATCCGGTGGTCGTGCGCCGCACCATCGCCGGGCTGCGCGAGGCGGGCATCGTCACCTCGTCACGTGGCCATGGCGGCGGCTGGCAGCTCGGCCGCGCGCCGGACAGGATCTCGCTGGCCGAGATCAGCGCGGCGCTTGGCGAGACACTGCTGCCGTTCAGCACCGAGCCGGAAAGTCCCGGATGCCTGGTCGAGCAGGCGGTGATCGCCGTGCTCGACGATTTTCGCCTGGAGGCGGAGAGGCTGCTTGCCGAAAGGCTCAGCCATATCACGCTGGCCGACCTGACGGCCGATTTCCGCCGCCGTTACGACCTGATTGGAATATCCAGCCATGCAGTATGATGTGATCGTCGTCGGCGGCAGCTTCGCCGGCCTGTCCGCCGCCATGTATGCGGCGCGCGGACGGCGCAAGGTGCTGGTGATCGATGCCGGAAAGCCGCGGAACCGCTTCGCCGAACATTCGCATGGCTTCTTCGGCCAGGACGGGCGCTCGCCCTCGGACATTCTCGACGAGGCCAAGGCACAGTTGCTTGCCTATCCCACCGTCACTGCGATCGATGCCCGCGCCGAGAAGGCCTCGATCACCGGCAATGGCTTCGAGGTCGCGACGGACAACGGCGAGAGTTTCGGCGCGACGCGGCTGGTGCTCGCCACCGGCGTCCGCGACATCCTGCCGGAGGTTCCCGGCCTTGCCGCGCAGTGGGGCAAGACGGTGCTGCATTGCCCCTATTGCCACGGTTACGAGGTGGCCGGCGGGCCGCTCGGGGTGCTGGCGACCGGACCGATGTCGCTGCACCAGGCCGAGCTGATCTCCGACTGGGGCGACGTCACGCTGTTCGCCAACGGGCTGTTGGAACCGGACGCCGACGAGGCGCGGGCATTGGAGCAACGCATGATCCGCTTCGAGCCGGCCAAGGTGAGCGAAGTGCAGGAAGACGGATCGGGCGGCCTGGCCGTCAGGCTCGATGACGGCCGCAGCGCAAGCGTGCGGGCGTTGTTCACCGCGCCACGCAACGAAATGGCAAGCCCGCTCGCCGAGCAGTTGGGCTGCGCCTTCAATGAAGGCCCGCTTGGCCGGGCGATCGTGGTCGACGACAAGCAGCAGACATCGGTGCCCGGCGTGTTCGCGGCCGGAGACGCCGCGCGCATGATGCACAACATCGCCTTCGCGGTGTCGGGCGGCGCCATGGCCGGGGTCGCGGCGCATCAATCGCTGGTGTTCGGCTAGCTTCTTTTTTCCTGGGTAATTTCAGGCCGTCGCAATGGTCAGGCGCGCGCCGGCCTGGCTCAGCGCGGCGGCGACGTCATGCGGCGGCGGCTGGTCGGTGACAAGCTCGGAAAAGCCGTCGAAGCCGCAGACCCGGACAAGGCCCTGGCGGCCGAACTTGGTGTGGTCGGTGATGACCAAAGAGCGCTGGCCGCGCGACAGCACCATGCGGGCGAATTCCGCCTCGTCCAGATCATAATCGGTCAAGCCGGCAACGGCGTCGACCGCGCCGATCGAGATCACCGCATGATCGACCGAGAAACGGCTGACGAACTCGATTGCCGAAATGCCGAAAGCCGCGCCTGAATCGCTGCGCAGCTCGCCGCCCGCCATATAAACCTTGTTGCCGTTGACCGTCGCCAGCGTGCGGGCAATGTCGGAGGAATTGGTGACCACCGTCAGCCGGCGGTGCCCGAGCAGCTCGCGCGCCAGGAAGGATGTGGTCGTGCCGGTGTCGAGCATGACCGCCTCGCCGTCGCGGATGGTGGCCGCGACCATCCTGGCGATCAGGCGCTTGGCTTCGGCATTCTCGCGCATGCGCCGCTCGAACGGCGCCTCGCCCACCATCGAGGCAAGCCCCACCGCGCCGTGCATCTTCAGCACCGAGCCGTCATCGGCGAGGGGCTTGACGTCGCGCCGCACCGTTTCCAGCGAGACGCCGAGACGTTCGGCGAGGCTGGCTATGGTGATCGTGCCCTCCTCCTTGAGGAGTCGCAGGATCTCGCCATGCCGTTTCGAATGGATCATGTGGATGTCCGGGATTTTGACCGAATTTAAGGCTTTGACAACGCTTTGAAAGGAGTTGCTTATATTTTCGGGCAAAACACCCAAAAAAGGTCACAGCTTTTGATTGACAGTTCCGCCACCACGGCATGAGAGTGCTTGCAAGTGACAAGGCTCGGAACTGCTAGCGGGAGGGTAATGGCAGAGCCGCAACCTAGTGACCAGATCGTCTGGAAACAGCCAGGCGCGGGCTTTTATCGAATCCGCGGGGGCGGATGCCGGGATCCTAAACCTGGCCAAGGGGCTCGTCGGTGCGGTGCGGGATACCGATCCTGGCGTCTCGCACCGACGAGGCTTTTTTGTTTTTTCCCATCGCTGTTTTCCGGAGGACCGGCTTGGGCCGGAGCAAAGCCGTGACTGCCGAAGACCGTATCCGCGCCTTGCCGTGCTGGAGCGGCAGCATCGAGATCGCGCCGCTGCCGGGCGGCCTCAGCAACGCCAACTATATCGTCACGGACGCCGCCGGGCGCCATGTCGTGCGCTTCGGCCAGGATTTCCCGTTCCATCATGTCTTCCGCGAGCGCGAGGTGATGACGGCGCGCGCCGCGCACGCGGCCGGCTTGGCGCCGGCCGTCCACTATTCCGAGCCCGGCATTCTGGTGACGGCGTTTCTCGGCGCGAAGACCTTTCTCGGCGAGGACGTGCGGGCCAATCTCGGCCGCGTGGCGGCGCTCCTGCGCGGCTTCCATCGCGAGATGCCGAACTATGTCTCCGGCGCCGGCTTCATGTTCTGGGTGTTTCACGTTATCCGCGACTATGCGCGCACGCTGGACGAAGGCGGCAGCCGCAAGAAGGACCAGTTGCCGCGCTATCTTTCGCTCGCCGACGAGCTCGAGCGGGCGCAGAAGCTTTTGCCGATCGTGTTCGGCCACAATGATCTTTTGCCGGCCAATATCCTCGACGACGGCCAGCGGCTGTGGCTGATCGATTTCGAATATGCCGGCTTCAACACGGCGATGTTCGACCTTGCCGGCGTCGCCTCGAATGCCGGCATGAGCGACGACGAGTCCTTCGCCTTCATGACCGCCTATTTCATGAAGGAGCCGGACACCGAAATCCGCCGCTCGCACGCCGCCATGCAATGCGCATCGCTGCTGCGCGAGGCGATGTGGAGCATGGTCTCCGAGCTCTATCTCGACGCGCCCGGCATCGACTACGTCGCCTATACCGAGGAGAACCTCGTGCGGCTCGACGCGGCGCTTGACAACTACCGGACGAAATACGGACCAAAGTCATGACCCTGCCCAGCCATGCCGGGATCGTCGTCATCGGCGGCGGCATCATCGGCTGTTCCACCGCCTATCACCTGGCGCGCGACCACAAGGCCGATGTCGTGCTGCTCGAACAGGGCAAGCTGACCTCGGGCTCGACCTGGCACGCGGCCGGGCTGGTCGGGCAGTTGCGCTCGTCGGCCTCGATCACGCGCGTGCTCAAATATTCGGTCGAGCTCTACAAGGGGCTCGAGGCCGAGACGGGTTTGGCCACCGGCTGGAAGATGACCGGATGCCTTCGATTGGCGACGAACGCCGACCGCTGGACCGAGTTCAAGCGGCTGGCGACGACGGCCAAGAGCTTCGGCATGGACATGCAATTGCTGTCGCCGGCCGAGGTGAAGCGCATGTGGCCGCTGATGGAGACCGGCGATCTGGTCGGCGCCTCGTGGTTGCCGACCGACGGGCAGGCGAGCCCCTCCGACATCGCCCAGTCGCTCGCCAGGGGCGCGCGCATGCATGGCGCGAAACTGTTCGAGGACGTGCGCGTCACCGGCTTTGAAATGAAGGACGGCCGCATCACCGCGGTGAAGACGGAAAAAGGCGACATCGCCTGCGACAAGGTGGTGAACTGCGCCGGGCAATGGGCACGACAGGTCGGCGCGATGGCCGGCATCAACGTGCCGCTGCAGCCGGTCAAGCACCAGTATATCATTACCGAGAAGATCGAGGGGCTCGCCACCGACGCGCCGACGATCCGCGACCCCGACCGCCGCACCTATTTCAAGGAAGAGGTCGGCGGACTGGTGATGGGCGGCTATGAGCCCAATCCGCAGGCATGGACGACAGGCGATGTTCCCAACGACTGGGAGTTCCGCTTGTTCGACGACGACTACGATCATTTCGAACAGCATATGACCCAGGCGATCGCGCGAGTCCCCGCCCTGGAAACCGTCGGCGTCAAGCAGATGATCAACGGACCGGAAAGCTTTACGCCGGACGGCAACTTCATCCTCGGCGTCGCGCCCGAATGCACCAATATGTTCGTCGGCGCCGGCTTCAACGCCTTCGGCATCGCATCGGGCGGCGGCGCCGGCTGGGTGCTGGCGCAATGGGTGGTCGACGGCGAGGCGCCACTCGACCTGTGGGTGGTCGACATCAGGCGTTTTTCCGGCCTGCATCGCGACCGCGACTGGGTCCGCGACCGCACGCTGGAAGCCTATGGCAAGCATTACACGATCGGCTTCCCGCATGAGGAATATCTGTCGGGACGGCCGCGTATCGTCTCGCCGCTCTATGAGCGGCTGGAGAAACATCGCGCCGTGTTCGGCTCCAAGCTCGGCTGGGAGCGGCCGAACTGGTTCGCGCCCGACGGCGCGGCCGCCGAGGACGTCTATTCGATGGGCCGGCAGAACTGGTTCGGCCCGGTCGGGGACGAGCACCGGCATGTGCGCGAGAAGGTCGGCATCTTCGACCAGTCCTCCTTCGCCAAATATGAGCTGACCGGTACGGATGCGCTGAAGGCACTCGACTGGATCTGCGCCAACGACATCAACAAGCCGGTCGGGCGGCTCACCTACACGCAGTTGCTCAACACACGCGGCGGCATCGAGGCGGACCTCACTGTGTCGCGGCTCGGCGAGGACAGGTTCTATATCGTCACCGGCACCGGCTTCCGCACGCATGACCTGTCCTGGATCGGCGACCATATCGGCGCCGGCCTCCACGCCAGGCTGAACGACGTCACGGAAGAGTACGGCACGCTGTCGCTGATGGGGCCACACGCCCGCGACGTGCTGTCGGCGGTGACGGAGGCCGACGTCTCCAACGCCGCCTTCCCCTTCGGCCATGCGCGCGAGATCGCGATTGCCGGCCACACCGTGAAGGCGCTGCGCGTCACCTATGTCGGGGAGCTCGGCTGGGAGCTGCATGTGCCGATCGCCGCCACGGGCGAGGTCTTCGAAGCGCTGATGACGGCGGGCAAGCCGCATGACATTCGCCCGGTTGGCTACCGCGCGCTGGAATCGCTGCGGCTGGAGAAGGGTTATCGCGCCTGGGGCTCCGACATCACGCCGAACGACACGCCGCTGGAGGCGGGCCTCGGCTGGGCGGTGAAGCTTCGCAAGAATACGGATTTCGTAGGACGCAGGGCACTGGAGAAAGCTAGCGGCAAGCCGCTGACCAAACGCTTTGCCGGCTTCACGGTCGACGATCCGGAGATCGTGCTGGTCGGCCGCGAGACGATCCTGCGCAATGGCGCGCCGGTCGGTTATCTGACCAGCGGCGGCTATGGCTATACGGTGGGCAAGAACATCGGCTACGGCTATGTGCGCAATGCCGACGGCGTCAGCGACGAGTTCCTCGCCTCTGGGGACTACCAGCTGGTGGTGGCGATGGAGGCCACGCCGGCAAAGATCCATCTCGAGCCGATGCATGACCCGGCCGGGACAAAGATAAAGGCCTGACCATCGGGCCGGTCAGCTGACGCGCAGCACCAGGCCCCGGCTCGGCACGGTATCGGATTCGCCCGGCATCGAGGCGTAGGGCCGCGTTTCCTCGACACGCATCAGCCGGCCCTGCGCTTCGAGCTCGGCGATGCGCGCGGCGAAGCCGGCCTGCCAAAGCGTGTTCTTGACAGTCAGCACGATGACGCCGCCGGAACGGCAGATGCGGATCAACTCGTCCAGGCCCTCGACCCCGACATGGCCGGAGGTGAAGACGCCGGCCGAAATGATGCCGGCATAGGCGCCGTCGGCGAAGGGCAGTGCGTCGCCCATCGCCAGGCGATGCAGGGCCGTGTAGACGCCCTTGGCGCCGGCCTTGTCCAGCATGCCTTGTGAGATGTCGAGCGCCTCGACCTTAGGGTAGCCGGTGATGGAGAGCCATTCGCCGATCAATCCGGTGCCGGCGCCGGCGTCGAGCAAGGGTTCGGCGCCGCGCGGCAGGTGCCGGGCAAGCAGCGCCAGGCAGATCGTCGGGTGGCGATAACCTGCCGCCGACATGTCGGCATCGTAGGTGTCCGCCCAGCTGTCATAGATCGCGGCCACGTCTTCCGGCCGCTTCGCCGCATAAGCTGCGCCCAGCGCGCTGTTCTGCTTGCCGTTCGTCATTGCTGCTCCCGACGCCCCGACTCTCGTTCAATGGATGATAGCCAAGCCGTCAAAATTGTGGAACCGTCAGAGCCGTAACAAATGGCGTGAAGCGGGGACACGACATGACCGACGAGTTGCGCGCGGCGCTGGCGGCCATTCCGATGCTGGCGGGCTATGACGGAGCGCTGGAGCGGCTCGGCGGCCTGACCAACATGGTCTACAGGGCCGGCGAAGTCTGTCTGCGCATTCCCGGTAAGGGCACGGAAGAATATATCAACCGCGCCAACGAGGCCGTGGCGGCGCGCGAAGCGGCCAAGGCCGGCGTCAGCCCGGAAGTGCTTTATGCCGATCCGGCAACCGGCCGGATGGCGACGCGCTTCATTGCCGGCGCCGAGACGATGTCGCCGGAGAAATTCAAAACGCGCAAGGGGAGCCCGGCCCGCGCGGGCGAGGCCTTCCGCAAGCTGCATACGTCGGGCGCGGTGTTTCCCTTCCGCTTCGAACTGTTCGCGATGATCGACGACTATCTCAAGGTTCTGTCGACCAAGGATGTGGCGCTGCCCGCAGGCTATCATGACGTGGTGCGCGAAGCAGGCGCGGTGCGCGCCGC
Organism: Mesorhizobium sp. GbtcB19; assembly: GCF_019091085.1. Taxonomy (GTDB): domain Bacteria; phylum Pseudomonadota; class Alphaproteobacteria; order Rhizobiales; family Rhizobiaceae; genus Mesorhizobium. The sequence continues at coordinate 441,842 of NZ_JAGXJY010000003.1, read as the reverse complement.
CCTTGATGCGCACCCGATCGAGCTTGCCGCCTGCCATTGCGATCCGCTGTGCGAGAATTTTCTCGATACGGGCGAGCGGATGTGGATCGTCGACTGGGAGTATTCCGGCATGAACGATCCGCTGTGGGACCTCGGCGACCTCTCGGTCGAGGGCCAGTTCGACGAGGGCCAGGACGAGGAGCTGATGCGCGCCTATTTCGGCGGCGAGGCGCGACCGGCCGAGCGCGGCCGCGTCGTCATCTACAAAGCGATGTGCGACCTCTTATGGACGCTGTGGGGGCTGATCCAACTCGCCAACAACAATCCGGTCGACGATTTCCGCGCCTATGCCGACGGCCGCTTCGCCCGCTGCAAGGCGCTGATGGAGGCGGCGGAGTTCTCGCGCCATCTTGCGGCCGTGCGCGCCGGTTGAGCGGCGAAAAATCCTGACGTCAGTTCACGCCCTTCGGCACGTTCTCCGGCGGCACCTCGGTCTCCACCACCTTCTGGCGATGGAAGATGAACATGCCGGCGAGCACGACGATGGCCGCGCCGACCAGGATGCGCAGGCTCGGCACGTCGCCGAAGAAGGCGAGGCCGAAGACGATCGCCCAAAGCAGCAGGCTGTAATGCAGCGGTGCCAGCGTCGAGGCGGGCGCCAGCTTCAGCGCCCGTGTGATCATCAGATGGGCGGCGCAGGAGACGACGCCGAGCAGGAGCATGGCGCCGAAATCGAGCGCCGACGGCGCGCGCCAGGCGCCGATGGCAAGCGCGCCGCCGACCAGCAGCGTGCCGATGGTCTGCCAGGTGACCAGGGTCGTGTCGCTGGTGCCGCGCAGCAGGCGACTCAGGATGATGGCGAAGGCGAAAGCGATGCTGCCGACCAGCGCGAAGCCGGAAGACATGGAGAAGGCCGCCGAGGACGGCTTCAGGATGATCAGCACGCCGCAGAAGCCGACCAGGATGGCCAGCCAGCGGCGCCAGCCGACCTTTTCGCCGAGCAGCAGGTGCGACAATGCCGCGACGTAGATCGGCCCTGCCATGTAGAAGCTCATCACGTCGGCGAGCGGCAGGTAGACGACCGCGGCGTAGAAAAGCGCGGTATCGGTGGTGGTGGCGACGACACGCAGGACCTGCAGAAGCGGCCGTTCCATGTGAAACAGCTTGCCCGTGCCCTGGTTGGCGATCATCGGGCCGAGCACGATGAAGGCGCCGATCGACCGGATCAGCACCACCTGTCCGACGGAAAAGGAGGCGACCAGCCATTTGCCCATCGCGTCGTTGAGCGCGAACATGAAGTCGCCGGCCAGCATCAGAAGGATGCCGGCCAGCAGCACGTTCCTGATCGTAAAGTTGCGGGCAAGGGGCTGAGCCATGCCGGCTCCCTAGCCGCAAGCAGCCGGTTTGACGAGGGTAATTCGGCCGATCGGTGAGACCAGCAGCGGGATTCGGCTGGTTCTAGCTGGTCTTGTGCCGCCGGTTGACCTGCGCCGGCCGCCCCGAGATCGACAGCCTGGTTTCCTGCCTGGTCCGCTCGGCCACGACCTTGCCCCTGGCGATGACGCAGAGACGTTCGGGGCGCAGGCGAACGGCCTCGATCGGGTTGCCGGCGTCGAGCACGACGAGGCTGGCGCGCTTGCCGACGGCGAGGCCGAGATGATCGAGGCCCATGATGGCGGCGTTGACGTTGGTGACCATGTCGAAGCAGCGCGCCATGTCGGCCGGGCTCGACATCTGCGCGACGTGCAGGCCCATGAAGGCGACGTCGAGCATGTCGGCCGTGCCCAGCGAATACCAGGGGTCGAGCACGCAATCCTGGCCCCAGCCGACGCGGATGCCGAGCGCCAGCATCTCCTTCACCCGGGTCAGGCCGCGCCGCTTCGGGAAGGTGTCGTGGCGCCCCTGCAGCATGATGTTGATCAGCGGGTTGGGGATGGCCGAGACGCCGGCCTCCGCGATCAGCGGCAACAGCTTCGAGACGTAGTAATTGTCCATCGAATGCATCGACGTCAGATGCGAGCCGGCCACCCTGCCCTGCAGGCCGAGCCGCTGCGTTTCATAGGCGAGCTGCTCGATATGGCGCGACAGCGGGTCATCGGTCTCGTCGCAATGCATGTCGACCATCAGGCCGCGCTTGGCGGCGATCTCGCAAAGCTCCGTCACCGAGCGGGTGCCGTCGGCCATGGTGCGCTCGAAATGCGGGATGCCGCCGACGATGTCGACGCCCATGTCGAGCGCGCGGACGGTGTTTTCCAGCGCGGTCGGCGAGCGGTATAGGCCGTCCTGCGGGAATGCGACCAGTTGCAGGTCGATGTAGGGCGCGACGGTCTTCCTGACGTCGAGCAACGCTTCCACCGCGAGCAACCGGTCGTCGCAGACATCGACGTGGGTACGAATGGCAAGCAGGCCCATCGACACAGCCCAGTCGCAATAGGCGAGCGCGCGGTCGCGCACCGCCTCATGCGTCAGCAGCGGCTTCAGTTCGCCCCAGAGCGCGATGCCTTCGAGCAGCGTGCCTGACGCGTTGATGCGCGGGATGCCGTAGGACAGCGTGGCGTCCATGTGGAAATGCGGGTCGACGAAGGGCGGCGACACGAGATTGCCGCGCGCATCGATCTCGCTCGGCGCGGAGTCCGGCAGTTTCTGCTCGATCGCGCGAATGGTCTCGCCGGCAATGCCGATATCGGCAATCCTGCCATCCGGCAGCGTGCCGCCGCGCACGATGAGGTCGAAATCCATCTGTCGTCACCCTTTTCAAGAATCGGCAGCCATCGTGGCCGAAAAGACAGCCTGAAGCAGCCTTTTCTTTCCCCGGCGGCCGAAAGGTTCCATCGCGCCGCAACTCGCTCTATAAGCCGCCTCTCGCCCCGGTGGCGAATCCGAAATTCGTGCAGCCAGACACAGGATCGGCCGTTGTTTCGCTTCTTCCGCTCGACGGAAAACCAGCGCCTCATCGCGAGGCTGGTGAGGGAGTCGTTCCACGAGCATAAGTTCGGCTATGGCGCGGCCATAGTGTCGATGCTGGTGGTAGCCGTCATGACGGGCGCCAGCGCCTGGATCCTGAAGGAGATCACCAACGAGTTCGTGATCTACAAGAGGATCGACCGCGTCAACCTGATCGCCGCGGGGGTGGCCACGATCTTCGTCGTCAAAGGCCTCGCAACCTTCGTCCAGAGCTATTTCATGAGCCGTGTCGGCAATGCCATCATTGCCGACCGGCAGCGCAAGATCTACGACCAGATTCTCGCGCAAGGCATCGAATTCTATCATTCGACGTCGTCGTCGGACCTGATCACCCGCATGACCAACAATGCGCAGGCCGCCCGCAGCGTGCTCGACCTCGTCGTCACCTCCTATGTGCGCGACCTGGTGACGCTGATCGTGCTGGTGGTGGTCATGGTGTGGCAGCAGCCGGCGCTGTCGCTGATCTGTTTCGTCGTCGGACCGGTTGCGGTCTATGGCGTCAACCTCATCCTGAAACGTGTGCGCAGCATCGCCGCCATGGAATTCCGCTCGCTCGGCCAGATCGTGCATGTGATGCAGGAAACGGCGATCGGCGTGCGCGTCGTCAAATCCTTCAATCTCGAAGGCGCGATGCGCAAGCGCATGTACAAGGCGGTCTCGGATGTCGAGAACCGCGCCAACAACATCGCCACGCTGGAGGCCGCCACCAGCCCGGTGATGGAAACGCTGGCCGGGCTGGCAATCGCCGGCGCGGTCTTTGTCAGCGGCTTCCTGGTGCTGCAGGGCGGCCAGATGCCGGGCAACATCATGGCCTTCATCGCGGCGCTGCTGCTGGCCTATGAGCCGGCAAAGCGCCTGGCGCGCGTGCGCATCTCGCTCGAGACCGGCATCGTCGGCGTGCGCATGATGTTCCAGCTCGCCGACCGGCCGCTGACGCTCGCCGAAAAGCCGGACGCCAAGCCGCTGCGAGCAGGCCCGGGCGAAATCCGCTTCGACAATGTCGACTTCGCCTATCCGGAAAGCCCGCCGGTGTTCGAGGGTTTCAACCTGACGCTGGCAGCCGGCAAGATGACGGCGCTGGTCGGGCCGTCCGGCAGCGGCAAGTCGACGATCCTGAACCTCATCATGCGCATGTATGACCCGCAGACCGGCAAGGTGGAGTTCGACGGCCAGGACATTTCTTTCGCCACGCTCGATTCGCTCAGGCGCAAGATCGCCTATGTCAGCCAGGACACCTTCCTGTTTGCCGGAACAATCATGCACAATATCCGCCTTGGTCGGGAGGATGCGACCGACGCGGAGGTGATCGCCGCCGCCAGGGCCGCCAACGCGCACGAGTTCATCAGCGCCATGGCCAAGGGCTACGAGACGGACGTGGGCGAGAACGGCGCGCTGCTGTCCGGCGGCCAGCGCCAGCGCATCTCGATCGCGCGCGCCATGCTGCGCAATGCCGAGATCCTGCTGCTCGACGAGGCGACCAGCGCGCTCGACGCCGAGTCGGAAGCGCTGTTCCGCGACGCGCTGCAGCAGCTGACCGTGGGGCGCACGACGATCGTGATCGCGCACCGGCTGTCGACCGTGCACCAGGCCGACACGATCGTGGTGCTGGAGAAGGGCAAGGTGCTGGAAAGCGGCCCGCATAAGACGCTGCTCAGGCAGGGCGGGCTGTACCAGAAGCTCTATGAGTATCAGTTGATGCCGTAACGCGGCGCTCCCCTTCTCCCCTTCTTGTGGGAGAAGGTGTCGCCGAAGGCGACGGATGAGGGGTGTTCCAGGAAACGCCAGCGTCTCACTCCGCTGGAACACCCCTCATCCGTCTCGGCGCTGCGCGCCGATCCACCTTCTCCCACAAGGGGAGAAGGAGAAGCGCTTTCTCACTCCGGCACTTTGCGCACCGCGCCCTTGTCGGCGCTGGTGGCGAAGGCGGCGTAGGCGCGCAGCGCGGTGGTCACCTTGCGCTTGCGCTTTTCCGCCGGCTTCCAGGCGTCCGCGCCCTTGGCGTTCATGGCAGCTCGCCGCGCGTCGAGTTCGGCATCGCTGATGGCGAGGCGGATGGTGCGGTTGGGGATGTCGATCTCGATCGTATCGCCTTCCTGAACCAGGCCGATGGCGCCGCCTTCGGCGGCTTCCGGCGAGACGTGGCCGATCGACAGGCCCGACGTGCCGCCGGAGAAGCGGCCGTCGGTGATCAGCGCACAGGCTTTGCCGAGGCCCTTCGACTTCAGGTAGCTGGTCGGGTAGAGCATTTCCTGCATGCCCGGGCCGCCGCGCGGCCCCTCATAGCGGATGACGACGATGTCGCCGGCCTTGATCTCGTTGCCGAGGATCGCCTTCACCGAGGCGTCCTGGCTTTCGAAGACGCGGGCCGGGCCGGTGAACTTCAGGATCGACTCGTCGACGCCGGCGGTCTTCACGATGCAGCCGTCGAGCGCCAGATTGCCTTTCAGCACCGCAAGGCCGCCGTCCTTCGAGAACGGCGTCTTTGCCGAGCGGATGACGCCCGTCTCGCGGTTCGTGTCGAGTTCGTCCCAGCGGCGATCCTGGCTGAAGGCGACCTGGGTCGGCACGCCGCCGGGCGCGGCGAGGAAGAACTCGCGGACATTCTCGGCCGAGCTGCGCGAGATATCCCAATGGTCGAGCGCTTCGCCGAGGGTGGCGGTGTGCACTGTCGGCAGGTCGCGGTTGATCAGGCCGGCGGCGTCGAGCTGGCCGAGGATGGCCATGATGCCGCCGGCGCGATGGACGTCCTCCATGTGCACGTCGGACTTGGCGGGCGCCACCTTGCACAGCACCGGCACCTTGCGCGACAGACGGTCGATATCTTCCATGGTGAAGTCGACCTCGCCCTCGTGCGCGGCGGCGAGGATGTGCAGCACCGTGTTGGTCGAGCCGCCCATGGCGATGTCGAGGGCCATGGCGTTCTCGAAGGCGCCCTTCGAAGCGATGCTGCGCGGCAAGGCGCTTTCGTCTTCCTGCTCGTAATAGCGCTGGGCGAGATCGACGACGAGATGGCCGGCCTCGACAAACAGGCGCTTGCGATCGGCATGGGTGGCCAACGTCGAACCGTTACCCGGCAGCGACAGGCCGAGCGCCTCGGTCAGGCAGTTCATGGAATTGGCGGTGAACATGCCGGAACACGAGCCGCAGGTCGGGCAGGCCGAGCGCTCGATGACCTTGACATCCTCGTCGGAGATCTTGTCGTCGGCGGCCGCGACCATGGCGTCGACCAGATCGAGCGCCTGCGCCTTGCCGGCCAGCACCACCTTGCCGGCCTCCATCGGGCCGCCGGAGACGAAGACGGTCGGGATGTTGAGACGCAGCGACGCCATCAGCATGCCGGGAGTGATCTTGTCGCAATTGGAGATGCAGACCATGGCGTCGGCGCAATGCGCGTTGACCATGTACTCGACGGAATCGGCGATCAGCTCGCGCGACGGCAGCGAATAGAGCATGCCGTCATGGCCCATGGCGATGCCGTCATCGACGGCGATGGTGTTGAATTCCTTGGCGACGCCGCCGGCCTTCTCGATCTCGCGCGCGACCAACTGGCCGAGGTCCTTCAGATGCACGTGGCCCGGCACGAACTGGGTGAAGGAATTGACCACCGCGATGATCGGCTTGCCGAAATCCGAATCCTTCATGCCGGTGGCGCGCCACAGGCCGCGGGCGCCGGCCATGTTGCGGCCATGGGTGGTGGTGCGGGAACGATAGGCGGGCATCGAATTGTCCTTGCTGGCTGGCCGCGCCGGCGCGCGGCGGGCGGCGCTCAAATTTTAGTCGGCAGCGGTTATAGCGGCCATGGTCCGGCATGACCACCATTTTGCACTGCGCCAGGAAGCTGGTTGACCATCGATGTCGATTTGTATATAGCCATTTAGGAATATAACTGATTGGCTATCTAATATGAACCAACTCGACATTACTTTTGCAGCGCTTTCCGACCCGACGCGGCGCGCCATTCTCGCGCGGCTGATCGACGGCGAAGCTTCGGTGATGGAACTTGCCGAGCCTTTCGCCATGAGCCAGCCGTCGATCTCGAAACATCTCAAGGTGCTCGAGAACGCAGGCCTGATCTCGCGCGGCCGCGATGCGCAGCGCCGGCCATGCCGGCTCGAAGTGAAACCGCTGGCCGAGGCCACCGAGTGGCTGGAGCGCTACCGCAAGATCTGGGAAGGCAATTTCCAGCGGCTCGACGCCTTGCTGGGCGCATTGCAGGCCAGCAACAACCCGGGCGAGGCGGAACAATAGCCGAAGCTGGGCGTATCCGGCCTATGGCACACGGCCTGATCAGAAAAACTTCGGTCGTGTCGGACCGGCGGCTGGCCGGACGTCCTTGGGTTCAGCAAGCGCAAGAGAGGACTTTCGATGAGCACCACGAGATTGCCAGGCCCGACCGTCGCGACGCTGACCGTTACAACTCCCAGCGATCGCGAGGTGCGCATAACCCGCATCTTCAATGCGCCGCGTGCGATGGTGTTCGATTGCTGGACTGTTCCCGAGTTGCTCAAGGGCTGGCTGCATGGTCCAGAGGGCTGGCGGCTGGATGTGTGCGAGATCGACCTCAGGGTCGATGGGAAGGCACGCTATGTGTGGCGTCATCGCGACGGACAGGCGATGGGCATGAGCGCAACCTACCGCGAGATCGTCCGGCCGAGCCTGATCGTGGCCAGCGAGTTGTTCGACGAGGATTGGACCGGCGGCGAGACGCTTGGAACCGTGGTTTTCGCCGAGGTCGACGGCAAGACGCTGCTGACGCAGACGATCCTCTACGCATCGCAGGCCGCGCGCGACGGCGCGCTCGGCACCGGCATGACCTCGGGCATGGCCGACAGTTACGCGCAGCTCGATGCCCATCTCGCGTCGCTGCAAAACGCGGCCGCCAGAGGCGCCGCCTGACCCCTTCCCCAAGAAAGCCCAAAGGAGAAAACGATGCAGAAGATCACCACCTTCCTGTGGTTCGACACCCAGGCCGAAGACGCGATGAACCATTACATCTCCATCTTCAAGAATTCGAAGGTGCTGAGCGTGACGCGCTGGCCCGAAGGCCATCCGCAGCAAGGCCGGGTGCTGGTCGCCTCGTTCGAGCTCGATGGTGTTCAGTTCCTGGCGCTGAACGGCGGACCGCAATACAAGTTCACCGAGGCGATCTCGCTGTCGATCGACTGCAAGACGCAAGCCGAGGTCGATCATTTCTGGACCAGGCTTACCGAAGGTGGCGGCGAGCCAGGACCTTGCGGGTGGCTGAAGGACAGATTCGGCGTTTCCTGGCAGGTCGTGCCGGAGCAGCTGCCGCGTCTGCTTCAAGACCCCGACCGGGGCAAGGCCGGCCGCGTCATGGACGCCATGATGAAGATGGGCAAGATCGAGATCGACAAGCTGGAGGCGGCGGCGAAGGGGTGAGCGCGACTTTCCCTTCTCCCCCTGTGGGAGAAGGTGTCGCCGAAGGCGACGGATGAGGGGTGTTCCAGGGAACGCCAACGCCTCACTCCGCTGGAACACCCCTCATCCGTCTCGGCGCTGCGCGCCGATCCACATTCTCCCACAAGGGGAGAAGGGAAGGCCGTGCCTACGCCGCCTTGTCGCGAACCTGATAGTCCTTCACCGCTGTAAAGCGGATCGCTTTCCAGCGCTCGGCTTCGTAATTCAGCGAGAAGGCGTGCTGGGCGAGGAAGACCGGATCGTTGTCGAGATCGCGGGCGATGTCGCCGCGATGCGATTCGATGAAGCGTTGCACTTCCGCCCTGTCGTCGGCCGAAATCCAGCGGCAGACGGAGAAGCGCGACATCTCGAAATCCACCGGCAGCGTGTATTCGATGTTGAGCCGTTCCTTCAGCACGTCGAGCTGCAGGGCGCCGACGACGCCGACGATGGCCGGCGAGCCGTCCTCGGGCGAGAACAGCTGCACGACGCCTTCCTCGGCCATCTGGTGCAGCGCTTCCTTGAGCTTCTTGGCCTTCATGGCGTCGCCGAGGCGGACGCGGCGCAGGATTTCGGGCGCGAAGTTCGGCACGCCGCGGAACAGGATCTCCTCGCCCTCGGTCAGCGTGTCGCCGATGCGCAGCGTGCCGTGGTTGGGGATGCCGACGACGTCGCCGGCAAAAGCCTCGTCGGCGGTGACGCGGGTGCGGGCGAAGAAGAACTGCGGTGCCGAAAGGCTCATCGGCTTGCCGGTGCGCACGAGCTTGGCCTTCATGCCGCGCTCCAGCTTGCCAGAGCAGACGCGGACGAAGGCGATGCGGTCGCGATGGTTGGGATCCATGTTGGCCTGGATCTTGAAGACGAAGGACGTCATCTTGTCCTCGGTCGCCTCCACCGTGCGCTCATCGGCTTCCTGGGCGCGCGGCGGCGGGCCGTAGGCGCCGAGCGCCTCGATCAGGTCGCGCACGCCGTAATTGCGGAGCGCCGAGCCGAAATAGACCGGGGTCAGATGGCCTTCGCGAAAGGCTTCAATATCAAGAGGCCGGCAAGCTTCCCGCGCGAGCTCCAACTCCTCGATGAAGTCGTTGCGCTCGTTTTCCGGCAAAAGCCCGGCGACGCGGTTGGAATCCGGGCCGTTGACCGGCGTGCGCTCCTTCTCGTCGTCGCTGCGGCGCACGGCGTTCTGCGCCAGATGGTAAGTGCCGGAAAACGTCTTGCCGCGGCCGATCGGCCAGGTGACCGGCGCGGTGTCGAGCGCCAGCTTCTGCTCGATCTCGTCCAGTATCTCGAACGGGTCGCGGCTCTCGCGGTCCATTTTGTTGACGAAAGTGATGATCGGGATGTCGCGCAGGCGGCAGACCTCGAACAGCTTCAGCGTGCGCGGCTCGATGCCCTTGGCGGCGTCGATGACCATGACGGCCGAATCCACCGCCGAGAGCGTGCGGTAGGTGTCGTCGGCGAAATCCTCGTGGCCGGGCGTGTCGAGCAGGTTGAAGACGTTGTCGTCATATTCGAAGGTCATCACCGAGGTGACGACCGAGATGCCGCGCTCGCGCTCGATCTTCATCCAGTCGGACCGCGTCTGGATGCGGTCTTTCTTGGCCTTGACCTCGCCGGCAAGCTGGATCGCGCCGCCGAACAGCAGCAGCTTTTCGGTGAGCGTCGTCTTGCCGGCGTCGGGGTGCGCGATGATCGCGAAGGTGCGGCGGCGCGCAACCTCTTCAGGTATCGTTTCGGGCATTTCTTTTTAAGGCGTTCCGTGTGACAGGCGGCGCTTCTACCAGCGTGGCGCCGGCCTGTCGACATGGGGCCTTGCCCGCCTCTCCGGCTCAAGCCGGCTCGGCCGCGCTTTCCGCCCTGGCGATCTGAGGCAGCCAGCCGGCGATCGCCTCGCCGATCGCATCGGGGTGATCTTCCTGCAGATAGTGGGCGCCCGGACCCAGGTCGATGAAGCGGCAGTTCTTCAGTCCCGCCGCGAACTCCTTTGCCGCCTGTGCTGAGATCAGAGCGCCTGGATCGCCGGCGAACAGCAGCTTCGGATAGGAGGAAAGCCGCAGCGCGCGATGATCGTGCTCGCTGATCGCCGCGACATCCGCCGGCTGGTTCTCGATCGGCAGTTCGCGCGGCAGGCGCAGCGCCGGCTTGCGCGACTGCGGCGTCGGGAACGGCGCACGGTAAGCGTCCATCTCCTCCGCGCTCATCTTGCGCAAGATGGAAGCAGGCAGGATCTTTTCGACGAAGACGTTCTCCTCCAGCACCAGCTTCTCGCCGGCGCCCGGCGTGCGCAGCGCCTTGAACAATTCGCGCGCCTGCGGACGCTGGTGGAAATCCTCCCAGCGCTCGAAGGGCCGAATGAACTCCATGAAGGCGAGGCCGAGGACGCGCCTGGGCCGCCGCGCCGCAAAATGGAATGCCAGCGCCGTGCCCCAGTCCTGCGCGACGAGCACCAGGTCCTTGAGATCGAGCGCTTCGATGAAGGCGTCGAGATAGCGGACCTGATCGAAGAAGCGATAATCGATGTCGGGCTTGCCCGACTGGCCGTAGCCGATCAGGTCGGGCGCGATGCAGCGGCCGAACGGCGCGACATGCGGAATGATGTTTCGCCATATGTAGGAAGAGGTCGGGTTGCCGTGCAGGAACAGCACGGTCGGGCCGGACGTGCCGGCCTCCAGATAGGACATCGTGGAATCAAGCACGGCGATCTCGCCACGTCGCAGCGGAACTTTCTCTGTCGTCGAATTCATCGGAATCACTCCCTTCCGAACACGGTGCTGAAGATGATTTTCTTGAACCGCTCGAGCGGTTCCGGACTGCGCTCGACCTTCATGCGCAGCATTGCGCCCTGCCAGGACGACAGCAGGAAATCGGCGAGGTCCTCGGCATCGAAAGCCTTGGTGATCTCGCCTGCAGCCTGACCCTCGGCGATGCAGGCCGCGAAGGGTCGGCGCCAGCGCTCGAAGATGTCGACCAGCCTGAGCCGCAGCGGTTCGCTGTGCACGGCCGTTTCGAGGCTGAGATTGCCGATCATGCAGCCGCGCGCCCAGTCATGCGCCTCGAGCTTGGAGGTGATGATTTCGAGGTAGCGGCGGAGCCTGCCGATGGGCGGCGTGCCGTCTCGCGCCAGCGCGTTCTCCACCAAGCCGCTGACATAGGCGAAGTAGCGTTCCAGCACCTCGCCGGCGAATTCTTCCTTCGAGGCAAAATGGTTGGTGAAGGAGCCCGGCCGGGCTCCCGCGGCCGCAACGATGTCGCGGACGCCGGCGGCGGTGTAGCCGGCATTCCAGATGGTCTGGAAGCCGGCCTCGAGGAGATTTTCGCGGAGTGATTGTCTAGCCATACCGACATAATACGTACGTACGTATTGATGTCAAGCTCAGAAGTTTGCATTGGCAAAAGCTCCCGCAAATGGCAGGTGGAGACCTTCACCGCGAACAGGGATGGAGAGCAGCGTGGCGAAAGAAATCATCGTCATCGGCGCCGGCATCATCGGCGCTTCGATCGCCTGGCACCTGACGAAAGCCGGCGCGCGGGTGACGGTCATCTCGACAAGCGGTGCCGGCGGTGTCGCCACACCCAATTCCTTCGCCTGGATCAATGCCAGCTGGGGCAATCCCGAGACCTATTTCCGACTGCGTGTCCGCGCCATGGCCGAGTGGAAGAGGCTGGCGAAGGACGTGCCAGGGCTGCCGCTCGCCTGGTGCGGCGGCCTGTGCTTTGATCTGCCCGCCGACAAGCTGGAAGCCTACGCTGCCGAACACTCGTCATGGGGATACGGCATCGAGCGCGTCGACCGTGAGCGGGCGGCGCAAATCGAACCTAACCTTGTCGACCCGCCCGATTTCGCCGTTTACGTTGCGGAAGAAGGCGTGGCTGAACCCGTCGCAACCGCCAAGGCGTTGCTGGCGGATGCCGAACGGCTTGGCGCGCGGGTGGCGACCGGCACGGTGGAGAGGCTGACATTCGGTGACGGCAAGGTCACAGGCGTGGTCGTTTCGGGCGAAACCATCAGCGCGGACGACATCGTCATCGCGGCCGGCACAGGTGCGCCGGCGGTAGCCGCAACGGCCGGCATCGAATTGCCGATCGAGACTCCGCCAGGTCTCATCGTGCACTCACGTCCCCATGGAAAGCTGCTCAACGGGCTGGTGCATGCCGACAGACTGCATATGCGCCAGACGGCCGAGGGCCGCATCATCGCCGGCTCGGATTTCGCCGGCGGCGATCCTGGCGAAAACACGGAAGCCACGGCGCGCGACTTATTCGCAGCTATGAAGGGCGCATTGCGTGGCTCGGACAGTCTGGAGCTCGATTTCCACACGGTCGGCTACCGGCCCAATCCGGTCGACGGTTTTCCGATCATCGGCCGCGCCGAGGGCGTCGGCGGCCTTTATATCGCCGTGATGCATTCCGGCATCACACTGGCGCCGGCCATCGGCCTGTTTGCCACGCGAGAAATCCTCGAGGGCGAGCGCGATGCGTTGCTCAAGCCTTACGGGCTGGAGCGTTTCGCTCAATAACCCGGCGGCCGGCAAAAGCCGCCAGCGAGCGGCGCAATCGCGGCCACAATGCCGAGCAGCCGCGCTTCCGACCAATGCCGGCCGACCAGTTGCAGGCCGATCGGCAAGCCATCGCTATCCTGCCCGCAAGGGAATGCCACTGCCGGATGGCCGGAGTAGTTAAAGACCGCGCCGTGAGCCGGCAGCATCCAATAGCTTTCGCCCTTGCCGTTGACCTCGAGCGGACTGCCGGGCTTGCAATGCGGGAAGGCCGTCGTCATGGCGACCGGACAGAGCAAGGCATCGCAGCTTTCGAAGAAGCGTTCCCAGGCGAGGATCGAGCGATCGCGGCGGGCGAGCGCCGCGAACCACGACGATACCGGTGTCGGCTGGCCCGGCGGCTCCGGTTGGGCAGCCTCGAGCATCATGCCGATCAGCTTGCCGCCCTCGGCGAGGTCGTCGTGCAGATCGAGCGCCGGCAATCTCGCGGCCTCGACGCGCGCGCCGGCGGACGCGAGCTGCGCCGCCAGCTTCTCCAGCGCGGCGCTGATCTCGGCGACCACCGGGAAACCGGAGAACCCGCCGGCGAAGGCTATACGCAGCGATTTCAGCTCGAGCTTCGGCATCGTCTCCACGGGTACCGGCGGCAAATCCACGTCCGCTCCGTCCGGCCCGGCGATGATGCGATAAATCAGGGCCAGATCCTCGGCGCTGCGCGCCAGCGGACCGACGCAGGACATCAGCCGCACGCTGCGCGGCGAGTCGCCCGGATTGGGGAAAGCGCCGGCCAGCGAGACACGATGCTCGGTCGGCTTCAGGCCGTAGACGCCGCAAAAGGCGGCCGGCAGACGGACAGAATCCTGCATGTCGGTGCCGACCTCGAAAGGCGTCATGCCCGCCGCGATCGCTGCCGCGGCACCACCGCTGGAGCCACCGGCGGTGCGCGACACATTCCACGGGTTCCCGGTCCGTCCGAACAGCGGGTTGTCCGACTGCCAGTCGCCCAGCATGGTCGCCACGTTGGTCTTGCCGACCAGCACCGCGCCTGCCGCCTTCAGCCGCGCAACGACCGGACTGTCCTGCCTGGCCGTATAGTCGGCGAAAGGGGGAAAACCGGCGGTCGTCCTCATGCCCGCCGTCTCATGCGCGTCCTTCAGGGTGAAAGGCACGCCGTGCAGCGGTCCAAGCCTGTCGCCGTTAGCCTGCGCCGCATCGGCTTGCCGGGCGCGTTCGCGTGCTCCCTCCCGGTCGAGGATGACGACGGCATTCAGCGTCTCATTGTGCCGGTCGATCCGTGCCAGATGTGCGTCGAGCGCCTCGACCGCCGATATTTTGCGCGCCGCGATCGCGGCGGCGATTTCCGGGATCGAAGAGAAGGCGAGGTCCATGACGGGTGCTCCGGCTGTTGCCGCTCAGCACGAAAATGGCGGACTGCTGCACGGCTTCAAGCCGAGTTGATCACCGGGAAGCCAGCGGTGCTTGATCGAAATTGCGGCTCAGCCCGCCAGCGCCAGCGGAGCCGCTGCCGGCGCAAATGGCCAGATGCTGGTGCCATCCCTCGTCATGGTGACGAAGCTCGAGGGCGGGATCGCCTGCCATTCACCACCGTCGCGGTCGAAGGGTTCGGAGACGATGCAATGGCCGGCGCGCCTGGCGAAGGCGCCGGCATAGAGCGTCGGCGCATGGTCGTCGGTGGCGTAACGCACGGCGTAGAGCGTTTCGCCATCGGAAAAGGCCGCGGTCAGTTTCAATGCCGGTTCGATGCCGGCGCGGCGCGCGGCCTCGACAACCCGGCCGGTCGCGCGCGCGACCGCGCCTTGCGGGTCGGTCGCCAGCCCCTGGTCGATCATCAGCAGGAAAAAGAGCTCTGAATCGGTGGTGCCTTCGCGCTGGTCGAAGACGTCGTCGGAAAGCGAGTTTTCCAGCGCGCGGCGGATCTTTTCGAAGCCGCCGATCTGGCCGTTATGCATGAACGACCAGCGCCCGGAGATAAAGGGATGGCAGTTCATGCGGCTGGTGGCGCCGCCGGTCGAGGCGCGTACGTGAGCGAGGAACAAGCCGGATTTGATCTGCCGGCACAGGCTTTTCAGATTGGGATCGGACCACGCCGGCAGGATGTCGCGATAAAGGCCGGGCTCAGGCCGGTCGCCATACCAGGCCAGACCAAAACCGTCGCCATTGGTCGGCGACTTGGCTTCCTGGGCGCAGTGGCTCTGGGCAATCAGCGAATGGCAGGGCGCGGTGATGATGTCTTCGAGGAAGACCGCTTCACCGAGATAGGCCGCCCACCGGCACATCGCTTTCCACCATCTATCAGGCGCGATCCATCAGAGCCGCCGGCTCCTTGACCGCATGTGAGCCTCGGTTGTGCGTGCGCTCATAGAGCTCGCGAACAATTCGGCTCGCCGTAGTTTCGAACAGAAATGGCAAGAAAGCGTGAACGAGCGCGGCGCCCGCCGCCATCGACAGGCGCGAACAGAACCAGGCGGCAAAGGCCATGTGGCCGAAATAGGTCTCGCCGACCTTCTCCGGGTGAGCGGTGAACAGTGCCGTAAGCCGTGTCGTCATGGTGATCCCTCCTGCCGGGATGAGCCCCGATGGTGAGTATCTTGCCACATGGCTTTGGTTCATCGGTCCCAAATCGTCCTTGCTTTTGGCTATCTGATGGGACATTCATCCCAATATGGCGACCGATATTGATGAGATTGATCGAAGATTGCTGGCCGAGCTGCAGCGCGACGGCACGCTTTCGGTCGACCAGTTGTCGGAGCGGGTGGCGCTGTCGCGCAATGCCTGCTGGCGACGCGTCAAGCGGTTGGAGGAGGATGGCGTCATCACCGGCCGCGTCGCGCTGGTCGATGCCGACAAGCTCGGCCTCGGCCTCTCCGTCTTCATTCTGATCCGCACCTCCAACCACGACCCGGACTGGCTGCAGAAATTCCGCGCGGCGGTGACCGGCTTTGCCGAGATCACCGGCGTTTACCGCATGTCGGGCGACCTCGACTATGTGCTGAGGGCCCGCGTCGCCGACGTGAAGGCCTATGACAGGCTCTACCAACGGCTGATCGCCAAGGTGGCGCTGTCGGATGTCTCGGCCTCCTTCGTCATGGAGGAGATCAAGGAGACGACCGTGGTGCCGGTGGAACTGCGCTGAGGTCGCTGAGACCGGACACCAAAGAAAAGCCGTTGATAGGCCTATGCCAGAGTTGACCGAATCGGGATTCGCGCCGATAGGAATGCGCTCATGCGCACGGCTGTCCATTCTTCCTCCGTCATCGGCCCCACCGTCGGTTTCGTCAGGCTTCCGCATGGCGAGGGCCTGCCCCTGCCGGCCTATGAGAGCGCGGGCGCGGCGGGCATGGATTTGCGGGCCGCGGTGCCGGAAGACCGGCCGCTGCTCATCCTGCCTGGAAAGCGGGCACTGGTTCCGACCGGACTCGTCCTGGAAATCCCCGAAGGCATGGAAGGTCAGGTGAGGCCGCGCTCCGGCCTTGCCTTCAAGCATGGCCTCACCGTCCTCAACTCGCCCGGCACGGTCGACAGCGACTATCGTGGCGAGGTGAAGGTGCTGCTCGTCAATCTCGGCGACGAGGATTTCTCGGTGACGCGCGGCATGCGCATCGCCCAGATCGTCTTCGCCACCGTGACCCAGGTTACGGTCGAGGAGCGCGCGCTGGCCGGCGGCACGACGCGCGGCGCAGGCGGTTTCGGATCGACCGGCACCGCTTGAATGGCAATACCTAAGCTCGTTATTTTCGACTGTGACGGGGTTCTGGTCGATACGGAAAACCTTGCCAATCGGCGCCTCGCCGAATGGCTGAGCGCCGCCGGTTTTGCGACCAGCTTCGAATATTGCCGCAAGCATTTTTCCGGCCGCAGCATGGTCTCGGTGCAGAAAGAGATCGAAGAGACGACAGAGGCCCGCCTCGGCGCCGACTTCGTCGATCGCTGGAATGCCGGCCTGCCGGATCTCTTTTCGCATGGTGTCGAGGCGATCCCCCATGTGCGGGAGTTCGTCGAGGCCGTCCGCGCGGCCGGCATCGCCTATTGCGTCGCCTCCTCGGCGCGGGTCTCGAAGATGCACATCACGCTCGGCCAGACCGGGCTGCTGCCGCTGTTCGAGCACGCCATGTTCTCGGCCACCATGGTCAGCCGCGGCAAGCCGTTCCCGGACCTCTTCCTGCATGCGGCCAAGACGATGGGTTTTGCGCCGGCCGACTGTATCGTCATTGAGGACAGCGTCGCCGGAACGCAGGCCGGCATTGCCGCCGGCATGCGGGTGTTCTCCTACCATGCCGATCCGCTCTCCGACCGCGACGGCCTGGCTGCGGCCGGTGGTATTCTGTTCGACGACATGCGCGAACTGGCCAGGTTGGTGCCGGTCCTTTGATCCGGCACTCGGCTTTACGGCGAAATCTTCCGTGCTAGCCTGTAGCCGTCAGACAGCCGGCGGCTCCCACGCATGAAATCGACCCTGCTTCGCCTCGCATTCGCTCTTTCGCTTCTGTTCTGGCTATTGGCTACGGCAACCGCGGAAGAGGTCACCTTTCCGGACCTTGGCAGCGCCATCTCGGGCCACAAGGACGTCACCTATCTCGATCTCGCCAGGATGGTCTTCCCCGACCTGGCATCGAACGCCGACGGGCTCTACCACGGCACCTTGCCGATCGAGATGCGCCACATCGAGGGTCCGGACAGCGGTGGCTCGCCACCCGAGACATCGAGCCTGCCCAATGCCGCCGTGCTTGCCATCAAGGCCGGCGGTAAGGACCGGCTGACCATGCTGTTCGATCTTGGCGACTCTCCCGACAGCGCCGAGGGCTATGCGGTGCTGGCGCTCTACGATCTGACCGGCAAGCCGGCGCTGCTCGACGCGGTCAATGTCGCCCTCGACCGCAGCACCTATTTCCGCGAACCAAACAAGCTTTCGGTGGGCGCCGGTGACGATGTGCTCATCACCATGAGCACGCATTTCAATTCGAGCCAGGGCTATGTGATCACGCCGCTGATCATGGTGCGCAACGACAAGTTCGAGCTGATCGACTTGATCTACACGTTCGACGAAAGACTGTGCGCCTACAGCCGCAAGCAGGACGTCGCTTTCCGCACCATTGCGGGCGGGCAGCCGTATGCAGCCTTCAAGGTCACGGTGACCGACGCCACGATACCGAGCGGGGACAGCTGCGACGATGCGCCACCGAAGGCGTCATCGAAAGATATCTCCGTCACCTACCGTTGGGACAAGAAAACGTCGCGCTACGTGGCGAATTCAAACGCCCTCAAACGTTTGTCAGCAGAGAACGAGAAACGCTTCTGATCCAAGCGCATTCGTTTGCCCGCTTCGAGCGGCCGCGATAAATTCCTCTCACAACCCCGCTCGTGATTGAGGACCCGCCATGGACAAGGGTAAGATTTTTCGTGACCTGCATGCCTCCACCTTCGTCATGCCCAACCCCTGGGATGTCGGCACGACCAAGCTTCTGGGCTCGTTCGGCTTCAAGGCGCTGGCGACGACCAGCGCCGGTTTCGCCTTCTCACGCGGCCTGCCGGACGGCGGCGTGACCTTCGAGGCAATGATCCACCATTGCCGCGAGGTGACGGCGGCGACCGACCTGCCGGTGTCGGCCGATCTCGAACGCGGCAAGGGCGACAGCGCCGAACAGGCGGCCGAGACCATTTTCGCGGCCGAAGCCGCCGGCCTCGCCGGCTGTTCAATTGAGGACCACACCGGCGATGCCGCCAATCCGATCTATGATTTCTCGCACGCCGTCGAGCGCGTCGCCGCCGCCGTCGAGGCGGCCCGGGCGCTCAAGCGCGATTTCGTCTTCACCGCGCGGGCCGAGAATTTCCTGTGGGGCAAGACCGATCTCGACGACACCATCAAGCGGCTGCAGGCCTTCGAGAAAGCCGGCGCCGACGTGCTTTATGCGCCGGGCATCGGCGACGTCGAGACGGTGCGCACGATCTGCTCGTCGGTGAGCCGGCCGGTCAACGTGATGGCGCGGCCGGGCTTCACCGTCGCCGACCTCGCCACGGCCGGCGTCAAGCGCGTATCGCTCGGGCCGTGGCTGACCAACTACGCTTATGGCATGCTGGAGAGTGCGGCGCGCGAAATCCAGCAGGATGGCACGTTCGGCTTCACTCGCGCGGCGATGCCGTTCGGCAAGCTGCAGGCGCTGTTCGGCAAGAACGGAGACTGACCAGGAATTGGGTCATGCCGGCTGCCGCGCCGACACCGCCTTGTGCAGGTGCACCATCATGGCGGCCGCGAATAGCGGCGTCAGCAGGTTGAGCAGCGGTACGGCGAGGAACACGGCGATGACCAATCCGGCCAGGAACACCGTGCCGGCATATTTGCGGCGCAGCGCCTTGGCCTCCGCCTCGGGGCGAAACCGCATGGCGGCGAATTCGAAGAATTCCCGGCCAAGCAGATAGCCGTTGACGACGAAGAAGGCGGCGATGTTTATGCCCGGCACCAGAAGCAAAAGCAGCGCCACGATGTTGCCGAGGACGACCACGCCGAAGAACTTGATCGCCAGCACAAGCGAATGCAGCGCCGGCACGGGTTTGCCGGGCGGATCGCTAGGGTAGTCGGTACGCTCGACCACTTCGGCGACGTCGTCGAGGAACAGACCGGCGACGATCGCCGTCACCGGCGCGATGAGCAAGGCCATGCCTACTGCCAGAACGATGCCGGCGATGATGGCGCTGAGCCATCCGGCCCAGGACGGCAGGCCCGGCAGCAGGCTCTGCAGCCACGGCCAGGCCAGCCATTCGAGCAGGCTCTCCAGACCGACCCACAACGCCAGCAGGGCGAGCAGCGTCAGCCCCAGCGTCTTCAGGAAGACGGAGCGGAATTCAGGCGAGAACAGCCTGCTGGCGGCGGCGCGGGCGGCGTCCAGGATCACGGCGGGTGCAGACCCCTCAACGAGAAACGACGCCCCCGACATAGGCGGCGACGGCGGCCGGCGCAACTGTTGCGCCAGCTGAGAGAGGTCCATCAGAGGCTATGGCAAAGGGCCCGAGTCCAACCGTTTCACGCCTTTCCTGGGATTGCCCTGACCCGCCGGGCGGGAATGGTCATGGCCGCGACGCCGGCGACGACAAAGCCCATGCCGACCCAGGCCGCCGGCCCCAGGCTCTCGCCGAGGAAGACGGCGCCGATGCCGACGCCGATCGGCACGCGCAGATAGGCCTGCGAGGTGGTGCCGACCGAGCCCAGCGTGTGGATCAGGCGAAAGAAGATCGAGAAGGCGAGCGCGGTGGAGAAGATCGACAGGCCGAGCAAGGCCAGGATCGACGCGCTCGACGGCGCCAATGTCCAGGGCCTGTCAAAGACGAGGCTCAGCGGAATCAGGATCGCGGCGCCGCAGATCATCGAACCGGCCGCGGGCACCATCGGGTCCAGTCCCTTGAAGTTGCGACCGAATATGGCAGCGCCCGCATAGCAGATGGTGGCGGCGACGACGGCAAGCTGCGCCCATAATTGATGGCCGATGCCGTCCAGCGCCCCGGTCCCGACGATCAGGCATATGCCGGCAATTCCGGCGCCGACGCCGACCAGCTTGCGCGATGTGACCGGCTCATGGCGGGTGATCAGCGCCGTCAGCAGGAAGGTGAAAATCGGCGACGTCGCGTTGAGGATGGTAGCTAGGCCGGCATCGATCGAACGCTCGGCGGCGGCGATCAGCGTGAACGGGATGACGCTGTTGAGGCATGCCTGGAACATGAAGCGGCGCCAGTTC
Organism: Mesorhizobium sp. GbtcB19; assembly: GCF_019091085.1. Lineage (GTDB taxonomy): Bacteria > Pseudomonadota > Alphaproteobacteria > Rhizobiales > Rhizobiaceae > Mesorhizobium. The sequence goes on along the minus strand of NZ_JAGXJY010000003.1, from coordinate 421,240 downwards.
AGCGCGTCCCGCGGCATGGCGAGGCCGCGCCAGCGGATGATGGCCAAAAGGATGCAGCCGGCGATTAGAGTGCGACCGGCAATGAAGCTTATCGGTGGGATCGTCTCGACGCCGATCTTGATGAAGGTGTAGGAGGCGCCCCACAGCACCGCGAGGAAGCCGAGCAGCGCCAGTTCGGTGGTTATTTCGGTCTTTTCGGACATTGGTGGTCGGCGCCTTCAGCCTGGAACGGTCCGCTTCTAGCTCGTGACGCGGCGGAAATGTTTCGATCGCGGTGGAACGATAGCCGCCAACACTTCAACTGGGATGGGCCAGTCAAGTGCGAACGCTGCCGCAGCCGGCGAACAGTCGGCGTCAACGCCGGCATCGTGGAAGGCAGCGGCGATTTTCGGGGTAGGCAAAACAGTGCCAACTCGCTAGACCCGCGCCCGGCCGGCATGCCAGATAGCCGGGTGGTTCCTTGGCGGAGATTTTGATGCCGGAATATGACGTGCTTTGCATCGGCAATGCCATTGTCGACATCATCGCGCAATGCGACGAGGCCTTTCTCGAAACCAACGGCATCATCAAGGGCGCGATGAACCTCATCGACGCCAAGCGCGCCGAACTGCTCTACAGCCGCATGGGCCCGGCGATCGAGGCTTCCGGCGGCAGCGCCGGCAACACCGCGGCCGGCGTCGCCAGCCTCGGCGGACGGGCCGCCTTCTTCGGCAAGGTGTCGAAGGACGCGCTGGGCGAAATCTACACGCACGACATCCAGGCGCAGGGCGTGGCCTTCGATACCGGGCCGCTCGAGGGCGAGCCGCCGACGGCGCGCTCGATGATCTTCGTCACGCCAGACGGCGAGCGTTCGATGAACACCTATCTCGGCGCCTGCGTCGAGCTCGGCCCGGAGGATGTCGAGGCCGACAAGGCGGCCGGCGCCAAGGTGACCTATTTCGAGGGTTATCTGTGGGATCCGCCACGCGCCAAGGAAGCCATCCGCCAGACGGCGAAGCTGGCGCATGCGGCGGGCCGCGAAGTGTCGATGACGCTGTCGGACTCATTCTGCGTCGACCGCTATCGCGACGAGTTTCTCGAGCTGATGCGTTCGGGCACCGTCGACATCGTCTTTGCCAACAGCCACGAGATCAAGTCGCTCTACCAGACCGCTTCCTTCGAGGAGGCGCTCGCCGCCATCCGCAAGGATTGCAGAATAGCCGCTGTCACCCGTTCCGAGAAAGGCTCGGTCATCGTGCGCGGCGACGAGACCGTCATCATCGAGGCGACGAAGATCAAGGAACTGGTCGACACGACCGGCGCCGGCGATCTCTATGCCGCCGGCTTCCTTTTCGGCTACACGACCGGGCGCAGCCTCAAGGATTGCGGCGATCTCGGCTCGCTGGCCGCCGGGCTGGTGATCCAGCAGATCGGCCCGCGCCCGCGCCAGAGTTTGCGCCAGGAGGCCGAGCAGGCCGGGCTGCTTTAAGGTTTCTTACCTCTCCCCTTGTGGGAGAGGTCAGATTGCCCCGATTTGTCCTTACAAATCGGATGGCAATCCGGGTGAGGGGTAGGCAGCGCCAAGCTGGAGCACCCCTCATCCGTCTCGGCGCTGCGCGCCGAGCCACCTTCTCCCACAAGGGGAGAAGGAAGAACACTGGTTGTCGCGTCCCTGTCACAGAGCGCTCCTACACGCAGGATGGGCGTTCCGCGACTGACATTTCGGCACGCCGAACCAGGGGTGTGAAGATGCGAGCCAGCAACCTGCCGGGCCGCGGCGTCCGTTGCCGCCGCAAATCTTGCTTTCCGAGATAGAATTTCAATCGCCGGCGCCTGGGGAGGGGCGCGGGCCACAAGACGAACGCATGACCAGATTTCAGACCCCGCCCGAGGGGATTTCGCAAGAGACCCTGGCAGACCTGGTGACCGAAGCCGTGCAGCAGGCATTGATGCAGCACGGTGTCCTGCTGGATGCCCAGGCCCTGGTTTCAGCCAGTGTGCTCGCCGGCAGCGTGGCGGCCGCCCTCCCCTTCCTGCCGCAGACGCAGCGCGTTGCAATCGACTCATTCAAGGGCGACTGGACCGCGCTTGTCTCCGAATTCTTCCGCACGATGCCGGGCAGAATCGCGAGCGCGGATTCACCTGTGCCCGATCAGGCTTCCGAGCGCATGCCGCCGAAGGCAGGAAGGCCCCAGAGCATCGCGGAACGTGCCGCCGATCTCCAGTCGATGCTGATCGAGGACTGGGCCGGCGAGGTCGCGGGCTCGACCTATCTTGAAGAGAAGCTCCGTATTCCGCGCTCGACGCTGCATCGCTGGCAAAGGCGGGGCGAGGTCGTGGCGCTGCGCAAGGGCGGCCGCAAGCATGTCTTCCCGCTGGCCCAGTTCATCGACGGCAGGCCGGTTCCGGGCATAAGCGAGGTGCTGTCGGCGATCACCAATCCGAGGCTGGCCTGGTTCTGGCTGACCCGGCCCTCGCCCGAGCTCGAAGGCCGCATCCCCATCGAGATGTTGCGGGAAGACATGGTCGAGGATGTGCTCCACGCCGCACGCACGCTATCCTGACCCTGGCTTCAGGAGTCGATTTTTCCGCATTCGTTCGCAGTTTTAGAAATTTATTCGGCAAATCATCCGTCATAAAACTGTAATAATTGGCACATTTGGCACATTATGCAGTTTTTTGGCCGTTTCGATTGTACTTATTGTTCAGAATGTCCCATCTTTGCAGATATGTGACGTGATATTTGGGCAACAAGACTTCCAGAAGAGTCGAAAAGCCGCCTTTCCGACACAATCTCTGTTGTGCGCGCCCACCGATTAGGCCATGTCCAAGGCGAAGAAGCGGCGCCGGTGCGCGTACTTTTTCAACGATGGGGACGGGGGTGGCAAAAGCCGAATGGCATGTCAGGCCTGTCTTGAACCTTTGACTGGAGATTCAAGAAAATGAACATCAAGAGCCTTCTACTCGGCTCCGCTGCGGCTCTGATCGCAGTTTCGGGCGCCCGTGCCGCCGACGCGGTGACCGTCGCCGAGCCGGAACCGGCCGAATATGTCAAGATCTGCGACGTCTATGGCTCGGGCTACTTCTACATTCCCGGCACCGAGACCTGCCTGCGCATCGGCGGCTATCTGCGCTACGACATGGGCGTAGGCGACGCCGGCACGCTGGATGGCGTCAACAACGTCCAGGACCACATGGACGGTGATCGCCACGACACCTACTACAAGAACATGCGCTTCACGCTGCGGACCTATACAGGTCAGGAAACCGAGCTCGGCACGCTGAAGACCTTCACCGAGACCCGCTTCCAGTTCGGCAACTCCTCTGGCGACTATGATAACCAGTTCCCCGGCTCGGGCTGGCAGGCTGGCAACAAGGGCACCACGCTCAACTTCGCCTGGATCCAGCTCGGCGGCCTGCGCGTCGGTAAGGATGAAACGGCCTATGACCAGTTCATCGGATACGCCGGCAACGTCATCCAGGACACCATCATCCCGTACGGCATCAAGGACACCAACGTCGTCCAGTACAATTTCGACGCGGGCAACGGCATCACCGGCGTCGTCTCGCTCGAAGAAGGCACCGGCATCAACTCGATCGACAGCTATGTTCCGCATGTCGTCGGCGGCCTGAAGTACAAGGGCGACTGGGGCGCGATCACCGGCGTCGTGGCCTATGACAGCAACTACGAGGAAGTCTCCGGCAAGGTTCGCCTGGACGTCAACGTCACCAAGGAACTGACGCTGTTCGTCATGGGCGGCTACGGCACCGACGATAACTCCAAGGACGACGTCAACAACAATATCGACGTCCACGGCCGCACCCAGTACAAGCCGTGGGGCGGCAACTGGGCCGTCTGGGGTGGCGGCACTTACAAGTTCAACGACAAGACCGCGTTCAACGTCCAGGCTTCGGCCGACGACGACAAGAATTACGCTCTCGCCGCGAACATCGCCTACACGATCGTGCCTGGCTTCACGGTCACGACCGAAGTTGATTGGGATCACTACGGCAATTTCGGCAATCCCTCCATCTACGGCAACTGGACCAAGGCCAACAAGAAAGACAGCGTCGGCGGCATCGTCCGCTTCCAGCGCAATTTCTGATCGAACCTCACAAGCTGAAAAGAAGGCCCGCGGCATCACCGCGGGCCTTCTGCTTTTCAGTTCGCCGAAGGGTTGCGACGGCCGCTCAATTCCCCGCCGTATAAGCCGCGATCGCCGCCATGTTGACGATGTCGCTATCCTTGGCGTTCAACGACACGATCTGCACCGGCTTGTTCAGGCCGACCAGCAGCGGGCCGATGACGGTCGAGCCGCCGAGCTCCTGCAGCATCTTGGTCGAGATCGAGGCCGAGTGGAACGCCGGCATGATCAGGACATTGGCCGGGCCGGTCAGGCGGATGAACGGATATTGCGCCATGGCGCGCGGATTCAGCGCCACGTCGGCGGCCATCTCGCCGTCATACTCGAAATCGACGCGGCGCTTGTCGAGGATGCGCACCGCTTCCTGGACGCGCTCGGAGCGCTCGCCCTGTGGATGGCCGAAGGTCGAGTAGGCGAGCATGGCAAGCCTCGGCTCGTAGCCCATGCGGCGGGCAAAGCCGGCCGCCTCCTCGGCGATGTCGGCGATCTGCTCGGCGTTCGGCATGTCGTGCACGGCAGTGTCGGCGACCAGCACCGTCCTGCCGCGCGCGAGCACGATCGAGACGCCGATGACGCGGTGGCCGGGCTTGGCGTCGATGATGCGGCGCACGTCGTCGAGCGCGGTGGAATAGTTGCGGGTGACGCCGGTGACGATGCCGTCGGCATCGCCCAGCGCCACCATGCAGGCGGCGAAATGGTTGCGGTCGTTGTTGATCAGCCGCTGGCAGTCGCGGAACAGGAAACCCTTCCGCTGCATGCGCTCGTAGAGATAGTCGGTGTAGATGCCGTTGCGGCGCGACAGGCGGGCGTTGATGATCTCCAGGCCCTGCTTGTTCAAGTCGATGCCGGCGTTGCGGGCATTGTCCTTGATGACGTCGTCGCGGCCGAGCAGGATAGCGGTGCCGAGCCGCTGGTTCACATAGGAGACGGCGGCGCGCATCACCTGCTCCTCCTCGCCCTCGGCGAAGACGATGCGCTTGGGCTGGCGGCGCACGCGGTCGTAGATGCGCTGCAAGGTCGAGGCGATCGGGTCGCGGCGGGCGGACAGTTCCTGCGCATAGCGGTCGAGATCGAGGATCGGCTTGCGGGCGACCCCGGATTCCATCGCGGCCTTGGCCACCGCCAGCGGGATCGCCGAGATCAGGCGCGGATCGAACGGCACCGGGATGATGTAGTTGGGGCCGAATTTCGGCCGGTTGCCCTGATAGGCGGCGGCGACATCGTCCGGCACGTCCTGGCGCGCCAGCTCGGCCAGGGCGCGGGCCGCGGCGATCTTCATGTCGTCATTGATGGTGGTGGCGCGCACGTCGAGCGCGCCACGGAAGATATAGGGGAAGCCCAGCACATTGTTGACCTGGTTCGGATAGTCCGAGCGGCCGGTGGCCATGATGGCGTCGGTGCGGATCTCGGCCACTTCCTCCGGCGTGATCTCCGGATCGGGGTTGGCCATGGCGAAGATGATCGGGTTCTTCGCCATCGACTGCACCATGGCGGTGGTGAGCGCCCCTTTGGCGGACAGGCCGAGGAAGACGTCGCAGCCCTCCAGCGCCTCGGCCAGGCTGCGCGCCTCGGTCTTGACCGCATGCGCCGACTTCCACTGGTTCATGCCTTCGGTACGGCCCTGATAGACGACGCCCTTGGTGTCGCACAGGATGACGTTTTCCGGCGCAAAGCCCATCGCCTTCATCAGTTCGATGCAGGCGATGCCGGCGGCGCCCGCACCATTGCAGACCATCTTGGTGGTCTTCATGTCGCGGCCGGTGACCTCCAGCGCGTTGATCAAACCGGCGGCCGAGATGATGGCGGTGCCGTGCTGGTCGTCGTGGAAGACGGGGATGTCCATCAGCTCGCGCAGCCGCTGCTCGATGATGAAGCATTCCGGCGCCTTGATATCCTCGAGATTGATGCCGCCGAAGGACGGCCCGAGGAAGCGCACGCAGTTGATGAACTCGTCGGCATCCTCGGTATCGACCTCGAGGTCGATGGAATCGACGTCGGCGAAGCGCTTGAACAACACCGACTTGCCTTCCATCACCGGCTTCGAGGCCAGCGCGCCGAGATTGCCGAGGCCGAGGATGGCGGTGCCGTTGGAGATGACGGCGACCATGTTGCCGCGCGTCGTATAGTCGAAGGCGCGGCTCGGATCCTCGGCGATGGCGCGCACGGGGACGGCGACGCCCGGCGAATAGGCGAGGCTCAGATCGCGTTGCGTCGCCATCGGCTTGGTGGCGACGATCTCCAGCTTGCCGGGCCGCCCCATGGCGTGGAATTCCAGCGCCTCCTCGGGACTGACGGAGGGTCCGCTGCTTTCGGTTTTCCTGGCCATGATGCTTTCGATTTCCTCGCCCTGCACGGCACCGCTTGAATGGATGCTTCCTTTTGGGATTTCAGGACTAAGGCTACAGGCGGCAGCTGTAAACCGGCAAGCCCGGCAAAGCTCATTCAATGTGGATGCGGTTACTCCGGCTTGGCACCGCGACGGCACCTGGCAGCAGGGGCTGCTGGCTTTCCCCTGCTTTTCGAGCGGCCGGCATTAAACCCGGCTGGCCGATCTGCTAGCGTCCCGGCATGAACATGCACATGCCGACAGATATCGACGCCCAGGAGACGACGACGCCTTCGCCCGCCACGGGCGGCGTCACGCCGATGATGGAGCAATTCATCGAGATCAAGGCGGCAAACCCGGATTCGCTGCTGTTCTACCGCATGGGCGATTTCTACGAGCTGTTCTTCGACGACGCGGAGAAGGCGAGCCAGGCGCTCGGCATCGTCTTGACCAAGCGCGGCAAGCACCAGGGCCACGATATCCCGATGTGCGGCGTGCCGGTGCATGCCGCGGACGACTATCTGCAGAAGCTGATCGCGCAAGGATTTCGCGTCGCCGTCTGCGAGCAGATCGAGGATCCGGCCGAAGCCAAGAAACGCGGCTCCAAATCGGTTGTGCGGCGCGACGTGGTGCGGCTGGTCACGCCCGGCACCATCACCGAGGACAAGCTGCTCGCGCCCTCGGAATCGAGCTTCCTGATGGCGCTCGGCCGCGTCAAGGGGGGCGGTGCCGCGACCAGTCAGGCGAGCTTCGCCCTGGCATGGATCGACATTTCGACCGGCGCCTTCCGCGTCGCCGAGACGACGGCCGAGCGGCTGCTTGCCGATATCTTCCGCGTCGACCCCCGCGAATTGATCGTCGCCGAGCCGGTTTTCCACGATCCGGAGCTCAGGCCGGTGTTCGACGTGCTGGGCCGCGTCGCCAATCCGCAGCCGCCTTCGCTGTTCGATTCGGCTTCGGCCACAAGCCGCATCGCGCGCTTCTTCGAGGTCGCGACGCCCGACAGTTTCGGCACGTTCTCGCGCGCCGAGCTGTCGGCGATTTCCGGCACGATTGCCTATGTCGAAAAGACGCAGAAGGCCGAGCGCCCGCCCTTGTCGCGCCCCGAGCGCGAGGAGCAGGGCTCGACGCTGTTCATCGATCCGGCGACGCGCGCCAATCTGGAATTGCTGCGCACGTTGTCGGGCAGCCGCGACGGCTCGTTGTTCAAGGCGATCGACCGCACGGTGACCGGCGGCGGCGCGCGATTGCTGGCCGACCGGCTGATGGCGCCGCTGACCGATCCGGCGGCGATCGCGGCAAGGTTGGATTCGGTCTCCTTCTTCCGCTCCGAGACGCGGCTCTGCCAGGGCCTGCGGGCGAGCCTCAAAAGCGTCGCCGACATGCCGAGGGCGCTGTCCCGGCTGGCGCTCAACCGCGGCGGACCGCGCGATCTGGGAGCGCTGCGCGCCGGCTTCGAGGCGGCGGGCGCCATTGCCGAACTGTTCGCGGCAGCCGCCCTGCCCGCCGAGCTCACCGCCGCGCTTGCCGCGATCAGAGCCCTGCCCGAGGCGCTTGCCCGCCATCTCAGCGAAGCGCTCGACGACGAGTTGCCGCTGATCAGGCGCGACGGCGGCTTCGTGCGCTCGGGCTACAATACCGAGCTCGACGAGATGCGGGCGCTGCGCGACGAATCGCGCAAGGTGATCGCCGGGCTGGAGCGTTCGCTGATCGAGGAGACCGGCATCCGCTCGCTGAAGATCCGGCACAACAATGTGCTCGGCTATTACATCGAGGTGACCGCCAACCATCACTCGATCATGACCGGCAACGACGCCGCCAAGGCGCGCTTCATCCATCGCCAGACCATGGCCAACGCCATGCGCTTCACCACGACGGAACTGGCGGAGCTGGAATCGAAGATCGCCAACGCCGCCGACAAGGCGCTCGGCATCGAGCTCGCCGCCTTCGACCGGCTGACGGCGGAAGTGGTGAGTGCGGCGGACAGCATCCGCGCCGGCGCCGAGGCGCTTGCCGTTCTGGACGTCTCGGCGGCATTGGCGCTGCTTTCCGAAAGCGAAAGCTGGTGCCGGCCGCTGGTCGATGCCAGCCTCGCCTTCGAAATTGCCGGCGGGCGCCACCCGGTGGTCGAACAGGCGCTCAGGCGTTCCGGCGAAGGGCCCTTCGTCGCCAACGATTGCGACTTGTCGCCCGAGGGCGGCGCCAAGGCCGGCGCGATCTGGCTGCTCACCGGTCCGAATATGGGTGGTAAATCGACGTTCCTGAGGCAGAACGCGCTGATCGCCATCCTTGCCCAGACCGGCTCGTTCGTGCCGGCGCAAAGCGCCCATATCGGTGTCGTCGACCGCCTGTTCTCGCGCGTCGGCGCCTCCGACGATCTGGCGCGCGGCCGCTCGACCTTCATGGTCGAGATGGTGGAGACGGCGGCGATCCTCAACCAGGCCGGCGAGCGGGCGCTGGTCATCCTCGACGAGATCGGCCGCGGCACCGCGACCTTCGACGGGTTGTCGATCGCCTGGGCGGCGGTGGAATATCTGCATGAGAAGAACCGCTGCCGGGCGATCTTCGCCACGCATTTCCACGAGATGACCGCGCTTGCCGGCAAGCTGCCCCGGCTCGCCAACGTCACCATGCGTGTCAAGGAATGGGAGGGTGACGTCGTCTTCCTGCACGAGGTCGGCAAGGGTGCCGCCGACCGATCCTATGGCGTGCAGGTGGCGCGGCTCGCCGGCCTGCCGGAAGCGGTCGTGGCGCGCGCCAAGGAAGTGCTGCACCAGCTCGAGGAAGGCGAAGTTTCGGGCAAGACCAACCGCCTGGTCGACGACCTGCCGCTGTTTTCGGTGGCGGTGAAGCGGGAGGCGCCGAAGCCGGTGAAGAGCGATGCGCTGGGCGAAGCGCTCGGCGCGATCAATCCGGACGAGATGACGCCGCGCGAAGCGCTGGAGGCGCTCTATCGGCTGAAGGGGCTGGCGACCAAATCCTAGACCCAGCCCTGTGTTGACACATTGTACCAATCGGTACAATACTCCTGATCAGCAACTCACTGACAGGAGATCCCGATGAGCCGTCCGCCTTTGCCACCCTTCACGGCTGAAACCGCCGCGCAAAAGGCACGGCTGGCCGAGGATGCCTGGAACAGCCGCGATCCCGAAAGGGTTTCGCTCGCCTATACCGAGGACAGCGTCTGGCGGAACCGGGCCGAATTCGTCTCCGGCCGCGGCGAGATCGTCGGCTTCCTTACGCGCAAATGGGCGCGCGAGCTCGAATACCGCCTCATCAAGGAAGTGTGGACCTGGAACGACAACCGCATCGCGGTGCGCTTCGCCTATGAATGGCGCGACGACAGCGGCCACTGGTTCCGCTCCTACGGCAACGAGAACTGGGAATTCGACGAAGCCGGGCTGATGCGCCGCCGTGTTGCCAGCATCAACGATCTGCCGATCACTGAGCGCGAGCGGAAATATCATTGGCCGCTCGGGCGCCGGCCGGACGACCATCCCGGCCTTTCGGAACTCGGACTGTAGCGCCCGCGAATGCGCAGGATCGCGCCCGACCGCGACGGCCTCTTGGCCATGATCGGCGAAGTCTTCCGCGAGCATGGCTATGAGGGTGCCAGCCTAGCCTTGATCGGCGAGGCGACAGGGCTCGGCAAGGGAAGCCTCTACCACTTCTTTCCCGGCGGCAAGGAGGAGATGGCGAGAGCCGTCATTGCCCATATCAACGGCTGGTTCGAAGACAATGTCTTTGCGCCGCTACGCGACAGCGTCGATCCGCTGGCCGGGATCGGGCACATGTTCGCGGCGACGGACGGCTATTTCCGCTCGGGGCGCCGCGTTTGCCTCATCGGCGCTTTCGCGTTGGATGACTCGCGCGATCTCTTCGCCGATCAAATAAGGGACTATTTCGGCCGCTGGGTCACCCATCTCGCCGAAGCGCTGGTGCGATCCGGGCACCGACCGGACGAGGCCGGCGAGCTGGCCGAGGAAACCGTCGCCGCCATCCAGGGCGCGCTCACGCTTGCCCGCGCCGCGAATGACCTCGACGTGTTTTCGAGGGCATTGCGGCGGCTGCGGAGGCGGCTTGGGCTGCCGGCCAATATCTAGGGCCAGTCGCTACAAGGGCTCGAAGCGGAAACCCGTTTCGGTTCGAAGAATCCGGCCGACGCCCGGTGAATCGAGATGCGCTCCCGCCACGCACCAGGCGTTGTCGGCGGCAAGGGCCAATATCCGCAGGCGGCTCGCCCGCGCCTGCTCCTGGTCGGCGTCGAACTCCCATGCGATCTCCGGCCGATCGAACTGCAGCGACGGCACATGCACCAGGTCGCCCCAGGCCAGCAAGGTTTCGCCGCCGCTCGTGACACGAAAGCCGGTGTGACCGATTTCGTGGCCGGGAGCGGCGACGGCCTCGATGTCCGCGCTCAGGTGCTGTCCAGGGTCCAAAGGTTCTGCCTGATCGTGGAAGCGGCTCAACCTCGCTACCGACCGGAACATGTCGAGCTCGGCTCGAGGGACAAGCAAGCGGGAGAGCTGCGGGAAACCGTCGCGACCATCGGCAAGGATAAGCCCGTGGATATGGTCGAGGTGCGTGTGGGTAAAGGCAACCGTGCGTATCCGATCGACGGCGATCCTCGCCTCGCTCAGCGCCTGCGGCAGAAAGCCCATCGTAGGGTGCCAGGCGTTCGAGGAGCCGGTATCGATCAGCGTGATTTCATGACCGTCGTCGATCGCAAAAGCGTTGACGGACAGCCTGAGCGCGCCATCGACCAGCTGCAGCTGCGTAGGGAGGTCCCTGTCGAATATCCTGTCTCCCGGCTGGCGCAGCCGGCGGATCGGCATGTCGACATAGCCGTCGCGCAGCGAGGTGACGCTGATGTCCCCGATCTTGTAGGTCGTGTGATGCGGCCCGGCTGAAATTCGTTCCAACGCTTGCTCTCTTTACCGCGATTGCGAATGCAGGTTTCGGTCAGATCATTTCCAGGCCGCGCTTGCGCGTCGGCGGCGGGAAGGCGCGGTCGAGCTCGGCGAAATCCTCAGGCGTCAGCTCGATGTCGAGCGCGGCGGCATTCTGGCGGACGTGCCCCTGGCGGCCGGCCTTCGGAATGGCGATGACGCCTTCCTGCGCCATCACCCAGGCGAGCGCGATCTGCGCGGCGGTGGCGTTGTGGCGGGTGGCGACCGCTTCGAGCCGTGCATTGCGCGCCAGCGCGCCCTGCTCGACCGGCGAATAGGCCATCAGCGGAACGCCGCGCTTCACGCACCATGGCGAGAGATCGAACTCCGGACCGCGCCGTGACAGATTGTAGAGCACCTGGTTGGTCTGAACGTTGCCGCCAGCGGTCAAGCCGACAAGCTCTTCCATCTCGTCGGTGTCGAAATTGCTGACGCCCCAGTGGCGGATCTTGCCTTCGCCCTTCAGCGCCTCGAAAGCCTCGACGGTTTCGGTCAACGGCACGCTGCCCGGCCAATGCAGCAGATAGAGGTCGATGCGGTCGGTGGCGAGCCGCTTCAGGCTGTTCTCGCAGGCGCGTTTCACGCCGGCGCGCGAAGCATTGGAAGGCAGCACCTTGGAGACCAGGAAAGTTTCGTCGCGGCGCCCATCGATGGCTTCGGCGACCACTTGCTCGGCTCCGCCGCTGGCATACATTTCGGCGGTGTCGATCAGCGTGATGCCGAGGTCGAGACCAAGCTTCAGCGCCGCGACCTCATCGGCGTGGCGGCGGCGGTCCTCGCCCATCTTCCAGGTGCCTTGGCCGAGCACCGGAACAGCTTCGCCCGACGGCAGCTTTAGGGTTCTGATCGACGAGCGGTTGATTGACGGGGACATGGCCTTCTCCGCGTGAGGCCGGATCGCAGCACAGCCAAAGCCGGAAATCCAGACGGTAGAGGCTCCTGGCCGCCCGGATTTCCCTGGGTGGGTTAGAGCGGTTCAGCGTTTCACGGAACCGCCGAACCGCTCCAGGTATTTGTTTCTAGCAATTCCGGACGGCGGGCTACGCCGCAAGCGCCGAGCCTAACCGCTGCACACTTTTCCTGGAATTGCCCTAGTTCGCCGGATGCTTGGCGAGCCAGTCCTGCATTTCCTTGATCTCGGCTTCCTGCGCCGCGACGACGCCTTCCGCGAGCTTGCGGATTTCCGGGTCCTTGCCGTTGGCGATCACAACCTTGGCCATGTCGATGGCGCCCTGATGATGCGGGATCATGCCGCGAACGAAATCGACATCGGCATTGCCGGTGTATTTGATCATCATGTCCTTGTGCATCTTCTTCATCGCCTTCTCATAGCCGACGGTGGCCGGGCTCTGGGCGCCCATCGCCATCTTGGACATGTCGTGCTTCATCTCCTCCGACGAAGCCGGCACGCTTTCGAGAAAGACGGCAAGCAGCATTCCGGCGGCCATGAGCAGCAGCACGATTTTCTTGGCCAAGGTCATTCAGGTCTCCTTCGTGATTGGATTTCGTATCTGGGGGTTTTGCTCAGAGTTTCAATGTTCTCAGCCGCAAAGCGTTGGCGATCACCGACACCGACGACAGGCTCATCGCCGCCGCGGCCAGCATCGGCGACAACAGCATGCCGGTGACCGGGTAAAGGACGCCGGCCGCGACCGGCACGCCAAGCACGTTGTAGAGGAAGGCAAAGAACAGGTTCTGCCGGATGTTGCGCAGCGTCGACTGGGCAAGCGTACGCGCCCTGACGATGCCGTTCAGGTCACCCTTGACCAGCGTGATGCCGGCGCTCTCGACAGCGACATCGGCGCCGGTGCCCATGGCGATGCCGACATCGGCGCCGGCAAGCGCCGGCGCGTCGTTGACGCCGTCGCCGGCCATCGCAACGGTGGCGCCTTTGCGGCGCAGTTCCTCCACCAGCGCGCTCTTGCCATCGGGCAGCAGGCCGGCGCGCACCTCGTCGATGCCAAGCCTGCCGGCGATGGCCTTGGCCGTGCGCTCGTTGTCGCCTGTCGCCATGATGATGCGCAGGCCCTTGTCATGCAGGGCCTTGATCGCCTCGGCCGTCGTTGCCTTTACAGGATCGGCGACAGCGACGATGCCGGCGAACCTGCCGTCGACCGCCACGAACATGGCCGTCTTGCCTTCGGCCTGCATCGTCTCGGCACTGGCCGCCGGCGCCTCTATGCCGAGGTCGGCCATCATCGCCGCGTTGCCGAGCGCGACCTTGCTGCCCGAAACCGTGCCCGAAACGCCCTTGCCGGTGACGGCTTCGAAGTCGGCCGCATCGGCCAGCTTCAGGCCGCGCGCGGCAGCGCCCTCGACGATCGCCTCGGCCAATGGATGCTCCGAGCCCTTTTCGAGCGCGGCGGCGAGGCTCAGCAGCCCGTTCTCGTCGATGCCCTCGGCCGCGACGACATCGGTGAGCCGCGGCTTGCCCTCCGTCAGCGTGCCGGTCTTGTCGACGATCAGCGTGTCGACGGAAGAAAAACGCTCCAGCGCCGCCGCTTCCTTGATCAGCACGCCGGCATGCGCGCCGCGCCCGGTCGCCGTCATGATCGACATCGGGGTCGCGAGGCCGAGCGCGCAGGGACAGGCGATGATCAGCACCGAGACCGCCGAGACGATGGCGAAGATCAGGCTGGGCTCGGGACCCAGGATCGCCCAGGCGATGAAGGCGAGAATGGCGACCAGCACGACGGCCGGGACGAAATAGAAGGAGACGCGGTCGGCCAGACCCTGGATTGGCGCGCGTGAGCGCTGCGCCTTGGCGACCAGCTCGACGATGCGCGACAGCGTGGTCTCGGCGCCGACCTTCTCGGCGCGCATGACCAGCGAGCCGTTCTTGTTCAGCGTGCCGCCGGTGAGCGCGTCGCCTTCTGTCTTTTCGACCGGCAACGGCTCGCCCGTGATCATCGATTCGTCGATCGCCGAGCGGCCCTCCAGCACGACGCCGTCGACCGGCACGGCGTCGCCGGGACGGATGCGCAGCCGGTCGCCGGACTTGACGCTATCGAGCGGCACGTCCTTCTCGGAGCCGTCGGCGCCGATCAGCCGCGCTGTCTTCGGCGCCAGGTCGAGCAGCGCGCGAATGGCCGAGCCGGTGCGCTCGCGGGCTCTGAGTTCCAGAACCTGGCCTAGAAAGACCAGCGCGACGATGACGGCGGCGGCCTCGAAATAGACCGGGACAGCGCCGTCATGACCGCGGAACTGATGCGGAAAGACATCCGGGAACAGCGTCGCGACGAGGCTGAAGAGATAGGCGGCGCCCACGCCGAGCGAAATCAGCGTCCACATATTGGGGCTGCGGTTGAGGATCGATTCCCAGCCGCGATGGAAGAACGGAAACGCCGCCCACAGCACCACCGGGCTCGCCAGCGCCAGTTCTGCCCATGTCTTGGTTCGGCCGTCGATGAGGGTTTCGAAGCTGAAGCCCAGCATCGGCGCCATGGCGATGATCAGCAACGGCACGGAGAGCACCGCGCTGACCCAGAGCCGGCGCGTGAAATCGACGAGCTCGGGATTCGGGCCTTCGTCGCCGGTCGGCACGCCCATCGGCTCAAGCGCCATGCCGCAGATCGGGCACGAACCGGGCTTGTCGCGGACGATCTCGGGATGCATGGGGCAGGTGTATTGCGTGCCCTTCGGCATCGGCTGCGGCTCGGGCCTGCCAGCGAGATATTTTGCCGGATCCGCATCGAACTTGCCCTTACAGCCCGCCGAACAGAAATAGAAACCCTGCCCTTCATGGCGCGAAAAATGCTTTGCAACGGCGCGATCGACGCTCATGCCGCAAACGGGATCGGTGGCGGTCAGATGGATTTCAGGATCGGCAACGAATTTCGCGCGGCAGCGCTCGCTGCAGAAATGGAATTTCCGGCCGTCATGTTCGGCCGTCGGCTTGCCGGCGGCAGGATCGACCATCATGCCGCAGACCGGATCGCGAATCACTGCGTCGGCGGTGGCCTTGCTGTCCTTGCCGGAGCAGCAGGCTGCGCCATGCGCATGGTGGTGGTGATGGTCGGAATGGGTCATGGCCAGTGCCTCTGCGTTCTCGAATTTAAAGTGGAGGTAGTCCTTCCAGTTACTGGAAGGTCAAGAGGCAAGCTTTCGGTTTTTCCACATGCGCGCGGCAATCGATTGGCAGGCCGGGAAATTAATCCGCACCGGATCACGCGGGCCATGCTATGCACGCCGCCACTTTCTTTTTCCGACCCGATCCGCTCAATGAGATGCCTCGTCATTAATCTCGACCGATCCGCCGACAGGCTGGCCCATGTCATCGCCGAATTCGGCCGGATCGGCGTCGCGTTCGAGCGGATTGCGGCAGTCGACGCTTTGCAGCGTCCGGATCTGTCGCAGATGCCCATGCGACCCGGCGCGCTGCCATGGCGGCTCGCCGACAGCGAGGTCGCCTGCCTGCTCAGTCACAGGGCGTGCTGGTCAATCCTTGCCGCGGGTGACGACCCGTATGGCGCCATCTTCGAGGACGACGTCGTGTTCACCGCGAGGGCCGGCCCGCTGCTTGCCGACAGCAGCTGGGTTCCGGCCGATGCCGACATCGTCAAGCTCGAAACCTTTCTCCAGAAAACCATTATCGGGCTACGCCGCAGCGGCGTCGGCCATGGATTTTCGGCCAGCAGGCTATACGGGGTCCATGTCGGTTGCGCTGGCTATATCCTCTCGAAACAGGCCGCGAGCACCCTTCTCGATGCGACCGAGGAGATCGGCATTCCGGTCGACCATGTGCTGTTCGATCCGGTACTCCAACCCAAGCCCGACCGGGTGGTCTACCAGCTCAGCCCGGCCTTGTGCATCCAGGAACAGCATCTGCGACCGGGCACGGCGCAACTGCCGAGCCTGATCCGTCAGGACCGTGAAACACGGTCCCCGCCCAATGGCTCGACGCAAGAGCCGATGAAATCCACACGCGCCAGAGTGATGCGCGAGATCGGACGGCTCTCGCGTCGGATCAGCGAGCTCCGCCGGTTCAGGCACTCCGTCATCGTGCCCTTCGAGCATCGTGGCAAGCCGATGCGCCGGCCCCATACACAGCACGGATAAAACGCGCTATAGACGCCGCCGAATGGCAAAGATCTCCCTGAAACTCGACGAAATCATCGATGGCGACGCCTTGCGCCGCGACCTGACCGCGCTGACGGCGGCAAGCGCCGGCGACGGTTCGGGACCGGCTGTCCGCACGGCTGTCCTGCAATTGCTCAAAGCCAGAATGGCGGACGGGCGAAAGATCGCCGAGGCCATGCTCAAGGAGGATGGCGGCGGCAATGCCTGCGCCGAGCGGCTGTCGCATCTCATGGATGAGCTGATACGCGCGCTCTATGATTTCGCCGCCACCCATGTCTACCGGGTCAAGAACCGCTCCGCTGCGGAGCGCATGGCGGTCGTGGCGGTCGGCGGCTATGGCCGCGGCACGCTGGCGCCGGGCTCCGACATCGATCTCCTGTTCCTGCTGCCCTACAAGCAGACGCCGTGGGGCGAGCAGATCGTCGAATACATGCTCTACATGCTGTGGGACATGGGGCTGAAGGTCGGCCACGCCACCCGCAACATCGAGGAGTGCCTCAGGCTCTCGCGCAGCGACATCACCATCCGCACCTCGATCCTCGAGGCGCGTTTCCTGTGGGGCGAACGCAAGCTTTATGACGAGCTGCTCACCCGCTTCGACCATGAAGTGGTGCGCACGACCGGGCCGGAATATGTGCAGGCGAAGCTTGCCGAGCGCGACGAGCGCCATGCCAAGGCAGGCGAGAGCCGCTACCTGGTCGAGCCCAACGTCAAGGACGGCAAGGGCGGCCTGCGCGACCTGCAGACGCTGTTCTGGATCGGCAAATATTTCTACCGCGTTCGCACCGGCGAGGAACTGGTCGAGAAAGGCGTCTTCACCGAGGCCGAATATCGCGAGTTCCAGAAGGCCGAGGATTTCCTCTGGGCGGTGCGCTGCCACATGCATTTTCTCACCGGCAAGGCGGAGGAGCGGCTGCATTTCGACATTCAGCGCGAGATCGCCGAACGCCTGGGCTACACGATGCATCCTGGCCTGTCGGCGGTCGAGCGCTTCATGAAGCATTATTTCCTCGTCGCCAAGGATGTCGGCGACCTCACCCGCATCTTCTGCGCAGCGCTCGAGGAGGAACAGGCCAAACATGTGCCCGGCTTCAACCGCATCTTCCTCACCTTCTCGCGGCGCAAGCGCAAGCTTGCCGGCACGTCGGACTTCATCGTCGACAATCACCGCATCAACGTCGCCGACGACGGCGTGTTCGAGCGCGATCCGGTCAATCTGTTGCGGCTGTTCTGGTTCGCCGACAAGCACGGGCTGGAGTTCCATCCCGACGCGCTGAAATTGCTCACCCGCTCGCTCGGCCTGGTCAACAAGTCGCTTCGGCGCGATGAGGAGGCCAACCGGCTGTTCCTCGACATCCTGACCTCGGACCGAAACGCCGAGCTCAATCTGAGGCGCATGAACGAGGCCGGGCTGCTCGGCAGGCTGATCCCCGACTTCGGCAAGATCGTCGCCATGATGCAGTTCTCGATGTACCACCACTATACGGTGGACGAGCATCTGATCCGCTGCATCGGCGTGCTGGCCGAGATCGAGCGCGGCGACGGCGAGAAGATCCACCCGCTGGCGCATTCGCTGATGCCGGGGCTGAAGAAGAGCCGCGAGGCGCTCTATGTCGCGGTGCTTTTGCACGACATCGCCAAGGGCCGGCCGGAAGACCACTCGGAGGCCGGCGCCCGCATCGCCCGGCGCATCTGCCCGCATATGGGTCTGTCGGCCGCCGACACCGAGACCGTCGCATGGCTGGTCGAAAACCATCTCGTGATGTCGATGACGGCGCAGACGCGCGACCTTAACGATCGCAAGACGATCGAGGATTTCGCCTCGATCGTGCAGTCGGTCGAGCGGCTCAAGCTGCTGCTGATCCTGACCGTCTGCGACATACGCGGCGTCGGGCCGGGTGTGTGGAACGGCTGGAAAGGCCAGCTGCTGCGCACGCTCTATTACGAGACCGAGTTGCTGCTGACCGGCGGCTTCTCGGAAGTCTCGCGCGCCCAGCGCACCGCCGCCGCGCGCGAGCGGCTGGCCGAGGCGCTCTCGGCCTGGCCGGCGAAGGAGCGCAAGCGCTATGTCGCGCAGCACTACGAGAACTATCTGCTGACGGTCGACCTGCCCGATCAGCTGCGCCATGCCGAATTCATCCGCGAGGCGGACGCGGCGGACAAGAAACTCGCCACCATGGTCAAGACGCATGAGTTCGAGGCGGTGACCGAGATCACCGTGCTGGCGCCGGACCATCCGCGCCTGCTGTCGATCATTGCCGGCGCCTGCGCCGCGGCCGGCGGCAACATCGTCGACGCCCAGATCTTCACCACCTCGGACGGACGCGCGCTGGACACCATCCTGATCTCGCGGGAGTTCGACCTCGACGAGGACGAGCGCCGCCGCGCCGAGCGCGTCGGCCGGCTGATCGAGGACGTGCTCTCCGGCAAGAGCTGGCTGCCCGAGATGATCGAGAAGCGCACCAAGCCGAAGCGTGGCGCCAAGGCGTTCCGCATCCAGCCGCGTGCCGAGATCCGCAACACGCTGTCGAACCGTTTCTCGGTGATCGAGGTCGAGGGACTGGACCGGCCGGGCCTGCTCTCCGAGATCACCGGGACGCTTTCCGACCTGTCGCTCGACATCGCCTCGGCGCATATCACCACCTTCGGCGAGAAGGTCATCGACACGTTCTACGTCACCGACCTGACCGGACAGAAGATCGACAGCCCGACGCGCACCGCCACCATCCACAAGCGGCTGGTCGATACGCTCGAAGGCAGTTCGTCCGAACGCAACGGCAAGGCCAAGGCGGCGGCCGAGTGACCATCCATTTGACGCAATTTCCCTGGCAATCGTCCCCAGCATGAGCCTTGTCAAGAAATTCGCCACCGTCGCCTCCGGCACGCTGATGAGCCGCGCGCTGGGTTTCGGCCGCGAGATGCTGATGGCGGCGGCCCTCGGCACCGGGCCGGTCGCCGACGCCTTTAACGCCGCCTTCCAATTCCCCAACACCTTCCGCCGGCTGTTCGCCGAGGGCGCCTTCAACGCCGCTTTCGTGCCGCTGTTCGCCAAGGAGATCGAGCAGCACGGCAATGAGGGCGCCAAGCGTTTTTCGGAGGAAGTGTTCGGCGTGCTGTTTTCGGCGCTGCTGGCGCTGACCATCGCGATGGAACTCGCCATGCCGCTGATCGTGCGCTACCTGGTGGCGCCTGGCTTTGCCGACATTCCGGGCAAGTTCGAGACGACGGTGCGGCTGGCGACGATCATGTTCCCGTACCTGATCTGCATGTCGCTCGGCGCCATGATGGCCGGCATGCTGAATTCGCTGCGCCGCTATTTCGCGGCGGCGATCGCGCCCGCCTTCCTCAACATCATCCTGATCGGCGTGCTCGGCTATGCCTGGTATCACGGGGCGGACGCGCATGACGTCGGCTTCGGCCTGTCCTGGGGCGTGCTGGCGGCTGGTATCGTGCAGCTCGCCATCGTCTGGATCGCGGTGCGCAATGCCGGTATCTCGATCGGCTTCCGTAGGCCGAAGATGACGCCGAACGTCAAGCGGCTCCTGATCCTGGCGCTGCCGGCGGCGATCACCGGCGGCATCACGCAGATCAACCAGCTGATCGGCACCGCGATCGCCTCGGCGCAGAACAGCGCCGTGTCGTCGCTCGCCTATGCCGATCGCATCTACCAGCTGCCGCTCGGCGTCGTCGGCGTGGCGGTAGCGATCGTGCTTCTGCCGGAACTGTCGCGGGCGCTGAAATCGGGCAACCTGAAAGAAGCCGCAAACCTGCAGAACCGCTCGGTCGAGTTCACGCTGTTCATGACCTTGCCGGCCGCCGCCGCGCTTTGGGTGATGTCGGAACCGATCGTGCGGCTGGTCTATGAGCGCGGCGCCTTCGCCGCGAACCATTCGACGCCGATCGTCGCCTCGATCCTGGCGATCTTCGGCCTTGGACTGCCGGCCTTCGTGCTGATCAAAGCCTTCACGCCCGGCTATTTCGCGCGCGAGGACACGCGCACGCCGATGATCTTCGCCGCCATCTCGGTCGGCGTGAACGTCGCCACGGCGCTCAGCCTGTTCCCGTCGATGGGCGCGCCGGGGATCGCGGTGGCTTCGGCGATCGCCGGCTGGGTCAACGCGCTGATGCTGCTCGCCATGCTGATCAGGCGGGGACATTGGGGCCGCGACATCCCGCTCTTGAAGCGCATCCCGCGTCTGGTGCTGTCGGCGGTGATCATGGCCACGGCGCTTTATTTCGCGGAGCACTATTTTGCCGCGAGGCTCGGCCCCGGCTCGCCGCTGGTGGTCAAGGCGACCACGCTGTTCGCGCTGGTCGGCGGCGGTGCCGCGCTCTATTTCGTCACCGCTTTCGGCACCGGCGGCGCGGACTTCGGCATGATCCGCAGGAACGTCAAGCGCGGTTCAAAGGTGACACCGCCTGTCACGGAACAGCCTCCAAATCCGTAAGCCGAACTAAGGCGGCACCGTCGACGGGCGCCCGGATTCACGTCAAAGCTGATCATATACTGAGCGGGGCAGCACTTCGCGCGCTTGCTCGCTCAACTCGATTCCAAATTCAGCCCTAAGCCGCGCAGCGGTTTCCAGGGGCGTCTCGGCAACGCGCCGGCATTCAAGCGCCTCCCGCATCGCGATGATCACCGCTTCCGTAAGGTTGACGCCCTCTACCGCTGCGAGGGCTCGTGTCAGCCTATCCGCTTCCTTGCTTTTGATATTGAAAGCCATTCTTGCATCCCCACTCCATCTTCGCAGCCGCCTATCCTTGTCTCACCCACGCTCCAGAGCCAACCTCGCGCCAAACAAGATGAGCAGGCCGCCGGCCACGCGGTCGATGGTGCGCCGCAGCTTTCGATAGCCGTTCGAGACGGCTTCAGCGGCAAACAGCCAGACCACGCAGGCATACCAGCCGACCGAGATCGCCACCATCAGCGCGACCGACGCGGCGCCCAGCCACAGCGAAGGCTGCGCCGGCAGGGCGACGGCGAAGATGCTGGCCACCGAAAGCGCGGAACGCGGGTTGGCAAGGCTGGTCGCGAGACCGATCCAGAAGGCCCTGCTTGCCGGGAAAGCCCTCGCGCCGGCAGGCAATGCGGCATCGGCCGCGCTGCGCTTCTCAGCCAGGACGATCAGCCTTATGCCCGAGTAGATGAGATAGCCGGCGCCCGCGAGCTTCAACGACGCATAGGCCCAGGGCGCGGCGAGAAACAGCGCCTTGACGCCGGCGAGCCCGCAGACGCCCCAGACGGCGGTGGCGATGCCTATGCCGCAGACGGCGGCAAGGCCGGCGCCGCGCGAGCGCGCCACGGCAATGCGCGCCGTCATCAGGAAGTTCGGCCCTGGCGAGACGGCCGCGACCAGCCACACGGAAGCGACGGCAATCAGATGTGAAAGCATGATGAAGATTCCAAGCGAGACCACCATGCTAAGGCAGATCGACACATGCTGGCTAGGCCACTCCAGGTTCCGGAACGAGCTGACCTCTTGATCCCGAAATCGCCTTCGTCCATAAGCGCGCCGTCGAAAGACTTTCGCCGCGCGCGGTTTCCAGCCGCATGATTGGCTCCAAAAAGTCAGCAACTTTTTGGAATCATGCTTAGACGGCCCTCCACAAGCCATGAGGAACTCATGTCCGCCTTCAAGCCACTCGTCTTCTCGGGCGTCCAGCCGACCGGCAATCTGCATCTCGGCAACTATCTCGGCGCCATCAAGAAATTCGTCGCCCTGCAGGAACAGTCCGACTGCATCTATTGCGTCGTCGACCTGCATTCGCTGACGGCGCAGCTCGTCCATCAGGACCTCGGCGACCAGACGCGCTCGATCACCGCGGCGTTCCTGGCCTCCGGCATCGACCCGAAGAAGCACATCGTCTTCAACCAGTCGCGGGTCATGCAGCATGCCGAGCTCGCCTGGATCTTCAATTGCGTGGCGCGCATCGGCTGGATGAACAAGATGACGCAGTTCAAGGACAAAGCCGGCAAGGACCGCGAGAACGCCTCGCTCGGCCTGCTCGCCTATCCGAGCCTGATGGCGGCCGACATCCTGCTCTACCGCGCCACCCACGTGCCGGTGGGCGAGGACCAGAAGCAGCACCTGGAGCTGACCCGCGACATCGCGCAGAAATTCAACAACGACTTCTCCGAGAAGATCGAAGCACTTGGCGTCGGCGTGAAGATGAGGATAGGCGAGGAGACGGTGAACGGCTATTTCCCGATCACCGAACCGGTCATCGGCGGCCCGGCGGCGCGCATCATGAGCCTGCGCGACGGTTCCAAGAAGATGTCGAAATCCGACCCGTCGGACCTGTCGCGCATCAACCTGACCGACGATGCCGACACCATCTCGAAGAAGATCCGCAAGGCCAAGACCGATCCGGAGGCGTTGCCGAGCGAATTGGACGGACTTGAGAGCCGGCCCGAAGCGGAGAACCTGGTCGGCATCTATGCGGGCCTTGCCGAAATCTCGAAGGAAGACGTGCTGAGAGAATATGGCGGGCAGCAGTTTTCCGTGTTCAAGCCGGCGCTGGCCGATCTTGCCGTGGAGAAGCTGGCGCCGATCGCTTCCGAGATGCGCCGCATCGAGGGCGACCGCGCCTATGTCGACGCCGTGCTCAAGGATGGCGGTGACCGCGCCCGCACGATCGCCGAGGGCACGATGAAGACGGTGCGCGACATCATCGGCCTGCTGCAGGACTGATCCCTCCTGTCTCGCTGACCTTCCATCACCACGCCGGCGGCTTGCCGCCGGTTCATGGCGGTGGCAGATTGCGGCCGAATTGATACCGAGCAGATAGACATGGTCTCCAAACGCCTCAGCCGCGAAGCCGGCCATCGCCGCAAGTTCCTGGCGATCATCGACGACACGCCCGAATGCGAGCGCGCCGTCGCCTATGCCTCGAAGCGGGCGCAGCACACCAGCGGCGTGCTGGTGCTGCTCTATGTCATCGAGCCGGACGACTTCCAGCATTGGCTGGGCGTCGAAAAGATCATGCGCGAGGAAGCAAACGCAACGGCGCGCGGGGCGCTCGACGGATACGCCAACAAGGTGCGCCAGAATGTCGGCATCGAGCCGGAACTGGTGGTGCGCGAAGGCAAGCCGACCGAAGAGATTCACAAGCTGATCGAAGACGACCAGGACATTGCCATCCTGGTGCTCGCGGCCGGCGCCGGCAAGGAAGGCCCGGGACCGCTGGTCAGCGCGGTTGCCGGCCGAGGCGCGGCATTTCCCATTCCGGTCACAGTCGTCCCGCAGAATCTGTCGGATGAGGAGATCGACAGCTTAGCTTGATCTGCCTCGGTCGCGACGCCGCCGGCCTGATCGCCCAGAGCACTTCAAAAGGCGCGGCGGACGCTGTAAAAACATTCCGCCAGCCAGCCGTTCCTAGCGACGTGTTTCGCTTGAATGTCCAGCCGATAGAGCCTATTTAGAATTATTCCAAACTATCGGCCCGAGAAGGGCCTGGAGATACCCATGTTCATCCAGACCGAATCGACGCCGAACCCGGCGACGTTGAAGTTTCTTCCCGGCAAGGAAGTGCTGCGCGAAGGTACCGCCGATTTCCGCAACGCCGAAGCCGCGGCGGAAGTCTCGCCGCTGGCCGGTCGGCTGTTCGAGATCCCGGGCGTCACCGGCGTCTTCTTCGGCTATGACTTCATTACCGTGACCAAGGACGGCCCGGACTGGCAGCATTTGAAGCCGGCGATCCTCGGCGCCATCATGGAACACTTCATGTCCGGCGCGCCGGTCATGGCCTCGACCGCCCCGGCGAGCGAAGCCGGCGAGACCGGCGAGTTCTACGACAAGGCCGACGAGGAACTCGTGCTGACCATCAAGGAACTGCTCGACACGCGCGTGCGCCCGGCGGTTGCCCAGGACGGCGGCGACATCACTTTCCGCGGCTTCGAGAACGGCACCGTGTTCCTGCACATGAAGGGCGCCTGCGCCGGCTGCCCGTCCTCGACGGCGACGCTGAAGCACGGCATCCAGAACCTGCTTCGCCACTTTGTCCCAGAGGTCCAGCAGGTCGAACAGGTCGCCTGACACTTTCCAATCGCCTGCCGCACAACCGGCAAATCGCTGATCGCAAAAACAAAAAACCGGGCCCCAACAGCCCGGTTTTCTGTTTTTGGACGTCTTGTTGTTGCCTAGACGGTCCGCTTGCGAAAGCTTTTCGCCGCGGCCTTCGTGATCACATCACGATGACCTTGGCGCCGACCGACGTGCGGTCGTAGAGATCGATAATGTCCTGGTTCATCAGCCGGATGCAGCCCGACGACATCGCCTTGCCGATCGAGAACCATTCCGGGCTGCCATGCAGGCGGTAGCCCATGTCGCCGCCCTTGTTGAAGAGATACATGGCGCGCGCGCCGAGCGGGTTCTTCAGGCCCGGCTCCATGCCGCCGGCGAACTTGGCGAGCTCGGGCTGGCGCTTGATCATCTGCGAGGGCGGCGTCCAGGTCGGCCATTCGCGCTTCAGCGCGATATGGGCGGTGCCGTGCCACTCGAAACCCTCGCGGCCGACGCCGATGCCGTAGCGCATCGCCATGCCGTCGCCCTCGATGAAGTAGAGGAACTTGTTCTGGGTATCGACGATGATGGTGCCGGGCTTCTCCGGGGAATCATACCGCACTTCCTGGCGGTGATACCTGGCGGGAACCTTCTCGATCGGGATGCGCGGCAGCTGATAGCCGGCATCGGTCATCGCGCCATAGTTGTTGGTGAACAATTGCCCGCCGATGGTGCTGCACCCGCTGATCGCGGTCGACAGCGCAAGAGCGGCGAGGATTGCAAGTGACTTCAAGCGCATGAAAAAGGTCCGACGCCCTGTCTGTGTATCAGCGGCACGAGTCGGCCGCTTTCTCGCCATCATTCATGCTGGCATTTCTTTTGCTTGCCAAGCGCGCACTGCCTATATGCAAGGCCTTACGTGCCGGTAAGTGCCGAACTGCGGCATTTCCGCAACAGGCCTCACAGGATTGTGAAGCAAAATCAATGGGGCAGCCCGAAGGCTGCCGGAAACCAGGGAGAACGCCATGAATGTCGGTGATGCCGCCGAGCGTTCCGGCCTGCCGGCCAAGACCATTCGCTATTACGAAGAGATCGGCCTGATCCGTCCGGCGCGGGCCGAGAACGGCTATCGCGATTACTCCGGCGACGACGTGCACCGGCTCGCCTTCCTGCGCCGCGCGCGCAATCTCGGCTTCTCAATCGACGATTGCAGGCAGCTTATGGCGCTCTACCAGGATCGCGACCGCGCCAGCCACGACGTGCGCGAGATCGCCGCCGCCCATGTCAGGGCGATCGAGGACAAGGTGCGCGAATTGCAGTCGATGCGCTCGACGCTGCAGAAGCTGATCCGTGCCTGCCATGGCGACGACCGGCCGGACTGCCCGATCCTGGATGACATGGCGGGAGCGGCGGACCAGGTATCCGCCTGACAGGGCCGGGCCGCCCCCGCTAAGCTATCCGCCGCGATATTGCGTGGGCGAAGCACCGAAGCGGACCCGGAAGCGCCGGTTGAAATAGGACACGTCGTTGAATCCCGCGGCGAGCGCGATGTCGCTTACCTTTGTGGCGTCGTTGCGGATATCCGACAGCATGGCGCATGCCTTCTGCAGCCGGAGTTCCAGGACACGTTCGGCAAAGGTGCGACCGCTTTCGAGCAGAAGGGTGTTGAGGTAGCGGCGCGAAAGCCCGACCGCCCGCGCCACCATCTCCGTCGACAGCGCCGGGTCCGCGAAACGAGCCTCGATCACCGCCAGAGCTTCGCGCAGCCGCGCCGCGCGCAGGCCGCGGCCGGCGGCGATTTCCGCGGCATCGCCTTTGGCGCCCAGCGCCAGCACGATCAGATCGGAAAGAGCCGCTCCGGCCTGGCGCGCGAGAGCAGGCTCCGCGTCCACCTCCTCGGATTGGAGCAGAAAATCGATCGTGCGTTCCAGATGGCGGACGGCGGGGCTTGCCGGGTCGAGCCGCGTCACCGGGCGATCGTCGGCATGCGGCACCATGCTAAGCAACGCGGCGCGGGGGATCGAGGCCAACACCCAGGAGGTCACGCCGTCCGTGAAACTGCGGCAGGGTTGGGCGACGTTGTAGGCGATGCCGTTGCCGCGCTGCAGCGACAGATCGCAATCCGCGACCGTCCAGACCTGCGGCTTGGGGCTGCGGTAAAATCCCACGAAGATATCGTCGCGATCGTTGGCGACGTGCCGGCGCGTGCGCACATAATATTCTGTCGTGGTCTCGAACAGGCCGACGCGAAGGTCGCCAAGAAACCGCATCTTCGTTGCCGTGGCGAAGCGCTTGTCCTCGGCATGCCTGATCTCGGCTGCGCCAAGCTGCTCCATCCACATGTCGCGCCAGAGGCGAAAGCGATCCTTGTCGCTCAGATGCGCTGGTAGGCTGTCCGACGAAAAATCGATCTTCTGCATTGGCCTGACCGGCCGCCCCCAATCAAACCCTCGCCGGACGCGACGCGCGCCACAGGCCCCGAAGCCCATCCAACACGGAAATCATCCTTTTTCTCAAGAGGAAAATCGTCGATGGAGCCCGCCAGTCCTAGGATAAGGCTCCCGGTTCCAAGTCGCGATCCGGCGAGCATTCAACCGTTGCTGATACGCCACATTCGCTGGCGTTTTCCAGCTGCGCCCGCCTGTCCAATGCGAAGGCCCATGCTTCCAAGACGAGGGGCGAGAGATCGGCCACCAGTGCGGAAAACCAACCGAACCTGGGATTTCGCATGAAACTTATCTTTGCCGGCTGTATCGCGGCCATCCTCTCCTCGCCAGCCTTTGCCGACGATGTGAGCTCGGGTGGACCTGCTCCAGCCGCCACGTCTGGCTATGACTGGAGTGGATGGTATGGCGGCGTCAATGTCGGCTATGGCTGGGGCCGGCCAAAAGCGGCTTTCACCGGCGATGGCCTGTCCGACTATTGGACGACCGGCACAGGCCCCGGAGCGGGTACGGAATTCATTCAGAACCTGATGGCCTATGCCTATAACCTCGACCCGGAGTTCGATCCGTTCAGCCGGCCGCTGGTCTATTCGCAATCCTCCACCGCTTCTGGCGTCACCGGCGGCGTGCAACTCGGACACAACTGGCAGGTCGGCTCCAACTGGCTGATCGGCCTCGAAACGGACCTTCAATTGTCTGACATCGAGGGCGGCACGGACTATGTGGAACCCGACAAAGGTCCCCAGGGAGTCAGGCTGGGCGCGAGCTCGTCACAGCGGCTCGACTGGTTCGGTACGACGCGCGCCCGCGTCGGCTATCTGCCTGAAGAGCGCCTGCTGGTCTTCGGGACCGGTGGCTTGGCCTACGGCCAGACCAGATCCGCAGCATCGGTTTCTATCGTTGGCGATGCGGGTTGGACGATCGACGGTCCGACATGGGCCACCAAAATGGATTGTCCAGGTCACACCACCTGTTTTGCCGGCGAAGCATCACGGGTGACCGCCGGCTGGTCCGCGGGCGGAGGACTTGAATATGCGCTTTCCCCGCGCATCACCATCAAGGCCGAATATCTGCATGTCGATCTTGGCCGCCAGAAAGTCCATTTCACCGCGCAAAGCCCAGCCGTCGGCGATGCCTTCATAAACGTAGCGTTCAAAAGTGCCTATGAGGTGGTTCGGCTCGGAATGAACTACCGCTTCTAGCTTTCTCACAGGCGCGGTTTGGCGCGATGTGCCGGCCACGATTCGGCATCGCCCGTCTTCAACGAAGCGGGAAACGCCTGCTTCCGAGACCGCGTCAGCGTTTCCAGAAATCGCGGTGCGGAGCGAGCATCTCGTCGGCGATTTCGGGGAACGGGCCAAACACCTCGATCTTTTTCTGGCCGGAGGCGAACACGGTGCGCGAGGGCAGGCTCATCGTCGGATTCTCCGCGTGATCCCCGGTGAGGGCCAGGAGATCGGTCTCCTCGAAACCGTAGACCAGCCGCCCGATATTCGCCCAATACATCGTGCCGGCGCACATCGCGCAGGGCTCGCCGGTCGTGACCAGCGTGCATTGCCACAGGAACTCCGGCTCGTAGGCCGCCGCCGCGCGGCGGGCGAGCTCGGTCTCGGCATGACGCACCGTGTCGAGATTGCCCTGCCGCATCAGCACGCGATCGTCCGGCCCGACCAGCACGCAACCGAACGGATGATGCCCGTGCGCCGCCGCCTCGCGCGCGACGGCGTCGGCGGACCGAAGGTGGGCGAGCATCTGGTCGCGGGTCATGGCAAGTCCCTCTCGCGCCGAGATTGCTGCCAAGGAATATGATTAGCAAGAACCAACCTTCGCCGAGCTATCATTCGAGCGTCCGCTTGGCTTTGCACTCCACCTGTTTGTGGTTTTGATGCTATTTTGACGTGCAACACAATGAGATTGCCGGGCATGAGCATCCAGGAAGATATCGAACGTGTCGAGCAGCACATCCGCGAGATCGAGCAGCGGATAGAGCGCCAACGCGCGGTGATCACCCAGGCGGAGGAAGGCGGCTTGCCGACGGATGGCCCACGCAACTTCCTATGGTTTTTGAAGGAAACGCTGAGCCTGAGCCGGGATCACCTGGCGAGGCTTCTGGCGGATGAATTTCGAGCGAAGGGCTCGCCATCCAAGTGATCGCCATTGTCGCCATAATCATAGTGCCGATATTGGGGCTGGTTGTCTTCCTATCGCGCAACCTCGAGACACATCAGCGCCTGTTCGTATTCATCTTGTCTGCCGTTTTGAGCGTCCCGGCTAGCTTCGCGCTCTATCTGTGGTTCATCCTGATGCTCTTTAACCACAATCCTCTATGAGCCGCGTTCATCCGAAGAGGCTTTGAATGGATCTGCAAGTCCTCAAAAACGAATTCGACGCGGGCGATGGGTCGTTTTTGATTTCCATCAAAGGCGACATGGTTTGGGATGTCGAAGCCTTCGACCGCCTGTGCAGCGCCATGGCGCAATATTGCCGGGAGACACCCGGCACCAGTGCCCAACTAGAACGATGGGCAGCACAAGGGTTTTGGTATGTCCCGTGGTTTGTCCGCGATTGGACAAGCCACCCCAAGTTTCCACGCGATTTGCCGGCGACGTACTACGAAGACGCATATCGTCTTCTGGACGATTTGGCTTTGTCGTTTTTCTTCGGCTTTGGCGACCCTAGAGACAGACAGGGTTTGTCAAATATATAATTGCCCTCGCTTCCCGGGTTCAAACCGTGAACAAAATCTGGCATGGTGCCTGCCATGCCACTCGTTTCGCCGATTCCCCTCAATCCGCTGATCGACGGCCGCCAGTCGGAGCGCGCCATGCTGGTGCGGCGCGGCGTGCAGCGGCTGCTCAGCGAAATGGGCGCGCATGTGCTTCCGGAGCTATCCCTGGCCACCGGGCGGCGCGCCGACCTCGTCGCGCTGACCAGGCAGGGCGACATCTGGATCATCGAGATCAAATCCTCGATCGAGGACTTTCGCGTCGACCGCAAATGGCCTGACTACCGGCTGCATTCCGACCGATTCTTCTTCGCCACCCATCCCGGGGTTCCGCAGGACATCTTTCCCGAGGAGTGCGGCTTCATCCTCTCCGACGGCTATGGCGCCGAGATCCTGCGCGATGCGCCTGAGCACCGCATGGCTGCCGCGACGCGCAAGGCGCTGATGCTGCGGATTGCGCGGGCGGGCGCCGCGCGGCTGCTGGCAGCCGAGCTTGCCGGGGTCGCGGTGCCGGCGCTGGATGGCGAGAGCGAGTAGATTTTTGCGACGGCGTGCCGCGCCTTGCCGTTGACTGCGGCATCAGGCCGGGGCCTCGAGCCCACCCCCGTCCAAGGCCGGCGAGAAATTTTCGGCCCGCACCGATGATTTCCAGTGATCCCGATTGTCTTCACCAGCAGGCGCGTCCGGATGGCCGGCGCCCTGGAAAAGAGGTGAGGTATGAAATCGTTGCACAATCAGAATGTGGTCGTCGTCGGAGGCAGCCGCGGCGTCGGACGCGCGATCGTGGAAGCCGCGCTTGGCGAGGGAGCGACCGTGCTTGCCGTCGCCCGTGGCGCCGCCGACCTGAAGCAGTTCGCCTGGGAACGCCCGGGCCTGAAAACCCTCAGCACGGATGCGACGGCGGAAGCCGCGCCGGAAGCGGTTTTCGATGCGCTGACACCCGACGTGCTGGTGGTCTGCGCCGGCGCGCTCGCCCCCGCCGCGCCGATACAGGAGCAGAGCTGGGAGGTCTTCTCGGCGAACTGGGAGATGGACGTCAAGGCGTCGTTCCTGTTCTGCCGCGAAGCCCTCAAGGGTCGGCTCAAACCCGGCAGCCGGGTGGTGCTGATCGCCAGCGGCGGAGCTTTTACCGGCGGGCCGCCGAATTCCGGCGGCTATGCCGGCGCCAAGCGCATGCAGGTTTTCCTGGCCGGCCATTGCCAGAAGGAATCGGACCGGCTCGGCCTCGGCCTGCGTTTCATGGCGCTTTCGCCGGCCCGCATCATGCCGGGCACTGGGGTCGGCGATCGCGGCATCGAAAGTATTTCCGCCTATATGGGCATCCGCCCGGCCGACTTCCTGGCCAGCATGAGCGACATGCAGACGCCGGACGATGTCGGACGGGCGGTGATCGAGCTCGCGACGGGCAAGCTGCAAGGCAGTTCGTTCACCGTGAGCGGCAGCGGCCTTGCGGCGGCGGCGTGAGGCGCGCAGGATGCCGGCCGACTTCAGCGCCCGGGCTTCCCATGACTGACGCCTTCGGCCCCATCGAACCTTTGGGTCGACCAGGCCAGCCGGCCCTCGACCGGCTGACTTTCGAGCGCCTGAGCGTCGCCCACCGCCGCGCGCTCAAGCTTCATTGCTACCGGATGATGGGCTCGCTCAACGAGGCGGACGATCTCGTCCAGGAGACGTTCCTCAGGGCCTGGCGCGGTCGGGCGCAATTCGACGGACGCGGCTCGGCGCGCGGCTGGCTCTACGCGATCGCCACCAACAGCTGCCTCAACGCGATCAAGGCACGGTCGTCGGCGCGGCGCATTCTCGAGCAACCCGGGCGGCCACCCGCCGAAGGCAGGGCGGCCGGCGGGCCGACCGCCGAATTCGCCTGGCTGGAGCCATATCCCGACGCGGAA
Organism: Mesorhizobium sp. GbtcB19; assembly: GCF_019091085.1. Lineage (GTDB taxonomy): Bacteria > Pseudomonadota > Alphaproteobacteria > Rhizobiales > Rhizobiaceae > Mesorhizobium. The sequence goes on along the minus strand of NZ_JAGXJY010000003.1, from coordinate 389,698 downwards.
CTGCCCGACATTGCCGATGACAGGCCTGGCCCGGAAGCACGCTACGAGGCGCGCGAGGCGGTGCGGCTCGCCTTCGTCGCAGCGATCCAGCTTTTGCCGCCGCGGCAGCGCGCCGCCCTGCTGCTCCGCGATGTGCTCGGATGGTCCGCCATCGAGACCGCGCAATTGCTGGGTGGATCGACAGCCTCGATCAACAGCGCCCTGCAGCGGGCCCGCGCAACGCTGGGCGGGCACTACACGCAAGGCCGCCCACAGCGGCGATCAGAGCCCAGTCCGGACGAAGGCCTGCTGCTCGAACGCTATATGCGAGCCTGGCAGGCCGACAATCTGGACGGGCTCGTCGACCTGCTGCGCGAGGACGCCGTCTACCACATGCCGCCATGGCGGGAATGGTACCGCGGACATCAGGCAATCGGCGCTTTCCTCGGAACCGTCTGGGGTAATTTTGCCGGCTATCGAGCGGTCGCGATCGGCGCCAACGCCCAGCCGGCCGTGGGCGTTTACGCGCTCGGCCATCAGGATTCGATATGGCGGCCGCATTCGCTGCATGTCATCGAACCCTCGGACGGCAAGATCGCCTCGCTGACGATCTATGTCCCGCCGCTCGGCCCTGCCTTGTTCACGGCCTTTGGCCTGCCACCGGAGCCACTTGCTTGAGGGGTTAGTCCAAGTCCTCTTCCGCCCCGCCGGCAGCCGGCGCCGTCAGCAGCACGGCGGCGCCCAGCAGCGCGGCGATCAGCGAACCCGCGAGGATGCCGACCTTCACCGCGTCCTGCAGCGCCGGATCGCTGGCGAAGGCGAGCAGGCCGATGAACAGGCTCATGGTGAAGCCGATACCGCAAAGCAGCGAAATGCCCAGCATGTGCAGCCAGCCGGCATTGACCGGCAGGTCGGCGAGGCCGAACCGGATCGCAAGCGCCGAGGAGCCGAAGACGCCGACCAGCTTGCCGAGCACCAGGCCGGCGGCGACACCCAGCGTCAGCGGCTCGACCAGCGCCGCGAAGCTCAGCCCGCCGAGCGAGACGCCGGCATTGGCGAAGCCGAAGATCGGGATGACGATGAAGGGTACCAGCTTGTGCAGGCCGTGCTCGAGGCGATGCAGCGGCGAATGTTCAGTATCGTGGCTGATGCCGGGAGAGCGTTCGAGCGGAATGGTGAGCGCCAGCGCCACGCCGGCCAGCGTGGCGTGCACGCCCGACTTCAGCACGAGCACCCACAGCAGCGCGCCAAGCAGCAGATACGGCCAGAGCTTCATCGCCCGCATGCGGTTGAGCACGACCAGCAGGGCGATGACGACGAAGGCGGCCGCCAGATAAGCGAGCGACAGGCCGCTGGTGTAGAACAGCGCGATGATGATGACGGCGCCGAGATCGTCGATGATGGCCAGGGCGGTGAGAAAGACTTTCAGCGAGGCCGGCACACGGCTGCCGAGCAGCGAGAGCACGCCGAGCGCGAAGGCGATGTCGGTGGCGGTCGGGATCGCCCAGCCGCCCAGTGCCGCCGGATTGTCGCGGTTGACGGCGACATAGACCAGCGCCGGCACAACCATGCCGCCGGCGGCGGCGATGCCGGGCAGCACGCGGCGCGGCCAGGTCGAGAGCTGCCCGTCCAGCATCTCGCGCTTGATCTCCAGCCCGACCAGCAGGAAGAACACCGCCATCAGTCCGTCATTGATCCAATGCGAGACGCTGAGCGGCCCGAGATAGGCGTGGAGAACGGCGAAATAGGTGCCGGCCAAAGGCGAGTTGGCGACGACGAGCGCCAGGGCCGCGGCGACCATCAGGATGATGCCGCCGGCGGCCTCGCCATCGAGGAATTCGCGCAGGATCGATTTTGGCCGCTCGTCTCGCATGGATACCCCTCCAAAACCCTGGCCTGTCGGCTGGAACCTGTTGTCCAATGATGCGCAACGTCAGTGGCGATGCAAGGCCGAACGTCCGTCTCTTCGTCATCCACGGCGAAGCAAGGAGCGAAGCGACGCAGCGCAGACCCGAGGATCCATTCCGTTACATCGGAGCGGAGCCAACGGTGCAGAATTCTGCTCCGCTGCATCCTTCGGCCAAGGTCACGGCACGGATCCTCGGGTCTTCGCGCCGCTTTGCGGCGCTACGCCCAAGGATGACGACGTCGGTTCAGCGCGGCGCCCGCTTGGCAAGGATCCGCTGCAGGGTCCTGCGATGCATGTTCAACCGCCTCGCCGTCTCGGAAACGTTGCGGTCGCACATTTCGTAGACGCGCTGGATGTGCTCCCAGCGCACGCGATCGGCCGACATCGGGTTTTCCGGGGGCGCCGCGCGCTCGCCGGAGGTGCGGGTGAGCGCGGCGAAGACGTCGTCGGCATCGGCGGGCTTCGACAGATAGTCGACGGCGCCGAGCTTCACCGCCGTCACCGCGGTGGCGATATTGCCGTAGCCGGTCAGGATGATGGCGCGGGCGTCGTCGCGCTTCTCGCGGATGGCCGCCACGACATCGAGGCCGTTGCCGTCGCCGAGCCGCATGTCGACCACCGCATAGGCCGGCGGGTGGGCGCGCGCCTTGGCGACCGCCTCCTCCACGCTCTCCGCCGTCTCGACCACGAAACCCCTTGTTTCCATGGCCCGGGCGAGCCGGGTGAGGAAGGGCTTGTCGTCCTCGACGATGAGCAGCGAGGTATCCTCGCCCTCAACCATTGCGCCAGTCGTCTCGTCTCCGCTCATCTTATCGGTATCCTGCTGACCAAAAGCACTTCGCACCAAAAGAAATTCTGCCGAATACGCCTTAAGTCCTTGTTTCCGGGCATGTCGCTTTCCCAAACGCGGCAGGATTTTAAGCGAAATGCCTTACTTTTACGCAGATACAGTCCCGCAACGGCAATGTCCAATTTTTACAGCCGGCAACAGAGCTGCCCTGCGACAATTGCAGGGCTTCGTTCGCTGTTCCGCAATCATCGGACGGACGGCTACTGGGAACTGCCAGCCTCCAAGGTGTGTTGAGATTCAGGTCAGGCCGAGTCGAAAATGGTGGCTTCCGAGAACCGGAGCGGAGCGTACTCAAAGTACGTGAGCACCGGAAGCGCAGGAAACCGCCATTTGCAGGCCGGCCTCACCTGAATATCGACATACCTTAGGCATTGTCGAACATGGTGGCTGAGGCCTGGTCCTGGTTGAGGAACAGGCCGCGCGGCCAGGCGATCTGCACCACCGCGCCCTCGCCGAGCCCGCTCGAATTGCGGAAATCGATGGTGGCGCCGGAACGCTCCAGCAAGGTCTTGGCGATGAACAGCCCAAGCCCCAGGCCGCCGCCGGCCTCCGTGCCCTGGCGCGTCGACATATAGGGCTCGCCGATGCGGTCGATGATCTCGGCCGGAAAACCCGGCCCGTCATCGATGATCGCGAAGATGACCTTGTCACTGTCCCAGCTCCAGCTGACCGTCACCGACTTGCGGGCGAAATCGACGGCATTCTCGACCAGATTGCCGAGCCCGTAGATGACGCCGGGGCTGCGCTGGCCGACCGGTTCGGGACCGATGCGCTCGCCGGGACGCAGCCGGATCGAGATGCCGAAATCGCGATGCGGCGCCGTCACCTCCTCGACCAGCGAGGTGAGCGGCATGCGCGACAGATGCGCTTCGCCTTCCGAGGAAAGGCTGGTCAGGCGCTTCAGGATCTCGCGGCAGCGTTCGCTTTGCGAGCGCAACAGCTTGACGTCCTCGCCGAACTTCGGGTCCTTGCCGAGCGCCTTTTCCATCTCCTTGGCGACGACGGTGATGGTGGCCAGCGGCGTGCCGAGCTCGTGCGCGGCGGCGGCCGCCAACCCGTCCAGCGCCGACAGATGCTGCTCGCGCTGCAGCACCAGCTCGGTGGCGGCGAGCGCGTTGGCGAGCAGGCGCGCTTCCGCCGCGACGCGGAAGGCATAGATGGCGGTGAAGGCGATCGAGGCGAAGACCGCCATCCACATGCCGGCGACATAGATGAAGGGCATCGGCAGCGGCGAGCCCTCATACCAGGGCAGCGGCAGGTGGAAGAACACCAGAAGCGTGGCGGCAATCATGACCAGCGCGCCCAGCACCGCGGTCATGCGCAGCGGTAGCGAGGCGGCCGAGATGACGACCGGCACCGAAAGCAGCACGCAAAACGGATTGGTGAGGCCGCCGGTCATGTAGAGCAGGCCGGTAAGCTGGATACCGTCGAAGGTCAGAATGGCGAAGGCCGAGGGCGGCGTCAGGCGGTGCGCGGCGGGGTAACGGAAGGTGAGCCACAGATTCATCCAGGCCGAGCAGGCGATCAGCGCAAAGCACATCGAGACCGGCAGCGGGAATTTCAGCCCGTAGGCGACGACGAGCACGGCGACGCTCTGGCCGACGATGGCCAGCCAGCGCAGGCGGATCAGCGTGTTGAGCCGCAGCCGCTGGCTTTGCTGGGAATCGGGCGCGCGCAGGATGTTGATCATCGACTTACGATTATAACCGCAGGAGGGTAAGCGCTAGTAGCCAGTGGGGGCGACTTGACCCGGTTGGCAGCAGCCGGTGTTTCGGTTCACCATTATGAGCGCGACTTTGTCATCCACGGGCGGAGCGACGCGAAGCGGAGCGCAGACCCGAGGATCCATTCCGTTACCTCGACCGCAGAATGCAGCGGAGCAGAATTCTGGATCGCCGCGACACTTCGCAGTCACGGAATGGATCCTCGGGTCTACGCGCGTCGCTTCGCTCCTTGCTCCGCCCGAGGATGACGACGTGGTGGGCGTTTGCGCCAATCGCAAAGGTACGCGGTTCGCGACTGTGAGCCCGTCACTACGTTCCCCGCGGCTTGGCGCGGCTGGTGGCGGCCGCCAGAAGCGGGTTTTCCGGCCAGACATGCCTGGGATAGCGGCCGCGCATGTCGGTGCGCACATCCGCCCAGGAGCCGCGCCAGAAGCCGGGAAGATCACGCGTCGTCTGGATCGGCCGGTGCGCCGGCGACAGCAATTCGAGCGTCAGCGGCACGGTGCCGTTGGCGATCGCCGGATGCTTGTCCATGCCGAACAGCTCCTGCACGCGGATCGCCAGCACCGGCCATTCGCCGTCATAGCGGATCGGCACATGGCTGCCGGACGGCGCGTCGAAATGCGTCGGCGCCAGCGTGTCGACCTTGCGCTGCAGGTCGTGCGGGACCAGCGCCATCAGCGCCGACGACAAAGTCGCCGGCTTGATGGCCGCGAGAGAGGCGTCGCCGGAGAGAAACGGCAGGAGCCAGTCGTCGAGGCCCTCGACAAGCGCTTCATCCGAAACGTCGGGCCAGGGCGCGCCGAGGCCACGATGCAACCAACCGAGCCGCTGGCGGAGCACCTCCGCCTCCTTGCCCCAGTCGAGCAGCGACAGGCCGTGCTCGCGCAGCGCATCCAGGATGGCGCGGTCGGCATCGGCACCCGACGGCGGCGGCAGCATGCGCTCGGAAAGCGTGATGGCGCCGAGCCGCGCGGTCTCGCGCACCCGCACCGCGCGGCGCTCGCGGTCGAAGCTTGTCTCGCGCCTGGTCTCGATTCTGTCGGCAAGGGCGGCGCGGATGTCGGCTTCGTCGACCGGCGCGGCGGCGGTGATGCGGGCGTTCTGCGCCTTGCCCTGCAGATCGGCGACGACCAGCCAGGTTTCATTGGCGAGCGGATCGGCGGCATCGACCATGGCGCCCGAACCGTTGGCCAGCACGAAGCGGCCGCGCTCGCCGCGCGCCCTTGCCACACGGTCCGGCCAGGCATGGATGAGCAGCGAACCGGCGCCGGCTGGGGTGTCGTTCCTCTCTCCGCCAGCCTGCCTGGCCAGGCGCTCCGCCAGTTGCCGGGCGGCATTGGCGCGTGGCGATCTTTCACTGGCGAAACGCATCAGCCGGCGTTCGAGGTCGGCACTGTCGCCGCCGAGCCCGCGCTCGGTCAAAAGCCCGGCGAGCGTCGCCGCTTCCCGCGCATGGCCGGTCTTCGCCGCCTCGGCCACCATATGCGCCAGCCGCACCGGCAGCGCCAGCTTGCGCATGGCGGCGCCCGCCTCGGTCAGCCGGCCGGCATCGTCGATGGCGTGCAGCGCCTGCAGCAACGTGCGGGCCTCGTTGAGCGCCGGCGCCGGCGGCGGATCGAGGAACGACAGGCTCGACGGATCGGCAACGCCGAAGGGAGCGCAGTCGAGCAACAGGCCGGAAAGATCGGCCTCGAGGATTTCCGGCGGCGTGAAGGCGGGCAGCGACGCCGTCTGCTCGGCGCGCCACAGGCGCACGGCCAGGCCGGGCTGCGTACGGCCGGCGCGGCCAGCGCGCTGATCGGCCGAAGCCCTGCTGACACGCACCGTCTCCAGCCTGGTCAGGCCGCTCGCCGGCTCGTAGCGCGGCAGCCGCGACAGGCCGGAATCGATGACGACGCGCACGCCGTCGATGGTGATGGAGGTCTCGGCGATCGAGGTCGCCAGCACCACCTTGCGGCGGCCGGCTGGCGCCGGCTTGATGGCGGCGTCCTGCGCCTTGTTGTCGAGTTGGCCGTAGAGCGGAACGATGTCGGTGTCGGCACTGAGGCTGCCCGCGAGCCGCTCGGCGGTGCGCTCGATCTCGCGCTGTCCGGGCAGGAAGGCGAGCACGCTGCCCTGTTCGGTGCCCAACGCGGAGCGGATGGCCTTGGCCATGGCGTCCTCGATCGCCACGCCGGCGGGACGTTCGTCGTAGCGGATTTCGACCGGGAAGGCGCGGCCCTCGCTTTCGATCACCGGTGCCTGTGACAGAAGCCTTGCGACGCGCGCGCCGTCGAGCGTCGCCGACATGACCAGCAGGCGCAGATCCGGCCTGAGCGCGCCCTGCACGTCGAGCGCCAGTGCCAGGCCGAAATCGCCGTCGAGCGAGCGCTCGTGGAATTCATCGAAGATCACCGCCGAGACGCCTGGCAATACCGGATCGTCGAGGATCATGCGCGAGAGCACGCCTTCGGTGACGACCAGGATTTTCGTGCGCGCCGAGGTGCGGTTCTCCATGCGCATGGCGTAGCCGACGATGCCGCCCGGCTCCTCACCCAGCAATTCGGCCATACGGCGGGCGGCGGCGCGGGCGGCGAGCCGGCGCGGTTCGAGCAGCACGATCCGGCCCTGCCCCAGCCATGCAGCGTCGAGCAGCGCAAGCGGCACCAGCGTCGTCTTGCCGGCGCCGGGCGGCGCCACCAGCACGGCGCTGTTGCGCCCGGCAAGTGCCGCGCCAAGCGCCGGCAGCACGGCTGTGACCGGGAGGTCCGGCAAGGGTTTTGTCGTCATGTCGCCCGCATATCAGCGGTCACGGTCATCACGCAATGTGAGACCAGCCGCTCAAAGCCTTGTGCGCGAAAACGGGTTCCAGCGCACGGTGCCGAGCCTGACTTCTTCGCGCACCATCGTCAAAAGGCCGGACGCGCCGACCACCGTCAGACCGACCAATGACAGCCAGTCGGGATATTCCTGGAAGAACAGCGCGCCGAGGATGACCGCCCAGACGATCTGCGAGTAATGCGTCGGCGCGATGCGGTTGGCGGGCGCGTATTTGACCGCGAGCAGCTGCAGCAGCTGTCCGCCGGCGGTGAAAATGCCGGCCATGATCAGCCAGACCAGTTGCCCGAGGCCGGGGAGCGTGAAGGATGTCGCGGCGGCGCCCACCCCGTTGAAGACCAGGCCGTAGCCGACCAGCGCGCCGAGGATCGTCGTGCGCTTCTCCTGCTGGGCGAGCGAGCGCATCAGGATGACGCTGGTGGCGGCGAGGAAGGCATTGGCAAAGGCGGCGAGATGGCCGAGATGCAGTTCGCGAAAACCCGGCCGCACGACCAGCATGACGCCGATAAAGCCAGCGACCACTGCCAGCCAGCGCCAGGGACCGACCCGTTCCTTCAGGATGAGGGTCGACAGGATGGTGACCAGCAGCGGCGCCAGAAAGATCAGCGCGTAGACTTCCGCCAGCGGAATGGTGGTGAAGGCAAAGACGCTGAGCACTCCCGAAGCGATGCCGGACAAGGCGCGCGCTTGCACCGCCCAAGGCCTCTTGGTACGCCACGCGTCGCGCCAGCGCTCGTCCCTGGGCTTGGTGAAGAACAGAAAGCAGGCGGCAAACAAGGTCGAGAAGAAGCCGATCTCGAAGACGGTGAACTGCCCGCCCAGGCTCTTGATGACGGCGTCGCTGAACGAATAGCTTGCATAGGCGATCAGGGCGAGCAGGATTCCGTTCGGCACAGTTCCATTTCCGGGAGAATTGACGTGAAAATACTGGCGCTGGGGGCGCATCCCGACGACATCGAGATATTCATGTTCGGTACGATGGCCGCCTATGCCGCGCTAGGCGCAGAACTGACATTTGCCATAGCCACCGACGGCGCAAAGGGCGGCAAAGGGGATCCGGCGGCACTTGCCCGCCTGCGGCGCGAGGAAGCGGCCGCGGCAGCCGGATTGCTCGGCATCGAGCCGCGCTTCCTCGACTTTCCCGACGGAGCGCTCATCGCCGATGCCGCGTTCATCTCAGTGCTGAAGACGCTGATCGGCGAGGTGAAGCCTGACCTCGCCATCACCCATGCGCCCTATGACTATCACGGCGACCATCGCGCCTTGTCCGACGGCGTGCGCATCGCGGCGTCCTTCGCGCTACCGGTGCTGCATGCCGACACGCTCGGCGGCACCGGCTTTTCACCGACGCATTATGTCGAGATTTCCCACCATTGGGACATCAAGGCGAAAGCGATCCGCGCGCACCGCTCGCAGGGCCCGGAGCATTATGTGCACAGGGCGCGCCTCCAGAACGAGTTTCGCGCCGGACAGTGCAATGGCGCCTCCGGCGCGCTGGCCGAGGCCTTCCGCTTCGAGCCGACTTTCCCCTTCGCCGACATTCGCGCGCTGCTGCCGCCGGCGCCGCCGGTTAGGCCGGTGACGGCGAGCACTGGACGGGTCGACTGAGCCACATTGATTTTTCCTGGGCAACGCCATCTGTGACTGGCGGGACTGATCAGGCCGAAGGCTTGATTGCCAGGTGGTTCCCCCAATCCGTCGCTGCTTCGCAGCGCCACCTTTCCCCCCTCCGGAGGGAAAGGAAGGGAGCGTTGCAGGACGAGCGTTGACGCAAAAAAGCTCGGCGCCCTTCCTCTACCCCGTCGATCGGGGGAGAGGTGGCTCGGCGAAGCCGAGACGGAGTGGGGGTCGACCAGCGCCACGGTCCGTGCCATGCGGCGTAACAGCCGACGCTTTTCCCGAACGATTTCAATGACCCTTCCCGCCATGCTGCGACGCAGCAACGAATTCGCTTGCGTTGTTTAGTAAAAAGAGCATCACTAAACAAATTACTAAACATTGGCCGCGCGTCGCGCGCCATGTTTGGGCCCTCGGAGGAGCGAGGGTTGAGGGCTCTTGAAACCGTCATCCGGACGCGTTTCGCAAATGGGAGGTAAGGCATGAAATCGACCTTGAAACTGGCGTTGGGACTGGCCTCGGCGATCTTTGCGTCGACAGCCGTCTCGAATGTCGCGCATGCGGAAGACCTGACGCTGTGCTGGGCGGCCTGGGATCCGGCCAACGCGCTCGTGGAACTGTCCAAGGACTTCACCAAGCAAACCGGCATCGGCATGAAGTTCGAGTTCGTGCCGTGGACCAACTACGCCGACCGCTTCCTCAACGAGCTCAACTCGCACGGCAAGCTCTGCGACCTGATCATCGGCGACAGCCAGTGGATCGGCGGCGCCGCCGAGAACGGCCACTACGTCAAGCTGAACGACTTCTTCGACAAGGAGCATATCAGCATGGACGACTTCGTGCCGGCGACCGTGGTCGGCTATTCCGAATGGCCGAAGAACACGCCGAACTACTGGGCGCTGCCGGCCATGGGCGACGTCGTCGGCTGGACCTATCGCAAGGACTGGTTCTCCAAGCCCGAACTGCAGAAAGAATTCAAGGAGAAATATGGCTGGGAGCTTGGGCCGCCCAAGACCTATGACCAGCTGATGCAGATCGCCGAATTCTTCCAGAAGCGGCAGATCGACGGCAAGACGGTCTATGGCGCCTCGATCTATACCGAACGCGGCTCGGAAGGCATCACCATGGGCGTCACCAACGTCCTCTACGACTATGGCTTCGACTATCAGAATCCAAAGAAGGCCTACGAAATGCAGGGCTTCGTCAACTCTGCGGACGCGGCCAAGGGCCTCGAATTCTACAAGAAGCTATATGATTGCTGCACGCCTCCCGGGTCGTCGAACGTCTACATGGGCGAATCGGCCGACGCCTTCAAATCGGGCCAGGTTGCCCTGCATATGAACTTCGCCTTCACCTGGCCGGGTCTCTACAAGGACGAGAAAGTAGGTGGCGACAAGATCGGCTTCTTCGCCAACCCCGCCGGTCCGAAGGGGCATTTCGCCCAGCTCGGCGGCCAGGGTATTTCCGTGGTCTCCTATTCCGACAAACAGGAATCGGCGCTGAAATACATCAAGTGGTTCGCCAACAAGGACGTGCAGGCCAAATGGTGGGCGCTGGGCGGCTACTCCTGTCTCAATGCGGTGGTGAACGACCCCAAATTCCCTTCCAGCCAGCCCTACGCTTCGACCTTCCTGGAATCGATGGCGATCGTGAAGGATTTCTGGGCCGAGCCGAGCTACGCCACGCTTTTGCAGGCGATGCAGAAGCGCGTTCATGACTATGTGGTGGCCGACAAGGGTACCGCGCAGGAAGCGCTCGACAGTCTGGTCAAGGACTGGACGCAGACCTTCCAGGACGATGGCAAGATGTAAGGCTCCTCCCGAGCCGTGACCCGCGCGTCCCGTGCCGCCCTTGGCACGGGACGCAGTTCAGATAAATTCCATTGTCGAGACTTGACGTGACCGAAGCAGGACTCACCATGCTTGATCGGACTGCGGACAACGTTGCCCGGGCGACCCCGGAGCCGTTGGCCAAGAAGATCCGGGGCATCAGCGATAAGGGCCTCGCCTGGCTGTTCATTTCGCCGACGATTCTTTTGTTGCTTGCCATCAACATCTTCCCGCTGTTCTGGGCGATCTATCTGTCGTTCACCAACTACCGCGCCAACCGCCCCAACGAGGTGGTGAAGAACCTCGGGCTCGCCAATTACCAGCGCATCCTCGGCGACCAGGACATCTGGATCGCCATGCAGACCACGGCGCATTTCGTGTTCTGGACGATCCTTTTGCAGACGGTGATCGGCTTCACGCTCGCCTGGCTGATCGACCGCAAGTTCCGCGGCCATGCCTTCTGGACCACCGTGATCCTGGTGCCGATGATGCTGTCGCCGGCGGTGGTCGGCAATTTCTGGCGCTTCCTCTACGAACCGCAGATCGGGCTGTTTTCCTATGTCGTCTCCTTCGTCACCGGCATTCCGCCGACGAATGTGCAGATGCTGTCCAATGTCGAATTGGCGCCATGGTCGATCATCATCGTCGACACCTGGATGTGGACGCCCTACGTCATGCTGATCTGCCTCGCCGGCCTGCGCTCCATCCCGGAATATATCTATGAGGCTGCCGAGGTCGACCGCGCCTCCAACTGGCGGCAGTTCTGGTCGATCACGCTGCCGATGGCGCTGCCCTTCATTATGCTCGCGGTGCTGTTCCGCGGCATCGAGAACTTCAAGATGTTCGACATGGTCAACCTCTTGACCGGCGGCGGGCCCGGCTCGACCACCGAGGTCGCCTCGATCACGTTGAAGCGGCAGGCCTTCGAAAGCTGGCGCACCGGCTATTCCTCGGCCTTCGCCATCATCTTGTTCGTCGCGGTGTTTGGCCTCGCCAACATCTACGTCAAGGCACTCAACAAGGTGAAGCAGAGATGAGCCTGACCACCGCCCATTCCGTCGTCGCGCCGTCGTCGAACGCGAAGCTGATCGCCGGCACGATCATCATAGCCTATGCGCTGATCTCGATCGTGCCGCTGTTGTGGATCTTCGCCACCAGCTTCAAGACGCCGCCGGACTCGATCGCCTATCCGCCGAAGATCGTCTTCCAGCCGAGCATCGAGGGCTATTGCAACCTGTTCACGACCCGCACCCGGCAAACGCCGGAATACATCAACTCGCTGGGGCCGGCGACAGGCTTCTGCGACGAGACGGTGCGCAAGCGCAATATGGTGATCGCCGGCCCATCGAACTTCCTGCCGCGTTTCGTCAACTCGCTGATCATCGCCTTCGGCTCGACCTTCTGCGCGGTGTTCCTCGGCACGCTCTCGGCCTATGGCTTCTCGCGCTTCAAGGTGCCATTGGCCGACGATCTTTTGTTCTTCATCCTGTCGACGCGCTTCATGCCGCCGATCGCGGTGGCGATCCCGATCTATCTGATGTACCGCGAGCTCGGCCTGTCCGACACCGCGCTCGGCATGATCCTGCTCTATACCGCGGTCAACGTCTCGCTGGCTGTCTGGCTGCTCAAGGGCTTCATCGACGAAATCCCGCGCGAGTACGAAGAGGCCGCGATGATCGACGGCTATACGCGGTTGCAGGCCTTCTGGCGCACCGTACTGCCGCAAGCGACGACCGGCATCGCCGCGACCGCCATCTTCTGCCTGATCTTCGCCTGGAACGAATATGCGTTCGCCGCGCTCCTCACCTCCGGCACCGCGCAGACCGCGCCGCCGTTCATCCCGACGATCATCGGCGAAGGCGGCCAGGACTGGCCGGCGGTAGCGGCGGGCACGACCATCTTCCTGGTGCCGATCCTCGTCTTCACCATCCTGCTCCGCAAGCAATTGCTGCGCGGCATAACCTTCGGCGCGGTGCGCAAATGAGCACGATCCAGACTGCAAAACGTAAATCGCGTTGGCCCGTCTGGGCAAGGCGCGGCCTGATGGAAAACATCGCGACGGCGATCATCGCGATCGGCTTCCTGATGCTGTTTCAGCCCTTCGCGCTGTCGCTCTACACCTATTCCTTCATCACCATGCTTGCCGGCACGGTGATGTTCATCATCGTCTCGAAATTCCCGGAATAACTATGGCCGAGATCCGTGTTCAGAACCTGAGGAAGGCCTTCGGCGCATTCGTCGCCGTGCAGGATTCCAATTTCGTCGTCGAGGATGGCGAGTTCTTCGTCATGCTCGGACCGTCCGGCTGCGGCAAGACGACGACGCTGCGCATGATCGCCGGCCTCGAACTGCCGACCGGCGGCAAGATCCTGCTCGGCGGCGAGGACGTCACCATGCGCCGGGCGCGCGAGCGCGACATCGCCTTCGTGTTCCAGCTCTTCGCGCTCTATCCGCATATGAATGTGCGCAAGAACATCGGCTTTCCGCTGCTGGCGCAGGGCATGGCTTCGGCGGAGATCCGCGAACGGGTCGAGGAGACAGCGAAGCTGTTGCGTATCGACCATTTGCTCGACAAGTCGGTCTCCGGCCTTGCCGGCGGCGACCGGCAGCGCGTCGCGCTCGGCCGCGCCATCGTGCGGCGCCCGAAATGTTTCCTGATGGATGAGCCGCTCGGCACGCTCGACACCGAGTTCCGCGACTTGATGGTCCACGAACTGCGCGAGCTGCACAACCGCATCCACGCCACGACGGTCTATGTCACGCATGACCAGATGGAAGCGATGTCGATGGCCGACAAGATAGCGGTGATGAACCATGGCGTCATCGAGCAGTTCGGCACGCCGCGCGAGATCTACGACCGGCCGGCGACCATGTTCGTCGCCGATTTCATCGGCTCGCCGCCGATGAATTTCCTGAAATTCGGCGGTGGGCTCGCCAAGGGCGCGAAGGAGATCGTCGTGCAAGGCGCCAAGGTGGCGGTGCCGGAAGTGCGCGAGGACGTGGCACCCGCCGACATGGCGCTCGGCATCCGGCCCGAGCATATCCGCTTCGACGACGGCTCGAGGCTGCGCGGCGCGATCTACGGCACCGAATATCTCGGCACCACGCAGATCGTCGCTGTCGAGACGGCAGACGGCATCATCAAGGCGCGGGTGCCGGCAGGCATCCACCTCAGTCCCGGCGAGCAGGTCGGGCTGGCGCTGAGCAGCGCCCGGCTGTCGCTGTTCGAGAAGGGTACGGGACGCGCGGTCAGGACCGCCATGTATGATCAGGCAGCGGAGGCGCGCCATGGCTGATGTCCGTATCCAGGGCGTGACCAAGAGTTTCGGCGGCACCGTCGCGATCGACGATCTCGACCTCGCGATCAAGGACGGCGAATTCGTCGTGCTGCTTGGGCCCACCGGCGCCGGCAAGACGACGACGCTGAGGCTGATCGCCGGGCTGGAGCGGCCGGACAGCGGCACGATCCATATCGGCGGCCATGACGCGACGGCGCTGTCGCCAGCCGAACGCGACACTGCCTTTGTCTTCCAGCAATATTCGCTCTACCCGCATCTTTCGGTGTTCGACAACCTCGCCTTCCCGCTGCGCTCGCCGGCGCGGCGCTTTCCGGAGGAGGCGGTGCGTCGGCGTGTCGAGGAGGTGGCCCGCATGGTGCGCATCGACCACAAGCTCGACAACCGCTCGACAAAACTGTCGGGCGGCGAGATGCAGCGCGTCGCCATCGGCCGCGCGCTGGTGCGCAAGCCGGCGATCTATCTGATGGACGAGCCGCTGTCGTCGCTCGACGCCAAGCTGCGCGCCGATCTGAGGCTCGAGTTGAAGCGCATCCAGTCCGAGCTCGGCGCCACCATGCTCTATGTCACACACGACCAGATCGAGGCGATGACCATGGCCGACCGCATCGGCATCCTCGCCGACGGCGTTTTGGTGCAGATCGGCACGCCGCGCGCGATCTACTCGGAGCCGGCAAACCTTCATGTCGCCGCCCGCCTCGGCCAGCCGGCGATCAACCTTCTGCCGGCCGGGCTGCTGCCCGATGGCGGCGCGCCGACCGGAACGAAAACGATCGGCGCCCGCACCGAGCATCTCGCGATCGAGAAGGCGGCGAACGGCCATGCCGACGGCGTCGTCGACTGGGTCGAGCATCTCGGCGACCAGAACCACCTGCATGTGACGGTCGGGGCGAAGAAACTGGTGACGCTGACCGATCCCGACACGCCGCTGGCAAAGGGGGACAAGGTGACGATCCGCTACGTCGCGCCGCTTTATTTTGGCTCGGACGGGCAAAGACTGATGTAGCCGCCCTCGCGCCCATATTCGCACACCGATTGACGACCGCAGATACGGACTGGACGAAATCCATGAAGCACTTTTTCAACCGCAAGGACACGATCGTCACCGAAGCGCTCGACGGCTTCCTGGCCACCTCCGGTTCCGGCGCGCTGGCGCGGCTCGACGGCTATCCCGAGATCAAGGTCGTGCTGCGCGCCGATTGGGACAAGACCAAGGTCGCAGTCGTCTCAGGCGGCGGCGCCGGGCACGAGCCCTCGCATGCCGGCTTCGTCGGCGCCGGCATGCTGACGGCGGCAGTCTCCGGCGAGATCTTTGCCTCTCCGAGCGTCGAGGCCGTGCTGGCGGCGATCCGCGCCACGACCGGCCCCGCCGGCTGCCTGCTGATCGTCAAGAACTACACCGGCGACCGGCTGAATTTCGGACTGGCTGCGGAGAAGGCGCGCGCCGAGGGCCTCGCGGTCGAGATGGTGATCGTCGGCGACGACATCGCGCTGCCCGACATCGCGCAGCCGCGCGGCGTCGCCGGCACGCTGTTCGTGCACAAGATCGCCGGGCACCTTTCCGAAAGCGGCCGCGACCTGGCGTCGGTGGCGGCCGCGGCACGCGCGGCGGCCAAGGACATTGTTTCGCTCGGCATCTCGCTCTCGTCGTGCTCGATCCCCGGACAGGCGCATGAGGAGCGGTTCGGCGCGAATGATGGCGAGCTCGGCCTCGGCATCCATGGCGAGCCGGGCGTCGAGCGGATCGCGCTGCAGAGCGCCGGTGCGCTGGTGGCGATCATGGCGGAGCGCCTTGCCGCGCGGCTCGATCCCGGCAGCCGCTATGCGCTGTTGATCAACAATCTCGGCTCGGTGCCGCCGCTGGAAATGTCTTTGATCGCCAATGCGGTGCTGGCCTCGCCGCTGGCGAAGACGGTGGCGCTGACCATCGGCCCCGGCCATCTGATGACCGCGCTCAACATGAACGGCTTCTCGCTGTCGCTGATCAGGTTGGACGCGGAGCGCGAGGCGGCGCTGCTGGCGCCTGTCGGCCCGCATGCCTGGCTGCCGGCAAAGCCGGTTCGCGCTCCGGTGGTCGTGACGATGGCCAAGCCGGCTATCGGCTCGACCGCAAAGGCTGCCAGCCGCGATGCGGCCACGGAGCGGCTGATCACGGCCGCCTGCCAGAAGCTGATCGCGCTGGAAGAACCCCTCAACGCTCTCGATGCCAAGGCTGGCGATGGCGACACCGGCTCGACCGTTGCGACCGGCGCGCGCAGCGTACTTGACCGTGTCGACACACTTCCGCTTGCCGACAAGGCCGCAACGCTCGCTACAATCGGTGATACGTTGGGCGCATCCATGGGGGGCTCGAGCGGCGTGCTGCTGTCGATCTTTTTCACCGCCGCCGCGCAGACTTTGGGGTTTGGCGCAACTTTGCCCAAGGCGCTGCTCGCTGGCCTCGACCGCATGACCTTCTACGGCGGCGCCAAAGTCGGCGACCGCACCATGGTCGACGCGCTGGAGCCGGGGCTGAAGGCCCTCGACGCGAGCGGGCTGGAAGCGGCCGCCAAAGCGGCGCGGCAGGGCGCCGAGGCAACCGCGGCGATGCAGAAGGCAAAGGCCGGCCGTTCCGCCTATATCGGCCGGCAGCTCGACATAGCGGATCCCGGCGCCTTCGCGGTCGCCGAGGTTTTCGCTGCCGTGGCGGCGCTGTTCGCCCCGGCATGAAGGGTCAATAATGACCGCGTCCGATTTCTCCCGACTGATCGCGGCGGCGGCCGATACGATCGCGGCGCATGCCGAGGAATTGACCGCGCTCGACCAGGCTATCGGCGACGGCGACCACGGGTTGAACATGAAGCGCGGCTTCGAGGCCGTGCGCGCCGAGACGAATGGTTTTGCGGCAAAGCCGCTGCCCGACGCGCTGAAAGCGGTCGGCACCAAGCTGGTGATGACCGTCGGCGGCGCCTCCGGCCCGCTGTTCGGCACGCTGTTCATGGCGCTCGGCAAGGAACTGCCGGCCACGCCGGATCGCGCCGCGCTGACGGTGGCGTTTAACAAGGCGATCGAGGCGGTCGCGGCGCGCGGCAAATCGCAGCCCGGACAAAAAACCATGCTCGACGTGCTGCAGCCGGTGTATGAGGCGCTGGCGCAAGGCAAGACGGCTGGCGAAATCGCCGACGCCGCCGACAAGGCGGCCGAGGCCACGGTGCCCTTGAAGGCCCTGCGCGGGCGCGCCTCCTTCCTGGGAGAACGCTCGATCGGGCATATGGATGCCGGAGCGCGCTCGACCGCGCTGCTGGTGCGTGCAGTCGCGGAAGCGATAGAGGGTCATTGATGAGCAATGTCGGTATCGTCATCGTGTCGCATTCGCCCCTGGTTGCCGAGGGCACGGCCGACATGGTGCGCCAGATGGTCGGGGACGAAGTGCCGCTTGCCTGGTGCGGCGGAAACGGCCATGGCGGGCTCGGCACCAGCGTCGAGGCGATCATGGGTGCGATCGACAAGGCCTGGTCGGAAGCGGGCGTCGCGATACTGGTCGATCTCGGCGGCGCCGAGACCAATTCGGAGATGGCGGTCGAGATGATCGGCGAGCCGCGCTCGCACAAGATCATCGTCTGCAACGCGCCGATCGTGGAAGGCGCGGTGATGGCGGCGACCGAATCCTCCGGCGGCGCCTCGCTCAAGGAAGTGGTGGCGACGGCGCATGAATTGTCGCCGTCGTGAACAAACGGGAACCGACTGAATGTCCGCATCCGCCGAAGCAACCGTTCTGATCACCCATGCGGTCGGCCTGCACGCGCGCCCTTCGGTGAAGTTCACCAAGCTCGCCAAGACGTTCGCGGCCGAAGTGGAGGTGGCGGTGGCGGCGAACGGCCCCTGGTTCGACGCCAAGAGCATCGTCAAGGTGATGGCGGCCAAGGCGCCGAAGGGAACGCTGCTGCACATCCGCGCCAAAGGCGACGGCGCAAGCAAGGCGGTCGAAGCGCTGGTCGGTCTGGTGCAGCGCGACTTCGACGAGGGCGCGGATCATGCCCGGTCCGCTTGAGACGGGTCCGCACGCTCTCAGACCCGCAAGGAATGCGAGCCATGCGGATTGACGGCATTCCCGCCTCTCCCGGCTATGCCGAAGGGCCGCTGTTCGACCTGGACTGGCCGCCGGCCGCCTATCAAGACAAAGCGAACACGACCGAGGAAAGAGCCGCGCTGGAAACGGCGATCGGCAAAGCCGTCAGCCGGTTGGCGGCTCTGGTCGACACCGCCGACGGCGATGCCGCCGGCATCCTCGAATTTCACATCGCCATGCTGGAGGACGATGCGCTGAGCGGTCCGGCCTTCGCGTCGATCGGTTCCGGGCAGCCGGCGGATGTCGCCTGGCGCGCGGCGCTCGACGGCGAAATCGCCGGCTATGACGCGTCCGACCAAGACTATTTCCGCGCGCGCGCCGCGGATCTGCGCGACATCCGCGACCAGGTGTTGCGAGCGCTGAGCGAGGACGGCGAAGCCGCTGTACCACCCGGCGCCATTCTTTACGGCGAGGACATCGCGCCGACGCGCTTCCTCGAAACCGACTGGAGCAAAGGCGGCGGCATAGCGCTCAAATCCGGCAGCACCGCCAGCCATGTCGCGATGCTGGCGCGCTCGCGCGGCGTGCCGATGGTCGTCGGCCTGGGTGCCGCGGCCGCACCGCTCACCGGCGCCGCGCTGCTCGATGCCGAACACGGCGCGATCATTGTCTCGCCATCCCCGGCCGAGGTCGAAACCTTCCGGGTATCGGCCTCGTCCTTCGCGGACCGCCAGGGCGCGGCGCGGACATTCCTCACGGAACCGGCGGTGACCAAGGCCGGCACCGCGGTGCGCGTCCAGGTCAACATCGCCTACCCTTCGGATGTCGACGGCATCGATATCGCGACCTGCGACGGGGTCGGCCTGATGCGCACGGAATTCCTGTTCGGCAAGACGCTGCCGGACGAGGAGACGCAATATCAGGCCTACCGCAAGGTGCTGGAATGGGCCGGCAACAAGCCGGTGACCATCCGCACCGTCGATGCCGGCGGCGACAAGCCGGTGCCGGGTTTAACCGTCGAGGAGACCAACCCGTTCCTCGGCCTGCGCGGCATCCGGCTGTCGCTGGCGCGGCGCGATATCTTCCGCGTGCAGATACGGGCATTGCTGCGCGCCGCCATCCACGGCAATCTGAAGGTGATGTTCCCGATGATCGCCACACCTGACGAGTACAGCCAAGCCGCCGCGCTGTTTGCGGAAGAACAGGCCGCACTTGCCGCGCAAGGCGTGGCGCACAGGCTGCCGCCACTCGGCATCATGGTCGAGGTGCCGTCGGTGGCGCTGGCGCCGGAAGCCTTCGCCGACGTCGCCTTCTTCTCGATCGGCTCCAACGATCTGACGCAATATGTGATGGCGGCCGCGCGTGACAACGCAGCTGTGGCGCATCTCAACTCAGTCCACCATCCGGCGGTGCTGCGGCTGATCGCTGCCGTCGCCGCCTTCGGGCGCGACACGGGAATCCCGGTCAGCCTCTGTGGCGATGCCGGCGGCGACCCGGCCGCCATCCCTGCGCTGCTCGAGGCAGGCTTGCGCGACCTGTCGGTCGCCCCTGCCCAGCTTGCCATGGCCAAGGCGGCCATCGCGGAGGCGGGGGTATAGGCGCATGGCCGAGCTTGCCAAGACACCGGAGCCGGGATCGGAAGAGGCGATCCGCGCCTACAAGACGATCCTGTCGCATGTCATCGACCAGCGCCCGTCCGGCATGCGCCAGCGCCTGGCCGACGCGCTCGGCAAGCATCGCAGCTTCGTCACGCAGATTTCCAGCCCGGCCTACACGATACCCATTCCCTCAAAACATTTGCCGGCGATCTTTTCCGTCTGCCATTTCAGCCAGGCCGAGCGTGACCATTTCCTCGCCGCCTATCATCTGGCGCACCCCGGCAAAATGTCGGTAGCGGCGGGCACGCGCAAAACCAGGCATGTCTCGGTCATCGTTCCCGATTTCGGCGATGACAAGCAGAACGCCGCGCTCGACCGGGCGATCAACGATTTCATCCAGAAGATCACCAGCATCGCCGGCAAGAGTAGCGGCTGATCAATATCGCGTAAGGCTGTGTCGGGAGGACACATGAAGAAGTTCCTGAATTCGGTCGATACGGTGCTGACCGAGAGCCTCGACGGCTTCGCGGCCGCGCATGCCGATATCCTGGTCCTCGGCGAGGAGCACAAATTCATCCGCCGCAGGGGGCTGAAACCCGGCAAGGTGGCGCTGATCTCGGGCGGCGGCTCCGGCCACGAGCCGCTGCATGGCGGGCTGGTCGGCCACGGCATGCTGGATGCCGCCTGCCCCGGCCAGGTCTTCACCTCGCCGACACCCGACCAGATGCTCGCGGCCGTTGCGGCCGTCGATACCGGCGCCGGTTGCCTGTTCATCGTCAAGAACTACGAAGGCGACGTGATGAATTTCGACATGGCGGCCGAGATGGCGGACGGCGTGCTGCAGGTAGTGACCAATGACGACGTCGCCGTCGAGAACTCATCCTACACGACCGGGCGGCGCGGCGTCGCCGGCACGCTGGTGGTGGAAAAGATCGTCGGCGCGGCGGCCGAGCAAGGCATGGCCCTGTCCGAACTCAAGGCGCTGGGCGACCGGGTCAACGCCGCGACGCGCTCGATGGGCGTGGCGCTGACCAGCGGCACGGTGCCCGCCGCCGGCAAGCCGACCTTCGAGATCGGCGACGGCGAGATGGAATTCGGCGTCGGCATCCACGGCGAGCCCGGCCGCCGGCGCGACGCTCTGAAGAGCGCCGACGCCATCGCCGAGGAGGTCTGCGCGGCGATTGCCGGCGACCTCGCCGATCGCGCTAAAGGGCCGGCGCTGCTGTTCGTCAATGGCTTCGGCGGCACGCCGTCGATGGAGCTCTATCTGATGTACAACAGCGCCCGCAAAATGTTCGAGAAACAGGGCGTGACGGTGACCCGCTCGCTGGTCGGCTCCTATGTCACCTCGCTCGACATGGCTGGATGCTCGATCACGCTCACCATGCTCGACGACGAAATGACGGCGCTGTGGGATGCGCCGGTGCATACCGCGGCGCTGCGTTGGGGGATGTAGAGCAAGTCCAGGAAAAGTGTGAAGCGGTTTTCCGTCCGGAATTGCGTAAAAACAAAAAGATAGAGCGGTTCGCCGTTTCCGTGAAACGGTGAACTGCTCTGGCCGTCACTGGCTTCCCTGGTGCTTTTCTGGCAAGCATGCGCGAAACCTCGTTGCTGTTTGCCGAACCAATGCTGCCCGCGCTTTCGCCTGCCCAGGAAAAACTGCTGATCAGCCTTGCCGATCCCGAGGCCGCGGCCGATTGGGGCGTGGATGTCTCTGGGGCCAGCCTGATGGCGCTGCTGGCCAATGCCGAATTCCACGGCGTTCTACCGATTGTGCTGCGCAAGCTCAGGGAACGCGGTGACGCCAATCTGCCAAAAGACGCCGGCCTGCCGCAAAAACTAGCCGAATTGCGCGACCAGTCGACGACGGCGACTGGCCAGTCGATGCTGCTGCAATACCATGGCGACCGCATCATGAAGGCGCTGGCGGCGAAGGGCGTTGCGGCCCGGATCGTCAAGGGGCCGGTGTTCGCGCGCAAGCTCTATCGCCAGCTTGCCGACCGGCCCTTCACCGACATCGATATCCTCGTCGACCCCGCCAGCATCGAGGCGGCCAACAGAACGATCGCCGAATGCGGCTTCAAGCTCGGCAGCGGCGAGGCAGAATCGCATGAGTTGCAGGAGTTCAAATGGCTGGAGAAAGATAACTCCAGCCTGCTGGTCGAATTGCACGGCAATCTGGTGCACGACACCGGCATGCGCAGGCGCCTGTCGCTCGGCTTCCGCGAGTTGCAGGCGATCGACAATGGCGAAACCGACACGCCGGCCGCGCTGCTCACCATCGGCATCGTCCATGCCGCCGGCGGCCATAAGTTCCACCGGCTGCAGCTCTGCGTCGACGTGCTGCAAGGCGTGCGGGCGCTGAAATCGCCGGACGAGGAAGCCCGGCTGCTCGAGGCCGCCCGCATGACCGGCATCGAGCTCGAGTTGGCGACGGTCCTCAATGTGACGGGACGCCTGTTCGGCGCGCCGCGCGCGATCGAGCTTGCCAATCGCATCAAGCCGGACCTTTCGATACGGCTGGCGAAATGGTTGATCACCGGCAACATGCTGCTGCGCGTCAACTCGCGCGAAAAACTGCGCTCGCGCCTCAGCCGCGACGCTTTTCGTTGGGTGCAAAGGTTGGCGCGGCCGAGGCCTTACCCGGCCTGAGCGCGGGAAGCACGATCCGTTAAGGACGCATCGCGGCTTGGATCAGCGCCGCCGCCTCGACCGGCCTCGCTCCGACTCGCAGCGTGAAAGTCGGCACGGTCTTGACCAGGGTCGCGATCGTCGCCATCCGCCTTTTCTGCAGCGGCAAGAGGCCGGTCATGCCGGTCCGCACATTGTCGGTGGCCAAAGCCACCATGGCGTCGGTTCTGGCCATGGGCACGAGCCGGGTCTCGCCGTCCACCGAGCGGGCAAGATGCAAAAGCGCCGCGATCGGCCTTGCCCGAACATCCTCGACACGGATGATCTCGCCAAGGCGATCGAGCGAGACGGCCTGCTCGCCCTCGGCGTCCCATGTCTCGCCGAGGCAGGGCGCCACGAAAGGCAGCATCGCCGCGGTGTGGCGATGGACCTTCACTTTGCGTGGCATGCCCCAGGCGGTGACGCCATCGGCCGTCGTCTTCAGGATCATGACGTCGTCGGAGCAGAGGCCGAAGCCCTGCGAGGCGAGCGCCAGCGACGTCGTCGACTTGCCGGTGCCGCTCGGCGCATGGATCAGGACCAGCGCGTCGCTGCCCGGCAGCGTCAGGCCGGCGGTATGGAGCATGTGCTGGCGGCCGGCATCGAGCGCGGCATCGAGCACAATCATCAGCAGCGTCCACTTGATCTTGTAGTCCGGATGAACGCGGATTTCGGCCCAGCCTTCCCCGTCGTGGATCGCCACCGTCTGCTGGCCCGGAAAGACGAGGTGGAAGATGCCGCCGGCGTCGATCATCCGGCAATGGCCATCCAGCGGCACCTCGCCGTCGAAAGCAAGTTTTCCTTCCGGATTCTCCTGCAGCTGCGGCGTCTCGACGATGTTGACGCGAAAGCCGGGCTGGACGGGCTCGTCCAAACGCAGGGTGCCGAGCATCAGGTCGAAGCTCGGCCAGAGGTCGGCGCGCGCGGCGGTGATGCCGATGACCTGCCCTTTGAGGTCGTAGCAGAACGTGGTTGTCCGATCGCTCAAGCGGCGGGCGCCTTCATGCTGGACGGGTGGCGGTAGATCTCCACCATGCCGGGCTGGCTGTCGCTGACAACCGGCTTGCCGTCGAGGCAGACCCAGCAATGCGCCGACAGGCGCGGCTCATGCATCGACCTGGCATCGACGCCGAAACGCAGCTCCGGATCGAGACCGGCCATGCGCAGGAAGCGAAAGCCGAGGAGCCCTTCCCGGAGGCACCTGCGGTCGCGCATGAACCATGGGCGCCGGACCGTTCGGTTGACGCGCTGCACGATGTAAGTCCAGGGCAGGTCACGATAGGGCGCAGGCGACCGCAGCGGCGCCAGTTTCAACACGCTTTCGAAATCGCGCCGTCCGACCAATGCCGGCATCAGCCGGGCGCTGAGCCACAAATGGGCGCGGAACAGGACGCGCAGGAACGGTCCGTCGGTCATCACACGCCCGGGTCGGCGAGAATGCCTTCGGCCACCAATTCGGCGACCAACGCGGCCATATCCTCGTCGAGCGTTGCCTTGTCGACGTCGAACTCTTCCGACAACAGGTCGACGATCTGGTTGAGGTTGCGCGCGCCGTCGACCTTGCCGAGAAAGGCCTCGGTCGTGTCATTGCAGGTGTAAAGCTGGCCGCTGCGCGCCAGGAGCACGACGGCGCCATCGCCGACATGCTGCACGGAAGCGTCGTCCGCCATCCGCAGCACCGTTTCAGAACCAATCTCAGCCATGCGTCCGCTCCCCTTCGCCCGGGAGCAAATAGCGCGCCAACCCCACGCTGTCCATTATCTCGCGCCGAAGTTGCGCCGTTACGGCGGCCGTCCTGCCGCAAATGGCCGGAACCTCAGCCGGCTGGACCGGTCGGACCGCTTGCGGTCGCCGCCACGAGGCTCGACAGCTTCTCACGCTTTGCCAGCACTGGCTTTTCGTAAGCTATCTTCATCGAAAATTCCCGGAAAAACATCCACGGCGGCAGGATGACGGGCGGTCGCGCCCACTGTCAAGCCGGCCGGTCCCGCCAGGATTGCGTTCCTTCCCTTAAGTAAGCTATGAGTCCGCCGGGCTTTGGGGAGTGATGTTTTATGCGTTACAATTGGGAACGGGCTCCGACGGCGTTCGAGCGCCATCGGAAAGCGCTGGCGGCGGCTATCCTGATCGCCGGCGGTGTCGGGCTGATGCTGGCGGCGCTGCCGCTCTAAGCCGGCTTATATCACAGACAGTGACAGCGAGGCCTCCGCTCGGGGCGCCGAACAGGGACGTTTGCCCGCGATGTCGACCAAAATGCAGGAAGACATGGCCGCCGCGCGCGGCTTAGTCTATGGCAGGGCGGCAGAACGTTTCTTGGGAGGAAGCCGGATGGCCTCACGCTACCACGAAGTCTATGAGGGCTGGAAACGCGACCCCGTAGGGTTCTGGGCCGAGGCGGCCAAGGCGATCGACTGGTACAAGCCGGCCGAGAAGGTCTTCGATCCGTCGGAAGGCGTCTATGGCCGCTGGTTTGTCGGCGCTTCCTGCAACACCTGCTACAACGCAATCGACCGTCATGTCGCCGGCGGCCGCGCCGACCAGCTGGCGCTGATCCATGACAGCGCCATCACCGGCACGATGCGAAAATTGACCTATGCCGAATTGAAGCGCGAGGTGGTCGCGCTGGCCTCGGTGATCAGGCATCGCGGCATCGGCAAGGGCGACCGCGTCATCATCTACATGCCGATGGTGGCGGAAGCGGCGATCGCCATGCTCGCCTGCGCGAGGCTGGGCGCCGTGCATTCGGTGGTGTTTGGCGGCTTCGCCTCGCATGAGCTCGCCACCCGCATCGACGATGCCAAGCCGAAGCTGATCATCACCGCGTCCTGCGGACTGGAGCCGGGTCGTGTCGTCGCCTACAAGCCGCTGCTCGACAAGGCGATCGAGATATCGAAGCATAAGCCGGACGCCTGCCTCATCCTGCAGCGCGAGCAGCTGCGCTGCGACATGAAGGACAATTACGACTTCGACTATGCCGATGCCGTGGCGCGCGAGCGCGCCGCCGGCGCCAATGTCGACTGCGTGCCGGTGCTGGCCACCGACCCGCTCTACATCATCTACACCTCCGGCACGACGGGGCAGCCGAAGGGCATCGTGCGCGACAATGGCGGCCATATGGTCGCGCTGAAATGGACGATGGACAACGAGTTCGGCGTCAAGCCGGGCGAAGTGTTCTGGGCGGCCTCCGATGTCGGCTGGGTGGTCGGCCATTCCTACATCGTCTACGGGCCGCTTTTGCATGGCTGCACCAGCATCCTGTTCGAAGGCAAGCCGGTCGGCACGCCGGATGCCGGTACTTATTGGCGGGTGATCTCCGAGCATGGCGTGGTCGCGCTGTTCACCGCGCCGACCGCCTTCCGCGCCATCAAGGGACAGGACCCCAAGGGCGAGTTCGTGCCGAAATACGATTTGTCGAAATTCCGCACGCTGTTCCTCGCCGGCGAGCGCGCCGATCCCGAAACCATCAAATGGGCCGAGCAGAAGCTCGACCGGCCGGTCGTCGACCATTGGTGGCAGACCGAGACCGGCTCGCCGATGACGATCAACCCGGCCGGTCTCGGGCTGCTGCCGGTGAAATACGGCTCGCCCGGCGTGCCGATGCCGGGCTACGACATCCGCATTCTCGACGATGCCGGCCATGAGGTAACTCGCGGCACGCTCGGCAATGTCGTGGTCAAGCTGCCGCTGCCGGCCGGCTGCCTGCCGACGCTGTGGAATGCCGATGCCCGCTTCCGCCAGGCTTACCTCGAAGAGTTTCCCGGCCACTACAAGACCGCCGATGCCGGCATGATGGACGAGGACGGCTATCTCTATGTCATGGCCCGCACCGACGACATCATCAACGTCGCCGGCCACCGGCTGTCGACCGGCGCCATGGAAGAGGTGCTGGCGGCCCATCCCGATGTCGCCGAATGCGCCGTCATCGGTATTGCCGACGCCATGAAGGGCCAGGTGCCGCTGGGCTTCGTCGTGCTCAATGCCGGCGTGGCGCGCGACACCGGCGCGATCGAAAGCGAAGTGGTGGGGCTGGTGCGCGAGCGGATCGGCCCGGTCGCCGCCTTCAAGACGGTGGTGACGATCAAGCGGCTGCCCAAGACCCGCTCCGGCAAGATCCTGCGCGGCACGATGCAGAAGATCGCCGACAAGGAGGAATGGACGATGCCGGCGACCATCGACGATCCCGCGATCCTCGACGAGATCACGGCGGCGTTGAAGGGACGTGGCTTCGGGGTGTAGTCGAAAGACGGCAAGTCGCGATTTCTCCCGCAGCGCAATCGTCTATTGTGCAATGCAGCAATAGCGCCTAGAGTTCACTTGGGGGGCCATACCGAAGGCACGGCATGGCTCAGCATAAGACGACATTCGGCGGCGTCGACATTCTACGATTCCTGGCTGCCGTCATGGTGATGTTCTATCACTATGGCTTCTGGGTCTGGGCCTTTCCCGACGGCATTTCGGCGCGCGCGACCGGCGGCATCCCGCCGCATCCCGAAATGGCTTTTGCCGGTTCCGGCTGGGTCGGCGTGCAGGTGTTCTTCGTCATCAGCGGCTTCGTCATCGCCTTCAGCGCCGAGAACGCGACACCGCTGAAATTCTTCGAGGCGCGCTTCAGACGGCTGGTGCCGGCGGTCTGGATCTGCGCGCCGCTCACCGCGATCGTGCTGCTTATGGTCGGCCTCTCCTGGCCGACGGACGCCGTGATCCGGCTTGTCCGCACCGGACTGTTCGTGCCCTTCGAGCCATGGGTTGATAGCGTCTATTGGACGCTCGGCATCGAGATTGCCTTCTACGCCATCGTCTGGGTGCTGCTGTGGCTCGGCCGCTTCGACCTGATGGAAACGGCCGCCATCGTCATCGGCCTGATGAGCACGCTGTTCTGGTGCCTCTATTTCGCTTTCGGCTGGACCGACCTCGCCGAAACGCGCTGGCTGCAGCTAACTCTTGTGCATCATGGCGCCTTCTTCGCCGTCGGCGTGCTTTTGTGGCTGATGCGCTTCAAGGCGACAACCGTCACCCGCCTCGCCTTCACCGCCCTGTTCCTGTTCGCGGGCGCGCTGCAGATCGCGAGCTCGGTCGACGTGCACAGCAGCAAGGTCGGAGCCGCCATGCCTTACGCGGCGCCGATCATCATCTTCCTCGCTGCCGTTCTCCTGATGGCGTGGTCGCTCAGCCTCGACCTTTCCTGGCGCGGCTGGCGGCGAATCGGGCTGATGACCTATCCGCTCTATCTCATCCACGACGTCGTCGGCGCGGCGATGCTCGGCACCCTGATGCGCGCCGGCGTGCCCTATCTTGTCGCGATTCCTGCCGTCGGCGCCGCCATGATCGCGGCGAGTTGGTTGATCGCGGCCGAGGCCGAGCCGCGCGTCCGGCTGCTCTTCGACCATACGCTGTTCCGCTACCGGCTGAAGGCCGCCTGACCCCGGGCTAGAGCAATTCCAGGAAAAGCGTCCGGAATTGCCTAAAAACAAAGAGATAGAGCGGTTTGCCGTTTCGGTGAAATGGTTAACCGCCCGGTGTGGAATTGTTTGCATTCGGCGTGATAATCGAGGCGCAAACCAGTGCAAGTACCCGAGCCTCAATCCGTGAGCCTGTTCCAGCGTTCGAGACGACCCCGACCCGTGCCGCGCGAAAGGCTGGTCATGGATATGCGCGGCACCGTGGTCTACGCGGTCGGCGACGTGCATGGCTGCCTCGACGAGTTGCGGGCACTGGAAGGAAAAATCCAGCTCGACGCGCTGCGGTTCAGCGGCCGCAAGATCATCATCATGCTGGGCGACTATATCGACCGCGGGCCGCATTCGCGGCGCGTGATCGAACATCTGATGGCGCCGGCGCCGAAGGGCTTCCTGCGCGTGTGCCTGGTCGGAAACCACGAGGTCGCGCTGCTCCTCTATCTGGACGGCTATCTCTCGCGTGAAACCTGGCTCGGCTATGGCGGCCGCGAAACCCTGTTCTCCTACGGCGTCGACCCTGACCGGCTGATAAGCCTCTACGGTTCGAGCGAGCAGGCGGACGCGCACATCCGCGAGGCCATCCCGGCCAGCCATGTCGATTTCCTGCGCACGCTGCCGGCGATGGTCTGCTCGGATGAATGGGTCTTCGTCCATGCCGGCATCCGGCCCGGCGTCTCGCTGGAGGCGCAGGACGAGGCCGATCTCCTCAACATCCGCGAAGAGTTCTTCCAGGCGTCACACCGCCTCGACCGCTGGGTGGTGCACGGACACACGATCGTCGATGTTCCCACCCTCGACGGACGCCGGCTCGACATCGACACCGGCGCCTTTCAGACAGGGCGGCTGACCGCGCTCAGGATCGTCGGCAAATATGGCCGGCTGCTGTCATCACAAGATTAGGGCGGCTCGCCGTTTCAGGCTGAGCCGCCCCATGTCTTTTTTCCGATCGGAACCCGCCTCAGGCCGCCTGCTTGGGACGCTGCTCGGACTTCTCCAGATAGTAGCTCGAGTAGCGGTCGAAGAAGCGTTCCGAGCCGCCGAGCGAGCCGTATTTGGCCAGCTTCTTCAAATCGACCTTGTTGAGCACCGCGCCGATCACCTTGTTGGCGATATAGGGCTCGGATTCCAGCATCGAGCGCACCATCTTGCGCGGCGTGCGGCCCCATTCGGCCACCAGCACGAAACTGTCGACCAGCGGCGCGAAGGCCTTGGCGTCGACGACGGGGCCGAGCGGCGGCAGGTCGACGATGATGTACTCGAACGTTTCCTTGGCGTTCTCGATGAAGCGGCGCATGCCGGCCGAGCCCAGAAGCTCGCTGGTATGCGAGAACTGGCCGCGCAGCACGGCTGGAATGATCGCAAGCTTGGTCTGGCGGTCAACCTTGCCGACCGACTGCCAGGTTTGGCCGTTGACCACCGCTTCCATCAGCCCCTGTTCGGCCTCCATGCCGAGGCTGCGGCTCAAGCCCGGATTGCGCAAGTCGCCGTCGATGAGCAAGGTCCTGGCGCCGTTGGCGGCGAGCAGGCCGGCGAGGTTCGCGGCCACCGTCGACTTGCCTTCTCCGGGCAGCACCGAGATGACGCCGATGACCCGGCTGCCACGATCCTCCATCACGACGTCAAAGGCGATCTTGGCGTTGCGCAGCGTCTCGGCGAACATCGAGGCCGGGGCGTCGATGCTGACGCGCATGCGCGCCCGTTTCTCGGCGGCGGAGAGGCTGGCCACCTTGCCATCGACCGGTAGATCGTCGGCGGCCTTGGCCTCCTTGGCCTTGCCGCCGCCGATGGTCGGCAGATAGCCGAGGAATTTCAGGCCGACGCGGTCGCGAATGTCCTCGCCCGTCCTGAAGAAGCGCTCATTGAACTCGTTGAGCCCGCCGAAGCCGGCGCCGAGCATCAGGCCGAGCACCAGCGACAGCGCCAGCACGCGCATGGTGCGTGGGCTGGAGGCCGTGAGCGGCATCGTCGCATCGGAAATGATACGGACCTTGCCGACCGGGAAGGACTGCTGCTGCGAGGCTTCCTCATAGCGGCTGAGGAAGGTCTGATAGAGCGTGGTCAGGGCCTGCGCCTGCTGGTCCAGCTCCTTCAGCTTGACCTGCGACTGGTTGTCGATCGAGCTCTTGCCGGCGGCGGTGGAGATCTTGTCGCGCAGCGCGGTCTCGCGCGCCTGCGCCACTTCGAAGTCGTTGCGGTAGCTTTCGGTGAGCTGCTTCAGCTGGCCGAAGATCTGCGCCGAGACATCGGCCTTTTCCTTGGTCAGCGCGACCGCCTGCGGATGGTCCTTGCCGAAATTCGTCTCGACGTCCTGCAGGCGCTTGGCAATCGCCAGATAGCGGGTCTTGAGCGCGATGATGACCGAACTGCTCGGCTGGTCCGAGCCGATGGCCGAATCGTTGAAGGCGCTTTCGGAGCCGCTGTCGACGATCGCCTTGTATTGCTGGTAGCGGGCGCTGGCTCTAGCGGTGTCGGCCTGGGCGACGATCAGCTGGGCGTTGAGATCGGCGAGCTGCTTGTCGCTCAGCAACTGGCCGTCGCTGTTGGCGGAGAGCCCATGTTCGGCCCTGAATTTCTCGACCGCCATCGCTGCCTGCTGCGAGCTCTCCCGCAATTCGGTGAGCCGGCCCTGCAGCCACAAGGCGGCGCGTTCGGTGGCGTCGAAGCTGGCATTGAGCTGGTCGGCCAGATAGGCATCGGCATAGGCCTTGGTGATGGCCGTGGCCAAGGCGGGATCCGGCGCCTGGTAGCCGATGGAAATCACGTAGCTGCGGCCGTTACGCTGCGCCAGCACCTCGCTTTGCAGCTTCAGCACCGCGTAGTCATGCGTCGCCGTCTTGATCATGGCCTGGCGCGTCGCTTCGTCGACATTCTGCAAGCCGGGGATGTCGTCGGCCGAGCTGCCGCGGAAATAGCCGACGACGCCGCGCAGGAAGCCGACGCCCTTGGCCAGGGCCGACTGCGGCGGGTTCATGAACGCTTCGTTCTGGTCGAGCTTCAGCTTGTCGACGACCACCGATGCCAGGCGCGCCGAGGTCAAGATCTCGATCTGGCTGAGCAGCGAGGCGTCGGTCTGCATGGTCTGCGACGCGGCCGAGATGTCGTCGACGACCTTGTTCAGGCCTTCGTCGATCAGGACGCTCGCCACCGACATATATTGCTTGGGCGTGGTCTGCAGATAGATCACGCCCAGGAACAGGCCGATGATGGCGCAGACCGCCACCACCTTGGCCTGCCGGGCGGCCATGCCAAGCAGACGCTCGACGTCGATGAAGTCTTCACCCTTTTCCTGATCGGTGTTGGGCAACGGCATCCTCTTGTCGAGAGGGAAGTTGGCATAGTTCATCTTCGGTCCAATTCCAGGTTTGAGGCGCTATCGGCCTTGGTAGATCGGCGTCGTGACCAGAAAAGACCGCGCAACGTTGTTGCCAGGATGCGCCGGGCCGGAAGGCCCGGGCGCTGTTGTGGCTGTCGCGCCATCGCGAGTTCGCATATGCACCCGAAAGATGGGCATTATGCGGCTACTTCCCGGCGCTCATGCGACCGGACGAATTGCTGCAGCATCTCGAAGACAGGGCCTTTCATGTCGTCGCGTGCCAGGGCAAAGGCGATGGTGGCCTCGATGAAACCTTCCTTGGAGCCGCAGTCGAACATGCGGCCGTCGAAAGGCTGGGCATAGAAGGGCTGGCTCTGGGCCAGACGCACCATGGCGTCGGTGAGCTGGATTTCGTTGCCGGCACCGCGCTGCTGGTTGCCGAGCAGGGCAAAGATCTCCGGCTGCAGCACGTAGCGGCCGTTGATGTAGAAATTCGACGGTGCCTTGGCGGGCGCGGGCTTTTCGACCATCTCGGTGACCTTGAAGCCGGAACCGACCTCGTCGCCGCGGCCGACAATGCCGTATTTGCCGGTTTCGGCCGGGTCGCAGCGCTCGACGGCGATCACATTGTCGCCTGTACGCTGATAGAGATCGACCGTCTCGGCAAGGCAGCCGCGCGCGCCGAAGGACACCATGTCGGGAAGCAACAACGCGAAGGGCTCATTGCCGATCACGTCGCGCGCGCACCATACGGCGTGGCCGAGGCCCTGCGGCGACTGCTGGCGGATGAAGGAGGTGGCGCCGGCCTCCGGCAGCAGGTTCTCCAGCGATTCGAGCTGGGCCTTCTTGCCGGTCTGCTCCAGCGTGCCGATCAATTCAGGATGCAGGTCGAAATAGTCCTCGATGACCGCCTTGTTGCGGCCGGTGACGAAGACGATGTGCTCGATACCGGCCTCGAAGGCCTCGTCGACGGCATATTGCACGACGGGCTTGTCGACGACGGGCAGCATTTCCTTGGGCATCGACTTGGTCGCCGGCAAGAACCGCGTTCCGAGCCCCGCCACCGGGATGACTGCCTTCCTGACTTTCTGCATCTGGTCTTCCTTCTGAGAGAAAAAGATTTCTACCTATCGCCGGCTATCAAAAACTCGCCCGCATGCTTCGTCTCCCCACCCCCGCGGCAAACCTTGCCGCAACCCTTCTCAGCCGGACCGCGATCGGCATCGACATATGCCTGACCGCGGCCGGATCCCTGAGCGCCGCGCCTATCGCCTTGAGCAGCGCGCGCGCCTTGATGTGTTGAACCAGGGCCAGGAACGACGCTGCCTTGCGCAGGCTGCGGCCGCGTCTGGCGAACGCCGCCCGGGCGCTGCTGTCCATGGGATATGCCGCCGCGAACGCTGCGTCGGCGCGCATCATCGCCTCGACATGGTGCAATTCGAGCACGCGCGAGATCGAGCCGGAGCGGATGTGATAGACGTAGCCGACGGTCGGCTCGACCACGCAACGGCCGCCGCTGGCCAGCGCGCTTGCCAAGAGAATGTAGTCCTCGCCGATGCGCAGTTCCTCGTCGTAGCGCAGTCTGTTTTCGTCGAGGAACCGGCGCTGGAAGATCGGCTTGAGATAGCCGAAATTGAAGCGCGATTCGAAGACCAGATTGCCGGCGATGTAGTCGGCCAGCGAAATTTCGCGCAAACCTTCCAGATAGCCGGTCGGGAACATGATGTCGTCGGGCGTGCCGTCCTCGCGTACGACCTGGACATTGTCGACGGCGATCTCGGCGCCGGCCGCTTCCGCCCGCGCGATCATCGCCGCCAGACGGTCCGGATGCACGGCATCGTCGGAATCGAGCACCGCCACCCAGCGGCCGCGGGCAAGGTCGAGGCCGGCATTGCGGGCGCCGCCCGGACCGCGATTGGCGGGTAGCGCCACCACCTTGACGATGTCTTGCGGATAGGCGCGCGCCACATCCAGCGTGCCGTCGCGCGACTGGTCGTCGACGACGATGATCTCGACAGTCACGCCGCGTTGCGCGATCGCGGCGGCGATAGCGCGGTCTAGGGTCGCCTCGGCATTGTAGGCGGCTATGACGAAGCTGACGTCAGGCTGCACGTTTGTTCCCTTGCTCTGGCGAAGTGAGGCCGTACTGGCGGATTTCGCGGACGCCGACCAAACCGCTGACGACACCAACGTGCATAATGCCGCGCAGCACGCTGCGGTTCCGCCGCACCGGGCTGATCGCGGTCAAAACCGCCATGCCGAAGCAATAGGCGGCCTTGGCGGAAGCGAGCCCGACCTGGCCGGCGCGTCGCACGCCGCCCGTGTTGTGGCCGATCAGGTGGCCGTGGGTCTGACCGAAGCGGAAGCGACGGCGGCGCAGCCAATCGAACGCCGCCCTGGAGCGCGGCACCACCTCGTCGACAAAGGCTTGCGGCGCAAAGGCGATACGGCCGCCGGCCTTGACCATGGCATCGAAGAACTCGGTGTCCTCGCCGCCGGTCTGGCCGCGCGCCAGGCTGAAGCGCCGGCCGCGCAGGCTCGCATCGGTCGTTCTGAGCAGGACGTTGCAGGTGTAGCCGGTGCGGATCTCGCCACGCACCCAGACCGGCAAGGTCGAGTGGAAATCGCCCTTTCGCATCCAGTCCGGCGCGTCCTGGCGATAATGCGCCCGCACCGGTCCGAGCACCGCCGCGGCGCCGGTGGCATCGGCCGTCGCCATCAATTCGACGAGCCAGCCGGGCGACGCGGTCTCATCGTCGTCGATGAAGACGGCGAAGTCCGAAACGCTGGCATCGAGGCAGGCATTGCGGGCGATCGAGATGTTGCGCGCTGGCGCGTGGCGATAGCGGATCGGCAGCTTCAGCTCCTCGGCCAATGCCTTCACCAGCTTCTGGGCGCTGGGCTCATCGTCATTGTCGGCAATGACGATGCCGATCTCCAACCCCTCGGGCTTCTCCAGCGCGGCGACGGAGCGCAGCGTGTCGGCCAGCTCCGGCCGACGGAAGGTGCAGATGCAGATGTCGATCGAGCGGCCGGTCATCACGCCACCTTGCGCTGCGAGCGCGGCGTCAAAAGCTGCTGCCAGAAGCCGACGGACCAGCCGAAATGCATGACCATCGCCGAGACGCCGGCCAGGGCGATGCCGGCATTGCGCTGGCGTATCGCGGTCGCCAGGCCGTAGCCGAGGCACACGGACGCCCACAAAAGGAACGGCACCGCCGCCAGCCAGTGGACAAAGGAGAACAGGGCGAGCAGCACCACGGGCGCGACCAGAATCGGGATCATCTGCCGGACCTTCGGCACCATGCGGTGCTTGAGCACATTCCTGGCGCGGCCGCGGCCATAGCCGAGATACTGGAAATACAGGCTCTTCAGCGTCGAGCGCGGATAATAGACCATCTGCGTCCTGCCGCTCATCCAGATGCGGCAGCCGGCCTGGCGCAGGCGGTAGTCGAGCTCGGCGTCCTCGTTGTGGCTGAAACTCTCGTCATAGCCGCCGACCTGCCTGAAGGCGGCGATGCGCATCAGCGCGTGGTGGCCGTGATCGACCCATTCGCCTTCGGACATGTGCCGGTGCTTCGAGCCGCCGGTGCCGAGCTTGGAGTTCTGCGCCGCCGCGACGGCCTTCTGCACGGCGCCGGTGCCGGCGGTCAGCATCGAAACGACGACCGAATCGGCGCCGGTGGCAAGCGCTTCCTCGACCAGCCGGTCGCAGTAATCGTCCGGATAACCGCCATGCGCGTCGATGCGGATGAGATAGTCGGCGCCTTCGCCGAGGCTCGCGACCGCCAGATTGATGGCGGCGCTCTGGATGCGCTTCGGGTTGGCGAGCAGGAGGACGCGGGGATCCAAGGCCACGATGTTTTCGACGATGGCTTGCGTGCCGTCGGTGCTGCCGCCGTCGGCGACGACGATGCGGCCGCCGAGTCTGGCCGCGGCGGGCCGCAACTGGTCGAGCAGACCGCCGATATGCGCGGCCTCGTCGAGGCAGGGAATGACGATCAGGATCGATGGAATGGCCTGCGTCATCGGTCTTTGCACGTCCTCCGTCATTACGCCGCCGCCGCAAAAGTCGAAGGCATGGCAGCGAGGCCGCGCAGTTTTTCGACGAAGGCCGCGCAGTCGCCGCGGTCGTAGCTCCAGGTTCGCGGATTGCGGGCCAGCACCCGCGACTTCAGACCGCGATATCCATCCTGGTCGATCCGGCCCAGCATCGCCTCGATGCCCTCAACCGTCGCCTCGGACAGAAGCACGCCGATATCCTTCTGTTTCAGGAACCGGCCGGTTTCGGTGTCCGCCATCGAGATCGGCACGGCGCCGAAGCGGCAGCCCTCATAGAGGCGGTTCGGCAGCAGCCATTCGGAATTCTGGCCGGCTTCGAAGAAATCGATCGCCCAGGAGAAATGCACCTCCTGGTAGATTGCCGCCATGTCCTCCGGGTTGCGGTAAGGGCCGCCGAACGAAAGCCAGGGCTCGGCTTGGACGAAACCATGAAAGTCCGGGAATTCGGACAGTGCCGGACGGCCTCTGAGCACAACCTCGAAACGGCCTGACTGCCGGCGGGTGAAATCGGCCAACAATTCCAGCGAGCGGCGGCAGCGCAGGGCGCCGAACCAGCCGATGCGCCAGGGCGGCGACGCCGGGCCGGCGTCGTCGAAAGAAGGCGCTGCGGCAATAGATGCTGCCTCGAAATATTTGTTCTCGATCAGTTCGACGGGTGCGACGATCTGCCCGAACGGCTCGAAATAATTGGCGATGAAGGCCGGCGAGCTCGTCACCAGAAGCTTCACGTCGCGGGCAAGGCGGCGCTCGGCGCCGCGCAGGGTCCTGCCGACAAAATCGTCGCGCAGCACCAGGCGATGGATATCCAGGCATTCATAGACAATCGGCACGCTCGCCCCGAGCGCGGCATTGGCACGGCGGGCGAGCGCCAGCATCTCGAGGTTGCGCGCGATGATGAGATCGGGCCTGGGCATGGCGCCCAGTTTCGCACCGATCGACATGGCAGCCTTGGCGACCGCGCCGATGCGCTGCGCGAATCGGCCGTCGCGCGTCGCGCCAAGGTCGACAGGCTCGATACCCTCGATCGCGGCGACCGGATTGGTGGTGCGGCGGAAGCCCGCCAGGGTAACTCTGGCGCCGCCTGCCTTGAGCATCTGTACCCTCCGGCGCACCGCCGGGTCGGATACGTCATGCACAAGGTACAAGACATGCAGCATGAAACTCGACCGCTGTTGGGCCCACCCATCGGGGATGCTAGTACAGCTTTTGCTGC
This sequence comes from Mesorhizobium sp. GbtcB19, assembly GCF_019091085.1. Lineage (GTDB taxonomy): Bacteria > Pseudomonadota > Alphaproteobacteria > Rhizobiales > Rhizobiaceae > Mesorhizobium. The sequence goes on along the minus strand of NZ_JAGXJY010000003.1, from coordinate 353,314 downwards.
ATCGCAACAATTTTGGTGCTGCGGAGCAACCGTCCGCACATTTTTTGTTGCACTGCAAAAAGGTCTTGCGGTAGTTTACGCATGGCGGCGGGCGCCGGTCGTGACGATGTCGGATCGGTAGCAAGATCAGGGATCCTGAATTTGGAAACCAGTGCATTCGATCCGCCTGAGGGCTCTCTGCGCAAATCGGTCGGACGCGGCGCGGTCGTCACCGCGATGGCGCAAGGCGTGCGCGTGGCGACGCAGATCATCTCCGTCATCGTGCTGTCGCGGCTTTTGTCGCCGCAGGATTTCGGTGTCGTGGCGATGTGCGCGCCGGTGCTTGCCTTCATCGCGCTGTTCCAGGATTTCGGCCTGACCCAGGCGACGATCCAGAAGACCGGCATCCGCCACGAGGAGGTCAACTACCTCTTCTGGATCAACGTGGCGGTGAGCGCGGTGCTGGCCTGCGTGCTCGCGGCTTCGGCGCCGCTGGTCGCCGCCTTCTATGGCGAGCCGCGCGTGACGGGCCTCGTCGCCGCCTTCGGCCTGCAGATCCTGGCCTACGGTCTGGGAGCCCAGCATGTGGCGCTGCTGACGCGCCGCATGGAGTTCACGCGGCTGGCCATCATCGACATCGCCAGCGCCATCATCGGTGTCGCGGTGTCGATAGGCTGGACCTTCATCGACCGCTCCTACTGGGCGCTTTTCGCCGGTACGCTGGCAAGCGCCGTGCTGCCGACGCTTTGCTACTGGTATTCGTCGCGCTGGCGCCCCGGCCTGCCGCGCAAGGTCGAAGGCATCGGCGCGCTGATCAATTTCGGCGCCGGCATCACCGGCTTCAACTTCGCCAATTTCTTTGCCCGCAACCTCGACAATGTGCTGATCGGCAAATACTGGGGCGAGGCGCAGCTCGGCCTCTATGACCGCGCCTACAAGCTTTTGCTGTTCCCGCTCAGCCAGATCACCAACCCGCTGGCGAAGGTGATGGTGCCGGCGCTGTCGCGGCTGAAGGACGAGCCGGACCGCTACCGCAGCGCCTATCTGCGGGTCATGCCACTGATCCTTCTGGTGGCGCTTCCGGGCGTCGCCTTCGCCACCGCCATGTCCGACACGCTCATTCCCTTCGTGCTCGGCGAGCAATGGCGAGGCAGCGCGCCGATCTTCCTGGCGCTGGGCTTTGCCGGCCTGCTGCAGCCGCTCAACAATCCCGCGGGATGGCTGTTCGTAAGCCAGGGCCGTTCAGGCGACTTCATGCGCTGGGGCATCATCACAGCGGTGACCTCGGTGGCGGCCTTTGCCATCGGCCTTCCCTATGGCGCGCTTGGCGTCGCCGTCGCCTATGCGATCAGCGAATATATGCGCACGCCGTTCCTGTGGCTCTATGTCGGCAGGAGCGGACCGCTCAAGGCCAGCCATGTGCTTCACGCGGCGCTGCCTTTCGTGCTCGGCGCGCATCTGGCGCTCGGCCTGGTCTGGCTCGCCAAACCATTGCTGCAAGCGCCGCCCGTCGTCGCGCTGGCCGGCGGCGCGGCGCTCTCCTATGCCGTCACCATCATCGTCGCGCTTGCCTTCGGCGCCGGCCGCGAAGCGCTTCGCGAGGCGTTGCGGCTGATCCCGGCACGCGGGTTTTCCGCCACTCCAAGCGAGGCGAAATGAACCGCACCGCTCGCGACACGCCGATCTCAGGACAGGAATAACCGCATGAACTACCGATCGATCTCAGACATGAACGACGCGATCGTGCGCAACCTGCACCGGCTGCCGCGCGACATCGACCTGGTCGTCGGCGTGCCGAGGAGCGGCATCCTCGCCGGTACCATGGTCAGCCTGATCGCGAACATCCCGATGACCGACCTCGACAGTTTCCTGGCCGGCCGGATCTACACGTCGGGCATCACGAAACGCTGGGCGGGCCTCGACCGGCAAGCCTCCGAGATGCGCAAGATCCTGGTGATCGACGACAGCATCATCGGCGGCACCGCCATGCGCGACGCGCGCGAAAAGATCGCGGCCAGCGGCATCAAGGGCGATTTCATCTTCGCCGCCGTGTTCGGGCTGTCGCTGCAGCATGAGGAAACCGACATGGTCTTCGAGGCCGTGCCGCATCCCAGGATGTTTCAGTGGAATTTCATGCATCACATGTTCCTCGAGCAATGCTGCGTCGACATTGACGGCGTGCTTTGCCTCGATCCGACCGAGGACGAAAACGACGACGGCCCGGCATACGAGAAGTTCCTGGCCGAGGCGCGGCCGCTGCTCGCGCCGACACGCAAGATCGGCTGGCTGGTGACGAGCCGGCTGGAAAAATACCGCAAGCTGACCGAGGCCTGGCTCGCCGGCCAAAACATCAAATACGATCATCTCATCATGCTTGACCTGCCGAACAAGGCCGAGCGACAGCGGCTCGGCGCGCATGGCAGCTTCAAGGCCGAGTTCTACCGCAAGTCGGACGCCATCCTGTTCATCGAGAGCGAGCACGAGCAGGCGCAGAGGATCGCCAAGCTCTCCGGCAAGCCGGTGCTGTGCGTCGAAACCAACATTGTGAGCCTGCCCGACCCGCTGTCGCTGCCGGCACTGCAGCAGGCGGCGCGCAACCTTCCGGCGCGGCTCAGGCAGATCAATTCGCTCGATGGACGCAAGCAGGCCGTCAAGGCGACCGCCCGCGCATTGCTCGGCGAGCGCGGCTATGAGGCGCTGAAGAACCGGGTGAAGCGCCCGGCATAAGGGCGTTTCACACTTCCTGGAATTGCTTACGCGGCGCGGCGGGCGCCTTGCCGGGCCGCTCTTTCGAGCAGATCGAGAAACACCACCAATTGCCGCGCCGGGTCGAGCTCCGGGCGTTTGGAGAAGGCGAGCGCCGCGGCCGAGAGCCGCTCATATTCCTGGCGGTCGGTCCACAGTCGCCGCACCGCCGAAGCCCAGTCGGCCACCGGAGCGTCGTAGTCGAGCACCACGCCGCCGGGACCGATCGCTTCGGGCAGGCCGCCACGCCGTGATCCGACGACGGGGATGCCGCTGCAATGCGCCTCGGACGCGACGCGGCCCCAGGCTTCCTCCCATTTGCTCGGCGCGAGCAGGATCCGGGTGCGGCCATAGACCGTCTTCATGTCGTTGGTGCGGTTCTCCAGCGTGACATTCGCAAGCGGCGCGATGGTCTTCTCGATGCGGGCACGATGGTCGTCCTCGAGCTTCCAGCTTTCCACGAACAGGAACGGGATCTCCGGGCAGGCCGCAGCAATCTTCACCGCAAGATCGAAACCCTTCTCCTCATAGGGGTTGATCATGGTGACGAATTCGCCGCTCGTGTGGGTGCAGTAGAGCGCGTCGTTGATGGTCGGCGGAAGCACGATCGACTCGATGCCGAACTTTTCCTCGTAGGTGCGCGCCGTGAACTCGGAATTGGCGATGTACAAGGCCGAACCGAGCTCGCGCGGATCGCCGGCGAGCTCATGAAATTCGACGTTGTGGAGATAGACGACCAGCGGCACGCCTTCGGCGAGAAGCGCCTTTCCCAGCAGGACGGACTTGTGGCACTGCACGACGGCGACGTCGGGTCTGGTTTTCTCGACGGCGAAGGCGGCCGCGTCCCAGGGGAACCAGGCGCGCATCACCGGATAGCCGGGAAAATTGTCGACCACCGCCGGCTGCCGCAACAGTTTCATCTTGGCCCGCGCCTTGAAGCCGAACATGCCGTCACCGAACAGCGAGGCAAGCACCGACGCCTGGTGCCCATGCTCGATCAGCTGTTCGACCAGATGATGAGTGTTGGATTGCACGCCGCCGGTGAACTCGGGAATGTATCCGTTGCCGCTCGCAAAAAGCACTTTCATCGATCGTCTCCTATCCGGCCCAGCGAGGCTGATCAGCTTGCGCTACGCAGCAATGGAAGCTTCGAGGTCATCGCCTGGTACAAGCGACCGACCGAGGCGGAGAGCGACAGCGTCGAATATTCCCGCAAGAGCTTCGATGCCGGGATCACCTTTCCGGCCTTCAGGTCCCGCGCCAGATAGTGAGGGAAGGAATGCATGTACTCCCTGACGATATCGGCCTTTAACGGCCCGGACTTCCATCCCTTCACCGCCGAAACGAATGCGTCGGCGGGGGCGGATGCCAGACCAGTGTCATAGGCTTCGAAGGTGCGCCGCACGATGGCGCGCTCCTTGTCGCTGAGCGACGTCTTGCCGGCTCGTTCGGCGAGCAGGGCGTAGCGGCGGATGTCTTCGGCCGCGTGGTGCCATAGCCCCTTCCTGGCCATGATGCTCGAACGCTGCAGCAGTGCCTGCATCTCCAGAGCCGCCGTTTTCGGCAGGGCCTGTTCAGAGCGATCGAGATACTCATGCAGGTCGACCGACCTGTAGATCTCCTCCATGATCACCCGGTCGTATGAACCCCAGGCCTTTATCCGGTCGGTATAGGAAATCACCACCTTGGTGCTGCCGCGAACCATGTCGTGCTGGCGCTGGAAGAACATCAGGCCGTCGACCCTGGCAGCCTTGAACCGGCGCGCCAATCTCAGCATCATCTCGTAGTCCTGCGACCGGACCAGGGTTTCGTTGAAGCCTCCGACCTCGTCGTAGCATTCGCGGCGCACCAGCAGGCCCGGCTGATGGACGTGGCAATATTCGAGATGCGACGGGAAGAAATTGTCCTGGCCGACATGGCCGAAGGCGACGATCTCGTAATTCTGGTCTTCGATCTGGGCCGATTGCTGGAAGCGCGCATATTCGCCGAAAGCGAAATCGGCGGCCGGCTCCCGCTCGAACGCGGCGAGAAACCGTTCAAGCGCCGTCGGATGCGCGACATCGTCGTCGTCGAACACCCAGACGAAATCCCCTGTGCAGCGCTTCAGGGCGAAGTTCAGCGCCGTCGACTTGCCGCCATTTTCCTTGCGGTAATATTCCACCGGCGCGGGGAAAGAGGCGGCCACCGCGCCGGTGTTGTCGGTCGAGCCGTCATCCACGATCAGGATCTGGTCCGGCACCACAGTCTGCCCGAGCAGGCTGGCGATGGCTTCGGGCAGGTACTTCTCGCGGTTGAAGGTGGGGACGATGACGGTGACCGTCGGTTTCGGCTGTGCAGCCATTGGTGACCTCATACTATTGCGGATGCGCCGTTCGCCGGCGTGATTTTGGAAACGCGCAAACATGCATGGCGCGCAACTTTTGTTCCGCCTGCCTTACGCATTCTGCTGCTCCAAGTTGGCGAAGGGGTTGGTGCATGGATGCCAGCCGGTGAAGCGGATCGGATCGCTCGGCGAGCTGCGCCAGGCATAATCGGTCAGCATGTGGAACTCGGCGATCACCCAGCGCTCGAAGTTCCCGACATCCTGCTGCCTCTGGCTGGGCAGGAATTCGCGCGCCTTGTCGAGCTTCACGGTTTCCAAAAGCGTCATCGCGTCGGCCAGCCTGTCGCTCGGGAAAATCCACGGGTTGCGGTTCTGGAATTCGAGCACGAATTGCTGCAAGTGCTCGATGCGCATGTTGAGCGGCCCGAAATATTTTTCCAGCGTGACGCGAACCAGATCCTCGTCCGAGAAGGACGAGACGGCGGCGGCCGCGATGCCGGTCGAGGCAATCCCGCCGGCGACGATGGCAAGCGCGGTGCGGCGCGTGATCTTCATCGACCCCTCCCTCATGCCGCCAGCTTGCCCGCCGCCCGCAGGGACAAGGCAGCCGCGGTCAGGCTTGGATTGGCGCAGGAACAGCTCGGATAGGTGCTGGTGCCGACGACCACGAGATTCCTGAGCTGATGATGGATCATGTCGCGGTCGACCACGGAGTCGGCCGGGCCGGTGCCCATGCGCAGCGTGCCCTGCACATGCGATTCGGTCGGCCTGATGCCGCGATCGAAAATCTGCTCGATCGGTAGCGGCTTGAGCAGTTCGGGCAGCCGTTCGAGCGCTTTCGCCATGCCCTTGGTCGCGTAGTCCGACGCGCCCTTGAAGCTCACGAAAGCGTTATCGTCCTTGTCGAGGATGACACGGTTTTCGGGGTCGAGCAGGTTCTCGGTGACGATGACCAAGGGCAGCACCTGGCGCAGCCTGCCCTTCTCGGCGCGCATGCCGTGCTGCCAGCGATTCTCGAAATAGACGAGCGCCGCCGCATGCTCGGCCCGGTGCGGCCCGTCATAGAGGCCGAAGTTCAGGCCGGTGGTAATAGTCGAGCCGTCGAAATTGTCGACACCGCCGAGATAGGCCTCGTAATTCCATCCATAGGACTCGTGCAGGCCCAGCCCGACGAACTCGCCGCCAAGTCCGGAGCGCAGCATGATCGCCGGGCTCTGTATGGCGTTGGCGCCGAGGATGAAGAGGTCGCCGCCGACCGAATATTCCTTGCCGTCCTGCATGAAGACGACGGAACGGACAGCATTGCCGGCATGGTCGAAGCGGCGCACCTCGGCTCCCAGGCAGACCGAGACATCCGGATGCTGGAAGACATGCATCAAACCGTTGTTGACTGTGAACTTGGCATCCGCCGGACACAGCCAGCATCTGAGATTGGCGCAGCACGAGGCGCGCTGCGCCGTCGCCACGCGTGCCCGGGCGGTCGGCATGACGAAGTGCTGATCCGGCTGCGCCGCCTTCATCATGCGGTCGGGCGTCGACATGCGATGCGGCGGCTGCGGAAACGGCCGCGAGCGCGGCAGCATGCGCGCCATGTCGGGATCGCCGGAGATCGACATGACCTCCTCCGCATCGCCATAGAACGGCTCGAGTTCGTCATAGCTGATCGGCCAGTCGTTGCCGACGCCGTAGGTGCTCTTCAGCCTGAAGTCGTTGGGATGGAAACGCGGCGTCTGCGCGAACCAGCAATTGGTGCCGCCGCCGAGGCCGATCGTGTAGTTCCACGGCTTGTCGGCATTGTCGGTCTTGTAGGTGCTCTCGTCGTCGATGTCGGTGTTGGCGTTCTGGCTGAGCTGCCACTCATGCGTGTTGTGGCGGCCCCATTCCAGCACCAGGACGCGGGCTTTGCGCCGCTTCAGGAATTCGTGCAGGAAGAAGGACGAACCGAAGCCGGATCCGATGACGACGAGATCGAAATGCTCGTTGGCGATTTGTTCGGGCCGAACGTCGAGCACCATCAGATCGAACCCTCCTGCTTTGCGCGCATGGTCATTGTCGGCCCCGCTGTCGTTCGCGGCGGCTGCGGTTCTCCCTGAGACAAGCGACTGCCGTCATGCCGCCATCCTGCCGATCGAGAAATACTCGATGCCGTAGCGCGCGATCACCTTGGGATCGTAGAGGTTGCGGCCGTCGAAGATGACCGGCGTGGTCAGCGCATCCTTGAGCGCATCGAAGGAGGGCGCGCGGAAGCTCTTCCATTCGGTGCAGATCAGCAGCGCGTCGGCGCCGCGAAGTGCTGCTTCCTTGGTGCCGCACAAAAGCAGATCGTCGCGCAGGCCGTAGATCGCCTGGCACTCCTGCATGGCCTCGGGATCATAGGCCTGCACCTTGGCGCCGGCTGCCCACAGCGCTTCCATCAGCGTGCGCGACGGCGCCTCGCGCATGTCGTCCGTGTTGGGCTTGAAGGCCAGGCCCCAGACGGCGAATGTCTTGCCCTTGAGAGCGCCCTTGAAATAGTGGTTGACCTTGTCGAACAGGACCGACTTTTGCGCATTGTTGCGCTCCTCGACGGCGCGCAGCAATTTGGCGTCGAACTTGACGCCCTCGGCGGTCTTGATCAGCGCGCGCACGTCCTTCGGGAAGCACGAGCCGCCATAGCCGAGGCCGGGATAGATGAAGTGGTAGCCGATGCGCGGATCCGAGCCGATGCCCTTGCGCACCTCCTCGATGTCGGCGCCCAGCTGTTCGGCCAGATTGGCCATCTCGTTCATGAAGCTGATCTTGGTCGCCAGCATGCAGTTGGCGGCGTATTTGGTGAATTCGGCGCTGCGCACGTCCATCACGATCATCTTCTCGTGGTTGCGGTTGAACGGCGCATAGAGCTCGCGCATCACCATCTCGGTGTCCTCGCTGGAGGTGCCGACGATGATGCGGTCCGGCTTCATGCAGTCGGCGACCGCCGAGCCCTCCTTGAGGAACTCCGGATTCGAGGCGACGTCGAAGGTGAGATCCTCGCGGCCGCGCTTCTTCAGCGTTTCGGCGATCCTGGCCTTCACCTTTTCGCAGGTGCCGACCGGTACGGTCGACTTGCCGACGACGATCTTGGCGCTGTCCATCTCGCGGCCGATGGTCTCGGCCACCGCCAGCACATATTTCAGATCGGCCGAACCATCTTCGCCGGGCGGCGTGCCGACCGCGATCATCTGGATCTGGCCATGCCTGACCGCCGCCGCCGCGTCGGTGGTGAAGCGGATACGCCCGGCCGCGTGGTTTTCCTTGACGAGGCTTTCGAGGCCCGGTTCGAAAATCGGGATCAGGCCCTGGTTGAGCCGCTCCACCTTCTTCTCGTCGATATCGACGCACACCACCTCGTGGCCGACCTCGGCAAGCACAGCGGCCTGGACGAGACCGACATAGCCAATCCCAAACACCGTCAAATTCATTCGGTTCTATTCCTGTCAAAGGCCGGGCCACAAAAGCGACCCGGCCGGTTCAGATATCCCCCAGGCCCAACGGCCTAGTTACTGTTACTTATGCTGCATGCCAGCGATTCCGGGAACTGGCATGGCTGACCCAGAGCGGTGAAAGCGACGCGCTTGACCTCCATGGTCACCTTGTTGCCGGGATCGGCGAAGGCGCCCATCCAGTTGGTCAGCTTGTCGCTACCCCAGAGGCTGAAGAATATCTTCTGAGAATGCGTCGGCAGCTCGTCGGGGTTGGTGACCTCGTGGACGAGCTTGCCGTTGACGTACCAGCGCAACCGGTCCTTCTCCCAGACGAAGCCGTAATCGTTGAAGCCCTTGTCGGCGCCGCCTTCGACGTCGACCAGCTTGCCGTTTTTCGGCTTGCCCTGGATGTAGCTGTTGACCTGCACTTTCGAAGGATCCTTGGTGAGGACCTCGAAGTCGATCTCGTCCCAGGGCTGTTTGTCCTGCGGGCCGATATAGGAGAAGAAGGCGGCGTTGAGTCCGGAGCCGGTACCGGTCTTCATCCGCGCCTCGTAGACGCCGTAACCGTAGCGCTGCTTGGTCTGGATCTCGGCGCAGGCGAAGTCGCGGTCTTTCAGCTTGCGCTTTTCAAAGCCCAGCGACAGCACGCCGTCGGAAAGCCGCACGAGATCCTTCGACCAGGTGCAGTTCTGATGGGCGCCATTGGTCCAGCCGTCCGAAACGAACCAGCGGGACCGGTCGAAATTCGAGAAATTGTCGACGAAGGACGGCGCGCTTTGCACGTCCTGTTGCGCCCCTTCCGCGCGCGCGGGATGCAAGCTCGCCGTCAGTGTTGCCGCGATCGCAAACAGGACGCCGAACACACCGAGCCGCAGGCTATTCAATCCATTGCGTGGCGTATGCGACAACGCGCAAGCCGCCACGTTGGAGGTGTTGCTGGGATCTGCGTTCATAACAAACTCACCTTTGTGTTGTCCGCCCAACCCAAAGTCATCCTTGGCCCGCGTCAGCGAGCCGATTCTGATCCTGCGCCCTCTTGAACTCCTCTAGTGTCTCGTACCTGTGACCGCACCTGAAGGTGCCGTCAGCCTCTTGCCGCGGACTGCGCGGCAGACCGATCGGAACCGTCCTCGACAATCGCGTCGAGCGAATGACGCAGTTCCTTCATCAGACCTTTCTGGCGAGCCAGCTCCGCAATGCGCCGCTCGCAGTTCAGAATCGAGTTGGTCATGACGCTGACATCCGATCCCTTGCTGGTCGACGCCGAACCATTCTCCATCGCCTCGACCAGAAAGGCCGCGTTGGCGGCCGTCGACTTGTAACGGTTCTCCAGTCCGGTTTTCTCCGCCTCGATCTCGGCCGCGACCTGATCGAACAGCTTCGCCAACCGGTCGAAACGCTGAAGATCGGTGGTCCGGTCGCGAGCCGGATCCCGGGATCTGAAGCCAAAAATCGAAGCCATCCTATCGGCCTTTCGAAATTGCTGCATTGCAACATAGACTGCCACTACCGCGGCGACTAGGCAACATCATAGTTTTGCGAATGCGGATTTTTTGAGGGCCGGCGGCTTCGGGACGATGCGGCATCACTCGTTTGCGGCACTGGTTGCCGCCATCAGAAAGCGCATCGGCGGTATCTGCTGCTTTGCAGCAATCCCGGTGCGGCGGAACAGCGCGTCGAGTTTGTCGGTGGCGACGCCGCGAACGATCGGGATCAGATTCGACTGGCTGGCGAAGGCGTAAGCCGCCGCCGACGCCAGGCCGCGCTCGGCCTTGACGTCGAGGAAGTTGCGCAGCCGGTATTTGTCGCGGACATGACGCTCGTGGCGCCGCAACGCGGCCTTCGAGCGCTCGGGAAGGCTGTCGATCTGAAGCAGCGCCAGATCGGCATCGGCAAGACGCTCCAGATCCTGCGTCCTGTGGCGGCCGCTCAGCGAATCGGCACGCACGATCGCGCCATAGCCGCAGGATTTGATGATCTTGAACCGCGCCCCGCAGGCGACGGCACGTGCATAGAGCTCGTAATCTTCGCCAAGGCGCAGGTTTTCATCGTAAGTCAGCCCATGCCGATCGAGAAAGGCCCGGCTGATCACCGGCTTGAGGAAACCGAGCTCGCCGCGCAGGACGCGGCGGCGCGAGATGTTGCCGTCGATGAAGCGCTCGAAATCGAGAAATTCCGGATCGGCGGCGAAAGGGGGCGCGGCGACCTTGGCGAGGTCGGTCGCGGCATCGTCGCGGATCAGCATGATGTTGTCGGCGGCAAAATCCCAGTCGGTGCCGGCGAAAAGCCTGCGAAAGCGGCCCTCGAGGAAGAAATCGTCGGCGTCGAGAATGCTGATGAAGGATGACCTGGAAGCCTGGATGGCGATGTTGCGGGCGGAAGACGGACCGCGATTGACATCGAGGCGGATGACGGAAAGCCGGCCGCTGCCGTCGTCGGCGGCCAAAGCCACGTCGCGGGTGTCGTCGGTGGAAGCGTCGTCGACCACGACGACTTCGGCGACTTCCGGCTCGCGCAGCGCCGAAGCGATGGCGACAGGGATCGTGCGCGCCGCATTGCGCGCGGCGATGATGACGCAGACCTCCCGGCTCGTCATGGGCGTCGTCACGGGCATGGGTTCACCTTTCGCTTGCATGAGTGGCTGCCCCGCGCGTGATCTTGATAATGTCGCCTCGCGCCGGCTCGACAGCGGCAGAGCGCTCGAAGATGCGCCGGCTGAGGTCGGCGGAGGCCGCCCACCCGGCTTCGGCCAGATACCGGACGGGCTCGCGGCCGCACAGTTCCCACAGCACATGGCGGCGCTGCGGCCAGCGCAACGAGGAAAGCCAGGGCGCGAGCACCATATGAAAGAGATCGGCATTGTCGATACGCGCCAGAATGCGGGCGGCGCGCTCTGAAAGCAGCGTGCCGCCGGCGCCGAGCAGCACGTCGGCGGCGCGCAATCCCAAGAGCAGCGTGTCGGTCAGACCCTGCCCGGCGGCGTGGTCGAGCACCATCTGCTGCTCGGCTTCGCTCAGGCGGCTGGCGCTGGCCCTGACATCGCAGACATAGCCGGCACAAGGTTCGCGATTGAAAAAGGCCTTGGCGACACTGATCGAGGACAAAAGCAAGGTGTCGGCCGCCGAGGTGATCGGCAGGGCGGCGCCGGCGACCTCGACCACGCGCTTGCGGCGCAGGAAGCCGTCGGTGTCGCGCGGGCTCGGCGAACCCGGCTGCTGCAGACGGTGGTGGAGGTCGACCGTCGAGGCCCTCGTGCCATCGTCGCGAACTATGTGCTGCTCGCCGAGAAAGCGCACCCACCAGACCGAGCGCGACTTGCCGGCAATTTCGTAGCCGATCGTGCGCAGCGCCTCGCGGGCCGCGGCGAAGCTCGCCGGCGAAACCAGTATGTCGACATCGCCGGAAGGCTTCATGAAGTGGTCGCCATAGAGCAAATGCTGCTGAAGCGGCCCCTTGAGGAAGACGAAATCGAGCTGCCTGTCGCGCAGCACTCGGTCAATCGCTATCGAATCGCCAAGGCAGGCGACATTCATCGCCATGGTGCGCCGACGGTAGCCGTCGAGCCAGCCAGGCAAACCGGGAGGCGCCGCGCCGGCGGACGTCCGCTGGAGCGCCTTGAGCAGGAAGACGCCGACTTTGTTCAATCTGGCGATGTCGGCGACATTCTCTGCCGAGATTGCCGGCACAGGTGTATCGGTCCGACCGGCGACGGCGTCGGCGCTGGCACCGGGCGCGAAAAACAGCCTCAGGCAGGCCTGCACATAGGCGACTTCATCGGCACAGCCGGCGGCACGCAGCCTTTCATACGAGCCATCCTGCATCGCCATGCCCGATGTCGTTCTCCGCAAAATGCCGCCCGAGGGCGTTTATATCGCAACTGCGAAGAAAAGCACCGGAAAAATTGACACGATCGCCCAGGACCCGGCCGGGATCGCTGAATATCTGCAACTCCTGCGTTTAAAATCGCCTGACGCTCAATCACTTTTGAAGACACCTCCGAAGATGCGTCGGTGAGCTGTAAGGAAGCAATTTTTTGCAACAATTTCCTCGCAGGTGCGGAACGGGCTTCCCGCTTGCAAAATTATCATAAATAAATCAGATGCTTATTTAAACGGCGAGGACCTGCGGTTGAATTCCAGGATGGTTGAGGTCTACGATGGCGCTCCTCATGGCTTGATCGCCAACGAAAACGAGCGCAACCAAGAATTGATTAATGCTTGGTAAATCAAACTTGACTCATGAATGTTGCCGTGCAGCAATCGCATTGCAGCATAGCGATATGCTGGCGGCATTCTGCAGCCGCTTCCAGTCCTTAAGTGGAGAGTAAAATGGAACAGAATGTTGAAAAGCATGAGTACGAGACCCCCAGCCTGACGGTTCACGGTTCGATCGAAACGATCACGCAGGGCGGTGCCGGCTCGACGGCACTCGACGCGAGCTTTCCCGCGCACACGCCGGTCGGCGAGCTGACTTTCTCTTAAGCTTACAGGCGCATCCGGGTGTCGAAGTCGGGGCTCCGGATGTCCTCCAAAAGGTGAGCCGGGGGGCGGCGCCCCCCGGTTTCCTGCCCCCCGGGATCGCGGCAACCGATCCAGGGTGAAAGCATAAGGGCGCGGCGGACCCAGCAACGAGGTTTTAGGATGCACTGGAACCCTTCGGACCATGAACGCGTGGTCGCGACCAGCGAGGCGGTGGCTTGCGAATTCGGCGCCGGACTGGCGCTGCTCCACCTCAAATCCAACGTTTATTATAGCCTGAACAGCGTCGGCGCCTTCATCTGGGAGCAGATCCAGGAGCCGCGATCGGTCCTCGATGTCCGGAGCGCCGTGCTTGCGCGCTACAATGTCGATGCCGAGCGCTGCAAGGCCGATGTCGAGGGCTTGCTGAGGGGGCTGACCGAAGCAGGGCTTGCGAGGCTCCACAGTGAGGAACTGGTCTAGGTTCCGCTCGCTGAGCGGCCGGGAAATGCTGTTTCTGGCGCGCTGCCTGACGGTGGTGAGCGTCGTGCGGCTTGCGCTGACGCTTTCCTCCTACAACCGTGTCCGCAGCCTGGTGACAAGGCTGGACGCCAGGCGCGACGCCGGCGTCGCCGACCTGCGGCGTGTCGCCTGGGGCGTTGCCGCCGCGGCGCGGCTCGTGCCGGGCGCCACTTGCCTGACCCAGGCGCTGGCCGGGCAATATCTGCTCGCCCGCCAGGGCAGCGCCTCGAAGATCAGCATCGGCATCGAAAAGGGAACGGGCAGCGAGCTCAAGGCGCACGCCTGGCTGATGAGCGGCAACCACATCGTGCTGGGCGGCTCGATCAACGGATTTGCCCATCTGGTCGACCATGGGTCGTGACCGATGAGCGGCGTCGCCGGAATTGTGCATAACGACAACGGGCGGCCCGCCGCGGCCGGCGATATCCAAGAGATGCTTTCGCGCATGCGCCACCGCGCCCGCGACGGCAGCTCATGGTGGACGGACGGCAGCGTGGCGCTCGGCCACGCCTGGCTCGACACGACCGGCGAGGATGGCCCCGGCCCGCTGACCATGGCCGGCGGCAAGCTCGCCATCACCGCCGATTGCCGGCTGGACAATCGCGACGAGCTTCTGGCGCGGCTCGGCCAGCGCGACCGGTCGATCGTCGACGCGGTGCTCATCATGCGCGCCTACCTCAAATGGGGCGAGGCCTGCCCGACCTATCTGCAGGGCGATTTCGCCTTCGCGATATGGGATGGCGAGCGCCAGGCGCTGTTTTGCGCGCGCGACCATTTCGGCGTCAAACCCTTCTACTATCATTCGACCGGCAAGCGCTTCGCGTTTGCCTCGGAGATCGGGCCGATCCTGGCGCTGGTCGGCGTCGGCAGGCGCCTCAGCGAGCACCAGATCTCAGGCTTCCTCGCCGGCTTGCCGGATGATCCGCAGGCGACGCCCTACGCCGAAATCTTCCGGCTGCCGGCGCGGCACGGCATGATGGTGGCGGACCGCCAGGTGGTGCTGCGGCGCTACTGGCAGATCGAGCCGTCGCAACGGCCGCTGCGCAGGGACGCGGCGGAAGAATTCAGGCATCTGTTCGCGCAATCGGTGGAGAACCGGATGCGCGGCACGCCGGCCGTCGGCGCCATGCTGAGCGGCGGGCTCGATTCATCCTCGATCGCCTGCGTTGCGGGTCTTCGCGCGGCGGCCAAGCGCAATCCGAAGCTCAAGACCTTTTCGCTGGTCTTCGACAAGGGCTCATCGATGGACGAGAAGCCGTTCATCGACGCGGTGCTCCACGACAATCCGCTCGACGCCACGCTGATTGCCGTCGGCAATTATGCGCCCTTCGCCGAGTTCGAACGCATCCTGGAGGAGCAGGAAGGCACGTTCCTGGCGCCCGGCCTGTCGTTGACGCGCGACCTTTACCGCATAGCGGGCGCCAAGGGCGTCAAAGTGCTTCTCGACGGGCATGGCGGCGACGAGGTCGTCTCGCAGGGCCATGGGCATCTGCACGAGCTCGCCAATGCCGGCAGATGGCTGGAACTGTGGCGCGAGTTGCACAGCGCCGCCAACACCTATGGCGAGGGCATGCTTTCCCTCTATTTCAAGTTCCTGACCATCTATGGGCCGGCCTGGCGGATCGCCAGGATGAGGGCAATTGCCAAACGTCTTGTCGGGAGGATGAGGCGCGGATCGGAGCCAGTGCGGCGCACTGCCTGGGCGGGCCTGGTCAATCCGGACCTTGCCAGGCGAACCGATCTTGCCGAGCGCTTTGATCGCAGTGGTTCCATGCCGACCGCCGTCAGCGCCAGCGAGGCGCTGACGCATCGCTGGCTGCTCTCCAGCGGGCTGGTGCCGCACGCCTTCGAAGTGCTCGACAAGGCCGCCGCCAATTTTGGGGTCGAGCCCCGCTATCCGTTCTGGGACAAGCCGCTCATCGAATTCTGCCTGTCGCTGCCGGGCGAGGAAAAACTCAAGGACGGCTTCGGCCGCCACGTCCTGCGCCGGGCCATGCAAGGCATTCTGCCGCCGGCGGTGCAATGGCGGCGCGACAAGATCGATTTCACCGCCAACCTGGTCAACGGCATGCTCGGCAATCACCGCGAACTCCTGGACAGGCTGCTGATATCGGACAGCGAGCGGATCGCGCCCTATGTCAACCTGCGTGAAGTGAACGCGGTCTATGAGCGCCTGCTCAGCCAGCCCGAGCAGGCGACGTTGCCGGACGTCCAGCATGTCTGGCGTTCTGTGTCGCTGTCGCTGTGGCTGCGGCAAGTCCAGGGAAGCCCGGCATGAATCTTCCGACCGCTTCCCTTGCGCGGCCAAAACCCGCCACCGAGACGATGGCGCCGAGTGGACGCGTCCGCCATTTCTACAAGGCCTACGGGCTGATCGTTAGCTCGCAAGTGGCCTTGCCGGAACTGGAACCGACGCCGCCGGCGACGCCAGACCTTGAGATCGCGGTCGGGCCTATCTACTTTCCCGACGCCGCGTCGCAGGGCGCCACGGCGTTCCGCTTCGAGCCGGCGCGCCAGTATCTTTCATGGCAGGCGGTCGGCACCTTCATGATCAGTGGCTCCAGGCGCCGGATCGACGTCGATCCGGCGCCTGGTATCGACGATCCGCTGCTCGCCTTCCCGCTGCTCGGACCGGTGATGGCGCTTGCCCTGCATCAGCGCGGGCTGCTCGTGCTGCATGCCAGCGCCATTGCCGTCGATGGCAAGAGCGTGATCTTCATGGGCGACAAGGGGGCCGGCAAGTCGACGACGGCGGGTGCGATGATCCGCGCCGGCCATCGGCTCTTGACCGACGATGTCGTGGCGCTGGATTTGTCCGATCCGGACCGGCCGATGATCCTGCCCGGATTTCCACAGCTCAAGCTCGCCGCCGATGCCGCCGGCGCCATCCACCTCGAGCAGGCGGAGGTGCGGCCGCAAGTGCACCCGCAAATCGACAAGGCGCAGCACAGGCTGCGCGACGGGTTTGCCGCCGAGGCGGTGCCGGTCTCGCGCCTCTATGTGCTGGAGCGCGGCGGACAGGCGGCAATCTCACCGCTGACAGGCGCCGCCGCGCTGCCGGCGGTCCTCAAATTCTCCTATGTCACGCGGTTCGGCCGGGAGGCGCTGGCGGACGATTTCGCCGCCGCGCATCTCAGCCAATGCGCGCTGATCGCCGGTCGGATCGGCGTCAGCCGCCTGGAAGTCCCGGCCGGGCTTGACCGGATCGATGAGGCGGTCGTCGCGATCGAAGCCGATCTGGCGTCCGGGGCAAGGTGAGCCACGGTATGGGCTGGTCCTCCAAGCTTCGCCTGTCGCTGTTTCGGGACATC
Organism: Mesorhizobium sp. GbtcB19; assembly: GCF_019091085.1. Taxonomy (GTDB): domain Bacteria; phylum Pseudomonadota; class Alphaproteobacteria; order Rhizobiales; family Rhizobiaceae; genus Mesorhizobium. Next base: position 336,531 of record NZ_JAGXJY010000003.1, on the reverse strand, counting down.
GCCGGCTTCGGCGCAATGATGGCGCATGTCGGCGGGCGGCGCACGGCAACAGCGCTGGCCTTCCTGGTCCTGGGGAGTCTCACCGAAGGCATCTCGATCCTGCTGCTCGTTCCGTTGCTGCGCCTGATCGGCAAGCCCGACCAGGATTACGCGGTGCGGGTGCCGGAGGCCCTGCACTGGCTGGTGCCTGGCGGAACGCTGTCGCTGGCGGCCGTGCTCTCGCTGCTCGTCGCGCTGGTGGCGCTGCAAGCGACGTTCAACCGCTTCAAGTCGGTCTACATGGCGCGGCTGCTCTATGATTTCGTCAACCGCGTGCGCATGAACCTGTTCGAGAGCGTCGGCAGGGCGCGCTGGGGCGTCTTCACCCGCATCCGCAGCTCCGATCTCGACCATGCGCTGAACGGCGACGTCGACCGTGTGCAGGTGGCGGCCTTCTCGCTGCTGATGCTGACCCAGGCGACGCTGCTCCTGACCGGCTATCTCGTGGTCTCGCTGTTCATCTCGCCGGTGATGACGTCCTTCGCCATGCTCATCGGTCTCGTGCTTCTGGTTGCGCTGCAACCGTTCCGGGCACGCGCCAGCGCCTATGGCCGCACGCTGACCGGCAATCGCCAGGACCAGTACCGCACGGTCTCCGAGTTTCTCGGCGGCATCAAGGTGGCGAAAAGCCTGAATGTCGAGGCAAGCTATTTCGCCGAGCTCGGCACGACGTTGGACAGGATGAAGGCCGACAATATCGCCTTTGTGCGCAACTCCTCGCTCGGCACCGCACTGTTCCAGGTGGCGAGCGTGATCGGGCTCAGCCTGTTCATCTATATCGCGCTGGTCCGCTTCCATCTGTCGCTGGCCGAGATCGTCGTGCTGCTCCTGGTGTTCATGCGGGTCGCGCCGCGCTTCATGGACATGCAACTTCAGACCCAGCAGGTGCTGATCAACCTGCCGGCCTACGCGTCGATGCAAAGCCTCCAGGCCCGCTTCGATGCCGAGCGCGAGCCGGAGCAAAGCATGGCCGAACAAGGCGCAAGACTGTCGCTCGAAACCGGCCTCAACATCCGCGATGTGTCTTTCGCCTATGGCGAAGGCGACGGAAAACCGGTGGTCGGCGATATCACCTTCGGCCTGCCGGCCGGGAAGGTGACGGCGCTGATCGGCCCTTCCGGCTCCGGCAAGAGCACGATCGCCGACATGTTGCTCGGCCTGCTCGAGCCTACCAACGGCAGGATCCTGGCCGACGGCGTCGAGATCACGGCGCAAAATCGCAGAGCCTGGCGGGATCAGGTCGCCTATGTGCCGCAGGATGTGTTCCTGCTGCACGACACGATCGCCGCCAATCTGCGCCTTGCCGCGCCTCAGGCCGGCGACGATGCGCTTTGGGCGGCGCTGCGCAACGCCCAAGCGGCCGATTTCGTCGAGCGGCTGGCACTGCGGCTGGAAACGGTGGTCGGCGACCGCGGCGTGCGGCTTTCCGGCGGCGAGCGGCAGCGAATCGCCCTGGCGCGGGCGCTGCTGCGCAAACCGTCGCTGCTTATCCTCGACGAGGCGACGAGCGCGCTCGACTGGCAGAATCAATCGCTGATCGCCCAATCGATCGAGGCGCTGCGCGGCCAGATGACGATTTTGACCATCGCTCACCGGCCCTCGATGATCGCCTTTGCCGACTGGGTCGTGGCCATCGAGAACGGACGCATCGTCGAGGTCGGACAATATCGGCGGCTCAAGGCAAAAGCCGGCAGCCGCCTTGCGAGGATGCTGTCCGGCGAGCAGGCCGAACGCGAAGCCGCGCCATCGGCGGAGCCGGAACTGATCCCGGCCCAAATCGAGCGATCAGTGGAGGCTGCGTCTGGCGCTTAGTTTCTCGCCCTCGGCGACCTTGTTCAGGATCGTGCCGCGGTCGGCTTCGCGGGCCTTGTCGGCCGATGTCGGCGTGGCCCTGCCGATCATGGCGAAGACCAGAAGGAAATAGCCCGCCTGGATGATGACGGCGCAGATGATGGCGCGCAGGAGGATGGTGCCCGGCGACGCGCCGTCGAAATACGACCAGCCGATGACGATCGCGAGAGCGAACATCATCCCGACGATGAATTTTGGCAGAGACATGTTCGCCGGCCCCTCAACCGAGACGAGCATGCAGAAGCTGCGACTTACCCACCCGCGTAACTCCCCGTTGCGCCAAGAGCCTTTTTGGCTGCCCAATCCGGCCGGTTGCTTCCGGCCTTCCTTACCCATGCAGACTATGACAGGAACAATTTGCGACTCTATTAAGGCGGAGGGTCTGCGGCAAGGCCCGACAGGTATGGTTTCCAAGGTTTTTACGAGATCGACTCTGGCATGGTGCGCCGCACACTGCGACGCCACCAGCTATTCAGCAAGGCGACTGCCGCCTCAGTAAAACCCGCGCCTTTGATTAGTATTTTACCCGAATAACTTACCAATGCGAGTGCTTCCAGCGGCATGCAACCGCGTTTCTTCTGCAGCAAAGAATGCACTGTCCAAAAATGGCCCAAAAGGTAGACTACATTTTCCTGGTTTTCTCTCACCTTGTCACAAACGCGCCACAAAGGTGAAAATTTGGGCAAGCCAGGTTTAATATTTAGTCAATTCATGACGTGAACATTTCAGCGAGATGGGAAATTGTGTGTTGCGCTGCAGCATTTTTTTGATATCTTGCCGTAAACCATCCGTTCAACGTATGGAGCTTCTGCATGAGGGACGTCGCCAAGTCGGCTAATGCGGGTTTTGCGCAGGTCGGCGTTGATTTTCCACCCCCAATCGGCGGTCTGCTCAAACGCAGCTTCGATATCGTCGGTTCCGTCGCGGGCCTGGTTCTGCTCAGCCCGCTCTTCCTGATGGTCGCGCTGCTGGTCAAGCTTTCGGACAACGGTCCGATCTTCTATGGCCACAAGCGTATCGGCCGCGGCGGCAGGATTTTCTCCTGCCTCAAATTCCGCACCATGGTGACGGATGGCGAGCGCGTGCTCAACGCCTATCTGGCCGCCAATCCGGAAGCCAATGCCGAATGGATTGCGACGCGCAAGCTGAAGAACGATCCGCGCGTCACCCGCGTCGGCCAGGTGTTACGCAAGCTCAGCCTCGACGAGCTGCCGCAGATCCTCAACATCCTGCAGGGCGATATGAGCCTTGTCGGCCCACGTCCGGTCGTGCGCGACGAGCTGGAGATCTATGGCAGCGCCGCGGTCTATTACCTGAAGTCGCGCCCGGGTCTCACCGGGCTGTGGCAGGTGAGCGGGCGCAACGACGTGTCTTATGACACGCGCGTCGCCTTCGACCGCCACTATGTCGAGAACTGGTCGATGTTCCAGGACATTCGCATCATCTTCAAGACCGTTCCTGCCGTGTGGATGTCGCGCGGCAGCTATTGACCGACGGGCCTGCCCCGCGAAGGCGGGGCGGGCATCCGGCAGTGATCTCATCGGGCGGATGGGGCCAAAGCGGATCGGAAACGTTCATTTGACAAAACACCTCTTCGGACTGCCACTCGCCTGCGGTCTCATATCCAGAACCCCTGCCCGCTTCGCGGGCATCTTGCTTGCAGCGTCGCTGGCCATGCCGCATCTGGCGGCCGCCGGCGATTACCAGCTTGGCCCGCAGGACAAGCTCAATATCCGTGTCGCCGAATGGCAGACGGTCGACGGCACCTTCCGCGACTGGTCGGCCATCAATGGCGAATATTCGGTCGGCCCGGGCGGAACGGTCTCGGTGCCGTTCGTCGGCAGCCTGCAGGCCGCCGGCAAGACGACGGCCGAGGTCGCTTCGGCGATCGGACTTGCCCTGCAGCGTAAGCTGGCGCTGCCCGACAAGCCGGAAGCCTCCGTCGAGATGGCGCAGTTCCGGCCGTTCTACATTTCAGGCGAAGTCCAGAACCCCGGCCAGTTTCCCTTCGTGCCCGACCTGACCGTGCTCAAGGCAGTCAGCATTGCCGGCGGCATCCGGCGCAACGCCGACTATGGTCCGCAGCTCGGCAAGGATCTGATTACCGCCAAGGGCAGCTTCGATATCTATGACGACCAGCGCATCCGCCTGCTCGTCAAGCGCGCCAGGATCGATGCCGACCTCGCCGGGAAAACGACCTTCGAGGTGCCCAAGGAAATCGAGGGCGATTCGAGGCTGGCGACCATCGTAGCCGATGAAACCGCGATCCTGGTCTCCGACCAGACGTCGCTGAAGCTGAAGCTCGATAAGCTCGACGATCTGAAGGGTGTCCTGCAGTCCGAAATCGAATCGCTGCAGAAAAAGATCACGAATCAGCAGAAGCAGGTCGATCTGGCCGAGAAGCAGGCCGAAAGTATCGGTCCGCTGGCGCAGAAAGGCCTGGTCGCCAACGCACGGTTGCTGTCCTCGCAGCAGTCGGTCACTGACCTGCAGGGCAAGATCCTGGACTACGAGACGGCCATCCTCACCGCCAAGCAGTCGATCAGCAAGGCCGAGCAGGACGCCATCGACGCGAGGAACTCGCTGAGTTCCACGCTGACAGCCAATCGTCAGCAGGCCGAGGCCGACCTGAACGAGGCGACGTTGAAGGCCGGCATGCAGAAGGGCCTGATCGCGCAGGCATCGGACCCGGCGACGGCGGCCTCTCTCACCAGCGACCAGGAACCGACCCTGCTCTATTCACTGGTGCGGGTTGCCGACGGCAAGACCAGCGAGGTCGAAGCCAAGGAAGACACGCCCGTCCTGCCGGGCGACGTGATCAAGGTGAAGCTGGCGCCGACGGCCAGCCAGTAGCGTCGCCGGACCGGATTACGCGAAGCGAATCGAGGAACGGAGGCGGGAGGAACACATCGGGCTCGCTCGCGCCGCGGCGCGGGCGGGCGATCTGTTTTGGACCGCTTGAAGGCATAACATGCAGCCCGCAGCCCCGCGTCATGTGTATCTGAACCTCGACGCCATTCGCGGCGTGGCGGCGATCAGCGTCATGCTCTACCACTTCTCGCCGTTCCTGGCGGACGGCAAGGTGTTGCCGTCGAGCTATCTCGCGGTCGACCTGTTCTTCCTGCTGAGCGGCTTCGTCATCGCGCATGCCTATGACCGCAAGATCGAGAACGGCATGGGCTTCGGCACCTTCGTGGCCATCCGCCTGATCCGGCTTTATCCGCTCTATCTCGCCGGCACGCTGCTCGGCTTCTTCTACCTGCTGGTTAAGAACAGGCTGATGCCGGCCGAATACATGCCGCTGTCCGAAATCGGCATGCAACTGACGACGGGCATGCTCTTCATCCCGCTGGTCAGCGAGGCCTATCACACGATCTTTCCGCTCAATCCGGCCTCCTGGTCGCTGTTCTTCGAGCTCATCGTCAACATCGCCTATGTCGCGGCCTTCTTCCTGCTGTCGCGGCGCGTGCTGACGGGGATCGTTGCCGTCAGCCTGGCGCTGCTCGTCGTCGCCTCGATCTTCGCCGGCACGCTCGACTTCGGCATGACCGGCAACACGATCCTCAGCGGGCTGCCGCGCGTGACCTTCTCGTTCTTCCTCGGCGTGCTGCTCTGCCGCTCGATGGCGCGCTGGCAGGGCAGCCTCGGCTTCCTGCGGCGCGGCCTCTGGGTCGAAGGCGCGATCCTGCTCACGCTTATCGTCTTCGCCATCGCTCCGGCCGGCGGCGCGCGCGTTCTCTACGACCTTGCCGCGATCGTCATCATCTTCCCGATCATGGTGGTGACCGGCGCGGTGGCGCCGACCGCGCCGCTTCTGTCGGGCTTCTATGGCTGGCTGGGGCGGATCTCCTACCCGATCTACATCATCCACACGCCAATGCTGATGATCATCGCCGGGGCCGGCAAGGCCTTCTCGATCGATCCGTTCGCGCATCATCCCTGGTTCGGAATCGTGATGGCGGCTCTGGTCATCGTCATCGCCGACATCGCCACGCGCATCTATGACGAGCCGGTACGGCGCTTCCTGCAGCGGCAGATGCAGCGCGCCCGAGCCATGGCTTAGAGAAGGGTTCAACGGACAAACATCCGGTATGAAGATTCCGAAATCCATCCTGATCGATCCCGATCGCAACGAGACCTACGGCACCTTCGCCGTCGCGGTTTCGATGATCGCGTTCGCCTACTCGCCCAATTTCGGCCAGATCCTGATCCTGGCCTATTACGCCGTCTGGCTGCCGCTGCTCTTCGTCGATTACCGGCGCTTCACCTGGAAGCTCTCCAGCGCCTGGCTGCCAATATTGCTCGCAACCTATGTCTGCTTCTCGGTCTTCTGGTCGCAGGCGGCGGGGATCAGCGCGCGCGCGGCGGTGCAATATTCCTCACACATCGTCTGCGCCTATGTCGCGGCGCGCACCATCAATGTGCGCACGCTGGTTGTCGGCTCGCTGATCGGCATCTTCTTCGTTCTGCTCTATTCACTGGGAGTCGGCGGTTACGCGCTCGACACGCTCGACGGCACAGTCAATTTCGTCGGCGCCTTCGGCTCCAAGAACCAGATCGGCTTCTTCTCCTCGCTCGGCATCTTCTTCTGCTTTGCCTTCCTGATCTTCTACCGGCGCAACTGGCTGGGCTTCGTCTGGACCGCGCCGATCATGCTCTTGTCGGCCTACATGTTGGCAATCGCCCATTCGGCGACGTCGGTGGCCTCGCTGCCGGCGGTGATCGGCATCGTGGCGCTGCTCAGCATGACCAAGGTGCTGTCGCTGCGTTATCGCCGCGTGCTGTTCATCGTCGGCGCCGGGGCGCTGGTGACGGGCGTGGCGGCGGCGCTCAATCTCGGCCTGCTGGATGTCGTGCTTGGCATCTTCGGCAAGGATTCGACGCTCACCGGCCGCACCTATCTCTGGGAGCAGGGCTGGGAAGCGGCGCAGCAGCGCCCGCTGCTCGGCTATGGCTATGCCGCCTATTGGGTGCAGGGCTTTGCCGATCCGGAGCGGCTGTGGGCGGAATTCTACATCTCGACCCGCTCCGGCTTCCACTTCCACAACACCTATGTCGAGACGCTGGTCGAGATCGGCTTCATCGGCGTCACCCTTTTGGCGCTGGTCATCCTGCGAGCTTTCTACGGCCATGTGTCGAAGGTGGTGTTCGGCGACTGGAGCGCCGATTCGGTGGTGCTTGCCGGCGCGATCGGGCTGATGCTGATCCGCTCCTTCTTCGAGGTCGAGATGCTCGGCCCTTACTTCATGGCGTCCTTCATCGTCTATTACGGCCTGTTCACGCTGAGCCCGTTGCCGGCGTTCCGGCGCCGCAGGGTGGCTATTCCCGCCGAGGACGAGAGGCATGCCAATGGCCGCATGCCGGCGCCGGTCTGATTAGTTCGAGGCAGCAGCCGAACGCGCGACGGCGGCCTGGATGAGCCTGTCAGCCAGGATCGCCAGGAAGGCAATCGACAGGCCGGCGATGAGGCCCATGCCGGCATCGGCCTTGCCGAGCGCGACATAGACCGCCTGGCCAAGATCGCGCGTGCCGACAAGGGCGGCGATCGCCAGCATCGACAGCGCCGCCATGATCGTCTGGTTGAGGCCGAGCATGACGACCGGCAGAGCGAGCGGCAGCTTGGCCTGCAGCAGCGTCTGCAACGGCGTTGCGCCCATCTGCTCGACCGCCTCGACGACGTCAGCGCGCACATGCCGCAACCCATGCTCGACATAACGGATCGGCGGCACGATGGCGTAGAGCATGATGGCGATCAGTGCAGTGAACTCGCCGACCTTGAAGAACATCAGCGCCGGGATGAGGAAGACGAATTGCGGCATGGTCTGCAAGGCGTCGCAGATCGGCTTCAGAATGTGCGAGACGCGGTCGCTGTGCGCCGCCCAGACGCCGAGCATGCCGCCGATCAACAGGCAGAGCAGCACTGCCAGCGTGCAGAGATAAAGCGACTGCACCAGTTGCGGCCACAACCCGTTGACGAGAATGAGCGCGAAACCGGCAAGGGCGAACAGCCCAAGGCGATAGTCCGCCACCTGCCCGGCAAGCAGCGCGACGGCGAGGATGAAGACAGGCCAGGGCAGGCCGAGAAAGCCGGTGTAGAGAATGACGCCGGCGGCCAGCATCGCCGAGGCGCCTCGCCATCCAAAACGGCGCATCGCCAGCCAGGCCAAGGCCAGGACCAAGACGACATAGACCGCCGTCGCCGTTGGCGACAGCGCAAAGCCCCAGATGGCGGGCGTCGCCGCGCCGGAAATGCCGACCCGCATTGGCAACAGCAGGCAATAGAGGACGGCGTTGCGGACACCATCGAAGAACCAGGCATAGTCGCGGACAATCCCGAGCAGCCATTGATTGACGCCGCCCATTTCAGTGCGCAGCGCGGTTTGCGGCAGGAATGTCGCGTCCAGCGCGGCAAAGCGGATGGCGATGGCGAAGGCAAGCGCAACCGCCAGCGACAATACCAGCCGGCGCGGCGTCATCCAGCGCATGGCGCGCGTCGGCCCGGTCTCCGGCGGCTTGGCGAAACCGATGGTGAGGCGGTCGATGAGGATGGCGAGCAATGCGATCACCAGGCCGGAGAGGATGCTCTGGCCGAATTCGGCCTTGCGCATGGAGGACAGAACCTCCCAGCCGATATCCTCGAAGCCGCCGATGATGGCGGCGACGATGACCATCGACAGCGCGGCCATCGTCGTCTGGTTGAAGCCGACGAGAAGCTGCGGAAGCGCCGTCGGCACCTCGACCTGCCAGAATTGCTGGCGGCGCGTGCAGCCGCTCATCAGACCCGCCTCGCTGATTGCCGCCGGTACCCGGTCGAGCCCGAGCATGGTGTTGCGCACCATCGGCGGCGTCGCGTAGATCGCCGAGGCGATCAGTCCGACCACCGGCCCGAAGCCGAACAGCAAGAGCAGCGGGATGAGATAGGCAAAGGCCGGTACCGTCTGCATCAGGTCGAGCGCGCCGTTGAGAACGGGGCGCAGGCGCGGACGGGCGTAGCCAAGCACGCCGAGCAGGAAGCCGAGCACAGTAGAGATCGGCACCGCCAGCAGCACCAGCGCCAGCGTGTTCATGCTCTGCGGCCAGTAGCCGGCGAGCAGGATATAGGCGAGCGTGGCGAGCGCGAAGATCGCCAGCCTCTCGCCGCTCGACTTCAGCGCGAGAGCGGCGACGGCCAGCATCACCGCCGGCCAAGGCAGCCAGGCGAGCGCCAGCCGCGCGCCGCGCATCGGCGCCTCGAGCAAAGCGGACAGCGCCCGGAACCCGGGCTGGATGACGGCGACGACCACGTCGGTCATGGCGTCGATGTAAGAGGCAAGCGGCAGCGTCCATTCCTTGGGGAAATTGACCAGCCAGGGAAGCTCGGTTTTGAGAAGCAGGCAAAGCATCGTCAGCACGCCCAAGCCGCACCAGGGCAGAAGGGCCGGCCCGATGGCGGGCCTTCGCGGGGATCGTGCGATCGCGGCCGGCGCGGTCATTCGCTCGTGCGCCTTGCCCGCTCGCGCTCCAGCACAGCGAGCACCGCGCCGGCGCTGAGCACCGCCGGCGCACTGCCGCCGGCGCCGGGGACGGTGAAGGCGCCGACGCCGGAGGCGAGTTGCGGGATCAGCGCTTCGAGGCTGGTGTCTGCGGCGATACTGCGCTCCGGGAGGGCCGCTCCATTGGCGGGCGTGGCGATGTCGCCTGCCGTGATGACGCGCAGCAGCGGCATGTCCTCGGTGAACTGCGCGACATAGTCGTCGGCCGGATTGAGCACGATGTCGGCCGGACGGCCGATCTGGACGATCTTTCCCGCCCGCATGATCGCCAGCCGGTCGGCCAGGCGGAAGGCCTCGGCGATATCATGGGTGATGAAGATGATGGTCTTCTTCAGCATGCGCTGCAGGCGCAGGAATTCGTCCTGCATCTGCTTGCGGATCAGCGGATCGAGCGCCGAGAACGGCTCGTCGAGGAACCAGAGCTCTGGACCAACCGCGAGCGAGCGGGCGATGCCGACGCGCTGCTGCTGGCCGCCGGAGAGCTGGTGCGGGAAGGACGCCTCGCGGCCTTCGAGCCCCACCAGTGCAACCATCTCACGGGCGCGGGCTTCGCGCTCCTTCACCGGCTTGCCCTGGATCTTCAACGGGAAGGCGACATTGTCGAGGACGCTCAGATGCGGCAGCAGGCCGAAATTCTGAAACACCATGCCCATGGCATGGCGGCGCAGCTCGATCAGCTCCTTGCCGTTGGCAGCGAGCAGGTTCCTGCCGTCGAGCAGGATTTCTCCGGCGCTCGGCTCGACGAGGCGCGACAGGCAGCGCACCAAGGTCGACTTGCCGGAGCCGGACAGGCCCATGATGACGAAGATCTCGCCGGTCGCCACCTCGAAACTGGCATCGACCACGGCCGGCAGATGCGCTTCGGCGCGCAGACGCTCGGCCAGCGCATCGGGATCGATGACATAGCCGCGCGAGTCGAAATAATAGGCCGGCCGCCGGCCATAGACCTTCCAGACATTTCGGCAGGCAAGCTTTATCGGACGTGAGGCGGCGTTCATCGGATGCCATCCATGCGAATTGCTCGCCCGACTCCGAGCGCTGGGGCCGGGCATCGATTGCTTTCAGCCTCTTCCAGGCATGGCGGCCGATCAGCCCTTGGCGCCGTCGACCCAGGGCTTCCAGACCGCCTCGTTCTTCTCGACCCAGGCCTTGACCACCGCATCGAGGTCCTCGCCCTTCTTGTCGACGGCGAGCATCATCTTCTCCTGCTCGCCGGCGTCCATCTTGAGAGCCTTGAGCAAGGCATAGGCCGCCGGCCATTTGGCGCCGAAGCCCGACCAGACGATCTTGTCGACGTCCGGCGGGGTGATGCAGTGGTCGTTGGTCTGCTGCTTGCAGGGCGGCATGGTCACCCAGCCGACGTCGTTTTCGGCGAGCGCATAATGCGGTCCCCAGAACATCATCACGAGCGGCGTCTTGGCGGCTTCGGCGGCTTCGAGCTCGGCCACCAGCGCACCCTCGGAACCGGAGGGAACAGCGGTGTATTGCATGTTGTTGTCGGCCAGGATCGTGGCGGCGCGCGAGCCCCAATCGGCCGGATAATCGAGGAAGCGCGCATTGGGCGCGGTCTCCGGCGTCGACAGCGCCTTGATGCAGTCGGGCTTGTTGAGCGCCGTCCAGTCGGGCAGGCCGGGGCAGACCGTCTCCATATATTTCGGATAGATCCAGCCCTCACGCGTCTTCAGATCGAGCTTGCCGATGTCCTCGATCTGCTTGGCGGCAAGCGTCTTCGGATAGATGTCGCCGACATTGTTCATCCATACCTCGACCGAGGCGCTCAGTGAGCCGTCGGCGAGACCGGAAAACTGCGGGAAGTTGCCCGCGGTCACATATTCGACGTGATAGCCGAGCTTCTCCAGAAGCTGTCCGGCGATGTGGGTGGAGACATGCGCGCCGGTCCATTCCAGCATTGCGAGTTTGATCGGCTCGTCCTTGGCGCCGAGTTCGGCGCTCAGGCCGGGCGTCGTGGCGGCAAGCGCCAGCGCCAGGCCAATTCCTGCATTTCTCAGTCCGTTGGTTCCATTCGGCATGATCGTTCCCCTGTCTGGATGTTATGGTTCAGGTTTCATCCTTGATAGCGAGGCCGCCGCTAACCTCTCCCGCGTTCCGCGCGCCACTCCCCTGGCCGCCGAAACAGTGCGTTACCGCGCAAAGCTGATGACGTACCTCCCTTTCGACTGGCCCCGCTCGAGAGAGACAAGTGCTGCCGACACGTCTTCCAGCCCGATGACTTCGACCGTCGTTTCGAGCGGCTTATCCGCATGCATGGCGACCAGCTCGCGCATCACCTGCCGGGTGCCGACGCTTGTGCCGGTGATGACGACGCCGGTGGCGGTCAGCCATTCCTGGATGAGCGGCACCGGCTGGAAGACCATGGCGGCGGCAATGATCCTGCCGCGTGGGCGGATGCCGGCGACCATCGCGTCCCAGGTTGCGGTGGTCGGCGCGAAGTTGATGCAGGCGTGGTATTTCTCGCCCTTCGCCGCCAGCCGCGAGGGTAGACCGCCGTCGGCGATTTCGGTTTCCGCCGCGCCGTAGCGGCGGGCGATGTCGAGCTTTACCGGATCGCGGTCGACCGCGAGCACATCGACGCCGAGCCGGCTGGCGATCTGCACCGCGTAGAGGCCGAGGCCGCCGCAGCCGAAGACGATGCATTTTTCGCCGGCTTTCACCCCGGCCCGCTTCACCGCCCCATAGGCGGTGATGCCCGCGCACATCACCGGAGCGGTGGTTACCGGGTCGATGGTATCGGGAAGCGCCACCGCGAAGCTGGCGTCGCAGACGACATATTCGGCAAAGGCGCCAGGCACATTCAAGCCGTGCGCGCGATGGTGCTGGCAGAAGGACTCGTAGCCGTCCAGGCATTCGTCGCAGCGGCGGCAGGTATCGTGGATCCAGGGCACGCCGGCCAGGTCGCCGAGTGACCAGCCGCCGACGCCCTCGCCGATCGCCTCGACCCGGCCGATGCCCTCGTGGCCCATGACGAAGGGCGAAGGCGCATGTGGCGGAACGCTCTCGCCCCGCCAGATGTGCACGTCGGTGTGGCAAACGCCGCAGGCCTGCAGCCGCACCAGGATCTGGCCGGGGCCGGCAATTGGGCGCGGCACGCTGGTGACGTCGAGCGGCTCACCATAGCCGCCAAGGACCGCGGCCCGCATGGTTTGTGTGTGCGACGTCATCGAAAGTCCGTGAGGCATCTGCTTGCGTTCGGAGCCTATGCCTGCCAAAATTATATGACAATAGAAAAATTTGTTAGAGCGTACAAAATTTTCGTCGGATATACGAAACCCATGGCAGCCAAGGCAAGAAAGCAACGAACGCGCATCGAGGACATCAGGCGCGTCGAGTTGATCGAAGCGGCGCACCGCATCTTCCTGCGCGATGGGTTGAAGGGCCTGACGACCACCCGCATCTGCCACGAAGCCGGCATGTCGCAAGGCATCCTGACCTATTATTTCAAGGACAAGGACCAGGTGCTGTTCGAGATGGTGCGCTACGCCAACCGTGTCCTGATGGACGCGGTGGTGATCAATCTGCGCCAGGCCGAGACGAGATGGGATCGCCTTACGGCAATCGTCGACGGCAACTTCCCGGAAGAGAAATTCGAGCGCAACACAGCCAATGCCTGGGTGTCGTTCTACGCGGAAGCCGCGCACAATCCACGCTATGCCCGGCTGCAGGAGCTGTTCTACAAGCGCCTGCGCTCGAACATCGGCTCGGCACTGTCGCCGCTGTGGTCGAGAGAGGAAATCGACCATTTCGTGCGCGGCTTTGCCGCCATGCTGGACGGTTTTTGGCTGCGGCGCGGCCATTCGGACGAGGCGATTTCGCATCTGGAAGCGCGGGCGCTGCTGGTCGAATATTCGGAAAAGATGCTTGGCGCGGCCATGGTGTCGAAGCTGAAAAGGCTTCAGCTGCAGGCGGCGTGAACGCCTTTGGCGATCAACGGGGCGCGGGGACGACATCGCCGGATCTGCTAGGACGGCTCGTTCTTCAGCTCCCGCAGGTCATGTCCGCATGAACGCCAACGCCGCTCTCGTCACCGCAGGATCGCCGTCGCGCGACTTGCATCCCTGCCTCTGCACGGGCAGTATCCAGGAGGCCCGCGACGTCGTCACCCTGATGTTCAACAGGGTCGATGGCCGGCGGTTTGATTTCCTCGCTGGCCAGTTCGTCACCATCCGTTTCTCCTGGGCCGGCCAGACGTACTCCCGGGTATTCACCATCGCCTCGCCGCCAACCCGGCCGGATCGCATTGCCCTGACGATCAAAGCGGCGGCCGACGGCAATGCGACGCGCATCCTGCACGACCATTTCGGTGAAGGCAGTATTGTCGAAATCAGTGGCGCCACCGGCGACTTCACACTGGAGGGCCGCGCCGTCGAGAAGGCACTGTTCCTCTGCGCCGGCAGTGGCATCACGCCGCTTATGTCCATGATGCGCGCGCTGCATGATGCCGCTAGCGATCTGGACGTTGCGTTCATCCAATGCGCCCGCAGCCCGGATGACGTCCTGTTCGGCCCGGAACTTCAGATGTTTCGCGAGAACATGCATGGGTTGACCGTCGAGGCGGTATGTAGCCGGCCGTCCGATTCCGGCGATAGTGGCAACACCGCCCGGCTCGACATGGCACGACTGGCGCGGCTTGTTCCCGACGTGGGATCACGGACGGTTTTCCTCTGCGGGCCGGCAGGTTTCATGCAGGCCATGCGCGGCCACCTGATCGACCTTGGCGTTCCGGCCGAGCGAGTCTTCGAGGAAGCCTTTGGCCCGGCATCGCCGTCCGAAAGCAAGGCGCCTTCAGACATGAAGATCATCGTCGCCTTCGAGCGCTCTGGGATCCGCCGCGAGGCCGGTGAGAGTGCCACGATCCTGGAGCTGGCCGAGGCCGCCGGCATTTATCTCGATACGTCGTGCCGTATGGGTGTGTGCGGCACCTGCAAGGTCAGGCTGATCGAGGGTGAAGTCGACTTGAACGACATGGGCGGCCTGTCGGAGGTGGAGCGGCAGGGCGGCTTCATCCTCGCCTGCTGCAGCACGCCGAGAGGTGACGTCACCGTTGATCTTTAGCTCAGGGTCTTATCATGCGCATGTCGTTGTCCCAAAAACCGCCGCGCAGTTTTGTGCGACGGCATCAGGCTGACATCAGTTTGAGCGCCTTGAGCAGGCGAATATGGGTGTGGGAATGATGGTGCCTGACATGGACGGCCGAGTAGATGGGATGTGAGATTTTCGGCGCGTCGGCGACGAGCTGCGCCACGCCTTCCTGGCGCAATTTCGTTGCTACCGTCTCGGTGACGAAGGCGGTGCCGCCCCGGCTGCGCAGGAGATAGGTGACAGCGCCGCCATTTCCGATCGAGACCGGGCTGTTTTCCAGTTCCGGCAACATCTGCTTGTGGGCGCGGTTGAAGTAGGCCGAATAATTGGCCCGGATATAGTCCGCCGCCGTGACCTCGCCGAAGGCAAGGCCGCGCGTCGAAACCATGACGAAATTCTCCTCGGCGATTTGTTCGTAGTGCATGTCCGGCAGGTGCTGCGGCGAATAGAGCACCGCCAGATCGAGGCTGCCGGTGGTGAGGTCGAGGATCATCTGGTTCGAGTAATCGATCTCAACATAGAGCGCGAGCTTCGGCATCGTCGCCCGCACCCATTCCAACCACCCTTCCAGCACCCGCTCGTAAAGCTCGAACTGGATACCGATGCGGATCAGCCGGTCGAACTTGCCGACCGACTGGATTTCGCGGCGGGCGTCAAGCCAGCGCAGCCTGACCGCGCGCGCATGCTCCTCGAACCGCAGGCCGGCGACGGTCGGTTCGGTGCCGCTCTTGCCGCGGATGAAGAGTTGCTTGTCCAACAGCGTCTCGAGCGTGCGGACGCGGCTGGAAACGGTCGACTGGGTGATGCCGAGCCGCTCCGCCGTCCTGTTGAAGTTTCGGGTTTCGATCAGATCAAGGAACGTATCCAGGAGTTCGATCTGCATGTCGGCCATCCAGCGGAAAAATCCCGCAACGGCTATCGCTTTTTAACCGCGCCCCGCAACAGGTAATCGGATTCTTCGATTAACATCCTGCCCCGGCTGCGTTGCCGAGACGTGCCGACGAAGCGCACGGTTGCATCATCCATCCCACCCCATGGCAGGCAAGACATCCATGTTCATCGTCGACACCGACGTTCACAATTACTGGTCCAGCGCCGAGGTTCTGCTCCCCTATCTCGAGCCCTACTGGCGCGATTTTCTGGTGCGCGGTGAAAAGCCCGGCCCGACGGGAAGCTTCCCGCATGGCCACCGCCCCTGGCTGCATCCGGAAGGGTTTTCGCGGCACGACATCCGCCCGCAGACCGAGGAAGACAACTACCTGATCATGAAGGAGAAGCACCTCGATCTCTACGGCATCGACGTGGCGATCCTCACCGCCGACGAGCCCCTGGAGGCTTCGACGCTGGCCAACTATCACTACGCCAACGCGCTGGTGAAGGCCTATAACGACTACATGATCGACTGGTGGCTGCCGAAGGACAGGCGCTTCAAAGGATCGATCATCATTTCGCCGACCGATCCGCATGGCGCCGCGGCCGAGATCCGGCGCCTCGGGGGCCACAAGGACATTGTCCAGGTCCTGGCGAGCCACGGCTCGCAGCGCCCCTATGGCGACCCCTTCTATCATCCGATCTACGAGGCCTGCGCCGAGGTCGGGCTGCCCTTCGCCATCCATTTCGGCGGCCAGGGTGGCGTCAACCACAATGCCGTCGCGAGCGGCCCGACCGCCTACTATTGGGAAACGCACGCTCTGCTCAGCCAGCCGGCCATGACCCACGTGGTCAGCATGATCTCCAACGGCGTGTTCGAGAAATTTCCCGACCTCTATTTCGTCGTCATCGAATGCGGGGTGTCGTGGGTGCCGTCGCTGATGTGGCGGCTCGACGCCAACTTCAAGGCGCTGCGCAAGGAGACACCGTGGCTGAAGATGCTGCCGTCGGAATATTGCCGCCGCAACATCCGCTTCAGCACCCAGCCACTCGAGCAGCCGCAGAATGTCAGGCATCTGTGGGAGACGCTGGAGCACATGGACGGGCAGAACACGCTGCTCTTCGCCTCCGACTATCCGCACTGGGATTTCGACGCGCCGACCAATCTACACATCCCGCCCGCCTGGCGCGACAAGGTCATGGGGCTGAATGCTCTGGAGGTCTACAAGCGCATCGAGGCTCCGGCCGCCACCGCGAGGGTCGCCTGATGACCGCCGCTGCCACCGCCTCCGCGCTGACCTTCGCCTGCAAGACCGCGGACGTCGCGGTCGGCAAACCAAGGATCGTCACCATCGGCCGCATCAACGTTGGCATATTCCAGCTCGAGGATGGCTATGCCGCCCTGCTCAATATCTGCCCGCATCGCGCCGGCCAGCTTTGCGAGGGACCGATATCCGGCACCACCAGGCAGACAGACAAGGCGGAATTCGTCTACGAGCGCGCCGGCGAACTCATACGCTGCGCCTGGCATGGATGGGAGTTCGACATCCGGTCCGGCAAATGCCTGGTCGACGACAGGCTGAAGGCGCGCACCTTCCCCGTGCATGTCGAAGGCGACGACATCTATCTCGAAATGGGCCGCTGACCGCCACCGGCATTTGGAGTTTCGACAATGGAAACCGTGAAGTTCACCCAGATGAAGGATGGCGACCGCGAGGACTATGCCTTCCTGACCGAGCACGAAACCGAATATGCCGCCGGCACGGCCGACAGGCTCCTGGCGGCGATGGTCGAACTCGACAAATCGCTGTCAGGCTACAAGGTGACGCGGCTCGGCCATTCGCTGCAGGCCGCCACGCGCGCCTGGAACGCCGGCGCCGACATCGACTGGGTGGTATCGGCGCTGCTGCACGACATCGGCGACATCTATGCGCCCTACAACCACGACGAATACGCGGCCGCCATCCTGCGCCCCTTCGTGCGCGAGCAATGCGCCTGGGTGGTTGAGAAGCATGGCGATTTCCAGCTGCTTTACTATGGCGAGCATGTCGGCGCGAATCCGCACAAAAGGGATGCGTTCAAGGGTAACGCCTATTTCGACGACTGCGCCGAGTTCTGCGAGAGGTGGGACCAGTCGAGCTTCGATCCGGACTACCCGACCCGGCCGCTGGATTTCTTCGCGCCGCTGGTGCGCGAGGTCTTCGCCCGCAAGACCTATGACCCCGTCGTGGTCCGCGCCGGCCAGCGCGAAGCCCTGTCCAATGCCGCACGTGCAGCAGCACGTTCGGCGACCTAGAGAGCGCTCTCCGGCCCAGTCGGTTTCCGGTGGCGCGCCGGCATTACCACAAAGCTCCGCCGGTGATCTGGATGTTTTCCATGGTGATCCCCTTGGCGAGATCCGAGCAGAGGAAAACTGCAAGCGCCGCAATCTCCTCCGGCTGCATCATGCGGCCTTGCGGATTGCCTTTCCGGAATTCGTCCATCAGTTCCTCGGCGCTGCGGCCCCTGCCTTCACGCTCGACGACCTGCGCCACGTTGCGGCGCATCAGTTCGGTCTCGACCCAGGTCGGGCTGATCATGACGCAGGTGACGCCGTGTGCCGCGCCTTCGAGCGCGACGCAGCGGGTGAGCCCGAGCAGTCCTGCCTTGGAGGCGCAGTAAGCAGGATTGTCCTTCCAGCCGACGGATGCGGCGGTCGAGCCGATGTTGACGATGCGGCCCCAGCCGCGCTCGATCATGCCCGGCAGCACCGCGCGCGTGGTGCGGAAAGCGCCGGTGAGATTGGTGTCGACGATCTTCTCCCAAAGCTCGTCCGAATGGCCGCAGACCGGCTGCTCGGCGGTCGTGCCGGCGGCGTTGACGAGGATGTCGATCGGCCCGAGCACCTCTTCTGCTTCGGCGACGAAGTGGTTGGTGAGAAAACTGTCACGCACATCGAGATGCGCGGCGTGCACCTTGGTGCCGTGCGCCGCAAGCGCCGACCTCACGCGCTCGATCTCGTCGGCGCCGGGATAGTAGGCGGCGTCCACCCTGCCCGCCTGCGGCGGCGCCACATAAGAGCCGACGGCGACATTGGCGCCGGCCTTGGCAAGCGCTGTTGCAATGGCAAAGCCCATGCCGGAAAAGCCGCCGGTGACGATGGCGCTGCGGCCGGTGAGGTTGGTCATCGCGAGCGGTCTCCGTATTCACACTGCAAGATAGCCTCCGTCGACGACCATTTCGGACCCTGTGACGAATTTCGACTCATCTGAGGCGAGATAGAGGACCATGTAGGCGATGTCGTTGGGCTCGCCGAGGAAGCCGATCGGATGGCGCGACAGCGCCTTGGCCTTCTCCTGCTCGAGTTTGCCGAGGTCGCGCAGATAGTTCTCGGTCTGCGGCGTCCAGATATAGCCGGGGTGGATGGAATTGCAGCGGATGCCGTAGCGCTGCCCGGCGCAATGCACGGCGACTGCCTTGGTCAAGGTGCGCACGCCGCCCTTGGAGGCGCAGTAGGCAGCAAGCTCGGCCTCGCCGATGATGCCGTCAATGGAGGAAAGATTGATGATCGATCCGCCGCCGGATTGCTTCATCAGCGCGATGCCATGTTGGCAGCCGAGGAAGACGCCGTCGAGATTGACCGCCATGGTGCGCCGCCACTCTTCAAGCGTCGTGTCTTCGATGTTTTTGGCGATAGCGATGCCGGCATTGTTGACCAGCACGTCGAGCCGGCCGAAGCGCTGCTCGATCGCCGCCATGACGGCGGACCAATCCTCCGGCTTCGCGACATCGTGACGAAGCGCCAGTGCCTCGCCGCCGGCCTTGACGATCTCCGCCGCTGTATTGCCTGCAAGGCTATCATCGATGTCGCTGACAACCAGCCTGGCGCCTTCCGCCGCCAGCAGAAGCGAGGACGCCCGTCCGAGGCCAAGTCCGGCCCCGGTAACGAGCGCTACCTTGCCTGCGACGCGGCCCATTCCGGCATCAGCCTCCCTTGTTCAGTGGCTCCAGCGGCTTACCCAGCCAGTCGCGATAAAAGCCTTCGAGGTCCGGTTCGAAATCATGCACGATCGGATAGCCGGGAGCCGCAGCTTCCACCTCATGCAGCGTGCCGCATTTCGGGCAGATGAGTTCGCGAATCTCCATCCAGTCCGGGTCCGGCAGGTCGCTGTTCGGATAGATCTCGCGCAGCGATTCCTCTGTGTCGCGCACGATGATCGAGGCCTTCAGCTTCCAGTTCTTGCGATAGTCGCCGAAGGAATGGCCGCATTCGCATTTGGTCACCCGCTCGTCGCCGCTCTGGCAGATGAAAAGATGGTCGCCGACCGGCAGCAGGATCGGATCGCTCCAGCCGACGCGGTCCTGCAGCACCGCGACATATTTGAAGAAGCGATCGTCGTCCTTGTAGGCGCTCATGATGCGGCGCGTCTGCGGCCAGGGCAGCGTGCCGCCAACCAGATCGGCAATGACTTCCTTGCTGTATGAGGTCATGGTCCCTTACTCCACGCCGAAAGTCGATTTGGCATCGACATCCCAGAAGGCCGAAAAATCCTTGGTGAAACGTGCCGAAAGCCTGATCGCGCTGGCATACATCTTCCTCACCTCGGGCACGAAACCGGCCGCCTTGACCCGCTCGCGCTCCTTGGCCACCCATTCCGAGACCGGCTTTGCCCGCGCCAGCCGTTGCGCCCGCATCTCGGCGCGGTGGCGCTTGGTGGCTTCGAGATTGGCGACCGGGAAACCCTCCTCATCCTCGTCGAGGACGATACCGAAGATGCCTTGCGCCGCTTCCCTGGTGAGGAAGCCGTTCTCGACGTCCCAGGCGGTCTTGACCGGGTCGCGCTCCAGCACGTCGCCGTAACCGCCGCCGCCATTGTAGGAATGGGTGAAGACGTCGCCGGTCTTGTGCGGCGCGGTGATGTAGGGCCCTTCCATCGTCACGTGCTGGCCTTCGAGCCGCACCTCCAGTTCCGAGCGGTACGGGTTGGTGCCGGTGTGGTGGGCGAGCGGAGCGCCCTTTTCGGCGAGCTCGAAGATGTTCGAGTCACGCACGGCGCGGTGCTTCTGGCAGGTCGGCGCCGGATAACCGCCGCACAGCCCGCCATTGTCGAAGACACGCGAGGAATGCTCGGAGGTCACAAGCCTGAGATGGTCGGTTTTGCTGACCAGCCAGGTCGACAGGAAGGAACAGCCGCCGCGATATTTGCCGGCCCCGCCGGAATTGGGAACGATGGACCGGCCGATATAGAGCATCGGCATGTTCTGTTCCCATATCTCGATGTTGCCCATATCGGATTCCGGGTTCCAGCCGACATAGGCGGTGTCGAGCCCGTCCTTGATGGCCAGCGCGCCGGAGCCGGCAGCGGCGCATTCGAAATGCGCCATGCCGAAGGGCGTGCCGTACTGGCTGGTGCCGCCCATCTCGATCATCGGGCTGTTGACCTGGCCGACGAAGGCTTCCTCAACGAAACCGCGGGCGATAAAGGAACGCGAGAGCAGCCGCTGGAAGACACCGTAAGCGGGGAGCAGCAGCGCCCAGGAGGTGGCGGTCGCCACCATCTCGTTGTCGGGGTTGGTCCAGGTGCCGGGGGGCAGTTTCAGCTCGGTCGCCATCCAGGCGCCGTCATTGACCAGGCCCTCGAAATTCATGTGCTGGGTCAGCGTGACGAACATGCCGCCATCCATGCCGGCCGGCGTGCAGTTCATCGAATGGTAGCCCCAGGGCTGCGTGCCCTCGAAGTCCATGATGATCTTGCCGTCGCTGGTGATCTCCATCTCGATCGGCATGTTGTAGAGCCAGTCGGGATCGCCGAGCGGCTGGTAGCCGGGCTTGCCCTTGGTGACGTGGCCGTAAAAAGTGTGGCCACGATAGATGCCGGGAACGGTGAGCTGGCGGGTGCGGGCGAGCTGGGCGCGGCGGCCCTCCTCGATGAACTCCTTCGACACCTGCATCCAATAGTCGAGGCCGATCTCGTCGATCAGCGCCTTGACGCTTTCGCGCATGTCGATGCAGGAGGCGACCTTGGCCTTTTCGTCGAGCACCCAGTAGATCGGCATGCGCAGATTGCGCTCGCAGCGGATGACGTAGTCGCGCCGCAGTTCGTCATTCTCGCCGACCTTCTCGGCGCAGACGAACAGGCCCTCGGTGAAGCGCTCCTGGGCAAGCGCCACGTCGCCGCCGGGCGTGATGCCGCCGGCTTCGAGCTCGTGGCAGACGGCGCCGGCCCAGCCGACCAGCTTGCCGGAATGGAAGATCGGCACCACGTCCATCACGTCCGGCACCTGCACGGTGCCGATGAAGGCGTCGTTGTTGGCGAAGATGTCGCCGTCGCGGATCCGCGGGTTTTCCTCGTAGCCGTTGCGGATCATCCATTTGATGAAGCGGCTCATCGTGTGCACATGCACCATGATGCCGTTGGAAAGCGCGATCGCGTCGCCCTCCGGCGTGTAGATGGCGACGACCATCTCGCCGACCTCGCGCACGCCGGGCGAGGCTGAGATGCGGCGCGCCATCTCACGCGCCGACACGCAGTAAGCGCGCAGCTTGGTATGCAGCGTCTCGAACTTCAGCGGGTCCTCGTTGCGCAAATGGAGTTCGGTGATGCCGTCATAGCAGCCGGTCTCTTCCATCAGCCGTTCGGATTCGATCAGCCGCTCACGGATGCGCAGGGCGGAGGCGGGTTTGTCCAGCATGGCGTTCGCCCTTCTCAAGCGTGGGTGTAGTGCAGCAGCGTCCATTCATCGACATGGACGCGGTCTTGCGGGTGGACGACGAGCGTGGTCGCCGGGTGTTCGATGATGGCCGGGCCGATAACCTCATGCCCGGGCTGCAGAAGGTCCATCTCGTAGAGATCGGCCTTGTGCCAGCGGCCGCCGATATAGGCCTCGCGCACGCCTTTGTGGGCGGAAGCCGGATCGGATTTGCCGAGCGGGCGCTTGACCAGCATCGGCTTCACCTTGTCGGCGGTGGCGATCAGCCCGAGCTCGGTGATGGAGAAGCCGGCCTCGCCATAGCGCGAGACGCGGTGGTTGACCTTGGCGTAGACCGCCTCGAATTCGGCGATGACCTTGCGCATGTCGTCGGCCGAGTGAAGTGCCGACAGCGGCGCCATCACCTCGACGTCCTCCAACTGGCCGGTGTAGCGCATCATCAGGAACGGCACGGTCTTGATCTTGTCCAGCGCATGACCGTCAGCGATCATCTCGTCGACCGCCGCCTTGGTCAGATCGTCCCAGACCGCGGTGACCTTGGCGCCGAAGGCCTGCAGCTCGCCGTCGCTCGCCCGCGCGCCGATGTCGATCTGCGTCGAGACCGAATGCCGGCGCATGAAGTCAGCGGTGGTGCAGCCGAAGGCCGAGAAGGCGGCGGCGAACTGGAAGGTGATGATGTCCTTGAAGCCGATGTCCCTGGAACAGCCGGCGAGGTGCAGCGGCCCGGAGCCGCCATAGGACAGCAGCGTGAATTCCGACGGGTGGATGCCTTGCCCGGAGATGACGCGGCGCAGCGCGTTGTTGGCGTCGGCCTCGAGCATGTCGATCATGCCTTCGGCCGCCTCCTCGACGCCGACGCCGAGCAGGCGCGAGCATTTCTCCTCGAAGGCTTTGCGCGCTTTCTCGACCTGCAGCACGACCTTGCCGCCGAGGAAGTAATGCGGGTTGAGGCGGCCGAGAATGGCGTCGCAATCGGCGATGGTCGGCTCGGTGCCGCCCTTGGCGAAGCAGATCGGGCCGGGATCGGACCCAGCGCTTTCCGGTCCGAGCGAAACCTTGCGGGTCAGCGGGTCGACCTTCAGGATCATGCCAGCACCGGCGCCGATCGTGTCGAGATGCAGCGTCGGGACATTCAGCTTGAAGCGGTCCATCAGCGGCTCGTTCTCGATACGCGTCTGGCCGCGGGTGATGACACCCATGTCGAAGGAGGTGCCACCCATATCCGAGCAGATCAGCGAGTCGTTGCCGATCAGTTTGCCGACATAGGCGGCGCCCAGGATGCCGCCGATGGGGCCGGAGATCATCGTCTCGTGTAGGCGCGGATGGTTGATCGAGGTGAGGCCGCCGAAGGAGAGCAGCGTCTGCACACCATATTTGAAGCCGTACTTCTTCGAGACGTCCTCGATGCCCTTCAACTGCTTGCGGCCGCGCGAAGTGGCGTAGGCCTCGATCAGCACCGAGTTCAGGCGCGACTGCTCGCGGATGACCGGGCGCACTTCATGGCTGGTGTAGACCAGGATGTCGGCGCCGGCAGCGGCGATCTCCTCGCGGCAGATCTCGGCGATGCGCTTCTCATGCGCCGGATTGACATGCGAGAAGACGGTCATGATGCAGATCGCCTCGACCTTGTCAGCGATCAGCTTCTTTGCCGCCGCATGCACCTCGTGCTCGTAGAGCGGCAGGATGACGTCGCCGAACTGGTCGATGCGCTCGGTGACGCCGTGGGTGCGGCGGCGCGGCACCAGCGGGTCCGGATGATGGTGGGTGACCGCATGCAGGCGGTCGGCATAGGAATAGTCCGCCCAGGCCTGCAGGCCGCGGCCCATCAGGATCATGTCCTCGAGGCCCTTGGTGGTGATCAGCCCGAGCTTGCGGCCGGTGCGCGACAAAAGCGTGTTGAGCATGCCGGTGCCGGAATAGAGCACGACGTTGACGCCGGAAAACAGGTCCTGCAACGAGATGCCCCAGGCATCCGCCGCATCCTCCGCCGAGGCGAGAAAGCCTTCGGCCTCGTTCCTCGGCGTGGTTGCCGACTTGCCGATCTTGAAGTGACCGTCCTGATCGACAAGGATCGTGTCGGTCATGGTGCCGCCGGCGTCGATGCCGATGACGATTGGGTTGGTGGTGATCTGGTCCACTGGTCGCTTTCCCTTGCCGAGAATGACCGCAGGCTAGATTCGACTGGCCGGATCGCGCCATATGCCTAAAGACACAATGACGCTTGGGCCGGGTTCGCCGAGAAAAGGGCATGCGCATGGGCACTATCTGGGCGCCGCTGGCCAAGGCGATCGCCGCCACCGGCACCGACCGGCATGTCGACTGCCTGATCGACCTGATCGGGGCCGACATCGCGCATGATTTGGTGACGGTGACGCGCTATTCGGCGACCAGGACGCCGGAGTTCGTCAAGCACCGGCGCTTCTCCGACGAGATGGTGCGGCGCTATCTCGACAATTACTATGTCTTCGATCCCTTCTATGCCTCCTGGCGGCGCGAGCGCCGGCTCGGCATCATGCCGCTAAAGGGGCTTGCCGACGAGGAAGCCAAGCGCGGCCAGTACATAGCCGGCTTCCTGGCCCAGTCGGAAATCTGCGACGAGGTCGGCATCATGCTGGCCGACGGCGGCGACTGGTGCCTTGGCATCTTCCTCGACCGCTCGAAAGTCTCGTTCAAAGACAGCGAGATCGCGCTGCTGACCGAACGGCTGCCGGTGTTCGAGGCGCTGCATGCGCTGGACATCAAGGCGCGCGGCTCAGACTTCTCCCGCACCTCCGCGCCCAGCGGTCCCGGTGCCTCGCCACAGCAGAAGCCGAGCATTCCGGAGAGCCTGTGGCCGGAGCTGTCGCTGCGCGAGCGCGAGCTGGTGCAGCTGATCCTCGCCGGCCACCCGACCGCCAACATCGCCGACCGGCTCGGCATTACCGTCGGCACGGTCAAGAACCACCGCCGACGCATCTATGAGAAGCTCGACATCACCACCGAGCGCGAATTGTTCCTGCAGTTCTTCCAGCACCGATCCGGAGAATAGCCCTGGCCAGCGTCGCGGCCTCACGCTACCGGAATGGCGAGCGGCACGCTCTGCGCATGGTGGAACAGATCGGTCGGATCATATTGCTGCTTCACCGCGACCAGGCGGGCGAGATTGTTGCCCCAATAGGCCCTCGCATAATCAGGCAGGTCGAGATCGCAGTAATTGACGTAGGACGCATCCGGCATGAACGGCCGCATCGCGTTATAAACCTTGGCGATCTGCGCCAGACGCGCCGGGGTATCGGCCGCGCGGCTCCAGCTTGAAAAATACTGGATGCAATATTGCGTGCCGGCGCGGCGCGGAAACGCGGTGGCGTCGGCGGCCACATCGGCGATCTTGCCGCCATAGGAGTCGCACAACAGCACGATGCCGTCGGGCGCGATCGGCGCGACCGCCGCCATCATGGTGGCAATGCCCCTGGCGGAAAGCGGCGACAGCACATAGTCCGACTTCGCCTTCATCAGCTCCGATTGATAGGTCAGAGTCCCGGCGAAGTGATTGACCGCATCGAGGAATGCCAGCGAGTGTACCGTCAGCGCCGATGACGGGGCTTGCGATGTCGTCAACCGTTTCAACTCGGCGCGCAGCTCCGCCTCGCTGCCGACCGACTGGCCGATGCAGCGCATCTTGATCTGGCCGCCACCGGCGGGGCCGATCTTCATGATGGAGGTGATGTTGGACGGCGCCTTCGGCGCCCAGTCCTGCCATACCGCGAACAGTTTCGCGGCTTTGGCCTGCGACAATTTCCACGAGACCCCGAACACCAGCGCGCTCTTCAGCGGGAAAACGCCGATCTGGAATTGCGTGGCGATGCCGAAGCTGCCGCCACCGCCGCCGCGGCAGGCCCAGAACAGATCGGGTTGCGACGTCGCATTCGCCTGCAGCACGCGCGCCTGCGCGTCGACGAGAGTGGCCTGCCGCAGGCCATCGCAGGTCAAACCATGCGATCGCGCCAGAAAGCCGTGGCCGCCGCCGGTGAGATGACCGGCAATGCCCACGGTCGGACAACTGCCGGCCTGCAGCGCAAGGCCTTGTGCAGCCAGCGCCGAATAGAGCTGAAACAGCGACACGCCGGAGCCGACGGTGACGAGGTTCGACACCTTGTCGACGGTGATTTGCGTCAGCCCGCGGACATCGATCGCAACCCCGGTCGTTTGCGAAAGGCCTTCATAGGAATGGCCGCCGCTGCGCATGGCAAAATTCAGCCTGTTGCCGCGAACCCAGTCGACCATCACGGCGACGGCATGCTCGGTCTTGCAGATCGCGCGCAATGCGGGCGCCAGTTGCTTGCGCTTGCTCGAAGCGGGCAGGAAATCCGCGTAATGCGGATCCGACGGGCGCAGGAACTGCACCTCGCTCGCCGGAAGGTTCGGCAGCGGCGGCAATGGCGCCGGGGCCGCTTCGGCCGCCGGAGCGGCAAGCGGCTTGTCCTCGACGGGCGCCGCGTCGCTCGAGGGCACGAACTCGTCGACGCGAAACGGATGTTCCATGAGATAGCCTTCCAGTGATTTCGATGATCGTCACGGCAACTCGGCCGGCAATCCGTGCGGCTCGATCTGTGCGACGATGACGGCGGGTCCGTCGAACCCCTTGACCGCCGCCAGCGCCGCGTCAAAGGCAGCGGCTGTGTTCACCGTCTGGGCGAACTGCACGCCGAGCGCGGCGGCGAACTTGGCAAAGTCCCACTGGTTGAGCACGACATAGGAGCGCGGCTGCCTGGCCGGGTTCTGGAAGTAGCTCGCGTCGACCAGGAATTGCTCGTAGCCATAGATGCCGTTGGCGAGGATGACGACGACCGGTTTGCTGCCATACTGGACCATCGTCGACAGCGTCTGCGCAGTCATATGGAAACCACCATCGCCGCAGATGACGAGCGGTCGCCGGGCCGAGCCGAACGAGGCGCCGACGGCGGCGGCGACCGAATGACCGATCGAAGCCCAAACGCCGCTGCACAGGAATGCGTTGCGGTCTTTGACCGGCGCGTTGGCGGCCGAGTATATCCCCAGGAAGGTGTCGGGGATGACGAGCCAGCTGGAATCGAGTGCTGCGCCGACGCGCTCGAAGACCTGCTTGTAGGTGAGCGGCCCGGAAGCCGGGCCGGGAACCGCCGGCACAGCGCCGGCCGGTGCTGCCATCGGCGGCTTCTTCGCTGCCTCGGCAACGAGTGCCGAGACCAGCACGCCGAGCTCGGCATTCTGCTTGGCCGCCGTCTTGATGCGCACCTTGCCGTCATAGACCTGGACCATGCGCCCGAAGGAATTCTGCACCAGGCCACCATAGCCGTTGGGGAAGACGCATCCGAGCGTGACGAGAAGATCCGCCTGCTCGACGGCCTGTTTCACCGCGGCAAGAGAGTGTGGGGGATTGTAGACGCCAACCCATCCGCTGCCCTGTTCGGCGAGCACCGATTTGGCAAGCAGCGCGGTGGCCCAGCGCACGCCCAGCTTGGCGATGAGATCGGCAACCTTATCGGCGAAGCCATAGCGCTGGATTTCGGTGCCGACCAGGATCAGCGGCGCCTGCGCGGCGCGGATCAGGCCGACGATCGACGTCGCCAATAGGGTTTCGGTGCCGGCGGCTGGATTGGCCACCGGCAGCGGCCCGCCCGGCATCGGGCAGGTGGCACCCCAGATCGCCATGTTGATCTCGATATAGACCGGGCGCTGCGTCCTGATCGCCGCCGAGATCGCCTGGTCGACGACCTTGGGCACGTCGGCGACGGTCGCCGCGCGCGCCGCCTGGGTGGTCACGAGCTTGTAGGCGCTGAGATCGGTCGCCTCCTGACCGGTGGAGTGAGAGAACACGATATCGAATTTCTTCAGATTGGCGATCGCGGCCGGGGTCGGCCCGCCATTGATGACGACCACCGGGCTGCGTTCGACATAGGCGCCGGCGATCGCGTTGATCATGCTCAATGTGCCGACCCCATAGGCGACCGATACGGCGCCCAGCCCCTTGGTGCGGGCATAGCCGTCGGCGGCATAGCCGGCCTCCAGGTCGCTCGCCGCCACCACCGACTTGATGCCATGCGCCGGCGCGGCGTCGAACAGCGGCGCGCAATAGGCGGCGGGCACGCCGAACAGCCGGTCGACATGCTGCTCGGCGAGGCGCTTCAGAATGTAGTCGGCGACGGTGAAGGCCACGTTTCTGCTCCGGAAAGGCCTGCCCGAATCCCCTGCCTAAACCGAAGGAATGGCTGGATTGACGATCGGCGCGTGATCGGGGTGGTGGATGTGGATGTCGGACAGCGGCTTCGCGGCGGCCTTGCCGAACAGCGACGCGATGTGATCGACGAGGTCCTGGCAAACGGCCTGGTCCGCGGTTTCGTTGTTGACGTGCTCGAAGGTGCCGCCGATCACGACATGATCGCTGCGCGGGAACATGTAGCCGTTCTGGCCATAGAGATATTGCAGCCCCGGTTGCGGCGGCAGCATCGCCAGCTGGCCCTTGATCGGCATCATGTTGTTGTCGCTCCACAACGTCTTCGAGCCGAGCCCGGTGCAATTGACGATGATCGGCTGCGGCACGCTGGCCAGGATATCCGAGCGGCTGACGAACGACTTCGACACGAAGGTGACACCGCGCTGGTCGAGATCGGCCTTGAGCTTTGCGAGCAGAACGTGTGGCTCGATGAGCAGGGTCTGGTAGACGAAGCCCGGCTTGGTGTGGTGCTCGAACGGCAGTCGCTTCAGTGACTTTCGCGGCGGGATCAGTCCGGGCGCAAGCTGGATCACGATATCGAGGTTATGCGACGGCGTTGCAGTATAGTTCGGGCGCTCATACACGCCGAATCCCTGCCCGATCCTGCTCTTGAACTCACGGTATGCCGTCTTCACGATTTCGGCGAGCTCGCGTTCCTTGCCGGCGAATTCCACCACCGAGACGGCCCACTGGCCGCCGGCCTTGGCGGAGGTGGTCTGCAACGGCGCGCGATCGGCGTAGACCGTGACCTTCAGCCCGAGATCGAGCAGCAGCGTCGCGGCCGTCAGCCCCATGACGCCGGCGCCGAGCACGGCGACTTCCGTCGCGCCGGAACTTGCCGCCAGATGGCCCCCGACGATGTCGCGGACCTTGGCCGCGCAGCCGAAGCTGAGCGTAATGCCGGCGCCGCCATGGCCGTAATTGTGCACGATGAATTTTTGCGAGATGGTCTCGGCATCGAGCCGGTAGGATCCTTTGCGGTACGGCCGCACGCCGGCGATGCAGGCCCCGGGCTGGCTGGGGTCGAAGGTGAAATCAGGTGTCGGTAGATTGGACGTGGCCAAGGCTAACCCCCCAGTGCGTTTCACCGTTTCACGGAAACGGTGAAACGGCCCTATCTCCTTGTTTTTTACGAAATTCCGGACGGAAAACCGCTCACACTTTCCTGGAATTGCTCTAGTCTTTCGCCGCATTCGCGGTCGTCGATTTTGTGAAATCATCCTATCGCGGCCTATCCGCCTGACTGTGTTCGACTTCACAGAGGCGGGAATAGGCCGGTAGGCAAATTGCGCGGGCTGGGGGATCCGGAGCCAGGCGCGGGTTCGCGCCAATTGACGGGAACCGACTTAGCAAGTCGGCAATCGCTTGACGAACAGGCCGTTGGCTAACGAAGATCGTGCCGTGGGTTCGATGCGGGGGGCTGGCGCATGCAGCCTGAGATGCTGACCGACTATGCCGTCAAGCTGCTGGAGCGCGGCTACATATGCCTGCCGCTGCGTGCCGGCGGCAAGCATCTCGATCTCGCGGCCATGGAGTATGATCCGCTGCATCTGCGGACGTTGCGCAAAGACCTGAAGGAACTGGCCTTCACCTCGATCACCTTCCAGCTGGCGCAGAAGCCGCCGGGCAGCGGCGACATCGCACGTT
This sequence comes from Mesorhizobium sp. GbtcB19, assembly GCF_019091085.1. Taxonomy (GTDB): domain Bacteria; phylum Pseudomonadota; class Alphaproteobacteria; order Rhizobiales; family Rhizobiaceae; genus Mesorhizobium. Next base: position 306,573 of record NZ_JAGXJY010000003.1, on the reverse strand, counting down.
GGTTTCGCGGCTTTGACGGCAATGTCGGCATAGTGGGAGGGTTTTCCAACCTGATGATCCTTGATTTCGACGACGCCGCCGGCTACCGCGCCTGGCTGGCCGATCACAGGGCGATCGCCAGCGCCACGCCGACAGCGAAATCGCCGAGCGGGTTTCATGTCTATCTGAGAACGAGGGAGCCTATGGTCTCTTCCAGCCTGCATTTCGGCTCGCGCCGGGTCGGTCACGTCAAGGCGCTCGGCGGCTATATTGTCGGCTCACCCTCGGTGCTCAGGGACGGCTCCCGCTACAGCTGGGTCGAAAACCGGTCGCCATTCGAGACCGAGCCGCAGTTGGTCGACGATCTTGCCAGTCTTTCGCTGCGCCCGGTGTCGATGCTCAAGCATCATTACGACCGCCTGCTCAAGCGCGGCTTCTTCGAACCGCGATGAACGGCTCGGCATATGACTGCTGACATCAGTGTGGTTATCCCGGCACGAAACGCGGCTGCGACGATCGAGGCGGCGCTGAGCGGCCTCCTATCCGACAAGCCTGTCATCCGCGAGATTTTCCTGATCGACGACGGATCGGATGACGGCACCGCGAACATCGCTCTGGAGACCGCCCGACGCCTCGGCCTGCCGGTGGATGTCGTAAGCGTGCGGTTGGGCAGCGCGGGCGCGGCGCGCAACGCCGGGATTGCCCGGGCCGGAGGCGATTTCATCTTCTTTCTCGATGCCGACGATGAGGCGATGCCCGGCAGTCTCTCGGCGCTCAGGTCCGCCCTTGTCCGGAGTGGCGCCGGGCTGGCGGTCGGCGCGAGCATTAGGCGGACGCAAGGCCGCCCGGACAAGGTCAAGGCGCCGCACGGCTACGGCCGGGACAGGCGCCGGAACACAAGCCGGTATCTGCGCAACGAGCTGTGGCCGATCGCCATGGGCAGCGCGCTGGTCGCCCGTGGCGCGATGGCCGGCATCCGCTTTCCGGAGGCGATCGGCCTCGATGAGGACACCTGCTACTGGGCGGCAGTGCTCGCACGTGCCGAAATCGCCACGATCGATACGCCGGTGCTTCTCTACCACCATGACGAGGAGAGGATGGCGCGGCGCTTCATCACGGCGCCGCGCAACACGTTCCTCGCGATAACGCGCGAACTCAACGGCCTCGCAGCCTCCGGTGTCGAGCGGGACGCCCTGCAATGGCGAAAGGCCTGGATAGCGCAGCGCATTGCCCGCCAGCTCATCAGGCACCGGATGTTCGCCGACGCCGCCAGCATGATGCGCGCCGTCCTGGCGCACAGGGAACTCGGCCAAAGCTGGAAGGCGCTGCAATATCGAGCCAGAATCCTTATCGGGCGGTTGGCGAGGAACAAGCCCTCCTTGCCCGATCCGGCGGCGCCTCGGCGCACCCTGATCATCAGCGTTGATCCCGCCTACCCGCCCGTCTCCGGCGCCGATCTCAGGATCTTCGGCAATGCCGCGGCAGCGGCGGAATTCGGACCCGTCCGCCTGGCCTCGCTGAAGCCTTCCGCCAGTCAGGAGCAGCCACACGGCATCCGGACGATCTCACTGACCGCGCGTTCCGACAAGCGTTCGCGGTCGCTGGGCTGGGGCAGGATCAGGGGCGAGGTCCGGATCCCGCGACTTGCGCTGGCCCGCCTCAAGGCCCTGGTGCGCGCGTTCCGCCCGGACACGATCGTGGTCGATGGCATTCCATTGTTCAAATTGCTGCGGCCGCTGCGGTCGCTTACCGGACAGCTCATTCTCGACATGCAAAATGTCGAGTCCGACCTTGCGGCCCAGACGCTGCACGGCAAGGATCCGCTTGCCGTCTCACCGGACATCAGACGGCTGGAACGAGAGGCGGCTCAAATCGTCGACCGTATCTGGGTCTGTTCAGGCATGGATCGGGATCGGCTCGAGCCTATCGTTGCGAAGACGATGCCGGTCGATATCGTGCCGAACGGCATTCCACGGGCCGAAACCCTGCCCCGGACACTACCGCCGCCGCCTGTCATGTCCGACGGCTTCCCGGCGATCCTGCTTGTCGGGCATCTCGGCTATGGACCGAATGTCGATGCAGCCGAGCGGCTGGCCCGCATCATCCTGCCGCGCATCCGGATGGCCTTGCCGGGCGCGAGACTGATCCTGGCCGGTCGCTCGCCCAATGCGGCGACACAGGCGCTGTCGGCGCTCGACGGCGTCACATTGGTTGCCGATCCCCCCGATGTGCGCCCCCTTCTGTCGGCCGCGCATCTTTGCATCATCCCGCTGCGGATGGGGGGCGGCACGCGCATCAAGATCCTCGAGGCGATGGCTCTGGGCGTTCCGGTCATCGCAACACCGCTGGCGGCCGAGGGGCTAGACCTTAGCGACGGCGAGGACTTGCTGTTGTCCGATACCGACGAGGGTCTCGCCGACCTTGCGATCGAACTTTGCTCCAATCCCGAGCGCATGGCCGGGTTGCGCGTCCGCGCCTACGAGACGGCCTGGTCCCGGTTCGGGCCGCAGGCGATCCGTGACGCGGTGCGGCGTGGCCTGGGGCTGGACACAGCCAGCCGGTGACGTCCTTGTGGCAATCAGCGCGCACGGAACTTTCCCCGCCAGCGGCGCAACCGCGTCGACAGGAATCTCTCGAAGCCGAATGGCAGGTAAGACCGACCGGTCGGCGGGTTTGTGCGGAGAGACAGGCGCTGGCTCACCAACTCGGCGAGACGGCATTTTGGCGGCGCGGCGTTCCGTTCCAGCTGTCTTGTCAGGCGCTCCGGCAGCGGCTTCGAGCGCCAGTCGAAGTAGGTTTCATAGTCGCGCCGCGTGTCGGTCAGATAGCGCAGATAAGCAGCGAGGTCGGCCGGCGTACCGAAGGACGCGGCGTCGATATAGCAGCCGTCCGGAACGAACGCCGCGGCGTTGGGCGCGCCGAGATAGACGGGCACGGTTCCGGCGGCGAGCGGATCGAACATCTTCTCGGTGACGTAATCCGGCGCGATCGAATTCTCCAGCGCCAGGCAGAAGGGGTACCGGCCTATGGTTTCGAGCTTCGTCTGCCGACCGAGATCGGGGCCTATGATTTGACGGTTGGGCCGATAACGGCCGTAGCAATCGACCGCGATGTGCCGGGACAGCTCGGCGATGAAGGTGTCGCGACCGCTCTTGTTGAAGCTCGAGGACTGGAAATGCACCGCAGGCGCGCTCTCGACCTTGGGCGGCACGGGCTTATGGCGCGCAGTCTCCCACCAGTCCGCATCCGGCAGATAAGGCGTCCAGACGTCCGACCCGGTTTCATAGGTCATGACGATGTCGAAGTGCCGCATGAAGGACGCATCGGCCATGATGGGATAGTTGACGAGGCTCTCCATCGACCAGGCGACCCAGAGCTGGCCGGGATATTTGCGGGCGTCACCGATCTCGGGAAAATTCGGCAGATGGAAGACCACCGCGTCGGCCTCGGCAAGCCGTCGCCGGTCATTGGTCCATTCGACGGGAACCGCGCATTGCGGTATGGCCGCGAGGTCGACAGGCTTGTCGAAGTAGCGCGTCCAGAAAAGGATCAGCGGAGCGTTTGACGGCATCTGGCCCTTCGGTCAGGCGATCCGTCGTCTTACGCCTTTCCCGGCAATTGCGGAAGAACGGCCGGCTTTACCGGCTCAGTCGTGCAGGTCCCGCGAAATCGGCGGCCCGATCGTAAAGCCCGAAAATGTCGCCTCGAACCCCTCGCGCTGCGGCGAGCAGCACATCATGCCGACATCGACCGATTTCGAGACCGGGAAATAGGCCAGCCGCACCGGCTTCCAGTGGCCGTCCGAAGCGTCCAGATATTGGATGCGGATCGCCTCGGCGTGACGGGTCAGGCGGATCCTGACGCCGTGCTTGCCGGCGGCAATGGCGACAAGCGACCAGTCGGAGGTGTCGTTGGTGACGACGACTGAGAAGTAGGCCAGCCCGTCGGTGTACTCGATGCCGGCCTTGATCCAGTGCGTTTCGCTGAGGCGCAGCATCAGCCCCGCCTGATCGTAGAGCACCTTGTAGTCGCCCTTGACGGTGACCTCGGCGCTGAAATCACCCTCGACGGGCCGGTAGAAAAAATGGCCGTTGTCGCGCCAGAAGCCGTAAAAAGTCTCGCGCCAGAAATCCGTGTCCTTGCCGGTGCGAACGGTGAGCGTCCCGTCGCCGAACACGTGGTGCGGCGGCGGGTTGAGCCATGTCATGTCGGCCACGCTCATCGATCGCCTCCCGGATTGAGTCAGCCGGCGAATGTATAGGCGGTCTTGACCGTGGTGTAGAACTCCATCGCGTAGCGGCCCTGCTCGCGCGGACCGTAGCTCGAGCCCTTGCGGCCGCCGAACGGCACGTGGAAGTCGACGCCCGCCGTCGGCAGGTTGACCATCACCATGCCGGCTTCGGAATTGCGCTTGAAATGCGTCGCGTGCTTCAGGCTGGTGGTGCAGATGCCAGAGGTCAGGCCGAACGGCGTGTCGTTGGCGACTGCCAGCGCCTCGTCATAATCCTTGACGCGGATGACATTGGCGACAGGGCCGAAGATCTCCTCGCGTGAGATGCGCATGGCATTGGTGGAGCCGACAAACAGCGCCGGCTGCAGATAGAAGCCCGGCGTGCCGCGCTCCAGCCGGTCGCCGCCGAAGGCGAGTTCGGCGCCTTCCTGGCGGCCGATAGCGATGTAATCTTCGTCCTGCTTGAGCTGGGTCTGGTCGACGACCGGTCCGATCTGCGTCTTGGCATCGAGCGCGTCGCCGATGACGAGCTTGTCCAGCCGCTCCTTGATGGCGTCGACGAAGCGGTCGTGGATGCCGTCGGTGACGATCAGGCGCGAGGACGCCGTGCAGCGCTGGCCGGTCGAGAAATAGGCGCCGTTGACCGCGCAATCGACGGCGACGGCCAGGTCGGCGTCGTCGAGTACGACGAGCGGGTTCTTGCCGCCCATTTCGAGCTGGAACTTGCGCATATGCTCGACACTTGCCGCGGCAACGCGCTTGCCCGTGCCGACCGAGCCGGTGAAGGAGATGGCGTTGACGTCGGGGCTGTCGAGCATCGCCTGGCCGACCACCGAGCCCTTGCCCATGACGAGGTTGAGCACGCCCTTGGGCAGGCCGGCGCGATGCAGGATATCGACGATGGTCCAGGCGCTTTCGGGCACCAGTTCTGCCGGCTTGAAGACGATCGTGTTGCCGTAGGCCAAGGCCGGCGCGATCTTCCAGGCGGGGATGGCGATCGGGAAATTCCACGGCGTGATGATGCCGACGACGCCGACGCCTTCGCGTGTCATCTCGACGCCGACGCCCGGCCGCACGCTCGGCACCATCTCGCCCGACAGGCGCAGCGTCTCGCCGGCGAAGAAATCGAAGATCTGCGCGGCGCGGATCGTCTCGCCGACGCCCTCGGCCAGCGTCTTGCCTTCCTCACGGGCGAGCGAGCGGCCGATCTCGTCCTTGCGCGCCATGATCTCGTCCGAGGTCTTCTTGAGCACCGCATGGCGGGCCAGCGGGCCTGAACGCGACCAGGCCGGGAAGGCCGCCTTGGCGGCGGCTATGGCCTGCTCTGCCTGCTCCGGCCCGGCCGAGGCGTATTCGCCGACGACATCGTTGGTGTTCGACGGGTTGATGTTGCGCGAGCCGGCCTCGCCAAGCCACTCGCCGTCGATCAGGTTCTTACGCAGCACGGTCATCTTTTTTCCTTGAGTTTGGTCGCGGCAGCCATCGGCCCGGGTCAATTGTCAGACAAATGATATAGTCACTGTCCGGCGATAGGTCTACCCGCGATCTTCGGCAATCATAGGGCCGTCAGGTCGAGAACGACCAGAACAGGCAGGCGAGCGTGACCGCGCCGAAGATGACGAAGAACAGGCTTCTGATCAGGATGTTGCGGCGAAGCTCGTTCATGGTGAGATGCGCCGCAACGATCGCCGCGACGAACAGGAAGCGCCAGTTGAAAAGCGCCCAGAGCACCTCATGCTGGCCGAAGGCCCATCTGGCGAGCAACGAGCCGACGATCGTCGCGAAGAGCATGACCGTCGTCCAGAAGAGCGCGTCGGCGGCATGGGTCAGCACGACGCCGGCGGCGCGGATGGGCAGGATCATCATCAGCATGGCGCCGAAGAAGTAGACAGCGGCGATGGCCAGGAAGGAGCCGGCGTCGGCAATGCCGTCGAGACGCTTCACGCCGTATGCGCCATAGGGATAGCCGTGCCTCGCCACGGCCAATGACAGCGCCATCAGCAAGGCGCTCAGAACCGTGATCAGTGCGAATGTGCCGAGGGCCTTGCTCATGCGATTTCCTGTCGAGACGAATCAACAGGAGTGTATTTTGTTTTGACGCAATTCCGGACGGAAAACCGCTTCGCACTTTTCCTGGAATTGCTTTAGCAGAGCCCGAGCCTCACAAGCCGCAATTCACCGCTCTACATTCTCGAAGGCGCCGACCCCTTGAGCGATCAGATTGGTGGCCATGACCAGCGAGACGATTGCGCCCGAGTTGAAGACCACCACCCACCATTTGCCGCCGGTGAGGAAGCCATAGCCCTCCGCCACCGCCAGACCCCAGTCCGCGGAAGGCGGCTGGATGCCGAGGCCGAGAAAGCTCAGCGTCGCGATTGAGAAGAAGGCGTAACCCAGTCTGGTGACCAGCTCAATCAGGATCGTCTCCCTGATGTTGGGCAGGATCTCCAGCACCATGATGGCGAAGGCGTTCTCGCCGCCGAGGCGGGCCGCGCTGACGTATTCGCGTTCCTTCTGCTCGCGGACCGCGGCGCGCACGGTTCTCGCCACCAGCGGCGCATAGGCGATGGCGATCACCAGGATAACGGTGAGGTTCGAGGGCCCGAGCGCCACCAGCGTCATGGTGACCAGGACGATGAAAGGAAAGGCCATGAGCGTGTCGAGCAGCCGCGCGCCGATCGCATCGACCAGGCCGTCGAAATAGCCGAGCACCAGGCCGATGACGGTGCCGGCGGCGACACCGCCGAGCGTGGCCAGCGGCGCCACCAGAAGAATGTCGCGCGATCCGACGATGATGCGGGACAGCACGTCACGGCCGAGATGATCGGTGCCGAACCAATGGGCGGCGTCCGGCGGCGTCAGCGTGGCGAGGAAATCCTCGGCATAGGGATCGTAAGGGACAAGGCGGTCGCCGAACAAAGCGCAGGCGATCCAGAAGACGAGGATGAGCGATCCGATGACGACCGCCGGAGACAGTGCGAGCAGAGCGCGGCCGAACCTGCCAGCGACCGTTAAGACCGAGAAGACGCGTTGCGGCGCCGGAAACTCCATCAGCTCCATCATGACGGGGCTCGCCGCCTTTGCCGCGGATCTAGCAGCGCCTGCGCGAGATCGCCCAGCGCCGCGGACAGCACGAAAATCGTCGCCATGACAAGCACGCCTGCCTCCAGCATCGGGAAATCGCGCGACTTGGCGGCATTCAGCACCAGGTTGCCGAGGCCCTGGATGCCGAACAACGCCTCGATCACCACCAGCCCGCCGAGCATGTAGCCGCTCTGCGTGGCAAGCACCGCGATCGTCGGCGTCAGCGCGTTGGGCAGCACGTGCCGAACGATGACCTGCCGGCGGTCAAGCCCTTTCAGCGTGGCGGTGCGCGTATAGTCGGCGGCCAGCGCCTCGATGACACCGGCCCGCGTCATGCGCGCCAGATAGCCGGCAAGGTTGAGCACGAGCGGCAGCGCCGGGAGGATGAGATAATAGCCGCTCGTCCAGAAGCCCGCGCCCTGCGGCGCCGCGCCGGTGATCGGCAGCCAGTTCAGCCACAGGCCGAAGACCAGGAGCAGGAGCAGCCCCGAGACGAAGTCCGGCACGATGCCGAAGGAGACACCGGCGAGCACGATCAGCCGGTCGGCGAGCCGGCCCCGGTTGAGGCCGGCGACGATGCCCGCGCCGACACCCAACGGCACAAGGAACAGCAGGATGATCCCGGCAAGCGCGGCCGAGCGACCGAGGCTCTCCAGCACGAAGGGCGCGACCGGCGCCCGCATCGCCAGCGACGTGCCGAAATCGCCCGTGAGCGCCGCGCTGAACCAGCGCCAGTATTGGACAAGCACGGGCTGGTCGGCGCCGAGTTGTTTGTTCAACGCGGCGACCGCTTGCGCATCGGCGAAGGGACCCAGCATGACGCGCGCGACATCGCCGGGCAGGACCTGCCCGGCAAGGAAGACCAGCGCGCTGACCAGCCACAAAGTGAGGAGCAGCGAAGCCAGGCGCGCCGACAAGGTGCGGCCGGTCAGCATCCGGTGTCCCAACTGGTTTGACGTTTCCGCATCATGCCTGGACGAAGGAAATGCGATCGAGCAGCAGATGCGAGATCGCGGTGAAGCGCACGCCCTCGACTTTCGCGCTGGCGATGCGGCTGTATTGCGAGAAGTAGCTGATGATCTCCGGCGTCTCGTCGAGCAGAAGGTTTTGGATTTTGCCGGCGGCGACGCGTTGCGCCTGCAGGTCGCGCGCCTTGCCGTAGTCGACCAGCAATGCGTCATAGTCCGCATTCTTGAAATGCGCGGCGTTCCAGGCTCCGGTGCTTTTCAGCGTCGCGTTGAGGAAGATGTCGGGCGTGCCGCGATGGCCGAAATCGGTGATGCCGAGATTGGAATCCAGCCAGGGCGAGCTGCCAAATGTCGCGGAACCGTAATAGGCATCCTGCGGCAGGACGTTGAGCTTGATGTCGATGCCGGCCTTCCTGGCGAAGTTCTGGATGATCACGGCGTAGTCGGGAATGTCGTAGGCGCGTTCGGTGGTCAGCGTCACCTCGAAGCCGTTGGGCACGCCGGCCTCGGCCAGCAGCCGCTTGGCCTCGGCGATGTCCTGCTTGCGCTGCGGCACCGACGGATCGGCCGAGGGGAAGATCGGCGCGAACGGCGTGTCGTTGCCGGCGATGGCGCGACCCTTGAGCAGGCCCTTCACGATGGCCTCGCGATCGAGGGTGAGCGCCAGGGCGCGGCGGACGCGCTTGTCGGTGAACGGCGCCTGGTCAGTCCTGAGATGCACGGCATCATGCGAGCTCGCCTGCACGCTGAGCAGCTTGAAGTTGGCATTGCCCTCGATCGCCAGTTCCAGGCGCGTGGTGCTCGGGATGACGTCGAGCTGACCGGCCTGCAGCGCCACGACCTGCGCCTGCTCGTCGTCGAAGAATTTTATCTCGACCCGGTCGGGCAGCGCCTTGTCGCCCCAATAATCGGGATTGCGCACGAAGCTGGCGCCCTGCTTGGGGCGGAAGGATTCGAGCTTGAACGGCCCGGTGCCGTTGAAATTCTTTTCGAAGTCGCCGGCATAGTCGGCCGGCAGGATCACCGCATTGTAGACGTCGGAAGAGACATAGAAGGGGAAATTCGAGTTCGACTGGTCGAGATCGAAAGCGACCGTCTCGTCGTCGACGATCTTGGCGCCGCCCTTGGACAGGATGCCCTTATAGGCGGAGAGCGCCGACGACCCGCTGTTCGGATCGACGAGACGCTCGAAGCTTGCCACCACGTCCTTGGCGGTGACGGTGCGGCCATCATGGAACTTCACGCCGGGCCGCAATTTGAACGTCCAGCGCTTGGCCGTCTCATCGGCTTCCCAGGACACGGCAAGCTTCGGCTGCAGCCCGTCCTTGGGATCGTCGAGGATCAAATATTCGCCGACCTGGCTGAGAACGCCGATGCTAGCAGGATCGGTAACCGTCACCGGATCGATCGCCTTGGTCGGCTGGCCGAGCCCGACGCGAACGGTGCCGCCGGCGGCCGCAGCGCGCGCTGTGCCGGAAAAGCCCAAGCCTTGCGAAGCGGCAAAGCCGGTCAGGCCAATCAAGGCTGCATATTTCAACAGGTCGCGGCGCTTGAGGTAGCCCTGGGCGTATTCGTCGACGGCGACGTTCCAGATGTCGCCGGACAGGTTGCGAAGTGCGTCGATGTCGTTGCGTTTGGTCATTTTTGCCTCTGTGAAAATCGTGGTTTTGAAATGAAGTGGAAAACGACAGACCGGGTCAGACCGGCTGGCCGTCGAGATGGATGCGATCCACCGCTTGCGGATAGAAGGCGATCAGCCCCTTGATCTTCGGCATCTCGGCGATCGGATCGCGGTAGCTCCAGGCGATGTCTTCGCGCAGCGATCCGTCCTTGAGCACGCCCGACCAGTAGGAGGCGATGCCCTTGTAGGGACATCGGGTCCTCGTCAAAGAGGCCCTCAGCCGGTCGAGGCGGACATCCTCAGGCGGAAGATAGAAACGCGTCGGCAGATGCGTCTCGAACAGCAGCACCGGGCGGCGGCTATCGGCGACCAACTCGCCGTCGAACCAGATCTCGACATGGCTGGAGCTCTGCAGCACGTCGATGCGGGCATAGGGATCGCGGGCATGGACGAAGACCTCTTCGTCCTCCTCGAACCACTGGTCGACGAGGTTCCAGGAGAAGGCGATGCGGCCGGCGAGCGGCGCGAGGTTCTCGTCCGGCGGCGCCGTGAACGACCAGGCGGCATCGGCGGCGCGCCGGTCGCCGGCCTCGATATCCCAGTATTTCGTTTCGCCACCGACGGCATGCTGCTGGCCGTGCTTGGACGGCTTCAGCAGCGACTGGTCGACCGCCGCCAGCGGGAAGAAATAGATCGGCAAAAAGTGATTGGAGCGCAGCACCAGCACGCTGCGGCTGTCGGCGATGACGCGGCCGCCGAATTTGACGCGGATGCGCTTGGGGCTGTGCAGGACATTGATCAGCTGCGGCGCGGTCGCTTCGCGCGGCTGCAATCTCGGCGCGACGGTCATGGCGGCTCTCCTCAGGATACGGCGCGCGCGTTATCGCGCTGCTCGGCGAAGCGGTTGGCGGGGCGGGCAAGCCCGAAGCGGTCGCGCAGCGTTCCGGGCGCGTATTCGGTCGGGAAGACGCCGCGGCGCTGCAATTCGGGCACGACCTGTTCGGCGAAGTTCACCCAGTCCTCGGGCAGCAGCGGGAACATCAGGTTGAAGCCGTCGGCGGCACCCGCCTCGAACCAGTCCTGCAACTGGTCGGCGATCTGCTTCGGCGTGCCGGCGACCGTCGGCACCGAGCCGCTGTTGGCGAGTTTGCGCGCGATCTCGCGCAGAGTCAGGTTCTGCGAGGCCCAGTGCTTGACGCGGTTAAGCGAGGTGCGCCCGCCATTGAAGGTGCTTTCGTCGGGAAGCTGCGGCAGCGGACCGTCCGGCGGATAGGCCGAGAGATCGATGCCGCTCCAGCTCGACAGGAGATCGATGCCGACGCGATCGGGGAGCAGCGTCTGCAGGTAGTCCTGCCTGTCGCGCGCCTCGGCCTCGGAAGCCGCCACGATCGGCAAAATGCCCGGCAGGATCTTGAAGCTCTCGGGCCGCCTGCCGTGACGGGCAAGCCGATCGTTGATGTCCTGGCGGTATCTGATGCCGTCTTCCCGGGTGCTGTAGATGGCGAAATGGGCGTCGGCGTGGGCGGTGGCAAAATTCTTGCCGTCCTCGGACGAGCCGGCCTGGACGATCAGCGGATGGCCCTGCGGCGGCCGCGAGACGTTGAGCGGACCGCGCACCTTGAAATGCGCGCCGCGATGGTCGAGCACGTGGACCTTGTCCGGATCGGCGAAATAGCCGCTGTCCTTGTCGAACAGCAGGGCTTCGTCTTCCCAGCTGTCCCACAGCCCCTTGACGATATCGAGGAACTCAGCCGCGCGCTGGTAGCGGAAGGCATGCTCGATGTTGCCGTCGCGGCCGAAATTGCGCGCCTCCTCGTCCATGGCCGAGGTAACGACATTCCACGACGCCCTGCCGCCGCTGATATGGTCGAGAGAGGCGAACAGGCGCGCCACATTGTAAGGCTCGCTGTAGGAGCTCGAGGCGGTGGTGATCAGGCCGATATGCTTCGTCACGCCGGCGAGCGCCGACAACAGCGTCAGCGGCTCGAGGCGGGCATTGGCGTAATGCGCGACGCCGCTTTTCACCGAATCCCAGATCGACACGTGGTCGGCGACGAAGATGGTGTCGATCCTGGCGCGCTCGGCCGCCTGGACCAGCTCACGATAGTAGTCGAAGCCGAGCACCTCCCGGCCGGGCGCGCGCGGGTGCCGCCACGACATGCGATGGTCGCCCTGCGGGTTGAAGAAGAATGCGCTCAGGATCAAGTGGTCTCGCGCCATGCCGGCCTCCTTGCAAATCCGCTTGGAGAGGCGGGGGCGCCGCATCGACCGGTGCGACCCGCAATCTCCAATTTGCAAAAGGCTAGATTGCGCTCGGCTTTAATTCGAGTAATTTTATAGAGATAATATACTAAATAAGCGGAAGCGATTGCCCTTGATCAGGGCACCGACAGAAAGCAATTTCGAGGTCCCGTATGTCCCCTTCAGTGCTGAATGTGGAAAAACTTTCCATCGCCTATGGCGGGAAAAGAGGATGGCAATCCGCAGTCAACGGCATTTCGCTGCGCGTGGGCCAGGGCGAAGCGTTGGGGCTGGTCGGCGAGTCAGGCTCGGGCAAGAGCTCCGTGGCTTTGGCCATATTGCGCTATTTGCCGGGCAATGCCCGCGTGGCGGCCTCGGCTTTGGAATTCCAGGGCCGCGAATTGCGCGAGCTTGCCGGCGAAGAGCTGCGCGGCCTGAGAGGCGATCGCATCGCCGCCGTCTACCAGCATCCGGGAGCCGCGCTCAGTCCGGCAATGACCATCGGCCGGCAGATCGGGGAAACGATCATGCGCCATCGCCCGGTGCGTCACGAGGAAGCGCGCTGGCGCTCGGCCGAGTTGCTGAAGCGTGTGCGGGTCGCCAATCCGGAGCGGGTGCTCGAACTCTACCCGCATGAGCTGTCAGGCGGCATGCAGCAGCGCGCCAACATTGCGATCGCCATCGCGCTCGACCCGGCGCTGCTGGTGATGGACGAGCCGACCACGGCGCTCGACGCCAGCGTGCAGTCGGAGGTGATCGCCATCCTCGACGACCTGCGCCGCGAGCACAAAACCAGCATCCTTTTGATCAGCCACGACATCAACCTGATCCGCCGTTCCTGCGACCGCGTCGCGGTCATGCAGTCGGGAGCGGTAGTCGAGAGCGGCGGCGCCGAGGATGTCTTCGAGAACCCCTCCCATGCCTATACCAAGGCGCTGATCGCCTCGATCCCGGCGCTCAATTTCACCAAGCGCGACGGCCGGCTGGCCGAGACCAGCGCGACCGTTGGCGATCGCCCCGGGGCGATAACCGCTCCTGCCGCTCAAGGAGGTTCCGATCAAAGCGACCGACAGGTCGCCATAGCCTGCAAGGGGATCAGCCATTCCTTCGGCGACCAGGCGGTGCTGCATCATGTCGACCTCAGCATCGGCCAGGGCGAGACCTTCGGCCTGATCGGCGAATCCGGCTCCGGCAAATCGACGCTGGCGCGGATCGTCACCGGCCTGCAGACACCGAGCCAAGGGTCGGTCGAGTTGTTCGGCAGGACGGTCGCGCCGCGCGCCGAACGGCGCGCCCAGAGCGAGCGCCGCGACGTGCAGATGGTTTTCCAGTCGCCGGACCGTACGCTCAATCCGCGCCACCGGATCGGGCGGATCATCAGCCGGCCATTGCGGCGGCTTGCCGGCCTTGGCCGGAGCGACGCGAGGAACCGTGTCGCCGACCTTCTTCGCTCCGTCCGGCTGGCCGACACGACCGCCGAGCAGAAGCCGCGCTCATTGTCCGGTGGCCAGCGGCAGAGGGCGGCGATCGCGCGGGCCTTCGCCGGCGCGCCGAAAGTCGTGGTGCTGGACGAGCCGACCTCGGCGCTCGACGTGTCGGTGCAGGCGACGGTGCTCAACCTGCTCAACGACCTGCAGCGCGACAAGGACACGACCTATCTGTTCATCAGCCACGACCTCAGGGTGGTGCGCTACATGGCCGACAGGATCGGCGTGCTCTATCGCGGCCGGCTGGTCGAGACCGGCACATCCGAACAGGTCTTTCGCGGACCCAACCACCCCTACACCAAGCTCCTGCTGGCGGCGTCTTCAGACGAAACCGCGCCGGAGATTGCAGCTCAGGCAGGCACTGTGGCGGACGCGCTTCCAAACCAGGGATGCGCCTTCGCCGATCGCTGCCCGATGGCTCTCGCCGACTGCCGTAATGCGGAGCCGGCCTTCAGGCCGTACGGCGACGGCCACCTCATAGCCTGCTGGCGTACCAGCGAATTCTAGAAACTACGAAAGCGAAACCATTCGGACTGGTCTCGTAGCCTGTGCCCGGGCCGGCAAGAACTCGTCCGGCGATGTTTGCCGGATTTTTCGGGCAGAAGCAGAACAAACCATATACAAATCGCTTCCTAAGAAAAGGAAAAGGCCCTATCCTTTCGTTAGATAAAAGCTAACGAAAGGATCCCTGCCCAATGCCCGACCAGGACACCCGCCTTGGCCTTTGGGTTGAGACGTCGGTCGCGGGCGAGAAAGTGCGTGCATTCATACCGCCACCGCTGCCGCCGATACCTCCCGTCGATCTTGGCACGTTTTCCGAACTTATAGAGCGCGCGAACCTCGCTCTGGGCCGTTTGGATGGCGTTACGTCCATTCTTCCGGCTCCCCCTTTGTTCATCTTCATGTACGTGCGCAAAGAGGCTCTACTATCGTCCCAGATCGAGGGAACCCAATCCTCGCTCTCCGACCTGTTGCTGTTTGAGGCGGACGAATTGCCAATGGTGCCTCTGGACGATGTCGAGGAGGTCTCCAACTACATCGCCGCTCTTGAATATGGCCTTGACCGTATGCGGAAAGGATTTCCGCTGTCGCTCAGACTCATCCGCGAAATCCACGGCATCCTTCTCAAAGCGGGGCGTGGGGCCTCATCCCAGGCTGGCGAATTTAGGCACTCGCAGAACTGGATCGGCGGCACACGGCCAGGCAATGCCGTGTTCGTCCCTCCACCTCCTGACCAACTGATGCAATGTCTCGATGGCTTCGAGAAATTCTTGCACAACGACGACCGCATGCCGAATATTGTCAAGGCGGCCCTGGCACATGTCCAATTCGAAACGATTCTCCCGTTTCTCGATGGCAATGGTCGCCTGGGACGGCTTCTAATCACGCTGTTCCTCTGCGCCAACAACGTGCTCAGGGAGCCCACGCTCTATCTCAGCCTGTATTTCAAGACCCACCGCAGCGCCTACTACGACCTGCTGCAGCGTGTGCGAATGACCGGCGACTGGGAAGGCTGGCTGTCGTTCTTCCTTGAAGGGGTTACAGAGACCGCCGACCAGGCAGCCAGAACTGCCCAGGATTTGCTACGCCTGTTCGAGACAGACGCCCGTAGGATTCAGGACTTGGGCAGGGCTGCCGCGTCCGCCGGCATGGTGCACGGCCTTCTCCAACGCCGCGCCCTCGTAACTATCCAAAAGGCCGCGCAGGACCTATCCTTGTCCGAGCCAACGATCAATTCAGCACTCCGCCATCTGATCTCGATCGGTATTGTTCGCGAAGTGACAGGCAAACAACGGCATCGCGTGTTTGCGTATCAAGCCTACTTGGACCGCTTGGCAGAGGGAACGGAGCCAAGGCGACTGTAGGGAGCCAGGCTTTTCAAGCGAATCGGCATCAAGTTCGGCGACTCTCAGGGCCTCTGCGAAGCCGAGACGAGCTCGGCCTTGCGCCGCGCCGTTTCCAGGCCAACGGCGATGAAGCGGCGCGCGTGGCGGGCGAGCTCCATATTGTCGGTCCACAGGTTGCGCCAGATCGCCGTCTTCCTCGACAGGTTCTCGTCGACGATCTCCGAGGAGAACGATTCGAAGCTGAGATCGTCGCCGTAGCCGATCGCCGTCAGCGCATCGAAGATCGCGGCGAAGTCGATGCTGCCGGTGCCGAGGAAGCCGCGATGGCTCTCGCCGATATGGACATAGCCGATCTTCTTCGCGGCATGGCGGATGGCCAGACCGACATCGGCCTCCTCGATGTTCATGTGGAAGGTGTCGAGGTGCAGGAAGATGTTGTCGGAGCCGGTGTCCTCGATGAAAGCCAACCCTTGAGCGGCGGTATTGAGCAGGTTGCTCTCGAAGCGGTTGACGATTTCGAGATTGAGCGTGACACCGGCCGCCTTGGCGGTCTCCGCGACCCTGGCAAGGGTCGCCGCGCTGCGGTTCCACTGGTCGCGCGTCGGCGGCTCGGTCTGCAGGCCGTGGCCGGTCGAGAGGATGCCGCCAACCTTGCTGCCGCCGAGGTCGCGGGTAAGTGCCACCGTCCTGTTGAGGATTTCGACCCCGTGCGCGGCGACCGCCTTGTCGGGGCTGGAGATGTCGCCGTCGGCCGGCAGGCCGATGCTGATCGCAACGCCCAGACCTAGATCGGCGATGCTTTTGGCCAGCCTGCCGATATCGACATCGCCCGGATCGAGATAGGAGAACTCGATCAGGTCGAAACCGGCTTCCTTCGTGTTGGCCAGTGTGCGTTCGAGATCTGGCTGCGCCGAGCTCGCAGACCAGACGAAAGAATGGATACCAATGCGCGACATGATCGTCTCCGTCTGATGGACCGGTCTGGGGGTCCGACGTCCTGGAAGGGAGCGCGGCCAGCCATGCGGCCGCGCTCCCCGTGGTCGGATCAGCGGGCCGCCGTCCAGCCCTTGTAGTCCTTGAGGTTCTCGGCGGTGATCAGCTTCGGGTCGAGCAGGACGACCGGCTCGGCCGGTTTCTTGCCGGCAAGCACCTCTGCCGCCATGGTCAGCGACTGGCCGGCCATGACATAGGGATCCTGCGAGGCGGAAGCCTTGATCATCGAGGTGCCGGAGGCGAACTCCTTCTCGATGTCGGGGGCGCCGTCGACCGCGGTGAAGATGAATTCCGAGCGGTTGAGCTGCTTGGCCGCGAGCTGCGCGCCGATCGCCGTCGGGTCGTTGATGGCGAACACCGCGTCGATCTTGTCGAAGCGGGTGAGCAGCGACTGGAACACTTTCAGGCCGCCGTCGCGCGAGCCCTCGGCGTTCTGGTCGTCGGACAGGACCTTGATGTCGGCATGTTGCGCAAGGACGTTCTTGCAGCCCTTGACGCGCTCCAGGATCGACGACGAGGCCGGGCCGTTGAGGATGACGTAATTGCCTTTGCCGCCGGTGTGGTCGACCAGATACTGGCAGGCTTCCTCGCCGGCCTTGACGTTGTTGGTCATCACGGTGACGTCGGCGCCCGGCGCCGAAACGTCGAAGGCGGCGACGACGATGCCGGCCGCCTGCGCCTTCTTGACCGCGGGCGCGATCGCCTTGGCATCGACGGCGTTGAGCATGATCACATCGACGCCGGCGGCGATGAAGGAGTCTACCTGCGAGACCTGCTTGTTGAGGTCGTAGTCGGCCGAGACCGACGTCACCTCGACCTTGGGATTGATCTTCTTGGCCGCGTCCTCGATGCCCTTGATGGTGGCGACGAAGAAGGGATTGCCGAGCAGGCCGACCGAGATGCCGACCTTGTTGAGGTCCTTTGCCGATGCCGGCGCGATGGCGAGGCCCGCGAGGGCGGCGCCGCAGAGCAGTTTGGCGATGGTCTTCATTTTACTTGCTTCCTCCGATTGCCCCGCGCCTCTCACGGTGCGTTACACACAATCCGGCCTGTCGGGCCGGCGACCGAGGTCAATCACGTTCTTGCTCCGGCCTGGAGCCGGTAACGGTCGAGGGCGACCGCCACGATGATGACCAATCCCTTGATGATGTACTGCCAGATGTCCGAGACACCGGCCAAAATGAGCCCGTTGGAGAGCACCGCGATGATCAGGCCGCCGATCAGCGTGCCCCAGATCGAGCCGACGCCGCCGACGAAGCTGGTGCCGCCGAGAATAACGGCGGCGATGGCATCGAGCTCATAGGACTGGCCGAGCTGCAGGCCGTTGGCGGCGTAGAGTCTGGCCGCCGACATGACGCCGCCGAGGCCCGCGAGCAGGCCCGACACGCCGTAGACGAAGAGCAGAACCAGCGGCACCTTGATGCCGGTGAGGCGCGCCGCCTCGGCATTGCCGCCCACGGCATAGATCCAGGTGCCGAGCACGGTGCGCTTGAGCACCAGCCAGGACAGCACCACCACCGTCAGCGCGATGATGACAAGCCACGGAATGCCTAACAGCGAGCCGTTGCCGATGAAGTCGAAGGGCAGGTCGGAATTGAACACCGTCGTGTCCTCGCCGAGCAGGCGGGCGACGCCGCGCACGGCGGTGAGCGAGCCCAGCGTGACGATGAATGGCGGCAGCCTGATATAGGCGACAAGCAGCCCGTTGATGACGCCGAAGCCGAGGCCCATCAGGATGCCGGCGGGAATGCCGAGCATTCCTAAATCCGGCACCAGCGACACCAGCACCGCGACCATTGCCGAAGCCGCCAGGATCGAGCCGACGGAGAGGTCGATGCCGCCGGTGAGGATGACGAAGGTCATGCCGGCGGCAAGCACGATGTTGATCGACGATTGCTGAGTGACGATGAGCAGGTTGGTGCCGGTGAGGAAGCGCGGATTGATGAACTGGAAGCCAACGGCAAGCAGGATCAGAACCGGCAGCATGCCGAGCGCGGCGAAGGCCGTGCGCAGCCGCCGGCTCCTGACCGCCGCCTGATCCGCTGCTTTTGTCACCATTGAGCCGTCGGTCATCGCTGATCCGCTCCCGTCGCAAGTTCCATGATCTCTTCCTGACGCAGCGGCTTGCCCTCCGACGCCGTCACCTCGCCGGCGATGGCGCCGTCGCGCATCACCATCACGCGGTCGGCTACGCCGATCACTTCGGGCAGTTCGCTGGAGATCATCAGGATGGCGATGCCCTTGCCGGCGAGGCTGTCGATCAGCCGGTAGATTTCCGACTTGGCGCCGACGTCGACACCGCGCGTCGGCTCGTCGAGAATGACGACCTTGGGCTCGGTCTCCAGCAGGCGGGCAAGCAGCACCTTCTGCTGGTTGCCGCCCGACAGCGAGCCGGCATTGGCCTGCGCCGAGCGGGCGCGGATGGACAGGTCCGCAATGGCTTTTGCCGCGCGCCTGTCGGCAACGGTGAAGTCGCGAAAACCGCCGGCGCGCGCATCCTTCGCCAGCACGCCCATATTGATGTTGTCCGCGATCGACATGTCGAGGAACAGGCCGAGCTCCTTGCGGTCCTCGGTGAGATAAGCGATGCCGGCGTCGAGCGCCTCGCGCGGCGAGGCGATGGCGAGCGGCTTGCCATCGAGCTTCAGCTCGCCTGCGGTACGGCGGTCGGCGCCGAAGATCAGCCTGGCAAGCTCGGTGCGGCCGGAACCGACCAGCCCGGCCAACGCCAGCACCTCGCCGTGATAAAGATCGAACGAGCAGTTCTTCAGCAGGGCGCCATCCGACATGCCGCGCACCGACAGCGCCACCCGGCGCTGGCTGTCCGGCGGCCTGTGATCCTTCTTGTAGAAGGCCGAAAGGTCGCGGCCGACCATCATCGAGACCAGGCGCGAGGCGTTGAGGTCGGCGCGCTCAAGTGTGCCGACATAGCCGCTGTCGCGCAGCACGCTGACGCGGTCGGCGAGCTGATAGACCTCTTCCATGCGGTGGCTGATGTAGATGATGGCGATGCCCTGCGCCTTCAGCGTCGCGATCACCTCGAACAGGCGGTCGGTCTCGCGCGAGGTCAGCGACGTGGTCGGCTCGTCCATGACGATGATGCGGGCGCTGGTCGACAGCGCCCGGGCGATCTCGACCAGTTGGCGCTCGCCGAGCGACAGGCTGGAGACCAAGGCGCGGGCCGAGAAGGAGACGCCGAGCCGCTCGATGATTTCGCCCGCGCGCCTGTTGCACTGGTCACGGTCGACGATGCCGAACCTGCGCGGCTCATTGCCGAGGAAGATGTTCTGCGCGACCGTGAGGTTCGGCGCCAGCGACAGCTCCTGGTAGATGACGGCGATACCCTGGGCGCGCGCCTTGATCGGATCGCCGGTGGCGACCGGTATGCCGTCGATCAGGATCTCGCCGCCGGCGTCCGGCCGATAGGCGCCGGACAGCACCTTCATCAGCGTCGACTTGCCGGCGCCGTTCTCGCCCATCAGCGCGTGCAGCTCGCCGGCATTGACGGTGAGCGACACGTCCTGCAGGGCACGGGCGGGACCGAAGGTCTTGGAGATGTGACGCATCTCCAAGACCGGCCTTTGCGCCGCCTCGATACGGGCGGCGGCGCTCATTGCGCCCCTCCCGCCGCGGCGCCGGCGATCTTGCTACCGGCAATGAGGCCGCGCCAGCGGTCGCGGTAGCCGGCCAGGCCTTTGAGGCTCGCGGCGCGGACCGGTTCGGGCGTGTCGGCGGCGAACTCGCGGCCAACACTCTCGAAGGCGAGCGCGGCCGCGCCCGTGGCGCTGCCTTCCAGCGTGGCGCCCTGCATGAAGGACTGGCCGGGGCGCAGCGCGGCCAGAAGGCCGGCAAGCAGGCCGCCGGCGTTCAGTCCGCCATCAACGATGACGGTGTTGCTTGAATGGATCAGGTCGAGCGACAAGTCGATCATCAACGCCACATAAAGCAATGCCACCGCCGCGCGTTGCTCGGCACCGGAAACAGGTCCAAGGATTTCGCCCGTCCGGCCCGGCAGCGGTCCACCCGGGGCAAAGCTCGGCAGGGCCATGATGCCGGCATCGATCGCACGCTGTATCGAGGCCGGCGCGATCGCGCCTTGCCAGTTGCCGCTGATCGCGGCGAATTCGCGTCCACCCATGAAGCGAATGGTCGGCACCGGGCCGCCATCGACATCGACATTGACCAGCATGTCGCGGTCGCGGTCGAGCGCGTCGAGCGGGCAGTCCGGATTGAGCACGATCACCCAGGTGCCCGTCGACACCACGGTGAGCGGCCCGAGGCCCTGCCGCTGATAGGCGTGGAGCGCGGCGTTGCTGTCATGGACGCCGTTGTGGATGGCGACCGGCTTGCCGGTTTCGCCAAAGCGCCGCTCGCCGGTAACGGCGCCGGCGCGCGCGAAGGCGGGCATGCGGCTCCGCCAGCCTTCGGCGTCGACCAGCGAGGAGAAATCGCGCCTGCGCGGCGCCCACAGATGCGAGTGGCAGCCGAGATAGGACACTTCCGAAACTGCACTGCCGCCGAAGCGCCAGCTCCAGTATTGCGGATAGCCGAGGATCGCCTTGGCCGCCGAGAAGGCGCCCGGCTCCACTTCCTTCAGCCACAGCATGTGGCGGCCATAGTTGAAGCCGAGCGGCAGGCGCGGCGAGAAGGTCTCGGCGAAATCGGGAATGCGGCGATCGATCCGCGCGGCGATTTCGGCCGGCGGCTCCTGCTCATAGTCGAGGATCGGATGCGTCAGCGCCGCATGGTCAACCAGCGCGAAGGTGCAGCCATGGCCGGATACCATCAGGCCTTCGATGCCGTGGGCATCCGCCGCCTCGTTGACGGCTTGCAGCGCCCAGTCATACAGCGCGGCTTCGTCAAGCACGCTGAAACCGCCCTTGCGTATCCAGTCGGGTTTCGTGCGCCGTTCGTCGAGGATGCGCCCGTCCTGACCGAAGACGAACAGCTTCGAATTGGTCTTGCCGAAATCGAGCACCGCCACCTTCACTGGACGGCTCCCGCAGACGAGGCGATGCGCACAGCGACGCCGGCGTCCTCCAGCATGCGCGCGTCGGCGTCGGACAGGCCGTCGTCGGTCACCAACGTGCCGATGCGCGACAGCGGCAGCGCGACATTGCGCGCATGGATCGAAAGCTTGCGGCTGTCGGCCAGCACCACGATCTGGTCGGCGCAGAGGCTGAGATCGACGATCGAGCGCACCAGCAGCGGATGCGATTCCAGCACGCCCTCATGGCCAAGGCCCTGCGCGCCGAGAAAGAATTTCGAGGCATAAAAGGGCACGGCCTGGGTAGGCGAATGGATGATGCCGGGCTCGCGGTGCAGATCGCCGCCGGCGACGGTGAGGCTGCAATGGCCATGGTCGCTGAGATAGGCCGCGAGCGGCATTGAGTTCGTAAACAGGCGGATGTTGCGGTCGGCAAGCCTGACGCCGAGATGGAAGCAGGTCGAGCCGCCATGGACGATGACGGCGTCGCCGTCGCGCACCATGGTGGCGGCGACAGCGGCGATCTGCCGTTTGGCATCGACCGCCAGATCCCGGTTCTCGTCATAGGGCCTGGCATAGGCGATGCCGGCCTGCGAGGCGCCGTCGAGCGCCGAGATGCCGCCATAGACCTTTCTCGCCTCGCCGGCCTCGTCGATCTTGTCGATGTCGCGCCTGACGGTTGCCGCCGAAACGCCAAGCCGCTCCTGCAGCTCGCGCACCGAGGCGAACGGGCGGTCCCGCAAGAGCTCGACGATCTGACGCTGGCGGCTGAAGTCGCTCAACCTTTCCTCCCAAAATGCCAGTTTTCATGGCAATTGGTGCAACTTACTCAACATTAAGCGAATTGCAAGCCGGTTTTGACGATACTAGATCACTATTGACGTAGATCGCTCGCATCTGCGATATCAGCACCAATCATTCTCCCGCGATCGTGCGGGACCGACCGAGCCGTTGGAGGAAGATCGCCATGGCGACCAAAGCTGATGCGCAGGAACTGGCTGCCTTGCGGGCGCTTTCGGCCGCCATCGGCGCCAATCCGCATCTGACCCAGGCCGCCGGCGGCAACACATCGCTGAAGGCCGGCGACACGCTGTGGATCAAGGCCTCCGGCACATGGCTGAAGGATGCGCTGACCGACGACATCATGGTGCCGGTGGCGATGGTCCCGCTCATCGAGGCGGTCGAACGACGCGATCCGACCGCCGACAAGCCGCAAGCCTTCGCCATCGATGCGCTCAATCCGCGCGGCTTGCGGCCGTCGATCGAGACCACCGTGCACGCGCTGATGTCGCAGCGCGTGGTGCTGCATGTCCACTGCGTCGACACGATCTCGCTTGCTGTCCAGACTGATTGCGAGGCCGAGGCCGGGCGGCGTCTCCAGGGCATCGAATGGGCCTATGTCCCCTATCGTCGGCCGGGCTTGCCACTTGCCCAGGGCATTGCCGAGCGCCTCCGGCCCGGGGTCGACGTGCTGATCCTCGGCAATCACGGGCTGGTCGTCGCGGCGGAGACCGTTGCCGAAGCGGAGCTCCTGCTGCACCGGGTCAGATCGCTGCTGGCGCGCCCGGCGCGGAAGACGGCGACCCCTGACATCGCGGCGCTGACGGCGCTTGCCGGCGACAGCGGCTACCGGTTGCCGGCGGATCTTGAGGCGCATGCGGTGGCGCTCGACGCGGACAGTTGCCGAATGGCCGAGGCCGGCAGCCTCTATCCGGACCACGTCATTTTCCTCGGCCGAGGCTCCGTGGTGGCAAGGCCGGGCGAGCAGGTTGCAGACGTCGCCTCCCGGCTGGGCGCAAACCCTGTCGCGATCCTCTTTCCCGGCGCCGGCGTGCTGATGCGCGGCGACGCCGGCTCCGGCGCGGACGCCATGCAGCGCTGCCTTGCCGACGTGACCGCGCGGATCGACAGTACGGCTCCATTGAACTATCTCACCGCCGCCGAGAATGACGAGCTGGTCAACTGGGATGCCGAGCAGTATCGCCAGAAACTCAATGCCGCGGGTTAGGTGAATGGTGCCACTTGCAGTAGGCATCGACATCGGCACTTCCGGCTCGCGCGCTGTCGCGATGCGTCCGGACTTCTCCATCGCCGCGAGCGCCGCCGTGCCGCTCGAGCGCTTCGGCGTGAACGGCCGCGATCCCGCTGTCTGGTGGGCCGCGGTCGAGGCGGCGCTGAGGCAACTCCTCTCGCAAATCGACCGCAACGCGGTGCGGGCGATCGCCGTCGACGGCACGTCTGGCACCGTGCTGCCAGTCGATAGCGCCGGACGGCCGCTGGCCGAGCCGCTGATGTACAACGACAAGGTTCCAGAAGAAGCGGTCCTCAGCGCGATCGCCGGCACCGCGCCGGAAACCAGCGCCGCGCATGGGGCGACCTCCGGCCTTGCCAAGGCGCTCTGGTTCCAGCGCCTGCCAGGCATCCATGTCGTACTGCACCAGGCCGACTGGATCGCCGGACAATTGTCGGGCCGCTTCGACGTCAGCGACGAGAACAACAGCCTGAAGACCGGCTACGATGCCGAGGCGCGGCGCTGGCCGGAATGGATCGCGGCGACCGGCATGCATATGGAGCTTCTGCCTTCCGTCGTCCGCCCGGGCAGCGTGACCGGCGGGCTTACGGCTGCCGGCGCCGACTTGTTCGGGCTTGCACGCGATGTCGCGGTGGTCGCCGGCACGACGGATGGCTGCGCCTCTTTCCTGGCGACGGGCGCGGCGGCGGCCGGCGACGGCGTCACCGCGCTCGGATCGTCGCTGACCATCAAGATCCTGTCCGACCGGCCGATCTCGGCGCCGCGCTACGGCATCTACAGTCATCGGCTCGGCGATGCCTGGCTGGCGGGCGGCGCGTCGAACACCGGCGGCAAGGTGCTCGCCCAGCATTTTTCGCTCGCGCGCATCATCGAGCTGAGCGCGGCGATCGACCCGGCGACCGAAACGGGCCTCGACTATTATCCGCTCGGCTCGCCCGGCGAACGCTTTCCCATTGCCGATCCTGCGCTGCCGCCGCGGCTTCTGCCCCGACCGCAATCCGACGCCGACTATCTGAAGGCGATGCTGGAAGGCGTCGCGGCCATCGAGGCGCTCGGCTACCGCAGGCTTGCCGAGCTCGGCGCACCCCGGCTGACATCGGTGCGCAGCGTCGGCGGCGGTGCCGCCAATGCCGCGTGGACCGCGATCCGGCGGCGCAAGCTCGGCGTCGGCTTCTCAGCCGCGCTCTCCGACGAGGCAGCGGCAGGCACGGCAAGGCTGGCGCTGATGGGCGCAAAAGAGGCGAGACTGCTGTGAGCGCGAAGCACGCCATGCATCTCGACGGGGTCGCAGCGCTCGCCGAACGCTACGGCGTGTTCCTGCTCGACCAGTTCGGCGTGCTGCATGACGGGCAGCAGCCTTATCCGGGTGCGGTCGAAGCGCTGTCGGCGCTGAAACGGGCCGGCAAGACGGTGGCGCTGATCTCGAACTCCGGCAAGCGGGCGGAGCCCAACGAACGACGGCTGCTGAAGCTTGGTTTCGAAGCGGGAAGCTGGGACCATTTCGTCTCATCCGGCGAGGTGGCGTGGCGCGACTTCGACAGGCTGGTGGCATCTCGAAACTTCCGCCTGGGCACGAAGTGCTTGCTGATCAGCCGCGACGATGACCGATCGGCGATAGAGGGCCTGCCGTTCAGACTGGCCAAAGACGGCAACGACGTCGATCTGGTGTTGATTTCCGCGAGCGAGGGCGACCGCTACGACCTCGACCACTATCGTGAGCTGCTCGCACCGGCGGCGGCGCGGCGGGTTCCGTGCTTCTGCACCAACCCGGATCGGATCATGCTGACCGCGGCCGGGCCGCGCTTCGGCGCTGGCGAGATTGCCGACCTTTATCAACAGCTCGGCGGCAGCGTCACGCGCATCGGCAAGCCTTATCCGGCGATCTACGAAGCGGCGCTGGCGCTTGCAGGAAACCCGGAGCGTGGCGACGTAGTCTGCGTGGGCGACAGTGTCGAGCATGACATAGCCGGCGGTACCGGCGCAGGCGTCGCGACCGCGCTGGTGCTGTCGGGGATATTGGCCGATGCCGGCGACCTGACCGGGCTGTTCGAAGAGTTCGGCGCGTGGCCGGACTACACGCTGGACGTCTTCCGCTGGCGCTGACCTAATTTATGCGATTACCACTCTTCGGATCGAAGAGATGCAGCGCCGCGGGATCGGCGGCGAGGCGGATGGTGTCGCCCGGCCTCACGTCGCTGCGGCCCATGACGAAGACGCAGATCTGCTGGTTGGCCAGCCTGACATAGAACTGCGTCGACAGGCCGAGCGGCTCGACCACCTCGACCTCGGCCTTCAGCGTGCCATCGTCGACCAGCTTTATGTGCTCCGGCCGCAGACCGATGGTGAGATCGTCACCATCCTTTAGCGGGAGGCCATCCGGCAACCGCAACTTCTGGCCATCGGCTAATAGGGCATCCGCCTTGCCGCCCTTGGCAAATTTCGCCGGCAAAAAGTTCATGCCGGGCGAGCCGATGAAGCCGGCGACAAAAGTGTTGGCCGGCCGGTCGTAGAGCTCGAGCGGATGGCCGACCTGCTGCACATAGCCGTCATGCATGACGACGATGCGGTCGGCCATGGTCATCGCCTCGACCTGGTCGTGCGTGACATAGACCGACGTGGTCTTGAGCTGCTGGTGCAGCGCCTTGATCTCGGCGCGCATATGGACGCGCAATTTGGCGTCGAGATTGGAGAGCGGCTCATCGAAGAGGAACACTTTCGGGTCGCGCACGATGGCGCGGCCCATGGCGACGCGCTGGCGCTGGCCGCCGGAAAGCTGGCGCGGCAGACGGCCGAGATAGGCGTCGAGGCCAAGCCGCTTGGCGGCGGCGCCGACGCGGCCGTCGATCGTCGTCTTCTCGGCCTTCTTCAGCATCAGGCTGAAGCCCATGTTCGAGGAGACGTCCATATGCGGGTAGAGCGCATAGGACTGGAACACCATGGCGATGTCGCGGTCCTTGGGCGCGACATCGTTGACCAGGCGCTCGCCGATATGGATCTGACCGCCGGTGACCTCCTCGAGGCCGGCGATCATGCGCAGCAGCGTGGACTTGCCGCAACCGGACGGGCCGACCAGCACAACGAACTCGCCATCGGCGATTTCCAGATCGACTCCGTGCAGGATGCGCAGCGCGCCATAGTCCTTTTCGACGTTTTGCAGCGTGACGGAAGCCATCTTTTATCCTTTGACCGCGCCGGCGGTAAGGCCGGTGACGAGATAGCGTTGCAGGAAGGCGAAGAAGACGCAGACCGGGATCAGCGCCAGGATGGAGGCCGCCATCATCTGCCCCCAGTCGACGGCGAATTTGCCGATGAAGGTAAGCAGGCCGACGGCGAAGGTCTTCTGCTCGTCGCTGGAGATCAGCATCAGCGCGAACAGCAATTCGCTCCAGGCGGCGGTGAAGACGAAGCCGAGCGTCGCCCCCATGCCGGGCAAGGTCAGCGGCACGATCACGCGGCGCATCGCCTGGGTGCGCGTGCAGCCGTCGATCATCGCCGCCTCCTCCAGGTCTTTCGGGATGCCGTCGAAGAAGGACTGCATCAGGAAGGTGGCGAAGGCGGTGTTGAAGGCGGTGTAGATGATGATCAGCCCGATCAGGCTGTTGGTCAGGCCGAGATCGCCCATGATGCGGTAGATCGGCGGGATGACCATGACCAGCGGAAAGGTCTGGGTGAGCAGCAACAGGATCGCCAAGGTCGCCTTGCCGCGGAAAGTGAAGCGCGACATGGCGTAGCCGGCGAGCGTGGCGATGACCGTGACAAACGCGGCCGTCGACACGGAGACGATGACGCTGTTCAGGAAATAGCGCGGGAAGTCGGAGGCTTCGAGCACGGTGGCGAAGTTCTGAAACGTCGTCTCAGAAGGCCAGAAGGTGATGCCTTCGGAATAGAGCAGGCGTTCCGGCGTCACCGAGATCTTCAGCGTCCAGAAGATCGGGAACAGCGCGAAGATCATGTAGGCGGCGATTGCCGCGTAGAGGCCGAAGCCGCCAATGAGGCGCGAGGAAGTGGAGCGACCGGCGATCATCAGACGTGCCTCACCAGCGTGCGGCGGATGGCGATGAGCCCGATGGCGTAGGCGATGAGCAGCACCAGAAGCAGCACCGCCACCGCCGAGGCATAGCCTTTGTCGAGCGACTTGAAGGCGCTGACATAGATGTAGACCGGCACCGTGCTGGTCGAGCCGGCCGGCCCGCCCTCGGTCATGACGAAGATCAGGTCGGCGAAGGTGGCGATCCAGATGGTGCGCAGCATGACGGTGATGACGATGGTCGGCGCCAGGAAGGGCAGCGTCACCTTGGTGAAGCGCTGCCAGGGCGAGGCGCCGTCGATAGCCGCGGCTTCATGCAATTCGGATGGGATCGACTTCAGCGCGGCGAGCAGCGTGATGGCGAAGAAAGGGATGCCGAACCAGATGTTGGCGACGATCGGCCCCCACATGGCGGTGGCGGGGTCGGAAAGCACATTGGTCGGCTCGGCCTTCAAGCCCAGCGCGAACAACCAGTGCGGCAGCGGCCCGATGATCGGGTTGAACAGCCAGGCCCAGGTGAGGCCCGAGAGGAAGGACGGCACCGCCCAAGGCAGGAACACCACCGCCTGTACGACCTTGCGCCCGTAGAACGGCTTGTCGAGCAGCAGCGCGAGGCCCAGCCCAAGGAAGAACTGGAAGAACAGGCTGGCGACAGTCCACCACAGCGTGTTGACCAGCGCCTGGCCGAGCACCTGGTCAGAGAGCATCGCCTGGTATTGGGCAAGGCCGACATATTGCGACTTGAAGGCCGAGAATTTGCGGAAGGAATAGCTGATGCCGATGATCAGCGGGACTAAGAGCACCACGACCAAGAGAACGATAGCCGGCGAAAGATAGAGCCATGGTTCGATCGCGGCCTTCGTCAGCCGTTGCTTTCGCGGCCGGGCGGCGGATCGGATTTCGGACACTGCGTAGGTCATGAATCTTTGGCTCTACGGTGGTGGATTGGGAGCTGGCGTAAGCGACAGCGTCCTTCTCCCCGTTTACGGGGAGAAGATGCCGGCAGGCAGATGAGGGGCGGCGCGAACTTACGAAGGTATGGCGCTGCCCCTCATCCGGCCCTATCGGGCCACCTTCTCCCCGTGAAACGGGGAGAAGGGAAAGGAGATGTCACTTCTTGTTCTTGGCCAGCCAGTCCTGCTGTTCCTTGGTCAGGAACGTGGCCCATCCGTCAGCCGCCTCCTTGGCGGTCTTCTGGCCGAGCAGCACTTCCTGAAAATTCTTGATCGCCACCTGGTCGACGAAGTTGCCGAGGTTTTCGAGATGGGTCGGCGGGGTCACCATTTCATATTTGGAGCTGTCGCTGAGCTCGGTGAACCAGCCCTTGAACTGCTCGGTCTTGAAATGGGCATCCTGGTCGGCGCCGTTGTGGATCGGCACGACGCCGACTTCCTTGGCCCATTCCAGATTGTCCTTCGGTGACAAAAGCGTCGCCATCAGCTTCCAGGCCTCATCCTTGTGCTGGGAATTGGCGAACATCGCCCAGCCGGCATAGCCCAGCGTCGGATAGGATTTGCCGCTCGGGCCGACGGGCAACGGCGCCACGGCGAAGTCGTCGGCGCTCATCTTGTCGGCGATGCCGAGCAGCGCGTCGGGATCCTGGTTGAGCATGGCGCAGGTGCCGGAATAGAAGCCGGTGACCGTTTCGTTGAAGCCCCAGCTCACGGCGTCCTTCGGCGCCAGGCCGTTCTTGTACATGTCGGCCAGCATCTGCAGGCCCTTGACCGAGCCCTCGTCATTGATGGTCGAGGTGCCGTCTTCGTTGAAGTAACCACCCTTGCCCGCGGCGATGTTCATGAACATGTGCATGCCGTTGAAGGCGCCGGGGCCGCCGCGCAGGCAATAGCCGTATTTGCCGGGGATGGCCGAGATCTTCTTGGAGTCGGCGACGAATTCGTCGAGCGTAGCGGGCGGGCCGTCGAGGCCGGCTTGCTTGAACAACTTCTTGTTCCAGAACAGCGCGTTCACATAGTAGCCGTAGGGGATCATGAACTGCGTGTTGTTGACGGTCGAGCCGAACTGCTTGGCGCGGTCGCCCAGCGTCTTGGCGTCGTCCCACTTGGCCATATAGGGGCCGAGATCCTCGAGCTGGGCGTTGTTGGCATAAAGCCCCATCCAGCGTTCCGGCATCTCGACGACGTCGGGCGTGTCGCCGGCCTGCACCATGGTGAGGAATTTTTCGAAGGCCTGGCCCCAGGGCAGCGAAACCACCTCGACCTTGATGCCGGGATTGGCGCTTTCGAATTCGGCGATCTGCTTCTTCAGGAATTCGGTGCGCGGCGGGCTGGTGATGACCTCGACCAGCTTGATGGTGGTATCGGCCAGCGCGCCGCTGGCGGAAATCGCCAGGCCGGCGACGGCGGCAAGCATGAAGGTCAGTCTTTTCATCTTCAGGACTCCCATTTTGATCCGTTTATTTTTTTGACTTGTCGAAGGCCTGGACGATGTCGGTCCAGAGATCCTCGACATTTTCCAATCCGACATTGAAGCGGATGGTTCGGGGGCTGACGCCGAAGCGCGCCATCGAATTGATGCCCGGGGTCTGCTCGAGCGAGGCCTTTGCCGGCACGACCAGGCTTTCATGGCCGCCCCAACTGACGCCTATCCGGAACAGCTTCAGCGCATCGACGAAGGCCGGGATGTCGACATCCTCGGCGACCTCGAAGGAGAACAGCCCGGCATAGCCGGCAAGCGTCTTCTTGCCGGGATGGTTGGAATAGGCGGGATGGTTGACCCGCTCGACCTTGCCATGCGCCTTCAGCCGCTCGGCAAGAATCAACCCGCTTTTCATGTGATGCGGCAGCCTGAGCGGCAAGGTGCGTAGGCCGCGCAGCAGCAGCCAGCCCTCGAAGGGCGACAGCTTGGCGCCAAGCTGGGAATAGGTCTGCTCGTTGATGTGCTTGATGTGGGCGGCCGAACCCGCCACCACGCCGGCGACGGTGTCGCTGTGACCGCCCAGATATTTCGAAGCCGAATGCAGCACCAGATCGACGCCATGCGTGATCGGCTTCTGGAAGACGGGGCTGGCCCAGGAATTGTCGATGGTGGTGACGATGCCCTGCTCCTTCGCCAGCCGGGCAAGATGCGCGATATCCTGCAGCTCGAACATCATCGAGGTCGGGCTTTCGAGGTAGAGCAGCTTGGCGCCCGGAAGGGCGGCGGCAACGGCGTCGGGATCGGAGCCGTCGACATAGTCGACCTTGATATTGAGGCGCGGGAAGAGGCGTTCGAACAAGCGGTAGGCGTCGCCATAGCAGTTGCGCACGGCAAGGATGCGCTCGCCGGCGCCGACGAAAGCGAGCAGCGTGGCGCTGATCGCCGCCATACCACTGGAAAAGCCGCGCGCCGCTTCGGCGCCTTCCAAAGCCGCGACGCGCGCCTCGAATTCCATCACCGTCGGATTGTCGCCGCGCGAATAGATCGGCTGCTTTCTCCTGCCGGCGAAGGTGTCGGCCATGTCGGCGTAATTGGCGAAGGTGAAGAGCGAGGTCTGGTAGATCGGCGGCACCACGGCACCGCCCGGAAACGGATCGTCATGCGCCAGAAGCGTCGCCGCCTCGCCGAGATAGTCGCTAGCCAGCGAAGCCGGATCGAGGGTGTTGGGCTGCTCGTTCATCTGCGGTCCGAAAGTTTGAGGTTGGCGGCGCCGCGCTTCAGATCGTCCTCGACGGTGGCGATGAGCTTCAGCGCCTCGGCGCGGGCGCCGTCGGGGTCACGCGCGGCGATGCAATTGAAGATGGTGCGGTGATAGGGAAAGCTGGCGTGGCCGAAATCGCGCACGCCGAGCGGATGCTCCCAGAAGCGGTGGAACATCTCGTACATGGCGGCGATGATCTGCTCGAACAGCGGATTTCCCGAGGCGCGGAAGACCGCCTGGTGGAATTCCCAATCCTCGTCCGAGGACATGCCGGCGCGGGTCTGGAAGGCCTCTTCCATGAGGTCGAGCTTGCGCTCGATCTCGGCGATCTCGGCCTTGCCGGCGCGAATGGCGCAAAGTGCTGCCGCCTCGGCCTCCAGCGCGCGGCGGATCTCCAGCGTGGACATCAGGCCGGCGAAATCATTGCCGCCGGCCAGCGTCAGCGGCATGTGCAGCATATCGGGTGAAACGGCGGCCTTGAGATAGGTGCCGGAGCCCTGCCGCCGCTCGACGAGGCCGAGCCCCTCCCAGCGGGTGAGGGCCTCGCGCACCGTATTGCGGCTGACCTTGAGACGCTCGGCGAGGATGCGCTCGGTCGGCAGCTTTTCGCCGGGACCCAGAGCTTCCTGCCGAACGAAACCCGCCAACGCCTTCAGCACCGCGTCATCGCGGGCCGTCGTCTGGATCGGAGGCAAAAGATCGGTCAAGCCAGAGCCTAAAGTGGTTCAATGGTCCAACCAATTTCTGCACAGGCGGAAAGATGTGTCAACAGTCGAAATGGGGCAAGAGCCGAATGGCGAGATATCCGCCATCCGGCCGGTCGGTTCAGGCGCGGATGCGCTTTGGCTCGGCAGCCCTGCGCTCTTGCCGCCAGCGCGCGAACATCTCCTCGCGAGCCCGCCTCGAACCCGAAAGCCGCTCCTTGGCTTCCGCCAGGACGGCCGGCGAGGCCTCAGCGGGCGTACCCGACCTGAAGGGAGGCGCCGGCGCATATTCGAGCGAGAGTTGCACGACCTCGGCTTCCGCCTGTCCGAGCAGCCTTGCGACCAGCGCCAGGCCGAAATCGATGCCCGAAGTGACGCCGCCGGCGGTGATCAGCTTGCCGTCCTCGACGATACGCGCATCGACCGGGATCGCGCCGAATTCTTCTAGGAAATCATGCGCATACCAGTGAGTGGTGGCGCGCTTGCCCTTGAGCAATCCGGCAGCGCCAAGCACCAGGGCGCCGCTGCACACCGAAGTGATGTAGCGCGCCTGCGCCGCGCGCTCCCAGACGAAATCGAGAACCGCCTTGTCCTCCAGCAGCGCGTTGACGCCGCCTCCGCCCGGAATGCACAGCACGTCGAGAGGCGGGCAATCGTCGAAGGTCGCTGTCGGCGTCAGCGAAAGCCGCGTCGACGACATCACCGGATCGCGATCCTTCCAGATCAGTTCCACCTCGGCGCCCTTGGCAGTCGCCAGAACTTCATAGGGCCCGGTGAGGTCGAGCTGCTGAACGTTGGGGAAAACGAGAATGCCGAAACGAAGGGACATGGAAATCTCCGTGGGTTGACTGGGTAAGTTGACTTGGGGGCAATCTACGGCATCATGCTTTGGCACGATCGCCAATCATCCCTCGTTTCAGGCCAAAGCCATGCGCCGCATCGAAATCCTCGCCTATCCCGACATCCAGCTCCTCGATGTCAGCGGGCCGCTCCAGGTTTTTGCCAGCGCCAACGACTTCAGGACGCAGGCCGGCGAAGCGGCCGCCTATGACGTCGTCGTCGTCGCCGCTTCGCCGCGGATCAGGACATCGTCCGGCCTGGTATTGGAGGCCGCGGCGCTGCCGGCGCACGGGACCGCGATCGACACGGTGATCGTGCCCGGCGGCTGGGGCGTCAACGCGGCCTGCGAGGATACTGAGCTGGTGCAGTGGATCATCGGCCGCTCGCGCGATGCCACGCGAACAGCCTCCGTCTGCAGCGGCGCCATGCTGCTGGCTGAGGCCGGCCTGCTCGACGGCCGCCGCGCGGTGACGCATTGGGGACGTTGTGCGGAGTTCGCCCGGCGCTTTCCGGCGGTTCGGCTGGAGCCCGACCCGATCTACATTCGCGACGGCAATGTGTGGACCTCCGCGGGTGTGACGGCGGGCATCGATCTGGCGCTTTCCTTCGTGGAGGCCGATCTCGGCCGGCGCATGGCGCTGGCGGTGGCGCGCGAGCTGGTCGTCTTCCTGAAACGCCCCGGCGGCCAGGCGCAGTTCAGCCAGACCCTGAAATTGCAGGAAGGCGATGGGCGCTTCGACCGGCTGCATGGCTGGATCCTGGATAATCTCAGCGCCGACCTTTCGCTGGAGCAGCTGGCCGACCACGCCAATATGAGCCGGCGCAGTTTCTCGCGGCACTACCAGGAGGCAACCGGGCGAACACCTGCCCGCGCCATCGAGGAGATCCGCATCGAAGCGGCCCGGCGGATGCTGGAGCGGGGGCAGACGGTCAGTCAAACGGCCCGTCGCTGCGGCTTCGGCTCGGAGGAAACGATGCGGCGCGGCTTCCTACGCGTCCTCGGCACCAACCCGCGCGACTACCGCGAGCGTTTCTGAGCGCGATCGCTCGCGCCATGAAGCGGGGCTGAGCGACGTGACGCGCCGGAACTCGCGGTTGAAATTCGATTTGGTCTGGAAGCCTGACTCGAGCATCGCCGAGGTCACCGACATGTCGGTTTCGCTGAGCAGCCTGCAGGCTTCGGCGATGCGGAAATCATTGATGAATTGCGAGACGTTCTTGCCGGCCTGCCGGTTGACCGCGCCCGATATCTGACGCGCCGGAACGCCGGCACGGCGGGCCAGCCGCGACAAAGTGAGATTTTCGTCGCGCGCCAGTTTCTGCTCGGCCAGGAGGGTGCGGACCCTGTCGAGAACCTCGCGATCCTGCGCGACCGACGACGGCGCTTCGGGCTCCTCGGCGGCCGCGGATTGAGGCTGCGCGCGTGCCGCGGCGATGGCTGTCAGCCCGATGAGGAACAGGCCGAGAAAGTTCGCATTGCTGACGATGAAGGCCGCATTCTCGCCCCTGCTCCATTCGAAATCCATCAGTATGGCGAAGTCGAAAAAGGCCGAGACGCAAAGCGCCAGGGCGGCGATGACGAGCGCGCGGTGCGCCGCGACCGCGCCGTCGAGACGCGCCTCGTCCAGCGCATCGGGGCCGGCGCGGCTGAGATCGAGCACCGCCAACGCATAGCCGACAAAGATCACGATCATGGCGGCGTCGATCAGGGCCGGCGCGAACAGCACCAGGGCGAGCATCAGGCCAGGCGCGGCCGCATGCAGCCAGCGAGTGCTGTCCGCCTTGGCGGCACTGCGGTGGATCAGGCTGCGAAACCCGGCCAGGACGATGGGCGGCAGGCAGCTCGCAACCACCGGCAGCACATAGCGCAGCGCCGTCATGTCGTAGCCCCAGCGCAGACCGAGAAGCACCGACTGCAGGATGCACAGGCCGACCAGGGCAAGGAATGGCCGGCTCGGCTGCTCGGCGCGCAGCATGCGAACAAGCAGGACCAGCAAAAGCAGGGCGACGACAAAGGGAAGCGGAACGAAAATCACGGGCAATCTCAAGGGCAAATCGGATGCATGGATAATGGCCCGGATCGCGATTGAGAACGACCTCGATCACGATCGAGGACGCGATTTGGGGATGTTGTCGGCAAATCATCGCCGGTCTTTTCAACCGAGCGAGGCTCTTATGACATTCTCCCGTATCCTTTCCGCAGCAATGCTCACAGTCGTTTTCACCGCCACCGCCCAGGCCGCCGAGGTCGGCATGCGCGAAATCTCCGTCGCGGCGCCGGAACGCGGCCGCGATCTCCAGGTGTTTGTCTGGTATCCGGCCGAGGCCGGCGGCGAGGCCATCGTGCTTGGCGACAACAAGGCCTTCAAGGGTGTGCCGGCCTTCAAGAATGCGCCGTTGCTCAAGGGGCGCTTTCCCCTGGTCGTGCTATCGCACGGATCGGGCGGCCGCGTGCAGGGCATGGCCTGGCTGGCGACGGAACTGGCCAAGGCGGGCTTCATCGTGGCCGGCCCCAATCATCCCGGCACGACCAGCGGCGACTCGACGCCGGCCGACACGCCGAAACTGTGGGAACGCACCAAGGACCTCTCGGCCGTGATCGACGCGATGACCGCCGACCAGACATGGGGCAATGTCGTCGACGGCGACAGGATCGGCGTGCTCGGCTTCTCGCTCGGCGGCGCCGCGGCGATGGAGATCGCCGGCGCCCGCGCCAGCCTCGACGCCTATGCCCATTATTGCGACGAATACAGGAAATGGGACTGCGTTTGGTATGCGGGCGGCATCGGCTACCGCGACGACGCGGTCGTGCATGTCGACAAGCTCGACCTCAGGAAGGTCGACAAGGCGCGCTTCGAGCAGTCGAATCTCGACCGCCGTATCAAAGCGGCCGTGCTGGTCGATCCTGGCCTTGCGTTGGCCTTCGACGCCGCTAGCCTGAAGGCGATCGCGATCCCGATGGACTTCATCAATCTCGGCAGCGCCGACACGATCCCGCTAGGAGTCGTCGCCGACAAACTGGCCGCGATCGCGCCGCGAGGTACATATGCCAATGTCGAAGGTGCCATCCATTTCAGCTTCCTGCAGGAATGCAAGCCGGGCGGCGCCGAGCTGCTGAAGGAAACGGGCGAGGTCGACCCGATCTGCGCCGACGGCGGCAGTCGCTCGCGCGCCGACCTTCACACCGAGTTGGTCGGCCTGATACGCGACGACCTGCAGCGGAGCTTGCAGGGTCCTATGTGATCCCGGCCTCTCGATATCAGACTTCCGCGACCTCCATCATGGCGGACCCCTCATCGCGCTGCACGACAGCGTCATCGAGACCGCCATGCCCTGTCCCGGCGCCAGCACCGTAAGGCCGCCAAGCGCTGAAAGATTCTGGCCGTTGGGGGAGTGGCTCATCGGCTCGAAGCAGAAGAAATCCTCGCGGTAGTGCGGATCGAACTTGGTGTCGGAGACGAACAGGAAATAGCGCGACAGCGCCGGGGCGGTTTCGATGTCGAGCCGTATGCGCCGCTCCGCCCAGACGATGGAGGCCGCGCCGTGCCAGCCTTCAAAGCCGTTGTTGACCCAGCGGCGCGGCAGCGTCTTCGGCCGGCTGAAACCCAGCGTCTCGGGGATGGCCATGCGGGCATCGGGAAGCCAGCCCGCCTTCTCTGTCCAATAATCGGTCGCCGTCGCTTCAAGCGTGGTTGCCGGCGTCAGCGGGAAGAATGGATGCCAGCCGAGGCCGAAGGGCATCGGTTGTGTCCCGAGATTTGTCACGCCGAGCGTCGCTCGAAGCGTCGTGCCGTCGCATTCGAAACGCTGCGTTGCCCGGTAGCGGTAAGGCTCGCCCTGAAAGTCGAACGACAGCGATGCAAGCGCTTGCCGGCGTTGATCGACGGTCCAGTCGGCGAGCCAGCCATCACCGTGGAGGTAGTGCGAGTCCCAGGGTATGTTCGGCGCCAGACTATGCTCGACGCCGTCGAAGACAAAACGGTTGCCTTCGACCCGGTTACCGAACGGCACCAGCGGAAAACAGCCGGCCTTCAGCGGGTCGCGGTCCGAACCTTCGGGCGGGGGGCGCAGCAGCGGTTGCAAACCAGCGCCAAGATCGGCTTCCAACCGCCAGATGCTCCCGCCTTGCGTCGAGATCACGCAGCGCAGGCGATCGCTGGCGATATCGATATCGGCCATCGTCATCCCTTGATGCCGGTTGCGGCGATGCCGCGCACGAAGTGGCGTTGCAGGGCGAGGAAGAAGATCGCCGTCGGCAGCGTGGCCACGACCGCCGATGCCATCAGCACGCTCTGCTTCATCGACATGCCGGCGCCGCCGACCAGCGTCGCCAGTCCGACTG
This sequence comes from Mesorhizobium sp. GbtcB19, assembly GCF_019091085.1. Taxonomy (GTDB): domain Bacteria; phylum Pseudomonadota; class Alphaproteobacteria; order Rhizobiales; family Rhizobiaceae; genus Mesorhizobium. The sequence goes on along the minus strand of NZ_JAGXJY010000003.1, from coordinate 269,553 downwards.
GAAGCGTGCGCGTCTCGTCGGAATTGGTGGCGATCAGCGGCCAGAAGAAATTGTTCCAGCTGGCGACGAAGGTGAAGATCGCCACCGTGGCAAGGCCCGGCTTGGTGAGTGGCAAGAGGATGCGCCAGAAGAAGCCGAAGCGACTGCAGCCGTCCATCACTGCGGCGTCCTCCAATTCCCTCGGCACGGCCTGGAAGAACTGGGTGAGCAGGAAGACGCCGAAAGCGTTCGCCGAGGCCGGCACGGTGAGGCTGAAAATGCTGTCGACCAGGCCGTAGCTGTTCAGGCCGAGGAACAGCGGCACGAAAAGCAGCTCGTACGGCAGCAGGAAGGTCGCGAAAATCACGCCCATGATGACGCGGCGGCCGGGGAATTGCATGCGCGCAAGCGGATAGGCGGCCAGCGCATCGACGGCCAAGGTCAGCACGGTGGTGAGAATGCCGACGACGGCCGAGTTGCGGAACCAGGTCAGCATCGGAAAGCGCTGGAACAGCGCACCATAGGCCTCGAGCGTCGGCTGATCCGGGATCCAGGCCGGCGGATAGGCGTAGATCTCGCTTTCCGGCTTTATCGAGGTGACCAGCATCCACAGGATCGGCGCGCCCCACAGCGCCGTGACCACCACCATCAGCACATAGGCGAGCGCGCGGCCGCCGAGCGATTTACCGGCACGGTTGGGGCGCTGGTCCTGCATCAGATCGCCTTCATCAGCTTCATCTGCGCCAGCGAGAACACCAGCGTGATCAGGAGCAGCACGACGCCGGCGGCGGCCGCGGGACCCATCTCGAAATTCTGGAAAGCGGCGAGGTAGATGTACTGCACGATGACGAAGGTGCTGGCCTCCGGGCCGCCCTGCGTCATCACATAGGCCTGACCGAAGACGCGCCAGCCATTGATGATGGTGAGCGCGGTGACCAGCGCCATGGCCGGCCTCAGCAGCGGCAGCGTGATGTAGACGAAGCGCTGCCACGGGCCGGCGCCGTCGAGCGTCGCGGCATCGTGCAATTCTTCCGGAATGTCCTGCAGAGCCGCGAGGAAGATGATCATGTTGGTGTTGACGGTCCACCAGATGGTGGTGATGGCCAGCGCCGGCATCGACCAGTGCGGGTCCTTGAGCCAGGCGACCGGCTCGATGCCGATCGTAGTCAGGTAGTAGTTGACGAGGCCGGTGCCCTTGTCGAAGAGCCAGCCCCACAGGATGCCGACCGTTGAGACCATGACCACGTAAGGAAGGAACACCACTGTCCTCACAAAGGCTGTTCCCTTGAGCTTCTGGTCGAGCAGCATGGCCAAAGCCAGACCGAGCACGACCATCGGGATCGCCGTCAGGAAGACGAAATAGAAGGTGTTTTTGATCGCGGTCAGGAACAGCGGATCGGCGAAGATCTGCCGGTAATTGTCGAGGCCGATGAATTCGGGCGTGCCGAGGATATCCCAGCGCATGAAGCTGATGCCGATGGCGGCGAGCGTCGGCAACAGCATGAAGGCGATGAACAGCGCCAGATAGGGCGACAGGAAGAGATAAGCGGCAAGCGTCATGCCGCTGCGCACCGCTCCGCCTTCCTGCGCCGATGCCCGGCGGGCCCTGGAGCGGCCCGCCGGCTGTGTTGCAAGCGATGTCATCAGCCCTTCTTCAGCTGCGCGTCGAGACCTTCCTTCATCGCCTTCAAGGCATCCGGTACCGGCTTGGAACCGCTGAGCGCTGCCTGGAGGTTGGTGACCAGCGGCGTCGGCTTGTCGAAGGAGAAGACCGACAGATATTTCGGGATCAGCGGCTCGTAGACGATGTTGGGCAGATCGTCGACGAAGGACTTGAAGTATTTGTACTGCTCGGTGCCGGTGAAGGCAGCACTCTCGCGCACTGCCTTGCTCTGCGGGATGATGCCGACGGTGGTGGCGGGCGCGGCGAAATTGTCGAAGAACCATTTCATGAACGTGCCGTCGGCGGCGAGCTTGTCGTCGCTCTTCTGCTTCGACACCGCCATGCAATGCGAGTTCGCCCAGACGGCTGCCTTCTGGCCGAACACCGGCAGCTGCGCGGTCATGAAATTCATCTTCTGCGCCATGCGCAGATTGACCTCCCACGGGCCGATGAACTTCATGGCGACCTGCTTCGAGGCGAAGGCGTCCTCGCCCTTGTTGCCGCCGACTTCCGGGTTGGTGACGCCATGCACATTGATCAGATCGACGAGGTACTGCAGCGCCTTTTGCGAGGCTTCGCTGTCGACTGCCGCCAGGCCCTTGTCGTCAAGGAAGGTGCCGCCATTCTGGTACATCAGGCTGAACCAGATCCAGCGCGCCGTCGCCCAGGTGTTCGGCAGTTCGAAGCCGTAGCGGGTGACCTTGCCGCTGCCGTCCTTGACAGTGAGCTTCTTTGCCCATTCGAGGAATTCCTCGCCGGTCTTCGGCGGCTTCGAGGGATCGAGGCCTGCCTCCTGCACCATATCGACATTGTAGTAGAAGCCCAGCGGGTGCACGTCGAGCGGCGCGGCATAGACCTTGCCGTCGAAGGTCACGCCGGTGCGGCCGGCATCGGGAACCTGCGACAGGTCAAGGCCGGACGAGGCGACGACATCATCGATCGGGCGGATGACCTTGCGCGTGGCGAATTCCGGCAGTTCGGTGATGTGGAAGAGCACCAGGTCCGGCGCGCGCCCGCCGGCCGAGGAGACCACCCATTTGGAGAACAAGGTATCCCAGTCATAGCCGGTCGGCTCGACCGCGACGCCCTTGCCGCCTTTGTTGAAGGTATCGATGACGCCGTTGAGCGCCGTGGTGTTGTCGGCGCCGGTCCAGCCATGCCAGAGCGTGACCTTCTCGTCCGCGGCGAAGGCGCCGCGCGGCAGCGCGCCGGCCAGCGCGGCACTTGCGCCAAGCGCAAGCGCCTGCCGGCGTGTCAGCAGGGATTTCGCGAAGACATCATTTGCCATTTTATCCTCCCGGTTCATGGCTTGTTTCAGGGGTGGTGAAGCACGCTCAAGCCGCCATCCGCGACGAGGCAGGCGGCGTTGATGAAGGGGCACTCGTCGGAGACGAGAAAGACCGCGGCCATGGCGATCTCCTGCGGCGTCGCGATCCGCCCGCCCGGATGCAGCGCCAGCGTCTTGGCGCGCGCAGCCTCGGGATCCTCGAAACTGTTCCAGTAGTCGATGACCTTCTGCGTCGCGACATAGCCGGGCGCGAGCGCGTTCACGCGCACATTGTTGCCGGCATATTCGATCGCCAACGACCTGGTCAGGCCGAGCAGCGCGTGCTTGGCGACGGGATAAGGAAAAGTGTGCGGGATGATGGTGAAGGCGTGCGTCGAGGCGATGTTGAGAATGACGCCGCCGCCCTGCCCGATCATGCCGGGCAGCGCCGCCCTGGCGCAGTGCCAGGCGCCCTTCACATTGACATCGAGATTGCGCGTCCAATCATCCTCGCTGGCTTCGAGCGGTGTCGAAAAGACGTTCATGCCGGCATTGTTGATGACGGTGTTGATCGGCCCGATGGCCTTCGCCGCCGCTGCCATCGCGGCTTCGATCGCCTTGGCATCGGCGATGTCGGCCGCCGCATGCGTAACCTTGCCCAAACGGCCAGCGCTTTCGGCGAGAAGGCCAGCGTCGCGGTCGACCAGGAACAGCTCGGCCTTCTCGCGCAGGCAGGCCTCGGCGATGGCATAGCCGATGCCTTGCGCCGCGCCGGTGAGGAAGATGCGTTTTCCCTTGAGCCTTGCCATCAGCGCCGCCCCAATGCCGAGGAACGAAGATTGTCGAGCAGCACGGCCAGAAGCAGGATCACGCCGCGCACGATGTACTGGTAGAAGGCGGGGATGTTGAGCAGGTTCATGGCGTTCTCGGCGATGCCCATGATCAGCACGCCGACGATGACGCCCGACATCGTCGCGCGGCCGCCGGCGAGCGAGACGCCGCCCAGCACGCAAGCCGAGATCACCGAAAGCTCAAGCCCGACCGCGGCATTGGGCTGGCCGGAGGTGATGCGCGAGGCGAGCAGGATGCCGGCGATGCCGCAGACCACGCCCTGCAGCGTGAAGATCCAGATGCGTGTCCTGTCGACATTGACGCCGGCAAGACGCGAGGCCTCCGGATTGCCGCCGATGGCCAGCGTGTTCTTGCCGAAGACGGTGCTGTTCAGCACGAAGCCGAAAATGGCGAAGAGCACCGCCAGCACCCAGATCGGCGTCGGGATGCCGAGCAGCTTCGACAGAGCCAGCTGGTAGAAATCCGGGCTATTGATGCCGACGGCGCGGCCGTCCGACGAGATCAGCGCGAAGCCGCGCACGATCTGCATGGTGGCCAGAGTGGTGATCAGGGCATTGATGCGGAATTTGGCGATGACCACGCCGTTGACCCAGCCGACGACCGCGCCGCAGGCGATGGCCGCGATGAGGCCAAGCAGGATCGAGCCGGTGGTGTTCGAGGCCATCACCGCGACCATGCCGGCAAAGGCGACGATGGAGCCGACCGACAGGTCGAAGTCGCGCGCCGCGAGGCAGAACATCATGGTGCAGGCGACGATGCCCACGGTGACCACGGACTGCAGGAGACCCAGCATGTTGCGGTCGGTGAGGAAGTTCGGCACCAGCAGCGACACCAGCGCGAAGGCGACGACGAAGATGACGACGAGGCCTTGTTCGCCGAGCAGGATTTTTTTCAAGCGATCGGTCATTACAAATCCTCAGGATGCGATCGCGTCGGGGGTTTTCTTGTCCGGCAAAGCAGCGGCCAGGATCGCCTTTTCGGCGAACTGGTCGCGCGCGAGCTCGGCGCTGATCCTGCCGCCGCACATCACCAGGATACGGTCGCAGATGCCCATCACTTCCGGCAACTCGGAGGAGACGACGACGATCGCCATGCCGTCCTCGGCAAGCTGGTAGAGCAGCTCGTAGATCTCCGACTTGGCGCCGACATCGATGCCGCGCGTCGGCTCGTCGACGATGAGCACGCGCACGCCCTGTTCGGACAGCCAGCGGCCAAGAATGACCTTCTGCTGGTTGCCGCCGGAGAGGTTGATGATGTCCTGTCTGCGCGACGGTGTGCGCACCTTGAGCTTCTTGATGAAGGTTTCCGCGGTCGCGATCTCGCTGGCGCGGTTCAGCACGCCGAAGCGCGTGTGATGGCGCCTGGACGAGATGTTGATGTTCTCCTCGATCGAACGGCCCTGGATGATGCCGTCATGCTTGCGGTCCTCCGAGCAGAGCACGATGCCGGCCCGGATCGCGTCATGCGGGCTGGCGGCGGCAACGATCTCGCCATCGACGACGATCGTGCCGCCGGAGCAGGGATCCGCGCCGAAGACCAGCCGCATCAGCTCCGAGCGACCGGCGCCGATGAGGCCGAAGAGGCCGACTATCTCGCCGGCGCGGGCTTCGAAGCTTGCCGGTATGCGCAGCCTGGCGCCGCTCAGATTGTCCACCTTGAGGCGGACCTCTCCGGTCTTGCGCGGGCGAAAACCCCAGATGTCGGAAATCTCGCGGCCGACCATTTCGGCAACGACCTGATCGCGGGTCACATCTTCGAGCGATGCGTGATGCGCGGCGAGCTTGCCGTCGCGCAGCACCGTCAGGCTGTCGCAGAGACGGAACACCTCGTCGAGGCGGTGCGAGACATAGAGGATGACCTTGCCCTCGCCGCGCAGCCTGTCGATCAGCGCGAACAGGATCTCGCTTTCGCGCGACGACAGCGATGAGGTCGGTTCGTCGAGCGCAATGACGCGAGCGTCGAGCATCACGGCCTTTGCGATCTCGACCATCTGGCGCTCGCCGATCGACAGCGTCTTCACCTTGCGGCGCATGTCGATGTCGATGCCGGCCGATTTGAGCTTGGCGCCGACATCGTCGAGCATGCGGCGCCGCGCGATGACGCCTACGCTCGCCGGAAAGCGGCCAAGGCTGAGATTCTCGGCGACGGTCAGCTCGGGCACCAGCTGCAATTCCTGGTGGATGACGATGACGCCATTGTCGAAGGCGTTCCTGGTCGAGCCATAGGCTTGAACCCTGCCGTCGATGCTGATTGCGCCGGCGTCGGCATGCTGGTCGCCGGAGAGGATCTTGATCAGCGTCGATTTGCCAGCGCCGTTCTCGCCCATCAGCCCGTGCACGGCGCCCCTTTCGACGCCGAACGACACATCCGACAAGGCTCTGACGCCCGGATAGGTCTTGGTGATGTTGGAGAATTCGAGAAAGGACACGGGGCCTCGATCCTTCTTGAGCATGCCAAACGAGCGGCGGTCCGCGCCGCCGCCCGTTTGTACAGGGAGGACTATTCGATGCCGAGGTCCTTGCGCACCTTCTGGTAGTCGTCGCGCTTGGCCAGCGCGCCGGCGGTCAGCGTCAGCTTAGCCGGCTCCTTGTTGTTGGCGATCCAGTCATACATGTTGAGCGCCGTCTCGTAGCCGTGGCGCTTGGGCGAGATGATGACCGTGCCGACGAAGCCTGTGGCCGCCGGCTTCTTGAACTCGTTGATCGCCGATTCCGCGCCGCCGATGCCGACGCCGATCATGCCGTCGGCCGGAATGCCGACGCTTTCGGAAGCGCGCACGGCGCCCAGCACCGCCTCGTCATTGAGGCCGAAGGCGATCCACTTCTTGACGTCGGCATGGGCATTGAGCACCACGGTCGCGGCGTTCAGAGCTGCTTCGGTATCGGTCTTGGCCTGCGGGGCGTCAAAAATGTTTTCGGCCTTGAAGCCGGCCGCCTTCAGCACCGAGATCGCACCTTCGACACGGTCGACGGCGGTCGGCAGTTGGTCGTAGGAGACGCGGATGGCGCCGACCTCGTCCAGCTTCCAGCCGCGCGCTTTCATCTCGTCGAGGATGGCCTGGCCGACCGCTTCGCCGATCTTGGTGGCGGAGATGCCCATATGCGGCACGTCTTCCAGCGGCTTGCCGTCGGCGCCGACAAGGCGGTCGTCCACCGTCATCAGCTTGAGATTGTTGGCGGCGGCCTTGGCGACAATGCCCGGTCCAAGCTTCACGTCCGGCGTGCAGACGACAAAGCCCTGCGCTCCTTGAGCGCCGAGATTGTCGATCGCCGACATCAGCTTCTCGCCGTCCTCGGCGCCGATCTTGACGAGCGTGAAACCCTTTTCCTTGGCAGCCTGGTCGGCAAACTTCCATTCGTCCTGGAACCACGGCTCTTCCGGCTGTTTGACGATGAAGCCGATCTTGGTGTCCTGCGCATAGGCGGACGCGATGGTCGTGACAGACAAGACGGCGAGAGCACCCGCGACGAGCGCGGTTTTCAAAAGTCGCATGATTACCTCCCAGTGAACGGCCGAGTGCGGGCTCGGGTCCACAAGGTGTAATCAGTTTTATCATACCCGTCAATTGATCTGGTATGATAAATGATATACATGGTATGATCACTAGTCGCTGGCGCAAATCACTCGCATCCGCTAAGGCCGGACCAAGTGCGCGCAAACCGAAGGGTTCGCTGCCTTGGAGGAGGGGCTGAGGTGAACGAAACACCGAAGAAGGCTGACGAGGACAAGGAAGCGCGCGAGACCACGCGCCGCCCGCGTGTCATGCCGGATGTGACCAAGGCGATCGCCTCCGATATTTTTTCCGGACGCTATCCGGCGGGATCGTCGTTGCCGACCGAGAACGATCTCGGCATCGAATATGGCGTCAGCCGCACCGTCATCCGCGAAGCGCTGAAAGTGCTAGCGGCCAAGGGCCTGGTGCTGTCCCGGCCACGCGTCGGCACGGTGGTGTGCGACCAGGACAACTGGAACATCATCGACCCGCAGGTGCTTGCCTGGCACGCGCCGCACGCGCTGGACGACAAGCTGTTCGACGCGATCCTCGAAACCCGCCGCGCCATCGAGCCGCTGGTGGCGGAACTCGCGGCAACGCGGGCGACTTTGCAGGAGATCGCCGATCTCGAAGTGGCCTGGCAAGGCATGGCCGGCGCCGGCGAGGATCTGGCGCAGTTTTCGCGCTCCGACATCGTCTTCCACCAGATCGTTTACGGCGCGAGCCACAACCCGATCTTCCGTCAGATCGGCAAGCTGATCGATACGGCGCTGCTGTTTTCGCTGGAAGCCACAGCGACGATCTCGCCGGTCAGGCGCAAGGAAGCGGCGGCGGCGCATGGCGAGGTGGTCGAGGCGCTGCGCATGCGCGACGCCGTTGCCGCGCGCAACGCGACGAACAAGATACTCGACCTTGCCGCGCGCGACCTGACCAGCGCCAAGAAACTGAAAAACAACTGAGACCGGCCGCCAGCATGAAAATCACCGCTTTGACCACCTACATCGTTCCGCCGCGCTGGCTCTTCCTCAAGATCGAGACCGATGCCGGCGTCAGCGGCTGGGGCGAGCCGGTGGTCGAGGGCAAGGCGCTGACGGTCGAAGCGGCGGTCAAGGAACTGGCCGACTATCTGATCGGCAAGGATCCGCGCCTGATCGAGGATCACTGGACGGTCATGCATCGCGGCGGCTTCTATCGCGGCGGGCCGATCCTGATGAGCGCGATTGCCGGCATCGACCAGGCGCTGTGGGACATCAAGGGCAAGGCGCTCGGCGTGCCGGTGCATGAGCTGCTCGGCGGCAGGCTGCGCGAGACGATCAAGGTCTATTCCTGGATCGGCGGCGACCGGCCTGCGGAAGTGGCGGCGGGCGCCAAGGATGTCGTGGCGCGCGGCTTCCTGGCGCTGAAGATGAACGGCACCGAGGAATTGCAGATCGTCGACAGCCACGACAGGATCGACGCCGCGGTCGAGCGGGTCGCCATGGTGCGCGAGGCGGTCGGCCCCAATATCGGCATCGCGGTGGATTTCCATGGCCGCGTCCACCGGCCGATGGCGCGCATCCTGGTCAAGGAACTGGAGCCCTACCGGCTGATGTTCATCGAGGAGCCGGTGCTGAGCGAAAACCGCGAGGCGCTGAAGGAGATCGCGGCGCTCGGCTCGACGCCGATCGCGCTGGGCGAACGGCTCTACAGCCGCTGGGACTTCAAGTCGGTGTTCGAGCAAGCGGTCGTCGACATCATCCAGCCGGACCTGTCGCATGCCGGCGGCATCACCGAATGCCGCAAGATCGCGGCGATGGCGGAGGCCTATGACGTGGCGGTGGCGCCGCACTGCCCGCTCGGGCCCATCGCGCTTGCCGCCTGCCTGCAGCTCGACGCCGTCAGCTACAACTGCTTCATCCAGGAGCAGAGCCTCGGCATCCACTACAATGCCGGCAACGACCTGCTCGACTACGCCGCCAACAAGGACGTCTTCCGCTACGAGGATGGCTATGTCGCCATTCCCGACGGGCCGGGCCTGGGCGTCGAGATCGACGAGGATTATGTCAAGGAGCGCGCCAAGGAAGGGCATCGCTGGCGCAACCCGGTCTGGCGCCACAAGGACGGCTCGTTTGCCGAGTGGTAGACCAGCGCCGGGTGATGAGCCGGCAAATATTCCGTGGCGCGGAAGCTTATAACGCCACCGGCAAAGGTCCAATCGCCGCAAGACCGGCTTCGGTCAGCGCGTAGATGCCGCGCTCGGCGCGGGCGAACCAGCCATAGTAATTATGCTGCAGGATGCTCGCGGCGCGTGGCGAAAGCGCTTTGAGGTCGCGCGGCCGTTTCGGGCCCTCGGCCATGGCGGCAGCGCAGGCCAGCGCCTCCTGCCGGTAGGCGGTCATGATCGGCTTCCTGCGCGTGCTGCCGCCGATCGACGGATCGCCCTTGCGGCGGTGGTGCTCCTCGACCAGGCGCGAGCGTCGCCTGGGATCCCGGCGCGGCGGCAAGGCGGCGGGACTGAGCAGCAACTCCACCTCTCCCTTCCTGCCGACGCCCAACAGACCGAAGCCGAGGCGGCGGCAGAGCGCGCGGAAGCGGCGGTCATGCTCGCGGCCCTTGCCGCGCGCCGACATATAGGCGGCCAGCCAGACTTCATCACAGGCCGCCGCACGGTCGACGGCCTGGAGGACGAGCTCGAGATTGAATTGCAGCTTCAGCTCGCAGATGACGACAACCGGTGGTTCGCCGGCGCGAACGCCGACCACGTCGCAGCCACCGATCTCGCCCTTGACGGCGAAATCCATGCTCTCGAGGAACCGCTTCACCGGCTCGTAGAGGGACGTTTCCTGCATAGGGAAGCCATAACCGATTCGGAGTCGGCCGGCCCATCCCAACAATCCAGGTGGGAGCCTCTGAAGCTATGTCCGCTTGCGCAGCGCCGCCTGATAGACCAGCGACGACCAGCTGTTGCTGGAAGCCAGCTGGCAGTAGATCATCGCCAGCGCGCCGGATTTCCTGAGGTCGAGGAAGGCTTCGTTGCTCAGTTTGTTCAGCGCCTGCTCGTCGATCACCTGGAAATCGGTAAGGTTGAGCACCTCGCCGCCTTCCAGCGTCACCTTGCTCTGGCGCGGCGCGAACAGGCCGTGCGCGTCGACTTTCTCGACGATGGCGCGGGTGGCGTTGAAATCGTTCTGGAACTGGCTGCAGAAGGCGAGTGCCTGCTTGGTCGCCTCTGTCGGCTCGGTGCCGTTGAAGAACAAAGCGAGCTTGCCGCCATCGTCGCGGAACGGTGCTGCGAGCTGGTCGACGACACGCTCGCTGGCGCGGTCGACGCAGAGCGTCAGCCGGCCCGAAGTGGCCGACTCATCGGCAAGGATGAACGGATAACGCCGCACATAGGCGGGGATGTAATGCGGCTCGGTCCAGCGGCCGTCGGCATCGACGAACAGGTTCTCGTTCTGGCGCACGCCGGTGATGATCACCGGCGCCTTGGCCGAGCCGATGAAGACGATCGGATAGGAGCGCATCGCGCCTGGCATTTCCGACGCCGCTATGGGAATCGCATGTGCCGTGCGCGCAAAGCCGAAATCGGCGCGGGCGGTCAGCCCGAGCGAGCCATGACGTATCGGGTTGAGCGCCTCGGGCTTCAAGTAGAACAATGGCAGCGCATTGCTGGCGGCGCTTGCTGCCGGCGCCATGTCGGTCCTGGCTTCAGCCATGTGTTGCATCCTCCCGCGGTGCCTCAAAAGCCATAAATAGCATGACTTATAACGGGTTTAGGCCAGCGCGGGGGCTGGCGCAACGGCCGGACGGCCGGCACCCGATAGAATCTTCGAACCGCTGCGACTCCCGCCGTAAGAGCGGGTTCGAATAGAACCCCCCAGACACTTTTCCTGCTCCGGTCTGCACGCTATGGACAAGCCGGCGCGGGCCGACGACATTGGCGGCCGAGACAAGCGATCGAGGGCGGACGAGAATGGTTTCGGTTACGGATTTCGATCAGGCTGTCGGTCAGACCTTCATCGTCGAGACGAATGGCAAGATGGTCGCGCTGGAATTGAGCGCGGTGAAGCACATCGCCAACAGCCCGCGCGACGGCGGCGGCTTCTCGCTGCTGTTCAAGGGACCGCGCGAAATGCTCTTGCCGCAGGCCACCTATCGCTTTGTCGGCAGCGAGCTTGCGCATGACATCTTCATCGTGCCGGTGTCGCAGGATGCGACGAGCTATAGCTACGAGGCCGTCTTCAACTGAGGGCCTTGGCCGCTCGTATCCGATGACGCAGCAACCCGTGCCATCAGGTCGTAGACGCCCTTGTCCTCGGCGACCTCGAAGCCGAGCCGCAGATAGAGCCGTCGCGCCGGATTGTGCTTCTCGACATGGATCGACACGGCCTTGCCGACGGCAGCGGCTTCGTCGATCAGGTCGTTGAGGAGCGCAGTTCCGAACCCGTTGCCGCAATGCTCGGGCCGAAAGGCGATGTCGATGATGCGGTGCTGGCTCGGCCAGCGCTCGAGATAGAGGCGGCCGATGCGCTCGCCAGCACGCTCCACCACCAGCCAATCGGCCTCGGGATAGTGGCGCCGGTAATGCGCGCGCTGCGCCTGGAACTGCATGTCGAGGAACGCATGCTTCTGCGCCTCGCTCCAGGAGGTCACGGCGAGTTCCTCCATACGGGTCGAGGCATAGAGGGCGCCGAGGAACGGGACGTCGGCATCCGTCTCGGGCCGCGCTACCAGCCCGAGCGCGGCGGCTCGCCTATAAATTTTGCCGGCTTTCATTCTCTGGCCGACGCGCCTCAGGCCGGCGGCGTCAGGTCGCGCACCACGACAACCTGCTTTAAGTTATTGGCAGCCAGCATCGTCCAGCTCCACTCCCACTCGGAACTATCCATGGCCATCTGATTGATCGTCCATAGGGCATTCGTGCCGTCGTTCTGGATCATCATGCTGAACAAGGCGAGGCGGCCATCGGCATTGTAGTCCAGCGACAACCTTGTATTGGCCGCGGAGAAATTGAAATCACGCCAGCCCGACCAGTTCTGGGTGGCCGCGTCATATTGGGCGTTGAACGAGTGGACATGCTGCTGATCGGATGCCGCCAGCATGATATCGCCGTCACCCTGGATACCGGCGCAGAGCGTGTATTTGGGGACCCGGCTGTAGCCTGGCGTTGCCCAGGCCGTCCAGGTGTCGGAGCCCGCCGGCCGTTGCTTGGTGTGCAGGACCTGGCCCGGCTGCGTCATGACGAAGAGATTGGTGGCGCCTAGCGGACCGACGATGGGCGCCATCTCGGTGATCTTGTTGCCGTTGTCGATCTGCACCCATTGCGTCCAGTCGGAGGGCTTAAGCGCCTGCGCGATAGCCTGCTGGCAGCGGTAGAGGGCGAGGTTGGAATTGATGCCGAACAGCGCGATGCGGCCGTCTGCCTGGCGCAGCGCGGTGATCGCCACCAGCCCGCCGGGTATCTGCTGCCAGGCGCTCCAGGGCTGCGCCGGCGGCGCGAGCTCGTCGACGGTGACGACGATCGGCGTCGACGTGCCGGGCGGCGTGATGGTGACCTGCTTCTGCACGATGACGTCGGGGTTCTGGTAGATCCACCAGATGCGGCCCTGATTGTCGGTGAGGAAGACTTCGATGCGGCCGTCGACGTCGCGCGCCATCGACAATTTCTGATAGCTGGTTGCGCCGGGCGGCGCACCGATGCCGACAGGCGGGTTCCATTTCTCGACGGGGCCGACCTGATTGGCGTCCTCGGTGATGAAGGACAGGTTGGTGGTGCCCGCCGGCTGCGCGACCACGGCGACACGGCCGTCCCTGGTCAGGCCTGCGGTCATGATCACCCAAGCGCCGGGGGCAATGGGCGACCAGGCGTCGGGCCACTGCCCGTTGGGCGCGTCCTGAGCCTTCTGAATCAGGCGTCCGGCGGCGGAATCGATGCCGACGACCATCAGTCGCGACAGTTCGAAGAAGGATGCGCCCGGCACGTGTCCGGTCGGCGCGGCCTGGGAGGGTAAGTGAGCGTCTTGGTCAGCCATGGTGCGGCCCCGCTTCATTGGCACGAAATCAGGTTCTCGGTGGGAAGACGCCCTGCAGGGCGATGCAGAAATAACAGGTGAGATAAGGCTGCAAATTGTTGTGCGGCTGGTCACCGCCGGCGGGGGCGAGCATCTGACCGTTCATCTGCACAAGCGCCGGCAGCGGGCTGCCGCCGACGTATGCGAATGCATTGACGGAGCGCGCCATCCCGCGTGTTGGTAGCGGCGCACCCTGGTCGGCCGGCAGGTTCACCGCCATCATGGCGTGCGAATGCATGGGGATTTCCGACTCGAGCAAGGTCACCGTGTCCGAACCGCCGGTTTCGCCAAGATCATGCAGCGAGAGGCCCGGCCCCTGGCCCGGATGCATCGGCGCACTGCCCTGCAGGTCAGGCAAGGCGAAGTTGGACTTACCGTCGCCGCCATAGGTCGTGCCAAGCAGCGAGAACAGCGCCGTGTTTTGCGACAGCGGCAGCAGCTGGCCGTCGCACCATGCCCACCCCTTGGGCGCGAAGTTGAACGGGAAGATGCGAATTTCGGCGACGAACGGATCGGCCATGACGGTCCTCTCAGGTCTGCGACGGGAAGATGCCGAACAGCGAGATGATGAAATTGACGCAGAGATACGGCTGGAAATTCGTGTGCGGCTGGCTGCCGCCTGTGGAGCTCACCGCTTGCGCATTCATCGCGACACTCGGAGCCTGCTCCTTATACAGCAGAATCGCGCCGCTCATCTGGTCGAGCACATTGCCTTGTGGATTGGACACAGTGCCCGTATTGCCCGAGGCGAGCATAGGGTGACTGTGCGCCGGAATCTGATTGATGGTCAGCGTGATCTCCTCGGCGCCGCCGGTTTCGGCAAGGACGAAGCCATTGCCCTGATGCAGCGGCAGCCGACCGCGCAGGTCGGGCAGCGCGAAAGTGCTCTCGCCATCGCCGCCGTAAGTGGTGCCGATCAGATTGAACAAGGTTTCGTTCTCGGAGATCGGGATGAGCTGTCCTTCGCAGAACATCCAGCCGGCCGGGGCGAAATTGCCGGCAAACATGCGGACTTCGCCAACATAGGGTTGTGCCATGATCGCGTTCCTCAGGTCTGCGACGGGAAAATGCCCTGCAGGGCGATGCAGAAGTTCAGCGTCAGGAACGGCTGCATGTTGAGATGCGCCTGGCTGCCCCCCAAATTTGCAATGGTTCCGGCCGCAAGCGACGTGAGCTGCGCGGGCTGGGTATAGGCATTGTTGACAGCACCCAGGAACGCATCACCAGGAACACCAACGGCGCCATTCGTGTTGGTCGCATTGCCGGTATGCGTGTGTGTAGGGATTTCCCCGATCGACAGCGTATGCGCCTGCTCGCCGCCTCGCTCGCCGAGCGTATGGCCGCTGCCTACATGGACAGGGACGCGACCACGAAAATCGGGTAGCCCGAAGTTGACCCGGCCGTCGCCCCCGAAAGTCGTGCCGAGCAACGAGAACAGCGCCTGGTTCTGGTTGATGGGAAGCAATTGGCCATTGCACTGAGCCCAGCCCTTGGGCGGAAAGCCGAAGGACATGATCCTGATTTCCGAAAGAAACGGTTCAGACATCTTCGCCCCTCTATTTTAGCTATGACTGCATTACGTCACATTTCTAAATAAGAGTCGAGATGAATCTGCAATATCAATTGTATTTTACCAGTATTTTACCCAATGATAGCTTTTTCTCTTGCGTCGGTTGCGCAGAAGATACAATCACAACTCTTTATGGCAATGGCCCGACAAAGTATCCGCCGCCCGCCGGCTGACTCGGGTCGCCGAAAGCAAATACGGCAGAGGCGTTCGAGCCCGAGAAATTGTTCATTGAGGCAATGTAGTTCTGGACCGTGCTGAACGCATAAGGCCCACCCGCATAGGCGGGGCTGCCGATGAGCCCGACCTTCGAATTGCCTTCCTGCTCAAGGACGATGCCGGCCACGATCGCCGAGCTGGCATTGGCCCCGACATTGACAGTGTTGGCAAGAGCGCCAGCGCCGCCCAATGTCACGTTCGTTCTGTTGCTGTCCGGGCTGCCGCCGCCGACGGTGTTCGAGCCGGTCTGGACATAAACGCCGGCAAACGAATTCGCCTGATCGAGCGTATCGACCGTGTTGCCCTGGATCACAGCAGTCATCGTCCCGGAGCCGTTGTGCAGCAAGGTGTAGATGCCGCCGACCGTGCCGTGGATCTGGTTGTTGGTGATGGTCGTGCTCGAATTGCCCGCGCCGTCCTGGAACACTGCGATGCCGTAGCCCTGCGTCGAGCCGCTGCCGGCAACGTTCTGCGTGCCGATAATGTTGCCGCTGATGGTGCCGACAAACGACGCGTTCGTGCCCGTGCCCTTCGTAACGGCGATCACCGCGCCATGCGCGCCTGAAATCGTGTTGTTCGAGATGTTGTAAGTCAGCGTCACGTTGTTCGCCGGGCCGCCGCCGCCGATGGTCAGGCCGCCGCCGCCGGAGACGATGTTCTGGTTGGCGTTGTTCATCGTGTTGCCGGTCAGCACCAAATCGGACGTCACCGTGCCCAGCAGATTGAGCTGGACCAAGTCGCTCCTCGCCGAATTGATGGTCGAGTTCTGAATCGTGACATTGAATGTGCCGCCGGTCGCCTGGAGGCCGATCGCATCGTTGCTGTCGTTGCCGGCAGCAGCGTTTGTCGCGAAGGTCGATCCCGTAATGGTAAGCCGGTTAAGCGTCTCGCCATTGTTGAAGACGTGGAAGGCATCGGCGCGCGCGCCGGTAAAGGTCGAGTTGGTGACCGTGGCGCTGCCAGAGAGCCCAGTGAAGTAGGCATCGCCCTCGCCGACTCCGCTCACCGAATTGCCGTTGGTGCCGTTGATGACGACGTTGGTGAGCGCCATGCCGGCGACATTATTGCCGAGGATGCCATAGTTCTGGAAGTCGTTCATCTGCATCCAGGCGAGCTGCACGTCAGACGTGCCGTTCAGATAGATGCCGCTGCCTTGCGAGGTGCTGCCGTCGGCGCCTGTCTTGTTGGCGATCGTGCCGCCAGATCCGGCCGAGCCGGTGCCGGTCACATGCAGGCCGCCGCTGGAGCCGGTGGTGTCGAGGATGATGCCGTTGGCCGACCCGCCATTGGAAGTGATGCTCCGGAAGGTGACATCGTTGGCGCCGATCGTCGTATTGGCGATGTTGAGCGCGGTACCTGTCGTCGACGTGATCGTATTGCCGGCGCCCTGCACCGTCACCGTCCCGCCGCCGGTGGCGTTGAAACCAGTGCCGCTTGTGGTGTTGATGACCAAACCGCCATTGGTGAAGTCGATCGTGGCGCCGGTGTTGCCGGTCAAATTGACGGCGGTGTTGGCGCCAGTGGTCAGCGCCTTGCTGGCGCCTGAGAAGGTGACCGCGCCACCGCTGTTGGCGTTGACCAGAATGCCATTCGTTGTGCTGCCGGTGGCCGTGAGGCTGCCGGACAGGGTCGTGGTTCCGCCGGTGCGGCCTTGTATGGAGACGATGTTGTTCGCGTTGTTCTTGCTGATGGTGCCGGCATAAGTGATGGTGCCGGCGCCGCCGTTGACGTTGAAGCCGACGCCGCTCGGGTTGGTGATCGAGGTGTTGGTGCTGAAGCTGAAAGTGCCGTTCGAGCCATTGACGATGTCGATGCCGGCGTCGCCGCCGTTCAGCGTCGTCGTGCCATTGAAATTATAGGCGCCATCGGCATTGTCGAACTGCAGGCCGGTGCCGTTGGTCGCCGACAGCGTGCCGGTCTGGAAGGTGATCGTTCCCGTGGCGTGGCCACCGGAGACGCTGACCATGGCCGCGTTGTTGGCCTGGGTCATGTTGCCGCTGTAGGTGACGCTGGCCGTGCCGCCGACGACGTTGAACGCCGTGCCGGTCGGGCTGGTGATCGAGGTGCCGGAACCGAAGGTGAACGTGCCACCCGAGCCGTTGAGGATGTCGACGCCCGCGTCGCCGCCGTTCAGCGTCGTCGTGCCATTGAAATTGTAAGTGCCATCGGCATTGTCGAACTGCAGGCCGGTGCCGTTGGTCGCCGACAGCGTGCCGGTGTTGAACGTGACGGTGCCGGTGTGGCCGCCCGCGACCGACACCAGCGCCTGGCCGGCGGTCGCCTGGCTGACATCGCCCGAATAGATCAGGTTGGCGCTGCCGCCGCTGATGGCGACAGCGGCGGCGCTACCGCCAACCAGGGAGCCCGCGCCGAGATTGACCGTTCCCGACCCGGTGACGTTGGTGAGAACGACACCGCTGGTGCCGCCGGAGCCATTGCTGGTCGACGAGAAGTTGACACCGCCGGCGCCAATGGTGACGCCGCTCATGTTGACGGCGACGCCGGTGCCGGTCGAGATCGTGTTACCGGAGCCGGTCACGTTGAGCGTGCCGGCACCAGTTGCGCTGAATCCGGTGCCCGCGGCCGTGGTGATCGCCAGGCCGCCGCCGAAATTCATCGCCACCGGGGCGCTGTTGCCTGAGATGCTCACACCAGTGCCGCTGCCGGTCATGCCGATCGTGTAGCTTGCGCCGTTGATGTTGTAAGTGCCGCCACTGTTGCCAGTGATCGCGATACCAAATCCCGCACCCGTAAAATTGTTGGATGCGCCCGAGACGGTGACGGTGCCGCCGGAATTGGCGCTTAGCACGATGCCGCTTGTATTGGAGGTCAAGTTGCCGCTCAGCGCGACGAGACCGGCGCCGGCAAACCGACCCTGGACAATAACAGCCGCGCCAGATCCGGAGGATTTGGTGATGTCGCCGGAATAGCTGACTGCCGCCGTGCCTCCGTTCACGTTAAACGAGGTACTCGTTGCGCCCGTCAACGTGCCGGAGCCGAGATTCAGCGTGCCGTCGACTAGTACCACACTGACATTGTCGCCGCCGCCGCCCGACGAGGTCGAATCCAGCGCGATGTTGGCTTGCATATTGCCGAGGTCGATCGCCTGGCCGAGGGTCGAGTTCACGGTCTCGGCGCCGGCGGTGGCGGTGATGCCTATGGTGCCACCATTGCCGAAGATGCCGGTGCCGGTGGTGGTGTCGATGGTCAGGCCGCCGGTGAAGCTGGTCGTGCCGCCGCTCTGCGAGAGACCGATGCCGCTCGTCGTGTCGATGTTGGCGAGGCCGCTGATGTTGAGCGTGCCGCTGGCCCAGCCGATGCCGCCGCCGGTCGTGGCGGCATTGTTCACCGTCACCGTGTTGAAGTTGAAGGTGCCGGTGTTGGTGTTGATCGAGCTGATGCCGATGCCCGACATGTTGCTGATGGACGTCGCGCCGGTAACGGTGAAGGTGCCGGCAACGCCGTCGAAGATGATGCCGCTGGTGCCTCCGGCGGCGCTGACGCTGGAGAACGTCAAGTTGACGGTCAGCGGATCGAGATCGAAGGCCGCGCCATTGACGGTGGTGACCACGCCGGCGCTGCTGTTCAGCGTGAAGGTGGTGTTCGCACCCTTGGTGTCGACCAGGACACCGGTGCCGCCAGTGTTGGCGAGGCTGAGCGTGCCGAGATCAAGGGTGCCGCTGGTGTTGGTGAAGCTGAGGCCATTGCCCTGGACCCGCGCACCGGGATTGCCGACACCGAGCGTACCGGCGCTGACGGTGCCGCCGGCGCCATCGGAATCGAAGCGGACATTGTTGAAGGCGATGCCGCCGCTGCCGGCACCGCCGGTCACTTTGTTGCCGGCAAACGACCTGATCGCGATCGAGTTGTCCGTCGCGCTGATGTTCTGGCCGGAGAAGGACGCCGCCAGCCCGGACGCGGTCGACCTGAGCGTGTTGCCGTCGATGGAAAGCAGCAGCGTATTGGCCGGCGCGCCGGCGGTGGAGAGGTCGAGTGCATTGCCGCCGGCGGCGATGTCGTTGTTCCAGATGAAGAAACTGGAGGCGGCCGTCGCGTTGACGGCAACGCCGTCGCCGCTGCCGGTGTTGCGGATGATCAGGTTCTCGATACCGCCGGTAAAAGTGCCGGTGCCGCTGGTCGCCAGGTTGATCACCGAGGTGGCGTTGTTGCTCTGCAGGATAGGCCGCAGCGTGTCGATGCCGGCCGGCGCGTCGACGATCGTCGAGTTCTGCACCGTGGTAAAGTGGAATACACCCGACGCGCCGCCGCCGGCGGAGACGCCAAGCTGGGAAACATCGATGGCCGCATCGCCGCTCTTGAAGGCGAGCAACACCTGCCCGTCGTCGAGATTGAACGTGCCGCCGCTCAGGTCGAGGGTTTCCTGACTGCCGTTGACGTTCTTGTCGATCAGAACGACGACGTTGGCGGTCGAGGCCTGCGCCTGCGCAAGGCTGCCCGGATTGGCGAGGCTGCCGTCGCCGGTTCCCGAAACGTTGCCGTCCAGGTCGACGTAATAGACGTGGATCGAGGCCAGGTTCGAGGTGTCGCCGGTGAAATTGACGTCGTTGAAATTGTAGTCGCCGTTGGTCGGCAGGCTGTCGGTGGCATGGATGACCTGGCCGCCCGTGGTCGCGATCGACGATTCGGCCGGACCCTGGCCGTCGCCGAAGACGAGCTTGGCGTTGGTGGCGCTGGAGAACTGGACGCCGTAGCCGACATTGGCGATGGTCGAGGTCTGGCCGGCCGGATTGTTGTTGACGGTGTCGCCGAGCTGGATCGTGCCGGTGCCCGTGGTGCCGGCCATATCGATGCCGATCGTGCCGGCGAAGCTGCCGCCGTCGACGTCGAAATCGTTCGCCGTGATGTTGCTCGAGCCGAGCGCCGCGCCGTTGAGATCGAGGCCGATGGCGTTCGCGACATTGAGCCCGATGTTCAGGCTGGTGAAATTCAGCGTCGAGCCGAGCGTGCCGGAGACGTCGACACCACGCGAGGTGATGTTCTGCAGGTCGACCGCGCCGAGATTGAGCGTGCCGCCGCTGACATTGTCGAGCGAAACACCGGTCGCCGCGCCATTGCTCGAAATCGTATCGAAGTTGATGCCGCCGGCGCCGACCGTCGCGTTGGCGAGGTCGAGCGCGGTGCCCGTGCCGGTCGTGATGGTGTTGCCGGCGCCGCTGACGCTGACCGTACCGGGGCCGGTGGTGCTGGCGGTGAAGCCGGCGCCGCTCGAGGTGGTGATGACGAGGCCGCCATTGGTGAAGGCGAGCGTGCCTGCCGTCTGCGGGTCAGGCCCGCCTATGTTAGGTGCCTTGACGACGGCGTCGTTGGTGCCGCTGCTGGTGTTGAAGATCTTCGACGTGCCGGAGAAGGTGGCGGTTCCGTTCGACGACCCGTCAAACAGGACACCGATGCCATCGCCGGTGTGATTGATCGTGCTCGAAATATTGTAGACACCGTTAGCCTTGCCGCCGAAGGTGAAGACCGCTGTCCCTATACCCGTTGCCGCGCTGGTCGAAACGACCTCGCCGCTCATGTTGAGCGCGGTCCAGTCGCCGCCACCGGCTTGCAGGACGCTGCCGGTGTCGACCTTGATCGAGCCATTGTAATTCAGCGTGGCATGGACGAGGTCATTGCCGCCGGAGAGAGCGATAGCCGAACCACTGGTGCTTGTTGTCGCGCCAATGCTGGCGGTGCCGCCATTGTTGCCGACATTGACGATCCCTGTCTGCAAAACGTCAAAGTCGATGCCGACCGAGCCGCCGTCGATGGTCAGGGTCGATCCAGCGACATTGGCGATGTTTATCGTCCCGACCTGGCCGCTGATGTCGAACCCGATATTGCTGACATCGAGGTCGGTCGTACCGGTGAAATTGACCACACCGGAGCCGGTCAGGCCGGCCAGCGAGGCGCCGATGTAGCCGGTATCCTTGAGCCCGCCAATGTTGACGTCGCCGGCAAGGTCGGCGCCCTGCAGCAACACGCCGGCGCCGAGGGTCGTGGATTGTGCCGTGATGCTGTCAAAGGTAACGCCGGCGCCGCCGACATTGGTGCCGACCACCAGCAGGCCGTCGCCGCCGGAGTTGATCTTGTTGCCGGTTCCGGTGACGGTAATGGTAGAGGGCGTACCAGGGGGGAAATTGACAGTGTCCCCAATCGCTTCGAAGCCCGCGCCTGATGTCGTCGTTATGTCGAGACCGCCACCGGTGAAGTTGATCGTGGAGTTCGTGTTGGCGCTTGGCGTGCCGACTGGGAAGCCGCCGGGGAAGCCGATATTGACGCCGTCGGTCGCGCCCGAGTTGATCTGCTTGGTCGAGCCCGAGAAGGTGATCGCAGCCGAGTCGTTGCCGGCAATGACGATGTTGCCGCCCGCGCCGGCAAGGCCGTCGGTCAAATTACCCGACAGCGCCACCGAGCCCCCGGTCATGCCCTGGATCGATACGGCGGCGCCCGTGCCGTTGCTGGCGATCGTGCCGCCATAGGAGATGGCCGCGTTGCCGCCGCTGGCGGCGGTTGCCGAGCCGACATTGAAGGCCGTGCCCGAACCGGTGTTGGTCAGCGTGCCGGTGCCGAATGCAGCCGTGCCGCTCAGGTGCTGCAGATCGATGCCGCTGCCGGAGGCGAATGTCGCGCTGGTCGAGGCGAAGTTGATACCGGCCGTGATGCCGTCGAGCGCCACCGCTTGCGCATTCGTGGCGTTGATCGTCCCGGTGGTGACATTGACCGTGCCGCCGCCGGTGGCCGTGAAAGCCGTCACGCCGTTGGTGGAAATGTCGACGTCCGCGAAGGTGACGGTGGCGCCGGTGTTGTTGGTGAGCGAGACACCATTGCCGTTGACGGTCACCTTGTCGGTGAAATTGACCAGGCCGCCGGTGCGGTTGGCGATCGAGATGCCGCCGCCGGTGAGTGTGCCCGGGGTCGCACTGTTCGGCAGCGTGCCGCGCGTGAGCGTGATGTTACCGTTGCCGCCATCGGCGTTAAGCAACGTGCCGGCAACGTTGATGTTGTTGTTGCTGATCGACAGGTTGGTGGTGAGGCCGTCGACCTTGAACGCCGTCTGGCCCGCCGCGACGTTGCTGACCGTGACGCCATCGATGAAGATGCCGCCGGCATTGCTGAACCCGGCAGCATTCTGGTCGATGAGGAAGACCGAGCCGCTGGCGCCGCTGAAGTCGAAGGCGGTGTTCTTCACCTGGTTGCTGCCGAGCAGGTGCATGAAGTCGCCGGTTCCGGTGACCACGCCCTCGTCGCCGGTGACGTTGCCGCCGGTGGCGCCGAGATTGCCCTGAACATTGATCGGCTGGACCGTGCCGGAGGTGAGAATGGAATTGCCGTTGCCGAAGCCGTCGATCGACTGGCCCGAATCGAGCGTGAATGCCGTCGAACTGAGATCGACGGCGCCGACAAAGGCGAAGGTCTGCGTGCCCACCATGGCATCGGCAGCCGCGACCGAAATGGTGGTTACATCGGCGCTGAGCCCGTTCGTGCCGGCGGCAATCACGCCGCCGTTCTGCGAAACCATGATGACGCCGCCGACGGCGCTCGCCAGATGCGCCGAGCCGGTGAAGGCGACGTCGTCGAAATCGTAGTTGCCGAGCGTCGGATCGAGGCCGATCGTGTTGACCGTGTAGCCGCCGGCCGCTGCGCTGATGGTGGATTGCCGCCCGTCGGCCGAGGTGCCGTCGCCGAAGGTGAAGTTGGCGTTGGCCGAGGTTGCCGTGGTGCCGCCCAACGACAGTTCGACGCCGACGCCGGCATTGCTGATGCTGGAGCCGCGCAGGAAGGTGATGGTCTTGTTGCCGGTGGTCGACGACAGATCGATGCCGCGCGAGGTTAGGTCGCCGTTGCCGGTGATTGACGTGACGCCGAAATCGGCCGTCGTCGACGAGCCGCTGAAATCGATGCCGGTCTGGTTGGCGCCGGCACCCAGCGACACAGTGGTTGTTCCGAAGCTGACATCGGCATTGGTGCCGATGAAATCGATGCCGGCGGTCCCGGCAGCCGAACCCATGGTCACGCTGGTCGTGCCGAAAGTCACCGGGCCGGCATTATTGTTGATGTTGATGCCGTTGCTGGCGGCATTCGTCACTGTGACGGTCCCAAAGGTCGCCGACGCGGTGTTGGCTACATTGGCGACGGACAGTCCGGTGGCCGAGGCATTGGCGATCGACAGCGGGGCAGTAACGTTCAGCGTCGCGGTGCCGGAGAGGCCGGTGACGACAGCCCCACCGCCGCCTGTCGCCGACAGCGTTGGGCCGGTGAAGCTGATCGCGCCGCCGGTCGGAACCGTGGTCGAGCCTATCCCGAAAAGCCTACCGGTGCCGGTCGAACTGATCGCGCCGCTGAAGGTGACCGAACCGCCGCTGATGCCGTCGACCTTGACCGCCGTGCCCAGCGTGCTGGTCGAACTGGAGATATCGGCCGAGACCGTGATCGCAGCGGTGCCGCCGGAGACGACGACGCCGTCGTTGCCGACGAAGCCGCTATTGGTGATGGTGCCGCCAATGGCGATGGTGCCGGTGTTGTTGGTCAGGCTGACATCGGCGCCCGCAACCTCCGTCGTCACCAGGTTGGCGACATTTACGGTGGCGGCACTACCCTGCACCACGAAGCCGTCACCCAAGAGGCCGACGGCCGCGATGGTCGTCGTGCCGTTGAAGCTGTAGATGCCGCTGGCGACATTGGTGAGACGGATGGCATCGCCCATGACGCGACTGATGTTGACGCCGCCGAAGGTGACATTGCCGCCGCTGGTGTTCTCGATGACGATGCCGGTCGACACGTTGCCGCCGGTGCCATCGACGGTGACGCTGGCGAACGTCACACCGGCAGCACCGATCGTCAGACCGCCGGCGCCGCCGAGCTGGATGCCCTTTTCCGCCAAGCCGGCGCCGGTGTTGACCGTGTTGCCCGATCCGGTCACCGTCAGCGTGCCGCCAAAGATGGCGCTGAAGGCGAAGCCGCCGTCCGTGGTCAGATCGAGACCACCGGTGAAGTTGATCGCGCCGCCCGCATTGTTAGTGAGGTCGATTGCATTGGCCGCACCGGTGCTGGCGGTGATCTTGCCGGCGAAGGTGGCGGTGCCGCCGGTCATGCTGGAGATATTCACCGCATTTGCAGCAGTGGCCTGGTTGATGGTGCCGTTATAGGTGACGTTGGGCGTCGAACCGTTGATGTTGAAGGCGAAATCGCCTGTGTTGGTGATGGAACTCGCGGCCCCGAAAGTCAGGGTTCCACTCGAGTCGTTGACGATACCGACGCCTATGCCGCCGCCGGTAATATCGAGGTCGTCGAAAGTGGCGGTGCCGTCGAAATTCTTGGCGAACAGCCCGGCATTGGTAGCATTGCCGATCGTCGTGTTGCCGGTGAAATTGACGGTCGCGCTCGAGGCGACAAGCTCGATGCCGGTTTGGCTCGCATTCTGGACATTGAGATCGTCGACCGAAACCGTGCCGGTCACGCCATTGAGGAAAAGACCTGTGTCGACATTGCTGACGGTCACGCCCTGGATCGTCAGGCCGTTGATCGAGGTCGCGTTGATACCCTCGTCGGTGCCGCCCGAAATGTTGAAGTCGAGCAGCGAATTGCCGTTGGCCGCCGTGACGACAGCGCCGGAGCCGGAATTGGTCAGCGTCGCCGCGCCGGCAGGGTTCGAGATGGCCACGTCATGCTGGACATTGTCCCCGGTGACGTTGATCGGCAAGCCGCCGAGCGAGAAGGAGCGGCCGTTGCCGAACGACGCCAGCGTCTGGCCGTCGCTGAGCGAGAAGCCGTTGGAAGCATCGATGGACGTGCCATCGTTGACCAGCACGAAGATCGCGTCGCTGTCGGTGATGGCATCGGCGGTCGCGACCGTGGCCAGGTTCGTCAGCGAAGAGCCGTCGCCACTGCCTGTGGCCGACGAGCCGATGAAGATCACATTCTGCACGTCGAACAGTTGCGGGCCGCTGAAGGTGGTCGAGCCGAAGGCATAGAGGCCGAGCGTCTGGTTGAGGCCGCGGGCGTCGAGCGAAGCGGTGTTGCCCGCGATGGATCCGCCGCCGAAGCTGAACTCGGCATTGGCCGAATGGGCCAGCGAGCCGGAAATACCCAGGCGCACGCCGGTGTCGACACCGGAGATGCTGCCGCCATTGGTGATGGTGATCGAGGCGTCGCCCGTCGTCTGCGCGAGATCGATGCCGATCGAGCCGGCCGCACCCGTGCCGGTGAGGTTGAGCGACTGCGCGGTGAAATTGGTCTGGCTGCCGGAGAAGTCGAGGCCGGTGCCGGCGCCGAGCCCGGAGATGACGATGTTGCCGGCGACCACGGCGGCATTGACGCCGGTGAACGACATGCCGTCGGCGCCGGGATTGGTGATGGTGATGTCGCCGAAGCGGATCGACGCCGGCGAGCTGGTGATCGCGATCGCCGGTCCGGTCGTGTTCGAGATGTTGGTCGCGCCGTTGACGGTGAAGCTGCCCGACACCTGGTCGAGGATGACGCCCGACACGCCACCGCTCTGGGTGATGGAATCGAGCACCACATGGGCGGTGATCGGATCGATGAAGACGGCAGTGCCGCCATTGCCGGAAATTGTGCCCCCGGTGGTGGTGAAGCTGCCACCGCTCGACGTGCCTTGCACCGTGATGCCGCGGTCGGTGTTGTTCTGGGCATTGACGGTGGCGAAGGTATAGGTGCCCTGCCCGGTGATATCGAGGCCGTCATCGGCATTGCCGTTGAGCGTCGTCGTGCCGGTGAAATTATAGGTGCCGTTGTCCTCGATATGCAGGCCGTCGAGGCCGTTGCCTGTCGCAGAGAAATTGGAGGCGCTGACATTCGTCGAATTGCCGGTGAAATCAGCGCCATTGCCGCCGGTGCCGGTGACGGTGACGTCGGTGAGCTTGGTGCCGGCAGCGTTGTTGCCGAAGATGCCGTCGCCACCGCCGGTGATGGTGATGTTGCTCAGCGTGTTGTTGCTGGCCAGAGTGATGACGGGGCTGGCGGCATTGGTGCCCTGGATGGTGCCGTTGCTGCCGCCGAAATTGTAGGTGCCGATGCTGCCGTCGGCGAGCTTGGCCTGGACACTGCCGCCGCCACCGATGACGGTCTGCCCTGCAGTGAGATTGACGCCGCTGGTGGTGATGTTGCCGCTGCCGCCGAGCGCGACGATGAAGCCGTTGCCGCCGGCCTTGGTGACGGCATCGTCCAGCGTCGTCGGATCGCCGATGGTGCCGAGCCCCAGCGTATTGCCGCCGTCGGCGAAGAAGAACTTGCCGAAGGCCGCATTGGTGGCGGCGTTGATGGCTACCCGCGTCGTCGTGCCGGTGACCCTGTCCTGCTCCTCAAGCCTGACGCCGATATCGCCGCGCACGCGCTCGTTGAGCCGCTTGCGTAGGCCCGGGCTGACCGTGGAGACAGGATCGGAGGCATCGTCGGCGGACGCGCTGCTGCCGGGCACGCTGAACGGTACTGTCAGCCGGACGCTGCCGGCGAACTGGGTATTATCGCGATTGTCGTTGCGCACCTCGCCGGTGAAGGTCAGCGACGTGCCTTTGCCGATGACGTCGCCGAAGGTGTACTCGATGCCCGCCTTGACGCCGGTGGTCGCGTGGTCGTCGCCGTCCGGGTCGGCGAAGTGATAGGCGCCGACATCGAAGCGCAGTGACTGGTTCTCCGGCAGGTCGATCGGCGCCTGGACGCCGACTTCGCCCTCGATGCCCCAAGCGGCATAGGTGCGGTGGTCGATCGTCGAAATCTCTTCGAGCAGCTGGTTGCCGACGAGCGACAGCGTCGAATCGATGCCGTTCGAGCCGCGGTCCTTGCTGATCGGCAGGTAGACATTGACATGCGCGTCGTATTTCGAGGTGATCGCCTCGAGGCCGAGCGTGGTGGCGACGAACTGGTGGCTGTCGTCGTTCTGGATGTTGAGATAGGCGTAGCCGCCGATCATAAGATCCGGATTGACGATGCGGCGCACGCCCAGACCGACATCCTGGCCGAAGCCGTTGTCGAAATCATATTTGGAGCGAACGTCGAGGAAGAGGACCGATTCGAGGTTCTGCTTGATCGGCAGGAAGCCTTCGAGCGCCGTAAAGCCGCTGTTGGAGTTGGCGCCGATGATGGCGCGAACCTGCGGCTGCCACAGGCCGGCATCCTCGGCATGCGCGGCCAGACCCGACAGGGCGAGAGCGACAGTGGTCAGCGCGGAGGTGCGCAGCAACATGCCGGAGCGGCGGGATGCAATCAATGCTTCGCCGCGCCGCACCTGGCGCCCGGCGATCTTCCCCCGATCTTCAGTCAGCCCTGTGCGCGAGCGCATCTACCCGTCCCGGCTGCCGCCATGCTCTTCCACTGGGATAGCGGATACTCGTTGTATTACATGGTATTGCACGGCAATTAATGGTTGAGATACGGTATTAACACAGAAATTAGAGTCATGTTGCAGTAGAGCAACACCGACTTTGCCTCCAACGACTCGGACTCCACTAAGCCGGCTACAATAGCAAAAATTGAAATGCGACAATGGGAGTATATTAGTGAAGTGTAATGTAACTGAGTGGTGGAGACGCCTGGTTGTTGGCCTCGGCGCGGTTTTGTTTCTGACCGGCCTTGCCATGGCGGAGGACGCCAAACCTGCCGAAACAAAGCCCGCGGATGCCAACCCCTGGGTGGTCAACTGCTCGTCGGGATCGTCAGGCACCGAGTTGCAATGCCAGGTTTCGCAGAACCTTACCGAAGCCAAGACCGGCCAGCGCGTGCTGACCGTCACGGTGCGCCGCCAGCAGGGCGCCCAAGGCTTTGCTATGCTGCTTGCCCTGCCGCACGGGCTGTTCCTGCCATCGGGAACCTCCTACCAGATCGACGGCGGCAAGAAGACCACAATCGCCATCCAGACCAGCGATCAGAACGGCGCCTATGCCGCGACGCCGCTGGCGCCGGATCTGCTCAAGGCGATGCGGTCCGGAACCACGCTGAACATCGGCATGGAATCGGTAACGCGCAAACCGGTGACCATTCCTGTTTCGCTGAAAGGCTTCGGCGCCACGATCGACAAGCTCGAAGCGACCAAATGAAGGCGGCCGGTCGGCTCCGGGACGCTCTGTCATGCGGTCGTGCCCAGTCGAATCCGATTGAGATATTGTCGGCTGGTCCGTAAGGTTTCGCTGATATAGGCCTTCGCGTAATCAGGCATATAGGCCCAAGATTGAAACGAAGCCGCGAAACGCCGGAGCGGGAACGACCAACTTCGCGGTCTGTCCCAAGCGGCTGATGGATTTGCCGGGGGGCAAAACGTCCGATGACAGCGAAGGCCGGCATTGCTGTACGCCAACGCGCGATCCTGGCGCTTGCCCGGGTTTTCCTGACGGCCCGCCACCCGCTGCTCGTCAAGCGCTTTTTCAGGCGGCTGGGCTATCTGCCTAACCCGGCGGCGCCGACGCGCTATCATGAGCGGATGCTGTGGCGAAAAATCGTCGACCACAACCCGCTGTTCGTGACGCTTTCGGACAAGCTTGCGGCAAAGGACTATATCCGCGATGTCTGCCCGGAGGTGAGCACGGCGCAAACACTCTGGTCCGGCGGCGATCCCGACGACATCCCCCCGGATTTGCTCAGCGGCAGCGTGGTGGTGAAGACCAACCATGGCTGCGACATGAACATCTTCGTCGCCGACGGCCGGCCCGGCCGTGACGAGATCGTGCGTAAGACGAAACGATGGCTGAAGCGGCGCTTCGGCACGCGCTACGGCGAATGGGCCTATTGGCTGATCGAACGAAAAGTCTTCGTCGAGGAGATGCTGCCGCTCAGCGGCGGCAGGATCGCCACGGAGATCAAGGTCCAGGTCTGCAGCGGCGTGGTCTGCCATGTGCGGGCCGAAGACAAGATGGCGTTGCGCTCGCGCCTGTTCGACCCGCAAGGCAACCCGCTGCCGGGACGCGACCTCGATTATCCGCGCGAGGACCAGGCATTGGACGTCACGCCGCGTCTGACGGACTACATCCGCAAGGCAGCGGAGATCGCGCCCCGTATCGCGGGAGATCTCGACTATGCCCGTATCGATTTTCTGGTGACCGACGACCAACTCTATGCCGGCGAAATCACGGTCTATACGGCGGCCGGCTATGCGGTGTGGAGCAATCCGGCGATCATGGCCGACCTCGAGCAGCGCTGGCGACTCGATCAGGCGCATTATCTCAAGCGCCAGCATCGGGGCATTGCGCGTCTCTATGCGGATGCGCTACGCGCCAAATGCCGGAGCGACACCCAAATCGTCACTGTGCCGGGCGACGCGTCCGACGTGCCACAACCTGCAGCGCTGGACGCTTATCCCTGAAGCGCTTCGGGGTTTCTCCGCGCCGGCGTTTCGGCAATCAGGGGCGATGCAAATAGTCTTCGATCGATTGCGGCTTCATCTCGATCGAGAAGCCGGGCGCGGCCGGCGGCATGTAGGCCGCGTCGCTTATTACGCAGGGCTCCAAGAAATGCTCGTGCAGGTGGTCGACATATTCGATGACGCGTCCGTCCTTCGTGCCCGACACGGCGACATAGTCGATCATCGACAGGTGCTGGACATATTCGCAAAGGCCGACGCCGCCGGCATGCGGCCAGACCGGCAGGCCGAACTTGGCGGCGATCAGAAGCACCGCCAACACCTCGTTCAGCCCGCCCATGCGGCAGGAATCGATCTGCACGACATCGATCGCGCCGCCTGCGATGAACTGCTTGAACATGATGCGGTTCTGGCACATCTCGCCGGTCGCGACCTTGATCGGCGCCACCGCCTTGCGGATTTTCGCGTGGCCGGCGACGTCGTCGGGACTTGTCGGCTCTTCGATGAAGAAGGGCTTGGCGAAGGCGAGGTCCTTGAGCCAGTCGATCGCCTGGTCGACCTCCCAGACCTGGTTGGCGTCGATCATCAGGTACCGGTCCGGCCCGATCACCTCGCGGGCGATCCGCAAGCGGCGGATGTCGTCGGCTCGGTCGCGGCCCACCTTCAGCTTGATGTGGTTGAAACCCTCGTCGACCGCTTCCTGGCAGAGGCGCCGCAGCTTGCCGTCGGGATAGCCGAGCCAGCCGGCGGAGGTGGTGTAGCAGGCATAGCCGTCGCGCTCGAGCGTGGCGATGCGTTCGGCCTTGCCGGCCTCGGCCTTCTTCAGGATCGCCAGCGCCTCGGCTGGCGCGATGGCATCGGTGAGATAACGGAAGTCGACGATGCGCACGATTTCTTCCGGGCTCATCTCGGCAACCAGCCGCCAGACCGGCTTGCCGGCATCCTTGGCCCACAGGTCCCACACCGCATTGACCACCGCGCCGACCGCGAGATGCATGGCGCCCTTGTCCGGACCGATCCAGCGCAACTGGCTGTCGCCGGTGACATGACGCCAGAAGCGGCCGGGATCCTCTTTCACCCAATCGAGGTCCAACCCGACGATGAGATGGCGCAGCGCCTCGATCGCCGCGCAGCAGATCTCGTTGCCGCGGCCGATGGTGAAGGTGAGGCCGTGGCCTTTCAGCGACGGAACATCGGTGTCGAGGATGACATAGGCGGCGGAATAGTCTGGATCGGGGTTCATCGCGTCCGAGCCGTCGAGGCTTTGCGACGTCGGGAAGCGCAGGTCGAAGGTTCTGAGGTCCGTGATCTTGGTCATTTCTTGCCTCTTGACTGGGCTGCCTCGTAACTGGATTGCCGCCTGCGCTCAACCTGGTTGCCGAACCACCTCAGATCGACCAGCCGCCGTCGATGTTGTAGGCCTGCCCGGTCGTGTAGGTGGCGCCGGCCAGATAGACGGCGAGATCGGCGATCTCCTCCGGCGTGCCGATCCTGCCCATCGGCTGGCGGGCGATGAAGGCGGCGCGGGCGGCCTCATAGTCGCCCTGCGCCTGCATGCGGCCCTGCAGCGAAGGGCTCTCGACGGTGCCGGGGCAGATGGCGTTGCAGCGGATGCCCTTGGCGACATAGTCGGCGGCAATCGACTTGGTCAGG
Organism: Mesorhizobium sp. GbtcB19; assembly: GCF_019091085.1. Classification (GTDB taxonomy): domain Bacteria; phylum Pseudomonadota; class Alphaproteobacteria; order Rhizobiales; family Rhizobiaceae; genus Mesorhizobium. The sequence continues at coordinate 238,505 of NZ_JAGXJY010000003.1, read as the reverse complement.
CCGATGACGGCTGCCTTGGTGACGCCATAGGCAAATCGGTTCGGCACGCCCTTCGGGGCGCCGGCGACCGAAGACATGTTGATGATCGAGCCATCGCCGCGCTCGAGCATGCCCGGCAGCACGGCGCGGATGGTGCGGATCATGGCGCGCACATTGAGATTGAAGGCGAAATCGAGATCCTCGTCCTTCATCTCCAGGATCGAGCCGGCATGGACGAAGCCGGCGCAGTTGAACAGAACGTCGACGCGGCCGATCTCCGCGAAGGCGGCCTTCACCGCGTCATCGTTCAGCACATCGAGCTTGCGCGTCCTGATGCCGGACGTCTTGGCGAGCTCGGCCAGGGCCGCCTCGTTGATGTCGGTGGCATGCACGATGGCGCCGGCGTTGGCGAAAGCCAGCGCGCTGGCCCGTCCGATGCCTTGCGCCGCCGCCGTGACGACCACGACCTTGCCTGTGATATCCGCCATATTTTGTCTCCGTCTTTCAGCCGGGCCTTCGCTCGACGATGTAGATGTGATCCGCCGCCAGCACGACCTCGTCGCGCTGGTTCAAAACCTCGATGCGTTCGATGACGCGCCCTGAAGCAGGCCGTTTCGGGTCATCCTCCTTGGCCGCGATGGTGGTCCGCGTGCGGATCGTGTCGCCGATGAAGACCGGCTTGATGAAGCGCAGCCGGTCATAGCCATAGGAGAAAGCGACGGGATTGATGACGCTCGCCGTCAGCCCGACGCCGACCGAGAAGACCAGCGTGCCATGCGCGATGCGCTGGCCGAACGGCGTCGTCTTCATGAACTCTGCGTCCATGTGATGCGGGAAGAAATCGCCGGTGTGGCCGGCGTGGACGATGAAGTCGGTCTCGGTGATGGTGCGGCCGCTGGTGAGGCGCGACGAGCCGATCTCATAGTCTTCGAAATAGGTGGTCTGTTCCATGTCCTGCCTTACGGCTTTTGAGCCAGCGGCGTTGCCGGCGCGGCGCTCGATTTGTAGGCGGCCTCGACCAGCGCCATGGTGTTCCAGGCGTCCTCGACGGAGCTGACCAGCTCGGCGTCCTCGCCGGCGGCGAAGCGCTGGACATTGGCCATGCGGCCGACAAAGGCGTCAGGGAACCATTCGCCCGCAAGCGGCACGGCGACCCAGTCCGATCCGCCCTTCGGATGGATTTCCAAGATGTCCGGTTCACCGCGCGGATAGTCGAGATTGAGGCCGAGCTTGACATAGGCCGCGCCCTCGGTGCCGCAGATGCGGAACTCGCAGGCCTGGTAGCGGCGGCCGAATTTGTGATCGTGGTTGATCGAGAGCGCGCAGCGCACCGTATCGCCATAATCGAGGATGGCGCTGGTGCGGGTCTGCGCGACCTTGTGGTTGGGATGGCCAAGCGTCCTGGCGTGCACGCCCAGCGGATTGCCGAGAAGCTGGCGGATCAGGTCGAGATAGTGGATCGAATGCATGGCGATCTCGACGCGCGGCGCCTTGAGCAGGAATTCCCAGAGCTGCCATGGCGTGTCGAGAGCGAGAAGAGCATCGAAATCGACGACCTCGCCCAGCCATCCACGGGCGATGGCGTCCTTCAGCGCCAGCATCATCGGCGCGAAGCGGAGCTGGAAGTTGACCGCAGCCCTCAGTTGCTTGGCACGACAGATTTCGAGGATCTCGGTTGCCTCGCCGAGATAGTTGCCCATCGGCTTCTGGATCAGCGCCACCGCGCCATCCGGCAGCGCCTTCAGCACCTCGGCGTGCCGGCCCGGCGGCGTGGCGAGATCGAAGATCGCATCCTTCACGGCCGCTGCCTCCTCGACCGAACGAAACGCCGTCACGCCCCATGTCTCGGCGAGTTTTTGCGCCTTCGCCTGATCCGGATCGTAGAGACCGGAAATCGGAAAGCCGCCTTTGCGGTAAGCAGGAAAATGCGCGTCGCCGACGATCGAGCCGGCGCCGAAGGTGACGATCGGGCGCGGCTTCGAGGGTTTCGGCCATGACTGGGCCAGCGATGCCGGATCGAAGGCATCAGTCATGATGGAAGACCTCGTCCATCGTCGCCCACCACTCGCCTTCCTTGCGCGTTTCCAGCGGCTCCTGGCAAGGCATGCAGACCGACCACCATTCCTGCGTTTTCGGATCGGCGGCCATCTTGGCCATGTCGGCGGCGTAATCGGTGCCGTGATATTCGAAATAGGAGAACAGGAGATTCTCCGGCCGCTTCAGATAGATCGAGTAATTCTTGATGTTGCAGGCCGAGATCATGGCGAGCACGTCTGGCCAGACGGCAGCGTGAAGGCGGACATATTCCTCGACCTTCTCGGGCTTCAGCCCGAGCACCATGCCCATGCGCTGCATCATCCGCCTCCTATTTCACGATCGCCGTGGTGAACTCGGCGATGCTTCCTGCCTTGACCGCGTCCCAGTCCCAGTCGATGCCGATGCCGGGCTCGCTCGGCGCCAGCGCATGGCCATTCTCGATGCGCATCTTCCTGCCCGTCAACTCGTCGAGCTGCGGGATGTATTCAACATATTTGCCGTTCTGGATAGCGCAGGTGAGGCTGACATGCAGTTCCATCAGGAAATGCGGGCAGACCGGCATGTCGAAGGCCTCCGCGGCATGGGCGACTTTCAGCCAGGGGGTGATGCCGCCGATGCGGCCGACATCGACCTGGATGATGCTGCAGCCGCCTTTTTGCATGTACTCGCGAAAGTGCCTGATCGAATAGAGCGACTCGCCGACCGCGATCGGCGTCACGGTCGAGTTCGACAGCCGCACATGACCGTCGATGTCGTCGGCCGGCAGCGGCTCCTCGATCCAGGCGAGATCGAGCTCGCGCAGCCGCTCGGCGCGGCGGATCGCCTCGTCGACGGAAAAGCCCTGGTTGCAGTCGGTCATGATCTCGTAGCCGTCGCCAACGGCCTTGCGCACAGCTGAAAGTCGCGCGACGTCCTCGGAGCCGTGCGGCTTGCCGATTTTCACCTTCGAGCCCGTGAAACCCTTGGCCTTCGCCGCCAAAGCGTCATCGACCAGCGCCTGTGTCTCGATGTGCAGCCAGCCGCCCTCGGTGGTGTAGAGCGGGCAGCGGTCCTTGGCGCCGCCGGCGAGCTTCCAGAGCGGCAGGTTCTGCTTTTTGGCGCGCAGGTCCCACAAAGCGATGTCGATCGCGGCCAGCGCAATCGCGGTGATGGCGCCGATGGTGGTTGCATGAGTGGCGAATTCCAGGTCGTGCCAGATCGCCTCGATCTGGTCGCCGTCGCGGCCAATCAGGCGCGGCGCGAGATGATCGGCAAGAAGCCGCATCACCGACGAGCCGCCGGTTCCGATCGTGTAGCTGTAGCCGGTGCCCGTCGCGCCGTCGGAATCGGTGATGGTGACGATCGGCGTCTCCTGGCTGACGAAGCTCTGGATGGCGTCGGTGCGCCTGACCTTAGGCACGAGGTCGACCATGCGCAGTTCGATTTTCTCGATTTTCGCCATGTCAGTTCCTCAGCGACTTGCCGGTTTCGGCGGAGAACAGATGTGCGCGGCTGAGGTCGAAGCTCATGCCAATCCTGTCGCCAGCCTTCAGCGGCTTGGGATTGAGCATGCGCGACACCCAGTCGGTGCCGTTGAACTCGGCGAAGACCAAAGTTTCATTGCCGAGCGGCTCGGTGATGCTGACCGGCAGCTCGACGCGGTGGACTTCGGTTTCGCCGCCTGAGCTCAGGCCGTGGCCGGTGGGATAGAAATCGTCGGGGCGGATGCCGAACACGACTTTGTCGCCGGCCGATGTCTTCGATTTGAACTGTCCGGGCAGAGGCAGGCTGTCGCCGCCGCTGAAGACCAGCCTGCCGTCGCTCACAGTCGCTTCGTGCAAATTCATCGGTGGCGAGCCGATGAAGCCGGCGACGAAGCGGGTCGCCGGACGGCTGAACACCTCGTCCGGCGTGCCGACCTGTTCGATATGGCCTGAGCGCATGATGACGATGCGGTCGGCAAGCGTCATCGCCTCGACCTGGTCGTGGGTGACATAGATGACCGTCGACTTTACCTTGGCGTGCAGCTTCTTGATCTCGGTGCGCATCTGCGTGCGCAGCTTGGCGTCGAGGTTCGACAGCGGCTCGTCGAACAGGAAGACATCGGGATCGCGCACGATGGCGCGGCCCATCGCGACGCGCTGGCGCTGGCCGCCGGAAAGCTGCGAGGGGCGGCGTTCGAGCAGTTCGTCGAGGCCGAGGATGGCGGAGGCCTCGGCGACGCGCCGGTCCATGTCGTCCTTGGCGGCGCCGGCGATCTTGAGCGAGAAGCCGAGATTCTCACGCACCGTCATATGCGGGTAGAGCGCGTAGGACTGGAACACCATCGAGATGTTGCGCGAGCGTGGCGGCAGATCGTTGACCACGCGGCCGCCGATATCAATGTCGCCGCCGCTGATATCCTCGAGGCCGGCGATCATGCGCAAAGTCGTCGACTTGCCGCAGCCGGACGGGCCGACCAGCGCGATGAACTCGCGGTCGGCGATCTCGAGATCGATGCCGTGTACGATCCCGATGTTGCCGTAGCGCTTGGTGAGGTTTTTCAGCGAAACCGTTGCCATGAAGTCAACCTTTCACCGCGCCGGAGGTGAGGCCGCCGACGAGGTGTTTCTGGACGATGTAGGTGAGGGTCAGCGCCGGGATGATCATCACCACGGCCAGCGCGCACATGCCGCGCCAGTCGATGGTGAACTCGGCCGTGTAGTCGAGCAGCCCGACCGGCAGCGTCTTGGAGTTGACGGAACGGGTGAGTTGCGAGGCCAGCGCGAACTCGTTCCAGCAAGTGAGGAAGGCGAAGATCGCGGCCGAGGCGATGCCCGGACGCGCCAGCGGGAACTCGACCTGCCAGAAGGCCTGCCAGCGGGTGCAGCCGTCGATCTGCGCGGCTTCGGCAAGGTCCTTCGGCACCTGGCGGAAGAAGCCGTCGATCAGCCAGATGGTGAAGGGGATGTTCAGCGCCACATAAGCGAGGATCATGCCGAAATGCGTGTCGATGATGCCGAGCCGCGCATAGACGAAGAAGAGCGGCAGCGACATCGCGATGCCGGGCACGGTGCGGGTCAACATCAGGCCGAGGAACATGCCCGACTTGCCGCGAAACCGATAGCGCGCGAAGGCGTAGCCGCCGGCCATGCCGATGGCGACCGCGATCGCCGTCGAGGAGACCGAGATGATCAGCGAGTTGCGGAAATAGTCGAGCACTGGAATGCCGCCCTTGCCGATGCCGCTGAACATGGCGACATAGGCGTCGAAGGAGAGCTGCTGCGGGATCCACACCGGCGGCTTGGCCATGATCTCGACCGTCGGCCTAAGCGACGACAGCACGATCCAGATGCCCGGCAGGCAGATCAACAGCATGGCGAGGAACAGGCCGACGCGGTGCGCGACGGTCAACGCGCGGCGGGTGAGGCGGGCGGAGGCGTTCTCGTCCATTCTCACCACTCCGCGCCGATCTGCGCGCGCGCCGCGGCAAGCTTGTTGTAGAAATAGACTGTGAAGGCGATCGACAGCAGGATCGAGAAATAGGCCATCGCGTTGGCCAGGCCCATGCGGGCGTCGCTATAGGCGGTGCGCCCGACCAGCGTCCACAACAGCTCGGTGCGGCCAGCCGGACCGCCATCGGTCATGATCTTGACGATGTCATAGGCGCGCGCGACGTCGAGCGAGCGGATCGTCATGGCGATATAGGCGAAGGGCATGACGAAGGGCCAGGTCACATAGCGGAAGGTCTGCCACGGCGTGCAGCCGTCGACGCGCGCCGCCTCGATCGGCTCCTTGGGCATGGCGAGCAGCCCGGCCAGGATGAGGATCGCGAAGATCGAGGTCGACGACCAGACCTCGGCAATGGTGATGGCGGTGAAGGCGAGGTGGCTTTCGATCAGCCACGGGATGGCGTCTTGGGTGATGCCCAGCGACTGCAGCGCGTTGTTCACCAGGCCGATATTGTCATTGAACATGAACTTGAACTGGAAGCCGACGAGGATCGGCGAGAACATCATCGGGAACATCATCAGCGTGCGCAGGATGCGCTGGCCGCGCGTCGCCTTCTCGACCAGCAAGGCCAGGCCGAGGCCGAGCAGCATTTCGAGATTGAGCGCGACGGTGAGCAGAAGCACCGTCCTGCCGAAGGCATACCAGAAGTCCGGATTGCCCAGGATCGAGACGTAGTTCCGGAAGCCGATCAGCACGAAGAAGGTCTCGGGCCGGGTCAGCCGAAACGGCGTGAAGCTTGAATAGAGCGACAAAAGCAGCGGCACGAGCACCACCGCCGCCAGCACGACGAAAGCCGGCAGCAGAAGAAGAATCGGCGCGGATGGCTTGAAGCCCTTCATCGGGATCCTGTGAACGAAGCGAATGGGCCAACCCAGCCGAAACCCGGGATGGCATATTGTACAGATCTACGCGGCCGCCTCCCCGGTTTGCGGGGAGGCGGTTGCGGGGCGCGGATGCCTAGAGCTTGCCCGCGTCCTGGAGGATCTGCGTTGCCTTGGCGGCAGCGTCGTCGAGCGCCTGCTTCGACGTCTTGTCGCCGAGGATGGCGGCCTGCAGTTCCGGATAGACCGCGTTGGAGATCTCGATCCATTCCGGCGTCTGCGGCACCGGGAAGGCGTTCTTGGCGGCTTCCTGGAAGGCCTGCAGCACTTCGGTCTTGTAGGGATCGGACTTCGCCTGCTCGAGGTCCCATTCCCACACCTTGGTGCGGGTGGGCAGCGGGCCGGCCGCGGCTTCGAGCTTCTGGCTGTCCTCATTGGTCAGCCACCAGACCAGCGAGGCGGCGGCTTCCTTGTTGGCGCAGTTCTCGGTCACCGAGAAGCCATGCGCGCCGGACCAGCCCGAGCGCTTGCCGGACGAACCCTTCGGCTGGACCTTGACGCCGACATTGCCGGCGACCTTGGACGACTTCGGATCGTTGAAGAAGCCGGCCCAGCCCGGCCAGTCAAGGTTGATCGCCACGGTGCCCGAAGCAAAGCCCTGGCCGAGATCGTCCCACAGATAGTTGGTGGTGCCGGCCGGCACGGCCTTGGCCTTGTAGAGTTTGACGAACCAGTCGAGCGCCTTGACGCCGGCCTCGGAATTGAAGGCCGGCTTGCCGTCCTTGTCGAGATACTCGCCACCGTCGGCGATCACCATCTCGTAGAAGCGGCCGTTGATCGCCTCCTCCTTGCCGGCATATTGCGTGCCGTAGAAATCCGGCGGGCTGGCGAAGAATTCGGCCTGCTGCGCCATCTCGTCGAAGGTGTCCGGCGGCGCCAGCTCCTCACCGTATTTGTCCTTGTAGGCCTTCTTCTTGGCTTCGTCCTGGTAGAGGCTCTTCTGGTAGTAGAGCGCCGAGACGTCGAACTGCGCGCGCGGAAGCATGACCAGCTTGCCGTCCAGCGTGCCGGCGGCAACATTGGCCGGGACGAAGGCGTCGATCTCTTCCTTCGGCAGCAGCTTGGCGAGGTCGGTGTAGATGCCCGGATATTGCGGCGCGAACGAGGTGTGGTTGGAGCCGACGCACCAGGTGATCGAGTTGGAGGCGATGTCCGATTTGATCTCCTTGTCGAGGTCGAAATGGTTCTTCTTCGACAGGATGTTGACCTTGGCGCCCGTCAGCTTCTCCCACTCGGGGATGCGCTCGTAGAGCTTCTCATATTGCTGGCCGCCGATCAGCTTGGCGTCGATCGTCACGCCCGGAAACTTGCCGGGCAGATCGGCCGAAAACGCCGTGCCGCTCAGCAGCAAGCCGGCCATGCCTGCGGAAAGGCCTAGAAGCAGTCTCGTCATGTTTCTCCTCCCATGAGCCTGCGGCGATGGCCCGCAAAATACGGAACCGCGCCGGTCAGGCTTCATTCATATGCAAATAGCATTTTCATTCCCGGGTCAAGCCGATTGTGCTTCCTGTCGAATGAAGTTCATGCATATATGCAGATCGAAATTCACTGGAGGGGTTCGTGGCAGAGGAAGAAGACGGGGACCGCTACCGCGCGCCGGCGCTCGACAAGGGCCTGGACATCCTCGAGCTGCTGTCGAGTGTGGACGGCGGACTGACGCAGGCGGAGATCGCCAAGCGGCTCGACCGCAGCCCGAACGAGTTCTACCGCATGCTCGACCGGCTGGTGCGGCGCGGCTATGTCACCAAGATCGACGGCGACCGCTATTCGCTGACGCTCAAGCTGTTCGGCCTCGCGCAACTGCATGCGCCGGTGCGCCGGCTGGTGTCCTACGCGACGCCGATCATGCGCGAATTGGCCGAAACATCATGGCAGGCCAATCAATTGGTGGTGTTCGACCGCGGCGCCGCCGTGGTTATCGCCCAGCAGGAAGCCCCGCGCTACTGGGGTATTTCGATCCGCGTCGGCTCGCATATCAGCCTGTTCGACACCGGCTCCGGCCATGTGCTGCTCGCCTTCCGCTCGCCGGAAGAGCGCAAGATGATGATCGCCGAGCACCTGCAGAGCACCGAACAGCTCAACCTGACGCCGGAATTCTTCGCCCGCCTCGACCAGGTGCGCGACCGCGGCTACGAGATGATGGCGTCGCTGCAAACCGCGGGCGTCTACAATCTGTCGACACCGGTGCTCGGACCCGACGGCAGGGCCATCGCGGCGCTGACCATTCCCTATATTACCCTCGTCAATGCGCCCTCGGCGCCGGATATCACGTTGACGATTCGGCATCTGCAGGACGCCGCGGCGAGGCTCTCGCAGCTCGCCGGGTCAGATGTGCCGCAATCGTCGTAATTTCTTATTTGAATAATGGATTTTTAGGCGGGATAGTGCGGAGCAATGGAGGAGACGCCGCCATGATCATCGACACGCATCTGCATCTCATCGACCAGAGCGCGCTCCGCTATCCGTGGCTGGCCGGCGTGCCGGCGCTGAACCGCGATTTCTCCTATGACGAATATGCCGCCGACGCGCGGCGCTCAGGCATCGAAGGCGTGCTGCATATGGAGGTCGATGTCGGCCCCGCCGACATCGCCGCCGAGACCGCTTATGTGAAGTCGCTTGCCGGCAGTGCGGATAGCCTGCTTCGCGGCGCGATCGCGTCCTGCCGTCCCGAAGAGGACGGGTTCGAGGCCTATCTGGAAACGGTCAAAACCGACCCGTTCGTCAAGGGTTTTAGACGCGTGCTGCATGTCGTTCCCGACGATGTTTCGGAAGGAGCGCTGTTTCGCCAGAACGTCAAGCGGCTGGCCGGCACCGGCCTGACCTTCGACCTGGTCGTGCTGCCGCATCAGATCCCGAAGGCCATCGCGCTCGCCGATCTCGCGCCCGACGTCCAGTTCGTCCTCGACCATTGCGGCGTGCCCGACATCAAGGGCAATGCCGAGCATCCGTGGCGTGAACATATGGAAGCGATCGCCAAGCGGCCGAACGTCGTCGGCAAGATCTCCGGCGTCGTCGCCTATGCCGATCCGGCGACCTGGACAGTCGATACGCTCAAGCCCTATGTCGAGCATACGACCCGCTGCTTCGGCTGGGACCGGGTGATCTGGGGCAGCGACTGGCCTGTCTGCACGCTGGGCGGCGGGCTGACGACCTGGATTGCCGCCACGCATGCGCTGCTGGCGGGCGCGAGTGACTCGGAGCGGAGCCGCCTGCTGTCCGGCAATGCGCGTCGGTTGTGGCGGTTGGATTAGCTTTTTGGTGCGCTGGATCTAGCCGGCAGCCGACGCGAAACTCTCTTTGAACAGGCGATTGATGTCGGCGACGACGCGGCGGCCGGACTGCCTGCCGGCGAGGCCTTCATTGATCCGGTCGGAAGCCCGCTGCTGGAACGTCATGTAGCCGTCATGGCGTGGACGCACCCAGGCGCCTTCGAGCGTCGCGCGCGTGGCGCGATAGAAGTCGCCGGTGGCGGCGTTGACGGCGGCGTCCTCCCAGGCCGCGGCATGACTGGGCTGGCCGCCGGCGGCGGCGTAGGGCCCGCGCTGCACGTCGCCGCTGGCGATCCAATAGGCGAAATCGATCGCCGCCTCGCGCGCGGCGGAAAAGGCCGAGACAGCGATACCGGTGCCGCCCAGCGCCGAGCCGATCGGGCCGTCACCGCCGGCGACAGGCATGTCGGCAAAGGCGAGACGGTGCGGCCGGAAACCCGCCACGGCGTAGGGAACATAGCCATAGACCAGCGGCGTGCAGGCAGTGCGCGAGCCGGGTTCCGCCATCCTTTCGAAGACCGCGATCGGGTCCATCGCCAGGCATGCGGGATCGATCAACGCCGCAAGCTCGCGCAGCATCTCGAAAGCGGTTTCGCCGGTCTCGGCATCGACAAGGTCGGCCGAACCATCGACCGCACATGGCCGGCCGAGCTCGGCCGCAAGGGTGTAGAAGCACATCAGCGAATGCGGCGGCCTGAGCGGCAAGAGCACGCGGCCCTGCTCGGCAAGCGACAGCACTTCGGTCCAGATCGTCGGCGCGGCCTCGATCAGATCGGGCCGCCAGGCCTGCACCTGGGTGGCCGCATCGATCGGGAAACCCCACTGCCGGCCCTGCCAGGTGTAGCTCGGATAGGATTGGCCGACGCTGCCGGCAGCGAGCGCCTCGCGTTCCACCTCACGCCCCGGCACATCGAGCGGCGCCAGGCATTTCTCGGCGGTGATCTGGCCTACATGCGGATGGTCGATGACGATCAGATCATAGGCGCGGGCGAGCTCTTCTACCGGGAAGGACTCGAAATCCTGCAGCGAGCGCTTTTCCCATTCGACCGAGACGCCGGTCTTTTCCTTCCACAGCGCCGAGCACGCCACCATCGGATCGTAGCCGCGCGGGTGGCTCCAGGTCATGCCTTTCAGCCGGATCACAGGCCGAACTCCGCGCGGATCTTTTCGCTGTGCTCGCCGATGAGCGGCGCCGCGCGATCGACTTTGGTGCGCGCGCCATCAACGCGCAGCGGCGAACGCGTGGTGAGGATCGAGACATCGTCCTCGCGGGTCACGGTCTGCAGCATGTCGAGCGTCTTGAAGCCGTCGCTTGCCATCAGCTCCGGCCAGGTCAGCACCTTGGCGCACCAGACGTCGGCGGGCTCCAGAACGGCAAGCCATTCGTCGATGGTCTTTTCCGCGATACGTCTGGCAATGATAGCCTTGATCTCGTCGCGGGCGGTGAACCAGGTCGCCGGCTTGTCGCGGAAGGGATCGAGCGCGGGCAATTCGAGCAAGTCGGCAATTGTCGGGATAGGCGTCATGGCAATCGCCAGATAGCCGTCCTTGGCCGGATAGACCCCGTACGGCGCCGACAGATAGGCATGGGCGCTGCGGAACGACGAGCGCTTCGGCAGGCGGCGGCCATCATTTAGATGCGTGGTCAGCACCTCGAACTGGAAATCGATCAGCGCCTCGAGCAGGCTGGTTTCGACATGGCCGCCCTGGCCGGTGATGCCGCGCCGCACGAGTTTGGCGAGTATGCCTTGCGCACTGGCCGCGCCCGCCAGCATGTCGGCGATGGCGAGGCCGAACGGCACCGGACCCTGCTCCTCGTCGCCGTTCAGCCACATGACGCCGGAGCGCGCCTGCGCCAGCAGATCCTGCCCGGGGCGCTTTACCCAGGGGCCGTCCTCGCCATAGCCGCTGATCGAGGCATAGACGAGCCGTGGGTTGATGGTTCTGACATGCTCATAGTCGAGGCCGAGCCGCTCGATGACGCCCGGCCGGAAATTCTGGATCAGCACGTCAGCCCTGGCGATCAGCCCGCGCAGCATGGCGAGGTCGGCCTCGTTCTTGAGGTCGACGGCGAGGCTTTCCTTGCCGCGGTTGATGGCGTGGAAAATGGTGGAATCGCCGCCGATCTCGGTGTCGCTGAGATAGAGCCGGCGCGACAGGTCGCCGCCGTCCGGCCGCTCGACCTTGATGACGCGTGCGCCGAGGTCGAGCAGGCGCAACGAACAGTAGGGTCCCGAAAGGAACTGGCTCATGTCGATAACGACGAGGCCGGTCAGCGGAAGTTCTTGATCAGCGGCCACGGGTTCACTTCTCGGTCTTGCCGACGAAATCGGCCGGGTTCTTGTACTTCACCGTCTGCAGATGCTCGCAGTAGAGCACCAGCTCTCCTTCACCCTTGAAGACTTCATAGCTGGCGCGGATCAGGCCCATGTCCTGGTAGCGCGGCTTTTTGTCGAGGTTGGAGCGGATGGAATAGATGGTGTCGCCGATGAACACCGGCTTGATGAAGCGGAGCTTGTCGTAGCCATAGGAAAAAGCGTTGACGCAGTTGGTGGCGACAAGGCCGAGGCCGGCCGAAAAGACGAAGGCGCCGGCCACCAGCCGTTTGCCGAAAATGCCTTCCTTCTCGGCAAACATCTGGTCCTGCACGTAAGGATGGATATCCAGCACCAGCGCGTTGAAAGCGTGGCTTTCGCCCTCGGCGATGGTTCGGCGGAGCGAGCGGATTTTGTGGCCGACCTGCCAGTCCTCGTAGAACCAGTTTTCCGAATTCCAGACGGGGATTTCGGCATGCGCCTCAGGCATGTCCGCCGGGTGCGTCGACGCGACGCCGACGGTCGGCGAGAACGCGCTCATGCCGCGCTCCGGCAGGTTCCGGCGCGGCCTGCACGGCGGATCCGCGCACGATGCCGGATGGCGAGATGCATGATAGCCTTCCTCCCGTCAGTTTTCTTTTGTGAATAATATTTTCACATATGGGATTTCCTTGCAAGCGACGATCGGCGAAAATTTGGCGGCTGCGTCGCAAAGGAGCCCCCGGGCACGGAATGGATGCAGAACGCCCGTCTTGCAATTTTCGATAGCCTCAAAGGCGCACCTGTTTTCGCCCAGTCAGACCTTCGGCCGCCTCTCGATTCTCGTGTGCGATGAGACGCGCGGCCGGTTGACGGTAGCGCGATCGACATCGCGACGCCGATGTGCGTGCGATCGCGTCGACGCCAAATCAATCCTGGTGCTTATTGACCGGCTCGGGTGAACGAACCGCTATAGGTCTGACCCGCCAGCGTGTAGGTCACATCGAGCGTGCCTTGCGACACCATCGTGGCGGTGATGTCGGCGCCGTTCGGCAGGCGTCCGAGCTTCATGGTGCTCCCGGCAATACGGCCGGAGCCGTCGGCGACGCCCGGCTTGTTGTCGGCCAGATCGCCCCATGCATAGCTCACCGTCACCTGCCCGCCCGGCGATACGGTCAGCACCGCCAGCTTGCCGTCATACATGCCGTTGAGCTGCCCCGCCCATATGCCGGAGAACGCGGCATATCTCGCCGGAACGCCCTTGGCCGGAGGGACCACGGCAACGGTCTGGTCAAGGGCCGCCGAATTCGACGGAGCCGGCGCGGGAGCCGCAATGGCAGCCGGAGCGGGTTGTGGGTCGGTTACGGGCTGGGTGTCCGGAGTGGATTGACAGGCAGCAAGCGCGAGTGCCGCAAAACCAAGCATCGCCAGGAGACTGTTTGGTGGAGCCAATCGGAATCGAACCGACGACCTCTTGAATGCCATTCAAGCGCTCTCCCAACTGAGCTATGGCCCCACTCCCGGCAGTCAGCCGGCGCCGTTTCCGGCGAAGAGATCCGGCGCAGTCGGGAACCGCGCCGTCGTTTAGTGCTGGCGGCTTCTAGCGCCGCCTTCGGACAAGATCAAGCCTTCAAAAGCCGCTTTTTCGTCACAGGCGAAAATCGCCGGCAAACGATCCGATCAGACCTCGTCCTCGTCGTCGCCGACGCCGATCATGTCGGAGACGTCGTCGTCCTCTTCCTCTTCGTCGGCAAGGAAGGTGTCGTCCTCGTCGTCGCCGAGATCGACGTCGTCATCCTCGTCGTCGCCGAGATCGGGAAGATCGTCGCCGCCGCCGCCCTTGGTCTCGTCGTCGGCTTCCTCGAGCGAAACGACTTCGGCGCCCTCTTCCTCGTCGCCATCCACTTCCTTGTCGGCGACTTCCTCATCTTCCTCGATGGCGGAAATCTTGCCTTCGTCGAAATAGGAGCGCGGATAGCTCTTGCCCGTATAGGGCGAGACGATCGGGTCTTTGTTCAGGTCGTAGAATTTCCGACCCGTTTCGGGGTCGACACGCTTTGTGCCAAGTTCAGCTTTCGCCACAGCAAGCCTCGTCAATAAAAGAATGGTCCCCTTAACCGCAGTTTACGGCGCTGTCAAAGCCAAAAGACATGTGCGCAAAACCCGCTTTTCAAAGGCTTGCGCCAAGGGGATGACCATTGCCGCGCGCCGTGATACGAGACCGCCGCATCATGACGAACCGGGCCGGCAAGCCGGCATTTCATTTGGAAGACAAAATGTCTCATTCCGCCGCCGCCAGACCAGCCACGGCCCGCAAATCCCCTGCCCTTGCCGGCACCGCGCGCGTGCCTGGCGACAAATCGATCTCGCACCGCTCCTTCATGTTCGGCGGCCTCGCTTCCGGCGAAACCCGCATCACCGGCCTGCTCGAAGGCGAGGATGTGATGCGCACGGGTGCCGCCATGAAGGCGATGGGCGCGCATGTCGAAAAGAACGGCGCCGAATGGGTGATCCGCGGCACCGGCAACGGCGCATTGCTGCAGCCGGAAGGCCCGCTCGATTTCGGCAATGCCGGCACCGGTTCGCGGCTGACCATGGGATTGGTCGGCACCTATGATATGGAGACCACCTTCATCGGCGACGCCTCGCTGTCCGGCCGGCCGATGGGCCGCGTGCTCGACCCGCTGCGCCAGATGGGCGTGCAGGTGCTGAAGGCAGCGCCCGGCGACCGCATGCCGATCACCTTGCGCGGCCCCAAACATGCCGCACCCATCACCTATCGCGTGCCGATGGCATCCGCTCAGGTGAAGTCGGCGGTGCTGCTTGCCGGCCTCAATACGCCGGGCATCACCACGGTGATCGAGCCGGTGATGACGCGCGACCACACCGAAAAGATGCTGAAGGGTTTCGGCGCCAACCTGACCGTCGAGACCGATGAGCGCGGCGTGCGCCATATCTTCATCGAAGGCCAGGGCAAGCTTACCGGACAGACGATCGCCGTGCCCGGCGACCCATCCTCGGCCGGTTTCCCGCTGGTGGCCGCGCTGATCGTGCCGGGTTCGGACATCACAATCGAGAACGTGCTGATGAACCCGACCCGCACCGGGCTGCTGCTGACGCTGCAGGAGATGGGCGGCAGGATCGACATCCTCAATCCGCGCAATGCCGGCGGCGAAGACGTCGCGGATCTGCGCGTGCGGTATTCCGAGTTGAAAGGCGTCGTGGTGCCGCCGGAGCGGGCGCCGTCGATGATCGACGAATATCCGGTGCTGGCGGTGGCGGCTGTTTTCGCCGAGGGCGAGACGCTGATGCAGGGCCTGGAGGAATTGCGCGTCAAGGAATCGGACCGCCTGGCGGCGGTAGCCAACGGGCTTAAGCTCAACGGCGTCGATTGCACCGAGGGCGAGGCTTCGCTCGCCGTGCGCGGCAAGCCGGGTGGCAAGGGTCTGGGCGCTCACCCCAATGGCCCGGATACGGCGGTGAAGACGCATCTCGACCACCGCATCGCCATGAGCTTCCTGGTCATGGGACTGGCGACGGAAAAGCCGGTGACTATCGACGACGCCAACATGATCGCCACGAGTTTTCCGGAGTTCATGGGACTGATGAAGGGGCTGGGCGCGGAGATCGAGTGAAGGCTGATGGGTTGGAGCCGAACTGAGATGTTGGCGGGACAGCACCCCCCTCTGTCCTGCCGGACATCTCCCCCGCAAGGGGGGAGATCAGCTGTCGCACCGGCTTTCGCCAATCGCCAACATTGCGGAATTGAGCGGGGCGCTCGAACCGCCAATCTCCCCCCTTGCGGGGGAGATGTCCGGCAGGACAGAGGGGGGTGTGAAGGATCGCGACGCTTGTCTTATTCAGCACGCTTTTCGATCGCGACGGCTCGCTTATGACCCAAACCTTCACCATCGCCATCGACGGTCCCGCAGGCGCGGGCAAGGGCACGCTGGCCCGCCGGCTCGCCGACCATTACCGGCTGAACCTGCTCGACACCGGCCTCACCTACCGCGCCGTTGCCCATAAACTGCTAGAACTCGGCCTGCCGCTGGACAATGTCTCGGCAGCCGAAACCGCGGCGCGGCAGGTCGATCTGTCGAACCTCGACCGCACGGTGCTGTCGGCGCATGCGGTGGGCGAGGCGGCCTCCAAGGTCGCCGTCATCCCGACAGTCCGGCGCATCCTGGTCGAAAAGCAGCGGGCCTTCGCCAAGGCACCGCCCGGTGCGGTGCTCGACGGCCGCGACATCGGCACCGTGGTGTGCCCCGACGCCGACATCAAGCTCTATGTCACGGCAAGCGCGGCGGTGCGGGCGCGGCGCCGGCTGGCCGAGATCGAGAGCATGGGCGGCAGCGCCGATTTCGCCACCATCCTCGCCGATATCGAGCGCCGCGACGAGCGCGACATGGGCCGTGCCGACTCGCCCTTGAAGCCGGCGGCAGACGCGCACTTGCTTGATACCAGCGAAATGGCTATAGAGGCCGCGTTTCTGGCGGCGATGGCGATCGTTGACGAGGCCCTCGCCAAAAGAAACAAGGCCTGATCAGGTTTTTCGATTGCCGTCGGCGGCGAAAATACCCATATCGGGCAGGAACCAGCCTGCCAGCATTCTTATGCGCCAGACTTGCCGCTTGAAAGCGGCCAAGGGCTCTTCAGCCCGGAACGCCGGCAGGCTCAACGCAACGCTAACCCACGGCGCCCGCCCCGCTCGAAATGCGAGGCATTCCAGGAGAAACAATGTCAGTAGCTAATCCGTCTCGCGACGATTTCGCGAGCATGCTCGAAGAATCATTCACCGCCGGCCATTCCGGCGAGGGCCAGGTTGTCCGGGGCACGATCACCGCGATCGAAAAGGACATGGCCATCATCGACGTCGGCCTCAAGGTCGAAGGCCGCGTGCCGCTGAAGGAATTCGGCGCCAAGGGCAAGGAATCCTCCCTCAAGGTCGGCGACACCGTCGAAGTCTATGTCGAGCGCATCGAGAACGCGCTTGGCGAAGCCATGCTGTCGCGCGAGAAGGCTCGCCGCGAGGAGAGCTGGGTGCGTCTCGAAGAGAAGTTCACCAAGGGTGAGCGCGTCGAAGGCGTCATCTTCAACCAGGTCAAGGGCGGCTTCACCGTCGACCTCGACGGCGCCGTGGCGTTCCTGCCGCGCAGCCAGGTCGATATCCGCCCGATCCGCGACGTCACCCCGCTGATGCACAACCCGCAGCCCTTCGAGATCCTCAAGATGGATCGCCGCCGCGGCAACATCGTGGTGTCGCGCCGCACCGTGCTCGAGGAGAGCCGCGCCGAACAGCGTTCGGAAATCGTGCAGAACCTCGAGGAAGGCCAGGTGGTCGAAGGCGTGGTCAAGAACATCACCGATTACGGTGCGTTCGTCGACCTCGGCGGCATCGACGGCCTGCTGCATGTCACCGACATGGCATGGCGCCGCGTCAACCATCCGACCGAGATCCTCAACATCGGCCAGACGGTCAAGGTGCAGATCATCCGCATCAACCAGGAAACCCACCGCATCTCGCTCGGCATGAAGCAGCTCGAGTCGGATCCGTGGTCGGATATCGGCACCAAGTTCCCGATCGGCAAGAAGATCAAGGGCACCGTCACCAACATCACCGACTACGGCGCGTTCGTCGAGCTGGAGCCGGGCATCGAGGGCCTCATCCACGTTTCGGAAATGTCGTGGACGAAGAAGAACGTGCACCCCGGCAAGATCCTGTCGACGACCCAGGAAGTCGACGTGGTCGTGCTCGAGGTCGACCCGGCCAAGCGCCGCATCTCGCTCGGTCTCAAGCAGACGCTGGAGAATCCGTGGGAAGCCTTCGCGCGCAACCATCCGGTCGGCAGCCAGGTCGAGGGCGAGGTCAAGAACAAGACCGAGTTCGGCCTGTTCATCGGCCTCGAAGGCGACGTGGACGGCATGGTGCACCTGTCCGACCTCGACTGGACCCGTCCGGGCGAGCAGGTCATCGAAGAGTACAATCGCGGCGACATGGTCAAGGCGCAGGTGCTCGACGTCGACATCGAGAAGGAGCGCATCTCGCTCGGCATCAAGCAGCTGGCCCGTGACACGGTCGGCGAAGCGGCCAACAGCGGCGAGCTGCGCAAGAACGCCGTCGTCACCTGCGAGGTCATCGGCGTGAAGGATGGCGGTCTGGACGTGCGGCTGGTCGACAGCGGCATCGAGACCTTCATCAAGCGCTCCGACCTTTCGCGCGACCGCGACGAGCAGCGCCCCGAGCGCTTCACCGTCGGCCAGAAGGTCGACGCCCGCGTCATCGCCTTCGACAAGAAGACCCGCAAGCTGCAGGTCTCGATCAAGGCGCTGGAAATCGCCGAGGAAAAGGAAGCGGTCGCCCAGTACGGCTCGACCGACTCCGGCGCCTCGCTGGGCGATATCCTGGGCGCGGCGCTGAAGAAGCAGGGCAACTAAGCCAAGCCTCTTCAACCGACGAACAACAAAAACCCCGCCGGAGCGATCCGGCGGGGTTTTTCTTTGTCGGGATATCAGAGCAATTCCAGGAAAAGTGTCAGCGGTTTTCCGTCCGGAATTGCGTAAAACAAAGAGATAGTGTTCAGGCGCGGCCGTAGAGCGGGACCAGCGTGCCGCTCATGGCCTGGTTAGCCGGCGAGGCGAGATAGGCGATGGCCTCGGCGGCCGCTTCCAGGCTGACCCATTTGGCGAAATCAGCGTCGGGCATGTCGGCGCGGTTGGCGGGCGTGTCGAGCGTCGAGGGAGCAACCGCATTGACAAGGATGCCCTTGTGCTTCAACTCCTCGGCCATCGCCACCGTCATGGCCGCGACCGCCGCCTTGCTCGCCGTATAAGCGACCATGCCTGAACCTTTGCGCGGTTCCAGGGCCGCCCGCGCGGTGACGTTGACGATGCGGCCAGCCGTATTGGACGACAGCATCGAGCGCACCGCGGCGCGGCTGCACAGAAAGGCGGTGCGGGCATTGGTGTCCATCATCTCGGCGAAGGAAGCAGACTCGATCTTTTCGACCGGCGCCATGGTGAAGCCGCCGGCAAGGTGGATCGAGGCCCAGAGTTCGGGCACCTGATGGTAGAAGGCTTCGACCTTGGCCGAATCCGACAGGTCGACATTATGCGCCAGATGCACGCTGGCGTGGGCTGCATAGGGAAAATGCGGCGGGGCTGCCGCGTGGGCGTTTGGCACGTGGCAGATCGCGCCTTGTTCGAGCAACCTGCCGACAACCGCACCGCCGAGCGCCCCAGTGCCGCCCGTCACCACGATATGCCTGCCATTCAGCGTTTCCGTCATACTCCGACCGCTCCTGTCATATTTTTATGATTATATCTCGGGTTATGCCGCCCCAGCCTCGAACGTGGCGCCTTTCGTGTTGTCACTCAATTGAAATATCGACATGGCTGGCGCAGCGTCTTTGCATGCGTCGGACCATCTCCGGCGATGCCGTTTGCCGGTGCGCCGGCATAGATCAAGCAACGGTCGCTCCAGTCTTTCAGTCGACGGTGATTTCGATGACGCGCGGCTTGCCGGCCGCCCGCGCGCGCTTCAGCGCCTCGGCCAGGCCGCCGACCCCGGCCAGCCGCTCGGCCTCGATGCCATAGGCCTCGGCGAGCTTGCAGAAATCCGGCGGCGCCGGCGACACGCCGACCGGCTCGACGCCGACATCGAGCATCGAGGTCTCGATCTCGCGATAGCCGCGATTGTTCCAGACGACGAAGATGACCGGCGTTTCGGCATCGAGCGCGGCGCCGATCTCCGGCAGAGTGAACTGGAAGCCGCCATCGCCGCTGAGGCACACCACTGGCGCCTCGGGCACGGCAAGTGCCGCACCGATCGCCGCCGGCGGGCCGTAGCCCAGCGCGCCGAAGCCGGTCGCGGCGTTGAACCAGCCGCCGGGACGATCGTGGTCGTAATAGAGGTTGGCGGCGTAGATCGGCTGGGTCGAATCGCCGACGATGATGGCGCCGGGCAGCGTATCGCGGATCATTTCCACCGCGCGCAGCTGCGCCAGATATTCCGGCCTCAACTCGGCCAACGCAGCTTCTCGCCCCGCCGCCGCGCGGGCTTCGCCGTCTTCTGTGCCAACATGGTCCTGCCCAAGCGCGGCAAGCAAGGCCTGGATCCCCTCGGCGCAATCGGCCTGGATGCCGACCGTCACCGGCCGGCGCGCGATCTGATCGGCGCCGATATCGATGCGGATCAGGTTCTTCGGCAGCACGAAGCCGCCGTCGCCATAGCCGTCATAGTCGGTCGGGCCGAATTCGGTGCCGGCGGCGATCACAAGATCGCCCTCCGCCATCAGCGCGCGCACTGCCTTCAGGCTGGGGCTCGCCGGCACGCAAAGCGGATGGCCATGCAACAGGCCGCGCGCATTGGCGGTTTCGACCACGGGAGCGCCAAGCGTCTCGGCCAGACGCCGCAACGCCGCGTCGGCCTTTTTGGCGCCGCCGCCTGAAAGGATCAGCGGGCGGCTGGCGGCCTTGATCAACTTCGCCGCCTCGGCAATCGCCGCAGCGTCCGGCGCCGGCGGCGCCGCATTGCTCAGCGCGGCCGCAATGCCGTCGGCGGGCTTGACCATGACGTCGGTCGGGATCTCGATATGGACCGGTCCCGGCCGCGCCGACGAAAACAGCGCGAAGGCGCGGGCAAGCGCGCCCGGCAATTGATGAGCCTCGGTGATGCGCTCGGAAAACAGCGCAACCTTTTCCATCATGCCGCGCTGGTCGGGCAGCTCATGCAGGAAGCCCAGACCCTTGCCGAGCGTGTCGGTGGCGTTGACGCCGGAGATGACCAGCATCGGCACCGAATCGGCGCGCGCCTGGCCCATGGCGGTGATGGTGTTGGTGAGCCCCGGCCCGGTGATGACGAAGGCGACGCCCGGCCGGCCGCCGGCGCGCGCATAACCGTCGGCCATGAAGCCGGCGCCCTGCTCGTGGCGCGGCGTGACGTGGCGGATCTTCGAGCGCGCCAGGCCGCGATAGAGCTCGACCGTGTGCACGCCCGGAATGCCGAAGACGGTGTCGACGCCATGCGCTTCGAGCAAGGTGATCAGCGCTTCGCCGATGGTGGTCATAGATTTCCTCCCGTTACAGCTTGGTCACTGTTCCACGGAAACAGCGACCCGCTCTATCTCTTGTTTCTTACGCAATTCCGGACGGAAAACCGCTTCTCACTTTTCCTGGAATTGCTTTTCCGGCGCGAGGCCGAGCTCGGCCTCTATGGCTTTGATGCCAATCGCCGCCAATTCGCCAGGCGAGAACATCTCGCCGGCCAGACAGCCTTCGATCCAGAGCCCGTCGATGATCGCGTTGATCGCGATGGCATGGCGGCGCAGCTCAGCTGCGTCCGGCTTGCGCCGTTCGGCGGCGAGCACTTCGGCCACGACCGCTTCGACCTCGTTGCGAAAGCCGAGATAGCCTTCGCGATGGGCGCGGGCGAGCGTCGGATCCGCGCCGGCGCGGCCGAGGAAAGTTGCCCAGAGCGAAAACACCCGCTGGTCGATGATCGGCGCGTTGAGGTTGGCGGTGACGAAGGCCGCAAGGCGTTGACGCGGCGAGGCGTCTTCCATGACCAAGGCCGCTTTCGCCTGCTCGGTCATGCGGCCCATGAGTGCCGCATAGGCTTCCTGCAGCAGGTCTTCCTTGCCTGGGAAATAATGCCGGATCAGCCCGGCGGTGACGCCGGCGCGCAAGGCGATGGTGCGCACGGTCGCGCCCTGCAGACCATGTTCGGCCACGCTGTCCAGGGTCGCATCGATCAGGTCCTGCCGCCGCCGCTCCTCGCCCTCGCGACGGAACTTGCGGCGCGCGTTCATTGGCGCAGGATCGGCCGCGTCAGGCATGTCGGCCCGCCTTCGCAGGCAATGCAGAGCGCATCCGCTTCGAATATCTCAACCGTGCAGCCGGCGGCTTCCATCGCGGCTCTGGTCTTGGGAAAGCCGGCAACGGCAATCACCTTGTGCGGACTGGTCGGCAGCACGTTCAGGCTGAGGCCGTTGGAAGCGGCGAACTCTCCGGCGTCGCCTTCGACCAGCCGGATGCCGCGCGCCTTCAGCAGCTGATAGAACGGCGCCGGGAGAAGCGGCGAATAGACCAACGCGAGGTCGTCGGCCAGCGGGCTGATCACCGACATCAGATGCAGGCACGCCTCTTCGCCCTGCCACAGCGGCAGATCAAAACCGTAGACGGAAATGCCGAGCGGCGTCAGCAGGTTGGCAACCTGCTGGATGCCTTCCTGATTGGAGCGGACACCGCGCCCGATCGCCAGCGTGCGGCTATCCACCCACACGCAATCGCCGCCTTCGACCTGGCCGGGAGCCTCGACGCGGCCGAGGATCGGAATGCCCAGCCTTCGGTAGGTTTCCTCGTGCAACGAGGGCTCCTTGGCACGCAGCGGCTTGCCCATCGACAGGATCAGCGCGCCGCGGTCGGTCATCAGCGACGGGTCATGCGTGAACACCGAGTCCGAAAGCCCGTCGGCCTTGTCCTCGATCCATTCGATCTCGGCGCCGGAAGCCGCCACCAGCGCGGCAAGAGCCGCATGCTGCGAAGCCGCTTTCGCCGGGTTGAACCCGGGGCCGTAGTGCCACGCAGCCCTGTCGGCGCCGCGCATCGCGTTGGCCGCCGACCGCATCAGCACGCGCCGCAGCGGCGCCGCCATGGACTGTGATCCGAAAGCGCTCATCGATGCCCTTCTAAGGTGAAAAAAAGCGAAAAAATTTCATGAAAGGCTATTTATACACTTGCACAACAACGCCGCAAGTGCCGTAATGTGCGGGATTGACGGGCTCGCGCTGTCGGGTCCATGCTGAAGTCTGGAGCGGGCAGTACAGCGTAATGTTGATTAGCCGGATAGACGTTCGACGACCTGCCGTCGACCATATAGAGGTCACCCGGTGAGCGCGGTGGACGCTGCCGCAGTCCGATCCGGCGAGGCGCAAAACAGCGCCGCAGAAGCCATCCACGTCGAAAACCTGCACAAGAAATTCGGCCAGCTGCACGTGCTGAAAGGCGTTTCGCTGTCGGCGCGCGACGGCGAGGTTGTCGCGATCATCGGCGGCTCCGGCTCCGGCAAATCGACGCTGCTGCGTTGCATCAACTGCCTTGAGAATCCGACCAGCGGCATCATCCGGGTCAATGGCGAGGAGATCAAGCTCAAGGCCGACAGCCACGGCCACACGGTTCCGGCCGACCGCCGGCAGATCGAGCGCATCCGCTCCCGGCTCGGCATGGTGTTCCAGAATTTCAATCTCTGGAGCCACATGACCTTGATCGAGAACGTCATCGAGGTTCCGGTGCATGTGCTCGGCGTCAAGCGCGACGAGGCGATCGCCCAGGCCGAGAAGCTGCTTGCCCGCGTCGGCCTGGCGGAGAAACGCGACGTCTATCCGGCTTTCCTGTCCGGCGGGCAGCAGCAGCGCGCCGCGATCGCGCGCGCGCTGGCGATCAATCCGCGCGTCATGCTGTTCGACGAGCCGACGTCGGCGCTCGATCCCGAGCTCGTCGGCGAGGTGCTGAAAGTGATCGGCGACCTGGCGCGCGAGGGGCGCACCATGGTGCTGGTGACGCATGAAATGAAGTTCGCCCGCGAGGTCGCGACGCACGTCGTCTATCTCTACAACGGGCTGGTCGAGGAGGAAGGTCCGCCGGAACAGCTGTTCGGCGCGCCCAAATCCGAAAGGCTCAAACAATTCCTCCGCAATGTCGGCTAGGAACCGGCATCAAGCGGGGCGAAAACCGGGAACAACAACAAACTGGGAGTCCTGACATGAAGACTGTTCTCAAGACATTCGCGGCGGCGCTGCTCCTCGGCGTTGCAGCGATGGGCGGCGTGGCAAAGGCCGAGCAGGTCAAGATCGGCGTCGCCGCCGAGCCATACCCGCCCTTCACCTCGCCCGACGCCAGCGGCAAATGGGTGGGCTGGGA
Organism: Mesorhizobium sp. GbtcB19; assembly: GCF_019091085.1. Lineage (GTDB taxonomy): Bacteria > Pseudomonadota > Alphaproteobacteria > Rhizobiales > Rhizobiaceae > Mesorhizobium. The sequence goes on along the minus strand of NZ_JAGXJY010000003.1, from coordinate 214,658 downwards.
GATCGACTTCGTCGACGCCGTCTGCGCTGAAGAAAAGCTCGACTGCGTCATCACCCCTGTCGCCTGGGACGGCATCATTCCGGCGCTGACCACCAAGAAGATCGACGCCATCGTCTCCTCGATGTCGATCACCGCCGAGCGCGAGAAGACGATCGACTTCTCGGACAAGTACTATAACACCCCGACCGCCATCATCGGACCGAAGGACCAGAAATTCGGTGCCACGCCCGACGATCTCAAGGGCAAGGTGATCGGTGTCCAGGTCTCGACCGTGCATGCGGTGTACGCCAAGAAGCATTTCACCGGCGCGCAGGAGATCAAGGAATACCAGACGCAGGACGAAGCCAACAACGATCTGGCCGCCGGCCGTCTCGACGCTGTTCAGGCCGATTCCATCGCGCTCGGCGAATTCCTGAAGTCGGACCAGGGCAAGGCCTGCTGCGATCTCAAGGGCATGGTGGCCCCGGACGACGAGGTGCTTGGACCGGGCGTCGGCGCCGGCATCCGCAAGGAAGACACCGCGCTGAAGGAAAAGTTCAACGCCGGCATCAAAGCGATCCGCGCCAACGGCAAATATGACGAGATTTCGAAGAAGTATTTCGACTTCGACATCTATGGCGGCGCCCCGCAGTCGAACTGAACCCTCTCGCAAATGAGTGAGGGCATGGCGTCCGCGCCATGCCCGATCCTTGCAACGCACGCCTGCCGCTGACCTGGCCGTCAGTGGCTTGCCAGCAATTCGGGGGCAAAACTGATCGACGCGCTTCTTCCGGCCACGGCTGCCGGCATCATCGAACTCCTGTCGCCCGTCTCACCCGGCTGGGGCGGCACGTTGCTGGTTGGATTGCTGCATTCGCTCGAGATCGCCATCGGCGCCACCTGCCTCGGCCTGATGATCGGCACCGCCGGCGCCTTCGGCAAGCTCTACGGCGGCCCGGTGACCCGCGATCTGCTCGCAGTCTACACCACCGTCGTACGCGCCGTGCCGGAACTGGTGCTAATCCTGCTGCTCTATTACGCCGGCACCGACCTCATCAATCAGGTGCTGACGGCGATGGGCTACAGCCGTGTCGACATCAGCGGACTGGCGGCCGGCATTTTCGTGCTCGGTTTCGTCCAGGGCGCCTATTCGACCGAGGTCATCCGCGGCGCGATCCTCGCGATCCCGCAGGGTCAGATCGAAGCCGCCCGCGCCTATGGCATGTCGCCAGGCCTGATGCTGCGGCGCATCACGATTCCCGCCATGCTGCCTTTCGCCATTCCTGGTCTCGCCAATCTCTGGCTGATCGCTACCAAGGATACGGCGCTGCTTGCCGTCGTGGGTTTCAATGAACTGACGCTGGCGACGCGGCAGGCGGCAGGCGTCACCAAGGCCTATCTGCTGTTTTTTCTGGCAGCCGGCACGCTTTACCTTGCCGTGTCGCTCCTTTCCAACTTGAACATCGGCCGCATCGAAGCCTGGTCGCGACGCGGCATGCCTTCGGTCAATGAGGCCCGCTGATGACCGGAGAGGCCGCCGCAATCAACGTCGCGGCGCGCGCGTCGCTGTGGCTTCAGCCGCACCGCATCGTGCTGATCCTCATGGCTCTTGCGCTGGTCTTCTGCGCCGCCTTCTTCATGCGCTGGGACTGGCTGCCGCAATATTGGGAAATGGGCCTGATGGGCATATGGCGGGCGCTGTGGATCCTCGCCGTCACTTGCGCGCTTGGCTTTGCGCTGGCCGTCCCGCTCGGCCTGGCGCAGGCGGGCGGACCGTTCTGGTTTTCCGTGCCTGCGAAAATTTTCTGCACCATCATCCGCGGAACGCCGCTGCTCCTGCAGCTCTGGCTGCTCTATTACGGGCTCGGATCACTCTTTCCGCAATATCCGTGGATCCGAGAATCGTGGATGTGGCCGTATCTCAGGCAAGCCTGGCCCTATGCGGTGGTGGCGCTGACCTTGTCCTTCGCCGGTTATGAAGGCGAGGTGATGCGCGGCGCCTTCGCCGGCGTGCCGAAAGGTCAGTTGGAAGCAGCCCGGGCCTTCGGCATGAGCCGCTGGAAAATCTTCCGCCGCATCTGGCTGCCGCAAGCCTTCTACCGCGCGCTGCCGACCCTGACCGGCGAGACGGTGCTGCAGTTGAAGTCGACGCCGCTGGTGGCGACGATCAGCGTCATCGACATCTTCGCCGTCTCGTCCAAAGTGCGCCAGGACACCTATCTGACCTACGAGCCTTTGCTGCTTCTGGCGCTGATCTATATGACGATCACCGGCATCCTGGTCTTCGTCTTCAGCCGGATCGAGGCGCGGATTCCGGTGAAGATCGGATAAGTGAGTAGTGAATAGTGAGTGGTGGGTAGTGGGCCGCTTGCTGGTTTTACCCTACTGACTACTCCCTATTTCCTACTCACTCAGGAGCAGCCCTGATGCAACTCACTCTCGATCAGGCAACAGGCTTATGCCGGATGGCGGCGCTCGGCGCCGGCGCCAATGAAGAAGCGGCGCAGTCGCTGACCGCCTCGATCATCGCGGCCGAAGCCGAGGGCCTGTCGACGGTGGGGCTGTCGCATTTCATCGATTATCTCGAAGCGCTCGAGGCGGGCCGCATCGACGGCAATGCCGATCCGGTGATCACCAGGCCGGCGCTCGCGGTCTATCTTTCCGATGCGCGCGGCGGGCTTGCCCATACCGGTTTCGACCGCACCATCGATGACCTGGTCAAGGCTGCAAAACTGTTCGGCGTCTCGATCTTTTCGCAGAAGAATGCCTATACATGCGGCGCGCTCGGCTATTTCACCGGACGGCTGGCCGAGCAGGGGCTGGTGTCCTTCGCAGCCACCAACGGGCCGGCGGTGCTGGCCGGCTCGGGCTCGATCAAGCCGGTCTATTGCACCAACCCGATGTCCTTTGCCTCGCCCGCAGCCGATGGGCCGCCGCTGGTCATCGACCAGTCGTCGAGCGCCACAGCCTTCGTCAACATCCGCAAGGCGGCCGAGGACGGCAGGAAAATCCCCGAGGGCTGGGCGCTGGATGTCAGCGGCAACCCGACCACCGATCCAGCGGCGGCGATGAAGGGCGCGATGCTTGCCTTCGGCGGCCAGCGCGGCGCCAACATCGCGCTGATGGTCGAGGTGCTGGCCGCGGGCATTTCCGGCGCCAACTGGTCGCTCGACGCGCCCTGGTTCACCGGCGGGCCGGACAGCCCCGGCACCGGGCTCTTCGTTCTTGCCATCGAACCCAAGCTGCTCGATCCGGACTTCGAGCAGCGCATGAAGGACCAGCTCGACCGGCTGCGGCGGCGCTTTGGCGTGCACATCCCCGGCCGCTCCCGCGCCGAGGCCGCGGAGAAGGCGAAGGCGCGCGGCATCGCCACGTCCAAGGCGGTGGTGCAGCGCATTTCGGAATTCGCCGAGCGGTATTCGGCTTGATTTTTTCGGCGCGGTTGAACCTTTTCCCGACCTGAAACGACCAATATCCGGCACCCCACGTCGCGAGCCGTTTGGTTGGCTTCGTCCGGCTCGCGGTTGGCGGCGCCGCGCCGGGCGTTCAGGGCGGGGGCGGGCGTGCTTGCTTCACGCCACCTTGATACCGTCTCAGGTCAGGCCGCCTCGTTGGACCCTGCTTCGGCGTGGACACTGCCCGGAAAACCCCGCTTCGGCGGGGTTTTCTGTTTTCCTCGAACGCGGCGGAGCGGCATTCCGGGCAAGTTCAAAAACAAGGCAGCGGCGACCTCCGGTCGCTCTTTGCCTTTGGCGAGAAACGGATTAAGAAACGGCTTCAGCCAGCCATTCGCGCGCGGAGCCAGTCATGACCGAAATCCTGCAGACCCCCAAGCTCGTTGTCGTCTTCGGCGGCTCGGGCTTCGTCGGTCGCCATGTCGTGCGGGCGCTGGCCAAGCGCGGCTACCGCATCCGGGTCGCCTGCCGGCGGCCCGACCTGGCCGGCCATGTGCAGCCGCTCGGCAATGTCGGCCAGATCCAGCCGGTACAGGCCAATGTGCGCGTGCGCTGGTCGATCGACCGCGCCGTGCAGGGCGCCGACCATGTCGTCAACCTCGTCGCCATCCTGCACGAGAGCGGCCGCCAGAAATTCGGCGCCGTGCATGATTTCGGCGCGCGCGCCGTCGCCGAGGCCGCGCGCTCGGTCGGCGCCGGCCTTACCCACATCTCGGCGCTCGGCGCCGACCTCAATTCGCCGTCCGGCTACGCCCGCACCAAGGCGCTGGGCGAGAAAGCCGTGTTCGATACGATCGCCGACGCCGTCATCTTGCGGCCGTCGATCAATTTCGGACCGGAAGACGCCTTCTTCAACCGCTTCGCCAACATGGCGCGCTATTCGCCGGTGCTGCCGCTGATCGGCGGCGGGCAGAACAAGTTCCAGCCGGTCTATGTCGGCGACGTCGCCGAAGCGGTGGCGCGGTCGGTCGACGGCAAGGTCAAGGGCGGCCAGATCTATGAGCTCGGCGGGCCGCAGGTGCTGACCTTCAAGCAATGCATGGAAGAGCTGCTGATGGTGGTCGAGCGCCGTCGCCTGCTGGTGCCGGTGCCGTTCTGGGTGGCGAACATCCAGGCCTCGATCCTCCAGCTCTTGCCCAATCCGCTGTTGACCAAGGACCAGGTGCTGCAGCTGCGCGAGCACAACATCGTCTCGGACGAAGCCGCCAAGGCCGCCAGGACGCTTGCCGGCCTCGGCATCCAGCCGCAGGCGATCGCCACGATCCTGCCGAGCTATCTGTGGCGCTTCCGCGCCGCCGGCCAGTTCCAGCAGCGCCGGCCGATCGCCAACCGGTAACCCTGTCTCTTTGTTTCACGCAATTCCGGACGGAAAACCGCTTCACACTTTTCCTGGAATTGCTCTGATTTGTTTTACGCAATTCCGGACGGAAAACCGCTTCACACTTTTCCTGGAATTGCTCTGATTTGTTTTACGCAATTCCGGACGGAAAACCGCTTCGCACTTTTCCTGGAATTGCTCTGATCAGCCGCGACGCGAAACCTGCATCGGCAGGCCGCCCTGCGGCTGCGTGGTGAGCTTCTGCACCGGCCATGGCCGGGTCTCAGCCGTCACATCGAAGCGGAAGCGCGACAACAGGATCGCGAGCGCGATGATCGCCTCCTGCATGGCGAAGCTGGCGCCGATGCACACGCGCGGGCCGGCGCCGAACGGCAGATACTGGAAGCGGTCGATCTTGTCGCGGTTTTCCGGATGGAATCGCTCCGGCATGAAGGCGTCAGGCCTGTCCCACAGCTTGCGGTGGCGATGCACGACCCAGGGCATCACCAGCACGGCGGCATATTTCGGGATGTAAAGGCCGTTCCAGGTCTCCGGCTCGATCGGCTCGCGGTTGATCGACGGCGCCGGCGGATAGAGCCGCAGCGCTTCTTCGAAAGCGGCGCGGGTGAACGGCATGGCGTCCAGCCACTTCGTCGGATCGGGCTCGCGGGCCAGCACCGCGTCGATCTCCTGCTCGACCTTGTCGCGTTCCCACGGCGCCTCGGCCAGGCAATAGATCGTCCAGCCCAGCGCCCGCGCGGTCGTCTCATGGCCGGCGCCGATGAAGGTGATGATGTTGTCCTCGACTTCCGCGCGGGTCAGCCCGTCCGGTCCCTCGGCGTGCAGCAGAAGCGTCAGAAAATCCTGCGGCACGCCGTCGGGATCGCGCTTCATCCGCTCTTCACGCATCTTCACGGTGTTGGCGACGATGTTGCGGAAATATGCCATGGTCTTGCGACCGCGGATGCGGGTCAGCCGCGGCAGCCACTCCGGCGCGCGCAAGAGGTCGAGCGGGTCGACGCGGCCCATGGTCTCGAACAGGCGGTCGATCTCCTTGGCGAAGCTGCCTGGCTCGCCGGCGATCTCGCCCGAAAACAGCGTCTCGGCCAGGATGTCATAAGTGAGCAGCGTCATGTCGTGGGCGATGTCGGACGTGCCACCCGCCTCGTAGCGGGTGACGAACTCCAGCGTGCGCTTCAGCATCGGCGCGGCGAAGCCGAAGATGTGGCGCGGCGTGAACACCGGCGCCATCGCCTTGCGCGAGCGCTTCCAGACCTCGCCCTCGGCGGTGAGCAGGCCATCGCGCAGGATCGGGCGCAGGATCAGCTGGCGCACCGTCGCCATCTTGTAGTTTTTGGCGTTGTCGATCAGCACATGGCGGATGAGGCCGGGATCGTTGGCGACGATCAGATGCCCACCGATGCCATTCGCCGAAATCCAGGGCTCGTTGTAGGTATGCTCGCCCCAGAGCTCGAGCGGGTTGCGGTAGACGATGCGCATCATCTCCAGCGTCGACGGCGGCTCGGTGCGCGGCTTCGGCGCCGGCGGCACGAAGGGGGCGGGCTTGGTGTCCATGGGGCATGCTCCGCTGACAGCGGCAAATGTAGTGCCGGGCGAAGCCGGCGTCCATGTGACCGAGCGGCATATCCAGTCTCTGCTTTTGCGCATTCCGGATGGAAAACCGCTACGCACTTTTCCTGGAATGCCCCAGGCCACCCCGCCTCGCCGGAATGTGACCTGCACCTGCAAAAGCATGCTTGTTGCCGGCGGCGGCTTACGTTAGTCACCAACGGATACCGTCAAGCAGGGAGCCCGCACGTGAAACATCGCCTGGACATCATCATCGGCAGCACGCGGCCGGGACGCGCCGGGCCGATCTTCGGCGAATGGCTCGCGGGCTTCGCGCGCGAGCATGGCAAGTTCGAGCCGGTGCTGACCGACATCGCCGCGTTCGACCTGCCGATGCTCGACGAGCCGCATCATCCGCGCCTGCGCAAATACGAGAACGACCATACCAAGGCGTGGTCGCAGGCGATCGATGCCGCCGACGCCTTCGTGTTCGTGGCGCCGGAATACAATTACTTCGTGGCGCCGGCGATCGTGAACGCCATCGACTATCTGCTGCATGAATGGCGCTACAAGCCGGCCGCGATCTTCAGCTATGGCGGCGTTTCCGGCGGCCTGCGCGCCGCGCAGGCGCTGAAGCCGCTGCTGACCTCGGTCGGCGTCATGCCGATCCCGGAAGGCGTGGCGCTGCCCGCCTATAGGACGCTGCTCGACAAGGATGGTGCGTACCATCCGAGCGAGTATGTGCTGCAGGGCGCCAGGACGATGCTCGACGAGCTATTCCGCTGGAGCGAGGCGCTGAAGACGCTGCGTGTCGCCGAATAGGCACCAGGAAGGCAATTGTCAGGCCGCGCTTAGGCGCGGCTTATGCGTCTCATCGACCCTTCTCGGCGGAACGCCGGGGACCGTATCCGCGCCAGGCGTTGAAAGGCCTTGCCGCCAAGCCGGCAAAATGCCCGCAAACCTTGGAAAAGCAGCCGTTTGCGCCTATATCTAGGACATCAAAACGGCGCGATTCGGGGGCATTTTTCCGCGCTGTATCTGCAGCATCAATCAAACAGGTTTTCATGAGCGATCAGACCGAAAGCGCCAATGGCGCGGAAGCCGAGTACGGCGCCGATTCCATCAAGGTTTTGAAGGGGTTGGATGCCGTGCGCAAGCGGCCGGGCATGTATATCGGCGACACCGATGACGGCTCGGGCCTGCATCACATGGTCTATGAGGTGGTGGACAACGCCATCGACGAGGCGCTGGCCGGCCACGCCGACCTCGTCTCGGTGACGCTCAACCCCGACGGTTCGGTGACCGTCATCGACAATGGCCGCGGGATTCCCACCGATATCCACCCCTCGGAGGGCGTTTCGGCGGCCGAAGTGATCATGACGCAGCTGCATGCCGGCGGCAAATTCGACCAGAACTCCTACAAGGTGTCGGGCGGCCTGCATGGCGTCGGCGTCTCGGTGGTCAACGCGCTTTCCGCCTGGCTGAAGCTCAAGATCCGCCGCAATGGCGAAATCTTCGAGATGAGCTTCACGCATGGCAATGCCGACGCGCCGTTGAAGGTGACGGGCACCTACGAGCAGAACAAGCAGCCCGGCACCTATGAAGGCCGCAGCGGCAGCGCGATCACCTTCTTCCCGTCGGCCGAGACCTTCACCATGGTCGAGTTCGACTACAACACGCTGGAGCACCGGCTGCGCGAGCTCGCCTTCCTCAATTCCGGCGTGCGCATCGTGCTGACCGATGCCCGCCATGCCGACCTGGTGCGCCACGAGTTGCACTATGACGGCGGGCTGGAGGAGTTCGTCAAATATCTCGACCGGGTGAAGAAGCCGCTGATCGAGGCGCCGATCGCCATCCGCGCCGAGCGCGACGGCATCACCGTCGAAGTCGCAATGTGGTGGAACGACAGTTACCACGAGAATGTCCTGGCCTTCACCAACAACATCCCGCAGCGCGACGGCGGCACGCATCTGGCCGGCTTCCGCGCGGCGCTGACGAGGCAGATCACCGGCTATGGCGAATCCTCCGGCCAGACCAAGAAGGAAAAGGTCTCGCTGACCGGCGACGACTGCCGCGAGGGCCTGACCGCGGTTCTCTCGGTCAAGGTGCCGGATCCGAAATTCTCCTCGCAGACCAAGGACAAGCTGGTCTCGTCCGAAGTTCGCCCGGTGGTGGAAAGCCTGGTCAACGAGGCGCTCGGCACCTGGCTGGAAGAGCATCCCAGCGAAGGCAGGGTCGTGGTCGAGAAGGTGATCCAGGCGGCCGCCGCCCGCGAGGCCGCGCGCAAGGCGCGCGACATCACGCGCAAGAGCACGCTGGGCGTCACCTCGCTGCCCGGCAAGCTCGCCGACTGCCAGGAGCGCGATCCGGCCAAGTCGGAAATCTTCATCGTCGAGGGTGACTCGGCCGGCGGCTCGGCCAAGGGCGGCCGTTCGCGCCAGAACCAGGCGATCCTGCCGCTGCGCGGCAAGATCCTGAACGTCGAACGGGCGCGCTTCGACCGCATGCTCTCCTCCGACATGATCGGCACGCTGATCACCGCGCTCGGCACCTCGATCGGCAAGGACGAGTTCAACGCCGACAAGCTGCGCTACCACAAGATCATCCTGATGACGGACGCCGACGTCGACGGCGCCCACATCCGCACGCTGCTGCTCACCTTCTTCTTCCGGCAGATGCCGGAGCTGATCGAGCGCGGCCACCTCTACATCGCGCAGCCGCCGCTCTACAAAGTGACGCGGGGCAAAAGCTCGCAATACCTCAAGGACGAAAGCGCCTATGAGGAATATCTGATCGAGTCGGGCCTCGACGAAGCTTCGCTGGCGCTCGCCTCCGGCGAGGTGCGGACTGGGCAGGATCTCCTCAGCTCAGTCAGCGATGCGCTGGCCGTGCGCCAGCTGATCAACGGGCTGCACACGCGCTACAATCGCAGCGTCGTCGAGCAGGCGGCGATCGCCGGCGCGCTCAATGCCGAAGGGCTTGCCGATCTCGGCCGCGCCAACGCGATGGCCGAGCGCGTCGCGCAGCGGCTGGACATGATCGCCGAGGAGACCGAGCGGGGCTGGACCGGCCGGCTGTCGACCTCCAATGACGGCTCCGGCGGCTATGTGTTCGAGCGCACCGTGCGCGGCGTCAAGGATGTGGTCCAGCTCGACGCCGGGTTGATCGCTTCGGCCGATGCCCGCCAGCTCGACCGCTACGCGCCGCGCCTTTCGGAAGTCTACGGCGAGCAGCCTACGCTGCGCCGCAAGGAGACTTCGGAGCTGCTTTCCGGGCCGCTGGCGCTGCTCAACGCGGTGTTCGCTTCCGGCCGTAAGGGCCTCACCATGCAGCGCTACAAGGGCCTTGGCGAGATGAATGCCGAGCAGCTCTGGGAAACCACGCTCGACCCGAATGTGCGCTCGCTGCTGCAGGTCAAGGTCAATGACGCGACCGACGCGGACTCGCTGTTCTCTCGGCTGATGGGCGACGAGGTGGAGCCGCGGCGCGAGTTCATCCAGGACAACGCGCTCTCGGTCGCCAATCTGGATATCTGAGCCTCGTTGTCCAAGACTCAGACGTTCGCCTGGCGTAAAGAAGTTCACGATCTGACGGCTGCGAAACCTCAGAGCGCGCGACCGCTCCGCGGAACAACGCCAAGCGCTGGCGCGGATAGTACCGTGCCAGGTGTGGCGGGGAAGTTATTCGGCCCCAGATTTTCGCGAGCGAACGTCGGCGCCTGCGTGACTTTGTGTCCGGCGCTCCTGGCGCAGCCTTTTCAACGGAGCGAGCCTTTCGCGCAGAGCTTCCATTCTCGCGACTTTTTGCCCGAAAGTAAGTCCAGCCAATTCGCGACGTCCCGCAGCCTTTCGAGTGAGGATATCGGAAATATCTGGATATGCTTTTTTGGTCTCTGCCATGGCCAGAATTTACCACCACCCCCATTGGTTGCCAACGTCGATCCACTTTTCCTTGAGTCCATGGCGCGTCAGGACGTCGTCCAGAGCATCGCTGTCATAGGCTTGGCTTTCGACAAAAGCAGCCATTCGCATGTGGCGACCGCACCGCCTATCGCATAGCGTTCGATCACGCCGGCAGCGACCATCTCATTCAATATTTCAAGCGTCTTCGCATGGCCATCGTGTCGATTCCTATTGCGAGAGGCTAAATCTAGTGGCGTGCGGCGCGAGCTCCAACCGCAAAAAACCCGGCACGAGGCCGGGCTTGTGCGGATGCGTGCTGGCGGCCGATCAGTGGTCCATCGCCTTGACGATTTCCTCGGTCATCTTCTTGGCGTCGCCCAACAGCATCATGGTGCCGTCCTTGTAGAACAGCGTGTTGTCGATGCCGGCATAGCCGGAGCCGAGCGAGCGCTTGACGAACAGGCAGGTGCGGGCCTTGTCGACGTCCAGGATCGGCATGCCGTAGATCGGCGAGGACTTGTCGTCGCGCGCGGACGGGTTGGTGACGTCGTTGGCGCCGATGACATAGGCGACGTCGGCCTGCGCGAATTCGGAGTTGATGTCCTCGAGCTCGAACACCTCGTCATAGGGCACGTTGGCTTCGGCCAGAAGCACGTTCATATGGCCGGGCATGCGGCCTGCCACCGGATGGATGGCGTATTTGACCTCGACGCCGTTGGCCTTGAGCTTGTCGGCCATTTCGCGCAGCGCGTGCTGCGCCTGGGCGACCGCCATGCCGTAGCCCGGCACGATGATGACCTTCTGCGCGTTCATCATCAGATAGGCGGCGTCGTCGGCCGAGCCCTGCTTGACGGTGCGCTCGATGCCGTCATCGACCGCGGCCGCGGTCTCGCCGCCGAAGCCGCCGAGGATGACCGAGATGAAGCTCCGGTTCATGCCCTTGCACATGATGTAGGACAGGATCGCGCCGGACGAGCCGACCAGCGCGCCGGTGATGATCAGCGCCAGGTTGCCGAGGGTGAAGCCAAGTGCCGCGGCAGCCCAGCCCGAGTAAGAATTCAGCATCGACACCACGACCGGCATGTCGGCGCCGCCGATCGGGATGATCAGGAGTACGCCGAGCACCAGCGAGGCCAGCACGATCAGCCAGAAGACGAGCTTGGCTTCGGTGGTGACCAGAAGCACGATCAGGACCACCAGTGCTATGCCGAGCGCGATGTTGATCAGGTGCCGGCCGCCGATCATGATCGGCTTGCCCGACATGCGGCCGTCGAGCTTCAGGAAGGCGATTACGGAGCCGGTGAAGGTGATGGCGCCTATGGCGACGCCAAGGCTCATTTCGATCAGCGCTTCGGCGTGAATGTTGCCGGCCGTGCCGATCTTGAAGCTTTCCGGCGCGTACATGGCGGCGGCCGCCACCATGACGGCGGCAAAGCCGACCAGAGAGTGGAAGGCAGCGACGAGCTGCGGCATCGAGGTCATGGCGATGCGGCGCGCGGTGACGGCGCCGATGCCGCCACCGATGGCGAGACCAAGCACGATCAGGCCGAAGCTCCCGACCGACGGGGTCGCGTAGGCGAGCGTTGTGGCAATGGCGATCGCCATGCCGATCATGCCGAAGAGATTGCCCCTGCGGCTGGTGGTCGGATGCGAGAGGCCGCGCAGCGCCAGGATGAACAGGATGCCGGAGACCAGATAGAGGAAGGAAGCGAGATTGACGGTCACGTCACTTGTCCTTCTTCTTGTACATGGCAAGCATGCGCTGGGTGACCAGGAAGCCGCCGAAGATATTGACCGAGACCAGCACCAGCGCGACGAAGCCGAAGCCGGCGGCGAGACCCGAGGCAGAGAGACCGACGGCAAGCAGCGCGCCGACGACGATGACCGAGGAGATGGCGTTGGTGACGGCCATCAGCGGCGTATGCAGCGCCGGCGTCACCGACCACACGACATAATAGCCGACGAAGATCGCCAGCACGAAGATGGCAAACTGGAAGACGAAGGGATCGACGGCACCGCCCGAAAGCGCGTGCGCGGCATTGCCGGCCGCTTCCCCAGCGGGCGCGTTGGCAAGATCCTGCACGGCGAGGCGAACGGCGGCGGTCGCCTGGTCGAGCTGATCAAGGGCTTTCTGCAAGGCGTCCATCACGCGGTCCCTTCTGATTTGGACGAGGGCGACTTGGCCGCGGCCGGCTTCTTTGTCGCGGCTTTCTTGGCGGCAGGCTTGGCCGAGGCATCGGCAACCATGGTCGTCGCCGGAATGGCCGCCGGCTCGACGCGCGGCTCTTGCGCTGCCTTGACGAAGTTCGGATGCACGACCTTGCCGCCGTCGGTCAGCATCGTCGCCTTGACCAGTTCGTCGTCGCGCTTGATGGCAAGCTGTTTCGTCGCCTTGTCGACCATGGTCTCGAGGAAGGCGTAGAGGTTCTTGGCATAAAGCAGCGAGGCCGAGGCGGCGACGCGGCCCGGTACGTTGAGATGGCCGACGATCTTGACGCCGTTTTCCGTCGTCACGACCTTGCCGGGCACCGCGCCCTCGACATTGCCGCCGCGCTCGACGGCAAGGTCGATGATCACCGAACCGGGCTTCATTGAGGCGACCATGGCGGCCGAGACCAGCTTCGGCGCCGGACGGCCCGGGATCAGCGCCGTGGTGATGACGATGTCCTGCTTGGCGATGTGCTCGGCGGTGAGCGCCGCCTGCTTGGCCTGGTATTCCTTCGACATTTCCTTGGCGTAGCCGCCGGCCGTCTCGGCCGCCTTGAACTCCTCGTCCTCGACCGCCAGGAACTTGGCGCCGAGCGACTGCACCTGCTCCTTCACGGCCGGGCGCACATCGGTGGCGGTGACGACGGCGCCAAGGCGGCGGGCCGTGGCGATCGCCTGCAGGCCGGCGACGCCGACGCCCATGATGAAGGTCTTGGCCGCCGGCACCGTGCCTGCCGCCGTCATCATCATCGGCAGCGCGCGGTCATATTCGGCAGCGGCGTCGATCACCGCCTGATAGCCGGCAAGGTTGGCCTGCGAGGACAATACGTCCATCACCTGCGCGCGGGTGATGCGCGGCATGAATTCCATGGAGAAGGCGGTGATGCCGGCCTTGGCCATGGCGGCCACCGCGGCATCGTTGCCGTAGGGATCCATGATGGCGATGACGGCGGCGCCGGACTTGTAGCCCTTCAGCTCGGCATCCGTTGGCCGGCGCACTTTCAGCACCACATCGGCCTTCTTGGCGTCGGCCGCCGTGCCGGTCGTGCCGCCGGCGGCAGTGAAATCCTGGTCGGGGATGCGGGAGCCGAGGCCGGCGCCCTTCTCGACGATCACGTCGAAGCCGAGACCGGCCAGACGTTTGACCGTTTCCGGCGAGACCGCGACGCGCGGCTCGTTCGGGTCAAGCTCGCGAGGGATGAACACTATCTGTCCCACCGGATGATCCTTTCGGCTGGAACCTTGATTACGCAAGGCGTCGGCCGGGACGTCCGGCGACGTCGAGGGCAATGGGCTTGGGAAGTCTACCGCAGAATGAGAGTGCCGAGGGCCGTGATCAGGATGAACACGATGAGGCCTGAGAAGAAGCCGCCGACGAAGAAGCCGAAGGCCATCGCGATGAGGATCGCGGCGCAGACCAGCGAGCCGTATTTGGCAAGACCGAGGAAGGCCTTGTAGGTGCGGTCGTGCTCGGCATAGTCCATCTGCGCGCCAAGCTCGACCGGACCGGCGGGCGTGTGATCAGCCATGGAAGTACCCCTTCGAAAAAGCCTTTGAGGCACATAGCGAAAAGCCGAACCAAGAGCAATGGCGCTATTGCCGCACAGCCCGCGACAACAGCCTCAAATGAAAGTTGAAGACCGATCGGAGCCGCGAACCAGGGCGGTCGCCTGACAATCCCTGTCAGCCCTTCTCAACACGCTTTGACAATTTCGCGTTTTCGCACAGGGCGGCAGGGGACTATCGTTGCCGTCTGATAGCACCAGGCGAGGAGTAGCCATGATTTTGCCGGCACAGAGATTTGACTGGAACGGCACCATGATCGCCTGGGGCTCGTTCGGTTCCGGCCCGGCCATCGTGCTCGTCCATGGAACGCCCTTTTCCTCGCATGTCTGGCACCGCGTCGCCCCTGAACTGGCGCGCGACCACACGCTCTATTTCTACGATCTGCCGGGATATGGCCGGTCCGGGAAATGGGAAGGCCAGGACGTCTCGCTGGGCACCCAGAACAAAGCCCTGGCGGCGATGCTGGAGTTCTGGAAGCTCGACCGGCCGAACGTCATCGCCCATGATTTCGGCGGCGCCACCGCCTTGCGCGCGCATCTGATCGACGGCTGCAATTATGAAAGGCTGCTGTTGATTGATCCAGTGGCGGTTCGGCCCTGGGGCTCATCCTTCGTCCAGCATGTCTTGCGCCACGAACCCGCTTTCGCCGGGTTGCCGGATTACATCCATGCGGCGATCCTGAAGGCATACATTGCCGGCGCGGCCGCCAAGCCTTTGTCGGACGCCGACCTGCAGCCCTACATTGCACCATGGACCGGGCCGGTTGGCCAGCCTGCCTTCTACCGGCAGATCGCGCAGATGGACCAGCAGTTCACCGACGAAGTCGAACCGCGCTATCGTGAGTTCCGCTGCCCGGTGACCTTGCTGTGGGGGGAGGAAGACCGCTGGATCCCGCCGCAGAGCGGCGCGAAGCTCGCGGCCATGCTGCCAGACTGCAGCTTGACGCTCATTCCGGGCTCCGGGCATCTCATGCAGGAAGACGCGCCAGAAGCGATCGTCGCCGCAGCCCTGCGCTGTTTCGCCGGCTGAGCGGGTTCATTCAGCTGGCGAGATGCGGGAACAGGCCGAGCAGGCCGACAACGATCAGGTAGAGCGCGACGATGTAGTTGAGGAGCCGCGGCATCACCAGGATCAGCACGCCGGCGACCAGCGAGATCAGCGGCGTCAGCGCGAACGAATGGATGGTCATGGATAGGTCCTTTCCTGCGAAAGAGGCTATTCGCCATCTTGCAGAGCTGCGAACCTGATAACGGCGCAGCCGGCGAAAGGTTCATGGCCCCCGCTTCAGGCAGCGGCGCGATAATATTTCGCCGTCGGCACGATGGACAGCGGCGTCAGCCGGTTGATCGCGGGATTGCCGAACATCAGCCGCTGCTCGGTCAGTGTCGAATGGTAGAAGGGGAACCGTTCGAGCGTGCGGCGCATATTCTCGCCGGCAGGGATCTCGAACAGCGCGATCGGCGCGAGAACGCCCGGGAACTGCTTGGCCTCGCTCCTCTGCACGGCATTGAAGAACCGGGCGTAGAAATGCGAATGCTCGACCTTGACCGGCGTCAGCACCGAGTCCTGGCCAAAATAATTGGAGGCCACCATGGCGATCCGGAGCGTCAGGAAAGGCAGCACGCCGGGCGCCGGCGCGGCGTCTGGATCGGTCGCGAAGCGGGTTCCGTCGATGAAGGTTTCGCCGCGGGAAAGCCGCGGCAGCAAGACCTCGGGATAGGCGTCGATCGAAGGCGAGTATGGCTGCTCGCTGGAGATATAATGAAAGCGCAATGTGCTGACCAATTCACCGTAGCAATAGACGCCGAACCGGTAGGAATTGGGCAGATTGTCCCAGCGATCCTCGAACATCCCGCTGGCGATCGGGCCGCACATGCCGGATTTGACATAGGATTGATAGCGCAGCCGGTAGATCGCTTCGAGATCCTCGCCCCCGGTGATGAGGCGATATTCGACGTGCTCCAAAAGCTGCATCATCGTCCGGTTGAGCAGGGAGTCAGCCTTTGCGCTGGCGCCAGCCGACGCACCCTTCGCCGCAGCTTCCATTATTGTCCGTCCTCGAATTCCGCCTATGAATAGGCTATTCGAGTTGAAATGAGACACAAGCTGAAAATTCGCGATCGCTGATTTACCGCTTGTTAACCTTAATGACCGCGCCCGGTTGGCGGATTTTGTACGAGAGAAAAGCAAACTTCGCCTTGGGCGATTATCTGATCCAACCAGACCGCGACCGGTAAGATCAACCCGAATTCAGAGCTTGAAAACGCCCAGCTGCAATGGGTTTAGACTGGACCTCGGCAAAGCGTTTCTTGAGAACATCCACTCGCTATCGCCGTGCGACGGCGCGCATTCAGGCACCCCGGAAATTGCTCTTTCTCCGGTGCACTTTCCGGACGGAAACCCGCTTGGAATTGTTATTAGCTGGCTGTCCGTTTGCCGGCTATGCGCAGGTCCGCAGCGAACGGCCATGTGACGCTCGACATCGTCTCGATGCCCGACGCACTGAGCGCTGCGCCGAAGAGGAAGCCCTGCACGAAGTCCGGCTTGACGGAATGGACCAGCGTCTTCAGCTGCTCGAAGGTCTCGACGCCTTCGATGGTCACGGAAAGGCCCAGCGTCCGGGACAGGCTGACGATGCCCTTCAGAAGATCGAGCGACTGCCGGTTCTGGTTGACGTCGACCAGGAAGGAGCGGTCGATCTTGATCTTGTCGAGCGGCAGCTTGTGGAGATAGCTCAGGCTGGAGTAGCCGGTGCCGAAATCGTCGAGCGCGATGCGCACGCCAAGCGCCTTCAATTCCTCGATCGACTCGCGCGTCAGCGATTTGTCGTCGAGCAAGGCGGTCTCGGTGACCTCGATTTCGAGCCGGTGCGCCGCCAGGCTCGACTTGGCCAAGGCGTCCCTGACCTTCTGGACGATATCGCGGCTGCGGAAGTCCTTCGCCGACAGGTTGACCGACACGCTGGTCTGGGCCGGCCATTTGGCGCATTCGGCGCAGGCTGCCTCCAGCACGAACGTGCTGATGTCGGAAACGATGCCCATCTCCTCCGCGAGCGGGATGAAGACGCTCGGCGAGACCGGGCCGAGATCGGGGTGGTCCCAACGGCAGAGCGCCTCGCAGCTGGCGATGCGCATGGTGTTGACGGCCACGATCGGCTGATAGACGACACGCAGTTCCCTGGCCTGCACGGCATTGCGCAGGTCGGCCTTCATCAGCTGACGATTGCGGAAGGCGGCATCCATGGCCGCCTCGAACAGCCGCCAGCTGTTCTTGCCGAGCTCCTTGGCCTTGTAGAGGGCAAGGTCGGCCTTGACGATCATGGCGTCCGCGTCGGTGTCCTTGACCTTGGAAAGCACCGCGCCGCCGCTGGTCTGGATGCGCAGCCCGTGGCCGGCGACGTCCACCTCGCCCTGCAGGTCGGCGAAAATCTCGTCGAGCAGGGTGCTGAGATGGCTTTCGTCCTCGACCCGGTCGAAGAAGACCATGAACTCGTCGCCGCCGAAGCGGCTGACGGTGATGCCCGGGCCGGCGATCGCGGCGAGGCGTTCGGCCACGGCATAGATCAACCCGTCGCCGACCGGGTGGCCGAGCGTGTCGTTGACGCTCTTGAAATCGTCGAGATCGAGCACCGCGAGGCCGCAGAGCCGCTCCTGGTCGCCCGAGGCCATCGCCTCGCCGACCAGTTCGTGGAAATAGGCGCGGTTCGGCAGGCCGGTCAGATTGTCGTAGCGCGCCATGAAGCGGATCTTCTCCTCCGCCTCGACGCGCGCCGTCACGTCCTCGAAGGTGATGACGCCGAGTTCCTGGCTACCCTCGCGGGCGGAGAATTCGTAGTGCTGGCCGTTGGCGAGCGAGACCAGCACCTTGCGGTCGCGACCTTCGCGGAGAGCGCGCGTCAGCTGCGCTTCGATGTAGCGGCAGTCTTTCGGCGCCAACATGCCGCCGGCGACGCCGCGCATCAGAAGGCCGTGGATCGAGCGCCCAAGCAAGGCATCGCCCGATTTCAGCGACATCAGGCGGGCGGCTTCGGCATTGGCCACCGCGACGCGGCCGTCGGGCCCCAGCATGACCAGGCCATGCGACATGGTGTTGAGCGCGCGGTCGAACCGGCGCGTCAGGTTCCTGGCCTGCTTGTGGCCGATGACGGCGGAGAACAGCACGTTGCGGACATGGTCGGCGCTGTTGATGGTGATGAAGGTGAGCGGGATGATCATCAGGCCGAGCAGGACCGAGGGGAAATCCATGCGCAGCAGGAGGCCGAGCGCCGCCGGACCGATGAAGGTCACGGAGAAGATCCGCACCATCTGCGGCGAGCCGTAGTTGCGGCCGACGACGGTGACCAGGGTGGCGATGGTCAGCGAGGTCGCTGCCAGTTCGGCGAAGGGATCGGGATAGACATAGATCGATATGAAGCACAGCGAGCCGAGCCCGAGGCCCTGCAAGCTGCCCTTGAGGATGTAGTTGCGCTCCCACCGCCTCGCCTCGTCGACATTGGCAATGGAACCGCCTGCCTTCAGGAAGCCGCGTATGCCCAAGTAACGGAACAGGCTGATGGAGAGCAGCCCGAAAGAAAAGGCCAGAAACAGCGGGTTATGCGTCCGCCAATAGATCATGAAGCCGAGGATCCAGTAGCAAACGCCACCGATCACCAGCATGTGGGCGTTGTCGAACAACGACCGCACAAACTGGATGTAAACATCCGCGGGGATGTTCTCGGTCTTTGTTCTACCCATGCCGTTGGCCCAACACTGCGCCTTGTCATGCCATACCGGCCTTAAGAAAGGCTTAGAACAGCACTTGACTCTGGTTGCAGAGGGTTGAGAGAGGCGGCGCAGGCCAGGAAATTCAGGGGTTTGATGCGGAATCGGGTCGGCGCGGTCACTCCGCCGCGCGAAGCGCCGGCTGCGCCGGAGCCTGGGCCAAACGCTCGATTAACCGCGCACGCTCGCCCGCCGCTTTTTCGGCGCTGGCTTGCCGGACATGGCCGTAGCCGCGGATCAGCGCCGGCACGGAAGCCAGAGCCGTCGCGGCTTCCACTTTGCCCGGCGCCAGCGCGCCGGCGATGCGGTCCAGATCGGCCTCGTATTGTTTCAGCAGCTGCCGCTCCATGCGCCGCTCGGCCGTGTAGCCGAAGAGGTCGAACGCAGTGCCGCGCAGGCCCTTCAGCGCCGCCAGCAGCCGAAACCCCTTCATCATCCACGGGCCGAAGCTCGACTTCCTTGGGCTGCCGTCATTGCCGCGCCGGCCAAGGATCGGCGGCGCGAGATGGAATTCGAGCTTTTCGTAGCTCTGGAACTGCTTGGCGAGGTCGGCGGCGAAAGAACCGTCGGTGTAAAGCCGCGCCACCTCATACTCGTCCTTGATCGCCATCAGCTTGAAGAGGTTTTTCGCGGCCGCTTCGGTCACCGTCGTCGAGCCGGGCACCGCCCTGGCTTCGGCGGCGCGCAAGGTCGCTACACGGTCGGCGTAGCGCCGGGCATAGGCTGCATTCTGATAGGCGGTGAGGAAAGCGACGCGGCGCGCGATGATGTCGTCCAGCGTCTCGGCCGGTTTCGACGCCGGCTTGCCGGTCTGGGCGACCAGGCCACGCACGAAATCGGGCCGGTGCGCGGCGCGGCGGCCCCAGCGGAAGGCGGCTACGTTCATCGCCACCGCTTCGCCGTTCAATTCTATCGCCTTTTCAACGGCTTGCGCCGACAGCGGCAGGCCGCCATGCTGGAAGGCGAAGCCGAGCATGAACATGTTGGCGCCGAGCGAATTGCCGAACAGGGCGGTCGCCGTGCGGGTGGCATCGAAGAAATGCGCCTTGTCCTCGCCGGCGGCCGCGCGGATCGCCTTCTTCAGCCGCTCGACTGGCAGCGAGAAATCGGCGGAGCGGGTGAATTCGCCGGGCATGATCTCGGCGGTGTTGGCGAGGAAGATCGTGTGGCCCTCGCGCACCGCGCCCAGCACCTTCTTTGCGCCGGAGACGACGAGATCGCAGCCGAGCACGAGGTCGGCCTTGCCGGCCGAAACGCGGATGGCGTGGATGTCCTCAGGCGTCGGGGCGATGCGGACATGGGTGAAGACCGAGCCGCCCTTCTGGGCAAGGCCGGCCATGTCGATCATGCCGCAGCCCTTGCCTTCCAGATGCGCGGCCATGCCGAGCACCGCGCCGACGGTGACGACACCGGTGCCGCCGACACCATCGATGATCGCCGCCCAGCCCTGGCCGCCCAGGCGGAACTCGGCCGGCGCGGGCACGCCGTCCAGCGGATCAGCCTTGCCGGCGATGCCTTCGGCCTTCCTGATCTTGCCGCCATGCACCGTGACGAAGGATGGGCAAAAGCCGTTGATGCAGGAGAAATCCTTGTTGCAGCTCGACTGGTCGATGCGCCGCTTACGGCCGAATTCGGTCTCGACCGGCTGGATCGAGACGCAGTTCGACTGCACGCCGCAATCGCCGCAGCCTTCGCAGACCAGCTCGTTGATGAAGACGCGCCTGTCTGGATCGGGGAAGGTGCCGCGCTTGCGGCGGCGGCGCTTTTCGGCGGCGCAGGTCTGGTCGTAGATGAGGACGGAAACGCCCTTCACGTCACGCAATTCGCGCTGGACGAGGTCGAGATCGTCGCGGTGATGGATGGTGACGCCGGCCGGAAACTCGACCTTGCCGGCATATTTGTCGGGCTCGTCGGTGACGACGGCGATGCGGTCGACGCCCTCGGCGCGCACCTGCCTGGCGATCATGTCGACGGTCAGACCGCCCTCATGCGGCTGGCCGCCGGTCATCGCCACCGCATCGTTGTAGAGGATCTTGTAGGTGATGTTGGCGTCGCTCGACAGCGCGAAGCGGATCGCCAGCACGCCGGAGTGGTTGTAGGTGCCGTCGCCGAGATTCTGGAAGATATGGTCGCGCTTGGAGAACGGCGCCTGCCCGACCCATTGCGCGCCCTCGCCGCCCATCGCCGTGAAGCCGACGGTGTTCCTGTCCATCCACAGCGCCATGAAATGGCAGCCGATGCCGGCGGCGGCCAGCGAGCCGTCCGGCACCTTGGTCGAGGAATTGTGCGGACAGCCGGAGCAGAAGAAGGGCGTGCGCGAACCGATGTCGAGCGTGTCGGCGAGCATCGCCTGGAACTGGCGCAGCTTGGCCACGCGCGCGGCGATCTCTTCCGACGGGCCGATGGTGCGCAGGATCCGTTCGCCGAGCGCAATCGCGATCTCGTTCGGATCGAGCGCGCCCTTGGCCGGGAACAGCCAGTCGCCGCGCTCGTCCTTCTTGCCGACGATGACCGGCTGCGTGGCGGTGCCGTAGAGGCTCTCGCGCAGTTGCACCTCGATCAGCGAGCGCTTTTCCTCGACGACGACGATGGTATCGAGGCCGCGCGCGAATTCGGCGATGTGCTGGAAATCGAGCGGCCACGGGCAGCCGACCTTGAACAGGCGGATGCCGATGCGATTGGCCGCGGCTTCGTCGATGCCGATATCCTCCAGCGCCTGGCGGACGTCGAGATAGCTCTTGCCGATGGTGATGACGCCGAGCTTGGGATTGCGGCCGCCGGAATAGACGATGCGGTTCAGCCCGTTGGCGTGGATGAAGGCAGAGGCGGCGGCGCGCTTATATTCATGCAGCCGCTCTTCCTGGCCGAGCATGTCGATCTCGTGGCGGATGTTCAGGCCACCCGCCGGCATGTCGAATTCGGGAATGACTATGTTCAGGCGCTCGATCGAGGCGTCGACTGAAGCCGTCGATTCGATGTTGTCCTTGACGCATTTGATCGCCGCCCAGGTGCCGGCGAAACGCGACATGGCAAAGCCATGGAGGCCGTAGTCGATGATCTCCTGGACGCCGGCCGGATTGAGGATCGGCACCATCGTGTCGACGAAAAGGAATTCGGTGGCGTGCGCGTTGGTCGAGGATTCGGCCATATGGTCGTCGCCCATCAGGGCCAGCACGCCGCCATGTTTCGACGAGCCGGCCAGATTGGCGTGGCGGAAGACGTCGCCGGAACGGTCGACGCCCGGCCCCTTGCCGTACCAGACCGAAAAGACACCGTCATGCGTGCCCTCGCCCAGCAGTTCGGTCTGCTGTGAGCCCCAGCATGCGGTGGCCGCAAGCTCCTCGTTGAGGCCGGGCTGGAAGACGATGTCGGCGGCGGCGAGCTGCTTCTTGGCCCGCCAGAGCTGCATGTCGAGGCCGCCCAGCGGCGAGCCGCGATAGCCGGAGACAAAGCCCGCCGTGTTGAGGCCGGCACGGCGGTCACGCTCGCGCTGCATCAAAAGCATGCGCACCACAGCTTGCGCACCAGACAGGAACACGCGCTCCTTGCCAAGGTCGAACTTGTCGTCGAGCGCGACGTCGTGCAGCGTCATCAGGCATTTCCTCTGCGGAGGCGCTTTTCCAAAAAGCGGCCAACATCGGAGTGGGACGCCGCAGTCTTTCTTCCCTTGCGGGAGAGGTCAAACAAAATCGCAGAGGCCAAGTAACACGCAACAAACCGTCTGGCGAGGTGCCATCGGCGCATTCAAGATCACGCTAACTCGTTCGTGAAGAACAAAAATTTCGCGCAGGCGCGCGTTTCACGTGGCCTTGGAGCAATCCGGCTTCGCCGCGCCGGGCAGCTTTCCGTCGGGATGGCCGGCAAGCTCCGGATTGAGCTCATAGATCGGCCCGGTCACCAGCGGCCGGTCCGGTAGCATCGTCTGATCCTCCGAGGACGTCATCGTGGTGTCGATACTCTGGAGCAGCGTGCCGCTCGCGTCCTGGATACGGATCGAGACGGAATAAGGCTTGTCCTTGACCACGCAGGTGAGCGGCGGGCTGGTCAGCGTGATGTGCGGCAATTTCGGCCAGATCTTCTGGTTGACGATCAGCGGGTCGCCGCCGGCGGGGTTCTGGAAGCTGACGACCGCGACCTGGCCGTCGACCATCGGCCGCAGCGGCTTCAGCGTGATGACATAGGTGGCGATGGCCAGCCGGTAGTTGAACTCGAACAGCTTGCCGGAAATGGCGAAAAGCTGGTCCTTGCCGGTGTCGCGGCAGGCGCCGAGCGCGATTGCGGCGATCAAGGCGGCGCCGACGAGCGCCGAGCGCGATAATGTCCTAAGCATTGCTGACCTCCCTCGCCGCCGTACGGCGGCGGTAATAGCGGTTTGCCTTCTGGCGGTTGCCGCAAACGGCCATGTCGCACCAGAGGCGGCTTGAGTTGCGGCTGCGGTCGACGAACAGCCAACTGCAATTGGGGCAGATCCTCAACCTCGCCACCGTTTCGTCACGCAACAGCGACAGCGCCGAGACGGCCAAGGCCACCTCGAAAGCGATCGGCGTTTGCGGATCGCCGAAAGGCTGGCCCGGCGTCCCGATCTCGGTCGCGCTGCCGGACAGCCCGCCGGCGCAGGCCGTGAGGAAATCCGGCAGATGACCGGTCGCGACCGCGCCGTTCGACACGGCATGACGAAAAAGGCGGTCGGTCGCCTCGCGGATCGAGATGACGGCCGGCTTTATGCCGTCCGGCTCTGGCGCCCTCAGCCGCCGGCCGCCGAGCTCATCGGCACGAAAACCGCTTGCCGCCTCGGCGAAACGGGCGATCTCGGCCGGATCGTCGAAACGGTCGAAAGTCTTTTCCGGATCGTTGCGCAATACGACGGTGTTCGCCGTATCGAGCGCAAGGATGCCGCCGGTGAAGCGGTGCGGGGTCCAGGAGACTGTCATGAGTGGAAATCTAACCGATAAAACGCATTTGACAAGTTAGATTCCGAATGTAACGGTCCATGCGGGGTCGAGTGATACGACCTGTGGGAAGCCGCATGCTCTATTTCTTCCAGCAGGTGCTGAACGGGCTGCATTCGGGCGCGCTCTATGCGTTGCTCGCCTTCGGCTATGTGCTGACCAACGGCATCCTGCATCGCACCAACCTGGCCTATGGCGCGCTGTTCGCCTTTTGCGGCCAGACGATGATCCTGACCGCCGCCTTCGGCTACCAGGCGCTGTGGCTGACGCTGGCTGCCGCGGTGGCGCTCGGCGTGGCCGCCGCCCTGCTTTACGCCGCGCTGATCAGCCATGTCCTGTCGCGCAGCGTGTTCGAACGGCTTGCCGACCGTTCGCCCAACGCGATCGTGGTGACGACGCTCGGCATCCTGATCTTCCTGTCCGAGGCCAGCCGCATCGCCGCCGACACGCACGACCTGTGGCTGCCGCCGATGCTCGCCACCCCGGTCATTTTCGCCGAGGGCGACGGCTTCAAGGTCACGCTCACCGTCATCCAGCTGCTCGACTGCGCGGGGGTCATCGCGGTGGTGGCGCTGGCGGCCTGGCTCTTCTCGCATTCGCATTACGGCCGCGCCTGGCGCGCCGTTTCGGACGACCCCAAGGCGGCGGCCATGTGCGGCGTCGACGTCACCGCCGTGTTCCGCCGCGCCGTGCTGTTTGGCGGCTGCTGCGCGGCCCTGGCCGGGGTGCTTGCCGGTCTCTATTACGGCAATGTCAGCTTCGGCACCGGGCTGGTCTACGGTCTCAAGATCCTGTTCGTGACGGCGGTCGGCGGCTATCTGTCGCCGCTCAGGGCAGCCCTTGGCGCCGCGGCCTTCGGCATGGCGGAATCGCTCTGGGCCGGCTACTTCCCGCTCGAATGGCGCGACGCCTGGATCTACCTCTTCCTCGTCGCCATGCTGGTGCTGATCGGCGCCGGGCGCGACCAGGCCAAGATCGCCTGAACCCTATAGACTTTGGTTGCATGACGCGCGGTGAACCAGCGGCTTTTCGCCGGCGCCATCGTTTGTGGCGGCTTGTCGTGTTGACCTGCCAGACCACGCACTGCATATCGTTGGTCCAAACGACGCGACACCGGAGGGGGAATCGGGCGCGCCGCATGGCACTTTTGAGTCTGCGCATCGTGCTTTCCGAAAATCGAACATGATTTTCGGGCCGATGCGCGAGGGAGGATATGCATGGCAGGGCTGCTCGCTCTATCCAGGACGATCGACCGCATCAATGAATTCATCGGCCGCTGGGTCTCTTGGCTGATCCTGCTGGCGATCCTGGTGAGCGCCGGCAATGCCGTCATCCGCAAGGTGTTCGACATCTCCTCCAACGCCTGGCTGGAGCTGCAATGGTACCTGTTCGGCGCCGCCTTCATGCTGGCCGCCGCCTACACGCTGAAGCAGAACGACCACATCCGCATCGACATCGTCTACGGCATGTTCTCGCGGCGCGTGCAGCACTGGATCGACCTGCTCGGCCACCTCTTCTTCCTGATGCCCTTCGTGGTGCTGATGGTGGTCTATTTCGTGCCCTATGTGTCGCTGTCCTTCCACAGCGGCGAGATGTCGACCAATGCCGGCGGCCTGATCGTATGGCCGGCCAAGGCGATCCTGCTGGTCGGCTTCTTCCTTTTGGCGCTGCAAGGCGTTTCCGAGATCATCAAGAAAATAGCCATCATGCGCGGCGACATGGACGACCCCAATCCCTTCATATCGGCGCATGACCAGGCCAGGCTCGAGGCCGAGGCGCTGGCCGAAGAAGCCAAGGCGATCGCGGGCGAGGCCCGCCAATGATCGAATTCATCGCCCAGAACATGGCGCCGATCATGTTCGCCTCGCTGATCATCTTCCTGCTGATCGGCTACCCCGTCGCCTTCTCGCTCGCCGCCAACGGTCTGCTGTTCTTCTTCATCGGCGTGGTGCTGTCGCCCTATTCCGGCGGCTCGATCAACCTCGCCTGGCCGCTGCTGCATGCGCTGCCCGACAATTTCTACGGCACCAGGGTGATGTCCAATGACACGCTGCTGGCAATACCCTTCTTCACCTTCATGGGCATCGTGCTGGAACGCTCCGGCATGGCCGAGGACCTGCTCGACACGATCGGCCAATTGTTCGGGCCGATCCGTGGCGGACTTGCCTATGCGGTGATCTTCGTCGGCGCGCTGCTCGCCGCCACAACCGGCGTGGTGGCAGCCTCCGTCATCGCCATGGGCCTGATCTCGCTGCCGATCATGCTGCGCTACGGCTATGACCGCAGGCTGGCCTCGGGCGTCATCGCGGCCTCCGGCACGCTCGCCCAGATCATCCCGCCCTCGCTCGTGCTGATCGTGCTTGCCGACCAGCTCGGACGTTCGGTCGGCGACATGTATGCCGGCGCCCTGATCCCGGGCCTCGTGCTCACCGGCCTCTACATGCTCTACATCCTGATCATGTCGATCGTCCGGCCGAATTCGATGCCGGCGCTGCCGCCCGAGGCCCGCACGCTCGGCCATGGCGTGATCTCGCTGATCGTGGCGTTGCTAATCACGAGCGCTATCTCCTACGGCGCCTACCGCTATCTCGCGCCAACGCAGGGCGACAATGCCGACATCCTCGGCTTCGCCGTCGGTGTCATCGTCATCTATGTCGTCGCCATCGTCGACCAGCGGCTGAGGTTCAACCTCATGTCGAAGCTGGCGCAGCAGGTGGTGATCGTGCTGATCCCGCCGCTGGCGCTGATCTTCCTGGTGCTGGGCACGATCTTCCTCGGCATCGCCACACCGACCGAGGGCGGCGCCATGGGCTCCGTCGGCGCGCTCATCATGGCGTCGCTGAAGGGCAGGTTGACGATGGATGTCGTCAAGCAGGCGCTGACCTCGACGACCAGGCTTTCCTCCTTCGTGCTGTTCATCCTGATCGGCGCGCGCGTGTTCTCACTCACCTTCTACGGCGTCAACGGCCACATCTGGGTCGAGCATCTGCTGACCTCGCTGCCCGGCGGCGAGACCGGCTTCCTGATCGGCGTCAACATCCTGGTCTTCGTGCTCGCCTTCTTCCTCGATTTCTTCGAGCTCGCGTTCATCATCGTGCCGCTGCTGGCGCCCGCCGCCGACAAGCTCGGCATCGACCTGATCTGGTTCGGCGTGCTGCTCGGCGTCAACATGCAGACCAGCTTCATGCATCCGCCCTTCGGCTTCGCGCTGTTCTACCTGCGCTCGGTCGCGGCCCGCGTGCCTTATCTCGACAGGATCACCGGCAAGCAGATCGCGCCGGTCACCACCGGCCAGATCTATTGGGGCGCGGTGCCGTTCGTTGGCATCCAGGTGATCATGATCGGGCTCACCATCGCCTTCCCGCAAATGGTCATGCGCTACAAGGGGCCGGCGGTTGAGCCCGGCACGATCGACTATCAGGTGCCGCAGGCTCCTGGATTGTCGCCGCCTCCGGCGAACAACGGCGCGGCTCCCGCCAATGGCGGCGCGCCGGCGGCACCCGGCACGCCGGACCTGTCACAACCGCCGAATTTCGGCGACGCGCCGGCCCAGCCGGCAGCGCCGGCGCCGGACCTCTCGCAACCGCCCAAATTCAACTGAGGTGAACCATGAAGGCCGTGCGGCTGGAAGCGGTAGGCAAGATCGCGCTGCGCGAGGTCGCGAAACCCGTTCCCGGGCCTGAGGACGTTCTCGTGCGCATCGAGGCCTGCGGCGTCTGCGGCACCGACCGGCATCTTTTCCACGGCGAGTTCCCCTGCACGCCGCCGGTTACGCTCGGCCATGAGTTCTCCGGCATCGTCGAAGCCGTCGGCGAGGCGGTGCCCGCCATCGCCGTCGGCGACCGCGTCACCGGCGATCCCAACATCGCCTGCGGGCGCTGCGCCCACTGCCATGCCGGCCGCGTCAATCTCTGCAGCAACCTCAGGGCCATCGGCATCCACCGCGACGGCGGGTTTGCCGACTATGTGCTGATGCCGCACAAACAGGCGTTCCGGTTGCCCAAGGATCTCAAGCCGACGCATGGCGCGTTCTGCGAGCCGCTGGCCTGCTGCCTGCACGGCGTCGATTTGGCCGCGATCCGGCCGGGCGCGTCGGTGGCGGTGCTCGGCGGCGGCGTGATCGGCCTGCTCGTCGTGCAACTGGCGAAGCTTGCCGGTGCTGCGACCATCATCCTGTCAACCAGGCAAGCCTCGCGCCGCGCGCTTGCCGAGGAGCTCGGCGCGACCGCGACGATCGACCCCAGCGCCGGCGACCCGATCGCGGCAGTCGCCGGGCCGAACGGCCTGGCGCCGGGCGGGGTCGACGTGGTGTTGGAATGCGCCGGCGTGCGCGACACGGTGGAGCAGTCGATGCGCATCGCAAGGGCCGGCGGCACGGTCGTCATCGTCGGTGTGGTGCCGCAAGGCATGAAGGTGGAAATCGAGCCGTTCGATCTTTTGTTTCGCGAATTGAAGGTGCTTGGATCCTTCCTCAATCCGTTCACGCATGGCCGGGCGGCGCAGCTGATCGCCTCGGGCGCGATCGAGGTCGACCGGCTGATTTCGAAGCAGGTCAGCCTGGAAGAGGCGCCGGACGTGATTGCCAACCCACCCGCGCCGGGCGAGGTCAAGGTGCTGGTTGTGCCGGGCCGAGGGTGACAGCAGGCTACGTTGACGGTTGGCGAAACCACCGGCGACAGCTCCCCTCTCCCCGTCACTATACGGGGAGAGGATGCCGGCAGGCAGGTGAGGGGCAGCGCCAATGCTGGATGGACAAGACACGAACTCGGGGCTTCAGCTTCCACTCAAGCCTACAGCCGCCGAAGTCGGCGCTGCCCCTCATCCGCCCTTCGGGCACCTTCTCCCCGTATAGTGACGGGGAGAAGGAGGAGCCTGGCCTAAAGCTTGCCGTTGCGCTGCTGCACCATCATGAAGGTGTCGTAATTGTATTCGGCGACCTGGGCCCAGAGATAGTGCTCCTTGCGGAAGGCCTTGATCGATTCCCAGATCTTCTTGAACGGCGCGTTGTTGGCCTCCATCTCGGCATAGACCTCGTTGGCCTTGTCGAAACAGGCCGCCATGATCTCCTGGCTGAACGGCCGGAGCTTGGCGCCACCGGCCACCAGCCGCCGCACCGCCGGCGGATTCACATAGTCGTATTTCTGCAGCATGTTGGCGTCGGCGGCCTGCGCAGCGGTGCGCAAGAGCGATTTATAAGCCGGCGAAAGTTCTTCGTATTTCGCCTTGTTGAACAGAAGATGGACGGTCGGGCCGCCTTCCCACCAGCCGGGATAATAGTAGTAGGGCGCGACCTTGTAGAAGCCGAGCTTCTCGTCGTCATAGGGGCCGACCCATTCGGCAGCGTCGATGGTGCCCTTCTCCAGCGCCGGGTAGATGTCGCCGCCGGCGATCTGCTGCGGCACCACGCCAAGCCTCTCGATGACCTTGCCGGCAAAGCCGCCGATGCGCATCTTGAGGCCCTTCAGATCCCCGACGCTGTTGATTTCCTTGCGGAACCAGCCGCCCATCTGAACGCCGGTATTGCCACCCGGCAAGCCGAACAGACCCTGCGCTCCGAGGAACTCGTTGAACAGGTCGATGCCGCCGCCATGGTAGTGCCAGGCGTTCATGCCGCGCGCGTTGAGCGAGAAAGGCACGGCGGCGCCCAGCGCCCAGGTGGGGTCCTTGCCCCAGTAATAATAGGCCACGGTGTGGGCCGCTTCGACGGTGCCGGCAGCGGTGGCGTCGGCCGCCTGCAGGCCGGGCACCAGCTCGCCCGAAGCGAAGACCTGGATCTGGAAATTGCCATCGGTCGCTTCCGACAGCATCTTGGAGAACACTTCGGCGCCGCCATAGATCGTGTCGAGCGATTTCGGGAAGGACGATGCCAGCCGCCAGGTCACTTTCGGATTGGACTGGGCTATCGCCGGCGTGGCAAGTGCGGCGGCCGCTGCCGCAGCACCGACACCGGACGCACCGGCCTTACGGATGAATGAACGACGATCCATGCGGTTTCCTCCCTTGCGGATCAGCTGACCGACCTATGGGCCTCGCTGCCTTGGCCGGTTGCGCGAAACAATACACGGGCAAGATGTCGAGTCCAGCATCGCGGGCAACGTGCAACTATAGTCTAACGCCATCCGCCCTGGCCTATGCGAGGCCGCGAAACTTGCCATGGCAAACTGCCTTCAGATCGCCTATTTTGTAGGCAGATTAACGCCTTGGCTCTCGAAGGAATCCAAACCCAAAATGCAGCAACCGCTCGTCGCAGTCTCGTCCGACGTCCGCCAGTTCGACAACTACACCTGGCACGCCGCGCCCCAGCAATATCTGGAAGCGGCGATCGCCGGCGCCGGCGTGTTCCCGCTGCTGGTGCCGTCCTTCGGCGACCGTCTAGACCTCGACGAATTGCTGTCGTCGGTCGACGGCGTCATGCTGACGGGTTCGAAATCCAACGTGCATCCCTCGCTTTATGACGGCGACCCGAGCGAGGCCAACGGTCCTTACGATCCGGCGCGCGATGCCACGACGCTGCCGCTGATCCGCAGGGCGCTCGAGCGCGGCGTACCGTTGCTCGCCATCTGCCGCGGCATCCAGGAGCTGAACGTGGCGCTGGGCGGCACGCTGGGCACCGAGATCCAGGAACGCGAAGGCTCGCTCGATCACCGCGCGCCGGTGAGCGACAATCAGGACGAGCGTTTCGCCATCCACCAGACGATCTCGATCAAGCCGGGCACCTGCCTTGCAGGCGTGTTCGGCGCCGGCGAGATCAAGGTCAACTCGCTGCATCGGCAGGGGATCGACCGGCTCGGCCCGAAACTGCAGGTCGAGGCTTTGGCCACTGACGGCACGATCGAGGCGGTCTCGGTCAAGGACGCCCGCGCCTTCGCGGTCGGCGTGCAGTGGCACCCCGAATATTGGGTGAAGTCGGACAGCAATTCCGCCAAGATTTTTCGCGCATTCGGCGACGCCGTGCGGCTGCATGCGGCGGCAAAGGCCGGCGCCCGCGCGGCGGCGGAATAGACCTGCTGCTTAAAATCAGTTGTTGCTGTCGTTGTTCAGCGCCAGAAGCGGCGCGGTCGGCGCATAGGATTCGTAGCCATCGCCATCGGCGACGCTGAAGGTGACGATCGGGTCGATCCCATTCGTGCTGAAGGCGACCGTCCCGTCGGCCTGCTCGCGCCAGAATTTGGCGCGTTCGATGCCGGGCATCAGCTTGCGGCAGTTCGGCGCGACCGAAAGCAGCGATAGACCGTCCGAGACCTCGGCGCCACGGTGAATGGCGCAGGCCGCTTCGTCGCCGTTGGCGGTCAATCGATACGTGCTCGAGGAAGCGGTCTCGACGGCCAGGCTTCGGCTCTCGCCGCCATACAGGAAATGCGCGCCTCCGAACAACGCAACCGACGCAACCAACCCGGCAACCAGCTTCACGCCGCTTCTCCATACTCACCAAGTATGGAAAATGATTTCAAAGCGTTAAGCGGCGGTTAATGCACTACCGAAGCATTAACACATGTGGCGGGGACACTTAGGTTTCTTCCTGGGGTGCTCTAGCCGCGCGCCTTGACATTGACCGTTTCCGGAACCGGGGTGAGCGGCCGGCGCTCGGTGAACCAAGACACGAGATTGTCGACGCACAGATCCGCCATCGCGCGGCGCGTATGCTCGGAGGCGGAGCCGACATGCGGCAATAGCGAGGTGTTGGGCGCACCGAGCAGCGCTTGCGGCACGTTCGGTTCGTCGGCAAAGACGTCGAGCCCGGCGGCGGCGATGGTTCCGCTTTCGAGAGCCGCGGCGAGGGCTGCCTCGTCCACGGTCGAGCCGCGGCCGATGTTGACGAAGACGCCGTTCGAACCCAGCGCCGACAAGATTTCGGCATTGATCGCCTTCTCCGTGGCGGCGCCGCCCGGCGCAATGCAGACCAGCGTGTCGACGGCTTCGGCGAGGCTTTTCAACGTGGAATGGTATTCGTAGGCGAGGCCATCGACCTTGCGGCGGTTGTGATAGGCGACAGGCAGACCAAACACTTCAAGGCGGCGCGCCACGGCAAGGCCGATGCGGCCCATGCCGAAAATGCCGACGCGGCGGCCGCGCAAGGTAAGCCGGCTCAGGCGATAGTTGCCATTCTTCACCCAGTCGCCGTCGCGCAGATATTTCTCGGCGGCATAGAGTTCGCGCACGGTGTTGATCAAAAGGCCGATCGTGGTGTCGGCGACCTCCTCGGTCAAAACATCCGGCGTGTTGGTGACCATGATGTTTTTCCTGGCCGCGTGGCCGGCATCGACCGAATCATAACCCACACCGAAGGACGCGATGAGCTCGAGGTTGGGCAGAGCGTCCATCATCGCCGCATCGATGCCGGCGAAGGACGCTATGGCGCGCACGTCGCGGCGCATCTCGTCGGTGACCAGTGCCGGATCGGCGCGCTCGATCCTGACCCGTTTGAAGGTCCGGTCGATACGCTCGACCGCATGGTCGTTGAAATGACCCGGCACCAGGACGGCGACGGTCTGCAACTCGTCAGCCTTGGTCATGCACGCTCCACCGGCTTGCCGGTCGACTGCCGCACATGCAGCTCCGGCTTGATCAATTCCTGCGAGGGTCGCACCGCCTGCCCGTTCAATTTGTCGAGCAGGGCGCTGGCGGCGCGGCGGCCGACTTCGCGCTGGCCGTTCCAGACGGTGGTCAGCGCCGGCGTCGCGATCGCCGCCTCCTCGAGATCGTCATAGCCGGTGACCGAGATATCGACGCCCGGCACGAGGCCGGCGCGCGCGATGCCGTTCATCAGCCCGATCGCGACCAGATCATTCCAGCAGCAGGCGGCGGTCGGTTTGTCCTTCAGCGCCAGAAACTGTCCCGCGGCCTCAAAACCGGCCTGCTTGGTGCGCGGACCGGGAATGCGCCAGGACGGCCTGACCTCAAGCCCGGCCGCCTCCATGGCGTTGACATAGCCCTGGTAGCGGTCGCGGCCGGTCGAGGTCTGGTCGGTGCCGCCGATCATGGCGATGCGCTTGTGGCCGAGCGAGATCAGATGATTGGTGGCAAGCGCGGTGCCATAGGCGTCGTCGCCGCGGAACACCGGCACGTCGGCGCCGGCGACGGTGCGCGCGATCAGCACCGCCGGCAGGCCGTTTTCCTCGGCCATGATGATATCCTCAGCCGGCGTGCCGATGGCCGGCGACATGATGACGCCGTCGGCGCCGAGCTGCAGCAGCGTGTCGATGAAGGTACGCTGCTTTTCGAGCTGGTCGTAATGATTGGACAGGATGAAAGTCTGGCGGCTGCGGTCGAGCTCGCTTTCGATCGAGCGCAGGATCTCGGCGAAGAACGGGTTCATGATGTCGTGCACGACGACGCCGACGATGCCGGAGCGCGAGGTGCGCAACGAGGCGGCGCGGCGGTTGTAGATATAGCCGATGGCGCGGGCGTGTTCCTTGATACGCTCGCGCGTGGCGCCGGCCACCAGCGGGCTGTCGCGCAGCGCCAGCGAAACCGTTGCCGTGGAGACGCCGAGCGCATCCGCGATCGTCGAAAGCTTGATCTTCTGTGCCAGTGCCCTTCGCTCCCCAGGGTCTCGGAACCACGTCTTTAAATTTTTTAAATGCGGCCTTATGCCATCGATCAGGAGCGATTCAAAGTTTTTTCGCCAGGGTTTCAGCTTCTGTATCCACCGTTGCGAGATTACGCAGACGAAGCCGGTGCTCGCGGTGGATGATGTAGAGACCGCTGGCGACGATGATGGCCGCACCCAGCAGCGTCCAGCGGTCCGGGAACTGGTGGAAGATCACCCAGCCGGAAATGATCATCCACACCATCTGCGAATAGGGGTAAGGCGCAAGTGCGGTGGTGGTGGCGAGGCGATAGGCCTGCACCAGCAGATAGTGGCCGCCGGCGCCGAAGACGCCCAGCATCAGCAGAACGACCCAGTGCCAGCCGTCCTGCGGCAGCGCATGCGAGAAGGGCAGCGTGGGCAAGAGCAGCACCGCCGGCGCCAAGGCCGAGAACAGGATCAGGCTCTCGGACGTCTCGGTCGACGACATGCGTCGGGTCATGATGACGTAGAAGGAGTTCGACAACATCGAGCCGAGCGCGAAGAGATGGCCGATGCCGAACACACCGACACCGGGCCGGGTGATGACGAGCACGCCGACAAAGCCGGTAAGGATCGCCAGCCAGCGCCGCCAGCCGGCCCATTCGCCGAGCAGTGGGCCGGCAAGCGCCGTGATGACCATCGGGCCGAAGAAATAGATCGATGTGGTCTCGGCCAGCTGCAGCGTCTTCAGCGCAAGGATGTTGAACATGGTCGAGCCGAAAAGCAGGCAGCCACGCAAGAGATGCGCCGGCAGGTTGTTGGCGCGGAAGCGCACCGGCTCGCGCCAGCCGCGCAGGAAGACGCCGACGAGCAGGACGTGGACCGTGAAACGGGCCCAGGCGACGATCAGCGCCGAAACGCCGGCCAGCACCAGATATTTGCTGGAGGTGTCGAGAAAGGTGAAGCAGACATAGACGCAAAGCATCAAAAGCATCGCCGCGGGCGGCGTTGCGCTGTCGTCGCTGGTTTTGGAAATGGTCAAGGTCGGGCCGAAGGAAGATAGACGTAACCCTTCTGCGGCAATCGCCGCTGGCCGGCAAGCCAAAAGCGACTGGCCCAACAAGCGTCCTGTGCAGGCTTAGTCGGGGGCCGACGGGCTCGACCTGGTTCAGGCATGCATGCGGGCGCCCTTGGTGATCTTGTCGACCAGCTTCTTCTCAGCCCGCAGCGCGATGCCGACGATCTTGGCGTCGTCCGGGGCGAATTCGGCGAACACGGCGCGGTTCGCGACGTCGTGGCCGGTCGAAAACATTTCCTCGATATAAGCGGATGTCGTGATGCCGCGTTCCAGCGCCCGGCGATGGATCGTGCTCAGCGTTGCCCCATCCGCCGACAAGACGATGACCGGCTGGATGGACATTGGGTTGTAGAGATTGCCGGCGCGGTCGCGATAGGCCTCGCCGATGATCTCGGGGAACTGCGCCACGATGCCGCTGGTCAGGAACGCCGTGACGTTGAGCTTCTGCCACACCGGCAGATCGTCCCACAGCACGATTGCAATTTTCGAATCGAATACCAAGATGGAGACTCCGAGAGATGGCCCATGACGGGCATGGATGAGGCGATGACGCTTGGTCTAGGCGGCGAGACGCTGGGAGGTCTTGAACGTTCGTGCGCCGATGCAAGCGGAGACCGCATCGTTGCGGCGCCGGGCGGACTCGGCCTCGAACGCATCGAGGCGCGCTTTCATGGCAACGCCTTCGACCTGCACCGGCACGACACCTATGCCATCGGCGTGACGCTCGACGGCGTGCAGCGCTTCCACTATCGCGGCGCGCTGCAGCACAGCCTGCCCGGCCAGGTGATCGTGCTGCATCCGGACGAATTGCATGATGGCGGCGCCGGCACGGAAGACGGGCTGCGCTACAGGATCCTCTACCTGGAACCGTCCCTGCTGCTCGACTGCCTCGGTGGCGCGCCGCTGCCTTTCGTCCGCGACGCCGTGGTAAGCGACTCGCGTTTGCGCGACACGCTGCTCTCAGCGCTGATGCCGCTCGACGAAGAGCTCGGCGACCTGTTCGTGGCCGATTTCGTTGCGCAGCTGGCGCAACACCTTCAACGCCATGCCGGAAAGCCGGCAAAGGCTGCTGGAAAGACCGCGTGGCGCGCCGCGGCACTTGCCCGCGACTATCTGGAAGAGAATGCCGAGCGGCCGGTACGCTCGGATGAGCTGGAAGCTGTTACCGGCCTCGACCGCTATGCGCTGTCGCGGCATTTCCGCGCGACCTATTCGACCAGCCCGCATCGCTTCCTGTTGATGCGCCGGCTGCAAAGGGCGCGGCGCATGATCGCCGAGGAAGAGTCGCTGGCGGAAATCGCCGCTGCGGCCGGCTTCAGCGATCAGAGCCATTTCAACCGGCATTTCAAGAAGGCGTTCGGGGTGACGCCAGGGCGCTGGGCGGCGCTGGTAAGCGCGACGCGTTAGCGTCGTCGCTCAACCGCGAGACGTCCGGTGATAGCGCTCAGGCGCGACGCGCAGCGTCGTCGCCCTTTCCGCTAAGCCGCCGATGCTTGAGTGGTGCGTCGCCCGAGACGACGCTTGCGCGTCGCTCGTTATGTCGGAACGTATCGCGGTTGAGCGATGACGCTGCGCGTCACGCTTCATCCAACTCCGCGTCGTCGTCGATCAGGACCAGATCTTCGTTCGACAGATTGGCCTCGATGCGGGCGAGCAGCTTGAACAGAGCCTTCTGGTCCTTCTTGTCGAGACCCTTCAGAGCCTGCTTCTCGGTCTTCTTGACCGACTTCTCGATGGCTCGGATGGTTTCGCGGCCGCTCTCGGTGAGGAAGATATGCGCCTGGCGGGCATCGGCCGAGGAGGCGCGCTTTTCCAGGAAACCCTGAGCCTGCAGCCGGTTGATGGTCTTGGTGATGGTCGGCGGCCGCACGCCCAGCCGGCCCGCGAGATTGCCTGGCGTCTGGCCGTCCTCGCGGTCGAGCGCCAGCATGATCTGGTCCTGGCCGGCGTAGAAGCCGTGCGCCAGAAGCCGCGCCGCGAGCGCCGTGCGCGCCAGCCGCGCCGCCGAATGCAGCCGGCTCATTGTCGCTGTCTTGTCCGCCTTGGCCATGGTCATTCCCTCTTCGGCCGAACCGGTCCGGACAGCATAGGAGCTGCGCGACGGCTGGCAAATGACGATTTAAAGAGTCCGGCTCGGAGAACGCTTTGCCGGCAAGCATTGCGGTGCCCGCGCAGGTGATGCCAGATGTTTATTTCAGTTAGATGACAAACGACTTTTGAACCGGCGAGATTCACAGCGGCGCGGCATCGAGCACACCGGAACCCGACAAGCAGTTCCGCCGGTGCAGCGCTTTGGCGACAATTTCCCCGCCCGGTGAGCACCGGAAAGGGCTGTCGGCTGGCCCAGCGGTTTGCGACGTGCAAAAGCCGCCGCGCCATCCTATATGAGGCCGACAAATCCAAGATTTTCGAGGCAAGCCATGAGCGATGCACAGACGCAAATCCCCGTAACCGTTCTCACCGGCTATCTCGGCGCGGGCAAGACGACGCTGCTCAACCGCATCCTGTCGGAGAACCACGGCAAGCGTTACGCCGTCATCGTCAACGAGTTCGGCGAGATCGGCATCGACAACGACCTGATCGTCGAATCCGACGAGGAAATCTACGAGATGAACAATGGCTGCGTGTGCTGCACGGTGCGCGGCGACCTGATCCGCGTCGTCGAGGGCCTGATGAAGCGGCCCGGTCGCTTCGACGCCATCGTCGTCGAGACCACGGGCCTCGCCGACCCGGTACCGGTGGCGCAGACCTTCTTCATGGATGACGACGTGCGCACCAAGACCAAGCTGGACGCGGTAGTGGCGCTGGTCGACGCCAAGCACCTGCCGCTGCGGCTCAAGGACTCCAAGGAGGCCGAGGACCAGATCGCCTTCGCCGACGTGGTGGTGCTGAACAAGACCGATCTTGTCACGCCGGAAGAGCTCGAAAAGGTCGAGGCTACGGTCCGCGCCATTAACCCGGCGGCAAAAATCCATCGCACGCAGCGTTCCGGGGTGGCGCTCGACGAAGTGCTCGACCGCGGCGCCTTCGACCTATCGCGCGCGCTGGAGAACGATCCGCATTTCCTCGAGGCGCATGACCACGACCATGATCATCACGATCATGATCACGACCATCACGATCATGACGGGCACGATCATCATCACGACCATGCTTCCGACATCCATGACGTGACGGTGAAGTCGGTGTCGCTGCGCGGCGGCGAGATGGACCCGAAGAAGTTCTTCCCCTGGATCGAGAAGGTGACCCAGATGGAAGGGCCGAACATATTGCGACTGAAGGGCATCATCGCGCTGAAGGGCGACGAGGATCGCTATGTGCTGCAGGGCGTGCACATGATCCTCGAGGGCGACCATCAGCGCGCCTGGAAGGACGGCGAAAAGCATGAGAGCCGGCTGGTCTTCATCGGCCGCGATCTCGACGGCGACAAGCTCAGGAAGAGTTTCGAGGCCTGCCAGGCGGCCTAACCATTGGCTAAGGACAGAGATGTCGAAACTCACCGACAAAAAGACAGGGCATAGGCCGCAGATTTCGATCAATGCGACCGAAGTCGTGAGAATATCTGCTCCCGATTTCGCACTTATCCTGGATTTGCTGGAGCACCCCCCAAAGCCGAATGCGAAGATGCTTAGGGCGATCGAAGCGTTGCCAAATACTCTGTAGCCACAATTCGACGCCAATGCATAGTAGCCTCCAATGGCCGGCGCCGCCCCTCATCCGCCTGCCGGCACCTTCTCCCCGTATAGTGACGGGGAGAAGGCGACTGGCCGCAGCGCCGACGCTATTCTGCAGCGCTGGCGATTGGCGAAACCATCCGCGACAGCTGTCTTTCTCCCTGTCACTATACGGGGAGAAATGTCCGGCAGGACAATGAGGGGCAGCGCTGACCTTGGCCATTGATATCAACAATTGCCTAGCTTTGGTGCCTCTCATGGTTGCCGGACGTGCGAACGTCGAGTAAGCCGCCCTCTGCACTTTCATTGACTAAAGATAATCATGCCCACAGTTGCCCCCCTTGATCTCGAAGGCCATTGCGTCGCCGCCGTGTTCCTGAACGACGTGCCGCATTTCGCTTTGGCCGACGGCGCGATCCATCGCCTGGATAATGGGCAAAAAACGGTGCAGGCCAATGACGGCCTGCTTGCTGCTTTCCACGATGCGGCCAACGACCGGTTGGTCACCGGCGGCGAGGACGGCAAGGTGTTTGCCATCAAGGCCGGCGGCGAGGTGAACGAACTGGCCAGCGCCGGCAAAAAGTGGGTCACCAGCGTCGCTGCCGGCCCGCAGGGGGCGATCGCCTATGCCTCCGGCAAGACCGCATTCGTGCGTTTTGCCGACGGCAGGGTGAAAGAGTTCGCCCATCCGCGCTCGGTGGAGGGGCTCGCCTTCTCTCCCAAGGGCATGCGTTTCGGCGTTGCCCGCTACAATGGGGCGACGCTGCATTTCCCGGCGGCCGAGGGCAAGCCCGTCGAGCTCGAATGGGCCGGCGCCCATACCGGCGTCACTTTCTCCCCGGACGGGGCTTTCCTCGTCACCACCATGCAGGAGAACGCGCTGCATGGCTGGAAGCTTGCCGACGGCAAGCACATGCGCATGTCAGGCTATCCCGGCAAGGTGAAAAGCCTGTCCTGGAGCGTGAAGGGCAAATGGCTGGCAAGCTCCGGCGCGCCGGCGGCGATCGTCTGGCCCTTCTCAGCCAAGGACGGCCCGATGGGCAAGGCGCCGCTGGAGCTCGGTACGCGCGGCAACATGATGGTGACATGCGTTGCCTGCCACCCCAGCCAGGACGTCGTGGCCATCGGCTATGAGGACGGTATGGTGATCGCAGCGCGCTTTGCCGACGCCAAGGAAGTGCTGCTGCGCCGCCCCGGCAAGGGCGCCATCACCGCCATGATGTGGGACAAGGAAGAGCGCCGCGTCGCCTTCGGCAGTGCCGCCGGCGATTGCGGCGTCATCGACATCACGGCGTAGGCAATAGGGAATAGGCAGTAGGCAATAGAAAGAGAGCGCCTACTGCCTACTGCCTACTGCCTACTGCCTACTGCCTACTGCCTACTGCCCTACTCCCTGATCCAACGCCCGCCCCGCCCGCGGCCAATTGCAGTTTTGCAAAGCCGTAGGCAGAGTGCCGCGCGAAACACAGGGGTTTTCATGCAGGCATCGGAATCACGGACTTCCATCGGCGGCATCGATATCGCCCGCATCGCCGAATTGCGCGATGCGGAGGCCACCGCTTTCCGAAAGGCGCGGCCGCAATCCGAGGCGAAGCTCGGCAACGGCATTGCCGGCTTCCTCGGCGGCGTGCCGATGCATTGGATGACCGACTGGCCGACGCCATTCCCGATCCTCGTCGACGGCGCCAAGGGCGCCACCATCACCGATATCGACGGCAACAAGCTCGACGATTTCTGCCTTGGCGACACCGGCTCGATGCTTGGCCATTCGCCGCCGGCGGTGGCGCGCGCCATCCGCCGCCAGGCGGCGCGCGGCCTGACCTACATGCTGCCCAGCGAGGATGCGCTGGCGATCGGCACGCTGCTGCAGCAGCGCTTCGGCCTGCCCTACTGGCAGATCGCCACCACCGCCACCGATGCCAACCGCTTCGCGCTGCGCGTCGCCCGCGCGGTGACGGGCCGTGAAAAAATCCTGGTCTTCAACGGCTGCTATCACGGCTCGGTCGACGAGACGATGGTGCGGCTGATCGACGGCAAGCCGGCGAACCGGCCGGGCCTGGCTGGCGAGTTTCGCGATCTCACGCGAGCGACCAGGATCGTCGAGTTCAACGACATTGGCGCGCTGGAGGCAACACTGGCCGACCGCGACGTCGCCTGCGTCATCACCGAACCGGTGCTGACCAATTCCTGCATGGTGCTGCCGGAGCCTGGCTTCCACGACGCGCTGCGGCGGCTGACCCGCACGGCCGGCACACTGCTTCTGATCGACGAGACGCACACCATTTCGACCGGTCCTGGCGGCTACACGCGCAAGCACGGGCTGGAGCCGGACCTGTTCGTGCTCGGCAAGCCGGTGGCGGGTGGCGTGCCGGCGAGCATCTGGGGGATGAGCGAGGAGGTCGCCACCCGCTACGGCGCCTACAACCGGACCAAGGAGCCCGGTTACTCCGGCATGGGCACGACGCTGTCGGCCAACCCGCTGCAATTCGCGGCGATGCGCGCCACGCTGGAAGAGGTCATGACGGAGGAGGCTTACGCGCATATGGACCGGCTGGCACGCCGGCTCGATGCCGGGTTGGCCGCTGTGATCAATCGAAACAAGCTGCCCTGGCATGTCGCGCGGGTCGGCGCGCGCGTCGAGTTCATCTGCGCGCCCGGGCCGCTGACGAATGGCGGCGAGGCCGAGAAGGCGCATGCGCCGGAGCTGGAAGCCGCCATCCATGTCGCGCTGGTCAATCGCGGCGTGCTGATCGCGCCGTTCCACAACATGATGCTGATCTCGCCGGCAACGACTTCCGCGCAGGTGAGCCGGCTGGTCGCCGCCTTCGCCGCGGTTGCGGCCAGGCTTACGGCATGAGAAAAGCGGCGATGGACAATCCGAACGCCGTAACAACTTCGCCTTCCGGCTCGACGCCCGCCGAGGCGAAGGCCTTTCTCGATGCGCATCCCGAGATCGAGGCGTTCGACATCGTGCTGACCGACGCCAACGGCATCGGCCGCGGCAAGATCGTTCGCCGGCACGAGCTGATGGGCATTTTCGAGAACGGCCGGCATCTGCCGATCTCGATCCTCGGCCTCGACATCACCGGCGAGGACGTGCACGAGACCGGGCTGGTGTGGGACACCGGCGACGGCGATTTGCGGGCTTGGCCGATCCCCGGCACGCTGGTGCCGCTCTTCGGCACCAACCCGCCGCGCGGCCAGGTGCTGATGTCCATGCATCATCTCGACGGCCAGCCGATGACCTCTGACCCGCGGCTGGTGCTGGCAAGGCAGGTGGAGCTGCTGGCGGCGCGCGGCCTGCATCCGGCCGGAGCTTTCGAACTGGAATTTTTCCTGCTCGCCAATGAGCGCGATGCGGACGGCAAGGTACAGCCTGCCCGCGCGGTGCTCGACGGCCGCCGCTCGGCCAAGACCGAGGTCTATTCCGTCGACCACCTGCACGGCATGGAGCCGCTGTTTTCCGACGTCTATGCCGCGGCAAAGGCGCAGGGCATCCCGGCCGAAACCGTCATTTCGGAATACGCGCCCGGTCAGTACGAACTGACACTGAACTACCGCAAGGACGTGATGCGGGCGGCCGACGATCTCATCATGCTGAAGCGGCTGGTCAGGGCGCAGGCGCGGCGGCATGGCGTCACCGCCTGCTTCATGGCCAAGCCGATCGAGGCCTATGCCGGCTCGGGCATGCATTTCCACGTCTCGCTGCTGGACGATGCCGGCCGCAACGTCTTCACCGAGGCCACCGGCGAAAAATGGTCGCCGAGCCTGCTCGACGCGCTTGGCGGCCTGATCCACACCATGGCGGAATCGATGCTGGTGTTTGCGCCGCATGCCAACTCCTGGCGCCGTTTCGTCGCGCAATCCTACGCGCCGGTGGCGCCGACATGGGGCGTCAACAACCGTTCGGTGGCGCTGCGCGTGCCGGCGGGCGACGCCAGGAACCGCCGCATCGAGCATCGGCCGTCGGGCGTCGACGCCAACCCCTATCTGGTGGCGGCGACGGTGCTGGCCGGCATCGTCAAAGGCCTCGACGAAAAGCTGGACCCGGGGCCCGAGACAACGGGCAACGGCTACGAGCAGGCGACAGGAAAATCCAGCATGCCGGCCGACTGGCGCGCCGCGATCGAAGCCGCCAGGACCTCGGATTTCCTGAAATCGGCGCTCGGCGCCGACCTGCACCGCACCTTCGTGGCAATCAAGCAGGCGGAATATCTGCGGGTCGCGCGCACGGTGAGCGAGCTAGATTATCACCTCTATCTGCACGAGGTGTGAGGATCGGCGTTGCAAGGCGCCGCGATCTTGATCGATAGCGTGGCCTTGGAGATTAGCCGAAACGCCCATCAGGTCGTCATCCACGGGCGGAGCAAGGAGCGAAGCGACGCGCGCAGACCCGAGGATCCATGCCGGTACTTCGAGGTGTCGCAACGGTGCAGAATTCTGCTCCACTGCATTCCATGCCCGAGGTCACGGCATGGATTCCAGGGTCTCCGCGACGGAGCTTCGCTCCTGCTTCGCCCTGGAATGACGACGTCAGCGCTTATTGCGCTACCGAACCAGAATCGCCCTCAGATCATTCACATTCGTGCCGGTCGGACCCGGCACGAACAAATCCCCAACCGCATTGAAGGCCGTCCAGGCATTGTTGCCGGCGAGCATCGCCTTGGCGTCGACGCCCACCGCGCGCATGCGCGAGACCGTCGAGCCGTCGGCAAAAGCGCCGGCATTGTTCTCGGAACCGTCTATGCCGTCCGTGTCGGCGGCCAGAGCATGAATGCTGTCGACGCCATCGATGCCGAGCGCGAAGGCGAGCAGGAATTCGGAATTGCGGCCGCCCTTGCCTTTCGCCCGCAGCGTCACCGTCGTCTCGCCGCCGGAGAGGATCAGCACCGGCTTGGCGAAAGGCCGGCTGCGCGTCGCCACCTCGCGGGCGATCGCGGCGTGGACGCCGCCGACCTCGCGGGCCTCGCCCTCGATCGCGTCCGACAGGATCACCGCTTCGATGCCTTGCCGCCTGGCTTCGGCGGCCGCGGCCTCCAGCGAGACGCCGGCCGAGGCGGTCAGATGCACTTCATTGCCGGCGAAGCGCGGGTCGTCGGGGCGCGGCGCGTCGGCGGCCGGCGACTGGATATGCGCCATGACCGAGGCCGGCAGCTTCATGCCATAGACGGCGATCGAGGCCAGCGCGTCCGCGCGGCTGCCGATGTCGGGTACGGTCGGCCCGGAGGCGACCAGCGCCGGATTGTCGCCGGGGATGTCGGACACTACCAGCGACACCACGCGCGCCGGATGCGCCGCGGCGGCAAGGCGCCCGCCCTTGATGGTCGAGACATGTTTGCGGATGGTGTTCATCGCCGCGATCGGCGCGCCGGAGGCGAGCAGCGCCTCGTTGACGGCGATCTCGTCGGCTAAAGTCAGGCCAGCAGCCGGCGACGGCAACAGCGCCGAGCCGCCGCCGGAAATCAGCGCCACCACCAGATCGTCCGAGGTCAGACCCCGCACCTTCTCCAGCAGCCGGCGCGAGGCTTCGAGGCCGGCTGCATCCGGCACCGGATGCGCCGCCTCGATGATCTCGATGCGCTCGCATTTGGCGCCATAGCCGTAGCGGGTGACGACCAGGCCGTCGATCGGACCGTCCCAGACCTTTTCGAAGGCCGCCGCCATCTGCGCCGAGCCCTTGCCGGCGCCGATGACGATGGTGCGGCCCTTCGGCTTTGCCGGCAAATGATTTCGGATCGTCTTTTCCGGGTCGGCGGCCGCGACGGCAGCGTTGAAGATCGAGATGAGGAAGGTTTTCGGGTCGGTCATTTTTCTTCCGGCGGCAGCGCGAGCTCTTTTGCATCGATGCCGAGATGGGCGCAGAGGGCATCGACGACGACACCATGGTCCTCGCGCTCGGGCAGGCCCGAAACGGCGATGACGCCGATGACGCCGGCGCCCTTGACGGTAACCGGGAAGCCGCCACCGGCGAGCACATAGTCGGCGATGTCCAGGCCTTCACCGATTTTGAAGGTACGGTCGGGCCGCTGCTGCTCCAGCACCAGGCGATAGGTGCTTCTCAAATAGCGCCTTACGACATTGATCTTACGCCGCGCCCAGTCGGGATTGGAGGCGTTGGAGCCAGGCATCGCGGCATAGAAGAGCGGCCGGTCCCACAGCCTGATGTCGACGATAACGGGCAGGTTTTCCTTCAGCGCCCTGCTTCTGATCGCCGAGCCGATCTCGAAGGCCACGGCCTCGTCGAAGGTCAGGAAGATCAGCGTGGCTTCCTGTTTCTTGATCAGAGCGATGTCGTCGGCGGTGGCCATGGCGTTCCCCTGTCAAATGTCGACGCACGCTTTGGCCGATGGCTGACGCGGGGTCAAGCGAAGAGCGCGCTTAATCTATGCGACAATCGCGCTCTTCGCCGGCCGCCCCGCCACATAGACCTCGCGCACGGCGCGGTCGTCGCCCAGCGTCT
This sequence comes from Mesorhizobium sp. GbtcB19, assembly GCF_019091085.1. Taxonomy (GTDB): domain Bacteria; phylum Pseudomonadota; class Alphaproteobacteria; order Rhizobiales; family Rhizobiaceae; genus Mesorhizobium. The sequence continues at coordinate 170,229 of NZ_JAGXJY010000003.1, read as the reverse complement.
GCAGCAGGAAGAGTTCTTCGGCAAGCGTCTCCACCGTCTCCATCCTCAGCCGCATTCCCGGTGTCGAACGGGCATCGAGCACGACGATGTCGGCGTCGGTGCCCTCGTCCAGCGTGCCGACCTTGTCGGCCACCGACAGCGCCTCGGCATTGCCGCGCGTCAATTGCCAGAAGGACTGGAACGGGTTGAGCTTCTCGCCGTTCAGCGCGATCACCTTGTAGCCCTCGTCCATGGTGCGCAACATCGAATAGTTGGTGCCGCCGCCGACATCGGTGGCGGCACCGATGCGCAGCGGCTTTTCGCGCCGGCGATAGCGCTGGTAGTCGAACAGGCCGGAGCCGAGGAAAAGGTTGGAGGTCGGGCAGAACACCGCCACCGAACCCGACTGCGACAGCGCGTCGGCCTCGCGCTCCGACAGATGGATGCAGTGGCCGAACAGGCTCTTTTTGCCGAGCAGGCCGTAATGCTCATAGACGTCGGTGTAGTCGCGCGACCAGGGATAGAGCTCCCGGGTGAAGGCGATTTCGGCGTGGTTCTCCGACAGATGCGTCTGCATGTGGAGATCGGGATGTTCGCGGCAGAGCGCGCCGGCCATCTCCATCTGCTCGGGCGTCGACGTGATCGCGAAGCGCGGCGTGACGGCATAGAGTTGGCGGCCCTTGCCGTGCCATTCGGCGATCAGCGCCTTGGTATCGTCATAGCCGGTCTGGGGCGTGTCGAGCACGCCGTCCGGCGCGTTGCGGTCCATCATCACCTTGCCGGCGATGTTGAGCATGTTGCGCTCATGCGACTCGGCGAAAAAGGCTTCGGCCGACGATCTGTGCACCGAACAATAGGCCGCGACCGTCGTCGTGCCGTGCCGCAGCATCTCATCGAGGAAAAGTCGCGCGATGCGGCGGCCGTGCTGCGCGTTCTGGAATTTCGACTCTTCCGGAAAGGTATATTTGTTCAGCCAGTCGAGCAGCTCGGCGCCGTAAGAGGCGATGATCTGCATCTGCGGCACATGGACATGCGCGTCGAGGAAGCCCGGCAGGATGAGATGCGGGCGATGGTCGATCGTCTCGACGCCCGCACGGGCCTTCTTTGCGACCTCGGCATAAGGGCCTGCAGCAATGATCTTGCCGTTGTCGATCAACAGCCCGCCATCCTCCTCGTAACGCCAGGCGGAATGTTCATCGACCGTTTCGGGCCAACGCAGGAAGGTGAGCGTGCGGCCGCGCAGTAGTTTCAATGTCATGCTTATTTTCCGGCGCCTTCAAACCAGGCGACCAGAAGGGCGCGTTCCTGGTCGGTGATCTGGGTGACGTTGGCGGGCGGCATGGCATGCGCCCGGCCGGCCTGGATGTAAATCTCGCGGGCATGTTCGGCAATGCGCTCGTCGGTATCGAGCAGCACGCCCTTCGGCGCATGGTAGATGCCTTCATAGGCCGGCTCTTCCGTATGGCACATGGAGCAGCGGCCAAGCACGGTGTCGCGCACCGCCGGGAAGTGCGCCGAAGCGATGTAGACCTGGGCGGCGGCGGAGGCGGCGGAAGTCTGCGGCTCGCCGGTCAGCACTTTCGGCACGGTCGACAGCCAGATGATGATCATGAACAGCACGGCAGCACCCAGCCAGGTCCAGGTCGGGTTGCCTTTCCTGGCATGCACGGTGTTGAAATAGTGCCGGATCAGCACGCCGATGATGAAGACCAGCGAAGCGATGACCCAGTTGAACTGCGTGCCGAACGCCAGCGGGTAGTGGTTCGACAACATCAGGAACAGGACCGGCAAGGTCAGGTAGTTGTTGTGCAGCGAGCGCTGCTTGGCGATCTTGCCGTATTTCGGGTCCGGCTTGCGGCCGGCGATCAGGTCGGCGACGACAATCTTCTGGTTGGGGATGATGACCATGAAGACATTGGCCGACATGATCGTGGCGGTGATGGCGCCGAGATGCAGGAAAGCTGCGCGGCCGGTGAACAGATGCGTCAGCCCCCAGGCGATGAAGACCAGCACGCCGTAGAGCACCAGCATCAGGCCGGTGTCGCTGTTGCCGAGCGGCGAGCGGCAGAGCAGGTCATAGACGATCCAGCCGACGCCGATCGTTGCCAGCGACATCAGGATGCCGACCGGCACCGAGACGTTGAGCACATTGGGATCGATGAGGAACAGGTTGGCGCCGCCATAATAGACGAGGCAGAGCATGGCGAAGCCCGACATCCAGGTGGCGTAGGATTCCCATTTGAACCAGGTCAAGTGCTCCGGCATTTCGGCCGGCGCCACCAGGTATTTCTGGATGTGGTAGAAGCCGCCGCCATGCACCTGCCATTCCTCGCCGAAGGCGCCGGCGGGCAGGCCGGGGCGCTGGCGCAGGCCGAGGTCGAGCGCGACGAAATAGAATGACGAGCCGATCCAGGCGATGCCGGTGATGACATGCAGCCAGCGGACGGCGAAGCTCAGCCAGTCCCAGAAAATCGCGAAATCCATCATTGTGTCGCCCCTGGGAGATCGTCCCTGCCGATGAGAGGACTTTACGGTCTGCCGCGCAAACGAAAAGAGGCGAGGTGCGCGATGACTTTCAAAAAAAAATGGAAAATAGTAGAGTTCCCCCACGCAGCTGCATGAGAGCCACGCATGGCCTATCTCGACAACATTGCCGTCTTCGTCCGCGTCGTGGAGCTCGGCAATCTGTCGGCGGCGGGCAGAGACATGCGCCTTTCGCCGGCGGTCGCCTCGAACCGCATCAAGGAACTTGAGAAACATCTCGGCGTACGGCTCTTCAACCGCACGACAAGGCAGCTGATGCCGACCGAGCATGGAACGGTGTTCTATACCGGCGCCAAGCAGGTTCTGGATGCGATCACCGAAGCGGAAGCCGCGGTAGCAGCACTTTCCGGCCAGCCGCGCGGCACCATCCGGGTGATGGCGCCGCTCGGCCTCGGCCGGCGGCTGATCGCCTCCGGCATCCCCGACTTCCACGACAAATATCCCGATATCGAGGTGCGGCTCAGGCTCTCCGACCACAATGTCGACATCATGAAGGAAGGCATCGACGTCGCCTTCCGGCTCGGCATCATCGAGGATTCCAGCCTGCGCATGCGCGGCGTCTTGGAATGCGAGCGCGTGCTGGTGGCGGCGCCGAAATATCTGGAGACGCGCGGCGAGCCCGCCGAACCGCAGGAACTGGTCGGCAAGAAACACGATTGCCTGATGCTGCGCTATGCCGGCACACGCGAGTTCGTGTGGACGCTGCAGACGCCGAGTGGCGTGCAGAAGTTCGAAGTGCACGGTCCCTATGACACCGATGACGGCGATGTGCTGACCGGCTGGGCGCTGTCGGGGCGCGGCATCATCAACAAGCCGCGTTTCGAGGTCGAGCCTTTCATCCGCGACCAGCGGCTGAAGGTGATCCTGGCCAAGACGCCGCCGACGCCGGTGCAGCTTGCCGCCGTCTATCCGCACAAGAAGCTGCAGGATCCCAAGGTGCGGCTGCTGCTCGACTTCATGGCCGAGCGCTGCCAGCGGCTGATCAAGGATGTTCTTGCGGGGAAGTAGCGCTGGCCGGCACGTGGCGGGCTCGTGGCCCATCCGGCCCGGTTGCCTTGCGCGAAAGCCAGCCTAGGTTGGTAGCGACATCGCCGGCAGCCGATTGGGCACTAAATGCATCTCGCCGTTTCGCTCGACATTGCTTCCGCCGCAGGGAAGACCAGCCTGACATTGGCCGAGATCGCCGGCTTCGTGCGAAAGTTGGAAACGGCCGGTGTCGACATGGTCGCCATTTCCGACTCATGGCCAAACGGCGCGCCGTCGACCAGCCCGTTCGAAGCGACCACGCTCGTCGCCGCGCTGGCGACATTCACCGAGAAGATCGGCCTCGTCGCCAGCGCCTCTACGCTCATGCATCAGCCCTACAATCTGGCGCGCCGTTTTGCCTCGCTCGACATCATTAGCCATGGCCGAATCGGCTGGAACGCGACGCTGAGGCAGAACCCGCGCGAGGCGGCTAATTTCAGCCGTCCGGAAGGTTTTTCCGACGATGATTTTCGTCGTCGCGCCAGAGAGTTCATCAACATCGTACGGCTCTTGTGGGTCGGCTGGGGGCGTGGCGCGCTGCTGTTCGACAAGGCAGCGGGCCGCTTCCACGATCCGGACAAGATGCACCCGCTGAACCACATCGGCGAATTCTTCTCGGTACGCGGGCCGCTCAATGTCGCACGGTCACCGCAGGACAGGCCGGTGCTAATCATGTCCGGCCCGGCGGAGGCTGATTTTGATCTCGCAAGCGGCGCCGCCGACGTTGTCCTGATCGAGGGACAGCCGTCTGAGGCCTTGAAAGTTGCCGTTGGCGAACTGAAGCGCCGAGCTGCCGCTATCGGCCGCAAGCCGGAAACAGTGAAGGTACTGGCAACGATGGTCCTGACATCCGAACCGGATGCCGACAGTCTCCAAGCTTTGTTAGAATCGAGTGGCTGTGACGGCTTCAATTTTGTTTTGCCGGCTGATGCCCCGGGACTTCAGAGTTTTACCGACCGCGTTCTGCCGGAGCTCCGACGCCGTGGTATCGCCGGCCAGGGCCAGCAGGGCGCGACGCTGCGCGACCATCTCGGACTCGGCACGGGAGGCGAACAATGAGCGCGCGCCAGATGAAGCTCGGCCTGTTCCTGTGGGCGACCGGCCACCACATCGCTGCCTGGCGCCACCCTGACGCGCATGTGACGGCCGGCATCGACATCGATCACTACATCGCGCTGGCCCGCACGGCGGAAGCCGCGAAGTTGGATATGATCTTCTGCGAGGACGCAGCCGGCCTGCGCGAGGCCAATGTCAACATCGCCAGCCAGACCTCGCGCTCGATCGGCTTCGAGCCGATCAGCCTGCTGTCGGCGCTTGCCGCGCAGACCGAACGGATCGGCCTCGTGTCGACGGCATCGACCAGCTACAACGAGCCCTATGGGCTGGCGCGGACCTTCGCCTCGCTCGACAATCTGAGCGGCGGGCGGGCCGGCTGGAATCTGGTGACATCGGCGAGCCCCATCGAAGCGGCGAATTTCGGCGCGACGGGCCTGCGGCCGCATGCCGATCGCTATGCGCGGGCGCGCGAGTTCGCCACGGTGATCACCGGCCTATGGAACCGGCGCGTCGCCGGCCATGACGGCGAGAGCTTTTCGGTGCGCGATCCGCTCGACATACCGCCCTCGCCGCAGGGCGCGCCGGTGATGGTGCAGGCGGGCGCCTCCGACGACGGCAAGGATCTTGCCGCCCGAACCGCCGACGTGGTGTTCTCGGCCGCGCAGACTTTCGAGGAAGCCAAGGCCTTTTATGACGACCTCAAGGGGCGGCTCGCCGCCTACGGACGCCAGCCGGACGATGTGAAGATCATGCCCGGCGTGGCGCCGATCGTGGCGGCGACGAAAGCCGAGGCGCAGGCCAAATACGATGCGCTGCAGGAATTGATCCCCGACGATGTCGGCGTGGCGCTGCTTTCCAGCTATCTCAGCATCTCGGATCTCGGGCGCTACCCGATCGACGGGCCGCTGCCCGAACTGCCGGAAAGTGAAGGCATGAAAAGCCGGCAGGCGCTGGTCATCGAGCAGGCGCGCCGCGACGGCCTCTCGATCCGCGAGCTGGCCCGCTATTTTGCCGGGGCGCGCGGCCATTGGCGGATCGTCGGCACGGCCGAGCAGATCGCCGATGAATTGCAGGCGCGTTTCGAAGGCGGCGCGGCCGACGGTTTCAACGTCATGCCGTCCTGGTTCCCAGGCGAGCTCGACGCCTTCGCGACGCTGGTGGTGCCGGAACTGCAGCGGCGCGGCCTGTTCCGAAAGGACTACGAGGGTCGGACGCTGCGCGAGCATCTCGGCCTGAAGCGGCCGGTTTAAGCCGCTTCGGCCCGCGCATCCATCAGCCGGGCTGTTCCGGACACCCGGATCGAGCTGCCCGGCGTCGGCGGAATATCGGCATGCAGGCGCGAGCGCATCCCCATGTCCTCGCCCTGGACGATGTCGATCGCGCCACCATGCGGCCAGCCGAGATCACGCAGATAGCCGGCAAAGGCAGCGGTCGCCGCTCCCGTCGCCGGATCCTCGTAGACGCCTCCGGAAGCGAATGGATTGCGGGTGTGGAAGCGGCGCGGTGTCTCGGCATAGGCGAGCAGGATCGTGACCAGGCCTTCGCGCCGCATGAAAGCCTGACCCTGCTTCAGGTCATAAGCCATGGCGGCCAACGCTTCGCGTGACTTCAGCGCCAATACGAGGTGATCGGCGCCGCCATGGATCAGCGCCGGCGGAATTGCCGGATCGAGATCGCCCGGTTGGTAGCCGAACAGCGCCAATGCCTCGCCGGCCAGTTCCGACGAAGCCGGCTCGCTGCGCGTCGGCGGCGACTGCAGGGCAGCAGAGACGTTGGCGCCGTCGCAGAAACCTTCGACGGTAATGTTCGCCTGGTTGAGGGTCAGCGCGAAGACCCCGTTGCCGAACTTCCTGACCAGCGCCGCGCCCAGCGCGATGGTGGCGTGGCCGCAGAACGGCACTTCCGATTCCGGCGAAAAGTAGCGGACGCGCCAGCCGTCGCCGGCGGGCGCCGCGAAGGCTGTTTCCGAAAAGCCGACCTCGGCCGCGACGCGCTGCATGTCAGCCGCATCGGGCAAGGCCTCGCCGATCACCACGCCGGCGGGATTGCCGCCTCTGCTCCCGTCTGAAAATGCCGCTATGCGCAATACGTCCATGTCGTTCACCCGTGTTCACCGCTTATGTTCGTCAGGCGCGCAGAAAACACGGTTCGAGCGCGTTTGAGAAACGAAGAAAGCGACGAGCAGCTGTGAGCGGCGGTCATATCTCGAGGCAGCTTTGTTGATGTCCCAGGAACCGCGGCGGCCGGCCTTCAGCCGACCATCACCTTTTTGGATGTGCTCGAAATCGGCGCCTGGGCGGCGTGAGACACCAGCGCCGTCATGATCTCGGCGGCGGCGAGCGCGGCGATCACCTGCGGGCGCTTGTCCTTCACGGCGCTGCCGCCGATCGGCGAGACGAGCCGAGCGAACTGTGCTTCGCTGCCCTCGGCCGACCTCAGGAACCAGCTCCTGAAGGTGGCTTTCTTGGTTTTGGAGCCGATCATGCCGACATAAGCGGTATCGTCTCGCTTCAGCGCCTCGGCGACGATCAGGAAATCCAGCGCATGGTCGTGAGTGAGGATGGCGAAGGCCGATCCGGCCGGCGCTTCGCGCACCACGGCCTCGGGCATTGGTGTCAGCCGCGTCTCGACCGTGTCCGGCATGCCTTCCAGCGCATCGGCGCGCGTTTCGACCACGACGGCGTGGATCGGCAGGAGCGCCAGCGACGCGGCCAGCGCCTGGCCGACATGGCCGCCGCCGAAGACATAGACATGCGGCAGATGCGCCTCTTCCGATTGAGCGTTGGCGATCAGCTGCTGTTCCAGCGAACCATCGACGAGGCGGATCAGCACCTCGACGCGGCCGCCGCAGCATTGGCCGATCTCCGGCCCGAGCGGAACGTCGAGCGTGGCGCAGACCTCGTCGACCTCGATGCGCGCTTCTCTCCCCTTGGAGGGAGATGAGGGGCGCAGCATCTGCCGCGCCTTGTCGATCGCCATGTATTCGAGCTGGCCGCCGCCGATGGTCCCGAAAATCGCCGATGCCGAGACAAGCATGAAGGCGCCGGCCTCGCGCGGCGTCGAGCCCTTCGTGGCCGCGACCTCGACGAGCGCGACGCGGTCGGCTTGACCGAGGAACGCCTTCAGGCTTTGCACTTTCGAGTTCATCGTCTGCATTTCCATCCTGGAAATATAGCGTTTTGCGCCTCGATTTGCACGTTTAGGCAGATTCAGGCCGGCTTTACCGCTTCCCGCTTCAACCGCTCGATCGCCATCAGCACCCGCTCCGGCGTCGCCGGCGCGTCGAGGCGCGGGCAGATCTTGTGATCCGCGACGCTCGCGACCGCATCGGAGAGCGCATGCAGAACCGACATGCCGAGCGGGAAAGGCGGTTCGCCGACGGCCTTGGAGCGATGCACGGTCGGCTCGTTGGCTTCGGACCAGTCGGCCAGCGTGACGTTGAAGACTTTTGGACGGTCGGAGGCGAGCGGGATCTTGTAGGTCGACGGCGCATGGGTGCGCAGCCGGCCCTTGTCGTCCCACCACAATTCCTCGGTGGTCAGCCAGCCCATGCCCTGGATGAAGCCGCCCTCGACCTGGCCGAGGTCGATGGCGCGGTTCAGCGAGCGGCCGGTTTCATGCACGATGTCGGTGCGCTCGACAACATATTCGCCGGTCAGCGTGTCGACCGAGACCTCCGAGCAGGAGGCGCCGTAGGCGAAATAGTAGAAGGGACGACCCTCGCCCTTGTCACGGTTCCAGTGGATTTTCGGCGTCTTGTAGAAGCCGGCCGCCGAGAGCTGGATGCGGGCCATATAGGCCTGCTTGACCAGGTCGCCGAAGGGTATCTCCTGGTTGCCGATGCGCACCCGGTTGGGCAGGAACAGCACCTGGTCGCGCGGAACCTGGTATTTTTCCGAGGCGAAATTGGTCAGCCGGTCCTTGATCTGGCGCGCCGCGTTCTGCGCCGCCATGCCGTTGAGGTCCGAGCCCGAGGATGCCGCGGTGGCCGAGGTGTTCGGCACCTTGCCGGTGGTCGTCGCGGTGATCTTCACCTGGTCGAGGTCGATCTGGAATTCTTCCGCCACCACCTGCGCCACCTTGAGATAGAGCCCCTGCCCCATCTCGGTGCCGCCATGGTTCAGGTGCACCGAACCGTCGGTATAGACATGCACCAGCGCGCCGGCCTGGTTGTAGTGCGTGGCGGTGAAGGAGATGCCGAACTTGACCGGCGTCAGCGCCAGTCCGCGCTTTATGAAGCGGCTGTTGTTGTTGAAGGCGCTGATCTCGCGGCGGCGCCGCGCATAGTTCGAACTCACCTCCAGCTCGGCGATGATGCGCTGGATGACATTGTCCTCGACCGTCTGGTGGTAGGGCGTGATGTTGCGGTCGGTGGTTCCATAAAAGTTCTTCTTGCGGATTTCGAGCGGGTCCTTGCCGAGGGCAAAGGCCACCTCGTCGATGACGCGCTCGGCGCCGACCATGCCTTGCGGACCGCCGAAGCCGCGGAAGGCGGTGTTGGAGACCGTGTTGGTGTAGAGCGGCGCCGACTGGGCGTGCACCGCCGGCCAGAAATAGGTGTTGTCGCAGTGGAACAGCGCGCGGTCGGTGACCGGGCCGGAGAGGTCCGACGAAAAGCCGCAGCGCGCGGCGAACATGAAGTCGACGCCGAGGATGTTGCCGTCGTCGTCGAAGCCGACCTCGTAGTCGATCAGGAAATCGTGCCGCTTGCCGGTCGCGGTCATGTCGTCGTCGCGGTCGGGCCGGATCTTGACCGCGCGATGATGCCGCTTGGCGGCGATGGCGGCAAGCGCCGCGAACTGGTTGCCCTGCGTTTCCTTGCCGCCGAAGCCGCCGCCCATGCGGCGGATTTCCACCGTGATGGCGTTGCTCGGGATGCCCAGCGCATGGCTCACCATATGCTGGACTTCGCTCGGATGCTGGGTCGAGGAATAGATGGTGACGTCCTGGTCCTCGCCGGGCACGGCCATGGCGATGTGGCCTTCGAGATAGAAGTGCTCCTGGCCGCCGAGGCGCATCTTGCCCTTGAGCTTGCGGGGGGCCGTCTTGATCGCAGTCGCTGCGTCGCCTCGCCTCAACGTCAGCGGCGGCGTAACAAGCTTGTCCTTGCGCGGGTCGAGCGCGCCGATGTCGGTGACGAAGGGCAACTGCTTGTATTCGACCTTGGCCAGCCTGGTGGCGCGGCGGGCCTGTTCGCGTGTCTCGGCGATAACGCAGAAGATCGGCTGGCCGTAGAACTCGACCTTGCCGTCTGCGAGCACCGGCTCGTCATGGCGGCCGGTGGGCGAAATATCGTTCTCACCCGGCACGTCCTTTGCCGTCAGCACGTCGACGACGCCGGGAGCGGCACGCACCGCCGCGAGGTCCATCTTCGTGATCGTCGCATGCGTCGCGGCGGACAGGCCAAGGCAGCCATGCAGCGTGCCGGCCGGCTCCGGCATGTCGTCGATATAGACCGCCGTGCCGCTGACATGCTTGTGCGCGGAATCGTGGCGCTGGTCGCTGGCGACGCCGCCGGAGATCTTCTGCGCCTTGAGGTTGGGGACATGCTTGGTCATCAGGCAGCCTCGTAGCGGGAGACCTGGAACGGCGCTTTGGTGCCGGTGGTCTCGACAAAGAAGCGCAGCAAGAGGTTCCTCGCCGCCAACGCCCGGTATTCGGCGCTTGCCCGCATATCGGTGAGCGGCGTGAAATCGCTGGCGTATTCGGCCATCGCGACCTCCACCGTCGCTTCGTTCCAGGCCTTGCCGATCAGCGCCTTCTCGACCGCCGCAGCGCGCTTCGGCGTTGCCGCCATGCCGCCATAGGCGATGCGGATGTCGGCCACGGTGCCGTCCTTGGCCAGGATCAGATAGAAGGCGCCGAGGGCGGCGGTGATGTCCTCGTCGCGGCGCTTGGTGACCTTGTAGACGGCAAACTTTTCGCCCTTTGCCGGCACCGGAACATGCACCGCCTCGACGAACTCGCCGGGCTGACGGTCCTGCTTGCCATAAGCGACGAAGAAGGTTTCGAGCGGGATCGTGCGGCGCTTCTTGCCTTTGCGAAGGGTGAGTTGCGCGCCGAGCGCGATCAGCGGCGGCGGTGTGTCGCCGATCGGCGAGCCGTTGGCGATGTTGCCGCCGATCGTGCCCATGTTGCGTACCTGCTCGCCGCCGATGCGGTCGACCAGCGGGCCCAGGGCCGGGATGCGTTTCGACAGGGTCTCGAACGCTTCGGTGTAGGTGATGCCGGCACCGATGGTGATGACGCCGTCCTTCTCCGACATCGTGCGCAGGCCGTCGAGGCCGCCGATGAAGATCGCCGGCGAGATGTCGCGCATGTGCTTGGTGACCCAAAGGCCGACATCGGTCGAGCCGGCAACGATGGTGGCGCCCGGCTCTTTCTCGAGCACGGCCGCGAAATCGTCGACGCTGGCCGGCACGATCAGCCGCGCCTTGCCGGAGCCGATCTCGACCCTGGCGCCGTCGCGCAATGCCCTTAGCCGCGCGGTGATGTCCTTGCGCTCCACCGCCAAGGGATCCTTGGCCGCCTTGCCATAGCTCGAAATGGCGTGCGCGGCGCGCATGATCGCCTCATAGCCGGTGCAGCGGCAGAGATTGCCCTGCAGCGCCTTTTCGATCGCCGCGTTCGACGGATCGGGCGTCCTCATCCACAGCCCGTAAAGCGACATGATGAAGCCCGGCGTACAGAAGCCGCATTGCGAGCCATGGAAATCGACCATCGCCTGCTGCACCGGATGCAGCTTTTCGCCATTGCCGCGCAGATGTTCCACAGTCACAACATGGGTGCCGTCGAGCGAACCCATGAAACGGATGCAGGCGTTGACGCTTTCGTAGACCAGGCCTTCGGCGGAGAGCTTGCCGACCAGCACCGTGCAGGCGCCGCAGTCGCCCTCGGCGCAGCCTTCCTTGGTGCCGCGCAGCGAACGGTTGAGCCGCAGCCAGTCGAGCAGCGTCGCGTCGGGTGCAACGTCACGGAGCGCGACGTCGGCGCCGTTCAGGATGAAACGGATCTCGTTGCGGATCTTGGTGTCGGCCATGTCTCAGCTCCCCCGATAGGTCGAGTAGCCATAAGGCGAAATCAAGAGCGGCACATGGTAATGCCGCTGCTCCGCCATGCCGAAGCGGATCGGCACGATATCGAGGAAGGCAGGCTCTGGCAGCCTGGTGCCTTGACCGCGCAGATAGTCGCCGGCAGCGAAGACCAGCTCATACTCGCCGGTGCGAAAATCGGCGCCGGCCAAGAGCGGCGCATCGCAGCGACCGTCATCATTTGTGGTCACCGTCTTGATATGTGTCCGGGCCTCGCGCTCGATGCGGAACAGCTCGATCGACAGGCCCTTTGCCGGCCGACCGGTCGCGGTGTCGAGCACATGGGTCGTCAGGCGCCCGCCATCGGCTTTCGACGTTTCTGCCACTGGCCGCCTCCCGTGTCGGTACAGTTCAACGTTTTCAAGTCAATTGTGCGCCAATTAAAGGCGATGCATAAGCCCGGGTCGAGCGGAGTGCGGCAAAAAGCACTTTCAAAAATTTTCGGGGGAATGCAGCAGCACTCCTTTCGATATCTTCAACGCAACAATCGGGCAGGAGCGGCAATGCGTTACGAACGGGACATGCGCGGTTACGGGGCCAATCCGCCGGACCCGAAATGGCCGGGCGGCGCGCATGTCGCCGTGCAATTCGTCGTCAATTACGAGGAAGGTGGCGAGAACTGCGTGCTGCATGGCGACAAGGCTTCGGAAGCTTTCCTGTCCGAGATCGTCGGCGCCGCGCCGTGGGTGGGCCAGCGCCACTGGAACATGGAATCGATCTATGAATACGGCGCCCGCGCCGGTTTCTGGCGGCTCCACCGGCTGTTCACGGAAGCTGAGGTGCCGGTGACCTGCTACGGCGTCGCCACCGCGCTGGCCCGCTCGCCCGACCAGGTGACGGCGATGCAGGAGGCCGGCTGGGAGATCGCCTCGCACGGGCTGAAATGGATCGACTATCGCGACCATGCGGCCGAGGACGAGCGGCGCGACCTCGAAGAGACGATCAAGCTGCATTACGAGGTAACCGGCGCGCGCCCGACCGGTTGGTACACTGGCCGCACCTCGGTCAACACGGTGCGGCTGGTCGCCGAGGAAGGCGGCTTCGACTATGTCTCCGACACCTATGACGACGAGCTGCCCTACTGGTTCGACCGCGACGGGCTGGAGAAGCCGCAGCTCGTCATCCCTTATACGCTCGATGCCAACGACATGCGCTTCGCGACGCCACAAGGGTTCAATTCGGGCGACCAGTTCTTCGCCTATCTGAAGGACAGTTTCGACACGCTCTATGCCGAGGGCAAGGCGGGCCGGCCACGCATGATGAATATCGGCCTGCATTGCCGGCTGGTCGGCCGTCCGGGCCGGGTGGCGGCGCTGAAGCGCTTCGTCGACTATGTGAAGTCACACGACAAGGTGTGGCTGACGCGGCGCATCGACATCGCAAAACACTGGCGCGAGACGCATCCCTACGAGGCGCCGGCGCTGCGTCCGTCGCGCATGGAGTTCGAGGAGTTCGTGCATGCCTTCGGCGGTGTGTTCGAGCATTCGCCGTGGATCGCCGAGCGCGCCTACGAACTGGAGCTCGGCCCGGCGCATGACAGCGCCGGCGGCCTGCACAACGCGCTCTGCCGCATCTTCCGCGCGGCGAGCGAAGCCGAGCGGCTTTCCGTGCTCAACGCCCATCCCGATCTTGCCGGCAAGCTGGCCAAAGCGAAGCGCCTGACGCCGGAATCGACCAAGGAGCAGGCCTCCGCCGGGCTCGACGCGCTGACCGACAAGGAGCGCGAGCTGTTCTCGAAACTCAACGCCGCCTATGTCACCACCTTCGGCTTCCCCTTCATCATTGCCGTCAAGGGCAAGACCAAGGACGCAATCCTGGCGGAGTTCGAGGCGCGCATCGGCAACAGCCGCGGCGTCGAGTTGGAAACCGCCTGCAAACAGGTCGAGCGCATCGCGCTGCTCCGCCTGAAAGACATGCTCCCACCCTGATGTTTGTTTTACGCAATTCCGGACGGAAAACCGCTTCACACTTTTCCTGGAATTGCTCTGAGGCCAGGACCCCATGGATATGATCAAGACCGCCGAGCGAACCTATTATGCGCCGCAGGGCGGCCATCCCGGACAGAACGAGCTCTTGACCGGGCGCGCCGTCTTCACTGAGGCCTATGCGGTCATCCCCAAGGGGGTGATGCAGGACATCGTCACCAGCCCGCTGCCGTTCTGGGACAAGACCAGGGCCTGGATCATCGCGCGGCCGCTGTCCGGCTTCGCCGAGACCTTTTCGCAGTACATTGTCGAGGTTCTGCCCGGCGGCGGCAGCGACCGGCCGGAGCTTGACGCCGGCGCCGAGGGCGTTCTGTTCGTCGTCGAGGGCGAGCTCACCGTATCGCTTGCCGGCAAAAAACACCTGCTTGCCGCCGGTGGCTTCGCCTTCCTGCCGCCTTCCAGCGGCTGGACGGTGCGCAACGAAAGCGGCGCCGCCGTCCGTTTCCACTGGATCCGCAAGGCCTATGAGGCCGTCGACGGTCTCGACGTGCCGGAAGCCTTCTTCTCGAGCGACCAGGAGGTGGCGCCGAGCCCGATGCCGGGCACTGAAGGGCGCTGGGCGACGACCCGCTTCGTCGACCCTGCCGACATGCGCCACGACATGCATGTCACCATCGTCACGCTGAAGCCGGGCGCGGTCATCCCCTTCGCCGAGACCCACGTCATGGAGCACGGGCTCTATGTGCTGGAAGGCAAGGCGGTCTACCGCCTCAACCAGGATTGGGTCGAGGTCGAGGCCGGCGACTTCATGTGGCTGCGCGCCTTCTGCCCGCAGGCCTGCTATGCCGGCGGCCCCGGCAATTTCCGCTACCTGCTCTACAAGGACGTCAACCGTCACGCCAGGCTTGGCGGCGCATTTGGGGGTCTGGCGCGGTGAGCCGCATCGTCGCCCGGCCGCTGACGCGTGAAGGTTTCGCGCCGTTCGGCGACGTCATCGACATGGGCGGCGACAATCGCTACCCGATCAATGGCGGCCGAGCGATGCGCTATCACGACCTCGCCACCGCCGAAGCCACCGGACCCAACGCGCGGGTATTGATCTCAATGGTGCGCGGCACGCCCTACGACATGCCGCTGAAGCTCACCATGGTCGAGCGTCATCCACTTGGCAGCCAGGCCTTTATCCCGCTGTCGCCGCGACCTTTTCTGGTCGTCGTTTGCCATGACGCCAAGGACGGGCCGGGCGAGCCGCACGCCTTCATTGCGGGGCCCGGACAAGGCATCAACTACCGCCGCAACCTCTGGCACGGCGTGCTGACGCCGATCGGCGAGGAACAGGATTTCCTGATCGTCGATCGCGGCGGCGACGGCTCCAATCTCGAAGAGTTTTATTTCTCGCATCCCTACGAGATCCACCTTCCCTGAAAGCCTTTCCCATGACCGACGTCTCGCTGATCGACCGCCTGCTCGATGTGATCGAGCACGACATCGTGCCCAAGACGGCGCAAGGCGTTGCCCACGGCAACAAGCTGTTCGGCGCAGCGATCCTGCGGAAAGACGACCGCTCGCTGGTGCTGGCCGAGACCAACAACGAGATGGAAAATCCGCTGTGGCACGGCGAGGTGCACTGCCTGAAGCGTTTTTACGAGATGCCCAAGGCCGAGCGCGTCGACACCAAGGACGCGCTGTTCATCGCCACGCACGAGCCCTGCTCGCTCTGCCTGTCGGCGATCACCTGGACCGGTTTCGACAATTTCTACTACCTCTTCAGCCACGAGGATTCGCGCGACAGTTTTGCCATTCCGCACGACCTGAAGATCCTGAAGGAGGTCTTCACCCTAGACCCTGGCGGCTACAATGCCGAGAACGCCTATTGGAAGAGTTTTTCGATTCGCCGGCTGGTGCGGGCGTTGCCGGAAGCCGAGCGCAAGCGGCTGGAGGCGCGCATAGGGGAAATCTCCGCGCGCTATGACCAGCTCTCAGGCGATTACCAGGCGAGCAAGGCCGACAACGACATTCCGCTGAACTGACGCTTATTGACCAGCCGATTTCGCCGGCTGGCTCATGACGCATCGTTGGCGGTTCCATCATGTGCCCTGCCATGAAAACCGTCACCCAATTCCCTCGAAAAGTCGTCGAAATTCCCGATATGGGCATCGTCATGCCGGATGGCTGCCGGCTGTCGGCGCGTATCTGGATGCCGGAGGACGCAGCCGACAATCCTGTGCCCGCGATCCTCGAACACCTGCCCTACCGCAAGCGCGACGGCACCATCTTCCGCGACCAGCTCACCCATCCCTATTTCGCCGGGCACGGCTACGCCTCGATCCGCGTCGACATGCGCGGAAACGGCGATTCCGAAGGGCTGATGGACGACGAATATTCCGAGCAGGAACTGCAGGACGCCTGCGACGTCATCGCCTGGGCTGCGGCGCAGCCGTGGTGCAACGGCAATGCCGGCATGATGGGCATTTCCTGGGGCGGCTTCAACTGCCTGCAGGTGGCGGCAAAACAGCCGCCGGCGCTGAAGGCGGTGATCAGCCTGTGCTCGACCGTCGACCGCTATGCCGACGACATCCATTACAAGGGCGGCTGCCTGCTGCTCGAAAATTTCGGCTGGGCCTCGACAATGCTGTCCTATTCGTCGCGGCCGCCGGACCCGTTGATCGCCGGCGGCAATCGCTGGCGCGACCTGTGGCTGACCCGTTTGGAGAACCAGCCGTTCCTGGCGCCGCTGTGGCTCAGCCACCAGCATCGCGACGCCTATTGGAAGCGCGGCTCGATCTGCGAGGATTTTTCCGCGGTGAAGGCTGCGGTGCTGTCGATCGGCGGCTGGCATGACGGTTACCGCAACACGATCTCGCACCTCGTCACCAACATCCAGTCGCCGGTCAAAGGCATTGTCGGCCCCTGGATCCACAAATACCCGCATTACGCCGGGCCTCAGCCGGCCATCGGCTTCCTGCAGGAAGCGCTGCGCTGGTGGGACCGCTGGCTGAAGGGCGCTGACACCGGCATCGAGGCCGATCCGGACTACCGCGCCTATGTCATGGACAGCGTGCGGCCGGCGCGCTGGCACCCGGAGCGGCCGGGCCGCTGGGTGGCAGAGCAGGAATGGCCGTCGCCCAATATCAAGGTCGAGGTGATCGAGCTTATTGCCGACGGCGCCAAGCCCTCGATCGTCGCTTCGCCGCAGACCTGCGGCCTTGCCGGCGGCGAGTATTTTCCCTTCACCTTCGGCCCGGAATTGCCGGGCGACCAGCGCCCGGACGATGCGCTGTCGGTGTGCTTCGACCAGCCGGAGCTTACCGAGGCGATCGACATCGTCGGCGCGCCGGAGCTCGAGGTCCGAATTGCCTCCGATCGGCCCCAGGCCAACATCGCGGTGCGTCTCTGCGACGTCCATCCCGACGGCGCCTCGGAGCTGATCTCCTACGGCGTGCTCAATCTGACCCACCGCAACTCGCATGAATTCCCGCAAGCGCTGGTGCCGGGCGAGATGGTTTCGGCACGCGTCGTGCTCGACCAATGCGCCTACCGGGTGCCGGCCGGCCACAAATTGCGCATCGCCGTTTCGACCGCCTACTGGCCGATGATCTGGCCGTCGCCGGAGCCGGTGACGCTCGATGTGTCGACGGCGACGCTGAAGCTGCCGCTGCGGCCGCTGGCAAAGCGTGATGAGGTCTCGTTTCCCGAACCGGAAGGCGCGACGCCCTGGGCGACCGAGACGGTCCGGCCCACCAGTTCGGAACGGCATATCGACCGCGACGAGAAGACCGGCACCGTCACGCTCTCCATAACCGATGATTTCGGCGAGGTCCGCGACCTCGACCATGGGCTCGTCCATGGCAGCATCGTCAGGGAGATATGGGCAATTCGCCCGGACGATCCGCTGTCGGCCAAGGGCAGCACGCACTGGACGCAGACTTTCTTGCGAAATGAGTGGTCGGTGCGGACCGAAACCTTCGCCGAAATGCGCTGCGACGCGCAGAATTTCATTCTCAGCGCCAGAATCGAAGCCTATGAGGCCGAGAATCTCGTTTTTGCACGCGATTTCGAGCGGATAATCCCCCGCGCCCTCGTCTGAGGCGCTGGCAGGATTGGTCCAAATGCGACGCGCCATTTACGCCACGGCATGTCGCATTCGGTCTTGCTTACAGCTTTCCGTTGCGGTCATTATCTCCTCAAGAAGCAAGAAACGACCATAAGGTCGAACAATCCAGAGTGAGGAACCACAATGACCAACGAACTCGACTATCTCAGCCGTCGTGTCGCCGCCGGCAAGCTCAGCCGTCGCGATTTTCTCGGCCGCGCCGCCGCGCTCGGCATCTCCGCTCCGTTCGCCAATTCGCTGCTTTCGAGCGCGGCCCGCGCTGCCGGCCCCGTCAAGGGCGGCACGCTCAAGGCCGGCCTGGTCGGCGGTGAATCCACCAACAGCCTCGACCCGGCGCTGATGATGACGCAGGTGCCGTTCGCCTTCGGCAAATGCTGGGGCGAAATGATCGTCGAGCTGTCGCCCGAGGGCAAGCTCGAGAACCGCATCGCCGAGGAGATCGGCTCCTCGGACGACGCCAAGGTCTGGACGCTGAAGATCCGCGACGGCGTCGAATTCCACAACGGCAAGACGGTGACCGCCGAGGACGTCGCCGCGACGCTTGAGCGTCATTCCGACGAGAAGTCGAAGTCCGGCGCGCTGGGCTACATGAAGGGCATCGACACCATCAAGGCCAACGGCAAGGAAGTGGTGCTGACGCTGAAGGAAGCCAATGCCGACCTTCCTTACCTGCTCAGCGACTACCACCTGATCGTCCAGCCGAATGGCGGCAAGGACAAGCCCGACGCCGGCATCAGCGCCGGCCCCTACAAGGTCAAGGTCAACGAGCCTGGAGTGCGCCATGTCGGCGAACGCTTCGCCAATTACTGGCAGGGCGACAAGATGGGCCATGCCGACCAGATCGAAGTCGTCGTCATCAACGACGCGACGGCGCGCACGGCGGCCCTGCAGGGCGGCCAGGTCAACATGATCAACCGCGTCGAGCCGAAGATCGTCGACCTGATCAAGCGCGTGAAGGGCGTCACCATCCGCAACCATTCCGGTCCCGGCCACTACGTGTTCATCATGCATTGCAACACGGCGCCGTTCGACAACAACGACCTCAGGATGGCGTTGAAGCTGGCGATCGACCGCGAGGAGATGCTGAACAAGGTGCTGCGCGGCTACGGCTCGCTCGGCAACGACTTCCCGATCAACGCCTCCTACCCGCTGTTCACCGAGATCGAGCAGCGCAAGTACGATCCGGACAAGGCCAAGTTCCACTACAAGAAGTCGGGCCATGACGGCTCGATCCTGCTCAGGACCTCGGACGTCGCCTTCCCCGGCGCCGTGGACGCGGCCCAGCTCTACCAGCAGAGCGCTGCCAAGGCCGGCATCAAGCTCGAGATCAAGCGCGAGCCTGGCGACGGCTACTGGAACGAGGTGTGGAACAAGCAGCCCTTCTGCGCTTCCTATTGGGGCGGCCGCTCGACCCAGGACCAGATGTACTCGACCGCTTACCTGTCGTCGGCCGACTGGAACGACACGCGCTTCAAGCGTCCGGACTTCGACAAGATGGTGCTGGCGGCGCGCGCCGAGCTCGACGAAGCCAAGCGCAAGGCGATGTACCACGACATGGCCGTCATGGTGCGCGACGAAGGCGGCCTGATCCTGCCGATGTTCAACCAGTTCATCGACGCGACAGGTCCCAAGGTCGGTGGCTGGGTTGACGATCCGCATCAGGAGCTTTGCAACGGCTACGCCCTGGCGAAGTGCTGGCTGGAAGCCTAAGGTCCGGCCTTGCGGAGATGTCCTCACCCATCGTGAAACTGGTGGCCCAGCGCATTGCGCTGGGCATCCTCCTTCTGTTGGCCGTTTCGGTCCTGATCTTCGCCGGTACGCAGATCCTGCCCGGCGACGTCGCGCAAGCCATTCTCGGACAATCGGCGACGCCTGAGTCGCTCGCCAATCTGCGCGAGCAGCTCGGGCTCAACCAGCCTGCCTATATCCGTTATTTCCACTGGCTGGGCGGCGTGCTGACCGGTGATCTCGGCACCGCCATGTCGAGCGGGCAGGACATCGCGACATCGATCAAGGAACGGCTGTGGAACACGCTGTTCCTGGCTTTCTGGGCTGCCATCGTGGCGATCCCGCTGGCGATCACGCTTGGGTTGATCGCGGTGCGCTACCGCAATGGCTGGGTCGACAAGCTGATCTCCGGCGTCGCGCTCGCCTCGACCTCCTTCCCGGAGTTCTTCATCGGCTATCTGCTGGTCTTCTACTTCGCGGTCGAGCACCAGTGGTTCCCCGCCATCTCCACCGTCTATGAAGGAATGTCCCTTGGTGAGCGCCTGCAGGCGATCGCGCTGCCGGCGGCGGCGCTGACGCTGGTGGTGCTCGCCCACATGATGCGCATGACACGCGCGGCGATCCTCAACGTCATGCAGTCGGCCTATGTCGAGACGGCGGAGCTCAAGGGCCTTTCGGCCTTCGCCGTCATTCGCAAGCATGCGTTCCCGAACGCGATCGCGCCGATCATCAACGTCGTCATGCTCAACCTTGCCTATCTCGTGGTCGGCGTCGTCGTGGTCGAGGTGATCTTCGTCTATCCGGGCATGGGGCAGTATCTCGTCGACCATGTCACCAAGCGCGACGTGCCGGTGGTGCAGGCCGTCGGCCTGATCTTCGCCGCCGTCTATATCAGCCTCAACATCATCGCGGACATTGCGGCGATCGTCGCCAATCCGCGGCTCAGGCATCCGAAATAGGGGGCGGCGGATATGCTCGATATCAGACGCATCCCCATCGCAGCGCTGATCGGCCTGGTGCTGACGACGCTGTTCGTGCTGATGGCCGTCTTCGCGCCCTTGATCGCGCCGCACGGCAATGCCGAGATCGTCGGCGACGTCTGGGAGCCGATGTCGGCGGCCCATTGGCTGGGCACCGACAATCTCGGCCGCGACCTGCTGTCGCGTATGATCTACGGCGCCCGCATCACGCTGTTCATCGCGGTGCTGGCGACGGCGCTGTCCTTCTCGCTGGGCGCCATTCTCGGCTTCTCGGCGGCGGTGTTCGGCGGCTGGTATGACACGCTGCTCTCGCGCCTTGTCGACCTTCTGATGTCGATCCCTACTCTGATCATGGGTCTGGTCGTGCTTTCGGTGCTGCCGTCCAACCTGATCACGCTGATCCTGGTGATGGGCATCCTCGATTCGACCCGCGTCTATCGCCTGT
This sequence comes from Mesorhizobium sp. GbtcB19, assembly GCF_019091085.1. Lineage (GTDB taxonomy): Bacteria > Pseudomonadota > Alphaproteobacteria > Rhizobiales > Rhizobiaceae > Mesorhizobium. Next base: position 149,341 of record NZ_JAGXJY010000003.1, on the reverse strand, counting down.
CGCGCGCGGTCGCCGTCGACATCAACGTCATGGATTATGTCGAGGCGGCAAAGCTGCGCGGCGAAGGCAGCGGCTGGATCATCTTCCGCGAGATCCTGCCCAACGCGCTGTCGCCGCTGGTCTCGGAACTCGGCCTGCGCTTCATCTATGCGGTGCTGTTCCTGTCGACGCTGTCCTTCCTCGGCCTCGGCGTGCAGCCGCCAGACGCCGACTGGGGCGGCATGGTGAAGGAGAACAAGGACGGCATCGTGTTCGGCATTCCGGCGGCGCTCATCCCGGCCGCGGCGATCGCAGCACTTGCGATCTCGGTCAATCTCGTCGCCGACTGGGTGCTCAACCGCACGACCAGCCTGAAGGGAGGGCGCGGCTGATGGCTGACGGCAAAGCAAAGTCGGGCCTGCTCCTCGACATCCGCAACCTGCGCATCGAGGCGACGGTCTACCCGCCGGGCGAAGCGCCGAAGACGATCACGCTCGTGCATGACGTCTCGCTGACGCTGGAAAAGGGCAAGGTGCTCGGCCTGATCGGCGAGTCCGGCGCCGGCAAGTCGACCATCGGCCTGTCGTCGATGGGCTATGGCCGCGGCGGTGTGCGCATCACCGGCGGCGAGGTCATCCTCAACGGCCGCGACATATTGAAGGGCGGCAAGGAAGGTTTTCGCAAATTGCGCGGCCGCGAGGTCTGCTATGTCGCGCAGTCGGCGGCCGCCGCCTTCAATCCGGCGCACCGGCTGATGGACCAGGTGGTGGAGGCCTCGCTGCTGCACGGCACGGCGACCAGGGCAGAAGCGGAGAAACGCGCCGTCGCGCTGTTCAGGAAGCTCAGCCTGCCCAACCCCGAAACCATCGGCGAGCGGTTCCCGCACCAGGTCTCCGGCGGCCAGCTGCAGCGCGTGATGACGGCGATGGCGCTGTGCTCGGAGCCCGACCTGATCGTCTTCGACGAGCCGACCACGGCGCTCGACGTGACGACGCAGATTGACGTGCTGGCGGCGATCAAGGACGCCATCCGCGACACGCATGTGGCGGCTTTGTACATCACCCACGACCTCGCCGTCGTCGCCCAGGTGTCGGACGAGATCATGGTGCTGCGCCACGGCCGGCTGGTCGAATGGGGCGGCACCAGGCAGATCATCAAGGAACCGCGCCAGGAATACACCAATGCGCTGGTTTCGGTGCATGAGATCGAGCACAAGGAGCAGCAGCCAGGTACGACGCCGATGCTGTCGGTGAAGAATGTGACGGCCGCCTATGGCGGCGGCCACGTCAAGGTGCTGAAGAACGTCTCGGTCGACATCTTTCCCGGACAGACGCTGGCCGTGGTTGGCGAGAGCGGCTCCGGCAAGTCGACGCTGGCGCGCGCCATCACCGGCCTGTTGCCGCCCGAGCAGGGCAGTGTCGTGTTCGACGGCCGCACGCTCGGCAACAAGCTTTCCGACCGGCCCAAGGAAGATTTGCAGCAATTGCAGATGATCTACCAGATGGCCGACGTGGCGATGAATCCGCGCCAGACGGTCGGCACCATCATCGGCCGGCCGCTGGAATTCTATTTCGGCATGAAGGGCCGCGAGCGCGACAAACGCGTCAACGAGCTGCTCGACGAGATCGAGATGGGCAAGGGTTTTATCGACCGCTACCCGGCCGAGCTTTCCGGCGGCCAGAAACAGCGCGTCTGCATCGCCCGCTCGCTTGCCGCCAAGCCGAAGCTGATCATCTGCGACGAGGTGACCTCGGCGCTCGATCCGCTGGTCGCCAACGGCATTCTCAAGCTGCTCTTGAACCTGCAGCAGGTCGAGAAGGTCGCCTACCTCTTCATCACCCACGACCTGGCCACGGTGAAGTCGATCGCCGATTCCATCGCGGTGATGTATCGCGGCGAGGTGGTGCGCTACGGCTCGAAGAGCAAAGTGCTGACGCCGCCTTTCGACGCCTATACGGACCTGCTGTTGTCCTCGGTCCCCGAAATGGAGATCGGCTGGCTGGAGAAGGCCATCGCCGGCCGGCGCATGGAGAGCGCCGGCAACTAGCGGCCAGAGCAATTGCGGACGGCTCCGCCCGCGCTCGGCGAGTGCTGGCTGAACGCCCGATATCAGGCTAGTGCTTACAAGCGCCGCGTGTCCGTGCAACACGCGGCGCTTCTGTTTCGGACAACCTCAGGGAACCGCCGTGGCGCTCAAATCCAAACTGCTGCTCATTGTCCTCGACGGCGTGCCCTACCGCAACTGGCGCCGGCTGATGGGCAATCTCGAAGGCTGGGCGCAGTCCGGCGAGGCGCAGGTGTGGAAGATGCGTTCCGTGCTGCCGTCGACATCGGCCTGCTGCTATGCCTCGATCCACACCGGTGTTTCGCCGCAGGTGCATGGCATTCTTTCCAACGAGAACCGCTTTCGCGTCACCCAGCCGGACATTTTTTCCGAAGTCAGCAACGCCGGCGGCAAGACGGGCGCGGTGACCCATTCCTACTGGTCTGAATTCTTCCGCAGCTTTCCGTTCGACCTTGTCGAGGATCTGGAGTTCGACGAGCCAAGCGGGCCGATCACACATGGCCGCTTCCACAGCATGACCGGCTACAATCTCAAGAACCAGATGACGCCGAGCGACGTCGACCTGTTCGCGACGCTGACCATGCTGACCAAACGCCATGGCATCGATTACGGCATCCTGCACACCTGCACGCTGGATTCGATTGGCCATCGCTTCGGCCATGACTGCATCGAGATGGACCATGCCTGCTATGCGATGGATGGCATGCTGGCCGCCTTCCTGCCGAAATGGCGTGAAGCCGGCTACGAGGTGATCGTCACCGCCGACCACGGCCAGACGGATCGCGGCCACCATGGCGGCCATGACGACGAGATGCAGGATTTCGCGCTCTATTATTTCGGGCCTGCTAAGGGACCTGAGGGTGATACGCTGCTCGACCAATTGCAGCTCGCGCCGACGGTGCTGAGCCGGCTCGGGGTTGAGATACCGGCGACGATGACGGCGAAGGTGTTTTTGAAGTGAGGCGCCCCCTTCTCCCCTTGTGGGAGAAGGTGTCGCCGAAGGCGACGGATGAGGGGTGTTCCAGGGAAAGCCGACGTCTCACTCCGCTGGAACACCCCTCATCCGTCTCGGCGCTGCGCGCCGATCCACCTTCCCCCACAAGGGGGGAAGGAACAGCGCCCCTACTGGCAACCTCCCCGCTCTTCGGTTAGCCTCCAAAGAATCCTTGGCGGAGGGTGAACCTTTTTGGACCGATCAGCGACAGAGCTTCGAGGAGCCAGGCGGCTCGACCGGCCATGAACGCGGCGACGGAAACCGATCGCGCGCTTGTAGACCGGGTCGCGAAGGGCGACCGGGCCGCCGTTCGGCTCCTGTTCATGCGTCACCACGCGCGGATCTACCGCTTCGTGGCGCGCCAGACGGGATCGGAAATGATGGCCGACGATATCGCAAACGAGGTCTTCCTGGAGCTGTGGAAACAGGCGCCCAGCTTCGAGGGGCGCTCCGAAGTTTCCACGTGGCTGCTCGGCATCGCCCGCTTCAAGGCGCTGTCCATGCTGCGCAAGAAGAAGGAAGACTGGATCGACGACGACGACGCGGCGCAAGTTCCTGACAGCGCCGACACGCCGGAAGTCGTCACCATGAAGGAGGACAAGGCCGCCGCCTTGCGCCGCTTTGTCGACGCCTTGCCGGAAGAACACCGCACGGTGATCGACCTGGCCTACTATCATGGACAGTCGGTGACCGAGATCGGCGAGGTGCTCGACATTCCGGTCGCGACCGTCAAGACCAGGATGTTCTACGCCCGCAAGAAACTCGGCGAGGCGCTCAAAGCCGCCGGCTACGACAGGGGGTGGCCATGAGCGCCGCTGAAAAGATGTCGCGCCGCGACGAGATGGAAACGCTGCTGCCGTTCTATTTGAACGGCTCGCTGGAAGGCGCCGAGCTGGAGGCCGTCGAGGAATGGCTGGCCACCGATCCCGCGGCGCTGGCAGCGCTTGGCGAAGCGGAAGCCGAATTCTCCGGCACCGCCGCCGCCAACGAGGCGATCCGGCCGCCGGCCGATGCGCTGTCGCGCTTCGCCAGGGCGCTCGACGCCCAGGCGGGTCCGGCGCGCGCGCCAACCGGCCAATCCTGGCTTGCCAGCCTGTTCGGCCGGGTGACGGCCATGCCGGCCGGCGTGGCCTGGGCGGCTGCCGCTGCACTGCTTGCCCTGGTGCTGGTACAGTCCTTCGAACGGCCGAGCGGCAAGGGCAACGACTTTGAGGTGGCCGGGGCCCAGGACGATCTGGCGAAGCTGCCTTTCGCCTTGGTCAAGTTCAAGCAGGACGCCAGGATGGCCGACATCGCCGCCTTCCTCGGTCAGAACGGGTTGAAGATCGCCGGCGGACCGACCGCCGATGGCGTCTTCCACCTGACGATCCCGGCTGAAACCTCGGCCGACTACGACAGGATCGTCGGCCTTATTGCCGCCCAGCCTTTCGCCGATGCTGTGATCCAGGGAAGGAAACCGGTCGATGGCGGCTAAGGCGGTCATTTTACACGCGGCAATCCTCGCGGCGGCGGCCTTTGCCGCCGTGCCTGCGTTTGCACAGACCAACGATCCGGGCCTGAGCCAAACGCAGGTCGACTGCCTGAACCGCACGACGGTGGCGGGCGCCGGCTGCGACAAGGACGGCGGCGCAAAGAACAACAATGGCGCGCCGGGCAACGGCACGGCCGCGGCCGGCGCGGTGTTCCTGCCGGCGCTGATCGTCGATCTGTTCCCGAACCCGCCGGCGGGCGCTGCCCCGCAAACGCCCGCGCCGTCTGGCGGAACATCCTCATCGAACGGCCCGACCAACACGCCAGCACCCCCGCCAACACCGAGCGGTCCGGTCACGGTGCCACAAGGCCTCAACCTGGCCGAGCCACCGCGCGCGATCACCGGCGAATTCGTGCCCGACGAGGTGCTGGTGACGGTCGAGGGCGATGCCGGCGTCGTGCAGCAGATCGCGACCTCCTTCGGCCTGCAGGTGCGCTCGCAGCGCCAGTCGCGGCTGCTCGGCACCACGCTGGTGCGCTTCGGCATCACCGACGGGCGTCCGGTCGGCGTCGTGCTGGCGCAGCTTGCCGCCGACGGCCGCACGCAGCGGCGCGAACCCAACCATATCTACACGCTGCAGCAGGCCGCCGGCATCGTGAATTACGCCTTCGACCGCATCGCGCTCGATTCGAAGCAGGCGAGCGGCGAGAATGTGCGCGTCGCCGTCATCGACACCGGCATCGACGACACCAACCCGGCGCTGAAAGGCGTCATCGCCGCGCAATATGACGCCATGCCCAACGTGCCGATCGAGAAGCGCGACCACGGCACCTCGGTCGACGGGCTGATCGCCGGCGTCGGCCAGTTGGAAGGCATGGCGCCGGGCGCGAAAATCTATCACGCGCGCGCCTTCGAAGGCGGCAAGTCGACCATGGACGTCATCCTGTCGGCGCTCGACTGGGCGGCGGAACAGGACGTGCGCATCATCAATATGAGCTTCGTCGGGCCGAAGAACGACCTGCTCGGCACCGCCTGCCGCAATGCGCGGGCGATGGGCATGGTGCTGGTCGCGGCCGCCGGCAACAACGGACCGAAGGCGCCCTATGGCTACCCGGCCGCTTTCGACGGCGTCATTGCCGTCACCGCCACCGACGCCAAGGACGGCTTGATGCCGCAGGCCAATCGCGGCGCCTATGTCTTCATCTCGGCGCCGGGCGTCGAAATGCTGGCGCCGAGCGGCGCCGGCTCGGACGTGGTGACCGGAACGTCCTTTGCCGCCGCGATCGTCAGCGGCGCCATCGCCAACCTGATCCACGCCGCGCCCGACCGCTCGGCCGACGACATCGAGAAAGCGCTGGCCGCAACGGCCAAGGATCTTGGGCCGAAAGGGCGGGACAATGATTTCGGCTATGGGCTGATCGACACGAAGGCGGCGGAAGCGGCGAAGTAGTCGCCGCTCATATCTGTTATGTTGGCGGGACAGCACCCCCCTCTGGCCTGCCGGCCATCTCCCCCGCAAGGGGGGAGATCAGCAGCTTCAGCGCCGGCCCCACTCTTCGACGCCGATGATTGGCGAAAGCGGTGGCGGCGCCCAATCTCCCCCCTTGCGGGGGAGATGTCCGGCAGGACAGAGGGGGTGTGACAGAACTCGACCTATCTCATCTGTCGGAACATGATCCCTACCACCCCCGGCACCCCCAACAGATCCGCGCAATGAAGTAAGGGCCAGGCTAGCCAAATAGAACTCCAAGTTGGATTTGGCACGACCAATTCAAAGGGCCGGACCCAACCGTACCGGGCTTCCATCATAGAAGCGCGATAGCCGGAAGCGGCTGAGATCGTGCCCGGGATCGTTTCCCTGGATCATGTCGGAGACGACGCGGCCTATGCCAGGCCCGATGCCGAACCCGTGGCCGCTCATTCCCGTCGCGACGAAAAGACCGCCGACCGCCTGCACCCGATCCACGACGGGGACGACGTCGGGCATGGCATCGATCATGCCGCCCCAGCCGACCTTCAGGCGAGCTTGCTCGAACTGTGGAAACAGCTGCTTGAAATTGCGCTCGATCGAACGCAGCCGCGCCGGTTGAGGGGCCGGGTCGAGCACCCGCATTCTTTCGAAAGGACTTTGGGAATCCGGCGCCCAATCGCGCGGCGTCGACCAGCCATCCGGGTAGCCTGACGGAGCGAACGGGAAATAGCGTGCTCCGAACGGATCGTTCCTGAGGGCGGGAATATATTTGGTGGCGTGCCGGAATGCGTCGGGCCCCAGGTAAAGCAAGTGGCTGCCGCCTCCTGCGAGCGTGTAGCCGCCATCCTGTCTGCGCCTGAAGGCGATGTGATCGTCGGCGGCCGCGCCTGCATGGATTTCAGGCAGGGGCTCCGTTGCGGCCACGGTTACGCGGACGCTGAGCTGGGGGATGGATACGCCGTGTCTTTTCAAGGAACAGGGACGACCAGGCGCCGCCCGCGACCAGTACGGTGGAGGTCTGGATATATCCCGCCTCGGTCCACACGCCCTTGATCCTGCCGGCCGCGATGTCGAGGGTTCGCGCCGCGCAGTTCTCCACGATCCTGGCGCCTTTTCGCACGGCAAGCCGGGCAAGCGCTGGCACCGCCAACCAAGGTTCCGCACGCATATCGGAGGGCGTCGTCATCGCGCCTTTGAACCTGCGCGACATGCCGCTGATGAGTTTCGCGGTCTCGTCCGCGTCAAGCAAGCGCGTGTCGAGGTCATGTGCCGCGGCGATCTTCATGAAGGTTTCGAAGCCGGCCATGTCCTTGTCGGCGTTGGCCAGATAGGTCACACCTGTCTGGGTGAGCCCGATGTCTTCGCCGCATTCCTCGGCCAGTTGCCGCCACAGGCGGATGGCCTCGATGACGATCGGCAGTTCATCCGCGTCCCGTCCCTGCTTTCTGATCCAGCCCCAGTTTCGCGAGGACTGCTCGGCCGCGACACGGCCTTTTTCCAGCAGCGTCACCGGAATGTTGCGCATCGCAAGGAAAAGCGCCGTCGTCACGCCGATGACACCGCCACCGACAATCACCACCCCCGAAGTCTTCGGCGGCTGGCCTGGATGTTGGATCGGATCCGTTTCGGAGAACGGGAATGTGGGCAAAAGGCGCACCCTGAAGGACTGGTTGACGACTCTGACTTACCCGTTGCCACCTTCCAAAATCAGGAGCAGGTGCAGGCCGACCGTTGTCCCACGAGAGTTGATGCAGCCCATGAAGGAGGCGGTCGGTGAAGCCGTTGGATCCTGCCCCCTATATCGGCGCCTCTGCCACCGTTGGAAGCCCAGCTTCACCAACGGCCGTAGTTGGCTCTATGCACCCTTCACGATTCTCGGCTTGGTCGGCCGGCGGGATTGAACCGCGCCCTCGAGAACCAAGGCCAACCGCTTCTCGTCTTCGATGGCGCGATCGACCGCCTCAATTTGCTCTTGAAGCGCCTTCAGTTGCGCGCCGTAGCTGGAGCCATCGCTCTCCCCGATCTGAAAGCCACTTGCCCGCATCGCGTCGCGAGTGTGGTGCACATTGCGGACGCCTTCGCGTCGAGTCGCGACCAGGATTTCCCTGAACTCTCCAAGACGTTCAACGTGAGTGCGGGTCATTGCGTCCTCCTATTTCGTCATCGTCGCCGGCGGCGTGAACGGCCAACTTCTGGCGCAGAAGGGTTGAAGACTAAGGAGATACTCTCGATAAAGCATGAGTGCGGAAGCTCAAATTTGAACGTCTTACAATAAGGTGGGGCGCGGCAGGCGGAAATTGGCTTAGGTTGGGACCGATCCATCGCGCACTTATCTTTTAAGCCGAGCGCGCCTGCGGCTCGGCTGGTGAGTCTGATCCCTATGCCGGCGCGCCGGCGACCGACCCGCGCACCACCAGATCGACCGGCCAGACCTCGCCGCGCGCGCCCTCTTCCAATCCCGAAATCCGCGCCGCCAAGCGCTCGGCCACGCGCGCGCCGGCAAGGCGGATCGAGGAGCGCGTCGTCGACAGCGGCACCGGGAAATTCTCCGGGCGCAGCCAGGGAAAGACGTCGTCATGCGCGACCAGCGACAGGTCGCCGGGGATGGTCAGGCCGAGGTCGCGCACCGCGCGCACGACGCCCAGCGCCATGATCAGACTGGAGCAGGCGATCGCCGTCGGCGGCTCGCTGTCCTCCAGCAGGCGGCGGGCGGCGCGGTAGCCGTTCTCCTCGGTCATGGTGAGCGAGCAGACATGGCGCTCGCCAAGCATCAGCCCGCTCGTAGCGAGCGCGCGGCGCATGCCACGCTCGCGGTGGATGGCGAAGGTTTCGCGATCGTTGCCGTTGATCAGCGCCAGGCGCTTGTGGCCGAGCTGGACGAGCAGCCGTCCCGCTTCATGGAAGGCGCCCTCATTGTCGATGTCGAGATAGGGATAGTCGAAATCGAAGCCTTCGCTGCGGCCGTGGACGATGAAAGGGATGCCCAATTTGTTGACCAGCGCCAGCCGCTTGTCCGCCGGCCGCGGCGCGGAGAGGTAAACGGCATCCACCTGCCGGTTGGCGACGATACGCCGGTAGGTCGTCTCCTCGTCACCGGCATCGGCGGGCGACAGCACCAGGTCGAGTTCGTGCGAACGGGCGTAATCGCCGAGGCCGGAGAGGAATTCGACGAAATGCGGATCGATGTCGACGGATGCACCGGTCGGCAGCACATAGCCGATCATGCCGGACTTGCCGGTGGCGAGGCGCCTCGCGCTCGGGTTCGGCCGGTAGCCATGGCGCTTGGCGGCGTCCACCACCCGCCGCCGGGTTTCCTCGCTGACCTCGGGGTAGCCGTTCAACGCGCGGCTGACCGTGGTCTGCGAAAGCGACAGCATGTGCGACAGTTGCTTGAGGTTCATCGGAGGCCTCCAGCCTCAAAGCGCTTTCAATTTTAATCGATCCGATGATGGCTGGCGCAATCGCCAGACGAGATGACCTTAGAGGCGCATCGACCGTGTTTGAAGCCAAAATTGCTGCTGCAGTGCCAAAAAAACTTGCTGCATTGCACGTTCTTGCAGGTATTCCGGCGCTTTTAAATCGATTAGCTACATGAGCCTCTTGACTTCACGACAATTCAATGGCGAGATCAAGTCAGCCAAAGCGCTTTGGAACGCTCATCGAAAGGTTGCGGTTGCCTTCTTGCTGAGTCACAGTTCCGTGGGCGTCGGCGGACGAGATGGAGGTTTCGTCCGGATTTTCACCACTGGGAGGAATGCGATGAAGAAGATGCTTCTCTTGGGTGCCGCGCTCGCCGCGCTCACCCTTGGCCTGCCGGCACATGCCGAACTGAAATTCAAGCCGGGCGAAGATTCGAAGTTTCACTGGGCGAATTACGACGACCTCAAGAAGGTCGACCTCAAGGGCGAAACGCTGACCATCTTCGGTCCGTGGCGCGGCGAGGATGAGACGCTCGTCCGTTCGGTGCTCGACTATTTCTCCGAGGCGACCGGGGCTGAGGTCAAATACTCCTCGTCCGAGAATTATGAGCAGCAGATCGTCATCGACACACAGGCCGGCAGCCCGCCCAACATCGCCGTCCTGCCGCAGCCGGGCCTGATCCAGGATCTCGCTTCCAAGGGTGTGCTGACCCCGCTGGGCGACGACGTCGCCGCCTGGATCAAGGAGAATTATGCCGCGGGCGACTCCTGGGCCAAGCTCGGCACCTATACTGGCAAGGACGGCAAGCCGGGCTTCTATGCCTTCCCCTACAAGATCGACGTGAAGGGTCTGGTCTGGTACTCGCCGGATAATTTCGAGGAGGCCGGCTACAAGGTTCCAAAGACCCAGGAGGAACTCGCCGACCTCGAGAAGAAGATCATCGCCGACGGCGGCAAGCCATGGTGCATCGGGTTGGGCTCGGGCGGCGCCACCGGCTGGCCGGCGACCGACTGGGTCGAGGACATCATGCTGCGCACGCAGCCGCCGGAAGTCTACGACAAGTGGACGAAGAACGAGATTCCGTTCACCGATCCGGCCGTGGTCAACGCCCTCGACATCTTCGGCAAGATCGCAACCGACGACAAGATGGTCGATGGCGGCGCCAAGGCCGTCGCGGCGACCGACTTCCGCGACAGCCCGAAGGGCCTCTTCACCGTTCCGCCCAAGTGCTACATGCACCATCAGGCATCGTTCATTCCTTCCTTCTTCCCGGAGAACGTGAAGCTCGGCCAGGATGCGGACTTCTTCCCCTATCCGCCCTACGCCTCCAAGCCGGAACTGGGCACGCCGCTGGAAGTGGCCGGAACGCTGGTGATGATCACCAAGGACTCCAAGGCTTCGCGTGAATTCATCAAGTTCCTGCAGATGCCGCTCGCGCATGAATTGTGGATGGCGCAGAAGAGCTTCGTCACCCCCTTCAAGGCCGCCAACAAGGATGCCTATGGCAGCGATGCGCTGAAGAAGCAGGGCGAGATCCTGGTCGGAGCCACCACGGTGCGCTTCGACGGCTCGGACCTGATGCCCGGCAAGGTCGGCGCGGGCTCCTTCTGGACCGGCATGATCGACCTGGTCGGCGGCAAGTCGGCCCAGGATGTCGCCGCCGACATCCAGAAGAGCTGGGATGCCATCAAGTAGGCAGCCGGCAAACAGGCCGCCGCGCGCGGCGGTCTGAAATCCTCCTCATCCTCCACCTGGATCCGGGCTACGGCCCGGGTCCGACCGGCAGCGCACGCCGGAAGCCTTCGCGTCTCGATTGTTCCGAATAACTCATGAAGTCGGTGCATGCGGCCGCCAGCATTGCCTGGCCGGTCATGCGCAGGGAGAGGGACCCATGGCGGCTCAGATTTTCTCGGCCATATTCGTCATCATCATCGGCGTCGGCGGCTGTGTCGCCTATTTCTGGGGCGCCAACAAACTGCTCGATCTCATCTTCCCGTCGCGCGGCGTCTCCGGCAGCGCCGCCGTCGACAATCTGCGCCGGCAAGGGCTGGTGCGGCCGTGGCTGTTCGTCGGCCCGGCGATGATCATCCTGACCATCTATCTGATCTATCCGGTGATCGAGACGCTGCGGCTCTCCTTCCTCGACCGCGGCGGCGAGCATTTCGTCGGCTTCGCCAACTACCAATGGGCGTTGGGCGACCATGATTTCCGCAACTCGATCTTCAACAACATCCTGTGGCTGGCCGTCGTGCCGGCGGCCTGCACCTTCCTCGGCCTGATCATCGCCGTGCTCACCGACAAGATCTGGTGGGGCACGATCGCCAAGAGCCTGATCTTCCTGCCGCTGGCGATCTCCTTCGTCGGCGCCAGCGTGATCTGGAAATTCATCTACGAGTATCGCGGCGAGGGCCAGGTGCAGATCGGCCTGCTCAACGCCATCATCCAGTATTTCGGCGGCCAGCCGCAGGTGTGGATCTCGCTGCCGCTCTGGAACAACTTTTTCCTGATGATCATCCTGATCTGGATCCAGACCGGCTTTGCCATGGTGATCCTGTCGTCGGCGCTGCGCGGCATTCCGGAAGAGACGCTGGAAGCGGCCGTGATCGACGGCGCCAACCCGTTCCAGATCTTCTGGAAGATCATGGTGCCGCAGATCTGGGGCACGATCGCGGTCGTCTGGACCACCATCACCATCCTGGTGCTGAAAGTGTTCGACATCGTGCTGACCATGACCAACGGCCAGTGGAACAGCCAGGTGCTGGCCAATCTGATGTTCGACTGGATGTTCCGCGGCGGCGGCGATTTCGGCCGCGGCGCCACGATCGCCATCATCATCATGATCGCGGTCATTCCGATCATGGTCTGGAACATCCGCCAGGCCAACAAAGAGACGGGAGGGCATTGAGATGGCCGCGTCCACCGGAAAGTCCTTCGTCAGCCGCTTCGGCGTTCATATCGCCGTGCTGATCTTCGTCGTCATCTGGACCATCCCGACACTCGGCATTCTCGTCTCGTCGCTGCGCGACAAGGACCAGATCATCGCCTCGGGCTGGTGGAATTCCTTCTCGAGCTCCAGCCAGACCGAGGCCGGCCGTCTGCCGGCTGCCTCCGCGCAGACACAGAAGGACGGCAAATACGTCATCGAGGGCAACGTCTTCGGCGACGGGGCCAAGCGCGCCATCAGCGCCTTCGGCACGAAGGCGGCCACGCCGACACAGTACAAGGCCGGCACGGCTGCCGATCTCGGCGATGGCGTCAGCCTGCAAGTCAACGCCGACGGCAGTTTCGTGCTGTCTTCGCCGAAAGCCTTCGAAGGCGACCGTGGCCAGCGCGTCTATTATGCGTCCTCGGCGCCGCCGAAATTCACCACGGAAAACTACGAGAACGTGCTGTTGTCGCAAGGCATCGGCCGCTCCTTCATGAACTCGCTGACCGTGACCATCCCGGCGACGGTGATCCCGATCCTGATCGCGGCCTTCGCGGCCTATGCGCTGGCCTGGATGCGCTTTCCCGGACGGGCGCTGCTGATCGCGGTCATCATCGGCCTTCTGGTGGTGCCGCTGCAGATGTCGCTGATCCCGCTGCTGAAGCTCTACAACGGCGTCGGCACCTTCTTCGGCGTGCCGTCGAAGACCTATCTCGGCATCTGGCTGGCGCATACCGGCTTCGGCCTGCCCTTCGCCATCTATCTGCTGAGAAGCTACATTGCCGGCCTGCCGCGCGAGATCATGGAATCGGCACGCATCGACGGCGCCAGCGATTTCGAGATCTTCGTCAAGATCGTGCTGCCGCTGTCGTTCCCGGTGCTTGCCTCGTTTGCCATCTTCCAGTTCCTGTGGGTATGGAACGATCTCCTGGTGGCGATGGTTTTCCTGGGGACCGCGCCCGACCAGATCGTGCTGACGGCGCAGCTCAACGCGCTGCTCGGCTCGCGCGGCGGCAATTGGGAGATCCTCACGACATCGGCATTCATCACCATCATCGTGCCGCTGACCGTGTTCTTCTCGCTGCAGCGCTATTTCGTCCGCGGGCTGCTTGCCGGCTCGGTGAAAGGAGGTTGAGACAATGCAATCGGCTTTGAAGGCGACTTCGAGACCCGACCCCGCCATCGATCGCGACTGGTGGCGGGGCGCGGTGATCTACCAGATCTATCCGCGCTCCTATCAGGACTCGAACGGCGACGGCATCGGCGACCTGAAAGGCATTGTTCGGCGCCTGCCCTACATCGCCGCGCTCGGCGTCGACGCCATCTGGATCTCGCCCTTCTTCAAATCGCCGATGAAGGATTTCGGCTACGACGTGTCGGATTATTGCGACGTCGATCCGATGTTCGGCACGCTGGCCGATTTCGACGCGCTGGTGACCGAGGCGCACCGGCTGGGGCTCAAGGTGATGATCGACGAGGTGCTGTCGCACACCGCCGACATCCACCCCTGGTTCAAGGAAAGTCGCTCCAGCCGCACGAATGCGAAAGCTGACTGGTATGTGTGGGCGGACGCCAGGCCCGACGGCACGCCGCCCAACAACTGGCTGTCGATCTTCGGCGGCTCCGCCTGGCAGTGGGACACCAGCCGCCAGCAATATTACATGCATAATTTCCTGGCCGAGCAGCCTGACCTCAACTTCCACAATGGGGAAGTCCAGGACGCGCTGCTCGACATCACCCGCTTCTGGCTGGAGCGCGGCGTCGACGGTTTTCGGCTCGACACCATCAATTTCTACTTCCACAGCCAGGGGCTGGAGAACAACCCGCCGCTGCCGCCGGAAGAGCGCAACGACCAGACGGCGCCGGCGGTCAACCCCTACAACTACCAGGACCATATCTACGACAAGAGCCGGCCGGAGAATCTCGGCTTCCTCGAACGCTTCCGCGCGCTGCTCGACGAATACCCGGCGCAGGCGGCGGTCGGTGAGGTCGGCGATTCCCAGCGTGGCCTTGAAGTGGTCGCCGCCTACACCACCGACGGCAAGCGCGTGCATATGTGCTACTCCTTCGACTTCCTGGCGCCGGAGAAGATCAGCGCGGCGAAGGTGCGCGCGGTGCTGGAGGCGTTCGGCACCGTCGCCAGCGACGGCTGGTCGTGCTGGGCCTTTTCCAACCATGACGTGATGCGGGTGGCCTCGCGCTGGGCCGCCAACGAGGCGGACCCGATCGCCTACCTCAAGGTGATCTCGGCGCTGCTGATGTCGCTGCGCGGCTCGGTCTGCATCTATCAGGGCGAAGAGCTCGGCCTAGGCGAGGCGGAGCTGAAATTCGAAGACCTGCAGGATCCCTACGGCATCCGCTTCTGGCCGGAATTCAAGGGCCGCGACGGCTGCCGCACGCCGATGGTGTGGGAGGCGGCGGCCGCGAATGGCGGCTTCTCGACAGCAAAACCGTGGCTGCCGGTGCCGGGCAAGCACCTGTCGCAAGCGGTGAACGTGCAGCAGGGCGACGCAAGCTCGCTGCTCGAACATTACCGCCGCTTCCTTGCCTTCCGGCGCCAGCATCCGGCGCTGGCCAAGGGCGATATCGACTTCATCGCAAGCGATGGCGATACCGTCGCCTTCACGCGCCGCGAGGGCAACGAGCGGATCGTCTGCGCCTTCAACCTCGGCAGCAAGCCAGCCGAGATCAATCTCGGCCAGGGCGCGCTGCAACCCTTGCCCGGGCATGGCTTTTCGGGACAGACTGGCAGCGGGCCGGTCCGCCTCGGCGGTTACGGCGCCTGGTTCGGGCGCATCGACTGAACTTCTAAAACAGATCAACGGGAGGAGAGAACCATGGCCGATGTCACGCTCAACCAGGTGAAGAAATCATACGGCAACCTCAACATTCTCCACGGCATCGACCTCGACATCAAATCGGGCGAGTTCATCGTCTTCGTCGGGCCGTCGGGCTGCGGCAAGTCGACCTTGCTGAGGTCGATCGCCGGTCTTGAGGAGATCACCGGGGGCGAATTGAAGATCGCCGGCGAGGTGGTGAACGACGTGCCGCCGTCGAAGCGCGGCATCGCCATGGTGTTCCAGTCCTATGCGCTCTATCCGCATATGACCGTCTACGACAACATGGCCTTCTCGATGAAGATCGGCAAGGAAAGCAAGGCGGAGATCGACAAGCGGGTGCGCCAGGCGGCGGAAATCCTGCAGCTGACCAAATATCTCGACCGCCTGCCCAAGGCGATGTCGGGCGGCCAGCGCCAGCGCGTCGCCATCGGCCGCGCCATCGTGCGCAACCCGAAGGTGTTCCTGTTCGACGAGCCGCTGTCGAACCTCGACGCGGCCCTTCGCGTCGCCACCCGCATCGAGATCGCCAAGCTCAAGGAATCGATGCCGAACACGACGATGATCTACGTCACCCACGACCAGGTCGAGGCAATGACGCTGGCCGACCGCATCGTCGTGCTCAAGGATGGCCGGATCGAGCAAGTCGGCACGCCGATGGAGCTCTACAAGCGTCCAGGCAATCTGTTCGTCGCCCAGTTCATCGGCTCGCCGGCGATGAACATCCTGCCGGCGAAGATCGAGAAGGCCGGCAACCCGACCGTGGTCAGCCATGTCGGCGGCCGCAAGGCGACGGTGCCGATCGCCACGCCGGCCTCGGCCAATGGCGCGGCGGTCAGCTTCGGCGTGCGGCCCGAGGATCTGGCGATCGCCACGGGCGCGGATTTCCTGTTCGAGGGCAAGGTCGACTATATCGAGCAGCTTGGCGAGGTTCAGCTCGTCTATATCGATATCGGCCGCGCCGACCTGCCGCTGGTGGCCAAGCTGCCGGGCAATGTCGAAGTCAAGCGCGGCGAGACGCTGCGGCTCAACGCCAACGGCGGCGACCTTCATATATTCGACGCGGACGGCCACTCCTTCACGCTGCATCGCGAGGAAGCCAAGGCGGCCTGAGCCCGCAAAAGCTGCTACGGCAAAGAATACGGCAAAGAAAAAGCGGCGGGCCAAGGCCCGCCGCTCTTATTTTAGATCACGGTCGGCTGTTAATGATTGCCGGCGTGGTCGCGGTCGCTGCCCTGCGGAGCCGACTTCTGCGCGTCGCCCGAGTTGAGCAGCTTGTAGACCGTCGAGCCGGCACCGATCGACGACGTGCGCGTGGTGTCGACGGCCGGAGCCGGCTGGTTCACGCCGCTGTTGTTGTAATTGTCGCTGCCGGCAAAAGCAGCCGTGGAAACAGCCATCAGCGCTGCGGTGGCAAGAATGATCTTCTTCATTTTAGGTACTCCTGAATTTCTGTCGGACCTAAGCAGCGGGCAAGCCCGCCGCCGTTCTGAAATCGGCAGTTAGTTGTTGCCGAAGAGGTTGTGATCGGCACCCGTCTTTACGGGGATCTGCGCGGCCGGCTCAGCCTTGCGGACCGAGGCCGTGTAGGACGAGTCGACCGTGGCAGCCGGCGGATTGGCAGCCTGCGAACCATAATTGTCGCTACCGGCGAAAGCGCTGCCGGAAACCGCGAGGAGGGCGACAGCGGCGAGGATGATCTTATTCATTTTAGTGCTCCTAATTTCTTGATCCGACCGAGGCGGCGGGCGAGCCCGCCGCAGGTTCAGGGCCGGTTGTCAGTTGTTGCCGAAAAGGTTGTGGTCGGCGCCCGTCTTGACCGGGATCTGCGTGGCCGGCTCTGCCTTGCGGACCGAAGCCGTGTAGGAAGAGTCGACCGTCGCGGCCGGCGGATTGGCAGCCTGCGAACCATAATTGTCGCTACCAGCGAAGGCGCTGCCGGAAATGGCCAGAAGGGCGGCGGCAGTGAGAACAATCTTTTTCATTTTTGCTACTCCAGTATCTTTATTCCGTCCGTCTAGCGGCGTGTCTTGGGAATGAAATCGCGTCGTTCGGACAGCCCCGATGTGGGTGAGCCGACTGCCGGATTCCAATCACGAAGTTTTTCCAGCTGGACCATGAATCCGCACCTTGAAATTTTGATAAGCATGCCTACTACTCTATTTTTATTGAGCTAAACCAATGGCTTATGCGATTGCATCGGTTGGCTCACCAAATGTGTCGGGGTGCCAATGTTCACACCGTCCTGCACGCACCGTCAACAGAAACGAACTGTTCGGTTCGATTTTAGAATCTCCTAATAGTCACTTTTCGATACTATTAACCATTCGACCCCCGTTCGGAGGATCGATTCGACACTTCAGGAACGGGTTCGGATCGACTTTGGCACGGGTCGCGGCAGCCCCATTGTCGGCGCTGAACTCGGAGCCTGAACCGCGAATGCCCCCAGACGGTCGACAGGGCGGCGGCCCGCCTTGCCTTGCCAAGCAGGAACCGAATGTTTACAGCCGGTGTCCAGGGGTCAGGCGATGCTGCGGCCGGGAGAGCCGTCGGCAGGAATTGCAGAGCGGGGTCAAGGGCATGCCTCTTTCCAACGTCTACGCCGTGGCGAGCAAGGATATCGTTTTTGAATCCTTCGACGGCGAAGCTGTCGTGCTCGATCTTTCCAACGGCAAGTATTTCGGCTTCTCCGATTCCGGCAGCAAGGTGTGGCAGGCGCTGTCCTCGGGCGTCGGCACCGAGGCGCTGATCCGATCGGCCGGGGGTGCTCCGACGATCGATCCCGCCGCCCTTGAGGCCTTCATCGCGCAGCTGGTCGAGTTCGGGCTTCTGGCGCCTTCCGACGCGACGCCGCTTCCGTCGTCCGACGATTTGCCGGCAGCGCTGGCGGCGGCGAGCGAACCGCTCAATGTCAGCGTCCATGACGACCTCGCCGACCTCATCATCGTCGACCCGATCCATGAGGTCGAGGAACCGCTCGGCTGGCCCGCCGTCAAGCAGGTTTCCTGAGCGGCCGGCGAGGGGCAGAGCCAGGCTGGAACAGGCCATGCCACGTGTGACGCTCGATACTTTGCCGGACTACGCCCGCTTTCTCATCGGCGCCGCCGAAAGCGCGGCCGGGCAGTTTCCGGTCCAGCGAACCGTCGGCCTGCCCGGGCTGGAATCGACCGCGCATCTCGATCGGGGCGTGCTCGCGGATGCCCTTGCTCACGCTTTCATCGAAGCCGTGGACGATCGGCGCGACATCCGCCAATGCCGTATCTTCATCGGTCATCCCGGCATCGGCGACTTGCCGGAGCCGGCAAGCTGGGGCGATGCGCATTTCACCGAACATGGCTTTGCCCGGAAGCTCGCCGAGGCAGGGCTGCGCGGTCATCATTTCCACGATCTGGATTTCTGGCAGGTCTACGATCCCGACCGGCAGATCGGCGTGCAACTGATGCGGTCGGCCGACGCGTTTCCGCCGTGGGAGCCCGGCGCGCCGTTGCGCGCTTTCCTGCATTGGGAATACGCCGCACGGGGCATGCGGCTTACCCATGCCGGCACGCTGGGCCTCGACGGCAAGGGCGTGCTGCTGGCCGGCGCCGGGGGTGCGGGCAAATCGGGCACAGTCGTTGCCGGCCTGTTGAACGGCCTGGACAGCGTCGGCGACGATTATGTGCTGATCGACCTCGACAGGGGCGTGAGGGCGCGACCGCTTTTTTCGACGCTGAAGCAGGATCCCAAGGGGTTCGCGCGGCTTGGCCTGGAGACGCGGTTGGGGACCGGACGGTCGCTCAACTGGCAAGGCAAGCACGTCTTTCACATTAGCGAGATCGCGCCTCGCCCGGCGCGTGCAAGCCTGGACATTCTTGCGTTGATGGTACCACATGTCGTTGGCGGCAAGACGAGTTCGATCGTGCCGATGTCGCGCAGGGACGCCATCATCGCGCTGGCGCCGTCCGGCATCGCGCAGATGCCTGGCGAGCGGGAAAGCGGCTTTCGGTTCTTCAGCGAACTCACGCGCTTCCTGCCCTGCTACAGGCTTTCCCTCGGGGCACGTCCCGACGAGATCGCCGGCACTATTGGGGATTTCCTCGCACGAGGCGCCTGATGAAACTGAGCGTGATCATGCCCGTCTTCAACCGCGAACGCTACGTCGTGCCGGCATTGCGCTCGTTGGTCAGGCAGCACGATGCCGCCGACCTCGACATCATCGTGGTCGATGACGGATCGAGCGACGGTTCCGCCGACGTAGTGCGTTCGATGATGCGCGAGCATCCTTGCATCCGCCTGTTCCAGCAGCGCCATCTGGGCGTCGCCAAGGCGCGCAATGCAGGACTGCGGCAATTGCCGGCGGATGCCGGCTTCGTGTCCTTCCTCGATTCCGACGACATTTCACTTGCCGGGCGCTTCAAGGCCGATCTTGCCCGCTTCGAGGCCGGCACCGATCTCGAGCTCACCTATTCGCTGATGACCATGGCGGATCGGATCGACGACGAGAGGCTGGAGCCGACACCCGACAGCCGTGTCATGACGCTTCGAGGAATCTCGTTGACCACCGCCCTGTTCAGTCGCGCGCTCGTCGAACGCATCGGTTATTTCGACGAGGAGTTCGAACAGGCCGAGGACACGGATTATATGCTGCGTGTGTTCGAAAGCGGCCCGACCTACGAGCTGCTGGACAGCGTCGCCATCTACTACCGGCGCCACGCCGACAACGTAACCAGAGAACATACCAGCAGGGTCCGCAATCATTTAAGGGCCATCCACAAATCGATGCGCCGCCGCCGGGCGGATCCATCGCTCAGCGCCGTGCAGGGCATTTTCGAGCTGAAAAGCCCGCCTGAGTGGCAAATGATGTGAATCCCGGGCACAATGGGATCAGCTCGGATGGGGATCGGTTTGGGTGGATTGGGGTCGCGCATGCGGCTGAGCGTCATCATGCCCGTGTACAATCGCGAGGCCTATGTCGGCGCGGCGCTGCGCTCGCTGCTTCGGCAGCGCAATGCGGCGGATCTCGATATCATCGTGATCGATGACGGCTCAACCGACGGTTCGGCCGAAGCCGTGCGCGCGATGATGGACGAAGCACCCTGCATCCGACTATTCCAGCAGGAAAACATGGGCGTGACCCGGACGCGCAACAGCGGGCTCAGGCAGCTCAAGCCGGAAACGGAACTGGTGTCCTTTCTCGATTCGGACGACATCTCGCCGGCCGGGCGCTTCGGTGCGGACCTGGACCTATTCCGGAAGGATCCGTCCCTCGAGCTCACCTATTCCAGGATGATGCTGGTCGACAGGATCGACGAGGAGACCCTGGAACCTGCCCCCGACAGCAACAGCATCACCGTTCGCGGCATTCATCTCTCGGCCGCGATTTTCGCGCGCGGTCTGGTCGACAGGATAGGCGGTTTCGACGAGGATTTCATCCAGGCCGAGGATACGGACTTTCTGCTGCGCAGCTTCGAGGTTGGGCCCCGCTATGTGCTGCCGGACACGCTGGCGCTTTATTACCGGCGGCATGCCGGCAACATGACAAGACAGGAAGACGTCCAGTCGCGCGAGTTCCTGCGCGCCGTCTACAAATCGATGAAACGCCGCAGGGCCGATCCGTCGCTGAAGCCGATCGAAGGCATCTTCGAGCTGAAAAAACTCGCGGACTGGCGGTTCAACTGATGGGCACATACGGCGTCGTCATTCCGGCTTACAACGCCAGCGCCACGATCGCCGAGACGCTGCGATCGGTGGCGGCGCAGACACTGCGGCCCGAACTGGTCGTGGTGGTCGACGACGGCTCGACCGACGATCTCGCCGCCGCGATCAGCGGCATAGACCTGCCGCTCAGGCTCTTGCGCCAGGACAATGCCGGGCCGGGCAGCGCGACCACCCGCGGCATCGCCGCGCTGTCGACACCCTTCATTGCCACGCTCGATGCCGATGACCTCTGGCTGCCGGGAAAGATCGCGGCGCAGTTGGCCCATCTCGAACGGCTTCCCGCAACAGCCGGGGTCTTCACCCATATCCGCAGTTTCCGCGACGGGGAGCCCGACGCGATGGCTCCGACCGCAATGCCCGGCTGGTCGCGCTCGACGATGCTGATCCGCCACGAGGTGGCCGAGAGCATCGGCCCGATGGTCGATCCGCCCGGCGGTCGTGGCGAGATGATCGACTGGATCGCCCGGGCCCGTGAAAGCGGCTTTGTCCTCGACATGCTCGACGAGGTCCTGGCGCTACGGCGCATCAGGCCCGGGAGCTTGTCCTATGGCCGCGATGCCGCACGCGACCGCGGTTATCTGGAAGTGGCGCGCCTGGCCATGCTGCGGCGGGCGCAAAGCAAGGCCGGCTCCAGCTGATGGCGAAGATCCGTCGCATCGGCAGGCGTTTTCCCGATTATGGCTGGTCCTGGCCGACCGGGTCGCTCGACCAGTTGCTCAAGGCAGCGCTTCTGCCCGACGAGGTGGCGGCGCGCCGTTGCGCCGCCGGCTGGCTGGACGAGAACGACATCGACCATGTCTCCTTCCGGGAACACCGCCTGCTGGCGGCCATTTCCGACAGGTTCGGACGCAAGCTTGCGGGCCACGCCGCCTATCCGCGCCTGGTCGGCCTGCAAAAGATGCTGTGGACCAAGTCGCGGATGGCGATGCGCGAGGCCGAGCCAGCCTTGAAGGCGATGGTCGACGCCGGCTGCTCGGTGATGCTGATCAAGGGCGCCAGCCGCATCGCGCTCGATGCCGCCGCGCAGCGCGGGCGCGTGGCGCATGACATCGATATACTGGTGCGACCGCAAGATATGCAGCCGGCTTTCGACGTACTGCGCGACCGCGACTGGCAGATCGCCACCGGTGTTTCCCCGCAATATCTGCGGACAAGGCTGGCGTCGCTGCGCTCGATGAATTTCTTCAAGGGCAATTACGGCGACATCGACCTGCATCAGCTCGCGTATGACGGCTCGCAGCAGAGCGCCGAGGACGACATCGCCATCTGGCAGCGGGCGACCGCCGCGGAGTTCGGCGGCGTCAAAGTGGTCGTCCCCTCGCCGGCCGACCGCATCGCGCTCGCCATCGCGCATGGCGGCCTCGACGCGCATACGCACAGCGACTGGCTGGTCGATTGCACCGTGGCCATCCAGGGCGGCAATGTCGACTGGACCATATTCCTCGATGTCGTCGCCAGGCGCGGCCTCGCCGTCGCCGCGGCGGTGGCGCTTTCCTACCTTGCGCTGGAGATCGGCATCGCGGTGCCGGAAGCCCTCTTGGCGCAGGTGGTGGAGATGGCCGACCGGCGCGGCGCGGCGCGCCTGTCGTCCGTCCTGCAAGCCAAGCCGCGCACCGATTTCGGGGCGCTGACCTGGCTGTCGCGCGGCTTGGCCAAGCAACTGCGCCTGCAGCGCAAGAAAGGCCGGCTGAAGCAGACCGAGCGGGATATTGTGTGGCGCGGCAAGCCGATGGCGGCAAAGGCCGCCGGCGGAGCTGACGTCTTCGTGCTCTCGCAGAGCCTGGACGAGCCGTCAGGCGATGCCGGCGAGATGATGCTCGATCTCATCGTGCGCGTCGCCGTTCCCCCGGTACGGCGACGCATCGAGATGGAGCTCAACGCGGGCGACCGGCATGTCGCCCGGCTGCGCTCGATGGCGCTCAGCCGCTCCGGCGGGGAGCGGATGCTGCGCTTTCGCGGCAAGGTGAAGCTCGACCCCGCGGGGCGGCCCCTGGTCCTGGAGGCGCGGCCGTCGCGGCAATTCCGCGTCTGGGACAACGAGCAGGCCGTCGCCACCTATGGCGCGCTGCCCTTCCAGCTCGTTTCGGCGAAGTTTTCTCCGACCGGCTGAAATAGCGCTCAATCTAGTCGACGAGCGTCACGCTTCGCCACGCGTCAGCGCCATGATCGCGTCGGTCGTGAGCCCCTCACCGGCATGGCCTCGTAACTCGGCAAAGCGACTAACCGGCTGCTTCCTGTCAACACGAGCCAGCACCACGCTTCCATCCGTGGCACGCCGGAAATCGACCTGGCTTCCTGGGACGATCCCTAGCAGGTCGCGGACCGGTTTGGGAATGGTCACTTGCCCTTTTGCTGTAACGGTGGCGGCCATCCTCGCTCCTCGGTGACACCAGATGTAAGTAAGTTATAGATCGAATTTCAACGCCTTAAACTCGGCGTTCAAACCCCATAACGCTCGGTGCGGATAATCCCCGCCGGGACATCGGCGTCGATCAGCGCTTGGGCAGCCGCCGAGACGAAGGCATTCGAGCCGCAGACATAGGCGAGCCTCGGCGCCTTGGGCAGGCGCTCGATCGCTTGCGCCATCATGTGGGCGTCGACGCGCCGGGAATAGTCGGCCGGCCGCCTGGCCGGTTCGCGGGTCAGCGTCAGCACAAGGTCGAACCCGTCGCGACGATCGTCGAGGCCGATCAGTTCGTCGCGGAAAATCACCTCGTCCCAGACCCGCGCCGAAAACACCAGCGCGACGGGCACCGCGGCGTTGCGCTGCGTGCGGTGGCGCACCATCGCCATCAGCGGCACGACGCCCGATCCGCCGCCGACCAGGAGGATCGGGCCGCCGTCACTGTCCTCCCAGATGAAATGGCCACCCAGCGGCCCGCGCAATTCGATCTCGTCGCCGACCGCAGCCACGTCATGAAAGAAGGGCGAGACCTCGCCGTCGTCCAACCGCTCGATCGCCAGCTCGACGGCGGCACCGGCTTGCGGTGCCGAGGCGATGGAATAGGAACGGCGCGCCTGATAGCCGTCCGGCGCCGTCAGCCTTATGTCGACATGCTGCCCAGCCAGATGAGTGAATGGCCGGGACGGCTTGAACCAGAAGCTGGTGACGCGCGGCGTGCGCTTTTCGATGCGGGCGATGGTGGCTGCCTGCCAGGGCGATTGCGGCGACGGCTCGGAGCTCATGGATTGACCCTCACGAGTCGCCCCTCATGGATCGCTCGAATAACGCTGCTCGCGCCAGGGATCGCCATACATGTGATAGCCGCGCAGTTCCCAGAAGCCCGGTTCGTCGCGCTCTGTGAACTGCAGCCCGTTCACCCATTTGGCCGATTTCCAGAAATAGAGATGCGGCACCAGAAGCCGCGCGGGTCCCCCGTGGTCGGCGGTGATCGGCTTGCCTTCATAGAGCAGCGCCACCATCGCCTTACCGGTAACGAGATCCTTGGTCGGCACATTGGTGGAATAGCCGTCGAAGGACAGCGCCAGCGTGTAGGCGGTCGGCGGCTCGATGCCGGCGTCGGCTAGAATATCGTCGATCATCACGCCTTGCCAGGGTGTGTTGAACTTGGTCCAGGCCGTCACGCAATGGATGTCGCGCGTCATCTTGCTTTGGGGCAGGGCGTTGAACTCGGCCCAGTTCCATTTCTTGAGCGGCTTCGGCCCCTGCTTGAGGGTGAAGGACCAATCCTCGGTGCGGACGCGCGGCGTCGGCCCGGCCGAGAGCACTGGGAAACCCTGTTCCAGATACTGGCCGGGCGGAATGCGCGCGTCGGTGTCGGAAGGAGGACGACGTCCGGAAAAGAAGCCACGCGTGACCATCGAGACATCCTTACGCCGGAGGTTTGACCGATGGCAGGAGTGTTCTCGAAGACGCTCCGGGGGGCAACAGAAATTTTGTTGGCAGAGCCCGCCGGAGACGCCGGCGGGCTCTGTCGAAGCTTTTCTCAGCCGGCGGCGAAGGGCACGGCGACGAAGATCTGCGAGTCGCCGCGATCGATCAGCAGGAGCACCGATTTCTTGCCGGACTTGCCGGCCTGGGCGATCGCCTGGTTGGCCTGCCTGGCAGTCTTTACCGGGGTCTGGTCGACACCGACGATGACATCGCCAGGCTGGATGCCGGCGGCCGAAGCCGCCTTGTCCGGATTGACCTGCTCGACCACGGCGCCGCGCTGGTTGTCGGCAAGGTTGAGCTGGTCGCGGATGTCAGGCGTGAGGTCGGTCAGGCCGAGACCGAGCGAGGGGACGCGCAGGCCTTGCCCGCCAGACTGACTGCCGCCCTCATTGCCGTTCGCGGCGGCCTTCTGATCGTCGCTGTTGCGGCCGACATCGGCGGAGATCTGCATCGCCTTGCCCTTGCGCCAGACTTCGAGCGTTTCCTTGACGCCCGGGGAAACATCGGCGACGGCGCGCGACAGATCCTTCGGATCCTTGACCTCCTGGCCTGCGAAACCGGTGATGACGTCGCCGGTCTCGATACCGGCCTTGGCGGCCGGTGAGCCATCCGTGACCGCCGAAACCAGCGCGCCGCCGGGATGATCGAGGCCGATGGCGCTGGCGACATCCTGCGTGACCGGCTGGATCTGGACGCCGAGATAGCCATATTCGATGTCGCCGCCCTTCATCAGCTTGGCGACGACCTTCTCAGCCTGGTCCGACGGGATGGCGAAACCGACGCCGACGCTGCCGCCATTGGGCGAATAGATGGCGGTGTTGATGCCGATGACATTGCCGTTGACGTCGACCAGCGGCCCGCCGGAGTTGCCGTGGTTGATCGGCGCGTCGATCTGGATGAAATCGTCGAACGGCCCGCTATGCAGGTCGCGCCCGCGTGCCGAGACGATGCCGGCGGTGACCGTGGTGCCGATGCCGAATGGATTGCCGATCGCCAGCACCTGGTCGCCGGTCATCAGCTTGTCGGAATCGCCCCACTTCACCGTCGGCAGCGGCTTGTCGGCCTTGATCTTGAGCACGGCCAGATCGTTCTTGGCGTCGTGGCCGACGAGTTTGGCGGGAAGCTCGGTGCCGTCGTCGAGCGTCACCTTGATCGAGCTCGCGCCGTCGACGACGTGGTTGTTGGTGACGATGGTGCCGTCCGCGCCGACAATGAAGCCGGAGCCCAGGGCTTCCTGTCGCTGCGCTTGCTGCTGCGGCGGCGCCTTCGGCATCGGAGCGCCCTGATCGCCGAAGAACTGCTGAAAGAACTGGTCGAAGGGCGGATTGCCGCCGAGCGGCGAACCCTCGTCCTCGCCTTGGGGTTGCCCTTTCATCACAGAGGTGATGGTGACGACGGCCGGCTTGGTGACGGCGATGATCGGCGCGAAGGAGCCGTTCGGGGCCGTGATGCCGGCGACGGGCGTCTGCGTCGTCGCGGCCACGGTGCTCAGGCCGGCATTGCTTTGGGCAAAGGAGACGACGACGGGCGAAATGATCAGCGCGGCGCCCAGCAGGGCGGCGACGCGATGTCTGCGAAGAATGCTTGAGGGTGACATGGTCGTTCTGTCCGGGCGAGCGTTGATCCGGCGTCGCGGGCTCTCCCACGGGATCGTCCGTCAACGTGCCGATGACCGGAATTGCCTGTCTCGCCGTGCATGGCAGCCGGCCGTCTCGACAGACAGTCATCTAGGACGCCGAATGGCCCGAATTAGGGTTTTGAGGTGACCTTACAAAGATTTAATTCAGAGCGCGCTTACGAAGCGCTCGCGCCGGCGCAGGTAGGACGAGGCCATTTCGCGCATGCGGACGGCATCGAAAGCCGGGCCATGGCCGCCCAGGCCGATGCGGATCGGCAGGTCGAGCAGGCGCTGCATGGTGCGGCAATAGGCGGTGCGGTCCGAATCCGGCAGATCGTCGATCAGCATGCCGTCATAGATGGCGTCGCCGGCGAAGAAGAGGCCGTCGGCCTCATCGAACAGCGCGATCGAGTCCGGCGAGTGGCCAGGCAGGTGCAGCACGCGGAATTTCCGGTCGCCGAGATCGACGACGTCGCCTTCGTCGAGCGCACGGGTCAGCGGGGCGGGAGAGATGCGGTAGTCAGCCGCCTTCCAGTCCGGCGCCGGCAGTTTCGAGACGGCGCCGTCGAGATTATGGAACATGTAGGCGTAGGTGACGGCATCATCCATGCGGCCGAACTGAGCCGCGCTCATTGTCGGCCCCATGCGCAGCGGAAATTCATGCAGCGAGCCGACATGGTCGAGATGGATGTGCGTGGCGACGACGATGAGCGGCTTGCCGGCCGGCGTGTCGATCTCCGGCGCCAGCGGGCGGATGCCCATGCCCGTATCGACCAGAAGGTCGGCGTCGCGGCCCTTCAGATGCCAGATGTTGGCGCGCACGAAATCATGCACGAAAGGCTCGGTCAGCATCGTCGTGCCGGCATCGACAACAGCCTTGCCGAACCAGTCGCCCACCACCAGTTCGCCCATCAGACGAACGGCTTCCCGACCTTGTATTTTTCCGGCACCAGCCGCTTCAGATAAGCCATGCCGGCTTCCGAAAGCTGGTTGACGTCCGGCAGCATGAAATCGTCGGGCATATGGCGGGTCTTGCCGGCCACCGCCTTCAGCGGCACCTTCTTCAGCACGGTCTTCGACCCGTCATACTGGATCGCGACCGAGCCGCCGCCTTCGCCGGCGACGGCAACAGCGAAGGCGCCGGCATCGAAGGCTTCCTTAGCGTCGACGGCGCTGATCGCGCCGACATAGCCGCGCGGCATGTAGCCCAGCGCATCGACCCGGGCGCGCTTGCCCGGCAAGCCCTCGGCCAATGCACGCTCAAGTGCCGCCGGCAGGTCGCTGCCTGACAGTTTGACGTTGCCGTGCTGGTCGCGCTCGAGCTTCTCCGGCGGCACCAGGCTTTCGACCAGCGCCTTGCCGTCGGCGGTGCTGACGCCTTCCGAGACGGCGACGATGCAGCGCTTGTGGCGGTCGAGTTTTTCGCGCACCTCGTCGATGAAGCGCTTCGCCGAGAAGGCGCGCTCCGGCACGTAGATCAGATGCGGGCCGCTGTCGGCGTCGAGCTGCCAGGCGGCCGCGGCGGCGGTGAGGAAGCCGGCGTGACGGCCCATGACGATGCCGACATAGATGCCGGGCAGCGCGCGGAAATCGAGATCGACGGAGAGGAAGGCGCCGGCGACGAATTCGGCCGCCGAGATGAAGCCCGGCGTGT
Organism: Mesorhizobium sp. GbtcB19; assembly: GCF_019091085.1. Lineage (GTDB taxonomy): Bacteria > Pseudomonadota > Alphaproteobacteria > Rhizobiales > Rhizobiaceae > Mesorhizobium. The sequence goes on along the minus strand of NZ_JAGXJY010000003.1, from coordinate 121,314 downwards.
GGTCGTTCTCCTCGAGATCGTTGTCGATGGTTTTTGGCGCATGCACGAAGGCGATCGAGCCGCCGGCGGCATCGGTCAGGATCTGCTGCGTGCCCGAGGTGTCGTTGCCGCCGATATAGATGAATGCGTCGGCGGCAGCCTTTTTCAGGCCATTGAGGATCACTTCGCAATAGGCGGCGTCCGGCTTGTCGCGGGTCGAGCCAAGGGCGGCGCTCGGCGTGCCGGCGATAAGCCTGAGCCGATCCTCGGGGATGGCGGAGAGGTCTACATAATTGCCGTCGCGAATGCCGCGCACGCCATGGATCGAGCCCAGCACCTTGGCGCCGGGATGACGCTTGCGGATTTCCAGCGTGGCGCCGACGACCGTCTGGTTGATGACGGCGGTCGGGCCGCCGCCCTGCGCGATGACGAAGGTTCCAGCCATGCTTTATCTCTCCCGAAGCGAAGGTTTTCAGAGCACCTTGGCCTGTCTTGCGGCATCGCGCAACGGAAGAAACGGGATCTCGAAAATGGCGGCCAGACAGGCCGCCCATCAAGGTCAGACCACGACGACCGGGTTCTTCTTGGAAACGCGGCTGTAGAGGTCGATGATGTCCTGGTTGATCAGGCGCACGCAGCCCGACGACATCGCCTGGCCGATGCTCCACCATTCGGGCGAGCCATGGATGCGGTAGCCGGTATCCTTGCCGTTCTGGTAGATGTAGAGGGCGCGGGCCCCGAGCGGGTTGGTGAGGCCGCCGGGCTGGCCGCCCTGCCACTTCACCAGCTCCGGCTTGCGCTGGATCATTTCCGGCGGCGGCGTCCAGACCGGCCATTCGCGGCCATACTGGATGTTGGCGCGGCCCGACCAGCGGAAACCGTCCTTACCGATGCCGACGCCGTAGCGGATGGCGTCACCGCCCGGCTGGACCAGATAGAGCATGCGTTCCTGCAGATGCACGACGATGGTGCCGGGCGCCTCGCCGGTCTTGTCGACGACGATCTGGCGGCGGAACTGCGGCTTGACCTTCTGCCACGGCACTTCCGGCACCTGGAAGCCGCCATCGGTGAGCGAGGCGTACATGACGTCCGGGCCGGTGATGTTCTTGTCGACGCTGATTGCCGGGCGCATGGGCGGCACGGAACCGGTGACGGTGTTGTCGAGCTGCATTTGCGGCAGGTCGAGCGTCTCGGTGGTGCTGCAGCCGGCAAGGCCGAGCAGCGCCATGGCGCCGGCGCCCGAAAGCACGGCGCGGCGGGAAAGCTGAATTTCAGTATCGATTGCGGCGCCGTTGGAAGGCGGCGTCAGACTTTGCGGCAACTCGCGCATACACCAAACCCTACGCTGCCGGCGGGAAGCACGGTCCGGCCGGATGACGGCATTTTCGCCACTCATGGTTGAAAAAGCGTGAAAGACCGCTGGTCCGGCTTAACCCTAACGGATCGTTGCGCCGGCTGACATGCATGCAGGCCGAGGCTTTGAAGATTTTTCCGACGGCCCCTTTACATTCTCGACGACCCCAGGATTTATCCTGTTCTTTGCGCTCAAGGAGTAAGGAAATGTCCTTCGAAAACTGGGCTGCCTTTGCCGCCGCCTCTTCCATCCTTCTCGTCATTCCGGGCCCGACGATCCTCCTGGTCGTCTCCTATGCGCTGGGACAAGGCTGGCGCACCGCGCTGCCGATGGCCGTGGGCGTCGCGCTGGGCGATTTCACCGCCATGACGTTGTCGATGCTCGGCATCGGCGCGCTGCTCGCCGCTTCGGCCACGGTGTTCACCGTGCTGAAGGTTATCGGCGCCGGCTATCTGATCTATCTCGGCATCAAGCTGTTCCGCGCCGGCGGCGCGCTGAAGGCCGAACCGCGCACCGACGTCGTTTCGGCGGCACGGATGATGGCGCATGCCTGGCTGGTGACGGCGCTCAACCCGAAGAGCATCACCTTCTTCGTCGCCTTCCTGCCGCAGTTCCTCGATCGGCATGCCGATTTCTGGACGCAGATGCTGATCTTCGAGACGACCTTCCTGACCTTGGCCTTCGCCAATGCCTTCGGCTACGCGCTGGTCGCATCGAGGGCGCGCGCCATCGTGCGCAACCCGAAGGCGATCCGCATCTTCAACCGCACCGGCGGCACGCTGCTGGTCGGCGCCGGCATCGCAACGGTGGCGATGCGGTCTGGGAGCTGATGTCTAGGAGCGGGTCGTTCCTGCCAACTGCTCTTACGCCTCATCCGCCATTCGAGCACCTCCTACCGCGAACGGCAGGACAATCGCATAGGTGGTTCCCCCACTCCGTCCCGGCTTCGCCGCGCCACCTCTCCCCCCTCCGGAGGGAGAGGAAATGTTAGCCGCGAAGGTTGCGACCTCGGAGATTGGCGTTTCCTCTCCCCCATGAACATGGGGGAGAGGTGGCCGCGCAGCGGCCGGAGTGGGGGGCTGGCGCCGCCATATGCGATTGCCCTGCCAAGAACGGGGAGAAGGACCCTTTCACCATTTCACGCTGACGCCCAGATTGCCTTCCAGCACGCGGCGTTTGTCGCCGCCGAGATTGGTGGTGTAGTCGCCGGTGGCGAAGACGCTGACCTTGTCCGTCACCTTGGCAACCACGCCGCCGCCGAATTCGAAGGAGGTGGACCGGCTCTCGGTCGAGATGTCGGTGCCCTCGAAATCGACCCGGTCGGTGCCGCCGAAATCGTGCCAGAGATTGGCCTTGAGGTAAGGCTGCAGCGGCATGCCGTTGAGAACCGTCTCGCCTTGCAGCCTCAATCCAATCCTGCCGGTGACGTCATCGTCGGAATCGAATGACACCGAGGAGAACCGGTCCCTGGCGTCGTCGAGCGACAGATGCTGCCAGACCAGTTGCGCCTGCGGCTCCAGCGTCCAGCCTTGTCCGAGTGCGACCGGGTAGCCGCCTTCGAGCGACGCGGTGACCCCGGTGCCGCCGACATCGATGCCGATGTCGCGGGACGAGGTGGCCGAGCCGCCGAAGAAGGTCGCCATCAACACACCGTCCAGGTACCAGCCGGTCTTGCCGATGCGTGTCCAGTAGCCGCCGACGCTGGTGCCGGTGACGTCGAGGCTGCCGACGGCGAGATCGTTCTGGCCAAGCGCCTGGCCGCGCAGGTCGCCGTTCATGCTGCCATAGGCGACGAATAGGCCGGCGCGGTCGACCGCCCCGGAGGCGGTCTCGCGGCCGAAAACATCGAAACCGGCCTGCAGGCCGAACAGAGTGCCGTCGAAGGAGGGCGAGACGGTTCCCGACCAGCCCATCTTGGCGTCCTGGCCGAAGATGCGGCCCCAGACGGGCGACAGCTCCGCATCCGACAGCAGGCTCTGCTCGCCGCGGCGTTCGTGGAAGGTGCCGAGCGTCGCCATCGTCAGATGCTCGGCCACCGGCGGCACGGCCGAATAGACCGGCACCTCGATGCGGTAGAGCAGGATTTGCTGGCCGGCCGCCGGCGTCGGCAGGTCCGGCACGGCGGTCGGCACCGGCGGCGGTGGCGGTGGCGGATCGGCCGGCGGCGCCTCGACCGGAGCCGGCGGCGCCTCGGGCGCGGGATCGCTCGCCTGCACCGGCGGCGTCGAATCGACCGGCGGATTGTTGATGTCGCCATCGGTCGGCACCGGCACCGGCGGCAGTTCGGACGGCGGCGGTGGCGGCTCGGTTACCGGAGGTTCCGGTTCCGGCTCGGGTGCAGGCTCACTTGTCGGCGGCGCCGCAGCGGGCGTCGCGGGCGTCGTCAGCGTCGAGCGCAGATACCAGTTGTCCTCGCTGCCGGCACTGACGCCGCCCTTGAACAGGTAATATTCGAAGGCGCCGGCCGCGACCGGCGCGTCGAGGGCAAAGGCGTTGGCGGTTGAGGTGGCGCCGTTGATCGCCTGCACCACCATGATGCCGTCGGCCGTGGTCTGGGCGCCGGCGCCGCCGACATTGACCACGGCGATGCCGGTCGAACCGGAGGCCGTGCCGTCGGAGATCACAAGCCGGTCGGAGGCCGAGGAATCATCCCCGAGTTCGGTCTGCAGCAGCAGCAAGCCACCCATCCCGACATAGTTGCCGGAAATCGTCAGCCGGTCGGTGGCGCCGGTGCTGCCGTTGGTCAGGTCGATACGGCCGGCATTGACGACCGACGCCAGTTGTCCCGCCGTGAAGGCCCGGATGGTCGAATTGAAGCCGCCGCCATAGAGCGTGCTGGCCTGGTCGACGTTAAGCGAGCCGGTGCCCGTGCCGGAGTCGCCCAGCGCGAGGTTGCCGTCGAGGATCAGCTGGGTGTCGTTGGTGGCGTTGATCGTCTCCCAGTTCTGCACCCTGGCGATGCCGTCGAGCTTGACGTTGTCGAAGGTGAGCGTGTCGGTGCCGAGGCCGCCATTCAGGGAATCGGCGCCGCCGAGATTGGCCTTGGTGAGGTTGCTGAGCTTGGCGGTGTCGTTGTCGGCGCCGAGATCGACGTTGCCGTAGATGATGCCGCCGCCGTCCCAGACGAAACTGTCGGAGCCGAAACTCATCAACACATCACCGCCGACGGTGCCGCCGGTGATGGTGACGCTGTCGTCGCCGCCGCTGACGCTGATGTTGCCGCCGATCGTGCCGCCGGAGAGGATGATGGTGTCCTTGTCGAAGCCGGTCACGAGGTTACGGTCGATGATGCCGCCCGACATGTTGAAATAGTTCTGGTCGAGCTTCATGTTGACGCGGCCGATGCGACCGCCGGTCATCACCGCATGGTCGCCATCGTCGAAGAAATCGACGATGCGGCCGCCGGTCATGGTGAAGGTGTCGAGCCCGTCGCCCTGGTTGAGCGAACCGATCTGGCCGCCGCCCATGTTGAAATCGTCGATGCCGGCGCCCTCTTGAACGTTGCCGGTAACCGTGCCGGACTGGATGTCGACGCGGTCCGCGCCGGGTCCGAACGTGACGTTGCCGCTGATCTGGCCGGTGCCTCCGGCCGGAAAGGTCAGGGTGTTGTCGCCACTGGTATCGCTAAGGCTGCCGCCCGAATCGCCACTGTCGCAAACGAAGGTGTCGTTGCCGGGGCTGGGGGCAAATACGCATGCCGCAAAGGCTTCGGAACCGGACAAGAGCGTAAGTGCCGTCGAGGCGAAAAGGCCGATCATCCAAGGATGATCCAAGCCTCTTATCTGTTGATCAGGAGTTGCTGATATAACTTTTCCGTCCGAGACCAGTCTCGGACGGTAATTTCCAAAGCGCTTCATCGCGTCCTCGCAAATCGCGATTTAAGCCCGTCCACCCCTGCCGTAATGAAGCCATAATTCGTCTGGTTTTTCAAAGCCTATTCTGCACCGTATGGTTGATAAACTGCGATACAGGCCGAATAGACCCGAGTATTGATTGATCCAGGCGGCCGTTGGCACGCTCCGCCCCGATGCTTTAGGATCAGGCCCCAAACATTCAAATGGCGATCATCGAAGGGCACCAATGGCGCTGAACGACGCATTCGGCCTCACCTATTCCGGTGCAACCGAAGCCGGGTTCTCGTCCTACGCCCGCGCCGTGCATGAGCTGCAGTGTTTCATCGGCGATCCGGTCGGATCGATCGACCGCGCCATCGCCGACGACCCGGCTTTCGTCATGGCGCACGTCTTCAAGGGCTACCTGTTCGGCCTCGCCACCGAGCGTGACGCGTCGGCGATTGCACGGTCCAGTTACGAGGCGGCGCTGCCGCTGGCGGCAAGCGCGCGCGAAGCGGCGCATGTCGCGGCGCTTGGCCATCTTGCCGAAGGGCGATGGCATGAGGCCGCCCGCATCCTCGAGGATATCGCGATCGGCAATCCGCGCGACGCGCTGGCGCTGCAGGTCGGACATCAGATCGATTTCTTCACCGGCAATGCGCGCATGCTGCGCGACCGCATCGGTCGGGCACTGCCGGCATGGCAAAAAGGCATGCCGGGCTATCACGCCATTCTCGGCATGCAGGCCTTCGGGCTGGAGGAAATGGGCGACTATGCCCGTGCCGAATCCTTTGGACGGCAGGCGATCGAGATCGAGCCGCGCGACGGCTGGGCGCAGCATGCGGTCGCGCATGTCATGGAAATGCAAAGCCGGCAAAGAGACGGCATCGCCTGGATGCGCGCCAATCCCGAGGCGTGGACGAAGGAGAGTTTCCTCCAGGTCCACAATTGGTGGCATCTGGCGCTGTTCCATTACGATCTCGGCGAAACCGGCGAGGTGCTCGCGCTCTATGACGGGCCGATCTACGGCGCTCGCTCGACATTGGCCCTCAACATGGTCGACGCGTCGGCGATCCTATGGCGCCTCACTCTCGGCGGTGTCGATGTCGGCGACCGCTGGACGGCGCTCGCCGCCAACTGGATGCCGAAGGCCGCCGCCGGCAATTATGCCTTCAACGACGCCCATGCGATGATGGCCTTTGTCGGCGCCGGGCTGGAGGGACCGGCAAAAACGCTGATCGAGGCGCAACACGAGGCGATGCACGGCACTGACGACAATGCCGCGTTCACGCGCGACGTCGGCCACCCGCTGACGCTTGCCATCAAGGCCTTCGGCGACGGCAATTATGACGGGGCCGTGCGCCTGATCCGGCCGATCCGCTCGATCGCGCACCGCTTCGGCGGCAGCCATGCGCAGCGCGACGTCATCGACCTGACGCTGATCGAAGCCGCGTTGCGCGCCGGCGATACGGCGCTGGCGCGGGCATTGACCGCCGAACGGCAGCTGGCCCGGCCCGACAGCCCGCTGTCGGCGCTGTTCTTGCGGCGTGCTTCCGATTTGTCTGAGAATTGACCCGCAGCGGATCTTGTCATAAGAACTGGCCAAGCCAGATTTTTTCGAGATCCGAAAAAATTAATGGCATTGGGAGGAAATCATGTATCTCGGCCTCGACCTGGGCACTTCGGGCGTCAAGGCGCTGCTGATCGATGATGGCCAGAAGGTCATCGGTTCCGGCCATGGTTCGCTCGACGTCTCGCGGCCGCATCCCGGCTGGTCGGAGCAGGACCCGGCGCATTGGATCGAGGCCTGCGAGGCAGCGATCGCCGAGCTCAAGGCTTCCCATCCCAAGGAACTCGCAGCGGTCAAGGGCATCGGCCTTTCCGGCCAGATGCACGGCGCAACACTGCTCGATGCCAGTGACAAGGTGCTGCGCTCCTGCATCCTGTGGAACGACACGCGCAGCCATGTAGAGGCCGCGGCGCTCGATGCCGATCCGCGCTTCCGCAAGCTCACCGGCAATATCGTTTTCCCCGGCTTCACCGCGCCGAAGCTCGCCTGGGTGAAGAACAACGAGGCGGCAATCTTCGCCAAGGTGGCGAAAATCCTGTTGCCCAAGGATTATCTACGGCTCTGGCTGACCGGCGAGCACATCTCGGAAATGTCGGATTCGGCCGGCACGTCCTGGCTCGATGTCGGCAAGCGGCGCTGGGCGCCGGAATTGCTGGCGGCGACGTCGCTCGACGAGAAGCACATGCCGTCGCTGGTCGAAGGCACCGCCAAGGCCGGCGCCTTGCGCGGCGAGCTCGCATCGAAATGGGGCATCGCGGCGGGCATTCCGATTGCCGGCGGCGCCGGCGACAATGCGGCCTCGGCCTGCGGCATGGGCACGGTCGGCGCCGGCCACGCTTTCGTGTCGCTCGGAACGTCCGGCGTGCTCTTCGCCGCCAACGCCTCTTATCTGCCCAATCCGGAAAGCGCGGTGCACACCTTCTGCCATGCGCTGCCCACCACCTGGCACCAGATGGGCGTCATTCTTTCGGCCACCGATTCGCTCAACTGGCTGTCGGAAATCACCGGTAAGGGCGCCGGCGAGCTGACCGCCGAGCTCGGCGATGCGCTCAAGTCGCCGACGGGCGTCTCCTTCCTGCCCTATCTCTCCGGCGAGCGCACGCCGCACAATGATTCCGCCATTCGCGGGTCCTTCACCGGGCTCGGACACGAGTCGAGCCGGGCCGTGCTGACACAGGCCGTGCTCGAAGGCGTCGCCTTCGCCTTCCGCGACAGTCTCGAAGCGCTGAAGAAGGCCGGCACGACGCTGAATCGGGTCACCGCCATCGGCGGCGGCTCGCGCTCGCGCTACTGGCTGAAGGCGATCGCGACGGCGCTGCAGGTGCCGGTCGATATTCCGGCCGACGGCGATTTCGGCGCGGCGTTCGGCGCGGCAAGGCTGGGGTTGATTGCCGCGACCGGGGCCGATCCGCTGGCGGTGTGTACGGCACCGAGGACGGATGCGACGGTTGAGCCTGATGCCGGGCTTGGTGGGGCTTATGCTGATGCTTATCAGCGCTATCGCGCGCTTTATCCGGCGATAAGGGCTGTAATCGCGTGAGCAGGCGCGAGGCCCCCCTCTCTGCCCTGCCGGGCATCTCCCCCTCAAGGGGGGAGATTGGCAGTTGGGGCGCCCCGCTCATCCCTGCAACTCTGGAGATTGGCGAAAGCCGGAGCGACGTCCGATCTCCCCCCTTGAGGGGGAGATGGCCGGCAGGCCAGAGAGAGGGGCCTCGCACCCCACCTCCCCAGTTAGCCTCACTGCGCCGGCACCTTGTCCAAAAACCCGGTGACACTCTTCAGCCGCCCGTTCTCGATGACGCCTATATCGGTGCCCTCGATCACGGACTCGACACCTTCCGGCCCGAGATTCCACGAGAAGCGGATGCGGTCGGCGAAACCGTCCGGCTCGCCCTTCAGCGAGAAGCGGAAGCCGGCGAAGCGCTGCTGCACACCGTCAATCAGCGCTGCGATGCCGTCATGGCCGTCGCCCTGCATGACCGGATCACGGTAGCTGACGTCGCTGGTGAAGGCCGCTTCGAGCAGCGCCTTGCGGCGGTTGGCATCGCTCTCGTTCCAGGCGCTGATGTAGTTCAAGGCGATCGTGTTGAGGTCGGTCATGGTCATGGTCCTTCGTTGGATCGTTTCGACATGACCGTTTTGGCCTCGCGAAAAAGCGAAACCAATTACGCCTGAGGTAATCGGGCGAATGCACCCGGAGAGGAAGGAAACCATGGGCAGCGGATTTTTCGGCGACATCAAAAAGATCAAATATGAGGGGCCGGATTCGACCAATCCGCTGGCCTACCGGTTCTACAACCCGGACGAGGTTGTGGCCGGCAAGCGGCTGGAAGACCATCTGCGCTTCGCCGTCGCCTACTGGCATTCCTTCGCCTGGCCGGGCGGTGACCCGTTCGGCGGCCAGACCTTCGACCGGCCGTGGTTCGCCAAGCCTGGCGGCATCGACACGATGGAACTGGCCAAGCTCAAGGCCGACGTCGCCTTCGAGATGTTCTCGCTGCTCGGTGCACCCTATTTCTGCTTCCACGACGCCGATGTCCGCCCGGAGGGCAAGGATTTCTCCGAAAGCGCCGAGCGCCTCGACGAGATCGCCGACTACTTCGCCGAGAAGATGAAGAAGACCGGCGTAAAGCTGCTTTGGGGCACGGCGAACCTGTTCTCGCACCGCCGCTTCATGTCGGGCGCGGCAACCAATCCCGATCCGGATGTGTTCGCCTATGCGGCGGCGACGGTGAAGAGCTGCATCGACGTCACCAAGCGGTTGAAGGGCGAGAATTATGTGCTGTGGGGTGGCCGCGAAGGCTATGAGACGTTGCTCAACACCGACCTTGGACGCGAGCAGGAGCAGGCCGGCCGCTTCCTCAATCTCGTCGTCGACTACAAGCACAAGATCGGCTTCAAGGGCACGATCCTGATCGAGCCGAAGCCGCAGGAGCCGACCAAGCATCAGTATGACTATGACGTTGCCACGGTGTACGGCTTCCTCAAGCGCTTCGGGCTGGAGAAGGAGGTAAAACTCAACATCGAGCAGGGCCACGCGATCCTGGCCGGCCATTCCTTCGAGCACGAATTGGCGCTGGCCAACGCGCTCGGCGTCTTCGGCTCCATCGACATGAACCGCAACGACTACCAGTCGGGCTGGGACACCGACCAGTTCCCCAACAACGTGCCGGAAATGGCGCTGGCCTATTACCAGGTCCTGCAGGGCGGCGGCTTCAAGACGGGCGGCACCAATTTCGATGCCAAGCTCAGGCGCCAGTCGCTCGATCCGGACGATCTCCTGATCGGTCATATCGGCGGCATGGACGCCTGCGCGCGCGGCCTCAAGGCGGCGGCGAAGATGATCGAGGACAAGGCGCTGTCCGGCCCGCTTGCCGAACGCTATGCCGGCTGGAACACCGCCGAAGGCAAGGCGATGCTTGCCGGCAAGCGCACGCTGGAGGAGATCGCCGAACGCGTGGTGAAGAAGAAGATCGAGCCGCAGCCGCGCTCCGGCCGGCAGGAATTGCTCGAAAACATCGTCAACCGCTACGTCTGACATCCGATCGGTGCATTGAAATCTGCCGCGAGCGGCCAACAAGCCGCCGCGGCATTCTCTTGTCGACAGCGCAAAAGCGCGCCGGGAATCGCGTTGCCGCGATTTGCAGGCGGCTGACAAAACTTTGCCCCGCACTGCCCTTCAATCACCTCGTTCTTGCCTTCAAACAGCCGTCACGGATTTCGTATAAACACGGCTCCTGTGGCGGGTGATGAAGAAGAAGGAGGCGAACCGATATGCAGCACGAACGCGAAATCGACGCCCTGCTCTCTCCCAGCGAGGCCGGATCGATCATCGACCGGCTGATGGCGCTGCCGTACTCGAAAGACAGCGTCCGCAAGACAAATGAATGGGATCGCGCGGTCGCCGCGCGGCTCGAAACGGCGCTGGCCAAGAGCATGCGCTCGCGCATCGTCGGCGAAGGCCGCGACGCCGCCTGATTCTCCCGCGCCTGATTCTCTCGTGGCCTGATTCTCTCGTAGTTTGACGAACAGAAACTGTTTCTCCATCCTGCGCCGATGATACGCGCGGTGCTCCTGGATCTTCTGGGTGTCGTCTATGATGGCGACACCCCGATACCGGGCGCCGCCGCGGCCATCGAGCGTTTGCGCAGCGCCGCGTTGCCGCTGCGTTTCGTCAGCAACACGACACGCTCGCCGCGCAGCGCAATCATCGCGCAACTTGCGGCCATGGGCATCGAGGTTGCGGAGGAAGAGTTGCTGACGCCGGCGCGCGCCGCGGTCGAATGGCTGCGCAAGCATGGCCGCCAGCCGCATCTGCTCGTCCATCCCGACCTCGAGGCCGAGTTTTCGGGGCTGGACGGCGGGAGCGGGCGCGCTATCGTCATCGGTGATGCGGGCGAAGCCTTCAACCACGCCAGCCTCAACCGGGCGTTCCGCGAACTGGTCGCCGGTGCCGATTTCCTGGCGCTTGCGGTCAACCGCACCTTCAAGGATGCGGACGGGCTGCTCAGCCTCGACACTGGCGCCTTCGTCGCCGCGCTCGAATTCGCCAGCGGCCGAACACCTGTGGTGCTCGGCAAACCCTCGCCGGACTTTTTTCTCGCCGCGCTCGCGGAATTGAACTGTCCGGCAGCCGACGCGGTCATGGTCGGCGACGATGCGGAGAGCGATGTCGCAGGAGCGTTGCGCGCCGGGCTCGGAGCGGCGTTGCTGGTTCGGACCGGCAAATACCGGCCGGGCGACGAAACGCGCTTCGATCCGGCTCCTACGGCACTTGTCGATGACCTCGCGGCGGCAATCGAGTGGATACTCAGCCGCGCCGCAACCTGACCGGCGCCTCGCCGAAAGCTCTCGAAAATGCCCTGGAAAATGCCGCGGCGGAGGAAAAGCCGGTACGCCCGGCAATGTCGGCCATGGCGATGCGCGTGTCGACCACCAGACGCCGGGCGGCGCTGAGGCGCAGCCTCAGATAATAGGCGCCCGGGGTCTCGCCGATCGACTTACGAAAAATGCTTTCCAGCGTCCGCGCCGTCACACCGGCGCGTTTGGCCACGGCATCGATGGTGAGCGGCTGGTCGACATGGGCCTCCATCAGCCGGATCGCCTGGGCAAGGCGCGGATCATAGCCGTCGAGCCGGCCGAGCGAGACCAGCGGCTGCGCGTCGGTCGCGGCGCGCGCCTGGTCGTAGATAAAGACGCTGGCGACATCGAGCGCGGCGGCCATTCCCAGCCTTGTGCGGACCAGATGCAGCATCAGGTCGAAGGTGGGTGACGCGCCGCCGGAGGTGAAGACCGGTCCATCGATGACATAGCGGTCCGGCCGCACGTCGACGCCGGGAAAGGCGGCGGAGAAATCCTCCATGTCTTCCCAATGCGTGGTGGCGCTGCGACCTTCGAGCAGGCCTGCGCGCGCCACCAGCCAGGTACCCGCCTCGACGCCGCCACAGGCACGGGCCGCGCGCGCCGCGCGCCGCAGACCGGCAAGCAGCGCCGAGGTGGCGTAATTCTGCGTGCCGAAGCCGGCGACGACGACCAGCATGTCGGTCGGCTCGGCCGCATCGAAGCGGCCGCTGACGGCAACCGGCAGGCCGCAGGTGGTGATCGGCGCCTCGCCGGTGACCGAGACCAGCTTGAAATCGAACAGCGTCTCGCCGGAGATGCGATTGGCAGCGCGCAGCGGGTCGACGGCCGATGCGACGCACATGATCGAGGAACCCGAGAACACAAGGAATGTCACCTTGAGGGTTTCGCGCTCGGACCGAAAGATGGTCGGCTTTTCGGTTTTAGTCATGAGACCTTCGTAAAACGCAAAACAGTTTCCGGCAAGTCGGTCATTCTGTATCCATCCCGTGCATAGCCCAACAAGGCTTCCGCTTTTGGCGGCACGCATGGCCGATCGACCCTGGGAGGATCAAGATGCCGCTTGCGATGAATCGTGAGGTTTTCATTACCTGTGCCGTGACCGGCTCCGGCGGCACGCAGGACCGCTCTCCCCATGTGCCGCGCTCGCCCAAGCAGATCGCCGATTCGGCGATCGACGCCGCCAAGGCGGGCGCCGCGATCGTTCATTGCCATGTGCGCGACCCCGAGACCGGCAAACCACGCCGCGACGTGCAGCTCTACCGCGAAGTGACCGAGCGCATCCGCGAGGCCAATGTCGACGTGGTGCTCAACCTCACCGCGGGCATGGGCGGCGACATGGTGTTCGGCTCGACGGAAGCGCCGCTGCCCTTGAACGAGAAGGGCACCGACATGGGCGGCGCCAGCAACCGCATGGAGCATGTACGGCAGTGCCTGCCGGAGATCTGCACGCTGGATTGCGGCACGATGAACTTCAACGAGGCCGATTACGTGATGACCAACACGCCCGGCATGCTGCGCGCCATGGGCGGCATGATGACGGCGCTGGGCGTGAAGCCCGAGATCGAGGCCTTCGATACTGGACATCTGTGGTTCGCCAAGCAGCTGGTCGAGGAAAAGGTGCTCAACGCCGACGCGCTGGTGCAGCTCTGCATGGGCGTGCCATGGGGCGCGCCGGACGACCTCAACACCTTCATGGCGATGGTCAACAACGTGCCGTCGACCTGGAACTGGTCGGCCTTCTCGATCGGTCGCAACCAGATGGCTTATGCCGCGGCGGCCGTGCTTGCCGGAGGCAATGTCCGCGTCGGCCTGGAAGACAATCTGTGGCTCGACAAGGGCGTGCTGGCGACCAACGCGCAGCTCGTCGAGCGCGCGGCCAGCATCGTCACCAATCTCGGCGCCCGTATCCTCGGACCGGAGGAAGTGCGCAAGAAGCTCAACCTTACCAAGCGGGCGCCCCTAGCTGCCGCGGCTTGAGCGGGAGCTGAAAATGGCTACCGTCAAATTCACCGCTATGAAGGATGGCGACAAGGACGATTACGAGTTCCTGACCGCCCATGAGATCGACTATGCCGCCAAGACCGGCGAGCGGCTGCTCGATGCGCTGGTGCAGCTCGACGAGGGCCTGTCGGGCTACAAGATAACCCGGCTCGGCCATTCGCTGCAGGCGGCGACGCGCGCCTGGCGCGACGGCGCCGACACCGACTGGATCGCCTGCGCGCTGCTGCACGACATCGGCGACATCTACGCGCCCTACAATCACGACGAGTATGCCGCCGCGATCCTGAAGCCGTTCGTGCGCGAGCAATGCACCTGGGTGGTGGAGAAGCATGGCGACTTCCAGCGCCTCTATTACGCGCATCATGTCGGCGGCAACCGGCATGCGCGCGAGCGCTTCGCCGGCCATGCCTATTTCGACGATTGCGACCAGTTCTGCGAACGCTGGGACCAGTCGAGCTTCGACCCCGACTATAAGACTTTGCCGATCGAGTTCTTCCGGCCCTTCGTGCTCGAAGTCTTCGCCCGCAAGGCCTACGACCCGGCGGTGATCCGCGCCGGCGAGCGCGTGGCCCTCACAGATCCCGAAACAGCCAAGACCAGAACCGGAGCCTGACCATGAGCATCATCAACAAGGCAGCCGCTATCGGCGGCGGTGTCATCGGCGCCGGCTGGGTGGCGCGGCTGCTGTTGAATGGCATCGATGTCTCGATCTTCGATCCGGATCCCGAGGCATCGCGCAAGGTCAGCGAAGTGATGAAGGGCGCGCGCCGCGCCTATAAGCAGATGCTGCCCGGCGGCCTGCCCAAGGAAGGCAAGCTGACCTTCGCCAAGACCATCGCCGAAGCGGTGGCCGATGCCGATTTCATCCAGGAAAGCGTGCCGGAGCGGCTCGACCTCAAGCACAAGGTGCTGGCCGAGATCGACGCGCACGCGCCGGCCAACGCCATCGTCGGCTCCTCGACCTCCGGCATCAAGCCGACCGACATGCAGGTGGCGATGAAGAAGCATCCGGAGCGGCTGGTCGTCGGCCATCCGTTCAACCCGGTCTATCTCTTGCCGCTGGTCGAGATTGTCGGCGGCCAGCAGACTTTCCCCGAGGCGATCGAGGTCGCTAAGGAGATTTACGCCTCGATCGGCATGAAGCCGGTGGTGGTGCGCAAGGAGATCGAGGCCTTCGTCGGCGACCGCCTGCTCGAAGCCGCCTGGCGCGAGGCGCTGTGGCTGGTCAAGGACGGCATCTGCACCGTCGAGGAACTCGACGACATCATGCGCTATTCCTTCGGCCTGCGCTGGGCGCAGATGGGCATGTTCCAGGTTTACCGCGTCGCCGGCGGCGAGGCCGGCATGCGCCACTTCATGGCGCAGTTCGGACCCTGCCTGAAATGGCCGTGGACCAAGCTGATGGACGTGCCGGAGTTCAACGACGAGTTGGTCGACCTGATCGCCACGCAGTCGGACGAGCAGGCGAATGGCCTGTCGATCCGCGAGCTGGAGAAGATTCGCGACGACAATCTGGTCGCGATCATGGAAGCGCTGTCGAAGCAGAACAAGGGCAAGGGCTGGGGCGCCGGCGCGCTGCATAAGGACTACACCAAGCAGCTCGCCAAGCTGGCGGCGAAACCGGCCGCCAAGGCAGACGGCAAGGCCAAGACCGCCAAGCCGGCGAAGAAGGCCGCAAAGCCGGCAAAGGCCGTAAAGCCTGCGAAGACCGAGAAGCCAAAGAAGAAGAGCGGCAAGAAGGGCTGAGGCGATGGATTTCGGGCTTTCCGAGGAACAAAAACTCATCGTCGAGACGACGCGCGCCTTCGTCGAGAACGAGCTTTATCCGCATGAGCGCGAGGTGGAGCGCACCGGCGAGCTGCGCCGCGAGCTGATCGACGAGCTGAAGGCCAAGGCGATCGAAGCCGGGCTTTATGCGGCCAACATGCCGGCCGATGTCGGCGGCGCCGGCCTCGATACGGTGAGCTGGCTGCTCTATGAGAAGGAGCTTGGCCGCGCCAATTACGCGCTGCACTGGACCTGCGTGGCGCGGCCGTCCAACATCCTGCTCGCCGGCACGCCGGAGCAGCGCGAAAAGTACCTCTTCCCCTGCATCCGCGGCGAGAAGTGGGACTGCCTGGCGATGACCGAGCCCGGCGCCGGTTCCGACTTGCGCGGCATGAAGGCGACCGCCGTGCAGGACGGCTCGGACTGGGTGCTCAACGGCACCAAGCATTTTATCAGCCACGCCGACATAGCCGACTTTGCGATTGTCTTCATGGCCTCGGGCGAAGAGGATTCGCCGCGCGGCAAACGCAAGAAGATCACCGCCTTCTTCGTCGACAAGGGCACCAAGGGTTTTTCGGTGCGCGACGGCTACCGCAATGTCTCGCATCGCGGCTACACCAACTCGATCCTCGAATTCGACGACTGCCGGCTGCCGGCCTCCCAGGTGCTCGGCGAAGTGCACAAGGGTTTTGATGTCGCCAACTCCTGGCTTGGCGCGACACGCCTGCAGGTCGGCGCAACCTGCCTCGGCCGCGCCGAGCGGGCGCTGTCGCATGCCATTGAATATGCCGCGCAGCGCCAGCAGTTCGGCCAGCAGATCGGCAAGTTCCAGGGCGTTTCGTTCAAGCTCGCCGACATGGCGACGGAACTGAAGGCCGCCGACCTGATGGTGTTCGAAGCCGGCTGGAAGTACGATCAGGGCACCGTCACCGATCAGGACATGGCGATGGCCAAGCTGAAGGCCACCGAAATGCTGGCCTATGTCGCCGACGAAGCGATCCAGATCCATGGCGGCATGGGGCTGATGGACGACCTGCCGCTGGAGCGCATCTGGCGCGACGCCCGCGTCGAGCGCATCTGGGAAGGCACGTCGGAGATTCAGCGACATATTATTTCGCGGGCGTTGCTGCGTCCGTTCGGAGCTTAGAGCATGATGGGCCAAAGCCAGGATCCGGCTTTGGACAGGATCATGCTCAAACGAAAAGATGGCCATGCATAAACTCGAACGTCTCCTGCGCCCGAAATCGATCGCCGTGTTCGGCGGGGCGCAGGCCGCCGCCGTCGTGGCGCAGTCGATCAAGATGGGCTTTGCCGGCGAAATCTGGCCAGTGCATCCGACCAAGGACGAGGTCGCCGGCCGCAAGGCCTACCGCTCCGTCGCCGACCTCCCGGGCGCGCCGGACGCCGCCTTTGTCGGCGTCAACCGCCATCTCACCATCGAGGTGGTCAAGGCGCTCGCCGAGCGCGGCGCCGGCGGCGCCGTCTGCTTCGCGGCGGGCTTCCTCGAGACCGAGGCCTATGACGAGGATGGCGAGCGGCTGCAGGCGGAGCTCGTCGCCGCGGCCGGTGAGATGCCGATCATCGGGCCGAACTGCTATGGCCTGATCAACTATGCCGACGGCGCGCTGTTGTGGCCCGACCAGCATGGCGGCATTCGGCTGCCCGAGGGCGGCAAGGGCGTGGCCATCATCACGCAATCTTCCAACATCGCCATCAACATGACGATGCAGAAGCGCGGCCTGCCGATCGCCTTCCTGATGACGGCCGGCAACCAGGCGCAGACCGGCCTCTCCGAAATGGCGCTGGGCCTGATCGAGGACGAGCGCGTCACCTCGCTCGGCATGCATATCGAGGCGTTCGACTCGGTAGCCGGCTTCGAGAGGCTGGCGGCGCGGGCACGCGAGCTGAAGAAGCCGATCATCGCCATGAAGGTCGGGCGGTCCGAACAGGCGCGGCAGGCGACGGTGTCGCACACCGCATCGCTGGCCGGCTCGGACGCCGCCTCCGGCGCCTTCCTGAAGCGCCTCGGCATCGCGCGCGTCGATTCCATTCCCGCCTTCATCGAGGCGCTGAAGCTGCTCCACATCACCGGACCGCTGCCCGGCTACAAGCTCTCGTCGATGAGCTGCTCGGGCGGCGAGGCTTCCGTGATGGCCGACAGCGCCGAGGGGCGCTGGGTGCATTTCCCGACGCTTACCGAAAAACACCGTGCCCATGTGAAATCAACGCTCGGACCGCTGGTCGCGGTCGCCAATCCGCTCGACTACCACACCTTCATCTGGAACAACGAGCCGGCGATGACCGCCACCTTCACCGCCATGGTGTCGGGCGGCTTCGACCTCAACATGCTGGTGCTCGACTTCCCGCGTCCCGACCGCTGCTCCGACGTCGACTGGTGGGCGACGCTGCGCGCCTTCGAGGCGGCGCTCAAGACCAACAAGGCGCAAGGCGCGATCGTCTCCTCGCTGCCGGAGAACCTGCCCGAGGAATACACCGCTGGCCTGATGGCGCGCGGCATGGTGCCGTTGTTCGGCATTTCCGAAGCCATGGACGCCGCCGGAGCCGCAGCCTTCATCGGCTGGGCCTGGGCTGAACCGCAGGCGCAGCCGGTCGACACCACCGCGGCGGGAGCGTCGGAAGCCAGGCGCGTGACGCCCGATGAGGCGGAGGCCAAGGACAGGCTGATCAAGGCCGGGCTGCCGGTGCCGAAAGGCGAACGTGGCTCCAACGCGGTCGAGGCAGTGATCTCGTCGATGACGCTGGGCTTCCCGGTGGCGCTGAAGGCGCTCGGCGTAACGCACAAGTCGGAAGTCGGCGCCGTCAGGCTGAACCTCAAGGATGCCGAATCCGTCAGCGCCGCCGCGCATGACCTCTTGCCGCTCGGCACCGGGCTCTATGCCGAGCGCATGGTGCGCGACGGCGTCGCCGAGCTGATCGTCGGCTTCACCCGCGATCCGATGTTCGGCGTGGTGATGACGCTCGGCACCGGCGGCGTGCTGGTCGAGCTTCTGCGCGACAGCGTGACCCTGATGCTGCCGGCAACCCGCGACGACATCGAGGCGGCATTGCGTGGGCTCAAGCTTTATCCTCTGCTCGAAGGCTATCGGGGCCGGCCGAAGGCCGATGTCGCTGCCGCCATCGATGCCATCGCCGGCATTGCCGACTTCGTCCAGAAGAACGAAGGCGAGATCGAGGAACTCGACATCAACCCGCTGATCGTCTGCGCCCAGGGGAAGGGCGCGTGGATCGCGGATGCCCTGCTGGTGCTTGGAGAGAAGAAGAATGGCTGACGTCATCACCACCCGCCGCGAGGGCGCGATCCTCGAGGTCACGCTCGACCGGCCGAAGGCCAATGCCATCGACCTGAAGACGTCGCGGCTGATGGGGGAGACCTTCAAGGCGTTCCGCGACGATCCTGACTTGCGCGTCGCCATCGTCAAGACGGCCGGCGACAAGTTCTTCAGCGCCGGCTGGGACCTGAAGGCGGCCGCGGCCGGCGACGCGGTCGACGGCGACTATGGCGTCGGCGGCTTTGCCGGGCTGCAGGAACTGCGCGATCTCAACAAGCCGGTGATCGCCTGCGTCAACGGCATGGCGGTGGGTGGCGGCTTCGAGCTGGCGCTGTCCTGCGACCTCATCTACGCTTCGGACCATTCCTCCTTCGCGCTGCCCGAGATCCGCGCCGGCACGCTGGCCGACGCAGCGACAATCAAGCTGCCGAAGCGCATCCCCTACCACATCGCCATGGACCTTCTGTTCACCGGCCGCTGGATGGATGTGGCGGAAGCGCATCGCTGGGGCCTGGTCAACGAGGTGCTGCCGAAGGAGAAGCTCGAGGAGCGCGTCTGGGAGATCGCGCGGCTTTTGGCCAGCGGCCCGCCGCTGGTGTTCGCCTCGATCAAGGAGACGGCGCGGGTGGCCGAGGCGCTGACCTTCCAGGAGGCGATGAACAAGGTGACGCGCCGGCAGCTGCCGACGGTCGACACGCTCTATGGGTCGGAGGACAATATGGAAGGGTTCCGGGCGTTTGCGGAAAAGCGCGACCCGGTGTGGAAGGGACGATAGTCTCGCAGACGATGGCGTTCCTTCACACCCCCCTCTGCCCTGCCGGGCATCTCCCCCGCAAGGGGGGAGATTGGATGTCGCGAAGGCTTTCGCCAATCTCCCACGCTGCAAGAAGGGCGCCGAGCCCGACGCTGCCAATCTCCCCCCTTGCGGGGGAGATGGCCGGCAGGCCAGAGGGGGGTGCCCGGGCTCGACCTCTCCAATCGACGCAGCAAGCATGACCGACTACAAAACACTCATCGACGCCGAGACGTGGGCCTTCATCGAGAAGACCAACTCCTACTATCCGCCTGATACGATCGACTACACGATCGAAGAGCAGCGCGCGATCTACGACCGGATGTGTCGCGAGTTCTTTGCCGGCTATCCGCAAGCGGTGACGGCGGAAACCACCGCCATTGCCGCGCCAACCAACAGCATTCCGATCCGCATCTACCGCAACGCGACCCCGGACAACACCGCCATGGTGCTCTACATCCATGGCGGCGGCTTCATCCTTGGCGGGCTGGACAGCCATGACGATGTCTGCGCCGAGCTTTGCGCCCGCACCGGCTACGAGGTGGTTTCGGTCGACTACCGGCTGGCGCCGGAGCATCTGCATCCCGCGGCCTTCGACGACGCTTTGGGCGCCTTCGAGTGGGCCGCCAGAACCTATGACCGCCCCGTCTTGCTTTGCGGCGACAGCGCCGGCGGCAATCTCTGCGCCGCGGTCGCGCATGCGACGCGCGGCCATGTGAAAAAGCCGGCCGGTCAGATGCTGATCTATCCCGGCCTCGGCGGCGACCGCTCGAAGGGTTCTTATCTCACTCATTCCGAGGCGCCGATGCTGACCGTGCGCGACCTCGAATTCTACAAGCATATCCGCACGGGAGGCGTGGACCGGACCGGCGACATCACGCTCTACCCGCTCGCCGATGGCGATTTCGCCAATCTGCCGCCGACCGTGCTGATCACCGCCGAATGCGACCCGCTGTCGTCCGACGGCGAAGCCTATCGCGACCGCATTGTCGCGGCCGGCGGGCGGGCGTATTGGCTCGAAGAGCCGGGCCTTGTGCACGGCTACCTCAGAGCCCGGCACACTGTCGGCCGGGCACGCGCCAGCTTTACCCGGATCGTCGACGCGGTGTCGGCGCTCGGCCGAGCCGAGTGCACTTGGTGATCGTTCGCCAGAAAAACGAGCCTGCCTGAGGCGACCCTGGCGGCAGAAGCGTCAAGCGTTTTCCGTTAAAGCGCGTCGCCTGAAGCGGGTTCAGGCGACTCGCTTTAAGTCTTTGTTTTGCTGCATGTCGTTGTCCCATAACCGCGGCACAGTTCTGGGCGACATGCGTTGGATAGAAAAATCTGACGGTTCGCCGCTTCTGTGAAATGGCGAACAGTTCCAGCCGTCGCTTTCGATGAACCTTTCCGCTCCGGCCCGCGACTGACGGCCAGGCGCCGCAATGGTGCGGCCCGGAAAGGGAAAGCCGCCATGACCAGAAACCCAGAGACTTCGCGGTCTCCGGGAGCAACGGGAGCCCAGCGCGATCACCGCCTTCGGGAAGGGGTCGACGCGCTGGGCTTTCGGCTGATTCCGTTGACCCTACCCAGGAGCAGGCGTATCGTCACGCAGAGGAAAGCAGACAATTCGATCGGGGAAGAACGTGCCGCAACGCCGCGCCTTGCCCTGGTTGGCGCGGCAAGAACGGACGTTTCTCCCAGCGGCTTCGGGGGGAGTTCAATGTCTGGCGTTCGCGGCGCGCTCCTGCGTTCTCACGGCGGCCGTTTGCGCCGCGCAATCACCACAAGCAGCGGGATCCTGGCCCTGGCGCTGTCCGCCGGCCTCTGGCTCGGCGGCGTGGCGAAAGCGCAGGAAACTCAGATCATCTATCCGGGCTCGATGGCGGTTACTGGCTTCCCTGGCACCGTCATTCCCGGTTTCGACGAAGGCCTGCCGCCCGGCGTCGACCCGGTCGACGAAACCTTCATCGACACGTCGCGCGCATCCTTGCGCATTTTCGACGTCTCGCATCTCGGCGGCCCGGCGTCGGGCCAACTGGTCAACACCCCGCCGCCCTTCGAAGTGAGCGCCGGGCAGATCGGCGAGGTGTTCGGCCTGACCTATGACGATGGCGTGCGCGACGGCGTACCGTCGGGCATTCCCAACCTCTATGCCGCCGCGACCTCGCTGCACGGCGTCGAGATCGTGACGCCGGACGCCGACAGCGACGGACGTGCGGAGCGGCAGCGCCGCGGCACCGCGGGTGCGGCATTCATGGACGGCCAGTTCGGCACCGAGAATGGCGGCGGTCCGGGCACGATCTGGAAGATCGACGGCATCACCGGTGCGGTCTCCAAATTCGCCGACATCGACACCAACAGTGGGCCGGGCATCGGCAACCTCGCCTTCGACCCGATCCACCGCCAGTTCTTCGCGTCCGACCTCGACACCGGCCTGATCCACCGCATCGACGCTAACGGCCATCTGATCGACACGTTCGACCATGGCGTTGCCGGGCGTCCGGCGCATGGGCTTAGCCCCGTTGCCGACGACGGCGCCGTCATGGACATCCAGGGCGCGGCCTTCGACACCGAAGACGCCGAGACCTGGGGCTACACGCAGGACGAACGCCGCGTCTGGGCGGTCTCCTATCACGGTGGCCGGCTCTATTATTCGGTCGGCGAGAAATCCGAGATCTGGTCGGTCGGTATTGCGCGCGACGGCACATTCGCCGGCGATCCGCGCTGGGAACTGACGGTCAAGGCCGACAAGGACTACGCCGTCACCGACATCGCCTTCGACAACAAGGGCTTCATGTATCTCGCCCAGCGTGGCCCGGTCGAAAACCGCTACGATTACAGCCGCTTCGCCGATTCCGGCAAAGGCGAGCTGATCCGCTACTGGCGCGAGGACCCGGATGATCCGGCGACGGAGTCTGTCTGGGTCGAGGTGCCGCAGGAGTATGCGGTCGGCTTCCCGCAAGGCAACCGTCAGTCGGCCGGCGGCGTCGACCTGCAATATGGCTATGACGCCGAGGGCAATATCGATACCTCGGTCTGCACCGACACCGTCGTCAACACCGGTGACAAGCTGCGCGACAATCCAGAACTTGCCGAGAAGCTCGCCGCCGGCGGGCCGCTGGCGGTGCATGGCGTGCAGCTGACGCCGAGCGCGCTGGTCAAACCGGCCAACGTGCCGCCTTTCGGCTCCTGGTTCGTCGATTTCGACGGTTTCTTCGAAGACCCCGAAGTCGAAGGCCATGTCGGCGACGTTCGGGTCTGGCGCCCCTGCGAGGGCCGCGCCGGCTATTATGAGGAAATCCCCGGTGGCTACCTGCCTCCGTTCTATCCGCCGGACTTCCCACCGCCCGGCAACCTGCCGCCCTGCGTGGATATCGAGGACGTGCATTACTACTGCACGCCGCGCGGGCTTCAGGCCGAACTCTATCTCCATGACCATGCCGGCTTTGGCGGCGATTCGATCAAGGCACAGTCCAGGACGCCCGGCGTCGGGGTTTCGACCCCCATGTCGCATGTCCCGGGCAAGCCCTACACGATCGACATCACCGGCCATTATCCTGGCGACACCGTCAATGTCGGGCTCTGCTTCTACCGCAAGTCCGACCAGGACAGGGGTGGATACTACCCTTGCTGCAAGATGACGCTGCCGCTCAGAACGCCGGCCGTCAGCTGCGAACGTTGAGGGAGGGACAGATGACAAATCTCGCCCTGTCCCGCCTCGCCTCGCGCAAACCCGTCATGGAGACGATCATGAAACCCCTGTCATACGCCAGGCGCGGCGCGCGCTGGCTGATGGCGGCCGGTATCGCGGTCGCCATGATGCCGGCCTTGCCGGCGCTTGCCGAAGACACCGCCCCGGCCCAGCTCACGGAAGTCGGCGGACCGGAGCCCAGGCTCGACCTGGACAATCCGCGCATCGTCAACCCCGAACCCGGCCGCATCGTGCCCTTCTTCACCAAGACGGGCGGCCAGCGCAGTTGCGATTATGTCTACTACACGCTGACCTTTGGCTTGCGCGGCAATGCGCAAGCGTTTGCCAATCCGGTTCTCATCAATGCGCTGAAGAACGCCAAGATCGACTTCAAGGACCAGCTTCCGCATGGCCTGAAGATCGTCAACGTGAATGTGACCGGCGACGGCACGGACGCCGGCGGCGGACCGCTGCCGGCGGCGACGATCAGCAGCTCGACCGATCCCGACGATACGGCGACGGTGTCCGATTTCCGGATTTCCGCCTCCGACCTCGACGGTTCGGGCGCACTGGGCGAACGCACGATCACCTTCCGGATCCTGGCCAAGATCGACAAGGCGGCATTTCCGGCGCCGGCCAATGTCGACAACCAGGGTCAGATCAAGGTGTCGATGAGAGGCGGCCCGGGGACCATCATTCCGTCGCAGGATCCGAGCAAGCCGGACGACGGCGACTTCCTGACCGGCGCCAAGACGACAATCCATATCGACGTCACCAAGTGCAACCCGCCGCCACCTCCCGGCAAGGAATGCTTCAAGGTCGAACGCGGCACGGTCGATTGCGTGCCCGGCGGCGGCGCCTTCATCTACCACATGCCAGTCGGACCCGAGATGGGCGGCAAATGGGTGCAGGTGTCGACGACGACGCCCGGCATCATCATCGTTCCCGACACGCAGAAGGTGCCTATCGGCGGCGGCGTGCTGAACTGGAAGATCATCGGCGCCTCGCCCGGCGAGGTCATCCATCTCGTCGTCACCGGCATCGAGACCTATGCCGGGCCGAAGGAAGGCTGGGGACTCTGCTGCACGCAGGTGATCGACATCGTCATCCCGCGTGACCTCAGATGCCCGCCGAAGGACAAGGAGCCGGACCTCAAGGTCGAGAAGCATGCCGACGTGCCGCGTTGCACGATGGCCGGCGGTTGCGACTTCACCATCACCGTCACCAATGTCGGCGACGCGCCCTATAACGGCAAGATCGTGCTCGACGAGGTGACGCTGCCGGCCGGCTCCGTGCTTACCTCCGGGCCAAATTCGCCTTGGGTCTGCGTGCCCGGAACGACGCCGATGACGTGCACCTATCCGGTGACGACGCTCAACCCCGGCGCCTCGATCAACCTCAAGCTCGGTTTCAGGCCGGCCGGCGGCTGGCAGGGCAGCGTGCTGCGCAACTGCGCCGCCTATGACTACCAAGCCAGCGGCAAGCCACTGTTCGGCAGCCAGTTCAACGACCGCGGCTGCGCCTCGATCCCGATCTGCCGCCGTGGTGATCGCGATCCGCAGTGCCAGCCTCCGGTCGAGAAGAAGGTCGACCTGATCCTGAAGAAGCGCGCCCGCATCCCGGTCTGCACGGCCGACGGCGTCTGCTACTTCGTGATCGACATCATCAACAACGGCACCAACACCTATAACGGGCCGCTGACGGTGACTGACACCTATCCCGGCGGCGCGCCTACTTCCTCGACCTTCGGGCCGAGCCCGCCCTGGACCTGCGGGCCGAGCGGGCCTGGACAGTTCCGCTGCGACAATGCCGGCATCTCGCTGCCTCCGGGCGCCTCGACGCCGATCGTCGTCGAGGCGGTGATGCCGGCCAACTACCGGCCGGATAGCGTCGAGAACTGCGCCGAGGTGAAAGCCATTCCCGGCGAGGTCGACCTCGCCAACAACAAGGCCTGCGCGACCGAGCGCATCCGCCATCCGAATGGCGGCCAGCCCGGCCTGCGCATCACCAAGACATGCGACGGCTCGCTCGCCGGTGCGGCCGCGGTTTCGTGCCGCATCACCGTCAGCAATGCCGGCACTGCCGCCCCCACCGGTCCGGTGCGGGTCAGCGATGCCGCGACCCTGGTGTCGGGCGGCGCGCCCGTCCAGATCCAGACCGTCACCCCTGACGGCGCGGAATGGGCTTGCGGGCCGGTGCCCGCCAACACGCTGTCCTGCCAGATTCCCGGCGCCGTCATGACGCCCGGAACCAGCCGGCACTTCGACGTGACGGTGAGCGGCAATGGCGCGTTCGAGAACTGCGCGCGCGGCAGCTTCGGGCCGGCGCCGGGCGACGACATCGTCTACCCGATCGGCCAGGCCTGCGCGAAGGGCGGCGGCGGCTCGACCATCCGTGTCGAGAAGACCGGCGACGCCGAGTGCCAGCCCGGTCAACCCTGCTCGTTCGAGATCACCATCACGAACGACGGACCGAACCCCTTCTCAGGTCCGGTGCGCATCGGCGATGCGGTCGGCGTTGAGGGTCTCGGCCGGCTGGAAGGCGTCGAGATCACCTCGATCGACCCGCCCTTCGGCTGCTCGCCGGAACCGACGACCCTGCCTCTATCCTGCATCGCCAATCTGACGCTGGGGGCCGGCGAGAGCCATAGCCACCACGTCACCGTGATCCTTCCCGAGGATGGGCGTCTCGCCAATCTGCAAGGGACGGTCAACGGCCAGAACTGCGTCGGCGTGCTCTCTCCGAACACGCCGGTCGAGGGCGGCGGCGACGTGCTGTCGCGCGATGCGACCAACATCCAGGGCAATCGTGGCAAGGCCTATGCGTGCCACCCCTTCACCATCAGGCATGAGGTGAAGAACCAGTGCTCGTATGGGCTGGTGCTCAACTCGGCCGGCCGCTGCGTCTGCCCGGAGGGCACCACCTTCCGCAACGGCCAGTGCACTGGCGGCGGAGGCACCAAACTCCTGCCGCTGCCGCCACCGCCGCGCTGCGTCCTCCTGCAAGGCCAGATCCGAACCGCCGACGGACGTTGCGTCTGCCCGCGCGGCACCGATCTGGAGAACGGCAGATGCGTACAGGGTGGAGAGCCGCAGGAGCCGCAATGCACGCTGCGTCCCGGCCAGTACCGCGACCAGGACGGCAATTGCGTCTGCCGCCGCGGCGAACTGATCAACGGCGTGTGCCAGGTTATTCCGCCGAAATGCACGGTGCGCGGCGCCGTGCCGACCTCGGACGGCAATGGCTGCACCTGCCCGGACGGCACGCATCTCGACCGGGTGGCCAGGGCCTGCGTGCCTGACAAGGAGCCGCCTGCCCAGTGCCGCATCCGCGGCCAGTTCCGCAACGGCGACGGCGATTGCGTCTGCCCGCGCGGCACGGAGGTGCGTGACGGCGCCTGCCGGCCGACCGTGTCGAGGCAGTGCCCGATCCGCGGCCAGGTGCGCGACGCCAACGGCAACTGCGCCTGCCCGGACGGTCTGGAAGTGCGCGGCAAGGCCTGTGTGAGGCCGAAGCCGGCGCAGGAGCAGTGCACCATCCGCGGCCAGGTCCACAACAAGCGGGGCGACTGCGTCTGCCCGCGTGGAACCGAAGTCCGCGACGGCGCCTGCCGCAAGCCGCAACAGGAATGCGCGCCGGGCTCGCGCTTCATCGATGGCCAGTGCCAGCCGGTGCTGATCAAGCGGCGGTGCCCGGTCGGCACAACCGGACTGTTCCCGGACTGCACGCCGATCCGCAGGCGGCCGGGCGTCGAGATCAACCCGAACCTGCTGTTGAACCCGAACGTGCTGCAGCAACTCATACCGCAGCGCCAGCCGCGGCGGATCATTCAAGATCCGAACGGCGCAAACATCCAGAACTTCAAGCCGTAATTCCTGCCGGCTGAAGACGAAGACCCGCCGGAGCGATCCGGCGGGTTTTTCTTGTCCACTTGGCTGCAAAATGCTCTAGGCAGTCCTGACATTCGCGTCGCAAACATAGGCGAGCCAAATCCATGACCCAAAAGACTCTGATTGCCCCCTCTGTGCTGGCATCGGATTTTTCAAAGCTCGGCGACGAGGTGGAGGCTGTCGCCGCGGCCGGCGCCGACTGGATCCATCTCGATGTCATGGACGGCCATTTCGTGCCCAACATCACCTTCGGCCCGCCGGTGATCAAGGCGATCCGCAACCGCACCAAGGCCTTCTTCGACTGCCACCTGATGATTGCGCCGGCCGACCCCTATCTGGCGGCCTTCGCAGAAGCCGGCTGCGACGGCATGACGGTGCATGCCGAAGCCGGACCGCATCTCGACCGCTCGCTGCAGACGATCAAAAGCCTCGGCAAGAAGGCCGGCGTCTCGCTCAATCCGGCGACGCCGGAAACGGCGATCGAATATGTGCTCGACCGACTCGACCTGATCCTCATCATGACCGTCAATCCGGGTTTCGGCGGGCAGGCCTTCATACCGGCGATCGTCGACAAGGTGAAACGGGTCAAGGCGCTGATCGGCGACCGGCCGATCCGCATCGAGATCGACGGCGGTGTTTCGGCGGAAACGGCGCCACTGGTAACCGCGGCCGGCGCCAGCGTGCTGGTGGCGGGCGCCGCCGTCTTCAAGGGCGGCAGCGTCGAAGCCTATAGGGCCAACATCGAAGCAATTCGAACAGCGGCCGACGGGGCCGCCAGTTAAACGTATACCTGCCCTACTTCTCGCGGGGGTTGCACAATCGTGGCGGCGATTGAACGACTGTTCAATATATGAAGCGGTGCGGTAATATCAGCTTTTTTGTCGAGATTCTACTTCATCCAATCAATAGACCGACCTCCTTGTCTTAAAGTCGAATATCGTCATCTTCCGCTTGAGGCGCCTTTGCCCGGCTGTATGATACATGTACGGGAGATTGCTTCGCCGAGGGGCCCTGACAGAGCAGGGGCAAGCAACAGGAGCTCGATTGACAAACGGAAACGCCGAGCCGGGTGAAGGCAAGGGTGCCAAGAGCACGCTGGCCAGCTCGGTCTATCAGCAGCTTCGCGACGATCTTTTGCGCGGCGCGCTGGAGGCCGAGAGCAAGCTGCGCGTCGAATGGGTCGTCTCGCGCTATGGCGCGGGCGCGTCGCCGGTGCGCGAGGCGCTCAACCGCTTGGCCGCCGAGGGCCTGCTCGGGCGGCATGACCAGCGCGGCTTCTTCCTCATGCCGGTCAGCGCCGTGGAGCTGGAGGAGCTGACGCGGACGCGCTGCTGGCTGGAGGAGCGGGCGCTGCGCGAATCGATTGCCCATCGCAACGCCGAATGGGAGGAACAGCTGGTGCTGGCCCTGCACCGCCTGGCGCGGGCCGAACGGCGCCTGCCCGAAGACCCGGCAACCAACAATCCGGAATGGGAGAAGCTGCACCGCGCCTTTCACCGGGCGCTGATCGCAGCGTGCGGGTCGCACTGGCTTATCGGTTTTTGCGACCAGCTTTCCGACCAGGCTTCGCGCTACCGCCTGATCTCGCAAAATGCGCCGGGCATGGGACGCGACGAAATCGGCGAGCACCGCGTGATTGCCGAACGCACGCTGGATGGCGACGCCGACGGCGCGGTCGAAGCGCTTCTCAATCACTACCGCCTCACCGCGGCGATGTGCATGGAACGCTTCGCCCAGGGTTATGACCCGAAGGCCGGCGCTGCCAAGGCGCGCCGCCGATAGCAACCCGAAAATCGTCACCCGGTTTTTGCTCCAGCCACCAAATCTGGTATTCGCTCGGGCGAGCACAACGCTAGTGCCATTCGGCGGCTGCGCCTGAGGACCCATGCATGACCAATCATCTGTTCGACGCCTTCCGTTCCCGCATGCCGTCGCTCGACCGGCTGCTGATGGAGACGGATGACGGCCGCTCGATCACCTATGGCGATATGCTGGCCAGGTCGGCGCAGCTGGCGCACGCGCTGGCTCAGGCCGGCGTCGAGCCCGGCGACCGCGTCGCGGTCCAGGTCGAGAAGAGCCCGGAGGCGGCGCTGCTCTATCTTGCCTGTCTGCGCGCCGGCGCGGTCTTCCTGCCGCTCAACACCGCCTACACGTTGCCGGAGCTCGACTATTTCTTCCGCGACGCCGAGCCGAGGCTGATCGTGTGCGATCCGGACCGTCTTTCCGGCGTCGAGCCGCTTGCCGCGTCGATCGGCGCCACCGTGCTCACACTCGGCCGTGACGGGCAGGGAACGCTGGCCAGCCAGGCTTCGCGACAGGCGACGGAGTTCAGCGATGTCGCGCGCGGACCGAACGATCTCGCCGCGATCCTCTACACCTCCGGCACGACCGGCCGCTCCAAGGGCGCGATGCTCAGCCATGAGAACCTTGCGTCCAATGCCCGCGTGCTGGTCGAGCAGTGGCGCTTCGGCGCCGACGACGTGCTGATCCACGCGCTGCCGATCTTCCACACGCATGGCCTGTTCGTCGCCACCAACGTCATCCTGATGGCCGGCGCGAAAATGTTCTTCGAGCAGAAATTCGACCCCGCGCGCATCCTGTCGCTGATGCCGCGCGCGACCGCTTTGATGGGCGTGCCGACCTTCTATGTGCGGCTGTTGCAGCAGGACGGCCTGACGCGCCAGGCGGCCAGCGCCATCCGGGTCTTCATCTCCGGCTCGGCACCGCTGCTGGCCGAGACGCATACGGCCTGGCGCGAGCGGACCGGCCACGCCATCCTCGAGCGCTACGGCATGACCGAGACCAACATGAACACCTCCAACCCCTATGACGGCGAGCGGCGCGCCGGCACGGTCGGGCTCCCCTTGCCCGGCGTCTCGCTGCGCATCACCGACCCCGAAGACGGCAAGCCGCTGGCCCAGGGCGAGATCGGCATGATCGAGGTCAAGGGGCCGAACGTCTTTGCCGGCTATTGGCGTATGCCCGAGAAAACCAGGGCCGAGTTCCGCGACGACGGTTTCTTCATCACCGGCGACCTCGGCCTGATCGATGCCGACGACTATGTCCACATCGTCGGACGCGGCAAGGACCTGATCATCTCGGGCGGCTACAACGTCTATCCGAAGGAGATCGAGAGCGAGATCGACGCGCTCGGCGGCGTGGCCGAAAGCGCGGTGATCGGCGTCGCCCATCCCGATTTCGGCGAAGGCGTCACCGCGGTGGTCGTGCGCAAGCCGGGATCGGCGCTTAGCGCGGCCGACATTGCCGGTGCAATCGCCGGACGGCTGGCGAAATACAAGCACCCGAAACAGGTGATCTTCGTCGACGAACTGCCGCGCAACACGATGGGCAAGGTGCAGAAGAACGTCCTGCGCGAGGCGTATAAGGATATCTATGCCGGCAAAACTGACTGACGCTGGATGGCTTCTCGGCGACGAAGGCGATGCAAGGGTGAGATCGGTCGTGATCCTTCGCACCCCCCTCTGGCCTGCCGGCCATCTCCCCCGCAAGGGGGGAGATCGACGTCACCGCGGCTTTCGCCAATCACTGACGTCGCAGGATTGAGCAGGGCGCGGAAGCTGCCAATCTCCCCCCTTGCGGGGGAGATGTCCGGCAGGACAGAGGGGGGTGCTGTCCCGCCAGCGTCTCAAAGCTTCTCCACCGCTGCAGCGCTGGGAAATCTCAGCCGGCAAACACCTTCTCACCGCCGATCCAGACGTTCCTGACGTCCAAGTCCTCCGACAGCCCAACAATATCGGCTACCGTCCCGTTGGCAAAGCGTCCAAGCCGATGCGCCTGGCCGATTGCCTCGGCCGGATAGAGCGAGGCCATGCGCAAGGCCTCGTCGAGCTCCAGGCCGACGACGCGGTGGACGAAGCGAATGGCGGAAATCATGTCGAGGTCGGCGCCGGCCAGCGTGCCGTCGGCAAGCCTGAGGCTGCCGTCCTTGCGATAGATGGTGCGGCCGTTGAGCGTGAAGGAGGTCATGTCGGTGCCGATCGTCGCCATGGCGTCGGTGACCAGCACGATCTTACCTGGACCCTGCTTACCACGCAGCGCGAGGATCATCGTTGCCGGATGGACGTGGATGCCGTCGGCGATGATGCCTGCGTACAGGCCGCCGGTGTCGATCGCAGCGCCCGCCAGGCCCGGCTCGCGATTGCCAATCTGGCTCATGGCGTTGAAGAGGTGCGTGACGACGGTGGCGCCCGCGTCGGCGAAGGCGCTCGCCGTCGCATAATCGGTGTCGCTATGGCCGAGGCTGACGACGACGCCGGCCTTGGCCAGCGCCGTGACGCGACCCGGCTGCACCGATTCCGGCGCGACCGTGGTGAGCAGGACGGGAAGCTGTTTGCGCGCCGCGATCAGCGCTGCCTGGTCGGCATCCGTCATTGGCCGGATCAGCGCCGGGTCATGCGCGCCCTTGCGGGCGATCGACAGATGCGGCCCCTCCAGATGCAGGCCGAGGAAGCCCGGTACTTTCTCCCGGGCCGCCTCGGCACCGGCGGCAATCGCGGCGGCGGTGATCGCCGGCGTGTCGCTGATCAGCGTGACCAGCAGCGCCGTGGTGCCGAAGGGGGCGTGCGCCCGGCAGATCGTCTCGATCGAAGCGACATCGGGATGGTCGTTGAGCATGACGCCGCCGCCGCCATTGACCTGGATGTCGACGAAACCGGGCACCAGCAGGCCGCCGCCTGTCTCGACCACGGAGACGCCGGACGGAATGGCGCCGGCGGGCAGGATGGCCTCGACCAGGCCGTCCTTGACGACGAGGGCGGCATCGTCATGCCAGTCGTCGCCGTCGAAGATGCGGGCGCCGGTGAGTGCGAAACGGTCGCTCATACGGTTTCCGTCACCTTGCGCAAATTGCGCGGCGTATCGGGGTCGAGGCCGCGATGGCGGGCGAAGGCCTCGACAAAGCCGTAGAAGGACACGATCAGCGGCAGCGGGTCGGTCAGCGGATGACCGGTGGCGACATAGGGCAGAAGCCTTGCGGCCTTCGCCCTGTCGGAGGTGACGAAGGCGGCGGCGCCCTTGGCCGTCAGGCCGTCGGCGGCCTCGGCGATCGAGGGTTCGGAGGCATCGCGCGCGGCGAGCGCCAGAACCGGGAAATCCGGTCCGACCAGCGCCAGCGGGCCGTGCATGACCTCGGCGGCGCTATAGGCCTCGGCATGCATGGCGCAGGTTTCCTTGAATTTCAGCGCTGCTTCGCTGGCGATCGCGAAGGATGGACCACGGCCGAGGATGAACAGCGACTGCGGGTTCTCCAGAGCGCCGGCGAGCGCCATCCAGTCGCAGGCGATCGCCTTCTCGAAATGGCCGGGCAGGCCGGCAAGCGCCTTCAGCAATGGCTGGTCGTCGGTGGCATGCGCCATCAGCGCCAGGCCGGCGACGGCCGAGTTGACGAAGGTCTTGGTGGCGGCGACGGAGCGTTCCGGCCCGGCGAGTATATCGATGGCGTAATCGGAAGCCCGCGCCAGCGGCGAGTCGGCCGTGTTGGTGATGGCGACGGTGAGCGCGCCACCGGCCCTCGCCGTTTCGGCCATGGCGACGATGTCGGGGCTCTTGCCCGACTGCGAGATCGCCAGGCAGGCCGAGCCGCGCAATCTCAGCTTGGCGCCGTAGATCGAGGCAATCGACGGCCCAACGGAAGCGACGGCAAGGCCGGCCGTCAGCTCGACGGCATATTTCATGAAGGTCGCGGCATGGTCGGACGAGCCGCGCGCGACGGTGACGACGAAATGCGGGTCGCGCTCGCGCAGGCCGCGGCCGGCCTCGGCCAGTACCGAAGCCGAGCCGTCGAGCAGGCGGGCGGCGGCTTGCGGGATCTCATCGATCTCGCGCCGCATATGGGTGACGTTGGCATTCATGGCCGGATCTCCTCTCCCGGCCCGGTCAGCCGGAGTTCCGCGACGAAATCATAGGCGTCGCCCCTGTAGACGGAGCGGGTGAACTCGATCACCTTGCCGCTCGCCAGATAAGAAATGCGCTCGATCTGCAGGCCGGCAACCCCCGACGGCACTTCCAGCAGGCGCGCATCGGCGTCGCCAAGGTTGGTGGCCGAGATGCGCTGCACGGCGCGTACCGGGCGATTGCCGGTCGTGCCCAGCGCCGCATAGAGCGAGGAGCCGATCGCTTCGGGGTCCGGCAGCACGCTGGCCGACAGCGCCGCGCGCTCGATCGCCAGCGGCGTGTCGTTGGCGATGCGCAGGCGCGCGACGCGCGCCACCAGCTCGGTCGAGGACAGGCCAAGCACCATCATCTCGTCCGGCGACGGCGCATAGAGGCCGCGGTCGAGCCAGACCGAGCGCACGCTCATGCCGCGGCGCGCCATATCCTCGGTGAAGGAGGTGAGCCGCGACAGCGACTGCTCGACGCGCTCCATGCGCGGCGCGACGAAGGTGCCGGAGCCATGGCGCTGGACGAGGATGCCGCCCTTGACCAGGTCCTGCACCGCCTTGCGCACGGTGACGCGCGAGATATCGGCCTTGCTGGCGATGTCGCGCTCCGACGGCAGCGCGTCGCCGGGACCGATCAAGCCGCGATTGACCGCTTCCTCGATGCTTTTTCGCAACTGTAGATAAAGCGGCGCGCCGCTCTGCGAGGATTCTCTCAGCATGGCGAAGATCTGGTCGGCGGCGCTCATCGCGGCGCCTCCGAACCCCTGGCGAAGACGCGAACGGCCATCTGCACGGCGCCGCCGAGCGCGTCGTCGAGCGGGGCCTTGAGCAACGCCTGATAACGCGCCGACAGGCGGGGTGCATAAAGCGGCGCCAGCCCGCCGAGCAGGCAGAGCGGCGCATCGTCGGCGAGATCGAGCGCGCCGAGCGAAGCCTCGACATCGGCCACCGCCTTGCCGAGGATCCAGTTGGCGACGAGGTCGCCCTTTTCGGCATGCTCGAAGACTTTTGGCGCGAAGCCGCCGAAATCACCCGGCTTGGCGTTGGTGGTGAACTCGACCACGTCCTCGGGATTGTTGCGGAAGACGGCGAGCATGGCGTCCGTCAAGGGCGAGCCCGGACGGATGCCGTCATAGGCAAGCAGCGTCTGCTCCAAGAGGTCGCGGCCGATGCGGGCGCCGCTGCCCTGGTCGCCGACCTGAAAGCCCCAGCCGCCGATGGCGCGCGACTTGCCTTGCTTGCGCGCCATATAGGCGGTGCCGGTGCCCAGAATGGCCATGGCGCCGTCGCCCGAGCCGACAGCGCCTTCGAGCGCGATCTCGGCATCGGTTTCGACGCGGCTCTTGCTGAACGGCAAAATTGCTTCGAGCTGCTGCCGGTAGGTGCCGACATTGGCGCCGGCGAGGCCGAGAATGGCCGGCGTGTGCGGGATCAGCTCCGGATCATGGCCAGCGGCGAGGAAAGCCTGCCTGGCCGCCTCGACGATGTTGGCGCGGGCGCCGGTGAGATCGGTGCGGATGTTGGCGGCGCCGCTTTTGGCGCGGCCGACCACAGCGCCGTCGACGGTCGCAAGGGCCGCCCTGCAGCTGGTGCCGCCGCCATCGATGCCAAGCACGAATTTCACGCGATTTTCTCCTCGGCCCGGATAATACCAATAAAATACCAATAGCCAAGAGTTAATTTCAGTTCAAAAAAGATTAAGGCGTATTTTATTGAAAACCCACGTTAATTTGCCGGCGAGCGAGTTCCGTCACCCAAAATTCGTTAATGCGTGTGGACAAGTGGTATTTTTTTGGTATTGTTCGCTCAGTTGGAGGAAAATGGATGGCCGAGACGCGCACCGAAGCGCTCCACCAGAATGCCGAGGGGCTGGATGTCCAGGCCCCGGAAGCCGTTCTGGCGTTCCTGGCCAATGCCCAGATCGAGGCCAGCAAGGCCGTGCACGGCGCCATTCCGTCGATCGCCGCGGCCGCCGAGCTCATCGCCAGACAACTGAAGAGCGGCGGCAAGCTTGCCTATGCGGCGGCCGGCAGCTCCGGCCTGATGGCCGTGGCCGACGCGCTGGAACTGCCTGGAACATTCGGCATTGCGCGCGACCGCATCGCGATCCTGATCGCCGGCGGCGACGAGGCCTTCCGCACACTGGCCGGCGGACCGGAGGACGACACCGAAGAGGCAGCGGCGGCCGTTGCCGCGGCCGCTATCGGCAAGGGCGACTGCCTGATCGCCATCTCCGCCAGCGGCTCGACTCCCTATGCGGTCCGGGCGCTGCAGGACGCGCGCAGCCGCGGCGCGGTAACCATCGCCATCGCCAACAACCGGGGCGCCCTGCTGTTCAAGCAGGCCGATGTCGCCATCCTGCTCGAAACGCCGCCGGAGCTGATCGCCGGCTCGACGCGCATGGGCGCGGGCACGGCGCAGAAGATCGCGCTCAACATGCTTTCGACGCTTGCCGCCATCCATCTCGGCCATGTCCATGACGGCTACATGGTCAACCTCACCGCCGACAACATCAAGCTGCGCGACCGCGCCGTGCGCATGGTCGCCGCCATCAGCGGCAAGAGCCGCGACGAGGCCGCCCGCCTGCTCGAAGAAAGCGGCGGCGGCGTCAAGACAGCCATTCTGCTCGCCGCAGGCGCCGCCAGCGCCGACGCGGCCGAGAAGATACTGGAAGGAACCGGCCAAAAACTTCGGCCGGCGCTTTCCGCGCTGGGGCATGATCCCGAAAAGTGGAACCCGCTTTTCGGAAAAGATCATGCCCTAACAAAGAAGTAGGGCCTGTTTCATCCCGATTTCCGTCGGGATGAAACGGGCTCGCGAGGGGAGCAAGGGGCGCTGAGCCTCTGTTCTCATCAAAACCGAACCTGAAAAAGGTCAACAGGGAGACTGAAGATGAAGACCAAACTACTGACGGCCCTTCTGCTCGGCACCAGCATCCTCGGCACGACGGGGATGGCGCTGGCCGAAGACGTGACGCTCAACATCGAAAGCTGGCGCGGCGACGACCTGACCATCTGGAAGGACAAGCTGATCCCGGCCTTCGAAGCCAAGAACCCCGGCATCAAGGTGGTGTTCGCGCCTTCGGCTCCGACCGAATATGACGCGGCGCTGGGCGCCAAGCTCACCGCCGGTTCGGCAG
Organism: Mesorhizobium sp. GbtcB19; assembly: GCF_019091085.1. Taxonomy (GTDB): domain Bacteria; phylum Pseudomonadota; class Alphaproteobacteria; order Rhizobiales; family Rhizobiaceae; genus Mesorhizobium. Next base: position 85,265 of record NZ_JAGXJY010000003.1, on the reverse strand, counting down.
GCGACCTGATCACCTGCCGCCCCTTCGACAAGTCGCTCGAGCTCTACAAGAAGGGCAACCTCACCGACCTCAGCGCGCTGCCCGGCATGGAGAACTTCTCGCCGGTCGCCAAGTCCGCCTGGCAGACCGACGACGGCAAGGCGAGCTTCTGCGTGCCGATGGCCTCGGTCATCCACGGCTTCATCTACAACAAGGACGCCTTCGACAAGCTCGGCCTGAAGGTTCCGACGACCCGCGACGAGTTCTTCGCGGTGCTCGACAAGATCAAGGCCGACGGCACCTACATCCCGATGGCGATGGGCACCAAGGACCTCTGGGAAGCCGCGACCATGGGCTACCAGAATATCGGCCCGAACTACTGGAAGGGCGAGGAAGGCCGCGCCGCCCTGATCAAGGGCGACCAGAAGCTGACCGACAAGGACTGGGTCGCGCCGTATGAGGAACTGGCCAAGTGGAAGCCTTATCTCGGCGACGGCTTCGAGGCGCAGACCTATCCGGACAGCCAGAACCTGTTCACGCTCGGCCGCGCCGCCATCTACCCGGCCGGCTCGTGGGAAATCGGCCTGTTCAACACCCAGGCCCAGTTCAAGATGGGCGCCTTCCCGCCGCCGGTCGAGAAGGCCGGCGACACCTGCTACATCTCCGACCATACCGACATCGGCATGGGTCTGAATGCCGCGTCGAAGCACCCGGAAGAGGCCAAGAAGTTCCTGTCCTGGGTCGCCTCGCCGGACTTCGCCACCATCTACGCCAACGCGCTGCCGGGCTTCTTCAGCCTGAACTCCTCGCCGGTGAAGATGGAAGACCCGCTGGCGCAGGAATTCGTCTCCTGGCGCGGCAAGTGCAAGTCGACGATCCGCTCGACCTACCAGATCCTGTCGCGCGGCACGCCGAACCTCGAAAATGAGACCTGGGTTGAATCGGCCAATGTGATCAACGGCACCGATACGCCGGAAGCCGCGGCCAAGAAGCTGCAGACCGGTCTCGACAGCTGGTACAAGCCGGCGAAGTAAGAGCATCGAAAAGCGATGCCGGCCGGGCGCGCGCCCGGCCGGCGTTCAAACAGTTCCAGATAGCGATTGTCGGCGCCGCCTCCCGGTCTTACCCTCGATCTCGCGGGGAAGACGGAGCCGATCTGTCGCTGGCCTTGTCTTTCCCCTCAAAGGGGACGAGCGGGCCGTGCATCGAGGCATCAGCTAGCATCAACCGAACTGGAACCCAGAGACGGCGGGGAACCGAACTCATGGATACCGAAACCATGGCTGAAGAAACGCGACCGAAAAGACCCATACGCTGGCATGTCGGCGTCTTCCTGGCGCCGGCGGTGCTGGTCTACACGGCAATCATGATCCTGCCGCTGTTCGGCACGCTGCAGCTCTCGCTGTTCCGCAACATCGAACAGTCCCAGGTCTTCGTCGGGCTCGGCAATTTCCGCACGCTGTTCGGCGACCCGAACTGGTCGGTGAATTTCTGGAACGCGCTGAGGAACAATGTCTGGTTCTTCATCATCCACATGCTGGTGCAGAACCCGATCGGCATCCTGCTTGCGGCACTGCTTTCCAGCCCAAGGCTGCGCTTCACCGCCTTCTACCGCACGGCGATCTTCGTGCCGACGATCCTGTCCTTCGTCATCGTCGGCTTCGCCTGGAAGCTGATCCTGTCGCCGATCTGGGGCGTGGCGCCGCATCTGATGGACTTCGTCGGCTTGAAGAGCTTCTTCACGCCGTGGCTCGGCAAGGAGCAATACGCGCTGACCGCGCTCAGCCTGGTCTCGGTCTGGCAGTTCGTCGGCATCCCGATGATGCTGATCTACGCGGCGCTGCTGTCGATCCCCGACGAGGTGATCGAGGCTGCCGAATGCGACGGCGTCACCGGCATGGCGCAGTTCTGGAAGATCAAGCTGCCGCTGATCCTGCCTTCGATCGGCATCATCTCGATCCTGACCTTCGTCGGCAATTTCAACGCCTTTGACCTGATCTACACCGCGCAGGGCGCGCTTGCCGGGCCGAACTATTCGACCGATATCCTCGGCACCTTCCTTTACCGCGCCTTCTTCGGCTTCCAGCTGCAGGTCGGCGATCCCAACATGGGCGCGGCGATCGCCACGATCATGTTCCTGATCATCCTCGCCGGCGTCTGCGTCTACCTGTTCCTCGTGCAGACGCGCCTGCGTCGCTACCAGTTCTGAGGCGCGCCATGAGCACAGCCACCCGTTCACTTCCCCGCACCATCGGCGCGCATGCGATCCTTTTGACCTATACGGCGATCGCGCTGTTCCCGGTGATCCTGGTGGTGATGAATTCGTTCAAATCGCGCGCGGGCATCTTCGGCGCGCCGCTGACGCCGCCGACGGCCAAGACCTTCGACCTGATCGGCTACACCACGGTGTTCGGCCAGGGCGACTTCTTCCACTATTTCCAGAACAGCCTCGTCGTCACCGTCGCCTCGCTGTTCTTCGTGCTTCTGTTCGGGGCGATGGCTGCCTTCGCGCTGTCGGAATACCGCTTCCGCGGCAACACGCTGATGGGGCTTTACCTCGCGCTCGGCATCATGATCCCGATCCGGCTCGGCACCGTCGCCATCCTGCAGCTGATGGTGGCGAGCGGGCTGGTCAACACGCTGACGGCGCTGATCCTGGTCTACACGGCGCAAGGCCTGCCGCTCGCCATCTTCATCCTGTCGGAATTCATGAAGCAGGTGTCCAACGACCTGAAGAATGCCGGACGGATCGACGGGCTGTCGGAATACACGATCTTCTTCCGGCTGGTGCTGCCGCTGGTGCGGCCAGCCATGGCGACGGTCGCCGTCTTCACCATGATCCCGATCTGGAACGATCTGTGGTTCCCGCTGATCCTGGCGCCGTCGGAAGAGACCAAGACCGTGACGCTCGGCGCGCAACTCTTCCTCGGCCAGTTCGTCACCAACTGGAACGCGATCCTGGCCGCGCTCTCGCTGGCGATCCTGCCCGTGCTCATCCTCTATGTCATCTTCTCGCGGCAGCTGATCCGCGGCATCACGTCGGGAGCAGTCAAGTGAGTTCAGAAAGACCCCTTCGCGTCGTCGTAGCCGGGCTCGGCAATATGGGTCGCAGCCATGCGCTGGCCTATCACAACAATCCAGGCTTCGAGATCGCCGCGCTCGTCAACCGCTCCGACGTGCCGCTGCCGGACGGCCTCGGCGGCTATGGCATCAGGCGCTCCTTCGAGGACGCGCTGCGCGATGAGAAGCCGGACGTGGTTGCGATCGCCACCTATTCCGACAGCCATGCCGATTATGCGGTCCGCGCCTTCGAAGCCGGCTGCCATGTCTTCGTCGAAAAGCCACTGGCGACAACGGTGGCGGACGCACAACGTGTCGTCGACGCCGCCAAGGCCAACGGCAAAAAACTGGTGATCGGCTATATATTGCGCCACCACCCGTCCTGGATCCGGCTGATCGCCGAGGCGCGCAAGCTCGGCGGCCCGTATGTCTTCCGCATGAACCTCAACCAGCAATCCTCCGGCCACACCTGGGGGACGCACAAGCAGCTGATGCAGACGACGTCGCCGATCGTCGACTGCGGCGTGCACTATCTCGACGTGATGCTGCAGATCACCGATGCGAAGCCGGTCGAAGTGCGCGGCATGGGGGTGCGGCTCAGCAATGAGGTGGCGCCTTCGATGTACAATTACGGCCATTTGCAGGTGCTGTTCGAGGACGGCTCGGTCGGCTGGTATGAAGCCGGCTGGGGGCCGATGATCTCGGAGACGGCCTTCTTCGTGAAGGACGTGATGTCGCCCAAAGGCTGCGTGTCGATCGTGATGAAGGAGGGCGTGAAGTCCGACGACATCGACACCCACACCAAGACCTCGACCATCCGGCTGCATAGCGCCGCGACCGGGCCGGACGGCAAGTTCACCAAGGAAGACCAATTGCTGTCGATGGAAGGCGAGCCGGGGCACCAGGAGCTCTGCGACCTCGAACAGGCCTTCCTGCTCAAGGCTATCCGCGAAAATATCGACCTCACCCGCCACATGGACGATGCCGTGAAGTCGCTCGCCGTCTGCCTCGCCGCCGACGAGAGCGTGCGCAGCGGCAACGCCGTCAAACTCTAGAACAGGAACGAAGCCGTGGGCTCGCTGAAGATCGAGAATGTGAAGAAGGCTTTCGGGCCGGTTGAGGTGCTGAAGGGTATCGACCTGCAGGTGACGGATGGCGAGTTCGTCGTCTTCGTCGGCCCGTCCGGCTGCGGAAAATCGACGCTGCTGCGCGTCATCGCCGGGCTGGAGGACTCGACCTCCGGCCGCGTGCTGATCGACGGCGCCGATGTGTCGGTGACGCCGCCGGCGAAACGCGGCATCGCCATGGTGTTCCAGACCTATGCGCTCTATCCGCACCTGACGGTCAAGAACAACATGGCGCTGGGCCTCAAGCAGGCCGGCACGCCGGGGGCCGAAATCGAGCGGCGCATCAAGATCGCTTCCGCCATGCTGTCGCTCGAGCCCTATCTCGAGCGCCGGCCGGCGGAACTGTCGGGCGGCCAGCGCCAGCGCGTCGCCATCGGCCGCGCCGTGGTGCGCGAGCCAAAACTGTTCCTCTTCGACGAACCGCTGTCGAACCTCGACGCCGCGCTACGCGTCAACACCCGACTGGAAATCGCGCAGCTGCACCGGCGGCTGAAGGCGACGATGATCTACGTCACCCACGACCAGGTCGAGGCGATGACACTGGCCGACAAGATCGTCGTGCTCAATGCCGGCCGCATCGAGCAGATCGGCAGCCCGATGGAGCTCTACAATTCGCCGGCCAACGAGTTCGTCGCCGGCTTCATCGGCTCGCCGAAGATGAATTTCATCGATGGCGCGCGGTTGGGCGAAACGGCCAAGACCATCGGTGTGCGGCCGGAGCATCTCACCGTCGACACGAAGTCCGGCGCCTGGAAAGGCACGGTGGTGCATGCCGAGCATCTCGGCGCCGACACCAACCTCTATCTCGACTGCGAGAAGGCGGGCCTGATCACCGTGCGCATCTTCGGCGTCTACAACGCCGAGCCGGGCTCGACGCTCTATGCGACGCCGGATGCGGCGAAGACGTACCGGTTCGGGGCGGATGGGAAGGTGTTGAGGTAAGCGCCGACTTTCCCTTCTCCCCTTGTGGGAGAAGGTGGATCGGCGCGCAGCGCCGAGACGGATGAGGGGTGCTCCAGCGGAGTGCGGCCTCGAAGATTGAAGGATTCCAAGTGCTTAATCCTGCAGGCAGAGATCCTTCCAACACCCCTCATCCGGCCGCTTCGCGGCCACCACCCGGCCCTTCGCAGGCTCAGGGCGTTCGAAACTCGAAAAGCCAAGCAATTGGCTTTTCGTCCGCTGACGCGGACCGCTTCTCACCCCACAGGGGGAGAAGGCGAGGTCGGCGCTTACACGTCCGCCTTGAACGTCTGCTTCTGCTGACCCAAACCTTCGATGCCGAGCTCCACCACGTCGCCGGCCTTCAGGAACATCTGCGGCTTCATGCCCATCCCGACGCCGGGCGGAGTGCCGGTGGAGATGATGTCGCCGGGATGCAACGACATGAACTGGCTAAGATAGGAGACCAGATACTTCACGCCATAGACCATGGTCTTGGTCGAGCCGTTCTGCATGGTCTTGCCGTTCACGGTCAGCCACATCTTGAGATTCTGCGGGTCGGCGACCTCGTCCTTGGTCACCAGCCACGGGCCGGTCGGGCCGAACGTGTCGCAGGACTTGCCCTTGGTCCACTGGCCGTGGCGCTCGGTCTGGAAGGCGCGCTCGGAAACGTCATGCGCGACGGCGTAGCCGGCAACATAATCCAGCGCATCGTCCTCCGAGACATATTTCGCCGTCTTGCCGATGACCACGGCAAGCTCGACCTCCCAGTCGGTCTTGATCGAGCCACGCGGGATCAGCACATCGTCATCCGGCCCGACGATCGCCGAGCTTGCCTTCATGAAGATGATCGGTTCGGGCGGCACGGTGGCGCCGGTCTCGGCGGCGTGGTCGGAATAGTTGAGGCCGATGCAGATGAATTTGCCCGTGCCGGCGACGCAGGCGCCGATGCGCTGCTTGCCGGACACCGCCGGCAGCGACTTCGGATCGAGCTTCGAGAGCATCTCCAGCGAGGCCGGATGAAGCGTCGTGCCGGCAATATCGGCGACATGAGCGGAAAGGTCGCGGATCGTCCCATCCGCATCGAGCAGGCCCGGCTTTTCGGCGCCAGCTTCGCCATAGCGCAACAACTTCATCTTACTTCTCCACCTTGCGGCCAGCGGCCGTTTTCACAAATTCCGGTCAAAACCAGCGGACCGTAGTCGTCGGCCCCACCGGCGGCAAGCGCGCCATTTGCCCAAGCCGGCTAAGCGAGCGGATTTTCAGACGCTTCGATCCAACCAAACGCGGGGATCGGGTCCTGTCTTCCCGTTCAGCCGTCAATCCTGTTCAGTTCTCCGTCAGATCGACCAGCCGCCGTCGATATTGTAGGCCTGTCCAGACGTGTAGGTGGCGCCGGCCAGATAGACGGCGAGATCGGCGATCTCCTCCGGCGTGCCGAGCCTGCCCATCGGCTGGCGAGCAATGAAAGCCGCGCGGGCCGCCTCATAGTCGCCCTGGGCATGCATGCGGTCCTGCAGCGACGGGCTTTCGACCGTGCCCGGGCAGATGGCGTTGCAGCGGATGCCTTTGGCGACATAGTCGGCGGCGACCGCCTTGGTGAGGCCTACGACCGCAGCCTTCGTCAGGCCGTAGGCAAAGCGGTTCGGCACGCCCTTCTGCGAGCTTGCCAGCGAGGCCATGTTGATGATCGAGCCATCGCCGCGATCCAGCATGCCCGGCAGCACGGCGCGGATGGTGCGGATCATGGCGCGGACATTGAGGTTGAGCGCGAAGTCGAGGTCCTCGTCCTTCATTTCGAGGATGGAGCCCGCATGGACGAAGCCGGCGCAGTTGAACAGCACATCGACGCGGCCGATCTCGGCGAAAGCCGCCGTGACGGCCGCATCATTGAGAACATCGAGCTTGCGGGTCTTGATGCCTGATGTCTTGGCGAGTTCGGCTAGAGCCGCCTCGTTGATGTCGGTGGCATGGACGATGGCGCCCGCCTTGGCGAAAGCCAGCGCGCTCGCCTTGCCGATGCCCTGGGCCGCGGCGGTGACGACGACCACCTTACCTGCCAGATCCGCCATGCCTCTCTCCTCGCCCGCCTCGTGCGTCCGCCTTTTACCGATGGTCAGCTGCGGCTTCGTGTGCCAGACAACCGGCATCATGCGGCCTAACGCCGCTTTCACAGATAAAGATGTTTTTTCTCGTTAAAGAACACATGCTCGGTCGTCAAGCCCGAACGCGATCACCTTCGCGGCAGCAGCTTTAATCCATATCACTGCCGCAGCGCAAGGACTTGTATGATAACCGGGCAACGGGTTCCGCTGCCCTGGACCATTCGGGTACGCCGCGTTGGACGCGATCAATCGCCGTAGGGAACCCAGACGTTCTTGACCTCGATGGCGCGGCGCAGGATCGCCTCGCCGGCCGCCTCGCCCGAGGCCCAGTCGAGGCTGCGGCCGTTGCCGGTCCAGACGCGCTTGAGATTGCCGATCGAGTCGGCCTCCGCCTTGGCGCAAGTCTCGGCATCGGCGAACACCCAGAGTCCGTCGACATCGTCATGCTTGGCCAGCACTCCGGCAAGTTCGGCGCTGCGGCCGGTGACGATGTTGATGGCGCCGGCGGGGACGTCGGAATATTCGATCACCTGGTAGAGGTCGGTGGCCAAAAGCGGATGCCGCTCGGACGGGACGGCGACAACGGTGTTGCCCATGGCGAGCGCCGGCGCGACGAGCGAGACGAAGTTGAGCAAAGGTTGATTGTCCGGCGCGACGATGCCGACGACGCCGACCGGCTCATGCAGCGCAAGTGTGACGACACGGGCCGGCGGCTGGTGGACACGGCCCTCGAACTTGTCGGCGAGGCCGGCATAGAGGAAGAGCCGCTCGATCGACTGCTCGACCTCTTCCCGCGCCGCCTTTGCCGTGACCCCGGTCAGTTGGACAAGGCGCGCGGAAAACTCGTCGGCGCGGCCGGACAGGTTCTCGGCGAGATAATAGAGCACCTGGCTGCGGTTATAGGCGGTCGCCTCCGGCCAGGCCTTGCAGGCACGGGCAGCAGCGACAGCGTCACGGATATCCTTGCGGTTGCCGAGGCCGACATCGCCGGCCAGCTTGCCCTTGGCTGTGGCGACGCCAAGTGAATAATTGCCGTCCGGGCGCACCTGCTTGCCGCCGATGAACAGCTTTGCCGTGCGATCTATCGCCGTGCCGTCCGCCTGCTCGACGGGTTGGGCAGAACCAGCGGCCGCCGGCTTGATGGCCGGGCCGACCGGCAGCTTGGCCGCCAGATATTCGAACATGCCTTCGCGCCCGCCTTCACGGCCAAAGCCGCTTTCGCGGTAGCCGCCGAAGCCGCAGGCGGCATCGAACATGTTGGTGCCGTTGATCCACACCACGCCGGCCTTCAATTGCGGCGCGACATGCAGCGCCAGATTGACGTTCTCGCTCCAGACGGAGGCGGCAAGGCCATAGCGCGTGTTGTTGGCAAGCTCGATCGCTTCCTCGGTGTTGCGGAAGCTCATCGTCGCCAGAACCGGGCCAAACACCTCTTCCTGCGCCAGAATATTAGCCGGCGAAACAGCTGTCGCCAGCGTCGGCAGATGATAATAACCTGTCGTCGGCAAAGCGGCATCCGGCTGCCAGCAGACGGCGCCCTGTTTCGCGCCTTCGGCGATCAGGCCCTTGACGCGGTCGAGCTGGCTGCGGTCGACCAGCGGGCCGATGTCGGTGTTCTTGTCAAGCGGGCTGCCGACGCGCAGCCGGCTCATCCTGACCTTCACCTTGGCAATCAAGGCCTCGGCGATGCCTTCCTGCACAAGGAGCCGCGAGCCTGCGCAGCAGACCTGGCCCTGGTTGAACCAGATGCCGTCGACGAGGCCTTCGACAGCGCTGTCGAGATCGGCATCCTCGAAGACGATGAAGGCCGACTTGCCGCCAAGCTCCAGCGAGAGTTTTTTCCCCGACCCGGCCGTCGCCTTGCGGATGATCTTGCCGACTTCGGAGGAGCCGGTGAAGGCGATCTTCTGCACGCCGGGATGGTTGACGATGGCCGCCCCCGCCTCCGGTCCGCCCTGGACGATGTTGACGACACCCTTCGGGACGCCCGCCCGCTCGCAGATCTCGGCGAACAGGATCGCAGTGAGCGGCGTGAATTCGGCCGGCTTCAGCACCACCGTGCAGCCGGCGGCAAGCGCCGGCGCGATCTTCCAGGCCAGCATCAGCAGCGGAAAGTTCCACGGGATGACCTGGCCGACGACGCCGACCGGCTTGTGGTCCGGGAAATCCTTCTCGAGCGTCTGCGCCCAGCCGGCATGATGGATGAAGTGGCGGATGGCCAGCGGCACGTCGATGTCGCGGCTTTCACGGATCGGCTTGCCGTTGTCGATCGATTCCAGCACCGCGAACAGGCGCTGGTGGCGCTGCATGGCGCGGCCGATGGCGTAGAGCACTTTCGCGCGGGCGTAGCCCGAGGACGCCGACCATTTCGGCAGCGCCTTGGCAGCCGCCGCAACCGCCGCGTCGATATCGGGAGCGCCGGCATCCGAGATTTTGGCCAGAAGCTTGCCGGAGGACGGCTCGCTGGTCTCGAAACTCTTGCCGCTGGCCGCCGCTTTCCAGGCGCCGTCGATGAACAGCGCCTTGGCGAAATCGCGTCCGGCAAGCCAGGCATCCGCCTCGTTGCGGGCTTCCGGCGCCGGGCCGTATTCCATGGCGTGATACCGTTCGAGGATGTTCATGGGGTGCTCCTCCCGAAGGAGATTTCTGGATAAGTGGGCGTTCTACGGCGCCCCTCTCTGTCCTGCCGGACATCTCCCCCACTTGGGGGGAGATTGGCCGTCATCGGCGATTTCGCCAATCGCCAGCGTTGCAGAACTGGAGCGGATAGAGGCGCAAGCTGATCTCCCCCCTTGTGGGGGAGATGTCCGGCAGGACAGAGGGGGGCGCGAAGGAACTCGACGTTCAAGGCGTTCACTCGCCTCAAGCCATCGCGTGGCGATGGTTGGCCGAATAGTGGCCGGTCAAATGATGTTCGAGCTGGCGTTCGATGTCGGTGAGCAGGCTGGACGCGCCGAAGCGGAACAGGTCCGGTTCCAGCCATGGCCGGCCGAGCTCTTCCTTCATCAGCACCAGCCAGTCGAGCGAGACTTTTGCGGTGGAAATGCCGCCGGCTGGCTTGAAGCCGATCAGGTAGCCGGTCTCCTCGAAATAGGCGCGGATGGCGCGCACCATGGCGAGACCGACGGGGAGCGTGGCGTTGACGCTTTCCTTGCCGGTCGAGGTCTTGATGAAATCGGCGCCCGCCATCATCGCCACCATGGAGGCGAGCATCACATTGCGCAAAGTGGCGAGGTCGCCGGTGCCGAGGATGACCTTGAGATGCGCATCGCCGCAGGCGGCGCGCATGGCGACGATCTCGTTGAACAGCTCGCGCCACTTGGCGCCATAAACCAGGCCGCGCGGAATGACGACGTCGATCTCGTCGGCGCCGTCCTTCACCGAGGCCTCGATCTCCTGCAGGCGCGTCGACAGCGGCGCAAGCCCGTGCGGGAACGCAGTGGAGACAGCCGCAACATGGATGCCGGTGCCGCGCACGGCATCGACCGCGGTGGCGACGAAGGGATGGTAGACGCAGACCGCCGCCGGGCGGATGGTTTCGCCTGATATGCCGAGACCCTCGGCGATATCCCGGCGCAGCGGATTGATCGCCTTGGCGCAGAGCCGGCGCACGCGCTCGTCGGTGTCGTTGGAATTCAGCGTGGTGAGGTCCATGCAGGCAATGGCGCGCAGCAGCCAGGCGGCCTGGTTGTCGGCCTTGATCGAGCGACGCTTGGTCAAGGTGGCGACGCGGCGCTCCAGCGCAGAGCGGTTGACGCTGCGCACCGATTCCAGGAAGCCGAGATCGAGCTTCATGCCGGGGTTGCGGGCGATGCCGTGCTCCAGCGGCACGGGCGTGTTGGCGGCGGCGCGCGCCGGCAGCGGCATAATTTTGGGCGCGCCAGCGCCTGCCTCGCGGATCGTGCTGCTCATCTCCTGCCCTTTCGTTTCAGCGCGGTTGCGCTTTCATACCTTCATGCGCGTCATTGGGCGACCGGCACGAAGATAGCCCGCGAAGCGATGCTTCACGAGTCTTTCAAAGCGTCATAGCGGAAAAAGGCAGCTCAGGCAGCAGATTTTTGACCGCATGGTCAAAGCACCGATGTTGGCCGATTGCGCCGCGCCTCAGCCGACGAAGGCGCGCTCGACAACGAAGTTGGCCGGATGGCTCAAGGAACCTTCCTGGAAGCCGAGGCTTTCGGCGAGTTCCTTGACGTCCTTCAGCATATGCATCGAGCCGCAGATCATGATGCGGTCGGTCTCGGGGTTGAGCTTGTCGATGCCGAGGTCGGAATAGAACTTGCCCGAGCCGATCAGCGCCGTGATGCGGCCCATGCGCGCCGATTCCTCGCGGGTCGTCGAATTGTAGAGCTTGACGCGGCCGCCGGTCAGCTCGCCGATCAGCGGGTCGTTCTCGAGTGCTGCCACGAGTTCCTGGCCGTAGATGAGCTCGGCATTGTCGCGGCAGGTGTGGGTGAGGATGACCTCGTCGAACTTCTCATAAGTGTCGGGATCGCGCAGCAGGCTGGCGAAGGGCGCGATGCCGGTGCCGGTCGAGATCATGACCACACGCTTGGCGGGCGTCAGCGCGTCGAGCACCAGCGTGCCGGTCGACTTCTGGCGCATGATGACGGTGTCGCCGACCTGGATCTTCTGCAGCTCGGAGGTCAGCGGACCATCCGGCACCTTGATCGAGAAGAATTCGAGCTCGTCGTCCCAGGCGGGGCTGGCGACCGAATAGGCGCGGAAGATCGGCTTCTCGGCATTGGGCAGGCCAATCATGACGAACTCGCCGGAGCGGAAACGCAGCGACTGCGGCCGGGTGATGCGGAAAGAGAACAGCCGGTCGGTATAATGCTTCACCGACACCACGGTCTCGGCATAGACATTGGCCGGGATCGGGAACTGCAGCGGCTTCGAGCCGGCGATGTTCAACGCGGATGTCGTGTTCATCAAACCCAACTTTCCGGCCCAGACGGAACGCACTGGCGCCAAACTTTCTCCTGCGCGCCCGAACGATCAGGTTCCGGCGCGCCTTCTGCACACTGCCAAGCGGTAAGCCCTTGTGTCCGGAATTTATTAGTATACAAATGATCTCGACGTCAAGATGGTGACGTAAAACGCCTTTCCAAACCGAGGCATATCCGTAGTTCTGGCATTTCGGGTTTCGACAATGGATGAGAAATTTTCCGCGTCGGCGGGAAGTGTTGTTGCCGGTATCGACGTGGGCGGAACCTTCACCGATCTGCTTTTGATCGACGGCAAGGCCGGCGGCAAGGTGCATATCGCCAAGACGCCGACAACGGTCGAAAACCAGGCCTTCGGCGTGGTTTCGGCGCTCGGGGCGACTGGCTTTCCGGTCGACGGCATCGACCTCATCGTGCATGGCACGACGACCACCACCAACGCCGTGCTGGAACGGCGACTGGCGCGTACCGGCATGATCACCACGCGCGGTTTCCGCGACGTGATCGAGCTTGGACGGCGCACGCGGCCGCAGGCCTATGGCATGACGGGAACCTTCGTGCCGGTCATTCCGCGCGACCTTCGGCTTGAAGTGTCGGAGCGGGTCGAGGCCTCCGGCGCGGTGCGCATATCGCTCGACGAGGCCGAGATGCGCGAGGCTGTGAAAAAGCTGCTCGACGCCGGCTGCGAGTCGCTCGTCATCCATTTCCTGCATTCCTACGCCAACCCCGCGCATGAGCGGCGCGCCGCCGAGATCGCGGCGGAGATCTGGCCGAACGGCCACATCACCACAGGGCATGCGCTGCTTTCGGAAGCGCGCGAGTTCGAGCGCGGCGTGACGGCGGCGGTCAACGCCTCGGTGCAGCCGATCCTCGAGCGCTATGTCGAGCGGCTGCGCAAGGAGCTTGCAGGCAAGGGCTATGCCCGCGACTTCCTGATCATGAACGGCAATGGTGGCATGATCTCGGCGCGCTTCGTCACGCTGGAATCGGCAAAGACGGTGATGTCCGGCCCGGCATCCGGTGTGATCGCCGCCGCCTATACCGGAAAACGTGCCGGCTTCGGCAACCTCGTCACCTACGACATGGGCGGTACTTCGACCGATGTGGCGCTGATCCGCAACGCCGAACCCGCCGTGTCGAACGAGATCGAGATCGAATATGCGATGCCGATCCATGTGCCGATGGTGGCGGTGCACACGGTCGGTGCCGGCGGCGGCTCGATCGCGCGCGTCGACGCGGCCGGGCTGATCCAGATCGGCCCGGAGAGCGCCGGCGCCAATCCCGGCCCGATCTGCTACGGACGCGGCGGCGCGGAGCCGACCATCACCGATGCCAATCTGGTGCTCGGACGCCTGGCGCCGAAGAAGCTGCTTGCGGTCGACAACCCCGTCACCGTCGAACGCGTGACCGGCATTTTCCAGGAAAAGATCGGCAAGAGGACGGGCCTTTCCGGCGTCGAGGCCGCAGGCGCCGTGCTCAGGCTCGGCAACATGAAGATGGCCGGGGCCATCCGCATGGTCTCGGTGTCGCGCGGCCACGACCCGCGCGATTTCGCGCTGTTCGCCTTTGGCGGCGCAGGGCCGCTGCATGCCACAGCGCTGGCGCGTGAACTCGGCTTGCCCAGGGTGCTGGTACCGGCGCGGCCGGGCATCACCAATGCGCTCGGCTGTGTCGTCGCCGATATGCGGCACGACTTCGTCAACACAATCAACATGCCGGTTGCGAGCCTCGACGAAGCAAAGCTTCGCGCGGTGCTGGAACGGCACCGGGACGAAGGCGAGGCGCTGATCGCCAAGGAAGCGGTGAAGCCCGACGCGATCCGCGTCACCCATTCGGCCGACATGCAGTTCGTCGGCCAGACGCACATCATCAACGTGCCGCTGCCGTCGTTAGCGGTTTCACGAGAAACGCTGCAGCTTTTGTTCGAAAAGGCCTATTTCGCGCGCTTCAAGGTCGAGCTGCCGGAAATCCGCGCCAATCTCGTCAACCTCAACACCTCGGTCACCGGCGTGCGGCCGCAGATCGACCTGTCGCGGCTGATCGACCCGGCGGGCCGCGCGGCAACGCTCGAGGAGGCGCGGCGCGAAATCCGGCCGGTCTGGTATCACGGCACGTGGCACGACACGCCGGTCTATGCCCGCGAAAAGCTGCCGCTCGATGCGGCAATAGAGGGACCGGCGATCCTGGAACAGATGGACGCCACCACGGTGCTGGAACCCGGCGACCATGCGCGATCGGACGCGGACGGCAACATCATCATCGACATCGGCGAGGCTTGAGATGGCGAAGCTCGACACGATAACGCTTTCGGTGCTGCAGGCGGCGCTGCAGCAGGTCTGCGACGAGATGGACCTGACCTTCTCCCGCGCCGCCTTCTCGCCGGTCATCGCCGAGGCCAACGACCGCTCGGACGGTATCTATTCGGCTGTCGACGGCTCGCTGATCGCGCAAGGCAGCCAGGGCCTGCCGGTGTTCGTCGGCGTCATGCAGTATTCGACTAAGACCGTCATCGAGATGATCGCCGACGGCCGCTGCCTCGCTCCCGAGCCAGGCGACATCTACATCGTCAACGACCCCTATCTCGGCGGCACGCATCTGATGGATGTGCGCTTCGTCATGCCGGTCTACCGGGATGGGAAAATCTTTTGCTGGCTTTCCAACACCGGCCACTGGCCGGATATCGGCGGTTCGGTGCCCGGGGGCTTTTCTGCCTCGGCTACCGCGGTCGAGCAGGAAGGGCTGCGGCTGCCACCGGTCAAACTGTTCAAGAAGGGCGTGCTCGACCCGGAGATCTACGCCATCATCTGCTCGAACATCCGGGTTGCCGACCAGCGCATCGGCGATATCCGCGCGCAGGCGGCTGCGCTGCTGATCGGGCAGGACAGGCTCAATGAAATCCTCGATCGTTACGGGGACGAAACCGTCGTCGAGGCGATCGCGGAACTGCGCCGCCGCGCCGCCGAGCAGATGCGCGCCTCGATCGCCGTCATCCCGGACGGTGTCTACCGCTCGCAGGCCTTCGTCGATTCCGACGGGGTGGTGAACGAGCCGCTGACCATCAACCTCGCCGTCGAGAAACAGGGCGACACGCTGACCTTCGACTTTGCCGGCTCATCGAAACCCTGCGCGGGGCCGATGAACAGCGTGCTGGCGACGACCTTGTCGTCGGTCTATCTCGCGATGCGCCATATTTTTCCGGAAGTGCCGATCAGCGCCGGCGCCTTCGAACCGCTAGACGTCAAGCGACCGGAAGGCACGTTCCTCGACGCGAAATATCCGCGCCCGGTGTCAGGCTGCGCGGCGGAGGTCTCGCAGCGCATCGCGGAGGCCGTGTTCGCGGCGATGGTGCAGGCGCTGCCGGAAAAGGTGACGGCGGCGCCCGCAGGCTCCAGCGGCAATTTCGCGCTCGGCGGCAACGATCCGGCGCGCGGCCGCGACTATGTCATGTACCAGATTTCCGGCGGCGGCTATGGCGGCAATGCCGGCCATGACGGATTGAGCAATGGCTGCTCGACCATCGGCATTTCGAAATCGCCGCCGGTCGAGATCATGGAGCAGGCCTTCCCGGTGCTCTACCGGCACTACGCGCTGCGCGAAGGCTCGGGCGGCGCGGGAAAACATCGCGGCGGCTTCGGGCTTGCCTATGAGGTCGAGATTCTGCGCGGCGAGGCACGCGCGTCCTTCGTCATGGATCACGGCCGCTTCGGCCCGCAGGGCGCGCTGGGCGGCAAGGACGGCGCGCCGAACAGCGTGACTGTGTTCCGGGGCGGCGAAGCGCATGTGCCGCCGCATCTTTCCAAGGAGCAGGACATCGCGCTCAAGGCCGGCGACCGCGTGCGCGTCGGCACGCCTGGCGGCGGCGGCTATGGCAATCCGCGCGAACGCGACCCGAAGCAGGTCGCCGAGGATGTCCGGCTGGGTTACTATACAGCCGAGCAGGCCAGGGAGATGTTCGGGGGCGAACCTGTCAATGGATAGACGTGGCGGATAGGTCGCGACCAATCCAAGCGCCCATGCCGAGTTCCGTCACACCCCCCTCTGCCCTGCCGGGCATCTCCCCCGCAAGGGGGGAGATTGGCAGTTCCAGCGCCGGTGCATCTCTACCTTCGTTGGCGATTGGCGAAAGCGGCGGCGACATCTAATCTCCCCCCTTGCGGGGGAGATGGCCGGCAGGCCAGAGGGGGGTGCTGTCCCGCCGGCGCTTAAAGATGTCACCCTGTCAAAAGCAACCCTTCACGCCAGCTTGGCCAGCAGCCGCAGAAAGGTCGCGGCTTCCTTTGCCGTCAGCGGCGCCAGTGTTTCCTCGGTGATGGTGCGGGCGAGCGGGATCAGGCGCTCGATCGCCTCGCGGCCTTCCGGCGTCAGATTGACCAGCAGCCGCCTTTTGTCGACCTCGTGCTTGGAGACCTCGACCAGGCCCCGCGCCTTCAGCCGGTCGATGACGCCCTTCACCGTGGCGGCGTCCATGGCGATCAGCGTTCCCAACTGGTTCTGCGAGGTCTCGCCGATGTCGTAGAGCTTGGCCAAAGCCGCGAATTGCGGCGGCGTCAGGTCGGCGATGTGAGCGGCGAAAAGCGAGACATGGCGCTGATGCGCCTTGCGCAGGATAAAGCCGACCTGGTCCTGCAGGTGATAGTTGTTCTCGTCGCCGTCCTCGGCTTCGACCAGCCGCAGCAGATTGTCCTCGCCGCTCATCTCAGGCCGTCCCATGCCTTGATCTCTTCGGCCGCCAGGCCGCCCATGCGGTTGTGGACGCGCGGGCCGCAGGTCATGGCGAGGCAGAACAGGATTTCGTCGGGACGCGGGCCGTCGCTGATGCCGACCTCCATGGCGTCGAAATGGCTGCGCACATAGGCGGCGTTGATGTGGCCGAGCGGCACGTCGAGCTTCGAGCCGAAAGCGCCGACCTTCTTGGCCGACGGCACGATGGCCTTGGCGTCGCCGAGGCGCTCGCGCATGGCGTAGCCGCCCGGCACATGCCAGAGCGCGCCGTGTTCAAGCTCACCCGCGGAACCGACGATGGCGCCCTTGCCGTAGCCGTCGATCTTCTTCACGTCGCCGCCAAGTGCCGCGATCAGCCTATCGGAGAGCAGGAGGCCGAGCGGCTTCAAATCTTCCATGGCGCCCTGCAGGTCCTCGACATAGCGGCCGGCGAAAGGGTTCTTGACCACGGCCAGCGCGGCGGCGCGAAGGCGCGGTTCTTTCGCCACGGGTCCGCCGTCGTGAAAAATCTCCTCGGTCAGGACCGCGACCTTGCGGATCGGAAAGTCAGGCATGGGCAGTTTCCTTCGCTTGATGCTTGTTGGGCGCGGCGAGCGCCACGGAACCACAGATACGGGCTTCGCCCGCCAGAAACAGCGCCGAGGCGGCGATCAGGCCGCGCCGGCGAAAATCTTCGGCGACCGCAAGGCCCTTGTCCAGCGCCCGAGCAATGTCGCCGGATGAAAGCGCGCCGACGCTTTGCGTCACCATCTGCTCGCCGAGATCGCTATCGGGCGCCAGGTCGCGCGCCGGAACGCGCGCGATGGCAGGATGACCGGGCAGGTCGACGGCGTTGGCAATCAGCGTCGCGGCCGCGTCGGCCTCGGCGCCGGTCGGCGCTAGAACGGTGACGGCATCGGCGATGCCCAACGAAAACGACCGGCCGCGCCAGCCGCTGGTGGCAACACCGCGCACGCCATCCTCGGCGCGGATGCCGACGCGATCGGCCATGCCATTGCCGGTGCCGGCGATCGCCACCGTCATCGACTGGTCCCTGTCGAGATGGAGGGCGCAATCGCCGCCATTGTTGACGTAAGCGCGGTCGAGCCGGCGGCCGGAGAGCATCGCGCCAAGAATTTCGTCGGCTACCGAACCGGCAACGGCCGCCATCGGCGTGATGAAGCATTCCGCCAGCGGCATGACCGCTGCCCCCATGCGGCGCGCCGTCGGGCCTGCGAAATCGCGCGGCGCCAGGAAGAATGACGGCAGGCGCAATTCGGGAAGCTCCTCGACCAGCTCGATCAGGATCGTCTGGAAGCGCGTGATCGCCTGCTCGTAGGCGGCGCGACGTTCGTCGTCAGAGCCAAAGGCCTCGACGATGAGGTCGATCGGCCCATGGTTGAGATGGAGCCGCCTGCCGTCGGCAAGCCAATGCGCCTGCGGGCCGTTCATCAGCCGGCCCCGTTCGCCGCGGCGCGCCGCAGCTGCGCCAGCGGCGGCCAGGGATTGTTGCGAGGGGCGCCGGTGTTGCTGCGCGGGTTGAGATACTCGCCACCCTTGGCGAGGATATCCTCGACGCTGCGGATCTCGTTCTCATAGCCGCCGAGCCGGACATAGTCGTCGCGGCGCATGGTGAATTCGATCGGCGCAACCAGCGCCGGCGTCGGCACATAGCCGAAGGCGCCTTCCGGCACGCGGGTGACGTCGACCATCAGCGTGATGCCGCCGCCCGGCCAAACATAGACCGGCGCGCCGCCGACGGTGACATAGGTTCTCAGGCCCTGAACCGAGCGGGTGAGGTTGACCGGGTTTTCGGTGACGCCGGCGCGCAGCGAGCCGCCGGCACCGCCGATGAAGAGAACCGTGCACAGCGCCGGCTCACAATTGTCCTCGATCAGGCCGACGGACTTTTGCAGCCGCTCGGGAAATGGCTTTTGGACCGGCTTCAGCTCATCGTCGAGCTCGTAATACGCGAACTGCTCGCCGGTGGTCGACACCATCAGCAGCGACAGGCCGGGGCGCGCGCCCTTCTTGGCGTTCCAGTCGCCGAGGATCGATAGCGGATCGGAGATCGTCGTTCCGCCCCAGCCGAGGCCGGGCTCCGAGACCTTGAAGTAACGGCCGGGCGTCGAACGGCGGCCGATGATCTTTATCCCGGTATCCTCCCAGCCCAGCACCTTGCCTGCCTGATGCTCGGAAACGACGCCAGTGATGTGGTCGTCGACCACCACCACCTCGTCGACGAGACCGCGCCATTGCGTGGCGAACATGCCGATGGTGGCCGAGCCGCAGCCGACGCGCATGCGGTGCTCGACCTTGCCGTCGATGACCGGCGCCTTGCCGGCCTCGACGATGATCGTCGCGCCGCCGTCGATTGTGAGCTCGACCGGCTTGCGGTTGCACAGATTGAGCAGCGCGTCGCAGGTGGCGCGGCCTTCCTGCTTGGAGCCGCCGGTGAGGTGATGGACGCCGCCGAGCGACAGCATCTGCGAGCCGTATTCGCCCGTGGTGACATGGCCGATGGCCTCGCCTTGCGAGCGCACCGTCGCTGTCTCGTCGCCGATGTGGCGGTCGGTGTCGATCTTCACCTTGACGCCGCAATAGGAGAAGATGCCCTCGGTGACGACCGTGACGAGATCGACGCCTTCGACCTCCTGGCTGACGATGAAGGGCGCCGGCTTATAATCCGGATAGGTGGTGCCGGCGCCGATCGCGGTGACGAAGCGGCGGCCGGTATTGACCAGTTCGCCATCCCACGCCTCGCCCTCGGCGACGAAGGGCACGACCGCGCCGCCCGTCTCGGCCGCATGGTCGAGGATGGTGAGCGGGTCCATGCGCACGATGCGGCCGCCGACATTGCCGTAGCGGTCGCAGGCGCCGGTACGGCCATCGGCAATGTAGCACATGACCGGACAGGCATCGCAGCGGATCTTTTCAGCCACCTGCTTCTCGCCGGGATCATGGGTTTCGAAACGTTCGGCAAGCTCGCTCATCGGCGCGCCTCCTTCTCGCGGATCGCCGCCAGGATGCGGCTCGGCGTCGCCGGCACCTTGGTGACCAGGACGCCGGTGGCGTGGCGGATGGCATTGAGGATCGCCGGCGCGGTCGGGATCAGCACATGCTCGCCCAGGCCCTTGGCGCCGAATGGCCCCTCGGGGTCAGGAACCTCGACCAATATGTGCTCCACCGGCGGCACGTCGCCGATGGTGGGGATGAGATAGTCGTGCAAGTTCTCGGTGCGGCCGGGGATATATTCCTCCATCAGCGCCATGCCGATGCCTTGCGCGATGCCACCCTCGATCTGGCCTTCGACCAGCACCGGGTTGATCGCCTTGCCGACATCATGCGCAGCGATGATCTTGAGCAGCTTGACGGTTCCCAGCTTCAGATCGACCTCCAGCTCGGCGATCTGCGCGCCATAGCCGTAGACGGCGTAGGGCTTGCCCTGGCCCTTGGCGTCGAGCGGCAGCGTCGGCGGGTCGTAAGTTTCCTCGGCGACGAAGACCAGGCCGTCGGCATCGGCCTTCAGCTCAGACAGATCGATGCGGCGCGCGGCGTCGCCTTCGCGGATCGAAAGGCTCGATCCTTCGAGTGCAATCATCGCTTCGCCCGAGACATTGGCGAAGCGCAGGACCTTTTCGCGCAATGCCCGGCCGGCTTTTTCGGCGGCCTTTCCTGTCACAAAAGTCTGGCGCGAGGCGGATGTTTTGCCGGCATCCGGTGTGATGGCGGTGTCGGCGCTCTTCAGCCGGAATTTATCCAGCGGCAGGCCGAGCGCGTCGGCGCAGATCTGAGAGATGACGGTGTTGGAGCCCTGGCCGATGTCGACGGCGCCCTGATGCAGGATCACCTCGCCCGAGGCCGAGATGCCGACCTTGATGGTCGAGGGATTGGGCAGCGAGGTGTTCCCGCAGCCATACCAGCAGGAGGCGACGCCGACGCCGCGCTTGCTTGCGCCATGGATCGCGTTGAATGCCGCTGCTTCGGCCAGCGCGCGCGCCCAGTGCGGCTGAAGCTGCTCCAGGCATTCGCCGATGCCGACGCCCGATTCCAGGCGCTGGCCGGTGACCGTCTCGCAGCCATCGCGCAGGCAGTTCTTCAGGCGGAAATCGAGCCGGTCGATGCCGAGCTTGCCGGCGAGCTCGTCATAGAGCGTCTCCTGCATGATGGTGGCCTGCGGCACGCCGAAGCCGCGGAAGGCGCCGGCGATCGGACCATTGGTGTGGATGGCGTAACCGGTCGCGCGGTAATTCGGCGTGGCATAGGGGCCGGAGGCATGCACCGGCACGCGGTTCGCGACCGTCGGCCCCCAGCTGGCATAGGCGCCGGTGTTGAAATCGCCCTCAAAGATCATGCCGCTGACCCGGCCTTCGGCATCGGTGCCGATGGTCGCCTTCATCTCGGCCGGATGGCGCTTGGTGGTCGACATCATCGATTCATTGCGGGTGTAGGCGAGCGCCGCCGGCCGTCCCGTCTTCATCGCCACAAGGCCGATGAGCGGCTGCAGCGAGACGTCCAGCTTGGAGCCGAAGCCGCCGCCGGTGGCGGTCGGCACGATGCGCACTTTGTCGACGGAAAGGCCGAGTACCTTAGCCGTGTCGTCGCGGTCCATGTAGGGCGCCTGGGTGCAGGCGACGACGACGAGCGTGTCGCCATCCATATAAGCGTAGCCGGCTTCCGGCTCGATATAGGCGTGCTCGACAAAGGAGGTTTCGATGGACCCGGACGCCGTCACGGCCGCGCCGGCAAGCGCACCCTCGGGATCGCCACGCTCGACATAGCCGGAGGTCAGCAGGTTCGCCGGGCGGTGGCTGTGGATCAGCGCAGCACCCTCAGCCTTCGCCTCGCGCGGCTGCAGCACATGCGGCAGCTCGGTCCAGGTGATCGGAAAATCCGTCAGATCGAGATCGAGGATCGCCTCGCGCTCACCCGCAACCAGCGCCACCGCCTCGCCGCGCAGGCGGACAAAACCTTCGGCGAGCGCCGGCTGGTCGGCAAAGGGACCGATGACACCAAAACAGTTCTTTCCCGGAATGTCGGCGGCCGTGAAAACACCGGCGATGCCGGGATGGGCTTCCGTCCAGGCCTCGAGATCGCCGAGGCTGAAACCGGCGTGATAGTGCGGCGAGCGGACCACCAGCACCGACAATGCATCGGCCGGGAAGGAATCGCCGCCGAACTTCTCGCCGCCGGTGACTTTCGGCACGCCATCGAGGCGGATCGGCGATGCGCCGACGGCGCGGCCGACTTGCGGCAGGCGAAGGTCGACGCCGTTCATGTGCCGCGAGGCCTGCATCACCGCGTCGACGATTTTTCGGTAGCCGGTACAGCGGCAGAGCACGCCGCCCAGCGCATCTTGCGTCTCGGTCTCGCTCGGCGTCGGGTTGCGCTCCAACAGCGCGGTGGCCGCGACCAGCAGGCCGGGCGTGCAGATGCCGCATTGCGCGGCGCCATGTTCGAGGAACGAAGCCTGCAAGGCCGAAAGCCGGCCGTTGCCGAGGCCCTCGACCGTCGTGACGGATGCACCCGTCACGGAAGCCGCCGGCACCAGGCAGGCGCAGACCGGATTGCCGTCGACCAGCACGGTGCAGGCACCGCAATCGCCGGCGTCGCAGCCGACCTTGGTGCCGGTCAACCGCAATTCGTCGCGCAACACCTGCGAGAGACGCCGAACCGGCGGCACGGAAACGCTGACGGTGGCGCCGTTGATCTCGAAAGCGATCTCGGAGCGTTCCATGCTCATGCCGCCACCTTACCCTCGCCGAGCCCTGCCGCGGCGCGCACCGCGCGGACAACGATCTCTCTTGCCGCGTCCTGCCGGTATTCGGCGCTGCCACGCACATCGGCGATCGGCGACAATTCATCGATCGGCGCGGCCAGCACAGCATCGGCAAGCGCCGCCGCGACCGGTTGGTCTCGCAGAGCCGCCTCGACGCCGGCAAGACGGCGGGCGACCGCCGAGCAGGAGCCGACGGCGATCGCCGCATCGGCGATCACGCCATCCTCGACCACCAGCCGCGCCGCCGCCATCGCGATCGAGATGACGAGGTAGCGCCGCGCGCCGAGCTTGACGAAGGCCGAGGCGCCTGTGGCGGAACGCCTCGGGACACGGATGGCGGTGACCATCTCGCCCGGCTGCAGCGCCGTGCGGCGGTTGCCGAGGATGAAGTCGCCGAGCGGCAGATGACGTACGGCCTTGGCTGACCGCAATTCGACATCGGCGTCGAGCGTCAGCAGCGCCGGCACGCCATCGGCGGCGGGCGAGGCGTTGCAGAGATTGCCGGCAACCGAAGCGACATTCTGGATCTGGACCGAGCCAACCTCGCGCGCGGCTGCCTTGAGCGCGTCGAACGCGGCCGGCAGGGGGTGACGAACGACGTCGGTCCAGGTGGTGCGGGCGCCGATCCGCCAGTATTCGTCCGTCTCTTCGACGCCGCGCAGCGCGGCGAGGCCGTTGATGTCGAGGATGTTGTCGCGGAACGGTTTCGCGCCCTGCGCCGGATAGAAATCCGTGCCGCCGGCGAGAATGCGCCAGCGGTCCTCGCCGAGCAGAGCGAGCGCCTCGTCGACCGTGGTGGGTTTCGCGTAACGGATCACGCTCTGCCTTCCAGAACCTTCCCAGAAACGGACCATTCCCGCTTGGCCCTCCCAAAGCACCCGGGCTTTAGGCTTTCTGCCGGTTTCACACCGGTCAAATTCATTCGTATGCAAATGATATCAGGCCGGCCGGAATTGTCAAAGCCGGAGTTGGCGCCGCCAGCAGGCCGAATGACCGGCAACGACATTGTTATGGCGCTGGAGGTTGACGCCGCCGGCCATCTGGTCAAGGTTCCGTGTCCGGTCGCGTCAGCGGCTTTTGGACTGCTGCCCCAAGCCCAGACGAGAGGGAACCGCATGGCCGAAGAAGCGCTCATCGTCATCGACCTGCAGAACGACTTTTGCCCCGGCGGCGCGCTGGCGGTGGCCGGTGGCGACGAGATCGTGCCTTTGGTCAACGACCTGATCCGGCGCAGCGAGCATGTGATCCTGACGCAGGACTGGCACCCCGCCGGACATTCGAGCTTCGCCTCCAGCCATCCCGGCAAGCAGACCTTCGAGACGATCGAGATGCCTTACGGGCCGCAGACGCTGTGGCCGGATCACTGCATCCAGGGCAGTCTCGGTTCCGATTTCCATTCCGGGCTTGCCTGGACCAAGGCCGAGCTGGTGATCCGCAAGGGGTTCCGCGCCGCGATCGACTCCTATTCGGCCTTTTTCGAGAACGACCACACGACGCAAACCGGCCTTGCCGGCTATCTGAAGGAACGCGGCATCGACACCGTCACCCTGGTCGGGCTTGCAACCGACTTCTGCGTCGCCTTCTCGGCGCTCGACGCGGTGAAGCAGGGTTTCAGGACGACAGTACGGCTCGATGCCTGCCGGGGCATCGACCTCTACGGCTCGGTCGAGGCGATGCTGAAGCGCATGCGCGAAGCCGGCGTGACGCTCGAAGACCATTCGGCGGATTGACCGGACGGTGGGGAAGGTCCCCCTCACCCGGATTGCGGGCTCCCCCTTCCCCCCTTGTGGGGGGAGGTGTCGCCGAAGGCGACGGATGAGGGGTGTTCCAGGGAAAGCCGACGTCTCACTCCGCTGGAGCACCCCTCATCCGTCTCGGCGCTACGCGCCGATCCACCTTCTCCCACAAGGGGAGAAGGGGAAGGCGCGCAGCGGTCGGATGATTTTTCCATTCGCTTCGCTCGCCATAGCGCTACTGCTTCCAGCACAAGCGCTCGCCGCCGAAATCCAAGAGTTGCCCGGCGCCGCCATGTCGCTCTGGTGGGGACTGCCCTTTGCCGGCCTGCTTTTGTCGATCGCGACCGGACCGCTGCTTTTCCCGCATTTCTGGGAACATCACTATGGCAAGATCGCCGCTGCCTGGGCCGTGCTGGTGGTCGCCCCGATGGCGATCGCCTTCGGGATTCCCGCCGCAGGCGAAGCGGTGCTGCACACGCTGCTCACCGAATATCTGTCCTTTATCATCCTGTTGTTCGCGCTCTACACGATCTCTGGCGGCATCCTGCTCGCCGGCAACATCCACGGCACACCGCTCGTCAATGCCGGCCTGCTGCTCATCGGCGCGGTGCTTGCCTCGGTCATCGGCACGACCGGCGCCTCGATGATCCTGATCCGGCCGATCCTGCGCGCCAACGACAATCGGCCGTTCAACGCGCATGTGGTGATCTTCTTCATTTTCCTGGTGTCGAATATCGGCGGCTCGCTGACGCCGCTCGGCGACCCGCCTTTGTTCGTCGGCTTCCTGCGCGGGGTCGATTTCTTCTGGACCACGGTGCACATCCTGCCCGACACGCTTTTCGTCGGCGGCCTCGTGCTGGCGGTCTTTCTCGCGATCGACATTGTGCTGCACCGCCGCGAAGGCGGCGCGCCGAAGATCAAGGACCCGACGCCGGACACGAAAGTGCGGCTGCGCGGCCTCGCCAACCTGCCGCTGCTTGCCGGCGTGATCGGCGCGATCCTGCTTTCGGCGAGTTGGAAGCCGGGGATGAGCTTCTCCATCCTCGGCGTCAACCTGGAGCTCCAGAACCTGGTGCGCGACGCCATCATCCTGGCGCTGGCCTTCCTGTCGCTTCGCGTGTCGTACAAAAGCCACCGCGAGGCGAACGGCTTCACCTGGGGGCCGATCGCCGAAGTAGCAAAATTGTTTGCCGGCATTTTTGTCTGCATCGTGCCGGTCATCGCCATCCTGCGGGCCGGCCATGACGGCGCGCTGGCGCCGCTGGTGGCGCTGGTCACGTCGGCCGATGGCCGGCCCAACGACCTCGCCTATTTCTGGCTGACCGGGGCATTGTCGTCCTTCCTCGACAATGCCCCGACCTATCTGGTGTTCTTCGAGCTGGCCGGCGGCGACGCCCGGCACCTGATGACCGAGGCCGCCTCGACGCTTGCCGCGATCTCGGCCGGCGCGGTGTTCATGGGCGCCAACACCTATATCGGCAACGCGCCGAACTTCATGGTCTATGCCATTGCCCGGCATCGCGGCGTGAAGATGCCCGGCTTCTTCGGCTACATGGCGTGGTCGGGCGTGGTGCTGATCCCGACGTTTCTGATTGCCGGTTTTCTGTTCTTCGGGTGAGGCGAAGGACATTGGCGCTGTTCTTCATTGTCCTCGGTTCCTCTCCCCCGCAAAGCGGGGGAGAGGTGGCCGCGAAGCGGCCGGAGCGGGGGCTTTCGTAGGGTGCTCCCCTCTCCGTCTCGGCTTCGCCGAGCCACCTCTCCCCACTTACGTGGGGCGAGGAACGACCTGAGGCGGCGCCACGCCCGCCAATTTCGAGGCTGCGGCAATTTCAGGGGCTTCAGCCCACCCCAACATATCTTCGCACCGCCGACGGATCGGCGCGCAAGGCCTCGACATCGACCGTCTCGCGGTTGCGGCCGTTCTCGATGAAGCAAACGCGGTCCGCCACTGAGAGCACGGCGTCGACGCGCTGCTCGACCAGGATGGTCGAGACGCCGAACTCGCGCAGCTTCGTCACCGTCTCGCGGATTTTCGCGATCATCGATGGCATCAGCCCTTCGGTCGGTTCGTCGAGCAGCAGCACCTGCGGCTCGAGGCACAGCGCGCGCGCCATGGCCAGCATCTGCTGCTCGCCACCAGACAGTGTGCCGGAGCGCTGTTTCAAACGCTGGCGCAACAGCGGGAAGAGGTCCAGCACATTTTCCCGCACAGCCTTGCCCTTGCCGCGCGCCATCAGGCCGATCTCGATGTTTTCCGCCACGCTCATCTCGGCAAACAATCGCCGGCCCTGCGGCACATAGGCGACGCCGGCCTTCGGCACGTCATGCGCGGAGAGCCCGGTCAGTTCCTTGCCGTCCAGTTTGATCGAGCCGGCGGCCGCCGGCACCAGCCCCATGATCGCTTTCAGCGTCGTCGTCTTGCCGGCGCCGTTGCGGCCGAACAGGCACAACACCTCGCCCTTGTTCAACACGAGATCGAGGCCGTAGAGCACCTGGACCTCGCCGTAGAAGCAGTCGAGGCCAGAAATGGCGAGCAATCCCGTGCTAGTCATGGGTCGCTCCGAGATAGGCGTCCTGGACTTCAGCGTTGGCGCGGATCTGTTCCGGCGTGCCTTCAGCGAGGATCTTCCCGAAATTGAAGACGGTGATGCGGTCGGCGAGTTGCATGACGACCGGCATGTTGTGCTCGATGAGCAGCACGGTAGCGTCCTTGGCGATCTCGCGCACAAGAGTGATGAAATTGTCGATCTCGCTGTCGGCAAGGCCTTGCGTCGGCTCGTCGAGGATCAGCAAGCGCGGCTTCAGCGCCAGGCCCATCGCCACTTCCAGGAGGCGCTGGTGGCCATAGGACAGTTGCCCGGCCGGCGTGCCGGCGCGGTCGGCAAGGCCGGTGCGCTCCAGCGCCGCCATGACGCCGGTCCTGACCTGCCCCTTCGAGCGGCCGTCGGTCAGCGTGCGCTGCACCGGCAGCGCGACATTGTCGAAGGCGGTCAGGTTGGCGAAGACGCTGGTGATCTGGAAGGTGTAGGCGACGCCGAGGCGAACCCGCTTGTAAGCCGGCATGGTGGTGATGTCGGCGCCGTCGAAGACGACCATGCCGGAGGACGGCCGGATGCGGCCACTGAGCAGGCTGACGAAGGTGGTCTTGCCGGCACCGTTAGGGCCGATGATGGCGCGGATCTCGCCCGGCATCAGCGCAAAGTCGACGCCGTCGACGGCGCGAAGGCCGCCGAAATTGCGCGACAGGCCCTTGGTGGTGAGCAGCGGCATCATGGCAGCCACCTCAGCCAGCGCTCACGGATGCTGCCCAGAATGCCTTTCGGGAAGAACAGCACCAGCAGGATGAGCGCGACGCCGACGATCAGCAGATAGGCGGAGGTGAAGCCGCTGGTGATGTCGGTGACATAATACATGAACAGCGTGCCGACGAGCGGCCCGAGCGTGGTCGCTGCACCGCCGAGCAGTACCCAGAGCAGCGGCAGGATCGAATACTGCACGCCGGCGAAGCTCGAGCCGACATAGCCGAACAGCAGCGCGTACGCCGCGCCGGACGCCGCGCAGATGGCACCAGAGGCAACGACCGCCGCGAGCTTGTTGGCGACCGTGTCATAGCCCAGCATCTTCGTGCGCTCTTCATTCTCGCGGATCGCGACCAGCACGCGGCCGAAGCGGGAGCGGACGATGGCCAGGGTGATGAGCAGGACGACCGAGAACAGCGCCAGCGCGCTCATGTAGCGCACGGTGGGATTGGTCAGGTCGAGCGAGGCGCCGCCGATCGAGACCACCCTTGCCGCCTGCTGAATGACGAGGCCCTGGTCACCGCCGGTCCAGGCGGCGAAATAGAGGATGAGCAGGTAGAAGACCTGCGCGAACATCATGGTGACGATCATGAACGCCACGCCCGAAGTGCGCAGCGCCAACAGGCCGACGGCCAGGGCCAGCAGCGCGCCGCAGGCGACCCCGGCAAGGAAGGCTTCCGGCACGCCCCAGCCGAGATGATAGACGGTCAAGCCCGCGCCATAGAGACCGGCCGAGAAGAACATCGCGTGACCGAGGCTGAGCAGGCCGACATAGCCGAAGAGCAGATTGTAGCCCATGGCGAAGACCGCCAGCGCCATGATGCGGGCGAACAGGCCCTGGTGATAATCCGGCAGGACGAAGTTCAGCACGAACAGAAGCGCGATGACGCCGATATGCAGCGCGTAGGTCTTTGCCGGCGAAGCATCCCTCATCTCGGCGTGGTCCCGAACAGGCCTTGCGGCCGGAACACCAGCACCATGGCGACGACCAGCGTGGCGATGATCTTGGCAAGGGTCGGCGAGAAGAACATCGAGATGATGCCGTCGGAAAGGCCTATCAGGACGGCGGCGACCACGGTGCCGCGCAGCGAACCGAGACCGCCGATGATGACGACGATGAAGGAGAGCAGCAGCGGATCCTGCCCCATCAGATAATGCGCCTGGCTGATCGGCACGATCAGCACCGCGCCGATCGCCGCCAGCATGGCGCCGACGGCGAAGACGCCGGCATAGACGCGCTCGACCGGGATGCCGAAGGCCTGCGCCGTCTCGCGGTCATATTGGGTAGCGCGCATGATCAGGCCGATTTTCGTGCGGGTCAGCACCAGCCAGGTGATCAGGAGCAGAATGGCGGAGGCCGCAACCACCGACAGCTTGTAGCCGGAATAGCCGAACCACGGCAAAAGGATGCGGTAGCTGAAGGGCGGCTCCACGGGGCGCGCTTCGGGACCGTAGAAGGTCAGCGCCAGCTGCTGGATGATGTAGAGCATGCCGATGGTGGCAACGATGGTGCCTTCCGGATTGTAGTTCAGCCGGCGCAGCACCAGCCGTTCGGCAATCAGCGCGATCAACCCGACAAGCAAAGGCGCGATCACCAGTGCGGCCACGAAACCGATCGCCGGATGGCCGGAAATCGCCGTCGAGATCGCCCAGGCGAGCACCGCGCCCAGCATGAAGAACTCGCCATGGGCGACATTGACGACGCGCATGACACCGAAGACCAGCGACAGGCCGAGCGCCGTCAGCGCCAGCACGGCGGAGGTGACGAGGCCTTCGAGGGCGGCGAGGAGGAGATGGGGACCGAAGTGCATTACGCGCGAACGGATGCGCGAGGCACCCCCCTCTGCCCTGCCGGGCATCTCCCCCGCAAGGGGGGAGATTGGACATCATCACAGGCTTCGCCAATCGCTAACGTCGCCAAATAGGCGCCGCCGCGTGAACTGCTGATCTCCCCCCTTGCGGGGGAGATGGCCGGCAGGCCAGAGGGGGGTGCCTTGGCGCTCACGTTTGCAGGAGCAGCTAAACTCACAGCGCCTGCGTCGTGTAATCCCCCTCAGCCTCGTAGAGACCATCCTCGATCTTGGTCTTGTGGACGACCTTGAGCTTGCCGCCTTCGACCTTGGAGATGTTCTGGATACCAAAACACTGGTGGATCTTGCCGTTGAAGGTTTTTGCCCCTTGCGGATGTTCCGGCCCTTCGGCGAATTCCTTCAGCGCCTCGGTCGCCTCGACCAGCTTGGCGCGGTCTTCGGGTCCCTTGTAGCCGGCATCTTCCATCGCCTTCTTGACGACATAGAGCGTCTCCCAGCAGCCGAACATGTGCGATGCCGTGGAGACGTCCTTGGGGTCGCCGACGGCGGCGCCATTGTCGTCGATGCCGACGGCGGCGCGGTAGGCTTTTTGCGCGGCGGAGTCGTTAGCCTGCGCGTAGCGCGGCGAGCCTTCCCAGAAGTGGCTGCCGTCGAGGAATTCGAGGCCGGGGCTGTTGATGTCGGTGGCCTCGAGCGAATCCATGAAGCCGAAGAGCTGCGGCCGCTGCGAGCCGTAGAACTCGCCGAGCTCCTTGACGAAGGTGAGCACGGCCGGGCCGACCATGACATGGTAGATCACTTCCGTTTCGGCCGGGATCTGCGGGAAGTACTTCGTGAAGGAGCTCTCCGTCGGCGGGATGGCGATCTGCGCGATCACATCGGCGCCGTGCGCCTTCAGCGCCGGCGGCAGGTAGTCACGATGATCGTAGCCGAAGGCGAAGTCGGGGAAGATCTGCGTCACCTTCTTGCCGGCGTTCGCCGCGATCCACGGCGCCATCGACTGGATCTGGCTCTTCACGTCGGTGATGCCGGGCTGGAAGACGTAGCGGTTGAGCTTGGTGGAGGCGACGTGGTGGCCCTCGCTGACCACGAAATAGGGGATCTTGTTCTCGCCGGCGGCGGGCGCCGAGCCGATCACGACATGCGAGAACAACGTGCCGAAGACGATGTCGGTCTTGTGCTGCTTGGCGAACTTGGCCACCACCTCGGCGCCGCGGGCGGGATCGGTGCCGTCATCCTCGATGACCAGCTCGACCGGACGGCCGCCGATGCCGCCGGCGTCGTTGATCGCCTTGACGGCGGCGGCGCTCGTCTTCTCGTACCAGCGGCCATAGGCGGCGCCGATGCCGGTGCGGTGCGACTGGAAGCCGATCTTGATCGGCGCCGAGCTCTGCGCCTGGCTGTAGCGGACGAAGCCGGGCGCCAGCGCAAGGCCGGCGCCGGCGGCGATGCCCTTCAGCGCGGTGCGGCGCGTCAGCGTCGTCTTGGAGAGGTCGAAAAATCCGTTCTTGTCAGCCATGTCCGTTCCCCTGTTTTTTCAGTCTTGACCAGCGATAAGGCGGCTAATCCATCCCCTTCCGAAGGATGGAAAAATTGCATGTGTACAAACTAAATCACCAAAGCTTTGGCCTGGCAAGCGAGCTTTACCCGACGGCATTGTTGGCACGCTCTTGTGTCATCCGGCGGTCGGCGTGGCAAGCAACCACAGGCCGAAGATCGTGTAGGCGATCATCAGCAAGGTGAGCGGCAACTGGCTGAGGGCGGCGCGCGATGGTTGTTTGTGGAGACGCCAGGCAAGGCCATGGGCGACGAGCACCGCCAGCACATGGCCGGCGATGATCACACCGGCCTGGATGTTCCACAGCCACCAGGCCGACTGGGCACCGGCGACGACGCCGGCCTCGACCATCCTATTGGCGGTGCCAAACAGATCCCAGCCCAACGCGAACGGGTCTGACAGGGCGACCAGCGCGTACTGGCCGTCGACGAGCAGCACGGTGAGGTAATGCGCGATATGGTAGGCAAGCGCGATCGGCACGATCGACCAGACCAGCAGGCCGGCTGCCTCGCCGAAAGAATGCTTATCGCCGGCGAGGCGCTGGCCGAGAATGACGGCAAGAGCAAACACGGCCGCGAGCAGGACGAAGGTCAGCACGAGACCGAAACTGCCGATGCCGATCAGCGCGGTGCGGCCAGGATATTCCAGCGGATTGATGCCGAAGAGGCCGAGCCAGAAGAAGGTTTTCGACAGGCCGTCGAAGGATACCGAGGACAGGGCCAGCAAGAGGAAAGCCGTACCGCTCTGCGGCAGCGGCTCGCCGGCGAGCAGCTTCGCGCCGGGCCAGCAGAGGCCGAGCCGGCCGTCGACGCGTTCGAACGGCGCGAAGCGGGCGACCATCGAGAAAAAAACGGTCAGGAATTCGCCGCGCCTGCTCCAGCCGTCGTAGCCGAAAGCCAGCATGGCGGTGAAGCTGACCAGCCAGTAGAGGCCGGCGGCAAAGGCTAGGCGGGCCGGATCATCGGGGGCCGGATCAATCAGTTCGAACCAGGCGAAGGCGAAGAACAGCGCGAAGGCCGGCCAGTAGCCGAGCCATGACGGCAGGCGTGGTGGCTTTGCGGTATCAAGGGCGAAGACACGAGATGCAACGCGCCAAGGGCCGTACCATGGATTGAGCCACGACCAGAGATCGCCGAGCACGCCCTGCAGCAGCGTGAAGCCGGCCCAGAGCAGCGTCCAGACGACCAACGGCAGCGGGTTGGAGAGTGGATCGCGGCTGCCGAAGAGGCCAGCGGCGACGAGAAGTGCGAAGCCGGCAAAGGAAATCAGGCTGATGAGGATGCGCGGGGCGTCGCCGAAGGTGAATAACGGTAGGCGGCGGCGCCAGAAATTGTCGAGGACGGCGGGCGGCAGCAGCGCCAGGACGAGGAAGCTGACGGCGACAGCCAGCGCGCCGCCGGCGATGTAATAGCCGGTGGGCAGAAGCAGGACGTGGCCGCGGTCGGAGGCGTGGGCAAAGGCGGAGGTGGGGAGGAGGGCGAGGGTGGTGGCTGATGCGAGAACAACGCCAGCGTCGTGATCCTTCACACCCCCCTCTGTCCTGCCGGACATCTCCCCCGCAAGGGGGGAGATCGGATGTCGCCTTGGCTTTCGCCAATTTTCAGAGGTGCAGAAAAGGGCGGGGTGCTCGAAGCTGCCAATCTCCCCCCTTGCGGGGGAGATGTCCGGCAGGACAGAGGGGGGTGGGCGGGAACTCAAGTTATCCGATTATCCGAAATTCCATTTGAGCCACCCTCACACCTTGACCAGCTGCTCCACCCGCCCCTTCTCGCCAAAGATCCGCAGATACCGTTTGATCTCCTTCTCATCCCCGGTCGCCTTGGCCGGGTTGTCCGACAGCTTCACCGCCGGCCGCCCGTTGGCTTCCGTCACCTTGCAGACCAGCGAAATCGCATCGAGGCTGTCGGTTTCCGTCGGGGCGCAGCCTTCGAAGTCGTTGGTGAGGTTGGTGCCCCAGCCGAAGGACATGCGCACCTTGCCGCGGAAATGCCTGTAGGTCTCCTCGATGGTCTCGACCTCGAGGCCGTCGGAGAAGATGAGCAGCTTCTGCTTCGGGTCCTTGCCCTTCTTGCGCCACCAGTCGATGATTTTTTCGCCGCCCTCGATCGGGGGAGCGCTGTCGGGGCGGAAGCCGGTCCAGTCGGCGACCCAGTCCGGCGCGTCGCGCAGGAAGGAATCCGTGCCAAAGGCATCGGGCAGCACGATCAAGAGATTGCCGCCGTAGTAGCGTTGCCAGTCCTGCAGCACCTTGTAGGGCGCCTCGCGCAATTCCTGCTCGGAATTGGCAAGGGCGGCAAAGACCATCGGCAGTTCATGCGCATTGGTGCCGAGCGCTTCGAGATCGTTGTCCATGGCCAGAAGCACGTTGGAGGTGCCGGTGAAGGCCTCGCCGATGCCTTCCTTCAGCGCCTCGACGCACCAGCGCTGCCAGAGGAAGGAATGCCGCCTGCGCGTGCCGAAATCGGAGATGCGGATGCCGGGCAGCGCCTTCAGCCGCTCGGTCTTGGCCCACATCTTGGCCTTGGCGCGGGCATAGAGCACGTCGAGCGCGAAGGGGCCGTAGGAGCGCATGGCCGCGCGGGAGCGAAGCTCGTTGATGATGGCCAGCGCCGGGATTTCCCAAAGCGTGGTGTACATCCAGGGGCCGGGGAAGGAGAGTTCGTACTGGCCGTCGCGCCTGGAAAGCTCGTAGTCGGGCAGCCGGAAACCCTCCAGCCAGGCGAGGAATTCCGGCTCGAAGATCTGCTTGCGCCCATAGAAATTGTTGCCGCCCAGCCAGATCATCTCCTTTTTGGAGAAACGCAGCGTGCGGGCATGGTCGAGTTGGTCGCGCAGTTCCTGCTCGTCGATCTCGTCGGCGAGGCGCACCGAGGTCGTGCGGTTGATCAGCGAGAAGGTGGCGTCGACCTTGGGATACATGCCCCAGATCATCTGCAGCATCAAAAGCTTGTAGAAGTCCGTGTCCAGCAGGCTGCGGACGATCGGGTCCAGCTTCCAGGTGTGGTTGTAGACGCGCCGCGCTATATCGGTCTTTGCCATGCTCGCTCATCCATAAAGCACAACGCACGGAAACGCGGGCGTCACGCCTCAAGTCCTTGTTTTAGCAATTCCGGAGGGAAAACCGTCTCGGTTCTCCTGGAATTGCCTTAGCCAACTGCCTCTTAGCACTGTATTTTCGAACGCGCTTCCTGCTTTGCAAGCTGGCCTGACAAAAACCAGCTATGCAAGTCCAGCCATCAAGACGCTGTTTTGGAGCTTTTTTGTTTTCGAGCAATTCCGGACGGAAAACCGTTTCACACTTTTCCTGGAATTGCTCTGGCGCCTATCACCTTGAGCGACGGACGTTTCCTGCGGCTGGGCACACGGCCGGCCACCGGTGCGTCGGCGCGGCCCTCATCCTGTTCCTTCTCGGCGAACAGCCAATCGATGAAGAGCTGGACGATCGGCGCCGAGCGCATCTCGTTGCGGCACACGACGTAGAAATCGTCGACCGCCGGCACCGACAATGTGAAGGGAGCGACGAGCATGCCCCTGGCGAGCAAGGCGCGCGCGGTGACAGAATCGCCGAGCGCGACGCCATGGCCGTGGACGGCGGCCTCCGTCGCCATGCGCGCGTCGCCCAGATGATGGCGGCGGCCGCGCTCCAGATCGAGCGCATCGGCGGCGGCCAGCCAGGTGTGCCATTCGCGGCCGTCGTCGCCATGCAGGAAGACATGATCGGCAAGGTCGCGCACGCTGCGGATCGGGCGGTTGTTGATCAGCGTCGGGCTGACCACGGGAAAGAGCTCCAGCCCGGACCATTTGCGCATCCAGCAATCGGTCCAGCTGCCGTCGCCATAGTGCACGCAGACATCGATCTCGGGGGCGCGGATATCGCGGGCGTCGTTGGACGGGATCAGGGTGAGCTGGATGTCGGGATATTGCGCGGTGAAGGAGCCGAGCCGCGGCGTCATCCAGAGCAGCAACAATGCCGGCACGCAGGACACCGACAGCGCACCGGCGCTCGCCGGCCGCGTCATGCGCTGCGTGGCGGCGGCGATGCCCTCGAAGGCGGTAGAGACGGCCGGCAGGAATTCCGCGCCATGCGGCGTCAGCTTCACGCGCTGGCCGCTGCGCTCGAAGAGTTTCACGCCGAGCGACTGTTCGAGCGCCTTGATCTGGTGGCTGATTGCGCCATGGGTGACATTGAGCTCACCCGCCGCCTTGGTCAGCGAGGCATGCCGCGCCGTGGCTTCGAAGGCGCGCAGCGGGTTCAGCGGCGGCAGGCGTTTGGCCATGGAGACCTCCTACTTTGTGAGATTTTCTCACAGCAAAGACCCTAACAATATCAATTGATTTTTCAATGCGGCTGCCCGACACTTTTACCCGGAACAGCTTTCAAGAGACGTGAAATCCGCAGGAACAGCGGCAACGATCCAGCCGGGCAACAGGCTGGCTTGGCCAACCGTTCGTGCGGGCAGCAAGCAGAGGAGGACCGGACATGGGTTACGATCGCGGCAAGCTCGAAGCGTTGCGCCGCAAATATGGCGAGAGCCATGGCGGCGAAATGTTCGACCCGAAATTCCGCAAGGTCGCCGACAAGATCTTCAACAAGTCGGGCACGCGCCTTGCCCCCTATTCCGGCGTCCCGACCTTCCTCGCCGCGCCTTACCGCGAGATCGCCGCCGAGAACCCGGATTTCGGCGACCTGCAGGTGGCGATGATCGGCGTGCCAATGGATCTCGGCGTCACCAACCGCCCCGGCTCGCGCTTCGGGCCGCGCGCGTTGCGCACCATCGAGCGTATCGGCCCCTACAACCATGTGCTGGAATGCGCGCCGACGCATGAGTTGCGCGTCGCCGACATCGGCGATACCCCGTTCCGCAGCCGCTACCGGCTGGAAATCAGCCATGAGGACATCGAAAAGCGCACCAACCAGATCGTCGATGCCGGCGTGCTGCCGCTCTCGGTCGGCGGCGACCACTCGATCAGCCATCCGATCCTGAAGGCGGTCGGCAAGAAGGCTCCGGTCGGCATGATCCATATCGACGCCCATTGCGACACCAGCGGGCTGTTCGACATGACCAAGTTCCACCATGGCGGACCGTTCCGCAACGCGGTGCTGGACGGCGTGCTCGACCCCTCGCGCACGATCCAGATCGGCATCCGCGGCTCGGCCGAATATCTGTGGGAGTTCACCTACGAGTCCGGCATGACGGTCGTCCATGCCGAGGAGGTGACCGGGCTCGGCATTCCGGCGATCATCGAGAAGGCGCGCAGAATAGTCGGCGACGGGCCGACCTACATCTCCTTCGACGTCGACAGCATCGATCCGGCCTTCGCGCCGGGCACCGGCACGCCGGAAGTGGGCGGGCTGACGACGCGCGAAGTGCTCGAATTACTGCGCGGCCTGAAAGGCCTCAACATCGTCGGCGGCGACGTCGTCGAGGTGGCGCCGCAATATGACGCGACCACCAACACCGCCCATGTCGGCGCCCAGGTCCTCTTCGAGATCCTGAGCCTGATGGTGTTCAGCCCGGCGATCAAGAAGGGCTAAGGCCAATCAATCGGGCAATTCCGGACGGAAAACTGCATCCCACTTTCCTGGAATTGCTGAAGCCAATACGGCCGCCGCGCTGGAGCCGGCGGCCGGTTTCAACAACAAGCTTCCAGCAGGGGAATAACCATGACTCTTCGCAATGCTCTGAAATCCGCCATCGCGGCAGCCATGCTGCTCGGCGCCGCCGGTCTGGCCACGCAGGCCAAGGCCGATGCTGTCGACGACATCACCAAGGCCGGCGCCATCAATGTCGGCATCTTCTCGGACTTCCCGCCCTTCTCCTCGGCCAGTGCCGATATGAGCATCAAGGGCTATGACATCGACGTGGCGCAGGCGATCGCCGATTCCTTGAAGGTGAAGCTCAACCTGGTCAGCGTCACCGGCCAGAACCGCATCCCTTATCTCACCGACAAGCGCGTCGATATCCTGATGAGCGTCGGCTATTCCAAGGAACGCGAGCAGGTGATCGACTTCGCCGCCGCCTACGCGCCCTACTACATCGCCGTCATTGGGCCGAAAGCAACGGCCGTGAAAGGCAAGGAGGACCTCGCCGACAAGTCGATCGCCGTCAATCGCGGCACGCTGGAGGACACCTCGCTGACCGCGGCTGCGCCGGCTTCGGCCGACATCCGCCGCTTCGACAACTACAATTCCGTCATCCAGGCCTTCATCTCCGGCCAGACGCAGCTGATGGTGGTCGGCAACGATGTCGGCGCCCAGGTGCTGGCCAAGCAGGACGCGCTGCAGCCGGAGCAGAAGTTCCAGCTGTTGACCTCGCCCTCGCATATCGGCCTCAACAAGAACGAGGACCGGCTGAAGAAGGCGGTGAACGACGCGGTCGCCAAGATGCTCGCCGACGGCAAGCTCGACGAGAGCTCGAAGGCCTGGCTGAAGACGCCGCTCAATCCCGACAATCTCAAGGATTGATGCCGATCGGTTCGGCGCCGTAACAGGCGCCGAACCCTCTCCTCTTTGTTTTCACGCAATTCCGGACGGAAAGCCGCTTCGCACTTTTCCTGGGATTGCTCTAGGTCAGGCGCCTCCAACAAGGTCAATCGCCATGGGCTACAGCCTCGACTTCGGCTGGCTTGCGGGTGCCGTGGGCGCAATCGCGCGCGGCGCGGCGACGACGATCCTTTTGATCGCCGTCACCACGCTCGCGGGAACCTTCCTCAGCATCCTCGGCGCTGCCGGCAAACGAAATGGTCCCAAGCCGCTCAAGCTGGCGATCGGCATCTATGTCGAGGTGATGCGCAACACGCCGTTCCTGGTGCAGCTGTTCTTCATCTTCTTCGGCCTGCCCAGCCTCGGCATTCGGCTCGACCCGATCCTGGCCGCGATGCTGGCGATGACGCTCAACATGGCGGCCTACACGATCGAGATCGTCGGCGCCGGGCTCGACGCCGTGCCGCGCGGGCAGACGGAAGCCGCACTGGCGCTCGGGCTGAGGCCACGCCAGGTGTTCATCAAGATCGTGCTGCCGCAGGCGCTGAAGGTGATCTATCCGGCGCTGACCAGTCAGATCGTCATCATGATGCTGGAATCGGCAGTGGTGTCGCAGATCGCGGTGCGCGAGCTGACCTATGAGGCCGACATGCTGCAGGCGCGCACGTTTCGCGCGTTCGAGACCTATTTTGTGGTGACCATGGTCTATCTCGGCCTGTCGATGGGGCTGCGCCGGCTGCTGGTCAGCGGCGGCCGCCGGGCGCTCGGATCAGGTGTGTCATGATCGAATTCACCTTCTGGGACATCGTCCGCAATCTGCTGCTCGCCGCGCGCTGGACGGTGCTGTTATCGCTCGCGGCCTTCATCGGCGGTGCGCTGGTCGGGCTGATCGTTTTGTTCTTCCGCATCGCCAAAAACAAATGGGTGAAGCGGATCGCCTCGGGCTATATCGCGCTGTTCCAGGGCACGCCGCTGTTGATGCAGCTCTTCCTGATGTTCTTCGGCCTGCCGATGCTGGGACTGCGCATCGACCCATGGATGGCGGCGGTGCTGGGCCTCACCTTCTTCGCCAGCGCCTATCTGGCCGAGATCTGGCGCAGCGGCGTCGACGCGCTGCCACGCGGGCAATGGGACGCCGGCGCCAGCCTCGGCCTGCATTATCTGCAGGAACTGAGGCTGATCATCCTGCCGCAGGCTTTTGCCATCACCCGGGCGCCCACCGTCGGCTTCCTGGTGCAGCTCATCAAATCGACGGCGCTGACCTCGATCATCGGCTTCGAGGAGCTGGTGCGAACCTCCAACGCGATCAACAACGCCACCTTCGAGCCGTTCAAGGTCTACGGGCTGGTGGCGCTGATCTTCTTCGTCATGTGCTTCCCGCTGACGCAATATGCGCGGCGGCTGGAGAAGCGGGCGGCGACTCACTGAGCGCAGCGGAAAAGAACCGCAGGTGGACCGACGGTTTTTTCAATGGCCGAAGGACAGCGCCGGCGCGATCCGGTCGCGCCGGAGCCATCGCGCCAGCAGCAATGCGGCCACCACGGCCAGCCCTGTGGCGAGGCCAATCCAGATGCCGACGCCGTTCAGGCCGAAATGGAAGGCGAGCAGCACGCCAAGCGGCAGGCCGACGCCCCAATAGCCGATCGCGGCATAGATCATCGGCACCTTGGTGTCGTGCAGGCCGCGCAGCATACCGGCGGCCACCGCCTGAGCGCCGTCGAAGATCTGGAACAGCGCCGCAAACACCAGGAAGGAAACGGCGAGCGTGATCACCCTGGCATTGGCCGGATCGGCAAGGTCGATGAAGGCGCTGATCAGCACATGCGGCCAAAGGATCATCACCAACCCCATCAGCGCCATGAAGGAGACGCCGATGACGAAGCTGGTCCAGCCGGCGCGCGAGACGCCTTCCGGATTGCCGGCGCCATGCGCCAGGCCGACGCGCACGGTGACCGCCTGGTTGAGGCCGAGCGGCACCATGAAGGAGATCGAGGCGATCTGGATGGCGATGGCGTGGGCGGCCAGCGAATCCGCATCGATCAGCCCCATCAGCAAGGCCGCCGCGTTGAAGATCGTCACCTCGAAGGCGAGGATGCCGGCGATCGGCAGGCCAAGCCGAAGCAGGCCACGGAAGCGCGGCCAATCGGAACGCCAGAAGCGGCCGAACAGGCGGTAGCGGCGGAATTTCTTTTCGAGCATCACCACCGCCGCCAGGCCGACGAACATCAGCGTGCTGGACAAAGAGGTGGCGAGGCCCGAGCCGGCAATGCCCATCGGACGGACGCCGAGATTGCCGAACATGAACACCCAGTTGAAAAAGGCGTTACAGGCCACCGCGACGAAAACGATGATCAGCGCCCAGCCCGGCCGCTCCAGCGCCGAGATGAAGGAGCGCAGAACGATATAGCCATAGAAGGGCAGCACCGCCCATTGCAGCCAGTGCAGATAGATGCCGGCCTCATGCGCGAGCTCCGGCTTCTGGCCCATGGCCGAAAGCACCTCTTCGCCATGCCAGAGGAACAACCAGATCGGGATCGAGATCAGGATCGCCAGCCACAGGCCCTGCCGCACGGTGCGGCGCAGGTCGCGCACCGAATGGCGGCGGCGGCCGAGCTCGGTCGCCATCATCGGCGAGGTCGCCAGCATCAGGCCGAGGCCGAAGATCAGCGGCATGAAATAGAGGTTGGCGCCGAGCGCGCCGGCGGCCAGCGTATCGGCGCCCAGGCGCCCCATCATCATGACGTCGGTCGCGGTCATCGCGGTCTGGCCGAGATTGGTCAGCACCATCGGCCAGGCAAGCGCCACCGTCGCCCTGATCTCCTGACGCCAAAGGTTTTCCGGCGCAAGCGCGCCGGTTTCGATCGCAGACATTGTTCCGCTCTTCAGGGCACGGCGCGTCGGCA
Source organism: Mesorhizobium sp. GbtcB19 (assembly GCF_019091085.1). Classification (GTDB taxonomy): domain Bacteria; phylum Pseudomonadota; class Alphaproteobacteria; order Rhizobiales; family Rhizobiaceae; genus Mesorhizobium. Next base: position 44,838 of record NZ_JAGXJY010000003.1, on the reverse strand, counting down.
AAGAAGGCCGGAAGCCGCACACAAACGGCACAAAATGGCGCCGTTTGCGTCGCCTTGTGGACGAAAAGCGACATGTTGGCAAGGGAGAAGGCCGGGCTAGCGATTGATCCAGGTGGAGCCCGGATTCCGCGACGCCTCTTTCATTTGCCGGCCGCGGGCTGCTACGGATGCCCCCGGGCATGCGCAGCCGGCGCGCCATGTCGGGAGGAAATGCATGCCGTTCAGGCGCAGAAAGAACACGGCCGCGATCCCGCGCACGGTGCCCGCTTTCGAGCACATCGTGACCGAGGCGAGCGACAGCTTCCTGTGGCGGCTGGACGATTATCCATGGGAGCGCAATGTCTGGAATTTTCACCCCGAATACGAGATCCATCTGTTGCGCAAATCCTCCGGCGTCGTGCTGGTCGGCGACCATATCGGCGAGTTCGGGCCGGGCTACCTGACCATCGTCGGCGGCGGGCTGCCACATGACTGGGTGACGGCGGTGCAGCCGGGCGAATTGATCGAGGGCCGCGATATCGTGCTGCAGTTCGATCCAGAAAGGCTGCGCGGCTCGTCGGGGCTGCTGCCGGAATTGCGCGAGTTGGAGCCATTTCTGGAACGCTCGCTGCGCGGCATGGTCTTCCATGGCCAGACCGCGCTCGACGGCGCCGAGCTGATGGAGCGAATGGGCGAGGTGCATGGGCTGGCGAGGTTCCGGCTGTTCCTCGAACTGCTGGACCTCTTGGCCACCACCGACGAATACGCGCTTTTGTCGTCGCCGGACTTTTCGCCGCTTCTCGACGCCGAGTCGCTCGACATCATCCAGCGCTCGCTGACCTATCTGTTCCAGCATTTCGCCGAGGATCTGAAGCTGCCGGAGGTGGCTCAATTGGCCGGCATGAGCGAAAGCACGTTCTCCCGCTTCTTCCAGAAGAACACCGGCAACTCCTTCAGCGACCATGTCGCCAAGCTGAGACTGTGGCAGGCCTGCAAGCTGCTCGCCGATACCGAGATTCCGATCACCGATATCTGCTTCCAGGTCGGCTACATGAACATCTCGAACTTCAACCGCGCCTTCCTGCGCAAGCACAAGATGACGCCGTCATCCTATCGCAAGCTGTCGCGGCAGCGGCTGACGCTGCGAGCTTGATCAAGGCCGACTGCAGGTTCTCCAAACGGCACTGATACTCGTGTGACGAGCAGACTCTGCCTGCAGCGCCTTTTGCGCTGCACAATGCATAAAAGTACAGGTCTGGTGCAACGGGGCTTCTAGTCTCGCTCTTCCCGACTGCTCATTTTGGCGACGGGTGACAGGTCACAAGGCGACGGTGAGGGTCGCTTAGCCCAAGGATCTGCCGCTTCCGCGAGTGTTCCTGGAGGAGAAAAACCAATGAATTCAAATCGGCTCGCTGCCAGCCTCGGCGCAGCGTTCGTGCTTACCGCATCCGTATCAACCGCAGCACTTGCCCAGGCGCCGGTCTGCTCGGCGCCGGTCAAGGTGCTGGCGCAGCCGCGCGACGGCCTGACGCTTCTGGAGGACTCCAAGGACGAGTTCAAAAAACTCTCCGGCGCGTCGTTCCAGATCGACTACCTCAACGAGAACGACCGCCGCGCCAAGTCGCGCGCCGACGCCTCCACCGTCGGCAACTACAATGTCTACTATGTCGACGAGGCCAACGTCGCGCTGTTCGCCTCCTCGGGCTGGATCGCGCCGCTGACCGATTATTATCCGGCTGACTATGACTTCGCCGATTTCGATCCGGGCCGCCAGAAGGTTGCCACCTATGACGGCAAGGTGTGGTTCGCGCCGCTGACCGGCGGCGGCGACCTGATGGTCTATCGCAAGGACGTGCTGGGAGCCGCCGGCATCCAGCCGCCGAAGACGCTGGACGAGCTGATCGCCGACGTGCCGAAGCTGACCAATGCCGACAAGGGCATGTATGGCATCGCGCTGCGCGGCGCGCGCGGCTCGGGCGCCAATGTCTGGCGCTGGATGCCGTTCTTCAAGGCCTATGGCGGCAAGTGGTTCGACGGCGACAAGCCGGCTTTCAATTCGGACGCCGCCGTCAAGGCGACGGAAACCTATCTGAAACTGTTCAAGGACTCCGCGCCCGGCACGCAGACGGGCAGCTGGGATGAATCGACCGGCGCCTTCCTCTCCGGCCAGGTCGCCATCCTCGTCGAATCGACGCCGCTGTCCGGCATGTCGGTGGACCCGAAGACCTCGCAAGTGGTGGGCAAGGTCGGCTTCCTGCCGCCGCCCTCGCCGCTGCCAGGCGGCGGCTATGGCCATGGGCTGGCCATCGGCACCAAAGCCAATGCGGATGACGCGGCGAAGAAATGCGCCGGCCTGTTCATCGCCTGGGCGACGTCGAAGGAGAACGAGAAGCGCCGGCTCGACGCGCATCAGTTCGGCGAACTGAACCGCACCAGCGTGCTCTCCAGCAAGGAATTCGCAGACATCTACGGCGCCGATCTCGGCCAGGCGCTGGCCGAAACCGGCAAGGTCACGGCGGTGAACTTCTGGCAGGATCCGCGTTGGCCCGATCTCGGCGACCGCTGGGGCATCATCCTGGAAGAGCTGGTCACCGGCACGCGCACCGACATCAAGGGCGGCCTCAACGAGCTCGAGACCTATGCCAACGAACTGGTGAAGAAGAAGTAATCCTCCCGCCCGCGGCGCGCGGTCCACGGCATTCGAAGGAATGCCAGGACCGGCGCCGCGGGTTTCATGTCCGCAAGCCAAACCAAGCAAGGACAGGCCGATGCGCCGCCGCTCTTCCCTGCCCGTCACCTTTCTCTTGCCGACGCTCGCCATCCTGCTGGTGCTGTCGATGGTGCCGACGCTTTATGCCATCGTCATCGCTTTGCAGAATCGTGAGCTGAGCTCGCCTGGCTATTCCTGGGTGTGGTTCTCGAACTTCGCCGATCTCTTCCTCGACCGCCGCTTCCTCAACGCCGTCTGGGTTTCGGTGAAATGGGAGATCGTCACCGTGGTCGCGACCATGGTGGTAGCCATCGGTCTCGGCGTCTTGATGTTCGAGGTCGCCTCGCCGCGTATGCGCAATGTCTATTGCCTCCTGTTCATCATCCCGGTGCTGCTGCCGCGCGTCTCGGCCGCCTTCGTCTGGAAATTCGCCTATCATCCGCTCTACGGCATCGCCACCTACCCCTACCGGCTGATCACCGGCGGACTGATTTTCGATCCGCTGTCCAAGCCCGCGACGGCGCTGTTCGCTGTTGCTTCGGTCGATGTCTGGCAATGGGGGCTGTTCTTCGCCGTCATCGTGCTGAAGCTGCTCGAGACCTTGCCGCCGCAGCCGATCGAGGCGGCGCGCCTCGACCACGCCAAGCGCTGGCAGATCCACGCCTATGTCACCTTGCCGATGCTGAAGGCGCCGCTGATCAGCCTGATGTTCGTCAAGATGATCGAGTCGCTGCGCTCCTTCGACCTGATCTATGTGATGACGCGCGGCGGCCCGGGCGTCGCCACCGAGACGCTCGACATGTACGCCTTTTCGCAGGGCTTCATCGAGTCCGGCAAGGTCTCCTACGCTTCGGCCATGGCGGTGCTGATGATGATCGCGACCGTCATCACCTTCACCATGCTCTGGAAGCGGGTGCAGGCATGAAGCCGATAAGACCGGGCCGCCTGATCGCCAAGGCCACACTGGCGCTGGCCGGATTCCTGGCGGTGTTCCCGCTGGTGTGGACGGCGCTCAACGCGCTGAAAAACAATGTCGACATCATCACGCGCGTGCCGAAGGTGATCTTCACGCCGACGCTTGCCAATATCGGCTATATCCTTGGCCGCGACAGCGTGCTGACCGGGCTCTACAATTCGGTCGTCGCCTGCGGCTCGGCGGTCGTGATCGGCATCGTGCTCGGCCTTCCCGCGGCCTATGCGGTGGCGCGCTATCCCAACCGCTTTGCCGGCGACATCCAGTTCTTCGTTTTGTCGCTGCGCTTCCTGCCGCCGGTGGCGGTGGCCATTCCGCTGATGGTGATCTGGCTGCAGGTCGGCCTCTACGACACTTTGCCGGCGCTGATCGTCACCTACTCGCTGCTCACCATCTCCGTCATCATGTGGCTCGCCATCCCGGCCTTCCAGGGCGTGCCGAAGGAGATCGAGGAAGCCGCCTTCGTCGACGGCTACGGCGCCTACTCAGTGTTCTGGCGGATTGCCCTTCCGGTCGCGGCGCGCTCGCTCATAGGCGCCATCGCCTTCAGCTTCGTGCTGGTCTGGAACGAGTTCCTGATCGCGCTGATGCTGTCGAGCTCCAACGCCAAGACGCTGCCGATCGTGGCATCCGAGCTGTCGCAGCAAGGCATGAACGTGCCGTGGGGCATTCTGAACGCCTCGGTGGTGCTCCTGTCGCTGCCGCCGCTGCTGTTCCTCGGCGTTTTGAGCGGCTTCCTGAATTCCGTTTTCCGGCAAAAGAAAAATTGAAGTGAGGCTTACCCCGATGCGAGCACTGGTGCTTGAGAAAAAAGGCGAACTGTCGCTGCGCGAGATCGCGCTGCCGCAAGACGTCGGACCGGACGACGTCAGGATCGCCATCCACACGGTTGGCGTCTGCGGCAGTGACGTGCATTATTACACCCATGGCGCCATCGGCAGCTACATTGTCCGCCAGCCGATGGTGCTCGGCCACGAGGCCTCTGGCACGATCGTCGAGGTCGGCGCCAGTGTCACCAGCCTGAAGGTGGGTGACCGCGTCTGCATGGAGCCTGGTGTGCCAAACCTTTCGTCGCGCGCGGCCAAGCTCGGCATCTACAATGTCGACCCCGACGTCAGCTTCTGGGCGACGCCTCCGGTGCATGGCGTGCTCGCGCCTTACACGGTCCACCCCGCCGCCTTCACCTACAAGCTGCCGGACAATGTCTCCTTCGCCGAAGGCGCGATGGTGGAACCCTTCGCCATCGGGATGCAGGCGGCGACGCGCGCCCGGATCGTGCCAGGCGATGTCGCCGTGGTGGTCGGCTGCGGCCCGATCGGCATCATGATCGCGTTGGCCGCACTGGCCGGCGGTTGCTCGAAAGTGCTGATCTCGGACTTTTCCGCGCCCAAGCTGGAGATCGCCGCGCAATATTCCGGCATCGAGCCCGTGAACATCGGCGAACGGCCGCTGGCCGATGCCGTTGCGGCCGCGACCGACAATTGGGGCGCCGACATCGTCTTCGAGGCGAGCGGCAGTCCGAAGGCTTTTGCCAATCTGTTCGACATCGTACGGCCGGGTGGCGCGGTGGTTCTGGTCGGCCTGCCGGTGGAAGCGGTCGAGCTCAACGTGCCGGCGGCGATCTCGAAGGAAGTGCGCATCGAGACCGTGTTCCGCTATGCCAACATCTTCGACCGCGCCTTGCAGCTCATCGCCTCCGGCAAGGTCGACCTCAAGCCGCTGATCACCGGCACCTATGATTTCTCCGAAAGCATCAAGGCATTCGAGCGCGCGGCGCAAGGCAGGCCGGAGGACGTCAAGCTGCAGATCCTACTCACCGGCGAGAGGGGGTGAGGGATGTCCGCGATCGTTTGCTCCCATGTCGACAAGGCCTACGGCGCCACGAGCGTCATCCGCGATCTCAATCTCTCGATCGAGGAGCACGAATTCGTCGTGTTCCTCGGCCCGTCCGGTTGCGGCAAGTCCACGCTGCTCAGGATGCTGGCCGGCCTGGAGGACATCAGCGGCGGCGAGGTGTCGATCGGCGGCAAGGTGGTGAACGATCTGGAGCCCGGCGACCGCGGCATCGCCATGGTGTTCCAGAATTATGCGCTCTATCCGCATATGACGATCTTCGACAACATCGCTTTCGGGTTGAAGCGGCAGAAGGTGCCGGCGGCCGAGATCAAGAAGCGGGTCGAGGCGGTTTCGCGGACGCTCGGGTTGGAGCCCTATCTTGGCCGCAAGCCGACCGAGCTTTCCGGCGGTCAGCAGCAGCGCGTGGCGATCGCGCGCGCCATGATCAAGACGCCGAAAGTTTTTCTCTTCGACGAGCCGCTCTCCAATCTCGACGCCAAGCTGCGCAACCATATGCGGGTCGAAATCGCCAGGCTGCATCAGTCGCTGAAGACGACCACCGTCTATGTCACGCACGACCAGCTCGAGGCGATGACGCTGGCCGACCGCATCGTGCTTCTGAAGGACGGTGTGATCGAGCAGGTCGGCTCGCCGGCGGAAATCTATCGGCGGCCCGGCAACCAGTTCGTAGCCGGCTTCATCGGCACGCCGAACATGAATTTCATCGACGCCACGGTGGCCCGAAAGAGCGATGGTTGGACGCTGACCGGCGCGGGAACGGTGCTATCGCTGGAAGGCGGCGACTTCCGCCTGGAGCACGGCGATCGTGTGGTGCTCGGCATCCGGCCTCCGGACCTGAAGACGGTGGAGGCCGGCGCAGCGAACCTGCTGCAAGGCACAGCCGACCTCATCGAGTTCCACGGCAATGACGCGCTGGTGACATTCGGCTCGGGCGGCAAGGAGATCAGCGCGCTGGTGCCGGCCCGCGAATGCCCGGAGCAGAGCGCGCCGGTGCGCTACAGCTTCGAGGAGGAGAGCATTCATCTGTTCGACGCCGCGACTGGTCTGTCACTGCGCAAGCAGTAAAGCGCAACTCCGTCCGGAATTGCGTGGGGGATGTACATATTTCCAAGCGGCTGGTCTTTGGCGATAGCGTGCACGACGGCTTGGCGCATGCATTGTCTTGTGTTGCGCTGGTCGACCCCCACTCCGTCTCGGCGCTTCGCGCCGAGCCACCTCTCCCCCGATCGACGGGGGAGAGGAAGGGCGCCAAGCCTTTTGCCGCCAACGCTCGCTCCCTTCCTTTCCCTCCGGAGGGGGGAAAGGTGGCGCTGCGAAGCAGCGACGGATTGGGGGAACCACCTGGCAATCAAGCCTTCGGTCCATCAGTCGCGCCAGTCACAGAGGATGTGTGCGTAGCGTAGCCGGAAATGCGTGGGATGGAAGCTATCCGATCGCGTCGAGCATCTGCCGCTGGCGGTGCATTTCGAGGAAGATGCGGTAGTCGCGGTCGAAGCGGGCGCCGGCTTCCTTGTTGGGGGCGCGCGTCCTGCCGCCCTGCTGCATGGCGACGCAGGCCGCGTTGAGGTCGCGATAGAGACCTGCAGCAGTCGCCGCCACCATGCCGGTGCCGAGCAGCACCGCCTCGTCGGCCAGCGGCTCGACAACCGTGCAGCCGGTGGCGTCGGCATAGAGCTCCATCAACAGCGGGTTCTTGGTGTGGCCGCCGGTGACGTGCAGCGTGTCGATCAGATAGCCGTTCTCGTTCAGCGCCTCGAGCACATGACGCACGCCGAGCGCGATGCCGACGGCGGTGCGCCAATAGAGCTTGCACAGGCTGTCGAAGGAGGAATCGAGCGTCAGGCCGCTGATGACGCCGACCGCGTGCGGATCGGCGAGCGGCGAACGGTTGCCGTGGAAATCCGGCAGCACATGCAACCTTGCGGCCAGCGCATCGCCGTCCTCGGCGCGCAGCTCGGCGACACGCCCGGCGATCTTCATGTGCATGGCCGCGTCCGGCTCGCCGCCGGCGCCATGCCAGCGGATGATGTGGTCGAGCAATGCGCCGGTGGCCGACTGACCGCCTTCGGAGAGCCACAGCGTCGGTAATGCCGCGCCGAAATAAGGGCCCCAGACGCCGGCAAAGGGCTGCGGGTCGGGCGACATCGCCATGACGCAGGACGACGTGCCGGCAATCAGCGCAAGGTGCCGGCTGATACCCTTCTCGTCGCCGGCAAAGCCGCCCAAGACGCCGAGCGCGCCCGCATAGGCGTCGATGACGCCGGCGCCCACCCGGCATTTTTCGCTCAGGCCGAGTTCGGCGGCCGCCGCGGCCGTCAACGGGCCGATATCGGTGCCGACCGGGCTGGCCTTCTCCGGCAGGTTGCCATGCTCGAAAAGATCGTCGAGGCCGACGAGCTCGAAGAAATCGCGCCGCCAGCTTTTCTCTTCATGGGCGAGATAGGTCCATTTCGCCGTCAGCGTGCATTGCGAGCGAGCCAGCGAGCCTGATGCCTTCCAGGTCAGGAAATCGGCGAGGTCGAATAGATAGCCGGCTTCATCCCAGGTCTTCGGCAAATGGCGCTTCAGCCACATCAGCTTCGGCGTTTCCATCTCCGGCGACATCACCCCACCGATATAGTCGAGCACGGCGTGGCCGCTTGTCGTGCACTCATCGGCTTCGGCGATGGCGCGATGATCGAGCCAGACCATCGTGTCCCAGCGCTTCTCGCCGGTGGCCGAGACGCTGATCTGGCCGCCCTGCCTGTCGCGCGCGACCAGCGAGCAGGTGGCGTCGAAAGAGATGCCGGCAATATCGCCGGCGGCGACGCCGGATTTCTGGAGGGCTGCCCGCACGGCCTTGCACACTGCCGACCAGATATCTTCCGAATCATGCTCGGCGTGATCGGGCTTGGGCTGATGCATGGCGATCGGATGATCGGCGCGGCCAAGCAGGTTGCCGCGTGCGTCGAGAATGCCCGCGCGAGCGCTCCCGGTGCCGACATCGACCGCGCAAACGAAACTCTTCGTCAAGATGCTTTTTCTCTCGCTCCCAGGCCTGCAATCAGATCGGGCAATTGCAGCATGTCAGCGAATATAAAGTCCGGTTCCGTCGACGCAAGCCGCGCCTTGAGGGCGGGATTGGAGGCATGCGATCCGCCGGTGAAGGCAAGGACTCGCATGCCGGCCGCGCGCGCGGCTGCGACACCCGCCGGACTGTCCTCGACGACCAGACAATTGCGCGGATGCGCGCGCATCGAGGCGGCGGCATGCAGGAAAAGATCGGGCGCCGGCTTGCCGCTTTTGACCATGGTGGCGCTGAAGAGATGCGGCTCCAGCAGCGGCAGCAGGCCGGTGACGTCGAGCGCGTAGCGGATGCGTTCCAGCGTGCCGGACGAGGCGACACAACAGGGGCGGCCGAGCTTCGGCAACACATCCTTGATGCCCGGGATCGGCTTCAATTCCTCGCGGAATTTGCGCATCAGGTCGACGCGCATGGCGGTCAGATGCTGATCGCTGATCTCCAGCCCGAAATCGCGGCCGAGGATCTCGCGCACGCTTTTCATGCTCTTGCCGAGGAAATGCTCGTAGGCGGCGTCCTCGCTCACCGTGCCGCCGGCGAGCTCGATCATGTTAAGCAGCGCCGAGACCGAAAGCGCCTCGCTGTCGACCAGCACGCCGTCACAGTCGAAGATGACCAGTTCCGGCGTCATCGCGGCAGGCTTCCAGTGGGCCTTAGAGCTTGCCGGCGAGATAGCGCGTCAGGGTTTCGCGCGCGCCGTTCGCCCACAGAACCTTCAAAGCGTGGGCAAAGGCTTCGGCGAAGACGCGCGAGCGGCCGACATCGCCATAGATATCCTCCATCGCCAGCCAGGCCCTCGGATCGCCTTTCGCCGCTTTCGCGGTGGCCTGCATGCGGTCCCAGCTCGGGTCGTTCGGCTCGATGACGGCGCCGCTGTCGGTGGTGCCGAAGCAGTAGCGGCACCACAAGGCCGATTCCAGCGCGAGGCCGGCGACGCCCTTGCCCGCCTTCAGCCGGTCGGCGATGGTCGGGATGATGAATTTCGGCTGGCGGTTGGAACCGTCAAGGCACAACCGGCGGATGGTGTCGCCGATCTTGGGATTGGAAAAGCGGCGCTCGATGAGCTGGTAGTAATCTTCCAGATCGGTGTTCGGCACCGGCGGCACGGTCGGGATGATCTCGTCATGCTCGAGCTTCGACAGGAAGGCGCGCACCAGCGGTTCCTGCATGCCTTCATGGACGAAGTGGATGTCCATCAGCCCGGCCGGATAGGCTATTGTGGCGTGACCGCCATTGAGGATGCGTATCTTCATCAGCTCGTAAGGCGAGACGTCCTTGACGAACTGCACGCCGACCTTTTCCAGCGCCGGGCGGCCGGCGGTGAAATGATCCTCCAGCACCCATTGCTTGAACGGCTCGCAGAAAACCGGCCAATTGTCCTCCAGCCCGAAATCGTCGGCGAGGATTTTTCGCTCGCGGTCGGTGGTCGCCGGCGTGATGCGGTCGACCATGCCGTTCGGGAACGCGACCTTGTCCTCCACCCATGTTGCCAGGTCTTCGTCGATCAGCCGGGCCAGGCCGATGACGCCGTCGGAGGTGACGTGGCCGTTATGGGGGATGTTGTCGCAGGACATGACGGTGAACGGCACGATGCCGTCGGCGCGGCGGCGCAACAGGCCGGCGAGGATGATGCCGAACACGGTTTTCGGCGCCGCGCCCGGTTGCGCGTCGGCGACGATGTCGGGATGGGCCGGGTTGAATTTGCCGGAGGCCGGGTCGATGAAATAGCCGCCTTCGGTGATGGTCAGCGAGACGATCTTGATAGCCGGATCGGCCAGTTGATCGATGATCGCGGCGGCATCGCCAGGCGTCAGGAAATCGATCATGGCGCCGGTGACCCGGGCGCTCATATGACCCTTGTCCTGTTCGACGACGGTGGTCAGCCAGTCCTGTTCCTGCAGCTTGGAGCGACCGATCTTCTCGCCCTCGAACACGCCGGCGCCGATCAGCGCCCAATCATGCCCCTCGCCGGCGCCGAACAGATCGTCGAGATAGACGGCCTGGTGCGAGCGGTGGAAATTGCCGACGCCGAAATGGACGATGCCGGCCTTGAGAGCGGAGCGATCGTATTTCGGACCGGCGACCTTGGCCGGCAGCTTGGCGAGGTTCGAGGAAGAGAGTTTCACGGTCATCTCAGTTTACCCTTTGGCCGATCTGCAGCCCGACTGTTCCGCCTCCTTGGGAGAGCGAGGATGAGGGGCAGCATCCGGTGTTCCAGCTTGCTGCCCCTCACCTGCCCCATGGCGTCTTCTCCGGAGGAAAGAGAGAAGCGCCTTCCCCCTCAACCGTTCAACTCATCCATTGCCCGCCATCGACATTGTAGGTCTGGGCGACAATGTATTCGGCCTCGTCGCTGGCAAGGAAAACCGCCATGCCGGCGAGGTCTTCCGGCTTGCCCATGCGGCCATAGGGAACGCCTTCGCCGACCAGCCGCTTCTTCTCGCCTTTCGGGCGGTTCTCATATTTGGCGAACAGCGCGTCGACCTGGTCCCACATGTCGCTGTCGACGACACCCGGCGCGATGCCGTTGACGTTGATGCGATGCTTGATCAGATCGAGCCCCGCCGACTGGGTGAGCGAGATCACGGCGGCCTTGGTGGCGCAATAGACCGCGACCAGCGGCTCGCCGCGGCGGCCGGCCTGGCTCGCCATGTTGATGATCCTGCCACCCTTGCCCCGCGCGATCATCGAGCGGGCGGCCGCCTGCAGCATGAACAGCGTGCCGGCGACATTGACGGAAAACAGCTTTTCGAAGCTCGCTTTGGTTATTTCGACGATCGGCGCCAGGTCGAAGATCGCGGCGTTGTTGACCAGGATGTCGAGACCGCCGGCCCTTGCCTCGACCGCCTTCACCGCCGCCTCGATCGAGGACTGGTCGGTGACGTCGAGCCGGAGCGCGTAAGCGGCCGAACCGATCGCTTTCGCCGTCGCTTCAGCCGCGTCCAGGTCGATATCGGCAATCGCCACCGTCGCACCCTCGCGCGCATAGGCTTCGGCGAAGGCCCTGCCGATGCCGCGCGCCGATCCGGTGATCAGCGCCGATTTGCCTTTCAACCTCACTGTCCCGTCCTCACTGGGCCAGCGCCTTGCCGTCGGCGCTGAAGCGATGCAGCTTGGTCTTGTCGGGGGTCAGGTAGACGGTGTCGCCGTGCTTTACCGCGACCTCACCGTCGGCGCGGACATTGACGGTGCCGATGCCGTCCGCCTGGACATGCAGGAAAGTGTCGGAGCCGAGATGCTCGGCAACGCCGACCGTCGCCTTCCAGTCGCCGGCCGAGGTCGAGATGTTGAGATGCTCGGGCCGGATGCCGATGGTCTTGGCGCCGTATTTCTCCGCCGGCGCGCCTTCGATCATGTTCATCTTGGGCGAGCCGATGAAGCCGGCGACGAAGAGGTTCTTCGGCGTCTTGTAGAGCTCCATCGGCGAGCCGACCTGCTCGATGTTGCCGGCGTTGAGCACGACGATCTTGTCGGCCATGGTCATGGCTTCGACCTGGTCGTGCGTGACGTAGATCATCGTCGTCTTCAGCTGATGGTGCAGCTCGCTGATCTCCAGGCGCATGGTGCCGCGAAGTGCCGCGTCGAGGTTGGAGAGCGGCTCGTCGAACAGGAAGGCCGAAGGCTGGCGCACGATGGCGCGGCCGATGGCGACGCGCTGGCGCTGGCCGCCCGAGAGCTGGCCAGGACGGCGCTCCAGATAGTTGGTGAGGTTCAGCACGCGCGCGGCGTCCTTCACCTTCTTGTCGATGGTCGCCTGGTCCTCGCCGGCCATCTTCAACGGGAAGGCGATGTTCTTGGCGACCGTCATATGCGGATAAAGCGCGTAGGACTGGAACACCATGGCAAGCTTGCGCTTGGCCGGCGCCTCGCGGGTGACGTCGCGGCCATCGATGCTGATGGTGCCGCCGCTGGTGTCCTCGAGCCCGGCGATCAGCCTGAGCAGCGTGGACTTGCCGCAACCCGACGGGCCGACGAACACCACGAACTCGCCATCCTCGATATTGAGGTCGATGTTCGGAATGATCGTCGTCGACCCGAAGGACTTTGAGACGTTCTTGAGCGTGATATTTCCCATGGTTTCCTCCCGGGGATAGTCTTCGTCGTCCGCCGCTTGGGCGCTCTTACTTCACGGCGCCAAAGGTAAGGCCGCGCACCAGCTGCTTCTGGCTGAACCAGCCCATGATCAGGATCGGCGCGATCGCCAGCGTCGAGGCCGCCGAGAGCTTGGCCCAGAACAGGCCTTGCGGGCTGGAGAAGGAGCTGATGAAGGCGGTGAGCGGCGCGGCGTTGGTGGTGGTGAGCCGGATGGTCCAGAACGCCTCGTTCCAGGCCAGGATGATGTTGAGCAGCATGGTCGAGGCGATGCCTGGAACGGCCATCGGCGTGAGCACATAGATGATCTCGTTCCACAGCGAGGCGCCGTCCATGCGCGCCGCTTCCAGGATCTCGCCCGGGATCTCGCGGAAATAGGTGTAGAGCATCCAGACCACGATCGGCAGGTTGATCAGCATCAGCATCACGGTGAGACCGATGCGGCTGTCGAGCAGGCCGCTATCGCGGAAGATCAGGTAGATCGGAAACAGCACCGCGACGGCCGGCATCATCTTGGTGGAGAGCATCCACATCAGGATGTCCTTGGTGCGCTTGGTCGGCGAGAAGGCCATCGACCAGGCCGCCGGAACCGCGATCAGGATGGCGAGCAGCGTTGAGCCGACCGACAGGATCACCGAGTTCAGGAAGAACTTGAAATAGCCGCTCTGCGCCTGCACTTCGGCATAGCTTTCCATGGTACCGGACGGGATCAAGGCGAAGCCCTGGATCGCCTCCTGCTCCGACTTGAACGAGGTGATGATCGTGTAAAGGATCGGAAAGAAGATCAGCAGGGCGACGATCCAGGCTGCGGCCGTGGCGATGGTCTTGTGCTGGGTGGTGACTGCGCGTGCCATCTTTTCCTCCCTATTTATCGAGGTTCTTGCCGACGGCGCGCATGGCGAAGAAGGCAACGATGTTGGCGAGAATGACGGCGATCACGCCACCGGCGGACGCCTGGCCGATTTTGAACTCCAGCAGCGCCTTCTGGTAGACGAGGAAAGGCAGGTTGGTGGAGGCATAGCCGGGGCCGCCATTGGTGGTGACCAGGATCTCGGCATAGACCGAGAGCAGGAAGATCGTCTGGATCAGGATGACGACGGTGATTGCGCGCGACATATGCGGCAGCGTCAGGTAGATGAAGCGGCTGAGGAAGCCGGCGCCATCCATTTCCGCCGCTTCCTTTTGCTCGCCGTCGAGCGACTGCAACGAAGTCAGCAGGATCAGCGTGGCGAAAGGCAGCCACTGCCAGGCGACGATGAGGATGATGGCGGTCAGCGGATGCTGCCCGAACCAGTCGATCGGCTCGGCGCCGAAGAACCGCGCAATGTCGGCGAAGACGCCGTATTGCGGGTGCATGATCATGTTCTTCCAGACCAGGGCCGCGACCGGCGGCATGACGAAGAACGGCGAGATGACCAGGATGCGCACGATGCCCTGGCCCCAGATCGGCTGATCGAGCAGCATCGCCAAAAGGATGCCGCCAACCACGGTGATGACCAGTACGCTGACCACGATGGTGAGCGTGTTGAGGATGGCGGCGAAGAACGCCGGATTGGAGTAGAAGAGCTTGTAGTTGGCGAACCAGACGAAGCCGTCGCGGATCGGGTTCAGTGGATTGTACTGCAGGAGCGAAAAGTAGATCGTGAAGACGAGCGGCACGATCATCCAGATGAACAGCAGAACCACCGATGGCGCCATCATGAAACGGGCAAGCGAACGGGTTTGCTGAGTAGCCATGACGGTCACCCTCCCAAGGTCAGCCGGATTTTCAGAGTTGTGCCAGAATTTTCCCGGTTTTGAAAAGTGGCCGCCCGAACTGGGTTTCGGGCGGCCACCTGCCGGTCATGATGCGCGACCGGCATTCGGCACCGGGAGGAGCCTTACTTGATGTAGCCGCCTTCGGTCATCGCCGCGGTGGCTGCGTCCTGGGCCTGCTTCAGCGCATCGTCGACGCTCGACTGGCCGGCGAGGGCCGCCGAGAAGAGCTGGCCGACGGTGGTGCCGAGGCCCTGGAATTCAGGAATGGCGACGAACTGCACGCCGACATAGGGCACCGGCTTGACGGTCGGATGCGTCGGATCGGCGGCGTTGATGGAGTCCAGCGTCATCTTCGCGAAGGGCGCTGCCTTCTGGTAGTCCGCATTGGCGTAGAGCGAGGAGCGCGTGCCCGGAGGAACATTGGCCCAGCCTTCCTTCGAAGCGACCAGCTCGGCATAGTGCTTGCTGGTTGCCCAGGAGACGAACTTCTCGGCGGCATCGGCCTTCTTGGTGCCGGCGGGGACCGCTAGCGACCAGGCCCACAGCCAGTTGCCGCGCTTGCCGAGGCCGGTGTCGGGCGCCAGCGCATAACCGACCTTGTCGGCGACCTTCGAGGCCTTCGGATCAGAGACGAAGGAAGCCGCAACGGTGGCGTCGATCCACATGCCGCACTTGCCCTGCTGGAACAGCGCCAGGTTCTCGTTGAAGCCGTTGGAGGAAGCGCCTTCCGGACCGTCGGCCTTCATCAGGTCGACATAGAACTGCAGCGTCTTCTTCCACTCGGGCTGGTCGAACTGCGGCTTCCAGTTCTCATCGAACCAGCGGGCGCCGAAGGAATTCGACATGGCGGTGAGGAAAGCCATGTTCTCGCCCCAGCCGGCCTTGCCGCGAAGGCAGACGCCGTTCACGCCGTTGGCGCGGTCGGTCATCTTGTCGGCGGCCTGCTTGATGAACTCCCAGGTCGGGGCGTCGGGCATCTTCAAGCCCGCCTTCTCCATCAGGTCCTTGCGGTACATGACGAAGGAGCTTTCGCCGTAGAAGGGCGCGGCATAGAGCTTGCCGTCGACCGAAAGACCGCCGGCGATGGCCGGGATGATGTCCTTCACGTCGTAGTCGTCACCGAGCTTGTCGAGCGGCAGGAGCCAGCTCTGCTTGGCCCAGATCGGAACCTCGTAGGTGCCGATGGTCATGACGTCGTACTGGCCACCCTTGGTGGCGATGTCGGTGGTGACGCGCTCGCGCAGCACGTTCTCTTCAAGCGTGACCCAGTTGAGCTGGATGTCGGGGTTAGCCTTGGTGAAGTCGTCCGTCAGCTTCTGCATGCGGACCATATCGCCGTTGTTGACGGTGGCGATGGTGATGGATTCGGCATGCGCGGCGAAAGCAAGGGCGCTGGCCGACAACAGGCCCAGGGTGAGCGTGCGAAGTTTCATCAAATTCCTCCCATAAACCAAGTTGAGCATTTGCCTTGGCTCTGAGCAATTACTCACTTGTCGTGATTTATGTCAAGGCGGAATCGATGCTGCAGCGCAGCAGAAATGACGCAACGTGAGCCAATCCGGCGAGGCCGGTCGGCATCCTCAGGGAAGTAGCTAGAGGCGGTCAGCCTATGGGCAAGCGATCTCAGCCAGGATCCAGTCGCGGAAGGCGCGGATCTTCGGCACGTTGCGGCGCGCCGTCGGATAGACCAGCCAATAGGCGTGGCCGTCATCACCCACGAGATCGAAAGGCTGGACCAGGCGGCCGTCGGCGATCTCGTTCTTGAACAGCGCCCTGGTCAGGATCGCCACGCCGTGGCCGGCCATCGCCGCGTTCGCCTCATAGGCCTGCGCGCCCATGCTGGAGCCGGGCCGCTTGGCGAGGTCGTGCCCGGCGACACCGGCGGCCTCGAACCATTGCGACCACCAGATGTCGCCGGGATCGAGGATCGGCAGGCGCAACAGGTCCGCCGGCTCGTTGACGCCGCCGATGCTCGCCGCAAGCTTCGGGCTCAGCATCGGCGTGAAATCGGCGTCGAGCAGTTTGTGCGACTCCAGGCCCGGCCACTTGCCGCCGCCGGAGCGGATGGCGAGATCGACATCCTCGCGCGCGAAATCGGTGAGGCGGCTCGACGTGTCGAGCCGCACGGCAAGCGCGGGATGGGCAAGCTGAAACGAGCCCAGATGCTGCGCCAGCCAGTTCGAGGCGAAGGTCAGCACCGTGGTGACGCAGAGCAGGCCGTCGGCGCCGCCGCGCGCCGCGGCATAGGCCTGCCCCAGGATGGCGAAAGCCTCGCTGACGGCGGGCGCCAGGCGCTGGCCGGGCTCGGTCAATTCGATCTGCTTCGGACGCCGCAGGAACAGCGGCGCGCCGATGCGCTCCTCGAGCACCTTGATCTGGTAGCTCGCCGCCGCCTGGGTCATGCCCAGTTCCTGCGCCGCCTTGGTGAAGGACAGGTGCCTTGCCACCGCCTCGAACACCCGGATTGCCTGCAGCGGCGGCAACGGCGCAAGCTGTGGGGAGCTCAGATCGGGCATAAAACCTCCTTATGGGTCATGATCGAGGTTTAATTGGAAGCGGCAAGCCGCCAACCCGATATTTGGGGTCGACGATCAATCCAGTTCAAGCATGATGAAGGCTGACGATCATGACCACGGTACAGGAAAAGCTCGTTTCCATCTCGGCGCAAGGCTGGTTTTCCCTGCTGGCGCGCGAATTTTCACGGCTTGCCCGACGGCGGCGCGGCTATGTCGATGTTCGGGAGCTGTCGCCGCATCTGCAGCGCGACATGGGTTTCCTCGACGGCAACGATCCGCGCGGGCCCTCCCAATAGGCGGCCCATTTTTATCGGCAATCAGCCTGCAAGCAGCGCCGCGGCCGTGCGTTCATCGGTGATGAGGCCGTTGACCAGCCGGCGGTTGACCGCCGCCAGGATGCCCGGCAGCTTGCGCTCGCCCATGGCCAAGGCGATGACCAGCGACCTCTCTCGCGACGGCAAGGCGGCGGACGAGACGCGATCGTTGGTGATGCCTTCGATCATGCGGCCTTCACGATCGAACACCCAGCCGACGATCTCGGCGATGCCGCCCGCCTTTTGCAGCGCTTTCAATTCGCTTTCCGAGATGAAGCCGTCCTCATAGAGCGGCGCCTTCGGGCCGAGATCGCCGATACCGATGAAGGTGACGTCGGCCTCGGCGGCCAGCGCCAGGGTCGGCTGGATCATCGGCTGTTTGAGCAGCATGTCGCGCTCTTCCGGCGAGGAGGCGATGACCGGCAGCGGCATCGGGAAGGACCGCGCCTTGACGCGGTCGGCCATGGTGAAAATGACGTTGTAGAAGGCGGCCGAGCCGTCGGGCGAGATGTTGCCGGTCAAGGACACCACCTTGTGCTGCGGGCATTCCATCGGCGGCAGCTGCTCGATCGCCGCCTTCAGCGTGCGCCCGGTGCCGATCGCCATGACGATGGGGGCTTCAGAGCGCAGCCGGCGTTCGATCTCGGCCGCCGCCGCTTCGGCGATGCCGATCGTCGTCGAGCTCGACGTCGGATCGCTCGGCACCACTTCGACGAGGTCGAGCGCGAAGCGCGATCGCAGCCGCGCGGCGAGGTCGAGGCAGTTGGCGATCGGATGATCGACCCGCACCTTGATCAGGCCCTCCGACATGGCGAGCGACACCAGCCGCTGCGCCGTCTGCCTGGAGATGCCGAGCTTGGCGGCGATCTGGTCCTGTGTGTTGCCGGCAACATAATAAAGCCAGCCGGCGCGCGCGGCGTCGTCCAACCTGGTGTTGCCGGTTTCCTGTCGCGAATTCACGTCCTGCCTCCCAGCGCCTGCCATGCCGGCAAGGGCGCTATAGCTTACATCGAATATTTTAGCGCGCAATTGTCTGTCAAAAGAGCAAATGTTTGCTGGCGTCACCCGCAGCCGAGGGGTCGCTCGTCGCTGGCGTCAAGCATTTGCGGCTGGGCGGTTTATCTCGACGGCGAAACGTACTAAAGCGCGTCGCGAATCTTTCAGATTCGCTCCCTGCGCTTTAGTTTTTTATTTTGCGCATGTCTTTGTCCCGAAACCGGTTTCCACTTTCGGGAGACATGCTTTAAGGGGATCGGCGAAGGGAGCCGCGCATGACGCCGAAAGCCGTTTTCTGGGATATGGACGGAACGCTGGTCGACAGCGAGCCGCTGCATGAGGCGGCACTTGCGGCGGCCTTGCGCAGCGTCGGTATCGCCCCGCCGCACGACCTGCATGAGCGGGTGCTGGGTATCGCCGCCTGGCCGGTCTATGAGATGCTGCGCGACCAGTTCGGCCTGTCGCTGCCGTTCGACGACTGGATCGTGCGCAAATACGATCACTATTTGCCGATGGCCGAGACGCTGAAGCCGCGTCCCGGCGCGATCGAAGTGTTCAACGAATTGCGGGCGCTGGGCGTCGAGCAAGCCGTGGTGTCGAATTCCGACCGGCTGATCGTCGACGCCAATCTCAACGCGGTCGGCCTCACCTATCCCGGCATGCTGACGGTCAGCCGCAACGACGTGATCGACGGCAAGCCGCTTCCCGAGCCCTTCCTGCGCGCTGCCTATCTGGCCGGGGTCGACCCGGCGGATGCGGTCGCGGTCGACGACAGCGTGACCGGCGCCATGGCCGGGCTGGCGGCGGGCATGAAGACGATCTTCTGGCCGGAAGCACCGATGGCGGGACCGCCGGGCGCGATCGTGATCAACAGCGCTGAGGAGTTGCGGGCGCAGTTGGGGCTTTAATCAGCGAGCGTCAGCGCTGCCCCTCATCCGGTCCTTCGGACCACCTTCTCCCCGTGAACGGGGAGAAGGGAGAAAGATCAATTCCGATAAACCGGCTCTTCCTCGTCGAGGATCGCCTTCAGCTCGGCGAGATGGCGCTCGGCCTGGCCGGGGTAGTCATCCATCTCGCGTGCGGTCTTCTCGGCGATCTCGTCGGAGAGCGTGCGCAGCGGCCGGCCGGTCCACAGCGCCTTGATGTAGGTCTCGGCGGCGCGCTCGAAATAGAACATGCGGTTGAAGGTGTCGGCGACACTGTCCCCGATGACCATGACGCCGTGATTGCCCATGACCATCACCTTGACCTTGGGGTCGGTCAGAAGCTGCGAGCAGCGCTCACCCTCTTCCTCGAAGGCCAGCCCGCCGTAATTGGCATCGACGACGTGGCGGTTGAAGAACATGGCGGAGTTCTGATCGACCGGCGGCAAGGTCGAGTCGGCCAGCGAGGCGAGCACCGTGGCATGGATCGAATGGACATGCATGGCGCAGCGCGCATGCGGTACGTTGCGATGAATGGCGCCGTGCAAGCCCCAGGCCGTCGGATCGGGCGCGTTGGGGCCTGACAGTGTTTCGGGATCGTTGGCGTCGATCAGAAGCAGGTCGCTGGCCTTGATGCGCGAGAAATGCACCTGGTTCGGGTTCATCAGGAATTTCGTGCCGTCCTCGTTGACCGACAGCGAGAAGTGGTTGGCCACCGCCTCATGCATGTTGAGCCGCGCCGTCCAGCGGAAAGCGGCGGCGAGGTCGACCCGCTCCTCATAATAGGGCAGGTTGCTCAGCGGTTCCTTGTGCAGGCGGGCAAGGCTCATCGAAAATCCTCCTGTTTGCGAGACAATGCCGCGCTGAACGGCTGCCAGCAACCGCAAACTGGTAGGTCAGCGGATCAAGCCGCCGGGCGCGCCGACTGCAGGCCGCCATGCTCTACGATGAAGTCGATGACCTCCTTGAGGCCCTTGCCGCGCGACAGATCGGTGAAGCCGAAGGGGCGTTTGCCGCGCATGCGGCCGGCATCGCTCTCCATGACGTCCAGATTGACGTTCACATAGGGCGCCAGATCGCTCTTGTTGATGATGAGGAAATCGGAACGGGTGATAGCCGGGCCGCCCTTGCGCGGGATCTCCTCGCCCTGGCAGACCGAGATGACATAAAGGGTCAGATCGGCAAGGTCGGGCGAGAAGGTGGCGGCGAGATTGTCGCCGCCGGACTCGATGAAGATGATGTCGAGGTCGGGGAATTTCTTGTTCAGCTCGGCGATCGCCCGCAGATTGATCGAGGCGTCCTCGCGGATGGCCGTGTGCGGGCAGCCGCCGGTCTCGACGCCGACGATGCGCTCCTCGGGCAATGCCTGTAGCCGCGCGAGCATCATCGCATCTTCCTTGGTGTAGATGTCGTTGGTGACGACGGCGATGGAGAAATCGTCACGCAGCGCCTTGCAGAGCTTTTCGGTGAGCGTCGTCTTGCCCGAGCCGACCGGACCGCCAATGCCGATGCGAAGAGGGCCGTTTTTCGACGTCATGCCGGAAACTCCGAGATAGCGAGAACTGCAAAGCCCAGCCCGATCAGCAGGCAGAGCGGCGAATAGAGGCGCTGGTCGAGCCGCGCGAAAGGCTGTTCGGAGGCGAGCCGGCGCCACCAGGGCGTGAAGCCGGCAATGCCGCGTCCGAGAAAGACGAGACCGATCATCAGCGCCGTGGCGGCAAGGCCTTCCCTTGGAAAGGGCGTGGCAAAGACGCCGGCGAGCGCCAGCGGCCAGAGCGTCGCCAAAACCAGGCAGGCTGCGACGGCGAAGCTCGCGAATGCCGACGGCATCTCGTCCACGCCGCGAAAGCCGACGACGGCGCGGGCACAGGATGCCTGATCCGTGCCCGGCCAGATGCCGCCTATGCCCCAATAGACATGCAGCGAGGTGATCAGCAGCAGGACCAAGGAGAGGATGACGGCGAGGATGGTCATGAGCGGAACAGCCGCGAATATTGTGTTTCGTGCCGCATCGCCGCTATGTCGGACATGAAGGCCGCGCCGCCGAGATCGTCGAGCGTCGACGCCGCGGCGCGGGCAGCCGTGGCAATGGCCAAGGGCTCGAAGCCGGCTAACAATGCGACGGCGTCGGTTTGACCAACGACGCCGAGCCTGATCGCCGCCTGCACGAGGTTGGAGAAGAAAGCCTGCAGGAAGGCGGACAGCGCATCTGGAAGGCGGATGCCGCCGCTGCCGGCAACGGCGCCGACGGCGACGCAATAGGGGCAATCGGCCGGCAAATGTTGCAGCACCGGAGACGGCCAGGCGGACGCAGCCTGGAGAAAGGCCGTGCCTTGCAGCATGGTTTCGAGATGACGTTCCTGCGAACCGGCGAGCGCCTCGGCCAGCGCGGCAATCTCGCTGAGATCGCCGCCGTCACGCGCGCGGCGCCAGCTTTCGGCGAAGAGCACGGCGTCGTTCCAGCCGGAGCCGATTTCGACCAGCGTCCCCAGCCAGCCGGCGAGATCCTGGCGGTTGGCGATCAGCCCGTCCTGCACGGCGCGTTCGAGGCCGTGGCTGTAGGAAAAGCCGCCGACCGGAAAGGCCGGCGACAGCCAGGCCATCAGGCGCAGCAACGCGACGCTGGAAGCCTGCTCAGTCATGGTGATGGTGGTGACCATGGTCGTGGTGGTGATGGTCGTGCGAATGGTCATGATCGTGATTATCATGGCCGTGGTGTTCGTGGTCATGATCGTGGTCATGGCCATGGTGGTCATGCGAATGGCCGTGATCGTGGCCGGAATAGGCGCCGCGCACGGGACTGAACGGTTGCGAGACCTCGTTCACGGTGGCGCCGAGGCCTTCCAGCATAGCCTTGATGACATGGTCGCGCAGGATGAGGATGCGGTCGGCCTCGATCGCCGCCGCGAGATGGCGGTTGCCGATGTGCCAGGCGAGCTCGGCGAGGTGAACGGCATCGCGGGCGCGGATATCGTAGACCTCCTCCGGCGCGGCGACGATTTCGAGCTGGCGGCCATCCTCCAGCACCAGCCGGTCGCCATCAGCCAAGGCCACCGGCTCGGGCAGGTCGACCAGCACCTTGTCACCGGCTGCCGTCTCGATGGCGCGGCGGCGCAGATGCCGCTCGTCATGCGGCAACACGGCCTTGTCATAGGGCGCCGCCGGTCCGGCTTCACCGGCGGGAAGAACCGAAACGGCGCGCGGGAACTTGGTGAAGTCGGTGGTGATGTTGAGCTTCATTTCATGGATCCGCCATTGGCTTGTGCCCTGGAACGTGCGGGGCGCTGAAGGACACGGTCGAAATAAGTATTCACCCGATCGGACTCGATCGGGAATCGCCCGGCGCGAGCCCACGCCCCCATGTCGCCGAGCAGCACGTCGACAGCGGAGAACCGGTCGCCCAGTGCATAGGGCCTGTCGCCGAGCCGCCGATCCAAGGCCTTCACTTCGGAGGCGAAATCATAGAAGGCAGCCGGGCCGACATCGACCCGCACTTCCTTGGGCAACAGGAAGCGGTGGCGCAGCTTGTTCCACAGCGGCGCTTCCAGCTCGCTCTGGGCGAAATGCATCCAGGAATCCATCTCGGCGCGGCCGGCAAGGCCGGGATTGGCGCCCATGCCTTTGTCGGCATGCTTGTCCGCCAGATAGACGCAGATCGCCGCCGAATCCGTGACTTCTATATCGCCGTCGATCAGGATCGGCACCTTGCCGGAGGGGTTCAGCGCATAGGCTTCCGGCGAGCGCAGCTTGACCTCGACGAACTCGTAGGGCTGCCCGAGCTCCTCGAGCATCCAGAGCACCCGGCTGACGCGGGAGCCACGCGATCCGACGGCCTTGTACATGGTTTGACCCTGCATTTGCGGCAACTCTAGACCATCCCCGGCGGTCAGACGATGGTGTCGAAGAGCCGGAGGATGAAGGATATCTGATAGATGAGCGCGGCCGCAACGAAGGCGATGTGGAAGCGTTTGTCGCGCACCAGGATCGCGACAAGGCAAAGCGCGACGAAGACCGGGGTGCGAAACAGATATTCGTTGCCGAAGCGGGCGAAATGCTCCGGACCTTTGAGCAGCGTGTCGATGACGTCGAGCAGATAGGTTGCCGCGAGAAGGCCGAAGAACCAGGCGCGGCGCGAGTAGAAATAGTCCTCGTAGCTGGTGTAGTCGAGCATCGAATCCGGGAACAGCAGCGCGCACATCAAAAACAGCGTGATGGCGTAGAAGATGATGAAAAGATATTTGCCGAAGGTCCAGTTCTCGATGGCGTAGAGCCCGAACTCCCACCACCAGAAATGCACCAGCATCAACAGCACCGAGGCGACCCAGGCGAGATGCACTGCATAGATCCGGTACTGGCCGGGATGCTGGACGATGCGGGCGGTTCCCGAAAGCAGCCGGGTGACGCCAAGACCGATCACCATGCCCATGACGATGCGAATATGCGGGAAGATATCGTGCGGCGAGGCTATTTCGGTGGGCATGGCCAACTAACAGGGCTCTCGATGCTGTGAGGCCAGCCAAGAGGCCAATCCAAGGGGATGTTTCATTCGCGAATAAGTTTGTCCGACGACCAAGGAATGCCAGGGAAAAAATCATGATCGAGAATTTGGCTGATCGTGTACGGGCAATCGACGGGAAAATCCCGCTCTCTCAGACCGGTCTCATCGGCCGCTTTCAACTTCGCTATTCTGAATTCCTGACCAAGTTGTTTTCCTGGATAGGCTTTCAGGCTAGGACTCTCGTCGAGCAGATTTGCGATCCGAAATCGCTGTTCGTGGATCGTCGCCAACCATCCGGTCTTGCGTCTTTCAGGCTGAAATTCCCATTTGAGCAAATGCTGGAGCAAGGTGCCCAACCTGCTCGCAATTTCCCTTTTGTCGCTCCGCCCCAAGCTCTCGATCTCCTCAGCAAGATTCTCGCGATCGAGGTCGGAGAGACGACCTTCACGCAATAGTGCGCCCTGCTCGGCGCACCACTGAGCATAGTCGGTCTCGTAGGGCGTAGACTTATGCCGGCGCTGTATCTGGATCTTGTTCATGATCACATAATGCGCTGTTTTCGATCTCAAGCCAATCGCAGCTGTGCCAACCCTGCGATTTGGCATCAAAACAGGAAATACCGCTGCGCCATCGGCAGCACCGTCGCCGGCTCGCAGGTCAACAGCTCGCCGTCGGCGCGCACTTCGTAGGTTTCGGGATCGACCTCGACATGCGGCGTGGCGTCGTTGAGCACCATGGAATGCTTGCCGATGCCGCCGCGGGTGTTCTCGACCGCGATCATCGCCTTGTCGACGCCCAGCCTGCCCTGCAGGCCGGCATCGAAGGCGGCCTTGGAGACAAAGGTCACCGATGAGTTGGTCAGCGCCTTGCCATAGGCACCGAACATCGGCCGGTAATGCATCGGCTGCGGCGTCGGGATCGAGGCGTTCGGGTCGCCCATGGGTGCCGCGGCGATCGAGCCGCCGACAAGCACCATTTCGGGTTTCACCCCGAAGAAGGCCGGGTTCCACAGCACCAGATCGGCGCGTTTGCCGGCCGTTATCGAGCCGATCTCCTTCGACAGGCCGTGCGCGATAGCCGGGTTGATCGTGTACTTCGCGATGTAGCGGCGGACACGGAAATTGTCGTTGTCGCCGGTTTCCTGCGGCAGCGATCCGCGCTGGCGCTTCATCTTGTCGGCGGTCTGCCAGCAGCGGATCGCCACTTCGCCGACACGGCCCATGGCCTGGCTGTCGGACGAGATGATCGAGAAGGCGCCGATGTCGTGCAGGATGTCCTCCGCCGCGATCGTCTCCTTGCGGATGCGGCTCTCGGCGAAGGCGATGTCCTCGGGGATCGACGGCGACAGATGGTGGCACACCATCAGCATGTCGAGATGCTCGGCCAGCGTGTTGACCGTATAAGGCCTGGTCGGATTGGTCGAGGACGGGATGACGTTGGGCAGGCCGCAGACCTTGATGATGTCGGGCGCGTGGCCGCCGCCGGCGCCTTCGGTGTGGAAGGCGTGGATGGTCCGGCCTTTGATCGCCGCCACGGTGTTCTCGACGAAGCCGGATTCGTTCAGCGTATCGGTGTGGATCATCACCTGCACGTCGTAATCATCGGCGACCGACAGGCAGCAGTCGATCGCGGCGGGTGTCGTTCCCCAGTCCTCATGCAGCTTCAGCGAGCAGGCGCCGGCCAGCACCATCTCCTCGAGCGCCGCCGGGCGCGAGGCATTGCCCTTGCCGGACAAGCCGATATTCATCGGGAAGGCGTCGAAGGACTGGATCATGCGCGCCATGTGCCATGGGCCGGGCGTGCAGGTGGTGGCTAAAGTGCCGTGGGCAGGGCCGGTGCCGCCGCCCAGCATCGTGGTGATGCCGCTCATCAGCGCTTCCTCGATCTGCTGCGGGCAGATGAAATGGATATGCGCGTCGAAGCCGCCGGCCGTGAGTATCTTGCCCTCGCCGGCGATGATCTCGGTGCCGGGACCGATGATGATGGTGACGCCGTCCTGCGTATCGGGATTGCCGGCCTTGCCGACCGCGGCGATGCGGCCGTCCTTCAAGCCGATATCGGCCTTGAGGATGCCGGCCAGCGCGTCGACGACAAGCGCATTGGTGATGACGGTATCGACGGCGCCGCCCGCCCGCGTGACCTGGCTCTGGCCCATGCCGTCGCGGATGACCTTGCCGCCGCCGAATTTGACTTCCTCGCCGTAAACGGTGAGGTCCTTCTCGACCTCGATGAACAATTCGGTGTCGGCGAGCCGCACCTTGTCGCCGACCGTCGGGCCATACATCTGCGCATAGGAAGCGCGGGTTATCCTGGCCATCAGCGATTGCTCCTGGAATTCAGGTTGCCAAAAATACGGTTGTTGGAGCGCGGGCTGCACATTGTCGCCATCCAATGGTCACGCAATGACCCGCTCGGCGACACCTTGCGCGCCCATTTGGCGGTTGAGGTGCGCGAGTCAGCCCAAAACGACCGTTTGCCAAACCGATGGCCAAATTGATGATGGAAGGAATATCCATGCGCAAAACGATTTTTCTCGCCGCAGCCGCCACCCTGATGATGGCGGGCGCTGCCAGCGCCCAGCAGCAGCCGACGCCGCAGCCCAGCCCGGCGGCGCCCGCCGCACCAAAGACCCAGCCCGCGGTGCCGGCGATCCAAAGCGTCAGCATCGTCGACATCACCGAGCTGCCCAAGGACGCGCAGACGCAGGTCAACCAGATCGTGGCGCAGCGCGGCGATGCCGGCCTGCAGACCTTGCGCAAGTCGATCGACGCGACGCCCAAGGTGAAATCCGCGCTCGAAGCCAAAGGCGTCAGCTCGGCGCAGGTAATCGCCGCCAGCATGCAGCCCAATGGCGCGCTGACACTGATCACCAAAAAGGCGAGCTGATTGCGCGCCAGGGCGGGCCGCCTCGCGGTCCGCCGGCCAGCTTTTGCAGGGAACCTGAGGCCAGGCGGGACCGTTTGCCTTCTTTCGCCCCGTCACGAGTTCAGTCAGGAGCGAGCGATGGCGAATGCCCCTCGCCTCGAAAGATACATGCCGGCGGTCGTTGCCGCGCTTGTTCTGGCCACGCCACAGGCCGCCTTCGCGGCGCAGCCTCTGACCAATGACAAGCCCGTCTCGGTCATTGTCGATTCGAACATCCGGCAGGAAGAGACCTCCTCGAAAACCGAGGCCGGAAAAATCATCACGGCCATCGACCGCACCCGCGAAAACATCGGCACGGTGCGCAAGACCACCAAACTCGACACGGTCGATATCGTGTTCCTGACCGACGCGGCGCGCAGCGAAGGCGGGCCGCCGCCGGCCATCGAGAACAAGGTGAAACAGCATAAGGATGATGTCGCCGAACTGCGCCAGGAGATCGAGGCGAATGCCCTGCTCTTCAATGCGATCGATTCGCGGCGCGTGCTCGCCGAGGACGTGCTTGCGGTCGAGTTCGACAATCCCGGCAAGATCGTCATCTACGCCGCCGCCAAGCCGCCGAAATGAGTTGAGCACAGCGGCGGACGTCACAGCTTGCCCATCACCTTCTGCTGAAAGCCATAGACCTCGCGCTTGCCGCCCAGCGGCACCAGCGTGACATCGCGCTCCTGCCCCGGCTCGAAGCGCATGGCGGTGCCGGCGGCAATGTCGAGCCGCATGCCGCGCGCGCGTTCGCGGTCGAATTTCAGGCCCTCATTGGTCTCGAAGAAGTGATAGTGGCTGCCGACCTGGACCGGACGGTCGCCGCTGTTGGCGACCTTGAGCGTGACGGTCGGCCGGCCCGTGTTGAGTTCGATCTCGCCCTTGGCCGGGATGACTTCGCCGGGGATCATCGCACACCCTCACAAAACGCCGAAGGCAAGGCCGACGCCGACCGCCGCGCAAGCCGCGCCGGCGGCGCGCGCCAGGCCGGGGTAGCGCAGGCCAAGGCCGAGACCGGCCGCAATGCCGGTGCCGTGGAGCAGCGCCGTGGCGGCCGCAAAGCCTGCGATGTATTCCAGCCCGCCGGCATTTTCGGGCACCTCCGTGCCATGCGCATGACCGTGAAACAGCGCGAACAGGCCGATGATGGCGACACCGGCCGAGACCGGCAGGTCGATGGCCAGCGCCACCAGAAGGCCGAGCGCCACGACGGAAGCGAGGATGGCCGGCTCGACGAAAGGCACCGGCACATGCAGCATGCCGAGCCAACCGCCGGCCAGCATCACGCCGAAGAAGGCAAGCGGCCAGGCCCAGACCGCCTTGCCGCCCTTCATCGCTGCCCACAGGCCGACAGCGAGCATGACCGCCATATGGTCGACGCCGGACAGCGGATGCGCGAAACCGGCGGCGAAGGACGAGGTCGTGCCGACGCCGACATGAGCGTAGGCGGGCATCGCCGCTGCAAGCAACAGAATGGCCGCCAGCGTGCTGCGTTTCGTCGAAGCGGAGATCATATTTCTACCCTTCCAAATCATGTGGTTATGCGGCCCTGCGCGCACAGCCTTCGGCCTTGAGCACGCGTTTGGTCGATGGCGGATATTTCGTCAGCTTGGCCGCCGGCCGGATCGGCCGCGGCGCGAAATTGCCGCCGCAATTTGGGCAGACGCCGCCCAGCACAGTGTCGACGCAGCCGGCGCAGAAAGTGCATTCGAAGGTGCAGATCAGCGCATCGGTCGCTTCCGGCGGCAGGTCCTTGTCGCAGCACTCGCAATTGGGTCGCAATTCCAGCATCGGTCCCTCCTCAGCGGATCGGTTCATGCACGGTCACCAGCTTGGTGCCGTCGGGAAACGTCGCCTCGACCTGGACGTCGTGGATCATCTCGGCGATGCCGTCCATGACCTGGCCGCGGGTGACGACATGGGCGCCGGCTTCCATCAGTTCCGCGACGGGGCGACCGTCGCGCGCGCCTTCGACGACGAAGTCGGTGATCAAGGCGATGGCTTCCGGATGGTTCAGCTTGACGCCACGCTCCAGCCGCTTGCGCGCCACCATCGCCGCCATGGCGATGAGCAGCTTGTCTTTTTCACGCGGCGTCAGATTCATGCAATGTCCCGGTATTCGATCTCAGAGTGACCACAATTTGGGCAGGCCCGCCCGTCCATTGAGCAGTTCGACGAGCGGAACCAGCCGTTTGCGGAGCTGGTAGCCGTCGCCGGCGCAAAGCCTCGCAAGAAGCTTGCCAGATCGGCCGACGCGCCAGAAACTGGCGCCGCCCGAACCGCCGGTGGTTGAGTCGCCGATGATGGCGCGTGCCGGCTCCAGCAGGCTTTCCGCCTGCGGCGAAACGAGCAGCAGCGTGGCGATGGCAAGCGCAGCGCCCGTCGCCGCTGGCTGTTGGAGCGTTGCCGCGATGCGCGGGCCGACCCGGAAATCCTCCGCATGGATCAGCGCGCCGCCCTGGCGGATCCGCCAGCGGTCGTGGAAACTGCCGTTGACCGTACTTTCACCCATAGCCAGCCGGCCGAACAGCGTCGCTTCCAGCACCAACGCCTCAGCGTCCTCGACAAGCTCGACATCCAGCGTGCGGGCGAAGGCGGCATTGTCGAAAACGATGGTTTCCTGCGGCAGCCAGGCGATGCGGCCGCCGGGACCGACGCGCAGGCCGACGCTCGTCTGCGCCCTGTCGGCGGCGGCGCGATAGACCTTCTCGCAGGCCTGGGTGGTGACGGAAGCCGAAGCGCCGGCGCCAACCTCGATCGTCCAGCCGAGGCGGTCGCCACCGGTCAGCCCGCCGGCGGTGTTGATCAGCACCGCCTCCAGCGGATCGCCTTGCACGGCCGGCAGGCGGATTTTGGCCGATCCGTCCTGGTAAAGGCGCTGCAGGCGGGTGCGGCCACCGCTTTTGCCGCAGAAAAGCCTGCCTAGCCCGGCAACACGTTGCGCGGCAGGCAAGGGGGCGGCGTCCGAAGGCGAGGCAGATTGGGGTGCCAGGGTGTTGTCGATCATGTCCACGACCCCAGGTTAAGCACTCCGGCGGCTTTGTCGATATATCGCTTGTTGCTTGACATCGTTTCGGTTTCTATAGAGGGAAACCATCCTGGAACGGTCGCGCGGTGTATGGCGAGGCAACGGCAACGGCGTTTGTTGGATCCGGGGATCAAAAAAGGGGCGCTGATCAGTCGGCGTCGGGAACGACAGGGAAGGAACCGAATGGCTGACCAGCTGACGACCGAGATCATCGAGAAGATCAAAGCGCATGCCGATACCGGCGGCGAGGAGATCACCACCAGCACCGATCTCAGCACGCTTGGCATCCATTCGCTGGAGCTGACGGAGATCATCTTCGACCTCGAGGAAAAATACGGCATCGAGATCGAGATGAACACGGTCGACGCCTGGAGCAATCTCAAGAACGTCGGCGACATGGTCGAGGCGGTTCGCGAACTGATCGCGAAAAAAGCCTGATTGCATGCAAAAACGCGTCGTCATCACCGGCATTGGCGGGATTTGCGGGCTTGGCAACGACGTGCCGGCGATGTGGGACGCCATGCGCGCCGGCCGCTCGGCCATTGGCACCATCGAGAATTCGTCGCTGCATGACCTGAAGGTCAAGGTCGGCTCCGAGGTCAAGGCATTGCCGGACCACGGCATCGACCGCAAGCAGCTGGTGTCGATGGATCGCTTCAGCCTGCTGGCGGTGATCGCGGCCCGCGAAGCCATGCGGCAGTCCGGACTGACGGCGCATGCCGACAACACCTACCGGATGGGCGCGATCGTCGGCGTCGGTGTCGCCGGTTTCGAGACCATCGAGGAAAATTATCGCGCAATCCTGGTCGAAGGACGCAACCGCGCCGCCATCTTCACCGTGCCGAAGGTGATGCCGGGCGCGGCAGCCGGCCAGGTAAGCATGAATCTCGGCTTGCGCGGACCCGTCTACGGCGTCACCTCGGCCTGTTCGTCGGCCAACCATGCGATTTCCACGGCGGTCGACCAGATCCGGCTTGGCCGCGCCGACGTGATGGTCGCGGGCGGTACCGAGGCGCCGCTGGTGTGGGGCGTGCTCAAGGGTTGGGAAGCGCTCCGGGTGCTTTCGCCCGATACGTGCCGGCCCTTCTCGGCCGACCGCCAGGGCCTTTCGCTTGGCGAAGGCGCCGGCATGGCGGTGCTGGAAAGCTACGATCACGCCATGGCGCGCGGCGCCACCATCCTGGCCGAGATCGCCGGCGTCGGCCTGTCAGCCGATGCCTCCGACATCGTCGCGCCCACCATCGAGGGACCGGAAGCGGCGATGCGCTTCTGCCTGGCCGATGCCGGGCTCAATCCCGAAGACGTCGACTATCTCAACGCGCACGGCACCGGCACCAAGGCCAACGACCAGATCGAGACCGCGGCGATCAAACGCGTCTTCGGCGAGCATTCCCGTTCGCTTTCGGTGTCCTCGACCAAGTCGATGCATGCGCATTGCCTCGGCGCTTCCGGCGGACTGGAGATGGTCGCCTGCGTGATGGCGATCCGCGAGGGCATCGTGCCGCCGACCGCCAATTTTCGCGAGCCGGACCCCGAATGCGACCTCGACGTGACGCCGAACACGGCGCGCGAGCGCAAGGTGCGCGCGGCGCTCAGCAACAGCTTCGCCTTCGGCGGCACCAATGCGGTGCTGGCCTTCAAGGCGGTCTGACCACAGTCCCGGTTGACTGTTTGTCCATGGGCGACCGGCGCCTGGTGTATTGATCCTAGCCGGCCGGGATCCTAATTCTTTGCCACCCGCCATATTCGTTGCCACCCATTATGAGCGCCGCCCGGCGCCGATCCGCATCCGGAGTTTCCGATGACCGACCTGTCCGCCTTTCCGATCGCCAAGCGCTGGCCGGCCAAACACCCCGAGCGCCTGCAGCTCTATTCGGCCACGACGCCTAATGGCGTGAAGGCCTCGATCGCGCTGGAGGAGATCGGCCTGGCTTACGAGCCGCATTACGTCGATATCGGCAAGAACGAGAGCTGGACGCCGGAATTCCTGTCGCTCAACCCGAACGGCAAGATACCGGCGATCATCGACCCGGACGGCCCGGGCGGCAAGCCCATCGGCCTGTTCGAATCGGGCGCCATCCTGCTCTATCTGGCCGACAAGACCGGCAAGCTCATCCCTGCCGATCCGGCGCGGCGTTACGAGACGATCCAGTGGGTGTTCTTCCAGATGGCGGCGATCGGCCCGATCTTCGGTCAGGTCGGCTTCTTCCATAAATTCGCCGGACGCGAAATCGCCGACAAACGGCCGCTGGAGCGCTATCGCGACGAGTCGCGGCGGCTGATCGGCGTGCTGGAGACGCGGCTGAAGGGCCGCAAGTGGATCATGGACGACGACTACACCATCGCCGACGTGTCGATGCTGGGCTGGGTGCGCAATTTGATCGGGTTCTACGAGGCGCGCGAACTGGTCGGCTTCGACGATTTCCCGACCGTCGCCGAATGGCTGGAGCGCGGCCTGGAACGGCCGGCGGTGAAGCGCGGCCTCACCATTCCGGCGAGGGGCTGAAAGCGGTTTCAGGAAAGGGGCGGTAGAGCTCGGCGACTTCGCCGCAGCCTTCCGTCCGGAATTGCGTAACGGCCTATTTCGCCTTGGCCTTGGCGCTACCGCGGCCGAACACGGAGGCCGCAAGCCGCGCAGTGGCGACGACCGCACCTGTCGCGACGGTTGCCACGGTGCGGATCGGACCCGAATTCTTTGCCGCCGGCTTCGGATGCTTCACGCTCTTGGCCGCGACCTTGTGGGCCGCTGCCTTGTGAGCTGCGCCTGGCGTCACTTTCTTCGGCGCCGCCTTGCCGAAAGCCGGCTTGGCGTCCTTCGATCGCTCGGCGATCGCCGGGCCGGCGTCAGTCTTGGCCTGCGTCGTCCTGGATTGGTTGCTCCTGGTTTTTTTGGGAGCGGGTTTTCTGCTGTTGGTTGCCATCTGACGGCTCCTGCTGTTTTCTCTTCACAATTCCGGGCGGAAAGCGCTTCCGCGCCTTCCTGGAATTGCTCCGGCGCCGGACAATTCGGGATAGGGGCATAACGGCGTGAAAAGCTTAAAGTTCCCGCCGGAAAATATTGAAAATTGAGCAGGTTAACCAATCACCAGGGTCATTAAAGCGCGTCACGTTGAAACGAATTCAAGCGACGCGCTTTAAGTCTTTCTTTTGATGCATGTCGTTGCCGCAAAACCGCTGCGCACTTTTGCGCGACATGTACTACCCAATGACCATGTCGGCCGGCCGGCGACGCGCCAGCACCCGTTCGATGTTGGGCATGTCGTTGGACGCGATCCAGGCGCGGGCGTCATCATCGGACTTGCCATGCTCACGCCAGCGCTCCATCAGCCGGCGCTCGAGCTCATTGCGCGGCACGTCGACGAAGATGGTGAAATCGAACAACGGCCCCAGCCGCGACCACGGCTCCTCGTCGAGCAGCAGATAATTGCCCTCGACCAGGATGAACTTGGTGTCGGTGCCGACGATTTCGGCCGCCGCGCGCGACAGTTCGATGGTGCGGTCGAAGACCGGAATGGCGATGTCGGGTTCGCCGGAGCGGATGCGCTTCAACAGCGTCTCGAAACCGGCGAAATCGAAGGTTTCCGGCGCGCCCTTGCGGGGGCGTAGGCCGCGGCGATTGAGAATGATGTCGTCATAATGGAAGCCGTCCATCGGCACGACCTCCGACGTGCCTTCCGGCAAAAGTTCATGCAGTGAGGCGGACAGCGTCGACTTGCCGGCGCCGGGAGGACCGGCGATGGCTACGACGAAGCGCTTGGCCTTGCCGGCGCGCTTGAAGATGGCGGCAGTGATATGGGCGATCTCGGACATCGGCGCCTTTCCGGTAAGGTTGCGGCCCCGCATCTTGGCGGTGAAAGGTGGAAATTTCAAACCTCGTTCCTAGGAGCGGAGGTTTCGGCCGATTGTTGGCAGTCTCCCGCCTTCATGATTGGCCGAGGCGCCCATCCCTTCGTCATCCACGGGCGGAGCAAGGAGCGAAGCGACGCAGCGCAGACCCGAGGATCCATTCCGTTACGCCGAAGCGCCGCTTACGGTTCAGAATTCTGCTCCGCTGTGCTTTTCGACTGAGGTAACGGAATGGATTCCAGGGTCTTCGCGCGTCGCTTCGCTCCTTGCTCCGCCCTGGAATGACGAATTTCTAGACGCGCTGCGCCCGACCTTACGCCGGAACCGTGCGGCCGATGCGCAGGAACTCGCCGTCGAACGGGACGTCTTTTTGCGAACCGTCACCGGCACGGATGCGCAAGCGATCAGGCGCCGCTTCAATGTCGGCCGGCGCCTCGGCCTCGGCGAACGGAACCGCGCCGATGACATGGCGGAAGGAGACCGAGCGCCCTTCGGCAAGGGCAAAAGCCGTTGCCACGCCTTCATGCTTCAACCAGTTGTCGCCGAGCGAAGCGGCGTGGCCGACCGCGGCGCGGCCGTCCTCGATGCCGAGCACGCCGAGATGGCGCCCGCTCCAGGGCGCGTAATCGCGGCCGCCATTGGAGAACCACAGCATGGTGACGGGCAGCTCGGCCGGGTTCTTCAACACCAGTACAAGGTCCTGTTCAGCGTGGCGGGCGAGCGCCGTCCAGCCCGGGCCGCCATGATCAGCCTCGACCAGGGTGATGAAATCCTCGCGCCTGTCTTCCGCGCGGTAGTCGGTGAGGTCGGCCGTGCCGCCGGCCGCAAGCGGGAACCGGGCAAGATCGGTGGCGCGGGCAGGATAGGCCAGCATGAAGCGGCCGCGCGCCGGATCGGGCTCCAGCGGCGTGGCGGGCGTGACCGCCACGCGCTTCGGCGAGAAGGCAAGCCGGCCGCCGTCCTGCATCGCCGTCATCGGATGATGGGCGACGGAGATGGCGCCGGAACCGCCGGAAAAGATGTGCTCCTGGTAGAGGAAGGGGTGGCCGTCACGCAGTGTGAAGATCTTGTCGACGGCCGCGCCCATCACCTTGCGGCGCAGCCGGAAAACGGCCCGCCAGCCGCCGGCGATGGCGCCGTTTTCGACGACGTCCCATTCGCTGTTGGCCGGCCAGCCATGCAACGGCGCTTCCTCGACATCGCTGGTGGAGAACGGCGCGCAGAGGAAATCGCCGGACAGGCGCACGGTGCCGTCGGGGATGTTCTCGGGCAACGTCTCGCGCGGCGAGCCGACCCAGGGCGCGCGATGCAGCGGCTTCAGGATATGGCCGTCGATTTCGACCTGCATGGCGGCGATATGGCCGACGGCGAGATCGAGCGAAACCGAGATGCCCTTGGCGTTGATGGTGACGGTGTCCATTGTGCTATCCCGCGAATCTTTGAGAGGGCCAGAAGAGCCTGCCTGATGTTGGATTTGCAAGCATGGTGGTTGGCATTTCGCATCAGAACGTATGCACCCTACGAAATCCCCTCTCTTGGATTTTCTACGACTTAGCTTCGCTAAGATCGTGAAAATCCTTTCTCCCCCACAAGGGGGGAGATAGCGCGTTGCGCCGTTCCCACGGCAAAACGCCGACGTCTGTGATTTACATATGGCGAAAGCGCCGGCGTTATCTCCCCCCTTGTGGGGGAGAAAGCGATTTCAACATCTTAGCGAAGCTAAGTGTTAGAAATCGCAAGAGAGGGGAACAGTGCCGCCATAGACCATTCGCCCCAGACCACCCTACTGCCTTTTATACTCCCGCACCGGCGACTTGGTGCCGTCCGTATAAGTCACCTGCACCGCCATCGATTTCACGTCGTCCTTCACCTTGAAATAGGGCTGGTAGTCGGACGGAACGGCGTACGGGTCCTTGGCGTCGCAGGGCGGCATCTTGATCTCTTTGTCGAGCGTCGTGCCGTTCAGGCTGTAATGCACTTCCTTGATGGCGCAGCGGTAGGACAGCATCTGGGTGAAATAGACCAGGCCGTGATTGCCGCCGGAATCGAAAGCGATCCACGAGGTCCAGAACTGGTCGAGGATCTGCTTGTTCTCCTGCTGCAGCGCGCCGTCCGGGTCGAAGCGGATGTCGAACGGGCCGGTCTCGCGTCCCCTGATGTCGAGATATTTGATGGCGATGTTGGTGGCCGTGGTGCTGTCCGGCAATTCGAAGCTCGGATTGGGCATCGGCTTGCCGGTGCGCTGGTCGTTCATCGCCATCACCCCGGTGTCGGTGAACGGGCCGGAGTCGCCGAGCCGCCAGGAAATCGCCGTCGCCGGCTCGGGCAGCGAGATCGTCATCGACCAGCCGGCGTTGGAGCGCATCGGTGTCAGCGTCGGCACGAAGCGCGACGGATCGAGCACGTCGCCAAGCGCGGTCAGCCGGCTGCGGCTGCGGTCCAGCCAGTCGGCCAGTTGGGTCTGGTCGACGAAATATTTGAGCAGGCCGCCGTCCTTTTCATAGGAAACGAACTTGGTCAGCGCCTGCGCTTCGCTGCGCTTGTCGGCGAGCGTCTGGCTGCCGAGGCGGTCCTCGGAAAATTCCTGCGCGAGCAGAAAGTAAGCCGGCGCGTAATCCGGATTGGCCGCCAGGAAAGCGTTGAGCTTGTCGAGCCGCTGGGCGTCGTCGAACTGCAAAAGATGGACGAGCTTGATCGACGGCGCCTTGGCCTTTTCGGCAAGCTGTCCAAACACTTCGCGGGCGCCGGCCTTGCCGTCCTGTACACGAAGCAGCGTGGCAAAGCGCGTATAGGGGTCGATAGCGTCGACATCGAATCCGGCAAAGGCGAGGTAGGAACGCCGGGCGTTGAGCATGTCGCCGGCCAGCTCATAGACGCGGGCATTGTGGTAGAATTCGTCCGGGCGCTTCGGATCGGCGATCGCCCCGCCCTGCGCGGAGAGCTGGGCAAAGCCCTTGGCGATGGTGTCGATCGAAGCGGCGATCTGCTCGGTGGTCGCCTGCAGCTTCTGCGCCTGCGCCTGCTGCTGTTGCTGGCCGGCGGCCAAGGTGTCGGTGGTCTGCTTGACCGCCTCGACGGTCTTCTGCGTCTCGGCGCCCTGGGTCGCCTGCTGTTGCTGGGCGGAGGCGATCTGCTCGGTCTTCTGCGCCACCGTGTCGGTGGTCTGCTTCACCGCCTCCACTGTCTTTTGCGTCTCGGCGCCCTGCGCGGTCTGTTGCTGCTGGGCCGAGGCGATCTCCTGCGTTTTCTGCGCGACCGTGTCGGTGGATTGCTTGACCTCTTCGACGGTCTTTTGGGTTTCGGTGACCGTCTTTTCGATCTTCGCCACCTTTTCGGAGACGATGCCGAGCGACTGCTGCAATTGCGCCACCGCGGGCACGAGATTGGCGATGACGCCGTTCTGCGAATTCGTCTCCTGCTGGATGCCGTAGACGCCGCCGGCAATCGCCGCGGCACTGGTGGCGAAGATCAGCGCCGGCATGGCTTTCGCCGTCAGCACCAGTCGCAGCACCATGGCGATGGCGATGATGATGGCCGCGACCGCCGCGACCAGCGCGATATAGGCGGCAAAAGGTCCGAGCGGATTGAGCACATCGCCGATCGCGCCGCTGATAAAGGCAAAGCTCGCCGCCCATTTGCCGGTGCGGCTGAGCGATGCCCTGAGCAACGAGGTCGTACCGGTGGCGATTTCCGACATGCCATTCCCCCCAAACCAAGCCGCGACATATTAGCGGAAAGCTGGGGCGGATGGCAAAGCGGGGACGGGCCTGCAATGCTGGCGATTGGCGAAAGCCTGCGCGACATCCGATCTCCCCCCTTGCGGGGGAGATGTCCGGCAGGACAGAGGGGGGTGTGAAGGATCGCGGCGCTGCAAGATCAAGGTTCCTCGCCCCACGAAGTGGGGAGAGGTGGCTCGGCGAAGCCGAGACGGAGAGGGGAGCGCCCTACGAAACCCCCGCTCCGTCCGCTTCGCGGCCACCTCTCCCCCGCCTCTGGCGGGGGCGAGGAACCCCAGCCTTGAGACGCCAGGACAGCACCCCTCTGCCCTGCCGGGCTTTCGTCGCTCGGAAGCCAAGCAATTGGCTTCCCGCCCGCTACGCGGACCGCTCCTCAACCCCCGCAAGGGGGGAGATTGACAGCGTCGCCGGCAGCGCGAACCTCTGAAAAGCTGGGCAAATGCCTTATCAGCGCCGTTAACCAGTTGGACGCGGCACGTGGGTTACGTTAGCTTCGCCGCATCTCAGCAACAGCTTTAGAACCATCTTGTCCCGTCCCTTCGCTCTCCTGCAAAAACTGATCGCCGTGTTGGCGCTTCTAGCGCTGGTCGCCGGCTGCACGACGGCAGCACCCCCCGAAAGCGTGCTGGCCGTGCCGGCGCAGCCGCAGAAATACGCGGCGATCGTGGTCGATGCCTCGACCGGCAAGACGCTGTTCGAGGTCAATTCGAGGTCGCAGCGCTATCCGGCGTCGCTGACCAAGATGATGACGCTCTACATGCTGTTCGAGGCGATGGAGAGCGGCCGCGTGACCAAGGAGACGCAGATCCCGGTTTCCGCGCACGCCGCCTCGCAGCCGCCGACGAAGCTGCGTTTCAGGCGCGGCGAGACGATCGACGTCGATTCCGCCATCCGCGCCATGGTGGTGAAGTCGGCGAACGACGTGGCGGTGGCGGTGGGCGAATATCTGGGCGGCGGCTCGGAGGACCAGTTCGCCGCCATGATGACCGCCAAGGCGCGCTCGCTCGGCATGACCGGCACCAGTTTCCGCAATGCCTGCGGCCTGCCCGACGACGGCCAGGTGACGAGCGCGCGCGACATGGCGGTGCTGGGCATGGCGCTTCGCAACCGCTTCCCGCAGCATTTCCACTATTTTTCCGAAAGCGACTTCATGTTCCGCGGCCGGCTGGTGCGCGGCCACAACGACATGCTGGGACGCGTGCGCGGCGTCGACGGCATCAAGACCGGCTACATAAGAGCTTCCGGCTACAACATCGTCACCTCCTACAATGCCGACGGCCGGCACCTGATCGTGGTGGTGATGGGCGCCGACAGCGCGCGCCAGCGCAACGACCATGTCGAGGCGTTGATCCAGCGCAGCCTTGGCACCACGACCGCCGCTGCGACCCAGCCCAGGCTTATGTATGCCGGGCAGCAGCCGGCCTCGCCGCCGCCCGGCCTGCCGCCGCCCGACATGACGGCAACCGGTTTGCCGGCGCAGGACTCGGCTTTGCCAGGGTTGCCGCCGCCGGATCAGGCGATGCCTGCGGCGCCCGTGCCGGGTTCGCCGGCGTCCGATCTGCCGTCGCCGGATCTGGCGTCGCCCACTTCGCCGCTGCTGCCGGCGGCGCAATAGAGCGTCGCGGCGAGGGAGAAGACTGAAACGTCGGCGGGACAGCGCCCCCCTCTGTCCTGCCGGACATCTCCCCCACTTGGGGGAGATCACCCGGCGCCGCCGGTTTTCGCCAATCGCAAGCGTTGCAGGACTTGCGAGGCGCCGAAAGCGCCAATCTCCCCCCTCGTGGGGGAGATGTCCGGCAGGACAGAGGGGGGCGCGAAGGAACGCTACGTATCCCGTCTCTTCGCTGGCGCAAGGGTCTGTCGAGATTCAGGTCAGGCCGAGTCGAGAATGATGGTTTCCGAGAACCGGAGCGGAGCGTACTTAATGTACGTGAGCACCGGAAGCGCAGGAAACCATCGTTCGCAGGCCGGCCTCACCTGAATATCGGCGGACCCTACCTCACCACCAGCACCGGGATCTGCGTCAGCGACACCACCTCCGCCGTCTGGCTGCCGAGCACCAGGCGGCCGATGCCGCGGCGGCCGTGCGAAGCCATGACGATGAGGTCCGAGCCTTCGCCGGCGGCGACTTCGAGGATCGCCTCGGCCGGCGCCTTGTTCTCGACATGCAGGCCCTTCGAGGCGACACCCTTCGCGTCGGCCTCGGCCTTGCACTTGTCCAGCACCTCGCGGCCGTATTTGCGGGCGTTTTCCTCGTAATTGGTCAGCTCGTCGGCGGCGACATAGCCGGCCATCGCGCCGCCCCAGGCGAGCGCCGGGAAGGCTTCCGAGACATTGAGGAAGGTAACGGTGGCGCCCAGGCCCTTGGCGAGCTCGAGGCCGTGGGCAACGCCCTTGCCGGCCAGTTCCGAACCGTCGGTGGCGATCAGGATTTTCTTGTACATGATGACGATCCCTCATTTGCGGGACGCAAGGCGCGCCCCAGGTGGCGGGAGCCTGAACGATCAGGCCTGATTTCGATATAGTCAGCCTATCAGGCCCGCCACAGGGGCCCGCTTGATCTGGATCAAGGCCAGGCGGCGGAGACAATTGCGCCAGCGAGGACTTTGCTGTCACATCAAGGGCGCAGTGGCATGCCCTATGACACGGGCCGGGCATCAAGGTTTTGCGAGGATGGCGCCGCCCCTCACCTGCCTGCCGGCATCCTCTCCCCGTATAGTGACGGGGAGAGGGAGCTGTCGTCGCCGGCTTCGCCAATGGCCAGCGTTGCAGGAGGAGCGCCGAGGTGGCGGCCAGCCTCCTTCTCCCCGTCACTATACGGGGAGAAGGTGCCCGAAGGGCGGATGAGGGGCAGCGCGGACTCCGGAGATTGGCCGTGCTCGCCAGTCCGTTCGGTTTGCGATATCCGAAGACTTGGCGCTCGACAGCAGGGATACCCCCATCACAAGAACTTGTTCTGTCACACGAGTTACACACTCAGCATGGATATGCCGCGCCGGCTTGGCGTATCCTAGCCGCAAAGACAGGAGCACCGAGCATGGCCAGCGAACCCAAGGCGCACAAGAAAGCCGACAACGAGAACGACGTCGCCGGCGAGTATCTCGAGGCGGAGACCGTGGCGGAGGACGCGCACGAAGCGGCCGACGAGGTCCTCGAAGCGCCGGAGGTGCCCGATTCCGAGCCGCACGCCGAACCGCATGTTCCCGGCAGGATCAAGCCGAAGAAAAAACCCTCGGCGATATCGGGGCGCAAATTCCGCAAGCGCGACCTGGTGCGCATCGACGATCTGAGGCCCAGCCTCGCCGACCGCATCCGCTCCGACCATCCCGACCTGCCGCGCGGCGCCCGCGTCAGCCGCGAGGAGCTTGGCCGCTACCGCATGCGCTACATGGAGGAACTGCTGCAGCAGGAGCACGGCGAATTCTCCGAGCTCGACCGCCAGGTGGTGGAATCGATCGCCAAACAGGACACGATTTCGGAAAACTCGGAAGAGGAGTTCGAGGAGCACCGGACGTTTCCCGACCGCGTCTCCGACAACATGGCGGCTTTCGGCGGCAGCTGGTGGTTCCTGATCTCCTTCGCCACCGTGCTGCTGGTCTGGATCGGCATCAATTTGTTCGAGGGCTTGAACAGCGCCTTCGACCCCTACCCGTTCATCCTGCTCAACCTTCTGCTCTCCTGCATCGCCGCCATCCAGGCGCCGGTCATCATGATGAGCCAGAAGCGCCAGGAGACCAAGGACCGCCTGCGCTCCTTCAACGAGTACCGCGTCAACCTCAAGGCCGAGCTCGAAGTGCGCCACCTGCACGAAAAGCTCGACTACCTCATCTCGCGCCAATGGACGCGGCTTGCCGAAATGCAGCAGATGCAACTCGATGCGATGAACGAGCTGGCGAGCGCGAAGAAGCAGAAGCACGCGACAAGGGCGGTGAGGAGGAAAACGGCGAAGGTGCCGGCGGAGGGGTGACCTCAAAGATCAAACGTCGCTAGCACATCCCAAGGCGTGATTAGTCGCTGGAGCGGCTCTGACTCTTTGCCGGCTGCAGTCACGAAAGCAGCACCCACCCGCGTAAGGGGGGACTGGACGGAGAGAAAAATCTGTACGAGATCCTCGAGTGCGGTTCGTGGGGTCACGAACTTAAACAACTCCATACGACTGGCATCGAGGCGGCAACTAGAGAGGATGTCCGAAATTCGCATGTCCCTGCCGACGATCGTCTCCTGCTCTCCCCATAGGTAATTGAACACCGCCGCTTCGTTGAATACACCGATAACCGCGTCACGCTCATCCACTATCGGCAGGTGACTGAATCCACGCCGTTTCATCTCATCCGCAAGATCGCCCAGCTGGTCGCTAAGGCTGGCAGTCCTGATCTCCTTTCGCGGCACACCGACAGAATTGGCCGTAGGCGGGTTTCTCAGATGGTTGAGCAGACCCCTCACTTCATCGAGAAACCCCTCAGAAATCTCGATGGCGTTGCCATCGGAGCGATGCTTGGGATGTTGGAGTGCGTTTCGCACATCACGGATATAGACGAGTAGCGCGCGATTCTTCTTCACAGTGCCGTCGCGCTCTGACGCCCTTTCGACCTCGAACGAGTGAGATGATGGCGAACCGGCGCGACTATTTACTTCCCGGACAATCTCCTCAAAGGTGCGGATGAAGCCCTCGGTTGGGTTGCTCATTCCGCCGCTTCCAGTTCTCGATCCTCGGCCGGCGCCAGGGCCTCGGCGAGCAGCGCGTCGAGCAAGCGGCGACGGGTGGCAGCGGTCTCGGTGAGGCTCACCTCCAGCCTGTCGCACAGCGCCATCAGCGCGTCGACCTTGGCGACGATGCGGCGTTGCTCGGCGAGCGGAGGGAGGGGAAAAACCAACTTGGAAAGTGCCCTTCCGGTAAAGTGCGGGATACCGACGCCAGTGAAGTAAGTCTGCATGATCCCAGAGTCGAAATACACGAAGCAGCATTGAGCAAAGAAATCTGGATCGAGACGCGCGCCCGGTCTCACCCTGTGTAGCGCCTTCTGGAAAATGAAGTTCTCGGGGCCGCCGCGCCAAACTGCAGTCCGGCCTATCCCGTGCCCCCCCTCGCAGATTAGAACATCGCCATCCTTGAGCCGGTAGCCCTCGAACTCGGCATCGTCGAGAGGAATGGTTTTTAGGTCGTCGAGCCGAATATCGAACCAATGCACGTTTGTGTTGCGTAAATACGGATAAGGTCGCCCCTTGTTCTTAGCCTTGTCGAGCATCTTCCCAAGTCGAGCGTCCGCAACATTCTCCACGCGAACCCATCGCCAACTCGTCGGGATTTCAAAACCCAGTCGGCCGGTCAACTCAGGCTCATCAAATGTGTGTAGCTCCAACGCCGGTTCGTCGGTCGAATCCTGCGGCACGAGCTTGCCGCGAACTGCGAGATTGAGGATGGTCTGGCGCAGCGTTTTGATCTGATCGGGGCGCGTGGTGAGCGTCGGCAGCACTTTAAGGGCGAAGCGGGCGTCGATATGGAATGTTTCGGGATCGGGCGTGTTGAGGCGGGCGAGACTCGCCGCCGTCACCCGGTCGCGCGCAGCCTCGCGGCCCGCCTGCGCCGCCTCCAGACGGTCGCACAGCGCCATCAACTCATCCACCTTGGCGACGATGCGGCGCTGCTCGGCGAGTGGCGGAAGTGGAATCAGGAGTGCTTCCAGCTTCCCCTTAGTGATATGTTGAAGGCCAACGCCGCCGTGAGCCTTGGCGATCATCTCATCGAGGCGACCATTGATCGCTAGGCGCAAGTATGCGGCAACAAATGCCTTCGTCTTGAAGTCGCAGCGGAAGATGTGTTGGTTCAGGACGGCCGGCCCACGATCCCAGATAAACGCTCCGAACGATGTTCCGGGAGTTCCCGACCAGCTTACGAGGAATGATCCGTTGTCGATGAGTGACCGCTCGCGAGCCATCTCGGGATTGCAGAAGTTGAACGGCGCGTCTGGATTGTTCAGGTTTTGAATTCGGACAATTCGCAAGCCCTCTCTCGACCAATCCGTCGGTTTGAAGGCCATGCCGTTAAGAAGATCAAGCTGATCGCCGATCTCAATCCATTTCCAGTTGCTCGGCAATCCAAACGGTGCGGCCGGATCGGTTGGCTTCCTGAAACCCTCTACAGCCTCCTCGCTCGCGTCCGGCGGCACGAGTTTGCCACGCACAGCCAGATCGAGAATGAAGCGGCGCAGCCCGCCGATGGCGTCGGGCGCGTCAGCGATCTTCTCGTAATGTGCCAGCAGGCGTTCGGCATTCATCGGGCCATCTCTCATCGAAGAAGCGCCTCGGCGAGGATCACGTTTAACTGGTCGCGATAGGCCGCCGCCTCGGCCTCGGCGCGGGCGAGGTCGGCAAGCAGCGTTTTGGGGTCACCGTGATCGTTGACTACGCTGTGTGGGTTCTTAATATCGAGATTGCAGCCCCGCGCCTTCACCTCTTCGGCCGTCACACGCCAGGCCTGCGGCGTCTCCACACGGCCTATGCGCTCTTTGCCGCCCCACCAGTCGACGCAGCCCTGAAAATGCTCCAGCCGGATCGGCTTGGTCATGGAATAGGCTTTCTGGCCTTCCGGCACGTGGTGCTCGTAAAACCAGATCTCCTTCGTCGGCGCTCCCTTCTCGAAGAAAAGCAGATTTGTGCCGATCGAGGCATAAGGCTTGAAAACCGAATTGGGTAGACGGACGATCGTATGGAGGTTGCACTCCTCCATCAGGTGTTCCTTCAGTCGCGCCTTGATGCCCTCGCCGAAAAGCGTGCCATCGGGCAATACAACGGCGGCTCGGCCACCTGCGTTGAGGAGGCGCACTATCAACGCAAGGAACAGATCGGCGGTTTCCTTGGTGCGGAAGGTCGGGAAATTGTTCTCGATGCCGTCCTCCTCCTTGCCACCAAAGGGTGGGTTGGTGACGACGATATCGACACGCTCATCCTTGCTCCACGAAATCAGTGGTCGGGCCAGCGTGTTGTCGTGGCGCACGAAGGACGGGTCCTCAATGCCGTGCAGCAGCATATTGGTGACGCAGAGCATATGCGGCAGTTGC
This sequence comes from Mesorhizobium sp. GbtcB19, assembly GCF_019091085.1. GTDB lineage: Bacteria > Pseudomonadota > Alphaproteobacteria > Rhizobiales > Rhizobiaceae > Mesorhizobium. The sequence goes on along the minus strand of NZ_JAGXJY010000003.1, from coordinate 588 downwards.
TTCTTCTCAACCGCGCGCAAAGCGCTTTCCATCGTCTGGCGCTGCTTAGGCGTGCGGATGTATTTGGCTTCCATGTGGTTGATTGCGCACGACAGGAAGCCGCCCGTACCGCAGGCGGGATCGAACACGATTTCGCCCGGGTGCGGATCGATGCGATCGACCATGAAAGCAGTTACAGCGCGCGGTGTATAGAACTCGCCAGCATTGCCAGCAGACTGGAGGCTGTTGAGCAGTTGCTCATAAAACTCGCCAAAATGCCGGCGCTCGTCCAGATTGTTAAAGTCGATCTCATTGATCCTGTTGACCACTTGCCGGATCAGATGGCCTGATTTCATGTAGTTGAAGGCGTCTTCGAAAACGTCGCGCACCACCTTGCGGCGGTCACTGAGCTTGCCGGTGAGTTGGAGACCCTTCAGTGTCGGAAATAGCTCGCCGTTGACGAAAGCAAGTAGCGCCTCACCCGTGAGGCCTTCGGCGTCTGCCGCCCAATTCCGCCACTGGAACTTCGGTGGGATCGGCGAGGTATAGCCGTTGCGTGTGAGCTCAAGTTCCTGATCCTGATCATCGATGATCTTGAGGAAGAACATC
>NZ_JAGXJY010000290.1 GCF_019091085.1 Mesorhizobium sp. GbtcB19 | reverse complement strand
GCGCACGGCAAGGGTGCGCTCGCCCGCGCCCGCGAAAGCGGGCAGCGTGGCGCTGATCCCCGCCATACCACTGGGAAAGCCGCGCCCCGCTTCGGCGCCTTCCAAAGCCGCGACGCGCGCCTCGAATTCCCTCACCGTCGGATTGTCGCCGCGCGAATAGATCGGCTGCTTTCTCCTGCCGGCGGAGGTGTCGGCCATGTCGGCGTAATTGGCGAAGGTGAGGAGCGAGGTCTGGTAGATCGGCGGCACCACGGCACCGCCC
>NZ_JAGXJY010000289.1 GCF_019091085.1 Mesorhizobium sp. GbtcB19 | reverse complement strand
ATGGATGATCTGCATGGCGCGGCCGCCGAGCACATAGGACGGGCGCACCACCAGCGGTAAGCCGAGCTCGCCGGCGACGAGGCGGGCCTGCTCGACCGAATAGGCGTTGCCGTTTTTCGGCTGGGTGAGGTTGAGCTTGTGCAGCAGCTTCTGGAAACGGTCGCGGCCTTCGGCCAGATCGATCATGTCGGGCGAAGTGCCGAGGATCGGGATGCCGGCCTTTTCCAGCGCGACGGCCAGCTTCAGCGGCGTCTGGCCGCCG
>NZ_JAGXJY010000288.1 GCF_019091085.1 Mesorhizobium sp. GbtcB19 | reverse complement strand
GATTGCTCTTCGGTCTTAGACAGCTCCTAAAGAGATAGTAACTACCCCTCCGCTCTTAACCTAACCCATTTAGTATAAGAATTTGACTAGCTAGTTCTAAGGGAGAAAAGATGAGATGCCAGATTAGATACAAGATCTTCAGCGGTATCAGTATCAAAAACGGATGTTGCACTTGCGGAGCCCTTATAGTAAGTTGCGGGTCATTCTCCAGAAATATGATTTTCTTCATTGTCAATCAAGAAGAGTTAGGGTTTAGACCTAAT
>NZ_JAGXJY010000287.1 GCF_019091085.1 Mesorhizobium sp. GbtcB19 | reverse complement strand
AAATCCAGTCAATAACCTAGACAACACTGAAACGGAATCGACAAGCCAAGCACCGCCCCAACCCGAACTCCCAGACGATGAAACAGCAACAGGTCATTCTGCAGATGACTTTGGCCCAGCTTCCTCAGCTGCCGATTCAACTCTAACAGATCCTTATAATTATTGGATTGTTGCCCCAACACTGTCAACTCCCTTCCAGTAAGCGCTCCGAGAAAACTCCTTGAAAGAATGAAAATCAACTCTATAATGTGCATATCTATATC
>NZ_JAGXJY010000286.1 GCF_019091085.1 Mesorhizobium sp. GbtcB19 | reverse complement strand
GATCGGCGAGCGCGATGTTGTCGCGTACCGAGCGGTTGAAGAGCACGTCGTCCTGCAGCACCACGCCCACCTGCCGGCGCAGCCAGGCGGTATCGACCATGGCAAGGTCGACGCCGTCGGCCAGCACGCGCCCGGTCTCGGGCACGTAGGGGCGCGGGTGGAGCTTGGGGATGGGGCTCTTGCCTGAACCGGAGGGGCCGCGGGCCCCCACCAGCGGCCCGGGCGGAAATGGAAGGCCCACCCCGGGCGGTACCGGGGGGCCG
>NZ_JAGXJY010000285.1 GCF_019091085.1 Mesorhizobium sp. GbtcB19 | reverse complement strand
GGTTTTCAACGTCTTTGATGCAATCATTCTTGCATGGAAGTTCCAGGGCCTGGTATACTGATGCTCGAACGCCCTCTTGCGACTTGAGGCGACGTTTTATCTCATCTACACTTCATCTCAATCGTAACGATGTTCGTTCCCAGGGCCACCCCACCCCTGTTTCCTCCCCTTCAACGGTTCCTTTATCATACATAACCTGTGCCCACATTTTTTTATACCAGGATGTCCAATTTTTTTTAAAAATAAAAACTTCCATTTTTTGT
>NZ_JAGXJY010000284.1 GCF_019091085.1 Mesorhizobium sp. GbtcB19 | reverse complement strand
ACTTTGTAGTATTGATCTAATGCTTAATGCTTTTGTTGTATTGGTTTGAGGCCACATGTGCTTTTCAAGTAACTCCTTTGAATAGTGAAATCTCCAGCCATGCAACTTACATGCTGTTTCAGTGATGTCTTCTTTCTGATTTGTGGTACTCACCAAACATACAACTTCACATGCCTGTAATTCTATCTACCATCTGTGTGTTGCTATTGTGTGTCAACCATATCATATCCATGTGAATTTGCTATTGTTTATGAACCATCAAG
>NZ_JAGXJY010000283.1 GCF_019091085.1 Mesorhizobium sp. GbtcB19 | reverse complement strand
ACGCCCACACCCGCACGCGGTTCGTGATACACGCCCAGGGACTCGCACCCGACGTCTAGCTGGACGAGGACGGCAAGGGGGTCACCGCCCAGAGCACGCTCAAGCTGGTGCTCTTGGCAGTGGAGGAAAACCAGGAAGTCACCGTGCGAGGCAACGGCGCCCACGCCATCGAGGCGGACGAAGGGCAGATCGGCTAGCCCGAGACCCCGCGTGCCGGTCACGACGACGAGAGCTAGGCCGGCGAGGGTGGCTCGGAAGCAGCC
>NZ_JAGXJY010000282.1 GCF_019091085.1 Mesorhizobium sp. GbtcB19 | reverse complement strand
AGGTGAGAGCAGTAAACTGTGAAATCCCAAAGGGAGACATCTTTTATCACCTGGGAATGCAATAGAACAAAACTCTTACTGCATTGAGAAGCTTCTCTCGGAGTAGGGTTTATGTGAATCGGGAAGTGACATATTGGAATAAATGTTTTGCAGCGACCACAAGCATGAAATTACTCTTTGCCATACCACTTCATCCGGTGGCAATTTCCCCTCAGATGAACCAAGACATACAGCATCCTGCCCACTCGGTGGTCAAATCGATC
>NZ_JAGXJY010000281.1 GCF_019091085.1 Mesorhizobium sp. GbtcB19 | reverse complement strand
CCCAAAGGTATTCTTTTCATAAATCAAGAGACAAATTAACAGACAAATCAAGAAAGTTCACAGATCAATCAATATATACCTTTTTCTTCTTTCGAGGGAAGTCTTCCATGTATTGCTTTATTGTCTATGCTGCTACTACTAGTCTTCCTCTACCCTTTCGACTCCATGATAACAGTTGAGTTTGACAGTCTTCCTCTACCCTTTTGACAGTTCATGAAGTGGCCATTCTCGTGACTTCAACATGATCATGGTTGTGATGGTTA
>NZ_JAGXJY010000029.1 GCF_019091085.1 Mesorhizobium sp. GbtcB19 | reverse complement strand
CCCACCACAACCGACAAAACCAATTCCTGCCCGCAAAGCCAAATAAACGGCCCGATCTAAGCGGGCCGTTTTTGTTTTCGCGCTCAGTTTCTTTCCAACTCGACTCACCGGAACTTTGCGGCGATGGTCGCCTCACGCCGCATTGCCGCAAACCCGGCCGGCGCAAGGCATGAGGAGAGGAAAATGCGGCAGGCTCTGATCGTGTGGGGCGGCTGGGAGGGCCACGAGCCTGAAGCCGGGGCGCGTGCCGTCAAGGCGATGCTCGAGGAAGAAGGTTTTGCCGTCCAGGTCGAAAACTCAACCGCGGTCTTCGCCGATCCGGCCATCGCGGAGCTCAGTCTGATCGTGCCGATCTACACCATGTCCAAGATTGCCAAGGAAGAGGTGGCCAACCTGACCAAGGCGGTCGAGAACGGCGTCGGCCTCGGCGGCTATCATGGCGGCATGGGTGACGCGTTTCGCGAGTCGACGGACTACCAGTTCATGTGCGGCGGGCAGTGGGTCGCGCATCCGGGCAACATCATCGACTATCAGGTGAAGGTGACGCGGCGCGACGACCCGATCATGCAAGACATCGAGGATTTCCCCTACCGCTCCGAACAATATTACATGCATGTCGACCCCTCGAACGAGGTGCTGGCAACGACCACCTTCTCAGGCGAGCATGCGGCGTGGATCGACGGCGTCGTCATGCCGGTGGTCTGGAAGCGCCGGCATGGCAAGGGACGGGTGTTTTATTCCTCGCTGGGTCACGTGGCAGCCGAGTTCGAGGTGCCGCAGATGCGTACCATCCTGCGCCGTGGCCTTGCGTGGGCGGCGCGCTGATCGAGGCTGCCTAAACGCTCTCCAGATAGGTCTCGATCTCGAAGTCGCTGACATTCAGCGCGAATGTGTTCAGCTCCTGGCGCTTGCAGGCGACGAAGGCGTCGCGCAGCACGTCCGGGAAGATCTCGGCAACGCGCGGGCCTGCCTCGAAGGCGGCGATCGCCGAGGCCCAGTCCGGCGGCAGCTTGGCGAGTGTCAGGCCCTGGCCTTCGCCGCCGGTCGGTTCGCCGGGCGAGAGCTGGCGCTCGATGCCGATCAACGCCGCCCCGAGAATCGCCGCCAGCACGAGATAGGGATTGGCGTCGGCGCCGGAGACGCGATGCTCGATGCGGCGCGCGGCCGACGGGCCGCCCGGAATGCGAATCGCCACCATGCGGTTTTCGTAGCCCCAGGCGACGGCGGTCGGCGCGTAGGATCGCGGCCGCAGCCGGCGGTAGGAATTGAAATGCGGCGCGAACACCAGCGTGCTTTGCGCCATCGCGGCCAGCAGGCCGCCGACGGCATGGCGCATGGTGTCGGAGCCCTGGTCTGAGCCGTCGTCGAAGATGTTGTGGCCGTCCTTGTCGAGGACGCTGAAATGGACATGGAAACCGTTGCCGGCGCGCTCGCCATAGGGCTTGGCCATGAAGCAGGCGGCGAAGCCATGCTTGCGGGCAATGCCCTTCACGGTGCGCTTGAACAGCACCGCGTCGTCCGCGGCGCGCAAGGCGTCGGGCACATGGTTGAGGTTGATCTCGAACTGGCCGACGCCATTCTCGGCGATCGCGGTGTCGACCGGAATGTCCTGCATGCGGCAGGCTTCGTAGATATCGTGGATGAAGGCCTCGAAATCGTCGACCTCGTCGATCGAGAGCGCAGCGTCCGAATCGAGCCGCCTGCCGGTGACCGGCGAGACCGGGCCGACCGGCCGCTGCGATGTCGGGTCGACGAGGTAGAATTCGAGCTCGGTCGCGGTGACCGGCGTCAAGCCAAGCGCAGCATAGCGGTCGAGGATGCGGGCCAGCGCGCGGCGCGGATCGCCGAGATAGGGCGCGCCGCTGTCGTCCGCCAGCCAGAGCGGCAGAAGCGCCGTCGGATGCGCCGTCCAGTCGACCGGCAGTATGCCGCGACCGGTCCAGTGGCAAAGCCCGTCGGCGTCACCGGTCGAGAACACCTGGGCGTTGCCTTCGATGTCCTCGCCCCAGATGTCCAGGCCGATGGCCGAATAAGGCATGCGCAGCTTGCCTTCGAGCGCCTTGCGCGCCTGTTCGACCGGAATGCGCTTGCCGCGCATGATGCCGTTCAGGTCGCACACCGCGGCCCTGAGGCTCTGGATATCCTTCCTGCTTTCAAGCCAATTCAAAACGTCCGCAATCGCATCGCTCAATTTCCAGCCCCTGTTTTTGAGGTGCTGTAGCCCTTGTGGGCTACGATATCCAATTTTCAGCTTAGGAGTTCATGAAGGCTGCTCCGGCTTGCGCCGGATAACTTTCCTTCATTTTTTCAAGTCACTAGCTGGGATATCGGGTGGCATTTCGGGTCCGTTCTCTGCGATCTGCGATCGCAACATAGCGGCCCGACCGACGAAAGCCAAGCTGGAATCGGCACGCTTCGCTCCGGCACGTCAGTGGCGCAGTTCCGGGAACTTCACCTGGCCGAGGATGTGGGTCGCGCCCTCGTCGATGTCGCGCACGATCGCCGCGCGCGCCCGCTCGCCGTCGCCGGCCTCGATCGCCGCCACGACCTCCTCATGGTAATCGATGCCGAGAATGCCGGCGAGATCGTCCTCGAAGCCGATGCGAAGGTTGCGCAGGAACGGACCGACCTGCATCCACACCGTCTCGATCAGGAAGATCATCTGCTCGTTGCCGCAGTGGCGGTAGACCCCGAATTTGAAGTCGTGGTTCTTGCGCAGATAGTTCTCGATGTCGCCGCTGCGCGCGGCCTGGGTCAACTCGGTGCAATGGCGGCGGATGGCGCGCAGATTGTTACCGTTGATGCGTTTGGTCGCAAGCTCGGTCGCGGTGCCTTCCAGGACCGTGCGCACCGCGGTCAATTGCGCAAAGCGCTCGGCCGAGATCAGCGGCACCTCGACGCTGCCGTTCGGCATCGGGCTTAGAGCCCTCAGCGCCTGCAGCCGCGTGAAGGCGCTGCGCACCGGCATATCGCTGGTGCCGAGCTCCTTGGCCAGCTTGCGAGAGGTCAGCTTCTGGCCGGGTTGCAATTGGCCCGACATAAGGGCCCGCACGAGCTCCAGATAGACTTTCTCATGCAGGGGAACGGTAGCGACGGCGGTCAGTCCGAATTGCGATTTGTCGGCCATGGGTTATGCGTTGCTTCATTCGTCCTGAAATCTGATTCATCGCTCTGTTCGCCGCGGGGATGCTTTCCCGGTGGCATTGGCGATGCACGATAGACGGTTAGCGCGCCGTCGCAAGGGAGCGCGCGTCCGCCTCCCAACCGCTTGACTGCGACTGTTGCGCTATCTCACGCCGATACCCGCCAAAAGGCCGCCGTCTATTCGGTAGTCCGAACCGGTGCAGAAGCTTGCCTTGGACGAACACAGGAACGCGATCAGTTCCGCCACTTCCTCCGGCTCGCCGATGCGGCCGATCGGATGCGCTTCGCCGAAGCGTTTGAAGGCGGCTTCGACATCCGCATTGGGATCGCCGGCGCGGGCGGCGCGTTCGAGGATCGGGGTGCGGACGGATCCCGGGCTGACGGAGTTCACACGGATGCCTTTTCGGGCATAGTCGAGCGCCAGCGAGCGCGTCAGCGTGTGGATCGCGCCCTTGGTGGTGGCGTAAGCGGCGACATTTTCCTGGCAGGCCGTGCCTTGGACTGAGGCGACGTTCACGATGGCGCCGCCGCCGCGCTTGATCATTTCGGGAATGCCGAAACGCGCGGTGAGATAGATCGATCCGACATTGACGGACATCGCCCGGTTCCAGGTCTCGAAATCCGTCGTCGTCGCGGTACCATAGGGATGCACGGCCGCCGAATTGACGATGACGTCCAGCCCGCCGAATTTCGCGACGCCGGCGGCGATTGCCTTCTCCACCTGGTCTGGCACGGCAACGTCGGTGGCGAGCACGAGCGCGGCCGCGCCCGCACGATTGAGCTCGCCCTGCAGCATCGCGTTGGCCGCCTGGTCGATGCCCAGCGCGATGATCGCGGCGCCACCCTCGGCAAGACGGCGCGCGGTTGCCTCGCCTATGCCGGTCGTTCCCGTCACCAGGGCGACCTTGCCGTCGAAATCGTTCATAGACAAAACTCCTGCAATGATGGACGAAAGCGCCTGTCGATGGTTCGCGCGCAAGGCGCTGAAATCACCTGATTTGACGGCCATTGTCATCCGACAATATGGTCGATCGCAACCACGCTGAAGCGCTCGCGCTTTACGTTTTTGTTTCGGTGCATGGCGGCCATTCAGAACCCGACATGCATTGAAACGCATGCTTTGAGAGGCAGTCATGGAACAATGCTGGCGCTGGTATGGCCCGAACGATCCGGTCACGCTCGACCACATCAAGCAGGCAGGCGCTACGGGCATCGTCACGGCGCTGCACAACATCTATGACGGCAGCGCCTGGCCGCTCGACGCGATCCTCGACCGCAAGCGCATCATCGAGGCGGCGGACCTGATCTGGTCGGTGGTGGAAAGCATTCCCGTCCACAATTCGATCAAGACCGGAACGCCGGAGCGGGAGCGCTACGCCGGCAGGTACCGGGACACGATCCGAGCGCTGGCCAAGGCCGGCGTCTCGACGATCTGCTATAATTTCATGCCGGTGGTGGACTGGACGCGCACCGACCTGATGTACAGGCTGCCGACCACCGGCTACGCACTGCGCTTCGATGCGCTCGATTTCGCCGCCTACGACGTCTTCGTGCTGAAGCGGCCGAATGCCGAGGCGAGCTACACCCCGGCGCGGCTGAAAGAAGCGGAAGCGCGGCTCAAGATCTTGAGCAATGAGGACATCGACAAGATCGAGCGCAACCTGATCGCCGGACTGCCGGCCACCGAGCGCACCTACAATCGCGAGACGATGCGCGATGCGCTCGCCGATTACGCGGCGATCGGCCCGGCCGAGCTGCGCGCCAACCTCGCCTGGTTCCTGAAGGAGATCATTCCGGCGGCCGAGGAAGTCGGGGCACGCATGTGCATCCATCCCGACGATCCGCCCTTCTCGCTCTACGGCCTGCCGCGGGTCGTCTCCACCGCCGATGACGCCCGTTTCATCTTGGGCACGGTCGACAGCCCGTCGAACGGGCTGACCTTCTGCACCGGCTCCTACGGCGTGCGCGCCGACAACGACCTGGTCGCGATGATCGAGGAATTCGCTCCCCGGATACATTTCGCGCATCTTCGCAATGTGACACGCGAAAAGGACGGCTCCTTCTATGAGGCCGAGCATCTGGAAGGTTCGACCGATATGGCCGAAGTCATCCTGGCGCTGATGAAGGAAGAGGCGCGGCGGCGCAAGGAGGGGCGGTCCGACTGGCGCATTCCGATGCGGCCGGACCACGGCCACTTGCTCGCCGACGATATCGGCAAGACGAAAATCAATCCCGGCTATTCGCTGATCGGCCGGCTCAAGGGCTTGGCTGAATTGCGCGGTATCATGCGGGCGGTGGAGCGGTTCGAGCTGGCCTGAGGCTGGCCAGCGCGACCACTGCTCAGCTCGCCGGGGCGCTTTCCAGCCGTCGTCCCGGCTCGATGGCTTTCGCTACGAAGCTGCGCCAGCCGCCATAGTGCGAGATGTCCGTCGCCGCCAATAGGCCCGCGGTCTCGGTGAGGAAGCCTTTAGCCGACGTGCCGTCGTCGAGCTCGATGGTGCCGATGCCGAGCGGCGGCGGGATGGCCGCAACGAAGCGGCCGAAGGCGTCGGCGCAAAGGCGCCATACCTCGATCTCGATGGCGGTGCCACCGTTGCCGACCCGGACCAGCCCCGGCTTGGGCGGAGTCTGGCCGGCGAGCGCATAAAGTTTGTAGGACGGAGCCGTTCGTGCCGACCTGCTGAAGCGCGCACCGGCCTCCTTCAATTGGCCGTTGAGCGGCATCCCCGACAGATGTGCGCCGACCACCACAAGCTCGATCGTGCCGTCCTCGGCCGACACGCTGGCGGGCTGCGCGCCCGGCTGTCGCCATCCGGTCGCGCCGAGAGCCAAGCCGCTCGCGGCATGCAAGTCACGGCCGACCGATGCGATGAGGGCGTCCCGCCCGGCGGCCGTCAGCAAGGTGACGCTCATCGGCAGGCCGTCGTCGCGCGTACCGGTGGGCACGGCGATGCCGCACATGTCGAGCAGATTGACGAAATTGGTGTAGGTGCCCAGCCGGCTATTGGTGGCGATCGGATCGGCAAGCACGGCATCGACCGTGTAGTGGGTCGGCGCGGTCGGCACGCAGAAAAGGTCGACGGAGGCGATGACGGGGGCGAGCCGCGCCTTGTATGCCTGCAAGGCATAGAGGCCGCGAAAGGCGTCGGCGGCCGACAGGTTTCTGGCGCCGCCGATGATCTTGCGCGTCACCGGATGGAGCGCTGCTTCATTCGCCTCGAAGAAATCGCGGATCGCCGCGTAGCGCTCCGCCACCCAGGCGCCTTCATAGAGAAGATCGGCGGTGGCGTAGAAGTCGCCGAACGGGATTTCGACAAGCCTGGCGCCGAGCGTTTCCAGGGCAGCGAGAGCAGCCTCGAAGCCAGCCTGCATCGACGCATCGCCGTAGAACTTCAGGTCGGCCTTTGCCGGGATGCCGACGTTCAGCACCGGCGGGCGGGCTGCGAGTGGCTGGACGGCGACGTCGCGCGAATAGGGATCGGCGGGATCGTGCGCCGCGGCGACCGAGAACACCGTATAGGCGTCGTCGACGGTCAGCGCGAAGACCGAGACGCAGTCGAGCGTCCGGCAGGCCGGCACCACGCCTGCCGTGGACAGCGCGCCGACCGTGGGCTTCAGCCCGACGATGTTGTTGAGGCCAGCCGGAATGCGGCCGGAGCCGGCGGTGTCGGTGCCAAGAGCGAAAGAGACGATGCCTCGCGCCGTCGCCACCGCCGAGCCGGAGGAGGAGCCGCCGGGCACCAGTTTCGGATCGATGGCATTTCTCGGGATCGGCCATGGCGTGCGCACGCCGACAAGGCCGGTGGCGAACTGGTCGAGATTGGTCTTGCCGATGACCAAGGCGCCTGCCGCCTTGAGCCTCGCCACGACGGTCGCATCCCTGACGGGCGTATAGGCATATTCGGCGCAAGCGGCGGTGGTCGGCATGCCGGCAACGTCGATGTTGTCCTTGACGGCGAAGGGGATGCCCCAGAGCGGCTTCGCCGCGGGATCGAACGGGCCGAGCGCCTCGGCTTCGGCCAGTATCTCGGCTCTCGTCGCAAGGTGGATGAAGATGCCGGGGTCGCTTGCCGCTTCGATGCGGGCGAAGATCCAATCGATGACCTCGGTAACGCTGGCGCCGGCCTGGTAGGCAGCGTGCAGGCTGCCGATGTCGAAGCGGATATCGTTCATTTCGTCTCCCCCAGAATGATCACCGGCAGGTCCCATTGGATCAGCACGACGCAGCCGTCCTTCGTCCACACCGAATGCTCGGTACCGACCGGATTGAGGATCACGCTGCCCGCCGGATAGTCGCCGTTCTCGTCGCTCTGGATACCCTCCAGCACGACGATGGTTTCCAGCCCGGCGTGGCGATGGCGCGGCACGCTGGCGGCCGGTTGGTATTTGAGCAGCGCGACCGACGGCTCGACCGGGCCGCCCTTGAGCAGCCAGTGCACGCCGATGCCGTCGCGGAAAGGCTCGAACGCCAAGTCGCGCCAGCCGCCGTCAAGCAGGCCGGCAAAGCTGAGATTAGGCATTCGCAATTCCCTCGAGCACCTGGTCGGTCGTCGCCGTCCAGCCGACGATCGCGCCTTGCGCCCTGATCATGGCCAGGGCGGCCGCCTTGAATTCGGGGAAGTAGCTCTCCGTCGCATCTTCGGCGACGACGCACTCATAGCCGCGGTCGTTGGCCTCGCGCATCGTCGTCTGCACGCAGACTTCGGTCGTCACCCCGGCAAAGACCAGTTGCCGGATGCCGAGCCGCTTGAGGTCGTCGCTAAGCCCAGTCGCGTAGAAGGCGCCCTTGCCGGGCTTCTCGATGACGATCTCGCCGGGCGCCGGCGCGAGCTCGTCGAGGATCGCGGTGCCGGGCTCGCCGGCGATCAGCACACGTCCCATCGGGCCGGTATCGCCGATGCGGATCGACGGGTTGCCGCGGTCGCGCTTGGCGGGCGGCAGGTCCGACAGGTCCGGCCTGTGGCACTCCATGGTGTGGATCACCGGCAGGCCGGCGGCACGGAAGCCTTCGATCAGCCGCTTCACCGTCGGCACGATCGCCACTACACGGCTGACATTGTTGCCGAGGCTGGCGCCGAAGCCGCCCGGCTCGGCGAAGTCGCGCTGCATGTCGATGACGATGAGCGCCGTCGTCTCAGGCTTGAACGCAAAGGCGAAAGGCTGTGCCGCGATCTCGGCCATCAATGATGCCCCGCCATGTGTTCGCCGATCGTCTGGACGCTCGCCTGCGCGATCGGAGTCTCGTAGACGAGCGAGCCGTCGGACATGACGAGGATGCGGTCCGAGAGTTCCAGGAGTTCGTCGAGGTCTTCCGACATCAGGAGCACCGCTGCCCCCGCATTGCGCGCCTTCATGATGCGGGCGCGGATTTCAGCGACGGCCGAGAAGTCTAGGCCGAAGCACGGGTTTGAGACGATCAGCAAGTCGACCTCACCCGTGAGTTCTCGGGCGAGCACCGCGCGCTGCACATTGCCGCCGGACAGCGAGGCGATGGGTGAGGAGAGCGAAGCCGTCTTGACCTTGAACTGCTCGACCAGCCGGGCGCTGAAGGATTTGATGGCGCCGGCGCTGATCCAGCTCACCGGCTTGCCGCTGCCGTCGATGTCGAAGGTGCGGAAGGCGATGTTTTCGGCGACCGTCATCCTTGGCGCGCAGGCATTCTTGAGCGGCTCCTCCGGGATGAGCCGCACGTTGAGCGCGCGCGCCTCGGCGCGCGTCGCTGCGTAGGCGCTGCCGCGTACCATCACCTCGCCGCCATTGCGCGGGCGCTGTCCGGCCAGCACTTCCAAAAACTCCTTCTGGCCATTGCCGGAGATACCGGCGATGCCGACGATCTCGCCGGAACGCACGCCGAGGTCGGCGATGTCGATCGACTTCAGCCCGGTGCGGTCCGGCGCCTTCAGCGCCTTCACTTTGAGCACGATCTCGGCGTCCGGCTTCGGCGCGGCGCGGCTGTCGAGCGCGGCGATCGGCTGGTCGCCGATCATCATCGCCGCCATCTCCCTGTGGGAGAGGTCGGAAACCTTGCCGGTGCCCGTGAGCCTGCCCTTGCGCAGCACGGTGATGTCGTCGGCAAATGCCGTAACCTCATGGAATTTGTGCGAGATCATCAGCGCGGTGAGATCGCCCGCCTTCGTCATGCCGCGCACCAGGCCAAGCACTTCCTGCGCCTCGCCAGGGGTGAGTACCGATGTCGGCTCGTCCAGCACCAGGAAGTTGCGGCCGAGATAGAGCTGCTTGATGATCTCCAGCTTTTGCTTCTCGCCGGCGGCGAGCTCGGCCACCTTCACGTCGAGCGGCAGCTTAAACGGCATGCGTTCCATGAACTGGGCAAGCTCGCCGCGCTCCTTGCGCCAGTCGATGACGCCGGGCACCTTCTCGCGCGAGATGACCAGGTTCTCGGCGCCCGTCAGCGAAGGTACCAGCGTGAAGTGCTGATAGACCATGCCGAGGCCGAGGGCCGAGGCATCCCTGGGGCTGGCGATCGCGACCTGGCGCCCGTCGACCAGCATGTCGCCCGATGTCGGGTGGTAGAAACCCATCATGCATTTGACCAGCGTCGACTTGCCGGCGCCGTTCTCGCCGAGCAAGGCATGGAAGGAGCCTGCCGGTACCTTGATGGAAACATCGTCCAGCGCGGTGAAGGCGCCGAAGCGCATGGTCATGCCGATGGTCTCGACGCCGATCGCCTTTCTGTGCGTTCCGCTCATCGCCGGCTCCTCACGGCAACTGCGCGACGAGCGCGGCGGAGTTCGAGACGGCGCCGAACACGCCGCCCTGCATCTTGATCATCTTGATTGCCGCCAGGTGGTTGCCGTAGTCGGTCGCCCCGCAGCAATCCTCCAGCATCACGCATTCGAAGCCGCGGTCGTTGGCCTCGCGCATGGTGGTGTGTACGCAGACATCGGTGGTGATGCCGGTGAGCACGATGTTTTCGATGCCGCGCTGGTTGAGGATCAGCTCCAGGTCGGTGGCGCAGAACGAGCCTTTGCCGGGCTTGTCGATGATCGGCTCGCCCTCGGCCGGATAGAGGTCGGGGATGATGTCCCAACCCGGCTCGCCGCGCACCAGGATGCGGCCGCACGGGCCCGGATCGCCGATGCCGGCATTGATGCGGCGCGAGCGCCAGCGCTTGTTGGCCGGCAGGTCGGCGAGGTCGGGGCGATGGCCCTCGCGGGTGTGGATGATGGTGTAGCCTTTGGCCCGCATGGCGGAGAGCACCGACTTGATCGGCTCGATCGGCGCCCTGACCAGCGACAGGTCGTAGCCCATATGGTCGACATAGCCGCCCGGCCCGCAGAAATCGGTCTGCATGTCGATGATGATCAGCGCCGTGTTGTCCGGCCTCAAATCGCCATTGTAGGGCCAGGGATAGGGATCGGCGTCGATGTAGCGCTGGGTGATCTCGGCTCTGGCGTTCATGGCAAAGACTCCGGTCTCTCAAGCCGTTCCAGGGGCGGTTCGTGGCGCGCGGTCATTTGGTGATCGACAGTTCGCCCGGCGCGCCGGCGAGCGTGCGGCTCGGCGACGAGGTGGCGATCATGATGATGAGGGTGAGGATGTAGGGCGCGGCGTAGAAGAGGTAGTAGCCCTGCGTGACGCCCACGGATTGCAGCGCCGGACCTAGGGCGCCGGCGCCGCCGAACAGGAGCGCCGCCGCAAAGCAGCCGAGCGGGTTCCAGCGCGCGAAGATGACCAGCGCCACCGCCATCAACCCCTGGCCCGACGAGATGCGTTCGGTCCAACTGCCCGGATAGTAGAGCGACAGATAGGCGCCGCCGATGCCGGCGAGCGCGCCGCCGACGCCGGTGGCCAGAAGGCGCACCGTGTTCGGATTCAACCCCATGGCGCGCGCGGCGTCGGCGCTGTCGCCGACCACGCGCACGATCAGGCCGACACGGGTGTTGCGGAACGCCCACCAGAGGAAGACGGCAAGCGCCGCGCCGATCAGGAACAGCACGTTGACGTTGAGCGCCGCCTGCACCTGCGGGATGTTCGACCAGGCGCCGAAGGGGATCGCCGGCAGGTCTGGCGCGGAGGGCTGGATGAACGGCTTGCCGAAGAAGAACGCTAGCCCAGAGCCGAACAGCATCAGGGCGATGCCGATGGCGATGTCGTTGACCTTCGGGAATTTGCAGATCCAGCCGTGGAAGAGACCGAAGCAGAGGCCGGCGAGCGCTGCGGCCACCAGGCCGAGCCATGGCGAGCCGGTGATCACCGCGACCGCGTAGGCGCTCATGGCGCCGAACACCAGCGTGCCTTCGAGGCCGAGATTGATGCGGCCGGAGCGCTCGGTGATGGCTTCGCCGAGCGAGACGAAGATGAAGGGCGTGGAGACGCGGATGGCGCCGCCAAGCAAGGCGAGCGGCACGCCCCACAGGCCGATGTCGGTCGTTTCCATCAGGTGCCCCTCTGCCAGAGATCGGGGTTGAAGAGCTTGAAGCGGCCGTAGAAGGTTTCGCTGAACAAGATGACGATGAAGAGCATGCCCTGCAGCACCAGCACGGTCGCGTCGGGCAAGTCCATGCGGCGTTGGATCAGCCCGCCGGACGCGTCGATGCCGCCAAGCAGGATGGCGACAGGGATGATGGCAAGCGGATTGTGGCGGGCGAGGAAGGCGACGAGGATGCCGGTATAGCCGTAGCCCGCGGCAAGCGAGCCATTGGCGCTGCCTTGCACGGCCGCGACCTCCAGCATGCCGGCAAGTCCGGCAAAGCCACCCGCCAGCGCGGTGAAGCCGGCGATCAGCGGCCCGACCGCCAAGCCCTGCACCTGTGCCGCCCTGACATTGCCGCCGGCGATGCGGGCGGCAAAGCCCCAGCGGGTCTTCTCCATCAGCAGCCAGGAGAGCACGCAGGCGAGGATGCCGACGACGAGGCCCCAATGCACCTCCATGCCCGGGATGTTGCCGACGCGGTAGATGTCGGCCAGGGGTTGGGTCGAGGGTTTGTTGAGCGAGGCCGGATCGCGCAGCGGCCCTTCCACCAGATGGTTCATCAGCGCGATGGCTATGTAGGCCATCAGCAGGCTGGAGATCGTCTCGTTGACGGCACGGTAATGGCGGAGCGCGCCGACGACACCTATCCAGATGCCGCCGGCGGCCAGGGCCCCCACGCCCATGAGGAGGATGACGAGAAAAGACGGCGCGCCGTTCAGCGCCACGCCGATGGCGGCCGCGGCGACCCCGCCGAGCACGATGGCGCCCTCGCCGCCGATGACCACCAGGCCGAGACGAGCCGGCAGCGCCACGCAGAGCGCCGCAAGCAGGAGCGGCGCGCCGCGCGACAGCGAGTTCTGGATCGAGAACCAGGAGCCGAAGCCGCCCCGCCACATCGTCTCGTAGAGCTGGACCGGCGACTTGCCGACAGCCAGGATGAACAGGCTGAACAGCACCATGCCGACGACCAGCGCCGCGAGCGGAATGACGAAGGCCTCCGCCCGCCTTGCGGTCCATTCGAGCGCCGCCCGGTATCCTCCGGCGTCGAGGATGGTCCGCACATCCGGGCCGCTCACAGTGTCCGCCATGTCCCGTCTCCCTCGGAGCCTGCCCGGTTCAGGCCGTCGAGCCGACGACGCCCTCGACGAGATAGTCCATGCTTTCGAGCTCGATGGCGGTTTCGACAAAGGCCTGGCCTTCGGTCGCGACGACGGCGCCCTTGTTGCTCTTCAACGGTCCCTTGATGACGGAGAAACCGCCCTTCATCATTTCCGCCAGCGTGGCGTCGAACTGCTTGCGCGCCGCTTCGCCGACGGCGGGGCCAAGCGGGCTCATCTTGACGAAGCCGTCGGCCAGTCCGCCGCGCGTGAAGTTGGGCAGCGGCTTGCCGGCGATGAGGTCGTCGACGAACATCTTGTAGACCTTGGCCCAGTTCCACTCCGCGCCGGTCAAGTATTTCTCCGGCGCCAGCGGGCTCTGATTGGCGTGATAGCCGCAGACGAAGGCGCCGCGGCCGGCGGCCGTCTCGACCACCACCTTGGGGCTGTCGACATGGCAGGTGATGACGTCGGCACCCTGGTCGACCAGCGCGTTGGTGGCCTCGGCCTCCTTCACTGCCAGAGACCATTCGCCGGTGAAGATCACCTGGCAGGTGATCGCCGGATCGACCGAGCGCGCACCGAGCAGGAAGGAATTGATGTTGAGCAGGACCTGCGGGATCGGCTTGGCGGCGACGAAGCCGAGCTTCTTCGACTTGGTGGTGTGGCCGGCGACGACGCCGTTGAGGTACTGGCCCAAGCCGATATAGCCGAAATAGGAGCCGGCATTCATCGGGTGCTTGTCCTTGTTCCACATGCCGCCGCAATGGCGGAACTGCACGTCCGGGAACTTGGCGCACATGGCCAGCATATGCGGGTCGAAATAGCCGAAGGAGGTCGGGAAGATCAGCGAGGCGCCGTCGAGATTGATCATCGATTCCATCGTCTTCTGGACGTCGACCGTCTCGGGGACGTTTTCTTCCTCGACGATGGAAATGCCTTCGATGCCCTTCAGCGAGGCCGCGCCTTCGGCATGCGCCTGGTTGTAGCCATAGTCGTCCTTCGGCCCGACATAGATGAAGCCGACGGTCGCGGCGGCGGCGCGCGCGGCGCGGATCGGAAAGGCTGCCGAGGCCAGGCCGAGCGCCGCCCCGGCGGCGGAGGTCTTGAGCAGGTCGCGGCGGCTAAGCATGAATTTCCCGGTCATATCGAATGCTCCCCTTTCTTGGACCCTGACGGGGTCGGTTAACATGTTGTCAAGAAAGTGCATGCAATCGCTATGCCAGTTTCTTTTTCTGATTTTCTGTAATAAAATCAATGGATGAATTTAGAAGGCCTGCATAAACCAAAGGCAAGTGCATGCACTTTTTGCCTGAAAAGCGATCAATTTGACACTGAGGTCAAAATCTAGGCATACAGGGATGCGGCCTTGAGTCGAAACAACCCGTGGGCCGTCCACCTTGCGGGCCGTCCGCAATAAGTTGGGCGGGAGGAGACGTGTCGGGAAAGCGCAGCTTGGTCAGGTCGGGCACGACCGTGGATCAGATGGTTCGGGCGATCGCGGACCGCATCGTCACGGGCTATCTGCGCCCCGGCGAAAAGCTCGACGAGGGCTCGCTCGCCGCCCGCTTCGAGGTCTCGCGCACGCCGGTCCGGGAGGCGCTCGGCCATCTGAGCGCCATGGGGCTGGTCGAAAGGCGGCCCAACAGGGGCGCGATCGTCGCCGTGATCACGCAGGAACATCTCGCCTCGATGTTCGAGAGCATGGCCGAGCTGGAAGCGATCTGCGCCCGTTTCTCCGCCGAGCGCATGACCGGCGCAGAGCGCCGCTCGCTGGAGCTGGAGCATCAGGCGTCGGCGCGCCTGGTGCAGCTCGGCGCCGAGGAGGACTACGAGTATTTCAATACCGACTTCCACAGCAGGCTTTATCGCGGCGCGCACAGCACGCATATCCATGATCTGACCATGACGACCCGCAGCCGGCTGGCGCCGTTTCGGCGCGCGCAATTCATGCTGCCCGGCCGGTTGGCCAAATCCTGGCAGGAGCACGATGTGATCGTCACCGCGATCATGCGTGGCGACGGCGCGGCCGCGGGCAAGGCGGCCCGGGATCACGTTTCGATCGTCAGCGAGGCAAGCGCGGTGTTCGCGGCCGCGGACCCGATGGAACAGAGGCTCAGCCGATCCGCGCGTCGATGATCTCGACGAAGCGGGCGAAAAGGCCGGCCTGCGACTTGATCTTGAGCTTGCGGTAGATGTTGCGGCGGTGGACCTTGACCGTCCCCGGCACGATTCTGAGCGCCCTGGCGATCGATTCCGTGGAGTGGCCCTGAAGCACGAGGTCTACCACCTGCTTCTCGCGCGAGGTCAGCGACAGGCTTTTCCAGATATGGGCACGGTCGAGGTCGTTGGGCATGGTGGCTGTTTCATTCGTCGGCAGGATAGCGGCTTCGTCGGCAGGTAAAGCCGGCCAACGCTGCTTGCAGAAGCCGATCACCGCCGGGGCCATGTCGCGCAGCAGCCGGGCGTCGGCGGTGCCGAACGATCCGGTGGCGCGCAGCCGCATCAGCGAAAGCACCATCGCGTCCTTGCCGGCCAGCGGCACGAAGAAGCCGACCTCCTCGGCCAGCCGGGTCTGGCTGTAATAGGAGCGGTAGTATTCGCTGGCATAGAAGCGGTCGGGCGCCAGCTCGCGCATGCGCCAGAAACCTTCCTTGCGCTCGACGGCGGCGTGATGGAACGGGTCGAGCAGATAGGGTCCTTCCTGGTAGAGCGCGACGAAGATGTGGCTCTCCGCCGGCGAGAAGGTCTCGAACAGGAGCGGCGGCCGCGCGGCACCGCGATAGCCGAAGATCACGCAATGGTCGAACCGGACATGCCCGCGCAGCCAGCCGACGATCGCCTTGCCGAAATGGTCGCCTGCCGTTTCACGCGACGCGGCAATCACGGCGGCCAAAGAATTGTAGTCGTCACTCCGGGAGGCAGCCAATTCATACCCCTCTAAACGATAAAATCGGCTAAATATACCACCTGCGAGGTATATACTAGCCGGCATTGGCTCTGCTAGCGTCACGACATTGCCTCACGCTGTCGCTGGAGCCCGTGGCTTGACTGCAGTGCCCGATATCGAATTTCGCGCGGTCACCAAGCGCTACGGCGCGGTCACCGCGGTGAGCGGCATCGACCTTGCCATCCCGCCTTCCGCCTTCGTCGCGCTGCTCGGCCCCTCGGGCTGCGGCAAGACGACGTGCCTGCGCATGATCGGCGGCTTCGAGCAGCCGAGCGAGGGCCAGGTGCTGATCCGCGGCCGCGACATGGCTGGAACGCCGCCCTACCGGCGGCCGGTCAACATGGTGTTCCAGCAATATGCGCTGTTCCCGCATCTCGATGTCGAGGACAACATCTCCTACGGGCTGCGCCAGGCGAGGCCGCGGCTGTCGTCGCGCGAGATCAGCCAGAGAGCGGGCGAGGCGCTTTCGATGGTGCAGCTCGGCGGTTATGGCCGCCGCAAGATCCACGAGCTTTCCGGCGGCCAGCAGCAGCGCGTGGCGCTGGCCCGCGCTTTGGTCAACAAGCCGGCGGTGCTGTTGCTCGACGAGCCGCTGGCGGCGCTCGACAAGAAGCTGCGCACCGACATGCAGATCGAGCTGCAGAACCTGCAGCGCGAGATCGGCATCACTTTCGTGCTGGTCACGCATGACCAGGAGGAAGCGCTGTCGATGAGCGACTTCGTCTGCGTCATGAATGGCGGCCGCGTCGTTCAGCTTGGACAACCGAGCGAGATCTATGACGAGCCGGCCGACCTGTTCGTCGCCGATTTCGTCGGCAAGACCAATCTCGTGAGCGGCAAGGTGGCCGGGTTGTCCGGTGACCTGGTCGATGTCGCGCTTGCCGACGGCACGATGATTTCGGCGCGCAAGCGGGTGCCGCTCAGCCGCGGCGAGGCCGTATCCGTCAGCCTGCGGCCGGAATCGCTCAGCCTCTCGGCGCCCGGAAGCGGCAGCCTGAAAGGCATCGTCCGCAACCGCATCTTCCTGGGCTCGACGGCGGAATACGCGATCGAGGTCCAGGGCATCGGATCGCTACTCGCCAAGGCCGACCACGTGATCGGCCAGGGCAATCTCTTCAAGCCGGGCGAACCCGTCGCCATCGGCTTTGCCGCCGGAGCGCCGCTGGCGTTTCCGCACGCCAACAATAACGGGACCAACCAGAGGGAAGACCAAAATGCCGAAATCCTATCGTGACGGACTGCCGATAAGCCCCGATAAATTCGTCGACCAGTTGATGCGCCTTAAGCGCGGCTCGATCAGCCGGCGCGACTTCCTCGGCCTCACCGGCCTCGGTGTCGCAACCGCGGTCATGGCGCGCGAGCTCGGCATCATGCCGACGCCGGCCTTCGCCGCCGAAAACCTCGGCGACCGCATGTCGATCGCCACCTGGCCGAACTACCACGATCCGCAGACCTTCGAGAACTTCAAGGCCGAGACCGGCGTCGCCGTCGAGGTCAACGTCTTCGGGTCGAACGAGGAGATGCTGGCCAAGCTGCAGGCCGGTGGCTCGGGCTGGAGCCTGTTCGTGCCGACCAACTACACGATCTCGACCTACAAGAAGCTCGGCATCATCGAAGCGCTCGACATGGCCAAGCTTGGCAATTTCGACGGCAAGTCGGAAGATGCGCGCTTCACCGCGGAAGGCACGATCGACGGGACGATCTACGCGGTGCCGAAGAACTGGGGCACGACCGGTATTGCGATCAACACCAAGAAGCTCGCCAAGCCGATGACGAGCTGGAAGGAGTTCTGGGACACCGCCATGGCCGAAGGCGACGGCCGCACCATGGTGCATGACTACCAGCTGACCACGATCGGCAATGCGTTGAAATATTACGGCTATTCGTTCAATTCGCTGAAACAGGACGAGCTCGCCAAGGCCGAGGAACTGCTGCTCAAGGTCAAGCCGCATCTGTTCGCGGTGTCGAGCGACTACCAGCCGGGGATGCGCGCCGGCGATGCCTGGATGACGATGTGCTGGACCAATGACGGCGCGCAGCTCCACCGCGACATTCCCGAGATCGCCTATGTGCTCGGCAAGGAAGGCGGCGAGATCTGGACCGACTTCTACGCCATCCCGAAGGACGCGCCGAACAAGCCGGCCGGCTATGCGTTGCTCAACTACCTGATGAACCCGAAGGTCGCGGTGAAGGAGCATCTGGCCAATGGCGCGCCCTCGACCGACGCGCGGGTCAACGCGCTGCTGCCCAAGGAAGTGCTCGACAACCCGATCCTTTATCCGGCGGCCGATCTGTTGAAGCCGCTCGAGTTCGGCGCCGCGGCGACGCTGACCGATCCGGGCCGCGCCGAGCTGATGGCGCGCTTCAAGTCGGCTTGAGCGAGACCGGCCACAAACCCGAACCAGACAATGCGACCGGCGGACGAAAGTCCGCCGGTTCCCAACCGGCTTTCTCGATGCGCGGCAGTCTTCTTCGCAAAAACCTGATGACGGCGCTGCTGCTCGCGCCGGCGACGCTGTGGCTGGTCGTGTTCCTGGTGCTGCCCTTCATCGCCATCGCCATTTTCAGCGTTGGCGAGCGGGCGCCCGAGGGCGGCTATCAGGCCGCGCTCACCTTCGCGCAATATGCCAACCTGCCGGCGCGGGCGACCGCCTTCTGGAACACGATGGTGCTGGCGCCGGTCGGGGCGCTGGCCTGCCTGCTCGTCGCTTATCCGGTCGCCTATTATCTGGCGCTGCGCGCACCGCAGCGCTGGCGGCTGATCCTGCTCGCGATGATCGTCATCCCGTTCTGGACCAGCCTGCTGATGCGCACCTATGCGTGGATGTACATCCTCGGCGGGCGCGGCATTCCGGCCCTGCTCGCCTATGTCGGCATCGAGGACCTGCGGCTGATCAACACGCCGGGCGCGGTGCTGCTCGGTATCGTCTATGGCTATCTGCCGCTGATGATCCTGCCGATCTATGTCAGCCTGGAGCGGCTCGACCGGCGCCTGCTCGAGGCTTCCGCCGATCTCGGCGCGACGCCCTTGTCGACCTTCCTTGGCGTGACGCTCAGGCTGTCGCTGCCCGGCGTGATGACCGGCTTCTCGCTGGTGATGATCCTGCTGCTCGGCGAATATCTGATCCCAACGCTGCTCGGCGGCGGCAAGGTGTTCTTCATCGGCAATGCGCTGGTCGATCTCTTCCTGCAATCGCGCAACTGGCCGTTCGGATCGGCGATCGCCATCACACTGGTGCTTGTGTCGGTGGTGGTGCTGATCGTCGCCAACCGCGTCTCGACCCGGCTCTCGGGCGCACGCCGGGTGGATTTGATCTGATGCGCGCCTTCGTCGTTGCCGTCTTTACCTTCCTCTATCTGCCGATCGCGCTGGTCGTGCTGTTCTCCTTCAATGCCGGCCATCATGCCAGCGAGTTCACCGGCTTCTCGGTGCAATGGTACGGCAAGGCGCTGTCGAACCCGTTCCTGGTCGAAGCGCTGAAGAACAGCCTCTTCATCGCCACCACCAGCGCGCTGCTGGCGGCGTTCTGCGGCACGGCCGCGGCGCTCGGGCTGCAACGGGTCGGCGCGCGGACGCGGGCGCTCTTCGATGCGCTGCTGGGCGCGGCGATCGTCGTTCCTGGGGTCGTCATCGGCATCTCGACGCTGGTGGCGCTGGTGCAGCTTTTCGCCGTCGTCAATCCGTTCCTCGCCGAGCTTTGGCCGACCGACCAGCCGCCACGGCTTTCGCTCGGCTATGGCTCGATCATCGCCGCGCACGGGCTGTTTTCCATGGCGCTGGTGACGATGATCGTCGGCACGCGGCTCGCCAGCCTCGACCGCAATCTGGTCGAGGCCTCGAGCGATCTCTACGCCACGCCGCTGACGACATTCCGCTCGATCGTGCTGCCGCAGATCATGCCGGCGGTGATTGCCGGCTTCCTGCTCGCCTTCACCTTTTCCTTCGACGACTTCATCATCGCCTTCTTCGTCGCCGGCGCCCAGACGACATTGCCGATCTATGTCTTCGCCTCGATCCGCCGCGGCGTGACGCCGGAGATCAACGCCATCGCTACGATCGTGCTCTGCGCTTCGGTCGTGCTGGTGCTGCTCGCGCAATGGCAGCTCGGCCGGCGAAAGCCATCGCCTTGAAAGACAGATCCATGATTTTGAAGGACCGTATCGCCGTGGTGACAGGCGCCGGGTCGGGCATCGGCCGCGCCGGCGCCATGATCATGGCGCGGGAAGGGGCGCTCGTGGTCATCGCCGACCGC
Organism: Mesorhizobium sp. GbtcB19; assembly: GCF_019091085.1. GTDB lineage: Bacteria > Pseudomonadota > Alphaproteobacteria > Rhizobiales > Rhizobiaceae > Mesorhizobium. Next base: position 34,795 of record NZ_JAGXJY010000029.1, on the reverse strand, counting down.
GATCCGGCGGCCGGCGAAGCCACGGCGTCCGACATTCGCGACGCAGGTGGCCGTGCAGAGGCGGTCGCCACCGATGTCGGCAATGATACGGCCGTCGAGGGGCTTATCGAGGGAACGCTCGGCAGGCATGGCCGGATCGACATCCTGCACAGCCATGCCGGCATCCAGGTCGGCGGCACGCTGACGGAAGTCGGCACCGACGGCATGGACGCCTCATGGCGCATCAATGTGCGGGCGCAGTTCCTCGCGGCGAAGACCGTCATGCCGGCGATGATCGCGCAAGGCGGCGGTGTCATCCTCAACACGGCGTCCAATTCCGGCGTCTTCTACGATCGCGAGATGATCGCCTATGCCACCTCAAAGCATGCCGTGGTGGCGATGACCAGGCAGATGTCGCTCGACTATGCAAAGCACAATGTGCGCATCAACGCGCTTTGCCCCGGCTGGGTCGACACGCCGTTCAACGAACCGTTCATCGCCCAGATGGGCGGGCGTGACGCGATCGAAAACTATGTCCGCACCAAGATCCCGATGGGGCGTTGGGCAAGCGCGGAGGAGATCGCCGAAGCCATCCTGTTCCTAGTCTCCGACCGTTCATCCTTCATGACCGGCCAGGCCCTGGTGGTCGACGGCGGCGAGAGCATCGGCTGATCTGGTCCAGCGAAGCGGACTTGCGTCGGCAGCGATGATCGGTCAAACCATCAACTCCGAACCTGATGAGACCCGCCATGCAAGCTGCAAGACAGCGATATCGCGAAAGGCATCCGTTTTTTGCCGGCGGTATTTCTTTTGCGCGCGCCGGGTATCGCTGATCATGCGCTGCTGCCGCCACGAGAACCTGCAGCGTGCCGAGGATACGAAAGTCGGTTCGCATGTCGTTCGCGACGGCTGGACCGAAGGGGTGCAGGCCGCTCCGCATCCGGCCTTGCGGCCGGCCACAGGCGGGCGTCCGTCCTCGGATAACGCAGCTTAGTAACGCCCCACCCGGAACGGACATGCCCGCCGAAGCGATCTCTCCTTCGTACGGACATGACCAATGCCTGACAATCTGAACACCTCATTCGCTGGCGCGGACACGCAAAGCTGGCTGAAGACGCACGCGATCAACGAAGTCGAATGCTTCGTGCCGGACGTCAACGGCGTGCTGCGCGGCAAGACCCTGCCGGTCGCCAAATTTCTGAAGTCGCTCGACGACCGCGCGCTCTATCTGCCGAGCAGCGCCTTCCTGGTCGCCATCGACGGCCGCTATTCCGGCTCGATCGACGAGGGCTTTGCCTATTCCGATCCGGACATGCGCATGGTGCCGGATGTTTCCAGCCTGTGCCTTGCGCCCGGCAGCGCCGGCAGAGCCTATGTTTTCGCCGACACGTTCCACATGGACGACCGGCCGTGGATGGCTTCGCCGCGCCATGTGCTGAAAGCCGTGCTCGACCTTTATGAGCAGCGCGGCTGGCGCGCGGTGATGGCGCCGGAGGTTGAATTCTATCTCACGGCCCCCAATCCCGACCCGGACCGGCCACTGACCGCGCCTGTCGGACGCAACGGCCGGCCGGAAAGCGTGCAGCATCCCTACGACATGCAGGCGCTGGAGGAATTCGAACCGGTCATCCAGCGCATCTACGCGCATTCGGCGGCCGCAGGCCTGCCGCTCGAGACGCTGATCCATGAATCCGGCACGGCGCAGCTCGAGATCAACTTCCTGCATGGCGATCCGCTGGCGCTCGCCGACAAGGTGCTCCTGTTCAAGCGCCTGGCCAGGCAGGCGGCGCAAGCCAACGGCATGCATGCCACCTTCATGGCCAAGCCGATCGCCGCGCAGGCCGGCAGCTCGATGCATCTGCACATGTCGATCGTCGACCGGAAGGGCGAGCCCTTGTTTGCCGGCGAGGACGGCGAGGACAGCGAAATGTTCGCGCATTTCATCGGCGGCCTGCAGAAATACGTCCCCGAAATCATGCCGCTGTTTGCACCCAACGTGAATTCGTATCGGCGCATCCGGCCGAACCACAGCGCGCCGGCCAATATCGAATGGTCGCATGACAACCGCTCCTGCGGCCTGCGCGTGCCGATGGGCGGTCGCGCCGCGCGTCGCATCGAGAACCGGCTGCCTGGGGCGGACGCCAATCCCTACCTTGCGATGGCCGGCTCGCTGATCGCCGGTTATCTCGGCATCGAGGAGAAGCTCGCGCGATCCGCCGAAGCGTCCGGCAATGCCTATAAGAGCAAGAGCACGCTGCCGAAAACCATGGAGGAGGCGCTGGACCGCTTGGCCGCCTGCGAACCCGTGCGGGCGCTGCTCGGCGAGGACTTCTTCCAGACTTATCTGCGCGTGAAGAGCGTCGAGCTCGACCTGTTCCAGAGCGTGGTGACGTCCTGGGAACGCGACCACCTGCTGCTCAAGGTGTGACGATGGCCTCGCGTTCAACAGGTTTCAATTCCGGTCTCGATATCGGCAAGTCCTACTATGTCGCCACCGCCAATCCGGCGCCGGACCATCCGGCTCTAGCCGGCGATGTCGAAGCCGATCTGGTGGTGGTGGGCGGCGGCTGCACCGGCCTGTCGGCGGCGCTGCATGCGGCCGAGCGCGGCCTGAAAGTGGTGCTGCTCGAAGGCGGCAAGATCGGCTGGGGCGCTTCCGGGCGCAATGGCGGCCAGATGATCCCGGGGCTGCGCAAAGGCGCCAGGGGGCTGGCCAAAAGCTTCGGACCGGAACGGGCCAAGGCCCTGTTCGACCTCGCCTTCGAGGCGCGTGGGCTGGTGCTCGACATCATCGAACGCCACGGCATCGACTGCGACCTGAGGCTGACCGGCCATCTGGTGGGCGCGGTCAACGGCTCCGACATGCGCGACTTCGAGGACGAAGCCGAATGTCTCGCCAAGATCATGAACTTTACCGATGTCGAGATCCTCTCGGCGGCGCAGGCCCGGCAAAAGGTGGACACGCCCTATCAGGGCGCGGTGTTCGAGCCGCTCGGCGGCCATATGCATCCGCTGAACTACACGCTCGGCCTCGCCCGCGCCGCGGTCAGCGCCGGCGTCGTCATCCATGAAAACTCGATTGCGACGCGGCTGGAGCGTGAGCCATCGATACGCGTTCATACAGACAAGGGTTCCGTGCGTGCCCGGCATGTCGTGCTGGCCGGCGATGCGCTGCTGAAAGGTCTCGAGCCGCGCGTCAACAGCCGCATCATGCCGGTCGGCAACTATATCGTCGCCACCGAGCCGTTGGACGGTAAGGCCGACGTCATCCCAGCCAATGTCGCGGTGTCCGACACGCTGTTCGTCGTCAACTACTACCGCAAGTCGGCCGACGGACGCCTGCTGTTTGGCGGCGGCGAGCGCTACACGCCGTCGCCGCCGGCCGACATCGCCGGCTTTGTGCGGCCGCATATGGAAAAGACGTTTCCGCAACTCAAGGGCTGCCGCATCGACCATGCCTGGGGCGGGCTGGTGTCAGTGACGACGTCGCGCCTGCCGCATGTCGGGCATTACGGCGAGGTCTATTTCGCGCATGGCTATTCCGGCAAGGGCGTCATCCTGTCGACGCTGTCGGGCAAGCTGCTCGCGGAAGCGATCACGGGCGACGCCTCGCGCCTCGACCTGTTCTCGACACTGACGCCGCTGCCCTTCCCGGGCGGCACGGCGCTGCGTGGGCCGCTCTATGTGCTCGGCATGTTGTGGTACGCGATGCGCGATCGGCTCAGGCATTAGGGTCTGTCGATATTCAGGTGAGGTCGGCCTGACCAGAATCTCGACAGCCCCCCGGCTGGCTTCCTGTCCCCGGCGTGGCTAATGTCCCCACGCCGGGACGAAATCCGAGAAGGAAGGGCGATGAACATCGAGCCGGGCCGACTGACCAAGAAGGAGCGACATGAGCTGATCCTGTCGGAGGTCCGGCGCTCGGCGTCGATCCGCATCTCGAAGCTGGCGCGCCGCATCGGTGTCGCCGGCGAGACCATCCGCCGCGATCTCATCGAACTCGGCGAGGCGGGGCTGCTCAACCGCACCTATGGCGGCGCGACCATCTCACTGGTGACGTCGGAACCGGTGATCGCCGAACGTGGCCTCACCATGGTCGAGGAGCGGGCCCGCATCGGGCGTGGCGCGGCCGGACTGATCGAGAAAGGCTCGATCCTGATGATCGACGGCGGGTCGACCACCTACGAGGTGGCGCGCAGCCTCTCGCAGCACGGCCGCGACCTGACGATCATCACCAACTCCATCGGCGTCGCCTCGGTGGCCGGCGCCAATCCCGGCTTCCGCGTCATCCTTTGCCCCGGCACCTATGACAGCCGCGAGGCCGCTGTGCTCGGCGAGGACACGGTGGAATTCGTGCGCCGCTACAATGCCGACGTCGCCATCATCGGCGCCTCGGCGCTGAACGCCGAAGGGCCGAGCGACATGATCTCGGGCGCGGCGGCGGTGAAGCGAGCAATGATGCGGCGGTCATTGTCGACGATGCTGGTCGTGACCAACGACAAGTTCGGCCGCAGCGGCCTGGAGCGCGTCTGCGCGCTGAGCGAGATTTCCGATGTCGTCACCGACAGCGAGCCGGCAGCCGAACTGCGCGCCGCGATCGACGAAGCGGGCGGTGAGCTGCATGTGTTTGCCGAGAGCTGAATAGATAATCGGATAGAGCGTTCGCCGTTTCACGGAAACGGCGATGGCTCTATCTCTTTGTTTTGACGCAATTCCGGACGGAAAACCACCTACACTTTTCCTGGAATTGCTCTAAGCATCCCGATTGGTCAGCGCGATGTGGCAGCAGCCGGAGCCGTGACCCGGCGTCCAGGTGACATTGTCGAAGCGCACGCCGGTCGCCTCGAACAGGCCGCGGTCGAAGGCGCCGGCGATGCGGCAGAGCGTGGCGAGTTTTTCCTCGCCGACGCCGGCCTCGACCCAGGCGTCTTTCAGCGGGCAGCGCTTCACCTTGAAGGCGATGTGGTCCGGCCCTCGATCGACGTCGGTCGGATACATGCGGCCGCCATCAGGGCTGACGGAGAGGAATGCTTCGCCGATCGCCGGCGCGTCGTTTGGACCGAAGCCGGCGAAAGCCGCCGCCGCGACTTCCTGGCCGCGCTTTTCGATGGTGCGCACCATCACCGCTTCGGCCTTCGCAGCGCCGAGCGCGGCGGTCAGCTCGTCGAGGAAGAGGCGATAGAGGTCGGCGCGGTTGCGAAAGGCGGAGTCGAGCTCGCGCGACAGTTTTTCGGCTCTGACGGTTTCGAGATTGGTCATGATGCGTCCTGACTGGTCCTGACAAGCTTCGGCGTCGCCGCCACCAGCGCCTTGCCGACCGCCGATTGCGGATCGGCGATGACGGCGCGGGCATCGCCGCTCTCGGCGATCCGGCCGGCATCGAGGATGACGACGCGATGGGCGACGGCGCGGATGACGCCGAGGTCATGGGAAATAAACAGATAGGCGATCCGTTCCTGCCGTTGCAGGTCGAGCAGCAATTCCAGGATTTGTCCGCGCACCGAGACATCGAGCGCCGACACGGCTTCGTCGAGCACGATCAGCGATGGCCGCGTGGCGATGGCGCGGGCGATCGCCACGCGTTGGCGCTGGCCACCGGAGATCTCATGGATGGCACGCGCGGCGAGGCTGGTATCGAGGCCGACGCGCTCCAGCAGCGCCGCAATCCGGCGCGGGCGCTCGGCGCGCGAAGCGATGTTGTAGATGCGCAAGGGGTCGTCCAGGACCCGCGCAACAGTGGCGCGCGGATTGAAGGCGGCTAGCGGATCCTGGAACACCATCTGCAGGCGGGCGCGGCGCGTGCGCAGTGCGGCACCTGACAGTGCAAGGAAGTCGCCGCCCTCGAAGTCGATGCGGCCGGCATCTGGCTCGATCAGCCGCAGCACCAGCTTTGCGATCGTCGATTTGCCGCTGCCGGACGGGCCGGCGAGCGCCAGCGTTTCGGCGGGGCCGATCTCGAAGGATATGTCGTCGACCGCCGCGAAGGGCTTGCCGCCGCGACGGTAGCGCTTGGCGAGATTGGAGACGGCAAGCAGGCTCATGCCGAAGCGCCTTGCCGGTCCAGCAAAGGCTTCGCATCGAGGCCGAGATGGGCGTCGAGCAATGCGCGCGTATAGGCGTGTCGCGGAGCTTCGATAATCTGGCGGGCTTCGCCAAGCTCGACCAGTTCACCGTGGCGCAGCACCGCGATGCGATCGGCCAATGTGGTGGCGAGCGCGATGTCGTGGCTGATGAAGATGAGCGTCATGCCATCCTCGGCCACCAACCGGCGGATCAGGGCGACGATCTCGGCCTGGACGATGGTGTCGATCGCGCTGGTCGCTTCATCGGCGATCAGGAGTTTTGGTGCGGCGGCGATTGCCGCGGCGATGGCCACGCGCTGCTTCTGGCCGCCGGAGAGCTGGTGCGGGTAGGCGCGGAGGGTGGCGTCCGGATTGGGCAGGTGGACGCGTTCGAGCAGGGTTTTGGCTTTGGTGTAGGCGTCAGGCCAGGTCAGGTCGAGATGCGTGCGGGCGACTTCGGCGATTTGCTTGCCGATCGGTATGACCGGATCGAGGCTGGAAGAGGGGTCCTGGAAGACGAAGCCGATGTCGCGGCCGAGGCGGGGCTGGCTTGTGGCAAGTGCGGACGGTTGGCGATCCTTCGCCCCCCTCTCTGTCCTGCCGGACATCTCCCCCTCAAGGGGGGAGATTACGCTGTGATCTCCGCCTTCGCCAATCTTCGAGGTCGCAAGAAGAGAGCCGGCGCCGGAATTGCCAATCTCCCCCCTTGAGGGGGAGATGTCCGGCAGGACAGAGAGGGGGGCCTTGGCGCCAGCGCTTGCCGGCAAGAGCCACCCAATCGTTCCACCAACCCTGGCCCCCCTCGCCAGCAGCCCCGCAACCGCCAATGCCAACGTGCTCTTGCCCGAGCCGCTTTCGCCGATGATCGCCAGGCGCTCTCCTGCGAGAACCTCCAGGCTGACACCCTTCAGCGCTGGCACCTCTATACCGTCGCGGCGATAGGCAATCACCAGATCGCGAATGGAAAGCAGCACCGTCATGACAGGCTCCTGCGCACCGCGGTGCTTTCCACCACGCCTTCACCGGCGAGGTAGACGCCGAGCACCGTCAGCACGAGCGCCACGCCCGGAACGATCGATAGAAACGGCGCGGTGCGCAGCACCGTGCGTCCCTCGGCAATCATGCCGCCCCAGGTGACGCGGTTGGGATCGCCAAGGCCAAGAAAGGAAAGTGCTGCTTCGGTCAGGATCGCCGCCGCGACGATCACGGAGGACAGCGCCAGCACCGGCGGCAGCGCGTTGGGCAGCACCTCGCGAAAGGCGATCTCGAGCGGATGCATGCCGATGATCCGGGCGCCGGCGACATAGTCGCGTTCGCGGATCGACAGGACTTCCGCGCGGGCGACGCGCGCGGGTCCGGTCCAGGCGCTGAGCGCGATCGCCGCTACGACAACGCCCAGCGAGGGACCGACAATGCTGACGAAGGCGAGCGCCAGCAGGAAGCTCGGCACGGTCTGGAAGGCGTCGGTGACGCGCATCAGCACTTCGTCGAGCAGGCCGCTGGCGAAGCCGGCTAGAGTACCGACAGCGGCACCGATCAGGAGCGCGGCGGCAGCCGCCGCCAATCCCACCGCCAGCGAGGTGCGGGCGCCGTGGAAAAGCTCGGCCAGCACGTCGCGGCCGAGGCGGTCGGTGCCGAGCGGCAGCGACCAGTCCTGGAAAGGCGGCAGCAGCGCCGGGCCGGCGATCGCCTGCGGATCGCCGGGAAAAAGCAGTGGTGCGGCCAGCGCCATTGCGACCAGCAGAGCGAGGATGAGCGCGCCGGCGATTGCCTCTGGTGTGCGGAAGAAGCGATGCAGGCGGCTCATGCGTTTGCCTCGCTGGCGCCGACGCGCGGATCGAGGAAGGCATAGGCGAGGTCGACCAGGAGGTTGATGACGATGACCAGGAAGGCGCTGGCCAGGATAATGCCGAGCAGCAGCGGCGTGTCGCGGCCGGCGACCGCTTCCTGCGCCAGCCGGCCGAGCCCGGGCACGGCAAAGACGCTTTCGATGACGACGCTGCCGCCCAGCATCTGCGCCGACTGCAGGCCAAGCATCGTGACCAGCGGCAGAAGCGCGTTGCGGGCGACATGGGCAAGCACGATGCGGCGGCGCGTCAGCCCCCGGGCGCGGGCGGCCAGGACAAAATCCTGCCGCCAGGCCTCGGCCATGCCGGCGCGCATCATTCGCAGATAGAGCGCGAGATAGATGAAGCCGAGCGCCGCGACCGGCAACACGAGATGGGTGGCGATGTCGGCGGCCCGGGCGAGCCCGGTCTTGCCGGAAGCAATGGTCTCGATGCCGCCGATCGGCAGCCAGCGCAGATCGACGGCGAAGACAACGATCAGCACTAGGCCGAGCCAGAAGCCGGGAACCGCATAAAGCGCCAGTGAGCCGATGGAGAGGACGCGGTCGCGAAAACTGCCGGGTTTCGCGCCTGCGTAGATGCCGAGCGCCGAGCCGAGGCCGAAGGAGAGCGCGGTGGCGCTGCCCATCAGAATGAGCGTGGTCGGGAGGCGCTCGAGGATGATTTCGCGGATCGGCCTGGAGAAGGTGATGGATTGGCCGAGATCGAGATGCAGCAGTGCCCAGAGGTAGTTGGCGAGCCGCGTCAGTTCCGACTGGTCGAGGCCCCAGCGGTGGCGCAGCAATTCGATCATGCCGGCATCGCCGCCGGTCGAGACGATATAGGCATCGACCGCATCGCCCGGGGCTGCTTCGAGCAGGAGGAAGCTGCCGATGATGACGATGAGGAGGACGAAGACGCTGCCGACGAGACGGCGGCGGATGAGGGTGAGGGCGCGGGTCATGCGCGCCTCTTGAGGTTGGCGGTACGCTGGCTAGGATTGCGCCCAGACCCCCCTCTCTGTCCTGCCGGACATCTCCCCCTCAAGGGGGGAGATTGGCTTTCATCTACGGCTTCGCCAATTTTCGACGTTGCAGGACTGGCGGGACGGACAAACGGCTGATCTCCCCCCTTGAGGGGGAGATGTCCGGCAGGACAGAGAGGGGGGTGACGGAACGCGGCCTCCGGCCAAATTCCGATTTCTTCGCGAATTTTCATCCGCGCGAATGTGTCACGATTCCAAATAGGTGTCCGCCCAGTTCGACACCGCCCAGCGCGGGTTGTTGGCGATATTTCCGACCGTATCGCGCGCGACGGAAATGAAACTCCACTCGGCGACGTTGATCAGCGGCAAGTCGGCGGCGACCTTTTTCTGAAACTCCTTGTAGAGCTCGGTGCGGGCCGATGTGTCGAGCGTCTCGGATGCCTTGGCGATCAGCGCGTCGAGCTCGGCGTTCTTGTAGCCGCCCTGGTTGGAGAAGGGCACGCCGTCGGGAATGCCGCTCTGCACCAGGATGGTGGTCGAGATCGCAGGGTCGCCGCGGAACACCGGCGGACCGACGGCGAGGTCGAAGGCATGGTCGGTGTAGACGGCCTTGATGTGCGCGGCAGAGTCGTTGTTGACGATCTCGGCGTCGATGCCGATGGCGGCGAGCGCCTGACGCAGATAGTCGCCGAACTGCTTCGTCTCGTTGAAATAGGGTGCCGGCAGCAGCTTTAGCGCAAAGCGTTTGCCGTCGTCGGCGCGCTTGTAGCCGGCTTCGTCCAGCAGCGCATTGGCCTTGGCGACGTCGAAGGCATAAGTCGGCACGTCGGCGGTGTAGAATTGCGGATCGTTCTTCGGCACCGGGCCGGTCGCGGTCGCGGCGTAGCCGAGGAAGACCGTCTTGACGACGAAGTCCTTGTCGATGGCATGCGCGATCGCCTGCCGCACTTTCAGGTCGGCCAGCTCCTTGCGGCGGTGGTTGATCTCGACGACGAGCTGGTAGGTCAGCCCCTCATAGCCCTTGGTGATGACCTTCAGGCCTGGCACTTTGGAAATGCGGTCGAGGTCGGCAAGCGGCACGGCCGAGAAGGCGGCGAGCTGGATCTCCTCGGCTTCGAGTGCCGCGGCGGCCGACGTGCGGTCCGGCAACACCTGGTAGACGATCTCGTCGAGATAGGGCTCATCCTTGCCCCAATAGGCGTCGTTCTTCGTTAGCCGGTAATATTGCCCGGCCTTGTATTCGGCGAATTTGAACGGGCCTGTGCCGACCGGCGCGTTGTTGGCCGGGTTGTCCTCGATCTTGCCCACCGCATAGACGTGTTTCGGCACGACGCTCGACAGCGCCGGCAGCGCGTTGCGGATCAGCTGGAACGGCGTCGGCTTGGCGAATTTGAAGATTGCGGTCAGCTCGTCCGGCGTGTCGACGGCAGCAAGGTCCTTGAACACGGTGCGGCCGAGATTCTGCAGCGGCTTCCAGATCTGCAGCGCCGAGAAGGCGACATCGGCGGAGGTGAAGGGCTTGCCGTCATGCCATTTGACGCCTTCGCGCAGTTTGAAGGTCACCGACAGGCCGTCGGCAGCACCCTCCCAGGAAAGTGCCAGCCGCGGCTCAAGCCCGTCCTTGCCGTCGGAGGAGGCTTCGGCCAGCGTCTCGACGATCTTGCTGGAAATGAAGAAGACACCGTTGGAGGCGACGATCGCCGGGTTGAGGTTGCGCGGCTCGGAGTCGGCGGCGACGATCAGCCGGCCGCCCTTCTTCGGCGTCTGTGCAAAGCCGATGGTCGGCAGCGCGGTCGAGGCCAGAAGCAGCGCCGAGCCGGCCAGCAGGCCGCGGCGTGAAATCGTCAATTCGGACATCGCTCAAACTCCCCACTTCGCGCCATGGCAGGCGCGGCAATCGCGTGATTATGGCGCTTGGCAAAGGTTTCGCCAGAGACGGATTTGGCGCATCATGGCTTGGCTTTGAAATTTCCGTCCGCTGGACCAGCCAGCCGAAAGAAGCTCTTATGTCCTTATCTGGTAAGACCAGATTGGCGAAGATGGACCGAGATTGGGACGAAGAAGCGCCTTTGGCGCGAAAGTGATCAGCTCTGGCTGGACCAGAGTGGCCAAGATGATGCAGATTTGGCCAACAGCCATAAATCGTGACGTTCGGCGCTCCTGCGGCCGATGAAAAAAATAGGGAGAGGCAGATGAACATCGCTCCGGGCAAGACCGAGGTCAGCAGCATTCCGTTCGACCGGGCGCGGGTGGACCGGCTGATGGAGGAAGCCGGCATTGACGTGCTCTTCGCTACCTCCAAGCACAACACCCAATATCTGCTCGGCGGCTACAAGTTCATCTTCTTTGCCGCGATGGATGCGATCGGTCACAGCCGTTATCTGCCGATCGTGCTCTATGAGAAAGGTGGGCCGGAGCATGCCGCCTATATCGGCAACAAGATGGAAGGCGGCGAGCACCAGAACCATCCGTTCTGGACGCCGACCCTGCATGCCGCCTGCTGGGGCACGCTCGACGCCGCCAATCTTGCGGTGGAGCATCTCAAGCAGATCGGCAAAAGCGCGGCGCGCATCGGCATCGAGCCGGGCTTCCTGCCGTCGGATGCCTACACGCTGGTCCGCAAGGCGCTGCCGGACGCGAAGCTGATCGATGCGACCGGCATGCTGGAGAGCATGCGCGCCATCAAGACCGAGGCTGAGCTCGAACAGCTGCGCATCGCCTCCGAACTGATCACCGACTCGATGCTGGCGACGATCGGCTGGGCGCGCGAGGGGACGACCAAGGCCGATATCATCGAGCACCTCAGGCGGGAGGAGACCAATCGCGGCGCGCATTTCGAATATTGCCTGTTGACGCTGGGCTCCAGCCACAACCGCGCTTCCTCAAGCCAGGCGTGGAAGAAGGGCGAGGTGCTGTCGATCGATTCCGGCGGCAATTATCACGGCTATATCGGCGACCTCTGCCGCATGGGCGTGCTTGGCGAGCCGGATGCCGAGCTGGAGGATCTTCTGGCCGAAGTCGAAACCGTGCAGCAGGCGGCCTTCTCCAAGGTCAAGGCCGGCACGCTGGGCGGCGACATGATCGCGCATGCGGAGAGCGTTCTGAAGGCCTCCAAGGTTGCGGCCTATACGGATTTCTTCGCCCACGGCATGGGGCTGATCACGCATGAGGCGCCGTTCCTGATGACCAACCATCCGGTCGCCTATGAAGGCACCTATGCGGCCAAGCCGCTGGAGAAGAACATGGTGCTGTCGGTCGAGACGACCATGCTTCACCCGACACGCGGCTTCATCAAGCTGGAGGACACGGTCGCGGTGACCGACGCCGGCTATGTGATGTTCGGCGACCGCGGGCGCGGCTGGAACAGAGGCGGGATTTCATAGAGCCGAAGGCCCGCGCTGCCCCTCATCCGCCCTTCGGGCACCTTCTCCCCGTAGAACGGGGAGAAGGGAAGTTCATCATTTTCCCGCCGGCAGCAGCTTGAAGTCCGGCAGATCGCGCAGCGTCAGTTCCGGTCCGGCCGGCGAATAGACGACGAAGAGCTGCATCGGCTGGTCGCCGGTGTTGAGCGTCGAATGGAAGCGGCTTTCCGGCACGTAGATGGTGCAGCCGGGACCGACTTTGGCCACAACCGGATTGCCCTTCTCGTCCTCGACCATCTGCTCGCCACTGCCGGAGATGACGAAGATGATCTCTTCGGCGCCCGGATGGTTGTGACGGGTGTGACCCTGGCCGGGCGGCAAGTCGACGACGCCGCCGGAAAAGCGTTCGGCGCCGTTCACCTCGGGCGCGACGGTAAGCGACAATTTTCCCCAGTCGAAGCCAAAGGCGCTGACATCCTTCGGGTAGACGAAAACCTTGCTTCTGTCGGCCATTCTCTCATCCCTTCTTTTTCTTTGGCGTTGCTTTCAGGTCGTGCAGTGTCACAGCCTTGAAATCCGCCGTCTGCCTGGCGATCGCGGCTTCCGCCGGCAGCCGTTCCATCGAGCTTGCGCCGTAAAAGCCGTGCAGGCCCTTGCAGCGGTCGAGGATGTAACGGGCATCGTCGGGCATCGAGATCGGCCCGCCATGGCAAAGCAGGATCACATCCTTGCGCACCGAACGCGCGGCATCGGCAATGGCGTCGATCTCCTTGACGCAGGCGTCGAGCGTTTTCGCCGAAGTGGCGCCGATCGAGCCGCCGGTCGTCACACCCATATGGGCGACGACAATGTCGGCGCCGGCCTTGGTCATGGCGCGGGCTTCCTCCGGGTTGAAGACATAGGGCGTGGTAAGAAGGTCGAGCTTGTGCGCCTCGGCGATCATGTCGACCTCGAGTCCAAAACCCATGCCGGTCTCCTCGAAGCTCTGGCGCATGGTGCCGTCGAACAGGCCGACGGTCGGAAAATTCTGTACGCCGGAAAAGCCCATCGTCTTCAGCTCGGCGAGAAGCAGCGGCATGATGACGAAAGGATCGGTGCCGTTGACGCCGGCCAGCACCGGCGTCTTTTTCACCACCGGCAGCACCTCATAGGCCATCTCCTTCACGATCTCGTTGGCGTTGCCATAGGCGAGCAGGCCGGCGGCCGAGCCGCGTCCGGCCATGCGGTAGCGGCCGGAATTGTAGATGATGATCAGGTCGATGCCGCCGGCTTCCTCGGCCTTGGCCGACAGACCGGTGCCGGCGCCGCCGCCGACGATCGGCACGCCGTCGGCGATCATCTTGCGGAATTTTTCCAGGATCTTTTTGCGCGGAATGGCGGCCATGCTTATCGGTCTCACTTGTTGGCGATGTCGAGGAAAGCCTCGGCGGCGGCCGTGGCGAATGCGGGTTCGTTGATGTGCAGCGGCAGCCGCGTCACCGTGCGGTTCCTATTCGGTTTGATCGTGCGTTCGATCGCTTCGAACAGCGCGGTGTCGGCTTCCGGGTCGAAGAAGGCGCCGCCTTCGATGTCGAGCGCCGAGACGCCTTTTTCCGGAATGAGAAAGCGGACCGGGCCATCGCAGCGCGCGAGGCGGCCGCCGATCCATTCGCCGATCTTGCGGCATTCGTCGGCCGTGGTGCGCATCAGCGTGACGTTGGGATTGTGCTCGTAGAACAACCGCCCGCGATATTTTTCCGGGATAGTCGGCGGCGCCCAGAAGTTCACCATGTCGAGCGCGCCGACCGAGCCTACGTAAGGCAGCTTTGTACGTGCGATGGCGCCGAAGCGATCTTCCGTCGCCGGCAGCACGCCGCCGAACAGCAAATCGCAGACTTCGGTGGTGGTGATGTCGAGGACGCCGGCAAGCAAGCCGGAATCGGCCAGCTTCTCCATCGAGCGGCCGCCGGTGCCGGTGGCGTGGAAGACCATGCAGTCATAGTCGGCGCGCAAGCGGTCGACGATTGCGGTCACGCAAGGGGTGGTGACGCCGAACATGGTGAGCCCGAGCGCCGGTTTGCCTGCAGCGGCCGGGGCCGGCTTTGCCGCCATGCCGGCGATCGCCTGGGCGGCGTTGTGCAGCACGACACGCGAGAGCCTGTTCAGTCCCGCCATATCGGTGACCGACGGCATCATGATGATGTCGGAGACGTCGACGTAAGGCGCGGTGTCGCCGGAGGCCAGCGTCGAGACCATGATTTTAGGCAGGCCGAGCGGCAGCGCGCGCATGCCGGCGGTGATGATCGAGGTGCCGCCACCGCCGCCGATACCGATCACGCCGGCGACGTCGTCGCGCGACCGGATGAAATTGGCGAAGGCGGCGCCCATGCCGGCAACCGCCGCGCCGCGGTCGTCGATGCCGAGAACCGCGCCGGCTCCCCGGGGATGATGCGCGGCAACCTCGCTGGCGGGAATATCGACCGGGACGGCCGCGCTGCGCGTGCCGATATCGACACGAACGACCGCGCCACCGGCGTTGGCGATTACATCGGCCAGGAAGGCGAGTTCCTCACCTTTGGTGTCGGCGGTGCCGACCACATAGATGTGCCTCATCCCGTGGCTCCCCGTCATCCGGCATGTTCGGCATCGCCGCCTGCCTTTTCGCCCACCCTTAAGCTCCTCGGCAAAAGCCTCGTCGCTGGTGGGGACCCCGTCATTGCCCGGCATTGCGCCATTGCAAATTTTTGAGACGCGCGTATCGTATTGATATGGATGTCTCACGTCAACAAGCCGCCGCCAATGACGAGGCCGCCCCGGTGCCGGCCGTCGAGAGGGGGGCGCGCGCCCGCACCAGGCGGCTGATGCTGGAAACGGCGACAAGGCTGATGCAGTCCGGCATGACGCCTTCGGTCAGCGAGGTCGCGGAGGCAGCGGCGGTGTCGCGCGCGACCGCCTACCGGTATTTCCCAAGCCAGGCAGCGCTGGTGCAGGCTGTGGTCGATGAGGGGCTCGGCCCTATCCTGACCTGGAAATCCGCGTCGAACGATGCCGAGCGGCGCGTGGCGGATCTGTTTGCCACCGCGATGCCGCGCATCGAGGCCTTCGAGGCGACCTTCAAGGCGGCATTGAAGCTGTCCCTCGACCAATGGGCGCGGCGTCAGGCCGGCACGCTCGGATCGGAGCCTGCCTTCACGCGCGGCCATCGCGTCGACCTGCTGAAAGATGCGATCGCGCCGCTCAAGGGCCGCCTGAAGCCGCGCCAGCTGAGGCGCCTTGCCCAGGCGCTGTCGCTGATGTTCGGCGTCGAGGTGGTGACGGTGCTGAAGGATATCTGGGGGCTGGACAGCACCGAGATGATGTCGGTGGCGCAATGGGCGGCTGGCGCGCTGGTTCGCGCCGCGATGGCGGAATCAGGGGTTGGATCGGCAGGAATCCCGGCGGCCTCGAAGACTGCAATCGCTTAAATCTGGTTCGACCAGATTGCGTGAGCAGTTTTGAATGTTAGTTGCGATGAGCCGCCCGTGACAAGGGTCACACATATCAAATAGTAGGAAAAACAAGGCAAAACAGACAGATATCGCGATGTTTGGCTTGTGTGGCTGGTTCCGTCGCCTCAAGAAAGCGCTTGACGCCAAGCCGGAATTGGTAATACCAGATCAAGACGGATAAAGCGGATCAAAAGTGAAGGGCTGCGATCCATTTCCGGCAGGGGCGAGGAGGCCTGGAACCGGAGAGGTGCCATCACAGGAGGAACTACCAGGGCCGGTTTCGCTGCCGGCTCGCATGACGCGGTAGAATGCGCACAAGGGAGGAAAACTATGCGCAAGATAGTGACCAGCGTGATTGCTGGTATCGGGCTGGCGCTTGCCTGCGGGACATCCGTCCGCGCGCAGGACAAGGAACTCACCATCTTCTGGGCGGAATGGGATCCGGCGAACTATCTGCAGGAACTCGTCAATGATTACACGGCCGAGACCGGCGTGAAGGTCACGGTTCAGACGACGCCATGGCCTGATTTCCAGACCAAGGCCTTCACCGAGTTCAACGCTCATGGCGACGCCTACGATCTGGTCGTCGGCGACTCGCAATGGCTGGGCGCCGGTTCGACGCAGGGCCACTATGTCGACCTGACCGACTTCTTCAACCAGCACAAGCTCACCGACGTGATGGCGCCCGCGACCATCAAATATTACGCCGAATATCCCGGCGGTTCCGGCAAATACTGGGCGATCCCGCTGGAAGGCGATGCGATCGGCTGGTCCTACCGCAAGGACTGGTTCGAGGACCCGAAGGAGAAGGAAGCCTTCAAGGCGAAATACAAGTACGACCTCGCCGTGCCGACGACCTACGCGCAGCTGCGCGACATCGCCGAGTTCTTCCACCGTCCGGACCAGAAGCGCTACGGCGTCGCCATCTACACCGACAATTCCTATGACGCGATGGCGATGGGCGTCGAAAGCGCCATCTTCAGCTACGGCGGCGATCTCGGCGACTATGCAAGTTACAAGGTCGACGGCATCACCAATTCGAAAGAGGCCGCCGCCGGCCTCGACATGTACAAGGAGCTCTACAAGTTCACGCCTCCCGGCTGGGGCAAGACCTTCTTCGTGGAGGACAACCAGGCGATCACCGGCGGCCTCGCCGCGATGAGCATGAACTTCTTCGCCTTCTTCCCGCCGCTGGTGAACAAGGCCACCAACCCATACGCCGACGTGACGGGCTTCTTCGCCAACCCGGCCGGCCCGGACGGAAAGCGCTTCGCCGCTCTCGGCGGCCAGGGCGTTTCGGTCGTCTCGTATTCGAAGAACAAGGACGAGGCGATGAAGTTCCTCGAATGGTTCATCAAGGACGAGACCCAGAAGAAGTGGGCCGAGCTCGGCGGCTACACCTGCAGCCAGGCCGTGCTGAAGTCGGAAGCCTTTCAGAAGGCCACGCCTTACAACAAGGCGTTCTACGACACGATGTTCATGGTCAAGGACTTCTGGGCGACGCCTGAATACGCCGAAGTGCTCGATCAGCTGAACCAGAACATCTATCCGTTCGTGGTCGGCGGGAAGGGCACAGCCCAGGAAGCGCTCGACAAGACCGCCGCCGACTGGAAGGCGACGTTCACCAAGTACAACCGCTACAAGTAAGCACCACAGTCAGAATGCCGGAGGAGGGTTTCCCCTCCGGCATTCCTGTTTTCAGGGAGACATTCGTTGGCTTCGGTAGCCCTCACCCATCTTGATCCGGCCTCAAGGGCCGCCGCGCGCGGCTGGTCGGATCTGACCATCCGCAACCTGTTCATCATCCCGACGCTGGTTTTCCTGATCGTCTTCAACATCTTTCCGCTGATCTATTCGCTCGGCTATTCCTTCACGAACTTCGCCGCGAACCGCAGCGAGCCATGGCAGTTCGTCGGCTTGCAGAATTATCGCGAGCTGCTCAGCGACGACCACATCTGGTCGAACTTCGTCATCACGGCGAAATATGTCATCGTTTCGGTGGCCGGGCAGATGATCGTCGGCTTCGGCCTTGCGCTGCTGCTCAACCGCAGCTTTCCGATGAAGGGCCTGATCACCACGCTGCTGCTGTTGCCGATGATGATGTCGGCTGCGGTCGTTGGCCTGTTCTGGCAGCTGCTCTACAGCCCGTCCTGGGGCCCGATCAACTACGTCTTCGGCCTTGGCGACTTCGCCTGGCTCTCCAATCCCGACAGCGCGCTCTACGCGGTCGCGATCACCGATATCTGGATGTGGTCGCCCTTCGTCATGCTGCTGTCGCTCGCCGGCCTGTCGGCGGTGCCGCAGCATCTCTACGAGGCCGCCGCGATCGACCGCGCCGGATGGTGGTACACCTTCACCCGCATCACCTTGCCGCTGGTCTCGCCCATCCTTCTGATCGCGCTGATCTTCCGCACCATGGAAGCCTTCAAGACCTTCGACATCGCCTACACGATGACGACGCAGCCGACCGCCGAACTGATCGCGATCCGGCTCTACAAACAGGCGTTCCAGCAGTGGGACACGGGCAAGTCCTGCGCGCTGGCCTACATCGTGCTGATCATGGTGCTGGCCATCACCAACCTCTACGTGAAGTACCTCAACAAGGTGAAGGAGCGCTGAGATGGCCGCCGTCCGCACTTCTTCCGAAGTCGCCTTCAACCGCATCGCGATTGCCGCGGTGCTGATCGCGACGCTGATCTTCCTGGCGCCGATCTACTGGATCGCCTCGACGGCGTTCAAGCCGAAGGAGCTCGCCGTCAGCGTGCCGCCCACCGTGCTGTTCGAGCCGGAGGTCACGCCGTTCATCCGTCTGTTCACCAAGCGCGTGCAGATGCAGAAGCCCGTCGACCCGCAGGTCTACGAGGCCGCGCCGTGGTGGGAAAAGCGCATCTATGACGGCGGCGAGCGGGTGCTGAAGGTCGGCAACGACGTGCAGCTTTCGCAATATCCCAATCGGTTCATGAACAGCCTGATCGTGGCGGTCATCAGCACGGTGCTCGCCGTCGGCATGGGAACCTTCACCGCCTATGGTTTTTCCCGCTTCAAGATCGCCGGCGAAGCGGATCTTTTGTTCTTCATCCTGTCGACGCGCATGCTGCCGCCGGTGGTGGTCGCCATCCCGATGTTCCTGATGTACCGGATGGTCGGTCTCAACGATTCGCATATCGGCCTGATCATCCTCTATGTCGCCTTCAACCTGTCCTTCTCGGTCTGGCTGATGAAGGGCTTCATGGACGAGATCCCGAAGGAGTATGAGGAAGCGGCGCTCGTCGACGGCTACACGCGCATGCAGGCTTTCTTCAAGATCGTGCTGCCGGAAGCGGCGACCGGCATCGCCGCCACCGCCGTGTTCTGCTTCATCACCGCCTGGAACGAATACGCCTTCGCGCTGATCATGACCAACCGGCGAGCCCAGACGGCGCCGCCCTTCATCCCGTCGCAGATCGGCTCCGGCCTGCCGGACTGGACCACGATCGCGGCAGGCACCTTCCTGTTCCTGCTGCCGGTCGCGATCTTCACCTTCCTGCTGCGCAACCATCTGCTTCGCGGCGTGACGTTCGGAGCGATCCGCAAATGAGTTTTCGCGCCATCAACGAGAAGTACCTGTTCCCGGCCTCGCAGATCCTGATGGTGCTGGGCATCGTCGCGCTCTGCCAGCCATGGAGCCTCAACCTGCATTCCTACGGCGTGACGATCATCCTGGCCGGCCTGATCGGCTTCAACATCACGTCGAAGATCGCACCGGAGCAGAGCGAGGAAACCGGCGCCGCGGCGCATGAGGGAGCCCGGCAGTGACACAGATCGAACTTCGCGGCATCGAGAAATTCTTCGGTGCCGTCCAGGTCATCCACAATCTGAACCTCGCCATCGCCGACAACGAGTTCATCGTGCTGCTCGGACAGTCGGGCTGCGGCAAGACCACGACGCTGCGCGCGATCGCCGGGCTGGAGACGATCGACAAAGGCGACATCCTGATCGACGGCAAAGCGGTGCAGCACCTCAAGGCCGCCGACCGCGACATCGCCATGGTGTTCCAGTCCTTCTCGCTCTACCCGCATATGACGGTGTACGAGAACGTCGCCTTTCCGCTGCGCGCCACGCGCATGAGCAGCGGCGAGGTCGACAAGTCGGTGCGCGAGGTCGCAAGGGTCCTGCGCATCACCGACCTGCTCGACAAGCGGCCGTCGGCGCTTTCGGGCGGCGACATGCAACGGGTGGCGATCGGGCGCGCGCTGGTGCGGCGGCCGAAGGCGATGCTGATGGACGAGCCGATCGGCGCGCTCGACGCCAAGCTGCGCGAGGAGATGCGCGCCGAGATCAAGCGCCTGCACGTCAAGCAAGGGTCGACGACGATCTATGTCACGCACGACCAGATCGAGGCGATGAGCCTCGCCGACCGCATCGTCATCATGCATGAAGGCTTCATCCAGCAGGTCGGCACGCCCGATGATGTCTATTCGCATCCGGCTAATTTGTTCGTGGCGCAATTCGTCGGCAGCCCGGTGATGAACATCGCCGAGGCCAGCGTCGCGGATCAGGCCGGCGCCGCCTCGGTCACGGTCGGCGACGCGCCGGCCGGCTTCGAGTTCCCGGGCCAGCTCCTGTCCAAGCTCAACGGGCATGCAGCCAATGGCGGCCTGACGCTGGGCATCCGCCCGGAGGGCGTGCTCGTACGGCACGATGCGGCGCCCGGCTACATTCCAGTCGAGGCGAACATCATCGAGCCGTTGGGTTCCTTCGACATCGTCGACCTCAAGGTCGGCTCCAAGATGCTGCGCGCCCGCACCAAGGCGGGCTACGTTTCGGGTCCGGGCGAAAAGGTGCATGTCCGCATCGATCCGGAGCAGGCGCATTTCTTCGACACGGCAAGCGGCAAGTCACTCGGAGTAAGGCTGTAATGGCCCATATCGAACTCAGGAACATCACCAAGAAGTTCGGCGGCCACACCGCGCTGACGGGCTTGAACCTCGACATCGCCGACGGCGAGTTCTTCGTGCTGCTCGGCGAAACCGGCGCCGGCAAGACCACGGCTTTGCGACTGATCGCAGGGCTCGAAAAGCCGACCGAGGGCCAGGTCTTCATCGACGGCGTCGATGTCGCCGAATGGGGCGCGGCGGAGCGCGACGTGGCACTGGTGCTGCAGCAATATTCGCTCTATCCGCGCTACACGGTGCGCGAGAACCTCGAATTCCCGCTGAAGCCGAAGATCCGCCGGCTGCCGGACGCCGAAATCAAGGACCGCGTCGCGCGCGCGGCTCGCACGCTCCGGATCGAGCATCTGCTCGACCGCAAGACCGACCGGCTTTCCGGCGGCGAGATGCAGCGCGTCTCGATCGGCCGCGCCATCGTGCGCAAGCCGCGCGTCTTCCTGATGGACGAGCCGCTGTCGGCGCTCGACGCCAAGCTGCGCGAGGCGCTGCGCACGGAACTCAAGAACCTGCAGATGCAGCTCGGCGCCACCTTCCTGTTCGTCACCCACGACCAGATCGAGGCGATGTCGATGGGCGACAAGGTGGGCGTGCTCAACCATGGCCGCATCGTCCAGACCGGCACGCCGCAGGAGATCTACAACAATCCGCGCGACACCTATGTCGCGAGCTTCGTCGGCTCGCCGCCGATGAACCTCATCGACGGCAGACTGGTCGAAAACCGCGCGGTAATGGCGCCGATGAATTTCGAACTGCCGCTATCAGGGGGGACCAAGGCGAGCGGAGCGGCCGACGGTCGCCCGCTCGTCTTCGGCATCCGTCCGGAGGACGTCTATCTGGAAAGCGGCGCGCCGGTCGAAGCGCAGGTCCACGATGTCGAGAACCACGGCGTCGAGAAGATCGTGACGCTCAGGGTCGGCGACACGATGCTGCGGGCCACCGTACCGGCGCGGACAGCTGTCGCCATCGAGCAGCCGGTGCGCTTCGCCTGGAACCCCGACAAAGTGGTGATGTTCGACAAGGGCAGCGGCGTCAGCTTGCGGCACGCCGGATAGAGTCCGGCGTCGCGGCTGTTTGCTGTCGACCTGCGCCTATTTCGGCAGGTAGGTCTCATAAGGCGTGTCGTTGATCAACAGGATCACGCATTCGGTGTCCGACAGGCAGGCATCGTCATGCATCTCGTTTGCCTTCTGGGTCCAGTAGGAACCGGGCGGCAGCTCGACCTTGGTCGCTTCGCCGCCTTGCATCTGCCAGTGCGCCCACAGGCCCTTGATGACCACGGCGCGGTAGTCGGCGGTGTGGGCGTGGACGGGCGCGCGCCAGTTGCCGGGAACTTTCAGCAACGTTCCGGCCGGGCCTTTTGCGCGCTCGCCCCAAAGCGCACCAAGGCGCTGTGGCTGGCCCGGCGCTTCGACGGCGTAGGGGATCTTGTCGGCGGGCAAGTAGCTGTCTTCGAGCGCAAAAGCCCGGCCCGGCAGGATGGCGGCTACTGCAAATGCAAGCGATGCGAGATGATTGGGCATGGCGATTTCCTCCGCCATTGAGCTTATGCCGTGCCGGCCGGCGCGGAATGGCGCGGCGTCCAAAAGACTTGGCAATTCCTCCAGCCTGGCAGCCCGTGGACCGGCGATGCCTAGGCTGGTTCGTCGCCTGCGATGTTGCGGAAATGGCTCGGCGCCACGCCCATCACCCGCTTGAAGGCGCGGCTGAAAGAGGCCTCCGAATCGTAGCCCAGCCGCGACGCCGCCACCGAAACCCGCATGCTGTCGCGGGCAAGCCACTGCCGCGCCTGGTGCATTCGCACGCGCAGCACATATTTAGCCGGCGTCTCGCCGACGACGGTGACGAAGCGCTGCGCGAAGGCGGAGCGCGAGGCGCCCATCATCCTGGCCAGCGCCTCGACCGTCCAGTCGCGCTCCGGCTGCAGGTGGATGGCGGCGAGCACCTTGCCGACATCCGGATTGCGCACGGCGGCGATCCATCCGGTGGCATCACCGCATCCATTTTCCACCCAGGAGCGGATGATGGTGGCGGCAAGCACGTCAGCCAGTCGAGCGAGGATGCCGCCGGAGCCGACGCGGTCCATCGTCACCTCGCCGGCCATCGCGTCGAGCAGATGCTGGATGCCCGGCGCGTTCGCCATCAGCTTATGCGCCTGCATCAGGTCGGGCATCATCTCCAGCAGCGGATGCGAGCCGTCGAGATTGAAATGCATGCTGCCGCAAAACAGCAGCGTCTTGTTGCCGTCGCAGCCATTTGAGACGTCATAGATGTTCTCGCAAACCGGCTCGATGGTGTAGCGGCCGATCGGCACCGGCGGAACGCCGGGCGCGCTCGCAAGCACATGTTCAGCGCCGCGCGGGATCAGCAGCGCGTCGCCGACCGAGAGCTCTATCCATTCCTTTGCCGGCGAGAACAGCCAGCAGCCCTGCTGCCCGATGAAATGGAAACGCGCCGCCTTCTGCGCGGGAAAGGAAACGGCCCAGGGTTCGCCCAGAACGCAGCGCCCGTAATCGACGCCGTCGAGCCGCAATCCGCGCAGCATATCGGTCAGCGGGTCGCCGGAAGCCTGCAGAGTGGTTTTGGACGAATTGTAATTCATTTCGGCGTTTCTAGCATGGAAACTCCAGTCGGTCACTCCCTATGTTGCACTGCAGCTAAATGTTGCGCCGCAACCAGATCAACTGACGAGCCGCCCGCCAGGCATGTAACGGGTGGAGCCCATGACTGGTTATCCCCTAGCTGGCGCCGCAGACAGAGCGGAGAATTTGCCATGACCGAACCCGCCACGGGCGCCATCGACGCCGCCCTCGTCAAAACCGAACCGGAGGAACGAACGGAACCGGCATGGGGCGCGGTGGTCTCGCTGGCGCTCGGTGTTTTCGGCCTGGTCACCGCAGAGTTCCTGCCCGCCAGCCTGTTGACGCGGCTGGCGCAGGACCTCGGCGTCAGCGAAGGCGCCGCCGGCCAGGCGGTGACGGCGACGGCGGTCGTCGGCGCGATCGCGGCGCCGACCATGGCGATCATCACCAAGTGGCTCGACCGCCGGCTGGTGATGTGGATGCTCTCCGCGCTGCTGATCGTCTCCAACCTGCTTGCCGCCTTCGCGTCCTCGCTCACCATGCTGCTTCTTGCCCGTGTCGTGCTGGGCATCGCGCTTGGCGGTTTCTGGTCGATGTCGGCCGCCATGGCGCTCAGGCTCGTGCCGATGCGGTTGATGCCGCGCGCCATGTCGATCATCCTGACCGGCGTCTCGGTCGCCACCGTGACCGCCGCCCCGGTCGGCGCCTATGTCGGCGATATCTGGGGCTGGCGCACCGCCTTCATGATCGCGGCGGTCGTCGGCGCGCTGGCGCTGCTGGTGCAGCTCGCCACTCTGCCCAGCCTGCCGCCGGCAACCGTCGCAAGCTTCCGCACGCTGATCGCGGTGCTGAAGCGGCCGATGATCCGCGTGGCGCTGCTGGTGGTGTTGCTGGTGGCGTCCGGACAGTTTGCCGGCTTCACCTATGTGCGGCCGTTCCTCGAGACGGTTCCGGCGATGAAGATCGAGACCATCTCGCTGGTGCTGCTCGCCTATGGCATTGGCGGCTTCTTCGGCAATTTCGCCGGCGCCTTCCTCGCCGAGCGCAACCTCAAGATGGCCGTCGGCCTGGCTCCGCTGCTGATCGCCCTGTCGGCGGTGGCGTTGCTGGTGCTCGGCGCCTCGCCGATCGCGGCGGCGGTCGCAGTCACCGCCTGGGGCTTTGCCTTCGGCGCCGTGCCGGTGGGGCTGCAGACCTGGCTGGTGCGAGCGGCGCCAGATCAGGCCGAGAGTGCCGGCGGCCTGATGGTCGCGACCTTCCAGGTGGCGATCGCGCTGGGCGCCATCGTCGGCGGGCTCCTGGTCGATCATGCCGGCGTCGCCAGCGCCTTTGGCTATAGCGGCGCGGCGACCTTGCTCGCAGCGCTGGTGGCCTTCCTGATGGGACCGAAGCAGGCCGCCGAGTAGCCGCTCGCTCTCTCAAGCATCGGTCCGGCGGCTCTCAGGAGCGCCGGGCCGATTGCGTTGCCTGTCGCTCAGGCCGCGCGGCCGTCGAACTCGAAGATTTCGATGGCGGTAGGGTCGATATCGTCCAGGCAGTTTATGTTGATATAGGCGGAGCGTTCGCTGCTTTGGCCGACATCCTCGGCAAACGGATGGATGCCGCAGGTGCGGCAGAAACGATGCGCGATCTGGGTCTTGCCGAAAGTGTAGCGGCCGAGATCGTCGCCCCAGGCGACCAGATTGAGCTTGTCATGCGGCACGGCCCATAGCAGCGCGCCCTTGCGCCGGCAGATCGAGCAGTTGCAGCGCACGGCCATGCCGAGCTCGCCCTGGACCTCGAATGCCACCTTGCCGCAGTGGCAACCGCCTTTGTACAGCATCAGCATCTTCCTATCGCTGGCAGGATGCAAAAGCACGCTTGCCGGGTTATCTCTTCGCCGGCCCAACATCAGGCCGTGCCTAAAAGACGTTGCAATTTTGCGGGGCCCGACATCGAAAATGCAATCCGTCCGCGACCGTCTTGAAATCATCCTGTCACGTCTTGCCAATCGCGCGGGGGACGAGAAGGTCTACACGAAGCTCTATGCCGAGGCGGCGCGGGCAGCCGCCGGCGCGTCCGATGCCCGCCGCGAGGCCGGTGTGAGCCTCGGGCCGCTCGACGGGCGCATCGTCTCGATCAAGGACCTGTTCGATGTCGCCGGCGAGCCGACGGCGGCCGGGTCGCTGATCCGCGCCGGCGCCGCGCCGGCGACGCGGGATGCGGCAATCGTGCAAAGGCTGCGTCAGGCGGGCGCCGTCATCCTCGGCAAGACCAACATGACCGAATTCGCCTTCACCGCGATCGGCGACAACCTGCACAATGGCACGCCGGGCAATGCCGCCGACGCCAGCCTGATCCCGGGCGGCTCGTCGTCGGGGGCGGGCGTCGCGGTCGGCGAGGGCACCAGTGAAATCTCCATCGGTTCGGACACCGGCGGCTCGGTGCGCATTCCGGCCTCGCTCAACGGTGTCGTCGGCTTCAAGCCGACGGCGAAGCGCGTGCCTTTGGCGGGCGCCTTTCCGCTGTCGATGACGCTGGATTCGATCGGGCCGCTTGCCCTCAGCGTCGCCGATTGCGCGATCGCCGATGCGATCATGGCGGGTGAAGAGCCCGCAGCGCTTCAGCCGGTCCCGCTCGCGACCTTGCGCATCGGCATCCCGCGCGGCGTGCTGTTCGGCGAGACACAAACCGAAGTAGCCACGGCTTTCGAGACTTGCATCGACAAGATCGGGCAGGCCGGCGCCCGCGCCGCCGATCTGTCCATCGATGATCTCATCGCCGAGATGCGCCTGGCAACCAAACGCGGCACGATCGCGTCGATGGAAGGCGCCGAAGTGCATGCCGACTGGCTGGCTGGCGGCGCTCCGGTGCCGGTCGATCCGCATGTCACCGGGCCGTTGTCGCGCGCGCTGGCCATTCCCGCCTCGGCCTATATCCGCACGATCCGCCGTCGCGGCGAGCTCGTGGCGGCCATGGCGGAGCGCCTGGAGCCGGTCGACATGCTGGCATTGCCGACCGTGCCGGTGCTTGCGCCGTCCCTTGCCGCCATGGCCGGTGACGAGGCGCGGCGCGACAGGACCGAAGGGCTGCTCTTGCGCAACACGCAAGTCGCCAACCAGTTCGATCTCTGCGCGATCTCGCTGCCGATGCCCGGCACCAAGCTGCCGGCCGGATTGATGCTGGTAGGCAGGCATGGGGAAGATCGGCGGTTGCTGGCGATTGCAGCGACCGTTGAGGTTTTGCTTGCAGGTTGAATGCGCCCGCGAGGCGCGAGCCTCAGCGCGCCGAGCAGTGCCCGCGCTCGCCGTCCTTCGCCGCGCGCTCAATGCCGGTCGCCACCAGCGTCGGCAGGCTGTATTGCTTGCCGTTGAAGGTATGCGGCCGGTTTTCGATCGTGCCAGCAACGACAAGCTTGCCGACATAAAGCTTGTCCGCCAGGTCGAGAGCCCTGTCCTGCTGCGGTAGGCCGTCAATGTCGACCGACACACCCTTGATGATCTTGCCGGAGGCGAGGTCGAGCGCACTGGTCGAAGGGCAGGGCGCCGTCACACAGCGCAGGCCGTTGTCGCACGGCACGTAGCTGCCTTGTGCGTCGGCGCGGGCTGCGGCCGCGGATAGACAGCAAATAGCGATCATGAGGGGGTTCGCGACACGCTTGCGCATTTACACGAAGGTCGTCGTCAAATCCGGGAAAATTGAGGCGAGCGTCAGCCAGCCGGAAAGCGTCGCCGGTAGTGCTCGATGACTTCCGCGTTGCGCAGGTTGACGGGCAGCTTGCCGGCCAGCACCAGCAGCGCCTCGCTCGCCGCGCCGACGCCCATGCGCATCATCGATTCCTCGGTGATGCCGGCCATATGCGGAGTGACGATGACATTGTCGAAGCCGAAATAGGGATGGTTGGGCGGCAGCGGCTGCGTGGAAAAGACATCGAGCGCGGCGCCGCCGATGCGACCCGTCCGCAAAACTTCGATCAGCGCCTCGTCGTCGACCACCGGCCCGCGCGAGACGTTGATCAGCAGCGCGTTGGGCTTCATGCGGGCGATGCGCTCGCGGCTGATCAGGCCGCGTGTTTCCTCCGTCAGCGGGCAGCAAAGCACGATGATGTCGCTCTGCTCGACAAGCGCGTCGATCGACAGGAAGCCGACGCGCTCGGGCGCCGGGCGCAGGCTGCGCGTGGTCGCCACGACATTGAGGTCGAAACCGTGCGCAGCGATGTGGCCGACGGCCTGGCCGACCGCGCCGAGGCCGACGATGCCGATAGTCTTGCCGGCCAACTCGCTGGTCGAATTGGCATGCTCGCGCCCGGCAAGCCAGCCCTTGGCGCGCAGGTCGCGGTCCATCACGCGGAAGCGCCGCAGCAAAGCCAGCGCGGTAAACATCACATGCTCGGCGACCGAGCGCGCGTTGACCGCCGGCACGTTCGCGACCAGCACGCCGGCGGCGGTCGCCGCCTCGACCGGGATCATGTCGACCCCGGCGCCGTGGCGGATCGCGGCGCGCAAATTCGCCGCGCCTTGAAACAGCTCCAGCGGCAGCGGCGCGCGCACGATGACGATGTCGGCGTCGTGGGCTTCGCTGGTCAGTGTCTTGGGATCGAGCGCCGAAGCGATTGCAAGCCGGCCTGCGCCCGCCAGCATGGCCGTGGCGCGCGGATGCAGCGGGTGCGTCGAAAGGATTTTGCGCATGGGCGTTCCATTTCCGCATTTGTGCGACGCCAAGCTAAACGCTTGGCTGCAAAATGCTCAACGGCATTTCACCGTTTATGGAAACGGCGAACTGCCCTGTCTCGTTGTTTCACGCAATTCCGGACGGAAAACCGTTTCACACTTTTCCTGGAAATTGCTCAGGCCTTTTCCAGCGCCGCGCTTTTCGGCTCGCTGCCGCGGCCTTCGATTATTCCCTTCCAGTAGCTCTCGGCGCCCTGCAAATGGGCGTTCATCAAGGCCTGGGCGAGATTGCCGTCGCGGCGCAGCAGCGCCTCGTAGATCTGGATATGCTCGGCATGCGAACGGACGCTGCGTTCGGGGTCGTTGAAATAGATCGGCAGGCGCTGCTCGCCCATCAGGTAATAGACGCTGCAGATGTTGTGAAAGACGCTGTTCTTGGTCGCGCGCACGATCTCGAGGTGGAATTCGCGGTCTTCCTTGGCGAGGCCTTCGCCGGCGGCGATGCGCTCCTCCGAGGCTTTCAGGATCTCGCGAAGGCGTTCGAAATTTTCTTCCGTGGCGCGCGAGCAAGCCAGCTCGGCGGCCTTGATCTCGTGGATCTTGCGCAGCTCGACCGTTTCGTAGATCTGCACCGGATCGAGCGGCAGGCCGGCGCGGGCGAAAAGCGCCAGCGCTTCCACGCTCGCCTGCTTGGTGTCGATATAGATGCCGGACTTGGCGCGACGCTCGACGATGCGCATGGCCTCGAGGATGGCGAGAGCCTCGCGGATCTGGCCGCGGCTGACGCCGAAATGCTCGGCCAGTTCGCGCTCGGACGGCGTGCGGCCGGACTCGTTGTCCGAGTTGGAGAAGAGATAGGCGGCAAGTTCCGCGAGAAGGTTCTTTTCTTTCATCGTCAAATACGTTGCGCGTGCGCCTCCAGGAACCGCTCGGAGATGGTGAATCCCAATCCAGGTTTTTCAGGGATCGCTATCATACCGTCCTTTGCTTCGACAGTCTCCTCGACGAGGTCGTGGATCATCGGATTGGCACCGAGCGAATATTCGATGATGAAGCTGGCGGGCGAGGCGGCACAGACATGCAGCCCGGCAAAGAAGCAGGGCGCGCCGGCCCACAGATGCGGGGCGAAGCGCAGGTTGAAGGCGCTGGCGAGGGTGCCGATCTTCATCGCCTCGCTGATGCCGCCGCAGAAGGCGGGATCCGGCTGGAAGATGTCGGCCGATTTCAGCACCGCCAGATCGCGAAAGGCGTAGCGCGTCGCCTCGCTTTCGCCGGTGGCGATCGGCGTGGAGCCCGAGGCGCGCACTTCGGCCATGCCCGGCTTGTCGTCGGCGATCACCGGTTCCTCGAACCAGGCAAGGTCGAGATCGGCGGTGAGACCAATGAATCGCTTGGCCTCGGCGACGGTGTAGGTGCCGTGCGCGTCGACCATGAGATCGACATCCGGCCCGATCGCCTGCCGCGCGGCGCGCACGCGCGCGGCCGAAAGATGCGGGGCGCCGTCCATGGCGCCGACGCGCATCTTCAGCGCCTTGAAGCCGCCTTTGGCGATGTAGGATTTCAACTGCTCGCCGATGGCCTCGGTAGAAGCCCAGCCGCCCGAGGCATAGGCCCGCATGCGCTCGACCTTGCGGCCGCCGATGAGCCGCCACACCGGCTGCCCGAGCGACTTGCCAAGAATGTCCCAGAGCGCGATGTCGACGGCGCTGATCGCCGCCACGCTCATGCCGCGCCGCGCCAGCTGCGGCATGGCATGGCCGGCATGCGCGGCCGTCTCATGCCGCACGCCGTTGTAGAGCATTTCCCAGATGACGCCGATGTCGGCCGGATCGCGGCCGATGAGCTGCGGGCCGATTTCGTGGTTGAGCATGTGGACGAGCGCGCCATAGCTGCCAGCGCTGCCGGCGGCGTTCTTGCCTTCGCCCCAGCCGACCAGGCCGTCATCGGTTTCGATGCGCAGGATAGCGGCGTCGAACGTCGTCACCTGACCGAAGTCGCTGCGATGCTGCCTCGCGACTTCGATCGGGATACGGACCCACCAGGCCTGGACGCTTTTGATGCGCATGTTTTCCCTTCGGCCTCTCCGCCCACCGGGCAGAAAGGACAGGTTCAGTCGGAGGCCTACTTGATCAGCGGCAGCAGCGTCTCGGCGGTGATGCGCATCTGGTCGGTGTAGAACTTCTCCGTGAGCACGCTGGAGCCGTGGTCCTGGATGAATTTGAGCTGCTCGGGCGAGATGTCGACCGGATTGCGCTCGACCATCTCCGGATAGGGCGCGGCCGGCGTGCGGTCGACGGGGGCAACGAACTCGTTGGTCAGCGCGCCGTCATAACCGATGTCCTTCAGCGTGCGCACGATTTTCGGCCAGTCGATCTGGCCAAGGCCGGCGGCGAAGCGGTTGTTGTCGGCGACATGGAAGTCGAACAGGCGCTTTCCGACCTGACGGATGGCGTCATAGACGTTAAATTCCTCCATGTGGATGTGGTAGGCGTCGAGGCAGACGCCGCATTCGGGGCTCACCGCATCGGCGAGCGCGAGCGCCTGGGCGCCGCGGTTGAACAGGTAGGTCTCGAAGCGGTTGAGCGGTTCGACGGCGATCCTGACGCCGACCTTCTTGGCGTGGGTGAAGCACTCACGCGTCGCGTCGACCACCCAGCCCCATTCCTCCGCCTCGGTGCCGTCGGGCACGACCTTGCCGACGGTGGCAGGCACCAGCGTGATGATCTCGCCGTCGAGCTCGCTCACCATGGTTAGCACGTCCTTGACGTATTGGACCGACCGCTCGCGCTGGCCCTGGTTCTTGGCAGCGAGGTTGCGTTCGCCGAGCATCAGCGTCACCGAACCCCAGCAGCGGATGCCGTGCTCCTTCAGGAGCGCGCGCGTCTCCTTGGTCTTGTACTGCTCGGGCTCGCCAGAAATCTCGATCGACTCGTAGCCGAATTTCTTGATGCGCTTCAGCGTCACCTCGAGTGGCTCCGCCCGCATCCAATTGTGCGTCGAAAGATGCATGGTCTATCCTTCCCAGAATTCGCCTGTCACGTTCACCCGCGACGCCTCCGTCCGAGGTGGCCGCATGTTTCCTCCCCAAGGCGTTGCCAGCATTTCTTCGAAACTGGTTCGACCAATTGGGCCTATGATGACCTCTACAGCAAATTTTCATGCGCGGCAAGAACGGGGAGGGCGAGGCTCAGTTGCATGATCAATGCTCTGATTTCATAAGATAATTTTTGAAACTCGGCGGCAACGCGGCGGCTTCCTCGTGGTTTTCAGGCGCTTGACCGACTTGCGAGATTTGGTAATACCAGAATGGCATGGCGCTGAGATGCCGGTAAGTTTGCCCAAACAGGCTGGCCCTCGCTCCAATCGACGCTATGCTTGGTTGCGAAAACAAACGAGGGAGGATGCCGATGCCGACGACGATGAAGGGTCCCGGCCTGTTTCTGGCGCAGTTCGCGGGCGATGCCGCGCCGTTCAATTCACTGGCCTCGATCACCAAATGGGCGGCCGGGCTCGGCTACAAGGG
Source organism: Mesorhizobium sp. GbtcB19 (assembly GCF_019091085.1). Taxonomy (GTDB): domain Bacteria; phylum Pseudomonadota; class Alphaproteobacteria; order Rhizobiales; family Rhizobiaceae; genus Mesorhizobium. The sequence continues at coordinate 3,432 of NZ_JAGXJY010000029.1, read as the reverse complement.
CGTGCAGATCCCGACCTGGGACGCACGCCTGTTCGACCTCGGGAAGGCGGCGTCGTCCAAGACCTATTGCGACGAAGTGAAAGGCATCTGCGCCGATGCCGGCGTCGAGATCACCGAACTGTCGACGCATCTGCAGGGCCAACTGGTGGCCGTGCATCCCGCTTATGACGCGCAGATGGATGGCTTCGCGCCGCCATCGGTGCACAACAATCCCCAGGCGCGGCAGAAATGGGCCGTCGAACAGATGAAGTTCGGCGCCAAGGCATCGCGCAATCTCGGGCTCAATGCCTCGGTGTCGTTCACCGGTTCGCTGGCTTTCCCCTACCTCTATCCCTTCCCGCAGCGGCCGGCCGGACTGATCGAGGAAGCCTTCGGCGAGCTCGGCAAGCGCTGGAAGCCGATCCTCGATGTCTATGAGGACAATGGCGTCGATGTCGGCTACGAGATCCATCCTTCCGAGGATGTGTTCGACGGCGCGACCTTCGAGATGTTTTTAGACGCGGTCGGCGGGCACAAGCGCTGCAACATCAACTACGACCCGTCGCATTTCCTGCTGCAGCAGCTCGATTATCTGGAGTTCATCGACATCTACCATGAGCGGATCAAGGCGTTCCACGTCAAGGATGCCGAGTTCAACCCGACGGGGCGGCAGGGCGTCTATTCCGGCTACCAGGGCTGGGTGAACCGGGCCGGCCGCTTCCGCTCGCTGGGCGACGGCCAGGTCGATTTCAGCGGCATCTTCTCAAAACTCACCCAGTACAATTACGATTCCTGGGCGGTGCTGGAATGGGAGTGCTGCCTGAAGCATCCCGAGGACGGCGCCGCCGAAGGCGCGCCTTTCATCCAACACCACATCATCCGGGTCACGGAGAAGGCGTTCGACGATTTCGCCGCCGGCACGACCGACAAGAAGCTGCTGCGCGCGATGATGGGGATTTGACCCGCGAATTTCCTTGAGAAGACGCGACCACGGGTCCGGGTGGGATTGAATTCCAAGCCGCAGCGGACCCTTATACCCCGCCCCGACGCTGCGCGTCGGCCCTCTCCGCAAGGGAGAGGGTGAGGAGCCAAAGAGGAGAGGACGAAAAAATGGTCGGCGCATCGAAGTCGGAAACAGGAGGCGGCCCGATCCGCTATGGCATGGTCGGTGGCGGGCAGGGCGCGTTCATCGGCGCGGTGCATCGCATCGCGGCACGCATGGACAACGATTTCGTGCTGGTGGCCGGCGCGCTGTCGTCGAATCCGGAACGGGCCAAGGCCTCGGCCGAGGAACTCGGGCTCGATCCGTCACGCAGCTACGGCTCCTATGCCGAGATGGCCAAGGCCGAAGCCAAGCGCCCGGACGGCATCGAGGCGGTGGCGATCGTCACGCCCAACAACGTGCATGTGCCGGCCGCGAAAGCCTTCCTCGAGGCCGGCATCCATGTCATTTGCGACAAGCCGCTGGCAACCTCGCTGGCCGAGGCGAAGAAGCTCGCCGCCCTGGTCGAGAAGACCGGCAAGGTGTTCGTGCTCACCCACAACTACACCGCCTATCCGATGATCCGCCAGGCGCGCGAGATGGTGGCCAAGGGCCAGCTCGGCGACATCCGCATCGTGCAGTCGGAATATCCGCAGGACTGGCTGACCGAGGATCTCGCCGCCACCGGCCAGAAGCAGGCCTCGTGGCGCTCCGATCCGAAACAGGCCGGCGCCGGCGGTGCGCTTGGCGACATCGGCACGCATGCCTATAACCTTGCCCGCTTCGTTTCCGGGCTGGAGCTGGATTCGCTTTCGGCCGATCTCGACGCCTTCGTGCCGGGCCGTCAGCTCGACGACAATGTCAATGTCATGCTGCGCTTCAAGCCGGTCGGCAACAAGCATGCGGCCAAGGGCATGATCTGGGCAAGCCAAGTGGCACCCGGCCATGAGAACGGGCTGAAACTGCGCATCTACGGCTCGAAGGGTGGGCTGGAATGGGTGCAGGCCGACCCGAACTATCTCTGGTACACGCCGTTCGGCCAGCCGAAGCAGCTTTTAACTCGCGCCGGCGCCGGCGCGATGCCGGTCGCGGCGCGTGTCACGCGCGTGCCGCCCGGCCATCCGGAAGGCTATCTCGAAGGTTTCGCCAACATCTACCAGGAGGCCGCCCGCGCCATCCGCGCGGCACGCAGGAAGGGCGGTAAGCTGGCTAAGGATGTGGTCTTCCCGACGATCGAGGACGGCGTCGAAGGCATGGCGTTCATCGAGGCCTGCGTGAAATCGTCGAAGAAAAACGGGGCGTGGACGAAGCTCTAGGGGCGCCGATATTCAGGTGAGGCGGGCCTGTGAACGGCGGCTTCCTGCGCTTCCGGTGCTCACGTACTTTAAGTACGCTCCGCTCCGGTTCTCGGAAGCCACCGTTCTCGACTCGGCCTGACCTGAATCTCATCATCCCTAGATCGTAGGTGATGGGGAGGGGTGTCGATGAAGATCGGCATGTGCATGTTCTTGTGGACGACCAGCGTCTCGAAGAAGCACGAGGCGCTGCTCAAGGACATCAAGGCGACCGGCTTCGACGGCGTCGAGATACCTGTCTTTGCCGGCGCGCCCGACGACTACAGGAGGCTCGGCGAAATGCTCCACCGTATCGGTCTGGAGCGCACCGCGGTCTCGGCGATGGGTGATCCGGCAATGAACCTGATCTCGCCGGATGCCGCCACGCGCAAGGCCGGCATCGACTATATGAAATGGGCGATCGACTGCGGTGCCGCGCTCGGCGCCAACAGGCTGAGCGGGCCGCTGCACTCGACACTCGGCGCCTTCTCCGGCAGCGGGCCGACAGCTGCCGAGAAGAAGCGCTCGGTCGCCTCGCAGCGCACCATCGGCGACCATGCCGGCAAGAAGGGCGTCACCATCGGGCTCGAAGCGCTCAACCGCTTCGAGTGCTATCTGGTTAACACCATGGCCGATCTGTCGGAACATATCGACGCGATCGACCGGCCGCACATCAAGGCGATGTACGACACTTTTCACGCCAATATCGAGGAGGCCGATCCGATCGGCGCCTATACCCGCAATAGCAGGAATGTCGTCCATATCCATATTTCGGAGAACGACCGCGGCGTGCCGGGGCGCGGCAACATTCCCTGGAAAGAGACTTTTTCCGCCATCCGCAAAAGCGGCTATGACGACTGGCTGACGATCGAGTCGTTTGGCCGCTCGCTGAAGGACCTCGCGGCGGCGACGAAGGTTTGGCGGGATTTCGCGGAGAGCCCGGAGGCGGTTTATCGCGAGGGATACAGGCATATCAGGGATGGGTGGAAGGCTGCCGCGTAGGCGCCTCTCCGTTCGTCATCCACGGGCGGAGCGGGAGCGAAGCGGACGCGGAGACCCAAGGATCCTGTGTGTTGGTTCTGGTGTATGGTTGAAGTGGGAAGGAGACCGAGTGGATCCTGGTCGTCCTTTCGGACA
>NZ_JAGXJY010000280.1 GCF_019091085.1 Mesorhizobium sp. GbtcB19 | reverse complement strand
ACAATTACTAAGAGTTTAAGACCATAAGCAAGAAAGACCAGGAAATGTACTCAGCAGAAAAAGCCAGTTCCATGAGATGCCAGCACAACAACCAACCTTATTAACATATACAAGACAAAACACAAGGAGAATTTTGGAACCACAAGATTGATATCTTTCTCAATAGTGTATGCTAGACAACATAGTTTTCTTTGACCAAAACATACAATATTCTGTAACATACTAGTTTAGTTGGCTATATATGTAGCTACAAATACAATCGC
>NZ_JAGXJY010000279.1 GCF_019091085.1 Mesorhizobium sp. GbtcB19 | reverse complement strand
CCGGATGGCGCCCACCCCAAGCACACCGCCGGGCCGGAGCGACGCTGCCAGAACGGCGAACAGCATCTGCTACAGCCGGCTGACGAGGTGATGGATGGCGAGCGAGGAGACGATGGCATGCGGCGGCTCGGAAAGACGCCGCCAGTCGCGATCGGCCAGTTCGAACGTGCCCCTAGCCAGCCGGTCGGCGTGATCCCGGCAGGTGGCTCGCGTCTGCTCGAGCATCGGTTCCGCACCGTCGAGCGCCAGCACCCCGCAGCCAG
>NZ_JAGXJY010000278.1 GCF_019091085.1 Mesorhizobium sp. GbtcB19 | reverse complement strand
ATCCATATATTTTCTTGTGTGATTTAGGACTTAATGGAACCCGACAAGCGCTGCCTACTTTATACAGACAGGCCGAAGGGACATTTGTGATACATTTAGCACGAGGACCAGGCTTGGGCTGAAAATTTGTGCTAGGATAGTGGTATGGAAAGAAAAGATACTTCCATCCTAAAAGTTCTCTTGGAAAGAAAGTCATACATTACCTACCATATTGATAGTAACTAGACATACTGTAGAAGAATTTGCACTTGCTACTGTAGAATT
>NZ_JAGXJY010000277.1 GCF_019091085.1 Mesorhizobium sp. GbtcB19 | reverse complement strand
AGTTGAGTGAATTATTATGAGGATAATAATTTATTGTGCCAGAAAGAGTTTTGATAGGTACAGCTCATAGCTAGCTCAGTATTGGACTTAGAGAATCACACACATATGGTGGACAACGTAACAAATAGAGGATTAGATATGAGATATCCAATAAGCCCTTATTTTAATAGATCCTTAGGAGAAATCTAATACAACTTAGAATGGATATTAGATGGGGATCCAATATCTATTAAACCAAGGGGTATTGAATAGAGATCCAATACC
>NZ_JAGXJY010000276.1 GCF_019091085.1 Mesorhizobium sp. GbtcB19 | reverse complement strand
AATTATTTGGAATATTACAAGCTAGTGAAACCAAACTTGACGCTCTGAAAATATACATCATAATCCATGTTTCATGCAGCAAAATACATTTGGTTGGCCATCCTGACGAATGTTATTAGACAAGGAATTTAAGTGGGAATATTGAACTTGTTAAGTATTAAGTAGATGCAAATCTTGGGTTCCTATGGTCTTAAAGTCTTTCACAGAACTCAAACCACATGATAACTAGGAACAAAGGTTATTGCTATTGATAATTACATTAAT
>NZ_JAGXJY010000275.1 GCF_019091085.1 Mesorhizobium sp. GbtcB19 | reverse complement strand
CAACTATTCAACATATTTTTTTATAATTTTAGATGACCTATATGTTATCTGTGTCAAATAATAAACATTATATTTAATCATTGTTAGATCTCAGCATTATATTAGATAAATGATATTTAATAATTGATTTGACACTTATTAAATCAAAACTCCATTCCAGTCAGTTATACATTTAATTAAATTTCAATAGATCAAATTTATTCAACTACAAAATCATATATATTATTAATGTCAAGAATCCTAACACATGTCAAATCTAATCTC
>NZ_JAGXJY010000274.1 GCF_019091085.1 Mesorhizobium sp. GbtcB19 | reverse complement strand
AAAATGTAAAGAAAGTTTTACTATAATAAATAAAAAATGGGCAAGAAAAAGTGAAAACATGAGGTTATTAGAAAATTTATCAAATAATTTTTAAACTTAAGTCCATTTCCCCTTAACCAATTACATAATAATTTACACAAGTTTAATGTGCCAAAAAAAAAAAGAGATCCTCACTTATGAAGATTACCAAGTTCGAAATATAATTCGATATATTTTATATCTTGAATATTAGTGTGATGATATAATATACCTAATTATTAAAGG
>NZ_JAGXJY010000028.1 GCF_019091085.1 Mesorhizobium sp. GbtcB19 | reverse complement strand
CGAAGCCGAGACGGAGAGGGGAGCGCCCTACGAAGGCCCCCGCTCCGTCCGCTTCGCGGACACCTCTCCCCCGCCTCCGGCGGGGGTGAGGAACCCAAGTTCTGAGACGTCCACCCAATCCCAAGGATCAACTCATGCCCCGCAAAGCCTCGAAAAAACCGCAACCCCCGAAACTCCCCAAGGGCGAAGCCGAGCAGGTGCGCATCCGCCGCGAGGTCGGCCACGACTTCGCGCTGAAGCAAGACGCCTTCGGCCGCCAGCGCCTCGCCGCCGGCACCGCCGAATCGCGCCGCGTCTACGAAGTCTCGAACGGCGGCTACACCTCCACCGGCGGCGTCGTGCGCCTGCGCAATGTCGATCCGCTGGTGGGCATCACCTCGCTCAGCCGCCAGCAGCGCGAGGCAGGCCAGCGCTTTCGCGACGATTTCGAGCGCAGCCAGCGCGAGGGCCTGCAGCCGCAATCCTGGAGCGAGCGCGTCGACGGCGGCAGGGTGGGCGGCGGCATCCCCGACCGCGTGCTCTCAACCGGCCGCGCCCATGCCCACGCCGCAGCAACGCTCGCGCATTGGGAGGTGGCGGAGGTGGTGCGAAAGACCTGCCTCGAAGGCCAGTCCGTGAAGGCCATCGCCGAACGCACCGGCGAGGGGAGGGATGTGGTGGTCAAGCTGCTGAAGGTCGGGCTGGACTTGCTGGCGGTGCACTATGGGATGATGGGGAGGAAGGCGGGGTGAAGGGGAGCCTGCGATCTAGTTCCTATCAGCAATGTCATAAGCAATGATTTTTCCAGCGTGCATGATCAGGTCGCCTATTTCGAACTGCGCGCTCGGCCTTCTTCGGTTTACTTTCTTGCCGTTCCACTCAGGTAAAAAAGTTTGAGCAGCATATTCCTGTTCGGGTGATGACGATGAGTTTCTGAGAGCGATAGCTTCCTCAATCGAGGTAGCTGCATTTCTTAACAGATTAAATGCAGTCGAAACCTTAAAAACGACAGGCTCATTTTGCATCGTATACTCGTTAATCCGGTATCCTTCCTGGAAGACAAAAGTTTCTGGAATATCTGATTGCGCATCGCGCCAGTTGACGCTGCCATTTCTGTAAAAGAAAATAGCAAGTGGCAGCAATATGACCATATCAATGGGAAAGCTATGGCGCCAAGATGTAATCGACGAAGAAACAATGTCGATAACGTGTCTAACCTCTCTTAGATCCATCTTATACGACTCGCAGCATCGTATTATAAAGCCAACCTTGTCCGAGCTAGGAGCTGTAAATTTCGCCTGGTTCAAATTTTTTGATTCGACACGAACAAACTCCTCGATCGATGGGTTTGTCAGCAAATATGTCCGGTCGAAGAATCGTTTGAGGTATGAGAACCCGTTGAACCCCGCACCGTAGGCACCGGTGACGCTATACTGCAATTGGTCGCTATTGGTTGCAAAGACGAACACTACATTATCGGCGTCGAAGAGATGTTTTACTCGTTCTAGCAGCGAGACCGCATAGGATGGCCGGCAGCGGTCGAGTTCGTCAACGAAAACGAAAAGTGGCGGCCTTATCGAGGCTTCGAACGCGGAGATTGCCTTTCCAAGTCTCTCTCGAAAGTTGTCCGTAGCTTTGTTCTGCCCATTGAAAAAATCGATTAGCTCTTGGGTGCCTTTGTCGACAACACTTTCGATTTGAATCGCCGCTTCCGACGCTCCCTCAGCCAGTGCCTCTTCAACGATAGATTTGTCCTTTCCATCATCGGAACCTGATCCAGAGGTAAGCGTTTGGTCGGTCGCCTGGTCCCCGGAAATGACATCTCCTATGTGGTCGACAAATTCCGTGCCTACGAACTTTTTGACCAACGTCTTCGTAGCCCCACCAAGAAACTTGACGACCAAGGGAACAGCGTTGTCCTTTACCCCCTTCCAAGCCGTAGCGATCTTTCCCTTTTTGACGACGTAAGGTTTAAGCGCCTCGTCGATTGCCGCCAAGATTGCAATAAATGGATCATCAAGGTGGTCATCGCGCCATGCGTTAACCCTTGCAACAATATGGCCTGAGGCTTCGAGCTGAAGAGCGAAACGCTCTAGAAAGAAAGTCTTACCTGCACCCCAGTGTGCGTCGATGTTGAGGACATATGCTCCAGCCAAGCCGGCCTTCTGCCGATCCGCCATTCGCCCGGTCAAGAATGCTTGCAGAAAGTCAGCATCACTCCGCCGACCGAGAAGGTCGTCGGCCCAGATCGAATCCAGCTCCGTCTTTTCGTCTCCCATCTGCTCCCCCAGTCCGATCGCACAAGGTGAAATACATTTCTTGGTCCCGGACTTCCATATACTTGAGTTTATTGCCCACAGCGCTTTTACGAATAAGAGGCACCGACCCTGGTGGCTTATTGAGCCTTCTTGTCCTCCGGCGCCTTCTCCCACCCGAACACGCTCCTACCCCCCAGCAGATGCGACTGGTCCATCTCGCCGGCGACTATCTCCTTCAAGCTCGGCCCCGTCACGTAGCGCTCCATCCGCCGTGACTCGCCATCCAGCCGCCTCAGCGCCTCCAACTCCTCGCTCCGCCCGAGCTTTGCCTTCCCCACCGCCGATTTCAGCACCGCGATCGTCTCGTCATAGACTTTCAGAGGCACGGGGAAGGGGTGGCGGTCCTTGCCGCCATGGGCGAGCGAGAAGCGCGCCGGGTCGGAGAAGCGAAAGGGTGCGCCATGCACCACTTCCGAGACCATGGCCAGCGCCCGCACCGTGCGCGGGCCGACGCCCGGCACCAGCAGCAGCTCGGGAAAATCCTTCGGGCCGCTTTCGATGGCCGAGGCGATGTTGCCGTGCAGGCGGCGCATGACGATGTCGCTTTCGCGCACGTCGTGATGCGCGGGCATGACGAGGTTGGGCAAAAGCGGCTGCGCGGCTGGTTCTGGCTCCGGCTGGGGCTCGAGCAGGGCAAGCTCGGTCAGGATCTTTTCCGGGCTCATGGTCTTGAGCAGCTCGACCTGGCCGCCGCGGGCTTTTTCGGCACGGCGGTCGGTGAGGTTGACGATCTCGCCCTGGCGTTCGCCCTCGATCGCGGCATGCGGCTGGTCGACGAAGCTTTGCAGCCCTTCCGACAGCCAGTGATAGCGGCGCGCCTGGCGGGCGTCGCCGTTCATGCCCTGCTGCACCACCACCCAGCGCCCGTCATCGGTGACGATAAAGCCGTGCAGATAGAGGTCGTAGCCGTCCTGCACGGCGGCGCTGTCGACCTTGGCGACGAGGCGGCTGGCGGTGGCAAGGGCATCGCCGTTCAGCCCGACGCGCTCGCCGATGGCGATGAGCTCGCCCGGCGTCTTGCGCGAATGCGCGCCGCGCCCGCCGCAGACATGGATGCCGAGCTCGCTCGACATAGGGTTAAGCCCGCGCTTCAGCGCGCCAATGACCGATGTGGTGATGCCCGACGAATGCCAGTCCATGCCCATCACGGCCCCAAAAGACTGGAACCAGAAGGGATGCGCCAGACGTCGCAAGAGTTCGTCGCGGCCGTAATGGTGGATGATCGCTTCGCACAGCACAGCGCCGAGCCTCGTCATGCGATCGCCCAGCCATTTCGGGACCCGCCCGCCATGCAGCGGCAGGTCGGCGCTGCCGCTTCGCTGCGTCACGCGTGCTTCTCCGTGGATGCCGGTGAGTTAGATGGCATGTCGGGAAGGATTTGCAAGGCGCACGAACTGCCAATCTCCCCCCTTGTGGGGGAGATGCCCGGCAGGGCAGAGGGGGGCGCTGTCCCGCCAGCGTCTCAGTCCTGGCTGCCGCCGCCTTTGCCGGTTGCGCTGCCATCTCCGGCGGCACCTCTCCCTTGAGTGGGGAGACCAGCGCCGCCGCGCTATCCCAGCTCCGCCTGGCGCGGTGCTCCTACCTAGTACCGGTAATACCGATGGTGATGCCTGTGGTGGTGCCGGTGGTGGTAGTAGAAGAAGTGCCTATGGTGGTGCCGGTGATAGAAATAGTACCGGTGGTACCGGTAGTACCGCGGGTAGACGACTTGGCCGGGGTAGTAGTCGTCGTCGTAATAGTCGCGGTAGCCACCATAATACGGCCCGCCGTAGAACGGATAAGGCTCGTAGCCGCCTATGCCGAAGCCGAAGAACGCATGGGCATCGGCAGGCACGATCGGCGCGGCCGCCGACGCGACGGCAATCACCGAGGCAAGTAGAAGCTTTCTCATGGCAACCTCCTCCTGAAGGTTCACCGGAGTAAACGCTTTCGAGCCCGAAAAGCTGCCGGGAGGGCGGGCGATTTCGTGAAAATCGGCCCAAACGTCCGAATGGCGGAACCATTTTCGCGACAGGGTTGTGGAGTGAGCAAGATCTGAAGGCAAGGCGAGGATCGCGCGGGACGGCCAGGGCCGTTCCGCGCGTTTCATGCAAGGCTCGCTTAGTAGCCGCTATAACCGTTACCGCAGACGCGCACCTCTTCCACCACCCGGTGGTGGTGACGCCAGTGGCTCACCAGTTCGGTGCGACAATGGCGGCGGTGATGGTAGCGCACCACATAGCCGCCATTGTCGTAGTCGTCATTGTATACATCGCGATAGTAGCGATGATGGCGGTAATACGGGCCATAATCGTCGCTGTAATAGCCGTCATTATAGCTCGGGCCGATACCGATACCGAGCTGTACGCTGCCGGCGCTTGCCGGCGCGATCGCGAACGCCGAGGCGATGGCGATCATCGAAGCAAGCAGAAGCTTTTTCATCGCTGCCTCCTGTGGGTGGATGCCCCTTCACGGCATTAACGGTTTCGGGGTGGAGGTGTTCCCTGAAAAACGCGACGTTCTATCTCCCCCTTTGTGGAAGGGAAAGCGATTTCAACATCTTAGCGGAGCCAAGTGTTGGAAATCGCAAGAGATGGGAACAGTGCCTGCTCGGAAAGTTGACGCTCCAAGATAGGGTCTGCACCCTGCCAAATCCCGGCATGACAGCGAACAAAGAACTCGCCGGGCCTAATGCCCAAAGCCCGCAGGCCCGGCGAGATTTAAAACCTGATCCCCCGATCAGGACCGGCGGGAGGACACCGGCAATCTCTTTGGTGCAAGATGGATGCCGGCATCTTGGTCCCGAAACGAGACAGCGATGCCCCATGCCCGCGCCTTCGTCGCCTTCAAAGCCGACAAACACGGGGCTGCATGGGGACGGAGCGTCCATCAAGTGTTGCTAATGCGCTACAGCCTATCGGCCCCGGCAGTTGTAAGGTTCAACAGGCGGACCGACGATACCTTGAAAGGGGGGTACCTTGAAGAAGACCTATGAGAAGCCTGTTCTGGCCAGGCGCGAAAAGCTGAGCGTCATCACGGCAAGGCCGCCATCTTCCATTCCGACCTGATCTGGCCGGAAAACCGGAAAGCCCGCCATCCGGCGGGCTTTTTGATTCCAACGCGGCGGATGTGAACCCACCGGATCTTCGGCCCGCCCGGCGAAGGCCGCTGGCATCCGTCGCCGCTTCGCCTCCCGCTGTCGCATCGCCGCGTGCAACGCATCTCGTCATCGGCTATGCCGTCGCCAGCCAATTCCGGCGAACCCAGGAGCATCCGATGACCAGACCCACCATTCGCAAATTCGGCGCCGTCGAGCATGCCGATGGCGGCGACCTGCCGGGCTGGGTCGTTGTCGAGGGCCACCCGACCATGCAGACCGCGGTGCAGCACACCACCGAGGACGGCAAGGTGATGTCCGGCACCTGGCGCGCCTCGCCGGGGACCTACCACGCCACCTACACCGACTATGAATTCGTCCACATGATCGCCGGCCGCATCGTCATCACGCCCGATGGCGGCGAGCCGGTCGAGGTCGGCCCCGGCGACGCCTTTGTGGTCGAGGCGGATTTCAAGGGCACGTGGAAGATCCTCGAGCCGGTGACAAAGCATTTTGTGGTTACGGTGGGGTAGGGCGCGGCGCTCTTATCTCCCCCCTTGTGGGGGAGAAAGCATTTTCCTGCATTTGCGAGCGGGCTTGTCCCCGAGCAAGTGCTTGGAAAATGCCAGAGAGGGGATTTCGTAGGGCGCAGGCCTTACTTTTCGTAGGGCGCCAGCGCTCTTTATCGGAGGCCGGCGCCTTTCCCCTCACTTGCGATTTCTAACACTTAGCCTCCGGCTAAGATGTTGAAATCGCTTTCTCTCCCACAAGGGGAGAGATGGGGCGCAGCTTCATCTCCCCACCTTCGAAATCACCCTCTTCTCCACCTCGGGCTCCAGCGATTCCGCGAACGGCGTTGCCATATGGTGCTGGTCGCGGAAGGCGAGCTTGCCGTCGATGAAGACGTGGCAAATGGTGGCGCTGCAGAAGCGGTCGGTGAGGTCGACATAGGCGGCATTGGGGATGCTGTCGACGATGTCGCGTTCCACCGCCGCCATCTTGTCGTTGGCGGCATAGGCGCGCGTCTGGTCGCAGCGCGAGGGCGTCTCGTCCCGCCACAGCGCCCGCGCCACGCAGGTGTCGACATTGGCGTTGTTGAACGGCACGTCACGGATGAAGGCGACCTTGAGGCCGGCCTTGCTCAGGCTGGTGAGGGTGGAGCGCAGGCCGGCCCGCCAGTCGGCGTCCTGGCTTTGCGTATCGCCGCCGCGGCCCGCCATCTTGCGCCCGCTGGTCAGCGCCAGCTCCGAGATGACCACTAGCGCCGGCTTCGCCTCTATGATCTCGTCGATCGCCTGCTCGCGCCAATGGTCGCATTCGGCGTAGGGGCGCTTGAGCTCGGACGACCAGACGCTGATGCGCGAGGCGCGGCAGGAGTTCTTCAGCCAGGTCACCACCTTGTAGCCGTTTTTCCGGCCGGCCTCGATCAGCGGCGTCGACCAATGGTCGGCGTGGGAGTCGCCGAAGAGAGCGATGACGCGCTGTCCGTTGCCGAACACGCAAGGCTTCGGCGTCACCGTCTCGTAGTCCTGCACACAGCCCGCCTTGGCGCGGGCCGTGGAGGGTTCGGCGGCGCTCGCCGCGATAATGCGCTGCTCCGGATCGAGGTCGTGCACGGCAAGCCTGGCATTGCCGTAGGCGGCTGCGACGCCGGTGCCGGTCAGGAGGAGGGCCGGCACCAGCGCCCGCGCCGCGTTGGCCATCAGCCAGCCGTTGCGACGGATCGGGTTCTCGATGAGGTGGTAGCTGAGGCTGGACAGCGCCAGCGTCAGCGCAAGGCAGTAAAGGCGCTCGGCAGGGGTCAGCTCAGGCGCCAGCATGCCGGCATAGACGATGACCGGCCAGTGCCAGAGATAGATCGAATAGGATAGCTTGCCGATCCATTGCAAAGGCGGCAGCGCCAGGGCGGCATTCACGTAATTCCGTTCGGAATTGCGCGAATAAGGAGTGCCGTCCCTGGCGCCGGCCGCTCCCGCCTTGAGCAGAAGGACCGTACCGGCGACAGGCAGAAGCGCCAGAAAGCCGGGGAAGGGGGCGTCCTCGCTGAAGGTGCGATAAGCGACCCCGATCATCGTGAGGCCGGCCAGGCTCGACGCCCGCCCCAGCAGCGGACGCTCCTGCAACAGCCGCGCCGGCGTCATCGATGCAAGGCCGCCGGCGGCAAATTCCCATGCGCGCAGCGGCGAAAAATAGAACGCCCAGGGCTGCGACACGCTCGTCAGCCAGGCGCAGAGGGCGAAAGAGACGAGGCCGATCACGCCGATCGCAACGATGATGGCGTGCTTGCCGGGTTTCAGAGCAATTCCAGGAAAAGTGTGCAGCGGTTTTCCGTCCGGAATTGCGTCAAAACGAAAAGCTGGAGAGGTTCGCCGTTTCCTTGAAACGGTGAAACGCTCCAGCCAAACGGCCAGCATCAGCAGTGCCGGCCAGGCGAGATAGAACTGCTCCTCGACCGATAGCGACCAGTAGTGGATGAACGGATTGCTCGTGGCATCATTGGCGAAATAGTCGAACGACCAGCGGATCAGCCACAGATTGATCATATAGGCCGAGGCGAACATCGCGCCCTTGGAATAGAGCGCCTGCTCCTCCGGCGACAGGATGAGCGCGCCGGCGGCAAGCGTCGCGGCGATGACGAACAGCGCCACGGGCAGCAGCCGGCGGGCGCGCCGGGCATAGAAGCGCAACAGGTCGAGCCGGCCGGTGTCGGAAATCTCGGCAACGAGATGGCGGGTGATCAGATAGCCCGAGATGACGAAGAAGATGTCGACCCCGGCGAAGCCGCCGGGTAGCGCCGTCAGGCCGAAATGGAAGGCGACGACGCCCGCCACGGCCAGCGCCCGCAATCCTTCGATATCGGGCCGGAAATCCTGCGCTGATGCTGACACGAATACGAACCTCGTGAATGTCCGTTCGTATCCCGCCTGCCGCAAAGCCTCGGCCTTGGGCGTCGATATCGCAATGCAACAAATCTAACGCAGTGCAACATAAGGGGAGGTGGCGAGGGCGTGCGGCGGCGCTGGTGCTGCCGATCTCCCCCCTTGCGAGGGAGATGCCCGGCAGGGCAGAGGGGGGTGCGAAGGAACGCAGCGTTTCCTGCTCTGCCTGAACGACACTCCGGCCTCTCAGGGATTGCGAAGGCTGATATGCCGGCGGGACAGCACCCCCCTCTGGCCTGCCGGCCATCTCCCCCGCAAGGGGGGAGATTGGCAGCTTCCGCCACCGCGCCTCTCGCAATGTGGCGACTGGCGAAAGCAGCCGAGCTGCTTAATCTCTCCGCATGGAAGCCGCAATCACGCCTTCTTCAGGAACTCCGTCTTCAGCACCAGGCCCTTCACCTGCTTGGTGTTGCATTCGATCTCGCCGGGATTGCCGTTGAGGCGGATGTTCTTGACCAGCGTGCCACGCTTGATCGTCTCGGACGTGCCCTTGACCTTGAGGTCTTTGATCAGGGTCACGGAATCGCCGTCCTTCAACGTCGTGCCGTTGCTGTCTTTTACGTCTGTCATGGCGGGCCTTTCATCGGTTGGATTGGCTGTGCGCTCGCCTATCGCGCCGGCGACAACCTGGTCAAGCCAATCCAATCATCACCTCGGCCTCGATCTCGACCGGGAGATTCAACGGCAGGGCGGCAACGCCGATGGCCGTGCGCGCGTGGCGGCCGACCTCCGGCCCGAAGACCTCGAGGATGAGCTCCGAAAAGCCGTTCATGACCGCCGGCGTCTCGGTGAAGCGCGATGCCGAATTGACCATGCCGTGCACGCGGCACCAGCCGGTTATGCGGTCGAGGCTGCCGAGTTCGCGTTTCAGGCCGCCGAGCATCGACAGCCCGACCTTGCGGGCCGAGGCTCGCGCCTGGTCCAGCGACACGCTCTCGCCCACGGCGCCGAACGGACCGGCAAGCGAACCGTCCGGCTCCTGCGGCCCGTGGCCGGAGATATAGGCGCGGTCGCCGCGCACATTGACCCAGGGAAAGGGCAGAACCATGCCTGGCGGAAGCTTCAACGGCGGCGGCAGCACGATGCCGAGCGCGGCAAGCTTTTCGTCGGCACCCGGCATGGAGTGGTCTCCCCTCGGCGCCATTTCAGCGCCGTGTCCGAGTTTTCCGGTTCGCCGTCCATTCGTCAAGGATTGACCAAAGCATGTCTCCCGAAAGTGGAACCGGTTTCGGGATAAAGACATGCGCAAAATCAAAGCCTAAAGCGCATGGAGCGAATCTGAAAGATCGCGACGCGCTTTGAGGCCCTGAAGGGCCCGCGCGCGCCGCAGCTTTGCGATCCGCGCGGGCGGGTGCCAGATGCCACCGGCACGCCAAGCCCGACCCTCAGGCTGGCCGGATGGCCCTTGTACGGCCTCTGCCTGGGCCGTTTTCTGTTTCCTCGCCGACCCGATGCGTGACACCGGGAACGCGGTCACCCCGCGTTAGAAATGAAGCCACAGCGCCGGCGGATAGGCTTGGTCCGGATCGCCTTGCGGCGCCGTCTTGACGCCGCCGGGCGCTATGCCGCCGGTGGTCGTCTGGTCCAGCGGCGGGCGGTTTTTCTCGGCGCTGGTCTTTGTCTCGGTCGCCAGGTTCTTGGTCTTGGCTTCGGCGGCTTGCGACAGCGCAAGCGCCACGAGAAGAGCGGATAGAACGACTTTCATGACAGCTCCCCTGCACCCACCCCGAGACGAGCCTAGCGCTGGCCTCACGATCGCGAAGACGGCGCGCGTGGAATGCTCTGGAAATCTTTGGAATTCCTGTAATATTAGAAAGTGGAAATCAGCGAGGCCGAACGGCTAGGTCGATCGTCAGGGAATCTCGGCGAATCCCGCCGGGTCGCCAATGCCCTGGTGGCGAAAAGCAGTGAGGTGCTCGCGGCATGGCGCAGCATATCGCGCAGAAACTGAGACTGACGTCGGCCCTGCTGGGAACGGTGACCCGCAAGGAGCTGGCGGCGGCGTTCCGAGCCATCAACCCGAAGACGGCGTTCGATCTTGGCCGCGCCGACAAATGGCTGCAGGGCCGCGCGCAGCCGCGCCAGGTGAGCGTCTATGACGACTGGGCGAGGCTGCTCGAGCTGGAACAGCCCGGCGCCTGGGTCGCCGAGAGCGATCTGCCGGCTTTCACCGCCACGATCGCGGCCCGGCACGGCATCGACAGCGCAGAGCTGGAGCGTCGCGCCGGCATGCAGTTCGACGCCTCCGCGCATGACGAGCGCGGTGTCGGTTCCGGGCTTGTCGGGGCCTATGCTTGTTATTCTCGCGCCTGGTCGCCCTATTATCGCGGCCAGATGATCAAGGGCCGCCTGTCGATCGAGGCGGGGCCGGGCGCGCATGGGCTGACGGCAACCTATGGCGAGGCCTTGCCGACCGGGCACTTGCAGCTCGTCGGTCCGGTAACGCCGGCAAAGCGCGGCGTCTATCTGCATCTCAAGGATGTCGGCGGCGACACGCAGTTCTTCCTTTGCCTGTTCCCGCAGACGCAGCCGGTCAGCGCGCTCGGCGGCTATATGTGCGGCTCCGCCGTCATCGGCCCCGAAGCCCAGCCCTCGCTGACCAGGATCCTGCTGGTGCGGCTGCGCGATGCGGCATCCGGCACCGGAACATGGGGCGGATACCTGCCGGTCGGCAGCTCGATCGCCGCCGACCTGGCGAGCCTCGGCATCGCCCTGGAGCATCCGGAAGCGGTCGACCGCCAGCTCGACGAATTCCTCGACGCCTATAGCGGCGACGGCGCCATCCAGATCCCCCCTTCCGAATTCCGCGCCATTCTCGACGTGTTCGACCGCCATTGGCTGCAGCACGCCGGTTAACCACCATAAAGCCCGTGGCGCGGATGTTGCCGGTGCGCCACAGCCCCCATGCGTTCGGTTGTGGTCGGCCTTCATTGCACGTCGATCACGCAAATGTTCTTTGACGGGAACCTCGTTCGCGCTGCGTGCTGCGGGCGCGAAACTTGGGCAAAGGGGTTATCCATGAAGAAGACTTACGAGAAGCCGGTGCTGTCGAAGCGCGAGAAGTTGTCGAGCGTCGTGGCGATCCAGGGCTCGGGTCCGATCTGACGCTTCGCTTTCCTGAACCGGCCGCCGGCGCTCGATAGCCGCACTTTGCGGCCTGCTTACGGTCGGCCTTTCACGGCAAACTCAACGGAGCGGAGTGAAGATCATGAAGAAGACTTACGAGAAGCCGGTGCTGTCGAAGCGCCAGAAACTGTCGAGCGTCGTCGCGAGCGCCTCGATCATCAAGCCGTAACATCGGCGCACGAATAATTTGACCGGCGCGCCATGGCGCGCCCGTCAAAGTTCTACGCGCCAAGTTTCTACTCGCCAACTTTCTACGCGCTTGACGCGGCGGACGCCGCGCATATGTTGCTGTGCGATCTTTCGTCGTCGACCGGTCGAGACAGCCGATGAAGAAGCCATATTGCAAACCGACGCTTGCCAGACGCGACAGGCTTTCGGCGGTGACAGCCGCATTGCCGTCTTCCGGATTCTCTTTCTGATATTCCGATAAGCCGGGATCGAAGAACGCCTCGGCGCCTTCGGTCGGTTTTATTCAGACGATTTTGGAGCTGGAGGCTGGCCCGGCCAGGAGCGGGCGGTACACACGCAGGTGCCCGCCCGTCCGGCGCCGCCGCCAAGCTGCTGAAACCCCGTCCGTCCCCAACAGCAACGGTCATGGCGTGACCAGTGATCGCGCAGTGCCATTGGCGCCGTGTCCTGTCAACGTCGCCGGCGGGTCGCCGCGAAGCGCCTTTTAGCCGTCTTTTCGGGCCCAAAGCGACCTTTTCCACCACGCGGAAGCCGCGATGGAAGACGCCGAAATGGCGGATTCCCGGGCTTTCCAGCGGCCTGCGGGTCTTGCCAGGCCTATATGCTTATCCGCTTGAATAAGCTGATTTTTCACCGGCTGAGGTTTCGCCTCAACCCCGACTTTTTTTGGGGGCAATTCGGCAGTGCAGCATTGGCGCCCGGTGGTGGTCTTCAGGCCATCGAACGTCTCTGTGAGACGTTTCATGATGTGCTCATGAAAGACGTGGTACAATAGCGGGCAGCGAATGGGGGAGTTGCGATGGCCAATCGGTTGTTCGAGGTTCTTGCCAGGCGGCGGTCATGGCTGGATCGGGTTGCATTGGGGCTGCTTGTCTTCCTGGCGACACTGGTCGCCGCGCTGATGGGCGGCGCCAGCACCTAGGCTGTTCCCGGACAGGTGCGGGCCTGGAAGCGAGGCAGCGCTAGTCCTGCAGAACCGAGGGCGCGCCATAGCCGCGCAGACCGGTTCCGTTGCAAGCCTGGCAGGGAACCCGTTGTCCAGGACAATTGTCGTGCAATGTGCCCGGCGGACAGCATGTGCCGTTGGAGAGGGTCCATTTCTCGCAGACGAACACCTTGCCCGCGCCCTGGCACAAGGGGCAGGCAAATTTCCGGAAATCGCTCAATCCGCCTCCCGCCTCCTTCCCAAGCGCCCAGCAACGTCCAAGGCCGGCATCGGGTTCCGCGCAAGGAACGTTGGCGCTATCATATTATTAGTTATATCTAATGTACCGGCAATATGACTTTCGTCATGACCTCGACGGCGAGGGCGGAGGTTGACGACTTGGCGGGTCAGTGATCCTCTCGCGGCATCTTTCCGCCGGAGGAGAGGTCAGGCGCTCCGCCCGCCGCATGCGTCCCGCACCAGCCCGCGCAGCCAGCGATGTGCCGGGTCGGCGTCGAGCCTCGGATGCCATAGGAGCGAGATCGTCAGCGGGGCGAGCTTCACCGGCAGCGCGAAACTGAACAGGCCCTCGCGCAGCGTACCGGTATAGCGCTCCGGCACGGTGGCGATGAGGTCGGAGCCGCGCGCCAGCGCCAGCGCCTCGGCAAAGCCGCCGACCACGGTGGCGATGGTCCGCGTCAGCCCGGCGAGCTCCAGCGCATCATCCACCGGACCGCGGTCGAGGCCGCGGCGCGAGATCAGGACGTGGCGGCCGGCGGCAAAGCGTGTGGCGGTGATCCTGCCTTCGCTCAAGGGATGGCCGGCGCGCACAACGCCGACGAAGCGGTCGCGGAACAGCGCCTGCGCGCGCACCTCCGGTCCGGTCGAGCCGCCGACCACGCCGGTCTCCAGATCGACCGCGCCCTCGCGCATCGGGCCGCTGTCCTTGTCGGGCTTGGGCACGAAACGCAACTGCACGCCCGGTGCTTCCTTAGCCACGCGGGCCAGCAGCGCCGGGCCGAAATTCTCGACGAAGCCGTCGCTGTTGCGCAGCGTGAAGCTGCGGTTGAGCCGCGTGAGGTCGAGCCGCTCGGCGGGCCGCAGCACCGCCTCAGCCTCCTTTACCAGCCGGCCGACCTCAGCGCCGAGCTCGACGGCGCGCGGCGTCGGCACCAGGCCACGCCCGGCGCGCACCAGAAGCGGATCGCCGGTCGCCTCGCGCAGACGCGCCAGCGCTCGGCTCATCGCCGAGGGGCTGAGTTTCAGGCGCCGCGCCGCCTTGGCGACGCTGCCTTCGGCAAGCAGCACGTCCAGCGTGACGAGCAGGTTGAGATCGGGTCGCGACATGGCGCGACCATAGCACGGGTAAATCGAAGCGACATGGCGTTTGATGCACTGATGAAGTGCAAATGCTGCACGTTCCGCCATATCGGTCGCACGCTTATCTTCCCCGCAAAACTCAAGGACGGAGAAGACATCATGGCCGACATTGCCGAAACCCGCGCCGCGCCCGGGCGCCGTTCGACGGTGGGTGCGCTGACGAGCCTCTCGCTCGCCATGCTGATTTCCTCGCTCGGCACCAGCATCGCCAATGTTGCGCTGCCGACGCTGAGCATGGCCTTCGCCGCCTCCTTTCCGGCTGTGCAATGGGTGGTGCTGGCCTATCTGCTCACCGTCACTGCGCTGATCGTCAGCGTCGGGCGTCTCGGCGATCTCGTCGGCCGCCGGTTGCTGCTCATTGCCGGCTTGGCGCTGTTCAGCACCGGCTCGCTGGCGGCAGCACTGGCGCCATCGCTGACGCTGCTGATCGCCGCGCGCGCCATGCAAGGGCTGGGCGCGGCGGTGATGATGGCGCTGACGATTGCCTTCGTCGGCGAAACGGTGCCGAAAGAGCGCACCGGCAGTGCCATGGGCTTGCTCGGCACCATGTCGGCGATCGGCACGGCGCTCGGGCCTTCGCTCGGCGGCGTGCTGATCGCCGCACTCGGCTGGCGCTCGATCTTCCTCGTCAACGCCGTGCTCGGCGTCGTCGCGGTTTTCGCCGCCTGGCGTTTCCTGCCGGCGGGCGAAGCTTCCGGCACGGGGGCCGCCCGGGGCGAGGCGAGGGGCCGCTTCGATACGCTGGGCACGCTGCTGCTCGCCGCCACGCTTGCCGCCTATGCGCTGGCTATGACCATCGGGCGCGGCCATTTCGGCGGCCTGAACCTAGCGTTGCTCGGCATAGCCATGGCCGGCACGGCGCTGTTCGCGGTCGCCGAGGCCAAGGTGGCGTCACCTCTGATCAAGCTCGCGTTGCTGCGCGGACCGGTGCTGGCGCCGAGCCTTGCCATGAACGCGCTGGTCTCGACGGTGATGATGGCCACGCTGGTCGTCGGCCCGTTCTTCCTGTCGCGGGGGCTCGGCTTGAGCGAAGCGGCGACCGGCGCCGTGCTGTCGATCGGCCCCGTGGTCTCTGCCTTCTGCGGCATCCTTGCCGGGCGCGTCGTCGACCGCTCGGGCGCGGCCGCGATGGTCGTCGCCGGCCTGGCGCTGATGGTCGCCGGCTGCTTCGCGCTCGCCGTTCTGCCGGGCGCCTTCGGCGTCGCCGGCTACGCGGCGGCGATCATCCTGCTGACGCCGGGCTACCAGCTCTTCCAGGCCGCCAACAACACCGCCATCATGGCCGGTGTCGCCAGCAGCGAACGCGGCGTGGTCTCGGGCATGCTGAGCCTCTCGCGCAACCTCGGCCTCGTCACTGGCACCGCGGTGATGGGCGCTGTGTTCGCCTTCGCCGTCGGCACGAAGGATATCGCGGCGGCAGCCCCGGTGGCCGTCACCCACGGCATGGGATTCACTTTTGCAGTGGCCGCGGGACTGGTCGTGGTTGCAATGGTAATTGCGTTTGTCAGCGATTGGTGGAAGCGCCACAGAGCCTGATGCGATCAGGCAATGAGATTGACCGGGCGATATCGTGGGACCGCGAGGCGGTATATGCCGCGTTGAGGACGCGCGATCTGGCCAGGGAACGCAACACCCATTCCGCCTGACCGTTTCATGCTGGCCCTTAGGAACTCACAGCCCGAGCGTCCAGCCGGCCGCGGTCTGAAATTTCCTGACTGGCCGGAATGACGCAGCAAAGACGGTCGGCCTGTGGGTGGCCTCCACGAAAGCGGCTGCGGCCATCTCGACGGCATCGGCGGAATGGTCGACCTTGTCGAAGCGTTTCACCACGCGGTCGTGAAGCATCGACAACCTTGCGGCCCGGTGGAGATCGGCGCGCTGCTCGCCGTGCATATCGAGGGGGGCGAACATGATCATCCCCGCAAACGGCGATGCCGGGCGTTTGTTCCGACCGGTCCTCGTGACTATGATGCGTCGGGCTGGTTTCGGGGGGATAAAATGCTTCCGCGATCGCGTAATTTCGCTGCCGCCTGTGAGGTCTATCCTTATCTCGCGGCGGTGCCCATTCCGCCCCTCGGCCGGTGCCTCGGCTACCCCAACGAACCCCACCCCACTGCGGCACCGGCCCCATCCATTGCCTTCGAGATTTCCGCGGCCCAGGAGGCGCATCGGCCGCTACCCGAGCAACAGGCCGGCGATCAGCACGGTGAGTAGCATCGAGGCCGGCACGGCGAGAAGCCAGCGCGCTTCCAAAACACTGTTGCGGTCGTTGTCCATGTCCTTCGCTCCAGTTGGCAGCCTGATGCTGCGAAATCCGATGCCGGCAAACGAGGGCGGAAGGCCTTCGTTCCGCCGATCGGGCGACGGTCCGGGAGCCGTATCGGACTGAAGTCGGATGGACCGGCGAAGAGGGCCGGACGCCGCAACCAAAGCCGAGGCTTCGCATCGGCAAGCCCGCCGATTTTCGCGCGCCGGAGCGACATCAGCCTCGACCGACCGACAGACGATCCGGAAGAGAAGCCTTACGAGCCGGCGTTCTTCGCCAGCAAACACGGCCTGCCCTCGGCGGCTTGCCAAGACGATGATCGAGACCAACGGCGGCGGCGACGCGCCTGCGATGCCCGTGGCCGCGACCTATCTGCGCCAAGTCGCGCTTCGGCGCCAGCGGGCGGCTGAGCTCCGCTGCCGACGCGGTTCGCGCGTCTGCCGCGAGTCCGCGCCCTGGCGCAACCGCGGCCGGAACCAAAGCGGCGAACAGCGGTTTACCCGGCGAAGGGATGATTCAGGAATTAGGAATAGAGCAATGAAAACAGTGCTTCTTGCAGCCCTGGCGCTCTGCGTCGCCGCACCCGCGGTCGCTTCCGCGGCCGAGGCCGATATCGTCATCAGGACGCATCACAGGCATTATTATCATCACCGCCCGGCAGTCGTCATCAATGACGAGGGCCACCGGCTGCATCATCGCCATCACGGCACGGTCGCCTTCTATGACAATGGCGAACGCGGTTGGCGTCATCGCCATCACCGCCGCGACGACACCCTTGTCGTCACGGGTTCGATCGGCCACCGGCACCATCACCGTCCGGTCGTCGTCGAGGGCGGCTCCGACTATTGATGTTAGCCGCCCGGCTCGTGCGCAACGATGCACGGGCCGGGCGGAAAGCGGTTACGGCGATAGGCGAAAGCGCTGGAGCGTGTGATCGCTAGAGTGGCCTCGCGGTGGGATTGCGCGTTGCGCCTCAGCGCCCCATTGGACTTCGCCGCGACACAACCCATATTTGAGTCATGGAGCTTTGAGCGTGAGCATCGCGCGGGTGGCCCTTTTCGCCGCTGCTCTCATGGCCGCGGCCGCCGTTTCTCCCTTCTCCTCCGCCGGGAGCGAGAGGGTTGCGTTGAGCGTCGCCATCGACGGCGCCATCGGGCCGGCGAGCACCAGGCAGCTTGAAGAAGCGATCGACGCCGCCGCCAAGCGCGATGCCGCGGTGCTCATCCTTCAGCTCGATACGCCGGGCGGCCTTGTCACCTCGATGCGCGAGATGATCGCCGACATCCTGGCCTCGCCCGTACCTGTCATCGGCTATGTCGCGCCCTCCGGTGGCCATGCGGCCAGCGCCGGCACCTATATCCTCTACGCCACCCACGTCGCGGCGATGGCGCCCGGCACCAATCTCGGCGCCGCGACGCCGGTCGAGCTCGGCGGGTTGCCGTCGCTTCCGGGCAGCGAGAAGGACAAGGACCAGAAGGACGCCACCGGGCGGCCGGCCGGCGACGCGATGATGGCCAAGGTGACCAATGACGCGGTCGCGCTCATCCGCTCGCTCGCCGAGATGCGCGGGCGCAACGGCGATTGGGGCGAGAAGGCGGTGCGCGAGGCGGCGAGCCTGTCGGCCAACGCGGCCCTCCAGGAACATGTCATCGACTTCGTTGCCCGCGACACCGCCGAGCTTCTGCAGCTTGCCGACGGGCGCACCGTCGAGGTGGCCGGCAGGAAAGAGGTGCTGGCGACCAAGGGGCTGCCGGTCGAGACACTGGAGCCCGGCTGGTTCATCCGGCTGCTGGCCGTCATCACCGACCCGAACACGGCAATCATCCTGATACTGGTCGGCGTCTACGGCCTCATCTTCGAGTTCACCAGCCCGGGCGCCGTGGCGCCGGGCGTCATCGGTACCATCTGCCTGGTGCTCGGGCTCTATGCGCTGAACCTCTTGCCGATCAACTATACCGGTCTCGCGCTGATGCTGCTCGGCGTCGCCTTCCTGATCATCGAGGCCTTCAACCCCACCGTGGTGCTGGGGCTGGGCGGCGTCGCAGCCTTCCTGCTCGGCTCGGCCATGCTGCTCAAGGTCGAAGGGCCGGGCTTTGCCATGTCGTGGGCGGTCATCGGCCCGGCCGCCGCGCTGACGCTCGGGCTGGCGCTGCTCACCGGCACCTATGTCTGGGCGGCGCGCAGGAACCCGCCGCGCGTCGGCGGCGAGGCGATGCGCGGCCTTCCCGTCGAGATCCTCGACTGGCAGGGCGGCGAGGGGCATGTGCTGGCTTTGGGCGAGCGCTGGCGGGCGAAGGCAGGCGAGCCAATGCAGCCCGGCGACCACGTCGAGGTGACCGATATCAGCGACCTCGTACTGACGGTGCGGCGTCGCGGTGCAGGCAACAACGGAGCAATAAAATGATGGTCGGTTATGTGGCCTATCTCATCATTGCGGTGGCCGTGATCATTTTCCTGGCGGCGGCAATCCGCATTCTCAGGGAATATGAGCGCGGCGTGGTCTTCACGCTCGGCCGCTTCACCGCGGTCAAGGGCCCCGGCCTGATCATCCTCGTCCCCTTCGTGCAGCAGATGGTGCGGGTCGACCTGCGCGTGGTGGTGCAGGATGTGCCGCCGCAGGATGTCATCTCGCGCGACAATGTCTCGGTCAAAGTCAACGCCGTGCTCTATTTCCGCATCGTCGACGCCGAACGGGCGATCATCCAGGTCGAGGATTTCATGGCCGCCACCAACCAACTGGCGCAGACCACGCTGCGCTCCGTGCTCGGCAAGCATGAGCTCGATGAGATGCTGGCCGAGCGCGACAAGCTCAACAGCGACATCCAGGAGATACTCGACCAGCGCACCGATGCCTGGGGCATCAAGGTTTCCAATGTCGAGATCAAGCATGTCGACCTCAACGAGAGCATGATCCGCGCCATCGCCAAGCAGGCCGAGGCCGAGCGGCTGCGCCGCGCCAAGGTGATCAACGCCGACGGTGAGCAGCAGGCGGCGGCCAAACTGGTCGAGGCCGGTCGCATGCTGGCAACCGAGCCGCAGGCCATGCAGTTGCGCTATTTCGAGGCCCTGCACGACATCGCCGGCGAGCGTTCGTCGACGGTGGTGTTCCCCTTGCCGGTGGAACTGCTCGGGCAGTTCATGAAGGCACAGGGCAAGTGAGGCACTGACCCTGCTGCTTCCCATGGTGTGGGGCGAGGGGCTTGGCCAAGGGGGAGCCGCGTTCGCGGCGCAACCGCTAAACAACCGCAAGTGGCCGGCTTTTAACCCGGAAACAACTTTTCAAGTGCTTTTTATGGACTTCCATCGGAGGTCGGTGTCGGTTCATGTGGCAGCATCTTACGGCAAATCTCGCCGCGGTGGCGCTGTTCGTTTCCGGCTGGAACTACGTGCAGCCCTGGCTCGAGGGACGCTCGCAAAGGTTCAGGCTGCTTGTTTTCGGCTGCATCATGGGCTGGGGCGCGCTGGCCTCCATGCTATTGACTGTCGAGGTCAAGCCGGGCGTCCTGCTGGATCTCAGGACGTCGCTGGTTGCGACGGCCGGCCTGTTCGCCGGCTTGCCGGGCGCATTGGTGGCCACCGCCTTTCCACTGGGATATCGCATCGCGATCGGCGGCCACGGCCTGACCGCCGGCCTGATCGGCATTGCGGTGGCGTTCGCCGCCGGCGTTCTTGCCAACCGCATCATCGGGCGCCGCCAAACGCGCGCCTGGCAAGTGCTCGTGTTTGCGGTTTGTGTAGGCCTGTCCGGGCTTGTGCCGATATCGGTCTTGCCGCAAACGGCCGCGCCCGATATCGACGTGCACCTCGTGCTGCCGCTCATCGCGCTCAATATGGCGGCAACCGCCGTGGCTGGCCTGGTGGTGCTGCACACACAGCTTGTCACCAAGGAGCGCGATCTGCTGCGCGCCGCGGTCGCCCAGGCGCCGGACTTCTATTATGTCAAGAACGTGCGCGGCCAGTTCGTCGCCGTGAACCAGACGGTCGCCACCCACAATGGCTACGACCATCCCGTTCAGATGACGGGCAAGACCGATTTCGACATAGCCGACGCCGCTCGCGCCCGCATCCTTTCCGGGTTGGAACAGAAGATGCTGAAATCAGGCGAGGGAATTGCCGACTTCGAGGAGCAGGTCCCCGACCTGAAGGGTAACCTTCGCTGGTTCTCGACCTCCAAGACACCCTTGCGCGACGCCGATGGCAACGTCATCGGCCTTGTCGGCGTCACACGTGACATCACGGCCCAGAAGCAACTCGAACAAACGCTGCTCGAGGCCAAGAACCAACTCTCCTATGCGCTCTCGGAGATGTCGGACGGCCTAGCCATGTTCGATGCCGAGGGCGTTCTGGTCTTCTGCAACCAGCAATACCGCGAACTGTTTCCGCTGACCGGCGACCTGCGCGTTCCCGGCACGCGGCTGCGCGATATCCTGGAAGCCGTGACCGTGACCGGCGAGCAGGTCGGCATCCCCAAGGGCCACGAACGGGAATGGATAGACAACGTCGTCGGCGCGCTGCACACCCCCGGCGAGCAGCAGATCAAGCTGTTCGACGGCCACTGGCTGATGCTGCGGACGCGACCCACCCAGGCCGGCCTGGCGCTGGTGGTCGTCTCCGACATCACCGAGATCAAGAGCACCGAGGGGGAGCTCACCACGCTCAGCAACCAACTGGCGCAGCTCGCCAACACCGATCCGCTGCTGGGTGTCGGCAATCGCCGCGCGTTCGATCAGGCGCTGGCCGGCGTGGTTGCGGATGCAAGTCAGTCCGACCGGGAAGTCGCGCTGCTGCTGATCGACGTCGATTCTTTCAAAGCCTATAACGACCGTTACGGACACCTTGCCGGAGACGAGTGCCTGCGCCAGATCGCCGACTGCCTGCGACAGCGCACCCGCGCCGGCGACTTCGTGGCGCGCTATGGCGGCGAGGAATTCGCCGTCATCCTGCCCGAGGCGTCGGCGGCCGGTGCCATGCGCGTGGCCGACAATCTGAGAGCCGCGGTGCGCGAGCGGGCGCTCGAACATTCGCGCAGCGAGCGCAAGGTGGTCACCATCAGCGTCGGTGTCGCCGTAAGCGCCCCGACCGCCCGCTACAACCCCACCAGCCTGATCCTGCAGGCGGACAAGGCTCTCTACGCCGCCAAGGCAGCCGGACGCGACGCCACGCGACTGGCCGAGCCGGACGTTGGCTTCCAGCCGATTCCGCTTCCGCGCAAGGCGTGACAAGCCGGAGCGTTCCAAAGCGCGGCGGGAAATGCACCGGAACGCGCAGGCGCTGCGGTCAGGCGATCAATCCGCCTCGCCGCCCGAACTCTTGCCGCACTCGGCCAGCACCTTGCCGATCGCCGCGCCGGAACCTTTCAGCGGGAAGCTCGCCTGGCCATATTTGTCGGCGCTGACCGTCACGTCGCCCTTGCCGCGCAAGAGCGCCAGCAGCGGGTCGGTGGGGCCGGAAAGCTCGGTGGTGAAGTAATTGTACATCGCCTCGAGCTCGAGCTTTTCCGTCAGGCTCTTGTCACCGGCCTTGAAGGTGAAGGAGCCGCTTATGCCCGGCTCCAACTGCCCGCCCGCGTCGCCGAGATCGTAGCTCAGCATCGGCTTCTCGAAGCAGGTCAGCATAAGATGCGCATCGCCCTTCGGCCCGCCGCACACCGAAGCCGTCATCACGCTGCCGCCCTCGTCCTCCTCCGTCTTGGCCGACCATGAGCAGGAGGCGGCGTGGGCGGGGAGGGTGGTGAGCAGTGCCAGGATGAGTGTTGATAGTGCGCGTTTCATGGTCGCTCCCCCTCGTGATGCTGTGGAGTGATCATACAGAGATTGGCGAAAACGGGCGAGCGCGCAATCTCCGCCGGCGCGATGCCCACGATCGCCAGTTCCCCACGCCCTTGCCGCCACGACGTCGGTTAGCGGTCACCGGGCCTGGGCCGGCTGGAACAGTTCCACCAGATTGCCGGAAGGATCGACCAGCAGGATCTGAGAGCCGCCCGGCCCCTTCACGATTTCGTTGCGGAAACTGAGGCCCGCCGCCCGCAGCCGGGCAACTTCCGCCGCAATATCCTCCACGATCAGATGAATGCGGTTCCAGCCTCCTGGGCCTGGCCGGTCACCGTCGGGCATCGGCCGGCCAGCTGAACTGGTCGGACCGCTAAGGAGCAGCCGGAGCGCTCCCCTCGTGACGTCCGCGAAAGCCGGCGCATGGTTCGAAAGCTGCTTGAACCCCAGGTGCCCCGTGTACCATGCCACGGCCTCATCGACGTCGTTGACCATGTATCGGACATTTACAGTTGTGGACATCGTCTTGCCTCGCCGGTCTCGTTCACTGCTTGCAGCAATTCCAGGAAAAGTGCTTGGGGAACTCCCGTGGGGAATTGCGTGAAAACGAAGAGATAAAGCAGTTCGCCATTTCCCTGAAACGGAAAACGCTCTGGGCGAGTTATCGCCAGGCTGCCTCATTCTTCTGCTCATAGTCCCGGAACGCCTTGATCAGGCCGCCCAGGACTTCCGCCGACGTTTCGAACATTGCCTTCAGCTGAGGCTCATCGACCTTTGTGATGTCTTCGCGGAGGTGATCTTGAATGTCCTGCAATGCTTTCTGCATTTTCTGTGATGCCGCGGATCGCGGTCGGCTGCGCTTGCCATGTCTCCATTCGTGGAGTGCTCGTTGCAAACGCGCGCGATGGAAGGCGGGTTCCCTCATCGGCAATTGTCAGCGCCGCAAGCGCCGCGTATTGAGCCAATCCGACGGCCGTGTTTCTCACAGCCGCCACGGCGGTTCCGGCGCGAAGCGCTTGCCGATCCAGTCGGCGAAGGCGCGGGTCTTGGCGGCCTGGCCCTTGGCCGAGGGCATGACGACATAGACCGCGCCCTCGTCGGCCAGCGTCCAGTCCTCCAGGATCGGCACCAGCCGGCCGTCGGCGAGCTCGCGTCCGACCAGCCAATCCGTGCTCATCATCAAGCCGACGCCTTGCACCGCAGCCTCGACCAGCACCTCGGCGTCGTCGCTGACCAGCGGCCCCGAAACCTCGACGCGCACGCGCCGGCCCTCGCGATCGGTCATCTCCCAGGCCGGAAAAGTCTGGAAGCCGGAGAAGCCGAGACAGGCATGTTCGAGCAGCGCCTGCGGCGTTTGCGGCCTGCCCCTGCGGGCAAGGTAGGAGGGCGCGGCGCACAGCAGCCGGCGCCGCGTCGCGACCTTGCGCGCCACCAGGCGCGAGTCCTCCAGGCTGCCCAACCGCACGGCGACGTCGAAATTCTCGGCGACGAGATCGGCGAAGCGGTTGGAAAACTCTGCCTCGATGCGGACCTCGGGGAACTCCGCGAGGAATTGCGGCAAGAGTGGCCCGATCCACATGCGCCCGAAGGTCCCGGGCAGGGCCAGCTTGAGCAGGCCTCGCGGCCCGCCGGCCGCATGCGCCGACGCGGCCGCCTCGGCCTCGTCGACCGAGGCCAAGATGGCGCGCACGCGCGGAAGGAATTCCGCCCCGGCCTCGGTCAGCGATACACTGCGCGTCGTGCGGTGGAGCAGCCGCACGCCCAGCCGCTCCTCCAGTGACTGCAGCCGGCGCGACAGGATGGTCGCGTCGCGCCCGACTCGCGCCGCCGCCCGGGTGAAGGAACGCGCCTCGGCGACGGCCGCGAAGGCCGCCATTTCGGCAAGAGCGGAGGTGTCGTGGGATTGCTGCATCATGTGCAATACTCAAATGCAATAGCCAAGGATTATCGAGAAATAGCGCAGCAGCTAAGTTCGCTCAACTCTTCAATCGACCACCCACGGAGTGAACCCATGAAAGCCATCGAACTCAGCCAGGCCAGGCTCGACGCCTTCCGCGCCGCTGCTGTCGCAACGCCAGAACCGCAACGCGGCGAGGTGTTGATCCGCCAGCGCGCGGCGAGCCTGAACTTCGTCGACGTCGCCGTGGCGAGCGGCAACTACCCCGGACCGGTTTTCCCGCTCATTCCCGTCGCCGACGGCGCCGGCGAGATCGTCGCGCTCGGCGAGGGCGTGACGACATTCAAAACCGGCGACCGCGTCGTCGCCCACGCCAAGCCGCGCTGGATCGGCGGCCGGCCGCGGCCTTACGAGATGACGCAGATGCGCGGCATCTCGCTGCCCGGGTCGCTGGCCGAATATGTCGCGCTGCCGGCCAATTCGCTCGTGCCGGTCCCGCCGCATCTCTCCTTCGAAGCGGCTTCGACCTTGCCGATCGCCGGCACAACCGCCTGGAACGCGCTCCGCGCCGCCGATGTCGGGCCGGGCTCCGTCGTCGTGCTGCTCGGTACGGGCGGCGTCTCGATCTTTACGTTGCAGCTCGCCAAGGCGGCTGGCGCCACCGTGATCATCACCTCGTCCTCGGACGAGAAGCTCGAGCGGGCCAAGGCGCTCGGCGCCGATCACCTGATCAACTACCGCACGACACCGGACTGGGACGGCAAGGTTCTGGAACTGACCGATGGCCTCGGCGCCGATCTCGTCGTCGAGACCGGCGGCACCGCCACCTTCGCGCGCGCCGTCAACGCCACCGCGCCCGGCGGCACGCTGTTCACCATCGGCTTCGTCACCGGCGCCGAGGCGACCGTCAACCTGCTGCCGATCATCATCAAGGCGCTGAAGGTGGTGGGCAACAACACCGGGTCGGTGTCAGACCTTCGCGACGCCGCCCGCGCCATCGGCGCTGCCGGGGTCGAGCCGGTCGTCGACAAGGTGTTTTCACAGAACGAGGCCACCGAAGCCTATACCCACATGGCCGCCGGCGGCCTGCATTTCGGCAAGCTGGTGTTCGGGCTGGATTGGTAGGAAGGGCACCGTCGGAGATTGGTGAAAGCGGTGAAGCTGCCGATCTCCCCCCTTGTGGGGGAGATGTCCGGCAGGACAGAGAGGGGCGCTGTCCCGCCAACCGTTCAGCTGATGACGTTGAAATACACTCCGAAGTTCGGTGAATCCAGGATGCCCGATAGGTTGGCATTCCTTCGCGCCCCCCTTTGGCCTGCCGGCCATCTCCCCCACTTGGGGGGAGATTACGCACTCCGCCGACGGGTGCTCAGATCAACTTCTCCAGCGTGATCGGCAGATCCCTTACCCTTTTCCCCGTCGCATGGAACACCGCATTGGCAATCGCCGGCGCGATGCCGACGATCGCGAGTTCTCCGACGCCCTTGCCGCCAAGCGCGGAGGAGTGCGGGTCTGGGATGCCGACCGAGATTGTCTGGATGTCGGGAATGTCGGCGTTGGTCGGCAGCATGTAGTCGGCGAAATTGCCGTTGACGATGCGGCCGTGGCGGCGGTCGACGATGCCTTCTTCGAGCAACGCCTGGCCGATGCCCATGATGATGCCGCCCTTCCACTGGCTTTCGGCGAGCTTGGGGTTATAGAGCCGGCCGGAATCCAGCGCCGACACCACACGCGACACGCGCACCGTGCCGAAATCCTCATCCACACGCACCTCGACGAAATGCGCGCACCATGAATAGCGTGACCAGTCGCCCTCGGTATGCGGGATCGACATGGCGATGGTGGTGTAGTTCTTGTAGCGCTGCTCCGGCGTCGTGTTCACCGGCAGCGTGTCGCCTTTGGCCTCGATCTGATCGCGGCCGACCGCGGACAAAAACTCGGCGATCGACAGCTCCGGCCCTTCGCCGCGCGGCGAGGCGATGCGGCCGTCCTGCACGACGAGCGTGTTTGCCTGCAGTGCCTGGAAGGGCGATCGCGGGTCGGAGAGCGCCAGCCCGACCAACTCGTCCAGCGCCTGGCCGGCCGCCTTGTAGACGGCGCCGGTCATGACGCCGGCCAGCCGCGAGCCGCCGGTGACGCCGGCACGGGCGAAGTGGGAGTCGCCGAGCTTCACCGAGACTTGGCTCACCGGCACGCCGACCGTTTCGGCGGCGGTCTGCGCCAGGATCGTGTAGGTGCCCTGGCCCATGTCTATGGACGAGCTTTCGACCTCGACCGAACCGTCGGCCAGGATCTTCACCACCGCCTCGCCATGCGCGCGCCGCACCGGATAGGTGCCGGCGGCAACGCCCCAGCCGATGAGCTGATGGCCGTCGCGCATCGAGCGGGGCTGAGGCGAGCGCTTCGCCCAGCCGAAAGCTTCCGCCCCCGCTGCAAACGCCTCGCGCAGCTGCCTGGTCGACCACGCCTTCTTCGTATGCGGATCCTGCTCGGCATAATTGATCAGCCGCATCTCCAGCGGGTCGATGCCGAGCTCATGGGCCAGCTCGTCGATGGCGCATTCGATGCCGAAGGCGCTCGGGTTCTCGCCCGGCGCGCGCTTGGCCCCAGGCACCACCGTGTTGACCCGCACCACATTCTGCTTCGACGAGAAATTCGGCGTTGCGTACATGATCGAGGTGACCGAGCCGAGCGGCTCGACCCACATGCCGTCGACCGCCGTCTCGTTGACGCCGCGATGCACGATCGACTGGATCTTGCCATCCCTGTCGGCGCCGATCGCCACGGTCTGCCGCGTTGCGGCGCGGCCGCCATAGGACGTGAAATTCTGCGGCCGGTTGAGCACCAGCTTCACCGGTCGTCCAAGCATCTTCGCCGCGGCCGCCGCCACCGCGCTGTGGGCGAGCGCCAGCGCCTTGGAGCCGAATCCGCCGCCGATATAGGGCGAGACCAGCCGCACATTCTCGAACGGCACGCCGAACCACTCGGCATAGGTGCGCGCCATGCCGTCCAGCCATTGGCTCGGCTCCCAGATGGTCAGCTCGTCGCCTTGCCAGCGCGCGATCAGCCCATGCGGCTCCATCGCCGCCTGGAATTCGCGCGGCGTGTTGTAGGCCGCGCAGATACGCACCGGCGCTTCGGCGAACGCGGCTTGCGCGTCGCCCCATTCCTTGGTCATGGCCTCAATCGCAATGCCGTCGCCGGCCTTGCCGTCGCTCAGATCGACGATGGCCGGCGTCTCGTCATACCAGACCTTGACGAGCGCCGCCGCCGCCACCGCCTGCTCGAAGGTCTCGGCCACCACGGCCGCGACGTGCTGGCCGGAAAAGGTGACTTCGCGGGCGAGCGGACAATAGGTCGACAGTGCCGGCGGGTTGCCGAACCAGTCCGACGCGCCTCTCAGTTCCATGATCGTGTCGGGCGTCAGCACGGCGAGCACGCCGGGCGCGGTTTCCGCCGCGCGGGTGTCGATGGCGGTCACTTTGCCTGCCGCTATTGTCGCGCCGACCAGCACCGCATGCGTCAGCCCGTCGAGCTGTTGCTCGAAGGCATATTTTGCGGCGCCCGTGATCTTGGCCGGGCCGTCGACGCGCGACAGCCGCCCGCCGACCGCTTCGAGCCGCGCGCTGTCGGACGCGGCGTGTTTCATGTCATGAACGGTCATGCCGTCTCTCCCAATTTGAGGATGGCGCGCGCGATCACGCGTGGCGCCAGCGCAATCTTGTAGTGGTTGGCGCCATGGTCGACGGCGCCCTCCATGGCGAGCTCGCTCGCCTTGCGGACCGTGTCTTCGTCGAGCGGCTTGCCTTTCAGCGCTTCCTCAACGGCGCGCACCCGCCACGGCTTGGTCGCGACGCCACCAAGCGCGACGCGGATGTCGTGCACGGTGCGGCGATCGGCTTCGAGCTCCAGCCCGACCGCGGCGCTTGCCGCGGCGAACTCATAGGACTGGCGGTCGCGCACCTTGACGTAGGTCGAGCGGCGAGCAACGGCCGAGCCGGGGATCTCGATCGCCGTGATGACCTCGCCGGGGCGGATGTCGTGCTCGCGCTCGGCCGTGGCGCCTGGCGCGAGAAAGAAGTCCTCGACCTTGAGCTTGCGCTCGCCGAGGTCGACTTCGGCGCCGAAGGCGACCAGCGCTACCGCCAGATCGCCCGGATAGGTGGCGATGCAGGCCTCGCTGATGCCGAGCACGGCATGGCCGCGCGTCACGCCGCCGATCGCCGAGCAGCCGCTGCCGGGCGCGCGCTTGTTGCAGGCCGGGAAGTTGGCGGGATCGCGGAAATAGGGGCAGCGCGTGCGCTGCATCAGATTGCCGCCGATGGTCGCCATGTTGCGCAGCTGCGCCGAGGCCGCTTGCCAGAGCGCTTCCGACACGGCCGGGAAGAGGCTCTTAACTTGCGGGTTGTCGGCGACATGGCTCATCTTCGCCAGCGCGCCGAAGACGGCGCGGTCGGCGCTGACATCGATGGCGTTGAGCCCGTCGATATGGCTGATATCGATGACGGTGGCCGGTTCGGCGACGCCGCATTTGGCGAGGTCGACGAGTGTCGTGCCGCCGGCCAGCAGCATGGCGCCGGGCAGCGCCGCGGCATTGCGCGCGGCTTCCACGCTGTCGGCGCGGACGTAAGCAAAATCTCTCATGCGCTTAGCTCCTTCGCGGCCTGGCGGACGGCGGCGACGATGTTCGGATAGGCGCCGCAGCGGCAGAGATTGCCGGCCATATATTCGCGGATTTCGTCGTCGGAACCGGCATGGCCCTCACGGATGCAGGCCACCGCGGACATGATCTGCCCCGGCGTGCAATAGCCGCACTGGAAGGCGTCCTGCTCGAGGAAGGCCGCCTGCACGGCATGAAGGGTGCCGTCTTCGTTTGCCAGCCCTTCGACGGTGGTGATCGAGCGGCCTTCGACCTGCGCCGCGAGCGTCAGGCAGGCGAGCACGCGCTCGCCGTCGACATGGACGGTGCAGGCGCCGCACTGGCCCTGGTCGCAGCCTTTCTTGGTGCCGGTGAGATGGAGCCGGTCGCGCAATGCGTCGAGCAGGGTGACGCGCGGCTCGATCTCCAGCGCATGGTCGCGGCCGTTGATGGTGAGATGGATGGAAAGCGTGGTGGGACTGATGGTGACTTGGTCATTCATGAGGCGTCGGGCTCCGATTGCTGGACGCTTGAGCGGATGGAAATGGGGCTTGGGAGGTAAGGGGCAAGGGTAACGTTGGCGGGTAAGCGAAGGCGGCGAGGCGACTAATCTCCCCCCTTGCGGGGGAGATGCCCGGCAGGGCAGAGGGGGGTGTGACGGAACGAGGCGTTTGTAATTTCTGCGACTTAGCGGAAAGCCCCGCGAAGGAAGCGTTCGTCACCGGTTGTGACGTCGGCGGGACAGCACCCCCCTCTGTCCTGCCGGACATCTCCCCCACAAGGGGGGAGATTGGCAGCTCAGCCGCCCCAGCTCCGCTCCAGGGAACAGGCGAAGCTTTCCGTCCTTCTCTACGTGACATACCGCTTCCCCTGGTTATATGATAAAAGCACTCCACTAAAGCGGAGGTGCCTCCGTTTATTTAACTGGGGTCTGGCCAGCCATGGTTCAACCCCCCATATTGCCTTGGTGGAGAAAAAAGTGCCCGAGCCGGAAATGACCAGCGAAGCGACGCGTGAAGCGCCGGTGCAAAAGCCGTTGCGCGCCGATGCGCAGCGCAACCGCGAAAAACTGGTCGAGGTGGCGGCGCAGGCTTTCGCGGCCGACGGCGTCGACGCGTCGCTGGAGGACATCGCCAAGCGGGCAGGGGTCGGCATCGGCACGCTCTATCGCCATTTCCCGACGCGCGAGCATCTGGTCGAGGTGGTCTACCGCCGCGAGGTCGAAGGCCTCTGCCACGCCGCCGAGGAACTGGCGCGTGAGCACCCGGCCGATGTCGCGCTGGAACTCTGGATGCAGCGCTTCGTCGACTACATCGCCACCAAGCGTGGGCTGGCCACCAGCCTGCGGCTGCTGCTCACCACCAACTCGACGCTGTTCTCCGACACGTCAGGCCGCGTTTCCGGTGCGATGCGCAGCCTGATCGAGGCGGCGGCAGCCGCTGGCAAGATCCGCGCCGACGTCGACGCTTCCGATGTCATGCATGCGCTGGGCGGCATCTACTCTGCGCCGAACACGCCCGACTGGCGCGAGCGATCCGGGCGGCTGGTGAAGCTGCTGATGGATGGGCTGCGGTTCGGGGCGAGGGGAAGCCGGTAAGGTGCCGGTTCGCTGCGCTACTGCGAAACCGAGGTGCGGTGTACGAAGTGCTTCGTCCATTGGTCGCGCAACAACGTCGAAATGGGCCACACGAAAGCCTCGCGACCTGCGGGTTCTATCTCAGGAAACTCGGAATGGTAGTGGAGCGGCGTGCGAACGGCCTGCATAACTCGCTGATGCGCCTGCCGAGGTCGCTGCAGGCTATTACAGTCGGGCGATACGCACTTGTTTTTACTTGCTGGTTAGAATTAGAACTACTGTGGGGCGAACGGGGTGGGATGCGCGGGTGGCGATCCAGCTTTCACAGGATGACTTTGACGGCCTTGTGGCCATTCTCACGCGGCAGGTTGACTGGCTGAGCGTCCGTAATCGCATCGATTTTATGTTGGATGTACTCGCCGGCTCGCCACGCAAGTTCGACTTGATGGGGCAATTGGACCTCGATGGGAGCCCTCGTCGCACGGCGGTGCATACCATCGAGCGCCTGATGACCTTTGGCCAGGATCAGCCCGGCCGAGAAGCCTTGGGGGTGCTCGTCAACAAGCTGATTGCCGGACTTGGTGGCGGCGACGACGTCGATCGGCTGCGGGACATGCTGGCACGTTATCCCTTTGCCACCAAGCCTGTTGCTGCCCGCGACGTAGCAGGCTGGCGAGGGCGGGACAGCAACGAAGCTATTGCAGAAAAAATTATCGGCGAAAACACACTGCGCGATATCAGTTTTCTTGAAGTTCTACTTGACCTTTCTCGTGCCGTGGTGCGCGTGCGCGGACCGCAGACCGGTACCGGGTTTCTGATCGCCGAGGATTTGCTGATCACAAACCAGCACGTGATCGAAAATGCCGAAATGGCCAAGCAATGCGTCTTCGAGTTCAACTATCAGCTCGATCGAACGGGCAGATCGATGGAGGTTCAGACTGCTCGGGCACAAAGCGGTGGGCTATTCCACATGAGTCCGATTGCAGAGATGAACGCCACACGAGAGAGTCTCGATTACGCGATTGTTCAGTTGACCGACGTGCCGAGCACCGCAAGACATCTTGAGATTAAGCCGGCGACAGTTGCTCGCGATGGCCGGGTGACGATCATCCAACATCCGGGCGGCAGTTACAAAAAGATTTCGATGCAGAACAATTTTGTCGAATACGCAGATGATTTGGTGGTGCAGTACACGACCAGTACCGAGCCCGGCTCTTCCGGTTCCCCCGTGTTGAACGATAATTTTGAAGTTGTAGCTCTGCATCACGCGGGCGGGCAGCTTGCTGAACCCGCTACAAAGCGGCGCTTTCTGCGCAACGAGGGGGTACGAATGTCGGCTATCCTGGATGATCTCCGCCTGAACGCGGCTGCCATCTACAAGCGCCTCGGAACTTAACTTTGGCCAATTTGAGCACTGAACTCTTTGACCGGGTGGTGGTCGAGCTGACGCCGTCCTTCAAGACGGAGGAGGATCGTAGGACCGAGCTCGATCCTGTCGTAAACGGAAAGCCGGTAGCCGATCGCATACAATGGGAGGGTGCGGCTAAGCCATTCGCGGTGCACATAGTTGGTTTGCTCTCCGCCAGCGAGATCATCGTTGTGCTCAGGCGGCTGACGGTTGGGGAGGAGAAGAAGGCAGAAATCGAGGACATATGCGCGCGGATCGCGGAGGAGGCGTCCGCAGCAGGCGGGAATCGGCAGGACGTTGTTCCGCGAAGTTTACTGCAGGCACCTACGCAGTTTGTCATTGCTGCCTCGAGGGCCGGCAAAGCGCATGTTGGAACGCTTTTCAATAGAAACTGGCTTCGCGTCGGAATTGTCGCCGCCGTCTGTGCTTTGGTAGGTACGGTTGGATGGGACCTTTTTGTTCGCGATCACACCAAATACTTCCTCGGCTACGCCCGACGGAATGGTATTTGGGAAGGCTTGTCGCCTGTGCGCGAAGGCTCGAGCATTTCCGGAGGAAACGCGTATCTTTTTCATTATGCAGGGCGCTTGGGCAGGTTGAAGTCGGTGGACTTTGTCAATGCGGCCGGGCGTTGTCCCGCCGCCGGCATTGATAGCGTAATAGAGGACGAAACAACTAAGGAATGCTCAGAGAGTCGCGCGTGCTCGGCGGGCTTCCAATATAACGTCGACGGAAGTTTGCAAAGTGAAACGCTGTCTGATCAGTTCGGGAACCAAGTGGAAAGCCTGAACTACCTTGGGCAGAGCGTAGGAACGTTTGTCGCGGCCCAACGTCCCTGTAGCCACGGCACCAGTGGCATAGAGGTTGTCGAATTTACCAGATACGACGACGGCGTTCTTTCCGGCTTGGATCGCGAAATCCGGTTCAAAGGTCCAGACAACAAGCCTCGCCCGAATTCAAGCGGTGCGTATGGGTATCGCTATGAACGCTCGACGACCGGTCAAGCGACCGCTGCGACGCGCCTGGGTCCCGACGGCCAGGTCTGGATCGATAAGAATCGCATCGCCCGGGTCGAGATTTCATATGATGGCGGACGACTCGTCGGGGGCCAATACTTTGATCAGATCGGCAGAAAGACAATCCACACCGACGGTTACTCAGCGTGGCGCTCAAAGGTGGATGCGCATGGCAACTCAGTCGAGATGAAGTTTTTTGGGACCAGCGGCGAACCAATGTTAAACAAGCGCGGCGTCGCGGGCTGGCGCTCGACGTTTGATGAACGCGGGAATTTGACTGAAAGGCGGTTTTTCGGAGTGGATGGCGCCCCGGCTCGCTCCACGGATGGATATGCCGGTTGGCGCTCCAAGTTCGACATGGACGGGAACGACGTTGAAACCACGTATTTTGACGTCGACGGTCGCCCTGCTGTCAATGAGAAAGGAGTAACAACGGTTAAATCACAATTCGATGAACGTGGCAGCAAAGTGACAAATACGTTCTATGGAAAAAATAACCAACAAATATTGACCAAGGATGGATATGCAAAACAGGTGTTTGGTTTGGACGGTAGGAGTTACAGAGTCGAGGAATCGTACTTTGATTTAACCGGAGAAAAACCTTATTCAGAAAAATCTGGCGCTGCAGATGTGCGTCTTACATTCGACGCGCAGGGCAATAAAGTGAAGGTGGCTTTCTTCGGTGTTGATGGGCGCCCAGTTATTTTGAAGGAAGATGGATATTCGTCGTGGAGCGCGAAGTACGATGATCGTAGCAATCAAGTCGAGGCCGACTATTTCGGTGTCGACGGTGAGCCAATAATTACGAAATTCGGATATGCAAGTAGCAGGTCGAAGTTTGACGACATCGGCAATCAGGTCGAGGTTTCGTTGTTGGGGCTGGATGGTGCGCCTATAGCGGTTGAGGACGGATATGCCGGTTGGCGCTCAAAATTCGACGAGCACGGCAATGAAGTAGAGACCGCTTATTTTGCGGCGGATGGCGCGACGGTATCTAAAAAATCCGGGTTCGCTATCGTACGCTATAAATTTGATGACAATCGCAATTCGATTGAAACTGCCTATTTTGGAGTTGATGGCAAGCCAACACTCTCCAGCGACGGGTACGCTGGCTGGCGCTCGAAGTTTGACGACCGTGGCAATGAAATAGAAGGTTCTTTTTTTGGAGAAGACGGCAGGCCAATAGTCATCAAGAATGGATTCGCTAGTTACCGATCAAAGTTCGACGATCGCGGTAACAAGATAGAGGTTATCTATCTGGGAGTTGACGATAAGCCGGTACTTTTGAATTCTGGTTACGCCAGTGTGCGTTCGAAGTTTGACGATCGTGGAAACGAAATAGAGACCTCTTATTTCGGGACGGACGGAGCGCCGATCCTGAAGAAAGATGGGATTGCTGGTTACCACACCAAATTCGATGATCGAGGCAATATCATTGAGCGCATGTATTTCGGGCGGAACGGCGAGCCAATCTTAAGCAAGGATGGATATGCGGGCTGGCGGTCAGAATTTGACCCGCGAGACAACGAGCTTGAAAGCACTTTCATAGGCGTCGACGGAAGTCCCATAGTGGCGGGGAGTGGGCAAGTAACGATTAGTTCTAGCTACGACAATCTGGACCGCCTGGTGGAGAGACGCTTCCTGGATGCCAGTGGCAAGTTGATCAATGCGAAGAGTGGTAGGGCAATCACGCGGTTTTCATACGACTCTCTAGGGCGGCTGATCCAGGAGGAGTCACTCGATGTGGATCGAAAGCCGGTCAACCGTGCCGATCTTGGCTGGTATAAAGAGAAGACCAATTACGACAAGGCCGGTGCGGTTGTTGGTCATGAACGGTGGAACTCTGACGGTCAGCCGTGCTGTGCCCGATAGCCGGTTGTTTCTATCCGCACTATAACATTGGCTGCGGTATCGCCGGGAAAGTCATCCGGTGAAGGCACTCCGTTGTTGATAATCACGTCGACGACGACGCTGTCCATGCTACCGGCATTCCGGGGAATGAGCTGTTTGCACCTCCGGCTCCGCTAGTGGCGCGCACCAGTGCGACGCGTCGCTCCGCTTTTTGCTCCGGTCTGGAATAGCGAAGAATGGAGCCGTACCCGGCCACCGGCTGGCATTCCCCAACCCATGGCCTACATAGTCGGCACTACCCTCCCTCCCAAAAGGATCCCCCCATGCCCGAACAGCTCAAATTGAACGACGGCTCGACCATTCAGCAGATCGGGCTTGGCGTGTGGCAGGTCGATCCGGACATCACCGCCAAGGTCGTGCGCTGGGGCATCGACGCCGGCTATCGCCTCATCGACACCGCCGAGGGTTATCGCAACGAGGAGGGCGTCGGCGAGGCGATCCGCGCGGCCGGCGTTCTGCGCGGCGACTTGTTCATCACCTCGAAGCTGCGCAACGGCGCGCATCAGCGCGACGCGGCATTGCGCGCTTTTGACGACACTATGAAGAAGCTCGGCATTGACCAGATCGACCTCTTCCTCATCCATTGGCCGGTGCCCAGCCAGGATAAATATGTCGAGGCCTGGAAGACGCTGGTCGAATTGCAGAAGGCCGGCCGCATCAAGTCGGTTGGTGTGTCGAATTTCAACCAGGACCACCTGGAGCGCATCATCGGTGAGACCGGTGTGACGCCCGTCGTCAATCAGATCGAACTGCACCCGCGCTTCCAGCAGCGCGACAAGCGCGACTTCCATGCCAAGCACAACATCCGTATCGAAAGCTGGAGCCCGCTAGGCAGCGGCCGGCTGCTCGCCGATCCGACGCTGGAGAAGCTCGCCAAGAAGCACGGAAAATCGGTGGCGCAGGTGATCATCCGCTGGCACCTGCAGGAAGGCCTGGTTGTCATCCCGAAGTCGGTCCACCAGGAGCGCATCGCCGGTAATTTCGATGTGTTCGATTTCGAACTGGATGGCGAGGATATGCAGACTGTCCGGAGTATGGACGCGCGTGACGGCCGCACGGGACCTGATCCGGCCACGGCCGCGTTCCTGTTCTAAGCAAGGTCAGAGGGCTGGCGGGGCTCCGGTGACGGCAAAATACTGAAGCGCGCCGGGCAGGCCGCTTGCTTTCATCTCGCCTTGTTCCTCGAAGGTCAGGCCGGAGCCGACGACCAGGTCGCGTATCGTTCGCGATGCAATGATCTGGCCCGGCCGGGCATGATCCAAGAGCCGCGACGTGACCTCGATGGCGATGCCGGAAAAATCCCCGCCGCGCGCCTCGCACTCGCCGATGTGAATCGCCGCGCGAATGTCGAGCCCGTTTGGCCTCAGGTGGTTGGCGATGGCCACCGCGCATTCGATCGCGCGCGTCGGCCGCTGGAACGCGGCCAGCAACCTGCTGCGCGACCGCCTGATCTCCGTGCCGCCTAGCAGCAATTCGTCGCGAACGATGTCGGCCTGCTCGGAGGCTTTCGCGTCGTCGGCCGCGCCGTCGATGGCGAGCGCCAGCACCGATATCAGCACCCTTTCCGCTCGCGCCGCCGGCAGCGCACCGGTCACGAAATCTTTGATCTCGTCGATCAGGCCGTCGCAGCCTTCGCCCCAGATCACGTGGTCCCGGCCGACAAGCTCGACATATCTGGCGCCTTCGATATGCGCCGCCAGATAGCGTCCT
Organism: Mesorhizobium sp. GbtcB19; assembly: GCF_019091085.1. Lineage (GTDB taxonomy): Bacteria > Pseudomonadota > Alphaproteobacteria > Rhizobiales > Rhizobiaceae > Mesorhizobium. The sequence continues at coordinate 19,284 of NZ_JAGXJY010000028.1, read as the reverse complement.
TCCTCCGGCTTCACCCAGCGGTCGCCGGTCCTCTGCAGCACCAGCGTCGGGACATGGATCGCCGGCAGGATGTCGCGCACGTCGATCTCGGTGCCCCAGCGCCAGAGCGCGATCGCGTCCGCCGGCGAGGCCGAGTTCCTGAGATAGGCGGCGAACCACTCGCGCTCGACCATGTTTTCGATCAGGCTGGGCGCGGCGTTGCGCATCTCGGCCGGCTCGCCCCATTGCCGCTCGACGGTGTCGATATCCTGTTGCACCTCATCGACCGTTCGGGCCCAGGGGTAATCCTTCGACCATATGCCTCTGGCGTAAGCGCCAGTGAGCACCATGGCCGCGGTGCGCTCCGGATAGGTGGCGGCGAACAGGATGCACATCGGTCCGCCTTCGGAGCTACCGAACAGCACCGTGCGATTGGAGCCGACAGCGTCGAGAACGGCGCGCATGTCTTCCATGCGCTGCTCCAGCGTCGGTAGGCCGACATTGCGGTCGGAGAGGCCGGTGCCACGCTTGTCGATGCGGATCAGGCGCGAGAAGGAGCCGAGCCGTTTCAGCACGTGCGTGAAGCGCGGCGATGCCCAGGCAAGGTCGAGATTGGAGACCCAGCCCGGTACATAGACGAGGTCGACCGGCCCATCGCCGGTGACCTGGTAGGCGATGTTTACGCCAGACGATTTGACATAGCGGGTCGGCGGTCGCGTGGCTTCGGGTTCGGCGCTCGAAGCCGGGGGCCGGACAGGCGGCGCGCCGCGGCGGGCGCGCAGCTCTTCATGCAAGTTCCGCGTTTCGGCTTCCGGCATCAGCCGCAGCTCGCGCTGCAGCGCGTCGCGGCATAGCTCATACTGCTTCAGCGCGAGGTTGATGCGCCCTTGCGCCGCGTAGCTTCGCATCAGGGCACGATGGGCGTCCTCGCGCAACGGCTCCATCGCCAGCAGCCGCATGGCGGCCCGTATGCAGGCGGCGGGATCACCGGCGGCCGTGTAGTGATTGATGAGCCTGCCCAACGCGGAGACAGCGATCGCCCGCAGGCGCTCGCGCTCGACCCGCAGCCATTCCTCGAACGGCTCTTCCCGCAGGCCGAGCCCGTCGAGCAGGTCGCCTCGATAGACGGCGACGGCCCGCTCGAGATCCTCGGGCGCGGTGCTTGCCGCCAGCGCCTCGAACCGCGCAACATCGAAATCGAAATCGTCGAGGTGAAGCGCGATGTTCGCGCCCTCGGTCAGGAAGCGCCCGCCGCCCGAGACGCTCATCGCCTTTCGGACGGACGACACCGCCTGCCTCAGGCTCATTCGCGCCTGGGCCTCGCCATTGAGGCTCCAGAGCAGCGCCGCCAGCTTCTCGCGCGACTGCGCCTGGCCGGCCTGCAGCGCAAGATAGGCCACCATGCCGCGCGTCTTGCGGCTGAAGACCGGAGCCGTCGCCCCGACGCCGTTAAAGTCGAAACCACCCAGCAGGTGAAGATGCGGCACCGTCATCCGAAGCCACCCCGACCATGATCGGGGCAATTCTTTCGCTTAGCTGCCGCTAATTCAACCTCGATCTCTTGCGTCCGGCATTTTTCACGATTTGATCACGCTGGTTCCTGCGCGTCTCTCACGGGCCTCCAGCAGATTGTCCGCACTGGACATCTCAGGAGGATCCCGTGCAACGCCCAGGCGAATGGCCAATCTGGCATGACAACGATCAACCCGGCGAGCGGGACATCGGTGCACCGCAGCGGCATGAGATTGCGCTGGCCCGCTATCTCGAAAAACAGCATGCTCATCGGGCGGCAGCCGTGCGCAGAACGAGCCTTTCGACCGCCGCGGCAACCGCGGGCTGGATCGCGTTGCGGATTCTTCAATCGATTCTCGTTCTGGCAGGCAAGGCTATCGAGCGGATCGACGAGGTTGGCGTGAATCTGTCGAAGGCTCACCGGGAGATCAGCGCGCCGCGCAAGCACCGCTGACCTGTCCGGCCATCTTCTCGGGCAAAGGCAGAACGGCTAGGCTCCAGCCGAAGCACCCCGGGAGCTCCGCCCATTCCAAAGCCCACCTTCCTCGATATCGCCCGCCGCGCCGGTGTCGGCACGGCGACGGTCGAGCGCGTGCTGAACGGCAGGGGCGGAGTGCGCCCCGAAACGGTCGAGAAGGTGGTGGCGGCGGCGCGTTCGCTGGATTATCCGCGCCGGCTTCCGGAGGCGCATCGCGGCGTCATCCGCATCGAGGTGATCCTGGTCAGGCCCGACGCGACCTTCTTCGCCAGGCTGTCGCGCGCCTTCGAGCGCATCGCCGCGACGCTCGACAGGACCATTGCCGTCCACCGGACCTTCCTCGACGAGGCGAACCCGGCGGCGATCGCAAAACGCATCCTCGAACCGGAGATGCGCCGCGCGGCGCTCATCCTTGCCGTTCCCGACCATCCGCTGGTCAGCGCGGCCTTGCGAAAACTCGAAGCGGAAAACATCCCGACGGTACAGATCGTCACCCAGATCTCGGGCCCGAAAAGCACCTATGTCGGCATCGACAATTACGCCGCCGGCCGCATGGCCGGGCTGCTGATGGCCAAGATGCAGCGGCGGCCGGGCAAGGTGGTCGCCATCTGCCACAGCCAGATCTATCGCGTCCACCGCGACCGCGTGCGCGGCTTCTTCGACTACCTGATCGATCACGGGCGGGACTTCGAGCCGATCGCCGCTATGTTCGGTTTCGACGACGGCGACCGCAATGCCGAGCAGTTGCACGAAGCGCTGAAGCGCTGGCCAAACCTTGCCGGCCTCTACAATGCCGGCGGCGCCAACACGGCGCTGAACGAGGTGCTGCGCAAGCACGGCAGAGGTCGCGAGATCTTCTTCGTCGGCCATGAGTTGACCGAGCGCAGCACGCGGGGTTTGCGCGAGGGCACGATGGATGTCGTGCTCGACCAGGCGCCCGAAGCGCAGGCGCGCCGCGCCATCGACCTGGTGCTCGCCGCGCTCAATTTGCACGACCTGCCGGTCGACAACCCGCCGATCCGCTTCATCACCTTCACCGCCGAGAACCTTTGATCTGATTTGATCAAGGAACAAGCGGCGTCCGCCATGGCGCGGTGTTATCCCCTCGCGAAACGGGAGGATCATCGGTGGCGAGACGGCTGACGGCCTACGACCTGCAAAGCGCCAAGGGCAGCAAGAAGTGGCTGCAATTGCATGTCGATACGCCGGCCGAGGCCGCCGCCGCGGTCGCCTGCGACATCGTCATCCTGTCCTGCGAACCCGATCACAATCTGGAACCGATCCGCCAGGCGGCACCCCACGCATTCCTCTCCGTCGGCATGCCGCATGGCGCGGTCGCTTCGCCCGAGGAGGCGGTGCGGCTTGGCTTCGCCATGATGAAGCGCGGCGCCGACGCGGTCTATTCATCGCACTCGCCGCGTTTCATCGAGGCCATGGCCGCCGAGGGCATTCCCGTCACCGGCCATGTCGGCCTGGTGCCCAACCGCGCCACCTGGACGAACTTCCGCGCAATCGGCCGCACCGCCGAGGAGGCGCTCAAGGTGCTGCGCGATGCCAAGGACCTCGAGAATGCGGGCGCCGCCTGCATCGAGGTGGAAGTGGTGCCGGTGCGCCTCGCCGACCATATCACCCGCTCGACCCCGCTGATCACCATGGGCATGGGCTGCGGCACGGCCTGCGACACGCAGTATCTCTTCTCCTGCGATGTGCTGGGAACCCATGCCGGCCACTATCCGCGCCACGCCAAGCGCTATGCCGACTTCGTCACGCTGGAGGCCGAGCTGCAGGAAAAGCGCATCGCCGCCTTTCGCGCCTTCGGCCGCGACGTCGCCGGCGCAATCTATCCGGAAGCGAAACACCAGGTCGACATGGACGATGCCGCCTACGACCGCTTCCTCACCCTCTCTCAGTCTTTGTGAGAATAGCCATGGACGATTTGCAATTCGGCACGCGCAACAAGCGGGGCGACTGGGTCCCGAACGAACCGGCCGGCACCGCGCCGCTCTTCATCTTCCCGCCACGCCCGCTGGCGGTTTTGAAATGGCTGCCGCATTACTTCCTGCCCTATAATCTGCTCTTCGCGCTCACGGCCGTCGTCTGGTGGCGCTACGTGCTGCCCGACGTCGAGACGATGAAGACGCTCTCCGTCGGCTGGATCCTGCGGCTGTTTCTCGTCAACTGCGCGGCGCTGCTGGTCTTCTTCGGCGCCTTCGAGCTTCGACTCTACATTTTGAAGGCCCAGGGCAACCGCTTCAAATACAACGGCAAATGGCCCTCGGAGCAGAAGAACAAGGCCTTCTTCTTCGAGAACCAGAACATCGACAACATGCTGCGCACCTTCGGCACCGGCATGCCGATCTGGACGGCGATCGAGGTGGCGATCCTCTACGCCTACGCCAATGGCTATGTTCCTTGGCTGACCGTCGCCGAGCATCCCGTCTATCTCTTCCTGCTGGCGCTGGTGGTGCCGGTCATCCACGAGACGCATTTCTTCCTGCTGCACCGCGCCATCCATTGGGGGCCGCTCTACAGATGGGTGCATTCGGTGCACCACAATTCGGTCAACCCGTCGCCCTGGTCGTCGCTGTCGATGCACCCCGTCGAGCAGCTCGGCTACCTCGGCGTCGCCTTCTGGCACCTGATCATCCCGTCGAACCCGCTGCTGGCGCTCTACCAGCTCCATTATGCCGGCTTCGGCGCCATTCCCGGCCATGTCGGCTTCGACAAGGTCGAGCTGACCGAGGACAGGAGCGTCGATAGCCACGCCTATATCCACTACCTCCACCACAAGCATTTCGAGGTGAATTACGGCGACGGCCTCATCCCGTTCGACAGCTGGTTCGGCACCTTCCACGACGGCAGCAAGGAAGCCGCGGCGCGTATGGATGCCCGCTACGAAAAGAAGAAGGCGCGCGCCAACGCCGCCGCCGCGAAGTGACAAGTGAGATGCCTGCGAGATGGCCTTCGGCCATCCGCCTGCGAGATGGCCCTTGGCCATCCGCCTGAATCCCGAAAGGGCCGGAGACAAAGCGGGGTGAACCGGCACCCATCCGCAAAGGGAGGAACCTCGTGAAGAAATTTTTGATCTCGACGGCTTTGGCCACGCTTATGACAACCGCGTTCGCGACTGTCTCAACCAGCGCCTTCGCCGCCAAGCTCGGCGTCTCGATCGTCGACTTCGACAACAATTTCCAGACGCTGCTGATGCATGGCATGCAGGACCGAGCCAAGGAGAAGGGCGCCGACATCCAGGTCGAGGACGCGCATAACGACGTTGCCAAGCAGCTCGACCAGGTGAAGAACTTCATCGCCTCTGGTGTCGACGCCATTATCGTCACGCTGGTCGACACCAATGCTTCGACGACGCTCAGCGAGGAAGCAGCCAAGGCAGGCATCCCGCTGGTCTTCGTCAACCTCGAGCCATCGGACATGAAGAGCCTGCCGGAAAAACAGGTCTATGTCGGCTCCAACGAAACCGAGTCCGGCACGCTGGAAGCCTTCGAGGTCTGCAAAATGCTGCGCGCCAAGGGCAAGTCGGCCGGCGCCAGCGCCTATATCGTCATGGGCAGCCTGGTGCACCAGGCGGCGCTCCAGCGCACCAAGGATGTCGAGCAGATCTTTTCGACCGACATGTGCAATTTCATCAAGGTCACCGACAAGCAGTCGTCGGAATGGTCGCGCGACAATGCGCAGAACCTGATGACCAACTGGCTGACCGCCGGCCCGGCGCCGGACGCCGTCATCGCCAACAACGACGAATCCGCCATCGGCGCCATCCTGTCGCTCAAGGCCAACGGCGTCGACCTCAAAAACGTCGTGGTCGGCGGCATCGACGCCACGCAGGACGGCCTGCAGGCGATGCAGGCCGGCGAGCTCTCGGTGACGGTGTTCCAGAACGCCAAGGGCCAGGGCGGCGGCGGGGTGGATGCAGCACTTGCCTTAGCCAAGGGCGAGAAGGTGGACCGCGTGGTCTACGTGCCCTTCGAGCTAGTGACGCCGCAGAACGCGGCGGAGTATTTGCATAAGAATTGAGCGCGGCGTCGGCGTTCTTCCCTTCTCCCCTTGTGGGAGAAGGTGTCGCCGAAGGCGACGGATGAGGGGTGGTCCAGGGAATGCCAGCGTTTCACTCCGCTGGAACACCCCTCAACCGTCTCGGCGCTGCGCGCCGATCCACCTTCTCCCACAAGGGGAGAAGGAAAAGGCCTCCTAAATCCCCTCGCCATCCACCAGCGGCACGTCCTCGCCCTCCCACGGGCTCGGCATCGAGCCGCGCCCCGCCGTCGGCAGCGGCATCCAGCACCTCAACTCCGGCTCGGCATATTCGACGACGCGGCCGGGTGAGGAGTCAGAAGCCCGCCAGCCTTCCGCGCCGAACTGGTCGGCGCGCGACCAGTAGGCCATGTCGACCTCGGCCGGCCCCTGCTCGGAGGAGCGCACCGTCACCAGGATGCGGCTGCCGTCCCGTGGCGCGCTCGCCATGTTGCGCCACTGTTCGGTCTCGTCCATGCGAATTCCTCCTGCCTGAGCCAATTCCAGAAAAACCGGCCGTCGCAATAGTCGCCGCCCGCCGGGGAGGGGTCAACCCGAACTTGGAGCGCGACAGGAATATCATTCACAGCTAATATGTCGCCGGCTGCAATCGGACAGACGACGATGGACGAATTGCTGTCTCCGGTGACCCGTCTCGGGCCGGTCCATCTCAGGGTGACCGACGTGCCGGCGGCCTTGAGCGTGTGGCGCGACACGCTTGGGTTGGCGCTGCTTGGCGAGGACGCTGCCCTGGCGGAGCTTGGCGCCGGCGGCCGGACGCTGATCGCGCTTCACGCCGGCGCCGAGGTGCCGCTGCCGCAGAAGTCGCGCGATCTGTTCCACGTCGCCATCCATGTCACCAGCCGCCGCGATCTCGCGCACGCCGCCGCCCGGCTCAAGGCATCGGGCTTGCGATACAGCGCCCAGGATCACCTGGTTTCGGAATCGCTCTACGTCTCCGATCCCTCCGGCAACGGCATCGAGGTCTGCTTCGACACGCCGGAGCGCTTGCTGCGCCGCGAAGTGTCGCCCAACGGCCGCGTGGCGCTGATCGCCACCGACGGCAGCGCGCATTCGGGGCTCGAGTCGCTGGACGTCCCGGGCCTGTTGCGGGACCTCGGCAATTCCGGCCATGTCGAGCCGAGGGTGGCTGAGGATGCCTTCATCGGCCACATCCATTTGCGCGCCCGCGCGCCCGAGATGCTGATGAAATTCTATCTGGGCGCGCTTGGCTTCCGGCCGCATATCCAGTCCCGAACTTTCGGCATGTTCGACTGCGGCACCGAGCGCCGCCCGCATATGGTGGCCTTCAACATCTGGGCGCGCGACGAACTGCGCGAGCCGCCGCCGGGTGCCGCCGGCCTCGACCATTTCACCATCGAGCTTGCTTCGGAGGGGGAACTTGCCGCCGCGGAGCGCAGGCTCGAAGCGGCAGACATACCAGCGAAAAGGGACGGCGGGGTGATCTCGACCGCCGATCCAGAGGGCAACCGCTTGCGGCTCGTGGTCCAGGGCGATTGACCGCGACCGCTTCAAGACGGGAGAATTGGAGGAGGGGAAAATGTCGCTGATGGTGATTGGAACCGGCTTCGGCCGGACCGGCACGGATTCGATGCGCGAGGCGCTGACCATGCTCGGCTTCGGTCCTTGCCACCACATGTCGGAAGTGACGGCGCACGCCAGGCAGAAGCGGCTGTGGCGGGCGCTGGCCAGCGGTGATGCGCCCGACTGGGATCAGCTCTTCGCGGGATACAAATCCTGCGTCGACTGGCCCTCGGCGCACTATTGGCGCGAGCTGATCGAAGCCTATCCGCAGGCACGCGTCATCCTCACCTGGCGCTCGCCCGAAAGCTGGTGGGAGAGCTTTGAAAAGACCCTGCTGCCGGCCATCGCCGGCAGCACGGATCAGGAATCGCTCGGCATCGCGCTCGTGGCGAAACAGGTCTTCGGCGGCCGCCCGCAGGACCGCAGCCACGCGATCGCCGTCTACCGGGACAATGTCGAGACGGTGCTGAACACCGTGCCGGCGCCGCGCTTGCTGGTGCACAAGCTCGGCGACGGCTGGGCACCGCTTTGCGCCCATCTCGGCGTCCCCGTGCCGGACGAGCCCTATCCCAGCCGCAACTCGACGCGGGAGTTTCGGACGGCGCTGTCGTTGAACTAGAGCAATTCCAGGAAAAGTGTGATCGGTTTTCCGTCCGGAATTGCGTAAAAACAAGGAGATAGGGCGTTTCGCCGTTTCCGTGAAACGGTGAAACGCACTAGACGGGCTCGAAGTCGATGGACGCAGGCATCCGAACTTTCCGGTCTCTCACCGCATCCTGTCCTTTTTGGTATGATCAGGGCAGGGGATAAGGCTATGGGACAAGTCGGTTTTGATCACGGTCGAGGCCAGCCCGACGCGGCTCTGGTGATGGCGGCGCGCTTTGGCGAGCCGCATGGTTTCGGCCTGTTGTTCGAACGCTATCGCCCGCAACTCCACGCCATCGCCCTGTCGATGCTGGGTTACACCGGCGATGCCGAGGACGCGGTCCACGACACGTTCCTTACCGCGCTTGCGCGATTGGACGGCCTGCGCGATCCCGCCGCCGTCGGCGGCTGGCTGCATTCGATCTTGAGAAATCACTGCCTGATGGCTCTGCGCCGGCGCCGACCCTGCGCCGGGCCAGCCGAAACCGAACGCGCCTTCCGCGAGCTCGCCGACGAGGAACGCATTGAGAGCCGCATCGAAAGCCGCGACCTGCGCGACTGGGTGTGGGCGGCGCTGGCGCATCTGCCGGAAATGCAACGCGCCACGGTGATGCTCCGCTATTTCGGCAGCTCGCCGGGCTATGAGCAGATCGCCGCCATTCTAGGCGTGCCGGTGGGCACCGTGCGAAGCCGCCTTTCGGACGCAAAGATCAGGCTTTCGGAGTTGCTGCTGGCATCGGCCGGCCTGCCCGACAGGGAACATCAGAAGCTCGTGGCGGAGCGCCTGGCTTTTTACACCGAGGAATACCGCTCGCTGCAGCATGGCGGTAAGGAGCGTGTGCTTGCGCACTATGCCAAGGACCTCGACATCGCCTTCGCGGGTGGGCCGCGCGGCATCGGGCGGCATCTCTTCGGCGAGGCCATCGACGAGGATGTCGGCGCAGGCGTTCGCCATGAGCCGGTGCGGGCGCTGGCCAGTGCCAATGTCACCGTGCTCGAGGCGGACTTCGTCAATCCGCCCGAGAATCCTTTCCATTGCCCGCCGAGCTTCGCCGTCGTCCTGGTCCATGGCGAGCGCCAGGTGCGCGTGATGCGCGTCCACACCTCCGAACGGCCACCGCGCCTCGAGGAATGACATCTTCGTGAAGTTCGCCAGCGGGGCGAACTTTTCGATGCGCCACATCATCCTTTTTGGGTCACGCGTCCGGTTGCCGGCGCGTCAACCACAGCAAGGAGGAATCCCGATGTTTGCCTTTCTCGAAGTCAGATTGGGCCGCGCCGTCATTGTCGGCTCGCTTGCCCTGCTCGCCACCCCGTTGCTCGCCCGCGCCGACGACTACGATGCGACGCTGAAGGACATCCAGTCGACGATGGGCGGCGTGCCGAGCTTCGTGAAACAGTTCCCGAAAGCCGGTCTGCCCGGCGCCTGGGCCGAGGTCAAGGCCATCGAACTCAGCGACAAGACAGCGCTGCCGCCGAAGGTCAAGTCGCTGATCTCGCTGGCGGTCGCGGCGCAGATCCCCTGCAACTACTGCATCTGGTCGGACACCCAGGACGCCAAGCGCGCCGGCGCCACCGACGAGGAGATCCAGGAAGCCGTCGCCATGGCGGCGCTCACCCGCCACTGGAGCACCATCTTCAACGGCATGCAGGTCGATTTCGAAACCTTCAAGAAGGAGATGGGCGGGCAGTAGGGCAGTAAGGGAGTAGGGCAGTAGGGAAAATCCGTTGACAGCCGATCCCTATTGCCTTGCTGCCCTAGCGCTTTGCTCCCCTCAAACAGGGAGGAACACAATGGTCGCCACACTTGCCACCGACACCACCTTCCTCACCGCGACCCAACTGGCGGCGGCGATCCGCGAGCGGCGGGTCAGCGCGGCCGAAGCGATGGAGGCGCAGTTGGAACGGATCGCCGCCGTCAACCCGCTCCTCAACGCCATCGTCACCCTCGACGAAAAGGCCGCACACCACGGTGCCAGGGCGGCCGATGAAGCCATTGCGCGCGGCGATGCGGTCGGGCCGTTGCACGGTGTGCCGGTCACGCTGAAGGACGGTCATGCCACGGCCGGCATGCGCACTACGATCGGACTGACGGACTGGGCCGATCACGTCCCGACAACCGACAGCACGATTGCCGCGCGCCTGCGCAAGGCGGGCGCGATCATCATCGGCAAGACCAATGTGCCGCCGCGGCTGCGCGACCTGCAGACCTTCAACCCGATCTTTGGCCGCACCGACAATCCCTGGGACGTTACCCGCACGCCGGGAGGCTCGAGCGGCGGCGCTGCCGCGGCGGTTGCCGCGGGGCTCGCGCCGCTGGATATCGGCAGCGACGCCGGCGGCTCGATCCGCGTGCCGGCGCATCTGTGCGGCGTCTATGGCTTCAAGCCGACGCAATCCTCGGTGCCCATCACCGGCAGCTATGCCGATCCGCCCGACATGCCGCGCAGCTTCCGCCTTTTGTTCGACATCGGGCCTTTGGCCCGCTCCGTCGACGATCTCATCCTTGCTCATCGCGTCATCGCCGGCGCCGACGGGCTCGACACGGACGTGCCCCCGGTTGCGACCGCCGAAGAACCGGAGCCGCAGCTGTCCCGGCTGCGCGTTGCCTTCGCGCCGGAATTTCCGGGCGTGCCGACCGCCCGTGACATCGCCGACGCGATCGCCGGTTTTGCCGTCGCCATCGACGTCGGCGGCGCGCAGGTAGGCCACGCGTTGCCGTCGCACGACTTCGCCGCCGAGCGGGCGCTGTTTTCGGATTTCATCACCTGGTATTCGCAGGCCTTCCAGCCGCCGCGGGAAAACTCTCCCACGCTGTCGACCTATCTTGAGGCGCTCAATCAGCGCGACGAATTCATCTATGCCTGGGAGCGCTTCTTCGGCGACTGGGACGTGCTCGTCTGTCCGGCGATGATGTGCACCGCCTTCCGCCACCGGGAGATGGGAATGCCGATCCCGGTCGATGGTGTCGAGACGTCCTATTGGAGCGCGCTCAGTCACGTCTGCCGCTTCAATCTGACGGGTCATCCGGCCGTCGTTATTCCGATCGGCCTCGATCGCGAAGGCTTGCCGATCGGCGCCCAGCTCGTCGGCCGCCGCCATTCGGACATGAAGTTGCTCGCCGCCGCCAAGGCTCTGGCGCGGCTGACCGATGGATTTGTCAGGCCGCCGGGACTGTGATCGCGCCGCGCGGCCAATCACACATGCACGTCGCCGAAGGAAAGCTCGGCATCCTCATCGCGGATAAAAAATGAAGCGGCCAGCATCGCGAGATAAAAGACCGCGACCCCGCACACCACCGCGACGCCGGGGATAGGGCCGAGCGTCGCCACCCGGAACGTGTCGAGCAGCGAGGCGCTGAAGCCGATGGGGGCACCGTCGCGCGCCAGGCTGGGCGTCGTGATCTTCAACACCCAGGCGAGCATCAGGATCGTGTACATGAAGATGTAATTGCGGCGCAGCCGCCTGATGAGCGCCGAGCGCTGCGAGATGTGGAAGCGCGGCGAGCGCAGGCCTTCACCGACGATGGCCAGCCAATTGGAGGCGTAGTCGGGCTGCGGCGAAAAAATCTGCGCGAAGTAGTAACGCTCGAACTGCCGCACCCTTGTGCGGTAGACGTCGAAGAAGCGGTAGCGCCGCGCTTCGATCCACAGCAAAAGCGTGATCAAAAGCATGGCGAAGAGCAGCACGCCGTGATGGGCGCTCGGCGTCGACAGCGACACCGACAGCATCGCCGCCACCACGGTGATCGCCCAGTTGCTTGTCCGGTCGAGCCGGTCGCGCCAGCCGGCCATGCGCGCGATCTCGGCGCGGTGGAAATGCGACATTGTCGTTGCGAATTCGGAGGAGGTGAGCTTCAGCGCGAACGTGTCGGAAGCGCGCGGCGGCGCCGCTTTCTCGGTTGACGTTGCCGGCGCGGCCGCCTCGGTGGATTTCGGCGACCTAGCCGCGTCGGTGGAGCTTGCGGCCTTCGTCTGGGACATTGTGCCATGCGCCTCCCGCCGCCATGGCCGGCCGCGCCCCGACTTAAAGAACAGGCCGGCCACACCCTGTATATCACAACGTGCGGCCGGCCAAAATGTTTCCGCCTTTTCAGGCGGATAAGTTAGGATGCAAGCGGCGGCCGACTGCCATTGACGCGCCGCGGAAAGGGTAGCACGTCGGCGATCGGCCTGGCATGCTGGGCTGCCGCCACCGCCTCGATCACAAGGTCGAGCGCCGCCAGTGCCGCGCGGCTCGTCTCATCGTCGCCGCGCAGGTAATGGCACGCCCTGTCGAGGTGCAGGTGGGCGGCGGCAAAGTCGCTTTTCATTAGCTTCTCCTTATTGCCCCGCCACGCGGCCAACATCGTCGAGTCGCTTTACCGGGAAGCAAAGATCAGCGGTTGCATTTGATTAGAATTGTAGAGGTGCGAGGCGCTGGAACTGCCAATCTCCCCCCTCGTGGGGGAGATGCCCGGCAGGGCAGAGGGGGGCGCCGTAGAGCGCCAAGTTCTGCCATGTCTTGTTGCCATGTGTCCGATACTCGACCGCAGATATTGACGCTTTTCGCTGAGAAGCAGCGATCCTTCGCGCCCCCCTCTGTCCTGCCGGACATCTCCCCCACAAGGGGGGAGATTGGCAGTTTCGCCGCCCTGCAACCGAACCCCGCGCCAAACCGTTATGAGCGAACAAAACCGAGGGGTGCAAGCCTTGCCTTTCATGCTCAAGCGGCGACGGTCGCTGCCGGTCTGGGTCGCGCTTGCCGCCATCGCGCTTCTGCTCATGCCCGCCGTCGCCTTCGCCGCCGAGAAAACCGGCATGTCCTCGGAAGGCATCTTCGTCGCCGAGCTGGTCCTGCTTCTGGTCGTTGGCCGCGGCATCGGCGAAGTGCTGGAGACGCTTGGGCAGCCGGCGGTGATGGGGCAACTGATCGGCGGCATCCTGCTCGGGCCTTCTTTGCTCGGCTGGGTCTGGCCGGCGGCCGAGCGACTGGTCTTTGCCGGCGACGCCACGCAGAAATCGATGATCAACGCCGTCGCCCAGCTCGGCGTTCTGATGCTGCTCCTGCTCACCGGCATGGAGACGGATCTGAGGCTCGTGCGCCGCGTCGGCCGCGCCTGTTTTTCGATCTCGGCCACCGGCGTGGCGGTGCCCTTCGCGCTTGGCTTCATCGCCGCGCAGTTCATGCCCGATACGTTGCTTGCCGCCGGCAGCGAGCGCATCGTCGCCGGGCTGTTCCTCGGCACCGCGCTTTCCATCTCCTCGGTCAAGATCGTCGCCATGGTGGTGCGCGACATGAACTTCATGCGCCGCGACCTCGGCCAGGTGATCGTCTCCTCCGCCATCATCGAGGATACGATCGGCTGGGTGGTCATCGCCATCACCATCGGCATTGCCACCAAGGGCCGGATCGAGATCGGCAGCCTGGCCTTCACCATCCTCGGCGTCGCCGCCTTCATGGCGTTTTCCTTCACGCTCGGACGCCGCATCGTCTTCGATGCCATCCGCTGGACCAACGACACCTTCCGCTCCGAATATGCGGTCGTCACCGTCATCCTCGCCATCATGGGCGCCATGGCGTTGATCACCGACCTGATCGGCGTCCACACCGTGCTCGGCGCCTTCGTCGCCGGCATATTGGTGGGTGAATCGCCGATCCTGTCGCGCCATATCGAAGGGCAGTTGCGGGGCGTCATCACCGCGCTGTTCATGCCGGTGTTCTTCGGCGTCGCCGGCCTGTCGGCCGATCTCACCGTGCTGATCGACCCTCAGCTCGCGCTGCTCACCGTGGCGCTGGTGGTGATTGCCTCGATCGGCAAGTTCGGTGGCGCCTTCATCGGCGCCGAGGTCGCCGGCATGAGCCGCGCCGAAGGCATCGCGGTCGGCTGCGGCATGAACGCGCGTGGCTCCACGGAAGTCATCGTCGCCTCCATCGGCCTGTCGATGGGCGTGCTGTCGCACAATCTCTTCACCATGATCCTCACCATGGCCGTCATCACCACTTTGGCCATGCCGCCGACATTGCGCTGGGCGCTGCGCCGCCTGCCGATGGGCGAGAACGAGAAGAAGCGCCTGGAGCGCGAGGAGGTCGACCAGCGCGGCTTCGTCGCCAATCTGGAGCGGCTTCTGGTGGTGGTCGACGAAGGCGTCGTCGGCCGTTTCGCCGCCTATCTCGCCGGCGTCATCGGCGCCGGCAAGCCGACGACGGTGTTGCATTCCAGCGGCGAGATCGATGCCGAGCCGACCGAGGGGCTGCATCTGGACGAGATCGAGAAGGGTGCGGAGGACAGCCGCGAGGCGGCCAAGAAATCCGACGAGACGCCGGTGCGTGAAGCGCCGGTCACCCGCCGCCAGCATGAGGAGCTTTCGGCCGAGGCGGTCGCAAGGGAAGCGCGCAAGGGCTACGGCATGCTGCTCGTTGGCCTTGGCCGCGCCGTTACCGCCAAGGGCGCCTTCTCGCATCGGCTGAACGAAGTCGCTGGCGCGTTCGACGGGCCGCTTTGCCTGGTGCTGAAACCGGCAGCCGCCGGCCGCCAGATCCCGCGGCTCGGTCCGGATTCAGGCAAGATCCTGGTGCCGGTCAACGGCACCGCCGTTGCCCGTCGCGGCGCCGAGCTGGCTTTGGCCATCGCCGCCGTCACCGGCGCGCCGGTGAGGATGCTTTATGTCGCCAGGGTCGGCCGCGAGGAGCCGCGCGACACCGTCTCGCATCGCCGCCGGGAGGCGGTGCTGAAGGATATCGTGGCACTTGCCGACCGCTATGGCGTCGAGATCGAGACCGCTATCCGCTCGAGGGCCGCCGCCGCCGATGCCATTGCCCGCCAGGCCGGGCGGAACGCGGCGCTGATCGTCATGGGCGTGGCGCGGCGCCAGGGCGAAGAGCTGATCTTCGGCGAGACGACGACGGCCGTTCTGCGGCGCAGCCCATGCCCGGTGGTGCTGATCTCCGACGAGCGGCTGCGTCGCGACGAGAATGATCGCGAGGCGGTGCGCACGGGGACGGGCGCAGGGTGAGGGGAGAGTCCTCGCTACCAAGTCGGCCCGGATCGGTTATCCTCGCCGCGCAAGGAGGCGCCGATGAGCTTCAGCGTAAAACCTCTCGACATGACCACCTGGCCGGATTTCGCAGCGTTGGTCGAACGGCACAATGGCGTGTGGGGCGGCTGCTGGTGCATGGCCTTCCACGCCAAGGGCACGGGCGCGGTGGGTAACCGCGACGCCAAGGAGGCGCGGGTGCGCGAAGGCTGCACGCATGCCGCGCTCGTCTTCGACGGTTCGGCCTGCGTCGGCTGGTGCCAGTTTGGGCCGACCGACGAACTGCCGCGCATCAAGCACCAGCGCGCCTATCGCGAGGGGCTGGCGGTGCTGCCCGACTGGCGCATCACCTGCTTCTTCATCGACAAGGGACGCCGCGGCGAGGGTGTGGCCGCTGCGGCACTTGGCGGCGCATTGGCCGAGATCGCCCGGCTCGGCGGCGGTGTGGTGGAGAGCTATCCCGAGGACACGGCAGGTCGCAGCGTCGCCGGCGCCTTCCTGCACAACGGCACGCTGGCAATGTTCAAACGCCAGGGTTTTCGGCGCGCCCGCAAGATCGGTAAGCACCGCTGGGTTGTCGAGAAGATTGTGAGCTGAAGCCGAAGCACGGCAGCTCTCCCGTCACTTGCCTTCGAAAAACGCATGGATAGCGGCGTCGAGTTTCTCGATGAGTTCTGGGTTGCGAGTGCTGCCGGCCCAGATCAGCGCGTTGAGCCGCATGTCCTTGTTGAGGAAGTTCACCTTCCTGGTCTCGAGCAGATACTGCGCAACCGCGAAGTGCCGCCCCTTGATGGCTTCGATGAGGGCGCTGTTTCGCCCTGTCTTGTCGGCCGCATTGACGTCCGCGCCATGCTCGACCAGCAGCGCGACGGCATCGAGATGTCCGTTCCTTGCCGCTTCGATCAACGCCGTCCTGCCATAATAGTCGGCGCGCGCATCGATATCGATCTGAGGATGTCGCACCAGCGCCTGGATGCAGTCGTAATGGCCCTTGGCCGACGCCAGGCTCAAGGGCGTGCTCTTCCATTTGTTCCTGGAATTGACGTCGATAGCCGGCTCGGCGATCAAGGTTTCCAGCACCGCCATGCGGTCATTGTGGGCGGCAAGATGCAGCGCCGACCAGCCGCCTTCATCGGTCTGGTTGATGTCCGCCCCCGCCGCGAGTTCGGCGCGTACCGTCTCGGCGTCGCCTTTCTCGGCTGCGAGCAGCAGGTCAGACCAGCCTCTGGCGTCGTCGGCTTCCAGGCCTGCGGCCACTGCGATGCCCTCCGGACCACGGATCGCGCCAGCATGGAGCCGGCAATTCAGATGCAGCGTGTCGGCTCAGAGTTTCACACTCGCCACCGTCCCGCAAATGGATTTCGCGCGACCGGCCGGCGGTCCCGCAGGCTGGGAACCGCCGGAATGTCGTCAACGCTTAGGCCATCTGCAGCTTCTGCCGGCTTGGCTGGGGCGGGAAGGCGATGGCGATGCCGGCCGCGCCGAGACCAATCAGCGCCGAGCCGATGAACAGCCAGTGATAGCTGGCGGTGGCGTCATAGATCATGCCGCCGGCAAGCGGCCCGAGCGACATGCCGAGGCTGGAAAGCATCGTGGCCGCGCCGAGGATCGTGCCGATGATGCGCAGGCCGAAATATTCGCGCGCCAGCACCGCGTAGAGCGGCATCACGCCGCCATAGGTGGCGCCGAAGATGACGGCCAGAAGGTAGAACTGCTCGAGCTGGCCGACGGTCAGGTAAGCAGCGATCACCAGCCCCTGGATGGCGAGCCCGGTGACCAGCACCGGCTTGACGCCAAGCCGGTCGCCGAGCACGCCATAGAGCACGCGCCCGCCGAGACCGGCCAGCCCCTCGACGCTGTAGATCGACACCGCCGCCATCGGCGCCACGCCGCACGACATGGCATAGCTCACCATGTGGAAGATCGGCCCCGAATGCGCCGCGCAGCAGGCAAAGAAGGTCAAGCCCAGCACGATGAATTGCGGTGAGCGCAGCGCCTGGCCGACGCTCATGCCGGGATCGTCGGTGACGGGCGCCGGCGTGCCGTCGCTTGCCGCGGCCGCCGCCGGCGGCTGGCGCACCAGGAAGACTGCGGGCAGCAGCAGCACCCAGGCCATGACGCCGATATCGAACATGGCGGTGCGCCAGTCATAGGCCGTGATCAGCCAGCGCGCGAAGGGCGAGATGGTCATTGGCGCCACGCCCATGCCGGCCGAGACCAGCGAGACGGCGAGGCTGCGGTTGGTGTCGAACCAGGCGGTGGTGAGCGCGATCATCGGCGCGAAGAAGGCGCTGGCCGCCAGGCCGACGATGACGCCATAGCTCAGCTGGAAGACCAGAAGCGAGGTGGCGCGGCTCGCCACCACCAGCGACAGGCCGAGCAACACCGCGCCCGCAAGCACGACGGGCCGCGCCCCGACCCGGTCATAGATCGCGCCCCAGGCGAAGCCGCCGAGGCCCATCACCAGGAAGTTCAAGGTCATGGCGCTGGAAATGCCGGTGCGCGACCAGCTGGTGTCGAGCGACATCGGTTCCAGAAAGATCGCCAGCGAAAACATGGCGCCGAGCGCCACGCAGGTCATCAGCGCGCCGGCCGCGACGATTACCCAACGATAGGAATGGTTCATGATTATTCTCCCATGCCGTAAGGCATCCTGTTTGATGCGGCACGGTTTTTCCAGTTTCCACCGGGCCGCTTGCGTCCGGAGGACGCCGGGCCGGGAACCGATCCTACAATCTGGTTGCATTTTTTATCCGGATTTTTTTGGGGGCCAGCGATCACCGATCGCGTGAGGGGCAGCACTCTACGGCGCCCCCTCTGTCCTGCCGGACATCTCCCCCACAAGGGGGAGATCGGAGGTTCGCGCGCTGGCGCTTCTCCTGCAGCGTAAGTGATTGGCGAAAGCGGACGCGACATCTGATCTCCCCCCAAGTGGGGGAGATGTCCGGCAGGACAGAGGGGGGCGCTGTCCCGCCGGCGTCTCCAACTGTCAGCAGCCTGCAAGGCCCCACATTGACCGCGCACCGCTCCCATCTAGACTGAACTCCTCAACCAGGAGCACCCCATGGAACTCTATCGCGGCCGGCTCATTGACCATATCCAGCTCGTGGTGTGCGACCTCCAGGCCAGCCGGCGTTTTTACGGCGCCCTGTTCGAGGTGCTGGGCATCCCGATCGGCGGCGAGGCGCAGGACTATTTCTGGGCCGACGAATTGTTCATCTCCAGCGCCGACAGCCGCGCCGCGCTCGGCGTGCTCACTGGCCGCCACCATCTCGCCTTCCAGGCCAAGGACCGCGCTATGGTCGATGCCTTCTACCAGGCAGGCCTTGCCGCCGGCGGCAAGGACAATGGCGCGCCGGGCGAGCGCCGTTACCACCCCGGCTACTATGCCTGCTTCCTGCTCGACCCCGACGGCAACAACATCGAGGCCGTGTTCCACGGCGAAGCGAAGCGCAGCGCGGCGGCGGTGGAGATCAGTTTCTAGGGAGCGGTGCCACGCCTTATCTCCCCCTTGCGGGGGAGAAAGCGATTTCAACATCTTAGCGAAGCTAAGTGTTAGAAATCGCAAGAGAGGGGATATTCACGCGCATGCGCCAACAAGTTCCCCATCACACCGTAGCTTCGCAAGAAACATGCGTGCCGATGCTACGAGAGCCGAGAACATGCTCTGGCAAGCGTTGCGCAATCGGCAGCTCGAAGGCTTGAAATTCAAAAGGCAGGTGCCGCTCGACGGTTACATCCTCGACTTCATCTGCTTCGAAATGCGGCTGATCGTCGAAGTCGATGGCGGCCAACATTCGCAGTCGCAACGAGATGCTGAGCGAGACCGGCATTTTGCGATGAAGGGATTTAAGACGCTGCGTTTCTGGAATGACGAGGTGGAGCGCAATATCGACAGTGTGTGCCTTGCGATCCTCGTCGAAGTCCGAAATGGGAGTTCCCCAGCAAATCCCCTCTCTTGCGATTTCTAACACTTAGCTTCGCTAAGATGTTGAAATCGCTTTCTCCCCCGCAAGGGCAGGGCTATCGCATATGGGTCAGGGCCTGGATTAGGTAGTCGTCGTTCCATGCGCATTTCTT
>NZ_JAGXJY010000273.1 GCF_019091085.1 Mesorhizobium sp. GbtcB19 | reverse complement strand
AATGGCTTCAGTAGTAGTAACCTAGGATTAAAGAAACATCTCAATTGGTGCTAAGATGTCATAAAGTTAAATAGGAAAGAAATAGAATAGAACCAACTTCACCTAGAACATCAAGCACTAAATAGAAACCAACTCTTTCATCTTGTGCCAGTGCCACATCAAGAATATGCAAGTCCAGGAATATGAATGTCAAAGGATTCTATTTAAATTATTTACATACTGCAGGAAATCTAAAATTAGTGACAAATGGAGAGTAATTTTTGG
>NZ_JAGXJY010000272.1 GCF_019091085.1 Mesorhizobium sp. GbtcB19 | reverse complement strand
GAATAGCATCTCCTTCAAGGTAAATGATAGCAATTTCCACCATAGGATCATCCGATGTTTGGTAGTAGTGAAAATAATGTTCGATGCGTGAAATCCACCCTACTGGGTCTCCTTCTTCCCATCATGGGAAGTCCACCCTCATGCATGGCTAAAGAATGTCCGAGGGCTGTCCCTCCTTCTTTGGAAGTCTCTCTAAACTCTCTCCTTACTGAAATTTGGTTGGACTCGACGGTTGTCCAATTCTGAATTCTGTAATCAAAGCGC
>NZ_JAGXJY010000271.1 GCF_019091085.1 Mesorhizobium sp. GbtcB19 | reverse complement strand
CTAAAGTTAGAGAGAAGTAACCTTTTTTCATAATTTCCTTTATGTCACTTATGAATCTAGTAAAAAAATACTAAACTCAATAAGAAACTCAAAAGCCACGACACTCAGGCATCGCGGTTGGATATATAAATTCCATTTTTATCATACGGTTTCTGCCTACCCCATCCATTCCGACCGAGTAACGTTTTGGTGCAAGGGCTATGATCATCAGTTATGAGCGCATAGATATGTTATGCTCTTATCAAAGAACAAGTAACTGTAGGA
>NZ_JAGXJY010000270.1 GCF_019091085.1 Mesorhizobium sp. GbtcB19 | reverse complement strand
AAAAGAGAAAAAAAGACAACTGAATAGTCTTTCAGATTCTTACAACCTATTACCATTTAAGCATAGGGTAGGTGCTGTTTTATTAAAGATAGGTTTGTATGAAGTTTTATTTAAACGTTTAAGGAGTTCATAAAATGTTTGCATATATTTTTATGCTAATACTATCGTTATTAACCTTATTGAAGGGGAGATATGCTCAAGTATTCTATTGGTTGGCTAGTACGTACGTTCTTTTATTAGCCGGATTTAGATATGGAGTAGGGA
>NZ_JAGXJY010000269.1 GCF_019091085.1 Mesorhizobium sp. GbtcB19 | reverse complement strand
TTTTTTACGACTACGGCCATAATAATTCCCCTCCTATGCTTTTGGCGCTGTTACGAATGCAATACCGCCTGTTTTAGTATCAAACATAAAAACGCCATCGTATGGGCGCTCAAAGTAAAAGTATTTTCCTGCAGTTTTTGCACTAGGCGCATCAACTGAAACGAATTCATATTTTTCAGGTGCAACCATACAAGATGTATGAATTAACATCATTTGAACTTGCTGCGCAGTTGGATCAGGTTTAGCTCCATTTGTGAAGTTATAT
>NZ_JAGXJY010000268.1 GCF_019091085.1 Mesorhizobium sp. GbtcB19 | reverse complement strand
ATTCATAAATCGATTAGATCAATCGTAGTATCACGATGGAGCTGTTGTGATAGGATGAAGACAATAATAAGGAATGATGGCAATGGCAAAAAAAAAAGAGAGAAAGAGAAATGATGTTCCTAATTATATCTTTTAGGAAATAAGAGTTGAAGATCTTAAAAAAATAAATGAAAAATATTAAAGGGAAATAAATGTCACATTAGAATTCGGGAGCAGTTTGGGAACACTGTAAGGGTAGATAAGTAAAAGCGGACTGATGCAAAGA
>NZ_JAGXJY010000267.1 GCF_019091085.1 Mesorhizobium sp. GbtcB19 | reverse complement strand
AAATACATTCTATATTCTTTATTTACATTTATAATATTGTATGTATATAACCCTATAACTACAATTCCTGCTAAAAATTGAATTAACCATAGTCCCCAAAATGTTTCATTTACTTTATTTTGAGAATCTCTATTTTTTGCTATACTTCTAATACCCAGTTGACCAATTCCTAAAAAGGCCAATACACCTAAAATTTGGACAACTGAAAAAGTATAACTGTTTATTCCTAATGCCTTTACTCCTAAGACCCTAGAAAGAAATGGCA
>NZ_JAGXJY010000266.1 GCF_019091085.1 Mesorhizobium sp. GbtcB19 | reverse complement strand
ATTTAAAAATTATATGACTCATACATACTTGTTTCGACTAATTTCTCATGTCTCATTCATTTAACCTCCAAGTCAAAAGATCAAAAAGATCAAAAGAGTTTAAAGCTATTCCACACCTCACATTTTTGATAGCGAACTTTCTTCGACTCATACTTATCTACATTTGAAAAGTTTAACGATAAAAGCATATCCGAAAAGAATATTTTTAAAAAAATCTCAAAGTTAAGATATGAAAGAAGAATATTCTCTTTTGATGCATTATTAA
>NZ_JAGXJY010000265.1 GCF_019091085.1 Mesorhizobium sp. GbtcB19 | reverse complement strand
TGATATGTCCGCACCTTTAGATCTCAGTTTTCTGACGACTTTCGTTCGCGTTATTCGGTGGCGCACAGCACACCCGCCGGTCGGGCGCACGCAACCAGCGCTAGCGATGCAGATGCACCCGCTGGAGGGGGCACACGGTGTCTGCATAACGGAGATCATTGCGAAAGTATCACGTCGCCAATGGCCTGGCTCATGCAAGTAAGGACATATCCGGTTCCAATGTCTGCTTCCGACAGCAGAGATTGTCCATCTGTCTTCACCTGCC
>NZ_JAGXJY010000264.1 GCF_019091085.1 Mesorhizobium sp. GbtcB19 | reverse complement strand
CTTTCCTTTTTCTCACCCAGGTGGGGTGCCCTGCCGCCCCCTGAGAAGCCCCCTCCCCCCCCCCCGACCCTCGCCCTGCCCCCCCCCCCGCGGGAGGGCGCGGGGCCCGAAGAGGGCAGCTTTCTCCGCGCCGATGGCCCCCGATTCCAAAAGGCGCGGGTTGAGGGCGGCGGGGATGCGGGGGATGGTGAAATCGGGGGGGGGTGCGATCAGCCCGCGGGGGAGCACGTTCGAGGTTTCGACCCGCATGGTGATCTCGATGCGCG
>NZ_JAGXJY010000027.1 GCF_019091085.1 Mesorhizobium sp. GbtcB19 | reverse complement strand
TCGACTGCCTGCCCAAAGAATCCCTTCTCAGGCCAACTTCAAGTCCCAAAAAACCCATATGCGATTCCCCTGCACAAAGGGGGGAGATAGAGCGCTAGCCCCCGCCCAAAAACGCCGCGATCAGCTTCAGCATATTGCCTTCCGGCCCGAACTCGACCTTGTCGAAGTCGCGGCTGCCCTGGCGTTGCGCCTTGGAGAGCTGGTCGAGATAGGCCGTCAGCTCCGCCCTGACCTTCTTGCAGCCGGGATCGTCCTCGGCGGTGAGGCCGGTGCTGAAGGCGACGATCTTGTCGACCATGTCGACGATGCCGGCGCCGTGCACCTTCTCATGCGCGATCAGCCCGGCGGCGAAGGTATCCCAGCGCGCCTGCAGGGCGGGCGGAAGTTTTCCCGCCGGCTTCGGCAGCGTGTAGGTGATGACCAGCTTCGGCCGCGCCGACTTCAGCACGCAGGCGCTGCCTTGCGGCTGGTAGTCGCGCTGCCAGGTCAGCTTGAAGAAAGTATGCGCGATGACGCGCCGCGCGTTGCCATTCGTGCCGACCGCAGGTCCCTTCTCGCCGATCGAGACATAGAGCTGCTCGGCGGTCTGGCCCGAGACGGCATAGGTCTCGATTTTCTCGATGGGCTTCCAATCGGCCCGGGCAGGGGAGGCAAGCGACAGGGCGGCAAGCAGTATGGCGAATTTCATGATGCCTCTGTGGGATTGCGGGCGGGAAGCGCGGTTCTATCTCCCCCCTTGTGGGGGAGAAAGCGATTTCAACATCTTAGCGAAGCTAAGTGTTAGAAATCGCAAGAGAGGGGATTTCCACGCTCTAGCATATCCGACCGCCTCCGGAACCCGCTCCACCGCTCAGCCGTTTCCTTGGGCACCCGACCCATGGGGGAGGACAAGATGACCCGCAACGACATCATTTCCGTGCTTGGACCGGTCGACGAGGCCGTCATCGCAGACATCGCGCTCACCGGCGCCAGCGTCGAGGAATTGCGCGAGGCCTTCGCCTGGATCGGCGCCGACGAGGCGCTGGTCAATGAAGGCCACGCCATGCCCGGCGCCCGCGTGGCGAAACTGATCGAGATACTCGAACCGCCCGAGGACGAGCCCGAAGCGCCGGGCGCGATGGAGTAGGGCGCCGGCGCTCCGCTCCGTGCTAAGCGGTGAAGCATGGGTGTTTCCACCTACTTGCCCCTCTAACCCCTCCCGTCATAGCCTTTTGCGGTCTTGGCGGGAGGGAAAGCGGTTGGATACCAATGTCGTCATTGTCGGCGCCGGCCCGGCCGGGCTTGCGGTCGCCGCCTGCCTGAAACAGGCCGGGCAGGACTTTATCATTCTCGAAAAGGCCAACGAGGTTGCGCCGGCCTGGCGGCGGCACTACCGGCGGCTGCATCTGCACACGGTGAGGTCCTTCTCCTCGCTGCCTTTCGTGCCGTTCCCGAAAACCCACCCCCGCTATGTCCCGCGCGAAAAAGTGGTCGATTACCTCGATACCTATGCGGGGCGTTTCGGGCTGGAGCCGCGCTTCGGCGTCACGGTGAAATCCGTCCGCCGCGAGGGCGGGAAGCTTGTGGTCGAGACCGATGCCGGCCCGTTCAATGCCGGCAAGGTCGTCGTCGCCACCGGCAACAATGCCGAGCCGATCACACCACTCTTCCCGGGCATCGAGGCTTTCCAGGGCAAGGTGCTGCACAGCGCCGCCTATACCGAGGCCGCACCCTATGTCGGCAAGGACGTGCTGGTGATCGGCATGGGCAATACGGGGGCCGAGATTGCGCTCGATCTTGCCGAGAGCGGTGCCCACCCGACCATCTCGGTGCGCAAGGGCGTCCACATCGTGCCGCGCCAGCTGTTCGGCGTGCCGATCCAGATGGTCGGCATCGCCAGCCGGCCGATGCCGCAGGCGCTGAACGACTGGATGTTCCCAAAGATCCTCGACCTGGCGCTGGGCAAGCTGGAGAAATACGGCATCGTGCGGCCGAAACAGGGCATCCTGCAAGGGATCGAGGCCGGCCGCATTCCGGTGATCGACGTCGGCACGGTGGCGGCGATCAAGGCCGGCCGCATCGGCATCGCGCCGGATATCGCAAGCTTCAGCGCGGATGGCGTGAAATTCGTCGATGGCGTGGAGAAGAAGTTCGACGCGGCAATTTTCGCCACCGGCTATCGGCCGGGTTACGACGGCTTCCTGCCGGCGGAGCTGCGGCCGGCAAAGAGCGGGGTGAATCCGCGGGCAAGCGAACTCGGCGTTTATCTCGTCGGCTTCTACAATCCGGTTACGGGGCTGCTGCGCGAAATCGGCATCGAGGCGCAGGCGGTGGCGAAGGATATTGCGGGGCGGTGAGGGTGAATGCGGCCAGTGTGAAAGGCCGCGTTCCATCGCCCCCCTCTCTGTCCTGCCGGACATCTCCCCCTCAAGGGGGGAGATTGGCAGCTTTGGCGAGGCGCTTGTCTTGCAACGCCAGCGATTAGCGAAGGCCGGCGTGAGGGCTGATCTCCCCCCTTGAGGGGGAGATGCCCGGCAGGGCAGAGAGGGGGGCCTCGCGTAGACCTTTCCGTGTTGAGCAGCCCCCACCTGAATCGGGTGGCGCCTCTCACCACCGCATGCGAATTCAATCCCACCAACCGGGGACCCATTTATGCTCACGCTCTACGACTACCTCCCGTCGCAAAACGCCTGGAAAATTCGTGTCCTGCTCGGCCTGCTCGGCGTCGCCTACGAAACCCGCATGGTCTCGATCTTCGAGGGCGAGAGCCACACGGAGGCTTTCCTGAAGCTCAACCCGGCGGGCGCCGTTCCGGTGCTTGCCGTGGAGAATGGCCAGGCGATCGCCGAGTCCAACGCGATCCTCACTCTCGTCGCCGAGGGCACGCCCTATCTGCCGGCGGACCGGCTTGCCCGCGCCAAGGTGATGCAGTGGCTGTTCTTCGAACAATATTATGTCGAGCCGGTCATCGGCTCGCTGCGTTTCTGGACGCTGACCGGGCGGCTGGAGCGCAACCAGGCGCTGGTTGCCGGCAAGCGCGAGGCCGGCGTGCGGGCGCTTGGCGCGCTGGAGCGCAGCTTGGCTGACACGCCTTTCCTGGTCGGCGATACGCTCACCATCGCCGACATCGCCGTCTATGCCTACGGCCATCGGGCCGAGGATTGCGGTTTCTCGCTTGCCGACTATCCGGCGGTCGAAGCCTGGGTGGAGCGGGTCGGCGCGGCGATCGGGCCGGACTATCCGGTGCATCCCTACAGCATCGATCCACATTCGGGCGGGTGAGGGGGGTGCCAACCTTATATGCCGAGTTCCTTCGCCCCCCTCTCTGTCCTGCCGGACATCTCCCCCTCAAGGGGGGAGATTGGCGGCTTCTGCGCCGGCCATCATTTCAGACGTGGAAAATTGGCGAAAGCGCACGCGACATCTGATCTCCCCCCTTGAGGGGGAGATGCCCGGCAGGGCAGAGAGGGGGGCCTCGCGCCGACGTTCAATGGTCCTGATGACCTCGACCCCTACCGATCCACCATCCCCATAGCCCGCTCATTATACCTTGGCCCCGACACCTTGTCGGGCGTCAGCGCCATGTCGAGCCCCAGCATCTCGGTGGCGTCGAGCGCGATGTCCGCCGCCGCGACGTTTTCTTCCAGATAGCTCCGCCGCTTGGTGCCGGGGATCGGCACGATGTCGATGCCGAAATCCGGACCCTTGGCGAGCAGCCAGGCGATGGCGATCTGGCCGGGCTTCACGCCCTTGGCGTCGGCGATGTCGCGCACGGTGCTTGCCGCCGCGACATTCAAATCGAAATTCTCGCCCTGGTAGCGCGGATCGCCGCGGCGGAAATCGCCTTCGGGATAGTCTTCCGCGCGCCTGACGTCGCCGGCGAGGAAGCCGCGGCCGAGCGGCGCGAACGGCACCAGGCCGATGCCCAGCTCCTTCAGCGCCGGGATGATCTCGGGCTCGAGATTGCGCTCCCACAGCGAATATTCGCTCTGCAGCGCCGAGACCGGATGTACGGCATGCGCCCGGCGGATGTTGGCGATGCCCGCCTCCGACAGGCCGAAGAAGCGCACCTTGCCCTCCGCCACCAATTCGCCGACCGTGCCCGCGACGTCCTCCATCGGCACGGCGGGATCGACGCGGTGCTGGTAGAGCAGGTCGATATGGTCGGTGGCGAGCCGCTGGAGCGAAGCCTCCACCGCCTCGCGAATATGCTCGGGCCGGCTATCGGTGCCGGACTGCTTGCCGTCGACGATGCGGAAGCCGAACTTCGTCGCGATCGTCACCTGGTCGCGCCGGCCTTTCAGTGCGCGTCCAAGCAATTCCTCATTGACGAAGGGTCCGTAGACCTCGGCGGTGTCGAGGAAGGTGCAGCCGAGCTCGATCGCCCGGTGCAGCGTCGCGATCGATTCCGCCTCGTCGGCCGGGCCGTAGGACTGGCTCATGCCCATGCAGCCGAGCCCGATGGTCGAGACTTCGAGCCCCTGGCTACCAAGTTTCTGTTTGCCGAGGCTCATGCATTTCTCTCCAGCCGAATTTGCAATCCGGCTAAAGTTATAGGGCCGCGCGAGAAAGCGTCCAGCGTCAGGCGGGGTGGCAAGCGGCGTCGTAGTCGGCTAGCACCAGGTCGACGGCCGCGAGCAGGATCGCTTGCGGGTCCCCGGCAGCGCCGAGCGTGGGCAGGAACTGCCGCATCAACGTCTCAGGAATGGCGACACCCTTCAGCGCGTCGAGCAGCTTGGCGACGGCGATACTGGCCGCTGGCGTGCTCCAGTAATAGCGGATGCGGTCGCTGTAGCTGTAATGCCGCTGCAGATAGAGGCGCTTGTCGTCGCCGTGATAGTGGCTCTTCCAATGGCCGGGCGCGGAAACCATCAACGTCTCCATCGCCCGCGCCAGCGAACGCTCGCCATAGTCCGGGACCATCTCCGACGCCACCTGGTCGAGCCCGTAAAGCGCCTCGCGCAGCGCAAACGTCAGGCCCGGCCCGACTTTGAGGATCGGAAAACCGTTGGCGACCAGCGCCCTCAGCGCGGCGCGGCTTTGATAGTCCGTCGAATGCGCCTCGTAGACCAGCGACGGTTCGGTATCGAGCAGCCTGGTCAGTGGCCGGGACGCTTCCGGCCGGTAGGCGACGACATTCTCGCTGCCGAACTCGACACCCGGCTGCACGACCACGGCGATGACGCGGCCGAACGCTTCCTCCAGCCCCTCGCGGGCAAAGATCTCGCGATGGATGTCGATGGTGCGGCGCGCGGCGGAAGCCTCCGTCGGCTTCAGATCGCTGATGGCGTGGTCGGCGCCGCCGGGCACCGGCACCTCGGTGCCGATGATGTAGAGCGGCATCGCGCCGCCGCGCGAGCGCGCTGCCTTTTCCGCCGCCTTGGCCAGCCTTGCGGCCCGCGTGGCGATGGTCTCGTCGTCGAGCGCCGCCGGCTCGCCGGCGCAGCCCATCGAGGCGTCGAGATGAATCTTGCTGAAGCCCGCCCAGACATAGGCCGTCACCATCGCCTCGGCCTTGGCCATCGCCTGCGTGGCCGGTTCGGCTTTCCACGGGTTGGGTCCGAGATGATCGCCGCCGAAGAGGATACGCGAGGGGTGGAGCCCCTCGCGGCCGGCAATCTCGTGCACGAAGGCGACGAACAGGTCCGGCGTCATGCCGGTATAGCCGCCGAACTGGTTGACCTGGTTGCAGGTCGCCTCGATCAGCAGCGTAGCATCCTTGTCGGCGACGGCGCGCCGCATCGCCGCCTGGATCACCAGCGGATGCGCCGAGCATACCGAGGTGATGCCGTAAGGCGTTCCCTTGCGGCGAGCGGCGGCGAGGCCCTGGAGCAGATTGGTCGTCATCGTCATTTGGCCCGATCCGCACCGGCAATGAAACGGTCGAGCGCCTCGAAGCCGGCGAGCCCCTCCATCGGCCCGAGCCGCGTCACGTTGAGCGCGCCGGCGGCGTTGGCGTAGAGTAGCGCCTTGCCGGGCTCGATGCCCTTGCGTCGGCAGGTGAGATAGGTCGCGCCGAAACAGTCGCCGGCGCCGGTCGGGTCGATTTCCTCGACCAGGAAGCCGGGACAGTCGGTGCGGCTGCCGTCGGCGCCGAAGCGGGTCGAACCGTCGGCCCCCCGTTTCAGCACGATCTCGCCGACCCCGCGCGCAATCAGCGCCGCCACCGCCTGCCGCTCGTCCTCGACACCGGCCGCTGCGAGCAGCTCTTCGCCAGAGGGCAGCAAAAGGTCGGCGTCGTCGACCAGCGCCGCAAAATGCGCGCCGTCTAAGTCGATCAGCTCCTTGCGCACATTGGGATCGAACGACGTCGAGCCGCCGCGGGCGCGCACCGCCTTCACGGCGTAGGCGACGATCTCCTTCAGCCCGGCGATCGACAGCGCCGAGCCCATGACGTGCAGATGGCCTGCGCCGTCGGCCAGCCGCCGCGCTTCGGCGGTCAGGCTGATGCGGCCGGCGGCGGAGTCGGCGATGTTGTAGACGAAGTCGCGCCCGCCGTCGGGCCTGTAGCGCACGAAGGCGCTGCCGGTCGGATAGCGGTCGCTGACCGAGACGGCCGAGACGTCGACGCCGTCGCGCCGCAGCCGTTCGAGGTTGACGGTGCCGAAATCGTCGCGGCCGACGCAGGCGATGATGCCGGCGCCACCGCCGAGCTTCGCCACCTGGTCGATGAAGATGGCGGGCGCGCCGCTGGGGTAGGGGCCGGTCAGCGCCAGCGGTTCGAGGAAGCCGAAGCCGCGCTCGCTCGCCATGATCTCGACCAGGATCTCTCCGGCGACGATCGTCGGCCCTGTCGCTTCGACGGCGATCTCGCCTCGGCTCATTCCTGAATCCCTTCTCCCTTGGCCGGACCGTCGCCGGTGCGCGGCAGTCCACGATAGCGCCGGACTTCGTTCGAGGTAAATCGCGGCGGTGTCGATGTCAACACAAACTATACGTATGTTCACTTTTACGAATGCGCGCGATGGTTTTAGTTCTGCCAAAATGGGAGATGGCTTCGAAGTTCGACCGCAAAGCCTCGCACAACGGGGCTTGACTGTGGGGTCGTGTAGAGCAATAGAATATATACGCATGTTCAGTTTTGCATGCGCATTCGTAAAGGAGGAGACGGAATGCCAATGCGTAGGTCTATGGGAATTCTCGCCGCGGCCACTGCCGCCTCGGCGCTTATGGCGGGCGCCGCGCTCGCAGAGGAAATCACTGTCGCCACCGTCAACAATGGCGACATGATCATCATGCAGAAGCTGGCGCCCGAGTGGGAAAAGGCGACCGGCAACAAGGTCAACTGGGTGGTGCTGGAAGAGAACGTGCTGCGCGAGCGCGTCACCACCGACATCGCCACCAAGGGCGGCCAGTTCGACGTGATGACCATCGGCGGCTACGAGACGCCGATCTGGGGCAAGGCCGGCTGGCTGACGCCGCTCAACGACCTCGGCGCCGACTATGACTATGACGACCTGATCGCGCCGGTGCGCAGCGGATTGACCGTCGACGGCAATCTCTATGCCGTGCCGTTCTATGCCGAGAGCTCGTTCACGCTCTACCGCAAGGATCTCTTCGACGCCGCTGGCCTGAAAATGCCGGAGCAGCCGACCTACGACCAGATCACCGAATTCGCCGGCAAGCTCACCGACAAATCGAAGGAACAGTACGGGCTCTGCCTGCGCGGCAAGCCGGGCTGGGGCGAGAACATGGCCTTTGTCGGCACGCTGGTGAACACGTTCGGCGGACAATGGTTCGACATGAACTGGAAGCCGCAGATCAACTCTGACGCCTGGAAGAAGGCGATCGGCTGGTATGTCGACACCATGAAGAAGGACGGGCCTCCCGGCATCAGCTCCAACGGCTTCAACGAGAACCAGACGCTGTTTGCGTCGGGCCATTGCGCCATGTGGATCGATGCCACCTCCGCAGCCGGCCGCGTCTATGATCCGAAGCAGAGCAAGGTCGCCGACAAGGTCGCCTTCGCCAAGGCGCCGGTCGCGGTCACGCCCAATGGGTCGGCCTGGGGCTGGGCCTGGAGCCTCGCCATTCCGACGTCGACCAAGAAGGCGGATACGGCGAAATCCTTCGTCAAATGGGCGACCTCGAAGGGCTATGTCCAGCGCGTCGGCGAGACCGAAGGCTGGGTCGCGGCACCGCCGGGAACCCGCAAGTCGACCTATGCCAGCGCCGACTACCAGAAGGCGGCGCCCTTTGCCGCGACGGTGCTCGCCGCGATCGAATCCGCCGATCCGACCAAGCAGACCAAGGACCCGGTGCCCTATACCGGCATCCAGTTCGTCGCCATCCCCGAGTTCCAGGGTATCGGCACGCAGGTCGGCCAGGCGATCGCGGCGGCGGTCACCGGCGAGCAGTCGGTGGACGATGCGCTGAACAGCGCGCAAGCCTCCACCGAAAAGACGATGGAAGAGGCGGGCTACATCAAATAGCGAGCCCCGGACAGGCAAGCCGGGAAGCGGAACGTGCGCCGCCTCCCGGCCATCCGGCCCGCCGCAGAACTCCCTTGCGGCCGGCCGGAGGATGCGCGGATCCGCCTGAGCAATTCGAGGGGAAGCGCGTGGCGTTTCTTCCTTCGGAATTGCTTGAGCAAAGGTGGGTCCGTGCGTTCCTCGTGGACACCAGCGTCCGACACCATTTTCGAAACGCGGAAGAATTGGAATCTGGAATGAAGCTGAAGGACAAAACGGCCCTCATCACCGGCGGCGCGCGCGGCATCGGCCTCGGTTTCGCGCAGGCTTTTGCGCGCGAAGGCGCGCGTGTGGTGATCGCCGATATCGACATCGAGCGCGCGACGCGGGCGGCGGCAGCGATCGGCCCAGCTGCCAGCGCGAAGAAACTCGACGTCACCGATCTCGCCGCCATCGAGAGCGTCGCGGCCGAGGTCGATCGCGAATTCGGCGGCATCGATATCCTGGTCAACAACGCGGCGATCTTCGACATGGCGCCGATCACCGACATCACCGAGGCGAGCTATGAGCGCGTCTTCGGCATCAACCTCAAGGGCCCGCTGTTCGTGATGAAGGCGGTGGCCAATCTGATGATCGAGCGCGGCCGTGGCGGCAAGATCATCAACATGGCGAGCCAGGCCGGCCGCCGCGGCGAGGCGCTGGTGACGCTCTACTGCGCCTCCAAGGCGGCGATCATCTCGGCCACGCAATCTACCGCGCTCGCTTTGGTCAAGCATGGCATCAACGTCAACGCCATTGCGCCCGGCGTCGTCGACGGCGAACATTGGGAGGTTGTCGACGCCCATTTCGCCAAATGGGAAGGTTTGAAGCCCGGCGAGAAGAAGGCCGCGGTGGCGAAGTCGGTGCCGATCGGCCGTTTCGCGCAGCCCGAGGACATTGCCGGGCTCGCGGTGTTCCTCGCCTCGGCCGACAGCGACTACATCCTCGCCCAGACCTACAATGTCGACGGCGGCAACTGGATGAGCTGAGGCGTTCATCTACGAGGGAGACGACGATGACGATGAAGGCCATCCGATTTGCCGCGGCCGGTATTGCCGGCATGGCGGAGCTCGACATGCCCGCAATCCGGCCTGGCCACGCGCTGCTGCGGGTGCGCGCGGCGGGGCTGTGCCACACCGACATCGATGTGCTGCACGGCCGTTATGGTTCAGGCGCGTTTCCGCTGGTGCCCGGCCATGAATATGCCGGCACGATCGAAGCGGTCGCCGAGGATGTGGCGTCGCTCAAGCCGGGCGACCGCGTCGCCGTCGATCCCAACATTCCGTGCGGGCATTGCCCGGCCTGCGCCAAGGGTCTGACCAATCTCTGCGCCACATTGAAAGCCTACGGCGTGACCGAGAATGGCGGTTTCGCCGAATACAGCCTCGTCGCCGTCGATCATCTCCACGCCATCGGCGATCTCGCTTTCGAGACGGCGGCTCTTGCCGAGCCGCTCGCCTGCGTGCTCAACGGCCTCGGCGCGGCCGGGGTAGGGGCGAGCGGTCACGTGCCGGGCAATGCGCTCGTCTTCGGCGCCGGGCCGATCGGCCTTCTGATGGCCTTGTCGCTCAAGGCAAGCGGGGTGGCGAAAGCGGCGGTGGCCGACATCAGCGAACCGCGTCTTGCCTTCGCCGCCTCGCTCGGGCTGGAGCCGCTGGTGTCTGGTTCGCAGGACTTGGCGGCGCGGGCGAAAAGTTTCGACTTCGTCGCCGACGCCACCGGCATCGCCAAGGTGGTCGAAAGCATGATCGGCCTCACCGCCGATGGCGGCACGGCCCTGGTCTTCGGCGTCTGCGCGCCCGACGCCCGGATCGCCGTCGCCCCGTTCGAGATCTTCCGCCGCCAGATCAGGCTGGCGGGATCGCATTCGCTGAACCGCAACATCCCGCAGGCGCTGGAAATCCTGAGCCGCGACGACGGCACCATGGCCAGGCTGGTCAGCCACCGGCTGCCGCTCGGCGAGGTGCTGCCTTTCTTCGCCAAGGGCGGCAATCCTGCGACCATGAAGGTCCAGTTCTCGGCCGGGGCTTGAGCGGGAGAGCGCGATTGCCTGCCTTTGCGCCGAGCGGTGACTCAAGTAGACAGTCGTGACGGCGGTACCGACGGGGGCGCAAGGATGGCAAAGACGATCAGGACGATGGAGGATTTCTCCGCCTTTGTCGGCCTGTCCCGCACCACGGTGTCGAAATACTTCAACGATCCGGGTTCGGTGCGGCAGAACACGCGCAGCGTCATCGAAGCGGCGCTGAAGAAATCCGATTTCCGTCCCAGCATGTTCGCGGTCAATCTGAACCGCCGCCGCTCCAACATCCTCGGCGTCATCGTCCCCAATTCGACCGACCCGTTCTACATGGCGCTGACGCGCCGCATCGAGATGATCGCCAACGAGGCCGGCTTCCTCGCTTTCGTGCTCTCCTCCGACGGCCGCGCCGAGATGGAGGACCAGGCGATCCAGACCTTCCGCTCGATGAACATCGCCGGCGCCATCATCGCCCCGCTCGGCGTGCGCTCG
Organism: Mesorhizobium sp. GbtcB19; assembly: GCF_019091085.1. Classification (GTDB taxonomy): domain Bacteria; phylum Pseudomonadota; class Alphaproteobacteria; order Rhizobiales; family Rhizobiaceae; genus Mesorhizobium. The sequence continues at coordinate 56,549 of NZ_JAGXJY010000027.1, read as the reverse complement.
CACCACCGCGTGCTTGCCGAGCTCGGCGCCTCGATCCCGCTGATCTATGTCGACTCGCCGCTCGACGAGACCTCGTCCTTCGTCGGCACCGACAACCGGCAGAGTTTCCGGCTGATCGTCGACTATCTTTGCCGCTCGGGCGAGCCGCCCTGCTACTTTGCCATGCCGCTGGTCAACAACAACGCTTCGGCGCGGCAAGAGGCCTATGTCGAGGCCATGCGCGAGTTCAAGATGACGCCGTCGATCGTGGCGGTCGAGGAAGCCGGTTCCTGGGATTTCGAGAAGTTCGGCCATGACGAGGCGCTGCGCATCCTCAAGGGGTCGGGCTTCCCGACCGGAACGGTGCTCTGCGCCAACGACCGCATCGCCTTCGGCGTCATCAGCGCCGCCTACGCGCTTGGCCTGAAGGTCGGCCATGGCGCCGACTGCGACCTGCGCGTCGCCGGCCATGACGATCATCCTCTGTCGCGCTATGCCTGCCCGCCGATCACCACGGTGGCGCAGAACTACAACGAGATCGGCCGCCTGGCGATCGAGCTCCTGCTGCAACGGCTGGACGAAAAAGCCCCGCCCGCCAAGCGCGACAACGCCCGCGTCCTGCTCAACGCCGAATTGATGCTGCGCCGCTCGGCTTGAGGGGGGCGATCGTTCGTACGCTCGCGCTGCTGTCCATCGATCGGCCCTATTGGCGGCACAATCTCGGCCTTGCTTGGCGGGTGAGGAACGGAATCGCGGGTCTATGCGGCACGACAGGCTTGTCCTGATATTGCTCTGGCGCGAGCTGGTCGCCGGCCTGCGGGCGACAAGGCGTCGCGATCTCGGCTGGATTGCGCTCGGCGGCGGCGGGCTGCTGGCCTATGCGATCGCCGATGTCGTGCTCGCCCTGCATGGCGCGGCGGCCAAGCTGCGGCACGACCAGCTTCTGTGGGTTCTTGGCGTGCCGGTCGCTTTGGCGGTGCTCGGAGCGCTCGTCGGCAACGCCATGTCCGGGCTTAGCCTTCAACGTGCCTACGCGCCCTTCCTGAAGGCGCTGCCGCTTTCGCCTGACCGGCGTCGCCGCATGGCGGGCGAGGCGACTCTCGTGCTTGGCGCGCCGCTTGCGCTGCTGGTCGGCGTTTCGGCGAGCTTCACCTGTGCCGTCATCGAAAAGCCGCTGGCGCCGGCTTGGGGCCTGGGCGCGGCGATGCTGTTTGCCACCAGCTACGGCGCGACGGCGCTTTGGCGCCTGCGACGGCCACAGCATCTCCTTGACGAGACAGGAAGCGAGGCTGCGCCGAGTGGAGGCCCCTTGCTCCACCGCTTCGACCGTGCGCGGCCGAGCTGGCTTTCCAGCTGGGCCTGGAAACTGCCGGGCGGCCATCTGCGGCCGTCATGGAGGCTGGCCGCCGCCTGCCTGGTGTTTGCGACCGCCGCCATCCTTTGCGCATGGGCCAGCCTGGCCGGGCGGACGGCCGGGCCTGCGGCGGTCGCGGGTCTGATCGGCGGGATTCTCGTCTTCATGCTCAGCCTGCGCTGCCAGCCACTCGGCTCGCCGGTGCTGCGCACCGCACCTATCGGCTTCACCCGCGTCTGGCTGCGGCTGGTGCAACTGCCGCTGCAGTTGTCGCTCGCCTTCTTCCTGCTGCCGGCGGGCGCCGCGCTTGCGGCCGAGCCGACGGCCTGGTCAGTGCCGATGGCGAGTGGACTTTGGCTGCTCGTGCTGAACGGCGCCTATGCTGTCTTCGGCGCCTATTTTCTCAACGCGCCCTTCGTCGCCTCGCTGAGCTTCGCCAGCGCTCTCGCCTATGCCGCCTACGAGACGCTCGAATATGGCCGCACCGTGCTGATCGGTCTGGCAGTGCTGGTGTTCTTCCTGTGGCACCGCACCCGACAAAGGTATCGCAATGGATGAAGTCCTCGTCGTCAGGGAACTCAGCGCCGGCTATCGCGGCCGCGCCGTTGTGCAGGGTATCGATCTTGCGCTCCGCCGGGGCGGCATTCTCGGTATGCTCGGTGCCAATGGCTCGGGCAAGTCGACGCTGCTCAAGGCGATCACCGGCCAGATCCCGCTGACCAGCGGCAGCGTGGTGGTCGACGGTATCGACCTCGCCGCCGCGCCGGAGCGCGCCAAGGCCGGTTTCGGCCTCGCCATCGAGCCGCATGAATTGCCGCCGCCGCTTTCGGGACGCCAGTATATCGAGCTCGTCGCCTCGATCCGCGGCTGCGCTCCGGACGACTTGCCGCGCGGCGACCTCCTGGAGCGGCTGGACCTCGGCCGCTGGATCGACCGCCCGATCGCCGAATATTCGCTTGGCACGCGCGCCAAGGTCGCGATCCTCGCAGCGCTTCTCGGCAAGCCGCCGCTGCTGATATTCGACGAGACGCTGAACGGCCTCGATCCGGTCGCGGCCTGGGAGGTGAAACGCATCATCACCGCGCTCTGCGCGACAGGGCGTCACGCCGCCATCGTCTCGACCCACGTGGTCGAGGCGGTGCCGGCGCTTTGCAGCCGCGCGGTGCTGATGGCCGGGGGTCGACTGGCTCGCAGATGGGACGCGGCCCAACTGGCCGAGGCGGGCAGGGCGCCCGGCGCATTCGAGGAGAGCGTCATGCAGGCGCTAAGGAGGCAGGCCGCGGCTTAGGACCTCTCAGACCGTATGTCGGCGCGAGGCCCCCTCTCTGGCCTGCCGGCCATCTCCCCCTCAAGGGGGAGAAGCCACGCCGGCTTTCGCCAATCGCCAACGTTGCAAGGGGTGCGCTGGCGCCGAAACTGCCAATCTCCCCCCTTGAGGGGGAGATGCCCGGCAGGGCAGAGAGGGGGGCCTCACGCCGGCGTGGAAGGCTTCACCCCTAAGCCCTCGGCAGCATGTGACGCATGATCAGCGAGGCGTGCCCGCCGACGCCATGCGCGGCGTCGCGGCGTTCGACCACCTCGAAACCATACTTGCGGTAGAAGGCGATCGCGCGGTCGTTGCCCTCGATCACCTCCAGCGCGATCGAGGGAATGCCGGCATGCGCGGCAAGCACCGCGTGCAAAAGGTCGACCGCCAGTCCGCTGCCGAACGCCTGCGGCTCGATGTGGAGCCGGTCCAGCAAGACGTCGCCTTTCTTATCCATCGCCGCCATGGCGTAGCCGGCGATCGAGCCGTCGGCGCGTTCGGCGACGAAGGACATCTTGTTCTCGTCGTCGAGCTCGGCCGCGAGCTTGTCCGGCGCATGCTTCTCGTCGGAAAGCCGGGCCACGGCCTCATCGCCCATGATCGGCGCATAGGTCCGCCGCCAGGACTGGCCGAGCAGCTGTGACACCGCCGCCAGATCGTTGCGCGTCATCGCCCTGACAAGGGTCATGGTCATCATCCTCGTTGGAGTCTCAAGATAGGGCGACGCGACCGACACAGCCAATGCCCGCATGCGAAGGCTTGGGTTCCTCGCGCTCCGTCGGAGCGGGGGGAAAGGGTGTCCGCGAAGCGGGCGGAGGGGGGCCTTGGGCTTTTCCGTTACGCCGCGCTCGGCGTCCGCAATTCGTCGCGTTGGCTGATCTTGCGGCCGAGGATCATCAACTGGCGCGCGGTGTTGTTGCGCAGCCGGCGCAGCCGCCATTCCATGCCGGTCTCGATGGTGATCCGCTTGGCGTAGATGCTCGAGCGCATCGCCGATCCGTCGGTGGCGATCTTGGTCGGGTCGTCATAGAAGGCGCAGATCTTGTCGGCGGCCATTCCGGGTGTTTCGAGCCATTCGGGAATGAAGGTCGAGACAAGCCGGTCGACATCGGTCATGACCCGGTTGATGCCGACGCCGGGCGTCGGGCAGGTCGTCCAGAAAGCATCGCCGATCACGACCACGCCGTCACGGCGATGGCCCATGGTGGTCGTCAGGCTGACCTGCCGCACCTCGACCGGGCTGGCGATTTCGAAATTGCCGCATTGCGCGGCGATCTCCGGCATCATCTCGAGCAGCATCTCTTGCGGGTTCGCGCGGAAATCCCGCGTCCACGCATCGGCCACCGTGTGGTAGCCGAACATATTGCCGCGCATGCGGTTGCCGATCGGGAAGACGCTCAGATAGGCGGTGCGATCCGCCGGATTCCTGGCATAGCAGGTGACGGCCGGGTAGGGAGATTGCCGCGGCGTGACCGCAAGGTCGAAGCCCAGCGACAGCGAATGCGCCTTCGATTCCTCGATCCGCTCCATGCCGATGGCGCGCCGTATCGCCTCGCTGTAGCCGGTGGCGACCACCAGCAGGCGGGCATCGATGATCGAACCGTCGGTGAGCACCAGGCGCTGCCGGTCCGGTCCGGTCGAGACCTCCGCAACCTTGCCTACCGTCAGCGGCGCTTCCGGCGGCAAAGCCGCGCGCAGGCCGTTGACCAGCGGGCCATAGGAAAAGCCGAACTCCCATTCCCGTTCGCGCCGGAAGAGCTGGCCAAGGCGGAAAACATGGATGTCGGTCATCGGCGTCACGAGAGGCTTGATGGCCGGACCGAGGCCGAGCTTCTCGAACAGCAGCATCTGCGCCATGCCGATCTTCTCGGCGCGGAACTCGTCGTGATGGGTGCGATGCGGATCGACCAGCGCCACCTTGCGGCCGGTCTTGGCCAGGGCAAGCGTGAGCGCGGTTCCGGCGAGACCCGCGCCAACGATTGCCACATCGACTTCGGCCACGCCCGCCTGGACGGCAGGCGTTTCGCGGCCCTGCGCGGTGCTCATTCTTCTGCTCCACAGCCCACGCGAGCGAATATCACGAGTAGCTGAAACAATCTCAAGCAACCCAGGCGCGAGCCGAGTAGCAATGAAAAATTAGGTTAATCGAGGCGCTTTAATGTTTCGTGCACGGGCAGCCGACCGCCGGCTCAAGCCAGGCGCCGTGTCGCCGGCTTTCCAGCCTCGCGGAACCGCCGGCCAAAGACCATCAAGTGCCGCGCGGTGCTGTTGCGCAGGCGGCGCAGCCGCCATTCGAGCCCCGTTTCGGTGTTGATCCGCCTGGCATAGATGCTGGCGCGCATGGCTCTGTCGTCGGCGGCGATCTTGATCGGATCGTCGTAGAAGGCGCAGATCTTGTCGGCCGCCATGCCGGGCGTCGCGAACCAGGCGGGGATATGCGTCGAGGCCAGGCAGTCGACATCGGTAAGCACCCGGTGGATGCCGTCGCCCTGCGCCGGGCAGGTCGTGGCGAACGCGTCGCCGATGAAGACGACGCCGTCGCGGCGATGGCCCTGCGTCGTGGTCAGGCTGACCTGCCTCACGTCGACCTCGCTGGCGATGGCGAAGTTTCCGCATCGCGGCGCGATTTCCGGCATCAGCTCACACAGCATCTTTTGCGGGTTTTCGCGGAACGCCCGCACCCATGGATCGGCGACGGTCCGGTAGATGAACATGTTAGCCCGCATCCGCTCGCCGATCCGGAAGATGGTAAGAAAGGCAATGCGATCGGCAACCCGCCTGCCATAGAAGGTGAGCGACTGGGGGCCAAAGTCCTGCGGCGTGATCGCGAGGTCGAAACCCAGCGTCAGCGAGTGTGCCTTCGATTCCTCGATGCGCTCGACGCCGATGGCGCGCCGCACCGCCTCGCTGTAGCCGGTGGCCACCACCAGCAGGCGGGCATCGATGACGGCGCCGTCGGTGAGCAGCAGGCGCTGCCGGTCCGGCCCGGTCGACACCTCGGCGACCTTGCCAATCGTCAGCGGCACATCGGCAGGCAGCGCCGCGCGCAGGCCGTTGACCAGCGGCGTATAGGAAAAGGCGAACTCCGGACCCTCCTTGCGCTCAAAAAACTCACCGAAGCGGAAGATGTCGATCTCGGTCATCGGCGTGACGAGCGACCGGAAGAGCGGGCCGAGACCGAGTTTCTCGAACAGCCCCATCTGCTCCGCGCGGGTCTTCTCGGCCCGGAATTCGTCGTGGTGGATGCGATGCGGATCGACCAGCGCCGTTCTGCGGCCCGCCTTGGCGAGCGTCAGCGCCAGCACGGTGCCGGCGAGCCCGGCGCCGACGATCGCCACGTCGACCTCGGACCGGCCAGGCGGCACGACCGGCGTTTCGCGATGCTCCGCGATGCTCATTTTCCGTCTCCACGGGCCGTGGGCATGACATCACGCGGCCGGGTCTTCCAGCGCGGCGCCATCGCCGAACCATCTATGAATTCCAGCCCGCCCGCTTCGTTGAGCGTGTGCAGCTTGCGGCCGGCCCAGCCGGCGCCGGGGTTGAGGATCGTCTCGACGACCTGCTCGAAGCCGGTCTCGTCGAGTTGCGTGACGCGCGCGATGCCGAGCGCCGCGCCATAACTCCTGCGGCAATCCTGCACCGGACGCAGCAACTGGCCGTTGTGGCTCACCATGCGGCCCGCCGGTCGCGCCGAGGCGATGTCGATCAGCACCGGGTTCTTCGGATGCGCCGTCCACGGCCCGCGGAAGTCCGGCGCCGACCACAGATGCAACTGGTCCGAAAAGGCGCCGCCACCATCGCGCACGGTGGCGAACATCCACCAGCGCCCGCCATGCTCGACGAGCGTGGCGTCGCTGGCGACGATGTCCGACAGGAGCGTGGCTTCCTTCACCCAGCCGCCCGGGAAAGCCGTGGCGCGGTAGAGGTCGACCGTACGGTTGGCCGAGCTTTCCGGCACCATCCACATTTCGTCGTCGCGCTCGAACACGAAGGGGTAGGACAGGTGATAGGGCAGTTCCAGCACCGGCTTCGGGGTGCCGGCCGGTCCATTCGGTCCGAACGCCACTGCAGACAGGATCGCCTTGCCGGTGCGGTGGATATAGTCCTCGACGAACAGCGTCACCTGGCCGCGATGGAGCACCGGGAACGGATCGGCGTAGAAGCGGCTGCCGTCGTCGGAGAGGTCCTGCCAGCCCGATTGTGGATCGGCGCGCAGCTCATAGAGATCCTTGCCCCCGGTCTCGCGCCAGCCGACCCGCCAGTGCGGGGCGTTGTAGCAGAGGTGGTAGAGCTGCTGCACGATGCGGCGTGCCATGGCTTTCGTCGCCCGCACGCCGAGTTTCGTGGCTGACGGCATAGCCGGCGGGGACGCCTCGGATGACGGTTCGGGCAGCACCGGCAGCGACGAGCGCGCGGCGCCGTTGGCCGCCGCCACGATAAGGCTGGCGCTGCGCGCCAGCATGTCCTGGAAGGAAGCCAGCGCAATACCGTGATATTCGGTGCCGAGCCGGCCCTCGGCGACAACGGCACCGTTCTGCTCGAGGCGGGCGAGCGGGGTGCGGCCGGCAAGGATCAGCGCCAGCAGGGCCTCCTCGCCACAGACGCCGTCATAAGCGAGCCGCCAGACGCGTCGGCCTTGCGGCTCCACATCGCCGACGAGATCGATTGTGAGATCGGCCGGCGCGGATGGCCTGGCATGGCCGGCCAGTGTCGAAAGTGGCACACGCCTGGCCGTCCCATTGGCGGGCAGGCGATGGATCAGCGTCTCAAGCTGGAACAGCGCCTCGCCGCCGCGCGGCACACCGTTCGCCGCGGGACGGGCATCGATGGAAAGCTCAACGCCGGGCAGCAACGACAGCCGCTCGGCCAGTGCCGCATGGAAAGCGCGCACGCAATCGCCGTTGAGGCGCAGGGTCAGGCGCATTGCCGACCCCCGGGCGACTCATATCCGGTACTGTCGGTCCGGCTGGCCAGGTCGAATTCCCGCCGCATGCGCACGATGTCTCCGATTTAGGCTGCACTTAATTTCTACTGCGTCGGTGCAAACTTCGTGCCAGTACGGCATCAATTTATGAACATAATTAACAGTGTTTTAATCGTTGCCGGGAATAGCTAGGCCAACGCCGCATTTCTCGTCTTGCCGGCCGATGGAGCGTTGTCGGAGCGACCTTTGCAATCACCCCTGCTCATGGTGCCTCAGCAGAACGCTCCGGAGGCGGTCGCGCCGGCCCCGGCCTATTACGCGCACGCGCCCGCATCCGCCACGGTCGAGCTCGGCGACCTCGGCCGCATCCTGTTGCGGCGCCGTTTCCTGATCTTTGCTGTTACCGCGCTGCTCACCGCCGTGACGCTCGTCTATGCCATGCTGACGCCGGCGCTCTACTCCTCGACGGCGCAGATCATCATCGACCCGCAAGACCTGCAGGTCGTCACCAACGACGTCAATCCGAGCCGCATTTCGCCCGACGGCGGCATCACCCAGGTTGAAAGCCAGGTGAGCGTGGCGCAATCGAACAGCGTCCTTCTGCGCGCCATCGCCGCGACCGACCTGACCCACAACCCAGAATTCAACGGCTTGGGCGTGCTCGACCGCTGGCTGGGCATGCTCTTCGGCTCCGACGACGGTGACAGGACGGCCGAGACGCTCGATGCGCTGCGCCGCCGCCTCGCGGTGAAGCGCGACGACAAGGTGCTGGTCCTCAACATCATCGTCACCGCCAAGAGCGCGGACCTTGCGGCAAAGCTCGCCAACGCCATCGCGCAGGCCTATCTCGACGACCAGGCGGCCGCGCGTTCGAAGGCCGCAGCCGACGCTTCCGACGCGATCAGCGCCCGGCTGGAAGACCAGCGCAAGCGCGTCGAGCAGGCGGCCAACGCCGTCGAAACCTACAAGGCCGAGCACAACATGGTGATGGCGGCCGGCAATCTGGTCAGCGACCAGGAACTGACCGACCTCAACACGCAATTGACCGCGGCACAGACGCGTACCGCGCAGCTCAAGGCGCAGGTCGACCAGTTGCGCCGGCAGGGCGGCGCGCCGGACGCGACGTCGGAGGCGATGCGCTCGCCGGTGATCGCCAGTCTCAGGGCGCAGGAGGCGACGCTGGTCGACCAGATCGCGCAGTTCGGCACCGAGCTGGGGCCGCGTCATCCCTCGATGATCTCGGCGCAGCAGCAGCTGAGCGACCTGCGCAAGCTGATTTCCCGCGAGCTCGGCCGCCTCGTCACCGCCGCCGAGACCGACTACGAGCGCGCTCTGGCCAACCAAAACGCGCTGGAGGCCAAGGTGGCGTCGATGAAGGGCAAGTCGCTCGACACCGACCAGGCGTCGGTCAGGCTGCGCGAGCTGCAGCGCGATCTCGATGCCGTGCGCACGGTCTATGCCAACTACCTGCAGCGTGCCCAGGAAACGCGCGAGCAGACCAGCGTCAACAGCACCAATGCCCGCATCATCTCGCAAGCCATGCCGGCGCTGAAGAAGAGCTGGCCGCCGAAGGGCTTGCTTATTTTCGGCGCCATCTTTGGTGGGCTGGCGCTGGGCGTCGGCATGGCGCTGGTCGCCGAATATCTCTCGCCGACCGTGCTGTCCGCCAACCAGATGCAGTCGGCCATCGACGCGCCGGTGCTGGGCGTGCTGCCGGGCAGGGGACGCCGCCGCTCCGGCGCCGTCGCCCAGAAGACCGACGCCGTGGCCGGGTTGGCGCTGCAGCGCATCGCCGCCGCGACCAGGCGCCCGGCCGACTGGCCGCTGGTGCCATCGATCCTGGTGGCGTCGCCGCCGGAGGACAAGGCGCAGCGGTCGAGGGTGGCATGGCAGCTCGCCAATGCGGCGGCGGCCAGGGGACGTCGCGTGCTGTTCATCGACATCAACGCCGGCAAGGGCCAGAAGGACCCGCAGCCCGGCATGCTCGACGTGCTGCGCGGCGAATATCCGCTCGACGCGGTCAGCCGCTATGCGCCGGGCAGCTCCATCGCTCTGCTTGGCCGCGGCCGGCCGGCCGCGGTGTTCCAGGAAGCACAGGCGCTCTATTTCGCCCATCGCATGCTGGCCGAGGCCAATCACGGTTTCGAGCTGGTCGTCATCGACGGCGGCGCGCTGACCGACGACCTCAACGTCCTGCCGTTGGTCGCCATGGCCGACGAGATCCTGCTCGTCGCCAGGCTGAACACGACGTCGATGCGCGACGTCGCCTCGACCTCGGAAGCGGTCTCCGTCATGGGGCGGTTGCCGACCGGCGCCATGCTGGTCGACGAGGCGGCCTGACATGGCCGCGATCTCGGTCGCGCCGGCCCGTCCCGTCCCGGCCGCCTATGGCATGGCCGGCCCGCGCACCGTTCCGGTCGATGCGCTGACCCGCTTCGGCATTATCGCGGCCGTGCTTCTCCTGTTTGCCGTGTCAGGCGGCTTGCTGTGGCTGCTCGGCTATAATTACGAGGGCCTGCAAGGCAGCGCGCTGACCAAGATCCATCCGTCCACCTACCTGCTGGTCCTGGTATTTGCCTGGCGCTCCTGCACCTTCGGCAATCCGGTCGGCTATGTCGTCAATGTCACCAACCGGCGTCCGGCTGCCGCGCTGCTGGCGGTGACCGCGATAGTGCTTCTCATCGTCGTCATTGTCAGGCAACGCCCCGGCATGGCCGGCATGATCGACACCTTCGTCGCCCCGGCGCTGCTCGTCCTGGTGTTGAGCGAAGACGACGAAAAGACCTTTGCCCGGCTGCAGGTCGTCATCCATGCCGTGATGACGGCGAACGCGCTGCTGGCGTTGTTCGAATTCGCCTCCAAGACGCTGGTCTTTCCCTATCGCTTCGACGGCGCGTTGTTCGTAAACGACCCGCGCTCGACGGCGCTGCAGGGGCACCCGCTGTCCAACGCCACTGTCACCACGATCTATGTCTTGTCGCTGCTCTCCGGTTCGCGCGCGCTGTCGACGCCGCTCAGGCTGGCGTTGGTCGGGCTGCAGTTCTGCGCGCTTGTCGCCTTCGGCGGCCGCTCGGCGATGGTGCTGACGGTCCTGCTCGGCAGCGCCTATATGCTGACCCGCGGCGTCGCCCAGCTCAGGACCGGGCGCGTCAACCTTCTGGCCGCGGCTCTCGTGACCATGCTTGCCGCGCTGCTGCCGCTGGCGATCGTGCTCGCCGGTTATTACGGCTTCTTCGACGCGTTGCTCGAGCGCTTCGTCTCCGATAACGGCAGCGCCAATGCGCGCGTCCAGATGTTCGACCTGTTCAGCCGGCTGGAGCTGCGCGACATCATCGTTGGCCCCGACATCGACCTTTTGGAGAGCACCCGCCGCATCAGCGGCCTCGAACAGGGTATCGAGAACCCGATCATCCGCATGACCCTCTACCAGGGCGCCTTCTTCACGCTTTTGATGTTCTCCGGTTTCGCGCTGTTCATGCACGAGGTGGCCCGCCGCTGCCATCCCGGCATCTGGCTGCCGATGCTGGGCTGGCTTCTCATCATCAACACCTCGGAAAGCCTGGCTTCCAAGACGACGCTGATGACCAAATTCGTGGTGATCGCCCTGGCGTTGTATCGGCCGGTGAGGGGTGGCGTGAGGTAGGCGCGGCGCTCTGAGTTGAGGATCCTCGCCGCGTCCCGCGTACCACTGAAAGGAGGTCATTGCACCGCGTGACCGCGATGAGAGACAAAATATTGTCTTAAACAAATTGCGTTGTAGGTTATTCGTGTAGCATATTGAGTATTGCGCAATTTTGGTAAAATTCAATATCACGCTTACGCCCTGACTGGTCAAATTTGACTTTGAGATGTGCTCACCATTGTAATGAATTGACTCGGAAGTCGACGGCTTGGCGAGAGAAAGGTCAACGATCATATAGTCGTAACTTTGTCATGTGTAGTTTTATCAGGTTAACTCATTCATTTATTTGACTTATCGGTATGTTATGGTAATCTTATAGTGGGGTCATCCGCGAGATCGTGGCGCATGTTTCTCCGACAGTCGACAGGCTGGCGCTAGGGACATCCGGAGGAGGGGCCGCGCCGAGAATGCTCGACGCTATCGCCAGCAATCCGCTATTTCGCGATGTGCCAGGGTTAAGAGATTGCTGGGGGGCGACGGGTTTGTCCCGCATTTTCATCAGTCATTCGAGTCGCGATAACGCTGAGGCGCGGGCGATCCGCGACTGGCTGATTTCAAATGGCTGGAACGACTATTTCCTCGACCTTGATCCGGAGCGCGGCATCGTCGCCGGTCAGCGCTGGGAGCGTGCGCTGCACGACGCGGCCAATCGCTGCCAGGCGGTGCTGTTCTTGGTCAGCAGGGCATGGCTTGAATCCGACTGGTGCGAAAAGGAGATGATGCTCGCCCACAAGCTCGATAAGCCGATGTTCGGCGTCATCATCGACGACAAGGTGACGATAGAGGCGTTGCCGCCGAAGCTGAAGGCATATTGGCAGGCGGTGGATCTGACCAAGGGGCGCGACGGCGTGATCATCCCGACTCTGACAGAAGACAGGGCCGAGGAACAGCATGTCACCTTCTCGGAAAGCGCCCTCAAGCGGTTGAAGTCTGGCCTGGAGAGGGCAGGGCTTGATGCCGGCTTCTTTGCCTGGCCGCCAAAGGAAGAGCCGGACCGCTCACCCTATCGAGGATTGAAGCCGCTTGAGGCGGTCGATGCCGGCATTTTCTTTGGCCGCGACGGCCTGATTGTAGAGGCACTCGACAGGCTGCGCGGACTGCGCGAGGCGGCAGCGCCGCGGCTATTGGTGGTCCTGGGGGCGTCGGGCGCCGGCAAGTCCTCGTTCCTGCGAGCAGGCATAATTCCTCGACTGGACCGCGATGATCGGCGTTTCCTCGTGCTGCCGCCAATCCGCGCGGCATTCGGTGCCGTCGACGGTGAAGCCGGCCTTGCCCAAGCTCTCGTCACAACCGCAGCGAAGGTCGGCCTGAAGAAGGATCGCGCCTCGATCCGTGCGGCGGTTGACGCCGGCGGGGAGGCCCTTTCCGATCTTGTCCAAGAAATCTGCAGCAAGGCCAAGCCCCCGGCATCGCCGGGCGATCCCGACATCGGACTGCCGACACTGGTGATCCCGATCGACCAGGGGGAGGAACTGTTTGCCAGCAATGCGTTGCCGCAGACTGCGGTCTTCCTGAAGAGGCTGGTCGAACTGCTCCATCTCAAGAACACAGGTGGTCCGACGACAGTCGCCCATGCCTCTTTAGCAACGACGCTTGCCATCATCACCATCCGCTCCGACGCCTACGAGCGGCTGCAGACGAGCCCGACTTTCGGGCCGGTTGCGCACACCCCGTTCTCGGTCGGGCCGATGACCGAAGCGAGCTTCAAGGAGGTGGTCATCGGACCTGCCGAGGTGCTGAACGAGAACACGAAACGGAAACTGGTGCTCAAACAGGACTTCATCGACACGCTGCTACGCGACGTGATCAAGGATGGAGGTGCCGACAAGATGCCGTTGCTGGCATTTGTCATGGAGCGAATGTTCTTGGACTATGGCGGTGACGATGTCATCACGCTTGCCGAGTATCAACAGAGCGGCGGCATCGGCGGGGCGATCGAAAAGGCGGTGAACGACGCGCTGGCGACGCTCGCCGGCAACCCGGACATCCCCAAGGACCGCGACGCCGTCTTCGCTCTCTTGCGTGCAACTCTTATTCCGCAGCTGGCGATCGTCGATCCGGCAACGCGGGAGCCACAGGGCCGTCCCGCTTTCCGGGGCGATCTGCCTCGGGAGGGGCTACCGTTCATCGACGCGCTCGTCGACAAGCGGTTGCTCACGTCAGATTCAGCGCCAGAGAGCGGCGAAACGCGGTTGCAGATCGCGCACGAGGCACTGCTCAGGCAGTGGCGGCCAATGCGCGAATGGTTGCGCGCGGAAGGTGAGGCGATTGCCATGTTGCGCCGCGCGGCAGACGCGGCGCGTGAATGGGGTGCCAAAGGGAGGCTCGGCGACTGGCTGCAGCATTCCGGTACGCTGCTTGATCGGACAAGCGAACAGGCCAAACGCAGAGAGATGAAAAGTCTCGTCAACAGCGAGACCGCCGACTACCTTGCCGCCTGCAAAGCCCGCGACAATGCCGTGGCTGCCGAAAAGGAGGCGGCAACGGCGCGGCAACTTGCCGACGCCGAGACAATTGCGGAAGAGCAGAGGAGAGCCGCCGACGCGGCAACCGGCCAGATCATAGCTGTCAGGGAAGCAAGCCGGCGTACGCGAATAGGTGCGGCGATCGCGGTCGTTCTTGCGATCGCCGCAATCATCGGTGGGGTCATCGCATGGCGTGAACAAAGCCGGGCGCAGAAATTGTTGTCAGCATCGACAGCAGTAGCAAACTCAACGACTCTTGAATTGGCGCAAAAATTCCGAAATGTTAAGGGTGTATCTGTATTTGTGGTAAGAAATATACTTGTAAAAGCCGAAGAGTTGCAGGGTAAGTTGATAGAAGCCGTTGGGGACGATATGGGGGTCCGGCGTGCGCAGGAAGCGACATTTGTTGAAATTGCTAAAACATTATTGGCTCAAGGCGATACAAATTTTGCATTGAAATATGCCGGGCGCGCTGAGGAAATAGCTTCCAGGTTTGGCGGTACTCACCCGCTCGATCACCCTTGGCAAGCAGCACTGGGAACAGCTTTTCAAGTTAAGGGCGACGTCTTGAAGGCGCAGGGCAATTTGGCCGGCGCGCTGGAGAACTATCAAAAATCGCTCGCCATTCGTGAGAGGCTGGTGGCTCTCGATCCGAACAATGCCGACTGGCAGAGCCGCCTGTCATCGAACTACACCGCGCTGGGCAATGTTCAGACAGCGCAGGGGAACTTGGCAGGGGCGCTGGATAGCTATCAGCGTGGACTCGCCATCGATGAGAAGCTAAGCACCGCCGACCAAGGCAACACCGACAGGCTAAGTGATCTTGCCGTTGACTATTCTTCCATCGGCGGTGTCCACAAGGTGCAGGGAAACTTGGCGGGTGCCCTCGAGAATTATCAGAAGTCCCTTGCCATCCGTGAGAAGCTGGCGGCGCTCGATCCGAACAATGCCGATTGGCAGAGCCGCCTGTCATCGACCTACACCAGGCTGGGTGATGTTCAGACAGCGCAGGGGGACTTGGCCGGGGCGCTGGATAGCTATCAGCGTGGACTCGCCATCGATGAGAAGCTAAGCGTCGCCGACCAAGGCAACACCGACAAGCTAAGTGATCTTGCCGTTGACTATTCTTCCATCGGCGGCGTCCGCAAGGTGCAGGGAAACTTGGCGGGTGCCCTCGAGAGCTATCAGAAGTCCCTCTCCATCCGCGAGAAGCTGGCGGCTATCGATCCGAATAATGCCGACTGGCAGAGCCGCCTGTCATCGACCTACACCAGGCTGGGTGATGTTCAGACAGCGCAGGGGAACATGGCGGGCGCCCTGGAGAACTATCGGCGCGGCCTCGCTATCGATGAAAAGCTGAGTGCCGCGGACCGCGGAAACATGGTCCGTCTTAGCGGCGTAGGGGTCGACTACCGATCGATCGGCGACGTCCAGAAGGCACAGGGAAACTTGGCGAGCGCGCTGGAGAGCTATCAGAAGTCCCTTGCCATCCGTGAGAAGCTGGTGGGTCTCGATCCGAACAATGCCGACTGGCAGAGCAATCTTTCGTCGATCTACACGGTGCTGGGTGATGTTCAGACAGCGCAGGGGAACCTGGCGGGCGCTCTGGAGGACTATCGGCGCGGCCTCGCCATCGATGAAAAGCTAGGTGCCGCGGACCGCGGAAACATGGTCCGTCTTAGCAGCGTAGCGATCGACTACCAATCTATCGGCGACGTCCTAAAGGCGCGGGGCAACTTGGCGGGTGCCTTGGAGAACTATCAAAAATCCCTTGCCATCCGTGAGAAGCTGGTGGCTCTTGATCCAAAAAATGCCGGCTGGCAGGGCAATCTTTCGTCGATCTACACCACGCTGGGCGATGTCCAGGCAGCGCAGGGGAATTTGTCGGGCGCTTTGGAGAACTATCGGCGCGGACTCGCCATCGATGAAAAGCTAAGCGCTGCCGACCAAGGAAACACCGACAGACTGAGTGATCTTGCCGTTGACTATACTTCCATTGGCGACGCCCAGAGGGCGCAGGGAAATTTGGCCGGCGCGCTGCAGAACTATCAGAGGTCCCTTGGCATCCGTGAGAAGCTGGTAGCTCTCGATCCGAACAATGCCGACTGGCAAAGCCGCCTGTCGTCGACCTACACCGCACTGGGAGATGTTCAGACAACGCAGGGGAACCTGGCGGGCGCTCTGGAGAACTATCGTCGCGGCCTCACCATCGATGAAAAGCTAAGCGCCGCGGACCAAGGAAATACCGACAGGCTGAATGACCTTGCCGTTGACTATTCTGCCATAGGCGACGTCCAGAAGGCGCAGGGAAATTTGGCCGGCGCCCTGGAGAACTATCAGAAGTCCCTTGGCATCCGTGAGAAGCTGGTGGCTCTTGATCCAAACAATGCCGACTGGCAGAGCCGGCTATCATCGATCTACACCACACTTGGTGATGTTCAGACAACGCAGGGGAACCTCGCGGGTGCCCTTGAGGACTATCGGCGCGGCCTCACCATCGATGAAGAGCTAAGCGCTGCGGACCAAGGAAATACCGACAAGCTGAATGATCTTGCCGTTGACTATTCTTCCATCGGTGACGTCCAGAAGGCGCAGGGAAATTTGGCCGGCGCCCTGGAGAACTATCAGAAGTCCCTTGGCATCCGTGAGAAGCTGGTGGCTCTCGATCCGAACAATGCCGACTGGCAGAGCCGGCTATCGTCGATCTACACCACACTGGGTGATGTTCAGACAACGCAGGGGAATCTCGCGGGTGCCCTTGAGAACTATCGGCGCGGACTCACTATCGATGAAAAGCTGAGCGCTGCCGACCAAGGAAACACCGACAGGCTGAATGATCTTGCCGTTGACTATTCTTCCATAGGCGACGTCCAAAAGGCGCAGGGGAGCTTGGCTGGCGCGCTTGAGAGCTATCAGAAGTCCCTTGCCATCCGTGAGAAACTGGTGGCTCTCGATCCGAACAACAATGCAGACTGGCAGAACAGCCTGTCGTTCATCTACGAAAGAGTCGGTCTAGCTCACAAAGCGCGTGGAAATATTGCAAAAGCTCTCGAGAGCTTTTCTAAGAGCTTGGCCATTCGAGCAAAGCTTTTTGCCGGAGACCCAGAGAATACCAATTGGGCGAGCAATCTTGACTATGCCTATAGCCAGATTGGCCACGTCCAGAAGGCACAAGGGAACCTGGCAGGCGCCCTGGAGAGCTATCAGAAGTCCCTTGCCATCCGTGAGAAGCTAGTAGCTCTCGATCCGAACAATGCCGACTGGCAGAGCCGCCTGTCATCGATCTACACCACACTGGGCAATGTTCAGACAGCGCAGGGGAACTTGGCGGGCGCGCTGGATAGCTATCGGCGCGGACTCACCATCGATGAAAAGCTAAGCGCTGCGGACCAGGGAAATACCGACAGGTTAAGTAATCTTGCCGTTGACTTTTCTTCCGTCGGCGACGTCCTGAAGGCACAGGGGAACCTGGCTGGAGCCCTGGAGAGCTATCAGAAGTCCCTTGCCATCCGTGAGAAGCTGGTGGCTCTCGATCCGAACAACAATGCCAACTGGCGGAGCGATCTTTCCACGATCTATTCTTCCGTCGGCGACGTACAGGACGCGCAGGGGAACCTGGCCGGCGCCCTGGACAGCTATCAGAAATCCCTTGCCATTCGTGAGAGGCTGGTGGCTCTCGATCCGGACAATGCCGACTGGCAGAACCGCCTATCACTCATCTACGAGAGAGTCGGTCTCGCTCGGAGAGCACGTGGAAATCTTGCAAAAGCTCTCGAGAGCCTTTCTGAGAGCCTGGCCATTCGAGCAAAGCTTTTTACCGGAGACCCCGACAATACCAATTGGGCGAGCAATCTTGACTATGCCTATAGCCAGATTGGCGACGTCCGGAAGGCGCAGGGGAATTTGGCGGGCGCCCTGGACAACTATCAGAAGTCTCTTGCCATCCGTGAGAGGCTGGTGGCTCTCGATCCGAACAATGCCGACTGGCAGAGCCGCCTGTCATCGATCTACACCACACAGGGCGATGTTCAGACAGCGCAGGGTAACCTGGCCGGCGCTCTGGAGAACTATCGGCGCGGCCTTGCCATCGATGAAAAGCTGAGCGCGGCGGACCAGGCAAACACCGACAGGCAAAGTAATCTTGCCACTGACTATTCTTCCGTCGGCGACGTCCAAAAGGCGCAGGGGAGCTTGGCCGGGGCGTTGGAGAACTATCAGAAGTCCCTTGCCATCCGTGAGAAGCTTGTGGCCCTCGATCCGAACAATGCCGACTGGCAGAACCGCCTGTCGCTCATCTACGAAAGAGTCGGTCTAGCGCAGAGAGCGAATGGAAACCTTGCAAAAGCTCTCGAAAGTTTCTCTAAGAGCCAAGCCATACGAGCGAGGCTTTTTGCGGGAGACCCCGACAATACCTACTGGGCGGGCAATCTTGACTATGCCTATAGCCAAATTGGCGATGTCAGGAAGGCGCAGGGGAATTTGGCGGGCGCCCTGGAGAATTATCAGAAGTCCTTTGCCATCCGTGGGAAGCTGACGGCTCTCGATCCGAACAATGCCGATTGGCAGAGCCGCCTGTCATCGATCTACATCGCACTAGGTGATGTTCAGAAGGCTCGGGACGACCCGGCGAGCGCCCTGGAGAACTATCGGCGCGGCCTCGCCATCGATGAAAAGCTAAGTGCCGCGGACCGCGAAAACATGGTCCGTCTCAGCAGCGTAGGGATCGACTACCGATCCATCGGCGACGTCCAGAAGGCGCAGGGCAATTTGGCGGCCGCGCTGGAGAACTATCAGAAGTCCTTTGCCATCCGTGATAAGCTGGTAGCTCTCGATCCCAACAATGCCGACTGGCAGAGCCGCCTGTCATCGATCTACATCGCACTAGGTGATCTTCAGAAGGCTCAAGGGGACCCGGCGGGCGCCCTGGAGAACTATCGGCGCGGCCTCACCATCGATGAAAAGCTAAGTGTTGCCGACGCAGCAAACATGATTCGTGTTAGCAGCGTAGGGATCGACTACCGATCCATCGGCGACGTCCAGAAGGCACTGAACAATTTGGCGGTCGCTCTGGAGAACTATCAGAAATCCCTCGCCATACGTGAGAGGCTGGTGGCCCTCGATCCGAACAACGCCGACTGGCAGAGTGAGCTGTCTACGGTCTATTTCGAAATCGGCGACCTCCAGAAGGCGCAGGGCAACTCAGCGGGCGCCTTGGACAACTGTCAGCAGTCCCTTGCCCTCCGGCAGAAGCTGGCGGCTCTTGATCCGAGCAACGCCGATTGGCAGCGTGATCTTTCGGCAACCTACACCGCTCAGGGTGAACTGCAGCAGGGACACTGATCTGATCCAAGGAACTGGATTGTTTTTTCGACGCCGGCTTTCTCGAGTCAGCAAGAGCGGAAGCCTTGTCGGATGAGATCGCCGCCCGTGACGACAAGGGGCATGGCGTAAGAGAGGCGTCGATGCGCTCCGCGCAGGGCGCTACCATCTTGTCATCCAGCCGAATGTGCGCGCGACGACCCATGGACAAGCAAGACCAACGCGCTCGTTCGCTTGGTCACATCGTTTCCTCTTAAGCTCCTACAATCACCCCGCTCGCCTCGCGCCCCCTTGTCCCAAGCAACACCAGCGGCACCGCGACCAGATTGATCGCGATCACCGAAAGCCAGATGGCGCCGGGCCATTGTCTTTGCGTGGCGAAGTAGAAGGTCGAGAAGGCCAGCGGCGCGACGATGGAGGCCAGGCTGACGGCCGAAGCCAGCACGCCTTGCAACTGGCCCTGTAGCTCCGCGTCGACCTGCCTTGTCGCGAGCGCCTGGAAGGCCGGCGTGCCGATGCCGGAGAGCGCGAAGACCGGCATGATGGCGAACACCATCCAGCCCTGGTCGGCGAAGGCCATGGTGAGAAGCGCGACACAGGCAAAGCCGATGCCGATGACGAAGGCCTTGCGCTCGCCGAGCAGCCGGGCGGCGGGGCCGGGCAGGAAGGCCTGCACCAGCGTCTGGCAAAGGCCGAACATGCCGAGCGACAGCCCGATCCAGAGGCCGTTCCAGCCGAACGTGTCGAAACCCCAGAGCGCCCAGCAGGTGCCGTAGGCCTCACCGGCGCCGGACAGGATGAAATAGACCAGGACGATGGGCGCAAGCCCTTTCATCGAAAACACCCAGCGCAGCGGCTTCAGCGGATTGAGAGCGGCGAGGTCGATCCTCCGGCGGGCCGGTTGGCGCGATTCCGGCAGGACGAAGACGGCGAGAAGCAGGTTCGCTGCGTTGAGCACGGCTGCGGCGATGAAGGGCAGTCGGATCCAGTGGTCGCCGAGCACGCCGCCCAGCACCGGGCCGATGATGAAGCCGATGCCGAACATGGCGCTGAACAGGCCGAACCGGCCTGCTCTCTTATCATCAGGCGTGATGTCGGTGATGTAAGCCGTCGCCACGGAAATGTTGGCGCTGGTCAAGCCCGCGATGGCGCGGCCGAGGAACAGCATCCAGAGCTGCGGCGCGAAGGCCATGATCAGGTAGTTGATCGCAGCGCCCGCCAACGAAATCAGCAGGACCGGCCGCCTGCCCAGATTGTCGCTCAAGGCGCCGAGCACCGGCGCGAAGAGGAACTGCATGGCCGCGTAGAGCGCGGTCATGATGCCGATATAGGCCACGATGTCCGAGCCCTGCGTCACCTCCTCGAGAAGGCGCGGTAGGATGGGGAAGACGAGGCCGATGCCGACGGCATCGAGGCAGATGGCGGCAAAGATGACGATGAGAGGTTTGTTCATGAGATGAGCTCCGGGAGCAAGGGTTGGTGCGCCGGGCGGCAGCGGGGGGGTCGCCTCGCGCCAGGGCGTCAAGAAATCTGTACTGAGTTTTAATATATACTGAGTACACATATCTGGCATTGATGCCGCGGAGTCAATACGAATATGTACTGAGTACAAAGATCATGCTACGAGAAGCCATGCCAGAACCGTCCGACCGCCGCTCCAGAAAGCGCCTCGCAACCAGCAAGGCCATCTCCGATGCGGCCACGCGCCTGTTCATGGAGCGCGGCTTCGATCATGTGACCGTGGACGAGATCGCCGAGGCTGCCGATGTCGGCCGCATGACGGTGTTCAACCATTTCCCGCGCAAGGAGGACATGTTCTTCGACCGCGACGAGGAGGGCCGCGAGATGTTGCGCGCGGCGGTCGGGCAGCGCGCCGCCGGCGTCGCGCCGCTGGAGGCGCTGTGCCTGCTCGCGCATCGGCTGGTCGCCGAACGCAGCCCGGTGGTGGAGTTTTCCGCCAGAAGCGAGCGTCTGGTGCCGACGGTCGCCGGCAGCGAAACCCTGAAGGCGCGGGCGCGGGCGATCCGCGACGAACTGGCGGATCTGGTAGCCGAGGCGCTCGCCGAAGCGATCGGGCGCGATCCCGACGATCCCGATGCGCGTCTCGCGGCCGGCCTGCTGCTTGCGACCTGGACGGTCGCCTTCCTCGAAGCGCACCGCACCTTCCGCCAGACGAGAAGCCGGGAGAAAGCGAACGAGGCTTTCCTGGCCCTGGTCGACAGGGGCACCGCAGGCCTGAAAGCCGCTATGGCTGCTACGCCATACATCTGAGCATGGCCATTCGGCCGGCTCCCAAATGAAACCAGACCCTTAGCCCGGTTTGGTGATTCAACAATTCAAGACCTAATCCGCCGGCATCCTCAGCCCGAGCGCTTCGACCATCGCCGGGTCGAGCGCGCGCGTGGTGTCGTCCATCATGCCCATGCCGTCGAACAGGTCCCAGAACGCCCAGGGAAAGCCGGCCGCCTCGGCGCTCTGCCGCACATCGGCGATATAGCGGGCGCGGTCGGGGTTGGGCGCGGCGGTATAGCGGGCATCGGTGCGTAGCGCGCCGAACTCGCCCATGATGATGCGTTCATGCGCGATGCCATGGGTGTCCGCCCAGCCGCTCACCTGCTTGAGGTAGCCGTCGATGAAGCGGCGATCGGGCTGGGCGTCGAAATAGACTTTCAGCACGCGCTCGGTCTCGGCATAGGCGGCCTTCTTGGCCTCGTCGGACCTTTCCGTATCCTCAGCCATCCTCGCTTTGACCGAGGCCAGCGTCTTTTCCAGCGAGCCCGCCGAGGCCGGCCACGGCACGTTGTTCAGCGCGCGGTAGACCGGCTCGCGCATCCATGGCGCGCCCTGGTGGCTGAACAGATAGGGCTCGTAGAAGTGGAAGGTGAACAGGATCGGCTCGTAGTCGGCCAATGGCGCCGGGTCGAGCGCGGTCAAGCCCCGTACCATCGAGCCGCAGCCGCCGGTGACGACGAGCGGCACGCTCGGCCCCAAAACCCTGGCGGCCGTGAGCAGCGAGGCCTGCACGGCCGGCCATGCCGCCGAGGAACAGTCCTGCGGCGGCTCGTTGACCGGCTCCAGCGCCACCATGCTCTTGCTCTGCAGCCTCTCGGCGATTTCGCCGACCAGCGCCCGGTAGGACTCGAATTCCGGCGCCGCGGTGCTGGAAACCATGCGCTCGGGATTCCAGTAATGCGTGGCGCCATTGGCCTGCACGTTGACGATGACGCCGAGGTCGGCGGCCCGAGCCGCATCGACCGCTGCGTCGAGCATGTCCATCAACTCGCCGCGCTGGGCCGCTTCGGCGGCAAGGAACGGGCCCGGATCGACCGGCAGGCGGATGAAATCGAGCCCGCTGGCGCGCAGCCGCGCGAGATCGGCCGGCGTCGGCACCGGCCGCTGCGATTGGAAAGGCGGCCAGTCATAGTCGGTGAGGGGTGCCGGAAATTCGCGCGTCAGCGCAAACCAGGGCCAGGTGTTGACACCGCGCCGGAAGGGCCATTGGCCGGTGGCGGCACGCGCCGGGGATGCGACTGGTGGAACCGCACTCACCAGAGGTACTGTCGCCGCGGCCAGCGCCGCGCCGAAGAACCGGCGGCGCGACCAGCCGGTCATGCGTGCCGGGCGCGGTCGGCTTTCGCTGGCGCAGCGGTGGTGACGCCGAGCTGCCGCAGCGCTTCCTTCTCATAGGCCAGCAGGATGTCGTCCCAGCGGAAGGCTTCGCGCGCCCGTGCCCGCGCCGCCTTGCCGCATCTTGCCACCAGCGCGTCGTCGGCCAACGCCTCGTCGATGCGCTGGCTCAGGCTGTCGACGTCGCTGAAATAGATCGCCGCCTCGCCGGCGACCCAGCGGTTGTAGCGGTTGTCATGCGCGATCACCATGTTGCCGGCGGCCAGCGCCTCGACCAGCGAGGGGTTGGTGCCGCCCACCGTGTGTCCGTGCATGTAGGCGCGCGCGTGATAACGCAGCGCCTTCACCACCGCCTGGTCGTAGATCGCGCCCGGCATGATCACCGTCTCGCCCGCCGCCTCGCGCACCGCGCGGTGGTAAGGGATGTCGTCGTTGAGCGTGCCCAGCACCACCAGCTTCATGTCGCCGCGATCGCGGCGGCGGAAGGCTTCGATGATCGGCAGGATGTTGTTGTCGGGCTCGATCCGCGCGATCGAGACCAGATATTTGCCGGGTTCCAGCCCGAGCGCGCGTATCGGCTCTTCAGGCGCCGAAGTCACCGGGTCGGCGCCATAGGCGATGGTGGCGATGGCGCTGCGCGGCCGCCTGGTCGCCAAATGGTCCGCGATCGCCGGATGATCGGCGACCAGCCGGTGCGAGAACCAGGCGCCGATCCATTCGTTGAGCCAGAACCAGCTGCGCGCCGCCGGTCCCCATTTCGGCCGCCGCCACTCGATGCCGTCCATATTGGTGATGATCCGGCGCCGCATGAGCCTGAGCCAGGTCAGGAACACCGCGCCATTGTAGCCGAGCACCAGGCAAACGCCCGGCCGCCGCACGGCGTCGAGCACGCATTGCCAGTCGAACTCCAGCGTCGCGCGTGGGCCTTTGGAGGCGACCTCGATGGTGATCAACTCGATGCCGCGCCAGGTTCCGGTCATCACCCTTTGACCGACGCGCTCGACCTCTTTCTGGCAATAGACGCCGACATTCCACCCGCGGCCGGCGAGGAAAAGCGCCAGGCGTTCGGCGAAAGTCTCGAAGCCGCCATGGGACGCTGGAATGCCGCGCGTACCCAGGATCAGGATCGAAGGCTTTTCGATCTGGATGGGAGGTCGTTCCGGTGTCAAAATAAAGGATTCCCCGGGGTCCGGTCATGGTTGTTGTTACGTCAATGACACGCCCAGCAACATCTGTGCCAGGGTACCCCCAGGGCGAATACTCGCATGAAGGTGTAAAATTTCTCTTCAGAACGCGTGCTTTGCTTCATTATCGGTCAACTTTCGAGACGTATCTGTATCGATACGGGGCACGGCCGGGTTTCGTGGGTCGCGGCCGGGCAAATCAGACCCGGCATGATCCTTGCTCCCGGGCTTGCAGTGGCCACCGCTGGGTAGAGCGGCGTGCGGATTTGGCATGAAGTTTCTTCCGCGCTTGAGGGTCCGGCGCACGGAGCGGACCAGGGGTGCAAGGTGGAAAGATAGCAATGCGCATCGCCTGCGTTCATCAGGGCTACGAGCTCTATGGCTCTGACCGCAGCTTCGCGGAGAGCGTAGCCGCGCTGCGCGCCGCGTTTCCGGCCGCCGAGATCGAGGTCGTTCTGCCGCGCGACGGGCCGATCGTCGACATCCTCAAGCCGCATGCCAGCCGCATCGTCTTCGAGCCGCTCTGGGTGCTCAGGCGCCAGGCGATGCTCAAGCTCGCCACCGTCGAGATGGCGCGGCTGCCGGCGGCGCTCTGGCGCGCCTGGCGGCGCATGCAGGGTAACGACCTGACCTATATCAACACCTCCATCATCGCCGACTATGCGCTGGCGGCGCGGCTTTTGCCGCGCAAGGCGCTGCTGCACATCCACGAGATTCCCGAAGGCATCCTGCGCAAGGTGCTCGTCGCCCTGATGCGCTGGAGCCGTGCTGACCTGATCTTCAACTCGCGCGCCACGCGCGCCACCTTCGGCGACCCGCCGGCCGTCGATGCCAGGGGCCGGCGCACGCATGTCGTCTACAACGGCGTTGCCGGGCCGGTGGCCGCCCTGCCGGTGACCTATGACGGCAGCCGACCGCTCAGGGTCCTGCTGCTTGGCCGCGTCAACCGCATCAAGGGGCAGGAGGTGCTGCTCGAAGCGGTCGCTTCGCTCCCTACCGAATTACGCGATCGCGTTGAAGTCCGCCTGGTCGGCGGCGCCTTCGAAAGCATCGAACGCGAGCAGGCATTGGCCGAACTGGTCGCCCGCATGGGACTGACCGGGTATGTCGAGGTGCTGCCTTTCGTCTCCGACCCGACCGACCATTACCGCTGGGCTGACATTGTGGCGGTGCCGTCGCGCCGGCCGGAATCGCTCGGCCGCGTCGCCATCGAGGCGATGGGCTGGGGCCGGCCGCCGCTGGTGTCGTCGATCGGCGGACTGGTGGAAGTGGTGGCCGACGGCGAGACCGGCTGGCACGTACCGCCGGGCAATGCCGCCGCCCTTGCCGGCAAGCTGACAGAGATCATCATGCGGCCGGAACTCTGGCGCGGCTTTGCCGCCGCCGGCCGGGCGCGCTACGAGGCAGTGTTCAGCGAACATATCGCCGCCGCCGCGATCGTCGCGATCGTGGCCGACAAGCTGAGGGCGGCAACGGCGCGGCAGGGGCGGGCGCATGTCGCCCGCGAGGCGGAGACCAGCCCGTGAATTTCGCGTTTCCGGCTCATCTGGTGCGGCGCCTCATGCTGATGATCGGAGGCGAGGCGATGCAGAGCGGCTTCCATTTCGCCCTCAACATCGCGCTGCTGCATCTTTTGTCGGCGGAGGGCTATGGCCTCTTCGCGCTGGCCATGGTGATGGGCGGCGTCGGCCTGTCCTATATCCGCTCGCTCACCGCCGTTCCGGCCACCGTATGGATGAACAAGAGCACCAACAAGGCCGGTGTCGACGCTTATGACGTGACCTTCGGATCGGCGGCCCTTGTGGTGGCACTGCTGATGGGGCTTGGCACAGGGCTTTTGATGCGTCTGCTGGGCGACCCGAGCGGCATCGGCGCCGCCTGCTTCGTCTGCGCCTGGTCGCTGCGCAGCCATATGCGCACGGCCTTCTTCGCGCGCCGCATGCAGCTCGTCGTCTCCATCAGCGACGCCGTGTTCACGATCGCGGGCATAGTGCTAGCATGGGCGGCGATCTGGTTCTTCGCCGACGCGCTTCAGGCCACCTTCTATGCGCTCACCGCGGCCAACATAGTCGGCATCGCCGTGCTGGTCAGGCTGGCGCGCCGCAAACTGCGCATTTCCTTCCGCGCTCCGACCTGGCGGCGCTATGCAAAACTCTGGCCGCAGCTCTCCTGGTCGGGGTTCAGCGCCACCACCACCAACATCCAGGGACAAAGCCTGGCGCTGCTGGTCGCCGGCATCGCCGGCCCGGCAGCCTACGCGCCGCTGGCGGCGGTGCTGGTGCTGTTTGCGCCGCTGCGCATCTCCAGCCTCGCCTTTTCCAACATGACGCAGCCGGAACTCGCAAGGCTGGTGCGCAACAACGAATTCGACCGCGTGTGGACGCAGGCCAAGGTCTGGGCGATCGTCATGGGCGTCGGCAGCCTGGCCTATGGCTGCGGCGTCCTGTTCATCCTGCCGATGATCAAATCCCAGGCCCTGCAGCATGCCTCGGTCGGGCTGATCGGGATTTTCGCCATCGCCAATTTCGTGCCGATCATGGCCTATGTCATGCCGCGCGTGGTCCTCGAGATCGTCGGCGATTTCCGCATCGTCGCCTTCATCACCCTGGCCGGCGCGGCTGTCGGGCTGGCGACGATCGGGCTCCTGCTGGCCATTGCGCCATCGACATGGTCACTGGCGGGCGCGGCGGTTTCCGAGACTTTCGTGCTGGTGGCCTCATGGTATTTCGCGGCCAACCGCATGTGGAACCTCAAGCATCCGAACGAACAGCGCCCCACGGTGATCGGCGCCTGGCGCCGCGCGGCCACGCTGGCCGTGCAGAGACGATAGGAGAATGATGTGGCAAGCCAGGCAATGCCGATGGCCGCGATGACGACCGGCCTGGCCGAGGAGGCGGCGGCACCGCACGCCGCAGGCGCGGCCAGCGGCACTTACGTGGCGCGGCTGCACACCAGCCTCGAAGCGGTGAGGCCGCTCTGGCTGCGTTTCGAGACGAGGGGCGTGTGCACCGGCCACCAGCATTTCGCCTGGGCCGAAGGCATCGTCGAACGGCTTTTGCCGCAGAAGGCCGAGCTTGCCATCGTCGAGCTGCGCGACGCCGCGACGGGCGAACCGGTGATGCTTGTGCCGCTGATGCGGCGCCGCGCGTTCCACCATTGGGTGATCGAGTGGCTGAGCCGCGGGGTCTGCGACTATGCAGCGCCCCTGCTTGCCGACGCGACCCCCTGGACCAGGCAATCCGCCGAGGCCGCCTGGGCGGCGGCGCTTTCCGTGCTGCCGCCGGCTGACCGCATCCACATCGCCGGTATCCCGAAAGAGGTTAGCGGCGTCGCCAATCCCCTGGCGCTGCTTTCGCAGGCGCGCGACTCCATCCACTCCCACTACGGCATCGCCATGGACGGCGACGCCGAGAGCGTCGTCAAGCGCATCTGCCGCCCGTCCTTCGTCAAGGCGCTCAACAAGGATCTGCGCCGGCTCGACCGCAATGGCGGCCTGGCCCTGGTGGAAGCCGACACGCCGGCCCTCGTCGACTCCATCTTCGGCAAGCTGGTCGAACTGCGGCTCAGCCGTTTTCGCGAGCTCGGCCGGTTCGATCTCATGGCGCAGCCGGCGGTGGTCGATTTCTACCGCGAAGCCGCGCATCGCGGCCTGACGGACGGTTCGGTGCGGATCTTCGGCCTGCGCGCCGGCGACGTCATGGTCGCGGTCCAGTATCTGGCCGCCCATCTCGGCACCTTGCATGCGCTTTTGATCGCGATCGACCAGGGCGCGGTGCCCAACGTCTCGCCCGGGCTTTGCGTGATGGGCGAGCTGATCAGATGGGGGCGGGGCGCCGGCTTCGACTATTTCGACCTGTCGGTCGGCGACCAGAGCTACAAGCAACATATGGGCGCGGTGAAGGCGGTTCTGTCCGAACTCTGCTACGGCATCACGCTGAAGGGCATGGCGGCGAGCGAGGCCATCAAATACCGCGGCCGGGGCGTCGCCTTCGTGCGCGACAACCCGCGCCTGTTCAAGCTCGCGCAGGAAACGATGCAGCGCTGGCGGCGGCTGCGGGCAGGGCGGTGAATGGGCAAAGCTGGCCCGGCAAATTGACTCATATTGCGCTCTCCGCCATGCTTATGGGCGGCCGCCATTCGAGCGGCGTGTTTGAGTGAGGCCATGGCCAGTCCCGTTGCCAGAGAAAAGTCCCGCCGCGCCGCGGTGAAGACCGCGCTCGAGCGCCACAAGGTCTACGTCACCGCGCAGCGTTTTTCCGGCGGCTCCTACAGCGCCCGCGTGCTGGTCGACGGCGAGGCCTATTGGGTCGACGAGTTCCGGCTGAGCCAGCTCCGGCAGGGGTTGACGCCGGCGGAGCTTGAGCTGACGCCGGCTGCCGACGATTGATCCTGGTCCCTTGCTCCGCCGCGATGTAGGAAAATCCGAAATGCTGGCGGGACAGCACCCCCCTCTGGCCTGCCGGCCATCTCCCCCGCAAGGGTGGAGATTAGCAGCTTCGCTGCCGGCGCTTCTCCTGCAGCATTTGCGATTGGCGAAACCGGCGGCGACATCTGATCTCCCCCCTTGCGGGGGAGATGGCCGGCAGGCCAGAGGGGGGTGTGAAGGAACGCGACGCTGGAAGCCTTCGCTTGATACCACTTCCGCCTAGCCATGTCCGCCAAGCTCACCTCCTACCGTGCCAAGCGCGAATTCTCCCGCACCCCTGAACCTGCAGGCGGCGCCGCCGGCGAGGGCGGCAACCGCTTCGTCGTCCACAAGCACCACGCCACCGCCGACCATTACGACCTGCGCCTCGAAATCGGCGGCGTGCTGAAGAGCTGGGCCGTCCCGCGCGGCCCCTCGCTCAACCCGGCCGACAAGCGCCTCGCGGTCGAGACCGAGGACCACCCGGTCGAATATATCGACTTCGAGGGCGTCATCCCCGAGGGCGAATATGGCGGCGGGCCGATGATCGTCTGGGACACCGGCACCTGGGCACCGATGGAGGATGTCGAAAAGAGCCTCAGGACCGGCGCCTTCAAGTTCCGGCTGGCCGGGCAGAAGCTGAATGGCGGCTGGATGCTGACGCGTCTCAAGCCGAAACCCGGCGAGGACGAGAACAAGAAGAACTGGCTCTTGTTCAAGGAGCGCGATCTCGCCTCCGACACCAGGCTCGACATCCTGGAGGCCCGCCCGGAAAGCGTGAAATCCGGCCGCCGTATCGAGGAACTGGTGGCGCCGCCGAAGAAGCGTGAGCGCCTGCCGCCGAAGGCCGGCTCCTTGAAACCCGGCGCGCTGCCCGGCGCCGTCAAGGGCGACCCGCCGAGCCGCATCGAGCCGCAGCTCGCCACCCAGGTGCCGAAGCCGCCGGGCAGCGATGATCCCGCCGAGCGCACCGGCGAGCTCTGGCTGCACGAGATAAAATTCGACGGCTACCGCACCATGGCGCATGTGGTGGATGGCGAGGTGCGGCTGATCACCCGCGGCGGCATCGATTGGACGAAGCGCTATGGCGATCTTCCGCAAGCCTTTTCGCGTCTGCCGATCGCCCAGGCGATCATCGACGGCGAGATCATGGTGCTCGACGATAAGGGCATCTCGCGTTTCGCGCTGCTGCAGGACGCGCTGGCCGAGGGCGCCGGCTCGAAATTGCATTTCTACGCCTTCGACCTTCTCCACCTCGACGGCTGGGACCTGCGCAAGACGCCGCTGCAGAAGCGCAAGGCGCTGCTTGCCGAACTGCTCGCCGGCCAGGCCGCCAACGCCGCCATCCAGTACAGCGACCATGTCGAGGGCGACGGGCAGGGGCTTTACGATCAGGCATCGGAGCTTGGTCTGGAAGGCGTCGTCTCCAAGCGCGCCGACGCGATCTATATCAGCGGCCGCACCAAGAGCTGGACCAAGGTGAAGGCGCAGAAGACGGACGATTTCGTCATCGCCGGCTACACCGTCTCCGACCGCGCGGAAGGGCTGGCCGCGCTTGGCATGGCCGAGTTCGAGAATGGCGAACTGCATTATCGCGGCAAGGTCGGCACGGGCTTCGACAGCGATATGGCGCGGGAATTGCTCGCCAGGCTGGAGCGGCTGACCGCCGGCGCCAGCCCGCCCGAGGGCGTGCCGCGCGAGATCATGCGCGAGATGCATTGGGTGAAGCCGCTGCTGTCGGCACGTGTCCGCTATTCCAACCGCACCGCGGACAACGCGATCCGCCACGGCGTGTTCCGCGGCCTGCGCGATGTCGGCGGGCTGACCACGCCGGCGCCGGTCAAGCGCAAGCGGCTGATCGCCGAATCCGACCTCGCCACCATCTGGGTCACCAATCCGGAGCGGCGGCTATTCGGCAAGACCGGCCCGACCAAGCTCGACATCGCCGTCTACTACGCGCTGGTCGGCGATTTCATGCTGCCGCACATTATCGGCCGTCCGGTGTCGCTGGTGCGCTGCCCGACAGGCAAGCCGCAGGACTGCTTCTTCCAGCGCCACGCCTTCACCGGCATGCCGCCTTCGGTGGCGGTGTTCGAAACGATCAATTCGGAGGGCGAGACAAAAACCTATCTCTCGGTCGAGGACGCCAAGGGCTATCTGGCGCTGGCGCAATTCGGTGTGGTGGAATTCCACACCTGGGGCACGCATCGGACAAAACTCGACAAGCCCGACCAGATCGTCTTCGACCTCGACCCGGGCGAGGGGATTTCATGGCGCGAGGTGGTGGAGGCCGCCGTCCACATCAAGGCGGGGCTGGAAAGCCTGGGACTGGTGCCCTTCGCCAAGACGTCGGGCGGCAAGGGCATCCACATCACCGTGCCGGTGACGCGCAAGCAGAACTGGAAGAAGCTGCACCAGGCCTCGAGCGCCATTTCAACTTTGCTGGCCGCAAGCGCGCCCGACACCTTCACCACGACGATGGGCAAGGAAAACCGCAAGAAACGCATCTTTATCGATTTCCATCGCAACGCGAGAGGTCATACCTCTGCCGCGCCCTATTCGCTGCGCGCCCGCACCAATCTGCCCGCCTCGACGCCGGTGAGCTGGGCGGACCTGGAGACGATCGACGCGCCCGAGGACCTGAACTACGCCTCGCTGCCGGGGCTGTTGGAGACGTCGGGTGATCCTTGGGCGGAGATCGACGAGGCAGCAAGGGATCTGCCGGTGATAGCGGAGAGGTAATTGGAAGCGTAGCGTTCCGTCACACCCCCCTCTGTCCTGCCGGACATCTCCCCCGCAAGGGGGGAGATCAGATGTCGCATCGGCTTTCGCCAATCACCGACGTTGCAGAAAAAGGCGCTGTCGCCCAAGCTGCCAATCTCCCCCCTTGCGGGGGAGATGTCCGGCAGGACAGAGGGGGGTGCTGTCCCGCCAGCGTCTCCCCCACCGTCTCCATCGACGCTTCTTACAATTTGAACTATCCTCCGCTCGCGCCCCGGAAAACACTTCGTCAGCAATTTGCATGTACCATCAGGGGTCGGTGTAGGATTTCCACGGCGCCAACCGTCCTTGAACGGGAGCGCTGCAAGTAACTGTCAGTGCATGGCCGCGTAGGAGTTCATCATGGCGCCCAGGGCAAGTTGGAAAGGTTACCTCAAGCTCAGTCTCGTCAGCTGTCCGGTCCGGCTCTATCCGGCCACCAGCGCGAGCGAGCGCATTTCGTTCAATCAGCTGCACAAGAAGACGCACAACCGCATCAACATGAAGCCGGTCGATCCCGAGCTTGGCCTGGTCGAGCGCTCGGACCTGGTGCGCGGCTACGAGTATGAGGACAAGCAGTACATCATCATCGATGACGCCGACCTCGACGCGGTGAGGATCGAATCCAACCACACGATGAACATCGAGGCCTTCGTCGACGAGGGCGAGGTCGATGTCATCTACCAGGACGCGCCCTACTACCTGGCGCCCGACGGCGCCATGGCGGAAGAAACCTTCGCGGTGCTGCGCGAAGCCATGCGCAAGTCCGGCAAGCTCGCCATCGCCCGTCTGGTGCTGTCTAGCCGCGAGCGCGTGGTGACGATCGGCGCGCGCGAGAACGGCATGTTCGTCTGCACGTTGAGGAACCCCAACGAAGTGCGCGGCACGACTGAATATTTCGGCAACATCCCGGATGCCAAACCCGACGCGGAAATGCTGCAGCTGGCAGAGGCGCTGATCAAGCAGAAGGAAACCCACTTCGATCCGAAGAATTACGAGGATCGCTACGAAGTGGCGCTGATGGCGATGATCCGCGAGAAGCTGAAGGGCCACAAGCCGATTATCGCGGCCGCGCCCGAGCGCGGCAATGTCATCAACCTGATGGACGCGCTGAAGGCGAGCCTCTCGCAGCAGGCGAAGCCCCCGGCCAAGTCGAAGAGCAAGGCCGAGGAAGCGCCGGCAAAACCCGCCAGGAAGGCAGCCGCCGGCGGCGCGCCTGAGAACCCGCTGAAGGCGAACCTCTTGAAGGCCGTCGGCAAGAGCAAGAAGTGACGGCAAAATGCAAGTGGCGGGAAGTGCGGGGCCAGTGATCGTTCCCGGCGCCGTCTTCGGCGTCGTCGGCGCGCTGGCCGCCTTTCCCTTGCGGCTGGCCGCGCGCGAGGTCGAGCGCCGCCATGCGGAGCTGAGACGCGGCGTCACCCGCCGCACCTCTCATGTCGTCTTCGGCCGAGCGCTTCTCGGCAAAGCCGCGATGAGCCGGACCGGCGATGCCGAGATCGAGCGCCGCGCAAAGGCCGAGCGCGATGCCGGCCGCCAACTCGTCAGCGAAAACGGCTTCCTGCGCCTGCTGGGCCTGATGAAGGCGCCCGACGCCTCGTCGCTGTCGCGGCAATCGCTGATCGACCAGTCGCGGCTCTCCGGGGCCGATCTCGACCTGCTGTCGCTGTTCGACGCCTTCGAGCATGACGGCGAGCCCTATTCCTTCCGCGACCTGATCCTCGCCAGGAAATATGCCGGCCTGATCGCCAGCGGCGCTTCCTGGGGCGCCATCGCGCGCTCCGTGCACCGTTCCGGCCCGGTCGCCTCGCTCACCGCCAAGTCGCTCAATCTAGGCTCGCAGCACGGCCGCCCGGACGCGATCTATCTCGACGAAGGCAGGAGCGAGCTCGACGGGCAATTGCTGTTCGACCTCGGTTCACCGGAAGACGACACGCTGGAAGAACTGTTCGCGGAGGCGGAAGCCGCGGAAGAGGAGGGGCGCCACGACGATGCGGCCGCACTCTACCAGCGCTGCATGGCGATCGACCCGAAGGACGCCGTCGCCGCCTTCAACCGCGCCAACTGCCTGCGCGGCGCCGGCCGCGTCGCGGAGGCGGCGCATGATTATGCGCGTGCGATCAAACTCGACCCGGGTTTTGTCGAGGCCTGGTTCAACCTTGCCGGACTGATGAGCGACGAAGGCAAGGTCGCCTCGGCAAGGCGGCATCTGCAAAAGGCGATCGCGCTCGACAAGACCTATGCCGACCCGGTGTTCAACCTCGCGCGGCTGGAGTTCGATGCGGTCAATTTGATGGAAGCCCGGCGGCTGTGGGTGCGCTATCTGGAACTGGACGCGGACTCTGAATGGGCGAGAACGGCGCAAAAAGGGATACAGTTCGTGGATCTGCACACGGCGCGGACGGCGGGGTGAGCGCCTCTCCTTCTCCCCTTGTGGGAGAAGGTGGATCGGCGCGCCAGCGCCGAGACGGATGAGGGGTGCTGGAAGGAATGAGGCGTTGGTGACCTTGTCGCAAGTAAGGATATTGATAGGCCTGTCCGCCAAGCTGGAGCACCCCTCATCCGTCCGAGCTTCGCTCGGCCACCTTCTCCCGCAAGGGGAGAAGGTGAGGTTGGAGCACTCATGACCCACTTCCTCTTCGACGGCTTCGACACCGCCCCAGTAACCATCCTGCTCGCCCATGGCGCCGGCGCGTCGATGGACTCGCCCTCGATGACCGCCACCGCCAAGGCGCTCGCGGCCGCCGGCTTTCAGGTCGCCCGGTTCGAGTTCCATTACATGGCCGCGCGCCGCTACGGTCACCGCAAGCCGCCGCCGCGCGCCGAGACGGTGAACCCCGAATATGTCAAGGCGATCGCCGATCTGCGGGCGAAGGGCGTGACGGGCAAACTCATCATCGGCGGCAAGTCGATGGGCGGTCGCGTCGCCTCCATGGTCGCCGACGAGATGTTTGCCAAGGGAGAGATCGCCGGCCTGATCTGCCTCGGCTATCCGTTCCATCCGCCCGCTAAACCGGAGCAGCTTCGGACAAAGCATCTCATCGATCTGAAGACGCCGACGCTGATCTTCCAGGGCACGCGCGACGAGTTTGGCACGAAGGACGAGGTCGCGACCTACGGCCTTTCCAATGCCATCGAGGTGGTCTGGCTGGAGGACGGCGACCACGATTTGAAGCCGCGCAAGGCGGTGTCAGGGTTTTCGACGGCCGATCATCTGAAGACGGTGGCGGAGACGGTGAAGGCCCGGCTGGCGCAGCCCTCGGCTTCGTCATCCTAGGGCGGAGCAAGGAGCGAAGCGACGCGCGCAGACCCTAGGATCCATGCCGTGACGCTAAAGCGTTGCAACGGTTCAGAATTCTGCCCCGCCGCGTTCCACGGCGGTCGTCACGGCATGGATCCTCGGGTCAAGCCCGAGGATGACGAAGCGAGGGGCGTCTTCGGCAAATGAAGCTCGCCACCTTCAACATAAACAACATCAACAGCCGGCTCGAAAACCTGCTGGCCTGGCTCGCCAAGGCCAAGCCCGATGTCGTCTGCCTGCAGGAGCTGAAATCCCGCGACACCCAATTCCCGCTGACCCGGCTGGCGAACGCCGGCTATGGCGCGGTGTGGAAGGGCGAGCCGACCTGGAACGGCGTCGCGATCCTGGCAAGGGGAGCCGAGCCGGTGCTGACACGCGACGCGCTGCCTGGCGACGATGCCGACCGCCAGGCGCGCTATATCGAGGCGGCGGTCGACGGCGTCGTCATCGCTTGCCTCTATGCGCCGAACGGCAACCCGCAACCGGGGCCAAAATTCGACTATAAGCTCGCCTGGCACGAACGCTTCGCGGCACACGCCGGCGAACTCCTCGACACCGGCCTGCCGGTGGTGCTCGCCGGCGACTTCAACATCGTGCCCGAGCCGCGCGACATCTACCAGACCCGCTCCTACGACGACAACGCGCTGGTGCAGCCCGAAAGCCGCGCCGCCTTTGCCGCGCTGATCGAGCAGGGTTGGACCGATGCTTTGCGAAAAGTCTTCCCGAAGGAGGCGAGGCTCTACACCTTCTGGGACTACCGCCGGAACCGCTGGCCGCGCGACGCGGGCTTGCGGCTCGACCACATCCTCTTGTCAAAGAAGCTGGCGCGAAAGCTGAAAGCGGCGGGCATCGACCGCGAGGTGCGGGGAGGGGAAAATCCCAGCGATCATGCGCCGGTCTGGGTGGAGATGGGGTGAGGGCAGTGCGAAGGCGACCAAGTGCGCTTGGCCGAGTTCCCGCCCAACCCCCCTCTGGCCTGCCGGCCATCTCCCCCGCAAGGGGGAGATTGAGCGCTTCGGCGTCTCGCCATTCCTGCAACGCTGGTGATTGGCGAAAGCCGGCGCGACATCCGATCTCCACCCTTGCGGGGGAGATGTCCGGCAGGACAGAGGGGGGTGCTGTCCCGCCAGCATCTCTATTCGAGATAACCCCCGGCGAACATGACTTGCGGGATCGATGTCCAACACTAATCTGCGGAAAACTTGGAGGGTTGTAATCTCATGCCTATAGTCTTGGTCATTTGTGCTCACCCATCGCCTCCTCGCCATGGCTGACACTCTCCTCGTCGTCCTCGTCTCGGCCCTCGTCCTTGCCGGTGCCGGCGGCCTGATCGCGGTTGCATTGCGCCGGCGCCGGAAGCGTCGCAAGGCGCGCGGCAATCCCAATCCGGCGGGCGACTATGCGCCGCGCGCCAATTGGGTGCCGACATCCGGCAAGCTCAACTTCTCGTCCTTCGTCTACATGGATGTCGATGGCGACGGCGCCTATGGCGTGGCCGATCGGCCGATGGCGGGCATCATGGTGCGGCTCTATGACGAGCGCGGCGCTTTCCTTGCCTCGTCGCGCAGCAACGGCGCCGGCTTCGCCAATTTCGCGATGTCGGCCAAGCGTCGCAGCGCGGTGATCCAGCGGCCCGGGGTCTATCGTTTCGCGGTCTCGGTGCCGCCCGGCTGGCGCGCCACGAGCGCCAACGCGGAGCAGCCGGTGCGCCTCATGGAAGCGCCGGGCTCGATGGTCGGCCTCGCCGGCGAAGGGCTGCCGAAACCGGTTGGCCTCACGCCGGGGCGAACGGTGAGCGGCCGCACGCCGGCCGGCTCGGGCGCCATGCTGTCGGTCATGCGCAAGGGTCAACTGCTCGAGAGCCGCGCTCTGCCGGCGGACGCAGCCTTCCGCTTCCCGCTCGGCGTCGATGCCGATGCGATCGTCATTGGCGGCTCCGGGCTCGATCGAAGGCTCAGACTGTCGGCCTATCCGGTCGATTTCGGCCGGTTGTCGCCCGGCGTGCTGGGACCGGAGGCGATGCTCACCACCATCGGCTTCGACGACATCACGCCGCGCGGCCTGTGCAAGGTGCCGTCGGGCCATGCCGGGCTCGATTGGCGCAATCTCAACGCCATGTCGCGCGACCACACGCCGAACAGCGAGGGCTATGTCAACGGCAACGTGTCGGGCGCCTATATCGCCTATACCAGCAGCGGCCATCCGGGCGAGTTCGGCCGCGCCGCGCCCTTCGGCTTCCACTCGGTGATGCTGACCGGGGCCTGGCTCACATCGGAAGGCGAGGTGGCGCTGGTCGAAAGCTGGCTGGGGGAAGAGCTGGTCGCCAGCGACGAGATCGTGCTGTCGGCGCTGGCGCCGGTCAACTACGCGCCGATGCTGAAGGCGGTGACGCGTGTGCGCATCTCCACCAGGCACCACTGGCAAGCCGTGCTGGATGATCTGGTGGTGGCGCTTTGAAAACTACAGGAACACGATCCGCTGCTGGAGCAGTTCCAGGAAAAAACTTCCGTCCGGAATCGCTTCAAAAAGGAACTAATAGGCCCACTCACCGCTTCCATGAACGATGAGCCGACTTGGCCCGAACGGTTGCTGGTAGCTGTTAGCGCGCTGCCGTTGCGAAGCGGATTTGGTGTCAGGCGGCGCCGTTGACGATCGAACCACCCGCCACGACCATCGAAAGCTTACCCTTGCGGACCAAAACCGGCTTCTCGTAAGTCTTCTTCATGCGATTTCCCTCCTCGAAATACAGGCGGATAATCTCATACGATCAGTTTCTGTCAATGACCGGCGGAAAAAGGGCCGTTCTGTTCCTGGGGATAGCGCTCTACTGATGTAACCGTCGTCCAATAGTGGAATGAGCGTGCCGGCCTGAACCGGATGCGCAAGATATCGCTCGTCGAAGCTGTGTGATGTCTTGCACTTAGCCTTGACCGCAAGCTCGGCTAAGATGCCAGGGTCGCCCATCCATAGGGCGGGAGGGCGCAGGATGAAGAGATCGACCGACAGGCTGCTGGCGCTGGCGATGCTGATCGTCGGCATTGCCTGCATCGCCAGGCTCTATCCGGTGCTGGGCGGCAAGCCGTTGGCGACGACGCGCCTGGAAGTCTTCGGCGTGACCGGCGCGCTGTCGGTGCTTGCCGGGCTGCTGTTCCTCGCCGGCCTGCTGCCGGCAGCGGCAAGGCACGATCCAGCCGCCCCTCTGTTCGGGCGCGACGCCGAGATCGCGCCGGCCGGCCATCCGTGGCTGCGCCGCGCAGCACTGGCTTTGCCGCTTTTGGCGCTGCTGGCTATCGTCGGCGACCAGTTCGGCCCGTGGCGGACGCAGGACAGCGAACCGGTGAATCGAGTCGCAACGGCACCAGTCGAGCCGAAGCTGGCGCCCGAGCCGGAGGTGAGCGCGAAGCCAACCATGCCGGGGGCGAGCGCGAGGCCAACCACGCCCACGCCGGCGCAGCAGGAGGCCGCAAAGCCGGCGCCGCCCGTCCAACCCGCAGTGGCGCCCGCACCACCCATTCCGCCGACGCCGGCAGTCGTTGCGCCGGTCGAGCCCGGCCCTGTCCAACCGGCACCACCCGTCCAGCAGACCGCGCTTGCGCCCGCCACGCCGCAGACCGTGGCGCCGCCTCCGCCGGCGCCTGCGGCCCGGCCGACCGCGCCGGAAGGCCATCGAGACGCCGTCGTCTGGCTGGCGGTTTCGGCCGACGGCCGCGAGATCATGAGCGCCAGCACCGACCGCATGATCAAGCTCTGGGATATCGACGGCAAGCGGCTGATCCGCGACCTCGGCGAGCACAAGGACATGGCCCGTGTCGCGCTCTTCATGCCCGGCGGCAAGACCGCGCTCACCGCCGGCGACGACGGCGAGATCGTGCTGCGCCAGCTCGCCGACGGCACGGTGCTGCACGTCTTTGCGTCGGGCCAGAACGGCGGCGTTCGCGATCTGGCGATTAGCTCCGACGGCAAGCTTGCCGTCAGCGGCCACGACACCGGCTCGGTCATCGTCTGGGACCTCGCGAAGGGCCAGGTGCTGCATGTGCTGCCCGGCCATGACTGGTCGGTCAGCTCCGTCGCCGTCTCGCCCGACGGCACGCGCGCCATTTCCGGCAGCATCGACGGCGAATTGAAACTCTGGGACATCGCCGCCGGCAGGCAGTTGCGCAGCTGGCACGGCCACGATCGCGGCGCCTATGGCGCGGTCTTCACCGCCGACGGCCATCATGCCGTCACCGGCAGCGGCGACTACACGATCAAACTCTGGGACCTCGATACGTTCAAGGAAGTGCGCCGTTTCGACGGCCATTCCGGCACCGTCTATGCGCTCGCTTTGTCTTCCGACGGCAAGCGTCTCGGCTCCGTCTCGCTCGACGGCACGGCGCGCATCTGGAACATGGACACCGGCGCCGAGATCGCCGAATTCGATCCCGGCACCGGCCCGATCTATTCGGTCGCCTTCGCCGCCGACGGCACGCTTCTGACCGGCGGCATCGACCGCACCATCCGCGACTGGCCGGCAGCCGGAGGGGACGGCAAGGTGCTGTTTGCGGGGGCGCCGGAGTGAAGGTGTTGCTGAGGAGTTTTTCATGGGATCGGCTGGCGGGACAGCACCCCCCTCTGGCCTGCCGGCCATCTCCCCCGCAAGGGGGGAGATCGGCAGCTTCGGCGCAGGCGCCATTCTTGCAACGTTTGTAATTGGCGAAAGACTGCGTGACATCCAATCTCCCCCCTTGCGGGGGAGATGCCCGGCAGGGCAGAGGGGGGTGTGACGGAACGCAACCTCTAAAAGGGAATTCGCCCGCCAATCATGCCCCAACTCCACCTCGTCGAAGCCTCGATCGCCGACCTGCGCCGCGCGCTGGAGGACGGCACCGTCACCAGCGTCGAGCTGATCGCCGCCTACCTCAATCGCATTGCGCATTACGACCGCCACGGCATCAAGCTCAACGCGGTCCCCATTCTCAACCCGAACATGTTCGAGGAGGCCGAAGCCTCCGACCTACGCCGCAGCCGGGGCAAGACGCTCGGGCCGCTCGACGGCATTCCTTACACCGCCAAGGACAGTTACAAGGTGAAGGGCCTGACGGTCGCCGCCGGCTCGCCGGCCTTCGAGCATCTCGTCGCCACGGAAGACGCCTTCACCATCGCCAGGCTGAGGGCAGGCGGCGCGGTGCTGATCGGGCTCACCAACATGCCGCCGATGGCCAATGGCGGCATGCAGCGCGGTATCTATGGCCGCGCCGAGAGCCCTTACAACAAGGATTTCCTGACCGCCGCTTTCGGTTCCGGCTCGTCCAACGGCTCGGGCACCGCGACCGCCGCGTCCTTCGCCGCCTTCGGGCTCGGCGAGGAGACCTGGTCGTCCGGCCGGGCGCCAGCCTCCAACAATGCCTTGGTCGCCTACACACCGTCGCGCGGCATCATCTCGGCGCGGGGCAACTGGCCTCTGGTGCCGACCATGGATGTCGTGGTGCCGCACGCGCGGACTGTTCCCGATATGCTCGAATTGCTTGACGTGATCGTCGCTGATGATTCCAAGACACGCGGCAATTTCTGGCGCGTGCAGCCCTGGGTGGAGATCCCGAAAGCCTCCGCGCTGCGGCCGGCGCGCTATACCGCGCTGCCGCTGCAAGGCGCGCTCGAGGGCAAGCGTCTTGGCGTGCCGAAAATGTATATCGGCAAGGACGAGGGCGCCGATCGCCCGATCGAGACGCGCGCTTCGGTGCTCGATCTCTGGCGGCAGGTGGCGCGCGACCTCGAAGCGCTCGGCGCCAAACTGGTCGAGGTCGATTTCCCGGTCGTCTCCAACTACGAGAGAGATCGCCCCGGCGCGCTGTCGATGGTCGACCGCGGCCTGGTGCCGCCGGACTTCGCCGAGCGTGAACTCTGGGACCTGTCCATCTGGTCCTGGGACGATTTCCTGCGCGCCAATGCCGACCCGGCCATCCCCGATCTCGCCTCTGTCGACGGCAAGAAGATTTTCCCGCAGCCGCCGGGCGCGCTGCCCGACCGCTATGGTGGCGACGCCGATTTCGACCTGGCGCACTATGTCGAGCGCGCCAGGCGAGGCGTTGCGCCGCTCGCGGAAATTCCCACCATCGAGGCGGGGCTGAAAGGCCTGGAAGAAACGCGCCGCGTCGACTTCGAGGCGTGGCTCGACGCCAATGGCCTCGACGCCGTGGTGCTGCCGGCGGTCGCCGATGTCGGCCCGGCCGACGCCGACGTCAACGAAGCCTCGGCCGCGCTTGCCTGGCGCAACGGCACCTGGGTCGCCAACGGCAATCTCGTCTGGCGCCATCTCGGCATTCCGACCGTGACGGTGCCGATGGGCACCATGGCCGATATCGGCATGCCGGTCGGGCTGACCTTCGCGGGCAAGGCCTATGACGACGCCGCGCTGCTCAGCCTCGCCGGCGACTACGAGCGCGCCACGCGGCGCCGCACCGTCCCGCCGCGCACGCCGGCGCTGGCCGGCGACGTTTTCGAGGGTAGCGCGCGTGGTGCCGGCAATGCGCCGCTCGGCCTCACGCTGAGCGCCGAGACGTCCCGCTTCGGCGACACCGACGAGATCGTCATTGCACTAGAGATCGAGGTGGGCGCCGGCGACGTTGCGGTGGTGAAAGTCCACCTCAACGGCGAACCGGTCGTCCTGCAGGCAAGCGGCAGTCGTTACACCGGCCGGGTGGTCGTGCCGGCCGCGACGCATCGAGGTTTTCACAGCGTCTGGCGCGGCTCCTACGGTTCGATCGTCACGGCCATTGTGAAGTCGGCGGATGGGCGCAGCGCCGGGGCGTATGTCGTGACGGGCGGGATTGGGTAAGCCTCTCCCTTCTCCCCTTGTGGGAGAAGGTGGATAGGCGCGCAGCGCCGAGACGGATGAGGGCTGTTCCAGCGGAGTGAGACGTCGGCTTTCCCTGGAGCCCCCCTCATCCGTCGCCTTCGGCGACACCTTCTCCCACAAGGGGAGAAGGAAAAGACTGCGCTACCCCACCCAATCCACCACCAGCGCCATCACCCCGAACACCGCTCCAACCGCGCACACCGCATTCCACCCGCCCCAGGCCCAGGCGATGCCCGCCAGCAGCGAGCCGATGGCGCCGCCGATGAAGAAGATGCCGACGAACAGCCCGTTGATGCGGCCGCGCGCCTTCGGCTGCAGCAGGTTGACGGCGCGGCGGCCGAGCGTCTGGTCGCCGACGACGCCGATGTCGAGCAGCACCGCGGCAGCACCCATCAGCACCAGCGGCAGCCATGCGCCGCCGGTCTCGGCGGCACCGGCAAAGGCGGCGAGTCCGAGCGCCGCGATCAGGGCCAGATGGCAGACAATCGTCGCCGGCCGCGTCCAGCCGCGGTCGCCGGCGCGGCCGAACAGCGGCGTCACCGCGGCACCCCCGGCGCCGACCAGCGCGAACAGCGCGATGCCTTTCTGGCTGAGATCGAAAGGCGGTGCCGCGAGCCTGAGCGCCACCGCCGTCCAGAACACGCTGAAGCCCGCCATCACCAGGGCGGCGGTCAAGGCGCGCCGCCGCAGCACCGGCTCCTGGCGCAGAAGCTCGAGCAGCGAAGCAATGAGCCCTGCATAGCTCGCATGCGCCAGCGGTCTACGATTCGGCATGGTGAAGCCGAGCAGGAGGGCGAGCAGCGCCAGCGTCGCGGCGACGATGCCGTAGAAGGCGCGCCAGCCGAAAGCGTCGGCGACGAGGCTGGCCAGCGGCCGCGACAACAGGATACCGATCATCAGCCCGCTCATCACGTCGCCGATGACGCGCCCGTCCTGTCCGGGCGGCGCCATCGAGGCGGCGACCGGCACCAGCACCTGGATGCAGGAGGACGCAGCACCCAGCACGAACAGCACGAGGAGCAGCGAAGCGGCCGACGGCGCGACGGAAGCGACCGCCGCCGCCAGCACCGCAGCGCAGAGCATGCGCAGTACCAGCACGCGGTTCTCGACCAGGTCGGCGAGCGGCACCAGGAAGAACAGCCCGGCGGCATAGCCGAGCAGCGCCGCCATCGAGACGAGCCCGGCCTCGGACGCCGCCGCCCCCAGCGACGGGCCGATCAGCCCGACCAGTGTC
This sequence comes from Mesorhizobium sp. GbtcB19, assembly GCF_019091085.1. GTDB lineage: Bacteria > Pseudomonadota > Alphaproteobacteria > Rhizobiales > Rhizobiaceae > Mesorhizobium. The sequence continues at coordinate 14,177 of NZ_JAGXJY010000027.1, read as the reverse complement.
TGCGGCGCGAAGATGTTGGTGATGATGATGCCGACCGAGCCGGCAAACAGCAGCGTCTGCGCCCTGGTGATGGTGCCGGTTGCCGCGGCCGGCGCGGCGAACGCCGCTGTCACGGCTTGAGCGTTGTCCGATCCGTCCATGATGAGTCCTCGCTATCCGCATATCTCATCAGGACTTTATTCCAGATCAGCATAATGCTACAATTCAAATGACCTGATAATGATTATGCGAGGTTCGCATGAACATTCACGATCTCGAAGCCTTCGTCGCTGTCGTCGAGACCGGCTCCATCGTCGGCGCCTCGGCCAGGCTGAACCTCACCCAGCCGGGCGTGACGCGCCGCATCCAGAACCTCGAGGAGCGACTGGCGACCCCCTTGCTCGACCGCCAGTCGAAGCCGCTGAAGCCGACGGTCGCCGGCCGGGAGGCCTATGAGCATGGCCGCCGCGTGCTGCGCTCGCTGGAAGACCTGAAGGCGGGCGTCTCGCTGGACGGCGCGGTGCGGGGCGAGTTCCGCCTCGGCATCATGCCATACCTCTCGACCAGCGCCTTGTCGGCACCGCTCGACAGCCTGCGCGAAGCCTTCCCGCGGCTGACGCTGAAGATCACCTCCAGCCTGTCGCCGCGCCTGGTCGAGCAGGTGCAGCACAGTGAGATCGACGCCGTCGCCGTCTGTCTGCCCGAAGGGGTCGCGCCGCCGCCGGAGCTTGCCGGCGACGATCTCGGCACGCAGTCGGTGCTGCTCGTCGCTTCGCCCGGGCTCGGCGTGCCGAAGCCGGTCGAGATCGATATGCTGTCGCGTTACCCCTGGGTGCTCAACGAGACCGGCTGCGGTTTTCGCGCCTTTATCCGCCACCGTTTCGAGGTGGCGCGGCTGCCGTTCCATGTCGGCGTCGAGGCGCAAGGCGCGGACTTGCGTATGTCGCTGGTGGCGCGCGGCCACGGCATCGGCATCGTCACGCCGGGCGCGCTGTCGGGCAGCCAATGGCGCGACGCGGTCGAGGTGGTCGACTGCCCCGGCTTCAAGCCGCAGGTGCGCTGCTGGCTCTTGCACCGCCCGCCGGCCGGAAGGCTGGCGCAGCCGATCGCGGTTTTTCGCGATGCGCTGGCGGAGGCGCTGAAGGGCCCGATGCCGCTGATGTCGTAGAGTTCCCCCTTCTCCCCTTGTGGGAGAAGGTGTCGCCGAAGGCGACGGATGAGGGGTGCTCCAGGGAAAGCCAGCGTCTCACTCCGCTGGAACACCCCTCATCCGTCTCGGCGCTATCGCGCCGATCCACCTTCTCCCACAGGGGGAGAAGGAGAGGGCGCTCCGCCTTGACCCACCCCCTGCCCACGCTATTTTCGCCGCCATGCCACACACCACCCCATCCCCCACCGCGCCGCTCATCGTCATCGACCTGCAAACCGGCATGTTCGACGGTCGCTTCGACCCGCCGATCCATGACGCCGACGCCATCGCCGGGCGGACGCGCGCGCTGATCGACTGGGCGCGGCATTCCGGCCGCAAGGTGGCGTTCGTGCGCCATGACGGGCCTGAGGGCGATCCGCTGGCGCAGGGCTCTTCCGGCTGGCCGGTCTGGCCGCTGCTCGGCCAGGCCGCAGATGAGCCGACCTTCGGCAAGAAGGTCGGCAACGCCTTCTCCAACCCCGAATTGGCCGAATGGGTGGCCGGGCAAGGCGCCAAGGATGTCGTGCTCATCGGCGCCCAGACCGATTTCTGCGTCGCCGCCACCGTCAAGGGCGCCTTTGCCGAAGGGCTCGGTGTCACCGTCGTCTCCGACGCGCATTCGACGCTGGACAGCGACCAGGAAAAGGCGCCGGAGATCATCGCCCGCCATAACGAGGCTTTTGCCGGGCAGGGCGTACGAATGACGACGACGGCGGAGCTGGTCGGCTGAGCGCTTTTCTCCTTCTCCCCTTGTGGGAGAAGGTGGATCGGCGCGATAGCGCCGAGACGGATGAGGGGTGTTCCAGCGGAGTGAGACGTTGGCATTCCCTGGAACACCCCTCATCCGTCGCCTTCGGCGACACCTTCTCCCACAAGGGGAGAAGGAAAAACCTCGATCCAAGGAGCCCATCTTGCCCGACCTCGCTCTCCCCGCCGAAGGTGGCTGCCGCTGCGGCCGCGTGCGCCTGAGGATCTCGGCAAGGCCATTGCTCACAATGGCCTGCCACTGCACCGGCTGCCAGTCGATGTCGTCCAGCGCCTATTCGCTGAGCGCGGCCATTCCCTCCGAGGGTTTCGAGATCACCAGGGGCGAGGCGGTGATCGGCGGCCTGCATGGCGCGTCGAGGCATTATTTCTGCGGCAACTGCATGACTTGGATGTTCACGCGCCCCGAAGGGCTCGACTGGTTCGTCAACCTGCGCCCGACCATGCTCGACGACCATGCCTGGTTCACGCCCTTCATCGAGACATGGACGGCTGAGAAACTGCCCTGGGCCGCGACAGGAGCGGTGCATGGCTACGCTGCGCTGCCTTCCTTCGAGGACTATGAGCTGCTGGTCGCCGAATATGCCAGCGCGCAAGCCTGACCAACAGCGAGGCTGATCAAAACCGGACTGATCGAAAAAAAACGGCGACCTTGGCAAGGCCGCCGGTGGCATTTCCGTCAATGGTCGACGCGTCCGTTGGGGGCGCATTGTTGGGGATGTGCTTGGGCGTCCGCGTCGACCACGGCGGCCTCATACCGCAGACTTCACCATGACATATTTGCCGCCCTCTGAAACTTCCGCGAAAGCGGAATATGCCGGGCCTCCGGAACAGGGTGGGACGCCGCGCCAAATGCCCGGGCGATAGCCTTCCAGGCCGCCCGCGCTTTTTAGCGCACCCTTATAAATATGGTGCTATTTCAATTGCTTGACATCGCCGGTCGCGCGACCCCGTCAAGTAAAACACCAGTTCGGTCCCGGCTGCTTCGGTTTCAATGCTTTGGAACGGAGCTCAATCTCGAAGCGGGTGGCAGGCCTGGATGTTCAGCCGCGGCCTTTGCATGGTCGTCCGCCATCCATACTGTGGCTAATTTCAGAATATCTGTGGATACTAAATAAAACGGCTCGCCTCGGTCGGCAGTTCTGCCATCCTGCATTGGAGGGGGATCAACTCTCATGCGGGTTTTGCGCGGAAGTTTCAAAACTGCCGTTGGCGTAGCTTTGTCTTGTTTGTGCCTGCTGGTCTTGAGCGGCAAGGCAACCTTGCTCGCGGCCGAGACGCCGCCGCCCGACCGCCAGCAGGCCCTTCTCGATGCCGTCAGCGCGGCGCAGAAGAAGCTGGCCGATGCCGTGCAGGCAAAGAAACCGGCGGATGCCGAAGTCGCCGCGCAGGACGTTGAGAAGGCGCTCGCCGCCTACCGCGCCGAGCCGACACCGACTGAAATCGTCGCAAGAAGCGGCGACCTCGGCGCTTGGCTGAGGTCTCACAAGCCGTCTTCCGGCACCGATCCGGTCAGCGCGGCTCTCGTCAACCTCGCACTGGACATCGCCTCCTATCGAGGCGAACCAACATCAACCGAGATTGCCGTAAAAAGCAGCGATCTCGGCGCGTGGCTCAGGTCCCACAAACCGCCTTCCGGGACCGATCCTGTCGGCACGGCTCTCGTCATCCTCGTCCAGGATATCGCTACCTATCGCGGCCTCGGCAAGCCGGATCTGATCGGAAAGGCGGCTCCGGAACTTTCCAACTGGATCACCGCCACCAACTGGGGGCCTGCCGACAACACCAAGGATCCATTTGACCTCGCGGAAGCGATCATGCTGAAGATGCGCGTCGTCGATCCCGACAAGGCGGCCGCGTCCTTCGGCAAAATGGCGAAGATCATGGTCGGCACGGAAGCGTCGACACCTATCTATCGGCCGCCTTTCGAGCGGGTCGGCTACGCCAACGACATGAAGTCGGCCCTCCTGACGCTGAACGATCCAGTGGCGAGGGCAAGACCGGTCGACTGGTTCACGACGCAGGCCACGCAATTGCGGGATCTGTTCGGAGGCGCCGACGCCACGGCCGTCGCGGCCACTTTGCCCAGGCGCACCCTGCTGCAGAACGATCCCAAGGCAATGGATGCGGCCAAGGCCGCCAAGGAAACGATCGTCCTGCTGCAGAGCGGCTACCGGCCGCAGATCCACATCGTCGACGCGCTCTATGGCGATCTGCCGACGGGGCGGTATTCGAAACGGGTCTGCAACGCCACGCGCACCATGATCAGCAAATGCGAGCGCAAGGACAGCTGCCATCTCGACGACGGCTACAAGCTCGCGCTTTGCGGCTACGATCCGATCCCGGCGGCCGACGACCGCACACGGGCCGTGGCCGTGCAATACGCTTGCTTCACCGGTGGCGACGCTGTCTGGGACAGGCTGGCCAGCCATCCGCTGGAAGATCCGTTCGAATACAGCGACCTGACCAACATCCGCAATCCGGCCACCGGCTTCGCCATCCTGCGCGGCACCACGATGGAACTGCGCTGCCCCTTCGACGCCAACGCTCCAACGGTGACCAAGTGATGCGGCGCTGCTCCCTGTCCCGGCTGACGGCGCTCGCGGCCGCAGCGGCGCTCACGGCCTGCTCGGTCGTCGGTTCGGCGCCGATGCTGGAATACACCCAGGTATCGGGCGTCCATTCCGCCGCTACCGGCGCGCTGCCCTGCGCCAGCCGGCTGGGCTCCTACTCGCTGCCGAAGAGCCTGCTGCACGTCGTCGTCCTGCAGCCCGTGGGTGGCGGCGTCAACAGCGTCAAGGTCGAGCAGGCGGACAAGAAGGTGCCGGATAACAGGCACACCTACTGCCTCGATCATCTGGCCAGCGCTTTCGCAGACGACACGGTGCGCGTGTTCAAGGAAAGGGTCACGGCCACGGATTCCACTCCGGCCAAGGAGGCGACGCCGTTCCTCCAACTTGTTGCCTCCAATGCCGTGGATCAGACCGCGACCATCATCCGCAAGCTGATCCGCACAGCCTTCATCCTGATTTCGGGCAATCCGAATTTCGCCGGCGCGCGCTCGGCTGTCGGCGGCGGGGCGGCAACCGAGGTCGTGCGCGATCTGACCTTCGATCCGTTCGACCAGCAGGAGGTGGCCGAGATCAACCAGTCGATCGCCCCGCTTGGCTTCTGCGTCGTGCTCGGCGACTATTCCTATGACATCGACGCAATCTCGATCGACGCTTATTGCGCCGCGCCGCAGAAGGCCGAGGCGAACCATCCGTCCAGGACGGCCGAGATCGCGGCCAGCCAGCGCTACCTCGTTCCAAAGCCTAAGAGCGGCATCTTTTACCGGCCGCGCGCCAACTATCCGGTCTCCGTCTATGTCAAGGCCGATCCCGGAAGCTCCGAGCGCTGGCGGCTGGCGCAGATGCAATATTTCGCTTTCGAGAACATCTCGCCGGTGATCTCGGTCGGCATCGACAGGGCGGTCTTCGCCACCCGCCGCACCGGCCTTGTCTTCAAGGACGGGGTGCTGACCGATGTGTGCCTCGCCAAGGGCAGCGAGGCGGCCAGCTTCGTCAACATTCCGCTCGATGTGGTCTACGGCATCATCGCCTTGCCCACGCAAACCATCCAGGCGTCGGTCAACAGCAACAAGACGCGCAGGGATCTCATCACCGCGCAAAACGATCTTGTCGAGGCCCAGAAGGCCTACATCGCCTATCTGAAGGATTCCGGTAACAGGAACACGCCCAACATACCGCAGCACACCGACGCGCAGCCGTTGAAACTCGGAGCCACCGTGGGCGGCGCGATGACGGCGACCGGCGTGCCGGCGCCGCAGGGCACGGTGGCACTCGCCGACTATGGGGCCGCGCTCTCCGGCGACACCGCGCTCATCTCCGGCGACGCGGTGCTGAAGGACATCTGTCCGGAATTGCTCAAAGCCAATGTCGGTACCGTCCAGGTGGGGACGAGACCCACGACGGTGCAGTTCTGATGCGCCGCGCGGGATCGTTCCCGGCCCTGGCAGCGGCATGTCTGGCCTTGCTTGTTTCGGCGTGCTCGCAGTCGATGCTGGAGACCGGTTCGGTCGAGGGGCCGGCCGGCCTGGCGACCGCTTCGCCGCCAGGCGCATGCCATGTCAATGCCGGCGCCTATTTTCTGCCAAAGCGTCTCGTTCATGTCGAAATCGGCGGCTCGCCCGCCAATTACGGCCTGAAACTGATAGCCAATACCGAGCTGGTCAGCGACACGACGGATACATTCTGCCTCGATTTCCTGTTGTCGGCTTTCTCCAACGACCGCGTCGGTATTCAGCGCAGCGAAAATGGCCTGCTCGCCCGCATCTACACGTTCGCCGACGACAGGTCGAAGCCGATTGCGAATGCGATTATCCAGGCGACCGGGGACCTCATTGCCGCCTCGAAAGCGCAGGAACTCGCCGATCTCGGCCGATCGGCGCAACTGCAACTCAGCGACACCGCGCTCTATGCGACGCTCGACTACGATCCGTTCGACAGACGCGAGGCCGAGGCGGTCAACAAGGCGCTCAGGCCATTCGGCTATTGCGTCTACATGGACGACCGCGACGACCCTTATGTGGAGGGATGGTCGCCGCAATTGTGCCGCCAGCCGAGCGCTGGCCGCGCTGTCTATCCGGACCAGCAGGAGAGAGCCGATGCCCGCAAGCTGATGCAGCGCGGCGTGCTCTACCGGCCGGAACTGTCGCACCGCATCAAGATCCTGCGCAAGAAGGATCCTGACAGCCCGAGCGAACCCTGGCTCCTTGCCGGCACCGAATACGTGTCGATGCCGAACCATGCGCCGATCTTCGCGCTTGGCGTCAACCGCGCCATGTTCGTCACGGCGGAGACCGACGTGGTCTTCGAAAACGGCCTGTTGAAGAACGTCACCGTCGTGAAGCCAAGCGAGCTCAATGCCGCCGTGGATATTCCGCTCTATGCCGCGCAGGTGGCGCTCTCGATCCCGGCCGCGACGCTGTCGATCTTCCAGAACGAGGCCGCCAACCGCAAGGAACTGTGGCAGACCAACGCGGAACTGATCCAGACGCTGCGAAAGATGCGCCAGGACACCACCGCCGACCAGGCGCTGGCGAAAGGCGATATCTCGGTCGGCCAGCGCCTGGCCGTCGGGCCGGACGGCGGCGGCGCCGTCGCGGCAGTCGCGCCGGCGGCTCCGGGTGTCCGCTCCGCCGAGACGACGTCGCCGGCTTTGCAGCGGCTGGGCTCCTGCCTCGACGACGAGACGATCAACGCCACGCCCGAAGGCCGCGCGCAATGCTTCCAGGCGATGCAGGCGGGAGAGTGAGGCGATGAACGGATTGCCGGGCAGGGGGCTTTACGCGGTCTCTTCCGCCGTGCGCCTCGCCTTTTTGGCAGCCTTGCTCGTTGCCGTCTGCATGGGACCAGTCGCCGCGGAAGACGACCCCTATCAGACCGGGACATTTCAGACGTTGCAGGCCGGCACCGGCGCGCCGTCCGTGCCCGACGACCGCGAAGGCCAGTTCAGCCCGCAGATGATCAATGCGGCGCCGGTGCCGTCGGGCGTTTACCAGGACGTCGTGCGCATTACCTTCCGCCCGTCGCCCGCCAGTGATCAGGAAGCAGTCTGCACCGGTACGCTGCTTCACGACCAGCACGCGGTGCTGACAGCTGGCCATTGTTCCTGCGGCGTGATCGCGAGCTACCGGTTTATTGACAAACGCACCTTCGATTTGCCTGATGATCCGGACACGATCGCGAAATTTACCTTACGTCCAGTCCGCGAAGCGGTGCGCTTCCCTGGCTACGTTTGCGACGACGCTGTCGACAATGCAGGCCGCGACCTGGCGCTGTTTTTCGTGCAGAGCCGTCAGGACGAAAAGGATGGCGAGGACCCGACGCCCAGTGGACCACTTACGCGCGTCGCCAGCATGCACGCGGTTTACGCGTCCGGAGCCAAGCAACTCACCGCCGCCGGTTACGGCATCACGCAGAACGGCACGTTCTCGCGCACGCTTGAGCGCGGACGCATCGACATCGGTTCTTATTTTTGCAGCCAGGGCAATTTCGGCGGAACGCCCTGCGCCGGCTTTCATGAATTCGTGCTTGGCCGTGTCAGCGCCGGCAGCACGGGTATCCCTGTCGACACCTGTAACGGCGACAGCGGCGGTCCTGTCTACTGGTATCCTCCCGAACAGACCGACGCAAAAGGGAAAACCTTCCTGCCGCCGCCGGCGCTGGTCGGCGTAACCTCACGCGCCCTGATCTATGCCGATCATCTGCCTGGAATGCTCTGCGGCGGCGGGGGCGTCTACACGGCCATCGGTCATTCCGATGTGCTCAACTGGCTGTGGTCGTTCGGGGTGCATGTTCGCACCGTTGAGCTGACCTTGGCGCCGGAAGGCTCCGGCAATTCGCAGTAGCACTCGATCGCGAGGGGGAAAGCCATGCGCAAACCCGGGCCAGCCAAAGCTGTCAAACAGGCGAAGAAACGCAAGCCGGCGAAAAGTGCCGGCCAGCGCGCCAAGGGGCGCGACAAGTTGCGCGCCGCCGCCGCGACAGAAATCAATTTCGTTGCTCCGCCGATACCGGATCAGATCCCGTTCAAACCATCGTCCGGCCACGCCCTCGAAATGGCCGAGGTCAGCAGCCTGGTGCATTTCGAGCAAGCCCATGCCATCGCCAACGGGGAGGGCGTGACGGCGGCGGTGCTCGACAGCGGCTGCTTCACCGGTCATCTCGATTTCCAGCCCAGCGACCTGCGGATCGCGGCCAGCGTCAACTGCATGTCCGATCCGCCCGGAGACGATATCACCGATGCGTCCGGCCATGGCACCCATGTCGCCGGCGCGCTGGCGGCAAAAGGGGTTCATATCGGCGTCGCGCCTGCCTGCCGCATCGTGCCGGTCAAAATTCTCGAAGGCACCGGCTCCGACCAGAGCGCGGACATAAGCTCGGCAATCGCCAACGGGCTGAACTGGGTTCTCGACAATGCGGACCGGCTGGGCATAAGCGTTGTCTGCCTCTCGGTCGGCGACAACAAGAATCATGCCGACGATTCAGGCTTTGCGGCCAACCCCGTCACCCAGGCGATCCTGGCACTGGCGGCGCGCAACATTCCTGTCGTGGCCGCTGCCGGCAATTACTACGGCCTTTTCGCCACGAAGGAACTCGCCGCCGAGGGCATGTGCTATCCGGCGATCGTCAGGCAAGTGGTGAGCGTCGGCGCCGTCTACGACCAGCCCTGCAACGACGCTGCCGGCCGCCCCTGCAGCCTGGGAGCGGAATACGGCAGCCCCTCGACCCAGAGCTCGCGCGCCGATCAACTCGCCATCTATACGCAGCGCATGGAAAAGGTCGACGCCGACGGCTGCGGCACCGTCATCTTCGCGCCGGGTTCGTGGGTGCTCGCAACCGGCATCGGCGGCAATGCCGGCTCTTCCATCGTGCGCCAGGGCACCAGCCAGGCGGCGCCTGTCGTCGCCGGCGTCATTGCGCTCCTGCAGTCGCTGCACCTGAAGGAGAAGAGGAATGCTCGTCCCGATATCGCGATGCTGGTCCGCATCATCAGGCAGTCGGCAAAGGTCATCGAGGACGATTCGGAGGTCACCAGCCTGGCCGTTACCGGCAAGCGCTTCCTGCGCGTCGACGCGCTCGCGGCGGTAACGCAGCTGCAGCAGGAGCTGGCAGTGGCATGAGGGCAGACCTGCTCTAAGAGAAGAAGATAAGTCGAGACGAAACAGTTTCTATCTCTGGCGGCATTGACCTTGGCCCGCCAAGCGACGACCACTGATGCCGTTCACTTTCAATGGATTGCATCTTGAACCAGACTCATTTTCTCAACGCCAGGCTGGCCGACGGTACGGTCGCCGACCTCACCGTCGCCGGCGGCCGCTTCCGCGCCATTGCGCCGGCCGGCAATGCAGCCGGGTCCAGCGCCATCGATCTCGCCGGTCAGCTCGTGCTGCCGGCCTTCGTCGAGGGCCATATCCATCTCGACACGTCCTTCTATGGCGATGCCTGGCGTCCGCACATTCCGTGCACCAACGGTTTCGACGTGCGCGAGCGGGTGGCTTTCCAGATGCGCAACCTCGCGCAGGCCGCGCCGATGGCGGAGCGCGCGAAGAGCCAGCTCGAGCTCTGCGTCGGCCATGGCAGCCTCGCCATGCGCAGCCACGTCATGGTCGACGCCGCGGTCGGGCTGAAGCATGTTGAGACGATCCTCGGCGTGCGGGAGAAATACCGCGACTTGATCGACATCCAGCTCGTCGCTTTCCCGCAGAGCGGCATCCTATCCTCGCCCGGCACGGCGGAGCTGCTCGACGAGGCGCTGAAGCTCGGCTGCGACCTCATCGGCGGTCTCGATCCGGCGAGCTTCGACCGCGACGTGAAAGGCCATCTCGAAATCGTCTTCGGCCTTGCCGAGAAACGCGGCGCCGGTGTCGACATCCATCTGCATGACGGCGGCACGCTCGGCCTGTTCGAGATCGAGGAGATCGCCGCCCGGACCACGGCATCGGGCATGCAGGGAAAGGTCGCCGTCAGCCACGCCTATGCGCTGGGCGACATTTCAGCCGACGCGCTGGCTAGGGCCGGCGAGCGCATCGCCGCCGCCGGCCTCGCCATCATGACCAACGCGCCCGGCGACCATGCTTTCCCGCCCGTGGCGGCGCTGCGCAAGGCGGGTGTGACGGTCTTTGCCGGCTCCGACAACATCCGCGATTCCTGGTGGCCCTATGGCGATGGCGACATGCTGAACCGCGCCAACATGATCGGCTACCGCTCCGGCTTCTACGAGGATTGGGAGCTGGAAGCCGCCTATGACGTGGTGAGCCAGGCCGGCGCCAAGGCGCTAGGGCTGGAAGGCTACGGCATCGCCGCCGGCGCCAAGGCGGATTTCGTCGCGCTCAAGGCCGAGCATGTCCCGGAAGCCGTGGTGGCTGTGCCGAAGGAGCGCACGGTCTATCGCGCGGGCAGGGAAGTGGCGCGGGGCGGGAAGGTGGTCGCGTAAGTCGTCAAGCAGCGGCGTGCCGTTCGCGCCGATGCCTCATCTGACACGCAAGCCATCTGGCCGATCCCATAATTTAGTTTGCATGCATATGTTTCAAGCCGCTTCGGCTTCGTGAAGCATTTCACCGTTCGCGCGCAATCCGCTGGTTACAGACGCATCGCAAAAGCGGCGCCGGGTGAATGGGCGGCATCGGTTTTGCGCCGCTGATTTATGGGAGCTGTCCATGTTCAAAAGTCTCAACCGGATACGTGCTGCCTTCGCGCAGGCCAGCAAGCGCCGCCGCACGACGCGCGAGCTCAACGAGCTGCCGGCAGATATCCAGAAGGACATCGGCTGGCCGGACAGGACCGAGCCGGACGAAATCCGGTTGCCGTTCTGAGGTAAAGACAAACGCGCCGCCCCAACGCGGGCGGCATGTCGCCGAGTTCAGCCGCCGGCGTCGGCCGGGCACGCATGGTGGCCCGGCCACGCTTACAGGAAACGTCCTCAGCCAATTTCGGCAACGACTGTGCCGGACACCGGATCGGTCACGCCGAGATCGCCGCCGAGGTCCTCGAGCATATCGCGGAACGTGTCGAGAATGCCGATCATCATCGGGCGCGCCGCGGCGAGGCTGTCCATGTCGTTCCATTCGCCGACCATGCAGAATGTGCGCTCGCCGGTCTTGATCAAGGCGCCCTTGCGAAAGCCCTTGGCGTTCAGAGTTACCTTCTCATGCGCGTCGATGAAGGCCTTTTCCTTGCCCGGCTTGGTGCGAAAGCGAACTACATTGTAGGCGGTCATGGTTTCCTCCTTCAGTCTGGCATCAGCCGGCCGGCTTGTAGGCGCCGGCGGCCTTGTTGGCCGCCGCGATCACCGCCTTCATGTCGAGCTCTTCGAGAACGACGAGATCGCTCACCGAACCGCTTGCCCGCACGGCGAGCGTCATGCCCATCCCGGCAATCTGGTCCGGCACCTCGCCATTGACGATGACGTCGTAGATGCCGCGCGTGAACATCAGGCTGTGCATCCGGCCGCCGACACTTTCAAACAGCGCCGCAATGGCTACTTCCCGATTCGATCCTTGCATCAGCCCTTTGGCGGCATGGGGTTCGTAAGTCGCGAGTATGGTAACCTTCATGGGATCCTCCTCCAGATATCAGTGCCCGGCTACCCAATGATGCGGGCAGCACGGGCGTGCCTGTTTCTCCTGGCATTTGACTGGTCCGTGGACCGCTCGGACGATCGTGCGCAACGGGCGGTTCGACCGGAGCGTACCTCCAGCTCGAGGTAATATGCTCTCTTTCTAATATAGCGGCAATTAGGCGATTTGCTTGGCCCCTTGCCACGCCGCCCGCCTGACGGATCGTTGCCGGCGACAAGGCGGGGTGGCGGTCCTCTGGCCCGCCACCCTGCCGTCTAACCCGATCAGGCGTGGCCGGCCAGCGCATTCAACTTCGCGCAGAATTCGGCATGCGGCTTGCTCATCGCCGCGTCCTGGCATTCCTTCATCATTGCCGTCTGGTGCTTCTTCGACATCTTGGCCCAGACCTTCTTCATGTCGGCGTCCGACTTCATCGTCTTCATGGTCTTGTCGGTGAAGAAGGGCGCCATCATCTTCGGCTCGTCGAGGATGCCGGCGAATGCCGTGCCGGCGATGACCGACGCGGCCAATAGGCTCAGAAATGCGATCTTCGTATTCATAGCCTGTATCTCCCATCTTTTTTGGCTCCCTGCAGAGCCACTTCATCAGTACCACCTATGCCGGTTGAATTAGAGGCGACTGATATTTACCGTTGGTCACGTTTCGGTGACTATTATGGTCGGGGCAGCGGCAGGTACGGCCGCGATTGGCCTGCGCCCGATACGCGGCTGGGCTATTCAACTCGGCAGAAAAGCCTGATAATAGGTCAGCCAAGTTGACCTAAATAGAACACGCCCCACGGGAGGTGCGCCTTGACCCTGTTGAACCTGCTGGCCTCGCGCTCCACGCGCATGAAGGCTTCGGAAATCCGCGAGCTGCTGAAGCTGCTCGACCAGCCGGACATCATCTCGTTTGCCGGCGGCATTCCCGACCCGTCGCTGTTTCCGGCGCAGGCGATCGGCGATGCCTATCAGGCCGTGCTCGGCGGCCCCGAAGCAGGGACGGCGCTGCAGTATCAGGTCAGCGAAGGGTTTTTGCCGCTGCGCAAATGGCTGGCCGGCCAGATGGGCAAGCTCGGTATCCAGTGCGACGAGGGCAACATCTTCATCACCTCCGGTTCGCAGCAGGCGCTCGACTATCTCGGCAAGCTCTTTCTGTCGCCGGGCGATACGGCCTTGGTCACCTGGCCGACCTATCTTGGCGCGCTGCAGGCCTTCAACGCCTATGAGCCGCGCTACGACCGGCTGAACACCGCCGGCGGCAACATGACGCCGGAGGCCTATCGCGCCGCTGCGGCCGCGAATGGCGGCAAGGTGAAATTCGCCTATCTGGTGCCGGATTTCGCCAATCCGACCGGCAACACGTTGGACGCCAGGCAGCGCGAGGCGGTGCTTGACCTTGCCGGCGAACTCGACATCGCCGTGATCGAGGACGCCGCCTATCGCGCGCTGCGTTATGACGGCGAGGGCGTGCCGCCGATCCTGGCGCTGGATTGCGCCCGCTCGGGCGGTATCGACAAGGCGCGCACGCTCTATTGCGGTTCCTTCTCGAAAATCCTGTCGCCCGGCATGCGCGTCGGCTGGGTCTGCGCGCCGCGCCATGTCGTGGAAAAGCTGGTGCTGATGAAGCAGGCCTCCGACCTGCACAGCCCCTCGATCAACCAGATGGTCATGCACCGCGTCGCCGAAACCATTTTCGACGGCCAGGTGGAAAAGCTGATCGGCGCCTACCGCAAGCGCCGCGACGCGCTGCTTTCCGCACTCGAAGCCAACATGCCCGACGGCATTTCCTGGAGCCGCCCGGACGGCGGCATGTTCGTCTGGCTGACGCTGCCGGAAGGCGCGAACGCCACCGAGCTCCTGGCGCGTTCGGTCAAGGAGGCGCGCGTCGCCTTCGTGCCTGGCAACGCCTTCTACGCCGACGGCACCGGCCGCAACACGCTTCGCATGTCGTTCACGCTGGCCGACGACCGCGCGGTGGGTGAGGGTGTGCCGAGGCTGGCGAAACTGCTGCGGAGTTGAAGCTGCTGATCTCCCCCACAAGGGGGCAGGGCTATCGCATATGGGTCAGGGCCTGGATTAGGTAGTCGTCGTTCCATGCGCATTTCTTGATGCGGTGGCT
>NZ_JAGXJY010000263.1 GCF_019091085.1 Mesorhizobium sp. GbtcB19 | reverse complement strand
ATATGTCGACGTGTTCTCGGTCGACATTCTTGCAGCTCGGGCCGAGCTCACCATGCTCGCCGACCAGGCCAGCAACGCGACGATAGCAAGAACCGAACTCGGGCACCCGACATCCGATGCCATTGCACAGCGGCTGGACGCCTATCTGGGGCGGTTGCGCAAGGAAGGACGCGGTGTGCCCGTTTGGCCGGATGATGTGAGCGTCGTCAGCAAGGAGCGGCCCCGCGTCAATTATGGCTACATGGCTCTGCGCATCGGATGCCGCG
>NZ_JAGXJY010000262.1 GCF_019091085.1 Mesorhizobium sp. GbtcB19 | reverse complement strand
CACGCCGCCGCTCCGTTGCAATGAAAGGGCGGCCCGCTAGGCGCCGCCCCCTTTCTTTCCCAGTCTTTGAGCGGCACACCGAGATTATCGAAGGCGACCGGAACGCGGCCCTCCAACGCGCCTGCCAGAAGCAAGCCGACGACGGCCGCGATCACCACCAGCGCCGGCGGGAACACGCCGGGGAGGCCGCGGCCTCCCGACGGGCGGGCGAAATTGATGCGGATGAGGTAGGGGAGGAGGACGAGGGGGAGGAGGGTCAGGGGCGG
>NZ_JAGXJY010000261.1 GCF_019091085.1 Mesorhizobium sp. GbtcB19 | reverse complement strand
ATCCGGAACCTTTCTAACCAAGCTCACGGCGCGATGAATGTTCTCAGGCGCAAGATCAAGACCTGCCACCGACCCGTTGGAGCCAGTCAACTCGCAGATGAGCGGAAGGAAGCTTCCGGCCCCGCATCCCGCATCGAGCACGTCCCAGCCATGTTGCATTCCAACTTGGGTAAGTGCGCCTTCGTATTCCGGCCGGGAGGACTCGAAATGTAGATCCGGCCAGCTTGCGTCATTCGCTCCATGGCCGGCCGATGGTGAAATTCTGC
>NZ_JAGXJY010000260.1 GCF_019091085.1 Mesorhizobium sp. GbtcB19 | reverse complement strand
AACACCGTGCCGATCACGGTCAGCAAGGCGTTGAGGAACGTCCCGATATCGCCACGCAGAACGGTGTAGTAGTAGAAGAAGAACACGGCCGAGGCGAAGAAGGCGCCACGCGCCGCGGTCGGCAGCAATGTCGACCAGAAGGCGTCGGAAAGCCGGCTGAGATAGGATGGCTCTTCAACGGTGGGATCGGCCTCGAAGATGCGGCCGAACAGGCGCTTGCCCCCGATGAAAAGCACCGCCGCAAGCACCAGCGCCATGAACGTCGC
>NZ_JAGXJY010000259.1 GCF_019091085.1 Mesorhizobium sp. GbtcB19 | reverse complement strand
AAATGGGAGGATGGAGACTCCCTCCAAATTAACGATCGAATGGAGTAAAAAAGGAAAAGTTGACTTCGGACGCCAGTGGATCATAATTACAATACTACCCATCACCATCTTTTTCTTAACGAATCTACCGTTGCAGGTGACGCCAATTATGATGTGCCTTCCAATTAAACGACGAAGGTGGAGGGCGTTCTGGGAACTACAGTAAATGCGTTGGCGGCGGGGTGGCTGTGAGGTTGCGGGATCACCCGGAGGGAGAGGCACAAGCAC
>NZ_JAGXJY010000258.1 GCF_019091085.1 Mesorhizobium sp. GbtcB19 | reverse complement strand
GCCCCCCCGGCGGGGGGGGGGGAGGAGGCGGGGGCCCCGCGGGGGGGGGGCCCCGGGGGGGACCTTTGGGGGGGGGGGCGGGCCAAGGGGGCCCCCCCCGGGGCCGCGCAGGGGGGGCGCCCGCGGGGGGGGGGGGGGGGGGGGGGGGGGCCCCGGGGGGGGGGGGGGGGGTGGGAGGGGTGGGGGGGCGGGGGGTGGGGGCCGCGGGGGGACTGGGAGCGCGAGGCCGGCGCGCGGGGGGGGAGGGGGTGGGTAAAAGGGAGAGGA
>NZ_JAGXJY010000257.1 GCF_019091085.1 Mesorhizobium sp. GbtcB19 | reverse complement strand
AACCTCAAACCTGTCAGAAACTGAACGTTTCAACAGATCAGAAGTGAGAATTAGATAAAAATTTGTTGCACTTGCATTATTTGATTAAAAACTAGTAGGAAATTATGCTCCCTTGTTATTATAAGTTTCTGAAAAGTTATTTTTTGAGAAATATTCTATCATTTTAACCATGAGTAAAAGAACATTGGCGGATAACCATATAACAACCCGTTACCATGTTCCATAATTAGCCATCCATCTAACATTCATTAATTATTTCATCCAGTA
>NZ_JAGXJY010000256.1 GCF_019091085.1 Mesorhizobium sp. GbtcB19 | reverse complement strand
TATTTCCTTTACTGACCTGCTACTACTGCCTAGGATAATACCCTCAACTCTGAAGCTACTGATCTCGATCCTTTATCCTTTAATCCGGAATTACACACTGCCAGGCAAGACTATATGTTTCTACCACTCAAAAGAATAGAACCGCAGCTAGTAAGAATGGAGTAAGAAAACAGGAATTACTTGACAACTTCAACAGACAAAAAGGGAGAATTTCACCAATAGGCTCCAGTACAAGCAAGCAATGGCAGCTGACAATCCTGAGTTCCA
>NZ_JAGXJY010000255.1 GCF_019091085.1 Mesorhizobium sp. GbtcB19 | reverse complement strand
GATTTTTCACAAATGATTAGATTATATATTTTTTATCAAAATTTATAAATTACAAAAAACTAGAATTTTAAACTTTGATAGTTTTTCTAAAGGTTAGATTACTTAAACTCTAAACCTATATTATTAAACTGGGCTATTTCCCTAATAACTTCCATACCCATTTTTTTAGAAAAAGCCCCCTTTTTTTCCGGACTCCATTCAGAGTCTTCTTCAAATAATTCCTTTAATAAAGGAATTATAAAAGAATAAATTATTAGTGCCGCAGAC
>NZ_JAGXJY010000026.1 GCF_019091085.1 Mesorhizobium sp. GbtcB19 | reverse complement strand
ACCTCCAAAAGTCAGCCTTGAATCTGATTTGCCTCGCGATGGGAATCCCAAGCCGTTAAATTGTCACTACAGCCTAGAGCGTTTCACCGTTTCACGGAAACGGCGAACCGCTCTATCCTTTCTTTTTTGCGCAATTCCAGACGGAAGGTTACGGCGAAGTCGCCGAACCTAAACGCTCACACTTTTCCTGGAATTGCGCTGACCGCGTCGGGCCCAAGGCCCGGCGGCCCGCGCTTTTCCGTTTCGGCCTGACGCACCAGCGTGGTGACGCGTTCGTTGACCGGCGTCAGGGTGCCGGCTTGCTTCGCCAGGCGGATCACCGCCCCCTGCAACTCGTCGATCTCGGTCGTACGGCCGCGCTTCAGATCGTCCCACATCGACGAGCGCGCTTCGGGGTCGATCGCCAGCATGCGGCGCGCGAGAAGCCCGAACAGCCAGTCGGGCAGCCGCAGCACTTTCGGCAGCAGCGCCGGCGGCAGGCTGGCGATGCGCGCCGGCACTATGCCCGCCGCCTTCATCGCGGCGAGCGCCTCGTCGATCTGGGCAGCGAGGATGCCGCGCCAGCGGCGATCGGCCAGTTGCCTCGCCAGCGGCAGATCGGAAAGCGCCACCAGCGCATTGTTGAGGTTCATCAGCAGTTTGCTCCACTGCACCGCTTTCATGTCGGCGCGCGCCTCGACGGCAAGCCCGTCGACATTGAGCAATTCGACGAGGCCGGCGACGCCGACATCGATCATGACCTCGCCCTGGCTGGCGCGATGCACGCGGAACGGTACCTCGCCGTCCGGCGACTGGACGACGTTGAACATCACCATGCCCGTCAGCACCCGCCGGCCGGGAAGCGCGGCGCGCAGCCTGTCAGCATTGTCGACGCCGTTCTGCAGGCTGACCACCACGGCATCCGGTCGCCCGTGGGCGGCGATCAGCCTGGCCATCTCCTCGGTCCCGCCGCTCTTCACCGTCACCAGCACGACGTCCGCCTCGCGCAAAGCGGTCGCCGGATCGTCGGTGGCCGAAATCGCTTTCGCCTCGACGCGGCGGTCGCGGCCATCGAGATCGCTGACGCGGAGACCGTCCTGGCGCATGGCCTCGACGATGCGGCCGCGACCGAGGAAAACAATCTTGCGTCCGGCCAGCGCCATGCAACCGCCGACATAGCAGCCGATGCTGCCGGCGCCGGCAATCGCGATGGTGCTTGCTTCACTGGCCATGCATTCGCCCTCGCCTGATCCGCAACTTGCTATTTCTCCCAGAGCCGCTGCACACTTCTGGGCGACATGCATTTATACCTCATGAAAACCATATTGTCGGCGGCATGACCGGCGATCATCTGCCACCGTGACACGACAAACGCTTTCGACTATCGCTTTGCCCATGACATTGCCTACCGACCCCGCCGCGAATCTCGCCGCCCTGATCCGCTGCCCTTCCGTGACGCCCGCCGAAGGCGGCGCGCTTGCAGCGCTGAAGGATATGCTGAAGCCGCTGGGCTTCTCGGTCGAACGCCCAATCTTCGCGGAAGACGGCACGCCGGACATCGAAAACCTCTATGCCCGGCGCTCCGGCAACGGTCCGCATCTGATGTTTGCAGGCCATACCGACGTCGTGCCGGTGGGCGACGAGGCGGCCTGGACGCATCCGCCCTTCGCCGCCGAAATCGCCGATGGCCAGATGTATGGCCGCGGCGCCGTCGACATGAAGGGCGGCATCGCCTGCTTCGTCGCCGCGGTGGCGCGCCATGTCGCGAAGAATGGCGGTCCGAAAGGCTCGGTCTCCCTGCTGATCACCGGCGACGAGGAGGGACCGGCGATCAACGGCACCACCAAGCTGCTCGATTGGGCGGCGGCCCGGGGCGAGAAATGGGACGCCTCGATCGTCGGCGAGCCGACCAACCCCGATGCGCTCGGCGACATGATCAAGACCGGCCGGCGCGGCTCGCTGTCGGGCAGCGTGATCGTCAACGGACGCCAGGGCCATGCCGCCTATCCGCATCTTGCCGACAACCCGGTGCGCGGGCTGATCAGCCTGGTCGATGCGCTGCTGCATCCGGTGTTCGACAAGGGAACGAAGGATTTCCAGCCGACCAATCTCGAAGTGACGTCGATCGATGTCGGCAACCCGGCGACCAATGTCATCCCGGCCAAGGCGACGGCGACCTTCAACATCCGCTTCAACGACACCTGGGACGCGGAATCGGTGCAGGCCGAGATCCACAACCGCCTCGACCAGGCGGCCCGGCGCAAGAAATACCGGCCGGGCAAGAAGACGCCGGTCGACTATGAGCTCGTCTGGCGCGACCGGCCGAGCCATGTCTTCCTCACCCGCGACGACAAGCTGATCGACACGCTGAGCAGCTCGGTCAAGGCGGTGGTCGGCAAGACGCCGGCGCTCTCCACCTCCGGCGGCACGTCGGACGCGCGCTTCATCAAGGATTATTGCCCGGTGGTCGAGTTCGGGCTGGTCGGCAAGACCATGCACATGGTGGACGAGCGCGTCGCGCTCGCCGACCTCGAGACGCTGACGCAAATCTACGAACGCTTCATCGAAGACTGGTTCGGACAAGGCCTTTCGTGACCATGCTTTCGGCGGACGAAACCTATGCTTCGCTGGCCGGCGCCTGGCGGCTGATGTTCGGCAAGGCCGACGGCTTGCGCCTGCTCGACCTTTCGGCCGACGGTTTCTGGAATTCCTTCTTCGCCATCGTCGTGGCGGCGCCGGCGCTGATCGTCGGCTGGGTCGGGATCGCCAACGAGATCGGCGACCCCAATGCCTTCGCCGGGCGCCTCGGCATGCTGATCCGACTGGCGACCGTCGATATCGGCTCCTGGGTGCTGCCGCTGGTGGCGCTGGCGCTGGTGGCGCCGCGCGCCGGCATCGGCGGCCGCTTCGTCCACTATGTCGTCGCGTCCAACTGGGCCTCGGCGATCATCGCCTGGCTGATGCTGCCCTCGGCGCTGCTCAGGCTCTTCCTGCCCTCCACCAGCGAGATCAGCAGCCCGGTGTCACTGCTTTTGTTCGCGCTGTCGATGGTGCTGACCTGGCGCATGACCAACGCATCGATCGGCAAGGGCGCCGCCGTGGGCACCGCCGTCTTTGTCGGCATGTTCATCGCCTCGCTGCTCGTCCTGTTCGGCCTGCAGGCGCTGCTCGGCATCGACTTCCCGGACGTCACGACGGGCTGATCCTGCCCGGCTGAGGGCGTCTTTCCATCTCTGAGCCAGAAGAGTATGATAATTTCATACTACTATTCTCGCGGAGCGCTAACCCATGTCCGCTACCGAAAAACGCACCTTCAGCCTGCCGGCGGAGCAAGCCGCCTTCATCGATCATCTCGTCCGTTCGGGCACCTATGCAACCAGCAGCGAAGTCATCCGCGCGGGGCTTCGCGCCCTGCAAGAACGGGATGCCGCTGTGGAGCGTTGGCTGCGCGAGGAGGTCGCTCCGACCTATGATGCGTGGAAAGCAGCCCCTGGCAAAGGCATTTCGCCGGAGGAAATGGCCGAACGGGCGCGCAAACGCCGTGAGACCCATTCGCAGAAGAAACCGTGAAGAACACAGCCGGCTGATCGACGCAGCCCGTCATACGTCTTCTGGATAATCCACCCCGACGAGAAACAACCCGTCCGGCGGCGCTACCTGGCCGCAGGCGGCGCGGTCGCGCGCTTCGAGCGCCGCCTTGAGATCGGCGGCGCCCCAGGAGCCGTCGCCGATGCGCCGCAAGGAGCCGACCATCGAGCGCACCTGGTTGTGCAGGAAGGAGCGCGCCGAGGTGCGAACCTCGATCAGGTCGCCGACACGACCCACATCCAGCTGCGCAAGCGTGCGGACCGGGCTTTCGGCCTGGCACTGGGTGGAGCGGAAGGTGGTGAAGTCATGCCGGCCGAGCAGCACCTTGGCCGCCTCGTGCATGGCCTCGGCATCGAGGCGCTTCGGAACCCACCAGACCTTGCCCTTCTCCAGCGCCGACGGCGCCCGGCGGTTGAGGATGCGGTAGAGATAGTGGCGGCCGGTGGCGGAAAAGCGCGCGTCGAAGCCGTCGGCGACGACGCCCGCCTTGAGGATGGCGACGCGCGCGCCGGCCGCCTGCAGATGCGCGTTCACGGCGTCGCGCACCTTGTCGCCCGGCCAGTCCCGGGCCAGGTCGACATGGGCGACCTGCGCGGTGGCGTGCACGCCGGCATCGGTGCGGCCGGCGGCACGTATCCTTACGTCTTCACCGCAGAACTTTCCGATCGCCTGCTCGATCGCCTGCTGCACCGAGGGCTGGTCGGCCTGATGCTGCCAGCCGGCGAACTGGCTGCCGTCATATTCGATATCGAGCCGAAAACGCGGCATGTTCTGCGGTTGATCGGCGCTCGCCTAGGCGGCGAGCGCTGTGAAAGCGGTAGCGTAGACCAGCTTGCCGGTCTCCGGCGCTTCGCCCCAGGCCAAAGCCTGCAGCGCCTCACCCTGATATTCGCTCTCGAACTTGCCGGCGCGGGCATGGGTGTAGCCGAAGCGGCCGTAATAGACCGGATCGCCCAGAACCACGGCAAGCGTCTCGCCGGCTTCCTTGAGGCGGACATGCGCCTCGCGGATCAGCGCGCCGCCGATGCCGGTGCCATGAAACGACGGTTCGACCGCAAGCGGCGCCAGCGCGACGGCGGCGAAACGCTTGCCGCCATTCTGCACGTAAAGCCTGGAAAACAGGATGTGGCCGACGACCTGGCCGTCTTCCTCCGCCACCAGCTCGACAACGGCGTCGCCGCCGGTGACCAGCGCGTCGACCAGGCCGGCTTCCGCCTGCTGGCCAAAGGCATGCTCTTCGACGAGGCGGATCGCCTCGCGATCCCGCGGCGTCGCCGCGCGTATCGACATCATGCTCATGTGAGTTTCGTTCCTTTTTCGATCTTGGCTCCGCGCAAAAACTCCTGCGCGGCGGCGGGCTTTCCGCCCGCCCGTTGAACTTCGACCAGCCTGACCGCGCCTGTCCCGCAGGCGACCGTCAGCCGGTCATCGAGAATTCCTCCCGACTCGCCGACGCCATCCGAGAGCGTCGAGCGAAGCAGTTTCAGCCGCTCCATGCGGCCGCCAATTTCGACCTCGCACCACGCACCCGGAAAGGGCGAGAGGCCGCGAATGTGATTGTGGACTTCGCCAGAAGGCCGCGTCCAATCTACGCGCGTCTCCGATTTATCGATCTTTCGGGCGTAGGTCACCCCTTCCGTCGCCTGCGGGGTAAATGTCAGACAATTTATCCCCAACTGCGCGAGCGCCTCAACCATCAGCGAAGCGCCTTGAGCCATCAGGCGGTCGTGTAATTCGCCGGCCGTCATATCGGGTGCGATGGCGCATTTTTCAACCATTGCCACCGGCCCGGTGTCCAAGCCCTCTTCCATCTTCATGATCATCATGCCGGTTTCGGTATCGCCGGCCATGATGGCGCGCTGGATGGGAGCAGCACCACGCCAGCGTGGCAAAAGCGAGGCATGGCCGTTCAGACAGCCGAGCCTTGTCGCCTCCAGGACTGCTTTCGGCAGGAGCAGGCCATAGGCGACGACGACCGCGACATCGGCCTGCAGGTCAGCGAAGGCCTGTTGCTCGGCCTGGCTTTTCAGCGATGCCGGGGTTCGCACCTCGAGCCCCAGCCGCTCGGCCTCGCGCTGCACCGGCGAAGGCGTCAGTTCCAGCCCGCGCCGGCCGGCGGCGCGCGGCGGCTGCGTGTAGACAGCCACGATCTCGTGGCCGGCCTCGGCGATGGCGCGCAAGGTCGGCACGGAAAAATCCGGCGTGCCCATGAAGATGACGCGAAGCGGCATGAGGTCCTGCGATCCCTGTCTTGCGGTAGGCTCAGGTGCTCGCGCGGCCGAAACGGCCCTTAGCCCACCATCTTGCCCGGCACCTTGTCCTTGGCGAGCTTCTTGAACTTGCGCACCACCATGTCGCGCTTCAGCTTCGAAATGTGGTCGATGAACAGCACGCCGTTGAGATGGTCGATCTCGTGCTGCAGGCAGGTGGCCATCAGGCCTTCCGCCTGCATCTCCTGCAATTTGCCGTCGCGGTCGAGATATTTCACCCGCACGGAGGCCGGGCGCTCGACCTCGGCATAATAGTCGGGGATCGACAGGCAGCCTTCCTCATAGACCGAACACTGGTCGGCGCTTTCGAGGATTTCCGGATTGATGAAGACATGCGGCTGAGGCGGCTCGCCTTCCTTGGCGAGGTCGATGACCAGCAGCCGCCGCGGCTCGCCGACCTGGATCGCCGCGAGGCCGATGCCCGGCGCGTCATACATGGTCTCCAGCATGTCGTCGGCGAGCTTGCGCAGGTCGCCGTCGACGCGCTCGACCGGCTTGGAAACCTGGCGCAGGATGGGATCGGGAAGGATGATGAGCGGCTTGATCGACATGGCGTCTCACCTAAGACGTCGTTGGAAAAGCGTCAACCGGTGGGCAATCGTCCTGTTCACGTTTTGATCTGTGCCACGCGGCCGAATCGGTTATGCTGCCTCCCATGAACGACATGACCTCCATCCTTTCGCAACCGGTCGCGCGCCTCGGCGCCACCACGATCACGCTCGGCCAGGCGCTGGGTTTCGGCGCAATGCTGTTGCTGGCGCTGTTTGTGGCGCTGGCCATCGCCTTGTGGCGGGCGGGCAAGGCGCGCGCGGTCGCCGCGGCGGAAGCCGCTGACCATGCCCGCGACACCGAGGCGCGCATAGCCGACGTCCTGCAGGCGCAGGCCGAGATGCATGGGCGCATGGGTGCGATCGCCGACGTGTTCGGCGCCAGGCAGGCCGAGCTCACCCAATCGCTCGGGCAGCGGCTCGACGCCATGACCGGCCGCCTTGGCCAGACGATGGCTGAGCAGACCAAGTCGACGCATGAAAGCCTGGCCAAGCTGCAAGAGCGGCTGGCGGTGATCGACACCGCGCAAGGCAACATCCAGTCTTTGGCCGGCCAGGTCGTGCAATTGCAGGCGATCCTCTCCAACAAGCAGACGCGTGGCGCCTTCGGCCAGTCGCGCATGGAAGCGATCGTCGCCGACGGCCTGCCGCACGGCGCTTATGAATTCCAGGCCAGCCTCTCCAACGGCAGCCGCCCCGATTGCCTGGTGCGGATGCCGAATGGCGCGCCGATGCTGGCCATCGACGCGAAATTCCCGCTGGAAGCCTGGAACGCCATCCGCGCCGCCGAGGGCGCCGACATGCAGAAGGCGGCGGCGCAGGCGTTCCGGCGCGACATCGAGGTGCATATCCGCGATATCGCGGAAAAATACCTGTTGCAGGGCGAGACGCAGGACACCGCCTTCATGTTCGTGCCCTCGGAATCGGTGTTCGCCGAGATCCACGAGAATTTCGAGGCCGTGGTGCAAAAGGCGCATCGCGCCCGCGTCGTCATCGTCTCACCCTCGCTGCTGATGCTGTCGATCCAGGTCATCCAGGCGATCCTCAAGGACGCGCGAATGCGCGAGCAAGCGCATCTGATCCAGGGCGAGGTCATCCGGCTGATGGAGGACGTGGGTAGGGTCGATGAGCGGGTGCGCCGGCTGCAGACGCATTTCGGCCAGGCGGCGCGGGACATCGACGACATTCTGGTGTCGACATCGAAAGTCACCAAGCGCGGCCAGAAGATCGAAGCGCTGGAATTCGCGGAGGGCGAAGCCGAGGCGGCGAACGGTGGCCCAGCCAAGGCGGAGGCTGGCGCGCGCGTGGCGGACTCCAAGACGGGCCAGTTGCGGCTCAGGGTCGTCGAGGACGGCGACTAAGTCCCTACTGCTCCTCGACGATCCTTGTGCCCTCGAACTCGGGCAGCCAGTGCAGCGCCGAGCGGTGCCAGTATTGCGTCCTCGGCACCAACTGGTCGCGCTGGCGCGCCGTGCCGACCCGGATGCCGTAGACTTTCGGCCCGTCGCCGACCGAGGTCGCATAGAGATGCGAGCCGCAATCGCCGCAGAAACCCTGCGCCCGTTTTGCGCCGCTCGATCCGGTCTTGATATAGACCTTCGGCTCGCCCCTGGTGATGCGGTAATCCTCCTGCGGCACCCGCACCGAGACGCGGAAAGCAGTGCCGGTCAGCTGCTGGCAGTCGGTGCAGTGGCAGATCGAGGTCTTTTCAGGGTCGACCTCCGCCTCATAGGTGATCGCGCCGCAATGGCAGCCGCCGTCGATCTTCATCGGCCTTCCTCCTTACGAAGTTCGTTGTGTTCAGTTGAACCTAACTCTCCTCCGAAGCCTCGGCGATAGCCTTGCGCCGCTGCTCCCATGTGCCAGTCGTTTGCGGCTTGACGAAGAGCCTGGAGATTTGCGGCATGTCCTTTTTCAGCCGCGCCTCCAGGCGTTCGACGCAGGCTTCGATCTCCGGCGCGGTGAGATGGTCCTCGAATTCAATGCTGAGGCCCGCGACGATCTCCTCGGGCCCGATATGGACGCTCAATATGCCGTTCGCGCGCTGGACGGCCGGATCCTCCTGGACGATCGCCAGAACCTTGCGCTGGACCTCGGGCGACGCAGGCTCGCCGAGCAGCAGGCCCTTGCTCTCGCGCGCCAGGAAGATCGCCGTCGCGCCGAGGATGACGGCGATGCCGATCGAGCCGACGCCGTCGAGTTCGGGCATTTCCAGAAGTTGCGCCGACAAGATGCCGGCGAAGGCGACGATGAGGCCGAGCAATGCGGCGCTGTCCTCGAACAGCACGGTGTAGACGCTCGGATCCTTGCTCGATTGCACGGCCTGCAGCCAGCCCTGCCTGCCCTTCTGCTGGCGAAACTCCCTCAGCGCCACCAGCCAGGAGCTGCCCTCGAACAGGAAGGACAGACCGAGCACGATGTAGTTGACCTTGGTGTTGACGACCGGTTCCGGTGCCATGATGTGGATGACGCCTTCGTAGAAGGAGACGCCGGCGCCGAGCGCGAACACCAGAAGCGCGACGATAAAGCTCCAGAAATAGAGCTCACGCCCGTGGCCGAGCGGATGTGTACTGTCGGGCGGCCGCGCGGCGCGGCGCATGCCATAGAGCAGGAGCCCGCCATTGCCTGTGTCGACCAGCGAATGCACGCCTTCCGACAGCATGGCGGACGAGCCGGTGAAGGCCGCCGCCGCGAATTTGGTGAGCGCGATCGCCAGATTGCCGGCGAGCGCGGCATAGATCACCCGTTTCGACCCGCTATGTCCTGCCATCCGATCTCCCGACGCGCCCTAAAGCGCGTCGCGCTGAAACGGATTCAGTCGACGCGCTTTAAGTCTCCTTGATGCATGTCGTTGTCCCAGAACCGCTGCACACTTCTGGGCGACATGCATAGCCTGGAGGCTCGCCTGGGCGAAGCGTCACAGACAATGCGCCAGGCAATCGGAAGTTCAAGCCATCGCGGCGCGCTTGACGGGCGTGGCGTCGGGAAATCGGTTGACATCCGGCCGGCCGGCCTCGCAAGCGAGGTGCGACCTCTTGCGGTCCGCCGTTTCTCTTGTTTCACTCGCGCGTCCACAATCGGAGGAGCGAATCATGGCTAAAGGTGCGATGAAGGCGGGCAAGGAAGCCCGCAAGCCGAAGAAGGACGCCAAGAAGCCCGCCGCGGCTCCGGCTCCGAAGGCGCCGCCGGTCAAGGCGATGCGCATCAAGGAAAAGTAAGCGGCCGCGTTCGGTCGATCCGGCTCGATGCAGCTTTGAACCGGCGGCATGACAATGCTGCCGGTATTTTGTTGATCGGCGGGCCGGGCATCCTATATCGAAGAGGCGAGGACGACCTCGTTTCCCCGAAAAACCGGCCGGGACGACCCGCCACACCGAGCATCCAGCCCGATGCCGGAGCGACGGAGTGTTTTCGATGTCCTGGATTTTTCTTTTCTTCGCCGGCCTGTTCGAGATCGGCTGGGCGATCGGCCTCAAATATACCGACGGCTTTTCCAAGCCGCTGCCGACCCTTCTCACCATCGCCTCGATGATCGTCAGCCTCGGCCTGCTCGGCCTGGCGCTGAAGGCGCTGCCTGTCGGCACGGCCTATGCGGTGTGGACGGGCATCGGCACCGTCGGCACGGCACTGCTCGGCATCTGGCTGCTCGGCGAACCGGCGACCGTCGTCAGGCTTGCCTGTATCGGCCTGATCGTCTGCGGCATCGTCGGGCTGAAGCTGGTGGCCTGAATACAAACGCGTTCAGGGCCGCTTTCGGCGACCCTGACTTACTTGTCCAGCAAACCCGAACTTAGCGGGCCGAGAAGCCCGGTGGCGTCCGGCCGACGCGCGCCTTGCGGGCGGCGTAGCGTGCGTCACGCTTGGCCTTGCGCGCGGCCTCGTCGGCAAGCTCGAACGCGATGCGCTCAGCTTCCTCGGCCTCGCGGATTTTGGCCTCGGCAGCAGCAGCCTCTTCCGCGGCGATACGCGCCGCTTCGGCGGCGGCTTCGCGCTCGGCCTTCTCTGCGGCTTCGCGCGCCAGCTTTTCCTGCTTCAGCCTGGCCTTCTCCGCTTCGCGGATTGCGCGGGCATCGAGGATTGCCTTGCGTTCGGCCTGGCGCGCCAGCACAACGGGATCATCCGCCGCCGGCTTTGCCTTGAAGCGCTCGAGCAGCGCCTTCTTTGCCTCGTTCGCGGCATTGCGCCGCTCGAAAATGTCTTTTTCCCTGTAGATAGCCAAGTGCACTTCCCTGCAGTCTATTCGCGACGCTTACATACGCGCGAAAGCGCCGAGTTCAAGCGCCAAAACGGTATGCCAGCCATGAAAATCTGCGCTGTTGCCGCAAGGATACGGCTCGGCATCGCGATGCACTGTTCACAATCCGTGCCACTGGCGGGCGGCAGGGCCGATCGCTACCTCTAGCGCCGAAAACCCAATCCCATACGACAGCGCAGGACAGCAACATGGAACTCGGTCTCTACACTTTCGCCGATGTCAGCCCGGAGCCGGGTCCCGGCGCCATCGGCCCGCATGAGCGGCTGCGCAACCTCATCGAGGAAATCGAGCTGGCCGACCAGGTCGGCCTCGACGTGTTCGGCCTCGGCGAGCATCATCGCCCCGATTATGCCGCCTCGGCGCCGGTCGTGGCGCTGGCCGCGGCGGCCGAGCGCACGAAGCGCATCCGCCTTACCAGCGCGGTCACCGTGCTTTCCTCCGACGATCCGGTGCGCGTCTTCCAGCAATTCGCGACGCTCGACCTTCTGTCCAACGGTCGCGCCGAGATCATGGCCGGACGCGGCTCCTTCATCGAATCCTTCCCGCTGTTCGGCTACAATCTCGAGGACTATGACGAGCTCTTCGCCGAGAAGCTCGACCTTTTGCTCACCATCCGCGATCAGGTGAAGGTGACGTGGCAGGGCAAGCTGCGCGCGCCGATCAACGGCCGCGGCGTCTACCCGCGTCCGCTGCAGGAAAAGCTGCCGGTCTGGATCGCCATCGGCGGCACGCCGCAATCCGCCGCCCGCGCCGGCGTGCTCGGCCTGCCATTGGCTTTAGCCATCATCGGCGGCGAGCCGGCACGATTCGCGCCGCTGTTCGATATCTATCGCGAGGCCGCGCGCCGCGCGGGCACCGATCCGGGCTCGCTCGCCACCAGCATCAACGTGCATGGCTTCATTGCCGAGACGACCGAGCAGGCGGCCGACGATTTCTACGGACCGCAGGCCGAGGTGATGAACCGCATCGGCCGCGAACGTGGCTGGGGCCCGACATCTCGGGCGCATTTCGATCAGGCGCGCGCCCCGAACGGCGCGCTCTTCGTTGGCAATCCTGAACAAGTGGCGGAAAAGATCGTCGCCCAGCACAAGATCTTCAATAACGACCGCTTCCTCCTGCAGATGGCGATCGGAACCATGCCGCATGCCAAGATCATGAAAGCGATCGAGCTCTACGGGACCAAAGTGGCACCGATCGTGCGCAAGGAAACGGCAAAGGCGATAGCAGCGCCGGTCGCCTGACGGCGACTGGGACAGAGGCCCTTCCATGATCGCCAGCTAACGGAACCTTGGCGCGGCAGGCACGTTTTCCCGTCGATTGCACCTTGTTTTGACGCAATTCCGGACGGAAAACCGCTCACACTTTTCCTGGAATTGCTCTAGGGGAACCGATGAAAGCCGAACAGATCGCTTCGGGCGCAAGCGTTGCCGAAAGCCCTGATCCGCGCGCCGATGCCTGGGCGGATATGCGTCTGATGCGGTCGCTGGTGATCGGGATCTTCATCCTGATGACGGCCGCCGCCCTCTACTTTGCCCGTGCCTTCTTCATGCCGGTGATGCTTGCCTTCCTGCTGGCGCTGACGCTGACGCCGATCGTGCGCTTCCTGCGCAAGCGCGGCATTCCGGAGGTGGTTTCGGCAACGCTGCTGGTGCTGCTTTCCATCTTCATCTTCGCCGCCGCGGGCTACCTGCTCAGCGGCCCGATCATCGACCTGATCAACAACAGCTATTCGATCGGCCAGCAGCTCACCGAACGGCTGGCTCCCTTCAAGCGACCGCTCGAACGGATGATGGATCTCGCGCATCAGCTGGAAGCGCTGACCGAGACCTCGCAGGAGCCCGGCGTGCAGCGCGTCGCGGTGGCGCCGTCCGGCATCCTGTCCACGGCCGCCGGCAACATCCTCGAGGCCGGCACCTCGATCACCATCGTCTTCGTGCTGTCGCTGTTCCTGCTCGCCTCGGGCACGCTGTTCTACGAGAAGATCGTCCAGTCCTTCACCAGCATGACCCAGAAGAAGCGGGCGTTGCGCGTCGTCTATGACGTCGAGCGCGAGATCTCGCACTATCTGCTTACCGTCTCCCTCATCAATGCCGGCCTCGGCACGGTGATCGGGCTGGGCCTGTGGGGGCTCGGCATGCCCAATCCGCTGGTCTGGGGCGTCGCGGCGGCACTGCTCAATTTCCTGCCCTATGTCGGCGCGCTGATGACCGTGCTGCTCGTTGCCGTCATCGCACTGATCAGCTTCGACACCATAGCGTATGCGCTGCTGGCGCCGGCCTTCGTTATCTTGTGCGATATCGTCGAAGGCCAGTTCGTGACGCCGATGGTGGTCGGGCGGCGCCTCGAGATCAACGCGGTGGCGATCTTCATCGCCATCGCCTTCTGGTCATGGTTGTGGGGCTTCGTCGGCGCGCTGATGGCGGTGCCGCTGCTGGTCGTCATCAAGGTTCTATGCGACCATTTCGAAAGCCTGAGCCCCGTCGGCAATTTCCTGGCGGCGCAGCAGTCCATGGCCATCGAGGAAGAGCCCGCCGAAAACAATCACAAATCCTGAACGCTGGCCCAATCTCAAACCTCGCCCATTGTTTGCGACACCGATGACCAGTGCCTATATCGGACCGGTCAAGCCGGACCTGCCCTTAATGAGCGACTTCGATCTCGATGGCTATTTCGCCCGCATCGGCTACGGCGGTCCGACCGACGCTTCGTTGGCCACGCTGCAGGCGCTGCACGCCGCCCACCCGCAGGCGATCCCGTTCGAGAACATCGACCCCTTGATGGGCGTTTCGGTCGGGCTGGACGTCGCCTCGCTGCAGGATAAGATTTTTGGCCAGGGCCGCGGCGGCTATTGCTTCGAGCACAATCTGATCTTCATGCATGCGCTTGACGCGCTGGGCTTCACGGTCAGCGGGCTGGCGGCGCGCGTGCTCTGGGGCCAGCCGGAGGACACTATTACCGCGCGCAGCCATATGCTGCTGCGCATCGAGCTTGGCGGCCGCACCTACGTCGCCGATGTCGGCTTCGGCGGCCTGACGCTGACGGCACCGCTGCTGCTCGAGCCAGACCTGGAGCAACAGACGCCGCATGAGACCTTCCGTGTCGTCGAGTCCGGCGACCATTTCCGCCTGCAGGCCAATATCGGCGATGCCACTGTCGGCGGTGACTGGCGCACGCTCTACCGCTTCGACATGAGCCAGGCCTATGAGGTCGACTACCGCGTCGCCAGCCATTTCCTCTCGACGCATCCGAGCTCGCATTTCCTGTCGACGCTGGTGACCGCGCTCGCTTTGCCCGACCGGCGCTACGCGCTGCGCAACAACCGGCTGTCGACGCATCATGCCGGCGGCCGCAGCGAGCAGCGCGAGATCGCGACGGCTACCGAGCTCGCCGACGTGCTGGAGAACCAGCTCGCCATCGTCATTCCCGACCGCGCCGCCTTCGAGGCGAGACTGCGGGAAAAACGCATCGTGGAGACCTGAACAATGACGGACCTTTCGGTTCTCGACCTGTCGCCGATCACGCAAGGCAGCACCGCCTCGCAGTCGCTTGCCAATTCGCTCGACCTTGCCCGCCAGGCCGAGCGGCTGGGCTACAGGCGCTACTGGCTGGCTGAGCATCACAACATGCCGGGCATCGCCAGCGCCGCGACATCCGTCGTGATCGCGCATGTCGCCGGCGGCACCAAGACGATCCGCGTCGGCGCCGGCGGCATCATGCTGCCCAACCACGCGCCGCTGGTGATCGCCGAGCAGTTCGGCACGCTGGCGGCGCTCTTTCCCGGCCGCATCGACCTCGGCCTCGGTCGCGCGCCGGGCACCGATATGCTCACCGCCAGGGCGCTGCGCCGCAATATGGAGTCCGCCGACAACTTCCCGCAGGACGTGGTCGAGCTGATGGGCTATTTCCAGCCGGCCGAGGAAGGCCAGCGCATCCGTGCCGTGCCCGGCGAAGGCCAGACGGTGCCGGTCTGGATCCTCGGTTCCAGCCTCTATGGCGCGCAGCTCGCCGCATTGCTTGGCCTGCCCTATGCTTTCGCCTCGCATTTCGCGCCGGCCGATCTCGACCATGCGTTGGAGGTTTATCGCACGCGGTTCCAGCCGTCGGCTGAGCTCGACAAGCCCTATGTCATGCTCGGCCTCAACGTCTCTGCCGCGCCGACGGATGCCGAGGCGAAGCTGCTGTTCAGCTCGCTGCAGCAGGCTTTCGTCAATCTGCGCAGCGGCCGGCCCGGACAATTGCCGCCGCCGGTCGAGAATTACGACCGCGATCTCGACCCGATGGCGAAGAGCATGCTTGCCCAGGCGCTGTCCTGCGCCGTCGTCGGATCACCGGAGACCGTGCGCCAGGGTATCGACGCTTTCATACGCCGCACCGGCGCCGACGAATTGATGGTGACGGCGCAGATCTTCGACCACGCGGCGCGCGTCCGCTCCTACGACATTCTCGCCGACGTGCACAAATCGATGTCGAAGGCGGCGTGATCGCACCACGGCTTTTGCCTGACATAATGGTCTGCTAAGGGCACGGGCTCCCGTTCTCAGCCAAGAGTTTCCCGTGACCCATGACCTCGACGACCGCCTGCATTTTGCCATCGACCTGGCGCGGCGCGCCGGCGAGCTGGGGCTGAAGTATTTTCGCGACCTCGACAATCTGACCGTCGAGAGCAAGGGCCATCAGGACCTGGTTTCCGAAGCTGACCGCGAGGTCGAGCTGTTCATCCGCGCGGCGATCGCCGAGGCTTATCCGGACGACGGCATCGTCGGCGAGGAGCATGCGGCGGTGGCCGGAACAACCGGCCATGTCTGGGTGATCGACCCGATCGACGGCACCGCCAATTTCGTGCGCGGCATTCCCGCCTGGTGCGTGGTGATCGCCTGCGCCAGGGATGGCGAAACGGTTGTCGGCGTCATCCACGAACCTTCGACCGACGAGACGTTCTACGGCCGCCTCGGCGGCGGTGCCTTCGTCAACGGTAAGCCGATCAAGGCCAGCAATGCCGCGTCGCTTTCCGAGGGCTCTGTCGGCACCGGGCTTTCCAACCGGGCGGCGACCGAACATGTCGTCGTGCTCATCAGCCTGATAATGGCCGAAGGCGGCGTCTTCTACCGCAATGCTTCCGGAGCGCTGATGCTTGCCTATGCGGCGTCCGGCCGGCTGCTCGGCTATGTCGAGGAGCACATGAACGCCTGGGATTGCATGGCCGGCATGCTGCTGGTCGAGGAGGCCGGCGGCACGGTGCTCAAGGCGGATCCGAAGACCGTCCTCGGCCAGGGCACGCGGGTGATCACCGGCGGCAGGCATATTCTCCCCAGGCTGCAGCTTCTTTGCAAGAGCGCCTTCGGACCTACGCGCTGACGCTCTGCGCGACCGCGCCCAGCGGCCGGCAGGAATTGCGGATCATCAGACGGCCCTTCAGCACCAGCTTGCGCGGCGGCGCGTCGCGGTTGCCGGCCAGCCGGTCGAGCAGAAGGTTCGCCGCCTGTTCGCCGATCGCCTGCACCGGCTGCGCCACCGTGGTCAGCTGCGGCACGAACACGTCCGACCATGGAAAATCGTCGAAGCAGGCGACCGAAATGTCCTCGGGGCAGGAGAGGCCGATATCGCGGATCGCCTTCATAGTGCCGATCACCATCGGGTTGTTGGCCGAGAAGATCGCGCTTGGCCGGTCGTGCAGCGACAAGAGCTGCATGGTGGCGTTGTAGCCGTCGATCTCATGGAAATTGCCGGAACGCACCAGTTCCTCCGCCACCGGCAGGCCGGCCGCCTGCAGCGCTTCGCGGTAACCGATCATGCGGTCATGCATCGGGGAAATGTCGGAGGTGCCGGTGATATAGCCGATGCGCCGGTGGCCGAGATGGATCAGATAGGTGACGGCGTCGAACACGGCGCGCCGGTTGTCCAGCACCACCGCGTCGGTGTCGACGCCTTCGCACAAACGGTCGAGCAGCACCACCGGCACATTGGCGTCCTCAACGATGCGCTTCAGAATGCCGCCGTCGCCGACGCGCGCCACGATCAGCCCGTCGACCATGCGGTCGAGCAGCAGGCGGATCTGCTCATCCTGCGTGTTCAGGTCCTCGTCCGTGCAGCACAGCATGACGGCATAGCCGGCGCGGTCGAATGCCTGCTGGATGACCGAGACGACATCGGTGAAGAACGGGTTGGTGATGTGCGGCACGGTGAGCCCGATGGTCCGCGTCGTGCCCATCTTCAGGCTGCGAGCGATCGCGTTGCGCTTGTAGCCGATGTCGCGGATCGCCTGCTCGATGCGCTGGCTGAGCTCGGGACTGACGGTGGCGGTGCCGTTGAGCAATGCCGAAACGGTGGCCACCGACACCCGCGCCGCCTCCGCGACATGCAGCATGGTCGGCGCCGTGGATTTCCGCTGTTTTTTCCGTCCTGAGCCCGTCATTTTCGAAACGTTTCGTCGCCCTTATCTGGCTAAACCTACGAAAACCCGGCATTTTTCGCAAGAATTGAAATGCGTCAATCCTCAGAAGAACAGATAGGCGCTTGACACGTTCGAAACGTTTAGATTAGCGTTCAACCCGCCGAAGACGACGGAGGGAGGCCGTCCTTTGTCATGCAGCGCGCTGGCCCCATCACGACGGAAGACGTGGCGGCCGACGGTCCAACCGTCGTTCTGAGCGCGACCGGCATTTCCAAGCGATTTGGCGGCATCACCGCCCTGTCCGACGTGAGCCTGGACCTGAGGTCCGGCGAAGTGCATGCGCTGATGGGCGAGAACGGCGCCGGCAAATCGACGCTGATGAAAATCCTCTCGGGCGTCTACACGGATTACGAAGGCAGCGTGGCCGTCGACGGCCGATCGGTCCATTTCGCCGGCGTTCGCGGCGCCGAGGATGCCGGCATCGCCATCATCCACCAGGAGCTCAACGTCGTCCCCGAGCTCAGCGTCGCCGACAACATCTTCCTCGGCCGAGAAAAGCTGATCGCCGGGCTGGTCGTCGACCGCAAGGCGAGCAGCCGTGCGGCCAGCGCGCTGCTTGAGCGGCTCGGCATCGAGCTCGATCCGGAAGCGCGCGTCGGCCGGCTCAGGGTCGGCGAGCAGCAGCTGGTGGAGATCGCCAAGGCGCTGTCGAAATCGGCGCGCATCCTGATCATGGACGAGCCGACCTCGGCGCTGTCGCCGGCCGAATGCGAGAGGCTGTTCCGCATCATCCGCCAACTCGCGACGAGCGGCGTCGCGATCGTCTACATCTCGCATCGCATCGACGAGGTCATGCATCTGGCAAGCCGGGTGACGGTGCTGCGCGACGGACGCCATGTGTTGACGCAAGACATGGCGGAGCTCAGCGAAGACGCCATCATCTCGGCCATGGTCGGGCGCGACCTTCTGGCCTCGTCCGACCACGAGCGCGACCCGGGCGGCAAAGTGGCACTCTCGGTTCGGGACCTGTCGCTGTCGAAGCCCGACCGGCATGGCTGGCGCGCGGCGATCGAGGGCGTCAGCTTCGACCTTTCGGCCGGCGAAATCCTCGGCATAGGCGGGCTGCTGGGTTCCGGCCGCACCGAAATCCTGGAAGCGATCTTCGGCTCCAGCGACGGCCGCACCGGGGGCGAGATCCGGCTCGACGGCGCGCCGGTCGAGATCGGCTCGCCGCGCGAGGCGCGGCGGCTGGGCATCGCTTTGGTGACCGAGGACCGCAAGACTCAAGGGCTGCATCTCACGGCCTCGATCACCGACAACGTCGCCTTGCCGCTGGTCGGTGCGCTGGCGCGCTTCGGCTTGCGCTCGCGCTCGGGCGAGCAGGGCCTGGCACGCGACGCGGTGAGCGCGCTCGGCATACGCTGCGAAAGCATCGAGCAGGCCGCCGGCACGCTGTCGGGCGGCAACCAGCAGAAGGTGGTGATCGGCAAGTGGCTGGCGACGCGGCCGCGCGTGCTTTTGCTCGACGAGCCGACGCGCGGCATCGATGTCGGCGCCAAGCGCGAAATCTACGACCTCATCTTCAAGCTGGCCGGCGACGGGCTGGCGATCGCCGTGATCAGCTCCGAACTGCCCGAGCTTCTGCATCTGGCCGACCGCATCCTGGTCATGGCGGAAGGCCGCCAGCGCGGAATCCTGTCCCGCGAAGAGGCCAGCGAAGAGGTGATCATGCGGCTTGCCGCGCCAAGACGCACTGCGAGACCTGCCGCATGAGCCTCATCAGCCTTGTCTCCCGCACCAAGCTTTACTGGGGGCTGATCGCCATCTTCCTGATCGGCGTGTTCGGCTCGCCGATCAGCTCCAAGGGCAACAACATCTTCTTGTCCTACGGCAACCTGCTCGACGTGCTGCGCCAGGTGTCGACCACCGGGTTGATCGCAACCGGCATGACCGCGGTGATCCTGACCGGCGGCATCGATCTTTCCGTCGGCTCGCTGATGGCGATCTGCTCGGTCGTCTGCGCCATGCTCCTGACCGTGCCGGGCGTTACGACGTCGGCGGCGCTCGGCGTGCCGACGGTCGCGCTGGTGGCTCTGTGCCTCGGCGCGCTGGCCACGCGCTTTATCCTGCTCAACATCGAGAAATCCCGCGCCGGCGCGGATGCCGGCCGCGAGGCGCGGCTGGACAAGACGCGCGGGCTGGTCATTCCGGGCGTCGTCGGCGTGGTCCTGTGCTGCCTCTCGCTATGGTACCTGCTGCCGCAGGTCGAGACCAAGTTCGGGGTGCTCGGCGTGCTGCTGGTGGCGCCTTGCGTCGGCCTTCTGTTCGGCACCATTAACGGCTTCATCATCGTCGCCGGCCGCCTGCAGCCCTTCATCGTCACGCTGGCGATGATGGTGACGGCGCTCGGCATCGCGCGGCTGACCGCCGGCCAGAACAATGCCGTGCTGCCGGTCTATACAGGTTCCAACGCCACCGAGGACTTCGAGATCCTGCGCTCGCTGGTGTTCGGCGTCGTGCCGATGCCCGGCCTGTTCTTCCTCGGCGCGATCGTGATCTACGGTGCGGTGCTGCGCTTCACGCCCTTCGGCCGCTATGTCTACGCCATCGGCGGCAATGAGGAGGCGGCGCGGCTTTCCGGCATCGCCGCCGGGCGCGTCAAGATCGCCACCTATGCGGTATCTGGCCTGCTCGCCGGCATCGCGGCGGTGCTCTATGTGGCGCAGTACCGGCAAGGCAAGCCGGATGCCGGCGCCGGGCTGGAGCTCGATGCCATCGCCGCAGTGGTCATCGGCGGCACCAGCCTGATGGGCGGGCGCGGCAGCCTGATCGGCACCTTCTGCGGCGTGCTGATCTTC
The DNA here is from genome assembly GCF_019091085.1 of Mesorhizobium sp. GbtcB19. Classification (GTDB taxonomy): domain Bacteria; phylum Pseudomonadota; class Alphaproteobacteria; order Rhizobiales; family Rhizobiaceae; genus Mesorhizobium. Next base: position 48,738 of record NZ_JAGXJY010000026.1, on the reverse strand, counting down.
GGGCTGCTGTCCAACATCCTGCAGCTGCACAACATCAATTCGAACCTTCAGCTGGTGCTGAAGGGGGCGATCATCATCGGCACCGTGCTCGTGCAGGAGCGCAATGCCGGCGACATCCTAAGCTATCTGCGCCTGCCTGGACGTGCAGCGCAAAAGGAAACGGCCGCAGCCAAGCGGCCGTCACAGGAGACCTCGTCTCTATAATCCGGAGGAAACAGGACCATGACACGACGTGATATGCTGAAGCTCGCCACTTTCGCGGCGGCACTTCTGACGACCACCGCGCTCTTTTCCGGCAACCATGCCTTTGCCCAGGACAAGAAGTGGAAGATCGGCTTCTCGCAGGTGACGACCATCGAACCGTGGCGCGCCCAGTTCAACAAGGACATCATCGCCGAAGCCGCCAAGCATCCGGAAGTCGAGCTGATCATCACCGACGGCGAGGATAAGACCGAAAAGCAGGTCGCCGATGTCGAGAACCTGATCCGCCAGGAGGTCGATGCGCTTCTGGTGTCGCCGAAGGAATCGGCGGGCCTCACGGGGGTCGTGCAACAGGCGATCGACGCCAAGATTCCGGTCTTCGTGCTCGACCGCAATGTCGACACCAAGGACTACACGCAGTTCGTCGGCGGCGACAACGCGCTGATCGGCCGGGCGGCGGGCGAATATGCCGTCGAGCTTCTCGGCGGCAAGGGCAAGGCCGCCGGCAATGTCGTCGAGATCTGGGGCGGCATGGGCACGCAGCCGGCGCATGACCGCCATGACGGCTTCCATGAATTCACCGACAAGGAGCCGGGCATCAAATATCTGCTCGACCAGCAGTCGGGCGACTGGAAGCAGGACCAGGCCTACAACATCATGGCCAACGCGCTGAAGACCAACGAGAAGATCGATCTCGTCTACGGCCACAACGATCCGATGGCCTATGGCGCCTATCTCGCGGCCAAGGACGTTGGGCGCGAAAAGGACATCAAGTTCATCGGCATCGACGGCCTGCCCAACGAAGGCGTGCAGATGGTGAACAAGGGCGAGCTGACGGCGACCTTCACCTATGTCACGCCGGGCGCCGAGGGCCTGCGCCAGGCGATCAAGTTCCTGAACGGCGAGAAGGTCGAAAAGACCATCACGCTGCCGACGGAAAAGATCACCAAGGACAACGCCGCCAAGATCCTCAAGGACAACGGGCTCTAAGCCTGGAATCCCCTGCCGGGCGAGACGCCCGGCAGGGCTTTGGCCGAGGCGTTGAATGCTCTCCGCGGTTCGCCGTCAGGCGCCGGAGCCGTGGCGGCAGCGCCGATTTTCCGCCCTTTCGCGACCGAAAGTCACGCCCGCCGGGGCATGCTCTGCCCCGGTCCGACGGCGGACCTGCACGTCGCCAGCGGCATCGATTCTGAAAAAACAAGCCGGAACAACGCGATAGGGCGATCTCCCGCCGATCCTGCCGTAAAGCGCGGCGGGTCGCCTCCCTGCCGCTATCGAGACAATGGACAGCTTGCGCTGAATGCTTGCGCCTTGTGTCGCCTGTTCTTATATACGCGCCAAGCCGTCCGGCCCCGAAAAGCGGGGACCGGGACGGGATTTCTTGTGAACAGGGGCTTTCGTCGGAACGCCTTTTGAAGGGTCCTGAGAGCCTGCTTAGAGGAGAGACTTAGAACAATGGCAAAAGTTATCGGTATCGATCTCGGCACCACCAATTCCTGTATCGCCATCATGGATGGCAAGGACCCCAAGGTGATCGAGAACGCTGAAGGCGCGCGCACCACGCCTTCCATCGTCGCCATCTCGAATGACGGCGAACGTCTCGTTGGCCAGCCGGCCAAGCGCCAGGCGGTCACCAATCCGGAAAACACCATCTTCGCGGTCAAGCGCCTGATCGGCCGCCGCTATGACGACCCGGTGACGGAGAAGGACAAGAAGCTTGTCCCCTACAAGATCGTCAAGGGCGACAATGGCGACGCCTGGGTCGAGGCCGGCGGCAAGAAGCAGTCGCCCAGCCAGATCTCGGCCATGATCCTGCAGAAGATGAAGGAAACGGCGGAGGCCTATCTCGGCGAGAAGGTCGAGAAGGCGGTCATTACCGTTCCGGCCTATTTCAACGACGCCCAGCGCCAGGCGACCAAGGACGCCGGCAGGATCGCCGGCCTCGAAGTGCTGCGCATCATCAACGAGCCGACGGCCGCAGCGCTTGCCTATGGCCTGGAGAAGAAGGACGGCAAGACCATCGCCGTCTATGACCTTGGCGGCGGCACCTTCGATATTTCGGTGCTCGAAATCGGCGACGGCGTGTTCGAGGTGAAGTCGACCAACGGCGACACCTTCCTCGGCGGCGAGGACTTCGACATGCGCCTGGTCGAGTACCTGGCGGCGGAGTTCAAGAAGGAACAGGGTATCGACCTGAAGAACGACAAGCTTGCCCTGCAGCGCCTCAAGGAGGCCGCGGAAAAGGCCAAGATCGAGCTGTCGTCGACGACGCAGACCGAGATCAACCTGCCCTTCATCACCGCCGACGCCAGCGGCCCGAAGCACCTGACGATGAAGCTGACCCGGGCGAAGTTCGAGCAGCTGGTCGACGACCTCGTCCAGCGCACCATCGAGCCCTGCAAGGCGGCGCTCAAGGATGCCGGCCTGAAGGCTGCCGAGATCGACGAAGTGGTCCTGGTCGGCGGCATGACCCGCATGCCCAAGATCCAGGAGATCGTGAAGCAGTTCTTCGGCAAGGAGCCGCACAAGGGCGTCAACCCGGATGAGGTCGTCGCGCTCGGCGCCGCCATCCAGGCCGGCGTGCTGCAGGGCGACGTCAAGGACGTGCTCCTGCTCGACGTGACGCCCCTGTCGCTGGGCATCGAGACGCTGGGGGGCGTGTTCACCCGGCTGATCGAGCGCAACACGACGATCCCGACCAAGAAGAGCCAGACCTTCTCGACCGCCGAGGATTCGCAGTCGGCGGTGACGATCCGCGTCTTCCAGGGCGAGCGTGAAATGGCGGCCGACAACAAGCTGCTCGGCCAGTTCGACCTGGTCGGCATTCCGCCGGCGCCGCGCGGCGTGCCGCAGATCGAGGTCACCTTCGACATCGACGCCAACGGCATCGTCAACGTCTCGGCCAAGGACAAGGGCACCGGCAAGGAGCACCAGATCCGCATCCAGGCTTCGGGCGGCCTGTCCGACACCGACATCGAGAAGATGGTGAAGGACGCCGAGGCCAATGCCGAGGCTGACAAGAAGCGCCGCGGTCTCGTCGAGGCCCGCAACCAGGCCGAAGCGCTGGTGCATTCGTCCGAGAAGTCGCTCAAGGAGTATGGCGACAAGGTCTCTGAGGCCGACCGCGCCGCGATCGCCGACGCCATCGCCGCGCTGAAGAGCGCCGCGGAAGGCGACGACGCGGCCGATATCGAGGCCAAGTCGCAGTCGCTCGCCGAAGCTTCGATGAAGCTCGGCCAGGCCATGTACGAGGCCTCGCAGAAGGAAGCGGCCGAAGCCGACGCCAAGGCGGATGCCGCCAAGGATTCGGACGTGGTCGACGCCGACTTCGAAGAAATCGACGAAGACGACGACAAGAAGAAGTCGGCCTGAGCCGGCTGACGGTAAAATATGCGAAAAGCCCGGCGCAAAGCCGGGCTTTTTTGCAACCCCAGACGAAAAAATGACGGAAAAACCCGGAGCGGGCCCGGCTTGGCACTAGCATCCGGGAAACATCACTCCTAAATCCAAGACCATGCCGGCAAACGTCGCCAACAATGCTTGAAGACATTGAGCATCCGGACAGCGGGAAAAAATGAAAGCTGATTTCTACGAAACGCTGGGCGTGCAAAAAGGCGCCGACGACAAGGAACTCAAGAGCGCTTTCCGTAAGCTCGCCATGCAGTTCCATCCCGACCGCAATCCCGGCGACCATGCCTGTGAGCACAAGTTCAAGGAAATCAACGAAGCCTACGAGACGCTGAAGGACCCGCAGAAGCGCGCCGCCTATGACCGCTTCGGCCACGCCGCCTTCGAGCAGGGCGGCATGAACGGCGCGGCACACGGCTTCGGCGCCGGCGGCTTCGCCGACATCTTCGAGGATATTTTCGGCGACATGATGGGCGGCCGGCAGCGCCGCTCCTCGGGCGGCCGCGAACGCGGCGCCGACCTGCGCTACAACATGGAAATCACGCTGGAAGAAGCCTTCTCCGGCAAGACGGCGCAGATCCGCGTGCCGGCCTCGATCTCCTGTTCGGAGTGCTCCGGCAGCGGCGCCAAGCCCGGCACGCAGCCGGTGACCTGCTCGATGTGCCATGGCCATGGCAAGGTGCGCGCCACGCAAGGCTTCTTCTCAATCGAACGCACCTGCCCGCAATGCCAGGGCCGCGGCCAGACGATCAAGGACCCCTGCCCGAAATGCGCCGGACAGGGCCGCGTCACCGAGGAGCGCTCGCTGTCGGTCAACATTCCGGCCGGCATCGAGGACGGCACCCGCATCCGGCTGGCCAATGAGGGCGAGGCCGGCCTGCGTGGCGGACCGTCCGGCGACCTCTACATCTTCCTGGCGGTGAAGCCGCATGAATTCTTCCAGCGCGACGGCGCCGATCTCTATTGCAAGGTGCCGATCTCGATGACGACGGCCGCCCTTGGCGGCTCCTTCGAAGTCACCACGCTCGACGGCACGCAGACCAAGGTGAAGGTCACCGAAGGCACGCAGAACGGCCGCCAGTTCCGCCTCAAGGGCAAGGGCATGCCGGTGCTGCGCCAGCCCAATGTCGGCGACCTCTATATCCAGACGGCGGTCGAGACGCCGCAGAATCTTTCGCGCCGCCAGCGTGAGCTGCTGGAAGAGTTCGAGCAGCTGTCCTCGAAAGACAACTCGCCCCAGTCGAGCGGCTTTTTCGCCCGCATGAAGGATTTTTTCGAGTCGTTCGGCGAAGGCTGACGGCCATGCCCGCATTCGAGTCGGCAGTGAGAGGTGCGGGCGCTTCCCAAGCGTCATCAACACCTTATGCCAGCTTGACGCCTTGCCTTGTCCCACCCACCTGCTAAGTAGCGGTTCGGGGGCTGAGCATTGAGGAGAGCTCTGATGGCACGTAGTCCCGGGTTGCGCAAAGCGCTGGCCGAAAAGTTCGACGACGAGCTGAAGTTCTTCAAAGGCTGGATCGACAAGCCGAAAACGGTGGGCTCGATCGTCCCCACCAGTTCCATCACCGCCCGCAAGATGGCTTCGATCGTCAATCCGAGATCGGGCCTGCCAGTGCTGGAAGTCGGGCCCGGCACCGGCGTCATCACCCGCGCCATCCTCGCCCTGGGCGTGAAGCCCGAAAACCTCTACGCGGTCGAGTATTCGACCGATTTCGTGCGCCATCTGCGCGGGCTCTATCCGGGCGTCAACGTCATCGAGGGCGATGCCTTCAATCTCAACGCCACGCTCGGCGACAAGCGCGACATGGTGTTCGATTCGGTCGTCTCCGGCGTGCCGCTGCTCAATTTCCCGGTCGCCCAGCGCATCGCCTATATCGAAAGCCTGCTCGACCGCATTCCGCATGGCCGGCCGATCGTGCAGCTGACCTACGGCCCGCTGTCGCCGATCCCGGCCGGGCGCGGCGACTACACGGTCGAGCATTTCGATTTCATCTTCCGCAACATCCCGCCGACGCAGCTTTGGATCTACCGGCGCGCGGCGCATTAGTTTCTCCGTTGCCGCGTCCATCCTCGGCGATTAGCGTAAATGCCTGTCACATCGTCATCCACGGGCGGAGCAGCCGCGAAGCGACGCGGCGCAGACCCGAGGATCCATTCCGTGATTTCGAAGCGTCGCGACGATCCAGAATTCTGCTCCGCCGCGCTATACGATCGGGGTAACGGAATGGATCCTCGGGTCTTCGCGACGCCGCTTCGCGGCTGCTCCGCCCGTGGATGACGAAGTTCGTAGGTCGCAACCAATCCTTCGACGTTTTCTGCCTCCCGCTCGTTGATTTGAACGCCCCTTGCCTGTACCTGTCCCCGAACAAGGGTGGCCGATGGCAGTAATCCCAAGAATCCTCGTCTTTGCCGGCTCGGTCCGGACCGGCGCATTCAGCGGCCGGACCGCCGATGTCGCGCAGAAGGAGCTCGCCATGCAGGGCGCGGAGGTGACGCGCATCTCGCTCGGCGACTATCCGCTGCCGATCATGGACGAAGACCTGGAAAAGGAAAAAGGCATCCCTGAGAACGCCGTCAAGCTCGGCCGTCAGATCGCGGCGCATGACGGGCTGCTGATCGCGACGCCCGAATATAACGGCTCGATCCCGCCGCTGCTGAAGAACACGATCGACTGGGTGAGCCGTATCCGCCGCGAGGGCAGCCGTACGTTCCGGCCGCTTGCCGGCAAGCCGGTCGGGCTGTGCTCGTCCTCGGAAGGCAAGTTCGCCGGCATACGCTGCATCAACCATCTGCGCGCGGTGCTGGTGCGCTGCCAGATGGAGGTGATCACGCCGGAGTGCTCGGTCTCCGAGGCCGGCCAGGCGTTCGCCGAGGACGGACAATTCAAGGACGACAGACTACACCAATCGATGGAGCGCCTATGCCGTACACTGATCGAAACCTCGCGCATGCTGTCGACCCGGATCGAGGCGTGATGAATTTCGCGGAAGCAGACAGCATGCGTGACAGGCTGATTGTCGGCCTGGACCTGCCGACGCTGAAGGAAGCCGAGAGAGCCGTGCGCGAGCTCGAAGGCACTGTCTCCTTCTACAAGATCGGCTACCAGCTCGCCTTCGCCGGCGGCCTCGATTTCGCGCGGGAATTGGCGAGCGGCGGCACGAAAGTGTTCCTCGACATGAAGCTGCTGGACATCGACAACACGGTGGCCAAGGGCGTCGAGAACATCGTCAAGATGGGTGTGACGATGCTGACGCTGCATGCCTATCCCAAAGCCATGAAAGCCGCCGTCGAGGCAGCCAAGGGCAGCGAGCTATGCCTGCTTGCCGTTACGGTGCTGACCTCGATGGACGAGCAGGACATGATCGACGCCGGCTATGAATACGACCCGCACACACTGGTGCTGAGGCGCTCCGAACAGGCGCTGCATGCCGGCATGGGCGGCATCGTCTGCTCGGCGGAAGAGGCGGAAGCGGTGCGCCGGATCGTCGGCCCCGGCATGGCGGTGGTGACGCCGGGCATCCGGCCGTCAGGCAGCGACCATGGCGACCAGAAACGCGTGGTAACGCCGGCGCAGGCGATCCGCAGCGGCGCCAGCCATCTCGTCGTCGCACGCCCCGTCGTGGCGGCGCCGGACCGGCGCGCGGCGGCCGAGGCGATAATCGCCGAAATGCAATCCGCGTAGCGCAGGCCGCCGTTCGGACAGGACAAACAGGAGAAGAAGAATGCCAAAGGGATATTGGGTCGCTCGCGTCGATGTGCATGATCCGGAGGGCTACAAGGACTATGTCGCCGCCGCGAAGCTCGCCTTCGACCGCTTCGGCGTGAAATTCCTGGCGCGCGGCGGCGAGCATGAGAAGGCCGAAGGGCCAGGCCGCGCCCGCAACGTGATCATCGAGTTCGAATCGCTGGCGGCGGCGCATGATTGCTATCACTCGCCGGAATATCAGCGCGCCGTCGCCATCCGCCAGAAGGTCGCCGACGGCGAGATCGTGCTGGTGGAGGGCGTTTAGCGAAAGAGCCTATTGGCCGCCGTTTCCGCCATCGCGTCAGCAAGGCTCAGGCCCCACTGCTTGCGGCAATAGTCGCGAAAATCGAAGCAGGGCAGGCCTGGGCAGACCTCGAACTCGATGAGGTGGACCGTATCGTCGGCCTCGACACGGAAATCGACGGAAAACACGTCCCGCAAGCCAAGGCCGACAATCAGCTTTTGCGCGATGGCCCGGATTTTCCGGTCGGCCTCCGGCTGGCTGGCGCCGACCGGCTCCAGCTCAGGCTCGGCATAGGTTCCGGCATCCTTGGCGGCCTGGCCGGTATCGCCATAGAGCGCCATGCTATCGGCCATGGTCTGAAAATCGCCGCCGGAATCGACGAAGAAGATGCCGAGCGCCTCCACGCCGGTTTCTTTCTTCAGCCCCAGGAAGCTGGCGCGCACGTTGCGGCCGGCGACATAGGGCTGCACGACGACGTCGTCGCGATAATGGGCAAAGACGCGCCGGCTAAGCTCCAGCGCGTGGCCGAGATCGGCGATGCGCGAATCCGGCCAGATGCCGATCTTGGCGCCGAGACGGTTGGGCTTGACGAACCAGCCTTTGGGCGAGGCCGGCGGCTCGACCAGCCATTCGCCGTTGCGCGCCAAGCCGGCCTGCGGCGCCGGCAGACCGAGCGCGCCGAGCACGGCGCCGGAACGAAGCTTGTCCTGGCAGAGCGCGAACAACGAATCGTCGGCGCCGACGGTGCGCAACCCATTCAGCCGCGCCATTGCCGGTGCCGCGCCGCCCCGGAAGTAAGCAACGCCGTCGGTCAGCGTCCAGACCAGCGTCATTGCGGGGTCGGCCTTTGCCAGCACTGCCGAGGCATCGTCGAGCTCGACAGCCTGGAAAGCGAGGCCGCGCTTTTCGCAAGCCCGTGCGAGCAGGTCGAACTCCGGCTTGAGATCGGTCGACTGCGCCAGATAGGACGAGATTTCCAGGGCGCGGTCTGCCGGATAGCCGTCGGCGGACAAGCGGTCGAGACAGGCCTTTTCCGGCTCGTAGACGAGGATCAGCGTCGGCTGCGGCATCGAATGCTCCGGGCGAAATCAGCCGCTACCATCGCACGGTCGGAACAATCGGCTTGCGGGAAACCGACTGGGCCAGGGCGGTTGCGTGATAGATCAGGCGATCAGCACGCGCGGCTCGAAGCGGCCTTTGACCGGAATGTCGAGCAGGAAGGTCATGCCGGCCTGCGGGTCGAGCGCTCGCTGTTTTTCGTCCTTACCCTTCCAGGCCGAGGTCAGCGCCAGCCGGTCACCCTTCCGGCCGATGAAGGCGGGACAGGACGCTTGCGTCACTGGCATCGCAATCTCGCGCAGCAGCTTGCCATCCGGCGCATAGGCCTTCACCGCCTTGCCGCCCCAGACGGCGTTCCACAGCACACCGTCGCTATCGACGACCGAGCCGTCGACATAGCCTTTCGAAGAGCGATGATCGACGAACACTTTCGGTTCGCCTGTGGGCAGGCCGGTCGCCGGATCGCAGGCGACGCGCATCAGCAATCCGGTTGCTGTGTCGGTGTAGTAGGCGACCGTCCCGTCCTCGGAAAAACAGATCGAGTTGGACACGGTGATGTCGGCAAACAGCCGGCGCAGTTCGCCCCTGAAGAACCAGTAGATCGAGCCCGCGCCCTTCTCCTCGCCCTTGCCCATCGTGCCGGTCCAGAAGGCGCCGCAGGGATGGACCCGGGAATCGTTGGAGCGGGTGAGCGGATTGTCGGTTTCGATCGGCGTGTGCAGCGTCAGCCTGCCGGTTTTCACGTCCCTGACCTGCAGGCCGATCTCGGTGGCGATGAGTTGGCGGTCGTCGTCGATGACGGCGATGGCGCTGGCCATGACGCCGAGATCGTGCACCTTCAGCGCCCCGGCGAGCGGCTTTTCCAGGAGCTTGCCGTTGACGATGTCGAACCAGAACAGCGTGTCGGTGGCGGGATCGTAGCTCGGGCCTTCGCCGAGCTCGCAGATATGGTCGGAAAAAACCGAAACACCGTCCATGCTCATCCTCCGAAGGCTTCGTCCCAGGCGGCGACCGCGGCGCGGGCGCGCTGCGCCACGTCCTCGACGCTGGCGCCTGGCTTATAGAGGCTCGACCCAAGGCCGAAGACGCTGACGCCGACGGCCTTGTAGCCGGCAAAGTCCTTGTCGGAGACGCCGCCGACCGCGCCGATCGGCGTCGTTACCGGCAGCACCGCGCGGATCGCCGCAATGCCGCCGGCACCAAGCACGCTTGCCGGAAAGAACTTGAGCGCCGAGGCGCCGAGGCGGATCGCCTGGAAGGCCTCGGTGGGCGTGAACACGCCGGGCATCGTCACCATGCCGTGCTGCATGGCGCGGCCCATGACGTCGGCATCGATGTTGGGGCTGACCAGCAGGCGCCCGCCGGCCTTGTGCAAGGCATCGACATCGGCTGCGGTCAGCACCGTACCGGCGCCGATGAGCGCCGTTTGCGGAAGCGCCTTGACCAGATCGGCAATCGAGACGAACGGCTCCGGCGAATTGAGCGGCACCTCGATCGCTTCGATGCCGGCGTCATGGATCGCTTGGCCGATCGCCACCGCCTCGGAGGGTTTCAAACCGCGCAGGATGGCGACAAGGCCGCGCCTGAGTTTCGGAAAGGGTGCCGTCTGGCTCATTGAGCATCTCCAATCATGCCATTCTCGCGCGCGGCCTCGACAAGGCCGGCGCGCACCGCTTCATCGGCGTCTGCGGTGCGGAAGGCGAGGCCGGCAAGGTCGAGCGCCGCGCCATAAAGTGTCGCGAGCGCGCCGGAGGCGACCAGCACGACCGGCGCTTCGCTTACCCCATAGCGGCGCCTTGCCGAAGCGATCTCGCCGCCGAGCAAAAGTCCGGAAAGGCAGGCTGCCGCTTCGTCCGGCTTCAAATCCTGCAACAGCCCGGCGGCGCGGATGGCGAACAGTTTCGAGGTGACGTCGCCACCCTCGCCCAATGCCCGCTGGCACCATTGCCGGAAGAACGGGCTGTCGGCGGCAACCGGCGCAGGATGCTCGCCGAGCGAATGTTTCAGGATCGAGTGCGCGGCGAGCACGGAGTAGAGTTCGCCGGTCGGCCAGGTGCCGAAGCCGGCGACAGCGCCGTCCTCGACTGATACCCATTTCGAGTGGGTGCCGGGCATACAGACCAGATGCCGGCCCTTTGCCGGCAAACCGGCGCCGGCGAGCTGGGTTTCCTCGCCGCGCATGACGTCAGGCGCGTCGACCAGGCGCTGCGCGAGGCCGGGCACGATGCGGATGTCGCGGCCCTCGCCCTCGATGCGGGCGGCGCCGCGCAAAATGGCGCCGATCGGCGCCGGCACGGTGACGTAAGGCGCCTCGATCCAACCCTGGCGGGAACCAGCCATGCCGCAGATGATGACCGGCAGCGTCTCCGGCGCGCCCATGGCCGCAAGATGGCCTTCCAGCACGTTTGAAAAACCTTTTTCGCGGGCGGTGATCAGCCCGTCGTCGCCGCGCCGTTCGGCCAGCACCTTGCCCGAGCCATCGAGCAGCCAGGCTCTGAGCCTGGTCGTGCCCCAGTCGAGCGCGGCAACCGCGGGTGCCGGGCTCACAGGAAACCTCCATCGACGATCAGCATCTGGGCGGTCAGCATGCGCGAGGCATCCGATGCCAGGAACAGCACCGTGCCGACCATGTCGTCGGGCTGCATGACGTCCTTGATGCACTGCTTGGCGACATGGGCGGCAAGCCCTTGATCGGTGACCCAGAGCTCGCGCTGCCGTTCGGTGATGACCCAGCCTGGCGCCACGGCGTTGACGCGGATGCGGTCCTGCCCAAGCTTGCCTGCGAGGCCCTTGGTCAGGCCGAGTATTCCCGCCTTGGCCGCGGTGTAGGCCGGCATGTCGGGATGGTTGATCAGGTAGGAGGTCGAGGTGAAGTTGATGATCGAGCCGCCGCCGGCGCGCTTCATGCCGGGCGCCACGGCCTGGGCGGTGAAGAAATGCGGCCGCAGATTGATGGCGAGATTGTTGTCCCAGAACTCGACCGTGACCTCTTCGACCGCGTGGCGGTCGTCGAGCGCGGCATTGTTGACCAGCGTCGTGACATCGCCATGCGCTTCGGCTGCCTTCGCCACGGTGGCGCGCAGCGCCTCGATGTCGCGCAGGTCGGCCTTGAGGTAGAGCGGGCGGTGGCCGAGTTCCTTTTCCAGCCGGTCGGCAAGGACGGTGCTTGGCCTCTCGGCTATGTCGATGAAAGCGACCCTGGCGCCCTGGCGCATAAAGCCTTCGGTCAGCGCCGCGCCGATGCCGGAGCCGCCGCCGGTGATCAGCACCGAGGCGCCGTCGAGGTCGGCGAAACGCGCCGATGGCATCATGATTTCTTTCTCCCTTTGGCCGGCGCGCATCCTAGCCACGCCGGGCCGCGGGGCAAGGGCGAAAAGGCGGATTTGGTAGCTTATGTCCGACAAATGAGGTCTGCACCTCCGTCTCCCCGGAAGCAGCTCAAGGTTTGTTGAGATTCAGGTCAGGGCGAGTCGAAAATGGTGGGTTCCGAGAACCGGAGCGGAGCGTACTTAAAGTACGTGAGCACCGGAAGCGCAGGAGGCCGCCATTTGCAGACCGGCCTCACCTGAATATCAACAGACCTTGTCAGATCGCCTTGGCATGCAGCGCGCCGCGATAAGAATCGCGCAGATAGCCGAGCGTGGCGTCGGCATCGGCCGGCTTGCCGAACAGATAGCCCTGCCCGCCGGCACAGCCGAACTGGACGAGGCGGTCGGCCTGCGCCTCGTCCTCGATGCCTTCGGCGACGACATCCATGCCGAGCCCCTCGCACATGGCGAGGATGGCGCGGATGATGTGCTCCGATGGGCGGTCGTCGAGGATGGAGGAGACGAAGGCGCGGTCGATCTTGAGCTTGTCGAAATGGAATTCGCGCAGGCGGCCGAGCGACGACTGGCCGGTGCCGAAATCGTCGAGCGAGACGCGGATGCCGACGCGGCGCAGGTCCTCGACAATCTTCTCGGCCGAGGCCGGATCGTTCATCAGGCCGGTCTCGGTGATCTCGATCTCCAGCCGACGCGGGTCGAAGCCGGTGCGGTCGAGAATGGCCAGGATGTGCAAGCCGGTGTTCTGGTCGACGAGCTGCGACGGCGACAGGTTGAAGGACAGGAACAGCTCCTTCGGCCAGCTGCGCGCCGCTTCGGTCGCCTTGCGCAGCACCAGCTGCGACAGCGGGCCGATGATGCCGCGCTCCTCGGCGATCGGGATGAAGACGGATGGCGGCACGACGCCGAGGTCGCGGTCGGTCCAGCGCGCCAGCGTCTCGAAACCGATGGTGCGGCGGCTGTTCAGGTCGACGATGGGCTGGAAATGCGGCTCGACCTCGCCGGCCGAAACGGCGCGGCGCAGCGCCTGCTCGATGCGGGTGACGCGCTTGGCCGCCTCTTCCATCTCGCGGGTGTAGACGACGACGCGGCCGCGGCCCGAGCGCTTGGCATGGTAGAGCGCGGTCTCGGCCTTGTTGACGAGGATCTCGGTGGTCTCGTCGCCGGAATAGAACAGCGAGCAGCCGACCGAGGCCGAAAGCCTGGCGGTGCGCTCGCCGACATCATAGGGGGCCGACAGGATCTCGATCAGCATGCGCGACTTCTCGGCCGCCTGCTCCTCCGAGAAGACCATCGGGTAGAGGTAGGCAAACTCGTCGGCGCCGATGCGGCAAACCGTGGAATAGCCGTCCATCGAGGCGCGCAGCCGCATCGCCACCTGGATGAGGATGTCGTCGCCGGCCTTGTGGCCGAACAGGTCGTTGATCGGCTTGAAGCCGTCGAGGTCGAGGATGCCGACGGTGAAGGGCGCGGGATCGTCGGCGCGGTCGCTGATCAGGCGATCGACCTTGTCGAAGAAGCGACGATGGTTGCCGAGCCCGGTCAACGAATCCGTGAAAGCCAGATCCGTGTTTTCCTTGCCTGGCTGACCGGTGCCAAACGTCGTTTGCATCATGCCTCTGTTCTTATGTCGGTATTTTCGGCCAGACTGGCAGCAAAGCGTTTAGGAAAAGTATCGGAAAAACGATTTTCCTTCGGCCTGAAGGTTGCTCGCGTCGCTGGTGCCGGTTCAGCTTTCGAGAGGATCGCTGATCTACCCAAAATATTCGTTTATGCGTAACTTCTAATGGAAATATCGAACGGCTTTTCCTGAAGCTTGGTTTCTGTTTGCGCAAATGCGCGCAAAAGGTCGCTCACACTGTTCTTCGGATTTGCTCCTAGAGCGTTTCACCGTTTCACGGAAACGGCGAACCGCTCTATCTCTTTGATTTAAAGCAATTCCGGACGGAAAACCGATCACACTTTTCCTGGAATTGCTAGCCGGCTTGCCCGACGCGGTAGAGTTCGATCGGGCTGCCCCTGGTCGCGCTGACCGGCTCCAGCCAGTCCGGCACGCTGCCCCGCAGCAGGCCGGCAAGAAAACCTTGCGGCGCCTTCCGGGTCAGGATCTGGCTCTCGACATTGCCGGGGCAGATGGCGACCAGGCCGACACCATGCGCCTCGACGATTGCATGGGCGTCGTCGGCCGAGCCGAGAAAGGCATCGAGCGCCAGCAGATTGCCGTCGACGTTGCGGTGATAGGGGCCGGCGAAGACGCGATGGCCGCTATAGACGAGGACCGGCGCTCCAAGATTGGAGATCGTCAGCACGGTGGTGCCGGCCATGGCGCCGAGCGGCGCGAAGGTGGCCGCTTTTTCGCAAGTCCTGTCCGCTTTGCCGCCGTCGGCGACTGCCTTGCCTTTTTCGAACGCCACCGATGCGGCCGCGGCAACGCCGGTCCAAACCGGGTTGATCGAGACCAGCCAGACGGCCGCCAGGCGCAGCGCCACGCCGAGCGACGAACTGGCCTCGGCGCGGGCGCGCCATTTGGCGATCCAGGCCGCAAGCGGGATGACGGCGAAGGCGATCGAGAAGGTGGTGCCGCGTACCTGCCAGGCGCCGACCACGAAAGCGACGGCAAGCAGCACCGCAACGAGGCTGTCCTGCCGGCGCCAGCCGCCGCGGCGGAAGCGCAGCGCCATCAGGATGATCGCCACTAGCGGCGTCGCGTAACGCGCCGCCACGCGCGCTGGATCACGCACAAGCAGCGTGAACAGCGACTGGGCCTCGTCGATATGGTCGAGCCACAACTCTTTGAGACGCGGGTCGAGATTGGCGTAGGGCGCGGCGAGGCATTGCGGGAACAGCGCCACCACGACCACGCCGAGGCCGACGCCCAGCGCGGCCAGCGAGGCCAGCCTGCGCTGCCAGCTGCCGGCGGCTTTCTCTGTCGAGGCGATCGCCGCCAGCCCGATGCCGGCAATGGCAGCGACGGCGAACTGCGCGACCGAGAAGGCATCGCATTGCGCCACGCCCCATGCGGAAGGGGGGATGGTGGCGAGGAAGACAAGTGCTGCGACGCCGGCGAAGCCGAGGCCGAAATCGCGGGCGATCGCCCGCTCGCCGTTCGCATCGGCGATGAACAGCAGCGCCACGCAAACACCGATGGTGGCGACATAAGGAACGGTTTCCATGCCGACGGCGAGCGTCAGCGCGGCGCATAGGCCGGAAAACAGCGCGGCCCAGCGCCGGGCGGGCGCCTCGAGCAGCAAAGCGAGGCTGGCCATGGTGAGCATCAGCTGGACATTGTGGTGATCGAGCGCGCCGGGGTCGTAGATGCCGATGAAATAATAGCCGGCGGCACCGATCAGAATGGCGGGCAGCACCGCGCTGCCGCCGCCGAAGCTGCGCGCGGCGCGGGCGGTGAAGAACAAGGTCGACCAAAGCAGCAGCGCCGGCCACAGCACCTGCGCCACGTCCTCGCCAAGCGGCCTGCTGCCGGTGAGCGCCGAGGCGGCAAGCACGATCGCGGCGATCGGCGCGTCGACCAGCCTCGACCAGTGCATGACGAAGCCGCCTTCCAGCCCCATGCGATACTGATGCAGGTCGAACCAACCCTGGCCGGCAAGCAGGTCGCGGACCTCGACGAGGCGCAGCATATTGTCGTTGTCGCCGCCGGGGTCGGTCAGCTGGCCAAAACCGGTCCAGGCGTCGAAGGCGAGCGCGAGCAAAGCGGCAAGCAGCGCCAGCATAAGATCGGACTTCCAGGTGGCGACGCCGTTCTCAGCTGTGCCCATTGTCGTGGCCTTTGAAGGGAGAGGATCGGCTTAAACCTAGCCTTAACGGCTTCAATAAATAGTAAAACGGCTCGACGGGGCCGGCATGACGGCCGGAGGCTGGTCGGGCGCCCGGAGACAGACATGCCGCATGCAGTCCGCCACGAGCCGGTCATCGCCGTGCTCCTGCCTTGCTACAATGAAGAGCTGACGATCGGCGAGGTCGTGCGCCGCTTCCGCGAGACCCTGCCGTCGGCAGCGATCTATGTTTACGACAACAATTCCAAGGACCTCACCGCACTGAAAGCCCGCGCCGCAGGCGCCATCGTCGTGCGCGAGCCGCGCCAGGGCAAAGGCAATGTGGTGCGGCGCATGTTCGCCGACATCGACGCCGACATCTATGTGATGGCCGATGGCGACGGCACCTATGCGCCGGAGGATGCGCCGCTACTGATCAACATCTTGCAGACCGAGCGCTCGGACATGGTGGTGGGCACAAGGCGCGGCGTGACCGACGATGCCGGCCGCAACGGCCATGCCTTCGGCAACCGCGTCTTCAACCGGCTCTACAAGGGCCTGTTCGGAACCGACTTCACCGATATCTTCTCCGGCTACCGGGTCTTCTCCCGCCGCTTCGTCAAGAGCTTCCCGGCCGTGTCCGGCGGCTTCGAGATCGAGACCGAGATGTCGGTGCATGCCTCGCAGCTCAAGCTGCCGGTGAGCGAGATAGCGCTCGATTACGGCCGCCGCCCGGAAGGCTCTTCGTCGAAGCTGTCGACCTTCCGCGACGGCGCCAGGATCCTGTGGATGTTCGCCATGCTGGTGAAGGAGACGCAACCGCTGCGCTTCTTCGGCACGTTCGCGCTGTTCTTCCTGGCGGCAAGCATCGGCCTGATGATCCCCGTGCTGGTCGAATTCGCCGAGACGGGACTGGTGCCGCGCATGCCGACCTGGGTGCTGTCGATCGGCATGCTGCTTCTGTCGATGCTCGCCATGATGACCGGGTTGATCCTCGATTCGGTTTCGCGCGGCCGCGCTGAGCAGAAGCGCATCTTCTACCTGTCGATCTCGTCCGGCCGGGCTGAGCGCGTCGTATCCGGGCAGGCTCAGCCGAAGAGCGAGCCGGGCAAGGCCCCGCGGGCCGCATAGTGAGCCGGCTCGTCCGCTTCGCCCTTACCGGCGGCATCGGCTTTCTCGCCGACGCGGCGGCGCTGTGGCTGCTGCTTTCCACCACGCCGCTCGGCGCGCTCTCGGCGCGCGTGCTGTCGATCGGCTTCGCGCTCTGCGTCACCTGGCAGATCAACCGCAATATGACCTTCGCGCCGTCGAGCCGGGGCATGGCGCAGGAAGGCGCGCGCTATGGCGGCGTCGGCATCGCCACCAGCATTGTCAACTACCTGGTTTATTGCGCGCTGCTATTCGCGCTGCCGGCCCTGCCGCCGCTGGTCGCCCTTGCCGCCGCCTCGGTCGTTGCCATGGCACTCTCCTTCCTGGGCTATTCGCGCCTGGTCTTCGACCGCTGAGACCGTCGCTGGGCGCTTGCACCAAGCGAAGCGCCGCCTGGATGTAAGCTCTGGCCGATTGGCAGAAAGCGCCGAGTTCCGTATACCGGCGCTTCCTGGAATTGCTCGACCGCGCCGGAGAGGAAAATGCCGCTGAAAATCGCCGTCCAGATGGACCATGTCTCCACCGTGTCGATTGCCGGCGACACCAGCTTCGCGCTGTCGCTGGAGGCGCAGCGGCGCGGCCACAAGCTGTTCCACTACACGCCCGACCGGCTGTCGATGCTGGGCGACAAGGTGTTCGCACGTGTCGAGGAGATGCAGGTGCGCGACGAGAAGGGCAACCATTACTCGCTGGGCGAGAAGGTGCGCACCGAGCTCTCCGAGATGGACGTGATACTGCTCAGGCAGGATCCGCCTTTCGACATGAACTACATCACCACGACGCACATCCTCGAGCGCATCCATCCGAAGACGCTGGTGGTCAACGACCCGGCCTGGGTGCGAAACAGCCCGGAAAAGATCTTCGTCACCGAGTTTCCGGACCTGATGCCGGAGACGTTGATCACCAAGGACCCGCAGGAGGTCGCCGCCTTCCGCAAGGCGTTCGGCGACATCATCGTCAAGCCGCTCTACGGCAATGGCGGCGCCGGCATCTTCCATCTCAAGGAGGACGACCGCAATCTCGCCTCGCTGCTGGAAATGTTCGGCCAGCTGTCGCGCGAGCCCTATATCGTGCAGCGCTATCTCAAGGATGTGCGCAAGGGCGACAAGCGCATCATCCTGATCGACGGCGAGCCGGTGGGCGCCATCAACCGGGTGCCGGCCGACCACGATTCCCGCTCCAACATGCATGTCGGCGGCCGCGCCGAAAAGACCGAGCTGACCGAGCGCGAGCGCGAGATCTGCGCCCGCATCGGACCGGCGCTCAGAGAACGCGGCTTCATCCTCGTCGGCATCGACGTGATCGGCGACTACATGACCGAGATCAACGTGACCTCGCCGACCGGCGTGCGCGAAGTGCAGCGTTTCGGCGGCGCGGATATCGCGAGCCTGTTCTGGGATTGCGTGGAGGGGAAGAGGCGGACATAGGCCGCACTCTAACCTAGGGCAATTCCAGGAAAAGTGTGAGCGGTTTTCCGTCCGGAATTGCGTCAAAACAAAGAGATAGAGCGGTTCGCCGTTTCCGTGAAACGGTGAAACGCTTTAGCCGCTCACGGCACAAGTCCAAAGCCACGATCAACGGCGTGATCCGGCCAACGCAGCCGATCAAACCTGCTGTTTGCGTGCCGCCGTGACCAGTGTCCTGATGGCCCAGCGCTTCACTTCACGCGCTTCCGCATCGTCGAGTTGCAAGACATCCTTGCACACCACCATGGCCTCGGGTCCTAGGATGATCGCCAGCGACTTCGCCAGCCTGTCGAAGTCTTCCGGGTCGTATCGATCGCGCGCGGGCTCGAGTGCCGCTTCGATCAGCGGTGTACGACGGTTCTGGCGGGCGGGGAGATCACCATCCTCGACAGCTTTGGCTCGCCGCTCGATGGACTGCGCCAGCATTGCCCGCAGCGGAGCCTCATTGGCGAGGATCATGTCGTGTAGCGCCTGGTCGGCGCGCTCGACGCGCGCCACCGGATCGGTCGAAGACTCGTCGCCGAA
This sequence comes from Mesorhizobium sp. GbtcB19, assembly GCF_019091085.1. Lineage (GTDB taxonomy): Bacteria > Pseudomonadota > Alphaproteobacteria > Rhizobiales > Rhizobiaceae > Mesorhizobium. The sequence continues at coordinate 29,845 of NZ_JAGXJY010000026.1, read as the reverse complement.
CAGCTCTTCCGGACCGGGCACGGCGATGTCGATGGAGGCTTCCAGAAGCAGTGCGTCGATGCTCGGGAAGTAGCGGTAGGCGGTCGCCCGTGAGACAAGCGCCTCCGCCGCGACATCTTCCAGCGCCGGCTGGCGGCCCTGCTTCATCAACCGCGTCGCGGCCTCGAGCAGGTCCTTGCGGGTTCGCTGCCGCTGGTTCGACCGTCCGGCCTTACCCACTCCGGTCATCGGTCAGTCCTGTGGCAGTTGCTGAATGATTGCTGCAAGGTCGAGCCAGACGTTTTCCCGCTTGATGTTGCCTTGGTCGTTGAACTCTATGACATGGAGCAGCCGGAACTCCAAAGGCCGATCGTGGCCTTCAAGGCCGAAGGGTCGGCCCGGCGCCCGCCCGCGCCACAATGACTCGTCTACAAGGAAGTCGTCGCCGTAAAGCCTGCGGACGCATTTGACCGAGCTTTCCGCGAGATCCGAGAATGTGGCCTCGTAGAAGGTGCGGGCCGCGTGACGTCCATGCGAAGGTCCGAGGGGCCAGCCGACGACGTCGTGCTCAACATCCTCGGCCAGGGTCTGCAACACACCCTCAATGTCGTCGCTGGCTTCGAAGCCGAAATGCTCGTCAATCTTCCGATCCATGTCGTGGGGGGTAAGCATTGTCTTGGTACTCGTTGTTTGAGTTGGAAATATGAGGGATGCCGCGACCCAGCACCGCGGCGGCGGAATGGCGTCTACTTCATCGCGAGCTTGTCAGCGGCCTGACGGGCCTCCGGCGACAGGAAGTACATGTGAATGTCGTAGTGAGGGATTTCATAGCCAGGGTGGCCGTTGGCCTCGAACCCGATATCGATGTGATTGATGGCGGGCTGCCGCTTGCCGTCGAACCAGGGCACGAGGTTGTTGTGCGACACACCCTCGGCGAAGTCCTTCTGCGAGATCATGTATTCCATGCAAGCGATGTGGCCGTCGACCACGCAGTAGATCGGTCCGAAAGGCAGATTGGCGGGGTTTGCCCAATGCTCGCCCATGCCGGGCACATAGGGGGACACCTTCACCACGCCCGCCGGAAGGGCCTCGGTTCTGGGCAGTTGGCTGAGCTCCGCCTTCAAGGAAGCGGCAGACGCGACGCTTGTGGCGCCCATGGCAAGCGCAACCGGCAGTGCGGTAGCGAGAAGTTTGCGCGCAGCTCGTCGTGAGAGCGCCCGCCGATGACGTTCAGGGGCAGGGCAACGGTGTATCCGGGTCGGAAGCATGATGTGATCCTTGAGAAGGCTTTTGGACACGATCTTCATAATGAGACAAAAGTCTCATTGCAATAAAAATCTTATTACGAGATAAATTTTATTAGGCACGCCGGGGATGCCGTCGGAACCAAGTCGGTGACGATGGCTGTCCTCGTTGACCCTCGGCGCACCTTGCGCGGCGCGCCGAATGCATGATGTTCCCGTAATGTTCTTGCCCAAAGCGAAAATCTGCGGTTGTCTAGCTCTGGCTCGCGGCTTGATCGCAGAGCCGCGGGCGAGATGCAGCCGAGGGCTCGGGAAAAATGGTGGCGCGGGTTCGCACGGTCGCTTTAACGGCCATGCCGGGCTCGGCGCATTGTCGCGCTCGATAATCTAAGCCGTCTTGCGCTCAACCACGCTGGGTTCCATCACGATCGCCGCGCGGCGGCGGTCGGGGCCTTCCAGGAAGTCGATCAGCGCGTCGATGGCGATCTTGCCGGATTCGAAGATGCGGCGGTCGACCGTCGACAGCGGCCGCTCCAGCAGGGGCGCCAGATAGATGTTGTCGAAGCCCATTACGGCGCAGTCGTCGGGCACCCTCAGGCCTTTTTCGCGGAGCGCGAGCGTGGCGCCGATGGCAAGCATATCGCTCATGCAGCAGATGGCGGAAAAGCGGGTGGTTTCCAGCAGCTCCAGCGTCGCCCGATGCCCAAAACTGTGCTGGAATTGGCCGCAGCGGATCAGGTCGCGATCGACGGCAATGCCGGCCTGCCGGTGCGCATCCTCGAAGCCGCCCAGCCTGATCCTGGTGTTTAAGCTTTCCGCCGAGCCGCTGAGGAAGGCGATGCGGGTGTGGCCCCTGGCGATCAGGTAGCTGGCCGACAGAAAGGCGCCGTTGCGGTAGTCGGTATCGACGGTCGCCGCCAGGCAGTCGAGCTCGGCGACCTCGCGATCCATCGATACGAACGGGATGTTCAGTTTTTGCAGAAGGCCGGCATTCGGGATCACGCCGCTGGCCGCGAGCACGATGCCGTCGACGCCATGACCGGCAAGGAAGGCGAGATGCGCCTCCTCCTTTTCCGCAACGCCATCCGAGTTGCACAGGATGGTCGTGTAGCCGCGCAGGCGGGCGGCGTCGTCGCAGGCGCGGACCAGCTCGGTGAAATAGGGATTGAGAATATCCGGAACGATGATGCCGAGGACTTGCGTGCGGCGGGTGACCAACGAGCGGGCAATGGAGTTGGGCGTATAGTTGAGCTCGCGCGCCAGCGACCAGATGCGGCTGCGCGTCTCCTCGCTGATGAAGGCATCCTTGCGGTTGAGGACTTTCGAGACGGTGGCGATCGATACGCCGGCACCTCTCGCAATATCCTTGATGGTCGCCGCCACACGTCCTCGCATTGTTCGCCAAGCACCGCCGCTCCTGATTCCGTAGCCTCTCGCGTCGGCAAAGTCGACAAGGCCCGGGCAGGCATGCGTCATTTCCGCAAGTTCTGGTTGTTGACACTCGATCGATATGCGTTTAGGTAAACGTTTAACTATGCCGATATCGGAAACCATCAACCCGATGATGCCCGTAACGCCATCATGCCTTGAAAGCCCGGCAACGGAAGAGGCCGAGATGTGACGATGCCCTCCAGGATCCCGCTGGTGATGGATGTCGACACCGGCACCGACGACGCCGTCTGCATCGCGGCGGCGACGCTCTGCGGCGAGACGATCGAGCTGATCGGGATCGGCGCGGTGTGCGGCAATGTCGAAATCGAGAAGACCGCCAGGAACACGCTCGACCTGGTCGATTTTCTCGGCTGCGACGCGCCCGTGCATGTCGGCGCCGCAAAACCGCTGGCCAGGCCGCTGGCGACCGCCGTCAGCCACGGCACGAGCGGGCTTGGCGACGTGATGCTGCCCGCGGCGCGGCGCGGCTTTGCCGAGGGCGGCGTGACCGAGCTGATCCACAAGGCGGCCAGGCGGCATGCCGGCACGCTCGAAATCCTTGCCGTCGGGCCGCTGACCAACATCGCCACCGCGCTGACCGAACGTCCCGAGTTGCCGTCGGTGATCAAACGGATCACCTTCATGGGCGGCGCCCTCCGCGGCGGCAACATGACCCTGGCTTCCGAGTTCAATCTCCATTGCGATCCGGAAGCGGCCCGCATCGTCTTCGAATCCGGCTGCGCGCTGACGATGGTCGGGCTCGACGTGACGCTGAAGCCTGAGTTGCCGCGCCATGTCTTCGACCGGATAGGAGCCGCATCCGGGCCGCAGGCGGATGTGGTGGCGCGCGTGCTGGACTTCATGATGCGGCGCAAGGACGAGTTCGGCGCCGACGACCCCAATCTTCACGACGTGATCGCGCTCGCCGCGATCGTAAAACCGTCGCTGTTCACATTCGAAAGCTATTACGTGCATCTGGAAACGGGCGGCGAGATCACCCGTGGCATGACCATCGCCGACTTCAACAACGTGTCCAAGAGGCCGCCAAACGCGCTTGTGGCCGTCGATATCGACGCCGACGGATTCTGGAACTGGTTCGTCGATCTTTTCGGAGCTGAGAGATAAATGGGACAGGATTGCGTACATTCCGACCGCCATCATGCGCTGGTCAAGGCGCTGGCCACGGAGGCCCGGGGAGGCCATCTCGACCGGCGCGAGTTCCTGGCGATGGCGAGCATTTTCGGCGCATCGGCGGCGGCCGCCTATGGCCTGGTCGGGCTCACCGCGCCGGTGCAGGCGCAAGCGGCCGCGCCGAAGAAGGGCGGGGTGCTGCGCGTTTCCACCTTCGTCAAGGAACAGAAGGACCCGCGCGCCTATGACTGGCCGGAAATGGCCAATATCGCGCGCCAGTTCCTCGACACGCTGGTGCGCTACGACACCGACTACACGTTCAAGCCGTCGCTCTTGGAAAGCTGGAACGTCAATGACGATGCCACCGAATATACGCTGAGCCTGCGGCGCGGCGTGACCTGGAACAATGGCGACGATTTCACCGCCGAGGACGTGATCTTCAACCTCGAGCGCTGGTGCGACAAGGCGGCCGAGGGCAATTCCATGGCCGGCCGCATGACCGCGCTGATCGATGCCAAGACCGGCAAGGCGCGCGACGGCGCCATCACCAAGGCCGACGGCCACACGGTGGTGCTGAAACTGTCCTCGTCCGACATCTCGATCATCCCGTCGATGACGGAATATTCGGCGCTGATCGTGCATCGCGATTATGAGAAGGCCGGCGCCAATCTCGTCGCGCACCCTGTCGGGACCGGGGCGTTCGAGCTCGTCTCCTACGATGTCGGCACCAAGGCCGTCGTCAAGCGGCGCACAAACGGCAAGTGGTGGGGCGGCGAGGCCTATCTCGACGGCACCGAGTTCATCGATTACGGCACCGACCCCGCCGCCTGGGTGAGCGCCTTCGAAGCCGGCGAGATCGACACCAATTTCGAGACCACCGCCGACTATGTCGCAATCATGGACGGGCTCGGACTGGTGAAGTCGGAAGTGGTGACGGCGGCCACCATCCTCGCTCGCACCAATGTGGCCAACAAGCCTTATGACGACGAGCGCGTGCGCCGCGCCCTGCAGATGGCGACAGACAATCAGGCCGTGCTGACGCTCGGCTATGGCGGCAAGGGCACCGTCGCCGAGAACCACCATGTCAGCCCGCTGCACCCGGAATATTACGCGCTGCCGAAGAGGACGCGCGACCTCGAAGGCGCCAAAAAGCTGATGGCGGAAGCGGGGCAGCTCGATTTCGAGCATGAGCTGATCACCGGCGACGAGGACTGGCACCGCAGCACCGGCGACGCCATAGCCGCCCAGCTGCGCGAGGCCGGCTTCAAGGTGAAGCGCACCGTGCTGCCGGGCTCGACCTTCTGGAACAACTGGACGAAGTATCCCTTCTCGATGACGTCCTGGGGCATGCGGCCGCTTGGCGTCCAGAACCTTGCGCTCGCCTATCGCAGCGGCGAAGCCTGGAACGAATCCGGCTATGCCAACCCCGCGTTCGACAAGAAGCTCGACGAGGCGCTTGCCGTGCCGGACACCGAAAAGCGCAAGGAGATCATGAAGGATGTCGAACGGATCCTCCAGGATTCAGGCATCCTCATCCAGCCTTACTGGCGCTCGCTGTTCACCCATTCGGTGGCGGCGGTGAAGGACAATCCGGCTCATCCCAATCTCGAGCAGCATTTCGAGAAGGTGTGGCTGGACCGGTAGGCAGGAGAGCCGACGGCGCACCGGTTCCCGGATGCGCCAGATCCCGCGACCGGATCATCCGCTCACTCTGGTATATCGGGCACCTTCCAGCGCGGCGTTCCCGTCACTCGCCCATGCCTTGCCGCCTTGAAATAGGTTGCAGCGAGATCCTCGTCGCACATCGACGACAGGTATATCTGGATCGACCCGCCCAGCTGCGTGATGGGATAGCGCTCGCCGCATGCTTCGAGGCGCTTATCGTACAGGCGCTGTTGCTTGCGGGTCAGTCGATCGAAGAATCCCGCCTTTCATTTGTCGATGACGGCCTCGGACATCAATTCGTCGCCGCTCGATCCCCAGGCGCAGGCCTGATGCAGCTTGTGAGCCGCCAGGCAGCCGGGCGCGGCCTCGATGTCCTCCACCTGTATGGGCGCGGGTCCGTTCGGGCATCGCGCATCCTCGGCGGCGGCAGGCGTGACAAGTGCAAGCCCGATCAAGATCGCGCAGCCAGTCCGCATATCGAATTCCCCCGTGGCCTCTCCAGGTCCGATCTTGCGTCCGTCGCATCCTAGCCTAATGGCTCCAACCGGAAAACGGCATTCGAGAACTCGGCGCCGAGGTCGACAGATGGGCCTCCAGAATGAGCATTAGCCGAAATCCATCACCTTTGCGGATAGATGTTCCTGTAATGTTCTTGCGCGCTTCGAAAATCTATGGTTGTCTGGATTGTACGCGCTCGCGGCTTGATGGTGGATGACGAGCGCGCTGACGCCGGGGGCTTTGGACAAATGGTGGCGCGGGTTCGCACGGTGGCTTTCCAGGGCATCGAGGCTTTGCCGGTCGATGTCCAGGTGATGGTCGGGCCGGGCAAGGTCGGCATGCAGATCGTCGGCCTGCCGGACAAGGCGGTGGCCGAGAGCCGCGAGCGCGTGCAGGCCGCGCTGCATGCATCGGGCCTGTCGATGCCGTCGAAGAAGGTGACGGTGAACCTCGCGCCGGCCGACCTTCCCAAGGAAGGCAGCCACTACGACCTGCCGATCGCGCTCGGCCTGATGGCGGCGCTCGGCGCCATCCCCGGCGATATGCTCACCGGCTATGTTGTGCTCGGCGAATTGTCGCTCGACGGCACCATCGCGGGCGTCGCCGGCGCGCTGCCGGCGGCGATCGGCGCCAATGCCGAAGGCAAGGGCCTGATCTGCCCCTTCGCCTGCGGGCCGGAAGCGGCCTGGGCGGGCAAGGATTTCGACATATTGGCGCCGCGCAGCCTGATCGCCATCGCCAACCATTTTCGCGGCACGCAGGTGCTGTCGCGGCCCGAAGCCGGCATCCAGCTTGCGGCGCGCGACCTGCCGGATCTGGCCGACATCAAGGGCCAGGAAAGCGCCAAGCGGGCGGTCGAAGTGGCGGCCGCCGGCGGGCACAATCTGCTCATGGTCGGGCCGCCGGGCTCGGGCAAGTCGATGCTGGCGCAGCGGCTGCCCTCGATCCTGCCGCCGCTGGCGCCGAAGGAGCTGCTCGAAGTCTCGATGATCGCGTCGGTGGCGGGCGAGCTCGGCGAGGGCAAGCTGACCGACCGGCGGCCGTTCCGCGCCCCGCATCATTCCGCCTCGATGGCGGCGATGGTCGGCGGCGGGCTGCGCGCGCGGCCGGGCGAGGTCTCGCTCGCCCATCATGGCGTGCTGTTCCTCGACGAGTTGCCGGAGTTCACGCCGCAGACGCTGGATGCGTTGCGCCAGCCGCTGGAGACGGGCGACTGCATGATCGCCCGCGCCAACCATCGCGTCACCTATCCGGCGCGCATCCAGCTGGTGGCGGCGATGAATCCGTGCCGTTGCGGCATGTCAGGAGAGCCCGGCTATCGCTGCCTGCGCGGCGACCGCTGCCGCACCGAATACCAGGCGCGGATTTCCGGCCCGCTGCTCGACCGCATCGACCTCAGGATCGAGGTGCCGGCGGTCTCGGCAAGCGACCTGATCCGGCCGGACAAGGCCGAGACGAGCGCTGCGGTGGCGCAGCGCGTGGCGCGTGCGCGCGCCATGCAGCGCGAGCGGCTGGAAAGACTGGGTGCCGGCGCCACCACCAACGCGCATTGCCCGCCTTCGATCATCGAGGAGATCGCCAGGCCCGATACGGCCGGCCTGACATTGCTCAAGGACGCCAGCGAAAAGCTCGGCTTCTCGGCGCGAGCCTATCACCGGGTGCTGAAAGTGGCGCGCACGCTGGCCGACCTCGACGCCAGCGAGACGGTCGGCCGCATCCATCTCGCCGAGGCGATTTCCTACCGCATGAGCGCGGAGCGGATGGCGCAGGCGGCGTAGTCGAAGGGCGCTCGCGGCCACGCCGGATTCGGCTCTCCGGGCCGAACCTGATTGACGTCAATCGGTCGTGGGGATCAACTTCTGCAGCGTCGGCGCCAGGATCATGCCGAAGGTCAGGACATCGCCATAGGCGCGCGCGGAAAGCATCGCGCCGTGCACGGTCGCCATAAAGGCCTCCGCCTCGACGCGCGGCGCGGCGGAGATGGTCAACGTGCCCTGCGCGGCGCCGCGTTCGATGACGCCGGTCAGCCAGCCCGACAGAAACTGGAAATAGGCCCGGACCCCGGCGGCAATTTCGGGCGGAAGGGCGGGAAGCTCGCTGGCGAGCAGTGCGCAGACGCAGAACGGCCGGCTCGCATCTTCGATGCACTGGGCCCAGAAGCCGGCATAGGTCCGAAGCAGCTCGGGCGGCTCGGGCACGTTGCGCTCCAGCTCCGTCATGCCCGCTACGGCATCCTCGAGGTAGCGCCTGACCAGGGTCTGCACCAGGTCGACCTTGCTGGGGAAATGGTGGTGGATGCTGGCTTTGCGGATGCCGATCACCTCGGCGATATCCGCATAGCTGAAGCCGTTGTAGCCGCCGGCGACGATGAAGGTTCGCGCGGCGGCCAGGATGTCATCGGCAGTGTTCGAGGGCTTATCCATAGACATGCCTAACGTCCGGCGGAGGAAATCTCAACGCGCGGCCTGCGGCGACTTGCGAAGGATATCGCTGACCGACAGCCACACGGCGGACACGAGGAAATAGAAGGCGCCAAAAGCGGCGTAAGGCGCGACGTTGGCGATGCCAATGGCCTCCGCGCCGCCGGCCATCTTGACGAAGAACAGGCCGGCCAGCGCCGATTGGGCGCCGCTCAGGATCATTGCCCACTGGGCGCCGTTGGTCTTCCAGCGACGCAGCGCCGTCAGAAGCTGAAACGCGCCGGAAACAGCGGCCCAGACGCCATAGACCGCGAGCACCGCGTTCATGCTGTGGCCAAGGGCGATGGCGACCGCAATCGCGGTGATGACGCTGGCGAGGAAATTGAGGAGTTGCGACCTGTTGCGGCCGAGCCCGCCGCTGCGCCGCGCGTCGAGATAGTTCGCGAGCGCGTCCCATAAGGGGTAGGCCACCAGCATGACGGCCGCAAGCGGCGGAGCGTCCTTGGCGACGGTGAACGCCGCCACGACCCAGGCAGCCGATACGGCAAACCGCAGATAATAGTAGGTTTTGAGCCAGCCATTCGAAGACTGGGCACGGTTTTGACCGCTGATTTGCGCAGACATGTCGATATCTTTCTTTTGGTTTCGCTACCTACCTACTAGTAGGTAGTTTTCGATCCGTCAAGCCATTTCAGAGTTGGCCATGTACGCCCGCTCGGCAAACGCGCACTGCAGATGCGCATTCGCGCCAGAGCGCGCGCATGATATGGTGGCGCATATCCGCGCGGGGGCGAGGGGATGATTTCAGTTTTGCCGGCGCTGAGCGCCGAGGATTTCGAGACCCTGGCAGGGCTCTGCCGCAAGCTCGCGCAGTGGGATGTCGACGCGTCCGCGCCGCATGGCGTCTCGGCGGCGGATGTGCGGGCCCTCTTTCATCCCGAAACAAGCGGCCCTCAGCTAGCCGCGCAATTCGGAGCGCCGGATGCAATGGCGTTCATCGCGCGCTCCGGAGGCCTGCCGGCGGGTTGCCTCGCCTTCGATCCGTTCGGCGAAGGCACGGTGGAACTTCACAGGTTCTTCGTCGACACTGCCTTTCGGGGGCAAGGCATAGGCCGCGCGCTGATGGGCGCGGTCCTGGCCGAGATCGCCAAAGGCCCCGACTGCACGGTGCTGATCCACACCACTTACTACATGGAACACGCCATTGCCGTGTACGAGGCGTTCGGCTTCAGGCCCTGCGCGCCGTTTCGCGAGACGCCGGCGCATGTCAGGCACACGGACGTCTTCCTGTCGCGGACGAGCCAGCGGGCTTGAGACGATAAAGGCGGCGCGCTCGACGGCGCTCGGAAGATCGTGGCGTCCGGTGCTGTTTGCCAATTAGGCAGGGGCCGACGTATGAGAATGATCGCGGCGGTTTAACGCGACCCTTCTTGCACTGTTCCGTTCAGTCCCGCGCCTTCAGCTCCAGCCGCCGCGCATGCAGCACCGGCTCCGTATAGCCATTCGGCTGGCTCGTTCCTTTGAACACCAGGTCGCACGCCGCCTGGAAGGCGATGGAGTTATCGAAGTCCGGCGCCATCGGGCGGTAGAGTGGGTCGCCGACATTCTGACGGTCGACGATCGCCGCCATGCGCTGCAGCGAATCCCGAACCTGGATCTCCGAGCACACCTTGTGGCGCAGCCAGTTGGCGATGTGCTGCGAGGAGATGCGCAGCGTGGCGCGGTCCTCCATCAGGCCGACATCGTTGATATCGGGCACTTTCGAACAGCCGACGCCCTGGTCGATCCACCGCACGACATAGCCCAGAATGCCCTGCGCATTGTTGTCTAGCTCGCGCTGGATCTCGTCCGGCGTCCAGTTCGGCCGCACCGCGACGGGCACCGACAATATGTCTTCGAGCTTCGCCTTTGGCCGGCTCTTCAGCGCCTTCTGCACGGCATGCACGTCGACCTTGTGGTAATGCGTGGCGTGCAGCGTCGCGGCGGTCGGCGACGGCACCCAGGCGGTGTTGGCGCCGGCCTTCGGATGGGCGATCTTCTGTTCCAGCATCGCCGCCATCAAATCGGGCATCGCCCACATGCCCTTGCCGATCTGGGCATGGCCGGCGAGCCCGCATTCCAGACCGGTATCGACGTTCCAGGCCTCATAGGCGGAAATCCAGGCGGCCTGCTTCATGTCGCCCTTGCGGATCATCGGGCCGGCTTCCATCGAGGTGTGGATCTCGTCGCCTGTCCTGTCGAGGAAGCCGGTGTTGATGAACACCACGCGTTCGCGCGCCGCGCGGATCGCTTCCTTGAGGTTGACGGTGGTGCGCCGCTCCTCGTCCATGATGCCCATCTTGATGGTGTTTTTGGCCATGCCGAGCAGGGCCTCGACGCGGTCGAAGATTTCCACCGCGAAGGCAACCTCTTCCGGCCCGTGCATCTTCGGCTTCACCACATACATCGAGCCGGCGCGGGAATTGGCGCGGCGGCCGCCTTCGCCGACATCGTGCAGCGCGATCAGCGCGGTGATCGCGGCATCCATGATGCCTTCCGGCACCTCGTGGCCGTCGCGATCAGTGATCGCCGGATTGGTCATCAGGTGGCCGACATTGCGCACCAGCATCAGCGAGCGTCCCGGCAGCAGCAACTGGCCGCGATTGGGCGCCGTATAGCGCCGGTCCGGATTGAGCGTGCGGACAAAGCTCTTGCCGCCCTTGGTGATCTCTTCGGCGAGATCGCCCTTCATCAGACCGAGCCAGTTGCGGTAGACGACGACCTTGTCCTCGGCATCCACGGCGGCGACCGAATCCTCGCAGTCCTGGATGGTGGTCAAAGCCGATTCCAGGATGACGTCGGCGATGCCCGCGGGATCGGTCCTGCCGATCTGGTTGGCGCGGTCGACCACGATCTCGATATGCAGGCCGTTCTTGACCAAGAGCACGGCTTCGGGATTCTCGGCATCGCCGCGATAGCCGGCGAACTGCTTTGGGTCGGCAAGCGTCGTGGCGCCGGCGCCCTCGCCGAGCTTCAGCGCGCCATTGGCGACCGAGAGCCCGTTGACGCCTGCCCATTTGCCTGATGTCAGCGGCACGGACTGGTCGAGGAAATCCTTCGCCCAGGCGATCACTTTCGCGCCGCGCGTGGGGTTAAAACCCTTGCCCTTCTCGGCGCCTCCCGTCTCGGGGATGGCGTCGGTGCCGTAGAGCGCGTCATAGAGCGAGCCCCAGCGGGCGTTGGCGGCATTGAGCGCGTAGCGCGCGTTCATCACCGGCACGACCAGCTGCGGTCCGGCGACGACGGCGATCTCGGGATCGACATGTTCCGTGCTGACCGAGAAGGCCGAGCCTTCCGGCACCAGATAGCCGATCGCCTTCAGGAAGCTCTTGTAGCCTTCCATGTCGATCGGCGCGCCATTGGCGCGGTACCAGCCGTCGAGCTTTTCCTGCAGGGCGTCGCGTTTGGCGAGCAGTGCGCGGTTCTTCGGCGCGAGGTCGTGGACGATTGCCGAAAAGCCGGTCCAGAATTTTTCCGGATCGATGCCGGTGCCGGGCGTGGCTTCCTCGGCCACGAAGTCATGGAGCTCCCGGGCAATGCGCAACCCGGCGATCTCGATGCGGTCGGTCATCTGCACGTCTCCAGATAGGTAACTTGCCGGGCCTTTGGCATGTTTGGGGGGCGAGGGTCAATTCGGCTTAGGGTGTAGCATGCCTTCTCCCCGTTCACGGGGAGAAGGTGGCGGCAGCCGGATGAGGGGCGGCGCGGCGTCCCAGAAAGTGGCGATACAGTGAAACCGCATCGGTCGGCGCTGCCCCTCATCCGCCCTTCGGGCACCTTCTCCCCGTGAAACGGGGAGAAGGAAAAAAGGCGCTCACACCGCGATCCGCGGCCGTCCCGACGCCACCGCCACCACATGCGCCTCGATGAACATGCGCTGGCCTTCGATGGTCGAGACCTTGAACTCGGTGGCGACGTCGATCTCGGCGCTGTCGGTGCCGGCGTCTTTCGCGCGCTGGGCGGCGAGCGCGCGCACGTCGGTCTCAGCCGCCTCGATCGCTTTCGCCTCGTCGGTGAAGTCGCGCACCGTCTGGCCGGACGCCAGGCGGAACAGGCCTTCCTTGGGCTGGCTGACGCGGGCTTCGGCCGAGACGCGCACCTGGCCGACCACGGCGCCGAGCGCGTTGGCGACGTCGGTGTCTTCCGGCACGATGCAGCCATTGCCGACCAGCGGCGGCAGGCCGGCATAATGCAGCGGCGCCGAGGCGCCGAGGCCGATGACCGGCCGGTCGAGCGCGACGGTGAAGCGGGCGATGCCGGGATGGGCATCGACGGCGCGCTGCACCAGCGCATGCGCGACGGTCGCCGCACCGTCCAGCCCGTCCTCGGCGAAGGCGGTTTCGAGGATGTATTCGGCCGACCAGCGGGTCAGTGTCACCAGCACGCGCTCGGCAAGGATTTCCGGCGTCGCCGCGATCGCCTGGCCGCGTCCGTCGCGGCGGCGGGAAAACAGCTCGGCGCCGAGGCGGGCGGTAGCGGCGTCCCAGTTCGACTGTTTGCCTACGACATGGGCGGCGTCGGACGGGGTGAAGCCGCAGATATGCACCAGGCCGCGCGCGACGAGGCGATTGAGCGTGGCGTTCTGCGCGTTGGAGCTGAGCAGCCGGTCGAGGGCAAGCGGGGTGGCGCCGATCGTCTCGTAGAGTTTCGCTTCCGGCGCGGTGAGGCCGGCGGCGAGCCGGTCCGGCACGCCGGTGCGCACGGCGAAGCGCCCATCCATGCGGCCAGGGTTCGGCGCGCGCAGCTGGCGCTCCAGCTCCGATGCGACGGCCTCGCCATGCACCATGCCGGCCAGCGCCAGCGGCACCAGGCGGCGCGGTCCAAGCAGGATCTTCGGATCGAGCGCGCCGTCCTCCAGCGCCACTTCGGAATCGCCGCCGAGGCCGAAGGTGCGCATGGCCACCGCCTCGACCATGGTGCGGAAGCCGCCGACGGTGGCGCCTTCCGGATCGAGACGCGGCCGACCGCTGTCGAGCACGGCGACGTCGGTCGTGGTGCCGCCGATGTCCGACACCATGGCGTCGTCGAGCCCGGTCATATGGCGGGCGCCTACAAGCGAGGCGGCCGGGCCGGACAGGATGGTCTCGATCGGCCGCTGGCGGGCAAAGGCCGCCGACACCAGCGCGCCGTCGCCGCGCACCACCATCAGGGGTGCCGCAATGCCGCGCTTGGCGAGAAAGCCCTCGGTTGCCGCCACCAGCCGGTCGATCATCGAGATCAGCCTTGCGTTGAGCAGCGTGGTGAGCGCGCGGCGCGGGCCGCCGAGCTTGGCCGAAAGCTCATGGCTGGCGGTGACCGGCAGGCCCGTCTTGTCGCGTATGAGGTTCCGCGCGGCCAGCTCATGCGCCGGGTTGCGGGTGGCGAAATAGGCGCAGACCGCAAAGCCCGACACCGAGGCGCCGAGTTCGGGCAGCGCTGCCTCCAGGCCGGAGAGGTCGAGCTTGGCGGCATTGCCGTGCACGTCATGGCCCCCCGGGCAGAACACCACAGGATCGGTGCCCAGCGCCGTCTTCAGCCCGTCGCGGGCAAGGTCGGCCTCGGAAAAGCCGATCATGATGAGCGCCACGCGCCCGCCCTGGCCCTCGACCAGCGCGTTGGTGGCCAAGGTCGTCGACATCGAGACCAGCTTGATCGCGGCAGGGTTGGTGCCCGATTTTTCCAGCACCGCATCGACCGCGCCGGAAATACCGACGGCGAGGTCGTGGCGGGTGGTCAGCGACTTCGCCTTGGCCAGCACCTTGCCTTTCGGGCCGCCTTCCTCCGACCACAGCACCGCATCGGTGTAGGTGCCGCCGGTGTCGATGCCGAGGAAGAGGGGTTTTGGTCTGGCGGTCATGGAAAGGTCCGGGCGTGGCTTTGTCGCGAAGCCCTTAGCCGATACCAACGGATGGATAAAGACGGGAGGGATGGGCCAGAGGTGGAAGTAGGTTCCTCGCCCCACGAAGTGGGGAGAGGTGGCTCGGCGAAGCCGAGTCGGAGAGGGGAGCGCCCTACGAAGGCCCCCGCTCCGTCCGCTTCGCGGCCACCTCTCCCCCGCCTTTGGCGGGGGCGAGGAACCCAAGTTTTGAGACGCTGGCGCTGCCCCTCATCCGCCCTTCGGGCACCTTCTCCCCGTGAAACGGGGAGAAGGAAACTACCCCACGAACCCCACCCGCTTGTGGCTCCCGTCGCAAAACGGCTTGTTGGCCGAATGCCCGCAGCGGCACAGGAACACCTTCGTGGTGCGGGCGATCGTATGCCCCGTACCCGTGACGATCTCGGCATTGCCTTCCACTTTGAGCGGGCCGTTGACCGTGGGCGTCACCTTTAGCGGGCCGTCCCGCGCTTCCAGCACCTGCGCTTCCTTGAGCGGCGGCTCGCCGGTGGCGGTGAAACCGGCCTTGATATGGCTGTTGTCGCAGAACGGCTTGTTCTGCGACAGGCCGCAGCGGCAGAGCGTGGCGCGGAAGAAGGTTTCGTCGCCGAGCACGATCTCGGCATGCACCGCCAGCGGGCCGTTTTCCCGCAGGCGCACCGTGTTGACCACCGGCGGCTTCTCCTGCGGCCCGCCATCCTTGCGATGATACGTGATGGCGCCGGACGGGCAATTCTCCGCCAGCGCCACCACCTGCTCGACGCTCGCCGCCTCCGGGTGGATCCATTCGCCCGGCGCGTTGGGCACGAAGACATGCGGGTTGCCGAGCACGCAATTGCGCGAATGGATGCAGCGCTTGCCGCTGAAGGAAACGTCGATCTTCTCGCCTTCGACCGTGCCTGCCATTTGGGTGGGGTCTCCTGTTGGGGTGGAGACGAGGCTAGGGCGCGGGTGAGAGGGGCGTCAAGCTGGGTTTCCCCTTCTCCCCTTGTGGGAGAAGGTGGCTTGGCGCGCAGCGCCGAGACGGATGAGGGGTGCTCCAGCTTGGCCAATACGTCCGGCCGGCATCATCGCCAGGGCTGCAGACTCTCATCGCGCACATAGGCAATGATGGTGTCGCACACCGCATCGAGCTCTTTCAGAACGTCTTCATTCCAGAAACGCAGCACCCGGAAACCCCTCGCCTTCAATTCGGCGTCGCGTTCCTGGTCATGGCGCGACTCCGCATGCTGGCTGCCGTCGATTTCCACGATGAGCCTGGCTTCGGCGCAGACAAAGTCGGCCACGTACCGGCCCATCGGCACCTGACGCCGGAACTTGATGTTGTCGAGACGGCGGCCGCGCAGCTCCTGCCACAGGCGATCTTCCGCCTCCGTCGGCTCGCGGCGCATCGACCGGGCGAAATTGCGTTTGACCGGGGTTACGGGCTGGTGCGGCATGACGGAAGAGTAGCCAATGTTGTGGACTTGAACATCCGGCGTCGCACTCCGCTGGAACACCCCTCATCCGTCTCGGCGCTGCGCGCCGAGCCACCTTCTCCCACAAGGGGAGAAGGGGAAGGGCCCCCCTCACTCCTGCAGGTCGATCTCCTCGGTCTGGCCGCCGCTGCAGGTGTAGCAGCAGTCCTCGCAGGTTTCCTTGTTGTTGGGGCCGACGCCCCAATAGGTGCTCTCGTCGCCGTCGACCCAGGCGCCGTAGCAGATCTTTTCGCCCTCGTTGCAGGAGATCGGCAATTGCTTGGTCTCGCCGTCGTCGAGGTAGAAATCCTTGCCGTCGCCCGGCCAGACATAGTCGCGGTCCTGGCTGTAGAGCTCGACCCGCATGGCGTTGGGGTGGCTGTTCTTGATCTGGAAGGTGACGTCGCCGGCATGGGCGGCGGGCGCGATGAGGACGGCAAGCGAAAGCGCGGCGGCAACGCGGCGCGCGAAGAGAATGGACATGGTAACCCCCGAGGTCGAATCGGCCCCCACGGCCGATGACGGGATGATGGCATGGCGTGGGGCGATGCCAAGGGGTGGGGGCGAAAATAGCTGACCGAATTTGGGGGATTTGGCGCGACTTTCCCTTCTCCCCTTGTGGGAGAAGGTGGCTCGGCGCGCAGCGCCGAGACGGATGAGGGGTGCTCCAGCTTGGCAAAGAGCCCGATGCACCACTACCGCCAGGGCTGCAGACTCTCGTCCCGCACATAGGCGATGATCGTATCGCATACCGCGTCGAGTTCTTTCAGAATGTCGTCATTCCAGAACCGCAGCACGCGAAAGCCCCTGGCCTTCAGTTCGGCGTCGCGCTCCTTGTCGCGACGCGATTCCGCGTGCTGGCTGCCGTCGATTTCGACAATGAGCCGAGCCTCGGCGCAGAGGAAATCCGCGACGAACCTGCCTACCGGCACCTGCCGCTTGAACTTGATGCTATCCAGACGCCGGCCGCGTAGTTCGTGCCACAGGCGGTCTTCCGCCTCTGTCGGCTCGCGGCGCATCGACCGGGCGAATTTGCGTTTGGCCGGGGTTACAGGCTGATGGGGCATGGCGGAAGACTTAGCCAATCTTGGTGATCACTCAATATCCAGCGTCTCACTCCGCTGGAACACCCCTCATCCGTCTCGGCGCTGACGCGCCGATCCACCTTCCCCCACAAGGGGGGAAGGCAAGGGCGCACCGCGCTACTCCGCCAGGTCCACCGTCTCGGTGGAATGCTCGGTGCAGATGAAGCAGCAGGTGTCGCAGGGCTGGTCGTTGTCGGGGCCGACGCCGGCGGAGACCTGGTCGTTGCCGTCGACCCAGGCGCCCCAGCAGATGTGCTCGCCCGGCTCGCAGGAGATCGGCACGGATTTCCGCGCCTTCGGGCGGATGAGGTAGACCTTGTCGTCGCCCGGCCAGACTTTGCCGCTGTCGCGGCTGAACAGTTCCAGCGCCACACCGTCCGAGCGCTTGTTGCGCACGAACACCGACATGTCGGCGGCGAAGGCCGGCGAGGTGAGGAGGAGGAAGGCGAGCAGAGCGCGAATCATGGCGAGGTCCCCATGGGAGTAGAGCACGGGTGGAGTGAGTAATCTCCCCCCTTGTGGGGGTTGAGGAGCGGACGGGAAGCCAATTGCTTGGCTTTCCGAGCTACGAAAGCCCGGCAGGCCAGAGGGGGGCGCTGTCCCGCCGACATTGCAAAGCTTGGGTTCCTCGCCCCCGCCAAAGGCGGGGGAGAGGTGGCCGCGAAGCGGACGGAGCGGGGGCCTTCGTAGGGTGCTCCCCTCTCCGTCTCGGCTTCGCCGAGCCACCTCTCCCCACTTCGTGGGGCGAGGAATCTCGAACGTGCGAGCGCCGCGTTCCTTCGCGCGCCCCTCTGTCCTGCCGGACATCTCCCCCCAACAAAGGGGGAGATCAGCAGTTCCGGCGCCCCGTTCTGAAACGGGAGTGATTGCTACCGCCTCACCACCACATGCGGCGCAAACTTCCGCACCGCGTCGACCAGGTCCTGGCCGTGCACGTCGAGCGACGAGATTTCCATGTGCACGGTGGTCTTGCCGAAGGGCATCAGGCCGAAGGCGTTGGCGGATGAGTATCTGATCTCGTCGGGCGGCTCCTCGGTGAGTTCGAAATTGAGCATGGCCGCGCCCTTGCCGCCGGCGGCGAGGCGCACGCTCTTCACCTTGCTCCACGGCACCAGCACGTCACCGGCGCGGACATCGCGGAAACCGCGCTGGTCCAAGGTCACCTTGACCGAGGTGTCGAAGGCGCCGCGCGCGATGAAGGCGCCGAGGCCGAGGCAGGCGGCGCAGAGCAGCGCGATCCACAGCACATGCCCGCCATCGGCGCCCGAAGCCACGCCCTGCAGCGCGCCGAAGCCGAAAATGCCGCCGATCAGGAACGGCCCGAGGGCGGGAAGAATCTTTCCCGACGGGCTGTTGCGGATTTCGAGCGGCGCGGCCATCGGACGAGATTGAGCCCGGAAACGGTTCGAGTCGAGAGGGCTACACCTCGCCGCCTTGCGCGCCTTCGAGCGGTCTTTCGGCGGCGGGCCGTTCGCGGCAGAAATAGAGCAGCGTCAGCATGATCGCGATCAGCAGGACGGTGAAATAGAGCGACACGCGGACATAGGCCTCGGCTTTTTCCACCGGGAAGGACCGACCCTTGCTGGCGGCGCGCGCCACCATGGTGGCGATCATCGCGTCACGGGAAAAGATGACGTTGATGGCGGTCAACGGGATTATCGAGACGAACAGCAGGACGTTGTAGAATTTCGCCCTCGGCTCGAAGCGCAGCAGCATTGCGCCGCACCAGCTGTAGCAGGCGCTGAAGACCGCCACCGCCGCGAGCTTCAACGGCGTGTTCTCGACCATGAACAGGAACGGCGTGGTATCGCCGGGCTCGGTGAGCTGGAGCAGGTACCAGATGCCGGACCCGAAGCCGAGCGTGCCAAGCAAAAGGTTGGCCCACTGGCGCCGGCCGGGTGGCTCGGTCCGCGCATAAGCCAGCAGCCATTCGCCGATCGAGGCGTTTGCCACCCGCATGAGACTGAGCAGGATCAGCGAAAGGACCTGGCGCGCCGCCCAGGATGTCGGCTGTCCCAGCACGGTCTCGGCAATTCCCGGGAACAGCCGGACGACGAGCACGACGGCTGCATTCACCCAAACGAAGTCGAGGCAAAGACTGACGAACAACAATTTGCGCAAGCTGACCCCCAAGCCGCGAACGATCGCGCCTATCCTTACCGCTCCGGCTTCAGCAGCGTCCAGATCCAGCCGATGAAGGTCAGAACCAGGAACGGATAGCCCAGCGCCGGCAGTGGCGCCGAGGTGGGCAAAAGCGGCGCGCCCCACAGGATCATCAGGACCGAGACGGCGAACAGCACGGCGGCGACGAAAGCCGTGAGCCGCATCCACAGCGCGAAAGTGGCTGGCGCGCTGACCATGACCAGCCCCGCCGCCCACAGCGCGATGCCGCCGGCATAGGAAGGCACGCTGGCCTGCAACCCCGCCGCATTGCCGGCGAGAAGCAGGCTTTCGCCGGCGAGGAAAGTGAGGAAGCCGGCCGCGACGAGGTCGTTGCCGCGCCGCTGGTATTTCATCGTCAGCAGCGCCGCGGCGACGACGACGCCCACGCCGTCGATGGTCCACAGCGTCTCGCGCAGCGCATCGCTGGCGACGAATGTGCCCGCCATGCCCAGCGCGCCGCCGATGGCGAGGCCGATCGCGGCGGCGGTGTCTGAGGTGGAGCGCATGCGATGTCTCCCCAAGCTGGGGAGAGGATACAACGAGGTGGGGGGCTGGTGAAGGGAGGCTCTGACGACTGAAAGGGGGCGACCAGTAGGCCGCCCCAATCCCGTTTTCGAGTTAAGCCGCCGCCGATCCCGGCAAAGGGAAATCAGGGGGAAGTTCTGCCGCCGGCGGAATTTCGGGGAACAAGCGCCCCGCCATCACGTCAGCAATCCGGCCAAAGTTGAGGCCGGGGTAGTAGCCCGAAATCCACGAATACGGGATATTCAGATGACGGGCCAACTTAATGACCGGGACCATATCCGGCGTAACCTTACGGTCGTTCATTTCCTTTCCTTTCGTGAAAGGGTACGACCGAATACCGGTTGACGCCGATTCGCAGATGAATCATTGTCGTCCTGTAAGTGTGACCGAAATCGGTCGCGAGTTGTGACCCGGAACCATTTCCGGGTCAGTTTGGAGACGGGGCATTCCCGCCCCGACCCCACCGCCCAGTGGCGGCTGCTGAAGCTGATCAGGTGTGCAAGACCTCGTCAGATCAGGAAGCGGTCAAGCTATATGGGTTCCATACCGATAACCTTACTTGATGCGCCGTGCGGAGCGAATCTCCACACGGTGCATCCTGTCGGCAATCGGGTCATAATGCAAGCCTTGCGTTTGGTCATATTCACTTTTTGACTTTTCTAGCCTTTTCCTGTATCGAGGCTAGGAAGCTGCGGATGGAGGACAGAATGTCTGACCAGACTGAGACCACTAATGCAGAGACCAAAGGCACGCAGAAGCGCAAGGTTGGGCGGAGCCCCTCTTACCCCTTCATCAGTGTCCAGAAGGCCATTGAGAAAACTAGGGCTCTCTATGACAGGGAGGGCGCCTATGCAGCGCCGCTGTCATCGGCTACAGCCGCTTGGGGCTATAGCGCCAAGAGTAGCGGCGCGCGTCAGACCCTTGCCACGCTTAAATACTACGGGCTGATCGAAGTCCAAGGCGACGGCGACGCTCGTAAGGTCAGGGTCTCTGAAATCGCGCGACGCATTTTGCTCGATACTCGCGAAGATGACACCGAAAAGAAGCTGCTCGTACGAAAGGTCGCTCTGAGCCCAGCAGCTCACAAATCTTTGTATGAGCACTACCCCACGGGGTTGGCCTCTGATGGCTCCGTCGTGCATTTTTTGGTCTTCGATCTTGAGTTCAACAAGGATGCAGCCAATGAACTGCTGGCTCAATTTAAGGAGACAGCCAAATACATCGGGCTATATGAGCCTGATAGAAATGTGGACAAAAATGGCGACCAGAATCACAATCTCGGCGTAGAGAAGCAACCGCCCGACATCAAGGTCGGCAATAGGATTCAGTGGACCAGTCAAGGTGTCGACCAGTTTCCACAAGGTGCGACCGTCCTAGGGTTTTCGGCAGATAGCCAATGGGTCTTTACCGACCAAGGGATGTCGGGGGTTCCGGTAAGCGAGGTCAAAGTCATGGAACCATCCCCTATTCCTCTACCGCCAACGCCTCCTACGCCCCCGACGATGCCGCAGCATCTTTTTGATGCTGTGATCAATCGACCCGGTCTGCCCGCTCTGGCTGTTGAAGTGAAAAAGGGTTCTCGAAAGGCCGTTTTCCCCGTAGACGAAGGGGACGTAACGCTAATTTTCCCCGAGAACATGAGCGCTGAAGGGCTGGCCGAACTTGGCCAGTATCTCGATATCTTTCTGAAGAAAGAACAGAAGAAGGCGTCGCCTTGAACCGGCGCCGGGATCAATTCTCCCGGCGCTACCAATATTTGATTCGACTTCGGTCTGAGATGTTACTGAAAGAGATCGGCTGTTGCTATCCAAACAGAGGATACGACATACCGAAGTTTCAGAAACTGGTATTTTTGAATAGATCCTCTGGATATCTTTACATCTAAAACGTTACGCCAACTCACGGCGTGGAGATCCGGCGCCCGCTGAGCTGAGGCAGCGAGAGACGCTTTCGTACTTAAGCTCAACTAACTCGCGTTCCGTCGACGAAGATATTGCGTCGAACAAGTGACGGCCGCGTCTTCGTCTCAATCCGAATGGAGAAGCCTTTGAGGATCAGGCGAATTGCCTCTTCCTCAGTTCGAACAAGGACCTCGTTCTTTTTGTGATGTTTGATGTTCCGAGCCTCAGGATCGCCAAGAACGAAGAGACCGCCTTGTTGGGCTGGCGGCCATTTTTGGCCATCAGAAGTCAACCGATAGATACGCATTTGCCCCTCCCCGATATTATCGCAAAGTCACAGTCGGCCGATCATTCGACTGGCTCGGCAGAAATCGCCCCTCAATCCCCCATCTTCAGCGCCTGGATAAACGCCTCCTGGGGAATGTCCACCTTCCCAAACTGCCGCATCCGCTTCTTGCCCTCTTTCTGCTTGTCGAGCAGCTTGCGCTTGCGGGTCACGTCGCCGCCGTAGCATTTGGCGGTGACGTCCTTGCGCAGCGCCGAGATGGTTTCGCGGGCGATGACTTTGCCGCCGATCGCGGCCTGGATCGGGATCTTGAACAGATGATGCGGGATCAGCTCCTTGAGCTTCTCGCACATGGCGCGGCCGCGCTTTTCGGCCGCCGTGCGGTGCACCAGCATGGAGAGCGCGTCGACAGGCTCTTCATTCACCAGGATCGACATCTTCACCAGGTCGCCCTCGCGATAGTCGGTCAGGTGATAGTCGAAGGAGGCGTAGCCCTTGGAGATCGACTTCAGGCGATCGTAGAAATCGAACACCACCTCGTTGAGCGGCAGGTCGTAGGTCAGCATGGCGCGTTTTCCTACGTAAGAAAGATCAGCTTGGATGCCGCGCCTGTCCTGGCAGAGTTTCAGGATACCGCCGAGATAGTCGTCGGGCGTCAGGATCGTGGCGCGGATCCACGGCTCCTCGATCGCCGAGATCTTCACCACGTCGGGCATGTCGGCCGGGTTGTGCAGCTCCTTCACCGTGCCGTCATTCAAGAGCAGCCGGTAGACGACGGAAGGCGCGGTGGCGATGAGGTCGAGGTTGAACTCGCGCTCCAGCCGCTCCTGGATGATCTCCAGATGCAAGAGGCCGAGGAAGCCGCAGCGATAGCCGAAGCCGAGCGCGGCCGAGGTTTCCATTTCATAAGAGAAGCTGGCGTCGTTGAGGCGCAGCTTGCCGACGGCGGCGCGCAGATCCTCGAAATCGGCGGCGTCGACCGGGAACAGGCCGCAGAACACCACCGGCTGCGCCGGCTTGAAGCCGGGCAGGGCCTTGGCCGTCTGGCGGCGATCCTCGGTGATGGTGTCGCCGACGCGGGTGTCGGCCACTTCCTTGATCGAGCCGGTGAAGAAGCCGAACTCGCCGGGGCCGAGCTCGTCGACATTGACGCGGGCCGGCTTGAACACGCCAGTACGCTCGACGAGATATTTCGCGCCCGTGCCCATCATGCGGATGGTCTGGCCCTTCTTCAGCACGCCGTCGATGATGCGCACCAGCACGATGACGCCGAGATAGGCGTCGTACCAGCTATCGACCAGCATGGCCTTGAGCGGGGCATTGATGTCGCCCTCGCGCGGCGGCGGCAGCTGGTGGACGATCGCCTCCAGCACATCCGGCACGCCAAGGCCGGTCTTGGCGGAGATCATCACGGCGTTGGAGGCGTCAAGGCCGATCACCTCCTCCACCTGCTCGCGGATGCGCTCGGGCTCGGCCGCCGGCAGGTCGACCTTGTTCAGCACCACGACGATCTCGTGGTTGTTGTCGATGGCCTGGTAGACGTTGGCCAGCGTCTGCGCCTCGACACCCTGGCTGGCATCCACCACCAAGAGCGAGCCCTCGCAGGCGGCGAGCGAACGCGACACCTCATAGGCGAAGTCGACATGTCCAGGCGTGTCGATGAGGTTCAGCACATAGTCTTCGCCGTTTTTGGCGCGGTAGTTGAGCCGAACGGTCTGGGCCTTGATGGTGATGCCGCGCTCGCGCTCGATATCCATCGAGTCCAGCACCTGCTCCTTCATGTCGCGCTCCTCCAGCGCGCCGGTGAGCTGGATCAGCCGGTCGGCAAGCGTGGATTTGCCATGGTCGATATGGGCGACGATGGAGAAATTGCGGATGTGGTCGAGGGGGGTGGTCATGGCGCGCGCTTTAGCAGGGGCGGGGGGAGCGGGCAAGCGGCGGGGATTTTTCCCTTCTCCCCGTTCACGGGGAGAAGGTGGATCGGCGCGCAGCGCCGAGACGGATGAGGGGTGCTGGCCGGAGCGCGGCGCTATCTCCCCCCTTGTGGGGGAGAATGGATTTTCACGGTCTTAGCCGGAGCACTTCGCGGAGGCTAAGTCGTAGAAAATCCAAGAGAGGGGATTTCGTAGGGCGCGGAGCCTACATTTCGTAGGGCGGCGCCTTTCCCCTCACTTGCGATTTCTAACACTTAGCTTCGCTAAGATGTTGAAATCGCTTTCTCCCCACAAGGGGGGAGATAGAGCCCCCATCACATCCCGCTCACGAAATATTCAAAACCGCTTAAACAATCATGCACCGCTTTGGCGGATGCTTCGCCTCCGATGATAGACCGGCACATTGCCGAGACGACGAAGGCCCCGAAAATGTTCAGTTTCGCCCGAAAATTCAGCCCGGCCGCGCTGGCCGGCGCGGCCAGGCAACTCCTTGCGTGCCGCGACGGCTCGATGATGCCGATGATGGTGCTGCTGACGATCCCGATCGTGGCGGCGGTCGGCTTTTCGGTCGACTACACCTCGGCGGTGACGACGCGAAGCGACATGCAGAACGCGCTCGACGCCGCGGTCATCTCAATCACCACGCTGCCGACCACGACGGCGCTGGCCGATCGCCAGACGGCGCTGCAGCAGGCCTATGCGGCCAATGCCGGCCAGGGCACCGCGACGCTGACCGGCGTCACTGTCGCCGCCGACGGCACGGCGACCTTCACCGCCACGGCAAGCTATCCGATGCCGACCAGCTTCATGCAGGTCGCCCGCATCAATACGGTGCAGGTCGGCGTCGGCTCCTCGGTGCGCAAGACGCCGGCGCTGACGCAGACGACGTTCAAGATCGACAAGGCGTCCGGCTGGTGGAACAAGACGGTCACGCTCTACGGCACCCAGTTCGGTCAGACCACACCGCAGAAGCTGATGCAGATCAACTATGCCTACAACAGCGCGGGCGACCCCAAGGGCTACGGCACGACCACCGTCTATACGGTCAGCGGCAACAAGCTGACCCAGGTGCAGCAGCAGGTCTGCAACACGAGCAAGGTCAAGAACTTCAACAATGCCCCGACCGGCGCGATCCTGCAGACCGACAGCAACGGCACGAATTACCAGACGACTTGCACGACCTCGCCTTCGAACGGCACTGGCGCGGTTATCGACGTCAGCCTGATGGACCAGCTGTACCTGCAAATGGACGTGCCGTCAGGCTCGCCGAGCGTGCTCAAGTCGAACGACCCGACCACGTCGAACCGGCTGTTCATGGGCACCTCCGACACCAACGCGACCGAAGTCGCAAACGGCCAGACAGTGGATATCTTCACCGCGGTGCCCTGCGGCCAGCCGAGCACGCAGGCCTGGGAAGACGGCGGCTCGTCGGTGCCCGAAACGGTTGTCAACGCCGACTTCTTCTACACGGTGATAGGAAAGTGCGATTATAACCAGCGCCCGTCGGAAACGGTGCTGACGCAGTGATGGCTGATCTCTCCCTCGTGGGGGAGATGGCCGGCAGGCCAGAGGGGGGCGCTGTCCCGCCGGCGTTTCAAGGCCTGGGTTCCTCGCCCCCGCCAGAGGCGGGGGAGAGGTGTCCGCGAAGCGGACGGAGCGGGGGCCTTCGTAGGGCGCTCCCCTCTCCGTCTCGGCTTCGCCGAGCCACCTCTCCCCACTTGGTGGGGCGAGGAACCTTTATCTTGCAGCGCCGCGATCCTTCACTGCCCCGTCTGTCCTGCCGGACATCTCCCCCGCAAGGGAGGAGATTGGACGTCGCGCCGGCCTTCGCCAATCTCCCACATCACAAACCGGTGAGCCTGTAACGAAGCGCTGCGGCCCGGCGAAATGAGAGCATGACCCCGCTACGGAGACTGCTTCCCATGACCGGATTGAAGACAAGCCTGATCGCCGGCGCGATGCTCGCCGCCACTGTCGGCGCGGCAGCCGCGCAGCCGCTGACCGTGGTCGAATTGTTCACCAGCCAGGGCTGCTCGTCCTGCCCGCCGGCCAATGCCAACCTGATCAAGGTCAAGGACCAGCCGGGCGTGCTGGCGCTGTCGTTCAACGTCACCTACTGGGATTATCTCGGCTGGAAGGACACGTTCGGGCGCAAGGAATTCACCGACCGTCAGGTGACCTACGAGCCGTCGCTCGGCCGTGACGGGCCGTTCACGCCACAGGTGGTGGTGAATGGCCGCGCCGATGGCGTCGGCGCCGCGGCGGGCGAGATCCAGGGCCTGATCGCCAAAGGCGGCCACCCGCAGGGGCCGGAGCTTTCGCTCGGGCAAAGCAAGGTCAGCATCGGCGCCGGCAAGGCGCCGGGCGGCGGCGCCGACATCTGGCTGGTGCGCTACAACCGGGGTGTCGTCGAGGTGCCGGTGGCGCGCGGCGAAAACACCGGACGCACGCTGCCGCATGCCAATGTCGTGCATGCGCTGACAAAACTCGGCAGCTGGAACGGCCAGGCGACGACGCTGCCGCTGCCGGCGGCCGGCGGCGGCTTGAGCACCGCCGTGCTGGTGCAAGGTCCAAACGGCGGGCCGATCCTGGCCGCCGCCACCAACTGATTTTTTGTCCCTCTTCGCGCGGGGCCGCACGAACGCGGCAACGCTTCACCAAGGCCCGCATGCGCGCGCCAAAACCCAAGGAGACTACCATGACCAAGTACCTCACCCTGCCGGCGCTCGCCTTCGCGCTTTCGGCTTCGGTCCTCGTTGCCGGCGCCCGCGCCGACGACACGACCAACGCCATGAAGCCGGCCAATGCGATGGCGACGGACGCCATGAAGCCCGCGACGGACGCGATGAAGCCGGCGGACGCCATGAAGCCCGATGCGATGAGCACCCAGGCGATGAAGCCTGCAACGGATGCGATGAAGCCGGCGGATGCGATGAAGCCTGCCACAGATGCCATGAAGCCGGCGGACACCACCGCTCAGTAAGGTGAGCTTGCAATCCGCTCTCGTCGCCGGCCGGCGAGGCAATCGCATAGGGCGGCGCAGCCCCCGCTCCGTCTCGGCGCTGCGCGCCGAGCCACCTCTCCCCCGCTTTGCGGGGGCGAGGAAATGCCAGCCGGCGGGCGCGAGGAAATGCCAATCGCCAAGGGCATGGCCTTTGCAAGCCTGGGTTCCTCGCCCCGCCAGAGGCGGGGAGAGGTGGCTCGGCGAAGCCGAGACGGAGAGGGGAGCGCCGTTGGCGGTTACACACCGCCGCACGGCAAAGTGAGAACCCCGTGGCGGCTTCGTTCGTATATAGTGGAACAAAAACAAGGAGACCCAACATGACCGGCATTGAAAAGAAAGCCGCGCGGCGGCCATTCCTTGCCAAAGGGGCGCTGGCGGCGCTGGTGCTCAGCGCGGCCGCGGCCGTGTTCTGGCAGAGCCCGGCCCGCTCGGCCGAGGACGCGGTGGTGATCCCACCGCCGGCGATGGATGAAAAGGCGGCGAGCGGCACCGAGAAGGCGATCTTCGCCGGCGGCTGCTTCTGGGGCGTGCAGGGCGTGTTCCAGCACGTCAAGGGCGTCAGCAAGGCGGTTTCCGGCTATACCGGCGGCAGCGCCGAGAACGCCGTCTACGAAGTGGTCGGCACCGGCCGCACCGGCCATGCCGAATCCGTCGAGATCACCTACGACCCGTCGAAAGTGACCTACGGCCAGCTGCTGCAGGTCTATTTCTCGGTCGCGCACAATCCGACGCAGCTCAATTACCAGGGGCCGGATTCCGGCACGCAGTACCGCTCGACGATCTTCGCCGAGAATGACGAGCAGAAGAAGGTGGCCGAGAGCTACATCGCCCAGCTCGACAAGGCCAAGGTGTTTTCGAAGCCGATCGTCACGACGCTCGAAACCGGCAAGACCTTCTATCCGGCCGAGGATTATCATCAGGACTTCCTGACGCTGAACCCGACCTATCCCTATATCGTCTACAACGACCTGCCGAAGATCGAGAATTTGAAGTCGCTGTTCCCGCAGCTCTACAGCGAGAAGCCGGTGCTGGTGCTCGCCTCCAGCAAGAGCTGACGAGCGCCGGTCGGGCCGGACAAAGGTGGGGCGGATGGTTCGTAAGGCCATCCGCCCCTTTGTTTTGCTGGCAAACAGACTGCAATGTGAAGCAGTTCATAGAATTATACTTGACACTGCAAAACATTGACATCCGATCTTCTGCCGCCACATAATCATCGCCGTCACCTTTCGACAAATTCTGTTTGGGCTGATCCGGGGAGCTTGCTTCCGGCGCGGATTTTGTTGGCTGCATTGTTGTTGGCTGCATTCGCGGGCCGGACATGCCGGCGCCGCATAGGAGGTAGAGATGGCCGTCAGCATAAAGGTTTCCGTCTACACCAACGGCGACGACGCCTTCGTCGCCTGGGCACCGAGCGACTTCATCGCGGGATGTCGGGGCTTCCTTCTGGAGCGCGGCCGCAAGGTCGGCGCGACCGAGAAGATCGAACCGGTGGAGAACCGCGTCGGCTTCACCAAGGACAAGCCGAAATCGGGCGACCACAGGCCGTCCGACGTCTGGCCGTTCCAGCGCTTCAACTGGACCGACCATGCGGCGGACGTCGGCAATGTCGTGCGCTACCGGGTGACCGCGATGATGAGCGCCGGCCCCGGCAAGCCGCTGACCAAGGGCGTTTCCAGCGACTGGACCGACTGGGCGACGCTTGCCACCGACGCCGGCGGCGGCTTTTCCTGCTACTTCAACCGCGGGCTGGTGCTGTCGCAATTCGTCGCCCGCTACATGGCGAAGAACAAGCTCACGCCTGCGGCCTTCAAGAAGAGCCTGGAGACCAATGGCGACGCAAAGTTCCGCGCCTTCCTGGAAGGCGATCTCGGCCTGCGCATGGTCGGGCTGACACAGCTTGCCGGCGACGAATTGCATGCCGCGCTCTACGAGCTCGCCGACGCGACGCTGGAGACGGCGCTGATCGGGCTCGGGCCGCGGCTGCATCTCATCCTCGCCAACGGCTCCGACAAGAGCGGCGACGGCAACGCCGCGGCGCGCAAGAACCTCAACGACCACGGCATCGCGACCATCGACCGGATGCTGAAATCCAAGGGCCTCGGCCACAACAAGTTCGTCGTCGTGTCGGAGGGTGGCGAGCCGAAGATGGTGTGGACCGGCAGCACCAACTGGAGCACCACGGGCCTATGCACGCAGGTCAACAACGGTCTTCTGATCGAGGACGCGGCGGTCGCCGAGCACTACCGCAAGCACTGGGACCTGTTGAAGGACGCTTCGCCGCCGGTCACCGACCCGGCCAATTTCACGCCGGCGCTGATGGCCGACAACAATGCCCCCAAGACCTTCACGGTCGGCGGCGCCAGCACGACCGTCTGGTTCACCCGTACCTCGAACGGGGCCGACATGGACGCGCTGCGCGACGTCATCAGCTCGGCCAGGCAGGCGGTGCTGTTCCTGATGTTCACGCCCGGCAAGCAGGGGCTGCATACGCTGGCCGGCCAGCGCGCCAAGGAGAAGGGCATGTATGTGCGCGGCGTGGTCTCGACGCTGAGCGCGGACGAGGGCGGCACCGAGCAGAATTTCCTCGACATCGACCTGGTGAGCAGCGACCGGACATTCACGCCGGACCGCTACGCGGTGGCGCAGCCGCAAGGCCTCGACGCGCCGCTCGGGCCGTGGATCGCCGAGGTCAACCGGCGGGAGTTCCTGTCGCAGATCGGCCACGCCATCGTGCACTCGAAGATCCTGGTGACCGATCCGCATTCAGACGACTGCGTGGTGGTTACCGGCAGCCATAATTTCTCGGCGCCGGCGAGCAAGCAGAACGACGAGAACCTGGTGATCATCCGCGGTCACAGGAAGCTCGCCGCCGCCTATGCCACCTATGCGATGTCGGTCTACAGCCACTACCGCTACCGCTCCTACATCCGCGAGATGCAGGCGCAGGGCAAGACGCCGTGGAGCTATCTCGACGACGACGATCAATGGCTGAATACGGAGCTCAGGACCAAGGCGCAGGAGATCGCGTTCTGGACGGCGACCTAGTTCCCTTCTCCCCGTGAACGGGGAGAAGGTGCCCGAAGGGCGGATGAGGGGCAGCGCCGGCGTTTGGAGTTGGCGCGCCTAGGGGATGGATATTCGCATAGGGCGCCCCCCCTCTCCGTCTCGGCTTCGCCGAGCCACCTCTCCCCCGCCTTTGGCGGGGGCGAGGAACCCAAGTTTTCCGAGG
>NZ_JAGXJY010000254.1 GCF_019091085.1 Mesorhizobium sp. GbtcB19 | reverse complement strand
ACAAGGTCGACCCGTTCCCGATGCTGGCGGCCGCGGTGAACCAGCCGCCGCGCAAGGCAATGAGCGGGGTCGGCACGCCCGGCGACGCCCCCCCGCGCCGGCGCGCCCGCGAGGAGCGGGCTGCAAGGCGCGGCGGCGGCTAGAGGCTCATACGGCAGCGGCCGTGGCGCCTGCTGCCTCCACGGGGCCCTTGGGGCGTTGCGGGTGCAGCAGCGCGACGAGTGGCTTTACGACGACCAGATAAAGCATTGCCGATAACGCGAGCGT
>NZ_JAGXJY010000253.1 GCF_019091085.1 Mesorhizobium sp. GbtcB19 | reverse complement strand
ATCGAGTACCTTGGCCGCACCGTCCATCAGGTCAAGACCCGAGGCCCTCGCATCGAGCTAGGCGAGATCGAGACGCGGCCCGGCGAGCACGCGCTGGTGCGTGAAGCGGCTGTGGTTGCGCGCGAGGATACGCCAGGCGACAAGCGGCTGGTTGCCTATGTGGTGGCGCGGAGCGCTGCGGGGGCCGATCTTGCGGCTGTGCTGCGGGCTTACCTGGGCGGTCTGCTGCCGGAGTATATGGTGCCCGCAGCCTATGTGGCGGTGGAG
>NZ_JAGXJY010000252.1 GCF_019091085.1 Mesorhizobium sp. GbtcB19 | reverse complement strand
AAGAATACATGTTTCCTAAAATTAGTTTGGAGAGTTGATATGCAATAGTCCTTCCACCATTCTTTTATTTGATAATAATTTGAGTGCACCAAAGTTGAGATGTGCAAGCCTCAAGTGTCATATCTAAGAGCTATCTTTCAAGCATTTGTTATCAATATGCTTTATATTTAATATAAATAATTAGCTATTTGCACTTGTATAATTATCTTCATGCTTTAATTTATTAATATGAGAGTTCTAATATCCAAGTGCAAATTATTTTTTTTTC
>NZ_JAGXJY010000251.1 GCF_019091085.1 Mesorhizobium sp. GbtcB19 | reverse complement strand
AACATTTTATAGGCACAGCAGCGGTTCGCCTGTCTTGCCCGGGACAGGAAACGCAAACCCCGGCCTCAGAGAGAAACTAGGCGTGACGTCAGAATCACCAGCCGCATGACATCAGCAGCAGCAGCCACTAGCGGGATCTTCCGTTCAGCAATCTTTGTTGTGACTGATAGGAAGCCATGGCTGTCTGCGCAGGACTACCCGATGAACCCTTTGCAACATAACTTAATAATCTAGTTTAAAAAGAGCGAAAAAAATATTCAATGAAATG
>NZ_JAGXJY010000250.1 GCF_019091085.1 Mesorhizobium sp. GbtcB19 | reverse complement strand
AATATGACTAATATCTCATTGGCTACGTGATCATTATACCATCATCTATTGAACATTATCAATCGTGTTACAAACATCTCATGTCCTATAGATTCAACGCATCATAACTCCATCGAGGTTGAGAGATGCACCTAACCATCCCCAACTTAAATGTGCATTTACATGTGTAATAGTCTAAAGTCGCACTTAAAAAAAAACCTCCCTCAAGTTTTTTCCTCTATATACAAGAATTCACAAATTTTTTATGCAGTCGACCTTAGCCATCTCG
>NZ_JAGXJY010000249.1 GCF_019091085.1 Mesorhizobium sp. GbtcB19 | reverse complement strand
ACTAGAAAGGCCTCTCTTCCAGCTATACTCCTATGATACACGGATGCCCCGCTGTAAGTGGTAAGTGAATTCAAGCTTCACCAGTTTTCTCATCATATAGGAGTATTTCCAAGCATCATCATATAGGAAGGAGTATTTCCCAGTTTGGTGTGAAGTAACTTCTATTCGACCTCTGACCGAAGACTTCCTACCTTCTCTGTTACCTCTTACCTAGGGCTCTGATACCTATGTAAACAATGAGGAGACCTCGCATCAAAGCAAGTAAGAT
>NZ_JAGXJY010000248.1 GCF_019091085.1 Mesorhizobium sp. GbtcB19 | reverse complement strand
TCGATCCGCGGCGCGTTCGCGCAAGGCGTAGCTCGCCTGTGTCGTCAGCAGCGCAAGCGGCGTGCGCAACTGGTGCGCGGCAGTGGCGATGAAGCGGCGCTGCGCCGCCATCTGTGCCCGCTCGCGCTCCATGTAAGCATTGCGCGCCTCGATCAGCGGCCTGATCTCGCTCTGCGCGCCAGGCCCCTCGATCGGGTCGAGGTCGCTACGGCCCGGCGAGCGAACCGCGTCGTGCAGGCGGATCAAGGGCGACAGCCCGCGGCGCAGG
>NZ_JAGXJY010000247.1 GCF_019091085.1 Mesorhizobium sp. GbtcB19 | reverse complement strand
ACACTGTTTCTTCTCGAGTAGACTTTCCCTTACTTGCTTCTTATGCGGATGACCCTAATTCTGGAACAGCATCTAATCCAGATCATGCTTCATATCTTGTCGCCTTAACGGATCCAACAAGACCTTCTAGTCATTTCCTTTCATACAGAAGCTTCAGATCTCGGAGACAAAAGAAGAACGGAAAGATACTCAAGGTGCTGAAAGCCTCGAAGAGTCGTTTCCCCGCAGACGAAAAGGAGGCTATGTAGTATACGCTTGTCGACTTGCTA
>NZ_JAGXJY010000246.1 GCF_019091085.1 Mesorhizobium sp. GbtcB19 | reverse complement strand
ATCAGCATGTCTTTGTAAAATTAACAGAAGATTAAACTTTTGACATGATTCTGACCGTAATGTTTTGCCTAAACTATGAATTGCAACTTTTATGATCGTAATCATGTCCATTTTGCACATTTTTCATTTTCCATAATTGGGTCAAATGTCTATTGGTTAGTTGATGCACCACATTTTGGTTTTCCTAGATTTATCATGGACCTATAAAAGTTACTGTGACTCAAAGATTATACCCTCTAATTATTTTGAATTATAATAAAATATTTTTA
>NZ_JAGXJY010000025.1 GCF_019091085.1 Mesorhizobium sp. GbtcB19 | reverse complement strand
GCCAGCGCAAGGGCGGTGCCGGACGTCACCCCGGCCGAGGGCCCGACCGGACCGCCTCGTATGGAGATCGGAACGGGCCCGACGCGCCCGGCGGGAAAGCGCGCCGCCAGCCTGGCGCAGTCCTTCCAATGGGTCACCGCGCGGCGCCCGTCCAACAAGCCCGCGGCGGCAAGCAGGAAGGCGCCGGTGCAGACGGAGGCGACGCGGCGCGCCCGCGTTGCCCGCCGCCGCAGCCAGTCGACCAGCGCCGGGTCCGCTGCGGCCGCCTCCACGCCCTGCCCTCCGGCGACCAGCAGCGTATCCAGCGCACCCCGGCTCTTGGCGAGCGGTGCCGCCGCCAGCGCCACGCCCGCCGAGGACATGACGCCCTGATCGCCTTGCGTCACCAGCTTGAGCCGGTATGGCGCAGCGCCGCCGGCGCTGGCCACGAAATCGTTGGCGGAGGCGAACACCTGAACCGGGCCGGTCACATCGAGCAGCTGTACCGCCGGGAAGGTGAGCACCTCGATGACCCGGATCGGGCTTGGCGAGGAATGAAGGGATCTTTTCATTTCCGCCAGACTTTGCCCTGCCGAGGCCGCTTTGTCCATCGCAGCCGCTTGGCGAGAACCGAGGGTTTATTGGCGCTCCCGCCAATGGCCCCCTCCCTAGATAAGTCGCCACAACTCCGATGCGACATCAAAGCAAGAGGCATGCTCCCCATGATAAGATTTCCCGTTCACACCATCGAAACCGCCCCTGAAGGCTCGAAGCCGGCTCTGCGCCAATTGCAGTCGGCTTTCGGCATGATTCCCAACATTGCCGGGGCCATTTCGACCTCGCCGGCCCTGATCAACAGCCTCGTCGCCCTATTCGGAAACGTGCATGGCGGCAGCTTCACCGAGGCGCAGGTCCAGGTCATTCTGCTCACCGACGCCGTGACCAACGCTTGCACATGGGCGGTCGCCTTTCATACGGCCCTGGCGCTCAAGGAAGGCATCGACCCAGCGGATGTCGAGGCCATTCGCGCCGGCCGTCCGCCGGCGGAGGCAAAGGCCGCCGCGCTGTCGGGTCTGGCGAAGGCGATGATCGAAAAACGCGGCCGGCTGAGCGACGGGGACGTCGATCGCTTCCTCGACGCTGGATTCGGCAAGGACCAATTGCTGGAAGTGATCGCCGCGGTCGCCGCGTCCACGATCACCAACTACACCGGCAGCATTACGAAACCTCCGCTGGAAGCTCCCTTCCAGGCGCATGCCTGGCAAGGTTGAGACATCCGCCGGCAGGTGGCCTGCGGGGTTTCCCGCTGGCACCCGGTCAGCCCGCGACGGCTGGAGCAACCAGGTCCGGGCCAATTCCACGGAAGGCGGCCCCGACGGAAGCTTGAGGCCGGTTGCAATCTGGTCGAGCAAAATGTCCGGCACTCGCCCGATAGTCCGATTATCTGAACGCCCTTTTAGCTTTCCTTGTTTGAGGTCGCCCGCACCGGGAGTAATAGTCGGCTCGGAATTCGTGAGGAGGAGACGATGACGCTGAACTTCGACCCGAGGGCGAAGGCCACGACGCTCTACCATGGCGAGTTCCGGCCGATGTTCATCGGCGGAAAGTGGGTCGCGGCGCAGTCCGGCGAGGTGATGCAGGCGCTGAACCCGGCGACGGGCGAGGTGTTGGCCACGGTGCCGCGCGGCGAAGCCGCCGATATCGACGCGGCGGTGGCCGCCGCGCGGGCCGCGTTCGAAGGCCCCTGGTCGAAATTCTCACCCTACGAGCGGCAATGCGTGTTGCTCAGGATCGCCGACCTGTTCGAGACGCATTGGGAAGAGCTCAGCGTCTCCGACACTCTCGACATGGGGCTGCCGATCACGCGCACGCTCGCCAACCGCCGTCGTGTCATCGGCATGCTGCGCTTCTATGGCGGCATGGCGACCGCGTTGCATGGCGAGGCAATCGACAATTCGATCCCCGGCGAGATCGTCACCTTCACCCGGCGCGAGCCGGTCGGCGTCGTCGGCGCGATCATTCCCTGGAACGCGCCGACCGCCGCCTCGATCTGGAAGATCGCGCCGGCTCTCGCCACCGGCTGTACCATCGTGCTGAAGCCGTCGGAGGATGCGTCATTGACGCCGCTTTTAATCGCGAAGCTGATGCAGGAAGCCGGCGTGCCCGACGGCGTCGTCAACATCGTCACCGGGACCGGCGCCGAGGCCGGCGCCCGGCTGGCCGAGCATCCGGACGTCAACAAGATCGTCTTCACCGGCTCGACGCTGACCGGCCAGGCGATCGCCCGCGCCGGCGTGACCAATCTCAAGCGCGTTTCGCTGGAGCTCGGCGGCAAGTCGCCGATCATCGTCTGCCGCGACGCCGATATCGACAAGGCCGTGCCGGTCGCGGCGATGGCGGTGTTCGTGCATTCGGGCCAGATCTGCATCGCCGGCTCGCGGCTGTTCGTGGCGCGCGAGATCCATGACGAGTTCGTGCGCCGGGTCGCCGAGTTCGCCGGCAAGCTGCGCATCGGCCATGGCATCGAGGCGGAAACGGAAATCGGGCCGCTGATCAATGCAAGGCAGGCCGGCAAGGTCGAAGGCTATATCAAGGCCGGCAGCGACGAAGGCGCCAGGCTGGTCGCCGGCGGCTCGCGGCTGACGGGCGAGCTCTATGACGGCGGCAACTTCATCGCGCCGACCGTCTTCGGCGCTGTCTCGGACAAAATGACGATCGCGCGGGAGGAAATCTTCGGCCCGGTCATCTCCGCCATGCCCTTCGACACGCTGGATGAGGCCGTCGCGCGCGCCAACGCCACGCCCTACGGCCTGGCGGCCGGCATCTTCACCACCAATCTCGGCACGGCGCACAAGCTGGCGCGCCGCGTCAAGGCCGGCTCAGTCTGGGTCAACATGTACCATGCCATCGACCCGGCCGTGCCGTTCGGCGGCATGAAGATGTCGGGCTACGGCCGCGAAGGCGGCGTCGAGCACCTGCACGAATATCTGGAGACGAAGGCGGTCTGGATCCAGACCGACTGAAATCAGGCGAGCCGGCCCTGTGAATCGCGACGTTCTGCGCTTCCAGCGTTCACGCTCCGTCCAATTTGGACGAAACTACGATGGTTCAAGCTGCAGTGGTCTTGGGAGCCAGGACGAAATCCCAGTCGACGGACCAGAACGGAGCGTCGAAGCCGAACTCGCGCGCCTTTTCCCGATCGGTGACCTTGGTGAAATCGGCGATCAGCGAATCCTTCACGCCGAACACGGCGTCCTCGGCAAGATAGCGGCAATCGGGTGCGAAGATGTGGGTGATGACGGGATCGTAGCCCGGCGCGCTGACGATGAAGTGGACATGAGCCGCGCGGTTCGGATGACGCCCGAGCGCGGCGAGCATCTTTCCGACCGGGCCGTCGTTTGGGATCGGATAGTAGCGCGGCTTGACCGAACGATACCAGTATTCGCCCTTCCCGTCCGTGGTGAAGACCCCGCGCAGGTTCCAGTCCGGCTGCACGTCCTTCTGCTGGACATCGTAGAAGCCGTCGTCATTGGTTTGCCAAACTTCGATCAGCGCGCCGGCGATCGGTTTGCCTTCCGTGTCGAGCACACGTCCGCGCACCACCATCGGCTCGCCCTTGCCGTCGAGGCAGATGTTCGCGCCATGCGCGTAGCGCGGGGCCTCGGGCACATAGAAGGGCCCGAGGATAGTGTTTTCCGTGGCGCCGTTCGGACGCCGGTGATTGATGGCGTCGACGAGCATCGAAACGCCGAGCGTATCGGAAAGCAGGATGAATTCCTGCCGCCAGTCGGAGCACATCTTGCCGACATCGGTGAGGAACTTGATGCCTTGCAGCCACTCCTCATGCGTCGGCTCGATCTCCTTGATGGCGGCATGCAGATGTTTCACCAGCACGCCCAAGACCTCCCGCAGGCGCGGGTCGACATCCGGTCCCATGCGCGCGTTGACCACGTCGACCGACGTCTCTTCCTCGAAATAGGGATATTTCGGTCGGGCGGCGTCCGCGGTGCCTGTCATGGCGACAACTCCTCCAGCGACGTACGGGTTCTCAAGTGCGCGGCGGTTCGCCGGCATAGGCGCGGGCGATAAGGGCCCGGATCGGTTCCCGCTCCAGCGCCCGCGGGTTCCAGTAGGGATTGGCCAGCGCGCGGTCCGTCGCGATGTCGATCCCGTCGGGCGGCATGCCTATCTCAGACAGGGCGCGCCTAGCGCCGATCCGGCCGGCGAGATCGTAGAGAGCCTGAGCCGGGTCGTCCGTCTTCAGCACGGCCCGCAGGGTTTCCATGGCGGCTGGAACGGCAGGCGCGTTATAGGCCAGCGCATGCGGTAGCACGATCGCATGGGTCTCGGCATGCGGCAGATCGAAACTGCCGCCGAGCGTGTGGCAAAGCTTGTGGTGCAGCGCCATGCCGACCGAGCCGAGGCAGATGCCGCAGAGCCAGGCGCCGTAGAGCGCCTTGGAGCGCGCATCGCGGTCATGCGGGCTCTGCGCGATCACCGGCAACGCCCCCACCAGCGCGCCGATGGCTTCGGCCGCCATCAAGTTTATCACCGGGTTGCTTTCCCTCGCATAGAGCGCCTCGACGGCGTGGGCGATGGCGTTCATGCCGCTTGTGCCCGATAAGGAAGCAGGAAGCGTCATCGTCAGATCGACGTCGTAGATGACCACTTCCGGCAGCACCCTCGGGCTCGACTGGGTGACTTTCACGCCGTCCTTGGTCTCGCCAAGGATCGGCGTCATTTCCGAGCCGGCATAGGTCGTCGGCATCACGATCTGCGGCAGGTCGGTGCGCAATGCGATCGCCTTGGCGAGACCTGTCGTGGAGCCGCCGCCGACCGCGACCAACCCGTCGGCCTCAAGCTCCGCCACGATCCGCAGCGCGTCCTCGGTCACGGACACCGGCGTATGCATCGTCGCCTTGGCATAGATGCCGGCCGCCCTGCCGCCGAGGAACTCGGCGTGGCGTCTGGCATTGGCCTCCTGCGGCGGTGTTGCAAGCACGAGCACGCGTTTCAGCCCCAGACGGTTGATCTCCTCCGGGAGCCTTGCAATCGTGCCCGATCCGAAGACGACGCGTGCCGGCTGGGCGTTATAGACGAAGCTTTTCATGTGAGCCTCTCCCGTCAGCCGCGACTGTCTGCCGTGGCATAAAATTAGCGACGAAGAGGCGCGCGCGTAAGTGCGCTAGAGCATTTCACCGTTTCACGGAAACGGCGAACCGCCCTATCCCTTTGTTTTGTCGCAATTCCGGGCGGAAAACCGCTCACACTTTTCCTGGAATTGCTCTAGCCGCCGATATCTGACAGGCCGGATCTAATCGACGTCGGAAGCTGACGTCAGCCGATAGCGCCGCGCCATCGGCGCGGTCGAAGATCGCGATGGCGTCAGGCGATCCTCTGCTCGAACTGCATCACGCTCGCGCTCTTGCGCAGTCCCGTCGCGACGACCGACACACGAAACTTTCCTGCCAATGACTGGTCGAAGATGGCGCCGACGATGATGTCGGCATCGGCGTCGACTTCTTCCCTTATCCGTGTCGCGGCTTCATCGACCTCGAACAGCGTCATGTCCATGCCCCCGCTGATCGACACCAGCAGCCCCCTGGCGCCGGTCATGGAGGCCTCGTCGAGGAGCGGGTTGGCGATCGCTGCCTCCGCCGCCATCCTTGCACGTCCCTCTCCGGAAGCCTCGCCGGTACCCATCATCGCCGGGCCCATGTCGCGCATCACCGATTTCACGTCGGCGAAATCGAGATTGATCAGCCCTTCCTTGACGATGAGATCCGTGATGCAGCCGACACCGGCGTAGAGAACACGGTCCGCCATGGCGAAGGCGTCGGCGAATGTGGTCCTGGCGTCGGCCACCCTGAACAGGTTCTGGTTCGGGATGACGATCACGGTGTCGGCGCTCTCGCGAAGTCGCTCTATGCCTTCCTCGGCCGCCTGGGTCCTGCGCTTGCCTTCAAAGACGAAAGGCTTGGTGACGACGGCCACCGTCAAAATGCCGGCATCGCGGGCGGCGCGCGCGATCACGGGTGCTGCGCCCGTCCCAGTGCCGCCGCCCATGCCGGCGGTGATGAAGCACATATGGGTTCCCGCCAGATGATCCATGATCTCGTCGAGAGATTCCTCGGCGGCGGCACTTCCGACCTGGGGCAAGGATCCGGCGCCCAGCCCCTCGGTGACATGCGCGCCCAGCTGGATCAGCCGCGACGACTTCGACATGGTAAGCGCCTGGGCGTCGGTATTGGCGACGACGAATTCGACGCCCTGCAAGCCTTCGGCGATCATGTTGTTGACGGCGTTTCCGCCGGCGCCGCCGACCCCGACAACGGTGATCTTGGGTCTCATCTCCAGGATTTCCGGCTTGGCGGTCATTTTTTCATCTTTCTACGAAAGCGCCTGCTGCCCCGCCGCGACCATGCGAAACCGGAGCAACGAGCACACGAATCAGGTGATCCCCACCAAGCGCAGGGAATCAGAGCGGACGCCTCCCTGCAAGGTCCGCCGAGCATGTGCAAGAGCGATGCCCTGCGCCTTTGAACAGAAAGCGCCTGAATGGTCCGAGGCGACCGCGTTGCAGGAAGTACTACTGCGTTACCGAGGTCGAGGTGCCCCAGGTGTCCGACAGCACGTAGCCTTGCGGATACGGATCCGTCGGATCGAGATAATAGTTGTGCTCGCCCGTGATCCAGGCGCGGCCGGTGATCTGCGGCACGATCGCCTTGTGTCCGGCGATCTCGGTGAGTTCGAGTATCTTGCCGGTGAAGCGCGAGCCGATGATCGATTCATGGATCAGCACCTCGCCGGCCTTCATCAAACCGCGCGCCTGCAGCACGGCCATGCGGGCCGAGGTGCCGGTTCCCGTCGGACTGCGATCCGAGCGCCCGGGCGAGACGATGCAGGTGTTGCGTGTGACGTTGCCCGGCCCCTGGAACGGCATGGCGAACTGCACGATCGAGACACCGCGCACATTGTCGAACTCAGGATGCACGACATCGAGCTGCTCGCGCGCGGCGCGGCGGACCTTCTCGCCGGCCACCGCCAGGTCGCGGGCTTCGTCGGGCGTGACCGAGAAGCCGAGCGCCTTGGCGTCGACGATCGCATAGAACATGCCGCCATAGGCGATATCGACCTTCAGCGTGCCGAGCCCTTCCACCTCGATATTGGCATCGAGCCGTTCGGCGAAGGCAGGTGCGTTGCGCAGCGTGATCGACAGGCATTTGCCGTCGCGGCATTCGGCACTGACCTCGATGACGCCGCCCGGCATGTCGAGCTTGAAGCGCGTCTCGGGCTCCTGCATCGGCACCATGCCGGTCTCGAGCAGCACGGTGGCGACGCAGATGGTGTTGGAGCCGGACATCGGCGGGTATTCCGTCGGCTCCATGATGATCGCGCCCGCGGCGCAATCCTCGCGCGTCGACGGCACCAGCAGATTGACGTGCCGGGCCACGCTGCCGCGCGGCTCGCAGATCAGCATGCGCCTGATATGGTCGTGATCGCGTTCCATCGTGATCATCTTTTCCATCATCGTGCGGCCTGCCGGCGGCAGCACGCCGCCGACGATGACGTCACCGACCTCGCCCTCGGCGTGACAGCCGACGACGCGAATGCTGGACTTGGTACGCATGGTTACTCCCTGTGGCCGCGACTATCCGCTTGGCAATCGGTTCTTTGCGCGACAAACTGGCCAATCTGCGTGCCAGCCTCAAGGAGAATCCGAAATGACCGCCAATGTTTTTTCCGGCTGCATGCCGGCGCTGATGACGCCTTGCACCAATGACCGGCTTCCCGACTTCGACGCGCTGGTGCGCAAGGGTAAGGAACTGATCGCCGCCGGCATGTCGGCCGTCGTCTATTGCGGTTCGATGGGCGACTGGCCATTGCTGACCGACGCGCAGCGCATGGAAGGCGTCGAGCGGCTGGTGAAGGCCGGCGTTCCGGTGATCGTCGGAACCGGCGCCGTCAACACCGCCAGCGCCGTGGCCCATGCCGCGCATGCCCAGAAGGTCGGCGCACGCGGCCTGATGGTGATCCCGCGCGTTCTGTCGCGCGGACCCTCGGTCACGGCGCAGCGCCATCATTTCAAGGCGATTCTCGCGGCCGCCCCCGACCTGCCGGCCGTTATCTACAACAGCCCCTATTACGGCTTCGCCACGCGCGCCGACCTGTTCTTCGCGCTGCGCGCCGAACATCCGAACCTGGTCGGCTTCAAGGAGTTCGGCGGTCCGTCGGATCTGCGCTACGCGGCGGAAAACATCACCAGCCGCGACGATGAGGTCGCGCTGATGATCGGCGTCGATACCGCCGTCTTCCACGGTTTCGTCAATTGCGGGGCGTCGGGCGCCATCACCGGCATCGGCAACGTGCTGCCGAAGGAAGTGCTGCATCTGGTTGGGCTCAGCCAGGCGGCGGCGAAGGGCGACGCCGAAGCGCGCCGGCTGGCGCTGGAGCTGGATGCCGCGTTCGCCGTGCTGTCCTCCTTCGACGAAGGGCCCGACCTTGTGCTCTATTTCAAGCACATGATGGTTCTGAAAGGTAACCCGGAATACAAACTGCACTTCAACGAGACCGATGCCCTCACCGACAGCCAGCGCGGCTATGCCGAGCAGCAGCTCAAGCTCTTCGATACCTGGTACGCCCAGTGGTCGAGGCAGCCCGTAATGGCGAGATACGCGGCCTGAGCTCAGGGGCTTGAGGCCGCCAACCAGGTCGAAACCTGGCGATTGGCGGCCTCTACCCTAGATGACCGCTTCTTCGAGGAACGGCTCGTTGCGCGGCACACGTTCGTAGCAGAAGGGCGACAGGTCGAGCGTCTGGAAGGCGCCGTGGACGATCAACTCCGACACCGCGCGGCCGACCGCCGGCGACTGCTGCAGGCCGTGGCCTGAAAAACCGTTGGCGAACATGAAGTTCTTCACTTGCGGGTGAAAGCCGACGATGCCGTTGTGGTCGAGCATGTTGTATTCGTAATGGCCGGTCCAGCTCGTCTGGACCTTCAGCGCGTCGAAGGCCGGAATGCGATGCCAGAGCGCCGGCCAGATGTAGTCGTCGAACTCCTCGAAATGCATCTCGAAATCGTCATAGTCGGCAGGTCCGTCGCCCTGCGGCGTGTTGCCGGTGAGGAAAAGCTCGCCTTCCGGACGCACGAATGTACCGGAAAGATCGATGACATTGGGCATGCGGCCCGGGATCGGATTGGCGCTGGCGAAAACGAAGCTGTAACGCTTGTAGGGCGCGACCGGAATCGACAGCCCGGCCATCGCGGCGACCTGCTGCGCTCGCGGACCGGCGGCGTTGACCAGCGTTCCACAAGAAACCGTTTCGCCTGTCGCGAGGCGGACGGAGACCACCTTCCCGTCAACGACGTCCAGCGCCGTCACCGCATTGTCGATATATTCGACGCCACTGGCACGGGCAGCACGGCGAAAGCCGTTCAGCATGCCCATGGAATCGAACCAGCCCTCCTCGCGGGCGCCCCACGAGCCGCCGCCGAGGTCATCGACATTCAACCACGGAAAACGTTCCTTCAAGGCGCCCGGTTCGAGGAAGACGGTGTGCGCGCCAAGGCTGCGCTGCAGCTCGACGCGTTCGCGCGCCGTCTCCACGCCTTCGGGGGAACAGCAATAGAGATATCCATGTTCCTTGAAGCCGAGATCTGGCGCCGTCTCATTCGGGTAGAACGGCGCCATCCGCTCCTGAAAACCGCGGATGATCTCGATGCCGAACTGGCTGATCTTCA
The DNA here is from genome assembly GCF_019091085.1 of Mesorhizobium sp. GbtcB19. Classification (GTDB taxonomy): domain Bacteria; phylum Pseudomonadota; class Alphaproteobacteria; order Rhizobiales; family Rhizobiaceae; genus Mesorhizobium. Next base: position 62,684 of record NZ_JAGXJY010000025.1, on the reverse strand, counting down.
CATTGATCGGATTGGAATATTGCTGGCGGATCGCGCTGGTGGAAAGCGCCGTCGAGGAGAATTGGTAGCTCGAGTCGCGCTCGACAACGAGGATCGAGGCGCCGCTGCCCAGCGCCTGGCTCAGCCAGTAGGCCGTCGACGAACCGACGACGGCGCCGCCGACAATGACGATGTCATAGGCGTTGCGCGAAGGAGCTTTGTAGGGAGGGATCGCCACGTCTGTGCTCCGCTCTACCGGTTGAACGAGGCGACCAGGGCGTCCGAGCCCCGCGCCAGCAGGCCGAGGTCCGATCCGACCGCCACCATGGTGAGACCGTCGGCGAGATAGCGGTCCGCGTCGGCTTTGACGGGCGCCAGGATGCCGCTCGCCTTGCCGGCCGAAGCCGCGGCCTCGCGCACGGACGAGATCGCGTCCTGCACATGTGTGGCGCCGGGATTGCCCATCGCGCCCATATTCGTGGACAGGTCGCCCGGCCCGACGAACAGAACGTCGACGCCGTCGACCGCCGCGATCGCGGCGGCATTGGCGACGCCTGTCTCGTCCTCGATCTGGACCGCAAGCAGCTGCTGCTCGCGCGCTTTCGCATGATAGCCGGCGATGCGGCCGAAGGCGTTGGCGCGGTGACCGACCGAGAAGCCGCGGAAGCCGCCCGGAGCATAGGTCATCGCGGCGACGATCGCGCGTGCCTGCTCCGCCGTCCGCACATTGGGGATCATCAGGCTGCGGGCGCCGACATCCAGCGCCTGCTTCATCGAATTGGGATCGTCCGAAGGCAGCCGCACGACCGCCTCGCAGGGAAACGCCGCCGCGACCTGCAGCTGCGCCATGATGCTGCGCAGGTCATTCGGGCTGTGCTCGCTGTCGATCAGCAGCCAGCCCGCTCCCGAGCCTGCCACGATCTCCGTGGTGAGCGCCGAGGCCAATGAGCACCAAATGCCGATGTGAGCCCGGCTGGCCTGTACAGCCGCCTTCAGCGAATTGACGCGCTCCTGCATTTGCGATCGATCTCCAGTGGAAAAGGTGCATTGAAATTTGTATGATGTCCTATATCATATGGCTCACTTGGGCTGCAAGTCGGCTCGAACCCCAAATGGGAGTTGCGCATGAAAATCGGCTTCATCGGGCTTGGTGTCATGGGCTCGCCGATGGCGCTACATCTCGCCGATGCCGGGCATGAGATCGTCACGGTCCTGAACCGTTCGCCTCTTCCGAAAGATCTGAAAGCATCGGTCGTCGCCTCCCCGGCCGAAGTGGCGCGGCTCTGCGAGATCGTCATCACCATGCTGCCCGACACACCCGACGTCGAGCGCGTCCTGCTCGGACCAAACGGCGTGCTTAAAGGAATTTCGGTTGGCAAGCTGGTCATCGACATGAGCTCGATCAGCCCGATCGCCACCGTCGGATTCGCGGCGAAATTCAGGGAGGCCGGAGCCGGCTATCTCGACGCGCCGGTTTCCGGCGGCGAGGTCGGCGCCAAGGCGGCAAGCCTCACCATCATGGCCGGCGGTCCGGCCTCCGAGTTCGAGCGGGCGCTGCCGATCTTCGAGAAGCTCGGCAAGAACATCACCCTGATCGGCGAAAAGAATGGCGCCGGCCAGACTTGCAAGATTGCCAACCAGATCATCGTGGCGCTCAACATCGAGGCGGTCGCCGAGGCGCTGGTCTTTGCCAGCAAGGCCGGCTGCGACCCGGCAAAGGTGCGCGGCGCCCTGATGGGCGGCTTTGCCTCGTCGCGCGTGCTCGACGTGCATGGCGAGCGCATGATCGCCCGCAGCTTCGCGCCCGGTTTTCGCATCCGGCTGCACCAGAAGGACCTCAATCTTGCGCTGGAAAGCGCCCGCGCGCTCGGCGTTGCCTTGCCGGGCACCGCGACGGCGCAGCAGCTGATGAATGCCTGTTCGGCCCGGGCGGGCGGCGCGGAAGCCGACCATTCGTCGCTCGTGCGGGCGCTGGAAATCCTGAGCGATCACGAACTGTCAAACGGAAAGGAATAACCGATGCGCGGAACCGGCAAGGCCGACATCTTCGTCATGCTGGCCCATCCCGTGGGTCATGCGAAGAGCCCCGGAATCTTCAACGAGATCTTCGAGCAGAAGGGCCTCGACAGCCTGATGGTGCCGCTGAGCTGCCGTCCGGAAGATTTCGACACCTTCTGGGCCGGCATCACCGCGGCCGAAAACATCCGCGGCGTGATCATCTCGGTACCCTACAAGGTCCCGGTCTATCACAAATGCGCGGCGGCTCACGATCGCGCTTCGCGCGTGCAGAGCGCCAACTCCGTGCGCCGGCAGGCGGACGGCAGTTGGTACGCCGACAATTTCGACGGCGTCGGCTTCATCGACGGACTGAAGGCCGGCGGGCACCGGATTGCCGGCAAGCGCATCCTCCAGGTCGGCGCCGGCGGCGCGGGCTCCTCGCTCACCTATTGCCTGGCCGAGGAAGGCGCCGCCGAGATCCGCCTGACCGATGTCGACAGGGACCGCGCGCAAAAACTCGCTGTGCTGGTCAACAAGTCGTTCCCCAATTGCCGCATCGAGGTCGGTGAAGCCGATCCGACCGGCATGGATATGGCGATCAACGCCACACCGTCCGGCCTCAAAGCCGGCGACCCGCTGCCGATGGATGTGAGCAAGCTGACGCCGGATATGACGGTGGTCGACATCATCATGGAGCCGGCCGAGACGGCGCTGCTCAAGGCGGCGAAAGCGATCGGCTGCCGCATCCAGCCCGGGCGCCCGATGATGGATTTCCAGGTCGAGGCCATGGCCGCGTTCTTCGACATCGAGCGGAAGGACCGCCGCAATGGCTGAGGCAAAGACCGCCGTCGTCATCGGCGGCACGTCCGGTATCGGCCGCGCAATGGCCGAGCGCTTCGCGCAGGATGGCTATCAGGTGGTCGTCGCCGGTCGCGACGCCGCCCGAGGCAAGGAAGCAGCCAGCGCCTGCGAGAGCGCCGGCGCGCCGCACGCGCTCTTCGTGCAGACCGATGTCGCTGACCCCTCCTCTGTCGAGGCCCTGGCGACGGAAGTCGTAGACGCCTTCGGTACGCCGCACGTCGTGGTCAATTGCGCTGGCATCCTGCAGAGTGGCAAGCACGTGCTCGACCAGGATCTCGCCGAAGACGAGCGGATGTGGCGCATCAACTATCGCGGCACGCTGCTTGGCTGCCAGGTGTTCGGCCGGCTGATGTCGGCTGCCGGGCGCGGCGCGATCCTCAATGTCGGCTCGCTCGCCTCCTTCGCGCCGCTGTCGCTGCCGGCCTATACGCCTGGAAAGCATGCCGTCCTGGCGCTCACCCAGATGCTGGCCGCCGAACTCGGCCCGCATGGGGTTCGCGTCAATGCCGTGGCGCCCGGCTACACGTTGTCGGACGGGCTGAAGGCGAAGATCGCCAAGGGCGAACGCAACCCGGAAGCAATCCAGGCCACGACGGCGCTGCGCCGCTTCGTCGAACCGCGCGATGTCGCCGAGGCGGCGCTGTTCCTCTGCTCCGACCGCGCTGCCTCGATCACCGGCGTCACGCTTCCGGTCGATGCCGGCTGGCTCGTTCAGGCGCCCCACGCGCAATATTTGCAAGGCAACCCCATCCGGCAAACGCCGGCAATCTGAGAGGCACTCCGTGAGCGATATCCAGCGCTTCGACTTCGACACCCGCATCCATCACGGCGTCATCCACAACGGCACGCTCTACCTCACTGGTCAGGTGGCGAGACCTGGCCAGTCCGCCGCCGACCAGATGCGCGAGGTGCTTGGCAAGATCGACGCGCTGCTCGCCAAGGCCGGCACCGACAAGACGCGCATCCTTCACGTCCAGATGTGGCTGGACGACGTGCGCGACTTCGACGAGGTCAACACGGTCTGGGACGCCTGGATGCCGAAGGAGCACGCACCGGCGCGCTCCTCCGGCGAGGGACGGATGGCCAAGCCCGGCATGCTGGTCGAACTCATCGTCACCGCGGCGGTTTGAATGGTCTTGCCGGTTCGGGCATCATCGCGAATCTGAACTTGAACGGCCCGAATCTGGACTTGAACGAAAGGACGTAAATGACGAAGCGCAAGCCGCTTTCCACCGTCGTGGCGGAGAGCCTGGCCGAAAAGATCCGCTCCGGACAGTTGCAGCCTGGCGCGCAACTGCCGACCGAGGCGGAGCTTTGCGCCGAATACGACGTCAGCCGCACCGTCGTGCGCGAGGCGGTGGCGCGGCTGCGCTCGGAGGGCATGGTGGTGCCGCAGCAGGGGCGCGGCATGTTCGTCAGCGAAACACCGGCCCCGCGCAATTTCTCGATTCCCGACGAGGCGCTGCGCACCTTGCCGGAAACCATCGCCTTGCTCGAACTGAGGTTGAGCGTCGAAGTGGAATCCGCCGGCCTCTGCGCGGAACGCCGCAGCGACGACGAGGCAAGCAACATCCGGGCGATGATGGACGACATCGACGCCCAGCACGCCGATCCTGCCGCGGTCCAGATTCACTACGACTACGACTTTCACCTCGCCATCGCCAAGGCGGCGCGCAACGAATTCATCCACGGCTTCCTCGCCTATCTCGGCCCGATGATCGTGCCGCGTTTCCAGCTCGGCTATGTGGTCGAGGCTGCGCTCAAGGACAGCTATTACGCGCGCATCCACAGCGAGCACAAAGCCATCGTCGACGCCATCGAAAGGCAAGACGGAACCAAGGCACGCCAGGCCATGCGCAAGCATCTGCACAACAGCCTGGGACGCGTGCGCGCCTTGGCCAGAGCCTCCGGCGTCGAGGCCACGGACACCGAGCAAAAGGCCGCCGCGGCCTCGCTCTTCACCGGGATGAAAAGGCCGCTTTCGACAGGCGGATAGGCCTCGATCCTAACACCCGGACCGAAGACAACCGATCTCGCGGTTGCGAAAGCCATGTTTTTGTTCCGCCGGCCGGCTAAATCCCTCTTCTGCTTGCTGAAAGCACCATTTTTCTTTGGTTTGCGGCCTTTGAGATCGCTCAGGCAGAGCAGAACGTTTCAAGCGTCGAAAACGCATTTCGAAAGTTTATCTTTCCTTTTTGCTGCTTTTCTTGGTTTCGCGGCATCGGCCCAGGCCGCAAACTGAGCATCAAGCAATCGGGGAAGCCCCAAGTGACCACAGCCTTCATCACAGGTGCGACGAGCGGCATAGGGCGCGCCATGGCGATCGCGCTGAGCGACGCCGGCTATGATGTCTATGCGGTCGGCCGCAGCCAGGCGGCGCTGAAAGAACTGCAGGCCGAACGCCCGGGCATCGTGCCGATCGCCGTCGACGTCACCGACCGCGAGGCGCTGGAATCGGTGCTGGCCGATCTCACCATCGATGTGCTGATCAACAATGCCGGTATCATGCCGCCGCTCGGCAATTTCGCCGACATGAAGATCGCCGACATCGACACCACGCTGGAGGTGAACCTCAGCGCCGCGATCCTACTCACCCGTCTCGTCGTGCCGCAGATGCGCGAGCGGCAGTCGGGGCACATCCTGTTCACCGGCTCGGTCGCGGGCCACGCGGCGTTCTCCAACATTGCCGTCTATGCGGCCACCAAGGCTGCGATCTCCGGCTTTGCCGGCGCGCTGCGCGCCGACCTCTCCCCGTCCGGCATACGCGTCACCGAGATCGTCGCCGGCCGTGTCGAGACGCAGCTCTATCAAAACATTCTCGACACCAAGGCCCGCGAAGCCATGTACGCCAGCAAGGTGGTGCAGCCGGACGACGTGGCCAGGATGGTCGTCGGCGTGCTCGCGCTCCCGGCATGGGCCGACGTTACCCGTTTCGACATCATGCCGACCTGGCCGACTTCGCCGAGCGGCACCAAGTAAGGAAAACAGGATGAAAGACCTTTCCGTTCTGATCGTTGGCGGCGGCGCCGGCCTCGGCGCCCTTCTCGCCCGCATGGCCGTGGAGGCCGGGGCGGCAAGGATCGGCATCATCGACATCAACCAGGAGGCCGCGGAGGCCGCGCTCGATCCGGCAAAGGCCGAGGGCCTGCCGGTCGCCGCCGCGACTTGCGACATCCAGGTTGGCCCGCAGTGCCATGCCGCCTTCGACGCCATCGTGGCCAGGCTCGGGCGCGTCGACACGCTGATCAATTGCGCTGCTATCTATCCGCGCCGTCCGCTGCTCGAAATCACCGACGCCGATTGGGACGCGTCCAACGGCATCAACATCAAGGGTACCTACCACATGATGGTGGCCGCGGTTCGCCACATGCAGACGCAAGAGCCGAAAGCCCAGGTGCGCGGCCGCATCGTCAACCTGACATCCGTCGACGCCTTCAAGGCGCATCCGCAGAACGCGCACTACGCGGCGACCAAGGCCGCCGTGGTCAGCCTGACGCGATCCTTTGCCCATTACGTCGCCAAGGACGGCATCCTGGTGAACTCCGTCGCGCCCGCCGGCATGGCCACGGAGAAGGCCAAGGCGCTCGGCTTCCTCGAGGAACTGGCCAAGGCAAGCCCGCTCGGCCGCGGCGCCGAGCCGACGGAAATCGCCGAATGGGTGCTGATGACCGGCGGGCCGAAAAACACCTACATGACTGGCGAAAACGTCATCGTTTCAGGCGGTTACATCTACGCCTGAATCTATTTCAGCAGCCGATGGCTGCTGAAATACGGCAGTGCATGATCGATGGAGTCTCGAACGAAAGGAGGCGCAATTCACCATGACCGGCAAGCTTCGCCTCCCTTCGCTCAACGCGCTGCGCGTCTTCCATGCGGTCGTGCAGCACAAGAGCTTTCGCCAGGCCGCCGACGAACTGCTGGTCACGCCGCAAGCGGTCGGCCAGCAGATCAAGCTCCTGGAAGACACGCTCCAGGTCACGCTGTTCGAACGCAAGGGCCGTTCGATCGAGCTGACCGAATCCGCCATCCTGCTCTCGCACTATATCAAGGCTGGCTTCGACGAATTCTCCGAGGGCGTCCGGCGCGTCACCAAGTCGAACTACCGCGACCGCATCAATCTCAATGCCAGCCCCTACTTCGCCACGCACTATCTGCTGCCCAGGCTTTCGCTGTTCCGCGAGATGCTGCCGGGCGCCGATCTGCGCCTGACCACCATGGTCGACCTGCCCGACTTCGGGCGCGACGACATCGATATGACTGTCCAGTGGGGCTACGGCAACTGGCCGGACTATGAGGTCACGCTGCTGGTGCCGGACCCGAAGATCATCTGCTGCACCCCGGCGATCGGCGAAAAGATCAAGTCGGCGCATGATCTAAAGAAGTTCACGCTGCTCGATACGGTCAAGTCGAAGCGCCTGTGGCCGGACATATTGCGCCACCTTGGCGTCGAGCTGACGGATGGCGACCGCAGCATCAGCTTCGATGACGCGGCGACCATGCGCCGGGCGACCCTGCAAGGCATCGGCGTCGGCCTGGTTTCCGTCATCGACGCCGAGGAGGATTTCCGCTCCGGCGCGCTGGTCGCGCCGATCGGCCGCGACGCCATCGCCGATATGCGGCCGGAGGAAGTCCCCGGTTTCTATCTCGTCGTCCCGCGCGGACATCTGCGCGTGAAGGCCGTGGCTGCCCTGCATCGATGGCTGGCCCAGGAGGATTGGCGCAGCGACCTCAAGATCTCCTTGCCGAAACCGACCCCGCTTTCCGACTGAGAAGCGGCTTCGAGACCGGGTCCCGAAAGACATCTTGCGGGGCTCCAACAACAAGAAACGGAACAACCTCAACAGTGGAGACAACCAACATGAAAATGATCAAATGGGGGGCCGCTGCCATGGCCCTGGGCCTCGTTCATCTGGCGGCGCCGGCGCAAGCCGCCGGCGGCAAGACGCTGGAGACCGTGAAGGCGCGCGGCGTGCTCAACTGCACCGGCCATGACGGCTCCTATCTCGGCTTTGCCGAGGTGGACGACAAGGGCAACTGGAAGGGCATGGACATCGACCTCTGCAAGGCGGTGGCGACCGCCGTCTTCGGCGATCCGGCGAAGCTGAAGATCGTGCCGATCAGCTGGGCGCAGCGCTGGCCCTCGCTGCAGTCGGGCGACGTCGACATCATCATCAAGGCCTCGGGCGGCACGCTCAGCCGCGACACCGAGCTCGGCCTGCAATTCTCCACTTCCTACTATCTCGGCACGACCAAGGTGATGGCGCACAAGGAGCTCAACCTGAAGTCGCTCAAGGATGCCAATGGCGGCACGATCTGCATTCCCGCCGGCACCTCGCAGGAACAGCAGGTCGCAGCCTATGCCCAGAAGCTCGGCATCAAGCTCGAGCCGGTGCTGATCGAGAAGACCGAAGAGCTCGAGCAGGCCTATTTCTCCGGCCGCTGCGATCTCTATGCGCAGTGGGGTCCGACACTGGCCATCGCCCGCATCGCCAAGAGCAAGGTCGAGGACCATGTGATCCTGCCCGACGTGCTCGCGGTCGAGCCCGAAGTGATGATCATGCGCCAGGGCGACGACAACTGGGTCGACATCGCCAACTGGACGCTGAGCACCCTGATCTTCGCCGAGCAGGAAGGCATCACCTCCAAGAATGTCGACGAGATCAAGGCCAAGCCGACCTCGCCGCAGGTGGCGAAATTCCTCGGCGTTACCCCTGGCATGGGTAAGGGTCTCGGGCTTTCCGACGACTGGGCCTACAACGTGATCAAGAAGGTCGGCAATTACGGCGAGATCTTCGAGCGCGATCTCGGCAAGGACTCGCCCTACAAGATGGATCGCGAGCTGACCAACCTCTGGAACAATGGCGGCGTCCTGTTCCCGCTTGTGATCGATTGATCCCCTGGTGATCGACTGATCCGTTCGCAACGCATCCGCTTTGAGCTCCGCCAGGCAGCCTGTCTGGCGGAGCCGGCGCCAATTCGGGAAAGATGCTGATGGTCAGCCTGCTGAGAAATCAGAAGGTCCGCAACGCGCTGTTGCAGGTCCTTTACGTCGGCTCACTTGCCGCGATGATCCTTGCCTGCGTGATGATCGCCAGGCGCAACCTCGCCGAGCAAGGTATCACCTCCGGCTTCGACTTCCTCTACAAGTCGACGGGCTGGGATGTGAACTTCTCGCTCCTGCCCGCCACCGCCAACGATCCTTACTGGTGGTTCTTCCTCATCGGCATCGTCAACACGCTGTTCCTCGGCGGCACCGGGCTGATCCTGGCAACGATCGTCGGCACGATCGTCGGCCTGGCGCGGACCTCGGCCAACGAACTGGCGCGGCTGCTCGGCCGCACCTATGTCGACATCTTCCGCAACATCCCGCTGATCCTCCAGGTCTTCTTCTGGTACGCTTTGATCACGCACCTGCCGACGCCGCGCGCCGCGCATGAGGCCTTCGGCATGCTGCTGACCAGCCGCGGCCTCTACGTGCCGATCCCCAATGTCGGGGGCATCGCCTTCGCGGCGGCGATACTTGCCGTGATCGCGGCAATCGCGCTTCCGCTCTGGCTGGGTCGGACCTCGCGCCTAAGCCAACCATTCGGCGAGCGGCTCGGCATTCAACTGGCCTCGGCGGCGACGGCGCTGGCCACCGCTGCCGTCATCCTGGCGCTCGGTCGTCTGCCGGACGTGCCGATGCTCGACTTCCCCGCCTTGCAAGGCCTCAACCTGCAGGGCGGCCTGCGCATTCCGCCGGAGTTCTCCGCGCTGGCTATCGCCATTGCCATCTATGGCGGCTCCTACATCGCCGAGATCGTGCGCGGCGGCTTCAAGGCGGTCGGCAAAGGCCAGATGGAAGCGGCCCAGTCGGTGGGCTTAAGCCCCTGGCGCGTCTTCACGCTGGTCAGGCTGCCGCTGGCGCTGCGCGCCATGCTGCCGATCCTCGCCAACCAGTATGTCTGGCTGATGAAGGCAACGACCATGGGCATTGCCGTCGGCTTCACCGACTTCTTCATGATCGTGGCGCTGACCATCAACCATTCCGGCCAGACGCTGGAAGCGATCGGCATCCTGATGGGAGGCTTCCTAGCCATCAATCTCAGCCTCGCCGCCGTGTTCAATCGCATCAACAAAGCCATTGCCCTCAAGGGCAATCAACTGAGGGGGTGAAAGATGGAGATGGTCGTTGTCGCTCCCCCTGCCCCGGGTCGGCTCGAAGACCTGAAGCGCCGCTTCTTCGCAACGCCGCTTCAGGCGCTGCTGTCGTTGATATCCCTGGCGATCATGGCTTTCATCGTCTGGAAGCTGCTCAACTGGGCGGTCTTTTCGGCCGTGTTCACGGTGAGCGGCGGCCCCGAGGCCTGCCAGGCAGCGGCCGGCGCCTGCTGGTCGGTGATCGCCGCGCGGTGGCGCATCATCCTCTTCGGCCTCTATCCCTTCGAGGAACAATGGCGCTCCGCGCTCGCCTGCGTGGCCGTGGTGGTCATGACCGTGCTGAGCTGCATGCCGGCCTTCTGGACCGGACGCCGCATCGCGCTCGTCTGGGGCACCGGCACGGGCCTCTATTACGTGCTGATGAAAGGCGGCGTGCTCGGCTTGCCCTATGTCGGCGAGGAAGCCTGGGGCGGACTGGCGCTCACCCTCTTCATCTTCGTCACCACCTGCCTGATCGGCTTCCCGCTGGCGATCTGCCTGGCGCTACTGCGCCGCTCGGACCTGCCCTGGATATCGCGCACCACCGGTCTCATCATCGATGGCGTCCGCTCGCTGCCGCTGATCTCGATCCTCTTCACCTTCGCCGTGGTGCTGCCTTTTGCGCTGCCGCAATGGCTTCAGGGCGACAAGCTCTACCGGGTGATCCTGGGCTCCGCCCTGTTCTTCTCCGCCTATCAGGCGGAGATCGTCAGGGGCGGCATGCAGGGCGTCCCGGCAGGACAGGAAGAGGCCGCCATGGCGCTCGGCATGAGCTACTGGCAGCGCATCGGCCGCATCGTTCTGCCGCAGGCGATGCGCAACGCGCTGCCGGCGACCATCAACCAGTTCGTCATCTCCTTCAAGGAGACCTCGCTGGTGGTGATTGTCGGCTTCTTCGAGATCCTCGCCTCCGGCAACGCCGCCTACGGCACCGGCGAATGGCGCTTTGCCTATGTCGAGGTCTACGCCTTCATCGCCTTCATCTATTTCGTCTTCGTCTTCAGCCTGTCCCGCTACGGCGCTTACCTCGAGCGGCGCATGGCGGTCGGCGAACGCTAGGGAGGCACGCGTGAATTCGACGCTCCCATCCGGCCCGGCCGTCCGCATCGAAGGCCTCGACAAATATTACGGCTCGTTCCACGCGCTGCGGACGATAAACCTCTCCGTCGAGCGCGGTGAGAGGATCGTCATTTGCGGACCGTCCGGCTCGGGCAAATCCACCTTGATCCGCTGCGTCAACCGGCTCGAACAGCATGATGGCGGCCGCATCACCGTGCTGGGCACCGAGCTCAACGACGATGTCGGCAACATCGACGGGATCAGGCGCGAGGTCGGCATGGTGTTCCAGCACTTCAACCTGTTTCCGCACATGACGGTGCTGGAGAATTGCATGATCGCGCCGATGATCGTGCGCAAGCGGCCACGCGCCGAAGCCGAGACGACGGCCCGGCGCTTTCTGGAGAAGGTGCGCATTCCCGAGCAAGCGATGAAATTTCCCGGTCAGCTCTCCGGCGGCCAGCAGCAGCGTGTCGCGATCGCGCGTGCGCTCTGCATGCAGCCGCAGATCATGCTGTTCGACGAGCCGACCTCGGCGCTCGATCCGGAAATGATCGCCGAGGTCCTGGACGTCATGGTGACGCTCGCCTCCGAGGGCATGACGATGATCTGCGTCACCCATGAGATGGGCTTCGCCCGCCGCGTTGCCGACCGGGTCATCTTCATGGATGGCGGCGAGATCGTCGAAGAGGCGCCGCCAGAGGCGTTCTTCACGTCCTCCCGGAACGAGCGCACCCGTCAGTTTCTGTCGCAGGTGCTGGGTCATTGAACGGCGTCCGCAGAGATGCAACGGTCCGCACATAGCACACCAATAGGTACTTCAATGACCGACCCCGCAGCCGCCCTGCGAGAGATACTCGGACCGAAAGGCTGGCTTTCGGGCGATGACACTCAACCTTTCCAACGCGATTGGCTCAACCGTTACGGCGTCCAGCCTCTGGGCGTCGCCCGCCCGGCCAACACCGCGGAGGTGGCCGCGGTCGTCAAGGCCTGCCGGCAGGCAGGAGTGGCAATTGTCCCGCAAGGCGGCAACACCGGCCTGTGCGGCGGCGCCGTCGCCGACCAGGCGAGCGCGGTGATCGTCGCGCTGTCGCGCATGACGGCAATCGGCAAACCAGACCTCGACAGCGGATCGATCCTTGTCGAAGCAGGCGTCGTGCTGGCCTCCCTGCACGAAGCGCTGGAGCCGCATGGGCTGATGTTCCCGATGCATCTCGGCGCTGAAGGCAGCGCCAGGATCGGCGGCCTGATCGGCACCAATGCCGGTGGCAGCCACGCATTTCGCTTCGGTATGATGCAGGACCTTGTGCTCGGCCTCGAAGTCGTGATGCCGGACGGCACGGTGTGGGACGGTCTTCGCGCGGTGCAGAAGGACAATGCCGGCTATCAGCTGCGCAAGCTGTTCTGCGGTTCGGAAGGCACGCTCGGCATCGTGACGCGCGCGGTGCTCAGGCTCTATCCCACGCCGAAGCAGCAGGCGAGCGCGCTGCTCGTCATGTCCGACTTCGCCGCCGCCGTTTCGTTTGGCGCCTTCTTGCGCGGCGAGGCCGGAGAGTTTCTCGCCGGGCTCGAATTCTTCTCCGATGTCGGCCTGACCCTGGCGCTCAAGCATCTGCCCGACCTCGCCTATCAACTGGAGACGCGGGGCGATGTCTATCTGCTCGTCGAGATGGCGTCGGGCTCGACACGCGTTCCCCTCGACGAGATTCTCGCTTCGGCGCTGGAATGGGGCATGGAGCAAGGTCTGGTCGTGGATGGCGCGCTGGCCAATTCCGGCGCGCAGCGGGCGCAGTTCTGGCGCCTGCGCGAGGAACAGCCGGAGGGCCAGCGGCTGGAAGGCGAGCAACTCAAGCACGACATCTCGGTGCCGCCGGGCGCGATCGCGCGCTTCATCGAAGCCGGCGCCAGGATCTGCCACGACATTCTGCCCGGCACGCGGATCAATCCGTTCGGCCATCTCGGCGACGGCAACATCCACTACAATCTGTCGCCGCCGGAAGGCCGCGCCGATTTCGACGGCAAGGCCGGAGCATTCGCCGAGGCGCTGGCCGCTTTAGCCACCGACATGGGCGGCAGCTTCGCGGCCGAGCATGGTCTGGGCCGTGCCAAGATCGCCATGGCCGATCGCAACAGGGGCCCGGTGGAGCGGGAACTCATGGCGCGGCTGAAGGATGCATTCGACCCGAAGGGCACCATGAACCCTGGCGTCCTGGTGCGCTCGCCGCTGTAAAGAAAAACTTTCGTATGCATCGCATTTCTTGATTTCGCGCCGGTTCGCCGCGGTGCAGGTATAGTTCCGAAGGGCAGGCTCGGTCCGCTTGCCGCCAGCTTGAGAGGATGTCGAAGCATGGTCCGCAATGGCGGTCACCTTCTTGTCGAGTGCCTGATCGCCTTGGGCGCGACCAAGAGCTTCGGCGTTCCCGGCGAAAGCTATCTGGCCGTTCTCGACGCGCTGCATGACACCCATGGCAGGCTGGACTATGTGCTCTGCCGCAACGAAGGCGGCGCGGCCTTCATGGCCTCCGCCTATGGCAAGCTGACGGGATCGCCCGGCATCTGCTTCGTCACCCGTGGCCCGGGCGTGACCAATGCCAGCATCGGCGTCCACACCGCGATGCAGGACAGCTCGCCGATGATCCTGTTCGTCGGCCAGGTCGGCACCGACATGAAAGGCCGCGAGGCTTTTCAGGAGATCGACTACCGCGCCGTCTACGGAACCGTCGCCAAATGGGCCGTCGAGATCGACGACGTCTCGCGGCTGCCCGAGATCGTGGCGCGCGCCTGGACCACCGCCCTGACCGGGCGTCCAGGTCCCGTCGTCGTTGCGCTGCCGGAGGACATGCTGACCACCTTGACCGAGGCCGCGCCACTCAACGGTCCTGCTTCGATTTTCGAAGCGGCTCCGTCGCAGGCGGCAATCGCGTCGACACTCGATATGCTGGCTGCCGCCGAGAGGCCGGTGCTGCTCATGGGCGGCGCCAACTGGACGGCGGGCGGACGTGCGGCACTCCAGGCTTTCGCCGAAACTTCCAACATTCCCGTCGTCGCCGCCTTCCGTTACCAGGACCAGTTCGACAACCATTCGCCTGTCTTCGTCGGCGAAGCCGGCGTCGGCATGATGGCGCATGTCAGGAAGCTGATCAGCGACGCGGACGTGATCCTGGCCGTCAATGTCCGCTTCGGCGAGATGACGACCGACGGCTACACGCTGCTTTCCGTGCCCGTGCCGCGTCAGAAGTTGATTCATATCCACGGCTCCGATCGCGAGATCGGCAAAATCTATGTGCCCACGATCGGCATCCATGCCGGCCCGAATGCCTTCGCCAAGGCGCTGACGCCGGTGAAGGGTGCCTGGGCCGACTGGCGCGCCACGGCGCGCAAGGCCTATGAAGGCACCTTCACCGCGCCCGTCCAGCCCGGCCCTGTCGACATGGTCGCGGTCAGCGCCTGGCTGCGCGCGACCTTGCCGGCCGATGTCATCCTCACCAACGGCGCCGGTAACTTCACCGTATGGCCGAACAAGTTCTTCAAGTTCGGGCCTGAGGCGCGACTGCTTGCGCCGCAATCCGGCGCCATGGGCTACGGCCTGCCGGCTGCGATCGCCGCCAAGGTCGCGTATCCTCAGCGCACGGTCGTCTGCTTCGCCGGCGACGGCGACTTCCAGATGAATTGCCAGGAACTCGGCACCGCCATGCAGGCGGGCGCGCAGCCGATCGTGCTGATCATCAACAACGGCATCTATGGCACGATCCGCGCGCATCAGGAGCGTAACTATCCGGCGCGCGTCTCCGGTACGTCGCTCGAAAACCCCGACTTCGTGGCGCTGGCCAAGGCCTACGGCTTCCACGCCGAGCGCGTCGAGGCGACGCAGGATTTCGCCGCGGCGTTCGAGCGGGCGCTGAACTCCACGACCGGCGCGGTCCTCGACATCGCCATCTCGCCCGAAGCGCTGACGCCCCGGCAGACCCTCTCCCAGATGCGCGACGCCGCGCTCGCTTCCCAGAAGGCCAAGGCATGACCTCCAGATCAGACGACATCCGCCTTGGCGCGGACATCGGCGGCACCTTCACCGACATCGCCCTCGACGTCAGGGGAACGATGTTCTCGACCAAGGTGCTGACCAATTATTCCGCACCCGAGCAGGCGATCCTCGACGGCATTGACGTGGTCATCCGCGACGCCGGAATTTCGGCCGCCGAGATCGGCATCATCATCCACGGCACGACGCTTGCCACCAACGCGCTGATCGAACGGCGCGGCGCCAGGACCGCGCTGGTCACGACGGAAGGGTTCCGCGATGTGATCGAGATGCGCACGGAGAACCGCTTCGAACAGTACGACTTGAACCTGCAACTGCCCAAGCCGCTGATCCCGCGCGAGGACCGTTTTACCGTCAAGGGCCGCATCGGCGCCGAGGGCCAGGAACTGCAGGCTCTCGACGAAGCCGCCCTCGAGGAGATCGCCGGTCGGATCGCGGCCGGCAATTTCGGCTCGGTGGCGATCGGCTTCATTCATGCCTATGCCAATCCGGACCACGAGCGCCGCGCGCGCGAAATCCTTTCCCGGAAACTCAGGATCCCGATTTCGATCAGCGCCGAGGTCTCGCCGCAGATGCGCGAGTTCGAGCGCTTCAACACGGTCTGCGCCAACGCCTATGTGCGGCCGCAGATGGCCGACTATCTCGCCCGTTTGCAGACGCGCTTGAAGGACATGGGCGCCGACTGCCCGGTTTTCATGATCCATTCCGGCGGCGGCCTGATCTCGGTTGAGACCGCGTCGGAATTTCCTGTACGGTTGGTCGAATCCGGCCCGGCCGGCGGCGCCATCTTCGCCGCCGACATTGCCCGGCGCTTCGGCCTGGAGAAGGTCGTCTCCTACGACATGGGCGGCACCACCGCCAAGATCTGCCTGATCGAGGATTTTGCGCCGCGCACGGCGCGGACGTTCGAGGTGGCGCGCACCTACCGCTTCTCGAAAGGCTCGGGCATGCCGATCTCGATCCCGGTGATCGAGATGATCGAGATCGGCGCCGGCGGCGGCTCCATCGCCTGGGTCGACGCCATGGGCCGCATCCAGACCGGGCCGGAAAGCGCCGGCTCGGAACCCGGCCCGGCCTGCTACGGCCGCGGCGGCAAGCGCCCGGCGATCACCGACGCCGACCTCGTGCTCGGCAAGCTCGACCCCGACAATTTCGCCGGTGGCGCGATCAAGCTCGACACATCCGCATCCGAGCAGGCCATCCTGCGCGATGTCGGCGAGCGCCTGTCGCTGAATGCCATGTCGACGGCCTTCGGCATTTGCGAGGTGGTCGACGAGAATATGGCCAACGCCGCCCGCGTCCATGCCGTTGAGAACGGCAAAAACATTTCAGACAATCTGATGATCGCCTTTGGCGGCGCAGCACCCCTGCACGCTGCAAGGCTTTGCGAAAAGCTCGGCATCGACCAGTGCATCGTGCCGCGCGGCGCCGGCGTCGGCTCGGCGATCGGCTTCCTCAAGGCGCCGTTCGGCTATGAGGCACTGGCCTCGAAGTTGACGCGCCTGTCGCGCTTCAAGCCGGCGGAAGTGAATGCCCTGCTCGCCGACCTCAAAGCCTCCGCCGAGGGTTTTGTCCGCAGCGGCGCCAGCGGCAGGATCGTGTGCGAGATCACGGCTTTCATGCGCTATGCCGGCCAGGGCTGGGAAATCCCCGTGCCGCTGGCGGACGAGCCGTTCGGCGACGATGCGGTGGCGAAGCTCAAGGAACTGTTCGAGACGAACTACCAGCGCTTCTTCGGCCGCGCCATCGAAGGCCTCGACGGGCTCGAGATCGAGATCGTCACCTGGTCGGTGAAGGCGACCGATGTTCGCCCTGCCGTCGCGCGACACGAGCTGATCGCCGGCAAGAAGACGAGCCAACCGGCCACCACCCGCGCCGTCTTCGACCCGGCGACTGGCGCGCCACAGACCTACGGCATTGTCGAGCGCGACATGCTTTGCGCCGGCGACCGTGTCGCCGGTCCAGCCGTCATTGTCGAGCGCGAGACGTCCACCGTCGTCACCACCAGCTTCGACGCCGTCATCCAGAGCGACGGCGCCATCCTCCTGATCCGCAAAGGCAGCCAGGCATGAGCGACCCAAGCACGAACAGCATCGGCGAAATCCGTATGCAGGTCATGTGGAACCGATTGATCTCGGTGGTGGAAGAGCAGGCGCTGACCTTGCTGCGCACCGCCTTCTCCACCTCGGTGCGCGAATCCGGCGACCTGTCGGCCGGCGTGTTCGATCCGCGCGGCCAGATGCTGGCGCAGGCGGTCACCGGCACGCCCGGCCATGTCAACACCATGGCCGAAGCCGTGCTGCATTTCATGAACGCAATCCCGCGCGAGGAGATGTTCGAGGGCGACACCTATGTCACCAACGATCCTTGGCTCGGCACCGGCCATTTGCACGACATCACCATGGTGTCGCCGTCCTTCCTGAATGGCGAGCTCGTCGCCTTCTTCGCCTGCACGGCGCATGTCGTCGATGTCGGCGGCCGCGGCTTCGGCGCCGACGGCAAGTCGGTCTATGAGGAAGGCATCCAGATCCCGATCATGAAGTTCGCGGAAAAGGGCAAGGTCAATCTCGACCTCGTCCGCATCCTGCGCGCCAATGTCCGCGAGCCGAACCAGGTGGTCGGCGACTTCTATTCGCTTGCCGCCTGCAACGAGGTCGGCCACCGCCGCCTCGTCGACATGATGAAGGAGATCGGCCTCTCCTCGCTCGACGGCCTCGGCGACTTCATCTTCTCGCGCACCCGCGACGCCATGCTGGAACGGATCGAGGCGCTGCCCAAGGGAAGCTGGTCGAACGAGCTGGTGACCGACGGTTACGACGAGCCGGTGAAGCTGGCGGCGACCGTTTCGGTGCGCGACGACCATGTCGAGGTCGACTTCACCGGCACCGACCCGATGAGCCGCTGGGGCATCAACTGCCCGATCATCTACAGCAAGGCCTATGCCTGCTATGCGCTGAAATGCATGGTGGCGCCGGACATCCCCAACAATGCCGCCTCGCTCGCCTTCTTCACCGTGACGTCACCCATCAACATCCTCAACGCCGTGCGGCCGGCGCCGGTGGCGCTCCGGCACATTTTCGGCCACATGGTTCCCGATCTGGTGCTGGGGGCGTTCTCCAAGGCGTTGCCGGGAAAAATCCTCGCCGAGGGCGCAGGAGCGCTGTGGAACATCCACATCTCGGCGCGTCCTGTCGCCGGCGCATCCGGCCGCCGCGCCGAAGTGCTGATGTTCAATTCCGGCGGCATGGGCGCCCGCCCCGAGCTCGACGGCCTGTCGGCGACGGCTTTCCCGTCCGGCGTGCACACAATGCCGATCGAGGCGACCGAGCATACCGGTCCGATCGTCATCTGGCGCAAGGAGCTGCGGCCCGATTCCGGCGGAGACGGCGAGTTCCGCGGCGGCCTCGGACAGGTCATCGAGATCGCCGCGACCGACGACCACGAGTTCGATTTTTCCGCCATGTTCGACCGCGTCAACCATCCGGCCCACGGGCGCAATGGCGGCAAGCCCGGCGTCGCCGGTGTGGTCAAGCTCGACGACGGCACGAAGATGCGTCCAAAAGGCTGGCAGCATGTGCCGGCCGGGCGCAGGCTGATCCTGGAATTGCCGGGCGGCGGCGGCTATGGCGATCCCGCCAAACGCAGCGCTGCCGCGCAGGCGAACGATCGATCCAAGGGTTACATCACGGAGAACGACTGATGAGCTATGTTGCCTCGCGCCTCTCGGTGGTGAAGCCCTCGGCCTCGATGGCGGCCTCGCAGGCAGCCAAGGCGTTGCGGGCCAAGGGCGTCGACGTGATCGACCTTGGGCTCGGCGAGCCCGATTTTCCGACGCCGCTCCACATCATCGATGCCGCGCATTTCGCCGCGAAGGCCGGCCAGACGCTCTACACGGCCGCTGCCGGCACGCTGGAAGTGCGCGAAGCCATCGCGGGAAAATTCCGCCGCGAGAACGGGCTGGACTACACCGCCGACGACATCGTGGTGGCCAACGGCGCCAAGCAGATCATCTTCAACGCGCTGATGGCGACGCTGGAGAGCGGCGACGAGGCGATCCTGCCGGCGCCCTACTTCGTTTCCTACCCGGAAATGGTGAAGCTGCTCGGCGGCACGCCGGTCGTCGTCGAATGCCCGGAGACCACCGGCTTCCGGCTGACGCCGGCGCTGCTCGAAAAGGCGATCACGCCACGGACGAAGTGGCTGTTCCTCAACATGCCGGGCAACCCGTCCGGCGCGGTTTACTCTGAGTCCGACCTGAAGGCGCTGGGCGCGGTGCTGGCGAAGCATCCGCAGGTGCTGATCCTGTCCGACGAGATCTATGAGCACATCTTGTTCGACGGGCGCGAATTCGTCTCCTTCGGCAAGGCCTGCCCCGGGCTCAAGGACCGCACGCTGATCGTCAACGGCGTGTCGAAATCTTATGCGATGACCGGCTGGCGCGTCGGCTATGCGGCCGGACCGGCGCCGCTGCTCAAGGCGATGTCGACGATCCAGAGCCAGTCCTGCACCTCGGTGTGCTCGATTGCCCAGGCCGCGACAGTCGCCGCGCTCAACGGCCCGCAGGACGAGGTCGGGCGTTTCCGCCAGGCTTTCGAGAGGCGCCGCGACCTGGTCGTCGACGGCATCCGCAAGATCAACGGCCTGACGCTGTCGCCGCCGGAGGGCGCCTTCTACGCCTATATCGGCTGCGCCAGCCTGATCGGCCGCAAGACGCCCGGGGGCGCGGTGCTGGACGATGACGCGGCCGTGTCGAACTACCTTCTCAATGAAGGCCGGGTGGCGTCGGTGCCCGGCGTCGCCTATGGACTGTCACCCTATTTCCGCATCTCGACCGCGACCAGCGAAGAGGTGCTGACCGAAGCGATCGCGCGGATCAATGCCGCCGTCGCGCAAGTGGAGTAAAGCATGCCGCATTACGAACGTATCCTGATCACGGGCGCCGCCGGCCGGCTCGGCTCGCAATTGCGCAAGGGGCTGGTGCCGCTGGCGAAGACAATCCGCCTGGCAGGCCGCGAACCCTTCAGCGATCTTGCGCCTCACGAGGAAGAAGCGGTCTTCGACCTCGCCGACATGGAAGCGACGATCGCGGCGACCAAGGACTGCGACGCGATCGTGCATTTCGGCGGCGCGCCGCTCGAATGCGAATGGCAAAAGATCCTCGATTCCAGCATCCGCGGCTCCTACCACATCTATGAAGGCGCCCGGAAACACGGCGTGAAGCGTGTCATCTACGCCTCCTCCGTGCATGCAATCGGCTATCACGAGATCGAGGCGCATATTGGCGTCGACGCGCCGGTGCGCCCCGACAGCCTCTATGGCGTGTCGAAGAATTTCGTCGAGAGCCTCAGCAGGCTCTATTGGGATAAGTTCGGCATCGAGACGGTGTGCCTGCGCATCTTCTCATCCTTCCCCGAACCGGCCGACCGGCGCATGCTGTGGTCGTACCTCTCCTTCGCCGACTGCGTGCGGCTGGTCGAAGCATCGCTGACCGCGCCGCGCGTCGGCCACACCATCTCCTTCGGCATCTCCGACAACAAGCTGAAGATGGTCGACAACAGCGGCGCGGACCATCTTGGATTTATCCCACAGGACAGCGCCGAGCCGTTCCGCGCCGCCGTCGAGGCGAAGACCGCTGTTCCCGATCCGAAGAAGCCCTCGGTGAAATATCTCGGCGGCTGGTTCTGCGAGCTTGGGCACCCGGACGACAAGCCGGCAGAGTAACGCGGCAAGTTCGACGTCCCCCTCGGTCAGCCGCCGGAAGGCAGGCTGGCTTCGAGGAAGCGATGCCAGGCGCCGCCGAGCACAAGCGCGGCTTCGGCCTTGCTTAGACCCGCAGAGAGCAGGCCGTTCGAAAGCCCTGGGAAATCGAGGTTCGATCCGAACCAAGACGTCTGCGCCGGAAAGCTCGCGGCTGCCTGTATCTCGCGGGTCCAGCGGCCCTCGCGCATCCAGCGCACGACGCTGTCGGGCTGGCCCTGGCAGAGATCCGAGCCGATACCGAGATGCTCCGCTCCCATGATTTCAGCCGCTTCCTTGGCCATCTTGCCAAATTGATTGAGCGTCGTGTCCGAGCCGTTCGGAAGATGCAGCGGGTAGAGCGAAAGGCCGAGCAGGCCCTCTCTTGCGCGCAGCGCCTGCAGGACGGCCCTCGACACATTGCGGTTGCTGTCGCGCAGCCAGCGCGGGTTGGCGTGGCTGATGACCACCGGCCGTTGCGACAGCGCGATCGTTTCCAGCGTGGTCCGCTCGCCGGCATGTGACAGGTCGATGATCATGCCGAGACGGTTCATCTCGGCGATCGCCTCGCGCCCCATCCGCGTGACGCCACTGTCCTCCTTCTCCATCCAGCCGCAGCCGAGCAGCGACTGGTTGTTGTAGGTGAGCTGCATGAAGCGGATGCCGAGATCGAACAGCATTTCGATCAGGCCGATATCGTCTTCCATCGGCATCGGGTTCTGCAGCCCGAGAAAGATCGCTGTCCGGTTCGAGGCGCGCGCCCGCTCGATGTCGCCACTGTCGCGCGCCAGAAGGATCAGATCCTCATTGTCGCGGAAGCGCGTGCGCCAATCGACGAGGCGGTGCACCGTCTCGCGAAAACCTTCGTGATAGCCGACCGTGGCGTGGACCGCGGTCAGCCCGCCCTGGCGCATCTCGAGAAAAATCTCGCGCGACCAGTTGCAGTATTGCAACCCGTCGATGAGCACTCGAGGCGCGTCGGCGGTCATTCGGCCGCGCCCGCATGGATGTAGGATGTCTTGACCTGGGTGTAGAACTCGACCGCCGAACGTCCCTGCTCGCGCGGGCCGTAGCTTGAGGCGCGCACGCCACCGAACGGCACGTGATAGTCGGTGCCGGCGGTCGCCAAGTTGACCATGACGCAGCCCGAACGCGAGGCGTGGCGGAATTTCGTCGCGCGCGCCAGCGAGCGCGTGGCGACGCCGGCCGTAAGCCCATAGGGCGTGTCGTTGGCCAGCACGATCGCCTCGTCGAGATCGTCGGCGGTCATGACGCATGTTATCGGCGCGAACATCTCCTCCTGGTTAATACGCATGCGCGAGCGGCCATTCAGAAACACGGTGGGCGCCATGTAATGCCCCTTATGTGCGAGATCGAGCGACACGCCGCCGGTCGCAAGCTCGGCGCCTTCGCTTTTGCCGAGCGTCACATAGTCGAGATTGGCAGCGAGCTGTTCGGCGCTGACGACCGGTCCCATCTGGACGCCGGCTTCCAGGGCATGGCCGACTTTCAGCGCCTTGGTTTTGGCCAGCAGCTTTTCGACGAAGGCATCATGCACCGGCCGGTGGACAATCAGTCGAGAAGACGCCGTGCATTTCTGTCCCGTGCCGCCGAAGGCGCCGTTCACCGCCAAATCGACCGCGCGGTCGAGGTCGGCGTCGTCCATGACGACGAACGGGTTCTTCGATCCCATTTCGAGCTGCAGCTTCACGAAGCGCGCGGCGGCCAGCGCCGCGATCCCGGAGCCGACGGCGCCGGATCCGGTGAAGCTCAAGCCCTGGATGTCGGCATTGGCGGCGAGCTCGCGACCGATCGTCGATCCCGATCCCATGACCAGGCTGAACAATCCTTTCGGGATCGCCTGCCGGCTGATGATCTCGGTCAGCGCCCAGGCGCTCGCCGGCGTGATGCTGGCCGGCTTCCAGATCACCGCATTGCCGAAAGCCAGCGCCGGCGCGATCTTCCAGGACGCTGTGGCGATGGGGAAATTCCACGGCGATATGACGGCGACGACGCCGAGCGGCTCGCGCTCGATCAGCACATCCACGCCGGCCCTGACGGACTCGGCCGAAGCGCCGAGATTGCGAAGCACCTCGGCGGCGAAATAGGTGAAGAACTGCCCGGCGCGAAAAACCTCACCAACGCCTTCGGGAAGGGTCTTGCCCTCCTCGCGCGAAAGCAGTTCGCCGAGTTCCTTCGAGCGCGCCATCAACTCGCGGCCGACGGCGTCGAGAACAGCCGCCCTCGCTTCCAGCCCGGCCGCCGCCCATTCCCGCTGCGCGCTTTGGGCCGCTGCTACGGCGTCATGGATGTCGGATGGCCGCGCCTGGGCGAAACGACCGACGATGTCGGTCACGTCCGATGGGTTGACGTCCTCGACCCAGTCGGCGCCGTCGCGCCATTCGCCTGCAACGAAGTTCTGACCGTTCAGCATGTTGCTCGACCTGCATCAATTCGGTTGACACGACCTAACCAATGCTGTGAACTTCAATCAAGCTAAATTTTTGGCACAAATGTTCAGGCAAGCTTAACAGTGACCAAAACCATCAGCCTGACCGGCATGCGCAGCTTCGTCGCGGTCTGCGAGACCGGCGGCGTCCGCGCCGCCGCCGATCAGATCGGCCGCACGCCATCCGCCGTGTCGATGACCTTGAAACAGCTGGAAGACGACATCGGCGCGCCGCTGTTCGAGAGCGAGCGCAAGGGCGCGCTTTCGCAGGTCGGCCGCATCGTGCTCGACGAGGCGCGCGCTATGATCGCCCACTACGATCGCGCCTGCCTGGCGATGACCAGCTACGCGGCGGACCTGCAGGGACGCTGCGACGTGGCCAGCGTGCCGTCGGTCGCCGTGACCTTGCTGCCGCGCGCCATCGCCCAGCTTCGCGCCGAGGGCAGCCGGTTCGACATCCATGTTCGCGACAGCGATTCCAACGCCATCGTCGAGGCGGTCGAAAACGGCATGGTCGAGATCGGTCTGTGCGTGCTCGCGACCAAGCGGCCGCAGCTCAGTTTCGAGCCGCTGTTCCAGGAGCCGCTGGATTTCGTCTGCCCGGTCGATCATCCCTTGGCGAAGTCGAAGCGCCCGTTGAAATGGGCGCAGTTGGAAGGCGAGAGCTTCATCCGCAATGGCGCGGCCGAAGCGCTCGGCATTGCCGAGATCGATGCGCTTGCCGCCGGCTCGAAACTCACCGCTACCAATGTGAGCTCCAATTTGGCGATGGTGGAGGCCGGGCTCGGAGTCACCATCCTGCCCCGGCTTTGCCGCTGGAAATGCAGCCACGCCGTGCGCTTCGTTCCGCTTGCCGATCCGCGCTCGAGCCGCACGGTCGGCTGGATCGCAAAGGAGGGCCGGAACCTGCAGCCGGCATCGTTGCGGTTCGTCGAATGCATGCGCCTGCAGACGCAGGCAGGCGAAGGAGAGTTCGGCTATGCGGCTGCCTGACGGGTGGATGACCGGATGACACGCCTGACGCAAAGCCGGATCGAGACGCTCGCCCGCACAGCCCTCATGCGCCGTGGCGCCAGCGAGGCGCAGGCCAAGGCGCTCGCCGCCGGCATCGCGGCGGCCGAACGCGATGGCTTGAAGTCGCACGGCCTGATGTATCTGCCGACCTATTGCGAGCATCTGACCTGCGGGAAGGTTGTGGGACAGGCCGAGCCGCGCCTGACGCGGCCGGCTCCGGCGGTTGTCGCCGTCGATGCCGGCAACGGCTTTGCCCACGCGGCCATCGCCACCGGCCTGCCCGCGCTCATCGAAGCGGCCCGATCGCAAGGCGTGGCAGCACTGGCCATCCGCAACTCCTACAATTGCGGCGCGCTTGGCTATCACACCGAACGTATCGCCCGGGACGGTCTGGTCGGCTTGGGATTCACCAACGCGCCGGCCTCGATCGCACCCTGGGGTGGCCGCAAGGCCGCCGTCGGCACCAATCCCTGGTCGCTGGCGGTCCCGGATGGACAGGGCGGCGCGCGTTTGGTCATCGATCAGAGCGCCAGCGTCGTCGCCAAGAGCGAGGTCATCAAGCGGGCCCGCGCCGGCGAGCCGATTCCTCCCGGCTGGGCATTCGACGCGAGCGGCGAGACGACCACGGACGCCGGCGAAGCCTTGAAAGGTACGATGGCGCCGGCGGGCGGCTACAAGGGCGTCGGCTCGGCGCTGCTGGTGGAAATCTTCGCCGCCTGCCTGACGGGCGCCAATCCCGGGCTTGTCGCCAGCCCCTTCTCCGGCACAGCCGGAGGCCCGCCTGGAACCGGCCAGTTCTTCCTGGCGGTCTCGCCCGAGGCAACTTCGGCGGGCGCGTTCGCCGGCAACCTGGAGACCGTCGCCGGCGCCTTCACCGGCGAAGCGAGGCTTCCGGGCACCAGGCGCTTCGGCGCGCGTGAGCGCAACACAAGCGGGGGCATCGAGGTGGCGGCGGAAACGCTTGCCACGCTCGAAAAGCTCGCAGGGACCGCCGCATGACGGCGATCGCGTTGCGCCCGCCAGAGGTGGTCATGCGCCTGCAGCGGCTTGGCGCGGCGCATCCGACCCGCCTCAGTTTCCTGCGCCAGCTAATCCGCCGCGCCACCAAGGAACAATGGCGCGTGCGCAAAGACCGGTTCGATCTGGACGACAGCGGGTTCGGGCGCGCGGTCTATGCGGTCGAGACACCGGCAAGGACCTACAGCCTTGTCGCGTTCTCGACGCCGCTCGACGATGAGAAGCGGTCCGACCGGGTGATCGCCCAGGCCTGGGACACCAGCTACGTGCTTTACGACGGATTGCCCGACGCAGCCGAGATCGCCCGGCTGGAAGCCAATGCGCCCCTGCAGGAGGCAGGCCGCTACACCAGCCGCGAGCTCGTGCTGGCGCGCGCCAACAAGAGCGTGCGGTTGTTCGAGGAAGTGGCTTCAGCGCTGGCGCAGGGACAACAGCCGGATGAAGAGCAACTGCTCGGCATCGGCTATCTGCTGCGCACCACGGCGGTCTACGGCAACGGCAAGTTCGGCATCGCCGATCGCGATGAGATCGCCTCGCGTCCGGAGCTCGCCGGATCCTTCCAGGCCGAGATGCTCACCGTCTGGCTGATCCGGTCCTTCACGCTCGACCTTGTCGATCATATCGCGCATCGCCGCAATCCAGCCGGCGCGGCAAGGCTGGCGCCGGGTTTGCGCCGGGCGCTCGGCGTGGGTAACGCGACGGGGCTGGGAATGGCTCCCTTCCTCGTCCGCCATCCGTTGCTGACGCACAGCTGGTTCCTGGCCCGCGAAACCGCACTGGCGCGGGTGCGCGCCGAAGAGCAGGCCGGCGCGGTGGAACGAAACGCCCTTTCGAACCCTCTCGCCGACCTGCGCCAACGCGTTGCCCGCTGGCACAGCGACGACAGCCGCCAGGCCGCCGCAACCCGGTCACTCGCCGACGATCTCGACGCGCTGGCGGAAAATCTCGATCAGCTTCTGGCGAAGCCGCGCCCATGGGACGCGCTCTATCGCTTCGCTGAAGACCGCTTCTCGCTGGAGGGACAGGAAGCCTGCGTTTCGCTGATCCTCGAGCCGCACGGCGCTCTGGTCGACGATCTCGGCGACACGATGAAGGCCGACGAGACGCCCGGCCATGGCATCGACGGCAGCGTCACCTGCGGTTCGCTCCGCCAGGCGCTTCTCGACTGCTATTCCTGGGCGGCAAACGTCGACTTCGCCCAGCGAGCCGCCAATGCGCGCTTCTGGTACGTCTCAGCGGAGAAGCTCGAGCCGCGGCTCGGCGAGCGCTTCGAGGAGGACGGCGCCGAGCTTGAACAGCCCCTGGCCACCGCGCGCGACGCGCTCAGCCTGGCAGCGGCGCTTGCAAACGAACCGGCGTCAAGCCGCGTCGCGGACTTCCTGCTGCGACGGCCGGAATGGCGCCACGCGGTGCGGCGCGCCCAGATCGTCGCCAGATTCCCCTATGCCGAAATCCACGACAACCTGATCGGCGCTGAATTGCGCCCCGTCGACATATTGCGCGCCAAGCTCGCTTTCTTTGGCGCGCGCAGTTTCGACCCACGTTCCGACCGCTGGCTGCGCATCGCGCTGTTCAGCGGCGAGCCCCTGATCGAGGATGTCGCCACGGCGGCGCCGGCGGGAGAAGTCGCGTGATCGACCTGTCGCTCAACGAGGTGGAAACGCTGAGCACCAAGGCCGCGCGGGGCGCTGGATTTTCATGGGGACTGGCAGAGGATATCGGCCGCGCGGCAAGGCGGATCGCGGGCGAAGAGAACGACTGGGGCGAAGCTATGTTGAGCCTTGCCGAAAACGCGCAATCCTTCGCGGCGCCCGATCCTGCCCGCGCTGCTCGCTGGCGGAGCGGCGAGGCCGACTGGCCGGCCGAAAAGCCGCTCTGCCCCATCCGCGCCGCGGCCCTGCTGCTCGACGATCCACCTCCGGCGAACGCGATGCCGCTGACGATCCTGGATGTCGGCTTGCCGATCTGGCTCGACGCCATGCTGCGCCGCTCGAACATGCAAGTGGCGCGGCCTGCAAAGCTGCTGATGCCTCGGGCCGACATCGTCATCGAAAACCGCGCCGAGATCGAACAGCCAATCGTGGGCCAGCGTGGAGCGATCGACGAGCGGACGCTCGCGGCGCTGAATTCTTTCGCGGCCAGAACCTATGTGCCGGAAAGCGAGAGGTCGCGCGTCCGCGGAGCCGGTGGAGGCCGTGTGGACGATGAATAAAGGGAGAAGAAAATGAGTGCAGCCGACGGCCAAAAGATCGCCATGCGTGGGGCGGGCTACTACTCGGCCAACACCGTCGGCGCCAAATACGTCATCGACAAGGTCGGCGACCTCGTCGTCGAGGCCGTCGCCAGGATGCCCCGACTGGCCGATGGCCAGCCTTTCGCGATCGCCGATTTCGGCGCGGCGGACGGGGGCACCTCGATGGACATGATGCGGCGTCTGGTCGGCGCCATCCGGGCGACGGAACCGGATCGCGCCATATCGATCACCTACACCGACCTGCCGCACAATGATTTCTCGACCCTGTTCCGGCTCAGCCAGGGACTTCTTGGGACCCGCACCGAGGTGCCTCTGGCCGAGACCCCTGCCCTCTATATCTTCGGCAGCGGCACCAGCTTCTACCGCCAGATCGTGCCGGACAATTCGCTCTCGTTCGGCTTCTCCGCCACGGCGATGCACTGGATCAGCAAGCGGCCCTGCATGATCGCCGACCATGTCCAGGCGGTCGGTGCGAGTAACGCCGAGCGCGGGCAGTTTCGCGCCCAGGCCCTGCGCGACTGGGAGACGATCCTGCTTGCCAGGGCACGCGAGCTCAGGTCCGGCGGCAGGCTTGCGCTGGCCAATTTCTGCATCGATGAAGAAGGGCGCTATCTCGGCCATACGACGGGCGCCGACATGTTCGACAGCTTCGCGCGCCATTGGCGCGACCTGCTTCGCGCCGGGCGGATCAGCGAGACGGAATACGTCAACGCCACGTTCCAGCAATTCTACAAGACGCCGGACGAGTTCGCCGCGCCGTTCCGCGACCCCGCGTCCTCCGTGTCGCAAGCCGGACTAAGACTGGAGACGATGTTCACCATGGTGACGCCCTGCCCCTATGCCGGGGCGTTCCGCACCCACCGCAACGCGCAGGATTTCGCCAGGGCCTATGTGCCGACGCTGCGCTCCTGGTCCGAGACCGTTTTTGCAAACGCGCTCGATCCCTCGCGTCCGGCCAGCGAGCGCTCGGCAATCATCGACGATTTCTACAACGCCTACGAAACAGATGTCGCCCGAACGCCGGAAGATCACCGCATGGACTACGTCCATTGTGTAACCGAGATCGTCAAATCGTAGCGGACCGGCATGCGCCAGGCTTCGTCCTTGCCATCCCGCCACGACCGTCGGACTATTCCGCCGCCAGCGCCGTCACCTCCCGCCGGAAAGGCAAGGCATCGCCGATATCGGCTTCGTCCAGTTCGCGGGCGAAGCGATGGCCGGCATAGGTTGCCCAGGCGATCGGTCCCGGCGCTTCGGCGTCGCCGATGACCTTGATCGAACGGATGCCGTTGTCGGCCCACTCGCTCTCTCTCGCCTTGAGCTCACGCCAAATGGCATCATCCTGATTTCGCGACGTGACCAGGACGACGGCATCGGCCGTCAGCTCGTGGCGCGCGCCGGTGTACACGCAGGCCGTGACGACGCCGCCCGACGCGATGTTCGTTACGGTCCTGTTGAGGACGATATCGACGCCCAACTCCGCCAGGCGACGGTGGATGGCCCCCTGCTCCAGCGTGTTGCGGGTCCAGTCCGAGACATAGGCCGAAGGGGTCACCAAGGTCACCTTGGCGCCCCGGCGCGCCATCAGCTCGGCAAGCACGCCGCCCATGTAATAGTGGTCGTCGTCGAACAGCACGACATTGCCGGCCGGCACCTTGCCGTCCATCAGATCGTCGGGCGTGTAAACCGGCATTGCGGCGTCGATCGGCATCGGCACGACATGGGCGCGCGCGACGCCGTCGCGCCGCCAGGTCGATCCGGTCGCAATGGCGACGTTCTGGAAACCGAAGGACAGGATGTCGTCGGCCGTCAGCCGGCTTTCGAAATAGATGTCGACATTCGGCATCTGGCCGAGCTGATACTGCCGGTAATCGCGTACCCTGCCCCAGGCCGAGAGGCCGGGCAGCAGGCATTCGCGCGCCACGCGCCCGCCGAGCTCTGTGCCCGCTTCCGCCAAGGCCACCTGATAGCCGCGCAGGCCAAGCGCGCGGGCGGCCTCCAGCCCCGCTGGCCCGGCGCCGACGATCAGCACGCTGTCGCTGTCGCCCTTGGCCTGCATGCGCTCCGGATGCCAGCCCTTGCGCCATTCCTCCATGAAGGTCGGATTCTGCGTGCAGCGCGAGATCGACATGGTCATGTCGCCGGTGATGCAGATGTTGCAGCCGATGCATTCGCGGATGTCCTCGATGCGGCCCTCCTCGACCTTTTTCGGCAGGAAGGGATCGGCGATCGACGGGCGCGCGCAGCCGATGAAGTCGAGCGTGCCCGACTTGATCATCCGCACCATCACATCGGGCGAGGTGAAGCGGCCGACGCCGACGACCGGCTTCGAGGTCAGCTTCTTGATGCCGGAGACGAGGCTTTCCTGCGCCGCCTCTTCCTTGAAACGCGACGGCCCCGAGCAATCCTCCCAGGCGCCGTGGGCGAGGTCCCACAGATCCGGCAGCTCGGCATGCATCTCGATCATGTCGCGGACTTCCGAATTGGCGAAGCCGAGCTCGCCGATCATCTCGTCCAGCGACAGCCTGAGCGTCAGGCCGCACGTGTCGCCGATTGCGTCGCGCCCTTCCTCGATCAGCTCGCGCATCAACCGCGAGCGATTCTCCAGCGAGCCGCCATATTCGTCGCTGCGCTGGTTGGTGGCGGTGGACAGGAAGTGCTGGATGATGCCGAAGCCGTGCGCGCCATAGAGGCACACCAGGTCGAAGCCCGCCTGCTTCGCGCGCTTGAAGGCGTTGCGGTGCCATCGCCGCAGGTCGCGGATATCCTCTCTGTCCATGGCGCGCGCCTGCACCGGATCGTTGGTGAAGGTGCGGATCGGCAGCGCCGACGGCCCGCGCGGCACCTCCTTGGTGTAGAGATTGGGACCGTTGATGCCGGAATAGGCGAGCTGGATGCCGGCCAGCGCGCCATATTCGTGCATGGCTTTGGCCATCTTGGCCAGAGCCGGAATGTCGGCGTCGTCCCACAGCCTGAGCTCGATGAAGGGCGTGATCTCGGAGGTGTGATGCATCTCCGTCTGCTCGGTGAAGATGACACCCCATCCGCCTTCGGACTTCATGCGGCGCATCTCGGCCGCGGCCGACGGATCGCGATAGCCGCCGCCATTGCAATGCGGAACCTGATAGAAACGGTTCTTGGCGGTCACCGGGCCGATCTTCATCGGCTCGAACAGAATGTCGTAGCGTGGGTCGCGCATATAGCTTCCTCCTGCCGGCTCGGCACCACCGGCGCTTTGGAGATTACTCATAAGTTGGCGCCGGCGCGGGAAAACTATGGAATTCTTCTGCGCGGATTAGGACGCGCCTAATCGCGCTTGCGTGGATTAGCCTCAGGTGAACCGGGGCTGAGCGAAATGCGACTTCAGCGCCGGCGCAGCACGATGCTAAACAGCCGGTTGCGACAATGAGGCGGGAGACATGGACAGCATCAGGATACTCGAGCGGCTGATCGCCTTCCCGACGGTGAGCCGTGACTCGAACCTCGACCTCATCGGCTACGCTGCGGAGCTGCTCGGAGCGAACGGCATCGCCAGCCGGCTCATCCACAGCGCTGACGGCCACAAGGCCAATCTTTTCGCCACCATCGGCCCGGCCGACAGGCCCGGCATCATGCTGTCCGGTCATACCGACGTCGTGCCCGTCGACGGCCAGAACTGGACATTGCCGCCATTCGCGATGACCGCGCGCGACGGCAGGCTTTACGGACGCGGTGCGGCGGACATGAAGGGCTTCGTCGCCTCGGCGCTCGCGGCCAGCCTCAAGGCCTCGAAGATGGCGCTTCGCACGCCCTTGCATCTGGCGCTCTCCTATGACGAGGAGGTGGGCTGTCTCGGCGTGCGCGACCTGATCGAGATGCTGAGCGCAGCCCCCCAACGCCCGCTGCTATGCATCGTCGGCGAACCGACCGACATGCAGGTGGCGACCGGGCACAAGGGCAAGCTTGCGGCGCGCGCCGTCTGCAGGGGACGCGAAGGCCATTCGGCGCTCGCGCCGCTGGCGCTCAACGCCATCCATCTCGGTTGCGATTTCGTGCGCGCCTTGCGCGACGAGCAGGAGCGGCTCGCCCGCGAAGGCGCGCGCGACGGCGACTACGACATTCCCTACACGACCGTCCATGTCGGCAAGATCAATGCCGGCGTGGCGCTCAACATCGTGCCCAACCGTTGCGAGGTCGAGTTCGAGATCCGCAACGTCGCCGCCGACGATGCAGCCGTCATTCTCGACAGGCTGCGCGAAGCTGCTGCGCGCATTGCCGCCGACGCCGCTTCGATCGCGCCCGAAGCCGCGATCGACATCGAGATCACCAACACCTATCCGGGCCTCGACACCCCGGCTACCTCGGAAGCGGTCGCCTTCGTCAAATCGCTGACCGGCGCCAACAGCACCATGAAAGTCGCGTTCGGCACCGAAGGCGGATTGTTCAGCCGCGATCTCGGCACGCCGGCCGTCGTCTGTGGGCCGGGATCCATGGCGCAGGGGCACAAGCCGGACGAATATGTCAGCGTCGAACAGTTGCGGCGTTGCGACGAGATGCTGGAGCGGCTGCTGTCGCGGCTCACCGACGGCTGGCCGTGATATTCGTCATTTGACGATGCGTTCGGTGCCGAAGACGCCTTGCTCGACGACGAAGCGGCGGCAGTGGTCGATGAAGGCCTGCACCGTCAGCGTGCGATGCTCGGCGTTGGGCAGCGCAATTCCCATGGTCAGCGGCCTGATGTCGCCCAGCAGGGGCACGAAGACCAGCAGCTTGCCGTCCGGCGACATGGTATTGAGCGGCCGCATATTGGCGATGCCGTAGCCGAAGCCGTTGGCCACCATCGAGCGCATCACGGCGATGTCGCCGGTGCGCTCGGCGATCTTGGGCCGCAGTCCCTTGGGCTGGAAAGCCGACAGGAAATATTCGCGGCTGTAGGGCAGATCGAGCAGCACCATCGGCTCGTCGATCAGTTCCTCGGGCGTGATGCCTGCCTTCGCCGCCAGATGATGCGCGGCCGGCAGCATCACATAGGCCGGCAATTGCATCAGCGGCTCGAAGGTCATGTCCTGTGACAGTTCGAGATCGTAGGTCAGCGCGGCGTCTATTTCGCCACGCTGCAGCATCTCGAACAATTGGCCCTGGTTGCGTTCGAACTGCCTGACGCGCACGTCCGGATAGGCATCCTCGAATTTGCGACGCAGCGCCGGCAGCACGATCTGCGCGAAAGTCAGCAGACAGCCGATCGCCAGCGGTCCGCGCACCTTCTCAGCGATATCGCCGGCAATGTCGTGCAGCGCGTCCGCGTCGTTGAGCAGGCGCGCGGCTTCCTTGAGAAACAAGCGCCCGCCCGCGGTGAGCGCGAGGGCATGCGAATGCTTGCGCACGAAGAGCTGGACGCCGAACTCCGCTTCGAGCTGCGCGATCGACGCCGAGATCGACGGCGGCGAGACGTTCACCTGCTCGGCCGCCTTGGCGATCGAACCGGCTTCGCCAACGGCGACGAAATATTCGAGCTGTCTGAGCGTGAAACGGAGCGGCATGGCGCTATGTTGCCGGTTTGCACCCTGTGATCAAGTCGCGGTCGCTCCTCAGTACTTGATCCAGGTGGTCTTCAGGGTGGTGTATTTGTCGAGCGCGTGCAGTGACAGATCGCGCCCGAAGCCGGACTGCTTGACGCCGCCGAAGGGCGTCATCGGGCTCAGCGCATCGACCGTATTCACCGATACGGTGCCGACCCGAAGCCGCTCGGCGACACGATGGGCGCGCGACAGGCTATCGGTCCACAGCGACGCTGCCAGGCCGTAGATGCTGTCATTGGCAATCCGCAGCGCCTCGTCCTCGCTGTCGAAGGCGATCACCGACAGCACCGGGCCGAAAATCTCGTCGCGGGCAAGCGGATCGTCCGGCGAAACATTGTCGAAAATGGTGGGTTGCACGAAGCTGCCGCGCCCGCCGACGGCTATCCGGTCGCCGCCGGTCACCAGCCGGGCCGACTTCCTGCCGCCCTCGATGAAGCGCATCACCGCCGCGGCGTGCCGCGCATCCACCATCGCGCCCATCCTGGATGCCGGGTCGAGCGGGTCGCCGGGTTGCGTCGCCATCGCGCGCTCCGCCAGTTTCTCCACCAGCGCATCCTTGACGCTACGCTCCACCAGAAGCCGGGAATTGGCCGAACACACCTGTCCCTGGTTGAAGAAGATGCCGAAGGCCGCCATGTCGGCCGCCGCATCGAGATCCTCGCAATCCGCGAACACCAGATTGGGGCTCTTGCCGCCGGTCTCCAGCCAGACCTGCTTCATGTTCGACTGGCCGGAATACTGCAGGAACATCTTGCCGACGGCGGTCGAGCCGGTGAAGGCAAGGCAATCGACGTCTATATGGCGGCCAAGCGCCTGGCCGGCCGTCTCGCCCAGGCCCGGCACGACATTGAGCACGCCAGCGGGCAGGCCCGCCTCCATGGCGAGCTCCGCCAGCCTGAGCGCCGAGAAAGGCGACTGCTCCGCGGGCTTCAGCACCATCGAATTGCCGGCCGCCAGCGCGGGCGCGCATTTCCAGGTCGCCATGTCGAGTGGGAAATTCCATGGCACGACGGCGCCCACCACCCCGAGCGGCTCCCGCCGCACCAGCGCAAGGTCGCCCTGCCCTGTCGGCGCCACCTCGTCATAGACCTTGTCGATCGCTTCGGCATACCATTGGAAGATCGCCGCCGAGCCCGGCACGTCGATGGTGGCGGCGTCCTTGACCAGCTTGCCCATGTCCAGCGATTCCAGCAGCGCGAGCTCCTGCAGGTTCTCGCGCAGCAGCTCCGCCAGCCGCAGCAGCACCTGCTTGCGATGCGCGGGGCTCGTTCGCGACCAGACGCCGGATTCAAAACTGCGCCGCGCCGCGGCAACGGCAAGATCGATGTCCTCTTCGCCGCAGGAGGCGACGTCGGCGAGCGTCGCTCCGGTGGCCGGATTGATGCTGGCGAAGGTCCGGCCGGAGCGCGCCGGCACCGCCTTGCCGTCGATGAACGCCTTGTCGCGAAAACGGATCGCCGACGCCTTGCCGATCCAGTCCTTGTGGCTGAGTTCGCTCATGCTGGTTCCTGACTGTCAGGGGCTACTCGTCACCGGGAACGCCGTAGCTCGGCGCATCGGACGGGTTGAGGGCGCGGGTGACATAGGCATCGAGCTGGGGCTTGTAGATTTCCCACAGCGTCGCCAGTTGCTCGATCGGACAGTCCTCTGTCCAGTCGCAACGCAGGTCGGCGACAGGCCAGGACACATCGCGCACCAGCTTCATGCCGGCCGAGCGGACAGGCCCGGCCTCGCCGCCGGCTTCGAGCGCGGCGCGCATCGTGGCGATCAGCCGGTCGCCGAGATGGCCGTCCGAGGCAAGGAAGGCATCGACCATGGCCTGCGGGACGCCGTCATTGGCAAGCAAATTGCCGCCGCAGGCGACGTCCTTGCCGCGCGCTTCGGCCCATATGCCGAGCGCTTTCGGCCCGGAATGAATGGCGCTGCCGCCGGCCGCGTCGACCGCCAGCACCTGACGGTATTCGCTGAAAGCGGCCGTGCGCTTGATGATCGCGACGGCCTCGGCGGCGGAAGCGCCGCGCGCCATCAACTCCAAGGCCCGAACCCCGAGCGTCGGGTCGGTTACGTTCTGGCTGGCGACCGCGCCGACGCCGGCCTGCGCATAGGCGCAGCGGGCCGCGACCGCGGGAGACGATGAGGACACCGCCACTCCGAACATGCCTGTGCGCCGGCAGCGCGCGACGATGGAGAAAGTCATGGCGCTTTAGTCCGGAATGACGGCGGTGCCGTCGATCTCGACCAGCCATTCCGGCCGCGCCAGGGCCGACACGACCAGCCCGGTCGAAACCGGGTGGACGCCCTTGATGTATTCGCCCATCGTCCGGTAGACGGCCTCGCGATGGCGGACATCGGTGATGTAGACCACCACCTTGACCAGATGCTCCATCCTGCCGCCGCACTCCTCGATCAGCTGCCTGATGTTCTGCATGACCTTGTGGGTCTGCTCGACCGGATCGTGGCTGTCGATGGTCTTGGCCGTGTCGAGATCCTGCGGGCACTGGCCGCGCAGATAGACGGTGCGGCCGCCGCGGGTGACGACCGCCTGGCAGAGATCATTGTCGAGCTTCTGCTCGGGATAGGTGTCCTTGGTGTTGAATTTGCGAATTCGCGTATGCGCCATCTTGGTCTCCATAAGGGTCGGGCTCGCAGCTTCGATCAGGCGTCCACGGGCTCGCGCGTCGCGGCGGCGTGGTAGGCGAGATATTTGCGCTGCGTCGAAATACGGTCGGCCACGTGCTTGGCATCATGCCAGACGCCCCAGATGAAGCTCGACCCCCTGCGCGACTGCCAGGGCAGCCCCAGGAAATAGATCCCCGGCTCGACCGAGACGCCGCGCTGGTGCCTTGGCCGGCCCTTCTCGTCGAAGGCATCGACCTTCAGCCAGCTGTAATCGACGGCGAAGCCCGTCGCCCAGATGATCGTCGCGATCCCGGCCTCGGCCAGATCGAGCTCGAGGATCGGATTGGTCACGCATTCCGGGTCCGGGCCTATTTTGCGCAGAGCGGGCTCTTCCGGAAGATCGAGGCCGTTGCGCGCGACATAGGCGTCGGCCTCGTCCAGCAACGACATCAGATTGGCGTCGCCTCGGGCAATGTTCTTCGCAAGATCGGGCGCGAAGGTCATCACGCCGTCCTGGTAGGTCTTTGTCATGCCGACCAGCGTAAGCCCCTGCGCGGCCAGGCGACGGAAATCGATCGTCTCGCCGCCGCGCGCGCCGCTGACCGCGATCGTGACGTGCTCCGTGCCGGGTCCCGGGGTTTCGAGGTCCCATTTGCCGAGAACGCCCAGCCACCAGCAGAAGTCGCGCCCGCGATAGGCGCGTGGCGGACGATCATGCGCGCCGACGGAGAGATAGACGCGCCGGCCTGAGCGCTGCAGCTCGTCGGCAATCTGCACGCCCGAGGATCCCGCGCCGACCACCAGCACCGCGCCTTTCGGCAACTGTGCCGGATTGCGATACGCGCTGGAGTGGATTTGCAGGATGCCTGCGTCCTTGGGGACAAGAGGCGGGATGACGGGAACTTGAAAAGGTCCGGTCGCGGCCACGACGCTGTTGGCTTCGATCACGCCGTCAGACGTCTCGACGCGGAATCCCGGACGGCCGGCATTTCTCTGCACCAGCTTGACCTCGACGCCGCAGCGGATCGGCGCGTCGATCTGCTTGGCGTAGGCGACGAAATAGTCGGCGACCTCCTCCTTGGACGGAAAGCCGTCGGGACCCGTCACGGAAAACTCCATGCCTGGGAACCGGTCATGCCAGGCCGGACCGTTGGCCACCAGCGAGTCCCAACGCTGCGAGCGCCAGCGCTCGGCGATGCGGCCGCGTTCGAGGACGAGATGAGGCACGCCGCATTTGCTCAGGTGCTCGCTCATAGCCACCCCGGCCTGGCCGCCACCGACGACAAGCGTGTCTACCTTTTCAACCGACATATCCACGTCTCTTTCGATGGGGCTTTCGCCACTGTGATGGAAGTCCGGTTTGCTTGTAGTGACGGGCCGCAGGAGCGAAAATTATGATTTCATGTGTCAGTGCTTAGCTTATCCCTAAACGCTCGGGCGAGCCCGCGAAGCTGAATGCGAATTTCCGCGGCGACAAGGTCGACAGAGCCACCCGCAGACATCGAGAAGCTTAGGTAAACCCTAAGCACGGCTACCGGAAAAAGTTATTCTTCCGCCCCGGATTTGGTGGTTCCTTGCCCTCATCACCCGCATGAGAGCGACGGCCGCTGAGAGTGAAATGGCGCGAGAGACCCTTTACGCAAACGGCGCGCTATACACGGTCGACGCGACGAACCCTCATGCGGAGGCCATGCTGGTTCGCGACGAGCGCATCGTTGCTGTCGGCTCTTGGTCCTCGGTCAGAGCACAGGCGTCTGCGGGCGCCGAAATCGTCGATCTCCAAGGCCGGTTCGCGATGCCGGCCTTCATCGATTCCCACCTCCATTTTGCCTGGGGAAGCAAATACCTCGATGAGGTGCGGTTGCGCGAAGCCAAGACCTTCGGCGACGTCCTGGCGCGCTTGAAGGCCTACGCACAAGCGCATCCCGAACGCGCATGGATCGTGGGCAGCGAATTCAGCTACGGCTACCCCGATCTCCCCGAAGGGGGCTTCCACAAGTCGCTTCTCGATCGGATTGTCGCCGATCGCCCGGTCTTCTTCCGATCCGGCATGGCGCACGCAGCCTGGTTGAACAGCAAGGCGTTGGAACTTGCCGGCATCACGCGGGACACGCCCGATCCTGAAGGCGGCGAGATCGTCAGGGACGCGAGCGGCGAACCGA
The DNA here is from genome assembly GCF_019091085.1 of Mesorhizobium sp. GbtcB19. Lineage (GTDB taxonomy): Bacteria > Pseudomonadota > Alphaproteobacteria > Rhizobiales > Rhizobiaceae > Mesorhizobium. The sequence continues at coordinate 24,763 of NZ_JAGXJY010000025.1, read as the reverse complement.
CCGGATGGCTGAAGGAGAAAGCGTGGTCCCGGCTTGAAGAGCTGGTCCCCCGGCCCTCGACATCGGACTTGCGATCGGCGCTGCTCCGCGCCGTCAAGGAAGCAAACCGCCTCGGATTGTCACGGGTTCAGAGCGCGGGAATGGATGACGAAGCGGTCCCGTTGCTGGCCGAGATATCCGCGAATGGCGAGCTCAGCCTGCGCTTCACACTCTCGAGCATCGTCAATCCGGATTCTAACATCGAGGAGGTGATCGCCCGCGTCTCGGGATGGCGGAACGACCTCGACCCTGACTTTCTCGACGGGCGCGTCATCAAGTTCTTCCTGGACGGCGTGCTGGAATCCCACACTGGCTTCATGCCTCAGGGCTATGCAGACAAACCGGGCGAAACCGGAACATGCCTGTGGAAGGCATCGGCCTACAACGCGGCCGTCAGCCGTGCCCAGCAGGAAGGCTTTCAGGTCTGGACACATGCGATCGGCACCGGCGCCATCGAGATGGCGCTCGACGCCTACGCCGCGGACGCAGAGCGCTCAAGGCAGCGGCGGCCGCGGGTAGAGCATTGCGAGATACCCACCGCGCGCGACATCGGGCGTTTTAGCCAGATCGGCGCGATAGCGAGCTTCCAGCCCGCCATGATCTACCCACGCGACCAATGGCTTGGAATGGAAGGGCTTTGGGAAGTACGCGTCGGCTCCGAATCCTTGCCGCGTGCCTTTCCTGTCCGCTCCATCCTGGAGGCTGGCGGCGCCGTCGCGTTCGGAACCGATTGGCCGATCGTCGACCTCAATCCGCTCATCGGCATTCGCAATGCCGTTCTGCGCCAAAGCCGGGACCATCAACCGAAAGACGGTTGGGTCCCGGAGCAACGGGTCACCGTCGCGCAGGCGCTCAACGCTTATACGCTGGGCGCGGCCTTTGCAGCCCACCGCGAAAACGATGAGGGCAGTCTGGCGGCGGGGAAACTCGCCGACTTCATCGTCCTTTCCGATGATCCGCTCAAGGTCGAGCCGGACAAGATCGCGGATATCAAGGTGCTGAAAACAGTGGTCGGCGGAAAGTCGGTCTGGGAAGAACCCGCGATCTAGGATCGCGTCCTTTTGGGGGTTGGCATGGAAGCGCCGGAATATGATTACATCGTCGTCGGCGCGGGTTCGGCCGGCTGCGTGGTCGCCAACCGGCTGAGCGCCGATCCGTCGGTCAAAGTGTGCCTGATCGAGGCCGGCGGCAGCGACAACAGCCTGCGGGTCAAGGTGCCGGCCGGCATCCTGTCGCTCTACGGCAATCCCAACTACGACTATTGTTTCGTCGGCGTGCCGCAGCCCCATCTCAACGGCCGCAGGATCCCGGTCAACCGCGGCAAGGCGCTGGGCGGATCGAGCTCGATCAACTCGATGGTCTATATCCGCGGCGCCGCCGAGGACTATGACGAGTGGGCCGGGCTCGGCTGCGCCGGCTGGGCCTATCGCGACGTGTTGCCGGTGTTCAGGAAACTGGAACGCAATCTGCTCGCCCAGGACCCGCGCTATCACGGCACCGACGGCGAGCTGCTTGTCGACGATCCGCGCGATCCGAACGTGCTTTCCGGCATGTTCGTCAAGGCCGGGAAGAATGCCGGCCTGCCCGCCAATAGCGACTTCAATGCCGAAAGCCAGTTCGGCCTCGGCATCTACAACGTCACGCAGGACCGGGGCCAGCGCTTCAGCAGCTTCAGCGCCTTCATGCGTCCGGTGCTTCATCGCAAGAACCTGACGCTGCTCAGCGAATGCGAGGTGATCGATCTCATCATCGTCGAGGGGCGCGCCACGGGAATGCGCGTGCAGCACGAGGGTCAGTTGAAGACGCTTTCGGCCAGCCGCGAGATCGTGCTTTCGGCCGGCGCCATCAACTCGCCCAGGATCCTGATGGCGTCCGGCATCGGGCCGGCAGCTGAATTGCGGCAGATCGGCATCATGCCGGTTCTCGACCTGCCCGGCGTCGGCAAGAACCTGCAGGACCATGTCGACGGCATGATCACCGTGCGCTCCAGGAGCACCAGGACGCTCGGCCTGTCGATCGCCAACCTGCCCCGTATTGCCGCGGCGCCTTTCCAGTATTTCGCCCGCCGCAAGGGCATGCTCACCACCAACTATGTCGAAGCCGGCGGCTTTGCCAAGACCAGGCACGCGAACGGCCTTCCCGACATCCAGTTCCATTTCGTGCCGGGCTATCGCAGCCATCGCGGCAGGCTGATCGAATACGGCCATGGCTACGCCATTCACACCTGCGTTCTGAGGCCAAAAAGCGTGGGCGAGATCAGGCTGTCGCGCGACAGTTCACACCGAGACGTCCTCATCGATCACCGCTTCTTCACGCACGAAGACGACGCGATGGTGTTGGTCGAAGGCATCAAGATCGCGCGCCGGATTTTTGCCTCGTCGGAGTTCGACGCGGTGCGCGGCAAGGAGATGCTCCCGGGTAAGGATGTCCGCAGCGACGACGAGATCCTTGCCTATCTGCGCGCCGAAGCGTTGACCGTCTATCACCCGGTCGGAACCTGCAAGATGGGAACGGACGACATGGCTGTCGTCGATCCGGCGACGCTCAAGCTGCGCGGCGTGGATGGGCTTCGGGTCGCCGATGCCTCGGTCATGCCGAAGCTGATCGGCGGCAACACCAACGCGCCAAGCATGATGATCGGCCAGAAGGCTTCCGAGATGATCCTCGGCGCGGCGCATCGCGGGGACAAGTAGGCCACCGCTGTTTCGGTGAACTGTCGCAACACGTCCGGAATTGCCTTAAGCCCTCTCAGCTTCGTCATCCACCGGCGAAGCGGACGCGGAGACCCGAGGATGACGAAGCTGAGAGGCTTCGGCCAATCCCCAGCGTCTGCGCTGAAGCCTGCAACCTTTTCAGAAACCCTATGTCGAGAGATTGCTCTCAGTGATCCTCGTCGATCTCGTCGTGCAAAAGGCCGAGGATGCGGCGCTTGAGCGCGATGAAGTCGGGTTCGAGGATCACGTCCATCGAACGCGGCCGCGGGATGTCGACCTTGATCTCGGCCTTGATCTTGCCGGGCCGGGCCGTCATCACCAGAACGCGGTCGCCGAGCACCAGCGCCTCGTCGATATCGTGGGTGACGAAGAGCACCGTCTTCTGCTGCCGCTCCCAGACGCGCAGGAGCAGCTTCTGCATGGTGCCGCGCGTCTGGCTGTCGAGCGCGCCGAACGGCTCGTCCATCAGCAGCACGGCCGGGTCGTTGGCGAGCGCGCGCGCGATCGCCACGCGCTGCTTCATGCCGCCCGAGAGCTGCGCCGGGTAATGGTCGGCAAAGGGCGCGAGGCCGACCTCGTTGAGATACTGGTCGACGATCTGCCTGCGCTGCTCCGCCGGCAGCCCCTTGCGCTTCGGTCCATATTCGATGTTGGCGCGCACCGTGAGCCAGGGAAACAAGGTGTAGCTCTGGAACACCATGCCTCTGTCGGGGCCGGGTTCGATCACTTCCCTGCCGTCGACCTTGATGCTGCCGGAAGTTACATCGTTGAGGCCGGCCGCGAGATAGAGCAGGCTGGATTTGCCGCATCCCGAAGGGCCGACGATGACGCAGAATTCGTTCTTGGCGACCTTCAGCGACACATCGTCCAGCGCCAGCACGCCGTTGGCGTCGCCGTAGCGCAGCGTCACGTCCTCGATGGCCATCGTGGTGCCGGCCGGCCGCGGATCGCCGGCTGTATGGGCCGTGCCGGCCGGATTGTTCGCTTTGACGGTTTCGGTCATCACTACCCTTGATCCGGCTACAGTTTGCGAGGTTGCGTTCAAGATCAAGGTGCCCATGGCGCGACCCTTGCCCGGAGAATGCGGAATGCCGTGTCGGTGATGAGGCCGAGAAGCCCGATCGCGGCGATCGCCATGAAGATCACATCGACCTGAAAGCCGCGCATCGCCTTGAGGCTGATATAGCCAAGGCCGCTCGAGGCGGCGACCAGCTCGGCCACGACGAGATAGGTCCAGGCCCAGCCCATGGTGACGCGAAGCGTGTCGAGGATGGAGGGAAGTGCTGCGGGGAAAATGACATGCCACACCGCTTCACTCCGCTTGGTGCCCAATGTGTAGGAGGCATTGACCAGATCCCTGGAGACGCTGCGCGCGCAGTCGGAGATCATCACCAGCTGCTGGAAGAAGGTGCCGAAGAAGATGACCGCTATGCGCTGCTCGATGCCGATGCCGATCCACAGGATGAACAGCGGCACGAAGGAGGTGACGGGCAGGTAGCGGATGAAGTTGACCAGCGGCTCCAGCGGCGCCTGCACCGCCCGGTAGGTGCCCATCCACAGCCCCAGCGGCACCGCGATCACCGAAGACACGATGAAGCCCAGGATCACCACCTTGGCACTGGTCAAGGTGTGGTAGAACAGGCTGCCGTCGAGCGACATGCGATAGGTCGTCTGCAGCACTGTTCCAGGCGTCGGCAGGAACATGTTCGGCACGACGCGGCCGTAGGACAGCAATGCCCAGCCGCCGATCACGACAACCCACATCGCCAGGGCGAGCGTGGTTGCCGTGCTGGCGGGAATGTTGGCGAATGGGGTCGTCAGGCGCGTCCACGCCGTCCGCCTCTGAGCCATGAGATGGCCTCCGTAGATTTAAGCGCGAAACGGGAGCGTTCGAGAAAAACGAGGTCGGCCTGTCAGGCCGACCCCCGCTGATCTCGAAGGCTCACTGTTCCTTGATGTAGTCGGTGTCGAGGATGGTCTTCGCGTCGATCGTCATCTTGAGCTTGCCGGCCTTGCCCCAGATGTCCTGCGCGAAATTCACAAGGTCGGACGCCTCGCTCTTTTCCGGCGTGCCGAAGAATTCCAGGTTGCGGGCGCGGTCGTAGTAGCGCACGCCCTGGGCGCCGGCCGCGAAATCCTCGGGCTTTTCGAGATAGCCGCCGATGCCCTTGGCCATGATCTCATAGGCCTTTTCCGGGTTGGCCTTGATGTAGTCGACCGCCTTGTAATAGCCCTTGATAAGGGCCTTCACATCCTCGGGATGCTTCTCGATCAGGTCGCATTTAAGCGCGATGACATCGACGATCAGGCCCGGCGTCGTCGTGGAATCGATCAGCACCTTGCCCTTGCCGCCCTTGCGGACTTCGGTGAGGTGCGGCTCCCAGGTCACGGCGGCGGGAACCTGGCCGGCGATGAAGGCGGTCGCGGCATCGTCCGCGGTCATGTTGGTGACGCTGACATCGTCCTCGGTCATGCCTTCCTTCTTGAGCAGCACGTTGAACCAGAATTCGGAAACGGAGCCCTCGTTCAAGGCGACGGGCTGGCCCTTCAGATCCTTGAGCGACTTGACGTCGGCCTGCGTGACGACGCCATCGCCGCCGTGACTGTCGTCGAGCGCCACGACATATTTGAAGCAGAGCTCGTCGGAACGGTACTTCATCAGCTCGTCGACGGTGGAGGCGGCGCCGTCGAGGTCACCGCCGGCCACCGCCGCCATGTAAAGCGCCGACTCTTCGATCACTTTCAGGTCGACGTCGACGCCGGCCTCCTTGAAGTAACCGAGGTCGCGGGCAAGAAACAGCGGTCCGTAACCCACCCAGGTGGTCATGCCGAGGCGAATGGCGCCGGCGTCGGCGGGCACGGCGAGCCCCAGGCCGAGCAGGCCCGCGCCGACCGCGGTCATCAGGCAATTGTGGAATGTCTTCATTGTCGTGGTTCCCCATGGCTGTTGCCGGCATCGGCCCAATCAAGTGGCCTATGCCAGGCGGTGTTCGGCAGCCGCTCTCTTGTTATGCGTCGCCTCCCAGGCGAGCCTTGCGTGTTCTTAGGCCCCGCAAGAGAGCATCCGGGCCGCATCGCCAAAAGAAGTCTTTTTCTGTCCTTTGCTTCGCCGAAACCGAAGCAGCGGGCCGTTGCTCGTCGACGAGCTCTATGGGCGGGGTTGGCGACCACGGTTCCGATGGCGCGTCGGGAGACCGGATAGCGGGCGGCTTTGGCCGCCGTCTCGGCCTGACTGTCGAGGTTAGCGAACTGCCATCACGCGCGGCGTTGGCGGGTTTGTTAACGAGGCTCGGCCTATGGAATTTTCCAGGCAGCATCGAGAGTTCCGAGCATTCACGCTCGCAGCCGCGGCATTCCGCATGAAACCGAAACCTTCTTCAGCCGGATCGAACCTGGCGCAGCTGACAAGCTTGCGGTTTTTCGCCGCTCTTTACGTGCTCGCCTATCATTCGGCGGACATCGACGGAGCGCCGTCACCGATCGCCAATCTTGTGCGGAACGGCTATCTCGGCGTCTCGTTTTTCTTGCTGCTGTCCGGCTTCATCCTCACCCATTCCTACTTCGACAAGATGTCTGACTGGCACGAGGTTCGACGGTTCGCCATTGCGAGATTTTCCAGAATTTATCCGGTCTATCTCCTTGCCCTCGCCGTGGCTCTGCCGCTGACAAGCCTGCCTTTCGATCACCCGCTTGCATCGCTGGCGACACTTGGCCTTGTTCAGACCTGGGGCGCACCAACGTCAATGCTCGGATTCTTCTGGAATCCTCCGGGTTGGACACTATCGATCGAGCTCTTTTTCTATCTTATGTTCCCGTTGCTGCTCACTGTCCTTTCAAGGCTTAGGACTGGAGCCCTGTGGACCAGCCTGGCGGTTCTGGTGCCGATTTTCATGGTCATGTGCCTGCCGGGTTTGGGACCGACCGGCTACATCGCGTTCGGCTGGATGGAACTGGTGCCTCTCCCGCTGCTGCGGCTGCCCGAATTTATGACCGGCATCGTCTGCGCTCTGCTGCTCAGGGTCGGCGCGTTCGATCGCTTCCGCGGCGATCTGGCCGCCACTCTGGCCGTGGCGTTCACGCTAGCCACGCTTGTCGTGACATGTACGCCGACGACAGGGAGTTTCGCGGCAATCGGCTTTGTTGCCTTAATTGCGACATGCGCCGTGAATGACGGCAAGATCCGACGCGCGCTGTCGTACAAGCCGCTCGTGCTGCTGGGCAATGCAAGCTATGCCCGCTACATCCTGCAAATTCCGGTTCGGAAATGCATTCCGGTGATATTCGCCGGAGAATGGGATTGGGTCGGGAGCCTTCTGTATCAGCCTTTGCTGATCGCCATCTCGGTCGTCGTCTTCATTGCGGTGGAGGAACCTGCCCGCAAGCTCCTGCGCTCCTCGATTCCGCGGCGGGCGAGCCCTTCCGTCGCATGATTCAAGCCGCATGCAACGGCCTGGATCAGGCGCAAGGCGGACATCGGCAAAGCTTCGACCCGCTCATGCTTTGACGGGCCCAAGCGGCGCGGCCGGTCTCATGCCTTCGACATCGTCGAGCGAAGAAGAGCCTGCATGTGCTCCGGCAGGTCGAGCTCGCCGCGCGCCTCGATCTCCAAAAGATACCCGGCCTTGGCCAGCCGATCGACTTCCCTGACCGCGGGATAGGCGCAGATGGCCAGCAGCGCCCTTTCCTCTTCTCGACTGGCCTGATCGTAGTCGCGGCTGCCGCCACCCATTTCACGAACAGCCTTGCCGATCGCGGCGTAGGACGTCATGTGCGCCTCAATCAATGCCCGCAGTTTTTTGGTCGGCGCCCGGTCACGGCGCGGTCCCTCGGTGGCCCAAACCGTTGCCGCCGCCGTCGAGGCGAAGACAGCGGCGCCGGAGCGAAGCAGCAAGGCGCGGCGGTTGATCCTGGTCGTGGCGGTCTCTCCTCTTCGTTGAATGCGGCGACTTCGCATGTCGCGGAGCTCATCGGCCTCATAACACGGCGGCCCGCGCATTCATGTCAGGATGGATGACCCACGGACGGGCAAGGGCCGAAAGTCTGGCTCCCTCAGTTCGACAAAGAGGTTCCGATACGACTTGCCTATTTGGTATGCTGGTATAACATGTAGATGGTATGGTGTCCTTGGGAGGACGCCCATGCTTGAATGACAGCCGACCATGTTGGCCGGCGTTTTTGGGAGGAGACATCAATGAAGTTTGCAATCGTGGCGGCGCTCGCGGGCGCCGCGCTGGGGAGCGTTTCGGCTCTGCCGGCAATGGCGTCCCAGGACGCGCCGGTCATCGCGCTCGCCAATGCCTATTACGGCAACACCTGGCGGCACCAGATGGTGGAAGCGTTCGAGGCTTCGGCCAAGGAGGCGAAGGCCGCGGGCCAGATTGCCGACTACATCGTGATGAACGGCGACGGCTCGGTCGCGCAGCAAAACAGCCAGATTGCCGAACTCATCCTGAAGAAGGTCGATGTGCTCGCCGTCGACGCTGCCTCGGAGACCGCCGTCAACGGCATCATCGAGAAGGCCTGCAAGGCGGGCATCATCGTCATTTCGTTCGACTCGGTCGCATCGGCGCCGTGCAACTATCAGCTCAATTTCGATTTCAAGGGCTACAAGGCCGCCCAGGCCGAAGCCGTCTTCAAGATGCTCGGCGGCAAGGGCAACGTCATCCAGGTGCGCGGCGTGAAGGGCTCGGCGCCCGACAACGACATGTTCAACGCGCAGCAGTCGGTGCTGGCCAAATATCCCGACATCAAGGTGGTCGCGACCGTCTACGGCCAGGCGACCGCCTCGGTCGCGCAGGCGGCGATCGCCAATGTGCTGCCCTCGCTGCCGCATGTCGATGCGGTGCTCGGCCAGGGCGGCAGCGACGATGTCGGCATCGCCCAGGCCTTCGTTCAATATGGTGGCGACTACAAGGACAAGATGCCGGTCATCGAAGGCGGCGGCGGCACCGATTTCGTCAAATGGTGGGCCGATGAGAACGCCAAGAACGGCTACCAGACGGTATCGATGAACACCACGCCGGGCATCGGCGGCGCTGCCTTCTGGCTCGGCCTGTCGCTGCTCAAGGGCGCCAAGGCGCCCAAGCTGATGATCATGCCGGTGGCCACCGTCGATGCCGGCAACCTCAAGGACTACGCGAAGCTGCCGGGCGGCCAGATCATCAGCCCGAGCTATTCGCTCGACTGGGTCAAGCAGAACCTGCTCAGCAAGTAAAGGGACCTGCTGGATCGGGCGTCGCCTCGCGGCGCGCCCGTTCCTTGCCGTCGAACAAAACGGAGGACGAATGTCCCAGCTTGCCGTTGCCGATCAGGAGGTCGCCATGGCCGTGAAGCCTGCCGCTCCTGCCCGGCCAAGTGTCGTCTCGCTCAGCGGCATCACCAAAAGCTTCGGGCCGACGCTTGCCAATGCGGGGATCGACCTCTCCGTCCGCGCCGGCGACGTGATCGGGCTCGTCGGCGGCAACGGCGCCGGGAAATCGACGCTGATGCGCATCCTGTGCGGCGCGATGTGGCCGACGCTCGGCGCGATCTCCTTTGCCGGCGAGGAAGTGGCGTTCGCAGCCTACGACACCGGCGAAGCGCAGCGGCGCGGCATCCGCATGGTGCACCAGGAGCTGTCGCTGTGCGCCAACCTGTCCGTCGCCGAGAACTTTTTCCTGGAAACGCCCGGCGACTCGGCAAGCCAGCCGGGCTGGCGCGCGCTCTACCGCACCCGCGCCCGCGCGGCGCTCGACGCCGTCTTCCCGGGCAACGGCATCGATGCCGACACCGAGGTCGGACACCTGACCATCGCCGAGCGGCAGATGGTGGAGATCGCGCGCGCCGCGGCGACGCCCGGCGTCAAGCTCATCGTGCTCGACGAGCCGACATCGTCGCTCGATCTCGACCGCTCGAAGCAGCTGCGGGCTTTCATCCGCGAACGGACGAAGGCAGGGCTTGCCTTCATCTTCATCAGTCACAAGCTGCAGGAAATCATCGACATCGCGACCGAGGTGGTGGTGCTGCGCAACGGCCGCACCGCCTGGCAGGGCCACGCCGCGGACGCCTCGATCGGCAAGCTGGTGCAACTGATGGGCGGCGACGCCAATCCGGTCCACCAGCACGCCGTTGCCACCGCTTCCTCCCAGGACGTGCTGGTGCGGCTCTCCGGACCGCTGACGGCTGCGCTCGGCCGCGACATCGACATCGTACGCGGCGAGATCGTGGGGCTGGCCGGCCTCGAGGGCAGCGGGCAGAAGGAATTGCTGCACGCTATCTTCAGCCCCGACCGAAAGCGGCATGCGGGCGTTTCCAGGCGGGCGGAGGCAGGCTTCATCGCCGGCGACCGGCAGAAGGAAGGCGTGTTCCCGCTGTGGAGCGTGCTTTCCAACATCAGCATCGGCGCGCTTGCCCGCCGCTCCGCGCTCGGGCTGGTTTCCGATCGCGCCAATCGCGACACGGCAACCGGCGCCGCCGGCAAGCTGCGGCTCGACGACAAGCGCTTCCAGTCCAACATCACCGAGCTCAGCGGCGGCAACCAGCAGAAGGCGCTGGTGGCACGGGCGCTGGTCGCCGACACGCCGGTCATCCTGCTCGACGATCCGACACGCGGCGTCGACATCGCCACCAAGCAGGATTTCTACCGGCTCTGCAACGAGGTCGCGCGCGGCGGCCGCGCGCTGGTCTGGCATACGACCGAGGACGCGGAACTGCTTGCCTGCGACCGCGTGCTGGTCTTTTCCGGCGGCCGGATCGTCAAGGAGCTGGCAGGCGAGGCGATCACCGAACAGGCCATCGTCGGCGCCTCCTTCGCGCAATCGGCGGACGGCCAGGCGAGCGCCGCCGGCAAGCGGACGGCCCTGGCCGGGTTTGGGCGCAAGCTGGTCAATGCAGCACCCTTCATCGGACTGGCCACGGTGCTCGCCATCATGGTCGCGATCAACCCGGCAGTCGCCTCCACCTTCGGCCTCGACCTGCTGTTGATGCCGGCGCTGTCGCTGGTGCTGGTCACCGCGGCGCAGATGTTCATTGTCGGCGGCAGCGAGATCGACCTCGGCGTCGGAGCCTTCGCCGGACTGGTCAGCGTGCTCAGCGCCACGTTGCTCTACGACCAGCCATCGCTCGGCGCGCTGGCGCTGGTGGCCGCGCTCGCCGCCTATGCGGGACTCGGCGGCGTCATCCAGGCGCGAAAGATCCCGGCCATTGTCGTCACGCTGGGCGCATCCTTCATCTGGGTCGGCATCGGCTACGCGCTGCAGCCGACGCCGGGCGGCGCCAGTCCGGACTGGCTGACCGCCCTCTTCGGCTGGTCGATCGGCTTCATGCCGACGTCGATCATCATGATCGTGGCCGTAGCGCTGATCGTGCTCGCCGTCGACCGGCTGCCGCTCGGCGTGGTGCTGCGCGGCTTCGGCAACAATCCGGCCGCGATGATCCGTTCGGGTTGGTCGCCGACGCGCTACGCGCTGGTGCGCTATCTCATCGCCGGCCTGTTCGCGGGCGCCGCCGGCCTGTCGCTGACGGCCATCAACACCGCGAGCGATATAAACTCCGGCAATTCCTACACCTTGCTCAGCGTCGCCGCCGTGGTGATGGGCGGCTGCTCGCTGCTCGGCGGCATCATCTCGCCGGTCGGCGCGGTCGCCGGTGCTGTGACGCTGTCGCTGATCGGCGCGCTTCTGGGCACGCTCAGCGTCAGCAGCGACTACAACGCCGCCACGCAAGGCCTGATCCTGATCGCCCTTTTGACGCTGCGAAGCTTGACCGCCGACCGCAGGAGCGAGCTATGAGCGCATTCGCCAGCTTCGGCGCCTGGGCGCAAAGGAACCGCTGGATCTGGGCGGCGATCGGCGTGCTGATCCTGTGGCTGGTGCTCTCCGTCGTCACCAATCGCTTCAGCCTGTCCAGCCTGTCCGGCGTGATGCTGTCGGCCTCCTTCCTGACGGTGGTCGGCGTCGGCCAGATGTTCGTGGTGACGACCGGGCGCGGCAACATCGACCTGTCGGTCGCTTCGGTGATCACGCTCAGCGCCTTCGTGGCGCTGCTCACCGTCAAGGGCCAGGACGCGAACCTCGCGATCGGCGTGATCGCCGCCGTCGTGCTCGGCCTTGCTGTGGGCGCGCTCAATTCGCTGCTCATCGTCGGCCTCGGCATTCCGGCGATCATCGCGACGCTGGCGACCGGCTATGTACTGGCGACCGCCACGCTGCTGTCAAACAAGGCGATCCCGGGTTTCGCCGTCAGCCCGGCGTTGAAGGACCTTGCGACCGGCCGCATCTCTGGCGTGCCGATCATGGCCGTCATCGCCATCATCGGCGTCGCCGCAACCTCCTTCGTGCTGCGCTACACCGTGTTCGGGCAACTCCTGTCGGCGGTCGGCCAGAACCGCACCGCGGCGCGGCTCGCCGGCATCCGCAACGGCCCGGTGATCGCGTCCGCCTTCGTCATCTCCTCGGTGCTGGCCTCGCTCGACGGGTTGCTGCTCGGCGCCTATATCGGCGGCGCCTTCCTCGAGATGGGCCAGCCCTATCTGTTGCAGTCGATTGCCGCCGTGGTGCTTGGCGGAACACTGATCTTCGGCGGCTCGGCGACCGCGCTCGGCACGCTCTTCGCCAGCATCCTGCTCATCCTCATCGTCACCACCATGCAGATCATCGGCCTGCCGCCGGGCGTCCAGGACATCGTGCAGGGCATCGTCGTCATCTTCGTGCTGGCGCTGGCCGGGCGCCAGGCATTGGCACGGCGTGCGTCTGTCGATCTTGCGGACGGCGACAAGGACGCGACCGCGAAGACGGAAGCGGGCGCGGCGACGGTCCTGCCGAAATGACGCGAAACTAAATCAACGATTCCTCTTGCCAAAATTTGGTAGAGTGATCATACCAGTATACAAGATGACGATCGGCAACACCGGCGTCTGAACATTGGGAGCAGGTTAGATGACAACGATTGCGCTGTTCGGTGCCGGGGGCAAAATGGGCTACCGCCTGTCGACCAATTTTCGCGGCTCGCCCTACACCATCCGCCATGTCGAGATCAGCGAGGCGGGCAAGGAGCGGCTGAAAACCGGGCTCGGCATCGACACGCTCGGCGTCGACGAAGCGCTTGCGGGCGCCGAAGTGGTGATCCTGGCGGTTCCCGACACGCATATCGGCAAGGTCGCGGCAGGCATCGAAAGCAAGTTGGCAGCGGGAACGATGGTGATCGTGCTCGATGCGGCGGCGCCTTTTGCCGGTCATCTGCCGAAGCGGCCGGACCTGACCTACTTTGTCACGCATCCATGCCATCCGCCGATCTTCAACGACGAGACCGACATGGCGGCCAAGAAGGACTTCTTCGGCGGCGTCAAGGCCAAGCAGCATTTCGTCAGCGCGCTGATGCAGGGACCGGAGGAAGACTACGCAAAGGGCGAGCAGATCGCCCAGATCATCTGGGCGCCGGTGATGCGCTCGCATCGCGTCACCGTCGAGCAGATGGCGCTGCTCGAGCCCGGTCTCTCGGAGACGGTCTGTGCGTCTCTGCTCGTCGTCATGAAAGAGGCGCTCGATGAGGTCGTGGCGCGCGGCGTCGACCGGCAGGCGGCGCTCGACTTCCTGCTTGGCCATATGAACGTGCTCGGCGCCGTCATCTTCGGCGAGACCAAGGGCGTGTTCTCGGACGCCTGCAACAAGGCGATCGAATTCGGCAAGCCGGTACTGATGCGCGACGACTGGAAGCGCGTCTTCGAGCCGGAAGAGATTGCCGCCAGCATCCAGCGCATCACCTGAGAGGGCGGACTCGGTTTCCCTTCTCCCCTTGTGGGAGAAGGTGGATCGGCGCGCAGCGCCGAGACGGATGAGGGGTGTTCCAGCGGAGTGAGACGTTGGCGTTCCCTGGAACACCCCTCATCCGTCGCCTTCGGCGACACCTTCTCCCACAAGGGGAGAAGGAGAAACCATCAACCGCTCAGGTACATATCATCTGAATTTGTGGTTGACTCATTATACCAGTTGGCTTTAGCTGTTCCCGGCTCGTTTTGATCGGATAGCCGAAGGCGGGCGCGGGAGAATGGCGGGGAAACGGCAGCGAGGATCGGTTCGGATGCAAGCCGGAAGGGCTTCCGCACTCCGAGCCGAGCTGCCTGCACCGCCGGACGATTTCAGATGCAGACAAATGGCCTCGGTCGTCCGGGGCAGGTTTTCAACGGGAGGACTTCATGAAACTCACTCGCAGAATGACGGTTGCGGCTTTCGCCGGCGTGCTCGCACTCGGCACCGCCATGCCGGCCTATGCGGCGGACCTCATCGCCATCATCACGCCCTCGCACGACAATCCGTTCTTCAAGGCGGAAGCCGTCGGTGCCGAGGCCAAGGCCAAGGAGCTCGGCTACGACACGCTGGTGCTGGTGCATGACGACGACGCCAACAAGCAGTCGGAGCTGATCGACACCGCAATCGGCCGTGGCGCCAAGGCGATCATCCTCGACAATGCCGGCGCCGACGCCACCGTCGCCGCCGTGCAGAAGGCCAAGGACGCCGGTGTCCCCTCCTTCCTGATCGACCGCGAGATCAACGCCACCGGCGTCGCGGTGGCGCAGATCGTCTCCAACAACTACCAGGGCGCCCAGCTCGGCGCGCAGGAATTCGTCAAGCTGATGGGCGAGAAGGGCAACTATGTCGAGCTGGTCGGCAAGGAGTCCGACACCAATGCCGGCATCCGCTCCAAGGGTTATCACGACGTCATCGACGACTATCCGGACCTGAAGAAGGTCGCGCAGCAGTCGGCCAACTGGAGCCAGACCGAGGCCTATTCCAAGATGGAGTCCATCCTGCAGGCCAATCCCGATATCAAGGGCGTGATCTCCGGCAACGACACGATGGCGATGGGCGCTTACGCGGCGCTTGCCGCCGCCGGCCGCAAGGACGTCATCGTCGTCGGCTTCGACGGCTCTAACGACGTGCGCGACTCCATCACCTCCGGCGGCATCAAGGCGACGGTGCTTCAGCCGGCCTTCGCCCAGGCGCAGATGGCCGTCGAACAGGCCAGCGACTTCATCAAGAACAAGAAGTCGCCCGAGAAGGAAAAGCAGCTGATGGACTGCGTCCTCGTCAATGGCGACAATGCTCCCAAGCTGGAGACCTTCGCGCTCAAGAACTGAGCCGGCGCGATATAAGCTGCGAGGGGCGAACGCGCGTTCGTCCCTCGCCTCCATTTCACTTTCCGGGCGCTTTCTGACGTCATGCCGAACAAGATGACTTGGCCGACCCTTGGGCTGACCCTTGCCGCGCTGGCGGGGCTCAGCCTCGGCGCTTGCAAGATCCTGCCGACGCCCTCGGCGCAGGGCAGCGACAGCGCCAACAATTCGGCCTTCAATCCCGACAGGAAAGTCGAGGAGATCTGGGCCCCGAAAGTCATCCCCTATCTACGACAGAAGGCGGGGCCGTTCGCCGAAGTCCACGCTCAAGCCAAGACCGATCAGGCCGCCGCCGGCGCCAAATACGGCAATCCGAAGAAGCAGGCGAATTCGCCATGGACCTTCGCCGTGCGCGTCGAAGGCAAGATCGTCGCCGCCAACACGCAGTCGCGCGCGGCGACCATCGATGTCGACGTCGATGGCGACGGCAAGGCGGATGCGCGGGTGCAGATCGGACCGGCGATGCGCGGCACCGCGCTGCGCGACAGTCTCGACTTCGTCCAGTTCAACGACTTCACCAACCAGATCGACTTCGCCCAGTTCGGCAAGGCCTTCAACGCCTATGCCGACAAGACGGTGCTGTCGAAACTGCCGCGCGACGGGCTCGAGGGCCGAACCGCGAAGGTGCTCGGCGCCTACACTATCGAAAGCGGCCAGGACCTGCCGCTGGTGACCCCGGCGGAGGCCGAGATCGGGCCGAAGCCATGAGTTCCTCGACAGGTCACGACGTCATCCTGAAGCTGGAGGACATCTCCAAGGTCTATGCCGGCACCGTGGCGGTCAAGCATGCGAATTTCGAGGTGCGCAAGGGCGCGGTCAACGTGCTGGTCGGCGAGAACGGCGCCGGCAAGTCGACGCTGATGAAGATCATCGCCGGCGTCGAGCGGCCGACCGCCGGGCGCATCCTGCTCGACGGCAACGAGGTGTCCTTCTCCTCCTCCGGCGACGCCGTTAACCGCGGCATCGGCATGGTGTTCCAGGAACTGAACCTGTTCGGAAATCTCTCGGTCGCCGAGAACATCTTCGCCACGCGCGAGATCACCAACGCCTTCCGCAAGATCGACCACAAGGCGCAGGAGCGGCGCGCCGCCGAATTCCTCGAACAGCTCGAAGCCGGTATCCGGCCGGATATGCTGGTCGAGGATCTGCGCATCGGCCAGCAGCAGCTGGTCGAGATCGCCAAGGCGGTATCGCTCGACGCGCGCATCCTGATCATGGACGAACCGACCTCGGCGCTGAGCGCGGCGGAGGTCGAGATCCTGTTCAAGGTCATCGCCGATCTCAAGGCGCGCGGCGTGGCGATCGTCTACATCTCGCACCGGCTGGAAGAGCTGATCCGCATCGGCGACTACATCACCGTGCTGCGCGACGGCCGCATCACCGGACAGGAGGAGATGCGAAACGTCGACACGCAATGGATCGTGCGGCAGATGATCGGCTCGGACGCCAAGGATTTCGCCAAGGCCGACGGCCATCAACCCGGCGACGAGGTCTTCCGCGCCGAAGGGATCTGCCTGCCGCGCGTCACCGGCGGACTGGCGGTCGACCACGTTTCGCTCTCCCTGCGCGCCGGCGAAATCCTCGGCATCTACGGGCTGATGGGCGCCGGACGCAGCGAGCTGTTCGACTGCATCATGGGCCGCCACGGCCAGGCGAGCGGCAGGATCTTCATCGAGGGGAAACAGGTCAAGGAGCGCGACACGGCGCGGCGCATCCAGCGCGGCCTGGCGCTGATCCCGGAAGACAGGCAGCGCGAGGGACTGGTGTCGATCCTGTCCGTCGCCAGCAATCTCACTTTGGCCAGCCTGTCGCGCTTCGTCAGCCTGTTCCACATCCGCGGCGGCGCCGAGCGCCAGGCCGTCACGCAGATGGTGCGGGAACTCTCGATCAAGGTCGCCGATCCGGCGCAGGAAGTGTCGTCGCTGTCGGGCGGCAACCAGCAGAAAGTGGTGATCGGCAAGGCGCTGCTCACCGGCCCGAAAGTGCTTTTGATGGACGAGCCGAGCCGCGGCATCGACGTCGGCGCCAAGGCCGACGTCTTCCGCACCATGCGCAAATTATCCCGCGACGGACTTGGCATCCTGTTCGCCACCTCGGACCTGGACGAGGTTATGGCGCTGTCCGACCGCATCGCGGTGATGAGCAACGGCAGACTGACCGGCATGTTCGATCGCGCCGAAGCAACCGAAGCGGCGATCGTCGCCGCATCTGCGCTCGGTCATGGACCCGCCCCGCACACGGAGACCAACGCCGCATGACTGACATTCCAGCCAAGGCGACTGCCTCCGTCCAATCCAGCGGCTCGCTGCTGCTGACGCTGATGAAGCTCAGGACCTTCATCGCGCTGATCGCCGTGCTGGTGTTCTTCTCGATCGCCGCGCCGAATTTCCTCTCGGCCGCCAATCTGATCCTGATGGCCAAGCACGTGGCGCTCAACGCCTTCCTCGCCATGGGCATGACCTTCGTCATCATCACCGGCGGCATCGACCTGTCGGTCGGCTCGATCGTCGGCCTGTGCGGCATGGTCGCCGGCTATCTCGTGCTCAACGGCATCGACCTGCAGATCGGCTACACCGTCTATTTCAACGTCGTCGAGATAGCGCTGATCACGCTTGCCGTCGGCATCCTGATCGGCGCGGTCAACGGATTGCTGATCACCCGGCTGAACGTCGCGCCCTTCATCGCCACGCTCGGCACGCTCTATGTCGCGCGCGGCCTTGCGCTGTTGTCGTCGGACGGGCGCACCTTCCCCAACCTCGTCGGTAAACCGGAGCTCGGCACCACCGGCTTCGGCTATCTCGGCGCCGGCAAGCTGCTCGGGCTGCCTGTCTCGATCTGGATCCTTGTCGTGGTGGCGCTGGGCGCCGCGTATCTGGCGCGCTACACCCCGCTCGGCCGCCATATCTTCGCCGTCGGCGGCAACGAGCGCGCGTCGCGGATTTCCGGCGTGCGGGTCAACATGGTGAAGATGTTCGTCTACATGTTCTCCGGTTTCTGCGCGGCGATCGTCGGCCTGATCATTTCGTCGGAGCTGATGGCTTCGCATCCGGCAACCGGCGAGAGTTTTGAGCTCAACGCCATCGCGGCCGCGGTGCTCGGCGGCACCTCGATGTCGGGCGGACGCGGCACGATCGGCGGCACCATCGTCGGCGCCTTCGTCATCGGCATCCTCTCCGACGGACTGGTGATGATGGGCGTGAGTTCGTTCTGGCAGATGGTGATCAAGGGTCTCGTCATCATCGTCGCGGTGGTGGTCGACCAGGCGCAACGCCGGCTCCAGAGCCGCGTGACGCTGATGCAGATGGCGAAGGCGGGCTGACCATGGCTGAGTTGTGTGGAGCGCTGATCGGCTGCGGCTTCTTCGCCGTCAACCAGATGCATGGCTGGCGCGACATCGACGGCGCCTCTATCGTCGCCATTTGCGACCGCGATCCCGAGCGCCTCAGGATCGTCGGCGACCAGTTCGGCATCGAACGGCGCTACAGCGACGCGGCGGCGATGTTCGCGAGCGAGGCACTCGATTTCGTCGATATCGCGACCACCGTCGGCAGTCATCGGCCGCTGGTCGAGATGGCCGCCGCCCGCCGCGTCCCGGTGATCTGCCAAAAACCGTTCGCGCCGACGCTTGCAGACGCCAAGGTCATGGTGAAAGCCTGCACTGAGGCCGGCGTGCCGCTGATGGTGCACGAGAATTTCCGATGGCAGTCGCCGATCCAGGCGGTGCGCGCCGTGCTCGACAGCGGCGAGATCGGCTCGCCTTTCTTCGGCCACATCTCCTTCCGCTCGGCCTATGACGTGTTTTCCGGCCAGCCTTACCTAGCTACGGGCAAGCGCTTCATCATCGAGGATCTCGGCATCCACATCCTCGACATCGCCCGCTTCCTGCTCGGCGACGTGTCGAGCCTCGCCGCCCGCACCAAGCGCGTCAATCCAGCGATCGCCGGTGAGGACGTGGCGACGATGCTGATGGACCATGAAGGCGGCGCAACGTCGGTGGTCGATTGCAGCTATGCGACGAAGCTCGCCGTCGAGCCGTTCCCGGAGACGCTGGTCGAGATCGACGGCTCAGACGGCACGCTCCGGCTGACGCAGGGCTACAAGCTCACGGTGACCGGCAGGAACGGCACGACGGTCAAAGACGTCTCGCCGCCCTTGCTCGCCTGGGCGTCGCGGCCGTGGCACAACATTCAGGAGAGCGTCGTGGCGATCCAGAAGCATTGGGTCGAGTGCCTGTCGAAAGGGATCGAACCGGCAACGTCGGGCGCCGACAATCTCAAGACCTTCGCCCTCGTCGAGGCCGCCTATGCCGGCGCCGAAGGCCTGGAACCGGTGCGGATCGGCGACCTGCTCAAATGACGGCCAATCCCTTCCTCCTTTACGGCACGCATGCGTTGGAGGCCGAACCGGTCCGGCTCAGCGCCGGTCCCCTCAGCGCCGATTTCGTCAACGGCAATCTGCGCGGCATCCGCCACGGCGGCATCGAGGTGCTGCGCGCCATCGCCTATATCGTGCGCGACCGCGACTGGGGCACGTACGAGCCGGCCCTGTCGGATCTGCTCATCGAACAGAGCGATGACCGTTTCTCCGTGAGCTATTCTGCAAGCTGCGATGGACCGGGCGGAAGCAGGCTCTGTTTTGACGCCAAGATCGAGGGTAGTGCCGACGGCCGTCTGACCTTCGATGTGAGCGCGCTGCCGGAAAGCGATTTCGAGACCAACCGCTGCGGCTTCTGCATCCTGCATCCGATTGCCGGGCTCGCCGGCAGCCCGGTCAAGGTCGAGCACACGGACGGCCGCGTGGTGGACACCAAGCTGCCACTGCTGATCGACCCCTGGCAGCCCTTCAAGGACATGCGCGCCATCACGCATCAGGTCCGGCCGGGCGTCATGGCGGAATGCCGGATGGATGGCGACACATTCGAGATGGAGGACCAGCGCAACTGGTCGGACGCCTCCTACAAGACCTATGTGCGACCGCTGGCATTGCCATGGCCCTATGTGCTGCCCGGCGGACAAACCAACCGCCAGACGATCACCCTGCGCATAACTGGCGGCTCAAAGGTGACTGCCGCGGTAACCGGCGCCGAACCGGTGCGCATCGAACCCGGCGAGCCCGGGGCGAAGCTGCCCGATATCGGCGTGGTCATTTATCCGGAAGATGTCGAGGCGGCTTTGGCCAACCTTGCGCTGCTCACGAAGCTTCGCCCGCAGCAGCTTCTCCTCCATTACGACCCGACGCGCGGCCATGGCCTGGACGCCTTGCAGGCTCATGTCGAACTCGCCGCTGCATTCCCCGTCAAGACGACGCTCGAATGCGTGGTCGCCTGCTCCGGTGATCTTGACGCCGAACTCTCCGGCGTCGCCGACATGGTGCGCCGAGCCGGCTTGCGGCTCGACGCCGTCGCGGTCTCGCCTTCGGTGGACCGGCAGTCAACGCCGCCCGGCAGTGCCTGGCCCGCCTGTCCGTCGCTCGAGGATGTCTATGCCGCCGCCCGGCGCGCCTTCCCCGGCATCCGCCTCGGCGGCGGTATGTTCAGCTATTTCACCGAGCTCAACCGCAAGCGCGTTCCCGCAGGCCAGCTCGATTTCATCACCCATTGCACCTGCCCGATCGTGCATGCGGCCGACGATCTCAGCGTCATGCAATCGCTGGAGGCGCTGCCTTTCATCACCCAGTCGACACGGGCGATCTTCGGAACGAAGCCATACCGCATCGGTCCTTCGACCATCGCCATGCGGCAGAACCCCTATGGCGGCGCGACCAAGGACAATCCGCAGGGACAGCGCATCGCCATGGCGAACAGCGATCCGCGTCACAACGGCCAGTTTGCCGCCGCCTGGACGATCGGTTATGCCGCGCGCGTGGCGCCGGCCGGGCTTGAGATGCTCACGCTGTCAAGTTTCACCGGGCCGTTCGGCTTGCTTGCGGCCGGCGGCGAGCCGATTGCCGAAGGCGAGCCACGACCGCTTTTCCAGGCCATCAAGGCGCTCTGTGATCTGGCCGGGCTCGTGCATGTCGCCGCCACAACGAGCGACGAGACGCGGATTGCGGCGCTGGCCGGCCGCTCGGCCTCCGGCGAGACAATCCTGTGGCTGGCGAACCTGACGGCGGACGATGTCCTGGTCGACGCATCGGCGTTTGGCCAGGGCAATCTTGTGATGTCGCCCTACGCCATTACCCGGATCGGCTGAACGAGGCTATTTCTCCGAGGTCATCACATAGAGGGCGCGCGAGCGCTCGAGGTGCTTGATCATCGCCTTCTCGGCGCCCTCGGCGTCCTTCTTCTCGATGCGGCCGATGATCTCTTCGTGCTCGGTCAGCGTGAACTTTTCCTTGCCGGTCCAGATCAGCATCTCGGTGTGATATTCTTTTAGCCAGCCGAGCATCGCTTCGCTGACCGCGACATAGATCGGATTGCCCGAGATCGCCGCGATCTGGGTATGGAAGCGCATGTCGGCGGAAATGAAGGCCTCGGCATCGCCGCGCGCGGCGCGCTGCTCGGCGACGGTTGCTTTCAGCCGCTGCACGTCCTCGAGCGTCGCCTTCTCGGCGGCTTCCCTGACCATGCCGCGCTCGAAGAAGATTCGCGCGCTCTTCAAATGCTCCAGCGTGTCCTTCGACGACGACAGGATGATCTTGGCCGCGCCGTCGACCTGCTTGATGATCGATTTGGCGGTGAGTTGCAGCACCTTGGCCCGCTCGCCATGCGAGATGGCAACCAGACCCATATTGCTCAGCGCCTGCATGGCTTCGCGGATGGCCGGCCGGCCGACCTCGAAGCGCTCCATCAGCTCGCGCTCGGACGGCATGTCGTCGCCCGGCTGCAATTCGCCGCTGGTGATCAGCCGCTTCAGCCTGGCAAAGACTTCATCGGAAAGCTTGCGCCGGACGATCGGTTCCGAACGGTTCATCGCCGCGAATCACTCCTTTGGCCCAGATCCAATCTAGCACCGCGGCCGCAAATTCCGGAATGCCCGTCGTCCCCTCGCATGGCGCGTCACCGGGCAGGATATTGCTTGCAATGCTTATGTACTCATTATACCAGATTGCAAGCGTAGGGAATTCTTTTCCTGCCTTTTCGACTGGGTATTGCCGGCCATGATCACCCTCACCTATCGCATCGAGACCTCGGGGAGCATCGAGGCGCTGGCGGCCAAGATCGCCAGCGACCAGTCGACCGGCACCTTCGTCGCGTTGCCCGGGGAAACCGAGGAGCTGAAGGCACGGGTAGCGGCGCGCGTGCTGGCGATCCGGCATTTGCCGGACGCGGCGCAGCCTTCGATACCCGAGGCCGGCAGCGGCCCCTTCAGGCGCGCCGATGTCGACATCGCCTTTCCGTTCGACGCCATCGGCACCGACCTGGCGGCGCTGATGACGATCGCCATCGGCGGCACCTATTCGATCAGGGGCCTGTCGGGCATCCGCATCGTCGACATGAAGCTGCCGGAGGAATTCAGGGGCGCCCATCCCGGTCCGCAATTCGGCGTCGCCGGCAGCCGCAGGCTGACCGGCGTCGAAGGCCGTCCGATCATCGGCACCATCGTCAAACCGGCGCTGGGCCTCCGACCGCATGAGACGGCCGAGATGGTGGGCGAACTGATCCGGGCCGGCGTCGACTTCATCAAGGACGACGAGAAGCTGATGAGCCCGGCCTATTCGCCGCTGTCGGAACGGGTCAAGGCGATCATGCCGCTGATCCACGATCATGAGCAGAAGACCGGCAAGAAGGTGATGTACGCCTTCGGCATCTCGCACGCCGATCCCGACGAGTTGATGCGCAACCACGACCTGGTGCTCGAAGCCGGCGGCAATTGCGCCGTCATCAACATAAACTCCGTCGGCTTCGGCGGCATGGCCTTCCTCAGGAAACGATCCGGCCTGGTGCTGCACGCGCACCGCAACGGCTGGGACATTTTAACCCGTCATCCGGGCCTTGGCATGGATTTCAGGGTCTGGCAGCAGTTCTGGCGACTGCTCGGCGTCGACCAGTTCCAGATCAACGGCATCGCCTCGAAATACTGGGAACCGGACGACTCCTTCATCCGCTCCTTCGAAGCGGTGACGACGCCGCTGTTTTCGCCTCAGGATTGCGCGCTGCCGGTGGCAGGCTCCGGCCAGTGGGGTGGACAGGCGCCGGAGACCTATCAACGTACCGGCCGAACGGTCGACCTCCTTTACCTCTGCGGCGGCGGCATCGTCAGCCATCCGGATGGCCCGGGCGCCGGCGTGCGCGCCGTGCAGCAGGCCTGGCAGGCGGCGGTCGAAGGCATCCCGCTGGCTGACTTCGCCAGGAGCCATGTCGAGCTGGCGCGCTCGATCGAGAAATTCGCCGACGGCAAGGCGGCCTGAGCATGCAGGACCTGCTCCTCAGCTATTATGGCGACGACCTCACCGGCTCGACCGACGTCATGGAAGCGCTGGAGCTCGGCGGTGTGCCGACCGTGCTTTTCATGCGCAAGCCGGATGCCGGTCTGCTGGCGCGTTTCGCGCATTGCCGCGCCGTCGGGCTCGCCGGCACCAGCCGCAGCGAGTCCCCGCAATGGATGGACACGCATCTGAAGGGCGCTTTCAGCTGGCTGAAAACGCTTGCAGCAGAGCTCTGCCACTACAAGGTCTGTTCGACCTTCGATTCCAGCCCGACGATCGGCAGCATCGGCCGGGCGATCGAGATCGGCCGCGCGGTGTTCGGGCAAGCCTGCGTGCCGCTGGTTGTCGGTGCGCCGCAGCTCAAGCGTTACACCGCCTTCGGCCATTTGTTCGCCGCCTATCGCGACAGATACTACCGCATCGACCGCCACCCGGTGATGAGCCGCCATCCTGCCACGCCGATGGATGAATCCGATCTGCTGGTGCATCTGTCACGGCAAACAGCCCTTCCGTCTGAATTGCTCGACCTGGCGACGCTGCGCTCACCAGACAGGGCCGCTGTCTTCGACAGGCTGTCCGCCGGCGCGGCGATCCTGCTTGTCGATGTCGACAGCCCCGAAAGCCAGGCGCTGGCAGGCAAGGAGATCTGGCGCGCCCGCAAGCCGGGCGGATATTTCGTCGTCGGTTCCTCCGGCATCGAATATGCGCTGCTGTCCGAATGGCAGGAGAATAAAGGGGCAGGCGCGAGCTTCCCGCCGCCCGGAGCGGCCGACCGCATCGCCGTGGTGTCGGGCAGTTGCTCGCCGACGACGGAACGGCAGATCCGCCATGCGATGAGCGACGGCTTCGACGGCATCGAGGTCGACCCGATCGAGCTGGTCTCGGAGCGTTCCGACACGGCAATCGCGCACGCGGCGGCGGCCGGCAAGGCCAGCCTCGAGGCCGGGCGCAGCGTCATCCTTTACACCGCGCTTGGCCCGGCCGCCGACCGCGGCGCCGAGATCGACCGCCAGGAAGGGGCCCGCCACAAGCTCGGCCGCGGCCTCGGCGAACTGCTTCGCGCATTGGCCATTGAGCAAAAGTTGAAGCGCGTGATCATCGCCGGGGGCGATACCTCCAGCCACGCGCTCGGCCAGATGGGCGTCGATGCGCTGACGGTGAGAATGCCGCTGCCGGCGTCGCCCGGCTCGCCGCTTTGCGTGGCCCATTCGAGCATCGCTGCGGTCGACGGGCTGGAGGTAGCGCTGAAGGGCGGGCAGGTTGGTACCGACCGCTATTTCTCCGCCATCCGTGACGGTCTCGGCGGTTGACAGCGCCATGCCGCCCTCACCCGCATCCGGAACTGACCAATGACACAGATACCTCACGTCTGGATCGGCACGAGCTGGAAGATGAACAAGACGCTTGCCGAGGCGCGTGCCTTCGCCGGCGGGCTGCTTGCCGAACCGGAAGGCGATCCGCGCATCCAGCGCTTCGTCATCCCGCCCTTCACCGC
>NZ_JAGXJY010000245.1 GCF_019091085.1 Mesorhizobium sp. GbtcB19 | reverse complement strand
GGCAATCCCAGTGGAGTTCTCTTGATGTCCTTGTCGTCCCGCCCTGCCTCCCCCGCCAGCCCCGGCCTGGCCTTCGGGCTCTCGGCTCTCTGCCTGTCGCCGCTGATGGCACAGGAGGCCGCGCCGGCCCAGCCGGATGCCGCAGCGCCTGCTGCTGCTCCCGCGGCTCCGGTCGCTCCCAATGCCGTGGTTGCCACCGTCAATGGCGAGAAGCTGACCGAGGCCGACCTGCAGCTCGCCGGAGGCGTACTGTCGCAACAGTTCGCGCA
>NZ_JAGXJY010000244.1 GCF_019091085.1 Mesorhizobium sp. GbtcB19 | reverse complement strand
AAAAAATCTAGAATCAAGTAAGACAGATAATTTGGATTTCTTAACCCCTTAAGCTTCTCTTAAGGAACATGTTTACTGATACATGACTTCTCTTATCTCTTAAGCTTGATCTTATCTTAACTCAAGCTCACACCTGATGGAATGAAAGATGTTGATGGGTGAATGAAAGAGGAGCCATCACCCATGACTCTGCATGTTTTTGCAAAGTGAATGCAAGATTTAGTATTCACTTTTGCACACAGACAGCATAAAAAACCAAACCTCTTCTTG
>NZ_JAGXJY010000243.1 GCF_019091085.1 Mesorhizobium sp. GbtcB19 | reverse complement strand
CCACAACCAGCTTGATTTTCCTCAGTCAACCGAAGATTGAGATAAATAATCCCAAAACATAAAACAACTGAACAAACAATATATGGGGCAATAATCTGAGTCAACAATTTTAAAGGATATAGATATTTCAATGGCTTGGCTTGCATCTTTAATCAAGGCCCACAATCAGGTTAATTCTTCTACAGTTTAGTTGACTAAAGCCCCTAAATAGATAAATCATTCAGGGCAAAAAGCAACCAACAAATAATATGAGGTGAAAATCTCAATCAA
>NZ_JAGXJY010000242.1 GCF_019091085.1 Mesorhizobium sp. GbtcB19 | reverse complement strand
GAACGGGAATGAATCGTCAAGTAAAAAACGATTTGAAAGAAATTTATCTTGATAATTTACGAAAACGTGCGACAAAAAAAGCAATCAGAAACGCTAATAAATTAAAATGAAAATAGAAACACAAAATCGTTTTGCGTCGGCTTTAAAGTCGGCGTTTGATGAAGTTGAAAGACAAGACGAAAAATTCGGGAAAGACAGAGACAACCACCCACTGGTTTGGGCTTCGATATTATCGGAAGAAGTCGGCGAAATGTCAACCGAAATAAATGA
>NZ_JAGXJY010000241.1 GCF_019091085.1 Mesorhizobium sp. GbtcB19 | reverse complement strand
CAACTTGATAGATCTAATATTCAACATAAACTAGATCTAGCTTGTCATCGAAAATAAGAGGTATCAAACTCTTAAAGTGATCCAAAGTATTATTCTCACCTCGAAAAGGGATGCATTCTATGGTATTGGGAAAGCTAACACATAATTAGTAACAAATATTTCTGAAAACTAAGTTTGCTACAAAATATGTAATATTTTCAAGTTAGGGTTTGCCCAAACACCTCTCCTAGGATAATATAATTATACCCACGAGCACCCTGAGGGACACGA
>NZ_JAGXJY010000240.1 GCF_019091085.1 Mesorhizobium sp. GbtcB19 | reverse complement strand
CATTCTCAATCCAGGATAGGGATCCATCTCATATTCATTCTTGATTGAATTCCGTAAGCTGCCCCATAATAGATCCAATCTTTTGTCATCAAAGTCTCAAGGTGTTGGTGAAGGATCATCTGCTGTATAAAGTCCAGTACCAGGAGAGGTCGTCAAAAGAACAAGCGTATACTATGTCTTTACTCACTTCTCTCTTTGGTGCTTAAGAGATTCCATGAAGTAGTGCCAAGGGACTCCGGATTTGAAAACAGGAATAAAGAGAAGATACGG
>NZ_JAGXJY010000239.1 GCF_019091085.1 Mesorhizobium sp. GbtcB19 | reverse complement strand
CCGGCGTGCTCTCTCAGGCAGGAAATACAGAACTTAACTCTATCTAAAGTCTGAATTCCACAATAAACTCAGTATCCGCGGAAGCAACAGGTAGATCAGCAACAGCAAGGTTCTCTAGTCCAGTAGCAAAAACACAGGACTTCTGCAAAACTCTGAGTTTCTTCGCTCTTCAAGTCTTTACTGCGCTGTTAAGGGTAATGTCTAAACCAGAGGTAAAGTCGTCAACTACAACAGATTGTTCTGCTCTAGCTCCTTGTCTTGCTCGGGTAC
>NZ_JAGXJY010000238.1 GCF_019091085.1 Mesorhizobium sp. GbtcB19 | reverse complement strand
AGAGGCAGAAACAACTG
Source organism: Mesorhizobium sp. GbtcB19 (assembly GCF_019091085.1). GTDB lineage: Bacteria > Pseudomonadota > Alphaproteobacteria > Rhizobiales > Rhizobiaceae > Mesorhizobium. The sequence goes on along the minus strand of NZ_JAGXJY010000238.1, from coordinate 253 downwards.
AAATGATCGAAAGGTCACTAATTCCTTACTTATTATAAGTTCAAAAAATAAAAAGCTCAAGATGAGAAAATTATTTTAATGCAGACTTTCTATGCAAGAAAATGTGCAGAGTTTCTAACGAATAAAATTCAACAGTTGACTTCCTTTTTTTTATTTTGCGTGTCAAAATTTAATGCTAGTATAACTTGACAGTCACTACTTCCAATTCTGTGGCGACTTGGGTGTGTTTCTTGGGTGAGAGACTGAAGCCCTG
>NZ_JAGXJY010000237.1 GCF_019091085.1 Mesorhizobium sp. GbtcB19 | reverse complement strand
CTTTATTTTTTTATATGATAAAAAAACAATATCTATCATTGCAAAATATCTCATAGTTCCGTAAGTTGAATTCCTGTATGAGTCTGCAAAACTATGTATAATAGACAAATAATTGTGGCATTGGATTCCTGACAAATATTTTTACAATAAAAACATGTTTAATAAAATAACAAATTTAACTGTTGTATACTTTATCATATAAAGTCCTAACATCGAAAAACACCATTCTTTACCCAAAGCAAAGAAATCAGATATATCTTTAGAATAAAA
>NZ_JAGXJY010000236.1 GCF_019091085.1 Mesorhizobium sp. GbtcB19 | reverse complement strand
GAAGATATCTTTTTGACTAACACCACATGCTTTCAAAAGGACTAACGGATCAATTGGATCATCCACATAACTTTGTGGCGGAATAAAACGAATTCGATCTTGAAACAAATCGAGATGGTCTTTCTGGATGAACTTACTAAATTTGCTGTACGATGTAGGTCGTTCAGAAGCTTCTCCCCAAACTTGAATGCTGTTGAAAACTGGTAGAAGTTGATTGTAACGTTCATTAGGAGCTTCAAGCATTATACACTTAGTGAAGATGTGACTCTC
>NZ_JAGXJY010000024.1 GCF_019091085.1 Mesorhizobium sp. GbtcB19 | reverse complement strand
GGGGCCCCTAGGCCGGCGGCATGGGCCTCCAGTGGGGGGGCGGCGGTGGCGGCGACGGCGGCGGCGCGTGCGGATTGTTCGGCGGCGGCGGTTCGGGCGCCGCCGGCAATGACGGTGGCAAGGCCACGGGAACAAACACCGGCAACATCACCACGAACGGTATCGCGGCGATCGGCATGCTGGTCGAATCCGTGGGCGGCGGCGGCGGTGACGGCGGCGGCGCGGCCGGCATCGTTTCGATCGGCGGCAGCGGCGGCGGCGGCGGCAAGGGGGGTGAGGTCGATGCCAATGTCGGTGGTATCATCATCACCGGCAACGACGGCAGCGGCGACGGCGCGCATGGCGTGCTCGCGCAGTCCGTCGGCGGCGGCGGCGGCAATGGCGGCTTCGCCCTGTCGGCCGGTCCGATAGCCTCGGTCGCCATCGGCGGCGGCGGCGGTACCGGCGGCAATGGCGGCATCGTCAACGTAAACCAGGCCGGGGCCGGCGCCACGGTCAGCACGCATGGCAGTTCCGCGATCGGCATTCTGGCGCAGTCGGTTGGCGGCGGCGGCGGCAATGGCGGCGGCAGCCTGGCGATCGGCGGCATCGTCTCGGTTTCGGTCGGCGGCAGCGGCAGCGCGGCCGGTGACGGCGACGAGGTCACCTACAACATCGCCAATGCCAAGGTCACGACCAATGGCAGCGATTCGACAGGCATCCTCGTGCAGTCGGTCGGCGGCGGCGGCGGCAATGGCGGTTTCGCGCTGAGCGGCGCCGGCACCGTCGCGGTTGGCGTCGGCGGCAGTGGCGCTGCCGGCGGCATCGGCAAGAAGGTCGATATGACGACCGGCGGGACCGTGGAAACCTTTGGGGTGCGTTCGGCCGGCATCATTGCCCAGTCGCTCGGCGGCGGCGGCGGCAATGGCGGGTTCGTCGTCGCCGGCAGCCTGGGCGTGAGCGTCGGCGTCGGCGGCAAGGGCAGCAAGGGCGGTGACGGCGGCCAGGTCTTCTTCCGCACCGCCGACGGCGCCCAGCAGTCCATCATCACCCATCAGACCGACTCGGTCGGGCTGATCGTGCAGTCGGTCGGCGGCGGCGGCGGCAATGGCGGATTTGTCGGAACGTTCGGCGCCATCGCCAATCTCGGTATCGGCGGTGGTGCCGGCGCCGCCGGTGCCGGCCTGGCGGTCGATGCCACCTACAACGGATCGGTCGAGACATTCGAGCAGCGCTCGGCGGGCATCATCGTGCAGTCGATCGGCGGCGGCGGCGGCAATGGCGGCGGCGTCATCGGCGTCGGCCTCGGGCTGACCGTCGGCATCGGCGGAAACGGCGCGGGCGGCGGCGGCGCCGACACGGCGACGTACAGGTCCTCGCTCACCAACATCACCACGCATGGAGCCGATTCGGCGGGCCTCATCGTGCAGTCGATCGGCGGCGGCGGCGGCAATGGCGGCTTCTCGTTCAACCTTTCGGCCGGGGCGGCGGTCGGCGTCGGCGGCCAGGCCGGAGCCGCGGGCGGCTCAAAAGCCGTCACCGTGACCATTGACGACGGCACCATCCATACGATGAAGGATCGCTCGACCGGCATCCTTGCGCAATCGGTGGGCGGCGGCGGCGGCACCGGCGGCGGCAGCGTCGCCGGCAGCTTCGCGCTCAACATCAGCATTGCCGGCAAGGGCGCCGGCGGCGGCTCCGGCAATACGGTCGACGTCACCAACGGCGCCGACATCACCACGGACGGCATCCAGTCGCACGGCATCCAGGCGCAGTCGATCGGCGGCGGCGGCGGCTCGGGCGGCTTCTCGATCGCCGTCGGCGGGCCTTCGCTCGCGGTCGGCGGCGCGGCCTCGGACGGCGGCAGCGCCATGAAGGTCACGGTGACCAATTCGGGCGTGATCAAGACCAATGGGGACCTGTCGGTCGGCATCCTGGCCCAGGCCATCGGCGGCGGCGGCGGCGATGGCGGCCTGGCGGGCGCCGGCGGACTGTTCACCGCTGTCGGCGTCGGCGGCAAGGGCGGCGGCGGCGGCAATGGCGGCGAGGTCGCTGTCACCAACACCGCCAACATCACGACCAAGGGCGACCTCGCCCACGGCATCATGGCGCAATCGGTCGGCGGCGGCGGCGGCAATGGCGGCAATGCCGGCGCGGTCTCGGTCGGCGCCTTTGTCGGCGTCGGCGTCGCCGTCGGCGGCGACGGCGGCGCGGGCCGCGACGCGATGAAGGTCACGGTCGACCACACCGGCGACATCACCGTCAGCGGCATGGGCGCCAAGGGCATTATCGCGCAGGCCATCGGCGGCGGCGGCGGCAATGGCGGCAAGGCCGTCGCCGGCGCGTTCAGCGCCGGGCTTTACGCGTCCGCGGCCGTGGCGGTGAGCGTCGGCGGCAGCGGCGGCGACGGCGGTTCGGGCGGCGAGGTCTTCCTCAAGGCCAACGGCAACATCGTTTCAGACACCGACAATGCCGGCTCGGGCGGCATCGTGGCGCAATCGATCGGCGGCGGCGGCGGCAATGGCGGCCGCGCCACCTCGATCGCCGGCGCGGTCAGCGACGAGGTCGCCATCAATCTCGGCGTCGCCGTCGGCGGCAGCGGCGGCAATGGCGGCCAGGGCAACAAGGTCACGGTGGAGTCCGGCCTGGTCGGCGGCGGGCAGATCGTCACCCACGGCTTCCAGGCGGTCGGCATCCTGGCGCAGTCGATCGGCGGCGGCGGCGGCAATGGCGGCGACACGTTCGGCGGCGCGGGCGGCTACGGCAACAGCGTGACGATCAGCGCTTCGGTCACCATCGGCGGCAAGGGCGGCGGGTGCATCGGCAACGACCCGACCAAGTGCAACAACGCGGGCGATGTCCACGTCAACAATGCGATGACCGTCTCCACGGACGGCGATGCCTCCAGCGCGATCGTTGCGCAGTCGATCGGCGGCGGCGGCGGCAATGGCGGCACCAGCACCGGCGGCTCGGCCAATGTCGGCGGCGGCGACGGCGTCAACATCGCGGCGAATTTCGCCATGGGCGGCAGCGGCGGCCAAGGCGGCTACGGCAACACGGTCGACGTCATCAACTCAGGTAATTTGACCACGACGGGCGCCTTCTCGTCCGGCATCATGGCGCAATCGATCGGCGGCGGCGGCGGCATAGGCGGCTCCAGCACGGCGAAGTCCTACAACATCGGCGGCACCAGCCAGACCAGCGTCAGCGTCAATATGGGCCTTGGCGGTTCGGGCGGCGGCGCGGCGAACGCCATGAAGGTCACGGTCAACAACACCGGCATCATCAAGACATCGGGCTTCGGCTCGTCCGGCATCATCGCCATGTCGGTCGGCGGCGGCGGCGGCGCTGCCGGCGCGGCGTCCGCTTCCGACGAGGATGTCGGTGGTAGCGGTGGCGGCAGCAGCGACGAAGGCAAGAACGACAATGGCTCGACGACCGTTTCGATCGGCGTGGCTCTAGCGCTTCCGGGCGGCACGGCCGGCAATGGCGGCGAAGTCTCCGTCACCAACGACAACTGGATCATCACCGACGGCGCTTTCTCCTTCGGCATCAGCGCCAGCTCCATCGGCGGCGGCGGCGGTGTCGGCGGCTCGGCTTCGGCCGGCGCCACGGCGGAATACGCGATCGGCGGCGGTATCGCCGGAGCGGGCGGCAGCGCCGGCAACGGCGCCCTGGTCGAAGTCACCAACAACGCAAATGGCGTCATCTGGACCAAGCGGGAGAACTCGATCGGCATCTTCGCGCAGTCGATCGGCGGCGGCGGCGGTTCCGGCGGCGCGGGAAAAAGCACCGGCAGCGACGGCGGCACGGTCGACGTCAAGTTCTCGATGGGCGGGCTGGGCGCCGGCGGCGGCGACGGCGGCGAGGTGCACGTCACCAACAGCGGCATCATCGAAACCGACATGGCCAACTCGCACGGCATCATGGCGCAGTCGATCGGCGGCAGCGGCGGCGTCGGCGGCGCGGCCGCCTCGACGTCGGCCGACGCCAAGGTCTCGATTTCGGCCTCGCTCGGCGGCCTCGGCGGCGATGGCGGCATCGGCAAATTCGTCCATGTGACCAACAACCAGAGCGGCGTCATCGTCACCAATGGCGACAATTCCTACGGCATCTTCGCCCAGTCGATCGGCGGCGGCGGCGGCGCGGCCGGCAGCGGCTCGACCGAGACCGGCAAAGCCGAGGACGTGGCGGTCAACCTGTCGATCGGCGGCATCGGCGGCTCAGGCAGCCGCGGCGGCGACGTCACCGTCGACAACCACGGCGAGATCACGACCCACGGTTATCTGTCGCATGGCATCTTCGCGCAGTCGGTGGGGGGGGGGGGCGGCGCCCCGGGCGCGGCGGCCAGCCCCCCGCCGGCCGACATGAGCATCGGCGGCGCCATTTCCCTGCCCGCGGGCACCGGCGCCAATGGCGGTCATGTCATCGTCAACAATGACGGCGTGATCACCACCAACAAAGATGGCGCGATCGGCATCTTCGCCCAGTCGATCGGCGGCGGCGGCGGTTACGGCGGAACCGTGACGGCCGACACGGCGGGCGACAACTCGGTGGCGTTGCAGATCGGCGGCTTCGGCGGCAGTGGCGGCAATGGCGGCAAGGTCGAGGTCACCGTGTCCGGCCTGATCGAGACGTTCGGCGCGCGCGCCCACGGCGTGGTGGCGCAATCGATCGGCGGCGGCGGCGGTTATGGCGGCGACGCCAGCGGCAAGGCCTCCAATGCGCTGGCCATCGGCGGCCTCGGCGGCAATGGCGGCGACGGCGGCGACGTGACGGTGACGCGCACCGGCGAGATCATCACGCATGGCGTCGATTCCATCGCCATCATCGCGCAGTCGGTCGGCGGCGGCGGCGGCTTCGGCGGCGCGGGCTTCGGCCGCTTCGGCGCCGATGACGACGGCGGCGGGCCGAATGCCATCGGCTTCAACACGCCGGGCGGTACCAAGGGCACCGGCGGGACGGTCACCATCATTCAGTCGGGCGCGATCGAGACCGACGGCGACCGTTCGCACGGCATCGTCGCCCAGGCGGTCGGCGGCGGTGGCGGCGCCGGCGGCAATTCCTCGCTCGACATGAACCAGTCGGCGGCCGGCTCGCAGGGCGGCATCGGCGATGCGGCGGCAGCGACGGCCAGCACCGACAGTCAGGTCTGGGTGAAGGGCGCGAGCTCTTATGCGATGTTCGGCCAGAGCGCGACCGGCCAGGGCAATTCGAACCTCGTCCACCTGACGGCGGGCGGAAATCTCTTCGCGCAGGGCGCCGATTCCGTGGCGGCCTATGGCGAGAGCACGGCGCAGGGCACCAAGGGCAATATCACCATGGACCTGCAGGGCCGGTATACGATCGGCGGCTCCAACACCGGTGTCGCCGTGATGCTGGTCGGCGGGCAGGACAACACCGTCAACAACAACAGCCTGCTCTACGCGATGGGCGCGACGCCGACCTTTTCGATCATGCAGTCGAAACTGGCGGCCTTCAGCGCCTCGCTGCTGGCGCCGGGTCCGGTCGTGCCGGACGACGCGATTCTCGAATCCCTGCTCGGCCAGTTCAGCCCGCTCGCGGTCACCGGCACCTCGGGCAACGATACGTTCAAGAACCAGAAGAGCATCGTCGGCCTTGGCCGCGTGATCGGCAATGTCGATCTCGGCGGCGGCCTCAACGAATTCGACAATTTCGCCGATTCTTCGTTTGTCGGTCTGAAGTCGATCAATCTCGGCGCCGGCGGGATGTTCAAGAACCAGGGCCTGATGACCAATCAGGGCATCGGGGTGGTGGCGGCGGTCGACGTCACCGGCGGCTGGACCCAGGACGCTACCGGCTCCTTCGTCACCGATGTCGATCTCAACAGCCAGACGACCGACAAGCTCGTGCTGACCGAGGCCGGCGACTTCGCCGGCACGGCGCCGCTCAACTTCCTGTCGATCGACAAATTGTTCACGCAATATGCGCTGGCGACGGGCTCGGCGATGACGGATTCCGGCATCACGGCGCAGACGCTACATCCGGCGGTCGGCTTCAACTTCCTGACACGTGTCGACAACGGCACCGACCTGGTGCTCTACGCCGACAATCCGACCTTCCTTGAACTGGCGCAGGATCCGGGCTCCGGCACGACCGATCCAGGCGTGTTCCAGATGGCGCAGTATCTCGACGACGTCGAGGCGGCCTCCAGCCCGGACAATCCGATGGCGCGGCTGATCAACATGCTGCGCTTCTCGCAGACCGAGGCGGAGCTGGGCGCCGCGCTGACCAGACTGACCCCGCATTATGCCGTGCACACCTTCGACATGATCAACCGTTCCACCGACATCATGCTCGACCAGGCGCATGAATGCACCGGCGTCCCGGCCTACAAGAATGCCGACGGCCGCTGCATCTGGGGCACGATCAGCCCGCAGGCCGAATACTCGAGGGACACGGGCGCCGGCACCACCAGCCGCGACGACACGTTGAAGACACTGTCATTCGGCGCCCTCGGCGACGTAGGCAAGAATTGGTCGCTCGGCGTCACCTTCGGCCGCACCGAGTACGATTCCAAGATCGCCAATAACGGCGACCAGCTGTCGGACACGCATGGCGAATCCTGGCAGGCCTATGCGCTGGCGAAATACGAGAGCAACAACTACTTCGTCGACTTCGCGCTCGGCGGCGGCACCGGTTCCTTCAAGGGGGAGCGCGACACCCATATCGATCCGGTCGCCTTCATTCCCGGCGAGACGCTGGACGGTGTCTATCTGCCCGAGGAACTGCTCGACGGCATCGGCAACAGCGTCACCTACAAGCAGGATACGTCCCAGTTCGGCGGTTCGGCGCGGGTCGGCATGACCCATCAGATGGGCGCTTTCTATCTGCAGCCGACGATCCAGTTCGATGCCCGCTGGCTCGACGTCTCCGGCAAGGAGGAGGGCTCGGTCGCGGCCTTCAATTTCGACGGCAGCGGCAGCATGTTCTATGCCGCGACGCCTGCGCTCGAGGTCGGCGCCGACATTCCGGTCAGCGACATCGCCAGTTTCCGCATCTACGGAAAGGCCGGCGTCGAGTTCTCCACCAAGCAGTGGGAGATCGAAGGGCGCTTCGCCGCCGCCGAGAATCTGCCTGGCAACCCAGCATTGCACTTGACGGAAGCCATCGATTCGCCGCTCTATCGCGTCGGCGCCGGGCTGGAGCTCAATGGTGTCAACGGCGTCGGTCTGGCGGTCAGGTACAACGGCGCCTTCGGGCAAACGGTCAAGCAGAACGCGGTCAGTGCGTCTCTGAAGGTCAGCTTCTAGCTGACGCGGGGCGCCGGCCAAGAAGGGATATCATGAACACGAAGTATGCGTATTTCGCGGCGATGCTGGCAGCCGCCTGCATCGCCGGTTTGCCCGCGGCGGGAGTTGCGGCGCAGAATAAGGGCGACAAGGTGGCTGCGCCTGCCGCCGACGCGGCGGCCAAGCCGCAACTGCCGGGCGGCGCCTCGGCGCTGTCGGAAACGCATGGCGACTGGACGGTGAACTGCCAGATCACCGGCACCAACAAGATCTGCAGCCTGTCGCATCAGCAGTTCAACAAGCAGAGCGGCCAGCGGCTGCTGGCGATCGAATTGACGACCAAGACCGGGCAGGACGCCGCCGGCACGCTGGCGCTGCCCTTCGGGCTTGCCTTGGCCAACGGCATCTCGCTCGAGATCGACGACAAGAAGCTGGACGGCACGCTGCAGTTCAACACGTGCCAGGCGGTAGGCTGCCTGGTGCCGGTGACGTTCGATGCCGATACCACGCCGCTCCTGCAGAACGCCACCACGCTGAAGATCAACGCCATCGCGGCCGACACCACGCAGCCGATCTCCTTCACCATCTCGCTCAACGGTTTTGGCAGCGCGCTCGCGCGGACGGCGGATTTGTCGGCGAATTAGTTCGCTGTAGACCGGGCCTCTCGCTTCGTCATCCACGGGCGAAGCAAGGAGCGAAGCGACGCGGCGCAGACCCGAGGATCCATGCCGTGACTTCGAAGCGTTGCGACGGTGCAGAAGTCTGCTCCGCTGCACGCCACGGCAAAGGTCACGGAATGGATCCCAGGGTCTCCGCGACGGAGCTCCGCTCCTGCTTCGCTCTGGGATGACGACCTTGAGATGTTTCGGCCAACCACAGCGGCTTGCCTCAGCTACTCCACCTCGCGCAAACGGTATCCGACACCCGTCTCGGTGATGATATAGCGTGGCTGGTCCGGCGTCTTTTCGATCTTCTGCCGCAACTGCCGGACATAAACCCTGAGATACTGGACGTCGGTCGAGTCGTTCCAGATCTGCTTCATCAGGAACTGATGGGTCAGCACCTTGCCGGCGTATTGCACGAGCATGCGCAGGATGTCGTATTCCTTGGGCGAGAGTTTTACTTCCTTGCCCTCGACCTTGACGATGCGCTTCACCAGGTCGACCGAAAGATCGCCGGTGTGGAACACCGGCTTCTCGCCCTGTTGCTGGAATTTGTGGCGCAGCGCCACGCGGATGCGGGCGACCAGCTCGTTCATGCCGAAGGGTTTGGTCACGTAGTCGTCGGCGCCGAGCTCGAGTGCCGCAACGATGCCGGCCTCGTCGGTGCGGCTCGACAGGATGACGACCGGGATGTCGAGGCCGTCGCCGCGCCACTTGCCGAGTAGCTCGAGGCCGGTCATGCCGGGCAGGCCGAGATCGAGCAGGATCAGGTCGGGCCGCTCGGTCTGCATGAGTTCGATCGCCACCTTGGCGTTCGGCGCCTCGGAAATGGTGTAGCCCTGGCTGCCGAGGCCGACACGCAGCAATTTGCGGATCGGCGGTTCGTCGTCGACGACCAGGATGGAGACGATCTGATTGGTCATGCCGCATCGTCCGTAAGCGGTGCCCCCAGCGCAAGCAAGTCAGCCGGCACCGGCATGCCGATGGTGAAGATCGCGCCCGCCCGGTCGGTGCGGTTGGCCGCCGCGATCGTGCCGCCCATCGCCTCGACGAAGCCGCGGCTGATCGACAGGCCGAGGCCGGTGCCGGCGCGCACCTGGTCGCGCTTGCGTACGCGGTAGAAGGTATCGAATATCCGTTCCAGGTCGTCCGGCGGAATGCCCGGTCCCTCATCCATCACCTGCAGGATGACGGCGCCGTTGTCGACCCAGGCCTGCAGCCGAATGGCCGAGCCGGGTGAAGCGTATTTGGCGGCATTGTCGAGAAGGTTGAACAGCGCCTGCTCGAACAGCACCGGATCGAGCCGCAGCATCGGCAGGTCAGCCGGAATGTCGGTCTCTATTGTGTGCTCGGCGGTGATCTTTTGCGCCCGGTTCAGCGCCGAGCCGACGACATCGCCGACATAATGCAGCGCGTAGTTCGGCTCCATCGCGCCGGACTCGATCCTGGTCATGTCGAGCAGGTTGGTGATGAAGCGGTTCAGCCGTTCCGACTCGCTGACCACCGTCGACAGAAGCTCGGCGCGATCCTTCTCTGGCAGCGCCGGCGCGAATTCCTTCAGCGTGCCGGCCGCGCCCATGATCGCGGCAAGCGGCGTCTTCAAATCATGCGAGATCGAGGTGAGCAGCGCCGAGCGCAGCCGGTCGGCTTCTGCCGCCAGCCTGGCGCGGTCGACATCGGCGACGAGCTGGACGCGCTCGATGGCGACCGCCGCCTGGTCGGCCAAAGCATCGAGCAGGCGCTGCTGCTCGGGCGTCAATAGCGGTCCCTGCTTGTCATTGTCGAGGCCGACCACGCCGATCGCGGTCCGCCCGGTGCGCAGGGGCAGATAGAGGCGTTTTGCGCCGGGCAAGGTGTCGGCGCCGCGGCCGGCGGCGCGGTTGTGCTCCCAGGCCCAGCGCGCGGCCGCGATATCGGCCTCGGCCAAGGTATCGTCCGGCGGATAGCCGGCCTTGACGGTGATGGTGCCGCTTTCCGGCAGAAGCAGCACGACGCGGACTTTCAGCATAGAGGCGATCTGGAAGGCGGTGGCCCACAGCACGTCGTCGAGCGTGCCGGCGCCGGCGAGCTTCTTGGAGAAGGAATAGATGTCCTCCGTGGCGCGCGCCCGCGAGCGCGCGGCGACCGCCTGTCGCTGGACACGAGCGGTGAGATTGCTGGCGATCACGGCGACGACGAGGAAGACCATGAAGGCAACGATGCTTTCCGGGTCCCGGATCGTCAGCGTGTAGCGCGGCTCGAGGAAGAAGTAGTTGAAGCCGAGGGCGCTGATGAAACAGGCGTAGAGCGCCGGCCAGAGTCCGCAGGTCACGGCCGACGTCAGCACGGACAGCAGAAGCACGATCGCGAGATTGCGCACGTCGAGGAACTGATCGAGAACCGCGCTGACGGCCAGCGCGCCGGCGACATAGGCCGTCGAGAACAGATAGGGCCAGATCTGGAAAGTTTTCTGCTCGGGCGCGGCCTTAACGCGTACCGGCGGCGTGTCGGCATCGCGCTCGGCGCCGGAAATGACGTGGACGCTGATGTCGCCGGCATTGCGGATCAGATCATAGGTGAGCGAGCCCTCGATCAGCTCGCGCCAGCGCGAACGGGTCGGCCTGCCGATGACGATGTGGGTAAAATTGTTCGTCGTCGCATGGCGCACGATATCCTGGGCGACGTTCTGGCCGGGAATGGTGGTGATCTCGGCGCCGAGTTGCTCGGCAAGGCGCAGATTCCTGGCCAGGCGGTCCTTGTCCTCCTCGGACAGGCCGGCCAGGCGCGGGGTATCGACATGCAGCGCCGTCCAGGGCGCGCGCAGCCGGTCGGCGAGCCGGCGCGCATAGCGGATGCGGGCCGCTCCGCCGGGCTGCGAGTCGACGCAGACGAGAACCCGCTCGCCGGCCGCCCAGGGACCGGGAATGGCGTGCGACTGCATGTGGTTGAGCAGCTGCTCGTCGACGCGCTGGGCAGTGCGGCGCAGCGCCAGCTCGCGCAGCGCCGTCAGATTGCCCGGGGAAAAATAATTCTCGACGGCGCGCTGCGCGGTGTTGGGGAAATAGACCTTGCCGTCCTGCAGGCGTTTGATCAGGTCGTCGGGGGTGAGGTCGATAACCTCGATGTCGTCGGCCTGGTCGATGACGGAATCGGGAACCGTCTCGCGCACCCTGACGCGCGTGATCTGGGCGACGACGTCGTTCAGGCTCTCGACATGCTGAATGTTGAGCGTGGTGTAGACGTCGATGCCTTGCGCAAGGATCTCCTGCACGTCGAGATAGCGTTTGGGATGCCGGCTGCCGGGCGCATTGGTGTGGGCGAGCTCATCGACCAGGACCAGGGCGGGGCGCCGTTTCAGGATGGCGTCGATGTCCATCTCGTCCAGGGTCTGGCCGCGGTAGTCGACCAGGCGGCGCGGGATCACCTCATAGCCGTCGACGAGGGCCTGGGTTTCCTTGCGGCCGTGCGTCTCGACAATGCCGATCACGACATCGATGCCGTCGGCGCGGCGGGCGCGGCCCGCCATCAGCATCTCGTAGGTCTTGCCGACGCCGGGTGCGGCGCCGAGAAATATGCGCAGACGACCACGGCCTTCCCGCTCGGCATGCTCGAGCAGCGCGTCGGGGGAGGGCCTGGAATCGTTGCTTCGGTCGTCGGGCATCACGTCCAATCATAATTGCGCCGGGGGTCGTGTCGATCCCCGGCGCGCGGTTGGGATTATTTCAGGTCATCGAGGGCGAGGTTGAGCGCCAGCACATTGACCACCGGCTCGCCAAGGACGCCGAGCTCGCGGCCCTCGACATGGCTGTCGACCAGCGACTTCACCTTGGCTTCGTCGATGTTGCGGGCCTTGGCCACCCGCGGCACCTGGAAATAGGCGTCCTCGGGGCTGACGTCGGGGTCGAGGCCGCTGCCGGACGTGGTCACCAGGCCCATCGGCACCGGCGCGTTCGGGTTCTCCGCCTTCAGCTTCTCGGCATCGCCCTTGATGCGCTCGATGAGCTTCGGATTGGTCGGGCCGAGATTGGAGCCGCCGGAGGAGCTGGCATCGTAACCGTTGCCGGCAGCCGACGGCCGGCCATGGAAGTAACGGTCATTGGCAAAGGCCTGGCCGATCAGCTCGGAGCCGATGACCTTGCCGTCCCTGGTGATCAGGCTGCCATTGGCCTGGCTCGGGAACAGCGCCTGGGCGATGCCGGTCATGCCGATCGGATAGATCAGGCCGGTCAGCACCGTGAAGAAGACGATCATGACCAAAGCGGGTCTGAGTTGCTTGAGCATCGGAGTTATCCTTATGCGAGGCCGAGGGCGGTGACGATCAGATCGATCGCTTTGATGCCGACGAACGGCACGATGATGCCGCCGAGGCCGTAGATGAGAAGATTGCGGCTGAGCAGGGCGCCGGCGCCGATGGCGCGGTATTTGACGCCTTTCAGCGACAGCGGGATCAGCGCGATGATGATCAGCGCGTTGAAGATGATGGCCGACAGGATGGCGCTCTGCGGCGTTGCCAGATGCATGATGTTGAGCGCTTCGAGCGGTCCGTTTTTCTGCCCGGGCGCGACATAGAAGACTGCGAACATCGCCGGGATGATGGCGAAGTACTTGGCGACGTCGTTGGCGATCGAGAAGGTCGTCAGCGAGCCGCGCGTCATCAAAAGCGCCTTGCCGATCTCGACGATCTCGATCAGCTTGGTCGGGTCGGAGTCGAGGTCGACCATGTTGCCGGCTTCGCGCGCGGCGACCGTGCCGGTGTTCATGGCGACGCCGACATCGGCCTGGGCAAGTGCGGGCGCGTCATTGGTGCCGTCGCCGCACATGGCGACCAGCTTGCCCTTGGCCTGCTCCTCACGGATCAGCGACAGCTTGTTCTCGGGCGTCGCCTGGGCGAGGAAGTCGTCGACGCCGGCTTCCGCCGCGATCGCCGCCGCGGTCAGCGGGTTGTCGCCGGTGATCATCACCGTGCGGATGCCCATCTTGCGCAGCTCGGCGAAACGCTCGGCTATGCCGCCCTTGACGATGTCCTTGAGGTGGACGATGCCGAGCAGACGGCCGTCGCGCTCGACGGCGAGCGGCGTGCCGCCGGCCTTGGCGATCTCGTCGGCGATGGCCTGCAGATCGCGGATCGTGTCGCTCGTCGGCCGCGTGCCGTGGGCCGCTAAAGTCGCCTGGTTGACATGGGCCAGCACCGCGTCGACCGCGCCCTTGCGCACCGAGGAGCCGTCGACATCGACGCCGCTCATGCGGGTCTGCGCGGTGAAAGGCACGAAGGTCGGATGCAAGGCTCCCATGTCACGGGCACGGATGGCGTATTTCTCCTTGGCCAGCACGACGATCGAGCGGCCTTCCGGCGTTTCGTCGGCGAGCGAGGCGAGCTGCGCCGCATCGGCCAGCTCCTGCTCGGTAACGCCCTTGACCGGGCGGAACTCGGTCGCCTGGCGGTTGCCGAGAGTGATCGTGCCGGTCTTGTCGAGGAGCAGCGTATCGACGTCGCCGGCGGCCTCGACGGCGCGGCCGGACATGGCAAGCACGTTGAAGCGCACCAGGCGGTCCATGCCGGCGATGCCGATGGCCGACAGCAGCGCGCCGATCGTGGTCGGGATCAGCGTCACGAAGAGCGCGACGAGGATCGTCACCGAGATGTAGCCGCCCGAATAGGCGGCGAAGCTCGGGATGGTCGCGGTCGCCAGCACGAAGATCAGCGTCATGCCGACGAGCAGGATGTTGAGCGCGATCTCGTTCGGGGTCTTCTGGCGTTCCGCGCCTTCGACCAGCGAGATCATGCGGTCGAGGAAGGTGTGGCCGGACGCGGCGGAAATGCGCACGCGGATCCAGTCGGACAGCACCTGCGTGCCGCCGGTGACGGCGGAGCGGTCGCCGCCGGATTCGCGGATGACCGGCGCGGACTCGCCGGTGATCGCCGCCTCGTTGACCGAGGCCACGCCTTCGACCACCTCGCCGTCCGACGGGATGATGTCGCCGGCTTCGACGAGCACGATGTCGCCGACCTTCAGGCTGGTGCCGGGCACGAGCTTGAACTTGGTGCGGTCCTCGCCGTTGAGCAGCTTGGCCTGGGTTTCGGTGCGCGCCTTGCGCAGCGAGTCGGCCTGCGCCTTGCCACGGCCTTCGGCGACCGCTTCGGCGAAATTGGCGAACAGCACCGTGAACCACAGCCAGATGATGATCTGCAGGGTGAAGCCGAGATCGCCGCCGCCGGTGATCAGGTCGCGAATGAAAAGCACGGTGGTGAGCAGCGAGACGACGGCGACGACGAACATCACCGGGTTCTTGACCAGCGTGCGCGGATCGAGTTTGCGGAAGGCGCCGCCGATGGCGGGCACCAGGATGCGGGCATCCATGATAACAGCGGATTTGGACGAGCTCATTTCGAGACTCCAGTATCGGTGATGTTGGACGGCGCCGGGTGTTCGGTCTTCGGAAATAAATGTGGAAGGCCGGTGGCCAGCAGCCACAGCACGAGCAGCACGGCTGCCATGCCGAGGAAGGTTGAGAGGGTCGGGAAAGGACGAGGCTTCTCGTCCTTTCCGTTGTCGGGGGCTCCGTCACCGGGCTGGTGAGGATCGTTCCGATAAATGTCGTTGAGGCGGGGCATGATCATCTCAGAAGGTCTGGCCATGGACCATCGCCAGGTGTTCGACGACCGGGCCGATCGCCAGGGCCGGGAAGAAGGTGAGGCCGACGACGATCAGGATGACGCCGACCAGCAGTCCGACGAACAGGGGACCGTCGGTCGGGAACGTGCCGGCGGAGGCCGGAACCGTCTTCTTCGCCGCCAGCGAGCCGGCGATGGCCAAAGCCGGAATTATGACGAAGAAGCGACCCACCCACATGGTGATGCCAAGCGTCAGGTTGTACCAGGGCGTGTTGCCGGAAAGGCCGCCGAAGGCCGAGCCGTTGTTCGCGGCCGCCGAGGTGTAAGCATAGAGCACCTCGGAGAAGCCGTGCGGACCGCCATTGGCCATCGAGGCCACGGCGCTCGGCAGCACAACCGCGATGGCTGTGAAGGTCAGCATGACCAAGGGCAAAGCGAGGATGGCGAGCATCGCCATCTTGACTTCCTTGGCCTCGATCTTCTTGCCGAGATATTCCGGCGTGCGGCCGACCATCAGGCCGGCGACGAAGACGGCGACGACGATGAACATTACGATGCCGTAGAAGCCGGCGCCGACGCCGCCGACGATGACTTCGCCAAGCTGCATGTTGATCAGCGGGATCAGGCCGCCAAGTGCTGTGAGGCTGTCATGCATGGCGTTGACGGCGCCGCAGGAGGCGGCCGTGGTGATGACCGCGAACAGCGCCGAGGCGGCGATCCCGAAGCGGCTCTCCTTGCCTTCCATATTGCCGCCGTCGATGCCCAGCGCATGCACCAGCGGGTTGCCCGCGGCCTCGGCCCAATAGCAGATGGCGACGCCGGCGACGAACAGCACGCCCATCGAGGCGAGGATCGCCCAGCCTTGGCGCTGGTTGCCGACCATGCGGCCGAAGACGTTGGTGAGCGCGGCGCCGAGCGCGAAGATCGTCACCATCTGGATCAGGTTGGAGATGGCGTTGGGATTCTCGAACGGATGCGCGGCATTGGCGTTGAAGAAGCCGCCGCCATTGGTGCCTAGCATCTTGATCGCGACCTGCGAAGCGACGGGCCCAAGCGCGATGGTCTGCTTGGCGCCTTCGAGCGTGGTGGCGTCGACATATGGCCCAAGCGTCTGCGGCATGCCGAGCCAGACATAGGCGAGCGTCAGCACGATGCAGATCGGCAGGAGCACGTAGAGCGTGCAGCGGGTGATATCGACCCAGAAATTGCCGATCGACTTGCCGGAAGCCCGGGCGAAGCCGCGGATCAGCGCGACCGCGATGGCGATGCCGACCGCGGCGGACATGAAGTTCTGCACGGTCAGGCCGGCCATCTGCACGAGATAGGACATCGTGCTCTCGCCGCCGTAATTCTGCCAGTTGGTGTTGGTGACGAAAGAGACGGCGGTGTTGAAGGCAAGCCCTTGCTCTACCGCCGGCATCCCCGCCGGATTGTAGGGCAGAACGCCCTGCAGACGCTGCAGGACATAGACCGCGAGGAAGCTGGCCAGGCTGAAGAAGATGATGCCGGCCGCGTAAGCGGTCCAGTGCTGCTCCTCGTTCTCACTGGTTCCCGATATGCGGTAGAGAGCCTGCTCGACGGGGCTAAGGATCGGAGAGAGGAAGGTGCGATCGCCATTGAAGACGCGGTACATGTAGCCGCCGAGCGGCTTCACGAGCAAAAGGACGATCACGCAGTAGAGAAGGATCTGTATCCATCCGTTGAGAGTCATGGGAATAGCTTTCCGTGCCAGGCGCCAGAGGTCAGAAACGTTCTGGGCGGATGAGGGCGTAGGTCAGGTAGACGAGCAGGAACAAGGTCACAGCGCCGCCAAGAAAATAATCGAGAAGCATGGTCCGATCCTTCCGCCTCAGATTCTGTCACAGACTTTGATGTAGGCCAGGGACAGGACGAAGAATAAAACTTCGATCCCGAGAACAATTATGTCCATGAGTGCGTTCCTTGTTTTCATTCCATCTGCGGGCCACAAGACGCGGACCCAAAATCAGCGCAAAAGGCGCGCGTCACCTTGCCGGCGACGGCGCTCAAAGCTTCTGCTCGATGTAAAATATGGACCCGACCGCCATAAAGGATCGAGACGGGGCGGACAGGAAAGATATAGGAATTTTATAGGGGTTTTGGGTGGAAGCGCCTCCCTCCGATGGGATCGCCTGGTCGGCCAATTCAACCGCCTTCGCTGGGGTCAGGCGTGGCAAGCAATGACGTATGAAAGCGGACGGGATTCCCCTCTTGGAAATCCGCAGAATCGATCTGTAACTATCCTACTTTGCCGAGCAAAAAGGGTGAAGCATGGGAGCAATTCGGCTCAAATATTTTGTTATCTAAAGGCATGATTCTCCAGTGTTTTGTTCGCTTGCGATGTCTGTTACTTTCCTACATACTCGGACCGGTTGATTGCCTATGGCCAGCGGGCGGATAATCGCGAAGATGATGGCTCCAGAAGCGGGCTGGGGAGGACTGGCCAATGACCGAAGCTGACAACCAGGTGCTGCGAACGACGGAAGAGGACGGCGACCGGCATGACCATGTCAGGCGCATTCCCGATATCATCTCGCAGGTGAAGGACAGCTATGCAGAACTGCGGCCGGCCGAGCGCCGCGTCGCCGATGTCGTGCTCGACGACGTCAAATATGCGGTCGATGCGTCCAACGCCGCGCTTGCCCAGCGCGCCGGGGTCAGCGAGCCGACGGTGACCCGCTTCTGCCGTGCCATCGGCTGCGACGGCGTGCGCGACTTCAAGCTGAAGCTGGCGCAGAGCCTGGTCGTCGGCGCGCTCTATCTCGCCACCAAGCCGCAACCCACGAACAGCGACAGCGGCATGCCGTTCTGGAACGCCGTGTTCGGCGAAGCGCGGCGGGCGCTGCAGGAGGCGGAGCGGCAGATCGATCCGGGGCAGTTGCAGAAAGCGGCGGAGCTGATCGCCAAGGCGCGGCAAGTGACGGTGTTCGGCCTCGGCGGCAGCTCGTCGGCGCTGGCGCAGGAGACGCAATACCGCCTGTTTCGCTACGGCATCACCATCAGCGCGCAATGCGATCCTTATCTGATGCGCATGACGGCCTCGACGCTGAAGCCCGGCGACCTGGTGATCGCGATCTCGGCGACCGGCCGCACGCGTGAGGTGATCGAGGCGGTGGAGCTCGCCAAGCACTACCGCGCCAACGCGATCTGCGTGACGGCTCCGGATACAGAGCTGACACGGGTCTGCGACGTGCGGCTGACGGTTGCCGTGCCTGAATATCCCGACACGCTGAAGCCGACCGCGTCGCGTTACGCCTTCCTTGCGGCCATCGATCTTCTTGCTGTGGCGACCGCTTACAGGATTGACGGCCCGGCGCGCGAGACCGTGCGCCGGATCAAATACAACGCGCAGATCCACCGGACAGGCAAGGAGATGGAGCCGCTCGGGGATTAGCAGAGTCCCTTCTCCCCTTGTGGAGAAGGTAGATCGGCGCGACAGCGCCGAGACGGATGAGGGGTGTTCCAGCGGAGTGAAACGTTGGCGTTCCCTGGAGCACCCCTCATCCGTCTCGGCGACACCTTCTCCCACAAGGGGAGAAGGGGAAGGCGCCGCCGCCGGCTTCGATAAAGAATTCGAACTGAAGGGAACGACAAAGAATGCTCGACATCGCACCATCGCAACAGGCGGCAACCTGGCTCGGCTCATTCAGCCGGGCGCTCGAGGCCGGCGACGTCGAGGCGGCGACCGGCCTTTTCGTCGAGGACTGCTACTGGCGCGATCTTTTGACCTTCACCTGGAACATCAAGACCATGGAGGGACAGGGCGCGATCCGTGAGATGCTGCGGGCGACGCTGTCCTCGGCGCAGCCGTCGCATTGGCGGCTCTCCGGGGAGCCAAGCGTCGATGACGGCATCGTCGAAGCCTGGTTCGGCTTCGAGACGGCAGTGGCGCGGGGCGAGGGCATCCTGCGGCTCAAGGACGGCCGCTGCCGCACGCTGTTCACGGCGATGAGCGAGCTCAAGGGCTTCGAGGAGCAGAAGGGCCTGGCCCGTCCGCTCGGCATCCGCCACAAGGCAGACCCCAAGCGCGAGACCTGGGCGGAAGCACGGGCGCGTGAGGCGCGCGATCTCGGCGTGCACGAGCAACCCTATTGCCTGGTGATCGGCGGCGGGCAAGGCGGCATCATGCTGGGCGCCCGGCTGCGGCAGCTCGGCGTGCCGACTCTCGTCATCGAGAAGAATGCGCGCGCCGGCGATTCCTGGCGCAACCGCTATCGCTCGCTCGTGCTGCACGATCCGGTCTGGTACGACCATCTGCCCTATGTTCCGTTCCCGGAAAACTGGCCGGTCTTCACGCCCAAGGACAAGATGGGCGACTGGCTGGAAATGTATACGCGCGTCATGGAGCTGAACTATTGGGTCGCCACCAAATGCATCAGCGCCGCCTATGACGAAGCCGAAAAAGTCTGGACCGTGGTGGTCGACCGCGTCGGCCAGCGCATCACGCTGAAGCCGAAGCATATCGTCTTCGCCACCGGCGCTTACGGGCCGCCGCGGCAGATCGAGTTGCCGGGCGCGGGCAGCTTCAAGGGCGAGCTTTTGCATTCCAGCCAGTATGCCACCGGCGAGAAATTCCGCGGCAAACGCGTCGCCGTGATCGGTGCTGCAAGCTCAGGCCACGATGTCAGTGTCGATCTGTGGGAAGCAGGCGCCAATGTGACCATGGTGCAGCGCTCACCGACGACCGTGGTGAAGTCCGACACGCTGATGGAGGTCGGCTTCGAGATCTTTTCGGAGAAGGCGCTGGGGCGCGGCATCACCACCGACAAGGCCGACATGATCGTCGCCTCGACACCCTTCGCCTTGGTGCCGAAGGGCCAGCGAGCGGTCTACGACGTGATCAGGGCGCGCGATGCGGATTTCTACAAGCGCCTCAGCGACAGTGGCTTCGCCATCGACTTCGGCGACGACGAGACAGGGCTGTTGATGAAGGCCTACCGCACCGGCTCGGGCTACTACATCGATGTCGGCGCCTGCGAGTTGATCCTGAACGGCGAGATCAAGGTGAAGAGCGGCGTCGGCATCAAGTCGCTGACGCCGAGCGGCATCCTGTTCGAGGACGGCAGCGAACTAGCCGTCGATGCGATCGTCTGCTGCACCGGCTACCAGTCGATGAACGAGACGGTGGCGGGGATCGTCTCGCGCGAGGTCGCCGACAAGGTCGGCCCGTGCTGGGGCCTCGGCTCCGGCGTCAAGGGCGATCCCGGACCGTGGCAGGGTGAGTTGCGCAACATGTGGAAGCCGACGGCGCAGGAAGCGCTGTGGTTCCACGGCGGCAATCTGGCGCTGTCGCGGTTTTATTCGAAATATGTGGCGCTGCAGCTCAAGGCGCGGATGGAGGGAATAGCGACGCCGGTTTATGGCGAGCCGAGCAACGCAAGGCGTTGAAGCTGCGATCTCCCCCCTTGTGGGGGAGATGGCCGGCAGGCCAGAGGGGGCGCTGTCCCGCCGACGTCTCCAACTAAGGTTCCTCGCCCCCGCCAGAGGCGGGGGAGAGGTGTCCGCGAAGCGGACGGAGAGGGGGCCTTCGTAGGGCGCTCCCCTCTCCGTCTCGGCTTTCGCCGAGCCACCTCTCCCCACTTCGTGGGGCGAGGAACCTGATCCTGCAGGCGCTGCGTTCCTTCGCGCCCCCCTCTGCCCTGCCGGGCATCTCCCCCACGAGGGGGGAGATTGGCCAATCACTTTCCAAGATGCCTGGCCACCACATCCACATGCGTATGACCCGCATGCGGCTCGAAGCGCTCGGTCTCGTTGTGGTCGGGCGCGTCGTTCGGCCACCATTTGCCGCCGATGACGATGCCGTTGGAGACCAGCCGTCGATCCGAAACCAAGGACGCCCCGACAGCGTCGACGAAGGTGAAGCGGCCAGGTTGCTGCCTCAGCACCGCGACATCGCCGATGCCGCCGACCTTCAGCGCGCCGAGCTCGGGCCGGGCAATCGCCCGCGCTGGGTTCACGGTCGCGGCACGCAGCACCTCGACCAGCGGCATGCCGAGCGCCATCAGCTTCGACATGCAGACCAATATATCGAAGGCGGGGCCGTCGACGCAGTAGAGATGCACGTCGCTGGAAATGACGTCGGGCGCCAGGCCCTCGGCCAGCACCGCCTTCGCCACCTCGAAGTCGAAAGAGCCCATGCCGTGGCCGATGTCGAAGATGACGCCGCGCTCGCGGGCGAGGCGCATGTCTGGCCGCACCGCGCCGGAGGCGAAGACCGGAGCGTTGGGAAACGGGCGGAAGCAATGGGTGAGGATGTCGCCGCGGCGGAGCCTCGGCAGCACTTCCGAGCGTCCCGGCGGCGGCTCGTCGATATGCGCCATCAGCGGCAGGCCGGCCTTGTCGGCGGCTTCGAGCGCGAGGTCGACCGGGGCGATGCCGCTGGTGCCGCCGGCATGCTTGCCGGAGCGCACCTTGACGCCGACCACCACATCGGCGTGCTCGCGCACCGCGGCCACCGTCTCGCGCGGCTCGCAGAGCCTGAGATCGCCGCACTCGCCGACCGACACCGTGTTCGCGAAGCCGAAAATGCCGGCAAAGGAGATGTTGACGTAAGCGAGGATGCGGACCGTCGAGCGCTCGATGACGTGGCGACGGAAGCCGAGAAAATTGCCGGCGCCGGCGCTGCCGGCGTCGATGAAGGTGGTGGTGCCGCTCTTGGCGGCGAGCCGGTCGGCGTCGACGCCGAGCGAGGTGCCGCCCCAATAGACATGGCTGTGCAGGTCGATAAGGCCGGGCGTGACGATGCAGTCCCGCGCATCGACGACTTCACCCGCGGCCTCGGCATCGATCGCCGCGTCGATCGCAGCGATACGGCCTTCGGCAATGGCAACATCACGCTGCGCGTCCAGGCCCGACGCGGGGTCGATGACGCGCCCGCCCTTGATCAAAAGATCGAACTGCATCGGTGCCTCCCCGTTGTGTGTTTGTTTCACGCAATTCCGGACGGAAAACCGCTACGCACTTTTCCTGGAATTGCTCCAGGCGATCAGACCGGCCGGTAGGCGACTGCTTCGATCTCGATCTTGATGTCGATCATCAGGCGCGACTCGACCGTGGTGCGCGCCGGCGGATCTTTTGGGAAATGCTTCGCATAGACGGCATTGAAGGTGCCGAAATCGCGCGCGTCCTCCAGCCAGACGGTGGTCTTGACCACATCATCCATGGTGCAGCCGGCAAGCGCCAGCGCCGCCTTGATGTTCTGCAGCACCTGTTCGGCCTGATCGGCGATGCCGCCCTTTACGACGAGCCCGTCGCTGCCCACGGGCACCTGGCCCGAGACATAGACGAAATCACCGGCGCGTACGGCAGGCGAAAGCGGGACATGCGAGGTTCCAAAACACTGCTTGGGCAAGAAAGGCCTCCTGATCGGAAATTGAGGATCACCGCTTCGCGGTCCGGATTTGTCGTGCCCCTCTACGCCTCTCGGCGCAATCCTCATAGAGGGCTTGTTGGAAAGCAACAGAATTTCAGAATTGATGTTGCTTTGTTACAGGAAGCTCAGCATGGTGCGCGCGCTCGATCGCCGGCATCGATCCAGGAGAGAACGAACATGACCTTCGACAAGAATCCCTTCCCGGAAGGCGATGCCGATCGCCACGCGCTGTGGGAAATGCTGGTGCGGCGCGACATCGATGCCTTCCTCGGACAGGATTGGTCGATGGTCGAGGACGATTTCATCGCCGAGAGCTTCTTCGGCATGCATGCGCATTTCCTGTCCAATGCCGATGCCTGGCGGCTGCAGTTTCCCAGGCTGGACGTCTATCGCGACGAATGGCTGCGCCAGGCCAAGGAGACAGCCGCGACGGAATTCGCCGAGCCGCTGCGCGAGGCGATTTTCCGCGTCACCAACATGCGCGACATCGACGTCGATGGCGATCGTGCGGTGCTGCACAAGAAGTTCGACGGCTCGATCGCCAAGGCCGACGGCAGCGTCGACCGGCTCAAATGGCAGACGCTCTATTTCTGCCGCAAAGTCGGCGGCCGCTGGAAGATCGCCGGCTTTGTAGGTTACATGCCGCATCCGCTCGGCTAAGGCGTGCCGATATTCGGGTGAGGCCGGCCTGACCCGAATCTCAACGGATTTAGGGCTTGGCGACTTCTAGGCCCGCAGGGAAATACCTTCGGAAAGCGGCAGCCGCTCGTCCGGCGAGCGGTGGTCGAAGACGACGCCCATGGTCTTACCAATTGCCGCCATGACGATCAGTTCGACGAGATGATCGTCGCTGTCGTCGCAGGCTGGACCGGAACGGCGGATGGCATCGAGCATGGCGCGCGTCGAGACCGTATCGCCGGCGCGAAACTTGGAAAGGGCAGACGCAACAAGGTCTTGCACCGTCAACTCGGCAACGGGCACTTCGGCAGCGACGTCCATCGGCCTCCTCCTGCCATGAACCCTGTCCCGCGATGATGATACGCCAATGGCCAACCGGCGCCAGCGAAATGGTGGTCCGACCAGAAGGACTGGCGACAGGCTCCCGCCAAAGGGGCGAGTAGCTGTGGAACACCCGGCAAATGGCCGTGGCGTGCTCGACGCCTTGCGCACGGATTGATAACCCGATCCGGCGCAGGGAGACGATCCGAGTCGAGACATGACCGTTGCAATCGAGATGGGGCAGACGAGCGCAGGCGCGCCGGCGGCCCTCGACCTTGAGGAATTGCTGGCGACCCGCCTGCTGGTGCAGGGCAATTCGGGCTCCGGCAAGTCGCATCTGCTGCGCCGGCTGCTCGAACAGAGCGCGCCGTGGGTGCAGCAGACCATCATCGACCCGGAAGGCGACTTCGTGTCGCTCGGCGAACGCTTCGGACATCTGGTGATCGATGCCGAGGAGCATACCGAGCGCGGCCTGCAGGCCGCGGGCGAGCGTGCGCGCATCCACCGCGTCTCGACGGTGCTCAACCTCGAAGGGCTCGACGCCGAGAACCAGATGCGGCGTGCCGCGGCTTTCCTGGGCGGGCTGTTCGAGGTCGCGCGCGACCATTGGTATCCGATGCTGGTGATCGTAGACGAAGCGCAGCTTTTCGCGCCAGCAGCTGCTGGAGAAGTGTCGGACGAAGCGCGAAAACTTTCGCTGGGCGCGATGACCAATCTGATGTGCCGCGGCCGCAAGCGCGGGCTTGCCGGCATCATCGCCACGCAGCGATTGGCGAAGCTCGCCAAGAACGTCGCGGCGGAGGCTTCCAATTTCCTGATGGGCCGCACCTTCCTCGACATCGACATGGCGCGCGCGGCCGATCTGCTCGGCATGGAACGGCGACAGGCCGAGGCGTTTCGCGACCTGGAGCGCGGGCATTTCATGGCGCTCGGCCCTGCCTTGTCGCGCCGTCCGCTCGGCGTGCGCATCGGCCAGACCGAAACCAGCCCGCGCAACGGTACGCCGCGGCTAATGCCGATGCCTGGGGCGGCACTCGAGGATGCCCGCGCGGTCATCCTGGCGGCGCCGCCGCCGGAGACGGTCAGGCCGCAACGCCGGCCTTCGCCGGATCTGCTCGATCAACTGATGGCGGCCAAGGCCGCGCCGCTGGACATCCGCCCTGAGCCGGCGGAGCCGCAGCCCAGCGCCGAGGACCTGGCAGAGCGCCGCGAGCGCATGGACCGCATCCTACGCGCCATCCTGGCCGAGCCGGATGCCGGGTTCCGCGTCATCGGCGTGCTCTACCAGGAGTTCGTGGTCCGCTGCCGCATCGAAGGGCTTGCTTCGACCGTGCCCGATCTCTCGGAATTCCGCCGCATGCTGACGCGCGCCCGCGCCGGCGTCGGCTCCGACATGGCCGAGGACGACGCCTGGCGCGACGTGTCCGTGCGTGCCTCGCTGCTGCCGGAGGACATGCAGGGCGTGTTCATGATGATCGCCCGGGCGGCCAAGGAAGGCTGGCCCTGCCCAAGCGACGCGGCGATCGCGCGCGCCTACGGCTCGCATTCGCTGCGCCGCGCGCGGCGGCTGCTCGACTATATCGAGGAGCAGGGCCTCATCGTCTGCCAGGTCGACGGCACCGGCCGGCGCACAGTGACGCTGGTCGAACTCGCCTGGGCGACGGCACCTGGCGACCCGAATGCCACGGAGCAGGACAGCTCGGCGGCGTGACGCGCAGGAGCCTCGACTTTGAGCGATTGAGCTTCAGATCGCGCTTGAATGGCGAGCGCCGCCCGAAGCCAGGTAAGCGTCGAAATGCGAGGCGATCGTCCTGGCCAGGAGATGCCCGTCCTCGCCGATGACGAAACGATCGCCTATCCGGCTGAAATGCGGCGATCGCTGGGTCAGCAGCGCCGCCTCCCGCAGGACCGCATCGGCTGTTGCGCCGAACCTTGAGCGCATCTCCATCACCGGGAAGGAAAAGTCGCACATCAGGCGCTCGATCACCCAGCCGCGTGCCCGGTCTTGCTCGGTGAGGGCGCGCCCACGCATCGTGGCGAGGCCGGATGCCTCGACCATCCTGCGATAGCCGCCCGTCGAGGGCGTGTTCTGCGCATAGCCCTGGCGAAAGCGGCTGATGGAGGACGGGCCGAGACCGATCAATGTCTCGCACGGGTCGTCGGTGTAGCCCTGGAAGTTCCGCCTGAGGCGGCCGTCCCTAGCGGCCATCGCGAGACCGTCGTCCGGCAAGGCGAATGATCGATGCCGACCGGCCGATAGCCGGCGGAGCGGATCAAGCCTGCGGCGGCCACCGCCTGCTCGAGGCGCGCCGCAAGATCGGGCAATGCCTGCTCGTCGATCATCGTCTGGTGCTTCTTGAACCACGGCACATGCGCATAGCCGAACAGCGCAAGGCGTTCGGGGCGCAGCGACAGCGCCTGCTCGATCGTTGCGCCCAGCGTCTCCGCCGTCTGGAAAGGCAGGCCGTAGAGCAGGTCGAGATTGACCGACCCGACGCCGCGTGCCCGCAGCCCTTCCAGCACCCGGGCGGTCATCTCAAAACTCTGCTCGCGGTTGATCGCCTTCTGGACGCGCGGATCGAAGTCCTGGATGCCGAGGCTGGCGCGGGTGAGCCCGATCGCCGCCAGCGCGTCGAGCCGCGCCTCGTCCATGTCGTTGGGATCGATCTCGACGCTGAGGCCGACATCCGGCGCCAGTGTGAAGTTCGCCTCCAGCAGTTCACGCAAGATCCGCAGGTCGTCGGGTCGAAGCATCGTCGGCGAACCGCCGCCGAGATGGATCGCCACGATGCTTGCCCGTTTGCCGATGCGGCCGCCGACAAGCTCCATCTCCCGGTAGAGCGCAACGAGATACGCCGCCACTGGTTCATATCGCAGCGTCTGCCTGGTGTTGCAGGCGCAGAACCAGCACAGCCGGTCGCAGTAGGGGACATGGATATAGAGCGAGACGGCTTCGTCTTCGCCAACCGAGTCGAGCCAGCCGGCGACCGTGGCGGCATCGACGCCGGCATGGAAATGCGGCGCGGTGGGGTAGCTGGTGTAGCGCGGCACGTTGGCTTCGATCAGCCTGTGACTGGGCACGGCATTCATGGCTGCAACTCGATGGTGCGGGCGCCGCGAAGCGACGACGCGCGGTGGGTGGAGATGACGACGATCCTGTCGCCGAGATGCGCCATCAGACGTTCGAGGATGCGCTGGCCTTGTTCTTCGTCGAGATGCTCGGTCGGCTCGTCGAGCAGGACAAGCGGCAGGGATGACAGCCACGCGCGGGCGAGGTTGATGCGCTGCACCTCGCCAAGCGAGAACCGGTCCTGCCTGATCCAGGCGTCCAGCCCGCCGGCCTCGCGGATACGACCGCCCATCTCGACGGCTTCCAGCGCGCGCCAGAGCGCCGCGTCCGGGGCATCGCCGGCGAAGAGATTGGCGCGGACGGTGTCTTCGAGGATGACCGCATCGTGCAGCACGAGCGACGCCAGCGCGCGCCGTTCGCCGACCGACAGGATGCGGCCGCCGGCGGCAAAGGCGTCGTCGCCGATCCAGCCGGCGATCTGCTTGAGCAGGCTGGTCTTGCCCAAGCCGCTCGCCCCGACGAGCACCGTCGGATGGCCTTTCGCGAGGAGCAGGGCGGTAGGTGTTCCGATTGCCCGGCCGTCGGGCGCGCGGCGCTGCAGCGCGCCGTGGCGCAGCAGGCCGGGAGCGATGTCGTCCGGTGCGGGTTCGCGCCTGTCGGCCGCGACGGCGACGCGCGTCCATTGGCCGATCTCGGTCCGCGCCGCGTTGCGGCGAAGCACGGCAACCAGCATGCGCGATGCGCCATTCATGGCTTCGCCCAGTGCCAGCCAGGAGAAGGCGAGCAGCATGGGCGCGAGAAGCTCGGTACCTTGCCTGCCGGCATGCCAGGCAGCCGCCGTCACGCTGACGCCGGCGATCGGTCCGAAGGCCGCGCCGATCATGTCCGGCATGGCCTGCAGCCGGCGAAGCGCAAGCTGCGCGCCATCGGCGCGGGAGAGCGCGGCAAGGGCTTCTGCGCATTCACGGTTCCAGGCGCCCTCCGCCTTCAAAGGCACGGCTGACGCCATGGCCGCGCCAAGCCGGCTCGCGCCCCCGCGACGCAGCGACCTGGTCTCACCCCACGCCATGGCGCCAGCCTCGGCCACCCGGTTCCCCGCGAACAGGATGGCAAGCAGCAAGAGGGTGATCGGCAGAAGGGATAAAGGCGCCAGCACCGCCGAGCCTGCGATCAGGACCGCGAGGCCGCATCCGAGCGTCAGCGCCGGCAGGCCGGCGCGCAGCCTGGCGTAGTCGAGGTCCTCGACGTCGTCGAGATAGTCGGCGAGACGTGAATCGTCGCCGAGCTGCCATCCCGCCTGGCGCACCGCCGGCGCCGCCGCCATGGCGGCGAAGAGTTCGGCGCGACGCGCGACCTGATCGGCGAGCGCCGCCTTGTGGCCGGCCAGGCGCTCGCCATAGCGGGCGGCGGTGCGGCCGACCGCGAACAGCCGGATCAGCGCCGCCGGGATGTGGAAATTGAAGGTGAAGGCGGCGGCGGACAGGCCGGCGATCGCCACCGACCCGAGCAGCCAGGCGGAAACGCCGCCCAGCAATATGGCGCAGCCCAGCGCGACGAAGGCGAAGCCCGTCGCCAGCCGCCATGATTTTCGGCTCGATGATTGAACAGCCGTGCTCATGCCGCCACCTCGACGGCATCGCTGTTGGTGAGATCGACAGTCAGGTGGGCGGCGGCAGCCAGATTGCGGTCATGTGTCGCCACAACGACCAGCCGCGTCCTTGACATCTCAAGCAGCATGCGCCGCACCGCCTCGGCCGTCTCGTGGTCGAGCTTGGCCGTCGGCTCGTCGGCCAGCACGGTTCCTCCTGAAAGCTGCGCGCGGGCGACAGCGATGCGGAGCCGCTGGCCGCCTGAAAGATTGGCGCCGCCCTTGTCCAGTCTGGCATCGAGGCCGTCTGGCAGCAGCGCGTCGTCGAGTAGCCCGATCGCGCTGGCGGCATCTTCCAGCCGGGTCCGGTCCACCGCGCCAGCGTTCCATGAAATGGCCTCGGCCAGCGTTCCTTCGGGCACGTAAGCGTCCGTCGAAACCCAGGCGATGTCTTCAGCGGCTAACCGATGGGGACCCAGTCCCGGTTTTCTCCCCGGCTCGAGACCGGCAAGACGGCGCAGCAAAGTCGATTTGCCTGAGCCGCTAGGCCCGATGATGGCGACAAGACCATGCGGAGGCAGCGTGACGGACAGCCGGTCGAGCACCGGCAAGACCTTTGCCCTGAGCGGCTCGGCGTCGAGCAGCCGGTCGAGCGCGTCGGCCGCTGCCAACCCTTCCGCCTTGGCGTGATACTGCTCCGAGAAGCGCCGGAACGGCGCGAAATATTCCGGCGCGGTCATCAGGATGAACAGGCTCTGCCAGAGCTCGAGATTGGAGAAGCCGGGGATCATCGCGAGCTTGAGGTGGCCGAGGCCGAGGAAGACGGCAAGGATGGCGATCGAGAGCGAGGCGAAGAAGTCGATGATGCCGGCATTGGCGAAGGCGATGCGCAGCACGCCCATCGTGTTGTCCGCGTAGGCTTCGAGGCGCCGCGCCAGCTTTGCCTCTTCGCTGCTCGTGGCATGGTTGGCGAGGATCGTCGGCAAGGTGCGGATGCGGTCGGCGAATTGGCCGGCCAGCCGGCCGAAGGCGCGTTCCTGCGCATCGGCGCGCCGGCGGATGGCATCGCCGATCAGCGCGAAGAACAGGATCATTACCGGCGTCAGGCAGATGACCAGCAGGGCTGCCTGCCAGGAGACGAGGAAAAGTGCCGCCGCCGCCAGCAGCGGCCCGGCCGCCATCATGGTGCTTGCCGCGCGGTGGCCGACGACGAGGGCGGCGACCGCTTCGGGGTGGCGCTGCATCGATACGATCACGCTGCCGACCGAGAGCGACTGCAGCCGGCGAGCCGGCATCTCGTCCAGCCGCTTGCCCGCCAGCTCGCGCAGACCGATCGACACGGCAGTCTCCGCGGAGGCTTGCGCCCCGTCGGCGGCAAATCCGGCGACGCAGGCAGCCAAGAGAAAAACGATCATGAGCGGGACAAGCCAGGAGGCGACAGGCTCGCCCATGACGAGCCGGCCCACCGCCATGGCTGCCGTCGCGGCAAAACCCAGCCGCAGCGCCGTGCGGGCGACTTGCAGGCAGAGCAAGCGGCGCAACCCGCGTTTTGCCAGACGCTGGGCGGTGGCGAGTGCCTGGAAAGCGTCCGGCGCCGAGGCGGCCGGGTCGTGGGCTGAGGCGGAAGCGGCTGGCGGTCTCATGCGCAGGTTTTCGCATGCGCGGAGAGGAAAGGAATTGATCCAGATCAAGTCGCCGGCGTTCGTCCGGCGCTATGAGACGGTATCCAGAAAGGATGCTCCCATGTCCGACTTTCTACTCGTCGATCTGTCGCGGCTGCAGTTCGCGCTGACGGCCCTCTATCATTTCCTGTTTGTGCCTTTGACCCTCGGCCTCTCCATCCTGATCGCCATGATGGAGACCGTCTATGTCATGACCCGCCGCACCATCTGGCGCGACATGACGAAATTCTGGGGCGTGCTGTTCGGCATCAATTTCGCCCTCGGCGTCGCCACCGGCATCACCATGGAATTCCAGTTCGGAATGAACTGGGCCTATTACTCGCACTATGTCGGCGACGTGTTCGGCGCGCCTCTGGCCATCGAGGGGCTGATGGCCTTCTTTCTGGAAGCCACTTTCGTCGGGCTGTTCTTCTTCGGCTGGGATCGGCTGTCGCCGCGCGCGCATATGATCGTGACCTGGCTGATGGCGCTCGGCACCAATTTTTCCGCGCTCTGGATCCTGATCGCCAATGGCTGGATGCAGAACCCGGTCGGCTCGGCCTTCAACCCGGACACGATGCGCATGGAAGTCACGGACTTCATGGCGGTGATCTTCAACCCGGTGGCGCAGGCGAAGTTCGTCCACACCGTTTCGGCCGGCTATGTCTGCGCCGCCACCTTCGTGCTCGGCGTATCAGCCTGGTATCTGCTCAGGGGACGTCATGTCGAGCTTGCCAAGCGCTCGTTCGTGATCGCCTCGGCCTTCGGCGTGGCATCGGCGTTGTCGGTGATCGTGCTCGGCGACGAGAGCGGCTACGCGCTGACCGACAACCAGAAAATGAAGCTCGCAGCCATCGAAGCCATGTGGGAAACCGAGCCGGCGCCGGCCTCGTTTACGGCGTTCGGCATCCCGAGCCACAGCGATCGCCAGACGCATTTCGCCATCCACATTCCATGGGTGATGGGCATTATCGGCACGCGCTCTTTCGACAGGCAGATCGCCGGTATCGACGAGCTTGTCGCCCATGCCGAAGCCCGCATCCGCAACGGCATCGTCGCCTATGACGCGCTGGAGAAGATCAAGGCGGACCGCGGCGACACCGCCGCCCGCGCGGTGTTCGATGCCAGCTCGAAGGATCTCGGCTACGCGCTGCTGCTCAAGCGGTATCTGCCCGATCCGAGGCAGGCGAGCGAGCAGCAGATCAAGGACGCCGCCTGGTCGACGGTGCCTTACGTGCCGCTGCTCTTCTTCGGCTTTCGCCTGATGGTGGCGTGCGGCTTCACGCTGCTGGCGCTGTTCGCGGTATCGCTTTGGCATACGACGCGGGAGACCGAAGCGCCGCGTTGGCTGTTTCGCGCCGCGCTCATCGCCATGCCGCTGCCCTGGATCGCCATCGAAGTCGGCTGGTTCGTAGCCGAGTTCGGCCGCCAGCCCTGGATCATCGACGGCGTGCTGCCGACCTTCCTCGCCACCTCGGAGCTCGGTGTCAGCGACCTTCTGCTCACCATCGCCGGCTTCACGCTCGTCTATGGCGTGCTCGCCGTCATCGAGGTCAGGCTGATGCTGGCCGCCATCCGCAAGGGGCCGGAGGTGGCGAAGGTCATCGATGACCTGCGCCCGAGCGCCGACCCCGCAATGCAACCGGCAGAATGAAGGATCACGACGATGATCGAATTTCTCTTCGACTATGAAACGCTGCGCGTGATCTGGTGGATCCTGCTCGGTGTGCTGCTGATCGGCTTCGCCGCGACCGACGGGTTCGACATGGGCGTCGGCGCGCTGCTGCCCTTCGTCGCCAAGACAGATGCCGAGCGGCGCGTGGCGATCAACACCATCGGCCCGGTCTGGGAAGGCAACCAGGTTTGGTTCATCCTCGGCGGCGGCGCCATCTTCGCCGCATGGCCGGCGCTCTATGCGATGAGCTTTTCCGGCTTCTACCTCGCCATGTTCCTGGTGCTGTTGGCGCTGATCATGCGTCCGGTGGGCTTCAAGTACCGGTCGAAGCGGCCGGATCCGGCCTGGCGCACGCGTTGGGACTGGGCGCTGTTCGTGGGCGGCGCGGTGCCGGCGCTCATCTTCGGCGTCGCCGTCGGCAACACGTTGCAGGGCGTGCCGTTCCATTTCACGCCGGACCTGCGCCCGATCTATGAGGGCTCGCTCTTCGGGCTGCTCAACCCGCTGGCACTCTATTGCGGCCTGGTTTCGCTCGCCATGCTGGTGACGCACGGAGCGGCCTGGCTGACCTTCAAGGCGGAAGGCACGGTCGCCGACCGCGCCCGCGCCGTCGGCGCCCGCTCGGCAATCGTCACGTCGGCGCTCTTTGCCGGCGGCGGCGTGCTGGTCTGGCTCGGCCTGCTCGGCGGCTACCGCGTGACGTCGCCGATCGTCTGGGACGGGCCCTCCAATCCGCTGGTCAAGACGGTGGTGGCCGACGGCGGCGCATGGCTGGCGAATTTCCACGCTCACCCCTTGCTCTGGATCGTGCCCGCGCTCGGCATCGCGGCACCTTTGCTCGCCGCAGCCGGTTTCCAGGCGCGGCTCGAAGGGTGGACCTTCATTGCCTCGAAGGTCGGCGTGGTGACGATCATCGCAACGGTGGGGCTTGCCATGTTTCCGATCCTGTTGCCGTCGAGCAGCAACCCTGGCCATTCGCTGGCGGTCTTCGACGCCTCGTCGAGCCGCGCCACGCTGCGCAACATGCTGATCGCCACGGTGATCTTCATGCCGCTGATCCTTGCCTATACCGCCTGGGTCTACAGCGTGCTGTGGGGCAAGGTCGGCGAGAAGAGCATCGAGAAAGCGGGCTCGTCGGCCTACTGATCCAACCGGAGTTTCTGACCATGTGGTATTTTTCCTGGATTCTCGGCCTCGGACTGGCCGCCTCCGTCGGTATCCTCAATGCGCTCTGGTATGAGCTGCGCACCGTCCGCGAAGAACCCGTCGAGGACACCGTCACCTTGCCCACGCCTTGAGGCCGGGCGCGACGGAGGAGCGATCATGACGGGCGCAAAATCGGAGCCGTTGCACAGCCCGGCGGATATGAGGCGGGCGCATGTAGAGAAGCTCGCGCTCTGCCACATGCTCGAAGGCATCGCCGACGATCTGCCGTCGCGCGTCGACCGGCTCCAATGTCTCGCCGTGGCGGCCGACCTGTTGCCGTTGCTGCGTGAGTGCCACCGCTTCGAGGAAGAGGTCGTCTTCCCAGCCTTTGCGCGACGAACCGGCGAGGAGGACACGGTTGCGAGGCTGAAGCTCGAGCATCTGGAGGACGAAAGCGCGGCGGCCGACCTCAGCGATGCGCTGCTGGCCTATGGCCACGGCCGGCCGATCGAGAACCCGGAGGCGTTCGGTTACATGCTGCGCGCCTTCTTCGAATCGGTGCGCCGTCACATCGCCTTCGAGCACGACCATGTGCTGCCCGAGGTTCTCGGCGATCAATAAAGGGAGCGGCGATCAATCCCCGGCCCGCGCGGCCAGGCGCCCGATATCGTCGACGATGACGTGTCGGTTGTTCTCGATACGGATGACGTTCTCGCCCCGCAGGCGGGTGATCTGCCGGCTTACCGTCTCGACGGTGAGGCCCAGGAAATCCGCGATCTCCGCGCGCGACAGCGGCAGATCGAAAGCGGCGCGGCGCCGCTCGGGTCCGGCGGCCGGATCGATGTTATGCACGATCATCAAAAGAAAGCTCGCGATCTTCTCGGAGGCGGTCTTGCGACCGAGCGCCACCATCCAGTCGCGCGCCTGGTCGAGCTCGCGCAGCTTCTGTTCGAGCAGGCGGTGCTCCAGATTCGGCTGCTCCTTCATCATGCGTTCCAGCGCCTGGCGCGGGAACGAACACAATTCGACGTCGGTTGCGGCCTCGGCGGTGAGCGTGCTCTCGCTCTGGAAAGGCCTGCCGAGGAAATCGGGAGCGAATTGCAGGCCGACGATCTGCTGGCGGCCGTCGGAAAGCGTCTTGGTCAACTTCACGACGCCCGAAAGCACGTTCGAGAAGCGCTCGACACTCCTGGAATCGCCCATCAACTCCTTGCCGGCCTCGGCCTTGTGCCGTTTCGTCGACCTGGCAAGGGCAGCAAGCTGCTCGGAGTTGAGCGCGCCGCATATACCGCGATGCCGCGCCTCGCATGAGGCGCAGAGCACCGGGACGCCTGCCGTGTGAATGTCTTCGCGCACGATGGAACAGCTATAGTGTCCCTGTCGCCCGCCAGCAACGCTCGTAGCGTCGCAGCCCGTGCCGAGAAGCCTATTTTATCCTTCGGCCGAGGCCCATGGATTTCGCCAGTTTGGAGCGGGTTGCCGAATAGTTCGGCGCCACCATCGGGTAGTTGGACGGCAGGTTCCATTTCGCCCGATACTGGTCCGGCGTAAGGCCGTATTGGGCCTTGATGTGCCGCTTCAGCGATTTGAAG
This sequence comes from Mesorhizobium sp. GbtcB19, assembly GCF_019091085.1. Lineage (GTDB taxonomy): Bacteria > Pseudomonadota > Alphaproteobacteria > Rhizobiales > Rhizobiaceae > Mesorhizobium. Next base: position 41,916 of record NZ_JAGXJY010000024.1, on the reverse strand, counting down.
CGCTTACCGTCTTCCAGGCAGATGATGAATTCGGGCGTGACGGATTTTTTCGCGCGGGCCACGCCCTTGATCTCGTCGGGCTGAACGTCGAGCGATCCGATCGAGATCAGCTTGATCGAGGCAAATATCTTGCCGATGAATTCCGGCAGCTCGGCCGCGGGCAGCGGGTTGTTCGAGACATAGGCGGATACGACGCTTGCAGTCAGGGAGACGGCTGAATCGACGCCTTCCTTGCCCGAGACGATGCCGCCCTGGTCTGAAAGGTTCTTCCCGTTGCGATGCGCAAGGTCGATGCGGTCGCCATTGCCCGCCGGCCGGTCGAACCCATCCGAGGCCCTGTTTATGGCCGGCTTCACATAAGGCCTCTTCAAAAGTCTTCTCCTCTTGCCGGTCATGCTCTGGCGGCGATGGACACGAGATTCTGCTTCGTCGTAAAATACTGTGGGAAAATTTCACACGTGTCAACCGGAGGTGACCAATGGACTCGCCGAAACCGGGAGTCGACGAATGAACGTGAACCCGCACATGGCCATTCAGCATGGCGGGGTGGACAGCCGGCGTTACCGACCCATCTATTGTGGAAGCATTTCCCACGGGCTATTTTCGGCAGGAATTTTCGGGGCATAGGTGAATTGATTGACGGGTGAAGGACGGTGATGAGCAAATCGGCGGAACAATATCTGGATGCCGCGGGCGTCCAGAGCGCGTTGAACCGGGTGCTTCGCCCGTTGGTGCGGCTGGCGATCAAGTGCGGGGTGACGTTTCCCACCTTCGTCGACCTGTTGCGGCAGATCTACGTCAACGTGGCGGAGCATGAATTCGCGCTGGCCGAAAAGCCGCAGACGGACAGCAGGGTAAGCCTGTTGACAGGCGTCCATCGCAAGGAGGTCAGCCGTCTGCGCGGCGCCGGCGCTCCGGTCCGGATCATACCCGACTCCGTTTCAAGGACGAGCGCGATCGTCGCGCGCTGGCTTGCCGATCCGATGTTCACCGACGCCAAGGGCGCGCCATTGCCCTTGCCGCGAATGGCCGAGACCGGAGAGGCGTCGTTCGCCGGCCTGGTGGAGTCGGTGACGCGCGATTTGCGGCCGAGGGCGGTTCTCGACGATTGGCTCGATCGCAAGCTGGTGGAGACCGATGAACAGGATCGCATCGTCCTGATGGAAGCGGCGATGGCGCCGCGCGACGACGGCGAGGTCCGGCTCTATTACTTTGCCCGCAATCTCCAGGACCATGCTGCCGCCGCCGTCGCGAACATCCTGGCGGACAAACCGCCTTTCATCGAGCGGGCCGTCCACTATGACGGACTCTCGGAAGAGCTTGCCAGGTCGCTCGAAGCCTACAGCCGCAAGGTCGTGGTTGAGACGCTGCTCCATCTCAACAAGCATGCGAACCAGGCGGTGAAAAGCGATCCCGGCGGGACAAGCCGGTGGAATTGCGGTGTCTACATCCTCACCGCCGACGGCGCATCGTTTGCCGGCGAAGAATCTTCCACGCCTGCCGGCGGAGACGCTTGATGGGCTGGAGGTTGACGAGGCGGAGTTTCCTGACGCTCAGCGCCGCCTTCCCCGCAGTGCTGCTCAGTGCCTTCGCAAGGGCGACGGACAATTCGGGCGACCGGGGTATCGGCGGCACCGGCTGGACGGCCGGAACGGGGGACGATCACGGCATCGGCGGCACCGGCATCGTGGGAACAATACAGCGCTTCGGCAGCATCTTCGTCAACGACGTGCGGGTCGCCTACGGTCCGGATGTGCCGGTCTGGATAGACGGCGTCGCCGCCACCGCAAGCAGCATCAAGATAGGACAGGTCGTGCGCGTGGTGGTGACGCGGGACGCGGATCGCATCGTCACACGGCAAATCCATGTCACCAGCGAGGTCGTCGGGCCTGTCGAGCGCGCAAGCCCGGGCTCGATCCTGGTTCTGGGACAGAGCGTGGACACCGGCGGCGTTCCGGCGATGCCGCCGATCAGGAAGGGCGATATCGTGGCCGTCCAAGGCATTCGCCGGCCGGACGGGAAAATCGTCGCGAGCCTGGTAGAGGCCAGGCCTTCCACGACACGTTACCTGGTTCGCGGCCTCGCGGTGGTGAAGTCAGGCTCGCTGCAGGTGGGGCGGCTGAATGTCGGGCCGAGATCATCGCAGCTTGCGAACCGCCGCGTGGAACTGACCTTGGTCAAGGCCACCGGCGGCTACAAAGTGGTGAGCATCAAGGCGGAGGCACCGGTTCCACAGGCCGATGTCACGAGCGTGCTCTACGAAACCTTCCTGCGGCGTCGGGGACATCGGCTGGAATCGGGTCTGGGGGTCTCCGTTGACGACCAAGGCGACGATTCGCAATCGACAACTGCCGTGCGCGCGTTTCTTGCGGTCGGATTCGACCGGTCGGGCAATATCGTATCGGCCTCGCGCCAGGCCGATGCCGGTCCGCGCTCGCCGGGCCGACCCGGCATGCCCGGCCAGCCGCCAGGTTCTCCACCGAACGGTGCTCCCGGAGTTCCCGGGGTGCCCGGTGGCGCACCCAATGGCGGACCGGGCGGGCCTGGCGGCCCCGGTGGGCCGGGCGGTCCAGGTGCGCCTTAAGGATTTCGGATAAAGCGCAATGGTCGCCGGGGGCTTCGCCGCCGGCAGCGTTTTCCAGCTTTGATTGCCGCCTTGCGAAATCATCGCTGCCTCGCGGTGGCGAGGGGATCCGGCCGGTCTGTCTTTTGCGAGGGACAGAACCGGCCGGCGCAGTCGCACTGGCTCTTTTACCGGGGTGGGTGGTTCGAGCTTTTTCGGTACGGCTGCTTTTCCGCGGATCATGCGGGGGGCAGGTGATCCGCCGAAATTCCGTCCGGACCTGCGCGCGGCAAGCCCGGTCGAAGCGGCTTGAAATCGACGATCGAACATTTGTGGGAAAATTACCCACAAGTCAAGCGACTCGTTGGACGCGGGCGCGGCCAAGCAGTGTTTTCATATCGATCTCTTGACGTGGGCAATTTTCCCACGTAGAAACTCGCCATCAGAAATTGATTGTCTGACCGATCCAAAGATCAGGCGCGGGTCTCGCCCGGTGCAAGTTCGCAATGCCGAGCTGCGGCCGGCCTTTGCCCTACGGTTTTGCCGACGAAATCGACATAGAATTGAAGGTAATCCATTGAAGAAACTGTACATCGACGCGAGCTTGCCTTTTCGGTGGGGGCCTCATCCGCCCGTAGGCATTCCGCGAGTCGAGACGGCGCTTGTCCGCCAGGCGCTCCGATGGCGCGCCTCGCCGGTCGGCTTCTTCATCGTCGACGCGCATGGGCTGGGCCGGATGCTGGGCGAAGCGGAGCTTCGCTATCTGAAGCGGCTGGTCGAGGGTGAGTTGCCGCAAGTCGTCGGCGAGGCGGAGAGGCCGTATCTGGCTCGCCTCTGGAAGGTGCTATCGATCCTGCGGGACGCACCATTCGACTTCGGCCGCGAGTTCGACCGCGTGGCGGCGATCTTCGTCTCCGGCTCGGAGAAAAGGCGCGGGATCAAGTTCCAACTGTCCAAGACGGCCATTCGCGTCTTCAAGGCCGCGAAATCATGCCTGCGCGCGAGGCGGACCGAGACAAAGGATCCGCTGAAGGACGACAGCGCCATCTGCTTCCTGTCGAGCGCAAGCGTGCACGAGATTGCCGCGAAGAAGCTCGCGGGAAATATCGGCTGCCGCATCTTCACCATCATGCACGACCTTATCCCGATCGATTTTCCGCACTTCGTCGGGCCTCATCATGCGCGCGGCTTCGTCCGCAACACGGCGTGGCAATTGGAGAATTCCGATCTGCTCGTCTGCGTGTCGAAATACACGGCCGGCAGGGTTAGATGCCACGCAAGGGCCTCCAATCCCGATCGGGTTCCGGAAGTGGCGGTCGCGTCACCCGGCGCCTTTCTCAAGGAAGGCCTGGCGGATCGGCTGACGCGCCCGGAGAGACAGAACCCGAGCCGGAAGTTTGTTCTCTACTGCTCGACGATCGAGATCAGGAAGAACCACATCCTGCTGCTCAAGGTCTGGCACCGGCTTCTGCCTGTGCTGGGCGATCGGTTGCCCACGTTGGTTTTCTGCGGCCGCTGGGGGTGGATGTATGACGAGCTGGTGGCCTTCATGGAGGCCAATCCGCAGCTTCGCGACCGTGTTCAGTTCCGCTCCAATCTCGCCGATCGGCAGCTCGCCGAACTCTACCGGGATGCCGAATTCAGCGTCTACCCGTCGGCGGTGGAAGGCTGGGGCCTGGGGGCCGCCGAGTGCCTCGATTTCGGCCTGCCGGTGCTGATCTCCGACGCCCCGTCGCTGGCCGAGGCGACGCAAGGGCTGATGCCGACGCTTCCCGCGCACGATGTCGAAGCCTGGTGCGCCGCCGTCGCCAAAGCCTGCACAGATCCGGGCTGGCTCGCCGAATTGCGTGCAACGATCGCGTCGCGCTACCGGCCGATCCGCGAGCGGGATTTCTTCACGACCATAGTCGGCCTCGCCGCGCTCGATTGCAGCGATCCTGGACCCATGATCCGCCGGCCGCGGCGCCCGGCGACGCGGACGGTTTCGCGAGCGGGCGACCTGGTGGCCGAGCAGCCGGCTTTTCGGCGGGCGGAACCGTGACCATCATGACTATTTCGACGCCCATCGGTTCCCCGACGCGCCTCGGCCACCACACCGTCGGCGTGCGGGTCATGGGGACGCCGAGATCCGGAACAAATCTCGCGAAATACCTGATCGAACGCTACCTCGATATGCCGGTCGTCTTCGATCAGGGCTTCTGGAAGCACGGGATTTTCCCGGCGCTGATGGACGGCCGCGACATGCGATATGGCAACCTGCCGATCGTCGTCGTCAGCAAGGACCCGGTGACGCAGCTTTTGTCATGGTACCGACAGGCGAGGAACGACACGCTCTTCAAGCCGAGCAGAAGTCTCGCGGCCTTCCTGAGCAGGCCGTTCGAGCTCAGGCAGGATTTTACCGAACCACGCAAGATGGAATACAGGTTCCGAACGCCGGCGGACTACTGGAACCAGTTCTACTTCGCCATGGATGCGCTTCGGCGCACCGGTATCCCGGTGCATTTCCTGCGCTACGAGCAGCTCGTCGCGGAGCCGGCCTCCTGCCTGAATTCGATCTCCCGTTTTCTCGATCCTTCGATAGCTTTCGACGCCGGCACCGTCGTGACGATGCCGGACCACAAGCTCGGTGCGAGCAACGACATCGACCGCGGCGAGAGCCCGACCATCGATCAGAGCCGGTTCGATCCCGCCCGCGCGGAGCTGGCATCGGCGCTTGCCAGGATCGGCTGGCGCAATGCGAGCGTCATTCTGCGCGGTATCGATGACGACGTGCTCGAGGCAACGGGACGAGCGGGTTTTCGCAAAACCTGCCGCGACGCAATTGGCGCCAGAGCGATGCTGAGGTCGCTTGTCGGGTTTTGGTGAGGCCGAGGCCGGCGGTCCTTGACGACTTGGAAACGTCGGGCCGAATTCGCTTCCGATCGACTACCGCATTGCACAATTGCGGTCCGCCTGCACAATAGGCGCATGTCCACCGGTTCGTTGACCATCCTTGTTATCGACGAGAACCGCATCCGCGCCTCGATCATCGAGGCCGGCTTGCGGGACGCCGGTCATCGCCATGTCACGGTGGTCCACGACGTGGCCGGCATTGCCCGGCGCATCGCCGAGATCGAGCCGGACGTCATCGTCATCGACCTGGAAAATCCCAATCGCGACATGCTGGAGAACATGTTCCAGCTGTCGCGCGCGGTGAAGCGGCCGATCGCCATGTTCGTCGACCGTTCCGACCAGGCTTCGATCGAGGCGGCGGTCGATGCCGGCGTGTCCGCCTATGTCGTCGACGGGCTGAAGAAGGAGCGCATCAAGCCGATCCTCGACATGGCGATCAGCCGCTTCAATGCCTTCTCGCGCATGGCGCGCGAACTGGAGGAGGCGCGCAGCGAGCTGGAGAACCGCAAGGTCATCGACCGGGCCAAGGGCATCTTGATGAAGTCGCGCGGCTTGAGCGAGGAGGCGGCTTACACGCTTCTGCGCAAGACCGCCATGAACCAGAACCGCAAGATCGCCGACATCGCCCAGAGCCTGGTGACGGCGGCGGGATTGCTGGGGGAGGGCGAATGAGCATGGCGCACGAAATCACGGCCGGCTTCATGCCGCTCTTCGACAGCGCGGTGCTGGTCGCGGCCGGCGAGATGGGCTTTGCCGCACGCGAGGGAATCGAGCTCAAGCTGCAGCGCGAGACGTCCTGGGCCAACATCCGCGACCGCATCGCCATCGGTCATTTCGATGTCGCGCATATGCTGGGGCCGATGCCGCTTGCCTGCAGCCTCGGGCTGACGCCGCTTGCGTCCGACACCATCGTGCCGTTTTCGCTCGGGCTCGGCGGCAATTGCATCACTGTCTCCAACGCCGTCTGGGACGGCATGGCGGCGCATGGCGCCGTGGCCGACCTCGATCCGGCGCGTGCCGGGACCGCTCTCGGCGCGCTTGTGCGCGAGCGGGCGGCCAGCGGCCGCGAGCCGCTGCGCTTCGCCGTCGTCCATCCGCATTCGGGGCACAATTACGAGCTGCGCTACTGGCTCGCCGCCTGCGGCATCGACCCGGATCGCGACATCGAGATCGTCATCGTGCCGCCGCCCTTCATGGCCGATGCGCTCTCCGCCGGCCGCATCGACGGCTATTGCGTCGGCGAGCCGTGGAACAGCGCCTCGGTCGCGGCGGGCACCGGTCGCATCGTCACCGTCAAGGCGCTGCTGTGGCGCAACAGCCCGGAAAAGGTGCTCGGTGTCCGCAAGGCCTGGGCGGAGGAGCACCCGGATGCGCTGGCGGCGCTGCTGAGGGCGCTCTATCATTCCGCACGCTGGTGCCAGGATCCGGCGAACCGCGGCGAGCTGGCCGCGCTGATGGCAAGGCCCGGTTTTCTCGGTCAGCCGGAGGCGATCCAAATGCCGGCGCTCACCGGACGCCTTCAACTGGGCGGCGGCGTGGAGCGGAGCGTCGAGGATTTCTTCTTGCCCTTCGACAAGGCGGCCAACTTTCCCTGGAAGAGCCATGCGCTGTGGTTCTACACGCAGATGGTGCGCTGGGGGCAGTTGCCGCATACGCCGCAAAACCTCGCCATCGCCCGCGACTGCTATCGGCCCGACCTTTATCGCTCGGCGCTGAAGCCGCTCGGCGTGGCGCTGCCGGGCGCCAATGCCAAGGTCGAGGGGGCGCTGAAGGTCGCGACGCCGGTTGGTTCCGCCGGGGCGAGCCTCGTGCTTGGCCCTGACGGATTCTTCGACGGCCAGATTTTCGATCCCGACCGGATCGACGCCTATATTGCCGGCCAGAAGAATGCCTGATCATTTGCGCGCCATTCTTGTGCATTGCACAAAATTTATGCGCCGTACCTGTGCTGTTGACCAATGTTTGACCGCGTTGCCGCTTGGCTCGGTTGCGGGTCAATTCTCCTATCGTATTGATTTTGATTGAAATTCAGATTTCTCGCAAAACTGGCACGCTTCGTGCTTTGAAATAATCGAGCCCGTTCGCGGGCAACAGAACAGGCGTCCAATGGCGGGCGCCACAGGCAAAGCTGCCGCTCAGGTCACCACGCGATCCCGGATGTACGGACGCGAGAGGGCCTGGACGGCAGCTTTTTTCGTTTTGGACCGGAGACGACGATGACCAAACGGATCGGACCTTCGCTTAAGGATTTCACCCGCCGCGATTTCCTGGCGAGCAGCCTTCTGACGGCGGTGCTGTTCGCCGCGGCACTTCTACTGTTTCCCGCCAGCCACGAAGCCGAAAGCACGGGTCCGCAAGTGACCGCCCAGGTGCCGCCGCGCTGACCAAGATCAACACCACACGCGGCGCCTCCCACGCCGCAAACCGGAGCCAGCCATGACCGCAAATCTCGCAGCCGCGCCCAGCCAGGACAGTGCTCCCCGGCAGGCGCTCGTCATGTCCACCATCGCCTTCACCGTCTGCTTCGCGGTGTGGACGATCTTTTCCATCATCGGCGTGCGCATCAAGCAGGAGCTCGGCCTGAACGAGACCGAGTTCGGCCTGCTGGTCGGCACGCCGATCCTGACCGGTTCGCTCGTGCGCATGGTGCTCGGTGTCTGGACCGACCGCTATGGCGGCCGGCTGGTCTATACGATGACGATGCTCGCGGCGGCGGTCGCGACCTTCCTGCTCGCCTTCGCGCACACCTATGGACAGATGCTGGTCGCAGCACTCGGCGTCGGGCTCGCCGGCGGCTCCTTCGCCGTCGGCGTCGCCTATGTCTCGCGGTTCTTCCCGGCCGACAAACAGGGCACGGCGCTCGGCATCTTCGGCGTCGGCAATGTCGGCGCTGCGGTCACCAAGTTCCTGGCGCCGCTCGTGCTGCTTGCCTGGGGCTGGCAGTCGGTGGCGCTGATCTGGGCGGCGGCCTTGGCCGTCATGGCTGCCATTTTCTGGTTCACCACCGGCGACGATCCGGTCATCCGCGAGCGCCGCGCCGGCAAGGCGACGCCGGCGAGAAGCTTCTGGCAGGAATTCGCGCCGCTGAAGAACCTGCAGGTCTGGCGCTTCGCCTTCTACTATTTCTTCGCCTTCGGCGCGTTCGTGGCGCTGTCGCTGTGGCTGCCGCGCTATCTGATCGGCGTCTACGGTTTCGGCATCGCCACCGCCGGCATGATCGGCGCCGCCTATTCGATCCCCGCCAGCATATTCCGCGCCTATGGCGGCGTGCTTTCCGACCGCATCGGCGCCCGAACCGTGCTCTACTGGACCTTCAGTGTCTCTGCCGTCGCCACGCTCGTTCTGTCTCTCCCCTCGGCAGATTATGTCGTGCGCGGCATCAGCGGGCCGATCCCCTTCCATTTCGAGATCGGCCCGCTCGCCTTCATCGCCGTCGCCTCCGTGCTCGGCTTCTTCATGAGCCTCGGCAAGGCTGCCGTCTACAAGCACATCCCGGCCTATTACCCGCAGAGCGTCGGCGCGGTCGGCGGTGTCGTCGGCATGATCGGCGGCCTCGGCGGCTTCATCCTGCCGATCGCCTTCGGCGCGCTGAACGACCTTACCGGCGTCTGGTCGAGCTGCTTCATGCTGCTCTTCGTGATCGTCGTCTCGTGCCTGGTCTGGATGCATATCACCATCCGCCGGATGGAGCGCGCGGCCGAGGTCAAGACCGCGCCGCTTTCCTACGCCGCCGAATAGACCGGAGACCGACATGACCGAAAAACTCGTCATCATCGGCAATGGCATGGCGCCGGGCAGGATGCTGGAGCACCTGCTGGAGGCAGCGCCCGACCGCTACGCCGTGATCATCTTCAACGCCGAGCCGCGCGTGAACTACGACCGCATCATGCTGTCGCCGGTGCTGTCGGGCGAGAAGGCGTTCGAGGAGATCGTCATCCATGGCGACGGCTGGTACATCAAGCACGGCATCACCCTCTACAAGGGGCACCGGATCGTCGCCATCGACAGAGAGGCCAAGACCGTCACTTCGGACCACGGCGTGACCGAGAGCTATGACAGTCTCGTCATCGCCACCGGCTCTGTGCCCTTCATCATTCCGGTGCCCGGCAAGGACCTGCCGGGCGTGCTGACCTATCGCGATCTCGACGACGTCAACGCCATGCTGCTTGCGGCGCAGTCGCGCGCCAAGGCGGTGGTCATCGGCGGCGGCCTGCTCGGGCTCGAAGCCGCAGCCGGGTTGAAGGAGCGCGGCATGGACGTCACGGTGCTGCACGTCATGCCGACGCTGATGGAGCGCCAGCTCGATCCGGCCGCCGGCTATCTGCTGCAGAAGGCGGTCGAGGCGCGCGGCATCAAGATCATGACCAAGGCCAACACCAAGGCCATTTTCGGCAATGGCAAGGTCGAGGGGGTTGAGCTCATGGACGGCACGATCATCCCGGCGACGCTGGTAGTGATGGCGGTCGGCATCCGCCCCAGCATAACATTGGCCAAGGAGGCCGGGCTCGAAGTCAATCGCGGCATCGTCGTCGACGATCGTATGCGAACGTCCGATCCGGCGATCATGGCGCTTGGCGAATGCGCTGAGGTCGGCGGCCATGTCTACGGACTGGTCGCCCCGCTCTACGAGATGGCGCGCATCGCGGCGGCCAGGCTGGCGGACGGCGAGGACAGGCGCTTCGTTCACTCCGACACGCCGACCAAGCTCAAGGTCACCGGCATCGACCTCTATTCGCTGGGAGACTTCGCCGACGGCGAGGATCGCGAGGAGATCATCCTGCGCGACGCGTCCGCCGGCATCTACAAGCGCGTCGTGCTGCAGGACAACCGCATCATCGGCACGGTGCTGTTCGGCGAGACGGCCGACGGCGCCTGGTTCAACGACCTCAAGAAGAAGGCGACCGACATCTCGGAGATGCGCGACACGCTGATCTTCGGCCAGGCGTTTCAGGGAGGCGTTTCCTCGGACCCTTTGGCGGCCGTTGCGGCACTGGCGGATGATGCGGAAATCTGCGGCTGCAACGGCGTCTGCAAGGGCAAGATCACAGGCGCGATCACCGGCAAGGGGCTGACCGGCCTGGACGACGTGCGCGCCCACACCAAGGCCTCGGCCTCGTGCGGCTCGTGCACCGGCCTCGTCGAACAGCTGCTGAAGCTCAAGCTAGGCGAAGCCTACAATCCGGCGGCGGTGCAGCCGATGTGCGGTTGTACGAGCCTCGGCCATGACGATGTGCGGCGCCTGATCAAGGCGAAGGGCCTGAAGACGATCCCCGCCATCATGCAGGAGCTCGAATGGAAGACTTCCTGCGGCTGCGCCAAGTGCCGGCCGGCGCTCAATTACTACCTCGTCTGCGACTGGCCGGATCAATATGCCGACGACTATCAGTCGCGTTTCATCAACGAGCGCGTGCACGCCAACATCCAGAAGGACGGCACCTATTCGGTGGTGCCGCGCATGTGGGGCGGGGTGACCAGCGCCGGCGAATTGCGCGCCATCGCCGATGTGGTCGACAAGTTCGAAATCCCGATGGTCAAAGTCACCGGCGGCCAGCGCATCGACATGCTGGGCATCCGCAAGGAAGATCTGCCGGCGGTGTGGGCCGATCTCGGCAAGGCCGGCTTCGTCTCCGGCCATGCCTATGCCAAGGGCCTGCGCACAGTGAAGACCTGCGTCGGCACCGACTGGTGCCGCTTCGGCACGCAGGATTCGACCGGGCTCGGCATCCGCATCGAGAAGTTCATGTGGGGTTCCTGGACGCCGGCCAAGGTGAAGATGGCGGTGTCGGGATGCCCGCGCAATTGCGCGGAAGCGACCTGCAAGGATGTCGGCGTGGTGTGCGTCGACTCTGGCTACGAGATCCATTTCGCGGGTGCGGCCGGCCTCGACATCAAGGGCACGGAAGTGCTCGGCCTGGTGAAGACCGAGGACGAGGCGCTCGAGGTGATCGTGGCGCTCGTGCAGATGTATCGCGAGCAGGCCCGCTACCTCGAGCGCATCTATAAATGGGCCAAGCGCATCGGCACCGCCGAGATCAAACGGCAGATCCTGGACGATACGAGCAAGCGCAAAGCCTATTACGAGCGCTTCGTCTTCAGCCAGAAATTCGCCCAGGTCGATCCGTGGTCGGAGCGCGTCTCCGGCAAGGACAAGCATGAGTTCCGGCCGATGGCATCGGTCGGGTTCGCGGAGGCGGCGGAGTGAATCGACAGGAAAGAGACGGCATGAACTGGATCGCCATCGGCGCCATCGCCGACATCCCACGCCGTGGCGCGCGCTGCGTTGAAACCCCGCAAGGCAAGATCGCGGTCTTCCGAACGGCGGACGACCAGGTCTTTGCCATCGAGGATCACTGCCCGCACAAGGGCGGACCGCTCAGCCAAGGCATCGTGCATGGCGTGGCGGTGACCTGCCCGCTGCACAATTGGGTGATCTCGCTGGAGACGGGGAAGGCGCTCGGCGCGGATGAAGGCGCGGTCAGGACGATCCCGGTCAGGGTCGACGGCGAACGGCTGTTCATCGCGCTCGAAGCGCTGGCTTCGAAAGCGGCCTGAGGCATGGAGGAAGCGCGCGAGGTGAGGACCACCTGCCCCTATTGCGGGGTGGGCTGCGGCGTGCTGGCCAAGGTCGCCGCGGACGGCACGACAACCGTCCGCGGCGATCCCGATCATCCGGCCAATTTCGGCCGGCTGTGTTCGAAAGGCGCTGCGCTTGGCGAGACGCTTGGCCTTGAAGGTCGGCTGCTCCAGCCGGAGGTTCTTGGCAAGCAAGCCGATTGGGACGACGCGCTCGATCTCGTGGCCGAAAAATTCTCGCGCGCGATTGCCGAGCACGGGCCCGACTCGGTCGCTTTCTACGTTTCGGGCCAATTGCTCACCGAGGATTACTACGTCGCCAACAAGCTGATGAAGGGTTTTGTCGGCTCGGCCAATATCGACACCAATTCGCGGCTCTGCATGGCGTCGTCCGTCGCCGGCCATCGCCGCGCCTTCGGCGAGGACATCGTCCCGGGCGTCTATGAGGATTTCGAGCACGCCGATCTCATCGTGCTCACCGGCTCCAACACCGCATGGTGCCATCCCGTGCTCTACCAGCGCATGCTCGCGGCACGCCGGGAGCGTGGGACGAAAATCGTCGTCATCGATCCGCGCCGTACCGCCACGGCCGACGAATGCGACCTGCATCTGGCGCTCGATCCGGGCACGGATGTGCTGTTGTTCAACGGGCTGCTCGCGCATCTCGCGCAAGCGGGGAAGGTCGATGCAGCCTTCATCCGGGACAGCACCTCGGACTTCGAGGCCGCAGCCTCGCTCGCTGGCGCCGATGCACCGTCGATCGCGCGCGTCGCGAAAGGCTGCGGATTGGCGGCCGCCGATGTTCAGGCATTCTACGATCTCTTCGCCGAGATCGAGCGTACGGTCACCGTCTACAGCCAGGGCGTCAACCAGTCCGCGCATGGTACCGACAAGGTCAACGCCATCATCAACTGCCACCTCGCCACCGGCCGCATCGGCAAGCCCGGCATGGGGCCGTTCTCGGTGACCGGCCAGCCGAACGCCATGGGCGGGCGCGAGGTGGGAGGGCTGGCCAACCAGCTTGCCGCGCATATGGACTTCGCGGATCCGTCCGCCATCGATCGCGTGTCCCGCTTCTGGAGCGCGCCCAACATCGCGCGGCGTGCCGGCCTGAAGGCCGTGGATATGTTCCAGGCGGTCGCCGACGACCGCATCAAGGCGCTGTGGGTGATGGGCACCAATCCCGCCGTCAGCATGCCGGATGCAGCGCGGGTGCGGGCTGCTTTGTCCAAATGCGAGTTCGTCGTCGTCTCGGATGTGACCCGCACCGACACTACGCGCTATGCCGACGTGCTGCTGCCGGCCGCCGGCTGGGGCGAGAAGGACGGCACGGTCACCAATTCTGAGCGGCGCCTCTCGCGCCAGCGGTCATTCCTGCCCTCGCCGGGCGGAGCGAGAGCCGACTGGCGCATCATCTGCGAGGTCGCCGCGCGCATGGGTTACCGCGGTGCCTTCGCCTACCAGTCACCGGCCGAGATCTTCCGCGAGCATGCCGCGCTTTCCGCCTTCGAGAACAATGGCGAGCGGCTGTTCGACCTTGGCGGACTGGCAGACCTCAGCGACACGGACTACGGTGCCTTCGCGCCACGCCGTTGGCCCGCTTCGGGCCGCCGCGAGCAGCCGACAAGATTGTTCGCCGACGGCCGCTTCCCCACGTCCGACGGCCGCGCGCGTTTCGTGCCGGTGCGGCAGGAGGCTACGGCCTTCGCCGTCGACGCCGACTATCCGCTCGCCTTGAACACTGGCCGGCTGCGCGACCAGTGGCACACCATGACGCGCACCGGCAACGTGCCGCGCCTGATGGCGAACGCGCCGGAGCCGACGGTCGATCTCCATCCGGCCGATGCGGCAGCGCACCACCTCAAGGAGGGGGACCTCGCCCATCTTTCGACCCGCTTCGGTTTCGTCCGCGCCAGGGTGCGCGTGGCCGAGGCGCAGCGGCGCGGCCAGGCTTTCCTGCCCATGCATTGGAGTGGCCAGTTCGCGGCCAAGGCTTCCGCCGGCCTGTTGTCATCGCCGGTCACCGATCCGTATTCCGGTCAGCCGGAGCTCAAGCATGTTCCGGTCAGGATCGTGCGCGAAAACACGGGCTGGGCAGGCGTGCTCGTCACCCGCCGCGATCTCAGGCCGACGGGTTTCGTCCACTGGAGCCGGCATGCGGTCGAGGGCGGCTGGGTTTACGATCTGACCGGAACCGAGCCGCCGGACCAGGGCATTCTCCTGGCGCGCAAGCTGCTCGCCGTCCAGCGGCGGGACCAGTTGCTCGAATACACCGATCGCCGCGGGCTTGCCTATCGTGCCGCAGCCATCGACGACGCCGGCGCCATGGCTGAGGCGCTGCTGGTTGCCGCCCCGGATCAGCTGCCGGTGCGGGACTGGCTGGTGTCGCTGCTTGCCACACGCCAGAAGCTGTCGACGGCCGATCGCCACGCGCTTCTGTCCGGGCGCTCGCCCGTGCCGATGCCGGCCATCGGCCGCGTCGTGTGCGCATGCTTCCACATCGGCGCCAACCAGCTCGCGTCAGCGGTCGCTTCGGGATGCGACAGCCTCGAAGCGATCGGCTCGACACTGCGCGCGGGCACCAATTGCGGCTCCTGCCGCTCCGAGATCCGGGCGATCATCGACGCCCGTCACGTGCAGGCGGCGGAGTGAGTCACGCCGGTTCTACCGGTCTTCGACAATCCGCAAATACGCCGCCGTCACGAACAGCACGATGAAGCCGAACAGGATGCGGCGGCCGCCTTCGGGCATCTGCAGGATGGTGAGCAGCGTCGTCAGCACGGTCAGGATCAGCGCGCCGATGATGGTGCCGGTGTAACCGCCGCGGCCGCCGAAGATCGAGGTGCCGCCGATGACGGCTGCGGCCACCGAAGGCAGCACCAGCGGTTCGGCCAGCGACAGCGACGGGGCCTTGATCAGGCCGATATAGAGCAGGCCGGTGATGCCGGCGAGCAGGCTGGAAAGCACGTAGAGCGCGGTGATCACCTGCCAGTAGCGCACGCCGGACAGGCGCGCCGCGCGTTCATTGTCGCCGACGGCGTAGAGCAGGCGGCCGAAGCCGGTGCGGTTGAGCGTGAAGACGATCAGCACCGCCACCGGCACGAACAGCAGAAGCGCGTTGGGAAAGCCGTAAGTGACGCCGGTGCCCAGCCAGTTGAGGAAATCCGGGATCTTGGCGCCCGACGCGATGACCGTGCGCTGATAGACCTGCAGGAAGCCGGTGCCGATCAGGCTGGTGCCGAGCGTCATGATCAGCGGATGCACCCGGAACACGCCGACGCCGATGCCGTTGACGAGGCCGATCAGCACGGCGGGCAGCATGGCGAGCAGGAAGGCCACCGTGGGATCCTGGTTGACGATCTGCGTCGCCATGATGAAGGCGCTCATCGTCGCCACTGTGCCGACGGAAAGATCGATGCCACCGGTGAGCATGGTCATGGTCTGGCAGCCGGCGAGGATCGCCAGCGGGATGGCGAATTTCGCCGTGTTGGCGAGCCAGCGCTCGTTGACGATGCCGGGGCGCAGGATCTGCAGGATCACCACAAGAATGATCAAAAGGATGATCAGCGGGATGAGCGGCCGGTCCGCCATGAAGCGCTTGACGCGGCGGCCGAACGAGACCGGCTGGGGCATGGTCGCGATGTCGGTCATGGCGTTGCTCCCACCGGGCGGCCGCGGATGGTGATGAAGGCGCCGAACATCACCACCGCAACCATGATCAGGCCCTCAATGATGGCGGTGACGTTCGGATCGATGGCCAGAAGCGTCAGGTCGGTGCGTACCAGCCGCAGCACGAAGACGGCGATGATCGGCCCGAGCAGGCCGCCCTTGCCGCCGCCGAGCGCGACGCCGCCAAGCACCACGGCGGCGACGCTGGCGAGCAGATAGGGCCCGGGGATGGGCGCGCCGATGCCGGTGCTGATGGTGAGCGACAGTCCGCCCATCGCGGCGAACAGGCCGGACAGCGCATAGGCGATGATCCTGGTGCGCGCCACCGGCACGCCGCTGCGAAAGGCGGCGAGCTCATTGCTGCCGATCGCGTAGATCGAGAGGCCGAGGCGTGAGCGCCTGAGCGGAATCCAGATGATGCAGAGGCAGACGACGAGCAGCGCCAGCGCTTTTGGAACCCAGGCGTCGGCCCAATCCGGCAGGCCGGGGATCGGCACCGTGCCGATGACGCTTGCCTTCAGCCATTCGGCGGCGGCGCCGCCGGGAGCGCCGAGCACGAGCAGTGCCGCGCCCTGCAGCACGAACAGCGTCGCGAGCGTGACCACGATGTCCGGCACGCGGGTGACGACGATGAGGACGCCGTTCAGCGCGCCGAGCACGAACCCCATGGCGAGCACGAAGGGCACGACGAAGAGCGCATACTCCTCGCTGGCGCCGTTCATCATCGAGGCCGCGGTCACGCTGGTCAGCGCCATCATGGCGGCGACGGAGAGATCGATGCCGCCGGCGATGACGACGACGGTCTGGGCGGCGACGGCGAAAGCGTAAGGCAGAACCGCCCGCGCCAGCGAGCCGAAGTCGCCGCTGCCATAGGCCGGCTGGATCAGCTTGGTGACGACGAAGAGAAAGATCAGCAGGGCGAACAGGCCGGCGACCCAACCCTGGTTGCGCAAGAACCGGCTCATGACGCGGCCTCCGCATCGGAGGCGGGCCTGACGTCGGCAAGGATGCCGACATCCGCCCTGGCGCCGCGCGGCAGGCCGTAGGCGGCCCGCATCAGCGCCGGCTCGTCGGCCTCTTCGACCGAAAAAGTGTCGACGACGCGGCCGCCGAAAATGACGATGACGCGGTCGCAGACACGCTGCACCTCTTCCATTTCGGATGTGTAGAACAGCACCGACTTGCCCTGGCCGGCGAGCTCGCGCAGCAATTTGTAGATCTCTTGCTTGGTGCCGACATCGATGCCGCGCGTCGGGTCGAAGCAAAGGATGGTGCGGGCGTTGGCCGCAATCCAGCGGGCAATGGTCACTTTCTGCTGGTTGCCGCCGGAGAGGCGCTGCACCTCGCCCTGGGCGCGGGTGTCGATCTGCAATCTGCCGATCGCGCCGGAGACGACCACCTGCTCGCGCCGCATGCGGATCGGTCCCCATTTGCGCAGCCCCGCGCTGAAAGGCAGCGCGATGTTCTCGCGCACCGAGCGCTGCATGGCCAAGGCCTCGGTGCGGTCGCCAGGTACGTAGGCGATGCCGGCCTGAATGGCATCGCTCGGATGCGAGAATTTCACCGGTGCGCCATCGACATCGATGGTGCCGCCGGTCGGACGGATCGAGCCGGCAAGGGCGGCGAAGAGCTCGTCCTGGCCCTGGCCCTCGAGCGCAAACACACCAACGACTTCACCATTGGCGAGATCGAAGGAGACATCGTTGAGCTTGGTGCCGAGCTGCAAGTTGCGGACCGACAGGCGCGGGCGGCCGCCGCTGGCAGCAGCGACATCATTTGCCGTGCGCGCCCCAACGCGTGTCTTCTCGATGCGCGTGCCGAGCATCATCTCGACGATTCTTTCCTCGACGCCCGGTTCGATGTCGACGACGCCGACCGTCGAGCCGTCGCGCAGAACGGTGGCGCGGTCGCAGAGCGCTGAGATCTCGACGAAACGGTGCGAGATGAAGATGACGGAGCGGCCGGCGTCACCTTGGCGGCGCACCACTTCAAGCACCTTTTCGGCAAGGTTCGCGGGAAGTGCGGCAGTCATCTCGTCGAGCAGGAGCACGTCGGGTTCGACGGCGAGCGCGCGCGCCAGGTCGAGCACGCGCAGGATGGCCAAAGGGATGTCGCGCGCGGTGTCGCGGATGTCGAGGTTCGGAATGCCGAGCTCGCGCACCCAGGCGCGGAACGGCTCGACCGGCGTCCTGGTCAGCCTGAGGTTGGACAAGACATCGAGATCAGGGATCAGCGAAGGTTCCTGGTAGACCGGCAGCAGGCCGGCGCGGCGGGCTGCGGCAGGCGAGCGGACATCAAGCTGCTGGCCTCGGATCAGGATGCGGCCGGCATCGGCGTTGATCGCTCCGGTCAGGATCTTCACCAGCGTCGACTTGCCGGCGCCGTTGGCGCCCATCAGCGCATGGACCTCGCCCGGCAACACGGACAGCGAAGCGTTGCGCAGCGCTGCAACCGCACCGTAGTTTTTCGCGACACCGGTGGCGTCGAGGAGAGGATTTTGCGGCAATGGGTTTGTTGTCAAATCGTGTGGTTCTCGTTCCAGAAACTAATGCAGGCGCCGGATGAAGCCAGGTGGCTTCTACCTTCTCCCCTTGTGGGAGAAGGTGTCGCCGGAGGCGACGGATGAGGGGTGTTCCAGCGGAATGAGACGTTGGCGTTCCCTGGAACACCCCTCATCCGTCTCGGCGCTAGCGCGCCGATCCACCTTCTCCCACAAGGGGAGAAGGCAGAAGGGCGTCTCGACGCTTACTCGCCCGGGCCTTTGCAGGCGACGATCTGGTCCTTGGTGTAGGTGGTCCAGTCCGGGATCGAGATCGAGACCGGCCATTCGGGGCTGAGCGACGGGTCGGCGGCGGACTTCAGCTTGGCCTTGCCTGCGTCGGTGGCGTTTTCCCAGAGTTCCGGATTGACCAGCACGGTCTGCTGCGCTGGCTTCTTGCCGTCGAGGATCTGCAAGGCGAGCGTGACGCCGGCGCCGCCGATCGAGCCGGGGTTGGTGACGGCAGCGCCGACCAGACCCTTGACCGTGTTCAGCTGGCCGACGAAGCCGGCATTGTCGGCGCCGACGACCGGCACCATCGGCGCCTGCTGCTCGACCAGCGCGTCGACGATGACGTTGTCGATGCCGGAGGTCCAGATGCCGTTGATCGGCGTGCCGGTGGCGAGGAAGGAGAGGATCTGCTGCTTGGCCTGGTCCTGCTGCCAGCCGGTGAAGACCTCCTGTGCGACCTTTACGTCGGGGAATTCGGCCAGCGCCTTCTTAAAACCTTTGTCGCGGTCGCTGTCGGCCGAAGCGCCGGCGGCGCCGCGCATATAGAACACCTCGCCCTTGCCGCCCATCTGCTGGAACAGCCACTTGGCGCCGAGATAGGCGTATTGTTCCTGGTTGTTGGAGATGATGTAGGCGGAGGGTTCGGTCACCGCCTGGTCGACGGCGACGACGACGATGCCGGCCTTGGTGGCTTCTTCCAGACCCGCCTTGATGCCGGCCGGATCAGCCGGGTTGACGACGATGGCGTCGACCTTGGCGCTGATCAGGTTGCGAATGTCCTCGAGCTGGCCGGCCGCGTCGGTGTTGCGGTGGGCGATGTTGAGCTTCGCCACTTCGCCGGAAGCGAGCGCCTGTGCCTTCATGGCGCAGATCATCTCCTCGCGCCAGCCATTGCCCTGCACGGTGTTGGAAATGCCGATCGTGTACTTGCCGGCGGCGGCCGAGGCGCCCACCGAGGCAAGCAAGGCGGCGCCGGCAAGCAGCGAGGCCACGGTCAGATGTTTCTTCATGTCAGTACTCCTCCACATTGATTTTTTTCAGTTCAGTTCGATTTTTCAGTTCAGTTCCAGGGCGCCGAAGCTATCGGGGCCAAGCTCTTCGTCATTTGATGAAGGGGCGCAGCACGTCGCGGGCCAGCAGGAAGCCGCGCTTCACCTTTTCATCCGTCCCCTCGAAGCGCCGGTCCTCATGCTCGATGATGACCGGCCCGTCATATCCGGCCCGGTAGAGGCCCGAAAAAATCCTGCTCCAGTCGATGTCGCCAAGCCCCGGCATGCGCGGCACCTGCCAGCCTATGCCGGCGGAAAGGATTCCGCGCTCGTACAAACCATCATGATCAATCATCAGGTCCTTGGCATGCACATGCAGCATGTTTGCGCCGAACTCGCGGATGAAGCGCTCCTTGTCGATCATCTGCCAGACGAGATGCGAAGGGTCGAAATTCATGCCGACATCGCCGCCCCAGGCTTCGAGGATGCGGCGCCAGACGTAAGGCGAGTAGGCGATGTTGTGCCCGCCCGGCCATTCGTCATAGCTGAAGATCATGGGGCAGTTCTCGAAGGCGAGTTTCACGCCATGCTCGCGCGCATGGGCGATGATCGACGGCCAGACTTTTTGCGCGTCCTCCCAATTGGCGTCGACGGTCTTCGAGGCGTCGCCGCCGCAGAAGGTGTTGACCAGCGTCACCCCCATGCGGCTCGCCAGCACGACTACCTTTTTCAGGTGATCGATCACAGCCTCGCGATGCGCCTGGTCCGGATGCAGGGGGTTGGGGTAGAAGCCGAGACCGGAGATGGTTATGCCCCTGCCGGTAAGCTCGGCGGCGAGGTCCTTCGCCGCGGAGGCCGGGATGTCCACGTCGATATGGCTGGTGCCGGCATAGCGCCTGCCAGCGCTCGAAGTCTTCGGCCAGCAGGCGATTTCCAGCGCTTCGAAGCCGACCGAGCGCGCCCAGTCGACGACCTCGTTCAGCGGAGTATCCGGAAATGGTGCTGTGAGCAGTCCAAGTTTCATGATGCCTCCCAGGGGCAAACTATGCAGATCGAGCCGACTGCTTCAACCGCGCATCTGTTGGCCCAGAACAGACTTGTCTGACCAAGCCCATCGGATCATTCGAGAGCAGGCCGTCGAGGCCGGCGACAACATGCGCGCGGAATTTGGCGTTCGCGGCCAGTTGCGGATCGAAGATGGCGTCGATGGCGAGGATTGCGTCGGCGAGTGCGTTGCCGTCAGAACCGATGCGGTCGGCAATCGCCGCAATTCTTTCTGCGAACGGGTCGGACACTTGCCAGGCGCGGCCGAACCGCGTCGAAGCCTTGACCAGATAGGCCATCCAGCCGGCCACGGGGACCGACAGGAGTTCGATGCTGGCGCCCTTGGCCAGGCGGTCGCGGATCGGGTTCAGCAGGCGCTGCACGATCTTCTGCGAGCCGTCGGTGGCGATCTGGTGGTTGCGGTGGCGGATCGCGGTGTTGGCGAGGCGAGAAAGGCTCTGCTCGACATAGGCCGCTGGCACGATGCCGGGCACGGCCATCAGCGTCGGCAGCGTTTCCTCGGTCAGCATGCGGCGCACGAAATTCGCCAGCAGCGAGTTTGCGATAGCATCCGATGTGTGCTCGAAGCCACCTAGAACGCCGAGATAGCTGAGCGTCGTCTGGGCGCCGTTCAGCACCCGCATCTTGAGATGCTCGAAGGGGGTGACGTCGTCGATGAAGGTCGCGCCAACGCGATCCCAGCGCGGCACGCGGCCGGCGAAGCGGTTCTCGATCACCCATTGGCGGAAACGCTCGCCGACGACGACGGCGCTGTCATGATAGCCATAGCGCTGCTCGACCGTGCCGATATCGGCCGCGCTCGTCGCCGGCGCGATGCGGTCGACCATGGCCGAGGGGAAGGCGACATTGGCTTCGATCCAGTCGGCCAGCTTCCCGCCGCGCCGTTCGGCGAAGGCGCGCACCACATTGCCGAGGATGACGCCGTTGGTCGGGATGTTGTCGCAGGACAGCAGCGTCACCGGCCGGCCATGCGAGGCCATGCGCAGTTCCAGCGCCCGTGCCAGAATGCCCGGCACGCTGCGCGGCGCCTCGGGACTGGCGAGATCGTGCGCGATATCGGGGTTGTCGAGGTCGAGCGCGCCGCTCGAGGGGATGTGGCAATAGCCTTTTTCGGTCACCGTCATGGTGACCATTTCGATCTCGGGCGAGGCGAGCACGTCCAGCGCGGGCGCCGCGCCGTCCTGGCTGTCGACAACGCGCACGATACTGCCGATGATGCGCGCTTCGACCTCGTCGTTCTCGCGGATGAGCCGCGTGTAGAGCCCGTTCTGCCGGCCGAGCGTCCCCGCAAGCAAAGGCGGGCGGATGTTGATACCGATCAGCCCCCAGCGGTCGAAACTGTTCTCCAGCAGGTCGTCGGTGTATTCGGCCTGATGGCAGCGATGGAAGGCGCCGACGCCGATATGCGCGATGCCGGGCTTGAGCGCCGCGCGATCGTAAGCCGGCTTTCGAACTGCCGACGGAAGGCGGCCGAGCAGGGCAGGTGCGAGGCTTTCGGACCGCCTCACCGGTTGGCTCCGATCACAGCCTGTTCCTGGTCGATCACGGCACCGGTCATCGGGCCGGCAGCATCGGAAAGCAGGAAGACGGCAAGGTTGGCGATGTCGTTGACTGAAAGCAACCGGCCAAAAGGCTGGGCAGCGTTGGCGGCGTCGAGCCAGCCCGGACCGTGACCCAGCGTCTCGGCCTGCATGACGCGTTCGGCCGGGGTGTCGGTCCAGCCGACATTGATGCCGTTCACGCGGATGCGGTCGAAGCGGTGGGCATTGGCGGCGTTCTTGGTCAGCGTCGCCAGCGCGCCCTTGGTGGCGGAATAGACGGCAAGCTCCGGCGCGCCGCAATGCGCGTTGATCGACAGGATATTGACGATGGCGCCGCCCTGGCCGCGCTTCTTCATATCGGCAATCGCCGCCTGCATCAGGAAGAACGGCGCGCGGGCGTTGACGGCAAACAGCGATGCCCAATCGTCGAGCGTGGCGTCGACGAAGGAGGCACGGTCGGTCAGGCCGGCGGCGTTGACCAGGCCGTCGATGCGGCCGAAGCGTTCGATACAGGCCCCAGCCAGTCGCGCCGGGGCTTTGGGATCGCCGAGATCGGCGGCAGCGAAGATTGTGGCGGTGCCCATGGCCGACAGCTCGGCGGCAACCGCATCGCCGCGCTTCTGGTCCCGGCCGGTGATCAGCAGTCCGGCAGCACCCGAGCGCGCAAGCATCTCGGCAATCGCCCGGCCGATGCCTTGCGTCGCGCCGGTAACCAGCACCACCTTGCCGTCGAGACGAACCTCCATTCCTCCTCCCGGAACAAAGTTTCCATTTTTTCAAATATGGAACGAGAGTTCCCGATAGTCAACCTCGCTAGAGCGGTTCACCGTTTTCATGGAACCGGTGAACCGCTCTATCTCCTTGTCTTGCGCAATTCCGGACGAAAAACCGCTCCACACTTTTCCTGGAATTGCTCTTGTCAGCCTGTCCGCTGTGCAACGACGCCGTGGACCAAGGCCATGCCGACGGCCAGCGAGGCGGCAAGCGAGCGGAAACCGCCAAAGTCCTGCTCGACCACTTCCAGCCAGGTGTCGGAGAGTTTCACCAGCGGCGAAAAGGTGCTGTCGGTGATGGTGAGGATGCGTGCCTTGCGCTCATGCGCGACGGCGACGAGGTCCGGCGTGATCGAATTATAGGGGCTGAAGGAGACGGCGAGCACGGCGTCGCGCGGCGTGATGCAGCCGACCTGGTCGAGCGCGGTCGAGCCGACATTGTCGACCAGCACGTTGCGCACGCCCTGCTGTGACAGCGTCAGCGACAGATAGGTGGTGACCGGGAAGGCGCGCTTGCTGCCGATGACATAGATCAGCTCCGCCGCCGCCAGATGATCGATCATCGTCTCGAAGCTGCCGATGTCGAATGTATTGCCGATGCGGCCGAGCGAGGCCTGCGAGGCGCCGACCAGGCCGTTGAGGAAATGCAGGTGCGCGTTGGGCTCCACCGCTTTTTCCGGACTTCCCTGGGTTTCGGGCCAGGAGCCTTTCATGCGATCCTTGAACAGGGCCTGGAAATCGGAAAAGCCGGAATAGCCGAAGATCTGCGCGAAACGCACCAGGGTCGAGGGTTGCACACCGGCCTGGTCCGCCACCTGCGCGATCGTGCCCAGCGCCACTTCGCTCGGATGCTGCCAGAGGAAGATCGCGACCTGGCGAAGCCGCTTC
Source organism: Mesorhizobium sp. GbtcB19 (assembly GCF_019091085.1). Classification (GTDB taxonomy): domain Bacteria; phylum Pseudomonadota; class Alphaproteobacteria; order Rhizobiales; family Rhizobiaceae; genus Mesorhizobium. The sequence goes on along the minus strand of NZ_JAGXJY010000024.1, from coordinate 18,193 downwards.
GGGAAATGCACGGTGCCGGAGGAAAGCACGGCGCGCAGTTCTTCGTAGGTTTGTGGCTTGGTATAGCCAAGCGCCGCCAGCGATCGGCTCCGCTTTCTTGCCGCCGTCTCCAGGCTGCGTGCAGACGCTTCGTCGGCCACTTCACGCCGGCCGCTCATGCGTCGTACCCAAAGACGGTTTGAAACACCCCGAACCTCCCTCCGGATGCGGCCCATCGGCCGGACCACGAGAACGCTATCGCGGCACAAGAGTTTTACAAAATTAAAAATAGAAATATCATTCGAAAAATTATGGCAGGCGGCATCGGCAACGGGTCGCCAATCAGGGAGGATAATCGCAATCATGGTCTATGCAACCGCTGACGGAATCTCGCGCCAACGCCTGCGGGTCGGCATGGTCGGAGGCGGCCGCAATGCCTTCATCGGCGCCGTGCATCGCCTTGCCATGCGGCTCGACGACCAGATCGCGCTGGTCGCCGGCGCGCTGTCCTCCGATCCGAAAAACGCCGCCGCCTCAGCCGCCGAGATCGGCATCGCGCCCGAGCGCAGCTATGCCGACTATCATGCCATGGCGAAGGCCGAGGCGGCGCGGCCGGACGGCATCGAGGCGGTGGTCATCGTCACGCCCAACCATTTGCATGCGCCGATCGCGACGGCCTTCCTCGAGGCCGGCATCGACGTGATCTGCGACAAACCACTTTCGACGACGCTTGGCGAGGCCGAAGCGCTGGTGGCGCTGACCAAGGCGAGGAAGCGCCGCTTCGTCGTCACGCTCAACAACACCGGCTACGCCATGGTGCGCCAGGCGCGCGAAATGGTGGCGGCGGGCGAGCTCGGCCGCATCGTGTCGGTGCATGGCGCCTATATCCAGGACTGGCTGACCAAGCCGATCGACGCCGACGGCCAGAAGCAGGCGGAATGGCGCACCGATCCGGCGCGGGCAGGGCAATCCGCGGTGCTCGCCGATATCGGCGTGCACGCCTTCAATCTGGCGAGCTTCATCTCCGGTTTCGAGGCCGAAGCGGTTTCCGCCGACCTGTTCACCGCCGTGCCCGGACGGCGGCTCGACGACAACGCGCATGTGCTCTTACGCTGGACGGGCGGCGCGCGCGGCACTATCCTTGCCAGCCAGACCTCACCCGGCCATTACAACGATCTTTTGGTGCGCATCTATGGCGAGAAGGCCGGGCTCGAATGGTCGGGTTCGCGGCCGGAGGAACTGCGCTTCTCGCCCTATGGCGAGGAAACCCGCACACTGCTGCGCGGCGGCCATGGCTCGACGGCGGAAGCCCGGCGCGTGTCGCGCATGCCTGCGGCGCATCCCGAGGGCTATATCGAGGCCTTCGCCAATTTCTACCGCGACGCTGCCGACATCATTCGCGCGCATCGGTCGGGCGGAACGGTCGATGCCGCGCGGGCGGCGCAGGTACCCGATGTCGTCGACGGCGCGCGCGGCGTGAAGTTCGTGGCGGCGGCGGTGGAGTCGAACGCGACGGGTGGGGCCTGGACGGCGGCGCGGTTTCGCTGAGGCACGCAAAATCTTGCCGCCACGAGATACCGGAGGTTTCGAACAGGATCAGCTTGCAGCGCGCAGTCGACGAGCTCGAACGAAGCTCCTCAGCGCGTCGGAATCCATTGCGCGCCCGAATGCATAGCCTTGCAATATGTCACAGCCAAGCCCTTTGAGCACACGTGCGTGCTTCATCGTCTCGACGCCTTCGGCAATGATTTCGATGCCCAGGGATTTGCCGATTTCGATGATCGACGAAACGACCTGCCTTTGCTGGGGTGAGTTCACGATGGGGTCCACCAGCTGGCGATCTATCTTCAGGCGGCGAGGCTGCAATTTGAGCAGGCTGACAATGGAGGCATAGCCGGTGCCGAAATCGTCGATTTCGATGTCGATGCCGAGTTGCTTGATCTGCTCGACGTTCCACGTGACCAGATCATCGTTGTTGTCGAGGAAGATCGACTCGACGAGTTCAAAGGAAAATGTCCCCTTCCTGATATTGAGGTCGCGCAAACTTTTCAGGAGTTCCTCATCCCGGAGGCGCCGGGCCGAAACGTTGACTGATACGCGCGGGATGCCGATCTTGTCGGCGGACCACGCTTCAAAATCCAGAAGCGATTGCTGGAGGATTTTCCGGTCTATTACCGACACGACATTCAGTTCTTCGGCGGTCTTCAGGAAAACTTCAGGTGCCAGAATCCCTTTCTCTGGATGCCTCCATCGCGCCAGCGCCTCAACGCCGACGATCTCCAGCGTCTTTGCATCAAACTGGGGCTGGTAGAACACGATGAATTCGTCTCGCTCGAGACCTGCCAGAATCTCGTCGGCAATTCTCTTCGTGTTGACGATTTCGCTTTGCAGCTCTCCAGTGAAGAATTCATGGCGGTTGCGGCCCCGTCGCTTTGCCCGGTAGAGGGCAATATCGGCGTTCACCAGCAACTGCCTGGCATCGGTATCTCTGTCATTGTCGATCGCAATTCCAACGCTGACGCCAAACCGACATTGATGGCCGTGGTAATAAACAGGTCTGCGCATCTGCTCGATAATGTTGTCCGCCAGCGTCGCGGCCTGGCCAACGTCGCCATGCACTGTGCAAAGCACGATGAATTCGTCTCCTCCAATCCGGGCGACAAAACCGCTGTCGCCGACGTTGGACTTGAGAACGGACGAAGCATGCACCAGCATAGCGTCGCCTGCCGCATGGCCGAGCGTATCGTTGATGTGCTTGAAGCGGTCCAGATCGATGTGAAGCAGCGCCGCGTGGCCACCATTTAGCCTGGCCCTTCCCGCGTAGTCTTCCAGCACCTGATCCAGATAGCGGCGATTGGGCAGATCCGTCAGCGCATCGTGCAGCGCGACGTGTTCTATGCGCGCCTTGGCCGATTCAAGTTCGGTATTTTTCGACTCGGTCAGTTGCTTTGCTCGAACCAGATCGGTGTTCAGCAAAACATCCGCCGTCACGTCCCACTCCGCGCCGACCATTCGAGGCGAGTTGTTGGCGGTCTGGTAGAAGATCGCCCTGGAGCGGACGTGGCGAATTTCGCCGTCCGGACGAACGACCCGGTATTCGGATGAATATGTGCTGCGATCGGCCGCGGCTTTGTCGAAGTCCGCAAGCGCGCCAGGCAGATCGGCAGGATGAATGGCACCGGCCCAATCCGAATATCCGCGCGGCCCGCCGTCGGCCTCCCGGCCGTATATTTCGTTGACGCGGTCATCCCAGGTGAGATCGTTGGTTTCGAGGTCGTGCTCCCATACTCCGATGGCCGACGCCTCCAGAGCAAGTTCCAGCCGTCGCGACAGCCGATGCAGTTCCCAATAGTTTCGGTGCCTCTCGTTGATCAGGCGGCCCGCCGCCAGGAAAGGGATCAAGATCAGAGCGGCCGCCGCCGCCATGATCGCCCTCAGCAACCACGCGTTGGCGGGAGTGGCGGGCCAACCGTTCTTGGGAATGGCGGCGATCCGCCAGGAGCCCGACGGAAAAAGAACATCTGCAGTCACAGGATTGCTTTTGACAACGCGTTCGTCGCCGAAGAACTGAGCGCCGTTCGCGCCAAGGGCGTCATAGCCGATGAGTGCGACGTCAATCCCGAGATCCTTGTCGAGGAGGCCGCTCGCTTGGTAAAGGCGCTGGACGTCAACGACGGCGGAGACGATGCCCCAGAACCGGTCGGTATTGCCCGCGCTTTTGACGAATACCGGAAATCGGCCGACGAAGGCCTGTCCACCCTGCGCCAGATCGACCGGGCCAGCGAGAATGGTCCTGCGCTCGTCGCGCGCGCGCAGCGCGGCCGCGCGTTGCTGGTCGTTCTTGCGGTAGTCGAGGCCGATGGCCTTCTCATTGCCGGCCATCGGGTACATCAGGGAAATGACCAGGTCAGGCGCGCCGGCAATGTTGCGAAGCTGGGACTCTTCGTTGAACAGCCTGCTGGCAAGCTCAGCAAATCGCTGCTGTCCCATATAGGGTTCGGTCGTGACCGCAGCGACCAGTCCTCGCGCCAGCTGGAGGTTGCCGTTGACCTTGCCTTCGAGCTTGGCGCGAATGACATTGACCTTGGCCAGGACATCCGCGCGGACAGCCTGATCCGAGACGATCTTGTTCTGATGATCCGCAAATATCGCGCATACGGCAATAACCACAATCGCGATCGCCGCCGGAATCCTAGCCGGTGAAAAGACGGCCCGTTTCATGCGGCCGAACATGCTGGCGACAAGAGCCAATAAAGCGATGTTCCCTGTGCATGTCAGGCTCTCCAGATGAGCCTCATCAAGGGAATATTAGTTCGCAATAACTTAATTTTGGCCTTCACAGTCTTTAAAATTTTTGCGCCTTCGGACACGGGCGCATAGGACAATGGCACCAGAACCGGCACGTAGCGGAGCTAGTGACTATCGATCTTCTTCTGGACGATCCGATACGTCCCAACGCCGCGCTTGGTCGCGCCAATCGAATAGGCCATCGGAATCTTGGGAGCGTTTTCGGGCAGGCCATACATGTCCTTGCCGGCCCTCACCGCGAATGAAAAATGCTTCCAGGAAACCGTGTCGTGCTCATTGAGAAAATCGAGCGTCAGCCCCGCGGCGATCAGCGCGTTCACCACGTCGCTGATTGGATGAATCCATTCATAATACCGAGGATGCTTCAAGGTCCGCTCATCGCCGGTATAGGTCCGCTGCTCGTTCCAGACGAGCGGTCGCGTCACCGGGGTTCGCCAGTCGTCCTTCAATTCGAGGGCGGCAGCCTTGCGATTGCACTGGAACATCAAGGGATGGCCCTCGGCCATGTAGAGCCGGCCGCCAGGCCGCAGAAGATCGGCGACCACCCGCGCCCAACGGAAGACATCGTCAAGCCAGTTCACCGATCCCCAGGTGACGTAGACGATATCAAAGGTCCGGTCGAGCGCTTCGACCGCCTCATAAAGCGGCGCTTCGACGAAGCGAACGTCGCTGCCTGCCTTGGATGCGAAATCCCGCGCTGCGGCGATCGCCCTTGGTGAAAAGTCCAGCCCGGTCACGCTGCCCGCGCCGAGGTTCTTCAGGCTGATCGTGTCAAGACCGATGTGGCATTGCAGATGGACGATGTCCTTGCCGAAAATGTCCCCGACCTCGCGCGTTTCCAGCTCATAGAGATTGGACCCACCAGCCAGCACGTTCTCGATGCGGTAACTGCCCGTTTTGTCGGTCGCGTGCAGTTCGGCCCGATCATCCCAATTCAGGAGGTTCGCGTCCAAAAACGGTTCCAAGTCGCCCCCCTCGATCTCAGCCGCAAGGTTAACAGCTGGTTAATAAACAATGCCGTGAGAGGCCAGGCGCGTCAATCCGCTGCATGGCAGGGGACGCGGCGCGAGGTGGCTCGACAAAACTACCCCTTGATCGCCGACCCCACGATCGAATCGACGAAGAAGCGCTGCAGGAAGACGAACAGGATCAGTGGCGGCAGCACGGCGAGCGTCGCGCCGGCCATCACCAGGCCGGTGTTGACGGCGCCGCGGTTGTAGCTCAGCAGCCGGCTGAGGCTGATGACGATCGGATACGCGTCGGCATTGCCCTGCAGCACGGTGAGCGGCCACAGATAGCTGTTCCAGTGATAGACGAAGGCGAAGAGCGCCAGTGCGGCGATCGCCGGCGCGACGCTCGGCGCCACGATCTTGTAAAGGATGAGCAGTTCGGAGGCGCCATCCATGCGCGCGGCGTCGATCAGTTCGTCCGGCACGCCGGCGATGAACTGGCGCATCAGGAAGATGCCGAAGGCGTTGGCGAGGTTGGGCACGATGATGCCGGCCAGGCTGGCGCTCAAGCCCATCGAACCGACCATGCGGTAGAGCGGAATGAGCGTCACGATCGGCGGCAGGAACATGGTGGCGATCAGCACAGAAAAGAGCAGCGAACGGCCAGGGAAGGAATATTTGGCGAAGGCATAGCCGGCCATCATGCTGGTGACCAGGATGCCTGCGGTGGTGACCGAGGCGATGACAAGCGAGTTCCACATTGACCGGCCGACATTGATGACGCCGGCAACTTTTTCGTAGGCCTCGAAGCTCGGCGTATGCGGGATCCAGACCGGCGGCACCTGCATGGTCTCGGCCGGCGTCTTCAGGCTGGAAAGCACCATCCAGGCCAACGGGAAGGCGGAGGCGACGGCGACCAGCAACATGGCGGTCGCAAGCAGCGCCTTGCGGCCCGAAGGGCGCTTGCGGGAAAGCGATCTTGCCGTGCTCATTCGCTGTCCTTGCGGTTGACGAAGGCAAACAGCGCCGAAACGCAGACGATCAGCGACAGCATCAGCATCACGGCCATGGCCGAGCCCAGCCCGCCCTGCGCGCGTTCGATGCCGACGCGGCGGATATGATAGGTGAGCACATTGGTCGAGCCGACCGGCCCGCCTTGCGTGATCAGCGCCACCGGCTCGAACACCTGCACGGCGTTGATGATGGCGATGACGGCGCTGAACAGCAGCGTGCGGCGCAGCAGCGGCAACGTGATGAAGCGGAATTGCTCACGCCGGTTGGCGCCGTCGAGCGTCGCCGCCTCATAGAGGCTGCCGGGGATCTGCGTCAGCCCGGCAATCGCCAGCACCGTGAAATAGCCGACCTGCTGCCAGACATTGAGCAGCACGATCGAGACCAGGGCCGAGCGCGGCGAGGAGAGCCAGGGCTGCGGGCTGATGCCGATCAGGCCAAGCAACTGGTTGAACGGGCCTTCGCTCGGTGAATAGAGTTTCGACCAGACCAGCGCCACCGCGATCATCGGCACCATGTAGGTCGAAAACAGCACGGTGCGCAGCGCCGTGCCGCCGGCGACGTCGCGCTGATAGACCATCAGGCCGAGGACGACCGACAGCGGCAGGATGAGGATGACGGACAACGCGGTGTAGATCGCGGTGTTGAAAAGTGCTGCCTTGAAATCGCGCCCGACCGAGGTCGCGCCGAAGATCTCCTGGAAATTGCCGAGGCCGACGAAGTTCGCCTCGGAAAACGGCGTCTGCGTGGACCAGTCCTGGAAGGACAGCCAGACAGTCAGCAGCATCGGTACGAGCACGAAGACGCCGATCAATGTCACGGCGGGCGCAAGCATGATGCCCGCCGAGGCACGAAAAGCTTTGGCCATTCACCTGCTTCCGATGGCTACGGGTCGAAGACTCGAGCCTATTTCGCCGCGCGCTCCAGGATCGACGTGGCGTCGGCCTCGGCGTTCGCCTGCGCATCCTTGGCCGAGACCTGGCCGTACTGCAACGCCTCGAGCGTCTGCTGCAGGGATTCGGAGAATTCCTGACCGCCGAGCACGACCGGGAAGGGCCGTGCATCGGCAAGCACGGAGACGTAGCCGGAGAGGAACTCCGAGCCGAGCTTGTCCTTGTGCGCCTCGATGTCGGAAGTCCGCGACGGCAGGATGCCCATCGACATCAATATGTCGGACATGGCCGAGGCGCCGTTCCTGCCGGATTTCGGGCTGTTCAGCCAGGCGAGAAACTGCCAGGCTGCCTTCTGCTCGGCCGCGCCGGCCTTGGCGTTGACGACGGTCATCCAGGAGTAGGAGATCGAATGCGGCTTGTCGCCGCTCGGGCCGACGGGGATGGGCGCCGTGGCGACGTTGGCGAACTTGTCGCCCATGCCGGTCTTGAGCGCGCTTTCCCACCAGTTCGCCATGATGATCATGCCGGTCTTGCCGGAGACGAAATTGTCGAGGAACGGACCGGTGGTGTTGGCGTCGGCCGTCGCCATCGCCGGATTGCTCGCGCCGGACTTTATCAAGTCTTCATAGAGCGCGAAGGTCTCGCCGGCCTGGGAACTGTCCAGCGCCGGCTTGCCGTCCTTGACCAGGTTGCCACCATTGGAGACGAGCAGCGAGGCGAAGGGATGGACCACGCCCGCCGCCCATGAGTTGATCATGCCGAAGCCCTGCTGGCCCTTGTCCTTGTCGGTCAGCTTGGCGGCGGCATCCTTGAATTCGGCCCAGGTCCTGGGCGGGGCGGAGATGCCTGCCGCCTTGAACAGTTCCTTGTTGTAGTTCAGCGCATAGACGTCGATCTCGTTCGGGATGCCGTAGAGCGTGCCGCCGACCGAGGCGGCGCTGACGACGCCCGCCGGCCAGGCGCTCTTCACCTCACCGGCAACCGCTTCCGGGGCAGGGGCGACAAGCTTGTCCTTGGCCAGTTCCGGCAGCCACAGATCGTAGATGCCGCCGATCGTCGGACCGTCGGACGAGCCGCCCTGCGAGCGCAGCGTGGTCAGGAGATCGCCGAAGGGGACCGCGCGGACTGTGATGGCGACATCGGGATTCTGCTTGGAAAAATCCTTGGCCGCCGCCTCGAGCAGCGCCACCGTCTCCGGCGACCAATGCGTCAGATAGGAGATGTTGACCGATTGCGCCCAGCCGGTCGCGGGAAGGGCGACGAGCCCCGCGGCGACAGTCAGCTTCGAGAGCCAGGCAAGCGACATCGGCATCCTCCACACAAGTCGTGATAAGAGCGATGACGTTATGACAAGTTTGATCTCGCGCGCAAGCCCTTACGTGCGGATGTTCGGTTACGTTTTATAAGCCAAAAATCGTTCGCGACGGCTTTAAAATTATCCATATAAATCAATCTATTGCATTTTATCACCCAATAAGGTTGGCGGCCTCCGCGAAACAGTCCATGGCGTTAAGGTCTCTTGCGGATGCCGTCATGTCGTTATAATGACTTTGCCGAAAAGCGTATGACTCTCTTGCGGAGTCACCGCCGCCTGAGTGCCTCAAACCGAAAAAATGGGAGAACCGGCAATGAGCATGCTTTCAATCCACCGGCGCGCCGCGCTCGGCCTGATCGGCGGCCTCGCCGCCGCTTGCGCCGGCTCGCTTTCGACGCTGCCGGCGCGCGCCGACTCGACGGTGACGCTGTGGAGCTGGCGCACCGAGGACCAGGCCGCCATGAACCGCATCTTCGAGGCGTTCGAGAAGAAGAATCCCGGCATCAAGGTCGACATCCAGTTCACGCCCGACGCCGACTATCAGAACCGCCTGAGCACCGCGTTGCGCGGTGGCCGCGGACCCGACATCGCGCAGCTCAAGGCCTATGGCGAATTGCAGCCCTTCATCGAAGGCGGCTATCTCGACGCGCTCGACGACAGCGTGGCGGAACTGAAGAACATGCCGGACGCAGCCCTTGGCGGCGCGCGCGGCCGCGCCGACGGCAAGCTCTACGGCGTGCCCTATTCGGTGCCGATGATGGGCGTCTTCTACAATGAGGACATTTTTGCCGTGCAAGGCATCGAGATCCCGAAAAGCTACAAGGATTTCGTCGCCGCCTGCGAGAAGCTCAAGGCAGCGGGCGTCACGCCGATCGCCAATGGCGGCGCCAACGGCTCGGCCTGGGAGCTGGAGATCGGCGTCGGCGTCATCGGGCCGACCCTTTACGGTCCCGGCTTCTATGACGAGATGATGAGCGGCAAGGCGACGTTCGAGGATCCGCGCTATGTCGCGGCGCTGAAGCGCTTCGCCGAGCTCAAGCCCTATTATTCCGACGGTTTCGCCGGCATCGATTACACCACCGCCACGCAGCAGTTCATCGGCGGCAAGGCGGCGATGTTCTTCGGCGGCTCGTTCGAGAACGGCAGCTTCAAATCGCAGAACCCGAAGCTGAAATTCTCGCTCTTCCCGTTCCCGGCCGACGACGCCTCGACCAAGCTCTACACCTCCGCCTTCTCGGACGGCTCTTATGGCCTCGTGTCGGAAAGCCAGAACAAGGAAGCGGCGACCAAGGTGCTGAACTACATGGCCTCGGCCGAATTCGCGCAGGCCTTCGCCGACGAGCTCGGCTGGCCGCCGGCCCGCACTGACGTCACCGTCAAGGATCCGGTGCTTGCCAAGATGATGGAGATGGCGAAGAACTCGACGCCTTACCTGACGCTGGTCGGCTTTCGCTGGCAGGCGCCGACCGCGTCGTCGGTGCTGCAGTCCGAGATCATCGATATGGTCGAAGGCAATGTCGCGCCGGAGAAGCTGGCGGCCGACATGCAGGCCGCCGTCGCCACCTGGTTCAAGCCCAAGCAGTGAAGAGTGCCGGCCATCTGCCGGTATCTCAGCCTACAGAGCAGCGCATGACCAAGCTCCGCCGCATGACCAGCCTCCAGCGCACGCAGCAGCGCATGGCGGTGCTGTTCATCCTGCCGGCCTTGGCCGTCTACGGGCTGTTCGTGCTCTATCCGCTGCTCATGTCGCTGTGGGGCAGCTTCTTCGCCTGGAAGGGGATGCGCACGCAGGAGTTCGCGGGCCTCGCGAACTTCTCGCGCCTGTTCGTCTTTCCGAGCGGCGCGCGGCTCTACGGCGCGCTCTGGCACAATGTCGCGTGGTTCTTCGGCATCATGCTGCTGCAGAACGGCCTCGGCCTTTTGTTCGCCTGGCTGCTCTTCCTGCGCAACAGGGGCTCCGCCTTCTTCCAGTCGGTGTTCTTCTTTCCGGCGGTGTTAAGCCCGGTCATCGTCGGCGCGCTGTGGCGGCTGCTGCTCGCGCCGGGCGGCATCGTCGAATGGGCGCTGAACGGGCTCGGCCTGCACCAGGGCAGCCTGACCGTGCTCGGCAACAGCCATACCGCGCTCGGCATGCTGATTGCCGTCGACGCCTGGAACTGGATGGGCCTGCCGGTGCTGATCTACACGGCGGGTCTCAGGCAGATCTCGCCGCAGGTGTTCGAGGCGGCGAAGCTCGACGGCGCCGGCAATGCGCGCATGCTCTATTCCGTCGCTCTGCCGCTGCTGATGCCGGCGCTCGGCACGCTGACGACGCTCTCCTTCATCAACACCTTCAACCAGTTCGACATCGTCTATGTGATGCAGGGCGTGCAGGGCAATCCGAGCTATTCGACCGATACGCTGGTGACCTATTTCTACCGGCTCGCCTTCGGCGCCGAGGGCGCCGTCGGCATCACCGATATCGGGCTGGCGCTGGCGCTCGGCACCATGCTGTTCCTGGTCCTCAGCATCGGCACGCTGCTGATGTTGCGCTTCTTCGACAAGCGGACGGTCGAGCTATGAGCGCCGTCATTTTCCCGCAGAGATTGGCGCGGCTGCCTGGCTGGATCATCTTGGCTGTGTGGACCGCGGCGGTGCTGCTGCCGCTCTACATCCTCGTCGTCTCCTGTTTCAAGACGACGGCCGAGATCTACGACAACCGGCTCGGCCTGCCGCAAAGCTTTGCCTTCGACAATTTCGTACGCGCCTGGACGCGGGCCGATCTCGGCCACAATTTCATCAACAGCCTGATCGTCACCGGCGGCGCGGTGATCCTCACCATCGTCGTCTCGGCGATGGCCGCCTATCCGCTCAGCCGCTACAGGCTCGGCTGGAACGGCATCATGCTCGGCCTATTCCTGTCCGGCATCATGCTGCCGATCCGACTTGCCTCGGTGGAGCTGTTCACGCTGATGCGCAATCTCGGCCTGCTCGATTCTCTCACCGGGCTGATCCTGGTCTATTCGGCGATCCGCATCCCCTTCGCCGTCTTCATCTTCGCCAATTTCATGCGCGTGCTGCCGTCCGAACTCGACGAGGCGGCGCGCATGGACGGCGCCGGCGAGGCGCGCATCCTGTTCCAGATCGTGCTGCCGATGGTGAAGCCGGCGGTGTCGATCGTCGCCATCTTCACGGCGATCGCGGTGTGGAACGACTTCTTCTTCCCGCTGATCTTCATCTTCGACGATCGCTATAAGACCGTGCCGCTGGCGATCAGCGTGTTCGTCGGCCAGTTCCGCACCGATTGGGGCCTGGTGTTCGCTTCGCTGGCGATCTCCATGGCGCCGATCCTGATCATGTATTGTTTGCTGGCGCGCCAGATTCGCGAGGGCGTCGGCGCCGGGGGAGGCATGAAATGATCGAGGACAAGGTCTATGCCGCGCGCTCGATCCTGGTCGTCGGGGCGCATGCCTTCGACGCCGAGGTCATCGCCGGACCGCTGGCGGCGGCCGCCGCCAGGAATGGAGCCCAGGTCACCTTCCTGCATCTGACGATGGGCGAGCAGGGCCATCCCTGCCTGATCCCGGACCATTATTCGGCGCAGAAGGAGGACGAGGCGGCGAAGGCCGCCGCGCGGCTCGGTGTGGAAATGCGCACCATGAAGCTGCGCGACGCCTTCCTGCCCAACGACAACGCCACCGCCCTGCAGGTTTGCGACGTGATCCGCGAGGTGCGGCCGGAGGTCGTCATCACCCACTGGCACGGCAGCTGGCACAAGGACCATCGCACGGCGGCGCATCTCACCCAGAACGGTATCTTCTTTTCGGCGCTGCCGACGCTGAAGCGCGCCCATCCGGCGCATACGCCGCAGCTGTTGCTGTTCGGGGAGAACTGGGAGGACGACGAAGGTTTTCGGCCCGAGCATCTTGTCGATGTCAGCGCCGGCTTCGATGCCTGGCAGGAAGCGGTGATGGAATACGAGCTGGCGCGGGGCTTAAGCAGCTTTCCCTATGTCGATTATTACAGCGCGCTCTACCGGCTGCGCGGCTGCCTGCGCGGCACACGCCATGCGCAAGCTTTCGCTGCCGCCTCGCATTCCTGGAATGCCGGCAGCGGACTGTTTGCGCCGCCGGCCGCGGATCGGAGCCGCGAGACATGACGCGGGTTCTAGCCATCGATCTCGGCGGCACCAATTTGCGCGCCGCTATCCATATAGGCAATGTCGCTGCACTCGCACAGCAGGTTCGCGAGCTAGCGCCGGACAATCTCCCCGCTTTCGTCGCGCGTGTCGGCGCGCTTGCGGCCATGGGCAACGCCAAAGCGCTCGGGCTTGCCGTGCCGGGTCTGGTCGAAGGGTCCGTCTGCCGCTGGATCCCGAACCTGCCCTGGCTCGACGGCGTCGACATCGCGGCGCTGTTTCCCGACATGAGCGTCGCGGTCGGCAACGATGCGCAGATCGCGCTGCTTGCTGAAGCAGCCGAGGGCGCGGCCAAGGATGTCTCCGACGCGATCCTGCTCGCGATCGGCACAGGCATCGGCTCGGCGGTGCTGGCCAATGGCCGCATCGTCGCCGGCGCGCATGGCGGCGCCTGCTCGTTCGGCTGGGCCTGCGCCGACATCAAGGACCATGGCGAGGAGCGCAGCGGCTGGCTGGAGCGCGTTGCCTCCGGCCGGGCGCTCGACGCCCTTGCCGGCCAGATCGGGCTCGCCGACAGCCGCCAGCTGATCGCGGCCGCCAAGGCAGGCGACCTTGCGGCGCAGACCTTGCTCGAGGTGCCGGCGCGCCAGCTCGGCACCGCGCTTGCCGGCGCCGTCGGGCTGCTCGATCCAGGCGTCATCCTGGTGTCCGGTGGTCTTGCCGATGCGCTCGAAGTGATCGCGCCGCCGTTGCTCGTGGCGCTTCGGCGCCAATTGCCGCCGCATCTGCGCGGCATCGAACTCAAGCCTGGAGAATTCGGCTCCCGCGCCGGCCTGGTGGGCGCCGCGCTTGCCGGCCAGGCTGGAAACGGGTGGAGGCAGATCCGATGAGCGAAGCAAGTTTTCAGCAGCCGGACCGCAGGCGGCCGGAGCCGCTCTGGTACCAGGTCGAGGAGGCGATCCGCGCCATCGTCAAGAGCGGCGAATGGGCGACCGGCGACCAGATCCCGGCCGAGGACCGGCTCTGCGCGCTGTTCGGCGTCAGCCGCATCACCTTGCGCCACGCGTTGCGCAATCTGGAGGAAAGCGGGTTGCTCAGGCGCGAGCACGGCAGGGGCACCTTTGTGCGCTCCACCACGCTGGTCGCCGGCACGCGCGAGCTTACCTCGTTCACGCAGGAGATGGGCAATATCGGCGTGGTCGCCGGTTCACGCCTGCTCGACTGCAGCCTGACCACCGCAAATACCGCGGCCGCCGGCGCGCTGGAGATCGAGGAGGGCGACCCGATCGTGCGCATCCGCCGATTGCGGCTCGGCAACAACGAACCGATCGGCATCCAGACCGCGCAGCTTTCGGCAGCGCGCGTGCCGGGCTTCCTCGATGCCGGTCTGCTGAAGGGCTCGCTCTACGAAGCGCTGGAGCGGCAATACGGCATCGTGCCCGTCGAGGCGCGCGAGAACTACCGCGTCGGCGCCGTCAGCGCGGCGGACGCCGAACTGCTGGAGCTGCCGGAGGGCAGTCCCGCCTTCGTCGTCGAGCGCATCACCATCGACGAGCGCGGGCCGTTCGAATTCACCGTCTCGGTCATGCGCGGCGACCGCTACGAAATCCGCTCGACGCTGCGCGCCGGCCGCCCGAACACCAGAAGCTGACACGATTAACAGGAGTACCGAAGTGTCCGATCTCTATATCCCACGCCTCACCGCTCTGCTCGAACAGGCATCGAAGGCCAATGAAGAAGCCTTCAGTCAGGCGGCGAGCCGTTTCGCCGACACGCTCGAAAATGGCGGGCTGGTCCATCTCTATGGTTCGGGCCATTCGGTGCTGCCGGCGCAGGAGATGTTCCCGCGCTATGGCAGCTTCGTCGGTTTCAACCCGCTGACCGACCCGCGCGTGATGTGGCACAACGTGCTCGGCGCCGGCGGCGTGCGCGAGCTGCTCTGGCTGGAGCGGACGGAGAAATACGCCGAAAAGTTCCTGGATCATCAGCCGCTGAACAAGGGCGATTCCATCATCATCTTCGGCCATAGCGGCCGCAACTCGTCGGGCATCGACACCGCGCTCTATGCCAGGAAGCGCGGCATCTTCGTCGTCGCCGTCACCAGCAAGAACAATCTCGACAAGCCGGCCACGCACTCTTCCGGCAAGCGGCTGGCGGACGCGGCGGACGTCGTCATCGACACCTGCTCACCGATCGAAGACGCGGTGGTGCCGATCGAAGGCTGGAGCCGGCCGGTGTCGGGCTCCTCGACGGTGCTGGCGATGGTCATGGCGCATGAGCTTTTGGCGCGCACGGCCGAGCAATTGTCGAAGCGCGGCATCGAGCTGCCGGTCTTCGCCTCGCCGACCATTGCCGGCGTGACGCTGCACGACACCGACGTCATTTACGGCGTCTACCGCGAGCGCATGATCGAGGCGCAGAAGAAGCACCTGCCGACCTTCCAGGCGACGATGCGCGGGGAGTGAGCAGCGGGCGACGGGAGGCGTGTCCGGCGCCTCCCTCCCTCAAAAGCCAGCGCCGCACCCGCTTCCGAATGCCTGGGCGGCGCGTCATTCTCATCGGGATTGGGGATCGGCTCCTCATCGGGAAGCCGGTCCGGATCCGGCTCGCGCATCGGCTTGGGTTCCGGGATAGGCGGCGTGGGCACCGGCGTGGGCGTCGGGTCCGGATTGGGGAGAATAGCCATCGTTTTCCTTCCGCTCGGTGCCTTTGTCTTTACGCAGTTCCTGACGGAAAACCGATTACACTTTTCCTGGAACTGCTCTAGGCAAGCTCTGTTGCGATCCCAACAAGCGGGATGCGACCTGAAATGGTGGAAGTGATCGCCGCAGCCCCGGCGCTTTGTCGGGCAGCGATCGGCGGCGCAAGCTGGCAGAACGGTCGCGCTCGCGGATGGTTCCAACATGATATCGCCGCGCGCCGGCGGCGGGTAATGATCAAATGATTCTATCGCGCCTGTGCGGCTCTTGCCGGCGTCGGGCGGCGCCTTAATTCCCATTGCGGGCGGGTGATCATCTGTCGATACAGGAGACGGCCGTGAAGCACCAAACCCTTGACCAAATCAACGCCGTTGCCGACGTTCAAGCCGAAGCACCGGCTCTCATCGCCAATCGCGGCCAGCGCCTCGAACGCTGGGCGCAGCTACTCGAACAAAATCCCGACCTTCGCCTGACGGCGCTGTCGGGCACCGAATATGCCTCGCCCGACGTGCGCGAAAGAATGCGCACCGACGGATCGGCGATCGCAGTCGCCTTCGCGGATCCGATCTTTCGCGCGCAAGGCCTGCGGGACGACAGCTACGGCGAAGCCAGGCGCTTCTTCGAAATGAGCGACTGGCAGCTGCATGAGGTCGTATGCCATTGCCATGTCGGCGCAAACATGCCGGCACGCTGGGCTGCGTCGCGCGTGCGCGCGGCGGTCTCGCCGGGCGCAGGCATTCTCGCCTGGCTGAGAGCGGTGTTCATGCATTAGAACGGTTCGCCGTGCATCGAGACGGCACCCGCTCTACCTTTTTGCTTGATGCAATTCCGGTTTGTTTGACGCAATTCCGGACAGAAACCGCTGCGCACGTTTCCCGGAATTGCTCCGGCGATGGCCTCGACGCCGGCAATCGCGCCGGTCCAGAAACCTCGGCGGGAGAGCGATGAAGACTTGGGCGCGTTGCTCCGCGCTCCCTCTTCAGCTTGCGCGGCCACCCGTCGGGTCCGACCGGTCATGCCGTCGTCTGGATGATCAGCGTCAGCGTGCCGTCGCCATCGATGTTGGCGGCAACGACCTGTGAAGAGTTGAGGCCATTGGCGCGCAGGACCGACGTCGCCTCGGGCGAGGCGTCGACGGAGTTCTGCAGCTTTGCCAGTTCCTTGGCCGTCGTCCTGGTGACTATGGCTTCGGCCTGCGTCTTCACTTCCGAAGGCAGGTCCTCGATCGCCACCACGACGATGTTGGTGACGTTCTGGGCGGCGTCGCCTTGATCAGGCTGAGCCTGGTCGGGGACAGGCTGGCCGGGGATGGGCTCCTGGGCCGGAGGCGGTGCTTGTGGCGGCTGCGGATCGGCGCGTTGAGCAGAAGCGGGCTGCGCCAGCGTCATGGCCGACAGCGTCAGGACCATCGTCAACATGCGCATCGTCTTTCCTTTCGATCTCGAAATCTGACGACACAACCCCCTGGGCGGGACGATGGTTCCCGGACAGTCGCCGGTGCGGCTAGCCAGAGTCGCGTATTGTCCGGAAGGTCACTGAATAACGGTGTCGGTCGACAGGCGGGATGGAGTGTTCCCACTCGTTTCGCGACGGACCCGCCATGAGATAGGCGGACCTGGGCTCGACCTCGATCGTTGCACGGTCCCATGCGGCGCCGTTCCTGCGGCGCAGCCGGAAGCCGCACGGCGCCAGCAGGGAGACGCCGGCAACAAGTTCGAAATGCGGCTTGTCCCGGTGCCAGCCTATGCCGGCGCCCGGGCGATACTCGTTGATCAGCACCTGCGCGAACGCGGCGGCTTGGACGCCCGCGAAATCGGCGACCTTGGCGCGAAGCGGCAGCAGGAATTCGGGTATCGCCGGCGCCTCGACGACCTGGCGGCGCTCGTAGTCGTAGCGCAGACCGAAGCCCACGACCTGCCTGTTGGCTAGATGACCGTGAAAATCGAACGGTTTGAAGGGCAGGCTCTGGATGTGTTGGACCAGATTCTGCTCCTCGTCATGGGCGATCAAGTCCGGCCGGTAGGAGAAGCCTTCCGGCAGACTTGCGGGCGGCAGGCTTGCGGGCGCGCCGAAGAGATCGCCCTGGAAGGCGCCCTTGGCGGTTCGGTTTTTGACTGACGGCATGCGGCTCAAATAGGCAATCGGAGCAATTGCGCAAGCGGTCGTCAATAAAGCGCTTAGGCCGGCGCGATGCGGAGTATGTCCGCAAAACTGCCTGGCCGATCGAGATCCCAGATCCGGGCGATACAGGCGCGCATCTCATCCGCGGTGGCGCCTCCTCGGAATTCAGCGAGGCGCATGGCCTTGGCTTCCAGTTCCTGCCTGGCAAGCGTGTTGCCGGGGTCGCCCTTGGGTTCGTCGACGCGGGCGAAGAGCTTGCGGCCATCGACGGTCGCGACGGCCACTTTTCCGATCCATTGTTTCGGATAGAGCGTGTCGACCTCGATGTCGAATTCCATACGCACCTTCGAGCGGAAAGCCGCGATCCGCGCATCGGCAAGCGCCTGGTGTTCGAAGGCGTCGAGGTCGGCGACGCCGTGGACGACGATCAGCCCCAGAACCGTGCCCATCGAAAACTTGGCCTGATGGACCGTTTGCGGAACGTCGACCGCGCCCAGCACGTCGATGGCTCCCTGGTGGACGTTGGCGACGACTTCCGCGATGTCGTCAGGCCCAAGCCCTTCACGGCGCATGAGAAGCTGGAGGGCATCGGCGGCGGGGTGCGTGTGCCGACAGGAGGCATGCCATTTGAACGATGTCTCTTCCGTTGCCCAGCGGCTGCCGAGGCCGTCAGTCAGGCGGGCGGGATCAGCATCGCTGGACATGCCGGCGGCCATGCCCTTCCTTCCCTCGAGTATCCGTTCTGCGCCCCTGGAGCCGTTGCTGGCCAGACAGGCCGCGGTCAGGGCATTGTGGGCCGA
>NZ_JAGXJY010000235.1 GCF_019091085.1 Mesorhizobium sp. GbtcB19 | reverse complement strand
GAGATAGATCTGCAGCGTGTTGAAGACATCCGGCAGGTTGAGGCCGAGAAGCTTCGCCCTGCTGCGGTCGAGGTCGTAGTTGAACTGCGGCGTCGAGGTCGAGAAGGACGAGTACAGCTGCTGCGGATTGAGCTCCGGCTGCTTGCGCGCCTCGGCCAGCAGCGCCTGGGTGACGTCGTTCTGCGCCGCGCTGCCGCGGCCCGACAGTTCCTCCACCTGGTATTCGAAGCCACCGGTGGTGCCGATGCCCGGGATCGAGGGTGGATCGAA
>NZ_JAGXJY010000234.1 GCF_019091085.1 Mesorhizobium sp. GbtcB19 | reverse complement strand
TTAATTTTTATATGGATATCACCTATGCTGATGATGTCTGCTACGTCATAGTTGCTTATCTTTATAACATCAAAATTTTCAGACTTATAGGTTGCAGAAAACTCCATCCTTAGCGTAGTATTGTAAGTAGCATATGTGTCAATCAACCAATTAAGATCTTGACATACAAGAGAAAATATCATCAGAAAGAGACAAAATGTGGTATTTTTTTCGACTTTATAGGCTTTACTTCATATCTCTTTTTCTTGTAGTTGTTAGATTGCTTGCATTG
>NZ_JAGXJY010000233.1 GCF_019091085.1 Mesorhizobium sp. GbtcB19 | reverse complement strand
ATTTGATTTAATTAAATAATGGAAAAAGATGTGAGTAGATATAATTTTCAAATATTAAAGCCATATCCATATCCAATCTTTTTTTCACTTTTATAAATAGTTCAAAATAGTAACAAAGCACTTTTGATGTCAAGATAAGGAAAAAGGAGGGCTTCCAAGCAACAATAATGAATGCTAAAGGAATGACTCAAATTGTCTCTCTCACACACACAATTAATAAGCAATCTTTGGATTTTTTTTCTTCCATTTTTTAATGTATTTAATTTAATTA
>NZ_JAGXJY010000232.1 GCF_019091085.1 Mesorhizobium sp. GbtcB19 | reverse complement strand
ATGATCGATGCATTCTTTCATAGTGGAGTGGGCAGACCCGAGCTCAAGTCAAGTGCAAATAGAGTGATCGGTCAGTGTAAGTAATCATCTAATAGCTAGAGAAGATTGAGCGAATTAGTCTAAGATGCTCATAGTATGGTATGGAAAGTCGAATTCTATATATGACTAGCTACAAGTGTGCTAGCGGATTGCCAGTCGAGGCTGGGACCTTTCGCTTACCTTATTTGTTCAGTTACGAGCTAACCACCTAAGGAAGAAAGCATGGAAGGAA
>NZ_JAGXJY010000231.1 GCF_019091085.1 Mesorhizobium sp. GbtcB19 | reverse complement strand
CCCAGTTCTTGCGGTCGGCATAGAGCAGGTAGGCGACGCCGATCAGGAGCACGACGATCAACACGACCGACCTCAACAGGATCAGCAGCGCCGGCAGCACGTAGAAGGAGAAAAAGGTTCCCATGCTTATTCCGCCGCCTGCTTGAAGCCGCTCTTGGCCAGCGCCGAGCATACAGCCATCACGGCCGACGCCCGCGCGATCGGGTTGGTCAGATAGAAGTCCTTCCCCGAGGAGGCGAAGGTGCCCTTGTTCAGCCGGCCGCCGAGCTTC
>NZ_JAGXJY010000230.1 GCF_019091085.1 Mesorhizobium sp. GbtcB19 | reverse complement strand
GGAAATATAGGAGGGGAAATACATGCATGATTCAACTAAACAACAGCGTGCAATTTTCTTAGACAGAGACGGCGTGATTAATGAAGTTTTAACTGATCGAGTTAAGTTTGTAAATAAAACAAGTGATTTGTATTTAATCCCAGGTGCAGCAAAAGCAATCGGTACGTTTAATAAGATGGGCTTTAAGGTATTTGTTGTTACAAACCAAGCGGGCGTTACTTTTGGATATATGACGCAATCAGAACTAGACATGATTCATATGAAATTAAAA
>NZ_JAGXJY010000229.1 GCF_019091085.1 Mesorhizobium sp. GbtcB19 | reverse complement strand
TTTAATACAATTACGAAATGTGAAATTATTCTTCCGGATACAAAAACAATTGAACATACTCTTAGTACGGCAGATCATGTCAAGTGTTTATTACATATGGTCATTCGACCAGCAAATGTAATTGGGTATAACGGGGAAATTAAGGCGATAGTTGATTGGGATAATGCCCTAATTGGTCATCCATTATTAGAGCTTATGAGGATAGCTGAAACGAATGAGGTTAGCTGGGATGAATTTAGAGCTGGATATAAGAATGATAATATCTTTAACTC
>NZ_JAGXJY010000228.1 GCF_019091085.1 Mesorhizobium sp. GbtcB19 | reverse complement strand
CTTTACCCTAGTCCGTGTACTGGCCTGTGCAAGCATATCAGGTACCAGTATGCTATCAGACCGGTAAACACTGCACACATTGAACCAGACCAAGTGGTATTGCAAGCCTTGCTCATAACTGAGTCAAAGGCTCAATCATGTTTTTCTATAGTATAACAAGATTTTAACCAAACATGGTTACTAAATGAAAGTAAACTAGAATTAGGATTGTTATACCAAGGGTAGAACATAATCCAGTAGTTTTCTCTAAATCACAAAATTTCCCCTGAGTC
>NZ_JAGXJY010000227.1 GCF_019091085.1 Mesorhizobium sp. GbtcB19 | reverse complement strand
ATTCGTTATGATCATACATAAGACCTCCTTGTTTACTGTTCCACCTTTCCTAAATTGTCTTTATCTAAGTTTGATTTTTGGTGGACATGCTCTTTACGAGTTGAATTAACTGATAAATTCGTAAAATAACATTATGATGATTATTCAAACCTT
Organism: Mesorhizobium sp. GbtcB19; assembly: GCF_019091085.1. Lineage (GTDB taxonomy): Bacteria > Pseudomonadota > Alphaproteobacteria > Rhizobiales > Rhizobiaceae > Mesorhizobium. Next base: position 119 of record NZ_JAGXJY010000227.1, on the reverse strand, counting down.
TGATTGATCGTAAGTAAATCGAGCGTACCAATGAATTAGTTGATTACACATAAGATGAAAATTTTAACATTGGTCGAATATACTAAATTAGATATAAATTTGAATAGCCAATAAGTCAA
>NZ_JAGXJY010000023.1 GCF_019091085.1 Mesorhizobium sp. GbtcB19 | reverse complement strand
GCGGTGAAGGGCGGGATGACGAAGCGCTGGATGCGCGGATCGCCTTCCGGTTCGGCAAGCAGCCCGCCGGCGAAGGCCCGCGCCTCGGCAAGCGTCTTGTTCATCTTCCAGCTCGTGCCGATCCAGACATGCTTGGACTGCGTCATGCGATGGTCATTCCGTTTCGTTCACCAGAGCCCTGGCTGTCGACTCGTCGGTGATGAGACCCTTCAGCCGCGCGCTTTTGAGCACCGCGCGGACCGCCTCTACCTTTGTCGGACCGCCGGCAATCGCGATGATGCGGCTATCCGCCGGCCCGTCCAGATCGACGGCGAGCGTGCGGGCGGTCAGCGTCGTCTCCAGCACCCGGCCGCGCGCATCGAAAAAGTGGCCGAGCATTTCGCCGACGCCGCCGACGGCGGTGATCTCGCCAATCTCACGCGGCTCGATCATGCCAGTCGCCACGAGCTGGGCGCCTGCATCCGCCGTGCCGATGCCGACGAATTTCAGCGTCGCCCGGTTCGACATCTCGAAGACTTCCCGCACGCCGCGCTGCGCCAAGAGCACTTCGCGGTCTTCCGCGGAATTGGCAAAAAAGGGTACCGGCATGACGTAGGCCTGTGCGCCGGTCTTTTCGGCCAGTCGATGCATGACGTCGTGCGGGTTGGCGGCATAGTTGCGCGTCAGGCCGCCAAGCAGCGAGACGAAGCGGACGCCAGCCGCCTCGAAGCGCGGCAGCTGATGCACCGCGGCGGCGAGCGTGCGGCCATGGCCGATGCCGATGACCCTATCCTCGCCGCGCTCCATCTCGCGACGCAGGAAACCGGCGCCCGCCAGCCCCAGCGCCCGCAATGGCAGGCCATCCTCGCCCAGGTCCGGCGCGACCTCGCAGAAGTCCAGCCCGAAGCGGGCGCAGAGCTGGTTCTCCAGCAATGCGCATTCGACGACCTCGCCGTCGATCGAGACCTTGACCGCGCCGTCGGCGACGGCCCGGGCGATCAGCCGATGCGCCTTGACCGACGGGAGTCCCAGTCGCTTCGCAACCTCGGCCTGGGTAAGGCCGCCGGCGTAGTGCAGCCAGGCGGCACGGATCGCGAGCGATCCTTCGGGGTCCAGTTGACCTGGGCGTTTCGGCATCTGCAGTCCTTAATCGCGCGTTTGGGCCATTCTCAGCGGCTCAGATATTCAGGCTTTGCACGCCCGTGTCGATATGGGGAGCCCAGAAGGCTATGCTCTCGGCAATCTGCGGGATGACCTGCCGATCGTCCGGCTCGCGTTCCTTGAAACTCAGCTCCAGGCAGATCTCGTTGTCGACGGCGCCGCCTTCGGCGAAAGCCTTCATGAGCGGCTCGGGATGAATGCGGCCCCTGGCGTTGAACTGAGCGGTGAAGGGACGGTGCCCGCCCTTGTCCATGAGACTTTGCTTGATGTGGATGATCGGCGACAGCTTTGGCACCGCGCGGGCCCAGGCATAGGGATCGTAGTCGTCCGGATTGGCGCTGGTCACATCGCCATGGTCGATGTCGGCCATCATCCACATCGGCACGGCCATGTCGGCCCTGGTCAGCCTGTCCTGCAGCTTCAGGCATTCGGCGATCGTGTGGCCGAACTCGCGCCCGATGCTCATCGGCTCCCAGAAAACGTAACGCAACCCGGCTGCCTTGGCGTGCTCGGCCACCTCCGCCCAGCAGTCGACCGCGATCCGGATCAGTTCCTCGCGCCGGGCCGGATCGTCGTAATCCTTGTAGGTGAAGATGGCGAACTGGGTGCCGACTGAGACGCCGCCGAGATCGGCGGTGATGTCGGCGAAGGTCTTGAACCAGTCGACATAGTAGCGGCGCACATCGCTGTCGGGATGGCCGAAATGGTTGAGCCGGCCATAGGGGCCGGTCATGCCGCTCGTGACGCGCACGCCGGTGCGCCGCAGGGCCGCGATCATCTGCCGGGTCAGGCGCCGGATCACCGGCGCCGGCCAGCTCGGATTGATGAACTCATGCGTCAGCTGCAGATCGCGCAGCCTGAGGTCGCGCGCGACGGTCTCGACCAGATCGTCCGGATCGGCGAAACGGTTGACCAGCGGGTTGGTGTTCAGGGAAATCGTCAGCGCCATCACGCGGCCTCGGCCAGGCGCTCGGCGTCGAACCACATGGCGAAGGCGTCCCGTTCTGCCGCGGTGAGATGCAAATGGTGCTTGGTGCGCCGAAGCAGGATGTCGTCGGGCGTGCGCGCCCATTCCCTGGCGACGAGGTAGCGCACCTCCGCCTCGTAGAGCAGGCCGCCGTGATGACGGCCAAGGCCATCGAGGCCGGCCGCGTCCTTGACGAGCTCCCTGGTGCGCGCGCCGTAGAGCCGGCCGTAGTGATGGACGAGATCGCGCGGCATCCACGGATAGGCTTCGCGCAGGCCGTTGGCGAAGGTCTCGTAGTCGGCATTGGGGATTTCGCCGCCGGGCAGCGGCGCGGTCTCGGTCCAGTCCCCGCCCATCTTCGGGAAAACATGCTTCAGCCGGTGCATGCCGCGCTCGGCCAATTCGCGGAACGTGGTGATCTTGCCGCCGAAGACGTTGAGCAAAGGCGCGCCGCCGGTCTCGTCGAGGTCGAAGACATAGTCGCGCGTCACCGCGGACGGGTTGCCCTTGCCGTCGTCGAACAGCGGCCGCACGCCGGAGAAGGAGTAGAGCACGTCCTGGCGCCGCAGCTTCTCCTTGAAGTAGCGGTTCACCGCCGCAAGCAGGTAGTCGATCTCGGCCTCGTCGGCCCTGACGTCCTCGGCGCGGCCGTCATAGGCGATGTCGGTGGTTCCGATCAGCGCCATGTCCCCTTCATAGGGGTTGATGAAGATGACGCGCTTGTCGTGGTTCTGCACCAGATAGGCATTGGCGCCCTGCCAGAACTTCGGCACGATGATGTGGCTGCCTTTGACCAGGCGCACATTGCGCGACGAGTTCGATCCCGCGACGCGGCCGATGACGTCCGAAACCCAGGGGCCGGCGGCATTGACGAGGCAGCGAGCGCGGAAGACGCGCGTTTCCCCGGTCATGGCGTTTCTCGCCGCCACCGTCCAGGCGCCATTCTCGCGACGGGCGGAGACGGCGGGCGAGCGGGTGAGCACCTCGGCCCCGCGCTCGGCGGCGCCGAGCGCGTTGAGCACCACCAGCCGCGCATCGTCCACCCAGCAGTCGGAATATTCGAAGCCGCGCGTATACTGGTCGAGCAACGGCGTTCCTTCCGGATCGCGCTCGAGGTCGAGCGTGCGCGTGCCCGGCAGCCTCTTTCGGCCGCCCAGATGGTCGTAGAGGAACAGGCCGAGCCGCACCAACCAGGCCGGCCGGTCCTGCGGGCTGTGCGGCAGCACGAAGCGCATCGGCCAGATGATATGAGGCGCGGCCTTGAGCAGAACCTCGCGTTCGATCAATGCTTCGCGCACCAGCCGGAACTCGTAATATTCGAGATAACGCAGGCCGCCATGCACAAGCTTGCCGGAGCGCGAGGACGTGCCCTCGGCAAGGTCGTCCTTTTCGCACAGCACGACCGACAGGCCGCGGCCTGCCGCGTCCCGCGCGATGCCGGCGCCGTTGATGCCGCCGCCGATGACGAAGAGGTCGACCGTTTTCGGCTCTGGCCCCATCCTATGCTCCTTCCGGCGTTTCGGCAAAGGCGCCAGCCGCATTGCGGCGCTGAGCGGCCAGAAGGTCCCAGGCCGGCCCCAGGGCACGGCGTGCCGCGCCGAATGCCGGAAACAGCCCGTCATAGACGCCGATCAGCGCCGGATCGGGCGCCTCGACGGGCCCGAGCAGCGGCGTGACCCAGTCGGCGATGCAGGCGCCCATGTCGGGATAGGCGCCGATGGCGACCGCCGCCATCATCGCGCAGCCGGCGGCACCCGCCTCCTCGCGCGAAGAGACGCGCACCGGCGCGTGAACCGCCGCAGACAGGATGCCGCGCAATCCCTGCGAGCGGGCCGCGCCGCCCGACAGTCGCAGCTCCGACGGCAGGTCGCCCATCGCCGCGTAGCAGTCGCGCATGGCGAGCCCCAGCCCCTCGATGACGGCACGCACGAGGCTCGGATAGCGATGGTTTACCGACAGGCCGACGAAACCGGCGCGGGCGTTGGCATTGACGAACGGCCCGCGCTCGCCGGCCTCCGAAATATAGGGATGATAGACGATCTGGCCGGGTTGGCTGTCGCCGAGCCAGCGATCGATGCGGGCGACCAGATCGCGGTGGCTGGCCTCCTGCCCGAATACCTTCAGCACATCCGCGCCGAGACCAAGAACCCAGTCGATGTTGAGCGTGGTCGCCATGTTGGTCTGGACCTGCGTCACCAGATCCGGGACCGGCAAGGTGATGACGTAGCCCGAGCCCTCCTTGTTGAGGTGCACGGCGCCCGTCGGCACGGCCCGCATGTGCACGCCGGTCGAGCCGACGATCGAGCAAGCGACATCCCCCTCGCCGCCGCAGACCCCGGCGCCGAGCGCGGTCATCACCATGTCGACATAGCCGAGGCTGACGGGCGTGCCGGCTTTCAGCCCGGTCTCGGCCGCCGCCGCGGCGGTAAGCGGATGGGTTACCATCGTGCCGTCGACGATCTCGGGCAAGAGCTTGCGCCGGCCGGAAAGGCCGAGCGCCTCGATGACCGTGTCGTCGTAGCGGCGGGTGCGGAAATTGCCGAAGGTGAAGCTTGATTCCGACGGGTCAGTGGCGCGCACGCCGGTCAGGTTCAGATAGAGCCAGTCCTTGCAGTGCAGCGCCACTTCGGCATGGTCGAGAAGCTCGGGCGCGTGGCGGTCCATATGGGCCATCTGACTGCCCTGCTGGCAGGTGTTGAGCCCGGTTCCCGTCGCCTCGAAACGGGCGCGGCCGAGCGGGCCGGCGGCCAGGCGCTCGACAGTGGGCGCGGCGCGGGCATCGAGCCACAGCCAAGCATCCGCGACCGGCTTGTCTTGCCGACCCACGAGCCAGGTGCCGTCGCCTTGCGCGGTCACCGCGAGCGCAGCGGTGCGCGCCGCCAGGTTTTCAACCTTGTCGCCGAGCCCTCGAAGCGCAGCCGCGCAGTCGCTCCAGGTCTGGGCGAGCGACTGCGTCGCCGAACCGTCGGCGCCGGACGCGTAGCGGTTCGGAACCGAAGCGGAAGCGATCTGGCGGCCGTTCAGCTCGAAGGCGACCGCCTTGATGACCGACGTGCCGGAATCGATACCTATGATGACGTCAGCGCCGGCCACGGGTCTCTCCGCATCCGATGCGACCATGCCTGGATCGGCAACAGGGCAATGTCCGTCTCCTCCTGATTTTCCACCTGAAATCCCACCCGCGAGCGGGCGGCGGCGAAAGATACGCCGTTGCACACTCCTCCGTAACGGCGCCTTACGCAGTTCATTCTAAGTTATCATGGAAATAACACAATGCATGATTTTTTTTGCAGACATCGAAAATTTTTTCAGTTAGGCTGATATCAGTCAGGAGGAACTCGACAATCCGCCCTCCGTCGTCTCCGGCAGGCGGACGGAAGAGTGGGCAAACAGGCGACCGGATGCATCAGGCTTGTTTCCAGCTTGCGTCGCAGCACCGCGCGGCGGACATAATTTCTATTGAAATCAACAGCGTACTGCCAATCAATTCGCTCCTGCAGCATTGCCGTGCCGTGCCTGCGAGATGGATAATCTCAACGATCGGCGATAGCGGCAATCGACAGTGAGAGGCTGCTCCGGGAGATGCCGTTTTGAAGATCGCCTAACCGGAAACCCCTTCCAACGAGCCAAAAATCCGGACCAAACGGAATTACGATCTAACATGCTTGACGCAGAAGATAACATTAACATAACATAACTCTGACAGATGGACGTGGATGCAGTGGGAGGAAGACGCTGCATCGACGCTCAAGGGTGGAGAAAATCGATGCAAGCAAGCGACCCCACTATGCCGTGTCACCATGCGGCGGCAGGCATGCTTCGTGCATCCGCAGCGGCCCCTGCCCGCCTCGTTCCATCGCCGGCAAGGCTCTGAATGATGAATGCCATGTCGACCCCTAAGGCCCCCGCCGCGCCGCGCCGCAGTCTGACGATCGCGATCGGTCTCGGCGTCGTGGTCCTTGCCGCGATCGCGCTCGACACGAAGGTGGTCCAGATCGGATCGTCCGCCGACGTCAGCCAGGAGGCGTTTTCGCCCGACCGGTTCGGCGAAAAGGAATTCCCGCGCATTCAGGCCTTCGTCGTCGAGCACGCCGTCAACGCCGCAACCTTCGGGCCGGCGGTGATGGCCGACAAGAATGCCGCCGCCAAGCAATACGGAACCGCCTCGTCGACCGGCGCGATCATCCCGATCAGGTTGACGGCGGTGGCGGGCGAGGCGAAATCCGGCGTCTACGAGCTCAAGGCCGACGGCGTGCCAGCCGACATCCATGTTCGGGTGCAGGCCGGCCCGGCCATCAACGGCACCGATCTGCGCGATGCGACAGGCGACATCGTCTTCGGCAAGTTCAAGAACCAGATCGAATTCCAGGACGCCGGCTCCGGCATCAACCGCGCCATGAAGAAGGCAACCCTCGACGCTATCGACACCGCCAGCCTGTCCGGCAAGACGCTGGAGATCTTCGGCGTTTTCCGCCTCATCAACCCGAAGAACTGGCTGATCACGCCGGTCAAGGTCACCGTCAAATGAGCGACGCTGCAACCTCCCGGCAGGCCGGCGAAGTGGTTCTGGCGGCGCGCAACATCGCCAAGTCGTACAACGGCGTGAGGGCGCTGAAGGGTGTCAATTTCGACATTCACCGCGGCCAGGTGACGACGCTGTTCGGCGAGAACGGCGCCGGCAAGTCGACGCTGATGAAGATCCTTTCCGGCGTGGTGCAGCCGACGTCCGGCGAGATCGTTCTCGACGGCCAGCCCATCGTGTTTTCCTCCTCCACCGACGCGCGAAACCACGGCATCTCGATCATTCATCAGGAGCTCAGCCTCGCGCCCAATCTGTCGGTTCGCGACAACATCTTCATGGGGCGCGAGATCACCGGCCCGACCGGCGTCAACTACGCCGAGGAGGAACGCCAGGTCCGCAAGCTGCTGGAGGAACTCGAGGAGGACATCGATCCGCTCACCCCTGTCGAGGAACTGCGGCTGGGACAACAGCAGATCGTCGAGATCGCACGGGCGCTTTCGGTCGACAGCCGGATCCTGATCATGGACGAGCCGACATCGGCGCTTTCCGCCACCGAGGTCGAGGTTCTTTTCAGCGTGATCCGCGACCTAACCGCCAAAGGCGTGTCGATCGTCTACATCTCGCACCATCTGGAGGAGGCCCTGCAGATCACCGATCACGCCGTGGTGCTGCGGGACGGCAACATGACTGCCTACGCGCCGCGCGCCGATATCGATCTTGAATGGATCGTGCGCAACATGGTCGGCGAGAACTATGACCTGGGCAATCCGCCGACCGGCCACGAATTCGGTCCGGTCATGCTCTCGGTCCGCGACCTGACCGTGCCGGATCCGGCCGGCGGCGGCTACAACGTCGTCGACCGCATGTCGCTCGACGTCAGGGCCGGCGAGATCGTCTGCATCTATGGCCTGATGGGGGCCGGCAGGACCGAACTGCTCGAAACCGTCGCCGGCAAACTGAGCGCGACGTCCGGCGAGATCGTGCTCGAAGGCAAGGAGATTTCCCACCTCGCCATCGGCGAGCGCATCGCCCGCGGCCTGGCGCTCGTGCCCGAGGATCGCCAACGCTACGGTCTCGTCCAGACGATGTCGGTCGGGCAGAATCTTTCACTCGCCTCGATCTTGGAATTCACGCGCGGGATATTCACCTCCGTCAGGCTCGAGCAGGCACTGATCCAGAAATCGATCCGGGACGTGACGGTGAAGACCGACGGACCGGACGTGCCGATCGGGTCGCTGTCCGGCGGCAACCAGCAGAAGGTGGTCATCGGCAAGATGCTCGCCACCGATCCGAAGGTCATCCTGCTCGATGAACCCAGCCGCGGCATCGACATCGGCGCCAAGGCCGAGGTGTTCCGGATTCTGGCTCATCACGCGGCGGCCGGGCAGGCCGTCGTCTTCACCACATCGGAAGTCAACGAGTGCCTGTCGATCGCCCACCGCATCATCATCATGCGGCGCGGGCGGATCTCGGCCGAGTTCACTTCGGACATCACCAAGGAAAAGATCATGGCCGCCTCGGGCGAGGCCGTGGCGGCCTGAGCGGAGCACGGGAAAGAACTATGACGCAACCGAGCGCCAACGGCATCTCTGCCCCGGCCACAGTCCTGAGGGGGACAACCAGCCCCATCAAGCTCCTGCTGAAGGGCCGCGCCTTCTTCGCGCTGATCGCCATCATCATCGCCTTCTCGTTCCTGTCGCCGAACTACCTCACCGTTTCCAATCTGCTGATCATGTCCTCGCATGTCGCCATCTACGGCATCCTGGCGATCGGCATGCTGGTGGTGATCCTGAGCGGCGGCATCGACCTCTCGGTCGGCTCGATCCTGGCGCTGTGCGGCGTCGTCGCCGGCGCGCTCATGCAGGGCGTGGAGTTGAAACCGCTCGGCGTCATCCTGTTTCCGCCTGTGTGGGCGGTGGTCGTGCTGACCTGCGCGCTCGGCGCCGCGCTCGGCGCGCTCAACGGCATCCTCATCGCCTTGTTCAGGGTGCCGGCCTTCGTCACCACGCTTGGCGTCATGTACATGGCGCGCGGCATCGCGCTGCTGCAGACCAACGGCCTCACCTACAACAATCTCGCCGGCCGGCCGGAGCTCGGCAACACCGGCTTCGACTGGCTGGGCTTCAACCGGCTCTTCGGGGTGCCGATCAGCGTGCTGGTCCTGGCGGCGCTTGCCGTGCTGACAGGGCTGATGCTCAGCCGCTCTTCCTTCGGCCGCTGGCTCTATGCCGCGGGTGGCAACGAGAACGCAGCCGACCTGTCGGGCGTGCCGGTCAAGCGGGTCAAGATCACGGTCTACACGCTTTCCGGCATCCTGTCGGCGATTGCCGGCCTGGTGCTCTCTTCGCAGTTGACGTCGGCAGGGCCGACCGCCGGCACCACCTACGAGCTGACCGCGATCGCGGCGGTCGTCATCGGCGGCGCCGCGTTGACCGGCGGGCGCGGTACCGTGCGTGGCACCATGCTCGGCGCTTTCGTCATCGGCTTTCTTTCCGACGGCCTCGTCATCATCGGCGTGTCCTCCTACTGGCAGACCGTCTTCACCGGCGCCGTCATCGTGCTCGCCGTGCTCATGAACACCATCCAATACGGGGCCCGCGGCGTCCGACAGTGACGCCGCAGGCCCCGCCAAAAGCTTCTCCGGGACCGCAAGGAGACAGTGCCGGAAAGAAGGCCGAGACAAATCGGCAACCGCAATCCGAAACCGCAATCTGTAGAGGGAGTGAGAGAAATGATCGATAAAACCAGAAGGATCCTGTTGGTCGCCGCTGCGGCGCTGCCGTTGATGGCGAGCCAATCCTGGGCGGCGGGCTTGATCAGCATCATCGTGACCGATCCGGCCAATCCCTACTGGCTCACCGAAGGCCAGGTCGCCAAGGCCACGGCCGAGAGCCTCGGCTACACCGCCAATGTCAGCGCCCACAAGGGCGACACCAACACCGAAAGCACCATGATCGACACCGCCATCACCAACAAGTCGGTGGCGATCATTCTCGACCCGGCCAATGCCGACGGTTCGATCGGCGCGGTCAAGAAGGCGATCGCCGCCAACATCCCGGTTTTCCTGGTCAACGCCGAGATCAACCAGGACGGTCTCGCCAAGGCGCAGCTCGTCTCCAACAACGCCCAGGGCGCGGCGATCGGCGCGCAGCAATGGGTCGAGGCGATCGGCGACAAGGGCAACTATGTCGAGCTGTTCGGCAACCCGGCCGACAACAACGCGGCGACACGCTCGAACGGCTACGAGACCGTGCTCACCCAGTATCCGGACCTCAAGAAGGCCGGCAAGGAAGTCGCCAACTGGGACCGCACCCAGGGCTATCAGAAAATGCAGTCGCTGCTGCAGGCCCATCCCGACATCGCGGGCGTCATTTCCGGCAATGACGAGATGGCCCTCGGCGCCATCGCGGCGCTGAAGGAAGCCGGCAAGCTCTCCCAGGTGAAGGTCGGCGGCTTCGACGGCTCGCCGGACGCGGTCGCCGCCGTCAAGGCGGGCGAGATGCAGTACACGGTGCTGCAGCCGGTGGCGGTCTTCTCGGCCGAAGCCGTGAAGCAGGCCGACAAGTTCATCAAGACCGGCTCGACGGGCGCTGCCTCCGAGAAGCAGCTCTTCGACTGCGCCTTGATCACCAAGGACAATGTCGACAAGTACACCGGGCCGTTCACGCTCTCCCAGTGAACCGCCGGATTGGGGCGCGCGGCGTTGCGCGCCCCTTTTCCTGCCGCGCAAAGGCATTCGATGCGCAAAACCCTGCCCGCCCCCAAGGTGCCCGCTTGCCATCGGCGCCAGATATGCGAATGGCATCGGCAGGAGAGGCTTGGATGACAGATCGCGAGATTCGGCCCGAGCAGGCGTTGAAGACCCTTGCCGGGGATCAGGTGCCAGCCGACAGCCGCCACGCGCGCCAGCTGGCGCGCCGCCGGATGATTGCCGAGGCCGTCATGGCCGAGGGCACGATGCGCATCGAGGACCTCACCGAGCGTTTCGGCATCAGCCTGATGACCGCGCATCGCGACCTCGACGAACTGGTCGAGAAGGGATTGCTGCGCAAGACGCGCGGCATCGTCTCGGCCGCCCCGACCAGCCTCATCGAATCGAGCGACGTCTACCGCTCCTCGCGCCAGGGAGCCGAGAAGCGCGCCATCGCGCAGGCGGCGGCAGCCTTCCTGGAACCCGGACAAGCCGTCTTCTTCGACGATTCCACCACCGTCCTGCAGCTCGTGCCGCATCTTGCCGCGCGCGTGCCGCTGACGGCGATCACCAATTCCATCACCCTGATGAACGCGCTCAAGGACACGCGCGACCTGACGCTGCTCGGGCTTGGTGGCCAGTTCTACAACTGGTGCAATGCGTTCATGGGGCCGGTCACGGTCACGGAGATCCGGCGGCTGAGGGCCGATCGGGTCTTCATGTCGATGTCGGCCATCACCGACGGCATGGTGTTCCACCAATCGCCGGAAATGGTCGAGACCAAGCGCGCCATGTTCGACAGCGCCGCCATGCGCATCCTGCTGGCCGATCACACAAAGTTCGAGCGCCGGGCGCTGCATGCCATGTGCGCGCTGAACGAGTTCGACGTCATCATCGTCGACGACGGAATCCCACCGCGGCAGGTCGAGGAGATGAAGGCTGGCGGCATGACGGTCGTCGTCGCCGCCGTGCGACAAGAAGATGTTACAGCTAGCTGATTGTAACATCCATTGATGTTAACTTAACATGATGCTATGCGAAAACCTCAGGAGATGCACGCGATGTGCATGGCGAGGAGCGCATGCCCTGTCTGCTGGGAATCGATAGCGGCCTGACCGTCACCAAGGCGGTGGTTTTCGACGAGGCCGGCGCCCCGCTCGCGGTGGCGCGCCGCCGGGTGCCCCAGATCATGCCCGAGCCGCACCACGTCGAGCGCGACATGGACGAGCTGTGGCGCGCCGCCGCCGAAGCGATCGCGCAAGCGGTGTCGGACTGCGGCAGACCGGCCTCGGATATCGCCGCCGTCGCCGCCACCGCGCATGGCGACGGGCTCTATATGCTGGGTCGCGACCGCCAACCGCTTGGATACGGCATCCTGTCGCTGGACAGCCGGGCTGGGGACGTTGCGGCCCGGTGGAAAACAGATGGCACGGCCGGCAAGGCGCTGTCGCGGACCGGTCAGACGCCGCATGCCTCGGCGCCCTCTTCGCTTCTGGCCTGGATGCGCGACCGCGAGCCGGAGCGCTTTGCCCGCATTGGCCACGTTCTCGCCTGCAAGGACTGGCTGCGCTTCTGCCTGACGGGGAGTCTCGGCACCGATCTCACCGAAGCGAGCACCTCGTTCACCGCCGTTGACAGCCAGGCCTACGCGCCGGACATTCTCTCGATCTTCGGTCTCGAGGCGCTCGGCGATGCGCTGCCGCCGGCGGCTCGGCCCGACGAGGTCGTCGACGCCGTGACAGTGCAGGCGGCCCGAGCCACGGGTCTGCTTGCCGGCACCCCGGTGGTGGCCGGCCTGCACGACGTGACCGCCTCGGCGCTCGGCATCGGCGGTTATGGCGAGGGCGTGGTCGCCATCGTCGCCGGCACCTATTCGATCAACGAGACGGTTTCAGCCGCACCGCGCATCGATGCCCGCTGGTTCTGCCGCAATGGTTTGAAGCCCGGCGAATGGAACAATATGTCGATCTCGCCGGCATCGGCGGCGAATTACGACTGGTTCCTCGACACGCTGTGCGGTTCCGAGCGGGCGGCGGCGGAAGCCGACGGGCGCTCGATCCACGCTATCGTCGGCCCTGAAATCGAGGCGGCATTGGCGCGGCCCTCGACGCTGCTCTTCCATCCCTATTTGTTCGGCTCGCCGCATGGCCCGGCCGCCAGCGCCGGCTTCCTCGGACTGCGCGGCTGGCATGACCGCGGCGACATGCTGCGGGCGGTGATCGAAGGCATAGCTTTCAACCACCGCGTCCACGTCGATGCGCTGCGCGAAGGTTTTGCGCCGCGCGAGGCGCGGCTGACCGGCGGCATTTCCCGCAACCCGGCCTTCGCGCAGATCTTCGCCGATGTGCTCGGCATGCCGCTTACGGTGACCGAGACGGAGGAAGCCGCCGCTTGGGGCGCCGCGCTCTGCGCCGGCGCCGGCGTCGGCCTGTTCGCCTCGCCGCAGCATGATCCGCGCGACCTCGCAGCGCTTGGCCGCACCTACCGGCCCGACCCAGAGCGCAGCGCCGCCATGGACAAGCGCTACCGGCTGCACTGCGAGATCGCCGACCGCCTCGCCGATACCTGGCCATCGATCGAAGCGCTGGCGGAAGGGGGAGCGCGATGAACGCGGACAATCGCCGGCAGGACATTGCCGACTATGTCATTCAGCATGGCGAGGCGCGCATCGACGAGCTCGTGACGGCGTTCGGCGTCTCGCGCATGACCATCCATCGCCACGTCGATGAACTGGCGCGACAGGGTGTGCTGCGCAAGCTGCATGGCGCGGTCAGCGCGCAACCGTCCGGCGTCTACGAAAGCCTCTTCCGTTTCCGCGAGACGCATGCGGCGGCGGCCAAGCGGGCGCTCGCCCGGGCAGCCCTGGCCGAGATCGAGCCGGGCCAGGTCGTGCTGCTGGACGATTCGACCACCGCCAATGCGCTCGGCCCGTTCCTGCCGCAGGTCGCGCCGCTGACCGTCGTCACCAACAGCCTGTCGCTGGCGGAGCAGTTGGTGGACAAGGACGAGCTGAAGCTGATCCTGCTCGGCGGCGAATACCATCCGACCTACAATGCCTTCATCGGCCACATCTGCGAGAGCGCGCTACAGAAGATCAGGGTAAATCTGCTCATCTGCTCGGCTTCGGCGATCGACAAGACCGCGACGCTGATCCAGGATCCGCAGGTGGTGCGCGTAAAGCAGGCGATGGCCGCGGCCGCCTCGCGCAGCGTGCTGCTCATCGATTCCTCCAAGTTCGGCAAGGTGGCGCTGCATCTGTTCGCGGACCTCACCGACTTCGATCTCGTGCTCAGCGACGACGGCCTTCCCGACGAGGTCGCCGGCAGCCTGAAGGCGGCTGGGGTCAATCTCAAGATCGTGCCGGTGCAATGACCGGGACACCACGCGATGTCGATGTCCTCATCATCGGTGCCGGCATCAACGGCGCCGGCCTGTTTCGCGATCTGTGCGAACAGGGCCTGCGGGTCGCGATCGTCGACAAGGCGGATTTCGGTTCCGGCACCAGCGCCGCGCCGTCGCGGCTGATCCATGGCGGCATAAAATATCTCGAGACGGGCGAGCTGGGCCTCGTCGCGCAATCGACGCTGGAGCGCAACCTTTTGCTGCGCAATGCTCCGCATGCGGTGCGGCCGCTGCCGACCGTCATCCCGATCTTTTCCTGGCTGACGGGCATCGGAGCCGCGCTGCGCACCCTTTTCGGCAGCACGACCGCTCCGCGCGGCCGCGGCGCTCTGCTAATCAAGATCGGCCTTGCCATGTATGACTTCTACGGCGCCCGCCGCCGCGTCATGCCGCGGCACAGCATGTGGTCGAAGGCGCGGGCGCTGAGCGAGATCCCGCCGCTGACGCCGGGCATCGTCGCGGCCGGCACCTACTATGACGCCACGGTTCGTCATCCCGAGCGGCTGGTACTCGAGCTTCTTCAGGACGGCGTCAGGGCCAGCCCCGAATCCGAAGCCTTCAATTACGTGCAATTGCTGGGCAGCGACGGCAGGGGCGTGCGCTTCGCCCTGCCCGACGGCGGCGAGCTCGGCTTCCAGCCGCGCATCGTCGTCAATGCGGCCGGGCCATGGATCGACCATGTCAATACGGCGCTCGGCGCGCCGTCACGGCTGATCGGCGGCACCAAGGGCTCGCACATCGTGCTCGACCATCCCGACCTGATACGGGCGCTTGGTGGCCGTATGATCTACTTCGAAGCCAATGACGGCCGCATATGCCTGGTGTTCGACTATCTCGGCCGGGCGCTGGTCGGCTCGACCGACATCCGCGCCGCAGACCCCGAGACCGTCCGCTGCGAGGATGACGAGATCGACTATTTCCTGGCCAGCCTGCGCGAGCTCCTGCCCGGTCTTGCCTTCGGACGCGAGCAGATCGTCTATGCCTATTCAGGCATCCGCCCGCTGCCGGCATCGGACGGCACGGCGCCGGGCCTGATCAGCCGCGACCACTCGGCGCCCATCATGGAGACCGAGGGCAACCGCACCTGGCCGATCGTCTCCTTGGTGGGTGGCAAGTGGACGACCTTCCGCGGTTTCGCCGAAGAGGTGGCGGACATGCTTTTGTCCAGGCTTGGCCAGCCCAGGCGGGTGAGCACGCAAAGCCTCGCCATCGGCGGCGGTCGCAATTTTCCGGCCGATGCGGCAGCGCATGCCCGCTGGATATCTGCGGTCACGGCTGAAACAGGCGCATCGCCGGCCCGCGCTGAAGTGCTACTCGACCGCTATGGCACGACCGCCCGCCTCATCCTGGCGCATGAAGCCGAACGACAGGCCGAGCCGCTTGCCGGCGCGTCCGATTATACGCTGGCGGAAATCGATTGGCTGGCGCGCAACGAAAATGTCGTCCACCTGGCGGACATCGTCATGCGGCGCACCGCACTGGCGATCACCGGCCGGCTCAGCCGCAGCAACCTGGAACAGATTGCCGACACCGCAGCAGCCGCGCTGGCGTGGGACGCCGGACGGCGCGAGAAGGAGCTGGAAGCGACGTCGAAGGAGCTCACCGAGCGGCACCGATTTTGCTTCGAATAGCCAGGATCCGATGGCCAGACATCGGCAGGAGAGTAAAGGGAACCAATGTCGACGATGACGAGCCTCGAAACCAGATCGCGCCATTGGGCGGCGATCGCATAGGCGACCTCCGCCCCGAAGTCGTGGCCGACAATGGCGGCGCCCGATCCGCGACAATGAGATGGAGCGCCGCCGGACAAAGTCGTTCGGGCGCTACTGCAATTTCGCCTGCAACGCGTTGACGTCGTCTGTCGTCATCTCGCCGTCGGTCGTCACTTTGCCGTCGACGATCTTCCACAGCCGGAACGGGCCGGTGATATCGCCATATTTGTCGAAGGCGACCGGACCGATGACGCCTTCGTAGCGTATCGGCTTGCCGTCCTTGATCAGGCCGAGCGCCTTGGCGAACTCCTCCTTGCCGGCATAGATCGGTGTGCCTGCCGGATCGACCGCCTTGTACATGGCGTCCTTGATCTTGGCCGGGTCGTCGGAGCCGGCGATGGCGATGGCAAGGCCGACAATGGCCCCGGCGTCATACGAACGATCGGCGGCCGGGTTCGATGGCTCGATGCCGGAGAATTCCTTGTAGTTCTTGTTGAAATAATCGGTCGAAGCGGTCGGGCTGGTGCCGGAGGACGTGCCGTAGGCATCCTTGAGATAGTCGGCGCCGACGGAATCGATGAAGTCGGGGCTGTTCATGCCGTCATTGAGAAGGAACTTCTGCACGCCGCCTTGCGAGATCCAGGTGCGGGCGACGGTGGCGCCGTCGACCGGCGTGCTGACGAGATACAGCCCGTCCGGTTCACCGGCCATCGCCGCCGTCACTTCCGAGGCATAACTCGACTGCTTCTCGTTGTAGGGCGTGTCGGAGACGATGGTGCCGCCGAGCGCCTTATAGGCGCGCGAGAATTCCGCCACCATGTTGACGCCGAAGTCGTTGTTGACGTGGATGATCGACAGCTTCTTGAAGCCCTTGTCGATGGCGTATTTGGCGGCGGCCACGCCCTGCAGCGCATCCGAGGTGATGGTGCGGAAGAAAATGCCGTTGGTCTTGCCGTCGCGGCCGAGCGCGGTCAGCGTCGGCGAAGAGGACGCGGGCGACACCTGGACGATCTTGGCCGGTGCGGTCACCGAGGTGAGGATCGGGATCGACACCGAAGAGATGATGCCACCGATGATCACCGGCACCTTCTTGACCTGGACGAGCTGGGTCGCGGCGTCGACCGCGACATTGCCCTGGCTCTGGCTGTCGCGCGTGTCGGTCGCGAGATCGCAGCCGCGTACGCCGCCCGCGGCATTGATATCGCGGAAGGCCATCTCGACCGACTTGGCGCCGGCCTGGCCATATTCGCCGGCCGGGCCGGTCAGTTCCATGACGAGGCCGACGGTGATCTTGCAATCGGCGGCTTGAGCCGCCCCTGCCAACGTGACGAGAGCGAGCGCGGTGGTGAATTTCAGTATCGTGTTTCTCATTGTTGTTCCCCTTGAGTTACTCGACTTTGCTTTGATCTCTTGAGCCTGTTCAGCGTTCCGGCACCTGCAGCCAGGTCTCATGCAGATGCCGCCATTCGACGCCGTTGGGCGCCGATGAACTGGTGGTGAAGACGGCGCTCGACTGGCGGCGGCTGCGCTTGCCGCCGCGCAGCTGCGCCTCGACATAAAGGACGACGATGGTATCGTCGGTTTGCCAGCCGGGCCTGATGTCCTCGATCGTGATGGAAAAGCCGTCATCGCAGGTGGCACGGCTTTGCCTGACATGGTCGACGACGGCATCGCGACCGAGGACCGCGCCGCTCGGCGCGATCATGGTCAAGCCTTCGCCCATGGCGGCTTCGAAGCGGCCGAAGTCGACCGCGTCGGCGCGCGCGGCGACGAACCAGTCGACGAAGAAACGGTGCAGATCGACGATCTCGGCGCTGGCGCGTGAGAACAGCGAGGTGTCCATGGCGCTCATACCCGCCCCGCATTCAGATTGTAGTGCATGATAGAGCCGTGGCGGCCATGGCGGTCACGCTCAAGCGTGTAGACGTCGCCTTGTAGACCGGGGCTCCGCGCGATCACGGCGCCGATCGCCGCCTTGTCGTCAAGGCTCAGTTGCACGTCCATGATTGCCGCATTGGCAAGCGCATGCGCCTGGTTGCGGGCGCCGACGATGACGGCCGCGACATGCGGCTGTTCCAGCACCCAGGCGCTGGCGATGGTGGCGATGTCGACGCCGTGGCGATCGCCGACCGTCTTCAATGCCCGCAGCAATTGCTGGAACAGGTCCCAGCCGCCGAAGTCGTCGATGATCAGCTTGTATTTGACCAGCGAGCGGTTTTCGAGCGGCGTCGCCGGTTCGGCAGCGCCGAGCCATCGATCGCTGAGGAAGCCGCCGGCAACGGAACCGTAGCAGAGGAAGCTGACGCCGTTCCTGGCGGCAAGGGCCGCAAGGCTGCCCGCCGGCCGTTGATCGAGCACGGAATATTGCAGTTGCTGACTGACCAGCGGAATGCCTGCCGCGAGAATTTCGGCGAGCCGCGGCGTGTCGAAATTGGTGGTGCCGAGATTGCGCACCTTGCCCTCGCGGCGCAGCTCGTCGAGCCATCCCATCGCCTCGACATAGCGAGGCTGCGCATAATCCCACCAGTGGAACTGCACGAGGTCGATGCGCTCGGTCTTCAGCCTGCGCAGCGACTGGTCGACGATGCGCCTGATATAGTCGCGGCTGATGCCGGCCAGCCGTTCGAGGTCGGGCACCAGCTTGGTGTGCACCTTCATCCTGGCGGCGACATCGAGGCCGCGCTCGTTGGCGAGCTGCAGCCGCGCGGCGCCGATCAGTTCCTCGACGCCGGTGTAGATGTCGGCGCAGTCATAGGTGAAGATGCCGGCGTCGAAAGTGGCGATCAGGTCGGCCACCGCCTGCTCACGGTCTATCGCGCCATGACCGCCGGCCAGCTGCCAGCCGCCGCGAATGACGCGCGAGATCGTGTAGCCGGTGGCGAGTTCGAAGGTCCTGGCGGTCATTTGTGCTCCGTCTCCCCCGGCAGCGGCACCGCCGTCGTTTCGGCATGGCTGAACCGCCGCTTGGCCAGCCTGACGATCCTGAGCCGGCTGGCGCAGTTCGGATCGGGACAGGCGATCTCGGCGTCCGACGTCATCCAGTCATTGGCGTGCGTCGGCCGCTGCTTGGCTGCCAGCAGCGGCAGCACCGCGGCGATGGAATAGATCGAAAAACCCTGCCCCGCCGGCAGCGACAGCATCTCGCCCTTGAGCTCGAAATAGTCGCCGGCCTTGGCGCCGCAATAGATCGGCTTGCCCTCGGGAATGACCGCTTCGACGCGAAGATCGAAGAGCTCGAAACTGTCGTCAGCCATTCAGGCCTCCACCAGGCTGAAGGAGATGTCGCACGCGCCGTTGCGGCGGATGACGCCGCAGGCGGCGGCGAACTGCTCCCGCTGCTCGGGCAGCACCTGCGCTGCGACGCTTCCGGCGAGCCAGCCGATCGGGAACAAGAGCCGCGCGCCCTGCCCGTAGAACAGGCCGATATCGAAGATCGCGTTCGGATTGCCGCCCCACATGCGCGGCGGCACATAGGAGAGCACGATGTCGCCGGGCTGAGGTGTCAGCGTCGCATTCTCGGCCGGCAACGGCCGGGCGTAGGGCTGGCCCTCCAGATGCGACGGCGGCACCGGACAGGAGATTTCAGGACCGGTCCACATCGCGTGGATGCCGGCGACCACGCGCGGCCCCTCCAGATAGCTCCAGAGAAAGGCAGTATTGGCCGGCGCCTTTTCCGGCAACAGCAGCGCCGTCGCCGACAGGCCTGAACGCGGCTCGGTGATTTTTATGGCGCGCTTTGTCATCTCACTCCGTTCGAGCCTTGGATTGCAGCTTGTCGCGAAGGAAGGCAAAGGGGCGGCTGATGTCGGCCACCAATGCCTCGCGCGCGGCCTGTGCATTCTGCGCCGCGAGCGCAGCCACGATGCTGCGATGGTAATGCGCAGTGTCCACCTCGCCGGCTTCGGAAAAGGCGTAGATGGCGACGCGGATGCAGGGCCCCGATTGCAGCCACAGGCTTTCTATCATCGGGATGAGCACCGCCGAGCCGCAGGACCGATAGATTTCGAAGTGAAAGCTCTGGTTTAGCGTCACTTCGCGGTCGACATCCTTCTTGTGCTTCAGTGCCCGGACCTCGTCCCATTCGCGCAGCAAGGCCTCGACGGTCGCAATTCCACGCGGCCCCATGCGCGTTGCGGCGAGCGAGATCGCCTCGCCCTCGATCAGGATGCGGGCGCGCAAAAGATCGTCGATGCGTTCCAGCGTGATCGGCGGCACGCGCACCGAGCGATTGGGCAATGCTTCCAGCGCCTTTTCCGTGATCAGCCGTCCGAGCGCCTCGCGCACCGGCATTGTCGAGGTGACCAGCGCGTCGGCGAGGCCGCGAATGGTCAGCACCTGGCTTGGCTCGAACAGGCCGCCAATCAGAGCGCGGCGCAGCTCCGAATAGACGCGGTCCTGAACGGTCTCGCGGCCGACAGGCGCGAGCTGCGCGGCGAAAACGTCATTGTTCCGCTCCACGGCTGCCTTGTGCATGTGCTCCCGACTCCAGCCCATTTTTCTGGCGGCCCTTTTTGGCGGACCTGCCTGTTTTCGGCTTGCGGAGAAAATTAAAGCTGATTAGCGTGATCAAAGCAAGTGTGATCACATATCAAAAAAATCAAGAAACGATAAACGCTTCCGGCCCGAGGGATTGATGGGAGAGACGGTGAAACGGCATGGGGCTGAGACCCAGCAGCCGGTGCTGGCGGCAAGAAACGTTGTCAGGCGCTTCGGCGGGCTCGTTGCCGTGAACGATGTCTCGTTCGACGTCCGCCCTGGCGAGATCCTCGGCCTGATCGGTCCGAACGGCGCGGGCAAGACGACGATGTTCGACCTTCTGGCCGGCAGCATCCTGCCATCCGGCGGCGAGATCTATCTGGGTGGTGTGCCCGTTTCCGGCGAGGCCGCGCACCGCCGCATCGGACGTGGCCTCGGCCGCACGTTCCAGATCCCACGGCCGCTTCCCAACCTGACGCTGATCGAGAACGTCATGCTTGCCGCGCAAGGACAGACCGGCGAACGGCTGCTTGCCAATTTCCTCACGCCGTGGCGGGTCGCCGCCGAAGAGAAAGCCGCCGCCAAGAAAGCCGCCGAGTTGCTGGAGCTCGTCTCGCTGACCCGCCTGGCGCACGAGCCGGCGCGGGTACTTTCCGGCGGCCAGCGCAAGCTGCTCGAGCTCGCCCGCGTGATGATGGCCGATCCGGCGATCATCTTGCTCGACGAGCCGGCGGCCGGCGTCAACGCCACCCTGCTCGAGGTCATCATCGACCGCATCCGCGACATCAACGAGAGCGGCATCACCTTCCTGTTGATCGAGCACAACATCGACATGGTGACACGGCTTTGCCACCGCGTGCTGGTGATGGCGAGCGGCGAGCTCTTGTGCGAGGGCACCGCCGACGAGGTGGCGCGCGACCCGCGCGTCATCGAGGCCTATCTCGGGGGCGCGGCATGAGCGAAGCCGTGCTTGACGTCAGCGATCTCGAGGCCGGCTACGAGCCTGGCGTGCCGATCGTGCGCGGCGCCTCGATCACCGTCAACAAGGGCGAGATCGTCGTCGTACTCGGCCCTAACGGCGCCGGCAAATCGAGCCTGATCAAGGCCATCGCCGGCCTTGTCCCGATCAGCCGGGGCAAGGTGCTGCTCGATGGCAAGGACATCACCGCGGCGCCCGCACACACCATGGTCCGCCTCGGCCTTGCCTTTGTGCCGCAGACCGAAAACGTCTTTCCACGGATGACGGTCGAGGACAATCTGAAGGTCGCCTGCGGCATTTTCGAACGGCGCCAGGCGCCTGCTCGCATCGAAGAAATGTACGCGGCCTTTCCCGACCTTTTGCGCCAGCGGCGGACCCTTGCCGGCAACCTCTCGGGCGGGCAGCGGCAGATGCTCGCGGTGGCACGGGCGCTGATCGTCCATCCGAAGGTGCTGGTGCTCGACGAGCCCTCTGCCGGACTGTCGCCGAAATTCGTGTCGATGGTGTTCGAGATGCTTTCGGCCATCCGCAAGTCCGGCGTCACCATCCTGCTGGTCGAGCAGAACGCCAAGGCAGCGCTCGCCATCGGCGATCGCGCATACGTGCTGGTCGAGGGCAAGGAGCGGCACGAGGGGGTCGCCTCGACGTTATGGGACGACCCGGTCGTCGCAGAGCTCTATCTCGGCCAGCGGCCGCTGCATAAGGACAGCGCACGGCAGACGGGAGGTGCGGCATGAACCTGCAATTCGTCGTCGACGGGCTGCTCACCGGCTCGATGATCGGGCTTGGCGCCATCGGCGTGACGCTGACCTATTCCATCCTGCGCTTCTCGAACTTCGCCCATGGCGATTTCATGGCCTGGGGCACCTACGCGACCTTGGCCGTCGTCGGCGCCATTGCCACCATGTTCGGCAAGGTGGCGCCGATCGCGCCTTTGTCCTTCGGCTGGCCGCTCATCGTCGCGCTGGTCGTCGGCGTGGCGTTTACGGCCCTGCTTGCGCTGCTGCTCGACAAGGTGCTGTTTTCGCGACTGCGCAAGCAGGAGCAGGCGATCATCGTGGTGATGGGCAGCTTCGGCGCCTCGATGGCTCTCAGAAGCCTGCTCGAATTCATCTTCACCTCGCGCCCGACCTATTTCAGCCGCGCGATCCAGATCGCAATGCCGGTCGGCTTCGGCATCCGCATCACACCCGATCAGATCGCGCTCCTGCTTCTGACCGCGGCGCTGGTGCTGGGCGTGCATCTTGTGGCGACACGCACCCAGACCGGCCGCTCCATGCAGGCGATGAGCCAGAACCCGGCGCTTGCCCGCATCGCCGGCATCGACGTCGCCAGCGTCGTGCGCGTCACCTGGGTCATCGGCGCAGCACTGGCCTGCGTCGCCGGCGTGATGATCGGCGTGCTGGTTCAGATCCGTCCACTGATGGGTTTCGACATGCTGTTGCCTATGTTCGCCGCCGCCATACTGGGTGGCATCGGCAGCATTCCGGGCGCGGTGCTGGGTGGCCTGATCATCGGCCTCGCCGAGGCCGCGGCCGTACAGCTTATCGGCGCTGAATGGCGCGCCGGGGTCTCCTTCATCATCCTGATGGCAGTGCTGATCGTGCGCCCCATCGGGCTCTTCGGGGTGCGTGAAAGATGATCGATCTGGTGGGCTACGGCGCCTTCTTCCTGACGACGGCATTGATCTTCTCGCTGGTCACGCTGGGCCTCAACCTGCAATGGGGGCTGACCGGTCTGTTCAATGTCGGCCTCGCCGGTTTCGTCGCCATCGGAGCCTACACCTCGGCGCTGCTCACCACCCCTGACGACCCCGCCCGGCTGGGCGGCTTCGGCCTGCCGATCCTCATCGGCTGGCTGGGGGCGATGTTTGTTGGCGGGGTTGCCGCCGCGCTGACCGGCATCGCCACCTTGCGGCTCAGATCGGACTATCTGGCAATCACTACTTTCGGTGTTGCGGTCGTCGTGCAGCTGGTCGCGCTCAACGCGCAGAAGCTCACGGGCGGCCCGTTCGGCATCGGTTTCATCCCGCGACCCTTCGGCGACCTCGCCGAAACGCCGCTGCTCTTCAACCTGTCCAACCTGGCCATCGTCTCGGCAGTGACGCTCTGCGCATATCTGGCGCTAGAGCATCTGACACGCAGTCCGTGGGGCCGCGTCCTGAAAGCCCTGCGCGAAGACGAACGCGCCGCGATTTCGCTCGGCAAGAGCGCGCGCTTCTATCGTGTCCAGGCCTTTGCCGTCGGCGGCGCGATCATGGCGCTTGCCGGCGCGCTGCAGGCGCATTTCATCGGCTTCATCGCACCCGACAACTACCTGTCGATCCTCACCTTCCAGGTCTGGGTGATGCTGATCGTCGGCGGCTCCGGGAGCAACGCCGGCGCTGTTGCGGGCAGCGTGATGGTCTGGGCGATATGGGCGGGCTCGGGCGCGCTCACAAGCGTGCTCTTCACGCCGGAACAACAGGCGCGAGCCGCTTCACTGCAAATCGTCGCCATCGGCGTGATGCTGTGCGTCATCCTCCTCGTCCGGCCGAACGGCCTGTTCGGTGAACGGCCGCGGCGCATGCGCTTCGGCAAGCGGGTGAAGGCCACCGCCGGCGAGAGCGGGCCCTGAACCCAATGGCGCGGCAGGAAGCGCTTTCGCTGTGGCACGCGGTCAGCCGCGATGGTCATCCCCGGCCAGCGCTGGAGGGCAGGCTCGATGTCGACCTTGCCATCGTCGGCGGCGGCTTTACCGGCCTTTCGACCGCGCTGCATGCCGCCGGCAAAGGCCTTTCGGTGGCTGTCCTCGAAGCCGAAATCATCGCCTGGGGGGCGACCGGCCGCAACGCAGGCTTCGTCGTGCCAAACTTCGCCAAAATGGATCCGGACGCCATAGTGGCGCATCTCGGTGCGGAGCGCGGCGAGCGGCTGATTGGGGTCGCCGCAGGCAGCGCCGACCTCGTCTTCAACCTGATCGAGCGGCATGGCATCGCCTGCGACGCCGTCCAGAACGGCTGGATACAAGCGGCGCACTCGTCGGCTGCTCTGGAAAGAATCCGATCCCGCGCCAGGCAATGGGCGGAACGCGGCAGGCCGGCGGTGATGCTGGACAGCCAGCAGACCGAGGCGCTGACCGGCGCGCGCGACTATGCCGGCGGCTGGATGGACCGCTCAGGCGGCGTGCTCAATCCAGTCGCATTCGCGCGCGGACTGGCCGATGCCGCCGCAAACGCCGGTGCGCGGATTTGCGAGCACACGCGCGTCACGTCGATCGACCATTTCTCCGACGGCTGGACGTTGACGACTCCGTCGGGTTCGCTGCGCGCCGGCAAGGTGCTGATCGCCACCAACGCCTATGGCGGGGCGCTCAACCCGACACTGCAGCGCACCTATTTTCCGCTGAAGATTTTTCAGATCGCGACGGCGCCGCTGCCGTCGAATGCGCGCCAGCGCCTGCTGCCTGGAGGCCAGGGTTTCTCCGACACCAGACGCAATCTCATCACCTTCCGCTTCGATGCCCGGAACCGGCTGATCAGCGGCGGTATGCATGTGATAAGCGCCG
Source organism: Mesorhizobium sp. GbtcB19 (assembly GCF_019091085.1). Taxonomy (GTDB): domain Bacteria; phylum Pseudomonadota; class Alphaproteobacteria; order Rhizobiales; family Rhizobiaceae; genus Mesorhizobium. The sequence continues at coordinate 51,555 of NZ_JAGXJY010000023.1, read as the reverse complement.
GCGCCGACAGGCGCGTGCCGCGGACAATCTGGCGGCGGCTGGCGAAGCGCCTGGAGCTGCCCGACCTGCCGCCGCTCGAATATGGCTGGTCGGGGATCGCCGCCGTCGAGCCGGATTTCCTGCCGCATCTGATCGACCTCGGCCCGGGTCTGATGGCGGCCCGCGCCTGCAACGGGCGCGGCATCGCCATGACCACGGCCACGGGCAAGGTGCTGGCCGACTGGGCGGCCGGGACAGAAGGGCGCGACCTGCCGCTGCCATTCGCGCCGCCGGCGCCGATCCCGTTTCACGGCGTGCTGCGCTACGCGCCCAATATGCTGCTGCCTTGGAGCATGCTGCTCGATCGGACCGATTAGGACAGGGTCCGACTAAAAGACTCTGGATTGTGTTTGACAGCCAAATTCAAACCATCGCCCTCATTTCGACGGGTGGAAGGCGGGTGTTCTTCGATATCTCGAAGGAGGGAGATCGGTTCGCAGCGACGGGCAGGCCGAAACCGGTCCAAGTTGGTGGAGCCGGTCGAGTAGGAGTTGGATATGAACACGAAGGCAATTCATAGGGCGGCGCAAATCGCCGCCGAAACTACGCTATTGCCGCCGCTTGCCCTCACTCCCACTCAATGGTCCCCGGCGGCTTCGACGTCACATCATAGACGACGCGGTTGATGCCTTTGACCTCGTTGATGATGCGGGTGGCTGCGGCGGCGAGGAAGTTCATGTCGTAGTGGTAGAAGTCGGCCGTCATGCCGTCGACCGAGGTGACGGCACGGAGCGCGCAGACGAATTCATAGGTGCGGCCGTCGCCCATGACGCCGACCGTCTGCACCGGAAGCAGCACCGCGAAGGCTTGCCAGATGGCGTCGTAGAGGCCGGCCTTGCGGATCTCGTCGAGATAGATGGCGTCGGCCTCGCGCAGGATCTCGAGCTTCTCGCGCGTGATCCCGCCCGGGCAGCGAATGGCAAGGCCGGGACCCGGGAAGGGATGGCGGCCGATGAAGCTCTCGGGCAGGCCGAGTTCCTTGCCCAGCGCCCTCACCTCGTCCTTGAACAATTCACGCAGCGGCTCGACCAGCTTCATGTTCATGCGCTCGGGCAGGCCGCCGACATTGTGGTGCGACTTGATCGTCACCGAGGGACCGCCGGAGAAGGAGACGCTTTCGATGACGTCAGGATAAAGCGTGCCCTGCGCCAAGAAATCGGCGCCGCCGAGTTTCTTCGCCTCTTCCTCGAACACTTCGATGAACAGGCGGCCGATGGTCTTGCGCTTCTTCTCCGGATCGGCCTCGCCTTCCAGCGCCGAGATGAAGCGGTCGGACGCGTCGACCAGGATCAGCGGCAGGTTGTAGTGCTGGCGGAACATCTCCACCACGCTCTTGGCCTCGTCCTTGCGCATCAGGCCGTGGTCGACGAGGATGCAGGTCAGCTGGTCGCCGACCGCCTCATGGATCAGCAGTGCGGCGACTGAAGAGTCGACACCGCCCGACAGCGCGCAGATCACCTTGCCTTTGCCGACCTGCTTGCGGATCGTCTCGACCGCGTGCTCGCGATAGGCGCGCATCGTCCAGTCGCCCTCGATGCCGGCGATGTTGTGGACGAAGTTCCTGAGCAGCCTGGCGCCATCCGGCGTATGCACCACTTCAGGGTGGAACATGATGCCGTACATCTTGCGCTCGATATCGCCGAAGATGGCGAAGGGCGAGCTTTCCGACTTGCCGAGCACCTTGAAGCCCGGGGGCAGTTCGATGACGCGGTCGCCGTGGCTCATCCATACCTGATGGCGCTGGCCGGGTGCCCACAGGCCTTCGAACAGCGGGCTTTCCTTCTCGATCTCGACAAAGGCGCGGCCGAACTCGCGATGGTTGGAGCTTTCGGCGACGCCGCCCATCTGCACGCAGAGCGCCATCTGGCCGTAGCAGATGCCGAGCACCGGCACGCCGGCGTCAAAGACGATCTGTGGCGCGCGCGGGCTGCCGATGTCGGTGGTCGAGGCCGGGCCGCCCGACAGGATCACCGCTTTCGGATTGATGCGCTTGAAGGCCGCTTCGGCCGATTGGAACGGCACGATCTCGGAAAAGACGCCGGCCTCGCGGATGCGGCGGGCGATGAGCTGCGTGAACTGGCTGCCGAAATCGACAATCAGAACGGTATCGGAGTGATTGGCTGTCGTCGTCATGGCGAGCCTTTAGAGAAAGAAACGAGTCGGCGCAATGGGTTCAGCGCTGCGGCTTTCCGTCCTTTTCGCCTATGCAAGCCTGATCGCGCCGGAAGCGATCGCCTGCTCCAGCAAGCCGATCGCCGCGGCCAGCTTCTCGTCGATGACATGCAGGTACTCTTTCCAGTCGTCGACGTGGCGCAGATCGGCGGCGCCATCGGAAATGCCGCGCAAGCCGATCAGCGGCACGCCGAAGAGCTGGCAGGCGCGCAGGCAAGCGAAGGTCTCCATATCGACCATCTCCGCATCGATCGCGTCATAGGCGGCGCCGGAAATGATCGCGCCGCCGGTCGAGAGCGCGGCGGTCTTGATGCCTGGAATGACGAAGGGCAGCGGCACTGCCACCGGCAGGTCGAGGAACGGCGTCGCCCCCTTCTCGAAGCCGAGCGGCGAAGCGTCGATGTCGCGATAGCTCACCGACACAGCCTGGTAGATTTCAGCCTGCTCCAGCTTGCGGCTGCCGGCCGAGCCCAGCGAAACGATGAGGTCGGGAAGCGCCCCTTCGGCCTTCAACGCCGCGAGCTCGGCGCCGAGCCTGACACCGGCCTCGACCGGACCGACGCCGGTCATCAGCGGCGTGAACAGGTTCTTCAGGTGCGGGCCGTATTCGGCCTCGACCGCCATGACGAAGAGGACGGATTTTCCGCCGATCCGAACAGCATTACGCATCGGATCACCCCTCGATCCCGTCGCGGCCGACCACCGTCATCATCGTGCCGGTCATGGTGGCGATGAGTTTGGCCTCGCCATCGGCAGCAAAGGCGTAAGCCTGGCCGTCGGCGACGATGATGGTGCGGCCGGGCTTGGTCACCGAGCCGCGGAACAGGAAGCGCTCGCCCCTGCCCGGCGCCAGCAGGTTGACCTTGAATTCGATGGTCAGCACGCTGGAATTCTGCGGCATCAGCGAAAAGGCCGCGTAGCCGCAGGCGGAGTCCAAAGCGGTCGAAATGACGCCGGCATGCAGGAAACCATGCTGCTGGGTGAGCGAGGCCGAGTATGGCATCTCGATCTCGATGATGCCGGGCGTCACCAGCGTCAGCTCGGCGCCGATGCTGGCCATGGCTTTTTGCCGCGCAAAAGACGTCCTGACGCGTTCCTCGAAGTCGGGAGCGGGTACGATCTTGGCAGCCATGGTCTTCGCCTCACGTTTTGCTGGCGAAGCTTATTGCAGAGCCAGGCGGGACAGGCAATCTTTTATGTTGCAGCGCAGCAAAGGACGTCTGCCCTCAAGCGGCCCTGCGCAAGGCATGGAGATAGAACCCGTCGGTGCCGCTCAGCGCCGGCGACAGCGAGATACCGCCGGTGCCGGCAATGCGCGCTGCTGCCTCACGGCCAGGGAAGTGGCTGTCCCAAAGCCGGCGGTGGTCGACCGGCGCAAACTCCTTGTGACGCTCGCGGAACGCCGCGACCTGCTCGCCGTTTTCGGCGTCGAACACCGAACAGGTGATGTAGACCAGCAGGCCGCCCGGTTTGACGTAAGCCTGCGCCGTATCGAGGATGGCCTGCTGTTCCCCCTTGCGGGCATCGAGCTGCCGCTCGGTCAGCCGCCATTTGGCGTCGGGCCGCCGCCGCCAGGTGCCGCTGCCGGTGCAGGGCGCGTCGATCAGCACGAGATCCATATGGTGGCTGAGCGGCGCAAGCTCCGCGGGCTTGCTGACGACCTGGATATTGCGGTTGTGCGAGCGGCGGATGCGCTCGAAGATCGGCGCCAGCCGCACCTTTTCCGCATCATGGGCGAAGAGCTGGCCCGTATTGCCCATCTCGGCCGACAGCGCCAGCGTCTTGCCGCCGGCGCCGGCGCAATAGTCGAGCACCTGCATGCCAGGCGCGGCACCGGCAAGCGCGGCGGCAAGCTGCGAGCCCTCGTCCTGCACTTCGAACCAGCCTTTCTGGAAGGCGGGCTCGGCTTGCACATTGGGATGGCGGCCGTCGCCGTCGATCGGTGGGATGCGGATGCCGTGCGGCGCGATTGCCGCCGGCGCCGCGCCAGTGCCCTCGAGCTCGGCCAGCACCTTGGCGCGATCCGCCTGGAGCGTGTTGACCCTGAGATCCAGCGGCGGGCGCTCAGCCAATGCCGCGCCCTCCGCGACCCAGGCGTCGCCATAGGCCTGCTCGAGCAGCGGCGCGCACCAGTCCGGGACATCCGCCCGCACGGCCTCGGGCGCATCGGCAAGCCGACGCTCGGCCGTCGCCTTCAACTCGGCGGCGCTGAGCAGCGGCGGCGCGAATTTGTCGCCGTCGAGCGCATCGTTGAGCGACTGCGCCGTCTGCCCCCATTCGAGCAACAGGGCGCCGAAGCCGGTGGCGCGCGGCGTGTCCTCGCCGAACAGCCAGCCGGCCGAGCGTTTGCGGCGCAGCGCGTCGTAGACGATGTTGCCGATCGCCGCGCGGTCGCCGCCGCCGGCAAAGCGATGCGACAGCCCCCAGTCGCGCAAGGCATCGGCCACCGGCCGATGCCGACGGCCGATGTCTTCCAGAACCTCTATGGCCGCCGCCAGCCTTCCGCCCAATCGCATCCGGTTTTCCGCCGCTCCTACAAATCGCTTCCAGCCGCTCTTAAAGCCTTTCAGGCCAGGATTGAAACAGTTCTGTTCGGCTTGCCGGTGAAACGACGTTTCAGCGTCATGCCGTTTTCCCAAACGGTTTTTCCATTGCGAGCGGCACCGCGGGAAAACAAGAACAGTCGGCCAGAATATGAAAGGTTTCTAATGTCTTTGACTGGCATACACAAGCAAGCCTGTCGACTTAACCTCTCAGCTTTCCAAGTTTTGCGGGCAGGAATACTCTTGCGGCAGTGATTCGCGGCGCGGCGAGCGCGATCTGGCGGATCCTATGAGGAGAGGGCAATGAAGACTTATCTGGCAGAAGTTCTCGGCACGTTCTTGTTGGTGTTCATCGGTACGGCCTCCGTGGTCACGGGCGGTTTCGGCGGCGCGCTGCCGCTCGGACAGGAAGGCATCGGCCTGGCGTTCGGCATCGGCCTGATCGCCGCGGCCTATGCGATCGGCCCGATCTCGGGCGCGCATCTCAATCCGGCAGTCACCCTTGGCGTGTTCCTGGCGGGACGGATGCCGGCCAAAGATGTCGTCCCTTACTGGATCGCGCAGATCATCGGCGCCATCATCGCTTCGCTGGCGCTGTGGATCATCGTCTCCGGCCAGGTCGGCGGCCACACCGGCGGCTTCGGCGCCAATGGCTGGGACGAGGCGAAATGGGGCACGAGCTCGGCCTTCCTGTGGGAGCTGATCGGCACCTTCACCTTCGTCACCGTGATCCTCGGCGTGACCAACGCCAAGCACACCACCGCCTTTGCCGGCCTGGTCATCGGCCTGACGCTGGCGGGCATCCACTTCGCCATGATCCCGGTGACCGGCACCTCGGTCAATCCGGCGCGCTCGATCGGCCCGGCGCTGTTTTCGGGCGGCGCCGCGCTCAGCCAGCTCTGGCTGTTCATCGTGGCGCCGCTGATCGGCGGGGCGATTGCCGGCGTCGTCGCCAAGGCGGGCATCTTCGAAAAAGACTGATCGGTCTCCAAGGACTGAAACAAAAAAGGCGCGGGCATGGCCCGCGCCTTTTTCCTTGGGAGGTACGATCTTATTTCGCGATGTCGAAGCGGTCGGCGTTCATCACCTTGGTCCAGGCCTTGACGAAATCCTTGACGAACTTCGCCTTGGCGTCGCCCGAGCCATAGACCTCGGAGAGCGCGCGCAGCTGGGCGTGCGAACCGAAGATCAGGTCGGCGCGGGTGCCGGTCCACTTCACTTGCTTCGTCTTGCGGTCGCGCGCCTCGTAGACCTCGTCCGACCCCGGCTCGGAGCCGGCCGCCGGATCCCAGACGGTCGCCATCGAGAGCAGATTGACGAAGAAGTCGTTGGTCAGCGTGCCCGGCTTGTCGGTGAAGACGCCGTGCTTCGAGCCGCCGGCATTGGCGCCGAGTACCCGCAGACCGCCGACCAGCACGGTCATTTCTGGCGCCGTCAGCGTCAGGAGCTGAGCACGGTCGACCAGCATTGCTTCGACCGACATCGGCAGCTTGCCTTTGCTGTAATTGCGGAAGCCATCGACTTTCGGCTCGAGTGCAGCGAAGGAGGCGACATCCGTCTGCTGCTCGGAGGCGTCCATGCGGCCAGGCGTGAAAGGCACCTTCACCTCATTGCCGCCGTCCTTTGCCGCCTTCTCGATCGCAGCGACGCCACCAAGCACGATGAGATCGGCGAGCGAGACCTTCTTGTCGCCGCTCTGCGCCGTGTTGAACTCCTTCTGGACGGCTTCGAGCTTGGCCAGCACCTTGGCGAGCTGAGCCGGCTGGTTGATCTCCCAGTCCTTCTGGGGGCTGAGACGGATGCGGCCGCCATTGGCGCCGCCACGCTTGTCCGAACCGCGGAAGGTCGAGGCCGAAGCCCAGGCGGTCGAGACCAGCTCGGAGACCGAGAGACCGGAAGCCAGGATCTTGGCCTTCAGCGAAGCAATGTCGGCATCGCTCACCAGCTCATGGTCGATGGCCGGAATCGGGTCCTGCCAGATCAGCTCTTCCTTCGGCACGAGCGGGCCGAGATAGCGCACGACCGGGCCCATGTCGCGGTGGGTGAGCTTGAACCAGGCGCGGGCGAAGGCGTCGGCGAACTCAGCCGGGTGCTCATGGAAACGGCGCGAGATCTTTTCGTAGGCCGGATCGAAGCGCAGCGCGAGGTCGGTGGTGAGCATGGCCGGCGCGTGACGCTTGGAGGCATTGTGCGCGTCCGGCACAGTGCCTGCGCCGGCGCCGCCCTTCGGCGTCCACTGATGGGCGCCGGCCGGGCTCTTCGTCAGTTCCCACTCGTAATTGAACAGGTTGTCGAAGAAATTGTTGCTCCATTTGGTCGGCGTCGTCGTCCAGATCACCTCAAGACCTGAAGTGATGGCGTCGCCGGCAATGCCGGAGGCGTATTTGCTCGACCAGCCGAGACCCTGCGCCTCGATGCCGGCGCCTTCCGGCTCGGCGCCGACCAGCGAGGCGTCACCAGCGCCATGCGTCTTGCCGAAGGTGTGGCCGCCGGCGATCAGCGCCACGGTCTCCTCGTCATTCATCGCCATGCGGCCGAAGGTCTCGCGGATGTCGCGCGCGGCGGCGATCGGGTCCGGCTTGCCGTTCGGGCCTTCCGGATTGACGTAGATGAGGCCCATCTGCACGGCGCCGAGGTGGCCGCTCAGTTCGCGATCGCCCGAATAGCGCTCGTCGGCGAGCCATTTGGTTTCGGAACCCCAGTTGACGTCCTGCTCCGGCTCCCAGACGTCGGCGCGGCCGCCGGCAAAACCGAATGTCTTGAAGCCCATCGATTCCAGCGCGACGTTGCCGGTGAGGATCAGAAGGTCGGCCCAGGAAATCCTTCGGCCGTATTTCTGCTTCACCGGCCAGAGCAGCCGGCGCGCCTTGTCGAGGTTGGCGTTGTCCGGCCAGCTGTTCAGCGGCGCGAAACGCTGCTGACCGGCGCCGGCGCCGCCGCGGCCATCGCCAATGCGATAGGTGCCGGCGCTGTGCCAGGCCATGCGGATGAAGAGCGGCCCGTAATGGCCGAAGTCGGCCGGCCACCAATCCTGCGAATCCGTCATCACCTTATGCAGGTCCTTGACCACCGCATCGAGGTCGAGGCTGGCGAATTCCTTGGCGTAGTCGAAATCCTCGCCCATCGGGTCCGAGAGGTTCGACTGCTGGTGCAGAACGGAAATGTCGAGCTGGTTCGGCCACCAGTCCTTGTTGGTCCTGCCGCCATGTCCATGCGCGACCGGGCATTTGCCAGCGCTGTTGTCGTCGGTTTTCGCGTCCATCTTCGTCTCCAAATCTGCCGAGGTTCGATCTTGCCGGGGTTTGATTTTTTGCCGGGAATTCCGGGGCGGCCAGCAGGCCACACCAATCTGGAATGATTCCAGACTAGGCCGGCTAGCCGATAAACACAAATTGCCTTTCCTGTTTGTTTTGATAATTTTTGCTTATGATTGGTCTCACCGTTCGCCAAATGCTCTATTTCGACGCGCTGGCGCAGACGCTGCATTTCGGCCGCGCCGCAAGGCTTGCCGGCGTCAGCCAGCCGGCACTGTCCTTGCAGATCGCCGAGATGGAGGAACGACTGAACTGTCGTCTGTTCGAACGTGGCGGCAAGACGGTGCGGATGACCGACGAAGCGCATGCCTTGCAGCCGCGCATCGAGCGCATCCTCGCCGATATCCGTGACGTCGAAACGACGGCGCGGCGCGGCCGCCCCGCCATGGAGGGCCGCTTCCGCCTGGGCATCATCCCGACGGTGGCGCCCTATCTCCTGCCGCATGTGCTGCCGGAGCTGAAGAAACGGTACCCCGCCCTGCAGCTCGAACTGCGCGAGGCAGTGACCGCATCGCTGGTCGAGGACACGGCCTCCGGCCGGCTCGACGCGTTTATCGCCGCGCTGCCGCTCGAGCATCCGGGCCTCGTCGCGCAAGAGCTGTTCCCCGACCGCTTCTTCCTGGCCGTGCCGTCGGGCGACCCGGCCTTCGCCTCGCCGCCCGTGCCGCCGGAAAGCCCGGCGCTGGAGCGGCTGATGCTGCTGGAGGAAGGCCATTGCCTGCGCGAACAGGCGCTCGCCGTCTGCGGCAATGTGCGGCCGGTGGCGATGGCAAGCTACGGCGCGACCAGCCTGACGACGCTCTTGCAGATGGTGGCGCATGGGCTGGGCGTGACGCTGGTGCCGGAGATGGCGGCAAGTGCCGCCGGCGTGATGCCGGACCTGAGAATCGTGCCGTTCCAGGAACCGATGCCGCAACGCCTGATCTGCATGGCCTGGCGCCGCAACAAGGCGCGTCAGGACGAATGCGTGGAGCTGGCGCGGATTATACGGGGGTTGGATGGGGCGGTGCTGGGGGTGTGAGGCACAGCAGCTCTCACCGCCCGATCAGCGCATTGCGGTGCCCATAGATCTGTTTCAGCCTGGTGTCCGCGATCCGGCCTACGGCCTGCGGGCTGTGAAAATTCTCGATGAACGACTTCGCCGCGCTGCCCACGGCCCTTGCCATGTCGCGGTCGTCGGCAAGCGAGGCCATGATGCGCGCGGCCGCGTCGATGTCGGGTTCGGCCCATTTCTGTCCCTCGACGAAATACGGATATTGATCCGGTTCGACGTCGATCAGCCTGTAGGGGACGGGAAAGCCGGTTGCGCCGCTCACGAAATCCCTGCTGCCCGAGAAATCCGTGGCGATGACCGCCTTGCCCAAGGCCATTGCTTCGGCGATGCCCAGGCCGAAGCCTTCCGAACGGTGCAAGGAGATGAAGACGTCGCAAGACGCGGTGAGGCCGTGCATGTCGGCCCGGCTCAGGACATCGTCGATCAGGACGATCCTGCGGTCGTCCCGCGCCAGGCGCCGCACGGAATTCAGCACCTCGACCTTATCGGCGCTTCGGCCCATCGTCTTGATGAGGAGGGAAACGTTGCGCTTCCTGTCCTGCCCGAACGCGCGCAGATAGGCTTCCAAAACGGCCTGAGGGTTCTTGCGGGTCGGGTAGGAAGAAAAGTCGAACGCGAACAGAAAAGCGGTCGCTTCATTCGGAATGCCGAAGCGGCGCCTGTTCGGCTGCACGTCGGACGGCACCGAAATCGACACCGGCATATGGATCACCGGACGATCGGTCTCGGCGGCAAACGCATCCCGCACGAAGGCCGTCGGCGCCCAGATTTCGTCGACCTGCCTGAGGCCGTCGATCCATTGCGGATGGATGCGCGGCAGTTCCCAGAACGGACGCAGGATGTTGTAGCGGTTATGGAGCGCGGCGCTGCCCACGCCGCGAACCGTCGACCCCAGCATATCGGCATTGACGCAAAAGATGTTGACCGTTTTCGACGGCGTCTCGGTGAGCCGCTCCTCGAGCGCGCGATCCTTCTGCGAGGAACGCACCTGCTCGTCGAAGTTCACGACTTCATAGCTGACGTCGGCGCTCTCGATCGAGCGGGCAAGCGAGCGCATGGCCTCGCCAACGCCGATCTCGGCGAACGGATAGCCGATGAGCGAGACGCCATGACTGAGCGGCAACGATCCGCCGCCATAGGCGGCGGGCCAGGCGCTCCTGAACAAGGCATCCAGAAAACGCTTTCGCCGCGCCGGCGGGATCAGCAGGTAGAACCATCTGATGTTGGGCTGAACTTTCATCAGCAGCCGATAGGCGAACCGCGCGGCGGCGGCCGTGAGCTTCGAGCTGCGTGAACGTTTCCTGACCTGTGCCCCGAGATCGGAAATTCTTTTGGCGACAGGCCGTATGAATTCCGCGGGGATTTTCGCCTCCTCGGCACCCCCGGAAGCGAACCACTGCACGTAGCTCAGCTGCGAGTGGCTTCCCCGCAAGTCGAAATGGGTCTGTAGATCGGACCGTGTCATCCAGAGCGCGTGGGCAAATCGCGTGACGACCCCGTCGGGATTCGGATCAAGCTGCGCCGGACGGTTGAGATAGGCGGGCAAATCCGCGAACGGATCGCCGGAAAAGGGTTCCAGCCGCTCGCGAAAATGGCGCCTGGCCACATCCGGAATGCGGGTCCCGTTGCTGAAGGTTCCGAAGCCGTAGGGGATGCTCGAGAACCGCCGCAGCCCGAATTGCTCGAGACGATCATGATAGTCGTCGAAAAGAGCCCGCAGTTCAGGGGTGCTGCCGGGTTTCCACCGTCGCTGGTGTTTCGACAGGATCGACCGGTCCCCGGGGACCACGCCGCTGAAATGGAAAAAAGCGAGCGCCACGCCGTCGACCTCATAGGCATCGCCGCGCCGTCTGACAGGGCGGCTGTCGAGGTTCCAATACGCCACATTGTAGGCCGGATTGCGCAGAATGGCCGTTCCCGGGCAATAGGCCGGCCAGAGGTCGACGAATTTCTGGTCGACGAAAAGGCCGTCGGCAACCCGGTTGGAGACGCATTCGGTGCGCAGACGTGTTTCCCACCACTTCAGCAATCGAAGCGTCTCGGGCGTGTTGGCGAGCGCCATGAAGCCCAGATTGTAGACGCCGGCTTGCATGAACGTCAGATCGTTCGGGCTGTCCGGATGCAAATTCGGTGCCAGCGCGTGCGGCGTGAGAACCGACGACGCGCCGCCGTCGAGAACATCGAACAGCTCGTCGAACCGGCGGTAGGCTATGATATCGGGATCGAGATAGATGACCCGATCATATCCCTCGGCAAACAGCCGGCTAAACACTGTCGGCTTGATCGCCGTGTTCAACTCCATGACATCGTAGCGGAAGCTGAAGGCCCGGCGATCCGGCAGGTCGAGATCGTCGAAGAAGACGCATTCGTCGAATTCGGGGAAATCGCCGCCGGTCAGGTCGTCGCGCCTTGTATCGGCGACGGCGATTATGCGCGCGACGTCCGGATGATATGCGGCCAGGGACGAGGCAAGCGCGCGCGCATAGTGCAGATAATTCCAGGACGAGATCGTGAAAAACGCGGTCCTTGCCACACCAACTCCAGGTCCCAGTCCGCCTTTGACTCGCGGTCCGCAGTGCAAGCCGGACCTGAGATCATATCGATGCGCCAAAGGCAAGCTTGACCGTCGCCCGACTGGTTTCCGGCCGGCTCGCGGCCACCCTCTCAATACCCCCAAAGGGCCGACAGGTCGCGTCCGATCAGTTTTCCCGCGGCCTTCACCTCCGGGGCAAAAAGCGCTCTCAGCTCGGCATTGAGCTCCGGCTCGACCGTCAACGGCTCATCCGCCACCTGGTTTTCCCATACCCGCCGGCCGATCGCGACGCCGAGGAACGACCGCAGGCCTCTCTCCCATCGGTCTCTTCGCCACAACCGGCGAGGTTGCAGCAAATCCTCATAGACCAGAACCAGGATGCGCTTGCGGGAAAAGCACGCGAAATAGCGTTCGAGATTCCGCCCATAGAAGGAGTGCGTCATGTTCAGCGCCGCGGAATACCAGCGATAGGGCTCCAAGGGGCCGGCCTGCAGATCGGACAGGCCTTTCCTGATGTAAGCGTTCACGTCGAGACGAAGATCGATATCCAGCGAAGGGTCTTTCGTCTGCCGCATGTGGGCGTATTGCGAAAGCATGCGCGCTACGGGTTCGCGCAGCGTGGCGATGATCCTGGCGTCTGGATTGTATGACTTGATGCGCGAGGGCACCTCAGCATCCGACAGATAGACCGGTGAGAAGTCGGCAATGTAGCGATGCTTTTCGCGCGCCTCGGCGAAACGCAGATCGTAGAGCGTTTGCGTCAGCTCGGGCGTGATGCCGAAGCCGTTGACCTCCTTGCCGTCCGGAACAAAGACCTTTCCCGTCGCGGCCAGCATCATGGCGAGGCTGGTGGTGGCCGTGCGGGGCGGGCCGACGCCAAACAGGTTCACGCGCCGGCCATCGTAGGTGCCGCGCGTTGGCAAACCGGCCCGCGTGGTGCTCTGGTCGCTCATAGTCTCTCCACTTCGCGACAAACCGCCCAGGCTGCAAGACAGATAAAGGCCGTTTGAACAATTTGTTTTGTTCGTCTTGCCGGCACTGACGGTGAGGTTGGCGACAGCGACGCCCGTCGGGCTCCGCAGGTCCGCGAAGGATCCGGCAAACAGTCTTTTGTTAATGCATGGAAACGGCTGTTGAAGCATATGAGCCGCGCCGATATAGGTCGGCTGCGACATCGCACGGTACGGGGTCAGGGCATTGCCAACCGAAGCACGTTCGGCCCGTGCGCCGGGGCAAGAACAATCACCGGGGGATCCTCAGCGCAGCACGCTCAGGGATTTCGCCATCGCAATCCTGCTTGGGCTTGCCGCCTTCGTTGTCTTCAACGCCAATATGCGGTCGATCCCGGCGGGCGACACATATGCCGCGCGCTATCTGCCGTTCTCGATCTGGCGCAACCACAGCCTTCTCCTCGATCCCATCGTCGACGTCGTCGCGCAGGGCCGCCAACCACCGGCGATTCAAGGCAAGGGCAGCAGCGCGTATTGGATCTTAAAGGGGCGTGACGGTCATTTCGTCTCGCAATATCCTCTCGCGGTTCCGGTGGCGATCGCGCCGGCCTACCTGCCTGTCGTCAAATACCTCGAAGCGAGAAACTGGAATCCGCTGCTGCTCGACCGGGTCGCGCGGGTCATGGAGAAGCTTTGCGCGTCGCTGCTCGCGGCCGCATCGGTGGCGCTTTTCTACCTCTTGCTGCGACGGCGCAGCACGCCGCGAATTGCCGCGCTTCTCACCCTGCTCTACGCCTTCGGCACGACGACCTGGGTGATCAGCAGCCAGGCGCTCTGGATGCATGGGCTGGCTGAGTTGCTGGTCATCGCGACGATGCTGCTGATCACCGGGCGATGCAGCCCGGCGCGCGCTGCCACGGCGGGCTTCTTTTGCGCCCTCATCGCGGTGAACCGCCAACCCGATGCCGTTCTGGCGGCAAGCCTCGGGCTCTATGGCCTCTGGTGGGCCGGGCGCAGAATTCCGCTGTTCGTGATCACGGGCCTGATCCCGGTTGTGCTGGTCGTCGCCTACAATCTGCAGGTCGTCGGCAATATCGCCGGCGCCTATGCCCTCGTCGATCGATCCCACGACTACAACGACAATGTGATCGAAGGCATCGCCGGCCTGCTGTTCAGCCCGATGCGCGGCCTCTTCGTCTTCTCGCCGTTTCTGCTGTTCGTGCCTCTCTTCCTGATGCCGATCCTGCGCGATGCGAAGATGCGCGGCCTCACCATCGCGATGCTTTGCGCCATCGTTGTGCAGGTGGTGCTCTATGCTCTTGTCGACTGGCGGCAGGGTGTGTCGTGGGGGCCGCGCTGGCTCACCGATTTCATTCCGATGCTGATATGGATGCTGCCGCCGGTGCTGGCGGCGCTGTCATCAAGAGGCCGGGCGGTGTTCGCGCTGGCCGGCGGCGTGGCAATCGGCATCCAGGCCATCGGCGCGTTCTGGTACACCGGCGCCTCCGACAACGTGCTGCTGGCTGCTGCCGGCCCGGACAGGATGCGGCCCGCCTGGGACATCAACAACGCCGCCTTCATCGCCGAACTGAGACATCCGCCGGCTCCGATGGATCTCTTCGCCGAGCTCGCCGGCAGCGTCGACCAGGTCAATGTTGTCGGGGTGCCGGCACCCGAAGGCAGCACCGCGGCGGCGGCGCGCCAGGTCGAAGTCCTCGGCTGGGCGCTCGTCGACAGGAAAACGCCGCTGGACGTCGCGGTGTCGGTGGATGGCCAACCGATGGGCGGCGCGGTCACGTTTTTCGAGCGCAGCGACGTCGTCAAGGCGCTTGGAAGCTCAAATCCAGCGGGCTGGCGTATCGCCTTCCCCGCCGATCAACTGGGACCTGGCAAGCATGTCCTGACGGCGCGCGTCCGCGCGCAGCCCGGCAGCGTGCCGCGGCTGCTCATCGAGCGCAGGTTCACCCTGGCGCCGGATGCGCAGCTGATGAATGTCGCGCTCGAGGCGGAGCAGGCTTTGGCCGGACGCCTGCAGGCGCCGGGCTACTGGCTGACGTCCTTCACCAGCGGCCTGGAGTTCGCCAAGCCGCATCCGGAGCTGAACACATATCTGAACAGTTTGATCCTCGACGTCATGACGCCGGTGGCGAAAGAGGCCGGGATGGAGGATCAGCTGGCGCGGGTGCGCCGCTACCTGAGCGACCAGATCGAGCCCGACGGTCTGGTCCGGTACCACGGCCGGCCCGACGCGCCGACGATCGGAAAGCTCGGCTGCGCCATCACTCCCGATGCCGACGACACGGCTCTGGTCTGGCGAGCCGCGCCCGGCAAGCAAACGGAGTTGCTGTCGAAGGCGCTGGCCACCCTCGACCAGTATAAAAGGCCAGACGGCCTTTACCGGACCTGGCTCGCGCCGCGTGAGCGCTACCAATGCCTCGATCCAGGCAAGGATCCGAACCCGGCCGATTTCGGCATCCAGATGCATGTCTATATGCTGCTCGCCGGGCAAGATCCGGCAGCGGCGCGGGCGCTGTGCGAAGCGATGGCGCGCAAGGCGGATGACGACGACGTCTGGGTCTACTACGCCAAGGCGCCGCTTCTTCTCGCCTTGCGACTCGCGGATCTGCGCAAGGCCGGCTGCAAGCTGAGGATTGCGCCATCGCGGCTGCAGAGCACGGTGCCCGGGCAGGATATCTGGATCCGGGCGGCCGAACTGCTTGGCCAAACGGAGAACGGCGACGCCACGGGCCAAAGCCGCCTGGAGACGGCCCAAATTCTCGGCAAGATCGCCGAGAACGATTTTTCCTTGCTCAACAGCGCGCCGCCGCTGTTCTATCACAACGATCTGAGCGCCACGGTCCGGCGATTCTACTGGTCACAGGAACTCGGCTATGCGCTCTGGCTGAGGCTTTACTTCGCCAGTCAGTCGGGGCAGACAACGCTGTCGTGCCGCCCCAGCGGCCCCGGCCAGAAATGTGGAGAGATATGACACCGCTCGAACCGGCAGTCGCGATCCGTCCCAGATCGATACGATCGTGGCCTCGCCTGTTGTCGAGCATCCGTTTCGACGAAGTCTGCGCGCTTCAGGGCACACCGCTGATCGGTGCGGTGCTTTCGATCGGCGCCCTGACGATGAACAACATGCTGGATGTTGCTTTCGTCATCGCCGGCAATCTGTGCCTAGTCGCGCATGTCTTTCTGTTCAACGACTGGTCCGGCATCGACGGCGACGTCAACGATCCCAAGCGGGCGGCGGGCACGTTTGCCGCAAAAGGCCTTTCGCGAAGCGAGGTCGGATATCTCGCGATTTCGCTGCTGGCGCTCAGCCTGTTGCTGTTCGCGATGGTCGGCGAGACACCGTTCTTCGTCGGACTGGCCATAGCCGGCCTGAGCGCGCTTTATTCGGCGCCCGGCCTCCACCTCAAGGGCACGCCGATTTTCAGCTCGGCGCTTCACCTTTCGGGCGGCGCGCTGCATTTTCTCCTCGGCTACGCGGCCTTCTCGGCAATCGACGTGCGCGGCCTCCTCGTCAGCTTATTCTTCGCGCTCGTCTTCACCGCCGGGCATTTCACCCATGAGGCCCGCGACCACGCGGGCGACACGCTCAACGGGATCCGGACCAACGCGGTCGCCTTCGGCAAGGCGCAAGGTTTCTTTGCCGGCCTGGCGCTCTTTACGGCGGCCTATGTCCTGCTGGTCGGCCTTGCGTTTTACGGCTTGGTTCCGCGCGTGCTGATGCTGGCCGCGCTGCTCTATCCGCTGCATCTCACGGCCTCGTTGCGGGCGCTGCGAGCCGGCCTCAGCTTTGAAAGCCTGGTCGCCCTGCAACGCTGCTACCGCGTGCTTTATGCAATCATAGGCATCGTGACGGTCGTGGCCACGCTGGCATCGCTGTCGGCACTATAATCCGCTCAACAGCCAGGCGCCGCTTCGTCCAATGCTTTCGATCATCGTCCCGGTCTTCAACGAGGTGGCAACCCTTCCGAGCGTGCTCGCCATGGTCAGCAAAGCGCTGCCTGGCGTCGACAAGGAAATCATCGTCGTCGACGACGGGTCGACCGACGGAACCCGGGAATGGTTGCAGGCCAACTTTCCGGACGGTCCGCGTTCGGGCGGCACCATCAGCGTCGACGCGCACAATAACCTCGTCATCGCAGATGATCAGGACCTCGTCGTCGCCAAGACCCAGCCGTCGGGCAGCACCATCATTCGACCGGCCTACCATCAGAAAAACAGCGGCAAGGGCGCCGCGCTGCGCACCGGACTTGCTGCCGCGAGCGGCGACGTGATCGTCATCCAGGACGCCGATCTCGAATATGATCCCGCCGACTGGACGGTCATGTACGATCTCATCGCCAGGCGCAAAGTGGCCGATGTGGTCTATGGCTCGCGCTTCTATGGCCGGCCGCACCGGTCCCTCTACTTCCACCACTATGTGGCAAACAGGTTCATCTCGCTGACGTTCAACCTGCTCTACAACCAGACGCTCACCGACATCGAATGCTGCTACAAAATGTTCACCCGCGCCATCAAAGAGCGGCTCAGCCTCACCTGCGATGATTTCGGCTGCGAGATACAAATGAGCGCGCAGATCGCGCGCGCCGGCGGCCTGCGCATCTATGAGGTCGGCATCAGCTATTACGGCCGAACCTATGACGAGGGCAAGAAAATCGGCTGGCGCGACGGGATCAAGGCACTCTGGTATCTGATCCGGTTCCGCGTTTCCGCCTGATGCCAGCCCGCGCCGGTTCTTACACGGATCAAGAACGTCCGATCTTCGACGGGTCCTGGGTGAGAACCGGCGGCGGCATCTTGCCGTAGGGCGCAAGGTCTTCGCCGAGTTCAACCGGCTCGCCCTGTCCCTTCTTCCGGATGTGAAGCACCCATTGAAAGCCCCTGATCGCCGGTGGCTTTGCCAGCGTCACCTGGAGGCCGGCGCTCGCAAGCAAGTCCACCAACCAGGTCCGGTCGAAGATGGTCGCATTCGTCGGGTCGAACTCGTTGATATACAGCGCGTTCTGGAAATCCTGCATCATCGGGAAATTCCGCTTCTCGAACAGGAACCAGGTCGAGACGAGAGTTCCGCGATCATGAAGGACCCGCGCCGTCTCGTTGATATAGTGCTCGGTCTGCCGCTGGGTGGTGTGGGTGAAGACCGACCAGGCAATCATCAACGTCGCGGCGCCGTCCTCGATCGGGAACGGGGCGAAGCGCGGCAGGGACGGGTCGGGATTGAAGCCGGGATTGAAGATGTTGTGATGCGCGAAGGTGAAATCGGGGTTGGCCGGCGTCAAATTCTCCTGGCACCATCTCACCATGCCTTCGTGCAGGTCGATACCCCGGTATTTCGCCGGCAGCGGCGACTGCTGCATCATCTGCCTGGCAAGCCGGCCGCAGCCCGAGCCGAAGTCGAAGACATTGTCATAGGCGGCGTCCGGCAGGCCGGCAAAGACAGGCGCGCGGCGTGGATTGTCGAACATCTGCGGGTCGGTCGGGCCGACCAGTTGCCGCATCTCAAACGGCGGAATGGGCAGTTCCGCCGGCCGGGGGGTTGCGTCGCCACTCTCAGCACTCGCCCCCGCTTGCCGCGGCCACAGACCCTTCATCGACCACGACGACATGGGGATCTACTCCAGTTCTCAAGAACGGTTCGCACAACCGCTCTGTCTCTTCGTTTCGAATAGCGATGCGGCTCTAGGACACGGCCCAGGATTGAACGCCATTTCGGGCGTCGAATGCATCGATCGCCTTGCGAACCGCCCCACAGAATTTTTCCAGAAGGTCCGGCTCGTTGCCGATTCGACGGCGCAGCGAGAAAGGTATTTCCAGCTGCGCTCCTTTCCCCGTCAGACCTCGGTTGACGATGTTCAAATCCTGGACACCGGGAAACGGATGGTTATCCTTTTGCGTCTCGAAGCCGGCCTCCTGCAGACGCCAGGCTATTTCTGAAACCAACGCGGCGTCCTTGCCGCCCATGTAGATTGTCGAGGGATCGTCGCGGTCCTGACGGCCGTGGATAGCGACGACGGTGGACTTCGTCCGCAACAGGTCCAGCGCGGTCCCCTCGTCGAAGTTCCTGGATGTTATGTGGAGCTCCCGGTTGCTTTCCGGCATGAGGCCTTCAAAGCAATACATATCGAGATCGGGCCCCGCTATCGTCTCGGTGATCAGGGATGTGCGGGGTTCGATTTTCCCGCCATGGGGAGCCATGACAATCGCATTGCCGGTTCGCGCGCCGCGCCGCACGACGATGCGATAGTCGACGTTTTCGGTTTTGGCGGCCCTCAGCGCCGCGAAATTCGGGAACTCGTTGTCCATAACCCCATCCAATACGCGTGCCTGGCGATCGCGCCCTCCGACTCGTTGCGAAGGCATTTCAATCCCGATCCACGCCGTCTCTGTACCACAGCCCGGTTTATCACCGCATCCGATCGCCAGCCGTCACGGCACAAATGTCAGAAAGACGTAGGTAAAGAACACCACGATATGGACCATGCCTGTCAGGAATGTCGTTCTCTCGGTGCTGAAGCTTACGTTGCATATCAGGAGCGCCAAGACCAAAAGGACCGCATCGGCCGACGGAACGCCCAAGGTCAGCCCCCTGCCCGTCAGCAGGCTGGCGGCCGCGACCGCCGGTATCGTCAGGCCGATCGTGGCGCAAGCCGAACCCATCGCCACGTTCAAGCCGCGCTGCAGCTCATTGTTGAGCGAGGCGCGAACCGCCGAAATGGCTTCCGGCATCAGAACCAGCCCCGCGATCAACGCCCCCACAATACTGTCGGCCTGGGAGACCTGGTAAGCCACGAGCGTATCCTCGACGCTTGCGGCGACCTGCTCGGCAAGCATGACAATTCCTATCAGCCCGCTCAACAGCAGCAGGGCAGCGACAGAAACACTTTCGTGAGAGGCAGATCGCATCGGCACTTCGCGTGCCTGTCCTTCGACGAAGTCTTCACGGTGCCGGACGGTCTGGGCAAAGACGAAACTTGCATAAAGGACCACTGAAAGCGTGCTTACAAAACCAAGCTGAGCCGCCGAAAACGTGCCGGGGTCAGTGGTTTGGGTATAGGTCGGCAGGATCAGGATCATGACGGTCAGCGCAATCAGAACAGCCAGATATGCGCTGGTCCCCTGCCGAACGATTGCCTGCTTGCGATGACGCCAGCCGCCAAGCGCGAGACACATGCCGACAACGCCGGTGGAGGTAATCATCACGGTCGAGAAAACGGACTCACGCGCCAATGTCGGGTTGTTCGCTCCATGCAGCATCATGGAAACGATGATCGACACTTCGATTGCCGTCACGGCAAAGGTCAGCACCAATGTTCCGTATGGCTCCCCTACGCGCCGGGCAACCGCCTCGGCGTGGTCGAGCACCACGAAAATGGTGATGAACATGATCGCGCTCGAAAGCGCTCCGACAAGAACCCTGACGTTCAGCGAGCCTTCGTCCACCGAAAGGCCGCTGGCTCTGACCGCGACGGCCATCGCCAAGGCGGCCAATGGCATCGTGTAGGAAGTTACCGACCGTGCGAAACCAGTCATTGAAGCCCCAAACGCCGCCCGGCCGGCAACGCCGCCGCCCGGCGCCTTCAAACAACGTCAATCCGCAGCTACCGGCAACGCCGCAAGGTTGCGACGTTGGCTGCATTCAGCGCTGCGACAAAATCGACATGCCCCTTCTTACGCCGTCTTCTGCACCACCAGCCCCAGTTCCTCGACCATAGCCTCGCGCATCAGGAATTTCTGGGGCTTGCCGGTCACGGTCATCGGCAGTTCGGTGCGGAAGCGGATGTAGCGCGGGATCTTGTAGTGGGCGATCTGGCCGGCGCAAAACGCCTTGATCTCCTCGGCGGTGGCAATCTGGCCGGGCTTCAAGACGATCCAGGCGCAGAGCTCCTCGCCATATTTGTCGTCCGGAATGCCGAAGACCTGCACTTCCTTGATCTTGGGATGGCGGTAGAGGAATTCCTCGACCTCGCGCGGATAGACGTTCTCGCCGCCGCGGATGACCATGTCCTTCACCCGGCCGACGATGTTGCAATAGCCCTCGGCATCGATGGTGGCGAGGTCGCCGGTGTGCATCCAGCCGTCCGCGTCGATTGCCTCGCGGGTCTTCTCAGCGTCGTCCCAATAGCCCTTCATCACCGAATAGCCGCGCGTGCAGAGCTCGCCCGGCTCGCCGACAGCAACTGTGGCGCCGTCGGCGCCGATCGCCTTGACCTCGACATGCGGATGGATGCGGCCGACGGTCGAGACGCGCTTTTCCAGCGGATCGTCGACACTGCTCTGGAAGGAGACGGGGCTGGTCTCGGTCATACCGTAGGCGATGGTCACCTGGCTCATATGCATCAGCGAGACCACCTTCTTCATCACTTCGATCGGGCATGGCGAGCCAGCCATGATGCCGGTGCGCAGGCTGGAGAGGTCGAAGCTGGCGAAATCGGCATGGTCGAGCATGGCTACGAACATGGTCGGCACGCCATAGAGGCCGGTGCAGCGCTCCTGGGCGACGGCCTTCAGCGCGGCACCGGCATCGAAGCCTTCACCCGGGAAGACCATGGTGGCGCCCTTGGTGACGCAGCCCATCGTGCCCATCGACATGCCGAAGCAATGGTAGAGCGGCACCGGGATGCAGAGCCGGTCGTCGACGGTGAGTTTTATTGCCGAGGTGACGAAATTACCGTTGTTGACGATGTTCGCGTGGGTCAGCGTCGCGCCCTTTGGCGCGCCCGTCGTTCCGCTGGTGAACTGGATATTGATGGCATCGGCGGGTTTCAGGCTTTCGGAGATGCGGTCGAGGCTGTCATGCTCGTCGCGGCCAGCCATGGCCAGCACATCGCCGAAATTGAACATGCCGGGCGAGTTGTCGTCGCCCATGCGGATGACGATCTTCAGCGCCGGCAGCTTTTTCGCCTTGAGCCTTCCCGGCTCGGCGTTGGCGAGTTCCGGCACCAGCGTCCCGATCATGCCGAGATAGTCGGAGGTCTTGAAGCTGACGGCGGTGACCAGCGCCTTGCAGCCGACCTTGTTGAGGGCATATTCGAGCTCGGTCAGCCGGTAGGCCGGGTTGATGTTGACCAGGATCAGGCCGATGCGCGCGGTGGCGAACTGCGTCACCAGCCATTCCCAGCGGTTCGGCGACCAGATGCCGACACGGTCGCCCTTCTCAAGGCCGAGCGCCAGGAGGCCGGCGGCCAAAGCGTCGACCGCGTCCGACAGCTCGCTCCAGGTGAAGCGCTTGTCCTGACCGACGAAAACAGCGGCGTCGAGCGTGGCGTATTTGCTCACCGTGTCGGAGAACAGTTCCGGAATGGTCTTGCCGAGCAAGGGTACCGAGCGGTCGCCCGAGACATGCGCCTTACCGCCCACCGGGGCCATGAAGGTGCCGCTGGCGCGATGGCCGCGCAAATTGGTGGCGTTCATAAGCTCGTCGAGTTTGATCGCCATCGCCGTCTCCTCCCGGGATCGAGCCTATCAGCCCGCAAAGGCGGTGGAAACCCGCCGAAGGTAGAGGTGGCTAAAGGACGAGCGCGCCCATCTTCGCTGCAATGTCGCGCAATTGTGCCTCGTCCGCCGCATCACGCTGCTTCTTCGAAGCGACCAGACAGGCCTGCGACTTCAGGATCGTGCCGTCGCCAAGCACTTTCAGGTGGTTGGCGCGCAGCGTCGAGCCGGTGGTGGTGATGTCGACGATGACATCCGCCAGGCCGGCGGCCGGGGCGCCTTCGGTGGCGCCGAGGCTTTCGACGATGCGATAGACCTGGATGCCGTGCTTGAGCGAAAAGAACTGCTGCGTCAGCCGCCAGTATTTGGTGGCGATGCGCAAGCGCCGGCCGTGCCGCTGGCGGAAATCGGCGGCGACGTCGTCGAGGTCGGCCATGCTATCGACATCGAGCCAGATGTCGGGCACGGCCACCACCACATCGGCATGGCCGAAGCCGAGCCGGGCGACGATTTCCGCCCGGGCTTCCCAGTCCGCAAGGTTTTCGCGCACCAGATCTTCGCCGGTGATGCCGAGATCGACCGCGCCCTGGCCGATCTCGCCGGCGATCTCGGACGCGGACAGGAAGGCCACCTCGACATTGTCGAGACCGTCGATGCGAGCGCGGTATTTGCGGTCGTCCTGCGGCAAGGTGACAGCCAGGCCGGCCTTGGCCAGCACTTCGAGAGACTGTTCCTTGAGACGGCCTTTTGAAGGGATCGCCAGCGTGATCATTTGGCTGGCTCCCGCAAGGCTTCGATGCGGTCGAGCCAGACCGAGAAGCCGACACCGGGAATCGGCTTCTTGGCGCCCAGCAGCGTCAGCAGCCGGTCGTAGCGGCCGCCGCCGACCAGCGGACGGTCGCCCCCCTGGACGCCAATCTCGAAGACGAGGCCGGTATAATAATCGAGCGGACGGCCGAAGGCGGCGTCATAACGGATCTGCGCCGAGGACAGGCCATGCGCCTCGATCGCTTTGGCTCGCGCGGCGAAATTCTCCAGTGCCGGTCCCAGCGACAGGCCGGCATCGGCGGCGAATTTTTCGAGCGCCGCGGTCGCGGCGCTGAGCGCGACGTCGATCTCGAGAAAACCTTTTAGCGCCGAGAAGGCGTCGTCGGACAGCCGCACGCTTCGCAATTGCGCCTTCTCGATCAGCCTGCGCGCAATGTCGGCGGGGGCACGACCGGACGACGCCGGCAGCCCTGCCTCTTCCATGCCTTCGGCAATGTGCGCGGCGAGGCTTTCCGCATCGCCGTCGAGCACCAGCAAGGCGACGGGACCGGAGAGCTGGCTGTTGCGCGGCGGGTTGGCGAGATCGGCAAGGGCCGCTTCCAGCATCGGCGCCGAGCCGAAGGCGCGGGCAAGCCGCATGCGCCAGCCGCGTGGCAGACCAAGCGCCGCCAGCACCGCCTCGAACAAAGTCTGGTCGCCAAGCGTGATGGCAAGCGCCTTTCCAGGCAGCACCAGCGACAGCAGCGCATGCGCATCGGCCAGCGAACGGGCATCGGCCGCGGCGGTGTCGCGGTCGCCGAGATCCTCGATGCCGGCCTGGAAGAACTCGTTGCCGCCCTCGCGGCGCTGGCGGAACACTTCGCCCAGATAAGAATAGCGGCGCGGCGTGCCGGCCTGGCTGGCGATGTGGTCGAGGCAGACCGGGATGGTGAATTCGGGCCTGAGGCACAGCGTCTTGCCGGTCTCGCTCTCGGTCAGGAAAATGCGACGGCGCAGGTCTTCGCCCGCCATGTCGAGGAACGGATCGGCCGGCTGCAGCACGGCGACTTCGACCGCGTGGGTATCGCGGGCGGCGAAGAGTTTTGCGATGGCGGCGGCGATGGCGGGGCGGGTGGTCATTGATAGGTTGGGCGCGAGGCCCCCCTCTCTGTCCTGCCGGACATCTCCCCCTCAAGGGGGGAGATTGGCAGTTCGGGCGCCGCGCCTCCTCCTGCAACGTTGAAAATTGGCGAAAGCCGTCGCGACATCCAATCTCCCCCCTTGAGGGGGAGATGGCCGGCAGGCCAGAGAGGGGGGCTCAAGCGCCACCTTTCGCGCGATCGGCTGCCTGCGCCGCGAGAATCTTCTTCACCTCGGCGACCAGCTCGCTCTCCGCCACCGTCACCTGCGCCGGCCTTGCGGCGCGCCATTCGGCGTTATCGGTGATCTCGGCAGACATCCGCGCGCCTTCGATCAGATCCTTGATCTGCAGCTCGCCCCTGGCGCGCTCGTCGCCGCCCTGGATGATGGCGACGGGGCTGCCGCGGCGGTCGGCATATTTCAGCTGCGCCTTCATGCCGGCGCCGCCGAGATACATTTCGGAGCGGATGCCGGCGGCGCGCAGGTCGGCGACCATCTTCTGGTAACGCCCGAGGCTTTCCGTGTCCCTGTCCATGACCAGCACGACGACAGGGGCGATGACATCGGAGGTATCCAGCTTGCCGAGGTTCTTCAGCGCCGTCATGAGCCGTGAGACGCCGATGGAGAACCCGGTCGCCGGCACCGGCTCGCCGCGGAAGCGCGAGACCAGCCCGTCATAGCGCCCGCCGCCGCCGACCGAGCCGAAGCGAACGATCTGGCCTTCGTCATTGGGAATTTCCGCCAGCAGTTCGGCTTCGAAAACGGGGCCGGTGTAGTATTCGAGGCCGCGCACGACGGAGCGGTCCATCAGGACACGGTCTTCGCCATAGCCTGCCGCCCTGACGAGGGCTTCAATCGTCGCCAGTTCGCCAACGCCTTCCTGATACACGGCGTTGGCGCTGACGCCGGAATCCTGGCCAGCCTGTCCATTTCTTGCCGTTGCGAGCAGAACCGCTTCGGCCTGCGTGTCATTCAATCCGGCGCCCTTGGCGAAGTCACCTTCGCCTTCCTTGCCGCCGTCCCAGCGTCCCGGGCCAAGCAGCAGCTTCACGCCTTCCGGGCCAAGCTTGTCCAGCTTGTCGATTGCTCTCAGCACGGTCAGCCGGCGACCCGCGTTCTCGTCACCACCAAGCCCGATCGCCTCCAGCACACCGTCGAGCACCTTGCGGTTGTTGACGCGGATGACGTAGTCGCCACGCTTGATGCCGAGCGCTTCCATCACGTCGGCCATCATCATCGCCATCTCAGCATCGGCGGCGACGCCCGGCGTGCCGATGGTGTCGGCGTCGAACTGCATGAACTGGCGGAAGCGGCCGGGGCCGGGCTTCTCGTTGCGGAACACCCAGCCCGAGCGGTAGCTGCGGTAAGGCTTCGGCAGCTTGTCGAAATTCTCGGCGACGAAACGCGCCGTCGGCGCGGTCAGGTCGTAGCGCAGCGACAGCCACTGGTCATCGTCGTCCTGGAAGGAGAACACGCCTTCGTTCGGCCGGTCCTGGTCGGGCAGGAATTTGCCCAGAGCATCGGTGTATTCGATCATCGGCTGGTCGACCGGCTCGAAGCCGTAAAGCTCATAAACCGAGCGGATGGTCGCCATCATCTTCTCGACGGCGCGGATGTCTTCGGCGCTGCGGTCGGCAAAACCGCGCGGCAACCGCGCTTTCGTCTTTTCCGATTTGTCGGCCATGGGATGGGTACTCAGTGTTTCGTGGCGCGCCATGGATAGGAAATTTCCCACTTCCAAGGCGCGCGTGTCCTAACCGATGCTGCTTGGTGCGGCAAGGGTTGGCTCTTTCCCTTCTCCCCTTGCGGGAGAAGGTGGATCGGCGCGCAACGCCGAGACGAATGAGGGGTGTTCCAGCGGAGTGAGACGTCGGCGTTCCCTGGAACACCCCTCATCCGGCCGCTGCGCGGCCACCTTCTCCCACAAGGGGAGAAGGAAAGAGCTGAAACAAAACCACACCAAAACGAAACAATTCCGCCATCGGTGCGGCATGCTGCCGACACAATCGAGGACGATAAAGCGCGCCGAAACAAAGGGTTCGGGGCCATGACGACGGCTGAAGAGATCATCGAGAGCGAGACGGCAAGGCTGCGGCCCGCCGGCGTTCCGGCGCTGAAGCCGGCGCAGCAGCCGGCCGGGCCGTTCGAAGTTGCCGCGGCCTCGCCGAGCGCGCGCGACGCGCTGGTGACCGGACTTTTGGTCATCTACCCGGCCTTCGCGGCGGTGGCGGCGATCCTGGCCGGGCTGTTTTTGGCCGGCGCCAGCAGCGTTTGAGCTTCGCGACCTGACCTTCTCCCCTTGTGGGAGAAGGTGGATCGGCGCGCAGCGCCGAGACGGTTGAGGGGTGCTCCAGCGGAGTGAGACGCTGGTTTTCCCTGGAACACCCCTCATCCGGCCGAGCTTCGCTCGGCCACCTTCTCCCACAAGGGGAGAAGGAAGAAAAAGCGCCTACTTCGGCCTTTTGAGCTTCTTGCGCTCTTTCTCGACCTCGGCGCGGCAGTAGCAGCCTTCGAGATGGTCGTTGACCAGGCCCATGGCCTGCATGAAGGCGTAGACCGTCGTCGGGCCGACAAAGCTCCAGCCGCGTTTCTTCAATTCCTTGGAGATCCTGACCGAGACCGCCGTCGTCGGGTTGGCGCGCAGATGCGCGAGGTCGACGATTTCGGGCCGTTCGTCCGAACCGGGCTCGAACTTCCAGAACCAGGCGGCCAGGGAACCGAACTCATCGACCATCTCGCGGGCGCGCTTGGCGTTGTTGATGGTCGAGACGATCTTGCCGCGGTGGCGGATGATGCCGGCGTTGCCGAGCAGGCGCTCGACATCCTTGTCGGTGAACCCCGCCACCTTGTCGAAGTCGAAGCCTGCGAAAGCCTCGCGGAAATTCTCGCGCTTGCGCAGGATGGTCAGCCACGACAGGCCTGACTGGAACCCTTCCAGGCAAATCTTCTCGAACAGCCGCTGATCATTGGTGACAGGCCGGCCCCATTCATGGTCGTGGTAGTGGAGATAGTCCGGCAGATTGCCATGCCAGAAGCAGCGCGTCTTGCCGTCCGGGCCCTCGATAACGCCGGAAGTTTCCTGTCCCATTCAAGCAAATCCATTCGTTAATGCGCTTCGGCGCGCCTTTACCGTGGCTTTACCAGATTCCTGAACCGGCCGGTAACCACACCAAAAGGTTTACTGACAAAGCGGCATTTTACGCATTCCGATTCATGTTTTGCTTGCCGCTGCGCGCCAAGGATCGCGAAACCGAGGGCCACCCGCCCCGGACGAGTTCGACGATCAAGGTGCGTTCCGATGAAGACAGCGTTTTGTTCCCTGCTTGGCGCGGTAGCCATTCTTGCCGCCGGCGCCACGACCACGCTCGCCAATGACCGCTATGCCGACATGCCGCCGGTGACGGTGAGCCCCGACCTTTCGGCGCCCTGGGTGCTGCAGCTTGGCCGCGCACCTGGCATCGTGCGCCCGGCCCGGCAAGCAACGCAGCAGCCTTTGCAGCGCCTCTTCCAGGCGCGGCCCGACCAGCAGCGCACGGCGGCCGTGCAGCAGCCGGCCAAGCGCATGGTGATGCGGCCGCAGATCAACCCGATCTACCTGCCGCAGGAGGTCGCCTATGACGGCCCGGCAAAGCCTGGCACCATCGTCATCGACACCCACCAGAACTTCCTCTTCCTGATCGAAAAGAACGGCAAGGCAAGGCGCTACGGCGTCGGCACCGGCAAGCCGGGCTTCGAATGGTCGGGCACGCACAAGATCACCAACAAACGCGAGTGGCCGGACTGGCGTCCGCCGGCGGAGATGATCAAGCGCGAGGCGGCCAAGGGCCGCTACCTGCCGACCTACCTGGCCGGCGGCATGGAGAACCCGCTCGGCGCGCGCGCGCTCTATCTCGGCACCACCGAATACCGCATCCACGGCACCAACCAGCCCTGGACGATCGGCGGCGCGGTGTCTTCCGGCTGCATCCGCATGCGCAACGAAGATGTTGTCGACCTCTACGAGCGCGTCAATGTGGGAACCACGGTCGAGGTGATATAGCCACAGCGAATCAGCCGGTTAGGCGGCGCGGCACTTTTAGTCTCATGCTGTTGCAGTCAAGTCATAGTGCGATCCCGCGCGATGTGCTTTAACTGGTGAAGGGTTTACGGGGGACGGGCCGTGTGGGGATACGGCCGGTCACGAAAAGGCAGCGCTGGGAAACCGCGCTGCCTTTTTCGTTTTCGAGTTTTCATTTGAATGCATAGCGCGGCAAGTCGCCCCGAAAGCAGGCGGTTTCGCTTTCGGGGCTGATTTCCCGGCGCTGCTCTGCTATTGCAGCGCACAAATCTCAGTTGTTACGCAATTCCTGACCGAAGGCCGCTTCAGCGCTTGTCCTCGAATTGCTCCAGAAGGCAAAAGGTGCCAGCCATGACCCGGATCGACGACAGCCGCTACCTGAAAGGCGGCCCGGTCGCCCAGCGCATCATCGCTTCGGTGCGCGAGGACGCGGCGATCGCCGCCGCCGAGGGCTTTCCGCCGAAGCTGGTTTCGATCACCGTCGGCGACACCGCCGCGGTCGATGTCTATGTGCGCAACCAGCGCGCCAAGGCCGCCCTTGCCGGTATCGGCTTCGAGGAGCGGCGCTTTGCCGCCGACATCACCGCCGGCGAACTGGAAGCCGCGATCCACGGCCTCAACGCCGATCCGCGCGTCACCGGCATCATCATCCAGCGGCCGGTGCCAGCGCATATCCCGATCAAGACGCTGCAGGCGGCGGTGCATCCGCTGAAGGACGTCGAAGGCATGCATCCGGCCTCGATCGGCAACATCGTCTACAACCAGCTCGATCTGGCGCCGTGCACGGCCGCCGCCTCGGTCGAGTTGCTCAAGGAAACCGGGCTCGAGCTCAAGGGGCTCGAAGTCGTCGTGGTCGGCCATTCCGAGATCGTCGGCAAGCCGATCGCCTTCCTGCTGATGAGCGAGGGCGCGACGGTGACGGTGTGCCACCACATGACCCGCTCGCTGGCCGCGCATGCGCGGCGCGCCGACGCGCTGTTCGTCGCCGTCGGCAAGCCGCGCCTGATCAAGGCCGATATGGTGAAGCCGGGTGCCGCCGTCATCGACATCGGCATCAATTCGGAAATCGGACCTGACGGCGAAACCCGCATCGTCGGCGACGTCGACACCGACAGCGTCAAGGAAGTGGCGTCCTGGATCACGCCGGTGCCGGGCGGCGTCGGCCCGCTGACGGTCGCGATCCTGCTGCGCAACACCATGGTGGCGCTCAACCGCCAGCGCGCGCTTTACCGCGCGACCTACGGCGTGGCGGATCAGCTCGCGGCGGAGTAAGCGCGGCACTCCCCCTCACCCAGCCTCCGCTTCGCTCGGCTGACCTCTCCCCGGCGGGGAGAGGAGACTGTCAGCGCCGGCGTCAACCTCTTCTCCCCCATGGGGAGAAGGTGGCCGCGAAGCGGCCGGATGAGGGGGCGCCGGCGACGAGGATCATTCCGCCGCGGCAAGCCCTCGCTCGGAGACGCCTTCCGGCTTCGGGCCGCCATAAGCCCAGTCGAGCAGTTTTATCGTGTGCACCACCGGCAGCTTGGCGGCGGACGCGATCTGGGTGATGCAGCCGATATTGCCGGTGGCGACGATTTCGGCGCCCGTCGCCTCGATGTTTTTCACCTTGCGGTCGCGCAGCTTGGCCGAGATTTCGGGCTGCAGGATGTTGTAGGTGCCGGCCGAGCCGCAGCACAGATGCCCCTCGCGCGGCTCGCGCACGACGAAGCCTGCCTTGGCGAGAAGCTCCTTCGGCTGGCGCGTGATCTTCTGGCCATGCTGCATCGAGCAGGCGGAGTGATAGGCGACGATCGTGCCCGGCTCGCGCACCGGCTCGGGCAGGTCGAGGACGGCCAGATACTCAGTGACGTCCTTGGCGAGAGCCGAGACGCGCGCCGCCTTTTCGGCATAAGCCGGATCGAGGCGCAGCATGAAGCCATAGTCCTTGATCGTGGTGCCGCAGCCGGACGCGGTGATGACGATGGCATCGAGGCCGCCCTGGTCGATCGCGCGCGTCCAGGCATCGACGTTCTGCCTCGCCGAGGCGAGCGCTGCCTCTTCGCGGCCCATGTGGTGAACCAGCGCGCCGCAGCAGCCCTCGCCTTCAGGCACCACAACCTCGACGCCAAGCCTCGTCAGCAAGGAAATGGTGGTGTCGTTGATCGCCGGATCGAGGACGGATTGCGCGCAGCCGGTAAGGATCGCGACGCGACCGCGTTTTTCGGTCCCCTGCCCGGGATGCGTGCCTGGCGAGGCTTTCGGCGATGCCGGTGGGATCGACGCAGGCGCGAGCTTCAGCATGGCGGCGACCGGCTTCAGTGCGGGTAATTTTTCGAAGAGGCCGATGAACGGACGGCCGAACCCGGCCAGCTTCAGCGCGGCGCGGAAGCGGCCGGGATAAGGCAGGACGAAAGCCAGCATGGCGCGCATCAGCCGGTCGAGCAGCGGCCGCTTGTAGGTCTCCTGGATATGGGCACGGGCATGGTCGACCAGATGCATATAGTTCACGCCCGAGGGGCATATCGTCATGCAGGCCAGGCAGGACAGGCAGCGGTCGATATGGGTGACGATCTCCTTATCGGCCGGCCTGCCGTTCTCCAGCATATCCTTGATGAGGTAGATGCGGCCGCGCGGGGAATCGAGCTCGTTGCCTAAAGTGACGTAGGTCGGGCAGGTGGCGGTACAGAAGCCGCAATGCACGCATTTGCGCAGGATCTTCTCCGATTCCGCGACATGCGGATCGGCGAGCTGGGCAAGGGAGAAATTGGTCTGCATTTGCCGGTGTCCTAAGCCATGCGGCCGGGATTGAGGATATTCTTCGGATCGAACTCGGCCTTGAGCCGCGCCGACAGCGCGGCCAGATGCGGCGGCTGCGGCTCGAACACCGGCAGCGCCGCGCGATGCGGGGCGGACGCGCGCACCAGCGTCGCGTGGCCGCCGCCATGTTTGCGGATCAATCCGCGCAGCAGCTCGGCCTCGGGCTCGTCCTCGCGCATCGACAGCCACACCAGGCCGCCCTGCCAATCGTAGAAGGCATCGACCGCCGCCTGCATGCGCAGCGCCATCACCATGTGATGCGCCTGCGACGGCGCCATCGAAACCCGCCAGACCGGCCGCGCGCCGCCATCGGCGAAGGGACTGCAGTCGCGGATATCGCGCCAGATCGTCTTCGAGGCTTCGCCGGCGATCTCTTCCAGGGGACCGGCCTTGCCAAGCAGCTTTCGCAGCGCCTCGATACGATAGACGACCGAAGGCCCAAATCCCTCGACACGCAGCAACGTTGCTGCATCGCTGCCATGCTTGCCGCCCGCGACGCGCGCGGCGATGCGTTCAGGCAGATGCGCCGCGCTCGACACTTCGGCGCTCGAGCCGAGCGCCAGCGCCATGGCGGCGACGGCGGCATCGTCGAGCAGGCCGCGGATGGCGAGCGTCACCTCCGTCTCCGCCGCTGGCAGGACTTTGAAGGTGACGTCGGTGAGCACGGCCAGCGTGCCCCAGCTGTTCGCCATCAGCTTGGAGAGATCGTAGCCGGTGACGTTCTTCACCACACGGCCGCCCGACTTGAAGGCCTCGCCGCGGCCGGAGACGGCGGCGACGCCAAGGATGTGGTCGCGCGCGGCGCCAGCCTTGAGACGGCGGGGACCGGACAGGTTCGCTGCGAGCACGCCGCCGATGGTTCCGTTCTTGCTCCCTTGGCCCGGCTCACCACCAAGCAGCGGGGCGTAGTCCATCGGCTCGAAGGCGAATTGCTGGCCGTTTTCGGCGAGCAGTTTTTCGAGCTCGGCCAGCGGCGTGCCGGCCTTGGCAGAGATAACCAGTTCGGCGGGTTCGTAGAGGGTGACGCCGGTGAGCTTGGACAGGTCGAGTGTGTGTTCGGTCTGCAGCGGACGGCCGATGCCGCGCTTGGAGCCGTGCCCGAGGATGTCGAGCGGCGTTTCCTCGGCCGCCGCCCATTGGACGGTGGAGACGGTTTCGGCCGAGGTGGTGGGGGCGAAGGTGGTCATGGGCGCGCGCCTTTCCGCGCCCCCGCAAGGCCGGGGCAATCGCATACGGCAGCGCTACCCCCTCTCCGTCCGCTACGCGGACACCTCTCCCCCATTTCATGCGGGCGAGGAAACGCCAACCGCCGACGTCGCGACATTGAAAAGCTTGGGTTCCTCGCCCCCGCAAAGCGGGGGAGAGGTGGCTCGGGCGAAGCCCGAGACGGAGAGGGGGCTTTCATAGAACGCGGTCTCCCGTCTTCTTGGCTGCGAAAACGAACCTGAGGTCGCCAGCAACCACGTCTTCAGCAAGCCGTCCTTCCAACGCTGCAAGGATCGTTTCGCAAACACTCCTCGTGCTCTTCAACGCATCAAAATTCCAGAACCGCAAAACCGAGAAACCTTCGCCTCGCATGAACTCATCACGTCGCCTGTCATAGCTGCTTTCAGCGTGCTGGCTGCCATCCAGCTCCACGATCAGCTTTTGGTTCCTGCAGGCGAAATCCGCGAAGTATGGACCGATGGGCATTTGGCGAAGGAATTTGTATCCGCCCAGCCTCTTCGCCTTCAGTTCGTTCCAGAGGGTTGCTTCCGCCTGATTGTCACCGTGGCGCAGCTCGCGCGCACGAGCGATCTTTTCGGGCGACCGGCGGCTTGGCTGAGAGGGCGTCCCCCTCTCCGTCTCGGGCTTCGCCCGGGCCACCTCTCCCCCCCCTTGCGGGGGCGGGGGACTTTGGTCCCGGGCCGCCATCCAAACCCCCGAATATCCCGGAACGCCACCTCTCCCCGATGCACATGCATCCTTCCCAGCTCCGCACACCGCCGCAGCTGCGGAAACACTTTTCCCGGGTTGAGCAGGTGCTTGGGATCGAAGGCGCATTTGACGCGCATCTGCTGGTCGAGGTCGATCTGGTTGAACATTTCCGGCATCAGGTCGCGCTTTTCGACGCCGACGCCGTGCTCGCCGGTCAGCACGCCGCCGACCTGGACACAGAGCCGCAAAATGTCGGCGCCGAAGCTCTCGGCCTTGTCCAGTTCGCCCGGCACGTTGGCATCGTAGAGGATCAGCGGGTGCAAATTGCCGTCGCCGGCGTGGAAGACATTGGCGACGCCGAGGCCGTATTTCTGGGACAGGTCGCGCATGCCGGCGAGCACGCGCGGCAGTTCCTTGCGCGGGATGGTGCCGTCCATGCAGTAATAGTCGGGCGAGATGCGGCCGACCGCCGGGAAGGCGGCCTTGCGGCCGGCCCAGAAACTCAGCCGCTCCTGTTCCGACTGCGAGATTCGGCAGGTGGTCGAGCCGTTCCTGTAGGCGATCGCCTCGACAAGACCGATCAGGTGGTCGACCTCGACGCCCGGGCCGTCGAGCTCGACGATGAGTAGCGCCTCGACGTCCAATGGATAGCCGGCATGGACGAAATCTTCGGCCGCATGGATCGCCGGGCGGTCCATCATTTCCATGCCGCCGGGGATGATGCCGGCGCCGATGATGTCGGCGACGCATTGGCCGCCCTCTTCGCTGGTCGGAAAGCCGATGAGCAGCGCGCGCGCCGTCTCGGGCTTCTTCAGGATGCGCACCGTCACCTCGGTGACGACGGCGAGCAGGCCTTCGGAGCCGGTCATGACGCCGAGCAGGTCATAACCCTCCTGGTCGAGATGGCCGCCGCCGAGCCGCACCACCTCGCCGTTCATCAGCACCATCTCGATGCCCAGCACATTGTTGGCGGTGAGGCCGTATTTCAGGCAGTGCACGCCGCCGGAATTCTCCGCGACATTGCCGCCGATCGAGCAGGCGATCTGGGAGGATGGATCGGGGGCGTAATAAAAGCCCTCCTGCTCGACGGCGATGGTGATGCCGAGATTGGTGACGCCGGGCTGGGCGACGACGACGCGGTTGGGATAGTCGATCGCCAGGATGCGATTGAAGCGGCTCATCACCAGAAGCACCGCGTCCTCGAGCGGTAGCGCGCCGCCGGACAGCGAGGTGCCGGAACCGCGCGGCACGACGCGGATGTTGCGCTCGTTGCAGTATTTCAGAACGCGCGAGACCTGGGCGACGGTCTCCGGCAGCACCACGACCAGCGGCAATTGCCGGTAAGCGGTGAGGCCGTCGCTTTCGAAGGCGCGCATTTCGTTGGCCGCGTCGACGACGCCCTCGCCCGGCACGATGATGCGCATGTCTGCGACGATCTCGGCGCGGCGGCGCATAGTCTCGGCATCTGGCTTGGGCATGGCTAGGCCGGACATCGGTCATCTCGCTTGACTGGTCAAAATCTTTTACCAGCCTGACAGTTTTGTTGCAAACGCTGCTTTGGTCGCATCGGGCCGCGGGCGCATCGCCTAGCTTCCGCAGCGGCAATCTGCCGCTGCGGGTAGACACGCAAATGAGGATGTTCGCCTGCTACTCGCCAGGATGTTTCGCCGGCTCGGAATGCATCTTGCGCACGCGGCGCACGCCCCACCAGACGAGCAGGATGGCGACCGGCACCGATGCGGCGGTGACGACTTCGGGCGCGAAAGCATGGCCGAAGACCGAGGCGCCCTTGGCGACGTAGCCGATGAGGCCGACGACATAATAGGAGACGGCGGCGACGGACAGGCCTTCGACGGTCTGCTGCAGGCGCAGTTGCAGCCGGGCGCGGTTGTTCATCGAGGCCAGCAGGTCGCGGTTCTGCTTCTCGACGTCGACATCGACCCAGGTGCGCAAAAGCGTGGTGGCGCGGGTGAGTTTTCGCGAGAGGTTGGCCTGGCGCTCCTCGACCGAACGGCAGGTGCGCATCGCCGGCGCCATGCGCCGCAGCAAGAATCCCGCCCAGGTGTCAAAACCTTGCACCGACTCCTCATCCAGCGCCTCCAGCCTTTCGGTGACGATGCCGTCATAGGCGCGGCTGGCGCCGAAACGGTAAAGGCTGGACGCGGCGTCGGCCTCGAGCTCAGCGGCGAGTTCGGTGAGGTCGGCAAGCAAGGTCTGGCTGTCGCGGGTTTCGACCGCCTTCATTTCCAGCGTCGTCGTCGCCAGCCGGTCCTCGATGCGGCGGGCGCGGCCCGACAACGTGAGTGCCAGCGGCAGGCCCAGCATGGCCAGCGTCCGATAGGTTTCGATGTCGATCAGCCGCTGCGACAAGGCGCCGGTGCTGGCCGGCGTCAGGCCGCGGTCGAGCACCAGGATGCGGGTGAGGCCGTCGCCGTCCTGGCGGAAATCGGTGATGATGGCGGCGGCACCCCGCTCGACCAGCGAATAGCACAGGCTGGTCGGGTCGAAGCCGGCGATCAGCTTTTCGCTCACTTGCGTCCATTTGCGGATTTCGAGGCGGATGCCGGAAATCACCGTGCCTGGTGGCGAGAAGCCGTTGCCGAAGGGCGAATCCTCCTGCCCCCGGCCGTTCTCCGCCAACGGCCCTTCCCAGAGATAGGTCGAGAATTCCGTATGCCGTTCCCAGCGCAGCGTGCCCTTGCCCCATTTCATGGCGTGGTGGCGGGCATGGCGCTCGGGTGCCGCGATGCCGAGGCGGCGCGACAGCTCCGAGAGCACGGCGTGATCGACGGCCGAACCGCCCTCGGTCATGAAGGACAGCTGGATCAGCACCCGCGGCTTGTCGACCAGCGGATGCGGCCGGGCATGAACCTCGCCCAGTGCGCCGGGCCGTCCCTCATGCGCCGGAAAGCCCATCACGCTGCCCTGCGTGCGCGGCTGGAATTCGAGGTTGGACGTCTCGTCCGACACGGCTGGTCCCCCTGTTCTCGACCTTTCGTGCAACCAAGTCGTCTTGCGGCAATCGGCGTATCGCGTAAACAGCAAATATCCGTAGCGGAGGTTGGCAGCGCGGGGCGGGCGATGCGACCAGGCAGATCAAATTGGATAAATAATTTGACCAGTTGCCGACCGACGCTTTAATCTGGATGGTATCCGTTCCATTCCCCAGGCGCCTCCGTTGAGCGATATTTTCTCCAGGATCGAGCATTCGCGCACCGCCGACGAGGTGGTGCAGCAGATCGAGAGCCTGATCCTCGAAGGCGTGCTGCGCACCGGCGACCGGCTGCCCGGCGAACGCGAACTGGCGCGCCAGTTCGACGTGTCGCGGCCGATCCTGCGCGATGCGCTGAAGGCGCTGGAAGGGCGCGGGCTGCTGACGACCAGGCCAGGCGGCGGCACGCATGTCGCCGACGTCATCGGCCAGCTCTTCACCAAGCCGGTGACGGACCTGATCTCAACGCATCGCAAGGCAGTGACCGATTATCTCGAATACCGGCGCGAGATCGAGGCGGTGGCAGCCGAATATGCAGCCAGGCGCGCGACGCCGGAGGATCTGGCGCTGCTCGATCGAATCATGGCGCGCATGGATGAGGCGCACCGGACTGGCGATTTCGACGACGAAGCGGAAATCGACGTCGAGTTCCACCACGCGGTATGCGAATGCGCGCACAACATCATTTTGCTGCACACATTGCGCTCCTGCTACCGGCTGCTGTCGGAAGGTGTTTTCCAGAACCGTCTGCTGGTGTTCAGCGTGCCCGGCGCGCGCGAAGCGCTGCTTGCGCAGCACCGGGCGATCCACACCGCGATCAAGGCCGGCGATCCGATCGCGGCGCGCAAGGCGGCGATGGATCACATCACCTATGTCGAGCGCTCGATGGCGGAAGCCGAGCGCAGCGGCGACTGGCAGCGGGTATCGAGGTTGCGCCTCAGACAACGCGCGGAAGCCGGCGATATCGAACCCACACGCAAACGTTCCTAGCGGGGACCCATCATGAGCGAAATCCTCACCATCGCCGACCTCAAGGACCTGGCGCGCCGCAGGGTGCCGAAGATGTTCTTCGACTATGCCGATTCCGGCGCCTGGACGGAGAGCACCTACCGCGCCAACGAGGAGGACTTCGGTAAGATCAAGTTCCGCCAGCGCGTGCTGGTCGACATGAGCAACCGTTCGCTGGAATCGACCATGATCGGGCAGAAGGTGGCGATGCCGGTGGCGCTGGCCCCGACCGGCCTGACCGGCATGCAGCATGCCGACGGCGAGATGTTGGCGGCGCAGGCGGCAGAAGCGTTCGGCGTGCCGTTCACGCTGTCGACCATGAGCATCTGCTCGATCGAGGATGTCGCCTCCGTCACCAAGAAGCCATTCTGGTTCCAACTCTATGTGCTGCGCGACAAGGACTTCGTGCTCAACCTCATCGACCGCGCCAAGGCGGCGAAATGCTCGGCGCTGGTGCTGACGCTCGACCTGCAGATCCTCGGGCAGCGCCACAAGGATATCCGCAACGGGCTTTCGGCGCCGCCCAAGATGACGCTTGCCAACATCGTCGACCTTGCCTTGAAGCCGCGCTGGTGCCTGGGCATCGCCGGCACCAAACGCCGCACCTTCCGCAACATCGTCGGCCACGCCAAGGGCGTCGGCGACGTCTCATCGCTGTCGTCATGGACGACGGAACAGTTCGATCCGCAGCTTTCCTGGAAAGACGTCGCCTGGATCAAGGAGCGCTGGGGCGGCAAGCTGATCCTGAAGGGCATCCTCGACAAGGAGGACGCGCTGATGGCGGCCGAGACCGGAGCGGACGCGATCGTGGTCTCCAACCATGGCGGGCGGCAGCTCGACGGGGCGGCTTCGTCGATCTCGGTGCTGGAAGAAATCGCCGATGCGGTCGGCGACAGGATCGAGGTGCATATGGATGGCGGCATCCGCTCGGGCCAGGATGTGCTCAAGGCGCTCTGCCTCGGCGCCAAGGGCACCTATATCGGCAGGCCGTTCCTCTATGGCCTCGGCGCGATGGGCAAGGACGGCGTCACCAAGGCGCTCGAGATCATCCGCAAGGAAATGGATGTCACGATGGCGCTGTGCGGCAAGCGCCTCGTCACCGACATGGGCAAGGATCAGCTCCGGCGCTAGTCTGGGGGCGCGGCAGGCGCTTCATCGCGGACAGGGCAGGTTAGCTCCGGCGCTAGGCGCTTGTTCACCGATTGTTCCTAGCTTGTCCGCGACAATTGACACGGAAAAGACGTTCCCTTGACCGAGACCGGCATACACTATCTCGATGCGCGCGGGCCTGACGGCATGCGGCTCTACGCCATTGGCGACGTGCATGGACGCCACGATTTGCTCGTCGCCATGCATCGGCGCATCGAGAGCCAGCTGGAATATGCGCCCGCCACCGACTGGCGCATCATCCACCTCGGCGACTATGTCGATCGCGGGCCGGATTCGAAAAGCGTCATCGATTTCCTGATCGAGGCGCAAAGGCGCGATCCGCGCAACATCATGCTCGCCGGCAACCACGATGTCGGCATGCTCGATTTTCTCGCCAATGCCGAGCCGGACGGCTTGTTCATGAACTATGGCGGTGTCCAGACGGCGCAGTCCTATGGCGTGGATTTCACACGGGACATGCATTGGTTCGGCAAGGCGGAGGCCATCGCGCGAGGGCACATGGCCTTGCTGAAGGCGGTGCCGCCCAGCCATGTCGACTTCCTGGGGTCACTGCCTTTCTCGGTCAGCTTCGGCGATTTCTTCTTCTGCCATGCAGGCATCCGCCCCGGCGTACCGCTCGAAAGTCAAAGCCGGCAGGACCTGATCTGGATCCGCGACGCCTTCCATGACCACCCGGGACTTTACCCTAAAGTGATCGTGCACGGACATACACCGGTGCCCGAGGCCGAGGTGATGGCCAACCGGGTCAATGTCGACACGCTCGCCTGGAAATCGGGGACGCTCAGCGCACTCGCCGTCAATGGCGGCGATAA
This sequence comes from Mesorhizobium sp. GbtcB19, assembly GCF_019091085.1. GTDB lineage: Bacteria > Pseudomonadota > Alphaproteobacteria > Rhizobiales > Rhizobiaceae > Mesorhizobium. Next base: position 12,864 of record NZ_JAGXJY010000023.1, on the reverse strand, counting down.
GCAGATCATCGACGTGCAAGGCAAAGCGCTTTAAGGCGCATTGATATTCAGATGAGGCCGGCCTGACCTGAATCTCAACACGCTTTAGGCGCGATACCGGCGCGGGCGTGCTTGCGATTTTATCGAGGCTCAGTCGAGCGAGGCGGTGACGCCATAGCCGTCGACGGCGCGGTGGTTGGTCGCTGCGTCGGCGGCATAGATGCCCAGGCCGCAGAGCACGATGGCAGACAGCATGACAAAAGACAGGAGAGCTGCTTTCACGGACGTCATCTCTGGTTAAGCTTTCTGCATCTGGGCACGAGGCGGTTACCAATGCGTTGAAACGATAAAATGCGTCTCAATGTTTCGACGATTTCACGCTTCTAAGCAGATTCCGTATCGCCGGTGTGTCGGCTGGATCACACAAAAGGTTCATGGCGGTTGCACCGACGATACAAAGCGCGCCCTCTTAGGCGAGCGACCGGACACAAACCAAGGAAGAAGAGTATTATCCCCAGGCGGAAGCGCGGAGCCGTGCCAATTATGCCACGCCTCGTTCAGCGATGGGTTCGAACTGCTAGATAGTCGCCACCCAGGCGCGGGCTATCGCCAGGCCGGCGGCGTCGGCATCGGGCCCGTTGCGCGCTATCTCGTCATCGAGCTTGCCGGCCCAATCTGGATGGCGCTCGGCGATGAGCGATGCGAAACAGGTGCTCCAATCGCGCGCCATCGGGCTGTCCACCTCGAAATGGAACTGGAAGCCATAGGCGGCGCGGCCGAGGCGGAAGGCCTGGTTTTCGGCGACCGCGCTGCCGGCCAGCCGCACGGCGTTTTCCGGCAGGCCGAACGTATCGTCATGCCATTCGAAAATGGGGAAGCTTTCGGGCAAGGCGCCCAGCACCGGATCCGACTTAGCATCCGGCGTCAGCGACACTTTGTGCCAGCCGAACTCGGTGGCGCCGCCGATCTGGTTCGTGCCGCCGAAGGCGCGCGCCAGAAGCTGGCTGCCGAGGCAGATGCCGAGCACCGAGCGATCCTTGTCGGCGAAGTCGCGCGTCAGATCGAGCAATGCGGGAAAATACGGGCAGTTCTCGTCGTCGAGCGCGTTCTGGGCGCCGCCAAGCATGACCATAGCGTCGTGCTCGCTGCTGTCCTGCGGCAGCGTTTCGCCCTGATAAGGCTTACGCAGGTCGATATCGGCGCCGGCTTCCACAAGGGCCGCGCCGATCTGGCCAAGGCCCTCATTGTCGAAATTCTGGACGACCAAAACCCGCATCGAAAACCTGCTGACATGAAAACGCTGGGGCGAGCGATATCATGCGGCCGGCAATTCAGCCAAGATGCGCGGCGGGAGAGAAAACTATGCCACTGCAGAACCGGGTCGATCCGTTCGGCGCCATCCACGCCGTGCCTGAACGCGGCCTGTTCACCGGCAATCGCGGCATCATCCACGACCCCGAGACGAAAACGCTGCTGAAGAAGCGCTGGGCGCTGCCGGCCTGGATCATCTGCGTCTGCCAATTCCGCAATGTTCGGCGCGAGCCGATGGGCCGCAACCGGCAAGGCGCTGATCAAATGGGCGGAAAAGCCGGATGGACCGAGTTGTTCTTCCTCGACGAGGTGACGGCTTTCGCCGCCGGCCACCGGCCCTGCTTCTTCTGCCAGCGCGAGCGAGCAACCGATTTCGTCGGCCGCTTCGGTGAGGCCTTCGGCATTGCCGAACCGCGCGCGCCGATGGTCGACAAGCGGCTGCACAAGGAGCGGCTGGCTTCAGGCGGACGGCCTCCTGCCCTGATCATATCCGAGCTTGGCGACTTGCCTGATGGAGCGATGATCGCGGATGGCGACACTGCCTATGCGCTGCGTTCGGGCAAAGCGCTTCGATGGTCGTTCGCAGGCTACGCCGATCCTGTTGGCTTCGATCGCCTAGCCGGCTTGTTGCTGCGTCGGCTGACGCCGGCGACCAGCATTGCGGTGCTGCGGCAAGGTTTTGCGCCGGTCTGGCATCCGACCGCCGATATTTGACGGAAGCCACCGCCTCGCCCATTGCTAAGCAGATATTCGTGGGATGTCCCACGAATATCTGCTTAGATTCCCTTGTTTTTCGCAGGTTCTGATCGCAAAACCGCTGGACACTTTTGCGGAACCTGCTTGGGCCATGCGCGCCAATTACAAAATGCAGCGGCTGTTCGTGCCGGACGATCTCGGGCCGGGCCTCGAATTCGATGCCGGACAACAGCAAAGCCATTATCTCGCGCATGTGCTGCGGCTCGGCGAGGGTGCGGAGGTTCTGCTTTTCAACGGTCGCGATGGCGAATGGTCGGCTTCGATCGCCGCCAGGTCCAAGAAGGCCGTCCGGCTGAAGGTGCTGGAGTTGCAGCGGCCGCAGCCGCCGCTGCCCGATCTCGTCTATTGCTTCGCGCCGCTGAAGCAGGGTCGGCTCGACTACCTCGTGCAGAAGGCGGTCGAGATGGGCGCCGGCATGCTGCAGCCCGTCATCACCCAGCATACGCAGGTGGCAAAACCCGGCATCGACCGGCTGCGCGCCAATGTCGTCGAGGCGGCCGAGCAATGCGGCATACTGGCGGTGCCGGAGGTGCACGAGGCGGAGAAGCTGGAACGGCTGCTGGGCAGTTGGGACAAGGAGCGGCGGCTGATCTTCTGCGACGAGGATGCCTCGACCAACAACCCGCTGCCGGCCTTGCAGGCGGTCAAAGAGAAGAAACTTGCGCTGCTGGTCGGTCCGGAAGGCGGATTTTCCGACGACGAGCGCAAGATGCTGAGGGCGCTGCCTTTCGTCACCGCCATCCCGCTCGGACCACGCATCCTGCGCGCCGACACGGCGGCGGTGGCCGCACTTGCCGCGATCCAGGCGACGATCGGCGACTGGTGATCAAATCCTGTTGAGGCCTGGCTCAGGATTTTTTGCTTGATCGGCTGCTAACATTTCGTCCATCTAGCGCCGGCGGCCGTCCGGCCTCTGCAGCACCGCGCATGCTTTTCGACGCACGAAGGGCGCTGTAACATTTACGTTTCTGTGCAGGACGCCTTGAGGAAGTCGGTGCCGATTTCCGGGGCAATGCGCTCGGAGGGGCCTCATGGCGCGCGACACGACCGACACCCAGCCCATCGAAGGCATCGACGAACTGGTCGGCTATCTGGCCGCCGGCAACAAACCGCGCGACAAATGGCGCATCGGCACCGAGCACGAGAAATTCCCCTTCTATGTCGACGGCAACGCGCCGGTGCCCTATGGCGGCGAGCGTGGCATCCGCGCCATCCTCGAGGGCATGCAGCAAAAGCTCGGCTGGGATCCGATCATGGATGCGGGCCGCATCATCGGTCTGGTCGAGCCGACCGGACAGGGCGCGATCTCGCTGGAGCCGGGCGGCCAGTTCGAGCTTTCCGGCGCGCCGCTGGAGTCGATCCATCAAACCTGCCGCGAGGGCAACGCGCATCTGGCGCAGGTGCGCGAGATCGCCGAGCCGATGGGCATCCGCTTCCTCGGCCTCGGCGGCAGCCCGAAATGGTCGCTGGCCGAGACGCCGAAAATGCCGAAGTCGCGCTACGAGATCATGACGCGCTACATGCCGAAGGTCGGCACCAAGGGCCTCGACATGATGTACCGCACCTGCACGATCCAGGTTAACCTCGACTTCGAGAGCGAAGCCGACATGCGCCGCAAGATGCAGGTGTCGCTGAAGCTGCAGCCGCTGTCGACGGCGCTGTTCGCCAATTCGCCCTTCACCGAGAGCCGGCCGAACGGGCTGCAGAGCTGGCGCGGCGACATCTGGCGCGACACCGACAACCAGCGCTCCGGCATGCTCGAATTCTGTTTCTCGCCCGATTTCGGTTTCGCCGACTATGTCGAATGGGCGCTCGACGTGCCGATGTATTTCGTCATCCGCGACGGCCAGTATCACGATATGACGCGCTACACCTTCCGCCAGTTCATGGCGGGTGCCGCGCGCGACGAAGTTCCGGATGGATTGCCGGAGATGGGCGACTGGGCGAACCATCTGTCGACCTTGTTTCCCGACGTGCGGCTGAAGCGCTTCCTCGAAATGCGCGGCGCCGATGGCGGGCCGTGGCGGCGCATCTGCGCCCTGCCCGCCTTCTGGGTCGGGCTGCTTTACGACGAGCAGGCGCTGGACGCCGCCGAGGCGCTGACTTCGAGCTGGACTTACAAGGAAGCGCTGGCGATGCGCAACGCCGTGCCGGAGCAAGGCATTGCGGCGCCGTTCCGCAACGCCACCTTGCGCGACGTCGCCCGCGACGTGCTGGCGATCGCGCGCACCGGCCTGAAGAACCGTGGAAAGAAGAACCGCGACGGCTATGACGAGACCTCGTTCCTCAACACGCTGGACGAAGTCGTGGCGCGCGGCACCACCAGCGCCGAGGAGATGCTGTCGGCCTATCACACGCGCTGGGGCGGCTCGATCGAGCCGGTGTTCATGGAGTACGCCTATTAACCGTCGGGCATCCGCCTGGCGGTTGGTCAGCAAAAGCTGCTTCAATCCATGATAGAAAGGAAATAGGCTGCTCCCCGACGAGGATATTGTCGGAGGAAACCTTATGCCTTCCCTGTTCGACATTTTTGCCCAAGCCCAGAACGGCGCCGGCATGCAGGCGCTGGCCCAGCAATATGGGCTTTCGATGCAGCAGACCCAGGCAGCGGTGCAGGCACTTTTGCCCGCCTTCTCGCAGGGGCTGCAGCGCAACACCGCCGACCCTTACGGGATGGGCGCCTTCATGACGGCGATGGCGAGCGGCCAGCACGCCAAGTATTTCGAGGACGCTACCCGGGCCTTTTCGCCGCAAGGCATCGATGAGGGCAACGGCATTCTCGGCCATCTGTTCGGCTCGAAAGACTTGTCGCGCGCGGTGGCGGTCCAGGCAGCGCAGGCGACGGGGCTGAGCCAGCAGGTGCTGCAGCAGATGCTGCCGGCCATGGCCTCGATGATGATGGGCGGCCTGTTCAAGCAGACCAACAACCAGATGCAGGCCGCCGGCGGCTTCGGCGGCAGCGGCAATCCGCTCGGCGAGATCATCGAGCAGATGATGCGGCAGAGCGGCGTCGCGCCGGCGCCGCAGACGCGACAGGCGCCGCAGCCGGCGCCCAATCCCTACGGCGAGAATCCTCTCGGCAAGGTGCTGCAGGACATGTTCGGCGGCGCCGCTCAGCAGCCGCAAAGCCAGCCCCAGCAGGCGCCCAATCCCTATGGCGAGAACCCGCTCGGCAAGGTGCTGCAGGATATGTTTGGTGGCGGTGCGCCGCAGCAGCCGCAAGGCCGGCCGCAGCAGCCGCAGCCCCAACAGACGCAAAGCCCCTATGGCGACAACCCGCTGGGCAAGATCTTCGAGGAGATGCTGCGCCAGGGCGGCGGCGGTTTCGGCCTGCCCGGCGGGCAGCCGTCACCGCAGCCGCAACAGCGCCAGCCGCAGCAGAGCGCGCCGCAACAGCCGCAGACCAATCCGAGCGGCCGGCCGCGAAACCCGTTCGACGATATTTTCGGCAAGATGTTCGAGACCGGCGCGCAGCAGCGCGACGAATATGAAAAGAACGTCGGGACGATCTTTGACCAGTTCAAGCGCGACATGGACCGGCGGTAGGTATCGAACACCTCCAGAGCGCCTACCGTGAGCAAGAAACTCGAACAAATGCGCCACAATCCCCGTGGCGACTGGTCGATGCGCGATGTTAAGGCAGTCTGTGACGAGGCCGGCATTCAATGCGTGCCGCCGAGATCGGGGGGATCGCATTACAAAATCTACCACTCAGCAATGGCTGACATTTTGACGGTGCCTTTCAAACGCCCGATCAAGCCCGTATATATTCGAAAACTCGTGGCATTTATCGACGAGGCAAAAAAGCATGACGGACAAGCTTGAATATCCTGTCGTCATCGCGCCACTCTCGATTGAGGACGGTGGCGGGTTCTCGGCTTATGTTCCGGATCTTCCCGGTTGCATGAGCGATGGGGAAACTCCCGAAGAGGCCATCGCGAATGTTCAAGATGCTATCGCGGCTTGGATAGAAGCGGCGCATGAACTTGGCCGATCAGTGCCAAGACCGTCGAGAAAACTGGCTTTCGCCTAATTCCCTGAAAGACCTTCCAGAGAGAGGCGCAGCCTGAAAAAAATGCCCGGTCCTGGAAGAGGAACCGGGCAATGTGCAGGCGGGCCGGCGGGGAACCGGCAGGGAGTGTGGGAGCCTGCATGAACCTTGGTCGCGCCGAGCCTTGAAAAGGTTCAACGCGACCGCAAATCCTGGGAACGCGGCCGTTCAGGCGACCTGACGAGCGAGATCCTCGATCGTGTCGGCGCGCTCGCTGGCGATGGTGCGCAGCTTCACCGTCGGATCGCGGCCGAACGGCACGCCGATGGCGACATGAAGGTCGGCGCGGGTCAGGCCGATATCGGCAAGCTCGGCGTCCGACATCTCACCCAGGCGATAGAAGGCGCGGCGATTTTTCCAGGCGACGTAGATGTTGGCGAGAACGTTGATCACGCGCGTCGCAACGGCCGGACGCGTGGTGATGCGCGGGGTCTCGGAAGCGAATTCAATCGTGGTCATGTCAGTCTCTCCTGCGGAGTCGAGCGGACGAAACCAAGCGATCGGCGCCTTGGGAGAAGCGCCGTTCGGGTTTCCATTCACATGCTTTCATGTGGACAATGCCAATTTGCCATCGCGCGATTGATTAATCCAACGAATGTTTTTAATCTGTAGCATCAACATCAATGATAGGTTGGACCGATGAAAGCGCCGCTTGACCTCGATCAGTTGCAAACCTTCATCTCGATCGCCGACACCGGCAGCTTTACCCGCGCGGCCGAAGAGGTGCACCGGACACAGTCGGCGGTGTCGATGCAGATGCGGCGGCTGGAGGAGCGGATCGGCAAGCCGCTGTTCGAAAAGGACGGCCGCACCAACAAGCTGACCGAGGAAGGCGACCGGCTGCTTTCCTATGCGCGGCGGCTGATCTACCTCAACCGCGAGACCTTGGCCGCCTTCGACGACCAGCGTCTCGAAGGCACGATCCGCATCGGCACGCCGGACGACTATGCCGACCGCTTCCTGCCCGAGATCATGGCGCGCTTCTCGCGCTCCAATCCGCGTGTCGAGCTGACCGTCGTCTGCGAGCCGACGCCGGGCCTGGTCGAACACATCAAGCGCGGCAATCTCGACCTGGCGCTGGTGACGCATAACGACACGCGGGGACAGTCGGAAGTGGTGCGGCGCGAGCCGCTTTTATGGGTGACCTCGGCCAATCACGCCACGCACGAGCAGGAAATCCTGCCGATGGCTTTCGGCCGGCCGAACTGCATCTGGCGGCGCGCCGCGGTCGACGTGCTCGACCGGCAAAAGCGCGACTACCGCATCCTGTTTTCGAGCTTTTCGGCCACGGTCATCACCGCCGCCGTGCTTTCCGGCCTCGCCATCTCGGTGCTGCCGGAATGCGCGCTCAGGCCAGGCATGCGCGTGCTCGGCGAGGCCGACGGCTTCGGCCAGTTGCCGGACTGCCGCATCGGCATCATGCGCGGCCAGACCTCGCAGCCGGAGATCGTCGACGCTTTGGCCCGCCACATTGCCGAGAGCCTCGACAATATTTCCGTGCCGATCAGCGAAGAGGCCGGAAGCTTCGACTTCGCCGCGCTCGCCTTCGCCAAGATGAAGCGGGTCAAGGCAAACCAGATCATGCCTGGCTGGTAAGGCGGGAGCAATTCCAGGAAAAGTGTGACGCGGTTAGGCCCGGCGTCTTCACCGTGGCCTTCCGTCGGGAATTGAGTCAAGCAAACTATGCGCGAACGGCGGAACGTTCCTGGTTGGGTTCCGAAACACCCGGCAGCGCCAGCAACTGGCCGGGCTCCAGCGGCGGCGACAGCAGATAACCTTGCAACTGCCGGCAGCCCATGCCGACCAGCAGGGCCTTCTGTCCATCCGTCTCGACGCCTTCGGCGGTCACTTCCACCCTCAGCGCCAGCGCCAGCTCGATCAGCGACTTGACGATTGCGCGGGCACTTTCGTCCTCGTCGAGCAGACGCACGAAGGAGCGGTCGATCTTCAGCTTGTCGATCGACTGACGGCGCAGATAGCTCAGCGACGAATAGCCGGTGCCGAAATCGTCCAGAACGATGCGGACGCCGGATTCACGCAGGGTTGCGATGACGGAGGCAATCGTGTCGTTGTGCTCCAGCAGCACGCCCTCGGTGGTCTCGAGTTGCAGCCGGGCCGGGTCCAACCCGGTTTCGCTCAGCACCGATGCAACCAGCGCGGCGAAGCCGGCATCGCGCAACTGCACGGGCGAGATGTTGACGGCGATCCAGGGCAGTTCGGTCGTAACCGCGAAGCGGCAGGCCTCGGTCAGCGCCCATCTGCCGAGCTCGCCGATCAGCCCGCGTTCTTCGGCGATGGCGATGAATTGCCCGGCAGGCAGCGCGCCATGCACCTCATGCCCCCAGCGGATCAGCGCTTCGGCGCCGAGAATCCGGTGGCCGTCTATCGCGAAGACAGGCTGATAGGCGAGCTTTATGCCACCGTCGCCATCCAGCGCCTTGCGCAGTTCCGCCTCGACCTTGCGCTTGCGCAGCAGCAGATCGTCCATGTCGCCGGCAAACAGCTGGTAACGGCCACGGCCGTTCTTTTTGGCCTCGTAAAGCGCGATGTCGGCCTTGCGCAGCAGATCGTCCGCGTCGGTATCCGATCCGGACGACAGCGCGATGCCGATGCTCGCGCTGACGAAGACCTGATCGTCGATCAGCCTGAACGGCTCGCGCAGCTTCAAGAGCAATCTGTCGGCGATGTCTTCAGCGCTTCTTACGTCGGGAACATCGAGCAGGATGATGGCGAACTCGTCGCCGCCGAGCCGGGCGACGGTATCGACTTCGCGGATCGTGTGCTTGAGCCGCGCCGCCGTCTGGCGCACGAGCTGGTCGCCGGCCGGATGACCGAGCGTGTCGTTGATATGCTTGAAGCGATCGAGATCAAGGTAAAGCAGCGCGACGCGCGCTCCGTCCTGGCTGGCGAACAGCAGCGTGCGCCGCAGGCGATCCTCGAACAGCGCCCGGTTGGGGAGGCCGGTGAGCGTGTCGTGGAAGGCGAGATATTGCGCCTCGTCCTGGCTGGTCTGCAGCGCGGCCGAGGCACGTCGAAGCCGCCGCAGCAAGAAGGCCAGGACGCTGCCGGCCAAGAGCAGTGCAATCGCCAGGGCCGGAGCGATTTTGCGCACCAAGGTAAGGCCGGGCCGCAGTTGGTCCCAGCCGATATAGCCGAGGATGACGCCGCGCGAATCGACCAGCGGGACGGCGGCCGGACCAGCCGGCTGTGACAACGGCACCAGGCGCGCGCCGTCGAGCAGATATTTGGCCGCGATCTTGCCGATGACGGCATCGTTGATGAACTCGGCCGAGACATGCAGATATTCCGTACCGGCCACCTGGGTGACGCGATCCGTGCTCGGCACCAGCGGCATGATGCTCAGGATCGCGGGCTTCCCCTGGAGCGACACAAGGTCCTGCGCGACCATCTTGGCCGGCTGGCCGGATGCGTCGGCCTTCGCTGGCTCAGCCAACATGTGGCGCAGCTTCTCGATGGTCGGCTGCAGTTCCGGCTGATCCTCGCCGAAGATTGAAGCCTCTACGACCTTGCCCTCCCGCATGGCATGGACCGCATGGTTGGCGGCGTCGAGGATGTAGACCCGGTTGTGGCCGTAGTAGGTGTACATCCAGGTGCTGAGGTTTTCCTCGATCCAGGCCTGGTTGCCCGCCCTCACATTGGTTACGGAATCATCCCAGACCGTCACGCTTTCCTGCTCGCGCTGAACCGCGGCAATCTGGTCCTTCAGGCCATCGGCGATGAAAATCTTCTGCCGTTCGAGCGAAGCCTGGTCGGCCTGGGCTGCGGCATAGAAGCCGAAGCCAACGACCATGGCCAAGGCGAAAGCGGCAAGCGTCAGCACGGTCAGCGTGACCTGGTGCGTCAACGGGCTGCTGTTGTGGCGTGCGCTCATCGCGTCCCTGGCCGGCTCTCGTGTCGCCAGTCAAAGCAAATCGGGCTTAAAATCACGTTATAATATTAGCGAGGTTTGTCCCGGCTTGACGCCGGCCGATAAGCGCTCCCCAATCGCCAGATGAGTGAAACAGCAACCGAATCACGCAGCAACGCCACCGAATACACGGTGAGCGAGATTTCCGGCGCGCTGAAGCGCACTGTCGAGGACGCCTTCGGCAATGTGCGGGTTCGTGGCGAGATTTCCGGCTATCGCGGCCCGCATTCGTCCGGCCACGCCTACTTCGCGTTGAAGGACGACCGGGCGCGGATCGATGCCGTGGTCTGGAAGACCACCATGGCACGTCTGAAATTCCGCCCCGAGGAAGGCATGGAGGTGATCGCCAGCGGCAAGCTGACGACCTACCCCGGCAAATCCAACTACCAGATCGTCATCGACAATCTGGAACCGGCCGGCGCCGGCGCGCTGATGGCGCTGCTCGAGGAGCGCAAGCGCCGGCTGCAGGCCGAGGGCCTGTTCGATGCCGGCCGCAAGCGGCGGCTGCCGTTCATGCCACGCGTGATCGGCGTCGTCACCTCGCCGACCGGCTCGGTGATCCGCGACATCATCCATCGCATCAAGGACCGGTTTCCTCTGCATGTGCTGGTCTGGCCGGTGAGAGTCCAGGGCGACACGACGGCCCGGGAAGTGACCGCGGCCGTCAATGGTTTCAACGCATTGACCTGGGATGGACCCATCCGCCAGCCCGATCTCCTGATCGTGGCGCGCGGCGGTGGCAGCCTGGAAGATCTCTGGGGCTTCAACGACGAAGGGCTGGCGCGCGCCGTCGCGGCGTCCGGGATTCCCGTGATCTCCGCCGTCGGGCACGAGACCGATACGACTCTGATCGACTTCGTTGCCGACATGCGCGCACCGACGCCGACGGGTGCGGCCGAGATCGCCGTGCCGGTCAGGGCGGATCTGGAAGCGACGCTTGCCAGCCTCGGCGCGCGACTCAACGCCTGTGCCTCGCGGCATCTGGAGCGCAAGCGCCAGGCGGTGCGCGCCGCGGCGCGGGCGCTGCCCTCGCCCGACCAGTTGCTGGCCTTGCCGCGGCGCCGTTTCGACGATGCGACCAGCCGGCTCGGGCGCGGACTGACGGTGAATATCGAGCGCAAGCGGGCAACGCTGGAGCGACAAAGGCTGACGCCGGCGACCCTGTCGCGGCGCCTCAACGAAGCACGCACGCTGACCGGTCGCGATATCGCGCGTGCCCGCGCCGCCTTCTTCGCCATCGTGCGCGAGAGGCGCGCACGCTTCAAACGCACGGCGGCAAGGCTATCGCCGGCGCCGATCGCGCGGCGCCAGAAGCAGCAGGCCGATACGCTGGCCGCGCTGACGCGCCGCCAGGATCAGGCAACGGCGCGGCGGCTGGACCGGCTGCGCGCGGCGCTGACCCAGGCCGACCGGCTGCTTTCGACGCTGTCGCACAAAGCCGTGCTGGCGCGCGGCTTCGCGCTGGTCAAGGATGCCGACGGTTCGGTGATCAAGCGGGTTGAGGACCTGGCGCCGGGCGCGGCGCTGCAGCTTGAATTCGCCGACGGCACCGCCGAGGCCATTGCCACCAGCGGCGGCGCGCGACCGAAGCTGGCCGCGAAATCGCCCGCCAAGGCCAAGGAGCCCGGCAATCAGGGCTCGTTGTTCTGAGATGAGCAGCCACGATCCGCATCTTCGCACGCCGTCCGGCAAGCCGCGCCTGCGCGCCTTCGGCAGCGCGCTGGACGGGACGCCGGGCCGTTTCAACGCCATCACCGACGTTCCAGGCGTGTCGGTGGGCTACACGACGCTGATTTCAGGCGACGGGCCGCTTCGGGTTGGCAACGGCCCCGTGCGCACCGGCATCACCGCGATCCTGCCAAGACCGGTTCAAGAGCTCGCGACGCCGGTGTTCGCAGGCGTGTTCAGCCAGAACGGCAATGGCGAGCTGACGGGAACGCATATCATCGAGGAGACCGGCGCGTTCAACTTCCCGGTCACCGTCACCAACACGCATTCCTGCGGCGTCGCGCGTGACGCCACGCTGCGCTGGATGCACAAGGTGCTGCCGGCCGCGCTTGACATGGGCTGGGGCCTGCCGGTGGCGGCCGAGACCTATGACGGCTTCCTCAACGACATCAACGGCCATCATGTTAGCGTCGAGCATGTCACGGCGGCGTTGGACAGCGCCGCGGGCGGCGCCATCGAGGAAGGCAGTGTCGGCGGCGGCACCGGCATGATCGCCTTCGGCTTCAAGGCCGGGTCCGGCACAGCCTCCCGCCTCGTGAGATGGCAGGACAGGCGCTATACGCTCGGCGTGTTCGTGCAGGCGAATTTCGGCAAGCGGCATAATTTCACCATTCGCGGCAAGCGAGTCGGCGCTGACCTGGTCGAGCCGGCCATCCGCGAGGGAGCGCCGCGCGCCGAAAAGGGCTCGATCATCGCTGTCGTCGCCACCGACGCGCCGTTCCTGCCGCATCAGATGAAGCGGCTCGCCCGGCGCGTGCCGCTGGGCATCGCCATGACCGGCGGCTATGGCTACCACAGTTCGGGCGACATCTTTCTGGCTTTTTCGACCGCCAATCCTCAGGCGGCGCTCGGCGTCTCGGGCAGCATCGGCCACGCGGAATTCATCCCGGACGTCGACATCGACCCGTTCTTCGACGCGGTCGTGCAAGGCGTCGAGGAGGCGATCCTCAACGCATTGGTCGCCAATGAGGATATGACGGGGCGCGACGGCAATTTCGTGCCGGCGCTGCCGAAGCAATGGCTGAGGGAAAAATTCGGCTAGGCTGTAGTGACAATTTAACGGCTTGGGATTCCCATCGCGAGGCAAATCAGATTCAAGGCTGACTTTTGG
>NZ_JAGXJY010000226.1 GCF_019091085.1 Mesorhizobium sp. GbtcB19 | reverse complement strand
AAATAGAAGTCAAAACATGTTTGGTGATCCGCTTGGTTGCGTGATCCGCTCGCTTACTGATTACGTTAGGAGGCATTGCTTATAGTCAGCTAGGTAGGGGCCATAGCAGTATAGGTACCTTAGAGGGTAGGTATAGGGAGGTTAGGTACTGCATCTATTACTATAGCCCTCCTTAGTATGCTAGGTAGAGCTGTAAAGTTAACACTAGGGCTGGTAAGCATAGGATCTAGTATTATACTACTTCCAGCAGCGGTTACACAGTATAATCTTTA
>NZ_JAGXJY010000225.1 GCF_019091085.1 Mesorhizobium sp. GbtcB19 | reverse complement strand
GCAGGAGACGGCGATCCTCGGCCCCCTCGAGACGACGGAAGCGGCGGTTCCCAAGGCCGGCGGAGGCACCCCCAAGGACGGGCATCTGACCGACAAGCCGCAGGTGATCCGAATCGAACGGGCGGAATAGCCCCAGCCTTATTACACCCTTAACGATTGATTTTGCTTCGGTTTCAAAAATTGGCCGGGCAAGTCTTGCCGTTGTCCCGGAGCTTTGCCAGAAGGGTCTCGCCTTTGGCGGGAGGCAGAAGCAATTCCAGGTTTCCCGGATT
>NZ_JAGXJY010000224.1 GCF_019091085.1 Mesorhizobium sp. GbtcB19 | reverse complement strand
ACCAAAGGGTTTCCCCGGATAATGACCCAGATCTAGCTCCGACTCTTGTTGACAAAACTATACCTTAGCAGTTCGAGTTCCGTCTACAACATAATAAGTAGTTGGGGGGAGTTAATGACGAGTTAACCCACCAAGCTTAGTTGTTAGTAGCGACCAAGCAACGGGCCAAGCTACTCACTACCCTTTCAAGGCTGGAACCCCAACAAGTAACAGAAGAAGAAAGGGAACCTCAACTCAACAAGTCACAGAAGAAGAAAGGGAACAAGCAAGTTC
>NZ_JAGXJY010000223.1 GCF_019091085.1 Mesorhizobium sp. GbtcB19 | reverse complement strand
CTTTTCTGGCCACACATGATAATTTGCAGCAGCAAAAACTGCTTTACTGAGAATTTGAATTCAAAAGATTTGTTTAGATTCTGAAGAAGTCGATCTTTCATTTGAAGGATGTTCTTCCCTATTAGTCTTGTGGTTGTGAGGGACCCTCGTCTAGAGACTTCATGTGTATTCATGACTGTAAAATAGATGCTCTATTTTCAAGATGCATTATGACAGCAGACACAAACTGGATTTTGAAATATTCCCATTTTTATCAGAATTTACTTGGTCCAAA
>NZ_JAGXJY010000222.1 GCF_019091085.1 Mesorhizobium sp. GbtcB19 | reverse complement strand
GTGGAGTGATTTTTATTATGAACCTGACCGTTATATACAATCGTGCAATTACGTCAAACAACTAAAATGGGAAAACAGACATCCCATTTGTATAGAAGGCATTGTAGACAGCGTGCGATATATAGAAATGTCAGGGAAATACGCTATAAACCTTCGTTGGGGAAAAAAAGGAATTAGTAGTAATGGTATAGAGCAAATTCCTTCACCCTCTATTTACTTCGATTCTGAAACACTTTCGCCAGAAGATATAAACCCCGGACAGCATATTGCTGTA
>NZ_JAGXJY010000221.1 GCF_019091085.1 Mesorhizobium sp. GbtcB19 | reverse complement strand
AGAAAAGCTTATAATGCAGAGACCACCAGAACATGCAAAACGAGTTCACAATTTATTGAATTAGGGAAGACTCCATGTATTGAATCATACTGAAAATATATATGCGTATGGAAAAGGATATGAAAATTATTAAGAGGAAAAATGAAAGGACTAGCGACGCTAAAAAAATGACAAAAAAAAAAAAGAACCAGGTATCGTATAGACAAAGCACTTAAAAGGAAGAAAAATAATACAACAAGGATTCACACCATGTTTTTTAAGCAATTAAGTGGAC
>NZ_JAGXJY010000220.1 GCF_019091085.1 Mesorhizobium sp. GbtcB19 | reverse complement strand
AGAAGCTTGTTGATTGTAGATGTATATTAGAATTAGGAAATGAAACAAATGATTATTAATGAACAAAATTAGTTCCCAATTGCAGCTACTATCCAGCATGGAGACCACAAGGAAATCATTCCATCTGAAACAATTTATCGTTCGTTGTATATATGTAATTGTGTAAGCATAATCTATGTTGTTAGACACCACAACAAAATAAAGGAAGAAATCATAACATATGCCACTATCAAGAAAAATGCTCTTACCCTCATGAAGACCAGCCCTTCCAAAT
>NZ_JAGXJY010000219.1 GCF_019091085.1 Mesorhizobium sp. GbtcB19 | reverse complement strand
ACCCAACCTTCTTCTGATTGCTGCCTGATCGAATTCAGGCGTGCTGTGTGTGCAATGGCGGCTTCGTCCAGCAAACGCTCGAGTGAAAGGTTCAAAAAAATAGAATGAGCGCGTTCTGCCATCTGCAAAGCGGCAGATTGGTTTTCATTTACCCACGACAGATGCTGATCAATGGAACGCGCGGGATCTCTCGGGTCTATGTATAAAACTGCATCGCCAAACACTCTTTCAACAAAGGGATGACGATCGCATATTGCGATTGCACTGGCTGCTG
>NZ_JAGXJY010000218.1 GCF_019091085.1 Mesorhizobium sp. GbtcB19 | reverse complement strand
ATCTTCATAATTGCGCGTTTCTTGCTGTTTAATCCGTTAGAAATCAATATGACTTGTTTATTTATTTCAGCAGCAGCATCTTCTGCGATACTATCGTCAAAAGTAACTGTAACCTCGTATTCTCCTGTGGGACCGTTAAATTCACCATATAGAACAGCAATATCAATAATGCTATCAACTAATTCTTGTATACCATCTTCAATAATTGTTTCATGGGACTGCTTCGTTCTAAACGTCTTAGAATTCTCACTGACAACCTCAGTAGCAGTTTTAA
>NZ_JAGXJY010000217.1 GCF_019091085.1 Mesorhizobium sp. GbtcB19 | reverse complement strand
CATAATTATAAATCTCCATTCCAAGTGACTTTAAGAGTCTGATAATAGTTTTGCCAATCGGCTGAATCAATACAATACAGGTATTACCGGCCAGGATACCAACTGTGCTGCCTGGTATTTACTGGGAAAATAGAAAGAAAAAAAGTCCGATCAGAACTTGAAGCCTTGGTTACCACAACTAAGACAGACTTAGCTTTTGATGGTACAATAATCCATAAATTAGCCCAAGATAGAAACCCTAGAATTGTCAAAACTTAAACCAAATATGTTTTTTA
>NZ_JAGXJY010000022.1 GCF_019091085.1 Mesorhizobium sp. GbtcB19 | reverse complement strand
TAGGGCGCTCCCCTCTCCGTCTCGGCTTCGCCGAGCCACCTCTCCCCACTTCGTGGGGCGAGGAACCTTGATCTTGCGGCGCCTCGTTTTCTTCGCGCCCTCCTCTGTCCTGCCGGACATCTCCCCCGTGAGGGGGGAGATTAGAAGCTCAACCCTCACATCCCTCTCCCGCGATGGCCGTGGAACCGCGCGTGATGATGCGCGCAGTAGGAGCGCGTGCCTGTCGTGCGCAGACCGCAACAGAGCATATCAAGGCCAGGGCGCGCGCCCGGTGGGTCGTGTTCCGGCTCCTCGCGCAGCGCGAGGTCGAGCGGGGCGCGGCAGCGGCCGAACAGGCAGTCGAGGAAACGCATCGCCGCCACATGCGGCTGGCGGCCGGGATTTACCGGGGGTGGCGGTGCGGGGAGCTTGTAGCGCCGGGCTTCGGATTTCTCGCGCTCACCGGGGGCGAGCCAGGCGGGCGGCAGCGTGCGCGCGGGTACGCGGGGTTTGGGTTTTTTGGACTTGAGGGCGCGGGCAGAGACAATCTCCGTTTGCTTGGCGGTGCCATGGGCCGACACATCGGCGGGACAGCGCCCTCCTCTGCCCTGCCCGTCCTGCGCGACAGCTGCGCTGCAGCTGCGGAGGGTGGACCGGGCACCTGCCTCACAAAGAGGGAGATCGGCAGTGTCGGCCTCGACGCATTCCGCCAACTCTACATATCTCGAAAGCGCAGCCGGCTCGGACAGCGTGACGCCCCCGGCCGCCGCCGTACTCCGCCTTCCCGGACGATCCGGCCGCGCATGTTTTCGCGGCCTGCCGCCGGCGCGGCCGCCCTTCGGATTGGCGAAACCGATGGCTCTCAAGCCGGCGTTGCGGTGGACGATGCCAATGATGGCGTTGCGCGAGACCGGGGCGCCGCGCAGCGCGCTGAAGCGACCGGCGATGCGAGAGGCCGAAAGCCCCTCTTTCAGCAAGGCGGCGATCTCGTCGATTTCCTTTTCGGTATAGGCGGCTGCCATCTTCTCATTCCATTGATTGCTAAGGGCGTGCGAAGGGCCGAGCTTGCGGCCAAGCGCCAGGGTTCGGCCGCGAGGCCGTCGCTCAGGTCAGGTCGGGGAAAGTGGTGGGTTCAGGCGGCGCCGGGCGCGGCGCCGTTCAGTCGATCAAGCGCCGCCTCGGCGGCGGCGCGCGTCAGGCCCGACACCGCCCGGCCCGTCATCCGGTCGAACAGGATGACGGTGCCGTCCTCGGTGCGGATGCAGCTTGTGGCCGAATTGGCGGCCGGAGCCGGGGGAGGAGCGGCTCCGGCCGTTCCGGTGAACCGGGGTGCGGGCGGTTCGACCGGATCCGGGGCAAGCGCCCCGGGATGCGCCCGAACCGGGGAGGAGGACGGTCCGGACGATTGGAATTCGACAGGTGACTTGAATTGGAAGGATTGGGGCAGCGCGTTCATGCCGCCTCCCCTCGCGTGGCCGAGAGGCTGCGATGGCCGGCCAGCCATTCGTAGCTGATGCCGGCAATGCCCAGCCTGTGGCTTGCCGCCACCACATGCGGCCAGTGCTGCGGCGCGATGCGGCCGCGCCGGCGCATCTGCCGCGCCGCCTCGTAGCCGCAGCCGACATCGGCGGCGAAAGCGCCGATGCTGTGCCAGCAATCGATAAGCCCCGAGATATTCGTGGGCAGCTCGGAGATGCTCATCGGCCGTGCCGCCATGCTGACGGGCAGAACCGGAATCACCGGTCGTGCGGAAATGCTTGCGGGATGCTCATTCATGCGCTAAGCGTACGTTATGTACGAACGACGCGCAAGCGAAATCGTACACTTTGGACGATAATTTTCAGGCATTTTGTACGATGATGGATTCTCGGCACAGACTGCAGCAGGCGCGCGCCCAGGCCGGCTATGCCTCGCCCAGCGATGCGGCGCGGGCGCTGCGCGACGTCAATAAGAACACGCTGATCAGCCATGAGAACGGCAACCGGCCGCTGTCACGAAAAGCTGCCGAGAAATACGGCCGGCTGTTCGGCGTCGACCCCGGCTGGCTGCTGTTCAATGCAGATGGCGCCGAGGCCGCACCGGTCAATCTCATGCCCTCGCCCATCACCGTCGACGTGCCGATCGTGTCGTGGATCAGCGCCGGCGAGCTCGGCAGCCAGGACAGCGTCGTCAACCTTTCCGACTATCCGACGATCCCCACCGCCGACCTCGAGGAAGGCGAGTGGATCGCGCTGCGCGTCGACGGTCCGTCGATGAACAAGATCTCGCCGCCGGATTCGATCATCTTCGTCAACCTGCGCGACAAGCGGCTGGTGACCAATGGCTGCTACGTGATCTCGGACGAGACGGGACGGGCCACCTACAAGCGCTACCGCCCCAACGACAATCCGCCATTCCAGCCGGCGTCCTATATGGACATCCCCCCGCCGGAGCTGGAGGGCGCGATTACGATCATCGGGCGGGTGAAAAGGTCGATGATCGATATGTGAGGGTGGGCGTGGAACAGGCCCAGAAGCCGCCCCGGTCTCGCTGACGTTAACCTTAGAAGCGCAGGAATGCAGCTCTCGCAATTTCTGCTTGCAATCCAGAACAAAAACAGAACTATATAAGCAATTGCAGCCGCCGTCGCGGCATCTCCGGGGGGAGGATCAAACCATGTCTCGCCGCACTGGCGCGGTCTCGCGCCTATTCGTTGCCGTGCTCTCACTTGGGCTGGCGCTTGCGGGAGTGGTGGTGCTTTGCGCGCTCGCCGCCGAGGCGCCCGGGGCGGAAAAGGCGCCCAAGCCGGATCTTACCTCTTTGACAAAGCAGTTGGAGGCAGCCGGCAACCAAGTTCGTTCAAAACTTGCTGCCAGGGAGATCAGACGAGGGCTGGAGCAGCAGCAACAGGGCGACCTAGCAGGGGCGATCAACTCCTTCAGCATGGCTATCGCAGACGACCCTGACAACGCCGACGCGGTTTACGACAGGGCGGCGGCAGCGGCCGCAAGCGGGGATGACACTCTTGCCGCCAGCGACTGCCGGCGCGCCATCGAACTCGACCCGCAACGCGCCGGCGCATGCGCCGCGCTCATGGCCGGCCAGCCAGCCGTTCAGGTCGCCGAGACACAGGATCAGGCCGCCGCTAAGATATTGGTCGACCGCGCCGGCGCGCGCCTGGCAAAATATGGCGTCGACGGCGCGCTGCTCGACTTCGACAAGGCGATCGGCCTCGATCCCAAAAATGCCGACGCCTATCTGGGCCGCAGCCGCGCCAAAGCACTCAGCGGCGACCAGACTGGCGCGGCGGCGGATTGCCGGCGTGCCGTTGAACTCGATCCCAACCGCACGGGCAGCTGTGCCGGGCGGGTTGCCGGCGACGACGAAAAAACCGCGCCGGCGCCGGACCCCGAGCAGCCAAGGCCGGCGGTCGCCGCTTCGAACCCGCAAACCGTTCGTCCGAATTTGACGGCCACGGACGACACGCTGGCTGCAAAGACCTTGGAGACAAAAGACCAGCGCGCGCTGCAAGCGATCCTGGGTGGCGATGCCTGGCTGGACATGGGCAAATACGACAAGGCGATCGGCTCCTATGACGTGGTGATCGCGCTCGAACCCGACAATCGCTTCGGTTATTTCGGCCGTGGCAGGGCCAGAGCCGCCAGAGCCGAGTACGGCCAGGCGATCGCCGATTTCGACAGGGTCATTGAGCTCGCCCCCAATTTCGCCGCAGCGTATTTTCGCCGCGGCCTCGCCAAGGTGACGTCCGGCGATGTCGACGGCGCGCTTGCCGACTGCGACCGAGCCGCTAGTCTCGACCCGAAAGCGCGCGATGCCCACTATTGCAAAGGCATGGCCTGGCATGCCAAGGGCGACGCCGGGCGCGCGATCGCGGCCTATTCGGTGGCGATCGGCATCGATCCCAAGGATGACGCCAGCTTCTATGCGCGCGGCATGGCCCGAGCCGACCGGAAAGACTATGCCGGCGCCATTGCCGATTTCGACCGGGCGCTCAAGCTCGATCCCGGCAATGGTGACTATGCCATCGCCCGAAGGGCAGCAGCGGCGGCGAACGGCCAAAGCGATGAGGCGGTCGCTGCGGACGGCACGGATCTGCGGGCTGCCATGCCACTGTTGAAGCGCGGCGACGCCTTCTATGCAAAACGCAAATACGACCGCGCCGTCGCTGAGTACAGCCGCGCCCTGGCGCTAGCGCCAAACGAACCGTCGACCTATTCGGCGCGCGCTAGGGCGCGCATGCAAAAGGGCGAGTATGACGCGGCCTTGTCCGACGTCAACCGA
The DNA here is from genome assembly GCF_019091085.1 of Mesorhizobium sp. GbtcB19. Lineage (GTDB taxonomy): Bacteria > Pseudomonadota > Alphaproteobacteria > Rhizobiales > Rhizobiaceae > Mesorhizobium. The sequence goes on along the minus strand of NZ_JAGXJY010000022.1, from coordinate 85,173 downwards.
GCGCTTGAGATCGATCCATCCTACATCACAGCCTATCATGCCCGCGCTCTTATACTGATAAAGAAGCGCGAGCCGGAAAAGGCCATCGCCGATTTCGACCGTGCGATCGAAATGAAACCGGACTATGCCCCGCTTTATTTCGGGCGCGGCAGCACTTGGTATTCTATGGGCGACTTCGACCGCGCCGCCGCCGATCTCGACCGGGCGCTCGAGCTCGATCCTAAATCCGACATGGCACGCCCGGGTCGTAAATTGGCAATGGCTGCGAAGGAAAAAGCTCTTGCCTCGAAGACGTCAGGCAAGCTGGCCAGCCAAGCCGGCAAGCAGACGCCCGCGCCCCAAGCGTTGACCCATGCCTACATCGACGCCGAGATTCAGAAGCAGGACTCGCAGATATTGAAGGCAATCGCCGAGGAGTTCCCGGACGATTACAGCGCGTTGATCGACAACGTCATGGTCGTGGCGCGCTTGGGAGGCAAGCAGGCGGTGCGCGACACCAGTCGGGTTACGGTCGCCAAACTGCGGCGTAGGTATGCGCCGCTGTTGCCTTCCACTCCGGACAACGAAGCTTCGCAGGCGCTCTCGGCTCAGCTTGGCATGCTCAACTACCTGATGACGCGAAAAACGCCAGCCACCTGTGACAATTACCTGCGCAAAGGGCCGGACGCGGTCAGCGCGCCTGATAGTGAATTTATGGTTCATCTGGACAAGATCGGCGCAACACTGTTTCGCGCTTTTGGTGCCGCCAAAAGAAGCGGTCTGCCGGCGGCCGAACCTGCCGATCAGGATTGGTCGCTGCTCGCGGACGCCTTCACCAGAGGCGGCGGCACGCCGGCCGAGATGGACGCCATCGCGAACGCCAATGAGGATTTCGCGGACCTGTGCCCCGCAACCGCGAAATTGTTTGCGGCAGCCCTTTCGCTGCCGGGCGAGCCTGGACGACATGTCAAAACCGCCCTGCTCTACGCCATCGTGAAGAATTAGGCGCGCCGCGGCGATGCCGGAACGTTACAGTCTGCATGAAGAACAAAAAAAGAACTTTTCCGTCTTGTACTTGTCTTCGAAATCCTCTTAGATCACGACTGCGTGAGGTTGGGTTCCCGCTGGCGGGAGGGGGTCATGAACAAATCCATCAGGGAAAATCTGATTTTCATTGCGGTGGCGCAACTCTGCCTGTTGGCGCAGCCGGCCATCGTGCATGCCGAGGACGCGAACTATCATCCGCAGGATTTTACCCAGCCTCTGAGCGCCGCCAGAGGTACGATCGCTCCGGCCGGCAGTGGCGCCTTCTACCTGAAGCCGGAGGAGCGCTGCGATCTGGTGGTGAAGGAATTCGGCTGGGACCGCGGCGAGTGCGGCTCGATCGATCAGCTGATCTTTGGCTTGACGCCGGAGATCGACAACCTGACTGTCGAGAAGCCGGTTTCGGATGGCTATGTCAGCCTCGCCGACTGGGACAGCGGCGACCGCAGCTCGGAAATCGGCTCGATCGAGGAGAGTTTTAAGGATTCGGTCAAAGCGCAGTCGCAGCGGCTCGGGCAGGACATCCGCTTCGACGGCTGGCTGGTCTATCCGCAGATCGATAAGGGCAAGAACATCCTCTACTACGCCAACATCCTGAACTGGGGCGGCGACCGGACCATCAACATCTCGGTCTCGATCTTCGACCGGCAGGGCTATGTCCCGATCAAGATCGTGCCGGTAAGCGGCAACATCACAGGCGATGACGTGCAGAAGATCGTCGCGGCATCAGCGGCCGCCTACAAGCCGCAGGCCGGCTCGTCCTATTTCGAATTTTCCAGCGGCGACAAGGTGGCCGGCTATGGCGCGCTGGGCGTGCTGGCGACGATGCTCGGCGTCAAATACGGCGGGGCCGCCAGCGCCGGGCTGATTGCGCTGGCCCTGGTGGTGCTGAAGAAAGGCGCCTTCCTCCTGCTGTTGCCTCTGGTGTGGCTGAGACGGCTGTTCAGCAGGAAGAAGGCCGATAGTTGAGCTTTCGCGCCAAGGCTGATGGCGAAGACGAGAGATCAATCTCCCGCCAGGGGGAGATTGACAGCGTCGATGTGCCTACCCCAGAAACGCATTCGTGAAATACGCGCCCAGATCCGGCTTCTCCTTCAGCGCCTTGCCATTGCCATCGAGCAGGATCCCCGAGGCGAACAGATAGCCGCCCATGGCCTCCATCTTGGCCTTGTCCATGGTGCCGATGGCGCCGGCGGCGCTCTTCAGGAAATGCCCATCGTTCAGGGCCTTCAGCGAGGCATCGATCAGCGCCGGGTTGGTGAGCGTGTCCTTGTTGGCGGCAACCAGCAGCGCGCCGGCTTCTTTCGCGTGGTCAACCGCGAATGCATAGCCGGCCCGCGTCGCCCGCACAAAGGCCGCGGCAGCCTTCGGATTGGCCGCGAGGAAGGCGTTGCTGGAGACGATCAGCGTGGTGTGCTCGTCCGGCACGCCGTAATCGGCGTAGCGGAAGCTGCGCTGCTTGAGACCCTTCAGTTTCGCCTCGACGCCTTCCCAAGTCGCGACCTCCAGCGTGAAGTCGACCGCGCCGTTGGCCAGTGCGTCGTAGGCGGAAGTGCCAAGCGTCACGGTCGAAAAATCGCCCTTGCCGCCGTCATGCCGGATGATGGTCTGCAACAGCGTGTTCTCCCAGGCGCTGCCGAAGCCGCCATAGGTCAGGCCGTCGAGGTTCTTCGGGCTTTTGATCGCGGCGCGGTCGGCGTTGAAGACGACGCGGCCGGTCTCGGACTGGACGACGGCATAGACGGCCTTCAGGTCGGCGCCCGCGCTCTTCTGGGTGAACAGGCCAAGCGAACCGGAAATGCCGAAATCGGCGACGCGGTTGGCGACCAGCGTGCCCGAGCCGGTGTCGCCATAAGGCAGGATTTCGACGTCGAGGCCCGCATCCCGGTAAAAACCTTTGTCGCAGGCAACGAACAGGCCGATGTGGTTGGTGTTGGCGGTCCAGTCGAGCGCGACGGTGATTTTCCGCGCGGTGGCCCGGGCACGCGTGACGGCCCCGGCAAAGGGCAGGCTGGCAGCCAGAAACAGCGCCTGGCGGCGGGTGAAGTCGGTCATTTCATCTCTCCATCGGATGGTCGGGAAATCGGATCGGCGGCGAGCAGTGTGTCGAGGATGCCGGCCTCGATCGCGGCCGCCTCGCGGGCAAGCTCGGCACTTTCGGTGCGCGGGCGCGGCAGCGGCACCGCCACTTCGCTGACGACACGCGCGGGCCGCGCCGACAACACGTAGATGCGGTCGGACAGAAGCACCGCTTCGCGCACGTCGTGGGTGATCAGCAGCGCCGTCCAGCGATGGCTTTGCCACATACGCTCCAGCCAGCGCTGCATGGCGGCGCGGGTGAGCGCGTCGAGCGCGCCGAAGGGCTCGTCCAGCAGCAGCATGTCGCGCTGTTGCACCACGGTGCGCAGAAGGGCGGCGCGCTGGCGCATGCCACCGGACAGCTCGGTCGGCCAGGCGCGCTCGAAGCCGGCGAGGCCGAACTCAGCGAACAGCGGCGCCACGCGCTGACGTGCGGCCCGGCGCTTCATGCCCTGCACCTCCAGGCCGAGCGTTGCGTTGTCGATGACGCGCCGCCACGGCATCAGCGCGTCGCGCTGCGGCATGAAGGCGAAGCGGGCGCCATCGAGCGGCGCGCCGTCGAAGCGCATCTCGCCCTCACCCTGGATCGCGCCGGTCAAGAGCTGGAACAGCGTCGATTTGCCGGCGCCGGAGGGACCGAGGATCGAGACGAACTCGCCTGTCGCGACGTGGAGCGAGATATCGGCCAGAACCTCCAGCGGGCCGAAGTTCTTTCGCACGTCACGGAGCTCGAGCCGGGTCATGGGCGGCCCTCGGAGGGTTCGACCTTGCTGTCGCGCCCTGCCCTTTCCCAGGGCATCGCAAAGTGCTGCACCAGCACGGCCAGACCGAACAGTGCCAGCGTCAGCGCCGAACTGACGGCGACGGCGGCGAGCACCAGGTCGGGGCGGAAATTGTTCTTGGCGCTGAGCATGTAGATGCCAAGCCCCTTCGCGGCGCCCGCATATTCGGCGAAGATGGCGCCGACCACCGCATAGGTGATGGAGATGCGCAGCCCGGCGAAGAAATAGGGCAGCGCAGAAGGCAGCCGCGCCAACCAAAAGATGCGCCAGCGCCCTGCCCCCATGGCGGCAAGCATCTGGCTGATCTCAGTGCTCGTGGCCGCATAGCCTTCGACCAGCGCCACAATCATCGGGAAGAAGGTGACCAGCGCCACGAGCAGGATTTTCGGCAGCAGCCCGAAGCCGAACCACAGCACCACCAGCGGCGCGATCGCGACCAGCGGCAGTGTCTGGCTGGCAATCAAAAGCGGAAACATCGCGCGGCGCAGGCGGGGAAGAAAGTCGACCAGCGCCGAGAGGATGAAGGCGGCGAGCAGCGAACAGGCGAAGCCGGCCAGCGTGGCGCGAATGGTAGGCAATGTGTTGTCGGCGAGCGCGGCGCGGTTCTCCCAGGCCTGCGTAAGCACGCGCGAGGGTGCGGGGAGCACGGTGGGCGCGATGCCGCCGAGGCGGGCATAGAGCTCCCAGGCGATGAGGAGGAGGGCGAACGCGAGGGCGGCGGGGGCGAGCTTGGCGAGGGCAGACGTGAGGGCTGATCTCCCCCGCAAGGGGGGAGATTGGACCGCACCCCGGCTTTCGCCAATCGCCGAGGGTTCCCCTCTCTCCTGCGAGATGGGACTGGGGGCATCTCGCCCACGCATTGGATCGAACGAAACAGCCACGACAATATCCCCGACGGCGCTTACGCGGGCTCAAACCGCGGTCGGGCTGTTCGCGGAAATGGTGATGTCGAGCGTCACGTGGCCGGCGCCGGGACCGAAGCGGCAAAAGGCTTCGGCGAGCGTGGCGAACACCGCGCCGGCATCGCCGCGCAGCTTGGTGCAGAAGTTTTTCGAGCGCTCGAAGACGCCGGAGTTTTTCAGGAAATCGATGCAGCCATAGATCTCGTCCATGTGGTCGCCTGTGCCCATCACATAGAGCGAGAATTGCGCCACCACCGGCTGGTCGGTCGAAGGCGTCGTCTCGACGGCGCGGAGCGCCGCGAGTTTGCGTTCGTCGAGCGGGATCGCGGGGCCGCCGATCTCGTCGGAGCGGCAGATCGGATCGTCCGGTTCGCCGGGACAGCCGCGCGAGACAGCGGCCGACAGAACGCAGTGCTTGCCGCTCTTCGCCGCCGCCACGAACAGGTCGCGCATCGCGGGGAACAGCACCTCGGGCGGCCCGACCAGCAGCGTCGAGATGTCGTCGGTCTCGATCCTGAGCCTGTCGCGGTAAGGATCGAGCGCGCCGAGCGCGCCGAAGATGACGCCGACGAAGTCGTCGGTCATGGGATAAAGGGAAATCTGTGCGCCGGAAAACATGGCCCGCCTCGCTCCGCTGGTATTATCCAGATCAGCTTTAGGGTCCGAAGGCTTGCCGCCCCCATCTCAGCCCCGACCGTACGGAGCACCCCTGTGGATGGCGGCGTTAAAGCACTGTTTGCAGCGGCGGGAAAGTGATTTTTTGCCGCGTCGATTGGCTGAGGCGCCTCATCTCCCCTTGGGGGGAGATGGACGCGTGATAAGATTTTCGCGAATTTCTTATAACGGCCTATCGTTCAAATTGTACGAACCGTGCTTGACGATGTTTCGTACATAAAGTACGATATTTCCCTTGTTGAGGGAACATCCTTGAACACCGCGAACCATGCCGCTTTCGCCGACCTCTCCCGCCCCTTGCTGTCGCCCTTGCCGCTCGCCGAGCGTGAAGGCCTCGCCACGGCATGGCGCATGGCCAGCCAGGACATCGCCGACGACATCCGCTTCATCCGGCAATATCTGAAGGTGATCGCCGAGAAGGAGGAGCGGCTTTCGACGGGCACGCTGGTGCATGGCCGCGCCTATGTCGAGGCCTGCGCCGCCTGGCTGCCGGAGACGGTGACGCGGTATCTGCGCAATCTGAGGCTGATCAGCGAATGCGAGGCCGCGATGATCGCCGCGGGGGTGAGCTTCGCGCGGTCGAGCGATGCGTGGTGAAACGCCCTTCCCTTCTCCCAAAGGAAGAGGAGAAGGGAAGAGCTTTCCACCGGCTACAACCCTTGGGCCGCCTGTCGAAAAATGCATCGTTTCACACAATTGCCAATTGGTGGACGCGGGTGAGAGGCGGGTGGTTAAATTCGTCCGAGGCGAAGGAGGGTAAAGCCGCGCACCAGGGAGGAACTCGTTTTGATGGACCAGCAAATCGACATCGGCATACAGCCCGACGACCAGCCCTACGAAGTCACCTCATTTGCCAAAAAGCATGGCCTGCCGATCCCGGTCGCGGACGCAGTCCTTTTCGCCCGGGGACCGTCGCCGTCGCGGATCGCCTGCGATACGGCGGCGCTGGCCCTCATCTGCGCGGTCGCGCAATATGCAAGGAAGGCGGCGCGCTAGAGTCTTTGTTTGGTGCAATTCCGGACGGAAGGCTACGGCGAAGTCGCCGAACCTAACCGCTAAACACTTTTCCTGGAATTGCGCTAGCGGCGGCGCGCCCGCCATTCTCCCTACCAGCTGAACTGCAGCCCCGCATTGCCGCCGACCTGGCTGCCGGCGAAGGCGACGCCGAGCGTGGCGGTCAGCCGGCCGCCATGGGCAAAGCCCTCGCTCAGAACCGCGGCGCCGGTGAGGCCGAAGGCATTGCTATCGCCGGCATTGCCCCAGTTGAGGCGCAGGCCGAAATGCTCGCCCTGGACGAGGTCGGGGGCGGCCAGCGCGGCCGAGATCGAGGCGTTTTCGAAAGCGCGGGTGATGCGGTTGTCGATATCGTCGACCTGGCTGGCCAAAGCCGTCTTGCCGGTGACGGTGGTGGTTCCGCCCGCGCCGTCATCGACTTTCCGCTTGGTGACGCCGGTGTCGGCGTTGATGCAAGTGTCGGTGCCCGGACTGTAATAGTAGTTAGCCCCATAGCTCGAGCAGACCCTGACATATTCGACCGCGGCCTCGGATGGCGCCGCCAGCAGCGTTGCCGCGCCAAGGATCGCCGGTGCAAGGAAATATCTGAACATCGTGCCCCCCGGCCGTGCTTACCAGGTGAGCTGCATGCCGGCATTGCCGCCGACGGTCTTGCCGGAGAAGGCGACGCCGGCGGCGCCGGTCAGACGTCCGTTGCCGCTTGGCAAGAAACCCTCGCCCAGCACGGCCGCGCCGGTGACGCCCATGGCGTTGGACTGGCCGGCATTGCCCCAGTTGACGCGCACACCGAAATGCTCGCCCTGCACCAGATCGGGGCTGCTCAAAGCCGTGGCCACGGAGGCGCTTTCGAAGGCGCGCTGGACGCGGCCATCAATATCGTCGACCTGGCTGGCCAAAGCCGTCTTGCCGGTGACGGTGGTGGTTCCGCCCGCGCCGTCATCGACTGCCCGCTTGGTGACGCCGGTGTCGGCGTTGATGCAAGTGTCGGTGCCAGGGCTGTAATAGTATCGCGCGCCATAGCGCGTGCACACCTTGACATACTCGACCGGCGCGGCCAGCGCCGACACCGAAAAGCCGCCTGCCGCGGCCAGAAATGCCAATGAAACAAGACGATGAACGCCCCGCATACCGTAGTCCCCCGAAGTTGGATTGAGAAAAGCCCTGGGCCCGAAAGCCACCATTGGAGGCGGCACCGCGTCAACAGTGGCTTCGAGCCAATACCTGACTTTTACTGGGAGTATTTCCAGCGAAAGCGAGACTGTTGCCATATGGCCACAGTGAATTGCTCATCTATTCAGCAACGCACGAGGGGAGCGAAGCTTACCCATTAAGAACTGCTAATTTTAGCGATATCTAATCTTATCGGACTAACGACTTCAACCGGGGTTCGAGCATCTCCACGCCGCAAAAACTCGGCGCGGGCCAGCCACGTCCTCGGTCATTATCACTATCGGGATGAGCCTGCGGCGGAACGGCCGCAGGAAATCAAGCCTTGGCCTTCGGTTTGGCTGCCTTTGCCTTGGCGGGGGCTTTGGCCGGCTTCTCCGCTTTGACGGCTTTTGGCTTTTCCGCCTTGGCAGCGGCCACCTTCTTGGCGGCTTTCTTCGGCTTGCCCGCGGCGTCGACCTCGGCGGTCGCCTGGTCCCAGTGCTCCATGTGAGCGCCTTCGGGCCGGCCGGCCTGCTCCCAGATCTCATGTGCCCGCTGGCGAATGCGTTCGTGCCTGTCGTCCGTCACTGTCGCCTCCTGATGTTGGGACGGTTCCCCGGCTCGAACATTAGCCGAATTTTCAGCCGGCGTCTTCGGCATCACGCATATAAGCGACCGACTTTGATGGCAATTTCGCTCAGTGTCCGTCTATGACGACCGCGACGCCCAGATGCGCTGCCTTCTTTGTAATCAATCCGGCCAAATCCGCGTCAGAGCGGTCGGTTCCTGTGCGCTGGCGCAGCAGGGAAATTGCCTCTTGCATCGACAGCAGGCCGGTCCTGTGCTCGGCCAGCAGTTTGTCGACCATGGCGGCGATACTCGGTGATTCGACGTGTGGATGATGCATGGCAACGACTCCTTCCGCGCTTCGTTGCCTCCCAAACCGTTGCTTATTGTAGGCGTTATGTCCGGATGCGAGAAGAGCCCGATCCTGCCGCGATGCGATCGGGGAAGGATCGGGCTCTGAGTGCCGGATGTTACTGGATCACCTGGATGACGCGGCGCGTGCCAGGATCGATCAGCACCGTGTGGTCGTTGACGACCGCATAGCGATACTGCACGTCCGGAACCTGCTGCAGCTCTACGGTATCAGGTACCGTTGAACCGACACCAAGCTCGAGGCCGAGCACGTTGACCGAGGCGATCGGGTGCTTGTGGACATACTCCTTGACCACGGTCTGCTGCTCGGGCGTGACGATCACCTCGTCCGCGGCCGCGACGCCGATGCCGGCCATCAGAGCCAGGCCGGCGACAGCTGGAATGAGGGTGGTTTTCATCGTTTCTCTCCTGTTGCGTTGGCGAGCTCCGCCGTGCCTCCGCGGGGGCGGAAACATCGGCAGGTCGAACATTGGAGCTCCCGGGGCAAACGCCTGCGGCAAGGGGTTGTTCCGTCAGCGACGACTAATTGATTTGGCGGAACCTTCGCATCGGCTCCGCATTGGAAGGCATTGAAACTGCCCGAGACTTTGAAATCCATAAGGCGGCGTCATGCGAGAAGGCCCCATCAGAAGCGACATCGAACTCCGAGCCCCGGTGGCGATCGCCGTCGGCGCCGGCTTCAAGCGTGAGATCGCCTCGCTGACCGCGATGCAGAACTTTCTCAAGGAATGGCCGCGGGCCTCGCAGCGCGAGAGTTGCGCAACGGCGCTGCACGCCTGCGAGGCGGCGCGGGCCGGAGAGATCGATCTCGACAAGGCGCGGCAAGCGTTCCTGGTCTTTGCGAGGAAGGCGGGGATCGAGTGGACCGGTGCCGATCCGGTGGCGGTGCTGCGGGCAGCAAAGATCAGGCGCAACCGGGCCCGCGAAGGCCGCGCGCAGCACGGAGCGCAGCGCTGACAAGTGCCGCGCGTACCAGCCTCCCTGCAAGTTCTAGGATTTGGCCCCGGATCGCGGAGCGACCGGGCGCCGTCTGGCGTGCGTTGTCCACGGGTCGCCGCTTCGCCGGTAGGCGGGCGACTGGATCAACCGGTGATTTTCGGCTGAGGGCCGCTGTCAGTTCGGCGTCGGTTCGCCCAGCGGCTCGGTAACGAAGGACGCGGCGATCAGATCGTCCGCGTCTATGCGTAGGGAGCCGTCGTTGCCCCCCATGATGGCAGCGACCTTCTGGAAGGTCTTCATCTCATGTTCGGTAATCCGGGCATCGCGCATCCTCGCCTTAAGATCGGCGACGCGCATCCCGAGCGAACGGGATGTTCCGATTTCTCGTTTCGACATGTCGGTTAGACTCCTCCCCAACCCGTGCCCTGTTTCGCCGCCGCCCGAATCCACATCCTGCGCATGCATGTGTTCTCTATGAGGCAATTTCGAACACAGCAGCGGCAACGCATGCCCGGAACGAAGGTTCCGTTAGCAGATGGTAACGAATTAATACTGGTTAACGGCCGGCCGCTCTGTTGGCGGCGGGCCGTCAACTCAGATGCGGACGGATCTTACTCGATGACCTGGACGATCTCGCGCGTGCCGGGGTCGACGACGACCGTCCGGTTGTCGATCACCGTGTAGCGATACTTGACGTTGGGAACCTCGTGCAACTCCACGGTGTCCGGCAAAGCCGTGCCGACGTTGAGTTCCGCGCCGGGAACCTTGACCGAGGCCAGCGGCTGCTTGTGTACATATTCGCGGATGACGGTCTCCTGCTCAGGCTGGATGATGACGTCTTCGGCAGCGGCGGCGCCGATACCGGTCAAGAGCAGCAGGCCCGCGGCAGCGGTTGTGAGACGCATTTTCATGATCTTCTCCTTGGTGTGCATTGATGCCTCTCACGCTGCGCCTGCGATTTCACAGCCGGTCGGCACTGTGCCTAACGCCCTTCGACAGGCCTTGTTCCGGCAAAAATTTGCCGCCGCCGTTTTTCACAAAACGTCTTCGGCGCCTGGCGAAACAATTTCGGAACAATGCTTTTCGGGCGGGGTTTTCTCAGCGAAGGGACCGACTCTTCCGAGGAGAAATCTGATGAAACACCTGCTTATCACGAGCATGATCGCGCTCGGCGTCGGTTGCGGCGCCGCGATGGCGCAGACCGAATCCGTGCAACCCAGCGGCGACAATGGCTGTGCCGCCGGTCAGGCCGACTGTCAGAAGGGCGGCAAGGTGGGCGAGCAAGCCCAGGGCAAGATGAAGACCGAGCAGAGGGCCCAGGGCAAGGCCGGCGCCAATACTGAAGAGCAGGCCCAGGGCAAGGCCAAGATGAAGACCGACGAACAGGCCCAGGGTCAGGCCGGCACCAAGACCGACCAGAACGCCGAGGACAATACGCAGCTCAAGAAGAAGCAGCAGGCTCAGGGCAAGGCCGGCGCCACTACCGAGCAGAACGCCCAGGGTAGCACCAAGATGCAGACCGAGCAGAACGCCCAGGGCAAGACCGGCACCAGCACCGATCAGAATGCCCAGGACAACACCACGCTGAAGAAGAAACAGCAGGCGCAGGGCAAGACGGGTACCAGCACTGAGCAGAACGCCCAGGGCACCACCAAGATGCAGACCGGGCAGAACGCCCAGGGTAAGACCGGAACCGCCACCGAGCAGAACGCCCAGGGCAACACCAACGTCGAGACCGACCAGAACAAGACGGCCTCGATCAACAATGTGACGGTCGAGCAGAGGACGCAGGTCACGCAGATCATCCACGAGACCAAGGTGGAGCCGGTCCGCGACGTCAGCTTCGACATCTCGGTCGGCATCGAGGTGCCGCGTCACAAGATCCGCTTGCACCGGCTGCCGGCCCGTATCGTCAAGATTGTGCCTGCCTACGAAACCTATGAGTATTTCGTGCTTGCCGACGGACGCATCGTCATCGTCGACCCCGACACTTACAGGATCGTGCTGATCCTGACCTGATCTGGACGGCGTGACGAGAAAGGCCCGCCATTCGTTCGGCGGGCCTTTTTTGCGAGACTTGAAGGCCCCCTCAGGCGCGGCGCTTCCTGCCCGCGCCCGGCGGGCGCAGCGTTCCATCAGGTGTTCCTTGAATGCAGTTCCCCGGGAACGATTTGGGGCAACTGCCAGTTCTCACACAGAAGTCCTGCGTCCGTGGTCCCAGCCGGACCGGACGAAAGGGCGACTGGGCCGCCAGCGGATCGTTCAAGCTTGCGATCCACTCGGAAAAGGTGCATGGGTCATGGCGGGTAGAGATATGGGCGAGATCGTCGACGACCGGACATGGTCGCGGCGCTCGGTTGGGCAAATGTATTTTCCGCAGTTCCTTGTGGGAATGGTGGCTACGCTTCTGGTGATCCTGGGTTGGATATTCATGTCCACCGGATCGATCTGGGAGGCATTGGGCTGGACGGTCCTTGCCGCCGTTATTCTTCAGGCCGGCTATTTCCTGGCGGTGCTGTGGCTCGTCCAGCGCGAAGGCCACGCGGCCGACCAGGCCAAGCCGAGCGATGGCGCCGCGTCGCCCGCCAAATTGCCAGGTCCGTTCGAGCGGGACGGCATTATCCAGGCACTGCTGTCGCGCCTCTTTCCACGGCTACCCTAAGCCCGAGACCGGCCGGAAACGGAGCTGGGCCGCATGGCCCCGAGAGGCGGAAGCCAAGCGGCGCAATGCCGCTCGGCTATGAAGTGACGCTTTTAGCGCGCGCGGGCGGATGCGACCGAGCCTACCGGCTGCGCGGGCGAGAACACCACAAAGGCAAAGACCAGCACGCCTGCAGCGATGATCAGTGAACCAATGCCCAGCAGCGGCTCGACGGCGTCCATTCCATAGGCGTATTTCAGGTAAAGCGGCGGCAGCAAGACCACGAGGCCAAGCGTGTAGAGGCCGTAATGGATCATGGCGAGGCGCTTTTCGGCCTTGGCCGGATTGAACGCATAATAACCGCCAAAGATGGCGCTGGTGACCCAGCCCAGAAGGTTGAAATGCGCGTGCGCCGGGAAGGCGCCGTGATCGCCTGAAATGCCCATCTTGATGCCGATGGCGATGCCCAGCAGGAAAAAGATGGTGGCCGTCTTGAAGAAGAGTTCCGATACACGTGGCATTCTGCTTGTCCTCCCAATGCCTCTGTAAACCCGACTCCCGCAAGTCTACATCCTGGAAGCCGCATTAGCCACGACACACCTAAGTCGGTGCGGCCCAGGGGCGAAAAGCCGTGAGGTCGATCGGGCCGCCCCGTCGACGGGCGCCGGACTCGGCAAAATGGGGTTTGGCAAAAAAATGGCTCGCCTCTTTCGAGGCGAGCCAAAAAAGGGAGCCGGGCTTGAGGTCGGCCCCCATCCAGGTTGCCACCTGAATATCGAACTTGGTTAACGTAGCAGAGGTTGGGGTTTATTCCACAGGAATAGTGCAGCAACCCGTCAGCGTGTCAGGGACGTCTTCCCTTTTCAACTCTTCAACCGGCGGGCGAAAGCATGCGCTTCAGCGTTCCGTCCCGCAGCCAGAACTGATGGTACAGCGCGGCAAGGGCGTGGACGGCGATCAGCACGATAAACGCGGGCTTGGCAAGCGAATGGATGTCACCCCAGGGGTCGCCCGCATAGAATGCCAACAGTCCAACTACCGGCGTCGCAAACAACAGCACGTAGAACAAACCATGTGATGCATGAGCGGCGATTTGCATCCATCGCGAGCCCCGGTTGGCGGGCGCAGGCGCGCCGGACGCGAGCCTTAGAACCAACCGAAGAAGCACAAGCGCAAGTATGGCCAGGCCGACCCAGTAGTGAGCGGATCCGAGCGCCTGGTCCGTCGCGGAAGCCGGTTGTCCGTCTTCGGCGGCGTCCACGACGCTCGTCATGCTCTCACCGAAGAAAAGCTGAAATAAAACGAGCGCGGCGATCAACCAGTGCAGCGCGATTTGATAAGCTGAATATCCGTGTCTGGTTTCCATTGCATCCATTCCCCTGAATATGAGGCGCCCCACGCCTTGGCGTTACTGAATAAGTGAGAGGAGGATGGCCAAATTTGGCTCGAAAACTCCCGCAATTGTGGCCGTAATCTTACAGATTCGTATGGCGGGCACCGGAGCCGGCCGTGGCTGTTCAAAGCCCGGCCTTGCGCCTTGCATGCGCGCGGCATTTGGGCAATGCTCCGGTTTGGGGGCGTGGTTTCCGTAATTTCGGAATCACAATTACATGTTCATCGACTACTACGAAACGCTGGAAATAAGCCCGAAGGCCAACTCCGAAACAATCGAGCGGATTTTCCGCTACTTCGCTATGCGCTACCACCCCGACAACCGGGAAAGCGGCAATGAAGCGCGTTTCAGCGAGATCGTCGAGGCCCATAATACGCTGCGCGACCCGGTCAAACGGGCGCAGTACGACATCCTCTATCGCGAGCATCTGGGCCTTCGCCACGAACTTACCGAGGAAGCGCGCGACGCCCGCGGCTTGGCGAGGGATTCCGTCATCCAGGCCAATCTGCTGTCGCTGCTCTATGTGAGGCGTCGGCGGGACGTCAACAATCCGGGTATCGGCGACGAAGAGCTCGAGCGCCTGTCGGGCTGCCCACGTGAGCACCTGGAGTTTCACCTGTGGTATCTCAAGGCGAAGGGCTTTATCGGCAGGACCGAGAACGGAACGTTCGCCATCACGGTGGAAGGCATCGACCACGCCGGGACCATGAGCGGCAAGGATCGCCCCGATGCCACCCGCCTGCTCAATCACGCAGAGTAGGCCGAGTTATTGTGCGGTCCCATCAAAAGCCCGCCTACTGGCGCCTGAACCAGTGGCGGGCTCTGTGAAGGAACAGCTACATCCCTGAGGAATCGACTGCCGTCTTCTCAACTCCCCATTTCTGGGCTCGGTTTCGCCGGGGGCGGCGGAGTCTGAACCATGCGCCATGGCGGGCAAGAACAGGGAGTGCGCCAGTGTCTTAGGCGCTCCGCACTGTCGATTGCAAGGCGACTGAGGTCCGACGCGCCGGCGCATTTGGCCCCGGCCTGCCGCGGCAAAGACAACCGCTCATACCTTTCCTGTCGTTGCTCTCGCGACCGACGGTTCTGTCGGGCGACCGGTGGCGCTCGACCAAATGGCGACAGAATCTGTCGGTCGATGATCCCGATCGGAAGCGGCTGATCTCAGGATTCGCGGCGATGGCGACGATCGTCCACGACGCGCGCGAGCACTTCGGTGGGGTCGCGGTCGACCGGCAGCGCCAGCATATTCTCGATGTCGAAGGCGGTGACGCCGATATCGCGACGCTCGCATTCGCTCATGCCGGCAAGGGCGGCGAGGTCCTTGCGGGTCTTCCAGAAGCGCGGCAGCCATAGCAAGGCCGACGTGACGGCGGCCAGCAGCCGGAAAGACCGCGAGAAAGAGGCATGCGACCGGCGATCGGCAGCGAGGCCGATGAAAGGAACCAGCGTGGTCATGGTGTTGTCTCCATCCTCGGAACTGTCCTTGAGCGACAGCAAGGATGAGGGTAGCCGCCGCCCGGCCGGAGATCGTGATGGCCCGGCGAAACTTCGGGGAAATTGCGACGAAATCGGCAGGCGGCGCAGGGTTGTCGCCGGACGCGATATCAGTCCGGCAGGCCGGCCTCGCGCAGGCCGGCGGCGATGCGTTCCAGCGTGCCCGCCTCGAAAGGCAGCTGGTCACAAATCTTGGCGATCGTCATCCCCGGATAGGCTTCCAGCAGCCTGCCGCAAACGCGCCGCGCCTCGTCCTTGCGGCCGGCATGCACCAGCGTCATCGCCAACCAGCGCAGCGCCCAGGTCGCGCCGGGCTGCCGGCTGAGCCCCCGTTGCGTCATGACCACCGCTTCTTCGTAGCGCGCGGCAATGAAATGGGCGACGCCGATGCCGATCTCGGCCATGTAGCCCATCGGGTCGCGCGGGCTCAGCCGCTCGAAATGCTCGAACTTCTCGATCGCCGCCTCGGGCCGCTCGCGATAGACATCGAGCCAGGCGCTGCGCAACCAGGCCCAGGCCGAATTCGGATCGAGCGTGCGCGCCCGTGTCAGGTGCATGTCGGCGACATCGAAGTCGCCGGCAAAGGAATGTGCGGCGCCGAGCACGGCAAGCACCATCGGGTCGTCGCCGGAGAGCGCCGCCCCCTTCTGCGCCAGGCGCAGGCCCTCCTCCCAAGACGCGGCCGGTGTTTCGGTCCAGTAGTAGGAGACGCGCTGCAGATGGCACCAGGCAAGCAGCGAAAGCGCCAGCGGATAATCCGGCTCGATCGCGATCGCCCGCTCAAGCAGCGCGCCCGCCTCCTCGTTCTGTGCCCGCTCGAGCGACCAGGTGAGCGGAAAGGCGCGCAGCACGTAGTCGTAGGCGGCGAGGCTTTCCGGCCGCTTGCGCCGCGAGCGCTCGATCTCGGCCGACAGGATGGAGGGCTGGATGGCGCCGACAACACTCTCCGCAAGCCGGTCCTGCAGGTCGAACACATCGGCCATGGTGCCGTCGTAACGGTTGGCCCAGATCGTCTTGCCGGAAGCGGAGTCGATGAGCTGCCCGGTAAGGCGGATTTGGTCGCCGGCCTTGCGGACGCTGCCGGTCAGCACGTAGCGCACGCCGAGTTCAGCCCCGGCCCGTTTCAAGCCGTCGGCCTGCCCCTTATAGGCGAAGCTCGAATTGCGGGCGATCACGAACAGCCAGCGCATGCGCGACAGCGCGGTGATGATCTCGTCGACCATGCCGTCGGCGAAATAATCCTGCGCCGGGTCGCCGCTGAGGTTCTCGAAGGGCAGCACCGCGATCGACGGTGCGTCGCCGGCGCCTTCACCCGCCCCGGCGGCCGACGCCTCGCGGTCGCCGAGGCGGCGCACGCGCTCCTCGTCGATCACATAACCCCGCCGCAGCACGGTGCGGATCAGGCCATCGGCCTCGGCGCCGAGCGCCTTGCGGATGTCCTTCATGCATTGGGTGAGCGAATCGTCGGAAACGGCGATGTTGGGCCAGACGGCATCGACCAGTTCGTCCTTGCCTACAACGCGGCCGGCATTCTCCAAGAGATAGGTAAGCAGCGAAAGCGATTTGGCGCGCAGATCGACGTCGTGCCCGCCCCTCTGCAGTCTGCCCTTGCGCAGATCGAGCCTGTGGCCGGAGAATTCGAACGTCGTCATGTCGCCCCTCGAGGAGACGTCAACCAATTCGATCCGCGCGACGGCTAGGAGTCTGTCACGGCCCTCGCATGCTCGAAGACATCACGCCCGCCCCAAGACATCAAGGCTTTCGCCCGCTGAAGATGGCGTGGCCGGCGAACAGCCAGGCGCAGTCGACTTCGCTGAAGCCCGCTTGCGTTAGCCAGGTGAGTTGCTCGGCCAGCGAAGACGGCTTGTCGATCGGCTCGCCTTCGGGATTGCGGAAATAGTTCCAGCCGAGGCGGTTGAACTCGGCGAAGGCCGCCAGGTCGCCGTCGATGGCGAGCGAGCGCGAACGCACCGCCTCGTCCCACTGCCGCGCGGCGATGGCCAGGCCGGCCGCGCTGGGCGGCCGCACGATGTCGGCCACCACAAGAACGCCGCCGGGCCGGAGCGCCGCTGCCAGATCGGCGAACAGCATCTGCTTCTGCCGGCTGTCGAGGTGATGGATGGCGAGCGAGGAGACGATGGCATGCGGCGGCTCGGAAAAACGCCGCCAGTCGCGATCGGCCAGTTCGAACGTGCCCGTAGCCAGCCGGTCGGCGTGATCGCGGCAGGTGGCTCGCGTCTGCTCGAGCATCGGTTCCGAACCGTCGAGCGCCAGCACCCGGCAGCCAGGAAACCGCTCCAGCAGCGCGCGGCTGAGCAACCCCTCGCCGGGGCAAAGCTCGACCAGCAGGCCGTCCGGCGCAACCGGGATCAGGTCGGCGATCATGTCGATCTGGCGCTCACGCTCGGGAACGAAGTAGCGACCGTAATCGAGAAAGCTGCGGGAATTGTTGTCGCTCCAGTGCTGGTCGCCTTGCATGCCTGCCACTCCTTCCCTTTTCAGCCATGCTGCCCGAAGCCGCGGCTGGCGCCATGATGCCCGGCTGAAATTCGGCTGAAATCGGCGTGAGGCGACGGAGGAATCCTGGGCGTTCCACCCAGCACCCCGTGCTTGCTTTCGAACACGCAGCCGCCATCCCGACAAAAAAACCGCCGGGCGAGGCGCCCGGCGGCTTTCGTTCACCCTCTGGTCGGTTCGACCGGCCTTATGGGGTCGTCGTCGCCGTGGCGGCGGCTTCGGCGTCGATCTTGTCGGCCAACATGGCCTTGGCCGCGGCGGTGACATCGGGGTCGACCGGCTTGTTGGCCATTGCGGCAAGGGCCGCGTCCAAATCCGCATCGGTGGGGGCGACGGTGGCAGCGGCCTTGGCCTGGGCGTCCGCGAGCGCCGCATTGGCGGCAGTCAAGGCATCTTGTTGCTCCTGGGTCGGGGTCTGGCCGGCCGCGGTGGCCGCATCGATCGCGGCCTGGGCATCGGCCACGGCCTGGGTCGCCGCGTCAACCGCGGCTTGCGCGTTCTGGGCTGCCGCGGCCTGCGAGGTGTAGGCCTGGACGGCGGCGAAGTTCTTGCTCTTGGAATGCGCATAGGCCGAGGCGCTACGCGTCAGCGAATTCAGCCGGCCGAGCTTGGAATGGATGTTCGGCGTCGCGGCCGTCGTGGTGTCGTCGGTACCGGTGTCGTCGCTCGAGGAGTCGTCCGACGCGGTGTCGGTGCCCTTGTTGTGGCCGGGAGCGGACGCCGAATTGCCATGCGAGCCGCCGCTGTTGCCGTTGCCACCGGAATTGCCGCCGCCGTTGCCGTGACCGCCGCCATTGCCGTTGCCGCCGCCATTGCCGCCGGCGCCTGCAAGCGCCGGAGCGGCCGCGAGCGCGAGAATGGCGAGGGATGCCAGAAGTGTTTTGCGCATTGTCATTGTGCTTCTCCGCATAGGAATCGTCTTCATGGCCCAACCGCTAGGCAGCCTCTTATGAGAATTTCCTAATGGCGTCGGATAAACTTTATGTAATTGCGGTCGCGAAATGCGAGCACGCCCGCCGCAGCACAGTGATTTTCGCTAAATACTTCGGTAACGCATTGAAATTTAATTGAAATACAAAGGGCCGAGTTGGCTTGGGCCGTTTGGAACAAAGAGGGCCCCTGTCTTGCCGGACCATGGTCCTAAAGACCTTCTTACTCCGCGGAAAACGCGCGAACCCGGAAATGTCCGTGCCAGCCCACGGGCAGGCTCAGTCGGCAGAATGCGCCTAGAGCGTTTCACCGTTTCACGGAAACGGCGAACCGCTCTATCTCTTTGTTTTAACGCAATTCCGGGCGGAAAACCGCTCACACTTTTCCTGGAATTGCTTCTAGGTCGGCGGAGCTAAATGGAAGGATCCGCTACGTCCGTATTGCCGGCGTCCTGATCCGTAGGCGCCGTGGCTTCAGCTTCCTGTCCATCGTCCGAACCGCCGGCGGAAAGCACCGTCAGATCCATGCGTGCGATCCGGGACGCTGCTTTTCCCTGGGCGTTCGGTTCGCTGTCGCCGGTCTCCAGAACAGAGGCCTTGGCAAGGTGGCCAACGCTGTCGGCGCTCTTGCCCGGAAAGGTTTCCGACGGCGGCTGGGGCTTGCTCGCATGATGCACCGCGCCAGCGCCGTGCTGGCTTCCAATGGGAGAGGTCATGGCTGCGCTCCTGATGTAGATGACAGCAAATCCCTAGCATTCCTGGCTGGCGCCAGCCTTGCAGCTTTAGCGATTGCTAAGATGGCTCGTCGATGCCGACCGGCGACCGGTGCCCTACCCGCTGATCATCGGCACCGTAACCGAAGTCGAGTAGCTGATCGGGTAGTTGCTGAAATAGGGGAAGCTGATGACGAAGGCGTAGCTGGCGTTGACATGCGCCATCGCGAAGCCGCCGCTCGCCGGATCGGTGGTGACGGTGACGTTCACATTCTGCAGGCCTAACGCCTGCAGCTTCTGCGTGGCGATCGCCTGGATGTCGGCCTGGGTCAGCGTGTTGTTGAGCTGCAGGGAACGCGCGGAGGCCTCCAGCGCGTAGCGCACGCTGGAAATGCTGTTCATCGACCAGCCGAATGCGAAAATGGCGAACAGCAGCATGACGAGGAAAGGCACGATCAGCGCGAACTCGAGACCGGAGCCGCCTTCAATATTGGCAGCAAATGCTCGAAGCTTTTGCTTGTAACGGATTGCTTTAGCGGACACGGACCACCTGTACATGGCCGATGACGGTGTTGTTCGGATAGGGGCCGAACGTGAAAGGCGGCGTCCAGGTGCCCGATGCTTGGATCTGGACGAAGACCGTTGGCACTTTCGGGCCGCTGCAGATGGTGGTCGAGGTGACGACGGTCGTTCCGCATTGATAGCTACGTGTAACGGTGACCGCGGCGTCGGCCGGTTTCTGTTCCCAGCTCGCCAGTGCCGCGGCCTGCGTGGCGGTATCGTCGCCACCGGCCATCACGAGGTTCGCCGCCGTCTTGACCCCTGCCCGCATCGCCAGCGAGCTGGTGACGTAGGACCAGCCGTCGAGGATGCCGAGCAGAGCGGCGCATAGCACAGGCATCACCAGCGCGAGCTCTACCGCGGCGACGCCGGCACGGTCTCTGCCAAAACGAATTACCGGTTGCCCCATAGCGCTACTCGGCGATCGCAACCGACTGCGCGGCCGGGATGTTCTTCATCCCGAGGCTCGTGCAGTCCTGGTTGATGGTCGAATTGCCCGACCACTGGATGGTGTCGGCAACGACCTGGGTGCAGCCGTTCACGCCCGAGAAATTGCCGAGATAGTTGACCTGCTGCCGGGGAAAATAAATCGCGCCGGTCAAAAGCGAGCTCGCCGTGCCATTGAAGGTGCTCTGCGCCGCCGTTCCTGTCCTGTCGCCGTAGAACAGCACGCCGGAATAGACGCCCGAGGTCGGCGCGCTCAGCGTCACGGTTGCGTTGCCGTTGATGCTGACAGTCGAACTGCCGGACATGAAGATGGTGACGCCGCTGCCGGAGACATTGGCGTTGGCGTTTATCTTCAGATTGCCCTGTACGACATAGACGCCGGGGTCGAGGGCGACATTGCCGCTCAGGCTCATGCCGCTGCAATAGGTGCCCGGCTTCAGCGTCGACTTGTTGTCGTTCTGGCATGGGTTGGAAGCCGCGGGCGTCGGCAGGCTGGCGAACGGGTCGGCTGCCGGAAGCGCCTGGGTGATCGCGGCCTTGCAGACCATCGTCGGTGGATTGTTAAGCACCACACCGCCGACGGTGATCAGGCAGTCGGTCTGGACACCTGCCGAGCCCTGGATCTTGATTGCGTCGGAGGCGTTCGAATTCGCCATGTCAACGCAGCCGATTTTCTTCGCGTTGGTGTTGCCGGAGAAAAGCAACGCCTGCGAGGCTGTGAGACTGAGAGCTATGTCGCAAGCTTTGGAGGCATCCGTAATCAACGCCACCGCCCTCGCCTGCTCCGGCACCTTGGTCTGCGTGAAGATGGAGGTGAACATACGGTCGAGATTCTGGTTGAGGATCACTTCGACCGCCTTCTTGGCCGTGTTCGGTCCCGACGCGGGCGGGGTGTTGACGACGATGGTGCCACTGCCCAGCCCGTTCGAGGCGGCCGATGAGGTGGCGGCCGTGGTGATGGTGGCGGTATCGGATCCAGCAATCTTTTCCAAGGCGCCGGCATAGGCCGCCGCGTCGGCGATCGCCTGCAGCTTCAGGCTCGAGTAGTACCAATAGGAGGTCTCGACGCCGAAGCCCGCGCCGCCGACGACGACCGGCAAGGTCAACGCGAAGATGGTCGCGACATTGCCGCCCCTGCCTTCGCAAAAGCGCCATGAGGCGAGCCGAGAAAAAAGATGTCCGAAGAACCGCCCCGAAAAGGCCATGGCCAAGCGCGCCCAAGCTATCCCAGCCATCACGTCATCATTGCCGTATGAATGAATGCCTAATTAATTCGCTCGACTTGCGCCGGTAGGACCGCAGCGGGCCGTCGCCCCCATCTTGCGGCGCACAAATTAAGACTTAAGGCCTAAATTACCTCAGACTTAAGGTGTAAGCATCAGTAAAACCATATATTTTAGCACTTTCTGCATTTTAACTTTTTTGCAAATCGCTCGTTGAGACGGCGCGCCTATCACTCTTGCTGATACGGCAAGGGCGGGCTCCATGTTTGGACGGTTTTGGGCTTCGAGGCGCGGCAATTTCGCGGTCGCGACGGCGGTCGCCATGGTGCCGCTGATGCTTGGCGTGGCGGCTTCCATCGACCTGACCGGCACGAGCGACGACGCCGCGCAGCTGCAGAACTCGCTGGACGCGGCCGGCCTTGCAATCGGCACCAAGTATCTGGCCAGCATGACGGCGAACGACGTCCAGCAACTCGGCCAGACCTTCTTCGCAGCCAATATGAGCGCCGCGGACGCGCAGGAGTATTCGGGCAGCGTCGCCGCCTTCCAGGCCACGGCCAGCGGCGATCCGAGCGCCTATTTCCTATCGCTGACGTCGAGCATCACCCGGCCGCCCGTGGTCAGCCTCATGCCGGCCTGGCAGGCGACGCGCTCCGCCCAGGTCAAGATCAAGCCTGGCGCGCAGGCCTGCGTGCTCGCGCTCGACCAGCACGCCGACAATGCGGTGAACCTGCAAGGCTCCACCAATGTGGCGATGACCGGGTGCGTGATCGCGGCCAATTCGGATGCCGCCGATTCCGTCAACCGGGGTGGCTCGGCGATCGTCAGCGCCGCTTGCGTCTCGACGGTCGGCGGCACGCAAGGATTGACGCCGCCCAGCGCCACGCTTTCCTGCGGCACGCCGCACGAGAAACAATACGCCTCGTTCGATCCACTGGCCGACGTCGTTCCTCCGGCCTACACGCTCTGCCTGCCGGTGCCCAACGGCAAGACGATAACGCTCTCGCCGGGCACCTATTGCGACAAGACCCTGTCGGGGAAGATCACCCTCAATCCGGGCACCTACATCATGCGCAACGTCACCATCAAGCCCGGCGGCAATGGCAGCCTGAGCGGCCAGGGCGTGACGATCTTCCTGATGGAGAACTCGCAGATCTACATCAACGCCAACGAGCAGGTGAACCTGTCGCCGCCGACCAGCGGCCCCTATCAAGGCATCACCATCTACCAGGCTCACGGCAACACGCAGGCGCTGACGCTGAACGGCGGGTCCGGCTCGCTGGTGAGCGGCTTCATCTACGCCCCGGACGCCGCCATCACCTACGCTGGAAATTCCGACATGAGCAGCCAGGGCAGTTGCCTGCGGCTGGTCGGCGACACGGTCACGATGACGGGAAACTCGGCCGTGAAATCGGACTGCACGGCCGTACTCGGGAACCGTGAAATGTATGCTGGGCGAATGATCACTCTGGTGAAGTGAACCGGGTTCCGTCCTAAAATTCCGCGATGATGTCGGCGCCCGGCTGCTCGTCGAACAGCACCGCGCAGCCGCGCTCGAGCGCAACATGCGTCAAGGCGCTGGTTGCTTCCTCATCCGACGACACGAAATCGCCGGTCAGCACGCGCAGTTCCTCGACGGCCTTCGACATCGGCACAAGGCGCCCGGCAGAACGGTCGCTCGCGCAGGCGTCGATGACGCATAAGAGATCGATGAGTTCAAAGCTGACCATGGCGGCCTCCGCCCACTGCATCCCTTCGAACAAAGTCAACGGCGGGGCGTGCTCGAGGGTTCCATCAGTCCCGGCTCCAGTCACAACTCGGGCGGCCTCGCTGGCGCGAGCTTGAGATCGAAGCGGGCCGGCAGGCATGGCTCGACACAGGCCCTGCGCACCGATCCGGTCGCCATCGTGTCGATGGGCAGAAGGATCGCCATCCGGGCATGGCGTTGGGGCCAGAGCGGCCCGCCGAAGACGAGGAAGACGGCGGCAACCAGGGCCACCAGAAGCAGCGTGGCAAACAGGTTCGCGATGATCCTGCCGGGTTGCATGGCCGGCAACTCCAAAAGCGTTTCCAGAAGGGAAGGAGTGCCTGCCATATCGCAGGGATGGCAGGCACTCCGTGGTCAACCACCGATGAAGGGACTTTGTCCGGCGGCTTGCTAGCCAAATGAATTGACAGCGCTGTTGTTGCGTGGAAATCGGCGCCTCAGGCCTCTGCGTTCGGCGGGTGCGACTTCAGTCCGAAAATGGCCCGGGCCCTCGGCCAGCATCGTAATCGCCCTGATTATATTAGTAATTCCTCATGATAAGGCGTATGAATGGCGAGGCGGTCGCCGAAGATCGCAAACGTCAGGCGCCGCTTCACGCATGGGAGGGATACCATGGCCGAAGTTGCAACGAAGGTGACGAAATTCGAATCCAAATCGCACAACAATCCTGACGAGGTCCGCGCGCCCGCCAAGACGCGCGTCGAAATCGTGCGGCTGCCGGGCTATACGCTCGGGCGGATGAACATGCAGCCGGGCTGGAGATGGTCCGAATGCGTGAAGCCGGTGGTCAAGACCGACAGCTGCCAAGTCTCGCATGTCGGCTATGTCGTCTCCGGCTCGATCACCGTGCGGATGACCGACGGCACGCAAAAGACTTTCGAGGCCGGCACTTCCTACACGATTCCGCCCGGCCATGACGCCTGGGTGGAAGGCAACCAGCCGTTCCAGTGCATCGAGGTGCTGAGCGCCGAACAATACGCCAAGCCGGCATAGCACGAACAGCCGATGGCGAAACGGCAGGCGCGACCGCAGGGTCGTCTCGTGAGCGCCTTTCAGAAGTGAAGAACGAGGCGCCGTGCACGGCGCCCCTCCGTCGCTTTGGCAACATCTCCGCAAAGCGACTATGCACACAACCAGCACACTATCTGCGGCTGTACTGCCAGGTTGTGGAAACTTGCACCTTCGGACGTGGCTGCTTGACATAGGCCTGCTTTTGTTCTCTTTATGTTCTACTATTTCCCCTTACAACAGACGCCGCTAATGCTGCAATGCCACACAAATGGCGACGGAAGCGTGCGATGCCCCGCCACAAATGCCGCCGCGGCTGCCACCATCCTGCATGCCGATCTCGACGCCTTCTACGCCTCGGTCGAGCAGTTGCTCGATCCGTCGCTGCGCGGCAAGCCGATCGCCGTCGGCGGCGGCGTGGTGCTTGCCGCGTCTTACGAGGCCAAGGTCTTTGGCGTGCGCGGCGGCATGCCCGGCCGCAAGGCGCGCGAGCTTTGCCCCCAGCTCATCTTCGTCGGCGGCCATTTTTCCGAGTACCAGCGCCTTGGCGATGCCGCGATCAAGGTGCTCGACGATTTCACGCCGGTGGTCGAGCGCATCTCTATCGACGAGGCGTTTGCCGACGTCGCCGGCTGTACGCATCTGTTCGGACCGCCGGACGAGATCGCGCGAAAAATCCGCCACAGGGTCAAGGCCGAGCTCGGCCTGCCGATCTCGATCGGCGTGGCGCGGACAAAGCATCTCGCCAAGATCGCCTCGCAGGTGGCCAAGCCGGACGGGCTGGTGATGGTCGAGCCCGGCACCGAGCTTGCCTTCCTGCACGACCTGCCCGTCACGCTGATGTGGGGCGTCGGCCCGGCGACCAAGGCGAGGCTGGCCGAGATCGGCGTCGAGACCATCGGACAGCTGGCGCGCACGCATAGCGGCGCGCTGGAGCGGCTGATCGGCCATGCCGCCGGCCAGAAGCTTGCCGCGCTTGCCTGGAACCGCGACCCACGCAAACTAGCGACACATCGCCGCGCGCATTCGGCCGGCGCGCAATCGGCGCTGGGCAGGAAGCCCGCCCTGCCCCGCGTCTTCGTGCCGACGCTCTTGCACCTGGCCGACCGCGTCGCCAGCCGCCTGCGCGCCAAGGACCGGCCGGGCCGCACAGTGACGGTGCGCGTGCGCTTCGCCGATATGCGCGCGGTGAGCCGCTCGATCACGCTCGACCAGCCGATCCAGGCGACCGCGATGCTGGCCGAAATCGCCGAGGAGCTGGTTCGCGGCGTGCTGGCCACCCATCCGGGCGAGCGTGACATCTCGCTGCTCGCCATCTCGGTCTCGCATCTGGAGGAGCATTCCGAGCTGCAACTCGAACTGCCGCTCGGCCTGGAGGATGAGAAGCGCAAGCCCGGCAGCCGCAAGGGGCTCGCCCGCTTCGGCGCCGACCGCGCCATCGACAAGATCCGCCAGCGCTTCGGCAAGGAGGCCGTCGGCTACGGCACGGTGGCGCTGGAAGGCACGCGCTCGGTGCCGGACGGATTCAGGGAGCTGGCGGAGAAGGAACTTTGAGGGGAGCGCCCTACGAAGGCCCCTCTCCGCCCGCTTCGCGGACACCTCTCCCCGCCTTCGGCTGGGGCGAGGAACCCAAGCTTTCCAACGCTGACATTCCGCGATTCCGCAGCTTGCCAGAAGCCCCGCGCTAGGCTGGATTGTGCGCCGAGACAGCCGCGCTTGAACGATCGGAGTCATTCATGGCCAGTGAGACGGCAACGCCGGATTCAGAGGCGGCGCCAGTTGATACCGGCGACAAAGCCGAGCGCTACGATCTCGGCCTCTGCCTGTCGGGCGGCGGCTACCGCGCCATGCTGTTTCACGCCGGCGCGCTCTGCCGCCTGAACGAAGCCGGGCTGCTTAAAAAACTCGACATGGTGAGCTCGGTCTCGGGCGGCTCGATCGCGGCCGGGCTGCTGGCGGTGCTTTGGCCGCGCTTCAAATTCGCCAACGGTGTCGCGAGCAATTTCGATATCTATCTCGACAGGATCCTGGAGTTCTCGCAGGTCTTCCTCGACGCGCCGTCGATCTTCAAAGGCCTGTTCAACCCGTTTTCGAGCGCCGCGCGTGAAGTCGCGGCCTGCTACGAGCGGCACTTGTTCGACGGCTCCAGGCCGATGCTGAAGAGCCTGCCGGAGAAACCCTGGTTCGTGTTCTGCTCCAGCAATCTCGACACCGGCTCGCTGTTTCGGCTGTCGCGGCGCTACATCGCCGATTACCGCATCGGCGTTGCTTACAATGCCGACCTGCCGGTGGCTCTCGCGGTTGCCGCATCGTCGGCCTTCCCGCCCTTCCTGTCGCCGCTGCGGCTCGACCTCACGCCCTTCGCGTGGAAGAACGACAAGCTCGACCTTTCGGTCGGCGCGCCGGTGCCGCCTGCCCGCGCCGTGCTCACCGATGGCGGCGTCTACGACAATCACGGCATCGAGCCGGCGCTGAAGCGCTGCCGCTGGC
Organism: Mesorhizobium sp. GbtcB19; assembly: GCF_019091085.1. GTDB lineage: Bacteria > Pseudomonadota > Alphaproteobacteria > Rhizobiales > Rhizobiaceae > Mesorhizobium. The sequence goes on along the minus strand of NZ_JAGXJY010000022.1, from coordinate 58,484 downwards.
TGCTGGTCAGCGACGCCGGCGCGCCGTGGCAGGCTTCGAAGGCGGGCTACTGGAACTGGTTCTCGCAGTTGAAACGCGTCGCCGACACCACCGACAACCAGGTGCGCTCGCTCAGGCGCCGCGACCTCGTCGCGCGCTTTCAGGCAGCCAAGGACGCCGACGATCGCGGCCTGCCCAACGACGCGACCCGGCCCGATTATGCGGCGACGCGCGGCGTGTTCTGGTCGATCGCCAGCAAGCCGGACGCGACCGAGCCGACCTTCAAGCAGACCGCCGCCACCCAGCCGGCCGATATCGGCACCTCGCTGCATTTCCTGGGAGCCGAGGAAACGGTCGATCTGGTGAACTGGGGCTACTGCGCCGCCGACCAGGCCCTGCGCGGCTGGTTCGAGCCGGCGGTGCCGGCGGGAAAGGGCGTGCCGCTGAGGCCGGGCGCGGTGAAGCCGGGGCGCTGCGCGAGGGTTTCGAAGGCTGTGATGGGTGCATTCAAGGTTTGAGCGCCTTTCCTCGCCCCCACGAAAGTGGGGGAGAGGTGGCTCGGCGAAGCCGAGACGGAGAGGGGGAGTGCCCTACGAAGGCCCCCTCTCCGTCCGCTTCGCGGACACCTCTCCCCCGCCTTTGGCGGGGGCGAGGAACCCAAGCCTTCATAGACTGGCGCAATCCAATCCGGTTCATTGCCCTGCCCTGCGCATGCTAACAGGGTCGCTTTCAACCAAACAACCGAGATGGATCAGGACATGGCAGGCGAAAAAGTAGCTCTGGTGACGGCGGGCGGCAGCGGCATGGGAGCCGCGGCGGCGAAGCGCCTGGCGGCGGACGGATTCAAGGTCGGCGTGCTGTCCTCCTCCGGCAAGGGCGAGGCGCTTGGCAAGGAGCTCGGCGGCTTCGGCGTCACCGGCTCCAACCAATCGAACGAGGATCTGAAGCGCCTTACCGACGGCGCGCTCGAACGCTGGGGCCGCATCGACGTGCTGGTCAACAGCGCCGGCCACGGCCCGCGCGCGCAGATCATCGAGATCAGCGACGAGGACTGGCACAAGGGCATCGACACCTATTTCCTTAACGCCGTGCGCCCGACCCGGCTGGTGACGCCGGTGATGCAAAGCCAAAAATCGGGCGTCATCATCAACATCTCGACCGCCTGGGCGTTCGAGCCGAGCGCGATGTTCCCGACCTCGGCCGTGGCGCGCGCCGGGCTCGCCGCCTACACCAAGATCTTCGCCGACACCTATGCCGCCGACAACATCCGCATGAACAATGTGCTGCCCGGCTGGATCGACAGCCTGCCGGCGACCGAGGAGCGGCGTGGCGGCGTGCCGATGAAGCGCTACGGCACGTCGGAAGAGATCGCCGCGACGATCTCGTTCCTGGCCTCCGATGGCGCGGCCTACATCACGGGCCAGAACATCCGCGTGGATGGGGGCATCACAAGGGCGCTGTGAAAGGTAAAGAGGACGTCGCCTCAGTTGCGGCTGCGCGAATTGAGCAGCCACATCAAGGCCAGCGATGCCGCGATGTTCAGCCCGTTGCCGACGACGATGTTCCAGAAGCGTGTCGGATCGTCGTCGAGCGCGACCCAGTGCAGCCGGCCCCGGATCTCGCCCATCTTCAGGCCGTAAGCGATGTTGTACGTCGCCAGGGCGGCGAACGCGGCCATCAGGACAATGACGTAGTTGGTCTTGCGATCCATGAGAGCCGCTTTTAACAGCGCTTGGTGAAATTTTACTTACCTTGGGCAAGGCGGCGGCAACACCGGCCGCCGCCTTACACCAGTCTACTGGTTGATCTCGGGCTCGACGAGCTTGGCCAGGTTGCGCAGCGATTCCTGCCAGCCGAGATAGCAGGCCTCGGCGGGGATGGCGTCCGGGATGCCGGCCTGGGTGATGTTGATCTCGGTGCCGACCGACACTTTCTTCAGGATCACCGTCACTTCGATCTGGCCCGGCAGGTTGGGGTCGTCGAAGCGGTCGGTGTAGCGCAGGCGCTCGCCCGGAACGAGTTCGACGAATTCGCCGCCGAAGGCGTGGCTGTCGCCGGTGGTGAAGTTGCGGAAGGACATCTTGTAGGCGCCGCCGACCTTGCCCTCGAACTCGTGCACCGTGCAGGTGAAGCCGTTCGGCGGCAGCCACTTGGCCAGCGCATCGGCCTCGATGAATGCGCGGTAGACCTTCTCCGGCTTGGTCGCCAGGACGCGGTGCAGATGGATGGTGCTCGGCATATCTCGATATCCTTCCCTAGTTGATCGATGCCCCAAGGACGGGCGGCCCCCAGCCGATCCGACAAAGCCTGTCAAATTTTTTGCCTCGCGGCTACCGAGCCGCTTTGTAACGTGGATAAGACGTAGGTGCTGCGATCGGAATTCCGGCTCGAATGTCCATCGTTGCGCTTGGCGACTCAGCGCTCGTTCATCCCAGACGGCCACGCTGGTCAACTGCGATCACACGCAGCACCATGCCCAATATTTCAACATGAGTCTCGCAATATTGAGTAAAATTGAGTAATTCCGGGTGTAATTATCGCGCTTAAATTGCATTAGAAAAACCTTATTATAATCATTTCTAATCATTAATCGATGAGCGGTAATTTTTTATCTGTACTGCGACGCGAATCCTTGGAACCATAGGCCGACTTGCAGGTTGGCCTGAAAATCAGGCGCCACCGAGGAAGGAGTGTCCGATGAGCTTCGTCGTCAACGCGATAGGCGTTCCTCTTTATTATAGCGGCGCTTCCAATCATTGGTTTTCGGCAACGTCCGGACCGACATTCAACGGCAGCAGCGGCAACGACTCCATCTGGGCCTCCAGCGGCGTCAACGTCACCATGTATGGCGGCACCGGCGACGACATCTATTACCTCTATTCGGCGGGCAACAAGGTGGTCGAGTACGGCGGCCAGGGTGTCGACACGATCAACACATGGATGAGCTACACGCTGCCGAACAATGTCGAAAACCTCGTTGTCACCAATGCCCACAACTATGCCTTCGGCAACGCGCTGGACAACATCATCACCGCCACGGCGGGCGGTCAGACCCTGGACGGCGGCGCGGGCAACGATGTGCTGATCGATGGCGGCGGCGGCAACGACACTTTCATTGTCGCCAAGGGCAACGGCAGCGACTCGATCGTCAATTTCGCCGCGAACGATGCCGTGCGGCTCGATGGCTACGGGTTCACGTCCTTCGCCGCCGTCCACGACAGCATGATCCAGGCGGGCCCCAATGTGGTGCTGAATCTCGGATCGGGCGAGATCCTCGAATTCAAGAACACCACCATCGACAAGTTCCAGCCGAACCAGTTCGAGTTGCCGATCGACAAGTCGGGCATGACGCTGTCCTTCAGCGACGAGTTCAACACGCTGAACCTTCACGACAGCCAAGGCGGCACCTGGAACACCAATTTCTGGTGGGGCGGGGCCAGTGGCGGCTCGCTGACCCAGAACAACGAGCTGCAATGGTATATCAACCCCAGTTACGCGCCGACGAGCTCGGTGCATCCGTTCAGCATCGACAACGGCGTGCTGACGATCACCGCGGCGCAGACCCCGGCCGACATCAAGCCGCTGATCAACAATTACGAATACACCTCAGGCATGCTGACCACGCATGACTCGTTCTCGCAGACCTATGGCTATTTCGAAATGCGCGCCGACCTGCCGGAAAACGCCGGCGCCTGGCCGGCCTTCTGGCTGCTGCCGGAAGACGGCTCGTGGCCGCCTGAGCTCGACGTGATGGAGATGTATGGCCAGAAGCCGAATTCGCTGCTGATGACCGCGCATACCAACGAGACGGGACAGCACACGACGGTCGGTTCCACGGTAAACGTCATGGACACCGCCGGCTTCCACACCTATGGCGTCTTGTGGACGCCGGACAAGCTGGTCTGGACCTATGACGGCGTGCAGGTCGCGGAAGCGGCGACGCCGTCCGACATGGACAAGCCGATGTATATGCTGGTCGATCTGGCGATCGGCGGCCAGGCCGGCGCGCCGCCGGACCACCTCGCCACGCCAGCCCAGATGAAGATCGACTACATTCACGCCTACACGCTGGACGAACTGCAGCAGAGCCATTTGAGCGTCACGGGCGAGCATACAGCCTAGAGACGGACGATTTCAGGTCGAATCGACCTGAAATCTGAATCCGTCTCTAAATCAAGGAGATAGAGCATGATGTCGTCCGAAAACCGCTTCACACTTTTCGGCATCATGCTCTAGGTGGCCGGGGCAATGTCACGCGAGAGCGCTCCGACCTCGTCGGCCGGTTTGCGGCCAGCCTGGTTGCGCCGCGTGTTCCTGCGCGCCATCACCGATGTCGGCCTGTTCTCGCTGCTGATCAACCTGCTGCTGCTGGTGATCCCGCTTTACCTCCTGCAGGTCTATGACCGGGTGCTGCCCTCCTCGAGCGTCGAGACGTTGGTCTATCTGTCGGTCATCGCGGTCGCGGCGCTCGGCTTCCTCGGCTTGCTCGACGCCATCCGCGCCATCTACACGCAGCGTGTCGCGGCCACGGTCAACGACAGGTTGGGCGCGACGGTCTTCGCCGCGTCGCTCGGCGCCCAGCATACGCCGTCGCCGCTCACCGACCTCGCCGCGGTCTGCGCCTTCATCCGCTCGCGCGGTGTCGCTGTGCTGTTCGACCTGCCCTTCGCGCCGGTCTTCCTTGGCCTGCTCTATCTCATCCATCCGGTGTTGTTCTGGGTGACGCTCGGCGGCACGGCGCTGCTTGCCATCCTGGTCGTGGCCAACCAGCTCGCCATCGGCGGGAACGATGCGCTCTCGGCGGGGCACTCCGATCTGGCCAGCCGTGCCGAGCAGGCCTTTGCCCGCAACGCCGAGACGCTGCGCGCCATGGGCATGGTGGAAAACGCCGCGCGCGCCTGGGGCCGGCATGTGGCGGAAGCGCTTGTCCTGCACGACCGCTCTGCCGGCGCCAACGCGATCTTCAGCGGCGCCTCCAGGGCGCTGCGCATGATGCTGCAACTGGCGATCCTCGGCGCCGGCGCCTGGCTGGTGCTCAAGGGTGAGATGACGGCCGGCATGATCTTCGCCTCCTCGCTGGTATCGTCGCGAGCGCTGCAGCCGCTCGACCAACTGATCGGTTCCTGGCGGCAGATCGGCGAAGCCAGGCGCGCCTGGACGCGGCTCAGAACCGCGCTTTCGATGCAGCCGGGCGAAGCGCGCAAGCTGACCTTGCCCGACCCGACCGGCGCGATTTCAGCGCAGGAACTTTTCTTCATCGCGCCCAATGCCACCTTTGGCGCCGAGCCCATCCTCAAGCGGCTGAGCTTTGCGATTCAGCCTGGCGAAGCGGTGGCGATCGTCGGCCCGAGCGGCGCCGGCAAATCGACGCTGGCGCGGCTGCTTGTCGGGGCCGCGCAGCCGAGCGGCGGCTCGGTCAGGATCGACGGCGCCGAGCTCAGGACCTGGGACGAAAACCAGCTTGGCCGGCATATCGGCTATCTGGCGCAGGAGGTGGAATTATTTCCAGGCTCGATCGCCGACAATGTCGCCCGCTTCGACGAAGACGCCGACGACGCGGCGATCGTCGAAGCGGCAAAACGCGCCGAGGCACATGAGCTGATCCTGACGCTCAGCGACGGCTACCAGACGATGGTCGCCGGGACGCTGTCGGGCGGCGAACGGCAGCGGATCGGGCTGGCGCGCGCCTTCTACGGCAATCCGCGCATCCTGGTGCTGGACGAGCCGAGCACGCATCTCGACGGCGCCGGCGAAGCGGCGCTCGAAGGGGTGCTGGCGGCCGCGCGCGCCGCGAGCGTCACCACGATCGTCATCACCCATCGGCCTGCGATTGCCGCCGCCTGCGACCGCGTGATGGTCCTGCGCGGTGGCGTCATCGAGGCGTTCGGACCGAGCGCCGAGGTGCTGCGCCAGTTGACTGTCGACAGGGGCAAGGGCGCGCGGCAGAACACGGTGGTGACCGGATCGTTCGTGCCGACCATCCGCGCCGCGCAAACCATCCGCCACGGGTCATAGACGATGTCGACGCCAAGCCTCGCCTTCGACGACCGGCCGCGCACCGACTTCCGGCGCACGGCCTTCGCCGGCTATGCGGCAATCGCGCTGCTTGCCGGTGGCTTCGGCACTTGGGCGGCGAGCGCGCCGCTTGCCGGCGCGGTGATCACGCAAGGCACGATCGCGGCGACCGGCGGCAACATCCTGATCCAGCATCGCGAAGGCGGCATCATCAGGCAGCTGCTGGTGCATGAAGGCGACCGCGTGCGCGAGGGCCAGGAGCTCATCCTGCTCGACCGGACCGCGCCGGAGGCCGATCTCAACCGGCTGACGAGGCAATGGATCGCGCTCAAGGCAAGTGCGGCGCGGCTGGAGGCCGAGCGCGACGGGCTGGACAGGCTCGCGCCGATCGGCGAGCCCGCCCCCTCGCCGTTCCGACAGGAGTTCGAAAACCTGATCCGCGAACAGCAGAAGGAGTTCGACGCCAGGCTTGCGCGCTTCCGCACCGAGCAGTCGATCCTGGCGCAGCGCGTCGCCATGCATCGCGAGTCGGTCAAGGGCTTGAACGCGCAGAAGGCGGCAATCGAGCAGCAGACCGAGGTGGTGAAGAAGGAGCTCGGCATCAAGACCGATCTTCTGGGCAAGGGCCTCACCAACCGCACCGAATATTCCCAGCTGCTGCGCTCGGAGGCCGACCTGGTCGGCCAAGCCGGCGCGATCGAGGCGTACCTCGCCTCGGCCAACACACAGATCGTGGAGGCTGAGGCGCAGACCGAGCGCGCCACCACCCAGCGCGTCGAGGAGGCGCTGACCAAGCTCGACGACGTGCGCACCAACCTCGCCGACATCGAGGAGCAGATGCGCGCGGCTGAAGCCGTGCTCAAGCGCACGACGATCACCGCGCCGGCAGCGGGCGTCGTCGTGTCCTCGACCTATAATTCGCAAGGCAGCGTGGTCGCGCCAGGCGAAAAGATCATGGAGATCCTGCCCACGTCATCGGGCCTGGTGGTGGACGCCAAGCTCAAGCCGAAGGATGTCGACGCGGTGCATGTCGGCCAGAAGGCGAAACTGAGGCTCTCGGCGCTCAACACGCGCCTGACCCCGGAAGTCCCGGCCACGGTGAGCGATATCTCCGCCGACCGCCTGATCGACGAAGCCACCCACGAACCCTATTTCCGCGCCAAGCTGAAGATCGCCGATCCCCTGCCCGCCGGCGTGAAGGCCGAACAGCTCTATCCCGGCACCCCGGTCGACGCCTTCATCAGCACCGGCGACCGTACCTTCTTCGAATATCTGGTCCGCCCGATGATGGATTCGTTCGCAAGGGCGTTCAGGGAGCGGTAGGGCAATTCCAGGAAAAGTGTGAAGCGGTGAATTGCTCTGACGGCTGCACCTCGCTCTTTCCAAAACCTGGAACGATGATCGGCCCCCCGTGGAGTTCGAGAACGCAGCTATGCTAGCCTGGCCTTCAACGTCCATCGCTCGGACCTGAGGGGCAGATCATGTTGGATCAATGGAGTAACTTCTTCGTCATGGTGGGTGGCGGCGCGGCAGCTCTTGCCGGCCTGATTTTCGTAGCGATCTCGATCAACCCCGAACGCATCGTCCGCAACACGACCCACAAGAACCGGGCCATCAACATGCTGTCGGGCTTCAGCGCAATCTTCATGTCATGCAGCCTTGGGCTCCTAGGAGGCCAACTTCTTCCGGCGCTCGGCTTCGAATGGCTTTTCCTCTGGGGCATAGCCACATTCATATTCGTCAGAGGCTATATCGTCGCCATCATGGCGGGGATGAGTTCCATCGGGTTGACCGCGCCGCGGCTTGCGGGTGGCACGATGTGTTACCTTGCCGAGGTTGCAGGCGCGATTTTCCTGATCCTCGGACGCGGCGTCGGGCTTTACATCGCGGCGCTCGGCACCATCGTTTTGTTCGCCTTCCTGATCTCGGGCGCATGGCTGCTTGTCACCGGTATCTACGACGAGCCGGCCACGGGGTGAATTCCCTTCAGTCCATCAATCGAAGCGTCACCGCCCACAGCCTTCATGTTTCCGGCAGGCATATGGCACCGCGATTTCCACGGCAATTTCGACGCCCGCTCCAACGCTGGCTCCCCCGGTCGTAAGTCACAAGTCCCGCCATCGACGACGCGAAATGGTCGCGCCGCAAAAGATGGAGACGACGATGGCGACTTTGGAACGCACCGCCTATGAAACCGGCCGCGCGAGCCCCGGCCTGATAGGCTTTGCCCGCCGCGCGCTCAGGCTTTTCTATCGTGCGATGAAGATGCGCAGCGAGCGCGCCGCCATGCAGGCCATGCCCGACTACCTGCTCAAGGACATGGGCATCGCCCGGTCGGAAATCGACCACTACACCTCGATGCGCTACGCCCCATCCGACACAGACGGGATGGACATCCGCAACGCCGGATGACCTGCGACGCGATCGCGGCCACGCCGTCGACAAGCCCCGGGCGCTTGCCAACGCCTGGGGTTTTTTGCGTTCCGGCGCGCTCGGTTCAGGCGCTGGGCCAGCTCGTTTCAAACGATACGTCCAACGCCATTTCCACGGTGAGCGTATGAAAAATTCCACGGTCGCATCCACTCTCGTTCAAACGCTCAACCGGCAAACAAGCGCCGTCACGGCAACCAAGCCGCAAAACCAACCTTGGAGATGAAGATGCAACCCAGCACCAAACCTGCACGGCTTCCGCTCAACGGGGTCGACACGCCGAACCTGATGGCGACGATCAATTTCGTCGCCGGGCAGCCGGAGCTCGCCAAGTTCCAGTTCCGCGCCCACAATGAGTGGATCGAGGGCACGCACAGCAAGACCGTCATGAACGGCTTCTTCGGCGCCGGCAAAGAGCAGAAGCACGAGAAGCCGCATTATGCCGATGCCGATCATCCGGCGATCCTGTGCGGCACCGACAATGCGCCGACCCCGGTCGAGTGGTTGCTGCACGGGCTGGCGGGCTGCCTGATGGCGGGCGTCGCCAACATCGCCGCCGCGCGCGGCATCAAGCTCACCAGGGTGAAATGCTCGGTCGACGGCGACATCGACCTGCGCGGCATCCTCGGCATTTCCGACGAGGTCCGCAACGGCTTCCAGAACATCCAGGTGTCGTTCGAAATCGAAGGCGACGCCCCCGGCCGAGAAGCTCAAGCAGCTGGTCGAGCAGTCGCGCTCCCGCTCGGCGGTCTTCGACGTTCTGACCAAGGGTGTGCCGGTCACCGTCGGCATCAAGACCATCCAGTAAGCCGGCTGGCGGTCCGGATCCAATCCGGACCGCTTCCCCCATCGACGGAACAGAACCATGAAACGCGCGGACATCGTCATCATCGGCGCGGGCCAGGCCGGCCTTGCGCTCAGCCATTGCCTTGGCCAGGCCGGCATCGAGCATGCCGTGCTGGAGCGCGGCCGCATCGGCGAGCGCTGGCGCTCGCAGAGCTGGCGTTCGCTCAGGCTGCTCACGCCGAACTGGCTGAACGCCCTGCCTGGCTCGCCCTATAAGGGCGGCGACCCCGACGGCTTCATGAGCAAAGGCGCGTTCGTGGAAAGCCTGGAGCGCTACGCCTGGCAATGGCATGCGCCGGTCGAGACCAATGTCGAGGTCAACTCCACCAGGCGAACCAGCGACGGCTTTGCCTTGCGCACCAGCGCCGGCGACTGGTCGGCGCGCGCGGTCGTCGTTGCGACGGGACATTGCGACCGGCCGGTCATCCCTTTTGCGCCCGAGACCCTTCGCGGGCCGCTCGGCATCCACGCCTCGCAATACCGCTCCCCCGGCGAGCTGCCAGGCGGCGGCGTGCTGGTCGTCGGCGCCTCGTCCTCCGGCGTGCAAATCGCCGACGAGCTCGCCCGCGCCGGGCGGCGCGTCGTGCTGTCGGTCGGCAAGCATACGCGCCTGGCGAGAACATGGCGCGGCCAGGACATCTTCTTCTGGCTTTGCGCGATGGGCCTGATGGCGCAGCGCCAGGAAGATTTGGCCAATCCGCAAGCCGCCCGGCGCCAGCCATCGCTGCAGCTCGCCGGCCGGCCGGACAGGGCCGATGTCGATCTCGCCACGCTGCAGGCGCTTGGCGTGGAGCTGGCCGGGCGGGTGCGTGGCGTCGGCGACCGCGAAATCGCCTTCGCCGGCGATCTCGGCCAGCACATCGCGGCGGCGGAAGCGAAGCAGGCGCGCCTGCTCGACCAGATCGACCGCTTCACGGGGTCGGCGACGCCATACCGGCCCGAGCCGGTTGCGATGCTGGCGGCCGGCGCGGAGCGGCTTTCGCTGAGCGATGGGGGGATCCGCACCATCATCTGGGCGACCGGCTATGCGCGCTCGTTCGGCTGGCTGGAGCCGCTGGCGCTCGGCGCCGATGGCGAGCTGGCGCATCAGGGCGGCGTCACCAGCGTGCCCGGCCTCTACGCGCTCGGCTTCCGCTTTCTGCGCAAGCGCGATTCCAACTTCATCGGCGGCGTCGGCGCGGACGCCGAAGCGATCGCCGCCGAAATCTCGCGTCATCTCGAGCGCAACGGCCGCCAGGCGGCTTGAGGACCATGACCATGGCCAGCAACCCGATCTCTCTCATGGCCGTGCCCAAGCGTAGCCATTACGACGCCATCATCGTCGGCGCGCGCTGCGCGGGTGCAGCGACCGCGATGCTGCTCGCCCGCGCGAGCCTCAAGGTGCTGGCGATCGAGCGCAAGCCCTATGGCTCCGACACGCTTTCGACGCATGCGCTGATGCGGCCCGCCGTGCTGCAATTGTGGCGCTGGGGTTTGCTCGATCCTTTGCTCAGGGCCGGGACGCCGCTGATCGAGACGACGACCTTCCACTATGGCGACGAGGAGATCACCATCCCGCTCGCCGCCGGCTCGGAGCTTCCCGGCCTGATCGCGCCGCGGCGCACCGTGCTCGACCGCATCCTGGTCGATGCGGCGCGCAAGGCTGGCGCGGAGGTCCTGCACGAAATGGCGGTCGGCGACCTCTTCGCCGACACTCACGGCCGCGTGCGCGGCATCGAAATCCGCGCCGCCGGCCGCGCCTCAGTGAGGGTCAGCGCCGATATCGTGGTCGGCGCCGACGGCATCGGCTCGCTGGTGGCAAAATGCGTCGACGCCCAGCCCTTGCGGCACGGCGCCGTCTCGGCCGCCCATGTCTATGGCTACGCGCCGGTCGAGCCCGGCGCCGGCTACCACTGGTATTTCCGCGATGGGATCGCCGGCTCGTTCATCCCGACCAATGATGGCCTTGCCTGCATCGTCGCCTCGGTGCCGACAGGCCTGTTCGACCAGCGCTTCCGCCTCGGCCATGCGCGGGCCCGCATGGATGTGCTCGAAGCGCTGTCGCCGGCGCTGGCCGCGCAGGCCTCGCTGGCGCCGAAGGACGCCCGCCTGCAGGCGTTCCGCGGCCTGCCGGGCTATATCCGCCAGGCCTATGGCCCTGGCTGGGCGCTGGTGGGCGACGCCGGCTTCTTCCGCGACCCGATCACCTCGCACGGCATTTCCGATGCGCTGCGCGACGCCGAGAGCCTCGCGCGCGCCATCCTCGATGGCTCGGGCGCGGCATTCGCGGTCTGGCAGCAGCTTCGCGACCTGATCGCCAACCAGATTTTAGACACCACCGACGCCGTCGCCGGCTTCGACTGGACGCTCGACGATATCGGCGAGCGGCATCGCCGCTTCAGCGCCGTGCTGAAAGCCGAGGTGCAGGCGCTGGCCGGGCAACCAATACCTGCCCGCCGCGCCTCGAAGCCCGCGACCTATCGTGCCCCGGCCAACCAGGACAAACCGCCGGCCGACCTTTCACGCAACCGGACAGGAGCAAGACCATGACAGTACATTCGATAAAGGACGGGCATCTGATGCAGGACGGCTGGGTCGGCGTCATCAAGGGCCGGCCACAGGTAGGCGCCTTCGCCGAGCGTTCGCGGCGCACGCAGCCGCAGGACATCGACGCCTTCGCCGAGATGACCGGCGACCGCAACCCGCTGCATTACGACAAGGCGCTGGCCGAGGCTTCGGTGTTCGGCAAGCTCATCGTGCAGGGCGGCGTCACCTCCGGCATCCTGAACGCGGTGGTGGCGGAAGACCTTCCCGGCCCTGGCTCCGTGTTCCTCGAAGTGTCGTGGAAATTCGTCAAGGCGGTCGGCGTCGGCGAATTGATCACCGGCCGCGTCGAGGTCAAGGAGGTGCGCGCCGACAAGCCGATCACCAAGTTGGAGGCATCGGTGCGCAACGAAGCCGGTGAGCTTTGCCTCACCGGCACCGCGACGGTGTTCACCGTGCCTTTGGCCAGGGGCTGAGGGCTTCTCCTGCCCAGAGCGCTTCACCGTTTCACGGAAACGGTGAAGCGCTCTATCTCTTTGTTTTGACGTAATTCCTTACGGAAAACCGTGTCACACTTTTCCTGGAATTGCTCTGGTTACGCGCCCGCCGTCTCGGCGATGAAGGCGCGGACATGGTCTATGAACTCCTCGAAGGCGGGCTCGCCTTCGAGCAGGATATGATTCTGGCTCTCGAGCTCGATGAAGCGGGCGCCCGGAATGCCGGCGGCCATGGTGCGCCCGGATTCGACGGGCGCGACGTTATCGTCCCGCGCATGCAGCACCAGCGTCGGCACGCGCACCTTCTCCAAGAGGTCGCTGACGTCGATCACCGAAAAGGAGCTCTGAAGGCGCCAGGCATCGTCGGGCGAGACGGTGCGCAGCATAAGGTCGTCCATCCAGGCGAAATGCTCGTGCGTGGCGCCGGGGATGAACATGGAGCAGAAGGCCTGGCGGAACATCGGGTTCGGCTTGCCCCAGTTCTCGCGCATCAGCGTCGCGGCCGCCTCGCGCGTCGCGATCTCGCCGGCGTCGCCGCGCGCCCGCCAGCCTTTGACGTAGCCGCCGTAAAGGACCATGCCCGAGACCCGCTCGGGGTGGCGTATGGCGTAGGCGATCGAAACCGCACAGCTCTGCGACAGACCGAGCAAGGTGAAGCGGTCCAGCCCTGCGGCCTCGACCACGCATTCGAGGTCCGACAGCATGGTCTCGAAGGAGATGTCGACGACGTGCCGCTGCGAAAGGCCGTTGCAGCGCTCGTCATAGCGCACCAGCCGGTTGTGGAGCGACAGTTCCCGCATCCAGTGCCGCCAGATCGGGCTGTCCCAGTCGAAGGTGAGATGCGACATCCAGTGCGCGGCGCGCAGGATTGCCGGGCCGCTGCCGGTGCTGGCATAAGCGAGCCTGGTGCCGTCGAGCGCCCGGCAGAATTGCACGGCACGGCCGGGATCCTGCGCTGACGCGGCGGGTTTCGGCGGCGTGGCGGACGTAGGCTGCGGCCCGCGTCCCGTGGCTTGAGCGGTGACAGAGCGGACCTTTTCCTCCAGCGCCTCTGTCTCGGCGGCGAGCCTCGCATCGTCGGGCACGAGGCGGCGCAGGCGCTGGGCGAAAGGCAGCGCCCGTCGCGGTTCATCCGCCAGACGCTCGACCAGCTCGCGCAGGATGCCGAGCTCGACGATCTCCACCTCGCTGGCGATGGCCTGCCGCCAGGCTTCATAGTCGAAGCAGCGTTCGAGCGAGAGGTCGGCGAGAAAGCCGCCGCGGACCGAGGCCAGGACGGCTTCGAGCTCCCCGGTCGAGTGGGACGAAAGGTCGGCCTTCACCAACGGCGCCAGCCGCGCATAGTCCGTCTCGATGTTGAGCGCGACGGCATTGCGATCGGCGACGAGGGCCTTTTCGTCGGCGCCCAGCACCTGGCGGATCTTGGACAGGCTCCAGCGCAAGGCGCCGCGCGGATCGTCGGGAATGTCCCAGAATATTTCGCAGAGCCGCTCGCGCTGATGCTGCCTGGCGGTGACGGCGAGGTAGGCGAGCAGCGCCCGCGTCTTTCGCGATGGCGGCAGGTCGAGCGGCCGGCCGTTGCGCGTCACCTGCAAATCGCCAAGCACGCGCAGCTCCAGCACTTCGATGTGCGGGCTGTCGTTCATGCGTCCACGCGCTCGTCGATCGCCATGATCCCTCTTCGGCCTTCGCCGGCGCCGCCGAAAGCGGCCGCCCGCCAATAGCAAAATCGGCTAATTTAGGAAAGCTTGGTGCTGACTGCTCAGGCCACGAGGAGCGTCAACCTGGGCAGACCTAGGCACGCCAATGACCACCGCAGTCCGACTTCACGCCTTTGCTGGAACCGCTTTCGGCTTGATGACCGTCGCCAGCACCACCCCGACCACAATGAAAGCCGCGCCGATCAGGTCGTAGTCGTGCAGGCTTTCGCCGAGCAGCAGATAAGCGAGAACGGCGACGAACAAGGTCTGCAGGTAGAGCAGCATGCTCGCCCGGCTGGCGCCCAGCGTCTCGACGCTTTTGTTGTAGAGATAATACATCAGCGCGCCGCCGGGGCCGGCCAGGTAGGCGAGCGCGAGCAGGCCGTTGGCGTTCAAGGCGGAGCGCTCGTCGTTGAAGATTTCCCAGAGATGGAACGGCAGCGCCACCAGCGCGCCGGCGCCGAGAAGGAGCACGACCAGCGGCAGGAGCTCGAGGCCGAATTTGGAGCGGCGCAGCAGCACCGTGTAGAGCGCCCAGCAGAACGCGCTGCCGACGATCCACAACTCGCCGACGTTGAAGCGCAGCTTGACCAGCGCCTCGATATTGCCATGCGCGACGATGACCAGCATGCCAGCCAGCGCCGCCACCGCGCCTAGCGCCTTCCAGAGGCCGAGCGGCTCGCCAAGCACGAAACGCGCCAACACCATGGTCATGATCGGCGACATCGCCATGATGATGCCGGCGGTGGTTGCGTCTGTATCGTTCAGGCCATGGTAGATCATGCCCTGGCACAGCGTCAGGCCGATGGCGCCGACGGCGACGATCTCCAGCGGCCGCGATTTGAGCAGCGCAAGCATCGCGCCGTGATGGCGGTGCACGATCGGCAACAGGATGGCGCAGGCGAGCAGAAGCCGCCAGAAGCATAGACCCCAGGGCGGCATTTCCGGCGCCACCCATTTGGCCGCGATGTAGACGCCGGCCGACAGCAGCCAGCACAGCACGGCGGTGGGATAGCCACCCAGGGAGGGTATCGAGATAGTGGCAGGTTGCTTCGCCGGATGCGCTATCGGTATCGCCTGCATCGCATGCCCCCCGTTCGATGAACGTCAGCCCAGACGTCAGTCTATCTCATATCGGGAATGCTCCATATGGCCCGCGATGGAAGGCTCCCGGGCAGCGATCAGTGCGCCGTTTCGCCGGCTGGATGCAGCAGGTCCCAGGCCGAGCCGACGCGGCCATCGAACTGGGAAGCGAAAATCTCGGCTTCGATGTCTTCGAGGCCGTCGTCGACAAGCGCCTCGATGCTTCGCCGCAGCAAAGCAAGCTGCATCTGCCGCGCGTGACTTTTGTCGGTTTCGCGCATGATGGCCGTCACGTGATAGGCGACCACGGGCTGGCCGAGACAGGACAGGAGCGCGCCTGACCCTGCCGTCGCTACGGTGACTGCTTCCTCGATGTTCATTCCGGCGCTCCTCATCAAAAGATGCTGGGCGCCTCCCCGGCAGATGGCGACGGTATCCGCCGCTTCTTTTCTCATTTCGGCAGTCGCGAACTCTTCGCTGGCGGCCAAAATCAGTATCCTCCAGAACCGTATTAAAGGCGACCGGATAGTTAATTGATGGTTAACGGCAACGGTCGCATCTTAGGCATCCGAGTCGGTCGAAGCGCACCGATCAGTGCCCCGGAATGTTGCGCTCGGCCGATGGCGCCAGGCTTTGCGAGCCGGGCACCGAAACCGGCGCGCCCCGCAGCACCCAGTCGGCCGCGATCTGCCCGATCACCGGGGCGAGCTGGATGCCGTAGCCACCGGCGCCGGCCGCGGTGACCAGCGTCGGCTCCGAGGGATCGATCGGCCCGACGAAGGGACGATGATCGGCCGTGACGGGATAAAGGCCTGCCCAGCCCCGGCCGAGCCGCGCGCCCGGCAGATCGGGCACGCGTTCCATGAGCAGTTCGGCCAGATCGACCTTCGACTGCTCCTCGCACTGGTCGTTGTAATTGTCCGGGTCTTCCGGCGCGACCGAATGCACCTTGTGGATCTCGGCGATCAATTCGTTGCGCTTCTCATGGCGGAAATTGAGGCCGCTGCCTTGGCCGTTCACGAGATCCATGACCATCGGCATCGTGTAGTCGAGCGGCTCGTCGAGATGGATGAGGACGGCCTCATGGCGCTCGGGCCAGATGTGCAGGCGCTGGCCGAAGAGTTCGGCCACCTGTGGCGCCCAGGCGCCGCCGGCATTGACCACGACATCGCAATCGATCGGGTCGCTGCCGGTCTCCAGCCTGTAGCCGCCCGGCCCTCTGCCTACGCCGAGCAGCTTGCGGTACTGACGGATTTCGCCGCCCCTGGCGCGGACAATACCCGCCAGGAAATTGCACATGTCGTGCGGATCGAGGTAGCCGTTGTCGGGTCCGAACAAGCCGCCTTCGAGCCCGTCGGGATTGATGTGAGGAACGAGGCCCCTGAGTTCGTCGGCGCGGATCAGCCGCGACGTGAGGCCCGCCTCGGCCTGCATCTCGACCGATCTCGCGAACAGCTCCATCTGCGCCTGCGTGCGCGCCAGCCGCAGATAGCCGATGTGGTTGAAGTGAAGCCCCTCGGCCTCCCATTGCCGAAACCGGCGGAAGGAATGAACGCGAAGCAGGATCTCGAACGGATCGGTGAATTGCGACCCGACGACGCCGACCGACCTGCCGCTCGAGCCGGAAGCGATCGACTGCGCTTCGAGCACCGTCACGCGCGCGCCCTGCTCGACAAGGTTGAGCGCCGTGCAAAGCCCCAGCGTGCCGGCGCCGATCACCACGACATGAGGAGAAGCTGTCATCGATGGTCCTCCTCAGTCAGGATTGCGCGGCGAACAATGGCTGCGTCGAACAGCGGCGGCAGCGCTGCTGGACGCGATGCTACGGTCCGTTTTCAGACAGATGCAATCGGCCAGGCGGGGCATGCGAGGCGACCACAACGGCCACTATGCTTTCGCGACGGCGCCGGCCATCCGGTTCGGATGCCTGAGATGGGTCGGCGTGATGCCGGTGTGCTGGCGAAAGACGCGGCTGAAATGGCCGGCATTCTCGAAGCCGCAGCGATAGGCGATGTCACCGATGGCGAGGTCGCTGCCTTCCAGCAGCGACTTGGCGTAGTGCACCCTGAGTGCCAGATAGGCGGCCATCGGGCTGGTGCCGAGCTCGGTGGCGA
This sequence comes from Mesorhizobium sp. GbtcB19, assembly GCF_019091085.1. Classification (GTDB taxonomy): domain Bacteria; phylum Pseudomonadota; class Alphaproteobacteria; order Rhizobiales; family Rhizobiaceae; genus Mesorhizobium. Next base: position 41,297 of record NZ_JAGXJY010000022.1, on the reverse strand, counting down.
AAAGGCGCTCGAGCTGGCGGCGCGAGCAGTTCAGCCGGCTGGCGATCTCTTCGACCGGGACCTTTTCCTGCAGATTGCTTTCCATCAGAAGCAGCGCCCGCTTCACCGCGCGGCTCGCGGCCTCGGGAAAGAGGCCGCCGACCGGCTGCACGTCCCGGATGTTGCGGATGCGATCGAGCACCAGGATCTTGGCCGCCTTCTCCGCCGCCTTCTGGCCGATGAATTGCGAGACGAAATAGCCGGCGAGGTCGGCCGCACCGGTGCCGCCGGCGCAGGTGGCGCGGCCGCGGTCGACGGAATAGAGGCTGTCGGCATGGGCGTTGACGTCTGGGAACTCGGCGCGGAAATCCTTGATGTGGAACCAGCTGACGGCGGCGCTGTAGCCGTCGAGCAGCCCGTAGCGCGCCAGCACGAAGCTGCCGGTGCAGAGCGCGGTGAGCGGCACGCCCTTCTCGGCGGCGCGCATCAGGAACGCCTCCTTTTCCGAGCTCAGCACGCGGTTGGTGTCGAGCAGGCCGCCGACCACGACGACATTGTCGAAATCCTCGGGATTGCCGATCGCCTTGGTCGGCAGCAATTCGACGCCGCAGCTTGCGCGGATCGGCAGGCCGCGCTCGCCGACGATCTGCCAGTCGAACTCGACCCGGCGGCTGCGGTCGCCCTCGTCGCCGGCGAGCCGCAGCGTGTCGATGAACAGCGACAGCGGCGACAGCGTGAAATCGCGCACCAAAAGAAATGCGAATTTTTTGGCCATTCGTTTGGCGACATCCCCTGCTGTGTCACAAATCCATCCTGGCCGATCGACCATGGTGGGCGCTACTTTATGCGCGCCATCACGCGAACGGTAGGCGACGCGCGGGCTACGGTCAGGCGTTAACGCGTGGGTGAATTGTCCATCACATAGGTGGTTCCCCCACTCCGTCGCTGCTTTGCAGCGCCACCTCCCCCCCTCCGGAGGGAGAGGAAATGCCAATCGCAGAGGTCGCGGCTTCGACGACAGCGCTGCTCGAGCCTTCGACGGCTAGCCTTTTCCTCTCCCTCCGGAGGGGGGAGAGGTGGCTCGGCGCGCAGCGCCGAGACGGAGTGGGGAACCACCTGTGCGATTTGCCGCACCCGCTGTGCCCCGGCCCTTGCGCCGCTGGCCCGGCCTCTGGGCGCATCTGGAGCATCGCTCTGGCCCAACCCGGACATGCACGAACAGGATGGCCATTATAACCAGACGCTTTATAACGGTCGTGACACAGCCCAAGGGGAGACGATGCGTTACATACGTCCGCTTTCAATCGAAGATGCCGTTGGCGAGCTCGCCAAGGCGGTAGGCCCGGCCGCGATCCTGGCCGGGGGCAGCGACCTTCTGGTGAGGATGAAGGGCGGCTTCATCGAGCCCGAGCTGATCGTCGACATCAAGGCGATAAGCGGCCTGGCCGACATCACGCAAACGGCTGACGGCTTCCGCATCGGCGCCGCCGTGCCCTGCGCGGTGCTGGGCGAGAACAAGGCCGTGCGCAAGGCATGGCCGGGCGTGGTCGAGGCGGCGAACCTCATCGGCTCCAAGCAGGTGCAGGGCCGTTGTACGATAACCGGCAATCTGTGCAACGCCTCGCCCGCCGCCGACAGCGTGCCGGCGCTGGTGGCGGCCGCGGCAAAAGCGGTGGTCGCCGGGCCTTCGGGCAAGCGCACCATCGCGGTGGAGAGCGTGCCGACCGGACCCGGCCGCACCTCTCTCGCCAAGGGCGAGATCATCGAGGCGATCCTGCTCGACAAGCGTCCCGAGCATGCCGGCGACGCCTATCTGCGCTTCATTCCGCGCACCGAGATGGACATCGCGGTGGTGAGCGCCGGCGTCAACCTGACGCTGGATGACAAGGGCGCGATCAAGACCGCGCGCGTGGCGCTGGGCGCCGCCGCACCCACGGTGCTGCTGGTCGAGGAAGCGGGCCAGGTGCTGGTCGGCTCCAGGCTCGACGAAGCGACGCTGGAGCGGCTGGCCAAGATCTGCTCCGGCGCCTGCCGCCCGATCGACGACAAGCGCGGCACCATCGAATTCAGACGAAAAGTCGCGGGCGTGCTGGCGCAAAGGGCCGCCGCGATCGCCTACAAGCGTGCGGGAGGCAAATGATGGCCGGTGTAGCTGTATCAACCACGATCAACGGCGACGCCGTCGAGTATCTCTGCCAGCCCGACGAGACGCTGCTGGAAGTGCTGCGCGACCGGCTCGGCCTGACCGGCGCCAAGGAAGGCTGCGGCACTGGCGACTGCGGCGCCTGCAGCGTGATCGTCGACGGCAGGCTGGTCTGCTCCTGCCTGGTGCTGGGCGCCGAGGCCGAGGGCCGCAAGGTCGAGACCATCGAAGGCATGGCGCATGGCGACCAGTTGCACCCGCTGCAGCAGAAGTTTTTGGAGCATGCCGCTTTGCAATGCGGCATCTGCACGCCCGGCTTCCTGATCGCGGCAAAGGATCTTCTGGAGAAAAACCCCTCGCCCACCGAGGAGGAAATCCGCTTCGGTCTCGCCGGCAACCTCTGCCGCTGCACCGGCTATGACAAGATCGTGCGCGCCGTCCAGGACGCGGCTGAAGTGATGAAGGGAGCCTGAGATGAATTTCGATCCGCGCTACTCCGGACGCAATTTCTCCTCGGTCGGCACGCGCCCTATCCGCCCCGACGGCATCGACAAGGTGACCGGACGCGCCCGCTACGGCGCCGACTTCAACATGGCCGGGCAGCTGGTCGGCCGGATCCTGCGCAGCCCGCATGCGCATGCGGTGATCAAGAAGATCGACACCTCCAAGGCGGAAAAGCTCGCCGGCGTGAAGGCGGTGATCACGGCGAAGGACCTGCCGGACCTCACCGACGGCGATGCCGCCATGTACGACATCCTCGACAATTCGATGGCGCGCACAAAGGCGCTCTATGACGGCCATGCGGTGGCCGCGGTGGCGGCGATCGACGCCCGCATCGCCCGCCAGGCGCTGAAGCTGATCGAGGTCGACTATGAGGTGCTGCCGCATATCACCGATGTCGATGAGGCCGCGCAGCATCACGCGCCGCTGATCAACGACCAGATCTTCACCGAGGGCCTGGAGGAAAAGCCGGCGAAACCTTCCAACGTCACCAAGCGCACGCAGTTCGGCCATGGCGACGTGCACAAGGGTTTCGCCCAGGCCGATTTCATCGTCGAACGCTCCTTCAAGACCGAGCAGACGCATCAGGGCTATATCGAGCCGCATGCCTGCGTGGCGAGCGTCAACCCGGACGGCACCGCGGACCTTTGGGTCTGCACGCAAGGCCATTTCGTCTACCGCCAGCACTGCGCCCAGCTGCTTGGGCTCGAAGCCTCGAAGCTGCGCGTCACCTCGTCGGAGATCGGTGGCGGTTTCGGCGGCAAGACCCATGTCTGGGCCGAGCCGGTGGCGCTTGCATTGTCCAGAAAGGCCGGCCGTCCCGTAAAACTGGTGATGACCCGCGACGAAGTCTTCCGCGCCTCGGGCCCGACCAGCGCCACCTCGATCGACGTCAAGATCGGCGCCAGGAAGGACGGCACCATCACCGCCGCGGAAGCGACGCTGCGCTATAGCTGCGGCCCCTACGCCGGCTCCTGGGCCGAGATCGGCGCCATGACGGCGTTCGCCTGCTACAACCTCGAAAACGTCAAGACGGTCGGCTACGAAGTGCTGGTCAACCGGCCGAAGACGGCGGCCTATCGCGCGCCGTCGGCGCCCATGGCGGCCTTCGCGGTGGAAAGCGCGGTCGACGAGCTTGCCCACGAGCTCGGCATGAACGCGGTGGATTTCCGCATCAAGAACGCCGCGCAGGAAGGCACGCGCGCCTCCTACGGCCCGGTCTACGGGCCGATCGGCATTGGCCCGACGCTGGAAGCGGTGAAGAACCATCCGCACATGAAGGCGCCGCTCAAGGCGAACCAGGGGCGCGGCATGGCCTGCGGCTTCTGGTTCAATTTCGGCGGCCAGACCTGCACGGACCTGAACATCGGCATGGACGGCTCGGTGTCGTTGGCTGTGGGCACGGTGGATGTCGGCGGCTCCCGCGCCTCGCTGTCGCTGGTGGCGGCGGAGGAACTCGGCATCGACTATTCCCAGGTGAAGGCGATCGTCGCCGACACGTCTTCGCTCGGCTACAACGACATGACCGACGGCAGCCGCGGCACCTTCTCGTCCTCGATGGCGACGATCTCGGCCGCGCGCAACGCGATCAAGATCCTGCGCGACCGCGCGGCGCAGATGTGGGACATTCCGGTCGACGACGTCGTCTGGGAGAAGGGCCACGCGATCGCCAAGGGCGAGAAATACGGCAACCTCTCGCCGCTGTCGCTGAAGGACATCGCGGCCAAGTCGGGCACGACCGGCGGGCCGATCGCCGGCCATAGCGAGCTCGTCGCCGACGGCGCCGGCGTCTCCTTCGCCACCCATATCTGCGACATCGAGGTCGACCCCGAGACGGGCGCGACCCGGGTGATCCGCTACACGGTGGTGCAGGATGCCGGCAAGGCGGTGCACCCGACCTATGTCGAGGGCCAGTACCAGGGCGGTGCGGCGCAAGGCATCGGCTGGGCGCTCAACGAGGAGTATATCTACGGCAAGGACGGGCGGCTGCAGAATGCGGGCTTCCTCGACTACCGCATCCCGGTCTGCTCCGACCTGCCGATGATCGACACGCAGATCCTGGAAATCCCCAACCCCAACCACCCTTATGGCGTGCGCGGCGTGGGCGAAACCTCGATCGTGCCGCCGCTGGCGGCGATCGCCAACGCGGTGTCGAACGCGGTCGGCGTGCGCATGACGCATATTCCGATGTCGCCGCCGAGGATTCTGGCGGCGCTCGACGCGGAGCGGGAAGGCTGAGAGGTATCCGACGGCGATGGTGGAGGTCACCCTTTGGGGCTCGCTCAGCGCCGTCGCCGGAGGCAAGTCCAGGCACGACATCGAGGCCAAGGACATAAGGGAGCTGTTCCGCAAGCTGGCGGAACAGTATCCCGGCATAGAGCCATGGATCGATCGCGGGATCGCTGTGGCGATCGACGGGACGATTTATCGGGATACGTGGAGTAAGGAGTTGCCGCCGGGGGCGGAGATTTTTCTGCTGCCGAGACTGGCGGGGGGGTGACGCAGGGGAGGAGACTCGGTCCGAGATAGAATCCGCACCTCGAGCTTGGCCGAACCTGACTCTATCGATCGCGGCCTTCTGCGGACCGTTAACGCGAGTCGGCCCGCCCCCCCCGTAAGACGACATCGCTGACGTAGCGGCACGAGCGGCGTCAGCGCCCAAATCGATCACGACGAGGAAGTCTCTTCGCTGTGTCGCAGGCTCGCGAGTTAGGATATGAAGCTGGGTTGGGACCTAGAATTGCAAATAGAGGCCATCTCGTGAACACTGCTGACTTCGGCGCGAAATTGTGGAGCCTTTGCCACGTCCTTCGCGACGATGGAATTGTCTATCACAAGTATCTGTCAGAACTCAGTTATTTGCTGTTTTTAAAAATGGCTGATGAGAGCGACTCGGAGGCCGACCTTCCTCCCGGGTGCCGTTGGCGCGACCTCCGGGCGAACAGTGGGCCTGGGATGGTTAGCTTCTATCGAAAGATGCTGACGCGTCTGGGAGAGGATGCCGCCAATGACCGAATTCGTCGCATTTTCGCTTTCCCGACCACGGTATTCTCTCATGATGAAAACCTCGCCAAGGTGTTCCGATCGATGGACGGGCTCGATTGGCACTCAATCGGCGCCGACAGGTTCGGCGATCTCTATGAATATCTGCTGGAGCGCGCTAGCACCGAAGCCCGTGCAGGGGCTGGGCAGTACTTCACCCCTCGAGCGCTGGTAGATTGCTTGGTTGATATTATGCGGCCCGTAGCTGGTGAGATCATTCAGGATCCGGCTGCCGGTACGGGTGGCTTTCTCGTTGCCACCCAGCGCTATCTACTTCGAAGTGACCCAGTAGTTTCTTCAAAAACAACATTCGAAGGTGTAGAGATAGAGCGCGATACTTACCGTCTTTGCCTCATGAACTTCTTTCTACACGGGATGACCGGAGTATTGATCAATGGCGACGCGCTCACTCGCGACGCCGACGGCCTTCAGCCCGCCGACCTCATTCTTGCAAACCCCCCATTCGGTAGTTCCGGGGGCGGAGCGCGCGCGCGAAGGACCGATTTGAAGGTCGTAACCTCGAACAAGCAACTACTATTTGTTCAACATATCTATCGCTCGCTAAAGCCGGGAGGGCGTGCTGCCGTTGTGGTGCCTGACAACGTCTTGTTCGAGACGGGCGCCGGCCGTCGAGTGCGCAAGGAGTTATTCGACACTTGTGACGTGCATACCATCCTTCGACTCCCGGTTGGAATCTTCTACGCCACAGGGGTAAGCACTGTGGTTTTAATCTTCACTAAGTCACAGCCGGATCGGCTGACAGGCAACGATCGACTATGGGTCTATGACCTCCGCAGCAATTATCCCAAGCTCGGTCGTGGAAATCAATTCGATGCGTCGAGCCTCGCCAACTTCAAGTCATTCTACGGCCAAGATCCACTTGGTAAGTCGTTTCGTCCTGAACAGGGAAAGGACTTCCACTCTTGGACGAGACAGGACATTATCGATCGTGACTATGACCTAAACCTCGTTCGTTCCTCGGAGCACAATGTTGAAGATGTCGCCGACCCCGAAGAGTTGGCAATAGCAATTGCTGACCGATTGCGCGAGGCCCTGTCTGAGATAGAAGGTTTGGCCTCCGACCTAGCAGACCTCCGCAAGCCAGCGACCGCGGGTTCGACGTGACAATAGCACGCTGGGACATACCGGGTGACTGGACGTGGTCCACTATCGCCGACATTGGTGACGTCCATAGTGGAGGCACGCCACCAGCGCATCAAGCCTCGAACTTTTCCGAAGTTGACGGCATTCCTTGGATCACACCCGCAGATATGTCGGGTCACAGTGAAACCTACATAGTGCGAGGGCGCCGAAACCTTACTGCTGACGGCCTTAGGTCATCAGGCGCACGGCTCTTGCCGGCTGGCACAGTGGTGTTTTCGTCGCGGGCGCCAATAGGCTACTGTGCAGTCGCAGCTAATGCGCTTTCCACCAGTCAGGGTTGCAAGAATATCGTCTTGAATAGCGGCAACGTGCCAGAATATCTGATGCACTACCTTCGTTATTCAAAGACGTACGCGGAGGGTTTTGCAAGCGGCACGACCTTCCTTGAGCTCTCTGCCGCGAAAGTTAGAACTTTGGCGGTACCTGTTCCGCCACGCGACCAACAAGAAGCAATTTCTGTCGGCTTACAGCATCTGCTAGGACGTATCCGGTCGATTAGAGCTTTACTCGCCCCAATCCCGGACATGGCTGCAGTCCAAGTCGATCGGATTCTTGCCGATGCCTATGAAGGCAGACTGACCGAAGGTTGGCGGCGCGCTACCGTTGTCTCGGCGCCATCATTCTCGCGAGTCGCGGATCTCCTGGCCACGCCAATTCAGAATGGGCTTTCGGTCAAGGGTCGGGACAAGCCACCGGGCGTTCGCGCTCTCCGACTGAGCGCTTTGAGGTCCCGCAGGGTCGATTTGGAAGATGTGCGGTTCCTCCCAATAGATGAGGCGCGGGCCAAGCGATTTTTGCTCAAAGATGGTGATATTCTAGTAAGCCGTGGAAACGGAACGAAAGCTTTGGTCGGACGCGCCGCTCTAACGGACGGACTCGATCAGCCAACCATCTACCCGGACACAGCGTTCAGACTCCGGGCAAACATGGCGCTTGCACTGCCTGAATGGCTCTCTCACATTTTGAACGCGCCCCAAATCCGCCGCATAGTGGAGACCTCAGCGCGAACTACGGCAGGAATTTGGAAGATTAGGCAGTCGGATATAACCGATCTTAATATTCCGGTTCCGGGGCTTGCGGAGCAGCAGGAGGTTATCAATCAAGTTGGCCGTGCTTTGGCACAAATCGACGGCATTTACTGGAGCGTGGCGAACGCGGAGGAAATGCTGAATATCCTTGAGTCGACGGTGCATTCGTTGGCGTTTCGCGGGAACTTTACAAAGTATGCTATAGGAAAGCTGCTTGATGTTACATTGGACGAACTGCGATTACAGGCTGCTGAGACCGATATCCACCCTCCGCCGATCACGCCGGTCGAGTCCTATAGGGGACCTGCAAAGATGAGCCGGGCCTTGAAATCTCGCATTGACCCAGAGGTGCAGAATAAGCCCTACCTTGCCTCGTTACTTGGTGACCAAACAAAGGGGACCTTGCCGGCTAAGGCACTTTTCGAGATTTCGGCGCTATCCATCGTGGATTTCTACAAGCAGCTTACCTGGGAGATTGACAGCGGTCACCTCAAGGAGAGCAAAGACGGGTTTCAGGACGGGCGATGAGGCTGGATAGAGCGGAAATATACGGCTTTCGTAACCTCGACGCTTTCGAGATCACGTTTGACAAACGTCGCTTGACTACAGTTGTTATCGGCGAGAACGCTTCGGGAAAATCGAACCTAATTGAGGCTTTAGTCGAAATCTTCCGCGCTGCCGATCTGGGCGTTAACGTGCATTTTCAGTTCGAGGTAGAATACCGGTTAAGCGGTCGAAAGGTAAAACTTTCTAATAAGAATGGCACCATCGCAGCCACACTTGATGGCAAGGAACTAACTAAGACTGCGCTTGACGATCGGCGCGCGGACGTCTTGCCCGACATGATATTTGGTTACTATTCCGGCAGCAGTCGCCGCCTTGAACGCCTATTTGACGATCATCAACGACGTTACTACAACGTTATTAAAACGAATGAGGATCCGGCCGCCTGCCGTGCGGCATTGGCTGAGCGGCGACTCTTCTATTGCCGTCCGATCCACGGTGTATTCGCGTTGGCGGCCTTCTTCGCTTTCCCTGACCACGAAGTACTCCATTCGCTTAGAGAGAAGCTTAATATTGGCAATTTTGGCTCTGCACTTGCATACTTTCGGGAGCCCTGGTTCGCGAAATCGAAACCTCGCTCCACCCGTGACCCATTCAAACTATGGGGTGCTGCCGGTCCCGCTGGGGCTTGTGCCCGCGCTTGGCTCGATGCGGCCTATTATCCGATTGACCTTGAGGATCAACCTCGAGACGACTATCGCGACAAGGATGAAAGTGAATCACAGCTTGCATGCTTCATTCGATCGAGCGCGGATTTGGCCAAGCTAGCAGCTAATTATTACGATGATTCTGACATGTTTGCCGCCCTTGAGGCCGCCGACATTTCCGACTTATTCAGAGACCTGCTGCTATGGGTCTCACGGTCAAACGAAGGCCACGAGATCGGCTATTCGGAACTCTCGGATGGCGAACGACAGCTTCTCATGGTCTTAGGGCTAACCCGAATTTCCAGAGGCAAGCGGGTGCTTTTTCTGCTCGACGAGCCTGACACACATCTAAATCCGTCTTGGCAACTCGAATACCTCAAGTTGATCAAGAGTTGGACAGGTCAGGACGAAGAGGCAGATAATTGCCAATTCATATTGACGTCCCACAACCCTCTGACGATTGCCGCTCTCAAGAAGGAGGAAGTGCGCGTGATGTCCAGCGCAAGCGGTGAGGCCCGAGCCTATCAACCCAGGGTCGATCCGCGCGGGCTTGGATTTTCCGGCGTGCTCGTGGACGTTTTCGGCCTACAAAGCGCAATCGATGAGCCGACCAGAGACCTCATTGACGAACGCAATACGCTAGTCCGACAAGAGGCTCTGACATCGAAGCAGAAGGCACGACTTGAAACGCTTACGTTCGAATTGGCAAACATGGGCATTACCTACGAGCACAGGGATAGGCTGTATCGAGAGTTTCTGAGGCAATTTGATAAACTTCAATTGGAAGGCGACCGCCCGTTGACGCCAGATGAGCTTGAGGAAATGGCAAAAGAATCTGAGCGATTGGTTAAAGAGATCCGCAGTCGCCAATGATCTTTGTCAAGCGCGACCTCAGCAAAGTCGATCCGAATGTTATGGCGGCAGCAGTAGCAGCCAGTGCCGCTTTGGATGCCATTATCGATCCAACGGACCGTAGGACTTTCATCGATTCCAACCAAGCTGTGTGGACAGCCTTTAGGTCAGCGCTGCTACAGATGTCACACAGGAAGTGCTGGTATTCTGAGTCCTTTGAGGCGGTGTCGCGCTACGATGTCGATCATTTTCGCCCAAAAGGAAAGGCTCGCATCAGCCGAGAAGAAACGAGTGAAGGATATTCATGGCTTGCTTTTGACCCAAGCAATTTCGTTCTGGCCGGACAGTTATGTAATCAGGCCAATCGCGAATATTCAGACATCACGGTAGGAAAAGCTAACTGGTTTCCGCTTTATGATCCATCTAAGGCTGCGACGCTCGCGAATCGTGACTACAGCGAAGAGGCACCGATCCTTCTAGATCCAACGGACAAACAAGCGCCAGCCTTGTTAGAGTTCAATGAGGATGGGACAGTTCAACCGAATTCCTCCCTCGCGCCAGACTATCAGTCCCAGATCAACTGGGCCATTGAGCTCTTGGGCATACGGCAAACTCAGCTAAACGATGCGCGTCGCCAGCACCGCACAACTTGTAGAGTTCTCGTTCGCATTTATAAAGGCATCTTTCGCAAACCCCCGCACGCTCGCACCGATGAGGAACGGGAGAATCTGAAAAATATTGCTGAAGAGTTGCTTGCGTTGGGTAGCGCCAAGTCTCAATTTAGCGCGATGACACGTGCCCTTCTGCTTGCGGAAGGATTACCGCAGTTCGTCATACATGATGAATACGATTAAACATTAGAGATCGGGTTCACTTAAGGCTGTTCGTCGGCAATCCGCTCGCGATAGGACCAGCAGCGTGCGGCCGGATGGTTCGGGACATCGGCCAATCGGAGAGCCCACCGAGCCGCGGAACTTTCGGCGGCGGAATGCTGGCAGCGTAGGCCAAGATCGTGCTGTTGTGCGGGTCGCTGTGGAAGCCAAGCTCGGCCTTCGACGCCCTACGCCGCCTTTCCCTCGATCCGGCCTCTAGTTAGCCGCAGCCCAGTTAATCGAGGCGCCCCCCTCACACCTCCAACCTCGGCTGCGTATTCACCTCCAGCGCCTCTTCCGCCTCGTCCTCCTCGCCCAGCACCTCGCCATGCACGCCGAGCGCGCGGCCGATCCAGATCGGGTCGATCAGGTGGTCGCGCTTGGGGTTGGTGGTGTTGGGGTGGATGAGGATGCTCAAGCCGCCGTGGTTCAGCATCAGCCAGGGCACCAGCGTGGCGAAGATCTCGGTGGCGAAGGAGACCTGGTACATGGCCTGCTCGTGCGGGCCGACCGGCTCGTCGCGCCAGTTGCCGAGGCGCACGCGGAAGCGTTCGCCGATGCGCTCGCGCAGCCATTCGGCGTGTTGGCGCTCGGCCGCGCCGCCGTAATAGATGTGGGCGTGGTAGCTGGCGATCTCGGCGAGTTGCCTGACTTCGCTCATTTCGGTGTTTCCCCTTCGATTATTTTCTGCCCGGCAAGAGACTAGCGCAAGCGCGGCCGGCTTGTCTGCACTTACCGCAGCCGCCTTAGAATTGTCTTCGGCTCAGCGGCCGCTTCAGGGCGATGCGGGCGAAGTTTTGCAGCGTGCGCGGCACCGGCGGCTCCTCGATCGCCTCGATGGCGCCCCTCTCCGCCGACGTTTGCCGGAAACGCGCCACCCAGTCCTCGGTGAGCTCGTCGCGCTGCACCGCGAAGCCGGAAACCGGCACGTATGCCGGCACGGGCACGCCGAGCAACTCGGCGACGGCTTCGACATAGGGCTGGGGATCGGCCAGCAGATCCTCGTAGACGAAATGCCGGGAGGGCCATTGCGAAAGGTCGAGATAGGCCCGCCAGAACGCGTAGCTCTGCTCGATCTGGAAGAAGGCGCGGCTGATGCCGGCGAAGCTGTATTCGACCCCAGGCCCGGCGCCCCCGCTTGTCCAGGTGTTCGAAACACTGGCGCGGTAGAAGGAAATGGCCTGCCGAAGACGGTCGCGGCGTTCGAGCGTTATGAAGCCCAGATCGTGTTGCTTGCGCATTTCGAGCAGGAAGTCCTTGCCGCATCTGCCCTTGGACCAGGCCAGCTGGCGCGGAAACACTTTTAGGGCGAAGCAGCCGTTTTCGGTCGAGGCCTTGCGCAGGACCGTTTCTTCGAGCGCGTCATAGCTGCGCGGCCCGGAGCCGATATGGGACGGCTTCAGCCATTCCCTCGAATGGCCCATGAGGCCCGTCGCATTCGTCAGGCTGGCGAGCCAGCTCGAACCGCTCCTTGCCTCGGTTAGGACCGCAACCCCCTTCACCATGCCCCCTTCTTGCGCATGCAGCACAACGGCGACAATGCGCCTCGCCTCGATTACAGACGCCGTGTCGGGTGACGTCAAGGTTGTTGGCCGGGCGCAGGCGTCTCGGATAATCGCATACGCCGGCGCTGCCCCCGCTCCGTCTCGGCGCTGCGCGCCGAGCCACCTCTCCCCCGCTCCCGCGGGGGCGAGGAAATGCTAATCGCCAAGAGCGCGGCCTCTGCAAGCTTGGGTTCCTCGCCCCCGCCAAAGGCGGGGGAGAGGTGGCTCGGCGAAGCCGAGACGGAGCGGGGGAGCGCGGTCTGCGATTGCGCACAGCGTCGGAACGCCCCTACCCTTTGCCGTTCGGCCCACTCCCCCACAGCGCCCGCTGGATCAGCCCGCGCTTCCGCTTCCTCGACACCAGCTCGACATCGCTCACCAGCCGCGCCCCGCCCTCGCGCCGTTCCAGCGTGATTTTTCGCGTGTGAAACGCTTCCAGCTCGGCGCGGTGGGCGACGCTGATGATGGTGACCGTGGGCAGTTGCCGGATCACCGTGCGCATCATCTTGTCCTGGCTCTTCTCGTCCAGCGCCGAGGTCGCTTCGTCGAGCACGACGATGTCGGGCGCATGCAGCAAGAGACGCGCGAAGGCCAGGCGCTGCTTTTCGCCGCCGGACAGCGTCTGGTCCCAGGGCGCCTCCTCCTCCAGCCGGTCCTTCAGATAATCGAGGCCGACCTTGTCGAGCGCGGCATTGATCTCCTTGACCGTCCAGTTGTCGGCGGCGGCGGGATAGGCGGTGGCGCGGCGCAGCGTTCCGGACGGGATGTAGGGGCGCTGCGGCAGCATGAAGAGCCGCTTGCCGGGGTGGAAATCGACGCTGCCGCTGCCCCAGGGCCACAGCCCGGCGATGGCGCGCACCAGCGTCGACTTGCCGGAGCCGGATTCGCCTGAGACCAGCACGCGCTCGCCGGGCTCGATCGCCACCTCGGTTTCCTTGACCACCGAGGTGCCGTCGTCGAGCGTCACCGAGAGATCGTCGAGGCTGAGGATCGCCCCGTTCCTGGTCTCGCCGCGCTGGATGCGGCCGAGCGTGTCGTTCTCCTCGGCGCGCTCCAGCCCGTCGAGCGACATCATCAGCGAGGCGATGCGGCGGGCCGAGGCGTTCCAGTCGGCGAGCCGCGGATAATTGTCGACCAGCCAGCCGAAGGCGCCCTGCACGATGGCGAAGGCGGAGGCCGCCTGCATCACCTGGCCGAGCGACATCGAGCCGTCGAGGAATTTTGGCGCGCATAAAAGCACCGGCACCACCGGCGCGAACAGGCTGGAGACTTGCGAGACGAGCGCGGTGCGCATGTGCTGGCCGGTGAGCCGCGCCCAGCGGCCGAGCACGGCGGCGAAGGTGCGGTCGATGCCGGCGTTCTCCTCCTCCTCGCCGCCCAGCAGCGCGATGCTCTCGCCGTTCTCGCGCACGCGCGTCAGCACGTAGCGGAACTCGGCTTCCGTCTGGTTCTTCTGCTCGGAAAGCTCGACGAAGCGGCGGCCGATGGCGAACATCGAGGTCGAGGTGATGGCGGCATAGATGACGGCGGTGACGACGAGGAAGCCGGGCACGGTGATGACCGAGCCGCCCAGCGAAAAACTCAGCGCGCCGCCGATGGTCCACAGGACGACGATGAAGGTCGAGGCAGCCAGGAAGGCGTTGAGCACGCCGGCGACGAAATCGACCGGCGATTCCGTGGCGATCCTGAGATCCTCGGTCAGGCGCGCCTCGGGGTTGGCGTGGTCGCCCTTGACGAGGTTGAGCTGGTAGTAGCGGCCGCTGGCCAGCCAGCGCTGGATGACCGCCGTGGTCAGCCAGGAGCGCCAGCGCCGCTGCATGGTCATGCGGATGTAAACCTGCGTGACCACCAGGCTGATGCTGCCGGCGACGAGCGGCAGGAAGATGGCGCTCAGCCAGTAGACGGTGTGGGCGTCGCGCTGCTCGATGGCGTCGAAGATCGCGCGGTTCCAGCGGTTGATGCCGTATTGGAAGCCGACATTGACACAGATCAGCACCAGGAGCCCGATCGTCAGCGGCCAGGCGAGCTTGTCGGCGCGAAAACCCCAATAGCCGCGCCCGCTGATCCAGAAGCGCCGCAGAAGATATTTTTTGCGCGCGCGCTCGGCCTCTTCGGGCGACAGCCGCGGACTGGGCTCCGCCTCCTCCGGCGGCGGCGACCCGGCATGGCCGATGGCCTCGGGCGCGGCGTCGGCGGGTGTATTTTTTTCGCGCGGGCTCTCGCCGGCCGGTGGCTTTGCTTGCCGCGCCTTGTCCTCTTTCAGCCTGTCTTCTGGTTTGTCTTCCGCTGCCCTATCCGCGCGCTTCGGAGCGCCGCGCGGTTTCGACCGGCGCGGCTTTTCGTGGCGCGGGGCATTTGGGCGCGGCGTCGCCGGGCGCGGCTTGCTTTCACCGCGCTCAATGGCGCTGTCGGCCGGTTTCGGTTTGCGCTTGGCCGGGGGCATCGCGCGACAACGGCCCAAAAATCAAAAGGTTTCATGGGAGTGCTGCCCAGGACAACCGCATAGGGCGCTCCCCCTCTCCGTCTCGGCTTCGCCGAGCCACCTCTCCCCCGCCTTTGGCGGGGGCGAGGAACCCAAGTTTTCCGAGGCCGCGCCCTTCGCGATTGGCGTTCCTCGCCCGGGCGATTAGCATTTCCTCTCCCCCACAAAGTGGGGGAGAGGTGGCTCGGCGCACAGCGCCGAGACGGAGAGGGGAGCGCCCTATGCGATTGCGCACGACCTCGGAGCGCTTCCGTCGCCCCGGCCCGGCGCGGCTACCCCTGCCCTTTCGCGGCTGTTTCCAGACCGGATTAGCGTGAATGCCTGCGCGGCAAGTCAGGCGGCGTTGCCGCTGCGGGGACTGCGCAGCGGCTCGAAAACGACCTCGGCGCCGGTCGCGTCGAAAGCCAGCGCATCGCGCATCGGCAGTGCCGGCGAAAACAGATAGCCCTGCGCGATCATGCAGCCCAGCGAGCGCAGGATCATACGGTCGGCGTCGGTCTCGACACCCTCGGCCATCACCTCGATGCCGAGCGTGCGGCCAAGGCCGATGACCGCCTCGACCAGCGCCTGGTCCTCGATCGATTTCGCCAGGTCGCGCACGAAATCCTTGTCGATCTTGATCTTGCGGATGCGGCTGTCCTTCAGCGAGACGAGCGTCGAGAAGCCGGTGCCGAAATCGTCGAGAACGATCGATATGCCGGCATCGGCTAGGTGCCCGACCTTTTCGTCGACCCTGGCGCGGTCGACCGGCGCCTCCTCGGTGATCTCGATTTCGAGCATCGCGGCAGGCACGTTCCTCGCCGTCAGGCCGTTCAGGATCATGTCGTCGACATTGCCGGCCTCGAGCTCGCGCGGCGAAAGGTTCATCGCCACCCGCACATCCGGGCGTCCCTGCCGCACCAGCTCCGCGATCATGGCGCAGCAATTTGAAAACACCGTCTCGGTCAGAAGCGAAAGCAGGCCGGTCTCGCGCGCGGCGGTGACGATCTCGGGCGGCGAGATGGCGCCGTGGACCTCGTGATGCCAGCGCAGCAGCGCCTCGAAGCCGACGACCGCGCTGGTGTCGAGGCGCACCAGCGGCTGAAACCAGGAACAAAGAGCACCGTTTTCAATAGCCCCACGCAGATCGCGCTCGATGCAGTTCTTGCGCTCCAGCGCGGCGTCGAGCCCGGCGTCGAACAGGTAATATTCGTTCCTGCCGCCGCGCTTGGCGGCGTAGAGCGCGAAATCCGCCTTGAGCAGCATCTCGGTCAGGCGCGGCTTTTCCGACTGATAGATCCCGACCGACGCGCCGACGCGCACGGAGTTCAGCTCCGGATCCGGATTGGCGATGGCCGCGATGATGGCCGACGCAAGCTCGCCCACCTGCTGCCCGGATTTTTCGGCGGAGAACAGCAGCACGAACTCGTCGCCGCCGATGCGCGCGATCGTGGCACCCTGCGGAGCATGGGCCTCGATCCTGCGCGCCACCTTGACCAAAAGGTCGTCGCCGATGGTGTGGCCATAGGTGTCGTTGACGGATTTGAAGCCGTCGAGATCGATCAGCATGGCGACGAACGGGCCATCGGAAAGGCCGAGCTCGCGGATCGCCTGTTCAAGCCCGTAGCGGTTGAGCAGATTGGTCAGCGGGTCGCGCCTGGAGTTGCGCTCCATCTCGGCGGCGAACTCGCGCGCCTCGTATTTGAGACGGCTGGTCTCCTGGAAACGGGATTGTCCCAGAAGCGCGCTTCGGATCATGCCGCCGAGGAACATCGCGATGGTGAAGGCCAGCACATAATTGGCGACGCCGCCATTCGCCAGCACGCAGCCGGCGGCGATGATAAGCGGCAAGGTGATGAAGTTGATCGAAGCCGGCGCGTAGGAGGTGCCGTAGGTGACCGAGCCGGCCGCGGTGCCGGCTAGCACGATCAGGTAGAGCGGCGCCTCGGCCGTGGTGTATCCGTCGCTGAGCAGCGCCAGAAATGACCAGGCGATGCCCGAGGCGAGCGCCAGCAGGCCGTAGACCGACAGCCGGGCGCGAACGGCCTCCGGCCTGTCGTCGGCGGCGCCGGACTGGGCGATGGCCAGCACTAGGCGCGCCCCGTTGATCAGGGCGATCGCCGTGAACCACAGCACCGCGGCAAGGCCGCCGCCGGAGATCAGCTGGACCACCAGGATCAGCGCCGAGAGCACCGTGCCGACGGGCATCGAGATGAAGACGCACTTGCTCAGATCGGCGAGCTGGTCGCGCAGGATGCCGCCTTCCACGGCTTCGCTCTGTCCCTCCGAAGAGGGGCCTGCAACCAGCCGCTCGTCATGCTTCGCCATGCTTAACGTGGTTAGGCGAGCGGGATGAAAATCGTGTTAAGGATTCCGGCGGTTAGGGCATATTTCCGCTGCGTAAGAAAATACGCGTGCGACCGTCGAACGCCCGCAAGCGCCCTTGTCGCGGATCGCTCGCGATAATGTGTATGGTCGCCATTTAAGTCTTCCCTTATCAACGACTGAGCATGCCATCCACAGGTTCCGGACAGCCCCGTCCGGGAAGAAAGCATCTTTTTCGATGAGGCAAGGGATGGAGGGGGGACGAACATTCCGGAACAGGTCTTGATCCGCCGCGGGCGGCACCTTCCGGCATCTTCAAGCACGGCAATCAACGCGGACCTCTGAGCGTATCCGGTATCCGCGACAACACGAAAACCGGGATGCCGTCCCGGATTCCGTGACCGGCTGCTGCTTGCCTTGTCCTTCGGTTTGAGCGGGGTCTTTGCATGTCGCATCTTCTGTTTCTGCTGGTGCTCGCCTTCATGGCCTGGCGGTGGTTCGCCAAGGCCCTGGGCGAGAGGAAAGACATTCGGCCGGAACGCGGCCGGGCCGCTTCGCCGCTGTCCGCCGACGATGCGGAGGCCGACGAGATCGCCGATGTCGCCAAGGCGGTCTCCAGCTTCCTCGGCGAGAAGGGTTTTCTGGGCGAAACCGGACTGCTCGGCGAGAAAGGCCTTTTGGGCGAAACCGGCCGGGAGTTGCTCGGCCAGGCTGTCAGCCGCACTTTGCAGGACTCCGGCGTCGCTGGCGAGATCGAGCGCAGAACGACCGAGGTCATGAAGCCGATCAGGCAGGCCAAACAGGCGGCAAAGAAAACGGCGCAGGCGCAGGGCAAGCAACGGGTCAAATATCTGCTCGATGGCGACGGCGGCTATCGGCAGCGCACCGACCGCACCGCCCGGCTGGAACAATCGTTCAGGGGCAAGGGCCTATGCTCGCCGCGCTAGCGCGGCCTACGTCCTTGAATCGCCTATCCGCTCCAACCGTTTGTTTTGCATCGTAAATCCATGAGGCACGCGCGGGGCGTGGCTCCAACCAGCGAGGGAAAGAAAATGGCAATCACCAGACAGGTCATCACATCGTTGCAGCGCGACGGCACGGACGCGCTCGGCACCAGGACCGTGGCGATGAAGATCGTCGACGAGAGCATCGTTTCGGGTTCGCTGCTGACGGTCGAAAGCAACCATTTCTGCATCCTG
The DNA here is from genome assembly GCF_019091085.1 of Mesorhizobium sp. GbtcB19. GTDB lineage: Bacteria > Pseudomonadota > Alphaproteobacteria > Rhizobiales > Rhizobiaceae > Mesorhizobium. The sequence goes on along the minus strand of NZ_JAGXJY010000022.1, from coordinate 22,976 downwards.
AAGTCGCGCGGCGCGGTGCTCAACGTCTACGAGACCGGCCAATATGCGCTGCAGACGCCGGACAAGCCGCTGGTCGGCTCGGTCGTGCAAGGGTTCTTCGGCGGGTCGTCGCCCTGGGTCTACGAGGTCATCTACATCAACCGCTCAAAACTCCTGGTGCGCAACGAGGGCGTGGCGACCAGCGCCGAGATGGCGGAGATGTCCTATGTGGTGGACTACTACATCCACATCGACAGCAAGGAAGAGGCGCTCGACCTCATCACCCATATGCCTTTCGCCGGTGCGGTGATCGACACCAAGGAAATCGCCGACTATGCCGGGCCGGCCATCGAGCAGGCGATCAACCAGATCATCCAGATCACCAAGATGGAAAACGTCAACGAGCGGATCAGCGACGTGCGCGAGGCGGTGAAGGCGCATCTCACCGATTTCCTGAAGGTCTACGGCATCATGCTCAACGACCTCAAGGTGCTGATCATGCCGCGCGACGAGCGCATGCGCGAGCTGATCTCGCTGCAGGCGATCGGCCTCAGTCCAATCGAAGCCGTGCGCTATTACCTTGCCTTGCGCATGGCGGACAAAGGCCTGGTCTCGGCGCCCAACGCGGCGGCCGGCGTGCCCTTCCAGATCGGCGGCCAGCCGACGGGCTTCTACCCGCTCGGCGACGAAGTGGGCGCGACGCGATGAGCCGCTTCTACGAGGCCGGGCCGCTCGCCAAGGTCGGGATCAACCTGTTCTACGGCTACGGCTACAATTTCTACCGCCAGGAAAACCAGCTCAGGGCCGACGACCAGCGGGTACGCCAGATGGCGTGCTCGCTGCTCGGCCGCGCTCGGGCGGCGATCGACGACGCCGAGAGCCGCTACCGGCGCGAGAACATCCCGACGCCGACGCGGGCCAATCCGTTCCCCGATCCGGCGATCGTCGCCAACGCCCAGGCGCTGGAGCGGCTGGGACGCGAGGTCGGCGGGCTCGAAGGGCTGATCCGCCACCAGCCGGTGCCCGAGAACGACCGCATGACCCAGCGCTACCGGCTGGAAGCCGCGACACTCGTCACGCTCGCCGAAAAGGACGCGGTGCTGGTCGGCCAGGCGGAGCTGCTGCGCTCGCTGGTCGAGGGCGTGGCGGGCGAAGCGATCCTGGCGAACAAGAGCGAGATCGAGACCGGCATCGCCGCCATCACCACAACATTGCGCGACCGGCAGACGTTTTTGCTTTGAGATCGGTGGCGGGGCCGCCACAACAGGCGGATGAACATCGAACCCGTTGGAGCGACCGCGCTCAGGCTGATGCAGGGCCTTGCCCAGCAAGTCACGGCGCTGCGGCCGGAGTTGCTCAATAGTGACGCCACTGTCGGCGAGCTGGCCTGGGTCTGGGCCAAGGATTTCGACGCGCTCGGCCCCTTCTGGCGGCACCGGCTGTGGTTCGTCGATGGGCGGCTGGCGGCGTGGGGCTGGGCCTGCCTGCCCCACAGGATCCCGCGTGGCGACGGCACGATGCTCGAGGTCGAGACCGCAAATCTGACCTGGCAGACGCATCCGGAGCGCGCGGCGCTGCTCGGCGAAATCCTCGACTGGTATGACGATGTGGCGAACGGTGTCGATCGGCTGCTGACGCTGCAATCCGCCGACGTCGACGCGCAGGCGATCGCCCCCGCGCATGGCTACGCCTTCGATCCGGAAGCCGGCGGGGATGACGGGACCTGGGTGCAGTTCAACACGCGGGAATTGACGGATGTGCCCGATCCGCTGCTGCCCGAAGGCTTCCGGTTCCTGACAGCTGCGGATGCCTCCCCGGCCGACGCCGTCAAGGCGCATTGCGATGCCTGGCAAGCGTCGCGCTTCAACGAGGCGGCGTTCGAGCGCGTGCGGCGGACCTGGCCGTACCGGGCCGACCTGCATGTACTCATCGCCGCGCCCGACGGCACGCTGGCCGCGACAGCCATCATCTGGCTGGATGGGATGACCCGGACCGCCGAATTCGAGCCGGTCGGCACGCATCGCGATTTTCGCCGGCACGGACTGGGCACCGCCTTGCAGTTGCACGGCATGCAGCGCGCAAAAGCAGCTGGCGCGACGCGCATGCTGGTCGCCTGCCGTGGCGCGCCGGCCGATCCGGCCGCCCGCGCCATGTATTACGGCGTCGGTTTCCGCCCGATCAGCCGCGACCTGCCGCAGGTGAAGGTGGCCACAGTTCAATGAGACGCACGATCCCGCTGCCAATGCCCTACAGTTGGTCGCGGACAAACTTGCCGGCGCTCGCAAGGGCGCGGCGACCGGCACTCAATTGCGCATTCCAGACCGGCCAGGCGTGGATCATGTGCGGCCAGATCTCGAGGCGAACCTTGACGTCGGCCGCGCCGGCGGCATCGGCGAGCCGCGTCGCATCCGATAGCAGCGTCTCGGCGGAGCCGACCTGGATCAGCATTGGAGGAAAGCCGCTCAGATCGGCATATAGGGGCGAGATCAGCGGATCACGGCGGTCAACGTCACGGGGAACATAGGCGCTCGCCAGTTCCTCCAGATAGGCGCGGTGAATGATGGGATCGATCGCGTCCCTGGTTGCCAGCGTCGCCCCGGACATCGAGAGGTCCGTCCAGGGCGAGACCAGCCAAAGACAGTACGGCAGCCGCTCGCCCGCCGCGCGCAACCGGCCGACCAGCGACAGGCTGAGATTGCCGCCCGCGCTGTCTCCGCCGACCACGATACGATCCGGCACGACGCCTTGCCGGGCAAGGAAGCGCCATGCCGCGAGCGCGTCTTCGTGCTGCGCGGGAAATGGATGTTCCGGCGCGCGCCGATAGTCGATCGCCAGCGTGCGCATTCGCATTGCCCGGCCGGCCTCGGTCACCATTCGACGATGGCTCTTGATCGAGCCGGAGCAGTAGCCGCCACCGTGGAAGAAGAGCAGCACCTTGTCCTCGTCGCTTCCAGGCGCCAGGGACCACTCCGCGGCGAGGCCGTCGAAGACCACCGCCTCGCATCGTATATCGCCCGCAACCGGCCACGACGAGCCGACCTCGTCGAGCCGCGCCCGCCGTTCGTCCCAGCCCACCGGACGCGGCCTCGACGCCAACAGGGCGCGGATGGCGCCAATCTCCGTCAGATCGAGCTGTTCTTCCGCGTCGCTCATTTGCTTTCTCCAATTCGAAGTCAGCTGGCGGGGGAGCGGTTCACCGCCCGCGAAAATTCCGCTCGATCTCTTTGTTTTTACGCAATTGCGGACGGAAAACCTATCGCGTTTCCTGGACCGTCGTCGAGTTGCCGGATGACGGAAGAGAGGGCTCCGCCGGCCTGGCGTCGTGCCCTGGCGCCTGCCGAGATCCTGAAGCGCCTCGGCAAGGTTCTTCGTCGTTTTCGCCCGGTCCAGCGACGACCGTTCCTCAGCCCGCGTCAGGTTTGACCCTCCAACGGTGTGGAATGTAAGGATGACTCCGGCTCGGCAGGAGGGTCGGCATGGGTCTCGATATAGCGGTTTTTTAAAAGCGTCTCGACGATGGAGCAGGAATTCCCCGGCTATGTGAGGTCATCGACCCCGAAGGCGTTAATCTCGACTGGGACGGGACGAAGTGGTGGCGTGTAGTATTGGTTTGGGAACGTCCCCCACATCGAAGCGCTGAGCATCACAATTGGAGAATATCTCGGCGAGGCGTCCGCTTTGGTGCGGCTTGTTCTCTATTCTAGCGGCGATTTTGGTGACATCATCGAGGAGGCTAGCTTCGGCGAGCTCCAACAGGAATAACGGCCGATCCAGTTAGCAAACGCCCAACTACAATCGGCGAGAACGAACTTGCGACTGCATGCTCGCAACATCGCAATGACGGCTCGCCTGCGTATCCATACCAATCGATTCGGCTGCGCCCCACACTGTAATCGTGCAAAATGGCAAAAATTGCGGTATCATGTAAAATCACCGAAGCTACCCGTTGCACTCGGTGGATGTAACACGATCACCCGGCATGATTATGGCATTACGACCCTATACTTCTAGACGAGCTATCAAATGACCGAAACGGCAAATGCCTCTCTTGCCAGTCGCTCACATGATGACAAATTTTGCGTTTTTCTGTCTTATTCTCGAAAGGATATTGCGTTTGCAGAGCAGCTTGTCTCGGCACTGGAAGCTTTCCACTACAACGTGTTAATTGATAGATTTGGAATTTATGGAGCCGAAAGTTGGCGAGCGCGCTTAGAGGAGTTGATCCTTGAAGCTGATACAGTTGTATTTTTACTGACGCCGAACTCATCGGAGTCAGAAACCTGCAAATGGGAGGTCGAAAGAGCGTCTGAGCTACATAAACGAACCGTTCCCGTACTGATCAGCCCTTTAGGAAGCTCGAAACCTCCCCTGCTTCTTCAAGAGCTAAATTACATTCGCTTCTTTCCGGACCCAGCCGTTCCGGGCTCTGGGTGGGGGGCGGGTTTGGCGCAATTAAACATAGCCCTATCTGTGGATGTGAATTGGATACGGGAACATACCAGAATAGCTGGACTCGCCAGCCGATGGGAGAAAGGTAGTCGGCAACCAGATCTCTTAGTTCGCGGATCAGAACTCGTATCGATGCGCCATTGGCGAAGCGCCAGCCCTCCCAATGCACCAGCGATTACCTCGCTCCAGTCCGCATTTTTGGACGCTAGCGAGACAGCCGAAATAGACAGGCAGAACACGGAACGTGAACGCCTGCAGGAAATGAAGGCGGCTCAGGATGCCCGGGCGCTGGCCCTACTAGAGGCGGAGAAGGCGCTTCAACTGGCCGCTGACGCCCTTCGTCGGCGCTCTCGATGGAGGAATCTCCTGTTTGCTGCAGTCGCGGCAGGGGCGACCATCACAGCAATATTGTTTCTCCAGGCTACAGAAAAGAACAGAGAAGCTACCGCATATCTTAAGCGCGCAACAGCAGCAGAAAAAATCGCTAATTACGCTGAAAGCAACGCAAAAAAATCTGAACTTCACGCAATAGTAAATGAGTTTTCTACAAGTCTTTATGTTATCAAAAACGGATATTCAACCACTTATAACATAAATAACTATTTGGAAACTGGCGTCAGACTTGGATTCTCCCTTATAAATAACAACAGAAATGACGAAGCAATACAGCATCTTAGTAAATTCCGCTCAGATGTGGCCGTACTGTTTCCTCATAGCAATAAATACGGCATCGATTTCTATATAACGCTGGCAGATATAGGCGTATCTATAGCAACATTAAACAAAAAAGAGACCACTGCTAATCGATCATCGATCACCGACAAGCTATTTTTATCGCTCAATAGTCTCAGATACACTGATCAATCGATGGAAATTCGCGACGAGTTAATGGAGGATATTTTCCGAGTATATTTTTACGCTACAAACCTTTTGATCTCCTCTAAACGATACGATCGAGCTTTTCAATTGGCGTTAGACATAGACGAGAGAATATCTTCACGCCCTTCAATCGAAACGGACCTCCCACGACTTGCAATCAGATCGAAGGGGCTCTTGTCTTGGTGCGCCATTCTTGCCAACAAGCCGACCGAGGCGCTACAATACGCAACTCTTGCCAAAAGTATTTTGGAGCGTTTTGACGTCTTGGACATGACGTCTGTCGAGCTAAACTATGGTCACGCACTTTTGATCAACGGCAATGATTTAAAAGCGGAAGCCGAGTACGATCAATTTCCACCAGAAGATGTAAAAAAAGACTTTGAATCAATGCTAGCCGCTGGCTTTTGTTTTCATGTATTTGCCAAATACGGCGTTATCGATGAAAAATGTGGAAAATGAACCAATAGCAAACGCGCCTAAGGAGAAAATCATGAATCGCCCTATAGATATATGTTTGTTCACTCTATTTCTTCTGTTACCGCTACAATTCTGCGAAACCGGCTACGCTAGAACACCTTGTCATATCGCCGATCCAAACGATGCAACTTTGAACGTTCGCGATTCCCCGGGCGGTACTGTGATAAACAGACTTGTTAACGGACGTCTCGTCTACGTAGACGATACGAAAAAAGACAGCCGCGGGCGTAGCTGGGCCCTCGTATCTGGCGACCTGAATTCAGAGTTTCGAACGTGGGGTTGGGTCTTCCAATCTTCGCTTCAATGCATCGACACAAACCGCTTCCCCCGAGAAACCATCTCTGTGAAAGTCTTACATTCGGCCGGCTTACTACCGCAGAGCGCATTTGGATACAAACCATTTCCAATTTCCTGCGACATAGTTCCAAATGGGTGGGGCGTTACGATAAGCAAAGAATTATTTTCACGTTATAAATCAAGAGGATTTTCGGAAACCGCCGTTTGTCTTGGATTAGGAACTGACGGAATTAACTTCGACCCCGAAACGGGCAAGCGACTGCGAGTCTATCAGCAGGCCGGTGATACATTTAACCTACTTTACCCCCTTCATCTACCGGATTGCTTTAAGACCATCAAGATCATTGGCAGTAAAAATCCGCAATATCTCTTGAGATGGCGGCCTACAAACTGTCAAATTCATTTTCATCCAACCACTGGAGTAAAGATTAACGACCCTCGTCTCGTCGAGCTCGCGGCGGGAGGTGAGGCGGGACCCGGAACCGACGAAGACAACCAAAGCAGCACCGTATCTGAGAGCCGCCTGAAGGAAATATTAAATGGAAACTGAGACGCACGGTTCGGCGCGGATGATAAGCGTTCGCGCTAGCCCGTCGGTATCATTGGAGGCGCCATGTTACCTACCTTTTCCGGGCATAGCGCGTATCAGGCTTCATGCGAGTGGTTATAGTGCCTGCAGCTCGGACGACGCGATCGAGGTTGCCGCAGAAGAGTGAAGCCGAACCGGAGCCCCAACCCATGACCCTCACAAACCGAGACCTCATCGAACTCACCGAATGGCGGCGCAAGCTGCATCGGCAGCCGGAGATTTCCAACGAGGAGGAAAAGACGGCCAGCGAAGTTGTCGCCTTCCTCGCCGATACCGGGCCGGACAAGGTGCTGACGGGCTTGGGTGGGCACGGCGTGGCGGCGGTCTATGACAGCGGGCAGGCCGGGCCGACGGTGCTGTTCCGCTCGGAACTCGACGCGTTGCCGATCGAGGAGCTTTCGGGCGTCGCGCATTCATCGCAGGTGCCGGGCAAGTCGCATATGTGCGGGCATGACGGGCACACCGCGATCCTGGCCGCGCTCGGCCGCCAGTTCGGGCGCGACAGGCCGGCGCGCGGGCGCGTCGTGCTAATGTTTCAACCGGCGGAGGAGACCGGTAATGGCGCCGCCGGCGTCGTCGCCGATCCGCGTTTTGCCGAGATCGCGCCGGACTTCGCCTTCTCGTTGCACAATCTGCCGGGCGTGCCGTTCGGCGAGGTGCGGCTCAAGGCCGGCACCGTCAACTGCGCCTCGCGCGGCATGCGCATCGTGCTCGAAGGCAAGACCGCGCATTCCTCGATGCCCGAAACCGGCATCTCGCCGATGCCGGCGGTGAGCGCGCTTATGCCGGCGCTGCCCCCGCTCGGGCGCGGCACTTTCGCGGACGACGATTTCGGCATGATCACCGTTACCCATTGCTCGATGGGTGAAGCCGTGTTCGGCATCGCGCCGGGCTATGCCGAAGTGTGGGCGACGTTGCGCACCCGCCGCGACGAACGCATGGCCGAGCTGGCCGCCTCAGCCGAAGCGCTCGCGGCGGAAATCGCCGCCAAACACGGCCTCGGCGCGCGCTTCGACTATCACGAGATCTTTGTCGCCAGCGTCAACGCGCCGGACGCGGTCGAGCATCTCAACCGCGCGCTCGACGAGGAAGGCGTTGCGCGCAGCGAGGCGAGCTTGCCGATGCGCGCCTCGGAGGATTTCGGCATTTTCGGCCACAGCGCCAAGTCGGCGATGTTCTTCCTCGGCGCCGGCGAAAAGTACCCTTCGCTCCACAATCCCGACTACGACTTTCCCGACGACCTGATCCCGATCGGCGCGCGGATTTTCATGCGCACGGCGCGCAATCTTCTAGGGTAAACGGCGTCACCACGCATAGCGTAGAACCCCCTTGCCGGAATAGGATCGGGTGACGTCGGAGAACTCGCCCTCGAAGCTTGCCGCCACCGACCAGCCGTTCAGCCATTTCCTCTCGACCGCCGCCGTCACCAGCGCGGAGTCCTGCGCCATGGCCGCGCCGTTGACGACGAAGCTGGCGCCGGGCAGCGTCTGGAAGGTCGCGGTCAGGTTCCTGTCCGGATTGAAGTCATGCGCCCAGGCCAGGCGTCCGCGCAGCGTCAGATCGCCGTCGGCCATGGCAAAGGACCTGTCCATGCGCAGGCCGAGCTCGGCGCGGGTGTCGGTGAGGTTTCTGGCGTTGTAAGCCAGCGCGAAGGTATCGGCGCTGCCGCCGACCGCCTGCTCGGCATAGGAGGGCATGTCGAAGGCGGTGAACTGGGCCGCCGCGTAGGGCGTAAAGCCGATGCCGCCGGCGGCAAGGCGATAGCCGCCTTCGAGGCGGCCGGACCACGCATTGGCATCGAATTCACCGCGCAGGTGGTCGGTGCCGGACACGGTCACGAACCGGTCGGTGGTGAAATCCTGCCAGCCATAGGCCAGCGCGCCGGTCAGGTAGGCGGCGCCTGCATTGTGACGGAAGAAAGCGCCAGCCTGGAACAGGTCGGAGCGGCCGCTGCCCTGACCATCGACGCTGAAGCGCGTGCCGCCGCCGGCCACAGCGAAGCCGGCGACCGTATCGGGCGACAGGTGATAGTCGGCGCCGGCGGCGAAGCCGTAGAGACTGGTGCGGGTGTCGTTCGACCCGACAATTGCATTGCCGTCAGTCAGTTGCGAGCCGCCATAGCCCGCCGCCCAGGCGCGCCAACCCTGTTCGACCGGCCGCGACGCCTCATTGGACAACGCCGCGTAGGCGTCGTGCTTGGCCTCGCCTTCTTCGGCATAGCCCAGGCCGCCCGTGGCTTGAGTGTCGGAAGCGCCGCCAACCGGAACGCCGCGCCCGGTAATGAACGGATCGGTGATCAGGCCCAGGAACTGGTCCATGGCATAGAAGGTCGCCTGCTCAGCGCCGGTGCCGACCTCGCCGGAAAGCTGGGTCAGCCCGGCGGGCGTCAGGCCGCCGAACACGATCGGGATGCTGCCGTTGGTGTCGAAGTAGCCGACGACGGCGTCGGCGACATTCTGCTGGTTGACGGAAAGCCCAGAGCCCGGCGGCGGAACGAAATTCAACTCGAGATCGAGATAGGCATGCGTCTGGTCATAGCTGAGCGAGGTGTGGAAGCCGGACGGCAGGTTGCCGTTGAGCGTTGTAGCGTCGAACTCCCCGGTGATGCTGCCGGCGGTCAGGATCGTGTACTGCTTCGCGACATAACTGCCGGTGGCAAAAAGCGGGAAGACGGTGGCGCCGCCGAGCGAGGCGTTGTTGGTGACGTTGGCGGAAGAGGAAGACGTCGGATCGACGACCACGCCATAATAGGCGCCCGACTGCATCGTAAGGCTTGAGAGCGTCATCGAGGATCCGGGCGTGCCGTCGCCCGCCGTGAGGAATCCCCCGGAATTGACCACCGTGGCGCCGATGCTGCCGTTACCGGCAAGATAGGCGCCGCTTTCAACCGTGGTCAGTGACGACGCCGCGATGGAACCGGTCACACCGAGCATGCCCGCGCTTACCGTCGTCGCACCGGTATAGGTGCTTGTCCCAGACAGGATCAGCGTGGCGCTGCCGGCTTTGGTCACCGACCCGCTGCCGGTGATGGCCTGGTCGAGGATCGCGGCCGTCGACTGTTGGAAGGTGAGCGAGCCGGTAAGGGAGATGGCGCCGGTAAGGCCGGACAAGGTGTTGGCGAAGGTGAGGACATTGTCGCCGCCGGTGAAGACGATGCTGGCGGCGCGCATCACGCCGTCGCCGCTCAGTCCGCCCGAGATGCTCCCGGCATTGGTGATGGTCAGATTGCCGCCGACGAGGCCGGCGCCGCCCGCGCCAGGCGCGGCCCCCGCCATGGTGCCGATTCCGGCTGCGCCGCCATTGCCGCCGGACACCGCGCTGCCGATGGTGATCGTGATCCCGCCGAGATCGGTGAGCAGCAACCCGGTTCCACCGCTGCCGCCACTGCCGCCGACGCCTTGGTGGGCGCTTCCGCCGTTGCCGCCCTTGCCTCCCGTAACCGCCAGGCCGAGCGTTCCGAGGTCGCCCGAACCGGCCACCACCGCGCCATAGCCGCCCGCACCGCCACCGCCACCGCCGCTGAGAAGAAACCCTCCCGCGCCGCCATTGCCACCTTTGCCGCCGGTCGCGGTCGCGAGGGGAAGCGTGGCGCCGACGAAGCCGTGAGCGCCGCCGCCACCGCCACCGCCGGAGTTTGTCTCGAATACGGCGTCCGTGCCGTCTCCGCCCGAGGCTCCCGCGATCGGTCCGCCACCGCCGGGCGGTCCGAAGAGCCCAGAGCCGGCGCCACCACTGCCACCGGCCACCCCCGCGCCACCACCACCCCCGCCGCCGCCATAGCCGCTGCCGGCGCCATCTCCACCCTTGCCACCTGCGCCGGTCGCACTATCCACTCCGGCAGCACCGCCAGGGTTAATGGAACCACCCGCGCCGCCATCCGCGAGCGCAGGAGCGACGTCGAATGTTGCGCTTGCCAGGAGCAGTAGCGCCACGCTTCGCGTGATGCCGCGCCGAACAACGGCTCGGCGCGCATCGGGGAAAGTTCGACGTCCGCGCGCAAACGCGGGAGGTGTCGAAGCCACAGGACTTTCATCTGGCCGCTCTGCCGTTGCCGTTTCGTCGCCCACCCGTCCGTCTCCCCTGAAAACAACCGGACAATTCGCGGACGCGTCACGGCCTGCAAGGCGGTGCGAAAGAAATGAGACGCCAGGTCAAGAAAACGAGACGCCTTGCAAAATCGGATCAGTGAGGCTCGCCGCCGACGGCGGCCGACGGGATCTAGATTGCTAGCGCAGCGTCGGCATCACGGCGATGCTTCGATTCTCCCGCCAGCAAGTGCGGATCACGCAAGAGCGGATCGCCAGGAGTTTCGAAAGCGCGCCAGGCGCCTGCCTTCAATCATGGTCGGGATGCTGGCGGCTGGCATAGGTCTCCAGCGCCGCCGCCGGCGTGGTCGCCTCGGTGGTCGACCGCGGCAGGCTGCCGATATGGTCCAGCCAGGCGATGCGGCTTTCGCAGCCGAATTCCTGCTCCGGCGCGATCGCTTCCGGGTCGTCGAGGCTGGCCAGCGCCACATCGAGCCGGTCGGCGCCGACATAGCGGAAATGCAGCGAGGTTCCGCACCTGGCGCAGAAACCGCGTTCGACCGCTTCGGACGAGCGGAACCAGGCCGGCTCGCCTCGGGTCCAGGCGAAGGACGCCGCGTCGGTTTCGGCCAGCGCCCAGAACGGCGCGCCCACCGCCTTCTGGCACGTGCGGCAATGGCAGACATGCGGCTTGGTGAGTCGGCCGCCGATGCGATAGCGGATGGCGCCGCATTGGCAACCGCCGGTCAGGTCATTCTCGCTTGCCAAGGCCAAACCTTTCGCCGGTACTGTTTTTACGTGTTTCGCCTACGACCGGTGAACCGCCTAATAGCCTATGCGCCCGGCTCTGTCCTGTGCCACCGGTGGCCCGCCTATGTCGGCCAGACAAGCCGGTCGCAGCCCGCGGACGGATCGCCCCATTTTCGGCCACGGATTCTAAACCTCCCGGCTGTCGAAAATGAACATCTGAACCCCCGACTCGTCGGGTGCGTAGAGGCGGCGGTCCACGCCGGCGGCTTTTCCCTCCGGGCTCGCGAAACCCTTCTTCATCGCGTCGAGATCGTCGAAATGCAGCGTCCCGATCAGGTAGACATCGGACGGTCCGGCAAGCACCGTGATCGGCCCCCGGCTGACCTCGTATTTCCTCAGGCCCGGTATCTTCTTGGCCAGCGGTATATGCGTCTCGAAATAGTGCCTGTCGAAGGCTTGCGCGTCAGCCGGCTGCTTGTAGATGACGACCATTCCAGCCATTGCGGCTCTCCTTTTCGTTGCGGATGCAACCAAGGACGAAATGGCGACTGGAAACGGAACGAGGCGGCGAAAAAACTCTCGAAGGACGGCGACGGCGTTTGTCCGGTCTTCCCCCGCCTTTCGCCGCCATCTCGCTTGTGCGAAGAGGCGTTCCGTGTACTGTCCGGCCTAAATTAGCGGGGACTCACGGATGAGAATTGCGGTGACCGTCGCGCTCTGCGCGGCAATAGCGGGATGCGTGTCCTCGCCGGTCGATTATGGCGCCTCGCTTTCGCAGCAGGATCCGAAATGGGCATCGCCGGAATGCCAGCAGGCCCGCGCGGCGGCCGCGGATTATGCGCAGCGCGAGAAGGACCATCCCGGCTGGGGCATGGGCGTGTTGCTTGGGCCTTACAGCATGGGGATGGTGGCGGCGATCAAGGAGCATGAGCAGCAGCAGCGCCGGCTGCTTGCCCGCCAGATGCATCTGCAATGCTCGAGCCAACCGCTGCCGAAGGACCTGGATTTCGATCCGGCAATCTATGCGCCGAAGAAGGAGCATTATCCGTAGGCGGAGCGTTTTTGATTTTTACTCCGGTCGTTGCGCCGCCGCCTTGCCGGTCGCGATTGCCATTTCAGCCTTCGCTCCATGCCTTCAGCAGCGGACCATCGCCGCCATAGACCGGGTCCTTGTCGGGACGGCCGACTTTCGGGATCGTGCGCAGCGCCTCGGCGTGCTGCTCCGGGCTCCGGCACAGATCGTATGTGCCGAAGGGCGGATAGGCGCCGACGACAAGCAGATCGGCGGACGCCGACAGCCGCTGGTGGCCGGTGCCGGCCGGCAGGATTGCCACGTCGCCCGCCTCGACCTCGAGCACCTTGCCCCTGTCGCCGCCGAAGTGGACTTCTGCCGAGCCGCGCGCGATGCCCAGCACCTCATGGATGCGCGAATGATAGTGGACGAAGCTGTAGATGCCGTTACGCCAGCTGTTGCCCCAGCCATTGGCGGCGAAAACATCCTCGAAGACGGCGGCCGGATCGACGTCGTCCGGCAGTTCCACCGCGCCGGGATAGATGAGCATCGGCCAGCGGGGATGGTTGGGCACCAGCCCGTCATCGGCAAAGCGAAAAGCAAGCGGTTCGAGCTTTTTGACCAGTTGCGCCATCCTTGCCCCTTCCTGCATCCTCAATCATCGGGTCTAACGGTTTTCCGCGCCTTTTGCTCCGGTCACCCCGAGGAGGTCACAATGAATGCGTTTCGCCTTTCGACAATCGGCTTGCTTGCGTTCGCGCTGCTGTCGGCCTTTGTTGCCGGCGCCGCGACTGCCAAGGCCGCGCCTGCGGACGATCTCTACAAGCTTTGCCGTCAGGTGAAGAACGACGACACGATCCGCCCCTATTCACACGAACTCTACGGCGGCACGGTCAAGGCGTTCAAAAGGCTGTTTCCCGACGCCACGAGCGCGCTGCAGGAGCAGGAGTTGCAGACCCAGGCCAGTTACCGCTGCATGAACGGCAAGGTGCTGGCCTGCTTCGTCGGCGCCAACCTGCCCTGCGCCAAGATGAACACCGCGCGCGACAATCCGGGCGCCGACGAATTCTGCAAGGCCAATCCGAATGCCGACGTCGTGCCCGCTTTCGCGACCGGCCACGACGCCGTCTATTCCTACAAATGCGCGAGCGGCAAGGCGGTGGTTGCCGGCAATTCGTGGCAGCTCGACAAGCGCGGCTTCGCCAAAAAACTGTGGACGGTGGTTCCCGAGCGCTGACCAAAGGCCACGTGGCCCCAGCCATTGCCGCGAGCGGCAAGGCTGGCAGCTACGGCAACGTCTAAACCTCGAGCATGACCTTGATGGCGCGGCGTTCGTCCATGGCGCGGTAGCCTTCCGCGACCTCGGCCAGCGGCAGTTTCAGGTCAAAGACCTTGCCGGGCTTGATCCTGCCTTGGAGCACCCGATCCATCAGGTCGGGCAGGAAGCGGCGCACCGGCGCCGGGCCGCCCAGCATGCGCTTCTGGCCGAAGAACAGTTTCTGGCCGTCGAAGCTCACGCCATGCGGCACGCCGACATAGCCGATCGTGCCGCCGGGGCGCGAGCAGGCCAGGGCCTGGTCGAAGGATTCTCCCGTGCCGACGCATTCCAGCACCGAGTCAGCACCGACGCCGCCGGTGAGGTCCTTGATGCGCGCGATCCCCTCCTCGCCGCGTTCGGCGACGATGTCGGTGGCGCCGAACTCGCGGGCGAGCTTCTGGCGGCTCTCGTGGCGGCTCATGGCGATGATGCGCGCCGCGCCCATCTCCTTCGCCGCCAGCACGCCCATCAGGCCAACCGCGCCGTCGCCGACGACGACCACCGTCGATCCCTCGCGCACCTCGGCGGCGTCAGCCGCGTACCAGCCGGTGCCGAGCACATCGGAGACGGCCAGAAGGTCGGGCACCAGCTCGGCCGGCGGCACTTCGGCGGTCGCGACCAGCGTGCCGTCGGCCAGCGGCACGCGGGCATAGGGCGCCTGCGCCCCCGACATGAATTCGCGCTGCTCGCAGGAGGACTGGAAGCCGAAGCGGCAATGCGGACAGGTGTTGTCGGAAAGGCAGAACGAGCCGACCACAAACTGGCCGGGGCGGACCGTGCGTACTTCCGCCCCCACCTCGACGACGATGCCGCAATATTCATGGCCCATATGCTGCGGGGCGTTCACCGGCTGCAGGCCGCGATAAGGCCACAGATCCGAGCCGCAGATGCAGCTCGCCGACAGCTTGATGATAGCGTCGGTCGGACGCAGGATTTTCGGATCGGCGATTTCCTCGCAGCGGATGTCGCCGGGCTTGTGCAGAACGGTTGCAAGCATTTTTGCTCCTTTCGGGGGAATCCGGTTTCAGACGCCGTAGTCGTCGTCGGAAACATGTTGCATCCAGTCGACGGCCTTGCCGTCCTTGATTTCCTGGATGGCGATGTGGGTCATTGCAGTGGCCGGCGAGGCGCCGTGCCAGTGCCGCTCTGCCGGCGCGATCCAGACGACGTCGCCGGGGCGGATCTCCTCGATCGGGCCGCCCTCACGCTGGACACGGCCGAGGCCGGAAACGACGATCAGCGTCTGCCCCAGCGGATGCGTGTGCCAGGCGGTGCGGGCACCGGGCTCGAAGGTCACCTGCGCGCCCTGCACCCGCGCGGCGTCGAACGGATTGAACAGCGGATCGATCCGTACCGTGCCGGTGAACCATTCGGCGGGGCCTTTCGCGGATGGCCGGCTGCCGGCGCGAAGAATGTCCATGGATGGTCTCCTTAAAGACGTGTTCGGTGCGGCGCGCGGATCCGACAGGCGCATCCGAGCCTGCGCGACATGACCTGTCCGGACTGCGCAGGCGGCGACCGGCTCGGGACGCCGGTTGCCAACAACATATTGCAGCGCAAAACCGTCGATTAGACCCAATAATCCGTATGGACTTATCGGATAGTGATATGAATGACGGCAGGAGGCTTCGACATGCAGCGCGACGACATGAAAGATCTGCTGTGGTTCGTGGCGGTGGCACGCGAGCGCAGCTTCACCAGGGCGGCTGCTGGGCTCGGCACCTCACAGTCGACGCTGAGCGCGACGATCAAGGCGCTGGAGGCGCGGCTGGGCGTGCGGTTGCTGACGCGCACGACGCGCAGCGTGGCGCCTACGGACGCGGGCGAGCGGCTCTACCAGTCGCTCGCGCCGCGCTTCGAAGGTATCGAAGCCGACCTCGCGGGCCTGGTCGCTTTTCGCGACAGGCCGGCCGGCACGGTGCGCATCACGCTCTCCGATCATGCGCTGCAGTCGACCGTGTGGCCGAAGCTCAAGCCGGTGCTGAGCGACTATCCCGACCTCAGCGTCGAGCTCTACAGCGACAACGGCATGCGCAACATCGTGGAGGAGCGCTTCGACGCCGGCGTGCGGCTCGGCGAAAGCATCGACAAGGACATGATCGCGGTGCGGATCGGCCCGGACTGGCGGCTGGTGGCCGTCGCCTCGCCGGAGTATTTTCTGCGCCGCCCTGCGCCGAGGACACCGCAGGACCTCGTCGGCCACGACTGCATCAATCTGCGGCTGACGACGTTCGGCGGTCTCTATGCCTGGGAATTCGCCAAGAGCGGCCGCGACCTCCGGGTCCGGGTGGAGGGCCAGCTGACCTTCAACTCGACCATCCCGATGATCGACGCCGCGCTAAGCGGCCGCGGCATCGCCTATGTGCCAGAAAGCCTGGTCAGCCGCCATGTCGCCGAAGGGCGCCTGACGCTGGTGCTCGGCGACTGGAGCCCGCCCTTCGCCGGCTATCACCTCTACTATCCTAGCCGGCGGCAGCTTTCGCCGGCCATGGCAGTCATCGTGGAGGCGCTAAGGCATCGGGGCTAGCGCAAGAGCAGCCGGGAGACCTTGAGCCGTGGCGCGAAGAAGCAGCGCAGATAGGGCTGGTTGGTTATGACGTATCTGTTCTCGCAGATATGATATCGGCCGTCCGGCGATTCCTGCACGCGATCGCGCGGGATGTTGAAACCATCGGGCAGATACACATAACCGCCGTCGGCCCTGGACTGGACCGAGGACTCCGGTATGGGGCGGCAATCCGTGCCGCCGCAACATTTGAAGTTCGTTACCGGGTCGACCTTGTTTTGGTACCAGTCATGGGCGCTGGCGCCTGTCGCGGCGGCAAGGCAGATCGCGGTGACGATGACCCTTCGCATGGCATTCCTCGACGAGGCGGAGGCGCTGCTCATTGGAGCATCATGTTATTAGCGTTCCGCCGGAAACGCCATTGCGTCGAGAAGGCCCGGCACCGATGGATGACAGCGGGTTCAAGCCGGGTCCTCGGGCCGAGGCTCCGGCCTTGCCCTTCACACCAGCCGCTGCCCGCCGTCGATGTGGATGGTCTCGCCGGTCATGAAGTCGTTCTGCATCAGATAGAGGTAGGCAGGCGCGATGTCGGCGGGCGTGGCGATCCTGCCTGATGGGATGCGCGTGCCCATCTCGTTGAAGTAGCCCGTCTTGGCCGCGCCGACGATCTCGTCCCACATTTCGGTGTCGACCCAGCCGGGCGAGACGATGTTGACGCGGGTCGGCGCGAGCTCCAGCGCCAGCGCGCGGGCGAAATAGCTGAAGGAGCCGGCGACCGCCGCGACGACCGAGCCGCCGGGTACCGGCGGGCGGTCCTTATTGATGCCGGAGGTGAAGATCATCGAGCCGCCTTTGCTCAGCGTGCGCGCGGCATGCTTGGCAAGCATCACCGCGCCGGTCAGCTTGCCGTCGACGAACCGGCGCACGAAATCCATGTCGGTCTCGCCGATTGGGTAATTGGGTGGCGGCGTGCCGGCCGTCGCCACCAGATGATCGAAGGCGCCGACCGTGTCGAACAGGCGGGCGATATCCGCTTCCCTTGCCATGTCGGCGGCAATGGCAGTCACGCGCCCTGCCCCGCCGAGCCTCTTTTCGGCGGCCCCCAGTTTCTGCGCCGAACGGCCGACGATCACGACTTCGGCGCCGTGTTCAAGCGCGGCGGCCGCGACGCCGTAGCCGATGCCGGAGCTGCCGCCAACGACAATGATCTTCTTTCCATCGAGTGAAGCCATGGGTAGCCTGGTCATGGGTCTTCTCCATCTTCGAGTTGTGGGATGTCGCGTTCAGGCGCGGCCGGCGTGGGCGGCGGCGATGTCGGCGAGGATGATCTTCTTCATCGAATACATCGCCTGGCGCGCCCGGTCGGCCTTGGCGCGGTCGGGGTCGTTCATCAGCCGCAGGGCTTCGCTCGGGATGACCTGCCAAAAGACGCCAAACTTGTCCTTCAACCAGCCGCAGGGCTGTTCGGAGCCGCCGCCGGCCGTGAGCGCGTTCCAGTAATAATCGGTCTCGGCCTGGTCCCTGGTCTCGATGTAGAGCGATATCCGCTCGTTGAAGGGCGGCACGCCGCCGGCGTTGAGGGCGGTGAAGCGCTGCCCTTCGAGCTCGAAGTCGAAGATCGCATGCGGCACGGTCTTGTTGGTGCCGCCGACATGGTCGGTGAAGGTGATCGTGTCCAGCGCCCGGCTGTTTTCGAAAACCGACAGATAGAAATCCCGCGCCGCTTCGGCGTCGAGGTTGAACCAGAGGAAGGGATGAACGGTGGCCATGATGTCCTCGCAGGCTTGATCTGAAGTGAGTGTTGATCACAAATTCTGTGAGGATTTTTGGCTGGAAAAAGCTCGACGGACAAACCAAAGTTTGGCAAGGATTTGTTACCAGAACTCACAAATGGCTTTGTCGTCATGGCCCGCAGACTGCCGCCGCTCAACGCCTTGCCGGCCTTCGAGGCCGCCGCCCGGCACCTGAATTTTTCGCGGGCCGCGGACGAGCTCAACCTCACCCATGGCGCGATCAGCCGCGCGGTGAAACACCTGGAGGACCAGCTCGGCGTGCAGCTCTTCGAGCGGGCGACGCGCTCGGTTCGGCTCACGCCGGTCGGCGAGCCCTATGCGGTTGCGGTGCGCGAGGTGCTCGACCAGCTCGCGCTGGCGACGCACGCGGCGACCTCGCGCCATTCCGGCTCGACGCTCAATGTCAGCACCTCGGACGGTTTCGCCGGCAAATGGCTGGTGCCGCGGCTCTATCGTTTTCACCGCGCGCATGGCGACATCGACGTGCGCGTCTCGACCACCGGCAGGCTGACCAATTTCCGCGGCGACGGCATCGACGTCGCCATCCGCTATGGCGGCGGCCACTATCACGGGCTGACGTCGGAATTCCTCACCGGCGAAGAAGTGTTTCCCGTCTGCAGCCCGAAGCTGCTGGAAGGCCCGCATCCGCTCAGAAAGCCTGAGGACCTGAAACACCACACACTGATCCGCGACGGCTACCGCATCGACTGGACCGCGTGGCTGGCCAGCGCCGGCGTCGAAGGCGTCGATCCGAACAGCGGCCTCACCTTCGATTCCGCCACCTTCGCGGTGGAGTCCGCCGTGCAGGGCGAAGGCGTGGTGCTCGGCCGCACGATGCTGGTTTCCGCCGACCTCGCCACCGGCCGGCTGGTGCGGCCCTTCGACCATGCGCTGAAAGCGGTTTCCAGCTTCTATCTGGTCTACCCGCCGGAAGCGATCCGCCAGCGCAAGGTGAAGGCGTTTCGCGATTGGCTGTTTGAGGAGATCACGCCGGGCTGACGGCCCGATACCGGCTGCAGAAGCAATCGTCGTCAAGGTTTGCGCCATGCTGACAAAATCTGTCACTAGCATGCGCTATCTGTTGTTCATCCAACCAACCAACGAAAGCAATCAAGATGAGCAACAACCTCAGCCCCGCCCTCCATATCGCTCTGGCCTATTACGACGCCTGGAGGAACCACGACCACGCAACGGCGATGAAAGTCGTCGCGGAAGACGTCGTCTCGGAAACCCCGTTCGGCTCCATTGTAGGCGCCACCGCCCTGCATAAGTCGGAATCGGAATTCGCGGGCATGCTCAAGGGAGCGACCATCGTCGCCTCGTTCGGTGACGAGACCACGGCGCTGCTCATGTATTACACCCACACCCATCCGGTCCCCAGTACCCTCTCGGCGAAGTACTTCACGGTCGAGAACGGGAAGGTCACAGCGATCAAGGCGCTCTTCGACAAGAGCGTGTTCGCCATTCAGTGAAAACGGCCCAGCCGCACTGACACTCACAATCCCTCAGAGAGTAGTCTCATGATTATCAACAATGCTGTGACGGGCCGCCACGGGCGGCTCGCCGCCGAACCCCTGCCGCACCCTGCCGGTACCAGCGACATCGCAACCGCTACGCCCAAGAAGAGCAGCGTGTGATGAAACGGGTCCAATACCATCAGTATGGCGGTCCGGACGTGATGCGGCTCGAGGATTTCGAGCTCCGCACGCCTGGGAAAGGCGAGGTTGCCGTCAAGGTCAATTTCGCTGCCATCAACCCGATCGACTGGAAGGTTCGCGCCGGCCACCTGAAGATGGTGACCGGGAAGAAGTTTCCGCGCGCTTTGGGCAGCGACATCTCCGGCGTCGTGATTGCGATCGGCCCAGGCGTCACCCGCTTCAAGGTAGGCGATGCCGTGTTCGGATCCGTCCACATCAAGGAGGGTGGCGGGATCGGTCAGGCCGCGATCGCACCGGAAACCTTTCTTGCCAAGAAACCCGGCTCCGTTTCCTTCGAGCAGGCCGCGTGCCTAGGCACCCCTGGGATCACGGCCTGGAACGGCCTTGTCGACAAGGCCAACCTCAAGGCCGGGGCGCAGGTCTTCATCAACGGCTGCACTGGTGCTGTCGGTGAATGCGCCGTCCAGATCGCGCGGATGCTCGGGGCGAAGGTCTCGGGAAGCTGCAGCCTGCAGCAGAGGCAACGCGCTGAGGAGATGGGCGTCAGCCGCGTCTGCGACTATCGCACGACCGATCTCTCGCAGGTCAGTGATCGGTTCGACGTCGTGTACGACACGGCCGGCACGATGACGGTGGCGACCGGGCTCGGACTGCTGCGCAAGGGTGGCGTCTATCTCGACATCAATCCGACTCCGGCCAAGTTCATCCGCGCGATGTTCGACCGCAGGCTCAAACCGATCGTCTGCACCGCGCGGGCCGACATCCTGGCCGGGCTTGCCCGCGCGGCTGCCGACGGAAAGCTCCGGCTTCCGGTCGCCGAGATCGTTCCGCTCGAGGATGCGATCGCGCTGGTCACAGCATTGGAGCAGGGGCGCAAGCTCAACGGCAAAGCCCTCGTGTCGACGTCATAGGCAACCCCCTGCCAAAATTTGTCATTGGCGGGTAGGATTGTCTGATGTCCAAGAGCAATCGGCTTTTCGATCTGATGCAGATGCTGCGCCGGCACAACGGTCCCGTGCCGGGCACCGAGCTCGCGCGTGAGGCCGGGGTCTCGTTGCGTACCATCTACCGCGATATCGGCACCCTCCAGGCAATGGGCGCCGATATCGAGGGGGAGCCAGGCTTCGGTTATGTGCTGAAGCCTGGCTTTCTGCTGCCGCCGCTGATGTTCTCGCAGGAGGAGCTGCAGGCACTGACGCTCGGCGCGCAATGGGTCGGCCGCCAGACTGACGACGGCCTGGCGTTCGCGGCCCAGAACGCGATTGCGAAGATCGGTGCGGTGCTGCCGGCGGAACTGCGCCACCTGCTGACGGACAACGCTTTTCACGTCGGCCGCAATAGAGCCGAGACGCCGGCCGTCGATCTTCGGATACTCCGTCAGGCTATGCGCGAACAGTTCAAGCTGCACATCGCCTACAAGGATCCGTCGAGTGCCATCACCCAGCGCGTCATCTGGCCCATCATGCTCGGCTTCATTGAAGACAAGCGCTTCATCGCTGGCTGGTGCGAGCTGCGGCAGGATTTTCGGACATTCCGCGCCGATCGGATCGAGCGCGCCCAGCTGATTGAAGAGCGGTATCCCGGTCGACGCCGAGACTTGGTCAAGAAGTGGCGCGAACAAGTCGCAAATGCTGAAGGCGCCCCTGGAATTTGAGCCGGTCTATCTGGTCTAACCGCCGGAAGCGATCCGCCAGCGCGAGGTGAAGGCGTTTCGCGATTGGCTATTTGCGGAGATCAGCCCGCTTTGACGAGCGCCCGCGGCCGCCATGCCAACAGGCGCATGGCGTTGGCCGTCACCAGCACGGTGGCGCCCGTGTCGGCGAGAATAGCGGGCCACAGGCCGGTGATGCCGACGATCGTCGTGACCAGGAACACGACCTTCAGCCCCAGCGCCACCGTTATGTTCTGATGGATGTTGCTCAATGCCCGCCGCGACAGCTCGACCATGGCGGCGAGGTCGCCGACGCGGCCGTGCAGCACCGCTGCATCGGCGGTCTCCAGCGCGACGTCGGTGCCGCCGCCCATGGCGATGCCGACATCGGCGGCCGCAAGCGCCGGCGCGTCGTTGATGCCGTCGCCGACCTTGGCGACCTTCTTGCCGGAGGCCTGCAATTCGCGCACGACGCGCTGCTTGTCCTGCGGCAGCATCTCCGCATGGACGGGAAGCCCGAGGCCCTTGGCGATCGCCGCCGCCGTGCGCCTGTTGTCGCCGGTCAGCATCACCGGTTCGACGCCTGCTTGACGCAGCGCCGCCAGGCCGGCTTGCGCGTCGGCACGCGGCTCGTCGCGCATGGCGATGATGCCGGCCGGCGCGCTGGCGGCAATCAGCACCGAAACCGACTTGCCCTCGTCGTTGAAGGCGGCGATGCGCGCCAGCTGCTCGGCGGGAAGTGCCGCGCGCTCGCCGGCGGCGGCCGGTGAGCCAAGAAACAGCTCCTTGCCGCCGACCTTGCCGGCAACGCCCTTGCCGCCGAGCGCAAAAGCCTCGGACGCCGGCGGCACCGGCACCTTGTCGGCTTTGGCCTTGTCCAGGATAGCGAGCGCGAGTGGATGGCTGGAGCCTGTCTCGAGCGCCGCCGCCATCGACAGGACATTGGCTTCGCTGTGTTCGACGGCGACGATGTCGGTCACCTTGGGCTTGCCTTCGGTGAGCGTGCCGGTCTTGTCGAGCGCGATCGCGTTGATCGAGCCCAGCGCTTCCAGCACCGCGCCGCCCTTGATCAGCAGGCCGCGCCGCGCGCCGGCCGACAGGGCGGCGGCGATCGCGGCCGGCGTGGAGATGACCAGCGCGCAGGGGCAGCCGATCAAGAGGATGGCGAGGCCCTTGTAGATCCATTCGCTCCAGCCGCCGCCAGCGACCAGCGGCGGCAGCACCGCCACCAGCGCGCCGAGCGCCAGCACACCGGGCGTGTAGACCCTGGAGAAGCGGTCGATGAAGCGCTCGGTCGGCGCCTTGCTCTCCTGCGCCTCCTCGACCAGCTTGACGACGCGCGCGATGGTGTTGTCGGCCGCGGCCGCCGTGACCTTCACGCGCAGCACGGTATCGGTGTTGATGGTGCCGGCAAACACGGCGTCGCCCGCCTTCTTGCGCACCGGCACGCTCTCCCCGGTGACCGGCGCCTCGTCGATGGCGCTGTCGCCCTCGACGATCGCACCGTCCGCGGCGATCCGGTCGCCGGGGCGAACGAGGGTCACCGTTCCGACGGCAAGGCTTTCGGCCGGCACCTCTGCGACCGCGCCATCG
>NZ_JAGXJY010000216.1 GCF_019091085.1 Mesorhizobium sp. GbtcB19 | reverse complement strand
ATAATTCATCCTTTTGTTTTTTTTAAATAAGGGGTATTTTCAATTACGTTCGTTCCTTAAATAATTATATATTCTTCATTATATTATATCTCTAGAGTTAATAATTTTTTTGCGAGAAACTACTAAACTGCCATTGTTATATAATCAAGAAATTAGACTCCCAATGAAGAAGCTTGGATTAGGTATTTAATCGACTCATACTCTGCTAAGCTTGGATTTCGATTCTCGTGATGTGTGTATTTAGACTTCATTGAATCATCATCGTTCGATGAGCC
>NZ_JAGXJY010000215.1 GCF_019091085.1 Mesorhizobium sp. GbtcB19 | reverse complement strand
CGCCGCCTTCAAAATCTTATCTTTTCTTCTAACGAGATCACTTCTGCCCTCCCATCCCACCTTCAAAACCCTAGCTTTTTGCCTTCTAATGAGATCACATTTTTTGCCCTCCCATTGAATTCTCCGCTTGCAAGCACTGATCAATTTTGTTGTATTCGCCTTCAGGTCAGTGCCCTCCTTTTTGCCTGGACCCCTTTTACTTCCAATTTCTTGTGCTACGCCACTTTCATTTGAGCGCTCACCCGAGGTGCTCGACGATTGGGCTCAAGTGACCA
>NZ_JAGXJY010000214.1 GCF_019091085.1 Mesorhizobium sp. GbtcB19 | reverse complement strand
AGCTATGTGCGGAAGGGATAAGTGCTGAAAGCATCTAAGCATGAAGCCCCCCTCAAGATGAGATTTCCCATAGCGTAAGCTAGTAAGATCCCTGAAAGATGATCAGGTTGATAGGTTCGAGGTGGAAGCATGGTGACATGTGGAGCTGACGAATACTAATAGATCGAGGACTTAACCATTTAATATGAAGCAATGTTATCTAGTTTTGAAAGAATATAAAAAACTTGTTGACTTTCAAAAGTAAATGAGTTAAAATAATTCTTGTCTTAAATGAA
>NZ_JAGXJY010000213.1 GCF_019091085.1 Mesorhizobium sp. GbtcB19 | reverse complement strand
GCCTCCACAGATATCTTTTAGTTCCATGATTCCATCAATCAACTTTGTGCATATAAGAGCATAAAAGAAACTCTAGTGAGTCAAGTTAGCAAATCAATAAAATATTTGAGGTCTAGATAGTAAACCAACATAAAAAACAAATTCCATGTTATGTTTTATCGTAAAGTACCTATAATATGACCGCTTCTAACACAAGCCTTCACTCCCTTAAGACCTGAATTCAGTAGACATCTGATTGCAGAATGAAAGATAGTGTACGTGATGAATTGTAGTTTT
>NZ_JAGXJY010000212.1 GCF_019091085.1 Mesorhizobium sp. GbtcB19 | reverse complement strand
CCTAAAATCAGTTTGGGAGAATTATCATTCAGCTTAGCCTTTAGTACTAAGACTGTCTTACCACTCAAGATAGTCTTTCCAACACTTTAGGTCAAAAACTTCAACAAGAAAACTTTTGAAGGACTTTAAGTCGGGTTTAACCTAATCAGTGAAGCCTGAGCATAAGCACATCTAAAAGTATTGAGATATAAAAAGGCAGTAGCTAAATTATATAACTAAAATGTTTTCCCTCGAGGAGTTAGATTAAGGGACTTGGTGCTCTGAAAAATTGAGGTC
>NZ_JAGXJY010000211.1 GCF_019091085.1 Mesorhizobium sp. GbtcB19 | reverse complement strand
ATGGGCAATAATATCAATAATCTTAATATACAACCAGCTTTCATATAGCTTATCCATAGACATAACCGAGATAGCATTATTACCATTATATTCAATATCCAATACTCTGTTTAATAGTTTTATATTCTTTTCATATGTCAAATAATCTTGTTGAAAGTTAAATTTAGTTCTATTCTTTAAATTACTTATGGGATTAACAGCATACCAAAATGAATTTTTCAATCTGTTTCTGTAATTGCTCGTTTTTTTCTTTAAAATCTTAAATTTTTCTTCCTC
>NZ_JAGXJY010000210.1 GCF_019091085.1 Mesorhizobium sp. GbtcB19 | reverse complement strand
CAAAAGAAAAATATGAGATATGTTGACAACTGATCGGCATGGCTTCACATTGAGGAGTCTTGGGACAACCTCTCTTATGGGCTAAAGGGAAAGGTTGTTGGGCTGACAGCCCATATGTTCAGCCCATAGTGGGTTTTAACAGCCCATAGCCCACCCCCCTTTGACCTAACCCTAAATCCAAATTAGGGGGGTATGGGGGCTGTGAAAAAAGGGAGAAAACACTACAGTAACGAGGCAGAATACTGAAGCTATATGATTAAAAAAAAAAAGAGGAGA
>NZ_JAGXJY010000209.1 GCF_019091085.1 Mesorhizobium sp. GbtcB19 | reverse complement strand
CGGCTGTTCGCGAGGCACTGACCCCGCGTCCGCTGCAGCCGCTTGTGGTGTTGGCGGTGACCATCTCGGGTCGTGGCGTGAGCTTCATGGAGCGCCAGGTGAATTGGCACTATTTGCCGATGTCGGTCGAGCAATACGCGATAGCCCTTGCGGAGAGCGAGGCGCTGGCGTGGGGCGCGAGTTCATTGCCACGCTCTGCGAACTGGCCGCTTCCGTTCGGCGCATAATGTTGCTGACGGCCGACCTCGGCTTCTCGGTCGTGGGGCCGTTTGCGCA
>NZ_JAGXJY010000208.1 GCF_019091085.1 Mesorhizobium sp. GbtcB19 | reverse complement strand
CCAATAAGACTAGACTCTCCACTAAAGAAATGCACTCGAAACTGCCAAGCTACGTAGGAAGGAAAGCTAGAAAACAGAGGATCAGAGTATGATGAGATGAGATGAGAGCCGAATGAAGTGAATAGTTGACAGCATAGTATTCATTCCTAGAATGCGCTAGATCTATCCCATAACTTGTAGTTGCTTGGTGGGTATGCAAGAGAAGTTATTGTGTCCGTAACTAACAAAAGGTAGGCTTTTCAGAGGGAGTCCTTATAGCACAGTAATCCCTATCTCC
>NZ_JAGXJY010000207.1 GCF_019091085.1 Mesorhizobium sp. GbtcB19 | reverse complement strand
GCCTCGACGATCTGGCTGGTGGCCGGGGGGATGGCCTCGTCGCCATCGCCGCGGATGCGGTTCGGCACGTCGCCGCTGTCCGGGGCCGTCAGCCAGTAGCCGGTCTTTTCGCTATCCAGGTGCCAGCGGGCGAGTTCGCCGATGAAATGTCTCGCCTGTGCCGAATAGGCCTGATCGCCGGTCGCTTCGTAGAGCGCGCTCGCCGTGGTGGTCATGGCGGCATAGTCGCTGGGCAGCGCCGGGAAAAGCTTCTTGGCGCCGCGCATGGGATGGGGGA
>NZ_JAGXJY010000021.1 GCF_019091085.1 Mesorhizobium sp. GbtcB19 | reverse complement strand
TCTGAGTGGCCTCTTGCCGGAATCCATGGTGCGGGCGGCCTATGTGGTGCTGGTCGCCTTGCCTCTCACCGCGTATGGCAAGCTCGATCGTCCCGCACTGCCGGCGCCTGACGAGGGAGCCTATGCGCGTGGCCTCTACGAGCCGCCGCAGGGCGAGGCTGAGACCATCCTGGCCGGCATCTGGCAGGAGCTGCTGGGTGTCGAGCAGGTCGGGCGGCAGGATAGCTTCTTCGAGCTCGGCGGCCATTCGCTACTGGCGGTGAAGCTGGTGAGCCGTGCGCCGGAAGCTGGATTCAACTTTACCGTCAATAACCTCTTCCAGAACCCGGTGCTGAAGGATCTTGCTCGCACAAGCAAGGATCTCTCGAGCCGGGAGGATCGTTCGAAACCCGTTCCGGTCCAGCGAACCGGAAGCGAGCCTCCCATCTTCTTCCTGCCTTCAGGCCTGGGCGATCATTCGTATGTTTTTGAACTGGCTCGAGAGCTTGATTCCAACCTGCCCGTCTATGCCTTGCCGTGGCCTGCGGCGGATGAACCGCTCACCTACACGCTGGAGGCAATGGCGGCGCGCGCGCTGTCGATGATGCGCAGCGTCCAGCCGCAGGGCCCTTACCGCCTGGCGGGATATTCGTCCGGCGGCATACTCGCCTATGCGATGGCGCACGATATCCTCGCATCTGGCGAGGCCGTCTCGTTCCTGGGTCTGATCGACGTCCATCTGCCGTCGCAGAGGCACCCTGGACCGAAATCAACGGACGACATGCTTCTTGCTCGGCTCGATACGGCCGATGTGCCGCAACACCCTGGAGATCCCACATTGTTTCGTGAATACGCCGCGGATCCCTCTGCCTCGCCAATGATCGAGGAAGGACAAAGGCCGAATGTCGCCGACGCCGATCTTGATGCTTCCGCCAGGGCCATGCTGCACGAGCAGCGCGGATACTTCGAGAAGCTTGTCCGTTCCTACACGATCCCTCGGCTGCGCGTGGTCGTTCACCAGTTCAATGCGCGCACGACCGGTATCACCGAGGGTGCGTTCGGGTGGTCGATGGCACGCTGGCGTGACGTGCTCTCGTCATCTCTTTTGCACACGCACACCGTTCCCGGCGATCACTGGACGATGATCACGGAGCCAGCCAACAGAGCTGTTCTCGGCCGGCAGATCTCGAGAACGCTGCAAACGCAAAAATCCACGCCATCCGATAATTTGCAGGAGGCGTGAGAGTGTTCGAAGACCGAACGGCGATCCGGCCGCGCATCCGATGGCATTTGATCCACGGCTGGAGCCCGCCGTGTTCTGCGGCGCAACCAGTCTGGGGGATGGGCGCATCGCGCCCATGCAGGCCGTGACCGGGTTTCGTTTCGATGTGCACCGCAATACTTTTGCGAAGGTATTCTCCTTCGTCGGCATTTATTGGCGCAAGCAAATATGGCACGTGACGTTCATTTTCGTCGTGACGACACTGGCATCTGTCGCTGATGTGTTGATGCCGTTGTTTGCCGGCCGGCTGGTGGATGCGATGTCTGCCGGCGCGCAAAACGGCTCCCTCTCACAGGGCCGCGCAATAAGCGCGTTGGTTATTTTCGCGGCTCTTGGACTTTCGAGCTTGTTACTCAGGCAAATAGCGTTTGCCGGTATATCGCTGCTTTCGCTGAAGACGATGACGGCCATGGCCTCCGACGCGATCTACAAAGTTCAGCGTCTCTCGACGGACTGGCATGACACCAATTTCGTCGGCTCCACCGTGCGCAAGATTACGCGCGCCGTGTGGGCCCTCGACGCATTCGGCGACACGGTCCTGATTTCTCTGTTTCCGACACTGGTGGTGCTGGTCGGCACGACGCTGGTGTTCGGCGTCCTGTGGCCGGTGCTGGGCATCGCCATCGCCTTGGGTTCAGCCTTGTTTATTGTTCTCGCCGGATGGTTCTCGCTCGCGTTTGTCGCACCAGCGGCCAGCCTTTCGAATGCGTGGGATTCGAAACTCGGGGGCGCGCTGGCCGACACCGTAAGCTGCAATGCCATCGTAAAAAGCTTTGCCGCCGAGTTGCGCGAGGACGAACGGCTGGGCGCGGTCCTGAAGAAGTGGCGCAAACGCACGTTTCGTACCTGGATGCGGGTCGCCATTGCCGGCGTCACCCAGGGCACGGCCCTGCTTTTGTTGAAAATATCGGTCCTGGTGTTGGCGCTGGGGCTATGGATCTACGGGCAGGCGACGGCCGGTGATCTCACATTTGTCCTGACGGCGTTCTTCCTGTTGGAGGGCTACCTTCGACAGGTCAGCCGCGAATTGCACAATCTGCAGCGCACGGTCAACGACATGGAGGAGCTTGCCGAAATCGCCAGCAAGCCGCTCGGCATTTCCGACCATCGCGACGCCGCCGAAATCAGGATCGCAAACCCTTCGGTCATTTTTGATCGTGTGACGTTTCAGTATACCAGCCACCACGAGCCTCTTTTCAGCGACTTCTCGGTGTCGATCCGTTCGAACGAGCGCATTGGCTTGGTCGGACCATCCGGGGCAGGCAAGACGACATTCATCAAGCTGCTGCAGCGGCTCTACGATGTGGACGCAGGAGCGATCCTCATCGACGGCCAGGACATTGCCAAGGCGACCCAGGTTTCGCTGCGGCAACAGATTGCCATCGTTCCGCAGGAGCCGATCCTGTTTCATCGCTCGATCGCGGAAAATATCGCCTATGCCCGGCCCAACGCGACGATGTCGGAGATCGAGCAGGCGGCACGCCTTGCCAATGCGCACGACTTTATCGCGAACCTTCCGAAGGGCTACAGCATGGTGGTCGGAGAGCGGGGCGTAAAGCTGTCCGGTGGAGAGCGCCAGCGCGTCGCGATCGCCCGTGCGTTTCTGGCAAATGCCTCGATTTTGATCATGGACGAGGCAACGTCGAGCCTCGATTCCAATTCGGAGCTGATGATCCGAACGGCAATGGACCGCTTAATGATCGGCCGCACCACCTTCATAATCGCGCATAGGCTATCGACCGTTCAAGCGCTCGACCGTCTTCTTGTCTTCGATAAAGGAAAGATCGTCGAGGAAGGCACGCACGACCAGCTGATCATGCGCGATCATGGCGTATACCGGCAGCTGTTCGAGAGACAGGCTCTATGACGAATATGGAAGCGATATAGATCAAACCGAGATCGTAGTTGTTGACCCGCGGAAATTAGAAATCACACCGGTCACTTATGAAAGAAGATGCAATGGCGCTATCCGAACTCACGATAATCGGTGCCTGTCCAGCCTTCGACGATGGCATGCCTGGTCAAGAATATATGGAAAGCATAAAGACGTCCGCCATGCGATCCGAGCGCCATGGTTTCTCGGCCATGCTGGTATATTCGGATCATCAACAGTTCGATCCCTGGTTGGCGGCCAACCACCTTATGAGTTTTACGAAGAAAATATCGCCGCTCGTCGCCGTCCAGCCTCTGTATACGCACCCGTTCACGGTCGCGAAGTTGGTGACGTCTCTCTCGCTGACCTACGATCGTCCGGTGCACCTGAATTTCATCTCGGGAGGCTTTCCGCATGACCTGGAGGCGTTCTGCGATTCAAAAAGTCATGATCAGCGATACGAGCGCGTCGGGGAGTACGGAGAGATTGTTCGCAAGCTGCTGAGCACGGGTCGGCCGCTCACATATCATGGTGCGCACTATCAGGTCAGCGGGCTTCATCTGAGGCTTGCCGCTGGGGTGGGGCCCGAATGCGCCCCTATCTTTACCGTCTCCGGGTCGTCACCAGCAGGCATGGCTGTTGCCAAGCGCTTGGGCGCGCGCGCGATCGAGTATCTTCGCCCGGCGCAGCACTATGACAGGGTGACACGTCCGGAAGGGATTCAATACGGGACGCGACTTGGCATCGTCTCGCGCGGCACGGCCGAAGACGCCTGGGCCGTCGCGCGCAGCAGGTATCCCGATGATGAGCTGGGGAGGGAAATGCGGGAATATTACACCCGGGTATCCGATTCCGTCTGGGTCAAGGAATTGGGATCGGAGGTGAGCGTTCCCGAGGGCCATCCCTATTGGTTGGGGCCCTACAAGAATGGCCAGGCGTCTTGCCCGTTCCTGGTTGGCGCACGGGAGGATATCGCGCGCGAGCTGATCGGTTACTTCAAAATGGGCCTGCGCACATTTCTTGTGGATGATCCGCCCACCGACGAGGACGCTTTTGAAATCCAGAGCGTCTTCACTATCGCCGAGGAAGCGTTTGTTCGCGGCACTCGATGACCTGCCGGCAGATGCGGATGGGTCGATGGTTCCAGGCTCGGCGCCAGCCTTGGGGTGAACGGATATGACATCCATGTCGCCCTCGATTGTTTTGCCCTTGGAGGAAATGCATCTAAAAAATCTGCCGCCTGGTCGGCAATGTTGCATTGTCGCTCCGTGTTCGCTCGCAAAGCAGCTCGATCGGCAAATACTTAGCCGGGGCGAGCAAGAACGACTTTGCAGATTTCGTAGAAAAGAAGATTTCGATCGTTATCTAACCGCTCACAGCCTGCTCAGGGTGATCCTGGGGCAGATACTCGGCAGGTGCGCCAGAGATATTACGTTCGTGGACGGCGAAGGAAACAAGCCGCTTCTGTCAGATGGGTCTTGCCACTTTAACTTATCCCATAGCGGCGATTGGGTTGCCATAATTGTCTCGCTAGACGGACCGGTGGGTATCGATGTTGAGCAGGCCTTGCCGGGCAAGGCACAAATTTCCCCCGATCTGTACGCTCACCCGAACGATCGATTCCATCCCGCAGCTGCCGGGACGGACATTTCTCGATTCTTCACGGCCTGGACGCTCAAGGAAGCGATATCCAAATGCGACGGGAGAGGCTTAGGCATACCCTTCAACGAAGTCCGCCTGGAGCCGGATAAAGGCAATACATATCGTGGGTTCTACGATTGTAGGACATGGCACGCCAGTCATTGGATATTGGATGACGGAACGCACCTCGCACATGCCGGCGAGGTTCCATGCTCTACACTAAATATTATTGTTGCCGGATAGTGGTTAAGTCGGAAATGGACCGGCAATCCCTGGTCCGGCGCGGAAAGCCTCGGCATTCAATTCGTCTTCAGAGAACCCGCTCGGTTTTCGGCAATCCACCGTGCAGCCAACACCAACGCTCCCATGCTGAAGTCCTTGCCGTGCCTGGCCACCATCTCTTCCGACAATTTGGCGAGGCGCTCGAAAAATTCGTCCTTGCTCTTTTCCTCGGCTGTAAGTTCGGTTTGCATTCCATCCTCCTGTTGATGCGGATCGCCGCTGCTATTTGAAAAGCAGCGCCGGGAAGGTGATGATCGCGGCGGTACCGTCAGCCATGCCCGCAGCCAGATGCTGCCCGTCGCCGGACCAGGCCAGCGCGGTGATCGTGCTGCCGGAGAGCTTCACGACCAGTTCGTCCCGCGATCCGATATGGGCAACGGTGATACGGCCGTTGGCGTAGCCGGCGGCAATGATTTTCCTCTTCGGGTGCGCAGCCACTGTCTCGACTGGAACCAGCCCGGAGCGACCTGTCTCCAGCGCGCCGGCAGCCGCATCACGAAGCGGCGGAGCAGCCATCGACCAGCCGGCGATGCGGAAAGCGCCCGATGCAAACAGCGCATTCACTGGCTGGCTCCAGCACACCGTCCGGACCGGCGAAGGGAATCCTCCGACGACACCCGATTGACCATCTGCCAGGCTGGCAAGGACAAAGCCTCCGGTCTCGAGTCCGCATGCCAGCCATGAACCGTCGCTGTTCCAGTGGAGCGACGTCGGGCCTGCCGGCGTCGAAAATTCGCGTATCGGCGCGAGATCGCCATCGACCGTCCAGATCGACACTCCCTTGCCGGAATCGAAGGCAAGTCGTTTCCCATCCCGCGAGAAAGCAATGGCATGCGTCGATGAGGACGCTGCCTGCTGCAGCTTCGCCACATCCTCATGGGCACGGGATATGAAGACATCATGTCCATTGCTGATGGCGGTCTTGGCTGTCGCGGCGTGATGATCGATAGCGACGACCGGTCCCTCAATGTTGATACCTGTCTCGGTGACTTCACCGTCCGCCGCCAGGCGCATCGCCTGGCCGGTCGCCATACCGACAAGGAAGCCGGAGCCAAGATAGCTCGTGATCGGCACGTCACCATCTCCCAGAGTTGAGGTGGCGACCAGCGGAGCCGGGGGCTTCTGGCGCGGTCGGATCGTCGTTTGTCCGAGGTCGCCACTGACCCTGATCCTCGATTCCGGCGGCTCCTGATCATTAACCGGCGCGATGGCGACGGCTCCATCGATAGAGGTGAACGCGACGGCAGAGCCATCGGCGCTGAAACAGGCGGCAGCGACCGTCGCCGGTCGCTGCCAGCTTCGCGCCAGCAGCTCGAACGGGCTCAGGTTCTGTGTTGCTTGCTGGTTCACGGCGCCTCTCCCTCACTGCCGCTGGTTGCCTTCGAAAGCGCGCGGTCGACATCTGCGATCTCACCCTCGATTGCCATGATGCGTTCCTCGCTCTTCTTGCATGCATCCCTCGCGGCCGCGGCGCTCTGTTCAGCGTCATGCAAATCCTGCACCAGTTGGATGCCGGCGCCGGTTCTGCCGATTTCGAGCTGCAGGCGCAGCACTTCCATTTCGATGCCGGCAAGCTTCTGATTGAGCCGCAGTGCTTCGGCCGTGTGCGCCGAGACGTCGGCGACAAGGGCTAACCGGCGACTGGCCAGCGCGGCGAAAGCAGCGACTTGTCCTTTTCCCGAGCCGCCCATCACTGTCCCTCCACGGGCTTTTCGAATGCCGACAGCAAGCCTGAGAGACCGCCGGCCTGCGCGTGGAACTGCTTTTCGGCTGTCTCGATGTGGCTCTTCAACTGGTCCCAGATGTCGACGCGGATCATGGATGTCGTGTCGCCGGTGAGGCGCTCGATCTCTTCAACGCGAAACTGGCGCGACAGCGAAACGCCGGAAAACACGAAGTCGCGCAACAGGATCGCGTGGCTCTCGATGAACAGATGGATCATCGGATGCGTTTCGGCGGTCACGCCGCGGGCGGCAAGTTCGGCCCGAATGAAATTCTGGAAGTGGCCCTGCAGGCGGTGCTGGCTCTCGCCCATGAAACGCATGACAAAAACCAGATCGCGCGGCATCAGCCTGACGAGTTCGGCGCTCACGTCGTCCGGCTGGTTGGGCTGGGGAAGGTCCGGGGTGTCATTGTCGCTCGGCATCATATTTCTCGGCACTGCCTCCTGCCTGCGATCCGTCCTCAAATAATGTATGAAATGACCGAAATGAATAGAGGTCATGTGTTTTATTTATATTGCAATTGCTAACAATATATCGCAATGCACAAGAATATGCTCAAATATTACATATGTAATATACAACTGTAAAATATCGTTACAGTTACTCGGGTTTCGCCGGACGGATCTGGTTACGGTCTCGGCCCAGACGCTGATCGCAGCCACCAATTTCAACTTGGCACGGCGCTTGCTTCACCATTGGCATAAGAAGCCCATCGCGCTCTGACGCGGTGCCAAAAGAACGAAGGACCGGAGGAAGCAGCAGGATACGCTTCGATACGCCCATCGCGGAATGCGAGTGGCGTGTCGCAGTCCCGCAGGCCCCCGAACACCTTTGCCGCGATCCACTTGAATGGCCGGACCCTGTGTCGCGCCTGAAGGCGCAACCCTTTGTCGTGCCGTTCGCCAACTCACTGGCGGCATTTGTGTGCCGTCCCATGCCTGGATCGAGGGATCCACGGCTCAACCTGGTGGAGGCTTATGACGATGTCGTCGTTGACACTTAACAAGATTACCTCGCAGCGCGGTATTTCCGTGGGCGAGGCGACCAAGAAGATTTCCGACCTCGGTTGGAACCCGACCTATGTCCAGGAAGCGATGACGTTTCCAACCGACTACAAGATCGCCAAGGCGCCGCGCGATCCGATGAAGCAGGTGCTGCGCTCCTATTTCCCCATGCAGGAGGAAAAGGACAATCGCGTCTACGGCGCGCTCGACGCGGCGCTGCGCGGCGACATGTTCCGCAATGTCGAGCCGCGCTGGGTGGAGTGGATGAAGCTCTTCCTCGCCATCATTCCCTTCCCGGAAATTTCCGCCGCCCGCTCGATGGCGATGGTGGCGCGGCTGGCGCCCGGCGAGGACCTCAGGACCGGCTTCACCATGCAGATGGTCGACGAGTTCCGCCACTCCACCATCCAGATGAATCTGAAGAAGTGGTACATGGAGAACTACATCGACCCGGCCGGCTTCGACATCACCGAGGAAGCCTTCGGCAAGTGCTACGCGACCACGATCGGCCGCCAGTTCGGCGAAGGCTTCATCACCGGCGATACGATGACGGCTGCCTGCATGTACCTGACCGTCGTCGCCGAGACCGCGTTCACCAACACGCTTTTCGTCGCCATGCCCTCGGAAGCCGCCCGCAACGGTGACTATGCGCTGCCGACCGTGTTCCTGTCGGTGCAGTCCGACGAGAGCCGTCACATCGGCAACGGCCACTCGCTGCTGATGGCCGCGCTGAAGGAGCCGGAGAACCACCTGCTCCTCGAGCGCGACCTGCGCTACGCCTTCTGGCAGAACCACGCCATCGTCGACGCCGCCATCGGCACCTTCATCGAATACGGCACCACCAACCGCGACAAGAACAAGGAGTCCTACGCGGAGATGTGGCACCGCTGGATCTACGAGGACTATTATCGCACCTACATGCTGCCGCTCGAGAAGTACGGCATCAAGGTCCATCACGACGACGTCCAGGCCGCGTGGGAGCGCATCACCAAGAAGAACTACGTCCACAAGGTCGGCCAGTTCTTCGCCGTCGGCTGGCCGGTCAACTTCTGGCGCATCGAGGCGCAGACCGACAAGGACTTCGAGTGGTTCGAGCACAAATATCCGGGCTGGTACGCCGAGTTCGGCGATTTCTGGAAATGGTACGCCAAGCTCAGCCACAAGGGCGAGAAGGTGCTGCTGTTCAACAGCGATGTCGGTTACGTCTATCCGCACCGCTGCTGGTCCTGCCTGGTGCCCTGCCTGATCCGCGAGGACATGGTGGTCGACGAGATCGACGGGCAGCTGCACACCTTCGCCCACGAGCTCGACCGCTGGACCGCCGTCGAAGCCTTCGCCGACGAGTATCAGGGCCGCCCGACGCCCGCGATGGGCCGCTTCAGCGGCAAGCGCGAATGGGAGACGCTCTATGACGGCTGGGATCTCGCCGACGCGATCAAGGACCTCAACTTCGTCCGTTCCGACGGCAAGACGCTGATCCCGCAGCCGCATCTGCGCTTCGGCGCCGACGAGCAGTGGACGCTCGACGACGTGCGCGGCAACGTCCTCGGATCGCCGCTCAAGGCGCTTCGCGGCATGTCGCCGGCGGACCGCGAGAAGCACCTTGCCGAGTATCGGGCAGGCTTCACCATCACGCCGTTCAACTGACCATCCGTGCGCTGGGGGTCGGGTCCCCGACCCCCCGCTCCATCCAGAGGAAGGCCACTTCCCGCCCGAAAGGCCGGGGAACGGAGAGGAATTGGGAGGTTATCGATGACTGGTGCTCACACGGTGCGCCTGGAGCCGGTCGGCGTCGAATTCGAGGTCGAACACGGCGAGACGGTGCTGAACGCGGCATTCCGCCAGGGCATCGCGCTGCCGCATGGCTGCAAGGAAGGGCAATGCTCGGCCTGCAAATGCGTGCTGCTCGAAGGCGAAGTCGACATGCTGAAATATTCGACCTTCGCGCTCAACGACATGGAGAAGGAGAGCGGCCACGTCCTGTTGTGCCGGTCGATCGCCTATTCCGACATGCAGGTCGAGCTCCTCAACTACGACGAGGAGGTTCTGGCGAAATCAATCGCGGTGAAGACGTTCAAGGGCCGCATCTCGAAATTCGAGCATCTGACCCACGACATCCGCGGCATCGAGATCGAACTGGGCTCGCCGATAAAATTCTGGGCTGGGCAATATGTCGACATCACGGTCACCACGCAAAAAGGGGAGACGATTACGCGCTCGTTCTCCATGGCAAATACGCCGGACCAAACCCAAAAGCTCTCCTTCATCATCAAGAAGTATCCCGAAGGAAAATTCTCCGGAGAACTCGATTCCGGAGGAATTCGCGTCGGAGCCGAGGTCACCGTCGTCGGACCCTATGGAACCTGCTTCCGGCGGGAAGAACGGCAAGGCCCCCTGATCCTGGTCGGCGCCGGTTCCGGCATGTCGCCGGTCTGGTCGATCCTCAACGATCACCTGAAGAGCGGCGAGAAGCGGGACGTCTATTTCTTCTACGGCGCGCGGACGCCTAACGACCTGTTCTATCTCGACAGGATCGCCGAGCTCGCCGGTCGCCACCCGGAGCTGAACTTCATCCCCGTTCTCTCGCATGTGAACGGAGAGGCATGGGACGGCGAGCGCGGCTTCGTGCACCAGAGCGTCGACGCCAAGCTCAAGCAACTCGCGGTCGACGGGCAGGGCGACGTCTACGCCTGCGGCCCGCCGCCAATGATCGATGCGCTGCAGCCCGTTCTGTTCATGAACGGCTTCGAGGCGGAACGCATCTTCTTCGACAGGTTCACCACATCGTCCAGTGCCACCCCGGCCCATTGAGGTGTGCCGGAGCCGGTGACTTTAGAGCAACTGCAACAAAGGGAGTGAAAACAATGGTAGCAACGTCGAGTTCAGTAGGATCGGGAGCCGCGGGCGCCGCGATCTTCGCCGATTCGGACAGCCGCAAATATCGGTACTTCGATCCGAAAGGTCAGCGCGCCACCCATTACGAGGATGTCACGGTCGACGTGCAGCCCGACCCGGAGCGCTACCTGATCCAGGACTGGATCATCAACTTCCCGGACGGCAAAGGCGCCTATGTCAAGGACAACACGGCCGCCAAGAGCTCGAACTGGCATGCCTTCCGCGCTCCCGACCAGGAATGGGAGCGCACGCACTACCAGCGCCAGTCGAAGATCGAGACGATGGTGCAGAGCGTCATCACCAACGCCCGCCGGGCCGGCGCGCCGAAGACGTTCGACAAGGTCTGGGCCAAGCTCCTGCAGGCGCATCTGGGAGCATGGAAGCATGCCGAGTTCGGCCTGGGCACGTCGCTCATGCAGGCGCAGCGCTACGGCTACACGCAGATGATCAACAATGCGACGCTGACCAACTCCTCCTACAAGCTGCGGCTCGCCCAGGACATCACGCTCTATCTCGCCGAGATCGGCATGGACATCGCCGGCTGGGACGACGAGCTCGGCAAGAAGCACTGGCTCGAGGACGGCGTGTGGCAGGGCACCCGCGAGGCGGTCGAGACCATCATGGGCACGAGCGACTATCTCGAGCAATACTTCGCCATCAACATCGTGTTCGAGCCGCTGGTCGGCGAGTTGTTCCGCTCCGGCTTCCTGATGCAGGCGGCGGCGGCCAACCACGATTTCATCACGCCGCCGGTGATCTCGGCGGCCGAGGCCGACTACGAGCGCAACCTCGCCAACACCATCGACCTGATCTACCTGCTCGCCAACGACGAGAAGCACGGCGCGGCGAACAGGAAGCTCTTCCAGGGCTGGGTGAACAAGCACGGCGCGCTCGCCGACAAGGCAGCCACCGGCCTGCAGCCGATCTGGTCGATGCCGCATTCCAAGCCGATTTCCTTCACCGACGTTCGCGCCCAATCCGAGGAACGGATCGGCCGGATCCTCGGCGAACTCGGCCTCAAGCGCTGAACAGGGAGAGAAGATCATGTCAGTAGCAGCACGCGACGCCTCGCAGTCCAACATCTTCAAGTCGATGAAGGACATCACCTTCGAGCAGACGATTTCGCACCAGTGCGGCGTCACCATGAACGACTCGGTCGAGGCCCGCGCCATCGCCGAATTCATGGGCAAGAAACCGGGGGTCACCGTCACCTATCAGCCGGCCATGATCCGTATCGACGGCAACGGCAAGCTGATCTTCAAGATGGACGAGATCTCAGAATATCTCGGCCGCGACATGACCGCCGAGATTTTCGAGGTCAACACCTCCACCCACTACGGCCGCATGGTGCGCATCGACGACAACACCGTGATCCTGTTCGGGAACATGGACGAGGTCTTCGAATACATCTGAGGAAAGCCACAACCCGGCGTGCTGCGTGGACGCGGCACGCCGGTCTCATCAGCGCGAAGATTGCGGAGGCAAAAATGTACAGAACACCGGAAGGCAAGGACATTTTCGTGGTCGATGGCCACACCCATTTCTGGGATGGCAGCCCGGACAACCAGAAGAATATTCACGGCAAGCAGTTCATCGATTGCTTCTACGCCTATCACACCGGGCTGAGCCCGAAGGACCAGCTCTGGGAAAAGGGCAAGTTCGAGAAATACAGCGCCGACGATCTCTATCGCGACCTGTTCATCGACGGTCCCGACGACGTGGCGATCGTCCAGTCGACCTATCTGAAGGATTTCTACAAGAACGGCTTCAACACGATCGAGCGCAACGCCGAGGTGGCCAAGCGCTATCCGGAGCGCTTCATCGTCAACGGTGCTTTCGATCCTCGCGACGGCGAGAAGGCGCTCGAGTACATCCACTTCCTCAAGGAGACCTACGACGTCAAGGGCGTGAAGTTGTACACGGCCGAATGGAACGGCGCCTCCAAGGGCTGGAAGCTGACCGACCCCGATGCCTACAAATGCTTCGAGCTCTGCGACAAGCTCGGCATCAGGAACATACACGTCCACAAGGGACCCACCATCATCCCGCTCAGCAAGGACGCGTTCGACGTGCACGACGTCGACCATGCGGCGACGGATTTCCAGGGCCTCAACTGGATCATCGAGCATTGCGGCCTGCCGCGCCTCGACGATTTCTGCTGGATCGCGACGCAGGAAACCAACGTCTATGGCGGGCTGGCCGTGGCATTGCCCTTCATCCATTCGCGCCCGCGCTATTTCGGCGAGGTCATCGCTGAATTGCTGTTCTGGATAGGGCCGGAAAAAATCCTGTTCGGCTCCGACTACGCGATCTGGACGCCCCGCTGGCTCGTCGAGAAATTCTGGGCCTATCAGATACCGGAAGACATCGCCGCGGAACATGGTGTGCAACTGACCGACGAGATCAAGGAGAAGATCCTCGGCCTCAACGCCGCGCGCCTCTACAACATCGACATCGAGGCCAAGAAGAAGGCGCTCGCAAGCTCGCCCTTCAGCATCGCGGCGGAGTAGGAGCCATGGCAAGCGCCAGTGTTTCCAACAGCCGCGAGAAGGAACTCTGGCGGCGCCTTGGTGAGGTCAACGACCCGGAACTCGACGAACCCATTAACGAGATGGGCTTCGTCGAGCGGGCCGAGGTGAAGGGTGACGGCAGCGTGGAGGTCGATTTCCGCCTGCCCACCTACTGGTGCTCGCCCAACTTCGCATTCCTCATGCTCGACGGCGTCCGTTGTGCGCTCGACCGGCTCTCCTGGTCGCCGGCGTATAGCGTCAAGCTGCACGACCACATGTTCGCCGACGAGGTCAATCGCGGCATCGAGGCCGGCAAGACATTCGGCGACATATTCGCCGAGCTGGCCGCGGACGCGGATCTCGGCGCCGTGCGCGAAACCTTCAGCATGAAGGCATTCAAACGGCGCCAGGAGGCGGTCTTGCGCGGCCTGCGGCAACACGGCCTGACGGACCGGGAAATCGTCGGCATGGACCTGCCGGCATACGACGTCGCACGGTTCGAACCGGGCGAAGCGACCAAACAGAAGCCCAGGTACAGGGCAGCTGTGCTCGAGCGCTTTCCCGGTCGTCAGGCGGATGGTCCCGTCTTCGTGACCTGGGAAGGGCAGCACATACCGGCCGATGCGCTCAGCGCCTATCTCGCCGAACTGCGCGGCGTGCGCGTCAACATGGAGTTCAACGGCGCGCTTTGCCGTGGGCTCAAGCAGACCCGGTACAAGGAACTGGACGTGATCGACGGCGAACCGACGCTGGTCGATTTCATCATGGACCGCGTGCCGGCGCGAAGCGCGCCGGCCGTCTAACAGAATCGAAAGCAACGGCCTCCCTCGCACGAGGCCCCTAACCAACAACCCGCCCGTAAGGCGGAAGGAGGAATCATGCCCAAAATCATGCTGCACAATTCAGAGGCCCGTCGCGCTCTTGCCCGAGGCGTCTTCAGGCTGGCGACGGCCGTCGAGCCGACGCTCGGGCCCAAAGGCATGAACGCCATGATCGACCGGCCGATCGGGACGCCGATGGTGACGCGCGACGGCGTCAGCATCGCGTCGGAGATCGAACTCCACGATCGCTTCGAGAATATGGGCGCGCAAGTCGTCCGCGAAGTGTCGATGCAGACGAACGAAGTGGCGGGAGATGGCACGACGACTGCCATCGTGCTCGCCAACGCGCTGATCCAGGGCGGCATCGAGGCGAATGAGCGCGGAGCCAAATCGGTCGATCTGTGCAAGGGCATCGAGCTCGCCGTGACGGCGGTGGTGGCTGCTCTCAAGGCTTCCGCCAAGCCGGCCAAGGGCAACGGGATACTCGCCTCGGTCGCCAACATCGCCGCGACCGACGCCAGGCTTGGCGCGCTGGTGGCGGAAGCGCATCAGCGCGTCGGGGCGGAAGGCGTCATCACCACCGACTTCAGCGTCACCACCGAGACCACGCTCGACGTGGTCGAGGGCATGTCCTTCGACCGCGGCTACCTCTCGCATCATATGGTCACCGACCAGGAGAAGATGGAGGCCGTCCTGGAGCGGCCCTACATCCTGATGACCGATCTCAAGATCAAGGAGCCCAAGGCGCTCGAGACCGTGCGCCGCATCGCCGACGAAGCCGGGCGGCCGCTGTTGATCGTGTCCGAGGAAGTGTCGCCGGAGGTCGTGGTCACGCTGCTCGGCAAGCAGGGGCCTGGCAAATACCTCGTCGTCCATCCGCCGGAATATGGCCATTGGCGGAAGGCAATGATGGAGGATCTGGCGATCATCACCGGCGGCAAGGTGATCGCCCGCGATCTCGGCGGCCGGCTTGAAGACGTCACCGCCGAAGACCTCGGGACGGCCGACCGGGTAAAGACCAGCTCGTCCTACACCTCGATCATCCGCGGCGGCGGCGACCATGACGTGATCGCCTCCCGGCGCGCCCAGGTGCAGCGCCAATATGAGGTCGCGCCGCCGAACATCGAGCAGGACAAGCTGCGCGAGCGCCTGGCCAAGCTCTCGGGCGGCACGGCGATCCTCTATGCCGGCGGCGTCACGCCGGTCGAGCAGAAGCGGACCATCCAGCTGATCGAGGATTCGCTGAATGCGGTGCGCGCGGCGTCCGAGGAGGGCGTGGTCGCCGGCGGCGGCTCGGCGCTGGCCCAGATCGCGCCGCTGCTCGACAAGGTGGCGGCCGAAGCCGAGGGGGACATCGCCGAAGGCGTACGCCTGGTGCGTTCAGTGCTGACACGACCACTGTGGCGCATCGCCGCCAATGCCGGCGCCGATCCCGAGGCCGTGGTCACAGAGGTGACGCGCATCAACGGCGGCTACGGCTACAACGCGTCCGCCGGCAACTACCAGAACATGTTCGAAGCCGGGATCATCGACCCCGTCCGCGTCACCTATACGGCGCTCGCCAATGCGGCGTCCGTCGCGACGCTGATCCTGACCACTGAAACCTTGATCGGCGATCTCGCCGAGGACGAGGACCCGACGGTGGGACCGGCACGCGGCGGCGGCTCCGAAAAGCTCGGCCGCGCCTGACCCAATTTCCGGACCTGAGAGGATAAGACGATGAAAGCTGCCAGACTTTACGAATACGACCCGCATATGAACGTGAAGCTCAAGATCGAGGAGGTCAAGGCGCCGACGATCACGGCTCCTGACGAGGTGATCGTGCGGGTCGGCGCCGCCGGTCTCTGCCGCACCGACCTGCACATCATCGAAGGCGTGTGGAAGCCGACGATGGACCCCGAGGGCACGCTGCTGCCCTATATCATGGGCCATGAGAATGCCGGCTGGGTCGAGGAGGTCGGCAGCGGCGTCAGATCGGTCAAGCGCGGCGACGCGGTGATCTGCCATCCCTTCCGCTCCTGCGGCATCTGCCTCAACTGCCGGCATGGCGAAGACATGTATTGCGACAATGGCCAATTCCCCGGCCTTGGCATGAATGGCGGCTTCGCTGAGTATTTCATCACCAGCGAACGCTCGC
Source organism: Mesorhizobium sp. GbtcB19 (assembly GCF_019091085.1). Taxonomy (GTDB): domain Bacteria; phylum Pseudomonadota; class Alphaproteobacteria; order Rhizobiales; family Rhizobiaceae; genus Mesorhizobium. The sequence continues at coordinate 77,484 of NZ_JAGXJY010000021.1, read as the reverse complement.
TGATCAAGCTGAACGCCAATGTCACGCCGATCGAGGTGGCGCCGCTGGCCGATGCCGGCATCACCGCGTATCGCGCGGCCAAACGCGCGGCGAAGCTTTTGCGACCTGGCAGCTACTGCGTCCTGCTCGGCATCGGCGGGCTTGGCCACATCGCGCTGCAGTCGCTTCACGCGATTTCCGGCTGCCGCATCATCGCCGTCGACCGCGAGCCGGCGGCGCGCGTGCTGGCCAAGGACCTTGGCGCCGATTTCGTCCTCGACGGCGGGCCGAATGTCGTCGAGGAGGTGAAGGCGATCACCGGCGGCGGCGCCCATGTGGTCATCGACTTCGTCGGCGAGCTCGGCGTCGAGAACATCTGCTGGAAGATGGTGCGCAAGGGCGGCCAGCTGTTCGTCGTCGGCTATGGCGGCTCGGTCAACGTGCCGACCGCGCATCTGGTGATCGAGGAGATCAACATCGGCGGCAGCCTGGTCGGCAATTTCACCGAGCTCGTCGAACTGATGGAGCTCAACGCCGACGGCAAGGTGAAGATGCACTACACCGAATACAACCTCGCAAGCATCAATACCGCGCTCGACGATTTCAAGAACCGGCGGTTCACCGGCCGCGGCGTCATCGTGCCGTGAAATGCCTGGACCGAACACCGCGCCGACCGGTGCGGCGCCCGGTCCCCATCATCATCCAGAGGGAGACAACATATGAACAAATACATCTGTGAATTCGTCGGCACCTTCGCGCTGGTCTTCTTCGGCTGCGCGACGGTTCTGTTCATGCGCTCGGAGGTCGGCCTGCTCGGTGTCGCCATGGCCTTCGGCCTGTCGGTGGTGGCGATGGCCTATTCGATCGGGCCGATTTCCGGCGCCCATCTCAATCCGGCGGTGAGCCTGGGCGTCTTTGTTTCCGGCCGGATGAAATCCGGCGATCTGATCGGCTATGTCGTCGCACAGTGTCTGGGGGCGATCGTCGCATCGGCCGTCCTTTATGTGATCGTGGAGGGGAAGGGTGGTGGCTACGACGTCGCCGCGAACGGCTTTGCCCAGAATGGCTGGTCGGCCTATTCGGCGACTTCGGCCTTCCTGTTCGAGGCAGTCGCCACGTTCCTGTTTCTGGTCGTCATCCTTCGCGCGACCGCCGAAGGCGGTGCCGGACCTCTGGCCGGCCTGGCGATCGGGCTGACGCTGGTCATGATCCACCTTGCCGGCATTGCTGTGTCCGGGTCGTCCGTCAATCCGGCCCGTTCGCTGGGTCCGGCCCTGTTCGCCGGCGGGGCGGCGCTGTCACAGCTCTGGCTGTATATCGTCGCGCCTTGCCTCGGTGCCGCCGCGGCCGGACTTGCGCTGCGCGTTGGCGTGATCGGCGCGGGCGAGCCGGCTCCGCAACCCGCCTGACCGACGGGTCGATCCGCCGCTCTCTCAGGCGACTGAGTTCCCCGAACCCCGTGGCGCGAATGCCATGGGTTTCTTTTTGCCGCTCTAAGTGTTTGTTTCTACGCAATTCCGGACGGAAAACCGTTACACACTTTTCCTGGAATTGCTTAGACGAAACCGCGCCGAATGCCGTACTGGTCGAGCTTGCGGTAGAGCGTCGGCCTCGAAATACCCAGTCTCTGGGCGACTTTGCTCAAATTGCCGTTCTCCGCGGCAAGAGCATTCCTGATCGCCTGGCGTTCGGCATCCTCGAACGTGCACACCGGCGCCTCGAGCATGGCGGCGGGGCTGTCGCCGTGCATGGTCGCGCCATTGCGATTGCCGACGGTGATTTCCCACGGGAGATCCTGGAGGTCGATGGTGTTGTCGCGCGCCAGGATGTGCAGGCGCTCCATCAGGTTCTTCAGCTCGCGCACATTGCCCGGCCAGCGATAGGCCAACAGCGCGTCGAGCGCGCGGCTTGAAAACCGCAGCGGAGCGCTGCCGGCCTTGTCCGCGATCCGGCGGTTGAAATGCTCGACCAGCAACAGCGCGTCCTCGCCGCGCTCGCGCAGCGCGGGAACGCGGATCGAGACGGCGCCGATGCGGTAATAGAGGTCGCTGCGGAAGCGCCCGGCCGCAACTTCCTGCTTGAGATCGCGATTGGTCGAGGCGACCAGGCGGACGTCCACCGGGCGCCCCCGGCTGTCGCCGATGCGGTGGACGACACGCTCTTCCAGGACGCGCAACAGGAACGGCTGGATCTCGAGCGGCAACTCACCGATTTCGTCGAGGCTGAGCACGCCGCCATTGGCCTGCTCGAAAACGCCCGCCTTGCCTTCACGCGAGGCGCCGGTAAAGGCGCCGGCCACATGGCCGAACAACTCGCTCCCGAACAGCTCCCTGGTGATGGCGCCGCAATTCAGCGCGATGAAAGGGTCATTGTCCGTGCGCCGGCTGCCGGCATGGACAAGCCGGGCGAACAGCTCCTTGCCGACGCCGGTTTCGCCCTCTATCAGCAGCGATGTCACGCCGCTCGACCGAGCCACGCGGCAGGCGACATCGATGGCGGCCAGCAATTTCTCGCTTTCGCCGACGATCATCGACGTCGCTGCCTGCAACTGCTTGTCCGCCGCCTGGCTGATCACCGCGACAGCTGACACGACCGGCGCGGCCGGGAACACCAGAGCCGCGCCGCTGAGATTGCCGTCCAGCTTCAGCGGCGTGACATGGCAGGACCGCAGATGCGCCGGCAGCGCCTTGGCGAGATCGCTGTCGGAGCCGGACGCCGGCAGGTTCATGAGCCAACGACCGCGGCCCGGCTCGATCGGGCCGTCCGTCATCTCTGTCGTGTCGCCATTGGGCACGTTGTTGCAGAAGATCGCCCGGCCACGGTGGTCGACGATCACCAGGCCGTCCTTGCCGCGATAACCGGGTGCCGAGGAAATGAAGGCTTCGAGCAGGCGGGTGCGCTGTTCCTGCTGCTGCTCCGCCAGCGCCTTTTCGATCTGCCTGGCCGTAGCCGCGACAAGGGCGGTGTTGTGGGGGCGGAAGATCGGCGAATAGCCTGACAGATCGACGACACCGATGATCTTTCCATCCAGCGGGTCGCGGATCGGCGCGCCGGCGCAGGTCCAGCCTTTGATGCCGGCGCAGAAATGCTCGGCCGCGTGGACGAAGATCGGTTCGCCGGTCCAGAGCGCGGTGCCGATGCCGTTGGTCCCGACAGCGCCCTCATTCCATTTGCCACCGATGGCGAGATGGATGTCCATGCCGTCATGCAGGGTCTTCTTGTCGCCGATGGCTTCGATCAGCACGCCGTCGCTGTCGGCCAGCACCAGCATCGCTCCCGTCCCTTCCAGCAGCGGACCGAGAGAGGCGAACGGCCGCCGTGCCGCCGAAAGCAGCTCGGCGTTGGCACGGGTCAGATACTCGATCTCGTCGCGGTTGCTGTTGAGGGGCGCCTCGACGCCCTGCGCATTGATCCCGCCGGTGGCGCTGCGGTACCAGGAATCGTGGATCAGCGAGCGGACCTGGACCGGATCGCGCGCGCACTTCGGCGCATCGGACAGAAAGCTTTCCCAGGCGCGCATGGTGGCGCGCTCGTCATAGTCGATGGAGTCCAAGACCAGTCCAGTAGCCATCGGCGCACGCGCCGGGAGAGCACCGGTCTTCATCTGGTTGGTATCGATCCCGCGTTTCATTCAGCCATCACAGAACCTTTGGGGCATGCTATTTCTGTATGCTGTCGGGCTGCAAGCGAGCCCTGTACGGTTCGTTCACGATATGCCGAGTTTCGCTCCGATGTCGGCGGCAAGCTGTTCTTCGGTGTAGGTGGCCCCGAGCCGGGATCCGTCCAGGTCGGCAAGCTCTTGTGCGACAGCCTCATCGACGGGCGAAAAGAAGCCGTTCTGCTTCGTCGCCAGGACAAAGACCTGTTCGCCATCACGGTTGCGGATATCGCCGATATGGTGGAGTTGGCGGCCCGTATTCCGATCCACCGAGACCACCCGGCCATTGATGCTGACGCGAATTGACGGATCCGCCTCGGCAGCGACTGGCGAGCCACCGCCAACATGGATGATCAGTCCCTCGGCTTGCGGTTTCTGGCGCGGTTTCCTGGACGCCGAATAGCCCCCGCCGCTGATCTGGTCGGCAAGGCGAACAATCGTCGAACGATTCTGTTCGATCATTCGTTTGACCTGAACATCCTCGCGCCGCGGGCCATCCCGCTTGGAGATGATTTCGACCATGAATCCTCCCAGATTCACTCGCCGTTTCGTGCCGGGTCGTATCTTCTTTTCTGACCCTGCACGGCCTCGGTGAGGTTCACCATTCCTTCGTTGGCTAGCACGAAAAACAGCGCGGCTGGTAGCAGGCGGCTGCTACAGATTGCTCAAAGTCCGCGAGTCACGGTTCACGTTCGCCGATTGTCCGGCTAAAATCCATGTGGCTGCACTATGCGCTTTGTGAATGCCCAAAGTGACCCTTGGCGCACTGCATTCGAATGGCTGCCAGTTTATCCACATCCGTACAAGTACGTCTACCGCCATTAACTCTTCATCGAATTGCCCGTTGACGCACGCAACGGCGAGGTTAATAATATCCTAATATAAGGGTAGCGCGAATTATCTCCCGACCGGCAACAACGAGTTACGGCGCTACTGGGGTAGGGGAAGCCGCGGCTGCGAAAGCCGCCGTAGCCATGACCGTATGGTAACCGCACGTCCGCGGTGGCAGTTCGCGGATGACTGTTGAGTTGTGCCTGGTTGAATGGCACTCTGATCGTTTCTTCTCCCCAAAACTGGGCGCCGATCTTTTTCGGCAATGGGTGGTCTGCCGTCTTGCGGACGGCAAATGAGCGGGCGCTGGGCGCGCCGGCGGGGGGATAAAAATGGCAACTCAGCAGATCGCCGACGCAGGCGGTACGACTGTTTCCTTTTCCAATACGCCGCAGGCCAAGGACGACGTTTTCAATCTGACGGAAGATACGGCCGTCCTCGCTTCGGGATCTCAGACCATCATCGTACTCGACGTGATGGCAAACGATTCGGGCGGCAACGCAAAGTCGCTGTTTTCTGTCGATGACGGAGTGTCGGCGTCCACCGCAACCAAAGTGTACGCCCCCATCGACCTGACGACCCAGGATGTGCAGGCGAATGGTGTATCGGCCTGGGAAAGCATCGGAAACGGCGTTTCCATCCGCATCAATAACGGCAAGATCGAGATGGACCTCACCGGCTATCTCGCGGCCCACGGCTACTCGAACCTGCAAGCCCTAGGCGCCGGCGACCAAATCAGCGACGTCTTCACCTATGCGATAAAGTTAGGTGGCGGCACGCTGAGCTGGGCGAGCGTCTCGGTCAATATCCAAGGCACGAATGACGGTGCTATCATCACGGCGGTCCCGGGTGCGGACACGACCGTGGTTGAGGCGGGGGGCGTCGCCAACAACATACCAGGCGACCCCAGCGCGCACGGGCAACTGCTGATCACGGATCCGGATGCCGGCCAGAATCATTTCCAGATGCCGCCCAGCCTACAGGGCGCCTACGGAACCTTTACCTTCGACGCGACGTCGGGCGTTTGGACCTACGCGCTGAATCAGGCACTCGCTGATCCGCTGACGCAGGGCCAGCACGTAACCGATACCTTGACCGTGAAGTCAGCTGACGGAACGGCGAGCTACAACATCGTGGTCAATATTACTGGTACCAACGATGCGGCTGTGCTGTCGTCCGCGTCGGTCAACCTGACCGAGGGCAACACGGCGGCGGCGATCTCGACATCGGGCAACCTGACCATCTCCGATGTCGACAGCCCGGCGACCTTCGTCGCCCAGGCCGCGACGGTCGGCAACTACGGCACCTTCGCCATCAATGCAGCGGGCGCGTGGACCTATACGGCAAGCTCCGCCCACAACGAGTTCGTGGCCGGCCAGCACTACACCGAGAACTTCGACGTCGTCAGCGCCGACGGCACCCACACTTCAGTCGCCATCAACATTCTGGGTACGAATGATGCACCGACCGCAGATTTGAACGGCGCCGCCGCAGGTACATCCACCAGCCTGGCATACACTGCTGGATCCGCCGCCACGGCCATCGCGCCCTCGGCCACGGTCACGGATATCGACTCGACCGATTTCAACGGCGGGTCTCTCACGGTCGCATTCACCGCCAACGGCACATCGGCCGACCAACTGACCATCCAGAACCAGGGCGCGGGCGCCGGGCAGGTTGGCGTGAGCGGCAGCAATGTCACCTATGGCGGTACGATCATCGGAACCTTTACCGGCGGCACGAACGGGTCGAACCTCGTCGTCACGTTCAACGCTAACGCCACGCAGGCAGCCGCGGCAGCGTTGGCTGACCACATCCTCTACTCGAATGCGACCAGCCCAACCATTGCCAAGACGGTGAGCTATACGTTGGTGGATGGAGACGGCACCGCCAACGGCGGCACTGACACCGGCACCGCCACCGCGACGATCAATGTGACGGGTGGTGATACCACGGCCCCCACAGTGGTCATTTCGCATGACAACAACGGTGCCAAGCAGACGATTACCTTTACCTTCAGCGAGGCGGTCACGGGATTCGACCTTAACGATATCTCGTTGGTGGGGGCCACTGCGACGGCTGGGACCTTCTTGCATGTTGGCATCAATGCCTCCGGACAGGACGTCTACACGTTGGATGTTACAAAGCCGGTGGGCGGAGGCGCACACACTGTGCAGGTCGTGTCCAGCGGCACGGGAACCTCTTCTTGGACCGACTTAGCCGGGAATCCCGGAGTGGGTACCCCAGCATTCAATCTACCCGCCGGCGTCGCCGGCGAGCCGATCAACCTCGCGCTCATCGACCCGTCGGACGGCCAGACCGTCACCGTCACGGTCAAGGACCTGCCGTCCGGCTGGATCATCGATGGCGCGACACAGAATGCCGACGGCTCCTGGACGGTGCAGTCCAATGCGGTTCACGAGCTGACGGTCACCACGCCGGCCGATTTCGTCGGCGCGGCGGTACTGGATGTCCATCTGACCTGGACCAATGCCGACGGCACGACAGGCAGCGTTTCGATCGCCGACAATGTCGAGGCCTATGCTCAGGGCTCGCCGATCTTCGCCTGGTCGGGCGACGACGTGCTCACCGGTTCAAGCGGCCACGATCTCTTCGTCTTCTCGCAGCCGATCGGCAACGATACGGTGCACAGCTTCGATGCTGCGGCCGACCAGATCGACCTGATCGGCTACAATGGGCTGGCGACCTTTGGCGACCTGCAAACGCACATCGCCGACGATGCGCACGGCAACGCCGTGATCACACTCGGCGACGGGCAGTCGATCACGCTGGAGGGCGTGCATTCGTCAGCGCTTGGCGCCGGCAATTTCGTCTTCGACCAGACGCCGGTGGTCAACAATGCTGGCACGATGACGCTCGGCGACGGCGCTCTGCTGCCGCTGAGCGGCACGGTCAACAACAGCGGGCTCATCTCGCTGAATTCGACCGGCGACGACACGTTGCTGCAGGTCATCCAGCACGGCGTCACCCTGCAGGGCGGCGGGCAAATCGTCCTGTCCGACAATGCCGCCAACCTGATTTCCGGCACCGGTCCGGACGTCACGCTGACCAATGTCGACAACACGATCTCGGGCGCCGGTCAGCTGGGCGATGGCATGCTCAGCCTCGACAACAGGGGCACCATCGTCGCCACCGGGACCAATGCCCTGGTGATCGACACCGGCGGCAGCGTCGTCGTCAACTCGGGCATGCTCGAAGCGACCGGTTCGGGAGGGCTGATCGTCGCCGGCGGGCTGGCGAACTCAGGCACGCTCTGGGCCAATGGCGGCGATATCGTCATCCACGGCGCGGTCACCGGAGTGGGCGATGCCACCATCGGCAATCTGTCGAAGCTGGAATTCGGCGGCGCATCGTCGACGGACGTCACCTTCGCGCATGATGCTGCAGGCACGCTGGAGCTCGACGACTCCTTCGACTACAGCGGGCATATCGGCGGCATCACCAACGACGATAAGCTCGACCTGAACGACATCCTGTTCGGCACTGGCACGACGGTCGCCTATCAGGCGAGCCAGGATGGCAGCGGCGGCATCTTGAGCGTTTCCGACGGCGCCCACAATGCCACGCTGCATCTGCTCGGCACCTATGACGCCAACAGCTTCAAGCTGGCCGACGATGGCGAGGGCCATACCGTCGTCACCTACAATCCGGAATTCACGCTGACGGGCGTGGCCGGCGGCACGAGCGAGCTTGTGTAAACGAAGGATGAGCCGCAGGCTAAGGCGGCTCCCCTGTAAATATTGAACCTGACGCGTATCGAGTGGGGTTTGGAATTGAACGGCAAGCCTAAAATCGTGAGGGAAGCGCTTCTCGCCTGCCGCCGCTATTTCCTGTTCGCGGCGGTGTTCAGCCTGGCGATCAATCTGCTTTACCTAGCATCCCCGCTCTACATGCTGCAGATCTACGACCGTGTCGTCACCAGCGGCAGCGAGACGACGCTGGTGATGTTGACGCTGGTGCTGCTTGCAGCCTTCCTGGCAATGGCCGGCCTCGACCTCGTGCGCGCCGCGATCCTGACGCGTGCCAGCGCCCGGCTCGACCGGCTGCTTTCGGCCAGGATCCTGGCGGCCTCGGTCGAGACACCGTCGCTGGGCGCCGCGCAAAGCCAGCCGATCCGCGATTTCGACACGTTCCGACAGGTCATCACCGGCAGCGGCATCCATGCCCTGTTCGACCTGCCGTGGTCGCCCATCTATATCGGCGTCATCTTCCTTCTGCACCCCTGGCTGGGTTTCTTCGCGCTCGGCTCGTCGCTGATCCTCATCGCCATGGCTGTGCTCAACGAATACATGGTCAGGGCGCCGCTGAAGCAGGCCAACGACCTCGCCACCGCGAACTACAATTTCACCGAGATGAGCCTGAGGAACGCGGAAGTCGTGCGCGCCATGGGCATGATCGACGGCCTCGTCCGCCGCTGGGGGCGCGACCGCGGCATGGCGCTGCGCCGGCAGGGACAGGCCAGCGACCGGGCGGCGCTGATGTCCGGGATGATCCGCTTCCTGCGCCTAACCATGCAGTCGCTGATCCTCGGCCTTGGCGCCTATCTGGTCATCGAGCGGCAGATCACCGGCGGCTCGATGTTCGCGGCGAGCCTGCTTCTGGGCAGGGGGCTGCAGCCGGTCGAGCAGATCGTCGGATTGTGGCGCAGCCTTATCCTCGCGCGGGCCGCGCTCGGAAGGGTCGAGAAGCTGCTTGACGGCGGCGCCCAAGGCGAACGTTCGTTCAACCTTCCCAAGCCTACCGGCAAGATCGCCGTCGAACAGCTGACCTTCGCTATTCCGAACCTGCAGAAGGTGCTGTTGCGCGATGTCTCGTTCAAGCTCGAGGCCGGCGAGGCGCTCGGCATCGTCGGTCCCTCCGGCGCCGGCAAGTCGACGCTCGCCCGCCACCTCGCCGGCATCATGCAGCCGAGCCGCGGCACGGTCAGGCTGGATGGCGCCGACATGACGCAATGGGGCAGGGAGGCGCTCGGCGACCATATCGGCTACCTGCCGCAGGACATCGAGCTGTTTTCCGACAGCGTGGCCGCCAATATCGGCCGCTTCAAAACCGACGTTGACCGCGAGGTGATCGAGGCCGCCCGGCTTGCCGGCGTGCATGAGATGATCATCCGCCTGCCGCAAGGCTATGAGACGCAGATCGGCGAGGGCGGCGCGGTGCTGTCGGGCGGTTACCGCCAGCGCATCGCGCTTGCGCGCGCCGTCTTCGGCACGCCGAACCTCATCGTGCTCGATGAGCCGAGCTCCAACCTCGACGCCGACGGCGACCGCGCGCTGGCCGAATGCGCGCTGGAACTCAAGCGTCGCGGCTGCACCGTGATCATCGTCTCGCACAGGCCCTCGACCTTGGCCAATGTCGACAAGATCCTGTTGTTGAGGGACGGAGGGGTCGAGGCCTTCGGCATGAGGAACGAAATCGTCGCGCTGCTCAACCAGCGCGCCGCGCCGATTGCGGTGGCAACCCAATGACCGATGTCGCCGCCACTTATCGCGCCCTATCCGGCGCCCAGGACGCGGGCGGCGACGCGGACTCGATCCGGGGTCCGGTCTGGGTCGGCTTGCTCATCATCGTTGCGTTCTTCGGCGTGTTCGGCGGCTGGGCGGCGATCGCGCCGCTCAACGGGGCCGTTCTTGCCGACGCGATGGTGAAGGTCGAGGGCAACCGCAAGAGCGTTCAGCATTTCGACGGCGGCACGGTCAAGGAAATCCGCGTGAAGGACGGCGACGTCGTCAAGGCCGGCGATGTGCTGGTCGTGCTCGACGACACGCGTTCCCGTTCGGAGTTCAACCTCTACTCCCAGCAATATGCGCTGCTGCGCGCCACGGATGCCCGCATCCGCGCCGAGCTCGACGGCAGCGCGGCGGTCGCCTTTCCCAAGGACATCTCCGCCGAGCACCAGGGCTACCTGCAGGATGCGATGGCCAACCAGATCACCGATCTCGAGAGCCAGCGCGCCTCGATGGCCGGCGCCACGAAGATCCTGCAAAAGCGCATCGCCGAGCTCGAAGAGCAGATCGAAGGCAAGGAGGCGCGCGTGGAATCCTACCGCGCGCAGCTCAAGTCGACCGTGGACGAGAAGGCCGGCCTGAACAAGCTGCTGAAGGCCGGCTTGACGACGCGCACGCGCATCCTGGAACTCGACCGCTCCGCCTCTGACCTGCAGGGCCTCATCGACCAGGCGCTCGGCGAGATTGCCGGCAACCGCCAAAACAAGGCGGAATTCGAAAGCCAGATCGCGCAGCTTACCAACGAGCGCCGCGCGAAACTGTCGGCCATGTTGATCGACACCCAGTCGAGCCTTGCCGACCTGGTGCCGAAGATGTTTGCCGCGCAGGCCACCGTGGACCGCGCCGAAGTGCGCGCGCCCTACGACGGCCAGGTGATGGACTTGACCGTCTTCTCAACCGGCGCGGTCGTCTCCCCCGGTCAGACCATCCTCGACATCGTGCCGACCAGGAATTCGCTGATCGTGCAAGCCCAGGTCCGGGTCGAGGACATTTCCAGTCTTCGCGCCGACATGACGGCCGAGGTTCGCTTTACCTCCTACAAGCAGCGCACGACGCCGGTCATCCACGGCCGTGTCACCCGCATCTCGGCGGACCGTGTGACCGACGCCAAGACCGGCTTTCCCTATTATGTCGCCGACATAGCGGTGGATCAAAAGGAACTCGCCGCCGCGCCGCAGATCCAGCTCTATCCAGGCATGCCGGCCTCGGTGATGATCGTGACCGAGGAACGCACCGCGTTGGATTACATCCTGGGGCCGCTGACGACCTCCTTGCACACGGCGTTCCGGCAAAAATAGACAACGCGCCGTTGTGATCGGGCCCAGTATACGCTGTGCCGGCCACGACTTTGTCGGTACGGCATGGAGCAGTGTCGGTGCGTGCCCGTCCGCTGTTGGTGGGCCGGACATCCTATTTGACGGCGGCAATAATGTATTTGCGACGGCGATTTCCACCGCGCTACCGACTGCATTCGATACTTGGCCGTATGGTCTTGTCGGAGACCGATATCCTATTGAAGTCAGAACGGCTCATCTTGCAATATAGAGTTCGGAACTATTACGCTGCTGCCTTCTGTACGGCCATACGCAACAAGACCCACCGACGCAGCGAGTGATTTGTGAGCCAGCCAAAAAACTTCACAGGCATTATGGTGTCATCCACTTTCACCGATCTCGTCGAGCATCGGAAAAGGGTGAAGGAAGCAATCGAAAAGCTGGGGTTCCATGCCGTCGTGATGGAAAGCAGCGGTAGCAACGCGTTCAGGAATATCGTCGAGACCAGCCTGGGCATGGTCCGGGATTGCGCGGCCTATATCGGTGTGCTCACCCATCGCTACGGTCAGACGCCGGAAGATACGGCAGTCAACCCCCAAGGCTTGTCCATCACCGAATTGGAGTTCGACGAGGCAATGAGGCTGGGCCGGCCGATCCTCCTGTTTGTCATGAGTGACAATCACCCGGGTACCAAGGCCGATTTTGAAACCGATCCTGGGAAACTCTCGAAGCTCGAAGCATTCAAGGCAAAGGCCAAGCAGATGCGGCAGGGCTCGAAGATACACCGGGTCTGGGAAGAGTTCTCCAGTCCCGGGGACTTCGCACAAAATGCCGCCATCGCCATTGGCAATCTGGCGAGAGAACTACCTTCGCCAGACACGGCCACCCCATCGCCGATTGCACCCGCCCCGGTGCAGGCAGCCAAACCAGTTGCTGCCGCTGCTCCGGCCCTGCGCGCTTTGCCAGATTATATAGGTTCGCACAGTTTCCTTGGTCGCGATTCGGAACTGCAGACGCTTGCCGACTGGGCCATGCCCGCCGACCCTCATCCTGTTCTGTTGTTCGAGGCGATGGGCGGCACCGGCAAATCCATCCTGACATGGCACTGGCTCAACCATCATGCCCCTCAGATTCGGCCATGGGCCGGTCGCTTCTGGTATTCGTTCTATGAACGCGGCGCCACCATGGCCGAATTTTGCCGTGAGGCGCTCTCCTACATGACCGGAAGCCCGGTCGAACAGTTTCGCAGGATGCGTACGCCGGAGCTCGGCGATTGGCTGGTTGCCGAATTGAAAAAGCGACCCTGGCTGCTGGTGTTGGATGGCCTGGAGCGCGTTCTGGTCCAATACAACCGGCTCGATGCGGCACAGATGCGCGACGACGAGGCGGATAACGGCAAAGACCTGATCGCCAGCCGTGACCCTTGCTCGGCAATCCATCCTGATGACGACGATCTGTTGCGGCGTCTGACTACTGTGGAACCCTCCAAACTCCTAGTTTCTACGAGGCTTCTGCCTTCGGGAGTGACAAATCGGTCGGGTATTGCCCTCCCGGGCGTACGGCGCGAGTTGCTCAAGGGTCTCCGACCGTCCGATGCGGAAGCGCTGTTCCGCCAAGCCGGCGTCCATGGCGAGTCCGCCAAAATCCAGGCTTTCCTGCAGGCCAATTGCGACTGCCATCCTCTGGTTGTGGGCGCCTTGGCTGGGCTCGTCGGCGACTACCTGCCGGAACGCGGCAATTTCGACCGCTGGGCGGGCGATCGCGACTATGGCCGCAAGCTCAACCTGGCTGACCTCGACCTCAAGACGCGAAAAGAACACATATTGGACGCCGCGGTCGCGGCCCTTTCGCCGGAAGAGCGCAAGCTGCTGCATGTGCTGGCCCTGCTGTCCGGCGGTGCTGAATTTGCGGTGTTGGAGGCGCTGAATCCTCATCTGCCAGCCAAGCCGGAGAAGAAGGAGGAACCAGAGGATCCCAGAAGAGTGATCGGCTCTTGGCATGATTTGACCGAAGAGAACCGTACAGAGCTGGTACAAGCCTATGAAAAGGCCAAGGCGGATTTCGCCGCCTATCCGGGTTTGTTGGCGGCATGGCGTGCCGATCCGCTCGTGCGCGCTGCCCCTGCGAAACTGCGCGACATAGTGCGAAATCTCGAACGGCGCGGTCTGCTGCAATATGATCACAGTTCGCATCGCTATGATTTGCACCCCGTAGTCCGCGGCGTCGCCTCCGGGCGGATGAATGTTGATGAACGAAAATCGTCAGGTAGCGTTGTGGTTGACTATTTCTCGGCTCGTGCACCTGCCGATTGGGATGATGCTGAGAAATTGGAGGATGTCGCGGATGGCATTCAACTGGTGATGACGCTTTGCGGCATGGGCCGATACGACCACGCATTGACCGTGTACATGGGCTCCTTGTCCGCCGCGCTGGCATTTAACCTCGAGGCGGACGCCAAGGATCGGGAAATTTTACGCTCATTCTTCCCACAAGGGTGGGAAGAAAAGCCGGTGGTTGAAGATGCGTTGCTTCAATCCTGGCTTGTCAACAACGCAGCGTTGCGCCTTGCGACGCTGGATAAACAGCTTTCGCAGCGTCTGCTTGAGATAGTCATAAAGACAGATCTCGCTGAACGGTACGCGGCCTGGCTGGCGACTGGCCTTCAAAATTTTGCGCCTGGTTCAGGGCTCGCCGCAGAATGGCGTGTGTTGACGTTGGCGCTTGAACTAGCCCGAGCCGATGGAGATCAGGATCAAGAATTTGCCTCGCGTTTGTTACAGTTCAAAAATGCGTCCATACGTGGGGACGTGGAACAGGCGGATCTGGCGTGGAGCGAGAATGCGGCGCTGCAGCAACCGCCATCGAGAGCGACCTACCGTCCCGGCGACGCCGAATGTGGGTATGCTTGGCACAAGTTCCGACATGGCGATCTGACGGAAGACCTGATCGCAAAGGCGGAAACACTGGCCACGGGTGGGCGCAACCGGCGTGCTATCCGGGAAACGTCAAAGCTGCGTGGGCTTTGGCGACTGGAAACGGGAGATGAGGTTGGCGCTTTGGGACATTTGACCCGCGCCGTGACAATGGCGCGCGAGGTGGGGCTGGGGGATGAAACCGCGGAAGCAGCTCTTGCTCTGACACGACTGCGCTGTGGACAGGGGACGAACGCGCACGAGGAGGCAGCGCGGCTGGACGGGTGTTCCGGATCGGCGTCGCTCTACCTCAGCGAACTTTGGCGCGAACTTGGCGAAGGTGAGCGCGCCATTCAGGCGGCCCTGCGCGCTCATGCCTGGGCCGTGCAGGACGGCGAACCCTATGTCTACCGCTGGGAATTGAATTGGGCGCGGCGCCTGCTCGCGGAACTTGGCCAGCCATTGCCGGAGGTGCCGGTTTGCGATCCCGCCATGCATAAGCCCTTCGACTGGGAGAAGGATGTCCGCATCTTGATCCGCGAACTGAGGCAGGAAAAGGCGGCCGCGCGGAAGGATGCCGAAAGAGCGCAGCGGCCGAAACCGAGACGGCGACCCAAAGCCAAGCCTGTCAAGCAGTAGCCCGCTCCGTCAGCCCTCCAACGGGCTGGACGCCCTACTTCACGGAGCCCGCTGTCATCCCCGCGAGGAAGAATCTCTGCGCCACGAGGTAGATGACCAGGAGCGGCAGCGAGCCGAGTACGCTCATCGCCATCATCTGGTTCCACTCGAAGGCGTGCTGCCCCATCAGGAGCTGGATGCCGATCGGGACGGTGCGCATCGACGTCGACTTGGTCAGCGTCAGCGCGAAGAGGAACTCGTTCCAGCACAAGAGGAAAGTGTAGACCGACGTCGCCACGATGCCGGGCAGCGAGATCGGCACGATCACCCGCCACAGCGCCGTCCAGCTGCTGCCGCCGTCGACGGCGACGGCTTCGTCGAGATCGCGCGGCAAGGTGTTCAGATATCCCGTCATCAAAAGGATCGCGTAGGGCAAGGTGAACACCAGATAGGTCAGGATCAGCGCGATATAGGTGTCGAAGATGCGATAGGAGACGACGAGCCCGAAGAAGGGGATCAAAAGCGTGATCGGCGGGATCGTCTGCGTGCTGATGATGAGGGTGTTCAGGCTGCCCTTGCCGCGGAAGTTGAAGCGGCTGAACCCATAGGCCGCCAGCAAGGCGATCAGCACCGTCAGTACGGTCACCGCTCCGGCCACGAAGTAGCTGTTGAAGAAGAAGCGCAGCTTGACCGGATCGCCGAGGATGGCCTCGTACGCTTCCAGCGTGAAGGCCTTGGGCAGGATGGTCGGTGGCAGGGCGAAGATTTCGGTGTTCGATTTGAACGAGCTGCTCAGCATCCAGTAGATCGGGAAGGCCGCGAAAAACAGCCCCGCGGCAAGCGCGACATGCAGCGCGACGGTGATCAGCCTGTCCTTCGTCGTGTGCCTTTTCCTCATGGTGACTACCTGGCCTTCTGATAACGGATGTAGAACAGCGTCAGGCCGAGCGAGATCAGCAGGATGACCACGGCGCTCGCTGCCGCCTGGGACAGGTTGTAGCTCGAGAACGCCAGCTTGTAGGTGTAGGTGCTGAGCACCTCGGTCGAGTAGATCGGGCCGCCGCCCGTCGTTATCCAGATCAGCGGGAAGACCTGCATGGTCCAGATGAAGTCGAGCAGCGAGATGCTGATGATGATCGGCATCAGCTGCGGAATGGTGATGAAGATCAGCTTCTGGTAGGCCTTTGCCCCGTCTATATCGGCGGCCTCGTAGAAATCCTTGGGAATGCCCTGCAGGCCTGCGAGCAGGCTGACCATGAAGAGCGGGTAGCCCGCCCAGATGTTTGCGAAGGTGACGGCGTGCAGCGCGGTCTCGGGCGAGGAAAACCACTCGATCTTGGAGCCGATGATGCCCATCTGCATGAGAATGCTGTTCACGACGCCGTTCGGCTCGAGCAGCAGGCGCCAGATCACGGCGATGATCACGGCGGTGAACAGCCAGGGCAATATGTAGAGCACGCGTAGGATGTTGCGCAGCGTCGGATTGATGCGGTCGCTGTTCAGCATGAGCGCGAAGATCATGCCGATGGTCATGTGGAAGACGACGCTCATGCAGGTGAAGTAGAGCGTGTGCCACAGCGAAGCCCAGAACACGGGATCGGCGAAGATCGCCTGATAATGCTTCAGTCCGGCAAAGGACGGGTCACGACGCAGCACCGCGCTGTTCTGGAACGAATAGCCGATCACCGTCGCCATCGGCAGCAACATCAGCAGGCTGATGATCACCAGCGAGGGCGACAGATAGAGATAGGGTGCTACCGCTCGTTTCAGTCTGTGGCGAGAGCGCTTCTGCTGGGTCATCTGCCAACCATGGTATACGCCTTCAAGGGAAGGGGAGCCTCAAAACAGGTCCATCTTCAAATTGCCGATCCGATGTTGCCGGGTGGCCCGACCGAAATCAGGCCACCCGGCCGAAGATCGCAACGAAACAGGCCGATCAGAATTTCGCCATCCAGCCCTTCTGGGCGGCAGCGGCCGCCTGTTCCGGAGACTGCTCGCCGGTGAGCATCTTCTGTGCTTCGACGTCGAACTGGGTCATCAGGTCTTCCGCCACCGGCAGGCCGGTGAACTCGTTGGCGAGGTAACCGCTCTTGAAGATCTCGAAAGCCTTGCCGAAAGCCTTGTCCGAGGTCACGAAGTCGGGCTTGGCGTTGACGTTACCTGGGAAGGCGTTGGCCAGCGACACCAGCTTGGCGTTCACCTTCTCGCTCATCAGGTACTGGACGAGCTTCCAGGCCTCTTCCTGATGCTTCGAGCCGGCGGAGATGCCGATGCCCCAGGAGGCATAGGGAAGGCCGCGCTTGCCCGTATAGCCCTCCACGACCGGGACCGGGATGATGTCGAAGTTCAGCTTGGGATTGCGCTTGCGGATGAGGTTCACATGCGCGAGCGAGTCGACCATCATCCCCACCCGGTCGTTGACGAATTCCTCGACCTTCTCCTGCTCGGTCTTGGTGGCGATACCGGGCGAGATGGTGCCGGCGTCATTGAGCGATTTGACGAAGGTGAGCATATCCACCACCGGCTTGCCTTCGAGAGCGGGCTTGCCGTCAGCCATCATCGACTGGCCCGAGGCCCAGACCCAAGACATCATGTCGTTCTGGACGCCGGATGGCGTCTGCAGCGAGAGCGGCAGCACCCAGCCATACTGGTTCTTGTCGGCATGGGTCATCTTCTTGGCGGCTTCGAGGAACTCCGCGCGGGTCGAGGGCAGCTTGGTCACGCCTGCCTGGGCGGCGAGGTCCAAATTCACGAAGACGGGATAGACGAACGAAGCGACGGGGAACATCACCGCCTTGCCGTCCACCTTGATGATATCCGCGACTTGGGCTTTGTCGAACTTGCTCGCATCCATCATCGGGTTCATGTCGGCGAGCGCATTCTGCGCGTTCAGATTGTTCACCCAGGCGCCGTCGAGCCCGACGACGTCGCTCAGCGTCCCGGTCGCGGCACCGACCGAAATCTGGTCCCGCGTGGTCGCATAGGGGCCGCTGACCAGCGTCACCTTGATGCCGGGGTTCGCGGCCTCGAAATCATCCATGATTTTCCGCAAGGAGCCCGCGGGCAGCTCTGGCTCCCACCATTGGGTGAATTCCAGCGTCGTGTCCGCCATGGCGCCGGTCGCGCCAAGCAGCCATGCGGCCGCGGCCATTTTCAGCATCGCGGGTCGTATCCGAAACGTCATTTTCTCCTCCTTCTTTGGGATCGGCCGCACAATGCGGGCGATCATTCTGGTTTATTCAGAAGCCGTCATTCGCAGGCGCCTCGCCCTCGCCCGCGGGCCTTGCCGCAATTCGTCAGATCGCCAGATGGGTCTCGGGATCGAAGAAATGCAGCTTGCTATCATCCAGGGCCAACCGGATTTCCGAGCCGGCGCGGACTTCGCTGACCGGTTCGAATTTCGCCACCGCGTTCGACGCCATGCCGAAATCCTGCACCGCGTCCGGGTCGCCGGAGTCCACGCGGGCCGCGTCGATACTGAGATGGACGATATGCTCGGACCCGAGCTCCTCGATCGACGTCACCTTTGCCGGGATCGTCTGATACTTGCGGCCGGATTCGAGGCTGCTGTCATAGAGATCCTCCGGCCGGATCCCGAACACGATCTTGCGCCCCGCATACGTCCTCAGGCCCGGCCTGCGCGCGAAGGCGGCATCCTGCAGCCGGATGGCGAAGGCGCCGGCCATAAGCTGGTCGCCCGTCAGGGCCGCCTCGAAAAGGTTCATCGAAGGAGAGCCGATGAAGCCGGCAACGAAGGCGTTGACCGGCGATTCGTAGAGCCGCTTGGGCGTGTCGACCTGCTGCAGCACGCCGCCCTTCAGCACCGCGACCCTGTCGCCCATGGTCATCGCTTCGGTCTGGTCATGGGTGACGTATATGGTCGTGACACCGAGCTGCTTTTGCAGGCTGGTGATTTCGGCGCGCATCTGCACGCGCAGTTTCGCATCCAGATTGGAGAGCGGCTCGTCCATGAGAAAGGCGGCCGGCTCGCGCACCATGGCGCGGCCCATGGCGACCCGTTGACGCTGTCCGCCTGAAAGGTTCGCCGGCTTGCTGTCCAGCAGCGACGTCAGTTGCAGGGTTTTGGCGATCTCGTCCACGCGCTTCTTGCGCTCGGCCTTCGGCTTGCCCGCCAGCCGCATCGAAAAGGCGATGTTCTCGAACACCGTCATATGCGGGTAGAGCGCGTAGCTCTGGAAGACCATCGCGATGTCGCGGTCCTTGGGCGGCATGTCGACGACGTCCACGCCGCCGATCCGCAGGCTGCCGCTGGTGACGTCCTCCAAGCCCGCGATCATCCGCAAAGCGGTGGATTTGCCGCAGCCGGACGGCCCGACGAGAATGAGGAACTCGCCGTCCTCGACCGAGAGGTTCAATTGGTCGATCGCGTGGAAATTGTTCCCGTAGGTCTTACAGATATTCTCCAGAATGACTTCTGCCATCTTCCTCCCTCCACAGGTCTAAGCCGCTGATTCTTTTAGTTCCTCGGCTTATGGTCACCTGCGAAATATTCCTCGGATAGTGTCAGGCTATGTTGCGGTATCGCGCTGCGCATATTTGAGTTCGGCCGCCGACGGAGCGTTCGCCGATGCCAGGAGTTCCGTGACCTGGTCGTCGGTCGGGAGCGCCTCGCGCCCGCCGTGCCCGGTGATCGAGAGAGCCGCGGCCGCGGCCGCGAATGCGACCCGGCCGGCGATGTCGGTGCCGCGCGTCAATGCGTGCGCATAGGCCCCATGGAAGCAATCGCCGGCGCCGGTCGAATCGACGACGGCAACCTGTTGCGGAGGCAAGTGCCAGAGACCCGTCTCGTCGCGGCCGCGATAGTAGACGCCCCTGCCGCCATCGGTCAGAACCACGGCGGTCCGCGACGGCAACCACAATGCATCGAGGATCTCGGCGGGCGATCGGCGGTCCGTTGCCGTCCGTGCAAAGCCGAGCGGAAGAATGAGATGGTCGCAGAGCTCGATCAGCCTATCGGTGGCCGGCCCGGCGCTCCATTCGATGTCGCCGAGGATCGCGAGGCCGAGATCGCGCGCCCGGGCCACGACATCCAGCGAGCGGATCGCGTAGCTGTCGACGATCAGGACAGTCGCGCGGCTGAGGATCTCGTCCGGAAAGTCCGGCGCGGTGCCCAGCATCGCTTCGTCGTCATACGCGATGAACCGCTCCCCGTCCGCGCCGACGGTGATGCGCGAACGCACCGGTCGCGCGTCGGGGTGGCGCGGCGCGAATGCGGTTTCAACACCGCTCTCGATGAGATCGCACAGCACGGCGTCGTCCGCCGCATTGCCCAGCCATCCGATGAACCCGGCGCTTCCGCCAAGCCGCGCCACGGCGGCCAGCGCCGTCGCGACATTTCCGCCGAAAGCGCGCGTAGTTTGCAGAACCTTCCCCTTGCCCGCCGACAACGGCTGATCGACATAGACGATGTCGTCTATCGCGATAGCGCCGAAGCCGAGGATTGAAGGGACGGTGGGCATCGGTCAGGCACCCGCCTTCGCCAGGGCGTCTTGCGCCGACAGGCCGTCATGGATGACGCCCCGAAAGGCAAGCGCCGCCTTCTGCGGATCGCCATGCCCCCAGAGATTGCGGCCCACCACGGCGCCGCGCGCGCCGGCACGGATGGCGTCCGCCGTCTGCTGAAGCGCGCCGAGCAGCGTATCGGTCTTCGGCCCGCCCGCGATGACGACCGGCACCGGGCAGGTTCGCACAGTCTCCCGGAACGACTCGAAATCGCCAGTGTAGCCGATCTTGATCACGTCGACGCCGGACTCGTAGCCGATGCGCGCCGCATAGGCGATCTCGTCGGGGGTGAAGACGATCTTTGCACCGTCGGTGAAATCGCGAGGATAGATATGCGCCACCACCGGCATGCCGTAGCGGGCCGCCGCATTCACTGAATCGGTCAGCCAGCGAATGTATTTGCCTTCGGTCGCACCGCGCACCGGGATGGCCACGGCCAGCGCATCGGCGCCGGCGCGCACTGCGTCCTCGGGCGTTGCGATCAACTCGCTGATGCGATCGTCCGGCGTGAAGCAGCCCGCCTGGATCACCAGGGAAGCCTTGCCCGCATATTGCGGCCACAGATGGCGCGCCGTGCCGGGCTGGATGCTGACGTAATCGGGTTTGCCCGCCATGACTCGCGCCAGCGCGCCCGGCAGGTCGGCGAGGCCGCCTTTGCGCACGTCGCCATAGCCGACGAAGTGGTCGACCGCGCCGCCAAAAAGATTCCCCGATGGATGCGAGAAGAGGCGCGCAAGACGCACTTTGGTTCCTAGGCTCATGAGTGCAAAATTTCCCAATCGTTTGACTTCGAAATCCTGAACTCAGTGTTTGCGAAAGAAATAAGAAAAGCAATCTTTCGAAAGCTTTCGAATTTGCATATTTTTGGTAAGGTGAGCCGAGGCCAGAGCGGTTGCTTTGGCGCAGGGAGGCAAGGGCAGGGCAATGTTGTCGGAGCAGAGACGCCAATCGATCCTGAGCGAGGTGCAACGCAGCGGCCAGGTTCGCACGAAGGACCTGTCGGACGGTTTTGGCGTGTCGGAAGTCACGGTGCGCTCCGACCTCGAGATCCTGGACCGCAAGGGACTGCTGACCAAGACCCGTGGCGGAGCGGTGACCCGGACCACCGATTCCACCACCGCCGCCTTCGCCCGGCGGATGCAAACCAACCTCGAGGCGAAGAAACGCATCGCCCGAGCGGCGGTCGAGCTGTTCGAAGACAACCAATCGGTCATCTTCGACGGCGGTTCGACGCTGATGCAGGTCGCCATGCAGTTACCGCCGCTCAGCAATGTCGTGGTCGCGGCCACGGGCATGAACATCGTGCAGCATCTGATGCATCGTCCCGGGCTCGACGTGCATATGATCGGTGGCCGGGTCTTCCCCGACACGGTGAGCACGCTGATCACCGATGCCGACACCGCACTCAGCGGCATGGTGGCGCATCAGGTTTTTGTTGGAGCGCATGCGATCGACTCTTCGCTCGATGTGGTCGATGTGAACGAAGACATGGCGCGAACGAAGCGATACCTCGTGCGCATGGGCCGGCGCGTCGTCCTCCTCGCCGATTCGAGCAAATGGGGCGTCAGCGGCACTTCCAAGGCATTCTCGCTGTCGAGCGTCGATGTGGTGATCACCGACGATGGCCTGCCTGGCCCGATACGGAGCCAGCTCGAGAAGACGCGAGCCAGGGTGATGTATGTCTGACCCGTTGCGCTCGCTCGCTCTTGTCGGCATCGAGAGTGGCTCCTCTAAATCGCCGATCCGGCTTTAAAGCCGGCGGTTTCGCTCAGCCTCATCCGCTCGACGATCTCGGCCATCAGCGCCAGGTCGCGGCGCGAGTCCGCCAGGTCGGTGAGCGGCTTGGTGCCTTCGACGATGTGGCGATGGAACGTCTCGAGCTCGTTGGAGAAGGCGTCGCCATAGAGCGGCCCGAACGTCTTCGTCACCGGGCCGAGCGGGCCGGCATCGGTCACCTCCAGCCGGGTCGGCAGGCTGCGGATATAGGGCGTGTCATAGATGATGCGCACGCGCCTGGTGTTGGAGCGCACCTCGATCATGGCGTCGAACAGGCCGAGATCGTCGACAACTGCATCGTAGAGACAGGCGAAATGGCCGTAGTCGAAGGTGACGGATGTGTTGGCGCCGCCATTGGTCCGGTGCGCGGCGATCACGCGTGACGGCTCGCCGATCAGCCCGCGCATGGCCGAGATGTGGTGCGAGGAGAGCGCGGTCAGACCGCGATAGGCGCGCACCAGATCGGCGGGCGCGTCGGCGCCCACCACCTCGCGGATCCGCGCGTCCCGCTCCCTGGCG
This sequence comes from Mesorhizobium sp. GbtcB19, assembly GCF_019091085.1. Taxonomy (GTDB): domain Bacteria; phylum Pseudomonadota; class Alphaproteobacteria; order Rhizobiales; family Rhizobiaceae; genus Mesorhizobium. The sequence goes on along the minus strand of NZ_JAGXJY010000021.1, from coordinate 54,866 downwards.
CCGTGCGCCAGAAGGGCGGGGTCGATATCCCGGGGATAGAGGACGTTCTGGCTCTTCTTCAGGAAATGCCGGCCCTCCGAGATCAGGTCGAAGATGCGGACATGGGTGATGTCGGCGTGGTCGGGTAGTTCGTCCCTGGCCTTGAGATAGGCCGGCGCGTAGCGGCGCATATACCCGACGAACAGCGTCTTCCTGTAGGCCGGCATCAGCGCCAGCAATTCGTCGATCTCGCGCACCGTGAGGCAGGCGGGTTTTTCCAGGAGGATGTGCTTGTCGGCTTCGATTGCGGCGCGCACGAAGCGGCCGTGGGTGTCGTCGGACGAGAGCACGAACACCACGTCGATGTCGGGCGAATTGATCAGCGCCTCGGCGCTGTCGAAGGTTTTCGCCGTCGCATACTCCGACGTGACGAGCGCCACCAGGCTGGGCGAGACATCATAGGCTCCCGCTATCGTCCAGCGGTCGCGCTGGTCGGCCAGAACAGGCAGATGGATCGACTGCGCGACCTCTCCAAGACCGACAAGACCGACACGAAGTGGTGCCACGGCGAACTCCTTCGAATTATGCCCGATGCTGGCCGCGCCGGCGGCCAGCCATTGATCTCATAAGCGGATCACGCCGCGCCGGTGACCAGCGCGACGAGCTCGTTGCCCGATGTTTCGGATGCCCGAACGGTCGCGGCCATCCTGCCCGCGCGCATCACCCAAATCTGGTCCGACAGGCGGCGCACCTGATCGAAATTGTGGCTGACCAGGATGACCGAGACCGATTGTTCGCGAAGACGTCGGATCAGCGCCTCGACGTTTGCCGTTTCCTGCACGCCGAGCGCCGCCGTCGGTTCGTCCATGACCACCAGCTTGGCGCCGGAGCCGACGGCGCGGCAGATCGATATGGCCTGCCTTTGGCCGCCCGACAGGCGGCGCACACGCTGGTTGATCGACGGCACATTGATCGACAGCCGTGACAGCATCGCGCGCGCCTGTGTTCTCATCGCCTTGCGGTCGAGAAGCGTGAAAGGGCCGATGCGCCGCACGATCTCGCGGTTGAGGAACAGATTCTGCGCCACCGTCAGTTCGTCGATCAGCGCCAGGTTCTGGTGCACGGTCTCGATGCCGGCCTTGCGCGCGCCGTCCGGGTTGGAGAACGGGTGTTCGTGGCCGTCGAAGACGATAGAGCCGCCATCGGGAACATGCACGCCGACCAGGCAGCGGATCAGCGTCGACTTGCCGGCGCCATTGTCGCCGATGACGGCGGTGACCTCGCCGCGGCGTGCCTGGAAGGCGACATCGGTGAAGGCGCGCACGCCACCGAAATGCTTGCTCAGGCCCTGGCAGGCGATGATCGCGTCCGAGGCGGAGAAGGGCGGCACGGCGCTCATTTCTGGTACCGCATGATCAGCGCCGCCAACACCACGATGGCGCCCACGGCAAGCGGTTGATAGAAGGCCGAGACGCTGAGCAGCGTCAGCCCGTTGACCAGCGCGGTGAGCATCAGCGCGCCGATCGCTGGACCCAATATGCTGGCGCGGCCGCCGAACAGGCTGACGCCGCCCAGCACCACCGCGGCCACCGAGTTCAGCAGCAGGCTGGTGTTGATCAGCGGCTCGGCCGAGCCGATGCGCGCCACCAGCAGAATGGCCGCGATGCCGGCGCAGAGGCCCGAAATGGTGTAGGCGGCAATCTTGACACGGCCGGTGCGGATGCCGAGCGCGCTTGCGCTTTCGGTCTGGCCGCCGGTAGCGAGCAGGTGCACGCCGAAGCGCGTGTGGTAGAGCGCGACATGGGCCACGACGACGGCCGCGATCGCCACCCAGACCGGGTAGCCGAACGGCCCGAACGAGCCGGAAGCGAGCTTGAGCAGGAAGGTCGAACCGACCATGGTCGGCTCGCCGCCCGACAGGATCAGGCCAAGCCCGGTGATGCCGGACAATGTGCCGAGCGTCACCACGAAATCGGGGATTTTGCCTGCGGTGATGATGAGGCCGTTGAAGAAGCCCAGCGCGCTGGTGGCCAGCACGCAAAGCACGCAAGCGATGAAGATGCCGTGGCCGGCGGCATTGACGAGGCCAAGTATGACGGCGCCCAGCATGACCGCCGCCGCCAGCGACAGGTCGATGCCCGATGTCGCCACGACGAAGGTTTGGCCGATCGACAGCACCACCAGGATGGCTGCCGCCAACAGCAACGCCTGCAGGTTGGCGACGCTGAGGAAGACCGGTTGGGCGATGCCGAAGATGATGACCAGTCCGACCAGGCCGACGACGGACGCCCAGTCGGCCCAGAAAGAGGGATCGAGGAGGAGAGCCGCAAGGGAGGAACGGCTCTCCTCCGGTGCGCCCGCCGAGTGGGCGGCGGGCGCGTTGTTGGCGGAATTGCTCACTTCAACAACTCGCGCAACGGATCGGGATAGTCGCCGCCGGGGCGCGGGAAGTTCTTCAGCGAGGCCTCGGCATTGTCCTTGTTGATCAAGAGCACGGGCGCCGGCACGTTGGCGGGCAGTTCCTTGCCCTTGACCGCCGCCTTGCAGGCCTCGACGCCCATGGCGCCGACGACATACGGATATTGGGCGACGGTGGCGGTGAGCTCGCCGGCCGCCACCGATTTCAGCGCGTCGACGATGCCGTCGAGGCCGATCACCTTGACGTTCTTGCCAGATGTCTGCACGGCGCGCTCGACGCCGAGCGCCATGATGTCGTTGGCGGCGAAGAAGCCGGCGAGGTCGGGATGCGCCGCCAGGATGTCGGTGGCCGCGGTCAGCGCCTTCTCGCGATCCCAGTCGGCGCTCACCATCACCACCACGTCGAGCTTGCCCTCGACGGCCTGCTTGAACCCCTTGATGCGGGCGTTGGAGCCGACGTCGCCGACGATGCCGGCGACCAGCGCGACCTTCGAACCCTTCGGCACCAGCTTCAGCATCTCTTCGCCGGCGAGCGCTCCGGCCGCAACGTTGTCGGTGCCGATATAGGTCGAGACGGAGAAGCCGGCGGCCTTGGCCTGCCCGGCGTCGATGGTCGAGTCGATGTTGATGATCGGCTTCTTCTTCTGGGCCACCGGCACCAGCGCCTGGACAAGGTTGGAGACGCTGATCGGGTTGACCAGGTAGCAATCGAAGTCCTGCAACGCCATCGCGGTCAGCCGGTCGGCCTGGCCGGTGGCGTCGCCCATATTGGCGGCGGCCTGCACGGTGACCGCAACGCTGTCGGCCTTGGCCTGCTCCTCGATGCCCTGCTGCATGGTCTGGAAGAACGGATTGTCGAGACCTTTGACGATCGCCGCGACCTTCGCGTCATCGGCATGGGCGGCAAGCGTCGTGGCAAGCAGGCTGGCGCCGATCGCCAGGCAATTGAACATGCGCATGCGCATAAGTCTTCCTCCTCCGGATTTTTGATTGTCGGCTCGTTGTCCTGCGAACGGCATGGCTGACGGCACGCAAGCGACCCCTGCGCTTGCGTTGGAAAAACCGGCTGGCGCGCGCAAGGCGCACCCGGTTCGGGTCTCTTCCATGCCAGGCATTGCTCCTCCCAGAGCGCTGGCGGATGTCTCGCCAGCGTTTCCGCATGGTTGAGAAAAATTTTACGTACGTCAAGAATTAAAATAGAGCGCAGTGGATTTAATGTGCTGCAATGCAACAGGAATTGGAGGCAACTTTAGGAGATTGGCGGACGCGACGACGGCAACAGCGGATTTCACCAAAGCGACGGCGATGTCACGTCAAGAGAGGCAAGGCCCCAAATGCGCCGCCTATTTCGCCTCGGGCGCCCCGGGCTCCGTCTCGTCCATCATCTGCTTGACGGCATCGGCAGCCCTGCTCATCCCTGCCTCATCGATAGCCCAAGCCGCGAGGCGTTCCAGCAGGGCGGCGAACGTCACCAGGTCCTGCTCGTCCCACTGCGCCAGCGCGCCGGCGAAAATCCGCCATTTGGTCTGGCGCACCGCCTTCACCAGGCGCTCGCCCTTGGCGGTCAGCCTGAGGCAAATGCGGCGGGCATCGAGTTGCGACGCGACGCGCAAAGCGTAGCCACGCTCGACCAGATCGGCGGAGATGCGGCTGGCGCGGGAGGGGTCTATGCCCATGCGCTCGGCGATGACGCCGACCGTCACCTCGTCCTGTGGGATGTCACTGACGACCGTGCTGAGCGCGATGATCGCATCGAGATGGCTCACTTCCAGCGAGGGGTCGATGCGGGCCAGAATCAAGCGGCCAAAATCCCGGCGCTGGACCGAACGCCGCACCTTGCCCATCACTGCGTCGATGGCCGCGACGGCTTCGGCTGCCGCTTCGGACAGGCCATTGCTGCGTGCCAGATCGGCGAGATCCTGATCGCCATGCGTCTGGCGCGGGGTTGAAAGTCGGTCGGGCTTGCCCGGCTCGGCATCGTTGCTGCTCATCCCAAAGCGCGCTAGCAAAAATGTATGCCGATGTCAATTGCATGCTGGTAGCATATATTTGATGTTGACATATATCTGCCATGGGCACATAAACCCGCCCCAACGTCGGAGATACCCATGAGCATTGACTCAACGCTTCCGGATGCGCCGCCCGCGGAGGCCGAAGCCAGGCCCGATCTTACGACGCTGATCGTCTATTGCGGCGCGCTCGTTGCCATGTTCATGGCCACCATCGACATGCAGATCGTCGTCACCGCCTTGCCCACCATTGCGGGTGAGCTCGGCAATCTGCATCTGTTCGGCTGGGTGGGTGCCGCCTATCTGCTCTCGACCGCCGCGGTCTCGCCTTTCTACGGCAAGCTCGGCGATATGTATGGCCGCAAGAACGTCGTCCTGACGGCGATCGGCCTGTTCCTGCTGGGATCGCTGGTCTGCGGCATGGCATGGTCGATGGAAAGCCTGATCGCGGCGCGCGTGCTCCAGGGCATCGGCGGCGGCGGCCTGATGGTCTCGGCCTTCGCCATGATCGGCGAATTGTTCTCGCCGCGCGACCGCGCCAAATACCAGGGCTACAGTTCGGCGGTTTTCGCTCTGTCCTCGGTGCTCGGCCCGCTGGCCGGCGGCTACATCACCAGCCTGTTCGGCTGGCGCTGGGTCTTCCTGGTCAATCTGCCGATCGGCATTATCGTGATGGCGGTGCTGGCATTCGCCATGCGCAGCCGCTTCAACGGGAAGAAGCACCATGTCGATTATCTCGGCGGCGCACTGCTGGCCATCGGCACGACGGCCATCGTCTATTGGGGCTATCATGTGCTCGACCCGTCCGGGCCGGACGTCTTCACCTTCGCGCTGCCGCTGCTCGCGCTGGTCGCCATTACCTTGTTCATCGTGGTTGAACGCCGGGCCGAGGAGCCGATCGTGCCCTTGCGGCTGTTTGCCATTTCGACCGTCAGCATCGTCTCGGGCGTGTCGCTGGTCGCCGGAACGGTGACGCTGGGCATGTTCTTCTACTTCGCCCTCTATATGCAGACACTGACGGGTCTCAGCCCAGCGGAAGTCGGCTTCCTGTTCCTGCCGGCGTCGCTGACGTCGATGGTCATCTCGATCGTCGCCGGGAGGGTGATTGCGGCGACCGGACGCTACAAATGGATGCCGGTGGTGGCGATGGGCATGGGCGGCCTGCTGATGATAGGCTTTGTCTTCATCAACCAGCACACGCCGATCTGGGTGCTGGCGGCGATGATGGCCACATTCGGCATTTCAATGGGCCTGCAGTTCCAGGTGCTGATCGTGGCGATCCAGGCAGCCGCACCCCTGCAGGATATCGGCGCGGTGACCTCGCTGATCACGCAGGCGCGCACGCTCGGCGCGTCGCTGGGTCTGGCGCTGAACGGCGCGGTGATGATCTGGGCCTTGAACCGGCAGACCGCCGGGCTTCCCACTGAGGCCGCCGCTCTGTTGCCGCAGGGTTTGAACGGGCTGACGCCACACATCGCCTCCGGCCTGCCCGCCGCGATCCGCGAGTCGGTGCTCGATCATTACTCCAGCGGGTTCAACGTGATGTTCATCTGGGTAGCGGCCCTCTACTTCGTCGCCATGGGGCTGACGCTGCTGCTCGAGAACAGGGAAATCCCCAAGCGCACCTGAGCTGTCGAGCTGGACGCGACCCAGGCAGATTAAAGTGGTGCCGGCGCCTCCCGATTTCTATCGAAATCACCCGGCTCTGGCGCCGGCCGGTCCGCTGGCCCCGTCGCCTGTCTCCTGGTCCTGCACCATCGACAGCGCCGTGCCCGGCTCGCCCTCCCACAGGATAAGGCTGGCGGCGCCCACCAGCCCGGCGCGGTCGCCGAGCTCGGCCGGCACCACCGGCACGTCGCGATAGGCCTGCATGGCGCGCTCGTTGATCGTGGCCCGGATCCCCGGCGCCAGAAGGTCGAAGCCGTTCGAGAGCCCGCCACCCATGACGATCACCTCGGGCGAGTAGAGATGCAAAAGATTGGTGAAGCCGATGCCGAGCCAATGCGCCTCGGCCTCGACCAGGTCGCGCGCGACTGCATCGCCCATCCGCGCCGCCTCGACGACATGGCGAGCCGAAACATCGCCGTTGCTGGAAAGCCGCCGGAGCTGCGATCCATCGCCTGGCGCGGTCAGCCGTGTCGCCCGGCGTCCAAGCGCGGTGCCGGAGGCGACCGCCTCGAAGCAGCCGACATTGCCGCAGAAGCAGCGGTCGCCCTCGCCGGTGATCGTCATGTGGCCGATCTCGGCGGCCAGCCCCCGCCGTCCGTGATAGATATGGCCGTCGGCGATGACGCCGCCGCCGATGCCGGTCGACACGGTGACGAAGACGAGCGATTCCGAGCCACGCCCGGCGCCGTAGCGCCATTCGCCCAGCGCCGCCGCATTGGCGTCATTCTCCAGCCGCACCGGCAACCCGAACTGCCGGCTGAGAATGTCGATCATCGGCACGTTGTGCCAGCCGGAGAGTGTCGGCGGTCCGATGACGATGCCTGCCTTGGGATCGAGCGGGCCCGGCGCGCAGGCGCCGATGCCGAGCACCTTGGCCTGCGGGTGGTCGTCCAGCAGTTTGTTGGCGAGCGCGATGATCCGGCCGATCACCGCCTCCGATCCCGCTTCAGCCATCGTCGGTTCCGAGACGCGCGCCACGACCTCGCCGCCGCGCTCGACCAGCGCGCCGCGCAACTCCGTGCCGCCGAGATCGAAGGCCAGCGCGAGCGTGCTCATCAGGCGGCGGCCTTCAGCCCGTGCAGCCAGGCCATGCGCTGCGCCAAATCCGGATCGCCGAAGGCGAGCGATCCCAGCACCACGGTGTCGGCGCCGGCTGCGCGCAGCAGCGGCACCGTCTCGTGGCGGATGCCGCCATCGGCGGCGAGGATGATATCGGCCTCGCGGCCTGCCTGCCGCATCAGCGTGCGCGCTTCGATCAGGCGCGGGCAGGCTTGCTCGGACAGGCTCTGCCCCTTGACGCCGATCGAGGTGCCGAGAAGCGTCACGAAGGCCACGTCCGGCAGGAAGGGAACGATGGCGGAAACCGGCGTCTCCAGCCGCAGCACCACGCCGGCCTCGGCGCCGAGTTCACGCGCCAGCCGCACGGCGCGCCGGCCCGCCTCGCCATTTTCGGCATGGATGGTGACGAGGTCGGCGCCGGCTTCGATGAACTGGCGCGTCTGGGCCTCGACGATTTCCGCCTCGACCATCAGGTGCACGTGGATCGGCTTTGCCGTGAGTTTAGCGATGCGCGCCACCAGGTCCGGGAAGAACAGGAAGCCGGGCGTGAAGCGGGCATCGGCCACGTCGATGTGATGCAGGTCGGCATGGGCTTCGATCCGCTTCAGGTCGCGCTCCATGTTGGCGAGGTCCGCCGACCACAGCGAGAATTCGCCGATCAGCCGGTTGCGGGGCAGGGCAGCGATGGCGGCTGGACCGGAGAGAGGCTTGGCGATCATGACGGAATGGGACTCCGGAGGCTTGAATGCGTTTGCAGGAAGGAGGTGATGTGCTGGTGCAGATCGCTGAAATGCTTCGCGCTGTCGCGCGCTTTCGGCGTGATTTCGGCAAAGACCGCGTCCGGCATCGCGGCGGCAAGCGTGTAGGCTGAAGACAACGGGTGCACGGCATCCATCGCGTTGCCGACGACCAGTGCAGGAATGTCGAGCGCGGCCGCGTCGCGTTCGCCAACGCCGGGACCGTCGCCGGCGATGTTGGCCAGCACTTGCGCGAATGCACTGGCGTCGGGCCGGTCGAAATAGCCGAGCAGCGAGGAAAGATTGTCCGGCGCCTCGCGATAGAGGCGCGTTGCGGTCTCGGATTGCGCGAACATCCTCCGACCCTTGTCGGTCCCATGTTCGAGGATGAGTTCGGCGACTTCGGCGATCGGCTGCATGTTCTGTGGCGCGGCGGAAAAAGTCCATGCAGGCCGCACCAGGATGAGGCCGGTGACGCGCCGCGGGTAACGGTATGCAAGACGCAGCGCAATCGCCGCGCCCATCGAGACGCCGCCGGCAACGAAGCGGTCGAGCCCGAGCTGATCGGCGGCGGCAATAACGTCATCGGCGAACATTTCGAACGAGAACGGCCGCCGCTCGCCGAGCCCGGAGCCGCCATGCCCGCGGCATTCGAGCGTGATGCGCCGGAAGCCATCGGGACATGTCTGCGCGGCCTGCGCTTCGCCGCCGCCCAGGCCGTGCTGGAAGACGACCGAACGACCCGCGCCCGTGTCGGTAATGCGCAGCCTGGCTCCGTCGCGCAACAGCGTCGCCATCACACGAGCTCTTTCAGGAAGCGGGCGACGCCGGGTGCCTCTTCGGCCGACAGCCCGTGCGTGACCAGCGGTCCGTCGAAGCCGGTGGCCTTCATCCGGACGATGAAATCGGCAAAGTCGACCACGCCTTGCCCGGCGGTGGCGAAGCGGCCGTCGGCGAAGCGGTCCTTGGCATGCGCCAGCGCCACATGGCCCGCCGTGCGTTCGACCGCGTCGGCAACGATGGCGCGCGCTGTCTGCGCGGTCGCCTGTTCGAACAGATTGGCCGGATCGAGCACGATGCGCAGGCGCTTCGAGCCCATCTCGGAGAACAGCCGCATCGCGTCCTCGACCGAGGTGACGATGTTGGCCTGCTCCGGCTCGATGCCGAGATCGACGCCGTGGCGCTCGGCGATCAGCAATGCCTTTTCCATCTCGCGCGCCATGTCGGCCCAGGCCGATGGATCGGCATTGTCGGGGTGGCGTGCCCACTGATCCTCGGCATTGCGCGTTCCGGTGCAGAGCGTGACGAGCGGGATCGAAAGCCTGGCCGCCGTGTCGATGATGATCGCCAGCCGCCCGAGCCCGTCGGCTCGCACCCGGGTGTCCGGATGCGCCATGTTGTAGGTGCCCGAAAGCGCGACGAGGCTGACACTCGTAGCCTTGGCTGCGGCATCGATGGCGCGGATCGCGTCGTCGGAAACCGCGTCCGGCATCGACGGCAGGCCGGCGCAGGCCAGATTGAACTGGGTGACGGCAAAGCCCGCCTCCCGCACGGCGGCCAGCACGCCGGCCGGCTCGCTGCCCGGGAAGGTCTTGGCGAACACCCCGATTTGCATCAGACCGCTCCGCTGACGCTGGCGAGTTCGACGCGCTCGCCGCTTTCGACGGAGCGCGCGATCGCCACCATGGCGCGGATCGAGGCAAGGCCATCCTCGACAGTGGCGCCGCGCTGTGACGCGCCGTTAAGCACGGTGTCGGCGAGGCCTTCCAACTGGCGGCGGAAGAAATGGCCGTCGGCGCCAAGCGGCTTGCGCGAGGTCGCATCCTTCTCGTGGAAGATGTCGACCTCGCTGGCACGGAAATACCAGGGATTGAAGGTCTTGGCGATCACCGAGCCGTTCTCGCCATAGAGCTGAAAACCTTCGTGCCAGTCCATACGCACGGCGACGGTGAGGTCGAGATGGCCGAGCGCGCCATTGGCGAATTCCGTCTCGACGAACCAGCAATAGGCGCCGAAGCGCTCGTTGAGGCGCGCGCGCACCGCCGTGATCTCGCCGCACAGGAAACGCGCCGTGTCGACCAGATGCGAGCCATGCGCCAGCATGAAATACTGCCTGAGATCGGCCTTCGGATTGCCACTTGGCTTCCTTGCCAGCTTGCTGGTGACGGGCAGCGGCTGCACCGCATCGGTGTTGGTGTAGCGATGGGTGGAATCGCAATACCAGGCCTTGAGCGCCAGGATATCGCCCATCTCGTCGCGGACGAAATCGCGCGCCGCTTCCAGCGCCGGGTCGAAGCGTTTCATGTGGCCAACCTGCAGCACCTTGCCGGAGCGCCTTACGGCCTCGGCGAGCTTCTCGCCTTCCTCGACCGAAACGCCGATCGGCTTTTCGCACAGCACATGCTTGCCGGCTTCCAGCGCCTTGATCGACATCGGCACGTGATAGGCGTCCGAGGTGGCGACGATCACCGCTTCGAGCTCAGTGTCGGCGAGCATCTCGTCATAGTCGCCATACATCTTCCGCGGCTCGTAGGTCGCGCCCATGCGTGCCAGCAGGTCGGGCGCCGCGTCGCAGATCGCGTAGAGGTCGGCATTGGCGGCCTTCACGCAGGATTCCAGATGCGCGAATTGCGCGATCGGCCCGCAGCCGAGCACACCGACACGAAGGCGACGGTCTTGCTTGACGATCATCGTCTCAGGCTCCGTAGCCGCGCATGGTCTGGCGGTTGGTCTTGACAGCGCCCGCCGGATCGGCGGCGGCGGTTTCGGACTCTTCCTCGAGCACCAGCCAGCCGTTGAAGTTTGGCGCCGCACTGGCGATCTCGATCACCTTCGCCGTGTCGCAGATGCCCTTGCCGAGCATCGCCCAGGTGCCGTTCGCATCGACGTCCTTCAGATGCACGTAGCGGATGCGGTCGCGATAGGTGGTGAGCGTGTCGGCCATATCGCAGTGGCCGCGCAAGATGTGGCCGGTGTCGGGCACCCAGCCGACCAGCGAGGCGTCCAGCAGCCCGAAGATGCGGTCGTAATCGGCACGGTCGAAGAGCAGCGTGTTGTGATGCGAGCTCGGATGCACCGCAACCTGGACGCCGGCCTTGCGGCCGATCTCGCCGGCCTTGTTGTAGACCTCGGCGGCAATGGCGAACTTGTCGTCGCGCGGCCCGTCGGAGACGACGGTCGCAGAGCCCATCGAGACCAGCGCTCTGGGGAAGGCGGCGGCAAAGTCGATCCAGCGCTTGGCGGCTTCGAGGTCCTCGCCGATCTGGTCCTTCAGCGTGAAGCCGCTGTTCGAGCCGAATGCGAAGGAGACGAGCGTCAGGCCGGACGACGTCAACGCCGCCGCAAACTCGGCCGGCTTGCCGGCATAGCGGCCGATCATCCTGTCGGTGATCTCGATGCCGGCATAGCCTCCATCGGCGATCGCCTTGAGGAGATCGTCTGGGCCGCCGGTGAACCGGTCGCCGAGCATTTCCCAGGTGAAGGTCTGGCAGCCGACTTTGAGGTCTTCCACGTTCATCCTTTCAAGTCCTTGATACCGCCCTGCATCAGACCCTCGATGATCCGGCGCTGGACGAACAGCCTGACGACCGGCGGTCTCCAACGCTGCGTCGGCATTTTCATATGCTCTCGAAAAATTTTACGCGCGTCAATATTTAAAATGCTGTATAGCGAATCTGGAAACCGGTCCGCCGCGCCTGCGGGAAGATAGACCGGAACGCTGCCGAATTGGGAGGCTGGAACGAACATGCACGCAAAATCAGGCGCGAAGCTCGGTATCGGGGTCATCGGATGCGGCAACATCTCGATGACCTATCTGCGCAACGCGGCACTTTTTTCCGGCGTGGAATTGCGCGCCTGCGCCGACATTTCCGCCGATATGGCTGCGCTTCGGGCCAAGGAATATGGCATCCGCCCGCTCGGCGTCGACGCGCTGCTGGCCGATCCCGAGGTCGATCTCGTCCTCAACCTCACAATTCCGTCGGTGCATTTCGACATTTCCCATTCAGCGCTTTCGGCCGGAAAACATGTCTTCACCGAAAAGCCTCTCGCGACCTCGGCCAGCGACGGCCGCAAGCTTGTCGCCGAGGCCGCCAGGCGCGGGTTGCTGATCGGTTCGGCTCCCGACACCTTCCTTGGTGCGGCCGGCAGGCGGGCGCGCCGCCTGATGGACGAGGGCGCCATCGGCCGCGCCGTGACCGGCACCGCCTTCATGATGGGGCGCGGCATGGAGCACTGGCATCCCAATCCGCAATTCTACTATCAGCCTGGCGGCGGTCCGGTGTTCGACATGGGGCCGTACTACCTGACGATGCTGGTCAACCTGCTCGGTCCAGTCGCTCGCGTCATGGCTATGGCGACGCGCGGCCAGGAGGAGCGGCTGATCACCGCCGAGGGTCCATACAAGAACACCAGCTTCAGGGTCGGCACGCCGACCAACATCCTGTCGCTACTCGAATTCCGTTCCGGCGCCACCGTAACCTTTGGCGCCTCGTGGGACGTCTTCAAGCATTCCAACCACCCGATCGAATTGCACGGCACGGAAGGGTCGCTCAGGCTCCCCGACCCGGACACTTTTGGCGGCACCGTCTCGCTATCCGCGGGCGGGACCGACTGGAAGGATTTTGAGAGCGAGGGCGAACTCTACGGCGCGCGCAACTGGCCCTACGCCGCCCCCAACCGCGCCAACTACCGCATGCTTGGCGTCGCCGACCTGGCGCGGTCGCTGTCGGAAGGCAGGAGGCCGCGCGCTTCCGGCGAGCTTGCGTTGCACGTGCTGGAGATCATGGAGGCTATCCTGGCTTCGGGTGAAAGCCGCGGCTCGGTTGCCGTGGTGGGGACCGTCGACCAGCCGCAGCTGCTCGGCGAGGACGAGGCGGCGAGCCTGCTCGCCTGAGGATGGACCGTGACGGTGTCGCTCGATCCGCAAGCCCAAAAAGTTCTCGATCTCGGCCGGCAGGCGAGCGAGCCGCCTTTCGAGACAGGCACGCCGCAACAGGCTCGGCGCGCCTATGACAACGGCTTTCCCGAATTGCAGGGCGAGCGTGAAGCGGTCGTCTCGGTCGCTGATCGCGCTATTGCCGGGCCAGGCGGATCATTGACCCTCCGCCTCTATCGCGGGCAGGGCGCGCCTGCGGCTGGCGCCCCCGCGCTGCTCTATTTGCATGGCGGCGGCTGGGTGATTGGCAATCTCGATTCGCACGGCGAGATCTGCCGCTGGTTCGCCAACCTGGCGGCTTGCGTGGTCGTCTCGCCCGATTACCGGCTGGCGCCGGAACACAAATTCCCGGCGGCGCTCGAGGACTGCCGGGCCGCTCTCTCCTACATCCGTGATGCGGCTGACGGTCTCGGCATCGACGCGCGGCGCATCGCCGTCGCCGGCGACAGCGCCGGCGGCAATCTCGCCGCCGTGCTCGCCCTGCTCGCGCGCGACGACAGGCATAGGCTGACGGCGCAATTGCTGTTCTACCCGAACACCGATGCGGCACAGACCACTGATAGCTATCGCCGCTTCGGCGAGGGTTTTGGGCTGACCGCATCGACCATGGCGTGGTTCCGCGACCACTATGTGCGAGACGTCGCGGACATCGGCGATTGGCGCGTCTCGCCGCTCAAGGCCGAGAGCCTTGCCGGCGCCGCGCCGGCCTTCATTGCAATCGCCGGTCACGACATCCTCGCCGACGAGGGCGAAGCCTACGCGCAACGGCTGGAGGCGGACGGTGTGCCGATTGCGCTCAGGCGCTGGCCGGGCCAGATCCACGGCTTCGTATCGATGGGCCGCCACGGCCCGGCATCGCGGCAGGCGGTCGAGGCGGCCGTGGCCGCGTGGCGAAAATTCGATCCCGCATTCTAAGGTCGCTCGAGATCAGGCCGACTGGCGCATCACCAGCGTCGCGTCGAGCCTGACCTTCGGCGCGACGGCAGTGCCGTCCTCGTCGAGCAGCGCGAGCAGGGTCTCGACGCTGCGCCCGGCCATCGCCGCGAAATCCTGCGCCATCGTGGTGAGCGCGGGGCAGGTGTAGCGGCTGAGCGGGTGGTCGTCATGGGCCGCGACGCGCAGGTCGCAGTCGGCCTTGCGGCCGACTTTCAGCCCTCTCGAGAAAGCTGCAGCCATCACGCCGAAGGCGAGGCGGTCGTTGTTGCACAGGATCGTCTTGCCCGGCAGCCCGCCCTGGCTCAGCATCTTCTCCATCTGCTCGTAGCCGATCCGCTCGAAATCCCAGGTGTAAGCCTTGATATCGCCGATGACGATCGGCTCCTGTCCGAGCCGCTTCATCGACGTCACATAGCTGTCCAACCGTTCCGGCGAGTTGTGGTTGACATGCGGAATGTCGAAATAGACCGGAGGTTCGCCGGACCTGCAAAGATAGTCGACGATGGTCGAGACGCTCTGGCTGTTGTTGTTGCCGACGAACGGCGTGCCGCCTTCGAGATAAGTGTCGAAATAGACGATTGGAATGGCCTGGGTCAGCTTCTCCAGCGCACGGTGGTCCGAGCGTAGGCCGAGCGGCGCGATCAGCGCGCCGGACACTTTCAGCGACAGGATGGTTCGTGCCGCCTCGGCCTCGAGCTCGGTCGAGGCGTGCGAGGAGATGACGATCGGCCAATAGCCTTCGTCGCGCAGCCGAAGCTCGATCCGGCTGACCATTTCGGAATAGAACGGATCGGCAACCGTCGGCACGACGATGCCGATGCTGCGGGTGCGCTTGCGGTTGAGATTGCGGGCGAAGAGATTGGGCTGGTAGTCGGACGAGCGCAGCGCATCCTCGATCCGCTTTCGCGTCGCCGGCTTGACGCTGGTCGGATCGTCGAAATATTTCGACAGTGTCGGCCGCGAGACGCCACAGGAGCGGGCGAAATCCTGCATCGTCTTGTGCGTCATCGGCATTCGAAACCTCGCGATGGATTTTCAGACCGCAAGTCCGCGCGCCGTCCGGTGATCCCATGCGCTGCGCCGGCGCGCGACCTCAAAGTTTTACAACATGCTCTACAAGCTTTAACGCGTTGCGAGAAATTATTCCGCACGTAAAATTTGTAAATTGACATAAAATTGCAGCTCGGCCCTTTGTCGCCTTTCATAAATCTCAGCCGCTTGCCGAGGCTCGTCCGGGCAACATCATAATTGTGCGCCGGAAACACGAAGGGGCTCCACCGTGAATTGTCGATCAGTGGCGGGGCAGGATCATCCTACGATCTTGCTTCGACGCGGGGCAACTCTATTTGGCGCGCGAAGACGCTCCGCAATTTCGTCTCCCCAGGCGCGCCGTCCGCAGCCCCCGCTTGGATACGCTATCATTATCCAGGTTGTGTGAAGAGCCAGGGAGAGGCTATCTGTTTAGGCCGTGCTGACAAATTCTGACATATACCCTTCTGACTGAAGAAATGAGGGGGACATAGGGGGAAGCGATGCCGAACGCGATGGCGGGTAAAATCAAAATCTTCATCAGTCACGCCCACCGCGATGAGGATATTGCCGAAAAACTGGTAACCGCGCTCGAACTCGCAATGAGTGTTCCCGACGGCTCGGTGCGTTGCACGTCGGTACCGGGTTACAAACTCGATTTTGGATCGATGCCCCCTGACATCTTGCGTAGCGAACTGGCATCCGCCGAAAGTGTCGTCGCTATTCTTACGCCCCACAGTCTTGCTTCGGAGTGGGTAGCGTTTGAATTGGGCGCGGCATGGTTACAGGCGAAGCGGACAATTCCGCTTCTCGCCGGATTGAGGCCCGAGGATGTTCCGGGTCCCATGCGGGGGGCGGCGGCAGGTCTACTCAACAGTGCTTCCAGCCTCTATCAGTTTCTCGACCAATTGGCCAAAACAACCGGTTGGCTGGAGAGAAACAAGCTTGCCGCTTTGGCCAAGTTGGAGGAGCTCGCGGCTTACGTTACCAAGAAGTCTTTTCTTGACGAAATTGATCGGGAAACGAAGGCGAGTTTCAGCGCCAAGCGCGCTCGCGTGGGCGAAAGGCAAGGAAAGATTCTAGACTATATCGCGTCTCATTCTGATCGGGACATTTCACAGGGGGAGTTACAGACGGCATTCAATTTCGGCCAGTCGGAAATCTACTATCGTCTGGAAACGCTTCGCTATCTAGGGTTCCTAACTCGCCGGAAAATCGGGGAGAATGGCGGCGTCGCCACTTACGGCTGGACGACTTCCGATAAGTACCGTGCGGAGCTTGAATGATCGGTGTGCAGTAGGCTCGGCCGGGGATAACGATGGATACCACCAATGACAGCCGCGACAGCAGGCCGGATCGCTGGCGTCACTCTGCATAGCTGGGCCCATTGCGCCGGTCCTTGACCAAGCTGTGGCTGCGCACGCGAGGGCACGGCCATGGCCGCCGGCCAATATCGACGGCCGTTCGGTTTGCCAGCGAGGCGGAAGAAATACTTTACTCCACCATAGCCAGAAAGCATAAATTCCGCTAAGCTTCTAATACAGGAAAACAAAGAATGATAGCATACTGGACCGGCGGCTGATTGGGTAGGCGTCGGTGCGTGGTGCCGTGCTTTCATTCTTGACTGTCTAAGTTGGGGGCGGAGCTCAAATTCAACGCTGGCGAGGCCAGGGGTTGAAAATTGCTGCCGGGGGCTTGGGTGGCCGGTAACACGGGTCAACAGATTTTTCCTTCTTCCAGGTGCTACCCGCCGCGCATCAACATGCTCGAGCAGGCAAGACGTGAACTCTTGATGAAGAGGAGGCAATCGCCGCAATGATCAAGGAGCTTGTCGACGCGGTCGTGCAGGCCGCTGGCGGCACCAGCATCGAGGCTCTTCGCAAGGCCTGTGAAGCCTTGATCGCCCAGCTGCCGATAGAGAAGGGCACCATTGACGCGGAAGAGGCGCGCCGCGCCCTCAATGGCCTGCGCAAGCATCGTCGCTTCGTGTTCATGCGGCGCATGGCGCAGGCCTTCCTCGATGACGGCTGCCGTGACCACCAAGTGACCCGGCACTTCGCGCAGGCTTTGATCGAGCGCGGCGAAACCATCCCCGCCATCCGTATTCTTGAAGCGTTGATCGCCGACCCGGCGATTTCCGATTATGAGTGGGGCGAGGCCAAGGGCGCGTTGGGCCGCGCCTGGAAGGATCGCGCGGTTCGCGCACGCGGAAAGCGAGATGATGTGGCGCGGGAAGCCACGCGCGCCTCGTTCGGCCACTATCGTGATGCGTGGGTCAAAGACCCCAATCTTACCTATCAGGGCGTGAACCATGTTGCGATCGCAGCGTGGGACGGTGGTTTGTTTCTGTCGGATGATGAGCTCAAAGGCGCCAAGGCCGCTGCCGGCGAAATCTTCGCCCTGATCGAGGCGAAGCCGAAACCGGAGTTGTGGGACTATGCGACCGCCGGCGAAGCGTTGGTTGGCCTGGGCAGGCACGATGAAGCCCTCAAATGGTACAGCTATTACGCGCAACGAAATCCTGATGTCTTCGCGCTCGCAGGCTCCGTGCGCCAGCTCAACCAGCTCTGGCGTGCGGGCGAACACGGATGGGGGCGCCTGATCCTGGCGCCGCTGATCGGCATGCTGGGCGACCTGCCTGGCGGCGGATTCTCGGTTCCGGCCGAGGCGCTGGGTGATCTGGCGGCGGTGTCCAGGGCACAGCACCAGAACGTGCTTGGCAATGTCGGCGCGCGCTCCTACAGCTGGCTGCAAGAAGGGTTCAAGATGGCGCAATCCGTCGCCATGATCCATAAGAACGGAGAGCCGCACGGCACCGGCTTCGTGGTACGCGGCAGCGATCTGGCGCCGCATCTGGGCAAGGAGCTGCTGGTCATCACCAACGCCCATGTGGTCAGCGATCCTCCTCTCGAGAAAGCGGCGACCCCGCGCGAGGCAACCGTCACCTTCGAAATACTCGGCCGTCAGGACAAGACGAGACGCTACGCCGTGTCCGAGATTGTGTGGCAATCGCCGCCCGATCAGCACGATGTCAGTGTGTTGCGGCTCGACGAGCAATTGCCGGGCGATGTCCAGCCGTTACGCATCGCCAGCAGCTTGCCGTCGCTTCAACCCGAAACACCCCGGGTCTACATCATAGGTCACCCCAGTGGCCGGGAGGTCAGCTTTTCCTTCGAGGACAACGTGCTGCTCGACTACGAGCTTGCGATCGTCAGCAGCGCTGCCAGTCAGTCGCCCTGCCGCGTCCATTATCGCGCCCCGACCGAGTATGGCAGCTCCGGCAGTCCGGTTTTCGATGCGGCATGGGGCGTCATCGGCGTGCATCACGCCGGTGGGCGTCTGATACCCAGGCTGAATGGCAAGCGCGAAGTCTACGACGCTAACGAAGGCCTGTGGATTGTCGCCATCAAGCGAGCTATGGCGGCGTCGTCTTCGCCTAAGGCGCGCGGCAAGAAGGCGCCCGCTCAAAGTAGCTCCAAGGCAACCGGCAAGGGAAAGACAAAATCATGAGCCCGACGCGCAACGCCACGTTCGAAAGTGCCTCGCTTCGTTCGATCGAGCGGCTCAATCCCAAGCTGCTCGACGAGGTTCGCGAGAAGCTCGGCGTCGACGCCCTGACGCCGGAGGCGATCGGCCAGGAGAAGCTGGAATCGATCAAGGCGGAGGCGTCGCTGCGTGGGGCGCGGGGGCCAATGCTCGAATCGATGGCGTTCGCAGAGTCGCCGCCGACGCTGGGCCGCGCTCAGCTGGAAGCGATCGTGCTCAAGATCATCCGCCCGCCGCTGCTGGTGCAGAAAGGGACCTTCGTCCGCCCCGCAAACATGGTCCCGCAGGTCAAGCTGATCGTCGATGGCCTCAAGCGCGACAAGATCGATCCGGCGATCGCGCGCACCGCGCGCGTCGAACTCGGCAACGTCCCGGGCAGGCCCTTCGTCGGAACTGGCTGGATCGTCAGAAAGCTGTCGGAGACCAAGGCGATCATGGTGACGAACCGTCATGTCGCCGAGGAGTTTGCACGGGCCGACGGCAGGGGTGCCTATAATTTCATGACACTGCCGAACTTCCGCGACTACCAGGTGAACGTGGATTTCCTCGAGGAGCAACAGGGCGTGGGCGCGCGCCAGGCTCCGGTCGTCAAGGTCGTCTTCATGGCGGGCAGCGGCGCATCCGACATCGCATTGCTGGAAGTCGAGGGCGAGGAATTGCGCAAGCTGGATGAGATCGATCTCTCCACCGCGCAATTGAAGGTCGGCGCGCCGATCGGCGTGATCGGCTATCCGGCCTATGACAGCCGCAGCGATCCCGAGGATGTGGCGGAGTATTTTGGCGATATCTTCGATGTGAAACGTTTTGCTTTCGGCGACGTGACCGGTGTCTCCGACGCTTCGCCCGAGTTCACGCATGACGCGACGACGCTGGGCGGCAATTCGGGATCGGTGGTCATCGACCGCGACAGCGGCAAGGCCGTCGGGCTGCATTTTGCGGGCGACTACAAGATCGCCAACTACGCCGTTCCGGCCTCCGAGATCAACGCCGCGCTGAAAGGGCTGACCAGCGTCAGCGTCGTGCCTTCAAAGGCCGGTACGGAAGCTGCAGGGGACGGCCGCCACAAGCCGGAACATTTCCGCGACCGCGATGGCTACAACACGGGTTTCCTCGGCAAGTCCAAGCCGATCGAACCGCCAAAGCCGGGAGCGCAATGGCAGGACGACCTCATCGGGCTCACCGACGCGGACTCGGGTCAGCCGACGAAGGAGCTGAAATACCGCCATTTTTCCGTATGGATGTGCAAGAGCCGAAAGCTGCCGCTGATGACCGCCGTCAACATCGATGGCGGCCAGGCCAAGCGCATGGGTCGTGTCGATAAATGGTATATCGACGGCAGGGTCGGCGATGACCTGCAGGTCGATAATGCCGCCTATGCCAGGAACCCGCTGGATCGCGGGCATATGGTGCGCCGTGAAGACCCGGTATGGGGGCCTCTCGATCTGGCCTCGGAAGCCAATCTCGACACCTTTCATTACACCAACGCCGCTCCCCAGCACGAGGATTTGAACCAGCGTGACTGGGTCGGTCTGGAAGACTATGTGCTCTCGAACGCGCGCACGCGCGGGCTTAAGATCAGCGTCTTCACCGGGCCTGTTTTCGGCGACCGCGACGCCGACTACAGGGGGCTTGTAAAGCTGCCGGAATCGTTCTGGAAGATCGTTGCGATCATCAACGACGAGACCGGAAAACCGTCCGTAACGGGATATCTTCTGTGCCAGGGCGACATGATCAAGGGACTGACCGGAGAGTTCGTCTACGGGCCATACAAGACCTACCAGGTGGAAATTGACCAGATCGGCCAGCTCGCCAGGCTCGATGTCGCGCATCTGGCAAAGCATGACCCGCTTGCCAAGGTTCGCAAGTCGGAGGGATTGGCGGGCAGCCGCGGCGCCTTCCGCTCCATCAACGGCCCGTCGGACTTGGTCGTTTGAGGCGATGTCTCGCGAAGGTGAGGCCAATCACGGAAGAAGTGCCATTTTTTAGAGCAATTCCAGGAAAAGTGTGAGCGGTTTTCCGTCCGGAATTGCGTAAAAACAAGGAGATAGAGCGTTTCACCGTTTCCGTGAAACGGTGAAACGCTCTATCGAGCGGCCTGACGGTATCAAAACCCCGGCAACGCCCTGTCCGCAGCCTGTTTCATGCCAGCAACTGCGTCGGTACGCCGAGCGACGGACCGGACGCGGCAAGTTGCTGGTCGAGCGTATGCAGCGTAACGCCATGCTCTGAAGCAATTGCGAGGTGAAGCGCATCCCCGGCGCGAAGCCCAAGCGTACGCTGATCGGCAAACCTCGCTGCCGTCCGGAACTGCGCGCCAGTCACTGTGACCACGGTGAAGCTCTCGGCGACCAGCTTGTTGAACATAGCGAGCATCGATGCGCGCTGCTCTATGTCGATCTGTCCGGTCCGCAACTTGATCGCCATTGCCGAGGACATCTCGGTGATGGTCCAATCGCTGATGAGAAGCTGCTCTGGATCCTGCGTTGCCAGCCAAGTCTGAACGCGCGGCGTCATCGCTTCATTGGAGAGTGCCGCGACGATCAAGGACGTGTCGAGATAGGGCATGGCATCAGTAGCGATCACCGTCCCGCATCGATCGCACCAGATCGGGGGCGTTCTGGGTCTGCGGTGGCATGGTCGCCGTCAGCGATCGCAGCATAGCGAGATCGATCGGCTTCCGGGGCTGAGCCACGGCAGTCAGCCGTGCAACCGGCTTGCCGCGTCGCGTAATGTCGATCGAATCGCCCGCCTCGACGCGGTCGACGAGTTCGCTCAGACGGGCTTTGGCCTCCGCCAGCTTAACAGCGTCCATAATCACGCTCCTGACCATGTAGATAGTCATAAAGCGTATCGAGCTTAGGAATTCCAGCGAGCCTTCATTCTTGCGAACTCTCTGCCACGAGTCCTGAACGCCGCCGTTATCCTCGGACGCGGTTTGCTTGGCTGACCGACCAGTTGGCTTTTGGGATTTACGCGTGACGGCTCTCAGCCGAATATGGGCGGAGGCGGAGGGTGGGCCGGTTGATTGGATCCGTTTGTCCTGTTTGCGGAACCAACGCCGTGACGGAGCTGGCACTGCCGCATCCGTCACGTTCCATGACGAGCGACGGTTCCATCGTCGGCCGCCCGATTCGGAAGGCTTCGTGTCTAGCTTGCGGGCATGGCTTTCATGCTGTCCCGCTGAAGCCTGAGGAACGGGATACCCTGTATGGTGACGGGTACGACCTAGGCCTTGTCGATCCGGCCGCCGACGCCGCCCGGGCCGACGGCTATGCCGAGTGCCTGGATGAAGCCGCCGCGGCGCTGCTGGGGCACGCTCTTCGCCCCCGAAGCGTCGTCGAGTTGGGAGCGGGGACGGGCGCCCTGCTCGAAAACCTCGCGCGGCGCTGGCAATTGAGCGACGCGCTGGGCTTTGAGGCGGCTCCCCGGCTGGTCGCCGCGGCGCAGCGGCGGGGTGATGCGTGGGCCATGATCCGCCAGGGTTATGCCGAGCAAGCGCCAGCCGAAATCACCGGACGGTATGACCTCTGCCTTTCGGTAAATGTGCTCGAGCACGCGCTTGACCCGCGGGCCTTCCTTTCCGCGTCCAGGCGCGTCATCTCGGAGGAGGGTTATGTGCTGGTGATCTGCCCGGATGGTGACGTCGCCGATACCGAGCTGTTGTTCCTCGACCACGTTTCGAGCCTCTCCACACGATCGCTGCGGATGGTCGCCGCCGCAGCCGGTTTGCAGGTCATCGGAAGCGTCGCGCTTGCCGGGCAGCAGAAGGGTTTTCGGCTGGCCGTTCTCAAGCCCAACCTGACCGCGACGCCGGACCCCGCCGACCTCCGCTACCTGTCGCTGGCGCCGGCGCGATCGGATTTCCTGATGGGTTGGTCGGAAATCGACGACGGCGCGTTGAAATGGCGGGGCGATCAGCCTTATGCGATCTTCGGCGCCGGGGAATTCCAGAATCTGCTGCGGGCCTATGCGCCCCGTCTGGTCGAGGATGCCGAAGCGTTCCTGACGGACGAGCCATTGGCGCCCATTCTCGACGGTCGGCCGTGGCTGCGCGCCGACGCGTATATTTCCCGGCATCCCGGGAGTGCTATAGTGGCCGCGGTCAATCCGCGCAGCTGGCCGGCTGTGGCAAGGAAATTTCCGGGCAGCGGCACGAAGGTCTTCCATCCGTATCTTTTCTCCAGCCGCCTCGAGGAGCGCCTGTGAATGAGATAGATCGCTACGGGGTGAAGGAGGCCGCGGTCGCGCGCGACGACATCGACGTTCTGATCGAGGACCTTCGGCTCACCGGTTATACGACGCTCGACGCCGGCCTGACGGGCGAGCAACTGGATGCGCTGTCCAGCGACTTCGACGTCGCCGAAGCGACCTACGCCGACCAGGCCGCGGCCGCCGGCTACGATCTTTCGGCGATCGGCGAGCGCGACACCATCCGCGTCCTTCCCAAATACGCCCCGGCCTTCATCAGCCTGGTCTTCAATGAACGGCTGGCGCGGCTGCTCTCGCGCATGCTCGGCGGCTACTACATCGTCAACCAGGTCAACGGGCTGATCAATCGCGCCAACAAGAGCAAATACGGTCAGGCGGCGTTCCATCGCGACATTCCTTACCAGCATTTCGTCAGTTCAAGGCCTCTGGCGATAAATGCCCTGTTCGCGCTTGACGACTTCACCGCCGAGAATGGCGCCACCCGGGTCATACCCGCCAGCCATCATCGCGAGGATTTTCCTTCGGACGAGACGGTGCGGCGGCGTCAGGTCCAGGTAACCGTGCCGCGGGGTACATTCATCATCCTGGACTGCATGCTCTACCATGCCGGATCGACCAACCGTACCGACCGCAACCGGCGCGGCGTGAACCATGTCTTCACGATCCCGATGCTGCGGCAGCAGCTTCATCTTCCGTCGGTCTTGTCCGATTTCCCGGGGCTGAGCGCGGATCAGAAGAAGATTCTCGGCTTCGGGCTGGACGAGCATCGCTCGGTGGAGGCGTGGTTCGGCGCGCGGGCGAAGAAGTAGAAACTCAGCAGGTGCCGCAGATCGGTCCTGGCGCCGAGGCTTCGCCAGCATTAGAGCGTTTCACCGTTTCACGGAAACGGCGAACCGCTCTATCTCTTTGATTTAAAGCAATTCCGGACGGAAAACCGATCACACTTTTCCTGGAATTGCTTTAGTGCCCACCACTACGGCTCTGCTCGCTGGATGGTGACCGATTTGAACGCCACCTCGCCATTCCCCAGGGCCCAGACACGAAATTCCATGGTCGATGTGCGGTCGATCGAGAAGAGCAGTTGTTGCGGCCCGTGGCTTTCCGTCAGTTCCTTCTCCGCCAGGACCGTCCCTCCCGGCGACGAGGCCGCGTCAATCCGGACAACCGTGGCCGGTTTGCCGTTGGCTTCCAGGTCGAAGGTAAGGCGATATGCCCCAGGGGCGACATTTACATAAGGACCATAGTACAGCGCACCCTGCGATTGCGGTGGCGCGACAAGCGCTTTCCCGTCGCCGCGCTCCTGTAGCGAGCCGACCTGGGTAAGCGCGTGCGCGTTGGCATGAAATGTTACCGCCTGGTTGAATTGAGGATCCCAACCCGGCACTTTGGCCGCAATGTTTTCCCCGAACACAAAGATTCCAAGGTTGCCGAACTGAAGTTTTCGCGTGACCGGGGAACCGAGTTCCGTCAGCCGCCCCCAGTCGACCCCATTCGCCTCGTCCTGGGTCAGCAGAAGAAAGGTCTCTCCTGTCCAGGCATCGGGGCGGTACCAACGGTTTGATGACAGGAAATGCATGGGCATCGGCAATTCGCCGTCAAGGGTAACCTGCCGCACCAGGACATGTTCGTCGGACAGCACGCTCAGCAGGCCGGCGTTCCAATAGGTGGCGTAACCATAATGCAGGCCGTTGTCCTGCAGGTAGGCCGCTAAGCTCGGCCAATCGGTGGCGCGGGAAACCTGCTGGTCCCAGTGCACGCGCGATTGCACATCTGATCTGACAAAGGCCGGATAGGCACTTGTCAGCAATCCGGCAAAGATCACCGCTACCGCGATGGATCCGATGGGCCGCTGTCGCGTGTCGAGAGGTGTGGCCAGCGCCACAATGGCCATCATGACAAACGACGGCACCAGGTAACGCGAACTGTTGGTCGGATCGGTCAGGTTCGGAATGGTCGTAGCCAGTTGCAGAAGGCAGACCGATAGAAGCGCCACCGACCCATAGACGGCCAGCGGTCTGAATTCATCGCCCGGCTTTCCCCCCGATGTTGCCACCGACCGGACGATCAACGACAAAAGCATGACTGCAACAATCAGCCGAAGCGCACCGTAGAGGCCAGCTAGCGACAGCAGTCCGCTGCCGCCCGGCGGCAGCCCTCCGAAGATTATCAGCGCCTCCTTGCCCAGGACGGCGAGGTTGCTGACGATCTTGTCGTATGGCAACCATTGAACAGCGGAAGTATCGCGCGAGACATTGTTTACATGCGCGATGGTCGCTCCGTACAATAGGGTTCCGCCACCCATCCCCGTGCAGATCGAAATGACCACGCCCAACCAGGATGCTCTTGTCACGCCTCCCTGATGGATTCCGGTTCTGTATAGAGACCACAGCGCCGCGGCGATGAGCGGCATGCCTATGGTAACGATCCCTCGCTGGGGATTGGTCCAGAAGGAAGCCGCAATCAGCGCGCCAAGGAGCACAGTCCACAAAACGACTTTCGTCGTCGAGCGCGCCCTCATCAATTTGATGAGGAAGTATATCGAATAAAGAGATATGTATAGAATTGTCCCGTATGACGCCTGGCCGTAGAGATTTTCCGCCAGCAGACCGGAGATTCCCGCCGCCATCGACGCGGTTATCAGCGTGCGCTGTGTTCTGCCGATCGGCGACAGACCGGTGGCCAGCCAGATGCTGTGCAGCACGAGAATGGACGTAACCACGCCCGAGATCGCATGAACCGTAAAGCCGGCCGGAAGAAAAATCATCGCCGGGAGAGCAAAGAGATGGCCGAATAAAACCATCAGGTCGTTGTTTCCATAGTACCAGTCCGGCGGAAAGAAATCATGGCTGACCACGATTTCTCTCGCGATCAATACCTTAACGGCGCTATCGGAATGAAACAGATGTCTGTATTCCACGAAAACGTAGAACACGAGGAAGCAAACGTTGACCGCCAGGATGAATACAGCCGCGACAAACCAGTAGGGATTGGCCTTGGACAATCGATTGGCTGTCACATCCCGTGCAAGCGGGGTTCTCAGGGGCGGCGCCTGGATTGCCATGGTTCGATGGGACTCCCCCCTTGGCCGCGCATGCCGCCCGAAACGTGCAGCCGGGCGCGGCAATTGGCCTAGATGGATCGTCAGGCTTGGCCTTTGTCAACCTGCGCGGGCCATTGAACGGGGCAATGACAGAACGACTGCCGGAGGTTCTCTAGAGCGGTTCACCCTTTCATGGAAACGGCGAGCCGCTCTATGTCGTTGTTTTGGCGCAATTCCGGACGGAAAACCGCTCACGCTTTTTGCCGGAATTGCTCCAGGTCAAACCGTGGTGTGGCGCCGATCACCGTCGGCTGCACTGTCGTCGCGGCGCGCAATCACCACCATCTGTGACAGTCGCGAAAACGGGCGTCGCGCAAAGTCGAATCCGGCGGCAGCGATCTGGAGAAACGGCAGCAGGGGATGGTCGGCATAGGATCGTGCCGCACTGATCGATATCCATCCCGCCAGCCGCATCTGATTCATGATCGAGACGCACCAGAACGGTGCTCCCTGGGTATAGGAGAAGCCATCGACGGCAAGCCCTGCGTCACGCAGCGTTCGGGTCAGGCTCTCACGGCTGAACAGCACGAAATGGCGAGGGCAGTGATAGCCACCCCACGATCTGTGCCGGAAGACAAGGGCATCGAGCGAGCGGAAATTCGGCGTCTTGATCACGATGCGCCCGTTCGGGCTTAGCATTTGCGCCGCCCGCGCCAGTATCAGATCGGGCCGCGGCAGATGCTCCACCAGATTGAGCATCAAAATGAGGTCGAATTTTCCGTGATCGTCGAAATCTTCGATCCGTCCGTGAAAAAAACAATGGCCATGGGCTTCCGCGCTGCTCTTCGCCTTGTCGTCGAGGTCGACGATCCAGGTCTCGGTGACACGCAAATCGGCGGCCCGGGCAATGCCCGCGAGCCATCCAGTTCCACCGCCGACGTCGAGCACACGCAAGGTGCTGCCCTGGATACCCCGGAGCACGCGCCGAAGCGTTCGGCGGTCGATCCATTCCTTGACGCGCAGTGGAAAGCTCTTCCTGCCCACCTCCTGGAAGGCGTAATAGTTCGACGGGTAGATGACATCCAGCCGATCCGCCAGCATCGGCGAGATGAACAGGATGTCACAGGCCTTGCAGTGCCAGAATTCAAAGCGCTCTGGCGTCGTGAAATATTCAATATCGGTCGCCGCCGCGTGGAAATTCGCGGACTCGCCGCAGAATGGGCAATTCGCCATCTGTTTCAATAAAGCGAGAAATGGCGGCGAAACGTCTCGGCATAGCTGACCCGGCGCCTGTCCATCACCACCCGCATGGGGGTATCGGCAAGGAAGCGTTCGAGGTCGGCAAGCCGCGTGTAGGACACCTGCGGTTCCCAATGGTGCAGCAGGTGCCGGTTGAAGCCGGCCGACCCGAAAGTGCTGGCGAAATACCCGGGTCCAAAGATTCGCGCGCAGGCGCCCTGGTCGATCGCGGTGTAATCCTGATCGGGCCGCGCATCCTCGGTTCGATGCTCCAGCAACTGCCGAATGCTGCCGAAGAAAGGCAGCACCGCGCCGAATCCGAGCACCCACGCGATCGCGGCAGGCCAAAGCCCGGACCACGACAGGGCCAGCACAATCGATCCATGCACCGTGATCGCAATTGCAAACAACAAGAATGGCTTGGTGCCGGTTCCACCCGTCCCGGCGGACGCGCGCGCCATCGGCTTGTGGCCAGCCGCCGCGTTCCGGTGATAGGACAGCAAGGTCTCGATCGCGCGGATGCCGAGCAGGGAGCGCACGAGGAACCTGGCGTTGAGCGGCGAGAAATAGGAGATTTCGGTGTCATGGATGGTACCGAGCGAGCGGTGATGCTCGAAATGCACCTTGCGATAGAAGCCGATCTCCAACGCGATGATCCACGACAGCAGGAGGTTGCTCAGCCAGTCATTGATGGTTCTGTCGGGTGCAAGATTCCAGTGCGCCCCCTCGTGGATGAACGAGGTGAGATAGAGTGCCCAGTAGCCGATCAGGATCGCGCCGAGCAGACCCAGCGCGACCGGCCATATGCCCGCCCATTGTCCGATCGATACCAGCGCGACGACAGCCGCCAGCGCTGCGTAACCGACGGCAATATCGAAATACACCCGGCGATAAGCCGGCTGCAGGTCGCGCACGAAGTCCGGCAGCCGGATGCCTCGGCTATCGGTCAGCCTCCCGCGCAGCTTTGCAAAGCTGTTGGAATAGTCGTCATGCGAGACGGCCGACAGTTCCCGCAGCAGGGCTTCCGTGCCAGCATCCTGGTCCGTCATGCGTGGCTGCCTCATATCGTTCCCTCTTCGCCACGTCGCTGCGGCGTGAGCATCCGGAATCTATCGCCGGCTGCCTGGAGCAGCATGCGGGTTTTCATCGCGGGTGTCACCGGTCCTTGGTGGCCTTGCGCGCGTCGCCACGCTCAGGTTCCGCGGTCGCCTTCTTTTCCGCCCGCCTTGGTTGCCGTCGGCCCAAATGGACAGGTGGCGCCGCACGGTCCAATGTTGCGGCGCTGACTGATTCGCAGGAATGGAGAAGCAATCTGGATAACCGTGGCATCGGCATCGCGCTCATTTTGGCCGCCGTATTCCTGCTCACCGTGACCCAGATCGTCATCAAGTCTCGCTTGAGCGAACATGGAACCGTGCCGTTCAGCCTCGAAGGGGGCTGGCCCTATCTGCTTGGCCTGCTTGCCGATTGGCAGGTCTGGATAGGCGGCCTCGGACTCGTGATCTGCAGCGTCCTTTGGTATGCCGCGATATCGAGAATTCCGCTGTCGCTGGCCTTCCCGTTCGCCGCACTGTCTTACCCTCTGATTTTCGCCGGTTCGGTCCTGTTCCTGCACGAACGATTCAGCTGGCAGTCCCTTGCCGGCAATTGCTTGATCGTCCTCGGCGTAATGCTGGCGGCGACCCGATTGCCTTGACGGCTGTCCTTTGAGGAGCGCTGCAAGTCACGGACGTTTCGCCACCACCAGTCGGGAGCCGCCGACGGGAAGGGTGAGGCCCGTCCCGAGGATCAGGCCTTCGATCGCCATCATGGTCCGCAACGAGGCATTTACGGCCGGCCCGATGCGGAATTCCCTACTGGCATCGAATTCGCCGCTTTCGCTGTTGCGTCGCCGCGACAGGAACATCAACGGCAACAGAAGCGACACGAACGAGGTGCTGTAGATGACCTCCAGTCCCACGCTTTCGATCTTTTCATGCAGTTCCCGCTTTTCGTAGCGCCGGAAGTGAAACGACTGATTGTCGAGCTCGCTCCAGAGCCATCTGTGCTGCGGCACTGAAACGATCACGCCGCCCCCGGGCTTCACGGCGCGCTTCAGGTTCTCCAGCGCTTCGACATCTTCCTTGATGTGCTCGATCACGTCGAAAGCCCCCACGACATCGAATTCCGCGGCGTAGGGCAATCGTCTTGCGTCCATCTGGGCAAAGCTTGCCGACGGCAAGCGGGCGGCGGCGAAGGGCAAGCCGGCAATGAAGATTTCGGTCCCCACCAGCCGGGCGCTCGGAAAGGCGCGGGCGATGCCGCTCAGGACAAAGCCTGTGCCGCAGCCGATCTCGAGGAACGACCGGAGTTGCGGAAAGAACCGCCTCAGCGTGCGCGTGATGATGGTGTTGCGGGCCTCGAACCAGAAATTGCCGACCTCGCGCTGCGCCAACTCGGCAAAGAAGCTCTCGTGGAACCCGCCGCCTTCATTCGCCATCTCGGGCGCCCAGACGGGAAAGCCGTTCAGGCTGCCGGGTACGAAGCCGCAGTTCGGGCAAGCGGCATCCGCGGACGCGTGTTCCAGATTGCAGCGTGGGCAAACGATCATTAGGCGGCCCTGCTACACCAGCACGGCCAGGCCGAAGCCGGTCTTCCCGTAACCATTGCCGTTGTAGAGCATATAGCGCCGCCCCTCATGATCGAACACGAACGGATACTCGATCATCTCGCTGTCCCAGCCTGACTGAGCGGGCGCGATGCCCGCGGCGTGGTCCAGGCGGACCCAGTTCAGGCCGTCGGCCGACTCGGCATAGCCGATCCGGTAGCGGTCGCCACGATAGGAATACCACATGCGCCACAGCTCGCCGTCCCTCTTAACCGCAGGGCGGGATATCGCATATTCCTCTTCGTTCGCGAAATCGATGGCCACATGCCCATCACGGCGCCAATGGATGCCGTCGTCCGAGCTCGCATATTTGATGTGGTAGCGATGGATCGGCTCTTGCGCAGATGCGGTCCAGCCGACGCAGGACGTATACCACATGTGCCAGAGCCCGGCCTCGTTCAGTACGCAGCAACTGCCGGCAAAATGCGGTTCTGTCATCGAGCGATCGATCAGCGGGCCCGCGGCGAAACGTGAAAACGATCCGTCGAGCGAAGCTGTGGCGAGGCCGATGGCGTTGCGGAAAGGGACGGTCACGCCAAGGTTCCAGCCGACATAGTAGAGATATCGCTTCGGCCCCTCTGTTGTCAGCCAGCTCGCCAGGGCGCCGCTGTCATCGAATTCGCCGAGACTGCCCGGCACCAGGACAGGCGTGCGGGCTATGTCGAGGACGCGCTCCGGCGACGAAAGCTCAATGACGACATAGCCGGTGTAGGAGCGTTGCGATGCGTCGCGGGAGCCGAAATAGATCCTGAACAGATCGCCGGAGACGTGCTCGGCAATCGGCATGGTCGCGTGCGAGCGCATCCACTCTACGTCGCCGGTCGGGCAGAACAGGCGGCCGAGTTTTTCCCATCGCACCGGACTATATCCTTCCGAAGGCAAAAGCCTCTTTCGCGGTATTTCCCGATTTCGGCATGGTCACGATTGCAGGAGCGCGGCGCCGACCCCGTCCTTCCCGTAACCATTTCCGTTGTAGAGCAGAAAGTTGCCTTCGGCAGTGTGCAGCAGACTGGCGTAGCAGACCATTTCCGAGTCCCATCCACTCGCGCTGGTGTCGAGCAGCGGCGCCCTGTCGCGCCGCCAATGAATCCCGTCGGCGGATGTGGCCTGATAGACACGGTAGGTCTCACCCAGGCGCCTGGCGCAATAGAGCATTTCGTAGCCGGCCTCGGTCCGTCGGACGACCGGTCGGGCGATGGCGTGTTCGCCCTCGAGAAAAGGAAGGCAGATGTGTTCGTCGGTCTTCCACGTCATGCCGTCGCTGCTCGTCGCATGCTTGACCGTGTAGTAGTGGATCGGCGCCTCCTTGCCTTCCGGGTCGAGCTCCCACCGTAAGCCCGACACGTACCACATGCGGAAAATGCCAGCTTCGACGAGCACCCAGGGCGCGCCGGCGAGCAAGGGATCGTAGTGGTTGCGGCCGAGCACGGGCGCTTCCGATACGCGCTCGAAATGGCGGCCCCCGTCGCGCGATTCCGCGAGCCCGATGGCGAAGGTGAAGGGCACCGGGCGGGTCAGTGACCAGCCGGTGTAGTAGAGCAGCAGGCGGCCGTCGTGATCGACGAGGCAACCGGGCATGGCGCCGCAATCATCGAATGTTCCTGGACGTCCCAGGTCCAGGGACGGACCATCCGAACGCGCGGTCTGGGTGAGGCCGCCGCCAGCGGCCGCGACATCGACCCAGCCGCCGCGCGAGCGATTGCTCTCGTCGCGGCTGGCAAAATGGATGCGGTATGTTTCGTTGCCCAGGCTTTGGGCAAAGGGGTTCTGGCAATGCGACCGTTCCCAGGCCGAGCCGCCTGGACGACATACCAATCCGGTGCGTTTGAAACTCAACCGCGTCATATACGTCTCAGCCGTGAACTCGGCACCTTCGAACGCTCCGTTTCGCCGCCGAGATAGACGCCCTCGGGCGCCGCATCGGCCAGCAGCAGCGCTCCCGCGCCGATCACGCATCTCTCGCCGATGCGGATATGATCGCGCAATGTCGCGTTGACGCCGATGAAGCAGGCCTCGCCGATATCGACGCCGCCCGAGACCACGATATGCGAGGCGAGAAAGCAGTGATCGGCGATGCGGGAATGATGGCCGATATGATTGCCGCTCCACAGCGTCACATTGTTGCCGATGGACGCAAAGGGCTGAACGACATTGTGCTCGAGGATGAAGCAGTTCTCACCGATCCTGCCGTCATTGAGCAGGGTGGCCTTCGAACTGAGATAGCTGACGAGATCGTAGCCCAGCGCCTTGAGCGCCAGATATTTCTGGCGGCGAAGCTCGTTGAGCTTGCTGTAGCTGAGCGCCACGAATGCCGCATGGGCGTCCGGGGGAAATTGCTCGGCCAGCGTCTCGAATGGCACGACGGGAAGGCCCGCCAGCCTGTCCTGGGTCAGGAAGGCGCCGTCAACGGTAAACGCCGCGACGTCATACGAGGAATCGCGGGTGAAATAATAGTGGGCAAGCTCGGCGATATCGCCTGCTCCGAATATGACGATGGGCCGCTTCATGTCTTCCTGACCAGCATGGTGAATTCATAGAGGCCGTAATCGTGCAGCAGTGCCACGCGCTGCGAATATTTTCTCTTGCAGACGTCGAAAAGGTGCCTCGGGTCAGCATAGAACAGATCGGCTCTTCGCTTGTCGATATCCGAGTAGGAGGTCAGGCAATTGAAGGCGAAGCCGCGCCGGCTGGTGGCGTCAAGCACATCCAGTGTCGCTTCCAGATAGGCCGCCCATTGGTCGTCCGGACGCGTCTGTCGGACGTTGAAGATGCCGCTCGCGAAGCCGAAGTCGGCCACCTGCGCAGGTGTCGCTCCGACGGTAAACCGCGCGTCGCGCCGATCGCCAAAAAGCCTCACCGCTGCGTCGATCATCTCTTCAGCCACATCGCAGCCATGGTAGCGAATGCCGGGAAAGCGGTCGGCGAGGAAAGGCAGCAGGGCGCCATAGCCGCATCCGAGATCGTTGACCGTGAAATCGCCAGGCAGGTCGATCAGGTTTGCCAATTGCCGGAAGCGAAGGATCTGACCTTCTTCCGAATTCCAGTCCACGCCCTTCGGACTGGCGCCATGCGCCTGCACCTTGTCGGCATAGTAGCGGGCGACCTCGTGCAGGATCGCGCCGCTTTTGTCCGTTGCCGGGGCGCCGATAGACGTCATGGGTACAACCATCGGTGAGGTGTCACGGGCGGAATCGTGTATCGTAGCCGATACTAAATGGACGATTGTGCGAATGATACCGGAATCAAGCTTTGTTTCCCCTTCCACGGGACAGCCGCTGGCGAAGGCGCCGGACGGCTCAGCCTTGCTGGGCGGGTCAGGTGAACGCTATCCCTTGATCGAGGGCATACCGCAGCTGCTTATCCACTCCGGTCAAGCGCTGGCTTCCGCCGAGAGCCAGGCCTACTATCGCGACCGCGCAAGCGAGTACGATCGAGGCATCGAGGCAGTGTTTGCCATGCTCCTTGCCAACGAGGAACAAACCCGCCGGGATATGTTTGCCGAGCTCGGCCTTCGGCAGGACAGCAGGGTGCTTGAAATCGGTTGTGGGACCTGCCGCGACACCATCCATCTGCTCGATATGCCCATCGATCTGTTTGCCGGCGACCTGTCGCTCGAGATGCTGCTGACAGGCCGGGATCGCCTGCGCCGCGCAGGCAAGGACACCTCGCGCCTGCAATTGTTCTGCGCCGACGTTATGCATTTGCCCTTCGCGGACGGGTTCTTCGATGCCGTCTATCATTTTGGCGGCCTTAATCTATTCCCAGATCACAAGAAGGCTCTGGAAGAAGTCACCCGCGTCGTGAAGCCGAACGGCCGGGTGGTTGTCGGCGACGAAGGCATCGCCCCTTGGCTGGCGAACAGCCAATTCGCCAAGATCCTCGAAAATTCCAATCCGCTGTTTCGCCATCGCCCGCCGCTGGATTGTCTTCCGGTCGCGGCGCGGCGGGTTGCCTGCCGGTGGATCCTCAGCGGATCATTCTATTTGATCAGCTTCATCAAGGGTGAGGGAGAGCCGCCGCTCGACCTCGACGTGGAATTCCCCGGACGCCGGGGCGGGTCGCACCGGACCCGCTATTTCGGCAAATTGGAAGGCGTTTCGCCCGAGTTGCGCGGCCGCGTGCTGGACGCGGCCGCGGCAGAAGGCCTGTCCGTGACCGCCTGGTTGGAAAAGACGCTTGGCAGAGCGACGCGGAATGAGGATGGCGTTGACGATTAGTCGCTGACGCCTTCCGTCCGAGAGGATGACCGGTCTTGGGGTGTACCGACTATGCTCTGACCGCCGCGATGAATATCCCGGATGATCGTGTAGGGGCGGCGTTTGGTTTCGGACAGGATGTTGGCGATGTAGACGCTGAGCACGCCCAGCACGAGCATGGTCATGCCGCCGAAAAACCAGATCGAGACGATTATAGAGGTGAAGCCGCTGACGCCGATCCCATAGAAGACATATCTGAGCACATAGAAAAAAATCGCCAGGACCGACACGATCGAAACTGAAAGTCCGAAATACAGCACCAGATACAGGATTCTCGTCGACGT
This sequence comes from Mesorhizobium sp. GbtcB19, assembly GCF_019091085.1. GTDB lineage: Bacteria > Pseudomonadota > Alphaproteobacteria > Rhizobiales > Rhizobiaceae > Mesorhizobium. Next base: position 20,874 of record NZ_JAGXJY010000021.1, on the reverse strand, counting down.
CGTCATCAAATAACGAACCGCCATCTGGATGCGGCGACTGATCGAATAGGTCGTTGGCGACAGCGAGTGCTTGACGACCACCTGTTGCTCCTGCCGGAAGCCGGTCAGCTGAAACAGATGCGCGATGATGAACTCGTGATCCTGGTGGCTGACGAGGGCCGCGACATAGGCGCGAGTCATCAGCCGCGCAATCACCAGATTCCGCGGCAGACGGAAGTCGCTCAGCGCATCGTTGATCGAAAAGAACAGCGCGCCGGTCCACCTCTCGAAGGCTCCGCCGCGCCGGGATTCCTGCACCCCATAGACCACGTCGAGCCTGCGCTCCGACATCTGGCTGGCAAAGGAGTGCAGCCACTCCGGCTCTTCCTCGAGATCGCTGTCGATGAGGAAGACCCGATCGCCCGTGGCATGGGCCAGCCCGGTCATGATGGCCTTGTGGTGACCGAAGTTCCGCGACAGGTCGATGACGGTCACATGCCGGTCGGCCGCGCTGCGCTGGACCGCAAGCTCGAGGCTGCGGTCCGGAGAGCCGTCATTCACCAGGATGATCTCGAAATCGTCGCCCACCAGCCGGCGCGCGGCGGCAGCGGCCCGGTCGCAGAACTGATCGATATAGGACTCGGACCTGTAGAGCGTGCTGACGATCGAAAGCTTCATGAAGGCGGCGGATCCGTTGCTGCGCGAGGCGCTTGCGCCCGACGATACCGGCTATCGTTGCCTCAGTAAAAGCAACGTCGTCAACCGGACTTGCTTCGTTCGACGCTTTCCACGCCAAATCGGATATTCCCGCGCCTTGTTTTCGACATTGGCTTGCCTGAGCCGCCGATTGATGGAACTGTGCGCAACGAGGTTTAGGAGATACTTTCTTTCGGCGATACGAGAGCGCCGATTGACGGGGGTGACGGTTGTCCAATTCCTTGAACAGGCCTTTGGCGGCTGCGGAGTCGCAGTCGATCGCATTCAACCGCCTTCACTTGACCGGCCGCGAGATGCGCTACATCGCCGAAGCGCGGGTCGCCCAGCATCTCTCCGGTGACGGGGCTTTCACCAAACGCTGCCATGCCTGGCTCGAGGAGAATGTGGGCTGCGCCAAGGCGCTGCTCACCCATTCATGCACCGCGGCGCTGGAGATGTCCGCCATCCTGCTGGATATCGCGCCCGGCGATGAAATCATCATGCCGTCCTACACCTTCACCTCGACGGCAAATGCGTTCGTGCTGCGGGGCGGCGTTCCGGTATTCGTCGATATTCGCGAGGATACGCTCAATCTCGACGAGCGTCTGGTCGAGGCCGCGATCACTCCGAGGACGCGCGCCATCGTGGTGGTTCACTATGCCGGCGTCGGCTGCGAGATGGACGCGATACTCGATATCGCGCGCCGGCACGGCCTGAAGGTCGTCGAGGATGCCGCCCAGGGCGCGACGGCGCGCTACAAGGGAAGGCCGCTCGGCAGTATCGGCGATTTGGGCACGCTGAGCTTCCACGAGACCAAGAACTTGATTTCCGGCGAGGGCGGGGCGCTGCTGATCAACGACCCTGGCCTCGGCCAGCGCGCGGAGATCATCCGCGAAAAGGGCACGGACCGCAGCCGGTTCTTCCGCGGCGAGGTCGACAAATACACCTGGCAGGATGTCGGCTCCTCCTACCTGCCCAGCGATCTGCTGGCGGCATTCCTGCTGGCCCAGCTCGAGGATGCCCAATCGATCACCGCCGAACGGCTGCGGATCTGGAACCGCTATCACGACATGCTCGAGCCGCTCGAACAGGCAGGCCGGCTTCGTCGGCCGGTCGTTCCGGCCGCGTGCGAGCACAATGCCCATCTCTACTATGTGCTGCTCCCCAAGGCAGCGGATCGTCCCGGCATGCTGGCGCGTTTTCGCGATAACGGCGTCAACGCCATTTTTCATTATGTTCCGCTGCATGAATCACCCGCGGGCCAACGCTTCTGCCGGATCCATGGCGACATGCGGGTCACCACCCGGACGGCCGAGCGCCTGATCAGGCTGCCTCTGTGGCACGGCCTCACCGCGGCGGCCCAGGAGCGTGTCGTCGCAGTGCTTGGCGCTGGGTCGCACTGACCAGGCGAGCCGCGCGATTGGCCGCACCGGGAACCAGGCTGAAGCTGCAATGACGAAGCGTGTAGCGATCCTGCAGTCCAACTACCTCCCCTGGAAGGGCTATTTCGATCTCATCGCATCGGTCGACGAGTTCATTCTCTATGACGACAGGCAATGCCCCCGCCGTGACTGGCGCAACCGCAACAAGATCAAGACCCCGACCGGCCCGCAATGGCTGACCGTTCCGGTGGTGACCAAGGGGCGGTATTTCCAGAAGATTTGCGAGACCGAGATCGACGGCGCCGACTGGGCGCAATCGCATTGGCGCCAGCTTCAGGCGAACTACCGTCGGGCAGGCTGCTTTGCCGAAATCGCTGAATGGCTGGAGCCGCTCTACAGCCGCCGCTACACGCATATTTCGGAGCTCAATCGCAGCTTTCTCACGGCAATCTGCGGGTATCTGGGCATCGGCACGACCATAAACGCATCCAGCGCCTACGAGCTTCACGGCGAGAAGACCGAGCGCCTGGCAAGCATTTGCGCCCAGGCGGGAGGGACCGTCTATGTTTCCGGACCGTCGGCGAAAAACTACATTGTCGAGGATGTCTTCGAAACCGCCGGCATTAAGCTCGAGTGGTTCGACTATGCGGGCTATCCGACCTATCCGCAGCTGTGGACCGGATTCGTGCACGAGGTGTCGATCGTCGACCTGCTCTTCAATTGCGGCAGGCAGTCAGCGCAGTTCATGAGGTTCGTTACCAAGTGAGCGCGGTGCCCAGGCTCACCGCTCCAGGCAGATCGCCACGCCCTGGCCGCCGCCGATGCAGAGCGAGGCCAGCCCCTTCTTCGCCCCGCTGCGGACCATCTCGTGCAGCAGCGTCACCACGATGCGGCAGCCGGAGCCGGCGAGCGGATGGCCAAGCGCGATGGCGCCGCCGCTCATGTTGATGATGTCCTCGTTCCAGCCCATCTCGCGGTTGACCGCGATGGCCTGGGCGGCGAAGGCCTCGTTGACCTCCATCACGTCGAGATCGGCATGGTGCCATCCGGCCTTGTCGAGCGCGCGGCGTGAGGCCGCGACAGGGCCGAGGCCCATGTCCATCGGCTCGACGCCGGCGGAGGCATAGGAAGCGACGCGGGCGAGGGGAGTCAGGCCGAGTTCCTTCATCCGTGCCTCCGACATCACCAGCACCGCCGCCGCGCCGTCATTGAGGCCCGACGAGTTGCCGGCCGTGATCGTTCCCGCCGCATCGAAGACCGGCCTCAGCCGGCCGAGGGCCTCGATCGTGGTCGAGGGATTGGGGTGTTCGTCGCGCTCGATGACGACATCGTCTTGCCTGGTCTTGATCAAGACAGGCGCGATCTCATCGTCGAACCTGCCGGCCCGAATGGCGGCGTCCGCCTTCTCCTGCGAGCGCAACGCGAACCTGTCCTGTTCCTCGCGGGTGATCTGGTAGCGCTGCGCCAGCGACTCCGCCGTCACACCCATATGCACCTGGTGGAAGGCATCCCATAGCCCGTCGGTGATCATGGAATCCTTGACGGTACGGTCACCCATGCGGATGCCGCCGCGGACACCGGAGATGACATGCGGCGCCGAGGTCATCGAGTCCTGCCCGCCGGCGATCACGCAATCGGCGTCGCCGCAGCGAATGGCCTGCGCTGCAAGGTGGATCGACTTCTGACCGGCGCCGCACACTTTGTTGACGGTCATGGCGGGCACGCTGACCGGCAGGCCGGCCTTGAGCGCGGCCTGCCTTGCCGGGTTCTGCCCGGCGCCGCCGGTAAGCACCTGGCCCATGATGACTTCGCTGACGGCATCGGGCGCGAGTTGGATATCGGCAAGCATCGCCTGGATAAGCTGCCCGCCAAGCTCCGCCGCCGACAGGCTGGCAAACGCGCCGTTCAGCTTGCCGATAGGCGTGCGCTTGGCGGCAACAATATAAATGGCGTCCATTCCAGTCCTCCCAAATGCCGATTGCCGACCTGCGATCGTCGCTTGACATTCTGGTTATAACCAATAATCTGAATCGCATCGGCAAGCAAGGTCGCGGCATCGAGCCCGACCTGCATTGCGGGAGGAAATCCATGTCATCCGTGCTTTGGACGCCGGCGCCGGCCGCGTTCCAATCGTCGAATCTTGCGCGCTTTGCGCAGACCTACGGCTTCGGCCCGTACGACTACGAGACGCTGCATCGATGGTCGATCGGCGAGCCCGGCGCGTTCTGGCGCGCGGTGTGGGATTTTGCCGAGGTCATCGGCGATCCAGGCGCCATCTCCTTCCTGCGCGACGACGATGCGCCGATGACCAAAAGCCGCTTCTTGCCGGAAGCGAAGCTCAATCTCGCGGAAAACCTGCTGCGCGGCGATGAGGCAAAAGCCGCGATCATCGAGGCCGACGAGAGCGGTCATTTCCGCACCATAACGCTCGGCGAATTGCGCCGGCTCGTCGCCCGGACAGCACATGGCTTGCGCGCGGCCGGCGTCGGCAAAGGCGATTGCGTCGGCGGCGTCCTGCCTAATCGCGTCGAGGGTCTGGTGGCGCTGCTTGCGGCGCTATCGATAGGCGCCGTCTGGTCGTCCTGCTCGCCGGATTTCGGCGCCGCCGCCATCGTCGACCGCCTCGGCCAGATCGGCGTCAAGGTGCTGTTTGCCGCGCCGCGCTACCGCTATGCGGGCAAGGAGCACGACATCTCCGACAGGCTGGCCGAGATCGTCGCGGCAATGCCGTCGGTGACGACACTGGTGCTGACCGGCGAGCCGGGCGCCGAGCCGGACTGCGCGGCGGCATGTATTCCGTTTGACGATTTCGGCGGCGACGCTCCGCTCCGCTTCGACTGCGTGCCCTTCGACCATCCGGCCTATGTGCTCTACACCTCGGGCACGACAGGCGCGCCGAAAGCAATCGTCCACCGCGCCGGCGGCGTGCTGCTCCAGCATCTGAAGGAGCATCTGCTGCATGGTGACGTTCGCTCGGGCGACGTCATCAGCTGGTACACCAACACCGCCTGGATGATGTATCACTGGCTGATCTCCGGCCTCGCCTGCGGCGCCACGGTCGTCCTTTACGACGGCGCGCCGATCTTGAAATCGGCCGATGGCCTTGACCCCAGCCCACTCTGGACGATGGCCGAGCGTGCTCGTGTCACGCATTTCGGCACCAGCCCGAAATATCTGGCGACGCTTGCCGCTGAAAACTACGCGCCGGGACGCCTGCACGACCTCTCGCCGCTGCGTTCGCTGCTCTCGGCCGGCGCGCCGGTTTCGCCGGGACAATTCGACTGGGTCTACGAGCATGTGAAGCGTGACATGATCTTCGCTTCCATCTCCGGCGGCACCGAGATCATCGGCTGTTTCCTGCTGGGATCGCCGATCCACCCCGTGCGGCGTGGCGAGCTGACCGTGAAAGGGCTGGGCCTTGCCGTGGCCGTCATGGACGAGCGCAACGCGCCGATCATCGGCCGCCAGGGCGACCTCGTCTGCACCGAACCCTTCCCGTCCATGCCGCTGACCTTTTGGGGCGAGGACGGCGACAAGCGTTATCACGCCACCTATTTCGCTTCCCGCCACGAGATCTGGACGCATGGCGATGTCGCCGAGATGACCGCTTACGGCTCGGGGATCATTCACGGCCGTTCGGACACCACGCTGAAGCCCGGCGGCGTGCGCATCGGCACGGCGGAGATCTATGCGGCCTGCGAGAATTTCGCCGAGATCGAGGATTGCCTGGTCTTCGGCGCACCGGTCGAGGGCGACGAGGAGATCGTGCTCTGCATCAAGCTCAATGACGGCTTTGCGCTCACTCCCGAGCTTGCCACGCAAATCCGCATGGCAATCCGCGAAGGCGCTTCGCCACGCCATGTTCCGCACCGCATCCATGCCGTGCAGGCCGTGCCCTACACGCTGAACGGCAAGCGGGTGGAGGGCGCCGCCCGCACCACGCTCGAAGGCAAGCCGGTCAAGAACATGGCCTCGCTCGCCAATCCGGCATGCCTCGACGAATACCGCGCGCTCGACCGGAGCAAGGCGGCATGAGCCGGTCGAAGGGAGCGATCGCCGGCATCGGCGAACTGAAGCCGCAACGTCTGACGCAAGGGGTGACGACGCTGGAGATGATCGCCGAGGTCTCGCGCCTGGCGGTGCTCGATGCCGGACTGGAGCCGGCGGCGATCGACGGGCTGCTGGTCGGACCGCAGGTCGGCGAGACACCGCAGCATGTGCCGGCGACGATCGCAGAATATCTGGGCTTGGCACCGACCATGGCCAATGTCGTCGACCTCGGCGGCGCGTCGGGCGCCGGCATGGTCTGGCGCGCTGCGGCCGCGATCGAGGCCGGCATGTGCGAGACGGTGCTGTGCGTGCTCGCCAACAACCGCGAGGAAGCGGCGCCCCGCTCACCCAACCGCAATCCGATCCGCGAGTTCGACGTGCCCTTCGGCGCCTCGGGCGCCAACATCTCCTATGCGCTGCTGATGCAGGCGCATATGGCTGAGTACGGCTCGACCGCGCGGGATTTCGCCATGATCGCCGCGGCGGCGCGTGCGAATGCGCAGCTCAATCCCGACGCCATCTTCTTCGGCAAGCCGGCCGATGTGGAGGCGGTGCTGGCGTCGCCGATGATCGCCTCGCCGCTGCACCTTCTCGAAATCGTCATGCCGGTCGCTGGCGGCGAAGCGGTCGTCGTCACTTCGGCCGGGCGCGCACGCTCATTGCGCAAGCCTCCCGTGCATCTGCTCGGCGCCGGCGAGAAGGTCACGCACCGCGCCGTCAGCCAGGCGCCCAGCCTCACCTCCGGTCCGCTGAAGAGCGCCATGGCGCGAGCCTTCCGGCAGTCCGGCACACATGCCGACGAGATGGACCTGCTGTCGCTGTACGATTGCTACACGATCATGGTCGCGACGACGATCAAGGATGCCGGCCTCTGCGCGCCGGGGCAGTTCGGCGCCTGGCTCAACGACCACGACCTGTCCCACAAAGGCGACAAGCCGCTCAACACGCATGGCGGCCAGCTCGGCTTCGGCCAGCCGGATCTTGCGGGCGGCATGACCCATGTCGTCGAGGCGGTGCGCCAACTGCGCGGCGAGGCGGGCGAACGCCAGATCGGCAAGGCCGGGCTGGCGCTGGTCACCGGCAATGGCGCGACGATGAGCGAAGCCACCGCGCTCGTACTGGGAGCCGCCTGATGTCCGTCGATCTCAATACACTGAAAACCCCCGGCCCGACCATCACCGCGCTCACCGCGCCGTTCTGGGACGCCGCCGCCGAAGGGCGACTGACGATCCAGCGCTGCGAGGATTGCGGCAAGGCCGTCTTCTATCCGCGCCCGATCTGCCCGCATTGCTGGGGCAGGCGCCTGGTCTGGAAGGACGCATCGGGCAGGGGGCGGCTCAAATCCTTTTCAGAGGTGCATAAGCCCGGCCATCCCGGCTGGCTGCCCGCGGCACCTTACGTAGTCGGCCTGGTCGAACTGGCCGAAGGCCCGACGATGCTGAGCTTCATCCTGCCCGGCACACAGTCGCTACATATTGGGGCCATGCTGCTGCTTTCGCCAACCGCCATCGGCGGCCGCATCCTGCCGGCCTTCAAACCAGTCGAACCTTGAACAGAGGAGAAGCCGCAATGAGCACCGAGACGAAAGATGGTTGGGCAGGTGTGGTCAAGGGCCGTCCGCACGTCGGCGCCTTTGCCGAACGCACGCGTCGCACACGCGTCAGCGACATCGAGGCCTTCACCGACATCACCGGCGATCGCAATCCGCTGCATTACGACCGCGCGCTGGCCGAGAAATCGGTGTTCGGCAAACTGATCGTCCAGGGCGGCGTCACGTCTGGTATTCTGAATGCGCTGGTCGCGGAAGATCTGCCCGGGCCCGGAACCGTATTCCTCGAAGTGGCCTGGAAGTTCATCAAGGCGGTCGGCGTAGATGAGGAGATCACCGGACGCGTGGAGGTCAAGGAAGTGCGGCCCGACAAGCCGATCTGCAAGATCGAAACCAGCGTGCGCAACGGCCAGGGCGAGCTTTGCCTCACCGGCACGGCCACGGTGTTCACCGTTCCGCTGCAAGGCGCATGAGCACACTGGGTGACGGCCGGCTCGGCATGGCGGCCGACGCCGAACGCTGGCGCGTGCTGTCGCTGCTTTGCCTGGCGGTCGTCCTGTCGCTGACGACGTGGTTTTCCGCGACCGCGATCCTGCCCGAACTGAAGCAGGAGCTTGCGCTCGGCGCGAGCGCCGAAGCCTGGCTGACCAATGGCGTGCAGGTCGGCTTCGTCATCGGCGCGCTGGCGGCGAGCCTGGTCAATCTTCCCGACCTGGTGCGGCTCAGCCGCCTAATGGCAGCTGCGGCCCTTATCGCCGCTTTGGCCAACGCAACGCTGCTGCTCCATCCCGGGCCGGCCGGCGTGATCGCCGCGCGCATCGTCACCGGCGCCGCGCTGGCCGGCGTCTATCCGCCGGCGCTGAAGCTGGTCGCCACCTGGTTCACGCGCGACCGAGGCCTGGCGCTCGGCGCGGTCATCGGCGCGCTCACCATAGGCTCGGCGCTGCCACATCTCTTCCGTGCCGTCTCGACAGCGCTCGACTGGCGGCCCGTGGTCGCCGCCGCCAGCGTCGCGACGGCGGCAGGCGCGCTGCTTTTCCTGCTCTTCGCAAAGGAAGGCCCTTATCCCTTCGGCAAGGCGGTGTTCGAGCCCTCGCGCATCGGCCAGGTGTTTCGCGAAAAGCCGCTGCTGCTCGCCAATCTAGGCTATCTTGGTCACATGTGGGAGCTTTATGCCATGTGGGCCTGGCTGCTCGCCTACACCCGCGCCGCCTTTGAGGCGCAGGCGGTCGGCACGGCCGCGACCGCCTCGCTCTCGACCTTCTTCGTCGTCGCCTCCGGCATTTTTGGGTGCCTGCTCGGCGGCTTTCTGTCGGACCGTATCGGCCGCACCGCGACCACCTCCGGCATGATGATCGTGTCGGGAAGCTGCGCGCTGCTGATGGGCTTTCTCTTCACCGGCCCCGCGTGGCTGTTCATGCTGGTCGCCATCGTCTGGGGCATTTCGGTGGTCGGCGATTCGGCGCAGTTCTCCGCCGCCGTCACCGAGCTTGCCGACCGCCGTTTCGTCGGCACCGCCCTGTCGGTGCAGTTGGGCGCCGGTTTCGCGCTGACCGTGCTCGCCATCTGGCTGACGCCGCGCTTCGCCGAATTCATCGGCGGCTGGCGCTGGACCTTCCTGCTGCTGGTGCCCGGACCAGTTCTGGGGGCGGTCGCCATGCTATGGTTGCGAAACTTGCCGGAGAGCGAGAAAATGGCTGGCGGGCTCCGTTAGGAGCCGCTGCCGCTACTTGAGTCGCGGCAAATGATGATCCGGGCGGTTTGCCCGCAGCCTGAAGACCGATGATGGAACAAGCAACCAGAACGCGCGGGCGTCCTCGTTACGACCAGGAAGATGCCGAGGCGGCAGAGGCTTTCCGCTCGATCGGCTCGAAAGTCCAGCTCAACCGCGACGAGGCGGCGCCGCTTTGGGTGCAGTTGCGCAACCAGGTCGAGGAAGCGATCAACACCGGACTTCTGGCGGCCAATTCGCGCATTCCCTCCGAGCAGGCGCTTTGCGATTTCTTCGGAGTGTCGCGGCCTGTCGTGCGCGCGGCGATAGGCTCGCTGTCCAACGAAGGCCGCATCATCAAGATGCCGCGCAAGGGCATGTTCGTCGCGGCACCGCGCGAACACGTCGACTTCATGACCGCCAATCTCGGCGTCTTCGACGACCTGACCGCCAAGGGCCACAAGGTCTCGACCCGCACGCTGGAGATCTACCGCTGCCCGCCGAGCGAGAAGGAATCGAAGGTCTTCGGCATTCCCGCCAATGGTAGCGTCGTCCGCATCAGCCGCGTCTACATGACTGACGGCACGCCGATCACCATGACGCGCATCAGCCTGCCGGGGCATCGTGTGCCGGGGCTGGAGAACATCCTGTCGGAAAACCAGTCGATCTTCGGCACCATCCGCGCCGTCTTCGGCCTGACGGTGAAGCGCGCCGACCGCTGGCTGCGCGCCGCACTTCCGACCAAGGAAGAGGCCGATGAGATGGGCGTCGCCGCCAACACGCCGCTGATCGAGATCGAGTCGATCGCCTATGACGCCGACGGTGCGGCGCTCGAATATTACGAGGCCTTCTACAACTCCTCAGTCGCCCGCATCCACATGGCGGTCGAGCAGCCTTCGGCTACCGTGAACGGCGTCGATCGCACCTGAGGCGCGCTCATCCAAAAAGATTCGTTTTCTGGTTATAACCAGATTGACGGGTCAAAAAAGCTTCTGTAACGTCCCTGTCATGGGGTCGGGAGGAGCCTGGCCCGGAGGCATTATCAGGACCTGTGAGCTTGCGGCGCTGCTTCGGCGGCGAGAGCGAAGTTTTGCCCGCGCTATAGGCTCCGTCCTGATGGAGGACGTGCATGGATTACCGGTCGCAATTCGATCTGGCAGGCGAGGTTGCCGTCGTCACCGGCGGCGCCAGCGGGATCGGCTTGGAGGCCGCCAGGGCGCTCGGCACGTGCGGCGCGCGCATCGTCCTGCTCGACATGAATGCTGATGGCCTGAAGGCTGCTGCGGATGAACTGCGGGTCGCAGGTGTCGCAAATGTCGATGGCCGCTTGCTCGACGTCACCGACCCGCAAGCCGTCGAGGCGATGGCCGCCGGGATCGTCGCCGACTTCGGCAAGGTCGATATTCTGGTCAACAGCGCCGGCATCGCCCGCCTCAACACCGCACTCGACACGCCGGACGAGGAATGGCGCCTGGTGATGGATGTCAACGTCAACGGCGTCTACTGGGCCTCGCGCGCCTTCGGCCGATCGATGGTCGCCCGCAAGAAGGGCTCGATCGTCAATCTGGGTTCCATGTCGGGCCTGATCATCAACCGTCCGCAGACCGCGCCCTCCTACATGGTGAGCAAGGGCGCCCTGCACATGATGACCAAGGCGCTTGCGGTCGAGTGGGCAAAGTCCGGCGTGCGTGTCAACGCACTGGCGCCGGGTTACGTCGGCACCGAAATGACGCTGAAGATGCGTGAGCGTCCCGAACTCTTCAACACCTGGATCGACATGACGCCGATGGGCCGGCTGGGCACGCCGCGGGAGATTGCCTCGGCGATCCTGTTCCTGGCGTCGCCGGCGTCGAGCTACGTCACTGGCGCGATCCTGTCGATCGATGGCGGCTACACGGCCTGGTAACGGACCGGAACAGGATTGGAATATCGCATGACCCTTTCGGACCTAGAGGCGCGCCAGGCCATCATCGATGCCTGTATCCAGATGAACGCGCTGGGCATCAACCAGGGCACATCCGGCAACATCAGCCGTCGCCATGGCGACGGCATGCTGATCTCGCCGACCAGCACGCCTTACGACACGCTGGAGCCGGAGGACATCGTCTTCATGGGCTGGGACGGCGAGGTCGACGGGCGCCTGCCGCCGTCCAGCGAATGGCGCTTCCATCTCGACATCATGAAGGCGCGGCCCGAGGTCAACGCGGTCGTCCATGCGCATCCGACCTACTGCACGACCATCGCCATCATGGGCAGGAAAATCCCGGCGATCCATTACATGGTCGCGGTCGCCGGCGGCAGCGACATTCGCTGCGCGCCCTACGCCACCTTCGGCACGGCGGAGCTTTCGGCGCATGCGGTGGAGGCGCTGCGCGACCGCAAGGCCTGCCTGCTTGCCCAGCACGGCATGATCGCCGTCGGGTCGAACCTCGCCCAGGCGATGTGGCTTGCCGTCGAGGTCGAGACCTTGGCGCGCCAGTATCACGGCGCCCTGCAGATCGGCGAGCCGCCGGTTCTGTCCGACGAGGAGATCGAAAACGTCATCAAGCGCATGGCCAGCTACGGCCTGCGCGACGAAGACGCCGCAGCCTGAGCGGAGGGCTCTGCCCGAAGCGACCACGCTAGGGACCGAGCGGAGGTTGAGAGTTTCGCATATCCTCCGGGAAGGCCCGGAGCGATCAACAAGGGAGGAAATGAAATGACAAATACAGTGAAAGGTCTGGTCAAGGCGCTCGCTCTGGGGCTGGCGGCGGCTTGCAGCCTGGCCGCCATCTCCGGCGCGAGCGCCGAGGAGCTCTCGCTCAAGGGCAAGCGCATCGGCGTCTCCGCTATCGGCACAGATCACTATTGGGACCTGATGGCGTTCCGGGGCATCCAGGATCGCGTCAAGGAGCTCGGCGGCGAGGTCATTGCGCTCGATGCCGGCCGCAAGGACCAGCAGCAGATCGCGCAGTTGCAGACGCTGATCGCGCAGAAGCCGGACGCCATCATCGAGCAGCTCGGCAATCTCGAAGTGCTGAATCCGTGGCTGCAGAAGATCCGCGATGCCGGCATCCCGCTGTTCACCGTCGACACCGCCACGCCGCACGCCATCAACAACACCACGTCGAACAACTACAATATCGGCGCCGAGATCGCTTTGCAGATGGTCGCCGACATGGGCGGCAAGGGCAATGTGCTGGTCTTCAACGGCTTCTACAGCGTGCCGGTCTGCAAGATCCGCTACGACCAGCTGAAATATGTGCTGACCTCGTTCCCGGATGTGAAGATCGTCGAGCCGGAACTGCGCGACGTGATCCCGAACACGGTGCAGAGCGCCTATTCCAACGTCACCGACATGCTGACCAAGTCGCCCGAGAAGGGTTCGGTGGGCGCGGTGTGGGCCTGCTGGGACGTGCCGCAGATCGGCGCCACGCAGGCGGTCGAAGCCGCCGGCCGCAACGAGGTCAAGACCTACGGCATCGACGGCAGCCCGGAAGTCATCAAGATGGTGATGGATCCGAAGTCGTCGGCCGGCGCGGTCGCGGCGCAGCAGCCCTATGAGATCGGCAAGACCTCGGTCGACAACGCCGCGAAATATCTGGCCGGCCAGAAAGTGCCGCCGTTCACTTTCGTGCCTTCGGTGCTGATCAACAAGGAAAATGCCGCCGAAAAAGGAAAGCCGTTCCTCGACGCCGCCGAGAAGGCCGGCGTTAAATAAGACGGAACGAAACGACGGGCAGCCATGCCTATGTGGCTGCCCGTCATATCCAACCAGGAATGACGGCCATGCAGACAGCAAAGCGTGACATTGCTGTATCGATGACGGGCATATCGAAGCGGTTCGGTCCGGTGCGCGCCTTGGAAAACGCGAACCTCGAGATCGCGCGTGGCTCGATCCTCGGTCTTGTCGGCCAGAACGGCGCCGGCAAGTCGACCATCATCAAGGTGCTGGCCGGCATCATCAAGCCGGACGGCGGCTCGATCGTCATCAATGGCGAGACCGTCGCCTCGCTGACGCCGGCCTCGGTCGAAAGGCTCGGCGTGCATTTCATCCATCAGGACAGGCTGCTGGTGCCGACCGCGACGGTCGGCGAAGCCGTGTTCCTCGGCCACGAGATCGGCCTCGGCCCGTTCGTCAGCCGCCGCGCCATGGAGCGCAAGGCCGCCGATCTGCTGCAACGCTTCTTCGGCATGGAACTGCCGCCGGGCACGCTGGTGAAGGACCTGACCACCGCGCAGCAGAAGGTGGTGCAGATCACCCGCGCGCTGGCGCAGAAGGCGTCGGTGCTGGTGCTCGACGAGCCGACCGCGGCGCTGGTCAAGCGCGAGGTGGACAGCCTGTTCGACGTGCTGCGCCGACTGCGCGACGACGGCATCGCGGTGGTCTTCATTTCGCATTACATGCAGGAGATCGAAAAGCTCTGCGACCGCGTCACCGTGATGCGCAACGGCACCGATGTCGGCACGGTCGATCCGCGCCAGACGCCGATCGACGAGATCATCGCGATGATGATTGCCCGCGATGTCGGCGAGATGTTTCCGAAGCGCGCGGTCACACTGGGCGCGCCTGTGCTGGAAGTCACCAATCTTCGCCTCGGCGGCAGCTTCGAGAATATCGGCTTCAATGTGCGCGCCGGCGAGATCGTCGGCCTCACCGGCCTTCTCGGCTCGGGCGCCAAGGAGATCGTGCAATGTCTGTTCGGCCTCAAGACCGCCGAGGGCGGCCAGGTCAAGGTCGAGGGCAAGCAGCTTGCACTGTCGACGCCGGTCAAGGCGGTACGCGACGGCATCGCCATGCTGCCGGAAGACCGCCGCGCGCATGGCGTGGCGCTCGGCCTGTCGGTGCGCGAGAACATCTCTTTAGCCAGCCTGCACCGCTATTCGCGCGGCGGCATGGTCAGCCGCGGCAGCGAGAACCAGGCGGTGGACGGCCTGATCAAGGAATTGTCGATCAAGACGCCGCATCGCGACGCGCTGGTGCGCGAGCTCTCCGGCGGCAACCAGCAGAAAGTGGCTTTAGCCAAATGGCTGAGCTGCCAGTCGCGTGTCTATGTGCTGGATGAGCCGACTGTGGCCGTCGATGTCGGCGCCAAGGTCGAGATTTACAATCTGCTGAACCGCCTGGCGGGCGAGGGCGCGGCGATCCTGCTTCTGTCTTCCGACCTGCTCGAACTGGTCGGCGTCTGCGACCGTGTGCTGGTCGTCTATCGCGGCCGGTTGGCCGGTAGCTTCTCCGGTCCGTCGATGAACAGCGACGCGCTGCTCGCGGCTTCGTCCGGCGCCCGCTCGAACGCCGATGGAGTGGCCGCATGAGCGCGACTGTTCTTCACACCGAGGTCGGCGTTTCCCACGAGAAGCAGGCCGCCGCCAAGAGCGCCGGCCGTCGCTTTGGCGCGCTGGTCGTGCGGCTTGGCGCGATCGCCGCCTTCGCCGCGATCATGGCTTATTTCGTCATCTTCGCGCCGGGCTTCACCTCGACCTTCAACCTGATCAACGTCGTCGAGCAGTCGGCGATCCTGGGTGTGCTCGCCTATGGCATGACGGCCGTCATCATCGGCGGCGGCTCCGACGTCACCGAAGGCGGCATCGACCTTTCGATCGCCGCCAATATGGGGCTTTGCGCCGCCGTCTACGCCACGCTGCTGTCGATGGGCTATGGCGACTTCCTCTCGGTGCTCGCCGCCATCGCAGTCGGCATGGCGGTCGGCGCGCTGAACGCCATCGCCGTGGTCGGCCTCGGCATCCTGCCGCTCTTGGCAACGCTTGCCGTGCTCAACGTTGCCGCCGGCATGGAACTCACGCTCACCCAGAACACGGTCGTCGGCGCATCCTCCCCGCTGCTCGGCCTGCTGGTGTCGGGCAGCTTCCTCGGCATCTCCGCGCTCGCCTGGGCGCTGATCGTCTTCTCCGCGATCACGATCGCGGTCATTCACGGCACCGCGTTCGGCCTCAGGCTCTACGCGGTCGGCGGCCATCCGGAAGCAGCCCGCGCGGCCGGCCTCAGCGTTCCCTTCTACGTGTCCTTCACCTACGTGCTGAGCGGCTTCTGCGCGGCGGTGGCGAGCATCCTCACCGTATCGCGCCTGTCGGCCAGCACGCCCGGCTCCGGCGAACTGCTTCTGTCGGTGCTGGCGGCGGCTCTGCTCGGCACCGTGTTTTCACGCCGTTTCGTACCGACCATGGGGGGCACGCTGCTCAGCGTGCTGTTCATCGGCCTTCTGGCCAACGGCTTCCAGCTGCTCAACGTCTCCAGCTACTGGGTCAACGGCGTGCAGGGCGCGCTGATCCTGCTGGTGGTGGCGATCACGTCCTTTGCTCGCGGTTCGGAGGGTTCGCGATGAGCGTCTCGGCCAACGAAAACCCGAAGGTCAGCCTGCGCGCCTTCCTTGCCAAATACAGCGTGCTCATCGCCTTCGCCGCCATCGTCATCTTCTTCGCGGTGGCAAGCCCGACCTTTCTCACGCCGGCCAACCTCTTCAACGTGCTGGTCAACAACGTCGTCATGCTGGCGATCGTGGCGCTCGGCCTCACGATCGTCATTTCGTCCGGCGGCATCGATCTTTCGGTCGGCGTCTCGGTCGATATGGCAAGCATGATCTTCGTCATGCTTCTGGCCGCCGGCTATAGCGGCGTGGTCGGCGTCGCCGGCGGACTTGGCGCCGCGCTGATTGTCGGCATCCTCAACGCGATCCTCATCACCAGGCTCAACATCAGCCCGTTCCTGGCGACGCTCGGCGTGCTCTTCATCGGCCAGAGCACGCAGCAGCTCGCGACCAGCGGCGGCCAGCCGATCTATCTCACCAGCGGTTACGCAGCAGACCAGTTCAACGCGATTGCCCGCACCGCGCTGTTCGGCGTGCCGACGCCGGTCATCGTGCTGATCGTCCTGGCCGTCGCCGTCCATCTCCTGCTGCATCGCTCGGTCTTCGGCCGCTACGTCCAGGCGATGGGCGCGCAGCCGGGCGTGGCCTGGTATTCCGGCATCCGCGTGCCGCGCGAATTGTCGATGGTGCATGTGCTGTGCGCGCTGCTTGCCGGCGTCACCGGTATCCTTCTGTCGGCGACGGTGAAGTCCTACGTGCCGCTCTCCGGCAACGCCTTCCTGCTCGACGCCATCGGCGCCACCTTCATCGGCACGACGCTCAGCCGCGAGCGCAAGCCTTCGGTCATCGGCACGCTGCTCGGCGTGTTGCTGCTAGCCGTCGTCAAGAACGGGCTGCTGCTCGTCGGCTGGAATTTCTACTGGCAGCAGGTCGGCATCGGCGTGCTCGTCTTCCTGGTGCTGGCCGCGAGCTTCGGCCTGCGCCGCGCCGCCCATTGAGTTCGAAAGGTCCGCCAACCATGCCCAAATTCGACGTCAGCTCGATCGGGTTCTATGTCCTCGATATCCTCGGACGGCCGGTCTCGCGCATCCCCGAAGGCGGCCGCGCCGACTATATCGAGGAGATCCGCATGACCGTCGCCGGCACGGCGGGCGCCACCGGCATGGGCTGCGCCATCCTCGGTTTGAAGACGCGCGCCGTCACGACGCTTGGGCTCGACGACATGGGCGACTGGTTTTTGGCCAAGCTCCAGAAATACGGGTTGGAGACGAGCCTCGTGCGCCGCGACGGCAGCGTCCAGACCTCCTCCACCATCCTGCCCGTGCGGCCGAACGGCGAGCGTCCCGCGCTCCATGTCCCCGGCACCGCGACTTTGTTCGAAGTCGCCGATGCCGATCTCGACGCCGCGCTGGACG
Organism: Mesorhizobium sp. GbtcB19; assembly: GCF_019091085.1. Classification (GTDB taxonomy): domain Bacteria; phylum Pseudomonadota; class Alphaproteobacteria; order Rhizobiales; family Rhizobiaceae; genus Mesorhizobium. The sequence goes on along the minus strand of NZ_JAGXJY010000021.1, from coordinate 3,787 downwards.
CCACCGTCGTCCATGTCGGCGGCACCGGCCTGTTGAAGCGCTTTGACGGCGAGCCGACAGTGCGCCTCCTGAAGCGCGCCAAGGAGCTTGGCCGCATCACCACTTTCGATCTCATCCAGGCGACGCCGCAGACGTGGAAGCTGGTCGAGCCGTGCCTGCCTTACATCGACTATTTCGTGCCGAGCATCGATGAGGCCGGGGAGATGGCGCATGACCGCGACCCGGCCCGCGTTGCCGCCTTCTTCAAGGCAAGGGGCGTGAAGAACTGCATCATCACGCTCGGCGCTGACGGCGTCCATGTCTCGCCTGAGCATGGCGAGGATTTCCATCTGCCGGCCTTCGAGGTCGAAGTCTTCGACACCACCGGCTGCGGCGATTCCTTCACCGCCGGCATCATCGTCGGCATCGTCAAGGGGTGGGACCTGAAACAGTCCGCGCGCTTTGCCAGCGCCGTCGCCGCCAAGGTGGCGATGGGGCTCGGTTCCGACGGCAAACTTGTTTCATTCGACGACACGATCGCGGCGATGAACTCGCTCCGGGTCAAGACATCAAAGGTAGAAGCAGCATGACCATTCTCCCTGAAGCCAAGGGCAAGACGGCTCTCGTCACCGGCGCCAGCCGCGGTATCGGCCGCGCGCTCGCCAAGGGGCTCGCCGAAGCAGGCTTCGATGTCGCCATCACAGATCTGCCGTCGCAGGCGGCCGAGCTCGACGTGACCAAAGGCGAGATCGAGGCGGCCGGCCGCAAGGCCTATGTCTACACGATGGATGTCAGCAAGAAAAAGGACATCGAGGCCACCGCGCAGGCGTTGCTCAAGGCTGCCGGCAGCATCGACGTGCTGGTCAACAATGCCGGCATCCTCAAGCCCAGCCTGCTCCAGGATCTCGACGAGGCCAATTGGGACGCGCATTTCGACGTCAATGCCAAGGGCGTGCTCATGATGTGCCAGGCCGTACTGCCGCACATGCGCGCCAGGAAATCAGGCAGGGTGATCAACATCGCCTCGATCGCCGGCCGGCAGGGCGTGCCGACGCAGGGTCATTACGCCGCGACCAAGGCGGTGGTGATCACGTTGACCCGCGTGCTGGCGCAGGAAGTCGGCATGGATGGCGTCACCGTCAATGCGATTTGCCCCGGCATCATCCTGACCGAGATGGGCAAGAACAATCTCGGCAGCGAAGCCGCGATCCGCCATTGGGAAGATGTCGCCGCGCTGAAGCGCCTCGGCGCGCCTGAGGATGTCGTCGGGCCGGTGCTGTTCTTCGCCTCAGACCTGTCGGCCTTCGTCACCGGGCAGGCGCTGAACGTAGACGGCGGCATCTACTACCACTGACGATTGCGGCGGGCCTCTGGGTCCGCTCTAGAACCGTGGCCCCGCCACCATGCGTGCGACGCGCGCCATGTCGGCGCTCATTTCGCGGTCGTCGTCGAGCGGGGCGACGAGCGCCCGCACGGCTTCGTAGCTTCGCCGCGGTCCTTCGCCCATCGAGTCCAGCACACCGCGCAGCTCCACGCCGGTCGCGGCGAAGATCAGCTCCATCGCCACCAGATAGCGCAGTCGCTCGATGATCCCTGCCGTCTTGGCCACCACGCGCGGCGCCATCGACGACTGGTCCTCGACGCCGTCGGAGATGGCCAAAGGGCTGAGCGACATCGGATTGGCGAGGTGCCGGATTTCGGCCTCCAGCGCGGCAACCGGCTTCTGCAGTTCGGCGTAGCCCTGGCGGCTGCCGCCCCGGGCCGACAGGAAGCGCGGCAGCTCCGCCACCGTCGGCGACATCAGCTTCATCGAGCGGTTGGCGGTGCCGACCGCGCAATGCGCCAGCGCCTGTCCAAGATTTTCCCAGGTCAGGGTGAAGGCCGTGAGGTCGAAATTGCCGTTGGAAACGACCCGCTCGGCCTCAGGCAGGATGACCGGATTGTCGCCGGAATGACCAAGCTCGATCTCGGTCGCCAGCTTGGTCTGTTCATAGGCATGCAGCAGCCCGCCCCACACTTGCGGCACGCACCGAAAACTCAGCGGATCCTGCAGACGCCGCGCGGCGTTCTCCTGCCACAGCCCGCTGCCCGAAAGCTCAGCCCGCAGCCGCGCGCCGATCTCTTGCTGGCCGAAGGCCGGCCGCGCCGCCAGCGCGTCCTCGTCGATCGCCTTCAGCGAGGCGCGGAATGCTTCGTAGTTCAGCGCGACCGCCGCCAGCGACCAGTCTATCAGGCAGGCCACTTCCTCAAGCGCCAGGCACGCCGTTCCGGTCGAAAGGCTGTTGGCGACGATGATGGCGTGGCCGTCCTTCTCGCGCAGGTCGAGCGGTTCTAGCCCGGCGAGCTTGAGCGCCTCGGCCGAAGGCATGATCCTGCCCTGATATTCGCTCTCGCCGTCGCCGCGCAGCGCCCGCGCCAGATGGCCGAGCGGCGCGAGGTCCGCGGCGCCGACCGATCCCCAGGACGGGATCACCGGATGGACGCCGGCGTTGAGCGCGACGATCAGGCCCATCACCACGCCTTCCGATGTGCCGGTGCCGCCCGCCGCCATGCCGCAGATGCGCGCCACCATCAGCGCCCGCACGGCCTCGGTCGGCAGCGACGGGCCGGCGCCCATCGAGTGGCTGAGCGGCACGCTGTGCTGGAAGGCGATCAGATCGGCTTCGGCGAGCGGCGTGTCGACACAGGCGCCGAGCCCGGTGGTGACGCCATAGAGCGGCTTGCCGAGCTGCGTGAGATGCTCGATCATCGCCCGGCTGGCGCGGATTCGGCGCATGGCTTCCTCGCCGAGCACCAGCCGTGCATTGCGCCGAGCGATCTCGGCGACATCGGCGGTGCCGAGCGGCTTGGCATCGAGGACGATCACTCTCACTGTCATCTGGCGCTATTCCTTTGCATCCCGGATTGGCCAGGATCGAAGGAGCGGAGAATAGCCGCCCCAGGCGCCGGCCATTGTCGAAAATCCGCCGTCGCAATTGCCGTTATTTTCCTCAGGTAGAGGCACGGCGGGAAAAAATTCTCCGCCGATGTCACAACTGGCCGCGCCTCGCTCGTCTTGTGGTCGGAAGCAACGAAAGGAACCGACCATGACTGTCAGACTTGACCCCCTTGCCGCCGCCCCTTCGCTGATGAAGGAGTGGCACCGCGCTTCGCTCGCGATCGCCGGAAGCCTCGATCCGGCGCTTGCCGAGCTCATCGAGATCCGTTCGTCCCAGATCAATGGCTGCGCCAACTGCATCAACATGCATTCGACCTATGCCCGCGAGCGCGGCGAGACCGAGCAGCGCATCTATCTGTTGTCGGCCTGGCGCGAGGCGCCGTGCTATACCGACCGCGAGCGCGCCGCGCTCGGCTGGACCGAAGCCCTGACCAGGATTTGCGAAGGCCATACGCATGAGGCGGCCTATGAGGCGCTGAAGCCGCATTTCTCCGAGGAGGAGCGCGTGAAGCTCACATTGATGATCAACATAATCAATGGCTGGAACCGCATCGCCGTCGGCTTCGGCGGCTTTGTCGATCCGGCGGCCATCAAGGCTTCCAACAAGGCGGCAGCTAACAAGGCGGTCGCGGCTTGACGACGGAGCCGGCACTGACGGGCGCGGCGGCGGAATTCGAGCCGCTGCGCCCAAAACTGATGCGGGTTGCCTACCGCATGCTCGGCTCGGTCGCCGATGCCGAGGACGTGGTGCAGGAAGCCTTCATCCGCTGGATGCGGACCGAACACGCCGCGGTGCGCCAGCCTGTGGCGTCCTGGCGCCGCACGGACATTCGCTGGTGCCTCGTCCAGCTGGTGTCCGCCCGGCACCAG
>NZ_JAGXJY010000206.1 GCF_019091085.1 Mesorhizobium sp. GbtcB19 | reverse complement strand
ATTTAATACACAATTAGAGTTTATAGGAGTGATAGATACATATCACTCTTTTATTTTTGAACGTTATTTAACTAAACCTGGTTCTTGCACCTTAACTTTGACGTTTGATTCAGATGCTTTTGCGTTACTACAAGATGATCATATTATCGCAAAAGAAAATGATTTGAAAGACGCTTGTTATATTAGTCATCACTCAATTGAGCAAGAAGAAAATGGACACGACAAGTTAATAGTAAAAGGTTTCTCACTTGCTAATTTATTACGAAAAAGAATTGTA
>NZ_JAGXJY010000205.1 GCF_019091085.1 Mesorhizobium sp. GbtcB19 | reverse complement strand
TATTAAAATTCCATTCATTTTAATATTTGGGTGTAGGGTAAAAAAATAGAAAAAACGTTATGTCGTAGGAGGAATTAATTATGAAGAAAAAGTTTATTAAGGGTACTGCATTTGCAGTAGCAGCAACTATCTTATCAGGTACAATTGCAACTTCTGCTAGTGCTGCAGTTGAAGGAAAGAAATACGATGAATTATTACAACAGCAACAAGAAGCTGAACAAAGCGTACAACAAGCATCTATGATTCTTAACCCGTTTGAAGGATTAGGGTTAGATTT
>NZ_JAGXJY010000204.1 GCF_019091085.1 Mesorhizobium sp. GbtcB19 | reverse complement strand
ATAAAAACGAAATGTGATCCTCTATCTTATCGTCTTTTCAATAAATCTATACTTGTCATGAATGAATTTATTGAATGTGACTTTGAGGATGATTTCGGATTTCACAAATGCTTGATTCATACTTATGACATGAGACACATTTTAAATATGATTCATGTTCAATGCTTCAATCATGTTATATCTCCCTTAATTCATGTTGTTCCCCTAGATTTATTTACCAAAGAGGAGAATCTTCCGAAAGAATGAAATAATACAAATGAAACACTTATGCTTCAATC
>NZ_JAGXJY010000203.1 GCF_019091085.1 Mesorhizobium sp. GbtcB19 | reverse complement strand
ATTTCTTGTAAACTAATGAGATTAATTTCGGTACACCGCAAGGATTTTAATTATCAATCAGCATTAAACATCTAAGGAACTATGAAGATGCTCCTAAATTGCATTTGATTGACTGAAACAAGGAAGTTCATTTAACATAGCGTCTCTCCAGAGACATATTTGGGCATGAACATTGTGATAGTAAGCTAGTATCCAGACTTAGAATGATTAATCATGTCAACAATAAGTAAAATATATGTATAACAAGAAAAAAAAAATTGTTGCAAAGAAAAATGGAA
>NZ_JAGXJY010000202.1 GCF_019091085.1 Mesorhizobium sp. GbtcB19 | reverse complement strand
ATATCGGTAAGATGGATGATGGTTATATCAAAGACTGTTTACGCATGCAACATATGGAGCGAATCGCGTACACACAGTTACATGCTAATGAAATTGATAACTGTAGAAATACCTGCCTTGCGATTATAGATTCTGAGCTGAATTTCACAGTTGTGAAGGCTACGGCATATTGTTGTTTGGGAGAAAGCTATATCTTTGAAAATCCATTAATGGCAGAGAAATACATTTTAGAAGCTATTAAATGTCTTGAAGGAATAAGCTCACCTAAAGGCACTCAA
>NZ_JAGXJY010000201.1 GCF_019091085.1 Mesorhizobium sp. GbtcB19 | reverse complement strand
CACTCGACCGACGGCTTTCGAAAGGGGAAGCTGCGACAAGAGATTTTCGAAGATGTTAACTTTAGGCAGTCAAAATGTTTGGGCGACTAGGTCCGCCGCCGCGTTCGGCAATATAACATGCAACCCATGGCACCTTGCCTCGTCACGTTGATTTCCAACACGGGTCCGGCCGATGCCGAACATCTACTGATGTAGATGCAGTACGTCAAACGACCGAGAAGTATCTGCGGGAGACATCGGCAGGGGGAACAGGATAGACATTCGGCCAGCTCAACAGC
>NZ_JAGXJY010000200.1 GCF_019091085.1 Mesorhizobium sp. GbtcB19 | reverse complement strand
GTCAGGTCGATTTTAGGATATAAACGTCCTCTACTCTCATAAGTTCGCTCGTGAAAATTTACGAGCGAAAATTCATAACCCGCATAATCCATTTGCTTGCGAATATCTTTCAGTACATTGTCATGAGTTTTCCCGAAGACTTCAGCAATCATCAAACTATCAGTTACAACTTTTCCATTGCTTTCAAATACTAATTGTTTATCATCTGTTGAACTTAGCGTGTTCATTTCCGTTATGAGACCTCCTTCATATCTAAGATCTTTATGATTTTAGCCCTG
>NZ_JAGXJY010000199.1 GCF_019091085.1 Mesorhizobium sp. GbtcB19 | reverse complement strand
CTGTTGCATTTCGTCGGGGCCGCCATTGCCATCTGGGCGGTCGTCTTTGCGCACTGCGAAATCGTTCAGCGATTTTGGTTCGGCGGCGCATTGCCGCTTTGGGCGATGCTCGCGATTGGCATCATCACGGCTCCGGCCGGCGGCTGGATCGTTCTCGAGGCCTTGGGCTTATCGGCGCCTCGGGCGCCTTCGCACGTCACCTATTCCGAGCTGACCACCCAGGTTCTGCTGGCCAACCTCGCGATCGGGGGCCTCTGCTGGAACTTGCTCCGGCAATC
>NZ_JAGXJY010000020.1 GCF_019091085.1 Mesorhizobium sp. GbtcB19 | reverse complement strand
GCTTGCGTTGGCGAGGATGCCGCCGGCGGACCCCCCTGACGTCTGCAGCACCGCCGTGTTGGTGATGTCGACGACCCCGCCAGGCCCGCCATCGCCGCCGTCACCGCCCTCGAGTTCGACAAAGGGCGGGATTGGGGTGGCGTGGATGACGGTGCCGCCATCGCCGCCGTCGCCGCCCTTGGCGCTGCCCACGAAGGCAGCCGTTCCCACCGTGGAGATGGGAGCATTGTTGGTAAAGGTGGAATTTCCGCCAGGGCCGCCGTTATCGCCGTCCGAATCGCCGAAGGCATTGGCACCATCGTCGCCAGGCGTCCCGTCATGGTTGATCACCACCTGCGCATGCGCAGAGCCGCAATAGACGGGGAGCCCCGCCAGGGCCGTCGCACCGAGCAGAAAACTGAGACGGCCGGCGAAAACCGCAGCCCGGCAGAGGTTGAAATCACCCGTTTCAGTTGGCCCCGCCGACGTCGACCGATGATCCGCAATGGACAACGCACATTGCGCGCGCCGATTCGAAAACAACGCCATGCCCCACCCCGTTCGCGACCGCACTCAACCCCCCGAGGTCGGCGTCACGGTCCCCTTGCGGCTTGCAGGCCGCGTTTTACGTCCATTCAAGTCGACACACCGTCCGGTTGCTGAGCGGTGTCTTTTTAAGGATACCCTAACTTTTTGGTTGTGGAACCCAAAAACTTACGTAAGGGACACTGACCAAATTGGACGACGTTTGCCAGTCGTCATATGACGGCAATCGCGCGGCTTCCGTGAACGGCATCACGTTTCCCAGTCGCCCATGGCGCCGTTGACCGGCCGCACTATATAAAACGCATGTTTTTCGTACGGGAGCCGACCGGATGCTTCGTCATGCTCTGATTGTTCTTGCAGGCGCCTTGCTGGCGGCCGCGATTGCGCAGGCCGCGCCCTCTTCCGCGCAGGTCGTCATCCCGACGAACCGCAACGCATTGGTGGACCAGAACCAGTTGCAGCAGTTGCAGAACCAGTTGCAGCGGCAGCAATTCCAGCAGCAGCAGCAATTGTATCGCGACCTCGACCGGCAGGCGGCACCGAAACCCCAGCCCAATGTGCCGATCTATGGCCAGACATGCCGGACGGAAGCGGTCGGCAACACGATTTCTCGGGTTTGCCGCTGACATTTTGTTTTTTTCAGTTTATTAGCCGACTTACTTGCTGGCAAAAATGCCGGATTGCAAGGGCGGTGGTTTTAGAGCAATTCCTGGAAAAGTGTGACACGGTTTTCCGTCAGGAATTGCGTAAAGACAGAGAGATGGAGCGGTTCGCCGTTTCCACGAAACGGCGGGACGCTCTAGGGTTTGCAAGGGACAGGGTTTTTGCCGCGCGGATAGCATGTGGCAGGGATGCTGCTCTCACCGGAATTTGGGATGGCAACAACCAAGAAGAAAGCAGTTCGCAGGGCCAAGAAAGGGCAACGGATTCGCCAGGTGGCGGCCATTCCGTTCCGGTTGCGCGAGGACGGTGGCGTCGAAGTGTTGCTGGTCACTTCGCGCACCACGCGGCGTTTCATCGTGCCCAAGGGCTGGCCGATGAAGGGCAAGAGCGGGCGCAAGGCGGCAACGATCGAAGCCCAGGAAGAGGCAGGCGTTCTCGGCAAGGCGCTGAAGCAGCCTGCCGGCACCTATTCCTATTGGAAACGCATGACCAACGGTTTCATCCGCGTCGACGTGGCGGTCTATCTGCTCGAGGTCACCGAGGAGCTTGCCGACTGGCAGGAGGCCGCGAACCGGCAGCGCGCATGGCTGCCGGCGACGGATGCCGCCTTGCTCATCGACGAGCCGGAACTTTCGACGCTGCTCAGGGATTTGACCATTCCCGCATCTCCCCCGGCATAGATAGTCACTCTATTCCGTGTCGTTCGGGAAAGGCCGTACCGGTGCGCCGGTATAGGCCCACAGCCATTCCCGGGGCAGCGGTCCCTTGTGCCCGGTGCGCCGACTCTCGCCGGTCCGAGCAAGCGCGCCGACGCGGCCTCATCGAGCGCATGAAACGCCCGCTGACGTGGCAAGTCTCAACGCGGATTTTGCCGGTTAGAGCTTGGCAACTCGCCCGGCGGAATTCCCGATAGTGTTCGAACGAGAAAATCGCGGAAGCTTTCCGGCTTGCGGCGCGTAATTCCTGCAAAGTGGTTCATCGTATAGCAGTAGCGGCCATGGCCGATCGAGGCGCACAGGCTTGCAAAGGCACGGGGCCAGGGATCGTCGAGCCGAGCCGATGCTGCAGTCAAATATTCTTCGATGGCGCACGCGCGATAGTGCAACGGCCTGCCGCCCACCTTGCGATAGATGGTGCAGACATCATTGAAATCGAGCAGTTGATCTCCGGTGAGCATCCGAGTGTCGCCAAATTTCTCTGGTCTGGCGGCGACAGACGCTATGGCGGCAGCAACATCGTCGCGCGAGATCGGCGCAAATTGACCATAGCTGGCGGGAAGGGCGAGTTCCCCCGACGCAACACCGGGCTGCAGCCAATGTTCGAGAATGAAATCCGAGTAGAGGCCGCATGCCAGAACGGTCGAAGGCACGCCGCAATGCGCCAGCTGGCGCTCCGAGGTCCGATAGACATCGGCGAAGTAAAACGGCGACACCTCGTCGGCATCTATGATGCTTGTGAACACGATGTGCCGGACTCCACTGGCAGCAGCCGTGTCAATGGCGTTGGCATGGTGCCGCATGACGGCATCTGCCTCGCCGTCGCTCGAGATCAGGACCAGCACATCGACGCCATCAAACGCGGTTTGCAGAGAGCGGATGTCCACGTAATCGCCAACGCGCAGCGGAATCTTGGCGGGCAGCCGGCGACGCGCGGCATCGATGTCCCGGACCATCGCGACCACCTCGCGGCCGCGCGCTGCCAACCTGCGAACAACGCTGCGACCGACATGGCCAGTGGCTCCTGTTACGAGGATCATGCACCGCTCCAGCTTTCCCCTTGACTCACATATATCCCAATGGTTATACGTCAATCAATAGCCAACGGGTTATCGATCTGAGATGCCGGCCACGCACGATATGCTGTTCAGGACGCTTGCCGATCCGACCAGGCGCGCCATCTTCGAACGTCTGTGCCGCCAGGGTGAGCAGACGGTCGGGGCCCTCACTGCCGAGGCCGGCGTCTCGCAGCCGGCGGTGTCGAAGCATCTTGGCGTGCTCAAGGAGGCCGGATTGGTGCGCGATCGTCACGAAGGGCGCCAGACCCATTACAGCGCGCAACTCAAGGCGCTCGCGCCACTGATGGACTGGACGCGCGACATGGCGGGGTTTTGGGAAAGCCGGTTCGACGATCTGGAGGAACTGCTCAAAAGGATGGATCAATGAATGAAGTGCAGGCCGCAACGCGCTCCGTCGTCGTCGAGCGCGAGATACCTTTTCCGCCGGAAAAGATCTGGCGCGCGCTTACCCAACCGCATCTCATCGAGGAGTGGCTGATGAAGAGCAACTTCAAGCCGGTCGTGGACCATCGCTTCAACATGAGCGCCGAATGGGGTGGCGTCGACTGCCAGGTGCGGACGGTCGAAGCCAATAAAACCCTGTCCTACAGCTGGGACACGAAAGACCTCGAAAGCGTGGTCACCTGGACGCTCACTCCGACGAGCACGGGCACGCATCTGCGCATGGAACAGGTTGGCTTCCGCGCCGACCAGGAGCCGTATTATCGCGGCGCCACGGTGGGCTGGAAGCGCAACATCGCGGCGCTGGAGCAGCTGCTTTCGCGGATCGACTGAAGTCCGCCAAAGCTTCAAACGACAGACATGGTCCTGGCGGCGTTGCAAGCCGCAGGCGTAAGCAATGGAGACACCAAAATGAAGATCAAGCTGACCAGCATCTATGTCGACGACCAGGAGAAGGCGCTCGGTTTCTATACCGAAATTCTGGGCTTCACCAAGAAGGCCGACTTCACCAATGGGCCGTTTCGCTGGCTGACCGTTACTGCGCCCGACGATCCGGACGGCACCGAACTGCAGCTGGCGCTCAACGACAATCCGGCGGCAAAGACCTATCAGCAGGCCATCTTCAAGCAGGGCCAGCCGGCGCTGATGCTTTTCACCGACGATATCAAGGCCGACCATGAGCGCATCAAGGCCAGTGGCGGCAACTTCGCCATGGCGCCGACCGCGGTGACGGGCGCGACCATCGCGCAGCTCAACGACACCTGCGGCAATCTCATTCAGCTATCGCAACTGGCCCGCTGGTAAGCCGACGTTTCAATCGTTCGACAGAGGAGGTAGCATTGGACTGGAGCAAATGGATCAGGCAGTTTCATCGCTGGCTGTCGATTGTCTTTACCATGACCGTCATCGCCAACTTCGTCACCATGGCATTGGGCGTGCCTCCAGCCTGGGTAGTCTATTCGCCGCTGCCGCCGCTTTTCCTGCTGCTGTTCAGCGGGCTCTATATGTTCGTGCTGCCCTATGTCGCCAAATCACGTGGTGAGCCGGCGCGCGGGCGCATGGGACCGGCCTGATGGCGAAGGCGAAATCGCCGAAGACTGCCGCCGGATCGGGGGACACGAAACCTGTCCTGCTTTCTGGCGGCAACCCGCAGATCGCCAAGGGTTATGGCGACGCGCCGGTGCAGGCCTATATCGCGGCGATGCCGGGCTGGAAGAGCGAGGTCGGGCTTCGGCTCGACCAGCTCATCGTTGAGGCCGTTCCCGATGTGCGGAAGACCGTCAAATGGAACTCCCCATTCTATGGCATGGAAGGCGCGGGATGGTTCCTCGGCATCCACTGCTTTGCCAAATACATCAAGGTGGCGTTCTTCCGCGGCCTGTCGCTGAAACCCGTGCCTCCCGTCGAATCCAGGAGCAAGGACACGCGCTACGTCCACATCCATGAGGACGGCCGGCTCGACGAGGAGCAATTCGTCTCCTGGGTGAAACAGGCAAGCCAACTGCCCGGCGAACGGATGTAAACGCACGAATGATCAAGCGCCGTTTCCCGGAAACGGTAACGGTGGCAATCTCAATTCAGCCTCGAAGGAGAACCGGATATGCAGGAAAGCAGCGTACAGGACGGCAAGTCTGCGTCGGAGCTGATCGACGGACGGATCAAGGAACTGGGCGACTGGCGCGGCGACACACTTGCCCGGCTCCGCGCCCTTATCCGGCAAGCCGCGCCGGAAGCCGTTGAGACATGGAAATGGCGCGGCGTGCCGGTCTGGGAGGACGCCGGCATGATCTGCACCGGCGAGACCTACAAGGCCATCGTCAAGCTGACCTTCGCCAAGGGCGCGGCACTGCCCGATCCGGCCAAGCTCTTCAACTCCAGCCTCGAAGGCAACACCAGGCGCGCCATCGATTTCAAGGAAGGCGACAAGATCGACGAAGGCGCGCTGAAGGCACTCGTTCGCGAAGCCGTGGCCTTGAACAAGTCGAAAACCAAACGCTGATCGGCGCCGAACGCGATCGTGGATCGCGCTAGACTAGCCTACCGCCCCTCCCGCCTGCCGCTCCAACAGGATCGTCGGCTTATCGTGATAGGTGGTGCGCAGGACTTCGCGATAGCCGTTCTTCTCGGCCACCTTGAGCGAAGCGCCGTTTTCGGGATCGATGATGCAGACGGTTCGCACCTGCCCGAACGCCCCGTCGCTCCAGGCGACGATCCGCCCGACGACTTCGCTCGCAAGCCCGCGGCCATGCGCCTCCGAGGCCAGCGCCCAGCCGGCTTCCGGCACACCCTCGAGCGATGGCTGGATGTCGCGCTTCAGATCGTGGAAGCCGACCTCGCCGATGAAGCGCCCCGTCGCCTTGTCCTCGATCGCCCAGAATCCGTAGCCGATAAGCGACCACAGGCCGGCATGGCGCAGAAAGCGCATCCAGCTTTCCTCGCGCGTGCGCGGCTTGCCGCCGATGAAACGGGTGACGGCAGGCTCCGCCCACATGGCGGCATAGGTCTCGAAATCGCCCAGCCGGTGCGGCCGCAGAATCGTGCGCGCCGTCTCCAGGATCAGCACGCCTGCTTCCTTTTTGATGCTCATGGCATTTCCTCAATTGAGGCGGCAGCGCTTAGCAAACCAGCGCGATCGAGCAAGGGCCAGAACGGCACGATGCATCTCCCAGCGCGGGCAACGGACTGTCAGGAGATGGCGCCATCCACAGCGAGCGCGGCTATGGGCTTTTCGCCCGACGATGCTAGGTTGCGAACCGGGCACGGCTAGTCGACCGGAGGAGAAGCATGGACACCACCGACCTTCTGCTGGCGATCATCCATCACCTCCTGGTGTTCTCGCTGGCCGGCATCATCGGCGCCGAGTTCGTGCTGGTGCGTGGCGATCTGGGCGCGGCGACGCTCAAGCGCCTTGCCGGCATCGATCGCCATTACGGCATCATCGCCGCGCTGATCGTCATCGTCGGCATCGGGCGCGTCTTATACGGCCTGAAAGGTTGGGAGTTCTACGTCTACAACTGGGTGTTCTGGGCGAAGATGATCGCCTTCATCATCGTCGGCCTGCTGTCGATCGTGCCCACCATGCGCTTCATCTCGTGGAACAGGCAGGCGAGTGGCAATCCGTCTTTCGCGGTGCCGGCGGCTGAACTCGCTTCGGTGAAGAACTATGTCCGCGCCGAAGGCTTCATCTTCCTGCTCATCCCGGTCTTTGCCGCCGCCATGGCGCGCGGCTACGGTTACTAAAGCAATTCCAGGAAAAGTGCGCAGCGGTTTTCCGTCCGGAATTGCGCAAAACAAAGACCTAGAGCGGTTCGGCGATTCGGTGAACCGCTCTAGGCCTCGACCGGAAACGTCTCATCCAGCGGCGCGATCGGCACCAGCGGCGCCGGTATGTCGGTGGTCTTTTCCTTCGACTTGCAGATGTCGGCGATGACGCAGGCCGGGCAATCGGGCTTGCGCGCCTTGCAGACATAGCGGCCATGCAGGATCAGCCAATGATGCGCGTGCCGCATGAATTCGGCCGGGATGACCTTGAGCAGCCCCTGTTCGACCTGCTCCGGCGTCTTGCCTGACGCCAGCCCGATCCGGTTGCCGATGCGAAAGATATGCGTGTCGACCGCCATCGTATGCTGGCCGAAGGCCACGTTGAGCACGACATTGGCGGTCTTGCGCCCGACGCCAGGCAGCTTCACCAGCTCGTCGCGCTCCTGCGGCACCTGGCCCGCATAGTCGTCGATCAGTGCCTTGGAGAGCGCGATCACATTCTTCGCCTTGTTGCGCCAAAGCCCGATGGTGCGGATGGTGTCGCCGACCTTGGCCTCGCCGAGCGCCAGCATCTTGCCCGGTGTGTCGGCCGCCGCAAACAGCGCCTTGGTCGCCTTGTTGACGCCGGCGTCGGTCGCCTGCGCCGACAGCACCACGGCGACCAGCAAGGTGAAGGCGTTGACATAGTCGAGCTCGCCTTTCGGCTCCGGCCGCTGCACTGAAAAGCGCCGGAAGATCTCATGCACCTCGGCTGGCGTGTAGAGCGAGCGCGAAGCGGCTTTGCGCGGCCGCCTCGCGCCGACGCTGCTGCCGCCAGAGACGGGCGACTGAGGCTTTTTGACAGCTATGGATTTTTTGGACTTGGGAGGCGCCATGTCCCTTCCTATAATATTCCCTCATGAGCGACACAAACGCCTCATTCGAAGCCGACGAGCCATTTTTCCAGGCCTTGCTGACGCCGCATCGCTCGCTCGGCCGCACCGGCTTCCTGATCCTGATGGGCGCGCTTGTCTTCGGCTGGATCGTCACCGGCGTCTTTTTCCTGGCGCATGGCGCCTGGCCGGTGTTCGGCTTCTTCGGCCTCGACGTGATCGCCGTCTACATCGCCTTCCGCGCCAATTACCGCGCCGCCCGCGCCCGCGAGGAAATCTCCGTGTCGCGCACCAGCCTCGACATCCGCAAGACCGCGCCTTCCGGCCGCTCGGAAGCGCATCATTTCAATCCGTTCTGGACACGCTTCTCGATCGCCCGCCATGCCGAGATCGGCATCACCAGGATGGCCGTCGAAGCGCAGGGCAAGAGCGTGGCGATCGGCGGCTTCCTCAATCCCGACGATCGCGAAAGTTTCGCCACCGCCTTTTCGCGCGCTCTGGTCACCGCCAAGACGCGCTGAGCAGGCGGCTCAGAACCGGTAGCGCAGCAGCCTGCCGACCTTGCGCATCGCTGGGATGAGCTTCCAGAGACCGACGAACAAACGCGCGGACCAGCCCAGGCGCGCCCCTCGCTCCGGCTTATAGGACGGAATCTCGCCGATGAAGCGAAGTTTCGGGATCGCCTGCTCCAGTTCGCGCGGATCCTCGATGGCCCAGTGGACTTCGGCGCCCGTCGCCTTGATGGCCGGGCTGAGGCGCATGAGCTTCAGCCCGAAATTGCTGTAGGCGTCGAATATCACCTCGCCGCCGACAAGATGCGCGACAAGCCGGCCAAGCAGCAGCAGTCCCTCGTCGGCCGCGAGATACGGCGCCAGGCCTTCGGCCACCACGATTGTCGGGCGATTGCGCGGCACGTCCGCCAGCCATCCCGGTTCGGTTACCGACGAACCGGCCAGATGGTAACGCTCGCGCGGCGGATAGAGCCTGCGCCTCAGCTCGATGACTTCCGGGTAGTCGACATCGAACCAATCCACGCCCCGCGGCGGATCGACCCGGAAAACGCGCGTATCGAGCCCGCACCCGAGATGCAGCACGATCGCATCCGGATTTCTGGCGAGAAAATCCCCGACCTGCGCGTCCAGCGTCTTTGCCCGAATGGCAAAGCCGACGCCGAGGTTACCGTCGACCTTGAGCCGCGAGAAATCATAGTCGATCTTCTTCACCGCCTCGTCGGCGAAGCGATCCTGAAGCAGCGAATTGGGCAGCCGGCTCTCCAGCGCCTTGCCGTAAAGCGTCATCAGCAGGGTTTCCTTCGCCCCTGTCAGATCGACCTTTTCGCCGGCCATGATTGTCCTTTTCGCCTCGAAGCCAGCTCTATCTGGGTACCAGCGGCAGAAAGGCAAGTTTCGGGTGGAGGCAAAGCTCTGGAAGGCCGATATTCGCGGCCAAGGAGATATTGCCATGAACGCTCAGATGACCATGAATACGCAGATGAAACCGACCGCGATCCTCCAGAACGACATCACGCCCGAAGGCAGCGACTATGACGTCGTGCGCCGCGCCATCGAGAAGATCAGCCTCGACTACCGCGACCAGCCCTCGCTCGAAGTTTTGGCCGAGGAAGTCGGCGAGACGCCGACCGGCCTGCAAAAACTGTTCACCCGCTGGGCGGGCCTGTCGCCCAAGGCCTTCCTGCAGGCGGTGACGCTCGACCATGCACGCAGGCTGCTCGATTCCGGCATGCCGCTGCTGGAGACCTCGTTCGAGCTCGGCATGTCCGGCCCCGGCCGGCTGCACGACCTCTTCGTCACCCATGAGGCGATGTCGCCCGGCGACTATAAGACACGCGGCGCCGGTCTCACGATCCGCTATGGCTACCACATCTCGCCTTTCGGCATCGCGCTGATCATGGTTACCGACCGTGGCCTCGCCGGCCTCGCCTTCTGTGACGCCGGCGGCGAGCGGGCAGCCTTCGCCGACATGTCCGGCCGCTGGCCGAACGCGACTTACGTCGAGGACATGTCGGCCACGCAGCCTTATGCGGCACGGGTCTTCGACCCGACGCAATGGCGAGCCGACCAGCCACTGCGCGTGGTGATGATCGGCACCGATTTCCAGCTGCGCGTCTGGGAAGCCTTGCTGCGCATCCCGATGGGCAAGGCCTGCACCTATTCCTCGATCGCGGCCAGCATCGGCCATCCCAGCGCCAGCCGGGCCGTCGGCGCGGCGGTCGGCGCCAACCCGATGTCCTTCGTGGTGCCCTGCCATCGCGCTCTCGGCAAATCCGGCGCGCTCACCGGCTACCATTGGGGCCTGACGCGCAAGCGCGCCATCCTCGGCTGGGAGGCCGGACAGGTGTCCTGAAACAATCGATTTTTTCGCATCCCATTGCGAAAAACCGTATATTGTAATATAAATCGGTACAGATCAAATAAACAGACTGACTTATTCGTAAAATGCAACCGGCGACAACCTATGGTTATCGCCGGTTTTCTTTTAAGTTGCTTTCCGACATTATTTCACTTAACGCTAAATTAACCACGATAAAGGGAAGATGACCCCTACATTGAGCCGCATCATCCGGCTCGAAAGAGGGGTCTCAATGAAGTCCTTTCGCGCCGCCATGGCCGCGAGCTTGCTGGCCGCTTGCGCCCACCAGACGGCATCGGCCGCCACCGGGAACGTGCTGTTCAACGGCACCATCACCGCGACCTGCACGATCACCATCAACTCCAACGGCACGATGACCGTCAGCAGCAATCTTCAGTCGCTGAGCTCGCACAATGCCGGCGGATCCGCCGGCAGCGCGCAAGTCGATACCACGGGCGGCGTCCAGCTCAGCGTCGACCCGGTGACGACAACGACCGTGCCGTCCAGCGACGTCACAGCCACCACCTGGACGCCGACCTTTGCCACCACTGGCGCGCAGACGATCGCTGAAACCGGCACCGCGACCGCGCTGACCGTGCCCGGCACATCGACGGTGGCGGTCAATCTCGCCGGCACCAAGAGCGGCACGAACCGCTTCTCCGCCGGCAACTACCAGGCAACGGTGACGCTGCGCTGCGAATAGTCCTCTAGAGCAGTTCCAGGAAAAGTGTGATCGGTTTTCCGCCCGGAACTGCGTAAAAACAAAGGGATAGAGCGGTTCGCCGTTTCCGTGAAACGGTGAAACGCTCTAGGGAAAGGAGCGGTCCTTGAGAAGAATTGCAATCCTGGCGGCGGGCCTGACCGCCGCGCTGTCTCCCGTTGCTGCGACCGGCCAGTCGATGACGCCGATGCGCGGCGAGGTGCGATCCTTCACCGATGCCTTCGCCGTTCGCGTCTTCCCCGGCAATCCGTATAACCAGCGCATACGCGTCGAGGTTCATGTCTACGACCAGAATTTCGAGCCGGTCGCCGCCAGGATCACGCCGAGCGCCTTCCTTCTCGCCGGCCAGGCGTCGCGCCCTGTCCTGGTGGTCGTCCCGTTCGACGGCGCGAACGAGCGTAAAGTGCGTATCTGTACCGAGAGTATCCCCTTTCCAAGCGAGCAGACCCAGATAAGGGCACAGATATGCGGAAAGTTCTTCGGGCATCGCAGGTTCTGACCTTGTCCTTGCTGCCCGTCCTGGCTGTCGTCAGTCAGGGGCTTGCCGAGGATATCCTGAACCTCAACCAGAACCAGACCGGTTTCAGCCTGCCCGGCGTGACCTTGCCTCAGGGCCAGGACGAAGTTCACGCCAGCGACGGCACGACCTGCCGGTCAGCTGTTTCCGGCAGCGGTGCCTATCTCGACCTCGGCATCATCCGCGGCAACAACTCGAGCAATCAGGCCAACAGCGACGTCGCCACCTATGGCCGCGTGGTGATCCCGATCGGGCGGACGCCGAAACGCGTCGATTGCAGCCGCCTCTATGAGCTGGAAGTGGAGCGCCTGCAGCTTGAATTGAAGCTGCTCAAAATGGGCCTCGGCGCCGATGGCCAGACGACGGGGAGTGTGGCCGCCTCCACACCTCAAGGCCCGGCGCCCCAGCCCAGCGCGGCCCAAGCCAGCGCGGCACAGGTCAAATCAGCGGGGTGGGCCAATGAAGGCTGGACCATCAGAGGCACGACCGGCAATGAGAAGAAAAAGAAGCGGAAATAGCCGCGCGCTGTTGGCGGCAGCGGCGCTTGCCTGCCTCTGTCCCCCGGCGCAGGCGGCGATCATCGGCACCTGCACGATTATGATCGGCGCATCGGGTACGATGAAATCGAACCCCGCCATCAACATCCTCGGCTCCAAGCAGGCGGGCGGTTCGAGCGCCGGCGCCACCATCACCGCAAGCTCGCTTCTGTGCACCATCCTCAATCTCTTGGACTGCTACTCTGTCTCCGCGCCGGCGCCGATCGCTTTCACCTCGGCGCCAAGCGGCGGCGACACCAACGTCACTTTCGCCACCGTCTTTCGTCTCGACGGCTCGGGAGCGGACATACCGGGCAGTTCGCCGCAGCGGGTGACCAACGGCACCCACACCATCCAGGTCGATCTCACTGCCACGAAATCGCCCGGCATCTTCCCGGCAGGCAACTATCAGGGCACGGTCACGGTGCGCTGCGAATGATGCCCTGCGGGCCGAAAGCCCGCACAACCGGCATGATCTGGCAAACGGCGGTCTTTGCCGCTAGCTTCCCGCGCAATCAATTGTGTAAAAGCAAAGACTTGGGGTAGCTCGACCTTCAATCGAGGGCAGCACCGTCCCCCGCAGGAGGCACTTCTTGATCATCGTCGTCGGCTCGATCAACCTCGACCTCATCGCCAATGTCGACCGCTTGCCGGAACCCGGCGAGACGGTGCGCGGATCGAGTTTCGCCACCGCGCCCGGCGGCAAGGGCGCCAACCAGGCGCTGGCGGCGGCGCGCGCCGGCGCGCAAGTGCGCATGGTGGGCGCGGTCGGCAAGGACAGCTTTGCCGCCGAAGCGCTCGCGCTGCTCAAGGCCGGCAATGTCGATCTCTCCGGTGTCGGAGAAAGCTTCGCCTCCACCGGTACCGCCTTGATCCTGGTCGGCGACGACGGCGAAAACGTCATCGCCGTCGTGCCGGGCGCCAATGATTCGGTGGTGCCGGGCGATGTTGCCAAGGCCTATCTCAAAAAAGGCGATGTCGTGCTTTTGCAGCACGAGATCCCGCTGCAGACGGTGGAGGCAACACTCGACGCGGCACGCGCCGCGGGTGCCGTGAGCGTGCTCAACACCGCCCCCTTCCGCGCCGAAGCCGCCGGCTTCGTCGGCAAGGCCGACTATGCCGTGGCCAACGAAACCGAGTTCGATCTCTATGGCGAGGCGCTGGCACTTTCGGGGCGCGACCGCCCTGCCCGCATGCGCGACTATGCGCAAAAGACCGGCCGTGCCATCGTCGTCACGCTGGGCGGCGACGGCGTGCTCGCCGCCACGCCGGACGATTTCCTCACCGTTCCGGCGCTGAAGATCACCCCGGTCGACACGGTCGGCGCCGGCGACACTTTTTGCGGCTATTTCGGCGCCGGGCTGTCGTCCGGCCTGTCGCTTCAGGATGCAATCACCCGCGCCGCCGCGGCTGGCTCGCTCGCCTGCCTGAAGCCCGGCGCGCAGCCGGCGATCCCGCTGGGCAAGGATGTCGACGCGGCTTTGGCGGGAGCGCGCTAAGTCATGCGTCCCGTCACAAAACATGCCGTGTCGCCGGCCGGCGATATCTGCCGCCTCTCCGCCGTCGAGCTCGCCGACAGGATCAGACAGCGACAACTCTCGGTACGTGAAGTCGTCGGCGCTTTCCTCGACCGCATCGACGCGGTGAACCCGCTGGTCAACGCCATCGTTTCGCTACGCGAGCGCGCCGATATCCTGGCCGAGGCCGAGAGCGCCGATGCCCATCTGGCGCGGGGCGGCGAGGCCGGATCGCTGTTCGGCCTGCCCATCGCCATCAAGGACCTCGCCCTGACCAAGGGGCTCAGGACCACCTTCGGCTCGCCGATCTTCGCCGACTTCGTCCCCGACATGGATGATTTCTTCGTCGAGCGCGTCCGCAAGGCCGGCGCCATCATCATCGGCAAGACCAATGTCCCGGAATTCGGCCTGGGTTCCAACACCTACAATCCGGTGTTCGGGCCGACGCTCAACGCCTTCGACCCGAAGCTCACCGCCGGCGGCTCGAGCGGCGGCGCGGCTGTGGCGCTCGCGCTCGACATGGTGCCGGTCGCCGACGGCAGCGACTTTGGCGGCTCGCTGCGCAATCCGGCCGCCTACAACAACGTCTATGGCTTCCGCCCTTCCCAGGGGCTCGTGCCGGCTGGCCCGGATTTCGATGTCTTCCACGCCCAGATGGGTGTCGAAGGGCCGATGGGCCGCAACATTGCCGACATCGCGCTGCTGCTCGACGAACAGGCCGGCTATCACCCGCAGGCGCCGCTGTCGCATGCCAAGGAGGGCTCCTTCCGCGACGGCTTGCGGACGAAAGCGACCGGCGGCCGCGTCGCCTGGCTGGGCGATCTCGGCGGCCATCTGCCCACGGAACCGGGCGTGCTCGACCTTTGCGAGGCTGCGCTCGCCCGCTTCGCCGGCGCGTCGTTCGAGAGCGAAGCGCTGGTGCCGGATGTCGACTTCGAGGCGCTGTGGCAGGCGTTTGTCACCTTGCGCCAGTCAAGCAGCGGCTGCGGGCTGAAGGCGCATTACGACGATCCGGCCAAACGCAAGCTGCTGAAGCCTGAGGCCATCTGGGAAGTGGAACAGGCGATGCGCCTGACTGCGCCGCAGATCCATGCCGCAACGGTCCGCCGCACCTCCTGGCACAAGACGCTGCTGTCGCTGTTCGAGCGGTTCGACCTCGTCGCCCTGCCCACCGCGCAGGTCTTTCCCTTCGACGTCTCGACCCACTGGCCGCGCGAGGTCGCTGGCCGCGCCATGGACAGCTATCACCGCTGGATGCAGGTCTCGGCCTTCGCCACGCTGGGCGGCTGCCCGGCCCTCAACGTGCCGGCCGGCTTCGACGGCGAGGGCCGGCCGATGGGCATGCAGTTGATCGGCCGCCCGCGCGGCGACCTCGCCGTGCTAAAGGCGGGCGCCGCCTATGAGGCAACGCTGCCATGGGCGGCGGGGGCGACCTGAGCAGTCTCCGTCGGCAAGGCTGGACGGCTTGCGCCGGCGGCGGCGGCGTGCATTGATCCGCAGCCACCGCCGCGTCCCCGTTCGAGGAACAATCATGTCGCTGGAACTTTACGCAACCTATGTCGTCGCCTGCATCGTCATCATCCTGGTGCCCGGGCCAACGGTCACGCTGATCATCGCCAACAGCATCCGCCACGGCTGGCGCGCGGGCTTGGCCAACGTCGCCGGCACCCAGGCCGGCCTTGCCGTCATGATCGCCATCGTCGGCATCGGCCTCAACACGCTGATCGCCGGGATGGGCCACTGGTTCGAATGGGTGCGGCTGATCGGCGCCGCCTATCTGATCTGGATGGGCGTGCAGATGTTCCGCGCTAAAGGCACGCTCAACCCCGACGGCTCGGCCAAAAAACCGCGCGGCGGCTTCTTCCTGCAGGGGCTTCTGGTGGCGATCTCCAACCCGAAGACGCTGGTCTTCTTCGGCGCCTTCTTCCCGCAGTTCATCGCGCCGCAGGGCAATTACACGCTGCAGATCGTGGTGATGGGCCTGACCGCGATGATCTTCGCCGCGATGTCGGACTCGACCTACGCCCTTGCCGCCGGTCGCGCCGGCCGCCTGCTGTCTGCCAGCCGCGTCAGGCTGATGTCCAGGATCAGCGGCAGCTTCCTGGTCGGCGGCGGCCTGTGGCTGGCGTTCTCGAAGGCGAAGTAAGCGCCTCTTCCCCTTCTCTCCTTGCGGGAGAAGGTGGCCGCGAAGCGGCCGGATGAGGGGTGTTGGAAGAAATGAGACGGCGGCAATTTCAAGCATATCGCCAAGCTGGAACACCCTTCATCCGTCTCGGCGCTTCGCGCCGATCCACCTTCCCCTACAAGGGGGGAAGGGAGAGGCGCTACAGCCGCCCGAGCCTCTCCACCAGCAGCGCGAAGAAGCCGTCATGGTCGATGTCGCGCATCACCATGGCGTTCTTCTCGCGCTTGGTGACGCCCCACCAGTCTATCACCGTCATGCCCATGGTGAGCTCCGACGCGGTCTCGACGCTGACATTGCAGCGGCGGCCCTTGAACAGCTCCGGCTTGAGAAGATAGGCGATCACGCACGGATCGTGCAGCGGCCCGCCATCGGTGCCGTATTTCTCCTCGTCGTAGCGCTCGAAGAATTCCAGCATCTCGGCCGTCGCGGTGCCGACCTTGGTGCCGAGCTGGCGGAAAGCCTGAATGCGCTTGGAGGTGGTCAGCGCCTTGTGGGTGACGTCGAGCGGCATCATCACGATCGGGATGCCCGATTTGAACACCAGATCGGCGGCCTGCGGGTCGACATAGATGTTGAATTCGGCGGCCGGCGTGACGTTGCCGCCTTCGAAGAACCCGCCGCCCATCAAGACGATTTCCTTGATGCGCGGCGCGATCCTGGGCTCGCGGATCAGCGCCAGCGCGATGTTGGTCAACGGTCCGAGCGGGCAGAGCGTGATCGTGCCGCTTTCCTCGCGCATCAGCGTCTCGACGATGAAATCGACGGCGTATTGCTCCTGCAACGGCATGGTCGGCTCAGGCAGTTGCGGCCCGTTCAGGCCAGTCTTGCCATGCACTTCCTCGGCGGTGACGAGCTGGCGCGCCAGCGGGCGGATGGCGCCGGCATAGACCTTGATGTCGGGGCGACCGGCGAGCTCGCAGATCTTGCGGGCATTGTTCTGGGTCAGTTTCAGCGGCACGTTGCCGGCAACGGCGGTGATGCCGACGATGTTCAGCTCGGAGCTGCCGAGCGCCAACAGGATGGCGACGGCATCGTCCTGGCCGGGATCGGTGTCGATGATGATCTTTCGGGACTGCGGCATGTCAATTCCTTTTGGGGAGTCTTTTTGGGCGGGGGTCTTAACGGCTTGAACTTGATCGGCCGGCGGACCATATCAAGACCATCGGGAAAAATGCCATCCGGGTTTTTCCAGTTTGTGTCGCTCTTCAGAGGACAGTGTAACAATGTCTCGAATGACGCCCTTCTCCAGCCCGCTTCTTCTGGGTTTCGATGCCATGGAAAAGACGCTTGAGCGTCTGGCGAAGTCGGGCGACAGCTACCCTCCGTACAACATCGAGCGCCTGAACGCTAACGACGGCAACGCCGAGAGGCTGCGCATCACGCTGGCCGTGGCGGGTTTCGCCGAGAGCGACCTCGATGTCACCACGGAGGAAAACCAGCTCATCGTGCGCGGCCGTCAGACTGACGACACCGAGCGCGAATTCCTCCACCGCGGCATCGCCGCGCGCCAGTTCCAGCGTTGTTTCGTGCTGGCCGACGGCATGCGGGTGATCGCTGCTGAACTGAAGAACGGCCTGTTGTCGATCGATCTCGACCGCCCTGAGGCCGAGCGGCTGGTACGGAAAATAAACATATCGGTGAAAGACTGATCTTCGCCGATGGCTCTATGCGAGGCGGCCAATCCTGGCGTCCTCGCGCCAAGGAGGCTTGAAATGACCAGAACTGACGAAGTGAACACCATGACCAGCGGCGAACTCGCCCATCTCGGCGAAGGTTCGGTCGCTTATCTCCGGAAAGTCTCGAGCGACGACCTGCGCGGCCGCTTCCCCGGTCTCGAGGAAATCGCGCCTGGCATGGAGCTGTGGGCGCTGTTTGCCGCCAACGGCCAGCCGATCCTGCTTTCCGATGCCCGCGACCGGGCGCTGGCGGGTGCGCTGGAGAACGATCTGACCACGGTCGCCATTCACTAACGGGACTGCTGGTTTCAGAATGGAAAGGGCCGCCTTTGGCGGCCCTCCGAAGGTTTTAATCCCCAAAAACCTAAAGTCCTCAGGCCGCGTTCGAGGCCTGCGTATCCGACAAGAGCGCGTGGATCGCCACAGCATCGCGCGTGCCCCTGATCTTGGCGACCGTATCGGCATCGCGCAGCACGCGCGCGATGCGCGACAGCGCCTTGAGATGGTCGGCGCCCGCGCCCTCAGGCGCCAGCAGCAGAAAAACCAGATCGACCGGCTGGTCGTCCAGCGCCTCGAAATCGACCGGCGTTTCCAGCCGGGCGAAGACGCCCGCGATCCGCTTCACGCCGGCGAGCTTGCCGTGCGGAATGGCGATGCCGTTGCCGACACCGGTCGAACCCAGCCGTTCGCGCTGCAGGATGGTGTCGAACACCTCCCTTTCCGGAATCCCCGAAATCGCCGCGGCCCTCTCCGACAGCAATTGCAGAAGCTGCTTTTTGGAATTCGCCTTCAACGCCGGCATGATCGCCGGGACGCTGATGAGATCACTGAGATCCATGCTTGAAAAATCCCTTGCTCGCCTTGCCGCGCCAGTCGTCGCCCCCTTGCGCGGCTGGCTTTTTATCCCTGCGCGACTTTGGTCGTCGACGGATCGATCCAGCCGATATTGCCATCCGGCCGGCGGTAGACGATGTTGAGATGGTCGGTTCCGGCATTGCGGAACAGGAAGACTGGGCTGTCGCTGTTGTCGAGCTCGATGACAGCCGACGCCACCGACATGGTCCGCAGCGTCATGCTTGATTCGGCGACGATGGCCGGAGCGAAATCCTCCGGAATGTCTTCCTCGTCGTCGGTGAGAGGCGCCATCACGGTGTAGGCGATGTCGGTCGGCTCCTCGCCATTGCCGTTGCCTGTATTGCGTGACTTCAGCCGGCGCTTGTAACGGCGCAGTCGCGTTTCCAGGCGATCGGCCGCCGCCTCGAAGGCGAGCGTCGGGTCCTGGGCGTCGCCGGTCGCCTGCAGCGAAGCGCCGGAATCGAGCCGGACCATGCAGTCGGCGGAGAAACGCGACCCCGATTTGATGACCGTGACATGTCCTGAAAAACCCCGATCGAAATATTTCTCGATCGCTTCGCCGACACGATCGTTGATGCGCGTGCGAAACGCATCGCCGATGTCCATGTGTTTTCCCGAAATGCGTAGATTCATCTGAAAACTGACCTTCCTTGCCCAGGCTTCAAACTGTTCCCGAGTTTATACCCGTGGTGCGCGCGCACAAGCTTCGCAGCGGCATGCGCGCCGATTTTAGACCCGAACTTTTCGGTTGATCACAAGTCGCCTTCTTGGCCGTCCATGGCCTTGTCTGACGGACCCATTTGCAAGCTGGCATTACCGCCCTGCTCATGCGGGCGGGCTTCTAGACACTTCATTGCGGCTTGTCAATGAAGCTTGAGAATTGTGGAAAATCAGCCTTCCGGCGCGCTTTCAACGGCCCGCGTTGGCGAGCGCGCGTTTCTCGCGTCGCCGCTGCACCGAGGATGCGATATTCATGCCTTCGCGATATTTCGCGACGGTGCGGCGGGCAATATCGATCCCGCTTTGCTTGAGCATGTCCACGATGGCGTCGTCGGAAAGCACGTCGGCGGGTTTTTCCTCGTCGATCAATTGCTTGATGCGGTCGCGCACGGCCTCGGACGAATGCGCTTCGCCGCCTTCCGCCGAGGCGATCGATGCGGTGAAGAAATAGCGCAGCTCGAACACGCCGCGCGGCGTCAGCATATATTTGTTGGCGGTGACGCGGCTGACGGTCGATTCATGCATGCCGATGGCATCGGCCACCGTGCGCAGGTTGAGCGGCTTCAGATGCCGCACGCCATGGACGAGGAAGGCGTCCTGCTGCCGCACGATCTCAGAGGCCACCTTGAGGATGGTCTTGGCCCGCTGATCGAGGCTGCGCGTCAGCCAATTGGCGCTCTGCAGGCATTCGGCGAGAAAGTCCTTTTCCGCCTGGTCCTTGGCGTGGCTCGAAACGCGGGCGAAATAGACATTGTCGACCAGCACGCGTGGCAGCGTGTCGGCGTTGAGTTCCACCGCCCAGCTGCCGTCATTGGCGGCGCGGACCTCGACATCGGCGACGATCGCATCGCTGGCGCCGCCCGAAAACGCCAGGCCTGGCCGCGGATCGAGCGCGCGGATCTCGGCCAGCATGTCGAGAAGGTCCTCCTCGTCGACGCCGCAGAGGCGTTTCAGCGTCTGGAAATCCCGCCGCGCCAGAAGCTCGAGATTGGCGACCAGCGCTTTCATCGCCGGATCGAGCCGGTCACGCACCGCCAATTGCAGCGACAGGCATTCGGCAAGGTCGCGCGCGAAAAGCCCGGCCGGCTCGAAGGTCTGGCAGACGCCAAGCACGCGCAACACCGTCGCGCCGTCCGTCCCGAGCCGGGCCACGATCTCATCGAGGTCGGTGCGCAGATAACCGGCTTCGTCGAGCCCGTCGGCGAGCTCTCCCGCGATCAGCCGCTCGCCCGGGCTGAGCGACGCAAGCGCGATCTGCTCGCCGACATGTTCGCGCAGCGTGACGACCGCCGCGGCCATGTCGCCGACATCGAACCCTTCCGACGATGCCGTGCCCGCACCGCCGCCGGCGGCCGACTTCCACTGCGCTGTAAGATCAGGCCCCAGCCTCTCGCTGGTGCCGGGATCGTCGGGAAACAGGTTCTCGAGGGAAGAATCGAGCTTTTGCGAGATCGCTTCGGCGCTCCACTCGGTCTCGCCCTCGAACCAGTCGCCATCGGAATCCTTCTCCGGGGCGGTCTCGCCTTTCTGGGATTGATCGCCTGCGGCGTCGTCCTGAGGTTCCGCCCGCTCCAGCAGCGGATTGCGCTCGATCTCCTCGTCGATGAAGCGTTCGAGCTCGACATGGGTGAGCTGCAGCAGCCGGATCGACTGCATCAGCTGCGGCGTCATCACCAGCGACTGGGATTGTCTGAGCTGCAGTTTGGCTGCCAGCGCCATGGTGTGATTCAAACGCCTCGTCTACGCATCGGACCCGTGCCGAAGCAGATTTTCCCGGCCAGCCATAAAAACTGGCCCGGCTTTTGCTTGTCAAGGAAAACGCTAGCAGGAGCGGCTTACCGGAGCGTTATCTGGCGTAGAATTCGCGAAAAAACCGTCGAAACCGAGCCAAATTCACTGCAGGGAAAGCTATTTCACGCTCAGAGCGTGAAACCTTCGCCGAGATAGAGGCGCCGCACATCGGCATTGGCGACGATCTCGTCGGCACGGCCATGCGTCAGCACCTGGCCGGCATGGATGATGTAGGCGCGGTCGATCAGGCCGAGCGTCTCACGCACATTGTGGTCGGTGATCAAAACGCCGATGCCGCGCGCCGTGAGGTGACGCACCAGCTGCTGGATGTCGGCGACGGCGATCGGATCGATGCCGGCGAAGGGCTCGTCGAGCAGCATATAGGCCGGCCGCGTCGCCAGCGCCCGCGCGATCTCCAGACGCCGGCGCTCACCGCCCGACAGCGACATCGACGGCGCCTTGCGCAGATGGCTGATGTGGAACTCCTCGAGCAACTCGTCGAGGTTGCGTTCGCGCACCTTGCGGTCCTTTTCGACCACTTCCAGCACGGCGCGGATATTCTGCTCGACATTCAGGCCACGGAAGATCGACGCTTCCTGAGGCAGATAGCCGATACCAAGGCGAGCGCGCCGGTACATAGGCATCGAGGTGACATCGAAGCCATCGATCTCGATCGAGCCTTCATCGACGGGCACAAGGCCGGTGACCATATAGAAACAGGTAGTCTTGCCGGCGCCGTTGGGACCGAGCAGGCCGACCGCCTCGCCTGCGCGCACGCCGATCGTGACGCCGCTCACCACCTTGCGGCCCTTGTAGCTCTTGGTCAGGCCCTTGGCGATCAGGGTGCCTTTGAACTTTTCCTTGTCGGCGCCGACCGTCGCCGACGCAGCCGGCCGGGCGGCCGCCCGCCCCGGAAGACGGGCAAGCAGCGATGTTACGCCGGCCATTAGTTGCTCGACGCTCCCTGCTGCTGCGCGTCCTGTTTCTGCGGCTTGAACATCATGATGACGCGGGGGCAGCCTTCGACATTGCCAAGGCCGGTCTTCATCTGCACGGTGAGCTTGCAGCCCTTGAGCACGTTGTCGCCTTGCGACAGCACCACTTCCTTGCCCGAGAGCACGAGCACCTGCGTCTTCATGTCGAACTTGCCGGTGTCGCCGGTGGCGATCTGGTCGTTCGATTTGATGTAGACTTTGTTCTCGACCTCCAGATGATCGATGTTGGCGGCGCCCGTCATTGCCGACGCACCGGCGGCCGCGCTTTTGTCGGCCTTGGGATCCTTGACATAATACACCGTCATCTTGCCGGCCTTGAGCAGCGTCGGACCCTGATTGACGGTCACATTGCCGCTGAACACGGCCATGCTGTCGTTCTGCCGCACCTCGAGCTTGTCGCTTTCGATCTGGATCGGCTGGTCGCCCGACAGTTTCAGCCCGGGAATCTGGCTGGTCGCGCTCGACTGCGCGAACGAATGCGCCATTCCCAGCACCAGCAATGCGGAGGTCGCGCCGACAAGCCATGCGGTTCTACTGCGACGCATTCTGTTCTCCACTTTGTACCCCCGCTGCCTTCAGCGCAGCTGGATCGATGTTGACCCGCACCCGGTTCTCGAAGACGACGAGCCTGCCATTGTCCTCGACCGACATCGAATCCGCAGTGATGCGCGACCCGCCACGACTGACGTCGACCGGATTGCTCGTCTTCATAGAGCCTTTGCCCATGTCTAGGAAGATCGATTTGAACTTCGCCACGAGGCCGTCCGTCGTCGTCACGCTGACCTCGCTGGTGAGGTCCATCGTGTTGGCGTCGCGGTTGTAGATACCGTGCGCGGCATCGACCGACACGATATTGTCGGTGGCGACGGGCAGCTTGGCGTTGATGCCGTCGAGGTCGATGACAGCCTGCTGGCCGACATCCTGCGTCGCCCTGGTGGCGGTCAGCGAGTATGGCAGCTTCTGCTTGGTGAAGCCGTTGAGCTTCGGATTGGCCATCACCAGCTTGCCGTCGGAAAACGCCGTGCCGTCGGCCTGCACGGAGATGGACAAGGGCGCTTTGAGGTAGGAGTAGACCGGAAAGGCGACGGCAATCGCGACCGCGAGCAGCGGCACCGCGAATTTCAGCACGCGCACGCGCCGCGAGTGCCGCTGCGCGCGGTTGAAGGCATCGCCACGCGTGCCGCCTTGGGCCGCCGGAGCCGATGCCGTTTCGGCATCGCTCGTTTCGTCAGATCGCGCCAACATGCTTCTAATGGACCTTTGTCCGCCCAAACACCGCCTATAGGTGGTATGCCGACACCTACAAGCAAGCACAAGCGAACGAAAACTGCAAAAATGTGACAGCTGCCGCCCGCAAAATCGGGAGCAAATTTGCGGCGCAGCCTGTACTTCATAGCAGATACGAACCGCTTGCGTTAATTTTTCGTCAAGCGCGGCGTCAAGGCCGAACCTCAAGGCCAGGCCGTTCAGGAAACGGTAGCCGCGCGCAAAGGCTTGCTTTAAAAGCGTGCTTTCCCACGACCCATGAGGCTGACAATGGCAATGAGAGCCGACGACCTGATCGACCGCCGCCGCTTGCGCCGCAAGCTGACCTTCTGGCGCGTCGCCGCGTTTGTGGTTCTGGCGGCTGCAGTCATCGCCATCTCTACCTGGTTCTATGACGATAATTTTACCGGCCAGGCGGTCCCTCATATCGCCAAGGTCAAGATCGAAGGCACCATCACCGAAAATGAGGAGCTGCTCAAAAGGCTGGAGGCGATCCGCACCTCGCCTGAGGTCAAGGGCGTCATCCTGTCGATCGATTCGCCCGGAGGTACGACTGTTGGCGGCGAATCCATCTTCGAGGCGGTGCGCAAGCTTGCCGGCGACAAGCCGGTGGTGGCCGAAGTCGGCACGCTGGCGGCATCGGCCGGCTATATGATCGCCAGTGCCGCCGACCACATCGTCGCTCGCAAGACCTCGATCGTCGGCTCGATCGGCGTTCTGATCCAGTATCCCGATGTCAGCGGCCTCATGGACAAGCTCGGCATCAAGCTTGAGGAAGTGAAGTCATCGCCGCTCAAGGCTTCGCCGTCGCCCTTCAAGCCGACCAATGACGACGAGCGCGCCATGGTGCGCAAACTGATCCTCGACAGCTATGACTGGTTCGTCGGCATCGTCGCCGACCGCCGCAAGATGACGCATGACCAGGCGCTGGCGCTGGCCGACGGTTCGATCTTCACCGGCCGCCAGGCTCTGGCCAATCATCTGGTCGACGCCGTCGGCGGCGAGCAGGAGGCGATCGACTGGCTGGCGACCAAGGGCGTCGACGCCAAGCTCAAGGTCGTCGAATGGAAGGACAAGGACAGGCGCGGCGGTTTCCTGTTCTCCCAGTCGATGGCAAGAGTGGCGGCGAAGGCGCTTGGCCTGCCGGATGCCGGCGGCGATGTCATCCACGAACTTGGCGCCGATCGCTTGTTTCTTGACGGTCTCGTTTCGGTCTGGCACCCTTGAGGCGCCGTTGGTACGAGCCAAAAAATCAATAAAAATCATCCTGATAATCGATTACAGTGGTTTTACGGGGAACGTTCTATGATCAAATCGGAGCTTGTGCAGATCATCGCTGCACGCAACCCGCATCTTTTCCTGCGCGACGTCGAAAACATCGTCGGCGCGATCTTTGACGAAATCACCGACGCGCTTGCCGAGGGTAACCGGGTCGAGTTGCGCGGTTTCGGCGCCTTTTCAGTGAAAAATCGCCCCGCCCGCACCGGCCGCAACCCGCGCACCGGCGAGTCCGTCGAGGTCGAGGAAAAGTGGGTGCCGTTCTTCAAGACCGGCAAGGAGTTGCGCGAAAGGCTGAACGGCGGCAAATAGGCGCCGCGCCGGCGGGTTGAAACGGCATCTTGGCGCGAGCCGCTCTATATGGAAACCTGATGTTCAATCGCTTCATCCTCGTCGTGGTCTTCGTGCCGCTGGCCATCATCCTGATCGCGCTCGCCGTCGCCAACCGCGGCTCAGTCGCCTTCACGCTCGATCCATTCCATCCCGGCAATCCCGCGCTGACGCTGAACCTGCCGCTGTTCATCTTCCTGTTCCTGGCCTTGGCCGTCGGTATGGTCGTCGGCAGCATGGCGACTTGGGTGAAGCAGGGCCGCTACCGCAAGCTCGCGCGCCAGCGCGGCCTGGAAGCCGAAAACCTGCGCCAGGCGGTGAGCCGCGCGCCGGCGGCGCCCAAGGGACCGGCGCTGCCCAAGCCGACGAACTGACCAGACAGCGCCTACGGAGCCATCGATGCTGACCATTTCGGCCGCCGAGGTCGACCGCGCGCTGACCTTTCCGGGTCTGGTCGAAACGCTGCGCATCGCATTCCGCGATGGCGCCGTGCAGCCGGTTCGCCACCATCATGGCGTCGAGCGGCCGGATGGCGCCGCCTCGACCCTGCTGTTGATGCCGGCCTGGACCGACTTCAACGCCGCGGGAACTTCCGCGGGTGGCCATATCGGCGTCAAGATCGTCACCGTGTCGCCGGACAACAACGCCATCGGCAAGCCGGCGGTGATGGGCCTCTACCTTCTGCTCGACGGCGTGACGGGTGAACCGCAGGCGCTGATCGACGGCCAAAGGCTGACGCAATGGCGCACGACCTGCGCTTCGGCGCTCGCCGCCTCCTATCTCGCCCGCAAGGATGCCTCGCGGCTTCTGGTGATCGGCGCCGGCGCGCTGTCGCCCTTCCTTGCCAAGGCGCATTCGGCGGTGCGGCCGATCGCTTCCATCCGCATCTGGAACCGTACGCCGGCCAACGCCGAGAAGGTGGCGGCCGCCTTGCGTGCCGAGGGCCTTCCGGCAAGTGCCGCCGGCGATCTCGATGCGGAGCTTGCCGGGGCCGACATCGTCGCCTCCGCGACGATCTCGAACACGCCGCTGGTCAAGGGCGCGTTGCTGAAGCCGGGCGCGCATGTCGATCTCGTCGGCGGCTTCACGCCGACGATGCGCGAAAGCGACGACGACGCCATTTCCCGTGCCCGCGTCTATGTCGACACCCGCGCCGGCGCCACCAAGGAAGCCGGCGACATCGTCCAGCCGCTGGCCTCCGGCGTGCTAAGGCCGGAGGCGATCATCGCCGACCTGCACGAGCTCGCGCGCGGCGAGAAGCAGGGTCGCCAGAGCGACAGCGAGATCACGCTGTTCAAGTCGGTCGGCGCGGCGCTTGAAGACCTCGCCGCCGGCATCGCCGTCTACGAGGCGCTCAAGTAGTCAGAGCTTGGTTCCCATCGCTTCGCCGATCAGACGGAAATCACGCTCACTGATCTCGAACAGGCCGAAGCGCAACTGATAGCCCCAGTTCGGCTTGCCAGCGGTGAAGTCGAGCCTGTCGAGCAGCGGCTTGATCGGCACTTCCTTGGCGGCACACCAGTCGACATCGCGCCGCGCCGGCGTGAAACCGCCGCCCATGACGCCCTCATAAACCTCCCCTTGCCGCACCGTGCCGATCGCCGTGAAGGGCCGATCGCCGTGAAGGATTGCAGCCCGTCCTTCTCGCCGAGCACCGTGCTCGGCGAGTAGTAGACGATGCCGTCGCCCGGCTTGATGCGGCGAAGCGGCGCCGCCTTGCCGTGGTTGACCTGCATGAAGCCATTCCTGCGGCCGATCCGCACATGTTCGGCCGATGCGACGGCGACCCAGAAGCCACTCATCCCTGTGCTCCCTCGAACGGCCAGTAAACGCGCAGGCGATGATTGTCCGGATCGAGCGCGACGAAGGTGCGACCGAAATCAAGATCGGTCGGCGCCTGCAGCACATCGAGGCCTCTGCCGGTCCAATCCGCATGCGTGGCATCCACCGCCGCTGCATTCTCGACGGCGAGCACCAGTTCGCCGCCACCGCCCGCTGCCGCCGCAGCCGGTTCCACCGTATGACGTGACCACAGGCCAAGCTTGAAACCCTTGTCGAGCACGAACATCACGAAGGTCGGCGAGGATTCGACCGGCTCGCGTCCGAGCAGCGAGGCATAGAACGCGCCGCTCTTTTCCGGGCTGTCGACATAGAGGATGACGAAATTCGGCGTGGTCATATCTGATCTCCAAGGTGTTTGAACCTGGAGGACCGTACGCGGACCTACTGTCAGATTCTGGCAGCAGCGATCAGACGGAAGTGTCTTTCGCGCCGTTCCGAGCGGGCGCGCCGAGCGTCGCCCGCCACTCCTTCAACATTGCCAGGCGGCGGCGCGGATAGCGGATCTCGGTGGTCGTCAGGCCGGACATACGGTCGGCGCGAAAATGGCGGAAATCCTGGCGCATCTCGCACCACGCCACCATCACCCGCACCTTGTCGAAGAAGCTGAGCGCGAAGGGCCAGACCAGGCGCTCGGAGGCCGAACCGCCGGCATCGCGATAGAGGAAGCCGAGCTTGCGCTCGTCGCGGATCGCCTGCCGCACGACACCGAGGTCGATCGTTTCGACGCTGTCCGAACGTGGCCCGACGAGCAGCGTCGTCGCGTCGAGATCCTCGCGCAGGTCATCCGGCAGCACAGCCGCGATCTTGGCCAGCGCATCCGTTGCGGCAGTGGCCAGTCTTTTGTCCGGCTGTTTTGCCACCCAGCGCGAGCCGAGCACGATCGCCTCGATCTCCTCGTCGGTGAACATCAGCGGCGGCAGCATGAAACCAGGCTTCAGCACATAGCCGAGCCCCGCCTCGCCTTCGATCGGCGCGCCCTGCCCTTGCAGCGTGGCGATGTCGCGGTAGAGGGTGCGGATCGACACGCCCATCTCGTCCGCGAGTGTGCGGCCGCTCACCGGCCGGCGATGGCGGCGCAGGATCTGGACGAGGTCGAGCAGGCGTTCGGAGCGGGACATCGCGTCTACGATAGAGACTTGAGGGCGCGACCGGAAGCCGCGCCCTCTGTCCTCACAGGCGGAACACCTTCGCGGCATTGCCGCGCTCCAGCGCTTTGTTTGCCATGAAGAGCTCCGTTTTCGACGCCTCCACCTCGCGGTCGGCCAGCACGCGCAGCATCGCCGCAAGCCGCTGCAAGGCGATCGCCTTGTTGCGGTGCTGCGACCGCTCAGCACGCGCGACCACCACGATGCCGCTCGGCAGGTGGACCGCCCGCACGGCGCTGTCGGTGGTGTTCTGGTGCTGTCCGCCCGGCCCTCCGGCGCGAAGCGTTTCGAAGCGCACGTCGCTCGCCGCGATCGTTTGCTCTGACGCGTCGGCCAGATCCACCCGCTTCACCCCGACGAACCAGTTCTGCCGCTTATGGCCTGGGCGCACCGGGCTCTTGAAGATGAACTTCACCGAGCCGCAATACTCCGTGGCCAGGGCATTGGCGCCCTGGCCTTCGACACTGATCAGCGCCGATTTCGCGCCATGCCGGTCCGGTGCGTGGCCGAACGTGACTTCGACCGCGCAGCCGCGCCGGCCGCAGTCCGCCTCGATGATGCGAACCAGCGCCATCAGCGCGATCCGGCATTCGACCGGGCCGCTGCCGGAGGTGACGAGGACGTCAACCGCGCCCATGACGACCTCCCCTGTCAAGCCTTCGTTCATTTTGCCGGGCACGGTCCGGCTTTGCGCGCGTGCGGTCGACGCTGCTGTCGACCGCCTTCTTGTAGGTCACCAGCGGCTTCATCGCCGCCAGCGGCAAGACGAGCCCGGCATCGGCAAGGTCGCGGACCACCTGGCCCGCATCCTTGTAAGCGGTCGCGGCCTCCTCGATGACCAGATCGCGATCGCCGCAGATCAGCTGCCCGCCCCAAACGTTGCGGAGCAGGGCCTCCCGTTCCGACCTGTTGCGCCCGACACGGCCGTGCATGGTCGCGCGGTCGTATTTGCGGCCGGCGCCGTGCGAAATCCCGCCCAGCGAAGGGCCGGTCCCGTCCAGCGCCTGCACCATATAGCTCAGGCTGGCGCGCGAGCCGGCAATCGGCGCGATGCTTCCCGCCTCGATCGCCGCGGAGCCCTTATGGTGGACGAAGCCGCCACCCCGCCGGCGCACCAGATTGTGCGGCACGTCGACGACGAGCTTTGCTTCGCAGCGCAATGCGCTCGCCGCCCGCGCCGCGATCATGCCGCGGTTGAGCGATGCCCAGGCAACACAGATATCGTGCTGGCCGAGCCACGCCTTGCCCGCCTCCGATGCCGGATCGAGGCCCGTCGCGATCGCGGCCTGATGATCGACCTCACCGAATACGCGAGCGCCCAAGCCGCGCGAGCCGGAATGAACGAGCAGGTAGAGGCCCTGGCGATCGACGGCATCCGCGCTTCCAGCGTCGAACACCTGTTCGACAGCCTGAAGCTCGCAGAAATGGTTGCCGCCGCCGATCGTGCCCAGCGCTGCCGGAAACAGATCCGGCGCCAGCCCCGAAGCGGTGAGAACAGCCTGCGGATCGAAGCAGTCCTGCGCTTCGATTTCGCCCAGACGCTCGACTGCCCGATCGACCTTGAGCTTGCGCAGCGGCATATCGAGCGCAAACAGCGACATGCCGCAGCCGATGTCGTTGCCGATCAGTTGCGGATGCAACCGCTCCGACAGGACCGCGATCCCCGTCGGGCCGTATTTGCCGGGATGCAGGTCCGGAAAGGCAGCGACCGAGGCCACGCCCGGCAGCGCCGCGACGGCTTTCAGCTGTTCGAGCGCGGCGCCCTCGATCCAGCTTTGCGGCGAGAAATAATGTTGGATTTGCGCTGCTTGCGCCGCGCAAGACGAAGAGGGGCCGATAGCCCCGAACGAATTGCCCATGATGGAACACTTCTGGAATAAGGTCAGGTATCCGACGCCGTCAGGCGTCAGTCGACCGGCGTCAAAACAGCAAGGCTGCCCTTACGCCGGAACCCTCGAGGGGCGCGCGGTGGAGATGTTCGTCATCTGTCGCTCCCGTTCCAGAACCAAGAATGGCGCTCCCATAAAGCAAGTCCCTTGACCTGACAAGGCGGATACCTGGCCCGGCCCATCCACGCATCCTATGTGAGAATGGCGGTGGCGCGTACTTTGTTGCGCCGAAGGGTGCTGCTGTGGCAGAAGCGGGCCGAACCGCCGGAGATGATCCTTCTTGAAATCTTTTCGCGACAAGCGCCGCGATAACCGACCGCAGCACGCGAGGCTGGAACAGGTCCGACCACGCGATGCGTTTGCGGCTGGACGGCAGCAGGCTGCATCCGCGGAGCGACGCGAAGCAAAACCGGCGGACCGGCAGGACGCCAAACCGGCGCCGCGCGTGCTGGCACGCCGCGAGGGCTCCTTGCCCGCCGAGCGCCTGCCGCTGATCCTCGAAGTCGCGCCAAACGCCGACTACGCGCTGCTGGACAGCGGCGCCGGCGAAAAGCTCGAGCAATATGGCCCCTACCGCATCGTGCGTCCCGAAGGACAGGCGATCTGGCAGCGTGCGCTGCCGGCCAAGGAGTGGGAGCGCGCCGACGCCATCTTCACCGGCGACACCGACGAGGAAGGCATCGGCCGCTGGCGCTTTCCGAAATCGCCGCTCGGCGAGACCTGGCCGATGAGGCATGACGGCATCGACTATCTCGGCCGCTTCACCTCGTTCCGCCATGTCGGCGTCTTCCCGGAACAGGCCTCGCACTGGGACCATATGGCGGGCCTGATCGCGGCGGCGAAGCGCCCGGTCAAGGTGCTCAATCTGTTCGGCTATACCGGCCTTGCCTCGCTGGTGGCGGCCCGCGCCGGCGCCGAGGTCACCCATGTCGATGCCTCGAAGAAGGCGATCGGCTGGGCGCGCGAGAACCAGGAAATGGCCGGCCTTGCCGACAAGCCGATCCGCTGGATCGTCGAGGACGCGGTGAAATTCGCCGAGCGCGAGGAGCGCCGCGGCAGCCGCTACGACATCGTGCTGTTCGACCCGCCGGCCTATGGCCGCGGCCCCAAGGGCGAGGTCTGGCAATTGTTCGAGGACCTGCCGGGCCTCACCGACCTCTGCCGCTCGATCCTGACGCCGAAACCGCTGGCCGTCGTTCTCACCGCCTATTCGATCCGCGCCTCCTTCTTCGCCATCCATGCGCTGATGCGCGACACCTTCGCCGGCATGGGCGGCACGGTTGAATCCGGCGAATTGATCATTCGCGAGAAGTCGGCCGGCCGCGCGCTGTCGACCTCGCTGTTCTCGCGCTGGGTGGCTTGAAATGAACGCACATGACGGCGCCCGCCCTGTCGGGCAGGTCAAGGAAGTCACCAGCCTTGCCAATCCACTGGTCAAGGACATCAAGGCGCTGGCGCTGAAGAAATTCCGCGACCAGCAGAACGCCTTCATGGCCGAGGGCCTGAAGCTCGTCATCGACGCGCTCGACCTCGGCTGGTCGATCAAGACCCTGGTCTTCGCCAAGGCCGGACGCGGCAATGCGGCCGTCGAAAAAGTCGCCGCGCGGACTGTCGCCGCCGGCGGCACCGTCCTGGAAGTCTCCGAAAAGGTGCTGGCGGCGATCACCCGCCGCGAAAACCCGCAAATGGTGGTCGGTGTCTTCGCGCAGCAGACCCTGCCGCTGAAGGACATCCGCGCCAGGGACGGCGACGTCTGGGTGGCGCTCGACCGGGTGCGCGATCCCGGCAATCTCGGCACCGTGATCCGCACCGTCGACGCAGTCGGCGCCAAGGGCGTCATCCTGGTCGGCGACACCACCGATCCGTTCTCGCTGGAGACGGTGCGCGCCACGATGGGCTCGATCTTCGCCGTCCCGGTCGCCAGGGCAACCGAGCAGGCCTTCCTCGCCTGGCGGCGCGATTTTTCAGGTCTTGTTGCCGGAACCCACCTCAAAGGCGCGGTCGACTATCGCTCGGTCGATTTCTCCAGGGGACCGGTTCTCCTGTTGATGGGCAACGAGCAGCAGGGCCTGCCGGACAGCCTCGCCGAAAGCTGCGATCGCTTGCTGAGAATCCCCCAGGCCGGCCGGGCGGATTCGCTCAATCTGGCCGTCGCCACCGGCGTGATGCTGTTCGAGATCCGGCGCGGTGCATTGAAGCTCGATCCGGCCAACGACATTCGATGAGGACTGCCCATGAGGACTGATAAGTGAAATCCTGGTCCCCTTATGTCGTGCTGGTCGTCATTGCCATCGCGCTCGATCAGTGGATCAAGCAGCTGGTCGAGAACGGTCTCGCCTTCCAGGAGAAGGTCGATCTCGTGCCGTTCCTGGCACTGTTTCGCACCTATAACACCGGCATCGCCTTCTCGATGTTCCAGTCCTTCGGCGACACCGGCCTGGTGGTCATTGCCGTGCTGGTCGTCGCCTTCGTGCTCTATCTCGCAACGCGCACGCCGGCCGGCCATGTCATCGCCCGCGCCGGCTTTGCGCTCATCATCGGCGGCGCGCTTGGCAACCTCATCGACCGCGCCATCTACGGCCACGTCATCGACTATATCCTGTTCCACACGCCGGTCTGGTCCTTCGCGGTGTTCAATCTCGCCGACGCTTTCATTTCGGTCGGCGCGGCGCTTGTCGTCTTCGACGAGCTGATCGGCTGGCGCCGCGAGCCGAAACCTTCGCAAGATTGACCGCGCGGGTCTGTCGCCGCACAGTCCAACGACCCACGGAACCCGAGGAGAAAAAATGTCCGATACGTTCAAAGCCATCCTCGTTTCGCGCGATGCGGAGAAGAAGCAGTCCGTCGATGTCGTCGACCTCACCGAGGCCGACCTGATGGAAGGCGACGTCACCGTCGCCGTCGAGGCGACGACGGTGAACTACAAGGACGGGCTCGCCATCACCGGCAAGGCGCCTGTCGTGCGCCGCTGGCCGCTGGTTCCAGGCATCGATTTCGCCGGCACGGTGACCGACTCTTCGCATGCCGATTGGCGCAAGGGCGATAAGGTCATTCTCAACGGCTGGGGCGTCGGCGAGACGCATTACGGCGCCTATGCCGGACGCGCCCGCGTCAACGGCGACTGGCTGGTGCCGCTGCCCGAGGGCATGAGCGCGCATGATGCCATGGCCGTCGGCACGGCCGGCTACACGGCAATGCTCTCCGTCATGGCGCTGGAGCGGCATGGCATCCTCCCGGATCGTGGGCCGGTGGTGGTGACGGGCGCCGCGGGCGGCGTCGGCTCGGTCGCCATCTCGATCCTGTCGAGCCTCGGCTACCATGTCGTCGCCTCGACCGGCCGCAACGCCGAAAGTCCGTACCTGATCGACCTCGGCGCGGCCGAGGTGATCTCGCGCGAGGAGCTCAGCCAGCCGGCGAAGCCGCTTGCCAAGGAACGCTGGGCGGGCGGCGTCGACTCGGTCGGCAGCCATACGCTCGCCAATGTGCTGTCGATGACCTCCTATGGCGGCGCAATCGCCGCCTGCGGCCTGGCCGGCGGCATGGACCTGCCGTCGAGCGTCGCGCCTTTCATCCTGCGCGGCGTTTCGCTGCTCGGCATCGATTCCGTGATGGCGCCGAAAGCAGTGCGCCTGGAGGCATGGCGCCGCGTCGGCGCCGATCTCGATCTGAAGAAGCTGTCGACATTGTCGCGCACGATCGGTTTCGACGGCATTACCGCCGCCGCCCGCGACATCGTCGAAGGCAAGGTCAGGGGCCGTATCGTCGTCGACATGTAACCAGAGCAATTCCAGGAAAAGTGTGCGGCGGTTTTCCGTTCGGAATTGCGTCGAAACAAAAGGACAGAGCGGTTTGCCGTTTCCGTGAAACGGTGAACTGCTCTGACAACCCTTCCGAAGCACTGGAATCCGCGAAGATCGCTAAAATTCGAACGATCCGCCCCAGCCTTCCATAATCTCTGTCTGGCATGGTTTGCGCATGGTCGCGGACTCCGACACCAGACAGGGCGGCAAAGCCGCGGACGCTGACAGGCTCATCCTCGATGCGCCGCGGCGGCAGGTGCTTGTCGCCCCGCCGCTGGCCCCCGAATTGCCCGCGGCCAGCCACGAAGGCCTGCCGTTCCTGACGATCGTCGCCATCGCCGTTCTGGCGGGGCTGGCGCATCTCACCGGCGCGCCGATCATCGTCACCATCGGCCTCGCCGCCGTGGCCCTTGCCGGCCTTGCGATGCATCTGCGCAACCGGCGCGACGAGCGGCGCACCGCAGCGCTTCTCGACGAGACCGCCGCCCGCAGCCGCGCCGAGATCGAGACCCTCGCCGACCGCATGTGGGAGATGCAGGAGAGCGAGGAACGTTTCCGGGGCCTGATTGACGCGCTGGGCGACCTCGTCGTTCATCGCGACCGCGACGGCCATATCGTCTATGCCAACAGCGTTTTCTCCACCCTTGTCGAGGTCGACGCGCGCGATCTCGCCGGCAAGACGCTGTCGGACCTCGGCATCGAGGTCGGCATCGTGCCCGACGCCGCCTTCTCCGATCATGAATGCCTGAGCTCGACCGATGTCGCGATCCGCACGCCGAGCGGGCCGCGCTGGTTCTCCTGGATCGAATTGTCCGTGCGCGACAAGGACACGGGCGCGGTCTCGCACCGCGCGATCGCCCGCGACATCACCGCCCGCAAGCGCGCCGAATCCTCGCTGATCACGGCGCGCGAACGGGCCGAATATGCGAGCCAGGCCAAGTCGCGCTTCCTCGCCACCGTCAGCCATGAGATCCGCACGCCGATGAACGGCATCATGGGCATGGCGAAGCTGCTCGCCGACACCGACCTGTCGCCCGAGCAACGCACCTATGTCGGCGCCGTTTCCACCTCGGCCAGCGCGCTGCTCGCGCTCATTGAGGACCTGCTCGACTATTCCAAGATCGAGGCGGGCCGCTTCGAGCCCGAGCCGCAGCCGACGTCGCTGCGCGAGATCGCCGACAACATCATCGAGCTCCTGGCCGCGAGGGCCTTCGCCAAGAACATCGGTCTCGGCTGCCATGTCGAGCCCGACGTGCCGCAGATGATCACCGCCGATCCCGGCCGCGTGCGCCAGGTGCTGCTCAACCTCATCGGCAACGCGGTGAAATTCACCGACACTGGCGGCGTGCTGCTCACCGTGGCGCGCGCCCGCACCGAAACCGCCGACCGCATCTGCTTCACCGTCGCCGACACCGGCCCGGGGCTGCGTGAAGAGGACATGGAGCGCATCTTCGAGGAGTTCGAGCAGTCCGACGGAACCTCGACCAGGGTGCATGGCGGCGCCGGCCTCGGCCTTGCCATCTCGAAGCGGCTGGTGGCGGCCATGGGCGGCACGATCTCGGTTTCGAGCCGGCTCGGCGAAGGTTCCGAATTCGTCCTCGAGATCCCGGCGGTGGCGGCCACCGAACCGCCACCGCACCGGCACAACATCCTCGCCGAGCGGCGGGCGGTGATCGTGTCGAAGAACGCCATCGAGGCAGATGCCATCGCCCGCACGATCAGGGCCCATGGCGGCATCGTCGAGGTCGCGGCGACACCAAGCCAGGCGGCTCCCTTCGCCGCCGGCTGCAACGTGCTCCTGATCGACGCCGCGCTCGAAAACGCCGACGGCAGGCTGCTCAAGCGGCTGCGCGACTCGGGCTTTGCCGATTGCGAAGCCATCACCCTGATCGCGCCGACCGACCGCGGCATGCTCGGCGAATTCCGCGCCGGCGGCTACGCCACCTTCCTGGCGAGACCGGTGCGCGGCGAAACCTTGCTGCGCGTGCTGTTGACCAGCCATGGCTCGACGCTCGCCCAGCCGCAACCGCAGCCGCGCGGCGCCGCTTCGGCGCGCAGGCGCGATCAGGGCCTGTCTGTGCTGATTGCCGAGGACAACGACATCAACGCCATGCTGGCGCGCGCTACGCTGCTCAAGGCGGGGCATCGCGTCAAGATCGTCGGCAACGGCAAGGCCGCGGTCGATGCCGTCACCGATGCCGGCCTCAAATTCCGCTTCGATGTGGTGCTGATGGACC
Organism: Mesorhizobium sp. GbtcB19; assembly: GCF_019091085.1. GTDB lineage: Bacteria > Pseudomonadota > Alphaproteobacteria > Rhizobiales > Rhizobiaceae > Mesorhizobium. The sequence continues at coordinate 60,880 of NZ_JAGXJY010000020.1, read as the reverse complement.
TGCATATGCCTGTCATGGACGGTCTGGATGCGATCGCCGCCATCCGTCGCCATGAGGAGTCCTTGGCCATGCCGCCGATCCCGATCATGGTGCTTTCGGCCGACAGCCAGGAAAAGACCCGGCATGCCGTGCTCGCTCACGGCGCCAGCGGCTTCGTGACCAAGCCGCTCGATCCCGACCAGCTCGTCCAGGCGGTCGAGGGCCAGGTTGCCGCCTGAGGAAATTTTTAACCCTTGAAAGCCTTGGGCCGCTTGGCTTTTGCGATCACAAGATAGCCGGTTGAGGGTATTGGCCAGCCGACAAAGTATTGCCCGCCACGCCGTATCACGGTACTGTCACAATCCTGTTGCACCTACACCGTATCCCCGTGCCAAGAGGGATGGCTCGAAGGAGAATCACTCGTGCATACAGTCATGCCTGAATGTGACACTCGGCCGAATGCCGGCGGCGCCCTGCTCGCCGCCCGTACAGCCGACGCCGTCGCAAGCGGTGCTCCGCTGGGCCGTATCGGCAACCTCGAAGTGCGGCTCGCCCGCAACGAGGCTGAGATCGCTGCCGCCCAGGAAGTCCGCTATCGGGTATTCTATGACGAGCTTGGCGCGCGCAAGGACCTCTTCCAGGCGCAGGATCGGCGCGACGCCGACCGTTTCGATCCGCTCTGCGATCACCTTCTCGTGTTCGACACGTCCCTTCCCGGCCCTGAGCACCGCCGCATCGTCGGCACCTACCGCTTGCTGCGGCAGGAGATCGCCACGGCGGCCGGCGGCTTCTATTCCGAGGGCGAGTTCGAGCTGACCAAGCTTGTCGCGCGGCATCCCGGCCAGCGCTTCCTCGAGCTCGGCCGGTCCTGTGTTCTCAAGGAATACCGTTCCAAGCGCACGATTGAGGCGCTGTGGCAGGGCATCTGGGCCTACATCAATCATTACAACATCGGCGTGATGACCGGCTGCGCCTCCTTCCACGGTATCGTGCCGGCGGCGCATGCCGAGGCGCTGACCTATCTCGCCCATCATTGCCGCACCGACTCCGCCTGGGATGTCCGCGCGGTTCCGGGACGCTACTGCTCCATGGACCTGATGCCGATCGAGGCGGTGAACACCAAGGCGGCGATCGCCGCCATGCCGCCGCTGGTCAAGGGCTACCTGCGCGTCGGCGCCCGCATCGGCGACGGCTGCGTCATCGACCACGAATTCTCCACCGTCGACGTCTTCGTCGTCATGCCCGTCAAGGAGATCGGCGCCCGCTACGTCAACTACTATGGCGGCGAGGGCCAGCGCTTCGCGGCATAGGTGAACGGTGAATAGTAAATGGTGAATGGTTGAGGGCTGCAGCCCTGCTACCTATTGGCCATTCACTATTCACCACTATCTCCTCACGGAATATCTTCCGGCCTTCGCCCCGGCCGGCTCTTATAGGCCGGAAACGACCAGCCGAATTTAAGCGCGCCGCCACGCACCGCGAATGCCCCCGCAAACCCGAGCAGGCTGGACGCCAGCGCCGGCAGGCCGGCAAGATCGCCAAGGGTGAAGATGGTGGCGCCGGCAAGCGCGGCCGTGACGTAGATTTCGGGCCTGAGCAGCACCGAGGGCTCGCCGGCAAGCAGGTCGCGTAAAATGCCGCCGAAGGTTGCCGTCAGCACGCCCATGATGACCGACACGACAGGCGAGCCGGTGATCGCCAGCCCCTTGGCCGCGCCCATCACGGAGAACGCGGCAAGCCCGATGGCGTCGAGCCAGAGCAGCAGCTTGTAGCGGGATTCGAAGCGGTGGGCGCTGAAGAAGACCAGCACGGCGACGAGAGAGCAGATCAGCACATAACCGCTGTTGGCGACCCAGAACACCGGCAGGTTGAGGATGACGTCGCGCAGCGTCCCGCCACCGATGCCTGTGACGCTGGCCAGGAACAGGAAGCCGATAATGTCGAGCTCTTTGCGCGATGCGGCAAGCGCGCCCGTCGCCGCGAAGACGGCGACGCCGGCATAGTCGAGCAACGCGATGGGATTCATGGAATGAGGCAGTAGGAATTAGGGAATAGGCAGTAGGTCAAAATAGCACGAAGCCGTCGAATTGTACCGCCTACTGCCTACTGCCCATTCCCTTAATCACGCATCCTTCTCGGCCTGCTCGTTCACCGGGCCCGGCTCGACCTTCGCCTCGGCGGCCGCCTTCGGGCCACCCTTGGCGACGCCGACCATCGCCGGCCGCAGCACGCGCTCGCCGATCGAATAGCCCGGTTGCACCACCTGGACGACGGTGCCGGCCGGAACCTCCGGATTGGGCACTTCGAACATCGCCTGGTGGAAATTCGGATCGAACTTCTCGCCTTCGGGCGCGAGTTTCTTCACGCCATGGCGTTCCAGCGCCGACAGCATGGCGCGCTCGGTGAGATCGACGCCTTCGATCAGCGACTTGAAGCCGGCGTCGCCGGCGGCCTTCGCCTCGGCCGGGATCGCGTCCAGCGCCCGGCGCAGATTGTCGGACACCGACAGCATGTCGCGCGCGAAATTGGCGACCGCATAGGCGCGGGCGTCCTGCACGTCGCGCGCGGTGCGCCGCCGCAAATTCTCCATTTCGGCCGCGACGCGCAGCGCCCGGTCCTTCAGTTCCTCATTTTCCTTCAGCAGCCGCACAAGCGCTTCATAGTCGCCGTCGACGCCGCCTTCGGCGCGTTCGCCGGAAGCCTGGGTGGCTTCCATATCTTCGGGCATGCGTTCGTCTTTTGCCTGGTCGCTCATCGCGTTTCCCGTCATTCGCATTGGTCTGGATTTGCGCCCGATATCGAGGTTTGGAGGCCAAAAATCAAGGGGCAAGCGCAGCTGCCGGATGCCGACTATCGTTCCAAATTAATTCAAATTTTACCGTATCACGCAGCTTTGCTTGCTCTCGAATGCCCGCGCGGGAACCATAGACGGCTGCAGGAGTTTCGAAGCCAGTACAGGATTTTGGGACGATGAACGGCAACAACGGCAACAAGCGCGCCGAACTCGCCAACGATATCAGGCGGCAGGCAGGCAGCGAAGCGACCAAGCGCTTCCTGCGCACATTGCCGGCATTTCGCCTGGAAAAGGAGATGCCGGAGCGGCTGAGCGACCTGCTCGATCGCCTCGACGGCGCCGATGCCAAGAAAACGGGCGGCGAGCGGCGTCAATAGCCGCGCGCCGCATTTGAAGACTTTAGGCCGCCTTTCTGTCGTCACGCATCAGCGCTTCGCCGTGGCGGATTTCGGTGCCGAGCACCTTCAGGCATTCCCGCATGAAGGCGGCAAGGCCCGGCCAGCCCTTGGCCGAAACGAGATTGCCGTCGACATGCGCGCCAGTCGGCGCGACATCGATATAGATGCCGCCGGCAAGCGTCACTTCCGGCTCGCAATAATGCAGCGCCGCCACTTGCCTGCCGCGCACCACGCCATCGACCGCGATCAGGATCTGCACACCATGGCAGATGGTGAAGATCGGCTTGCCGACCTCGTGGAAATGCCTGACCAGCGCCTGCACGCGCTTGTCGATGCGGATATATTCCGGTCCGCGCCCGCCCGCGGCATAAACCGCATCGTATTCGGCCGGATTCACCTCTCCAAAGGTCTTGTTGAGGATGTAGTCGTGGCCGAGCTTTTCCGTATAGGTCTGATGGCCTTCGAAGTCGTGCAATGAGGTCTTGAGCACGTCGCCGGCCTTCTTGTCCGGGCAGACGACATGGACGGTGTGACCCACCGCATGCATGGCCTGTTCAAAGACGAAAATCTCGTATTCCTCGCTGAACTCTCCAACGAGCATCAATATCTTTTTGCCTGCCATGCCCTTTCCTCCCTTTGCCGGCCATTTATTTCGAGGTGCGAAATAATAGCCCTATCCTAAGGGCAGGATGGCTAAAGGGGAAGCGCAAATCGCAAAATTGGTCTGACCAGATGGATTCGATCTCGCGTGCCAATCCAACCCTGCCAATGCCGCGACGGCTTCGATCGACAAGAGCTGGTCCGACCAATATCAGCAATCAGGCCGCTGCCCGGATCATGTCCGCAGCCTTCTCGGCGATCATGATCGTCGGCGCATTGGTGTTGCCGCCGATCAGGGTCGGCATCACCGACGCATCGACCACGCGCAACCCCTCCAGCCCGTAAACCCTGAGCTTCGGATCGACCACGGCCATGTCGTCGACGCCCATCTTGCAGGTGCCGGCCGGGTGGTAGATCGTGTCGGCCCGCGCCCTGATATGCGCCATCAGCTCGGCATCGCTGGACGCGCCGGCGGTGTAGATTTCCCTGGCGCGATATTTCGCCAACGCCGGCGCCTCCAATATGCCACGCATCATCCGCACGCCCTTGAGGAGAAGGTCGCCATCGCGCTCGTCCTCGAGGAACCTCGGATCGATACGCGGCGGCGCCAGCGGATCGGCGCTGTTCAACCCCACCTCGCCGCGCGAATGCGGCCTCAGCACGCAGACATGGCAGGAGAAACCATAGCCCATATGCAGCTTGCGGCCATGGTCGTCGACGATGGCGATGCAGAAATGCAGTTGCAGGTCGGGTCGCTCGATCGCCGGGTTGGATTTGAGGAAGGCGCCGCCCTCGGCATAGGGCGTTGCGATCATGCCGCTGCCGTCCTTGCGCCAGCGCAGCATATGCCTGATCAGGCCCGGCATGCCGGTGAGGCCGATGCCCATCAGATCCGTCTGCCTGGACTTCCAGGCGAGGATGAAATCGAGATGGTCCTGCAGGTTCCTGCCGACGCCGGGCAATTCGTGGACGAGCGGAATGCCATGCGCCGCGAGCTCTACCGCCGGACCGATGCCGGAGAGCAGAAGCAACTGCGGCGAGCCGAACGCCCCGCCGCAGAGAATGACCTCGCGCCGGGCCTCCGCCACAGCTTCGCTCTTGCCGGTGCGATAGCGCACGCCCGTGGCGCGCTTGCCGTTGAGCACGACGCCGGTCGCATGCGCGCCGGTGACCACGGTGAGGTTCGGCCTGTCCATCGCCGGATGCAGATAGGCGGCGGCCGCCGAGCAGCGCTCGCCGTTGCGGCGCTCGCCCCAGAACTGCGTCACCTGATAGAGCCCCGCCCCTTCCTGTTCCGGCCCGTTGAAATCGTCGTTCAGCCTGATCTGGTTTTCGCCGCAGGCCTCGACGAAGGCCCTGGAGATCGGGCGCGGCTCCTGCTGCTCACAGACCCTGAGCGGCCCCTCGCCGCCATGCAGCGCATCGGTGCCGCGCTGGTTGCCCTCGGCGCGCCGGAAATAAGGCAGCACCTCCTCCCAGGACCAGCCGTCGCAGCCGAGATCGGCCCATTCGTCATAGTCGCGGCGGTTGCCCCGCGTGTAGAGCATGGCGTTGATGGCGCTGGAACCGCCCAAAGCCTTGCCGCGCGGCTGGTAGCCCCTGCGGCCGTTCAGGCCTTCCTGCGGCACGGTCTGGAAGCCCCAGTTGTTGATCTTCGGCCGGCCCGGCAGCAGCGCGATGATGCCGGCCGGCGCGCGGATCAAGAGGTCCTTGCCGGCGCCGCCCGCTTCGAGCAGGCAAACCGTCTTCGATGGGTCTTCTGAAAGCCTGGCGGCAAGCGTCGAGCCGGCGGAGCCGCCGCCGGCGATGACATAGTCGTAGCGCATGGTTCCCTCCCGGCGGATATTTCCGTCCGTGCCGTCAGAGAAGGCTCAGTCGCGAAGATTGTAAAGATGCCGCTGCGTCAGTCAGAGCATGATCCCGAACCGAAGGTTCGGATAAGATCATGCTCCAACAAAGGACTGGATCAGGATGACGTTCAACCGAACATCATTCTGATCCAGCGCGTTTGCGCCGCCAGGAATATTTCGGGCCCTTGGGCTCCGGCTCCACGGCCGGCTGATAATAGACCGGCAGGCCGCCGGTGCGGCCTTCCTCCAGGCGCTTCAACAGCACCGGATTGGAGACCTCGAACTCGTCGAAGCCGAGGCGCAGCATATGCGGCAGCTGGTCGACCAGCACCTGGCCGGTGGCGCGCACCGGACCCTTGAAATGATGCCGGGCCCGCAGCAATTCGCCCTTGGAAAACGAGCGGCCATCATTGAAGGCCGGGAAGGCCAGGGCCACCAGCGACAGCTGGTCGAGCAGGCCGGTTATCTTGTCGAGCTCGTCGCCCGGCTGCAGCAGCACACCGATGCGTTCGCGCGCCGACTTGCGCGTCTGCTCCTCAAGCCCGAGAAAGGCCTGCAGCGGCAGGATGAAGCGGCCATTGCCGGCAAGCGCCTCGGCGCTTTCGGCATGCGTCCACTCATCCTCGCGAAAACCGTCCGGGGTCCAGAGGCGGGTCCCCGCTGTTGTCGTTCCAGTCATCAAAAATCCCAAGGTCCAAAAATCGAAGGCTGTGTCGAGAGTCAGGTCAGGCCGAGGCGAGAACGGTGGCTTCCGAGAACCGGAGCGGAGCGTACTTGAAGTACGTGAGCACCGGAAGCGCAGGAAGCCGCCGTTCGCAGGCCGGCCTCACCTGACTATCGGCATAGCCTAAAGTGAAGCGTCGGTCAGCGACTTCTCCAAACCGGAGAGGTGAATGCCGCACTCGGTCTTGGCGTGACCGGCCCAGCGGCCGCTGCGCGCGTCCTCGCCGGGCTGCACGGGCTGCGTGCAGGGGAAGCAGCCGATCGAGAGATAGCCATAGGCGACCAGCGGATTTTCCCGCAGCGCGTGCGCGCGCATGTAGTCGGCCTGGTCCGACGTCGTCCAATGCGCCAGCGGGTTGATGCGGATACGCGAGCCGACCGCCTCGAAGACCGGCAGTGCCGCCCGCGTCGAGGCCTGGAAGCGCTTGCGGCCCGTGAACCATGCGCGGAACGGCTCGACGCCGCGCGCCAGCGGCTCGACCTTGCGCACATTGCAGCAGGAATCGGTATCGGTCTCATTGAGACTGCCGGTCGGGTCGACGCGTTCGAGCGCCGCCTCGTCCGGCTTGATCACGCGGATATCCGTCAGGCCGAAATCGGCGGCGAGCGCGTCGCGATAGCCGAGCGTTTCCTCGAAATGCTTGCCGGTGTCGAGGAAGATCACCGGCAGCGAACGGTCGATCTCCGATATCATATGCAGCAGCACCGCCGAATCCGCCCCGAAGGACGACACGGCCGCGATCGCGCCACGGAACTCACGCGCCGACCGTTCGATGATCTCGATCGGCTTCAGATGACCATGCAGCGCGTCGAGCCCCGCCGCTTCCGCGGCGATCCCGGCCTCGACGGCGCCGGTCCGGTCAAGCGGCCTTGGTTTCGCCAGCATAGAGCGCCTCCTTGAACGGCGCGGGACCGACTCTGCGGTAGGCGTCGATAAAACGTTCCTCGGGATTGAGCCGAAGGCCGAGATAGGTATCGACGATCTGCTCGATGGCATCGGTGATCTCTTCCGATGAGAAGCCGCGGCCGATGATCTCGCCCACGGAAGTGTTCTCGTCGGCCGAGCCGCCGAGCGTCACCTGGTAGAGCTCGGAGCCTTTCTTCTCAACGCCGAGAATGCCGATATGGCCGACATGGTGGTGGCCGCAGGCATTGATGCAGCCCGAGATCTTCAGCTTCAGCTCGCCGATCTCCCGCTGCCGCTCGAGCGAGGCGAAGCGCTGCGAGATCTCCTGCGCGATCGGGATCGAGCGCGCCGTGGCCAGCGCGCAATAGTCGAGGCCGGGACAGGAGATGATGTCGCTGATCAGGTTGGAATTGGCCGTCGCGAGACCAATCTCGACCAGCGCGTCATAGACCGCCTTGAGGTCGGCGCGCGCCACATGCGGCAGGATCAGGTTCTGCTCATGACTGACACGCAATTCGTCGAAAGCGTATTTCTCGGCGATGTCGGCAACCGCTTCCATCTGGCTGTCGGTGGCATCGCCGGGCACCTCGCCGATGCCCTTGAGCGAGATCGTCACCGCCGCATAGTCGGGGTGGCGATGCGTCACGACATTCTGGTCGAGCCATTGCGAGAAGTTTTTGGAATCGAGCCGCGCCTGCTTTACGGCATCATCGCCTTGCGGCCGGTCCGTCAGCGCCGGCGGCGCGAAATAGGCGTTGATGGCTTGGATGTCGGCCTCCGGCAGCTTGAGCTCGGCGTCCTTCAGCTCCTGCCATTCGGCCTCGATCTGGCGCGTGATTTCTTCCTCGCCGGTCTCGTGGACGAGGATCTTGATGCGCGCCTTGTACTTGTTGTCGCGGCGGCCATAGAGATTGTAAACGCGCAGGATCGCCGTGCAGTAGGACAGAAGATCGGCTTCGGCCAAGAAGTCGCGGATCTTCTTCGCCACCATCGGCGTGCGGCCCTGGCCGCCGCCGACATAGACGGCGAATCCAAGCTCGCCGGCAGCGTTCTTCTTCAGATGCAGGCCGATGTCATGCGTCTGGATGGCAGCGCGGTCGCGCTCGGCACCCGTCACCGCGATCTTGAACTTGCGCGGCAGGAACGAGAATTCGGGATGCACCGACGACCATTGCCGCAGGATCTCGGCATAGGGGCGCGGATCGGCGACCTCGTCGGCGGCGGCCCCGGCGAAATGGTCGGCGGTGACGTTGCGGATGCAGTTGCCGCTGGTCTGGATGGCATGCATCTCGACGCTGGCGAGATCGGCCAGGATCGCCGGAATGTCGGACAGCGCCGGCCAGTTGAACTGGATGTTCTGGCGCGTGGTGAAGTGGCCGTAGCCCTTGTCGTATTTGCGCGCGATGTGGCCGAGCATGCGCATCTGCTTGCTGTTCAGCGTGCCATAAGGCACCGCGATGCGCAGCATATAGGCATGCAGCTGCAGATAGACGCCGTTCATCAGCCTGAGCGGCCGGAACTGGTCCTCGGTGATCTCGCCGGCAAGCCGGCGCTGCACCTGGTCGCTGAACTCGGCGACACGGGCGTGAACGAAATCCTGGTCGAACTCGTCGTAACGGTACATGCTTCGTCTTTCCGGGCGCGTCCGCCCGCTCTTTACTTCAAATCTTAAGCCGCCTGGATCGCTTCCAGGCTCGCCTGTTTGCCGAGATCGGTGCGGATGGTCGGCCCCGCGGCGCGGATCTTTTCGCGCAGCCGCACCGGCTCGACCAAGCCATCGACCACATCGACGTCGATCAGGTTGACGTCGACCACCTCATTGTTGGCGTAGGCCGCGGCGCCGATCGCCTCCAGCCGGTCCTCCGCCGCCTTGTCATGCGCGATATCGGCATGGCCGACCGTCTCCGCCCAGCCGCCATCGGCGTACCAGACGGCGATGCCGTCGGAGAGCCTGTTCGCGGTCAGAACCTTCATGGTTGAACTCCTTCGGCGACGGCTGACGCCGCGCCCTCATGCTTATGTGCCGCGAGCGGCTCGGATTGTTCAAAATTGGCGCCGGCGACCGCGTCGCCGATGATCGTCATAACCGGACCGGTGAGGTCGGCGCGCTCTTCCAGCGACGGCAGGTCGGCCAGCGTGCCGTGGAAACGGCGGCGGTTGCCGAGGCTGGCATTCTCGACGACGGCGACGGCCGTGTCGGACGACAGACCCGCCTCGATCAGCCTGCCGGCGACTTCCGCCGCCACCGAGCGGCCCATATAGACGGCGACGGTGGCGCCGGAGATGGCAAGCTTGGCCCAATCGGGCAGCGAGTTGCCCTTGAGATCGTGGCCGGTGGTGAACACCATCGAGGACGAGACGCCGCGCAGCGTCAGCGGCAGCTCGAAATCGGCAGCGGCGGCGAAAGCGGCGGTGACGCCCGGAACGACTTCATAGGCGATGCCGGCCTCGCGCAACGCCGCCATTTCCTCGCCGGCGCGGCCGAACACCAGCGGATCGCCGGACTTCAGCCGCACCACGCGCTTGCCGGCGCGGCCAAGCTCGATGAGCAGCGCGTTGATCTCTTCCTGGCTCTTCGAATGGCAGCCCTTGCGCTTGCCGACCGGCAGGCGCTCGGCGTCGCGGCGGCCCATGGCGACGATCGCCTCCGGCACCAGCGCGTCATAGACGATGGCGTCGGCTTCCATCAGCAGGCGATGCGCGCGCAGCGTCAGCAGATCTTCCGCGCCGGGGCCGGCGCCGACCAGCGCGATATGCCCCTTGGCCGGCGCGTCCGCGTTCAGGAGTTCGAGCGCGGCGCCATGCGCTTGCGCGAGCTCGCCGGCTTCAATGGCCTTGGCTGGCACGCCGGCGAAGAAATCGTTCCAGAAGCGGCGACGGCGATTGCCCTTTGGCAGCTTCTCGGCGGCGGCGCGGAACGACGCGGCAAGCGCCGCCAGCCGGCCGAGCGACGGCGACAGCATGCGGTCGATGCGCCCGCGCAGCATCTGCGCCAGAACCGGTCCGGCGCCCTCGGTGCCGATGGCGATGGCGACCGGCGCGCGATTGACCAGCGCCGGCGTGAAGAAATCGCAAAGCTCGGGACGGTCGACGGCGTTGACCGGAATGCCCAGGCGGCGCGCGTCCTCGGCGACGCGGCGATCGAGCGCCGCATCGCCGCTCGCTGCGAAGACCAGGGCGGCACCTTGGAGATGCGCCGCATCATAGGCCGTGTCGATGTGAACGGCGCCGGTCGATGCGATGAAATCCAACAGGCCGCCGCCGGCATTGTCGGCAACGATGCGCAGCACCGCGCTCGACTGCGATAGCAGCCTTGCCTTGGCGAGCGCCTCCTCGCCATTGCCGACGATGGCTACGGCTTCGCCGTCGACCCGCATGAACACGGGAAAGGCATTGAGCTTGGCATTGGCTGGCGACATGGCGATAAGCAATACTGGAACAGTTTGGCAGTTTTACGCGGGCTGGCCAAAAACCAGAAGGCAAGCACTCGCGCGCCGCCGAACGGCAGGCAATCGCTTTTTCGCAACCGCGAAGAGCAAGAGAAAAAAATTCTACTTTGCGAGAAAGGCGCTCTGACAGGCACGGGAAACCGCCTTGATCCGCCGTAATTTTTAGCGCCAAGACCACAAAGCCGCAAAACAGTTTTTTCTAAATTCTACTAAGTTAGTAGATTAAAGCCGACCTTGCCGGATCGGCGCCAGCCACGCCGGCCGGCGGCGATCGAGGCGCCACTGCCAGATCGGAACAATCATGCGTCGCGGCTCGTTTGCCTAGCAGTCCATCCTGTCGATCCCGAACTCGACCGATCGGCAATCATTGAAGCAAGGAGGAACGCCATGAGCATCAGACTGAAGCACGGATTGTGGGTCGTCGTGGCCGATGGCGAGAAGGCGCTCTTCCTGCGCAACCAGGGCGACAACAAATTCCCGAACCTGGAAGTGGTGCATGAGATGGAGCAGGACAATCCCGCCACGCGCGAACAAGGCACGGACAAGCCGGGCCGCTACGCGGAAGGGCCGCGCAGCGCCATCGAAGAGACCGACTGGCACCGTCTCGGCAAGGAGCGCTTCGCCGTCGACATCGCCGACCAGCTTTACAAGCTCGCGCATCGCGGCGAGTTCGACGCGCTTGTGCTGATCGCGCCACCGCGCGTGCTTGGCGAGATGCGCCGGAAACTGCACAAGGAAGTCGGCGAGAAAGTGCAGGCGGAAATCCCGAAGACCCTCACCAACCACACGATTTCGGATATCGAGACCCTGTTGCAGGCGGCGTAAAGCGGCCGAAAGGTAGCGGCTTCGAGGCCGGATCGCGCCGCGAAGCTGTCTCTTTCGCGGCGCGATGCCGATCTTGCGCGGGATGCCCTGTTTCGACGTCGATTTCTGCGTTGTGGCGGTTGCATCATCGCCGCTCCCTCCACCATATTGCCGAAGGCGACAGCCTCGGCGGGCGCCCATCCGACATCGCAGTTTTCCGAAAGGCGCTCCATAGACAATGCCGCATGACACGCCCCTCATCGCCACCATCGTCGCCGGTCTGGGGCTTGCATTCGTCTTCGGGGCTTTAGCCAACCGTTTCCGCATTCCGCCGCTTGTCGGCTATCTTGTCGCCGGCGTCCTCGTCGGGCCGAACACGCCGGGCTTCGTTGCCGATGCCAGCCTGGCCAACGAGCTCGCGGAGATCGGCGTCATCCTGCTGATGTTCGGCGTCGGCCTGCATTTTTCGCTGAAGGACCTTCTGTCCGTGCGCGCCATCGCCGTGCCGGGCGCCATCGTGCAGATCGGCTTTGCCACCCTGCTTGGCGTCGGGCTGGCCTGGCTGCTCGGCTGGTCGCTGGGTGCCGGCCTGGTCTTCGGCCTGGCGCTTTCGGTCGCCTCGACCGTGGTGCTTTTACGTGCCCTGCAGGAGCGGCGGCTGATCGAGACCGAACGCGGCCGCATCGCCGTCGGCTGGCTGATCGTCGAGGACCTCGCCATGGTGCTGGCGCTGGTGCTTTTGCCGGCGCTTGCCGGTGTGTTGGGCGGCCAGCCGCAAGTCGACGACCATGCGAGCCTGCTCTCGCTGCCGGCGAGCTACGGCATATGGGGCTTGGTCGGCATGACGCTGGCCAAGGTCGCTGCCTTCGTCGTCGTGATGCTGGTGGTCGGCCGCCGGGTCATTCCGTGGATCCTGCATTACGTCGCCCATACCGGCTCGCGCGAATTGTTCCGGCTCGCTGTGCTGGCGATTGCTCTCGGCGTCGCCTTCGGCGCGGCAAAGCTGTTCGGCGTCTCGCTGGCGCTCGGCGCTTTCTTCGCCGGCATGATCATGAGCGAATCCGAGCTCAGCCACCGCGCGGCGGAAGAATCGCTGCCGCTGCGCGATGCCTTCTCGGTGCTGTTCTTCGTCTCGGTCGGCATGCTGTTCGACCCGTTCAGCCTGATCAGCAACGGCCTGCCGATCCTCGCCACCTTGGCCATCATCGTCATCGGCAAGTCGATCGCCGCCTTCGTCATCGTCATCCTCTTCCGCTATCCAATCGCGACGGCCTTGATGATTTCGGCAAGCCTTGCCCAGATCGGCGAATTCTCTTTCATCCTGGCCGAACTCGGCGTCGGCCTGAAATTGTTGCCCGAGCAGGGCCGCGACCTGATCCTCGCCGGAGCCATCCTGTCGATCCTGCTCAACCCGCTGATGTTCCTGGTCGTCGACTGGATGAAGCCGTGGCTCGAAAAGCGCGCCGGCAAGGATGCCGCGCCGGCCGCGGAGCAGAAGCCGATCGGCCCGGCGACCGAGCCCGGCCAGGTCGCTTCGGTGTCGGCGGCTGCGGGCAAGGAAGACGGCCCGCCGCCCAGGACGACGCTTGCCGGCCATACCATCCTGATCGGCTATGGTCGCGTCGGCAGCCTGGTGGGCGCCGCGCTGAAGGAAGCCGCCCTGCCCTTCCTCGTCATCGAGGATGCCGACAAGACGCTGGCGAAGTTAAGGGCCGATGGCGTCGAAACTGTCGCCGGCAACGCCGCCAATGCCGATGTCTTTTCAGCCGCCAATCCGGAAGGCGCCAGGCGGCTGATCCTCGCCATCCCCAACGCCTTCGAAGCCGGCCAGATCGTGCTCAGGGCCCGCGCGGCCAATCCGGCGATCAATGTCATCGCCCGCGCCCATTCCGACGCCGAGGTCGAGCATCTGAAAGGCCTCGGCGCCGACACCGTGATCATGGGCGAACGCGAGATCGCGCGCGGCATCGTCGAGGTCGTGACCGGCAAGGCCACGGTCCCGGTCGAACCCGCCATCGAGGTCAAACCGCAACCTGCTTGATCGATATCAGGCCACGAAGGCGGAACCGCCGTTTTGCGCGGTATCGCTGAGGTATTTTGCCGGTGGCTTGCCCAGCGCCTTCTTGAACATGGTGATGAAGGCGGTGACGGATTCATAGCCGAGATCGCCCGACACCCGCTGCACGCTGGCGCCGGAAGACAGTTCCCTGAGCGCGACGATCAGGTGCAGTTGCTGGCGCCAGCGCCCGAAACTCAGACTGGTCTCCTTCAGCACGAGGCGCGCCAGGCTGCTCTCGCTGAGCGCCACCCGGTTGGCCCATTGCGCCAGGGTACTTCGATCCGCGGGATCGTCCACCAGCGCCTCGGCGATCCGTCGTAGCCGCGGCTCCGCCGAGATCGGCAGGTGCAATTGCTGCACCGGCATGTGGGGAAGTTCGGCGAGCAGGATCTTTCCCAGGAAATCGCACCGCGCATCGTCCGGCGCACACTCCGACAGTTCGATGATCAGCTCGCGCAGCAAAGGCGAGATGGAGAGCGTGCAACAGTGGTCCGGCAATTCGGCGGCGCCCGGTTCGATATAGACGAAGAAAATCCGCGCATTGGCGGTCGCGATGTTGCTGTGCTGCATGCGGCTCGGCACCCACACCCCGCAATGCGGCGGCACCATCCACAACCCGCCGGGGACGCGGCAGGTGACGCCGCCCCCGAGCGCGAAGACGAGCTGCCCCTTGCGATGCCAATGCTCGCGCACCTCGGCCCTCGTCTCTGTCACGTCGACGCCAACGGCGATCGCCGGCGCGGCCACGTCGTCGACGTCGAAGTCCAGCCAGGGCCAGCGGAGCGGTTGTCTCATGCTTGACTGCTTTTAGCGATCATTTGGCTCTATCTCTAAATTCTTCAGCCGCGAAAGTCGATAGGTTCGAGCCGGTTCCGTCGCAATCGATCGCAGCTCCGGAGCGTTGATTTCAAAGGTGGCCCATGCTTGCTCTCGCTATCTCATCAGACAGTCCCAACAGGCTGAAGCTCACCGAAATCGACGGGCCAAACTGCAATGTAAATGAAGCATTGGTTACAGTTCATGCAACATCGTTGAATCGTGGCGAGCTGCGCCTGCTCAGCATACGCCCCGACGGCTGGGTACCCGGCCAGGACGTCGTTGGCATTGTCGAGCGCGCGGCGGCCGATGGCTCAGGCCCGGCCGCGGGCAGTCGCGTTGCGGCTTTGGTCGATCAGGCCGGCTGGGCCGAACGTGTCGCCATTCCGACCGACCGTCTGGCCGTTCTGCCTGAAGGCGTAAGCTTCGCCGCCGCCGCCACGCTTCCGGTCGCGGGCACGACGGCGCTGAGAACCTTGCGCCATGGGAGCGACCTCGCTGGCCAGCGGGTCCTGATCACCGGCGCCAGCGGCGCTGTCGGTCGCTTCCAGATCCAGATCGCCCGCCAGCAAGGCGCTTCGGTGACCGCGGTCGCCGCCGCCAGGCATGACGAGGATCTCCGGGCGTTGGGAGCAAAGCAGGTTGTCGAGTCGATTGAGGTGGCCGAGGGGCCGTTCTCGCTGATCACCGAATCGGTCGGCGGCAAAAGCCTCGCCGACGCGATCGAACGCGTCGCGCCAGGGGGCACCATCGTCATGTTCGGTTCGAGCAGCGGCGAGCCGACGCCCGTCTCCTTCCGCCAGTTCGTTCCGGGCCACGAGGGCGCGAGACTGCAGACCTTCGCCTATTACACGTCCGGTCCGGTGATCGGCGCCGATATCGCCGCGCTGCTCGATCTGGTCGCGGCCGGCAGGCTGGAAACCCGCGTGGCCATGACCATGCGGTGGACAGACATCGGGCGGGCCCTGGAGGCGCTGCGACAACGCAGCTTCAGCGGCAAGGCTGTTCTCACCATGGCTTGAAGTTGGCCGTCTAAACGTGCTGGCCGCCATTGATGTGGATTTCCGAGCCGGTGACGTAAGACGACTGGCCGGAGCACAGGAAGTAGATGATGTCGGCCACTTCCGAGGTGGCGCCGAGGCGTCTCAGCGGGATCGTCTCGACGATCTTGTCGGTGCCGGGCGACAGGATCGCCGTGTCGATCTCGCCTGGCGCGATCGCATTGACGCGAATGCCGTGCGGGCCGAAATCATGCGCCATCTCGCGCGTCAGCGAGCCGAGTGCGGCCTTGGACGTCGCATAGGCCGTGCCAGCGAAAGGATGCACCCTGGTGCCGGCGATCGAGGTGACGTTGACGATCGAGCCCTTGGCGGCGGCGAGTTCCTTGAACAGGCCGCGTGCCAGCATGATCGGCGCGAAGAAATTGACCTGGAAGACATCCCGCCAGACATGCATCGGCGTCTCGATCGAGTTCATCCGGCTGCCGTCCTTCAGCTTCGGCGAGATGCCGGCATTGTTGACCAGCGCGTGCAACTGCCCGCCATGCGCCTCGAGACGATGGCGGATTTCCGAGACCGCGATGCCGACATCTTCCTGGTCGGCGAGATCGACCTTGATGTGGTCTTCCGGGCCGGCCGGCCACGGGCAATCCTCGGCAAAGGCCTGGCGCGAGCAGGTGATGACGCGCCAGCCCTCGCGCGAAAAGCGCTTCACCGTCGCATGGCCGATGCCCCGGCTGGCGCCGGTGAGCACGATGGTTTTTCTGCTGTCGGTTTCGGCCATGTCGCGGTCTCCGCGCGTGGTCTAGCCGAATATGGTTACAATGGCGAGGGCCATCAGAGATCGCAGGGTCGGCCGGCAATCGCCATTCAATAGCAGGTCGGGCACGCCGCATACAGGCCGAGATTGAGAAGAAAAACCAGACCCGACAACGTCCAGAGCACCGCTAGAAAAGCGTTCCGCGACCGCCTGGCCACACGCGAAATGCCCCAGGCCAGCCCATAGGGCAACAAAAACCCCAGGATGACGGAGCCGTATACCGCCCCGACTCTTTCCTGATCGAGATATCGAGGATCGGGGTAATAGAGATATGGCAGATGCCGGATGGCCACGACACTGACCGTCATCCCGGCCAGCAAGAGCCACTGCCACGTGCTTAGACGCTTGTATGCTTTCAGGTCAGCCGGCTCGGCCGGTTCGCCGGCCATCGCCTAACCACCACCGAGAATATCGAGGATCGAGGTCTGGCGCTTTTTCGTCGGGCCGCCGACATTGCCGGGCGGCACCGGATGCTTGATCGAGGCGGTCGATCCGCTGTCGCTCGGCATGTCGAAGCCGTCGGCATCGACCGTCTGGGCTGGACGCGCCTGCCGCGCCGGCGCCTGGGCAACAGGCTGTGATTGGGGCTGCGACTGGCCGATGGCCGCTGGCGGTGCAGGCGGCGGCTGCGAGGCATCCGCCGACGGGATCTCATCCGGCACGATCGTATCGGAGGGCGTCGACTTCCAGGTGCCGGGCAGCGGCCTGACCGGCACGCCCTCATGCGCGGCCACCATGAATTCGTGCCAGGCCTGTGCCGGCAAGGCACCGCCGGTGACCTTCTTCATCGCGCTGCCGTCGTCATTGCCGAACCAAACGCCCGTGGTGAGGTTGGCGGTGTAGCCGACGAACCAGGCGTCGCGCGAGTTCTGGCTGGTGCCGGTCTTGCCGGCCGAGGGCCAGTTGAAGGCGGCCTTCTTGGCGGTGCCGACCTCGACCGTGCCCGTCATCATCGAGTTCATCATGCCGACGATATCGGCCTTGATGACGCGCGGCGCGCTGCCGGTGCTGCCCTCGTAGAGCACCTTGCCGTTGGCGGTCGTGATGCGCTGGATGAAGTGGATATCCGGCTTGTAGCCGCCATTGGCGAAAGGCACATAGGCCGAGGTCAATTCCAGCGGCGTCACTTCCGAGGTGCCGAGCGCGATCGAGGTGTTGGCCTGCAGGTCCGACTGGATGCCCATGCGATGCGCGGCTTCCACCACGGCGTCGGGCCCGACCTCCATGGTGAGCTGCGCCGCAACCGAATTCAGCGACTTCGCCAGCGCGGTCGCCAGCGTGACCTTGCCGTAATATTTGCCGCCGTAATTGTCGGGCGTCCACTTGCCGATCTTGATCGGCGCATCGTTGCGGATGCTGTCCGGCGTGCGGCCGGCTTCCAGCGCCGCCATATAGACGAAGGGCTTGAAGGCCGAGCCCGGCTGCCGGCGCGCTTCCGAGGCGCGGTCGAACTGGCTGGTCGAATAATCATAGCCGCCGACCATGGCGCGCACGGCGCCGGAATCGTCGATCGACACCAGCGCGCCCTGTGTGACGTTGAGCTTCTTGCCACTCTCGTCGATCAGCCGGCGGATCGACTGTTCGGCAAGCTTCTGCAGGTTGAGGTCGACAGTGGTGTCGATGACGATATCGCCGCGCACGTCGCCGATCAGGTCGGGAAGCTCGTCCATGACGGTATCGGCAACGTAGTTTTCCGAGCCGGTCCAGTAGGACGGGGCGCGCGTCGCCGGCGCGCTCAGCGCCGTCTTGTATTCCTTGTCGCTGATCTTGCCTTCCTGGCGCATGGCGGCCAGCACCAGCTGCGCCCGCTCCTCGGCCGCCTTCGGGTCGCGCGCCGGCGAAAGCTTCGATGGCGCTTTGAGCAGGCCCGCCAGCAATGCGGCCTCCGAAAGCGACACGTCGCGCGCGCTCTTGCCGAAATAGCGCCGCGAGGCCGCCTCCACGCCATAGGCCCCCGAGCCGAAATAGACCCGGTTGAGGTACATTTCGAGGATCTGGTCCTTGCTGTGCTTATGCTCGAGCCAGAGCGCCAAGAGCACTTCCTGCACCTTGCGCTCCAGCGTGCGGTCCGGCGTCAGGAACAGGTTCTTCGCCAGCTGCTGCGTCAGCGTCGAGCCGCCCTGCGAGAAATGGCCGCCCAGCAAATTGGTCACCATGGCGCGCGACAGGCCGATCGGGTCGACGCCGAAATGCGAATAGAAGCGGCGGTCCTCGATGGCGACCACGGCCTCCGGTATGTAAGGCGACATTTCGTCAAGGCCGACGGCCTCGCCGCCCGACGCGCCGCGATTGGCGATCAGATTGCCATCGACCGAGACGATCTTGATGTTGGGCGCGCGGTCCGGGATCGACCATGTCGTCGCCGCTGGCATCTTGGCGCCGTAATAGACGACGATTCCGGCCACCGCGATGCCGCCCCAGATGCAGAACACGAAGCACCAGTAGACCAGGCGGGTCGCAATGCCGAGCAGCCCGCGCCGGTTGCGGTCGCGGCCACGGCCGCGTGATTTCGCCTTGGCGGATTTGCCTTTTGCAGCGGATTTGCGGGTGCGCGGCACGACGCGATCCTCCTCGCTCACCGAAAAGCCTTCGGAGGATTTCGCCCGCGGCGAGTCCTCAAAGCTCGGTTCGATGCGACTGTCTCTGCGGTTCGCCATGCGCTCTAGCTGTCTGTCCCCGATCCCGATGGCGTCTGGGTTTAAGACTAGATGCGGCGGTTTAAAGGCGCGTTAAGTGAGGAAGAATCGATGCGATTGAAAATAAAATGCTCGGCGATTGCCGGGACTTGTTCGATCAAAGAGTGCCAAGCCGGGCACTCCGCCGGTTCGAAGTGGAAGCGCAGGGCCTGATTGCCAAACTTGGCTCGCAGGCAGCGATGACATCAATTCTGCTGGATCGAAATACCCTTGTCGTCGATCTTGAGCTCGACACCTTTCGGCCTGGTCTGCTCGCGATAGACATAGATGCCGAGCGCGATGACCACCGCGATCAGCGCCCCGATGATGAGATAGAGCGTGTTCTGCCTCATTGCGCCCCTTTGCTGCGGCCGAGCCTCGCGCCGGCTTTGCAATGACCGGCCAGCGATCGCTCACTGGTCGTCGTCGTCATCGCCCGACGCCGGCCGCCAACTGGTTGGATCGACCTTCTTTTGCGTGTCGCTGTCGGTGTAGACCCACCAGCCGCCGTCGCGATACTGGCCGACGGATTCATTGACGACGCCGTCGCCGTCCTTCCACATGATCGTGACTTTCGAGCCGTCCCTCGGCGCGCTCGCTATCGGTTTGCGCTCAGCCATTTCACTCCTCCCCAATCCTATCCCTCGGTCGACCCGCAGCAACGCCGCACGACCCGCCGGGTTCCGTCAGCTATGGGCGAAGATATCTTCCTCCGCCCAGCCCATCAGATCGAGCTTGGCGCGCGTCGGCAGGAAACGGAAGCAGGCGTCCGCCTCCTTGGTGCGGTTTTCGCGCACCAGGCGCGCCGCCAGCACCTCGCGCAAACGATGCAGGTAGAGCACGTCGGAGGCGGCGTATTCGAGCTGTTCGGGCGACAGCGTTTCCGCCGCCCAGTCCGAGGATTGCTGCGCCTTGGACAGGCCGATGCCGAGCAGTTCGTTGCACAGATCCTTGAGCCCGTGCCGGTCGGTGTAAGTGCGCACCAGCCGCGAGGCTATCTTGGTGCAGAACACCGGTTCCGCCATGACGCCGAAGCTATGGTAGAGCACTGCGATGTCGAAACGGCCAAAGTGGAACAGCTTGGTAATCGCCCGGTTGCGGAGCAGGCTGACGAGGTTCGGCGCCTTCTTCTGGCCAGGCGCGATCTGGATGACGTCGGCGCTGCCGTCGCCGGGCGAGATCTGCACCACGCAGAGCCGATCGCGATGCGGGTTGAGCCCCAGTGTCTCCGTGTCGATGGCCACCGCCCCGACATTGTAGCGGGACAGATCAGGCAAATCGTTTTTGTGGAAACGTATATCGGTGGTCATTCTCTTCTCCGGATCGCGGTCTGCAGCGCCGCGCATCCCCTGGGATGCGCAAAGGACGCTGCACATGCACTAGAAAGTCCGTCCTTGCCGCGATCCGCTGAAAAATCAACAAAAAGTTGAATGTCACGCCCCTGGCTAGCGCGTCAGCGCATCGAGGATGCGCGCCCAGGAACGCTGCCCCTTGTGGAAGGAGGTCAGCTCGTATTTCTCGTTCGGCGAATGGATGCGGTCGTCGTCGAGACCGAAGCCGACTAGCAGCGATTCCATGCCGAGATAGGTCTGGAAATCGCCGACCACCGGGATGGAGCCGCCGCCACCGGTGGTGACGGCCTGCTTTTCCCACTCGTCGGACAGCGCGTCCTTGGCCTTGGCCAGGAACGGCGAGTCGTAGGAAAGCTGGATCGCCGGCGAGCCGCCATGCGGATGGAACTCGACCGAGCAGTCGCCGGGAATGCGTTCGCGCACGAAGGCCTGGAAGGCGGCGCGGACCTTCTTCGGGTCCTGCTTGTGGACGAGCCGGAACGACACTTTCGCCGACGCCTCCGCCGCGATCACCGTCTTGAAGCCCTTACCGGTATAGCCGCCGATGATGCCGTTGAACTCCGCCGTCGGCCGCGCCCAGGTGAGTTCGAGCACCGAGCGGCCCTTCTCGCCGGCCGGAATGGAAAGACCGACCGGTCCGAGGAAGGTCTGCGCGGTCTCGCCAAGCCCCTCCCAGGATTTCAGCACCTGGCTAGGCGTCTCCTCGACGCCGTCATAGAAGCCCGGAATGGTGACGTGGCCGTTTTGATCGTGGATGTCGGCGAGGACCTTGGCCAGGATGCGGATCGGGTTGGCGGCCGGGCCGCCATAGAGGCCCGAATGCAGATCGCGGTTGGCCGCCTTGACGGTGACCTCCTCGCCGACCATGCCGCGCAGCGACACACAGATCGACGGCGTCTCGCGGTTCCACATGCTGGTGTCGCAGACCAGCGCGAAATCCGCCTTCAGCTCGGCGGCGTTCGCCTCCAGGAACGGCTTCAGCGACGGCGAGCCGGATTCCTCCTCGCCCTCGAACAGGATGGTGACGCGGCAGGGCAAATTGCCATGCACCTGCTTCCAGGCCCGGCAGGCCTCGACGAAAGTCATCAGCTGTCCCTTGTCGTCGGCCGAGCCGCGGCCGGTGATCACCTTGCGGCCGGGTTCGATCTCCTTGATCGACGGCGCGAACGGGTCGGTTTCCCACAGCTCGATCGGATCGACCGGCTGCACGTCGTAGTGGCCGTAGAACAGCACATGCGGCGCGCCCGCAGGTCCCTCGTGATGCGCCACCACCATCGGATGTCCGGGCGTGTCGCGCACGCTCGCGTCGAAGCCTATCAGCTTGAGCTCGGCGACCAGCCATTCGGCGCCTTTGCGGCAGTCGGCGGCAAAGGCCGGATCGGTGGAGATCGACTTGATGCCGAGCAGGCCGAACAGCCGCTCCAGGCTCTGGTCGAGATTCTGGTCGAGACGGTCGAGGACGGGGGAGATTCTGGACATCATGGAGCCTTTCGATTTTTGGGCCGACCCTAATGGTCAGGACCGGAAACGAAAAGCCGCGATCGTTGGACCAAGCTCGGAAAGCCTTGCCAGAAGGCAAAAAAGAACCGCCGTGGTGGAGGGGGAACCACGGCGGTCTTTACTCGAAACGTTGCGGCAGCCCGGAGAGGGGGGATAGGCTGCCGCAGTTGCCCGGGATAGGCGGGGGACGGGCCTTACTCCGGACTTCGGCGAAAACTGCCGATGACGTGTATTTGGGTCCTTGAACATGGCGATTCAAGGGCATGAAAATTACACTTTTGTAACATGCCCGTGAGCGGCGGATTCCGTGCATGTCGCCCAAAAGTGTGAAGCGGTTTTGGGAAAGCGACATGCACGAAGAAAAATGACCCAAAGCGCGTCGCCTGATTCCGTTTCCGCGCGGCGCGCTTTGCCGGACAGGATCTGTCAGGGGTGTTGCCCGAACCGGTGGGTTCCTCCGCCTTTGGCATGGACCGCGAGGCCCGGCCGCGCTATCCCTGCCGACATGAAAAAAGGCGATCACCTCTTCCTCGTCGACGGCTCCGGCTACATTTTCCGCGCCTATCACGCGCTGCCGCCGCTCAACCGCAAATCCGACGGCCTGCCGACCAATGCCGTGCTCGGCTTCTGCAACATGGTCTGGAAGCTGATGCAGGACGCCCGCAACACCAATGTAGGCGTGGTGCCGACGCATTTCGCCGTCATCTTCGACTATTCGTCCAAAACCTTTCGCAGCGATCTCTATCCCGAATACAAGGCGAACCGCTCGGCGCCGCCGGAGGACCTGATCCCGCAATTCGGCCTGATCCGCCAGGCGACCGTCGCCTTCAACCTGCCCTGCATCGAGATGGAAGGCTTCGAGGCCGACGACATCATCGCCACCTATTCCCGGCTTGCGCGTGAAGCCGGCGCCGACGCCACCATCATCTCCTCCGACAAGGATTTGATGCAGCTGGTCGGACCGACGGTTGGCATGTACGACCCGATGAAGGACCGCCAGATCGGCATTCCCGAGGTGATCGAGAAATGGGGCGTGCCGCCGGAAAAGATGATCGACCTGCAGGCGCTGACCGGCGACTCCGTCGACAACGTGCCGGGCGTGCCCGGCATCGGGCCGAAGACCGCGGCGCAGCTTCTTGAGCAGTTCGGCGACCTTGACGGGCTGCTCGCGCGCGCCGGCGAGATCAAGCAGGACAAGCGTCGCGAAACCATCATCGCCAATGCCGACAAGGCGCGCATTTCGCGCGAATTGGTGACGCTGAAGAACGACGTGCCGATGAAGGAAGGGCTGGACGACCTTGTCCTGCACGAGCCGGACGGTCCGAAGCTGATCGGCTTTCTGAAGACGATGGAATTCACCACGCTGACGCGGCGTGTCGCCGAGGCGACCGCGACCGAGATCGGCGACGTCCAGGCTTCCGCCGTCACCGTCGAGCGCGCCGATACCGCGCATGGCCCCGATGTCGGCGCCGGCGCGCCGCCGCGACAGCCGGCACCTGAATCGAACGGCGCCGCGAAACCTGCCGTGAGGGGCGAGGACGCGCCGCCGCAGGGCGACACCCCGTCCCTGCTCTCGGCGCTGCGGCTGGAACAGGCGACGGCGCGCAAGATCGATCTCTCCGCCTATAGCGCCATTCGTGATGCGGCCGAGCTGAAAGCCTGGATTGCCGAAGCCCGCGAAGCCGGCGCCCTCGCTCTCGACGCCGAGACCACCTCGTCGGACCCGATGCAGGCCGATCTCGTCGGCCTTTCGATCGCGATCGCGCCAGGCCGCGCAGCCTATGTGCCGCTCGCCCATACGAGCGGCAATGGCGACCTGCTCGGCGGCGGCCTGCTGGAAAACCAGATCCCGGTCCGCGAGGCGCTGGCCCTGCTCAAGCCGCTGCTCGAGGACCGGTCGGTTCTCAAGATCGTGCAGGACATGAAATACGACATCGTCGTGATGGGCCGGCACGGCATCGAGGTAGGGCCGTTCGACGACACGATGCTGATCTCCTACGTGCTCGACGCAGGCACCTCCGGCGGCCACGACCTCGCTTCGCTGTCGGAAAAGTGGCTCGGCCACGCGCCGGCGGTCAAAAAGGAACTCTCAGGCTCGGGCAAGAACGCCATCGGCTTCGACCAGGTCGATATCGAGCGCGCGACGAAATACGCTGCCGAACAGGCCGACATTGCGCTGCAGCTCTGGCAGGTGCTGAAGCCCAGGCTCGCCGCCAAGGGCCTGGTTTCCGTCTACGAGCGGCTGGAGCGGCCGCTGGTGCCGGTGCTCGCGCGAATGGAGCAGCGCGGCATCTCGGTCGACCGCCAGATCCTGTCGCGGCTTTCGGGCGAACTGGCGCAAGGCGCGGCCCGCGCCGAGGAAGAGATTTACGGGATCGTCGGCGAGCGCATCAACATCGGCTCGCCGAAACAGCTTGGCGACATATTGTTCGGCAAGATGGGCCTGCCCGGCGGTTCGAAAACCAAGACCGGCCAGTGGTCGACCTCGGCGCAGCTTCTGGAGGACCTCGCCGCCGAGGGCCACGAGCTGCCGCGCAAGATCGTCGACTGGCGCCAGCTGACCAAGCTGAAATCGACTTACACCGACGCGCTGCCCGGCTTCATCAACCCCGGCACCAATCGCGTGCATACATCATACGCGCTCGCCGCGACCACGACCGGGCGGCTGTCGTCCTCCGACCCCAATCTGCAGAACATCCCGGTGCGCACCGCCGAAGGCCGCAAGATCAGGACCGCCTTCATCGCCGAGAAAGGCCACAAGCTGGTCTCCGCCGACTACAGCCAGATCGAATTGCGCGTGCTGGCCCATGTCGCCGAGATCCCGCAGCTGAAACAGGCCTTCGCCGACGGCGCCGACATCCATGCGATCACCGCCTCGGAAATGTTCAACGTGCCGGTGGAGGGCATGCCTTCGGAAGTGCGCCGCCGCGCCAAGGCGATCAATTTCGGCATCATCTACGGCATCTCGGCCTTCGGCCTCGCCAACCAGCTGTCGATCCCGCGCGACGAGGCGAGCGCCTACATCAAGCGCTATTTCGAACGCTTCCCGGGCATCCGCGACTATATCGAGGAAACCAAGGCCTACGCGCGGGAAAACGGCTTCGTCGAAACGATCTTCGGCCGCCGCATCCATTATCCGGAGATAAGGTCGTCCAACCCGTCGATCCGTGCCTTCAACGAACGCGCCTCGATCAATGCCAGGCTGCAGGGCACCGCCGCCGACATCATCCGCCGCGCCATGGTGCATATGGAGGAGGCGCTGGACAAGGCGAAGCTCTCGGCCCGCATGCTCTTACAGGTGCATGACGAATTGATCTTCGAGACGGTGGATGCCGAGGTCGAGGCGACTATTCCCGTCGTGCGCCGTGTGATGGAGAACGCGCCGATGCCGGCGGTTTCGATGTCCGTGCCGCTGCATGTCGATGCTCGGGCGGCCAACAACTGGGACGAGGCGCACTGAGCGCCACGGGCGAGAGGCGCCGCGATCCGTCGCCCCCCTCTCTGTCCTGCCGGACATCTCCCCCTCAAGGGGGGAGATTGGCGGTTCCGGCGCCGGCACACATCTTGCAACGTTGAAAGTTGGCGAAAGCCGTGACTACGGCTAATCTCCCCCCTTGAGGGGGAGATGTCCGGCAGGACAGAGAGGGGGGCTTCGCGCCGGCATCAATAGGCTAAGTGGTATAGAGCTAAGCAGCTTCCGCCCGGCACTTCGCGCACACCCCGCGAAACTCAATCACCGCCTTCTTGGCCGCGAATCCGGTCGAGCGCACCCACTCGTCCAGGCGATGGTCGACATCGTGATCGGACATCTCGGTGACCTGGCCGCAATTGTCGCAGATGGCGAAGGCAGTCATCGAATGGCTGTGGTCGTGCGGCTCGGCGCAGGCGACGAAGGAGTTGAGGCTTTCGAGCCTGTGCACGAAGCCGGACTTCACCAGCGTGTCGAGCGCCCGGTAGACCTGCAGCGGCGCGCGAAAACCGCGCTCGCGCAGCTGGTCGAGCAGCGTATAGGCGCTGAGCGGCCCGCTCGACGCCTCGAGCTTCTCGAGCACGCAGAGCTGGTTCTTGGTCAGCGTATCCCTTGCCGTCATCTTGCGGGTCCACTCATGGCGCCGTCCGCAAACGCGGACGATCTCATTCACTTGAGATAGCGACGAACGAGACTTTTTGCCACTGTTTCCGCACCGCTCGCTGCTGGGCCACGAGCGGTAACCGGTGCTTCGCGGCGACCAATCGCTATTTGCGCGGCGGTCCCTTTCGTTCGGCGGAAGCGGCCCACAGGTTGATATCGGACTCGCGCGCGTAAGTGTCGATCTCGGCCAGTTCGGCATCGCTGAACTCGAGCGCCTTCAGCGCGCCGACGCAGTCCTCGACCTGTTCCGGCCAGCTGGCGCCGATCAGCGCCGTCGTCACCCTGCCCTTGCGCAGCACCCAGGCCAGCGCCATCTGCGCCAGCGTCTGGCCGCGGCGCCCGGCAATGGCGTTGAGCGCCTTGATGTTGGCGATCGACTTGTCGTTGATGAAGGCGGGCCTGAGCGACTTGCCTTGGGCAGCGCGGCTGCCCTCTGGAATGCCGCCGAGATATTTGTCGGTCAGCATGCCTTGCGCCAGCGGCGAGAACACGATCGAGCCGATGCCCAGCCCCTCCAGCGTATCGAGCAGCCCGTCCTCCTCGACCCAGCGGTTGAGCATCGAATAGCTCGGCTGATGGATGAGGCAGGGCGTGCCGAGCCGCTTCAATATGTCGGCGGCCTCGCGCGTGCGCTGCGAATTGTAGGACGAGATGCCGGCGTAGAGCGCCTTGCCGGAACGCACCGCATGGTCGAGCGCGCCCATCGTCTCCTCCAGCGGCGTTTCCGGGTCGAAGCGGTGCGAGTAGAAGACATCGACATAGTCGAGCCCCATGCGCTTCAGGCTCTGGTCGAGGCTCGCCAGCACATATTTGCGGCTGCCCCATTCGCCATAGGGACCCGCCCACATCTCGTAACCCGCCTTGGTCGAGATGATCATCTCGTCGCGATAGGCGGCGAAATCGGTGCGCAGGATCTCGCCGAAGGCGGTCTCGGCCGAGCCGGGCGGCGGACCGTAATTGTTGGCAAGGTCGAAATGCGTGATGCCGAGGTCGAAAGCCCGGCGTACGATCGCCTGCTTGGTCCTGTGCGGCGTGTCGTTGCCGAAATTGTGCCACAGCCCGAGCGAGATCGCCGGCAGCTTCAGGCCGGAGCGGCCGCAACGGTTGTAGATCATCTTTTCGTAGCGGTTCTCGGCGGCGACATAGGGCATGGGGAATCCTCCGGATCGAAGCGGCGCCACGACCGCCGCTAGGGCATGATGCCGAAAAGTGTGGAGCGGTTTTCGGGCGACATCATGCTCTGCTCTAATGTGAATTGAATCGATGCTTGCCCCTCTTCCTTACCCTCTCCCCGGCAAAACGGGGAGAGGGCGATGGAAAAATTATCGATAATCGCCGCGGGCTACTTCTTCTTGGCCAGCAGCGCCTTCGCATCCTTGACGCCAAGCGCGGCCGGCCGTTCACAGGTTGTCTGCATGGCGACATATTTGCCGCTTTCGCCGGAACGCAGGATGCCGGTCATGACATCGACGGCGTGCAGCGCCAGTTCCATCGAGCAGCGATGCGGCCGCCCCTCGGCGATCGCGACCGCCATGTCGGCAAGGCCGGCGGTGCGGTAGTTGGCCATCATGCCTTGGCCATGCATCTCGTTCGGCACGCCGAAAGGGTGATTCCACTTGGGCAGCTTCTTCACCGGCTTGGCGGCGTCGGTGAAGCGCACCTCGCCGCCGAAGAAATTCGGGTCCGGCACGAAGACCGTGCCCGCTTCGCCATAGAGCTCCATCGGCGCGTGGCCATGGCTCCACACGTCCCAGGAGGTGTTGAGCGTGATCACCGCGCCATTCGCGAATTCGAGCAGCGCATGGATCGTGGTCGGCGTGTTCACCGGGATCTTCTCGCCCGCGCGCGGTTGGGAGCTGATGGTGCGCTCCTTGGCCGGGGTGGTGGCGAAGGCCGCAACCTGCTTCACCGGCCCGATCAGCTGGATCAGGTTGGTGACGTAATAGGGACCGATGTCCAGCACCGGACCGGCGCCCGGCTGGAAGAAGAAGTCCGGATTGGGGTGCCAGTGCTCCATGCCGTGGCCCATCACATGGCAGGTGCCGCTGGTGATCTTGCCGAGCTTGCCGCTGTCGATCAGATCGCGCACCAGCTGGTGCGCGCCGCCGAGGAACGTATCCGGCGCCGAGCCGATGCGCAGGCCCTTCTTCTCGGCTCGCTTCTTGAGATCGAGCCCTTCCTCGATCGACAGCACGAACGGCTTTTCCGAATAGACATGCTTGCCGGCGTCGAGCACCGCTTTTGAGATTTCGTAATGCACGGCCGGGATCGTCAGATTGACGATGATGTCGATCTCGTCGTCCTTGAGCAGGTCGTTGACCGTCTCGGCGCGGAGCTTGAACTCCTTCGCCCGCGCCTTGGCGGCCTCCATGTTGATATCCGCGCAGGCCCGCATCTTGATGCCGCGGAACAGCGGCGCCAGCGAGAAATACGCCTTCGAGATGTTGCCGCAGCCGATGACGCCAACGCCAAGTTTGTCTGCCATTTCGATTACTCCTGCCAGCTCTTGGCTGCCGCGATCGAGCGCAGGGCATAACGCTCGATGTCGTTGGGGTTGTCCTGTTCCATGATGAAATACTGCGCCGCGCTCCTGGCGCGCAATGTCTTGAACAGGCCCGCCCAGTCGATTGTGCCGTGGCCGACATCGGACCAGCCATCCTCGTCCAGCCCCTCGCCGGGCTTGGCCATATCCTTGACGTGGACGGCGACGATGCGCTTGCCGTGCTTTTCGATCCAGGGCAGCGGATCGGCGCCGCCGCGCACCACCCAGGCGACGTCCATTTCCCAACCGATATCGGGCGCGGCGGACAGGATGTGGTCCTGCGGCAGCGAGCCGTCGGCAAGCACCTTGAACTCGAAATCGTGATTGTGCCAGGCAAAGCCGTAGCCGGCCTTTTTTGCCACCTCGCCGACCTTGGCGAGACGCTCGCCGAAGCCGCGCCAGCCGGCTGCGTCGCCCGGGCGCTGATCGGGCATCAGATAAGGGCAGATCAAGAGCGTGATCCCGAGCGCGTCGGCGATCTTGCGCACGCCGTCGAAATCATTTTCCAGCGCGTCGATCGAGAAATGCCCGGTGGGCATCGCCAACCCGTTCTTGTCGAGCTCGGCGCGGAACGCTTTCGGGTCGTCATAGACGCCACCGAAGCCCTCCACTTGCTTGTAGCCGAGCTCGCCGAGCATTTTCACCACGCCGTTCCATGGCTGGAAGTTTCGGGCGCTGTAGAGTTGGAATGACCAGTTCATCTGTCCTGTCCGTTCTGCTTGGGGGATGTTTTTCGGAGTTAAAGGCGATTATCGGTTTGAGCGTCGAACAGCGAGGCGCGCGCCGGGTCGAAGCCGATGCGGATCGCATCGCCGTTGCGCAGCGTCTTATCCGCTTCGACGCGGAAGGAGATGATCTGGCCGCCGAGCTTGGTCCATACCAGCGTGTCGGAGCCCATCGGATCGACGATCTCGACCGTCGATTCGGCGGTGAACGGCATGGCCCCGGCGGCATCGCCGAAGGCGATGTGCTCAGGCCGGATGCCGAAGATGCAAGGCTTGGCGGCCCGGCCACCGTCGCCCTCGAACTGATAGCGGCCGAGCGGCACCGACACGCCGTCCGCCTTGAAGACGGGGACGGCGCCCGCCTCCAGCTCGCCCTTGAGGAAATTCATCGCCGGCGAACCGAGGAAGCCGGCGACGAAGCGGTTGACTGGCCGGTTGTAGATCGTTTGCGGCGCATCGAGCTGCTGGATGACTCCACCTCTCATGACGGCGATGCGGTCGGCAAGCGTCATAGCCTCGATCTGGTCGTGGGTGACGTAGATCATCGTGTTTTGCAAGCGGCGGTGCAAAAGCTTGATCTCGACGCGCAGTTCCGAACGCAGCTTGGCGTCGAGATTGGACAGCGGCTCGTCGAAAAGGAAGACATCGACGTCGCGCACCAGCGCCCGGCCGATCGCCACGCGCTGGCGCTGGCCGCCCGAAAGCGCTGACGGTTTGCGCTGCAGCAGCGGCTCGATCTGCAGGATTTCCGACGCGCGCGCGATGCGCTTGGTGATCTCATCCTTCGGCACGCCGGCGACGCGCAGCCCGAAGGAAAGGTTCCTCTCCACCGTCATCTGCGGATAAAGCGCGTAGGACTGGAACACCATGCCGATGCCGCGGTCCTTCGGCTCCTTCCAGGTGACGTTCTTGCCCTTGATGAAGATGCGCCCGTCCGAAATGTCGAGCAGGCCGGCGATGCAGTTAAGCAAGGTCGACTTGCCGCAGCCGGATGGTCCGAGCAGCACGATGAACTCGCCCTCGGCGACATCCAGATTGAGCGTCTGCAGCACCGACACGGCGCCGAAATTGAGCGACAGGTCCTGGATCGAAACGCTGGGATTGGCGATTTCAGCTTCCATCATCATCCTTTCACCGCGCCGGCGGCGATGCCGCGCACGAAGAGCTTGCCGGAAATGAAGTAGACGATGAGCGGAACCAGGCCGGTCAGGATCGTCGCGGCCATGTTGACGTTGTATTCCTTCACGCCTTGCACCGAGTTGACGATGTTGTTGAGCTGCACCGTCATCGGATAGGTGTCGGGGCGCGTGTAGACGACGCCGAACAGGAAGTCGTTCCAGATGCCGGTCACCTGCAGGATGATGGCGACGACGAAGATCGGCAGCGACATCGGCAGCATGATGCGCAGATAGATGCCCCAGAAGCCGGCGCCGTCGACGCGCGCGGCGCGGAACAATTCCTCCGGCATAGAGGTGAAATAGTTGCGGAAGAGCAGCGTCAGGATCGGCATGCCGAAGATCGAATGCACGATCACCAGGCCGGTCAGCGAGCCGTAGATGCCGATTTCGCGCAGGATGATGACGATCGGATAGATCATCACTTGGTAGGGGATGAAGGCGCCGACGATCAGGATGACGAAGAAGGTGTCGGCACCCTTGAAGCGCCAGTTGGCCAGCGCGTAGCCGTTCACCGAGGCGATCGCGATCGACAGGATCACCGACGGCACGGTAATGCGCACCGAATTCCAGAAACCGCGCGAGAGCCCGTCGCAATTAAGGCCGGTGCAGGCGGTCGCCCAGGCTTTCACCCAGGGCTCGAAGGTGATTTCCATCGGCGGCGAGAAGATGTTGCCGAGGCGGATTTCCGGCATGCCCTTCAGCGACGTCACGATCATCACGTAGAGCGGCAAAAGGTAATAGAGCGCCACGACGATCAGCGTGCCGTAGAGGAAGATATTGCGGCGCGACAACGCGTGCCGCGGTTTCGGTCCGCTCGGGCCGGCGGCGTCGCGCCGCGGCGCCTGCGCGCCGGTGGACAGGGAGGCGACGTCAACCACGCTTGCGGCCTCCGAATTCGAGATAGGCCCACGGCACGATGACGATCACCACCGACAACAGCATCATGGTCGAGGCGGCGAAGCCCTGGCCGAGGTTCTGGGCGAAGAACATGTAGTCGTAGACATATTTCGCCGGCACCTCGGAGGCGATGCCGGGGCCGCCGCTGGTCTGCGCCACGACCAGGTCATAGACCTTGACGATGCCGGCGGCGATGATCACCAACGTGGTGATGAACACCGGCCGCATCATCGGGATGACGATGAACAGATAGGTCTTCCACATCGGTATGCCGTCCACCCGGGCGGCCTTCCAGATGTCCTCGTCGATGCCGCGCAGGCCGGCGAGCATCAGGCACATGATCAACCCCGTGCCTTGCCAGAGCGCCGCGATCGAAATGCCGTAGATGACGATGCTGGAATTATAGAGCGGATCGAAGCTGAAGCTCGTCCAGCCGAGATCGCGCACGACACGCTGCACGCCGAAATCCGGATTGAGCAGCCATTGCCAGACCAGCCCGGTGACGATGAAGGACAGCGCGAAGGGATAGAGGAAGATGGTGCGGAACGTATCCTCGAAGCGGATCTTCTGGTCGAGAAGTGCCGCAAGCACGAAGCCGATGACCAGCGAGAACACCAGCGAGATCGCGCCATAGATCAAAAGGTTCTCGATCGAGACCAGCCAGCGCGATGTCGACCAGAGCCGGTGATACTGGTCGAGCCCGACGAAGCTGAGCCTCGGCAGCAGCTTCGAATTGGTGAAGGAGTAGAGCACCGTCCACGCCGTGCCGCCGACGAACACCACAAGCGCCGTCAGGATCATCGGGATCGATGCAATTTTCGCGTTGAGGTTACGCAAAATCTGGCTTGGGCGTTCGCTGTTGCTCATCTCGGCAGCCGGGCTGGGACAATGAGGACATCGTGCTCCCGACCCCCGATAGGCAGGGGCCGGGAACCGGCGGGGGCGCCGTGGATCAATCCGCCGAAGCGATGATGTCGGCGAAGCGCTTCTGCGCCTCTTCGAGCGTCATGTCGGGCTTGGCGAAGAATTCGGAGAACAGGTCCTCCTTCTGCTTCTGGCTGTCCTGCGACAGCAGCTGGTCCGTCCACGGGATGACGGCGCCCTTGGCGAGGATGGCGAGACCTTTCTTCATGCAGTCGTTCGCGGTGTTGAGGTCGACGTCGCCGCGTACCGGCAGCGAGCCCTTCTTGAGGTTGAAGGCGACCTGGGTCTTCGGATCGAGCAGCGTTTCGGCCAGGACCTCCTGCGCCTTGGACTTCGCTTCGTCCTTGAGCAGCGGGAAATAGAAGGCATCGCCACCCGTGGCGATCACCTCGTTCAGGCCGAGGCCGGGCAGGCAGGTATAGTCCTTGCCGGCGGTCTTGCCGGCGACCTGGAATTCGCCCTGCGCCCAGTCGCCCATGATCTGGCCGCCGGCCTTGCCGGTGATGACCAGGTTGGTCGCCTGGTTCCAGTCCTGCACATTGGTGTTCTTGGCCATCTTGCGGGCGTCGTCCGCCGCCTTGAACACCTTGGCGATCTCGGGGCCGCCGGCGAATTTGGCGTCCTTTTCCTTATAGACCTTGAGGAAGGCGTCGGTGCCGCCGACAGCGGCGAGCAGCACGTCGAAGGCGCCCGAGGCCTGCCAGGGCTGCCCGCCGACCGCCAGCGGGATGATGCCGGCCTTCTCCAGCGCCGGAGCGGCGGCCACGAATTCATTCCAGTCCTTCGGCATCGGCACGCCGGCCTTCTGAAAAGCCTCGCTGGAGAGCCACAGCCACTGCCAGGAATGGATGTTGACCGGCACGCAATAGATCTTGCCGTCGATGGTGCAGCTGTCGAGCAGGCTCTTCGGCCGCACGACCTCCGTCCACTTGCCCTTGGTGGCGATGTCGGTGAGGTCGCGCATCAGCCCGGCCTGGACGAGTTCCTCCGCCTGGCGGCCGTGGTTGAACTGGGTGGCACCCATCGGATCGCCGCCGGTGATGCGGCTGATCATGATCGGCCGCGCCGTGCCGCCGGAGCCGGCGATGGCGCCGTCGACCCAGTGATTGCCCGTCGCGTCGAATGCCTTGGCAAGTTCGGCCACCGCCGCCGCCTCGCCGCCGGAAGTCCACCAATGAGTGACTTCCAGGTCGGTCGCGGTCGCCGGACCGGCGACGTTGAGTGCGACCGTCGCGGCAAATGCAGCGGTCAGGAATTTGTATCGCATTTCGGCTTCCTCCCAGAATCTGAAACGTTACAGATTTTCGATACGGCAAATGATCCGCCTAGGCAACCCCTGGCCTCAAAGTCGATCGAAGTTTTTTCGAGGCACGAACAAAATCTTCCTTTAGAGACTGCTAATTCGACGATCAAGCAGTTGATTGATGCCACAATTGCGCCGAAGCCGATATTTCTCCGTGATTCCAGCGGCTTTCGCCCGATCTCCATGCTGAAGCCAAGGGTTGCGAATTTCCCGGGCAATCACGAATATTGGCAATCTGTAACGTTTCAGTATATTGGGCTGACCGCAGGCTGAAGGTCGCGCAAAAGTCGACACCGCACGATTGCCGGCCAGCCCCGCGGCTGCTATGCGCCTGACGGGCGGGACGAATGGATAGACGGGTAACGAAGAAGGACGACGACACGTCGGGCAAGGAGCGGCCGACGCTGAAGACGCTTGCCTTCATGACCGGGCTCGGCGTCACGACCGTGTCGCGGGCGCTCAAGGACGCGCCCGAGATCGGCGCCGAGACCAGGCGCCGCGTCCAACTCGTCGCCAAGCAGATCGGTTATCGTCCCAACCGCGCCGGCGTACGTTTGAGAACCGGCAAGACCAACGTCATCTCGCTCGTGCTCGACACCGAGCGCGAGATCATGAGCTTCGTCTCGGACATCATCTACGGCGTCACCGAGGTGATCGCCGACACGCCCTACCACCTGATCGTCACGCCCTATTCGCGCTCGCAGGATCCGCTGGACCCGGTGCGCTATCTGGTCGAGACGGGCTCGGCCGACGGCGTCATCATCTCGCGCACGCAGCCGAACGACCCGCGGGCGCGCTACATGCTGGAGCGCGGCATTCCCTTCGCCACGCATGGCCGCACCGATATGGGGCTGGTGCATCCCTATCACGACTTCGACAACTACGCCTTTGCCGGCGAAGCCGTACGCGCGCTCGCCGCCAAGGGCCGCAACCGGCTTGCCCTGGTGACGCCGCCGGTCGGCCTCACCTATTACGGCCATACGGTGAACGGCTTTGCCGACGCGCTGAGCGAGGTCGGCGCCTCGGAGGTGCCGTTCAACACCGTCTCCATCGACCACACGAT
This sequence comes from Mesorhizobium sp. GbtcB19, assembly GCF_019091085.1. Lineage (GTDB taxonomy): Bacteria > Pseudomonadota > Alphaproteobacteria > Rhizobiales > Rhizobiaceae > Mesorhizobium. Next base: position 26,392 of record NZ_JAGXJY010000020.1, on the reverse strand, counting down.
CGAGCAGATCAGGATGCGCACCGCGCAATTGATGCGCCGCGACGATCGTCCGGACGGCATCGTCAGCAGCGCCGCCGCCGCGACGCTCGCCATCGTCGCCGGCATCGAGGATGCCGGGCTGAAGCTGGGCCGCGACGTCGACGTGGTGTCGAAACAGTCGTCGGAGCTGCTGCATCTGTTCAGGCGGGAACTGCTGGTCGTCAACGAGAACTTCCGGCTGGCCGGCTCCGAGCTCGCCCGCGCCGTGCTCGGCTGGATCGGCGGCGCAGAGCCGGGCACGCTGCAATCGCTCAGCAAGCCGAGCGAGGTTTTGCCCTATCGGGGCTAGAGCAATTCCAGGAAAAGTGCGTAGCGGTTTTCCGTCCGGAATTGCGCAAAAACAAAGGCTTAGAGTGGTTCGGCGATTCCGTGAAACGCTCAGCCACTCTAGTGCCCCGCGCCACTCCCCCACGGTCCGTGGAACGCGCCCTGCTCGCCGATGCGCTCGAAACCATGCGCGCCGAAGAAATCGCGCTGCGCCTGGATCAGGTTCGAGGTGCCGCGACCCTGGCGGTAGCTGTCGAAATAGGCGAGCGCCGACGACAGCGCCGGCACCGGCGAGCCGGCTTCGGAAGCGCGCGCCACGATGCGCCTGAGCGAGGAATGCGCTTCCTGCATCATGGCGATGAAGGCCGGCGCCATCAGAAGGTTGGTCGAAGCGCTGCCCGAACCGAAGGCCTCGGCCATCGTGTCCAGCATCTGCGAGCGGATGATGCAGCCGGCGCGCCAGATCTTGGCGATGGTCGGCATCGGCAGGTTCCAGTTGAATTCCTTCGACGCGCCGCTCATGACCGCGAACCCTTGCGCGTAAGCCGCGATCTTGCCGGCGAACAATGCCAATTCCAGATCCTTGAGCAACGCGGCCTTGTCGCCGGAGATCTTTTCGACTCCGATATTACCATAGGCCTTTTCCGCCGCCTGGCGCTCGTCCTTGATCGAGGACAATACGCGCGCCGCGACCGCAGCCTCGATGGCAGTTGCCGGAATGCCGAGCTGCTGCGCCTCGATGACCGACCATTTGCCGGTGCCCTTCTGGCCGGCGCGGTCGAGGATGATGTCGACCACCGGCTTGCCGGTCTTGGGATCATCGGCGGCCAGCACCTTGGCGGTGATCTCGATCAGATAGGAGTTGAGTCTTCCCTGGTTCCATTGCTCGAAGACCTTGCCGATTTCCTTGGGCGCCATGCCGAGGCCATCGCGCAGGATGCCGTAGATCTCGGCGATCATCTGCATGTCGGCATATTCGATGCCGTTGTGGATGGTCTTGACGAAATGGCCGGCGCCGTCGGTGCCGAGCCAGGCGGCGCAGGGCTCGTCCTTGAACTTGGCGGAGATCGCCGTCAGCACGCTCTCGACGCGCTTCCAGGACTCTTCGGTGCCGCCGACCATGATCGACGGCCCGTGGCGCGCGCCTTCCTCGCCGCCCGACACGCCCATGCCGATGAAGGTGAGGCCCGAGCCGGACAGCTCCGAGAAGCGCCGCATCGTATCGCGGAAATTGGCATTGCCGGCATCGATGACGATATCGTTGGCCGACAGAACGCCGCGCAGCGCCGCGATCTGCTCATCGACCGGCTTGCCGGCCAGCACCATGATGATGATCGGCCGCGGCGGCCGGATCGCCGCTGCGAGTTCCTCGAGGCTGTAGCAGGGAACGACCATGTCCTTCAGCGAACCGGCGCTCTCGACAAAGGCGTCGGTGCGTGCCGGCGTGCGGTTGAAGACGGCGATGCGGTGCCCGTGCTCGGCGATGTTGAGCGCCAGGTTGGAACCCATCGTGCCAAGGCCGATCAGGCCGATTTCGGCTTTTTCCATCGTTTCCTCCCTGTTTTCGGATGCTTGTTATGGTCGCGTTTCGGGCGATGCCCACTGTTTCGCAAGATGAATGACGGGCCTTGGCGGCGCCGTCAACCGCCTCGCCGTATTCTGCATGGACTGGTCCTCAATCGGACCGGATATCAATGGGCGCTTCGATCTTCATCATCTCAAAGTCCGAAACGAGAATATCGAGCCGTGCGTTCCAACGGCCGGGAATTGGGATGACGAGATTGTCGACGCGCCATGTGCCGTCGCCGGGTTTCCTCGCCGGCCGCCTGATCGGCTCGATGCCGGAATCCGGTTTCGACAGCACCAGCGTCACTTCCTTGGCGTCGAGGGGTCCGAAATCGCCGGTCATGATCACCACCGAGGCCGCGACCTGGCCGGCATGTCCAGGCGTGATGCTGAGATCGGCCATCGCCTGCAGCGTGTGGATGTGAATCGACACCGGCTGCGCGGCGGCGATCGCCAGCGCGCGTGGCGGCGGGGTGAAGCGCCAGCCGGCGGCGACGCCGAAGATGGCGAGCGCGATCAGCATTTCGATGCCGATCGAGCGCACCAGCCGCCGCTGCACTTCAGTGTCGCCCGCTTCGGCCGGCGCCGTCAGCGTCCAGCGGTTGACGGCGGCCAACGTGAACAGGAACAGCAGCAGAGCGAGCTTCAAGAGCAGCAGACGGCCATAGGCAGTGTGGACCAGCGCCGCCGGAGCCTGCACCTGGATGACTGCCAGCACGATGCCGCTGGCGGCGAGCACGACGACGACGGGCAGGATCGCGCGCGAAAACCGGCGGAGGAACGCGCGCGCCTCGGCCGGCCGCCGCCGCAATGCAAGGCCGAGCGGCGCCAGCGCGCCCGCCCAGAAGGCGATCGCCGTGCCGTGCAGGAACACAAGCGGCCGCGTCAGCCATTGCGGTTCGGCGGAACTGGCGTGACCGCTCGCGGCAAGGGCGCCGCCGACGCCGAGCAGCGCCACGCTCGCGGCCAGCTTACGAAGGCCTGGCGGCCCGGCAAGCGACAGCAAAGCAAGACCAAGCGCAATCAGGCCGATCAGCACGGTCCAGATGAAGCTCGTCTCCAGCGCGGTCTTCCAGACCGCCGGCGCCGCAAAGCGGGCGAGCGGCGCGCCAAGCCCGTCCAGCCCTTGCAGGCCGAGCGACACGGGCGCCGCGACGAGGCCGAAAAGCAGTGCCGCGGCGACAAAGCGTTGGCCGCAGCGCCGGTCCTTGGCCAGCCAGGCGAGCGCGAACGCGCCGCCGACGCCGAGGAAGAGGCCGGCATAGAGCAACAGCCTGGCTGCCCAGATCGCCGTGCGCAGCGTCCAATCGACGGGTTCGCCCGCTACCGGCGCGGCACTTGGCGCGCCGATGGAAAACAGCGTCGAACCGCCGACCGGATGGCCATCCTCTGAAACCACCCGCCAGCTCAGCACATGCGTGCCGGATTTGAGCCTCTCGGGATTGTCGATCGCCAGCGTTTGGCCGTCCAGGCGATAGGAGGTCAGAGGCAGTTGCGTACCGTCCGGACGCACCAGGGTGAGCACCAGCGGCGAGACCGGCTCGCTGAAAGTCAGCGAGAACTGCAAGGGACCCTGCGCCAGCACAGCGCCATCAGCCGGATCGGTCGCAACCAGCGCGGCATGCGCGAAGGCACGGCCGGGCACGGCCAAGACCGCAATCGCCATGACCGCCGCGACCAGCCAAACAAGCGGGCCGGTATGCAGGTGGATCGTCGTGGAGGATTGTGCTGCGTTCATGCCGTCGTAACAGGAATGGTTGGCGCGCCCCGATGGAGCGCGCCAACAGGAGATCATTTCTTGGGCAGCAATTTGATGCTGGGCGCCGGCGTTTCCAAGGCGTCTTCATTCTGGCCGGCCGCCGGGATCTCGATCCAGCGATCGGTGGCGTCGCCGCATTCCTGCACCACGGGGAAGTAGAGCGTCTGGCCGGCCGGCAGATCGGCCGCCAGCGAGGCGCGGAACACGAACTCGTCATAGAATTCGTCGGGCAGATTGCCGCCGCTCCAGTCGACTTCCTTGACACCGGTGGTCAGCGTCTCGCCATAGAGCTGGTAGGATTTCTCATACTTGCCCTTCTTGGTCTGCAGCGTCCAACCGGGCTTGGGCATCGGCTTCACCGCGATCACGCCTTCCGGAATCTGCACGCGCACGGCAGTGGTCGCCTTGCCCTCGCAGCCATGCGGCACGCGCAGCACCGCCTTATAGGTCGAGCCGACAGGCGCTTCCTGCGTTTCGAGCGTGATGTGGGCAAATGCAGCGTTCGTTCCGAGCACGCAAAGCGCGCCCGCCGCCAAAAGATACTTCTTCATGGAAATGTCCCTCGGGTTCCGGATTGGCGGATTACTCGGCGTGATCCATGTCCATATCGCCACTGCCCGTCTCGCCCATGCCTTCGACGAGGAACTCGACTTTGACGCTGCCGGCCTTCTCGAAGGTCAGCGTCGCGGGGAATTTCTCGCCCTGCTTCGGCTGCCGCTTCAGCCCGGTGAACATCAGATGGTAGGCGCCGGGCTTCAGCGCGACCTTGCCGCCGGCCGGGATCTCCAGCCCGCCCTCGACCGGCCGCATGGTCATGACGCCATCCTTGACGCCCATCGCATGCAGTTCGGCCTTTTCGGAGATGTCAGAGGTAATCGACAGCAGCCGGTCCGGTGCGCTGCCTTTGTTGACCACGGTGAAATAGCCGCCGGCCACCTTGGCGCCGGGCGGCGTCGCTCGCGACCACGGATGCTCGATCTCGAGATCGCCGACCTTGAATTCATGCGCCAGCGCGGCAGGAATGCAGGCGAAGAGGAGAAGGAGCGCAAGCACGGCAATGCCGACGCGTTGCTGGAGGTGGAACGTCGGCGCGCCGTGGGAGGCGAAGGTCTGCACCTTGGGAAGAAGATTGGACATGGTTGCTCCATGAATATGAGGGTCGCGCCGCTTCGCGGCCGCGAACAGTCTGGTCTTTGGATGGATGCGCCCGCGAAAAGGTTCCGCGGATCAAACCATTGCCGGCGGCGCGCGCGGATTGGCGGGAGAGCGGTCGCGGGCGAAATCCTGGTGCCGGAAGGCCGGAAGCTGGAAAGCGACGGTCTCGAAAACCGGCGTTGCGGCCAGCGCGCCCGCTTCCGGCGGCGGCAGATGCGCCGCCGAGACCATGCTGCAGCCGAGCGAGCAGCAGGCCGGCATATGCTGCCGATGCGGATCGCCGCCGGGGAGTTTGACGGCCCCTTCATGGGTGCAGATGACATTGCCGAAGGCATCGAGCTGCGAAGGCGCGCCGAAGGCGAAAGCGCCGAGCGAAGACTGGAGCAACAGGAGCAGCGCCGCGACGAACGCGGCCGGCATGCTCCATCGTCTCAGCCGGATATCCAACGAAAAAGCCTCTCCCAGAAACGCACCGACCGTAACACGGGGGGATGCGGTCGGAAAATCGGCAAAACCGGGCTGCGGCAACGCGGCGCGATTTGCCTGCTGGATGACCATGCGCGCTTGTCAGGCCGGCTGCGCCTGGCGTCCTTCCGGAATCGAGCTCAGCAGCGTCTGCCGCGCCGACTTCAGGTGTTTGCGGCAGGCGGCGTCGACCTTGGCGGGATCGCGCGATTTCAACGCCGCGATATAGGCGAGGTGCTCCTGCACCGCGACCTCGTTGCGCTGGCGCTCCTCGGCCTTGTTCCACTGATAGTGGTAGTGGAAGATCATCGCGATCACATCGTAGAAGTCGACGATGAAGCGGTTGTGCGAGGCGCGGTGGATCAGCCGGTGGAACCGTTCGTCGAGCTCCGAGAATTCGTTGAAGCGCGTCGCGATCTCGCTGGCTAGCTGGCGGTGTTGGACCTCAAGCATGTCGAGGTCCACCCAGACTGCGCTATCTTCCGGCAGCGCCACGAAAGCCACGGCCGAGCGCAGCTCGAACATCTCGCGGATCTCGGTCAGCTCCAGCGCGAAGGCGCGCGTGAAACCCTTCAGCACCCAATGGCTGTTGCGCCGCTTCTCGATCAGTCCGAAGCGCGAGAAGCGGATCAGGAATTCGCGCACGCTAGTGGTGCCGACGCCGATCTCGCGCGCCAGTTCCAGCTCGTTGATCTGCATGCCGGCCTCGGCGCCCTCGGCAAGCAGCCGGCGCATGAAGGAGCGCTCGATGATCTCGGCCAGCGAGTCGGTTTCCTCCTCGGGGAAGAAGTCTTCCGGGCGGGGCGCCCGCAGCACCGTCTTGTTGCGCTTGTTCCAGTCGATCAGCCCGGTCTCTTCCATGCGTGAAAGAATGCTGCGCACGGTAGTGCGGCTGACGCCGAGCAGCGTGCCGAGCTCAGGCTCGGACGGCAGGCTCTTGGTTTCGTCCAACAGCCTGAGGCAGCGGTTGAAGGCGTCCTTATAGACATTGTTGCTCTTCGACATTCCCTGCCCCGTTGCCTCGCCGGCGCTTGCGACGGCCGGCTTGAGGCGCAATTATGTTGCGTTCCTAGCGCAAGCATCCGAAAACACGAAAGGTTTTCGCTGGCTCGCCAAAGACGCGCCCGTGCTCCTTCATGACGCACGGAGCCCGCGACGAAAAAACAATTGACGCAAAAATGTTTTTTCCCGATAAAAGACATTACCCTTAAAAGGGCGCGAGTCAATCCGCCCGCCCCTCCCAGGACAGCCGCCCGTGACCGTTGCAAACACCATCCTTCTCTCCCCCTCCGACAATGTCGCCGTCGCCAACGGGCGCATCGACATCGGAACGCCATTACCGGGCGGCGCCGCCGCGGCTGCCGTGATCGAGCCCGGCCACAAGGTGGCGATCAAGCCGATCTCGGCAGGCGAAGCCGTGGTGAAATACGCGCAGGCCATCGGCCGCGCGACGACAGACATCGCGCCCGGCGAGCATGTCCACTCGCACAATCTGGTGTTCGAGAGCGGCCGCCTGCCGGTGGTGCCGCCGAGCGAGGCCGAGCACGCCACCGAGGCCGACCGCAAGCGCACCTTCATGGGCTATCGTCGCGCCGACGGCCGCGCCGGCACGCGCAACTTCATCGGCATCATCGCCAGCGTCAATTGCTCGTCGACCGTCTGCCATGCCATCGCCGACGAGGCCAACCGCACCTTGCTGCCGAAATATCCCGGCATCGACGGCTTCGTGCCGATCGTGCACGGCCAGGGCTGCGGCATGAGCGCCACCGGCGACGGCATGATGGTTCTCCACCGCACGCTCGCCGGCTATGCGCGGCACCCGAATTTCGGCGGCATCCTGATGGTCGGGCTGGGCTGCGAAGTCAATCAGCTCACCCTCTACGGCCAGAAGGGCGTCGCCGCGGGAAAACGCCATTTCAACATCCAGGAAGCCGGCGGCTCGCGCAAATCGGTCGAGCGGGCGATGGGCGTGCTGGCCGAGATCGCCGATGAGGTCGGCCACTTGCAGCGCGAGCCGATCCCGGTCTCGGAGATCGTCGTCGGCCTGCAATGCGGCGGCTCCGACGGCATGTCCGGCATCACCGCGAACCCGGCGCTGGGCGCGGCCGTCGATATCCTGGCCGGCTGCGGCGGCATCGGCATCCTCTCCGAGACCACCGAGATCTACGGCGCCGAGCATCTGCTTGCCTATCGCGCCGCCTCGCCCGAGATCGCCGCCAAGCTCGACGGCTTTGTGAAATGGTGGGAGGACCATACCGCCAAGCACGGCGCCTCGATCGACAACAACCCCTCGCCCGGCAACAAGCGCGGCGGCCTGACCACGATCCTGGAGAAATCGCTGGGCGCGGTCGCCAAGGGCGGCCAGACGCCGCTCAACGGCGTCTTCGGCTACGCCGAGAAGGTCTCCGGCAGCGGCCTGGTGTTCATGGACACGCCCGGCTACGACCCGGTCTCCGCCACAGGCCAGGTCGCAGGCGGCGCCAATGTCATCGTCTTCACCACCGGCCGCGGTTCCTGCTTCGGCTGCCGGCCGACGCCGTCGATCAAGGTCGCCACCAACTCGACCATGTACCACCAGATGGAAGAGGACATGGACGTCAATTGCGGCGTCATCGCCTCGGGCGAGAAGACCATCGCCGGCATGGGCCGCGAGCTCTTCGAACTGATCATCGAGACGGCGTCCGGCCGCAAGACCAAGAGCGAGGCGTTCGGCTACGGCGACAACGAGTTCGTGCCCTGGCATCTCGGCGCGACGCTTTAGTCGGAAGACCAGCTGAAGCAAACGGACGAGGACCCCGAGCCCTCACAATCGTGCGATGTCAATATGGAATGAATATTCCATATTGACAGATACATGAAATCGATGTTCCATCTTGACAAGGAGGAACGGAAGCATCCGTGCGCTGCACGGGAGGAGCCGGCAGAGCCGAACAAATCTCACCCCGCATCACGCAAAAGGCATCAGAGACCGCTTGCATCGACCATGGCGATGCACTATCAAAAAACGGCATCTGTTTTTTATTGATAAAGTTCTGTTTGGGCCACGCCTATCCAGACGGAGCTTCCGAAACCTTCACCAGGCGACTTAGGGAGGAACCTAATGAAATTCGTGACCAGCCTTCTCAACCGCCGCGCTTTCGTGGCTTTGGCCGCCGCTTCGATGCTTGCCGGCGCGCTGCATTCCGCACCGGCCTCGGCGGCCGACGTGACCATTCCGATCATCGTCAAGGACACCACCTCCTTCTACTGGCAGATCGTTCTGGCCGGCGCCCGCAAGGCCGGCAAGGATCTCGGGGTCAACGTGCCGGAACTCGGCGCCCAGGCTGAAACCGACGTCAACGGCCAGATCTCGATCCTCGAAAACGCCGTTGCCAGCAACCCGGCCGCCATCGTCATCTCGCCGACCGAATTCAAGGCGCTCGGTAAGCCGATCGATGAGGCAGCCTCCAAGGTCAAGGTCATCGGCATCGACTCCGGCGCCGACTCCAAGGCCTTCACCTCCTTCCTGACCACCGACAACGTTCAGGGCGGCCGCGTCGCCGCCGACGGTCTGGCCGCGGCGATCGGCGCCGCCAATGGCGGCAAGGTCGAAGGCAAGGTCGCGCTGATCACGGCACTTCCGGGCGCCGGTTCGCTCGAGCAGCGCAAGCAGGGCTTCATCGAACAGATCAAGGCCAAATATCCGGGCCTCGAGCTCATCGCCGACAAATATGCCGACGGTCAGGCCACCACCGGCCTCAACATCGCGACCGACCTGATCACCGCCAATCCGGACCTCAAGGGCATCTTCGCCTCCAACTTGATCATGGCGCAGGGCGTCGGCCAGGCGATCGCCGAGAATAAGCTTGCCGGCAAGGTGGGGCTGATCGGCTTCGACAGCGACGAGAAGCTGATCAAGTTCCTCAACGACGGCGTCATCTCCGGCCTGGTCGTCCAGGACCCCTACCGGATGGGCTATGACGGCATCAAGACCGCTCTGGCCGCCTCGAAGGGCGAGAAGGTCGAAGCCAATGTCGACACCGGCGCGAACCTCGTCACCAAGGCGAACATGAAGGACCCGAAGATCGACGCGCTGCTCAACCCGAAGCTTAAGTGAGCACCGTGACCCTATCCGTTTCCGGGGCGGCGTCGCCCCGGAAACATCCCTGGGGTGGGATGGCTTGGAAATCCGGCGGCCCAAGCAATTCCAGGAAAAGTGCGTAGCGGTTTTCCGTTCGGAATTGCGTGAACTTGCCTTACCTTGCCAATCAAGATGCGCACCTGAAGACGCATCGCCGCATACCCAATGGTCGAGACCAATCTGGGAGGATTGTCATGACGTCGACGGCGCAGGAACTGCACCCGGCCCCCACGCTGCAGCCGGGCAGGACGATCCTCGAACTCAACGGGCTGGAAAAGCGCTATCCCGGCACGCATGCGCTGAAGCCCGTGCACCTTGCCTTCAAGGCGGGTGAGATCCATGCCATCGTCGGCGAGAACGGCGCCGGAAAATCCACCCTCATCAAGCTTCTGACAGGCGTCATGCCGCGCACCTCGGGCGAGGTCATCTGGGAAGGTCAGCCCGCAGCTTTGGCCACGCCGCACGAGGCGATGGCGCTCGGCATCAACGCCGTTCACCAGGAGGTGGTGCTGTGCCGCCATCTCACCGTCGCCGCCAATATGTTTCTCGGCGAGGAGGAGTCCCGCTTCGGCCTCCTGCAGCAGCGCGCCATGGTCAAGGACGCGCAGAAGATCATCAATGGCCTCGGCTTCGACCTGCCGGCGCATGTCGTGCTCGGCGACCTCACCATCGGTCAGCAGCAGCTGATCGCCGCGGCGCGGGCCACTGTGCGCGGCACCAAATTACTGATCTTCGACGAGCCGACCGCCTACCTCACCCGCAAGGAGGCCGACCAGCTCTTCAAGCTGATCCGCCGGCTGAAGGGCGAAGGCGTCACCATCATCTATATCAGCCACCGCATGGAGGAGGTGTTCGAGCTTGCCGACCGCGTCTCCGTGCTGCGCGACGGCACGCTGGTGGGCACCCGCGACATCGCCGAGACCAACGAGCCCGAGCTGGTCAAGCTGATGATCAACCGCTCGATAGAGCAGATCTACCATAAGGAGCATTTCACCCCCGGCGCCGCGATCGTGGAGACGAAGAGCCTCTCCGGCAAAGGTTTCGAGAATGTCTCGGTGACCGTGCGCGCCGGCGAGATCGTCGGCCTCTATGGCCTGATCGGCGCCGGCCGCAGCGAGTTCGTCACCACGCTCTACGGCCGCCACAAAAAGTCGGCCGGCCAGATACTGTGGCAAGGCAGGGAGGTTCAGGTCAATTCAGAGCACGACGCCATCCGGCTCGGCATGGCGCTGGCCCCGGAAAGCCGCCGCGACCAGGGCCTGTGCCTCAATCTGCCGGTCGGCATGAACCTCAACCTGCCGATCTATAAGCGGATATCGAGCAACCTGCTGATCTCCGGCGCGAAGGAAAAGGCCGAGGCCGACCGCCAGATCGCCGACCTGCGCATCAAGACGCCGACGCGCAACGCGCTCGCCTCCAGCCTGTCGGGCGGCAACCAGCAGAAGATCGTCATCGGCAAATGGCTGGCGCATGGCGCCAAGCTGTTCATCTTCGACGAGCCGACGGTCGGCGTCGACGTCGGCACCAAGGCCGAGATCTACCGCCTGTTCAGCGCACTGCTGTCGAAGGGCGCCGGCATCATCCTGATCTCGTCCTATTTGCCGGAAGTCTACGAGCTTGCCGACACGCTGCATGTGTTCCGGCGCGGCAAGCTGGTCGCCACGCATGGCTTCCGCACCGCCGATCACGAGGACATTCTCACGCAGGCGCTCGCCGAGAAACAAGAAAAGCAGGGAGGTCAGACATGAGCACCGAGGCTATCGCCGCCGAAAGGCCCAAGCGAAATTACAACGCCCTGTTCGGGCTGACGCTGCTGGCGCTGCTGGTTCTGCTGTGGGTCATCCTGTCGCTAGCGACGTCGAGCTTCGCCTCGGCCAACAACATCTCGAACCTCTTGCGTCAGGGTTCGATGATCGCCATCCTGGCGGTCGGCCAGACCTTCGTCATCATCACCGGCGGCATCGATCTTTCGGTCGGCGCGGTGGTCGGCTTCACCACCGTCATCGCCGCCATGCTGATCAATGCCGGCGTGCCGGTCTTCGCAGCCATCCTGATCACGCTTCTGGTCGGCGTCGCCATCGGCCTGTTCCACGGTTTCGGCATCGTCAAGATGGGTCTGCCGCCCTTCATCATCACGCTGGCGACGCTGACGTCGCTGCGCGGCATCGGCCTGTTGATGACCAACGGCAATTCGATCTCGATCAACAACGACGCCTTCCAGGAATTCTCGCGCAACTCCTTCGTCGGCATCCCCAACCTGTTCTGGATGGTGATCCTGGTCGGTATTCCGGCCTACATCTTCCTGCACCACAGCCGCTGGGGCCGTTACCTGTTCTCGGTCGGCTCCAACGCCGAGGCCTCGCGCCTGTCCGGCGTCAACGTGCAGCGCACCATCTACATGGCCTACACGCTGTCCGGTCTGTGCGCGGCCTTCGTCGGCGTGCTGCTTGCCTCGCGCATCGGCATCGGCAATCCGACGCAGGCCGAGGGCTGGGAACTGCAGGCGATCGCCTCGTCGGTGATCGGCGGCACCTCGCTGTTCGGCGCGGTGGGTTCGGTGCATGGGCCGCTGCTCGGCGCCTTCATCCTCGCCACCATCAACAACGGCGCCAACCTGCTCAACGTCAATGCCTTCTGGCAGCGCATCATCACCGGCCTGCTGATCATCGTCATCGTCTACTTCGACGGTCTGCGCCGTCGCGGCAAATGAATCCTCCCTGACCTGACGCCGGTCCGCTCAATCGAGGGACCGGCGCCTTTTTTGAATATTGGAATTGCCTATGAAAGCCGTTGTCTGCCGTTCGCCCGGCGACCTTGTCCTCGAAGACCGCGCCAACCCGGGAGCGCCGCCGCCCGGCTGGGCGCGCGTCGCGGTCAGCCATGTCGGCATTTGCGGCACGGACTATCACATCTTCGAAGGCAAGCACCCGTTTCTGGCCTATCCGCGCATCATGGGTCACGAGGTCGCGGGCACCATCGTCGAGAAGGGCGACGGCGTCGATCTTGCTGTCGGCGAGCCAGTCATCATCAACCCCTATCTCGCCTGCGGCAAATGCATCGCCTGCCGGCACGGCAAGCCGAATTGCTGCGTGAAGATCGAAGTGCTGGGCGTCCATCGCGACGGCGCCATGTGCGACGAGATCCTGGTGCCGGCGCAGAACCTCTATCCGACGAATGGCCTGTCGCTGGCCGACGCAGCTGCGGTCGAATTCCTGGCCATCGGCGCGCATGCGGTGCGCCGATCGCTTGGGCTGCCCGGCCAGCGCACGCTGGTCATCGGCGCCGGGCCGATCGGGCTCGGCACGGCGATCTTCGCGCGCATCGCCGGGCTGGACGTCAGCCTGCTCGACATGAGCAGCGAGCGTCTTGGCTTCGCCGAAGCCGAACTCGGCTTTGCCGCGCTGGACGGTTCGAAGGCAACGGCCGGCGACCTGGTACGCCAGGCCACAGCCGGCGAAGGGTTCGACCTTGTGTTCGACGCCACCGGCAACACAAGCTCGGTGCAGTCGGCCTTCGCCCATGTGGCGCATGGCGGGACGCTGGTGCTGGTCAGCGTCGTCAAGGACGACATCACCTTCTCCGACCCGGAATTCCACAAGCGCGAGATGACGCTGGTCGGCAGCCGCAACGCGCTGAGAGCCGATTTCGACCATGTCGCGGCCTCGATACGCGACGGCGCGGTGCCGTTGAACAAGCTCGTCACCCATCGCACGACGCTCGCCGCAACGCCGCGCGATCTGGCGCGGTGGGCGCAGGAGAAGTCCGGCCTGATCAAGGCGGTTATCGAGGTCGGGTGAGACGGCGCCGAGCTCTACGAGCCGCCTGCCGGGGAAAGCGGGATGGGTTTCGTTGGCGTCAGCAGAAACGCGTGCTTCTGTCCCGATGGACTGTCACCCCAGCCGACGATCTGGCCGGCGGAGTTGATGTCGCGCGCCTCCTGGAGCGTCCAGCCGCGACCGCTCGCCCCCAGCATATCGTTGAGGTCGTAGATCTGCTTCCCGATCCACAAAGCGGCGTGCGTGGATTTGTCCTCGAGCGCGGCGTTTCCGACCACCAGCCCCGCGTCGTTGATCCCGAGCGCCATGCTGAATTGGCCGCCGAGCGTGCCCAGGTCGGAGATTTTCGTGTCGGCCCACACCGTGGCGTGGGTTCCCGCATTGGAACCGAGGACGCAATAGCCGACGATCACGCCGTGATCGTTGATGGCCATGGCGTAGCTGTAATCCCCGCCGAGCGCGCCGAGGTCGATGGGCTCGGTTCCCTTCCAGAGTACTGCGTGGGTCTTGGAATTCCCGGTCGTCTCCGCATAGCCGACCACCCATCCGCTATCGTTGATGCCAGTGGCGGAGCTGGTTTGGCCGCCGAGCGTGCCGAGATCGGTCGCGGTGCTGCCGTTCCACAGCGCGGCGTGCTCAAGGGAATTGTCCGAGAATGTCGAATTCCCCGCCACCTGACCCTTGGCATTGATGCCCACGGCGCTGCTGTGGTCGCCGGCGATGGTGCCGAGGTCGGTCAATGTCGTTCCCGTCCATAGCGTCGCGTGGATATCGGATGTGGCGGCAATGGGCGAAAATCCGGCCACCTGCCCCGCATCGTTGATCCCTTGTGAACAGCCCGACGCTCCGCCCATCGAGCCGAGATCGGCCACGGCCTTTCCGGTCCACGCCACCGTGTGGGCGTCAGCGTCGTCGGCCGTGGTCGAGTAGCCCGCGACCTGTCCGCCCTCGTTGATGGCACAGCCGTAACTTTGGTTTCCGCCGAGCGTGCCGAGATCCGTCAGGCTGAAGGTCACGGGCGGAGGGCTTCCACCCGAACAGCCGGACAGTACACCTATAAGCGTAAAGCTGGGGAGAAGCAGAGACGGCACACAATACTTCGATTTCAGCATTCCGCGCCCCCACAAGAAGCGTTTCACTCATCGAACGTGGCAGTGACGGACGTATTATACTATCGCGCCGCTTCCGGCTAGCTAATCGCCGGCCGACAGCCTGAGTTCCACCCGCTCCGCTGGAAAGCGCGACTCGGCGAACTGGATCGGCTGGCCGTCGAGCGTGACATTAACGGCGATGGTCACCAGCACGATGGCGCCCGGTTGCAGGTCCAGCGCCGCGAGATCGTCGGCATCGGCATGGCGCGCCGACAGCACCGTCGAATGCCTGAGATAATCGTTGATGCCGAAGCGCTTCAGCGAGGCGGTGATCGATCCCGTTTCCGCCATTGCCGCTTCGATGCCGGCGAAGCGCTTGGCGTCGAACCAGGTCGTCGCCCGCGACACCGGGTGTCCGTCGGCCTCGCCGCGCGTCTCCAGGCGGATGACGGCAGCACCCCTGGCGATGCCCAGCGCCTCGGCGATGCGCCGGCCGGCCGGCTCCTTCGATGACGATAGCAGCGCGATATGCCGCTCGCTCGTCTGCCCCTGCAGCCCGGTCGAAAAGCGCGTCCGCGCGCCGATCGGATAGGACAGGCGCTTGCGCGACAAGACGAAGGTGCCGCGCCCCTGCTCGGCCTTCAGCACGCCTTCCTGCACAAGTGCTGCGATGGCGCTGCGCACCGTATGGCGGTTGACGCCGTAGCGCTCGGCCAACGCCATCTCCGGCGGCAGCGCCGCATTCTCGGCGAAATCGCCATTGGCAATCGCCTGCAGGATCCTGTCGGCGATCTGCCGCCACAGCGACACGCCGTTGCGCCTCTCGATACTCGCCGCCAGTCCTGTCACCGATCGCCCCCGCGCATTTTTCCCGCCTTGTCATCCACCCGTCATGGACTCTCGTTAGGGGTTGAGTATAATTTGTATAGTTGTCTATATCAATAGACAAATTTATGCATGCAAGGAGCGATGCCATGCGAGGACAGGAAGCGCGCGAGCAGGCCGGGCGAAAGGCCGTGATGGCGACGCTGGCGCATGCCGCGGCCGATGAGATTGCCCGTCTGTGGAACGAGTCGGGCCTGCCTGGCGAGGCGGAGCTTTTGCGCGGCCCGGAAACCGGATTGGTGACGGTGCGCGGACGGATCGGCGGCGGCGGCGCGCCCTTCAATGTCGGCGAGGCAACGGTCACCCGCGCCACGGTGCGGCTGCCTTCCGGCCAGGTCGGCCATTCCTATGCGCTCGGCCGCGACAAGGCCAAGGCCAGGCTCGCGGCGATCGCCGACGCGCTGTGGCAGGACCCGGCGCAGCGCGAAACGGTCGAGGCAAAACTGGTCGCGCCGCTGCGCGCGGCGCTCGACGCGGCGCGCGAGACGCGGCGCGTCGAGACGGCGGCCACGAAAGTGGATTTCTTCACCATGGTGCGCGGAGAGGACTGATGAACATCGCCACCCAATCGATCGACGGCGGCTTCGCCGAGCCGGTCTTCAACGCCCAGGCGGTCTTCCGCGCCATCATGGATGCGATGGCGCGCCCCGGCACGGTCCAGCCAGTGCCGCAGCTCGCCCGTCCCCCGGCGCCGCTGTCGGCGACCGCCGGCGCGGTGGCGCTGGCACTCTGCGACAACGACACGCCGGTCTGGCTCGATCCGCCGCTGCAGGCCGAAGCCTCGGTCAAGGCCTGGCTCGGCTTTCACAGCGGCGCGCCTTTGGCCAACACGCCGGCCGACGCGCATTTCGCGCTTGTCGCCAATCCGAAGGAGATGGCGGCGCTCGACGGTTTTGCGCAGGGCACGCAGGAATATCCCGACCGCTCGACGACGCTGATCCTCCTGGTCGACGACCTCGCTTCCGGCCCTCCGCTGCTGCTCGAAGGACCAGGCATCGAAAAGACGTCGATGATCGCGCCTCCAGGCATGCCGCGCCATTTCGTCGAGCAGTGGAAGCAGAACAACCAGCGTTTTCCGCGCGGCGTCGACATCATCCTGGCGGCGCCAGGCCACCTCGCCTGCCTGCCGCGCACCACCCGCGTCAAGACGATGGAGGCATGACATGTATGTCGCGGTGAAGGGCGGCGAGGCCGCCATTGCCAACGCCCATCGTCTGCTTGCAGACCGCCGCCGCGGCAATCGCTCGGTGCCGGCTCTGCGCCTCGACCAGATCGTCGAGCAGCTGGCGCTCGGCGTCGACCGGGTGATGAGCGAAGGCTCGCTCTATGACCGCGAGCTCGCGGCTCTGGCCGTCGTCCAGGCGCGCGGCGACATGATCGAGGCGATCTTCCTGGTGCGCGCCTATCGCACCACGCTGCCGCGCTTCGGCTACACCAATCCGGTCGATACCGGAGCGATGCAGGTCGAGCGGCGCGTCTCGGCCACCTACAAGGACCTGCCCGGCGGGCAGGTGCTTGGCCCGACCTTCGACTACACGCACCGCCTGCTCGATCCGGAGCTCGCCGCCGGCGCCGAGGTCGAGATGCCGGCGCAACGTCCGGTCGAGGCCGAGGCGATGCCGCGCGTTTCCGCGATCCTCGCCCATGAAGGCCTGATCGAAGCCGACGGCGAGATGCCGCTCGACCATGTGCCGGGCGACATCACGCGCGAGCCGCTGCAATTCCCGATGGCGCGCGACATCCGCCTGCAGGCGCTGTCGCGCGGCGACGAAGGTTTTCTCCTGGCGCTCGGCTATTCGACACAGCGCGGCTATGCGCGCAATCATCCTTTCGTCGGCGAGATCCGCATCGGCGAGGTTGAGCTGGAGCTCGACGTGCCGGAGCTGCCCTTTGCCGTGCCGCTTGGCTCCATCCGCGTCACCGAATGCCAGATGGTCAACCAGTTCAAGGGTTCGGCCAAGGCGCCGCCGCAATTCACCCGCGGCTACGGCCTCGTCTTCGGCCAGAGCGAGCGCAAAGCGATGGCGATGGCGCTGTGCGACCGGGCGCTCCGCGCCGGCGAACTCGGCGAGGATGTCGTTGCCGCCGCGCAGGACGAGGAGTTCGTCATCTCCCATTCCGACAATGTCCAGGCGACCGGCTTCGTCGAGCATTTGAAGCTGCCGCACTATGTCGACTTCCAGGCAGAGCTCGGCCTGGTCCGTCGCATGCGCGCCGAATACGAGGAGCGGGAAAATGAGGACAAGGCCGCCGAGGAAAAGCGGGAGGCCGCGGAATGACTTCAGTCGCCCCCGCCGTGATGGCCGCCATCATCGTGGCCATGCCACCTGGTGTAGTCACGGTTGCGGAGATCGGTTGCGTCTATCGCGCCCCCTTTCCGCGCCGGCAGAACCATGCGCCGAACGATGAATACGACAACAGCTGCGAATACCAGCAGCAGGATTGCGAGATGCGTCAATCCACTGGAGTCCATTCGAATTTGGCCCGTCCGTGTTGGCAGCTCCACAGCAAGGAGCGGATGGATGTGATGGCCCATGGAGAAGGCAGCCGAGAAAAAACGCGAGGCCGCCGAATGAGCTTAATGCCCGCCCCCGGAATGTCCGCCGCCACCGTCGAACGAACCGCCGCCATAGCCGCCGGCACCGGAGCCGGCGGCGCCGGGAACGGTCTCACCGTGCGGAGGATCCTTTGGCGCGGGCAGAAACATCTTCCGCAGCGCGAACACCGCGACGCCAGCAAACACCAGCAACAGCACGCCAAGATGCATCCAACCGGTAGAGTCCATTTGGGGCCGCTCCCGCGTTCCGGACATCAATTTCGTACCACAGAGCGGACGTGATCGCCATGACCGACATCGCCACCTACAACTTCGCTTATCTCGATGAGCAGACCAAGCGGATGATCCGCCGCGCCATCCTGAAGGGCATCGCCATTCCTGGCTACCAGGTGCCCTTCGCCTCGCGCGAGATGCCGATGCCCTATGGCTGGGGCACCGGCGGCGTGCAGGTCACGGCGTCGATCATCGGCCCCGATGACACATTGAAGGTCATCGACCAGGGCGCTGACGACACCACCAATGCCGTCTCGATCCGCGCTTTCTTCAGGAAGGTCGCCAAGGTCGCCGTCACCACGGAAACCGCCGAGGCGACGATCATTCAGACCCGCCACCGCATCCCCGAGCAGCCGCTGACCGCGGGCCAGGTGCTCGTCTTCCAGGTGCCGATCCCCGAGCCGTTGCGTTTCCTCGAGCCGCGCGAGACCGAAACGCGCAAGATGCATGCGCTGGAGGAATACGGCCTCATGCATGTGAAGCTCTACGAGGACATCGCCAAGCATGGCCGCATCGCCACCACCTATGCCTATCCGGTCAAGGTCGAGGGCCGCTATGTAATGGACCCCTCGCCGACGCCCAAATTCGACAATCCGAAGATGCATCGTTCGCCGGCTCTGCAATTGTTCGGCGCCGGCCGCGAGAAGCGCATCTATGCGGTGCCGCCTTTCACCGATGTCGTCAGCCTCGACTTCGAGGATCACCCGTTCGAGGTGCAGACTTTCGACCAGCCCTGCGCGCTCTGCGGCGCCGAGAACGTCTATCTCGACGAGGTCATCTTGGACGACCATGGCGGCCACATGTTCGTCTGCTCGGACACCGACCATTGCGAGAAGCGGCGAGCCGATGGCCATCACGGCCACCTTGCCCCCGAGACCCATTCTGCTTCTGGAAAAATGGAGCCGGCCGAATGACCGACGAACCGCTGCTGCGCGTTTCCGCGCTCTCCAAATTCTACGGCTCGCGCGTCGGCTGTGAGAACGTCACTTTCGATCTCTGGCCGGGCGAGGTGCTGGCGGTGGTCGGCGAGTCCGGCTCCGGCAAGACGACGCTGCTCAACTGCCTGTCGACCAGGCTGCTGCCCTCCTCCGGCACCGCCAGCTACCGGATGCGCGACGGCCAATGGCGCGAGCTTTACCGCATGAGCGAGGCAGAGCGCCGCTTCCTGATGCGCACCGACTGGGGTTTTGTCCACCAGAACCCGGCCGACGGGCTGCGCATGACCGTCTCGGCGGGCGCCAATGTCGGCGAGCGGCTGATGGCGGTGGGCGACCGGCACTATGGCAGGATCCGCGCCACGGCGATAGACTGGCTGTCGCGCGTCGAGATCGACGAGGACCGCATCGACGACGAGCCCCGCGCCTTTTCCGGCGGCATGCGCCAGCGCCTGCAGATCGCCCGCAACCTGGTGACAGGGCCGCGACTGGTGTTCATGGACGAGCCGACCGGCGGCCTCGACGTCTCGGTGCAGGCCCGCCTGCTCGACCTGTTGCGCGGACTGGTCACCGACCTCGGCCTTGCCGCCATCGTCGTCACCCACGACCTCGCCGTAGCGCGGCTTCTGTCGCAGCGCATGATGGTGATGAAGGACGGCCGCGTCGTCGAAAGCGGCCTCACCGACCGCGTGCTCGACGATCCGCGCGCGCCTTACACCCAATTGCTTGTTTCCTCGATCCTGCAGGTGTGATGATGGCCACTCCTCTCGTTGTCTCCGATGTCGCCAAAAGCTTCACCATGCATCTGCGCGACGGCGTCACGCTGCCGGTGGTGGCGGGCGTTTCCTTCTCGATCCGCGCCGGCGAGTGCGCCGTGCTCGGCGGGCCGTCGGGCGCGGGAAAAAGCTCGATCCTGAAGATGCTCTACGGCAACTACGCCGTCGACGAAGGCCAGATCATCGTCCAGCATGGCGGCGGTCTGATCGACCTCGCCTCCGCCAGCCCGCGCACCGTTCTTTCCGTGCGCCGCCACACCATCGGCTATGTCAGCCAGTTCCTGCGCACCGTGCCGCGCGTCTCCGCGCTCGACGTCGTGGCCGAGCCGCTGGTCGAGCGCGGCGAGGATCGCGAGACCGCGCGGACGAAAGCTCGCTCCCTCTTGGCGCGGTTGAACCTGCCGGAAAAACTCTGGGCCCTGCCGCCGGCAACCTTCTCGGGCGGCGAGCAGCAGCGCGTCAACATCGCGCGCGGCTTCATTACCGAGCATCCGATCCTCTTGCTCGACGAGCCGACCGCCTCGCTCGACGCCCGGAATCGCGACGTGGTGGTCGAGCTCATCGCCGCCAAGAAGGCGGCGGGCGTCGCCCTGCTCGGCATCTTCCACGACCTCGACGTGCGCGACGCGGTGGCCGATCGCGTCATCGACGTCACCGCCTTTGCCGCCGGGAAGATCGCCGCATGAGCAAGAAACTCTCGGAGGCGCCGCTGATCCACCCGACGGCGCAGGTCGAAAACTCGACGCTCGGCCGCTGGACCGAGATTGCCGAGCGCAGCCGCGTCGCCGAATGCGAGCTCGGCGACTATTCCTACATGATGCAGGACTGCGCGGTCTGGTGCGCGACCATCGGCAAGTTCTCCAACATCGCGGCAAGCGTGCGCATCAACGCCACCAACCACCCGACCTGGCGGCCGACGCTGCATCACTTCACCTACCGCGCCTCGGACTATTGGGACGATGCCGAGCATGAGAGCGAATTTTTTGCCCAGCGCCGCGCCAAACGTGTGACCGTCGGCCACGACACCTGGCTCGGCCATGGCTCGACCATCCTGCCCGGCGTCACCATCGGCGACGGCGCGGCGGTCGGCGCCGGCGCGGTGGTGTCGAAGGATGTCGCACCCTACACCATCGTCGGCGGCGTGCCGGCAAAGCCGATCCGCGAGCGCTTCGACCGCCGCACCGCCGAGCGCTACCAGGCGCTTGCCTGGTGGGATTGGGACCATGCGAAGCTGCGCACCACGCTCGACGATTTTCGCGAGCTGTCGGCCGAGGCGTTTCTGGAGAAACATGGCGGCTGATTTCGGTGAATGGTGAATGACGACGAAGTCCCTTCTTTCTCACCATTCACCATTCACATCCTTGACACATGACTCGGCCAGGACGCATCTCCCCAGGAGATCGCCATGCTCGACACAATCAAACCTTCACTCGCCGGATTTTTCGAAGGCACCAATCCGACGCAGCCAACCCATCTCGGCACGCGCTACGACACGGCGGGCGATTTCCTCCAGGAACCCGGCAACACGGTCGTCAGCCATCTGGTTGCGGGTTCGCCTTTCGAAGCGGCCGTCATCAAGGTGCGTGAGCGCATGCTCGCCATGTCCGATGCGGATCGCCTCGCCTTCACGCCGGTCTCCAGCCTGCACATGACCCTCTTCCAGGGCGTCATCGAATACCGACGCCGCCTTCCCTACTGGCCGTCCGACGTGCCGCTCGACACCGCCATCGACGACATGACCCGCCTTTATCTCGAACGCCTGCGAGGCTTCGAGGGCCACGGCGCATTCAACATCAAGGTTGTCGAAGTCGTTCCGACCGGCCTGACCGTCGCCGGCGCCACCGAGGAAGACCGCGAAATCCTGAAAGCCTGGCGCGATGCGCTATCCGTTCCGTTCGGCTACCGCCATCCGGACCACGAGACTTATGTCTTCCACATCACCTTCGCCTACCAGATCCGCCGCCTGGCCGACGAGCGTGCCGCGGCCTGGCAGGACCTGTTCGACGACTGTCTGTCGTTCCTCGAGCGCGAGGCTCCGGTGATCGAGCTGAAGGCTCCGGCCCTCTGCAGTTTCAAGGACATGAAGCATTTCGAGGAATTGCTTGTGCTTGGATGACCCGCCAAGCCTGTGACTCGTAACAAAACTGACATCAATCCGACACCCCAGCTTCATCGGCCTGCGCTAGCGAAGGTTAACAGACCTTCAAACGGCGACGGACTGGAGTATTTGGTATGTCGGCATCATCGGCCACGCTGGAAATCCGCGGCGTAACCCGACGATTTGGCAAGAACACCGCTGTCAGCGACATCAACGTCTCGATCCCGCGCGGCCAGATGGTCGGCATCATCGGCCGTTCCGGCGCCGGCAAGTCGACGCTTCTGCGCATGATCAACCGTCTCATCGATCCCAGTCAGGGGTCGATTTTTTTTGACGGCGCCGAGGTCTCCAGCCTGCATGGCTCGCAGCTGCGCCGCTGGCAGCGCGACTGCGCCATGATCTTCCAGCAGTTCAATCTCGTGCCGCGCCTCGACGTCCTGACCAACGTCCTGCTCGGCCGCCTCAACCATCGCTCCACGGTTTCCAATCTCCTCGGCATGTTCACGCGCACCGAATGCGCCGAGGCGGTGGCCGCGCTCGAGCGCCTCGACATCGCACGCACCGCGCTGCAGCCGGCCGGCACGCTCTCCGGCGGCCAGCAGCAGCGCGTGGCGATCGCGCGCGCCATGATGCAGCAGCCGAAGGTGCTTCTGGCCGATGAGCCGATCGCCTCGCTCGACCCGCTCAACGCCAAGGTGGTGATGGATTCGCTGCGCGACATCAACCTGCGCGAGGGCATCACAGTCGTCACCAATCTGCACACGCTGGATACGGCGCGGGCCTACTGCACCCGCATCATCGGCATGGCCGCCGGCAAGGTCGTCTTCGATGGCGGCCCGGAGGACCTCGACCGCGACGCCGTGCGCACGGTCTACGGCGCCGATGCCAGCGGCGCCGAAATCTCCGAGGCCATCACGTCGACCAGCGTGACCATCAAGCCGAAGATCACCGCATCCGCCGGACCGCTCGAACCAGCATTCCCTGGCTACTGAACTCACCGCTCCGGCCCCAGGCGATTCTGGGCGTACAGCGGATTCAGCCGAGCAACCCGGATCGCCCGCCAGCGTCAAAGGCAAGACTTGAAAAATCAGAACGCCGCCGGCGCGCAGCCGGAGCAACAGGAGAGAGATCAAAATGTTCAGGAAGATGGTTTTTGGGGCGGTTTCGCTGCTCGCCATGGCCGCAAGCGCCGCGCACGCCGCTGACATCAAGGAATTCCGCGTCGGCATCCTCGGCGGCGAGAACGAGACCGATCGTCTGCGCAACTACCAGTGCCTCGCCGACCATCTGAAGGCCGAGTTCGGCTTCGAGAAGGTCTCGCTGTTCCCGGCCGCCGACTATGACGGCGTCATTCAGGGTCTGCTCGGCGGCACGCTCGACTTCGCCGAGCTCGGCGCGTCCGGTTATGCCAGCGTCTATCTCAAGGATCCGAAGGCTGTCACGCCGATCCTCACCACCAAGCAGACCGACGGCTCCACCGGCTATTATTCGATCGGCCTGGCGCTCAAGACTTCCGGCATCACCGACATCAAGTCGGCCAAGGGCAAGAAGCTCGGCTATGCCGACCCGGATTCGACCTCGGGCTACCTGATCCCGCTGACCCAGATCCCGAAGGACACCGGTGCTTCCAACGAGACCTACTTCGCCTCGACGCAGTTCAATGGCGGCCATGAGAACAACGTGCTGGCCGTGCGCGACGGCAAGGTCGACGTTGCCGTGGACGATTCCTCGGGCATCGGCGACTTCAAGAACGGCTACACCTCGGGCACCTTCCACAAGGAAGTCGCCAAGGGCGCCGTCGACCCCAACGACTTCGTCGAAGTCTGGCGCTCGGGCCTGATCCCGAACGGCCCGCTGGTCGTTCGCACCGCGCTCGGCGACGACATGACCGCCAAGCTGACCGCCTTCTTCACCGCCCTGCCGGCCAAGGACAAGGCCTGCTTCGAAGGCGTCGAGGGTGGCGATTTCACCGGCTATGTTCCCGTGAAGCCGGACTTCTACAGCGTCATCGTCGAAGCCCGCAAAGCCGCTATCGGCGGCTAAAGGCAAGATCAGAAAGGGCGGTGTGCCTCCAGCACCGCCCTTTTTGCATGTCCCGATCATGACATCCGCGACACTCCATTCCGACGCGACCCGTCAGCAGGCGGATGCCTGGCAGCGCCAGACGTCGCTGCGCCGGCTCTATACGGTGCTCGGCGTCGGCCTGCTGCTCGCGGCCATGGTCGCCAGCATGTGGTTTGCCGACGAGGCCAATGCCGGCCACTTTTTCGAGCGGCTGCCGCATATCCTGGATTTCCTGAGCTGGCTGATCCCGAAGGACTGGAACGACGTCTGGCGCGCGCTGTTCGACATCGCCTCGCCCAGCGACAAGGGCACGCAGGAATTCAACTTCCCGCTTGGCCGCGTCTATGTCTGGGGCGGCTTCTACATCCCTGAATATTTCGAGCTGATGCTGACCACGGTGAACGTGGC
Organism: Mesorhizobium sp. GbtcB19; assembly: GCF_019091085.1. Taxonomy (GTDB): domain Bacteria; phylum Pseudomonadota; class Alphaproteobacteria; order Rhizobiales; family Rhizobiaceae; genus Mesorhizobium. Next base: position 2,158 of record NZ_JAGXJY010000020.1, on the reverse strand, counting down.
GCTGGTCTCGACCTTCATCGGCTTCGTCTTCGCCGTGCCCTTCTCCTTCATCGCCGCGCGTAACCTGACGCCGCACCCGGCGCTCAGGCTGATCGTCAAGCGCTTCATGGAACTGCTGCGCGCCTTTCCCGAGATCGTCATTGCCGGCCTGTTCGCCGCGATCGTCTCGACCGGCCCGATCGCCGCCATCATCGCCATCGGTCTGCATTCGATCGGTGCGCTGGGCAAGCTGTTCTACGAGATCAACGAGAACATCGACATGCGCGCGGAGGAAGGCTTGAGGGCCGTCGGCGCCAATTGGTTCGAGCGCGTGCGCTTCGCCGACCTGCCGCAGGTGCTGCCCAATTTCATGTCCTACACGCTGCTGCGCGTCGAGATCAACGTGCGTGCCTCGACCATCATCGGCGCCGTCGGCGGCGGCGGCATCGGCGAGGAGTTGAAGCTTTCCATCTCACGCGGCTTCGGCGCCAAGACCCTGGCGCTCGTGCTGCTTCTCTTCGTCACGATCTTCCTGATCGACCAGTTCTCCGCCTGGCTGCGCCGCAAGCTGGTCGGCGAGCAAGCTTTCCTGATGGGTGCCGCGTAATATGGCCATGACGGTTGATGAAGTACGGGCCATCGAGGAGCGCTTCCCGCAAGTGTTCCAGCGCCCGGCCTACAAGCGCTTCTGGCCGCTGCTCCTGATCGCCGGCACGGTGCTCTATCTCGGCTATGCCTTGTGGTTCTTCAGCCTGCCGCAGGTGCTGCGCGAGTCGCATTGGGAGCGCCTGCCGCTCTTCCTGTCGCAATGGATCAGCTACGACCTGCAGCCGGAATTCCGTCTCGACCAGCCTGAGATCACGCCGAAATATCCGCGCTTCTCCGCGCTCGGCGAAAACCCCAATCCCGATTGGGTGATCAAGAACCCCGACGGCACCTTCACGGTGCAGATCGACGGCAACGCAAAATCCGTCACCTTCGACAAGACGAAGGCGACGATCACGGCCAATGGCGTGACCGTGCCGATCGCGCTGACCGGCGGCAAGCCGGTGGTGACCGGTCCGGTGCCCGACTGGGTGACCGTCCATGACGACGAGATCGTCGCCAAGATGGGGTTTGCCGGCGAGGTGCGCGTCACCGTCGACCGCGTCAAGGTGCGCAAGCGTTTCCTCGGCTGGGCGAATTTCGTCTTCGACACGCGCTCGCCCTTCTTCGGCAAGCCGGCCGGCGAGGTGATCTCGCTGATCGTCTCCGGGCCTGAGCTGCAGCCCGGCACGTCGAACCTTGCTTTGGCCGCCGACAACATCTGGAACAACGCGCAGTGGCAGCATGGCGACGTCTGGACGAAGCTCTTACAGACCATCGTCATGGCGTTCCTGGGTACCCTGCTCGGCGGCATCGTCGCCTTCCCGCTTGCCTTCTTCGCCGCACGCAACATCACGCCGAGCGGTCTGCTCAGCCAGGTGCTGAAACGCTTCTTCGATTTCATGCGCTCGGTCGACATGCTGATCTGGGCGCTGTTCTTCACCCGCGCCTTCGGCCCCGGACCGCTGGCGGGGAGCGCTGCCATCTTCTTCACCGAGATCGGCACATTGGGCAAAACCTATTCCGAGGCGCTGGAGAACATCGACGACAAGCCGCGCGAAGGCGTGCTCTCGACCGGCGCCAACGGTCTGCTGGTGCAGCGCTACGGCGTGCTGCCCGAAGTGGTGCCGATCTTCATCAGCCAGACACTCTACCAGTGGGAATCGAACACGCGCGGCGCCACGATCATCGGCGCCGTCGGCGCCGGCGGCATCGGCCTGAAGCTCTGGGAAGCGATGCGCACCAATTCGAACTGGGCCAACGTCTTCTATATGGTGCTCTTGACGCTGCTCGTCGTCTTCATCTTCGACAACATCTCGAACTTCCTGCGCCGAAGGCTCAGCCGCACGCTGCATGATTATAACAGGCTGCAGGCCGCACAGGGGTAATTTCGCACCTTCGTCATCCACGGGCGAAGCAAGGAGCGAAGCGACGCGGCGCAGACCCGAGGATCCATTCCGTTACCTGAGCCGTAGAATACGGCGCTGCAGAATTCTGCACCGTAGCGACGCTTCCAAGTCACGGAATGGCAACTGTGTTCATGCGAATGCGATTTTGTCCCTGATGATGGCGTTGAGGACGACCAGGAGCTTCC
>NZ_JAGXJY010000002.1:35682-568806 GCF_019091085.1 Mesorhizobium sp. GbtcB19 | reverse complement strand
TCGCCGTCCTTGTCGGTGACGGTCGCGGTGAGCTGGACCAGATTGTCGGCGGCAAGCGTCTTGGACTCGTCCGGGTCGCTGGTCGGGTGGACCACCGCCCGGATCTGATCGAGGGTGACATTGCCGCTGGCATCGACCGAGACCGTGAAGACGAGGTCGCCGCTAACGGCGGTGCGGCCCTCGACGACGCCGCCGGCAGTGAGCGACAGCACGACCGCCTGATTGGTCGCGGTATCGACAAGGCCGGTAGCGCCGGCATTGAAGCTCAGCGCATAGGTGACCGTGCCGGCGCCGTCAGCGCCGTAGACCGGGCTGAAGTTGGCGGCAAAGCTCTTGGTGTCATTGGTTCCAAGAACCGTCTCGTCGACGGTCAGCGTCGGCTCGGTGCCGGTCGTTGTGATGCTCGGGCCGTCATCCTTGAAGTTGAGGTTCTGGCCGATGTCGAGGGTTGCCGACTGGTGATCGCCGTCCTTGTCGGTGACGGTCGCGGTGAGCTGGACCAGATTGTCGGCGGCAAGCGTCTTGGACTCGTCCGGGTCGCTGGTCGGGTGGACCACCGCCCGGATCTGATCGAGGGTGACGTTGCCGCTGGCATCGACGGAGACCGTGAAGACGAGGTCGCCGCTAACGGCGGTGCGGCCTTCGACGACGCCGCCGGCAGTCAGCGACAGCACGACCGCCTGATTGGTCGCGGTGTCGACCAGGCCGGTCGCGCCGGCATTGAAGCTGAGCGCATAAGTGACCGTGCCGGCGCCGTCAGCGCCGTAGACCGGGCTGAAGTTGGCGGCAAAGCTCTTGGTGTCGTCAGTTCCGAGAACCGTCTCGTCGACGGTCAACGTCGGCTCGGTGCCGGTTGTCGTGATGCTCGGGCCGTCGTCCTTGAAGTTGAGGTTCTGGCCGATGTCGAGAGTTGCCGATTGGTGATCGCCGTCCTTGTCGGTAACGGTCGCGGTGAGCTGGATGAGATTGTCGGCGGCAAGCGTCTTGGACTCGTCCGGGTCGCTGGTCGGGTGGACCACGGCCCGGATCTGATCGAGCGTGACGTTGCCGGAGCCATCGACGGAGACCGTGAAGACGAGGTCGCCGCTAATTGCGGTACGGCCTTCGACGACGCCGCCGGCTGTGAGCGACAGCACGACCGCCTGATTGGTCGCGGTGTCGACCAGGCCGGTTGCGCCGGCATTGAAGCTGAGCGCATAGGTGACCGTGCCGGCGCCGTCAGTGCCGTAGATCGGGCTGAAGTTGGCGGCAAAGCTCTTGGTGTCGTCGGTCCCGAGAACCGTCTCGTCGACAGTCAGCGTCGGCTCGGTGCCGGTCGTTGTGATGCTCGGGCCGTCATCCTTGAAGTTGAGGTTCTGGCCGATGTCGAGGGTTGCCGACTGGTGGTCGCCGTCCTTGTCGGTGACGGTCGCGGTGAGCTGGACCAGATTGTCGGCGGCAAGCGTCTTGGTTTCGTCCGGGTCGCTGGTCGGGTGGACCACCGCCCGGAACTGATCGAGGGTGACGTTGCCGCTGGCATCGACGGAGACCGTGAAGACGAGGTCGCCGCTAACGGCGGTGCGGCCTTCGACGACGCCGCCGGCAGTCAGCGACAGCACGACCGCCTGATTGGTCGCGGTGTCGACAAGGCCGGTCGAGCCGGCATTGAAGCTCAGCGCATAGGTGACCGTTCCGGCGCCGTCAGTGCCGTAGACCGGGCTGAAATTGGCGGCAAAGCTCTTGGTGTCATTGGTTCCAAGAACCGTCTCGTCGACGGTCAGCGTCGGCTCGGTGCCGGTCGTTGTGATGCTCGGGCCGTCATCCTTGAAGTTGAGGTTCTGGCCGATGTCGAGGGTTGCCGACTGGTGGTCGCCGTCCTTGTCGGTGACGGTCGCGGTGAGCTGGACCAGATTGTCGGCGGCAAGCGTCTTGGACTCGTCCGGGTCGCTGGTCGGGTGGACCACCGCCCGGATCTGATCGAGGGTGACGTTGCCGCTGGCATCGACGGAGACCGTGAAGACGAGGTCGCCGCTAACGGCGGTGCGGCCTTCGACGACGCCGCCGGCAGTCAGCGACAGCACGACCGCCTGATTGGTCGCGGTGTCGACCAGGCCGGTCGAGCCGGCATTGAAGCTCAGCGCATAGGTGACCGTTCCGGCGCCGTCAGTGCCGTAGACCGGGCTGAAATTGGCGGCAAAGCTCTTGGTGTCATTGGTCCCGAGAACCGTCTCGTCGACGGTCAACGTCGGCTCGGTGCCGGTCGTCGTGATGCTCGGGCCGTCATCCTTGAAGTTGAGGTTCTGGCCGATGTCGAGGGTTGCCGACTGATGGTCGCCGTCCTTGTCGGTGGCGGTCGCGGTGAGCTGGATGAGGTTGTCGGCGGCAAGCGTCTTGGACTCGTCCGGGTCGCTGGTCGGATGGACCACCGCCCGGATCTGATCGAGGGTGACATTGCCGCTGGCGTCGACGGAGACCGTGAAGACGAGGTCGCCGCTAATTGCGGTACGGCCCTCGATGACGCCGCCGGCAGTCAGCGACAGCACGACCGCCTGATTGGTCGCGGTGTCGACAAGGCCGGTTGCGCCGGCATTGAAGCTCAGCGCATAGGTGACCGTGCCGGCGCCGTCAGTGCCGTAGACCGGGCTGAAATTGGCGGCAAAGCTCTTGGTGTCATTGGTCCCGAGAACCGTCTCGTCGACAGTCAACGTCGGCTCGGTGCCGGTCGTCGTGATGCTCGGGCCGTCGTCGTCGGTGTGGAGCTTGTCGCCGACCGATTCGGTGACGGTCACACCTTGCGACAGGTCGACCCGGCCGACGTCGAACTTGCCGACCACCGCAGTCGCCTGGAACCGGTTGAAGGTCTCGACAGCCTGCGTGTTGGTGTTGTCGGTGAACCACTGCACCGTATAGGCATCATTGAGGTGCTGCGCGGTTATGGTGCCATCCGCGTTGAAGGTGACGAAACTGTTCGTCCCCGTCGTGTCGGTGACGACCACGCCGTTGCCGTCCTTGATGACGACGCGAACGATGGCCACCGCCGTATCGTCGGTGAGCGCGCTTTGTCCGGCGTCGTTGCCCAGATTGGCGCCGCTGCCCAGATTGTTGTCGAGATAGCTGCGGCCGGATTCAGCGTCGGTCGACGCGCCGCCGGCGCTGAACGCACCGATCTTCACGGTGAAGTTGGTGCCGGGACTTCCTTCCGTCTGGGAGATGAAGAGCGTGGCGTCCTTGACGTCGATGAAGTCGTTGTAGCTCATGTTGTCCAGGTCGCCATATGTACCCGGCGCCTGGCCTTTGACGAAGCTGAACACCGCCGTCTCGCCCGGGTCGAACATCTGGTTGTTGACGCCGATGGTGGCGCCGATGCCGCCCTGGCTGGTCTTGATGTTGTCGCCTGAATTGTCGAGCGTTCCGTCGGCGTGGATGACCGGATGTATGCCGCTCACGACCAATCCCGCGCTCGTCGAGCCTACGGCCACGAAGAGGTTGTTGCCCGAGGCGAGGCCGTCGAAATTGAAGGAGGTCGAACCGGATGCCGAGACATTGAGAAGGTTCGTCCAGTCGATACTGTCGTCGGGATTGGTGGTGTCGGGATGCGCGATAGGCTCGAACGTCACCATCTCGATGCTGGCGCTCAGATTGTCGCCCGCGGCGTTCAGATAGAACGCGGCAACGACCTCGCCGGCGCCTTCGGTGGCGCTGGTGGTGGCCAGCACGATGGTGCCGTTTTCATAGGAATGGAAATAGATGTTGTGGCCGTCGACCGTCTGCAGTGGGTTGCCGTTGTAGATGACCTGGTCGCCGTCGAACGCGGCGCCGCTGCCGTCGGAGAAGAACAGCTTGCTGATCGTCGCACCGCCAGCATTGACGGTGACGAAGCCGGCGCCGCTCACAGCGGCCTCGACATCATCGGCAAAGCTGAGCTGACCGGCCGTCAGTTGTAGCGAGCCGGTCAGCCCATTGAGGAAAGTCTTGAAGGGCGTCGAAAGTCCGGTGAGATCGTTGCTGATCGCGGTATCGTCGTCCTGAAGCCCCGACGTCTGGTCGAGGGTCAGCGTGCCATTGATGTCGATGGTGGTGGTCATGATCGCCTCCGTTCAATGCGACCGGCGCAAAGTCAGCCCCAACGCTGGCAACCGGTCGCATGGACGCGCATCCACAGGCAGGGCCCGCGCTGCGCGTCGTCGTTAAAAGGAACCTGGAGTGGTGAATTGACTCAGGGGGTAGAGGGGGTTGGAGGAGCCGCCGCTGATCCTCCGCTCCTTGCCCCGTCAGGCAATTCTAGGCGGATGCGTCCTGTGCGCATCGGTAACCCACCACTGGCGGGCACCAAGGATCGACAATGAGGGCATACTCAACCCCGCCCCTCTTAGACAGGCATCACTGCCTGTACGCCTCCCGCTCAAAGCTTGAGCACGAAAAGTTTACGCTTATTTGTGGAAATTTCAAATCGGACTATTGCTTTTTAATAAAAAGTGTGAATCAGAAAAAAGTCCCTTCAGGCGAGGGACTTTTGTCCCTCCCTCCCGAACTATTTGAAATCAAACGAGAATATGATAGGCCGCGCCAAAGGGTTTGACTGTGACACCTGCGGCAGCGATGAAATAGGCTTATGAAGAAGACGATCGCCGTAGCACCAATGATGGATTGGACGGATCGGCACTGCCGGTTCTTCCACCGCCAGTTGTCGGGCCGCGCGCTGCTCTACACCGAGATGGTTGTGGCGGATGCGGTTATCCATGGCGCGCGCGACCGATTGCTCGGTTTCGACGATGTCGAGCATCCGCTGGCGCTGCAGCTCGGCGGATCGGATCCGGCAAAACTCGCTGAGGCGGCGCGGATCGGCGAGGCCTTCGGCTATGACGAAATCAACTTGAATGTCGGCTGCCCGTCCGACCGTGTCCAGTCGGGCACATTCGGCGCCTGCCTGATGAAGACGCCGGTGCTGGTCGCCGAGTGCGTCGCGGCGATGAAGGCCGCGGTGAAAATCCCCGTCACGGTCAAATGCCGCATCGGCGTCGACGACCAGGATCCGGAGCCCGCTCTCGACACGCTGGCCGACGGTGTGCTCGCCGCCGGCGCCGATGCGCTCTGGGTGCATGCCCGCAAGGCCTGGCTGGAGGGGCTGAGCCCCAAGGAAAACCGCGAAATCCCGCCGCTCGACTATCAGCGAGTCTATCGGCTGAAGGCCAGAAAGCCGAACCAATTCATCGGCATCAATGGCGGCATTCAATCGCTCGCCGAGGCGTCGGCGCATGTCGGCCATGTCGATGGCGCGATGCTGGGCCGCGCCGCCTATCATACGCCCGGCATCCTGGCCGGCGTCGATGCAGCCTTCTATGGCGAGGCGGCAGCCGCTTTCGACTACGCGGCGCTGATCGACGGCATGGCGGGCTACGCCGCGCGCCATATCGAGCGGGGCGGGCGGCTCGGGCATATTACCCGCCATATGGTCGGACTGTTCCATGGCCTGCCCGGCGCGCGCCGCTACCGCCAGATACTCTCCATGGATGCGAACAGACCCGGGGCCGGGCCGGAGGTGCTGAAGACCGCGTTCTCGGCAATCGATTTCGCGGCGGCGGAAGCCGAGGCGGCCTGACCACCGGTTAAAGCGCGTTGCGCTTTAACCTTTTTCTTATGCATGTCGTGGTCCCAGAACCGCTACGCACTTCCGGGCGACATGCATCAGTCCCGCAGGATCATGCGATCGCCGCGCACGTCGAAGCCCGACAATGAGCTGATGAAGTTCATGCCGAGCAGGCTTTGCTCCAGCATACCGGGTGCGGCGACCATCACCGGCATGTCCTTGCGCACGATGCCGCCGATAGCCACCTCGTTGGTCCTGACCGTCGCCGCGCGCGCCATGCCGTTGGCGGTCGAGACGTCCACGCTGTAGCTGAGCGCTGCGGGATTGAAACCGGCGGCTTCAGCGTCTTCGGACGTGAGCACCGTGCTGGTCGCACCGGTGTCGACCACGGCGCGTACCGGCGTGCCGTTGACCAGGATGCGGGCTTCGAAATGGCCGTTGTCGGCCTTGTCGAGCGTGACGGTCGGGCGGCCATTCTCCACGCCGAGCGCCAGCGGGCTTCCAGGAACGAGACCGGCCGTCACCCGGTGCGCGACGTCCTGCAACTCATAGCGATACTGGTAGCCGGCGATCAGCACGAGCACGAACGCGGCCCAGACGCCAAGATTGCGCGCCATGTCGCCCAGCGGCCGGCCCGAACGGAGCAGGCTCGCGCCGATCACCATGACCAGCACGCCGACCCAGATCAGCCGGCCGAAATCATTGTTGTTCATGCCGAAGGTGCGGCCGGCCGAATTGTTGAGCATGAGCAGCACGACGGCGACGCCGATCACCGCCATCACGATCCAGAACAGCCGGCTCATCGGTTCTTTCTCACAAAACGCCGCGCTCGCGCGCCATGCGGGTACGCCTTGTTTCGCGGCGCGGCCGCCGCTCGACGGTATCGAGCCGCGCCGGCAGTTCGGCCATCACAGACCGGCGCGTTTCAGGGGCCATCGTCAGCCAGGCGGAAATCTCGTCGCGCGTGCGCCCGCAACCGAAGCAGAAGCCGGTTTTCATATCGATCGAACAGACCAGGATGCAGGGGGATTCGATGGCGGTCATGCTGTTCTCTTGGCTTTATTCCACATGGTGCAATCGCCGGAGCAATGCAAGCCCTCCGCAATGCGCCGCCAGGCGACGCGTTCGCGGCATCGTCAGGCGGTTGTGCCGGTCGGAGAAGGCGGCTATGCCGCTTGCGACTTCCGCAACGAGCCGTGGCCGACATCAATGACTGCAACGCCTTTCGACGATTTCCGAAACCTTCTGGCGGGGCTGCCGCCCGCCGATCACGCAGCGGACGCCCGTGTCCGCGCGCTCTTCGCCAAAGCGCAAAAGCCGAAAGAATCGCTCGGCCGCATCGAGGACATCGCGGCCTGGGTGGCTGCCTGGAGCGGGCGCGCGCCGCCGGCGATCAACCGGCCGCTGGTGGCGATTTTCGCCGGCAATCACGGCGCGGTACGGCACGGCATTTCGCCGCGGCCGGTGGCGGCGACCGCCAATGAAGTCGAGCTCTGCGCCGCCGGCGGGGCCGCGATCAACCAGGTCTGCATCGCCAACGATCTCGGACTGAAGGTCTTCGACCTGGCATTGGACATTCCGACCGGCGACATCACCGAGGAAGCCGCGCTCGACGAGCGCGGTTGCGCCGCGACCATGGCCTTCGGCATGGAAGCGGTCGCCGGCGGCGCCGATCTTCTGTGCCTGGGCGATCTCGGGGTCGGTAATTCGACGATCGCCGCCGCGCTGTGCGCCGCGCTGTTCGGCGGCAAAGGGGCCGACTGGGTCGGACCGGGGTCTGGCGCCGATGCGGCGATGATCGCGCGCAAGGTAGAGGTCGTGGATCGGGCGCTGGCGTTCCACGGTTCCGGTCTCGGCGACCCGCTCGAGGCCTTGCGGCAGGTCGGCGGTCGCGAGTTCGCGGCGATCTGCGGCGCCATCCTTGCGGCGCGCATGGAGAAGGTTCCCGTCCTGCTCGACGGATTCGTGGCGACCGCGGCGGCTGCGGTCCTCCATGCGGCCAATCCCGGCGCGCTCGATCATTGCCTGCTCGCCAGCCTGTCGTCCGAGCCTGGCCACGCCAAAGCGGCCGAAGCGCTTGGACTGCGGCCGTTGCTCGATTTCGGCATCGGCCATGGCGAAGGGGTAGGGGCTGCTCTCGCAGCCGGCATCGTCAAGGCCGCGGCGTTGACCAGTTCCGGCATGGCGATGGCTGTCCGGCGCTAGAGCGTTTCACCGTTTCACGGAAACGGCGAAACGCCCTATCTCTTTGTTTTTACGCAATTCCGGGCGGAAGGCTACGGCGAGTCGCCGAGCCTAACCGCTCACACTTTTCCTGGAATTGCGTTAGAGCCGACCGGATTTGCTTCAACGGCGTCCGCGCACCGCCGCGACAGTCTTGGTCGGCAAAGCTGGCAGCTCCTCCATCACCCGGCTCAACGGGAAGATGGCGATCGCCTCGGTGCCTTCACGCAGCTTGGAATGAAGCTCGAACTCGCCGCCATGCATGGCGAGCAGGCCCTGTACGATTGGCAGGCCGAGACCGGTTCCCTGTTCGGCGCTCTTGATGGCGATCGAGCCCTGGCCGAAGGCCGAAAGCACCACCGGGATTTCCTCTTCCGGTATGCCTGGGCCATTGTCCTTGACCGAAACATACTGGCCGCCGCCCGCCGTCCAGCCGACGCGCACGCGCACCTCGCCGCCGGACGGGGTGAATTTGATCGAATTGGACAGAAGGTTGAGCGTGATCTGCCTGACGGCGCGCTCGTCTGCGAAGAGGCGCGGCAAGGTCTCCTCGAACTCCTGGACGATGCGGATGTCCTTGTTGCGGGCACGCAACTCCATCATATGGCAGCAGTCCTCGACGATCGTCAGCAGCACCACCGGCTCCTCGTTGAGCTGATAGCGGCCAGCCTCGATGCGCGACAGATCGAGGATCTCGTTGATCAGGTCTAGCAAATGCTGGCCGGACTCATGCACGTCATGGGCATAGTCGCGGTAGGTCGGATTGTTCATCGGCCCCAGCACTTCATTGGCCATCACTTCGGAGAAGCCGAGGATGGCGTTGAGCGGTGTCCTGAGCTCGTGGCTCATCGAGGCAAGAAAGCGCGATTTCGCCAGATTGGCGTCTTCGGCGCGCCGCCTTGCCTCGTCCGACATCGATTTCGCCGTCTCCACCTCGGCGATCAGCGCGTCCTTTTCCGAGCGGAAGGAGAGCAGCATCAACGAGGCCCGGTTAAGGTGGCGCGCGAAATAGCCGAAGAATGGAAGCGCCGCGATGAGCAGCGCCGCCATCGCGGCTTCGATCGGCGTCCACTGACGCACGATCGTGTAGACGTAGACGGCTACGGGAATGGCGAAGGTCGCCAACAGAGCGCCGCCAAGCGAGGAGGCCAGGACCGCCGTCGTTGCCATCGCGATCAGCAGCACCATGGCCTTGGCGACGTGGAACTGGTCGACCTGGCATGCGTCGCAACCGATCCAGGCGAACCACGCCCAGGCAAGGCCGCACAGGAAATGGCCGATCAGGAAATCTCGGCGTGTCTGCGCCGGATCAAGCTCGGCTGCCTCGGTCCGCTCCACGCGCCGCGCCATGAAAGCGACGAGCGCGTAGCAAAGCAGCGTTGCGAGCGCCCAGATGGTGATCTGGTTGTCGAGGCCTGCCAGCCAGCCGATGCCCGCCACGGCAAGCACGAGCAGCGGGATCGCGACCGCGCTGACCACCATGGCGCGCGCATGCAGCTTCAGCAGTTCGCGGTCGAAGTCGAGGCTGCCGGCCTGTTGCGAAAGGCGGTCGCGCGTCTTGCGCACCGCGCGCGCCACATCGCTGTTGCGGTGCGGTTTACGGCGGTCCACAATGAATTTATCCGCTGTGTTCGAGCGTAGCAAAGGCATACGGACTTCAATTTCTGCGCGCAGCGATTTTCAGTTCGTTAAGCTACGTTCGAATGATTAAGAGACTGTTTGCCATATGAGCCGTTTCGGGCCGCGAGGACCGCGCCGGCGCTACGCGGCAAGCCCGCCGCGCAGCCTCTGGCGCAAGCTGCTGGACTACGGACTGGCTGCCCTTATCCTCGGACTGCTGATCCTGGTAGCGGCCAGACTCGATCGCTTTGAGAGGCGTACGGAACAGGGCACGGCGATCGTCAATGACGGCGATTCGATCACGCTCGGGGCCGAACGCATTCGCATGCGCGGTATCGACGCGCCTGAATATCTGCAGGCCTGCCAGAAGTCCGGAGCCGACTATCCCTGCGGCAAGCTGGCGCGGCTGTCGCTGGTCAAACTGATCGCCAACCGGCCAGTGTCGTGCAGCGGCTGGCAGCGCGACCGCTACGGCCGTCTGCTCGGCGATTGCAGGGCAGGCGACACCGATCTCAACCGTGCCCAGGTGCAGGCCGGATGGGCGGTTGCCTTCGGCGACTTCGAAACCGAGGAAGCAATGGCCAGAGCAGCCAAAGCGGGCATCTGGGCGGGCACATTCGAGGAGCCGCAGGACTGGCGCGACAGCCATCACGAGGCGCCGGTCGAGCGCAAGCACGGCACGCTGGCCTCGTTCGGCGACGCGTTGCGCGAATTCGTTCGCTTCTGGTGATGAATGGAGCCGCGCCCTATGATCGGTGAAGAAGCTGGAGGATGGAATGAAGCTCTTCGATGGAGGCCGGGCTCCCAATCCCCGGCGGGTGCGCGTCTTCCTCGCCGAAAAGGGGCTGACGGTTCCGCTGGTGCCGGTCGACATGGGCGCGCTGGAACATCGCGGCGAGCAGGTAACGCAGCGCAATCCGCTGCGGCGCCTGCCGGTGCTCGAGCTCGATGACGGCACCATCATCACCGAATCGATCGCCATCTGCCGCTATTTCGAGGAGTTGCACCCGGAGCCCGCGCTGTTCGGCAGGGGAGCGCTCGGCAAGGCAAAAGTCGAGATGTGGCAAAGACGCCTGGAACTGAACCTGATGGTCAGCGTCGCCGCCGCATTCCGGCACATCCATCCGGCGATGAAGGAGTGGGAGGTGCCGCAGATTCCGGAATGGGGCGAGGCCAACAAGCCGAAGGCGATCGAATTCCTGTACCTTCTGGACAAGGAGTTGGCGGGGCGGGAATTCGCCGCCGGCGACGACTACTCGGTCGCCGACATTACCGGCATGATCGCCATCGATTTCATGAAACCGGCCCGCATCAAGGTGCCGGAGGAGTGCACGAACGTGCTGCGCTGGTATGCGGCGCTTACAAGCCGGCCGAGCGCGGCAGCCTGAGCGACAGCAATTGGACAGTCAGCCGGATATGAGCGAAGTGCTGGAGCGCCTCACCGCGAGGGTGCGGGCCTGCCGCATTTGCGTGGAGCATCCGCTCGGCCGGCCCTTGCCGCATGAGCCGCGGCCGGTGCTGCTGCCGTCCTCGCGGGCGCGCATCCTGCTCGCCAGCCAGGCGCCCGGCACCAAGGTGCATCTGTCGGGTATGCCGTTCACCGATGCCTCGGGAGATCGGCTGAGAAGCTGGCTCGGTGTCACCTCGCAGGAATTCTACGACACCGAAAAATTCGCCATCGTCCCGATGGGCTTTTGTTTCCCCGGGCAGGATGCCAAGGGCGGCGACCTGCCGCCGCGCCGCGAATGCGCGCCGGCCTGGCGCTCGGAACTGATGGCGCTGATGCCCCAGATTGACCTGGTGCTGACCATCGGCGGCTACGCGCAGGCCTGGCATATGGGCACCGCGCGCCTGCCGTCGCTTACCGAGACGGTCAGGAATTGGCGCGCCATATGGGACGGACCGGCTGTTCCGAAAGTTCTGCCGTTGCCGCATCCGTCCTGGCGAAACACCGGCTGGCTGAAGAAGAATCCCTGGTTTGAAATGGATTTGCTGCCCTTCCTGCAATCGGAAATCCGCTATCGCATCGATTAGCGATCTCGCAAGATATCACTCGCTTTTGCGGTCTTTGGCAGAATTTCTTTCTTGTGAAAGCCTCCGATAAAAGGGATTATAGCCAAACTATTCCCCTGGAGCCTCCCCATGGATCGCCTTGATAGAAAAATTCTCCGCCTCCTGCAGGAGGACGCCACGCTTGCGGTGGCCGATGTCGCCAAGAAGGTCGGCCTGTCGACCACGCCGTGCTGGCGGCGCATCCAGAAGCTCGAGGAAGAGGGCGTCATCAAGCGGCGGGTCGCCATTCTCGACCATGAGAAGGTCAATGTGCGCGTCACCGTGTTCGTGTCGATCCGCACCAACTCGCACAGCCATGAATGGCTGCGGCGCTTTTCCGAAGTCATCCAGGAATTTCCGGAGGTGGTCGAGTTCTACCGCATGAGCGGCGACGTCGATTATCTGCTGCGCGTCGTGGTGCCGGATATCGCGGCCTATGACGCCTTCTACAAGCGGCTGATCGCCAAGATCGAGATAAGAGACGTCTCCTCGTCCTTCGCCATGGAGCAGATCAAATACACCACCGAGATTCCGCTCGACTACATGGTGCTGGACAAGGAATCGGGCGCCAACGCTGCCTGATCGCCAGGCGCTCGCCGCCTCCCGCATTTGCGGGGAGCGGCGAGCCTAATTCTTCTTCTTGTTGAGAAAACTCCACGGCGAGTTGACCGGGAGCGTGACCGCGTCCGGCACGGTGTCGACGCTCGCCACCTCAGCCTTGCGCAGCGTATAGCCGGACTGGATGATCGAGACGCCGTCGAGAATGAAAAGCTGGCTCTTCTCCAGTCCGGGCTGCAGCACGCCGGTGATCGCGACCGGCTCATAGGCCTCTTTCATCTCGTAGGGATGCGCCGGCGTCACCAGCACGATCTGGTTCGGCGGCGGCGTCGGCATATGGCTGCAGGCGCCGGTCCATGGCACCAGCAGGAACTGGTAGACGAGGTCGCCATCGCGGTCGACCGGCAATGCATAGCCGGCTAATTGTATCGTCTTGTCCTGCAGGTTAAGCGACAGTGTCTCGCCGTGATCGGGCAGCTTTGCCGCGATCATCGGCAGGCTCGCGTCCTCGGCGACAGCCTGCGCCGCTGGCCGCAGGTCCTTCCAGAGGATATGTGCCACGTCGGCCGCGGCATCGGCTCCGGTGGCTGCGAGGAGGAGCGCGGTTGCCAGGGTGGCTGTTGGTATGAGACGCTTGTTCATGGCTCCACACATTTGACTGCTTTCGCATCTGGGATCGAGTAAAACCGCCGTGATACTCGGGCTAGCCGACTTTGTCGGAACCATGCATCTTGATCGCAAAATGCAACCCTTGATTTGTGTCATGCCCGAGTAGGTGGCTGCTGGGCCTTCGGTCAGCCCAAGGACGGAAAGTCGCCGCTAAGAAATCCAGGGAAATCGCTAACGCCGTCTTGCCCGATCGCCTCGGCGACGCAGAATAGAAGCCACTGCACCGGAAGGCGTGTCATATACTCACCGAGCATCGCCTGGAGAAAAGTTCATGCCGACCAGCCACGATCTCAGCGGGCTGATGAAACTTCTTGCCCGCGACGAATGGCGCGAATGCTTCGAAGGAGTTTTCAACGAACATTTGGGCCCGGTCCTCGACGAGGGCGAAGCGGAATTTGAAGACCTTGCCGAAGCCCTCGGCGACCAGTGGACGAACGCCCTGTGGGGCTGTGCTTTCGAGGATTTCCTGACGCAGGATTTCGAGGGCGAACCCAGTAATATCGTAGACGAGTATCTCAAGCGCCGAGGCTGGAAGGAAAGTGCTCAATCGAGGGCCTATATGGTGGCGCTGAGGACCTCCGTCATGAGTTTATATGAGGTGAGTAACGTCGTTCCGGGAGCGTCTTTCATGGCGCGCGACCTTATCCGCGGTGGCGAGCCTATCGCCGTCAGTGAGGGCACTGCGACAAAGACGCTGAGGCAGTGGGACAAGCTTGCGGCGCGGATCGTACCCGTCATGGGCAAGAACGTCATGGCTGGCGGCGTCTTGCCCTTTACACCGCAGGCCACCGAAACGTTGTTTAATGGGCTGCGGCGCCTGTTCGGCAAAAGAAACGCGAAGAAGCTGCCTGCCATCAAAGACGAAGAGCTGCGGGCGGCCGCATTCATGTTCACGCTCTCATGGTTGTTCGACACCCTTGGAAGGGTGGCTGGGCCAAGGCTGCAAAATACCGATGGTGACGAAATCACATTCCACGACGTTCGCTTTCCGCTCGCGTCTGGCGTGAGACCGGAGGATATCGGTGCTGGGTTGAACGGCATTCCAGCCTTCTCGCAAGCAGACACGAAATTCTGGAACTGGCTGGAGGAGACACCGAAAGGTGGCAACAAGATAAAGGCCGCCGCTCCCGCTATCGATACCACGATGGACAACGGCTCGCTCGTGCTTGGCAATGTCGAGTTGAAGGGCCGTTTCCTGCATCTGTCCGCTAATTCCGCCGCGCGGGCGACAAGAGGAATCGCTCTTATACAGCAGGCTCTTGGCGATCTTGTCCGGACGCCGTTAGCCGAGATCACGACCGTTGAACAGATGAAGGCAGAACGGCCGCGTGAAGGTGCCGATACATCTCGATCGGATATTTCGCCGGAGGTCGCCGACCAAGCCATCCGCGAGTATTTGGATCGGCATTATCGTGAAACTCTCGATCAGCCGGTCAAGATGTTGGGGAACAAGACGCCGCGTCAGGCCGCCAAAACCACGGCCGGTCGTCGGAAAGTTGCCGATTGGTTGAAATATCTCGAAAACCAAACTGCCAACCAACCTGATCCGGCACATCCCATGGCCACCTACAGCTTCGAGTGGATGTGGCAAGAACTAGGGATTCGAGACCTACGGCGATAGCAACCGCAATTGCCTTGCGCGGCAGAACGACGTTGAGCGGACGGGCGTCCGGCTGGTCAGCGCATAAGCCGCATCACATGCCGGCGCGTGCCGGCGGTGCCGATCTCATGGAAGCCCCGCGCGACGAACATGTCGCGAAAACCCATGAAGCGATAGCTGGGTGCGGCCTCGTCAACCGGATAGGCCTCGACGATGCGCGCGCCTTTGCTGAAGGCATGATCGATCGCCGCGTCGAGCAGGGCGGAGGCCAGTCCGCCGCCGCGCAAGGCCCTCGGCACGTAGAAGCAGACGATCGACCATATGCCGGTCTCGCTGTCGTCCTGCTGCTTCGAAAGTTTCCGGTAGGTCTCGCGCGGCGCGACCGAGCACCAGCCGATTGGTCTGCCGTCCAGTTCGGCGACGATGCCGACGGGGGTGCCGGCATCGATCAGCGCCATCATCATGCGCTTCTTCTCATCGTTCTGGATGTGCTCGCGGCTGGAATGGCGCCAGGCCATGCACCAACAATATTTCGGCGCGCCGGGCTGCTCGAACAGGATTTCGAAACGGCCCTGCGTTTCTTGCGTCACCTCGACGAAGCGGATGCCGGCAGGATCAGATTTTTGCGGCGGCGAGCCTTGCGAGCTGTTTGGCATCCGTCAGTTCCTTCACCGCATCCTTGCCGATCCAGCGCGCCGTCTTGTCCGACGATGCCGCCAGTTTCTCCGCCAGCGTAAGGGCAGGTGCGTGCAGGCTCATGGAGCGCTTGCCGATCTGCCGCAGCGCCCAGTTGACCGCCTTGCGGACGAAATTGCGCGGGTCGCTGGCATGTTTCTCGATCAGCGGCAGGTAGGCAAGGAAGGTCGCGTCGGGCTCTTTCTTCAGATGCACCGCGCTCCAGGCCAGCATGGCAAAGGCGGTGCGGCGGACGAATTCGCGCTCGTCTTCGGCAAATTCGTCTATCAGCTCACGCCAGAATGGCGTGTCGGCAAACAGGTCGGCAACGGTGTCGACGATCTCCCAGCTGTCGAAATCCGCGGCCCAGCGCCGGCACTGGTCGATGTCGACCTTTTTCGGCTCGCCGGTGAAGGCCGCCATCAGCCGCGCCTCGCGGATACCGCTATCCCACAGCAACAGCGACCGCTGATGGTTCTTCTTCAGCTTGCGCGCAAGTGGCCGCAAATCGGAATTGCCGATGCCGAGCGCGGTGGCGGTGTTGATGCCGAAGCGCGCCATGCCGGTACGGTTCTCCTCCGTGCCGATCGAGCGCATATGCGCGACAATGTCGTCGGCGCTCCAGCTCGGATCGGGCAGGGGCATCGTAATACCTAGCGTTCGAGGCGAGCGAGCAGCGAGGACGTGTCCCAGCGCTTGCCGCCCATGTCCTGCACATCCTTGTAGAACTGGTCGACCAGCGCTGTCACCGGCAGCTTGGCGCCGTTGCGGTTGGCCTCCGCCAGGCAGATGCCGAGGTCCTTGCGCATCCAGTCGACGGCAAAGCCGAAATCATATTTGCCGGCGTTCATCGACTTGTGGCGGTTTTCCATCTGCCAGGAGCCGGCGGCGCCCTTGGAGATCACCTCGACGACCTTTTCGATGTCGAGGCCGGCCTTCTTGCCGAAATGGATGCCTTCGGCCAACCCCTGGACGAGGCCGGCAATGGCGATCTGGTTGATCATTTTGGTCAACTGGCCGGCGCCGGCCGACCCCATCAGGCCGACCATGCGGGCGTAAGCTTGAATGACCGGCCTGGCCTTGTCGAAAGCGGCCTGCTCGCCGCCGACCATGACGGTCAACACGCCGTTCTCGGCGCCGGCCTGGCCGCCGGACACCGGCGCGTCGAGGAAGGAGAAGCCGGCCTTGCGCGCGGCTTCGTCGAGCTCGCGCGCGACTTCTGCCGAGGCGGTGGTGTTGTCGATGAAGACGG
This sequence comes from Mesorhizobium sp. GbtcB19, assembly GCF_019091085.1. Lineage (GTDB taxonomy): Bacteria > Pseudomonadota > Alphaproteobacteria > Rhizobiales > Rhizobiaceae > Mesorhizobium. The sequence goes on along the minus strand of NZ_JAGXJY010000002.1, from coordinate 552,591 downwards.
CGCCCTTCTTCATCGCGGCGAAGGCGCCGTTCGCACCGGTCGTCACCGAACGCAGATCATCGTCATTGCCGACGCAGGAGAAGACGAAGTCCTTGCCCTCGGCTGCCTCGGCCGGGGTCAACGCCAGCGGACCGCCATGCTGAGCCACCCATTGCTCGGACTTTGCCTTGGTGCGGTTGTAGACAGTGACGTCGTGGCCGCCCTTGTTCCTGAGATGCCCGGCCATCGGATAGCCCATGACGCCAAGACCGAGAAATGCAACCGATGCCATAGACCTGCCTTCCAACAAAACAGAGATTTCAGTGTCGGAACGTCTAGGCCATGCGAAAAATTCGTCAAGGCACGCAGCGCCGCATCGAGTGGCACAGGCCTGAAGGTTTGATCTAGCGGTGCAGGTGGATGGTGATGCGGCGCTCGATCCATTCGACGCCGTGACGCAGGATCTCGACCATCACCAGATAGACGATCGCCACCCAGATATAGGCCTGGATGTCGAAGGATTTCGCGTAGGCGAGCTTGGCGTTGCCCATCAGGTCGTAGACGGTGATGATGGCGACGATTGCCGAAGCCTTGATCATCAGGATGAGTTCGTTGCCGTAGGGCCTGAGCGCGACGATGATCGCCTGCGGCAGGACCACTTTGCGCAGCGTTTGCAATGTGTGCAGGCCGAGCGAGGCCGCACCTTCCCATTGGCCGCGCGGCACGCTTTCGATGGCGCCGCGCAGGATTTCGGCCTGATAGGCGGCGGTGTTGAGCGAGAAGGCAAAGACACCGCAATAGAAGGCTTCGCGGAAGAACCACCACAGCCCGACCGTTTCAAGCTCGGGCCGGAACGAGCCGACGCCGTAATAGACGAGATATGTCTGCACGAGCAGCGGGGTGCCGCGGAAGAAATACACATAGCAATAGGCAAGCCCGGACAGGATCCGGTTCCTCGACATGCGGCCATAGGCGACGGGCAGCGAAAAGATCGCTCCCAGCACCATCGAAATGCTCACCAGCGACAGGGTGGTTCCCAGGCCCTGCAGATAGGCCGGCGCGTAACGGGCGAAGAACTCCGGATTCCAAGCGTAGATGAGATAGGCGACGATGCCGAGACCGAAGAGCATCCACACGCCGACCAGTGAGTAGCCGACGATGCGGGCGCGCGGCCAGCCGCGCGCCAGGGGCGGTGGTTTGTCGACGACGACAGCCTGGCTGACGCTCATCGCGCTTCCCTCCGTCCGATATAGCGCAGGATGTAGCTCGTGCCGATCGAGGACAGGATGGCCAGCGCCAGGAAGATCAGCGCCGCGACGCTGTAGAACAGGAAGGCATGCTTGGTGACGCGTGCCGCCACGCCCGACTGGCGCAGAGTTTCGGCCAGGTTGACCACCGAGACCAGCGAGGTGTCCTTGAGCAGGCTCAGCCAGCAGTTCTCGAGGCCAGGGAAGGCAATGCGGATCAGTTGCGGCAGGATGATCAGCCGCATCGTCTGCCATTTCGACAGGCCGATGGCGTAGCCGCCTTCATACTGGCCTTTGGGAATGGCCCGAAACGCCGAAAGGAAGACCTCGCTGGCATAGGACGAGAAGATCAGCGACAGCACGATCATGCCGGCGATGAAGCTGTTGACGTCGATGGTGGCATTCGGATTGAACAGGCGCACGACATATTGCAACAGAAGCGGCATGCCGAAGAAGAACAGGAACAGCGTCACCAGTTCCGGCAGGCCGCGAAAGACAGTGGTGTAGATGTTGGCGGCGAGCCGCAGCGAGGGCTCTTCATGCTGCTTGGCGAAGGCGACGAAGAATCCGATTGTCAGGCCGATCGGCAGCGTGGCAAGCGCCAGCACGATGGTGACCAGAACGCCAGACGCAATGTCGTCACTCCAGCCATCCGGTCCCCAGCTGAGAAGTGTCCAAATGCTTTGGGCCGGCATTGACGGGTCGTGTCTCCGTGGCGATCCCGGAAGGAGAAAAGGGCGGCGAGGGGTGCCTCACCGCCCTTGGCTAACTTATCAGGATTCGGCGCCGTAGACGTCGAACTTGAAGTACTTGTCGTTGATTTCCTTGTATTTTCCGTTCTTGCGGATGGCGTCGATCGCGTCATTCAGCTTGTTGACCAGATCGGTCTCGCCCTTGCGCACGGCGATGCCGGCGCCCGGTCCGAAGATCTCGACCGGCTGCGGCGAGGGCTGGCCGAGGATCTTGCAGCAGGCGCCGTCAGGCGAATCCAGCCACTGTTGCAGCACGACGATGTCGTCCTCGATGGCGTCGAGACGGCCATTGGCGAGGTCGGCCTGTTCCTCGGGGCTGCTCGGATAGCCCTTGATGGTGCTGTCCGTGTAGGTCTTCGAGGCATAGTTGTAGTGCGTGGTCGTGGTGGCGACGCCGATGTTCTTGCCGGCGAGGTCTTCCTTGGTCACGCCCTTGAGCGGCGAATCCTTCGGCACGGCGATGGCCGACGGGGTGTTGTAATATTTGTGGCTGAAGTCGACCTTTTCCTGGCGCTCGGGCGTGATCGACATCGAGGCGACGATGGCGTCGAACTTGCCGGCCTGCAGCGCCGGGATGATACCGTCCCAATCCTGCGCGACGAAGGTGCACTTCACCTTCATTTCGTCGCAGAGGGCCTTGGCGATATCGATATCGAAGCCGACCAGTTGGCCGTCCGAAGTCAGGTTGTTGAAGGGCGGGTACGCGCCTTCGGTGCCGATCCTCAGGGTCTTTTCCTGTGCCTGGGCGACGCCAAGTGTCAGCAGCGCGGCCGAAGCGGCAAGCGCGATACGCAGTGCAATACGCATGATAATCCTCTCATATTGTCATGGCCGCTGTCCCGTGCGGCTCTTGTGGGCAGTCGTTTCTTGACCGCCCGCTGGAGCGGATACTCCCACTCTTTGCGAGAAAAAAGCAACCGCAAATCAACGGCAAACGATAATCGCCATCTGCCGCAGCGTTACTTGGTTTGAGCCCCGAGACCGGTAATCTGCTCGACAAAGTCGGCTATGGATTTTGTATCGTCGAGGTCGAAAACCGGCAGTTTTTCGCCTTCGATCGCGAAGTCGGCGGCGATCGCGACGATGTTCGGATCGTTGGCGGAAAGCGGCGTCCGGTCCTTGGCCTCGAGCCGCCTTGCCTCGATCTTCTTGTGCGCCTCGCGCTTGTAGCCTTCGACCAGCACGATGTCCGCCGGTGCCAGCCGCGCCAGGATATCGTCCAGCGTCGGCTCGTCCTCGCTCCGCAATTCGTGCATCAGCGCCCAGCGTCGGCCCGATACGATCGCAACCTCGGTAGCGCCCGCCTGGCGGTGGCGAAAGGAGTCGGCGCCGGGCTTGTCGATGTCGAAGTCATGATGGGCGTGCTTGACCGTCGAAACCGTCCAGCCGCGTGCCACCAGTTCGGTGACAAGCTTTTCGGTCAAAGTCGTCTTGCCGGAGTTTTTCCAGCCGGTGATGCCGAACACGCGTCTCATGGCCCGAGGCTTTGCAACAGACTTTTCGCCGCCGCAAGGTCGTCCGGCGTGTTGATGTTGAAGAACGGGTCGATCTTATGGCCGCCGGCCTCGATCATGGGGAACTCCACCGAGACATAGCCGTGGCGCTCCATGAAGGCGGAGACCCGGCGGTTGTCCTCGTCGACCAGGAAATGGCGCAAGGCCTCGCGCAGGCCGAGCGGCCAGAGCGCGAAGGTCGGATGCCATCTGCCGTCCGAACTGGCGACGGCGATGGCGCCTGGCCGATCATGGGTTGCGGCTGCCAAGCGCTCGACGAGGTTGTCGGGGAAGAACGGGGTGTCGCCGGCGGCGCTTATCAGCCATTGGCAGCCTGCTTGCCCGGCTGCCCATTCGAGACCGGCGAGAATGCCTGCCAGCGGGCCGGCGTAGCCCGGCACCGTGTCTTCGATCACCGGCAGGCCCATGGCGGCAAATCGCACGGGATCGCCGTTCGCGTTGAGCCCCAGGGTCGCGACCTGCGGCTTCAATCGCGCGGCGACATGATCGAGCAGCCGGACTTTGCCCAATGAGAGCAGGGACTTGTCGCCGCCGCCCATCCGGCGCGACTGGCCTCCAGCCAGAATGATCCCCGCAACATCTCGGTCCATCGCGCCTATATGCCGTCCGGCGCCATGTCGGGTCCAGCGCTTTCGGCGGCCGGTTGCCGCAGGCCGACGACGCGCTCGCGGTACAGCGCATAGAGGCCGGAGCCGATGATGATGGCGGCGCCGACGATCATCGGCAGATCGGGGATGTCGCCGAAAATGACGAGGCCGAGCAGGATCGACCACAGCAGCGCGGTGTAGCGGAACGGCGCGATGAAGGAGATGTCGCCCGAGCGCATCGCCATGATGATGAACTGATAGCCGATCAGCACCAGCACAGCAGCCAGCGCCAACAGCGCGGTCGCCTTGCCGGTCATCGGCGTCCAGCCGCCCATCGGCGACAACAGCAGCGCACCCAGGACCGTCATGGCGAGTGCCGTCGCGGTCGACACCAGCATGGTCGGGATCGCCTGCGGGATGCGCTTGGTGGCGAGGTCGCGCACCGCGCAGCAGAGAACGCTGGTCAATGCCAGCAGCGAATAGACGCTGAAGCCCTCGAAGCCCGGCCGCACGATGATCATCACGCCGGCGAAGCCGACGGCAATGGCGAGCCAGCGCCGCCAGCCGACGCCTTCGCCGAAAAACAGCGCCGCTCCCATGGTTACCGCCAGCGGCAGGGCCTGCAGCACGGCCGAAACGTTGGCGATCGGCAAATGCGCGAGCGCGATGAGGAACGACACGGTGGCGCCGGCTTCACCCGCCACGCGTGTCGCCACCATCGGCTGCAGCATGGCGCCAGGATTGGCAAGCGCGCCGCGTCGCCAGGCCAGCAGGCCGACGAACAGCGACGCGAAGGCGCCGCGCACCAGCATGACCTGCGCCATGTTCATCGATTCGGAAGAGAATTTGGTGATCGCGTCGTTCAAGGTGAAGCCGACCATGGCCACGATCATGAACAGCGCGCCGCGCAGATTTGGCGAGAGAGGCAAAGGCGTTTCCGGATTCTTTTTCTAGATCAAGCCGTAGCAGGCGACCGGCAAACAGCAACGCTAAAGAAATAGGCCACGGATTTTCCGCGGCCCATTTATCATTCGACCAGTGTTTTTCAGCGTTATTTTTTCGGTGTGAGCGTCTCCGTGCCGTTGCCGTTCTTGCCGGCAATCGTCCACAAGCCGCTCAGCGTGCCGTCTTCCTCCACTTTGTAGACGACAAGGCCGATCTCCTTGCCCATGGCGTAGCCGGCGGAGAAGGCGTCGTCGTTACGCATGCAGATACCGTCCGAGCTCGAACCGCCGGTTTCCCAGTGGATCGTGCAGGTCGTGTCGCTGGTCAGCGTGATGGTCGCTTCGCCGCCATATTTCGAGCCGTCGAAATTGGTGCCGGCGACGGTATAGGTGCCGCCGATCGACTGAGCGGCGGCCGGTATGGAAGCAATCCCAAGCATTGCAAGTGAAAGTATGAATGTGCGCATGGCACTCCCCCTGAGAGCGAAAGTCGCGCGGGAAGGCTAGGCCGGAAAAGGCCGGTGGTAAATCGGCTGCGAACCCGCGCGAAGGGTTTATTTCCAGTGTGGCCCGGACGCCTCGTGCAGGCTGCGGGCGATGGCGCCGACCAGCGGGTCGTATTTCGCCTTGAGCGCCGCAGGATACTGGATGAAGACGGTGTGGATGACGTCCTCTTTTCCGAACACGGATCTCTCGTAGAAGATGTTGTCGCCCTTGGTTCCCGACAGCGCCGCCCAGTTCTTGCCGGTCTTGCTATAGGTGACTTTTTCGCCTGGCTCGGGGCTGGCTTTCTTCTCTTCCACGAGGCTTTCGGGCGTGGCGTCGAGCGTATTGTAGCTGCCGTAACAGGCCACGCTCGCGCCGTCGATGCTACGCCACTCCAGGCCGTCGCCATTTTCCGGCTCGGGCATTTGCTTGGTGAAAATCTGGTCCGGGAAAGTGCAAACGGTGCTAAAGCGCGCGTTGACATAGGTGAACGGCTTGGCCAGCGCCGTCATGCCGGCAGGCAAGAACAAAAGCGCCGCCGCCAGTCCGATGCGATGAAGACGTGGCATGACAACCCCCTAGTCGCTGACCAGAGGGCGATCATGCATCAAGCCGGAGAAAAAATCAGCCGCCGGTGACGCTCATATGCCGCGACACCGACGGGCGGCTGGTGCGGCGGTCGATGATGAAATCATGCCCCTTCGGCTTGCGGCCGATGGCCTCGTCGATTGCCGCGTCGAGCAGCTCGTTGCCCTCGGAAGCGCGCAACGGCGCCCGGAGGTCGGCCGCGTCCTCCTGGCCGAGGCACATATAGAGCGTGCCGGTGCAGGTCAGCCGCACGCGATTACAGCTTTCGCAGAAATTGTGGGTCATCGGGGTGATGAAGCCGAGCCGGCCGCCGGTCTCGGCGACATGGACATAGCGGGCGGGGCCGCCGGTCTTGTAAGGGATATCGGCGAGCGTGAATCGGCGCTCCAGCGAGGCGCGCAGCAGCGACAGCGGCAGATACTGGTCGGTGCGGTCGGCCTCGATCTCGCCCATCGGCATCGTCTCGATGAGGGTGAGGTCCATGCCGCGACCATGCGCCCAGCGCATCAACTCGGGGATTTCAACATCGTTGAAGTCGCGTAGCGCAACCGCATTGAGCTTGATCTTCAGCCCGGCCTTCTGCGCGGCATCGATGCCTTCCATCACCTTGCCGAGATTGCCCCAGCGCGTGATCTGGTGGAATTTTTCGGCATCGAGCGTGTCGAGCGAGACGTTGATGCGCTTGACGCCGCAATCGGCAAGCTCGGCGGCGAAGCGCGACAGCTGCGAGCCGTTGGTGGTCAGCGTCAGCTCTTCCAGAGCGCCGCTTGCCAGATGCCGCGACAGCTGGCGCACGAGATGCATGATGTTCTTGCGCACCAGCGGCTCGCCGCCGGTCAGCCTGAGCTTCTTCACGCCTTTTTCAATGAAGACGGTGCAGAGCCGGTCAAGCTCTTCGAGCGACAGCAGATCCTTCTTCGGCAGGAAGGTCATGTCCTCGGCCATGCAATAGGTGCAGCGAAAATCGCAGCGGTCGGTGACCGACACGCGCAGATAGCTGATCGCGCGACCGAAAGGGTCGATCATGTTACGACCAAGGGGGTCGATCATGTCCATTCGCAAGCGTTTCCCGTGGCCTGAGCGGCGTCGTTATATACAGCTATGTGATACGATCCAAGGCGGCATTCAAGATAGAAGGTCTTGATCTTTGGTAACATTCCCCGACCGACATCGCGTGTCGGCTGTCCTCAAATGGCTTTGCGCATCGCGCGAAGCGGCGTACGGAAGGGCGCAACCCAGACAGGACAAGCCATGACCGCGCCGAAGGAACTCAGGGTCTCGAAGGACCGCAAGCTGCTGACCGTGACCTTTCCGGGTCATCAGCCCTTCGAACTGCCGGCGGAGTTCCTGCGGGTGGTCTCGCCATCGGCGGAAGTGCAGGGCCATTCGCCGGAGCAGCGGGTGACGGTGCCCGGCAAGCGCAATGTCACGATCCTCAAGATCGATCCGGTCGGCAACTACGCGGTGCGCATCACCTTCGACGATTTCCATGACACCGGCATCTTCACCTGGACCTATCTGCACACGCTCGGCCACGAAAAGGACGCGCGCTGGAACGCCTATCTTGCCGAGCTGGCCGAGAAGGGACTGAGCCGAGATCGCTAGCCTGTCGCGTGGCAGCCAATTTCGGCAGCGGGCTGTCGTCAAGGCGTCATGGACATGGAGTAGCGCCGGCAAAAGGTCAGGAGGCGAAAAAGATGTCGCTCATCACATCCGTCGAACAGCTCGAGGCGCTTTACGGCCTGCCCGGCGAGGCCTCGATCGTCAAGGAACTCGACCATGTGATTCCCGAATATGCCGCCTTTATCGAGGCTTCTCCCTTCGTGGCGCTGGCGACCAGCGGACCGGAGGGGCTCGACTGCTCGCCGCGCGGAGATCTCGCCGGCTTCGTGCGCCTCGTCGACGAGAAGACGCTGATGATGCCGGACAGGCGTGGCAACAACCGCGCCGATTCGCTCAAGAACATCATTCGCGATCCGCGCGTCGGGCTGCTCTTCCTCGTGCCGGGCTCCGGCACGACCGTGCGCGTCAACGGCCGCGCACACATCACCACCGATGCAGAGCTTTGCGCTTCCTTCATGGTCGACGGCAAGCCGGCCCGCTCGGTCACTGTCGTCGATGTCGACACGGTCTATTTCCAGTGCGCCCGCGCCATCGTGCGCTCCGATCTCTGGAACCCGGCCAGGCACGTCGATCCGAAGTCGCTGCCGACGCCCGGCCAGATCCTCGAGGTCACCAGCCGCAAGAACATCGACGGCCAGAAGTACGATCAGGAATGGCCGGAGCGGGCGAAGAAGACGATGTGGTAGGCATACTGATATTCAGGTGAGGCCGGCCTGCAAACGATGGTTTCCTGCGCTTCCGGTGCTCACGTACTTTAAGTACGCTCCGCTCCGGTTCTCGGAAACCACCGCTTTCGGCTCGGCCTGACCTGAATCTCAATATGCCTGATGACGCGGATTCCCGGCTCAGGCTTCCTTCAGGACGTCGGCCATCTTGCGCATCTGCTCGCCGATCATGTCGCATTGTTCCGGCGTCGACTGGCTCATCGCCTTCTCGATCAGGGCCATGTGCACCTTCAGCGCCTTCATCAGCAGCGCTTCGCCCGCCTCGGTGAGATTCAGCCGCAGCACGCGCTTGTCCTTCTCGTCGCTCTCGCGGCGAAGCAGGCCGCGCGCCTCGAGCTGCGGCAGCAGCATGGTGATGTTGGAGCGGCCGACCAGGAGCTTGCGGGCAAGGTCGTGCTGCGACATGCCGGGATGGCGGTAGAGGTTCATCAGCACGTCGAGTTGCGCCGGCTTGAGGTCGAGTGGGGCAAGCTTCACCGCCAGCGTGCGCTCCAGCACATGGCAGGCGCGCGCCACCGCGACCCAGTTGCGAAAACGCGGGTTGTCCCAGGGCAGCTCTTGCTTAATGTTCATGTTTGAACTATTATGTTCATGCTTGAACGAATGGATGGACTGCCAATATGGCATCATTTGGAATGAAGGTCATCCGGGGCGTTTTTGGCGCTGCCGAGCATGTCGCGCCGCGTCTCAGCGGCCGCGCCGCGTTCGAATTGTTTTGCCGGACACCCAGTGCCAAATCGCTGAGCGACGGTGAACGCCGCGCCGTTGAGCGTGCCTCAGCCTTTATGGCCGAGGCGCGCCATCACCGGCTGAAGACCAGGACGGATTGTGTGGCCGTGCATGAATTCCGGCCGGAGCCGGGCGGGGAATCACGCGGCACGGTGCTGGTCATCCATGGCTGGCGCTCGCGCACGGAATATATGCGCACCCTGATCGAAGGGTTTCGTGGGGCCGGCTACAAGGTCGTCTCGCTCGACCTGCCCGGGCATGGCCACTCGCTTGGCCGCCACCTCAACATGGTGAATGCGGTGGAGGCTGTGCGTGTTACAGGCGAATGGTTCGGTCCTTTCGCCGCCGTCGTCGGCCACTCCTTCGGCGGCGCGATTGCCGCCAATGCGGTCGCGGCCTCGGTCAAGGGCATGCCGCCGCTTAAGGCGCAAAAGCTGGTGCTGATTGCCGCGCCGAGCTCGCTGCCGGCAATCTTCGACGATTTCAGCGACATGATGAACGTCGGGCCGCGCTCCCGCGTCGCCATGGCGGATAGGGTGAAACACCTTTCAGGTCGGCCGCTCAGCGAGTTCACCGGCGATCGCCAACTTGCAGAAGCGCCGGTGCCGACGCTGATCGTCCACGCACCGGACGATCGCGAGGTCCATGCCGACCATGCGACGCGTTACGCGGGCGCCGGCGAGCATGTCCACCTGCACTGGGCCAACGGGCTCGGCCACCGCCGTATCCTCGCCGACAAGGACGTTGTCACTCGCGCAGTGGGCTTTGTGACCGGGCAGCCGGAAACGATTCTGCATTAGGAAATTCGGGGGCCCGCTTTCGCCTCCGGGCCACCAAGGCGTGGCTCCGTTCCGGCCAGCAGCCGCTGGATGTTGGCGCGGTGGCGCAGGATCACGTAAAGGCTGCCCGCGATCACCAGCAACCGGTAGGGCAATGGTTGCTCCAGCCCGCAGACAAGGACGACCGCCGTCAGCGCCGCCAGCATCGAACTCAGGGAAACAATCCGGAAAAGAGCGAGGGTGACCGCAAATGCCGTTGCGGCTCCCAACCCGACCGGCCAGGACATAGCCAGCAGCACGCCAAGTCCCGTCGCGGCGGATTTCCCGCCGGTGAAATTCAGCCAGATCGACCGGCCATGCCCCAGCAGCACGGCAAGCCCGGCCAGGCAAACGGCCCAAGGCACCAGTGTCGGCAGATCAGGCGCCGTCGGTGGCGAGGCGGACGATATTGCGTAGCACCAGGGATAAAACCAGCGGGCAAAGACGATCGCCGCCACGCCTTTCAGCACATCGACAACCAGCACCGCCAGCGAGGGCCATTTGCCCAAGGTTCGCAATACGTTGGTCGCGCCGGTGGACTTGGAACCGTGCTCGCGTATGTCGATGCCCTTGAGCAGTCTGCCGGCCAGATAGCCGGAGGGCGTGGAACCGAGGAGATAAGCGATTGCCAGTCCAATCGCATTCGCTATCCAGAAAAGCATTCGGATCTGGTCCACGCGTTGCGGAAAACTTGGTCAGTCCGCTTTCTTCTTCTGTCCCGGCTCGACCGGCAGGCCGGCCGCTTTCCAGGCGGTGTAGCCGCCGAGGATGTGCTTGACCGGCGTCAGGCCCATGTCCTGCGCTGTCTTGGTGGCTAAAGCCGAGCGCCAGCCGCCGGCGCAGAAGAAGACGAAGGTCTTGCCTGAGGCGAAGAACGGCTTGTGATAGGGGCTTTCGGGATCGATCCAGAATTCCAGCATGCCGCGCGTCACATGCCTGGCGCCGGGGATCTTGCCGTCGCGCTCGACTTCGCGGGGGTCGCGAAGATCGACGAAGATGGTGTCGTCATCCTCCAGCAGCCCCGCTGCCTCTTCCGGCGACACGACCTCGATCTCGGCATTCGCCTCGTCGAGAAGCTGGCGATAACCTTTCTTCACGGCAGACCCTCCCGGCCACGCTTGTCGCGGCCGCCGGAATTTCGATCACAAAGCCTTTCGTTTGTCACGGGGTCAGGCGCGGGCGCCGCCAACGCCTGATTGTTTTCGATGGGCGGAGCAATCGCTGCCGGGGTCTCACAATGAAGTGAAACTGTTCTGCCACACGGCCTCGAAAATTTATGGAAGCTTAACGAAATCGGTATGAATCGGTATAGTCACGTCATACATCCGCCATGCGGAGGGCGGGACCGTCCAGCGGCGCGGAACGGGAACCGGTCACAACCGGTGCGGGTGAAGCATGAGAATCCTCGGAAACAAAAAAGCCGTCATGCCGATCGCGATCGCGGCGACGCTTGCCTTCGGGCAGCAGCCGGCGAGCGCGCAAGGGCTGTTCGACATGCTGTTCGGCGGCGGCATCCGGCACAATCCGCAAGGCGAGTTTCCGCCACCACCGAAGCCGCGCAAAATACGGCCAAGCGTGTCGGCCGGCGAGGGTGGCGGCGGCGTCAGGATCAGCAGCCCGACCTACAACACCTACAGGGCCGACAAGCTGGTGCGCGTCGATTTCAAATCGTTGCTGCCGGCGCCGCAACCCGCGACCGCGCAGGATGCCGCTTACGTGCCGTCGGTGACGAGCAACAGCTTCCGCGATGCCGTGGCCGGCTTGAGCGACTATGAGCTGTTCGCCGAGCCTGACATCGCCAAGGCGCTGATTGCCTATTATTCGGCCAATCCGGATTTTATCTGGGTGAGCGACAACGCCCCAAACAGCAGGGCCCAGGACGCGGTGCGCGTTCTCGGCGAGGCCGCGAGTTACGGCCTGACGCCCGCGGACTACTCGGTCGACGTTCCGGCAACCACGACCTCGGCCACCCCGGAAGAGCGCACGAAGGAAATGGTCCGCTTCGAGATGGCGCTTTCGGCGCGCGTGCTGCGCTATGCGCAGGACGCGCAGAACGGCCGCGTCGATCCCAACCGGATGACCGGCTATTATGATTTTCCGGCCAAGCCGTTCGATCTGGAAGGCGCGCTGAAGACATTGGCGCATACCCAGGAAGTCCGCACCTATCTCGAATCGCGGCATCCGCAGAACGCCGAGTACCAGGCGCTGCGCGTCGAGCTGGAGGCGCTCGAAGCCAGCGAGGAAAACGAGATCATCGTCGACCCGAAGCTGCTGCTGAAACCCGGCGAGAGCAGTCCGGAACTGCCCAAATTGCTGACGCTGATTTCGCGCAATCTCGATGACGAGATGGGCGGCAATTACGGCGAAGTGCTCGCCCGGCTTGGCAAGAGCGAGCTCTACGAGCCCGAACTGGTGCCGGTGATCAAGGCGGTGCAACAGCGGGCCGGCATGAAGGGCGATGGCGTCATCGGCCCACGCACGGTGGCATTGTTTGTCGGCGCGTCGAAGGCCGACAGGATCGGGAAAGTCAAGGTTGCGCTCGAGGAACTGCGCTGGATGCCGTCCGATCTCGGCAGTCCGCGCGTCTTCATCAACCAGCCCGCCTTTACCGCCAGCTATATCGACAATGGCGAGGAGAAGCTGAAGACCCGTGTCGTCATCGGTCGGGTCACCAACCAGACCGCCTTCTTCTACAACCAGATCAAGCAGGTCGACTTCCATCCCTATTGGGGCGTGCCGCAGTCGATCATCGTCAACGAGATGCTGCCGAGGCTGCGCAGCGATCCCGGCTATCTCGACCGCGCCGGCTACGAGGTGACGGATTCGCGCGGCAAGAAGATCCCGTCATCGGCGGTCAATTGGGGTGCCTATGGCGCCAACATTCCCTTCAGCGTGCGCCAGCAGCCGAGCGAGGCCAACGCACTGGGCGAGTTGAAGATCCTCTTCCCCAACAAGCATGCCATCTACATGCATGACACGCCGCAGAAGTCGTTCTTCGCCCGCGACATGCGTGCGCTCAGCCATGGCTGCGTACGGCTGCAGGATCCGCGCGGCATGGCTGCCGCCGTTCTCGGTACCACCGTCGACGATATCGCCGAGAAGCTGAAGCACGGGCATTCGACCGAGAATGTCACGCGCGTCATCCCGGTCTATGTCGCCTATTTCACCGCATGGCCGGACATGTCCGGCAAGGTCGAATATTTCGACGACGTCTATGACCGCGATTCCAAGCTGATGCAGGCGCTCGACGCGACCGAAGCGGTGCGCACGCCGTCAAGCTAAGCGGTTGACGAGCGGCCGGCGGAAGCCGGCGTCGCGTCCGGCGATCAGCCAGTAGATCAGGCCGGCCACCAGGCCGGCGCCGGCGATGATGCCCATGTCGGCCCAGCGTTCCGGATCGTCGGCGGCGTCGGGCCAGATCAGCATGAAGCCGGCGGTCGCGGCGGCAGCGCCGAACAGCATGTGCAGCCAAAAACTTCGCAACGAAAAGAACTCGGCGATCAGGGCGAAGACCAGCGTCTGCATTCCCGTCAGGACGATCGTCAGGAAGTAGACGAACATGCCGAGCGGCGGCACCACGAGCACGGCGATAGGCGTGAATTCCATAAGCCCGAAGTAACCCGGCGCGTTGGGCAGCGAGCTCAATATCGCGTAGATCACCACCACCGCGATCAACCCGGCCAGCACCGCGACCAGATAGCCGACGAGCACCATCAGGATGCGCTTCAGGACGTAACCGATCATTGCCATGCACCCCCGTGCCCGCAATCATGACGGGCAGTCAGCCACCAAAGTTGTGGGGATGCAAGGGCGGGCCTCGCGTTGGACTCCGGAGCGCGCGGCGCAACGGCCTTCAGGCGCCGCCGCACAGATGCTCGGAGTCGGGCAGCGCCCATGTACCTTTGGCGGCGAGGTCGACGGCGTAGTAGACCCTGCCGCGCAGATCGTCTTTGGGGCAGTCGCGCGGGATCACGATCAGGCACATGACGACCGGATCGCCAACCCTTGAACTCGCCAGTCCCGGCTCCCGGTCATAGGAGACCGCCGTACCGCCATTGGTGAATGTCGCGGCGCTGCCGGCTTCCGGGCTGGCCGTGTCCAGCGGGTCGTCGCCCAGCCTGGTCGTCAGCGCCCTGATATGGGTGAAGCCGCATGTTCCGATCGAGGCGGGCAGGGGCTGGTCGGCCGGCTTCGGCGTCTTTGCCGCGAGGTCGAGCGCCTTCTTGCCGATCAGCGCGATGTTGTAGTCTTCCACCCATGACGGCGCATTGCCGTAGGTCTGCAGCGCATTGTTCTGCGCGCTGACGATGCAGGCCGCATCGCTCCTGCAGGCATTCCGGTCGGCGACCAGTCCCCTGGCGATCTTGCGCTTGTCGCCGCCGAAGGCCGGCGCGAACCCGGCATACGCTTTGGTGACCAAAGCATCGATGGCCGACATTTGCGGGTCGGCGCAGATCGCCTTCTCGGCGGGCAGTTGCGCCTTGCGGCAATCGAAGGACGGACCTTCTGCACGCGCCAGGCCGGACATTCCCGCCATCGGTACGGCCACAAGCAAGGCAATTGTCCAGATATGAAGCCGCATGTTGTCCTCCGCCCGGCGTTCTCGAAGAACAAGCCTATGCCGGATGCAAGCCCGGCGGAATGGCCGAAGCGGGCAGGCGGATGCAGCCCTATTTGGGCTCCCCCGTCACAGGGTCGTAGGTGATTTGGACCTTGGCCTTGTCGGTCGTGTAATAGGTGACGGTGTAGCCGCCGCTGTCCCAGTCGACTTCCTTCACATAACGGAAGTCGGTGCGCTGCTCGACCTTGGCGACGATCTCCGAGAGTTTCTTGGCGTTTTGCGGCGGCAATGGCTGGTCATCTGCCGCAAAGGCTTGTCCACTGACAAGGAGGAAAGCGATACCGGTTGCCAGAACGACAGTGCGCATGAGAGCCCTCAAATCTCGTCGGCGTGAGTGCCGTCAGAAACTCGCACGTAGGCGGGTTGGTTCCGCAGCGCCGAAATAACGCATTTTTGCTGCGCTTGCCTCGATGCGGCCTCTCCTCGCCAGCGGGAGCAGGTCCAGTATTGACTGGTGACGAAAAGCCAAGTTATTTCAAATGGTAACCGCGCGATGTGAATGTGTCTCCTGACGTAACGAATGACTAACCATGCGCCGGATGGCGAGTTCGTTATATTAGCTCTTCGTGGTAGAGCTTTCGGCAAGACCCTGATAGAATTCTGGTCATAACAGGGTGGCAACAGTGCGCCGGGCCCGCCGAGGATTTGTCGTCGGCGGTCGGCGAAGTGTTTTTTCGAGCGCTAGCCGCCTGTTCTGGACTGGAAGCGGGGACTGGGGGCTCGATCATGGCTGAACGGAATTACACCCGTCAGCTTGCGACAATCATTTCAATCGACGCCGTTGGATTCTCTCGACTGATGGGCATCGATGACGAGTTGGCCGTCGCCGCCTTCGAGGAGAGGCGCGACATCATCGCCGGCAGTTGCGGTGCTTTTGGCGGGCGCACGTTCGGCGACGCCGGCGACAGCATCATGGCCGAATTCGGCAATCCGATCGAAGCCTTGCGGGCGGCCTTCGATTTCCAGGCCCGGATCGTGGCGCTGAATGCGGCGGTCGCCGAGGATATGCGCATGCCGTTTCGCGCCGGGATCAACACCGGCGACGTCATTGTGCGCGAAGGCCGTCTCTATGGCGACGACGTGAACATCGCCGCCCGGCTGCAGGAATTCGCGCCGCATGACGGCGTCGCGATCTCGGCGACGACGTGGCACCATGTGAGGGACAAGACCGCGGCGGTGTTCACCGATCTCGGCGAGTTCAGCCTGAAGAACATCGCCCTGCCGGTGCATGTCCTGATCGCCGGCCGCGGCGGCAACGGGCCTGCCACAGCGGCTTCCTTCGCTTCCATCCCCAGCGCGCCTGGCCATTACAGGCCGGTTCCCAAGGGTCCGCCGGCAATCGCGGTGCTGCCCTTCCAGGGCAACGGAAGCGAACCCGACGTCGGCTATATGGCGGACGGTATCGCCGAGGACATCATCTACGGCCTTTCCAACACGCGCTGGCTTTCGGTCATCGCCAAGGGTTCCAGCTTCCAGTTTCGCGACGACAGCCTGGGCACGAGGCTCATCGGCAATGCGCTTGGCGCGCGCTACATCGTCAGCGGCACGTTGGCGCGCTCAGACAGGCAGATCCGTCTCAACGCGTCGCTCACCGACACGTCGAACGGGCGCCTGGTCTGGTCGCAGCGCTTCGACCGCGATCTCGTCGACATCTTCAGCCTGCGCGACCAAATCGGCAGCGAGATCGTTTCCATCCTCGACAAGGAGGTCGATCGCGCCGAGCAGGCGCGCACTTTCCAGGTGCCCTGGGAAAGCCTCGAGACCTGGCAACTGGTCAGGCGTGGCCGCTGGCATATGAACAGACGCACGCGCCGCGATACCGAAATCGCCCTCGACTTCTTCGACAAGGGCTACCGCGACGATCCGAATTCGAGCGCCGTGCTGAACGAGCTCGCATGGTGGTACTTCTGGCGGGCCTGGCTGCGTTTCGGCGATAGCGACGATCTGGAGAAAGTGGAGACGCTGGCGCGCAAGGCGCTTTTGATGGACAGCCTCGATGCGCGCCCGCACGCCTATCTCGGCGCTGCCGACATCATGCGCGGCTTGCCGGCATTGGCGGCCGAGCACCTCGCCGAGGCGATCCACATCAATCCGAGCTTCGCCTTTGCCCGCTCGGCCATGGGCAGCGCGCACCTTTTGCTTGGCGACGCGACCGGCGCGATACCGTTCTTCCTCGATACCGAGCGGTTGAGCCCGTTCGACCTCTATCGCTTCCACAATCTGGGGGAACTGACCGCGGCCTACTGCTTCGTCGAGGACTGGCCGGCCGCGATCGCTACCGCCGAGCGCTCGCTCAACCTGTCGCCAAGCTATTTTTACGCCAGGTTCCTGAAGATAGGCGCGCTGATGAGGAGCGGCCGGCGCGACGAGGCGGCGCGCGAGCTCGACATTTTCATGACCAGGCATCCTGATTTTTCCGAGCAGAGGATACGCTGGATACCGTTCGTCGACCCGGCCAGGAACAATTTCCTGATCGCCAATTTCGATCGGGCCAAGTCCGCCGCATGATCTCGGGGGCCGACAACAAGTGACTGTGAACGAATTCACATACGCCGGACCGATGCAAACCTAGGCCAGATAGATGCCGGCATTGCATTGACCTGGACAGCCGGGGGGCTTGAACGCGCATGATCACCTTGAAGTACTTCGCCGCTGTCCGGCTCGCACAAAAGAGCCAGCGTCCCGTCGCCGAGATGCCACCGTTCGACATCAATCGCCTGCGATCGAAAGGCGGCATCGCCTCGCGTATCGCCGGCTTTCTTCTCGGTGATCCGCGCTGGCTGCTGGCGCTGCTGCGCCGTTTCAAGCCGAACGTGGGTTTCGGCAACTTCCTGCTCGTCACCAAGGGCGCGGATGTTCGCGACATATTGGAGCGCGGCGACGAGTTCGAGACGCCCT
Organism: Mesorhizobium sp. GbtcB19; assembly: GCF_019091085.1. Taxonomy (GTDB): domain Bacteria; phylum Pseudomonadota; class Alphaproteobacteria; order Rhizobiales; family Rhizobiaceae; genus Mesorhizobium. The sequence continues at coordinate 535,080 of NZ_JAGXJY010000002.1, read as the reverse complement.
ACGGGCCGGAAATGGCCGAATTGGCCCGCGGCTCGAATTTCATCCTCGGCATGCAGGACGGCGCCGCGTACCGGCAGATGAAATCGGCGGTGCTGAGCGCATTCCCGCCGGCGGAAGTCGAAGCCGCGGTCAGGCCGATCGCCGAGCGCCACTCGCGCGAGATCATGACCCGCGCCAGCCCTGGCTTCGATGCCATTGCCGGATTGATGAAGATCGTGCCGGTGCGGATCTGCCGCGATTATTTCGGCCTCGAGATCGACGATGAGACCGAGTTCGCCGACTGGTCGATCGCGCTCAGCGCGCTGTTCTTTTCCGACCCGACGGCAAACCCCACGACACGCCAGCTTGCCGTGGTCGCCGGCGACCGGCTGATCAAGGTCATAGACCGCTCGATCGCTGCCGTCAGGGAAAAGGCGGGCAAGGATGATCGGCCGCTGGCGCGCCTCGTCGCGCTGATGGACCAGGGGCGGCTGTCGCTGCCCGACATTCATTCCATCATGCTCGGCATGGTCGCCGGCTTCGTGCCGACCAATGTGCTTGCCGGCGGCAATTGCCTGGATGTGATCCTGACGCGAACCGATGCGCGGCAAGCCGTGGATGAGGCAATCGCGGCCGGCGATACCGGTAAGCTCGACCGGGCGATCATGGAAGCCATGCGCTTCAAGCCGATCTGGATCGGGCCCTGGCGCTACACCAGGCGTGACGCGGTGATCGGCAAGGGCACGCGCCGCGAGCGCCTGGTGAAGGCCGGAACGGTGGTGATGCCGGCGACGCTTTCGGCCATGTTCGATCCGGAGATCGTGCAGCGGCCGAACGAGTTCGATACCTCGCGTCCGCATCGCGACTACATGGTTTTCGGCCACGGCATCCATCTTTGCATCGGCGCCGAGATCGCCCGCATCCAGATCGGCGAATGCATTCGCGCGCTGTTCAGCAAGCCGAAGCTTGCCCGCGCCCGGGGCAGGGCCGGCAAGATGGCCGATGTCGGCGCCTATCCGGCAAACCTCAAGGTCGATTTCGAGCGCTCCGCGCTTTGCCGCACCACCGACCAGTCGATGGTGACGGTGGTCTGTCCGATCACCCGCCCGATGCCGCTTGATGTCGTGCGCGGCAAGATCGCGGACCTCGGCAATCCGCCCGCCGGGGAGATCCGCGAAGCGCTCGACAAGGTCGGCACCATCCATTTCACCAGCCTGGCCGTGGCCGCCACCGGCAAGGACGAGAAATCCGGTCTGGAGTCCGGTGCGCTGGTGTTCGAAATCTCCGGTGACGGCAGCGCCGATGACGTCATTGCCGCCATCGGGCAGGCGATCGGCCACCGGCTGCGGCCGATCTTCAGGGATGTGTGCGGTCTGCCGGATGGTGGAATCCTGGAGGACTTCCTCAAGAAGCACAACATCGAGATATCGCCTTCTTTCGGCAGCACCGCCGGATTGGTTTTCGCCGGCACACCCGGACATTCCGTACGCCGCATCCTCGCGGAGGCCAAGCTTGCCGACAGCGTGCGCGAGATCGTCGAGAAGCCGCGCGTCGGCAATGGCAATGCCCCGGACGTGCTTGCCGAAGCGCGCCGGCATGTCCAGTGCCTCGGACAGTTCGGCTGGGCATTCGAGCCCGCTGAAAGCCTGTTGGAAAGGTCGCCCGGCAATTGGAAGCGCGCTTTCACGACGACGCTGCTGGTGCCGCCGGTTTTCGCCACGGTGGCAATCATTCTGGCCGCTTCCTGGTATATGACCTACCATCTGGTGTTCGGCAGGCTTGTCGATCTAAGCAACGTCACGCTTACCGGCGTTGCAGTGGCCATAACCTCGCTTGTACTGGCTTTTGCCGGATTGCTGATTTTTGCGGCGCTGCTGGCGTTTCTGGGCTTGCGGGCGTTGCAGCGCCTCGATGACAAGGATCAGCCGCAGAGCACCTCGATCGAGCCAAAGGCGCTGGACAAGATCCTCGCCCACGAGGATCTCGCCGCCCAAAATCATCTCACGGCGATCTCGACGATGAAGGCGGGCGTGTTGCGGCGGCTGGCGCTCAGATTTTCCTTCTACCTGATCTCGATAGCGGCGCAGAAAGTGTTCAAGCCGGGTTTCCTCGCCAACATCAACACCATTCATTTCGCCCGATGGGTGCTTTTGCCCGGTACCGACAGGCTGGTGTTCTTCTCCAACTATGGTGGCAGCTGGGAAAGCTATCTGGAGGACTTCATCGCCAAGGCATCCGAAGGCTTGACTGGCGTTTGGAGCAACACACTGGGTTATCCGCGCACGCGCTGGCTGTTCCTCGACGGGGCGCGCGACGGTGACCGCTTCAAGCGCTGGGCGCGGCGCCAGCAAGTGCCGACGCTTTTCTGGTATACCGCCTATCCGGATCTCAACACCACGCGCATTCGCATCAATTCGCGGATCAGGCGCGGCATCGCGGCCGCCACCGGCAACGAGGCACGCGATTGGCTGAGCCTGTTCGGCTCCTTGCCGCGCCCGCAGGCGCGGCCGGTGGATGCGGCCGGCCCGGCTGCGCCTACACCCACCCCTCTCGAGGAGCTCGAGTCCGGAGAAATCCAATCGATCTTCTTCGGGCCGTTCGGCGCGCTCGGTCATGGGCATATGCTTGCAATCCAGGTGCCGGACAGTCTGTCGGCAACGAAGCGCAAGGCATGGCTGGACTTCGTCGTCGCGAAGACAAGTTTCGGCGACGGCGTGCCCGCCGGGCGAGCCATGACCGTGGCCTTCGGCCCCTGCGGCCTGCGCCGGCTCGGACTGGAAGGCGGTGTCGATGACAATCCGCTCGACACGTTTCCGGTCGCCTTCCGCCAGGGCATGGGCACGCCGGAGCGCAGCCGCATCCTCGACGATACCGGCCCCGACGGCCCATCGACATGGCAGTGGGGCTCACCCGACACGCGGGTCGATGCCATCATCGTCTGCTATGCCGAGGCACCGGCCACGCTGAAAACCGAGGTCGCCGCAGTGAAGCGGCAGACGGCGGGCGCGGGGATGTTCCTGGTTGCCGAGTTGCCGCTGATCGTCAAGCGGGAGCCGAAAAAGGATGGCGCGGCCGCCGAGGAGCCTGGGAAGAACGACGACGGCGCGAGCCATGGCAAGCCGGGACGCCTTCGCGCATACGAGCATTTCGGCTTCGTCGATGGCGTCTCGCAACCGATCGTCAGAGGCACGGCGCGCGCCAACAGAGGCGTGGCCCCGATGCATCTGGTCGCGCCGGGCGAGTTCCTGTTCGGTTATCGCGACGAGCATGGCTTCTATCCGGCCTCCCCGTCGGTCCAGGCCGCGCAGGACCGCACCGGCATCCTGTCGCAGGTGCGGCGTAACCGTCAGGTCCCGGGGCAACCGCCACCGCCGCGCGATTTCGGCCGCAATGGCTCTTTCCTGGTCGTGCGCCAGTTCGAGCAGCATGTCGAATTGTTCGACGATTATTGCCGCAAGGCCGCCATGCAGGCCGCCGGCGAGACCGGCGACCCGGCCGTCACGCCGCGCTGGATTGCGGCAAAGATGCTCGGCCGCTGGCAGGACGGCAGCTCGCTGGTGCGCAACCCGAACGGCCGCCTGCGTCGCGGCGCCGACAATGATTTCGCGCTCGGCGCGGAGGACCCGCAAGGGCATGCCTGTCCGCTCGGGTCACATATCCGCCGCTCGAACCCGCGCGATTCGCTCGGCGAGGATCGCGAAACACAGATCAGAATCGGCAAGCGCCACCGCATCCTGCGCGTCGGCCGCACCTATGAGAAGAAGGAGAAGGGCGGCAGGACCGAGAAGGGCCTGCTCTTCATGTGCCTCAACGCCGATATCGAGCGCCAGTACGAGTTCATCCAGCAGACCTGGGTCTCGTCGAGCTCGTTCCAGGGGCTTGTCGACGAGAAGGATCCGACGATCGGCTCGCGCAGGAGCGGCGGCCGGTTTTCGATCCCGTCATGGGAAAAGGTGACCGTGATCAAGGACATACCGCAGTTCGTCACCACCAAGGGCGGCGGCTATTTCTTCATGCCGAGCCGCTCGTCGCTGCGCTACCTGATCTCACGGCTCTGATCAGAGGCGCTAAAAAGCGGTTCGCCGTTTCGTGGCGAACCGCTTCGTTCTTTCAGCGCTGTTCCGAATGGAAGCTACGGCGAAGTCGCAGAGCCTAGTCGTCGTCCTGAGAGTCGGCGATCTGGTTCAGCGCGGCGGCGTTGGTGATGCGCAGCCCGCCCCGCTTGATGGCGATCATCTGGCGGTTGCGCCAGTCGTTGAGCGTCTTGTTGACCGATTCGCGCGTCGCGCCGAGGAATTCGCCGAGCTCCGACTGCGAGATCGGAATCCAGCCGGCGGAGTCGGCCATGACGCCGCTCAGGAACACCAGCCGTTTCGCCAGCCGGGCCTCGATGCCGAAAAAGGCCTGGTCGCCAAGCTCGCCACTGACCCAGCGCAGGCGCGCGCACAGCAGTTCGATCATCGCGCGCGCGAGTGGCGGGTTCTTCTCGATGCGGTCAAAGAGTTGCGTGCGGCTCAGCGAAACCAGCTCGCATGCCGTGAGGCAGATGGCGGTGGCCGTGCGCGGACGCCCGTCCAGCGCTCCGATCTCACCGACAAGGCTGCGCGACAGCTCGATATTGGCCACCAGCTTCTGCCCGCCCGGCGAGTAGATCGAAATCTCGACGGTGCCGCTCATGACGCCATAGATGCGGTCCGACGCATCCTCCTGGACGAACAGGTGCTGGCCGGCGGCATAGCGCTCCAGCTTGCAGCCGCCGAACAGCAGGTCGAACTGGCGCGGATCAATGCGCGCCAGGCGCGGCAGGTTCCTGTCGTCCGCGCCGTTTGTAGCCATGATACGATTCCGCCTCTCGTTGAGCGGAAATTGTAGGATAAGTGCGTGCTCGATCAAAGTGTCGTCTCCTTCTACGGTGGCTGACCGAGTTCGGCGGGTGGGTGACGGACGTTCCGATGTCACTCCTGTCGCGCCGAAAATGGATAAGCCGGCAAACTGTAAGGAGACCGGGCGCACTGGCGGGCACGGGCCGATCCTTCGAGAACGCCGTCCGCGCGCTTGGGTGGGAGGTGCCCCATGCGCGCAGACAGCAAATCTGAAAATGGCTAGGTGATCAAAATTCCTTCTTGAGAAACCGCATCCATTGCAGTCCGGAAGCCGTCTTCGGACACTGTAGATCAGTGCACGCCGTCGATGCCGCCGTTGCAACAATCTGCGCGCAAACCCTGTCTGGCGTATGTGAAGGTGCTCACAGATATACGCATCGGGCGGAGCGATTGTTATTTTAGCAATGTGTGGCTCATGCCTCGATCGATCTTTGCTTCGAAAGACTTTGGCATGATTGCCTAGTCGGCAAAGAGACCGGTCGAAGCATGGCTGGAACCCTGGCTTGACTGGAGCGAACGGTCGGCGCCACGGTTCCCTTTGGGGGGAGGGACACGCCATGGCAACCGCGAAGGGACTCCTTATAAAGGTTCGTGGCGACGGCGCGGGGTTGTCGGTGCGAGGCGGGTCGCCCCGGATCGGCGGGATCGAAGCCGAACCTATTCTTTCCCTCCCGCCTGGCACTGGCAGTAGAAGTCCGGCCGCGGCGGCGGACCGTGGCGCCACCTGGCTGCGGCTGGCCGCAGAGGCCGCCGATTCGGACAATCCCTGGGATCATGCCCACGATGTCGTCGCGCAGAACCCAGCGCTGGCGGCCGCGGGCGCCGAAGTGCTCGCGATCGAGCCCGATATACTGCAGTCGTGGGACTACAAGGACAGCGGCGGCGATCGCGGCATGGCGGCAAGCGCGGCTCCCGCATGTACTTTCGACGATCAGGACCCGAGCGGTGGGCAAGCGACGGTATCGGGCAAGGTCGCCTGGAACGCCTCCCCGGACTTCAGCCAGTTCAAGGCCGCTCGCGAGAGGGTGGGCGCCAAGCAGGCCAACATCACCATCGCCCATCTCGACACCGGTTTCGACCCCGGCCACCAGACGCTTCCGTCCGCGCTTCTCAAGGCGCAACAGCGTAACTTCGTCGACGATGGAACCGGCCCGAACAATGCGACCGACCATGCTCCGGCCGGCACGCTGACCAGCAACCGCGGCCATGGCACCGGCACGCTCAGCCTGCTTGCCGGCAACAAGCTCGACGGCACGTCGCCACACTGGCCGGGCTTCAGCGATTTCGTCGGCGGCGCGCCGCTGGCGAAAATCCTGCCGGTGCGCATCGCCGACTGGGTGGTGCGGCTGACCACCGGCACCATGGTGCAAGGCATCGACTATGCGCGCCAGCAGGGCGCGCAGGTGTTGTCGATGAGCATGGGCGGTCTCGCCTCGCAGGCGCTGGTCGACGCCGTCAACCTTGCCTATGAGCACGGCGTGGTCATGGCCACCGCGGCGGGCAACAATTTTACCCTGACGCCGAGCAGCATCGTCTACCCCGCGCGTTACAACCGGGTGCTGGCCGCCTGCGGCGTGATGGGTGACGGGCGAGCCTATGCCGGGCTTAGTCTCGGCACCATGCAAGGCAATTACGGGCCGCCCTCGAAGATGGCCACGGCGCTGGGAGCCTTTACACCGAACGTGCCCTGGGCCGAGATCGATTGCCGCAAGGTCGTCGACATGGACGGCAGCGGCACGTCGGCCGCGACCCCGCAGGTGGCCGCAGCCGCCGCACTCTGGCTGGCCGAGCATTGGGACGTGGTGAAGAACTATCCTCAGCCGTGGATGCGCATCGAGGCGGTGCGCAAGGCGTTGTTCACCAAGGCCCTGAAATCGACGGCCAAAATGAATGCGGCCGAGACAAAGGAGAAGATCGGGCAGGGTGTGCTGCGTGCTCTCGACGCGCTGGATTTCCCGCCGCCAGCGGCGGCAAGCCTGACCAAGCTCGCACCGGCCACCTACACATGGAGTTGGCTGGACCTGTTGACCGGCGGCAATTCGTTGGCGGCGCCGACCCCCGCGATATCGCGGCAACGGATGATGTTTGCGCTGGAATTGACGCAGATGGCGCAGCACACGGTTGCCATAGAACAGGCGATCGCCGACCCGGACGGCGATCCGGACAATGTTTCGGCCGCGGCCCGCAACCGCTACCTCGAAGCGGCGCTCGACCAGGGCAATCCGTCGAAGCCGCTCAAGGCCTTTCTGGAAGGTTTGCTCGGGCGGCCGGGCGCCATCGCAACCGCCCCCGCGCCGGTTGTCAGCCCCGCGCCGGCCATCAGGCGCAAGCCGCGGCCGCTGCCGCCGCCGCAACGGCGCCTGCGCATCTATGCGCTCGACCCGTCGGTCGCCAAACGGCTGGACTCGGTCTCGGTCTATCAGGCGACGCTGTCCGTGCCGTGGGACGACGAGCCGGCGACCGACCGGCCGTTGCTGCCCGGCCCGATCGGCGAATATCTTGAAGTGGTCGATGTCGACCCCGCATCCGACCGAGTCTACGACCCGGTCGACCTCAACGACAAAGTGCTTCTGGCACAGGACGGGCTGCCGCCTTCGGAAGGCAATCCGAAATTCCACCAGCAGATGGTCTACGCGGTCGCCATGACCACGATCGGCCATTTCGAGCGCGCGCTTGGCCGGCGGGCATTGTGGGCGCCGCATTACGCCGAGGCTCCCGGCCGTAGCGGCGACATGACGGTGAAGGCGCATTATGTGCCGCGCCTGCGTATCTACCCGCATGCGCTGCGCGCCGAGAATGCCTATTACAGCCCGGAAAAGAAGGCGCTGCTGTTCGGCTATTTCCCGGCGACCAGCAACGAGGGCGACGTCACCACGCCCGGAACGACGGTGTTTTCGTGCCTGTCCAGCGACATCGTCGCGCATGAGATGTCGCATGCGCTGCTCGACGGCCTGCATCGCCGCTTCCAGGAAGCGTCCAACCCGGACGTGCCTGCCTTCCACGAGGCCTTTGCCGATATCGTCGCGCTGTTCCAGCATTTTACGCTGAAGGAGCTGGTCAGCTTCGAAATCGGCAAGGCAAGGGGCGAATTGTCGGCCGCATCGCTGCTTTCCGGCATCGCCAAGCAGTTCGGCGAGGGCAGCGGCAGGGCCGGGCCGTTGCGCGAATATGCCGGTGCCGGCATGGCCGATCTCGACTACGACAAGACCTTCGAGGCCCATGACCGCGGCTCGATCCTGGTCTTCGCGGTCTATCAGGCCTTCTTGGCGATCGCCGACCGGCGGACCGACGACCTGATCCAGCTTGCCACCGGCGGCTCGGGCATCCTGCCGGCGGGAACCTTGCATCCGAGCCTGGTCGAGCGGCTGACCGACGAGGTCGCCAAGACCGCCAGGCAGATGCTGACCATGTGCATCCGCGCGCTCGACTATTGCCCGGCCGTCGACATCACCTTCGGCGAATATCTGCGCGCGCTGATCACCGCCGACCGCGATGCCTATCCTGACGACCCGCTCCACTACCGCCTGGCCTTCCTGGAATCGTTCCGCAAATGGAAGCTGTTGCCGCGCGACGTTCGCACCATCTCGGAAGAGACGCTCGCCTGGAGCGCGCCGCTGGATCCGTCGCCGGACTGGCTGAAGGGATTGCTCGGCAAGATCGATCTCGGCTGGAACCAGAAACTCAAGCGGGCCGAGATCTTCGCGCTCAACGACAAGAACCGCTACACGCTGTGGAAGGCGATGCACAAGACCTTCGCCTCCAGGCCGGACCTTTACAAGCAATTCGGCCTGCTGCCCGATCTGCCGCGCTACAATGAGGACGGCACGGTCATGCATGCGCCGAAGAAGGGCGAGACGACCTTCGACATCTACAGCGTGCGCCCGACGCGCCGCGTCGAGCCGGACGGCTCGTTCCGCGTCGAGGTCATCGCCGTCATCCAGCAGCGCATTCCCATCGCATTCGATGGCACGCCGATGCCGCAAGGCATGAACAAGGGCGACGGCTTCTTCTGGTTCCGCGGCGGCGCCACGATCATCATCGACCCGCGCGAGGGCTTTGAGGAGATCCGCTACTCGATCATCAAGAACACCGGCAGCGCCGACCGGCAGAAGCGGCAGGCCGGCACGATGGCGGCGAATTATCTGTCGCCGCTCAGGGCGCTCTATTTCGGCGGCGAAGTGTCGGAGCCCTTTGCCTTGCTGCACGCCAGCGACGGAGACGACGACCATGTCTAAGAAGCCAGCGACGAGGACAAGGCCGGCAAAAGCGGCCGCCGCTGCGGCGCCGGCAGCGGGCTTCACCGTGCGGCACTACTGCCAGGGCATCGGCGATTGCCATTTGCTTACGTTCAAGCAGCCGGATGGTAAGGCGTTCCGCATGCTGATCGATTGCGGCGTCCATGTTTCGATCACGGGCGGCCCGGCGCTGGTCGCCGACATTGTCGCCGACCTGAAGAAGGAGACCGGCGGCAAGATCGATATTCTCGTCGTCACGCACGAACATTGGGACCATGTCTCCGGCTTTCTGACCGCCAAGGACCTTTTCAAGGATTTTGTCGTTGGCGATGTCTGGATGGCGTGGACCGAAAATCCCGCCGACGCTGAGGCCACGGAACTGGACAAGTTCAAGGGCCAGGCGCTCTCGGCGCTGCAGGGCGTGGGGCAGAAGCTAGACGGAATGCAGGGGCTGAGCTCCTACATGGCCGGTGTCCGTGACGGCCTGCAATCCGTGCTCGGCTTCCAGTTCGGCGCCGCCGGCGAGCGGGTGCGCTCGGCGCGCGACGCGGCGGCCAAGCTTTCGCAAAAGCCGTCGCCGACCTATTTCGAGCCCGGCGGGCCGCCGGTGTCGATCGACGCGCTGCCCAACCTTCGCATCTATGTGCTCGGCCCGCCGCGCGACAAGGCGGCGCTGCGGCTGGAGGAGAAGGCGAGCGAGATGTTCCCGCTGGCCAGCGGCGGCCCGTTCGCGCGGGCGCTGGCGAGCGGCCTCAAGATGAACGAGGCGGCCGACACCGGTTATGTCGACGAGCTCAGCCCGTTCGAACGCAATGTCGGCACGCCGCTTTCCGCGGCGCTGAACGGCGACAAGGGCAGCGACCCGGCCATCGATGTCGGCGCCTATGTGCGTAAGCATTATGCGGGACCGGTGTCGGCAGCGGCCGCGATGGAAGACCGCGACCAGTCCTGGCGGCGCATCGACGCCGACTGGATGGGGATCGCCGCCGACCTTGCGCTGCAGCTCGACCGCGGCGTCAACAACACCAGCCTGGTGCTTGCCTTCGAATTCATCGACAGCGGCCGGGTGTTCCTGTTTCCGGGCGACGCCCAGATCGGCAACTGGCTGAGCTGGAAGGACCTGAAATGGCCGGTGGGGCAGGGTACCGTCACCTCGGCCGATCTTCTGGCGCGCACCGTCTATCTCAAGGTCGCCCATCACGGCAGTCAGAACGCCACGCCGCAGAAACAGGGTTTCGATCTGCTGACGAGCGCCGATTTGTCGGCGTTCATCCCGACCAACAAGGTCGACGCGGTGAAAGTGCATTGGGGCGAGATGCCTTATGACGGTATCCTGACGGCGCTCGAGACGAAGACCAAGGGCCGCGTCATCCGTGCCGACGATCCATGGCTGGCCGACAAGAACGGGAAGCCGGCCTTCGCCGCCCCGTCGGGTTCGATCCAGGCGGTGCGCAGCGTGCCGCGCGATGCGGCCCGGGGGCCGGGCGGGCTGTGGGTCGAGGTGGACCTGGTCTGAGAAGCGCGGACTTCGCCATCGGGCCGATTGCGAAAAATCGGAAACCGATCTATGCAGCGATCGGCTGAATGAGGGCGGCCGGTCAACACATTGCACAAGGTCGCCCCATGCCCGATGCATTCTCGCGCGTCATCGCCTTCCTTGCCGTGGTCACGGCCCTTTTGTTTGCCGGGCTGCACTTCCACCAAGGCCACATCATCGCCACGCTCTATTTCATGACTGGGGCCATCCTGGTGACGGCGGTGACGCGCATGAATGTGAGACGGGGGCTGATTTAGCACGCGGTTTGCGTCTGTGCTCAACCACATATGCAGCGATGCTTCAGTGCTTGGGCGGCTGGATCATCCAACATATTCAGGAAGTTGGATGGTGGGCGATGCAGGGATTGAACCTGCGACCCCACCCGTGTGAAGGGTGTGCTCTCCCGCTGAGCTAATCGCCCGCCTTGGGCCCGAAGGCCGAAGCGAGCCGCGATATAAGGTAGGCGGGTGCGCGAAGTCAAGGCGATGTGCCGAGGTTATTCCGCGTTTGATTTCGCAGATTTTCTGTCGGCGCGATTTGGCGCCGGCTCAGCGCGCCGCCGCGATCAGCCGCTCGGCGAGGTCCGGCGTCAGCGTGTCGAAATGCGAGATCACCAGGGTCGGCTCGAATTCGCGCACATGGCGGTCGGTGTAACCGAAATCGACCGCGACCACCGGAATGCCGGCCGCCTTGGCGGTGTCGATGTCGGTCTGCGAATCGCCGACCATCAAAGCGCTTTCCGGATCGCCGCCGGCCAGCCGGATCGTCTCGGTGAGGTGGCGCGGGTCGGGCTTGCGGAACGCAAAAGTGTCCTGGCCGCAGATCGCGGCAAAATATTGCGACAGGCCTAGAGCGCCGATGAGGGCCACGGAATTGGCTTCGTATTTGTTGGTGCAGACCGCCATCAGGTAGCCGGCGGCCTGAAAGCGGTCGAGCGCGGCGATGACGCCGGGATAGGGGCGCGACTTGCCGGGAATGTTCAGCGTGTAGTGGTCGAGGAACAGGTTCAGCAGCCGATCGTGCTCTTCGGCCACCAGTGCCTTGTTTTGCGCGGCATGCGCGCGCTCGATCATGACGCGACCGCCATGGCCGACGAAGCGCCTGAAGCCGGCTTCGTCGACGGCGGCGAGATCGCTCGCCGCAAGGCTGTGATTGAGGCTGTCGAGAAGGTCAGGCGCGGTGTCGACCAGCGTCCCGTCGAGGTCGAACACGATGATCGGGCGGGTCATGGGCAGTCCTGCAACGGTTGAGTTGCCGCAGCCGATACAGGCTGGGCCGGGTTCAAGCAAGAAGCCTCGATCGGTCCACAGCCGAGCCTTTCGATGGCCTTTGACGGGACAGGCAAAAATGCTAGGAGGCGCGCGAAACCGGCGAAATCGAGGCTCCGCATGGATGCAAGGCAGTTGAAGGTCGAAGCCGCGCGGGCAGCGCTTGCCCATGTCGGCGACGGCATGCGGCTCGGCATCGGCACCGGCACCACGGCTGAAGAGTTCGTGCGGCTGCTGGCCGAGAAGGTCGCAACCGGCCTCAAGGTCATCGGCGTGCCGACCTCGGAACGCACCGCCGCACTTTGCCGCGAGCTCGGCGTGCCGCTGTCGACGCTGGAAGAGACGCCCGAGCTCGACCTCACCATCGACGGCGCCGACGAGGTCGATCCTGATCTGACCCTGATCAAGGGCGGCGGCGGCGCGCTGCTGCGCGAAAAGATCGTTGCAGCGGCCTCCGATCGCATGATCGTGATCGCCGACAAGTCCAAGATGGTCGAGGCGCTCGGCCGCTTCCCGCTGCCGATCGAGGTCAACAAATTCGGGTTGCGCGCGACCGAGATCGCGATCGGCGCAGCCGCTGCCGGCCTCGGCCTTTCCGGCCCGGTTACATTGAGGATGACGGGCGGCCAGCCATTTGTTACAGACGGCGGCCACTTTATCCTCGATGCATCTTTTGGCCGCATTCCGGATACAAGAGCGCTTTCGAATGCTCTCTTCGCCATTCCAGGCGTCGTCGAGCACGGTCTTTTCATCGGGCTGGCGTCAACGGCCATCATCGCCGGCGGCGACGGTATCCAAACCGTCCATGCCGCCCGAAAACCAGGGAGTTCTATCGACCATGATGTTGCATAAACGAGTTCGCCGCCTTTCGATGCTTATGGCGGCCTCGGCCGTCCTTGCGTTGTCCTCACCGGTGTTTGCGCAGGATGTCAGCGAATCGCACCTGAAGGCCGCGCGCGCGGCCGTCGCCGCGATCCATGCCACGGACTCGTTCGACGGCATCCTGCCGCAGGCAGCCGCCGCGTTGGAGTCGCAGCTGATCCAGAAGAACCCCGACATGCAGGAGCTGATCGGCAAGACCGTGAGCGAGAAGGCGATCGGCATGGCCTCGCGGCGCGCCGACCTCGAAAAGGAGGCAGCACTCGCCTACGCCAAGGTGTTCTCCGAGAAGGAGCTCAACGATATCGCAGCCTTCTACAGCTCCGATTCCGGCAAAAAGCTGCTGGACAGCGGCCCCGCGGTGACGCGCGACCTCGTAAAGGCGGCCGACATCTGGCAGAACGGCGTTGCCCGCGATCTCGCCCAACAGGTCGGCCAGACGCTTGCCGCCGCCGCCAAGGCCGCGGCGCCGGCAGCGCCGGCTCCGGACGCGACCGCACCCGCCGACAATTCGGCCCCGGCTGACAACTCGGCTCCGGCCGATGGCTCGGCTCCCGCCGACAATTCGGCGAACTGACCGGCCTTAAATCGGCCGATCGCCGCTGGACCACAAAGCCCGGGTTTGCCCGGGCTTTTCTTTTGCCGTTTTGCAGCCTACCTGTGCCCAGTCTTTCTCATCCGCAGGAGCCCATCGCGATGGCCGGTTATGACTATGATCTGTTCGTCATCGGCGGCGGCTCGGGCGGGGTAAGGGCTGCCCGGGTGGCCGCGGCGCTCGGCAAGCGCGTCGCCATCGCCGAGGAATACCGCTATGGCGGCACCTGCGTCATCCGCGGCTGCGTGCCGAAGAAGCTCTATGTCTATGCTTCGCAATTCCCCGAACATTTCACCGATGCAGCCGGCTATGGCTGGACGGTGCCCGAGGCGACGTTCGACTGGCCGACGCTGGTCGCCAGCAAGGACAAGGAGATCGCGCGGCTCGAGGCGATCTATAAGAAAAATGTCGAAGGCGCCGGCGGCGAGGCCTTTCACTCGCGCGCCGTGCTGGTCGATCCGCACAGCATCTATCTGCAAGCCGAGGACCGCACCGTCAGCGCCGACCAGATCCTGATCGCCACCGGCGGCAGGCCGGCGCCGCATCCGGCGCTGTCGGGCCACGAATACTGCATCTTCTCCAACGAGGCTTTCGATCTCAAGCAATTGCCGAAGGCGATCATGATCGAGGGCGGCGGCTACATCGCCGTCGAATTCGCCAACATCTTCCATGGTTTGGGTGTCGATACCACGCTGGTCTATCGCGGTCAGGAGATCCTCAGCCGCTTCGACATGGATTTGCGCCGTTCGCTGCACGAGACGATGGAGAAGAAGGGGATCAAGATCCTCTGTCCCGCGGTTTCGGAGTGGGTGCGCAAGACCCCCGAGGGCAGGCTGGACGTGCTCTTGTCCTCCGGCCAGACGCTGACGGTCGACCAGGTGATGCTGGCGATCGGGCGTATCCCCAACACCGAGAATATGGGCCTGGAGGGCGTCGGCATCGAACTCAGCAAGACGGGCGCGATCGTGGTCGACCAGTATTCGCGCACCAATCTCGACAACATCTGGGCGATCGGCGACGTCACGCATCGTGTGCAACTGACGCCGGTCGCGATCCACGAGGCGATGTGCTTCATCGAGACCGCCTTCAAGAACAACCCGACCGCGCCGGACCACGACACCATTCCGACGGCGGTGTTCTCACAGCCGGAGATCGGCACCGTCGGCCTGTCGGAAGACGACGCGATCAAGCGCTTCTCCGACGTCGAGATCTACCGCGCATCCTTCCGCCCGATGCGGCACACGCTGTCCGGCCGCGACGAGGAGATGCTGATGAAGCTGGTGGTCGACGGCTCGACGAGGAAGGTGCTCGGCGCCCATATCCTGGGACCGGATGCCGGTGAGATGGCGCAGCTTCTCGGCATCCCGCTGAAGGCAGGGCTGACCAAGGATGATTTCGACCGCACCATGGCCGTGCATCCGACCGCGGCCGAGGAACTGGTGACGATGTACAAGCCGACCTATCGCGTGAAGAACGGCGAGCGCGTCTGATTGTAACTTTGGGGCCGCTGGTGATGCCAACGACCCCAAAGACGTTTCCAGCTAAAGCAGCGTGCCGCGCAGGATCACCAGCGCCACCGAGAAATAGATGACCAGCCCGGTGACGTCGACCAGCGTGGCGACGAACGGCGCCGACGCGCTCGCCGGGTCGAAACCGATGCGCTTCAGCGCGAAGGGCAGCATCGATCCCGACAGCGAGCCGAAGGTGACGATGCCGATCAGCGCCGCCCCCACCGTCGCCGCGATCAGCATCCAGTGCGGACCGTAGTCGTAGAAGCCGAAATACTGCCAGAGCGCGATGCGGCAGATGCCGACGAGGCCGAGGATCGAACCGAGCACCAGGCCGGTCGGCAACTCGCGCAATGCCACCCGCCACCAGTCGCCGAGGCCGATCTCGCGCAGCGCCAGGGCGCGGATGACGAGCGATGTCGCCTGCGAGCCGGAATTGCCGCCGGAGCTCATGATCAACGGGATGAACAGCGTCAGCACGATCGCCTTCTCCAGTTCGCCCTCATAGCTCTGCATGGCGTTGGCGGTCAGCATTTCGCTCAGGAACAGCGCGCAGAGCCAGCCGGCGCGCTTCTGGATCATGGCGAGGAAGCTCATCTTCATATAGGGCTCGTCGAGCGCCTCCATGCCGCCGAAGCGATGCACGTCCTCGGTCGTCTCCTCGATCATCGTGTCGATGATGTCGTCGACGGTGACGATGCCGAGGATCCTGCCATGGTCGACGACCGGCACAGCGAGCAGATCGTATTTGGAGATGGTCTGCGCCAGCGTCTCGCGATCGGTGAGCGGCGTCACCGTCACTGGCATGCGATCCGGCGCCACCGACAGGATCGAATCCTCCGCATTGCCGGTGATCAGCCGGCGCAGCCCGGTCGCGCGCAGCAGGAGCTGCGTCTTGGGATCGACGATGTAGATGGCGTAGATGGTTTCGCGCGTGCGCTCGACCTTGCGTACGTAGTCGAGCGTGCGACCGACGGTCCAGTCGGAAGGCACGCTGACGAACTCCGTCGTCATGATCGAGGCGGCGCTGCCCTGCGGATATCCCAGGATCGAAAGCAGCGTCGCGCGCAGCGGTGGGGCCAAGGCGCCGAGCAGCTCCGAGCGGGCCGGTTCGTCCAGCTCGCGCAAGATGTCGGCCGCGCGGTCGACCGACATGGCGGTCAAGAGCTTGCTCGCCTTCGGCCGCGGCAAGGCTTCCGCGAGCTCGGGTGCTGCTTCGAGTTCGGGCTGGTCGAAGATCTCGACCAGGCGCTCGAACGGCACGGCGCAGAGCAGCTCGATGGCCGTCTCACGGGATTCGTGGTTGAGGGCTTCGACGACGTCGGCGACGTGATCGTTGGCAAGAACACGGGCGACGGCGATGGCTTCGTCGTCCAATACGGGTGCGAATTCGTTCATGGCTCACTCCTTGCCGTCCGGCAGGACGTGAGCCGTCAGGTCACGTCAAGGCGGACGGCGGTTGCGTTCGACTGTGACTGTCGCCAGGCATGGCGGGTTGACCTTTCTGCTCGCGGGGTTCGAGTTTGAATTTGGCGAGCGCGCGCAACATAGGTGCGGTTTTTGCCGAGTCAATCGCGAAGGACGCCGAAAATGGATGCGGCGAGGCTGGATCGCGAGACTGTGATCGAAAGGCGCCCAAGCGGAGCCACGGCGTCCGGCCAAAGGCTTGGTATGACTGCTATTTCTGCTTCATCCGGCGGAAGCGCAGCCATTTGTCCTCGGTCGGCCGCGGCGGCTGAGCGAGGATGGTGGTGAGCTCGCGCGGCAGGCTGGGGGCGATCGGCTTCTTGGTGGCGACGCCGTCGGCGATCGCGACCACGCTGTGGTAGAATTCCTCGCCGGAGAGCGAGCGCGGCGGCACCGCTTCGTGCATGACGCTGATGACGGTGACGTTCGGACAATTGTCCTTGATCGCCTGGTGGAAGGCGATCTTGCCTTCAGGGTCGAGCGCGCCTGTCGCCTCGTCGAGGAAGAGAAGCCCGGGCTGTTGCAGGATGATGCGCGCGACCACCAGCTTCTGCTTCTGGCCACCCGAAAGCACCTGGTCCCAGATCTTACCTTCGCGGCTCTCCTCGGCGAGGTGTTCGATGAAGTCGCCGAGACCGGCCTTGTGCAGCGCCGCGGCCACTTGCGTGTCGCTGTGATCGTTCTCGGAGCCCGGCAGGCAAACGAGCTGCTTCAGCGAGACCTGCTGCAGCTTGACCTCCTGCGCGGCATAGAAGCTCGTGACGCCTTCCGGGAACACGATGGTGCCACGGCCATAGGGCCACAGGCCGTTGATCGCCTTGATCAGCGAGGTCTTGCCGCAGCCGGACTCGCCCTTGAGGAAGGTCCATTCGCCGCGGCGGAAGCGCAAATTAGCGGTGCTGAGGAAAGGCGTGGCGTCCTCGCCCTGGTGCGCGAGTTCCAGCTTCTGGATGGTGAGACCGAACACCGGATTCTGGGTGGCGTAGCTGAAGTCCGAACGGCCGGTCTGCTGATAGAATTCACGCGGATGCTGGACGTTCTCGATGGCGTTGGCGAGTTCGGTCACGCGCTGGCTGTTGGCTCTAAGCGTCGCAATCGCCGGCATGACATGGATGAACCACGAGCATTGGCTGATCAGCTGCGCGACCATTTCGGAGCCGGTGATGTAGCCTTTGTAGTCCAGTCGGTTGTGGATGAACGACAAGAGGCCTGGCGCGTAGGCAACGATACGGGCGCCGACGAAATTGTAGATCAGCTCGAACGAGGTGTAGCTGGTGTTGACGACATTGAGCCGGCTCCAAGTCTTGTCGATATCGACATAGAGCCTGTCATGCATCGACTTCTGCACGCCCTCGCCATGCGAGGCGGCAACGTGGAAGCTGCGGCGCAGGAATGTAATCAGTTCGCTGCGGTAGCTGCCCTCCGCCTGCTGCATGCGGACATTGAGCCGCTCGAGCAGGCGCCCGAGCTTGACCGCGATCCAGGTGTTCAGCGGCACGTAAACAGCGACTGCAAGGAAAGCCAGCACCGCGGTGCCGTAGCCGCCCAGGAATTCCAGGCCCTTGACCTCGACCGAGGACCCGATCAGGTTTTCGCCGATGAAATAGAGTGAAGTCGCCACGCCAAGCACGCCCATGGCAAGCCCGATGGCGCCGCCCGTCATGTCCTTGATCGATTCCTGGATGCGCTGGTCGATATTATCGGGGGCGACGATGCCGCCGGCCACCGAACCATGCTGGGCGTGGAAATGGGTATGGTTGCCGTCGAGCAGGGCCTGATTGAACTGGTTGTTCAGCCAGCCGCGCCATTTGCGATGCAAAGTCGTCGAGACGAGATTGCGCACGCCGGTGAAGCCGGCGTCCTTCAATACCACCAGCAGCACCAGTATGCCTGCATTGGTCAGGATGGTCTGCAGCGGATGGGTGTTGGCCGCATCGTGCAGGAAAGCGATCGAATTGCCCAGTTCGCCCGCAGCCACGGCAAACCAAACGCCCGCCTTGCTCGAAAGAGCGGTCAGCAGCGCGATGACCAGGGTGAGGGTCCAGGCTTCCTTCCACCGGTCCGAAAACCAGTAGGCTCGCATCAACCCCCAGAATGTACGCATCGACGATACCGGCGTCAGCGACGAGGTCTTTGCCTCGTTGGATGTTTGCTCCGGTACTCTACGTCGCGGTCTACCGACGCCAATCACGATCCCGCCCAAACCTTTCTTAGTTTTGTTACACAGGGTAACACCAATTGATCATTTTCCATTAATTTTCTGCCTGAGAATGTGAACAGGGTTACCCGCCGTGGCACGAGGGCAACAGAAATCCTGTGCCGAAGGGCCGTCGATTGCGCTGATTTCGGCTTTTATTCCAGAGCGTTAAGGGCAATTGAGCCAGCCGACGGCGAGTTTCCCTTAGGGAAGCAAAAAACACGGGGATGTGAACGAAAAACAGGTGCCGATTTGCCGAAATGGCTACTGCGCGGTGACCGGAATGCCCGAAAATTTACCGTCGATCAGCTCTTCGGACTTGCCCGATTCGTCTTTTCCAGCGGCGCTGAAATGACCGGAGATGGTCTTTGCGGCGGCGTTGTATTTGTCGATGACGATCTCACCGCTGGCGAAACGGACATGGCCGACCATGGCGCCGGAATCGAGAATGTTGAAGTTGGCGCTGTTCGCGGATCCGGCCTTGAGCGGATAGCTGCCGGCAAGGTCGTTCGGATCCTTCAGCACCAGCATCGAATTGAAGGTCATGGTCGGCGAGCCCTGTTCGGTTCCCGACAGGTTCAGCATCGGCTTGCCGGCCATCTGCATCGTCTGGGCCAGGGTGAAAGACGCCGTCCATGGTTTGCCTTCGATGGTCGCCGACATGACGGCTTCCTCGGCGGACACGCGCTGCAATGCCAGCGGCAGCCCCAGGGCAAAAGGCAAGGATAGCAGCAGCAATGCGCGATGCCTGACCGACATACGGTCCCCCTCAAATCAGCCAAACCCTTACGGATTCTAGCTCAACGCCATGTTCCAGGCGATTCACCAGATCGTGTTTTGACGGCGGACAGGATTTGACAACGCCGTCTGCCGGGTCGAACCTGCCCAGCGATGGTTGATGTCGAAGGGGGATGACATGCCTGCACGGATAATTGCTGCCGCGTCGTTCACTGTTTTCATCTGTCTGTCGGCGGCGCATGCCGGCAGCCAGAGCATTCCGGCAAGCGCGGAAGGCCAGATCGAGTTCAACACGCCGTCCGGCAATATCGGCTGCATCTATACGCCAAAGGGCGGTACCAGTACCTACCAGCCGCGAGACGGCGGGCCGGAGCTTTCCTGCTCACGCGTCGAACCGAGCTACGTCACGGTGATACTAGGTCCCAAGGGCCCGGCGACACTGATCAAGAATCCCGGCGAGCAGGGTTGTTGCAGCGACGTGACCAAGCTTGGCTACGGCAACAGCTGGAGCAAGGGGCCATTTTCCTGCCAGTCGTCGACGAAGGGACTGAGCTGCACGGGCAGCAATGGCCACGGCTTCTTCCTGAGCAAGGCCAAGGTGACCGCGAAGTAGAAGCGCAATTCCAAGCGGAACTGCGCGGAAGCGACGCTCAGCCCGCGGCGGTTTCCAGTTCGCCGCGCGCCTTGGCCTGAGCGACCTGACGAATGGCGTCGGTAAGTGTGCCGGCATCCTGCGCGCCCATCACGGCGTATTTGCCTTCAAGCAGGAAGCAGGGCACGCCGGTGATGCCCATGCGCGAGGCGGTGGCGATCTCGTTGCGGACGGCCTCGACGTCGGCGTCGGTCGGCAGCAGCGTCTCGACCACCGATGCATCCATGCCGGCCTCACCGGCTGCCTTTGCCAGCACGGCGTGGTCGCCGATGTTCACACCCTCCTCGAAATTCAGCTGGAAGAGGCGGCGCACCAGCCGGTTCTGCACATCCTCGCCGGCGGCGCCCGCCCAGCGGATGACCCGGTGCGCGTCGAGCGTGTTTGGCGCGACCTTGATGGCGCCAAAGGCAAAATGGATTCCCTCGGCTTCGCCGAGTGGTTCGATGCGCGCATGGATCTGGTGGATGCGCTCCTCGCTGCCGAACTTGCCGAGCATGTACTGACGACGATCCATGCCGCCCGCCGGGATGGTCGGATCGAGCTGGAAGGGCCGCCACCGCACATGCACCGCGATGTCGTTTGCGGAGGCAATCGCCTTGTCCAGCCGCTTCTGGCCGATGAAGCACCAGGGACAGACGACATCGGACACCACATCGACGGTGATGGAGTTCTCGGCGCTCATGCTCGTCTCCTTGTTGATTGCGTCTGTCGGGATTTGTGTCAGTTGGGCTTCCGCCACCAGGTCGGCAGCTGATAACCGAATATGGGAGTCTTTTGCGGATGTTCCAGATAGCTCCAGTAGGCCAGCCACTGCTGTGTGTTGTATTGCATCGGCACGATATAGTTGCCCGAGATCAGCAGCCGGTCGAGCACGCGAACCGCGGCGACATAGTCTTCCTTGATGCGGGCGTTCAGCATCGCGTCGATCGCCGAGTCGATCGCCGGATCGGCAACGCCGGCGAGATTGAACGACCCTTCCGCCTTCGCGGCCGCAGATCCCCAGCGGCCGAGCTGCTCGCTGCCGGGCGACAACGAGTTGCTGAAGCCGCTGGTGCCGATCAGCACTTCGAAGTCGTAACGCTGCTTGCGCGACTGGATCTGGTCGCCGTCGAGGATGCGGATGCCGACGCCGATGCCGATCTTTTCCAGCGTGCGCTGATAGATGGCCGCCAACCGCTCTTCATCCTGCGATGAGGTCAGGATTTCAAAGCCGAAGGGGTTTCCTTGCGGATCGAGCATCTTGCCGTCCTGCACGCGAAAGCCCGCGCTCTTCAGCAATTCGAAGGCAGCCTTGAGCACCTTGCGATCCTGGCCCGAGCCGTCGGTAACCGGCGGCCGCCAGGTGCCGTCCATGACGTCGGCGGGCACGCGGCCGGGGTAGGGAGCAAGCAGCGCCCTTTCGCGATCGCCGGCCGGGTGGCCGAGCGCGGAAAGCTCGGAATTCTGCCAATAGCTCATGGTGCGGTTGAACTTGCCGCCGAACAGGTTCTTGTTCGCCCATTCGAAGTCATAGAGCATGCCGAGCGCGCGCCGCGCGACGGGGTTGGCGAATTTCGGCAGCCTGGTGTTGAACAGGAAGCCCGTCACCACCGGGGGGATGCCGGTGTTGAAATACTCTTCCTTGACATCGCCCCTGCGGAAGGCCGGAAAGTCGATGTCGCGCTCGCGCTTGACCGGATCGCTCTCGTCGTCGAGGGCGCAGATACCCTTCTTGAACGCCTCCGTCTTGGCATTGGCGTTGAGGAAATACTCGACGGTGATCTGATCGAAATTGTCGAAGCCGCGCTTCGAGGGCACCTCCTTGCCCCAGTAATCCGCATTGCGCTTGAAGACGATGCGCTGGCCCGGCTGCACCTTGTCCACGGTGTAGGGCCCGCTGCCGATCAGCGGCTTCAGCGTGGTCTTGTCGAACGTATCCTTGTCGAAGGCATGCTTCGGGACGATAGGCGTCAGCGCAACGATCAGCGGGAATTCGCGATTGGCCTTGTCGTTGAAGGTGAATTTCACGCTGTGGTCGCCGGTCTTTTCCAGCTTGGCGATCATGCTCATGCGGTCGCTGTAGGGCGGTCGGCCCTTGTCGGCGAAGACGTCATAGGTGAACAGCACGTCCTCCGGCGTCACCGGCTGGCCATCCGACCATTTTGCGTTGGGGTTGAGGTGAAACTCGATGCTCTTGCGCTCGGGATCCATGTCGGCGCTGTCAGCCAGCAGTCCGTAAAGGCTGAAAGGCTCGTCGTAATTGCGCTGCATCAGCGGCTCGAAGACGAGATTGCCGTAAACGGTGTCGATCATGCCGCGCGCGGTGGTGCGAAGGCTTTTCAGGATGAACGGATTGAGGTTGTCGAAGGAGCCGACGACGCAGTAGGTGACGCTTCCGCCTTTCGGCGCATCGGGATTGACGTAGTCGAAATGCTGATAATCGGGCGGCAGCGCCGGCTCGCCTTGCATGGCTATGCCGTGCTTCGGCTCCGACTGCGCCGGAAGGAGCGAGAGAGCCAGAAACGAGGTCGCGGCGATCAGCCGAACGAGAACGCGGTCCATGACCGTCTCCTAGCCGGGCGGGTTTGTGATTCGCCATGCACCCTAGAGCATTTCGTCCCCCGATTGAATCGGCGCGCCAATGGGAATCGGGTTCGACCGGCGCATCGTCAATCGAGGCTCACCCTGGAGACACGAAACCACGAAGAAATCGCGGAAACCGGGCTGGATTCGGCGCCGCTGGCAGTGTAACACGCGCTCCGAAGTCATCCTGTTGCCTCATTTGGGCAACAGGTAGCTGGACCACACGGCACGAAGAAGCCGGTCCCCGGATCATTTGAGAGGAAAGTGCACCATATGACGATCAACGCGTACCGCCTTTCGGTGCTGGCCGCAGGCGTGGTCGGCGTTCTGGGCGCCGGGCTTTTCACCGCCTCGGCTCAGCAGCAGCCGCAGATTCCTCAGGGCTGGTTCAAGGCCTGCACCAAGCAGGAAGACGTCGACATCTGCAACGTGCAGAACATCGTCACCGCAGGCAACGGCCAGCTCGTCACCGGCGTCAGCCTGATCGAGCTCAAGGGCAAGGTGAACCGAAAGGTCTTCCAGGTCACGGTTCCGACCGGCCGCCTCGTGCCCCCGGGCATTGCGCTGCAGATCGATGCCGGCAAGGCGCAGAAGCTCGACTATGTGATCTGTTTCCCGGATCGCTGCGTGGCGGAAGTGCCGCTGAGCGACCAGCTCATCGCCTCCTTCAAGAAGGGGCAGGGGATCACGCTCACGTCGATCAACTTCCAGAACCAGCCGAACCCGATCAAGATCGCGCTCAGCGGCTTCAGCGGCGCCTATGACGGCCCGCCGCTGCAGCAGTCGGACATCGAGGACCGGCAGAAGAAGCTGCAGGACTTCGTCGCCAAGAACAACCAGGACTTCGCCAAGAAGCTCAAGGACGAGCAGGACAAGGCCAAGACCGCGAACTGATCGCGCAAGCGCCGTCCGGAAAACAAAAAGCGGGGCAATTCGCCCCGCTTTTTTGTTGTCGCCGCCATATGGGCCACCGGTTCGCGCTGGGTTTGCCCTCAGTGCTTCGACTGGCGCTTCGGCTCGTATCGGCCGTCCGGCAGCTTGTCGAACATCTCGCCGATCTGCGGATGCCGCACCGGTTCGCCCGACTGGTCCTCGAGCAGATTCTGCTCGGACACGTAGGCGATGTATTCGGTCTCCGAATTCTCCGCGAGAAGATGGTAGAAAGGCTGGTCCTTGCGCGGACGCACGTCGGCGGGAATAGCTTCGTACCACTCCTCGGTGTTGGCGAATTCGGGATCGACGTCGAAGATCACGCCACGGAACGGAAAGAGCCGATGGCGAACCACTTGCCCGATCGAGAACTTGGCCGTTTTCATCGCACTCACCATCGGGCGTCCTTGCTAAGCAAAGCGCCCCTAACACCTTGAAATTACGCGTTACGCCGACAAAAATCGACCCCGACTTTCGGGCTGTTGCCTATTTGGCGCAGGTGCCGCCTCAATTCAATGCCGCGACCCATGCCGCAAGTCACGGATGCGCCGCGCGTAAGGTTTCGCAGCGGCGTGGAAGACGCAGTGTGTGAACTCTAATGCCCAGCCGGTTTGCGCAGGCCGCCGGTAATGGCACGAAAACCGCTGCCTGGCCGCAATCCCTCGCGCATGAAGAAGGCGCGCAATGGCGCGAAGCTGCCCAGCGCATTGAGGCCGGCGCTGCGCGCCAGCTGGGCCGGCAGCATGTCGGACAGCAGCGACATGTTGAGCAGGTTCACCGCGCCGCTGCGTGCCCATATATCGGGCCTGCGCCTGGTGTCATAGGCGGCGAGCGCCTTGCGCGCCCCGGGATCGTCTCGGTTTTCGGAGGCGATTCCAATCAGTTCGTCGATATCCCTGATGCCGAGGTTGAGGCCTTGCGCCCCGATCGGCGGAAACACATGCGCCGCCTCGCCGACGAGCGCGACGCGGTTTTGCGCGAAGCGGCCGGGCGAGGCCGCGGACAAAGGATAGACTTGGCGGCCGGGCTCGACCGTGACCCGGCCGAGCATCGACTGCATCTGCTCCTCGACACGCGCCGACAAGGTTGCGTCGTCGAGCGCCGCAAGCTCCTGTGCCGTTTCCGGTTTCACCACCCAGACAAGGCTCGAACGCTTGCCTGGCAGCGGCACCTGCGTGAACGGTCCCGTCTCGGTGTGGAATTCGGTCGAAACGAAGCCGTGCTCGCTGCGATGGCCGAAATTGAGAACGAGCGCCGATTGCGGATAAGGCCGCGCCGAGGCGCGAATACCGGCGGCTTCCCGTGCCGGAGACAGGCGCCCGTCTGCGGCGACCGCCAGGGACGCGGAGACTTCGCTGCCGTCGGCCAGCCTTGCATGGGCCTGATCGGCGTCAAGCCGCCACGATTCGACGATGGATTTCAGCCATTGGATGCCACCGTGAGCTGAAACGGCCCTGGCGAGGATCGGGACAAGAACCTTGTTCGGCAGGTTGAGCCCGAACTGTTCCTCGCTGATCTCGCTGGCGCGAAAGGTGACGGTCGGGCTGCGGATCAGTCGCCGGGTGGCGTCGACGATGCGCATCACCTTGAGCGCCGCCGCCTGCGGCTTCAGTTCGGCAAGTATGCCCAGCCGATCCAGGACTTTCAGGGCCGGATTCATGAGCGCCGTGGTGCGGCCGTCGGCGCTGTTGGCATCCGGGCCGACCAGCGTCACATCAAAGCCGGCCTCTGCGAAGCCGAGCGCGGCGATCAGGCCCGCCGGGCCGCTGCCGGCAACCAGGATGCGGGCTTTTTCGTTGTGCTCCACGCCAGGCTTCCACGATGAGAGGCGACCCGTCGGGCCTTTATGTGGATATAGGTCAGACCGGCCGGCTTGATCAACGCGGCGATTCAGCCCATTCGATGGCCATGAGCGGCGAGCAGCACGATTTCAGCCATCTCGACCGCGCCGGCCGCGCCACGGCGGGCGTGGCGCGCAGTCCGCGCCTCGCTGTGATGCTGACGATCGGGATCGGCATCGCCTTTGCCTGGGTCCTTCTCGGCGCAATGGCGATCCGCGGCGCTGAAAGCCGGCTTGTCGGGGCTCCCGGCGATATGCTGCTGAAGAATTTGCCGAGCCTGCCGCTACCGGATTTCCTGGACCGGTTCTTCGCGCTTTGCCTTGCGCCGGCGCCGCTGGCCGGCTCAACCGGCCTGCAAGCGCCGGCGCTCGTGCTGATGTGGTTCCTGATGGCCGTGGCGACGATGCTGCCGTCGGCGGCGCCGTTGATCCGCACCTATTGCGAAATCGCCGACACGGCGAGGTTCAAGGGCGAGCCGGTCGTTCATCCGCTGGTGCTCGTCGCCGGATACCTCACCACATGGCTCGGCGCATCCGCCGCTTTCACCGTGCTGACGCTCGCGGTCTACGCCTTTGCCGGTTCCGGCCGGCTGCTTGATCCCGCCATCGGGCTTGCCGCCGCCGCCGGTCTGCTCGTCGCCGGCCTCTATCAATTCAGCGGCCTGAAACAGGCATGCCTGGAGAAATGCCGCAACCCGTTCTCGATCCTGTTCGCCAATTGGAGCGCGAAACCGGGCCGCATCTTCCGTTTAGGGCTGGAGCAGGGTGTCTGGTGCCTCGGTTGCTGCTGGGCGCTGATGCTGGTGATGTTTGCCGTCGGCGCAATGAACGTCTTCTGGATGGCGCTGATCGGCCTGTTCACCCTGATCGAGAAACAGACCACCGGCAGGGTGGCCAGCCGGGTTGCCGGTGCGATACTGCTTGTGTGGGCGGCTGCCCTGCTATTAGTTTCGGCGTAAGGGGAGAGTTCGATGACCGACCAAAGCTGGGCGATGAAAGGGGAGCTGGTACTCTCCTGCAATTGCACGGTTTTCTGTCCCTGTGTGCTGTCGCTCGGCAGCCATCCGCCGACGGAAGGCTACTGCCAGACCTGGGCGGGCTTCCGTATCGATGCCGGCCATTTCGGCGAGGTCGACCTTTCGGGCCTCAATCTCGGCCTGATCATGGAAATCCCCGGCTATATGAGCCGCGGCAACTGGACCGCCGGCCTGTTCATCGACAAGCGCGCCTCGGTCTATGCGGTCAAGGCGCTGACCAAGATCTTCACCGGCAAGGCCGGCGGCACCACCTCGCTCCTGTCGATCCTCGTCGGGAAGTTCCTGGGCGCCGAGCAGGTGCCGATCACCTATGAGACGCGCGACAAGACGCGCGTCTTCCAGATACCGCGGATTATCGACGGCGCGGTGACGCCGGTTCCCGGCAAGGACCGCGAGAAGGATACGGTGATCACCAATTCCGAATATTGGATCGCGCCGGAAATCATCGTGGCGAAGTCCGACAAGAGCAAGATGCGCGCCTTCGGCCGCAACTGGAATTTCGCCGGCCGCTCGGCCGAGATCTGCAAGCTGGACTGGCGGGGACCGTGAGCAAGAACACAGCGGCCCGCAAAGCGGCCAAGAAGATAGCGGAGCGGCTTCCGTTGCCGAAGAAAAAGGTGACGTGGCCGCAGGCGCGCGCTTTTTCGGTGCATCTGCTTACAGCGTCGGGTTCGTTCCTGGCCTTCCTGTCACTGGTGGCGGCGAGCGAAGAGCGCTGGACCTCGATGTTCTGGTGGTTGGGGCTGGCATTGTTCGTCGACGGCATCGACGGGCCGATCGCCCGCAAGCTCGAGGTCAAGGAAATCCTGCCGACATGGTCGGGGGAGTTGCTCGACAACATCATCGACTATGTCACCTACGTGCTCATCCCGGCCTTCGCGCTCTATCAGCGCGGCTTCATGGGCGAAAACCTGTCCTTCTTGTCGGCGGCCATCATCGTCGTCTCCAGCGCGATCTATTACGCCGACACGGGCATGAAGACGAAGGAGAACTTCTTCAAAGGGTTCCCGGTCGTCTGGAACATGGTGGTGTTCACGCTGTTCGTCATCGAGCCGGGGCAATGGGTGTCTTTCGCCGTGGTGGTGGTTGCCGGCATTTTGACCTTCGTGCCGATCAATTTCATCCATCCGGTGCGTGTGGTGAGGTTGCGGCCGGTCAATCTCGGTATGACGCTTTTGTGGTGCGCCTTCGGCGCGCTGGCGCTGGCGCAGGCAGCACTTGCCGCCTTCTACGACAAGATCGGCGTGCTCGGCGAGCAGGTCAGCGACTTCACCAAGATCGGCATCACGATCACGGGCCTCTATCTCGCCAGCATCGGGGGCATCATGCAGATGTTTCCCAAGCTGGGCGCCAGGAAGTCCTGAGCCTGGATCAGGATAAGAGTTGGTTGAATCGCCATTCTGACCTAGCTGTTTATCGGCGCATGGTCGGTCTGGATCATGCTCCCAACCCAAGAGAGTCGAGCGATGTCCAAGGCAATCCGCATCCACGCCCATGGCGGCCCCGAAGTGCTGACCTACGAGGATGCCGATCCCGGCCAGCCGGGCGAAGGACAGATCCTCATCCGGCACACGGCGATCGGCCTCAACTTCATCGACGTCTACCACCGTTCCGGGCTTTATCCGCCGCCCGGCGGCTTTCCGCTGATCCCGGGCGGCGAGGCGGCCGGCGTGGTGCTGGCGCTGGGCGCCGGCGTCGACTGGCTGAAGCCGGGCGATCGCGTTGCCTACGCGGTCAATGTCGGCGCCTATAGCGAGCAACGGGTGATCGCCGCCGACCGTGTGGTGAAAGTGCCTGACGGCATCAGTGACGAGCAGGCCGCAGCAATGATGCTGAAAGGCATGACGGCCGAATATCTCCTGCGCCGCACCTTTCCAGTGAAAGCCGGCGACACGATCCTCTACCATGCGGCGGCAGGCGGCGTCGGCCTCATCCTCGGCCAATGGGCGAAGCATCTCGGCGCGACGGTGATCGGCACCGCGAGCTCCAAGGACAAGATCGAGCTCGCGAGGGCGCATGGCTTCGACCATGTCATCAACTACAAGGAACAGGATTTCGTCGCCGCGGTTTCGGCCCTGACGCAGGGCCGCAAATGCGATGTCGTCTACGACTCGGTCGGCGCGGACACCTTTCCCGCGTCGCTTGACTGCCTGCGGCCGCTCGGCACCTTCGCCAGCTTCGGCCAGTCTTCCGGGCCGATCCCGCCTTTCTCCATGTCGATCCTGGCGCAGAAAGGCTCGCTGTTTGCCACGCGCCCGACGCTCTTCGTCTACAACGCCAGGCGGGAGGACATGGTGAAGTCGGCGGAAGCGCTTTTCGACGTGGTCAGGAGCGGCGCCGTGAAGATCATGATCAACCAGCGCTATGCGCTGAAGGACGCGGCGAAGGCGCAGGCGGATCTCGAAGCCCGCAAGACAACCGGAACGACCGTCCTCATTCCTTAAACCTGGAGCATGATGTCGCCCAAAAGCCGCTTCACACTTTTCGGCATCATGCTCAAGCCGGCTTGCCTTGTTTTTCAGCGGCTTGCCGTGCCCGGAGGCACGGCAAGCCTGAAAAGCGCTGCGGATTTGCCGTCATTCTCAAGAGGTCTATCTTAGCCCTTGAGTTTCCGCTGGAATTCTTGAAGCTCTTTCAAGTTGGGTGCCGCTTTCCGACGGGAGCCGGCCGCGCATACCATGACCTCGGGAACACAGAACATATCCGGGATACTGGATGGGAGGCACTGTGAGTGCAAATCATGACAGGGCGAACCTGCTTGAGGTTCGTGGCCTTACGAAGATTTTTGGCACGCTGACGGCGTGCGATCACATCGATCTCAATATCGCCAAAGGCGAAATCCATGCGTTGCTCGGCGAAAACGGCGCCGGCAAGTCGACGCTGGTCAAGATGCTGTTCGGATCGCTCGAGCCGAATTCGGGCGAGATCTTCTGGGACGGCAAGCCGGTCAAGATCACCAGCCCGGGCGTGGCCAAGAAGCTGGGCATCGGCATGGTGTTCCAGCACTTCTCGCTGTTCGAGGCGCTGACGGCTGCCGAGAACATCGCGCTTTCGCTCAATGACGGCTCGCCGATCAGCACCATTGCCGCAAAGGCGAGGGCGCTGTCCTTCAGCTATGGCCTGCCGCTCGATCCGGACTCGCTGGTCGGCGACCTCTCCGTCGGCGAACGCCAGCGCATCGAGATCATCCGCTGCCTCCTGCAGACGCCGCAGCTCATCATCCTCGACGAGCCGACCTCGGTGCTGACGCCGCAGGAAGCCGACAAGCTGTTCGAAACGCTGGAACGGCTGCGCTCGGAAGGCAAATCGATCCTCTACATTTCGCACCGGCTGGAAGAGGTCAAGCGCATCTGCGACCGCGCCACCGTGCTGCGCCACGGCAAGGTTGTCGGCCATTGCAATCCGCGTGAGGAGACGGCCGCGTCGCTTGCCCGCATGATGGTCGGCAGCGAGGTGAAGGCTGTGGTGCGCGCGCCGGCGGAAGGCATCGAGACAGCGCCGGCGCTGCTGGAGATCCGCGGCCTCAGCCGCAAGCCGGCGACGCCCTTCGCCATCCCGCTCAAGAACATCAACCTCACCGTGCGCGCCGGCGAAGTGATCGGCATTGCCGGTGTTGCCGGCAACGGCCAGGGCGAGTTCTTCGAATCCGTCTCCGGCGAGGTGCTGCAGCAGGATGCCGGTTCCGTGCGCATCCGTGGCAAGGATGCCGGCGCAATCTCCATTACCGGACGGCGCCTGATGGGGGCTGCCTTCGTGCCGGAAGAGCGCCTCGGCCACGGCGCGGCGCCGCGCATGAAGCTCTCGGAGAACCTGCTGCTCTCGCGCCACGCCACCGACGGCAAGGCTTTCGTCGGCTCGGGCGGTATGGTCAAGAACGGCTCCGTCTACAGCGCCGCCCAGCGCATCATCACGGCCATGGACGTGCGCAAGAGCGCCCCCGATCCGGAGGCGGCCGCGCTGTCTGGCGGCAATTTGCAGAAATTCATCGTCGGCCGCGAGCTCGACCGCAAGCCGAGCGTCATGATCGTCAACCAGCCGACCTGGGGCGTCGACGCCGGCGCTGCCGCGCATATCCGCCAGGCGCTGATCGAGCTTGCCCGCAGCGGTTCCGCGGTGCTGGTCATCAGCCAGGACCTCGATGAATTGTTCGAACTGTCGGACGCGATCGCCGTCATGCACAATGGCGAACTGTCGAAACCGCTGCCGATCGCCGAGGCGACTTTCGAGAAGATCGGCCTGTTGATGGGCGGCGCCGAGCCGGGCCACGCCGAACACGGAATGGAGGTGGCATGATGCGCATCGAACTGGTCAAACGCCCGCAGCGCTCGGCGCTGTTCTCCATGCTGTCGCCCTTCATCGCCTTCGCGTTGACGATCATTGCCGGCGCCATCATGTTCGCATTGCTCGGCGTCAATCCGCTGGATGCATTCAACATCTATTTCATCCAGCCGATCAGCGAAGTCTGGCAATTGCACGAGCTGGCCATCAAGGCGGCGCCCCTCATCCTGATCGCGGTCGGCCTGTCGGTCTGCTACAAGGCCAATATCTGGAATATCGGCGCCGAGGGCCAGTTCATTTTCGGCGCGATCTTCGGCTCGATCATCCCAGTGCTGTTCCCGCAATTCGAAGGCCCACTGGTGATCCCGCTGATGCTGTTGCTTGGCATGGTCGGCGGCGCCTTCTACGCATCGATCCCGGCGTTTTTGAAGACGCGCTTCAGCACCAACGAAATCCTCACCAGCCTGATGCTGGTCTATGTCGCGCAGCTCTTCCTCGATTGGCTGGTGCGCGGCCCGTGGCGCGATCCGCAGGGCCACGGTTTTCCGCAGACTATCCAGTTCGGCGACTGGGCGGTGCTGCCTCAGCTGATGCCCGATGCCGGCCGCGCCAATTGGGGCTTCGTGTTCGCGCTGGTTGCCGCCGTCGCGATCTGGCTGATGATGAGCCGCATGCTGAAAGGTTTTGAAGTGCGCGTGCTGGGTTCCAGCCCACGGGCAGGGCGCTTCGCCGGCTTCGGCTTCAACAGGATGGTGTTCTTCACCTTCCTTCTGTCCGGCGCGCTGGCCGGCCTGGCGGGCATTTCGGAAGTGTCCGGCGCCATCGGCCAGTTGCAGCCGGTGATCTCGCCCGGCTACGGCTTCACCGCCATCATCGTCGCCTTCCTCGGCAGGCTCAATCCGCTGGGCATCGTCGCCGCGGGTCTCGTGCTGGCGCTGACCTATCTCGGCGGCGAGGCGGTGCAGAGCGCGCTCGGCATTTCCGACAAGGTTGCGCGCGTCTTCCAGGGCATGCTTCTGTTCTTCGTGCTCGGCTGCGACACGCTCATCCACTACCGCATTCGCCTGATCGGCATGGCGCTGACGAAGGGCACGGCGAAACTCGAAGCAGCGCCCAAGCTCGGGGAGGCCCGCTGATGGACATCACCGTCAACATCCTTTTGACCATCGCGACCGCGGCGACGCCGCTTTTGATCGCGGCGATCGGCGAGCTTGTGGTCGAGCGCTCCGGCGTGCTCAATCTGGGCGTCGAGGGCATGATGATCATGGGCGCAGTCGGCGGCTTCGGCGCCGGCTACCTCACCGGGTCGCCTTGGATCGGCCTGCTTGCCGCAATCATCGTCGGGGCGCTGTTCTCGCTGCTCTTTGCCGTCATGACGCTGTCGCTTGCGACCAACCAGGTGGCGACCGGCCTGTCGCTGACGCTGCTCGGCCTCGGCCTCTCGGGCATGATCGGCACCAGCTTCGTCGGCCAGCCGGGCGTCAGACTGCCCAATCTCGAAATCCCCGGACTGAGCTCGATCCCGGTGGTGGGCAAGCTGATCTTCGGCCAGGATCCGGTCTTCTACATCTCGATCGCGCTGACCGCGGCCGTCATGTGGTTCCTGTTCAAGACGCGCACCGGCTTGACGCTGCGCTCGATCGGCGACAGCCACACATCCGCGCACGCGCTCGGCATCAAGGTCATCCGCTACCGCTATCTCGCCGTGATGTTCGGCGGCGCTTGCGCCGGTCTTGCCGGCGGACATCTGTCACTGGTCTACACGCCGCAATGGGTCGAGAACATGAGCGCGGGGCGCGGCTGGATCGCGCTGGCGCTGGTGGTGTTCGCCTCCTGGCGCCCGTGGCGGGTGCTGGCCGGCGCCTATATCTTCGGCGCGGTGTGGATCGGCCAGCTTCATGCACAGGCTTTTGGCATTCCGGTGCCGTCGCAGTTTCTTTCTTCACTGCCCTATCTGGCAACCATCGTGGTTCTCGTTCTAATCTCGCGCAACAAGCGGCTAACGATGATGAACACGCCGGCTTCGTTGGGGCAGCCATTCGTTCCGGATCGTTGACGACAACAAAAAGACGGGAAGCTCCAAGGCTTAACTCAGAGAGGTAACACAATGAAAAAACTGCTTATTGCGTTGATGACCACAGCCGCGGCCCTGTCGCTGGCGGCGACCGCCGAGGCAGCCGGCAAGCTCAAGGCCTGCTGGGTCTATACAGGCCCGATCGGCGATTTCGGCTATTCCTATCAGCACGACCAGGGTCGCCTCGAGGTCGAGAAGGCGCTCGGCGACAAAGTCGAGACCGCTTATCTCGAAAACGTGTCGGAAGGCCCCGACGCCGACCGCGCCTTCGAGCGTCTCGCGCGCGAGAAGTGCAAGATCATCTTCGGCACCTCCTTCGGCTTCATGGACGCCGAAGTGAAGGTCGCCAAGAAGTTCCCCAAGGTGATGTTCGAGCATGCCACCGGCTTCAAGACCGGCGACAATCTCGGCATCTACAACGCCCGCTTCTATGAGGGCCGCTACGTGCTCGGCCAGATCGCGGCAAAGGAATCGAAGAAGGGCCTCGCCGGCTACATCGTCTCCTTCCCGATCCCGGAAGTGGTGATGGGCATCAATTCCTTCATCCTCGGCGCGCAGTCGGTCAATCCCGACTTCAAGGTGAAGATCGTGTGGGTGAATTCCTGGTTCGATCCGGGCAAGGAAGCCGACGCCGCCAAGGCGCTGTTCGACCAGGGCGCCGACATCATCGTCCAGCACACCGACTCGACCGCCGCGCTGCAGGTGGCTGAGGAGCGCAAGCTGCACGGCTTCGGCCAGTCGTCCGATATGATCAAGTTCGCGCCGAACGCGCAGCTGACTTCGCTGACCGACGAATGGGGCCCGTACTATATCAGCCGCGTCCAGGCCGCGCTGGACGGCAGCTGGAAGCCGGACAATGTCTGGCTCGGCATCAAGGACGGCGCGGTCAAGCTCGCGCCCTTCACCAACATGCCCGACGACGTGAAGGCGATGGCGGAAGCCACCTCGAAGAAGATCGCCGGCGGCTGGAACCCCTTCACCGGCCCGGTGTCCAAGCAGGACGGCTCGCCGTGGCTGAAGGACGGCGAAGTCGCCGACGACGGCACGCTGCTCGGCATGAATTTCTACGTCAAGGGCATCGACGACAAGCTGCCGCAATAAGCGGCGACGACGTTTCGGACCGGAGAGGGCGCCTCGTGGCGCCCTCTTTCGTTTGCAAGATCGATTGGCAGACTTTTGCGCGCTGGACGGGAGCTGGACCTGGCTTTTGCCAGTCGGCTAAAGATCGTTCGACGACCTTGCGTATCGAGTATTTAAGATCAACTTCGCTTCATATTTTAAGAATTCGGCGCGTTTGCGAAGCCAATGCAATATACTTGCAGTTTCCGTAACCGCTTTCACATACGCCGACGCCCTCTACTTCCATGCTGATTGCGCAACTTAGACGAAACCAGCTGGCGTGACAGAGCGCCTGCAGAAGGGGGTCTTATGCAGTTGAATAAGAAGCTTCTGGCAATCATCGGG
The DNA here is from genome assembly GCF_019091085.1 of Mesorhizobium sp. GbtcB19. Classification (GTDB taxonomy): domain Bacteria; phylum Pseudomonadota; class Alphaproteobacteria; order Rhizobiales; family Rhizobiaceae; genus Mesorhizobium. The sequence continues at coordinate 500,957 of NZ_JAGXJY010000002.1, read as the reverse complement.
AAACGCTTTCCCGCCATCTACGACGTCATCCCGCGCGGGCCACAGGGTGTGCTTGCGCGGGTCGCACTCAATCCGCAACCGCTGCCACCGCATGAACTGGGCGCCGCGGTGGCCGAGGAATTTGTCCGCTACTTGTGGGTGGCCGAGCGAGGCGGGCTCGACATGAAGGCGCTGGTGAGCGATCTCGACGACTGGTGCCCCACGCGGCCGAAGATCCCGAAGCTGCCGCCGTGGTGGGGACCGTTTCCGCCTGAGCCGGAGCCGCGCCCGGAGTGGTTCGTCGACTACCATCTTGGGTTTGCCGCTCGGCTGTCGGCGGTCGAAACGGGCACGCGCCTCGACGAGACCCTCGATCAGGTCATCGACCGTTCGTTGTCAGCAATCGAAGCGGTGAAGTTCTGACGAGGCGCTGCCGAAGCCGAAGGCTGTCAAAAAGAACCAAAGGGCGCCGCAGGGCGCCCTTTTTTGCATTCAAGACGTCTGCTTTCGCTCCGGTATCAGACCGCCGAGCCGTAGAGATCGTAGGCGTCAGCGCGGTCGATCTTGACCGTGACGATCTCGCCGGCGCGCAACGGACGCCGCGACTGGATGTGCACCGAGCCGTCGATCTCGGGCGCATCGTATTTGGTGCGGCCCTTGGCGGACGCGCCATGCGCCTCATCGATCAGCACCGGCAGGCGCTTGCCGACCTTCTTGGCGAGCTGTGCAGCCGAGATCTTCTGCTGGCGCTGCATGAAGCGGTGCCAGCGCGCTTCCTTGATCTCCTGCGGCACCTGTTCCAGCCCGAGGTCGTTGGAGCGCGCGCCCTTAACCGGCTCGTATTTGAAGCAGCCGGCGCGGTCGATTTTCGCTTCGTCCAGCCAGTCGAGCAGCATCTGGAAATCGTCTTCCGTCTCGCCGGGGAAACCGACGATGAAGGTCGAACGGATAGCAAGATCCGGACAGACCTCGCGCCAGCCGCGGATGCGCTCCAGGGTCTTTTCGCCATGCGCGGGACGGCGCATGTTCTTCAGCACCTGCGGCGAGGCGTGCTGGAAGGGGATGTCGAGATAGGGAAGGATCTTTCCTTCCGCCATCAGTGGGATGACGTCGGCGACATGCGGATAGGGATACACGTAATGCATGCGTATCCAGATGCCGAGCTTGCCGAGTTCTTCCGCGAGGTCGAGGAATTTCGCCCGCACTTCACGGTCGCCGAACATCGAGGTCTGATACTTGATGTCGATGCCGTAAGCGCTGGTGTCCTGCGAGATGACGAGGATTTCCTTGACGCCGGCCTTGGCGAGCTTCTCGGCTTCGCGCAGCACATCCGCAGCCGGGCGCGAGACCAGATCGCCGCGCAGCGCGGGAATGATGCAGAAGGTGCAGCGGTTGTTGCAGCCTTCGGAAATCTTCAGATAGGCGTAATGGCGCGGCGTCAGCTTCACGCCCTGCGGCGGCAGCAGGTCGATATAGGGATCGTGGCTCGGCGGAGCCGCCTCGTGCACCGCGGCCATGACGCTCTCATAGGCCTGCGGCCCGGTGATCGCCAGCACATTGGGATGCTTTTCGCGGATGACATCCGGCTCGGCGCCGAGGCAGCCGGTGACGATGACGCGGCCATTTTCCGAAAGCGCCGAGCCGATGGCGTTGAGCGACTCGTCACGGGCGGAATCGAGGAAGCCGCAGGTGTTGACCACGACAAGGTCGGCGCCGTCATGCTTGCGCGCGATCTCGTAGCCTTCGGCGCGGAGCCGCGTGATGATGCGCTCGGAATCGACGAGCGCCTTCGGGCATCCAAGACTGACGAAACTGACGCGTGGGGCGGACATAAGGTGTTCCGGGCTTTTGGGGATCGGCGGCGCAATACCACACTAATTGAGGCATTGGTATGGGCTGGCCCGTCCTGCGGCAAAACGCATTCCCCGGCGCAAATCACTGTACCGGATGGAATTGCCTCAGCTTACCGCGGCATTGACGTGCGGCCAGACTTCGACCGCGCCGCGATAGACCATGTCGAGCGCGACATAGAGGATGATCGCCAGGCCGATATAGGCGATCCACCGATAGCGGTGCAGGAGCCTGGCGATAAAGCTCGCCGCGAGGCCCATCAGCGCAATCGACAGCACGAGGCCGATGACCAGCACCGGGAAATGATCGCGCGCCGCACCGGCCACGGCCAGTACATTGTCGAGCGACATGGACACATCGGCAACGACGATCTGCAGCGCTGCCTGCCCAAGCGTCTTGCGCCGCGCCTTGCCCGCGATTGCCTTGTCGCTGTCGAGGTCGGAATTGGCCAGCGCCTCCGTAGCCTCATGCTCGTCGGCATGGGAGGTGCGCAATTCACGATACATTTTCCAGCACACCCAAAGCAGCAGGATGCCGCCGGCCAGCAGCAGGCCGACAATGGCGAGCAGCTTCACCGTGATCGCGGCAAAGAGGATGCGAAGCACTGTCGCGGCGAGCACACCGATGAGGATTGCCTTCTTGCGCTGATCCGCGGGCAGTCCCGCCGCCGCGAGGCCGATGACGATGGCATTGTCGCCGGCAAGCACCAGGTCGATGGCGATGACCTGGAGCAGGGCGGTCAGGCTTGCGGCGCTGAAAATATCCATCGGCTGGAGGCCCTTTGCTGTTCGCGGAGTCTCGATCGTCGACTATGCTGACGCCCTAACGTGTATGGTTCCCGCGCGTCAAGAGAACAGGCCGGAACCAGCCCTTTCAGGGCATTCCGCTCCACTGGATATCCAGGATATTTTACGGCTGTTGTGTCGACCGGGCGCTATTGGCCGGGATCGCCGGTCAATCGTAGAGATTATATTTGGCCCAGTCGGATTCCGGGATCTCGTCGCCGATCTTGTAGCGGAACTGCAGCACTTCCATGTGGTCGGGCGCGGTCTGGCATTTGAACTTCAGACGGTACCATTGGCCCTTGCTGCGAAAGGCCGCACCGGAGCTCTTGATGGCGTCGGCGCTCATCTGCGGGGTGGCGAAGGCGTAGGCCACGACGCGATCGGCCTTGTAGTTGTGATCGTCGTGGCTGATCCGGTCTAGCACCTCGGCGTCGCACCGCTGCTCGAGGCGGGTTTCGGGATCGAGTTTCATCAGGCCGGCACGCAACGCATTGTCCATCGCCTTGGCCGGCAAGGCCGGCGCCAGCGACGCCAGGACCATCAGGCAGAGCTTTTTCATGGGCGCGACAAGCAGCATATTTTGTCAGAGAAATCAAATAAACGCTGTTTCACCAACGGTTGACTGTCCCGCACGCGGCCAAGATCGCTTCCGTCCATCAAACGATGCACGCGGCGCACAACTCTTGGTGGCTGCGACTTGTAGAATCGCTAATGCACGCGAAGGCGCGGATCGACGCGGAGGTGCCCGCGTCCATGCATCTCCTTTGACGAAGCCGCGATATGCCCAGAAAAAGTCAGCCCCTGACACCCTGCGTCCCACCTTCATGGAACGGCGCTGTGGCGTCGTATGGCAGGCTGGCGGGCACGTCGACTCCGTGGCTTCGCTGGCCGGAAAATTCAGAAAATCCAAATGGTTCAATACTTTTTATAACAGCCAGACCTAAGCCGGATTACTTGCCGGAGGCAACAAACCCGTGAAGTTACCCGGGTCTTGGCAGTTGGAGCGAAGTTGACAACGCGGTTCCCCTGGGTCACGCCATGTGAGCACGGGGGCGGGCAGGACGGCCCGGGGGGGGGAATTGCGGCAATGAAGGCTATCGGTGTGCCGGCAATCGGGCTGAGCGCTCTGCGGCGGTCGGCCCGGTCCAGCGTGTTCGCGATACTGACCGGCTCGATGCTTTTGCTGCCCATTGGCAGCGCGCTCGCTGTGGCAGTCGGCGACACGGTGTACAACCCCGGCACCCAACAGTTCGAAACGGTCTTCCAGATCCCATCGCCGCCCAATGGCTGGGTGGTGACAAAGGTGACCTCCGGCAGCACGACCACCTACAACGCCGTTATCGTCTCGCCACCCGCCGTCAACAGTACCTTTGTTTCCGGCGGAAAGACCTACAAAGTTCTGTCCTACACCACGACGACGGTGAACGGCAGCACCTACTATACCGGCATTGTGGTCGAGAACGAGACCGACTCAGGCAAGCCGCAAACCACGCTGAACACTTATCAGCTCAACGTTCCGACAGCGGGCGGCGGTGCCGGCGCGTCCGGCACCGGCGGCACCGTGACCCAGGGCAACGACGTGCGCTATGTCGACCGGCAGACCGGTTCCAACGGCTCGGGCGGCTCGAATGCCTACGGGATCGAGATCGACTTCGGCATTCTCGGCAGCTTGACCATCGGCGTGAGTGGTTCCGATGGCCAGCCGGGCGGCAACGGCCCGACGATCAACGACACGCTGCCGGTAGGCACCAGCTACAGTTCCAGCCAGGCCGGCAAGCCCGCTGTCGAGATCGTCAGTATCGGTGGCGATGGCGGAAAGGGCGGCGATTCATACGGCAATCAGGACGCGCGCCAGGGCGGTGCGGCCGGCCAGGGCGGCGACATTACGCTCAACTCGGCCGCGACCATCACCACCGACGCGGTCGGCGCTGATGGCATCTTCGTGATGAGCAAGGGCGGCCAGGGCGGCGCCGGCGGCAACGGTTATATCCTCAGCCAGGGTGGCTCTGGCGGCCCGCCGACAAAAGGCGGCACGGTGATCGTCACCAACAGCGGCCAGGTCACCACCAACAAGGACAAATCCGTCGGCATCTTCGCGCAATCGATTGGCGGCGGCGGTGGCTCAGGCGGCGACAGCTTCGGCATCGTCGGCCAGCCCGGCTCGGCCTCCGCCGGCGGCAATGGCGGCACGGTCACCGTCACCAACACCGGCGTCATCGAGACCAAGGGAGCGCGGTCCTACGGCATCTGGGCGCAATCGCTCGGCGGCAGCGGCGGCAATGCCGGCGACTCCGGCGGCCTTGTCGCGCTCGGCAACAAGCTCGGCTCCGGCGGCGGCACCGGCGATACCGTGACCGTCAACAACAATGTCGGTGGCAACATCACCACCTATGGCGTCGGCGCCTTCGGCATCCTGGCGCAGTCGATCGGCGGCGGCGGCGGCGATGCGGGCGGCGCAGGCGGCCTGGTGGCCATCGGCGGCGACGCCGGCTCCGGCGGCGACGGCAAGACCGTCATCGTCAACAACCATGCCAGCGTTACGACATATGGCGGCACGGACTCGAGCGTCACAGATCTCGGCCCAACCACCAGGGATGTCGGCGCCGAGGCGACGGTGGCGCAATCGAAGGGCGGCGGCGGCGGCACCGGCTCCGGCAGCGGCGGCCTGGTTGCCATCGGCGGCGAGGGCAGCGCGGGCGGCGCGGGCGGATCGGTGACCGTGACCAATGACGGCACGCTGACCACCACCGGACCGAAGGCGCGCGGCATCTATGCCCAGTCGATCGGCGGCGGCGGCGGCAATGGCGGCGATTCAGGCGGCCTTGTCGCCATCGGCGGCAAAGGCTCCTCAACCAGCAATGGCGGCACGGTCACCGTCAACAATACCGGCATCATCGCAACGGCCGGCACCGCCATCCAGGCGGAGTCGATCGGCGGCGGCGGCGGCGATGGCGGTTCCAGCGGCGGCCTCTTCTCCATCGGCGGCTCCGGAGGCGGGGGCGGCAACGGCCTGAACGTCATCGTCAATTCCTCAAACCACTTGACGACAACCGGCGACAACTCGGTCGGCATTCTCGCTCAGTCGCTGGGTGGCGGCGGCAATGGCGGCGGCTCCTATACCGTCGGTGATGCCGTGGCGATCGCCATTGGCGGCTCCGGCGACAAGGGCGGCAACGGCGGATCGGTCGAGGTCAACCACGTGAACACGCCGGGCAACCTCAGCGGCCTCATCGCTTCCGACATCTCCACCGGCACGCGCACCACCAACCTTTTGGGCCAAACCGTCGTCACCGGCGCCAAGGCCTATGGCGTCTTCGCGCAGTCGGTTGGCGGCGGCGGTGGCAGGGGCGGCCTTGCGGTCGCGGTTTCGAGCGGCACCTCCGGCGCCGGCGCCAGCTTCGCGCTCGGCGGCAAGGGCGGCCCCGGTGGCGACGGCAAGGACGTGACCGTCAACTACAAGGGCGACATCACCACCCAGGGCGACGGCGCCTATGGCATCTTCGCGCAGTCGGTCGGCGGCGGCGGCGGCGATGGCGGCGGCGCCGTCGCGGTGAGCGGCGGCGGCGCGTTCAACTTCGGCCTCGCCATGGGCGGCGCTGCCGATGTCGGAGGCAGCGGCGACATCGTCACCGTCAACACCACGGGCGGCACGATCGAGACTTTCGGCCTCCAGGCCCACGGCATTCTCGCGCAGTCGGTCGGCGGCGGTGGCGGCAATGGCGGCTTTGCCGGCGGCGGCACGATCGGCGCCATCGCGCTGACGGTCACTCTCGGCGGCAAGGGAGCCGCTGGTGGTATCGCCAAGGCCGTCACCGTCAACAACGGCTCGTCGATCATCACCCATGCGGACGGATCGATCGGCATCAATGCGCAGAGCCTTGGCGGCGGCGGCGGCAATGGCGGCTTTTCCATCGCCGGCGCGCTAGCGGTCGGCGCGATATCGGCGGCCGTCGGCGGCGATGCCGGCGACGGCAGCAGCGGCGGCACCGTCACGGTCAGCAACCAGGGCGACATCAGCACCTCGGGCATCAAGGCCTACGGCATCTTCGCGCAATCGGTCGGCGGCGGCGGCGGCAATGGCGGCGGTGCGATCGCATTCTCGCTCGCTGTTTCGCCCGATCCTGAAGAGATTCCGGCTGTTGCCGTTTCGGTCGCGGTCGGCGGCAGCGGTGGCGATGGCAGCATCGGCGACACGGTGCATGTCACCAATGGCGGAAACATCACCACTCGCGGCACCGAAGCCCACGGCATCTGGGCGCAATCGGTCGGCGGCGGCGGCGGCACCGGCGGCTACGCCGGATCGGGCTCCGGCTCGCTGGGGCCGGGGGCCAACATATCGGTCGCCGTCGGCGGCACGGGCGGCACAGGCGGGAATGGCGGCGCGGTGATCGTCGATGCGGGCAAGGACGATGACGGCGCGATCGTCGCCGACTCCACCATCACCACCTACGGCCTCGGCGCCGACGGCGTCAGGGCCCAGTCGATAGGCGGCGGCGGCGGCGACGGCGGCTTCGCGATCGGCGTCAACCTTGGCATCAACAACAGCAACCTGCCACTTGCGTCGATAGGCGTCACCGTCGGCGGCCAGGGCGCGCTCGGCGGCGACGGTTCGACCGCGACGGTCAACAACTGGGCGGTCATCCGTACCTATGGCGACAACTCGGCCGGCATCTACGCGCAGAGCGCGGGCGGCGGCGGCGGCGACGGCGGCAATGCTAGCTGTGCCGTATTTTGCTGGGACAACGCCACAAGCTCCGGCGCGCAGAACACCAATATTTCGGTCGCGGTCGGCGGCAATGGCGCGCTCGCGGGCGACGGCAAGGACGTCACCGTCAACAACCACGGAAACATCGAAACCGGCCTCATCACCACCGACACGGACATCGCCGGCGATACGGTGACCACCGGCAACAGCGCCTATGGCATCTTCGCGCAATCGATCGGCGGCGGGGGCGGCATCGGCGGCCGCGCCCATTCCCTCAATGTGCTGGTCGGCAAGGGGGAGGCTCCTCCGGACGCGCTGATCAACGTCGCCATGTCGGTCGCGGTCGGCGGCCAGGGCGGCGCGGCGGGCGACGGCGGCCACGTGGTTGTCACCAATGACGGCAGCATCACGACCAACGGTTCGCTTGCCGATGGCATCTATGCGCAGAGCGTGGGCGGCGGCGGCGGCGCCGGCGGCAACGGTATCCTCGGCACGGACGAGCTGATCCCGGTCCCGGCGGCGCTGATCGCCAACCTCGCCTTCGGCAAGACCAAGCTCTACAGCTCGCTCGGCGCGGCCGTCGGCGGCAATGGCGGCGGGTCAGGCATTGGCGGGCTCGTCGAGGTCACCAACACCGGCAACATCACCACGAGGGGCAGCAATTCGAACGGTATCTTCGCGCAGTCGGTGGGCGGCGGCGGCGGCATCGGCGGCAAGGGCAATATCGGAGCCACCGGCACGATCGGCGTCGGCGGCAAGGGCACCAGCGGCGGCGATGGCGGCATCGTCCATGTCACCAACAACGGCAACGGCAGGATCGAGACCTTCGGCGCTGCATCCAATGGCATCTTCGCCCAGGCGGTGGGCGGCGGCGGCGGCGTCGCCGGTAATGTCGATCGCGTGCTGGCGAACGGACTTGGACCGATCCCGTCGCTCAACCTCGGCATCGGCTTTGCCTTCGGCCAGGGCGGCGGCAATGGCGGCTCGGGCAAGGATGTCACCGTCGAGGGCAATGGCGCGATCATCACCCATGGCTCTTCCTCGGCCGGCATCTTCGCCCAGTCGGTGGGCGGCGGCGGCGGCATCCTCGGCACGCTCGGCAACGAACTGATCCCAGGTGTGCACACCGTCACGAACTGGGCCGTCGGCAGCAATGGCGATGCCGGCGATTCCGGCATCGTTCACGTCAACTATGCCGGCACGATCGATACCTATGGCGACGGCTCCATCGGCATCTTCGCCCAGAGCAACGGCGGCAAGAAGGATACGACGCAGAGCTATCTCGGCACTGCCGGCAACATCACCGTCGATCTCGACGGGTCGGTCGTCACCCACGCCGCCGGCACGGACGCCATCGTCGCGCAGAGCAAGGCCGTGGACGGCAATGGCGACATTGCGATCAACCTCAAGAGCAGCACCGGCAAGGTCTCGGGCGGCGCCACCGACGCAAATCATATCGGCGTCGGTGTCTGGATCGTCGACGGCAAGAACAACACGATCAGCAACAAAGGCACGATCACGACCGCGAACGGCACGGAGGGCGGTTGGGCGATCCTATCCGGCGACGCCAAGGAGGCGGTCACCAATTACGGCACCGTCACCGGCTCCTTCGACCTTGGCGCCGGCGCCAACAGCTTCACCAACTCGGCCAACGCCATCTTCAATGCCGGTGCCGACGCCAAGCTCGGCACCGGCAACCTCTTTGCCGACAGCGGCTATTTCTCGCCGGGCGGCGACAACCATGTGATGACGACCAATCTCGTCGGCAATTGGAACCAGGCTTCGACCGGCGCCTACAAGCTCGACGTCGATCTCGATCCGCAGTCCGACCTCATCGACGTCACAGGCACCGCCGATCTGACCGGAGCAATCGATCTCAACATCATGGATGCGGCCGCGGCGAAGCCCGGAAGCCAAACGTTCCACATCCTGCATGCCGATGGCGGCGTCTCCCACACCCGACTGGAACTCAGTTCGGTTCAAAGCGCGGTCGCGCAATACGAGTTGCAATATCAAGGCGCCAACGACGTCTATCTCGGGGTCGACATCAGCTTCGCCCCCACGGGCCTGACCGGGAACCAGATACCGGTCGCGAACGCGGTCAACGCCATTCAGAGCGGCGGCCCGACCTCACCGGATTTCCAGAAGATCGCCCAGGCGCTGTTCTACATTCCGACGGTCAGCCAACTCGGCGCCGTCTACGACTCGCTCTCGGGCGAGGGCGTTTCCGGTGCCGAGCAGCCGCAGTTCGGTGCCTATGAAAGCTTCTTTGCTTCGATGGGCCGCCAGGCCGATTTCTGGCGCACCGGCGTCGGCACCGATCCGACGGATCACACGGTCACGCCGCAGGCCTATGACGAACCGGCGAAACCCAAGAAGGATCCGTTCAAGGCCATGCAGCCCGACCAGCGGCGCTGGAGCTATTGGGCGAGCGCCGGCGGCAATGGCGGCGAAATCAGCGGCGACGCGGCTTTGGGCAGTGCCGGCACCACCTACAGGAGCGGCAACCTCGCCGCCGGCATGGAGACCACGGGTGATCCCGACATGCTGGTGGGCTTCGCGCTCGGTGGCTCCGCGGGTTCATTTGCCGTCGACGACCGCCAGACTTCGGGCAACATCGTCGGTGCCCAGGCCGGCGCCTATGTCGCGCGCAAATGGGACCAGTTCTATATCGACGGCGCGCTTGCCTTCGGCCTCTACAACAACAACATCCACCGCGCCACGGCCGTGCCCGGTTCGGACTCGCCAATCGATCCGGTGGCCGGTTTGACGACCGAGAACTGGCGCAGCAATTTCCTGAGCGCCGGTTTCGGCACCAACATCGAGGCCGGCTGGCGGCAGCAGGTGGGCGAGGGGGCGATCACGCCGTTCGCCGGATTGCAGTTCGCACTGCTGTCGATGGATGGTTTCGATGAGACTTCGCCAGATGGCGGCGCGTTGGGCCTGAGCTTCGATCACCGCGTCATCACCTCGCTGCCGGTCTCGCTCGGCCTGCAACTCGACACCACGATCGGCGTCGGCGACGGCCGGTCGCTGCAGGCCTGGGGCCGCGCGGCCTGGGTGCACGAATTCGAGACGGACCGTTCGGTGAAGCCGAGCTTCCAGGCGGCGCCGGGCACCTCGTTCGTCATCCAGGGCGCCTCGGCAGCCGAGGACGCGGTTGCCGTCAATGCGGGGCTAAAGATGAACTGGGGCTCGAACACTTCCATGTTCGCCGCCTTCGACGGCAAGTTCGGCGACGGTTTGCAGAGCTATGGCGGCGATGTCGGCTTCAAGCTGAACTGGTAGAGGAGAGCGGACGGCCCCTCGAACGGAGGTGGCATTGGCCTATTTTGCGTCGTTTCTTTCGTTGATTCGGAAATTGGGGAAATTATGAAAAGACTGTTACTTGCGCTTGGGTTTGCGATCGTCGCATCGAATGCATTTGCCTCCGGCATGGGCGTTTCATTCGCATGGGGCCCGACGAAGAAATGCTTTGACCCGAAATCGCCACCGATAACGGTGTCGGGCGTGCCTGCGGGAACGACAAAACTGCAGATCAAGATGACGGACAGCAGTTCATCTTACGATCACGGCGGCGGGACTGTTGCTTATAAGGGGCAAACATCGCTGCCCTACGGCGCGTTCCATTACAAAGGGCCATGCCCGGATAGCGGAACCCATTTTTACAACATCACCGTGAAGGCGGTGGATTCGTCAGGAAAAGTTTTGGCCAGCGGTTCCGCCTCCCAGCCATTTTCCTCAAAATAGAGGCCGGCTGTCCCAGCTAGGACGCCGATCCTTGCATGTCGCCAACGGCCACAGACCCTGGCCACGTTATCGGCGATTGGTCGGTGTCTTCAGCCTGAACTGGTAGCGGGGGGAGCGGCGAGGCCGAGGCTTGTTCGATAGAAGTCGAGGCGTTCGCGATCTTCCCGCAGCCATTCCATCGTTTTTCGCATACCGGTCCGCAACGTCGTTTGCGCGCTCCAGCCCAGCTCCGCTGCCGCGCGTCGGGTCTCGGCCTGCCAGACATCCGTGTCCCAGTTCCGATCGGGCATGCTCTGCCAATGCGGTTCAGCTTTGCAGCCGGTCATGCCGCGCACGAGATCGACGATTTTCCTCAGCGTGGTTTGCCGGCCGGTGCCGATGTTGAATATGGCGCCTGGATCCGTCAGCGGACGGGTAGCGGCAATGATCAAGGCGTCGATCACGTCTTCGAGCCAGACGAAATCCCGGGCCGTGTCGGGATTTGCAAGCGGCGGCCATTGCCCCGCCAGGGCATGAAGAAGCAGTGACGGCACGAGGCGCCGCGGCTCTTCCCACGGCCCGTAGACCGAATAGAGGCGAAGCGTCGGAATGCGGACCCCTGATTGTCGGGCGAGATCGCGACAGAAGGCGGTCGCCGCCGCCTTCGAGATCGCATAAGCCCCTTCAGGTTCGGCCGGCGCATCCTCGAAAGGGGCGTGCCGCTTGCGGCCGTATTCCAGGGAACTTCCCGTATGCACGAAGGCTTCGATACCCGCCTCGAGCGAAGCAAGCGCCAACGTGCGGGTTGCCTCCAGGTTGGTGCTGGCAATCCTGGCGGAATCGGTCTGCCAAGAATACGCGCCATGCGCGGCCAGATGGAACACGTAGCGGGGCCGCAGTCGCTGCAGCAGCGTGCCGACCGACGATGCGTCCGTCAGATCGACCAGATGCGTCGAAAGCCTCTTCTGCCCTGCGGGAACACGCCAGGTCGTGAAGGCCGGCCGCAGCAGGAGATCGACCTGCCAATCCATAGATAGCAGCCGTCTGACCAAACCAGCGCCGACAAAGCCGCTGCCGCCGGTCACGACGACGCGCTGCATCTCAGCCGGCCCGCATTCTGGCGAATTCTCCGTAGTCGAAGACGTCGAGATACTGCCAGGTGGCCTCGGCGATCCTTGCATGTTCCTCGGCCGAGAGTTCCGCGGCCGTCGCGCGATTGGCGTCCGGCGTGGCGCGGCGGATCGTTCCCCACGGGTAGACTTCACGCAAGGCCTGACCGTTCCATGTCGGTGTCGAAAGCGCGGGATGATCGCCGATGCCCAACGCGGACAGAACCGGCGCCAGCGCCTTGCGCGCGTCGGACACGACATCTTCCAGCCTGACGATGTGGACCCGGTCCGGATGGCGTGCGCGGGCAAGGAGCGCGTGGTACTGGTTGAGGCACCAGGCTCGCATGTAGTCCGGCAGGCGCATCGGGACGGGGCGCTTCTTCGTGTCGGCATAGGCGGAGAACGGGTTGCGCACGACGTGCAGCATGTGGGCGCCGGGCACAGCGGCGAGGATCGCCTCGGAGTCCACCGTGATGATCGGGCTGTAACCGACATAGATCTTCTCGCGACCGCTGCGGTTGTAGTCTTTCCAGGCATCGAAGGTGGATTTGAAGAATGCCGCGACGTTGTTCGCGGTGCCGCGGCCACTGGCCTGCACATGGTCGATATATCGGTCGCAGCGCCTGTCGTCGCTGAAATCGAAGGCCATTTCGCGAAACTTGCTGACATGCGGGGTGCGGGCGCGCACCTTGCACTCCTCGTCGATGATCGCTCTGTAGTCGTCCAGTGGGCTCGCATCGAGCGCAAATACCGGCCAGCGGTACTTGACCGGGAAAAGCGACGTCAAAGCGTCGTTGACGAGCCGCGTACCGATCTGCGACTCGAACGGATAGACGAACATCTCCGGATGTCCGTCGAGGAACCGGTGCGTGGTGTTTCCGCCATTCTCGTACATGGCGCCGAGCATCAGCAAGCGAAAGCCGTCGGTCATCAATTCTCCCATGCATGATCACTGGAAGCGTCTTGCCACGCGTAGAACAGCGTGCGCTCCGCATCAGGCTGCCTCTCAAGACCGTCAAACGGAAGGCGGTCGATCATCGACGACGGCACCGCCTCGATCGCGAAAATCTGGTTGCCGGCCGGCCAGGACAGGCTCGCCAGAATGCGGCCGGTTTTGACGTCGACCGCGTGCAGCCCGCAGACACATCTATCGGGGTCGAGCCCGGGCGCATAGGCGCGAAATCGCGGGATGATCCTCGAGGTTCCGGCGATCGCGATGTCGCCGAACGTGCATAGGCCCCTGGTCCAGCCCGGCAGGCGCGCGACGATCTCCGAACTGCCGTCCTGTTCGCAATTCACGATGCTGCCGAATCCACTGTTGGCTACCCATAGGGCGCCGCCGACGAAACGAGGCGAGTGCGGTCGGGTCAGTCCTCGCGTCATCGGCGATCGGGTCGCGCCGCTGAAAACCACGCCGCGCCCTTCCGCGGCAAAATCGATCTGGCCCGGCCGCGCGCCGAGGAGGTCGTCCTTGGACGCGGTGAAGTAGCTTTCGCCAAGGCTCGGCCCGGCCGCGATGCCGTTGAGCTGCAAATGGTTCAGCCCGAAATCCGCTCCCGCGGCTCCCTCGATGCATGACGGCCACCATACCCGCCGGCTGTCGCCGCCGGCCTGGAATGCCACGATGGCGTTCTCGCCGACCGCGCTGGCATGAAGCTCGGCGCCGATCATCGCCAGATCGTGCAGATAGGTGCTGCCCGGCAGGAAGCGGGCGCTCGCAGGCATCAGCACACGCCCGGCAACGGAATTCGATTCGACATCCCTGCGCGGCAGAAGCCGGTCCGCAGGCCGCAACGTGTAGAGCACATTCGGATTGCGTGTACTTGCGACGTGGACTTGGCCAGATGCCGCGTCGAAGGCGATGCCCGACGGATGCGGCAGCCGCAAGTAGCTCACCCGGGGGGCTCCCGAAGCCATGGAGAGCGCCATCAAAAGATGTTCATATTCGCGGCTGACCAACAAGGTAACCCCGGCCTCGGCCAGAATTTGCCACCACGGCCCAGTCACCTCCGCATCGAGCAGGATGCTCTCGACTGCTCCCGCGTCCTGCCATTGCGCCACGACGCTGGCCGGGTCGCGCCACGCGTGATGATCGGCCTGGAAACGTGCGTCGGTTTCGTCGCTCAACTTTGCAATCTCATGCGCAGCGCTCCGCGGTAGAGCCGCATGGCCGTCTTCCAACCGGTTGTCGAACGGCCGCCATGCCTGGGACCGGATGCCATATCAAAGGGGGCGATCGAATATCCGTGGCGGCGGCAGACCATGCAGAATTCCAGATCGATCAGGTCGTCGTCACGCTGCAGATCGAGCAGCGCCGCGAAGCGACGGTGAAACAGCTTCGGCGTGCCGTTGATGTCGCGCAGGCGCAGCCCGAACAGCAATCGCGCCTCGAGGTTGTACAACCGGGATCCTAGCGCGCGAAGCAACGCCCGACCTTGCTTTCGCTCGGCTTTGAGGACGCGGTCCGGCCGGCTCATTCCGATATCCAGCGCCCGCCGCAGATCATCCGCGCCGGTGCGCGCCGAATTCGTGTAGCACAGAAATTCTCCACGGGCGGCCGCCAGGCCAGCCCTGACCGCACGACCCCAGCCGGCACGGTCGGCGGATAAGGCGCGCACGTTTGCATGGCGGCTCGCCAACTCTGTGCAAAGCACGGCGCTTTCATCACGCGATCCATTCTCGACGAGGATGATTTCCCATGGCACCGAAAGGTCGCGCAGGGCGGCGCGATATTCTCCAACCATGCCGACGACGTGATCGGCCTGGTTATGGATGGGAAGAATGATCGATACTTTTGGGTCCATGGCAAATCTAGGAAAGCAATGTCCGGGCAGCAGCCGCAATTGCGTCAGCGGTCAAGCCATTCTGTTCCAGCAACCAGGCTGCGCTGCCGCTACGGCCCAGACCGGGTTGACTTGCCGCGACCCGGCGGAAAGGTCTCGCCAACCGGGCTTCCGCCAGAACCTCGGCGACCAAGGAACCCAGCCCTCCTGCCTGCTGATGCGCCTCGATGGTCAGGACGGCCGTGGCATCCGTCAACGCGGTTCGCAAATCAGCCAGCGGCACGGGCGCAAGGCAAGGCACGGACAACACCTTTGCCTGCATGCCGGCGTTTGCCAGGACTTCTGCGGCCTTCATGGTCTCTGCGACCATCGCACCGGTTGAAATGAGGAGCACGTCAGCCCCTTCACGCAAAGTCTGAGCCCGCGCGAGCTCAAATCGACCGCCCGAAATCGCGACCTGCGGACTGTCCTTGCCCAGCCTGAAATAGATCGGTGACGGCGCCGACCACAGGCACTTGAGCGCGGCAGTGGTCTGAGCTCCATCGATCGGAGCAATGACCATCATTCCAGGCAGGGCACGCATCACGGCGATGTCCTCGAGGCTGTGATGCGTCGACCCGCCCGTGCCGTAGTCGAAGCCGCCGCCGACGCCGACGATGCGCACCGGCAGCTCGTGCGCGACCGGACCGTTGCGGATGAATTCGTAAGGCCGCAGCGTCGCGAAGGTCGCTATCGAATAGCAGAACGGAAGAAATCCGGCTTCCGCCAGACCGGTGGCGACGCCGATCATATTCTGTTCGGCGACACCGACATTGACGAACCTGTCCGGATAGGCCTGCGCAAACGGCTCCACGACCGAGAAGCCGAGGTCGGCCGTCAGCAACATTATGCGCCGATCGGAAGCGGCCAGTTCGCAGAGCGTGGCAATGAACTCGCGCCTCACGCCAGCGCCTCGCTCTCCGCAAGGGCTATCGCGTATTGCTCGTCCGACATCGGCAAATAGTGCCAATTCACCTGGCGCTCCATGAAGCTCACGCCACGACCCGAGATGGTCTCCGCCAACACCACAAGCGGCTGCAGCGGACGCGGGGTCAGTGCCTCGCGAACAGCCGCAGGCACATGCCCGTCCACTTCCCGGACTGCCCAGCCGCAGCTAGCCCAGCGCTCATGCAGGCGGTCTTGATTAAGGATCTCGGCGGTCGGGCCCAGCGCCTGCTGTCCATTGAGGTCGACGATGGCGATCAAATTCGCGAGCCGGTGATGCCCGGCGAACATCGCCGCCTCCCATGTCGCGCCTTCATTGCACTCGGCATCGGACAGCAAGACATAGGTGCGGCGATCCTTGCCGAGCAGGCGCGCGGCAAGCGCCGACCCGGCGCCGATCGACAGGCCAAGACCGAGCGAGCCCGTCGAGAAATCGACACCGGGCAGGTGATGTGCGGGGTGCACGCCCAGGCGGGAATCGTCAGCGCAGTAGCTTGCCAGTTCGGCGCGGCTCAGCCACCCACGCAGGAACAGGGCGGCGTAGAGGGCGAGGGCGGCGTGGCCCTTGCTCATGACGAAGCGATCGCGCTCCGGATCGTCCGGCGATCTCGATCGTATCGCTCCACCGTAAAGTGCCGCGAGGAGGTCGACCACGGACAGCGCCGAGCCGATGTGTCCGACATGGGCGCGGTGTGATTCTTCGAGGATCAGCCTGCGGAGGGCCCGCGAGCTCAGAGGTTGTCGGTCAGCGAACAACCGATCGGTCTCCATGACAGCCTGCAGCGTTCATGGTAGTGATGGCCGGCATGCGATACCCTCCCGAATGACACGATATCCTAGCGCGTTATTTGCCGATCTTGAAAGGCGACCTGTTGCTCTTCTTTGCCTAGGAACATTGCTTGTCTGGCTCATGGCGGGCGTGCCGTTCATGAGGCTCGATGTCCCGACCAATCTGTGGGGCGACCGTATCTTCCTGCTGCTTCACGGCAGGCTGTTTCTCGATTGGCCGCATATTTTTCGAACGGACGCGGTCGGTTTTCCCGATGGGCTGGATCTGTTTGGCTTTCCGTTCACGGACTTCACCGAACGCCTGCTGCAATTTGTGACGACGCGCCTGACCGGCGACGTCGTCGTCGGCGCCAATCTCTATCTTATCCTGATCGTCGCGGCGAACTTCGCCGCCGCATTCTGGGCGCTGCTCGCCTTTCAGATTCGCGGCTGGTGGTGCCTCGCCGGCGCGTTCGCCTTTGCCTTCATTCCCTATTTTGGCTCGCGCTCGACCGGGCACGATTATCTGGCCGCCTACTATGCCGCGCCGCTTGCATTCCTGATCCTGCCGCGCATCGTCGGGGCTGTTCGCGATCGGTCGCTGACGCGCATCGTGAAGGACCCGGTCACGCTCGCATGCTGCGTTGTGATCGCTACGTCAGGAATTTACTACAGTTTTTTCGCGCTGCTGACCTGGGCATTCACCGGGCTCGCTTTGGCCGCGCAGGAACGAAACTGGCGCTATCTGCCGGCCCTGGCCCTTCCGGCCTGCCTGACCTTGATCGTGCTGGTGCCGATCCTGTCGTTCTTTGTCGTGGTCGCGCCGCAGAATGCCGGCACCGCCAGGCTGGCATCCGAGCAACCACTATACGGCCTGCGCATCTCGGATGTGATCCTCAGGCTGCAGCAATTCGGCGTCGCGCGGAATGCGCTGCGAAATTATATGGCGATACGCGGCACAGCCGAAGGTGTCGACGTTTGGCCCGGTCCTGTTCTGTCGGCTTTCGCACTGCTCGCCGCGCTGTTTGGGGCCGTGCTGCCGCGCGGCCGCGACCCTGAAGCGCCGCCGGATTATGTAGGGCTGGCGCCGGCAATTATCGCCTATCTCGTCTTCTGCATGATTTATTGCGCCCCCTTTGGCCTGGGGTTGATCTTCAATCTGCTGATCGCGCCGGAAATCCGTGCGCAGAACCGCATTGCGCCGTTTTTTGCTTTCGCAGCCCTGCTGGTATTCTTCGGGTTGTGGCGACATGTGGTGCCCTGGCTGCAATCGCGGCTCGGCCGTTCGATCGGCGGCGTGACAGCCACGGTCGGTCTCGTTGCGCTCGTGCTTGTCAACAGCGCCGGCAGCCAGACGCTGTTTGCGCGGCAACAGCGCGCCTTGCAGCGCCAGCCGGCGTTTGGCGCCGAGATGACAAGCATCCGCTCGACCTTGGCCGCAGCGGATTCCGCTGGGCTGCAGCGGATCCTCCAGCTACCGGTGGCGCCCTGGCCCGAGGCGCCCGCGATCCGCGGCTTCAAGCCTTACGATCATTTCTTGCCCTTCATCTTCAGTCCTGCGGGCAGCGCCCGGCACTGGAGTTACGGCGCGTTGGAGGGAACCGACGGCCTGTCGCGCCTGCAAGCTCTGGTGGGAATGGCCAACTGGCCCTGCGTCCTTGCTCAGTTGTCACCGGGCTACAATTTCGATGCGGTGCTGATCGATCGTCGCGGCTACGATGCCGGCGAACTCGCGGCATGGGACAGTCAACTGACCGCATCCGGCGCGCGATTGGTCAACGACGACCCGGTCCGTCGCCTGTATCGCCTGCCGGCCTCGCAATGTTCGCAACCCCTGCTGCCATTCGATCGCTGGCTCAGCGCCGCCGCCAGCGGTGAAGCGCTTCTGGATCGCGGATGGTATCCGCCGGAACCCTGGGGGCGATGGGGCAGGGGCACGACGCAGCGCATACTCCTGCCCAATCGCGAGCTCGGTCAACGCGGCCTCATCCTGGATCTGAGGATAATGCAGATTGCCGACAAGAACGGTCGAATTCCGCGCGTCGAAGTGCGCGTCAATCAAACCCTCATAGGCACGATAAGCGCGGCGCGACCGATGCAGCCGGAAGAGCAGCGCATCGTCATCCCAACGACGCTTCTGTCGCAGGCGGGCTTCACCACGGTCGAGCTGATCCCCGAGGGCGGCCCCATACCCGCTTCGAACGTGACGCCTGGAGACAATAGGTTGCTGGGGGTCGGTTTGGTGGCGGTGCGCGTGCAAGAGGCTGTCAAATAGCCTGCGCCTCATCGGACCCGACGTTTTTATCTGGAGCGGGCGTGAGCGACCGGGAATTGACGCAGCGGCTTCCTGATCGCCGGTTTCGGTACCAAACATCGAGGCCGGCTTGCGGCAGCAGGCCGACGAGGGGGCATTCACGCCATTCGCCTTCCTGTCGATGGATGCTCCTGCTAACACTGTGCGGAATCTGTAGCAACCCTAACGCGGTCGACCATCTCAGTAGAGGCGGATTCAAGAAGATGATTGTTGTGATAATCAGATAAATATTTTTTTATGAAATTCATATCAGACCGTTTGATTGTCATCTTCCTCTTTCCTGCGCACTTGGCAAGGAAGTCTTCTTCCAGTCCAGCGTCGATAATTGTCTTTACCGTCGCGAATATGGTTTCGGCTGATATTGATCTCGATGTGGCCGTCATCAACTTCGGGCTGATTGGTTTCCTTGCCATTTCCGGACCTCCTCCAATCGATGGTCAGCTATTCCCTGAATGATCTGAGATCATCTCTGTTTCTCAAATAATCGAGCTCTTCTTGGACACGTTGTTCCGCGAAAGTAACCGCTCTCTTGTCGGTTCCCGGCGCGAGCACGAAAACAATCGTAACTTTGTGAATGTCCTGCCTGTTCGCCTCGAGATTTCCTTTGACATCAGCAAGCTCGAAACTCTTTGCCCTCGTAGGAAGGGTCAGCGTCGGGCTGACTTTACCGTTCACGACGGTGGTAAATTTCAGCGAGATATTATACGATGATATGTTGCTCCCTCCCGCCGTGTCTGCGAGATTTCCAGACTGATTTAGATCGAGGAATTTCTTTACATATCTAATCAGATTTAGGTTCCCGGTAATAGGGTAAGCGTAATTGACCGGTCTGGCACCGCCACTGCCGCAATAATCTTTATTACTTACTCCAGTCGCCAGGCGCCAAAAACTGTCGACGGTTCTGAACGACTCTAAAGAATTTCGTTCGCGATTGTCGGCTCCATGGATGCCCAAGCCCAATGTGCCGCGCGAGAAGGTGTGCAGCAGATCGACGTCGACGTCGGCATTGTTGTTCTCGGTGATGTCAAAAGAGAAATCATAGCCGACGATGGTGTCTTTGTACCGGTTGAGATCTTGCTTGGCAAAGCCTGTCAATCCAGCCAGACTCTTGGCGTCAAAAGCTAGAAAGTCCTCGTCGCTGTTCAATCTGGCGGCAACATCCGGGTTGATGCGGGCTATTTCCTCTTTGGCCTTTTGTCGAACGGCGTCACGCATTTCGCAACGCACGCGCTTTACGATCTCGTATGAATCAACGCCGGAGAAATCTTTTACATCTGGTGGGACCGCGCATCCACCTAACAGCAAAGCAGTCAAGCAAAACCCTGCCGCACCTACAGTGTAGCGCATCTGGAAATCCCCCGATCCAGGTTGTTTAAATTTTAATATTGTTTTCGAA
Organism: Mesorhizobium sp. GbtcB19; assembly: GCF_019091085.1. GTDB lineage: Bacteria > Pseudomonadota > Alphaproteobacteria > Rhizobiales > Rhizobiaceae > Mesorhizobium. The sequence continues at coordinate 480,554 of NZ_JAGXJY010000002.1, read as the reverse complement.
AAGTCAATGGGATGGCCCGATAACATTTTTGGCAGTTACGCGGCGAGGGCTTGGGGAAGGGGATGGCTTGCTGATGTTATCCGATTGCAACCGTTCGCCTGGGGAGCATTGTTGCGAGATTGCTAGGTCAGATTCCCATCGTGACTTTCATAAAATCAACGAGTCAGTGTTGGGCGGTCAGAAACCACATCCTAAACGTTCACAAATCCAGTTGCGGCCTGTCGGGGTGTTTGGCGGAGGGAGTGGGATTCGAACCCACGGTGAACTTGCGCCCACGCCGGTTTTCAAGACCGGTGCCTTAAACCGCTCGGCCATCCCTCCGTTATGGTTTTTCAACCACTTAGGATGTTCGCGACCGGTCGCTTTGAGCGGTTGGTACCGAATTGGCACCGACAGCGTTCCCGACCGGTTCGCGCTTCATTCCTGTAGTGCGGCTATCAGGGCCGCGTCAACCGCTGCGGTCGCAGCTTCCTGCTGGCCTGGCAGAAGGTGTGCATAAATGTTCATCGTGACTGACGGGTTGGCGTGGCCGACGTTAGCCGAGGCGACATGCACCGTAACGCCGCTCCGCAGCAATTGCGTGATATGGGTATGCCGTAGGCGGTGGCGCCGGCAAAGCTTACGAATCCGTAAGTCGCCCATCCATGCGAACCAATTTAGATCCGTGTTGAGCAGTGTCTCCTGCTCAACGGGACAGCACTCCCGTTGCACCGAATGGTCCGCTGTCATCTGTGTCTCAGTGGCAGCGGATCTGTGGTCATTTCATTTTTGGCGATAGATGCCTTGCAGACCGCAGAGGGTTCGCTGAGGTGCCATTCAAGTCATCACGGCTCTGGAGCGAAGCTTGATGGAGGCGCGAGGCGCGTTTTGGCCTGCTTCTCCTGCGAACAAATATTCGTGACTTCTAATTGGCGGCGTTGACAACCGGCAGATTTCGGAAGCAAGCCATTGTTACTTGGGGATCTATTTTTTGGGCAAAAGAGGGGCCACTCATGAAACAGCTTATTGTTGCAACCGCTCTGGTCCTTGCCGCCGGCGCCGCCCACGCAGCCGACGTCATGCAGGAGGCGCCGGTTGCCGCGTCCTTTGACTGGTCTGGCGCATATATCGGCGTGAACGCCGGCGGTGGTTTCGGCAAATTCAAGGATTCGATCAGTTTCGGCCCCCGACTTGATATGACTGCAAGCGGCTTTCTGGGCGGCATTCAGGCCGGTTACAATTGGCAGTCGGGTCAGATGATCTATGGCGTGGAAACCGACTTCCAAGGCTCTGCCGTCGATGCGTCGGTGTCCGACTTTTTCGGTTTTACTCCAAAGACCAAGGTTGATTGGTTCGGAACGCTGCGTGCCCGCATAGGTTACACGCCCATTGACCGCTTCATGATCTATGGCACTGGCGGTCTTGCCTACGGTCAGGTCAAGACCGAATTTCCCTTCTTCGGTCCCTTCATGAGCTCGTCCAGCAAGACCAGGGCCGGCTGGACCGTTGGAGCGGGCGCCGAATATGCCATCAATACAAACTGGACCATCAAGTCGGAGTATCTTTACACCGACCTCGGCAATTCGACGGCCTTCTCTTCAGGACCTATCACGCTCAAGAGCGACGTGGCGTTCCACACCGTTCGCGTCGGCCTGAACTACAAGTTCTGACCGACTGCCTTCGGCGAAATCCCCATATGGCGACAGCCTGCGCCATAATCTCGCCCTGTTGCCGCCATAATCGGTTAACATCGTGATAAGCAATTCCTGTGCACAAAGGGATTGGGGATCAAGGTGTTGCTGGCATTGGCGGACCTCTGGCTCCGTCGAGTGGCAGCACGGTAGGGGACAATCGAAAACATGCAGACTTCGGCGCGCCCGCGTCTCCGTCGCGCTTCTGCTTTCGCCCTGTGCGCCCTCTCGGGCCTGCTTCTGGCGGCTTGCGCCTCGCAGCCCGAGCCGAAGAGCATGGTCTACAAGAAGCCTCGCTCCAAGGAATACTTTGCCGAAACCGAATATGGCGTGAAGGCGAGCCCGCGCGTCCAGTTCATGCGCCGCGGCGGTGGCCGCGACCAGCTCGGCAAGCCCTACCAGGTACGCGGCAAGTGGTACTATCCGAAGGAAGACAGGAAGGGCTTCACCAAGGTCGGGCTGGCATCTTGGTATGGCGACGCCTTCCATGGCCGGCTTACCGCCAATGGCGAAGTCTATGACACGATGCAACTCACGGCGGCGCATCCGACCATGCCGCTGCCGAGCTATGCCCGCGTCACCAACCTCGAAACCGGCAGCTCAATCATCGTGCGCGTCAACGACCGCGGCCCATACCATGAGGGTCGCATCATCGACGTCTCGCAGCGCGCCGCGCAGATGCTCGACTATGGCACGGCCGGCACGGCTAAGGTGAAGGTCGAATATGTCGGCCGCGCGCCGCTCGACGGCAATGACGATCAGTATCTGGTGGCCTCGTACCACCCCGGCAACAACCGGCCGGATCCGTCGGACGGCCTGCCGACCGGCGTGATGGTGGCCATGAACGGCCCGTCGCCCAGCCTCTCGGCAGGGGCGCCGCCGGCCGCGGTGCCGTTCCCGGGCCAATTGACCAATTCAGGGCAGGCCTTTGCCGCGCAGCCGGGCCTGTCGGAGCAGCCGACGGTGCAGCCGGCGGCATACTCGGTCGGAGGCGCCGCCGATGTCGCGCTGCCCGATTTCGGCCCGATCGTGCCTGAACGGCCGGACCTCACGCTTCCGGCGAACTCGCCGTTCGCGATGGCTTCGCTGTCCTATGCGGATGAGCGTGTGAAGCGCGCCGATGTCTTTGCCGCGCTCGATGCCGGCGGCATGTCGCCGGCCGATGTCCTGCAGTCGTGGCGGAAATCGAACCGCCAGGAACAGGCGCCCGGATCCGACTATGTCGCCGCCGGCTCCTTCGACGAGGCCACCGAGGCAAAGCGCGTGGCCGCGGCGCTCAAGCCGTTCGGCCGCACCGAGATCCAGCGCACGGAGCTCGACGGCAATGACTGGTATGCGGTCAATGTCTATCCGGACGGCCATGGCAGCATCGATGACGTGCTTAAGGCTGCCTGGTCGCATGGCGCGCCGGACGCGCTGGTTGTGCGTAACTGATCAAATTCGCGCTGCCCGTTGTTGGTCCGGCGGAAAAAACCCTGATAGCTTGGCCGTGGGGTAGTCTTTGCGCAATTCCGGGGCGGAAAACCGCTCGGTACCTTCCGGTATTGCTCAGATCGGGTCGATATTCATGCAGTTGCGCCTTTTTCCGCCTTTCGCCAGCCTTCTGGGGATGGTGTTGGCGTTGCTTTGCGCCATTCCGGCGAGTGCGCAGCTTTTCGAGACCAAGGCCACGCAGGCGTTCATGATCGATGCCGACACCGGCACGGTGCTCTTCGCCAAGGATCCCGACAAGCCGATCCCGCCGGCCTCGATGGCCAAGCTGATGACGATGGAGATGGTCTTCAACGCCATCAAGGCGAAGCGCATCACGCTCGACGACACGTTCGTGGTCAGCGAAAACGCCTGGCGCACCGGCGGCGCGCCGTCCGGCACCTCGACCATGTTCGCCAAGCTCAAATCCGAGGTGCGGGTCGAGGACCTGATCCAGGGCGTCACCGTGCAGGCCGCCAATGACGGCTGCATCGTGCTTGCCGAGGGGATGGCGGGATCGGAAGCCAATTTCGCCGCGCAGATGACGGATCGCGCCCGCCAGCTCGGCCTTTCGAAATCGACGTTCGTCAACTCGACCGGCCTGCCGGCCGATGGCCAGCAGACGACGGTGCGCGAGCTGACGGTGCTGGCGCTGCATCTGTGGCGCGACTATCCCGAGTTCTTCCACTATTACGGCCAGCCGGATTTCACCTGGAACAAGATCGCGCAGCGAAACCGCAATCCGCTGATTGCCATGGGCATCGAGGCCGACGGCTTCGTGGCCGGCGCCAGCGAGCAGGCGGGATTTGGCCTGGTCGGAACCGTCAGTCACAACGGCATCCGCGTGATTGCCGCGCTCACCGGGCTGGCGAACGACCGCGAACGTTCGGAGGAGGCGCGCAAGCTGCTCGACTGGGGCTCGCGGTCCTTCCAGAAGACCGAGATTTTCGCCAAGGACGAGGTGGTCGGCGAGGCGCAGGTGTTCGGCGGCGCCAAATCCGGCCTGGCCTTGAAAGCGAAAGGTCCCGTGGACATCTTCTTGCCGATCGCCAACCGCGACAAGCTGACTGCCAGGATCGTCTATCAGGGTCCGGTGTCGGCACCGATCGAAGAGGGGCAACCGGTCGGGGAACTGCGCGTTTGGATAGGCGACACGCTGAGCCAGCAAACGCCGCTCTACGCCGCCGAATCGGTGAAAGTGGGCACGCTGCCGCAGCGTGCGTTCGACGCGGCCAAGGAACTCGCTGTCGGCTGGCTGCGACAGAAACATTTGTGATCGGGCAAGTTCGTGGACCTTTTGTCGGACGGGAGCTATGACAGCGGCCAGCACGGGCAAAGGCAGTCTCGATTGGCGAGCGGATTTTTCATCACCTTCGAGGGCGGCGAAGGAGCAGGCAAGTCGACGCAGATCGAGCGGCTGGCGCGGCGCATGCGCGCCAAGAAGTACGAGGTTCTGGTCAGCCGCGAACCGGGCGGCTCGCCCGGTGCCGAGGCGGTGAGGCACGTGCTTCTGTCCGGTGCGGCCGAGCCGTTCGGCCCGAAGATGGAGGCGATCCTGTTCGCCGCCGCGCGCTCCGACCATGTCGAGCAGGTCATCCGGCCGGCGGTCGAGCGCGGCTCGATCGTTTTGTGCGACCGCTTCATCGATTCCTCGCGCGTCTACCAGGGCGTCACCGGCGGCATCGATGCCGATTTCATGAAGGCGCTGGAAGCGGTGGCCATCAACGGCATGATGCCGGACATGACGTTGATCTTCGACATCGATCCCGTTGAAGGTCTGAAGCGGGCGACCGCGCGGCGTGGCGCCGGTGACGCCGCCGATCGCTTCGAGAAAGAGACTTTGGCCATCCACCGGCGTCGGCGAGAGGCTTTCCTGGCCATCGCCAAGGCGGAGCCGGAGCGCTGCATCGTCGTCGATGCGTCCGCCGATCCGGATACGGTGGAAAATGTCGTCACCGCCGCCGTCTTCGCGGCGCTGGAAGCGCGGATGCCGGCGCAAAGGATTGAGACGGCGCCAGCATGATCTTCGAACGCATCGCCCCGGAACAGCACGACACGCTGGACGGCGTGCCCGAGCCGGCGGAAACGCCGCGGCTGGTCGGCCACGCGACGGCGGCGGCGATGCTTACGGGTGCCTACCGCGCCGGCAAGCTGCCGCATGCGCTGATTTTTGCCGGGCCGCACGGGATCGGCAAGGCGACGCTCGCCTTCCATCTGGCGCAGCATCTTTTGAAGCACCCGGATTTCAAGGCGGCGCCCGACACGCTCGCCGTTCCCGATCCGGCGTCCTCGTTGTTTCGCCAGATCGCCACCGGCGCGCATCCTTCGGTGCTGCACCTCACGCGTCCGGCCAACGACAAGACCAAGAGTTTCAAGACGGTGCTGACCGTCGACGAGATCCGCAGGGTCAGCCGCTTCCTGTCGATGACCTCGCATGACGGCAGCTATCGCGTCGTCATCGTCGATCCCGCCGACGACATGAACATCAACGCCGCCAATGCCTTGCTCAAGAATCTCGAAGAGCCGCCGGCGCGCACTCTGTTCATTCTGATCGTGCATGCCCCGGGCAGCCTGCTGCCGACGATCCGCTCGCGCTGCCAGATGGTGCGGCTGGCGCCTTTGGCCGCCGACGAGCTGATGGCGGTGCTGGAAAATGTCGAGCCGCCGCCGCCGGACGATCCGGCCGCGCGCGCGGCACTTGCCGAGCGGGCAGGGGGCAGCGCCCGCAACGCCATCCTGCTCACCCAATATGGCGGGCTGGAGATCGCCGGCGCGCTGGACACGCTGGTGGCGGCCCGGAAGCCGGACATTGGCGGCGCCCACCGCCTTGCCGAGGCCGTGGCGGGACGCGACCAGGCGATCCAGTTCGACATCTTCAACCGCCGCGCGCTCGACCTGCTTTCGGCCGCGGCCAGCGAAGCGGCGCTGGCCGGCGACCTCGCCAGGGCCAAAACCCTGTCGGAGGCTTGGCACGAGGCGCTGAACACGATATCTGAGGCCGAAACCTACAATCTCGACAAGAAGCAGCACGCCTTGACCATGATCGACCGCCTGAATTCTGCAATGCGAATGTGACGGTTCCTCTGGCGCATGCCGTCGCCCGTATAACCGGGGCCACTTTGGCGGCATGCAACGGGATGGCAATCGCCGTCCCGATGCGATATCCACCGCCACAACTCACATTCAGACATTCATGACGGTTCATTCATGTCACGCGAAAAGTTTTACCTGACCACTCCGATCTTCTATCCGAACGGCAAGCCGCATATCGGTCATGCCTATACGGTGATTGCCAGCGACGCGCTCGCTCGCTTCCAGCGTCTCGACGGCAAGGATGTGTTGTTCCTCACCGGCACCGACGAACATGGCCTCAAGATGCAGCAGACGGCCGAGAAGGAAGGCATCACGCCCCTGGCGCTCGCCGACCGCAATTCGGCAATCTTCCGCTCGATGGCCGAGACGCTCGGCGCCTCGAATGACGACTTCATCCGCACGACCGAGCCGCGCCATTATGCATCGTGCCAGGCGATCTGGAAGGCGATGGCCGCCAATGGCGACATTTACCTCGACCGCTACAGCGGCTGGTATTCGGTGCGGCAGGAGGCCTATTTCGAAGAAAGCGAGACCACGCTCGGCGAGGATGGCGTGCGCCGCGAGCCACTTGGCTCGCCGGTCGAGTGGAACGAGGAGGAAAGCTATTTCTTCCGGCTGTCGGCCTATCAGGACAAGCTGCTGGCACTCTATGAAAGCCAGCCGGATTTCGTCGGCCCGGTGGAACGCCGCAACGAGGTGATGAGCTTCGTGAAGTCCGGCCTTAAGGATATCTCGATCTCGCGCACCACCTTCGATTGGGGCGTGCCCGTGCCGGGCGACGACAAGCATGTGATGTATGTCTGGGTCGACGCCTTGACCAACTACATCACCGCCGCCGGCTATCCCGACACCAAGGCCGAGCAATGGCGCTACTGGCCGGCCACGCATATCATCGGCAAGGACATCGTGCGCTTCCACGCGGTCTACTGGCCGGCTTTCCTAATGTCGGCCGGCATCGAATTGCCGAAGCGCGTCTTCGCCCACGGCTTCCTGTTCAACCGCGGCGAGAAGATGTCGAAGTCGGTCGGCAACGTCGTCGATCCGTTCACCATGGTCGAGCATTACGGCGTCGACCGGGTTCGCTATTTCTTCCTGCGCGAGGTGCCCTTCGGCCAGGACGGCAGCTACAGCCATGAGGCGATCGTCAACCGCACCAACGCCGACCTCGCCAACGGTCTCGGCAATCTGGCGCAGCGCTCGCTGTCGATGATTGCCAAGAACTGCGGCGGCGCGGTGCCGAAGCGCGGCGAACTGACCGAGGCCGACACCGCGATCCTCGACCAGGCGATCGAGGCGTTGGCGGTTTCGCGCCGGGCGATGGCGGAGCAGGGCATCCATCTGGCGCTGGCGGCAATCTTCGGCGTCGTCGCCGAAGCCGACCGCTATTTCGCCTCGCAGGAGCCTTGGGCACTGAAGAAAACCAATCCGGAGCGCATGGAAACCGTGCTGTGGACAGCGGCCGAAGTCGTGCGGCGGGTGACGGTGCTTTGCCAGCCGTTCGTTCCCGGATCGGCGGCCAAGCTGCTCGACCTGTTGGCCGTGCCAGCCGACAAGCGCGCTTTCGAGCACGTCCATGCCGATCACGCGTTGGTGCCCGGCACGGCGCTGCCGGTACCCGAGGGCGTGTTCCCGCGCTATGTCGAGCAGGACGCCTGATGCTTGTCGACAGCCATTGCCATCTCGACTTTCCGGACTTTGCCGAGGAACGGGCGGCCATCGTCGCCCGCGCCCTTGCCGCCGGGATCGGTCGCATGGTCACGATCTCGACGCGGGTGAAGCGTTTTCAGCAAATACTTGAAATCGCTGAAACTTTTAATGAAGTCTATTGCTCGGTCGGCACTCATCCGCACAATGCTGCGGAAGAGCTCGATGTGACCGCCGACGAGCTGGTGCGGCTGTCCGGCCATCCCAAGGTGGTGGCGATCGGCGAGGCCGGGCTGGATTACTACTATGACAAGGCGCCGCGCGATGCGCAGGCGCAAGGCTTTCGCACCCACATCGCGGCCGCGCGCCGGACTGGCCTGCCACTGGTCATCCATGCGCGCGATGCCGACGACGACATGGCGGCGATCCTCGAGGATGAAACAGGGAAGGGCGCCTTCCCTTTCATTCTGCACTGTTTTTCGTCCGGACGCGGGCTGGCCGAAGTCGGCGTGGCGCTGGGCGGCTACGTCTCCTTCTCCGGCATCCTGACCTTCAAGAACTCGGCCGAGCTGCGCGCCATCGCCGCCGACGTGCCGCGCGACCGGCTGCTGGTCGAGACCGATGCGCCCTACCTCGCGCCGATCCCGTATCGCGGAAAACGCAACGAACCGGCCTATGTGGCGAACACGGCGAAGGTTCTTGCCGAAACCATCGGCGTCGGCGAGGCCGAAATCGCCGATATCACCACCGAAAACTTCTTCCGGCTGTTCACCAAGATGCCGCGTCCGGACATGGCGGCAACCTGACATATGGGCGACCGGCTGCGCTTTACCGTTCTTGGCTGCGGCTCATCGCCCGGCACGCCGCGCATCACCGGCGATTGGGGCAATTGCGATCCCGCCAATCCGAAGAACCGGCGCATGCGCACGGCGGCCCTGGTCGAGCGAATTTCCGCGAACGGCGCGCGCACCACGGTCGTCATCGACACCGGGCCGGATTTCCGCGAGCAGATGCTGATGGCTTCGGTCAGGCGCATCGATGCCGTCGTCTACACCCATCCGCATGCCGACCATATCCACGGCATCGACGATCTGCGCGGCTACGTTCACGACCAGCGGCACCGGATCGACATCCATGCCGATGAGCCGACGATGCGGCGGTTGCGCGAGGCGTTCGGCTATTGCTTCGAGACGCCACTCGGCAGCTCCTATCCGCCGATCGTCAAGGCCCACATCATCGACCACGCGAGCCCGGTGGTGGTCGAAGGCGAGGGGGGCGCCCTCACCCTTGAGCCGCTGCCGCAGTTCCATGGCGACATCATTTCACTGGGCTTCCGGATCGGCGGGCTTGCCTATTGCCCCGACATAAGCGGCTTCCCGGACGCCACCGCCGAGCGCCTGCGCGGCCTCGACATGCTGGTGATCGACGCGCTGCAATACAACACCCATCCCAGCCATCTGTCGCTCGGCCAGGCACTGGGCTGGATCGAGAAACTGGCACCGACGAAGGCCGTGCTGACACACATGCATGTGCCGTTGGACTACGCCGTGGTGATGGCCGAGACGCCGGAGCATGTGGTGCCGGCCTATGATGGCATGGTGATCGAAATCCCTTATGAGTCAGCGCGATAGCGACGACTGCTCAGTTGGCGTTGCATCTCGACGCTCGACTTTTCAATTCGCGAAGTGCTGCACAGAGCGGTCCACATGCATGCGCCGCCGGACTATGCCGCGGTGGTTGCCGAGACGCCACGTGGGAGTTGTTTTGCGGGGTTCGTGATCAGCGGCAAAGCGATGGCATTGCCGGGTCAGTGCCTGATACGATAGTTCCATAATCTATCTTATGCGACTTAGCCTAACGCTCGAAACCATGCGAACCAATTTCGAACCTCAAACGAAAATTGGGAGCATGAATGAAAAATGTCATCCTTCGGTCAATCGTCGTCCCGCTCGCCTCGCGTGCGGGCACTGCGCTTGCTACCTACGTCGTCGCCAAATGGGGCCTTGATGGCACTTTGGCGGATCAGTTCGCAAACGGCGTGCTGGCTATTGTTCTGGTTGGTTGTGACATAATCACCAGCAAGGCCCTCTCCCTTGTCGGGATCGACAAACAGGAGGCGGCCTAATTCATCGAAGCTCTACTCGGCGCTGCCGGGTCTCTTGTCTCCGGGCTCTTTGGCTCGGACAAGCAGGAAACCACGTCCCATGTCGATTATAAGCGCATGGTGCGTGACGCTGAAGCCGCTGGCTTCAACCCGCTAACCGCTATCCGCAACGGCGGCTCGGCGGGCTTTACCTCAACAACCACTCCGGGTAATCCTGTCGGCGGCGCGTTATCACGCGTCGGTGATTGGCTCACCAATTTCAACCCGTTCGAAGATGCCGAACGGTCTCAACGGAGTAGGTTGCTTGACGCACAAATCGCCAACCTCAACGCGGAAACCGGAAATCTTCTACACACTGTTCCTTCTCGGCACGGGCCTGTTGCTTCCGGCGCTGGTGTTCGGAATGCCCCGGCTTCCCTATCTCGGGGATGGGAAAACGGACCGCCGGTAACTGTCCTCGGGCAGTTAACCGGAAACCCGATCTACGGCCCGTCTGAGGGCTCGATGTCGGGGGGCGGCGCGACCTCTAAGGGTAATGCCGCTATTTCGTCCTACACTCCGCCGCCGTTGAAAGACGGCAAGCTTTCCAACACTCCTTGGTTGGACAGCTTCACCAATGGGTGGCTTCGCCATGATCCGACCACGCCAGACATGGCGGGGTTCGAAGATGCGTATGGCGATAGCGAAATCGGCTCGACACTCGCCGGGGGTATCTCCCTCGGGCGCGACCTTCTCTACAACGTCGACCATTACGCGAAGGCCGGTGACCGGCTTTTAGCGGAGCGCATTGCGCGTTTCCGCAAGGGCAAGCCTTACCGCCCTCGCCGGCCTCGTAGCCGGTTCGAGCCTTACGCTCGTCCTTCCTCCACATGGGGCGGTCTGCCGCCCCTGAATTCCGGCGCGTTCTAGTGGCGTGCGCTGCCTGCGCACGTCGTCGCAAAATCCTGTCTGGCGCGCTTCGGCGCGTCGTAACCAAGCTGAAAGGTAGAAAGAATGGCTCGCTCAAAAGGCGGTAACGGCCCTCGTGTAATCGACGGCGACTATACCCGTATCTCCCGCATGTCCACTCAGCCGATAACGGTTGAGCGGTCGCACCGTATCCATACGGCTCGCGGCATCACCTCCCTGCCCGCTGGCAAGATGGTTCCTCTCGCAGCGGTCCCGCTGCTACGTGAAGATGCCGTGCGGTCTGGCCGCATGCGCTTCTCTTTCGAAATGATGGAAACGGCGGAAATCCTGATGAACGCCGTCTACGTCTCGGTAAAGGCGTATTTGGTGCCGTGGTCGGCCTTCACGCGCTTCGACAGCGTGGACGCTGTGAACCGTGCCTATGAGGGCGTCGAACAGTATGCGGGCGGTCCCGTTCAGCCGTTCGTCCAGCGTGAAACGTTCAACTCCGCTACGGCGGATGATATCAAGGTCTATCTGGGCCTTCACGCGAAAACCGGCGATACGGTCACGACGGCCTATCACGAAGCGTATAACGAAATCTGGAATTTCCGGGCGAAGAACCGGTCCCCAGATTTGACGCTCCGTGCCCTCACCGCCAAGAACCTCGCGCCGGCCTTTTGGCGACACGAACAGTTCCGTCACATCGTGCCCAACTTCGATCAGGCACTTGTTGACGGCAACGTTGCTTTGAACGTCGTCAACACTCAGTTGCCGGTCAAGGGTATCGGCCTCAAGGTGTCGGGCGCCGGCACGGGTATTGGGTCCAGTGGCACGGTCCGCGAAACGGGTGGCACGACGCCCACGTATGCGAGTGCCGAGAACACGGGGTCCGGCTTCGCGGTCAAGATGACGGCGGCTCCGAACGCGGGCGGTGTCCCGCAAATCTTCGCGGAAATGGCGGCGAACGGCATCACCGTGTCGCTCTCCAACATCGAACTGGCGAAGCAGACTGCGGCATTCGCGCAGCTCCGTACTCAGTACAACGAGCTGGATGACGATTACCTCATCAACATGTTGATGGACGGTCTGACCATCCCGGAACAGGCGCTCCGTCAGCCGATCTTGCTGGGCGAGGAAACGACCATCTTTGGCATGTCCAAGCGTTACGCGTCGGACGCTGCCAACTTGACGGAATCGGTCGTGAACGGTGCCACGCAAATTGAAATGTCGGTGGCAACGCCGCGCATTCCTACGGGCGGCATTATCATGGTCGTTGCGGAAATCACGCCGGAACAGTTGTTCGAGCGGCAGGCCGATCCGCTCTATCACTACCCGGTCGTTCCCGGCGTGAACGCTCATACCGGCGCGAACTTCCCGCACTATCTCCGCGACACGCTTGACCCTGAAAAGGTCGAGGCCGTGCCGAACCGGTATATGGACGTTCAGCATGCTACGCCTACGGGCGTCTTCGGCTATGCCCCGTTGAACTATCGCTGGAACGTCAACACTCCGCGTATCGGCGGCAAGTTCTACCGTCCGGGCCCGACCGATCCCTTTGATGAGGATCGCCAGCGCCTTTGGGCCGTGGAAACGGTCAATCCGACGCTCGGGACGGACTTCTACCTGTGCACGAACATGAACACGTCCGTGTTCGTCGTCACCACTCAGGACCCCTTCGAATGCGTCACTCAGGGTGATCTGCTCATCGAAGGCAATACCGTCTTCGGCCCGCGCCTCAAGGAAAGCGTGGACGATTACGCGAAGGTCCTGACCCACGTCGATACGACGCGGATCAACAAGGCGTCCGGTGTCGCGGACGACGTTCCGGCAGTCGGCATCAATCAGGGCGACTAGAAAATCATTCCGCTTGGCTGGCTAAAAGTGGCCAGCCAGGCGGAGCGATCAGATCTGATTTTCGGAATAATTTTCTCCTGAAAGGATACGCAAATGGAAATTCAGAAGCTTGGCGACCTGTCGCGTTGGCGGGTCCACAACGAGAAAGAGGCAATCTTTTTCTCGGACCATAAGGTTCGCACGATCCGCCTCGATGTCCGGGCGGCGGCACCTGTGCATGTCTATCTCCACACGGATGCCGAAGGCGTCGTGGTGGACGAATTCTTGACGGTGCTGCCTGCCGGCCTGTCGGCGGTCGAGTTCCTCGGGAATGGCTGCTCGCTCGTGCTCGATAGCACGGGGCCCGTGGTCTACTTCTCGCCTGAGGTCGAGGCCATTTGGCACGAAAACGTCGAGGACGAAACCTTCACGACCATCGCCAATCGCCGGGAACGGAACCCGGAAGTTGAGTGGATGGAATTCCTCATGCAGCAGAACATCAACAGCCGAATGGCGGCCATGGATGCGGAATTCGAACGCCGCATGGCTCTTCTCGAAGAAAGGAACGCGAATGCCAATTCCCTCGAAGACGCCGGTGGATCAGGCGGCGGAGTTCATCAGCGAGCGGCTGCGAAACGTGCGAAACAGCCTGACGCACAAGCCGGCGCAACTGAGCCGGCAGCACGATTGGAGCAGCCTGCGCCGGGACGGTCAGTCGATGGCGCGGAAGGCGGAGACGCCGGACAGCGCCCGGCAGTTTCCAAGGGTGAGAAGCCTTGATGGATGATGCTGTCTTTGACGACGGCAAAGGCTCGGGCGCACGCGCCCGGGCCGCTAAGTCGGCCGTGGACTTGTACGTCCAGCGGGGGCAACAGCCTCCCGGCGATCTGCTCGCCCTCGCCTACCCGGATGATCTTCCAATCCCTGAAACCGCGATGGTTTCGGGCGGCTACCGGGAAGCTCTCAACAGTATCCGCGATCGGTCCTATCTCATGGGGGAGCGCTATGCCGCGCAACAGATGCGCGCCGATCGTGAAGGCGTCAACATGCAGCTGCTTGGCTTCTACGATGCCTTCCAGCGCCAGTTGCGGGCGCTAGGCGTCCCGATGTTCGTTGCTGAGTTCGTGCGGTCTAAAGACCGCCAGGACGAATTGCGGGCGCTCGGAACGACTAAGGCGGTCGGCGGGAAATCGCCGCACCAGCACGGCATGGCGTTCGATCTTGTCCACTCCAAACTCGGATGGGATTTGACGCGCCAGCAATGGACCCTGTTGGGCCATATCGGGAAAAGCGTCGCCGCCCGTGGTCGGATGAAAATCGACTGGGGCGGCGATTGGGAGTTCTATGACCCCGCACACTGGCAAGTGCGCGGATGGCGGCTCTTAGTTCCGAACGCCGCGTAAGCGTCCTGTGCGTTCGCTCTTGGCGGGCCCGGCCTGTAGGTCCGGGTCCCGCTCGAGGGCCGTGATCAACTCATTCAAACCGGCCATCTGGTGGCGGTACACGTAGCCGAACACGTGTACCTTGTTCGCCTCTGCCTTCCTTGCTCTGAACCGGGCCTGACGTTCCCGGTTCTGGACGGTCTTTGACGTCCTGTAGCAGGGCTCGCATTTGATGCTGCGCCACCCTCTCGGCCTTGGCTTAACCTGCTGACATTGCTTGCAAAACAGCGTGTCGGTGTTCATCGCTGTCACGGGTGTAAGTTCCATGTTTAACCCCTCATTAACCCCGGCGTTGGTTGTAACGCCCCTGCCCTTGTATCCGTTACGCGTAACGGTAGCAAGCCGGTTTCCGCTCCATTCAAAGTGGGCTGTAGGAAACCGGCTTGCGGCTAGGCTTGACGGGCCGCGCGAATATCCCTATTCGCGCGCGCCCGCTCCTGCACCCTTGTCGTCTAATGCAGTTACTCAACACCCCAAATCGGGTGGTCGGTAATGTGCGGCTCTCCGATCCGCCTGGACGACGGCACCGAATTGGGGTGTCGTAAATGTTGGCAATGCCTCAAGCAGAAATCCCAAGATTGGGTTGGTCGCTGCATTGCCGAAAGTCGAACTGCCATGGCAAGTCGGTTCGTCACCCTCACCTATGGTGGCGGTGATCATCCTGCCGCGCAGTTCCTGACTTATGAACACGTGCAACGCTGGTTGGTCGAAGTACGCCGCAAGGCCTCCGTTCGATATCTCGCCGTTGGCGAATACGGCTCCGAAAAGGGCCGCGCTCACTGGCACGTGTTACTGTTTTATGAAAAGGGCAAGCTGCCCGAGGTCGAGTTGAATACTCGGATCAACCATAAAATGTGGAGGCATGGCTTCTCTCAATGGGAAGAAGTCTCCACACAAGCTATCCGTTACTGCGTTAAATACGTGCAGAAGGATAAAGGCGCGCTAGAAAAGCAAGCCAAATTTGCGCTGTCAAAGCGCCCTGCCCTCGGCGCAAAGTACTTTGAAATGTTGGCTGCGAAATATGTTGATGCCGGGCTTTCTCCGAAAGAATTGAGCTATAGCTTCCCCGATGTCATCAACAAAAAAACGGGGCTTCCAGAGACTTTCCGATTGCCGACGCAATCGTTTAGTGCTTCTCACTTCGTCGGAAGCTTCGTGCGGCTCTGGCGTGAAAAGCACGGACATGACAAATGGCCGTGGTCCGATCTGGTCGAGTATTACCTTGATCGGGATGCTGCCAGAACGCCTCCTGACCTTGGCAAAGAAAGGTTTGCTGGGCGAGTGCCTAAACCAGAATTTCCCCCGCCATACGGCTCTGAGCCGGTTTACAGCGATACGGTTAACGCGTATTTTTCGGACACGCCGCTTGGTCGGCTGTGGTTCTATCGCAACTCTACAGGGGACTTGGTATGGCACGAAAAGCTAGGCAAAGCCGGGAACGCCGTTCGGAACGGGCGAATAGTTCTGCCCGGTCTGTATCCGAACGGTCTACCTCGCGACGTATCAACGGGCGGCCCGTTGTCGAAAGGTCGTCGCGGCAAATAGGTCACTCTGCCCGCGCCTCGGCGTCGGCAAGTCTGCGCGGTCGCATGGCCCAGCTCCCTGCCCTTCCTGAGCAGAAGCGGCTACGGGCCGAACAAGCGATCCGTCGCCAAATAGAGCGCGGCGAAAGCCGCCGCCGTGCGCTGGTGTCAGCGCACGACAGCCGCCGCGCGGCTGGGCTCGCAGCGCCAAACGAAAGTGGGAGGCGCAATGTCTCCCGGCTCAAAATCTCCGAGGCCAATTCCAAGCCGCTACAAAAGGCCGCAACGTCTCAAGCTAAGCTTTCACCCTCGGTGCGTGACGACAAACGGCCTCACTGCAAGGCGCGGCCTCGGTCTAATCGCCCCTCGGGCGGAAAAGGGTCGGGAAAACGCTTTGTCCCGTGGTGCGGCTGATTTTTAATCCCTTGTGGACTATTCACATACTTGTGACTGGACCAGTTGACGCAAGTCCGCAAATCAGATGAGACAAGCAACGGGAAGTCCTATTCCCGTTCGCAAAAGTTTCGCAGCGAAAGAGCATAGTCTATCTTATGCGACTTTTTCTCATATGGCGCGGAGATGCCGAAAGCGCGATGTCACAAAGCCCTGCTCGCCAGCCGCACGGAGCTGTTGCGCATCCGCACGCCGTCACCTTCCATTTCAAACACGCCTTCATCCGAAAGCGCCCGGACCCGCGACCAGAGGGTGAGATCTCCGCAGTATGTGCCATCGTCCCAGAGAGCGACGAGGATTTTGCCGACCACGTGACTGCACTTCTGCCAATCATCTGTCACTTGTGACGCCACCGCTCTATCGAAATACGTGATCGGCTCTGAATGCAGGCCAAGGTCCGACACCACGCGAAAAGCTGCGTTCTCGGCACGAAGCTTTTTCCATAAATCGCGGTAAGCCTGCAGCTCCTGGCCGGTCAAGGTCGTCTGACGTTCCAAGAGCCGTGCTCTGACAATGCTGTCTGACGGCACAAGCCCAAACGATCCTGCTCGCCAGGTCGTAGACTCCGAACGATCGGGCCTGGGAGCGAATTCGACCTCGGTTATGTCGACCACTCGGAACGGATGATCGCCGATCCGCCAAACGAACTCGAGGAAGCCGGCAAACTCCATCGCGTTTTGCCGACATACCCATGCGACTGGGGCGATGTCCCTGTCCGTTGCGCGGCTCCAGAAAAGATCGGCCTCTTGTTCGAGGTCCGGACGCTTTTCGAAGCCCAATATGTCTTCCATCCACTGGGCGCGAAGATCGGCCGAAGGAGGGTCGATGGGTCCAAAGCTGAAGTCGTCTGGCAGGCCGATGACGGTTTCCCTCAGGCCTATGTCAGCGAGAGCCTGGCGCAGGCTGCCGGCAGCCGACATGTTGAAGACCACGTGAACAACAGGTTTTTGAGGCTTCGTCATCCGCAGGCACCATGGTTCAGGCTTGGATCAGGCCCTTTGCCGCCAAAGTTATCCGTGTCGCGGCGTTCAGGTCATAGGAACCGAATTCGCCTGCCGGGACCCAGGCATGAGCCTCGAATTCATCGTTGAGCTCAACTGCCCGGTTTGCGGCGCGGCAGTCGAAGATGAGGTAGATCATATAGATTTCCTCGGTCGATCCATCCGCGTAGGTCTTGACGCGGACATCGTCGCGAAATGTCCAAGGGGTTACCTGCGCGATCTCGAGCTTGTCGCCAAGCTCCTCACGGATCTCCCGGCGAAGCGCCTCCTCGATTCTCTCGCCGGCTTCCATTCCCCCGCCGGACAAAGCCCATTGCCCGGGAAAAACCCCGCGGTCGCTCGGCATTTTGCAAAGCAGATAGGCACCATCATTCTCGATAAGCGGACAGACGATGGTCCTCTGCTTCATCACGGGCTCCCCGAATTCCGACGATCACCCACTCTAGCAAGCTCACCGGCCCAAGGCGACCTGCCCTGCCTGCTCCAGTCAGGTCTTCTTCATCGCATGGCAGCATCGGCCGCGTTGCCACTACGCCTCGAAATAGTCGAGAACCCCGCTGAAGGCAGCCGCGACTGCAACGACATGCACGAGGCCAAGCGCCAGCCATCTGGTGCGACCGCCTGGAGCAACGAGTGCTCCATAGGCAGGAAACTGTGTCAGAGCCATCACCACAGACAGGCCGGTGATGGTGTTGTCGGTCAACAGCGTCGTCAGCATGGGTATCGGATAGAGCGCGCGCGCCAGTACATAGTCGCCATGCCCGGAACCGGCAGAGAAGAGCGCCAGCAGCAGGGCCACAGGCGTCGCGCACAGGCCGCAAACGAGCCCTGCCCGCCACGAGAACTTTGGCATCATACCTCCGGAAAACGATATAGCCTTCGAATGTCCATCGCCGCCCCGATCACTGCAGATCCGACAGCTCATCATCGAGGATCAGCGCCTGCCTGGCCGTCGCGTCGAGCGCGCAACTGACGGTGATGTTGCTTTGACGATCGATGTTGACGGTCTCGGCGGATGCTTCCGCCTTGCATCGCGCGTCACGGTAGGCGATCCAGCTGCGCTGCATCTTGCGATAGCCGTCCCGTGCCTTGGGCGCGGCCTTGGCCATCAGCGCCGCATACGTCGTGTTGAGACGGTCCTCCCACACGGCGACTTCGCGGTTGGCGCAATCGATCAATCCGAGCTGTGAGCGGCCGTCGTCGCTCTCGAAGGAGCACAACTCGGTCACGTAGTTGATGCACGAGGCAGGCTCGTGTCCGGCGAGCTTGATGGCGTTGTCTATATGGATGGCGGGCGTGGGCGTATCGTTCACTCCGGGAACGTCGCCCGGAAAATCGCCGACATATTTCAGGCATTCCGCAAGTGCTGCCTTGTCCGAAGCGCGGACTTTCTCTTCGGCCGCCGCGGGCGATAGAGTGGTAAGGAGCAGACCGCAGCCCGCCAACATCAGAATACTTTTCATCATTGTAGCCCCATTTTGTCGCCCGAGACTCGAATTGTCGCAAAACTCCGCGCTGAAGCAACTACCCTGCCCCAAACCGTTCCATCTGTGGGACACAACACAATGAAGGATACGGAAGTGAACGCCAGGCCTGCTTTCCTCGGCTTTCCCGATCGCCTTGCCGACGGGCGCCTGCCCCGCGCCGTGATCTTCGGCGCCGGTCACGGCACCACCTATCTGGGCAAGGACAGCGGCGGCTATGTCCTGGCTGCCGGCGCCATCCGGGCCGCAAGCCAGGAGGATGCCCCGCTCGTCGGGCACTGGGATTTCGATCTCGGCGGCCCACTGTTCGACGGTAAGCACGACTGTTGCGTCGACGCCGGCGATGTCTCGACCGTCATGCATGACAACGCCGGCAACCGGGCCCGCATCGAGGCGAAAACACGTGAGATTCTGTCGCTGCCGGCCGTGCCGATCCTGCTCGGCGGCGATGATTCCGTCGTCATTCCGTTCCTTGCCGGCTTTGCCGGTCACGGACCAATCTGGATCCTGCAGATCGACGCGCATATCGACTGGCGCGACAAGGTGCATGGCGAACGCCACGGCTATTCGAGCCCGATGCGGCGGGCAAGCGAGATGCCACACGTAGCCGGCATGGTGCAGGTCGGCCTGCGCAGCGTCGGCAGCGCACGCCTCGCCGAAATCGAGGCGGCGCGGCGCTATGGCAGCCGCTTCGTCACAGCACGCGAGGTTCATGCGCACGGCGTCGGCGCCGCTCTTCGGCATGTTCCAGAGGGAGCGCGCGTCGTCGTCACCCTCGATTGCGACAGCCTCGATCCGTCGATCATGCCGGGCGTGGCGGCGCGCACGCCCGGCGGCCTCACTTACACGCAGACAATCGATCTGATCGCTGGCCTCGGCAAGCGAGCGAGGATCGCGGGATTCGACCTTGTCGAGTTCTATCCACCCGCCGACATTGACGGTCTCTCCGCCCTCACCGCTTCGCGGCTTGTCGTCAACGCGATCGGCACCATTGTCCGGCAGATTTAGAAGCTCGGCTAACTTCTCATTTTCATCATTCGGCCAAGTCCGGTGCACCAATTATATTAGCACCTACTGTTTCGTTTGATGCCTGCATAGAGTCTGCGATTTTTTAGACAGTGCGGCTAAATCATCACACTTATTTTCAAATATTCGATTATGCTTAAGTTCCCGATGGGATTTGGGTGGATCGGAGGAATTCAGTGAAGAGACTTATCGCAATTGCCGCGCTGGCTGGGTTTAGCGCGACCGCCGCTTCGGCCGCGGATATGGCTGGCCCGGTTGCCGGATCGACTTATGACTGGAGCGCGTTTTATGCGGGCGCGCATATCGGCGTCGCCAATGGCGACATAAAAGCCACCGACGTCACGCAACCGAACGGCGGCTTCTTTACGGATCTGGTTCCCGCGGGAACCGAGGGTTTCGATTTCAGCGATACGAACATAGCGGGCGGCGTGCATGTCGGCGCCCAGTATCAGTGGAACCAATTCGTGCTGGGCGGTGAAGCCTCTTGGACGGCGACGGGGATCAGAAAGACCATCGTCAGCCCATACTTCCCGGACAGCGACACCGAGACTGGCCGAATCCAGCATTACGCGACGGTGGTCGGCCGGATCGGCTATGCCTTCGACCGCGTCCTGATCTATGCCAAGGGCGGCTATGCCGGTGGTGAAGTCGGCTTCAAGGCACGAGACAACGAAGCCCTTGTCACTTACGAGCAGAATGACTGGCACAATGGCTACGCGATCGGCGCGGGCATAGACTACGCCCTCACCGACAAGATCAGCCTCGGCGTGGACTACACGCATATCGATCTCGGCTCCAAGACCAGCACGGGCCCCAATGTGTTCGACGACGGTTCGACGGGAGCCAATCCCGAGACATACAAGGTCAAAGCCCGGGCCGATGTCGTCATGGCGCGGCTGAGCTACAAGTTCTCCAACTGAGCCGTCGACAGCCTCGATCTGGATTGGCCTGGCCTCGCGCCGGGCTTTCTTTTTCGGCAGACAAAGCGGCCCTAGAGCGTTTCACCGTTTCACGGAAACGGCGAACCGCTCCAAGTCTTTGTTCTGCGCAATTCCGGACGGAAAACCGCTACGCACTTTTCCTGGAATTGCTCTAGAAGAAACCTTCGAGAAACGCCGCCGCCGCGTCGGAGATGCCAACGATCTTGTTCGTCGCCTGGCGGTAGAATTTGAAGTTGAGCTCGGTCTCGGGCCGGCCGTCCTTCCAATCCTTGAAGCGCTTGAGTTCATCACGACCCAGCCGCTTCGTCACCCGGGCGGTGCGACGGACGGCAATGCTGACGCGCGGCGTTTGCCGTTCGAGATCGGCGCGCTTCGGGATGGACTGAGATGATGTCACCACGCCCCGCGCGACAAGCCCCTGCCCGCCTTCGTTCTCGCTGGCGAAGAGGAAGACGACATCACCTTCGGCGATATGCTTGCCGCCATACATGGTCTTCTGGGCAGCGAAATTGAACGTCTCCGCTTGCGGGTCCTTGATCTCGGCCTTGATGGCATATGCCATGCCTTACGGTTCCTGGCTGAGGCCGATCCGGTAGCCCAGCACCCGCCGGGCGCCCGGCTCGATCAGCATGACACCCGGTTTATCGGCGAACTCGGCGTCGAAATCGACGGGACTGGCGATGCCATACCAGGGCTCGATGCACAGGAACGGCGCGCCGCCGGGCTTGGACCAGATGCCGAGCTCGTTGAAACCCTGCCACGACATCTCGATCGCCGGCCCTTGGCTTGCGGCATAGCGCACGCTGGCGCTGGCCGGCCGGTCGAGGATGACGGCGTCGTCGTCGAACAGTTTTTCGGAAAGCGCCAGCGTCCTTCCCTCGATGGGGGTCGGTTGCGGGACCGGCAGGAGCAGACCGTCCTTCAGGCGCCGGACCGGCGCCGGCTCATCGTCGGCGAAGGTGAGCCGATAGGCTTCCTTGGGCAGTTCCGGCAGCAGCGGCCAGTTGAACGCCGGATGCGCGCCGACCGAGGCCGGCAGCGGTTCGTCGCCGGTGTTGGTGATCTCGAAGGTCACGCCGAGTTGCCGGGGTTTCAGGTCGTAGCCGATGGCCAGGCGAAAGGCGAACGGGTAGCGCGTCCGCGTTTCGGCGTCATCGGTCAGGACCAATGTGCAGGAGGTCGGCCCGTGCTCCGCCCAGGTAAAACGCCGGTCGCGGGCAAAGCCATGCTGCGTCATCGGGTAGCTTTGGCCGCGATGCCGCAATTGATCGCCCTTCAGCCGGCCAACGATCGGAAACAAGACCGGCGAGTGACGGCGCCAGGCGGGACCTGCCTGCCACAGAAGCTCGATGCCGTCGGCGTCGCGCAGCGAGACCAGTTCAGCCCCCTGCCCGACGATGGTCGCCGAAATGCCGTCAGCGTGAAGCGTCAGCTGTTCCATTACGTCCTCGCGGCTGGCCGGTGTGGATGACAGGCTAGCAAAAGGCGGAGCGAGAACTCAAGAGCGGCTGTCATGCAGTCTGCCACGCTTTTTGGTGGCGGAGCCCAATACAAAAAGGCCGGAGGTTTCCCTCCGGCCAGCCGAGGTCAGCAGTGTTGCCCGCTACGGTCCGGCTATTCGCGCTCGCCGGTGAAATTCAAGAGCAGCTGGAAGATGTTGATGAAGTTCAGATAGAGCGAGAAGGCGCCGAAGACGGCAAGCTTCTGCTGCGATTCCGCGTCGAAGTTCTCGGCATACTGCTCCTTGATGGTCTGCGTGTCCCAGGCGGTGAGGCCGACGAAGACGGCAATGCCGATCACCGAGATGGCGAACTGCAGCGCGGTCGAGCCGAGGAACAGGTTGACCAGGCTGGCGATCACCACGCCGATCAGGCCCATGATCAGGAAGGACGAGAACTGCGTCAGGTCACGCCTTGTCGTGTAGCCGTAAAGGCTGGTGGCGCCGAACATGGTGGCGGCGATGAAGAAGGTGCGCGCGATGCTGGTCGAGGTGAAGACCAGGAACACCGATGCGAGCGACAGGCCCATGACGGCGCAGAAAGCCCAGAACATCGCCTGCGCGCTCGACGCCGACATGGTCTGCATCTTGAACGAGAAGATCATGACGAAGGCGAGCGGCGCCAGCATCACCACCCATTTCAGCGGGCTGGAGAAGATCGGCACATAGAGCGCCGGTGTCGAAGCCACGAAAAAGGCGACGAGGCCGGTGACGACGAGACCGAGGCCCATGTAATTGTAGACGCGCAGCATGTGCTTGCGCAGCCCCTCGTCGTAGACGGCTCCGGCCTGGGCGCCGGCGCCCATTCGGTATCC
This sequence comes from Mesorhizobium sp. GbtcB19, assembly GCF_019091085.1. Lineage (GTDB taxonomy): Bacteria > Pseudomonadota > Alphaproteobacteria > Rhizobiales > Rhizobiaceae > Mesorhizobium. The sequence goes on along the minus strand of NZ_JAGXJY010000002.1, from coordinate 457,666 downwards.
CAGATTGGGGCTGTTCATTTGGTTCTCCTTCGTTGGAAATTCTCAGTTAGAGAGTTGGTTTTCAGTAGAGCGTTTTGGCCAGCTTTTCGGCGGCCCGGTCGAGATTGCCGGCGTCGCCGCGGCCGACCACCGCATAGGCAACCTCGCCGATCTGGAAATACGCAGTTGAGATGTCATCGGAGGGCGCGATCGTCGGCTTCACCACATCGAACGTGCCCGGCCGGATGGCGAACAGCGAGACAAGGCCGAGGTCCCTGGTCTCGACCGCCACCTCGACGCTCGGCCCGAACTGCGAGGGGTAGATTTGGACGTCGCGGATCTTCCAGTCGTCGGGCAGCGAGGGCATGACGATCGCGGTCGCGGAGCGGATCTCGTCGGCATTGTAGCCCGGCGCTTCCCGCTGCGACGGCATCGTCTCGCGCACCAAAGTCGTCCGGTGCGCCCGGACCGCATCCTCGACATAGGCCGGCGGCTGCGTCGAAGCGACCACCTTGGTCACCGCGATCGGCCCGAAAATGCCGTTGGCCAGCCAACCCGCCGCGACAAGTACGGCCGCGGCAGCGGCACGCTGCAGCACGGCAAGCATACGCCCCCTGGCGAGTGCCCTTTCCAGCCGCCGCGCCGCTTCGGTGGTGGCTGGGCGCGCCATGCCGACAGGGCCGGCAAGCGCGACGCGCAGTTCGTCGCGCGTCCTGAGGTCGGACATCACACGCGCCGCCGTTTCCGGACGCGCGGCGAGGTGCGCCTCGACCTCGATGCGGCGGGCGACATCCAGCTGATCGTCGACATAGGCGTCAAGGTCGGCATCGGTCACGGGGTCGACAATAGCGGTCATTGATCCTCTCCCACGATCCTGAGATGAGGCTTGGCTTTTGGCGCGCCCTCCTCCATCTCGCGCAGCGCGGCACGCGCGCGGCCGATGCGCGACATCAAGGTTCCGAGCGGCACGCCGATGACTTCGGCGGCCTGCTGGTAGGAAAGCCCCTCGATGGCGACGAGATGCAGGGCGGAGCGCTGTTCCTCCGGCAGCGAAAGAAACGCCTCCCGGACCTGCGACAGGCGCACCGAGTGGTCCTGCGAGGCCGGCATGCTCTGGTCGGCGACAAGGCCGGCCTGTTCGATGCGCGCCGCCTCGGAGCGGCGCGAGCGCATGCGGTCGATGAAGATGTTGTGGGCGATCGCCAGCAGCCAGGCGCGCAGATTGCCGCCCGAGCGAAAGGTCGCGCGCCGCTCATAGGCGCGCACCAGTGCGTCATGGACGAGATCCTCGGCGTCGGCGCCGTCGCGCGTCAGCGAGCGCGCGTAGCGCCGCAGCGACCCCAACTGCCCGACAATATCGAAGCGTGCCATCGACCGTTTCATGCCCTGTTTACGGAGCAGGGCAAGGTTTTAATCCCCGGCAGGGCATTTTCTTTTACGCGTCGCTGGCGCGAGGGCATCGATTTGCGTATCACTCCGCCGCCATTGGAGTGTTATCGATGTTCGAGACCCTGCAGCCAGCTCCCGCCGACAAGATCCTGGCCCTGATCGGCCTTTACCGTAACGACCCAAGGCCCGACAAAGTCGACCTCGGCGTCGGCGTCTACAAGGACATCGACGGCAGGACGCCGGTGATGCGCGCCGTGCGCGAGGCCGAGAAGCGGCTACTGGCGAGCCAGGACACAAAAACCTATCTCGGCCTTGCCGGCGATACGGGCTTCAACGCCGCTATGATCAAGCTTGCCTTCGGCGAGAAGGCCGACCATTCGCGCATCCGCGCAGCCCAGGCGCCGGGCGGCTCGGGCGCACTTAGGCTAGTCGCCGAGCTTCTGCAGCGCACGCGCGCAGGAGCCACCGTCTGGTTGTCCGACCCGACCTGGCCGAACCATCTGCCGGTGATGCGCGCCGCCGGTCTCCAGGTTCGCGACTATCCCTATTTCGACGCCGCTTCGGGCGCCGTGCGTTTCGACGAAATGCTGGCGGCGCTCAGGACGGCCAACGCCGGCGACGTCGTGCTGCTGCATGGCTGCTGCCACAACCCGACCGGCGCCAACCTCGATGCCACGCAGTGGGCCAAGGTCGCCGAAGTGCTTTTGGAGCGTGGCCTGCTGCCTTTCGTCGACATCGCCTATCAGGGCTTTGGCGAGGGCCTGGACGCCGACGCCGCCGGTCTGCGGCTGCTGGCCGACAGGGTGCCGGAAATGGTCGTCGCCTCGAGCTGCTCGAAGAATTTCGCCGTCTATCGCGACCGCGTGGGTGCCGCGATGATCCTGGCCAAGGACGGCGCGCAGGCGGATGTGGCGATGAGCCAGATGCTGGCGGCCGCGCGGGCGCTCTATTCGATGCCGCCGGATCACGGCGCGGCCGCCGTGCGCATGGTGCTGGAAGATGCCAGCCTCAGGAAGGACTGGGAGACGGAGCTCGAAGAGATGCGCCTGCGCATGCTTCGCCTGCGCGTCGCCTTCGCCGACGCGCTCCGGCGGCAGTCGAACTCCGACCGCTTCGATTTCGTCGCCAACCATCGCGGCATGTTTTCGAGGCTTGGGCTGACCGAGACGCAAGTCGAACGCCTGCGCACCGAGCACGCCGTCTACATGGTCGGCGACAGCCGCATCAACGTGGCCGGCCTGCCGGAGGACGGCATGGACGACCTCGCCAAGGCGGTCGTCTCGGTGCTCGACTGAGATCCAACTGCTGTGGACAACTCGTTTCAGCGTCCGACCAGGATTGGTCGGACAATGGCCGCGGGATAGGCTCGACCCATGAAGCCCTCCAAGGACATTTCCCGGCTGATCGAGATCATGGCGGCGCTCAGGGCGCCGATGACCGGCTGCCCCTGGGATGTCGAACAGAATTTTTCGACCATCGCGCCCTATACGATCGAGGAAGCCTATGAGGTGGCGGATGCGATCGCACGCGGCGACTTCGATGATCTGCGCGAGGAACTCGGCGACCTTTTGCTGCAGGTCGTCTATCACGCGCAGATGGCTGAGGAGATCGGCGAGTTCGCTTTCGGCGATGTCGTCGAAGCCATCACCACAAAAATGATCCGCCGCCATCCGCATGTCTTCGGCGACGAAAAGGCACGCAGCGCCGGCATGGCCAAGGGCATGTGGGAGAAGATCAAGGCGACCGAAAAGGCCGAGAAGCGCGACGCCCGCATCGCGCGCGGGCTCGATCCCGAGGATCACGGCAAAGGCTATCTCGACAGCGTGCCGGTCGCGCTCCCTGCCCTGACGCGTGCGCTGAAATTGCAGGAAAAAGCAGCACGTGTCGGCTTCGACTGGAGCGAGGCAGCGCCGATCCTCGACAAGATAGAGGAAGAGATCGGCGAATTGCGCGAGGCGCTCGCCGGGGGCGATACCGGACCGATCAAGGACGAGTTTGGCGACATGCTGTTTGCCGTCGTCAACCTTGGCCGCCACCTCAAGCTCGATGCCGAAGCGGCGCTCAACGGCACCAATGAGAAATTCCGCTCGCGGTTCCACTATGTCGAGCAAGCCCTGGAGGCTTCGGGCGGCTCGCTGGAGAAGGCAACACTCGACGAGATGGAAGCGCTCTGGCAGCAGGCCAAAAGCGCAAAATAACAGCCGTTTAGCTGCCGTTCTTGCGATGCAGGCGGTTCTCGATTTCCTGTCTTGCGCTGTGCGTGGCCGTCAGCGAGAGCGTGACGCTGCCGTCCTCATTGTCGCTGCGCGAAACGACATCGCCGTTGCGGTAGAGCCAGTCGACCTGGCCGAGCTGGGCCGGGCTCAACGTCACCGTCATCGTCTCCAGCTCGCCCGACACGCGCGTCTCGATGAGCGCTTTCAGCGTGTCCAGCCCTTCACCAGTCACCGCTGATATGGCGATCGGCGGCGCCTTGCCGCCTGCGCCTTCGGCAAGCAACCGCTCCCGATTGCCTTCGTCGAGCAGGTCGATCTTGTTCCAGACCTCGACCACGCGGTTGCCGTCGGAGGCGTCGACGCCGAGATCGGCGAGGATGCGCTCGACATCTTCCGCCTGGGCCGCCGTGTCGGGATCGGAGATGTCGCGCAGATGCAGCACCAGATCGGCCTCGACGACCTCTTCCAGCGTCGCCCGGAAGGCGGCGACCAGATGCGTCGGCAGGTCGGAGATGAAGCCCACCGTGTCCGACAGGATGACCGGCGTGCCGTGCGGCAACCGCACGCGCCGCAGCGTGGGGTCGAGCGTCGCGAACAGCATGTCCTCGGCCAGCACCCCTGCCCCGGTCAGCCGATTGAACAGCGTCGACTTGCCGGCATTGGTGTAGCCGACGATCGCCACAACCGGGAACGGCACCTTCTTGCGCTTGGCGCGGTGCAGGTCGCGCGTGCGCCGCACCGTTTCCAGCTCGTGCTTCAGCTTGGTGATCTTGTCCTGCAGGATGCGGCGATCGGACTCGATCTGCGTTTCGCCGGGGCCGCCGAGGAAGCCGGCGCCGCCGCGTTGCCGCTCGAGGTGGGTCCAGCTGCGCACCAGCCGGCCCTTCTGGTAGTTGAGATGCGCCAGCTCGACCTGCAGCGTGCCTTCCTTGGTGCGCGCCCGCTCGCCGAATATCTCGAGGATCAGCCCGGTGCGGTCGAGCACCTTGGCGTTCAGTTCCTTTTCGAGATTGCGCTGCTGCACCGGCGTCAGCGGATGGTCGACGATGACCAGCTCCGCCTTGCGCTCCTTCACGATGTCGGCGAATTCGGCCACCTTGCCGCTGCCGAGCAGCGTCGCCGGCCGCGGGTCGGCCACCGTCACCACCGCCGTGTGGACCGGATTGAGATCGATGGCGCTGGCAAGTCCGACCGCCTCGTCGTGGCGGGCATCCGCCGAGCGGGTCAAACGCGGACGGCTGGGTTCCTCGTCGCCGCGCGGCTGGCGGGTGAGCACCGGCACAATGACAACAGCTCGGGTCGGATCCTTGGCTTCCGGCCCGAGTTGATGTGCTTGTTTTCCGCGAACGCTGCGGTCCGCGTCCTTATCACGTGCCAATCAGGCGCCCTGGCTTTCCTCGCCATCGAACATCTGAACCGGCTGGCTCGGCATGATCGTGGAAATGGCGTGCTTGTAGACGAGCTGGGAGTGCCCGTCACGCCGCAACAACACACAAAAATTGTCGAACGAAGTGACCACGCCGGTCAGCTTCACGCCATTGATGAGGAAGATGGTGAGTGGGTTTTTGCTCTTGCGAACTGAATTCAGGAACAGGTCCTGAAGGTTTTGCGATCGTTCCGCCATTTTTCTTGTCTTTCGCCGATCCCCTTCGGTTTGCGGCCAATGCGCCAAATTACGCGGCACCTGTCAAGCGCGCAAACCCCCTCTTGCCAACACAATGGCAAGCAGAACGAGATAGTTAAGGTTCATTCCAGTTGTGCGGTTATCAGGCTGGACTTTTTTCCGCAACGTCAAAAAATGCTTGCCGCAACGAAAGTGTCATAGAGCCAGGGTGGCCATTTGCGATCGGCGCGCCGTCGATTTCGACCACCGGCATGGCGATTGTCGTCGCCGAACTGATGAACGCTTCCCTGGCTGCCTTGGCCTCAGTGACCGAAAAACCGCGCTCCTCGATCCTGAGGCCAAGCTTGGCGGCGACGTCGAAAAGCGTCGTGCGGGTGATGCCGCGCAGGATGCCGTGCTCGGCCGGACGGGTCACCAGGACGCCGTCCCTCGTGACGATCCAGGCATTGGACGAGCCGCCTTCCTTGACGTTGCCGTCGGCGTCGACGAACCAGGCTTCCTGCGCGCCGGCTTCCTTGGCCTTCTGCTTGGCAAGCACATTGGGCAGGAGGCCCGTGCTCTTGATGTCGACCCGGTCCCATCGATTTTCCGGGACCGTGATGACCTTGATGCCGGTCTCCGCCCGTTTCGCGGCCGTGGCCGGATCGGCTTTCCTGGCGGTTATGACCAGGGCCGATCTCGTGCCCGCGGCCGGAAAGACGAACTCACGGCTGGCAACGCCGCGCGTCACCTGCACATAAACGAGGCCGTTGACCACGCCGTTGCGATTGACCACCTCGCGCAACAGCATCGGCAGGACGCCTTCCGAGACCGGCCAGACGATCGACAGCTCCTTCAGCGAGCGCTTGAGCCGGGCGAGATGGCGCGGCATGTCGACGATATGGCCGCGCGCTACCTCGCAGACCTCATAGACGCCGTCGGCAAACTGGTAGCCGCGGTCTTCGATGTGCACGCTGGCTTGAGCATGGACGACATAGCGCCCGTTGACATAGGCAATGCGCGGCATAGGCATCCTCAGGGAAATGTCCGGCTTTCTTAGGCGATTCCGCCGCTGCCGTAATGAACAATCGCGTGGACCAGTCGAGCCTGGGGTTCTCGCGCGATCGCTGGCGGAAAACCGCCGCGCGCTTCCCCCGGGATCGCCTTAGACACCCAGCGACTTCAGCTTGCGGTGCAGCGCCGAGCGCTCCATGCCGATGAACTCGGCAGTCTTCGAGATGTTGCCGCCGAAGCGGTTGATCTGGGCGATCAAATAGTCCTTCTCGAATTGCTCGCGCGCCTCGCGCAACGGCAGGGCCATGATGTGCTGGTCCGATTGGTTGGGCGTGCGTGGCATCACGTCGCCGATCTCGGAAGGCAGGAGGTCCGCCGTGATCGGCGCATCCGCTTCCCCGCCACGCGCGAGAATCATCAGCCGCTCGACATTGTTGCGCAACTGGCGAACGTTGCCCGGCCAGTTATGGGCCTGCAGCACCGCCAGCGCATCGTCACCGATGCGGCGCGGCTTGATGCCGGCCTGGCGCGCGATCTGCTTCATGAAATTGTCGACGAGATAGGGAATGTCCTCACGCCGCTCGGCGAGCCCCGGCACCATGACCGGAACCACCGCCAGTCGGTGGTAGAGGTCCTCGCGGAAGCGGCCGTCGGCGATCATGGCTTCGAGATTTTGCGAGGTCGAGGAAATGATGCGGACATCGACCTTGACGCGCTTGGTGCCGCCCACCCGTTCGAATTGCTGCTCGACCAACACGCGCAGGATCTTGTTTTGCGTTTCGCGCGGCATATCGGCGACTTCGTCGATATAGAGGATACCGCGATGCGCCTCTTCCAGCGCGCCCACCTTGCGCTCGGTGCCGTTCGATTCGGTGCCGAACAGCTCGATCTCCATGCGCTCGGGCGTGATGGTGGCGGCGCTCAGCGTGACGAACGGACCGGTCTTGCGCGACGACAGCGCATGGATGGCGCGCGCGGTCAGTTCCTTGCCCGAACCGGACGGACCGACGATCATGACGCGGCTGTTGGTCGGCGCGACGCGCTCGATCGTCTGCCGCAACTGGCTCATCGCCGACGACATGCCGATCAGGTCGAAGGTCTCGCCGCTGCGCTGCTTGAGGTCGGAGACCTCGCGCCGCAGCTTGGATGTTTCCAGCGCGCGTTCGGCGATCAGGATCAGGCGATCGGCCTTGAACGGCTTCTCGATGAAGTCGTAGGCGCCGCGCCGGATGGCCGACACCGCCGTTTCGATGTTGCCGTGACCGGAAATCATCACCACCGGCATGCTCGGATGCATGGTCTTGATCTCGTCGAGCAGTGCCAGGCCGTCGAGGCGTGAGCCCTGCAGCCAGATGTCGAGGAAAATCAGCCGCGGCGCGCGATCGGCAATTGCCGCAAGCGCGCTGTCGGCATCATGTGCCGTGCGGGTTTCGTGGCCCTCGTCGCTCAGGATACCGGCGACAAGTTCGCGGATGTCTTCCTCGTCATCGACGATGAGAATGTCAGACGCCATTACCGACCTTTTCAGTTTCTCGTTCGTGTTCGCTTCGACCTTCACCGCGTGGCGGCGCGGTTACGACCGTCGACGGGGGCAGGATGATCGAGATCATCGCGCCCCGGCCGCCGTGGAAATCCGCTGGCGCGTCATGCAATTCGAGACGGCCGCCATGGTCTTCCACGATCTTCTTGACGATAGCGAGGCCAAGCCCAGTGCCCTTCTCCCGCGTCGTCATATAGGGCTCGAGAAGCCTTTGGCGATTCTCGCGCGGCAGCCCCTTGCCGTTGTCGATAACGTCGATTCGTATGGCGCCATCTTGGCGTCCAGCCTGAATCCGGATTGTGCCGTCCGAACGATTTTCCGCATCAAGTCCGTCGATCGCCTCGGCGGCGTTCTTAATGACGTTGCCGAAGGCCTGCGCCATCAGGCGGCTGTCGAATGTGCCCTTCAGCGGTTCGTTGCCGAAGTCGCGCTGGAAGGCGATGTCGGAGCGGCTGACCTCGACCAGGAAAGACGCCTCGCGCAGCGATTCACGCAGATCGATCGTCTTCATCTCCGGCTTTGGCATGCGGGCAAAGGCGGAGAATTCATCGACCATGCGGCCGATGTCCTCGACCTGGCGGATGATGGTGTCGGTGCACTGGTCGAAGACCTCGCGGTCCTCGGTGATGACCTTGCCGTAGCGGCGCCTGATGCGCTCGGCCGACAGCTGGATTGGCGTCAGCGGGTTCTTGATCTCATGCGCGATGCGCCGCGCCACGTCCGCCCAGGCCGACGAACGCTGCGCCTGTACGAGATCGGTGATGTCGTCGACCGTGACCACATAGGATTTCTCTTCCTCGCCGTCGTCTGCGGCCTCGACAGTGACCTGGACATTGAACGTGCGCTCCAGGCCGGTGCGGAAGAAGGTCACCTGCTCGCGATAGACCGGCTTGCCGGACTGCCGCCCGATCTCGAAGACGCGGCCGACCAGGGGCAGGACCGCCGAAAGGTTCTGGCCAAGCGCCGCATTCGCCGAAATCGCCAGCATGGTTTCGGCCGAGCGGTTGACGATGGTGATGATGCCGTAAGGGTCGACGCCGATCACGCCGGCGGTGACGCCGGCCAGCACCGCCTCGGAGAAACGCCTGCGCTCGTCGATAAGATCCTTGGCCGAGAGCAGCTCGTTGCGTTGCGATTTGAGCTCCAGGATCATGTTGTTGAAGGTTTCGCCGAGCGAGGCGACGTCGCCATCGGACTGGCGCACCGGGACGGCAACGTCGAGATTGCCGGTCGCCACCTCGTCGGCGGCGCCGATCAGTTGGCGAATCGGCCGCACGATCCGGTCGGCAACCGCAATGCCGGTCCAGATCGCCGACAGGGTGATGATCAGCGTCAGCGACAGATAAGGCAGCGCAAAGGCTACCTGCGAGGTCCGGCGGTTATCCTCGAGATTGCGATATTCGTCGGTGTTGGACCTGACTATCTGGCGCGCCTTGATCACGTCGGGATCGACCAGCCGGATCGTGTACAGGTATAGCCCTTCGATCTCGCGCAGCTTGATGATGGCGCCCATGATGTTGCGGGTGCGCGGCTCGATCAGCACCGGCTTGCCGTCGGCCGCGCTGTCGACAGCACCCGACGGAGGCTCGGGCATGGCGAAATCGGCATCGGTCTTGGCGTTCATGACGAACGAGCCGTCGGGCTTGATCAGGGCGGCGTGCGCCAGCCCGCGGCCAACGGCTTCCTTGTTCAGCAAATCGAGGAAACCGCCGCGGTCGAGACCGTAGAGCGTGCGCGAAGCATCGAGATCGTAGGCCATCGACAAAGTCGTGCCCTGCAGGTTGCGCGCGTTCTCCTGAACATAGGCGTCGGCAATCGACAGCGACGAGTTGACGATCGTCTTGGTGCGCATTTCGAACCAGCGGTCGAGGCCGATGTCGAGCGTGATCGAGGCGATGATCGCCACCATGATCGCCGGAATGGCGGCAACCAGCGCGAACATTGCGACGATGCGCACATGCAACCGCGAGGCGGCCCTGCCGTGGCGCCGCGCCAGGACGATGCGACGCACCTCGCGGGCGATCAGCGCGATCAGGAACAGGACGAAAACGGCATTGGCCGCGATGAGGGCCCAGGTCGTGTCGGCGGTCGGCGCGATCGGGGTGGCGCCGACCAGGATCGCAAATGAGATGGCGGCCGTGATCACCGCGCCGAGGATGGCGACCACGCCGGGCAGCGCCAGCAAACGCCGGGCGTCACCCGTGCCGGTGTGGCTGAAAAGCGGTTGGTTCAGGATTGGAGCCTCAGCTGCCATGTCGTGGTACAGAGTCGGTCATTGCGTCGGATGTATGCAACGCATTGTGGCGATTATGCAACAAGTGTGGCCGGGACGGAAATCTTTCCCCCGCCAATTCGGCAAAAAGGGCCAATTCACCAAAAGGCGCCAATTCGCGCGGTGGCGTTACGGCTGCCTGGTCGATTTGTAGACGTTGACGCCAAGCTCGCGGATCTTCTTGCGCAGCGTGTTGCGGTTGAGCCCCAAAAGCTCGGCCGCCTTGATCTGGTTGCCCCGCGTCGCCGTCATCGACGCCAGCACCAGCGGATACTCGACCTCGGTCAGAATGCGCTGGTAGAGCCCGGCCGGCGGCAGTTCGCCGGCGAAGGAGGCAAAATAGCGCTGCAGGAAGTGCTCGACCGCCTGACCGATCGACAGATCGTCGGGGATGAGCGCGCCGCCGTCCGGCACGACCGGCCTCTCGCCGGTTTTCAGCTCGGAGTCGATGATCTCCGACGAAATCTCGTCCTGCGAGTAGAGGGCGGCCAGCCGGCGCACCAGGTTTTCCAGTTCGCGCACATTGCCCGGCCAGGGATAGCGCTTCATAAGCTCGATGCCGCCGGCCGAAATGCGCTTGGTCTGCAGGCCCTCGCTGGCGCCTTGCTTGAAGAAGTGCCGCACCAGGTCGGGAATGTCCTCGGAACGCTCGCGCAGCGCCGGCAATCTCAGCGGCACAACGTTGAGGCGATAGAACAGGTCTTCGCGGAAGAGGCCTTGGTTGATCAGCGTGCGCAGGTCCTTGTTGGTGGCCGCGACGATGCGCACGTCGGTCTTGATCGGCGTGCGGCCGCCGACCGTGGTGTATTCGCCCTGCTGCAGCACGCGCAGCAGCCTGGTCTGCGCTTCCATCGGCATGTCGCCGATCTCGTCGAGAAACAGCGTGCCCCCCTCCGCCTGCTCGAAGCGGCCGCTGGAGCGGTTCTGGGCGCCGGTGAAGGCGCCCTTCTCATGGCCGAACAGTTCCGATTCGATGAGGTCGCGCGGGATCGCCGCCATGTTGATGGCCACGAACGGGCCGCCACGGCGGCGGCCGTATTCGTGCAGCGCACGCGCCACCAGCTCCTTGCCGGTGCCCGACTCGCCGCTGATCATGACGGTGAGGTCGGTCTGCATCATGCGCGCCAGCATGCGGTAGATGTCCTGCATGGCGGCAGAGCGACCGACCAGCGGCATCGTCTCCGGCTGATCTTCCGGCCGCGCATCGAGTTTCGGCCGCTTCGGCTCGGCCAGCGCCCGGTTGACGATGTTGAGCAGCTCCGTCAGGTCGAAGGGCTTCGGCAGATATTCGTAGGCGCCGGTCTCGGAGGCGCGGATGGCGGTCATGAAGGTGTTCTGCGCGCTCATGACGATGACCGGCAGTTCGGGCCGTGCCTTCTTGATGCGCGGCAGCATGTCGAAGGCGTTTTCATCGGGCATCACCACATCGGTGATGACGAGATCGCCCTCGCCCGCCGCTACCCAACGCCACAGCGTCGAGGCATTCGAGGTGACGCGCACCTCATGGCCGACGCGCGACAGCGCCTGATTGAGCACGGTGCGGATGGCCGCATCGTCGTCGGCGACGAGAATATTGCCGCGAGCGGTCATGTGCGGTCTCCTTCAGCTTCATCACCGGCGCCTGGCGCGGTCTCCTTCCAGGCCGGAAGCAGGATGCGGAACGTCGTCCCACGCGGCGTGGAATCGCATTCGATGATGCCGCCATGTTCGCCGACGATCTTGGCGACCAGGGCGAGCCCGAGCCCGGAGCCGTTCGGCTTGGTGGTGATGAATGGATCGAACAGGATCGGCAGGATGTCTTCCGATACGCCTGGGCCGTTGTCATGCACGCAGAATTCCAGCGGCAGCGAGACGCGGTCCTGCGTTCCAGGCACCGAGACGCGGATGCCCGGACGGAACGCCGTCGAGAGCACGATCTCGCCGTGCGGATCGGCGCCGATCGCCTCGGCTGCATTCTTGACCAGATTGAGGAAGACCTGGATCAGCTGATCGCGGTTGGCGAAGACCGGAGGCAATGATGGATCATATTCCTCCAAGATCTTGATCCGTCTGGCAAAACCGTTCTTGGCAATCGCCTTCACATGATCGAGCACGACATGGATGTTGACCGGATAGCGCTCGATCGGCCGCTCGTCGGAAAACACTTCCATGCGGTCGACCAGCGAGACGATGCGGTCGGTCTCGTCGGTAATCAGCCGGGTCAGCGCGCGGTCTTCATCGGAGGCGGAAAGCTCGAGCAATTGGGCGGCGCCACGGATGCCGGAGAGCGGGTTCTTGATCTCATGCGCCAGCATGGCGGCAAGACCGGTGACGGAGCGCGCGGCGCCGCGATGCGTCATCTGGCGGTCGATCTTGTCGGCCATCGACCGTTCCTGGAACATGACGACGACGGAACCCGGAAACTCCGGCACCGGCGCGACATAGAGGTCGACCATCTTCTCGATGCCGAGGCGTGGCGACGAGACGTCGACGCGGTATTCGTTGACCGGCGCGCGGCGCTCGCGCACCTGGTCGACCAGCGTCAGCAGCGGGCTGCCGAACGGCACCAGCTTGGGCAGCGTGTTGCGAGCAAGCATGTTCGCGCTGGAGCGGAAGAAGTCCTCGGCGTCCGCATTGGCGAAGGTGATGAAGCCATCGGGATCGACCATGATCACCGGGCGGCGGATGGTGTTGAGCACGATGTTGGCGGCATCCGCCATGCCAGTCGGCTGGGGGACGTCCGCCTTCATGCCGCGCTCCGCAGGCTGGTCGATTGTGCGCCGTCGACAAACACGCGGCGCAATTCGGCGACGACGTCGCCCGGCTCGAAGGATGTGAGGATGCGTTTGCGCTGCTCGGCGCAAACATCGGGAGCATGACGGTCGAGATACCAGCCAAGATGTTTTCGCGCCTGGCGCAGCCCGCTTTCAGCGCCGTAGAGCGAAAGCATGTCCTCGTAATGCAAGACGACGTAATCGATTAGTTCTTGGGGCGTTTGCGGAATGCCTTGTGTCTTTGCACCGCCCACGGCCGTCGCAATGCCGCCCGCGACCCATGGCGCGCCGTAATGCGCGCGGCCGATCATCACGGCATCGGCGCCGGACTGTTCGAGGATCGTCGCCGCCTCTTCCGGCGAGCCGACATCGCCATTGGCCACCACCGGGATCGAGACCGCGTCCTTGACGCGCGCGATCGCGCGCCAGTCGGCCTTGCCCTGGTAGAATTGGCACCGCGTGCGGCCATGCACGGTCACCATCTTGACGCCGGCCTGTTCGGCACGCCGCGCCAGCATCGGCGCATTGAGCGCGCTCTCGTCCCAGCCGAGCCGCATCTTGACCGTCACCGGCACCGAAACGGCGCCGACCACCGCCTCGATCAGCGACAGCGCATGGTCGAGATCGCGCATCAGCGCTGAACCGGCATAGCCTCCGGTCACCTTCTTCGCCGGGCAGCCCATGTTGATGTCGATGATGTCGGCGCCTTCGCCTGCCGCGATTCGCGCGCCCTCGCCCATGTGCGCAGCTTCACGACCGGCAAGCTGCACCATATGCACCGGCAGGCCGGAGTGACGGATGCGCAGGTCGCAGCCGGCCCGCCCCTTGGCCAACTCGCCGCTCGCCACCATTTCCGACACGACCAGGCCCGCGCCATGCGCGTGGGCGCGCCGCCGGAACGGCTCGTCGGTGATGCCAGACATCGGCGCCAGGAAAACGCGATTACGGATTCTCACGCCGCCGACATCAAGTGGCGATGCCAATGTGGTCAGTTCTGCCATGCACAAAAACCAAGCATGTTCAATCGTTGCACATTCTCTAGCCAGAAGTGTGGCATTGTGCAACGCGCAATGACGTCACATTAAGGCGCATTTTGGAAAAAGCTGGCCTTCGGCCATCACCCCGACTAGGACCGATCGGAATGAGCGAGGCAAGCGAAAAGCAAGCGGCGAGAACGATCGGCGGGATCGGGGTGGTGATCGTCGCCGCCGGCCGTGGCGCGCGCGCCGGACAGGCCGACGGTCCCAAGCAATATCAGCGCATCGGCGGCCGCGCCGTGATCGCGCATACGCTGGATATCTTCCTCTCCCATCCGATGATCGGCCCGGTGGTCGTGGCCATCCACGCCGACGATGCCGAACTGTTGCAGCGCTCGGCGGGAGCGCATGCCGACCGTCTCATCACCGTTATCGGCGGTCCATCGCGCCAGGCCTCCGTCCGGCTCGGTTTGCTCGCCCTGCGGGACCGGGCGCCCGCAAAAGTGCTGGTGCATGACGCCGTGCGACCGTTCGTCGACGCCGGGCTGATCGACCGCACCATCGAAGCCATCGGCGAGCGCCAGGGCGCGCTGCCGGCGCTGCCCGTCGCGGACACGCTGAAGCGGGAATCAGCGACCGGCATGATCGACGAGACGGTGTCGAGAGCCGGTCTGCATGCCGCGCAGACGCCGCAAGGCTTTCCGTTCTGGCCGCTGCTTGCCGCGCATGAAAAGGCGCATCACCTGGGCAAGGCGGAGTTCACCGACGATGCGGCGATCGCCGAATGGGCACATATTCCGGTCAAGATCGTTCCGGGATCGCCGGACAACGTCAAACTCACCTGGGCAAGGGATATTGCATTGGCCGACCAGCGGCTCTCGAGCGCTCAGCAGCGCTTCCCGGATATTCGCACCGGCAACGGCTACGACGTGCATGCGTTCGAGCCAGGCGACCATGTCACGCTCTGCGGCGTCGCCATTCCCTACGAGCGAAAACTTTCAGGCCACTCCGACGCCGATGTCGGGCTGCATGCGCTGACCGACGCGCTGCTCGCCACCTGCGGCGCCGGCGATATCGGCACGCATTTCCCGCCATCGGACCCGCAATGGAAGGGTGCGGCCTCAAAAATCTTCGTCGAGCACGCGGCAAAGCTGGTGCGCGAGCGCGGCGGCCGTATCGCCAATGCCGACATCACGCTGATCTGCGAGGCGCCGCGCGTCGGGCCGCATCGCGCGGCAATGACGCAAGCGCTTTCGGCCATGCTCGGCATTGCGCCAGAGCGCATTTCGATCAAAGCAACGACCAATGAGAAGCTCGGCTTTGTCGGGCGCGGCGAAGGCATAGCGGCGATCGCCACGGCCAGCGTCGTCTATCCGGGCGAGGTGCCGGCATGAGCAACGCTGAACTCGCAAACGCCCTGCTCCAGGCCTGCCAGCAGCGCGGCATCATGCTGGCGACCGCCGAAAGCTGCACCGGCGGGCTGATCATCGCCGCGCTGACCGATATCGCCGGATCCTCCGCCGTGGTCGATCGCGGTTTCATCACCTATTCCAACGAAGCCAAGATGGAGATGCTCGGCGTCTCCGCCGCCACGCTCGAAGCGCATGGCGCGGTGTCGCGCGAGGTGGTGCTGGAGATGGCAGCGGGCGCGCTGGCGCATTCGCAAGCCAGCCTCTCGCTTGCCGTCACCGGCATCGCCGGCCCGGGCGGCGGCTCGGCGGAAAAGCCGATCGGCCTTGTCTGGTTCGGGATTGCGCTTGCCGGACAGCCGGTTGTGGCCGAACAGCAGCTGTTCGGCCACAAGGGTCGCGAATTCATCCGGCACGAGACGGTGCGCCACGCACTGCAACTCGGGCTGCGCGCGCTTGGAACTGCCTAACCGATTTAAGCTTGGACGCCCGTCGGATTAGAGTGCGGAAGCCAAATGGACCATAGCCAGTCGGCAATCGATGCCCGCATCACGATAAAATAGTCCCCGATCCACGACCATAGATAGAGACTGAGACAAATATTGATCGCGGCGACCGTATAAAGCCATCGCTTCTGTTCCGGGTCGGGCCTGTTCGTAAAGAGGACTATCAGGATCGCGAGCGCGGGCGGCACGACAAGAAATGGAATGACGCTCAGCATCCATGCCAGCACCGACGCTGGATCGCTTCCCGCCATAGCCGGAGCCAGCCTTCTCAGTCCGGCCTGCTTCGCGTCCAAAACTGCCCATTCCAACGACAGAACCGCGCCACAAGTAGGACAGGTGCTGACACCGCTGACAGTTTCCCCAGAACAGGACGGGCACAAACCTGTCGAGGACGTCAAATCTCCCTGATCGAACGCCACATCAACCTCTTGGCGAGATCGGTGCGGCCCCGGCAAGAAGCATGTGATAGCGGAGGTTCATTGCCTTTGCGGTCTTGTAGGCATCGACGGCCGACCAAATCCATATGATCCACCCCAGCAGCACAAACCAGAGCGCGATCATCAAAACGAACATCAAGATGCCCTTACCTATCTGCCCATTGTAGAATTGCCCAAGACCACAGATGAGGAGAGAAAGGATAAGAGCGACGCCTGCCGATTTGTTGGCCGCCGCGCCGTCGAGAAGGACACCGGCAACGCCGTAGCCCGGTTGTGGCCCAAGATTGTTCGTCACCTGGACAATAGTCGCGCCTTCGGCGGCGCTGACCCGGCTGTCTGAACTTGCCCTCGCAGGGGGCGCCGCGACTTTCGTGGTTTCAAAGAAACCTCGGAGAACGGGGTCGTCCTTGGCGGCTTTCCAAGTCGTCCCGCCAACAGGAACCACCTGTGCGCTACCAGTTACACGGCCCTCTCTGGCAAATTCTCTAATTTCGTGCCCGCTATATGGCCCGTAATTCTTGCCTTCGATGTTCAAATGCCAGGAACCATCGAGAGGATGTGGCGGAGCACTGGAAGTTGAATTCGGAATGTTTCCAGCGGCTGCAGGCAGTCGTGAATTTTCCCCAGATTGTTCGGTCATAAAATCCCCCTAAGCCCGCAATCATTTTTAACGGGTATCGGCCGGAAAGCAACGAATATCTAGCGCGGTAGTTGAGCCAATAATAGCGTGAGAAACCCCCGGGCCCCTGTAGCTCCGCAAAGTTGCTATATTGGCCTAATCTCGATTAGACCGCCGACCCATAGATGACATCGGCCCGCTTCTCGAAAGCTTCCGAGAACATGCGGAAGGCGCGGTCGAACATCGTGCCCATGACAGCGCCGAGGATACGGCTCTTGAATTCGTAATCGATGAAGAAATGCACTTCGCAGCCACCGGCCGCGGGATCGAAGCGCCAGATGTTGCTGAGATATTTGAACGGGCCGTCGATGTATTTGACGTCGATGGCGTGTTCGGCCGGATTGAGCAGCACCTGCGTCGTAAAGGTCTCGCGGATCGCCTTGTAGCCGATGCTCATATCGGCAACCAGGATGGTGCGGCCGTCGCGCTCCTTGCGCGAGCGTACGGTGAGCGATTCGCAGAGCGGCAGGAATTGCGGGTAGGTCTCGATGTCCGCAACCAGCGCGAACATCTCGTCTGCTGTATGCGCGACGCGGCGTGTCGCCTCGAATTTCGGCATTGAAGGTCAGCTGGCCTTCGCGAGTTGCGCCTCGCGCGCCGCGCGCAGCCTGGCGAAATCCTCGCCGGCATGGTGCGAGGAGCGTGTCAGCGGGCTCGACGCCACCAGCAGGAAGCCCTTGGTCTTGCCGACCGTCTCGTAGGATTTGAACTCGTCGGGCGGGATGAAGCGGATCACCGGATGGTGCTTCTTCGAGGGCTGAAGGTACTGGCCGATGGTCATGAAGTCGACATTGGCCGAACGCAGATCGTCCATCAACTGCAGCACCTCGTTCCGCTCCTCGCCGAGGCCGACCATGATGCCGGATTTGGTGAAGATCGACGGGTCGATCTCCTTGACCCGCTGCAAGAGCCGGATCGAGTGGAAATAGCGAGCGCCGGGACGGACCGTCAGGTAGTTCGAGGGCACGGTTTCGAGATTGTGGTTGAAGACGTCGGGCTTGGCGGCAACGACGATCTCCAGCGCGCCGTCCTTGCGCAGGAAGTCGGGCGTCAGGATTTCGATCGTTGTCGACGGCGTTGCCGCGCGGATGGCGCGGATGACGTCGGCGAAATGCTGCGCGCCGCCATCGGCGAGATCGTCGCGGTCGACCGAGGTGATGACGACGTGGCTCAGGCCCATTTGCTTGACAGCGTGCCCCACCCGCGCGGGCTCATCGGGGTCGAGCGCGGTCGGAATGCCGGTCGCGACATTGCAGAAGGCGCAGGCGCGCGTGCAGATCTCACCCATGATCATGAAGGTGGCGTGCTTCTTGTCCCAGCATTCGCCGATATTCGGGCAGCCGGCCTCCTCGCACACCGTCACCAGCTTGTGCGACTTCACGATCTCGCGCGTCTCGGCATAGCCCTTCGAGACCGGCGCCTTGACGCGGATCCAGTCGGGCTTGCGCAGCACTTCCTGGTCGGGCCTGTGCGCCTTCTCGGGATGCCGCGGGCGCGGCCGGTTGGCGATCGTGTCTACGACTGTGACCATCTCAAACCCTTCGCGGCCTTGATTTTCAGCCGCCATCCATCGTCATCTAGGACTTTTCGCGGCAAAGAAAAAGGCCGCGCCGGCGCATGCCGCCACGGCCGTTTTCGCATAACAGCTTCCGTTCAGCGGCGAACAAGCCGCCCCACGAAGATCAGCAGGCAGGCGCCGATGAAGCCGGTGATCAAATAAGCGACCCAGCCGACGCCGAACGACTGGATGTTGAGAGCCTGCAGGATCGCGTTCAGCACGATCGCGCCGACGATGCCCATGATGATGTTCATGAAGATGCCGGTGTTGCTCTTCATGACCATCTCGGCCAGCCAGCCCGCCAGGCCGCCGACGATGATGGCTGCGATCCAGCCGACGCCATTCAAATGCATATGCCAGTTCCTCCTCGATCAGGTGAAAATGCATCCGGGTACGTACTGCCTTGCCGTCAGGTTTCTCCGGCTGCCGCGTGTGAGTCTCGCGCAGCCAATTTATCACGCGTTCAAAGCGCGGCCATAGGCGTCGAGCACGCTCTCCTTCATCATCTCCGACAGCGTCGGGTGCGGGAAGATCGTGTGCATCAGCTCTTCCTCGGTCGTCTCCAGGTTCATCGCCACGACGAAGCCCTGGATGAGCTCGGTCACCTCGGCGCCCACCATATGCGCGCCGAGCAGCTGCCCGGTCTTCTTGTCGAAGATGGTCTTAATAAAACCCTGGTCTTCGCCGAGCGCGATCGCCTTGCCGTTGGCGCTGAAGGGGAAGCGGCCGACGCGGATGTCCTTGCCTTCGGCCTTGGCCTTGGCTTCGGTGAGGCCTACCGACGCGACCTGCGGGCTGCAATAGGTGCAGCCGGGGATCTTCAGCTTGTCGATGGCATGCACGCCGGGGACATTGGCTATTTTCTCGATGCAGATGACGCCCTCATGCTCGGCCTTGTGGGCGAGCATCGGCGGGCCGGCGACGTCGCCGATGGCATAGATGCCCGGCACGTTGGTCTTGCCGTAGCCGTCGACGACGACGCAGCCGCGGTCGGTCTTCACGCCGAGCGTTTCCAGGCCGAGGTTTTCGATGTTGCCCTGCACGCCGACGGCCGAGATCATGCGGTCGGCGGTGATCTTCTCGACCTTGCCGTCCTTCATCTCGACATGCGCGGTGACGGAGTTCGCGCCCTTTTCGACCTTGGTCACCTTGGCTTCGAGGATGATCTTCATCCCCTGCTTCTCGAACTGTTTTTGCGCGAACTTCGAGACTTCGGCGTCCTCGACGGGCATCACGGCCGGCAAGAGTTCGATCACGGTCACGTCCGCCCCCATGGTGCGATAGAAGGACGCGAATTCGATGCCGATGGCGCCGGAGCCCATCACCAGCAGCGACTTCGGCATTTCCTTCGGCACCATGGCTTCGAAATAGGTCCAGATCAGCTTGCCGTCCGGCTCGATGCCGGGCAGCGCGCGCGGCCTGGCGCCGGTCGCGAGAATAATGTGCTTGGCCGTGTAGGTGCCCTCGCCCTTGACGCCTTTCGGCACCGGCGGCTGCGGCTCCATCGCCTTCTTCGCGGTCTTGGACACGACGACCTCGCCGGGCTTGGAGAGCTTGGCCTCGCCCCAGATGACGTCGACCTTGTTCTTCTTCATCAGGAAGCCGACGCCGGTGTTGAGCCTAAGCGACACTTTTCGCGAACGGTCGACCACGGCAGCCGTGTCGGGGCTGACCTTGCCGCCTTCGAGCTTCAGGCCGTAGTCCTTGAGATGATCCGAATAATGCATGATCTCGGCCGAGCGCAGCAGCGCCTTGGTCGGGATACAGCCCCAGTTGAGGCAGATGCCGCCAAGATGCTCGCGCTCGACGATCGCCGTCTTGAAGCCGAGCTGCGCGGAACGCACCGCCGTGACATAGCCGCCGGGGCCTGAGCCGATGATGATGACGTCGTAGGATTCAGCCACGGGTTTCTCCCTGATCATTTCGGAGGGTTAGAGTTCCAGCATCACTCGCACGAGTGGCGCCAGCGCCTTGCCGATGCGCCGCGTGTTCTCGGCATCAAGATGGACGCCGTCGAGCGGCGTGGTGGTCGCCACCGTGCCGGCGTCGAAGAAGCCGCAGCCGGCCTCGTCGGCAAGCAGTGAATATTGCGGTGCCAGCCGCTTCGAGGCGTCGTCGCCGCCGGCGAACATTTCCTTGAACTCGGCATTGTCGGTGCGCGTCACCGCCGGCGGCGCGACGATGAGGATCTGCGGCGCGTCCCAGTCGAACGGGTAGTCATGACCGCGCACGATATCGATCAGGCGCTGGATGCCCTGCTTGGCGGCGACCGGATTGCCGTGGATCCACGGCTTCATGTCGTTGGCGCCAAGCATGATGACGATGAGGTCGAGCGGCGCATGGCTGGTCAGGATCGTCGGCAGGACGCGGGCGCCGTTGCGATCGGCGCCGGCCAGATGGTCGTCGAAGGCCGTGGTGCGGCCGTTCAGTCCCTCGGCGATGACCTCGACGTCGCTGCCAAGCTCAGCCCCGAGCACGCTCGGCCAGCGGTCCTCCAGCGCATGACGACCGAGGCTGGCGGCGTCATAGCCCCAGGTCAGGGAGTCGCCATAGCAAAGAATTGTCTTCACGCTTTTGCCCCGCTTCTACCAAACCCCGCTGGAGAACGTTTTAGCCGCCAGCGCACGAACAGCCATTGCACGACGATGGCCACGACGCCGGGCAGGATCAGCCCGGCAATAATCGACAGGTCACTTGCGGTCGCCCGGTTCTCGGCCGGCACCGAGAACGTCCAGCCGGCGAGCGCGACCAGGATGATCGCGAAGATAGCAAGCAGCCACCAGGCCATCCGGTCGACCGCCCGGATCGGCTCGGCGCGGAACTGGACCAGAAAGAAGCCGATCGTCACGACGATGAGGATCATCACCGTCGCCGCGAAGACCAGAATGTATTCTTCCGTCGCACCGGTGAGCACGGCCAGTTCCTGAACCACCAGCCCGCCGGCGAAACCGGAAAGGACGAAGGCGAAAAGGCTGGTGAAGAATTTCCGCACCGCCTTTTCCCTTCTTAGACCAGCATGCCCATCGGGTTTTCGATCATGCGCTTGAAGGCGCCGAGGAGTTCGGCGCCAAGCGCCCCGTCGACGGCACGGTGATCGGTGGACAACGTCACCGACATCACGTTGGCGATCTTGATCTCGCCATTCTTCACCACCGCCCGCTGCTCGCCCGCGCCGACCGCCAGGATCGTCGCATGCGGCGGGTTGATGACGGCGGCAAAATCCTTGATGCCGAACATGCCGAGATTGGACACCGCCGTCGTGCCGCCCTGGTACTCTTCCGGCTTCAGCTTGCGGCTGCGGGCGCGGCTGGCAAGGTCCTTCATCTCGTTGGAGATGGTGGACAGCGTCTTTTCATCGGCGTGGCGGATGATCGGCGTGATCAGGCCGCCGGGGATCGAGACGGCGACGCCGACATCGGCGTGCTTGTGTTTGACCATGGCGCTGTCGGTCCACGACGCGTTCGCATCCGGCACCGCCATCAGCGCCATGGCCATCGCCTTGATCACCATGTCGTTGACCGAGAGCTTGTAGGCCGGGGCCTCGCCTTTTTCCGTCTTCTTCGTCGGCGCGGCGGCATTCAACTGCGTGCGCAGCGCGAGCAGCGCGTCGAGCTCGCAGTCCAGCGTCAGGTAGAAATGCGGGATGGTGGATTTCGCCTCGACCAGACGCCGCGCAATGGTCTTGCGCATGTTGTCGTGCGGCACGAGCTCGTAGGAGCCTTCGGCGAACAGCTTCAGCACCTGGTCGTCCGACATCGGCTTCGGCGCAGGGGCCGGAGCTGCGGGAGGCGCGCCGGCCGGAGCCTTGGCTGCAGGTGCCTTCGCGCCGCCGGAAGAGATCGCCGCCTCGACATCGGCCTTGACGACGCGGCCATGCGGGCCGGTGCCTGTCACGGCGGAAACATCGACGCCGGCATCCTTGGCGATGCGACGGGCCAATGGCGATGCGAAGACGCGTTCGCCGCCGGCGTGGCCATTCGCAACCGGAGCGGACTCGGCCTTGGCAGGTGCGGGCGCCGCAGCGGCTGCAGCCGGCTTCGGCGCTTCCTTGGGCACCTCGGCCTTCGGTGCCTCGGCCTTGGGCGCGGCGTCGCCGCCGGCCTTGGCGGCGGCGCCGGCATCCTCGCCCTCGCCGGCCAGAATGGCGATCAGGGCGTTGACCTTGACGCCTTCGGTGCCGGCGGGAACGACCAGCTTGGCGACCGTGCCTTCATCGACGGCTTCGACTTCCATCGTCGCCTTGTCGGTCTCGATCTCGGCGATCACGTCGCCCGGCGAGACCTTATCGCCTTCCTTGACCAGCCACTTGGAAAGATTGCCCTCTTCCATCGTGGGCGAAAGCGCCGGCATGGTGATATTGATTGGCATCGCTCACTCCTGAATGAATTTGAACAGGCCGCGCATGACGGTCAGCGTGGCGACGATGAATACCGGCGGCAGGACCCCGAAATGGAAGCTGCTTTTGCTCATTTCGAGGCTCATCATGCCACCGGTTTGATCGACCTGCGCGGAGCCGGTCGCAACAACTGCCAGGACGAGCGAAGCAGCACCGCTCAGCATCAACAAAATCGCGTCGAACTTCCCGGTTACCGAGCGCACCAAGAAGGCCACTGCAACGGTAGGTACAATGACGGCGGCCAGAACCCAGAGAGACGGCATCCGCGTTGTCTCCTAGCGATAGGTGACAGCTTTGACTGCTTCAACTACTTCGCCGACATTTGGCAAGGCCAGCTTTTCGAGGTTCGCCGCGTAAGGCATCGGCACGTCCTTGCCGGCGATGGTGATCACCGGCGCATCGAGGAAGTCGAAGGCGCGCTGCGAGACCTGGTTGGCGATATGGTCGCCGACCGAGCTCTGCGGGAAACCCTCTTCCACCACCACCAGGCGGTTGGTCTTCTTCACCGAAGCGATGATGGTGTCGAAGTCGAGCGGGCGAACCGTCCTCAAATCGATGATCTCGGCGTCGATACCCATGCCACGCAGTTCTGCCTCGGCCTTGACCGCATAGGTCATGCCGATGCCGAAGGAGACGATGGTGACGTCCTTGCCCTTCTTGTGGATGCGGGCCTTGCCGATCGGCAGCACGAAATCATCGAGCTTCGGCACGTCGAAGGACTGGCCGTAGAGGATCTCGTTCTCAAGGAAGATGACCGGGTTCGGATCGCGGATCGCCGCCTTGAGCAGACCCTTAGCGTCGGCCGCCGTGTAAGGCATCACCACTTTGAGGCCCGGAATGTGGCTGTACCAGGCGGCATAGCACTGCGAGTGCTGCGCCGCGACGCGGGCCGCCGCGCCGTTCGGGCCACGGAAGACGATCGGCGCGCCCATCTGGCCGCCGGACATATAGAGCGTCTTGGCCGCCGAGTTGATGATCTGGTCGATCGCCTGCATGGCGAAGTTGAAGGTCATGAACTCGACGATCGGCTTTAAGCCCGCCATCGCGGCACCGACACCGACGCCGGCAAAACCGTGCTCGGTGATCGGGGTGTCGACCACGCGGCGCGGCCCGAATTCCTGCAGCAGGCCTTGCGTGATCTTATAGGCGCCCTGGTACTCGGCGACCTCCTCGCCCATGACGAAGACGTCGCCGTCGCGGCGCATTTCCTCGGCCATGGCGTCACGGAGCGCCTCGCGCACCGTGGTCGAGACCATCTCGGTGCCGGCGGGAATATCCGGATCGGCGGCGACTTCCGTCTTCGGCGCGGCGGCGACAGGCGCCGCGGCCTCGTTCTTGGCGGCAGCGGGCGCCGGCGCCGGCGCGGCTTCAGCCTTGGCAGGCTCTTCCTCGCCGATGCCTTCGCCGGCCTTGTCGACGTCTTCGCCGTCGACGGCGAGCACGGCGATCACCGCGTTGACCTTGACGCCTTCGGTGCCGGCGGGAACCACGATCTTGGCGAGCGTGCCTTCGTCGACGGCTTCGACTTCCATCGTCGCCTTGTCGGTCTCGATCTCGGCGATGACGTCACCGGCGACAACCTTGTCGCCCTCGTTCTTCAGCCATTTGGACAGATTGCCCTCTTCCATCGTCGGCGAGAGCGCGGGCATGAGAATTTCGATCGGCATGTCCTTGCCCTCTCCTTAGAGTACGATGTCGGTCCAGAGCTCGGACGGATCCGGCTCCGCGTCGTGCTGGGCGAATTCGGCGGCGTCGGCGACGATGTCGCGGACTTCCTTGTCGATGGCCTTGAGCTCGTCCTCGCTCGCCCATTTCTTGTCGAGCAAGCGCGCCCTGACCTGCTCGATCGGGTCGTGCTCGGAGCGCATCTTCTGCACTTCTTCCTTGGAGCGGTATTTTGCCGGGTCGGACATCGAGTGGCCGCGGTAGCGGTAGGTCTGCATTTCGAGGATCAGCGGGCCGTTGCCGGCACGGCACCATTCGGTGGCGAGGTCGGCCGCCGACTTCACGGCGCGCACATCCATGCCGTCGACCTGAATGCCGGGGATCTTGAAGGAAGCGCCGCGATGCGAGAAATCGGTCTCGGCCGACGAGCGCGACACGGAAGTACCCATGGCGTAGCGGTTGTTCTCGATGATGTAGATCACCGGCAGCTTCCACAGCGAGGCCATGTTGAAGCTTTCATAGACCTGGCCCTGATTGGCGGCGCCGTCGCCGAAATAGGTCAGCGAAACATTCTTGTTGTCGCGGTAGCGGTTGGCGAAGGCGAGGCCGGTGCCGAGCGACACCTGCGCGCCGACGATGCCGTGGCCGCCGTAGAAATGCTTCTCCTTGGAGAACATGTGCATGGAGCCGCCCTTGCCCTTCGACAGGCCGCCGCGGCGCCCGGTGAGCTCGGCCATGACGCCGCGCGGCGACAGCTCCATTGCCAGCATGTGGCCGTGGTCGCGATAGGCGGTGATCATCTGGTCGCCTTCGATCAGCGCCATCTTCATGCCGGTGACGACGGCCTCCTGGCCGATATAGAGGTGGCAGAAGCCGCCGATGAAGCCCATGCCGTAGAGCTGGCCGGCCTTCTCCTCGAAGCGGCGGATCAGGAGCATATGCCTATAGGCGGAAAGCTCGTCTTCCTTGGTGAAATCGGCCGGCTTGGGCGCTGACAGATTATGCTGTTTGTCGGATCTGGATTTGGCGGGCGCTTTTTTGGCGGCGGTGGCCATGCGTCACTCCCTGTTGGCGTCTCTTTGCGGACATTCAGGGAGATCGATCGCCTCCCCACCGATTTGCGAGAAGCTAACATGCAAGGATGCATTGCGCCATGCTGAAAAATGCATGGCTGGCATGCATCTAAGCGATTAGAATCATTGCGAATAACAACGATTAACCGAAATTCGGTTATTTCGTCGAGACGGGCAGCATGATGGTGATTTCGTCGGGTTGGGAGAGATTGAGCGCCTTTCGGGCCTGCTCGTCAAGCATATCCTTCTCCAGCGTGCCCTCATGCATCAGCTGCACGCGGCGCTCGAAGTCGATCCGGCGCGCCTTGACGGCATCGAGTTGCGCCTGCAATTCGACCTTGCGGGCTTCAAGCCGGTATTTGGAATAGATGCCGAATTCACCGTGATAGGCGTGGAAGCCGAAATAGGCCAGGAAGAGCACGCAGAGCGAGGGAATGATCAGCCTGCCGGTGTTTCTCTGCTTGTGCTGACGTGTCCACATACCCGAACCCTCGCGGCCGCGAACGCAAGCGACCATGAGTCGTATTTCGCCCGATTGTGCTTAATGGACGGTTACAGGCGGCCCGATCCGGGATGTCCGGAAACGAAAAAGGGCGGGAATAACCCCGCCCTTTTCGAAACGTTCGACCAGGCTGATCAGCCTTTGACCACCGACTTGCCGGCGTAGCGCGCCTGCTTGCCGAGCTCTTCCTCGATACGGATGAGCTGGTTGTACTTGGCCATGCGGTCGGAACGCGACAGCGAACCGGTCTTGATCTGCCCGCAATTGGTGGCGACCGCGAGATCGGCGATGGTCGAATCCTCGGTCTCGCCCGAGCGGTGCGACATGACGGCGGTGTAGCCGGCCTTGTGCGCGGTCTCGACGGCGTCGAGCGTCTCGGTCAGCGAACCGATCTGGTTGACCTTGACCAGGATCGAGTTGGCGACGCCCATGCGGATGCCGTCGCGCAGCCGCGCCGTGTTGGTGACGAAGAGATCGTCGCCGACGAGCTGGGTCTTCTTGCCGATCAGGTCGGTCAGGATCTTCCAGCCTTCCCAGTCGTCCTCGGCAAGGCCGTCCTCGATGGTGATGATCGGGTAGTCGGAGGCGAGCTTGGCGAGATACTTGGCCTGCGCCTTCGGATCACGGGTCTTCTTCTCGCCCTCATAGACGTAGTTGCCGTCCTTGAAGAACTCGGTCGCGGCGCAATCGAGACCGAGCGCAACGTCCTCGCCCGGCTTAAAGCCGGCCTTCTCGATCGATTCCATAATGAAATCGAGCGCCGACGGCGCGCTCTTCAGGTTCGGGGCGAAGCCGCCTTCGTCGCCGACATTGGTGTTGTGGCCGGCATCCTTGAGCTTCTTGCGCAGCGTGTGGAAAATCTCCGAGCCCCAACGCACGCCGTCGCGCAGCGTCGGCGCGCCGATCGGCAGGATCATGAATTCCTGGAAGTCGATCGGGTTGTCGGCATGCGCGCCGCCATTGATGATGTTCATCATCGGCACCGGCAGGATATGCGCCTTGGTGCCGCCGACGTAGCGGTAGAGCGGCAGGCCGGCAGCCTCGGCCGCGGCCTTGGCGACCGCCAGCGACACGCCGAGGATGGCGTTGGCGCCGAGACGGCTCTTGTTCGGCGTGCCGTCGAGCTCGATCATCGTCTGGTCGATATGGATCTGGTTCTCGGCCTCCATGCCGCCGATCGCCTCGAACAGCTCGCCATTCACGGCCTCGACGGCGCGCTGAACGCCCTTGCCGAGATAGCGCGGCCCGCCGTCACGCAGCTCGACCGCCTCATGCGCGCCGGTCGATGCGCCCGACGGCACCGCGGCGCGGCCCATCGAGCCGTCCTCCAGCACCACGTCGACCTCGACGGTCGGATTGCCACGGCTGTCCAGGATTTCACGCCCGACAATGTCGATGATGGCGGTCATTTGCGATGTCCCCGATTGATCGATTGAAGCGTCGCGCCCCTCTTAGCCAAAGCGGAGCAAAAGGCAATCGGCGCGCCCGCAATTATTGCCGCGGGCGGGATTCACGAAGCGCAAATTTCTGTCATCATAAGTCATGCGCGCCGCGCGGTCTTCTCGTCTATGGTCGCGTTCGCGCGGGGCGAAACAGGAGGAGTTTCGCCATGTCCCAGTTGAGCGGTATCGTGAGTTTGTTCCTGATCGCGGCGGCGTTCCTGACGTCCTGCGACAGCCAGAAGCCCCAGCAGAGATCAATGCAGCTGTCACCGCTCTACGCGGCGGAGTAGTTCAAAACGTCGAAGGCCCCGGCTTTGCCCGGGGCCTTTCGTTTTCAGCGCGCCACCAGCCATCAATGCCAGTAGGGCTTCACATGGTAGTACTGGAATGAGGCATCGCGAGCGGCTTCGCCGTCGGAACCGGTCAGCTCCTTGATCGAGTATGCGGGCGCGGCCTGCAGCTGCTCCTTGGTGAATGGCACGACGTAGCCGCCTTGATTCTCGTCATAGTCGAGGGTCGCCCACGGAACCGCGTGGTACTTCTCGCCCATGCCGAGAAAGCCGCCGAAGCCGATCACGGCGAACATGATGCCGTTCGACATCTTGTCGAGCATGACGTCCTCGATGCTGCCGATGCTCTTGCCCTCGGCATTATAGACGGAGGTGCCGATGACGCGCGAGGCGGCAATGGCTTCGGTGTGCCCGGACGGGGTGGTCATGGTGGTGCTCCTCTTTGTCGTTGCGATACGGTGACAATGAGGGGCGCGGACGAAAGTTCCGGCTTGCAGCTCAGCTGTCGGTAAGGATGAAGGTGACCTTCATATTGACGCGGTAGGCAGCGATCTTGCCGTCCTCGACGACGATCTTCTGGTCCTGGATCCAGGCGCCCTCGACATTCTTCAGCGTCTTTGAGGCGCGCGCGATGCCCTTCTCGATGGCATCCTGAAAGCTCTTCTTGGACGACGACGTGATTTCGGTGACACGGGCAACGGACATGGCTTCCTCCTGCCAAGACGCTCAGTTACGGGGCCAAGCCTATAGCCGGCCACCCTTCACGACAAGCTTAGCGGATGCGGCCTCGCCATTGTCACAGCGGCGCACGGCATGGCATTGTCACGTCAGGGAGTGGCGATGGGCGGCACGCGCAATCGGCGGCAGACGACCATGCAGGCGCCGGCGCCGGTGGTCGACGCCAACGCCGCCAATGCGTCCACCGGATATTTCTTTGCCGGCGGCATGGGCCTGATCGGCGTATTGATCGTCTGGTATTTCGAACTCCCGCTCAACTTCGACGTCACGGATCGCGAATTCAATCCGCTTGTCTTCATCCCCGTCGTCTTCGTCGCCATCGCGTTCTACGCGTTGCTGAAGGCGATCCGCGACACCTTGCGGTTTCGCAAGTTCGGTACGACGACACTGATGGCTGGAACCGCGGTGCCCGGAGGGCGCTTCGAAGGTACGGTGCGCTCGAGCCGCGATCTGGCTCCGAGCGGCGACTACACCGTGCAACTGAAGTGCATCCGCACCTATCGGGTCGGTGGACCGATCGTGAGTACCAGCGGAGCGCAAAAATCGACCTACAAGGACGAGCTCAAATGGCGCGAAACGATCGTCGTGCCTAGTACATCGGTCCGGTCGAGCACCGGTATTCCCCTCGCCTTCCAGATTCCGCCGGACGCGCTACCCTCGAAAGGGCCGCCGATCTATGAACGGGTCCATGGCAATGTGCGATGGATACTGACCGTCAGCGCTCCGATGCCCGGGCTGAATTACTACGCTGTCTTCGCAATTGACATGACTGGCGCGGGTCACGGCGAATGACATGAGCGAGACTTAGTGCCCCTTGGCGATGCGGTCGAAGGCCATCAGCCTTTCCAGCAGCGCCGGCATGTCCTTCAGCGGCACCATGTTCGGTCCATCGGAAGATGTCGAATTGTCCGGATCCTGATGGGTTTCGATGAAGACGCCGGCGACGCCGACGGCAACGGCCGCGCGCGCCAGAGTCGCGACGAAGCGGCGCTCGCCGCCCGACGAGCCGCCCTGCCCGCCCGGCTGCTGCACCGAATGGGTGGCGTCGAAGATCACCGGAGCGCCGATCTCGGCCATGATCGGCAGCGCGCGCATGTCCGAGACCAGCGTATTGTAGCCGAAGGAGGCGCCGCGCTCCGTGGTGAGTACGTTCGGATTGCCGGAACCGGTGATCTTGGCGACGACGTTCTTCATGTCCCAGGGCGCGAGGAACTGGCCCTTCTTCACATTGATGACCTTGCCGGTCTTGGCGGCGGCGACGAGCATGTCGGTCTGGCGCGACAGGAAGGCGGGGATCTGCAGGACATCGACATGCGGGGCGACGATCGCGCACTGCTCCTCGGTGTGGACGTCGGTCAGCACCGGAAGGCCGAACGCCTTGCGCAAATCGTCGAAGATCGGCATCGCCGCGTCGAGGCCGGCGCCGCGCGTCGCCGACAGCGAGGTGCGGTTGGCCTTGTCGTAGCTCGTCTTGTAGACGAGGCCGATGCCCAGCCGTTGCGTCAATTCCTTCAGCGCGCCGGCCATGTCGAAAGCGTGCTGGCGCGATTCAAGCTGGCACGGGCCGGCGATCAGCGACAGCGGCGCATTGTTGGCGAAGACGACCTTGCCGACGGTTACCGATGCATTGGGCGCCAAGGGCTTGCTCATGGGATCTCCCGGAAGATGAAGGCGGCACCCTGCCCGGGCGCCGGCGCAACGACGATATCATTGCCGCTCATGTTGTGTCGGATCGCGTTGTCCGCAAGCAGGCGCCTAGCGGCGGGCCTGTCGCGAACCGAGAAAACGATGGCGCTGAAGCGCAGATCCGGCGACGGCGCGACCGTCAGGCCAAAGCGCAAGCCGTAGTCCTCAGACGAGAGAACGTTGAGGATCGCATTCGGCAACCGCACCGCATCGCCACCGCTCGCATCCGCTTCGGCGGCGGTTGCGATCAATCCGATCTGCGCGGCCGGCCTGTCGCTGACGGCGATGATTTCGAGAATACCGGTCACGCCGTTGGCATGCGCCTGCAGAGCGGTCCGGTCGATGTTCGGCGCGTTGTTCCGCTGGCAAGCGAACAGGAAGGCTTCATCGGCCTCTTTGTCGGATATGAAGGCCAGCTTGAAGGAAGCCGTGTCGCTTTTGCCGTTCGCGTCGGTGAAGGCGCGCGAGAAGCTCAGCATCTCGCCGGCCGACAGGCCGGTTTCGACGTAGCGAGCATGATCGGCATCGGCATTGGCGGTTGCGAGGACGACAGCGGAAAAACCTTCATCGCCAAGGGTCTGGCGGTAAAGACGGTCGCGCGCGACGAAGACATTGCCCTCGCCTATGGCGCGGTCCGCTGTCTGTTCGTTGCCGATGGCAAGCGGCTCGAGATAGGTGCCGTCAGCGAGAAAGACACAGGCGTTCTCGGTGCCGAAGGGATGGACGCCCACCGGTGCGACGACGAAGCCGATCGCGGTCAGGCGCGCCCGCACGAAATCCAGGCTTGCGGTCGGCAACACCAGATGGTCGAGCGGATGAGCGTGCGTTTTGATCATGCCGGCGCGGTGTGCCCCATTCCGGCCGGCGGTTCAAGAGTACCCTATCGACGGAGCGCTTCGCAGGTTCAGGCGGCGGCCACGACATCCGCCGAATAGCGCAACTCGCGCATCGGCTTCACCTTGCTGGTCGTATCGGCATAAATCGGATGCGCCTTGTAAGCGGTAAGGGCTGCCTCGTCCTCGAATTCGGCATAGACAACCAAGTCGATAGCGTTTGAGAACAGATCGACCTTGGTGTTGAGCGTCACCTCGAAATGCTTCGAGTGCGGGATCTTGCCGAGCGCCAGCAGGCCCGAGCGCACAGCTTCGACATCTTCCTTGCGCCGCACGCTGAAGAAAACGATGTGCCGGATCAATCCAGCCTCCCTGATCGTCGATTCAGCGGTGTTTTTGTGGGAGCAATGCCTGGGCGTCAACCGGCAACGATGTCGCGCCCGCCATGCGAAGCCGGCGGGACCTTAACCGGTGACGTAACGCACGATGTGCGACACCTCACGTATCGTCACGTCGAGATAGTGGCCATGATTGTAGAGGCCGTCCCAGAACAGGAAGAAGGTGACGGCGGCGATGACGATTACATAACGCATGGCTAAAACTATCGCATGCGAGCGGGCGGAACCAGAGTGGCGGCGGCTGCTATCCTTCCAGTTCACTGCTTTTTGCGAGAGGGCGACTTTTCCGTTAACGGAGCCGGTGCCCCGCCCGCGAAGCGAAGCCACCCGCTCGTGAGGCGCCGTGATGAAACCGGGATCGGACAGCCGGGCAGCCCGGATCAAAGCGTGATGCGGTATCTGGCAAAGCCAGCGTCGCCATCGCCGGCAGGCTCGATCTTCAGGGATTTCACCTCGGCGATGAAATCCTTGGCCTTCGGTCCGGTCTCGAAGACGACGCTGGTTCCAGGCAGCGCCGTGAACGACCAGTTGTCGTCCGCCGACGGGTTGATCGTGCCCTGGCTGACGACAAAGCGCACGATCACGTCGCGATTGGTGTCCGGCGCTTCGTAGATGATCTTCGAGGCATTGATGTCGGGGAAATTGCCGCCGCCGCCGGCGCGGTAATTGTTGGTGGCGACGACGAATTTCGCCGTCGGATCAATTGCTTTGCCGTCGAATTTCAGATCGGTGATACGGTTGGAACCGGCATTCGCCACGCCGCCCTTGGCATCGTATTTCGGCGGCTGCGAGAGATCGATCCTGTAGGTGACGCCGTCGATGACGTCGAAATTGTAGGACGGGAAGTCGGTGTTGATGAGCGGCTGGTCCGGCTTGCCCGGCTCGATGTGG
Organism: Mesorhizobium sp. GbtcB19; assembly: GCF_019091085.1. GTDB lineage: Bacteria > Pseudomonadota > Alphaproteobacteria > Rhizobiales > Rhizobiaceae > Mesorhizobium. The sequence continues at coordinate 425,420 of NZ_JAGXJY010000002.1, read as the reverse complement.
TTGAAGATGCCGGCCGACATCTCCAGCCATTCCTTCACCTCGGCGCCGGTGATTTCGACCGCTCGCACCGTGTTCGGATAAAGATAGAGGTCGGCGACGTTCTTGATGGCGATGTCGCCGACGGGCACGTCGGTGTAGTAGTCGGCACCGTTGCGGCCACCGGCCTTGAAAGGTGCTGCAGCCGACAGCAACGGCACGTCCTTCCACTGAGTGCTCTTCAATATGTCCTTGAGGTACCAGCTCTGCGCCTGGTTGACGATCTGCACGGACGGATCGTCGGCGACCAGGGCGAAATAGGAATAGAGCGGCGCCGATGTCTTGCCGACCGGGCCGCGGACATAGGCAAGGGTCGCCTGATGGTCCTGCTCGAGCGCGGCGATGATGCGCTTGTCGTCGCCGACCTTCGCCTTGTTCTTGTTGTCGACACGCTCATAGATCGGCCGCGCCTCGGAGGTGGCCGAGACGACCCGCCATTTCGAGCCGTCGCGTTCCAGAAGCAGGTCGATCAGACCCATATGCGAGCCCCAGAAGCCGCCCATGACCGCCGGCTTGCCCTGCAGCGTGCCCTTTTCGGTGTCGACGCCTTGAAGCGCCTGAAAGTCCTTCTTGCCGGGGAAGACCAGGTGCTGGTGGCCGGTGAAGACGGCGTCGATGCCCTCGACGCCGGCGACGAAGAAGGAGGCGTTTTCCATCTTGTCGCCCTGCTTGATGTCAATGCCGGAATGCGAGAGCGCGATGACGATGTCGGCACCTTCTTCCCTGATCTGCGGCACCCAGGCCTTGGCCGCCTCGACGATGTCGCGCGTCTGGACGTTACCTTCGAGGTTTTTCAGGTCCCAGACCATGATCTGCGGCGGCACGAAGCCGATGACGCCGATCCTGATCGGCTGCTCGGCACCCGAGCCGTCCTTGATCTTCCTGTCGAGGATCACATAGGGCTTGAGGTAGAGCTTGTCGTTGCGCGGGTTCGTGGCCAGCGTGGTGCCGCGGATCAGGTTCGCGCAGACGAATGGGAAATTGGCGCCGGCCAGGACCTTGTCGAGAAAGGACAGGCCATAGTTGAATTCGTGATTGCCGAGCGTCGAGCATTCATAGCCGAGCAGGTTCATGCCCTTCATGACCGGATGCAGGTCGCCGTCCTTCATGCCCTTCTCATAGGCGACATAGTCGCCCATCGGGCTGCCCTGCAGGAGGTCGCCATTGTCGATCAGCATCGAATTCACGGCTTCCTTGCGCACCGCGTCGATCAGCGAGGCCGTCCGCGACAGGCCCATCGTGTCATTCGCTTTGTCGGCGTAGTAATCGTAAGGCAGCAGGTTCACATGGATGTCGGTCGTTTCCATGATCCTCAGATGCGCCTGATTGGTCGCGGCACGGGCGGAGAACGGGTGCAGCATGATCAGCGCGCCGCCGGCAGCAACGCCGGCCAGGAATTCGCGGCGGGAGAATTCACTACGAGGGGCCGGCAGTCGTGACATCGTGCGCTCCTGTTCGACAACGCTGCAACCCCTGCCCAAGCCGGAGCATGGCGTTGAAGGCGCCTTGAGTCCATGTGTGCTGGAGGCGTTTCGATCACGACAAGGTGACGCGTCGCGATGCACCACAGGATGACGGGTCGATGAACAGGCCGCGGCGAGGTCAGCTCTTGTCGTCGTCGCCCTGGGTGATCAGCCGGGCGCTGCGCTGGCCCGTGAGATAAATCCATAGCCAGCTAAGCGAAACCGCCAGGCGGTTGCGGAAATCGATCAGGAAATAGATGTGGGCTATGCCCCAGAGCCACCAGGCGAGCCAGCCGGTAAGCTTGATCCAGCCGAAATCGATCGCCGCGGCGCGCTTGCCGATCGTCGCCAGATCGCCGGCATGGCGGTATTGGAAGGGACGCGTCGCGGTGTCGCCGGCAAGCCGCGCCTTGATCGTCGCGGCAACATGCTTGCCCTCCTGCTTGGCCGAGGGTGCCACACCCGGCACCGGCTTGCCATCCGGCCGCAAGACAAGTGCGGTATCGCCGATGACAAAAATGTCGGGACTGCCCGGCACCGTGAGGTCGGGCTCGACCAGCACCCTCCCCGCCCGGTCGGCGGAAGCGCCCAGCCACTCGGCCGCGGGCGACGCGGCAACGCCGGCCGCCCAGATGATCGTCCTTGCCGGCAGGCGCTTGTCGCCGAAGACGACGCCTTCGGCATCGAGCTTGGTGACCGGGCGGGCGAGTTCGACGGTGACGCCCAGCCGCTCCAGCGCCTTGCGGGCATAGTCGGAAAGCTGCGGCGCGAAATTAGCCAGGATCCGGTCGCCGGCCTCGATCAGCACGACGCGCGCCTGTCGCGTGTCGATGTTGCGGAATTCGCCGCGCAAAGTGTCATGCGCCAGTTCGACGATGGTGCCGGCGAGCTCGACGCCGGTCGGTCCGCCGCCGACGATAACCAAGGTAAGCAGCGCCTGGCGCTTCGCCGGGTCGGTTTCGCGCTCCGCCTGCTCGAAGGCGAGCAGGATGCGGCGCCGGATGGTGGTGGCGTCCTCGAGCGTCTTCAGGCCCGGCGCGAAAGGCTCCCATTCGTCATGGCCGAAATAGGCGTGGCGCGCGCCGGTGGCGAGCACCAGCGTGTCGTAGGAAATAGAGCTGCCGTCTTCGAGCAGCACCCGCTTGCCGGCACGGTCGACGCCGGTGACATTGCCCAGAAGCGTCGTCACGTCCTTGCGCCTGCGCAGCAGATGACGGATCGGCCAGGCCACCTCCGAGGTTGCCAGCGACGTGGTCGCCACCTGGTAGAGCAGCGGCTGGAAAAGATGGTGGTTGCGCTTGTCGATCATGGTGATGCGCACCGCAGCACCGGCCAGCGCGCGGGTGAGTTCGAGGCCGCCGAATCCGGCGCCGACGACAACAACGTGATGCCTGCTTTCGCTCATTTCTTCCCACCTCGCGACGTAGAAAACCGCACCACACATGTAGGTATTTTTGTGCGCTGCAACAACGCCTTGCCGGGTAGCAAACATGCCCCAGAGTCGTCGCGCGACGTCGTGAATGCACATGTAACGCGCACTACCGCAGGTATAGCGTGAGGCACCACGACAGGAGCCTAGCATGGCTGACGACCGCGACGATGAAGGACCGGCGCAATACGCCTCGCCGCCTTGCTTCATGCATGAACTCGAGCCGGAGTACCGGGAACCTCTCATCGACTGGGCGGATGTGAAGCGATGGCGCAAGGTCGAGCGCGAGCGGCTCATCAACGCCCGCCTTGCCGTTTCGGCCGATGCTCGCAGCGCAATGTCGGCGCGCATCGCGAATGGTCTCGATGCGCTGATCGGCGACATAGCCGGCCGAATGGTCAGCCTCTACTGGCCGTTCCGCGGCGAGCCGGATTTGCGCGGCTGGATGGCCTCGATCAATGAACGCGGCGGCCGTACCGCGCTGCCCGTCGTCATCGAGAAGGCCCACCCGCTGGTGTTTCGCGCCTATAGGCCAGGCGACCGGCTGGAAAAAGGCGTCTGGAACATTCCGATCCCGGCCGAAGGCGATCCGGTGCTGCCCGATATCGTGATCTCGCCGATCGTCGGCATCGATCCCGGCAAGTACCGGCTGGGCTATGGCGGCGGCTTCTTCGACCGCACGCTGGCGGCGATGCCGTTCCGGCCGCTCGTCATCGGCGTCGGCTATGAGTTGCAGCGGATTGCGACCATCTACCCGCAACCGCACGACATTCCGATGAGCGAGGTGATGACGGAGGCCGCGACTGCCTAAACGGTCCAGGTCCAGTCGATCGGATAGTTGAAAATCGGGGTGAACGTCACGCCGACCGCTTCCATGTCCCTGCGGCCGTCGACGACCATCTCCTTCAGCGTGTCGAGTTGCGCCGCATGCTCTTCGGTGTCCCAGACGCTGACCTGCACGATCGAACCCTTCGGCGAGACGCCCGCATAAAAGCGAAGGAGCCCCGGCAGCCGTCTAATGGCCGGGATTATGTACTCCGAGGTCTTCTTGCTCGCAGCGTCGACCTCCGCGAACCGGCCTGGGTCATAGCTGGCGCGCGAGACGCGGACGACGGCGGTTGCCGGCAACGACTCGGGCAAGGTGATTCTTTCTGTCATAGCGCCGCTGCCTCCTGCTGGTTATGAGTCCCTAGGCCATTTCTGGTCGCAAGCCGACCGCCGTGCGGTCGACGATCTCGCGCAGCGCGAAGGATGAGTTGATCTTCGTCACATGCGGCATGGCCGACAGCCATTCCTTGTGGATGCGCTCATAGTCGACGAGATCTTTCGCCGCGATGCGCAGGATGTAGTCGTATTCGCCCGACATCAGATGGCACGAGAGCACGTTCGGGCAGCGCTTGATTGCTGCTTCGAAATCCGACAGCGTCTTTTCGAATTGTCCCGACAGCGATATGTGCACGATCGCCGTCATCTGATGGCCGAGCGCGCTGTTGGAAAGCCGCGCGTGATAGCCGCGGATGGTTCCGGACTTTTCGAGATTGTCGAGCCGGCGCGAACAGGCCGATTGCGAAAGGCCGACCTTCTCGGCAAGCGCCGCGTTGGGTATCCGGCCATCCTTCTGCAAAGTCTCCAGAATGGCGATATCAATCCTGTCGAGCGGCATTTTTCGTTGTTCCTGCGAATTTTTTGGTGTTTTGCGCAACGATTATCGAAGAGCGGCCGTCGCTGCAAGTGCATTCGCAAACACATACGGAACGATTCATGGTTGACTGTGGTTATTGCGTGTCGCCTCCGCATCTGGAGTCGGTGGCACGCACGAGTGACAGGGAGAGCGCCCTCAAGGGCGCGCACAGGAGAAGAAAATGCGTGTCGGCTGCCCCAAGGAAATCAAGAACCATGAATATCGCGTCGGCCTGACGCCCGGCTCGGTCCGCGAATATGTCGCGCATGGCCACGAAGTTCTGGTCGAGACCGGCGCCGGCGCCGGCATCGGCGCCGACGACAACGCCTATCGCGCCGCCGGCGCGACGATCGCCAAGACCGCCGCCGACGTGTTCGCCAAGTCGGACATGATCGTCAAGGTCAAGGAGCCGCAGCCCAATGAATGGGTGCAGCTGCGCGACGGCCAGATCCTCTACACCTATCTCCACCTGGCTCCGGATCCGGAGCAGACCAAGGGTCTTCTCGGTTCGGGCGTCACCGCGGTCGCCTACGAGACCGTGACCGACGACCGTGGCGGCCTGCCGCTGCTGGCGCCGATGTCTGAGGTTGCAGGCCGCCTGTCGATCCAGGCCGGCGCAACCGCGCTGCAGAAGGCCAATGGCGGCCGCGGCGTGCTGCTTGGCGGCGTGCCCGGCGTGCTGCCCGGCAAGGTCACCGTGCTTGGCGGCGGCGTCGTCGGCCTGCATGCGGCCAAGATGGCGGTCGGCCTCGGCGCCGACGTGACCATCATCGACCGCTCGATCCCGCGCCTGCGCCAGCTCGACGACATTTTTGGCGGCCGCGTCCATACCCGCTATTCGACCGTCGAGGCGCTGGAAGACGAATGCTTCTCGGCCGACATCGTCGTCGGCGCGGTGCTGATCCCGGGCGCCGCGGCGCCCAAGCTCGTCACGCGCGAAATGCTGTCCGGCATGAAGAAGGGCTCGGTGCTGGTCGACGTCGCGATCGACCAGGGCGGCTGCTTCGAGACCTCGCATGCCACGACCCATGCCGAGCCGACCTATGAGGTCGACGGCGTCATCCACTATTGCGTCGCCAACATGCCCGGCGCCGTGCCGGTGACCTCGGCGCACGCGCTCAACAACGCGACGCTGCATTACGGCCTGCAGCTTGCCGACAAAGGGCTCAAGGCGCTGGTCGACGACCACCATTTGCGCAACGGCCTCAATGTCCACAAGGGCAAGATCACCAATCGCGCCGTCGCCGAGGCGCTCGGCTACGAGATGGTCGAGCCGAAGGCGGTACTTGCCGCCTGATAGCCGGCAAGAAATTCCTCCTGTCATGCCCGCCGGGTCATTCCGGCGGGTTTTTTCTTGGGCGGAAGAGCGTGCTACGGTCGGGAAATCCGGGCAACAAAAAAGCGGAGCAAAAGCCCCGCTCCTCGGTGTTGCGATCTGCCGCCGGTCCATCCGCGGTCGACAAATCATCAACCATTACTTTTTAGCGCAGTAGTACGACGAGAATACGACAGTCTTGACTGGTCTCGATCCCGTCTTTCGGCCGTTATGCGCCCATGTGTGAAATGCTTCACATTCGCCCGACGGGAAAGATGCCTAGACACGCAACGCTACTGGCGGTCTGTGCTGCTTGCCGGTTTCGGACAATTCCGGCCTGGCAGCACTGGCCGACAGCTTCTGTCAGACCCTCCAACGGCCCGCCTGACCATCGGCGGGCTTCTTTTTGGGTCATGCCGGTTTGGGATCAGGCCCGCTCGATGCGGCATTGATAGCAATTGTTCCGGGCCGAGCGGACGTGGATGTAGGCGATGTCGTCGCGCCCGAACAGCGTCTCGGCACGGGCGGCGATGTCGCTCGTCGGCGTGACGGCGCCGCTGCCATAGACGATGCGGTCGTCCTTGCCGTAACCACGCACGATATAGTCGCTGCTTTCGAGCATCTCCGGCAGCGCGTCTCCCTCGGAGGCGCGCTCGCATTCCTCGGCATGCAGGAACAGCGGACCGGTTTCGGCATAGGGCTGCAATTCCGGGAACGGCCGGTAGGCGACGATCAGATAGCCCTCGCCCGCGGCGACGTTCTTCATGCAGTGTCTGCACGGCACGCCGTCGCCGTCGGAAATCCGGTGCTCGGGAGTGTGGCCATAGGCATCGGGCCCTCCGCGCTGCAAGGCGCGCACGGCTTCGGTCGGCAGGGCTTTGAACTGGATGCTCATGGCAAAATCTCCGGTGGCGGTGTCCGGAAATTATGCCTCGACAGCGGCGCCGCCCACCCGATTCCTGACAGACGGCATCCGCATACGAAAGAGCCCGGCTGCCATGAACAACCGGGCCTCTATCATCGGCACTGTCGGCTTGCGTTAGCGCACGAAATCGTCGAAGCGGCGCAGCGTCACGCAGCGGTTGCGCCAGTTTTCCTGCTGTGTCGGCACAAGCAGGAATTCCTCGCCATAGCCAACAGTGTCCAATGCGTAGGCGGGCACGCCGAACTCACCCACCAGCGTCCGCTTCAGCGAGGCGGCGCGGCGTTCGGACAGGACCTGGTTCGATTCGAACGAGCCGACCGCATCGGTGTGGCCCTCGATCAGGATCCGCGCGCCACGGTCGTGCCGCAGGATGCGATGGAGGGCGTCGGCGATGATTTCGACCTTGCCATATTGCGAGGGGGCAATGGCGGCCGAACCGAATTCGAAATTGATCGACTGGATGTCGATCGAACGCGCCATGCGCCGCAGATCCGGCCGGCGCTTGAACTCGCGAATGGTGACCCGCTCATTGGGGCGCAGCCTTTTGCGGGGAGCAGCGTCGAGTTGGCGCTCGATGGTCGCGGCCGAAGGCGTGGTCGCCTGCGCGGACGCCAGGCTCGGCATGGCGATTGCCGCAATCACGGCCATGGCAAATGTACGTCGGTTCAACATGTCTTTCTCCTAAAGCTCGGCCTCGTTATGCGGCCGGACAATGGCAAAGACAGTCTGAAGCGGCGATGAACGGGATGTTCAAGCCCAGGGCAATTCCAGGGCCCTAGGCGCGCATGACGCTGGCCGAACGCTCGGCGAAGGTCAGCGGATGCACCACTTCCTTCTTCTGCGCCACCGGCGTGAAGCCGAGCTTCTGGTAGAGCGGGAGTGCCGCCGGATGGTCGAGCGTGCAGGTCTGCACGGTGACGCGCCTTGGCCCATGCGCCCAGGCGGCCGAGATCGCCGCGCCGAGGAACCAGCGGCCGATGCCCTGGCCAAACGCATGCTCCATCATCCCGAAATAGGCGAGCTCCACCTCGTCCGGCAGATGCGGCTTGAGGTCGAAGAAGCCCGCCGGCGCGCCGTCGAGATAGAGCACCCTGATGTCGCGGTCCTCGCGGTGCAGCCCGGCGGCAAGCTCCTCGTCGCTCAGTCTCAGCACATTGACCCAGTGCCATTTGCGGCCGACGCGATCCATCAGATAGCGGTAGAAGTGGAGCGGGATATCCTTGGTCTTCAACAGCGCGATCTGGCGGTTGTACGGGATTGGCGGAGACACCGCCGGCGCGGCATGCATCTCCAGGAACGTGACCGTTACGTCGATGTCTTGCAGCGTGCCGTTTTCCATCATTCTTTCCCCGCTACCACCGGCGTGTCGCTGAGACCGCCCCATTCTGTCCAGGAGCCGTCGTAAAGCCGGTTGTCGGTATGGCCAAGCGTCTCCAGCGCCAGCGTGATCGCCGCCGCCGTGATGCCCGAGCCGCAGGAGGTCACGACCGGCTTCGAAAGGTCGATGCCGGCATCCTCGATCAGCTTGCGCAAGCGGTCCTTGGGCAGCAGCTCGCCATTTTCGGCAAGCGCCGCGATCGGGACGTTATGCGCGCCCGGCATATGACCCGAACGGACGCCCGGGCGCGGCTCCGGGTCGGTTCCCGCAAAGCGGCCGGCCGAGCGCGCATCGGCGATCTGACTCTCTTGGCTGCCGACGATCCTGCGCATTTCGTCCAAACTGACGACCCTGCCTGCATCGAAATCGGCATGGAATATGCCAGGCGCGATCCTGGTTTGCTCGGCTGTAACCGGGCGCCCTTCGGCCTTCCAGCGGTCAATGCCGCCATTCAGAATGTAAACCTGGAAGACGCCCATCACGCGGAACATCCACCAGGCGCGGGGCGCCGAGAACAGGCCCGGCCCGTCATACACGACGATGGTGTCATCGGCCGAGACGCCCATCGACCCGACATACTGCGCGAAATACTGCGGCGTCGCCAAAGTGTGCGGCAGCTTGGAGTCCGGATCGGAAACCGCATCCTGATCGAGGAAACGCGCGCCGGGGATGTGGGCAGCATCGTACTCGGCGCGGGCGTCGCGCTTTTGCGCCGACAGATACCAGGAGGCGTCGACAATGGTGAGGCCGGGCTCGCCCAGCCGCTTCTGCAGCCAGTCGGCGTCGACGATGAAAGGACTGTCCTGCGCCATTCTTCTCTCCCTGCCCCGCCTCGCTTAACGTCAATTCGCCGGCATCGGGCCGAAGCGGATGCGGAAGCGGCGGTTCTCACGGCCTTTCTTCTCGATCTTGCCGACATGGATCTCGCCGACCTCGCCGGTCGACTTCACATGCGTGCCACCGCAGGGCTGGCTGTCGATCGAGCCGTTGTCGCCGATACAGACCAGGCGGATCTTGCCAGTGCCGACGGGCGGACGGACGTTCTTGGATTTCACAAGCCCGGGATTGGCGGAAAGTTCCTCGTCGGTGATCAGCCGGGTGAAGATCGGATGGTCGGCGCGCACCAGTTCCATGAGCCGAGCCGTCACATCCTCCTTGCTGAAGCCGGCATCGGGAATGTCGAAGTCGACCCGGCTGTCGTCCTCGGCGACCGCTGCTCCGGTTATCGGAAAGGGGCAAACCACGGTCAGCAGGTGGCAGGCGGAATGCATGCGCATCAAAAGATGCCGCCGCTCCCAGTCGATCAGAAGCTTCAGCTTTTCGCCGACCACGGGCAGCGCCTGTTCCGGCGCCGGGACATGGATGATCTCGTCCTTGGTCTCGCCGGTAATGGTGGCGGCGATGGCGATGCGGCCGCCGTCGGCCCGTTCGAACATCCCCGTATCGCCCGGCTGTCCGCCAGAGGTTGCATAAAAGATCGTGCGGTCGAGCAGGATGCCGCCGCGATCGTTGATCGCGACGACCTCGGCCTCCGCCGTCTTCTGATAGGCGTCGTCGCGAAACAGCGCCTCGGTCTTGCGCGTCATCATGCCACCTTCTCGAACGGCAGGGAAATGTCGGCCTTCTCTTCCATCCAGCCCGGCACCGGAAGGTTCTTGCCTCGTAAAAACTCCGGATTGAAGAGCTTGGACTGGTAGCGCGTGCCGTAGTCGGCAAGGATCGTCACGATGGTGTGGCCAGGTCCGAGCTCGCGCGCCAGCCGGATGGCGCCGGCGATGTTGATGCCGGTCGAACCACCGACGCAGAGCCCCTCTTCCTGGATCAGGTCGAAGATGATGGGCAACGCTTCCTCATCAGGGATCTGGTAGGAGAAGTCCGGCGTGAAGCCTTCGAGATTGGCGGTGATGCGGCCCTGGCCGATGCCTTCGGTGATCGAGTTGCCGTCGGATTTCAACTCGCCGCTGGTGTAGAAACTGTAGAGCGCGGCGCCCAGCGGATCGGCGAGCGCGATCTTGACGTCCTTGCTCTTACCCTTGAGTCCGAGCGCGACGCCGGCGAGCGTGCCGCCGGAACCGACCGCCGAGACGAAGCCATCGACCTTGCCGCCGGTCTGCGCCCAGATCTCCTGCGCGGTCGTTCGGATATGACCGTCGCGATTGGCAACATTGTCGAACTGGTTGGCCCAGATCGCGCCGTTCGGCTCCGAGCGCGCCAGTTGCTCGGCAAGGCGGCCCGACAGTTTTATGTAATTGTTGGGGTTCTTGTAGGGCACGGCCGGCACTTCGATCAGCTCTGCGCCCAGGATCTTGATCGTGTCCTTCTTTTCCTGGCTCTGCGTGTCGGGAATGACGATGACGGTGCGGTAGCCGAGCGCCTTGGCGACCAGCGTCAAACCGATGCCGGTGTTGCCGGCGGTGCCCTCGACGATGAGCCCGCCGGGCCTCAGCAGGCCACGCTGCTCGGCATCGCGGATGATGAACAGGCCGGCTCGATCCTTCACCGATTGCCCTGGATTCATGAACTCGGCCTTGCCGAGGATCTCACAGCCGGTCGCTTCCGAAGCCTTGTTGAGCCGGATCAGGGGCGTGTTGCCGATCGCTTCGATCACAGAACGGGGCATGCAGGATTCCTTTGTGTGTGCGGCGAGACCCTAAAAACCGGACGGCGCGGTTTCAAGGCAAGATTTTGCCTGGTCCAGTCGCATTCCGGACGTTGCAATGCTCGCGATCATTTCAACACCGGGCGCAAGAACCGCTCTTTTCATTCGATTTCTTCACCGCTAGAGCAGGCCCGGAACATTCGCAGGGCATCGCATGACACTCTACCGGGCCAATCCGAAGGACGGTGTCGCCTGGATCACGGGCGGCAGCAGCGGCCTTGGCCGCGCGCTGGCCAAGGATCTCGCCAACCAAGGCTATGCCGTCGCGGTGACCTCGCTGCCGGAAGACCCGGCCGACACGCTGATCGTCGAAACGGCGCAAATGTCGGGGCATGTGAAGTCCTTTCCCTGCGACGTGACCGACGAGCACGGCATGGCGCGCACGGCCGCGGCGATCGAAGAGCAGATGGGGCCGATCGTGCTCGCCGTCTTCAACGCCGGCAACTATATCGCCACCCCAGGCGAGAATCTGGTGGTGCGAGACTTCCACCGCTCCTTCGCCGTCAACTATTTCGGCATCGTCAACGGCGTGGTGCCTGTCGTCGACCATATGCGCGTGCGCGGACGCGGCCATGTGGTCCTGGTCGGATCGGTCACCGCCTATTCCGGCTGGCCGACCACAGCGGCCTATGGCGGCACCAAGGCTGCGATCAACATCCTGGCGGAGTCGCTGAAATACGACTTCGACAAGCTCAACATCCGCGTTCAGGTCATCAATCCGGGCTTCGTCGACACGCCACTGACGGAAAAAAACAAGCTGCCGATGCCGGGCCTCATGCCGGTGCACCGCGCGTCGCGCCGCATGGCACGCGGCATCCGGAAAGGCGGCTTCGAAGTCACCTTCCCGTACCACATAAGCTGGCCGTTGAAATTGCTTGGCCTGCTGCCGCGGCCGATCGGCCGCTTCGTCATCGGGCACACCACGAAATGGTGGGGGCGGCCGCTGCATTTCGATCGCAAGCTGCCTGGCGAAAAGAAGCCGTCCCGCGACAAGGCAAGGTAAGCCGGCGAACGCGATTGCCTGCCGGCGGGGACGGCCATAGGTTGAGAATCATTGCCTGGAGACTGTAATGGGGCGACGGATCGTGCTTGCGGTGCTTGGCCTTGCCGTCATCCTCGCCGCCGGGTTTTTCCTCGGGCCGCGCGTGCGCGCCGACACGACAATCCGTTTCGATCCGTCGGTGATCGGCGACGACCCGCAAGCCTATCTGGCGCGCGAAGAGGCCGCAGTGCCCAACATCCGCGACGGGCTCGACAAGGAGATCATCTGGGCGAACCCGATGGTCCACGCCAAGACGCCGCTGGCCATTGTCTACATCCACGGCTTTTCAGCCTCGAAGGGCGAGGTTCGCCCCTTGCCGGACGACGTCGCGGATGAGCTCAACGCCAATCTCTTCTACACGCGCCTGACCGGTCACGGCCAGGACGGCGCGGCGATGGCAGAAGGCAGTGTCAATGCCTGGATCAACGACTATGAGGAGGCCTTGGCCATCGGGCGCGCCATCGGCGACAAGGTCATCGTCATCGGAACCTCGACCGGCGGCTCGCTTGCGGCATGGGCTGCGACTGAGCCTGGCGCTTCCGACGGCGTCGCGGCAATCGCGTTCATATCCCCGAATTTCGGCGTCAAGGCCTCTGGCGCCGAGCTGCTGACCATGCCCTGGGGCGGGCAGCTTGCCGAGCTTATCGGCGGCAAGGAGCGCAGTTTTCCCGCGCGCAACGCGCTCCACGAAAAATTCTGGACCACCAGATATCCGATGAAGGCGGTGCTGCCGATGGCCGCCCTCACTGAACTTGCCTATGCCGCGCCGGTCGAGAAGGCCAAAATCCCCGCCCTGTTCATCTTCTCGGATTCCGACAAGGTGGTGCGGCCGGACCGAACGCGCGAGATCGCCGGGCGCTGGGGCGGCGCGCACGAGCTGGTGCCGGTCGACGACAATGGCGATCCGGACGACCATGTGATCGTGGGCGACGTCCTGTCGCCGCAGACCACGCCGTTTCTCACCGAGCGTATCGTGGTCTGGGTGAAGGCGCTGATGCAGCAGCAATCAGGCCAGTGAAACGAAAAACGGCCGGAGCATCGCTCCGGCCGTTTCTTCTTCGATCAGCCTCGAGGGCTCAGGCTGCCCGGTTCGCTGGGCGCTTGCCGCCGAAGCGGCGCTTGTTGTTACCCTTGAAGCGCTTGAAGCCGTCTGGCTTGCGCTCGCCATTCGGCTTGGCGGCGGCCGGGCGTTCGCCCTGCGGCTTCGGCCCGCGCTCGCCATGCGGCTTGGCGCCGAAACGCTGCTTGTCGTCACCATTGCCGGGGCGGCGGCCGTCGCGACGACCACCATGATGCTCGCGGTCGTTGGCCGGCTCGAAATGACGCACGGCCTTTTCCCTGGGGTCGCGCTGCGGATCAGGGCTGGCGAGATGATCGGCGACGACCGGCAGCTTCATGCGGATGATGCGCTCGACCTGACGCAGCTTGGCGTTCTCCGAAGGATCGCACAGCGTGATCGCGATGCCGTCCCTGCCGTTGCGGCCGGTGCGGCCGATGCGGTGAACATAGCTTTCCGCCTCGTCCGGCAGGTCGAAATTCACGACATGGCTGATGCCGGGCACGTCGATGCCACGCGCCGCGATATCGGTCGCGACCAGGATGCGAACCGAGCCGTCGCGGAAATCGTTGAGCGCCTTCTGGCGGGCATTCTGCGACTTGTTGCCATGGATGACCGCGGCTTCGAAGCCATCGCGGGCAAGGTCCTTGGTGACGCGATCGGCGCCGTGCTTGGTGCGCGAGAACACAATGACCGATCGCATCGCCTCGTCGGCCAGCATTTTCGACAGCACCTGGCGTTTCTGCTTGGTGCGGGCGAGCACAACGCTCTGCACGATCTCGGCCGCCGCGGTGCTTTGCGGCGCGACCTCGATGCGGACCGGGTTCTTCAGCAAGCCCTTGGCGAGCTCGGCGATCTCATCCGGCATGGTGGCCGAGAACAGCGCCGTCTGGCGGTCAGGTGCCGTCGCCTTGGCGATGCGCTTGACGTCGTTGATGAAGCCCATGTCGAGCATCCGGTCGCCCTCGTCGAGGACGAGCCATTTGGTGTCGGCAAGGATGAGGTCGCCTTCACGCACCAGATCGGTGAGGCGGCCGGGCGTGGCAATCAGGACGTCGACGCCGGGACCGATCTTCTTCACCTGGCTGAAGCGCGAGACGCCGCCGAGCACCAGCGCGGTCGAGATGTGCGCGCCCTTGGCAAGGATCTTGATGGTCTCCTCGATCTGCACGGCGAGCTCGCGCGTCGGCGCCAGGATCAGCGCGCGCGCCGTCTTGGGCCGGCGCTTGGTGCCGAGGCCGATGATCTTCGACAGGATTGGCAGTGCGAAAGCTGCCGTCTTGCCTGAACCGGTCTGAGCGATACCGAAAATGTCGCGGCCTTCCAGCTGCAGCGGGATCGCCTGCACCTGGATCGGCTTCGGCTCAGAGAAGCCGGCAGTATGGGTGGCCTTGAGCAGCGCACCGGTGATGCCGAGCGCGGCGAAACCGGAGAGTTCCGCGGTGTCCGTGCTGGGCAAAGTGTTTTCGTTGGTCAAAATATTCTTCTTTCACGCGGCCTCTTGGCCGCAAACATCAATGGCGGCAGGGCGCAACCTGCCGTCGGATAACATTGTCATGAAACGACAAGGCGGGCGGACGGTAACGTCCACTCGGCTGCGCTGTCGTGCCCGCCGGCTTCATGCCCCGGGGCTTTTTCACCGTCTTGCCGATCGACCGGAGTCGATTTGGCGGAAAGAGGGAAAACAGACGCAACCAGTCTCATTCGTCGAGAAGGCCGGAATCTCCCGGCCCAAGCGCCTATGGGCTGCATATGGCCGAGTTCGCCCTGGAATGCAAGGGGTGTCATGTTGCAATGCAGCAAAACGACAGCGCTTGCGCTCCCCCGCCCTCGCGATTACCACAAATCACTCATCCGTTTTGGGGATCGTCCATGAAAGACGTGCTGAAGGAACTCGAGCGCCGCCGCGAAATTGCCCGCATGGGCGGCGGCAAGGACCGCATCGAGGCGCAGCACAAGAAGGGCAAGCTGACTGCCCGCGAGCGTATCGAGATCTTCCTCGACGAAGGCTCGTTCGAAGAGTTCGACATGTATGTCGAGCACCGCTCGACCGATTTCGGCATGGAGAAGACCAAGATCGCCGGCGACGGCGTCGTCACCGGCTGGGGCACGGTCAACGGAAGGCCTATCTATATCTTCGCCAAGGATTTTACCGTGTTCGGCGGCTCGCTGTCGGAGGCGCATGCCGAAAAGGTCATCAAGGTCCAGGAGATGGCGTTGCGCAATCGCGCGCCGATCATCGGTCTCTACGATGCCGGCGGCGCGCGCATCCAGGAAGGCGTGGCGGCGCTCGGCGGCTATGCCGAGATTTTCCAGCGCAACGTGCTCGCCTCCGGTGTCATCCCGCAGATTTCGCTGATCATGGGTCCCTGCGCCGGCGGCGACGTCTACTCGCCCGCCATGACCGATTTCATCTTCATGGTGCGCGACACTTCCTACATGTTCGTCACCGGGCCGGACGTGGTGAAGACCGTGACCAACGAGACGGTGACCGCCGAAAGCCTCGGCGGCGCTTCCGTCCACACCACCAAATCCTCCATCGCCGACGGCGCCTATGACAACGATGTCGAGGCGCTGCTGCAGATGCGCCGGCTGGTCGATCTCCTGCCGGCGTCCAACACCTCCGATATCCCCGAGATCGAATGCTACCAGTCGGTCACGGACCACGACCTGTCGCTCGACCGGCTGATCCCCGACAATGCCAACAAGCCCTATGACATCAAGGAGCTGATCCTAAAGGTCGTCGACGAAGGCGATTTCTTCGAGATCCAGCAGAGCTTTGCCAAGAACATCGTCACCGGCTTTGGCCGCGTCGAGGGCCGCACGGTCGGCTTCGTCGCCAACCAGCCGATGGTGCTGGCCGGCGTGCTCGATTCCGACGCCAGCCGCAAGGCGGCGCGCTTTGTGCGATTCTGCGACTGTTTTTCGATTCCCATCGTCACCTTCGTCGACGTGCCGGGCTTCCTGCCGGGCACCGCGCAGGAATATGGCGGGCTGATCAAGCACGGCGCCAAGCTGCTCTTCGCCTATGCCGAGGCGACCGTGCCGAAGATCACCGTCATCACCCGCAAGGCTTATGGCGGCGCCTATGACGTGATGGCCTCGAAGCATCTGCGCGGCGACATGAATTATGCCTGGCCGACGGCCCAGATCGCGGTGATGGGCGCCAGGGGTGCGGTCGAGATCATCTACCGCAAGGATATCGGCGATCCGGAGAAAATTGCAGCCCATACAAAGGTTTACGAGGATCGCTTCCTGTCGCCTTTCGTCGCCGCCGAGCGCGGCTATATCGACGAGGTGATCATGCCGCATTCGACCCGGCGCCGCGTGGCGCGAGCGCTGCGCATGCTGCGCAACAAGGACATGCAGAACCCCTGGAAGAAGCACGACAACATTCCGCTGTGAGAAGCTGCACCGATCCGAAATGCGCATAACCCTTGCAGCCCAGAGCCTTATTCCAGCCAAGGGGTATGGCGGCACGCAGCGCCAGGTCGAGTGGCTGGTCACCGAGCTGGTCAAGCTCGGGCACCATGTCGTCCTGATCGCCGCGCCGGGATCGTCGCATCCGCTATGCGAAGTCAGGCATGCGGTCAGCGATGCCGAATGCCGGGCCGCGATCCCGCGCGATACGCAGATCGTCAACCTGCACGCCTGGAAGGTCGAGGTCCCCTTCCCGACGCTCAACACCGAGCACGGCCATCTTCCGGACTATCCGCGGCCGCAACCCAACTGGAACTTCCTCAGCGCCCGCCATGCCGAACTGCATGGCCGCAAGACCTTCGTCTATAACGGGTTTCCCGTGGACGCTTACCGGCTGGCGCCGTCGAAGAACGACCACCTGTTCTTCATGGCGGCCATTGCGCGCGCGGGAAAGGGGCTGAACCGGGCGGTGGATCTCGCCAAGAAATTCGACTTCACCCTCGATATCGCCGGCGGTTCGCGCTGGAAGCTGCTCGGCCGCAGCAAGACGCGCCGCGAGGGCGTGTTCTTCAAGAGCCTTTCCACCCGCTACCGGTTTCACGGCATGGTCGATGGCCAGGACAAGTTGCGCCTGTTGGGTCAATCGAAGGCATTCCTCAATCCGATCTCGTGGGAAGAACCGTTCGGCATGGCGCAGGTCGAAGCCATGCTGTGCGGCACGCCCGTGCTCACCACGCCGCGCGGCGCGCTTGTGGAGACCGTGGATGCCGATACCGGCCGCTTCTTCGAGACCGACGAGGAGTTCAGGCGCGGCTTTGCCGAGATCGGAGACCTGCCGGCGCAACGGTGCCGCCAGTCGGCCGCCGACCGGTTCCCGATCGAGAGGACGGCGAAAGCCTATCTGGAACTCTATGCGCGCATCCTTGATGGCGAAGCGCTTCCGTGACAAATCACCGTCATATCAGCCATTGATGGCGATTGTTCCGGATCTAAAGGTAGCGCCTGTTGCGTCCCATCTTCGTCTTCTGCTTGCCGGCGATCGGTGACTTCATCCGTTGTCATTCGGCAATCCAGGTCCTCGCGGAGAAGTTTCCCGGGCATCCGATCGACGTCGCCACCTCGCGGCTTGCCGCGCCGCTGGCGCGCCTGATGCCTCATATCCGCAAGACGTGGATCGTCGAGAAGCACTGGAAGCCTGGGCTGAAAGAGCGGGCTGGCCTGGCGCGCGAAATCCGCAAGGAGAACTACCAGGCGGCCTATATGCTCACCAGCAGCACCAAGGCCGCGCTTGTGCCATGGCTGGCCGGCATACCAGAACGCATCGGCTATCCGCGCGAATTCCAGTTCGGCATCATCAACCGTCTGCCGGCGGGCTGGCCGAAGAGCTTCGTGGCGTTCGGCCCGCGCAAGACGCGATTGTTCGAGCAAGTCTGCGCGATCGCGATGCTGGGCGAGAAGCCAGGCGATGACATGCGGCTGCCTGCGCCGCAGATGGCGGTTTCGGCTGAGGAGCTTTCCGATTGGCGTGCACGGCACGGGATCGATCCGGCGCGGCCGGCGCTGGCGCTCTACACCTCGGCTTTCACCAATTTCCGCTCATGGCCGGCGGAGCGGTTTATCTCGATAGCGAAGGATCACGTCCGGCGCGGCTGGTCGGTCTGGCTCATCGGCGGCCCGCGGGAACGCGAGGCCGCCGCGCAGATCCGGGCGGCACTTCCGGAGGCGGTGGATTTCACCTCGACACCGGCGCTGACCGATGCCATGTGCCAGATCGCCGCCTCGACTGCCTTCCTCGGCGTCGACGGCGGGCTCTGCCATGCGGCTGCGGCCTTGGGCGGACCATGCGTGCTCATCTTCGGATCGAACCGCTCCTACGAGACCGGGCCGGTGAACGACCAGGTGCGTTATCTCGAACCGCCGATCTCTACGCCGAGCTGGGTTCAAGACACGCGAGGGATCAGCGAGGAACGCGTCCTTGCGGCTCTGGCCGACGCCGTGGCGCAATCGGGCCCCAGACAGGAAGCCTGACTATTCCTCGGCCGCCGCGCCAAAGCCTGCGCTCATGCTCGCGCGCGCCGCGGTCGCCCATGGCGTGGCGTGGTTGTCGATGCGCATCTGGAAAATGAAATAGGTCGGCGAGCAGAAGCCGATGCCCTCGACCTTGGCGGCGCTCGGCGTGTCCCGCGGCAGCGACTGGCACATATAGTCCTCGCGGCAGAAATGCTCGGCCGAGCAGGCCGGGCGGTTGCCGCGGTTGACGGCGCCGCCGAGGCATTGGTCGAAATTGTTGGTCGCCACGCAGATGTCGAACTTCTTGCCGCCGACCAGGCCGCAGATTTCGTTCGGCATCGGCTTGCCTGGCTTGAAGGCGGAGAAGGCGCGATCCTTGTCGTCGCAGGCGCGGTAGGCGAAGCCGCCCGGAACGCCGATCTTCGGCGGCCGGCATGTATAGGCGGTGCGCGAAATCGCCTCGGCAGGGGCGGCGAACTGGCCGGTGATCTTGTAGCGGTCGTTGAAAGGCTGCGCCGCGTTGCTGGCGATCGAGCCGGTAAGGCAGGGATGGCCGGAAAACATCGCGGTGCTGTCTTTCGGCAGCAGGCATTGCGCCAGTTTGGTCCTAACGCCAGAAGCGGCCGCGATCGGCGTGCAGACGGTGCCGGCGCCGCATTGCCAGGTGCTGCCGAAGCGGCTCGCGTCTTCCGGTATCAGGCATGGCATCGTTGTTTCGGCCGGCGCGTAGGCGACCTCACCGGTGTCCTTCCACGCGGCGGGCGGCGCGAAGGAGAGCGGACGAAAACGATTGGGATCCTTGCCTTCGGCCGTGGCTTCGAGCCACGCCTCGCGGCGCGGGATCTCGGCATGGAGATGCGGCGAGATACCGACCTCGATGCGGTTGAGCGGCGAGGTCGTGGCATCGTCGAGACCGATGAAATGGAAGCCGGCGGTCGAACCTGCCTGATGGCAGCCCTGGCAGGCGCCGTTGTCGAGACGCTCGACGAGGGCTTCCGGCGTGCGCGCCAGGGAAAACTTCGAATAGTCGAGCCCGGCGAATTCCTTTGGATCGAACAGCGGCGTGAACGGATGGTTGGCTTGCCTGGCGCTGCCGAAGGTCGACCAGGAGACGACTTTTCGGGCGAGGAATTCATCCGGGATTTCATAGACGCCGAGATCGACCGCGGCGGCATTGGCACGGACATAGTCGGCAAGCCGTGCTTTCAGTACCGCATCTTCTGCAAGGCGGGCCGTGTCCGGCGTATTTTCCAGCGGCTTCTCGCCGACCGCCGCGCCGTCGATGCTGAAGATGCGCATCAGGTATGCGGCCTGCCCGCCGAACTCGGTTTCCTGGCCGGACGGAAAGCGCACCACCTGCGCGTTGAGTTCGAGTTGCTTGAAGGACAATGAGGCCCTTTCGAGCGGCCCGCCAGTCAGCCAGCCGGCATCAACCGTTTCGTCGAGCTGTGGCGTCCAACGACCGGCAACGCCGGCGCAGCCGCCATCGGGGTCCGGAGCGACGCGGTATATGGCGTTGAAATTGAACGGCAGGCGCGAGGCCAGCTGCTTGCCGTTCTTCTTGAAGGCGTAGGCAAGGCGATAGATGAACCGCACCTCGCCGCAGCTCTTGTCATCGTTCAGCTTGGCGAAGTCGCGCCGGTCGAGCCGGTTGACGACGCCGACCAGACGGAAGCGCGCGGCGCTCGTCTTCAGCCAGCGCATGTCGATGATGCGGCCGACATTGCCGTCGGTCACTTCGTAAAGGGTTCGGCCGCCGGCCTTCATGTCGGCGCGCAGTGCCGCCACATCGGCGGCCACCGTTTCGACGATGGCGTGGTAGGCGGGTGCCTCATCGTAGAGGGTTTTCAGGTCGTCCTTGCCATCGACGCCCAAGACAGCGGCGAAGCTGTATCCCCTGGCATCGAGCGTGGCGAGGACGTGAGGGTCGTCGACGATGGTGACAGGACGATCGGCAGCGCGCGCCGGCTGGAGCGTGAACGCGGCCATGACGAGCGAGATGAAAAGGAGAGCAAGACGACTCATCGAAGGTCCGGTTGGGTTTCGATCAGTTCGCGCAGAATAGACACAATCGCCGAGGGCAGGTCCTCGGCAATCAACCCGGGCCCGAACCGGCGGCCGGCTTCGGCATGAATCCAGACGGCGGCGCAGGCGGCTTCGAAAGGTGCCATGTCTTGCGCCAGCAGTCCGGCAATGATCCCCGACAGAACGTCGCCCGACCCCGCCGTGGCGAGCCAGGGTGCACCGTTGGCATTGATCGCCGCGCGGCCATCGGGCGCGGCAATCTCCGTATCGGCGCCCTTGTAGACCACAATTGCATTCGCAAGTTTGGCTGCCGCTCGCGCTTTGCTCAGCTTGGAGCTTTTCTTGTCTGCGGCGATATCAGGGAACAGGCGGCCAAACTCACCCTCGTGCGGTGTTAAAATCAGTGGGTATGCCCCAACTCGGCGCGCTGCATTGAACAATGCCGCGGGTTCGTCGCGAAACGCGGAGATGCCATCGGCGTCAAGGACAACGCCTCCCCGGTCGAGCCTGCCTTGCGTCTCGTCGAGCCTGTTTCTCGCAAGCAACCACAAGGTAAAATCGCGAGCCTTGTCGCCAGCGCCAAATCCAGGCCCGAGCACATATGCAAATGGCCGGCGCTCATTAACGAACTCATCGACGTCCGCAACTGAATCGGTCTTTCGCAACATAATCGACGTTAAATGGGCGGCGTTCACCTGCATGGCGTCCCCGGGTGACAGGATAGTGGTTGCGCCCGCGCCACTTCGGGCCGCAGCCAAAGCCGAAAGCCGTGCCGCCCCGGTAGAGTTCGGCCCGCCGGAAAAAACAGCGACATGGCCCCGCTGGTATTTGTGCACGTCGATCGCCGTTCTCGGGAAGTACCATCGCAGCCAGAGATCCGGCGTATTCTCAAATGTCTTGATTTTCAGCTGATCAATGATCGAATCCGGGATGCCGATATCCGCAACGATAATCTCGCCGCATAGGCTGCGCCCTGGCATCAACAAATGCCCATGTTTTTTGCGCACGAAGGTTATCGTCAGGTCGGCCTTGAAATAGGCTCTGGTCCATCCGGTCTCGCCCGAAACGCCGGACGGCAAATCGATTGACACTACTGGCACGTTCTCCGCCCCACTGATGCCCGAGGCGGCCTGAGCATAGGGAGAAAGGTTCTTTGAGAGTCCAGCGCCGTAAAGGGCGTCGACGACAACCTCGCCTGCTTCAGGATGAAAATCATTCAGATGATTGACGGGCAGGTTGCAAGCTTCGGAAGCCCGTGCGGCATCACTTCCAGCTTTCTGCTTACCTTCGGCCCACAACGCAACATCGACGCCCGCCTCGGCCAGCAGCCGCGCCACGACATATCCGTCGCCGCCATTGTTGCCGGGGCCGCACAGCACATGCACCTTTTTCGCCGCCGGGTAGCGCGCCAGCACGACGGCCGCTACCGCCTCGCCGGCGCGCAGCATCAGCCCGTAGCCGTCGAGCGGTCCGGCAGCGATTGCCAGCCTGTCGGCCTCGGCCATTTCGGCCGGCGACAGAAGTTCGTTGCGCATGGGATTGCCGATCTTCATGCGATCGAGCATTGTCCAGTTTTCGGTTCGAAGCAAACAACCACGATCGCGCATCTTTTCGCAAATGCGGTCGCATCCGAGAGGGGTTCTGCCTGCAAATTGCGCTGTCTGCCCATTTTTTGCGCAGACGCGAGGAGGAGCGATGTATAGGGTTTGGGCGTCCATGACGCATCCGATGCAGCGGATGACGCGAATTTGCATCCGAAGGCGGCACGCGATCGAAAACGCCCTGCGGCGTCGCCGCTCCGCTGGATTGGCACGCTTCGTGCTTGATGGAGGCGCAAGCGGGGCACATAACCCGTCTTCTTGGCAGTGGAGGCCACTTTTTACATGAAAAAGATCGAAGCGATCATCAAGCCATTCAAGCTGGACGAAGTGAAGGAAGCGCTTCAGGAGGCCGGACTGCAAGGCATCACCGTCACCGAAGCCAAGGGCTTCGGCCGGCAGAAGGGCCACACCGAGCTCTACCGGGGCGCCGAATATGTCGTCGATTTCCTGCCCAAGGTGAAGATCGAAGTGGTGCTCGGCGACGAGGCCGTCGAGGGCGCCATCGAGGCCATCCGCAAGGCGGCGCAGACAGGCCGCATCGGCGATGGAAAAATCTTCGTCTCCAACATAGAGGAAGTGGTGCGCATCCGCACCGGCGAGACCGGCATCGACGCCATCTGACGCCCCCCCATCTTCTGCAACGTCATCATCAAAACACGTCATCACACAGGGATACATGACATGACGACAGCCAAAGACATCATGAAGCAGATCAAGGACAACGACGTGAAATTCGTCGACCTGCGCTTCACCGATCCGCGGGGCAAGCTGCAGCATGTGACGATGGATGTCGTCGAGGTCGAAGAAGACATGTTCGCCGACGGCGTCATGTTCGACGGCTCCTCCATCGCCGGCTGGAAGGCGATCAACGAGTCCGACATGGTGCTGATGCCGGATACGGACACCGTGCATATGGATCCGTTCTTCGCCCAGTCGACCATGGTCATCCTGTGCGACATCCTCGATCCGGTCTCGGGCGAGGCCTACAACCGCGATCCGCGCGGCACCGCCAAGAAGGCCGAGGCCTATATGAAGTCGGAAGGCATCGGCGACACCATCTATGTCGGCCCGGAAGCCGAGTTCTTCGTGTTCGACGACGTCAAGTACAAGGCCGATCCCTACAACACCGGCTTCCGTCTCGATTCGACCGAGCTGCCGTCCAACGACGACACCGATTACGAGACCGGCAATCTCGGCCACCGTCCGCGCATCAAGGGCGGCTATTTCCCTGTGCCGCCGATCGATTCCTGCCAGGACATGCGCTCCGAGATGCTGACCGTTCTGGCCGAGATGGGCGTGCGCGTCGAAAAGCATCACCATGAGGTCGCCGCCGCCCAGCACGAGCTCGGCATCAAGTTCGACACGCTGGTGCGCAACGCCGACAAGATGCTGATCTACAAGTATGTCGTGCACCAGGTCGCCAACGCCTACGGCAAGACGGCCACCTTCATGCCGAAGCCGGTGTTCGGCGACAACGGCTCGGGCATGCATGTCCACCAGTCGATCTGGAAGGGCGGCAAGCCGACCTTCGCCGGCAACGAATATGCCGGCCTGTCGGAAAGCTGCCTGTTCTACATCGGCGGCATCATCAAGCACGCCAAGGCGATCAACGCCTTCACCAACCCGCTCACCAACTCCTACAAGCGTCTGGTGCCGGGCTATGAGGCGCCGGTGCTGCTCGCCTATTCGGCGCGCAACCGCTCGGCCTCGTGCCGCATTCCGTTCGGCTCGTCGCCGAAGTCGAAGCGTGTCGAGGTCCGCTTCCCCGATCCGGGTGCGAACCCCTATCTCGGCTTCGCCGCCATGCTGATGGCCGGCCTCGACGGCATCAAGAACAAGATCCATCCCGGGCAGCCGATGGACAAGGACCTCTACGACCTGCCGCCGAAGGAGCTGAAGAAGATCCCGACCGTCTGCGGCTCGCTGCGTGAAGCGCTGCAGAGCCTCGACAAGGATCGCGGCTTCCTCAAGGCCGGCGGCGTCTTCGACGACGACCAGATCGACTCCTACATCGAGCTGAAGATGGCCGAGGTGATGCGCTTCGAGATGACCCCGCACCCGGTCGAGTACGACATGTATTACTCGGTCTAAGCTTCTGATCGGATGTTGAAATCAAGCCCTTGGAGGTAACTGCCTCCAAGGGCTTTTCATTTGGCCGGCTTATCGTCAGGAGACAATGACCCGCCCGGCCTTTCGCCGCGCATGGTCGGCCGCAACAAGGTCGCGGCGGTTCTTCGCGATGACGTCCTCCGCGACCGGGACAGGTTCGAGACCGGCGAGCTTGCGATAGATGACCGCGCCGACAAGCGTCGGCAGCGTGGCGAGAATGACCAGCGGTCCAGCTGCGCCGAATGTCACGAGAGCCATCAACGGTGCCGCTGCCAGTCCCCCTAGGCCATACGCCAGATATCCGGTCTTGCCGATCGACCGCAGGCCGAAATGCGCGATGGCGATGAGGATAAGGACCGGCATTCCGGTGAACAGCGCCATGGCTCCCTTTATCACCAAGTCGCTCGCCAGCACGTCGATCAGGTTTTCCGGGCGTATTGATTTACCGATGCCTTGCAGACCACGCATGTAGGCTGCGAGATCCAGGATCCCCTGAATTAAAGTGCTCAGCAGGCCGCCCAGCAAGGATGCGCCGAGCAGTGAAACCAGCGAGGTGCGCACGCGCAACGGGCCGGCGAAGTACTCCGTTCCCTCGTGCACGAACGCGCCGACCGTTTCGGCGCCAGCCGATGCCTTGCCGAACGTGGCTTGGCCGCGGCCAGGCTGACCATGGGATCCGCTGCCTGTTTCGCCGCCGGCGGCGGAGGCGATGCGTCGGTAGGCTGCGTTCATGCCGTCGAGGTCTTCGGCTTGACCCTCTATTCCGGCCGACTTGCGGTATGCCAGGCCGATAACCGCGCCGATACATGCGGGCATGAACAAACCCGTCGACAGGTTTCCTGTCGCAGCCAGCTGGCCGAATGTGCCGGAGGCGAGATGCAATATGAACAACGGCAAGGCGCAGACCATCCCGAGCAGGGCATAAGCCCAGGCCTTGATGACACCTAACTGGCGCAGCACCAGGTGTCCCGCGGTGAACATCAGGGCGAAGACAGTGCCGCCTTTCAGTATCGTCAAGATAACGGCGTCATTGCTGAAGTCGCTGAGCGGCTCCGTGCCCCAACCGCGTATGCTTGCCGCGACCAGGTAGAATCCGAAGGCAAGCCCCGTCACAAATAATTTCAGATAATTCGTGCCAATCCGGTTCATGTGCAGTCTCCCATAGTGTCGACCTACAGGATGCATCTTAAGATTGCACGAAGCGCCTAAGTGAAATGCTGGGTGTTGCATATATCAACGTGGCCGCTAAGTGGGTCAGATAGGCGGCGCGACGCCACCATTGATTGCATTTTCAATAAAAAGAACCCCGGCTTTCACCGGGGTTCTCGCAGGGACGGGACGTCGGAGGGCTGACGCCTATCCCGCAAGCTCGTCGGGGCCATGCAGGTTCCAGTCGGCGCGGCGCGCCAGGAACAGCAGGAAGTAGATCGCCGCGACGGCCATGATTGCCAGCGTCGCGATCAGGCTCGGGCGGCCGAAGGCGGCGTCGAGCAGGTTCTGATAAGCGACGTAAATGAGCGCCACGAACGCAAGGATCGCCGGCACCGGGAACAGCGGCATGCGATAGTGGCCGCCCGAGGTCGTGCCGTTGCGGCGGCCGGCGAAGACGGCGACGCAGAGCAGCGCATAGATCACCACGAGCGAGGTGCCGCTGACCACCAGCAGGAGGTTGAGGTCGATGAAGCAGGCGAGTGCGGCCAGCACCACCACGACGATGGTGGCAACCCATGGCGATGCGTAAGTGCCGTGGACGGATGCGACGGCGCTGTTGATCGGGCCGAACCAGGTCTTGTCGCGGCCGGAACTGAACAGGAGCCGCGCCGCCTGCAGGATGATGGCGATGACGGCGTTGAAGATGGCAACCGCGATCGCCAGGCTGATCGCCACCGTCAGCCAATGGCCGCCGCGCGCCTCGAGGAAATATTCGATCTTCTGGGGTGCGGCGAGCAGGCCGACGAGATCGGGCGCGCCGAGCAGAACTGCGGTCAGCGGGATGAGCTCGGCCGCGACCGTGATCACCAGCGCCCACAGCACCACCTTGCCGATGTTGCGCTTGGCGTCGTGCGTCTCCTCGCCGAAATAAGCGGCAGCGCCATAGCCGTTATAGGCAAAGAGCGAAACGGCGGTGGATGCCAGGATAATGGCGGCCGAAGCCGGAACCAGCGCGTTGGTCGTGGCGTCGAGCAGTTGCGGCGCGGTGAACAGGCTGGAGAGCGGCCGCTCGACATGGGCGAAGCCGAGGCCGGTGAGGATCAGCAGCGCCAGCATCTCGATGCCGAGGAAGATGCCGGTGACGAAGGCGTTGAGCTTGATGCGCATGGCGGCGACCGCGCCGGCCAGGATGATCGTCACCACGCCGACCCATTGCGGGCTGAGGTTGGGGATCAGCACGCCGAGATAGGTGCCGACGCCGAGCGCGATGACGGCGACGATCAGCACGATCGACACGAAGACCAGCACCAGCGTCACAAAACCCCAGAAGCGGCCGAGCGTGCGGCCGATCATGGTGTATTCGCCGCCGGCCATCGGATAGGCCGAGGAAAGCTCGGCATAGACGAAGGCCATGAACAGGCCGATGACGGCCGCGATCACGAAGCTCAGGAACGAGCCGGTGCCGGCCAGCGCGATGACGCCCGGCACGATGATGAAAACGGATGATGCCGGCGTCACCGCCGAGAGCACGATCATCAGCGTGCCCAGCGCGTTCAGTGCCCGGTCCAGGCCCTTGGCGCCGGTCGCGGTCTTGTCGACGGCCGCGGTAGTGGCTTCGTTTGTAGACATTTTCCTCCCCTTTTTTTAATTGGATAAAAATTACTATCCGAAGCGGAAGCTATCCACGTTGACACATAGCGTCAACAAATTTGCGATATGCCGGCTTGCAAAAACCCACAGGCCAGTTTTTATTGAATTAAATTCAGGAAACGAAATGGGCAGACCCAAGACACAGACCGATCGCCGCCTGACGCTGGTCGCGGCAGCAGAATCGATGATCGCCAAACGCGGCCTCGCCGGCGTCACCTTGCGCGACGTGGCCAACGAGGCAGGCATGAGCTCGAGCGCCCTGCTCTATTATTATCCCGGCCTCAAGGAGCTTCTGGACGATGTGCAGACCAAGGCAGTCGAGCGCTTCTGCACGCAACGCGCGGCATCCGTCGCAGCGATCGCCGATCCAAGGGCGCGGCTGAGGACGATGCTGGAAAGCGGGCTGCCGACCGATCCGGACGACCAGCTTTGCCGGCTGCTTCTGGAGCTCGGCGCCTATTCGCGTTCGGATGCCAGCTACGCGGCCCGCCACATCACTCTGTTCGAGCGCCAGGTGGCGATCTATATCGGCATCCTCGAAGCGGGCGCCGCCACAGGCACCTTCAAGCTCAATGCGGCGAGCGAAGTCATCGCCCGCAGCCTGGTCGTCCTGGAAGACGGTCTCGGCCTCCATCTCGTCAATGTCGTGCCTGCCGTCGACCACGCCTCGGCAATGGCGATCCTCACCGGCTACGCCGAACTTGCCACCGGCTGCAGCCTTGGCTGAGCCGGCTTTCATCAACGGAGCATTTCCCAGCATGGACCAACGAACAGTCGCGACCACAACGCCGGCCGGCAAAACGCGCGCCCGCGGCCTCGGCATTCCGCTGCCTGGCACGCCGGGACCGGCCAACGCCATCACCGACGTCGATGGCGTGCTCGTCGGCTATTCGACGCTGATCAAGGGCGACGGCAAGCTCAGCCTCGGGCATGGGCCGGTCCGCACCGGCGTCACCGCGATCCTGCCGCTTGGCCGCGATGGCGTCGGGGTGGCTTTGGCCGCCGGCTATCATTCGTTCAACGGCAATGGCGAGATGACCGGCGCTTCTTGGCTGGAGGAGGCTGGCAGCCTCTCGATGCCGATCCTGATCACCAACACGCATGCCGTCGGCCCCTGCCATCGCGGCGTGATCGACTGGGTGGCGCGCAACAAGCCCGAGGTGGCGAACCAGTGGCTGCTGCCGGTAGTGGCCGAAACCTGGGACGGCTATCTCAACGACATCAACGGCTCGCATGTCACCGTCGACCACGCGATCGAGGCGATCGACAATGCGGCTGGCGGCGCCATCGAGGAAGGATCGGTCGGCGGCGGCACCGGCATGAACTGCTACGCCTTCAAGGGCGGCTCCGGCTCGGCGTCGCGCGTCGTCGACTACGGCCATCGCTCCTATACGGTCGGTGTCTTCCTGCAGGCCAATTTCGGCTCGCGCGAGGAGCTCAGCATTGCCGGCGTGCCGCTTGGGCGCGAGCTTGCCGCCGACAATCCGATGGAAGCCTATTTTCGCGGCCCGACCGGCGCCGGCTCCTGCATAGGCATCGTCGCCACCGATGCGCCGCTGCTGCCTGGACAGTGCAAGGCGCTGGCACGCCGTGTTCCGCTCGGGCTGGCGCGCACCGGAACGGCGGGCTCGCATTTTTCCGGCGATATTTTTCTCGCATTGTCGACCGCTAACCCGGATGCGCTCAACGGCCGCTTTCCGAAAGGTGCTCCAAGCGAAGAAAGCTACAGCCGCATGGACTTCGTCCCCTGGGGCCGCATGGACGATTTCTACACGGCCGTCGTGCAGGCGACCGAGGAGGCCGTGCTCAACGCATTGGTCGCCAACACGGAGATGGTCGGCCGCGACGGTAATCGCACGCCTGCGCTACCGCGAGACAAAGTGACGGCCGCGCTCAAATCGCGTGGCGTCATTGCCGGCTGAGGGCGACGGGCGGAGCTCCCTCACCGGCAGTCACCATGCAAAAAGGCCCCGGCGGAGAACGCCGGGGCCTTCCATTATTGAAGCTCGTCCAGCGCAGGCGCGGCCTGCGCGGTGAGAATCAGGCGGCAGCCGAAACGGCGGCGGTCGAAACCTCCGAGATCGTCTTCAGGATCTGCGAAGCGATCTGGTAGGGGTCGCCCTGCGAGTTCGGGCGACGGTCTTCCAGATAGCCCTTATAGTCGTTCTTGACGAAGGAGTGCGGCACGCGGATCGAGGCGCCGCGGTCGGCGACGCCGTAGGAGAACTTGTTCCACGGCGCGGTCTCGTGCTTGCCGGTCAGGCGCTTGTCGTTGTCCGGGCCATAAACGGCGATGTGGTCCATCAGGTTCTTGTCGAACTGCGCCATCAGCGCCTCGAAATAAGCCTTGCCGCCGACTTCGCGCATATAGGCGGTCGAGAAGTTGGCGTGCATGCCCGAGCCGTTCCAGTCGGTGTCGCCGAGCGGCTTGCAGTGGAACTCGATGTCGATGCCGTATTTCTCGGTCAGGCGCAGCAGCAGGTAGCGGGCCATCCACATCTGGTCGGCGGCCTTCTTGGAGCCCTTGCCGAAGATCTGGAATTCCCACTGGCCCTTCGCCACTTCGGCGTTGATGCCTTCATGGTTGATGCCGGCTGCCAGGCAGAGGTCGAGATGCTCCTCGACGATCGTGCGGGCGACGTCGCCGACATTCTTGTAGCCGACGCCGGTGTAATAAGGGCCCTGCGGAGCCGGATAGCCGCTCTCTGGGAAGCCGAGCGGACGGCCGTCCTTGTAGAAGAAATACTCCTGCTCGAAACCGAACCACGCGCCCTCGTCGTCGAGGATGGTGGCGCGCTTGTTGGAGACATGCGGCGTCACGCCGTCGGGCATCATGACTTCGCACATGACCAGCACGCCATTGGTGCGGGCCGGATCCGGATAGACGGCGACGGGCTTCAGCACGCAGTCCGAGCTGTGGCCCTCGGCCTGGTTCGTCGACGAGCCATCGAAGCCCCACAGCGGCAGTTGCTCGAGCGTCGGGAACTCGGCGAACTCCTTGATCTGGGTCTTGCCGCGCAGGCTTGGGGTCGGGACGTATCCGTCGAGCCAGATATACTCGAGCTTGTATTTGGTCATTCTAGAGCCTCTCGTTGCTTGATCACCGCATGCGGTGTCGATGCATGGCCGGGCTAGCCGGCCTGCCGGTCGTTAAAATGCAAATCGTATGCCACACCCGCGCGATCGGGTGCGGCAAAATGGTCACGAGATCGTGTTGAATTTGCTGAGCCGCCTCAACGCTGCGCTGAGATCAGTCAGAACCACGGTATGCACAAATAATATGCAAATACTGATCTTTTGGTAGGCATATTGCCTAAATGAATCGCAGAACCTACATTGTTGGAAAGGTGAATCGAAAAGCCCATAAAGAAGAAAGGAGACCGGCAATGGAGATCGTCTCCGCCCGTCCCACGGCGAAAATTCTGATGTTCCCACTGGCAGGACGCAGGACTGCCTCAAATTTAGGCGCCAAGGCGAAATTCGCGGCAGAATTGGCTTCGTTGCACGGCGAGCATGCCGACTTCGACGGCTGGTATCACGAAGCGGCCCTCGAGGATGAAGATCGGCAGCGCAAGAGCTGACCTGTTTCCTTGGAATTCGGGAATGAAAAAGCCCGGCGCGATTGCTCGCGCCGGGCTTTTGTTCGAACGCAGGTCAGTCCTTGGCGTGCAGATCGGTGCCGAGCGTGTCCCTGACGAAGATCATGCCGATGATCAGTGACATCGCGGCGATCACCACCGGATACCAGAGGCCATAGTAGATATCGCCCTTGTAGGCGCTGAGCGCGAACACCGTTGCCGGCAGCAGGCCGCCGAACCAGCCATTGCCGATGTGGTAAGGCAGCGACATGCCGGTGTAACGGATGCGGGTCGGAAACATTTCGACCAGGATCGCGGCGATCGGTCCGTAGACCATGGTCACGAACAGCACCAGGATGAACAGGATGCCGATCGTCATCGGCCAGTTGATGGCCGCCGGATCGGCTGTCATCGCGAAGGCCCCGCCGCCAGGGATGGTATAGACGGTGACTTCAGGCGCGCCGGCTGCCTCTTCCTTGGTCAAAAGCTTGTCGGCGATCGCCTTATCCGTCGGAACAGCCGCTTTCTCGCCGGCGCGGATGGCCGCGGCGTCGAGCTTCAGCTCCGGGTTGGCCGCGACAAAGGCGTCGAGCTTCTGGTCCGGAACCTTGGCCGCGGCGCGCTTCAGCGGATAGCCGCCATCCTGCAGCGACATGTTCACCGCTTTGACGAAGGCAGCGTCCTTGGCCTTGGCCTGGTCGCCGGCTGCGACGGCGTCATAGGAATTCAGCGTCTCGTTGCCGATCTTGACCGTGGCCGCAGTGCCGGGTGCCGCCGTCGAAACGACATCGTAAGGCACCGAGTTCTTGGTCAGGAACGAAGTCGCGATATCGCAGGAAGTCGTGAACTTCGCCGTGCCGACCGGGTTGAACTGGAACCTGCAGTCGCCGGGCGCAGCCGTCACTGTCGCGCGGGTGTTCTGCTGGGCGGTGGCCAGCGCCGGATTGGCGGCCCAGGTCAGCGCCTTGAACAGCGGGAAGGTGCACACGATTCCCAATGCGAGGCCGGCCATGATGATCGGCTTGCGGCCGATCTTGTCGGAGAGCCAGCCGAATACGACGAAGAAGATCGAGCCGACGGCAAGCGCGATCGCGATCATGATGTTGACCGACTGGGCGTCGACCTTGAGCACATTCGTCAGGAAGAACAGCGCGTAGAATTGGCCATTGTACCAGATCACGGCCTGGCCGGCGGTGAGGCCGAGTAGCGCCAAAAGCGCGATCTTGGCGTTCTTCCACTGGCCGAAGGCTTCCGACAGCGGCGCCTTGGAGCCCTTGCCCTCTTCCTTCATGCGCTGGAAGGTCGGCGATTCCGATAGCGACAGCCGGATCCAGATCGAAATGGCAAGCAGCAGGAAGGAAACGATGAAGGGAATGCGCCAGCCCCAGTTGGCATAGGTTTCCTTGCTGAGCGAGCCCTGCACGATCAGGATGACGATCAGCGACAGGAACAGGCCGAGCGTCGCCGTCGTCTGGATCCAGGAGGTGTAGAAGCCGCGGCGGTCGTCAGGCGCGTGCTCGGCGACATAGGTCGCGGCGCCGCCATATTCGCCGCCGAGCGCCAGGCCCTGCAGCATGCGCAGTCCGATCAGGATTATGGGAGCCAGGATGCCCAAGGTCGCGTAGCCGGGCAGCAAGCCGACCAGGAAGGTCGACAGGCCCATGATCGTCATGGTGACGAGGAAGGTGTATTTGCGGCCGACGAGATCGCCGATGCGGCCGAAAAGCAGCGCGCCGAACGGGCGGACAAGGAAACCCGCGGCGAAGGCGAGCAACGCGAAGATGTTGCGCGTCGCCTCCGGGATCGCCGGACTGAAGAAGGTCGAGCCGATGAAGGCCGCCAGCGAGCCGTAGAGATAGAAATCGTACCATTCGAAAACGGTGCCGAGCGAAGAGGCGAAGATGACCTTCTTCTCCTCTCGCGTCATGCCGCGGCTGGTTCCGCCGGCGGTCGAAGCCATTGCCATTGAAAAGTCCTCCCGTGAGATCCCGTCTGTCCTCGATGGCCGCGCGCACCACCGTCCGAGCTCCTCCGAACGCGGACTCAAACAACGCAGCCAACGAGACAAAAAATGACAGAAAGGCGTGGCGAAAGGCACCGCGACGATGGGATTATGACTTTGGTATTAGGTGCGCTGCGAAAAGCGAGCGCTTGGAGCGTTTCACCATTTCACGGAAACGGCGAGACCCTCCATCTCTTTGCCGGACGCAATTCCGGACGGAAAACTACGGCGAAGACGCCGAGCCTGACCGCCGTGCACTTTTCCTGGAATTGCTTTAGCCCTGCAGCACCTCGAGCAGGCTGACCGCCGCCATCATGTCGCGCTTGCGGGCCGAGCGGCGCGCCACAGCCTCGGCATCCTGGCCCCAATGCTCAATCTGCCAGTCCTCGTCGACATGGCCGGCGGCCCAGGCTTCCTCGCCGTCGAGCTCGCCGAAATCGACGGCAAGGGCGAGCAGCGCCGAACCGGTCAACGCCGTCATGACGTGGATGGCGGCCAGTCGCATCGGCTCGGAACGCTGGCCGAGATGCGCGCCGAGCACGGCGATGGCTTCACGCGGCTGCTCGACATGAATGACGCCTTCGGCAAGGTTGAAGCGCGCGCCAAGATGACCACGCGCCCAGTCCAGCACCGGGTCCCAAAGCTGGTTCTGACGGTCGACAAGCGCTTGGGGGGCGTCGGCGCGATAGCAGAGCAGATCGGAGGAAGCAAAACGCAGGACATCCTCCAGCACTGCCTGCGGATCGGACGCGACGCCGTCGATGGCGGTGTTGACGAGGCGCATGACCGGCATCGTCACCGGATCGATGATCTCGCTTTGCGCGTCGAATTCATCGGCCACGAGCGTGGCGGCCTTTTCGGTCGGCAGCACCATCACGGCCTTGCCCGGCGTGCGCACCGGTCTGCCGTCGAGATGCACCGCAAAACCGTTTTCCACCGGCACTACCGAGACAGCCTTATAGAAACGCTTCGGCAGCGGCGTCTTCATCTGGATCTGCGCGCGCCGCACCGGATCGGGATCGGAGAGCAGTTTTCCCGCTTCGAGGTCTTCGAGGATATCGCGCATCTGGGGACTCCTTAAACAGTAGGCTGCCTGCGCGCCGGCCGGTTGACGATGATCAGGCCGGCGGCGATCAGCGCCAGCGCCAGGAAGATCCTGAACGTCGGCGCCTCGCCCAGAACGATCGCGCCGCACAGAACGCCGAACACCGGCGACAGGAAGGCGAAGCTCGACAGGCCGGCCGCCGGATAGCGCGTGAGCAGCCAGAACCACAACACATAGGTGAAGGCGACGATATAGAAAGACTGGAACAGCAGCGCCAGTGTCGGCAAGGCGGCCATCGCCCGGATCGGCGGGCCGGCGAAAGGCATGACAAGCATGCCGACAATTGCGGCGCCTGCCAGTTGATAGAGCAACAGCTTCTCGGCGCTGATCTCCACCAGTTTCGACCGCTTGATGACGATGCTGGTCGTTGCCCAGAGGATGCCGGAACCGAGGCTGAGCAGGTCACCGGTCAGCGTTGCGTCCTTGCCGGCGACGATGCCGTCGGAGAAGACGGCCGCCAGGCCGCAGAAGGCAAGAACGAGCCCGCCGAACTTGCGTGTGTTGATGCGCTCGCCGAGCAGGAAATGGCCGCCGATCAGGACCCAGAACGGCACGGTGTTGACCAGCAACGTGTTGCGGGCGACGGTCGTGTATTCGAGCCCGATATAGAGGCACAGGAACTCGACGCCGAAGAGCACGCCGACGGCGATTCCGGCACCGAGCGTACCGTCCGCTTCGAACAGTTTGATGCCGCGCAGCCGGCACCAGGCGAGCACGCAGAGCCCGCCGAGAACCGAGCGCGCGACCGAGACGAAGACAGGATCGAAGCCGGCGTAGGAGACCTTGGCCGCGACGTAGTTCAGGCCCCAGGAAAAGGTCAGCCCGATCATGATGGCCGCCGCCGCCATGTCGACCGCGTTGCGGCGATCCGTTTCGACAGCGGTGGTCATTGCTTCGATTGGCCTTCCAGTTTTGCGAGCAGCGCCTTCAACGCCTCGGTGTTCTGTCTGACCGCCTCGGTGTTCTCACGTCCAATCTCGGCCATCGATCCCTGCTTCGTCGCGATCCGCCGCGTGTAGGCGAACCACACAGCGAAAACCAGGATGAACGGCAACCATCCGATCAACTGGCTGGTGACGGTGGATCCTTCCATTGTTGCGCGCCCCTTCAGTCCTCCGCGCTCTGTTCGTCGAAACCGATGAGGTTCCAGCTCTGGCGCATGTGCGGCGGCATCGGCGCCGTCACATCGATGACGCCCTGGTCGGGGTGCGGGATGACGATGCGGCGGGCGTGGAGGTGCAGACGGTTCTGGATGCCGCCCGGGAACTCCCAATTGGTGTCGGCCTCGAAATATTTGGGGTCGCCGATGATCGGACAGCCGATATGGGCGGCGTGGACGCGCAGCTGATGCGTGCGGCCGGTATAGGGCTCCATCTCCAGCCAGGACAGCGACTGCGCCGCCTGCTCGACCACGCGATAGTAGGAAACCGCATGGTCGGCGCCTTTCTCGCCATGCTTGGCCACGCGCACGCGGTCGCCGTCCTCGGTCGGCTCCTTGATCAGCCAGGTCGAGATCTTGTCCTCGCGCTTCGCCGGCACACCCTTGACCAGCGCCCAGTAGGTCTTCTTGGTCTCGCGCGCCCGGAACGCTTCCGAGAGCTTCATCGCGGCAAGGCGCGTGCGGGCAACGACCAGCACACCGGAGGTGTCGCGGTCGAGGCGATGGACGAGGCGCGGCTTCTCGCCCTTCTGGTTGCGCCAAGCCTCCAGCATGTCGTCGACATTGCGGGTGACGCCCGAGCCGCCTTGCACCGCCAGGCCCGCCGGCTTGTTGAAGACGAAGACTTTCGGGTCTTCGTGCAGGAGCATCTTGGCGAGCACATCGGCATCGCCCTGGTTGCGGATCGAGTGGCCGGTAAGCGGCGTATCGCCCTTCTTGTCGACGTCGAGCGGCGGAATGCGAACGGTCTGGCCCGGCTCGACGCGCGTGTCGGCCTTCACGCGTCCACCGTCGACGCGGATCTGGCCGGAGCGCAGCAGCTTTTGCAGGTGGCCGAAGCCGAGGCCCGGGAAATGGACCTTGAACCAGCGGTCGAGCCGCATGCCCGCCTCGCCGGCCTCCACCGTGATCTGTTCTACACCTGCCATGGATATGCTTTTCCGTTTGAAAGCGGCGCCATAGCACTAAGGCAGGCATTGTGCGAGCCAAAGACCCAATAAAGCGCGACGATTACCCCAATCGTCGCGCCATTCCGATCAACCGCCAGAAGACGTCGGCACCGCGCAGACCGTCGAGCGCGTCAGAAATCGCTTCTCGCGACCATTGTCGAGCGAGAACATGCCGCCTCTGCCCGGCACCACGTCGATGATCAGATCGGTATGCTTCCACGCCTCATATTGCGAGGCGCTGATATAGACCGGCGTCTCGCCGATCTCGCCGAGCCTGACGTCATTGTCGCCGATCATGAACTCGGCACGCGGATAGCACATCGGCGAGGAACCGTCGCAGCAGCCGCCGGACTGATGGAAAAGCACAGGCCCGTGATCAGCGATGATCTCCGCCAGCAGCGCCTCTGCCTCCGGCGTTGCGGAGACTTTGCCCAATGAAGCCTTGTCCATAGCCTCCTCCTGAAACTCACGGGAGGGCGCGGCTGACCGCGCCCTGCCGCCCTGCCCTGGGAGGATCAGAAGAAGCCGAGCTTCTTCGGGCTGTAGCTGACCAGCATGTTCTTCGTCTGCTGATAGTGGTCGAGCATCATCTTGTGCGTCTCGCGGCCGATGCCGGACTGCTTGTAACCGCCAAAGGCGGCATGCGCCGGATAGGCGTGATAGCAGTTGGTCCAGACACGCCCGGCCTGGATGGCGCGGCCGAAGCGGTAGCAGCGGTTGGCATCCCTGCTCCAGATGCCGGCGCCGAGGCCGTAGAGCGTGTCATTGGCGATCGACAAAGCTTCATCATCGTCCTTGAAGGTCGTGACCGACACGACCGGCCCAAAGATCTCCTCCTGGAAGATGCGCATCTTGTTGTTGCCCTTGAACACTGTCGGCTTGACGTAGTAGCCGCCGGCGAGATCACCCGGCAGATGGTTCTGCTCGCCGCCGGTCAGCACCTGCGCCCCTTCCTGGCGGCCGATGTCGAAGTAGGACAGGATCTTCTGCAACTGCTCGCTCGACGCCTGCGCGCCGATCATGGTGGCCGGGTCGAGCGGATCGCCCTGGACGATCGCCTCGACGCGCTTCAGCGCGCGTTCGATGAACTTGTCGTAGATCTTCTCATGCACCAGCGCACGGCTGGGACAGGTGCAGACCTCGCCCTGGTTGAGCGCGAACATGACGAAGCCCTCGATCGCCTTGTCGAAGAAATCGTCGTCTTCGGCGGTGACATCCTGGAAGAAGATGTTGGGCGATTTGCCACCGAGCTCGAGCGTCACCGGGATCAGGTTCTGGCTGGCATATTGCGAGATCAAGCGACCCGTCGTCGTCTCCCCGGTGAAGGCGATCTTGGCGATACGGTTCGACGAAGCGAGCGGCTTGCCGGCCTCGAGGCCGAAGCCGTTGACGATGTTGAGCACGCCTTCGGGCAACAGGTCGCCGATGAGATCGGCCCAGAGCATGATCGTGGCCGGGGTCTGCTCCGCGGGCTTCAGCACCACGCAATTGCCGGCGGCAAGCGCGGGCGCCAACTTCCACACCGCCATCAGCAGCGGGAAATTCCACGGGATGATCTGGCCGACGACGCCGAGCGGCTCATGGAAATGATAGGCGACGGTGTCATGGTCGATCTCGGAGATGGACCCTTCCTGGCTGCGCAGCACCCCGGCGAAATAGCGGAAATGGTCGATGGCCAGAGGCAGGTCGGCCGCGGTCGTCTCGCGGATCGGCTTGCCGTTGTCCCAGGTTTCGGCAAGCGCCAGCAGATCGAGATTGTCTTCCATCCGGTCGGCGATGCGGTTGAGGATCAGCGCGCGAGCCGCCGGGCTGGTCTTGCCCCAGGCATCCTTAGCTTTGTGAGCGGCATCGAGCGCTGCCTCTATGTCCTTGGCGTCCGAGCGGGCGATCTCTCCCAGCGGGCGGCCGGTGACCGGCGAGATATTTTCGAAATATTTGCCGGAAAGTGGCGCCACCCACTTGCCGCCGATAAAGTTGTCGTAGCGCTTGGCGAAGGGAACCTTGGCCGTGCGTGAGAATTCCACCTTGTTCATCGCATCCTCCCTAAAACCACGCCACGGGATGCGGCGCGTCGGGAGGAAGGGTTGCGGATCGGCGCCGGCTTGTCAGCCCAGGGCCGATCGATCGCAGGAACCGAGTGTCGCAGAACTGCGACAGGTCATTTTGGAAAAATGACTGGTCATTTCCGGAAAATCAGTGCGCGCGGCGAATGCCAAAACGGGCGAGCTTGCGATGCAGGGTAGCGCGCGAGATGCCGAGGCTCTGGGCCGCCGCCGAGACATTGCCGCCGGCGCGCGCCATCGCCCGCTGCAACACGCCGCGTTCGGCGTCGTCGAAATCTTCGGCGCCCTTCGCGGGATCGCCAAGAACGTCGGCAGCCAGCAATCCCTTGGCCAACACCTCGCCCGTTATGCCCAAAGCCAGCCGCGCGTTACGCGTTGCGCCGATCACCATGTCGTCCTGATCGACCGCGATCAGCGCGCCGGCGCCGCGCTCCGCGACAGACGCCAAAAGGATGCGGGCATTGGAATAGACCATGCGGAAATTCTCGGCCTCGATCCGCCGCGCCGCGTCTCCCACCGCGACGGAGATGAGCTGGACGAAGCCTTCCGTCAGGTCCGAGCGGCAGGACGATACGTCGAGCGCGGCGGCCAGATTGCCTTCGTGGTCATAGACCGGCGCCGTGGTGCAACTCATCAGCGTGTTGCGTGAGAAGAAATGCTGGTCGCAATGAACGGTCAATGCCCGCTGATCGGCAAGACAGGTGCCGATGCCATTGGTGCCCTCGCTGTCCTCGCTCCAGACCGTGCCGGTCCAGAGGCCCCATTCGTCGAAGGTTTCGTCATCGGAGGCCGCACCCCGGCGCTCGACAGGGATGCCGTCTCGATCGGCAAGCATGACACAGCAGCCGACGCCGCCGACCGCCTGATAGAGCCGGTTGAGGCTTGTCTCCGCGGCGCGGATCATCCGCTCCATGCGCTGACGAGCCTGCCGCAACTCGGTTTCGGTCAGGCGCCTGGGCGCCTTGCGCTCGGCCGGGTCGAGATGATGCAGTTGCAGGGAACGCCGCCACGAGGCGACCAGCGCCGAATGGGCCGCATCGCTCCTGGCGATCGAGGCCTGGACGAAATCCGCATGCCCGGCTGCTTGCCGTCCGCTCAACCCGATCCTCCCAGCGAGCGGGTTCCTCCCCCCGCTCGTCGTTATATCCGTATGGATATATCCGATGGAAAGCTTTTAACAGCCAAAGCCGATCGGCGCTATAGGACGTTGGTTGAAGAGCGGGTTTCGATGGTTCGGCCGAATGATGTCGGCCGAACCAGATAACAACCGAATGCGAATTCAGTTGGCGGCTTTCGGCTTGGACGAGCCGATCATCTTCCAGTTCTTGTAGAAGACGGAATTGATGCGCTCGACGCTGACCGAGACGATGGCGAGAAGCCCCGCGATCACCCCCGGGAAAGGAGACGGGCGAATGATGTCGACGAAGACGCAATAGCGGCGGCCGTCATACTCGTTGACCGAGCGGTGGAACAGCGTGTCGTCGAAGATGAACAGCGGATTGTCGAACCAGTAGTTCTTCTTGCTGCCGCACTGGACGAAGATCTCCGCTTTCACCGGGATCAGATTGTAGAGAATGCGCAGGCTGAGCCGCAGCGGACCGAAATGCCAGGACGTCGATTCGCGCTTGCTGAAAACCGAGACGGCGATCGTCTTGATGTATTTGTAGTCCTTGTTGAATTCGGGAACGTTGTCGATCTTGTGCTTGCCATACCACTGGTAGACATACATGCCGCGCCGGCCGGCGCCGAAATTGGCGTCGATGTCGGCGATGATCTCATCCTTGCGCGCCTTGAACACGCCCAGCACTTCGTTGATTTCGCGCTGATAGTCCTCGGGAAACTGCTCGGGCTTCCAGACGCCAGGGTTGCGGTAGCAAAGAAGGTCGACGATCAGGTTGAACGGCGACAGCAGCCAGGTGAAGAGGCCGTTGCCGAGGAAATAGCGCTCGAACAGGTTGCGGTCCTTCTGGTCGTTGCGAATGACGTCGATCAGGCCGCAGACGACCCAGATCGTGGTCAGGATCGGGATGAAATAGAAGGCGAGCGCGAGCACCACGACCGCGATAGCAGCCTTGCGGAGCGTCTTGACAGTTTGTTTTGTCATTGTCTTTCGCGCGGGAGCGCGATCCTGTTCCATGAGCCAAAATCACGGCGACCCCCGCCAGCCGTGCGTCTTGATAAGATTTTTTGTTTCCCGGCACAATGCCGTGCGTGGGCCCGAGCGGCCTGTCAGCGCAATATTTGGAGTGCGCCACTCCACTTCAGCTCCATGTCCAGCCGGCAGGCCGAGCGATGGAGCGCGACCGCCAGGTCGCGCAACTCAGCTGTTCCGTTCGCTGCGCAGCTTTGCCCAGTATTCCAGCCGCTTGCGGATATCGCGCTCGAAACCGCGTTCCGGCGGGTCGTAGAAAGTGTGCCGGCCCATCTTTTCCGGAAAGTAATCCTGGCCTGAAAACGCGTCCGGCTCGTCATGGTCGTAGCGGTAGCCGGCCCCGTAGTCCTCCTGCTTCATCAGCTTGGTCGGCGCATTGAGGATGTGCTTGGGCGGCAGTAGCGAGCCGAACTCCTTGGCGGCCGCGGTCGCGGCCTTGAAGGCGTTATAGACGGCATTCGATTTCGGTGCCGTAGCGAGATAGACGGCGGCCTGAGCAAAGGCGAGCTCACCCTCGGGGGAACCCAGATAGTCATAGGCGTCCTTGGCGGCATTGGCGATGACAAGGGCCTGAGGATCGGCGAGCCCGATATCCTCGACCGCCATGCGCACGAGCCTGCGTCCGAGATAGAGCGGATCCTCGCCGGCATCGAACATGCGGGCGAGGTAGTAAAGCGCGGCATCCGGATCGGAGCCGCGCACCGACTTGTGCAGCGCCGAGATCAGGTTGTAGTGGCCGTCCTGGCCCTTGTCATAGATCGGCGCGCGGCGCTGGATGACGCGCTGCAGGCCTTCCGGACCGAACACTTCGCCTTTTTTGGCGGCGCGCCAGACTTCCTCGGCCAGCGTCAGCGAGGCGCGGCCGTCGCCGTCTGCCATGCGGATCAGCATCGCGCGGGCCTCGTCGTCGAGCGGCAGCGCCCTGCCCTCGGTTTCTTCCGCCCGCGCCAGAAGCTTGGCGATGCTTTCTTCGCCCAGCGAACGGAACACCAGCACGCGGGCGCGGGACAGAAGCGCGGCATTCAGCTCGAAGGACGGATTCTCCGTCGTGGCGCCGACCAGCACCACCGTGCCGTCCTCCATCACGGGGAGAAAACCGTCCTGCTGGGCGCGGTTGAAGCGATGGATCTCGTCGACGAAGAGCAGCGTCTGGCGACCGTTGGCGCGTCTTAGCTTGGCCGCCTCGAACACTTTCTTGAGATCGGCGACGCCGGAAAACACGGCGGAGATCTGCTCGAAGGCCAGATTGGTCTCGCCGGCCAGCAGCCGCGCCACCGTCGTCTTGCCGGTGCCGGGCGGTCCCCAGAAGATCATGGAGCCCAACGAGCCGGAATCGATCAGTCTGGTCAGCGCTCCGTCGGGGCCGGTCAGATGCTCCTGGCCGACGACCTCGCCGAGGTTTTTTGGGCGCAACCGGTCGGCCAGCGGCCGCCCGGGCGGCGCCTTTTCCGGCTCATCGGAACTGAACAGATCGGCCATGCAAGTCTTTTGGTTGAACCGCGATCCATCCCTCTTTGGAGCATGATCTTATCTTTGCGGGATCATGCTCCAAATGGGAGGACAGCCTTAGTAACGCAACACCTGGCGCAATATCTGCCCGCCGCGCTCGACGGTAAAGCGCCACCAGCGCGTGTCCTGCTGGGCAATCTGGGCCAGCGTCGCCGCGGTGTCGATGGTGGTTCCGTTCACCTCGCGCACGATATCGCCGGGTTGGAAGCCGAAATCGGCGGCGGGCGAATCGCGGCTGATATCGATGACGGTGACGCCCTTGATATCCGTGCGCAGGCCAAGCCGCTGGGCAAGCCTCGGTGACAGTTCCGCTACCTTGGCACCGGAAAAGGGACTGCGGCCACGCAAGGTGACTTCGCTGGGCTTGGCGCCTTCCGGCGCGCGTTCGAGCGGGATTTCCATTGTCGCCTGTTGGCCTTTGCTCAGCACCGCGAACGTCGCCTTGGTGCCGATCGACAGCGTCGCCATGCGGTAGTCGAGCGCTTCGATGCTTTCGACCGGTGTGTTGTTGAGCGACAGAATGACATCGCCCGGCTTCAGCCCTGCCTTGCCGGCGGGCCCGGCGGGGTCCACGGTCGACACCAATGCGCCGGTCGGCTTCTCCATGCCGAGAGATTCGGCGATCTGCGGCGTCACCAGTTCGAACTCCGCGCCGATATAGGGCCGCTCGAAGAAGTCGAGGCCG
Source organism: Mesorhizobium sp. GbtcB19 (assembly GCF_019091085.1). Classification (GTDB taxonomy): domain Bacteria; phylum Pseudomonadota; class Alphaproteobacteria; order Rhizobiales; family Rhizobiaceae; genus Mesorhizobium. Next base: position 383,265 of record NZ_JAGXJY010000002.1, on the reverse strand, counting down.
GCCTTGGCGGCGTCGGCAAAGGCGCGCACCATGTTCGAGGGAATGGCGAAGCCGATGCCGATCGAGCCGCCGCTGCGGCTGTAGATGGCCGTATTGATGCCGACCAGCTGGCCGCCCATGTTGATCAGCGCGCCGCCGGAATTGCCGGGATTGATGGCGGCATCGGTCTGGATGAAATAGCCTGAATCCGAAACGCCGATATGGCTGCGGGCGAGTGCGGAGACAATGCCGCTGGTGGTGGTCTGGCCGACGCCGAACGGATTGCCGATCGCCAGCACCAGGTCGCCGACCTCGAGTGCGTCGGAATCGCCGATGGCGATAACCGGAAACGGCTTGTCGGCAGAAATCTTGAGCACGGCGAGATCGAGCGTCTCGTCCTTGAGCATGACCTTGGAGGTGAATTCGCGGCCATCGGCAGTCGCGACCTTGACCTCGTCGGCATCCTTGATGACGTGGTAGTTGGTGACGATGACGCCGCTCGGATCGACCAGCACGCCGGAGCCCAGCGAAGACTGCGCGCGCGGCTGGGCACGGCCGAAGAACTCCTCGAAGAAAGGATCGCCCTCGAAAGGCGACGTCACCTTGGCAGTCTGCGAGGCATAGACGTTGACCACGGCGGGCGCCGTCTGCTTGACCAGCGGCGCGAAGGAAAGCTGCACCTCCTCGCGGCCGAACGGCACGCGCTTGTCCGGGCCGGATGTGCCGTTCTCGCCTTCGACGCCATGCAGCAGATCGGTCAGCACGTCGGAGAGGCCCGGATCGGCCGGCTTGGCGGCATCCTCGGCAAAAGCCTGTCTTGCGGCCGGTGCCGCGGCGAAAACGGCCAGCGCGGCAACAAGAAACAGTCGTTTGAGGTGCATTCCGAATCCTCCAGATCGGGCGCCATTGTCCCGACGATTGTGCAGAATGAAAGGCTAATGCACACAAATGCGCCACTTGTCGCGCAAAAGCGTGAGCCTGGGCGCGAAATTCCGCTCACCCGGCTCGAACCTCTTCCAAAATGCAAAAAGGGGCCCGTAGGCCCCTTGAAGTCATTGACGAAAACGCTGGCCTCAGGCGGCCGCGGCTTCCTCATTGGCGCCTTCCGCCTCGAGGCGGGCGCGGTCGCCGGCGCCCTTGGCCGAAGTGTCACGGTCGACGAACTCGATGACCGCCATGGCGGCGTTGTCGCCCTTGCGGAAGCCTGCCTTCATGATGCGCAGGTAGCCGCCGTTGCGGGTGGCGTAGCGCGGGGCGAGGGTTTCGAACAGGCGCTTGACGACGCCTTCATTGCCGATCTGCGCGATCACCTGGCGGCGGGCGTGCAGGTCGCCACGCTTGCCGAGCGTCACCAGCTTCTCGACGATCGGACGCAGGTCCTTCGCCTTCGGCAGGGTGGTGACGATCTGCTCGTGCTCGATCAGAGACACGGCGAGGTTGGCGAACATCGACTTGCGGTGGCTGATGCTGCGGGCGAAACGACGGCCTTTGAAACCGTGGCGCATGGCTCTTTTCCTTCTTCAGTTGTTCAAGAGGCCACGGCCTCTGATGGTTTTCCGCATGACCGTCGGATCGGGCGGCTCACGCCGCCGATCCTTGGAATTCATGCTCAATATTGGTCTTCGTAACGTTTTGCGAGGTCTTCGATGTTTTCCGGCGGCCAGTCCGGCACTTCCATGCCGAGATGGAGGCCCATGGCCGCCAGCACTTCCTTGATCTCGTTCAGCGACTTGCGGCCGAAGTTCGGGGTGCGCAGCATCTCGGCTTCGGTCTTCTGGATCAGGTCGCCGATATAGACGATGTTGTCGTTCTTGAGGCAGTTGGCCGAACGCACCGAAAGCTCGAGCTCGTCGACCTTCTTGAGCAGCGCCGGGTTGAAGGCGAGCTCGGTGACCGCCTCGGCCGCGACTTCCTTCTGCGGCTCGTCGAAGTTGACGAACAGCGCAAGCTGGTCCTGCAGGATGCGGGCGGCGAAAGCGACCGCGTCCTCGCCCGAGATCGAGCCGTTGGTCTCGATCGTCATGGTCAGCTTGTCATAGTCGAGAACCTGGCCCTCGCGGGTGTTCTCGACCTTGTAGGAGACCTTCTTGACCGGCGAGTAGAGGCTGTCGACCGGGATCAGGCCGATCGGCGCGTCCTCGGCGCGGTTACGCTCGGCGGGCACATAGCCCTTGCCGGTGTCGACGGTGAACTCCATGCGGATCTCGGCGCCCTCGTCCAGCGTGCAGATGACGTGGTCGGGGTTGAGGATCTCGACGTCGCCCACGGTCTGGATGTCGCCGGCGAGCACCGCACCCGGGCCTTGCTTGCGAACGACCATGCGCTTGGGACCATCGCCTTCCATGCGGATGGCGATTTCCTTGATGTTGAGCACGATGTCGGTCACGTCCTCGCGCACGCCGGCGATGGACGAGAATTCATGCAGCACGCCGTCGATCTGCACGGCGGTGACGGCCGCGCCGCGCAGCGAAGACAGAAGCACGCGCCGCAGCGCGTTGCCCAGCGTCAGGCCGAATCCGCGTTCGAGCGGCTCGGCCACCAGCGTGGTCAGCGTCTTCTTCTTCGACGAGAACTCGATCTTGTTCGGCTTGATCAGTTCCTGCCAGTTTTTCTGGATCATAAATGTCTTCCTTCCTTTGCCCCGCCACCATCCAATCGTGGCGGGCGACACGGAAAGCCGCGGAGGAACGCCTTGGCGTTCGCGCGGCGCTTAAAAATCAGACGCGGCGCTTCTTGCGCGGACGGCAGCCATTGTGCGGGATCGGCGTCACGTCACGGATCGAGGTGATGGTGAAGCCGGCGGCCTGCAGGGCGCGAAGGGCCGATTCACGGCCGGAGCCGGGTCCGCAGACCTCGACCTCGAGCATGCGCATGCCGTGTTCCTGCGCCTTCTTGGCGACGTCTTCAGCCGCCATCTGGGCGGCGAACGGGGTCGACTTGCGCGAACCCTTGAAGCCTTGCGCGCCGGCCGACGACCAGGCGATCGAATTGCCCTGCGCGTCGGTGATGGTGATCATGGTGTTGTTGAAGGTCGAATTGACGTGGGCAACGCCCGACGAGATGTTCTTGCGTTCGCGACGGCGAACACGAGCGGCTTCCTTGGCCATGGTAGTCCTTTCAGTTGATCTCTACACCGCCGTAATGCCAGCGGCTCCACCTTAGGTAAGGGAGTGGGGGAATAGGGAAGTAAGGGAGTAGGGAAATTAGCGGTCCGATTCTCGGACTATTCCCTACTGCCTTACTCCCCTACTCCCTTATTCCCCTAATTACTTCTTCTTGCCGGCGATCGCCTTGGCCGGGCCCTTACGGGTGCGCGCATTGGTGTGCGTGCGCTGGCCGCGGACCGGCAGCGAGCGGCGGTGACGCAGGCCGCGGTAGCAGCCGAGGTCCATGAGCCGCTTGATGTTCATCGAGACTTCGCGGCGCAGGTCGCCTTCGACCTGATAGTCGCGGTCGATCGTCTCGCGGATCTGCAGCACTTCCGCGTCGGTCAGCTGGTTGACGCGGCGGTCCGCCGGGATGCCGACCTTGTCGACGATCTCCTGGGCAAACTTCTTGCCGATGCCGTGAATGTACTGAAGCGCAATGACGACGCGCTTGTTGGTCGGAATGTTGACGCCGGCTATACGAGCCATCTTCTTCTCTTTCTCCATTTGGGCCGGACGAGCCGGCGCTGTCGAAGTTGCCCCGCGTCCGGTGGAGGCCGGCCCTTGCGGGAGTTTCCTGGTTCAAAGCGACTGCCTTGCCCGCAAGGGCAAGCAAAGTCCATGCCTGATAGGAAGACGGGCCGCCATACCCCAACGGCCCACTCCAGTCAAGCGCAATCTTCAATTGTCGCCAAGCGCAATCTTCAATTGCCGGTGCGGCTCACTTCGCCGCCGCCGCGAGCACCTTGCCGATCTCCGCGGTCACCGCATCGATACTGGCCATTCCGTCGACGGTCTTGAGCCTGCCTTTGGCGTAGTAATAGCCGGTCAGCGGCGCCGTCTTCTTGTAGTACTCGCGCAGACGCTCCTCGAACACCTCGGGATTGTCGTCCTTGCGCACCGGCTGGCCCGACGCCTTGGCGTCCTCGGCACGCTTGACTATGCGCCCGACCAGCGCCCTATCGTCGACGACGAGCTCGATCACGCTGTCCAACGCGATGCCGCGCTCGGCGAGCATGGCCTCGACCGCGTCGGCCTGGACCAGCGTGCGCGGATAGCCGTCGAGGATGAAACCCCTGGCGCAATCCGGCTGATCTATGCGCTCGGCGACGATGGCGTTGACGATCGCATCGGAGACCAGCTCACCGGCATCCATCACCGCCTTGGCGCGCTTGCCGACCTCGGTTCCGGCCTGGACAGCGGCACGCAGCATGTCACCCGTCGAGAGCTGGGGTATGCCATGTTTTTCTACCAGTCTTTGTGCTTGCGTCCCCTTGCCCGCTCCTGGCGGCCCAAGCAATATCAGCCTCATCTGCTCCTCTTCCCCCCGCGCAACTTCGACTTCTTGATCAGGCCCTCATACTGGTGCGCGATCAGGTGACCCTGAATCTGCGCCACCGTGTCGAGCGTGACACTGACCACGATCAGAAGCGATGTGCCACCGAGGTAGAAAGGTACGCCAGTCGCCGAAATCAGGAACTCCGGCAGCAAACAGACCAGCACCAAGTAGATGGCGCCGATGACGGTGATACGCGTCAGAACATAGTCGATATATTCGGCCGTGCGCTCGCCCGGACGATAGCCCGGAATGAAGCCGGAATGCTTCTTGAGCTGGTCCGCCGTGTCCTTCGGATTGAAGACGATCGCCGTGTAGAAGAAGGCGAAGAAGACGATCATGCTCGCATAGAAGATCATGTAGAGCGGCTGGCCGTGGCCGAGCGAGGCCAGGATGGTGCTTGCCCAGGCCGGCAGGTTGGTCGCCTGCGAGAAGCCCGCGACCGTCGCCGGCAAGAGAAGCAGCGAGGACGCGAAGATCGGCGGGATGACGCCCGAGGTGTTCAGCTTCAGCGGCAAATGCGAGGTGTCGCCCTGGAACATGCGATTGCCGACCTGGCGCTTCGGATATTGGATGAGCAGGCGGCGCTGCGCGCGCTCGAAGAAGACGATGAGCGCGATGACGATGATGGCCAGTACGATGATCGCGAGGATGAGGCTCGTCGACAGCGCGCCGGTGCGGCCGAGTTCCAGCGTGCCGGAGATGGCGCGCGGCAGGCCGGCAACGATGCCCGAGAAGATGATCAGCGAGATGCCGTTGCCGATGCCGCGGGCGGTGATCTGCTCGCCGAGCCACATCAGGAACATGGTGCCGCCGACCAGCGTCACGACGGTCGAGATGCGGAAGAACATGCCCGGATCGTTGACGATGCCGTTGCCGCCTTCGAGGCCGATCGAAATGCCGTAGGCCTGGATCAGCGCCAGGAGCACGGTGCCGTAGCGCGTGTACTGGTTGATGATCTTGCGGCCCTGCTCGCCTTCCTTCTTCAGCGCTTCCAGCGTCGGGATGACCGAGGTCATCAGCTGCATGATGATGGAGGCGGAGATGTAGGGCATGATGCCGAGCGCGAAGATCGCCATGCGCTGCACGGCGCCGCCGGCAAACATGTTGAACATGCCGAGCACGCCCTTGCTCTGTGAGGAGAAGGCCTGGGCGAAAGCGTCGGGATTGATGCCGGGCAGCGGGATATAGGTGCCGAGGCGGTAGACGAGCAGCGCGCCGATGGTGAACCAGATGCGCTTCTTCAAATCCTCGGCCTTGGCGAAGGCCGCAAAATTGAGATTGGAGGCTAGTTGTTCAGCAGCCGAAGCCATGCCTGATTCTCCGCTAGAGCAGGACGCCGAAAAATGTGGAGCGGTTTTCGGACAACATCATGCTCTACTTCATTGATTTCCGTGTCACGCTCGACGCCCGCAGCTCAGGCGGCGCGTGTCACCGAAGCTCACGAGATAAGCTCCGGACCGTAAACATGCAAGCGGCCGCGTTGACGCGGCCGCTCAATTCATCTGGTCAAAGCGCGGTTCGACGGAAAATGCGAAATCATTCTACCGGCCGCGCTTCAAATCGCCGTTACTCGGCGGCGGCCGCTTCCGGCAGCTTCACCGAACCGCCGGCCTTCTCGATCTTCTCGATCGCGGCCTTGGAGGCGCCGGCGACATCGAAGGAGAGCTTGGCCTTGAGTTCGCCGTCGGAGAGAACGCGCACGCCGTCCTTGGCGCGGCGGATGACGCCGGCGGCCACCAGGGCCTCGGCCGTCACGGTCTCCTTGGCGTCCAGCTTCTTGGCGTCGATCGCGGCCTGGATCTTGGCCAGCGACACGACGGTGAAGCTCTTGGCGAAAATGTTGTTGAAGCCACGCTTCGGCAGACGCCGGTAGAGCGGCATCTGGCCGCCCTCGAAGCCGTTGATGGCAACGCCCGAGCGGGCCTTCTGGCCCTTGACGCCGCGACCGGCGGTCTTGCCCGAACCGGAGCCGATGCCGCGACCGAGGCGCTTCCTGGAATGCGTGGCGCCGTCCTTGTCACGCAGATCGTTGAGTTTCATGTTGCTTCTCCTGCGCTTCCGTTCAGGCCTCGTCCACGACGCGGACGAGGTGCTGGACGGCAGCGATCATGCCGCGCACGGAAGGGGTATCTTCCAGCGTGCGCCGCTTGTGCATCTTGTTCAAGCCGAGGCCGACCAGCGTCGCGCGCTGCTCCTTCGGCCGGCGGATCGGGGAGCCGATCTGCTCGACGGTGATGGTCTTGGTAGCTTTCTTGGCCATGGTCGAAATCCCTGGTCAGCGTCGACTATTCTTCAGCCGCAACGGCGGTGCCGCGGCGGGCCTGAAGGGTCGAGTACTTGATGCCGCGCGCGGCAGCCACATCCTTCGGATGCATCTGGCTCTTCAGCGCGTCGAAGGTGGCGCGAACCATGTTGTAGGGGTTCGACGAACCCATCGACTTGGCGACCACGTCATGCATGCCGAGCGTCTCGAAGACGGCGCGCATCGGACCGCCGGCGATGATGCCGGTACCCTGCTTGGCGGCGCGCAGCAGAACACGTCCGGCGCCCCAACGGCCCTCGACGTCGTGATGCAGCGTGCGGCCCGAACGCAGCGGCACGAAGATCATGTCGCGCTTGGCCGATTCGGTCGCCTTGCGGATCGCTTCCGGCACTTCGCGCGCCTTGCCGTGGCCGAAGCCGACGCGGCCCTTCTGGTCGCCGACGACGACGAGAGCGGCAAAGCCGAAACGACGGCCGCCCTTCACCACCTTGGCGACGCGGTTGATGTGGACGAGCTTGTCCACCATGCCGTCGTCACGCTCTTCGCGTTCACGCTCGCGGCCGCGGCCGCCTTCTCTACGTTCCTGTGCCATATCCTGTTCCTTGTTCTTTTCCGGAAGCACGGGTTGCTATTTGCCGACGCCGCATTTCGGGTCGCCGGCGGTGAATTTCTCCTTTGCATGATCTTGTCCGAAAAGTCTGCAACTTTTCGGGATCATGCATTAGAAGCTGAGACCGCCTTCGCGGGCAGCCTCGGCCAGCGCCTTGACGCGGCCGTGGTAGATGTACGGGCCGCGGTCGAAGACGACTTCCTTGACGCCGGCCTTCGAAGCGCGCTCGGCGATCAGCTTGCCGACGGCCGCGGCCGCGGCCGTGTCGGCGCCGGTCTTGAGCGAACCCTTGAGGTCCTTCTCGAGTGTCGAGGCGGCGGCCAGCGTATGGCCGTTGGCATCGTCGATGACCTGGACGTAGATGTTCTTCGAGGTGCGGTGCACCGAAAGCCGCGGACGCGCGCCGGCGACCTTCTTCAACTGGCGGCGAACGCGCTGCGCGCGGCGCTGGATGGTTTCTTTGGGGCTTGCCATAATGTCAGTTCCTTGCCTTCAGAAAACGGGGGCAACCCTGTGCGGTAGGCCAGGCCTCCCGCGGCCGCTCCCCGCGGCGTTACACTTCTCAAACTTAACCCTTTGCGAAAAGTCCGAACTTTTCGCGGCCAAGCCTATTACTTCTTCTTGCCTTCCTTGCGCACGATGCGCTCGTCGGCATAGCGCACGCCCTTGCCCTTGTACGGCTCCGGACCACGATATTCGCGGATCTCGGCGGCGACCTGGCCGACCTGCTGCTTGTCGATGCCCGAAACCGTGATTTCGGTCGGCTTCGGCACGGTGATGGTGATGCCCTGGGGCGTCTCATAGACCACATCGTGGCTGAAGCCGAGCGCCAGCTGCAGGTTCTTGCCCTGCAGCGCGGCACGATAGCCGACGCCGGTGATCTCGAGCTTCTTCTCGAAGCCGTCCTTCACGCCCTGCAGGATGTTGACGATCTGCGTGCGCGACATGCCCCACTTGGAGCGGGCCGCCTTGGTCTGGTCGCGCGGTTCGACCGAGATCTCAGCGCCTTCCATCTTGACCAGCACTTCGTCGTTCACCACGAACTTCAGCTCGCCCTTCGGGCCCTTCGCCGTCACGGTCTGGCCGTTGACGGAAGCGGTCACGCCCTGCGGCAGCGAAACGGGTTTCTTTCCGATACGAGACATTTTGTTGTCCTCGTCACTTCTTTGGTTTCAGGTTCCAGTTCCCGGGCGCGATCCCGAGAACCGAAGCCCATTCATCAATCTCTTGGCCGATCAGAAGATCTGGCAGAGGATCTCGCCGCCGACGTTCTGCTCACGCGCTTCATGGTCGGCCATGACGCCCTTCGGCGTCGAGAGGATGGCGATGCCGAGGCCGTTGGCGACCTGCGGGATCGACTTGGCCGAGACATAGACGCGGCGGCCAGGCTTCGACACGCGCTCGATTTCGCGCACGACCGGAGCGCCGTCGAAATACTTCAACTCGATCTCGATTTCCGACTTGCCGTTTTCAAAGTCGGTCTGGCTGTAGTCGCGGATATAGCCTTCCGACTTCAGCACTTCGAGGACGCGGGCGCGCAGACGCGAGGCCGGCGTCGAGACGCTCGACTTCTTGCGGCCATAGGCGTTGCGGATGCGGGTCAGCATATCGCCGAGAGGATCGCTCAATGACATCTCAGTGTCTCCTTACCAGCTCGACTTGACCAGGCCCGGGATCTGGCCGGTATTGCCCAGATCGCGAAGCGCGATACGCGAAAGCTTCAGCTTGCGGTAGTAGGCGCGCGGACGGCCCGTGACTTCGCAGCGGTTACGGATGCGGATCTTGGCCGAGTTGCGCGGCAGCGCCGAAAGCTTCAACTGGGCGCGGAAACGCTCTTCCATCGGCTTGGACTGATCCATGATGATGGCCTTGAGCGCCGTGCGCTTGGCGGCGTACTGGTCGGCGAGCTTGCGGCGCCGGTTGTTCTTCTCGACTGAGCTGGTCTTTGCCATTTCAGATTTTTCCTTTTTCGCTGCCGTTACTGGCGGAAGGGGAAGTTGAAGGCCTTGAGCAGAGCTCTGGCCTCGTCGTCCGTCTTCGCCGTCGTACAAACGATGACGTCCATGCCCCAGACCTGATCAACCTTGTCGTAGTTGATCTCCGGGAACACGATGTGTTCCTTGATGCCCATGGCATAGTTGCCACGGCCGTCAAAGCTCTTCGGGTTCAGTCCGCGGAAGTCGCGAACGCGCGGCAGTGCGATGTTCACGAGGCGGTCGAGGAACTCGTACATGCGTTCCTTGCGCAGCGTGACCTTGGCGCCGATCGGCATGTTCTCGCGCACCTTGAAGCCGGCAATCGAGTTGCGGGCACGGGTGACGACGGCCTTCTGGCCGGCGATCATCGCGAGATCCTCGGCCGCGACCGAGGGCTTCTTGGAGTCGCCCGTCGCTTCGCCGACACCCATGTTCAGCACGATCTTGTCGATGCGCGGAACCTGCATGTCGTTGTCGTAGCCGAACTGCTCCTGCATCGCCTTGCGGATGGTCTCGTTATAGACCTTCTTGAGGCGCGGCTCGTTCTTGGCAGCTGCCTGCTTGGTTTCAGACTTAGCCATTGATGACTTCTCCCGAACGCTTGGCGACGCGCACCTTCTTGCCATCCTTCTGGATGGTGAAGCCGACGCGGGTCGGCTTGCCATCCTTGGGGTCGGCGAGCGCGATATTCGACAGGTGGATCGGCGCTTCCTTGGTGATGATCCCGCCCTCTTGGGACTGGGTCTGCTTCTGGTGACGGCGAATGAGGTTCACGCCGCGGACGACCGCGGTGTCTTCCTTCGGCTGCACCGACAGGACTTCGCCCGAACGGCCCTTGTCCTTGCCGGCAAGCACGACGACCTTGTCGCCTTTTTTGATCTTTTGCATTGGTCCGGCTCCTTACAGCACTTCAGGCGCGAGCGAGATGATCTTCATGTGGTTCTTGGCGCGCAGCTCGCGCGGAACCGGTCCGAAGATACGGGTGCCGATCGGCTCTTTCTTATTGTCGACGAGAACGGCCGCGTTCTTGTCGAAACGGATCACGCTGCCGTCCGGGCGGCGGATGTCCTTGGCCGTGCGAACCACGACCGCCTTCATCACATCGCCCTTCTTAACGCGGCCGCGCGGAATGGCTTCCTTGATCGACACCACGATGATGTCGCCGACGGAGGCATATTTCCGCTTCGAGCCGCCCAGCACCTTGATGCACATGACACGACGGGCGCCGGAATTGTCCGCGACGTCGAGGTTTGTTTGCATCTGAATCATGACTGGCCGCCTTCTTCTTTTCTAACGGGACGGGTGCTTTCACCCCTCCCCGGTCTGTCCAAAATTCGGTTCGTTCGCCCGGATCAAGCCTGATCCGAAGAGACGACAACCCAGCGCTTATCCTTCGAAATCGGCTTCGATTCCTGGATGAACACCTGGTCGCCGACCTTGTGGGCGTTGTTCTCGTCGTGCGCCTTGTACTTCTTGGTCATACGCACGGTCTTCTTCATCACCGGGTGGGTGAAGCGACGCTCGACCTTGACCACGACCGTCTTCTCGTTCTTGTCGCTGACGACGGTGCCCTGCAGGATGCGCTTTGGCATGGTTCTCGTCCTTAAGCCTTCTTGGCCGCGGATTTTTCCGCGGCGATGGTCTTGATGCGCGCGATGTCCTTGCGGACCTGCTTCACGCGCGCGGTCTTTTCGAGCTGGCCGGTGGCCTTCTGAAAGCGCAGGTTGAACTGCTCCTTCTTGAGGGCTGCCAGGTCGTCGGTCAGCTGATCCTGGGTCTTGGTCCGGATGTCTTCGGCTTTCATGATCGCCTGTCCTTATTCTGCGATGCGCTGCACGAAGCGCGTCTTGACCGAGAGCTTGGCGGCGCCGAGACGCAGCGCCTCACGCGCGGTCTCCTCGCTGACGCCATCGATCTCGAACATGATGCGGCCGGGCTTGACGCGCGCCGCCCAGTAGTCGACTGCGCCCTTGCCCTTACCCATGCGGACTTCGGTCGGCTTCGAGGTGACCGGCAGATCCGGGAACACCCGGATCCAGACGCGGCCGGCGCGCTTCATCTCGCGGGTGATCGCGCGGCGGGCCGCCTCGATCTCACGCGCGGTGACGCGGTTCGGCTCAAGCGCCTTCAGTCCGAAACCGCCGAAATCCAGATTGGTGCCGCCCTTGGCGGTACCGTGGATACGGCCCTTGAACTGCTTACGGAACTTTGTGCGCTTTGGCTGCAGCATCGTTCTAACTCCAAATTCTCAAATGTCTCAGGCGTTCTCGCGACGACGGCCGCGTTCGCGCTCACCACCACCGCCGCCATGCGCTGCATCACCTTCGGTGGCGCGACGCTCGGAGGCCATCGGGTCGTGCTCGAGGATCTCGCCCTTGAACACCCACACCTTGACGCCGCAGATGCCGTAAGCCGTGTTCGCCTCTGCCGTGCCGTAGTCGACATCGGCGCGCAGCGTATGCAGCGGCACGCGGCCTTCGCGGTACCACTCCATGCGCGCGATTTCGGCGCCGCCGAGACGGCCGGAGCAGTTGATGCGGATGCCTTCGGCGCCGAGCCGCATGGCCGACTGAACGGCACGCTTCATGGCGCGGCGGAACGCGATGCGGCGCTCGAGCTGCTGAGCGATCGACTGGGCGATCAGCGTGGCGTCGATTTCCGGCTTGCGCACTTCAACGATGTTGAGGTGCGTTTCGGACTTCGTCATCTCGGTCAGCTTCTTGCGCAGCTTCTCGATGTCGGCGCCCTTCTTGCCGATGATCAGGCCTGGGCGCGCGGCGTGGATGGTGACGCGGCACTTCTTGTGCGGACGCTCGATCACGACCTTGGAGATCGCGGCCTGCTTGAGTTCCTTCTCGAGATACTTGCGGATCTTGAGGTCCTCGTGCAGCAGCTGGCCGTACTCGCCGGTGTTCGCGAACCAACGCGAATCCCAGGTACGGTTGATGCCGAGACGCAGCCCGATCGGATTGACTTTCTGGCCCATTATGCGGCCTCCCCTTTTTCCTCGACTTCACGAACGACGATCGTGAGGTGCGAGAACGGCTTTTCGATACGGCTGGCGCGACCGCGGCCACGAGCGTGGAAACGCTTCATGACGATCGACTTGCCGACATAGGCTTCCGCCACGACCAGCGCATCGACGTCGAGGTCGTGATTGTTTTCCGCATTGGCGATCGCCGATTCCAGCGTCTTCTTGACCGTGCCGGAAATCCGCTTGGCCGAGAATTCGAGGTCGGAAAGCGCTGTCGCGACCTTCTTGCCGCGGATCAGCGCGGCAACCAGGTTCAGCTTCTGCGGGCTGATACGGATCGTGCGCAGAACGGCACGCGCCTCGTTATCAGCAAGCCTGCGCGGAGCTTTGGCCTTGCCCATGATTATTTCCTCTTCGCCTTCTTATCCGCGCCATGACCGTAATAGGTCCGGGTCGGAGCGAATTCACCGAACTTGTGGCCGACCATGTCCTCGTTCACGGAGACCGGGACGTGCTTCTGGCCGTTGTAGACACCAAAGGTGAAGCCGACGAACTGCGGCAGGATGGTGGAGCGACGGCTCCACATCTTGATCACCTCATTGCGACCACCTTCACGAACCTTGTCCACCTTCTTGAGAAGGTAGCCGTCGATGAAGGGGCCTTTCCAAATCGAACGAGTCACTTGGCGTTACCTCTTCTTAGCTCTTGCGCTGATGACGCGAGCGCAGGATGAACTTGTCGGTCGCCTTGTTGGACCGCGTCTTCTTGCCCTTGGTCGGCTTGCCCCAGGGCGAAACCGGATGACGGCCGCCCGAGGTGCGGCCTTCGCCGCCGCCGTGCGGATGGTCGACCGGGTTCATGGTCACGCCGCGATTGTGCGGACGCTTGCCGCGCCACACGGTGCGACCGGCCTTACCGTCGTTGATGTTGCCGTGGTCGGGGTTCGACACGGCACCGACGGTGGCCATGCAGGAACCGTGCACGACGCGCTGCTCACCCGAATTGAGGCGCAGGATCGCCATGCCCTGGTCGCGGCCGACGAGCTGGGCGTAACCGCCAGCCGAACGGGCGACCTGGCCGCCCTTGCCCGGCTTCAGCTCGATATTGTGGACGATCGTGCCGACCGGCATCGAGGCCAGCGGCATCGCGTTGCCCGGCTTCACGTCAACCGCTTCGCCGGCCACGATCTTGTCGCCGGCAGCAAGGCGCTGCGGGGCCAGGATGTAGGACAGCTCGCCGTCGTCATACTTGATCAGCGCGATGAAGGCGGTGCGGTTCGGATCGTATTCGATACGCTCGACCGTACCGACGACGTCGTACTTCTTACGCTTGAAGTCGATGATGCGGTACGAACGCTTGTGACCGCCGCCGATGAAGCGGGCCGTGATGCGGCCGTAATTGTTGCGGCCGCCCGACTTGGTCAGGCCTTCGGTCAGGCCCTTGACGGGCTTGCCCTTGTAGAGGCCCGAGCGGTCGACGATGACCAGCTGGCGGGTGCTCGGCGTTACCGGGTTGAATTTCTTAAGTGCCATTGTCCTGTCCTCGCGGCCTTGCTCAGAGACCCGTCGCGACGTCGATCGACTGGCCGTCGGCCAGCGTCACTACCGCCTTCTTGACGTCGCCCTGGCGGCCAACGGTGCCGCGGAAGCGCTTGATCTTGCCCTTGCGGACGAGCGTGTTCACAGCCGTCACCTTGACGCCGAAGAGAGCTTCCACGGCAGCCTTGATTTCCGGCTTCGACGCCTTCTTGGCGACGTTGAAGACGACCTGGTTCTGCTCAGAAGCCATGGTCGACTTTTCGGTGATCGCCGGCGAGACGATCACGTCGTAATGACGAAGGTCGGTCATTTGAAGCGCTCCTCGAGAGCCTCGACGGCGGCCTTGGAAAGGACCAGCGTGCCGCGGCGCAGAATGTCGTAGACGTTGATGCCCTGGATGGGCAGCACGTCGATGTTCGGAATGTTGGTCGCCGCCAGCTTGAAGTTCTGGTCGAGCTCGGCGCCGCCGATCACCAGGGCGTTGGTCAGCCCCAGCGTCTCGAGGTTCGCCGCCAGCGTCTTGGTTTTGGCCTCGGCGAGCTTCAGCTCGTCGATGACGATGATGGAAGCGCTCTTGGCCTTGGCCGAGAGAGCATGCTTCAAGCCGAGGGCGCGCACCTTCTTCGGCAGCTCGTGCTCATGGCTGCGAACGACCGGGCCGTGCGCCTTGCCGCCGCCGCGGAACTGCGGAGCGCGAGCCGAGTGGTGACGAGCGCGGCCCGTACCCTTCTGCTTGTACATCTTGGCGCCGGTGCGCGCGATCTCGGCGCGGCCCTTGGCCTTGTGCGTGCCCTGCTGCTTCTTGGCGAGCTGCCAGCGCACGACGCGCTGCAGGATGTCCTCGCGCGGATCAAGGCCGAAAATCTCCTCGGAGAGTTTCACCTTGCCGGCGTCCTTGCCGCCCAGCGTTGTGATCTTGAGATCCATTATTCGGCTCCCTCAGTGGCCGGGGCTTCGTTCTTGGCGGCAGCGGCGCGGATCGCGGCAGGCTTCGGCGCATTGGCCGGCAGCGCAACCTTCGCAGCGTCGCGAACCAGGATCCAGGCGCCCTTGACGCCGGGAACCGCGCCGCGGATCAGGATCAGGCCGCGATCGGCGTCGGTCGAGACGACCTCGACATTCTGCGTGGTGACGCGGGTGTCGCCCATGTGGCCGGCCATCTTCTTGCCCTTGAACACCTTGCCGGGGTCCTGGCGCTGGCCGGTCGAACCGTGCGTGCGGTGCGAGACCGAGTTACCGTGCGTGGCGCGGCCGCCACCCATGTGGTGCCGCTTGATCACGCCCTGGAAACCCTTGCCGGTCGAGGTGCCGGTGACGTCGACCTTCTGGCCGGCGACGAAATGCTCGACGGTCAGCTCGGCGCCGACGTCGATCATGTTGTCGGCGGAGACGCGGAATTCCGCGACCTTGGCCTTCGGCTCGACGGAAGCGGCGGCGAAATGGCCGCGCATCGCCTTCGACGTGTTCTTCACCTTGGCAAGGCCAACGCCGAGCTGGACGGCGGTGTAGCCGTTCTTCTCCTGCGTGCGCTGAGCCACGACCTGGCAGTTCTCCATCTGGAGAACGGTGACGGGAACGTGTTCCCCGGCATCGTTATAGATGCGGGTCATTCCCACCTTCTTTGCAATCACACCTGAACGCATCGGTTCAATTCCTTTAGAGTTCCGGGCCAGGGGCACCGCCCCTTACCGCGCTCTCATTCCTTTAGAGCTTGATCTCGACGTCGACACCGGCGGCCAGATCGAGCTTCATCAAAGCATCGACCGTCTGCGGGGTCGGATCGACGATGTCGAGCAGCCGCTTGTGCGTGCGCATCTCGAACTGCTCACGGCTCTTCTTGTCGACGTGGGGCGACCGGTTGACCGTGAATTTTTCGATCCGCGTCGGCAGCGGAATGGGGCCGCGGACGTTGGCGCCGGTGCGCTTGGCGGTCGACACGATTTCGCGCGTCGAGGCGTCGAGCACCCGGTGGTCAAACGCCTTAAGGCGGATGCGGATATTCTGTCCGTTCATGCGTCAATTCCTTGTTCTGGCGCGGCGCGGGCAGCTCCCGCGCCCGCGACAGATCCGTTTCAGTCCAATTACTCTTTGATGGTGACGACGATGCCGGCACCGACGGTGCGGCCGCCTTCACGGATGGCGAAGCGCAGCTTCTCTTCCATCGCGATCGGCACGATCAGCTCGACATCGACGGTGATGTTGTCGCCAGGCATCACCATCTCGGTGCCGGCCGGCAGCGTCACGATGCCCGTCACGTCCGTCGTGCGGAAGTAGAACTGCGGACGGTAGTTGGTGAAGAACGGCGTGTGACGGCCGCCTTCGTCCTTGGTCAGGATGTAGGCTTCGGCCACGAACTTCTTGTGCGGCTTCACCGAACCCGGCTTGGCCAGAACCTGGCCGCGCTCGACGCCTTCACGGTCGACGCCGCGCAGCAGCGCGCCGATGTTGTCGCCGGCCTGGCCCTGGTCGAGCAGCTTGCGGAACATCTCCACGCCCGTGCAGGTCGTCTTGGTGGTCGGACGGATGCCGACGATCTCCAGCTCCTCGCCGACCTTGACGATGCCGCGCTCGACGCGGCCGGTCACGACCGTGCCGCGGCCCGAGATCGAGAACACGTCCTCGATCGGCATCAGGAACGGCTTGTCCAGCGGACGAACCGGCGTCGGGATATAGGCGTCGACCTGAGCCATCAGTTCGCGGATGGCGTCCTCGCCGATGGTCTTGTTGGAATCTTCAAGCGCGGCCAGCGCCGAGCCCTTGACGATCGGAATGTCGTCGCCGGGGAACTCGTTCTTCGACAGAAGCTCGCGAACCTCGAGCTCGACCAGTTCGAGCAGCTCGGCGTCGTCGACCTGGTCGACCTTGTTCAGGAACACCACGATCGACGGAACGCCGACCTGGCGGGCCAGGAGGATGTGCTCGCGGGTCTGCGGCATCGGGCCGTCGGCGGCCGACACGACCAGGATCGCGCCGTCCATCTGGGCAGCACCGGTGATCATGTTCTTGACATAGTCGGCGTGGCCGGGGCAGTCGACGTGGGCATAGTGACGGTTGGCCGTCTCATACTCGACATGCGCCGTCGAGATCGTGATGCCGCGCGCCTTCTCTTCGGGTGCCGCGTCGATCTGGTCATAGCGCTTGTATTCGCCAAAATACTTCGTGATCGCCGCCGTCAGCGACGTCTTGCCATGATCGACGTGGCCGATCGTGCCAATGTTCACATGCGGCTTGGTGCGCTCGAATTTACCTTTTGCCATGTGATCTCTCCATTCCTGCCTGCCCGTGCGGGCCTTGAATTAAGGTCTCGTGCAACCCGCTCGAGTTACGCGTATTTCTTCTGAACTTCCTGGGCGACCGCGGTCGGAACCGGCTCGTAGTGGTCGAACTGCATCGTGTACTGGGCGCGGCCCTGCGACATCGAACGCAGATTGTCGACGTACTTGAACATGTTGGCGAGCGGCACCATCGCGTTGATGACGACGGCAACGCCACGCGCTTCCTGACCCTGGATCTGACCGCGACGGCCGTTGAGGTCGCCGATGACGCCGCCGACATAATCTTCGGGCGTCACGACCTCGACCTTCATGATCGGCTCCAGAAGCTGCACGCCGAGGCGCGGAGCGGCTTCCTTGAAGCAGGCGCGGGAGGCGATTTCGAACGCCAGCACCGAGGAGTCGACGTCGTGGAAGGCGCCGTCGATCAGCGTCGCCTTGACGCCGATCATCGGGAAGCCGGCGAACGGGCCGGAACCCATGACGCTGTTGATACCCTTCTCGACGCCCGGGATGTATTCCTTCGGAACCGCACCGCCGACGATCTTGGACTCGAACACGAACTCTTCGCTCTCGGTGTTCGGCTCGAAGATGATCTTGACGCGAGCGAACTGGCCGGTACCGCCGGTCTGCTTCTTGTGGGTGTAATCCTGCTCGTGCGTGCGGGTGATGGTCTCGCGATAAGCCACCTGCGGCGCGCCGACATTGGCTTCCACCTTGAACTCGCGGCGCATGCGGTCGACGATGATGTCGAGATGCAGCTCGCCCATGCCGGCGATGATGGTCTGGCCCGATTCCTCGTCGGTCTTGACGCGGAAGGACGGATCCTCAGCCGCCAGGCGATGCAGCGCGAGGCCCATCTTTTCCTGGTCGTTCTTGGTCTTCGGCTCGATGGCGATCTGGATGACCGGATCGGGGAATTCCATGCGCTCGAGGATGACCGGGTGCAGCGGATCGCAGAGCGTATCGCCGGTGGTCGTGTCCTTGAGGCCTGCCAGGGCGACGATGTCGCCGGCGTAGGCTTCCTCGATGTCGGCGCGCGAGTTCGCATGCATCTGCAGCATGCGACCGATGCGCTCCTTCTTGCCCTTCACCGTGTTGTCGAGCGAGGTGCCCTTGGTGAGCTTGCCCGAATAGATGCGGGCGAAGGTCAGCGAGCCGACGAACGGGTCGTTCATGATCTTGAACGCCAGCATCGACAGCGGCTCGCTGTCATCGGCATGACGCTCGATCTCGGCGTCGGTCTTGGCGTCGACGCCCTTGATGGCCGGCACGTCGATCGGCGACGGCAGGTATTCGACGACGGCGTCGAGCAGCGGCTGCACGCCCTTGTTCTTGAAGGCCGAGCCGCAGAACATCGGGAAGAACTTGACCGCGATGGTGCCCTTGCGGATCAGCGCGCGGATCTCGTCGTTCGACGGCATCTTGCCTTCGAGGTAGTTCTCGAGCGCGGTCTCGTCCATCTCGACGGCGGCTTCGATCATCTTCTCGCGATACTGCTCGGCCTTGGCCTTCAGGTCGGCCGGGATCTCGACGACATCCCAGGCAGCGCCCAGGGTTTCGTCGCGCCAGACGAGCGCGTTCATCTCGACGAGGTCAACGACGCCCTTGAACTCGGTCTCGGCGCCGATCGGCAGCTGCATGACGACGGCCTGCGCGCCGAGGCGCGAACCGATCATCTCTTCCGAGCGGTAGAAGTCGGCACCGATCTTGTCCATCTTGTTGCAGAAGATCATGCGCGGCACGTGGTACTTGTCGGCCTGGCGCCACACGGTCTCGGTCTGCGGCTCGACACCGGCGTTGGCGTCGAGCAGCGCGATGGCGCCGTCGAGCACGCGCAGCGAACGCTCGACCTCGATGGTGAAGTCGACGTGTCCGGGAGTGTCGATGATGTTGAAGCGGCGCATCTTGCCGTCACGGCCCTTCCAGAAGGTCGTGGTCGCGGCCGACGTGATGGTGATGCCGCGTTCCTGCTCCTGCTCCATCCAGTCCATGGTGGCAGCGCCGTCATGGACTTCGCCGATCTTGTGCGACTTGCCCGTGTAATACAGGACGCGCTCGGTCGTCGTCGTCTTGCCGGCGTCGATATGCGCCATGATACCGAAATTGCGGTAG
Organism: Mesorhizobium sp. GbtcB19; assembly: GCF_019091085.1. Classification (GTDB taxonomy): domain Bacteria; phylum Pseudomonadota; class Alphaproteobacteria; order Rhizobiales; family Rhizobiaceae; genus Mesorhizobium. The sequence goes on along the minus strand of NZ_JAGXJY010000002.1, from coordinate 364,053 downwards.
TCTTCGATTTTGTATTCGCGGGCCATGGGAGGTTGCCTCTCAGTCTCGTTCGCGCTTTACCAGCGGTAGTGCGCGAAGGCGCGGTTGGCTTCTGCCATCTTGTGAGTGTCTTCACGCTTCTTGACGGCGGTGCCGCGGTTGTTGGCCGCGTCCATCAGCTCGCCCGAGAGGCGGTCGACCATGGTCGTCTCGTTGCGGTTGCGGGCCGCGGCGATCAGCCAGCGGATGGCCAGCGCCTGACGACGCTCGGGGCGCACGTCGACCGGAACCTGATAGGTGGCGCCGCCGACGCGACGCGAGCGCACTTCCACATGCGGCGCGACATTGTCGAGCGCCTGATGGAAGACGGTGACCGGCTCCTGCTTGGTCTTCGACTGAACCTGGTCGAGCGCGCCGTAGACGATGGTCTCGGCAACCGACTTCTTGCCGTCATACATGACGGCGTTCATGAACTTGGTAACGACGAGATCGCCGAACTTGGGGTCCGGATTGATCTCACGCTTTTCTGCACTGTGACGACGGGACATCGGAAAACCCTTACTTCGGACGCTTGGCGCCGTATTTCGAACGACGCTGCTTGCGGTTCTTCACACCCTGCGTGTCGAGCACGCCGCGGATGATGTGGTAGCGGACGCCCGGCAGATCCTTGACGCGACCGCCGCGGATCATGACCACCGAGTGTTCCTGAAGGTTGTGGCCTTCGCCCGGGATGTAGCCGATCACCTCAAAGCCATTGGTCAGGCGAATCTTGGCCACCTTGCGCAGCGCCGAGTTCGGCTTCTTCGGCGTCGTGGTGTAGACGCGCGTGCAGACGCCCCGCTTCTGCGGGTTCTGCTGCATGGCCGGGACCTTGTTTCGCTTCACCGGCGCCAGGCGCGGCTTGCGGATCAGCTGGTTGACGGTAGGCATTAAACCCTCTTGTCTCTCAATTCCGTGTCTGCCCTGTCAGGGCCGCTCAAAGCGTCATTCCCATACGCGAATTCGGGCAAAACACCGCGTCTCGCGGTCCTGCCCGAACAAATTGCAGAGGAAGCGGGAGCCGCTTCATGCGCGCCGGAAATGTCTTTTCGCTCGTAAAACGAACCCTGTTTGAGACAAACTCCAAAGCGCGTCGCCTCGGAAAGGCTGGTCTCACATCGGTTCTGACGTCGCGGCTTCTACTCGTAAGGCCATTGCCCGTCAACCCCGCAACGGCAAATATTGCGGTCAATTCGAGGCTTGGCAGCCATGCGCAAAACGCATGTAATTTTCTTGCGTCTTTTTTCAAGAGCGAGGAAGAAAGTGACCGGCTTGCGGCTGTCTTCCGCACCGGCTTCGTGCCAAAAGGCGGCCTGAGCCGGACTTTTCCGCCGGCAAACGAGGAATCAGCCCGTGAACGACAATGAAGAAAGGCCGGTCACCATCATCACCGGGCGGGTCTGGCGCAAGAAAGGCGGCAAGCCGGAAGGCGTGCATGTGATGCTTGTGGCGCCTGACGATGATTCTGCCGTGCGCCGCGCGCTCGAATCGCTCGCCGCCGAGGGATTCGCGGAGGCCGAGCTCGACCAGATCGGCGACATGGAAGGCGAGCCCGATGACGAGCCGCATCTGTCAGCCTATCAGGGCGCGCTGGAAGGTGAAGTTTCGATCGTCACCTTCGACGAGCCGTTCTGATCTCGCTGCCCCGCGCAACGTCCTTTCCCGGCCCGACCGCCAACCACTCCTCGCTTAAACATCCACTCTCTTCCCTTTCCGGAGTTTCCATGACCAGCAATCCCATCAAGCTCGGCATCGTCGGCGTGGGGAAGATCGTCCGCGACCAGCATCTGCCGGCGGTCGCGAAAGATGGCGACTACCAGCTTGCCGCCGCGGCCAGCCGCCATGGCAAGGTCGACGGCATTCCAAACTATCTCAGCATCGAGGCGATGCTTGCGGCTGAACCTGGTCTCGAGGCGGTCTCGCTCTGCATGCCGCCGCAGTTCCGCTATGACGCCGCGCGCACCGCGCTGGAAGCCAGGAAGCATGTGTTCCTCGAAAAGCCGCCGGGCGCCACGGTGAGCGAGGTCGAGCACCTCAAGGCGCTTGCCGAAAAGAACGGCGTCTCGCTCTTTGCCAGCTGGCATTCACGCTATGCGCCGGCGGTCGAGGCCGCGCGCGCTTTCCTCGCCTCGGCCAGGCTGACTTCCGCGGCCATCAACTGGAAGGAAGACGTGCGCCGCTGGCATCCCAACCAGGAATGGATCTGGGAACCGGGCGGTTTTGGCGTGTTCGATCCGGGCATCAACGCGCTGTCGATCGCCACTCACATCCTGCCGCCGATGTTCATCACCTCGGCCGTGCTCGACTTCCCGGAGAACCGCGCGGCACCGGTTGCGGCGCATGTCGCCTTCCGCACCTCGAACGGCCTGCCGGTGACGATGGAGCTCGACTGGTTGCAGACCGGTCCGCAGAGTTGGGACATTGTGGCCGAGACCGACAAGGGCAGGATGGTGCTGTCCGGCGGTGGCGCCAGGCTCGCCATCGACGGCAAGATCGTCCATGACGAGCCGGAAGCCGAATATCCGATGCTCTACAAGCGCTTCGCCGAGATCGTTCGCGCCGGGATTTCCGATGTCGACCTCGCGCCGCTGCAGCATGTGGCGGATGCCTTCATGCTGGGCAAGCGCAACGTGGTCGAAGCGTTCTTCGACTGAGCTAATGGGGACTGACGCCAGCGCGCGTCAGTCCACTATCGCGATCGCAAATCCATCATAGCCCTTGGCGCCGACGGTCTGGATAGCCGTGCCGTCCAGCCGCTTCTCTCCGCCGATGAAGGAAAACGCCGCACGCGCTCCTTCGACATTGGCGTCGCGCCCATCCTTATCGAGCACCGCGCCGTCGCGGATGACATTGTCGCAGACGATGACCGTGCCTGAGCGCGACAGCTTCATTGCCCAGTCGAGATAGTTCGGGTTGTTCGGCTTGTCGGCGTCGATGAAGATCAGGTCGAACGGACCGGCATTTTCGCCAGCCAGCGCGGCGAGCGATTGGAGCGCGGGACCAACCCGCAGGTCGACCTTGTCGGAAACTCCTGCCCGCTCGAAATTCGACCGCGCGACTTTGGCGTGGTGCGGGTCGAGCTCCAGCGTCACGACCTTGCCATCCGCCGGCAACCCTCTTGCCATCCAGATCGTCGAGTAGCCGCCGAGCGTGCCGACCTCCAGCACCTTTTTCGCGCCGCGGATGCGCACCAGCAGCGACAGCAATTTGCCCTGCGCGGCCGAGACGTCGATGGCCGGCAGGCCCTGCTTACGGTTGGCCGCAAGCACTGCGTCCAGCGCGGGATCCGCTTCGAAAAGAGAGGAAACGATGTAGTCGTCGACAGCCGTCCAAGTCTTGCTGCTCATAGCTCTTCCTCGTTCTCATGAAGCCAGATCAGGATGACGGCTAAGAGCCATCATCCTGATCTGGTTCCTGTTGGAGCATGATCTTTCCGAAAACCGGTGCCCACTTTTTGGGATCATGCTCTGAAATGCGAAAAGGGGCCGCGTGGGCCCCTTCTCTTCGTTTCTCATGTCATGCCGCTTACTGCGCGGCGTTGACCATATCGGTCAGCATCGGGTCGGCGACCTCGACACCGGAGGCCTTGCGGCGCTCGTCGATGATGAGCTCGTCGCGCGAGGTGGCGATGCGCCTGATCTGGCTCATCGTGCCGCCGGTGCCGGCCGGGATCAGACGGCCGACGATGACGTTTTCCTTCAGGCCCTGCAGCATGTCGGTCTTGCCGGCAACCGCGGCTTCGGTCAGCACCCTGGTCGTCTCCTGGAAGGAGGCGGCCGAGATGAAGGACGGCGTCTGCAGCGAGGCCTTGGTGATGCCGAGCAGCACCGGCTGACCTTCGGCCGGCTTCTTGCCGTCCTCGATCAGGCGCTCGTTGACCTCTTCCAGCTCGATCACGTCGACGTGGTCGCCCGGGATGTAGGTCGAGTCGCCCTGGACGGTGATCTCGACCTTCTGCAGCATCTGGCGAACGATCACCTCGATGTGCTTGTCGTTGATCGACACGCCCTGCAGACGGTAGACCTCCTGGATTTCGTTCACGAGGTAGGAGGCAAGCGCCTCCACGCCCTTAATCGCCAGGATGTCGTGCGGCGCCGGATTGCCGTCGAGGATGTAGTCGCCCTTCTCGATGACGTCGCCGTCCTGGAGATGGAACGGCTTGCCCTTCGGGATCAGGTACTCCACCGGCTCCAGCGTCGAGTCATGCGGCTCGATGATGATGCGGCGCTTGTTCTTGTAGTCGCGGCCGAAGCGGATCGTGCCATCGATCTCGGCGATGATGGCGTGATCCTTCGGACGGCGAGCCTCGAACAGTTCCGCAACGCGCGGCAGACCACCGGTGATGTCCTTGGTCTTGGCGCTCTCCATCGGGATACGCGCCAACACGTCGCCAGGCTTCACATGGGCGCCCGGCTCGACCGAGAGGATGGCCTCGACCGAGAGCAGGAAGCGCGCATCGCCGCCCTTCGACAGCTTGCCGACCTTGCCCTTGGCGTCCTGGATGACGATCGCCGGCTTCAGGTCGCTGCCGCGCGGCGTCGAACGCCAGTCGATGACCTCACGCTTGGTGATGCCGGTCGACTCGTCGGCCGTTTCCTGAACGGAGATGCCGTCGACCAGGTCCTCGAACGCCACCCTGCCCTCGATTTCGGTGAGGATCGGGCGGGTATAGGGATCCCACTCGGCGATACGCTGGCCGCGCTTCACCTTGTCGCCATCGTCCACGAAGATACGCGAACCATAGGCGACGCGGTGCGTGGCACGCTCCTTGCCGGTCTCATCGAGGATGAGCACCGCCATGTTGCGGCCCATGACCATCTGCTGGCCTTCCGAGTTGCGCACCACGTTGCGGTTGCGGATCTGCACCTTGCCCTCATAGGAGGCTTCAAGGAACGAGCTATCCACCACCTGCGCCGTGCCGCCCATGTGGAAGGTACGCATGGTGAGCTGGGTGCCAGGCTCGCCAATCGACTGCGCCGCGATGACGCCGACGGCCTCGCCCTGGTTGACGGGAGTGCCGCGGGCCAGGTCGCGACCGTAGCAGACCGCGCACACGCCGGTCCTGACCTCGCAGGTCAGAGCCGAACGGATGCGGACCGACTGCACGCCGGCCTTTTCGATCTGCTCGACATCGCGCTCGTCCATCAGCTTGCCGGCCTTGACCAGCAGATCGCCGGTGACCGGATGGTTGATGTCGTCGAGCGCGGTGCGGCCCAGCACGCGCTGGCCGACCGAAGCGACGATCTGACCGGCATCGACGATCGGCTGCATGGTGAGGCCCTTGTCGGTGCCGCAATCCACGGAGTTGACGATGCAGTCCTGCGCCACGTCGACGAGACGACGGGTGAGGTAACCCGAATTCGCGGTCTTCAAGGCGGTGTCGGCCAGGCCCTTGCGGGCGCCGTGGGTCGAGTTGAAGTACTCGAGCACGGTGAGGCCTTCCTTGAAGTTCGAGATGATCGGCGTCTCGATGATTTCACCCGAGGGCTTGGCCATCAGGCCGCGCATGCCGGCGAGCTGACGCATCTGGGTGGGCGAACCGCGCGCACCCGAATGTGACATCATGTAGATCGAGTTCATCGGCTTCTGACGGCCGTTGTCCTCGAACTCCACCGCCTTGATGCGCGCCATCATCTCGTCGGCGACCTTTTCCGAGCACTTGGCCCAGGCGTCGACGACCTTGTTGTACTTCTCGCCCTGCGTGATCAGGCCGTCATTGTACTGCTGCTCGTATTCCTTGGCCAAAGCCTCGGTGTCGGAAACAAGCTTCAGCTTGGTGTCCGGGATCAGCATGTCGTCCTTGCCGAACGAAATGCCGGCACGGCAGGCATGGGCGAAGCCGAGCGCCATGATGCGGTCGCAGAAGATGACCGTCTCTTTCTGACCGCAGTGGCGGTAGACGGTGTCGATCATCTTGGAGATGTTCTTCTTGGTCATCTCCTGGTTGGCGGTCTCATACGGAACGTTGACGTTCTTCGGCAGAAGCTCGCCGATGATCATGCGGCCAGGCGTGGTGTCGTAGATCTTCGACACGACGTTGCCTTCGGCGTCGACGGTCCGGAAGCGGCCCTTGATCTTGGCGTGCAGCGTCACGGCCTTGGTCTCCAGCGCGTGCTGGAGCTCGCCCATGTCGGCAAACACCATGCCTTCGCCCGGCTCGTTCTGGTTGACGATCGAGAGATAGTAGAGACCAAGAACCATGTCCTGCGACGGCACGATGATCGGCGCGCCGGAGGCCGGGTGCAGGATGTTGTTGGTCGACATCATCAGCACGCGGGCTTCAAGCTGCGCTTCCAGGGACAGCGGCACGTGGACCGCCATCTGGTCGCCGTCGAAGTCGGCGTTGAAGGCGGTGCAGACCAGCGGATGCAGCTGGATCGCCTTGCCTTCGATCAGGGTCGGCTCGAACGCCTGGATGCCGAGGCGGTGCAGCGTCGGCGCGCGGTTCAACAGCACCGGATGCTCGCGGATGACCTCGTCGAGGATATCCCAGACTTCCGGACGCTCCTTCTCGACCAGCTTCTTCGCCTGCTTGACGGTCGAGGAGAAACCCTTGGCGTCGAGGCGGGCGTAGATGAAGGGCTTGAACAGCTCGAGCGCCATCTTCTTCGGCAGGCCGCACTGATGCAGCTTCAGCTCCGGACCGGTCACGATGACCGAGCGGCCGGAATAGTCGACGCGCTTGCCGAGCAGGTTCTGACGGAACCGGCCCTGCTTGCCCTTGAGCATGTCGGACAGCGACTTCAGCGGACGCTTGTTGGCGCCGGTGATGACGCGGCCGCGACGGCCGTTGTCGAACAGCGCGTCGACGGCTTCCTGCAGCATGCGCTTTTCATTGCGCACGATGATGCCGGGAGCGCGAAGCTCGATCAGCCGCTTCAGGCGGTTGTTGCGGTTGATGACGCGGCGATAGAGGTCGTTCAGGTCGGACGTTGCGAAACGGCCGCCGTCCAGCGGGACGAGCGGGCGCAGGTCCGGCGGAATCACCGGAACCACCTTCATGATCATCCATTCCGGACGGTTGCCGGATTCCATGAAGTTTTCGACGACCTTGAGCCGCTTCAGGTACTTCTTCTGCTTGAGCTCGGAGGTGGTCGAAGCCAGCTCCGAACGCAGGTCGCCGGCGATCTTCTCCAGGTCCATGCCGGCCAGGAGGTCATGGATGGCCTCGGCGCCGATCATGGCGGTGAAAGAATCCTCGCCATACTCGTCAACGGCGAGCATGTACTCTTCCTCGCTGAGAAGCTGGTTCTCCTTCAGCGCGGTGAGGCCCGGCTCGGTGACGATGTAGTTCTCGAAGTAGAGCACACGCTCGATGTCCTTGAGGGTCATGTCGAGCAGCGTGCCGATGCGCGAGGGCAGCGACTTCAGGAACCAGATATGGGCGACGGGCGCGGCGAGCTCGATATGGCCCATGCGCTCGCGGCGAACGCGCGACAGCGTGACTTCGACGCCGCACTTTTCGCAGATGACGCCCTTGTACTTCATACGCTTGTACTTGCCGCACAGGCACTCATAGTCCTTGATCGGGCCAAAAATGCGCGCGCAGAACAGGCCGTCACGCTCCGGCTTGAAGGTGCGGTAGTTGATGGTCTCCGGCTTCTTGATCTCGCCGAACGACCAGGACAGAATCTTCTCTGGGCTGGCAAGCGAGATCCGGATGGAATCGAACACCTGCGCAGGCGCCTGCGGGTTGAAGAGATTCATGACCTCTTGGTTCATGCCGTTCTCCTTTTCGGGGTCCTCGATAACCCCTTCAATCGATCGCGGACGAAATGTCCGCAGACTGGCCGGTTAAGCCGGCCGTAGATTTGAAAGGCGCGCCGCGTCCAAGCGCGGCGCGCCGTAGCCTTTACTCGGCCGCGTCGGGAAGACGCGTCTGGTTCTCTTCGACCTGGGTGTTCTCCAGCTCCACATTGAGGCCGAGCGAGCGCATTTCCTTGACGAGAACGTTGAAGCTCTCCGGGATGCCCGCTTCGAACGTGTCGTCGCCGCGCACGATCGCCTCGTAGACCTTGGTGCGGCCGGCCACGTCGTCCGACTTCACCGTCAGCATTTCCTGCAGCGTGTAGGCGGCACCGTAGGCTTCGAGCGCCCAGACCTCCATTTCGCCGAAGCGCTGGCCGCCGAACTGCGCCTTGCCGCCCAGCGGCTGCTGGGTGACGAGCGAGTACGGACCGATCGAACGCGCGTGGATCTTGTCGTCCACCAGGTGGTGCAGCTTGAGCATGTAGATATAGCCCATCGTCACCTTGCGATCGAACGGCTCGCCGGTGCGGCCGTCATAGAGCTGCGACTGACCGCTGGTGTGCAGGCCTGCCTGCTCCAGCATGGTGTTGATGTCGGCCTCATGCGCGCCGTCGAACACCGGTGTCGCGATGGAGACGCCGCGGCGCATCTGCTCGCTCAGGCGAACGATGCTCTCGTCGTCATACTCGCGGATCGGCTCGTTGCGGTCGTTGGCCGGCATGAAGCTTTCCAGCGTCTTGCGCAACGGCTTGATGTCGCCTCCACCCTTATACGCGTCGATCAGCTCGCCGATCTTCCTGCCCATGCCGGCGCAAGCCCAGCCCAGATGCGTTTCCAGGATCTGGCCGACATTCATGCGGCTCGGCACGCCCAGCGGGTTGAGCACGATATCGGCATGCGTGCCGTCCTCGAGGAAAGGCATGTCCTCGACCGGAACGATGCGCGACACGACACCCTTGTTGCCGTGGCGGCCGGCCATCTTGTCGCCCGGCTGCATCTTGCGCTTCACCGCCACGAAGACCTTGACCATCTTCATGACGCCCGGAGGCATTTCGTCGCCGCGCTGCACCTTCTCGACCTTGTCCATGAAGCGCTGCTCGAGCGCCTTCTTGGACTCGTCGTACTGGCCGCGCAGAGCCTCGAGCTCGCCCTGGAGCTTCTCGTTCTCGACGGCGAACTGCCACCACTGCGAACGCGGATACTCGTCGAGCGTGTCCTTCGACAGCTTCGAGCCCTTCTTGAAGCCCTTCGGTCCGGCAATCGCTTCCTTGCCGACCAGCATGTCGGAAAGACGCGCATAGACGTTGCGGTCGAGGATCGCCTGTTCGTCGTCGCGGTCCTTGGCCAGACGCTCGATCTCCTCGCGCTCGATCGCCATCGCGCGCTCGTCCTTCTCCACGCCGTGGCGGTTGAAGACGCGCACTTCGACGACCGTGCCGAAGGTGCCCGGAGGCATGCGCATGGAGGTGTCGCGAACGTCCGAGGCCTTCTCGCCGAAGATGGCGCGCAGAAGCTTTTCTTCCGGCGTCATCGGGCTTTCGCCCTTCGGCGTGATCTTGCCGACCAGGATATCGCCCGGCTGTACCTCGGCACCGATATAGACGATGCCGGCCTCGTCGAGGTTCTTCAGCGCCTCTTCCGAAACGTTCGGAATGTCGCGCGTGATTTCCTCCGGCCCGAGCTTGGTGTCGCGCGCCATGACCTCGAACTCCTCGATGTGGATCGAGGTGAAGACGTCGTCGGCCACGATGCGCTCGGAGAGCAGGATCGAGTCCTCGTAGTTGTAGCCGTTCCACGGCATGAACGCGACCAGCACGTTGCGGCCGAGCGCCAGATCGCCGAGCTCGGTCGACGGACCGTCGGCAATGATGTCGCCCTTGTTCACCCGGTCGCCCATGCGCACCAGCGGACGCTGGTTGATGCAGGTGTTCTGGTTCGAACGCTGGAACTTCATCAGCCGGTAGATGTCGACGCCGGACTTGCCGGGATCGAGATCTTCCGTGGCGCGGATGACGATACGGGTCGCGTCGACCTGGTCGACCACGCCGCCGCGGCGGGCACCGATGGCCGCACCCGAGTCACGGGCGACGACCGGCTCCATGCCGGTGCCGACGAACGGCGCCTCGGCGCGCACCAGCGGCACGGCCTGACGCTGCATGTTCGAACCCATCAGCGCGCGGTTGGCGTCGTCGTTCTCGAGGAACGGGATGAGCGCTGCCGCGACAGACACCATCTGCTTCGGCGAGACGTCCATCAGGTCGACGTTTTCGCGCGGCGCCATCATCACTTCGCCGGCGTTACGGCAAATGACGAACTCATCGACGAAACCGCCATTCTTGTCGAGCTCGGCGTTGGCCTGCGCGACATAGTGCTTGGCCTCTTCCATCGCCGACAGATAGACGACCTCGTTGGTCAGCTTGCCGCCCACGATCTTGCGGTACGGGCTTTCGATGAAGCCGTACTTGTTGACCCGCGCGAAGGTGGCCAAGGAGTTGATCAGACCGATATTCGGGCCTTCCGGCGTCTCGATCGGGCAGATGCGGCCGTAATGCGTCGGGTGCACGTCGCGCACCTCGAAGCCGGCGCGCTCACGGGTAAGGCCGCCCGGTCCAAGCGCCGAGAGACGACGCTTGTGGGTGATCTCCGACAGCGGGTTGGTCTGGTCCATGAACTGCGACAGCTGCGAGGAGCCGAAGAACTCGCGCACGGCGGCGGCCGCCGGCTTGGCGTTGATCAGGTCCTGCGGCATGACCGTGTCGATCTCGATCGAGGACATGCGTTCCTTGATGGCGCGCTCCATGCGGAGCAGGCCGACGCGGTACTGGTTCTCCATGAGCTCGCCGACCGAGCGCACGCGGCGGTTGCCGAGATTGTCGATGTCGTCGATCTCGCCCTTGCCGTCGCGCAGCTCGACCAGCGTCTTGACCACGGCCAGGATGTCTTCTTTGCGCAGCACGCGCACGGTGTCCTCGGCCTTGAGCTCAAGGCGCATGTTCATCTTGACGCGGCCGACGGCCGACAGATCGTAGCGCTCGCTGTCGAAAAACAGCGAGTTGAACATGGCTTCGGCGGTTTCCAGCGTCGGCGGCTCGCCCGGGCGCATGACACGGTAGATGTCGAACAGCGCGTCCTGGCGGCTCTCGTTCTTGTCGACGTTGAGCGTATTGCGGATGTAGGCGCCGACATTGACGTGGTCGATGTCCAGAATCTGGATCTCGTCCTCGCCGGTGCCGAGCAGCACCTTCAGCGTCTTGTCGTCGATCTCGTCGCCGGCTTCGAGGAAGATCTCGCCGGTGCCGTAGTTGACGATGTCCTCGGCGAGGTAGTTGCCGAGCAGGTCCTCGTCGGTCGCCTTGATAGCCTTGAGACCCTTCTCGCCGAGCTGGCGGGCCTGGCGGGCGGTGATCTTCTTGCCGGCCTCGACGACGATTTCACCCGTGTCGGCGTCGACCAGGTCGCCGACGGCCTTGAGGCCGCGGAAGCGCTCGACGTTGAACGGAATGCGCCAGTGGTCGCCGGAGCGCTTGTAGGTGATCTTGTTGTAGAAGGTCGACAGGATTTCCTCGCCGTCCATGCCGAGCGCCATCAGCAGCGACGTCACCGGGATCTTGCGGCGGCGGTCGATGCGGGCGTGCACGACGTCCTTGGAATCGAATTCGATGTCGAGCCACGAACCGCGATAGGGAATGACGCGCGCGGCAAACAGAAGCTTGCCCGACGAGTGCGACTTGCCCTTGTCATGGTCGAAGAAGACGCCCGGCGAACGGTGCATCTGCGAGACGATGACGCGCTCGGTGCCATTGACGATGAAGGTGCCGTTCGACGTCATGAGCGGCATGTCGCCCATGTAGACGTCCTGCTCCTTGATGTCCTTGATCGACTTCGCGCCGGTATCCTCGTCGATATCGAACACGATGAGGCGCAGCGTCACCTTGAGCGGCGCGGCATAGGTCAAGTCGCGCTGACGGCACTCGTCAACGTCGAATTTCGGTGCCTCGAACTCATACTTCACGAACTCCAGCATCGAGGAGCCCGAAAAGTCGGAGATCGGGAAGACCGACTTGAAAACAGCCTGCAGCCCTTCGTCCGGACGACCGCCCTTGGGCTCGTCCACCATCAGGAACTGGTCATAGGATGCCTTCTGAACCTCGATGAGGTTCGGCATCTCCGCAACTTCCGGGATCTTTCCGAAGAACTTGCGTACGCGTCTGCGGCCATTGAAAGTCTGGGTCTGGGCCATCGTCGCTCCTTAGCTCTAAAACTCGGGACGAACCTCGCCGCGGCTCGCCTTGCACCAATGGGCAGCCTTGGCGGTTGCCCCTATCTGTTTTCCGGCCGCCCCTGCCAATTTCTTGGGCCAATGGCTTGGCGGGTACCGGCTAAAACGGGAGAAAACCCGTTTCCGGAAGGCCGTTTTCGGCCCTCAGGAAAGAGGTTTTCAAACGCCTCGCGCAACAAAGCCCTCCCTCAGTCCAAGGGAGGGGGCGGACGGCGCGAGACCGTCCGCCCTCGCCTAACAGGTTACTTCAGCTCGACCTTGGCGCCAGCTGCTTCCAGCTGAGCCTTGAACTTGTCGGCGTCGGCCTTGGAAACGCCTTCCTTGACCGGCTTCGGAGCCGCTTCGACCAGGTCCTTGGCTTCCTTGAGGCCAAGGCCAGTGATGGCGCGGACTTCCTTGATGACGTTGATCTTCTGGGCGCCGGCGTCGGCGAGAACGACGTCGAATTCCGTCTTCTCTTCAGCCGGAGCAGCAGCAGCGGCAGCACCACCGGCAGCGGCGGCAACAGCCACCGGAGCGGCGGCCGAAACGCCCCACTTCTCTTCCAGGAGCTTCGACAGCTCAGCCGCCTCGAGGACGGTCAGCTTCGAAAGGTCGTCTACGATCTTTGCCAGATCAGCCATTTTGATATTCCTTTAGTTGGTTCGAACGTGTGTTGTTGACAGCGAGGAACGGCCTCATGCCGCCTCGTCCTTCCGGGCGTAAGCGCCGATGACGCGCGCGACCGAAGCCGCTGGCGCATTGACGATCTGGGCGATCCGGGTTGCCGGCGTGGCGATCATGCCAACCAGCTTGGCGCGCAGCTCGTCGAGCGACGGCATCGTGGCGAGTGCCTTGACACCATCGGCGTTGAGCGAGGTCGTGCCCATCGCGCCGCCGAGAATGACCAGCTTGTCATTCCCCTTGGCGAATTCGGACGCGACCTTCGGCGCCGCAATCGGATCCTCCGAATAAGCGACCAGCGTCTGTCCCTTGAACAGATCGATGATCGATGCGGAGTCCGTGCCCTGAAGAGCGATCTTGGCGAGACGGTTCTTCGCGACTTTGACGGTGCCGCCGGCGGCGCGCATCTTCGACCGGAGGTCGTTCATTTGCGCCACGGTGATACCGGCGTAGTGGGCCACGACGACTGAACCCGCGTTCGAGAACGCATCATTCAGGCCCGTGACGAGTTCGCGCTTTTCCGCTCTGTCCACTGCCTATCTCCAGTTGACCCCTGCCTCATTTTCGAGGTCAGAAGTCGGGTTGCCTTTTGCCGGCCGGGCCATCCAAATCCTGGATCTCCCGAACGACGCTCGAGGATCCTGCCCCCTTTCGCCACACCGACGGCCAAGCCGGCGATGCGCTGACAAAAGGCAAACACGGTTCGAACCTTTCATTGGAGCATCCGCTCCTTTGTCGGGTCTTCACCCGTCTCATGCAGGCCCACATGAATTAAGGCTGTTGGGCCGCCTGCAATCTCGGACAGGATATCCGGAAACCTTTCGGCTTCCGGGGTACCGGGCCGCCGACGGATCGGCGGTCCGGAATTCTTTCACTGCTGGAACATGATCTTTTCCGAAAACCGGTTCCCACTTTTCGGGATCATGTTCTAGCGATCGGCCTTTGGCCGACCAGATGACACTTACGACGCGGCGAGCGTCGCAAGGTCGAGCTTGAGGCCGGGGCCCATCGTCGAGGTGACGGACACCTTCTTGACGTAGTTGCCCTTGGCGCCCGCGGGCTTTGCCTTGTTCACCGCATCGGCGAAGGCGCGCACATTCTCTTCCAGCGCCTTGACGTCGAACGAGACCTTGCCGACGCCGGCCTGGACGATGCCGGCCTTCTCGACGCGGAACTCGACGGCGCCGCCCTTCGAAGCCTTGACGGCCGCGGCCACATCGACGGTCACGGTGCCGACCTTCGGGTTCGGCATCATGCCGCGCGGGCCGAGCACCTTACCCAGACGACCGACCAGCGGCATCATGTCCGGGGTGGCGATGCAGCGATCGAAATCGATCGTGCCCTTCTGGACGATGTCGACCAGGTCCTCGGCGCCAACGATATCGGCGCCGGCGGCCTTGGCTTCCTCGGCCTTGTCGCCACGGGCGAACACGGCAACACGCACGGAGCGGCCAGTGCCGTTCGGCAGGTTGACCACGCCGCGGACCATCTGGTCGGCGTGACGCGGATCGACACCGAGATTCATCGAAATCTCGACGGTCTCGTCGAACTTCACCTTGGACCGGTCCTTGAGCAGCTGCAGCGCCTCGGAGAGCGCGTAAGCCTTGTTCGGATCGATGCCTTCGCGGCTCTTGGCAACACGCTTTGCAATCTTTGCCATGATCTTAGCCCACCACTTCCAGGCCCATCGAGCGGGCGGAGCCCTCGACCATGCGCATGGCCGCTTCGACGTCGTTTGCGTTCAGGTCCTTCATCTTCTGCTCGGCGATCGCGCGCACCTTGTCGCGGCTGATCGTGCCGACCTTGGTCTTGCCCGGCTCCTTGGAGCCCGACTTCAGGTTGGCGGCCTTCTTCAGGAAGTAGCTCACCGGCGGCGTCTTCATGACGAAGGTGAACGACTTGTCCTGGTAGTAAGTGATGACGACCGGGATCGGCGACCCCTTCTCGAGCTCCTGGGTCTGCGCGTTGAACGCCTTGCAGAATTCCATGATGTTGATGCCGCGCTGACCAAGCGCCGGGCCGATCGGGGGCGACGGCGTGGCCGAGCCCGCGGCAACCTGGAGCTTGAGCTGGCCTGCTACTTTCTTAGCCATCTCTATTCCTGCCTTCTTTCATGCCGGCCCCATTTTCGGGAACACCGGCGGTTGCAGTCTGGTGGTGCGGTTCCAGCAGCCGGCTATGCCGCTTTCGCCTCCCACCCGTTCATGCGGCGCTTTAAGCAACCGCCCCTGACACCTGTCGGCGCAGGGATTTTCCGGATCAGCCTTTTTCGACCTGTCCGAATTCGAGATCCACAGGCACAGCGCGCCCGAAGATCGAAACTTCCACCTTGAGGCGGGCCCGCTCCTCGTCCACTTCCTGGACGACGCCGTTGAACGACGCGAACGGACCGTCGGAGACGCGGATCGCCTCACCGATCTCGAAGGTGACCGAGGGCTTCGGCCGCTCGACGCCTTCCTGGACCTGGTTCAGGATGCGCTGCGCCTCCGTCTCGGTGATCGGCACGGGTTTGGAGTCGCCCAGGAAGCCGGTGACCTTGGGCGTGTTCTTGACCAGCGAGAACACGGCATCCGTTAGGTTGGCCTTCAGGAGCACATAGCCCGGGAAGAACTTGCGCTCGGCATCGACCTTGCGGCCACGGCGGATCTCGACGACCTTTTCGGTCGGCACCACGATCTGCTCGATCTCGCCGGACAAGCCCTTTTGCTTGGCCTTGTTCTCGATATCCTCGGCGACCTTCTTCTCGAAGTTCGAATAGGCGTGGACGATATACCAGCGCGCAGTCATTTCCCGACCTCTCCGTAAACCGCCGAATTAATGCCCGAGACCCAGGATCCACTCGATCGCATAGCCCATCAGAATGTCGGCAGCGAAAAAGAAGAGCATCGCGATAACCGCGAACACCAGGACCATCACGGTCGAGATCATGGTTTCGCGCCGCGAAGGCCATGTCACCTTTGCCGTCTCCGCGCGAACCTGCTGGAGAAAGGTGAAGGGATTAGTGGTTTTCGAAGCCATGTGCCGCCTGTTTTCAAGACCCGTTGGCCGGGCCTCCTGGATGATCCCGCTGGCCGGGACGTGCCGCCTGGGCTAAGTGCGGCGCCGAATCAGCGCCACCATTTCACCCATGCAAATCAGACGCGTAAAGCTGGCTTCCCAGCTCCACGCGTCGCGTGTCTGTTCTGTCTACATAAAACCGATTCTTAATCCACGCAAGTGGCAAGGGTCCGCTTTATGTTCTAGCGCCGCCTCGGAACCATCCAGTCGTCCCGTCCCGGCTATGCGGGGCTTATGCCCGAATTCCCGGTATATGGCAAGCCACCCGGCGATTTTCAACCACGGAGGCTTCTGATTGGCTATTTGGAAAATGGCACGGGCAGCAGGGCTCGAACCTACGACCTGCGGTTTTGGAGACCGCCGCTCTACCAACTGAGCTATGCCCGTGCATGCGCTTGTTCGGCGCAGGCGCTTCCTAAAAGCTTCCGGGCACTCTGTAAAGAGCACTCGGAAGCGGTTTTAGAACCTTTGCCAGAAATCCGGGCTCCAATTCCCCTGGTGACCAGTCGCGCGCCTGGCGCGGCCGCGGCTACGACTTCCCGGCCGGCGGCTTATACGGTCCGCCAGGCACGCCCCAGCCCCAGGCCGGCATCGGCTCGGTCTCGGGATCGCAGGTCTCGCCGAGATTCGAATTCATCTTCGCCAGCCGCGATCCCCATTCGACATAGCCCATAAAGGCGGAGCGGAATTCGGGGTCATCGGGCAAGCCGACCTCATCGGCCGCGTCGGCCAGCAGATTGATCCAGCGGCGCCGCTGCTCTTCGGTCAGGTGCTTGCCGAGATGATGCATCACCATCTCGCGGTGACCGCCATGTTTTTCGCTGTAAGTCTTCGGCCCGCCGAAGACCTCGCCGATGAAAGCGGCGACATGCGCCGGGTGGTCCGGCGACATGGTCTTGAACACCGGACCGACAACCGGATCCGCCGCCACCTTGTCGTAAAAGGTTCGGGTCAGCCGGTTCAGCGCCTCGATGCCGCCGGCCCATTGATACAAAGTCGGGATGTCCTCGCTCATCGCCGCTCCTCCATTCTGCAGACAGTTGCGGAAAATAATGCCAGCGCCCTGCCCGGCTCAACCTGCCTCCATGGCCAGTGCGAGTGAATAGTCTAGAGCTTCGCCGGCGCCTTTGCCTCAGCATCGGCGGCCGGCTGAACCCGGCAATTGTCCGGCCTGGGCGCCGATCCGCAGATGGTGGCGCCCGTCAGCGCATCCACCGATTGCGGCCCGGTCGTCAGTCCGAATTTCTGCAACTCGTCCCGACTGAGTTCCCTGTGCTTGGCATATTCGGCCGACTGCATGGCAGCGAAAAAGCCCGAACCGATCGCCATCTCGCCGAGATACGCCCTCACTTTGTCTTCCATGCCCATGGCGTGAACAAGGAAATGCGCATCGGCGCCAACCAGGCGTCTGGCGCCGCCGGCGACCATCACCGCGCAGGCGGCGTCGCACTCAGCGCCTGCATCGATGGTGAGGCCCGTGTGGAGACCGTCGGTTGCGGCGCACCCCACCGTGCCCGGATCGCAATCGAGAAAATCCGTTCGGGCGACCGCGACATCCAGCCGGCGTTCGCGGATCAGCCGGCCCGCCGCAAGCGCGGCCTGCACATCTCCACCCGGCGAGTTGATGACAACGGGCAACCGGCGCTCCCGGATCGTATCGAGCAGTTGGCGCAGCTTGTCGGCGGTGCCCGCGGCGATCGTGCCTTCCGCCGAAATCCATTCCGGACAATCGGGATTGCAAAGCGGATTGCTGCCGCGAACAAGAACGAAGCGCATCTCCTGTTCCTGGGCCTGCGGCGCCGGCGCGGGCGCCGGGGCAATGGGAACAGGCTTGGCCTCGACGGCCGCAACCTCGGTTGGCTTGCCGCTCGTCGGAATCTCGCGGCAATTCGCGGGCGCCGGCTGACGCTGGCAGATGGTCCTTTCGGTCAGCAAATCGAGTGAATCGAGACTGGTGACGAGCTTCATCTCCAGCATGTCCTTGGGCTCGATCTGCCTGATGTCGCTGGCGGGCGTCGCCTTCATCACGTCCAGCACGCCCTGTTCGACGCCCATCTCGCTCAAATAGGCCGACAGCCGCTTCTCGACCGCCTTGCTCATCTCATAGGTCTTGTAACTGCCGGCATTCTTGCGGCTGACGATCTTGGTGCTGATGATCTTCTTCTTGCCGTTCACGATCCGATAGGTCGTGCGGTAGAGCAGCCTCTCGCGCCGGAAGGTGGTGGTGATCTGGTGAACGCCGAGATAGGCCCATTCGCCGACGACGCGGCGGATGCCGCCGGCAAACATCAGCGGGCAGGCGGAATTGCACATCGCGCCGCTGTCGTAAGCGACGCCGGAATAGGGTTGGCCCTTGCCGTCATTGTCGCGGCAATTCTTCATACCCGGCGAGCAGCCGGAAAATTCGGTGATGCCGACCGCGATATCGAGCTTGCTCTTGCGGACCATGCGGCCAAGCTGCAGGGCGGCATCGACATTGCCGCCGGGAGAATTGACGACGATCGGCAGTTGCCGCTCGCCGAGCGTCTTCAGCAGGCGCCTGAGCAGCGCCGGGGTGCCGGCGTCGATCGTTCCTTCGGCCGAAATCCATTCCGGGCAGTTGGGCTCGCAACCCGGCGCGCTGCTGCGCACGACGACGAAGCGCATCGTCGGACCATAATCCGGCGGATCTTCCTTGGCGGTGGCGCCGAAGGCGACCAGCGCCATGGCAGCGGCCAACCCTAGCCGCATCAATCCGCGCCAGCGCCGTATGATCTTTGAACAGAATGCGGAAACCACGTTTGGCAGCCCCAAGAATACAACCCATACTAGTTGGGGCGACGATGCTTGCAACAGAATTGAAAAGGGTGCGGGCAATGCCAGTCTGTCGGTTGCTTGCCTCGACCTTCATCGCGCCTAAAGTTTTGGCGGCGCCTTTGCCTGGGCGTTGGCAGAGGGCGGGAGTCGGCAATTGTCCGGCTTTGGCATGGATCTGCAAATGACGGGACCGGTCAGCGTGTCCGACGTGTCCGGCCCGGTCGTCAGCCCGACCTTGAGCATCATATCAGGTTCAAGCTGACGCTCGACCGAACTCCCCTCTATCGCTGCGAACAGGGCCGGGCTGATCGCCATCTCGTCCAGATAGGCTCTGACGATCCGCGCCTGTCCCATCGATGACACGCTGAGCCGCGCCTTGGGATCGACCAGTCGCCGGGCCCCGCCGGCAAGCAAGAGCGCGCAGGCTGAATCGCACTCCACACCAAATTGGCTGATCAGCCCGATATAAGCGCCGTTGTCGTCCAGGCACCCTGCGCCGGCCGGATTGCAGCCTGTGATGATGGTGCGGTCGACGACGACGTCGAGCTTGCGTTCATGGATAAGCCGCCCCGTGGCCAAGGCGCCGAACAAGTCACCACCTCGTGAGCTGATCACAATGGGAAGGCGTGGGTTGTCGAGCGCGGCGAGCAACTGGCGAAGTTTTTGCGGAGTTCGAGGGGTGATCGCGCCTTCCGCCGAGATCCATTCCGGGCAGTCTGGATCGCAGAGCGGATCGCTGCCGCGAACGACCACGAAGCGCATCTCCGGCGCAGCATTTCCTGCCGCTGCCTGGAATGGTGCGATTGGTGGAGCCTTGGCCGGCTGGGACATCGGAGCTTCCGCCTGCGGCGCAGGTGCCGTCTTTGCCATTGTGACAGCGGCCGGCTGGGACATTGGAGCTTCCGCCTGTGGCGCAGGCGCCGTCTTTGCCGTTGTGACGGCGGCCGGCCGGGTATCCTCCGATATTTCCCGGCAATTCGGAGCAGGCTTGTCGCCCATGCACAGGACCACTCCGGTGAACAACTCCACGGTGTCCGTGCTGGTGGCCAGTTTCATCGTCAACATGTCGTGGAGAGTGATCCGCTGGATATCGCTCGCCGGAGTGGCCTTCATTTTTTCGAGGACGCCCTGCCCCACTCCCATCTCCCTGAGATAGGCCGAGATTTTTCGCGCAAACCCCTTGCCCATCTCATAGGTCTTGTAGCTTTGGCCTTCGGTGACGGTCTCAGTTGTGACCTGGTACCTTTTGCCCCGGATGGTTTTATAGGTGGTTCGAAAATGCCTTGTGGAGGGGAACCAAGTGGTGGTGATCTGATGAACACCCAGATAGGCCCAGCCACCGGCCAGGCGGCGAACACCGCCCGCAAACATCAGGGGACATGCCGAGTTGCACATAGCGCCGCCATCAGACGCCACGCCCAAGTAGGTAACGCCCTTGCCGACGCTCGCTCCGCAGCCCTCCGTCCCCGGCCAACAATCGGAAAATTCGGTCTTGCCGATCGCGATGTCGAGCCCATTCTTGCGTATGATGCGACCAAGTTGAAGTGCGGCGTCGACATCGCCACCAGGGGAATTGACGATGATCGGCAGTTTGCGGGTACCGAGCGTCTTCAATATACTTCTGAGTTTGGCCGGCGTGCCGGCCTGAATGGCGCCTTCGGCCGAAATCCATTCGGGACAGTTGGTCTTACAGCCGGTGGCACTGCTGCGCACGACGACAAACCGCATCTCCGATATACCGTCGGTCAGGAGGTGCTGAAAGTACCAGGTATTGGGATTCCACATTTTCGGGTCGGAGATGTCGCCTGCCTTCACGGCGAAAGCAGCCATCGCCATCGCAAGTGCCATGACCAGGCGAGCCATCCCAAGCAATATGGTTTCCGTATTGTTTGAAAGACACCTCGAAATCATGCTTGCCGAAGCCCCTACCGCCACCAATAATATTTACAGCAATGGAGTATGCAATGGCTTTGAAGCAACCCGGCTAGAGTTATTCCACGCAGTGCAAGTAAACGAAAAAGGGCGGCCCGAAGGCCGCCCTTTCCTTGTCGAGCCGGCAGAAGCCGGATCGATTATTCCTTGATGGTGACGACGATGCCGGCACCGACGGTGCGGCCGCCTTCACGGATGGCGAAGCGCAGCTTCTCTTCCATCGCGATCGGCACGATCAGCTCGACATCGACGGTGATGTTGTCGCCAGGCATCACCATCTCGGTGCCCGCCGGCAGCGTCACGATGCCCGTCACGTCCGTCGTGCGGAAGTAGAACTGCGGACGGTAGTTGGTGAAGAACGGCGTGTGACGGCCGCCCTCGTCCTTGGTCAGGATGTAGGCTTCGGCCACGAACTTCTTGTGCGGCTTCACCGAACCCGGCTTGGCCAGAACCTGGCCGCGCTCGACGCCTTCACGGTCGACACCGCGCAGCAGCGCGCCGATGTTGTCGCCCGCCTGACCCTGGTCGAGCAGCTTGCGGAACATCTCGACGCCCGTGCAGGTCGTCTTGGTGGTCGGACGGATGCCGACGATTTCCAGCTCCTCGCCGACCTTGACGATGCCGCGCTCGACGCGGCCGGTCACCACCGTGCCGCGGCCCGAGATCGAGAACACGTCCTCGATCGGCATCAGGAACGGCTTGTCCAGCGGACGAACCGGCGTCGGGATATAGGCGTCGACCTGAGCCATCAGTTCGCGGATGGCGTCCTCGCCGATGGTCTTGTTGGAATCCTCAAGCGCGGCCAGCGCCGAGCCCTTGACGATCGGAATGTCGTCACCGGGGAACTCGTTCTTCGACAGAAGCTCGCGAACCTCGAGCTCGACCAGCTCGAGCAGCTCGGCGTCGTCGACCTGGTCGACCTTGTTCAGGAACACCACGATCGAGGGCACGCCGACCTGGCGGGCCAAGAGGATGTGCTCGCGGGTCTGCGGCATCGGGCCGTCGGCGGCCGAAACCACCAGGATCGCGCCGTCCATCTGGGCGGCACCGGTGATCATGTTCTTCACATAGTCGGCGTGGCCGGGGCAGTCGACGTGGGCATAGTGACGGTTGGCCGTCTCATACTCGACATGCGCCGTCGAGATCGTGATGCCGCGCGCCTTCTCTTCGGGTGCCGCGTCGATCTGGTCATAGCGCTTGTATTCGCCAAAATACTTCGTGATCGCCGCCGTCAGCGACGTCTTGCCATGATCGACGTGCCCGATCGTGCCAATGTTCACATGCGGCTTGGTGCGCTCGAATTTACCTTTTGCCATAGTCTCTTTCCTTGGACGGCCTTGACCTTCAGTTCAGTCGAATGCGGGGCGATTAGCGACAACGGCCGAAAAACACAAGTGCCTTGTGGCTGAGCGGATTCCCGCTCGACCCGAACCGACGGTCGATTTCAGTGGGATGTAGAGCGGATATAGGTCCGCCGCTCGTAAAATCAAAGGCGCCCGGCTGGCCCATTGCCGCCGTGGCGCCGCTCTGATCTTGTCCGCCGCATGCAGTTCATTCCATCCAATATCCGCGGCCCGCTGTTCATGATCGTCTCGACGGGGTCCTACCTCGTCAACGACACGATGATGAAGCTCGCGACCGCCGGGCTGCCGCCCTATGAAGTGCTCCTGTTGCGGGGTGCCGCCGCAACGCTGTGGGGCGTGCCGCTGCTTCTGATGTTGGGGTATGCCAGGCAGATGCCGCTACTCTTCGAGCGCAAGGTGCTGCGCCGCAACCTGTTCGAGCTGCTGGCGATCCTGTGCTACGTCGTGGCTCTGGCCAACATGCAGATCGCGGATTCGACCGCGCTCGGGCAGATCACGCCGCTCATCGTGCTGGTCGGTTCCTCGTTGCTGTTCGGCGAAAAGATCGGTGCCACGCGCATGGCGCTGATCGGCCTTGGCTTTATCGGGGCGCTCATGGTGGCGCAGCCGACGATGCAAGGTATTTCGGTCTACGCCCTGCTGGCGCTCGGCAACGCGGCCTTCGCGGCGGTGCGCGATCTTGCCGGCCGCAAGGTGGGCGCCGACGTGCCGGGCATGATCGTCGCCATCTCCGCCGTCTTGGTGGTGCTGGCCGGGTCAGGCGCGGCGCACCTCGTCTCCGAGCAATGGGTGATGCCGGAGGGGCATCATCTACTGCTGATCGCCGGAGCCGGCCTGTTCCTGATCTTCGGCCATTTCTTCATCTTCATGGCCTATCGGGTCGGTCCGACCAGCGCGGTCGCGCCCTTCTACTACTGCTTCACCGTCTGGGCGGTCATTTCGGGGCTGCTGGTGTTCGGGCAGTTCCCCAACGCGCTCGCCGTCTGCGGCATCCTGCTGGTGATGGCCAGCGGCCTGGCGATCGTCTCGCTCGACGAAAGAAAACGCCGGCTGGCCATGGTCGCCTGAAAGCGCGAATCCAGCACGGGCCGACCCGGACGGGTCGACCTCCAGCAGCCCGGCCAGTTGCGACCTTCCTTGCCTTAAAGCGTGCGCTTGCCGGAAATCTGATGATAGGCCCAGAGCACGACGACCGAGCCGACCACGGCCACGATCAGGCTCCAAATGTTGAGGCCGGTGACGCCCGACGCGCCGAAAGCGCTGAAGATCACGCCGCCGACGATGGCGCCGACGATGCCGAGCACGATGTCCATGATCATGCCCTGCCCGGACTTGTTGACGATCTTGCTGCCGATGAACCCGGCGACGATGCCGAGAATGATCCAGCTGATAATGCCCATAATTCCCTCCAAATTCCCCGCCGCCCCAATCATTTTCATATGATTGTCAAAAGCTCAAGACAGCTTGAAATTCTGCCCGTTTGCTCCATTCTGGGGCCGGGCGGACTTGGCTGGATAAGGAGATCCACTATGGGCCTTTTTGACAATGCCGTTCCGGGCGGCAATATCACCAAACCCCTGATGATCGCGCTCGGCGCGCTTTTGGTCGGCAAGATGCTGAGCGGCAGAAGCGAAGAGGCGGCCGCGCCGCAAGCCCCGGCGCCGACGCCGGCGGACACCGGCGCTTCAGCCGATGGCGGCCTTCTCGGCGGTCTCGGCGGCCTGCTCGACAAGCTCAAGGATGCAGGCCATGGCAACGTCGCCGATTCCTGGGTCGGCACCGGCCAGAACCAGCAGATCAACGCCAACGATCTCGGCTCCGCACTTGGTCCGGCGGTAATCCGCGAGATCGCCCAGCGCACCGGCATGAACGAGCAGGAACTGCTGCAGCAACTCTCCACGGCGCTGCCCGGCATCGTCGACAAGCTGACGCCGAACGGCCAGATCCCGCAGAACCATCAGGTCGCTTCAGCCTTCAACAGCTAAGGCGCAAGGAAATTCGGACACGCCGCGCCACGGTGCGCGGCGTTTTCGTGTCAGGCATTCGAAAGAAGTCTGGGTCGGGAACATTTTCGTCGATACGCTTCCAATTCGGTTTAAAGACCGTATCTTATGCCCATGACAAAATTGCTGGAAAAAGCCCTAGAGGCAGTGCGTCAATTGCCGCCGGACGGCCAGGATCAGATAGCGCTTGCCATGCTGACCTTGACCGGCAACGAAGGCGAGCCGGAAGAAATCGATGCGGCGCATCTGCCTGCCGTGCTCGAAGGTCTTGCCCAAGCCAAGCGCCGCCAGTTTGCAACCGATACCGAGGTCGAGGCTGCGTTTCGCTCCTTTGACCGATGAAACTTCGGTTCACGCCGCGTGCAACACAGGATCTTGACGAGATAGCTACCTACATCCGCGAGCGGAACCCGCAAGCCGCCCTTCGAGTTCGGGCTGCAATCCTTGAGGCGCTTCAGAATCTCGTGCTCTTCCCTCATGTCGGAAGGCCTCAAAGGGTCGAGGGCGTCCGCAAGCTTGTCGCACGACGTTATCCCCTACATTGTCTATTACTCGGCGGATGAGGTGGCCGAAGAGATCGTGGTTCTCACGATCCGACGCCCGGCCCGCGAGCGCGAGCACTCCGACGCTTGATATAGGGCGACGACAAGATCGCCTGACATGCCTGCTCAGCGTCCGGATACGTGATGTCACCGTGGCTGAAGCTTTGGAGCGGGTAGCGGGAATCGAACCCGCATATTCAGCTTGGAAGGCTGCTGCTCTACCACTGAGCTATACCCGCGCCTTACACTGAAGTACCGGATTCACCCGAAAAGCGCCATGCACTTTTCGGTCCGAGACTTTTCGTTTCAGGGCTTCCGGGCCGGCAGTGGTGGAGAGGGTTGGATTCGAACCAACGTAGGCTAAGCCAACGGATTTACAGTCCGTCCCCTTTAACCACTCGGGCACCTCTCCAGTCTGCCGCCGGAGCCATGCAACGAGGCATTTTCGCCGATCCGGAGCCCGAGTAAGGATCTTCTCCGAAATCAGCGAAGCGCCTTATGGCGGCAAGGCCGGTGGGTGTCAACCGGCGCGGCCAGGGTTTTTCGAAGATGTTCGGCATTCATTGCCGCAGGCCATATCCTTAGCCGGACGGGGCCGCTATAGAGGCCGCATGAGCGACGAAAAAAGCAACAAGCCGGGCACCCCCAAGGACACCCACTACGCCAAGCTGCGGCGCGCGCATCGCGACCAGAAGGCGGGCGGGCCGCCGGCATTCCGGCCGCGCCAGCCGGTGCCGCCGGGCGAAGCACCGGCCGACGGGCTGGTGCGGCTTTATGGCCTGCACACGGTGCGGGCCGCCCTCGACAATCCGCGCCGCAAGATCAAAAAGATGCTGGTGACGCGCAACGCGGCCGAGCGGCTTTCGATCGGCGAGCTTGCCACCCTGCCCTTCAAGGCCGAGTTGGTCGAGCCGAAGGACATCGACAGGATCACCGGTTCGGACGCGGTGCATCAGGGCGTGCTGATCGAGGCCGAACCTCTCAAGCCGAAGCGTCTCGACGCGCTTGGCGACACAAGGCTGGTGCTGGTGCTCGACCAGGTCACCGATCCGCACAATGTCGGTGCGATCCTGCGCTCGGCGGTCGCCTTCGGCGCGGGAGCGCTGATCACCACGGCCCGGCACAGCCCGCAGGAATCCGGGGTGCTGGCGAAGTCAGCGTCGGGCGCGCTGGAGCATATCGACCAGATCGAGGTGAAGAACCTTGCCGATGCGCTGGGACAGTTGCACGAGGCCGGCTTCCAGACCATCGGGCTCGATTCCGAAGGGCCGGCAGAACTGGAAAAGACCTTCGGCGGCGAGAAAATCGCGCTGGTGCTGGGCGCGGAAGGCAAAGGCCTGCGCCAGAAGACGCGCGAGACGGTGACGGCGCTCGCCCGCCTCGACATGCCTGGCGCCATCCACTCGCTCAACGTGTCGAACGCGGCAGCGGTGAGCCTCTACGCGGCAAACGCATTTCTGAAGCGCGGCTGAGTGAACTGGAATAGAGCCTCGAAGCGAGAAACGGGTTCCGGCACAACGCGGGAACCCGTTCTCTGACAGGAAAAGAGCGGGCGGCGTGGGAACGTGAGCTGCCCTCCCCTGACCTAAGCTGCTTTGCCCTTGGCTTGCGTGTCTGCACCAATCTCGTGCGCCGACATCCGCTCCAGCGCCCTGACCAGCGCCGAGTGGTCTTCCTTGGCGCCGCCATTGGCCGCGCAGGAGTTGAACAGTTGCTGCGTCGTCGAGGCGTTGGGCAGAGAGACGCCGAGCGCCTTGGCACCTTCGAGCGCCAGGTTGAGGTCCTTCTGGTGCAGTTCGATGCGGAAGCCCGGCGCGAAGGTGCGCTTGATCATGCGCTCGCCATGCACTTCCAGGATTCGCGAGGCGGCGAGCCCGCCCATCAGCGCCTGCCTGACTTTTGCCGGATCGGCGCCCGCCTTCGAGGCGAAGACCAGCGCTTCGCCGACGGCTTCGATCGTGAGGGCCACGACGATCTGGTTGGCCACTTTGGTGGTCTGGCCGACGCCGTTCGGCCCGACCAGCGTGATGTTCTTGCCCATCTTCTCGAACACCGGCCTGGCGCGTTCGAAGGCCTTGTCCTCGCCGCCGACCATGATGGTGAGAGAGGCCGCCTTGGCGCCGACCTCGCCGCCCGACACCGGCGCGTCGAGATAATCGCAGCCGAGATCGTTGATCTTTTTGGCGAATTCCTTGGTCGCGATCGGCGAGATCGAGCTCATGTCGATGACGAGCTTGCCCTTGGCCAGGCCACCGGCGACGCCGTTCTCGCCGAACAGCACGTCGGCGACCTGGGGGGTGTCCGGCACCATGGTGATGATGATGCCGGCGGCCTTGGCCACCGCGTCATGGCCGGTGACGGTCTTCAGGCCCTTGGCGACGAGATCGGCCGGCGGCTTCGAGCGGTGGTCGCTGGCAATGACCGTATAGCCGGCGTCGAGCAGATGTCCCGCCATCGGCGCGCCCATGATGCCGAGGCCGATGAAACCGATGGTTTCCATTTGTTTGCTCCAGAAATCCTTAGCTCGAAATTGTCGAAAGGCAGGCGCTGCCCCTCATCCGCCTGCCGGCACCTTCTCCCCGTATAGTGACGGGGAGAAGGAAGCTCTTAAGCCGCCGCGCTTCCCTGCCCGGCGAACCCGCTGAACCAGCCGAGCCCGGCTTCCGTGCCGGCTTTCGGCTTGTATTCGGCGCCGATCCAGCCGGAATAGCCGAGGCGGTCGATGTGGTCGTAGAGGAAAGGATAGTTGATCTCGCCCGTCCCCGGCTCGTGACGGCCGGGATTGTCCGCAAGCTGGATATGCGCGATGCGGCTAAGGTTCGCCTCGATGGTACGGGTGAGATCCCCCTCCATGATCTGCATGTGGTAGATGTCGTATTGCAAATAGAGATTCTTCGAGTCGATGCGGTCGATCAGCGCCAGGGCCTGGTCGGAATAGTTCAGGAAGAAGCCTGGAATGTCGCGCGTGTTGATCGGCTCGATCAGCAGCCTGATGCCGGCCTGCTCCAGCTTCTCGGCCGCGAAGGCGAGATTCTCGGCAAAGACGTTTTCGAGCACGGCGCGATCGGCGCCCTGCGGCGCGATGCCGGCAAGGCAGTTGATCTGCTCGCAGCCCAGCGCGTGGGCGTAGGTGATCGCCTTGGCGACGCCCTGGCGGAATTCCGGCACGCGATCGGGCAAGACGGCAATGCCGCGCTCGCCCTTCGCCCAGTCGCCGGCCGGCAGGTTGAAGAGAACCTGGGTCAGGCCATTCTTCTTCAGGCGCGCGGCGATGACGTCCGGCGCATGGTCGTAAGGACCGATATATTCGACGCCCTTGAAGCCGGCGCGGGCGGCGGCGTCGAAG
Organism: Mesorhizobium sp. GbtcB19; assembly: GCF_019091085.1. Taxonomy (GTDB): domain Bacteria; phylum Pseudomonadota; class Alphaproteobacteria; order Rhizobiales; family Rhizobiaceae; genus Mesorhizobium. Next base: position 336,304 of record NZ_JAGXJY010000002.1, on the reverse strand, counting down.
CGATCGAGAAACTCATGCTCGCCGAAGAGCATCGACAGATTGGCTGAAAAACGCGGCATTCTTTTTCTCCTTATCCCACCAGGCCCCTAGTCGAGCATGACGATGGCCGTCGGCGCATCCTCGTGGCTCTCGGCAAGTTCCTCGAATTCGGTGACCTTATCGATTTCAGTGCCCATGGAAATGTTGGTGACGCGCTCGAGGATGAATTCGAGAACGACCGGGACCTGGTGTTCTTTCATCAGCCGCTGGGCCTCCTTGAAGGCGCCTGCGAATTCTTCCGGCTTCTTCACGCGAACCGCCTTGCAGCCCATCGCCTCGGCGACCGCGACATGGTCGACGCCGTAGCCCGCTTCGGGATCGTTAACCCGGTTGACGTTCTCGAAGGCGAGGCTCACCTCGTAGTCCATCGAGAAGCCGCGCTGCGCCTGGCGGATCAGGCCGAGATAGGCGTTGTTCACCACGACGTGGATGTAGGGCAGCTTGTGCTGCGCGCCGACCGCCAGTTCCTCGATCATGAACTGGAAATCATAGTCGCCGGACAGCGCGACGATATCGCGATCCGGATCGGCGGCGCGCACGCCGAGCGCTGCCGGCAGCGTCCAGCCGAGCGGGCCGGCCTGGCCGCAATTGATCCAGTTGCGCGGCTTGTAGACATGCAGGAACTGCGCGCCGGCGATCTGCGACAGGCCGATCGTGGTGACATAGGTCGTGTCGCGGCCAAACGCCTTGTTCATCTCCTCATAGACGCGCTGCGGCTTCAGCGGCACCTGCTCGAAATGCGTCTTGCGCTTCATGGTCTTCTTGCGCTGCTGGCATTCCTTGGCCCAGCCCGACCAGTCGCGCAGCTTGCCGGCCGTGCGCCATTCGGTGGCGACGTCGAGCAGGATCTTCAGCGCCGCGCCCGCGTCGGAGACGACGCCGAGATCCGGCGCGAAGACGCGGCCGATCTGCGTCGGCTCGATGTCGACATGGATGAATTTTTTCCCCTTCGTGTAGACATCGACGGAGCCGGTGTGGCGGTTAGCCCAGCGGTTGCCGATGCCGAAGACGAAGTCGGACGCCAGCATCGTCGCATTGCCGTAGCGGTGCGAGGTCTGCAGGCCGCACATGCCGGCCATCAGCCGGTGGTCGTCGGGGATCGCGCCCCAGCCCATCAGCGTCGGGATGACCGGCACGCCGGTGATCTCGGCAAACTCGATCAAAAGGTCGGAAGCATCGGCGTTGATGATGCCGCCGCCGGCGACGATCAGCGGCTTTTGGGCTTCATTGAGCATCGCCAGCGCCTTCTCGGCCTGGGCGCGGGTCATCGCCGGCTTGAAGGGGCAGAGCGGCTCATAGGCGTCGATGTCGAACTCGATCTCGGCGAGCTGCACGTCGACCGGCAGGTCGATCAGCACCGGACCTGGCCGCGAGGAGCGCATCAAATGGAACGCCTTCTGAAGCGCCATCGGCACCAGATAGGGCTCCATGACGGTGACCGCCCATTTGGCGACGGGTGCCGCGATCGAGGCGATGTCGACGGCCTGGAAATCCTCCTTGTTGAGGCGCGCGCGGGGAGCTTGGCCGGTGATGCACAAGATCGGGATGGAATCCGCCGAGGCCGAATAGAGGCCGGTGATCATGTCCGTGCCGGCCGGACCGGAGGTGCCGATGCAGAGCCCGATATTGCCGGCCTTGGCCCGCGTATAGCCTTCGGCCATGTGCGAGGCGCCCTCGACATGGCGGGCAAGCACATGGCGGATGGTGCCGCGTGCCTTCAGCGCCGAGTAGAGCGGGTTGATCGCCGCGCCCGGCACGCCGAAGGCATTGGTGATGCCTTCCTTTTCGAGAACGAGAACCGCCGCGTCGACAGCGCGCATCCTTGCCATGGCAAGCCTCCATTTCGTTGGTTGGCTTGATAGTGACAGCGCGTCTGCGATTTTTCAATTTTTTCAGAATATTTTTTCATTTCTAGAAAGCGGCTGTTATTACCTGATTTCACTTTGCTTTTCGTTTTCCAGAAAATCCGCCGACACAATCACTGAAAAACTTTTTCATTGCATCCAGCGCCAAATCGGCGAGAATGCCGCTTATGGAAACGACGGAAAAGCGCCAGCGCGGCCGGCCGCGCGCCTTCAACGGCCCTTCCGAGGCGGCATCGGTGCAGTCGCTCGACCGGGCGCTGCGCATCCTGGCGATCGTCGCCGAGGCCAGCGGCCTGTCGCTGAGCGAAATCGCGGCGCAAAGCGGCATTGCCGCCTCCACCGCCTACCGCATGCTGACGACGCTGGAAAACCACGGCATGGTCGAGTTCGACACGACCGATCAGTTGTGGTCGGTCGGCGTCGAGACCTATCGCATGGGCTCGGCTTTCCTGCGCCGGCGCAAGCTCGTCGACCGCGCCCGCATCGTCATGCAGGAATTGATGGAGAAGACCGGCGAGACCGCCAATCTCGGCGTCGCGGAGGACGATTGCGTGGTTTTCGTCAACCAGGTCGAGACGCACCAGGCGATCCGCGCTTTCTTTCGCCCGGGCACGCGCAGCCCCTTCCATGCCTCGGGCATCGGCAAGGCGGTGCTGGCGCATCTCGAGCCGGAACGGGTCGCCGCCATCCTGCGCAAGGCAGGCCTGCAGCGCTACACCGACAAGACGCTTTCCGACATTTCCGCCCTTGCCCACGACCTGGCGACCATAAAACATCGCGGCTGGTCGGTGGACGACGAGGAACGCCATCCTGGCATGCGCTGTGTGGCCGCCGCCATCTTCGACGAATATGGCGAGCCGATCGGCGGCGTTTCGGTCTCCGGCCCTACGGTGCGGGTCACGCCCGAGCGGCTGGCCGAGATCGGTCCGCTGGTGCGCGACGCCGCGGCCGCGGTGACGAAGATGATCGGCGGCGCTAAGGCAGGCTGAGAAAATCGCTCCCGCGATTTCTCGTGATCATCCGCCCGGCACGACGCTCCTGGCGGATATGGCGAAGAAGTCGAGCAGGATCGCGCCGCCGACGCCGCAAGCGGTGAAGACGAGCCCGGTGATGAAGATGCGGTTGGCGCGCTCGAAGACGCGCCGCTGCAGCGACTTGAGGTCGAGCAGCATGGCAAGTGCCCGCATCTGCAGCGCGATGCCGACCAGGATCGGCAGCACGGCGATCAGATGATGGGTCTGCCAGGGGATCGGATTGGCGGCCCAATGGGTGATGAAACCCAACGAGAAGGCCAGCAGGATGCCGACCGTGGTGACGGTGCCGTTGCGAAAGGTCGTCTCCACAACGTCTTCCTTCGGGTCCTGCTCGTCCAAACCACCCTCCCCATTTCGGCGGGTCCAGACTAGACGCTCGCAAAATCGCTGTACACCTTTGCATGCAGGGACTTGATCGCCTTGCCGGAGCGTTCGGATGCGTGCGAAAGGCCACGGATGCGCAAAACAATTCAGCTTTTATCGGCCGCTTCTCTGTGCGGATGTGTGGCGGCGGCACCGCCCCCGATCGAGCCCAGCGGCAACCAACTGGTCGATCCCATGCCGATCTCGCTGGCTCTCGAGGAGATCATCGCTACCGGCGTCCGCCAGCATTTGAAGAACCCGATCGCTGCCAGGTTCGGAACAATGCTCGCCGGAGAGCGCACTTTGAGCGGTCGCCACGAGATCCTGGTGTGCGGCTATGTCGACGACAAAGGCTCTCCAGGCAGCGCCGAACCTTTCATCGGCAAGATCTACCCCGATGACGGAAGCAGTTTCGAGCTGCTGGCGATAAACGACATCTCGGTCGGCAGCACCTGCCGCGCGACTGGGTTGGCGATGCCCGAACCGAAGCCCAATCCTTAGAACTGGCGGCTGTAGAAGAGCCGCTTGAGGTCAAGCCGGTCCAGCGGAAGCGTTCAAACGCAAGAAGAGGGGCTGCGTGCAGCCCCTTTTTCCTGTCGTTGATTTTGCTCCCTCTTAGAGCCGGCAATAACGCGGGCCGTCGTAGCTCATATAGGTGTCCGACCGTTCGTCGTAGCTGGCGTAGCGAGCGTAGCAGCGGCGGACGTGGATCGAGTCGTAGCCGTCATCTTCGACATAGACCGGGCGCTGCTGCTGGGAGAGCAGGCTGCCGAGCACGAAGCCGCCGACGCCGGCGGCAATGCCGATGCCGAGTTCGCGATTGTGATGATTGTGAGCAGCCGAGGGCTGAACGGTACCGACGAGCGAGCCGGCGGCGACGGTGGTGGCGATGAGGCCGGAAACGATGGTGCGCTTGAACATGACGATCTCCTGGGTTTCGTTGGAGAGGCGAACCATCCGCCTCTTGATCATGGGTCGCGGCGGCGACGAAAAAGGTTCGAAAATTGTTCGAGAATTTTTTCGCTGGAGCAGCAGGCGGTTTTGCCGGTCGGCCATCGGCCGGTTGCATGCAAATGAAAAAGGGCGGCCGAGGCCGCCCTTCGAAAGCAACAGGTTTTCGTTTCAAAGGATAATGACCACCCGGCCGTGGTGATGATGATGGTGGTGGTACCACCAATAGTCACCAAAGTCGTCGTCGTAGTCGTAGTGATGGTGATGCATGCCGTGAGCCGAGGACGTCTGCACCGTGGTGGCCAGCGCGCCGGTGGCGAGAAAGATGGCTGCGAGAGCGGAAGTCAGTGTGCGCTTGAACATGATGATCTCCTGGATCCTTGATCGAGGCGACCATTCGCCTCTCGGAGATCAGTCGTGGCGAAGCCGCAAAAGGTTCGAAGGGTTTTGAGGGGTTAGGCAGTAGGAACTAGGCGGTAGGGAATTGAAGCAAGCCTACTGCCTACTGCCTATTCACTCCCTTCACCCCATCCCCGTGACGTGCCTCAGCCAGAAGGCAAGCACGATGAAGCCGACGAAGGTGGCGACTCCAGTCCAGTCGATGTTGGCTTTCCTCAGGTCGCTGACGACCTTCACCAGGAGAAGCCAGGTCACGACGATGAGCGGCAGGATGATGACGAATCTGATCATGCGGCACCCCATTCGATGCAATAGCACTTGGAGAATATGTAGGGAGCGCCGCGTCGCTTTTCAGCATGCCGGCTCAGCGTCGGGTCCATTAGCAACCCGAAACGGAGTTTTGTCTTTACTGGCGCACGAAATATGCTACCGGAGCGCCATGCCCTTGTAGCTCAGCTGGTAGAGCAGCGGTTTTGTAAACCGAAGGTCGCGGGTTCGATCCCTGCCGGGGGCACCAGCACCAACTATCGAGATACGCCGATCCATCGTTTTAAGCCATAGACCGCGACACGCACCGGGGCAGTCGCGCGCCAGGTCGTGCTCTCAGCTATCTCTGAAAATCTGGCCTCAGCCGCTCTTTGTGCCTGTTGCGCTCGCTCGATCTCTTGAACAAGCCGGGCCTCTTCGAAGCGCCGCCGGTCGGCTTCGGCTTCGAGATCTGCGCGATGCTTCTCACACTCCAACAGGCGAGCATTGTCGACGCGCAAACGATTTAACTCTGCTTGAAGGTTCTTGGTTTGCACCCTGCCTATGTGAGCCCACAATTCTTGTCGTGACCTTTCGAGATAGGGACCACGGTGCAACGCAAAGGGTCCAAGACCGTCTCGCACCGCGGCTGCGAGGCTACCGAGCCCTATCGCGGCCACAGCGTCTGGGAGGAACACCGTCTCATGCGGTAGGCCAAGATAGTCGAGGTAACGCTCGGCATTGAGGATAGCGTCGGCGATAAGATTGGAGTCATGGAAGCAAATCAGGCAGTCGGGCTTCATAAGCGGCATGAGTCCGACAAAATCCGAAAAGCACGCCCGGTTGGTGTGCTCTCCGTCAATTAGGGCAAGCGTAGCTTTCGGCTCCACCTGGTGAGCTCGGACGTCCGACACATCACTTTCGATCGTCACAAGCTTGGTAGTCGTGCCGGGCGGAAGGCAGTCTGACAAAGTGCTGATCATCCGGGCTGTCGAGTTTTCGCTGTAAACAGACGGTTCGGACCTCTCATCGGCCTGGAGCGCCGGACGAGGGTCAATCGAAAAGGCTGCCCTGCAATGCGGATCAATCAAATGCGGGAACAAGCTTCCGCCGAGATGCGAGCCAACTTCAAGGTAGACGTAGCCGTCTGCAGCCGACCGGGACAGATTTTGCAACCGCAGTAAACTGATGCGGTCGTTTGGCAAAGTTTGCGTCGCGACCTGGAACACGCCCCCATCGAGCCTCTCGATCATGCCTACTGCGTGGTCGATAGTTAGCATCAGAACTCCTTCAGAGAACCGCGGCTTGCTCCGGGTTGCGCCTATCCTCTCCTACAATAGTCAGAAAATCCCGGTGTCACCGGCAAAATCATCTTGTCGCTTGAGAGGTTTTGAACTGGTAACGCCCTACAAGCACATGCGGAAAGCTCTGTGTTCCGATAGTTCGTGGCGTTATGTCCCAATCGCCGCCACCAGCACCCTATTCTGCCTTCTTATCGCCGCCCTCAGCTCCGGTATTTTCGCCTCGTCGCGCTTCACGAACTCGATGAACATCATGTTCATGTTGTTGAAGATCAGCTCGCCCACCGCCGCCCCATCGATATCGACGCGCACGAGGCCAATCTCCTGGAGGCGAGCGATCAGCGCGCTTATCTGCTTGGTCAATTCCCGATCCAGCCCGGTGTAGGCCTGGCCGAAGGGGCTGTCGGGCAGCTGCGTCGAGATCGCCATCGCCTGGCGCCACATCTCCTTGCTCAGATAGTTCAGCGAGTGTTCGATATAGATGCCGATCAGCGTGTCCAGCGCGTCGCCGACATTGGCCGGCGGGCTGGCGACCACCCCTTGCCCGGCATTCAGCACCTCGTTGACCTCCATCGACACGATGGCGCCGAGGATGTCGCCCTTGTTCTGGTAGTAATTGTAGATGGTGCCGATCGAGACCTCGGCCCGGGCGGCGATTGCCTCGATCTTGGCGCCTTCATAGCCGGCCTCGCGGAAAAGTTCCGTTGCCGCATCGATGATGCGGCGGTGCCGGTCCGCCTTTTGCCGTTCGCGCAATCCGCTCATATCGGCCTCTCTGCCACAAAATCATAATTGACTCAATTTTAGAATTGGTTCAACTTTTCTTCCAACAAGCCAGCAAGGCAGGGAGAACACTCGATGACCGTCACCGTCCGGAATCCGCTTTCCACCCTCAAGTCCCGTCTCGGAGCCGCCTGCGCGACAGCTGCGCTGCTGCTCGCGGCCGGCAGCGCCCAGGCCGCCGATCTCAACGCGCTGATCTGGTGCGATCATTCCGACCCTGCGCTGCTGCAGCCTTTCGAGGAGGCCAACAATGTCAAGGTCAACGTCAAGGAGTTCGAAGGCACCGGCGCCGGTCTCGCCATCGTCGAACAGTCGCAGCCGGGCGACTGGGACGTGATGGTGATCGATAGCATCGACGTGCCGCGTGGCGTCGAGAAAGGCCTGTTCGAGCCGCTGCCGGAGGACAAATTGCCCTTCGTCGACCTCTTCCCGGAGGTGAAGATGGACAAGTCGACCATCGTCGACGGCAAGCGCTACGGCATCACCGAAAAATTCGGCTACAACACCATCGGCTTCAACAAGACCAAGGTCGATCCGGCCGACATGCAGTCGCTGGCCTCGCTCACCAGCGACAAATACAAGGGCAAGGTCGCGATCTACGACTATTACCTGCCGGTGATCGGCATGGCCGCGTTGGCGATCGGCAAGAAGACGTCCGACCTGACCGAAGCCGACCTGCCTGCGCTGAAGGCCGAGCTCCTCAAGATGAAGGCCAACGCCAAGCTGGTCGGCGAAGTCACCGCCAGCCAGACCGCTCTCGCTACCGGCGAGGTCGACATATTGGTCGGTGGCGGCGAGTGGGTCACGGCCGGCCTCGCCAAGGAAAACCCGGCGCTCGACTTCTCGATCCCGAAAGAGGGTGCTGTGCTGTGGTCGCAGTCGCTCGCCATGTTCAAGGATTCCAAGAACAAGGACATGGCGCTGAAGTTCATCCAGTACATCATGAGCCCGGAAGGCCAGGCGCGGCTTGCCACCTCCTCCTGCTATTGGGGCATGCCGGCGAACAACAAGGCTGCGCTGAGCGACGAACAGAAGAAGATCCTGCGCTTCGACGAGCAGCCCGGCTTCCTCGCCCGCGCCCAGGCCTATCCGGCGCCGAGCGCCGATCTCGACAAGAAGATGCAGGATATGTGGACCGAAATGCTGCAGGCGCAGTAACCGGCCGATGGCGTTCACGGGAAACTCGCGTGCCCTGCCCTGGGCGCTGGTCACGCCGGCGCTGGCGTGGACGCTTCTGTTCTTCGTGCTGCCCTTCATCGCCATGGGGTTTTCGAGCCTCACGGCGCATGAGGGCGGCGGCTTCACGTTGGCCAATTACAGCCAGTTCTTCACCGACCCCTCCTATTGGCGGGCGATGGTGAACTCGCTGGAGGTGACGGCGATCGTCACCGTCATTTCGATCCTGCTTGCCTATCCCTTTGCCTGGATCCTCGCGGAACAAGTGCCGGAGCGCTGGCAGCGGCTGGCGCTGATGCTGGCCGTGCTGCCGTTCTGGACGTCCTATGTCGTGCGCTCCTATTCCTGGCTGCTGGTGCTGGCGCAGAACGGCGTCATCAACCGGGCGCTGACCGGCATCGGCCTGATCGGCGAGCCGCTGCAGCTTGCCAACACGCGTTTCGCCACCGTCACCGGCTTCGTGCACTTCTTCGTCATGCTTTTGACGCTGACGATCTTCGCCAATTTGAAGCAGCTCAGCCCGAGCTACCGCAAGGCGGCGGCTGATCTCGGCGCCGGACCGGTGCGCACCTTCATCCATGTCGTGCTGCCGCTGACCTTGCCCGGCATCATGGTCGGCGCCTTCCTCACCTTCGTGCTTTGCATCGGCGACTACATCACGCCGCAGATCCTCGGCGGCAACAATGAGCTGGTCATGCCGCAGCTCGTCATGATGCAGATCGGCCGACGCGGCGATTTCCCGCTGGCGTCGGCGCTGTCGATCATCCTGATGGCAGTGGTCACCATCGCCTATCTCGCCTGCGCGCGCTGGCTGAAGATCGAGCGGGCCTGACGATGCGCGCCGCCGTCCGCCTCGCCGCCTGGGCCTATGCCATCGCCGTCTACGGCTTCATCTTCCTGCCGGTGGTGGTGCTGGTGCTGTTCTCATTGCAGGCGACCTCGTTCCCGATCCCGCCCTTCACCGGCCCGTCGCTGCGCTGGTACCAGTCGGTGCTGTCCGATGCGCGGCTCACCTCGGCGCTGGTCAATTCGATCCTGGTGGCGGTGCTGTCCTCGCTCGCTTCCGTCACGCTCGGCTTCCTTTCCGCCTGGGGTTTCGCGCGCTTCGTGCTGCCGGGCTCGGCGCTGTTGCGCGGGCTGATCACGCTGCCGCTTACCGTCAGCTATCTGATCATCGGCATGGGTCTGCTGGTGCTGTTCAACTGGGCCGGCGTGCCGAAGTCGCTTTTAGCCGCCGGGATCGGCCACGTCGTGATCAACCTGCCGCTCTGTTTCGCCATCATCTACAGCCAGATGGGCGACCACCAGATCAACATCGAGCGTGCCGCGCGCGACCTCGGCGCCGCCGAATGGAAGGTGCTTTTGCTAATCACCGTGCCGGTGATGGCGCCGGCGATCTTCGCCGGCTTCTTCCTGTCGATGACCTTCTCCTGGGATGAGTTCGTCATCTCCTTCCTGCTCACCCGTTTCGAGACGACGCTGCCCGTCGAGATCTGGAACCTGCTGCGCTCAGGGCTCAACCCCAAGACCAATGCCGTCGGCTCGCTGGTCTTTGCCGTCTCCATCGTCCTGGTGGTGTTTTTCGAACTGACGCTGTTGCGGAGAAAGCCGGCATGAGCGCGCCCCTGGTCGATATCCGCAACGTCTCGCATCGCTTCGGGCAGCTTGCGGTGCTGAAGAGCGTCTCGCTGGCGATCGAACCCGGCAGCTACACGATCCTGCTTGGACCCTCAGGTTCCGGCAAGACGACGCTGCTCTCCATCCTCGGCGGTTTCGTCACGCCCAGCGAAGGCAAGGTCCTTATTCGCGGCCAGGACTGCACCGCAGTGCCCCCGGCCAAACGCCCGACGACCACTGTGTTCCAGGATTATGCGCTGTTCCCGCATATGAGCGTCGGCGGCAATGTCGGCTTCGGGCTGCGCATGCAGGGCGTCGACGGCGCGACCCGGGCTGCGAAGGCACGCGATGCGCTTGCCCTTGTCGGGCTGGCGGCCGCCTTCGACAAGAAGCCGCATCAGCTCTCCGGCGGCCAGCGGCAGCGCGTGGCGCTGGCCCGGGCGCTGGTCATCGAACCGGCGGTGCTTTTGCTCGACGAGCCGCTCGGCGCGCTTGACCTGAAACTGCGCCGGCAGATGCAGGACGAACTGAAGGCGATCCAGAAGCGCGTCGGCACCGCCTTCATCCATGTCACCCACGACCAGGAAGAGGCGATGGCGCTGGCCGACCATTGCGTGGTGATGAATGACGGGCGCATCGAGGACGAAGGCCCGCCAGAGCGGGTCTATGCGCGGCCGGCGACACGGTTTTCCGCAACCTTCATGGGCGAGAGCACCATCCTTGCCGGCACCGTGACCGAGGCGAGGAACGGGATCGTTACGGCCTCGACCCCGGTCGGTCCGATTTCAGTGCCCGGCCCATCGCCTGCCGGCGCCAAGATCGCGCTCGCCATCCGGCCCGAACACCTGGTTCTCGGAGAGGCAAAAGGCGATGTCGCGCTCGGCACGGCCACGGTCGGCGATGTCGTCTTCCAGGGCAGCTTCAAGCGCGTGCTTGCCGCCTCGGCACTGGATCCCGCGCTGCAATTCATCGCCAAGGCTCCCGCTTCGGCCACCGTTCAGGCGGGCGACACGACAGCGGTTTCGTGCAACGCTCAAGACATCATCCTGCTGGCGGTCTGATTATGAACATGCTTCCGGTGATAGAGGCTCCGGACTGGTACGAAACCATCCGCATGGCCGACGACGTCACGCTCATCCACGAGCCTTGGATAAAACCGTTCTTCCGCTGCAATATCTGGCATGTGCGCGGGCGCGACCGCGACCTGTTGTTCGACACCGGCCTTGGCCATTTCAGCTTGCGGCGCCACGTGCCGCTGGTGGCCGAGCGCAAGCTTACCTGCGTCGCCAGCCACACGCATTTCGACCATATCGGCTGCCACCACGAGTTCCCGGATCGCTGCGTGCACTCGGCCGAGGCGGCAATCCTTGCCGATCCGCGCAAAGAATGGACGGTCGCCGACCGCTACGCCAATGAGGAGATGTTCGACGGCGCGCCGAAAGGCTGGGATACGGCGGGCTATCGCATCCAGCCCGCGCCGGCCAACAGGCTGCTCGGGCATGGCGACGTCATCGATCTCGGCGACCGCGCCTTCGAGGTCATCCACACGCCTGGACATTCGCCCGGCGGCATCGCGCTCTACGAGAAGAAAACCGGCATCCTGCTGTCAGGCGACATCGTCTATGACGGGCCACTGATCGACGATGTCTATCACTCAGACATCGAGGACTATGTCGGCACGCTGCTTGCCCTGCGCGAGCTCGACGTCTCGGTCGTGCATGGCGGCCATTTTCCGAGTTTCGGCAAAGTGCGCTACCTCCAGCTCATCGACGAATATGTCGCGGGCAAGCGCAAACCAGGCTGCCACCTGCAGGGCGGCTGAGCGATCGGGGAAGCGGAGCCTACAGCGCTCTTTGTGGACAGGGCGTTCCGGTGGCGTCGCCACAGCGGGAAGCGGTAGGCTGCGGGCGCTGGCTCATCTCTTCGGAATGACGCACCAGTTCAGCGAACATCAGCGCGAAGCTTCCCATCATCAGGAAGACTATGATCAGACGCGTTACTGGCAATAGACAGGTCTCTCGACTGGTCAGCCCCCGCCAACCCATCCACTGTCGGCTAACATGATCGATCCGGCTTTACGAGTGTTTAAGCTTCGTCTTAACCATTACAGCCATCACATTCGTTGCGCCTCTGTCACGAAGCGCGATTGCATGTCGAGGACCCCACTCGCCAGCGCTGCATAGCGCCCTTCACAGACACGGGCGCCGCATGCTACGCCGTCGCCGGCGCGGCCCGGCAAATGGTCGCCCTCCGGGAGTCATGAGCAAAGCCGCCAGCCGTTTCGCCTTCGTCTCTTCCGACACTGACGACGCCCGCGCCGCGCTGGAAAGCCTGTCAGCGCGCTATGGTCAGGTGCCTGTCGCGGAGGCGGAGATCATCATTGCGCTCGGCGGCGACGGTTTTCTGCTGCAGACCTTGCGCGACACGATGAGCACGGGCAAGAAGGTCTACGGCATGAACCGTGGCACCATCGGCTTCCTGATGAATGAATATCGTGCCGGGGGCCTTGAGGAGCGCATCGCCGCCGCGGTCGCCGAGACGATCCGCCCGCTGGAGATGGTCGCGGTGACGCATGACGGCGAAACGATTTCGGCGCCGGCCATCAACGAGGTCGCGCTGTGGCGCCAGTCCTACCAGACGGCGAAGATTCGTATCACCGTGGACGGCCAGGTGCGGCTGGAGGAGTTGAATTGCGACGGCGTGATGATCGCGACGCCCGCCGGCTCCACCGCCTATAATCTGTCGGCACACGGGCCGATCCTGCCGCTCGATGCGCCGCTTCTGGCGCTAACGCCGGTCAGTCCCTTCCGGCCGCGGCGCTGGCGCGGAGCGCTGCTCTCCAACAAGGCGACCGTGCGCTTCGACATACTGGAAGCCGAAAAGCGCCCGGTGAATGCCGCCGCCGACCACACCGAGGTGAAGGCCGTGGCTTCCGTCACCGTGCGGGAATCGCCGACGGCGACGGCGACTTTGCTGTTCGATCCGAACCATTCGTGGAACGAACGCATCCTAGCCGAGCAATTCCGCTATTGAGCCGGCGCAGCGATACTGTTTCGATTGATGCACGTCGCCCAAAACTGCGCAGCGGTTTTGGAAAAACGGCATCCATCAAGCAAAGACTTGAAGCGCGTCGCCTGTTTCCGTTTCATTGCGACGCGCTTTAAGCATCGCGATTAAGGTTACGTCTTCACAATCGCCGGATTTCTGCCCGTTTCTGTTGACAAATCGCGGACTTGCGCCTAACTGCAACCGCGATCTTGCAAGCGCGCGGCGCCTGCCGCAACACGTGTTGCGATTTTCCCGAACCAGCCAAAGACATCAAACACTTGTCCTCAGACACCACGACCGCTCAAGAAGCGTTGACATTCTCGGACCTTGGCCTTTCGCCGAAGGTCCTCTCCGCAGTCTCAGATGCCGGCTACACCAAGCCGACTCCGATCCAGGCTGGCGCCATCCCGCACGCGCTGCTCGGCAAGGACGTGCTGGGAATCGCCCAGACCGGCACCGGCAAGACCGCGTCCTTCGTGCTGCCAATGCTGACGCGCCTTGAAAAAGGCCGGGCGCGAGCCCGCATGCCGCGCACGCTGATCCTGGAGCCGACCCGCGAGCTCGCCGCGCAGGTCGAGGAGAACTTCGTCAAATACGGCAAGAACCACAAGCTGAACATCGCGCTCCTGATCGGCGGCGTCTCGTTCGACGAGCAGGACAAGAAGCTCGAGCGCGGCGCCGATGTACTGATCGCGACGCCCGGCCGCCTGCTCGACCACCGCGAGCGCGGCAAGCTGCTGCTCAACGGCGTCGAAATCCTCGTCATCGACGAGGCCGACCGCATGCTCGACATGGGCTTCATTCCCGACATCGAGCGCATCTGCGAAATGATCCCGTTCACGCGCCAGACGCTGTTCTTCTCGGCGACGATGCCGCCGGAGATCACCAAGCTCACCGAGAAGTTCCTGCACGCGCCGGTGCGCGTCGAGGTCTCCAAGGCCGCCTCCACCGCGACCAGCATCACGCAGCGCCTGGTGAAGTCCGGCAACAAGCCCTGGGAGAAGCGCGAAACGCTGCGCAACCTGATCAAGGCCGAAGACGCCGACCTGAAGAACGCCATCATCTTCTGCAACCGAAAGGTCGAGGTGTCGGAACTGTTCCGCTCGCTGTTGAAGCATGATTTCGACGCAGGCGCCCTGCATGGCGATATGGACCAGCGCGCCCGCATGCAGATGCTCGCCAATTTCCGCGACGGCAAGCTGCGCTATCTCGTTGCCTCGGACGTCGCGGCGCGCGGCCTCGACATTCCCGATGTCAGCCACGTGTTCAACTACGACGTGCCGATCCACGCCGAGGACTATGTCCACCGCATCGGCCGCACCGGCCGTGCCGGACGCGCCGGCAAGTCCTTCACCATCGCCACGCGCTCCGACACCAAATATGTCGACGCCATCGAGAGGCTGATCGGCACCAAGATCGAATGGCATGACGGCGACCTGTCGACCGTGACCGAAAGCGAAGGCGAGGAGCAGCCGCGCCGTGGCCGCGGCGCGCCGCGTCGCGCCGGCCGCAAAGACGAGGACCGCAAGGATCGCGGCGAGCGCAAGAAGGACCGTCACGCCAAGCGCGACGAGACGCCCGAGGCCGCGCGCGAGGAGCAGCCGGTCGCCGAAGTGGCCGATATCGCCGAGCGCCGCGCCCGCGAGGACGCGATCCGTTCCGAGAATGAGCGCAAGGGTTCGGGCAACCGCCATGAGCAGCGCGGCGACGCCCGTCCGCAGCGCGACCGCCCCGGCCGCCATCGCGAGGAAGACGACGCGACCGTCGGCTTCGGCGACGACGTGCCGGCCTTCATGCGGATCGTCGCCAAGGTCTGAGCTGCATGCCAGCGCCGGTAGAATGAAAACGGCCCCGAACGGGGCCGTTTCTTTTTTGCGGCTGCTTCGCCTGAAGCAATCCGGCCAAGGGCCCTGCCCTACATCGGGCCCGGCATCATCTTGGTCGGCTTCTCCAGCATCGGGAACTCGGCCTTGGTGCATTTCACATTCGGGTTCGTCGGTGTGAACATGCCGTTCGGATTGTCCCTGAACAGCCAGGCATGCAGGTCGTAGTGGACGAACTCCCTCGGGATGAGCGGGTAGTGTCCTTCCATCGGCCCCATGAATTTCTGGCCGAACAGCTTCGGAGCTTCCTTCACGTCCGGTGTCAAAGGAACCAGCCATTCCACGCCGACCAACTTCAAACCCTTTTTCGTCGGCTCGTAGATCAGGACGTTGGGCTTCATCGGGTCGAGCGGCTTGCCGATACTCGGGACGTTGACGAAATGGACGCCCATGGCGCCCTTGGGATAGTACATCGCCCCTTCTATCTTCTCGCCGGCATAGTAGACGCAGCCTTCGGTCGACAGATAGAGGTCGCGGATGGCGG
The DNA here is from genome assembly GCF_019091085.1 of Mesorhizobium sp. GbtcB19. Lineage (GTDB taxonomy): Bacteria > Pseudomonadota > Alphaproteobacteria > Rhizobiales > Rhizobiaceae > Mesorhizobium. The sequence continues at coordinate 321,115 of NZ_JAGXJY010000002.1, read as the reverse complement.
CCGTGTAATCTTCATACTTGGCCAGCGATTTCTTCAAGGCCTCGAGGTCGGCCTTGTTGGCGTCCTCGGCCCGGGCCGCGGCGGAGCCGAGCCATGTGCCCATAAGGCCTGCCAAAACGAGGGCACCGCAGCGCCCGAGACGAGCTGTTCTTGTCATGCATTCCTCCCAGATTCCCTTGATCTGGCCGTGCAAGACCGGGGCGGCAGATGCAGATTGCGCGGCCGGTTGACCACCCCATCCCCTCTGGAACATCAGGATGGTAGTCCTTTCCTAGGTTCTGGAAAAGTATCAATTAGAACAAGCTAATGGCCTAAGACCTTCGACCCATCTTTGGGCAACGCCAAACAAAAAACGGCCCCGTAAAGGGCCGTTTTGCTTCGCGGGAAATGCGCTCTTTCGGGCGGTTTTGCCTCAGGTGAGCGGCGACAGCTGGATTTCGACGCGCCGGTTCTGCTCGCGGCCGGCGGCCGTGGCATTGGATGCGATCGGGCGCGTCTTGCCAAAGCCGGTGACGGCGAAGCGGCGCTGATCGACGCCCTGGCCGGACAGGTAGTTGGCGACGGCGAGCGCGCGACGCTGCGACAGATCGAAATTGTGCTGGTCGCCGCCGGTCGAATCGGTGTGGCCGAAGACGTCGACGGTGGTCTGGCGGAACTTCTTCAGCACCAGCGCGACCGAGTTCAGCACCGGATAGAAGCCCGGCTTCACCGCGTCCTGGTCGACGTTGAAGGTGATGTCGGACGGCATGTTGAGGATGATCTGGTCGCCGCTGCGGGTGACGCTGACGCCGGTGCCCTGCAGCTGACGGCGGAGCTCCGCCTCGTTCTGGTCCATCGTCGCGCCGATCGCGCCACCGGCAAGCGCACCGATGCCGGCGCCGATCAGGGCGTTGCGGCGGTCATTGCCGCCGGCGAGCAGACCGAGGCTGGCACCGGCCAGCGCGCCGAGGCCGGCACCGGCCGCCGTATTGGAGATCTTCTGGTCGCCGGTATACGGATCGGTGGTGGTGCAGGCGCTCACCAGTAAAGCCGTCGCCACGGCGACGAGCACAGTCTTCTTCATGAGATTGGTCCCTCTCCAACTCGCGGCCTTTGCGGCCGCGCCAAATCAGCCCTTCCGCAGCCTTGTAGCATGAAATGCGGCGAAAAACGGAACGGGAATGCGGCCGGCGACGTTTCGGCGATCCCTCCCGTTTCGCCGCTACCACAAATTCTTACCGTCGATGACCACCACCTCGACCTTGTCCAGATCGAAATCGTCGAACAGACGCGAATTGACGCTGATCTTCGGGTTATCGAAATCCGGCTTCCCGGTCGACCAGTCGGGCGTCTCGGTGAAGGTGCCGCAGCCGCAGGTGGCGCAGAAACCGTGCTTTACGGTCTTCGAGCCCCAGCGATAGAAGGAGACATTTCCGGGGGGGCTGGTCAGCCTGAATTGCGACGGGACGTAGTAGGCCCATAGCGCCCCCCGCTTCGAGCAGAACGAGCATGTGCATTGCGTCACCGTCTGCGGCGGCTCGGCAACCTCGAAGGTTGTCGCCTTACAGTGGCAGCTTCCCTTGATCGTCATCAAAATCACCTCTCCGTTGTCTGCCGCCACGCCGGAATTCCCCTGGTGGCAGGGCAACATAAAGAAGCGATCCTGACAACTGTCAGTCAGCAGCTTCGGCAGGTATCCTGCCGTGCTCGAAGACCCTCGCGCTTCGTGTTTGGGTTGCGAGGTCTAGTAAGAGGGCGGCGGCACGAACAGGCAGATGGTCTTGCCGGCATCGAGCCCTGCCTGATGGGCGCACCAATGGTACTCCCCGTCGGGCGAGTTCTTGACCCGCTTGTCGGCATAGGCCACCACCTCGCCCGTCCCTTTTATGACGTAGCCCTCGGGCCGCTCGCTGATCGAAGATTGCGGCACCTCCTTGCAGTCATAATTGGCGCAGCAGGCAAATGGATAGCTCCACCCCTGCGGCAACACCGCCGTGGGTTTGGCGTCGTGTGCGATGGCCGGCGGCGCCAGCACCGAGATGGCACCCACTGCGAACAGGGAAAACAAAAGTCGGCCAGCCGGTCGAGCGGCTTGGGCCGATCTTGATTTGGCAGCAGACATCGAAGCGTTCCTTTCGAGCATCAAGCGTTTTTCGCTTGCCCGTTCCCGGAACGTGTCTTCCCAGTGGCCGAATCGTCGGTCGCAGATATGCCGCATCCGGCCATAAATGCTTTTAACCCCAGCACCAAGGCTGGGCTGATTCCTCGACTGGCGCAAGCAACCGCCTGCAACGGCGATGCCGTCATTCACGCCAGCCTCTGCCGTCCAGAATCGTGCGCCGGCTTGGTTAACGAGCGGTTAGCCGCGCGGAACGGGTGCCGGACAACGGGATTCGGTTCAAGCTGGTTCCCGGCGTTCAGCCGGAAACGTGCTCATCATACTGCGGCAGGTCGTCGGTGATTGTGAACCACTTCGCCTTGGAGCCGACAAAGATGTGGGCGCTCGGGCGAATGCCTGGTTCATCGACCAGCGTTCCTATGGGGACGTGGACGTAAGCGCCCTCCCGCACCAGCGAATAGAGAAGCGAACCGCATTGCCCGCAATGCGCGTCGTGGCCGGTTTCGTCACCATAGATCAGCAGCCGGTCGCCGCCGGCGGTCAGGCGAAACTTATCGCTCTCGATGCCGGCGAAGGGCTTGAAGGCCGAGCCCGTCGTGCGCCTGCAATTGGAGCAATGGCAGTTCGCGGCATAGACGAATTCGTCCGCCACCTCGTAACTCACGGCACGACAAAAGCATTGTCCGGTAAGTTTGCGCGTCACCGGCTCTTCCTTCATGCAACGCGGGGATATGATCAGATTCAGCTCAGGCTCAGCACCACCTGAATATGGACATATCCTAGTCGAGGTCCGCCACTGCTTCGCCTGCGCCGCCCTCGATGCGATGCGAGAGCGAGGCTTCCATGAATTCGTCGAGATCGCCATCGAGCACGCTCGACGGCGAAGTGCTCTCGACACCGGTGCGCAGATCCTTCACCAACTGATAGGGCTGCAGCACGTAGGAGCGGATCTGGTGGCCCCAGCCGATATCGCTCTTCGAGGCTTCGGTGGCGTTGGCGACCGCCTCTCGCTTCTTCAGCTCTTCCTCGTAGAGCCGCGAACGCAGCATTTCCCAGGCCTTGGCGCGGTTCTTGTGCTGCGAACGCTCAGCCTGGCAGGCGACCGCTATGCCGGTCGCCAGATGGGTGATGCGCACGGCGGAATCGGTGGTGTTGACGTGCTGGCCGCCCGAACCCGAGGAGCGATAGGTATCGATGCGCACGTCAGATTCCGAGACATCGATCTCAATCTTGTCGTCGACGACAGGATAGACCCAGACACTGGAGAAGGATGTATGGCGGCGCGCGTTGCTGTCATAGGGCGAGATGCGCACCAGGCGGTGAACGCCGGACTCCGTCTTCAGCCAGCCATAGGCGTTGTGGCCCTTGATCAGCACGGTGGCGGACTTGATGCCCGCTTCTTCGCCGTCATGGACTTCCAGCACCTCGACCTTGAAGCGGCGGCGTTCGGCCCAGCGCGTATACATACGCAGGAGCATGGAAGCCCAGTCCTGGCTCTCGGTGCCGCCGGCGCCGGCATGGATTTCGAGATAGGTATCGTTGGAATCGGCTTCGCCGGAAAGCAGCGTCTCGACCTGGCGGGCCTTGGCCTCGCCCTGCATCGAGCGCAGCGCCGCCTCGGCTTCCGCGACGATGCTGTCGTCACCCTCTTCCTCGCCGAGCTCGATCAGGCCGATATTGTCTTCCAGCGCCTGGGTCATTCCCTTGACGGCGGCGATGCCGTCCTCGAGTTCCTGGCGCTCGCGCATCAGCTTCTGCGCTTCAATCGGATCATTCCAGAGGCTGGAATCCTCGGCGCGCGAATTCAGGTACTCAAGCCGCTTTACAGCCTGATCCCAGTCAAAGATGCCTCCTCAGCAGGGTTATCGCCTGCCTGATCTCGTCGACAATGTTGAGCGTTTCCGCGCGCATGGCTTTTCGTTCGGTCCTGTTCTTTTCGGTCTTTGCGGGATAGGCGCGATACATAGGCACGGCATCGCCGCCTGTAAAGCGAAATGGGCCGGCGGTTTCGCGCCGGCCCATTTCGGGAAATGCAGGACGTCAGTAGAGGCCGCCGCCGCCGCTCTGGATGGCCTGGTTGGCCTGCGGCGACAGCGCCCCGGCAGCGTTGGAGCCGTCGGCGCCCATGCCGATCACCCAGTAGCTGTCGGCCGGGCCGGTGCCGGGCTTGAATGCCTCGATGATGGTGTCGGGAGCGCCTTCGGCGGCGCGCATGCCAGTCTTGCGGTTGATGGCGATCAGCTTCATGCCGTCCGGGACCTGGAAATCGGTGTTCGGCTTGCCGTCGAGCGCAACGCGCATGAAATCCTTGAAGATCGGGGCCGCCAGGCCGCCACCGGTCGCGCCCTTGCCGAGGCCTTTCGGCGTGTCGAAGCCCATATAGAGGCCGACGACGAGGTTCGGGGTGAAGCCGATGAACCAGGCGTCCTTCTCGTCATTGGTCGTGCCGGTCTTGCCGGCGATGTGGCGGCCGAGCTCGCCGATGGTGGCGCCGGTGCCGCGCTGGACGACGCCCTCCATCATCGAGGTGATCTGGTAGGCCGTCATCGGGTCGAGCACCTGCTCGGAGTTGTCGACCAGTTCCGGCTCGGGCTGGTTCTTCCATTCGGTGGCGTTGCAGCCTTCGCAGCCGCGCTCGTCCTGCTTGAACACCGTCTTGCCGTAGCGGTCCTGGATGCGGTCGATCAGCGAGGGTTTGATCGATTTGCCGCCATTGGCCATGATCGAATAGGCCGACACCATGCGCATGACGGTTGTTTCGCCCGAGCCCAGGGCCATCGGCAGATAGGGCGCCAGATGATCGTAGACGCCGAAGCGCTCGGCATATTCCACGACCAGCTTCATGCCCATGTCGTTGGCGAGCCGCACCGTCATAAGGTTGCGCGACTTCTCGATGCCGGAACGCAAGGTGGCCGGGCCGGCGACCGTGCCGTCATAGTTCTTCGGCGTCCAGGTGGTGTTGCCGCTCTGGATAGTGATCGGACCATCCATGATCACCGAGGCCGGCGTATAGCCATTGTCGAGCGCCGCCGAATAGACGATCGGCTTGAACGAGGAACCGGGCTGGCGCATCGCCTGGGTCGCGCGGTTGAACTCGGACTGCGCGTAGGAGAAGCCGCCGACCATGGCCAGCACGCGGCCGGTATGCGGATCCATGGCGACGAGACCGCCCTCGACCTCCGGCACCTGGCGCAGCATGTAGGTGTTGTCCGAGCCTTCGTTCTTCTGCACGAAGACGACGTCGCCGGGCTCCAGCACCTCGGCCGGAGACTTCGCCCTGACGGACTTGCCGTTGACGAAGTGGCGCATGGCGAAGCCCATGTCGTCCTTGCTGACGGTGCCCTGGACGCGGTCCTTGACGAGATCGCCCGAAATCTGCCGCGTCGGCTGGATGCCGATGGTCAGGCCGGTCGCCGAACTGTCGAGCACGACGGCAAGCGTCCATTCCGGCACGTCCTCGAGGCCCTTCACATTGCCGAGCGGCACGCCCCAGTCGCCGGAAACGTCGATATGCGTCACCGGACCGCGATAGCCGCGCAGCATGTCATATTTGAGCAGACCGTTCTGCAGCGACTTGCGCGCGATGAGCTGGATGTTCGGATCGAGCGTGGTGCGCACCGACAGGCCGCCCTCGTAAAGCGCATTCTCGCCGTAGCGGGCGATGATCTGACGGCGGACTTCCTCGGTGAAGTACTCGCCGGCAAACAAATAGGAGCCGTTGCGGCGCGGCGACACGCCGAGCGGCTCGGCCTTGGCCTTGTTGCCCTCCTCGCGGGTGACGTAGCCGTTCTCGACCATCTGGTCGATGACCCAGTTGCGGCGCTCGATCGCGCGGTCGGCATGCTTGAAGGGATGGTAATTGTTCGGGCCCTTCGGCAGCGAAGCGAGATAGGCGGCTTCCGCGACCGTCAGCTCGTTGACCGACTTGTCGAAGTAGGTGAGCGCGGCGCCCGCCACGCCATAAGCGCCGAAGCCGAAAAAGATTTCGTTGAGATAGAGCTCGAGAATGCGGTCCTTGGAATAGGCCTGCTCGATGCGGAAGGCCAGGATCATCTCCTTGATCTTGCGCTCATAGGTCTGATCGGAGGTGAGCAGGAAGTTTTTCGCCACCTGCTGCGTGATCGTCGAGGCGCCGACCTGGCGCCGTCCGGAGCCAAGGTTCTGGAAGTTGACGATGATGGCGCGGCCGAGGCCGGTGATGTCGATGCCCGGGTGGTTGTAGAAATTCTTGTCCTCGGCCGACATGAAGGCGGCCTTGACGCGGTCCGGGATCGCCTGGATCGGCAGGTAGAGACGCCGCTCGCGCGCATATTCGGCCATCAGCGAGCCGTCCGAGGCGTGAATGCGCGTGGTTACCGGCGGTTCGTATTTGGCCAGCACCTCATAGTCGGGCAGGTCCTTCGCAACATGGCTGATATAGATGGCGACACCGGCAGCCACCAGCAGCGCCAGCGTGGTGCCGATGCCAAAGAAATAGCCGATGAGACGAATCATGCCCGCTCCAGTCCGAGGTTCGGGAATTTCCTAAACGAAGCCGACAGTCGCGCAAGCTTCCAGGGGCGGTCCCAATCCGCAATCAAAGACCCATGTCGCCACCATGTGGACAAAATACGGCAGCGCGAAATTTCAGGACTCGGTTGCCCGATAATAACGCCGGGTGTTGTCGTCATGCAACGCTGCTTGTGGTTGTAGCCGTCCGCCGGTTGTGAGCGGGTGCGGCCACTCAGCCGCCCGTCGCGGTTCCGGTTTTGGCCGCGGCGAACAGCGCAACCGCGTTGGTGATGCTTTGCGCCGCCTTGCCGCGCCAGTCGGCATTGAGCAGTTGCGCCTCGTCCTTGGCATTGGAGAGGTAGCCGAGCTCGACCAGAACGGACGGCACGTCTGGAGCCTTGAGCACCCTGAAGCCGGCCGAACGCTGCGGATTGTTGATGAGGCCGACGCTGGTTGACAGTTGGCCGACCAGCGTATGGGCGAAGCTCATCGAGAAACCGTGGGTTTCACGGCGGATCAGGTCGATCAGGATGTCGGTGACTTCCTTGTTGTCGTCCTCGATCTTCATTCCGGCGAACTGGTCGGACAGGTTTTCGCGATCGGCAAGCGCCTGGGCCTCCGGATCGGAGGCCTTGTCCGAGAGCGTGTAGACGGTGGCGCCGCGAAGGCCCTTGACCGCGATCGTATCGGCGTGGATCGAGATCAGCAGGTCGGCCTCGTGCTGACGGGCGATGCGCACGCGCTCGTCGAGTTGCAGGTACACGTCGCTGTCGCGAGTCATGTAGATATCGTATTTGCCGACCGCGGCCAGCTTTTCGCGCAGTTCCTCGGCAAAAGCGAGCGTGACGTCCTTCTCGACCGTGCCGGCGGAGCTTTCGGCGCCGCCATCGACGCCGCCGTGGCCCGGATCGATAACCACCGTGAAGCGATGGCCGGGCGCCGAGATCGGCCCAGTGCCGACCCGCTCGCCTTTTTGGGTGGAAACCGTCGAACCGGTCGTCAGCGATTGGTTGGCCAGAGCCGCGTCAAACTCCCGCTCGGAGGCGGCCGACATATCGATGGCGATACGGTAGCCGCTGCCATCGTCATTCTTGAGTACGTCGAGCTTGTCGACGGCAAAGGGTCCCTTGCCGGTAAGGATCAGACGCGAACCATGTCCCTGATCGCCGTAGCGAACAGCCCGCACGAGGCCGCGCGGCTTCACATCCTTGGCCTCAAGCGCGAATCGCGTCCGCGGCAGATCGACAACCAGGCGATTGGGGCCGCGCAGCAGGAACCATTTAACGTCCGGCTCGCGGTCAAAATTCACCACGATGCGCATCTTGGTGGCGTCGCCGGCCATCTTGTAGCCGGTCGCGCCAAGCAGGGTGTCGGCGCGCGCGGCGGCGGTGAAACAGCACAGGATCGTCAGCAGCAAGGCGGCCCAGGCCATGCGCGGGAAATGCGCCGCGGCCCCACCCATCTTGTTTGCGGTCCCCGCCAGTCCCATCTGTTTTCCGTCGCTCCCGGTTTGGCGCATCGCGCCCGGTCTTCTCGCAGAGTGCCCGTCAGCCCGCCAACTCGATTAACGATTGGTATTCAGAGAAGGTTAACCAAGCCTTTAATGGAGTAAGATGAAGGACACCTTCCCTTGCGGAAGCGCTTTTTGCCGGCATCCGAAATCGGGGTTGCCTTCCATCCCGCCAAATCATAAAAGCGACGTTGGATCACTGCAATCCTGGAACCGCTCGCCTCAGCAGTTTCCTGCCAAAGGTCGGATGCAAAGGCGGCTCCTTTACCCTTCCAGGCTCAGGTGGTCGCGACGATTTTCGCAGGCGTGCCCTCGTGGCGGGGGAATCGCTTGCGTGAGGAAAACGGCCGGGTGTGCCCCGCGCCGGCTCTTTACGAGCAAACAAGCTGGTCCGGCTCTGCCCGGGCTTTGGTTCAAAAGGTTCTGCTGGGTGCCGATGGCTTCAAGCGCAATCATGGAAAGGTCCGCATCAAACCGCGCCATAATGGCTGCGGGCGGCACCGCCATTGCGCTCAAGCGGCGGCCGGCGGACATTCAATTATCCGGCATGCACACACATACAGGCGCACAGCGGCGGGCTCTGCCACGCCAGCCGCGGCTGTCGGCTGCCGGCAGGAAACAAAATAATGCCCAACAAGATGCTGATAGACGCCTCCCACCCGGAGGAAACACGCGTTGTTGTCGTTCGCGGTAACCGCATCGAAGAATTCGACTTTGAATCCCAGGACAAGAAGCAGCTCAAAGGAAACATCTACCTCGCCCGCGTAACCCGCGTCGAACCTTCCCTCCAGGCAGCCTTTGTCGAATATGGCGGCAACCGTCACGGTTTTCTCGCCTTCAGTGAAATTCACCCCGACTACTACCAGATCCCGGTCGCCGACCGTCAGGCTCTGCTGCGCGCCGAAGCGCAGGAAGCCGAGGACGAAGACGACGAGGAGGCCGAGAACGGCGAGGAGCAGCAGGCGCGCGATCGTGGCGGCCGGCGCAACCGGCGGCGCGGCGGCAAGAACCGCGACCGTGGGGAGCACAAGCACGCCGCCCCGGAAAACGAGGAGGGTCAGACTGAGGCCGTAGCCGCCCGCGAAACCGCCGGCGAGATTGCCGACGCCGACGACGATGCCGCCGAGGCTTCCGCCGAGACTCCCGAAAACTCCGCTGAGGCCGTCGAAGTCGCAGCGGTGTCGGAAACGGCTGAGCAACCCGACGCCGAGGCCGACGACGCCACGGACGACGAGGATGGCAAGCCCTCCGAAGGTGGCCCGACCTCGATTGCCGCGAGTGTCGAGGCCGACGTGATTTCCGAGGCGGTCCCGCAGGCGGATCAACCGGAGCAGACCGGCCCCGAGCAGATTGGCGAAGCCGCCGGCAGCGACAATGATCGCGGCATGCTGGAGGAAGTCTCGTCCGCGCATTCGGACGAGCATGAGGTGGAATCGGTCGGCGCCGAGGATGCGCTCGAAGAGATCCGCAACCGCCGCAAGCCGGTACGTCGCCAGTACAAGATCCAGGAAGTCATCAAGCGCCGCCAGATCCTCTTGGTGCAGGTGGTCAAGGAAGAGCGCGGCAACAAGGGCGCGGCGCTCACCACCTACCTTTCGCTTGCCGGCCGCTATTCGGTGCTGATGCCGAACACCGCGCGCGGCGGCGGCATCTCGCGCAAGATCACCAACGCGCAGGACCGCAAGCGCCTGAAGGAGGTCGTGGCCGACCTCGAAGTGCCGCAGGGCATGGGCGTCATCCTGCGCACCGCCGGCGAAAGCCGCACCAAGGCCGAGATCAAGCGCGATTACGAATATCTGATGCGGCTTTGGGAAAACGTCCGCAACCTGACGCTGCAATCGTCGGCCCCTGCCCTGGTCTATGAGGAAGGCAGCCTGATCAAGCGCTCGGTGCGCGACCTCTACAACAAGGATATCGACGAAATCCTGGTCTCCGGCGAAGACGGCTACCGCGAGGCCAAGGACTTCATGCGCATGCTGATGCCGAGCCACGCCAAGGTGGTTCAGCCGTTCCGCGACACGACGCCGATCTTCGTGCGCAACGGCATCGAGGCGCAGCTCGACCGCATGCTGCAGCCGCAGGTGACGCTGAAGAGCGGCGGCTACATCATCATCAACCAGACCGAGGCGCTGGTTTCGATCGACGTCAATTCCGGCCGCTCGACCAAGGAGCACTCGATCGAGGAGACCGCGCTCCACACCAATCTGGAAGCGGCCGAGGAAGTGGCGCGGCAGCTCCGGCTGCGCGACCTTGCCGGCCTCATCGTCATCGACTTCATCGACATGGAGGAGAACCGCAACAACCGCTCCGTCGAGAAGCGGCTGAAGGATCACCTCAAGAACGACCGCGCCCGTATCCAGGTCGGCCGTATCTCGCATTTCGGCCTGATGGAAATGTCGCGCCAGCGCATCCGCGCCAGCGTGCTGGAATCGACCATGAAGCCCTGCCCGCATTGCGGCGGCACCGGCCATGTGCGTTCCGATTCCTCCGTGGCGCTGATGGTGGTGCGGGCGATCGAGGAATTCCTGCTCAAGGATTCGCGCAGCCACATCATCGTGCGCACGCCGGCCGCGACCGCGCTTTACGTGCTCAACCACAAGCGCGCCAATCTGGTCGAGCTCGAGGCTCGCTTCGGCCTGACGATCACCATCGAGGCCGATGAAACGCTGGGCACCCAGCACTACGCGATCTTCCGCGGCGCCATCGCCGAGAAGCCGGAAGGCTTTGTCGAGGTGCGCAGCCTGCCGGCCTATGTCGAGCCGGAAGAGCCCGAGGACGAGATCGTCATCGAGGAAGAGGACGAGGTTGCGGTGCAGGCTGAGCAGCCACGCCACCCGCAGCAGCAGGGCCAGCACCAGCAGCGTTCCGAGGACGGCGAAGGCCGTGATCGCAAGCGCCGCAAGCGCCGGCGTCGGCGCGGCGGCAGGGATCGCGACCGCGAGCACAATGGCGATGCCGCGACGGCGCCGACCGAGGCTGCCGAGGCCGACGATGATGCAACGGAAGAGGCAACCGAGGAAGTGACCGCCGGCGGCGAAGCCGAGGCGGCCGCAACGGAGGATGGCGCCGGCAAGAAGCGCCGGCGCGGCAAGCGCGGCGGCAAGCGCAACCGCCGTGACGACGAGGCTTCGGAGGAAGCTATCGGCGACGTCGTGCACGAGGCCGCTGAAGGCGAGGACGCCGCCGGCGAGCCGGCGGTGGCAGCCACGCCCGAGCCGCCTGCCGCTTCCGCGGCCGCCAACGACGACGCCGAGGTTGCCGAGAAGCCGAAGAAGCCCCGCCGTTCGAGAGCAAAGAAGGCCACCGAGGAAACGGTGGCGGAAACGGTGTCCGAGCCTGTGGCGGAAGCCCAGGTTGCGCCCGCGGCGGTCGAGCCGGTGGCTGCCGCTCCGGCGCCCGAGGCCGAACCCGCCGCCAACGCTCATCCGACGCGCCGCAAACCGCAGTCGATCGACGCGCCGGTTGTTCCCGTCGTGTCCTCGAACGTGTCCGAAGAGGCCAAGACCGAAGAAAAGCCGAAGCGTGCCGGCTGGTGGCAGCGCAAAGGTTTCTTCTAAGCTTTTCAAATTGTTGGACTGATTTCTTTGCAAAAATCCCGCGCCGCCCGGCGCGGGATTTTTTTTGTTTGCCGCAGCGCAAGGCAAATCGAGATTCAAGTCAGGCCGGCCTCACCTGAATATCGACCTGCCTAAGGCGCGAAGATCGACCAGTTCATCATCCTTGCGAGCTTCTCCAGGGCGATCGAGCCGAGCTTGGAGTTGCCGTTCTCGTTGAGGCCGGGCGACCAGACGGCCAGCGAAGCCACCCCGGGAACGATGCCCAAAATACCGCCGCCGACGCCGCTCTTGCCTGGGATGCCGACGCGGAAAGCGAAATCGCCGGAGCCGTCATAGTGGCCGCAGGTCAGCATCAAGGCGCCGATGCGGCGGGCACGTTCGGGCGAAACCACCGAATATCCGGTCGCCGGATTCTTACCGCCATTGGCGAGGAAGCGGCCGGCCATGGCAAGCTGGCGGCAACTCATGGCGATCGCGCAATGGTGGAAGTAGACGCCGAGCGCCAGCTCCGGCGCGTGATGGAGATTGCCGAAGGATTTCATGTAGTTGGCCAGAGCGAAGTTGCGGTAACCGGTGGCCCGCTCGGACGCCGCCACGTCGCGGTCGATGATGATCGTCTCGTCATCGGCGAGGAATTGGATGAAGCGCAGGATTTCGCCGATCGCCTCGCGCGGCTGATGACCGGCCAGCAGGACGTCGGAGACGACGATGGCGCCGGCATTGATGAACGGATTGCGCGGAATGCCGTTCTCATGCTCGAGCTGGACGATCGAGTTGAACGGATTGCCGGAGGGCTCGCGGCCGACCCGCTGCCAAAGGGCATCGCCGATCTTGCCCAGCGCCAGCGTGAGCGTGAAGACTTTCGAGACGCTCTGAATCGAAAAGGGCTGGTCGGCATCGCCGGCAAGGATGACGCGGCCGTCATTGGTCACGGCGGCGATGCCGAATTTCTTCGGATCGACCTTGCCGAGCTGCGGGATGTAGGTCGCTACCTCGCCGCGATCGGTGCGCGCGGCCATCTCGGCGGCCACTTCGGCCAGTGCTTGCTCGAGTTCCGGCATGGCTTCTATTTCAGCCAGCGTTCGATGCGGGCCAGCGCCTCGACCATATCGTCATGGCTGCCGGCATAGGAAAAGCGCATAGTCCTGTGGCCCTGCAGCGGGTCGAAATCGCGGCCGGGCGTTGCCGCGACATGCGCCTCGGCCAGCATCTTGCGGGCGAAGGCCATGCTGTCATTGGTGTGGCGGGCGACATCGCAGAAAGCATAGAAGGCGCCATCCATGGGTGCGGCGAGCGCGAAGCCAAGTTCCGGCAGGCGCTTCATCAGAAGGTCGCGGTTCCAGGCATAGCGCGCCTTCACCTTTTCCAGCTCTTCGGTCGCCTTGAAGGCCTCGATCGCCGCGATCTGCGACAATTCCGGCGGCGAGATGTAGAGGCTCTGCGCGACACGCTCGACCGGGCGCACCAGCTCTTCCGGCAGCACCATCCAGCCGATGCGCCAGCCGGTCATGCAGTAGTATTTCGAGAAGGAGTTGATCGCGGTGACGCCAGCGCCGTGCGCCAGCGCGGTCACATCGGGCGCCGCGTAGGCCAGCCGGTGGTAGATCTCGTCCGAGATCACGGCGATGCCGAGTTCCTCGGCCGTCCTCACCAGCGCCGCAAGTTCATCGGCCGGAATGACCGCGCCGGTCGGATTGGCAGGGCTGGCGAACAGCACACCCTTCAGCGGCTTCTCGCGATGCGCGGCCTTCAGATGTTCGGCGTGCAGATACGCATCCGAGCCGAGCTCGATCTCGACGATCTCGATGCCGAGCGCGGCCATGATGTTGCGGTAGGCCGGATAGCCGGGCGCGGCGATGGCGACGCGGTCGCCCGGATCGAACATGGCCAGGAAAGCGAGGTTGAAGGCGGCCGAAGAGCCGGTCGTGACGGCAATACGCGACGGCGCGACATCGATCCCGTAATGCTCGCCATAGTGTGCCGCGATCGCCTTGCGCAATTCGGCCAGGCCCAAGGCATCGGTATAGCCGATGCGGCCGTGCCTGAGAGCCGCGGCCGCCGCCTCGCGGACGCCGACCGGCGCCGGATCCGACGGCTGGCCGACGGCCATCGACACCACGGGAACGCCGGTGGCCTTCAGCCGGTTGGCTTCGGCCAGGATATCCATGGCATGGAACGGCTCGACTTCCCCCCGGCGCGAAAGCGAAACGACCATTTGACCTCTTCCAACTGCTTGTTCGGCGAAATTCCGGGCGGAAAGCACTGCAGAACCGCCCTTGAACCGCCCGGTTAAAGGACAGCGCCGCACAAATGCCCGATTGATGTGGCGACCACAAGCGCGCAGGAAGTTACCGGCGCCGACTTTTCATCTTTCGCCCGCTCGTCTACCAGTGGACCTTATGTTGAGCCGACCCCGATCAATATTTGGCGAATCGACCTCTCTCGGCCGGACCGCGCGCGGCTTCGCAACACTTTTGCTTGCCGCTGCGGTCGCCGTTTCGGGCTCGATCAGCGCCTTTGCGCAGAGCGTGCCGGTGGTGCGCGATGCCGAGATCGAAGCGCTGGTGCGCGACTATGCGCGGCCGATCTTCAAGGCGGCAGGCCTTGCCAATGATGGCATCGACATCGTTCTGGTCAACGACCAGAGTTTCAACGCCTTCGTCACCGGACGGCGCCTGTTCATCAACACCGGCGCGCTGGTGACGGCCGAAACGCCGAACGAGATCATCGGCGTCATCGCGCACGAGGCCGGCCACATTGCCGGCGGGCACCAGCAGAAATTGCGCGACCAGCTCGACCGCGCCAAGACCATGGCCATCATCGCCACGCTGCTCGGCGCTGGCGCCATGGTTGCCGGCGCCACCACCAACAGCAAGGGCCTGGCGGGCGCCGGCATGGGTGTTGCCGCCGGCGGCGGCGAGATGGCGCAGCGCTCGATCCTCGCCTATCAGCGTACCGAAGAGATCACCGCCGACCGCTCGGCGATCACCTATCTGAACGCCACCGGCCAGTCCGGCATGGGCATGCTGAAGACCTTCGCCCGTTTCCAGAGCGCGCTGTCGCTCTCCGGCACCCAGGTCGATCCCTACCGGATCAGCCATCCGATGCCGCAGGAGCGCATCGCCAACCTCGAAGTGCTCGTCAAGCAAAGCCCCTTCGTCAACACTATCGATCCGCCGGCGCTGCAGCAGCGGCACGATATGATGCGCATCAAGATCGCCGCCTATATGCAGGGCCAGGCCGCCGTTGCGCGGCTGATGCGCAAGAACCCGACCAGCCTCGCCTCGCGCTATGGCGATGCCCAGCAGACCTATCTCTACGGCAATCCGGGTGCCGCCCTGACCAAGACGGCGGCGCTGATCAAGGAGCAGCCGAAGAACCCCTATTTCCAGGAGTTGCGCGGCGATATCCTGATGAAGATCAATAAGCCGCAGGACGCGGCGGACGCCTATGCCAAGGCCGCCAGCCTCGACCCCGCGCGGTCGGGCTTGCTGCTTGTCTCTCTCGGCCAGGCGCTGATGGCAGTGGGCACGCCCGATTCGCTGAAGAAGGCCGTGGTCCAGCTCAACAACGGCGTCGGGCGGGACAAGGAAAATTCCGATGCCTATCGCTTTCTGGCGCAGGCCTATGGCGAGCAGGGCGACATTCCGGCCGCAGATCTCGCCACCGCCGAAGGCCATTATTATGCGGGCGACTATAAAAATGCGAAGATCTTCGCCATGCGCGCTCAACAGAAATTGAAGCGCGGCGAACCCCGCTGGGTGCGCGCCCAGGATATTATAAACTACACGCCATCCAATAAACCCAAATGAACCTCCCGAACGTTGGCGACGACCAAGGCGGACCGGAACAGGCAAAAGGAACGACGATCATGAACAAGGCAATCCTGCTTGGCAGTGCCGGCGGTCTGGCGGTGGCGCTCGGCATGCTGGCCTTCGGCTTCGTGGCGGGAAACCCGCAGGTTGCGAGGGCGGACGGCGCGCAAGTGGTTCAGGTCGCGTCCTCCGCCGACACCAAGGCCTCCGTCGACACCAAGATCGATCGCAAGGAGGTCGAGGGCATCATCCGCGACTATCTGTTGAAGAATCCGGAAGTGCTGCTCGAGGTGCAGGACGCGCTGGAGGCCAAGCAGAAAGAAGAGCAGCGGCTCGCCGCGCTCGGCGTGATCAAGAACTCCAAGGATGAGATCTTCAACTCCACCTTCGACGGCGTCGTCGGCAACCCGAAGGGCAAGGTCACGATCGTCGAGTTCTACGACTACAATTGCGGGTTCTGCAAACGCGCCATCGAGGACATGAAGGCATTGACCAAGTCTGACCCGGACCTGCGCTTCGTGCTCAAGGAGTTCCCGATCCTCAGCCCGGATTCGCAGAAGGCCAGCGTCGTCTCCATGGCGTTCCACCTGATGCACCCGGAGAAATACGGCGAATTCCATACCGCGCTGCTCGGCGGCCAGGGCCGCGCCACCGAAGCGACCGCGATCAAGGTGGCGCTTTCGCTCGGCGCCGACGAAGCGACCCTGCGCGAGAAGATGAAGGACCCCAGCATCGCCGAAACGCTTTCGCGCACCTATGACCTCGCGACGAAACTATCGATCACCGGCACCCCGTCCTATGTGGTCGGCAACGAGGTGATCTTCGGAGCGCTCGGCCAGCAGGTCCTGGCGGAAAAGATCGAAGAGGCAAAGAGCGCGCTCTAAGTGCCGGCGGGTGCAAAGCCGCCCACTGTGGACAGCGAAAGAACGCACTTGCGCTCTTTTCGCGGGCGGCTATGCCCATTATAGAGGCCCAGTGCGCCGGCTTGGGGTCGGCGCAGAACAAGGTCGGCATATTGAAAACGATTTTCGTCCTCAACGGTCCCAATCTCAATGCGCTCGGCAAGCGCGAGCCGGGGATTTATGGCGGCAAGACGCTTGCGGCCATCGCCGAGGACTGTAAGGCGGCGGGCGCCGCGCTCGGGCTAGAGATCGACTTTCGCCAATCCAACCATGAGGGCGACCTGGTCGACTGGATCCAGGAAGCCAGCGAGAAGGCGGCAGGCATCGTCATCAACCCCGGCGCCTACAGCCACACCTCGATCGCCATCCATGACGCAATTCGCGCCGCGGCACCCCTGCCCGTCGCTGAAGTCCATCTTTCCAACATCCACGCGCGGGAGTCCTTCCGCCACGTCTCCATGGTCGCGCCGGTCGCTGTCGGCATGATCTGCGGATTCGGGCCGCTCGGCTACACGCTCGCGCTGCAGGCATTGGCGGCACGCCTGTGACCGGCCCCCAAACAGAAGGCTCGAAAATGTCGATAAAAAAGACCGGTGTTGACCAGCAGCTGATCCGCGACCTGGCGGGCATTCTGAACGACACCAACCTGACCGAGATCGAGGTCGAGCTCGGCGACCTCAAGGTGCGCGTGTCGCGCCAGTCGCAGGCCGTCCATGCCGTGGCTGCGCCGCTACCCGCGATCGCCGCAGTTCCGGCAGCCGCGCAGGCAGCTGCTGTGGCCGCCGCGGCGCCCGCCGATCCGGCCAAGAACGCCGTGCCCTCGCCGATGGTCGGCACGGCCTATCTGGCGCCCTCGCCCGACGCGAAAGCATTCATCGAGATCGGCCAGAAGGTGAAGGAAGGCCAGACGCTGCTCATCATCGAGGCGATGAAGACAATGAACCAGATCCCTTCGCCGCGCGCCGGCACGGTGACGGCGATCCTCATCGAGGATGCACAGCCGGTTGAGTACGGCATGCCGCTCGTGGTCATCGAGTAGAGCGGGCAGGATGTTTCAAAAGATCCTCATCGCCAATCGCGGCGAAATCGCCCTGAGGGTGCTGCGCGCCTGCAAGGAGCTTGGCATCCAGACAGTTGTGGTCCATTCGACCGCCGATTCCGACGCCATGCATGTGCGGCTTGCCGACGAGAGCGTCTGCATCGGCCCGCCGCCGTCACGCGAAAGCTATCTCAACATCCACCAGATCGTCGCCGCCTGCGAGATCACCGGGGCGGATGCCGTGCATCCGGGCTATGGCTTCCTGTCGGAAAACGCCAAGTTTGCCGATATCCTCGCCGCCCACAACATCACCTTCATCGGCCCGTCGGGCGACCATATCCGCATCATGGGCGACAAGATCGAGGCCAAACGCACGGCAAAGCGCCTCGGCATTCCGGTCGTGCCCGGTTCCGACGGCGCGATCAGCGACGACAAGGAAGCCAAGCGCGTCGCCGCCGAAATCGGCTATCCGGTGATCATCAAGGCCTCGGCCGGCGGCGGTGGCCGCGGCATGAAGGTGGCGCACACCGAGGCGGATCTCGAAGTCGCGCTGGCGACGGCGAAATCGGAAGCGGGCGCCGCCTTCGGCGACGACGCCGTCTATATCGAGAAGTATCTGGAGAAGCCGCGCCATATCGAAGTGCAGGTGTTCGGCGACGGCGCCGGCCGCGGCGTGCATTTCGGCGAGCGCGACTGCTCGCTGCAGCGCCGCCACCAGAAGGTCTGGGAAGAGGCCAATTCGCCGGCGCTCAATGCCGAGGAGCGTTCGCGTATCGGCGGCATCTGCGCCAAGGCGATCGCCGATCTCGGCTATTCCGGCGCCGGCACGATCGAGTTCCTCTACGAGAATGGCGAGTTCTATTTCATCGAGATGAACACGCGCCTGCAGGTCGAGCATCCGGTGACCGAAGCGATCACCGGCATCGATCTGGTGCATGAGCAGATCCGCGTCGCTTCCGGCGGCGGGCTGTCGGTCCGGCAGGAAGACATCAAGTTCAACGGCCATGCCATCGAGTGCCGCATCAACGCCGAGGACCCGCGCACCTTCACGCCGTCGCCCGGCACGATCACGCATTTCCACACGCCCGGCGGGCTTGGCATCCGCGTGGATTCAGGTGTCTACTCCGGCTACAAGATCCCGCCCTATTACGACAGCCTGATCGGCAAGCTGATCGTGCATGGCCGCAACCGCGTCGAATGCATGATGCGGCTGCGCCGCGCGCTCGACGAATTCGTCGTCGACGGCATCAAGACGACGCTGCCGCTGTTTCGCGACCTTGTCGGCAATCCCGACATCGCCAATGGCGACTATGACATCCACTGGCTGGAAAAATATCTGGCCAAGGGTGAATAGCACGGGGATGCGATGACCCGTCCCTACGCGCCAGGCTATCGCATCCCGACCGACCTTTTGTTGAGGGCCTATGCCTCTGGCGTCTTTCCGATGGCGGAGAGCGCCAATGACCCGGAAGTGTTCTGGGTGCGGCCGGAAACACGCGGCATCATTCCGCTGGACGGTTTCCACACGCCGCGCAGCCTCAAGAAGACGATCCGCCGACATCCGTTCGACATCCGCTACGACTTCGATTTCGAGGCGACGATCGACGGTTGCGCCGAAAAGCGCGAGGAGCGCCGCTCGACCTGGATCAACGCGCCGATCCGCGAAGCCTATGTCGAGCTCTATCGACTTGGGCACTGCCATTCGGTCGAAGCGTGGCGCGAAGACCGGCTGGTCGGCGGGCTCTATGGCGTCTCGCTTGGGCGCGTGTTCTTCGGCGAAAGCATGTTCGCCAGGGAGACGGATGCCTCGAAGACCTGTCTCCACTATCTCGTCGAACGGCTGAAGGCGCGCGGCTTCGCGCTGCTCGACACGCAGTTCACCACCGAGCACCTCAAGCGCTTCGGCGCCGTCGACGTGCCGCGCGGCCAGTACGAGAAACTGCTCGCCGAGGCGTTGAAGGGTGAGGCCGTCTTCTACCCTTGATCAGTCTTGTTGAGGATCAGTCCTGCGCGATATCCAACGGCGTCTGCGCATGGAACATCATCTTCCAGCCGTCGGCGCGATGGACATAGCCGGTGCTGACCAGCGCGGCATAGGATTCGCCGTTCTCTCGCGTCGCGCGTGCCTCGTAAGTCAGCATGATGATGTCGCTGCCGGGCTCGACCATGCCCTTGAGCTTGATGTCGAGGTCGCGCCATCGGTTGGGCTTGCTGGCTGTCGCTGCCAGTTCGGCATTGGTCATCGCCTTGGCCATTTGCGGGAACGCAACCAGGCATCCCGTATCGGCATTGGCTTCATAATAGGCGGAATCGCCGGTCCAGAAGCCCTTCTCGATGTCGAGAAGCTCCTGCTTGTTGGCCATGATCGGCTTCGTGGTGATCATCGCGGAATCCTCCTCGCCTTGCCGAGTTGGAACGGCTCAAGGGCCAGCAGGTTCCGGGATCAGTTGGTGGTGGAAGGATCGTCGTCCGTGGCGTCCGGTGTCGCGTCAGCTGGCTCCGGAGCGGAGTCGGCGGGCTGAGTGGCGGTTGCCTTGGGCTTGGCGGCCCCGGACTTCGGCTTGGCCGTGTCGGCCTTGGCCGCGGTCGGCGGCGGCACGTCGGACTTCTGCTTGCAGCCTTTCAGCCACACGTCATAGACGGCGTGCTCGACGGCGTTGAGGCCGGGGCTTTCGGCAAACATCCAGCCGGTGAAGATGCGGCGGATCTTGCGGTCGAGCGTGATCTCGTCGACCTCGACGAAGGAATCGGTCTTGGGCTGCTCCGTATCCGGCCGCGAATAGCAGACGCGGGGCGTCACCTGCAAAGCGCCGAATTGGACGGTCTCGTCGACATAGACGTCGAAGGTGATGATGCGGCCGGTGATCTTGTCGATCCCGGCGAACTCGGCCACCGGATTGGTGACGCGATCGGAAGCCGAGGGCGCCGGAGCCGGAGCCTGCGCGGCAGCGAAAGCTGCCATCGAGGCGAACAGGGACGTCGCCACGATCAGCGCCTTTGAGGTATGGCCGAAAGAGCTCATGCAAAAATACCGGTGGTTGTGCCCGGGTGATTCTTCAATGCCCAAGGCTAGTCATGGCTGCGCAGTCAGCAAGCAGCTAAATGCCAATTGTGGCGATAAAGGACCGAAGCGGCGCCTTAGATGACGATCCGGAGGATTACGATCCGGGTGTCCAGGCGTCGTAGTCGCCCGTCACCTGCGGGCGATGCTGATTGGTCAGGATCGAACCTTGCGGGCGATAGGCGCCGGGCGTTCCCGTGAGGTTCGCCCGATGCGGCTTCTGCCATTCGCGCGGCTTGTAGCTCTCGCTCGGGGGAGGCGTGTCGACACGGTGATGGATCCAGCCATGCCAGCCAGGCGGGATCTTCGAGGCTTCCGAATAGTCGCGGTAGATGACCCAGCGGCGGGTGCGGCCTTCCGAATCGACGCCGCCCTCGTAATAGACGTTGCCAGCTTCGTCCTCGCCGACCTTCTTGCCGAAGCGCCAGGTGTGCAAGCGCGTGCCGAGCGTCTGGCTGTTCCACCAGGTGAAAAACTGCAGCAGGAAAGTTTTCATCCAGATCCTCGCGGCGGCAGCGGCTGCGCCCGTTTCCTGCTTATGGCGTCACGCAAACGCGAAGGCAAGGGTTTTGCCATGTCCTGAACGTAAATGCTTCGTGCGCTAAATCGATGCACCGCTGGCGCCTGCGACAGCGCCGCTTGCCAAGCGCGGCCTGTCTTTCTAAAGCTCGGCCGGTCCGTTCCGGGCGCGTCTTGAGGGAGGTGACGATTGACACGTGATCCGTCCGCCGACAGCCGGATCAACGCCGAAGCCATTCGCCGCCGCAAGGGCGGCGTGCCGATCGTCTGCCTCACCGCCTACACCTACCCTGTCGCCCGCCTGCTCGATCCGCACGTCGACCTGCTCCTGGTCGGCGACAGCGTCGCCATGGTCTTGCATGGTCACGCCACGACCCTCGGCGCCTCGCTGGACATGATGATCGCCCACGGCCAGGCCGTGATGCGCGGCTCGGCCAGAGCCTGCGTCGTGGTCGACATGCCGGCCGGCAGCTATGAGGCCTCGCCGGCACAGGCCGCGGCGGCGGCAAAGCGCATCGCCGAGGAAACAGGCTGCCAGGCCGTGAAGCTCGAAGGCGGCGTCGACATGGCAGCGCAGATTGCGGCGATCATCGCGGCGGGAATACCGGTCATGGGTCATATCGGCCTGCAGCCGCAGTCGGTGGAGAAGGACGGCGGCTACAGGATCAAGGGCCGCACGGAGGAGAACATCGCAGCGCTTTTCCGCGATGCCGAGGCGGTGGAAAAGGCCGGTGCCTTCTCCGTCGTCATCGAGGGCACGATGGAGGCCGTGGCCGCGAAGCTGACCCGTCATATTTCCATACCGACGATCGGTATCGGCGCCAGCGCCGACTGCGACGGTCAGATCCTGGTGATCGACGACATGGTCGGCCTGACCGTCGACCGCGTGCCGAAATTCGTCAAGGAATACGCCGACTTGCGCAGTGTGGTAGCGAGTGCCGCCGAGCGCTACGCCGCCGAGGTGCGCAGCCGCGCCTTCCCCGGCTCCGACCACGTCTTCACGACCGCATCCGGCAAGGACGAGACATGACCGCTCCCATCGTCGTCGACAGCGTCGCCGCCCTTCGCGCGCAGGTCCGGGACTGGCGGCGGACCGGCCTCAAGGTCGCCATGGTGCCGACCATGGGCGCGCTGCATGACGGCCATATCTCCCTGGTCAGGATCGCGCTCGAGCGGGCCGAGCGCTGCGTCGTCTCGATCTTCGTCAATCCGACCCAGTTCGCGCCGACGGAAGACCTCGACAAATACCCACGTCAGCTGGCGCGCGATCTCGACGGGTTGCAGGACGCGGGCGCACATCTCGCCTTCACGCCCGGCGTGGCGGAAATGTACCCGGCCGGCTTCGCCACCAAAATCTCGGTGGGCGGCCCCTCCTCCGGCCTCGAAACGGACTTCAGGCCGAATTTCTTCGACGGCGTCGCGACCGTGGTGGCAAAGCTCTTCCTGCAGGCGACGCCCGATTGCGCGGTGTTCGGCGAAAAGGACTACCAGCAGCTTTGCGTCGTCAGGCAGCTCTGTCGCGATATCGACCTGCCCGTCGAGATCGTCGGCGCGCCGACGGTGCGCGATGCGCACGGCCTCGCCATGTCGTCGCGCAATGCCTATCTCGGCGAGGCCGAGCTCGATATCGCGCGCCAGCTCAACGTGATCCTGCGCCGCACGGCGGCCGAACTCGCGTCCGGCGCGAACGAGACCCGCGCCACGAACATTGCCACGGAAGCACTCGTGCAGGCGGGCTTTCAGAAGGTCGACTATGTCGCCGCACGAGAGGCCGTGACACTCGCCCCCTGGCGGCGCGACCGCGACGGCCGCCTGCTCGCGGCAGCCTGGCTCGGCGCGACGCGGCTGATCGACAATGTGGAAATCCCCTCCGTCTGACCGCGTAGCGCCTACTCTTCCGACGGCATATGCAGATACATCGACTGGATGCCGACGCGACCAGGGCCGGTGAAGCGGTTGACGACGAAGTTCATGGCGGCGCCGAAGAAGCCGCTGGAAAGCTTGTCGATCCTGGTATCCATCCTCACCGAAGCGTCCTTGAACAGCCAGCCGCCCGGCTCGATGTCGATGGTCTCGCCGGGGGCCAGAACCTTCTCGAAGACGTTGCCGTAACCGTGCAGCCAGACGATGCCGTCGCCTGTCTCGCCACGGAAACGGTCGATGAAGAAGCCGCTCTGGCCGAACAGCATTGTCCCAAGGCCGCGCACGCGCTCGAAGGTGTAGTCGACGCTGGCGGTGGCGGCGAGAAACTGATGCTCGCGCACCTGGATCTCCTCGCCGCGTCTGAGATGGATCGGCACGATATGGCCCGGACCGTCGCGGCTGAAGGCGATGATGCCAGGCCCGGAGGCCTCGGTGACGAATATCTGCATGCCGGCGATCATGCGCTTCAGCGCGCCCTTCAGCGACTTCAGGCCGATGGTGATCGAGGTATTCTTCCAGAGCAGGATGTGGTGTTCGAAATAGACCGGCATGTTGGTCACATCGACCGACAGCACCGGCACCAGTTCGCCGGCGACGTGATAGGTCACACCGCCAAAAGTCTCGTCCGACACTTCGGTCGGCATCAATTCCGGCAAGCTCGGCATGGTTCTCCCCCTGAGCGGAGCGGCGCTCCTTGCCTCGTGGCGGGTGCGGACGCTGCAGAGAACAGGTTTGATGAGGCGGATGACGCAATCAAATCAAAACCGCGCGATGATGCAGGAGGACGCGCGCCGACGATCTAGCCGAGCCGCTTCTCCAGAATGAGCGCGGGCAATCCTGAATTGCCGCCGCAATCGGCTGTCCTGCCTGCCGGCCGGAACCCATTGGCCTCGTAGAAAGCGATCGCCACGGCATTGGCTTCCTCGACCTCGAGACGCAGCGTATGCATCTCCGGAAAGCTGGCCTCGACCTCGTCGAGCAGCGACTGGCCGATCCCTTGCCGCTGCCAGGCCGGATGCACGTAGAGCTGGTTCAGAAGGACGATCTTCGGGTCGCTGGTGGCGGCGGCGAATGCCATGCCGCCGAGCCGCTTGCCGTCGTCGGCGACCAGGAATTCGGAATTCGGCCGCGTCAGCCGCGCCTTGAGCGAGGCGATCGAATGCCGGTCGTCGGTGATCTCGGTGACCTTTTCGGCGCCGTAGATGGCGTCGTAGGTCGCATGCCATGTCTCGACCAGCAGCGCACGGACCGCAACCAGATCGCGTTCGCTGGCGGTGCGGACGAACATCGCCCTACTCGATGCCGAGCTTGGCCTTGACCAGGTCGTTGACCGCCTGCGGGTTGGCCTTGCCGCCCGTCGCCTTCATCACCTGACCGACGAACCAGCCGGCCATGCTCGGCTTGGCGCGCGCCTGCTCGGCCTTGTCCGGGTTGGCGGCGATGACCTCGTCGACCGCCTTCTCGATGGCGCCGGTGTCGGTGACCTGTTTCATGCCGCGGCTTTCGACGAGCTCACGCGGATCGCCGCCCTCGTTCCAGACGATCTCGAACAGGTCCTTGGCGATCTTGCCGGAGATGGTGCCTTCCTTGATCAGGTCGAGAACGGAGCCCAGCTGCTCCGGAGAAACCGGAGCATTTTCAATATCTTTGCCGGCCTTGTTCAGCTGTCCCAGCAGATCGTTGATGACCCAGTTGGCGGCGAGCTTGCCGTCGCGACCGGAGGCCACTTTCTCGAAATAGTCGGCAATCGGCTTCTCCGACACCAGGACGGAAGCGTCGTAGGCCGACAGACCGAGCACATCGACCAGGCGCGCCTTCTTGTCGTCGGGCAGTTCGGGCAGTTC
This sequence comes from Mesorhizobium sp. GbtcB19, assembly GCF_019091085.1. GTDB lineage: Bacteria > Pseudomonadota > Alphaproteobacteria > Rhizobiales > Rhizobiaceae > Mesorhizobium. The sequence goes on along the minus strand of NZ_JAGXJY010000002.1, from coordinate 296,356 downwards.
CTTGGCGAGCGCGTCGACATAGGCCTGGTCGAATTCCAGCGGCAAAAGGTCGGGATCCGGGAAATAGCGATAGTCGTGCGCTTCTTCCTTCGAGCGCATCGAACGCGTCTCGCCCTTGTTCGGGTCGAATAGGCGTGTCTCCTGATCGATCTTGCCGCCATCCTCCAGGATGGCGATCTGCCGACGCGCCTCGTATTCGATGGCCTGGCCGATGAAGCGGATCGAGTTCATGTTCTTGATCTCGCAGCGCGTGCCGAATTCGCCGCCCGGACGGCGCACCGAGACGTTGACGTCGGCGCGCAGCGAGCCTTCGTCCATGTTGCCGTCGCAAGTGCCGAGATAGCGCATGATCGAGCGCAGCTTGGTGACGTAGGCCTTGGCTTCGTCGGCCGAGCGGATGTCGGGCTTGGAGACGATCTCCATCAGCGCCACGCCGGAGCGGTTGAGATCGACATAGGACATGGTCGGGTGCTGGTCGTGCATCGACTTGCCGGCGTCCTGCTCCAAATGCAGGCGCTCGATGCCGACCTCGATGTCCTCGAACTCGCCCTGGCGGTCGGGGCCAACCGAAACGATCACCTTGCCCTCGCCGACGATCGGCTGCTTGAACTGCGAGATCTGGTAGCCCTGCGGCAGGTCCGGATAGAAATAGTTCTTCCGGTCGAAGACCGACTTGTGGTTGATCGCGGCCTTCAAGCCCAACCCGGTGCGGATCGCCTGCTTGACGCATTCCTCGTTGATGACCGGCAGCATGCCCGGCATCGCCGCGTCGACCAGGCTGACATTGGCGTTGGGCGCCGCGCCGAACGACGTCGAGGCGCCGGAGAACAACTTGGCCTCAGAGATCACTTGCGCATGCACTTCGAGCCCGATGATGATTTCCCAATCGCCGGTGGCGCCGGGGATCAGGCGTTTTGCGTCGGGGGTGCGGGTGTCGATGATGGTCATGGGGGCCTGCGGATAGCATGCGTGGGACGGTACGATTTGCATATCGTGATGCGAAAATCGCAACACTCGCTAGTCCAAACCGCCCTGCGAGACAAGCCTTGTGAGACAAGTGCAAAGCCGCGCGCTGGCCTTTTCGGCGGCTTTCGCCTATAGGACGCCCATCCCAATGGAGAGTGGATGTCCACTTACGCTCAGTCCCGGTGAAGCCCTGACCTCGAAGCCGAGGCAGGGCAGAAAAACCTGAAACCCCGTGCCGCGATGTCTCGCGGCGGCGGCTTTTGTTGTTTTTCCCGGGAATTTCTCCAATGGACATTTCGCGCAACGAACAGCGCATCCTGCACTTGCTCGCGCAAGGCGGGCGTATCGAAATCGAAAAGAACGAGAGCAGGAAGATCGCCTCGGTCCAGTGCCTGACCCGCGACGGCTGGCGCTATCCGGGCTTCGACCTGGAGCTGTTTCGAAAACTGAGGCGGAAGAAAGCGGTTTCCTCGACGGATGGCGGTCCGTACCGCATCACCCGACGCGGGCTCCAACTCGTCCGCGCCGAACTCGACAACCGATAGACTCCACTGCACACCGCCGGCTGGCAACAGCCGGCGGCTATCGCCGCCTCACGCGGTGGCGATGTAAGCCCTGATCTCCTCGGCTTCGCGCTCGACATCCTCGATGCGGCGCTTGACCACGTCACCGATGGAGACGATGCCGTCGAGCAGCCCGTTTTTCTCCACCGGCAGATGGCGGAAGCGGCCGCGCGTCATGATCTCCATGACCTCGTTGACGGTGTGGTTTTCGTTGCAGATCTTCACCTTCGGCGTCATCGCCGAGCGCACGGCGATGTCGAGCGCGGCGGCGCCTTCTTTGGCCACCACCCGCACGATGTCGCGCTCCGAGAGAATGCCGACGATCTTGCGATCGCCATTGGTGATGACGAGCGCGCCGATCCTGTGCTCGGCCAGCATGCGAATGGCCTCGCTCAGTTTTTCATTGGGCCCGAGCGTGAATACGTCATGGCCCTTGCTTTCAAGAATTGCCTTAACCGTCATGGCGTCCTCCACTGCCTTTGACGCCGGCTCCCCGCCCCGACCGGCTTTTGAGCCCCGGCGCCCTACGAAGACGCTGGGTGGCTCAAAGCGCGCCGTGGCGCGCTTTAAGATCTTGTTTTGATGCATGTCGTTGTCGCAAAACCGCTACGCGCTTTTGGGCGACATGCATGGCAACATCGTGCGCCGTGATTGGTTGCATTTCAAGTGCGCCTAAGGACTAGGCGGCAGCCCGCGGGCGGTCGAAGAAACGCAGTCCGAAAAAGCCGGCGACGAAGCCGCCGATATGGGCCTCCCAGGCGATCTGACCTTCGACACCCGGCGCGAATCCGAGCAAACCGGTGGCGAGATTTATGACCATCCACACACCCAGAAATGTCATGACGCCGCGCGAGCGCATCACGGTCGCGATCGGCAGAGGTTCGCCTGCGAAGGCCGCCCTGCCGGACGAACGGTCGACACGGAACCCGTAGCGCGCCGCCGCCCCCATCATGCCGGAGATGGCGCCGGACGCGCCGACCAGCGGCACCTCGCCGAGCGGATGGAGCGCCCAGAAGAGCACGACCGAAGCGAGGCTCGTTACCGCGAAGAACAACGCGAAGCGCAGCATGCCAAATCGATTGGCCAAAGGCGAACCGAAGGCCGCGAGCCAGACCATATTGATCAACAGATGAGCCACGCCGCCATGCAGGAACGCGTAGGTGAAGGGGCTGGAAAAGGCATAGAAATCAAGATCGTATCGACCGGAATAGCGAATGGGAACGAAGGCTGCCCGAATGAGCAGGGCAAAATCCTGGTCATCGGTAAGCAGATAGGCGCGCACCAGATGGACCGCCACGCAAATGCCGATCACCGCCAGCACCGCCGGCGGCAGGTTGAACACGGGTTCGCGGCCCCGCGGCTCAGGCTCTTCGTCCGGCAGCGGTTCGGTTTCATTAGGGCTTACCGGTTCGCTCATGCGCCTTTTGGGGTCCTGGACTCGCGTTTCGGGCGAGCATGTAGATCACGCCCTTTCGAATCACAAACAGCGAATCGCCACAGTCACGACCGGAAGAAGCGCGAATCGGAACGAGGGCGAATCAAAAAGAAGGCCGTCCAGGTGTCCCCCTGAACGGCCGGTCGAGTCCCCTGCTCCCCATAAACTCTGACTGAAGTGCTGCCGATCGCTGCTGAAACGACCGTTTTTGGAGTGGTTTTGGTGTGCCACAGGCCTCGGCGGCGCGCAATGTAAACCACTTGTTAACCTTAACGACCCCGAAGCGTGAACAAACGTTAACGATACTGGCACGCATCCTGCTCCGCACCGCATGAAGGTCATCGGAGGGCGCCCTGTCTGTTCGCCGATGGGACATCAAAAGACAGATTGTGCGGAGCGGAATGGAAATGAAGGAAAAAGGATCGATCGCGCTGTTCCAATATTGGAACCAGTTGCGTGATGGTCGCCTGGCCCCGAAGCGATCGGAAGTGGAGCCGGCCGACATCAAGTCGCTTTTGGCGGACACCTTCATCCTCGAGCGCGACACGCGCGGCGAAGCGGTGTTCCGGTTGGCCGGCACAAGGCTTTGCGCCTATTACGGCCGCGAGCTCAAGGGTTTCTCCTTTCCCTCGCTCTGGCGGGAGAAGGACCAGCGGCTGGTGTCGCGCCTCATGCAGGGCGTTTTCGAGCAGAAATCGGTCCTGCTCATGACCTTCGAGGGGTTCAGCCGCAACGGCCGTTCCAACAAGTTCGAGCTCCTGGCCCTGCCGCTGGACGGCGGCGCCGAGAACCAGCGCTGCCTCGGCATCATCAGCACCGCCGACAAGCCGTTCTGGCTGGGCGCCGATCCGCTCGCCGACGCGCTGATCGATACGATCCGGGTGATCGATCCCGAGAAGGAGCCGATGTTCCTGAAGAACCGGCCGGCGATCGACGTTCCCTCGCTCGTCCCGGCCGAATTCGACCCTCCGGAAACGATTTCAGCACTCGGCCGCGTGCGCCGCATCCGCCATCTCGTCGTTCTCGACGGCGGTCGTCACGAATGAGCCCGACCGCGCGTGTTTTTTGCCCCGCGCGCGGTTAATTTTTCCGCCTGGAATCGACCTCCTGGCGTTGGCATTCGCGGCCGATTTTTCCCGTTTGTTAACCTGCTTTGCTGTAGTTTTTTGGGCGAAATTCCTCGCATCGTCGCGCGGAATGCCAAAGGGGTGTAGGCAGTCATGAGGTCAGCGGCGGTAGATTATGCACCGTCACGAGCTGAACGGCGCAACTTTCAGCGTGTCCGCGTCAAGATCTACGGGCGCTTCATGCTGGAAGACCGCACCGAGCATCCATGCCAGGTGATCGACATGTCACCCGGCAATGTTGCGCTGCGCACGGAGCGCATCGGCATGCCGGGCGAAAAGGTCATCGCCTATATCGATCATATCGGCCGCGTCGAAGGCGTCGTGACGCGCACCTCGCAGGACGGTTTCGCCATGACCGTCATCGCCTCGGATCGCAAGAAGGACAAGCTTGCCGCGCAACTCACCTGGCTTGCCAACAAGCACGAGCTCGACCTGCCCGAGGACCGTCGCCACGAGCGCGTGGCGCCGCGCAATCCGATGAGCGTTCTGCAGCTTACCGATGGGCGCCAGTATCAGTGCCGCATCATCGACCTGTCACTGTCGGGCGCGGCGGTCGAGATCGACGTCAAGCCGGCGATCGGCGTCCAGGTCATGCTCGGAACCATGCGCGGCCAAGTGGTGCGCCATTTCGAAGACGGCGTCGCCATCGAGTTCGCCGTCATCCAGCGGCCGGAAACCCTGGACCAGGAATTCAACGCGCCGCGGTCCTGACGCGGGCCGAACAACAGGCACGAAGCGAACCGGCCCTCAGCGGCCGGTTTTTTGTTGCCCGGTTTTGACAGGTTGGATGCAGATCGCCCCAGGCCACCAGAACCTGAGGCGAGCCCGGCAAATCTGAATAATCCAGGATCGCGATAGTTCAAATTTTATGTTTATTCGACCGGCGTTTTACTCAATGTCTACTTCGGGTTTTTGCGTCAAATAAATCCCAACGTGGCACAGTCTTCTCAAACGGGGAGACTACCACAATGAAAATGACGAGGGGCAAGCTGTTGCTCTTGGCAATGGCGATGCAGCTGTCCGCGTGGGGAACGGCAAGCGCGGGACCGGCTTACATGCATACGGGTGGCCGCACCACCCAGCCGGTCGGTCACTATGATTTCTGCCAGCGCATTCCTGTCGAATGCAACCAGCGGACGCCGAAGGAGCCGCCGGTCGAGCTGACACGCAAGCTGTGGGCGACCATCGTCAACGTCAACAATTCGGTCAACACCCGCGTCAAGCCGCGCACCGACATGGAGAACTACGGCGTCGAGGAATACTGGGCCTATCCCGACAACGGTTATGGCGACTGCGAGGATTATGGACTGGAGAAGCGCCGCCAGCTGATGGCCGTTGGTGTCCCCGCCGGCGACCTGCTGATGACGGTGGTGCGTCAGCCGAACGGCGACGGCCACGCGGTGCTGACGGTGCGCACCAGCCTCGGCGAGTTCATCCTCGACAATCTCGAGCCGAAAGTGCTCGCCTGGAACGACACGGTCTATACCTACCTCAAGCGTCAATCGACCGAGAATTCCGGCGTTTGGGTCACCATCAACGACGGCCGCGACGCAGCCGTCGCCAGCGTCCGCTAAGGACGCCAAAAGCGATTAGCTACGTCGTGCCCGCGCGACGTGCATAGGAAAAGCCCGGTCGAGTCCCCACCCTCCCCGTCCCCAACGACCGGGTTTTAGGAGCCGGCCCCTGTCCCCGGGGCCGGCTCCGCTATTTCCGGCTTGGGGATTCGACGACGTGCCTACTGGTTGCTACTTTCTGGCTGCTGCGCGGACGCGTCAGCCCCCAGGAACAAAGGTAGAAGCGACCGAAAGCACTGCATGGCAAACGAGTCTAAATCCCGACGCCTCGCCGTTCTCATCGATGCCGATAACGCCTCGGCGAAAATTTCCGACGGCTTGTTTGAAGAGATCGCAAAAATAGGCGAAGCCAGCGTCCGCCGTATCTACGGAGACTTCTCAAACGCAAGATCCAAGGGTTGGGCAGACATTCTTTCGAAATATGCCATCATCCCCCAACAGCAATTCGCCTACACCACCGGGGAGAACGCGTCCGATATCACTCTGGTGATCGATGCCATGGACCTATTGCACAGCGGCCGCTTTGACGGGTTCTGCCTGGTTTCGTCGGATAGCGATTTTACGAGGCTTGCAGCCCGCATCCGCGAACAGGGCGTCGATGTTTTCGGGTTCGGAGAGCAGAAAACACCTGAGAGCTTTCGGCAAGCGTGCCGCCGCTTCGTCTACACCGAAAATCTTCTTCCCGGCGCGGCGAGTCCTGAAGACACAGTTGCAACTCCAAAGCCGCTGCATGCGCCAAGTGCGGCTACGCCGATGCTCAAGAAAGTCATAGGTCAAATGGACAGCGAGGATGGATGGGTCCTCCTCGGGACGTTTGGCAAGCAGCTCTCAAATCTGTTCTCCGATTTTGACCCACGCACCTATGGCTTTGGCAAACTCAGTGATCTCGTGAGGAAGACAGCGGAATTCGAAATCGACACATCGAACGGTGGCGCGATGCGAATACGGCTGAAGCCCAAACCCGCGAAAGGCTCAGGAACAAAGCCGCATAAGCCCTGAACCCATTGTGTTCACACCTTCCCAACGCCGGTTGACGGATGCACTATCGAGCTTTCCGGGCCACGAGCAATGCTGGAAGTCCCCGACGATCGCTGCGAGCGCCACCGGCTTTTCAAGGCCATTGACGACGCCTTCAAGGCGGGCGATTTCGCGGCCCTGGGTGTTGCCCTGGGCGGTTCAACGCGCTGGTTCGACGAGAGGATGCCGTTCGAGCTCGGCCTCGGGCATCCACTAGAGTATGCCACCTATTGGAGCCCGACCGCGTTCATCAGCGCCTTGCTCGATGCCGGCTCGAATCCGAATTATGAGGATCCTGCCGGGTTTCCCTCGATCATTGCGGCGTTGTCGACGGAACGGCCGGACAGGCTGGAGATCGTGCGTATCCTGCTCGAACATGGCGCCGACCCGGATATGCGCGGCGTCAACGACTGGACAGCCCTGCACTATGCGGTGTCGCGGCGTGACACTGACGCGATCCACCTGCTGCTGCTCTCAGGCGCGGATCCGTCGCTGCGGACCCGCATCGACGACTATGAAACGGCGCTGGAAGGCGCGGAAGAGGCGGGCTTCGAGGCCGGTGCTTTCCTGCTGCGTGAGGCCATGCACAGCCGCCGCGTATGATGACGCGCTAGGCAGTCCGCCGCCGTCACACTGTCGTCAGTTTGGCTTTGAAGCGTTTGGCGTTGGCGACATAGTGGGCCGCCGAGACGCGCAGCCGCTCGACCGCCGCTTCGTCCAGCGTCCTTATCACCTTGGCGGGCGAGCCGACGATCAGCGAATTGTCCGGAAAAACCTTGTTTTCCGTCACCAGCGCGCCGGCGCCGACCAGCGAGTTGTTGCCGATCCTGGCGCCGTTCAGCACGATGGCGCCCATGCCGATCAGGCTGTTGTCGCCGATCGTGCAGCCATGCAGCAGCGCCCTGTGGCCGATCGTGCAGCCTTGGCCGATGGTCAGCGGAAAGCCCGGATCTGTGTGCATGATCGTATGTTCCTGCACGTTGGTGTCGGCGCCGATGATGATCGGCTCACCGTCGCCGCGGATGGCGACACCGAACCAGAATCCGACATTGCGGCCGATCCTGATATTGCCGATCAGCGTGGCGTCGGGTGCTATCCAGTTGGTTTCAGCATCCTCGAACTCAGGTGCTTTCCCGTCGATCGCATAGACCGGCATTTTTCGTCTCCGAATCGTCTCAACCAGCGAATTCGAAAGACCCTAGGTTGGCGGTCGCCCAGGATGCAATGGCGATGAGCACGACGCCGAGCGCCAGCGCCCAGGCGACGGCGGTGCAGCCGCAGGACAACAGCGCCATCGTGCCGATGCGCCCCTCGCGCCGGGCGGCCAAGGCTTCATTCGTGAGCATGAACGGGCCGGCGCAAGCCGTCGCCGCCAGCGAGCGCAGGATATGGACCGGCGAGACATAAGGTTCGGCGAAGGCCAGGCGCCGGCCGGACAGCAGTTCCATGGCCGATCCGGCCAGTCCGCAGGTCGTGAGACCGACCGCAAAGGCGTAAAGAACAAGCACAACGGGACCCATGTTTACCAACCGTTTACCATGAAAACGCACAGTCGTGCCAACGCGCTGCAAGAGCCATGCCGCAAAGGCTGTGCCGCCGAAGGACAGGTGGGCGGATCGGGAAAGAGCGAATGAGACAGGCAAGCGTCGCCGAGAGCCCGGACTTCGAGGTCGTCGATTCGACCTTGATGAAGCGGGTCTTCTATATCTTCGCGGCGCTGGCGCTGCTTTCGGTGGCGATCAGCGTCGGCGGCAAATGGCTTGGTCGGTCGATCGCCATGGCCGGCTATTCGGACGACACGACGGTGCGCCAGATCGTCATGGGCAACAATCTGATCAGCGTGCCGGCGAACTTCATCCGCTTCGACCAGGCCCGGCGCGACGGCATCGCCTCGCGGCTCGATCTTTATCTGCGCTATCCCGAAATGGACGGGTACAGCACGGCCGCGCGCGACGACTTCAACCACGCGACGACCCGGAAGATCGTTTTCCTGTCCTTCGAGCCGCGCATGATGTCGCGTGACATGAGCGGCCGCTTCGCGCCGATCTACAGCGCCCTGATCGAAAAGCCGGGCACGCCCGGTCCGGGCGGCACGACGGTTTACGCCTTCAGCGAAAAATCAGGCTATCTGAACGAGGTGCTGGCCATCGCCGAGCGTCCCGGCAAGGACCCGTTCGTCGCCCGCTGCCTGAGCGGTCCGAGCGCCGAGGAATCGCTGGCGCCTTGCGAACGCGACATCCAGGTCGGCGACGATCTCAGCCTCACCTACCGTTTCCCCCGCGAGCTGCTCGCGAATTGGCCGGCGCTTGACGCGGCGATTGCGGCGAAGGTGGCAGGCATCCTGAAGACAGGGCATTAGCGGCTGGCTCAACGCTTGTCCGTCTCGGGCGCCAAGACATGGTCTGGCATCGCGCTGACAAGGCGCGCTAAAGATCGAGCATGACGCCCGCCTATCTCACCTTCGATCCGACCAGCCGCAGTCTGCGGCTCGACCCGCACGAGCCGGCCTTCGTGCAAAACCCTTATGAGGCCTACGCCTTCCTGCACGGCGCCGCCAACGCCTTCTTCTGGGAGGACTACGGCTTCTGGTGTTTCGGTGGGTTCGACGACGTCAGTCGCCTTTTGCGCGACCGCCGCTTCGGCCGACAGAATCCGGCCGGCATCCCCGACAGCCGCGGTGTGGGCGACGACCGCTCGCATCTTGCGGCCTTTGACGCGATCGAGGCCAATTCGATGCTGGAGTTGGAGCCGCCGGTGCACACCAGGCTTCGCACGCTGGTCAACCGTGCGTTCGTCTCGCGCCAGGTCGAACGGCTGAGATCACGTATCGAGGCTTTGGCCAACGAACTGATCGACCGCTTCGAACCGGGCGGCGTCGACCTGCTGCCCGCTTACGCCTCGCCTCTGCCGATCACCATCATCGCCGAAATGCTCGGCGTTCCGATCGAGATGGGGCCACAACTGCTCGACTGGTCGCATCGCATGGTCGCCATGTACACGCATGGCCGGACGCGGGAGACCGAGGACACCGCCAACCGCGCCGCGCGCGATTTCGCGGACTTCCTGCGCGGCTACGTCGCCGAGCGGCGCAAGAAGCCTGGCGACGACCTGCTTTCGCTGCTGATCGAGGCCCGGGACAACGGCCAGAAGCTCTCGGAGGACGAGCTGGTTTCGTCAGCTATCCTTCTGCTCAATGCAGGGCACGAGGCGACCGTGCACCAGACGGGCAATGCCGTGAGATCGATCCTCACGCAGGGCGGTGATCCACGCCGCTTCTTCGCGACGCCGGAAGCGAACGCCGCCACGGTCGAGGAGTGCCTGCGCTTCGATGCGCCACTGCACATGTTCCTGCGCTATGCCTATGAAGAGATGGAAGTGGCGCCGGGTATTCTGCTCAAGCCCGGCGACAAAATCGCGCTGCTGCTCGGCATGGCGAATCATGATCCGCTGGCCTTCGTGGGATCAGACACTTTCAATCCGATCCGCACCGACCAGAAGAACGTCTCCTTCGGCGCCGGTATCCATTTCTGCATCGGCGCGCCGCTGGCCAGGCTCGAACTGCAGGTATCGTTGAAGACGCTGTTCGACCGGCTGCCAGATTTACGCCTGGCGGAGACGCCGCGCTTCCGTGACACTTATCATTTCCACGGGTTGGAGCGGGTTGCCGTGGCCTTTTGACCGCCGAACCGATCCGCCTCGAGCAGCTGAAATCGTCGTTCGGAACCTAGACAATGAAATTCGCCTACCTGCAGGAGCCGCCCTTTTGCTTCACCGATGCCGCCGGCAAGCTTGGCGGCTGCGATGCGGTGCTCGCCGACAAGATTTGCCAGATGCTCGAGCTGGAGCCCTTTTCATCGATCGAGACGGAGTTCGTCGAACTGCTCCCCGGACTGGTTGAGGGCCGGTGGGAGATGACGACGGGTCTGTTCATCTCCGAGGAACGAAGCAAGCTCGTGGACTTCACGCGGCCGATCTGGTCACTGCCGGACGGGCTGATGGTCGCCAAGGCCAACCCGCTGGACTTGACTGGCTACGGGTCCATCGCTCGGCACCCTGCCGCCGTGCTCGCAGTGATATCGGGCCAGATCCAACACCAGACCGCGCTGCGGAACGGCGTGCCGCCGCAACGGATCAGGATATTCGCCACGCAGGCCGAAGCCGCCGAAGCCGTCGCGGCAGGCCAGGCCGACGCCTATGCCAGCGTCGCCATGGCGCATCGCGGCTATGTCAACGGCCGGCCGGGCGCGCTGCTCGATGTGATCGATGTGCCTGCCTCCGAACGGCAGCCCGCCGCGGGCGCCTTCGCTCTCGCCAAGAGCAACGACGCGCTGCGCCGACGCGTCGATCAATGCCTCGGTGACCTGCTCGGAAGCGTCTGGCACCGGGATTTGATGAGCCAACATGGCTTTTCCAACAGCGATGTCGACCGGCTGCTCTGATTACGGCTGCGAAGCGCTCAGAGCTTGATTACATATTCCTTGCGCGTCGTCTCGAGCACTTCCCAGGTGCCCTTGAACCCTGGCCGCAGCACGAAGCTATCGCCCGTCCTGACCGTGCGCGCCTCGCCGCCGTCCTCGGCGATCACCGAGACGCCGGAAAGGATGTGGCAGAACTCCCATTCGTCGTAAGAGATGCGCCACTTGCCCGGCGTCGCTTCCCAGATGCCGGCATAGAGGCCGCCGTCACGCTCCTCTACATTCCAGGTGCGGAATTTCGGATCGCCCGAGACCACCCGGTCCGGGGCCGGCGCGCCGGCCTCCGGTTCGACGCTGTCGATATTGACCGCAAGAAAGGCCGACATATCAGACCTTGCCAAGCGCCTGTTCGAGATCGGCGACGATGTCGTTGACGTCCTCGATGCCGATCGACAGCCGCACCGTATCCGGCCCGGCGCCGGCCTTGACCTTCTGCTCGTCGGACAGCTGGCGGTGCGTGGTCGAGGCCGGATGGATGACCAGCGACTTGGTGTCGCCGACATTGGCGAGATGCGAGAACAGCTCCAGCGCCTCGACGAATTTGATGCCGGCCTCGTAGCCGCCCTTGAGGCCGAAGGTGAAGACCGCGCCGGCGCCCTGCGGCGAATATTTCTTCTGCAGCGCGTTGTTCCTGTCGCTTGGAAGACCGGGATAATTCACCCAGGCAACCTTCGGGTGGTTGGAGAGCCAGCCGGCGACGCTCGCGGCGTTGTCGCAATGGCGCTGCATGCGCAGCGGCAGCGTTTCCAGGCCGATCAGGATCAGGAAGGCGTTGAACGGCGAGATCGCCGGGCCGAGGTCGCGCAGGCCGAGCACGCGCGCGGCGATGGCGAAAGCGAAATTGCCGAAGGTTTCGTGCAGCACGAGGCCGCCATATTCGGGCCGCGGCTCGGACAGCATCGGATATTTGCCCGACTTCGACCAGTCGAACGTGCCGCCGTCGACGATGACGCCGCCGATCGAATTGCCGTGGCCGCCGATGAACTTGGTCAGCGAATGGACGACGATGTCGGCGCCGTGCTCGATCGGTCGCACCAGATAGGGCGAGGCCAGCGTGTTGTCGACGATCAACGGCAGGCCATGCCTGCGGGCGATGTCGCCGATCTTCTCGATGTCGACGAAGACGCCGCCGGGATTTGCAAGGCTTTCGATGAAGATCGCCTTGGTCTTGTCGTCGATCTGGTTCTCGAAGGTCGAGAGGTCGTTGACGTCGGCCCAGCGCACCTCCCAGCCATAATTCTTGAAGGCGTGGCCGAACTGGTTGATCGATCCACCGTAGAGCTTGTTGGCGGCGATGAAATTATCGCCGGGCCGCATCAGATTGTGGAAGACGATGACCTGCGCGGCATGGCCCGAGGCGACGGCAAGCGCCGCCGTGCCGCCTTCGAGCGCGGCGACGCGCTCCTCGAGCACGGCCTGCGTCGGGTTCATGATGCGGGTGTAGATGTTGCCGAAGGCCTTCAGCCCGAACAGCGAGGCGGCATGGTCGGCATCGTCGAAGACAAAGGAGGTCGTCTGGTAGATCGGCGTGGCGCGGGCGCCGGTGGCCGGATCGGGCTTGGCGCCGGCATGAACGGCGAGCGTGTTGAAACCGGGCGTGCGGGTCATCGAAATCCCTCTCCTGACCGTTCGAAAATCGCCGGGCATTCTTGGCGAAGCACGGCCGGGAATGCAAAGAAGAAAATACCTTTCGGGGTGAGACCTTGGGCGAACGCCCGAGAAAATCCATTTCTTCCCGGAATAATTTTGCGCGAGCCGCGCTTGTCTATTTCTGCCGCACGCCGAAGCTCTGAAAACCCTGTCGCATTATCGGCTTCTTCGACGACAGCACGCCGGAATTGACGCCGGTCCAGCCGATCTCGCCCGACAGCTTGCCATATTCGATCTTCGGGCAGCGATTCATCACCACCTTGATGCCGGCCGCCTCGGCACGGGCAGCGGCCTCGTCATGGCGCACGCTAAGCTGCATCCAGACGACCTTGGGCAACGGATCGAGCTTCAGCACCTGGTCGATAATGCCTGGCACCGCCGCCGAGCCGCGAAAGATGTCGACCATGTCGACCGGCTGCGGCAGGTCGGCCAGGCTGGCATAGACGGTGCGGCCAAGGATCTCCTTGCCGGCGTGGCCGGGATTGATCGGAAACACCGAAAAGCCCTTGGCCAAAAGGTATTTCAGCACGAAGTAGCTTGGCCGCACGTCGTTGGGCGAAGCGCCGACCATGGCGATGGTCTTCACCGAATTCAGAATGCCGGCGATGTAGGCATTGTCGTAGGTATCGTGATTCATGCTGCGATGGTCTTCCTGCGGTAATGATAGCGATAGAGCTCCCGGCTAAAGCCGAGCGAAGCGTAGAGCGCGCGTGCAGGCGCGTTGTCGACGACCACCTGCAGGCAGCCAGCCTTGGCGCCAGCCTCTCTTGCCCATCCGATCAAGCCGCCGACCGTTTTGCGACCAAGCCCCTGCTGCCTGAATCTTGCATCGGTTTCAACCGACTCCACGACAAGCAATCCGTCGCGGATGACGCCATAGGCGATCGATGCGACAATGCCCTCGCGTTCGGCCGATACAAATGCCTTCTCACCTTGGATCGAACCCGTCATACCGCGAAAAATCCGGCGTTCCGCCTCATCGTAGCCGCCGCCGCGAAATCGCGCCTCGAACCAACCTTCATCGGGCGTCGACGAAACCCGCACGCCGTGATCGGCGGTTCCTGACAGTCGATCGATATCCGCATGGAGGTGAATCGTCCCGCCTTCCCGATCATAGCCGCGCCGATCGAGTTCGCTCTCCAATTCGGGGGCGATGTCGGGAATACGAAAAAGCGGCGCCTGGCCATGCCCGGCATAAAACGCCTCGGCGGCATCGATGACGGCTTCGGGCGTGCCGCGCCGGCCGCGCAAGGGATTGGCGGAGTTGGCGCGCCGGATGCGGCCGCCCGAGCGCCGCAAAAGCCAACCGTCGGCCATTGTCTCGGCGGCTGCCGGCCAGGCCTGAAGACATACCTCTTCCATCTTCCAGTTGAGATCGTCGTCGCGCATGTCCGCTCTGTCACCCGTCGTCATCCCGCAGCGCCTCTTCCATAAACATCTGAGGATCGCTGCAGAAGTCGCGCATCATGCGAAAATGATCGGTGTCCTGAAAATCGACCAGGTCGAGGCCGAAGCGGCTGATGCGGAAGAGCCGCGCATTCGGACAGGCCATCAGCAGCGGCGAGTGTGTGGCCATGATCACCTGCGCGGTGCCGGATTGCTCCATACGTTGCAAAAGCTTGAGCAGTTCGATCTGGCGTGTCGGCGACAGCGCGCTTTCGGGCTCGTCGAGGATGTAGATGCCTTGGCGGCGGCAGCGTTCCTCGAAGAAGCGGATGAAGCCTTCGCCATGCGACCAGGACAGGAAATCGGGCGGTGGTGGCTTGAACGGATCTTCGAGCGCGGCCTTATCGAGATAGCGGGCGACCGAATAAAAGGATTCTGCGCGGAAGAACCAGCCGGCAGTGACCTTTGGCAGCCAATGGCCGCGCAACGTGCCGGCGAGCGATGCGCCGCTCTTGTCAATAGCTATGGAATGGTCGACCGGCATGTAGCCCTTGCCGCCGCCAGCCTCGTCATAGCCGGCCAGCGCACCGATGGCTTCGAGCAGCGTCGATTTGCCGGTGCCGTTCTCACCGACGATGATGGTGATGGCCGAAGCGAATTCGAACTCGAATGCGCGCTCCCGAAAGAGCGGCAGGTTCCAGGGATATTGCTCCCAATCCGCGACGCGCGACGGCTCGAGCAAGATGCGCTTGAGATAGGGCGCTTTCAGCCGCGTCAGTTGCTTGCGGGCAGCCACGTCGAACCTTCGGCGATGAGATGGCGCGGCTTCATTCAGGCGCTTACTCGTCCGTCCATTCCGGCTTGCGCTTGCCGATGAAGGCGCCGATGCCTTCCTCGGCGTCGCGCGCCAGCATGTTTTCAACCATCACGCGGCCGGTATAGGCATAAGCGTCGGCCAGCCCCATTTCGGCCTGGGCATAAAAGGCTTCCTTGCCGGTCCTGACGACCAAAGAGGATTTGGAAGCAATGGTTTGCGCGTATTTATTGACAACCTGATTCAGATATTCGCGCGGCACGATGCGATTGATCAGGCCGAACTCCTTGGCGGTCGCGGCATCGATCGTTTCGCCGGTGAGCAGCATTTCCATCGCCTGCTTGCGCGAGACGTTGCGCGACAGCGCCACCATCGGCGTCGAGCAGAACAGGCCAATGTTGACACCAGGCGTGCAGAAACTCGCCTCGTGTGAAGCGATGGCAAGGTCGCAGCTCGCGACCAGTTGCAAGCCGGCTGCGGTGGCAAGGCCGTCGACCTCGGCGATCACCGGCTTCGGATGGCGCACGATGGTCTGCATCAGGCTCGCGCAGGCGGCGAAGGTCTTTTCGAAGAAGGCCTTGCCACGGTCCGGCTCGGCCCGGTGCGCCGTCATTTCCTTGAGATCGTGACCGGCGCAGAACACCTTGCCGGAGGCCGCCAGGATGATGACGCGCACGGATTTGTCTTCTCTCACGCGATCGAACTCGGCCTGAAGCGCCGCCATTGTCGCCAGTGACAACGCATTCGCTGGCGGACTGGCGAGCGTGAGGCGCAGAACGCCCTTGTCCTGGCTGACAAGAACGGGGCCGTCGGCCACGGCGGGCTTGATCGCAACGACTTCAGCCATTTTCAATCTCTCGGGTCGGCGCTCGCGGCGCATGGAGCAACAGAACTAGCACGCTGCCGGTTGAAGAACAGCCGCGAGGCGTGTTTTCTCCGTCGCACCGTTTGGTCCAGGCACATCGCCCGGAGCTTGCCATTTCATATAGGACGCCGCCCATGCCTGCCCAAAGCAATCTGAAGCCAATGCTCAACGCGGCTGAGGTCAACGCGCTGATGGCGAGCGTCTATCCGCAGCTCAACGACAATGTCACTTCCTATGAGGCGATCGACGTGTTTCCGGGCGGCTGCACGGTGCGGCTCAATGCCGATGAGCGGCATCTGCGCCCCGGCGGAACGGTATCTGGGCCGTCGCTGTTCACGCTGGCCGACATCGGCGGTTATGTCTGCGTGCTCAGCCATGCCGGACCGGACGCGCTTTCGGTGACGGTCAACCTCGACATCAACTTCATGCGCAAGGCCGAGGCCGGCCCGATCGACGGCCATTGCCGGATCCTGAAGCTCGGCAAGAGCCTGATGGTGTTCGACATCGACATCGTGGGGCCTAATGGTCAAACGGTAGCGCATGCTACGGGCACTTATTCGATCCCGCGTAAGCCCTCTTAAACTTGATACCACAGTAAGATGTGTATATATATGCGCATAGGTGCCAATTGATCGAGCGCGACAGTCGCCGCATCATAAAACGGCTAAGAGACGACGGCTTCGAATTGGTCTCAGTTCGGGGCTCGCATCACAAATTCCGAAAAGGCGCCATCGTGCTTGTCGTTCCGCACCCGGAAAAAGATCTGCCAGTCGGCACCGCTCGCGCAATCGCCAAGCAGGCAGGCTGGATGCGAACGACTTAGATCGTGCGTGCAATCAGGAGACTGCAAATGAAGAACTATTTCGCGCTGGTTGAGAAGGATGCCGACAGCGCGTTTGGTGTTCGCTTCCCCGACATTCCAGGCTGTTTTTCGGCTGCGGACGCACCGGAGGATATCATGCCGAATGCGGTCGAGGCTCTACAGCTTTGGGCCGAGGATATGCTCGTCCCTGAACCTTCCAGCCATGAGGCGATCGTATCGCTTCCCGAAATTCGTACCGCGCTGTCCGAAGGAGCGTATCTGGTGTCTGTGCCGCTGATCGATAATGACAGCGCTGTGGTCAGGGCGAACGTGACATTCGAACGCGGTGTCTTGCGCGCAATCGATGCCGCCGCGCGCGAGCGCGGCATTACCAGATCGGCCTTTCTCTCGAGCGCGGCCCGTAAGGAAATCGAAGCCAAGCACTAGCCCCGAAGCGGATTAGCGCCGACCAAACCTGCGGTAAAATAATACCACTAAGCCAAGCTATTGTTTTTACTGAATTTATTCACCAAAACTCGTTTTCAATTGCCTTGACGCGTCAGGCGCCCTCGCCTATAAGCCCTCCCGAAGCAGCGGCCCGCAACGGCCGCCGTTTTGTTATTGGCGGGTGGCTCCGGCTGCTTAAGCCAATCCAAGCAACAAGAAACGCCTTTTCCTGCCCCTGGCAGGGAAGGTCAACGTGAGAGCAAAACCATGGCTACCTTTTCGCAGAAGCCTGCGGATGTGGTGAAGAAGTGGGTGCTGATCGACGCCGAAGGTCTCGTCGTCGGTCGTCTGGCCACCGTCATCGCCAACCATCTGCGCGGCAAGCACAAGCCCACCTTCACCCCGCATGTCGATGATGGCGACAATGTCATCGTCATCAACGCCGACAAGGTGGTGTTCACCGGCAAGAAGTACACCGACAAGGTCTATTACTGGCACACCGGCCATCCCGGCGGCATCAAGGAGCGCACCGCACGCCAGCTGCTCGAGGGCCGTTTCCCCGAGCGCGTCGTCGAGAAGGCCGTCGAGCGCATGATCCCGCGCGGCCCGCTTGGCCGCCGCCAGATGAAGAATCTCCGCGTCTATGCAGGCGCCGAGCATCCGCACACCGCCCAGCAGCCCGTCGCGCTCGACGTGGCCAAGCTGAACTCCAAGAACAAGAGGGCCTCGTAATGGCTGAGCTTTCCTCGCTCGCAGAACTCGGCACCGTCGCCGCGCAGCCGGCCGCGCCCGTGCATGTCCAGAAGCTCGACAAGTCGGGCCGCGCCTATGCCACCGGCAAGCGCAAGAACGCCATCGCGCGCGTCTGGGTGAAGCCGGGCTCCGGCAAGATCACCGTCAACGACAAGGAATTCGCGGCCTATTTCGCGCGTCCGGTGTTGCAGATGATCCTCAACCAGCCGATCGTCGCGGCGAACCGCGCCGGCCAGTACGACATCGTCGCCACCGTCATCGGCGGCGGCCTCTCCGGCCAGGCCGGTGCCGTGCGTCACGGCATCTCCAAGGCGCTGACCTACTACGAGCCGGGCCTGCGCTCAGTGCTCAAGAAGGGCGGCTTCCTGACCCGCGACAGCCGCGTGGTCGAGCGCAAGAAGTACGGCAAGGCGAAGGCCCGCCGCAGCTTCCAGTTCTCGAAGCGCTAAGCTTACGGGGTTCCGAGCTTTCGAGAGGCCGCCTTCGGGCGGCCTTTTTGTTTCCATTACCAGTGCCCGGCCGGCGTTTTGATGTAGTCGATGAAAGCGCGCAGCGGCGCAGGCACCAGACGACGGCCGGGATAGTAGAGAAACGGCCCTGAGAAGCTTTGCCACCATGGCTCCAGCACAGGCTCCAGCGCGCCGCTCTCGAAATGCGGGCGTACCCAGTCCTCGAAGAGCCACAGAATGCCGACGCCGGCGATCGCCGCATCGATGGCGAGATCGACGCCCCCACCGATGCTGACGAGCAAGGGCCCGGTGGTATCGACACGTACCACCTCGCCGTCGCGCTCGAACTCCCAGGGCGTCATGACCCCGCTCGGGAAGCGGCCGCGCACGCAGGCATGGCCAAGCAGGTCGCGCGGATGCTGCGGCCGACCGTGCCGGTCAAGGTAGGACGGCGCGGCGGAGGTGGTGAAGCGCTGCGAACGTGGCCCGATCGGCACCGCGATCATGTCCTGCTCCAGCCGCTCGTCATAGCGGATGCCGGCGTCGCAGCCGGCCACCAGCAGATCGATGAAGTTCTCCTCGGCGATCACCTCCAGGCGAATGGCGGGATAGGCCGCGAGAAATCCCGGAACGATTTTGGGCAGCACCAGCCGCGAGGCGCTTATCGGCACGTTGAGCCGCAAGGTTCCGGCGGGCCGGTCGCGAAAGCCGTTCACCACATCGAGCGCCGCCTCGACCTCTCCCAACGCGGGGCCGAGCCGCGCCAGCAGGCTGGCGCCAGCCTCGGTCAAAGCAACGCTGCGCGTCGTGCGGTTGAAGAGCCTGACGCCGAGCTGGGTTTCCAGACGGCGGATGGCTTCGCTGAGCGCGGAGGCGCTGCCCGCCGTCGCGCGGGCGCCTTCGCGAAAACCGCGGGAGCGCGCCACCGCCATAAACGCCTGGAGATCGTTGAGGTCAGCCATTGTTCTGAAGTCCGTACAAGTTGTTTCGATTATACCCGGTTATCGGGACAGCGGCGATGCCCTATCTCCGCCGTCGACAGCGAAGGAGAACCACGATGTCCAGCGTAGACAAATCCGGCACTTACAAACTTGGCGACCGCTCGGCCCGCCGTCTCGGCTACGGCGCGATGCAGCTTGCGGGCAAAGGCGTGTTCGGTCCGCCGAAAGACCATGACGCAGCAGTTGCCGTGCTGCGCGAAGCGGTGGCGCGAGGCGTGAACCATATCGACACCAGCGACTATTACGGTCCGTACGTCACCAACAAGCTGATCCGCGAGGCGCTGGCGCCCTACCCCGACGACCTCACCATCGTCACCAAGATCGGCGCCCGTCGCGGCGAAGACGGCTCCTGGCTGCCGGCCTTCACAGCCGACGAGCTCGAGCAGGCCGTGCACGACAATCTTCGCAATCTCGGCCTCGAGGCGATGGACGTCGTCAATCTGCGCATCATGTTCGGGGTGCATGGTCCGGCGGAAGGCTCCATCGAGGCGCAGGTCACCAAGCTTGCCGAGTTGCAACGCAAAGGTCTCGTGCGCCATATCGGCCTGAGCAACGTCACCCGCGCCCAAATCGCGGAAGGCCGAAAGATCTGTGAGATCGTCTGTGTGCAGAACCAATACAATCTCGCGCACCGGGACGATGACGCGCTGATCGACGTACTGGCGCGCGACGGCATCGCCTATGTGCCGTTCTTCCCGCTCGGTGGCTTCAACCCGCTGCAATCCTCGACCTTGTCGGGCGTTGCGGCTCGGCTTGGCGCAACACCGATGCAGGTGGCACTGGCGTGGCTGTTGCAGCGCTCCCCCAACATCCTGCTGATCCCTGGCACGTCGTCGGTCGGGCATTTGCGGGAGAATCTCGCGGCAGCAGAGTTGGAGCTGTCGGCGGATGTGCTGCGCGAGCTGGATGGGGTGGCGAAGGCCGCGTGATTGGCGATTGGCTAATCTCCCCCACAAGGGGGGAGATTGGCGGCTTTCGCGCCTCGCCTAATTAATACTCGCCGTATGCGCCGGTTCAGCCTGTTTGATGCCCGTCGTATAAGGCACGCGATAACCGTTGGCCGCCAGCCAGTCGATCGCCGCCTTCGGCTCGTCGGTCTGGATGATCGTCGCGCCGCGGTCGACCCAGAAGCCCCAGGCTTCGCGCGGCAGGCTGGCGGCGACGGCGAGCTCGTCGCCACGGCCGCCGGCGAGGAAGCCACCAGGCTTGTTGACGATGGCGTAGGTGTCGGCCCAGAGGTGCCAGTCGCCGCGGGCGGCTTCCGCCCGCATGTGGTTACCGAACAGCGGGCCGCCGGTCGCCGTCAGCGTATCGGCGCCGTTGCGCCAGTTGATCAGTTCGATGGCGCGTGGCGCAAAGGCCTTGTCGACCTCACCGGCGAAAGCGGCATCATGCACGGCGTCGTCGGCGAGGATCGGCATGAACTGGAAGCCGCCGCCGGCCTGAGCAAGGGCGGCCCTGGCGGCATCGATGCGCTGGCTGTTCCAGACGTTCTCCTTGACGATCACCTGATCGGCCATGCCGAGATCGCGCGCCACCGCGATCATGCCCGGCAGGTCGGTCACCTCCAGCTTGTTGTCGAGGTTGATCAGGATCCTGTCCCTGGTCGCCAGCAGCATCTCGCGCAATGTCGATACCGCCTCGTTGGTGACGGCGCCGGTGCCTTCGATGACCAGCCGGCACGTCTTCAATTCGGCCAGCGTATACTTCACCACTTCGCCCTTGCAGGTCGTGGTGCGGTCGAGCCAGCTGTCATGCATGACGACGAACTCGCCATCCTTCGTGCGCCGGATGTCGACCTCGACGATCTCGGCGCCGATCGCGATCGAGCCTTCGACAGCGGCCAGCGAATTCTCGGCGTAAAGCGTCTTGCGGGCCTGCATGCTGCCGGCGCGGTGCGCGGCGATCATCACATGATCGCGCCACTGATTGGCATGTTCGAAACGGTCGAGGATCTGGGCGGCGCGTGTCTCGCCGGCTAAGCTTTGGCCGGAGATTGCGGCAAGCATGGCGGACAGAAGAAGGCTCAGCCAGAGTGTTCGCATCGGGGAATCGCTCCGTTCCGGGTCGGGACCCGGTTAGGCGATGCCCATGACAGGGCGGTGAACAAAGCCGGCTATCTGTTTCCTTGTTTGGCGCAATTCCGGACGGAAAACCGCTTCACACTTTTCCTGGAATTGCTCGGGTCAAATCCGCTTGGCGAGGCGCCGGAACCAGGCGAGCGCCGGCATTTCGACGAAGCGCCAGGTGAACCAGGACGCGACGACAACGGCGATCAGCATCGCTATCAGACCCGCGAAGCCGATCCAGGGCGAGCCGGCGCCGAAGCCGGTCGCATGGTCGCCGCGCAGCATCAGGTCGCCGACGATGCCGAGACCGAGCTTGCGTTCGATCAGGCCGCCGACATTGATCATGCGGGCCTGGACGAAGATGTGGACCATGTAGATCGAATAGGAGAGCGAGCCGAGCAGCAGCATCGGCCGGCTGCGCAGCAGGGCGCTGACCCAGCCGCCCTCATGGGCGAAAAGATAAAGCGCCAGCGCGAAGACGACCGGCGCCGCAATGCCGATGTCGCTCGTGCCGGCAAAGGAGACGAACAGTGCGATCCCCACGATCATCGCAAGTTCGGCCAGCGTCCAGGCGAGGCGCCCTGCCCCGCCGCTCAGCGCCTGTCGCGCCTCTGCAATGGAATCGTGCTGAAACCAGGCGAGCAACGCGCCGAGCGAGAAGCCGTAAAGGCAACGGATGAAGCCGAAATCGAAGGACACGTCCATATGACGGGTCGAGACCGCGAGCAGGAAAAAGGGCGCCGTCACCGCGGCGCCGACGAACCATATCCAGGCGCGCTGGCCGGCGGCGAAGACGACGGCGGCAAACAGCAGATAGGTGAAGAACTCGGCCGAAATGCTCCAGCTCGGCGCATTCCAGCTCAGATGATCCTCGACGCCCATGCCCTGCAGAAGGAAGAGGTTGGCGACGAGGCTCTTCAGCTCGAAACCGGCGGTGAAGGGCGCGGGACCGGTTCCGTGCAGGGCCGGCAGGACAAGCCGCAGCGCTTCGAAGCCGGCGAAAGCGGCGAGCATCAGGACATGCAGCGGATAGATGCGGCCGAAGCGCACCATCGCGAAGCGGGCCAAGTCATCCTGCTCGTTCAGCCGGCCGCCATAGGCGCTGGCGATGACGAAACCGGAGAGCACGAAGAAGAAATCGACGAACAGGTAGGAGCCGCCGACGAAGGCGCTCTGCGAAATCATCGACGTGGTCGGAAAGTGGAACAGCGCCACCAGCAGCGCGCAGATGCCGCGCCAGGAATCGAGCACCAGGAAGCGCTCGCCGGCCGCCGTCCCGGCACGGGTCGCCACGGGTGCCGGCGCAAAGTTGAGCAGAGCCGTCTCAGCCATAATGATACAGATCCTGTGTTGCCGTGGCACTCACCAAGCGGCGCCTCGTTTCCGCAAGCTGTGACTGGCATGTTGCGTGCCGGTTCTGTAGTGGTGGCTGCCCGATGAAAACCGAGGATCCGTAATGGCGAACCAAGAGATCGACCACGCCTTCACCGCCCGCTCCAAGACGGGCGCGTCGTTCGAGCCGACCTATGCCGGCGCGCTGTCGTTCATGCGGCGCAAATACACGAAGGACGTGAAGGGTGCGGACGCCGTCGTGTGGGGCATTCCGTTCGACGCCGCGGTGACCAACCGGCCGGGCGCCCGCTTCGGGCCGCAGGCGATCCGCCGCGCTTCGGCGATCCTCGACAACGACCCGCAATACCCGTTCTCGCGCGACCTGTTCGAGCATCTTTCGGTGGTCGACTATGGCGATTGCCTGCTCGACAGCGGCAACCACCAGAAGACGCCCGGCACGATCGAACGCGAGGCGGCCAAGATCCTGAAGTCAGGCGCGTTCCTGCTGACGCTCGGCGGCGACCATTTCGTCACCTGGCCGCTGCTCAAGGCGCATGCCGCGATCCACGGGCCGCTGGCGCTGGTGCAGTTCGACGCGCATCAGGACACCTGGCCGGACGACGGCAAGCGCATCGACCACGGCTCCTTCGTCGCTCGTGCGGTGAATGAAGGCGTCATCGATCCGGACCGGTCGATCCAGATCGGCATTCGCACGCATGCGCCGGATACGTTCGGCATCAAGATTCTCTACGGCCACGAAGTCGAGGAAATGCGCGCGTCCGACATCGCCTATGCGATCGTCGAGCGCACCGGCGGCAAGAAGACCTATCTCACCTTCGACATCGACTGCCTCGATCCGGCCTTCGCGCCCGGCACCGGCACGCCGGTGGCCGGCGGTCCGTCCTCGGCGAAGATGCTGTCGACGCTGCGCCAGCTCGGCCAGATCGACGTCGTCGGCGCCGACATCGTCGAGGTTGCGCCGGCCTATGATCATGCCGATATAACGGCGATCGCCGGATCGATCATCGCCATGCACTATCTCGGCCTGTTGGCGGAGCGAAAGGCACGGGCGGAAGAGTTGAACAACGGCAATCATGCGGCGGCAAATCACGCGCACGGCATATAGGCTTGGAATCGCAGGGAATTTGGCAAGAGATGAAACCGAAGATCTTCATTGACGGCGAACACGGCACGACTGGACTGCAGATCAGGGCGCTGCTTGCCGACCGCGGCGACCTGGAGATCATCTCCATCCCGACGGAGCGCCGCAAGGAAGCCGCCGCACGCGCCGAGTTCCTCAACGCGGCCGATGTCGCAATCCTCTGCCTGCCGGATGCGGCGGCTAAGGAAAGCGTGTCGCTGATTACGAACGACACAACCAAGGTGATCGACGCCTCGACGGCGTTTCGCGTCGCCCAGGGTTGGGAATATGGCTTTGCCGAGATGGACAAGGACCAGGCGAAGAAGATTGCCGGCGCGAAGCGCGTCGCCAATCCCGGCTGCTGGCCGCAAGGTCCGATCGCGACGCTGCGGCCGCTGGTCACGGCCGGTCTGCTGCCCCCTGACTTCCCGATTACCGTCAACGGCATTTCCGGTTATTCCGGCGGCGGCCGGCCGATGATCGAAGACTATGTCGGCAAGGGCGAGGACGCGCCCGAGTTCCTGCCCTACGGGCTGACGCTGCAGCACAAGCATGTGCCGGAGCTTCGCGCCTATGCGAAGCTGTCGCACGACCCGATCATGCAGCCGGCGGTCGGCAATTTCGCGCAAGGCATGATCACCGTGGTGCCGCTGCAGCTTGGCGGTCTCGACCGCGTGCCGACCGGCGCCGAACTCCACGCGGCGATTTCCGACCATTATGCGTCGATAGATGGCGGCGTGGTCGAGGTCGCGCCCTACACCCATATGGAGCGCATCCCCGAGATCGATCCGGAGGTCTATAACGGCACCAACCGGATGAAGGTCTATGTCTTTGCCAATGACGAGAGGGCGCAGGCGCTGCTGATGGCCGTCTACGACAATCTCGGCAAGGGCGCGTCGGGGGCCGCAGTGCAGAACCTCGACCTGATGCTCGGCATCAAGCACTGAACGATCGTGCAAGCGTTTCCCGAGCGCTGGAAGCTCAGCGCTCCCGAACTCATTGCCGAGACGTTTTCCAGCCGGATCTGGAAGGTCGCGCGGGACGACGGCTCAGTTGCCATCGTCAAGGATCTGAAGCCCTTCGACGACGTCGCGGACGAGCTGCGCGGCGAGCATTACCTCGCCTGGCGGCGCGGCGAAGGCGCGGTGCGGCTGCTCGGCCGTGACGGCAATCGCATGCTGCTCGAATATGCCGGCGACAGGCTGCTCTCGCAGCATCTCGCCGAGCACGGCGACGATGCGGCGACCGAGATCGCTGCCGAGGTGATGGCAAAACTGTTCTCGGCGTCGGAGCATATGCCTCCGGGCGACCTGCAGCCGCTAAGGGAGCGATTTGTCAGCCTTTTTCGCGCGGCCAGAGCGGACAACGATGCCGGCCGCGACACGCTCTATGTCGAAGCAGCGGCGATCGCCGAGCGGTTGCTTGCCGAGCCGCATGCAATGCGCCCCCTGCATGGCGATCTGCATCACGACAACATCCTGTTCGGGCCGCGCGGCTGGCTGGCGATCGATCCGAAGGGCGTGCTCGGCGATCCCGGATTCGACGCGGCAAACCTGTTCTACAATCCGCTCGACCGTGACGATCTCTGCCTCGATCCGCGCCGGATCGCGCATATGGCGGAGGTGTTCGGCAAAACGCTCGGACAATCGCCGCGCGCCATCCTCGATCATGCGATCGCCTATGGCTGCCTGTCGGCCGCGTGGCATCGCGAGGACAAGAACGCGGTCGACGAGAACCGTGAACTGGCCGTCGCCGAGGCGGTCCGGATGGTGCGGGCTCAATTCTGACGCTTGCCTATTGGCCCGCTTTTTCGATCTGCCTTGTTTTTCGGCGTATGCGGCCCAAACTGTCCAGGACTC
This sequence comes from Mesorhizobium sp. GbtcB19, assembly GCF_019091085.1. Taxonomy (GTDB): domain Bacteria; phylum Pseudomonadota; class Alphaproteobacteria; order Rhizobiales; family Rhizobiaceae; genus Mesorhizobium. The sequence continues at coordinate 270,631 of NZ_JAGXJY010000002.1, read as the reverse complement.
TCAACCGCGTCAACGGGACGCCGTCATACTCCGTAAGAGAACGGCGCCCGTTTCGGTCTACAACGGTCAGCAGTGCACGGCGCCTGCCTCGACTGGCATCAAACGCAGCCAGGAAGCTTTGAAAGTCCGCCACCTCTGCGCCATTCTTCTTGCAAAAATCAGGGAACGCCCGCCCGAATATGTCCAAAGCGCTTTCCAATTGTAGCGAAGGGCGGCCTCTGACGACAGTCCCATTCAGGAAGTCGACCTCTATTACTCCACCTGGACTGGCCACAGCCTCTTCAAACACTTCGGTCGGGCAGTAGCCAACAACAAAGCCCAACCCACTTGCCATTGAGTCGGCAAAGTTGTGGGCGATCGCGCAAAGGCGTTCATGCTTCATGTTCAGACAATAGCAACCTCATCGTCTGCCTTCCAGCCCATGTGGCCATTCCGCATCGGTAACCAGCGATTCACCATGATCGGCTACTGATGGGGCCTGCTTCCCACAAGGATTTTCCATGGTCAGCGCGATTTCGAGCTCCGTCCAGTCGGTGCAATATTCCTCGTCAACATCGTCAGACGACGCGGCGCAGGAAGCGGCGCTCGAAAAGCAGATCCAGGCCCTCGAAGATCAGGCAAAGGCGGCTCAGGACGAGGCCGACGCCGCCAGGCTGCAGCAGCAGGCCGCAGCGCTCCAAGCCAAGCTCGACGCGCTCAAGGCCGCCGACAACGCAAAGCAGGTCGAGCAGAATCAGTCGACAACGCCGGACGCGTCCGCGCGACAGGCGGAATTCGACAATGAACCGACGACCCAGTCGCATTTGTTCTCTATGTGAGCGTCAGCTTCTGACGTTTATCTCGGTCGGCAGCGGGTAGGCCCCCTTGGTGCCACGCCAGTGCGCGGCGGCGAAGCCGAGCAACACAAGCGCGATCGCCTGATGCGTCAACGCCATGTGCAGCGGCACCTGCATCAGCAGCGTACCGATGCCGATCGAGGCCTGGACGACCACCAGCGCGAACAGAAGCGTGGCCCGGCGGGCATGGGTGGTGCCGCGCTGGCGCCGCCACGTCGCGAGCATATGCCAGAGCGCCACGACGAAGATCGTATAGGCGCCGACCCGGTGGACGAACTGTGCCGTTTTCGGGTTCTCGAAGAAATTGCGCCAGGCGGGTTCGAGCAAAAGCAGATCGGACGGAACTACCTTGCCGTCCATCAGCGGCCACGTGTTGTAGCTGAGACCCGCATGAAGGCCAGCGACCAGTCCGCCGAGATAGATCTGGATCAGCGCCAGCAGCACAATGAAGCCGGCAAGCCGCTGCGTCGAACGATCGGCAGCCGGCTCGGAGTGCGGCGCGAGACCTCGCGCCACCACCATGGTGGCGGTGAAGATCAGCGCGGCAAGCGTCAGATGCGTCGCCAGCCGGTACTGGCTGACCGAAACGCGGTCGACCAGGCCTGAAGCCACCATCCACCAGCCGATGGCGCCTTGCAGTCCGCCGAGCGCCAGGATGCCGACGAGCTTCAGCCCCAGGCCGCGCTCGATGCGCCGCGTCGCCCAGAAGAACAGCAGCGGCAAGGCAAAGACCACGCCGACGCTGCGCGCCAGGATGCGGTGCACCCATTCCCACCAGAACAGCGACTTGAAGGCCTCGACGCTCATGCCCTTGTTGATCTCGGTGTATTGCGGGATCTGCTGGTAGCGCTGGAACTCTTCCTGCCATTCAGCGTCGTTGAGCGGCGGGATGACGCCGTGAATCGGCTGCCACTCAGTGATCGACAGGCCCGAGCCGGTGAGACGAGTGGAACCGCCGACCAGCACCAGCGCGAACAGCACGAGCAGGACGAGGTACAGCCAGCCCCGCACCCAAGCGCGGTTCTGCAGGTAACGGTCCCGGGCGGCATGGGGGGCCGCGGTGGTGATGGCAGCCATGGTCATTTCTCGGCAGTTCAAAATCGCGGGATTGGTGGACCAAGGCTCGCGGCATGGCAAGGCCGGACAGCGCGGCACGCCGTCGCGCCGCGCTGCGGTTGCGCGCGCCTTCCGTTAGGCCTAAGCGAGACCGGTCAACGGAACCGCGACATGCCCATTCGCCTGAAAAAGCTGATCGGAACCATCCTGCTGGTGGCGCTGGTCGTCATCTACGCGCTGATCGCCTCGGCCGTCGCGGTCACCAAGCTGGTCGAATACGGCCCGGTGGTGCATCTCCTGTTCTTCCTGTTCAGCGGCCTGCTGTGGGTATTGCCGGCCATGGGCATCATCAAATGGCTGATCCTGGAGCCGCGCCCGAAGGGCTGAACCTCACAGGCGCCCAAACGCGAATGTGATTAAGGACGCGTGGTGGGCTCGAGATCCGGCTCAAACGGATGAGCGCGCCGGACACATACCGCTATTTCCACGAATGCTGATCGAAGCGCGGGTTAGATCGTCACCACCATCTTGCCCGCATTGGCGAGCGGCGTCGTGATGCCGGACAGCATGGTGCGGATATGGGCGACGCTCTGGTAGCGGCCATTGACGGAGATGCGCGGCAGCGCATGCAGGAAGCCGGCATGCTCGGCGCGCAGCACACCATGCCTGGTGGTCACCGCCGAGGCATAGCCGGCGTCGCGGGCGAAACCCACCTCGCGACAGCCGACGGCGCTGGCATAGCCATACGGGTAAGCCAGATGGCGCGGCTGCTCGCCGAGCTTTTGCGCGAGGATGCGGCGGACGTCGCCGATCTCATGGCGCGCATCGGCTTCGGACAGCCGCTTCAGATTGCGGTGATTGACGGTATGCGCGCCGATGGTCACCAGCTTGTGCGCGGCCATGGCGCGGAGCTCATCCCAGTTCATCAAGGTGCACGGGCGACCCGAACCGAATTCGTAGCCATTCGAACGCGCCAGTTCGCGTAGCGCAGCGCCCTGCTCTTGCTCGGCGACCTCCTCGGTCAGCCAGGCGTTCAGCCGGGCCACGGCCTGGATCTTGCGGCCGGGCGTCGAGCAATCGATGATTGCCGATCCGCCCGCAGTCTTCAGCGTCAGGCGCGAGCTGGTGTCGACGATATCCTCGACCACATCCCACCAGAGGTCGGCGGCGCCGTCGATCAAGCCGGGGGCAACGTAAATGGTGATCGGCGCGCCGTGCTTTTCCAACACCGGCAGCGCCTCCGTCATGTTGTCGCGATAGGCGTCGTCGGCGGTGATCGTGGCGAACTGGCTGCCCTTGCCGCCAACCTTGATGCGTTCGAGCGCTTCATCAAGGGACACAAAGGCATAGCCCCTTGCCTTCATGTCCGCGATCAGCCTGTCGAGGAAGGCGGGCGCGATGTTCAGATGGCGGTTGACGCTGTTCGGCTTCTCCGGCGTCGCAGTCACACGATGCAGCATCAGGATAGCGCCGATGCCGCCGACAAACGGCCGCGCCAGAGGCGCCAAGCCGGTGTAGCGGGCAAGGTTCAACGCCAGCTTCCGGATTGCCTCGCCCCCGTCGATCATTCCTTCACCTTTTGCGCCTAGGCTCATCCAAGCACGAATTGCGCCTATGCGAACCCCCAAGTCGGAACCAATACGTCTTAAGGATTGAGGTATGGTTGACGCCGCCGCGTCATTTGACGGCAACAGGGTCGCGGCCAATGAGCTTTCCGTGCGCGCCGATCGGGGCCGGTGGGCTGCAACCACCAGCGACAAGGCCGGCCTTGCCGACTACGCGCAATTTTGCGCCTCGGCGCTGCACGCGCCGGCGCAAAGCGCATCCTGGGTCCGCAATTGGGCGGACGCGACCGGAGCCGACATCATTGTGGCGACGCTGGGCTGCGACGGGCGCCCGGCACTTTCGCTGGCATTGGAAGTCGCACGTCGCGGCCCGTTCAAGGTCGCGCGTTTCACCGGCGGACGCCACGCCAACGGCAATTTCGCCGCGGCTGACTCGCGTTCCCTGCCTGCCATCGACGGCGCGGCAATCCGGTCGATATTCAAGGCAATCGCAAAAGCGCGGCCGGACATTGACCTGATCTCGCTGGAGCGGCTGCTGCCCGACCTCGACGGTGCCGCCAACCCGCTGGCCGCGCTGCCCAGCTTCCCAAGTCCGAATCTCGCGCTCGCGGTCGATCTCGACGGTGGGTTCGATGCGCTGCTGGGGCGCGCTAGCGGCAAACGCAAGCGCAAGAAGCATCGCTCGCAGACGCGCAAGTTCGAGGCGGTCGGCACCTTCCGCCGTATCGAGGCCCGAACCCCCGAAGAGGTCGACAGGCTGCTTGATGCCTTCCTCGAGATGAAGCAAGTGCGCTTTGCCAAGATGGGCATCGCCAATGTCTTCGGCGATGCGGGGGTGCGCGCCTTCTTCCGGGCGCTGTTTACCGATGCGCTGACCGAGGAAAAGCCGTCCTTCCTGTTGCACGGCCTGGACGTGGCGGGAAAGCTGCGCGCGGTGACCGGCTCCAGCCGTTCGGGCAAGCGGCTGATCTGCGAATTCGGCGCCATCGCCGAGGACGATCTCGCCTTCACCAGCCCGGGCGACTTCCTGTTCTTCGACAACATCCAGGAAGCCTGCGAGCTCGGTTTCGACGTCTATGATTTCTCGGTCGGAGACGAGCCTTACAAACGGCTCTGGTGCGATATCGAGACCCAGCATTTCGAAGTGCTGGCGCCGCTGACGCTGAAAGGCCGCGCGCTGGCGACGGCGATGCGGCAAGGCGCGCGCGCCAAGGCCTTCATCAAGAACAACCCGAGGGTCTGGAAGCTGACCAAGATGCTGCGCCGCAAGGCGGTGGGTCAGACGGCGCCGGCTTCTGCCGAGGACGATAACTGATCATCGATCTTTAAAACGGACGGCACCGCTGTTTCAGCGCCGTCCGAGCCTTGCGCTGTGCTCAGGCTGCCGAGCGGCGGCCCGGCACGGGCGTTCCCGGCGGTTCGTGGCCGACCGGTGTCACCAGCGTCAGATTCGGATAGCCGTTCTCGATCAGCTTGACCGCGGCCTGCGTCACCTGGTCGTCGGCCTCCAGCATCGACAGGAACACCTCGGTGCCGTCGCCGACAAGGCGGCCGATGCCTTGCGCGTCGGCCGGACCGCATTCGACCACCACGAGGTCATAGGCGGTGGTCAGCGACTGCATGATGATCGGCAGCCGGTCGGCGGCGCGCATGGCGCGGACCGGATCGGAAGTGCCGACAGGAACGACATGCGCATCCGAATAAAGATCCGGATGGATGACGTCGCTGAATTGCGCCTCGGACGCCAGCAGATTGGTGATGCCGGGGAAGAGGCTCGAGTCCAGCATCGGCCGCGACGCCGCGCCCGATGCGGTGAGATCGAGCAGCAGCACTCGCAGGCCGGCGTCCGACACTTCGCGCGCCACCAGCACGGCGGACGCGGCCGCCTCGTCGCCTTCCGGCGACACGAAGATCGCGCGGGACGCGCCGGAAGCGATCAGCTTCTCCGCCGCCTTGTCGACATCGATCTCACCTAACCTGGACGGAAGCGGTTCGGGTTTCGGCTCGGGCAATGGCTGGGTCGGCTCGACGGGTTCCACCTCCATTGCGCGAGTCGCCTCCATTGCGCGGGTCGCCACCATACGGGGCTCTTCCGGCAATCGCCCGCGGCGCATGACTGCCTCATAGGCGGCGAAAGGCCCGTCATCCTCCTCGGCTTCGGCCGCCACCGGCTCGGTGCGCGCCACGGGCATCGACACCTGCTCGATATTGGCGAAGCGGGCGCCGGCGGCCGGACGCATGGCGCGGCCCGAGAACAGCTCGCCTAGCAGCGTGCCGATCGCCATCAAGAGCAGCGAAGCGGCCGCGGCAGCCCCGGTGATCGGCCCGATCTTCGGGAAATAAGGCTGCGACGGCACCTGCGCTTGCGCGATCAGGCTCGCCGCGACGGGCGAATATCTGCGATCCTTGCGCGAGGCCACCGCGTTGTAACTTGTCATATAGGATTCAAGCTGTTGGCGCTGAACGTTCGCGTCGCGCTGCAAGGCATCCAGCTGCACCTGCTGCTCGCCGGCCTTCGCTGAGGCTGCCTTCAGGGTGTTGACGTCCGCAACCAGCTGGTCCTCTCGGGCCCTGGCCGTCTGAGCCTGGGCCGACAACCCTCGAATGATCTTTTGAGCCTCATTGCGAATCTGGCCGTCGAGGTCGGCAAGCTGCGATTTCAGCGCCCGGATGCGCGGATGGTTGTCGAGCAAGGTCGTCGAAAGATCGGCAATGTTGGCTCTGAGCTCCACCTGGCGCTCGCGCAGACGCTGGATCAGCTCGGAAGACAGGACTTCCGGCACGCTGTCCAGCGAACCGCCATTCTGCAGCGCCCGGCGCACGCTTTCGGCGCTCGCCTCGGCGGCCGCGCGGCTGGCGCGCACACGCGACAGTTCGCTCGACAGTTCGGCAAGCTGCTGAGTGGGCAGCACCGCATTGTTGCCGCCCATCAAAAGGTCCGACTGAGCGCGGAACGCCGCGACCTTGGCCTCAGCATCCTTCACGCGATTCTGCAGGTCGGCGATTTCAGGCGCGAGGAAGTCGGTGGCGGCGGCGTTCGATTCGAGCTTGGCGTCCCCCTTCGAGGCGATATAGGCATCGGCAATGCCGTTCGCGACCGCCGCGGCAAGCTTGGCATCCTTCGAGGCGAATTCGATGGCGATGGCGCGCGTCTTTTCAACGGCATAGACATTGAGCTTGTCGTGCATGGCGTTCAGCACGCGCTCTTCCGGCGGAATGTCGAATGGGTCACTTTTCAGGCCGACAAGGACCAGCACGCGCCCAAGCGCGGACATCTTCAGCGTCTCGTCGAACTCAGGCAGCTTGTCCAGGTTGAGCTTGGTCGCCACCTGCTTGAGGATGTCGGGAGAAGAAATGATCTGAACCTGGGTGGCCACGCCCTGTTCATCGAGAATCGGCTTGTCGTCGTCATTGGTGCCCGGCGGCCGGGTGTATTCCGATTCGCGCGAGCCGATTTCCAGCTTGGCCGTCGCTTTATAATAAGGCGTTGCCAGCCAGGCCAAAGCAAAGGCCAATCCGGTGACCAGAAGCGTCACAACAACAATACGCAGCCAGTTCCGCCCCAGACTGGCGAAAAGCTGTCTCAGATCGACATCGACGTCTGCGGCCGAGGACTGAACGGACATGCATCCTGCTCCGAACTTTGAGTCGAGGACGGACCGTAAACAACTATGGTAACTCACCCGTTAAGATCAAAACGAACCGCTACTGGCGCGGAATCCAAGAACACTAGCGAAAGCCATATAAAGACTCTGCTTTTTGCGGATCGCCGCTCACTGAGGGCGCCTTCCTTTACCGCCCATTAACCCTAACAGGATGATAACGACCATACGTCCTGGGGTTGACCGCAGCGGTTGCGGCAAGAGCGATGAAGGTTCCTGACCGGCCATGAAGAGCACTGCTTCCCTCTTTCGCGCTTTGCTTGCCCTGTCGCTGCTCACGGGCTGCTCGAGTTACCGCCCGACGCCGGCTGCCTTCCATGAAGTGCTCGATCAGCCTTACCGACTCGGCGCCGGCGACCGTGTCCGCGTCACGGTGTTCGAGCAGGACGGCCTGACCAACACCTACAGCGTCGACCAGTCCGGCTATCTCTCCTTCCCGCTGGTCGGCGCCGTGCCGGCGCGCGGCCACACCGCGCAGCAGCTGGAAAAGGAGATCGCCGACAAGTTACGCCAGGGCTATCTGCGCGATCCCGACGTTTCGGTCGAGATCGATCGCTACCGGCCGATCTTCGTCATGGGCGAAGTGGGCGCCGCCGGCCAGTATTCCTACGTGCCGGGCCTGACAGTGCAAAAGGCGGTCGCCATCGCCGGCGGCTTCACACCGCGGGCCAATCAGGGAAGCGTCGACATCACCCGCGACATCAACGGCAAGGTGATGACCGGCCGGGTGCTGACATCCGACCCGCTGCTGCCCGGCGACACCGTCTACGTCCGCGAACGGCTGTTCTGAAAAAACCGTCGTGGCGGCGTCCCTGAGGATCGTCCACTGCTTTCGCTCACCTGTCGGAGGAATCTTCCGGCATGTGCGCGACCTGACCGAGGCGCAGGTCGCCGCCGGCCATTCGGTCGGCATCGTCTGCGACTCGACCACCGGCGGCGACTATGAAGAGCGCCTGTTCGAAGCGATGAAGGACAATCTGGCGCTCGGCATCCATCGCACGCCGATGCAGCGCCATGTCGGGCCGGGCGACCTCGCCTCGGCCTGGCGCACCTACCGAATCATCCAGGAATTGCGGCCGGACGTGCTGCACGGGCACGGCGCCAAGGGTGGCGCCTATGCCCGTCTGTTCGGCTCATTGTTGCGGGTATCAAGGTTTCGCGTTGCCCGCCTTTATTCGCCGCATGGCGGCTCGCTCCACTATGACGAAACGACTGCGACGGGAAAGTTGTTCTTCGGGCTGGAGCGCTCCATGGCGCGCTTCACCGACTGTCTGCTGTTCGTTTCCGATTACGAGCGCAAAACCTATCGCCGCAAGGTTGGCGAACCGCCCATACCCAACACGCTGGTCTATAACGGCTTGCGCGGCGCCGAGTTCGAACCGGTGGCGAGGGCGGCGGATGCCGCCGATCTCCTCTACATCGGTATGATGCGCGACCTGAAAGGCCCGGACATCTTCATCGACGCGCTGGCGCTGGCCGGCAATGATCTCGGGCGCCCGTTGAGCGCCGTGATGGTCGGCGATGGCGACGACCTGCCGCGCTACCACGCGCAGGTTGAACGGCTCGGGCTCAAGAGCCACGTCCGTTTCCTGCCGCCGATGCCGGCCCGACAGGCTTTCGCCCTGGCGGATCTGATCGTCGTGCCGTCCCGCGCCGAAGCGATGCCCTACATCGTGCTCGAGGCTTTGGCCGCCGGCATGCCGATGATCGCGACAGCGGTCGGCGGCATTCCGGAAATTTTCGGCGAAGACTCCCCTGCCCTGATCCGGCCCGACGCGACACAGCTGGCGGCCAGAATGGGGGCGGCGCTCGACGACTTTGACGGCTACCGGAAGCTGATGCCGCAAACGCACGAGCTAAAGGCCCGATTCGGCGCCGACGTGATGGCGGCCGAGATCGAGAAGGCCTATTTCGCGGCGCTCCAAAAGTAGCTTGCCACCAGCCGACAGGTTCAAAACCACTGGTTGTTTCAAGGCTTTCTTAGCTCTCTTTTGCTATGCAGTTGCGCGAAGCGCGCGGACGGTTCCCATGAATGAGATCGACCCCGCGCACCGCTTTTCCATGGATGCGGTGCGCAACTACGATGCTCCTGCCGATGGCGAAAAGCCTGGCGGCATCAACGATGTGGCGCGCCAGGTCGCCTCGCAGTACCGACGCGATACCATGTCGCCGATCATGGTCAGCGGCGTGCTGCGCATGGTCGAGTTCGCGATACTTTTCCTGTCGGGGCTGTGCGTCTATTTCTACTATGTAGGCTTCTTCACCTATCTGGCCTGGCAGTATCCGCTGGCGATCGCGGCGACGTCGTTCCTGACCGTGGTGCTGCTCGACGTCACCGACTGCTATCAGATCGCGGCGCTGATGCGCCCTCTCGCCAATTTCGGCCGCGTGCTGCTCGTCTGGGCCGGCAGCTTCGCGCTGATGGCGCTCACCGCCTTTGCCATCAAGGCGTCGGAAGACTATTCGCGCCTGCTGTTCGGCACCTGGTTCGTGGTCGGCTTCGTGCTCATCTTCGGCCTGAGGCTGGTGATGTCCAACCTCATCCGGCGCTGGGCGCGCGACGGCCGCATGGAGCGCCGCGCCCTCATCGTCGGCGGCGGCAAGGCGGCCGAACAGCTGATCCGCTCGGTCGAGAAGCAGCCATATAACGACATCCGCATCTGCGGCATCTTCGACGACCGCAACGACAAGCGCTCGCCGCCGATCGTCGCCGGCTATCCGAAGCTCGGCACCATTTCCGAGCTCATCGAATTTGCCCGCATCGCGCGCATCGACATGCTGATCGTCTCGCTGCCCCTGACCGCCGAATCGCGCGTGCTGCAGCTTCTGAAGAAACTCTGGGTCCTGCCGGTCGACATCCGGCTCTCGGCGCATTCGAACGCGCTGCAATTCCGACCGCGCGCCTATTCCTATATCGGCTCGGTGCCGATGCTCGACATCTTCGACAAGCCGATCAACGACTGGGATTCGGTCGCCAAGCGCGCCTTCGACATCGTCTTTTCGCTGATCGGCATCATCGTCTTCTCGCCGGTGATGCTCGCCACCGCGATCGCCATCAAGCTCGACAGCAAGGGCCCGGTGCTGTTCAAGCAGAAGCGGCATGGCTTCAACAACGAGATCATCGAGGTCTACAAGTTCCGATCGATGTTCACCGACCGGTCCGACCCCACCGCCAAGCAGACGGTGACCAAGAACGATCCGCGCGTCACCCGCGTCGGCCGCTTCATCCGCAAGACCTCGATCGACGAGCTGCCGCAGTTCTTCAACTCGCTCTTCGGCACGCTGTCGCTGGTCGGGCCGCGCCCGCATGCGATCGCCGCGCAGTCGCACAATCTGCTCTACAACGAGGTGGTCGACGGCTATTTCGCCCGCCACAAGGTGAAGCCCGGCGTCACCGGCTGGGCGCAGATCAATGGCTGGCGCGGCGAGATGGACACCAATGAAAAGATCCGCATGCGTACCGAATACGACCTCTATTACATCGAGAACTGGTCGATGCTGTTCGACCTGCGCATCCTGTTCCTGACGCCGGTCCGCCTGCTCAACACGGAAAACGCCTATTGAGCGCCATCGCCCATGAGCTGCCGCACCGAGCGGTCAACGCCAAGCTGATTTCGCTGATCGCGGCGGCAGCGATCGGGGTCGGCATCCTGCTCTCCGGCTTCGTCATCAGCGAACCCGCGCCTTACGAAATCTATATGGCCGGACTGATCGCGATCTGGGCATTGTTCGGCCTCAGGATCTCGCGCGCCATCGTGCCGTTGCTGGTGCTCCTGGTGGCGATGAACATCGGCGGCATGATCGCCATGACGCAGATGGCGGATCTCGCCAACACGCCGCTCTATCTCGCCGTCTCGCTGTTCCTGGCCTTCAGCGCGGTGTTCTTCGCTTCGGTGACGTCTGTCCAGCCGAGCCTCTACCGGCTGATCTTCATCGCTTACGCCGTGTCTGCGGTGGCGACGTCGCTGCTCGGCATCGCCGGTTATTTCCACGCCTTTCCGGGCGCGGAAATGTTCACCAAATACGACCGCGCCGCCGGCGCCTTCCAGGATCCGAACGTGTTCGGGCCGTTCCTGGTGCTGCCAGGAACCTATCTGCTCTATCTGCTCTTGACCCGCCCCGTATCGCGCATGCCGCTTCTGGCTGCGCCGCTGCTCATCATCACCGCCGGCATCTTCTTCTCCTTCTCGCGCGGCGCCTGGGGCATGTTCGCGGTGTCGGCGGTGCTGCTGACCGCATGCCTCTTCCTGCAGAGCGCCAGCGGCAAGTTCCGGCTGCGGGTGGTGGTGATGACGATCGCGGCCGTGGCGCTGCTGGTCATCGCCTTCATCGTCATCCTGCAACTGCCCGGCGTGTCGGACATGTTCACCCAGCGCGCGCAGCTCGAGCAGAGCTACGATTCGGCGCGGCTCGGCCGCTTCGCTCGCTACGCGATCGGTTTTCAGTTGGCGACGGAGCACCCGTTCGGCATCGGTCCGCTGGTGTTCGGCACGATCTATGGCGAGGACACGCACGACATCTGGCTGAAGGCGCTGATGGATTATGGCTGGCTGGGCTTCGTGTCGTTCCTGACGCTGACGCTATGGACGATCGGCGCCGGTTTCCGCATCCTTTTGCGCGACCGACCGTGGCAGCCCTATCTGCTTTGCGCCTATGTCGCCTATCTCGGCAATATCGGGCTTGGCACCTTCATCGACATCGACCACTGGCGCCATCTCTATCTGCTGCTCGGACTGGTCTGGGGCGCCATCGCGCTGGAATATCGGCATCAGCGGGAATTGCGGCTGGCAGCGCCAGCAACGCTCCTGTCGATTTCACCTGCGCGATAGGCACCGAATTCGGTTGACCGGCACCGGGTTATCACGATACATCGCCACCCGGTCCGGAGTGTAGCGCAGCCCGGTAGCGCACTTGACTGGGGGTCAAGGGGTCGTCGGTTCGAATCCGGCCACTCCGACCATTTGATGAAGGACTTCCCCCAAGTTCTTCGGTTGAGCTCCAAGCCCCTTCACGCAACCGTTTGGTCACAAGAATAGCTTCTCGTTGATTTTGGAGAAGTTCCTGCGACTATCGGCGGAAGCTTGGGGGTCCGAAATGCCGATCCATCGCGCGGTCGTGGTTTGCATCTGCCTCTGGTGCTTCGGTCCGGAACTGGCATTGGCCGAAGAACTGCGCATGTTCGGACATGACGTCTCGATCCTGAAAAACAAAGACCAGACACAGGACCAGCTGTCCGTCGACGGCAAAGTCATCCACGCGGACGAATATATCAGCTTCGACGAAGTCGCCATCGTCGATGGCACGCCTGCCGTCATCGGCGAATCGAGCCCTGGTGGAAATGCATGTGACGCCAGCCCGTTCGTGCTGTCCTTTCCGCCGGGAAAAGCGCCTCGGCTCGACGGTCCGCTGGATAGCTGCGCGACCATAACGAGCAAAGTCGAGAGCGATCGCATCGTCTTCTCATCCGCCGCAACGGCGGCCGATAAAGGCCAGAGCTGGATCTGGACCGCGAACGGCTTTGCCGATGGCCCGCCTACGGTTTTCTCGCCGGACCGGACGAAGGGATGGGACGACCTTCGCGCGCGAAAGGTCGGTCATCCGGCCGACCTTTTCAACTATGGTGAGGTCGGCGATCAAATCAACGCATTGCTCGGACAGGACCGAGCCGAGATTCTGCCGATCATGCAGGGCGTCGGATCGGTCGAATATGACGGCGACTATATCGTCGCGACATCGTGCCTGCCGCATATGTGCGATGCCATCGCACAGATCACAGTGGCAGACTTGCGTGAGCGCAAGATTTATCTGGCCTGGAAGCTCGAAAATCAGAAGATCGTCGTCCGTCCACCCGTGGGGAAATGGCCGCAGAAAGCCAGAAGCGCCCTGTCGTCATGGGCCCGCCAGTGGGAATAGATTGGAACGCTGCGTCTCGCCGCTGACCGAACCGGCCGCCTGCAACCTTCAGCTCTCATCTTCGCTGTTTAGGATGAGTGTGCCGCGAGCATACGGCGCGCGCTTTCCTCGTCGGTGATCAGGATGGTCGGCGCGATCAGGTGCATGGCGCCGAGCAGCGCCTCGGTCTTTTCGGCACCGCCGGAGGTGAGGATGCGGATCGGCGCCTTGCGCAGCCGGTCGACATCCACCGACATCACATGGCTGTTGACGGGATGGTCGACCAGAGCGCCGTTGCGGTCGTAGAAATGAAACAGAAGGTCGCCGACGGCGCCACGCGCGAGCAGCGCCTCCCGATCCGCTTCCCTTAAGAAGCCGCCGCGCGAGAAGGTGGTGGCCGAGGCGATGCCGCCGACGCTCAGCAGCACGGCATCGAGCGAATCGGCCATCTCGAACACCTCCTGCAGGCCGCAGCGCTCGACCAGCGCGATCTTGGTCTCGACGCTGTCGACGACGGCCGGCGTCGGGATCAGGTAGCCGTCGCCCTGAAAAATCTGGGCGAAACGCCAAGCGAATTCGGCTGGGTTGTAGCGGCGCACGACACCGACACCGCCGAGCAGCGAGATGACCCTGAAGTCACTCAGCGACTTGGCGCTGATGAACGGCAAGGTGCTGAACAAGGTCCTGCCCCAGCCGACGCCGACCCGCGTGTCCGATTTCATGGCATCGGACAGGAACATGCCGGTCTTGGCGGCGATTGCCGGGATCGGATCGGCATTGGGGTCGGTGAGCGGCGCGACCAGCGCCTGCTGCAGCTCGAACGTCCTTTCCAGCGCCCGCTCAAGCCGCACGATCTCGGAGAGCTCGCTCTCGATGGTGATCTTCACCTCGTTGCGCGCCCTCGCCTCCGCCAGCATGCGCACGATGGTGACGCGGCCGACACCGAGCACATCGGCGATCTCGTTCTGCGTCATCTGCTCGACGAAATACATCCAGGCGGCGCGGATCCTGAGGCGGTCGGTCCGGCTTTCATTGACGACCGGCTCGGAAACCTCCGTCGCCTTGCCGCTTTCGGGTTCGCCCTGCCGTCGCCTGCCCAACTTCCCCTCCCAACCCGGCGATGACGCTTGCCGTCAGCCGATTCTGCGTGCTGGTTAAATATCGTCTATTGATCTACCAATCGACACGAACAATCTAGAGAGGGCGACTGGTGCCCTAAAGCCGTGACCGGCTTCAGCATTTCGAGGCGATTGGCGATGCTGCGACAAATCTCCGAAGACGTCCGCGTCAACCTGAAGGATCGGCTTCGGGAATTGCGCGACGCCATCCGCCAGAGTCGCCACGACAGAGCCGGCGAAACCTCGCGCGATATCATCGACAATCTGCCTCCCTTTCCGGGCCGCAGCCTGCTCGGCCATGCGGCGAGCGCAGTCGACGAGGCGCTGACGATCGCCGAATCGTTCGTTCCGCATTCCCGGCCGCTCAAGGTCGACGGCACGACCGTCAAAAGCCTGCGGACTTATTTCCCGCAAGGCGATGAAGACCGGCAGATGAGCGGCGAGCGTCAGTTTCGGCGTGACATGTATTATCTGACCCGGGCGGTCCTCGCCGGGCTCGGCATAGAAAACCCAAGGGTCCATGAGGCGAGCTTCTCGGCCGTTCATGCCGCGATGCGCAAGCGCCATGCGGACCTTCTGGCTGCCGCGACGGGACCTGCGGCCTCCACGGATCAGATCGCGTCGGCCTGCTCGGCACTGCTCGTCGAATGCCTGAACCACCGCCCCGTCCAGCTTGGCGAGACCGGCTCGATCTCCGGCGACAGGTCCTTCGACATCGATTGCCTTGCGCCGGTCGTGCTTGCCTGCGGTCTCGCCACCAAGGGCGAGACGCCTGAGCCGGACATCCTCGAGATCGCCTTGCTGGCGACCGAGGTGCGGGAAGATCGCATCCGGCAGGCCGTTGCCCAGGCGAATGCGGTGCAGGAACTGACGCCGGTTCTCGCCACCCTGCTTGCGCATCTGACGTAACCGCCGCCGCCAGAGCTCCGCTATCGTCCGGCAGCCATGGCCGCGATGGTCTTCTTGGCGCGCTGGATAGAGGCCGGGCTCATGCTGAGCTCAGTCAGCCCCATTTTGATGAAGGCCGGGATCAGATCCGGACGGCCGGCGGCCTCGCCGCACATGCCGACCATGATGCCGGCGGCGACACCCGCCTTGGCCGTCAGCTCGATCGCCGACATCACCGCCGGATTGGTGACGTCGTTGAGCTTGGCGACCGTCGGGTTGAGGCGGTCGGCGGCCATGATGTACTGGGTGAGGTCATTGGTGCCGATGGAGAAGAACGCCACTTCCTTTGCCAGCGCCGGCGCGATCAGCACGGCGGCCGGCGTCTCGATCATCACGCCGAGATCGAAGGCCGCGTGCGGCACGCCTTCGGCCTTCAGTTCAGCCGCGCATTCCGCGACCAGCGCGCGGGTGCGGGTGACCTCGGCGATCTCCGAAACCATCGGCAGCATCACCTTGATGTTGCCGTGCACGGCGGCCCTGAGCAGCGCCCGCAGCTGCTTTTTGAAAATGTCGGGGCGATCGAGGCACATGCGGATGCCGCGCCAGCCGAGGAAGGGGTTTTCCTCGTCCGGGAACTCGATGCCGGCGATCGGCTTGTCGCCGCCGATATCGAGCGTGCGCACGATGACCGAATGCGGCGCAAACGCCTTGGCCAGGGCGCTATAAGTTTCGGCCTGCATGTCTTCCGACGGCAGGTGCATGTGGCGCATGAAGAGCAGTTCGGTACGGAACAGCCCGACACCCATGGCGCCGGCTTCCTGCGCCGCCTCGATCTCCTCGAGCGAGCCGATATTGGCCGCGACCTCGATCACCGTGCCGTCGGCGCGGGTCGGAGTCACGCTTTTGAACACCGTGAGCCCGGCGCGTTCCTGCGCAGCGGCCTCGACGCGCCGGGTGAAATCAGCGCGCGCGGCCTCGTCCGGATCGACGATGACATGCCCGGCATTGCCGTCGATAGCTACCTCTTTGGCGGCGCGCAGCGCATTGACCTTCTCCCCGAGCCCCAGCACCGCTGGGATGCCGTGAGAGCGGGCGATGATGGCGATGTGCGAGGTAGCGCCGCCATGGCCGCAGACCACACCGCCGATGCGCTTCAGCGGCGCGCGCGCCAGATCCCAGGCGCCGATGTCGTCGGCAATCAGGATCGCGCCCTGCGGAATGGTCTCCAGGCTGACCTCGTCCTGGCCGAGCAGCACCAGGCAGACCTGCCGACCGACGGCATGGACGTCGTCGGCGCGGGCGTTGAGATAATGGTCGTCGACAGCGCTGAAATCGGCCGCGATGGTGGCCGCGGCGGCGATGACCGCCGACACCGCGTCGTCGCCCTCGCTGATGAGCTTTTCGACCTCGCCGGTCAGGCTGTCATCGGCGGCGATGTCGCGCAGGGCCGCGACGATACCGCGGTCGCCGGCCGAGAGATTATCCTCGGCAAGGGTTCGATCCATGCGCGCCTGGACCGTCGCCACAGCGGCGCGGAAGCGTTCGACCTCGCCGTCGATCTCATCGGCCTGCAGGCGCCGCCCCGGCCCTTCGATCTCGGCGGGGAAGTGTGCAAAAGCCGGCCCGATGGCCACGCCCTCGCTGGCGGCGACGCCCTGGAGCGTCGGAGTTCCACCCGCCTGCGAAGCCGGCGACGCGGCCTCCCGAGCGGGCGCGGCTGCTTCCGAGCCACCCTCGCCGGCCTCGCTCTCGTCGTCGAGACCGGCACGCGGGTTCTCGAGATAGCCGATCAGCGCTTCGACCGCCTCGATGGCGTCGGCGCCGTTGGCTCGCACGGTGACTTCCTGGTTTTCCTTCACTGCCAAGAGCATCAGCTTGACCGAGCTCTTGGCGCTGACCGCCTTGCCGTCCTTGACCAGCTCGACGTCGGATTCGAAACCCTTGGCGAGTTTCACGAACCGCGTGGCGGGACGGGCGTGCAAACCTTCATGCACTCTGACGATGGTCGAGCGTTCCATGGCAATACTCTAGCTTATGTTGCCGTCCCTGGACGGCGAAGATCGTATCAGGCGGCGATGGTGATGACAGCGCCCGGCGTAAGCGCCGCCACGAGCGCTCCGGTATCGACCTCGGAGGCGCAGACTTCGCCGGGCCGTTCGGCTTCGGACGCTCCGTTGAAGGAGATCACGACATGGCCCATTTCGCGGACCTTGCTCCATGCGGTGTCGCCTACTGCCGTAATCGTCGCCGAAACCGGTCCAAGCGTGATCGAAGCGCCCTTTTGCGGCGCGTCGTCACTAGGCCCCTGCTCCGCCAGGTGCAACACGGAGACTTCGGCCAGTTCGGGAGGCGAGCCATCCGCGAACAGGATGACCACGCCGCCCTCGGCGAGGTCCGCCACTTCGGGCCCGATTGCCGTGACCCGTGTCTTGAGAAGAACCGACATATGGCGAACCTCGTTTTTTACTGGTGGTTTAGAACACGATCAGGGACACGACCCATGCGATCAGCACGGAGACCGGGCCCATGATCTGGCGGCTGATGAGCACCGCCGGCACGCCGATTTCGATCGTCTTCGGCTTGGCCTCACCGAGCGCCAGACCGACGGGAACGAAGTCGCAGCCCACCTGGGTGTTGTAGGCAAACAGCGCCGGCAGCGCCATCGCGGGCGAGATGGTGCCGTTGGCGATCTGCGGGCCGATGATGGCGACGCCGATGACCTGCGCAATGACCGCGCCCGGTCCCAGGATGGGCGACAGGAACGGCAGGCCGCAGATGGCCGAGATGACCAGCAGGCCGACGATGTTGTTGGCCAGCGGACCCATCGGCTGCGCCAGCACGTCGCCGATGCCGGTGTAGAGGATGAGGCCGATCAGCATGGTCACGAAGGCCATGAAGGGCAGCACGTTGCGGACGACCTGATCGATGGTGCGGCGGCCGGAATTGAAGAAGATGCCGACCACACGGCCCATGACGCGGCCGATCGAGCTGATCAGGCCGATAAGCCCGCCTTCGCTCGGCAGCGGCTCGGCCGCTCTGGTTGCGTTGCTGTTGCTTGAACTCATCGATGCTGCTCCCCCTGCAGTGGTGACCGCTTCGGATCCGTCCGCCATTGCGACATTGGCCGGCTTCACGCCCGAAACGTAGATATCCTCGGTGATGAACTGGGCGAGCGGACCCGCCTGACCGACCGGCGTCAGATTGACGGTCGGGATGCGCTTGCGCGGGTAGACGCCGCAGCGCGCGGTGCCGCCGCAATCGACGACGACGACAGCCATCTCGCTTTCGATCGGCGGCGCCTTGAAACCGTCGACGGCCGTGGCGCCGGTCATGTCGGCGATGAGCTGGGCGACCGGATGGATGCCGCCACCGGTGACGGAGACGACCTTGTCGCGCTGCGAGGTCGGCTCGATGACGAGCGGACCGCCCCAGCCTGTGTTGCCCCGGGAGATCTTTACGGCTTTGTATGTGTTGGCCATGGTGTCCTCCCGCCCTTAGAGCTCGACGCCCTGGCGGCGCGCCATGATGGCGGTGATACGCTCGGTCAGGATGCCCTTGAGCAGGATGACGACGAGGCCGACGATGGCGTACCAGATGGCCACCTTGACGTGATAACCGCCCGCGATGACGCCGCGCTTCTCGAGGTCGAGCAGCGCCACCAGCATGCCGCCCCAGACGAAATATTCACCGGGGTTGATGTGCGGGAAGAGGCCGAGCGGCGGATGCACGTAAGACACGGCCGCGTCGTAGAAGGCGGGCTTGTGCTTTTCTTCCAGGAACGAGCCGAAGGTGTAGGCCATCGGATTGGTGAGGAAGAACACCGACAGGACCGGCAGCACCGTATAACGGGTCAGCGCGATGCGGCCGGCGCCACGCGCCAGACCGTGGACGCGCTCCTCGCCGACCAGTTCGGTGACGGCGTAGAAGGCGGTCATCAGCACGACCAGCGTCGGGATGATGCCGGTGACAAAGCCGGCGAAGACTTCGCCGCCCTTCTGGAAGATGCCGATGAAGTACTTGCCGATGGCGGTGAGCCAGCCGAGTTGCTCTTCCTGCTGCACGTTCTTCAGCTGTTCCTTCAGCTGATCGGCGGTGACCGGCGCGTTGTCGGTCGTCGCCTGCGCCAGAACCACGAGATGATCGGTGGCATGCTCGACGCCGAGCTTGCCATGCCAGGCAGCATCCGAGACCATGGTGCCCGCGACATGCAGGTTATGCACCGCCAGGTCGGCATGCTGCGCCAATAACGAAATTACAGACATTTCTCCTCCTTATGACCCCTGCCGGTCATTCCCAGCCGGCTGCCGGCGTCGTTTAAGCCCTTGCTACGTTCAAGCCGGACAGGCCCGGCTTCTTCCCCGGCTCCGACCGCGCGCGGTCGATCTGCTCGATCGCCCTTTTCACGGCCTCGGCCACACCGGGTTCCCCCTCCCCCATGATCGCAGGGTTGGACCGGAGTCGATCGAGGGGAATGCCCTCGAATTCTTCATGTCGCTTGAATTTGGTCAGCACCGAGCGGCCGCTCATGACCATCAAGCGGCGCACGATGAGATCCGGCGTCACGACGATGAGCGCGATGGTGCCCTTGGCCAGCCGGCCGCGAAAATTGCCGGCGCCGACGAAGCCGTCCTTGTACTCAGCGGTGACGCCTTTGAAGACGTCCGAATAGTGCCGCATCTGCAGCCAGACGCCCAGCGATTGCAGCGCCCAGACAACAAAAAGCAGAAGCAGCGCCCACTGCCAGATCGCCATTTCGGTTTCCTCCCGAGTCTCTTTCTCCGGCGCATATTGGACGGAGGCGAGATGACCCGAAAGTGAGAACATTTGTTTCCTAGAATGTCAACATGTATTATATTAGCCGTCATAACGCTCCACAGGCGGCTAGCCGATTTCGGCATCGGCGGCGCCTGTGCTAGCCTCTCTCTTCAAACGGGATATGAGACATGGATCTGCCCTTCAGGCACGAACTGGCGCTTATGCCGGACCTTCGCCACCGGCTGCGGCAGTTGCGTTGGTTCCGCGCCACGTTCCGCAGCAGCGCCAAGGTGGTGTCGGAAACCTTCGGCGTGCGCTTCGAGATCGACGAGGCCAAGCTGACGCGCGCCTTTCTCGACTGGATCGAAGTGATGGAGGCGCAGAAGCGATTCGCGGACGTAGACCGCGCGGACTTCATCGTCTTCGCCGCCGGGCTGGTGTTGCGCGAGCTGATCCGCCAAGCGCCGGCGCGCGAGATTTCGGGGCTCACCGAAATGATCGAGACGCAGGCCAATGCCGGCACGGCGGAGATCGTGCGCTTCTGGCCGGAAGGTTTTCTCTATACCAACTATTGCGTGTCGGCGATCCTGGCCGTGCACGAGCAGGAGTTCGGCACCGCGCCCAGCATCGACAAATGCGCCGACGATTTGCGCACCTGGTGGTCCTATCGCGAGAACGCGACGGAAATGCCGGCCTATGCCGTGGCCTTCCTGGACCGCTTCCTTGGCGCCGAGCCCAACTGGATCACGCCGGACCGCGCCCAGTCGCGCCAGGCGATGCAGCGCGCGCTGGGATCCTCGCCGGTCAGCGAGGCGCTGCGCCAGCTTTGATGCGTTGGCCGCCTCACTATTGAACATCTGACTTTTTATCGATAGCGATGTGCAACATTGATATCGAAGCCGGGAGAGGCGCGTGGCGCGATCCAGACTGATGATCTTCGACTGCGACGGCGTTCTCGTCGACAGCGAGCCACTGGCCGCCAAGGCCTATGAGCGCGTCTATGACAAGCACGGCATGCCCGGCGTCCACGGCGGCATCATCGCGCAGTGCATCGGCATGAAGCAGTCGGATATCATCGCCAAGATCAAGACACTGACCGGCCATCAGTTCCCGCCCGCCGCAGAAGGCGACATTTGGGCCGAGACCAAGCTTCTATTCTCGGAGGAGCTTAAATCCACGCCGGGGATCGTGCCGTTCCTCGACGCGCTTGCCGGCGACCGCTGCGTCGCCTCGTCGTCCTCGGTCGAACGCATCAATCACAGCCTTTCGGTGACTGGCCTCTCGCGCTTCTTCGGCGAGGCGATCTTCTCCTCCTCGATGGTCAAGAACGGCAAGCCGGCGCCCGACATCTTCCTCTACGCGGCCGAAAAGATGGGCGCGAAGCCCGCCGACTGCATCGTCATCGAGGATTCGCCCTTCGGCATTCAAGGCGCGGTCGCGGCAGGCATGATCCCGATCGGCTATACCGGCGGCGGCCACACTTATCCTGAACACAGCGCGCGGTTGAAGGCTGCCGGCGCCGATTTCATCTGCGCCGACTGGCACGAAGTCGGCCGACAATTGGCGGGGCTTGGTGTGCCCGCCTAATCTAGCGGATATTTGGCAAATCCACGTGCTGCCCATTCGCCAGGCGGGACTAATGAGCCCACGCGGAAGTTGAAGGACAGGACCCTCGTCGCATCGGCGTCGACCTCACACCGAAAGTTTAGATTATACCAGGCTTTTCTGGTGCTGAAGGCGGCCAGCGGAGGGTTGAGAACATCGCCTTTGTCCAGCTTAATGGTTGGCACCCACTTGACCGGATAGTCTGCACTTTGCAATTCCCGGCTCAGAACGTTGCCGCAAAGAGTAGCCACGCGCTCACCACGCGGCACGTTGTCCATGGCGCTTGTGGCAAACGGATCTCCGGTCGCGCCCTGCGAATAGAGCTTTCGAACTCCGGGAAGGCCGGCATAGATCGGCGATCCCGCAGCGTCGTTGTTCGTCGGATTTGACTTTCCTGCCTTCCCAATTGGCGCCCTGAAAGCCCTTGCGGGTTTGAACGTCATTGTCTTGACCGGTTTGGGCTTTGCCTTGGCGGCCGAGGCTGGAGGTGCCGGCTCGCTGCCGGTCTCAGACGTCAATGGCTTTGGTGTTTCCGCTGCTTGCCGATCAGCGGTTTGCGGTTGCTCGTCCTGTTTCTGTGGCTGCTGCTTGTCGTTGTCTTCCGTCGCCTGCTTCTCCTCGCTTTGCGCGGGTTTGGCCTCCGGCGGGACGGCGCCAGGCTTCTCCTCCGGCTTGCTGGGCTGCGCCTGCTGCTCGGGACTAGCGGGTTGGGGGGAGGACTGGGGCGGCGCGGGTGTCGGCGCAACAGGCGGCTTCGCCGGCTCGTCCTTGGCCGGCTGCGGCGTGTTGGGCTTGGCACTTTCTCCGTCGAGGGATTTTTCCGGCCCGGTATCCTTTTTGCCATACTCGAAGACGCGCTTCAGAACCTGCTCGTCCGGCAGCTTCGGCTTCGGTGGTTCCGGAGGCGGTTTTTGTTCAGGTGGCTTTTCGACCTTCTGTTCAGGTTTCGGCGCCGGTGGCTTTGGGACGGGTTTTGGCTTCGGCTGCTCGGGCGGCGGCACGATAGCGACATTGACCGGCTGTTCCTGCTGATCAGGCTGTAGCTCGGGCCTCGGCAGGCCATAGAATAGAAAGGCTGCGATCAGCACATGCAGGAACAGCGATGCGGCCAGGGCCGATCGCCAATTGCGGAACCATTCCTGCAACTTGCCGTTCATGCCGCCCGATGTGGAACGAAACAGCGGCGGCTTCAAGCGTGGGAAGCGAAACGCTGCTGGCTATCCGCTTGACAAGTCGGTGATCTGGAAGCCGGCGCCTGTACGTTTTAGGCAGGTTCAGGGCCGGCCAGAGACGGCCTAGACCAGCATGCCCATCGGGTTTTCGATCATGCGCTTGAAGGCGCCGAGGAGTTCGGCGCCGAGCGCGCCGTCGACGGCGCGGTGATCGGTCGACAGCGTCACCGACATCACGTTGGCGATCTTGATCTCACCGTTCTTCACCACCGCCCGCTGCTCGCCCGCGCCGACCGCAAGGATCGTCGCATGCGGCGGGTTGATGACGGCGGCAAAATCCTTGATGCCGAACATGCCGAGATTGGACACCGCCGTCGTGCCACCCTGGTATTCTTCCGGCTTCAGCTTGCGGCTGCGGGCGCGGCTGGCGAGGTCCTTCATCTCGTTGGAGATGACCGACAGCGTCTTTTCATCGGCGTGGCGGATGATCGGCGTGATCAGGCCGCCGGGGATCGAGACGGCGACGCCGACATCGGCGTGCTTGTGTTTGACCATGGCGCTGTCGGTCCACGACGCGTTCGCATCCGGCACCGCCATCAGCGCCATGGCCATCGCCTTGATCACCATGTCGTTGACCGAGAGCTTGTAGGCCGGGGCCTCGCCTTTTTCCGTCTTCTTCGTCGGCGCAGCGGCATTCAACTGCGTGCGCAGTGCGAGCAGCGCGTCGAGCTCGCAGTCCAGCGTCAAATAGAAGTGCGGGATGGTGGACTTCGCCTGGACCAGACGGCGCGCGATGGTCTTGCGCATGTTGTCGTGCGGCACGAGCTCGTAGGAGCCTTCGGCGAACAGCTTCAGCACCTGGTCGTCCGACATCGGCTTCGGCGCAGGGGCCGGGGCGGATGACGGGATATCGGCCGGGCTTGGCGACACGATCTCGGCGGTCGGCTGCGCAGGGACGGCCGCGCCTTTCGCAGCGACCGCGGCCTCGACGTCGGCGCGCAGAACGCGACCGCGCGGACCGCTGCCTTGGATTTCAGCTATCTTAAGACCGGCTTCACGAGCCAAGCGGCGCGCCAGCGGCGTTGCGCGCTCGCCCTGCGATTGGCCAATCTCCCCCCTTGTGGGGGAGATGCCCGGCAGGGCAGAGGGGGGCGCGAAGGAACGAGACGTCGGAGGGACGGCGCCCCCCTCTGTCGGCTTCGCCGACATCTCCCCCATTTGGGGGGAGATTGGCGCGTTGTTCTGCGCCGTCTCAGCCGAATAGATCTCGTCATCGGCATAGATCCACGCCACCGGCTCACCGACGGGAATGTCGACACGCTCCTTGCCGGTGACGTTGCGCAGCGTGCCGCTGGCCGGCGCGTCGATCTCCATGGCGGCCTTGTCGGTCTCGATCTCGAAGAGCACGTCACCCTTCTTGACCGTGGCGCCCTCCTCGGCGAACCAGCGCGAGATCTGGCCGGTCGCCATGTCCATGTCGACCTTGGGTAGAATGACTTCGGTCGGCATCGCTCAGCGGACCCCTTTCACGAGGTCGCGGGCGGCGGCGATGATGTCGGGAACCTGCGGCACCGTCGCCTTTTCCAGGTCCGGATTGTAGGGGATCGGCGTCTCGGCGCCGCCGAGGCGCACGATCGGCGCGTCGAGATAGTCGAAGGCCTCGCTTTCGGCAACGAGCGCGCTCACTTCGGCGCCGATGCCAAGCGTCTTCACCGCCTCGTAAACGCAGAGCAGGCGCGAGGTTTTCTTCACGCTGTCGATGACGGTCTGCCGGTCGATCGGCCGGATCGTGCGCAAGTCGACCACTTCGATGTCGATGCCCTCGCCTTCCAGCGTTGCCGCGGCATCGAGCGCCTTCTGAACCATGATCGAGGTGGCGACGATGGTGAGGTCTCGCCCCTGGCGGCGGATCTCGGCCTTGCCGATCGGCACGGTGTAGTGGCCTTCCGGTACATGGCCCTTCATCTTGTAAAGCAGCTTGTGCTCGAAGATCATGACCGGGTCGGGATCGGCGACGGCGGCAAGCAGCATGCCTTTTGCATCATGCGGCGTCGCCGGCTGGATGACCTTTAGGCCAGGCACATGGCCGAGCCAGGCCTCCAGGCTCTGGCTGTGCTGCGCGGCAGCACCGGTGCCAGAACCGGCGGGGAAACGCATCACCAGCGGCACCGAAACCTCGCCGCCGAGCATGAAGCGCATTTTTGCCGCCTGGTTGACGATCTGCTCCATGCCGAGCGTGGCGAAATCCGAAAACTGGAACTCGAAGATCGGCCGCATGCCGGTGACGGCCGCGCCCACCGCGACGCCCGCGCCACCCAGTTCCGAGATCGGCGTGTCGATCACCCGGTCGGTGCCGTAGCGCTCGACGAGATCGCCGGTCACCTGGAAGGCGCCGCCATAAACGCCGATATCCTCGCCCATCAGGAAGACGCGCTCGTCCATGTCCATGGCGATCGCCATGGCTTCCTGGATCGCCTGCGCGTAGCTCAGTTCACGCACCGCGGCGTCCATCACGCATGCTCCGTGTAGACATAGTTCTCAAGGGTGGCGATCTCGGGCGCCGGGCTCGCCTTGGCGAACTCGATGCCGTCGGCGATCTCCTTGGCGACCGCGTCGCGGATCGCCTCGATGCCCTGTTCGTCGATGAAGCCGAAGTCGCGAAGCTCGTTCTCGAAGAGCGTGATCGGATCGCGGTTCGCCATCCAGTCCTCGATCTCCTCCTTGGTGCGGTAGCGGTTGCGGTCGCTCTTGGAATGGCCGCGATGGCGGTAGGTCTTGGATTCGATCAGCGTCGGCCCCTCGCCCGCGCGTGCCCGCTCGACAGCCTTGAAAGACGCTTCGGCGACCTCGGAAAAAATGTTGCCGTTGACGATGACGCCCGGCATCGAATAGGCGGCCGCGCGCTCGGCGATGTTCTTCACGGCCGTCGAACGCGCCGTCGAGGTCGACATGCCGTAGCCGTTGTTCTCGCACACGAAGATCACCGGCAGCTTCCAGATCGCCGCCATGTTGAGCGCCTCGTGGAAGGCGCCTTCATTGTTGGCGCCGTCGCCGAAGAAGGAGACCACGACCTTACCGGTCTTCATCATCTTGGAGGAGAGCGCGGCACCCACGGCGATCGGAATACCGCCGGCGACGATGCCGTTGGCGCCGAGATTGCCCTTGGCGACATCGGCGATGTGCATCGAGCCGCCGCGGCCCTTGCAGTAGCCGGTGGTCTTGCCGAAGAACTCGGCGAACATGCGGCTGACCTCGGCGCCCTTGGCGATGCAATGGCCGTGGCCGCGATGCGTCGAGGTGATCTGGTCATCCTCGGCGAGCGGCATGCAGATGCCCATGGCGCTCGCTTCCTGGCCGATCGACAGATGCATGGTGCCGTGGATGAGGCCGCGCATGTAGCACTCTTCCGCGCCTTCTTCGAAGCGGCGGATGAGATACATCTTGTGCAGCACTTGCCTGAGCTGCTCCGGGCTGTACTGGCGGTAGACGAATGGCAGGTTGGCGCGGCTATCGACGACGGCTTTGCTGGCTCCGGCCATGATCACGCCTCCACGGTGCCGTAGACGAGCTTGTCCTGGCGGGCGCGCAGCTCGGCGATCTTCGAGCCCGGCGCGGGCGCCGCATTGGCATAGGTGATCAGCTCGCCCTTCTTGACCGGCTGGGTGACCGAACCGCCCTGCAGCAGACCGCAGGGAATGGCCCGCGCGGCATGAGCCTCTGGCGCGGTCATGATCCAGGCGCGGTAGCAATACTCGCCGATGGCATCGAGCCTGTCGCCGGGTTTCATATCCTTCTTGGCGACGGCGCAGACCTCGGCTACGGGCTTGGCCAGCGGCACCATGTCGGCCTTGCCGTAGAGCACGACGCGGGCGCAGGTCAGCGGCACTTCGAGCGAGGTCAGGTGATACGGGCGATGGAAGGTGAAGTAAGGGCCCTTGCCCATCTTCAAATCTTCCATGCGTTCCGAAATGCGCGGATGCGACATGTCGGCTACGACGAAGACGCCGGGCGCCACGCCCTTGCCGATCGAATAGTCGACGACGCCAACCTTCGACAGCACGCCGCCGTCCTTCTCGGGCACCAGCACCTTCGACAATTCGCCGAGCGTCGCGGCAGGCCCATGCATGCCCGGCTTGTCGGGAACCAGTCCGGTGGCGTTGGCGATTGCCGCCATCTCGACCATGGTCTTCGAGCCGTCGACGAATTCGACCAGCATGCGCACATTCATATGCCGGCGCTTCGCCTCCTCCTCATAGTCGGGCGGCGTGGCGTCGATGTTGAGCGGGTTGTTCTTGCCCTTGCCGGCGGCAACGATCGGGTGGCCCATGGCGGAGACGAACTCGATCAGCTCCATGCAGGAAGACGGCTCGTCGCCGGCGCCGAGCGAATAAGTAACGCCGAGACGGTCGGCCTCGCTCTTAAGATAGGCGCCGATGGTGACGTCGGCCTCGACATTCATCATCACCAGATGCTTGCCGTGCTCCATGGCGCGCAAGCCGATCTCGGCGCCGACGGCTGGAACGCCGGTGGCATCAATGACGACGTCGATCAGGTCGTTGCCGATGATCAGGCTTGAATCGTTGGTGACGGCGATCTTGCCAGCCTCCATGGCAGCGGTCATGGCCGACGCGTTCGACACTTCCCGCGCGTGTCCGGCTTCCTGGAAAGCGATGTCCACTGCCTTGCTGGCCGCTGGCAGGTTCAGTTCGGAAATGGCGCCGATCTCGATGCCGGACATATGGGCGACGCGAGTGACGATGTCGGTTCCCATTTCGCCGGAGCCGATCAGGCCGATGCGGATGGGCTTGCCGGTCTTGGCGCGTTCCTCGAGATCGCGGGCAAGGCCCGTCAACGAAATGTTGGATGCCATACCGTGTATTCCTCCCATGTCGCATGCTGTTCGGTTGCTTGACCGGTATTGAACATATGTATTTCTGTCAAGACTAATGTCCAGAATTTGGGCATTAGCCGCTGCTTTTCGAATTGGTCCAACCGCAACGGCGAAAAGGCGCAAGCATCAAGGCGCGCACGCCAATTCGGGCGGCGATTGCCCGGCTCGTGGTCGAAAGCCGATCAGAACCGCCGGTTAGCGCGTTGGCTTGCGTTGCGAATATATCTAGGCGGGAATTGTTACTGGCAAACGTCGACCCATTCGGCGCCGACCAGAGCGGCCATGCGCTGCGGGGCGATGCGCACGGCGGCATTGGTGGCGCCGGCGGCGGGAACGACCTCCCCGAAAGGCTGGAGCGACAGATCGCAATAGATGGGCAACCGCGCCGGCAGGCCGAACGGACAGACGCCGCCGGGTGGATGGCTGGTGGCGGCCAGCACCTCGTCGCCGGTCAGCATGCGCGGCTTGCCGCCCATCCTGTCCTTGAACTTTCGGTTGTCGAGTCTGGCGGTGCCGCTGGTCACGACCAGCATGGCCTCGTCGCCGACACGCAGGCAGATCGTCTTGGCGATCTGTGCCGGCGTCACGCCATGGGCTTCGGCCGCCAGCGCCACCGTTGCCGAGCTTGCTTCGGTGACAATGACTTCGATGTCGGGCGCATGCTCGGCAAAGAAGGCGCGAACCGATTCCAAGCTCATGGTGATCCCCTCGTCTGTCGAACAGCGGCGATCCGGCGAATTGCATGACCCAACCGCTATTGGCAAGAGCCAGCGCCAGGGCTTCGCATGCACTAAAAAGCCCGCCGGGCAAACCGCGGCGGGCTCTTGAATGGACGCTTTTCGTGCCGCTATTGCTGCGTGGGCCGATTCTCGGCGGCCGGCACTCTGATCAATTCCTCTTCCGGCATCTGCAATGCCGAGGCTATGCGCCGGAGCTTGGCGGGATCGGCGTCCTTGCCGTCCTCGATGTCGACGATCTCGCCCACGGCGAGGCCGCAGGTCAAAGAGAGTTCCTCGATCGTATATCCCCTCGTTTCGCGCGCGGCCTTGAACGGATTGAGGCCGGACGCGGCAATGATGTCGTTGGAAACGGCGTTCCGTGCGGTGTTGGGCATGGCAACTCCTTTGGATGAAACAGGGTCTGATGAAATGTGGCGTTGCCTGAGACGGGCGGGAGAATGCTCGTTAACAAATGATTTGCCAAGAGCTTAGGCCGTCACGCCATCGTGAAGCGGCATTCCGGCCGGTTTCGCAGGCCTCGTACATGTAAGATCGCGTGGCGCCCAATCAAGTTCTTTTGAAGCCCCACGACCGGTTTCGCCGACATTTTCGGCGCGTCGATTCGTTAGCTAGCCGTCACCGGCAGCCAAAACCCGCGCGCCGGGCATTTCACGGAAGGACCGAATGCCATGAATTTGAAATCATTCGCAATTGTGCTCGGCACTGTCTCGAGCGTCATCTGCGCGACGGGAGCGTGGGCGGCGGATGACGCACGTGTTCGAGGCACTGTCGTCGGCGTAGCCGGATCGACGCTCACGGTGAAGGACCGCGACGGCAAGACCGATGCGATCACGCTTGCCGACGGCTGGAAGATCTCGGGTGTCGCCAAGGCGTCGACGGGCGACATCAAGCAGGGCGATTTTCTCGGCATAGCCTCGATTTCCAAGGCCGATGGCGGCAGCGGCGCGCTGGAGGTCGTAATCTTCCCGGCGGCGCTGAAGGGCACCGGAGAAGGCGACCGCGACTGGGATCTGCAGCCCAACAGCCGCATGACCAACGGCACTGTGGCCGACGTCACCGAAATCCAGGGCCGCACGGTCACGCTTACCTATGACAACGGCCAGAAAAAGCAGATCGCGATCCCGCAGACGACGCCGGTCGTGACATTCGCCGCCGCCACGCCGGCGGATCTCGCGCCGGGCGTCGCGGTGTTCGTCAACGCCGAGCGCGGCAGCGACGGCAAGCTCGTCGCGAACCGGGTCGTAGTCGGGAATCACGGCGTCGCGCCGCCCATGTGAGAGGCCAGGCAGCCGCATCCCAGATTTACCGCGATCTTCGCCTGGCAGGCGGGCAGGCGAGGCAACCGGACTTCCCAGAAACAATCCAGAAACAAAAATCTACATTTGGGAAAAATTGTCGAAAAAAACCAGGCGGATAGTCCTTGTTGCGAGGCTTGGGTCTCGGACTTGATCCGGTGAATCCCGGAACGCCCGCTTAACAAGGAAACGAGTCATGAAGAAGTCCCTTCTCTCAGCGCTCGGGCTGGCTCTGGCCCTGGCGTTCACCATGCCGATCCTGGGCGCCACCAGCGCTGATGCGGCTCCGATGAAGAAGCATCATCGTCATCATCACAGGCATCATCGCCGGCACCATCATCACCATCACTACCGTCGCCACCACCATCATCACAACCACCACATGTGATCCTTCCCGCTTGCCGATGGGAAGGCGAGCCTTCGCTTGTTGAGCGACCCCGACCTTCCCATCGGAGTTTTCCACCTAGAGCGTTTCACTGTTTCACGGAAACGGCGAACCGCCCTATCCCTTTGTTTTTACGCAATTCCGGACGGAAAACCGCTCACACTTTTCCTGGAATTGCTCTAAGCATCCGGCGATGCCGAACCGCCCTCCGGAATGCGCCTGATGGGGATCAACGCCGACCTGCCGGCCAGACACCGCCTGGTGCTGATGGCCGCCCGAATCCTCCTCACCCTTCGCCATCCCTTGCTCATTGCCCGCTTCGCCAGCAGGTTGGGCTATCTGCCGAACCCTGCCGTCCCGACGCGCTATAACGAGCTGATGCTCTGGCGGAAGATCATCGACCACAATCCGCTGTTCGTGACGCTGACCGACAAGCTGACGGCAAAGGCCTATATCCGCGCCGCCTGTCCTGAGTTGCCGGTCCCCGAAACGCTGTGGTCCGGCCGCAATCCGGAAGACGTGCCGCCGGAACTGCTTGCCGGCCAGGTCGTCGTCAAAACCAATCATGGCTGCGAGATGAACATCTTCGTTTCCGGCGGCCGGCCCGGACGGGCGGAAATCGTGCGCAAGACAAAGCGGTGGCTCAAGAGACGCTTCGGGCGACGCCACGGCGAATGGGCCTATTGGCCAATCGCCCCCGTCGTCCTCATCGAGGAGCAGCTGAAACTCTGCGGCGGAACGATCGCCACCGACATCAAGGTTCATGTCTGCAGCGGCGACATCAGCCATGTCTGGGCGGAGGACAAGATCGCCAAGCGCTCGCATCTGTTCGACGGCGACGGCCAACCGTTACCCGGACGCGATCCCGACTATCCGCGCGAGGATCAATCTTTGCCGCTCAGCCCTGCCCTGCTCGACTTCGTCCGACAGGCTATAGCGCTGGCGCCACGCATCGCCGGCGAGCTCGATCATGCCAGGATCGATTTCCTGGTAACGGACAAAGGCCTCCATGCCGGCGAGATATGCATCTATTCCGCTGCCGGCTACGGTACATGGACCAACCCCTTAATCGCAGAGCGGCTCGAACGGCTTTGGCGGCTGGAAGACTCTGACTATCTCAGGCGTCGGCACCGCGGCGTGAGCGGCCTCTACGCCGAGGCGTTGCTGGCCAGATGCGCGGCGCGCGCAACACGAAAACAAATGCGCGCCTGACAAACCGCGCGCAGCCGAATGAGACGGAAATGGCGACCGTCAGGGACGGCCGCCATTTCTGTTTCATAGCTCGTCGAAACGATCAGCGCCTGCTGATGAGCAGCCCAGCAAGCAGCCCGACCACGACCAGGCCGACAGCAGCGGCCGTTGCCGGGTGGTCGCGCGCCGTCCGTTCGAGCGCCCTGCCTTTGCGCCTGATCGCAGGCAGCGTCTCATGCAGGCGATCGGCGAGCTCCGAATAATAGTCGGATGCCGCCTCGCGACCGTCCTCGTAATAAGCGTCGCCGCGCCTAGCCAGGACTTTCTTGAGATCGTTCAGTTGCCGCGAGAGCTTTGCGACTTGCCTGTCGAGATCAAGATCGGAAAGGGTCGAAAACGATGCCATGCTGCATTGTCCTTCTCTTGGACAAGGCTAACGCATGGGCGAAGCGCCAGTTCCGGCACGTTGAGGCGCAGCGGAGGCAAGTTAAATGACGGCCGGTCAGCGAACCTGGTCGAGTAGGCGTTTGCATTCCAGGAGGTCGAACAGCGCCTCCTGCAGCAAGGCGCGGTTGTCGCGCGACAATTTCGAAGCGTCAGGTTGAACCGGGCCTTCGTCGTCGCTCTTGCCGAGGCCGAAGAAACGGCGGCTGGGCTTCACCTTCGGCTGGCCGACCAACGCATCCTCGTCGCCGCGCGGTTGCGCGGCCGCCGTCAGCGGCACCTGTTCGGCCTGGCGGCGCTGGGCGATCGCCTCCACGGCGGCCATGTCGCCATTGCCGATGGCGACCAGAAAATGGTTGCCGTTCTCGCGCAGCAGCTTCTGCACGCCTTTGATCGTATAGCCCTGATCGTAGAGCATATGCCTGATGCCCTTGATCAGTTCGACGTCCTGCGGCCGGTAGTAGCGGCGGCCGCCGCCGCGCTTCATCGGCTTGATCTGGGTGAACCGCGTCTCCCAGAAACGCAGCACGTGCTGCGGCAGATCGAGATCTTCCGCGACTTCGCTGATGGTGCGGAAAGCGTCGGGACTCTTGTCCATGGGCCAATCCTCCACACTGGACCACGATCCGGCGCATGATGCCGAATCGGCCCTTATTTCAGCGATTTATGAAACGATATTCAAGCCCAGCGTCAAAACGACCGGCGGTTTTCAACCGCATTCGCCAGCAAACTACTTGCCGCCCTTGCCCTTGCTGTTCTGGTGCGACCGCAGGATCCGGCTCTTGAGCACATTCGACGATTTGAACGTCATCACCCGGCGCGGCAGGATCGGCACTTCCTCACCGGTCTTTGGATTGCGGCCGATGCGCTCGTTCTTCGAACGGACATGGAAGGTGGCGAAGGACGACAGCTTTACCGTCTCGCCACGAACGATGGCTTCGCAGATTTCGTCCAGCACAGCCTCGACGAGCTCCGCCGATTCCGTTCGCGACAAACCAACCTTCCGGTAAACGGCTTCAGCAAGGTCGGCACGCGTAAGTGTCTTTCCCCCCATGCGACCGTCCCATCTGCTCGCAAAAACGTAAATCGATACAGGTAAAGGCAGAGCCTAAGTAATTGATCCGTCAAGGTCAAGAACCGAACCGGCGCGTTCGGCACTTACCAGCGGAGCAACACCGCGCCCCAGGTGAAACCCCCACCCATCGCCTCGAGAAGCACCAGGTCACCCTTCTTGATGCGGCCGTCGGCGACGGCCACCGAGAGCGCCAGAGGCACCGAGGCAGCCGAGGTGTTACCGTGTAAATCGACGGTGACCACCACTTTCTGCTCGGCAATCCCGAGCTTCTTGGCGGAAGCGTCAATAATCCGTTTATTGGCCTGATGCGGCACGAACCAGTCGAGGTCCTCAGCCGTTATGCCCGCATCGCCGAAGGTCGCCTCGATGACGTCGGTGATCATGCCGACGGCATGCTTGAACACCTCACGGCCTTCCATCCTGAGATGGCCGACGGTTCCCGTGGTCGATGGGCCGCCGTCGACGAAAAGCTTGTCCTTGTGCACACCGTCGGAGCGCAGGCTCGCCGCCAGCACGCCGCGATCGGTGATCGCGCCGACGCCTTCTTCCGCTTCGAGAACCAGCGCGCCGGCGCCGTCGCCGAACAGCACGCAGGTCGAGCGATCGTTCCAGTCAAGGATGCGCGAGAAGGTTTCCGAGCCGATCACCAGGACACGTTTGGCCAGGCCGCCACGAATATAAAGATCGGCGGTGGCGACGGCATAGACGAAGCCGGAGCACACGGCCTGCATGTCGAAGGCAAAGCCGTGATGCATGCCGAGCCGGTTCTGGATCTCGACTGCGGTCGCCGGGAAGGTGTTGTTGGGCGTCGACGTCGCCAGGATGATGAGGTCGATATCGGCGGGCGTCATGCCGGCGCTGCTCAGCGCGGCGCGCGCCGCCGCCTCGCCCAGCGAGGCCGTCGTCTCGTCATCGGCCGCGACGTGGCGCTGGCGAATGCCGGTGCGCTGGACGATCCACTCATCGGAGGTCTCGACCATGCCTTCGAAATCGGCATTCTTCATGATGCGGCGGGGCAGCGCGGCACCGTTGCCGCGCACGACTGATCTGATCAAAGCTCTTTCCTATTCCTCGGCGTCGGCGGAGACGCCGGATTTCCTGTTTGCCTGGGCAGTCGGGTTGCGCGCATGGAACAGATCGAGGTCGGCCTCGATCCGGTCAAGCAAATTGTTGCGCACCATGTCGTAGCCGAGCTCGATGGCCGCCGCAAAGCCATCCGAATCGGCGCCGCCATGGCTTTTCACCACGATGCCGTTCAATCCCAGGAAGACGCCGCCATTGGAGCGACCGACATCCATCTTCTCACGCAGCCTGTCGAACGCACCCTTGGCGAAGACATAACCGATCTTGGCCATCAGCGTGCGGCTCATCGCGGCGCGCAGATAGCCGGCGATCTGCCTCGCCGTGCCTTCGGCGGTCTTGAGCGCGATGTTGCCGGCAAAGCCCTCGGTGACCACCACGTCGACCGTGCCCTTGCCGATATCGTCGCCTTCGACGAAGCCGCGATAATTCATCGAAGCCATATTGGCCTCGCGCAGCATGCGGCCGGCCTCCTTGACCTCTTCCTGGCCCTTGATCTCCTCGACGCCGACATTGAGCAGGCCGACGCTCGGCCGCTCGATGCCGAACACCGAGCGCGCCATGCCAGTGCCCAGAATGGCGAAGTCGATGAGCTGATGCGCATCCGCGCCAATGGTGGCGCCGACATCGAGCACCACGCTTTCGCCGCGCGTCGTCGGCCAAAGAGCTGCGATCGCCGGACGATCGATGGTGGCCATGGTGCGCAGGCAGAATTTCGACATCGCCATCAGCGCGCCGGTATTGCCGGCCGAGATGCAGGCCTGCGCGCTACCGCTCTTTACCGCCTCGACGGCCTTCCACATCGACGACTTCCAGCGGCCCTGACGCAGCGCCTGGCTCGGCTTGTCGTCCATGCGCACGGCGATCTCGCAATGAACGAATTCGCTCACTTCGGCGAGTTTCGGGAACTTGGCCAGTTCGGGGCGCACTACATCCTCGCGGCCATAGATGACGAAGCGGATGTCGGGGCGGCGGATGGCGACCGTCATCAGCGCCGGGATGACCACGCTCGGTCCGTGATCGCCGCCCATGGCATCGATGGAAATTCTGATCACGTAGTGCTTTTCTCACGGTTTGCCTGGCTTGCGGCGGACGCCTGCCGAGGTAAGGGGGCTCGCGAAGGTTCGGCGAAAATAGCGGTTTTGCGCCTGCGCACAACCAACTTTTCCAAAATCCGGACCACTCTCAGGATTTTCCAAGCAGCGAACGCAGCTTTTTCTGGAATTCGCTTTCCTCGGGCTGTTCGTCGCCGGCGACGTCGAGCGAGGCTCCCTGCTTGCGCGGATAGGGGTCTATCGCCAGGCCGAAAAACTGTTCGGCCAGCGCGCCGACGTCGATACTGTCGCCGGAAAACGTCTCCGGGCTGTCCGGTCCGTCGGCGTCGAGGATGATCTCGCCGCCGCCTTCGAACCCCTCGCGCCCAAGCTTGGACTGCTCGGGCAAAAACAGCGCTTCGACCGGCTCGTCGATATGCGCGGTCACGGGCTCCAGGGTGACGATGCATGCCTGGGTGATGTCGGCCTCGACGCGGCCGGTGACCTTGACACCGTTGCGCTTCCAGGAAGCCACAAGCAGTTCGGCGCGGTAACGCTCGACCGAAAGCAGATCATATTCGGCGGCAAGCGCGGCGCGCTGCCGCTCATCGGCCTCGACGACGACCGGCAGGCCTTTTTGCGGCAGCCGCGCGACATTGGCGACAAAGGATACCGGGCTGCGCGGTTCAGGGTCCTTCATGCTGGCCTCCTTCACGCCGCCCCGGCGGCCGGGAACGCGACCGTGCCGGCGGCAATCGATTCGGTAGGCTGCGCGGCAAGCTTTTGCGAGGCATCGCCAACATAGTCCGCCAGCAGCGGTGCCTGCGGCCAGGCGCCGGCGTCCGGCCTGACATTGCGGGCGAGCGCCGCCGCAAGCGCCACCCGGTCGTCCTGCTTGAGGGCGTCGTCATAAGCGGCCGTGCGGCCGTAAAACATCTTCGCGAGCTTCTTCATGCGTTTGGGCACGCCGACATCGCTGATGCCGAGCTCGCGCAGCGAATGCTCGACGTCGAGGAAGAACTCGTCGATCAGCACCTGCGCGACCTCGGCCGCCACGCCTTGCTCGCCGCGCAGCCGGCGCTGGACGAGATACATGTGCAGCGACAGCATCTCGAAGCGGCCGAGCGGCGTATCCGGCACATTCCAGTCGGAATAAAACAATGTTTGCCGCGCCGCCGCCACGATTTGTGCGTACAGCGCGTCGGTGATAGCGCGGTTGGCATTGCGTTCGCGGCCAAAAAGGCGCTGGAACATTGAGGGCGGTCTCCCGGGGACCTGTTGTTTGATTTGGCCTTGTTGCATCGGCATGCAAGCTGGTTTACCGGTTTTGCGGCCCAGCGCAAGTTGCGGGGATGTGATGGAGAATTGTTGTTGGGTGCGCTGAAATTCAAGTCGTTCTTTGCGCCCGCCCCGGTGGGCGTGGCGTCGCTGCTGGTGGTGGTATCGGCGCTTTCCGCCTGCAATTCGTCCAAGATGTTCGGCGATCTCCATCCAACCGAGACGCTGACGAAAGGTTATGTCATCGACCAGCAGGCGATCGATTCGGTCCCGGTCGGGTCGAGCCGCGAACAGGTGCTTCTGGCGCTGGGCACGCCGTCGACGACGGCCACCTTCGACAACGAGGCCTTCTACTACATCTCGCAGACGCGCAAGCGCTACGTCGCCTTCGACAATCCGCACATCATCGACCAGCATGTGCTGGCGGTCTATTTCGGCGCCGACAGCCGCGTCACCCAGATCGCCAATTACGGTCTCAAGGACGGCAAGATCTTCGACTTCATCTCGAGGACCACGCCGACCGGTGGCAAGGACCAGAACTTCCTCAGCCAGGTCATCAAGGGCGCGTCGAAGATCGCCCCTGGCATCCCAGGCGGCAGTACGCCTTGAGTTTATCCATCCGGCAAAGCCCGACAAGCCAGGACCCGCCGATTGGCGGGTCTTTTTGTTTCCAGCGGGCGGCAAGCCGGCTGCGCTTGCTTATGCCCGTATAGCCACGTATGACTTCGCGGCAAGTTCCAGGGGGCTGGGATATGGGCAACAACGAGCGCACCGTACCGCAAGGCTGGATGGCCACGGGCACGCCCGACGGCCAGACCGTGACGTCTGATTGGCTTGTCATCGATCCTCCGACGATCGACGGCGTGACCTTCAAGGAAATCAGACCTGTCGCCACGGCGACCGGCTACCTGACCGAGGTGTATCGCGCGGAGTGGGGGTTGGATGGCCTGCCGGTAGGGCAGGTTTTTCAACGCACCATGTATCCAGGAGGTGTCACCGGCTGGCATGCCCATGCGGTGACGCTGGACCGGCTGTTCTGCTCGACCGGCAGCGTGCGCATTTCCTTGTTCGACGGACGCAAGGCCTCGCCTACTTTCGGCGCGGTCTGGCACAAGATCGTCGGCGCGGTCAGGCCGGCGCTCGTCGTCATTCCGCCCGGCGTCTGGCATGGCGTCGCCTCGCTCGGACCGGAAACGGCTTTGGTGCTCAACATGGTCGACAAGGCCTATTCCTTCGAGAGCCCCGACCACTGGCGCCTGCCGCCCGATACCGAGCACATTCCCTACAAGCTGGTCTAGGCATGACGCTGCCCGGCCAGCCCTATCAAGCTGCGCGGATCGAGCCGCTGGTGTCGGTCGTCATCGCCACGCACAACCGTCCGGCAGCCTTGCGGCAAGCGTTGAAGAGCGTCATCGGCCAGACATTGCAGGACTGGGAAGCGATCGTCGTCGGCGACGCCTGCCGCGCGGACACTGCCGCGACGGTCGCGGCGTTTGCTGATAGCCGGATCTCCTACATCGATCTGCCGGTGAATTTCGGCGAGCAGTCCGGTCCCAACAATATCGGCTTTGCCCGGGCGCGAGGCCGGTTCGTCGCCATCCTGAACCATGACGACCTGTGGTTTCCCGACCACCTGGCGGCAACAACGGGGTGGACCGACGCGACTGGAGCCGATGCCGTGATCGCCCGCGGGGCGGCCATCCATCCGGACTACAAGGCCGGCGGCGAAGCCAGGAACGCCATTTTCGGCAACGGCAGGGACGGCTTCTACGACCCTGTCATCACGCTCGGCTTCGGCTCCGCGCAAGTTGTTCGGCGCGCGGCGCTGGAGAGGCTGGGAGGCTGGCGGCCGGCCAGCCAATGCTATTGCGAAACCTCGCAGGACTGGCTGTTCCGCGCCTGGCGCAAGGGGGCGAAGATCGCGACGCTGCCGCATCTCACCGTGCTCAAACTGCATTCGGGGATGCGCAAGGGCAGCTATGCGCATGACGATGCGCGGGAACTGGAGGAACTCGTCGATGCGATGAGCGCACCCGATGCGCTGCGCGCCACGATACTGGCGAGCGCCACCGAGCCGCGGCAACCCGGCCCGTTCAGCTATCTCAAGCGCCGGCTGATGGCCGCGCTCGGCATTCATCCTCGAGCGCGATCGTTCCGCCGCAAACATGCGCGCGGCGGGTTCGTCGAGACGTTGCGCAAGGTTCGAGGGCTGTCGCCGATGCCGGAGGGCGAACCGGATTTGAACCAGTTGCTGGCGCGTTACCGGGCGTCGGGCGACGATCGGAAATCCGGCTGACGCGACGCCGCCGGCGCACTGACAACCGCTCAAATAAAAACCGCGGGAATCTCTCCCCGCGGTTTTCGTTTTTGCGCGTTGTAGGCTCAGCCGTGCGCGAGCACGGCGAGCAGCAGAAGCGCGACGATGTTGGTGATCTTGATCGCCGGGTTGACGGCCGGACCGGCGGTATCCTTGTAGGGATCGCCGACGGTATCGCCCGTCACCGAGGCCTTGTGCGCCTCGGAGCCCTTCAGATGCTTGACGCCGTCCTTGTCGGTAAAACCGTCCTCAAACGACTTCTTGGCGTTGTCCCAGGCGCCGCCGCCGGAGGTCATCGAGATGGCGACGAAGAGGCCGTTGACGATGACGCCGAGCAGCGAGGCGCCGAGCGCCGCGAAGGCCGAAGCCTTGGAGCCCGAGATCAGCAGCACGCCGAAATAGACGACGAGCGGCGCCAGCACCGGCAGCAGCGACGGGATGATCATTTCCCGGATCGCCGCCCTGGTCAGGATGTCGACCGCGCGCGCGTAGTTCGGCTTGGAGGTGCCGGCCATGATGCCCTTATCCTCGCGGAACTGCTTGCGCACTTCCTCGACGATCGAGCCGGCGGCACGACCGACGGCGGTCATCGCGATACCGCCGAACAGATAGGGGATCAGGCCGCCGAAGATCAGACCTGCGACGACATACGGATTGGAGAGGTCGAAGGAGACGTCACCCATGCCCTGGAAGTAGGGGTATTTGTCGCCGTTGGCGGCAAAGAATTTCAGGTCGTTCGAATAGGCCGCGAACAGCACCAGCGCGCCGAGGCCGGCGGAGCCGATGGCATAGCCCTTGGTCACCGCCTTGGTGGTGTTGCCGACCGCGTCGAGCGCGTCGGTGGAGTGACGCACTTCCTTGGGCAGACCGGCCATTTCGGCGATGCCGCCGGCATTGTCGGTAACCGGGCCGAAGGCGTCGAGCGCCACGATCATGCCGGCAAGGCCGAGCATGGTGGTGACCGCGATGGCGGTGCCGAAGAGGCCGCCGAGCTGGTAGGTGGCGATGATGCCCCCGACGATGACGATCGCGGGGAGCGCGGTCGATTCCAGCGAGACCGCGAGGCCCTGGATGACGTTGGTGCCGTGGCCGGTCACCGACGCCTGGGCGATCGAATTCACGGGGCGCTTGTTGGTGCCGGTGTAGTATTCGGTGATCACCACGATGAGGCCGGTCACCAGCAGGCCGATCAGGCCGCAGATGAACAGGTTCTTGCCGGTGATGGCGATGCCGGCGACGGTGCCGACCTCGCCCCAGCCGACCGTGGCGGAGGTGGCGGCGGCAAGACCGACGATCGACAGCAGACCGGTGACGATCAGGCCCTTGTAGAGGGCGCCCATGATCGAGCCGTTGGAACCCAGCTTGACGAAGAAGGTGCCGACGATCGAGGTCAGGATGCAGGCGCCGCAAATGGCGAGCGGATAGAGCATCGACGCACCCAGAGCGGCCGAGCCACCGAAGAAAATGGAGGCCAGAACCATGGTGGCAACGACGGTCACCGCATAGGTCTCGAACAGGTCGGCGGCCATGCCGGCGCAGTCGCCGACATTGTCGCCGACATTGTCGGCGATGGTGGCCGGGTTGCGCGGATCATCTTCCGGAATGCCGGCCTCGACCTTGCCGACGAGGTCGCCGCCGACATCCGCGCCCTTGGTGAAGATGCCGCCGCCGAGACGGGCGAAGATCGAGATCAGCGAAGCGCCGAAGCCGAGCGAGACCAGCGAGTCGATGACGATGCGGTCATTCGGCTGCAGGCCCATCGGGCCGGTCAGGATAGCGTAGTAGATCGAGACGCCGAGCAGTGCCAGGCCCGCGACCAGCAGGCCGGTGATAGCGCCGGACTTGAAGGCGATATCGAGGCCGGCGGCGAGGCTGTTCGACGCGGCCTGCGCGGTGCGGACGTTGGCGCGCACCGAGACATGCATGCCGATGAAGCCGGCGGCGCCCGAAAGCACGGCGCCGATCAGGAAGCCGATCGCCGAGGTGATGGAGAGCAGCCACCAGGCGAGCAGGAGCACGACGACGCCGACGACGGCGATAGTGGTGTACTGGCGCGCCAGATAGGCCTGGGCACCTTCGCGGATGGCCGCGGAGATTTCCTGCATGCGCTGATTGCCCTGATCGGACGCAAGGACCGAACGTGTCGCCCAGATGGCGTACAGAACTGACAGCAAGCCGCAGGCGATGACGGCGGTAATGATGGTCATTGCCGGATTTTCCTCGATTGTTGGCCCAAAAGAACCCCTCCCTGGGCCGTTGGAACGGGGACGGATGCCGAAGCACGGAATCCACCCCTTGGCTGGGGTGTATGCGAAACAGGGCTTGGAACGTCAAGATATTGTTCGGTTTTTGCCCGGCTTTCGCCCAAAAGAAGAAGGCAGGAATTGTTGGGCCAGCGCGGGCTTGGAATTAGATCGATTGAAATGACGTTGCGTCCGGTTGTTCAGGATCGAGTCCCGGCAACGTCAGCAATTGACTGGTCGGCGCTTTGCAAATGCTCAATGCCAAGCATATCTTCCAGAGCGGACAGGAGTCGATCAATGAAGTTCAAAGCTATCGTTCATGAGGCAGAAGAAGGTGGGTTCTGGGCCGAGGTCCCCGCCATTCCGGGATGCGCGACCGAAGGAGAAACCTTGGACGAACTCCTTGCAAATCTGCGTGAAGCAATTGAAGGCTGCCTTTCGGTGGATCTGCCGTCTTCGGCCACTTCGGTTCCCGGCAGGGTGGTGGAAATCGCAGTTTGAAATCCATTTCAGGCAAGGATCTGGCCAAGGCTGTTGAGCGGCGAGGCTGGCAACTTCTGCGAATAGCCACCACATTTATGGAAAAGAGGGAAGCATTGTCCGCCTCTCTATCCCAATACACGGCAAAAAGCCGCTCAAAACAGGACTCGTTCGTCATCTCCTGAAGATGGCGGAAATCAACGAAAATGACGTCTGAACCTCGCTATTCCGCCCCCTGCCCCATGCGGCGCGCGGCGTAGCGCTCGATGGCCGACAGGCCGTCATAGATCAGCACCGCCAGCGCGGCGACGATCAGGCCGCCCTGCAGCACGAAGGCAAGATTGTTCGAGATCAGGCCGGCGATGATGACCTCGCCCAGCGTCTTGGCAGCGACCGTGGATCCGATTGTCGCGGTGGCGAGGCCGATGACCACCGAGAGCCGGATGCCGCCGAGGATTACCGGGGCGCTGAGCGGCAACTCGACCTTCAACAGCCTCTGCCAGCCGGTCATGCCGGCGCCGCGCGCCGCTTCCATGACGTTGCCGGGCAGCGTTGTGAGCGCCGTCAGCGCATTCTCGAAGATCGGCAGCAACCCATAGAGGAAAAGCGCTATCAGCGTCGGCTTTTCGCCGAAACCGACAGCCGGCACCGCAAGCGCCAGCACCGCGACCGGCGGAAAGGTCTGGCCGATATTGACCAGGCTGCGCGACAAGGGCAGGAACTCGGCGCCCGCCGGCCTGGTAACCAGGATGGCGAGCGCCACGGCGACGATCGTCGCCGCAACCGTCGCGATCAGCACGGTCCACAGATGCTGCAAGGTCAGCGTCAGCAGGCTGCCCTGATTGTAGATCGCCGGCGCGCCGTTCTCGGTCAGTGGTTTCAGCAGCGGCTCGAACCAACTTGGATTGGTGATGAAAACCACCAGCAGCACCAGAACGGCCAGCCTCAGCAGCGCGGGCAGCCAGGCTTTCATTGCGGCCTCGCCGCGCGTTTCACCAATCCCTCGACGGTAATACGGCCGAGCAGCTTGCCGTCGGTGTCTTTCACCGGCAGCGCGGGGCGCCCCGACCACAGGAGCTCGGCCAGCGCGTCGCGCTGCGTGGCGTCGCCCGGGATCGCTTCGCCTTCGGCACCGCCCGGCTCCACGGCGTCGCGCACGTGGCCAAGCGACAGCAGCCGGAACGGCCTTTCGCTGGCGCCGACCAGTGTCTCGACGAAATCGCTCGCGGGTCTCGCGAGAATCTCGGCCGGCTTGGCGTATTGCACCAGCTTGCCCGCATCCATGACGGCGATCTTATCGCCAAGATGCACCGCTTCCTCCATGTCGTGGGTGACCAGGATGATGGTGGTGCCAAAACGCTTCTGGATCGCCAGCAGATCCTCCTGCGCCTTGGTGCGGATGATCGGGTCGAGCGCGCCGAAGGGCTCGTCCATCAAGAGCACGTTGGGCTCGGCGGCCAAAGCGCGGGCAACGCCGACGCGCTGCTGCTGGCCGCCGGAAAGCTCATGCGGGTAGCGCGGGCCATAAGCTTGCGGGTCGAGCTGGTAGAGCGTCATCAACTCGTCGACGCGCGCCTTGATGCGATCCCTGTCCCAGCCGAGCAACAGCGGCACGGTGGCGATGTTCTGCGCCACCGTACGGTGCGGAAACAGGCCATGGCCCTGGATGGCGTAGCCGATGCTGCGGCGCAGCTGATAATCCGGCACGGAGCGGTTGTCGGCGCCGTCGAGCTTGATGACGCCCGAGGTCGGCTCGACCAGCCGGTTGATCATCCTGAGCAGCGTCGTCTTGCCGGATCCCGACGTGCCGACAATGGTGGCGATGGTGCGCGGCTCGATGACCATCGAAACATTGTCGACCACGGTCGTCTCGTCATAGCGCTTGGTGATGCCTTCGATCT
Source organism: Mesorhizobium sp. GbtcB19 (assembly GCF_019091085.1). Lineage (GTDB taxonomy): Bacteria > Pseudomonadota > Alphaproteobacteria > Rhizobiales > Rhizobiaceae > Mesorhizobium. The sequence continues at coordinate 227,728 of NZ_JAGXJY010000002.1, read as the reverse complement.
CGATCATGCCGTTTCAACTACCCTGCGCCTGGTGGCGGTCATTTCGATGACCGCGTCGAGGATGATGGCCGCCGCAAAGGCCAGCGCCACGGTGGGCAGCGCGCCGAGCAGCACGAGATCCATCGCCGTCTGACCGACACCCTGGAAAACAAACACGCCGAAGCCACCGCCGCCGATCAGCGCGGCAATGGTGGCAAGGCCGATATTCTGCACCAGCACGATGCGAATGCCGGTCAGGATCACCGGAAAGGCAAGCGGGAACTCGACATCGAACAGGCGCTGGCGGTCGGTCATGCCCATGCCGCGCGCGGCATCGTTGGCAGCGCGGGGTACACCAGCCAGCCCGACCACGGTGTTGGCCACCACCGGCAGCAGCGAATAGAGGAAGAGCGCGACAAAGGCCGGCGCGGTGCCGATGCCCCTGATGCCGATCGCGGCCGCGCCCGGCACATGAACGGCGACCCAGCCGAGCGGCGCGATCAGCAGGCCGAACAGCGCGATCGACGGAATGGTCTGGATGATGTTGAGCACGTTGAGCACGCCGGCCCGCAGTTTCTCGACGCGGTGGCAAAGGATGCCGAGCGGTATGCCGACAATCACCGCGCCGGCCAGCGAACCCAGCGCCAGCGTGACGTGCTTGGAAGCTTCGGCCCAGAAACTGTCGGCGCGGGTGGCATATTCCTTGAGGATGGAGAGACTGTCCCAGCTTCCCGACACGAGCAGGGCGGCAATGGCGAGCGCGGCGAGCACCAGCACGCCGACGCGTGACCAGGGCGACAGGTTCAGCCGCGTCAGCACGTCGGCCAGGAGCAGCGTGAAGGCAAAGATCAGCAGCCAGAAACCGGAGGCCGGAGCGACGCGGGCGAAGGTGTTGCCGGCCGGAGTCAGGAAACCGCCGGCGACGCCGATCAGGATCGCAAGGGCGACCAGCGCGACGATGCTGGCGGCGAGCCTGAGCATGAGCTGCGTCCTGAGCAGCGCGACGATGCCGCCCACGATCACAATCGCCAACAGCAGCGGGCCAAGCGTCGGCGGCAGCGCATCGATTATCGAACGTGCCTGTCCCGGCACGATGCGGTTGGCGCGGAACGTGGCGAAGGGGGCGAGGAGCGCCGCATAGGCCACGATCACCGCGATGACCACCCCCAGCTTGTCGAAGCGGATGGTCATGATGCTCGCCTGTGCTGCGTGGCGGGCGTTGAGCAATAAGGATTGCGAGGCTTGCTCGAAGCCCCCCTCTCTGGCCTGCCGGCCATCTCCCCCTCAAGGGGGGAGATCAGATGTCGTAAGCGCTTTCGCCAATCTCCAAAGCTGAAAAAAGAAGCGAGGCACGGGAGCTGCCAATCTCCCCCCTTGAGGGGGAGATGTCCGGCAGGACAGAGAGGGGGGCCTCGCACCAGCGTCGCGCTTTTTCGGGCGGAGCTTGTTACTTCAAGAACCCGTTCTTCTTCAAAAAGTCCTCCGCCACCCCCTTGGCAGGCTCGCCGCCCAGCTGGACCCGGCCGTTCAACTCCTGCAGCGTGACAAGATCGAGCTTGGCGAAGACCGGCTTCAGCAGCGCCTCGATTTCGGGATGCTGCTTCAGGACTTCTTCGCGGATGATCGGCGCCGGCTGGTAGACGGGCTGCACGCCCTTGTCGTCCTCGAGCACGACGAGGCCGGAGGGCTGGATGCCGCCATCGGTGCCGTAGACCATGGCGGCGTTGGCGCCGTTGGTCTGGTTGGCGGCCGCGGCGATGGTCGCGGCGGTATCGCCGCCGGAGAGCGTGATCAGCTGGTCAGGCTTCAGCGTGAAGCCATAGGTCGTCTGGAAGGCCGGAAGCGCCGCCGCCGAATTGACGAACTCGGCGGAAGCCGCGAGCACCACCTTGCCGCCGCCGGCGACGTATTTGCCGAAGTCCGAAAGCGTGACCAGCTTGTTCTCGTCGGTCACTTCCTTGCGCAGCGCGATCGCCCAGGTGTTGTTGGCCGGCGACGGCGACAGCCAGACGATCTTGTTGGCGTCATAGTCGAGCTTCTTGGCGGTCTCGTAGGCCTTGGCTGCGTCTTTCCAGACCGGATCGTCGGCCTTCTGGAAGAAGAACGCGGCATTGCCGGTGTATTCGGGATAGATGTCGATCTCACCAGCGGTGATCGCCTTGCGCACCACCGGCGTCGCGCCGAGCTGGATGCGGTCCGTGGTCTTGATGTTGTTGGCGTTGAGCACGAGCTGGATGATGTTGCCCAGCACCCCGCCCTCGGTGTCGATCTTGGAGGAGACGACGACCTGGGCGCTGGCCGAGGCGGCGGTGAGACCGAGCGCGACGGCCGCTACGGCGAGCTTTCCGATTGAAAACATTGTGAAAATCCCTTGCTATGAACCGAGAATCCGGTGGGGCGCATATGAGCATGGCTATAACAACCAGTCGGGGTACACGGTTTCATAACTGATAGGATCAGCGCAATATTTTTGTTCCGCGCGCGAGGCGGATGCCGAGCCCGGTCCCGACAGCGTAATGTCAGCTAGCGGCGCGCAAGCCCGCCAACTTCAGGGTAACCAGCGCCAGGAAGCAGAGAGCGACGACCGGGAAGACGATCCAGTTCAACATGGTCCAGCCCCAGGCATTGTAGATGGCGCCCGACATCAACGAAGCGAAGGCGACGGAGCCGAACAGGACGAAGTCGTGAAAGCCCTGGACCTTGCTCTTCTCGGAGGGCCGGTAGCTGGCCGCGACCATGGCGGTGGCGCCGATGAAGCCGAAGTTCCAGCCGAGGCCGAGCAGGATCAGCGCCGTCCAAAACTGCCACAGATGCAGCCCGGAAAGCGCCACCGTGGCGCAGCCGATCAGCAGGACGAGGCCGGTGGCAACGATGCGTTCAGCGCCGAAGCGATGGATCAGCGAGCCGGTGAAGAAGCTCGGCCCGAACATGGCCATGACGTGCCAGGAAATGCCGAGCGTCGCATTGTCCTCCGACAGGCCGCAGCCGACCATGGCGAGCGGCGCGCCGGTCATGACGAAGCTCATCAGCGCGTAGCTGCCGACGGTGCAGAAGAGCGCCGCGACGAAACGCGGCTGGGTGACGATTTCGGCCAGCGGCCGGGCATCACTTGCGGCGGTCTGCGTGACGGCGTTGGTCCGCGAGGAGACACGCAGGAACGACAGAATGAGCGCGCCGGCTGCCGCGAGCGGCAGGATCGAGGCGAAGGACCCGGCAAACATCACCGGAGCCAGCAATTCGCGCGTGTAGATGACGATCTGTGGCCCGAGGATGGCGGTGATGATGCCGCCCGCCAGCACGAAGGAAATGGCGCGGGCCTTGAATTCGGGCGGCGCGTTGTCGGCGGCGGCGAAGCGGAACTGCTGGACGAAGGCGCCGCCGACGCCGATGACGCAAAGGCCGAAGGCGAACAGCCAAAAGCTCGCCTGATAGAGCGCGAGCGTCGCGACCAGACCGCCGAGCGCCGTGACGGTCGTGCCAGTCATGAAGCCGCCGCGATGGCCGAGGTTGCGGATGATGGCGGCGGCCGGCAAGGCGCCGAGCGCCACGCCGATGTTGAAGCCGGTGACCGGCGCCGTCGCCAGCGACTTGTCGGGACCGAGCAGGTATTGGCCGGCGAGCGCGCCCAGCGAAATGGCGATCGGAGCGGCGGAGCCGACGATTGCCTGCGCGGCGGCAAGCAGCACCGCGGTGCGGCGCCCTTCCCTGCCGGTCTCGGCGACCACGGCCTCTGCGATGGTCACGAAGCGTCCTTGCCACGTCCTTCGCCGCGAACCCGGCGCGAGACACGATCGAGAACGGCGTTCACCAGCTTCGGCTCGTCTTCCTCGTAAAAGGCCTTGGCGATGTCGACATATTCGGAGACGATCACGGCCACCGGCACGTCCTCGCGCTTCATCAATTCATAGACGCCGGCGCGCAGGATGGCGCGCAGCGTCGAATCCAGCCGCGACAGCGGCCAGTCCTCGGTCAACGCCTGGCGGATGACGGGATCGATGGTCTTCTGGTTTTCGACCACGCCGGTCAGGATGGCGCGGAACCACTGCGCGTCGGCCTCGCGGTAGAGCGCGCCGTCGACTTCCTTGCCGAGGCGGAAGGCCTCGTATTCGGCCGTGATCTCGAAGACGCCGCTGCCGGACACATCCATCTGGTAGAGCGCCTGGACGGCGGCAAGACGGGCGGCACCGCGCTTGTTGGCGTGGCGCACCGCACCGGTCGAGGCGGGATCGCTCACGATTGGGCTCCGAGTTTCTCTTTGAGTGCGATCATGGTCAGCGCCGCGCGCGCGGCGAAGCCGCCCTTGTCGCCTTCCGTCTTTTTCGCACGCGCCCAGGCCTGCGCGTCGTTCTCGGTGGTCAGAATGCCATTGCCGATCGCGACCGCCTCCTGCACCGAAAGGTCCATCAGTGCACGGCTCGATTCATTGGCGACGATGTCGAAATGATAGGTGTCGCCGCGAATGACGGTGCCGAGCGCGACGAAGCCGTCATAATGCGTTCCGCCTTCGGCGGCGCCGTCGAGCGCGAAGCATATCACGGCCGGGATTTCCAGCGAACCGGGAACCGTCACGACATCATAGGTGGCGCCGGCTTCGTCGAGCGCGCCGGTCGCGCCTTCGAGCAGAGCGTCGGCGAGATCGTCGTGAAAACGCGCTTCGACAATGAGCAGATGCGCCTTCGCCTTCGGGCGAATGAACGCTTTGCCGTGTTGGGATGTGCCAGCCATAAAAATCTCCGGGGGGTTGCCGGTGACTTAGGCCGAAGCCGGATTGATCGCAAGCGGAAGATTGGCGGAGGGGTGTGAGGGCTATCGTGTCTGTGGCCAAGGTGCTGGGAGCGGATAGACTGAACTGAGGCTTTCGGCCCAAGCGAGAACGGCTTTGTGATCCACAACACGACCGGCATCGACATCGGCCAACGCTTCGAGAGTAAGTCGCTCTTGGTCTCTAGAGTCCCTGTTTTCCATGCCAGCCACTCTCCATTCAAACGGCTCGGCGACGTTGCCGTTATGCATTGGCCACGACTAAACCTCTCGCCTTCCCTGTCGAGCAACAAAGACCATGATATCATCAAACATGTCTTCGATGCGACCGCTGCCCAAGCCGGCCCGGCGAAGTTCGCCGACAAGTTCCAGAACTGAACACACCTCGATGGCGCCGTGAATGCGTGCGATATGACCCAGCCCAGCAATCGAGATGTTTCGCACATCTGGATTGCCGTGACGCGCATACTTGAAGCAGACATCCTGCGCAAAACGCCAGTCATCGTGCCACGATATGCTGAGAATCGCCCTGATCTGCTCCCCTACGTCATCGGACAGCAGATCTTTATAGGTTTGTGAGCTGTCGAGGTCCCGGACCGCCTCATAGACTAGATTTTCAGTATCGCTGATCAAATGCCGTGTCTCGGGATGGCCGCCATGTCGGTCAATGGATTGCGGGTTATAGCCCCTCTTTCGCTGCCTCCGCCAGGCGCGCGGCGTAGCGGGCCATGGTGTCGATCTCGATGTTCACCCGGTCGCCGGCCTGGCGCTCGCCCCAGGTGGTGACGGTCAGCGAGTGATGGATGAGCAGCACATCGAAGCGGGTGCCTTCCACCTTGTTGACGGTGAGCGAGGTGCCGTCGAGCGCGACCGAACCCTTAGGCGCGATGAATTTTGCCAGATGGCGCGGAGCTTCCAGCGTGAAGCGCACGGCATCGCCCTCCTCCTTGCGCTCGACGATCTCGGCGGTGCCGTCGACATGGCCGGAGACGATGTGGCCGCCGAGCTCGTCGCCGATCTTCAGCGCCCGTTCGAGATTGATCCTTGTGCCGGATTTCCAGCTCGACGCCGTGGTCAGCCTGAGCGCTTCCTCCCAGGCCTCGACCTCGAACCAGCGCGCGTTCGAACCGTGTTCGGGGAGCGCGGTGACGGTGAGGCAGACGCCGCCACAAGAGATCGAGGCGCCGATGGCGATGGTCTCGGGATCGTAGGCAGTGTCGATGCGCAGGCCGACGCCCTCGGCCAGCGGCTTTGCCGAAGCGACAGTGCCTACGTCAGTGACAATCCCAGTAAACATCAGAAAGTTTCTTTCGTTTTGACCATGATCTGATCCAAAAACCGGTCTCCACTTTTTGGGATCATGGTCTCACCCATTCGGCATAGCTGTCCTCGCCAAACCGCATCTGGCGCAGTCTGCGAAACCCTGCCGGGATATGGTCGGCGTCGATCGGCGATGCAATGCCATCCTCGCCGATCGCCTCCGGGCCATGGAACAGGACGATGCGATCGACCAGATCTTCCTCTAGGAAAGCCTTGGCCACCTTGGCGCCGCCTTCGACCAGAACACTTGCCATGCCGAGCGCGGCAAGGTCCTCGAGCAATTCCGGGAGCGCAACGACGCCTTCATGGGTTTCGGTGCCGATGAAGCGCACGCCGGCACGCTCGAGCGCCGCGCGCCGATGCGGATCGGCTTCGAGGCAGGAGGCGATATAGAGCGGCACGCGGTCGACGCCGGACACCAGCTTGGACGTCTCCGGCAGCCTGATCTGCCGATCGAGGATGATGCGCGCCGGCGAGCGGTTCTCCAGCCCCGGCAGGCGCACGGTCAGCGCCGGGTCGTCCTCGAGCGCGGTCCCAATGCCGACCAGGATGGCGTCGGCCTCGGCGCGCATCAGATAGACATCGCGGCGCGCGATCTCGCCGGTGATCGCGACTTGGCCTGCGCCTTTGCGGCCGATCTTGCCGTCACTCGAAAGCGCAAGCTTCAGCGTTACTTCCGGGCGTTTCTTCAGAGAGCGAGTCAGATAACCTGCCATCTGCTCGGCGGCCTCGGCGGCCAGCACCTTCTCCACCACCTCCACGCCCGCGGCGCGCAGGATTGCGTAGCCCTGGCCGGACACGCGGGGGTCGGGATCGCTCGCAGCACCTACGACGCGCGCCACGCCGGCATTGACCAGCGCGTTGGCGCAGGGCGGCGTGCGGCCGTGGTGGGCGCAAGGCTCCAGAGTAACGTAAGCGGTAGCACCGCGCGCGAGTTCGCCGGCCTCGGCCAGCGCCTCGGTCTCGGCATGCGGCCGGCCGCCGACGGCCGTCACGCCGGTGCCGACGATCATCGGGCCGGCGCCGTCGTCACGCACGATAATCGTCCCTACGGAGGGGTTGGTCGAGGTGCGGCCGGCATTGCGGCGCGACAGCCTGATGGCCGCGGCCATGAAACGGCGATCAAGCGCCGCCTGCGCGGCCTCGTTCAGCTGAGCTTGCGCCATGATCAGCCGGCGTCCTCTTCGGTCTTTTCCTCGTCGCCCTTCAATTCGCCCAGCAGTTCGTGGAAATCCTTGGCTTCGCGGAAATTGCGATAGACCGAGGCGAAGCGGACATAGGCGACGTCATCCAGAGATTTGAGCGCCTCCATCACCAGCCGGCCGACCTCGCCTGAGGCAATCTCGGTTTCGCCGGAGCTTTCGAGCTGGCGCACGATGCCGGTCACGGCGCGGTCGATGCGCTCGGGGTCGACATTGCGCTTGCGCACCGCGATCTCGACGGAGCGCAGCAGCTTGTCGCGATCGAAAGGCACCTTACGGCCGGACTTCTTGACGACGACGAGGTCGCGCAGCTGGACGCGCTCGAAGGTCGTGAAACGGCCGCCGCAATCGGGGCACACCCGCCGCCTGCGGATCGCGGCGCCGTCCTCGGCGGGACGCGAATCCTTCACCTGCGTATCTTCGGACTGGCAATAGGGACAGCGCATAGGAAGCTTTCGGTTTGGCGATTCTCAGGCTGCGGAAGGCTTAGTGTGTTTTGCCGCCATGGCAAAGCGCGGAGCCTTCGTAGCAGAGATAGCGAGGCGCAAGCACAATTGCCAGCGCCCTGCCGCCGACGGCCAGCAGGCTCAGGGCGCCACGTCCTTGGTCGGGAAACCGCAGGACGTGCCGAGATTGCGGTACGCCTTGGTGAAGCCGTCCATCGGGATGCTGGCCACCGTCTGCTTGCCGAAGACCACATCGAGCGAGGTGACCTTGCGCATGGCGCGCAGCAAGGCAAGGCTGGTCTTGGCCTGGTTGTCGACCATCCAGCTGGGACGGCCGCCGGCGGCAGGGTTGGAGCTAACGGTCGCGGCAACCTTCACGCCAGGGTCGCCGAAGGTCGCGGCGATCTTGCTGCCGGTCGGCAAGGTCTTGTTGTCGACGATGAACATGATGGCCGGATAGGCATCCGGCGGCAGCGCGTCACCGGTCGAGATCGACATCGTCAAGGAGCCCGCATTGCCGAGGCCGTCGACGAAAGCGGTCGAGGCGGCGCAGGTCTTGTGCGTATCCTGCCCGGTATCGAGCGTATCGATGATGGTGGTCCACTTGCCGAAAGTGTTGGTGACCGGCATGTCGGCGTTGGGCTGTTCCTGCGCAGCCGCGCCGGACAGCGCGAAAGCGGCCAGCGAGCCAGACAGTGCCAGGGCGGCAGGACGGAAAATGCGCATCATCAAGTCTCCAGCCGCGCCGCCCGATCAAGGGGCGGCGCGAAGCGCAAGGATAAAAGATGACACGCGGCGCCCCGTCAACCGAGTGAAGGGCAGCCGGCAGACAGGCTCAACCGAGATATGGGTAGAGCGGGAAGCGATCGGTCAGCGCCGTGACCTTGGCCTTCACCGCGGCCTCGACCGCCGCATTGCCTTCGTCGGAATTCGCCACCTTCAGCCCGTCCAGCACCTCGGCGATCAGCTTGCCGATTTCGCGGAATTCGGCCTGGCCGAAGCCGCGCGTGGTGCCAGCCGGCGTGCCGAGGCGCACGCCCGACGTGACGAAGGGCTTTTCCGGGTCGAACGGGATGCCGTTCTTGTTGCAGGTAATATTGGCGCGGCCGAGCGCGGCTTCCGCGCGCTTGCCGGTGGCGTTCTTCGGACGAAGATCGACCAGCATCAGGTGGTTGTCGGTGCCGCCCGAGACGATGTCGAGGCCGGTCTCCTGCAGGCTGGACGCCAGCGCCTTGGCATTGGCGACGATGCTTTCGGCATAGGCCTTGAAGCTCGGCTTCAGCGCCTCGCCAAGCGCCACCGCCTTGGCGGCGATGACATGCATCAGCGGGCCGCCCTGCAGGCCCGGGAACACCGCCGAATTCATCTTCTTGGCGATGTCCTCGTCGTTGCACAGGATCATGCCGCCGCGCGGGCCGCGCAGCGACTTGTGCGTGGTCGTGGTCACGACATGGGCGTAAGGCAGCGGCGAGGGATGCACGCCGCCGGCGACCAGGCCGGCGATATGCGCCATGTCGACCATCAGATAGGCGCCGATCGAATCGGCGATCTCGCGGAAACGCTTCCAGTCCCAGATGCGCGAATAGGCGGTGCCGCCGGCCAGGATCAGCTTCGGCTTGGTCTCGTGCGCGGTCTTCTCGATCGCGTCCATGTCGAGCAGGTGGTCTTCCTTGCGCACGCCGTAGGAGACGACCTTGAACCACTTGCCGCTCATATTGACCGGCGAGCCATGGGTAAGGTGGCCGCCCGAATTCAAGTCGAGGCCCATGAAAGTGTCGCCGGGCTGCAGCAGCGCCAGGAACACGGCCTGGTTCATCTGGCTGCCCGAATTCGGCTGGACGTTGGCGAAGTTGCAGCCGAACAGCTTTTTGGCGCGTTCGATGGCCAGTTCCTCGGCCACGTCGACGAACTGGCAGCCGCCATAGTAGCGCTTGCCGGGATAGCCCTCGGCATATTTGTTGGTCATGATCGAGCCTTGCGCCTCGAGCACGGCGCGCGACACGATGTTTTCGGATGCGATCAGCTCGATCTCATGGCGCTGGCGGCCGAGCTCGTTGCGGATGGCGCCGAAGATTTCCGGATCGGCATCGGCGAGCGTGGTCTCGAAAAAGGATTCGAATTTGCTGGAGGATGCCGCGGCATTTGACATGGCTTGCTTTCCCTTGGGGCCGGAGGTCTGCGAGGTCGCCGCGCATTAACACAGTTGTTTCCGGGCCGCCACGTTTGCGGCGCGAAATTTGCTGGCCGTTTTGCGCCAAGGCGGGCCTGCAGGCTGCTAATCCCGCGGTTCGCGGCCCTTGAGGATCGCTTCCGTGAAGGTGATCTCGGTGAACAGCTTGCGCGCGGTGTGGTCATTGATGTCACCGCGGCGCAGCATGGCTTGCAACTCGGCGCGCTCGGCCCCGATGCCGGCAAGCCTGAGCTCGACCTCGATGCGGCCGGATTCGCGCGCCTCGGCGCGGGCTTCATCGGCGCCGTCGGACAGCGAGATGCGGCGCCGGTAGATGGAGGCGACGCTCTCGGCGATGGCGAGCTTCATCTCAGCCGCCTCGCCCTCGTTGCTGTCGCCGGCGAGGCCTTCGATCCTGGCGATGGCCGCGTTGGCGGCGCTGACCCGTGCCCGTCGCTCTTCGGCTGCACCGGGATGTTCGCCTGGCTCGACGAGGCCGCGCGCGACCGTCGGCAGCGCAAGGCTGGCAATCGCCAGCGAGCAGATGATGACGCCGGCGGCGAGGAAGATCACGAGATCGCGCGCCGGAAAAGGCGAGCCGTCCTGCAAGGTGAGCGGCAGGGACAGGATGCCGGCCAGCGTGACGGCGCCGCGCACGCCGGCGATCGAGCCAGCAAGCCTGACGCGAAAGCCGAACGGTTCGGCCTTGCGCTTGCCTAGCCGCGCTGCCAGCACGGCGCCCATGTCGCCGATCCAGATCCAGACATAGCGCAGCGCGATCAGGCAAAGCGTGAGCAGCAGCACGGTCAATGCCGGCTCGAACAGCCAGTGCCGGGTCGTCAGCTCCGGCGGCACCTTGCGGATGATGTCGGGCAGTTGCAGGCCGAGCAGGATGAAGAGCGAGCCGTTGAACATGAAGATCAGCATCGACCAGAGCGAAATCGTCTGGATGCGCGCCGAAACCGCCATGTGGCGGACGATGCCGGAGTATCCGGTCAGAAGGCCGGCGGTGACCGCCGCCAGAATGCCGGAAGCGCCGAAATGCTCGGCGATCAGGTAGGCGACGAAAGGCAGCAGCACCATGACCAGCACCTGTGCTTCGGCCGGAGTGCTGGTGATGCGGCCGAGGATCTGCAACGACTTCGCGGCGATAAACAGCGCAGCAACGCCGGCAAGAATGCCGACCGCGACCGCAAAGAGAAAGCTCAGCGATGCCGCGGCAAACGAAAAGCTGCCGGTCAGCGCCGCGGCGACCGTGAAGCGGAATATCACCAGGCCGGAAGCGTCGTTCAGCAGCGACTCGCCTTCCAATATGTGCATCAGTCGCGCGGGAACGAGATTGCGGTCGACGATCGAGGATACGGCGACCGCATCGGTCGGCGACAGCACGGCGGCAAGCGCGAAGGCGACGACCAGCGGGATGCTCGGCACCAGCCAGTGCAAAGCATAGCCGAACCCGACGATGGTAAAGAAGACCAGCCCGATGGCGAGGTCGAGGATCGGATCGCGCAACGCGATCAGCTCGCGCTTCGGCGCCGAAAAGGCGTCGCCGAACAGAAGCGGCGGAATGAACACCAGCAGGAACAGTTCCGGATCGATCTCGACATGCAGGCCGCGCGCCGGCCAGGCAAGCGCTGCGCCGATCGCGATCTGCAACACCGGCAGCGGCACGCGCACCAGCCGCACCAGCGCGCCTGACAGCGTCACGAAGGCGAGCACGACGAGGATGAAGATGGCGACGTCCATGGCGCGATTCCGGCTCCCTGGCGGACCATGCGCAATTGAGCGCGCCGCGTCCAGCGATGCCTTCCGACTCGGCCTGACTTGAATCTCGACACGCCTTAAACAAAAAAGGCCGCTGCGAGAGCGGCCTTTTTGGGTTCAGGATCAGACGCTTACTGCGCGGAGCTGATCTGCAGCTCTTGGGCGCCGTCGAGGCCGTAAATGTCGTCGCGGAACTGCACGACGCCCGGGCCGGTCGACCAGGCCGACAGATAGAGGAAGTGCACCGGCACAGGATTGACCACATTGATCGGCGTGTTCTCGCCGGTCTTGATCGCCGCTTCGAAATGCTGGCGGTCCCAGCCGGGCGTGTCGCGCAGGATCCAAGTGACGAGGTCGCGCACGTTCTGGACGCGCACGCAGCCGGACGAATCGAAGCGCATCAGCTTGCCGAACAGGCTCTGCTGCGGCGTGTCGTGCATGTAGACGCCGTCCGGGCTCGGGAAGTTGATCTTGACCGAGGCCATGGCGTTGTTGCTGCCAGGATCCTGGCGGAAACGATATTTCGCGGCATCGTCCGTCGACCAGTCGACATTCATCGGATCGACTTCGCTACCGTCCGGCGCGAACAGCCGGATGTGGCTTTCCTTGAGGTAGTTCGGGTCCTTCCGCATCAGCGGAATGATGTCCTTGCGCACGATCGAGACCGGCGCGTTCCAGTACGGATTGACGATGATCTCGTTGATCTTCGAATTCACGATCGGCGTCTGGCGGTCGATCTTGCCGACGATGGCGGTATGGCGCAGCACGACGCGCTCGTTCTCGACCGCTTCGATCTGGGCGCCGGGAATGTCGACCAGCACATAGCGGCTGCCGAGCGTGCCGGCCTTCTCCTTCAGGCGCTGCAGGTTGGTCTGCAACTGGCCGAGCCGGATCTGCGCCGAGACGTTCATCGCCGTATAGGTGTATTTGCCCATCGAGCCGTCGGCCGGCAGGCCATGACGGAGCTGGAAGCGCTTCACCGCCGAGTCGACATAGGAATCGAAGGCCGTCGAAATGCCGGCGCTCTGCGGCAGGTCGCCCGAAACCATCAGGCGCTTGCGCAGCGGAACGACATCCGGATCGTCGACGCCGAGCTGCAATTTCTTGGTCGCGGGAACCTGCTCCCAGCCACCCTGCGAGACGATGTTCTGGTATTGCGCGACCGCCTGCTCGGTAAAGGCGACGGTCTGCTGGCTGAAGATCGGCAGCGTCGAGGCGACCTTGTTGGTGTCGCTGGCGCGGGCGTCGAACTGGTCGTCCCAATTGCCGCGCGTAGAGGATTTCAGGATGTCCCCGACCACGTCCTGCGCGCTGGCATGGCCGGCGACCATCGCAGCGGCGAGCGCGGAGGCTCCGGTGAGGAAGAAACGGCGGCTGGTTCTCATGGCAGACATTCTTGCTTAATCGCTCTCGCTCAATTCGCTTGCCGGGCGGCTTGTCCGCACTCTAGGGGTGGCAAACTTAACAATTCGCCAACCATGACCTCCATCGCCGGCTGCCAGAAACGCGCTGCCGCCACGCAGGTTCCAAGGAGCGCAGGGCACAGGCCCGCAGCATCACCCACACTTCGCATTGCCCGCGATTATGGCGGCAACGTGGCCTTGGCCCGCGATTTGCTTGCGGCGGGAAGGTGAAAGAAAGGGCGGCGATGCTTTTTTGCATCGCCTGGATGCAGCCGCTCGCCGCCGCCTTTCACACCTGCTCTTATTTCATCCGTTTCGGGCAGAGGGCTTTGAGTTGCTCGATCGTATAGTCGTAGCCGGACGCACCCGAGCATCGAGCACCACATTACCGTCGACGTCGTTGATCTGGTATTCGGTCGGGCTTCCTTCGGGGCTTCGGCTCTGGAAGATGGCCTCGGCGGAAGCGGATGGAGGCGAGGGTTACCGCGGAGATCGCAAGCAGGACATAGCGCGTGAGGCCCTCCCCTTTAAGCGGCAATTTGCCGGATAGTGCAGCGGCTGAGCCCCCTAGAGATACACTGATTAGAAACGGATGGCCCCGGCAACACGTTTCTAATTTAGACAGCGGATTTTACTGCGAGCCTGGCAACGCAACTTGCGAGTTACTGCTTGTTGATACTGACGCGATACTTAGCGAAGCGTTCACCGCCGATCATGACCGGGCTATGGGACCCGACTCTAAAAACCATCTGGCCACCGTTCCAATCGACGTTTTTTGCGTCGATCCAATCCGACAATCCTTGCACTTCAACAGATAGCTCACCGGGATTAAACCCGAACGAATCCGAGTAGGCCAAGCTAAACTGGTAATGCCCCTTGGGTGCGTTCATCGAGTAAACGTGAAGAGCGTCTACGTATTCGTAGCCTTTCGCGCAATCCCCAGTGCCCGGGTGGCTCCGTAGAATGATCGAAACTGCGCCGTCGACACTCCGATTCCCGGTAAAATTGCCAAGCGGGATTGTCCCAGGACGGCTGTTGGTCGGAACTTCTGGAGGGTAACCTTCAATATCCAATGCGACGCTGTTTGACCCGTCAGGATTATGAGCGACGCCGCTCGAAGTTAGTATTTGAAGATAATAGGTTCCCCTTGTGAACTCCTCATCAATCGTGTCCCCAACAGCCCCTTTATACTCTTTGAGAAAGTGCCGATTTCCATCGTAGGTGTCCATCCATAATGTCTGTGGAGGGCTTTCATTCTGGTGAATATAGATATGCGCGCGATTGCCGCTCACACCGAAACGAAAAAAAGCGCTCGAATAGACCGGGCTGTTGAACAATACCTTTGCCTCGCGGTGCAAACATGGGAGGTAAGGAAAGCCATTACCTGGTACCGTTCTCGCAATATCTAACGCTCCTATATCCTCGGCGCCCTCAAAAGTGTTTGGTGGAGACTGCGACGGCGCAGCGTCTGACGAAATTCCAAGTACAAAAAGGCTCCCTACAAGGAGCGCACGAGCGGAATGTTGCATTAACCCCTCCCATCGGCGCGGCAAGCCCGATCCAAAAGGACGCTAGCAGCTTCTACGGAATTGTTAAATGTCAATATTTTGGTGCGCCCAGTTAAGACGCACTGCTCATGTAGTAGAGGTCATCGCCCTCACACGTTTCCCATCACGCCGGTTGCGGAACTACGAGGGGCACGGAAAATCGTAAGCCCGTCAACGGACCTTCCCTATGAGCCTGTTGGAGCTGAAGCAGGGATCGGCTCCACCGCCTGCAGGGTGCATGTGCTAGCGCCGCGTTTTTCCGCGCGTAGGACTTTGGGAAGGTGCCGGATCTTCTGCACCTCATGATTTGCGCGGCATGTGACGCCGTTAGGCCAAAGTCTGATCGCAAGAAGACAGGGACCGGCGCCTCTTGGAACCGGCCCTCTACTATTTCCCACGGGGCCGCGCTTCTTCAGCGCGGCTCGAAACGTTGTGTCCGCTTACATCCGATACGCGATCGTGTCGTTCCAGAAGCGGTCGAGGCGCTGCAGGGCGCGGTTCATCTGCTTGAACTCGTCGGTGTTGATGCCGCCCACCGCTTCGATCGAGCCGACGTGGCGCTCATAGAGGCCGGCCACCACGTCGGCCACCTCGTTGCCCTTCGGCGTCAGCGAGACGCGCACCGAACGGCGGTCGATGCGCGAGCGCTGGTGGTTGATGAAGCCGAGGTCGACCAGCTTCTTCAAATTGTAGGAGACGTTCGAGCCGAGATAGTAGCCACGCGAACGCAGCTCGCCGGCGGTCAGCTCCGAATTGCCGATGTTGAAGAGCAGCAGCGCCTGGATGGCGTTGATGTCGGAACGGCCGTTGCGGTCGAACTCGTCCTTGATCACGTCAAGCAGGCGGCGGTGCAGGCGCTCCACCAGCTGCAGCGATTCCATATACAGCGAGCGGATAGCCTCGCGGCGATCGTCGGATACGTTTGCGGTCTTCGCCGCCGGACGCGAATTGATCATTGTCTTTGCCTCTCGTTTGTCGCCTTGGTGATTTTTTGTTTTTCACCTTGATCGCGACACTATCGAATACTCATAAAATTCGACTTAAACGCCAGGGCTAACAAGAGCTTACCGGTAAGAGGTTTCGGAAGACGCTTAACGATCGGTCACCCGAGCAAGAACAATTAACCTAAAGATTTAGGCAATGGATTTTGCAGGTAAACGGGCTCGGAAATCGGCCCGGGAAGCCGGTCTTCGGCCGGCTTTATGAGTGGAGCATGATGTCGTGCGAAAACCGCTTCACGCTTTTCGGCATCATGCTCTATTGGCGCAGCTGGCGCTTCTGCAGCCAGATGGTGACGCGAAAGACGATGTAGAGCAAGGCCACGCAGGCATGCGAGACGACGATCAGGATGCGGTGGCCGAAGAGATCGGGAAAGCCGGCATACATCACCGTCTCGGTCGCGGCGCAGATGAACCAGATCACCGGCCCCCAGGACGCCAGCATCCAGAGGCCGGCGGCCGCGAAAGGAAAGAAGACGGCCAGCATGGCCGCCGCCACCTGCCAGTGCACCGGCATCAGGTCGAAGCGCCACAGCTCGCCCGGATAAATGCCGATCAGGCGGATCCAGTAAAGGATGCCGAACAGCAGGCAGTAGCCGGCGATGACGCGCTGGAACCAGGCGAAGATGATCTCGGTGGTCGAGGGCTGCAGCACCACGCGCCTGGAGGTCACTTCGTTCACAGGACGAGTTCCTTATCGCCCAGCGACGCGAAATAGCCGTCGATGTCGGCGGCGCTGACCTCATCCAGGCTCGCCGGCCGCCAGGCGGGCGTCGAGCCCTTGTCGATGATGGCGGCGCGGATGCCCTCGTAGAAATCATGGCCGGCAAGCATGCGGTTCAGGATGCGGAACTCCATCTTCATGCATTCGTCCATCGACAGCGTCGATCCCGCGCTGATCTGGCGCCAGGCGATGTTGAGGCTGGTCGGCGAGCGGGTTTTCAGCGTCGCCAGCGTCTTCGCGGCAAAAGCGTCTTCTGCCCCGGCCCGTTCCAGGCTGGCGACAACGTCGGCGAGCGACGGCTGCGAAAAGTGGCGAGCGATGGCCTCCAGGTCGTGCCGCTCGGTCTCGCGCTTGGCCGGCACGAAGAAATCGCGCAATTCCGCATTGGCGTCGCCGCTCGTCGCCAGCTCGTCGAGCAGGCCCGCCTGGTCCGCGGCCTTGACGGTGTGGGTGGCGAGCCCCGACCACAGCGCGTCGCCATAGCGGATGCGGTTTCCCGTCAGCCCGAGATACATGCCGAACGAGCCGCCGAGATCCGGCAGCAGATGGCTGCCGCCGACATCGGGGAAGAAGCCGATGCCGACCTCGGGCATGGCGAACTGCGCGTTCTCGGTCAGCACGCGATGCGAGCCGTGGAAGGAGATACCGACGCCGCCGCCCATGACGATGCCGTCGATCAGCGCTACATAGGGTTTCCTGAAGCGGGCGATACGGGCGTTCAACCGGTACTCGTCGGCAAAGAAATCGACCGGCGGCCTGCCGGCGCGGCCGGCCTCATAGATGTGCAGGATATCGCCGCCGGCGGAAAACGCCCTGCCCTCGGCCTTGACGACGACGACACCGACGCCGGCGTCCTCTTCCCAGGCATCGAGCGCCTTGCCGAGCGCCTTGACCATCGAATGCGTGACGGCGTTGAGCGCCTTCGGCCGTGTCAATGTGACGACGCCCGCTCTGCCCAGTCGCTCGAAGCGGATCTCGTCGCCTCCGCCAAAATCCATCACCAGGAGAATCCCTTCTCTGCGCCCTGCCCGGGGGAGAGAAGTGCTAAAGGCGGCATGGGGAGGCGTCAATGGTGGCGATCCCAGCGCTGGCGGGCCGTCGCGCCAGATGTTAGGTAACCGGCAAAGCACCGTGCCCGCGCCCCGACTGGTTTCGAGCAGCGACATGCCTGGAATTTCTCGCTTCGTGGTTGGACTGGTTGGCCTCCTGGCGCCGGGAGTTGCCGCGCATGCCGCGACGATCCCTGAGCTCTACCAGGCGCAGGCGATCGTCACCGGCACTGGAGAGGTCAACCGGCAGATCGGCTTTCGCGAATGCCTGGACAAAGTACTGGTCAAGGTCTCGGGCGACCAGCGGCTGACGCAGAAGCCGGAGATATTGGCGCTGCGCGACAAGGCGGCCGACTTCGTCCAGTCCTTCCGCTACCACGACCGGCTCGAAGGCATCCCGATCCATGACGAGCAAGGCACGCATGACCGGCCGCATGACCTGACCTGTCTCTATAAGCCGGCAGTCATAGACAAGCTGCTGGCGCAGCTCGGCAGCCGGCCATGGCTGGGTGCACGGCCGCTGATCGAGGTCTTCATGACCGCCGAGCAGGGCTCGCGGCATTTCGTGCTGACGCCCGACGAGGAACGCGGTAACGCGATGCGCGAATCCTTCGCCAACGCCGCCGCTCCTCTGCTGATGCGCGTCAGCTTTCCAAAGACCGGGCAGCTTGGCGAGCTCGACGAGAAGGCGCTCGCTACGGCCGACATGGGGAAACTAGACCAGCTTGCGAAGAAGGCCGGCGCGGCCCGCGCGCTCGCCGGCGGTATCGTGTGGAGCGACAAGGAGCTCGGCTGGGTCGCCGACTGGCGGCTGGCCGATCACGGCAAGACCTATCGCTGGCAGGTGCGCGGCGTCAGCTTCGATGAAGCGTTTCGGGTTGCGATAAGAGGCGCGGCGCAGATCCTGTCGGGGCACGGGCAGCCTTAGGCGTTCCTCGCCCCACGAAGTGGAGAGAGGTGGCTCGGCGAAGCCGAGACGGAGAGGGGGAGCGCCGGTTCCGTCGGCAAAAGCACCTCGTATTGGAAGACTCTCCGCCCTACGAAAGCCCCCTCTCCGTCCGCTTCGCGGACACCTCTCCCCCGCCTCCGGCGGAGGCGAGGAACCCGCGATCAGCCCTGGCACAATCGTGTCGCATTGGTCAGCGGCTAAGACGCGTGGTAAAAGCCCGGCGAAAAAGAGAGTTTAGGCGATGAACAAATTCACCCCCGCAAAACCGGCCGGCGCGCGCAGCGTCGACGAGATCACCGGCAGCCGGCGGCTGAGGCGCATGCGCAAGGCCGACTGGTCGCGCCGGCTGGTGCAGGAGAACCAGCTTTCGGTGAACGACCTGATCTGGCCGATCTTCGTCATCGACGGCAAGAACAGGCGCGAGCCGATCGCCGCCATGCCGGACGTCTATCGCCTGACTATCGATCTCGCGGTGAAGGAAGCGGAGCGTGCGGCCAAGCTCGGCATTCCGGCGATCGCCACCTTCCCCAATGTCGAGCTTGGGCTGCGCGACCAGACCGGCTCGCACATCCTCGATCCGGACAACATCATCAACCGCGCCACGCGCGCCATCAAGCACGCGGTGCCAGAGATCGGCATCATCACCGATGCCGCACTCGACCCCTTCACCAGCCACGGCCACGACGGCATTTTGCGCGACGGCATAATCGTCAATGACGAGACAGTGGAGCAGGTCGCGGCCGCGGCCGTCATCCAGGCCGCGGCCGGCGCCGACATCATCGCGCCGTCCGACATGATGGACGGCCGCATCGGCGCCATCCGCGACGCGCTCGACGCCAACGGCTTCCAGGACGTGGCGATCATGTCCTATGCGACGAAGTTCGCCTCGGCCTTCTACGGCCCCTATCGCGAGGCCGTCGGCACCGCCGGCCTGCTCAAGGGCGACAAGAAGACCTATTACATCGACCACGCCAACTCGGACGAGGCAATGCGCGAGGCCGAGCAGGACCTCGCCGAAGGCGCCGACATGCTGATGGTCAAGCCAGGCCTGCCCTATCTCGACATCATCCGCCGGCTGAAGGACGAGTTGCAGATGCCGACCTTCGCCTACCAGGTGTCGGGAGAGTATTCGATGATCAAGGCAGCAAGCGCCAATGGCTGGATCGACGGCGAAAAGGCGATGCTGGAATCGCTGCTCGCCCTGAAGCGCGCCGGTTGCGATGGCGTGCTGACCTATTTCGCGCCGACCGTGGCGGAGATGCTGCGGGGGTAAGCGACATTGCTGCGGGGGCTGGGCAAGCGCTTCAGGTCGTTGTTTGTTGCCGCGCCGCGTGGCGACACTACGACAATCGGCTATCACGCCTATGTCACTCTTCACGACTGCATCGTGCCGAGTTCCACTCTGCCCAGCGCCATCGGTCCGCTCTCGGAAAAAAACAAAGCCGCGCTTGACGCCGCATGGGACGAGTTGGAGAGCGGCCTTGCCGGCTGGCGAACGAAGCACCTGATCTTGGCGTCGGACGCGGCTGCGGAAGTCCGGACCAATTTGTCGCCCTCCGACCTGGCCAACACCGTGGTTTCCATTCTCGTCGATCAGTCCGGATCGATGCGTGGCCAAAAAATACTGTATACAGCCGCTTCCGTCGACATCGCGCAGGAGTTCCTGAGGACGCTCTGCACAAAGGTTGAAGTGCTGGGCTTCACCACGCGCACTTGGCGCGGTGGGAATTCGCGGCACACCTGGGATGCGGATGGCCGACCTAAAAATCCAGGCAGGCTGAACGACCTGCTTCATATCGTATACCGCGATGCCAGCGACACGCGGCAGAGCAGCATCGGTCACACTATCAAGCCGATGTTGCGGCCGGATCTGCTCAAGGAAAACATTGACGGTGAAGCTATCGAATGGGCCGCTGGGCGGCTGCGGGAACGTCCTGAAGCCCGCAAAATACTGCTTGTCATTTCTGATGGGGCGCCAGTGGATGATTCAACGCTTCAAGCCAATGGCCCGCGCTATCTCCATGACCATCTCTTGCAAGTGGTTCGGCATCTGGAGGCCACCGGCGACGTCGAGTTGCTCGCGATCGGTCTGGCCTTTGAGGTCGACAACTATTACCGCGTTTCGACGAACTGCGAGGCGCCGGATGAGCTCGGCAAGGCCATGTTGGTGGCATTGCAGCGCCAGCTTGTCGAGGGTCGAAGCAAGCTTGCTGGCGATATTGAGTTTGGCGGCAAGCCGGTCGCGCGTTAAATACCGTTTGCAATATGCAATCGGTTTAGCTACTCCATAACCACTTGCAATTTGCAACCGGTTAGGAGGAAATCCGTGTCCAAGCTCCGTGTCAATTGTTTTACGATCTCGCTCGATGGCTACGGCGCCGGCCCCGACCAGAGCCTCGCCAACCCGCTCGGCGTGGGCGGCGAAAACCTGCACAAATGGATGATCAAAACCCGCTCGTTCCAACAGATGATCGGCAAGGAAGGCGGGACGACGGATACCGATGACGAGTTTGCCGTGCGCAGCTTCGAGAATGTCGGCGCCTGGATCCTCGGCCGCAACATGTTCGCGCCGAGCCGCGGCGAATGGCCGGACGACAACTGGAAAGGCTGGTGGGGCCCCAACCCGCCCTATCACGTGCCGACCTTTATTTTGACGCATCACAAGCGCGCGCCGATCGAGATGGAAGGCGGCACGACCTTCTACTTCGTCACCGACGGCATCCATTCGGCGCTCGAACAGGCGAAGGCGGCGGCGGGCGGCAAGGATGTGCGCGTCGGCGGCGGCGCCTCGACCGTGCGGCAGTATCTCGAGGAGAAGCTGATCGACGAGATGCACCTGGCGGTCTCGCCTCTTCTGCTCGGCTCAGGAGAGCATCTGTTTGCGGGGCTGGACATGCTGAAGCTGGGCTATCGCTGCACCGGCCAGGTGGCGACGGCCGATGCCACGCATGTGATGGTTGGACGGGCGTAGGCAGGGCTCCTCCTTCTCCCCCTGTGGGAGAAGGTGTCGCCGAAGGCGACGGATGAGGGGTGTTCCAGGGAACACCAACGCCTCACTCCGCTGGAGCACCCCTCATCCGTCTCGGCGCTAAAGCGCCGATCCACCTTCTCCCACAAGGGGAGAAGGGGAGTCACCGCCTCAATACTTCTCCGGCACATATAGCTCGCGCGGCAGCACCTGGCGCTCGTATTGCGGGTTGAAGACGCGCTCGGGCAGCGAGATTTCTTCGTGCGGCACTTCCTCATAGGGCAATTGCTGCAGGAGATGATCCATGCAGTTCAGCCGCGCCCGCTTCTTGTCGTTGCCCTCGACGATGAACCAAGGCGCTTCCGGAATGTTGGTGCGGGCGAAAGTCTCTTCCTTGGCCTTGGTGTACTGTTCCCAGCGCACGCGCGACTGCAGGTCCATCGGCGACAGCTTCCACTGCTTCATCGGATCGTGGATGCGCATCAGGAAGCGCATCTGCTGTTCCTCGTCGGTGATCGAGAACCAGTATTTGACCAGCGTGATGCCGGAACGGACCAGCATGCGCTCGAATTCGGGCACGTCGTGGAAGAATTCCTCGACCTGATCCTGTCCGGCGAAGCCCATCACGCGCTCGACGCCGGAGCGGTTGTACCAGGAGCGGTCGAACAGCACGATCTCGCCGCCGGCCGGGAGATGCGGCACGTAGCGCTGGAAATACCATTGCGACTTCTCGCGCTCGGTCGGCGCCGGCAGCGCCACGACACGGGCGATGCGCGGGTTGAGCCGCTGGGTGATGCGCTTGATGACGCCACCCTTGCCGGCGGAATCGCGGCCCTCGAAGATCACCACCAGCTTCTTCTTGTGGTAGGCGACCCAGGATTGCAGCTTGATCAACTCGGACTGCAGCCTGAGCAGCTCGCGGAAATAGGTCATCCGCTCGATGGATGGCGGATGCGACTTCTTGTAGATCTTGGCGATCTCGAGCGAGAGCGCCGGCTCGGAAAGCTCCAGCTCATAATCTTCGTCGAGCGTGTCCTCGAGTTCGGCTTCGAGCCAGTCCTTCGCCCCGGAATTTGTTTTGAGTTCGTTCATCGCGCAGCTCCTGCCTGCCAGCCACCTTGCCTCGGATGCGTTCCGGCGGCACCGCAAACGCAACTCCGTAAGCCGACTGAGATACAGACGCGCAATGACGGTTTTATTGCAAGCGCCGCTCTACGATGCTGGACCAGCCGATATGTGATCGACGCGTATCGATAGCGGGGCGACAGGCCGTCCGATTTGTCCTACAAATCCCCTCGCCCTTTTGCCGGCGCCACTTCAAACAAAAATTGCGAGGATCTGACATGGAATACCGCACCCTTGGCCGTTCCGGCCTCAAGGTTTCGACGCTGACGCTTGGCACCATGACCTTCGGCGGCACCGGTCCGTTCGCCGCCGTCGGCAATTCCGATCTTGCGGAAGCCAAGCGCATCATCGACACCTGCATCGATGCCGGCATCAATCTCATCGACACCGCCAATGTCTACTCCAACGGCCTGTCGGAGGAGATCATCGGCGAGGCGCTTGGCGGCAAGCGCAAGAACGATGTGCTGATCGCCTCGAAAGCGCGCATGCGCATCGGCAGCGGCCCAAATGACGAAGGCCTGTCGCGCCACCATCTGATCCGCGAATGCGAAAAGAGCCTGAAGCGACTTAAGACCGATGTCATCGACGTCTATTTCGTCCACCAGTGGGACGGACTGACCCCGGTCGAAGAGACGATCGCGGCGCTCGACACCTTGGTCAATCAGGGCAAGATCCGTTACATCGGCTGCTCCAACTGGTCCGGCTGGCAGGTGATGAAGGCTCTGGCCGTCAGCGACAGCCGCCACCAGGCCCGTTTCGTCACCCAGCAGATTCACTACACGCTGGAAGCGCGCGAGGCAGAGTACGAATTGCTGCCGATCTCGGTCGACCAGGGTCTCGGCGTGCTGGTCTGGAGCCCGCTGGCGGGCGGCCTGCTCTCCGGCAAATATCATCGCGACAGCCCGACCGCGCGCCAGCTCGGCGGTTGGAAGGAACCGCCGATCCGCGACGAGGACCGCCTGTGGCGCATCGTCGACGCGCTCACCGATATCGGCAAGGCGCGCGGCGTCTCGGGCGCCCAGGTGGCGCTCGCCTGGCTGCTCGGCCGTCCGGCTGTGAGCTCGCTGGTGATCGGCGCCCGCAACGAGGCGCAGCTCAAGGACAACCTCGCCGCGGCCAGCCTTTCGCTGAGCGAGGAAGAACGGCTGCGCCTCGACGCGGTCAGCCGGCCGCCGGTGCTCTACCCCTACTGGCACCAGCAGTTCACCGCCAGGGACCGTTTCGGGCCGGCCGATAAAGTGCTCGACCGCTCCCACGCTTAGAACGCTGCGGGACCTAGCCGGCGATAAAGCGCCAGACTTCGGCATCGGGCTTTATCTGCCCGCTCAGCACGAAATATTTATAGAGGACGAGCAGCGAGATCGCCTGCTCGTCCTGTTCATTGCCGAATTTGCGGCAATAGGCGTTGGCGGCGGCGGTTATCCGTGCCGCTTCGGCGGGATGCCTTTCGAAATAAGCCACCTTGTCGGCAAGGTCCGAGAAATCCTGATCGAGCGGCACGTAGTGGACATTGGGCTCGACCTGGGCCTCGGCAAACCAGGTTTCATAGGTCGGCTCCGGCATCAGGCAGAGCGAATTGGAGCTCATGATCCATTTGAGGTTCGTCGCGACGTCATTGCCTTCCAGCGAGACGATGTAGCGATAGCGCCGCTGCTCCTCGATGTTCAGGAACGGCTTGCGATAGCCGTCCGGCGCATCGGTCCTATGGGAACCCGCATCGCAGATCGCCAGGTCGGCTGCCTTTTCCACGAAGCGGGTGCGGATAGGATTGTTGAGGTGGCCGCGCCAGACCACCATCGGGCGCTTGGCGGCGAACGGCAGGCTGTCGGGCGGCATGTAGAAGTGGCGGAACTTGTTCAGCTTCATCAGCACGCCATTGGCGTTGTCGTCGCCGATGGGCCGGTCCTTGACGATCCTCGGGACTTCCGGGATGCCGACGACGTCGCCGAATTCGAAATCGATCAGCAGGCCGGGATCGAAGTAGCGGGCGAATTCCTTGAGATCGTAATAATACATGCTGGAAGAGGTCGGCAGCTTGCCGACGGCGATGGCGTCCGGACTGGGCACGAACGGGTGTTCCAGCTTGTTGTAGTAGTTCAGTCGCTCGCGAACCGTCTTGCCCGAGAGCCTGGCCTGTTCGAGCCGGCCGGCCAGGCGGTCGCGGAACAGGGACTGCGGTGCGCGGTCACGCGCGAAATTCCGCGCGTAGTAGAACAGCTTTGCGGCGGTTCGTGAGATCGTGGCCATGCGTCCGCGTGTTCAGCAAGATGATCAATGGTAGTCGGCCTTCATCCCCCCCTCGTCTCCTACAGCATTCTCCCGGCCATGTTGCAAGCCTGCTAATGCGGTTGGACACACGACAACTTACGCTGCGACGACAGCGAAACCTCTGGCGCGCAAGCCGCGCCGGTCGTCGTGGAGTGAATTGACCAGCCGATCGCGGCTGCCGGCGATGTGGGCGGAAAGCAGGCGCGCCGATTCGTCTGCATCGCCGGCCCTGACGGCGGCGAGGATGGCATGATGTTCGGCCCAGGCGCGGCCGAGCGCCTTTTCATCGCGCACTTCCAGCCAGCGCGCCCGCGACAACCTGGTCATCGCATCGCGAACCGCCCTGAGCAGGAACTCATTGCCGGAAAGCCTCGCCAGTTCGATGTGGAAATCCATGCCGACGCGGTGCCATTCCTCGCGCGGCGTCTCCGCGTCGCAAGAATCGAGCATCGCCGCGATCACGTCGATCCCGCCGCGATCCTCGAGCGCGGCCGTCAGGCGGACCGCCGCGACCTCCACCGCCTCGCGGTAGACGGCGATCTGCCCAAGCTCGGCAAGATTGATCGGCGCCACCGTCCAGCCGCGGCCGTCGCGGCCGATCAGCCCTTCCGTCTCCAGGCGCAGCAGCGCCGCCCGCACCGGCGTGCGCGAGGCGCCGAAACGGCTCTCGATCCAGCGCTCGGTCAGCCGCTCGCCAGGGCCGATCTCCAGCCCAAGGATCATCTCGCGAAGCTGCCTTTCGACATTTTGCATCTGCGACATTGTCGTTCCGCTCTTCAGAGCCGCATTGACAGCGGCTGGTGTCAGGTCCATGACGAATACCGGCTTGGTATCCCAAGTTGGTATCCGTAACAACCCCAGCATTGGCATGCGCGACATGACGCCGAACGAATCCGAACAGAGCGGCTTCAACATCCATTGGCGACGCAACCTCGCCGTCTGCTTCGCCGGCTCGTTCAGCACGCTCATCGCTATGACGCTGCTGCTGCCGTTCCTACCGCTTTACGTCGAGCAGCTCGGCGCCGAGGGCCATGCGGCGATCGTGCAGTGGTCGGGCATCGCCTATGGCGCGACCTTCTTCGCCGCGGCGCTGGTGGCGCCCCTGTGGGGACGGCTGGGCGACCGTTACGGCCGCAAGCTGATGCTTGTGCGCGCCTCGTTCGGCATGGCGATCTGCATGTCGCTGACCGGCATGGTCCAAAGCGTCTGGCAACTGGTGCTGCTGAGGCTGCTGATCGGCTTTGCCGGTGGCTATTCGTCGGGATCCACGATCCTGGTGGCGATGCAGACGCCCAAGGAGCGCTCGGGCTGGGCGCTGGGGGTGCTGGCGGCGGGCATCACGGCGGGCTCGCTGGTCGGACCGCTGCTCGGCGGGCTGCTGCCGCCGCTGATCGGCATCCGCGCGACCTTCCTGCTTTCCGGCGCCGTCATCTTCCTGGCGTTCCTGGCGACGACATTCCTGATCAAGGAGAACCCGCCGGCGCCCAAGCCCGCCTCGGCGGCGAAGCCGAAAAGCGGCTGGTCGCAGATCCCGGACAAACGGCCGGTCGTCGCCATGTTGACCACCGGCATGCTGCTCGCCTTCGCCACCATGTCGATCGAGCCGATCATCACCGTCTATGTGCAGCAGCTCATCGAAGACCAGAGCAAGGTGACCATGGTCGCCGGCGTCGTCATGTCGGCGGCGGCGCTCGGCACCATCCTGTCGTCATCCTGGCTGGGAAAGCTCGCCGACCGCGTCGGCCATTGGAACGTCGTGGTCGGAGCGCTTGCCGTCTCGGCGCTGCTGCTTGTTCCACAAGCTTTCGTCACCGACGGCTGGCAGTTGATCGGGCTGCGTTTCCTGATGGGCCTGGCGCTGGGCGGCCTGTTGCCCTGCATCACCAGCGTCATCCGCCACAACATCCCCGACGGCATTGGCGGCAATGTGCTTGGACTGGCTATCTCGGCGCAATATGTCGGTCAGGTCGCGGGGCCGCTGTCCGGCGGCTTCTTCGGCGGGCATTTCGGCATGCGCTCGGTGTTTCTGGGCACGTCGGCGCTGATGGCGCTGGGTGCGGCATACAACTGGATTGTCCAGTCGCGCCGGTCGCGGCATATGCTGATCGAGGCTGGCGAATCCCGGTAGGATCGTCGGTCAAACCAAAGCACGGAGCATTCCGCATGAGCCTCGCCACGCAATCGTCGAACGGCGGCAGCCGACTTCTCGTGCTGGCTGGCGGGCTCGTCGGCGCGGCAGGCGTGGCACTGTCGGCTGCCGCCGCGCACCGCGGTGGCGCCTTCACCGGCACGGCGGCCAACTTCCTGCTGATGCACGCGCCGGCGTTCCTTGCCATCGGCCTGGCGGGCGGCAACCGCTGCCTGAGGATCGCGAGCTTCGTCCTGCTCGCCGGCTTGCTGCTGTTTTGCGGCGATCTGCTGGCCCGCGACTTTCTCGGCTCACGGCTGTTTCCGATGTCGGCGCCGATCGGCGGCACGCTTTTGATCGCCGGCTGGGTGGCGATCGCCGTCTCGGCGCTGTGGCGAGGTCGGCCCTAGACCTATTTTCGGCCAGCACGCCGCTTACGCTTGCGCGCGGGCAGCTCACCGACGCGGCGCCGTTCAGGCTGCTCGGTTCCGGGCGTGATGCCCCAGTAGTTGCGATAGATATCCTGAAACAGATGACCAATCGGATGCATGACAGCCTCCTCTTAATTGAATCGATCCAATCGAACGATGCGAAAAATGGCTATAGGTCAGCCGCGCTTGCGCTCCACGAAGAAGCGCGGCTCGCGCTTCCAGGGACTGAATCTGCCGCGGCGCTTCTCGCTGGCGGTGACCGAGGCGATGCCCCAATCGTTTCGATAAATGTCCTCGAACAGATAGCTCACCGGATGCATGGCACCCTCCTGATGAAAGCCGCTTCACCATGAAGCGGCAACTTGGATCGATTCAAAGCATAAGCGCCATGCATTCTAAGTCAAGCGGAAATTTGAATCGATCCAATAAAAATGTTAGATGACCGGCAGCAATTCAGCGGTCATGGTCGTGGCGTGACCGGATTCGGAGGAACGACAGTGGCATCACTCCTCGAAGGCCAGGCAAGACCCATCCGGCTGGCGGATATCGCCAAGGCGGCCGGCGTCTCGCATGGTACGGCCTCGAATGTTTTCAGCCGGCCCGAGATCGTGCGCGCCGAAGTGCGCGAGCGGGTCAAGGCGGTGGCGGAGCAGATGGGCTATGCCGGTCCGGATCCGAAAGGCCGGCTGCTGCGCGCCGGCAAGGTCAACGCCATCGGCGTCGCCACCACCGAGCCCCTATCCTATTTCTTCGACGATCCCTTCGCGCGCGTGATGATGGCCGGCATTTCCGAAGCCTGCGACGCCACCGGCGCGGGCATCGCGCTGGTCTCGGCCGCCAACCAGGAAAAGCTTGCCTGGAACATCCAGAGCGCGCTTGTCGACGGCTTCATCCTGTTCTGCATCGAAGGCGGCTCGCGCCTTGTCGACCTGACGCGCGAGCGCAGGCTGCCCTTCGTGGCGCTGGAACTCGGCTTCCAGGACGAGACGGTCTCGGCCATCGGCGTCGACAATGTCGCCGGGGCGCGGCTTGCGGCGCGCCATCTGGCCGACCTCGGCCATCGCCGCTTCGCGGTGCTGTCGCTGGCCTTTGCCGACAACCGCACCGGCTTCGCCACGCCGGAGATCGTGCGCGGCGCGCTCTACACCGGAACGCGCGACCGTCTCGCCGGCTATTTCGAGGAGCTCTCTCGCTTCGGCATCGATACGGCGAAAATCCCGGTCTATGAGACCGAGAACGAGGAGAAAAGCACCAGGGCCGGGCTAGAGGCGATCTTTGCCAAGGGTGAACAGCCGACCGCCATCCTGGCGATGTCGGACCGCATGGCGCTGATCGCCATCGAATGGCTGAAAGCGCGGGGGCTCAGCGTTCCCGGCGATGTCTCGATCGTCGGCTTCGACGGTGTGCCCGACGGCGCGCTGTGCACGCCGCCGCTGACCACGATCGCCCAGCCGATCACCGAGATCGGCCGCCGCGCGGCGCGCATGATCCTCGACCATGACGGCGCGGTGCGGCGCGAGACGATGGGCGTCAAGCTGATCGTCAGAGCGTCGACCGGCCCGGCCCGCAAAGGCTAAAGCTACCTCAGTATCCTCCCGCCCTTGCCGGCACCGGCTGCGCGCCGAACGGCGGGCGCGCCGACCCTTCGCGCACCGGCTTGGCGCGCGACGGGCCGAGGCCGGCGAGCCATTCAAGATAGAGCGCAAGCGCGAGTTGCATGGCAATGCCGGCCGAGATCAGCAGGGTGTCGTAGGCCGGACCGCCCGGGTTGATCAGCTTGAGCACCTGCGCCGCCATGGCCAGCAGCGTGCCGGCGATGAACACCGGCAGCGAGCGCTTGCCCAGGATCGCCAGCGGATTGTCGGGCCGGACGCGGAAGAGGTTGGAGACCGCCGGCAGGGCCACGATCAGATAGCTGACTGACAGGATGTGCAGGAGCCGCGGCAGCGACAGGAAGGTCTTGTCGAAGCCGCCGATCACCACCGGTAGGTTGAACCAGGTGATCTGACCCCAGAGCGGGCTGTGCACCCAGATCGCCGCGCCGACCACATAGACGCCGGCGGCGCCAAGCAGCCACGGATTGGCCGGGATCCGCCCGCCCCGCTTCACATGCAGCATGGCGGCAAGGCCGATGTTGAACAGGAACTGCCAGGACAGCGGGTTGAGGAACCAGAGGCCAGGCTCGGGATAATTCGGCGGCGCGATCTGCCAGATGCCGGCAACCAGCCAGAGCAGGCCAGACACGATCAGCGCCGGCACCGGCCGGTAGCTGACGAACAGCACGAAAGCCGGCGCCGCCAGAAGCAGCGCCGCATAGACCGGCAGGATGTTGTTGTAGCCGAGCTGATGGCCGAGCGTGACGATGCCGAGCAGCACCTGCGGCGTGTCGCGCATCAAGGGCTCGATGTTGATCATGGTCAGCATTTCCGGCCGGCGCGCGAACACCGCGGCGGCGCAAAACAGCGCGATCACCACCATCGTGATGACGATGTGGGAAATGTAGAGAACGCCAGCGCGCCGCCACATTTTCAAAGTCGCGAGCAACCGGCCGCCCGGCTTGAACTTTGTGCCGTAGGCGAGCGCCACCGAGATACCGGAAATCAGCACGAAGGCTTCGGCCGCGTCGGAAAAGCCGAAATTCTTGTAGGTCCAGTTCTCGAAGACGGTGCCCGGCACATGGTCGACGAAAATGGTGAGCAGCGCCAGCGCGCGCAGCACGTCGATGCGCGTATCGCGCTCGTTGGAAACAGGGGTGGTCATCGACAAAAGGCCTCAAAGCTGGTTGTTCATACCCAGCAATGCGACCCCCGGGGCGCACCGCTTCGATTCCTCCCACGTGGAGTGTATCGGCGAAGAAACGGACTGAAATGCGCCTGGTTCAATCAACTTTCGCGGAGCGGAAAAATATTCCGTTTTGAAGCCGGCAAATCAATGAATCTCTCATGGAATCAAATGGATGTGAGCGTGTCCGAATATAGCGACGAAAACAGTATCCTGCGCGAGGATCTGACATTTGCCTACCGTCTCTCGAAGCCGGCAAACGCCAGCGGCGACTGCCTGTTCTTGCTGCACGGATCGGGTGTGGACGAAACGACTTTGCTGCCGCTGGCAAGGCGGATCGCGCCGCGTTCAGTGATTGTCGCGGCGCGCGGCCGCATCCGCCAAGAGGACGGATTTCGCTGGTTCGAGCGAATCACGCCGACCAGCTTCGAGCAGGCTTCCATCCGCGCCGAGACGGCCGCCTATGCCCAATTCGCGACGGAAGTCGCGCGGCGACATGAGCTCGACCTCAGCCATGCGACTTTCCTTGGCTATTCGAATGGCGCCAACGTCGTCTCCAGCCTGATGCTTCTGCATCCCGGTCTGATCAGGCAGGCAGCGCTTTTGCGGGCGATGCCGGTGCTCGACGCTTCGCCGATGACCGGGCTCGGCGGAATGCGTGTGCTGATCATCGCCGGCGCTGCCGACCAGACTTACGGGCCGTTCGCGCCTGCCCTGGTGACGCTGTTCAGCCAGCGCGGCGCCGAGATCGACGCGCGTATCGTTGCCTCGGGCCACGAATTCGGCGACACGGACGCCGCGATCGTGCGGCAGTGGCTGGCAGCGCCTATCGCGATGGCCTGACCGCGCCCGCCAAACGGGCTTCGGTGCCGACGATCAGCAGGTCGAGGCCGTTTTCAAAAAGCGCCGCGTGGCCGCCCGCGCGCTAACGGGCGAGCGCTTCGCAGCGCGGGATGGGGCGGAGCAACCCGGCCGAGTCGTTGAAAAGTAACCTTTTTCACGGTTGCCGGCGCTGAATCCTTTCATTGTCCACAGCGGCGACATATGTCTGTTACAGACTGTCTATCGAGATACTGTTCACTGAGGGGAGGTCTATATGGCCGGTGAGAACAGCGTCACTTTGCTCGACGACACTTCGAAACTACCCGTTATCGCGGCCAGTCCGGGCGAAGTCGCCAGGATAGAAGGCGGCATCGATATTGGCGACCGCGCGGCGATTTCGGTCTTCGGCGACCGCGCCCAGCAAGCCGTCAGCGACTATGCCGACAAGATCCTGTCGCAGATCCGCAACCGCGATCTCGGCGACACCGGCACGCTGCTCACCGACATCATCATGAAGGCCCGGAATCTCGATCCGGCTTCGTTGAAGGACGAAGGGTTTCTGAGCAACCTGTTCTCCTCGTTCAGGGCCAGGCTCGAACGCTTCAAGGAGAAGTATGAGGATGTGGCCGGACAGATCGACCGCATCGGCCTGGAGCTCGACCGTCACAAGGATACGCTGCGCCGTGACATCGCCGTGCTCGACGACCTGCACGAGCAGACGAAGGACTCCATCCTCAACCTCGACGCCTATGTGCAGGCCGGCAAGAAATTCGTCGACGACTATCGCGCCAACGAACTGCCGAAGCTGAAGGCCGTAGCCGACGCCAAGGGTGGCGATTCAGCCGGAGCGCTGGAGGCGCAAACCTATCAGGACGCGGTGCAGGCGCTCGACCGGCTGGAAAAGCGCATCTTCTACCTGGTGCAGGCGCGCCAGCTCGGCATCCAGCAATTGCCGCAGATCCGCATCGTCCAGTCGGGCGACGAGACGCTGATCGAGAACCTGCAGGCAACCTCGGCGCTGACGGTGCCGGCCTGGAAGCAGAAGATGGTCATCCTCCTTGGGCTGACCAACCAGAAATCGGCGCTGGAGCTGCAAAAGACGGTGACCGACGCCACCAACGAGATGATCCGTCAGACATCGAAGATGATGAAGGATCAGGCCATCTCGATCGAGGAGCAGGCGCAGCGCGGCATCGTCGATGTCGAGACGCTGGCGCAGGCCAACCGCGACCTGATCGATACCGTGCAAGGCGTGCTCAAGGTCCAGGAGCAGGGCCGGCAGAAGCGGGCCGATGCCGAAAAGCAGATGGACCAGATGACCGCCGACCTCAAGAAAGCGCTCACCGGAGCATGATGTCGAAAAGTGTGAAGCGGTTTTCGGACGACATCATGCTCTATCTCTTTGATTTGGAGCCGGATGATTTCAGGTCGAGTGGACCTGAAATCATCCGGCTCCAGGGCTGACGGGGCCTCGATGCGAATGAAGCTTTCGTCCGTTCTCGCGCTGGCGGCCGCGCTGCTGCTCGCGGCCTGCAATTCGAACAATGTCAAATTCTCGATCGTCTCCGGTTCCGAGAACACGGTGCTGGAGCCGATCGTTCAGGAATTCTGCGCCAAGCAGGGCGCGACCTGCACCATCTCCTACCAGGGGTCGCTCGATATCGGCCTCGGCCTGCAGAAGCCCGAGGGCCTCGACCAGGATGCCGTCTGGCCGGCGTCAAGCGTCTGGGTCGACCTGTTCGATTCCGGCCGCAAGGTGCGCAACCTCACCTCGATCGCGCAGATGCCGGTCATCCTCGGCGTGCGCAAGTCCAAGGCCGCCGAACTCGGCTGGATCGGCAAGCAAGTCTACATGAAAGACATCCTTGCCGCGGTGAAGGACGGCAAGCTCAAATTCCTGATGACATCGGCCACGCAGTCCAATTCCGGCGCCAGCGCCTATCTGGCGATGCTCTCCAGCGCTCTTGGCGGCAAGCAGGTCATCGAGCCCGGCGACCTCGACAACGCATCGGTGCACGATACGGTCAGCGCCTTGCTGCAGGGCGTCGAGCGGTCGTCCGGTTCGTCCGGCTGGTTGGCCGACCTCTATGTCGATTCCGCGCGCAAGGGCACGCTCTATGACGCGATGTGGAATTACGAGGCGACGCTGAAGGAGACCAACGACAAGCTGAAGCAGATGGGCGACGAGCCGCTCTATGCCGTCTATCCGGCCGATGGCGTGGCGGTCGGCGATTCCCCACTCGGCTTCATCGATCACGGGCGCGGCGCCGACGTCGAGAAATTCTTCACCGACCTGCTCGCCTATCTGCAGTCGGATGCGGTGCGAAAGCGCATTGCCGACACCGGCCGGCGGCTACCGCTCGGCGGCGCGGCGATCCAGGCAACCGCCGAACCAGACTGGAATTTCGATCCCGGCAAGCTGGTGACATCGATCCGCATGCCGGAGCCTGCCGTCATCCGCACCGCGCTGAACCTCTATCAGGAGGCCCTGCGCAAACCGTCGCTGACGGCGCTCTGCTTCGACTTCTCCGGTTCGATGGAGAACGAAGGCGAGAAGCAGTTGCAGGCGGCCGCGCAGTTCCTGTTCACGCCGGAAAAATCGAGCGAGGTGCTGGTGCAGTGGACGCCGTCCGACCACATCTTCGTGCTGCCCTTCGACAGCACGGTGCGCGAGGTCTTCGACGCGACAGGCGATCCGGCGGGCCAGAACCAGCTGCTCGGCGACGTGGCGCAGCAGCGCGCGGGCGGCGGCACGGACATGTATGCGTGTGCCTCGCAGGCGCTGCAGAAGATCCTGGCGACGCCCGACCTGTCGAAATACCTGCCGGCGATCGTCATCATGACTGACGGCCGCACCGACGGCAGCGTCGAGCCGTTCCTGGCTGAATGGCGCCAGGCGCCGGTACGAGTGCCGGTGTTCGGCATCACCTTCGGCGATGCCGACAAGAGTCAGCTCGACAGCCTTGCCAAAGCGACCTCGGCGCGCGTCTTCGATGGCAGCGGCGATCTGGCCGGTGCCTTCCGCGCCGCGCGCGGCTATAACTAAGGCCAACGATGCGCGGCTTGTTCGGCAATGACGGGAACTGGATCGTAGCGGGGCTGGTGTCGGCCGCGCTGCTGATTGGTCTCAGCACCCTCACCCACTTCCCCTTCCTGGTCTCGGCGGCGATCTCGGTGCTGGTGTTCGCCGGACTGATCTTCGTGCTGGCGCCGCGCCAGCTTTTCGAAGGGCTCGACCTGCGCTCGATCGGCGGCGGCCAGGTGGCGTTCGCGCGCGAATTGCTGGCGCAGGCGCAGCCGGCTGCCGACCGGCTGGCGGCGGCGGCCGGCTCGATCGCCGACAAGGACATGAAGGCCAAGGTCAAGAACCTGTCCGACATCGCCGCCGACGTGATCTCCAAGGTCGAGGCGAAGCCGGCAAGTGCGGCTTCCGTGCGGCGCTTTCTGACCTATTACGTGCCGCAGGCGGCGGAAGTCGCCGAAGGTTATGCGACACTGGCCGATCGCCGCGCGCCAAGCCAGCAGCGGCTTGCCAATGTCGGCGCCGTGATCACCAAACTGCAGGACGCGTTCGTGCATTATGCCGACAGCCAGGCGGACTCCGAGCTCGGCACGCTCGACGTTGACCTTCGACTCATCCAGGAGTCGCTGAAAGAGGATATCGGTCGCTGATGGCCCTTTCTCGCCGCGCTTTCGGACTTGGACTGCTTGCCGCCGCCGCGGCCGGAACGGGCGGCTATCTGACGCTCAAGGATCGGCCGGAGTTCCGTGGCTATCTCGGCAACCGCGCGCATTTGTTCGGCTTCATCGGCGGCGAGAAGCAGGCCTTCCTCGCCGATCCCGACGTCGTCAGCGCGCTGGGCGGCTATGGGCTCGAACTCGACACGCGCGTCGCCGGCTCGGTCGAGATGGTGCGCGAACCGGCGCTGCTGACGCAAAAGCCGCAATTCCTGTGGCCGTCCTCCTCGATCATGGTCGATCTGGCGCGCAAGAGCGGCGTTTCCATCCGCAACGACCAGGTGGTGCTCAACTCGCCGATCGTCGTCTACACCTGGGGTCCAGTGGTCGAAGGGCTAAAAAAGAGCGGACTGGTCAGCGTCGCCGCCAAGGGCGGCTACAACCAGCTCGACCTCAAGGCGCTGCTCGACGCCATTCTCGCCGGCAAGAACTGGTCGGATCTCGGCATTTCCGAGCTCTATGGCCGCGCCCGCATCGTCTCCACCGATCCCAACCGCTCGAATTCCGGTTTCATGTTCGCAGGGCTTGTGCTCAGCCTGATGAGCGGCGACGTGGCGACGCAGGAACTGCTGGCGCAGCATGGCGAGGAGGCGAAGGCGATCTTCCGCTCGATGGGGCTGAAATCGTCATCTTCGGGCAAGCTGTTCGACCAGTACATCGCAGGCGGGCTCGGCGCTGAGCCAATGGTCATCGGCTACGAGAACCAGCTGGTCGAGTGGGCGCTCGCCGATCCGGCCCGCTGGCAGCGCGTGCAGGCAGGCAGCGGCGCCAAGCCGGAAATCCTCTATCCGCGCCCCACCGTCTATTCGGCACATCCGCTGATCGTCATCGATCCGGCGGTCGATCAATTGCTCGAGGCGCTGACCAGTCCGAAGCTGCAGCAACTCGCCTGGTCGAAGCACGGGTTCCGCGGGCCGCTCGGCACCGTGGCGGGCGACGCCGACGCCGTCGCCGGCGTGCGCCCGGCCGAGATCGAAGCCGTGCTGCCTATGCCTTCGGCCGACGTCATGCTTTCGCTGCTGTCGCAGCTCGAAGTCTAGTCTGCCCTAGCCCCGCCCCATCCGGTTCCAGGCATCCAGACCGGCAATCTTGTACGCTTCGGCCAGCGTCGGGTAGTTGAAGGTGTTGTTGACGAAGAAGTCGACCGTGCCGCCGAGGTTGATCACCGCCTGGCCGATATGAATGAGCTCGGTGGCCCCCTCGCCGACGATGTGGGCGCCGAGCAGGCGGCGCGTCTCGACCGAGAACAGCAGTTTCAGGAAGCCGCTCGAGACGCCCATAATATGGCCGCGCGAGGTCTCGCGGAAACGCGCTAGGCCGACCTCATAGGCAGCGCCGCTCTCGCGCACCTGCTCTTCCGACAGGCCGACCGTCGAGATCTCCGGCACGGCATAGATGCCATAGGGAAAGCTCTCCGGCGGCGGCGGCAGGTTGACGCCGAAGGCGTGGCATGCCGCCACGCGGCCCTGCTCCATCGACGTCGAGGCGAGGCTCGGAAAGCCGATAACGTCGCCGGAGGCGTAGATGTTCGGTACTGTGGTCTGAAAAGTCTGCGGGTCGACCTTGATGCGGCCACGGGCGTCGGCCTCAATGCCAACTGCGTCGAGGCCAAGACTGGCGACGTTGCCGGTGCGGCCGGCGGCGTAGAGCACCATCTCGGAGCGGATGGTGCGGCCGTCGGCCAGCGTCACCTCGGCATGGTCGGGTTTCGAGGCGATTTCCTTCACCGTGCTGCCGAGGCGGATGGTCATGCCGCGGTCGCGCATCTGGTGGATGAAATCGTCGACGATCTCGCGGTCGATGAAGTCGAGGATTGTGTTGCGCGGCTCGACCAGCGTCACCGGCACGTCGAGCGCCGAAAAGATCGTGGCGTATTCGACGCCGATGACGCCGGCGCCGATAACCGTCAGGGTGCGCGGCAGGTGATGCAGTTCCAGCATCTCGTCGCTGTCGAAGACGCGCTTCTTGTCGAAGGGCACGTCGGCCGGGCGGTGCGGCCTGGTGCCGACGGCGATCAGCGCGTTGGCAAAACCAACCTCGCTGTAATCGCCATTGTCGGCCGTCAGGCTGACCTTGTTGGGCGTGAGGAACTTCACCGCTGCGCGCGCGCTTTTCACCGTGTTGCGCATGAACTGGTGCTGCAGCACCTCGACCTCATGGTCGAGCGTCTTGTGCAGACGGTCGACCAGGTCGCTGATCGAAATGTCCTGTTTGACGCGGTAGCCGCGTCCATAAAAGCCGCGCTCGCGCCAGCCCGAGAGGTTCAGCACGGTCTCGCGCAGGGTTTTCGACGGGATGGTGCCGGTATGCACCGAGACGCCGCCCAGACGCCGGCCCCTGTCGACCACCAGCACCGACTTGCCAAGCTTGGCCGATTGCACGGCGGCGCGGCGCCCCGAAGGGCCGCTGCCGATGACCAGCATATCGTAGTCCATGTCCCCGCCCCTGTTTTGTGCGCCGCAGCAAGCTAAACCGGGAAGAACGTCATGTTCAACTGCCAACACCAGCTCCCGTGGCGCGAATACTCCAGATACACCAAAAGCATGCGAAACCTTAACCGGACAGCAAGGCTTGCGTGCAATGGTGCCTGACGAGGGGACCACCGGGGTAACAGAGTTGGCGATTTCCAAGAGTGATGCGCTGCCTGGCGCGGAGACTGGTTTCTGGTCCGGACTGCGAAGCAGCGAAACCATCACCGACCTGCGCGAGGGCCTTTTTCGTTTCATCGCGCTGGCCGTCGCCGCGATCTTCGTCTATCGCGGCGCGTACCATCTGGTCATCGACCCAGGTCGCCTGAACATTCTGCTGCTGATGATTTCCGATGGGCTAACCTTTATCTGGCTGCTGCTGGCTCGCCGGCCGATTGTCCGCGACTGGAGCCCTTTCACGGTATTCATCTCGCTGACAGCTGGTTTTGGCTCGGGCTTCATTTCGCTCCAGGACGGCGTCGCGATCATTCCGCTCTATGTCGCGGCGCCGATGCAGTTTCTGGCGCTGTGGCTGGTGATCTGGGGCAAGATCTCGCTCGGCCGCTCCTTCGCCATCCTGCCTGCCAATCGCGGCGTCGTCACCGGTGGCGCCTACCGGTTCGTGCGACATCCGATCTATGCCGGCTATCTGGCGGGGCACATCCTGTTCCTGCTGTCGAGCTTCTCGGTCTACAATTTCACCGTCTACGCGATCATCACCCTGTTCCAGGTCCATCGCATCCTGCGCGAGGAACGCATCCTGGCGCTGACCGAGGAATACCGCGAATATCTCGGGCGGGTTCGCTACCGGCTCTTCCCCGGCATCTTCTGATATGGCGCGCCCGCCGGCGGCGGGCACGTTCCTTGAATTCCAGGCCGCCCTCACCATTTGAAAAGGCGGCAGGCATCCCCATGCGGGTGCCGCGATC
This sequence comes from Mesorhizobium sp. GbtcB19, assembly GCF_019091085.1. GTDB lineage: Bacteria > Pseudomonadota > Alphaproteobacteria > Rhizobiales > Rhizobiaceae > Mesorhizobium. Next base: position 189,758 of record NZ_JAGXJY010000002.1, on the reverse strand, counting down.
GAGGAACGGACATGAACGCACGCGTATTGGACGGCGAGATCATCATGAGCAGGTTCGAGGACACACGCGCTTATCGCGGGGTGCGGACAAGGCGCATCTTTGCCTTCCTCCTCGACTATTTCTTCGTGGCGCTGCTGACCATTCCTTTCGCCATCCTGGTCGCCATTCTCGGGCTGCTGACCTTCGGCCTCGGCTGGGCGCTGTTTTCGGTGCTGGTGCCGATGGTCGCCATCCTCTACATCTGGAACACGCTAGGTAGCCGCGACCAGGCGACGACCGGCATGAAGATCATGGGCATCCGCCTGGAGAAGCTCGACGGCAGCCGCATCGACGGCATGACGGCGGTGGTGCACTCGGTGCTGTTCTGGGCCGGCAACGTCATCCTGACGCCGCTGGTTCTGCTGGTCACGCTGTTCTCCGACCGCAAGCGCACGCTGCACGACCTTTTGCTCGGCACCGTGGTCACCCGCACCGACATCTGACGGTGTCCACGGCCGCACTCATCGAACCGCCGCGCCGCCTGCGCCCAAATATGAACAGGCTCGGGCCGCGGCGGGCGCATAATCCTGTTGAATTTTTCGCCGGCCGGGCCAAAGGTAGGGCGATTCGCAGGAGCGTTTCCAAGATTAGATGACGCAGCATCCGACCCAGTCGCCGCAGTTCTTCCTGACCGCGCCGTCGCCGTGCCCCTATCTGGAGGGACAGTTCGAGCGCAAGGTGTTCACGCACCTTGTCGGCGACAAGGCGCCGGAGATGAACGACCTGCTGACGCAAGGCGGCTTCCGGCGCTCGCAGAACATCGCTTACCGCCCCGCCTGCGAGTCGTGCCGCGCCTGCGTGTCGGTGCGCATCCTGGCGCAGGAATTCGAGCCCAGCCGCAACATGCGCCGGGTCATCCAGCACAATGCCGATCTCGTCGGCGCCATGCATGACGCGCAGCCCTCGACCGAACAATACTCGCTCTTCCGCAGCTATCTCGACGCTCGCCATCGCCGTGGCGGCATGTCGGACATGACCGTGCTCGACTATGCGATGATGGTGGAAGACACGCATGTCGACACCAAGATCATCGAATACCGGCGACGCGGCCCGGACACTTTCATCACCGGCAAGGGCCAGGGCGAACTGATCGCGGTGGCGCTCACCGACAAGATGGCCGACGGCCTGTCGATGGTCTATTCCTACTTCAATCCCGACTTCGAGGACCGCTCGCTCGGAACTTTCATGATCCTCGACCACATCGCCCGCGCCAAGGCGATGGGCCTGCCCCACGTCTATCTCGGCTACTGGGTCAACGGATCGCGCAAGATGAACTATAAGATGCGCTTCATGCCGCAGGAGCATCTCGGCCCGAAAGGCTGGGAACGCTACGACCACGAAGCGGTCAGTCGCTGATCCGCTTCACGTTTCATCCTTAAACAGTTTCAAGGAGGAGGACGCTGGTCTTTCGGCCGTCAGGCTGGAAGGACCGATGCATGGCCGCTATGCGCCTCCTCAAGATTGCTTTGCGAGATAGCCGAGTGTCCACTCATACCGACCACCAGAAAGGCCTCCTGCTCACCGCGCTTGGCGGGGTGACGCTGACCGTCGATATTCCGCTGATCCGACTTGCCCATGGCGAGGCCTGGACGATCCTCCTGCTGCGCACCGGAAGCACGTTCATTGCCGCGCTCGTCATCTGGGCGGTCTGGCGCTCGTTGAGCGACAAGGCACCGCAGCTTGTCCCGGGACGGCTGGGCCTGATGGTCGCCACGCTTTATGGGCTCGGCTCGATTGCCTTCATCACCGCCGTCTACCATACCTCGACCGCCGACCTCGTCTTCATCCTGGCCTTCACCACGATGTTCTCGGCTTTGCTGTCCTGGCTGTTCCTGAAAGAGAGGCCGCGGCCGGCGACGCTCGCGGCGCTCGCGCTGATGATCGTCGGTGTCGCCATAATCGTCGGCGATTCGATCGGAACCGGAAATCTGTTCGGCGACATCATGGCTTTGTGCTCCGCACTCTGCGTCGCATGCGCCATCACCGTCTCGCGGGCGAGCGGCAGGGAGATGGGCTTCACCTCGCTCGTGGGGGTGCTCCTGCCGTTCGCCGTAGCACTCTTCATGGTGTCGAAGGCCGGCTTTCACGTCGAGGCGCCGTGGTGGATCCTCTTCAACGGCGCCGTGATCATGCCGATTGCGTTCTTCTGCCTGGCCAACGGGCCGAAATACATTTCCGGGCCGGAAGTGGCCATGTTTTACCTGCTGGAAACGGTGTTTGCTCCGGTCTGGGTCTGGCTGATCTTCGCCGAGGCGCCGACGCGCAACAGCCTGATCGGCGGCACGATCCTGATCGTGACGCTGGTCGCGCATTCGCTCTGGCAATTGCATGAGGGCCGCAGGCGCCGGACGGCACTTGCCGTGCTTCACCCGGCTTGAATTTTTCGCGGCTCGGCGGTCGCCTCGATCCGGGGCGGCGCGCCAGCCTCGTCGGCGACGGGCGGAATCTCGTCCATCAATTCCACTTCGCGCAGCCATTCGCGCCAGATGGCGACGAGCAGCGCCATCAATACCGGGCCGATGAACAGGCCGAGGAACCCCATGGTCTTGACGCCGCCGATCAGGCCGAAAAAGGTCGGCAGGAATGGTAATTTGATCGGCCCGCCGACGAGCTTGGGCCGCAGCGTCTTGTCGACGATGAAGAGCTCGACCGCGCCCCAGATGAACAGCGCAATGCCGGCAACCATCTTGCCGCTGGCGGCGAGATAGATCGACACCAGGGTGAAGGACAGCGGCGCGCCGCCCGGGATCAACGCCATGATGCCGGTGAGCGCGCCGAGCGTGACCGGCGACGGCACGCCGGCCAGCCAATAAGCGATGCCGAGCACCAGGCCCTCGCCGATGGCGATGATGGTCATGCCGGTCACGGTCGACGAGATGGTCGCCGGCACGACACGCGAAATGCGCTCCCAGCGCGTCGGCAGGATGCGCTCGCCGAGACGATCGACCTGGGCCGCGAAAGCCTCGCCATCGCGATAGGCGAAGAACAGTGCGATCATCATGAACAGAAGCGTCAGCAGCAGACTGAAGGCGCTGCCACCGGCGGCCAAAGCGCCGCGATAGATGTTTCCGATATTGGAGCCGCTGACCGCCTGAATCAGTTCGCCGATGCCGCCGGGGTGGCCGAGATAGGATATCCACTGCCCGCTCAGCCACTCGCCGACAACCGGCATGGTGGCGATCCATCCCGGTGTCACCGATCCGTGCCGATTGGTCTCGATCGCCCAGGTCACCCACTCGCGCAGCTCGTTGATGGCATAAGTGCCGGCAAGCGCGATCGGCACCACCAGGAAGGTGAGGATGAAGAGGATGGCAAGGGTCGCGCCGACGGTGCGGTTGCCGCCGACCGCGACAAGCAGCCGGCGATAGAGCGGCCAGCTGGCGAAGGCGATGACCAGCGCGGCCAGCACGGGGAACAGGAAGCCGTGGAAGAAATAGACGCCGGCGGCCACGATCAGCACCAGAAGCCAGCGCGCCGCCGACAGCGGCGGAATGACGGCCGCCCGCAGCGGCGTCGACAGGCCGAACAGGCGCTGCCCCGGCTTCTGGATCTCAGCCCGCTTCAATCCGGCGTTTCTCCCCTGCCCGGTGAATTCAAGGAATGCTTATGCACCATCATAGTGCAGCAATCGTGACGATAGTCCAAATGATTGGGGCGGCCGTCCCTTCTCCCCTTGTGGGAGAAGGTGGATCGGCGCGCAGCGCCGAGACGGATGAGGGGTGTTCCAGCGGAGTGAGGCGCCAAAACATCCAAGGAATTTAAGCGCTTACGTCCGAGAGGTCGCGATCCTTCCAACACCCCTCATCCGGCCGAGCTTCGCTCGTCCACCTTCCCACAAGGGGAGAAGGAAAGGCAGCGCTACCCAAATTTCCCCGTCCGCGGGAAACCCTTCGGCACCATGCGGCCGGCGGCGGCGCGGACGCCGATCCACTCGGCCAGTTCCTCGCGCGACTTAATGAAGGTGCGGTCGGCCGAATCCTGCCAGGAGAGGCCGGTCTCGAGCGTGAAGGTCTTGAGGTCGAGCACCCCGCCATCCTTGTACTTCTGCAGGCGCACGCCCTTGCCGCGCGCCATTTCCGGGATTTCGGCCAGCGGGAAGACCAGCAGCTTGCGGTTCTCGCCGACGATGGCGAGATGGTCGCCCGACACCGGAATGCAGCGCTTGGCCTCGTCCGGCGCCTTGACGTTCATCACCTGCTTGCCCTTGCGGGTGTTGGCGACGACCTCTTCCTCGGAGACGACAAAGCCGTTGGCATCGTAGGAAACGAGCAGCAGCTTGCGCTTCGGATCATGGACGAAGGCGGTGACGATGTCCTGGTCGTTTTCCATGTCGACGATGATGCGGATCGGCTCGCCATGCCCGCGCCCGCCCGGCAGCCGGTCGGCGCCGATGGTGTAGAACTTGCCGCCGGTGGTGAAGACCAGGATCTTGTCGGTCGTCTGCGCATGGAAGGCAAGCTTCAGGCCGTCGCCTTCCTTGAAGGCAAGCTGCGAATAATCGGTCAGGTGGCCCTTCATGGCGCGCAGCCAGCCCTTTTCCGACACCACGACGGTGACCGGCTCGCGCTCGATCATGGCATGCGCGATATCGGTCAGATCATGCTCTGGCGCATCGGCGAACTGGGTGCGGCGCTTGCCAAGCTCCGTCTCCGGCCCGAACTTATCGCGAACCTGGGTGACTTCCCACTTGATCGTCGACCATTGCTTGGCGTCGGACGCCAGCAGAGCCTCGATCTGCTTCTTCTCCTCGGTGAGGCCGTCGAACTCCTTGCGGATCTCGATCTCTTCGAGCTTGCGCAAGGCGCGCAGGCGCATGTTGAGGATGGCTTCGGCCTGGTTGTCGGTGAGCGACCAGCGGGCCATCATCACCTGCTTGGGCTCATCCTCCTCGCGGATGATCCTGATGACCTCATCGATGTTGAGGTAGGCGATCAGGTAGCCGGCGAGGATTTCCAGCCGCTTTTCGATCTCGCCGAGCCGGTATTTCGAGCGGCGGATCAAAACCTCGCGGCGGTGGTCGAGCCACTCCTTCAGCACGCCCTTCAACGACAGGACGTTAGGCACCTTGCCGCGCGACAGCACGTTCATGTTGAGCGGGAAACGGCTTTCGAGCTCGGTAAGCTTGAACAGTGATTCCATCAGGATGCCGGGATCGACGGTGCGGCTCTTCGGCACCAGCACGATGCGGATGTCCTCGGCGCTCTCGTCGCGAATGTCCTCTAGCAGTGGCAGCTTGCGCGCCATCAGGAGCTCGGCGATCTTCTCGATCAGCCTGGCCTTCTGCACGCCGTAAGGGATCTCGGTGACGACGATGCTCCAGGTGCCCCTGCCCTGGTCCTCCTGTTCCCATTTCGAGCGCACGCGAAAACCGCCGCGGCCCGTCTCATAGGCTTCCAGGATCGCGGCACGGCTATCGACGATGATGCCGCCGGTCGGGAAATCCGGTCCCTGGACGAAATCCATCAGCTTCGCCACCGGCGCGTCCGGATGCTCGATCAGATGGAGCGCGGCGTCGCAGAGCTCGGCGGCGTTGTGCGGCGGGATGGAGGTGGCCATACCGACGGCAATGCCGGAGGAGCCATTGGCGAGCAGGTTCGGGAAGGCGCCGGGGAGAACGGACGGCTCCTCGTCCTCTTCATTGTAGGTCGGCCGGAAATCGACGGCGTCCTCGGTGATGCCGTCAAGCAGATCGGTCGCCACCTCGGTCATGCGCGCTTCGGTATAGCGCATGGCGGCGGCGTTATCGCCGTCGATGTTGCCGAAATTGCCCTGCCCGTCGACCAGCGGGTAGCGCATCGAGAATTCCTGCGCGAGCCGCACCAAAGCGTCATAGATCGACTGGTCGCCATGCGGATGGAACTTGCCCATCACGTCGCCGACGATGCGGGCGCATTTGGCGAAACCCTGACCGGGGTTGAGCCGCAGCAGCCGCATGGCATGCATGATGCGGCGATGGACCGGCTTCAGTCCGTCGCGCACATCCGGCAGTGCCCGGTGCATGATGGTCGACAGCGCATAGGCAAGGTAGCGCTTCTCGAGCGCTTCCTTCAGATCGACCGGTTCGATTTTGTCGCCGCCGCCATTGTCGTCGGGCGGCAAGAGCCTCTTTCCCATGGATTTGGACTAGCCGAGCGGGCGATTCGCGGCAAGCGCCGCGTGAGCATCGGCGCATTCGTCGCGGCCGCGAGCAGCGGTGTGAAGGATTTCACGGAAGCGGCAGGACGACGGCTGCAGTTTTGCCGCCGATCTGCAACAGGCCGCGGCGGGATCGTGACGCCGGCCAACATCAATCTGTTACATGCGGGTTCTATCTGGCATGCAACGCGCCGGCGGAGGGGCCGCGGTCTTCATGACATATTCACCGCATCAAGCAATGGCTGCCGACCGGCGTTTGCTTTTCGCCGCCATTTTCGACAAATGGGCCGGGAAATGCCATTTTCCCGTCCCGTTCGTCACGGAATGGTGATGGGAGCAGGTTTCAAAACACTTTTCATCATAGCCAATCAGGACAGGGAACTCGCCATGACGATCCAACGCTCAATGCTCAAGAAACTGGCCTTTTCGACCTTTCTGCTGACCCTGCCGCTCAACGCCGCCTTCGCCGCCGATCCGGCGGTGGCCGAGCGCATCAAGGCGACCCTTGCCGCGCAGGGCGTCGACATTTCCTGGACCGGCGTCTCGGGCGACGATTCGAACGCCGTGCTGCAGGGCGTTTCCATCAAGCCGGCGGCCGAGAAGGAAGCGCTGACGATCGGCGACGTGAAGCTGGAAGGCGTCACCGAGGCCAATGGCGGCTATGAGATCGCCACCGTCTCGACCTCGGCTTTCGAGCACAGCAAGGACGGCGTGACGCTCAATCTCAGCCCCGTCGTCATCCATGACATGAAGGTTCCGGCCGACGGCGGCACCGATCCGCTCGGCTCGCTGATGATGTACAAGTCGGCCGAACTGTCCAACATGACGGTCAAGGTCGGCGACAAGACGGCCTTCGCGATGGACGGCCTCAATGTGCAGATCACCCCGCCGGCCGACGGCAAGGCAATGGACTTCACCGCCAACACCGAGAAATTCACCGCCGACCTGTCGCTGGTCGACGACCCCAAGTCGAAGGAAGCGATCGAGGCGCTCGGCTACCAGAACATCTCCGGCAATATCGACATGGCCGGCACCTGGCAGCCGAGCGACGGCAAGATGGAGCTGTCGAAATATGACATCTCGGTCGAGAATGCCGGCACGCTCGGCATGACCTTCGATCTCGGCGGCTATACCGTCGACTTCATCAAGTCGATGCAGGCCATGCAGAAGCAGCTTGCCTCGCAGCCGGAAGGCGCCGACAAATCGGCGCAGGGCATGGCCATGCTCGGCCTGATGCAGCAGCTCTCCTTCAACGGCGCCTCGATCCGCTATGAGGACGATTCGCTCACCGGCAAGGTGCTGGACTATGTCGGCAAGCAGCAGGGCATGTCGGGTAAGGACGTCGCCAACCAGGCTAAGGCAATCGTGCCGTTCGGCATGGCGCAGCTCAACAATCCCGAGCTGACCGCGGAAGTCTCCTCGGCGGTCAACACCTTCCTCGACGATCCGAAGAGCCTGGAAATCTCGGCCGAACCGCCGTCGTCGGTGCCGTTCGCGCTGATCATGGCCGGCGCCATGTCCAATCCGCTCGACCTGCCCAAGACGCTCGGCGTCAAGGTCAAGGCCAACCAGGACTGAGCGATTGGCTGCCTTCTCCCCGTTCACGGGGAGAAGGTGCCGGCAGGCGGATGAGGGGCAGCGCCGACGCCTGCATATGCAAATGCCGAACCGATTGCCTGTCAGAAGGCCGCAGCTGCCACGACGGCTCGCAAATCGCCAGCGTCGGCGCTGCCCCTCATTGTCCTGCCGGACATTTCTCCCCGTATAGTGACGGGGAGAAAGGGGCAGTTGCAACGCTGCCGTCAGTCCTTCTTCGCCACCGCCACCCGCAGCGACAGCTCGCGCAGCTGCTGCGGGGTCGCTTCCGACGGCGCGTTCATCAGCAGGTCATAGGCCTGCTGGTTCATCGGGAACATGGTGATCTCGCGCAGGTTCTTTGCGCCGACCAAAAGCATGACGATGCGGTCGACGCCAGCGGCCATGCCACCATGCGGCGGCGCGCCATACTGGAAGGCGCGGTAGAGGCCGCCGAAGCGCTCTTCCACCGTCGCACGGTCGAGGCCGACCATCTCGAACGCCTTGACCATGGTTTCGGGCAGATGGTTGCGGATGCCGCCGGAGGCGATCTCGAAGCCGTTGCAGACCATGTCGTACTGGAACGCCTTGATGCCGAGCGGCTCCTGGCCGTTGAGCGCATCGATGCCGCCCTGCGGCATCGAGAACGGGTTATGGGCAAAGTCGATCTTCTTTTCGTCCTCGTTCCATTCGAAGAACGGGAAGTCGACGATCCAGCAGAGCTCGAAGCGCTCGCGGTCGACGAGATTCAGTTCCTCGCCGGCGCGGGTGCGCGCGGCGCCCGCGAAGGTGACGAACTTCTTCGGGTCGCCGGCGACGAAGAATGCGGCGTCGCCATCGGCAAGGCCGAGCTGCTGGCGGATCGCCTCGGTGCGCTCCTCGCCGATGTTCTTGGCGATCGGACCGGCGCCTTCGAGTTTTTCACCTTCCTTGCGCCAGAAGATGTAGCCCAGTCCTGGCTGGCCCTCGCCCTGCGCCCAGGAATTCATGCGGTCGCAGAAGGCGCGGCTGCCGCCGGTCTTGGCCGGAATGGCCCAGACCTCGGCATTCGCATCGTTGGCCAGGATGTTGGCGAAGACCTTGAAGCCGGAGCTGCGAAAATGATCCGAGACAGCCTGCATCTCGATCGGGTTGCGCAGGTCCGGCTTGTCGGAGCCGTATTTGCGCATGGCCACGTCATAGGGAATGCGCTGGAACGTCTGCGTCACCGGCTTGCCGTTGGCGAAGGTTTCGAAGACGCCGCGAAGCACCGGCTCCATGGTGGAGAGCACATCGTCCTGCTCCACGAAGCTCATCTCGAGGTCGAGCTGGTAGAATTCGCCCGGCAGGCGATCGGCGCGCGGATCCTCGTCGCGGAAGCAGGGCGCGATCTGGAAATAGCGGTCGAAACCCGAAACCATGATCAGTTGCTTGTACTGCTGCGGCGCCTGCGGCAGCGCGTAGAAGGTACCGGGATGGATGCGCGACGGCACCAGGAAGTCGCGCGCGCCTTCCGGGGAGGAAGCCGTCAGGATCGGCGTCGAGAACTCGGTGAAGCCGACCTCGCCCATGCGCCTGCGCATCTCGGCAATGATCCTGGTGCGCGCCACGATATTCCGGTGCAGCGTCTCGCGGCGCAGGTCGAGGAAGCGGTATTTCAGGCGGATGTCTTCGGGGTACTCCGGCTCGCCAAAAACGGGCAGCGGCAGTTCCTTGGCGGCAGACAGCACCTCGATCTCGCGCGCGAAAATCTCGATCTCGCCGGTCGGCAGGTTGGCGTTTGTCGTCTCCGGCAGGCGCGCCTTGACCTCGCCGTCGACGCGGATCACCCATTCGCCGCGCACCGTCTCGGCGACCTTGAAGGCCGGCGAATCCGGATCGGCGACGATCTGGGTGAGGCCGTAATGGTCGCGCAGGTCGATGAAGAGCAGCCCGCCATGGTCGCGCACGCGGTGCACCCAGCCCGACAGGCGGACGGAATTGCCGACGTCGCTCTTTCTCAACTGGGCACAGGTGTGGCTGCGGTAACGATGCGTGGTCATGGGTAAAGTCCGGAAATTGCGGGCACCAGCCCGGCCTGAAAATTGGCGCGAAAAGCGCATGAGAGGCCGGCTTTGTCAAGGCAACCGCTCACACAGGCAGCTTCCGCCGTTCAGGCGAAATGGATTTGCGCACCCCGGCTTTGGAAATCGGCGAGCGTGGCGGCAGGCGCGGTCTTTTCCACCACAAGATGGCGGATCGCATCCGCCCCCGCCACGCGATAGGGCGCCGCGGTGGCGAGCTTGTCGTTGGTGACGGCAATGACGATGCCGGCGCTGTTTTTCGCCATGACGCGTTTGACCTCGGCTTCGGCCGAATCGAAGGCGGTGACGCCGCGCGCGACATCGAGCCCGCAGGATCCGAGAAAGAACAGATCGGCACCGAGTTGGGCCACCGCCGCGAGCGTATCGGCGCCGACGCAGGTGCCGAGATCCGGCACATAGCGGCCGCCGAGCACGATCAGTTCGACCAGGGGAAGGTCCGTGAGCACTGAGGCGACGCCCAGCGAATTGGTGGCGACGGTCAGTTCCATATCGCGCGGGATCGCCCTGGCGATCGCCTCATTGGTTGTGCCGCCGTCGATGAACAGCGATTGCCCGGTCACGAGCAGCCCCACCGCCGCCTTCGCCAGGCGCATCTTCTCCTCGACCGCATGACGGCTGCGCTGGCTGAGCGTTGCGGCGGCAAAGGGCGCCGAGGCGACCGCACCGCCATAGACTCGGCGCAACTGTCCGGCCTTCGCCAGTTCCCTGAGATCGCGCCGCACCGTGTCCTCCGAGACGCCGAAACGGCTGGCGAGTTCGCCAGCCAGCACCTTTCCGTCCGCCGCAAGCTGGTCGCGAATGAGTTGGTGGCGTTCCTCGGTGAGCATGCACGATCCTATTTATTTGTGCACGTTATTGCATGTTTTGCCTGTTCGTGCAAGAAGGAGTCCCGTCCGCCAGCGTCCCCGAGAGGCCGCCCGCCGAAATCTCCTGTTGGATTGCCCGTGATGACCTTTGGCCTGAAACTCGCCCCGCAACACCGCGTCTATGCCGGCTTTGCGATCTATTCCTTCGCCATGGGCAACATCTTTCCGCGCCTGCCCGACATCAAGCATGCCATGCAGATCGAGGACGGCACGCTCGGGCTCGCCCTGATCGGGACGCCGATTGGCACCCTGATCGCGCTGACGCTGGCGACGCCGATCCTGGAGCGCGTCGGCTTTCGCCGCGCGCTGCTTTGGCTGGTGCCGCTGCTCGCGATTGCCTATGCCGTCGCGGTGCACGCGCCAGGCCCGGCCGCTCTGTTCCTGATGCTGCTGCCGGTCGGACTGATGATCGGCAGCATCGAAATCATCTTGAATGTCGAGGCTGACAGGACCGAGTTCCTGCTTCAGCGCCGCATCATGAACCGGGCGCATTCGTTCTGGAGCATCGGCTTCTTCGGCGCCGGGCTGTTCGGCGGCGCGCTGGCACATCTCGGCCTGTCGCCACAATTGCATCTGGCGCTGGTGGTGCCGATGGTGGCGGTTGCGATGGTGCTGTTCCTCGGCGGCTTCGAACCGGCGCCAGCGCGTTTCGCCGCGACCGACGACAAAGCGCCGATGTTTGCCCGGCCGACTCTGCCGATCCTCATCCTCGTCGCGGTGACGCTGTCGGCGATGCTGATGGAAGGCGCCAGCATGGACTGGTCGGCGATCTATATGCGCACCGTGTTCGAATCGGGCCCGTTCGTCGCCGGGATCACGGTGGCGCTGTTCGCCTTCTCGCAGGCAACGACACGCTTCTTCGCCGACAGCTTCGTCGACCGCCACTCGCCGAGCGGCGTGGCGCGCGTGCTCCTTGCAACGATGGCGGCCGGCGTGGTCATCGTCTTCTTCTCGCCCCTGCCCTTCGTCTCGATGCTGGGCTTTGCGCTCATGGGAATCGGTTGCAGCGCCATCTTTCCGCTGGCGATTTCAGCGGCGGCCCAGAGGACGGATCGCTCCGCCGCGATCAACGTCGCGGCATTGTCGCAGATCTCCTTCGTCGCCTTCCTGCTCGGGCCGCCTCTGCTCGGCTTCGTCTCCGACCACTGGGGCATCCGCTCGGCCTATGGCATCGGCATACCGTTCATCGTGCTCAGCCTGGCGGCCGCTGGCGCGCTCGGCCGGCGACCATCGCCGAACGCTGTTCCGGACGGCATGGGGTCCGGCGCACCGGGGGAGAGGGTCCCCGCCCGGGCCTATGAGGCATGAACGGCTCGCCCATCGTCAAGTCGATCGTGATTGCGGCCCCGCTGTCCCACGTTTGGCGAAGCGTGACCGAACCGGACATAATGCAAGGCTGGATGTCCGACGAGGCGCTGGAGGTTACTCTCAAACCCCAGGTCGGATCCCCGATCGTGATCCGCGGGCTGTTGCACGGCCTGCCATTCGAAAACCGCGGCACGATCCTGCGCTTCGAACCTGAGCGGGTCTTCGCCTATGATTACTGGAGCACCCTGTCGCAATCGCGACTGGCCGACCTGCCTGAAAATCGCACAGCAGTTCGTTTCGATCTCTCGCCCCGTGAGCGCGCAACCCTGCTCACCGTGACGCTGAACAATTTTGCCGAACCGTCCATCGGCCCGCACGTCAGCCTCTATTGGGGCGGCACGCTGCCGATTCTGAAAGCCGCGACGGAGCGGAGAGCGACGGATCGAGAGGCATAGCGGGTCGGCGCGCAGGCACGCGGCGCGATTTCGCACGGGAGAATCCGACGATCGGACCACCGCTTACGTTGCGGCGGCTTGACGAAAGCGCGCGCGGCTGAAATTGAAAGAGGCCTCATACTGTGCCAAAAGCGATTTGATGCGCGTCATCACCACACAAGAAGAACTCGAGAGCGTTGTTGCGGCGTTCGAAAAGTCTGAATTCGTTACCGTCGATACCGAATTCATCCGCGAGACGACCTTCTGGCCGATTCTATGCCTGATCCAGATCGCCGCGCCTGGGATTGAGGCGCTTATCGATCCGTTGTCGCCCGGCATCGACCTGAAGCCTTTTTTCCGGCTCATGGCCAACGAGGCTGTGCTGAAGGTCTTCCACGCGGCACGCCAGGACATCGAAATCATCGTCCATCTCGGCAATCTGGTGCCGCATCCGGTGTTCGACACGCAGGTGGCGGCAATGGTCTGCGGCTTCGGCGACAGCGTTTCCTATGACCAGCTCGTCCAGAAGGTCACCGGAGCGCGGCTCGACAAATCCTCGCGCTTCACAGACTGGCGCCACCGGCCGCTGTCCGACAAGCAACTCGAATACGCGCTTGCCGACGTCACCCATCTGATCAAGGTCTACCAGCATCTCAGCGCCGAGCTGAAGCGTGAGGACCGCGCCCATTGGTTGAACGAGGAGATGGACGTCCTCACCTCGCGCGAGACCTACGATCCGCATCCCGAGGATGCCTGGAAGCGGCTCAAGATGCGGCTGCGCAAGCCGCAGGAGCTGGCGATCGTGCAGGCCGTCGCCGCCTGGCGCGAGCGTGAGGCGCGCGAGCGCGACGTGCCGCGCGGCCGCGTGCTCAAGGACGATGCGATCTACGAGATCGCGCAGCAGGCGCCGCGCGACGCGGCGGCACTCGGCAAGCTGCGCACCACGCCGAAAGGCTGGGAGCGCTCCGCGACGGCAACCGCGCTGCTCGGCGCGGTCAATGCGGCGCTGGCCTTGCCCAAGGACGCGATGCCGAAACTGCCGAAAAGCGTGCAGCCGCCGGAGGGTTCTAGCGCGGCGGCGGAACTGCTCAAGGTGCTGCTCAGGATCGTCGCCGAAAAGGAAGGCGTCGCCACCAAGGTGCTTGCCTCCAGCGACGATATCGACCGCATCGCCGCCGAGGGCGACGAAGCCGACGTGCCGGCGCTGCAGGGATGGCGCCGCGCCGTCTTCGGCGAGCAGGCGCTGCGGCTGGTACGCGGCGAGATCGGCATCAAGTTCGACAAGCGCCGGATCGCGGTGTTCGATCTGTAGCGCCTCTCCTTCTCCCCTTCTTGTGGGAGAAGGTGTCGCCGAAGGCGACGGATGAGGGGTGCTCCAGGGAAAGCCAACGTCTCACTCCGCTGGAACACCCCTCATCCGTCTCGGCGCTATCGCGCCGATCCACCTTCTCCCACAAGGGGAGAAGGGAAAGACGCGCTCAAACTACCCCGAGCAGGTGGAGCGCGAACCATATCCAGGCGACGAAAAGTATGCCGGCGCCGAGGAAGAAGGCGCGGGTGCGGTGCAGCACATAGTTTCTGTTGAGATGCACCCAGGCGTGAACATAGCGCGTGACTATGAACAGCCACATCAGCACCAGCGTCAGGTAGTTCACACCGTTGGTGACGAACAGCGCCAGGCATAGCGCGTAGAAGAGAACCGGCAGCTCGAACTGGTTGATCAGATTGTTGGCGACGGTGACGCTGGACGCCGGCTCGGTCGAGCGGAGCTTGTACTGGCTGACCTTGGCCTCGCCCGACTTCAGCGCACCATAGCGCCGCTTCAGCATCACCAGATAGACGATGTAGACCAGGAGCACATGCGCCAGCATCGGCCAGAAGATGGCGGTCTGGTGCATGTGCGCGCCCCTCCTCGCGTCAGCGCCGCCGCTGTCCGGCCAGCGCGAAGACCGCGACGACGAAGAATGGGATGGCCAGCAACGCGAATTTGGTGACGGTCAGCAAGGATGCGAACGCCAGGGAATCGGGATTGGCCGACTGAAAGTCGGACAACAGCCGCGCGACGGCGAGGTTCTGGGCATAGTCGGCGACCGTGTAGGGCAGCACCAGGACAAGCGCGAACAAGGCCTGCACCTGCGCCGGCATGGCGCGAAACGTGCTGAGCCGCCGGCCGAAGGCAAGGATCAGGCTGACCAGCGTCAGCGACAGCAGCGCCGGAAACAAAAGGTCGAAGGTCAAATAGTGCCAGACGATGATGATCTCGCCGCCGCGCCGGCCAAGCGCGGTCAGCCACGCCATGCCGTCATCCGGCGTGAAGCCGGCGATGCGTGTATCGAGCGAGGACAGGCCGCCGCTCAGGTGCTGGAAATAGAAGAACTCCAGCGCCGTCATGACCAGGAAAAGCGCTATCGAAGCGATGGAGAGGGCCGCCGCGTGACGCGACAGCCGCAACACCGCCACGCTCAAATCACGCCACAGTCCGCCCTGGCGGTCGGACTGATCGGCCTCCCGATCAAATTCCGCCCGGGTAATTGGGGCTTTCGCGGGTGATCGTGACGTCATGGGCGTGGCTTTCACGAAGTCCGGCGTTGGATATGCGCACAAAGGTGGCGCGCTCGCGGAAATCTGCAAGGTCACGTCCACCCACATAACCCATAGCGGCTTTCAGGCCGCCTGCAAGCTGGTGCAGCACGCCAGCCACAGGTCCTTTGTAGGGAACCTGCCCTTCAATGCCCTCAGGAACCAGTTTCAGCGTGTCGCGGACCTCGGCCTGGAAGTAGCGATCGGCCGAGCCGCGCGCCATGGCGCCGACCGAGCCCATGCCGCGGTAAGCCTTGAAGGAGCGGCCCTGGTGCAGATAGACCTCGCCCGGGCTCTCGTCGGTGCCGGCAAGCAGCGAGCCGATCATGGCGGCACTGGCGCCGGCGGCCAGAGCCTTGGCCAGATCGCCCGAATATTTGATGCCGCCATCGGCAATCACGCTCACGCCGGCTTTGCCAGCCGTTTCGACCGCCGACATGATCGCCGACAGTTGCGGAACGCCGACACCGGCGACGATTCTGGTGGTGCAGATCGAACCCGGGCCGATGCCGACCTTGACGGCGTCGGCGCCGGCATCGATCAGCGCCTTCGTGCCGTCGGCGGTGGCGACATTGCCGGCCAGGATGCGCACGGAGTTGGACAGCTTCTTCGCCCGCGCCACCGCGTCCAGCACGCGCTGCGAATGGCCGTGCGCGGTGTCGATGACAAGCAAGTCGACGCCGGCGTCGATCAGGCGCTCGGCGCGCTCGAAGCCGTCATCGCCGACGCTGGTGGCCGCGGCGGCGCGCAGCCGCCCCTGCGCGTCCTTGGTGGCATGTGGGTTGAGCTGCGACTTCTCGATGTCTTTGACGGTGATCAGGCCAACGCAATTGCCCTTCCTGTCGACCACCACCAGTTTTTCGATGCGGTGCTTGTGCAGCAGCCGCTTGGCCTCGTCCTGGTCGACATTCTCCTTGACCGTGATCAGGTTCTCACGGGTCATCAGCTCGTAGACCTTCTGCGCCGGGTCGGAGGCAAAGCGCACGTCGCGGTTGGTGAGGATGCCGACAAGGCGGCCGACCGTGTGGCCGCCGGTGCCGCCGTTTTCGACCACCGGAATGCCGGAAATGCCGTTGCCGCGCATCAGCGTCAGTGCGTCGGCAAGCGTTGCGTCCGGGCCGATGGTGACCGGGTTCACCACCATGCCGGATTCGAATTTCTTCACCTGCCGGACCTGCTCGGCCTGCTCGGCCGGCGTCAGGTTGCGGTGGATGACGCCGATGCCGCCGGCCTGCGCCATGGCGATCGCCAGCCGCGCCTCGGTGACGGTGTCCATGGCGGCCGACAGGATCGGCACGTTGAGATCGATGTCGCCGGCGATGCGGGTGCGGATGTCGGTCTCACCCGGCATGACCTCGGAATGGCCGGGCTGCAAGAGCACGTCGTCGAAGGTCAGCGCCAGCGCGCCGGTGGACGTTTCGATGATTTTTCCCATGGCCAGTCCTTTTGAATGCGGAAAAGGCGCTGGGCCAAGATGGCCAGCGCCGACTCTGTCTTCCCTTTCAGGATTGGCGGTGGCTGGTAACACGTCCTGGGATGGAAGAAAAGCGGGTCGTTGCGCGACGCGTCGAGTTCCTATTCGACACCAAGGAGAGCATCGAGCAAGGCGTGACGCGGCGACGCGAAAGGATTGACGACAGTCACGCCGCCCCAGGTAAAGCCGTGTTGTAGATCCTCGGACAGAAGAAGCCTGCAACCCGCTTGCGAAGCCGCGGAAAGAATGACCGCATCCCAGATACCGAAGCGATGATCGGTGGCCAGATCGGCTGCCATCATTATCACTTCGGGTGTCGTTGCGGTGACCGGAAACGCGTCGCGCCAACTCAGCAGTGCGTCGCGAGCTGTTTGCCGCGATCGGCCAGCCTTGCGGACAAGCACATTGTACAGTTCACCCAACACCTGGACGGGAACGATGGCAGCCTCTTGTGGAACGTTGCGCAACAGTTCGAGAACCGCATCGCGTTTTTCAGCGCTGTTGACCCCTTCCGCGTAGGCGATGATGTTGGTGTCGAGTGCGACCTTCACAGGTCATCCTCGTAAAGCTCGTCGCGTGTCCAGCGTCCGGCATCTACGATCGGCTGTCGCTCAAGTCGCGATAGCAATACTGCGCGCGAGCGAGCGGCCACGCCCTCGTGCTTCTCGGCAGGCACGATCCGAGCCACCGGCCGTCCATGGCTGGTAACGACGTAACTTTGGCCCTCACGCACCTCACGCAGGATATGCGAGAATCTGCGATTGGCATCGGCAGCCGATACGGCTTCATCCACGACTGCACCTATTGTAGTTATTTTCACTACAATAGCGACAAGGCCCCCATTTATCAAGAGCCGCCGGACGATGACGGCCACCAGGGGTTGCGGTCGCACAAAAGTGACAGCAATTTAATGCGACACCCGGGCCAATGCGTGATAACCGCCCGGGCGTGCCGGCTCGCCCCCAAGCCAGGCTTCAGATTCGTGAAGACAAGTCAGGGCGCTCCCTTGAACCGCATCATCCCGCTCATCCTGGCGGTCGCTCTTTTCATGGAAAACATGGATTCGACCGTGATCGCCACGTCGCTGCCGGCGATCGCCGTCGACATCCATACCAGCCCGATCGCGCTGAAACTGGCGCTGACGGCCTATCTGGTGTCACTGGCGATCTTCATTCCGATCAGCGGCTGGATGGCGGACCGGTTCGGCGCCAAGAATGTGTTCCGCGCCGCGATCGGCGTCTTCATTGCGGGCTCTGTCGCCTGCGCCTTCGCCAATTCGCTGCCGGCTTTCGTGGTGTCGCGCTTCCTGCAAGGCATGGGCGGCGCGATGATGACGCCGGTCGGCCGCCTGGTGCTGGTGCGCGCCACGCCGAAGAGCGAGCTGGTCGCCGCAATGTCCTGGCTGACCGTGCCGGCGCTGGTCGGCCCGCTGGTCGGCCCGCCGATCGGCGGCTTCATCACCACCTATTTCACCTGGCACTGGATTTTCCTGATCAATGTGCCGATCGGCCTCATCGGCATGTGGCTCGCCACGCGCTATCTGCCGCAAACCGAGCCGGCCGAGACGCCGCCGCTCGATTTCCCCGGCTTCGTGCTCTCGGGGCTTGCCGCTTCCGGCGTCGTCTTCGGCCTTTCCGTGGTCAGCCTGCCGGCGCTGCCGCCAATCGCCGGCTTCATCACGGTGGCCGTCGGCGTGGTCTCGGGCGTGCTCTATCTGATCCACGCCCGGCGCGCCAAAAATCCGCTGCTGGCGCTGGAACTGTTCCGCAACCAGGTCTTCCGATCCTCCGTGCTCGGCGGCTCGCTGTTTCGCATCGGCATCGGCGCGGTGCCGTTCCTGTTGCCGCTGATGTTCCAGATCGGTTTCGGGCTGACGCCCTTCCAGTCCGGCATGATCACCTTCGTTTCGGCGATCGGCGCCATCGGCATGAAGTTCGTGACCGCGCTGCTCTTCCGCCTCGCCGGCTTCCGGCGGGTATTGATCTGGGGCTCGCTGGTCGCAGCCGCCTCGATCGCCATCTACGGCCTGTTCACGCCGCAGACGCCCTATGCGCTGATGCTGGCGATCCTCTTGGTCGGCGGCTTCATCCGCTCGATGTTCTTCACCGGCGTCAACGCGCTCTCCTATGCCGAGATCACGCCCGCCGACACCAGCAAGGCGACGCCGATCACCGCGGTCTTCCAGCAATTGTCGATCGCGCTCGGCGTGGCGCTGGCCGGCGGCATCCTCGAAGTCTCGACCTCGATCCATGGCGGTCCGCTGACCTTGAGCGACTTCCACATCGCCTTCTTCATTGTGGCGGCAGTGTCCGCGGCGGCGTCGATCACCTTCATGCGGCTTGCGCCGGACGCCGGCAATGCGGTGTCGGGGCACGGGCGGCTAACCTCGCCGAAGACGCTGGAGTCGGTCGGAACGGCGGGGAAGTAGCAGCGCCCTGTCCTTCTCCCCTTGTGGGAGAAGGTGGACCGGCGCGCAGCGCCGAGACGGATGAGGGGTGTTCCAGCGGAGTGAGACGTTGGCTTTCCCTGGAGCATCCCTCATCCGTCGCCTTCGGCGACACCACCCGGCCCTTCGCAGGCTCAGGGCGTTCGAAGCTCGAAATGCCAAGCAATTGGCTTTTCGTCCGCTAACGCGGACCGCTTCTCACCCCACAAGGGGAGAAGGAGAAGCGCTACCCCTTGAAATCCTTCGCCAGCAAATACAGCTCCACCGACTCATCCCTTGAAGCCGGTGGCTTGACGTGATGGACCGCGCGGAAGTTCTGCTTCAGCAGCGAAAGCAGCTCGTTCTCGGCCCCGCCCTGGAATGTCTTGGCGAGGAAATGCCCGCCGGGCTTGAGCACATGCAGAGCGAAATCGGCCGCGACTTCGCACAGATGCATGGTGCGCAGATGATCAGTGCGGCGGTGCCCGGTGGTCGGCGCGGCCATATCGGAGAGCACCACATCCGGCTGGCCGCCGAGCGCCTCGGCAAGTTTTTGCGGCGCGTCGGGATCGAGGAAATCCATCTGCAGGATGACGGCGCCCGGGACCGCGTCCATTTCGAGATAGTCGATGCCGACGACATGCGGGCTGTCGGCGCTCGACTTCGTGCGCGCGGCCGCCACCTGGCACCAGCCGCCGGGCGCGGCGCCCAGGTCGATAACCTTCATGCCGGGTTTCAAGAGGTGATGCTTGTCGTCGATCTCGATCAGCTTGTAGGCGGCGCGGGAGCGGTAGCCATCGGCCTTGGAGCGCTGCACATAGGGGTCGTTCATGTGACGCTCGAGCCAGCGGCGGGAGGATTCCTTCAGGCCGCTCTTCTTCTTGATCCTGGTCTTGAGCACGCGAATGCTTCCAGAGCCAGGTTTCTCCGGCTTTTTCGTCATCGGCGCGCACCTTCGTTGCGCCAGACGCCGTCATCGGCCATCAGCTCGCTCAGGATTCCCTCGCGCAGGCCGCGGTCGGCGACGCGCAGCCGCTCGGACGGCCAAACACCGCGGATCGCTTCCAGGATGGCGCAGCCGGCAAGCACCAGGTCGGCGCGGTCGGCGCCGATGCAGGGGTTGGCGCAGCGCTGCTGGAAATCCCAGCCGATCAGCCGCTCGATCATCCGGTCGACGCTGTCGCGGTCCATCCACAGCCCATCGACGCGGCGGCGGTCATAGCGTTCGAGATCAAGATGGACGCCGGCCAGCGTGGTCACCGTGCCGGAAGTGCCGAGCAGGTGAAAGTTGGGGCTGGCCAGCACATGCGCGAGCCGGTCGCGGCCGTCGAAGACTTTCAGGCGCGCCGCCACGTCGTCCACCATCGCGGCGAAAGTCTCGCGCGTCACGGTGCGGCCGCCGAAGCGCTCGGCGAGCGACACGACGCCGACGGGAAGCGAGGTCCACGACACGATGTGGTTGGCTAGCCGCGGGGAGCGCCGTCCGGTCAGGTCGATCAGCGCGATCTCGGACGAGCCGCCGCCGATGTCGAAAAGCACCACGCCTTGCGTGTCGCGTTCGACCAGCGAACCGCAGCCGGAAACGGCAAGACGGGCCTCTGTCTGGCGGTCGATGATCTCGAGCTTCAGCCCGGCCTCGCGCTCGACACGCTCAAGGAATTCGACGCCGTTGGCGGCCGAGCGGCAGGCTTCGGTGGCAATCAGCCTGGCTTTCCTGATCTTGCGGTTGCGCAGCTTCTCGCCGCAGATCTTCAGCGCCTCGACGGCGCGGTCCATCGCCGCCTGGCCGAGCCGGCCGCTGGCCGTCAGCCCCTCGCCCAGCCTGACGATGCGCGAGAAAGCGTCGATGACGCGGAACTGGCCGTGACGGGCCGGTACCGCGACGAGCAGCCGGCAATTGTTGGTGCCAAGGTCGAGCGCGGCGAAAACCGGCAGTTCCTGATGCGGTGGGCGTGGCGGCGCCTGGATCGGTGGGCTTGGCTCACTTCGCGCTGCCCCGCCCTGAGCTTGACTTGCGGAGATGGCGACTGGCGCGGAGGGCGGCATGGCGCCGTTCTCGTCGCGCGCGAACACTTTGCGGCCGCGCTTGCGCTTGCGCCGCTTGCGCGTCTTGCCCTTCGGCTGCTCGCCCTGATGGTCGGCTTTTCCTTGGCCGGGGTGTCGCTGATCGGCATGTCTGGCATGCGCGCCCGCGTGGCGGCTGAATCGCCCCACAGGCGGGCCTGCCGGTTCCTTCGGCGATGGCCCGGACATACCCACTGCCGACGCGCCCGCGCCGGTGTCGTGGTCTTCCACTTCAGTTCCTTCCGGCGCCGCGCGAACCGGGAACGGACGCAGCAGGCACCTCGATTTGTTTCAAGTTGGCGACAGAGTAGCAGCGCGTTTGGCAATCACCAAGAGCGCATGGCCCGAATTTTGCTGACCTCACATTTCGCCGAAGTCACGTTGGGGCAATGTCTTGCCGGTTGAATAGCCGGCTTCGATCAGGCATGTCTGAAATGACTGTACGCGGGCGACGTGGGGCCAATCCGGACGAATGAGCTGCAACGCATGATGACGACGCCATGAATTGGAGGCGCTATTTCTGGCCGGTCATAGGCATCGCAGCCGTGGCCTTCTCGCTGTGGCTGCTCATTCACGAACTGCGCGGCATTTCACTCAACGATGTCTGGGCCGGCATCGCTGCTATCCCGCCGCGCGGCTGGATATTCGCCGCGCTAAGCTCGATCGTCGCCTACGCTTCACTCGCCGGCTACGACCACATCGCGCTGCTGCATATCGGCAAAAAGGTCTCATGGCTGTTCGTCACGCTGTGCTCGTTCACCACCTATGCGGTGTCGCACAATATCGGCGGCTCGGTGTTTTCCGGCGCGGTTATCCGCTACCGCGCCTATGCCACGCGGGGGCTGACCGGCCAGGAGGTCGGCGTGCTGGTGGCGATCTGCTGGTTCACCTTCATCCTGTCCAGCGTTTTCCTCGGCGGCCTGGTTCTCCTGCTGGAACCCCAGATCATCGATCGCTTTACCGGCGCGCCGCATCATGGCGCCGCGTTCGCCGCCGGGCTCGCTATGCTCATCCTCGTCGGCGCCTATGCCTTCGGCAGCTGGCTGGGGCTCAGACCGTTGAAGATCGGCTCCTTCCAGCTACACTATCCGGCGCTGCCGATCGTCGCGCGGCAGTTGCTGATCGGACCGGTCGAACTGCTGGCGGCGGCCGCGATCATCTATTTTGCCCTGCCCGCGGCCGGCAATCCCGGCTATTTCGTCGTGCTCGGCGTGTTCATGGTGTCGTTCTCGATCGGCCTCCTGTCGCATGCGCCGGGCGCGCTCGGCGTGTTCGAGGTCGTCTTCCTCACCGGCCTTTCGGACATAGACCCGGTGGGCGTGCTCGCCGCGCTTCTGGTGTTCCGCCTGTTCTACCTGATCATCCCGCTTGTGATCGGCCTCGGTCTGGTGCTGTTCTTCGAGCATTCTCAATACAGCAAGGGCGGGGGCTGAAGCCGCAGGCCTGCGGGCTATGTATGTCGCGCAAAAGCGCGGAGCGGTTTTGCGCGACATACATGCATCGGACATGGGCTCAAAAAGGATGCGATTGAACTCAGCTGCGGGCTTGACTATTTTCGGATGGCGGCTACAAGGCAGCGCTCGCGGCACATGAGCCGCCCGCTTCGCGCGACACTAATCGCGCCTGCTGGGGAATAGGTTAACGGTAGACCCACGGACTCTGACTCCGTTAGTCCTGGTTCGAATCCAGGTTCCCCAGCCAAAGTTTTCCGCATATTCCCGGACTTGCCGTGAGTTCATCGCAACGCCCCCTGTTGGCTGAGCTCCGGTTGATCTGCCAGCCATATTAGCAATCAACTATATATTAACGGCTGCGGCGCAGCCTGCTCGAATCGGGAATGTTCCCGATCGACGATCCGGCGCTCAAATGTGCCGAGACGTTCGACCGATGCGGAGCAAACGCATGAGTGTCGAAACAGCATTGGCGCAGCTATTGCGCATGATTCATCGCCGCGCCCTGAATTTGGCAACGATGCCGGACGATGAGAGAGATCCATACTACGACAGCATCCGGCGATCATGCTGCGGGGCGGCCGAGCATATCGGGCAATCCCCCGACAACGCAGCCATCACGGCAAACAGTATGGTCGAATTTACGCGGGCGATGGTCGGTATCATCGAGGCGGGCCGCGGGTAAGCCGCAGACGCCGACGCGCTCGTGACGAGCCTGGAAGGCGCCGAGACGCGCGGTAGCTGCGTATTGCCCGAAGCTTGCAATGTGACGATTGCCACCGGGCACTTCCACGATCAAACGTCCTGGCGATGGTTATCTCGAACCGTCCCACATGTTCGACGACAGATGCCTGGTTATCGGCATCACCGGGAAACCAACATCCAAATGCGTGCCGGTCGGCAGTCCGTTCAGCATCCGCGCTGCCCTGCGGCCGTCCTGCGCGTATTTCAAGGCCATACCCATGCGATTCAACGTCTTCAATATCGACATAGACCTTATCCCTGCTCGTCAAGGCTATGACGGAGACAATCCCCGCCGCCTCATTATGGCGGCCTAAATGATCGATCATTGTTTCCGTCGCATCGCACGCAAACATGCGGCCGGTAACATTTGCATGCAAACGAGTTCATTGCCTGCGGAGTTCCGACCGGCTTGGGCTGCTGCCTGAATGGGCAGTTTCCATTTCGAAACAAATTCGCGCTCAAGCGCCATCAAACCGAAACCCAACTGCGGGAAAACCGTCATCGACCGGCACGACCGGAATTTAAACAAAGGAACAATCGAGATGACCAAGATCCTTCGCAATGCAGTTTTCGCAGTTGTTGCCGTCGCCGGTCTGGCGACTTCGGCTTATGCTCAGCAGGAGACCGTCAATTCGTGCAGCAATCATGACGATTACTATGGCATGTGCCTGGGTGCCTCCCACAATGGCGGCCACCATGGCAGCCGCGGCGATCGTCGTTAATCGGCAAGTCGCGCTGAAAAAGGCCTCGCCGTCACCGGCGAGGCCTTTTTGCGTTTCGAACGGCGTGGCGGCTGCCGCTCGCCCTTGGGCGTTCTCGTGAGAGGCGCCTGCCGCCTGGAACCGAGCCTCTGCCGGCTGGTCTCCCGGTGATGTCGCCGCGCACTGGGATTTCTACGGTCACGTTTGACACGTGCAGGGTCGGGGCGACCCGCCGATTCCTCCGGGCCAAGCGGCTAGAGGTAGCGCCATCCGCCGGCTGAAATGAGAAGGGCGCGGCCGAGACCGCGCCCTTTCCAAATTGTTTCGGAGTCCTCGTTTCTCCGGCCGCGGATTCGCGGAACCTACTCCGCCGCCTCATACCCCGCGATGCCTTTGATCTCGAGGAAATCCTCCAGACCGTATTCGGCGTATTCGCGGCCATTGCCGGACTGCTTGTAGCCGCCGAAAGGCAGGCCTGCGTCCCAGGTCGGGTAGTTGATGTAGACGTTGCCGGAGCGCATGCGCGCGGCAACCTGACGCGCCTTCTCGATGTCCTTGGCCTGGATGTAGGAGGCAAGGCCGAAGACGGTGTCGTTGGCCTGCTCGACCGCCTGCTCGACCGTGTCATAGGGCATGATCGACAGCACCGGTCCAAAGATCTCCTCGGTGGCGATGCGCATGTCATGCGTAACATTGGCGAACACGGTCGGCCGGACATAATAGCCACGATTGAGCTCGGCCGGGCGGCCGGGTCCGCCGGTCACCAGCGTGGCGCCCTCGTCGATGCCGCTCTGGATCAGACCCTGGATTTTGTCGAACTGAAGCTGGCTGACCACCGGGCCGAGTTTCGATCCGGGCGCATCGGCGGGGCCGACGGTGAATTTTTCCGCTGCCTTCTTGGCGTAGCTTGCCGCCTCATCGTGACGGTCGCGCGGCACGAACATGCGGGTCGGCGCGTTGCAGGACTGGCCGCTGTTGCCGAAGCAGCCGGCGACGCCCTTGGTGACGGCCCGCTCGAGATCGACATCGGGGAACAGGATGTTGGCCGACTTGCCGCCGAGTTCCTGGTGCACGCGCTTGACCGTATCGGCCGCCGCCTTGGCGACCAGGATGCCGGCGCGGGTCGAGCCGGTGAAGGACATCATGTCGACATCCGGATGGCTGGCCAGCGCCTGGCCGACGGTCGGGCCGTCACCGTTGACGAGATTGAAGACGCCCTTCGGCACGCCGGCTTCGTCGATGATCTCGGCGAAGATGATGGCGTCGAGCGGCGCGATCTCGGACGGCTTCAGCACCATGGTGCAGCCGGCGGCAAGCGCCGGACCGACCTTGCAGGTGATCTGGTTCAACGGCCAATTCCACGGCGTGATCAGGCCGACGACGCCGATCGGCTCTTTCACGATCAGCGACGAGCCCTTGATGTGGCGGAACTGAAAGGTCTTCAGCACCTCGGCCATCTTCTCCAGATGCGCCTGGCCGACGCCGACCTGGCTGTCCAGCGCCATCTGGCGCGGCGCGCCCATCTCGCGCGAGACGGCGAGCGCAAGGTCCTTGCTGCGCCTCTTGTAGATTTCGATGACGCGGTTGAGGATATCGAGCCGCTCCTCGACCGAGGTGAAGCCGAATGTGTTGAACGCGCGCTTGGCGGCCGCCACAGCTTTGTCGACATCGGCCTTGGAGCCGAGCGAAATCTGCGCGAAGGCGTCCTCGTTGGAGGGATCGATGACGTCGAAATTGTTCGGCACCACCGGTTCGATCCAGGCGCCGTCAATGTAGAACTGCAGATTGTGGGACATGGATTTCCTCCTCGGCCAGCCGTGGTTTCTCGATTGTAGTGGATTTGGGTCGTCGTATACCGCCAGAGATAACGATGCCGCAAGCGCCCTGTCAAACGCAAGCGCGGGCGATTGAGCCAGCCGTTCGTGAGCCAGAGGTACTGGCGGCAGCCGGCTGGGAAGGACTACAGCAGCGTATGTCCGGCATCGCCCAGCAGCCGCGCCGCCGCGCCCTGATCAGCGGCCTTCACCAGCAGGTGGTCGCCGTCGAAGGTGGACACCACAAAGATGCCCAGGCCGTTCTCCGACAGCGGCCGAATGACGGACAAAACGATGCCGGTTTCGCCGAAGGCGAAGGGGCCCTCGAGTTTGAAGGCTACCCAGTCGCAATCCCGCCTGACGATATCCGGAACGCGCTCCTGCAGACAGGTGATCGAAAGCTCATCTTCGGTTCTGGTGATGCTGACGAACTCTGGCCCGTCCGCCCAATCGGGAATGCCATGTCCGGCGTCCAGCCGCGCAATCGCGTACAAGCCGGGCAGTTGCTTCAGCCTGATCCGGGGAGTTGTTGTCGCGCTCCGATTGGCGGTCATCCGGCGATCCTCTTGTTCATATAAACGGTCGTGCCATTCATGAACGGCTCTTCCCGGTCAACCGTATAGCCCTGTCTCTTGTAGAGCGAAACATTCGCTTCGAAGGCGCCGTTGGTCAGCAGGCGAAGCTCATTGCGCCCGGCCTCGCGCGCCTTGGCCTCCGCCCGTTCGAGCAACAGCCGGCCGATCCCCCTGCCCTGCGCGTCCGGCGCGACGCAGACATTCTCGATCCAGAGATGGTCGTCATGCGCGACAGTTTCGATCAGGCCAACGATGCGTTTGTCCTCGATGGCGAGGTCGAATGGATGCTCGGCGACGGCCTCGTCGTAGTCGGCGCGCATCGGCAGCGGCTCTCGGCCGATCACCGGCACCCATTTGGCATAGGCGGCGTGCACGATCTCGCGGATGGCGACGGCATCCGCCGCCTCGGCCGGCCGAAACCGGATGGAAGGAGTGATGGTCACTGCAAGGCTCCAGATATGAAAAACCCGCCGGCTGAAGTCGCGGGCGGGCAGGAAACGAACGAACCGGACCTATCGTATCGGGCTTTATCGTCGCGCAATCGGCCTGCCGCTCCGCACTCGGCGAAGTCGGCGTCGCTTGGTGTTGGCGGGCACGGGAGTAAACATCGCGGCAAGCTGGGGCAGGAACCGGCAAGCGTCAAGGCTCGGCCGGTGACGGTCATTAGGCCAGCCCATCGCGTCTCACCAATCGTTCGAAAAAATCGATCATTATAACTCGAATAATTCGTTGGAAAGATTGGTTTCGGAATGGCATTTCGGCGACGAACTCGCCTGGAGAATTCAATTGTCTTTCCTGCCTGCCGCCGCGAACGATCTTCCAAACGGCCTCAATCCGGCCGGCAACAGTCCGGCCCTCGCGCCGGTCTGGTCCGGTGTCGTGCCTGGGATCGTGCTGGTGGCGATGATCACCACCGTCGCTTACTCGATGCGCAATCTCTCGGGCCTGACCCTGTTCAGCCCGATGATTCTCGCGGTCGTCGCCGGCATGGTCTATTCCAACGTGCTTGGCCTTCCCGCGCATGCCAAGGCCGGCATCGCTTTCTCGCAAAAGCGCCTGCTGCGCTTCGCCATCGTGCTGCTCGGCTTCCAGCTGACGCTTGGCCAGGTGGCGGGCATCGGCCTCGGCGGCGTCGGCATCGTCGCGGCCACGCTGGGCGCCACCTTCCTGTTCACGGTCACGCTCGGCCGGCTGCTCGGCGTCGACGCCAAGCTGGCACAGCTGATCGCCGCCGGCTCCTCGATCTGCGGCGCCTCGGCGATCGTCGCCACCAACATCGTCACCGACGCGCGGGATGAAGATGTGACCTACGCCGTCGCTGCGATCACGCTGTTCGGCACCATCGCCATGCTCGGCTTCCCGCTGCTGGCACCGGTCTTCGGGCTCGACCAGCACGCCTTCGGCCTGTGGGCCGGCGCCTCGATCCACGAGGTAGCGCAGGTGATCGGCGCCGGCTTCCAGAACGGCACGCTGTCCGGCGAGACCGCCACGGTCGCCAAGCTGACGCGCGTCGCGATGCTGGCGCCCATGGTCATCGCGCTCGGCCTGATGGCGCGCCGCGGCAGCACGGAGGCTTCGGGCGCAAAGCCGCCGATGCCCTGGTTCGTCGTCGCCTTCGTCGCGGTCGTGGCGCTGAACAGCCTGGTCGCTGTTCCTGCCCAGATCCACTCGGCGATCGCCCTGGCCGCGCAGGTCATGCTGACCATGGGGCTCGCCGCCATGGGCCTTCAGGCCGACATCTCCCAGTTGCGCTCGCGCGGCCTGCGCCCGCTGATGCTGGCCTTCTCGGCCTTCCTCTTCATCGCGGGCTTCAGCCTGACGCTGGTGAAGTTCGCCTGAGGTTCTGGGCCGGTCGGCTTAGTTGTCACCGTCCTCGAACGAGCTTGCCGCGACATAGATCGCGGCGAGCTTTTCGATGCCGGCCTGGTCCTCCTTGTCGAAACGGCCGGGCGTCGGGCTGTCGAGGTCGAGAACGCCGAACGCGCCTTCGGCGTCGCGCAACAGCACCACCAGCTCCGAACGCGAGGCGGCATCGCAGGCGATGTGGCCGGGGAATTCGTGCACGTCCTTGATCAGCATCGACATGTCGAGCTCGATGGCGGTGCCGCAAACGCCCTTGCCGACGGCGATGCGGACGCAGGCCGGCTTGCCCTGGAACGGCCCGAGCACCAGTTCGTCGTCGGAGGCGAGGAAATAGAAGCCGGCCCAGTTGAGGTCAGGCACCATCTGGTAGATCAGCGCCGCCGTGTTGGCGGCATTGGCGATGGAATCGCCCTCGCCTTCCAGCAATGCCTTCAGCTGTGTCGCCAGCTCATTGTAGAAGGCCGGCTTGTCCTTGGTGTCGATGGCGGTTGCCGCAAACATTTTGTCGTCTCCGTTGCAAGCCGGATAATCTGGCTTACCGGTTGCTGTGCATCATCATTAGTTCCAGAACCGTTCTGACCGGCAGAAACAGTCTAAGTTCATTCGATGGCAGCGCGCTAAAGCCATGATCGACATAGAGCTTCTTTCTGCTCGTTACCTTGGCCGGATCGCCGCAGTCCAACACGTCCAACATCACGACGGCAATACCGATCTGCTCGGCGACCCTTGCGATGCGCACGAGCGCGTCAAGCAAGAGATCGCCGCCATATCCCTTGCCCGCAAATCGCAGGTCGACGCCCATCATAGATAAATAGGCCGCGGGGATGCTTCCATGCCCGGGGCGGGTCCTCGCATATTTGTGCGGCAGTTCGCTATAATCCACCGAGTGCGAATTGATAGCATAAAAGCCGATCAGATCCCGGGCTGGACTGAGCATCACGAAGACACGAAGATTGTCGGCCTTGGATAGCTTGTTGGCGGTCCTTTTGAAGAAATTGTCGACCTGATCCACGCCACAGGAAAAAGCCGTTCGATCGTGCTTTTCAGGATCGAACGGCTCTATGAGGTTTGGCTTCGCAGTCACCGGGAGACGACGGTTTTGCCGTATCGATCAAACGAGGCGCGGAGCCGAGCCGTCGGCTCCGGGGGATTGTCGATCGCCGCAAAGAAAACAGCATGATCGACAGGCCGCAGCATGGTGCGCTCGTGAGCTTCGATCGTTTCCATGGCTGCCTTGTAAGCGGCATTCATGGTGAAAACCGAGTCGTCGACACCGGCGAGAGCCGCAGCTTGTTGAATGGCTTTCTTGATGCGCGGTTTCGTGCGGAAGTTCATCCGCTCGCTGCTGCGCTCCTCGATCTCTCGAATTTCATCATGGAAACTTTCCATGTTTTCTGCTCTCCTTTATCCGCGCTATGTACGTCACAAGGACGTACAAGTCAAGAAAACTGCCCTGTGCGGATTGTGACCGTCTTGCCCGAGATATTGACCCCATGAGTGTCCCTTCGCATGGCGGGTCGAAGCCCACCGCATCTCCCCTCACTTTCGCCGTGCTGGTCTTTCCGGGCTTTCCGATGATGGCGTTTTCGTCCGTCATCGAGCCGCTGCGCGCCGCCAACGTGCTTGCCGGGCGCGAATGCTATCGTTGGGTGATTGTCGGCGCCGATCGAGGCACGGTCGAGGCGTCCAACGGTGTCGTCATCCAGCCGGGTTTCTCAGCTGTCGACGCGCCGAAGGTCGATCGCATCGTGGTGTGCTCCGGCGGCGATGCCGACCATGTCGTCGCCGACGAGGCGATGAGCTGGATCCGCAAAAGCCTGCGCGGCGGCGCGCATATCGGCGCGGTGGCGGATGCCGCGTTCTTCCTGGCCCGCGCCGGCCTGCTCGACGGCCATGCCTGCACCTTGCACTGGACCAGCCAGGCCGCCTTCACCGAGGCCTTTCCGGACATCGAGCTCCGGCGCGACCTCTTCGTCATCGACCGCAAGCGCTTCACGTCGGCCGGCGGTGTCGGCAGCCTCGACATGATGCTGGAGATCATCACGCGCGACTATGGCGCCGAGATCGCGGCGGGTGTCGCGGAATGGTTCGTCCACTCCCCGCTGCGCTCTAGCGTCGATCGCAAGCTGATGCCGCTCAGGCTGCGCACGGGCGTGCAGAACGAGCTGGTGCTGTCGGCCATCGCCATTATGGAGGACGCTGTCGAGGAGCGGCTCGGCATGGCCGAGCTTGCGACAAGGCTTGGCGTGTCCCCCGACAAGCTGGAGCGCAATTTCCGCGCCGAACTCGATATCTCGCCCAACGGCTATTACCGGCGGCTCCGGCTGAAGCGCGCCGCCGACCTGCTCGCGCATTCGACGCTGATGGTGCGCGACGTGGCACTGGCGTGCGGGTTTGCCTCGATGTCGAGTTTTGCAAGGGCCTTTCGCGAGGAGCATGGGCATGCGCCTAAGGCGATGAGGAGGCATTAGGTGGTGCGCGCTGCGCGATGAGACGCAGGTGGGACAGCGCCCCCCTCTGTCCTGCCGGACATCCCCCACTTGGGGGGAGATCAGATGTCGCTCCGGCTTTCGCCAATCTCCAACGTTGAAAGGGACAGCCGGCGCCGAAGCTGCCAATCTCCCCCCTCGTGGGGGAGATGTCCGGCAGGACAGAGGGGGGCGCGAAGGAACGCGGCGCCTACCGTTTCTCGCCCAGCACTCCTGCGGCATCTGGCACAACAATCGCGGGATTCCGCACAAGCTCAACGCCCCGCCCGGCTATGGTCTCCCCAACAGGAGACTTCCCATGAGCATCGTCGTATTCGACCCCGACAGCACCGAGGATGTGGACTTCAAGGACCGCATGCGCCACCCGGCCGCGGCCGACCCAGCGGGCGGCATGTGGCTATCGGACACCGAGCCGTCCTTCATCGATGCCGATGCGCTGCGCAAGGGGCGGCTGGCAAAGCTTCGCGCCTGGATGCGCGAGGCGGGCTATGGCGGCATTGTTTTGTTCGATCCCTACAACCAGCGCTACGCCACCGGCTCGCGCAACATGTTCGGCTATTTCCTGCGCAATTCGACCCGCTATTTCTTCATCCCGCCCGACGGGCCGATCGTGCTGTTCGAATATCCGCAGAGCTACCATGTCTCGATGGTGCTCGACACGATCGACGAGGCGCGGCCTTCGAAGCTGGTCTGGTCCTCGGTGTCGGGCCGTGACGACGAGACCGCCGGGCCTTTCGCCGACGAGATCGCCGAGTTGCTCAAGAAGCATGGCGGCGGCTCGATGAAGCTCGGGCTCGACCGCTGCAGCCATCTGCAGGCGCTGGCGCTGGAAAAGCGCGGCTGCGAGGTGAAGGACTGCCAGGGCGAGATCCTGGCCGTGCGCGCAGTGAAGACGCCCGAGGAAGTGAAATGCCTGCTGGCATCGATGGCGGGCGCCGAAGCCGCGGTGGCGGCGGTGCGCGAGGCGATCAAGCCCGGCGTTTCCGAGAACGAGCTTTTCGCCATCATGTATGGCGAGGTCATCCGCCAGGGTGGCGAGTTCATCGAGACCCGCCTGCTCACCTCGGGTCAGCGCACCAATCCATGGTTCAACGAAGCGAGCGGCCGCAAAATCCGGCCGGGCGAATTGCTGGCGCTCGATACCGACACGATCGGTTGCTACGGCTATTATTCCGACTTCTCGCGCACCTTCCGGTGCGGCCCGGGCAAGCCGACGCCTTACCAGAAGTCGCTCTACCGGATGGCGCATGACCAGGTGCAGCACAATATCGGTATCGTGAAGCCCGGCATGGCCTTCCGCGAGATCGCCGAGAAAGCCTGGAAAATCCCCGACCGCTTCGTCGATCAGCGCTACACGTCGGTCATGCACGGCGTCGGCATGCATGGCGAGACGCCTTTCATCGCGCATGCGATGGACTACGAGACCTATGGCCGCGACGGCGTCATCGTGCCGGGCATGGTGGTCAGCGTCGAAAGCTATATCGGCGAGAAAGGCGGCCGCGAAGGCGTCAAACTGGAGGACGAGATTCTCATTACCGAGACCGGGACGGAGCTGCTCTCGCGGTTTCCGTATGAGGATGAATTCCTGGAGCCGCAGGTTTGATGGCGGTATCCACTCTTGGCTCGGGTGTATCGCAAACCCTGGTGAGTAGCTGCAGCGCTTGCGCCATCGTCATCCTAGGCCGAAGCAAGGAGCGCAGCGACGCGGCGCAGACCCTAGGATCCATGCCGGGACTCCCAAGTGCCGCAACGGTGCAAATTCTGCTCCGCTATGTTACTTGGCCAACGTCACGGCATGGATCCTCGGGTCTGCGCCGCGTCGCTGCGCTCCTGCTTCGCCCGTGGATGACGAAGCTGGGGAGGCACCGGCCAATCACCACCGTTTGCGCCAATTCGCTGAACGGAGCAGCGTTGGCGGCCACAAGCACAGGCGCATCAGCATGAAGAATCCAATTTCCATCCGGCGCGGCACGGTGGCCGCGGTGTTCATCGATCTCCAGGAGGAACATCGCAAGGACAGACGCTATCTGGTCGAGGGGTTTGCCGACATCCTCGCCAACGTCCAGCGGCTGCAGGAGGCGGCGCGGCGCAATTTCGTGCCGCTCCATCACTGGGCCTATATCGTCGATCTCGCCGAGGCGCGGCCGTTCCACCCTGTGGACGATAGCGGCAAGTCGGCCTTTTCCGACAAGGACGATCCGCTGACGGCGATCTGCCATGAAGTGGCGCCGCAGAACGGAGAAGCCACGCTGGTCAAGCAGGAAGCGAGCGCCTTCGGCAAGAACGATTTTGCCCAAAAACTCAAGGCGTCCGGCATCGAATGGCTGGTGATCGCCGGGGTGTGGACCGAGGCCTGCATCGACGCCACCGTGAAGGACGCGGTGGCGCTTGGGTTTCGCGTGCTGCTGGTCAAGGACGCCTGCGGCAGCGCGAGCGCCGCCATGCACCAGACCGGCATCCTCAACCTCGCCAACCGGCTCTATGGCGGCGCCGTCACCAACACGCTCGACGCCTGCCGGCTGATGGCCGGCGACACGGTCAATGTGTGGCAGGTCGAGGGCTCCGTGCCGCTGCGCTTCACCTTCGAGAACGCGGCGCGGCTTTACGCAGAGCTCTGACGGCGATGAACAGCGACCCAGCCGATCCGGCAGAGCGCGGCAAATATGCCGACCGGCTCGACCCGGAGCTCTGGGACTATATCGACAAGGTCAACAGCTGGTACCCGCCGGAGATCGTGGCCGCGCCCATCGCGGAGCAGCGCGCGGTTTATGATCGGATGTGCGTGGCATTCCACCAAGGCCGCCCGGCGGGTGTGACCACCAGCGATGGCGTCGTCGCGACGGCTGCCCAGGCCATTCCGGTCCGTCGCTATCGCATGGTGGGCAAGGCGGCCGCGGCAATCGTCGTCTATTATCACGGCGGCGGCTTTGTGCTCGGCGACCTCGACAGCCATGACGATATCTGCGCGGAAATCTGCGCCGGCACCGGATTCGAGGTGATCTCGGCCGACTACCGGCTGGCGCCGGAATACCTGCACCCCGCTTCGTTCGACGATGCGCTGGCCGTGTTCGAGTGGGCCGCGGCGATAAGCACGCTGCCGATCGTGCTTTGCGGCGAAAGCGCCGGCGGGAATCTGGCCGCGGCGGTGGCACGAGCGACGCGGCAGCATGCGCGGCCTGCCGTTGGCCAAGTGCTGATCTATCCCAGTCTTGGCGGCGACGAGGGCGGCCGTTCCTACATCGAGCATGCCGAGGCGCCGCTGCTGACGCTCGCCGATATCGAATTCTACCGCCGTGTCCGTTCGGCACCGGGTCAGGTTTTGGACGACCCGACGTTCTCGCCGCTCAGGGATCGCGACTTTTCCGGCCTGCCGCCCACGGTGATCGTCACTGCCGAATGCGATCCGCTGTCGTCGGACGGTGAAGCCTACCGCGACCGCATTCTGGCCACAGGTGGCTGCGCCTGGTGGCGCGAGGAGCCGCGGCTGGTGCACAGCTTTCTGCGCGCCCGCCCGACCGTGCCGCGCGCGGCGGAGGCGTTTGCGAGGATTATTGCGGATATCGGCGCACTGGGCGCCAGCGATGCAGCGCTAATCTCCCCCCTCGTGGGGGAGATGGCCGGCAGGCCAGAGGGGGGCGCGAAGGATCGCAACCCTTCGGCTTCCTAGCCTTCCGAACTATCTGCAACATGGTTTCAATCGGCTGAGACGTCGGCGGGACAGCGCCCCCCCCTCTGCCCTGCCGGGCATCTCCCCCACAAGGGGGGAGATTGGCAGCTTCAACGTCCTGCGGAACAGCGCACAAGAACTGCGGAAAACCAAACATTTCGCCGCGGAAAGCAGACCTATCATTGCTCGGCAGGCAACGGCGTCCCGGCGGTCGCATCCGCCCCCGCGCCTGGCGATCCCGGGGCGCCCAACAACAGAGGGAACGACGATGAAATTCATGCTGACCGACAGAAAACTGCACCCGCGGGCCAAGCCGACCGCCGACGATTTCAAGGCGGGCGCGATCAGCCGGCGCGAATATCTGGCGCTAATGGCCGGCCTCGGCGTCAGTGCCGCCGGCGCGATGGCGCTGGGCGGGATCGTCCCCTCGCCCGCCCGCGCCGCCGAACCGAAAAAGGGCGGCGTGCTGCGCGTCGCCATGAACGTCAAGGGTTTTAAAGACCCGCGCACTTTCGACGGCGTCGAGATGTCGAATGTCGCGCGCCACTGCAACGAATATCTGGTGCGCTGGAAGACCGACTTCTCGTTCGAGCCGTGGTTGCTGGAAAGCTGGGAGACCAGCGACGACGCCAGGACGATCACGCTGCATGTGCGCAAGGGCATCACCTGGTCGAATGGCGACACTTTCAATGCCGACGACGTGATGCACAACCTCAACCGCTGGTGCGATGCCTCGGTCGCCGGCAATTCGGTTGCCGCGCGCATGGGCGCGCTGGTCAATGCCGACACCAAGAAGCCGGTCGATGGCGGCATCCAGAAAGTCGACGACTATACCGTCAAGCTCAACCTGCCCAAGCCCGACATCTCGCTGATTGCCGGCATGGCCGACTATCCGGCGCTGATCATGCACCGCTCCTATGAGGGTGACGGCGACCCGAAGAAGGCGCTGGCCATCACCACCGGCCCGTGCGAGTTGGTGAGCTGGGACGCCGAGACCGGTGCCGAGGTGAAGCGCAAGGACAAGCCCTGGTGGAAGGGCGAGTTCTATCTCGACGGCATCAAATGGGTCGACTACGGCTCCGACCCCAACGCCATGCTGTCGGCCTTCGAATCCGGCGAGATCGATACCGACCACGAGACCGCGTCGGACGCCGTGTCGCAGACCGACAAGATGGGCCTGCAGAACTCCGAGATCGCCACCGGCTCGACCATCGTCGCGCGCTTCAATGTCGGCAATGCGCCCTATGACGACGTCAAGGTGCGCCGCGCCGCCCAGCTTGCCGTCGACAATGCAGCGGTGCTGAAGCTCGGACTCGATGGTCGCGGAAAACCCGCCGACAACCACCATGTCGGCCCGATGCATCCGGAATTCGCCGATATCGGCCCGGCCAAGCGCGATGTCGAACAGGCCAAGAAGCTGATCGCGGAAGCCGGCAAGGCCGACCACGAATATGAGCTGATCTCGGTCGATATCGAATGGCAAAAGACCACCGCCGACGCCATCGCGGCGCAGATCCGCGAGGCGGGCTTCAAGATCAAGCGCACGGTGCTGCCGGCCGCGACCTTCTGGAACGACTGGAGCAAGTTCCCCTATTCCTGCACCGAATGGCTCGGTCGCCCGCTCGGCGTGCAGGTGCTGGCCTTAGCCTACAAATCGGGCGCGGCGTGGAACGAAAGCGCCTATGCGAACAAGGAGTTCGACGAACTTCTCGACAAGGCGCTTGCCACGCCCGACGCCAGCCAGCGCAAGGAGATCATGGCCAAGATCGAGACCAACCTGCGCGATTCCGGTATCATCATCCAGCCCTACTGGCGCTCGGTCTACCGCACCTATCGCAAGGGCGTGCAGGGCTGCGAACAGCACCAGTCGCTCGAGCAGCATTTCGAGAAAGTGTGGCTGGAGAGCTGATCCTCCCGGGGCTGAAACGGCCGGCGTGGCTCAGTTCGGCCGCGCCGGCCGTTTGCCGATCTTGCCGCGATCATCAGGGCCGCTTGGAGCCTTGCGGCGACTGACCGACCGACATCCGCTCGATGATCGTCGTCGGCAGCACGATCCGCTCGGGCGGCCGGTCGTCGCCTTTCAGGCGGCGTATCAACAGCTCCGCCACCGATTTGCCCAGCGCATAGACCGGCTGGTCGATGACGGTGATGGGCGGCGTCGTCACGCTCGTCCAGTCGGCATCGTGGAAGGTGATCAGCGACATGTCGCGCGGAATGCTGAGGCCGCATTCGCGGATCGCCTTGAACAGATCCAGCGCCACGACGCTGTCGGACGCCAAGATCGCCGTCGGCCGGTCCGCGCTCTTGAGCAGGCGCTGCATCAGATTGTGTGCGCTCTCCGATCGCCCGCTGCCGAAATGGATGTTGCGCTCCGCTCCTTCCATGCCCGCTTCGCGGCAGGCTTCGATAAAGCCGAGAATGCGCTCGCGCACCGTCGAGGTGTTGATCCTGGACGCCGCGCCGCGAAAGTCTCCCGACAACACCGCCGCGGTGACATAGGCGATCCTTCGATGCCCAGCCTGGGTCAGGATACGCGTGGCCCGCAACGCGGCATTGCGGTCGTCGACCGTGACCGTGTCGACGGCCAGCTCCGGCAGGGCGCGGTCGAGCAGCGCCAGCGGGCAAGCGATCTCCTTGAGATGCGCGATCTCACCGGACTGGGCCGGCGTCACGATCAGGCCGTCGACCTGCTTGGCCAGGAGGACGCGGATCGCATTCTTTTCCGCTTCGACGTCCTCGCCCGAATTGGCGAGGATCACGTTGATGCCGGACAGGCGCGCGACGTCACTTATGCCGCGCACGGCAAGCGAGAAGAACGGGTTCTCGATATCGCCGACGACCACGCCGATGCTGCCGGAGCGCCCGGTCGTCATACTGCGCGCCAGTTCGTTCGGCCGGTAGTCGAGCGCCCTCGCGGCTTTCAGCACAGCCGCGCGGACTGTCTCGCTCACGGTGCCGTAGCCGCCCAGCACGCGCGCAGCCGTCGCCTTTGAAACCTTGGCTAGGCGGGCGACGTCGCTGACGGTGACGGAGGGAGCCTTGGGAGGACGCTTCATTCCTTGGAAAGTCGCTTTCAAACGCGTTGACGAATGGTCGCCGCTGTGCCTACAAATGTCAAGAGACCGGTCTCATTCGCATTTGAGACCGGTCTCATAAGAATAAGAGCGCTGGGAGGCGCCGCATCGGAAGCCGTGTCGAAATTGACCGTCAGGCAGCTTTTGGCCTGGCGAGAAACCGATCTTCAGAGTGGAGAACAACCAATGAGCATAAGAGGTCTTTTCACAGCGAGCCGGCGGCAGCGCATCGGCTCGATCTTCTTCGCCATCGCGCTGGCAGCGCTTTCGCTCCCCAAGGCCTGGGCGGCGGACAATCCCTACAATCTCATCGACCCCAAGACGATCAGCGTCGGCACGATGGGCGACGCCAAGCCCTATGCCTTCACCACCGCCGACGGCAAATTCACCGGTTTCGATCTCGAATTCTTCCTCAACGTGGTCGGCCGCATGGGCTTCAAATCGGACCAGGTGACCTTCACCGGCCAGGAGTTCTCGGCACTGATGCCTTCGGTCGCCAACCAGCGCTTCGACGTGGCGGTCGCGGCGATCGGCACGACGGACAAGCGCAAGCAGACGGTCGACTTTTCCGACGGCTATCTTGCCGGGTACCTGTCGGTGCTGACGTCCGACCCCAAGATCACAAACGCCGAAGGCCTTGCCGGCAAGCGCCTCGGCGTCGTCCAGGGCACGCTGCAGGAAATCTACGCCACCAAGAATTTCACCAATACCGACCTAGTAAAATTCCCGGACAACAACTCGGCCATCGCCGCGCTCAACAACGGCACGGTCGACGGGCACTTCCTCGACTATGAGGCGGCCAAGCAATATGGCGAGCGCTATCCGGCGCTGAAGATTGCCGTCAACATCCCGTCCTTCGACGCGCCGGCCGGCTTCGTTATCCGCAAGGGCAACGACGCTTTCCGCGAGGCGCTGAACAAGGGCATCCACGAAGCCATGCAGGACGGCACCTGGCGCGACCTCTACCAGAAATGGTTCCCCGGATCGCCGATGCCGGAGCAATATCTCCCCAAGAAGAACTGACCTGCAATTGCCGCCGGCGCGAATGCCGGCGGCCTTTCAGGCAGGCCGTGAGAGATCGCGCGACGGAGAGGTCCGTCGCCGAGCAAGGCAGGTTGGCGGATGGACTGGTTAGAAAACCTTCAGCGCAGCTTTTTCGATTGGGACGCGATGGCCGAGGTGCTGCCGTCGCTGCTTGCCGTTGGGCTGAAGAATACATTGATCCTCGCCGCGACCTCAACGGTGCTCGGCATCTTCATCGGCATGGTGCTTGCCGTCATGGGCATCTCGCGCTCCGCCTGGCTGCGCATTCCGGCACGCGTCTACACCGACATTTTTCGTGGACTCCCCGCCATCCTGACGATCCTCTTGATCGGCCAGGGCTTTGCCCGCATCGGTCGCGAGCTGTTCGGCCCCTCCCCTTACCCGCTCGGCATACTGGCGCTCAGCCTGATCGCCGGCGCCTATATCGGCGAGATCTTTCGCTCGGGCATCCAGAGCGTCGAAAGCGGCCAGATGGAAGCCTGCCGCGCGCTCTCCATGAGCTACGGCCAGGGCATGCGGCTGATCGTCATTCCGCAAGGCGTGCGCCGCGTACTGCCTGCCCTGGTCAACCAGTTCATCGGCAACGTCAAGGATTCCAGTCTCGTCTATTTCCTCGGCCTGCTCGCGTCGGAACGCGAGATTTTCCGCATCGGCCAGGACCAGGCGGTGGTCACCGGCAACCTGTCGCCGCTGCTTCTGGCCGGCATGTTCTACCTCATCATCACCGTGCCGCTGACCCATGTGGTCAACACCATCGACAACCGCCTGCGGCTCGGCAAGCAGAAGCCGGGCGGCGTGGTCAGCGGGTTGGTCGAGGTCGGCGAGTTGAAGGACACGGCCTCGTCCGGCGCGGCGCGGCCGGCGATCAAGGCCGGCAGCCTCGAAGTGCGCGATCTCGACATGGCCTATGGCGAGTTGCAGGTGCTGAAGCAAATAAGGCTCAAGGTCGAACCCGGCACTGTCACCTGCGTCATCGGGCCGTCGGGTTCGGGAAAGTCGACGCTGCTGCGCTGCCTCAACCGGCTGGTCGAACCGAAGGCCGGCGACGTGTTGCTCGACGGCCAGAGCATCCTGGCGATGAAACCGGAGATGCTGCGCCGGCGCGTCGGCATGGTCTTCCAGCATTTCAATCTGTTTCCGAACCACACGGCAATCGAGAACGTCACGCTGGCGCTGACCAGGATCAAAGGCATGGCGGGAAGCCAGGCGCGGCGCGCGGCCGAAGCCCGTCTTTCAGAAGTAGGTCTTGCCGCTCGCGCGGACTACCGTCCGAGTCGCCTTTCGGGCGGCCAGCAGCAGCGCGTGGCGATCGCCCGCGCGCTCGCCATGGAGCCCGAAGTCATCCTCTTCGACGAGGTGACCAGCGCGCTCGATCCCGAACTGGTCAAGGGCGTGCTGAACCTGATGGCCGATCTCGGCCGGCGCGGCATGACGATGATCGTCGTCACCCATGAGATGGGGTTCGCCCGCAAGGTGGCCGACCAGGTCGCCTTCATGGACGAGGGCCGTATCGTCGAGGTCGGCCCGCCGGCGGAAATCTTCGACCGGCCGAAGAGCCCGAGACTCCGGCAATTCCTCGCCGAGGTGCTGTGAGCGATGCCGCCGCGCCCTCTCCCAAGCCAAAGCCCGATCATCGAAAGCTGCAATCATGACTGAAAAATCCGCCCTCAAGGTCGCCGTCATCGGCGCCGGCATCTTCGGCGTCTCAACCGCCGTTCATCTCGTCCGGCTCGGCGCGCAGGTGACGATCGTCAGCGACGGGCCGGTCGCCAATGGCGCGTCATCGCGCTCGCTTGCCTGGCTGAACTCGGCGCGCAAGCGTTCGGCCGGCTACCATGCACTGCGCATCGCGGGCCTCGACCGCTACCGAAAGCTCGCCGCCGGACAGGAGTGCGGCGCCTGGCTGCGCCTGGACGGCGGGCTCACCTGGGACGCCGACAACGCCGCCAACCAGATCGCGGAAATCTTCCGCCACGAAAAGGCGATCGGCTACGAGACCCGGCTGCTTGCGCCCGCCGAGATCGCCGCTGTCACGCCAGGCATCGACACAAAGGCCGTTTCTCG
Source organism: Mesorhizobium sp. GbtcB19 (assembly GCF_019091085.1). Lineage (GTDB taxonomy): Bacteria > Pseudomonadota > Alphaproteobacteria > Rhizobiales > Rhizobiaceae > Mesorhizobium. Next base: position 149,309 of record NZ_JAGXJY010000002.1, on the reverse strand, counting down.
CCAAGGCGCCATCTTCAATGCCGGCGAAGGTTGGGTCGACCTGCCTTCGCTTATCGGCTTCCTGCTGCGCGAATTCGGCGAACGCGGTGGACGCGTCCTGACCGATGGCGGCACCGCCGATGTGATCCTCGCCAATGGCCGCGCGACTGGCGTGAGGGCAGCGTCGGGCCAGGTCATCGACGCCGATGCCGTGGTGGTCGCGACCGGCCCGGCGGTGCCGGCCATGGCGGCGAAAGCCGGGCGGCGCATCGGCGACGGCACGACGCGCGCACTGCTTCTCTTCAGCAAACCGATCCGCCACCCGCTGCGCGCCGTGCTCAACACCCCGCGCGTCGCCATCCGGCCGACGCCGAACGGCGCGTTCGCGCTCGACTCGGCCTGGTCGGAGGATGAAGTGATCGTGCGTGACGACGGTAGCTACGAGGCCAAGCCGTCGACATTCGCGGGCCTGCTCGAGGAAGCCTCGAAGGTGCTGGAGGGCAACCCCACGCTGGAGCTTGAAAGCCGTCACATGGGACCGAAGCCGATACCGGCCGACGGCGAACCGGTGATCGGCCAGTTGACCGGCATTCCCGGCTATTACGTCGTCTTCAGCCACAGCGGCGCAACGCTCGGGCTGATCGCCGGCGAATTGCTGGCGGGCGAGATCGTCGGTGGCAAGGCCAGCCCGCTGCTGCAACCGTTTCGTCCTGCGCGGTTCGACGGCTGAGAAGCTGTTTGCCATGCCCGTGTCTCTTGGCTCAGATTGCGCCTGAGCGGCCTCGCCGCCCCGAATGCGAGAAGCAGCAAGGCATGGATCACTTCGACCTCGGCGCATATCGCCGCGCTATCTCCACCTCCTCAGCCGAGACGCAGCGCTGGTTCGATATCGGGCTGAACTGGTGCTACGGCTTCAACCACGAGGAAGGGATAAAGTGCTTCGAGAAGGCGCTGGAGACCGATCCCGGCTGCGCCTTCGTGCATTGGGGCATCGCCTATGCCGCCGGGCCTTTTTACAACCTGACCTGGAAGGAGCATGGCAAGGCGGAGGCCGACCAGGCCGCCAGGCGCTGCTTCGAGCATGTCGAACTGGCGCGGGCCAATGCGGCAAGCGCAAGCCCTGTCGAGCAGCGGTTGATCGAGGCGCTAGCCGCGCGTTTCCAGCAGCCGCATGGAGTGAGCCCGGCCGAGTTCGAGCAATGGGATAATGCCTATGCCACCGCGATGCGGCAGGTTTTTCGCGCGTTCCCCGACGACCATGACGTGATGGCGCTCACCGTCGAGGCGCTGATGATGCGCACGGTCAGGCGGCTGTGGAACCTCAAGACTGGCGCGCCGGCGCCGAACTCGGACGTGATCGAGGCGCTGGAGATCTGCGAGCGTTCGATCCGGATGTCGGACGAGGCAGGCGCTGCGCCGCATCCGGCGGCGCTGCATCTTCACATCCACCTGCTCGAAATGTCGACGCAGCCGGAGCGCGGCATACGCTCGGCGGAGCGGCTGGGGACGATGTGCCCGGATGCCGGCCATATGAACCACATGCCGGGGCACATTTACGTGCTCTGCGGCGAATATGAGAAGGCAAAAATCGCCAGCGAGAAGGCTGTGCGCGCCAACGACCTTTACCTCGCCTATGCCGGCGAACCGACTTACTACCTGCTTGGATGCTGCCATGATCTGCATCTGATGATGTTCACCTGTATGTTCCTTGGCCAATATCGCCCTGCCCTATGGGCGGCCGACAAGGTGCGCAGCCTGGTGACGCGCGATGTCGTCGCCATTCCGGAGCGGCCGAAGCTCACCCAGACGGTTGAGGGCTATCACGCGATGAAATCGCATGTTCAGGTGCGCTTCGGGCGCTGGCGCGAGATCATCGACGAACCGATGAATGGCGAGCCTGAACTCTATGTCCTGACCACCGCCATGCAGCACTACGCCAAGGGCGTGGCGCATGCGACGCTGCGCGAATTCGCCGATGCCGAGCGCGAACGCGATCTCTTTAGCCGGCAAATCGAACGCATTTCGCCCGAGCGCCGCTTCCTCAGCAACCCGACGAAAGCGTCGCTCGCGGTGGGCGCGGCGCTGCTCGACGGCGAGTTCGCCTACCACCAGGGCCGGCACGACGAGGCCTACGACCACCTGCGCCGCGCGGTCGAACTCGACGACAATCTGTCCTACACCGAGCCATGGGCCTGGATGCACCCGCCACGCCACGCGCTGGCCGCACTTCTGCTCGACCAGGGCCATGCGACCGAGGCCGAGCACGTCTATCGCGACGATCTCGGCTTAAGCGGCGCCGTGCAGCGTTGCGCCCAGCATCCGGACAATGTCTGGGCACTGCACGGGCTGGTCGAATGCCTCAAGCGGCGTGGCGAAAAGGAGGATCTGCAGGGCCTGCAGGCGAAGCTTGCGGCTGCGCTTGCGAAGGCGGACGTGGCGATCACTTCGTCGTGCTTATGCCGGACGAGCGTGACGCTGGACGGACGATCAGAACACAGCTGCTGTGACTGAGCGCAGTACAGGCTTAAGAGAATATCTCCGCCAGGTCCTCAACGCTGGTGCCTTCCTTGACCCGCCGCAATTCGACGTAGCAGACGGCCGGCGCGATCGAGGTCAACATGTAAAGGACGGCGCTCGCTAATGCGTCCAGCGACATGCCTGCCATCGCTCCGACAGCAGGCACGATCGCGACCAGCGCGAATTGGACGGCGTAGGCGGCGGTGATGAGGACTATCCATAGCCAGAACAGCGCCCAGCGGCTTCCCTTGGTCAAATCACTGCTGCGCGCCATAGAGCCGAGGACGCCGAGCCGTTCCTGCACCAGGGCTGGCACAGCCACCGACCAGCGCAGGAACAGGATGACCCCGGGGACGACAAGCGCCAGCAGCGCAAAGGCGGCGCCAAAGGTAGCGAGCAGCGCGATGCCGATCGTTGGCAACAAGAAGGAGATGGCAACGGCCAGGCAGTCGCCGAGAGTCGGCCGCTTACCGTTGAGATCCTCGATGGTGACCCGTACCAGCGCGGCCTGCAGAACGGCCGCCAGGATCATAGCGACCAGGGCGGCGGTAACGGCAAAGGCAATGTGCTGAGGCGAGTATCGCGTGAAATGGACGATCCGCTTCAGCACCAGAAACTGGATGGCGAACCGCGGCAGGCCGGAAAAGATCAGCGCCAGTCCGACACACAGAAGCGGATTGCGGCCAATCACCGCAAAACTGTCGTGGAACACCCGGCCGATGCGAAAGCGATCAGCCGGGTTCAGTGCCGCTGATGCCATGATGTTATCGTCCCTGTGCGCTGTGGCTTACGAGAATATCTCCGCCAGTTCGTCGACGCTGGCGCCTTCCCTGACCTGACGCAATTCGACATAGATGACGGCGATCGCCACCGAAATCACCGCCGAGAAGATGCTCGACAGCAGGCTGCCTCCCACGGCCCCGACGAAGATACCGGTACCGCTGAGGCCGCTGGCCGTTGCCAGGGCAAACCTGAACAGCAGCGAGAATGCCGCCTGAAGCAGGCCGGCCGCGATGCCAATGACCAAAAGCAGGCCAAAGATCGGCCAACGGCTGCCTTTGGTCAGCGCCCGGCTGCGCGATATCGAACCGAACACGCCGAGCCTTTCCTGGACCGCCACCGGTATCGCAACCGATATGCTGATGAACCACATTGCCGCCGGGATAGCGGCCACGGCAATCCCGATGAGCGCACCGACGAAGGCGCCGCCAAAGGCGAAAATGGAGGCGACGATGCCGATCACGATGCCGGCCAGTATCAGGGCAAGAAAAACAATGAAGCCTATGCCCAGCATCGGAAAGAACCTGCGCAACGCGATCTGGATACAGTCGCCGACCGCCGGACGGCTGCCGTTCATGTCCTCGACCGTCAGCCGGACCAATGCTGCCTGCGCGAGCAAGCCGAGCACCAGAAACACCAGCCCAGCAATCGCCGATACGGCCGCCAGCCTTGCCATGTCCGGCCTTTCGAAGGCAGAGGCGCCCGCGGCCTCGCGCATCCTGGCGAGCTGGGTGAGGTTCCAAAAATTGTAGATCAACGTGGGCGCAGCGGAAAACAAGCCAACGATCGCCGCAAGCGGGCCGAAGCTGCGGCTGATAACCGAGAATGTGTTGCTGAACACCCGGCCGATGCGGAATTTTTCCGGCCTGCCGCTTGCGATCGACGCCATCTTATATTCCCCCAAACTAATGAATATGCAAAATTAAACAGTATCCGCAAGATTGATACTTGCGGTTCGAGGGCGTTGCAATTCTCCAATCGTATTGCTGATGTCGCCGCCGATAAGCGGAGGCAGCCGAAGCCTTCCCCGCCAGTCTGGCGACGGTTCCGTTCTTCGCATGCCGGGCGGGATGGGCGCTCGGTTACGAGAAAATCTCCGCCAACTCGTCGATGCTGGTACCTTCCTTCGCCTGGCGCAGTTCGACGTAGCTCACTGCGGCAGCGATCGACAGCACCATCGACACCACGGTCTGCACCAGCGCGGCGCCGATCTCGGCAATGATGCCGCCGAACAGCACCAGAAGCAGCAACATCCCCCATTGGACGATCATCGCAATGATGATGAGAATGAGGAACAGGCCGAACAGCGACCAGCGGCTGCCTTTGGTGAGCGCGCGGCTGCGCGACATCGAGCCGAAGACGCCCCGCCGCTCCTGGATGAGGACCGGAACCGACATCGACCAGCCAAGCCACAGGATGATGCCGGGTACGATAAGAGCGACCATCGCAAGGATGGAACCAAAATAGACAAGCAGACCTATCGCCAGCGTCGGCAGCAGGAAGCGGATCGCGATCTGAATGCAGTCGCCGAAGGACGGCCGCTTGCCGTTGAGGTCTTCGATGGTTGCTCGCACCAGGGCCGATTGCAAGAGCAGCGAGCAGACGAAAGCGACCAGCCCGCCGATCACGCTGGCAGATGAATTGCGCCACACCGCATTGGGGTCGGCCATTGCGCCCGGATCGCCATGCAGCACTGCGTCCAGCTGCGGCTGCGTCCACAGCCTGATGAGGAATGCCGGCAGTCCCGAAAACAACAACGCCAGCCCTGCGCAAATCCCGATATTGCGGGTAATGACGCCGAAGGTGGTGTTGAACACCCTGCCGATCTCGAATCTGCCGGGTCGTCCCAGTGTTGCAGTGGTCATGATAATTTCCCCCGAGTCACCGCCGTATCCAACCGGCGACTTCAAAGTAAATTTGCCAAGATTGAAGGGCTGCGTCCAGTGCACTTGCAATTGATGGCGCGTATTGCCAGTGTCGGCGCCGAACCGCAGGTTGCAGGGGGAAACGAGCGGGTGGCAGCCGTACAGGCAGCGACGCAAGATGCCGAACGACTGGCGCAGCTGCACAAGCAGCTGCTGGCGGACGATTCGATCCAGTTTGCCTTGCCGAGGTTTGTGCGGCCCGAGCCGCCTGAATGGCTGAAGCCGCTGCTGGACGGCCTGGCCAAGCTCGGCCCCTACATGATCTATCTGTTCTGGGGCGCGGTGATCATCGGCGTCGCGATCATAGTGCTGCTTCTCGTTCTTGAGGCACAGGGTGTCGCCTGGCGTCTGCCATGGTGGCGGAAACGCCAGGAAACCGAGGCAGCGAAGGAAGAATGGCGTCCGGACGCTGAAGTCGCCCAAATCCTGCTTTCCGAGGCCGATGCGCTTGCCGCGCGCGGCGAGTATGACGAGGCGGTGCATCTTCTCTTGCGCCGCAGCGTCGCCGACATCGCCACCCGGCTGCCGGACTTCCTGCGCCCGTCGCTCACAGCGCGCGACATCGCGGCGGCTGGCTCGATCCCCACCCGGCCCCGCGCCGCCTTCAGCGAGATCGCGCGCATCGTCGAAGCCGCGCTGTTTGCCCGGCGACCGGTCGGCGCCGAAGGCTGGCAGCAGGCACGCGGCGCCTATGAGCGCTTCGCCTTCCGGGACGCCTGGGCATGAGCACGGCAACGACGGAAGCAACGCAAGAACCGTTCAGCCGCAAGACGCTTTTCTGGGGCATTTTCGCCAGCCTGCTGGCGGCGGCCGGCTTCTTCCTTTTGTCCACCTATGCGCCCGATTTCCGCCAGCCTGAAGGTGGCGCCACGCCGTTTTCGAAAGGCGGCACCGGTTACGCCGGACTTGTCGAATGGTTGAAGCTCACCAATGGACAGGCGCCGCCGATGGAACGCGGCGAGAAGGACCTTGCTTCACCGCTGGCAGAGACGTTCCTGCTCATCGTCACCATCGCGCCGGACAGCGACCCGGCCGCGCTCGACCACATCATCAAGCTGCGCAGCGGCAAGGACACCCTGTTCGTGCTGCCGAAATGGCAGACCCTTCCCTTGCTCGGGCATGACGGCTGGGAGACCAAGGTCGAACGGCTTCCCAATACCGTGGTCAACGACTGGCTGGGCCGTATCGCCAAGGCGAAGCTCGGCGAAGGCAAGCCGGCGGTCGACAAGATCGATATCCAAGGCCGCAAGATCGCCGTACCGGATGAACTGCAATGGGTGGCGGACGATGACCCGCTGATCGCGACGAGCGACGGCAAGGCCATCTTGACCGAGCTCGACGACGAGCCGCACTACATCCTGACCGATCCCGACTTCATCAACAATGCGGCACTGGGCGACGAGCAGAAGGCGGCCGCCGCGCTCGACATGATCGCCATGCTGGAGCCCGCCAAGGGTGCGGTCATGTTCGACCTGACGCTGCACGGCATCGGCCAGAAATACGATCTCGCCAAGCTCCTGGTCGAACCGCCCTTCCTGGCTTTGACGCTCTCCGTGCTGGTGGCGGCCGCGCTTGCCTTCCTGCACGGGCTCGGCCGCTTCGGCCCGCCGCGCGCGGAAGACCGCGCCATCGCCTTCGGCAAGAGGGCGCTGGTCGACACCACGGCGATGCTGCTGAGGCGCGCCGGCCGCCTGCAAGGGCTTGGCGACCGCTATGCGGCGCTGGTGCGGCAGCGCGCCGGCGCCCTGCTCGGCGCGCCGCATGGCCTGCAGGGCGAAGCGCTCGACCGCTGGCTCGATTCCCGCGACAAGGGCGAGACGCACGGATTCAGCCAGCGCTTCAAGGCCGCGAACGAATCCAACAATTTGGCCGCAATGCATGAGGCAGCCGAACAGCTGCATGACTGGACGGCAAGGAGGCTCGGTGAACGTCGATGAAGTGAAGGCCCTGGCGAACGCGATCAGGGAAGAAGTGGCAAAAGCAATCACCGGTCAGCGCGACACGGTCGACCTGATGCTGACGGCGCTGTTCGCCGGCGGCCACATCCTGCTCGAAGGTCCGCCCGGAACCGCCAAGACCATGACGGCGCGCTGCTTCGCGCAGGCGCTCGGCGTCACCTATGGCCGCATCCAGTTCACGCCCGACCTGATGCCCGGCGACATCGTCGGCGCGAACATCTACAATTTCCAGACCGGGCAGTTCACGCTGACGCGTGGCCCGATCTTCTGCGACCTCTTGCTCGCCGACGAAATCAACCGCACGCCGCCGAAGACGCAGGCCGCCCTACTCGAAGCCATGCAGGAGCACGCCGTCACCTTCGACGGCACCACGCATTCGCTCGGCCGGAATTTCATGGTGGTGGCGACGCAGAACCCGATCGAGCATCAGGGCGTCTATCCGTTGCCCGAAGCGCAGCTCGACCGCTTCCTGTTCAAGCACAGGGTGAGCTATCCGGACCCCAAGGAAGAGCGTGCCATCATCGTCCATCATGGCGGCGGCTCGGCCTCGCATGATATCGAGCAATACGGCATCAAGGCGCAGACCGACCGCAAGTCGCTCGAAGCAGCGGTCGCCACGGTCGGCGACGTCACGCTGGTCGACGATGTCGTCGGTTATATCGCGGCACTCGTGCGCGGCACGCGCGAAAGCCCCGACCTCGAGGTCGGCGCAAGTCCGCGCGCGGGCGCCATGCTGGCGCGGGCCGCGCGCGCCAGGGCGGCGCTCGACGGCCGCAACTACGTCATTCCGGACGACGTCAAGGCCTTGGCCGTGCCGGCGCTGCGCCACCGCGTCGTTCTTTCGCCGGCAGCGCAGATCGACGGACGGCTGGTCGAGCAGATCGTCTCCGACCTCGTCGACCACACGGAAGCGCCACGTTGATCTATCCGAGCGGTCGAGCAGTCTGGGCGGCGGCGGGGGGGGCGATCCCCGCCTTCCTGGTCGCGCTCGCGCTGCCCTCTGTCTGGTATCTCGGCCTGTTGTGGATCTGCCTGCTGCTTGCCTTCCTGGCGGTGGACGCCGCCGCCGGACGAGGCCGCGCCTCGCTCAACGCGACGCTGACGGCGCCACCGCAGGTCGGCGTCGGCGGGCGCTTCACGCTGCACATCGCGGCCGGCCTCGGCGCCAGGCTGCGGCGCCTGCAGGCGCGCGTCGGCCATGATCAGCGGGTGCAGCCGGTCGCGGGCACCGGCGGCGCGCTGCCTGCCAATGGCGGCACGCTCGACCTCGAATTCGAGGCCATCCGCCGCGGCATCGCCAGTTTCGACCGGCTGTGGCTGCGCTGGCAGGGCCCGTTCGGACTGGTGTGGAACCAGGTCATCTTGCCCGTCGACCGCAAGGTGGCGGTGCTGCCCAACGTCAACAGCGCGCGCGACGAGGCGATCACGCTGTTGCAGCGCTCGGCCCTTGCCGACGGCCATGCGCAGAAGCGCGCCGGCCAAGGCCGCGAGTTCGAAGCGCTGAAGGACTATCAGCCCGGCATGGGCCGGCGCATGATCGACTGGAAGCGCAGCGCCCGCCACGGCAAGCTTTTGGCGCGCGAATTCCGGATCGAGGAGAACAACAACATCGTTCTGGCCATCGATAGCGGCCGCCTGATGTGCGAGCCGGTCGACGGCGTGCCGAAGGTCGATCGCGCGGTGACGGCAGCACTTCTGTCGGCCTTCATTGCGCTCAAGGGCGGCGACCTCGTCAGCCTGTTTTCCTTCGACGCAAGGCCGCGCGTTTCCAGCGGCGCGGTGCGCGGTTCGCCGAACTTCACCATGATCCAGAAGCGCGCCGCCGAGATCGACTATTCGACCGAGGAGACCAACTTCACCCTGGCGCTCACCACGCTCTCGGCCAAGCTCGACCGCCGCTCGCTGGTCATCATCTTCACCGATTTCGTCGATCCGATCAGCGCCGAACTGATGCTGCGCACCGTCGGCCGGCTGACCGAGCGGCATCTGGTGCTGTTCATGCTGATGCGGGACGTGGAGCTCGAAACGCTGGCCGACATGGCGCCGGCAACACCCGAGGATGTCGCCCGCTCCGTCACCGCCGGCGACCTTTTGAGGCAGCGGCAAGTGGTGATCGGCAGGCTCAGGCTGCTCGGCGCGCATGTCATCGAGGCCGATCACCAACGGCTCGGCCCGGCGCTCGTCGAGCGCTACATCCAGCTCAAGGAGGAGAACCTCTTATGACGCTGTCCGTCGGCACCGATGCGGTGCGCCAGTCGCTGGCCAGCTTCCGCCAGGAGCGGGAGGCCGACTGGAAAGCCTTCGAGGCGCTGCTGGCGCGCGTCGAAAGGCGCGCGCCGCGCGCGCTGTCGGAAGACGAGCTCCTGTCGCTGCCACTCCTTTATCGTTCGGCGCTGTCCTCGCTTTCGGTGGCGCGCGCGACCTCGCTCGACAGCGCGCTGATCGCCTATCTCGAGGCGCTCTGCCTGCGCGGCTATTTCTATCTCTACGGCGCACGGAGGTCCTTGCGGACGCGCATCGGCGACTTCTTCCTGCACGACTGGCCGGCGGCGATCCGCGACCTTTGGCGCGAAGTGTGGACATCGGTCGCCCTCACCGTGGTGGGCGCGATTGCCGGCTATTGGCTGGTCGCCTCCGACAAGCGCTGGTACGACGCCATCATCGCGCCGAGCCTTGCCGGCGGGCGCAACCCGGATTCGTCGGCCGAGACGCTGCGCAGCGTGCTTTACGGCGGCGGCGACCACTTTCTGTCGGGCTTTGCGGCCTATCTCTTCACCCACAACACGCAGGTCTCGATCCTGGCCTTCGCGCTGGGTTTCGCCTTTGCGGTGCCAAGCGTGCTGATCATCCTGATGAATGGCTGCATGCTCGGCGCCATTTTCCAGATCTATGCCGCCAAGGGCCTCGGCTTCGAGCTGGGCGGCTGGCTGTCGATCCACGGCACGACGGAGCTTTTCGCCATCGCCATCGCGGGCGCGGCCGGCATGCGCATCGGCACCAGCATCGCCTTTCCCGGCGAGCTGACCCGCATGGCCGCCGCCGCCCGGGCCGGACGCGTGGCCGCTACCGCCATGATCGGCGTCACGGTGATGCTGCTTTTCGCCGGCCTGCTCGAAGGGATCGGCCGGCAGACCATCACCAGCGACATCGTTCGCTATTCGATCGGCGTCGGCATGCTGGCTTTCTGGATCTCATATTTCTACCTTTTCCGTATGGTGCGGCATGGCGACCGCTAAGGCCAAGGTGAAGACCAGGAACCCGGCCGCGCTGACCCGTCCTCTGGTCACGCCGGAGGGCGTCGACCTCAGGGTCAAGCTGGCGGATGCCGGCACGCGCGCTTCGGGATTCCTGCTCGATGTGGTGGTCGTCATCGTGGCGGCCGTGGTCGTCTCGCTGGTCACGATCTTCGGCCTTGGCGGCCTCGGCGTGAAGGACGCGGAACCGCTGTTCATCGTCTGGATCATCTTCATCTTCTTCCTGCGCAACGTCTACTTCATCGCCTTCGAGGCAGGGCGGCGAGCAGCGACGCCGGGCAAGCGCATGGTCGGCACCAGGGTCGCCTCGCGCAGCGGCGCCGGCCTTACCATCGACCAGGTCATCGCGCGCAACCTGATGCGCGAGATCGAAGTGTTCCTGCCGCTGTCGATCCTCGCCGCGCGCGCCAGCGCCGATGTCGCCGACACGCTGACGACCATCTTCGGGCTGGTGTGGGCGCTGCTGTTCTCGCTGTTCCCGCTGTTCAACCGCGACCGGCTCAGAATCGGCGACCTGCTCGCCGGCACCTGGGTGGTCGAGGCGCCGAAGGTGGCGCTGGTCGAGGACCTTTCGCTGCGCAAGGACCCGGTCGCGGCCCGCTTCCAGTTCAGCCCGGCGCAGCTCGACGCCTACGGCATCGCCGAGCTGCAGAAGCTCGAGGAAGTGCTGCGCCGTGACGATTATTCGGCGCTCAAGGCGGTGGCGGAAACAATCAGCCGCAAGATCGGCGCCAGGGTCGAGCCGATCGATTCAAAGGCTTTCCTCACCGCTTATTACGGCGAACTCCGCGCGCATCTGGAACGCAAGCTGCTGCTCGGAAACCGCAAGGCGGATAAGTACGCGCGTTAGCCGGGCGCGAGTTATTGAAGGTCTCCCAATATGGCTTCGTCTGAATTCGTAATTACGAAGGAGCAATACGAAATAACTCTCCGCACCCTTATCAATTCAGGCTCAAGAATTTCCTATGATGTTTTTGATGGAACTAAGATTCGCTACCTGAATGCCGATTCAGTTGCTGAAGTTATCGGCAGGCGAGGCGCTGCCATGGCGTTAAAACATCCCTCCTTCGCCACCGACGAGCCAGAGGTCGTAATTTACAAAAATGGCGATACCAATTGGTATCAATTTAAGGAATTACATGGGGATGGGCATATCAAGATAAATTCAAGAAAATTCACGGAGGACCCGTATTTCTACTTCGCGATTGGCTATACCTCTTTTTTCGTTACGAAAAATGGAACGCACATACAGCCGCCCAAGAATCTCATTGAGATCTATAAAACCGCGGTACGATCCATCAAGTCACTGTGTCGCAGGGAATTAATCGGGAGTGTCAAAAGCGTGTATGTGTCGAAGGCCATCCTGGACTCCGACCCTCGCTGGCTTTCCGCTGTTAGGATCCACTTCGGAATAATTTGAGAGGGCGCAGTTCCAGGATCGGCCGACCGGCCACGCGGACTGTCGGCCGATGAACCCCTCGCCTACCCGACCCACTTCTCATAGTCCGAGACCAGCAGGTGCACCGGCGCGACATCCTCGTCGATGTTGGAGAAGCGGCCGATCGGCTCGCGGAAGACGTTGTCGGTGAGGTCGTCGTTGACGGTCGAGACCTCGCCGATCAGCACGTCCTTGCCCTCGGCCCAGAAGGCGTGCCAGACACCGGGTAGCAGCGTGACGCTCTGGCCGGGATCGAGCTTCAGCAGGCCACCGGCCGGCAATCTGGTGATCGTGCCGTCGACCGGCACCGACACTTCGGCCTTCGGGTCGATGCCGCCGTCGCGGTCGTGCATGAACAGTTCCAGCACCAGCTTGCCGCCACCGCGGTTGATTATGTCCTCGGCCTTGATGTTGTGGCGATGCATCGGCGAGAGCTGATCCTTGCGCGAGATCATGATTTTTTCGGCATAGAGCATGCCCATGCCGAGCTTCATGTCCTCGTAGCGGCCATTGCGCACGGTGAACAGGAACAGGCCGAGCTCGTCGAACTTCTCCTGGCCGTAGTCGGTGATGTCCCATCCGAGACGCGAGGTGAAGATGGCCGAGGAGTCGGCCTTGCGCGCCTTCATCTCTTCCGGCGACCAATAGGCGAAGGGCGGCATGATATAGCCGAAGGAGCGGATGAAGGCGTCGGCTTCGCGGATGATGTCGTTGATCTTGGAGCGCTTCATGAGTTCTCTTCCTTCCGGCCGCTGCCTGCTGAAATCTGCCCCTCCGAATAGCCCAATGCCGGCCCGCTGTCGACGCAAACTCACGCCTCTGGCCCGGTGACATCGGCTGCGTTCGGGGCCATAAACCAACTGATTTGATTTAACGCGAATGTCTTTGTCCCGGAACGGGTTCGCCGTTCGGAAGACATCCCCTGAACGGTGATTTCATGCCAAGCATAGACGACCTCGACACACCGGCGATCCTGATCGACGCGGTCCGCGCCGAAGCGAACATCAACAAGGCGCAGGCGCATGCCGACGCGCATGGGCTGAAGCTCCGTCCGCACATCAAGACGCACAAATTGCCCTATTGGGCGAAGAAGCAGGTGGCGGCGGGCGCCGTCGGCATCACCTGCCAGAAGATCGGCGAGGCCGAGGTGATGGCCGATGCCGGGCTGACCGACATTTTTATCCCCTACAACATCCTTGGGCGCGCCAAGCTGGAGCGGCTGAAGGCGCTGCACGGGCGCGTCACGCTATCCGTAACGGCGGACAGCCATGAGACGCTGGAAGGGCTGGCCGCTACCTTCACCGATGCCGGCCATCCGCTGTCCGTTCTGGTCGAGTGCGATACCGGCATGGGCCGCTGCGGTGTGCAGAGCCCCGACGAAGCGCTGGCCCTTGCAAAGGTGATCGATCAGGCGAAGGGGCTCGCCTTCGGCGGACTGATGACCTATCCGGCGGCGGGCCGCGCGGCGGAAGCCGATGCATGGCTGAAGACCACGCGCGATGCGCTTGCCGCGGCCGGGCTCGAGTGTGCCCGCATTTCCAGTGGCGGCACGCCGGACATGTGGAGGTCAGGCGAAGACCGCGTGGTCACCGAATACCGCCCTGGCACTTACATCTATCTCGACCGCTACCAGGTCGCCAAAGGCGTTGGCACGCTCGACGATTGCGCGCTGACGGTGCTTGCCACGGTGGTCAGCCACCCGACGGCGACCCGCGCCATCCTCGACAGCGGCAGCAAGGCGCTGTCCTCCGATACGCTCGGGCTGCCGGAGTTCGGCGAGTTGCTGGGCATCCCCGGCGCCCGCGTCACGGGATTGAGCGAAGAGCATGGCACTGTGACACTCTTGGATGGCGCAGGCCTTCGCATCGGCGAGCGCGTGCGCGTGGTGCCCGATCACTGCTGCGTGGTGACGAATTTGTTCGACCAGGTGCATCTGATCGACGGCGACAAGGTGCTGGAAACACTGCCGGTGGCGGCAAGGGGGCGAATGGGGTAGTCAAGCGGCGAGAACCCACGATCGTTCGTCATCCTAGGGCGGAGCAAGGAGCGAAGCGACGCGCGCAGACCCTAGGATCCATTCCGTGACGTGAACGACAAACGCCACGCTGCAGAACGGGCATCGGCATCGGGCGCCAAGAGTCCGATGGCTGCAAAGTGGAGAAATAACGGAATGGATCCTAGGGTCTGCGCTCCGCTACGCGTCGCTCCGCCCTAGGATGACGAAGGCATAAGAGGCTCGGCTAATCGCCGACGTCAGCGCTCGGCATCGCTACTGCCGCTCCGCCTGCCTGGCCGCAACCCTGCGCATCGCCGTCACCCTGCGCCTGAAAATCTCCGTGCGCATCGCCATCAGATGCAGCGCGAAGAACAGCACCGTGAAACCCAGCGCCATCACGGCCAGCGGCCACAGCATCGAGGGATCGATTGTCGGGCCGCCAAGGCGGAAGACCGACGCCGGCTGGTGCAGCGTGTTCCACCAGTCGACCGAGAATTTGATGATCGGGATGTTGATGAAGCCGACCAGGGTGATGATTGCGGCGGCCCAGGCGGCGCGGCCGGCGTCGTCCAGCGCGCGGGTCAGCGCGATGATGCCGAGATACATCAGGAAGAGCACGAAGACCGAGGTCAGCCGGGCGTCCCACACCCACCAGGTGCCCCACATCGGCTTACCCCAGATCGAGCCGGTGACCAGCGCCAACGCGGTGAAGGTGGCGCCGATCGGCGCCGCCGATTTCAGCGCGACATCGGCCAGCGGATGGCGCCAGACCAGCGTTCCCAGCGCCGAGATCGCCATGATCGTGTAGCACATCATGGCGAGCCAGGCGAAAGGCACGTGGATGTACATGATGCGCACGGTGATGCCCTGCTGGAAATCCTCCGGCGCCGTGAAGCTCATATAGAGACCGACAGCGAGCAGGATGGCGGCTGTCCCCGCCAGCCACGGAATGACCTTGCCGGCGAGCCCGACGAAGCGTGTCGGGTTGGCGAGATCGGTCCAGGCGCTCAAGCGTGAGGTGGTGTCGCTCATGCCGATCTAAATAGACCGGTGACGCGACAGGAGCAATCGGGGGAGTGTCGCACTCTTCCCCTTCTCCCCTTGTGGGAGAAGGTGTCGCCGAAGGCGACGGATGAGGGGTGCTCCAGGGAAAGCCAGCGCCTCACTCCGCTGGAACACCCCTCATCCGTCTCGGCGCTGTCGCGCCGATCCACCTTCTCCCACAAGGGGAGAAGGGAAAGGCGCTGGTTACGCCGCTTCCGTAACCGTGCGGCTGAGGCGGCGAACTTCCTCGTCGTTGAGCAGGCCGCCGGCGCGCAGCAGGCTGGCGAAACGACCGTTGCGCAGCGACAGTTCGGTGAAGCCGCCCATCTCGACCACCTTGCCCTTGTCCATGAAGACGACCAGATCGGCGTCGCGGACGGTGGTCAGACGGTGGGCGATGATGAAGGTCGTGCGGTTGCGGCGCAGCTCGTCGATCGCTTCCTTGACGCGGTCCTCGGTCTCGACGTCGAGCGCGCTGGTCGCCTCGTCGAGCACCAGGATCGGCGCGTCCTTCAGCACGGCGCGGGCGATGGCGATACGCTGGCGCTCGCCGCCCGAGAGCTGGCCGCCACGCTCGCCGACGACGGTGTCGTAGCCGCAGCTCTTGGACAGGATGAAGTCCTGCGCGGCGGCGGCATTGGCTGCGGCGTGCACCTCGTCATTGCTCGCGTCGGCGCGGCCGACACGGATGTTGTCCTCGATCGAGCGGTTGAGCAGGCCGGCATCCTGGAAGACGGTGGCGATCGAGTGGCGCAGCGACTTGCGGGTCACCGTGCGGGTGTCGATGCCGTCGATCAGGATGCGGCCGCTGGACGGCGTGAAGACGCGCTGCAACAGATTGATGAGCGTCGTCTTGCCGGCGCCGGTCGGGCCGACGATGGCAACCGTCTGGCCGGCCTGGACCTCGAAGGAGACGTCCTCGATGCCGTGGCCGGAATTGGCGAACTCGAAGCTGACGTCCTCGAAGCGGACATGGCCGGTGACATTGGTCAGCTCGCGCAGACCATCGGGCTCGGCGGTCTCGGCGGCCGAGTCCTCGAGGCGGTAGAAGTCTTCCAGCTTGGCACGCGCCTCGGAAATCTGCGTGGTGAAGGCCGACATCTGGTCGAGACGGGCGATCAGCATTCCGGCAAAGCCCGTGAAGGCGACGACATCGCCGACGCGGAGCTGGCCACGGGTGACGAGATAAGCGCCGATCGAGAGCACGATCATCATCGAGATGGTCGAGGACAGGCGGTTCAGCGCATTGGCGATCGCCCACCAGTCGAGCACCGGATTCTGCGCGTCGAGCAGGTCCTTCACGTAACGCTTCAGCGTCGCGGTCTCATGGCCGATGCGGTTGTAGCTCTGCAGCACGGCGACATTGCTGACGCTGTCGGTCACATGGGCAAAGACGGTGTGGTAGTGGCGCTCGACGGCCGTCTGCCCCGACTTGGTGTGGCGCATGACGATACGGCCGATGCCGACGTAAAGCACGCCGAGGCCAAGCAGCACGATGGACATGCGGACGTCCATGGCAAGCGCGGTCGGCACCAGCAGCACCAGCGCGATGGCGGTCGAGAGATGCACGCGCATGAATTCGAGCCAGAGGCTGAACAGGGTCTCGACGGCGCGCAACAGCGTGTGCAGCGAATTGGACGTGCCGCGCTGCTGATGCCAGGCGAGCGGCATCGTGATGACGCGCTCGAAGGACTGGCACAGCACTTCGGAGCGACGGGCATGAGCGAAACGGTCGGCGCCGCGCGCCACCAGCACGAAAGCGACGACATTGAAGGCACCGAGAGCGGCCCAGACGGCGAGCGTCGAGAACACCGCGCCTTTTTCGGAAATGGCACCGATCACCCGACCCAACAGGATCGGCTCGAGGATCGCAATCGCCGCGAGCGCGACGTTGGCGCCGCAAATCAGCGCGACGCGCTTCTTGTCGGCCGCCAGATAACCCAGCGCTCTAAAGTAGATCTGCAGAAGTGACACTTCAGCTACTCCGCCAAACTCTTGTCCGTGCTCAATGCCGCTATTGTGCACCGCACCATTTTTTGACACGTAACGGTAAATGTGTCGCGAAACAATGCGTCGTCTATCCCTTCAGTTCCCATTTAGCGAACAAAAGATGACGACGGTACGAAATCTGACGTGATCGCCTAACGGTTTGAGATAAAAGGTGAAATGTCAGCCTTGCGGCAAAATAATGGCACTTGCCCCGGGCTGCCACATTTTTAATCACCGGCTGCTTGCTTAGTCTGCCCTAAAGGAAGGCAAGCGGTGGGGCGCGGTGCCCACGCCAAGTAAAAAACAGCGATTGGCCGCGCATCCCTCGGGATGCGCGGCTAACAAGCCAAGCCTTTGATTTTACGCTGGTATCCTGACGACGACTTCGGTCTTGTCGCCGGCTTTCGGCTCGAAAGACGCCGATTTTTTCTTCGAACCATCGACTTCTAGCGAGATCGACTTGGTCTTTTTGTCGCGGATGACGCGAACCTTGATTTCGCCGCCGAACATCTTGAGCGTCGCGGCGTAGCCGTCCCAGTGCCCGGGCAGCTTCGGCCTAAACGTGATCTCCTTGCCACGCCGCTCGATGCCGAGGATGCCTTCCACCGCGGCGCGGTAAAGCCAGCCGGCCGAGCCCGTGTACCAGGTCCAGCCGCCGCGCCCGCCCTTGCCTTGGCCGGAATAGATGTCTGCGGCCACGACATAAGGCTCGACGCGGTAGTGTTCGGCGGCAGCCTCGTCAGAAGCGTGGTTGACCGGGTTCAGCATCGAGAAGCAGCGATAGGCCTCGTCGGTGCGGCCCATTTCGGCCAGCGCGATCACGAACCAGGTGGCGGCATGGGTGTACTGGCCGCCATTCTCGCGCACGCCCGGCGGATAGCTCTTGATGTAGCCGGGGTCCTTCTCGCTCTTCGAGAAGGGCGGCGTGAACAGCTTGACGATCTTGAGCTCGTCGTCGACCAGCATGTTGGTCGCCTGTTCCATGGCCGTCGTCGAGCGCGCCGGATCGCCCTCGCCCGACAGCACGCTCCAGGACTGGGCGATGGAGTCGATATTGCACTCGTCCGAATTGTGCGAGCCGAGCGGCGAGCCGTCGTCGAAGCTGCCGCGCCGGTACCACTGGCCGTCCCAGGCGGTGCTTTCCAGCGCCCGCTTCAGCACGTCCGCGTGCTTCATCCACGCCTGCGCCCGCTTGGTGTCGCCCTGCCCCCTGGCGACGGGCGCGAAGTCGGTGAGCGTCTTCAGGAGGAACCAGCCCAGCCACACGCTCTCGCCCTTGCCGCCCTCGCCGACACGGTTCATGCCGTCGTTCCAGTCGCCGCCGAGGATGAGCGGCAGGCCGGCAGGGCTGCTGCGCTTGATCGCGAGGTCGAGCGCCCGCGCGCAATGATCATAGAGCGAAGCGGTGTTCTTGGTGATCTCGGGCGTGAAGAAGGCGTCGTGCTCGCCCTCACCGAGCTCCTGCCCGTCGATGAAAGGCAACTGCTCCTTGAGGATCGCGGCATCGCCGGTCACTTCGATGTAGCGGGCGGTCGCATGCGCCAGCCAGACCACATCGTCCGAGATCATGGTGCGCACCCCGGCATCGGTGCGCGGCAGCCACCAATGCTGCACGTCGCCTTCCGGGAACTGCCGGCGCGCGGCATTGAGGATCTGGTCGCGCGCCAGCTTCGGGTCATGCGCCAGAAGCGCAAGCGTGTCCTGCAACTGGTCGCGGAAGCCGAAGGCGCCGCTCGCCTGGTAGAAAGCCGAGCGCGCGCGGATACGGCAGGCCAGGCTCTGATAAGGCAGCCAGTGGTTGACCATGGCGTTCATTGCCTCGTCCGGCGTCTCGACCTGGATTGTGTCGAGGAAGCCGCGCCAGGCCTTTTCGTTGTCGGCCAGGCGCTGGTCGAAATCCTTGCCGCGATGGGTCTGCACCAGGGCGCTGGCCTCGGCGGGCGTGGCCGCGTCGCCGAGCAGCCAGAACAGCGTCACGTCGCCGCCGGCCGGGATGTCGATGTCGCTGGCGACGACCGCGCATGGATCGTCGCCCGCCTCGATGCGCCCGGACAGCGCGAGCCCGCCCAGCACGGCCTGTGGATACTCGGTCGTGCCGTGCCTGCCGATGAACTCGGAGCGGTCGGCCGTCACCGAATGGACCGGATGGGCCGCCGCCAGGAAGGCCACCCGCTCGCCGAAGTCGAGACCGTAAGGATTCTGCGCCAGCATGGCCCCTGTTGCCGCGTCCCGCGCGGGCACGATGGTCGCCGCGGTGCGCGAGCGGTGGCCGCCCAGCACCCATTCGGCATAGGCGTAGACGCGCAGCCGCGCCGGCGCGGCGCCGGCATTCTGGATGCGCAACCGGCTGATCTTCACCGGATCGGCCGGGTCGACCACCTGCGTCAGGTCCATCGACAGCGAGCCGCGCCTCGAGCGGAAGGTCGAGAAGCCCTGGCCATGCCAGGTCTCATAGGTCATCGACGGATCGCGAACCGTCGCGGCCATCGGCGAGAACGCCTTGCCGCTCGATTGGTCGAAAATATAGAAGCCCTCGCCCGGCCGGTTCGACACCGGGTCGTTCGACCATGGCGTCAGCTGGTAGTCACGGCTGTTGCGGCTCCAGGTGAAGCCGGCGCCTTCGGCCGAGACGTGGAAGCCGAAAGAGGCGTTGGAGATGACGTTGATCCAGGGCTGCGGCGTCGAACGCCGCCCGGTCAGCCGCGTCACATAGTGGCGGCCGTCGCCATCGAAGCCGCCGAAGCCGTTCCAGAGGCTGAGGCCGCTGCCGTCGGCGGCGATGTCGCCGCCATCCCGGCTTGCCGGCACCGGCAAGGGCAGCGGCGGCGTGGGCTCGCGCGGGCTGCCGCCGTCCGCCTGCAGCAAGGCATCGCGGGCCTGGAGGGCCGCCGTCTCGGCGCGTTCGAGCTGGTCGAAGATCGTGCCGTTGCGGGTATGCAGAACGACGCGCGCCACCGACAGCAAGGTCTTGTAGGTCGGCTCGTCCATCAGGTCGCGGCGCACCGCGAAGATGTGCTGGCGGGGTCCGAGTTCGCGGCCGCGCAGGCGGCTGTTCTCGCACAGCGTCTCCACCGCGCGCTGCAGGTCCTGCACATAGGATGAGGCCTGCTCGTTGACGACGACGAAGTCGATCATCATGCCGCGGGCACGCATATATTCCTGGAAGCGCAGCGCCTGGGCGACGATCTCGAGATCGGCGACGTCGCCGATGCGCACGAGGAAGATCGGGAAATCGCCGGAGATGCTGGTCGGCCACAGGCTCGACTGGCGACCGAGGCCCGACGCGATGGACTCCGCCGGCAGGCGCAGGAACGGATCGGGATAGATCAGGTAGCGCGCCAGTTTCTGCACATTGGCGGCGTCGGTGAGGCTGAGGCCGAGGTGGCGCGTCTGCACCTGGCTGCGCGTCCAGGCAAGCATGGCCTGGCGGGCGAAGCTCTCCTGGTGGTCGAGCCGGGCGATCGCCTCGTCGAGCTCGCCGCGATTGGCGCCGACGGCGGTCCAGAAGGTCAGCGAGATCTTCTTGTTGGCCGGCACGCGCACCTGGCGGCGCAGCGCCGCCACCGGGTCGAGCGTGAAGCCCTGGCTGCCGGACAGCCTGACGCCGGGGTCGAAGGCGACGGCGTCGGCAATGGTGCGGCCACGGCCGATGAAGGCGCGCCGGTCGGTCTCGGCCTCGGCATCGCGCGACGGGCCCGCCGGGTCGGTGACGAAATGCACCATGGTGAGGTCGGGCTCGTTCTTGTCGCGCTTGCGCCGCGTGGCGAAGATCGCGCCATTGTTCGGCGCGATCTCGGTCTCGATGAACATCTTGGAGAACGCCGGATGCGCGTTGTCCGAAGCCTCGTTGCCGAGCACCAGCTCGGCGAAGGAGGTGATCTCGATATGCCGGTCGGTGGCGCTGTCATTGTAGAGCGTGATGCGGCGGCCCTCGCCATTGCCCTCGGAAATGACGATGCACTCGACCTCCGAACGCAGCGAGCCGACCGACTTGGTGAAGCTCGCCTTGTCGTCGCCAAACAGCGTCTGGACGCGTTCGCCCTCGGCGCGCTTCGGCTCGGCGGTGGCCGACCACCAGTCGCCCGTCGCGGTGTCGCGCAGGAAGATGTAGGAGCCGAGGCGGTCCTCGCTCGGGTCCGGCTGCCAGCGGGTGACGGCAAGCTCGCCGAAGCGGCTGTAGCCGGAGCCGGTGGCGGTGACCATGACCGAATAACGGCCATTGGACATGACGTTGGTGGCGCGCAGCGCCTTGATCGGGTCGAGCACGACGCGGCTGTCGGGGCTCTCGGCCTCGGTTTCGTCCTTGGCGCGCTCGTCGGCTTCCGTCCTGACGGTGGCGGTCGGGATGTCGCGCGGCGCCTTCTCCTGCAACAGGAGCTCGGCCGACTCGATCACCGGGTCGCTGTGGAAACGCTCGCGCAGCCGGCCCTCGAAAATGGCGTCGGCGACGGCCGCGATCGACATGCCGGAATGGTGCGCCATGTAGTTCTGCACCACGGCGTGGTCGGTGCCTTCGGGCACGCGCTGCGGCGTGAAATCGACCGCGTCGTAGAAGCCGTGGCGGCCGAGCGCGCCGATCGAGCGCAGCCGCTGCAGGTTCTGCACCGCCTCGCGCGGGCTGAACTGCGCCGCGAGAATCGTCGCATAAGGCGCGATCACCGTGTTCTGGCCAAGGCCGCGCTTCAGGCCGAGGCCGGGCACGCCGAAATTGGTGTACTGGTAGGTGAGCTCGCGGTCGCGGGCGTTGTAGGCCGCTTCCGAAATGCCCCAGGGCACGTTCTTGGAACGCGCATACTGGATCTGGCGCTTGATGATGAGCTTGCTGGTCTGGTTGAGGATCGAGCCCTGCGGCTCCTTCATCACCAGCGGCGGCATGAGATACTCGAACATCGAGCCCGACCAGGACATCAGCGCGCCCTGGAAGCCGATCTCGACGATCGGGCGTCCCAGGCGGAACCAATGCTCGGTCGGCAGGTCGCCCTTGGCGATGGCGAACAGGCTGGTGAGCCGCGCCTCGGAGGCGAGCAGGTCGTAGCAGCTCTCGTCGAGCTGGCGGTCCTCGACCCGGTAGCCTATCGACAGAAGCTTGCGCTCCTGGCGCATCAGGAAGGAGAAATCCATCTCGAAGGCGTAGCGGCGGCAGCGCTCGCGCAGGGCGAGCAGCTTGGCGCGCAGCGCGGCGACCGCGCCCTCGTCATTGTGCGAATCGTGCACATGCGCTTCGCAGGTCGCTTCCAGCCGTTCCGCCCAGTCGGCGATGATATCGCTCTTCGGCGAGGCCGCCTCGGTGTGGATGGCGGTGGCGAGCTTGCGGATCTCGCCGGCGAGCACGGCAAGATTGATGGTGCGGATCGAGGCCATCTCGGGCTGCGCCTTGATGGTCGTAACCGCGCGGCGCATGCCGTCGAGACGGTCGGCCAGCCGCTGGCGCAGCGGCCGCAGCTGGCGCCGGTCATCCGGCAACTCGTCCAGGCTTTCGTCGAGAATGGTGACGGTATCGATGATGCCTTCGAAATCGCCCTGCAGATGGACGGAGGGCGCCTCGGCCCATTCGGCGCAGGACGCCGCCACCGCGACCAGGTGGCCGGCGAGGTTGCCGCTGTCGACCGCCGAGATATAGAGCGGATAGAGCGGCTTCAGCGTCGTCGTGTCATACCAGTTGTAGAGATGGCCGCGATCGCGCGGCATGTTCTCGATGGTCGTCATCGTGGCGTCGATGCGGGTGATGGCATCCGACAGGCTGATCCAGCCGAAATCGCGGGCCGACACCACCGACAGAAGATAGACGCCGATATTGGTCGGCGAGGTGCGCGGCGCCACCACGGGCGCCGGGCTTTCCTGGAAATTGTCAGGCGGCAGATGATGCTGCTCGGGCGTGACGAAGGTCTCGAAATAATGCCAGGTGCGGCGCGCGAAGGTGCGCAGCGCATGGATGTCGGCGCTCGAGATGCGCAGCCTGTCCTCGGTCTCGGCCGAGCGGCTGATCCAGCAGGCGACGGCGGGCGAAGCGATCCAGAAGATGGCGAAGAAGAAGGCGACGAAGGCGCCGGTGGAATCGGCGAGCACCGGGATAGCGAGGCCGACGACGCCGATGATCACCGCGCCGTACATCATGCCGTAATAGGCGCCGAGATCGTTGCCGCCCTTGGCCGCCTGCGAGGCGGTGCGCCATTCGAGGAGGTTCTGGCGGCTGACGAAGAGGCGGTAGATGGTGCGGACAATGGCGTCGCCCATCATCCAGGCCAGATGCGCCATCAACAGCACTTTCAGCGCCACAAGCGCGGTGCCGAAAACGGTGTCGCGCGCAAGCGCGGAGAAATGGCCGCGCGGCGTCTGGTCGCCGCTCTTCGGCAGGATGCCGTTCACGATGTCGAAGGTCGGCGCCATGAACAGGCTGAGGATCATCAGCGCCTGCCACTGCGCGGCCTGGGTGAAAGGCAGCAGCGTCCAGCCGGCGACACAGGCCATGACCCAGAAGATCGGAGTGACCGAGCGGCGCAGATTGTCGACCATCTTCCAGCGCGACAGCGCCGGGACGCCGGAGCGCGGGTCGAAGATGAAGCCGAGCAGTTGCCAGTCGCCGCGCGCCCAGCGGTGGTGGCGCGAGGCGTCGACCGAGTAGCGGGTCGGATAGTCCTCGACCAGCTCCACGTCCGTGACCAGCGCGGCGCGCGCCAGGGCGCCCTCGAGCAGATCGTGGCTGAGGATGGTGTTTTCGTCGATGCGCTCCTTCAGCGCTGCCTCGAAGGCATCGACATGGTAGAGGCCCTTACCGGTGAAGGAGCCGTCGCCGAAGACGTCCTGATAGACGTCGGAGACGGCGAACACATAGGGGTCGAGGCCGCGATTGGCCGAGAAGACGCGCTGGAAGAAGGAGGCGTCGTCGCCGCTTGTCAGCGAAGCGGTGATGCGCGGCTGCAGGATGGTGTAGCCGGCGCTGACGACGCGCTTGACCGGGTCGAAATGCGGGCGGTTCAGCGGGTGCGCAAGCTTGCCGACCAGGCTCGAAACCGCATCGCGCGTGGTGCGCGTGTCGGCATCGAGCGTCATCACATAGACGACCTTTTCCGGCAGCGGCACGTCGAGCGGCAGGAAGGTGGTGTCGCTGTCGCCGCGCAGCAGAAGGTTCAGCTCGTGCAGTTTGCCGCGCTTGCGCTCCCAACCCATCCAGCAGCCCTGCGCCTGGTTGTAGAGGCGGCGGCGGTGCAGAAGATAGAAGCGCGGCGAGCCTTCCGACGGATAGCGGGCGTTGAGCCTGGCGATCTCGTCGCGGGCATATTGCAGGATCTCGATGTCGGCGGCGTCGATCTCGGTCTTGGAATCCGGCCAGTCGGACAACAGCGCGAAATGGATCTCCTCCGCCGTGTTGGCGAGGTGATGCACTTCGATGTTGCGGATGTTTTCCTCGACATCGTCGCGCGAGCCGATCAGCGAAGGCACCACGACCAGCGTGCGCGACTCGGCAGGAATACCGTGCTTGTTGTAGTCGTAGCCAACAAGCCGGGTCGGCTTCAGGAACATCGCAACCACGGTGTTGAAGAAGGCCAGAGCGCCCTCGCTGGCCGGCACCGCGAACAGCGCCAGCATCAAAGTGATCGATTCCACCGACAGGCCGAGATTGGCGAGCGCCCTGCCCGACAGCACCAGAAGCAGCGCCGTCAGCAGGAACACCGGCACGACGATGCCCAGCCAGCCGGCGCTGGCAAAGCCACGCTTGAAGGTCACATAGAAAGGCGGCCGGTAGCCGATCGCCTTTTCCAGTTCCTGTCGGCGCGGGCCGACCAGGAAGAAGCCGACATCGGTGTGGACGGCAGGATCGGCGGTTTCGGGCACGCCGGAGGCATCGGTGACGCCGGGCGTGTGGCCGGCAAGCTCGATCGCCTTTTCGGCCACCCGGTATTCGGAAAGCTCGGAGCGGCGCGCCAGCTGCTCGATCGCGGTGCGGTACTGGTCGCGCGAGAAGAAGTCCAGCGCGGCGAAATCGGTCTTCTCACGCAGCAGCGTGTCGATGCGGCTGACGCCCTCGAACCAGACCGTCCAGTCGACGTCGTTGATAAGGCGCAGGCCGCGGATGATGTTGCCGGTGGTGACGTTGCCGCTGGACAGCGTCTGATGCTCGGAGATGATGATCTCCTCGGCATCCGAACCGGTCTTTTCCAACTCGCCTTCCAGCCATTCCAGCGCGCGGCCGGCATTCTGCGACCCGTCGCGCAGGCGGTAGAGCAACTGGGTGGCGAAGGTGGTGTCCTGCGCATGCGCGCTGTAGGTCGACAGGATCCTTGTCCGGTCGGCATTGTCGTCGGTCGCGAGCACCCGGTCGGCGACTTCGTTAGCGATGTGGCGCATCTGCCTGGTGCGCTCGACGCGCACCGCGATGCGGCGAAGGTTCTCGATCAGCACGAAACGCAAGAGCGAAGGCAGCGCCCACAGCTCGCCGATCTTCATCGGCTCGACGGACTGGAAGCCCTCGACGATCGCCTTGAACATGTTGGCGGAGACGGAGCTGTCGGAATGCTCGACATAGCTCCAGGCCACGACGAAGGCGCGCGGCAGCACGGTGCCGTCGCCGAGCGTCAGCGTCGGCAGTTGCCGGTAGAAGCGGCGCGGCAGGTCGCGCTTGACCTGGAAAATGGTTTCCTCGACGAGGTAATTGTTGTCGAGCAGCCACTGCGCGGCCGGCGTGATGGTTTCGCCCTTGGCCTGGGCGGCATTGGTCGAGCGGTAGACTTCGAGAATCTTCTTGGCGCTGTCGCGGATGCGGGCCTGGAACTCGAACGGGGCGAGGCCGAACAGTTCCTTGACCTCGCCCTTGGCTAAGGCGACGCCAAGAGCGCGCAGGCGGTCCTCAGGCAGGAAGTTGGAGCGTATCGGCGCGTCCGTCACCGCCGGGAAACCGGCGCTTGCATGTTCGATCTTGTTGGGGTTCGTCTGAATGTTCATTGAAAATTCCGTAAGGCGGGGCGCAATGCGGCGTCACCGCCACGGCAATGCCCCTAAAACCGGTTCAATTGCAATTGGTTGCATGACGGTTTGGCCGAAAGTTTGTGTTGCGCACCATTATAGGGGCGTGCCCTTTCGACAGCTCGTGGGCGAACGCCCCTCGCTCTTCGCCCCCGGTTGGATCAGGGCAAGGATTCAGGCTTTTTCGTGATACATGCAAGGGGCCGGGCGATAATTCGCCCCAGCCGCGATCATGTTTGGCAACAGCCGTTAACGGTTGGCGGCGAGGCGGTGGAGTTCGATCACGAAAAGCTGGCCCGGCCCCTTGGGCTGAAGCCGCAATTCCGGGCCATCGCGGTCGAGGACCAGCGTATCGAGCGGTCCGAGCTCCGACGCATCGTGCGTGAACAGCGTGACCCCGGCGTCGACGGCAAGAATAAGCGTCGTGTCGGCACGCGGCGCAATGCGAATCTCGCCGGAGAGCGGCCGGCGCCCGACCTCATGCGCCATGCGGCCGCGACGAGTCATGACGTTGAGATCGGTGATCGGACCGCCGATCAACGTGGCACCGGTCGGCACATCGCCCGGAAAGGCGAGCGGCGACGAAGCCTTAGTCAGCCGCGCCGGGGGCTGGCCGGCGATATCGAGGACGACGCCATCGCCCTCCAGCACCGACAACGTTCGGTCGATGCCAGCAAAGCTGGAGAACGGCCCGCTGCTTTCGACGCACGCCATGGAGATACGCCAGTCGAAATCGTCGAGCCCGGCGCCGTCCGGCGAGACGGCGATTTCGGTGGTCGTGCCGCCGCCATTCTTCCACGGCATGACGCGGTAGCCGGCGGCACGAAGGATGCGCATCGGCCTAGAGCCGGACGATTTCAAGTCGATTCGACCTGAAATCATCCGCCTCTGTCTTCTTGGTGGGCAGCATGATGTTGTCCGAAAACCGTTTCACACTTTCGGCATCATGCTCTAGCCCAGTATGCCCGGCAGGTTGAGCTGGTGCTCCTTGGCGCACTGGATGGCGATGTCGTAGCCGGCATCGGCATGACGCATGACGCCGGTTGCCGGGTCGTTCCACAGCACGCGCTCCAGGCGCTTGGCCGCCTCGGCCGTGCCATCGGCGACGATCACCATGCCGGAATGCTGCGAGAAGCCCATGCCGACGCCGCCGCCATGGTGCAGCGACACCCAGGTGGCGCCGGACGCGGTGTTGAGCAGCGCGTTGAGCAGCGGCCAGTCGGAAATGGCGTCGGAGCCGTCCTTCATCGCTTCGGTCTCGCGGTTCGGCGAGGCGACAGAGCCGGAATCGAGGTGGTCGCGGCCGATGACGATCGGCGCCTTGAGCTCACCCCTGGCCACCATCTCGTTGAAGGCGAGGCCGAGGCGATGGCGATCGCCGAGGCCGACCCAGCAGATGCGCGCCGGCAGGCCCTGGAACGAGATGCGCTCGCGCGCCATGTCGAGCCAGTTGTGCAGATGCGTGTTGCCGGGGGTGAGCTCGCGCACCTTGGCGTCGGTCTTGTAGATATCTTCCGGATCGCCCGAGAGTGCTGCCCAGCGGAACGGACCGATGCCGCGGCAGAACAGCGGCCGGATATAGGCCGGCACGAAGCCCGGGAAGGCGAAGGCGTTCTCGAAACCTTCTTCCTTGGCGACCTGGCGAATGTTGTTGCCGTAGTCGAGCGTCGGCACGCCGGCGTTCCAGAACGCCACCATCGCCTCGACATGCTCGCGCATGGACGCGCGGGCGGCTTTTTCAACGGCCTTCGGGTCGCTGACGCGCTTCTCGCGCCACTCGGCCATCGTCCAGCCCTTGGGCAGATAGCCGTTGATCGGGTCGTGCGCCGAGGTCTGGTCCGTGACCATGTCGGGGCGGATGCCGCGCCTGAACATCTCCGGCACGATCTCGGCGGCGTTGCCGAGCAGGCCGACCGACTTCGCCTCGCCGGCCTTGGTCCAGCGCTCGATCATTTCCATCGCTTCGTCGAGCGTCTCGGCCTTCTCGTCGAGATAGCGGGTGCGCAGGCGAAAATCGATCGAGTCCGGGTTGCACTCGATGGCCAGGCAGGAGGCGCCGGCCATGACCGCCGCCAGAGGCTGGGCGCCGCCCATCCCGCCGAGACCGCCGGTCAGGATCCACTTGCCCTTGAGGTTGCCGTTGTAATGCTGGCGGCCGGCCTCCACGAAAGTCTCGTAGGTGCCCTGCACGATACCCTGCGTGCCGATATAGATCCACGAGCCGGCCGTCATCTGGCCGTACATCATCAGGCCCTTCTTATCGAGCTCGTTGAACTTCTCCCAGGTCGCCCAATGCGGCACGATGTTGGAGTTGGCGATGAGCACGCGCGGCGCGTTGGAATGGGTCTTGAAGACACCGACCGGCTTGCCCGACTGCACCAGCAGCGTCTCGTCCTCGCCGAGCGTCTTCAGCGAAGCGACGATACGGTCGAAATCGTTCCAGGTGCGCGCCGCACGGCCGATGCCGCCATAGACGACCAGCTCGTTCGGGTTCTCGGCGACCTCGGGATCGAGGTTGTTCATCAGCATGCGCAGCGGCGCCTCGGTCGTCCAATAGCGGGCGTTGAGCTTGTCGCCGCGCGGGGCGCGCACTTCGCGGATGTTGTGGCGGGGATCGTTCATCATTGTCCCTTTCTAGCAAGGCGGCGCGTCAGCGCCCGGCCCATTCAATGGCGGTTTCGAGGATGGTCTTCAGCGTGGCGCGGATCGGCGCGGCATAGGTCGCGTCGTAAGGAACAGGCCAGTTTTCCGGCGAACCCTTTTCCGACGGCTCGCGCATGTAGCCGCGGTTGGAGAGTTCCATCTGCAGCGCGTGCACGCCGTTTTGCGGCTTGCCGAAGCTGCGGGTGATAAAACCGCCCTTGAAGCGGCCGTTGACCACCCAGGTCTCGCCGGTCGCGGCGAGGATGGCGGCGACTTTCTGCTGCAGCAGCGGATCGGTGCTCTTGCCGTCATTGGTGCCGAGATTGAACACCGGCAGCGTGCCTTCGAAGAGGCGCGGCAGCACCGAGCGGATCGAATGGCAATCGTAGACAACGATGTTCTCGTGCATGCCGCGCAGCCGATCGATCTCGGCCTGCAAGGCGGTGTGGTAGGGCACGAAATATTTCTCGCGGCGCTGGTCGATCTCGGCCGGCGTCGGCTCCTCACCCATGCGATAGAGCGGGTCGCCGTCGAAGGTATCGGTCGGGCAAAGGGTGGTGGTTGCCTGTCCCGGATAAAGCGAGACGCCCGACGGATCGCGGTTGACGTCGATGACGGTGCGCGAGATGGCGGTGTGCACGACAGTCGCGCCGAGGTCCTTGGCGAAGTCATAGAGATTGTCGATCCACCAGTCGCAGTCGCGCCGCCCCAGCCAGGTCGAGACCAGCCGGCTGTCGAGGCCGGCAAGGTCGATGCCCGTATGCGGGATCGAGACTAGCAGCGGCGCTCTGCCTTGGGTGATGGTGAGCCAGGACGGCGTTGCCATCAGGCCGCTCCCGCAATCGAAGGCAGCGACACGGCACCTGCCGCCTTCACCGTGGCGCCGCTGCGGACCAAGGCGATCGCCTTTTCCATGTCGGGATGGAAATGGCGGTCGTTGTCGAGATGCGGCACCTCGGCCCGCACCAGCTTGCGCACGGCTTCGAGCGCGACGCTGGAGGCGAGCGGCTGATGGAAATCGCAGCCTTGCGCCGCGGCCAAGAGTTCGATGCCGATGACGGCGGTTGCGTTCTCGATCATGCCGAGCAACCGGCGCGCGCCGTGGGCGGCCATCGAGACATGGTCTTCCTGGTTGGCCGAGGTCGGGATGGAATCGACGCTCGCCGGATAGGCCTTCTGCTTGTTTTCCGAAACGAGCGCTGCCGCCGTCACCTGCGGGATCATGAAGCCGGAATTCAGACCGGGCTTCGGCGTCAGGAAGGCCGGCATGCCGGAGAGCGCCGGGTCTACCAGCATGGCGATGCGACGCTCCGACAGCGAGCCGATCTCGCAGACGGCGAGCGCGATCATGTCGGCGGCGAAGGCGACCGGCTCGGCGTGGAAATTGCCGCCGGAAAGCGCGGTGTCGTCCTCGGCGAAGATCAGCGGATTGTCGGTGACGCCGTTGGCCTCAGTCTGAAGCGTGTCGGCGGCCTTGCGCAGCACGTCGAGTGCCGCGCCCATCACCTGCGGCTGACAGCGCAGGCAGTACGGATCCTGCACGCGCTCGTCGCCGATACGGTGCGATTCACGGATGGCGCTGCCGGCCATCAGGTTGCGCAGAGCATCGGCAGTCTCGATCTGGCCGCGATGCCTGCGCAGCAGATGGATGCGCGGATCGAAGGGCGCGTCGGAGCCGCGCGCCGCGTCGGTCGACAACGCACCGGCGACCAGCGCCGACTGGTAGAGCACCTCGGCCTCGAACAGGCCTGCCAGCGCGAAAGCCGTCGAGAACTGGGTGCCGTTGAGCAGCGCCAGCCCTTCCTTGGCGCCGAGCGTCACCGGCTCCAGCCCATGCGAGACAAAGGCGACCTTGGCGGGGAAGCGGCCATGCGGGGTAAAGCATTCGCCGACGCCGATCATCACGGCCGTCATATGCGAGAGCGGCGCGAGGTCGCCGGAAGCGCCGACCGAGCCTTGCGCCGGCACCACCGGAATGACGTCGTTGGCGAGCATGGCCTCCAGCAATTCGATGGTCTGAGGCCGCACGCCGGAAGCGCCCTGTGCGAGGCTGGCAAGCTTCAGCGCCATCATCAGCCGCACCACCGCGACCGGCATTGCCTCGCCGACGCCGGCGGCATGCGACAACACGATGTTGCGCTGCAGCGTTTCGAGATCGTTGGACGGGATGCGAACGCTGGCGAGCTTGCCGAAGCCGGTGTTGATGCCATAGACCGGCTCGCCCTTGGCGACGATGCGGGCAACCGCCTCGGCGCTGGCCTTGATCTTCGGGCGGCAAGCAGCGTCGAGCTTCGGCACGGCGCCGCGATAGATGGCGCGCCAGTCGGCAAGCGTGGCGTTGCCGGGCGTCAGGGTAAGTTCCGTCATTGTCCTCTCCAGATGCGGGCATGGAGCGGGTTGAAGCCCATGCGGTAAACGAGTTCGGCCGGGCGCTCGATGTCCCAGATGGCCAGATCGGCCGATTTGCCGGCTTCCAGCGTGCCGGTCTGGCCAAGCAGGCCAAGCGCGCGCGCGGCCTCGCGGGTGACGCCGGCCAGGCATTCGTCGACAGTCATGCCGAACAGGGTCGCTGCCATGTTCATGGTGAGCAGCAGCGAGGTGAGCGGCGAGGTGCCGGGGTTGGAGTCGGTCGCGACCGCCATCTTCACGCCGTGGCGGCGGAACAGGTCGACCGGCGGCTTCTTGGTCTCGCGGATGAAATAGTAGGCGCCGGGCAGGATAGTCGCCACGGTGCCCGCCTCGGCCATAGCTGCGGCGCCGGCCTCGTCGGTGTATTCGAGATGATCGGCGGAAAGCGCGCCATAGCGGGCGGCAAGGGCCGCGCCATGCAGGTTGGAAAGCTGGTCGGCGTGGAGTTTCACGGGCAGGCCGAGGGCCTTCGCCTTGTCGAAGACGCGCGCCATCTGCTGCGGCGAGAAGGCGATGCCTTCGCAGAAGCCGTCGACGGCATCGGCGAGATTTTCAGCGGCGACCTCGGGGAGGATCGTGCCGGCGACCAGATCGATGAAAGCGTCCTTGTCGCCCTTGGCTTCCGGCGGAAGCGCATGCGCGGCGAGACAAGTGGTGCGGATCGTGACGGGCCGCTCGCCAGCCAGGCGACGGGCGGCGCGCAGCGACTTTTTTTCATTGTCGGCATCGAGGCCATAGCCGGACTTGACCTCGACGGTGGTGACGCCTTCCGCGATCAGCGCATCGAGGCGCGGCAGCGTCTGGGCGACGAGTTGGTCCTCGCTCGCGGCGCGCAGCGACTTGACCGAGGAGACGATGCCGCCGCCGGCGCGGGCCACTTCTTCATAGGTGGCGCCGGCCAGACGCATCTCGAATTCGTTGGCGCGGTTTCCCGCATAGACAAGGTGCGTATGGCAGTCGATCAGGCCGGGCGTGATCCAGCGTCCCTGGCAATCGATAGTCTCGGCGCCCTGCCCGGCAGCAGCCGGCATATCAACCTCGGGACCGGCGTAAATAATAAGCCCGCCGCGCGCGGCGACCACGCCCTTCTCGACGATACCGAGCCCGGCCTCGCCATCGGCCATGGTCGCCAGGCGCGCATTGCGCCAGACACGAAGGCCGCTCTTCCCGTTTGCTCCACCCATCATCTTTTCCATTTGCTTGGATGGCGATTATGTATATACATATTGAAACGCGACGCAAGTGGTAATGTCATCCAGGCATTCAGATTCGGAGAGGAACGTGACGGCGATCTTTGCGGAACAGGCGCTGCTGCCCGGCGGTTGGCAGGGCAATGTCAGGATCGCCTTCGATGGCGGCCGTATCTCGACAGTCGAGGCCGACGCTCATGCGCAGGCCGGCGACGAGCGTCACGCCATCGTGGTACCCGGCATGCCCAATCTGCACAGTCACGCCTTCCAGCGCGGCATGGCGGGGCTGGCCGAACTGCGGGGGCCTTCGGCCGACAGTTTCTGGAGCTGGCGAGAGGTGATGTACCGCTTCGCGCTTTCGATGACGCCGGACCAGGTCGAGGCGGTGGCGGCGCAGCTTTATGTCGAGATGCTCGAAGCCGGTTTCTCTCGCGTCGGCGAGTTCCACTATCTGCATCACGACCGCGACGGGCGGCCCTACGCCAACATCGCCGAGATGGCGGAGCGGATCGCGGCCGCCGCGGCCGACACCGGCATCGGCCTGACGCTGCTGCCGGTTTTTTATGCCCATTCATCCTTCGGAGGCGCCGCGCCGAATGAAGGCCAGCGGCGATTCATCAACGATGTCGGGCGCTTCGGGCGCCTGCTTGAGAAAGGCCGCGAGGCTGTTCGCCCGCTCGAGCAGGCCGTCGTCGGTGTCGCGCCGCACAGCCTGCGCGCCGCGACACCGGACGAGCTCAATGCCGTTGCCGCGATGGCGCCGGGCGGGCCGGTCCACATCCATGTCGCCGAACAGGTGAAGGAGGTCGAGGACTGCATTGCCTGGTCGGGTAAGCGTCCGGTCGAGTTCCTGCTGGCCAATGCCAAGGTTGACGATCGCTGGTGCCTGATCCACGCCACGCATATGACCGAGGCCGAGACAATCGCCATGGCCAAGGCCGGCGCCATCGCCGGGCTCTGCCCGATCACCGAGGCCAATCTCGGCGACGGCACTTTCGCGGCCCCGCTGTTCGTCGAGCATGGCGGCCGTTTCGGCGTCGGCTCCGATTCCAATGTGCTGATCGGCCTGCCGGACGAGCTTCGCCAGCTCGAATATTCGCAGCGCCTCGCCCACCGTGCCCGCAACGTGATGGCGCGGGCCGGCGGCTCGACCGGGCGCGCGCTGTTCGACGCTTCGCTCGACGGCGGCAGCCAGGCGCTCGGTGCCGCCCCGTCACGGATTGCCGCCGGCGGTCCGGCCGACTTCGTCTCGCTCGATGCCGGCCACCCTTCGCTTGCCGGCAAGGCGGGAGACGCGATCCTCGACGCCTGGATCTTTGCCAATGGCAGCAAGGTCGATTGCGTCTGGGTGCATGGCAAAAAGCAGGTCAGCGGCGGCAGGCATGCGAAACGCGAGGCAGTTGCCAACCGATTCCGCGCCGTCATGACCGCCCTGTCGCAAGGCTGAACATTCGATGAGCTTGGTCGAGACAGACGATATCGAGGGCGGCGAGAGCATATCGCTGCATCAGCGCATCCTGTCCGACATTCGCGACAAGATCCTGTCGGGCGCGTGGGCGCCTGGGCATCGCATCCCCTTCGAGCATGAGCTGACGGCTCAGTATAATTGCTCGCGCATGACGGTGAACAAGGCGCTGTCGCAGCTCGCCAAGGCCGGACTGATCGAGCGCCGCCGCCGCTCCGGCAGTTTCGTGCGCCAGCCGCAATCGCAGGCGGCGGTGCTGGAACTGCATGACATCAGGATCGAAGTCGAGGCGCTCGGCCTGCCCTATCGCTATGAGCGGCTGGCGCGCATCAAGCGACGCAGCGGCGCCGAGGACCGCGCGCTATTGGGTCTTAGCGCACCCGGTCCGGTGCTTGCGCTGGAGAGCCTGCATTTTGCCGGCGAGCGGCCGTTCGCGCTCGAGCAGCGTCTGATCAACCTCTCAGCCGTGGCCGAGGCAGCCGAAGAAGAATTTCTCGACATCGCCCCCGGCCCCTGGCTGATCGGCCGCGTGCCGTGGAGCGAGGCCGAGCACCGCATCCGCGCCATGGCAGCGGACGAGACAATCGCCGACGCGCTCGACATCGACGCGAGCGCGCCCTGCCTGGTGGTCGAGCGCCGCACCTGGAGCGCCGAGCATCCAGTGACGCATGTGCGGTTCATCTATCCGGCGGAGAGCCATACGCTGGTGGCGAGATTCACGCCGTCGCAGGGATAGCGCCTGCGCCCCCTTCTCCCCTTGCGGGGAGAAGGTGGATCGGCGCGCAGCAGCGCCGAGACGGATGAGGGGTGTTGGAAGAAACGAGGCGCTAAAGAACAGGGTGCTTCAAGCGCCCATTTCTTCGACGCAGCGAACCTTCCAACACCCCTCATCCGGCCGCTTCGCGGCCACCTTCTCCCACAGGGGGGAGAAGGGAGAAGTGCCGCCGCGCTTTACAGCGCCGCCGTCACAATGATCTCGACCAGATATTCCGGCGTTGCGAGCTTGGCTTCGCCGGTGGCGCGGGCGGGCGTGTGGCCCTGCGGCACCCACTTGTCCCATTCGGCGTTCATCTCGGCGAAGGTCTTCATGTCGTCCAGCCAGATGATCGTCTGCACGATCTTGGTCTTGTCGGTGCCGGCCTTGGCCAGCAATTCGTCGATGGTCTTCAGGATATCGCGGGTCTGCGAAGCGACGTTGCCGCCGGGCTCGCCGACCTGGCCGGCCAGATAGACGGTGTTGCCGTGAATGACGATCTGGCTCATGCGCGGGCCGACATCGATGCGACGAATGCTCATTCGAGAGGTTCCTTCGTTATGGGGATCGCTGCTCTTTAGAGTCCGGGCCGACTTGGGGCAAGGCCGGCGGGCGCGAAACCAATTGAGCCAATTGTGTGGCCCTGCCCTGCTTGCGTACACGGCGAGTTGACCGGTCGTGACATAATTGCGCCCGGCCGCCGTGTTGACTAATGTAATAACATCACATATCGACGACGCATTCGATTTCGCGGACCACCGTCTGATGACCAATGCCTGCCTGACCTTTCGCGACCTGACGCTCGGCTATGGCAGCCATCCGGCGATCCATCACCTCAACGGCATCGTCCGCAAAGGCTCGCTGACGGCGGTCGTCGGCGCCAATGGGTCGGGCAAGTCGACGCTGATGAAGGGCATCGTGGGCGTGCTCAAGCCGATGGAAGGCGCGGTGGTTCGCATGCAAGGCGTGCGCACCGCTTATCTGCCGCAGCAGTCGGAACTCGACCGTTCCTTTCCGGCGCGGGTCGTCGACCTGGTCTCGCTCGGGCTGTGGCCGAAGCGCGGCATGCTCGGCCGCTACACCAAGGAAGACCGCGAATCCGTCAGCAAGGCGCTGATGGCGGTCGGGCTTGGCGGCTTTGAGAAGCGGCCGATCGACACGCTGTCCGGCGGCCAGTTGCAGCGCACGCTGTTTGCCCGCGTGCTTTTGCAGGACGCCGACCTGATCCTGCTCGACGAGCCGTTCAACGCGGTCGACGCCAAGACGGTTGGCGACCTGATTGCGCTAATAAAGCGCTGGCATGGCGAGGAACGCACGATCATGGTCGTGGTGCACGACCTAGATCTGGTGCGGCAGAATTTTCCCGAGACGCTGTTGCTCGCGCGCCAGCCCGTGGCCTGGGGCGACACCAAGGAAACGCTGCGGCCGGAAAACCTGCTCAAGGCGAGGCGTTTCCACGAGGCATGGGAAGAGAACGCGCCGTGGTGCGAGCCAGATGCTCACGACCATGGCCATGATCACGCGCACGATCACCACCACGACCATCAGCATGGCTCCGGACCGAGGGCGGCGTGATGGAGTTCCTTTACGGCCTGTTCATCGCGCCTTTCGCCGATTTCGCTTTCATGCAGCGGGCGCTGTTCGGCTCGCTGATGCTGTCGCTCGGCGCCTGCCCGGTCGGCGTCTTCCTGATGCTGCGGCGCATGAGCCTGTCAGGCGACGCGATGGCGCATGCCATCCTGCCTGGCGCTGCCGCCGGCTTCCTGCTCTATGG
This sequence comes from Mesorhizobium sp. GbtcB19, assembly GCF_019091085.1. Lineage (GTDB taxonomy): Bacteria > Pseudomonadota > Alphaproteobacteria > Rhizobiales > Rhizobiaceae > Mesorhizobium. The sequence goes on along the minus strand of NZ_JAGXJY010000002.1, from coordinate 113,233 downwards.
CCTGGAAATCCTGCCGATGACGATCGGCGGGCTGATCGCCGGCGTCATCGTCGCGCTCGGCGCGGGCGCAGTCTCGCGCTTCACCATCCAGCGCGAGGACGCCTCGATGGCGGCCTTCTATCTGATCTCGCTCGCCGTCGGCGTGCTCATGGTGTCGATCCGCGGCTCCAGCGTCGACCTCATGCATGTGCTGTTCGGCACCGTGCTGGCGCTCAACAACGAGGCGCTGACGCTGATCTGCGGCATCGTGGTGGTGACGCTCGCCAGTCTCGCTGTCTTCTGGCGCGCGCTGGTCGCCGAATGCCTCGACCCGCTGTTCCTGCGCTCGGTGAGCCGCATGGGCAGCCCGGTGCATTTCATCTTCCTCGGGCTTGTCGTGCTCAACCTCGTCGGCGGTTTCCAGGCGCTGGGCACGCTGCTCTCGGTCGGGCTGATGATGCTGCCGGCCGCCGCCGCCCGCTTCTGGACGGCGCGGGTTGAACCAATGTGCGTGCTGGCGGTGCTGACCGGCTTTGCCTCCTGCATCGCCGGGCTGCTTTTGTCCTACCACGCCTCGCTGCCTTCCGGCCCGGCGATCATCCTTTCCGCCGGCGTCGTCTATTTCTGCTCGATCCTGTTCGGCACCCGCGGCGTTCTGCGCGCCCGCATCGTGCATCACCGCCACCGCACCGCATAATCCCCAAGCAAGGAGACCACCCAATGTTGAAATCCTTCCGTGCCGCCTTGGCGTTGAGCGTTATAACATTAAGCGCCTTCGCAACCTCATCGGCCATCGCGGCGCCGCTGAAAGTGGTGGCGAGCTTCACGGTCATTGCCGACTTCGCGAAAAATGTCGGCGGCGACCGCGTCAACATCACCACCATCGTCGGGCCGGATGGCGACGCGCATGTCTATGAGCCGAGCCCGGCCGACGCGGTGGCGATGGCCAAAGCCGATGTCGTGCTGGTCAACGGACTGCATTTCGAGGGTTTCCTGCAGCGCCTGGTCGACGCCAGCGCCACCAAGGCGTCGATCGTGACGCTGACCAAGGGTGTGACGCCGATCGACTTCAAGCCGGAATTCGCCGATGCGGACGCGGCCGAAGGCGCCGACACCAGCGGCGGCAAGACCGTCACCGATCCGCACGCCTTCCAGTCGATCGCCAACGCCAGGATCTATGTGAAGAACATCGCCGACGCTTTCTGCTCGGCCGATCGTGAGGGCTGTGACAGCTACAAGGCCAACGCCGCCGCCTACACCACCAAGCTCGATGCGCTGGAAGGCGAAGTGAAGGCAGCAATCCAGTCGATCCCGGAGGCCAAGCGCGTCGTCATCACCTCGCATGACGCCTTCGGTTATTTCGAGCACGAATACGGGCTGACCTTCCTGGCGCCGCAAGGCATCTCGACCGATTCCGAGCCCTCGGCCGCCGACGTCGCCAAGCTGGTCAAGCAGGTCAAGCAGGACAAGGCCGCGGCGATCTTCGTCGAAAACATCACCAATCCGCGACTGATCGAGCAGATCGCCGGTGAAACCGGCATCAAGGTCGGCGGCACGCTCTATTCGGACGCGCTGTCGGGTTCGGACGGCCCGGCCTCGAGCTATATCGACATGATGCACAACAACATCACGCAGATCAAAGGCGCGATCCAGGGAAGTTGAGCCGAGCGACGGTTCAGCGAAGACTGTCGATGCCGGCGCTGCCCCTCATCCGCCCTTCGGGCGTTCGTTGTTCGAAAAGCCAAGCAATTGGCTTTTCGTCCGCTGCGCGGACCACGCCTCACCTCCCCGTGAACGGGGAGAAGGGAAAACGGCGGCGGTTGGAATTTCCTGCGCGCGATGTCTATTTGGCAGAGAATTCCTTCAATGCGGATTGCCGCCCCTCTCCCGGAGTGGCAAGACTGCCGCCAAAGAGATCGCGAGGACGACACCATGGAATACCGCCAGATCAGCGACGACTATTCGGTCTCCGGCCAGATCCAGCCGCAAGACATCGCGGCCATCAAGGACGCCGGCTTCAAGAGCGTGATCTGCAACCGGCCGGACGACGAGCAACCGGGCCAGCCTTCGGCCGAGAGCGTGCAGGCCGCTGCCGAGGCGGCGGGGCTTGCTTTCCGCTACATTCCGGTCATCAGCGGCCAGATCACCATGGACAATGTCGAGGACCAGGCCGCCGCCCTCGACGAGCTCGAAGGGCCGGTGTTTGCCTATTGCCGCTCAGGCGCGCGCTGCACCAACCTTTACGGGCTGATCCAGCAGCAGCGTGGGTGAAGATTTGTCGCGAAAGTGTGCTGAGATTCAGGTCAGGCCGAGTCGAAAATGGCGGGTTCCGAGAACCGGAGCGGAGCGTACTTAAAGTACGTGAGCACCGGAAGCGCAGGAAGCCGCCATTTGCAGGCCGGATTCACCTGAATATCAGCACACTTTAAATCGGCAGCGCGCCGGTTTCCTTGAGCGTCTCCAGCACGATCGCCGTTTTCACATGTTGCACGGATTCGTGCGGCAGGAGAACGCCGTTGACGAACTCCGACAATGATTTGAGATCGGGCGTCACCACCTTCAAGATGTAATCCATCTCGCCGGTCAGCGCGTGCGCCTCCTGCACCTCGGGCAGGCGCGCCACCAGTTCGCCGAAGCGGCGGGCGTTGTCGCGGTTGTGGGTGGCGAGCGTCACCGAGATGACGTTGACCAGCGAAAAGCCGAGACGATCGCGGTCGAGCACGGCGCGGTAACCCTTGATGTAGCCATCGTCCTCGAGCCGCAGACGGCGGCGCGAGCATTGCGAGGGCGACAGGTTCACGCGCTCCGCCAGATCGTTGTTGGTGAATCGCGCATCGTCCTGCAAAAGCGCCATTATCTTGCGGTCAAACTGATCAAGGCGCGCATCTTCCATGGATTTTTCTCCTCTCGTGCACAATTTACGCACATCATGCGCATTTCAGGTGACCGAATGCAAGCACCGTGCGGCGGCTCCGCGCTATCATGCTGAAAGATGGCCAAGCACGGCCGCAACAGCTTTCGGAGGACTGCCATGGGCCCCTTCCCGCACGACGCCCCGCCCGCCCGGATCAGCAAGCAAAACCCTGCCGGCACCGACGGCTTTGAGTTCGTCGAGTTCGCGCATGCCGAGCCGGCAAAGCTCGCCGAGCTGTTCACCCGCATGGGCTATGTCGCGGTAGCCAAGCACCGCACCAAGGACATCACCGTCTGGCGGCAGGGCGACATCAACTATGTCGTCAATGCCGAGCCCGGCTCGCATGCGATGAAGTTCGTCGAAAAGCACGGCCCCTGCGCCGCCTCGATGGCCTGGCGCGTGGTCGATGCCAAGCACGCTTTCGACCATGCCGTATCGAAAGGCGCCACGCCCTATGAAGGCACCGACAAGGCGCTCGACGTGCCGGCGATCGTGGGCATCGGCGGCTCGCTGCTTTATTTCATCGAAGCCTATGGCGAGAAGGGCTCGGCCTATGATGCCGAGTTCGAATGGCTGGGCGAGCGCGACCCCAAGCCCGAAGGCGTCGGCTTCTACTTCCTCGACCACCTGACCCACAATGTCTATCGCGGCAACATGGACAAATGGTGGGATTTCTACCGCGACCTGTTCGGCTTCAAGCAGATCCATTTCTTCGACATCGACGGCAAGATCACCGGCCTTGTCAGCCGCGCCATCACTTCGCCCTGCGGCAAGATCCGTATTCCGCTGAACGAATCCAAGGACGAGACCAGCCAGATCGCCGAATATCTGAAGAAGTACAATGGCGAAGGTATCCAGCATATCGCCGTCGGTACCGATGCGATCTACGAGGCCACCGACAAGCTTGCCGCCAACGGGCTGAAGTTCATGCCCGGCCCGCCCGACACCTATTACGACATGTCGCATGACAGGGTGAACGGCCATGAAGAGCCGATCGAGCGCATGAAGAAGCACGGCATCCTGATCGACGGCGAAGGCGTGGTCGACGGCGGGATGACCAAGATCCTGCTGCAGATCTTTTCGAAGACCGTGATCGGACCGATCTTCTTCGAGTTCATCCAGCGCAAGGGCGACGAAGGTTTTGGCGAGGGCAATTTCCGCGCCCTGTTCGAATCGATCGAGCAGGACCAGATCAAGCGCGGCGTGATCAAGCTGGACGGCAAGGCGGCGTAAACCTGCTTGCGGCTTGACCTCTTATGACCTAAATTCTGGTCATTAGAGGTCGCCCATGAACATTCCAATGGCAAAAGCCAAGGCGCAGCTTTCCGAGTTGGTGAAGCGTGCCCAGGCTGGTGAAAAGATCCATCTGACAAAGCATGGAGAGGTTGTCGCGACCTTGAGCGCTCCCGTTCGGCCTGGCGGGAGCAAAGGCCTGCTTGGAGCGCTGCAAGGCCAAATCTGGATAGCGGATGATTTTGATGAACTCGGTCCCGAATGGGACGAGTACACTAAATGAGCCCCAGATACCTGGTCGATACCCATATTCTGCTTTGGGTACTCAACGCGGACACACGTCTTTCGGATCACCATCGCGACATTTTTCTGGCGGGCAAGGATGTGACCGTCAGCGCCATCTCAGTGGCCGAGATTGCCATCAAGAAGTCGCTCGGCAAGATCACACTCACCGCCAACATCGTTGACATTCTGCAATCGAATGGAATTCCAATCCTCGGCGTGAATGAACTGCACGCGGCTAGGCTTGAACACTTGCCGCTCCATCATCGCGATCCCTTTGACCGCCTGCTCATCGCGCAGGCTCAAATTGAGGGCCTGACTCTCGTTACCGCGGATCGGCATTTTTCAGCGTATGATGTCGCGCTGGCTTGATCATTCCAGCCCCAGCCGCTCGACCTCCTCCTTCCTCAGCTTGATGTCGTAGTCGAGCAGGAACTCATCCAGTTGCGGCGGCGCGACTGACGTGCCTGAGAGCATCGCGTGCACCTGGCCGCGATGGTGGATGTCATGCAGGAAGACATGGGCGAGGATGTCGCCGATCCGTTCGGGGATCATGCCGTCCTCGCGCCGGTCGGTGATGATGCGGCGATCGAGATCGGCCTCCGACAGACCGTCGCAGAAGGTGATCAGCTTGCGGTCGAAATCCGCCTGCGCCGCCGCCAGGCTTGCCGCACCGTCGAACGGCACGAAGTCGTCATAGGCGGCGGCGCCGAGGCCGCCATCCGTGAGAAAATCCAGGTAGAGAAGGTCGACCGCGAGGATGTGGTTGAGCGTCTCCCTGATCGACGGAAAGAAGCTGATGCGCCCGGCCTCGAACTCGCCGGGCTTCAAGTCGAGCACGGCGCGATATAGCCGGTCGTTCGACCACAGATTGTTGCGGGCCATGCGGCGCAGATGCTCGAGCAGGGTCACCTTCAACCCTCGTATTTCTCGACCTTCTGCTCGATGGCGCCGAAGATCGAATGTCCGGTTTTATCCTTCATCTCGATGCGCACCGTGTCGCCGAAATGCAGAAAGGGCGTCTTCGGCTCGCCGCTCTCGATAGTCTCGATCATGCGCAGTTCGGCGATGCAGGAATAGCCGGCGCCGCCGGCCGAAACCGGCTTGCCCGGCCCGCCATTCAGCTTGTTGGAGACGGTGCCCGAACCGATGATGGTGCCGGCGGCGAGCGGCCGGGTTTTCGCGGCATGCACGATCAGCGCTGGAAAGTCGAAGGTCATGTCGATGCCGGCATTGGCGCGACCGAACGGCTTGCCGTTGAGATCGGCGAGCAGCGCGAGTTTGACCTTGCCGCCGTCCCAGGCATCGCCAAGTTCATCCGGCGTGACCGCGACCGGCGAGAAAGCCGAAGACGGTTTCGACTGGAAGAAGCCAAATCCTTTGGCCAGTTCAGGACCGGTGATGGCGCGCAGCGTCACGTCGTTGACCAGCATCACCAGCCGGATCGCGTCCTTCGCCTCGTCCAGCCCGGCGCCCATCGGCATGTCGTCGACGATCACGGCGACCTCAGCCTCCATGTCGATGCCGAAGGCCTCGTCGGCCATGCGGATCGGATCGCGCGGAGGGATGAAGGAATCCGAGCCACCCTGGTAGATCAGCGGGTCGGTCCAAAAACTTGCCGGCATCTCGACGCCGCGCGCTTTCCGCACCAGTTCGACATGGTTCACATAGGCCGAGCCGTCCGCCCATTGATAGGCGCGCGGCAGCGGCGAATGCGCGTCATGCTCATGGAAGCGTGCCGAGGGCACCGCGTTGGTCTCCAGCGATTCCGCCATGGCCGCCAGATGCGGCGCAATGCGGCGCCAGTCGTCGAGCGCGGCCTGCAGCGTCGGCACCAGGAAGGAAGCGTCGGTGAACCGCGTCAGATCACGCGAGACCACGACCAGCTTTCCGTCGCGTGTCCCGTTCTTCAGTGTGGCAAGCTTCATGCGGTTTCCTCTCCTCCAGCAGCCTTTTTACTGCTTAGCCCCACAACAAGGCCGTCGCGGGCAATCGTCAAGTCACCGGTCCACGATTTCCTGACGGCGTCGATCCAGTCGGCTTCGCCGATCGCCGGATCGTCGGCCGGAATGAGGTGATTGAGCACCAACCTTTTTACCCCGGCATTGCTGGCGATGCAGCCTGCCTCCTCCGCGAAGCTGTGGCTAGCGAAGAGATGCTCTTTCAACCGTGCGCCGTTGCCGGTCCTGGCGACCAGCCGTTCGACGCCTTCCTCCAGCATGGCCTCGTGGACGAGGATATCAGCACCTTTGGCAAAGTCGGCCAACAGCGGAAAGAACGCCGTGTCGGCGGAAAACACCACGCTCCTGCCGCCATGCTCGAAGCGCAGCGCGAAACAGTCGGTCACCGGCGGATGGTCGACGCGCAGCGCCGCCACCGTCAGCCCACGCGAGTGCAGGGCCAATCCTTCGCCGAATTCCTCGACCGAAACCAGCTTACGGATATCCGGCCGCCCTTCGTCAACGATGCGTATCTCGATGTCGAAATCCATCGCCCGGCAGAAATGCCGCCAGTGGTCGTGGGTGCCTGGCGGTCCGTAGACCGTCACCGGCGTCGGCAGGCCCGCGGTCCAGGCGGTATGGATCAGCGGCCCGAGTTCCAGAACATGGTCCGAATGGAGATGTGTGATGAAGATCAGGTCAAGCGTCTTCAGGCTGATGCCGGCATCGACCAGGCCGCGGGTGACGCCCAGTCCGCAATCGACGACGATGGTTCGTCCGCCGAACTCCAGCAGCGAAGAACTCGGCCATGGCCCGCCCGGCCGCAAGGCCGGACCGCCCTTAGAGCCGAGCAGCACGAGCCGATCCACTTTGTCGGCGCTCAAGACCAATCGCCTTCCGGCGTGCCATTAAAACGCTTCTTCAGGTCGGCCCAGCAGTCGATGTAGTTCTCCTGCAAGGTGCCGAGCTCGGCGGCATAGCGCGTCAGCATCTGCGGGAAGCGCGTCTCGAACATGAAGGCCATGGTGTTGTCGAGCTTGACCGGCTTCAGCTCGGCCCGTGTCGCCTTCTCGAAGCCGGAAGCGTCGGGCCCGTGCGCCAGCATCTGGTTGTGCAAACTGATGCCGCCAGGCACGAACCCCTCCTCCTTGGCGTCGTACTGGCCGTGGATCAGGCCCATGAACTCGCTCATGATGTTGCGATGGTACCAGGGCGGACGGAAGGTGTTTTCCGCCACCAGCCAGCGCGGCGGGAAGATGACGAAGTCGACATTGGCGGTGCCCTCCTCGCCGCTCGGCGCCGTCAGCACGGTGAAGATCGACGGGTCGGGATGGTCGAACAGGATGGCGCCGACCGGCGAAAACGTCGCCAGATCATATTTATAGGGCGCGTAATTGCCGTGCCAGGCGACGACGTCGAGCGGCGAATGGCCGAGCTCGGTGACGTGGAAAGTGCCACACCATTTGACGATCAGCCGGCACGGCGTCTCCTTCTCCTCGAACCAGGCGCAGGGCGTCTTGAAGTCGCGCGGATTGGCCAGGCAGTTGGCGCCGATCGGCCCGCGGTCGGGCATTGTGAATTTGGCGCCATAGTTCTCGCAGACATAGCCGCGCGCCTCCTTGTCGGCGAGCTCGACCTTGAAGACGAGGCCGCGCGGCAGCACCGCAATCTCGCCGGGGCGAAGCTCGATGACGCCCATCTCGGTGACGAAGCGCAGCGCGCCTACCTGCGGCACCACCAGCAACTCGCCATCGGCGTTGAAGAAATGATCGTCGGTCATCGAACGGTTGGCGACATAGACATGCGCGGCCATGCCGGACTGGCCGACCGCGTCGCCGGCCGTGGTGAAGGTTCGCATGCCGGAGATGAAATCGGTCGGCTCGCTCGGCATCGGCGTCGGGTTCCAACGGTATTGGCCAAGCGCCAGCTCGTGGTCGCCGATGCTGGGTCCGGTCTTCCACAAGGGATAGCTCGCCCCCTTGAATCGGCCGGTGTGTTTCACGCTCGGCCGGATGCGGTAGAGCCAGGAGCGCTCATTGGTGCCCCGCGGCGCGGTGAAGGGCGAGCCGGACAACTGCTCGGCATAGAGTCCGTAGGCCGGCCGCTGCGGCGAGTTGCGGCCCTGTGGCAGCGAGCCGGGCAGCGTCTCGGTTTCAAAGTCGTTGCCGAAGCCCGGCATATAGGAAAAGCCCATCCGATCCTCCCTAACCCTAGTCTGCCGGCCTCACTTGCGTGAGGCCATCGGTGATGTTGACCAAACTGGTTTCATTTGTAACCATCGAAAATGTAACAATCAACGGCCACGCTATATCGAGGGCTCATGATGGAACCCGACATCCTGGAACTGGAAAGCTTCCTGCCCTACCGGCTCTACCGGCTGGCCGACGCCATCAGCCGCGAATTCTCGAAGATCTACAAGGAGCGCCACGGCCTCACGCGGCCGGAATGGCGCACGCTGTCAGGCCTCGGACAGCGCGGCACGATGACGGCGACGGAGCTCGGCGAGCAATCGGCCATGCACAAGACCAAGGTGTCGCGCGCGGTGGCGGAATTGGAACGTCGGCGCTGGCTTACGCGCACGCCGGACGAGAACGATCGGCGGGTGGAGCATTTGGCGCTGACCAAGACGGGGCTTGCCGCCTATCGTGAGATGGTGCCGCTGGCGAAAGCGTTTGAGAGGGAGCTGCTGGCGAGGACGAGCGCGGAGGAACGCGGGGCGGTTGCTAGGGGAGTGGCGGCGCTGGAGGAGGCATTAGAAGAAAAGAGATGACAGGCTGGCGCGAGGCCCCCCTCTCTGTCCTGCCGGACATCTCCCCCTCTTGGGGGGAGATCGGCAGCTTTGGCGACGGCGCTCGTCTTGCAGCGTCTGCGATTGGCGAAAGCCGGCGTGACGGCCGATCTCCCCCCTTGAGGGGGAGATGTCCGGCAGGACAGAGAGGGGGGCGAAGGAACTCTACGTCTCTTTAGGCCCCTACCAATCCATCACCACCTTGCCCGAACTGCCGCTGCGCATCGCATCGAAGCCAACCTGGAAATCGTCGATCCCAATGCGATGCGTGATCAGCCCCGACACATCGAGTGGCCCCTGCACCAGCGCAATCATCTTGTACCAGGTCTCGAACATCTCGCGGCCGTAGATGCCCTTCAGGTGCAGCATCTTGAAGATGACCTTGTTCCAGTCGATCTCGAAGCCGGTGGGCGCGATGCCGAGGATGGCGATCTTGCCGCCATTGTTCATGGTGTCGATCATGTCGCGGAAGGCGGGCGCTGCGCCCGACATTTCCAGGCCGACGTCAAAGCCTTCGGTCATGCCGATCGAGGGCATCACGTCGCGCAGTTTCTCCTTCGAGGCGTCGACAACATGCTGCACGCCGAGCTTGCGCGCCAGATCGAGGCGAACCGGATTGATGTCGGTAATCACGACTTTTCGCGCGCCGACGCATTGCGCCACCAGCGCGCCCATGATGCCGATCGGGCCAGCGCCGGTGACCAGCACGTCCTCGCCCACGAGATCGAAGGACAAGGCGGTGTGGACCGCGTTGCCCAGCGGATCGAAGATCGCCGCGATCTCGTCCGGCACATCGTCGGGGATCGGCACGACATTGTGCTGCGGGATGACCATGTATTCGCCAAAGGCGCCGGGGCGGTTGACGCCGACGCCGAGCGTGTTGCGGCAAAGATGGCCTCGCCCTGCGCGGCAGTTGCGGCAATGGCCGCAGACGATGTGGCCCTCGCCCGAGACGCGCTGGCCGACCTTGTATTCGGTGACTGCGGCGCCGAAATCGGCGACCGTGCCGACGAATTCATGGCCCGTCACCATTGGCACAGGCACCGTCTTCTGCGCCCACTGGTCCCAATTGTAGATGTGGACGTCGGTGCCGCAGATCGCGGTCTTCTTGACCTTGATCATCACGTCGTTGGGGCCGATCTCCGGCACCGGCACCTCTTCCATCCAGATGCCCGGCTCGGCCTTGGCCTTCACCAGCGCCTTCATCATGTTCGACATTCTCGATCCTCGACCCAATCAGGCATTTTCTGAGGTCAATGCGGACGATCACCTGCTGTCGGTGAATACATCCAGTTCAAATTTTGGCCCTTTGCCCTGCAATTTTTCTAGGGCGCAAACGGAGTGCAGCCAGAAATACTGCTTAGGCGGATCATCCTCGTCGGACCAAAGATTCTGAATCGATACCTCGACGGCGTTCTTATCTTCCTTTTCGATGCCCTTGCCGCAAAACCAGCATTGAACGTGGGGATCTTTGTTCACTTGATCACCCCCAATTCCTTCCCGACCTCGCCAAACGCCTCAACCGCGCGGTCGATATTGGCGCTCGAATGCGCCGCAGACATCTGCGTGCGAATGCGGGCCTGGCCTTTCGGCACCACCGGGAAGGAAAAGCCGATGACATAGATGCCGCGCTTCAGCATGCGCGCCGCCATCTCCTGCGCCAGTGCCGCATCGCCCAGCATTACCGGGATGATCGGGTGATCCGCGCCGGCCAGCGTGAAGCCCAGCTTACCCATCTCAGACCTGAATCTTTCCGCGTTGGCATATAGGCGCTGGCGCAGCGCGTCGCCATGGCGGATCAGGTCGAACACCTTGATCGAGGCGCCGGCGATCGCCGGCATCAGCGTGTTGGAGAAGAGATAGGGCCGCGAGCGCTGGCGCAGCCAGTCGACGACCTCTCTCTTGCCCGACGTGTAGCCGCCGGAGGCGCCGCCCAGCGCCTTGCCGAGCGTCCCGGTGATGATGTCCACCCTGCCCTCGACGCCGCAATGCTCGGCAGAGCCGCGGCCTTGTCTGCCGACGAAGCCGACCGCATGGCTGTCGTCGACCATGACCATCGCATCGTATTTTTCGGCCAGATCGCAGACGCCCTGCAGATTGGCGATGATGCCATCCATCGAGAAAACGCCGTCGGTGGCGATCAGCCGGAAGCGGCAGTCCTTCGCCTCCTTCAGGCGGGCTTCGAGATCGGCCATGTCGTTGTTGGCGTAGCGGAAGCGTTTCGCCTTCGACAACCTGACCCCGTCGATGATCGAGGCGTGGTTCAAGGCATCGGAGATGATGGCGTCCTCCTCGCCGAGCAGCGTCTCGAACAGGCCGCCATTGGCGTCGAAGCACGAGGAATAGAGGATAGTGTCGTCCATGCCGAGGAAGGAGGAGATCGTCGCCTCGAGCTCCTTGTGCTCTTCCTGCGTGCCGCAGATGAAGCGCACCGAGGCCATGCCGTAGCCGTAGCGGTCGAGCGCATGCTTGGCCGCGTCGCGCAGGTCCGGGCTGTCGGCGAGGCCGAGATAGTTGTTGGCGCAGAAATTCAGCACCTTTTCGCCGCCGACCTCGATCTCGGCGGACTGCATCGAGGAAATCACCCGCTCTGACTTATAGAGCCCGGCCGATTTCAGGCCCTGCAGTTCGCTGTCGATATGGGAAAGGAATGCTTTGCTCATGATCCGGCCCTGTTCGGTTCGAGGCCGGACTGTCGCGCCGGAGCCGGGAAAAATCCATCGCAAAAGCGACCGCTTCGGTGGCGTCGCGAAAGCCCGGTAGCGATGTTTCGCAGCGGCGCGGCCGCGATGCGCGCAAAAATCGGGTATGCGGGAAAGGACGTGATAACCATTTTGCGAGCTTTGTCGCGCCGTCGCGATCGCCGCCGGCCTGCCTTGCCGACCTGTTAACCCTTTCAAGGCAAGCGTTTTCCCGCCACGAACCTTGGCAGGAATCCGTCGACCGGAGGGGTCACTCAAGTTATGTCGCAGCAGCCAGTGCATAGCGTTTCACGCAAGCTGATCCTGCTCATCAAGACCGGCTACTGGCTGGCGCTGACGATCATTGCCGCCATGGTGGTGGCCTCCTTCGTCCTCTTGCAGCAGCTGATGGCGCAGCAGCAGCATAACGATACGCTGCTCGACATCGTCTCGACGCAGAAGGCGCTGTCGCAGCGCATCGTCTTCCTGGCCAGCGCCACCGGCGCCGCCGCGCGTGACAAGCAGCCGGCATTGGTGACCGCGCTCAAGCAGGCGACGGGCGAGTTCGAGACCAGCTACGACCGGCTGCTCAAGGAAACCGGCGCCGATCCGCTGTCGCCGGCGCGCAACGATCCGAAGTCGATCGAATATGTGCTGTTCAGCAAGCCGTTCCACCTCGATTACTTCTCGGTCGGCCTCGTCGCCAATGGCGACAGGCTGGTCTCGTCCTTCGAATCGCAGCTCGGCATGCAGAGCGACGGTTACAAGGGCGGCGGCGAGCGCGTCGGCCTCGATGCCTCCGTCGCCAATGCGACCATGTCCGGCTATGCGGCGCTCGGCCAGCGCATCAGCGCCTTCGCCGACGAAAAATCCAGCAGCATCCTCGACCTGCACCGCACGCTGTTCTTCGCCACTCTCGGCGTCATCGTGCTGGTCGCGCTGTTCATCTTCCGGCCGATGTCCAACGCCATCCTGCGCAAGACACGCGAACTGGTCGACGCACGCAACTCGATGGCCTTCATCGCCGTCCATGACGGCCTGACCGGCCTGCATAACCGCACCTTCCTCACCGACCATTTCGACACGCTGATCAAGGGGGCGCACCGCCGCCGCGAGCGTCTGGCGGTGATCCAGTTCGATCTCGACCGCTTCAAGCAGATCAACGATACGCTCGGCCATGCCGCCGGCGACTATGTGCTGGTGGTGACGGCGCAGCGCATGCGCGATTCCTGCAGGGCGTCGGATCTTTGCGCGCGGCTTGGCGGCGACGAGTTCGTCATGATCCTCAATGGCGCGGGCTCGACCGAGGATATCCATGCACTGGCAAAGCGCATCATTGGCGAGATCAACGAGCCGATCACCTTCCAGGGCACGACGATCATGCCGGGAGCCAGCGCCGGCATCGCGGTCTATCCGGTGGACGCCGACAATGCGCAGGACCTGCTCGTCCATGCCGACCTCGCGCTCTATTCGGCCAAGAAGCTCGGCGGCGGCAACTTCTCCTTCTTCTCGGAGGAGCTGCGGCGCGAGCTCGACTATCGCAAGCAGCTCGAACAGGACATCCGCACGGCGATCGCCAACAAGAGCTTCGAGGTCTATTTCCAGCCGCAGGTATCGCTGACCAGCGGCAAGATCAGCGGCATCGAGGCGCTGGTGCGCTGGAAGCATGAGACGCGCGGGATGATCTCGCCCGGCGAGTTCATTCCCGTCGCCGAGAAATGCGGCTTCATGCCGGATATCGGCCGCATCGTCATTACCAAAGCCATCGAGGAGGCCGCCGAGTGGGATCGCGCCGGCATCGATTTCGGGCGCATCGCCGTCAATGTCTCGGGCACCGAGCTGCGCGAGCCCGATTTTGACGCCTTCCTGTTCGGCACGCTGGAGCGGGCCGGGCTGACGCCGCAGAAGCTGTCGCTGGAAATCGTCGAATCCGTCATCCTCGACGACGAAAAGACCGGCATCGCCGCCAAGCTCCGTCATATCCGTGCCGCCGGCGTGCATCTCGAGCTCGACGATTTCGGCACCGGCTATGCCTCGCTGAGCCACGTCAATCCGAACGAGATCGACCGGCTGAAGATCGACCGCCGCTTCGTCCAGAACATCAACGAGAACGGCGACAACACCAAGATCGTGCGCGCCATCACCGAGCTTGCGCGGGGGCTCGGCATCTCGATCGTCGCCGAGGGCGCCGAAACCGAGGCTGAGCTCGATTCGCTGATGGCGATCGGTTGCGACCAGGTGCAGGGCTATTCGATCGCCTTCCCGATGCCGCAGGACAAGGCGCGCGAGTGGCTGATCGCGCGCAGCCCCAAGAAGGCGAAGTTGAAAGTGCTGCAGGGCAGCTTGGCTTAGAGCAATTCCAGGATACTGCACCCACTGAGCGATCTATGCCGAGAGACGGGCATGACGGTCACGACGATATATGTCTACCTTCCAGAAGAGGCTGTCGATTGCTGGTATCCAGCGAAAGCAAGGCACCTTGCGGACGACCTCTATGTTATTCTGGACGAGGCGCCGAACGATCCTGTGTGGGAGTTCGTAAAGGGTGACATCGTGCGGTGCAAGTTCCAGCCGCTGAGAACAGGGGTGGAGCCCATGGTGGATAAATTGGTGGCGTTCGAAAAGGTCATTTCGAACTGATCCACCTGCCCGTTCACCGGAGAGCTTGACACGATCGCGCCTGCATGGCGGCCTTTGTGATCGCAACCGGATCTCGCGAATGACGCTTCGTTTTGTCCTGCCGCTGCTGCTGTTCGCCGCATCGCCGGCCCTGGCCGCCGACCGCACCATTTACCTCACCTTCGACGACGGTCCACTGAACGGCACCGGCAATATCCTCGACGTGCTGCAGGCCGAGCAGGTGCCGGCGACGCTGTTCATGGTCGGCATGCATGCCGAGGCCAACGCCACCAACCGGGAGCTGTTGCAGCGGGCGAAATCGATGCCGCTGGTGACGATCGGCAACCACAGCTACAGCCACGCCTACAACCACTACCGGCATTTCTACGGCGACACCGAAGGCGTGGTCGCCGATATGCTGAAAGCCAATACCGTGCTCGGCCTGAAGCCGGCCGTGCATGCGCGGCTGCCGGGACGCGACGTGTTCCGGTTGCCCAATTACTCCAAGGACGACAACTCGCTCGGGCTGGCGGAGGCCGGGCGCGAGGATCCGGATTACGAATTCGTCGCGGCATCGGGCTTCTGGCTTTACGGTTGGGACCACGAATGGGTGCATGAGGACAGCGGCAAGCCGGTGCAGAGCGTCGACCATCTGGTCAGCGAAATCGACCATCTGTTCGGCTACGGCCATTTCGCCAAGCCGAACAAGCTGATCCTGCTCATGCATGACGAGATGTTCCAGGACGCTTTCGACGGCAAGGCAAAGCTGACGGCGTTGATAGCTGCGCTCAGGCTTCGCCACTACGCCTTCGGCGCGATAGCAGGTTACGACTGAGGCGGTTCGGCATTCCGTCTCAGCAATGCAAGCACCTCGGCGAATTCGGCCAGCCTGTTATCGGCGATGCCCACGCGCAGCCGCTTGTCGAAGGCGACCGCGGCGAGGCGGAGCTTTTCAAACAGCGCCTCACCGGCTTCCGTCAGCGCCACCTGGTGGACCCTGCGGTTTTCCGGATCGCGGCGGCGCGTCAGCAACCCTTGCGCCTCCATGGCGTTGAGGTGATGCGTCAGTGTCGCGCCCTGGATGCCGATCATGCCGGCAAGCTCGCGCTGGTTGGCCAACTCCTTCGACTTGACCGACAAGAGGGTCAGCCAGACCGGCAGCGTGCCGCCGGCCTCAGTCAACGCGGCGTCGAAAGCCTGCGCCACCACTTTGGAGGTGCGGGCGAGATTCATGCCGACAGGCGGGCGATCAAACGGTGTCATGACGTGACAGTAGAGCAAGCAGCGGGAACGTGGAACTTGACTTCATGAATTGACATCTAACCGTTAGATATCTAACTTTGTCTTATCAATGGCGTCACGACACGGCTACGACGCGCGGCGGGCGGCGGGCGGCAGAGAGGAACGCGGTCATGCAATATGTCTATATCGTCACCATCGGCCTGCATGTAATGGCCGGCGTCTTCTGGGCCGGCACGACCATTGCGGTCGCCCGCGATCCGGAGATCAAGGCCGAGCGCTTCATCCGGCCGCAGCTTGGCGCCTCCGGCATGGTTTTCCTGACCGGCATACTGCTCTGGTATTTCTTCCATGAGGGCGCATTCGGCCCGATGGAGAAGGCGCTGGCGCTCGGCATTTTGACGGCGCTGATCGCCGCCGGCGTGCAGGGTGCCCTTGTGGCCTCCGCCAGCCGGCAGCTGGCCGGTGCCGACCAGGCGACGCAGAGCCAGTTGCGGGCGAAAATGACCAGAGGCGAACGCATCGCCGGCGGACTGTTGGTCATCACCGTGTTTTGCATGGCCACCGCCAAGCTTTTTTGAAATCGCACGGCCGGTGAAAGCCGATCATGCGCGGCGCGCAACGGACCAAAGCGGCAGGTGGCTCTCCTTGCAAAGGTCCGTTGCGCGCCACAAGCCGGCGGACCGGACGGCGAGAGCAAACGCCTAAGCCATTTCGGGGCGCCTGGAGGCCTCGCGAATGGCCTTGTGGACATTGCGCTGCAGGTCCATGAAAGCGGCGCTCTCCATGACCTCTTCGCGGCGCGGGCGCTCGATGCCGACGTCAAAAGTCCGCATGATGCGCCCCGGTCCGATACCCATGACGACGATCCTGTCCGACAGATAGACAGCCTCTTCAACGTCGTGGGTGACGAAGAGCACGGTTAGCCTGTGCTCCTCCCAGATCTGCGTCAGGAGCTCCTGCATCTGATGCCTGGTCAGGGCGTCGAGCGCGCCGAAGGGCTCGTCCATCAAGAGCATCTTGGGGCGGTAGGACAGCGCGCGCGCAATGGCGACACGCTGCTTCATGCCGCCCGAAAGCTCGGATGGGTAGAGATTGGCCGAGTGCGGGAGCTTGACCAGGTCGAGATGCTCGAGCGCGATCCTGCGGCAGGTGGCGCGGTCGTGGCCGGCGGCCTTGAGGGCGAACTCGATGTTCTGCTGCGCCGTCAGCCACGGCAGCAGCGTGTAGGACTGGAAGACGACGCCGCGGTCGAGGCCGGGCTTCAGGATCGGCGACCCGTCGATGTCGAGATCGCCGGAGTCGAAATCCTGCAGTCCGGCGACGATCGACAACAGCGTGCTCTTGCCGCAGCCCGACGTGCCGACCAGCGACACGAACTCGTTGTCGGCGAGGTCGAGGTTGATGTCGCGCAGCACTTCGGTGCGCCGCGCTCCGGTACCGAAGCTCTTGTGGAGACCTTTGATCCGCAGTTTGGGGGAATTCATCGGCCTTCCCTTGTCATGAACGGCTGTCCTGGCGGAACAGCACCTTGCCCAGCGCCTTCATCACCTGGTCGGTGATGAGGCCGAGCATGCCGAGCAGAAGGATATAGCCGATGATGGTGTTGGTCTGGAAATAGCGCTGCGAGACGGTGATGCGGTAGCCGAGGCCGGAGGTCGCCGCGACCAGTTCGGCCAGCACCAGCCAGGTCCAGGCCCAGCCCAGGCTGATGCGCAGCGTATCCCAGATGCCCGGCAAGGCGCTGGGCACAACGATGCGCGTCAGGATCTTTCGATCCGGCAGGCCGAGCGTCCTGCCGAGACCGACGAAGTCGGCCGGCACGCGCTTGACGTTGTCCATGATCATCAGCACCTGCTGGAAGAAAGTGCCGATGAAGATGATCAGGAATTTCTGAGCGTCGCTCGTCCCCGCCCACAGGATGGAGAGGGGCACGAAGGCGACCACCGGCATATAGCGGATGAAATCGACCAGCGGCTCGATGGCCGCTTCCCAGGTCCGGAAGCTGCCGATCAGCACGCCGATCGGAATGGCGAGCACCGAGGCGATGAGAAAGCCAACCGAGATACGGTAGATCGAGGCCTTGAGATCGATGAGCAGCGTGCCGTCGGTCCAGAGCTTGCCGAGCTGCATCACCACGCTGGCGGGCGACGGCAGGAAGATCGGCTTGACCAGTTCGAGGCCCGTCGCTGCCCACCAGGCGAGGCCGAGGCCGGCAAAGACGGCCACGGCGATGATCAAGAAACGGGTGCGCGCGATGGGGGCGCCGATCCCGAAGGATCGGCGGCGCCGCATCGCCTGCCTGGCGGCAGGTCCCGCTGCCGGGCCGGACGGGTTCGCTTTGACGGCAGGCTCGTCGGGCATCTCGGCGACCGCCACGGCCCGGTCTACTGCGCGGCCTTGACGAAGGCCGGATCGATCATCTGCTCCGGCGTCACGTCGGCCTGAAGCAGGCCGGCATTCTTGGCGGCGGCCTCGACGTCGGCGAACGTCTTGGTGGAAAAGTCACCCGTCAGCGCGCCCTTGTTCTCGGCCAGCGAATAGTAACGCACGCCGTCAAAGGCGGTATTCAGGTCCTCGACGCTCGAGCCGACCGCCTTGGAGATGATGGCGCGGCCGCCGGGTGTGTCGGCGTTGTAGTCCTTGAGCGCGGCGTCCCACGCCTTGATCATGGCAAGCACCTGGCCGGGCCGCGACTTGATCACCTCGTCGCGCACCACCAGCACGTCGCTGATCAGGCCGGGATCCTCGCCGGCGGTGAAGAGAAGCTTGACGTCCTTGTTCTGCGCCTTGGCGGTGGTGAGATACGGCTCATAGGTGACGGCGACCGGGACGCGGCCGGCGATCAGCGCGCTGCCGGCATCCGCGGCCGGCATCGGCACCGGCTGAACGTCGGCGATCGACATGCCATTCTTGGCGAGCGCGTATTTCAGCAGGATGTCGCTGGTCGTGCCTTCCTCGAAGGCGACCTGCTTGCCCTTGAGATCGGCGACCGAGTTGATGTCCTTGCCGGCGATCATGGCGTCGGCCGTCATCGAGACGTCGAGCAGCAGCACGATCTTGACCGGCAGGCCGGCCGCGACCATGCCCATGGCGGTGTGGGTGGCGATGTTCGCCGCATCGAGCTGGCCGCTCGCCAGGGCGGCGTTGATGTCCTTGTCCTCGCTGAAGTTGACGATCTGGACGTCCGAGAGACCGCTCGCCTTGAACAGGCCCTTGGCTTCGGCGACATGCCACTGGCCGTAGCCCAGCCACGGCTCGATGCCGATCTTGAACGATCCCGCCTCGGGCGTCGCGGGAATGGCCGTATCGGCCGCATGGGCCAGCGGGGCGAAGCCGAGGGCGGCAGCCACCACGAGCGCACGGAATTGTCCTGTGAGGTTACGCATCATCTTGTTCCCCTTGATGATTTGAGACCGCTTTTTTGAACCAAACTTCCTGTCCGGTGAGAATGCGGCTTCTGCTTCTTGCGGCACTGTGCCTCGGCGTCTTACCTGCCACGTCGACGGAAGTGAAACGATATTCAACGTCGGCAACGATGGATGTCAAGGTTAAAATACATACATGCATATACAAGTTGGAGAAGCAGATTTCCGGCGCCTTGGCGGGATTTGGGCAGGCTGATCCCAAGCTCCTTCACGGCTGGCGTCAGCGGCCCGAACAGCAACCGTTTCAGGTCCTGCGGGAAGGAGAATAGCGGCTGCCGAGCGAGTAGCGGCTGCCGACATAGGTCAGCTTGCTGATGGTGGCCACGACCGCGCCCGTCCACGTCCGGCGATGCAGGAGAAGGCAGCAACTGCCGATGTCGATGGCGAGGCGCCGCGCCGTCTCGGCATCGGCCGGGACGGCGGAAATGATGTGCTCGACCTCGGTCACCGGCGTCTTCTGCATCAGGTAATCGTAGGTCGCCGTCTTCGAGAAATCCTGCTTGTCATAGTCCGGTATCAGGCTCGGATTGACGAAGCGCTCTTCCAATTGGACGGGCAGGTCGTTCTCGAAGTTGACGACCACCGAATGATAGATCGCCGCGCGCTTGGCGAATTCGAAGGACAGCGAGAGCTCCTTGGTCGGCGTGATCCTTTCGAGGACGAGAACTTCGGAGCGATGCCTGTTGCCGCGCGCGACGATCTCGGCGGCGATATTGTTGATCTCGATCAGCGTCGATTGCGGCCGGGGCGGCGCGATGAACGTCCCCACGCCCTGCAGCCGGATCAGGAAGCCGGCCGAGGTCAATTCCCGCAAGGCGCGGTGAACGGTCATCCGCGACACGCCGAGCGCGGCCACGAAATCATTCTCGGACGGCAGCTTGCTGTCCTTGCTCCACTTGCCGGTTCCGATGTTGGTCAGGATGTAGTCCTTGACCTTCTCGTAGAGGGGGCTGGCCGTATCGGGCAAAGTATTCATTTTCAAAAGTCCTTTCCGGCAAACATCGGAAATCAGACGCCGGCAGGTTGACGCAGCCGGATAATGGTTTTCAAGCCGTCCCCCTGCCCCGCCAACAGCCGCTCATAAGCGGCGGGAATATCGTCCAGGCCGATCTCGCGATCGATCAGGCTGATCAGCGGTTCGGACAGCTCCGCCAGCATCCTGATGGCGTCCGGCAGCTCATCGGCAAAGGCATGGCATCCCAGCAGCGCGATCTCGCGCTCGACCAGCATGTTTGGATCAATGTCGAGCCGGCCATGGAAAATGCCGACGAGCGCCACGGCGGCGCCGGAGCCCAGAATACCCAGCAACTGGTTGAGCGCGGCGATGCTGCCTGTGGCCTCGACGGCCGCAAGCAAGGGCGCTCCGGCGATCGCGGCGGCAATGGCGTCGCGGTCGAGATCGACGATGGTGGCGCCGGTCACCCGGGCGACACGCTCGCAGCGGGCCTTGTTGCGGTCGGCGATCAGCAACCTGCCGGAGAAGGTCCGCGACAAGAGCAGCGCCGCAAGACCGCCGATGGTGCCGCAGCCGACGACCAGCACCGAACCAGCCGTCTTCGGCAGGCGCC
Organism: Mesorhizobium sp. GbtcB19; assembly: GCF_019091085.1. Classification (GTDB taxonomy): domain Bacteria; phylum Pseudomonadota; class Alphaproteobacteria; order Rhizobiales; family Rhizobiaceae; genus Mesorhizobium. The sequence continues at coordinate 92,562 of NZ_JAGXJY010000002.1, read as the reverse complement.
GCACGGCGTGCAGCGCGACGGCGAGCGGCTCGGCCATCGCCGCCACCCTTTCGTCGAGCGCGGCGTCGATGACATGCAGCAGGCGGGCCGGCAGCACCGTCTGTTCGGCAAAGCCGCCGTCGCACACCTCGCCGACGAAACCCAGCGCGGCGCACAGATGCCGTCTGCCGGCGCGGCATTGCGCGCATTCTGCGCACCAGAAACGGGAATCGGCGACCACCCGGTCGCCCACGGCGACGGTATCGACGCCCTCGCCGATCGCGACCACCGTGCCGGTCAGTTCGTGGCCGGCCGTCGACGGCGCGCGGCTTATCCATTGTCCGGTGCGGAAATTGTGGAGGTCGGAACCGCAGATGCCCGCGGCATCGACATTGAGCTTCACCCAGCCCGCCTCGGGGGCTCCTGGCGCGGCGATATCCTCGACGCGCAGGTCGCCGGGCCCATGAAGTCTGGCGGCCTTCATCGCGACGGTCCGTCAGGCGCCGAGATAGCGGTCGCGGATTTCCGAGACCGCGTTCTCGTGCGAGCTGAACCCTTCATAGCGGGCAAGCCTGCGGGCATGGCCGGCAAGTTCCGGATAGGCCGCCGAGGTCACATAGCCGACCGACGAACGTTTCAGGAAGTCCGTCACCGAAAGCGGCCCGTAGGTGCGCGCCCAGCGGCTGGTCGGCAGCACCGCATTCGGCCCAAGAACGAAATTGGCTAATGTCACCGGCGTGTGCGGACCCATGAGGATTTCGGCCGCCTCGGTGATGTGGCCGAGATGCGCGAACGGCTCCTTGGACAGTATCTCGAGATGCTCGGGCGCATAGTCGTTGATGAAGCGGTAACTGTCCTCCAGCGAGGCGGTCAGCACGATGCCGCCTCGCTTGCCGGTCAGCACCGCCCGCGAAAACTCGACCCGCTGCTCGCTCATGCGCGACCAGTGCTCGGGAAGTGCCGCCAGGGCAGCGTCGGCGACCTTGCGGCTGTGCGTCACGAGATAGGCGGAAGAATCCGGTCCGTGCTCGGCCTCGATCAAAAGGTCGAGCGCGGCGAGGCCGCCGTCGACGCTGTCGTCGGCAAAGATGATCGCTTCCGACGGGCCGGCCGGAAGACCGGTGTCGATGATCGAGGAGAGCAGGCTCTTGGCCGCCACCACCCAGGGGCTGCCCGGCCCGACGATCTTGAGCGCGGGCTTCACCGTCTCGGTGCCGTAGGCGACGGCCGCGACCGCATGCGCGCCGCCGCATTTGTAGACGGTCTCGACCCCGGCCAGGCGGGCGGCAACGAGGGTCGCGGCATCGACGGAACCGTCCGCGGTCGGCGGCGTCACGATGGCGATCTGCGGTACGCCGGCGATGACGGCCGGAACCGAGGTCATCATCGTCACCGATGGGAAAGCGCCCTTGCCGCGTGGAACGTAGAGGGCGACGGAGGCGATCGGCGTGTAGCGGTCGCCGGCATAGGCGCCCGGACGGACCTCCTTGAGCCACATCGTCTCGGGACGCTGCTCCTCATGGAAATGCCTGATGTTTGCGATGCCGAAGCGGATGCTGTCGACGACCTCCTTGTCGACCTTGCCGAAGGCCGCGTCGAACTCCGCTTCCGAGACCTTCAGACTGCCCGCGGCCACATCGGCCTTGTCCAGATCCCTGACGAAGCGGAGCAGGGCCGCGTCGCCCTCGGTTCTGACCGCCTCGAGGATCGGGCGGACCTTCTCGACGAAGACCGAGAGGTCGGCTTCGGCGCGCTTCAGCAGGCTCGCCCGCTGATCGGCGCTGGCGGATGAGAGGTCGTGGAAGCTGATGTCGGACATGGCTGCTCCTCAGAAACGCGGGAAAAGTATATACATGTATGTATAATGGCAGCCAGCATTTTTCTGTGCTCTGCCGCCATGCTGGCCACAGCAAGCGGCGTCAGATCGAGGCAAGAAAGCCTCCGTCCACCGGGAAAGACTGGCCGGTGATGTAGGCCGAGGCATCCGAGGCCAGGAACACCGCAATGCCATGCAGATCCGACAGGTCGCCGAAACGGTGCTGCGGTATCTTGGCGAGCATCGACTGCTGCCACGCCTCGTCGGCGTAGAACACTTCCGTCATCGCCGTCCTGAAATAGCCGGGCGCTATGGCGTTCACCCTGATCCCGAGACCCGCCCATTCCGCCGCCAGCGCCCGCGTCATGCCGAGCAGGCCAGACTTCGACGAACCGTAAGGCACGGCCGTGGGGATGCCGACTTCGGAGGTCAGCGAGCACAGGTTGATGATGGCGCCGGGGCGCCCGGCATCGCGCATGTGCCGGGCGGCGGCCTGGGCGCAGAAGAAGGCGCCCTTGAGGTTGGTGTCGACGATCCGGTCCCACAGCGCTTCGTCGACATCGAGCGAAGGCCTGACCTCTTCCATGCCGGCGTTGTTGACCAGGATATCGAGACCGCCGAGCAAGTTGGCGGCCTCGGCAACCGCGGCGCGGCAACGGCCGACGTCGGTGACGTCCAGAGCAATGGCATGCGCAACGCCGCCGGCTGCCCGGATCGCCGCCGTCGTCTCGTCAAGCGCCGTGAGGCTGCGCGCCGTAACAGTGACATCGGCGCCGGCTGCGCTCAGCGCCTCGGCGATGCCGCGCCCGATGCCACGGCTCGCGCCGGTGACGAGCGCCTTCCTGCCCGACAGGTCGAAGAGGGAAGCATTGCGCATGTCGATCCTCCTTGGCCTTGCCGGCCTGTCCTGGCCAGTGAGATTAGCCGATCATTGGTTATACATACAAGCATATACAAATGATTTTGAGCCGCCGTACCGAAACGGGCTGACCGGGGGAGCGTGTAGCCCCCGAGCCGATACAGCAACTCTATGCGGCGCTTTTCGTGCCGTCTCGATGTCGCAGGCGGCGATCTGTCGGTCAGATCCTGATCCCGAACCGGATGCCGTCATAGATGGCGGCGTGGATGTTGCGCGAGGCGACCGCGTCGCCGATGCGAAACAGCACGAAGCCGCCTTCGGCATTGCGCGCGGGGAAAATGTCGCCGCCATGCACCAGCCGCTCATAGTCGACCGCGCCGCCATTTTTCGACAGCGGCTTCAGCGCAAGGTAGAGATCGTCGAGGGGTGCTGTGCCGTGCTCGACCACCACCTGATCGACGCGCCGTTCGCCGCGCCAGCCGTCGGCGAAATCCGACGCCAGTTCGGCGATCAGCTGGTTGCCCTCGCGCCGCACCGAACGCAGCCTCGTGTTGATGGTGACGGTGACGCCCTTTTCCTGGAAGGCGCGCATATAGGGCACATGGTTCAGGCCGCCCATTTCCGGCGCGAAAAAGCGTTCCGGCGAGACCAGCTCGAGCTTCGAGCCGCTGTTGGCGATGAGTTCGGCGGCGCCCATGCCCTGATGGCCGCCATTGTCGTCGTAAAGCAGCACGTTCTCGGCCGGCTTGACGCTGCCGGCCATGATGTCCCAGCTGGACGTGACGAGATTGTCGCCGGCCGTCAGCGGCGGGTTCTGCGGCAGCCCGCCGGTCGCGACGATCACCACGTCCGGCGCCAGCGCCAGTACATCGTCCTTCTCGGCCCAGGTGTCGTAGCGGATTTCGACGCCAAGGCGGTCGAGCTCGGCCAACCGCCAGTCGATGATGCCGATCAGTTCCTTGCGGCGCGGATTCTGCGTGGCGAGCCGCACTTGGCCGCCCGCCTGGCTGGAGGCTTCCAGCACGGTCACGTCATGGCCGCGCTCGGCCGCGACGCGCGCGGCTTCAAGGCCACCGGCCCCGGCGCCGATCACAACCACGCGCTTCCTCGGCCCTTCGCTCTTTGCGATGATATGCGGAATGGTGGCTTCGCGGCCGGTCGCGGCGTTGTGGACGCACAGCGCCTCGCCGCCTTCATAAATGCGGTCGAGGCAATAGGTGGCGCCGACGCAAGGGCGGATCTCGTGCTCGCGGCCTTCCATCACCTTCTTGACGATATGCGGATCGGCGATGTGGGCGCGGGTCATGCCGACCATGTCGAGCTTGCCGGTGGCGATGGCATGGCGTGCGGTGGCAACGTCGGAAATGCGCGCCGCGTGGAAGGTCGGGAACTTGGTCGCCGCCCTCACCTCGCCGGCGAAGTCCAGATGCGGCGAGGAACGCATGCCGGTCACCGGGATGACCTTGGTGAGCGAGGCATCGGTTTCGATCGTGCCGCGGATGATGTTGAGGAAATCGACCTTGCCGGAACCGGCGAGACGCCTGGCGATCTCGATGCCTTCCTCCTTCGACAGGCCGTTTTCGAAATCCTCGTCGGCAACCATGCGGATGCCGACGACGAATTTTTCACCGACCGCGGCGCGCACCGCATCCACCACCATGTCGGTGAAGCGCAGCCGGTTGTCGAGCGAGCCGCCAAACTCGTCGTCGCGATGGTTGGTGAGCGGCGACCAGAAACCGTCCATCAGATGGCCGTAGGATTCGAACTCGATGCCGTCGAGGCCAGCCGCCTGGCAGCGCTGCGCGGCCGAAGCATAGTCGGCGACGATGCGCTCGATGTCCCATTCCTCGATGGTCTTCGGGAAGGCGCGGTGCGCCGGCTCGCGCACCGGCGAAGCCGAGAGCACCGGCAGCCAATCGGCCTTGTTCCAGCCGGTGCGGCGGCCGAGATGGGTGATCTGGATCATCACCTTGCAGTCGTGCTCGTGGCAGGCATCGGCGAGCTCGGCCAGCCACGGCACGATCCGGTCGTCATAGACATGCAGATTGCCGAAGGCGGCCGGGCTGTCGCGCGAGACGATCGCCGAGCCCGCCGTCATAGTCAGCGCCATGCCACCCCGGGCCTTTTCGGCATGGTAGAGCCGGTAGCGCTCCTTCGGCATGCCGTCCTCGGAATAGGCAGGCTCATGGCTGGTCGACATCACCCGGTTCTTCAGCGTCAGATGCTTGAGCTGGTAAGGTTGGAGAAGCGGGTCGTTGCTGATCATCGTCTTCCTGCCGTTTCAAATTGCGCGAGAGCGGAACGCCCCCGCTTCTATTTCACGCCGCGGATTCATCCGAAAACCGCTGCACACTTTCCTGTCCGATGCTAAAGAGCGGCAAAAACCAAGAAAGCTCCGCCCATGACCGACGCCAAAAACCTCACCCAGCTCGGCAAGCACGTCGAGACGCCACAAAGCCCCGAACAGGCGGTCCTGGAGGCCGTGCCGTTCCAGCGCGGCGACGGGCCGCCGGCGATCGTGCGCTTCACCTGCCCTGAATTCACCTCGCTCTGCCCGGTCACCGGCCAGCCCGATTTCGCCCACATCGTCATCGACTACGCGCCCGACAAGACGCTGGTGGAATCGAAGTCGCTCAAGCTGTTCATGACCTCGTTCCGCAACCATGGCGCCTTCCACGAGGAGTGCACTGTGATGATCGGCCGCCGCATCGTCGAGGTGACCAAGCCGCTCTGGCTGCGCGTCGGCGGCTACTGGTTCCCGCGCGGCGGCATCCCGATCGACGTCTTCTGGCAGACCGGCGCCCCGCCCAAGGACGTATGGCTGCCCGATACGGGCGTCGCGCCCTATCGCGGAAGGGGCTGAAATTTTTCGCGAAAGGCTGGCGGGACAGCGCCCCCCTCTGTCCTGCCGGACATCTCCCCCACAAGGGGGGAGATTGGCGGCTTCGGCGTCCCGCTTATCCTGCAACGTCGGAGCTTGGCGAAAGCCGGCGTGACATCTGATCTCCCCCCTCGTGGGGGAGATGGCCGGCAGGCCAGAGGGGGGCGCGAAGGATCGCCGACCCTGATCTTCAATCACCATCATCACTCGCACTGGTACTGGCTGAGCGCCCATTCGCCGGTCACCGACAGAAGATCTGAAACCTTCCAGTCGCCGCCGACCTTCTTCAGCTTCCATTCCAGCCGATGCTGGTGACCCTCGACGACGAAGGCGACGACCACCTTGGCCTGGTCGCCGTTGACGGCCTCGATGGTTCGTAGGCTCCTGTCGATGGCGAGCTTGTCATAGTCGGCATTGTCGAGCGCCATGTTGGGGTCGAGGCACTCGCCCTGCCCCGAAGCGCGCAGCGCATCGCTCTTGTCGAGCACGGTCTTTGCCGGATCGACGAAGTTCTTGCGCTGGGCCGGGTCCAATTCCAGCCCGAGATGCTCGTAGAACGGCTTCACCACCGCCGTCGGCGATCCAGGCAGGATAGGCGCCGGTTCGGCCGGCTTGCTTTCCGGGGCCGTGACCGCCGGCGGCGAGGTGTCGACCGCCGGCGGCGAGGCATTGTCGCCGGACGAGGCTTTTGGCGGCGGCGCGCCGAACAGCCCCTGCGCGCAGGCGCCGCCGTTCAGCCCCGCGGCCAGCATCGACAAGCTCGACAGCGCGAGGACGAGACGGCGAAGCACGGCGTCACTCCGTCGAGGAGCCGCATTCCAGCGCGCTGAGCTTCCAGTCGCTGGTCTTGGAACTGATGTCGGCGATCTTCCACTTGCCGTCCACTTTCTTCAGCGACCACACCATTTCGCGTTTGGAGTCGTCGCCTTGCGGGAAAAGATTGAAGTTTGCCGTCACCTCGGCGGTGTCGCCGTTGACGGCCTCGGTGAGCTTCAGCGTCTTCGACAGGGTCTTCTGATCGAAATCCTGCGCGTCGAGACCGGGGTCGAAGTCGAGGCAGGACACTTCGTCGGGCTTCTCCTTCTGCGCCTTGTCATTGGCCTCGAACAGCTTGGTGACCGGCTCGGTGAAGCGGTCGCGGTATTTCGCGTCCCCCTCGAACTTCACCTCAGGCACATAGAAGAACTTCACGGCGTTGGAAGCCGGCCCGGCGAGCGCAGTGGCGGGCAAGGCAATCGACATGGCAGCGGCAAGCACCATCAGTTTCATGCAGGATCTCCGGATGTTCGGCGGCGTGGTGGCAAGATCGCCACCACGCATCCTGCATATCGGCTTTTTTGGGGCTCATGAAGTCCTTGTGCCGACAGTCTCAGGCCTCCAGCCAGACGTTCTGGAAGTCCATTTCGTAGGTCTGGTGCATCGAGTAGTTCTTCACCTTCTTGTTCATGTGGCAGTAGAGCTTCTGCCAGAACGGCTGGATGATGACGCCGGAGTCCTGCAGGATCGCCTCGACGTCCTTCATTACCTCCTTGCGCTTGGCGGGATCGGCCAGCGAAAGCGCCTCCTTGAGCTTGGCGTCGAAGTCCGGGTTGGAAAAGGCCGTCTCGTTCCAGGCCTCGCCGCTGCGGTAGCCGAGCGCCAGCACCTGCACGCCGAGCGGGCGCATGTACCAGATGGTCATCGAATAAGGATATTTCGTCCAGTCGTTCCAGAAGGTCGAGCCGGGCAGCACGGTGCGCTTCACCTTGATGCCGGCATCGCGCAACTGGCCGGCAATGGCGTCGCCGGTGTTCTTCTGCCATTCGTCCTCGACCGTGATCAGCTCATGCTCGAAGTCGGCCTGGCCAGCGTCGGCCATCAGCTTCTTGGCGCCGGCGGAGTCGCGCTCCTTCTTGGGTAGCGGGTAGTATTCAGGATGGATCGGGCTGACATGATGGTTCTCGCCGACCGTGCCGCGGCCGTTGTAGCCGAGCTGCATGACCTGGTTGTTGTCGACCGCCATCTGCAGCGCGTTGCGCACCCGCTTGTCGTCATAGGGCTTGTGGGTGATGTTGGTGCGGGCAACGAGCGTGGTCGCCGTCGCGACCTCGGATTTCACCAGGCCCATCTTGTCCAGCGGGTCGATGTAGTCGGCCGGCGTTTCGAAATCGAGGTCCACCTCGCCTGAATCGAAGGCATTGAGCGTGGCGTTGAAGTCGGTGCCGTAATCGATGAACTCCACGCTATCGAGCGGCGCCTCGCCACCCCACCACTTGCCGTTCTCGCGCCGCTTGACGACCGCTTTCTGGCCGACATCGTAGGAGACCAGCTCGAACGCTCCGGTGCCGATCGGCTTCTTGATCGGGTCGGCGCCATCCTTGTCGAAGTCGCGATGCACGACCAGCGCCGGATAGTCGGTGAAGCCCGGGATGATGGCGATATCGGCTTCGTTGAGCTTCAGCTTGACCGTGTGATCGTCGACCTTGGTGATGGCGCCGTCCTTCGCCTTGCCGGTCTTGGGGTCGACCAGCGCACCGACGCGGGCGGCCATCGAATTGCCGGAAGCGCCCTTCTCGCACCAGCGGTTCAGATTGGCGACCACGTCATCGGCGTTGAAGGCGTCACCATTGTTCCAGGTTACGCCCTTGCGCAGATGCAGCGTGTATTCGGTGGCGTCGTCATTGATGTCCCAGCTTTCGAGCAGCACCGGCTCGAAGGTGAACTGGTGCGTGTATCGCACCAGCGGCTCCAGCCAGGTGCGCGTGACGTTCGCCATCTCCGTCCAGTCATAGGTGCGCGGATCCTTCTGCGCCTTGACCGACATCGCGACATGCAGCGTCCCGCCCTTCTTCGGCTCGTCGGCCAGCGCCTTGGTCGGTGCAGCAAGGCCGAGCATGCCATAGGCGAAAGCCGTCGATGCGCCGAAGGCGCTGGCCAGCGCCAGGAATTCGCGCCGGTCGACGCGGCCCGCCCGCGCCTCCTCCGCCATAGCCTCGATAGCGGCCGGAACCCGGTCGCCGTTGCTTCTGAAAATCGTCATTGTCGTTCTCCCATTGTTTGGATCGGGTCTTCGCCCTTTTTGGTTCAACTAACGCTGCCTCTATCAACTAACGCTGTCGGGCAGCTTTTCCTCACGCCGCGCGATCAAATCCGCGAGACCCTCGGCAACGCCCTCGTCGAGCTTCGGCTCCTGATAGTCGGCGAGCATGCTGCGCGCCTTTTCGCGGCCGCGCGTGTCGTGGTCCTTCGCGCCTTCGGCGCTCCATTGCTCGAAGGAATTGAAGTCCATGATGTTGGGCATGAAGAAGGCGCTCTCGAAATGCTCGAGCGTGTGCTGCGTACCGAGGAAATGGCCTTGCGGACCGACCTCGCGGATCGCCGCCATCGCTTCCTTGAAATCGTCGAAAGGCACGCCGCCGGCATATTTGTACCAGCCGACCAGCTGCTCGCAGTCGGTGGCGAATTTCGAATAGCCGCAGGTCAGCCCCGCTTCCAGCCAGCCGGCGGAATGCCAGATGTAATTGGCGCCGGAAAGGATCGCGGCATGCATCAGCATGTTCGCCTCGTAGCCGGCCTGGGCGTCGTTGAGCTTGGAGCCGACATGGAAGCCGGAGGTGCGCCAGGGCAGCTTGTATTTCCTGGCCAGCGCGCCCATCAGATACATCATCTGCGCCGCCTCAGGGGTGCCGCCCATCGGTGCGCCGGTCTTCATGTCGACCGTGACCATGAACTGGCCGTAGAGCTGCGGCGAACCGGGACGGATGAGCTGCGTCAGCGCCACGCCGGCCAGCGCCTCGGCGTTGACCTGCGCCACCGCGCCGACGGCGGAGGCCGAGGTCGAGGCGCCGCACAGCGCGAATGGCGCCAGGATCAGCGGCTGGTTGTGGCTGGCATAGACCCGCATGGCGTCGATCATGGTGGCGTCCCACACCAGCGGCGAATTGCAGTTCGTGATCGCCACCAGCACGGGATTGTCGCGCACGAAATCCTCGCCGAAGACGATCGCAGCCATCGCCATCGTGTCCTCGGCGCGCTCCTTCGACGTCACGATGCCCATGAACGGCTTGTCGGAATGTTTCAGCGCCGAGTGGATGATGTGCAGGTGCCGTTTCGGCACCGGGATTTCCATCGGCTCGCAGATGACCGAGCTCGACGAATGCAGCGCCGGCGCCATGTAGGCCATCTTGTGGAAATTGTTGAGGTCGGCGAGCGAGCCGTAGCGCCGCTTGTTGTCGAGGTCGCGGATATAGGGCGCGCCATACATCGGCACGAAGATCGAGTTCTTGCCGCCGACGCGCACGGTGCGCTCGGGATTGCGCGCATGGAGCGTGAATTCCGCCGGAACCTTCGAGACCAGTTCCATCAAAAGCGCGCGGTCGATGCGCACACGTGTTTCGCGGACATCGGCGCCTGCCGCTTTCCAGAGCGCGATCGCGCCGTCGTCGCGGAACTCGCAACCCACCTCCTCGAGGATCTTGAGCGATTCCTCGTGGATCAGTTCCACCGCCTCGTCGGGCACGATCTCGTAGGCGGGGATCTGCCGGACAAGGGTCGGGAAGGACGCTATCGGCGCGCTTCTCAGCGCCTTGCGGCCAAGCCGGCCACCGCCGCGGCGGTGGGTCTGTTCGGTCAATTCAGCGGCCGGTGCGTTCATGGGGTCTCCTTCTTCCCGCCCGACCAAGTTAGCGAGACGAAATATGGATGTGACGCTGGAAAATCCTGATCTCTTGTATAAGCTCACCTTATGCGAAGCCTACGCCACCTCCTGCCCTCGGCCGGCAGCCTGATCGTCTTCGAAGCGGCGGGCCGGCTGTCGAGCTTCACCGCCGCCGGACGCGAGCTCGGCATGACGCAGGCGGCCGTCTCCTACGCGGTGCGCGGCCTGGAGGAGCAGCTCGGCGCCAAGCTGTTCCAGCGCCGCCACCGCCAGGTGCTTTTGACGGAGGCCGGCGAGCGCTTCCATGCCGACGTCTCGCTCGGCCTGTCGCATATCCGCAAGTCGGCGGAGGACCTGCGCCTGCAGGCGACTGGCGGGCATGTGACGCTTGCGGCCTCGACCGCCTTCGGCTCATTCTGGATGATGCCGCGCCTGCAGCAGTTCCGCGACGAACTGCCTGGCATTGATCTGCGCATCCAGACGGCCGACCGCGACCTCGACATCATCGCCGAGGGCATTCCGCTCGGCGTGCGCGGCGGCGTGCCGCGCGACTGGCCGGACTACCACTCGCTGTCGCTGTCGGAGGAAGAGATCTTCCCGGTCGCGGGGCCGAGCTATCTCGCCAAATTCGGCATGCCGAAGACGGTCGAGGAACTGGCCACGCACCGGTTGATCCATCTGGAGGAGCCCTATCGCGAGGCGCCGAACTGGGACGAATGGTTCGCGTCGGCCGGCACCAGCCTGCGCAATGCCGAGCGCGGCCTGCGCATCAACGATTACGCGCTGGTGATCCAGGCGGTGATGGAAGGACAAGGCATCTCGCTCGGATGGCGGCATCTGGTCGAGCGTCTGGTCGCGTCGGGGCTGCTGGTGCCGGTGACCGATCATGTGATGCGGACCGGCATCGGTTTCCATGTCATCTGGCCGAAGAACCGCGACCTCACAGACAATGCGCGCCGGGTCAGGGACTGGCTGGTGGCGCAAGCTTAGATTGCATCGCTACGCAATTGCGATCGCAGCGATCCTTCACACCCCCCTCTGTCCTGCCGGACATCTCCCCCGCAAGGGGGGAGATCGGCCTTCACGCAAGCCTTCGCCAATCTCGTACGTTGCAGAAGAAGCGAGGCGATGACACAGCCAATCTCCCCCCTTGCGGGGGAGCTGGCCGGCAGGCCAGAGGGGGGTGCTGTCCCGCCAGCCTCTCGATCGAACCCTTCCGCCCAGGTCTCGAATCCGCCTATAATCGCCGCATGCCCATCCGCCAGCTTTCCGAAACGATGATCAACCAGATCGCCGCCGGCGAGGTCATCGAGCGTCCGGCAAGCGTGGTGAAGGAGTTGGTCGAGAACGCGCTCGATGCCGGCGCAAGCAAGGTCGAGATCGTCACGGCGGGCGGCGGGTTGAACCTGATCCGCGTCACCGACGACGGCTCGGGCATTGCCGAACCGGAGCTGGCGCTGGCGATCGCGCGGCATTGCACGTCCAAGCTTTCCGACGACATCCACGACATCCGCTCGCTCGGCTTCCGCGGCGAGGCGCTGCCCTCGATCGGTTCGGTCGCGCGGCTGTCGATCCGCTCGCGCACGGCAAGCGGCGACAGCGCGGCGGAGATCGGCATCGACGGCGGCCGGGTGTCACCGGTGAAGCCGGCGGCCGCCAATCGCGGCACGACGGTCGAGGTACGCGACCTCTTCTTCGCCACGCCCGCCAGGCTCAAATTCATGAAAGGCGAGCGCGCCGAAAGCTCGGCGACCAGCGACGTGGTGAAGCGCATCGCCATTGCCTTTCCGGCCGTGCGCTTTACGCTGGCCGGCTCCGACCGCTCGACGCTGGAGTTGCCGGCGACCAGCGGCACGCCGGAAGGCAGGCTTGCGCGCGTCGCGCAAGTAATGGGCAAGGATTTCCCCGACAACGCCATTGCCATCGATGCCATGCGCGACGGCGTGCATCTTGCCGGCCACGTCTCGATCCCGTCCTACACGCGCGCCAACGCGCTGCAGCAATATGCCTATGTCAACGGCCGGCCGGTGCGTGACAAATTGATCGCCGGCGCGATCCGCGGCGCCTTCGCCGACGTTCTGCCGCGCGACCGGCACGCCGTCACCGTGCTCTTCCTGTCGCTCGATCCGACGACGGTCGACGTCAACGTCCATCCGGCCAAGGCCGATGTGCGCTTCCGCGATCCGGGCCTGGTGCGCGGGCTGATCGTCGGCGCCATCCGCGAGGCGCTGGCCGGCGCCGGCATCCGCGCGGCAACCACGGGTGCCGCCGGCATGATGGCGGCGTTCCGACCGGGCGCGGCGCCCTATTCGCATCCCGGCCCGACCGGCGGCCACCGCAGCTACGAGGCCGCCTATCACGCTTCCGGCTCCGGCGGCTTCGATCCGTTGCGCTCGGCGCATCGGCCGCTGGATATGGGCTATGGCGCGGCAAGGCCGCGATCCAGTGGTTTCGCCGAAAACGAACAGGCCGCCTTCGACACCGGACCTCTGGCCAGCGCCGATGCCCGCGCCGGCTTGGCCGAGCCGGCCGAGGCGCTGCTCGGCATGGTGCTGGGTGCGGCGCGCGCGCAGGTGCATGAGAACTACATCGTCGCCCAGACCAGGGATTCGCTCGTCATCGTCGACCAGCATGCCGCGCATGAGCGGCTGGTCTATGAGGCGCTGAAGAACGCGTTGCATTCGCGCGCGGTGCCCTCGCAGATGCTGCTTTTGCCCGAGATCGTCGACCTGCCGGAAGAAGACGCCGAGCGGCTGGCCATGCATTCCGACACGCTCGCCAAATTCGGCCTCGGCCTGGAGCGCTTCGGGCCCGGCGCGGTGGCGGTGCGCGAGACGCCCTCGATGCTCGGCGAGACCAATGTGCAGCAACTGGTGCGCGACCTTGCCGACGAGATCGCTGACAACGATACCGTCGAGACGCTCAAGGAGCGGCTGGATAGAATCGCCGCGACCATGGCCTGCCACGGCTCGGTGCGCTCTGGCCGGCTACTCAAGGCCGAGGAAATGAATGCACTGCTGCGCCAGATGGAGGCGACGCCGGGTTCAGGCACCTGCAACCACGGCCGCCCGACCTATATCGAGCTCAAGCTCGCCGATATCGAGCGGCTGTTCGGTCGGCGGTGAGTGCGCCAGGCCCCTCACCCAGCCTCCGCTTCGCTCGGCTGACTTCTCCCCGGTGGGGAGAGGAGACTTTCGGCGCTGGCGCCAATCTCTTCTCCCCGACGGGGAGAAGGTGGCCGCGTAGCGGCCGGATGAGGGGGCAAGAAAAGAGCCGCTCGAAGCGGCTCTTTTCTTGAGTCCGGAAACAGCCTCAACTGTCTGATTTACCGCTTCAAATTCACCACGATCACACCACCCAGCGCCAGCGCGCCGCCGAGGATGCCGAGCAGGCTCGGCACTTCGCCCAGCCAGAAGAAGCCGATCAGCGCGGAGGTCGGCGAGACGAGGTAGAGGAAGTTCGAGGCGCGGGCGGCAGGCAGGCGCGACAGCGCGGTCGCCCAGGCGGCGTAGGCGATCATCGAGGGCACGATGCCGAGATAGATGACGGCGCCGAGGCCGGCATGGTCGGCGACCGCTGCCTGCGAAAACGCTTCCGGCAGGAACGGCGAAAGGCAGAGCGCGCCGAGCACCATGTTGGAGGCGGCGATCGTCAGCGGATGATGGCGGGTAAAGAGCGGCTTCTGGACGATGGTGTTGACGGCGGAGCAGAGGGCCGAGCCCAGCACCAGCAGCGCGCCGGCATTGAAATGCAGGCCGTTGCCGTCGGCGACCGCGATGATGCCAATGCCGGCGAAGGAAATCACCGTGCCGAGCCAGGCGAGCCCCGAGAAGCGCTCGCCAAGCAGCGCCATCGCCATGAATGCCGTGAAGATCGGGCTGACATTGATGATGAAACCGGCCGCGCCTGCCGAGACGGTGAGCTCGCCGAAATTGAGCATGGCGGTGTAGAGCGCGACGAAGATGGCGCCGCCAAAGGCGAAGCGCCACAGTTCGTCGAGCCTGGGCAGCGCCGGGCGCTTCACCGCCAGGAAGATGGCGGCCGGGACAGCCGCGATGGCGAAACGCAGCGCGCCGAGTTCGAGCGGCTGGAAGGCTGCCAGGCCGGCACGGATCGCCGGGAAAGCCGAGGCCCAGCCGAGCACCGTCAGGGCCACCGCAATGGCCGCCGTGCTGTCCATGCGCTGTGTCTCATTCAAGGTGCCGGTGTAAGCGCTCATTGCCGTAGCCTCGTCTTTCTGTGTCATGGAGGCAGAAAACGCCATTGCCGGCCAATTGACAAACGACCAATTCGAGGGTCAGCTGTGAGCATGGATCACAGCTCGGATCAAATACTGCCGCTCGAGACCTTGCGCGCCTTCGATGCGGCGGCGCGCACCGGGAGTTTCTCGGCCGCTGCGGAAAAACTCAACCTCACCCATGGGGCGGTCAGCCGCCAGATCGCCAAGCTCGAGGACTGGCTCGGCTTGAAAGTGTTCGAGCGCAATGCGCGCGGCGTGACGCTGACGATCGAGGGCAACCGCCTGCACTTGAGGACCGCCGAGGCCTTCGCGCTGATCTCGTTCAACTCCGACCGCTGGGTCGAGCCGCGCGGCACCGCCGTGGTGCGGCTGGCCTCCATCCCTTCGGTCAGCGGGCTGTGGCTGATGCCGCGCATGGCGGCGCTCGAGAACAGCCCGACCAAGCTGCGCATCGTGCTCGATGTCGACAACCGCCAGGCCGATCTCGCGGACGAAGGCATCGACCTTTCGGTGCGCTGCGGGCGCGGTCGCATTCCGGGCCGCGTCTCGGTGCAGCTGTTCGAGGAGCATATCTTCCCGATCGCCTCGCCGGATCTGGCGAAGGAGGTCGGCCGCGGCGATCCGGCCCGGCTTTTGAAATTCCCGCTGATCAACGATTCCGACGCGTCCGCCTGGCGCGCCTGGTTCGCGGCGCAGGACGTAGACTACCGCCCGCGCCCGCAGGACCGGCGCTTCGAGGACTATAATCTGGTGCTCGACGCGGCCGCGCATGGGCTGGGCATAGCGCTGGCACGGCCACCGCTGACCGCGGACCAGCTGCGGTCCGGCCGTATCGTTGCCGTCGATGAGCGGATCGTGCTCAATCCGGTGTCGTATTGGATGGATCGCCCGGTCGGCCGTCCACGCGCGGCGGCGGCGGACCTTGCCGGGCGCATCGCCGAACAGGCAGGCCTTGCCCCGGAAAAGCTCGAAGCTTTCCTGCAGGACGACATCTAGACTAGCGGAATCAGCGCAGCAGCAAGACCATGATCGTGGTGGTCACGGCCGAGACAATGGCGGTGACGACCGATATCGTCCACAGCGATACCGGCGCGGACTCGGAGCGCGGC
The DNA here is from genome assembly GCF_019091085.1 of Mesorhizobium sp. GbtcB19. Classification (GTDB taxonomy): domain Bacteria; phylum Pseudomonadota; class Alphaproteobacteria; order Rhizobiales; family Rhizobiaceae; genus Mesorhizobium. Next base: position 77,042 of record NZ_JAGXJY010000002.1, on the reverse strand, counting down.
GCGTGGCCGGCTGGGCGGCCGCCGGTGCCCCGAGGCTGCGGCGCGTTGGCGTTGGCCGCGACCAGCGCGGGCGAAGAGAGCACGGCGGCCGCAGCGGATGGCGGCGGCTGCATGACAGGCGCGGCCAAAGCCGCGCCGGCGACGAGCGGTTGAGCCGTGGCATTGGCGCGTGAACCGTTCTCGGCACCGGCGAGCGGCCGACCCTGCGGCGTCCTGGCCGGAGTATCCTCGGCGTCGCTATCCGGTTCCATCATCGCCCGGTAGGCGTCTTCGACCGGGTTGGAGGACGAGCGCTGCTGCGAGGACCGCGCGGGGGGCACCTGCAGCGAGTTGGTCAGCGCCTGGGCCGCGAACTGCGCCGCCTGCGCGCTGGGTGGCGCCGGCGGCTGGACCAGCGTCTTGATCAAGGCCGTCGTCGCCGGATCGACCTTGGGCAACGGCACCGGCTGCGGGGTGAGCGCTTCGCTGATCAGCGCGTTCAAGCGGGTCGAGGTGATGTCCATGCCGGCTTCCGGAAACCATTTGCCGCTCTGCCATACCGCGCGAGCATTGCGTCAAGCTTGACGTTGCTTGCGATTTGTGGCGATTGAAACCCGATGAACGCAAGCGTCCTTTCATGATGAACCGTTTCGAAGGCCCGGGTGGTAGGGAAGCCCGGATCCGCTATCTCGACGGCGACTTCCAGGTCACCAGTCCCGGCTCGTTCGTGCGTTGCGCGGTGACGGGCGAGAACATCCCCCTCGACGAGCTCAAATACTGGAGCGTCGCCCGGCAGGAGCCCTATGTGAACGCGGCGGTCTCGCTTGCCCGCGAGATCGAGATGCATCCCGAATTGCGCAAGCGGGGATAGGCCTGCAACCCCGCTCGCTGGCTGGTCTTGGTCGGCAAAGCCGGCGCGGTGCCTGCCGGCTGCCGGCCTTGCACCGACGCGCACCCGGTCGAACGTGACAGTTTCGCGAATCTGCCGCTATAGACGCCAAAGCGGTGGCCATGGGAGGTGATGTGAAAGCTGTTGTGACCGGAGGTGCCGGCTTTATCGGTTCGCACCTGTGCGACCTGTTGCTGGCGCAAGGCCGCGACGTGACGTGTGTCGACAATTTCTCGACCGGCTCGGATGAGAACATCCGCCATCTGTCGGGTAATGCACGGTTCAAGCTGCTGAGGCATGACGTCACCCTGCCCCTCCAGGCCGAGGCCGATGAAATCTTCAATCTCGCCTGCCCGGCCTCGCCCATTCACTATCAGCGCATTCCGATCGAGACGACAAAGGCCTGCGTCTATGGAGCGATCAACATGCTCGACCTGGCATGCGCTTCCGGGGCGAGGATACTTCAGGCATCGACGTCGGAGGTCTATGGCGATCCGCAGGTCCACCCCCAGACCGAGGCTTATTGGGGCCATGTCAACCCGATCGGTACCCGCAGTTGCTACGATGAAGGCAAACGATGCGCCGAAGCGCTGTTCTTCGACTATTGGCGCCGGTCGAAACTACCGATCAAGGTGATGCGCATATTCAACACATACGGGCCTCGTATGCAGCCGTCGGACGGACGCGTGGTCAGCAATTTCATCGTCCAGGCTTTGCGGAACGAGCCCATAACCATCTATGGCGACGGAAGCCACACGCGGAGCTTCTGCTACGTCGACGACCTGGTGGACGCGATGGCCCGGATGATGGCAACGCCCGACGATGTCGTGGGACCGATCAACATCGGCAACCCGATGGAAGTCACGATCCTGGAACTCGCCGAACTTGTGCTGGGCATCGTCGGCGGCACCTCCAGGATCGAGTTCAAGCCGCTGCCGCAAGACGATCCCCAACAGCGCCAACCCGACATAAGCCTGGCGCGATCGGCGTTGGACTGGTCCCCCCGTGTCGCTCTCAAGGACGGGCTTGACGAGACGGTTCGCTACTTCCGCCGGATTATCAACTGACAGTCGGGCGCCGGACTGGACAGGGGCGCCTCCAAACTCAGCCCCGCATTTTGCGCTGACGCCAGGCGTCGAGCGTCTCGTCGATGATGCGTCCGGGCACGTGGTCGAGCTCGAACACCGCCTCGATGTCGAGCACGTCCAGCTGATCGAGGAAGCCGGCGGGCGTCTCGCCGTGGCGCAGCCGCGCTGCGTCCTTTGCCGTGGTGGCGAGGCGCAGCCCCTCCTGCCGGGCGAGCGTCAGGAGGTCGGCAAGCTCGTCCTGGGCGTAGAAATGATGGTCCGGAAAGGCGCGTGACAGCGCGACTTCGCCACCCGCGCCACGCACCGTGTCGAAGAATTTCTCCGGATGGCCGATGCCGGCGAAGGCGAGGAAGCGGCCGCCGGCAAAGCGCGACGGATCCGCCGGCTCGACATGCGCGAGGAAGATCGGCCGGCCGGCGCGTGCCGCCTGGCGCACGACGCCGTCGGCGGCGGCCCCCTCGCCCATCTTCAGCAAGCCGCTGGTGAAGACCAGCTGATCGACGATTTTGGCGCGCAGCGGTCCGCCCGGAATGACGCGGCCGTTGCCGACGCCGAAGCGGGCGTCGACCACCACCAGCGCATAGTCGATATGGACGCGCGCCGACTGGAAGCCGTCATCCATGATCAGGAAATCGCAGCTATGCTCCTCGATGAGCAGCTTGGCGCCGGCGGCGCGGTTCGCCGTCACCGCGACCGGGGCGTGTTCGGCCAGAAGCAGCGGCTCGTCGCCGACATGCTTGGCCGCATCGTGATGCGCATCGACGACATGCGGCCTGGCGAACGAGCCGCCATGGCCGCGCGACAGGAAGCCGGGCGTGAACTGCATGCGCCTGGCCTCTCTGGCCAAGGCAATGGCGACCGGTGTCTTGCCGCTGCCGCCGACGGTAAGGTTGCCGACGCAAAGCACGGGCGCCGCGACCTTCTCGCGCGGGGCGTGGCGCATGCGGCGGCCGGCAATCAGCCCGTAAACTGCCGAGGCCGGCGACAGCGCGAAGACGCGCCAGTCCGGCTTTTCCCACCAGAAGGGCGGCGCTTCGCTGGTCATCGCAGCTGCTCTATGCTGTTTGTCTTCGCGCATGAGCTTCTCCAAAAACCGGCTCCGATTTTTGGCGTCATTCGCTCTATCCCTTTGTTTTACGCAATTCCGGACGGAAAACCGTTAAACACTTTTCCTGAAATTGCGTTAGCGCCCGTTTGCGCCTTTCAGGCGCGCCTTGACGACCAGCGGCTGGATATAGGGCTCCAGCGATTTCAGCGTGCGGGCAAGCGCGCCGCGCATCTCGTCGACGGTGGCCGCACCCGCAGCCATCATTTCGTGGCGCGCCGCTTCGTTGGTCAGAAGGAAATTGACGGCGCCGGTCAGCATGTCGCGGTCGCGCACCAGCTTGGCGCCGCCGCTGTCGAGCAGGCGCTGATAGGCCTCGCGGAAATTCTGCACGTTGCGGCCGGCAAGCACGGCGGTTTCGAGCATCGCCGGCTCGAGCGGGTTCTGGCCGCCTTGCGACGTCAGCGAGCGGCCGACGAAAGCGATCTCGGTCAGGCGCAGGTAAAGCCCCATCTCACCGATCGTATCGCCGAGCAGGATATCGGTGTCGGACGAGATGCGGTCGCCCTTGCTGCGCCTTGCGACCGTCAGCCCCATGCCGGAAATCTGCGCCGCAAGCGCATCGGCGCGGTCGGGATGGCGCGGCACGATGATGGTCAGGAGCCCATGATGGCGCCTGTGCAGGCTGGCATGGACCTCGGCCGCCACGACTTCCTCGCCGTCATGGGTCGAGATCGCCGCCCAGGTCGGACGAGCGCCGATCTGGCGCTGCAGGGTGGCCAAGGCCCGTTCGTCGACAGGCGGCGGGTTGGTATCGACCTTGAGGTTGCCGGAGACGGTGACCGGCCGGGCGCCCAGCGCGCGGAAACGTTCCCCATCGACATCCGACTGGGCGATGACATGGGCGAGGTTCTCGAACAGCGCCTCGGCCACGCTGGCGCGCTTCTTCCAGGACATGAAGGAGCGGTCCGACAGCCGGCCATTGACCAGAACCTGCGGCACGTTGCGGGCGCCAAGCTCCAGGATGGTCATCGGCCAGATTTCCGATTCGGCGATGATCGCCAGTTCCGGCCGCCAGTGGTCGAGGAAGCGGCTCACCGCGGGCTTCAGATCGAGCGGCACATACTGGTGGATGATGCGGTCGCCGAGGCGCTCGTCGGCGACTTTCGCCGAGGTCACGGTGCCGGTGGTCAGGACGATGTTGACGCCGTAGCCGAGGATGCTTTCGACCAGCGGCACCACCGCGATCGTCTCGCCGACGCTTGCGGCATGGATCCAGATCACCGGGCCTTCCGGTCGCGGACGGCCGGCGACGCCGTAGCGTTCGCGGCGGCGGGCGCGATCCTCCTTGCCGCGCGAGGCGCGCCAGGCGACATAGGGACCGACGAGCGGATAGGCGACCGCTCCCGCATAGCGATAGGCGGTCAGGGCCGCACGCGCCCAGCGCTCGCTCATTTGGCGCCATCCACGAGGCGATAGGCCTCGGCAATCGCGGCGTTGAGGGAGGCGGTGACCTCCTGGCGCTTGCGCTCCATCTCGGCTTCGTCGGCATCGGCCGGCACGAAGACCGGCGCGCCGACGATGACCGCGGAGCGGCCGAAAGGCAGGTTGATGGTGGTCTTGTCCCAGCTCTTTTCCAGCACCTTGCGGCGGCTGGTGGCGATGGCAGAGGGCAGGATCGGCCGACCGGAAAGCCTTGCCAGAAGCACGATGCCCATGCCGGCGTCGCGCGGCGTGCCGTGCGGAATATCGGCGATCATGGCGACATTCTTGCCGGCAGTCAGCGCTTTCTTAAGCGCAATCAAGGCCTTGGCGCCGCCTTTGTCGAGATGCCTCGAACTGTCGCGGCCGCCGGAGCCGCGTACAGCCTCGATGCCGAATTTCTCGATCATCAGCGCCTGCAGCTCGGCGTCGGCACTGCGCGACACCATGGCGACCAGCGGCCGGCCCTTCGGGTAATAGGCGGGGGTCAGAATATGCTGGCCGTGCCACAGTGCGATGATGCCGGGCTCGAGATGCGCATAGGCGCCGCCGGCGACCTGGGTCGAGCCTTCGACCAGCGGGCTGGTGAGGCGAATCAGACGCACGAACCAGGCGAACAGGCTGGCGATGAAATTCTTGACGAAATTCGACTGCGCCAACGGCTCGCGGATGCGCCGCCACAGCGTGCGCGTTCCGCCGCTTCGGGCGGAGCGCCGCCCGGTCGCCCCTTTCACCGCTTCATGCTCCATCGACGTCAACCGCCGACCTTCGATTCTGGATCGAGCAAACGGTGCAGATGAACAACGAAATAACGCATATGGGCATTGTCGACACTGGCCTGCGCCTTGGCCTTCCAGGCGCCAAGCGCGGTCTGATAGTCGGGATAGATGCCGACAATGTCGAGGGAGTCGAGATCACGGAACTCGGTTCCACCCAGGTTTTTCAACTCGCCGCCGAACACCAGGTGCAAAAGCTGCTTCTTTCCGTCTTCCACGGCCATGCCGATCCTTTACGCGTATTCATGAATTGTGACAGGTCTAGACCAAAGCGGCCGGTTTTGGAACCGCCGACTGCCTCACCCTTGGTCAAGTCCGGCAATGACGCCGGTGAGCACATCGAGCAGTTGGCCGCTGCCGGCGGCGAGCGCGCCGTGATTGATCACCTCGCCGGCATAGCGCGGCGGCTTGCCGTCGCGGTCGAGCAAGGCGCCGCCGGCCTCGGTGAGGATGAGATCGGCGGCGGCGATGTCCCAGTCATGCGCGCTCGGCTTGACGAAGGTCGCGTCGAGCTTGCCGGCGGCAATCATCGCCAACCGGTAGGCGAGCGAAGGGATGTAGGCCGTCCGCCGCAACCGGTCGTGCCATGCTTGCGGCATCAGGTCGACCAGCGGCTTGGGTCCGCCGATATCGACATCCTGCCCGAGCGGACGCACATGGATGCGTTTGTCGTTGAGATAGGCGCCCTCGCCCGGCAGCGCCCAATAGGTCTCGTGCTTGGCCGGGCATTCGAGCACGCCGGCGAGCGAGCGGCCGTCCTCGACCACGGCGACGCTGACGCACCAGGAATGTAGGCCGTCGAGAAAGCCGCGCGTGCCGTCGATCGGGTCGACGACGAAGGTGCGGCGGGCCGACAGCCGGGCATGGTCGTCGGCGGTCTCTTCCGACAGCCAGCCGTAATCCGGGCGCGCCCTGAGCAAGGTCTCGCGCAGATAGGCGTCCGCCGCATGGTCGGCCTCGCTCACCGGCGAGGTGCCACCCTTCATCCAGACCTGCGGGTTGTTGCCGAAATAGCGCATGGCGATGGCGCCGGCCTCGCGCGCCGCCTCGCGCAACAAAGCGAGGTCTTCGCGCGCCTCGACCAGATTGATCGCATCAAGCTCCTGCAAGGGTCATTCCTTCGATCAGGAGCGTCGGCGCCGCGGTGCCGAAATTGCGGTCGAGATCGCTCGCCGGCACCATGTTGAGGAACATGGTCTTCAGGTTCGAGGCGATCGTCACCTCGGCCACCGGATAGGCCAGCGCGCCGTTCTCGATCCAGTAGCCGGAGGCGCCGCGGCTGTACTCGCCGGTCACCATGTCGACGCCCTGGCCGAACACCTCGGTGACATAGAAGCCGCTCTTCAGCGACGCGATCAGGTCTTCCGGCGACCGCTCGCCGGGCTCGATGGCAAGGTTGGTCGAGGACGGCGAAACCGACGAGCCGCTGCGCGAGCCGCGCCCATTCGTCGTCAGGCCGAGCTCGCGCGCGGCCGATGTCGACAGGAACCAGTGGTTGAGCACGCCCTTCTCGACCATCAGCAGCCTCTCGCCCTCGACACCTTCGCCGTCGAAGGGACGCGAGGCCTGGCCACGCCGCCGCAACGGCTCGTCGGTCACGGTGATCGCGGCCGAGGCCACCGGCTTGCCCATCATGTCGCGCAGGAAGCTGGTCTTTCGCGCGACCGACGCGCCGTTGATGGCGCCGGCGAGATGGCCGGCAATGCCACGCGCGACACGCGGATCGAACACCACGTCGACCGGGCCGGTCGCGGCCTTGCGGGCGCCGAGGCGGCGCACGGCGCGTTCGCCGGCCTTGCGGCCGATGTCTTCCGGCGCGTCGAGATCGGAAAAATGCTGGCGCGAGGAGAATTCATAGTCGCGCTCCATCGCCGTGCCCTCGCCGGCGATGACGCTGGTCGAGCGCGAAAACCGTGAGGCGACATACTGACCGACAAAGCCATGCGAGGTGGCAAGCACTAGGCCGCCCAGGCCGGCGCCGGCGCTGCTGCCCGAGGAATTTGTGACGCCCTTGACGGCCAATGCGGCCGCTTCGGCGGCAAGCGCTGCTTCCTTGAGCTGATCGGCCGATACCTCGGTCGGGTCGAAGAGATCGAGATCGCGCAGATTGCGGGCCAGCAGCGCAGGATCGGCGAGGCCCTGGAATGGATCCTCGGGCGAGACCCTGGCCATGGCGACCGCGCGCTCGGCAAGCGCCTTCGGATCGGAAGCGGCGGTGGCCGAGACGCTCGCCACACGCTGGCCGACGAAGACGCGCAGCGAGACATCCTCGCTTTCCGAGGATTCTGTGGCCTCGACCTTGCCCAGCCGCACCGACACGCCGGCCGAACGGCCGCGCACCGCCACGGCGTCGGCCGCGTCGGCGCCGGCGCGCCTGGCAGCCTCGACGAGAGCCGCGACGCGATCGGTCAATTTCGCTGCGTCGAGCTTATCGGTCATGCGGTTGGTCCTGTTTGTTCATGCAGTCCGTCAGGGCGAACCCGGCCGACTGTTGATGCTGACGCACCATCATGGATGCTTCGCACCATCTATTGTTCCACCGACGCTTGTGCAATGGCGGATGCGGCAATCTCAAGGCAATCGCCGCGGTTCGGGCGGGATGCTTTGCCGCAGCGGGACGAAGGGGACGTCAGTCGGCCACCGGCGCCCAGATGACGTCGTCGATCTTTGTGGCACCGGTGGCCAGCATGACCAGCCGATCGAAGCCGAGGGCCGAGCCGCTGGCCTGCGGCATGATCGCCAAGGCCGCGAGGAAATCCTCGTCCAGCGGATAGCGCTCGCCATAGACGCGCTCTTTCTCGTCCATCTCGGCTGCAAAGCGGCGGCGCTGTTCGGCCGCGTCGGTGAGTTCGCCAAAGGCGTTGGCAAGCTCGACACCGCAGCAATAGAGCTCGAAGCGCTCGGCAACGCGCGGATCCCGCGCGTTCGGCCGCGCAAGTGCCGCCTCGGAAATCGGATAGCCATAGAGAATGGTAGCCCGCCCCTGCCCCAGCGCAGGCTCGATCTTTTCGACCATCACGCGGCTGAACAGGTCGGCCCAATTGTCGTCAGGCGCGGTGCGCAGGCCGGCCTGGACCAGCGCCGCATGAAGCCCGTCGCGATCCGTGCTGCCGTCGGCGGAAACGGTCGCCAGCAGGTCGATGCCGGCATGGCGTGTGAAAGCCTCAGCCACGCTCAGCCGTTCCGGTTCGGCGAAGGGGTCCGCTTCGCGGCCGCGAAACCGGAAGCGTTTGGCGCCGGCCTTTTCCGCCGCGAGCGCCAGGAAGTCAGCGCAGTCGGCCATAAGCGTCTCGTAGGTCTCGCCGACGCGATACCATTCGAGCATGGTGAACTCGGGGTGGTGCAGCGGCCCGCGCTCTCGATTGCGCCAGACGGCGCCGAGACTGAAAATGCGCTCCTCGCCGGCGGCCAGCAGCTTCTTGCAGGCGAATTCCGGCGAGGTGTGGAGATAGAGCGGCCGACGCGACGCGTCGGGCCCGATCGCCTCGGTGGCGAAGGCGGAGAGATGCGCCTCGTTGCCTGGCGAAACCTGCAGCGCCGAGGTCGTCACCTCGATAAAATCGCGTTCAGCGAACCAGACGCGCAGCGCCGCGGCGATGGCATTGCGCGCCATCAGGCGTGGCCGGCGGTCGGCATGGATATCAGGCGCCCACCAGGGCGAAGCGGCGGTCATGGGCAGGAAAATCGCGCGGAAGACTGGCGGTTCGGCGCAAGATGCGCTAGGGCGCACGCGGTGGCCGCCGTCGCCGCTTCGCGGAAATCGACGCTTGCAGGCCGAAAAACTCGAACGGGATCGAATATCGTGGTCAAGGTCATCGCCAGCTCCTTACGCAAAGGCAACGTCGTCGATAAGGACGGCAAGCTCTATGTCATCCTCTTTGCCGAAAACATCCACCCTGGCAAGGGCACGCCGGTGACCCAGCTCGACATGCGCCGCATCGGCGACGGGGTGAAGGTGTCGGAGCGTTACCGCACGACCGAAATGGTCGAGCGCGCCTATGTCGAGGAGCGCGAGCACACCTTCCTCTATTCCGACGGCGAAGGCTTTCACTTCATGAACCCGGAAAGCTACGACCAGGTCGTGGCCTCGGAAGGCGTGGTCGGCGACTTCGCGCCCTATCTGCAGGAAGGCATGGCCGTGCAGCTGGCGCAGTTCAACGGCGTGCCGATCTCGCTGGCGCTGCCGCAGCGCGCCACCTTCGAGGTGGTCGAGACCGAGCCGGTCACCAAGGGCCAGACGGCGTCTTCCTCCTACAAGCCGGCCGTGCTCTCCAACGGTGTGCGCACCGCCGTGCCGCCGCACATCTCCGCCGGCACGCGCATCGTGGTGATGACCGCCGACGGCTCCTACGTCGAGCGCGCCAAGGACTGAGGCTTAGAGCAGCCTTGTTGCCGCGGCTCGCCTGCGACCGGGCGGGCCGGTCGCTGCTGGGCGGTCGGTCCCTTGTGGGCTCTCAAGCTCGGCTAACTACTGTCCCGGAAGGGACGATATCAGCACATATCCCCGGGTTTTGTTCTCGTTGTCGCTGTCGACCGTGTTCATCGCCGCGAACAGGTCGGCCGTTTTCACCCACACCGGCGGATATTTGTAGCGGGCGACATCGAGGATCAGGAACCTGTCCGCCTTCTCGTCGTAAGCGGCCAGCGGGGATATATGCCCGCCCTTCTCCTGGCCCATTGCCTTGCGCAGATAGTTGACGATGACGAAGTGCCCGGGCTTGGCAAGGAACGAACTGGCCTGGGTCCTGAATTGCTCCAGGCTGGTGTCCGACGCATGGCTGACCTCGGCCTTGATCGGCTGCGTGGAAAGAATGGCCCCGATCTGGTCGAGCGTCATTCCCTGCTTGTCCAGGACCTGCCGAGGCAGAATGGCCTCCGTGCGCTCGTTCAGGACATTATCCTGCGTGAACGTCTTATAAGGTTCGTATTCGGGCACCGCGGGCGCCGGAACGTTGAGCGCGTTCAGCACCATGACGATGCTTGCCACGCCGCAATAGGACTGCGTTTTTTGCGTGAGAAAGTTGCTCGCGAGAGGGAAATAGGCCTCCTTAGCCGTGCTCTCGACAAGAAAGCTCTCTCCGGACGGGGAACTGAACCCCGTCAGATTGTCCGGAAGCTTCAGCGTCTCCGAGAAGGCGCTGGATGCACTCAGGAGAAACGTCAGCAGGAGCAAATACAAGCGCGCAGACATGGTCATCCTCCGCCCGGTGGAAGAAAGCGTCGAGGAATGTACCAGCTTGTCGATGCCGTAGCACGTCCGAGTTCGATGCCGCCGGCACGTCCGTCCAAGCCCAGCAACCCAATCCCGAGGCCGATGAAACCGGCGCTCCAGATTACAGACGGGGGGCTTGTCAGGGGCCTCACCGCGCGCCTCATGGGAAGGCAAATGTCGGCAAGGTCAAGTCCGAAAGAGACTGCGCAGGCGAAGCCACGGCCGAGGGCGATCGGCCTGTGGGTCGGCGCCCGTCTCGCTGGATGCTGGCTCGCCGGGCGGCAGCAGATAGAGCCAGGCCAGCATCTCATTGGCCTCGCCGCAGCAGGGCCCCGCAATGCCGGCCGAAAGGATGCTCAGCGCTTCCCCCCGCGAAAATGTCGCGGGTGCAATCGTGTCGGCCCTCACATGCATGATTACTCTCCATGATTGGCGGTGGCAGCGACGCGCAGGTTTTCGAGCGACGCGAGATAGGTGGCGGACCTCACCTCATCGACATCAGATCCGTCATCAGGCCGACCCCGACCTTGACGACGAACTTTGGCTTAAAGGGCTCCGAACAGCCGATGTCCTTCAACTGATCGGGCGTCAGGTCCGCTAGAGCCTTGCGTCCTGCAACGGCCTTCCGCCAGGCCGTGAAGGCTGCTGCCGCTACCGCCACGCTTCTCGACACTGCCGCAAGCGGCCAAGAAGGGTTCGGTGCGCGGGTCTCGGTGTGAGGTTCCGTGTGAGCCATTTTGCTCTCCCGTTCCAGATTACGGTCGCAGCTTGTCACACACGCGGTCTGCGGCTGTTCAGCCCGGCGTGAACCGTCGTGGGAAGTCCGGTGGACCGCCGTTAAATCCGCGTTAAATCGACCGGCGAAGATGCTATTCTGGCGGCGCGCTCGAATTTGGAGGGGCAGCGTGCGTATCAGGTTGCTTGGCGGCCTCGAAGTGACTTCCGCGGACGGCCAGTCCGTCCGGTTCACGACGCGCAAGTCGGCGCTGCTTTTTGCCGCCCTGGTCCTGGCGGGTCGCCGCGGCCACTCTCGCGAACGGCTTTGCGAAGGGTTTTGGCCTGGACGGGGCGAGGCGCAGTCGCGCAACAGCCTGCGCCAGGCGCTGGCCGACATCAGGCGTTGGTTCCCCGCCGCCGGCAATGCGGCCATTTCCGTCGACGGCGATCAGGAAACGGTTGCGCTGACGGCCGGCCCGGACGAGGCCGATATCTGGCTCTTCGAGCGCAAGCTCGCTGAAGGCGGCACGGCCGAGCTCGCCTTCGCCGCCGACCTCTACGGCGGTGATGTGCTTGCCGGCGAAGTCATTCCCGACGGTCTGGATGAATGGTTCGGCCCGTATCAGGTGAGATACCGTCAGAAGGCGCAGCAGCTGGTGGAGCGTCTGAGCCTGGCGAAGCCCGAGGCCGGTTCGGCGGACGAAGCGGCTTGCGAACGGCTCGCCGAAAGGCTGCTTGCCTCGGATCCGACCGCCGAGCCGGCGCATCGGGCCTTGATGCGCATCCACGCCGCGCGGGGCCACGAAAACGCGGCCCTGCGCCAGTTCGAAACCTGCCGTGCGCTGCTGAAGAAGCATCTGGGCGTGGAACCCGAGGCACAGACGCAGTCATTGGCGGCATCGCTGCAAACGCGGGGCGGAGACCGCCAGACGGCGCCGGCGCGCGACACCGCCCAGTTGGCCCAGCCTGTGGCCACCCCGGCGAGACCGCACGACCAGCCCTCGGTGGCGGTGATGCCTTTCGACAATCTCGGCGGGGCGGATGACGAGTATTTCGCCGACGGCGTGGTCGAGGAGGTCACCGCCGCGCTTTCGCGCATCCGCGACTTCTTCGTCATCGCGCGCCAGTCCACCTTCACCTACAAGGGCCGCTTCGTCGACGTGCGCGAGGTCGGTAAGGAACTTGGCGTGAATTATGTCGTCGAGGGCACCGTTCGGCGGGGCGGCGACCGGCTGCGCATTTCCGTGCAGCTGGTCGATGCCGAGACGCGCGCACAATTGTGGTCCGAGCGCTACGAGGGCGCGGCCGAGGACGTCTTCGAGTTCCAGGACAGGATCGCGGCACAGGTGGCGGGCGCCATCCATCCGGCCATCCGCGGCGCCGAGATCGAGCTGGCCAAACGCAAGCCGCCGACCAGCCTGCGGGCCTATGATTTCGTCATGCGTGCCTATCCGAACATTTGGGGCCGCCGCAAGGACACCAACGACCTGGCGATAGAGCTGCTCAAGAAAGCGATCGCGGTCGATCCGGCCTATGGCCGCGCCCATGCGCTCTTGGCGTGGTGCCACGCCTCGAACGCCTCCTATCTGTGGGCCGAGCACCCCGAGAGCGAGCTGGAGAAGGCGCGTGCGGCGGTCGAAGCCGCGGGCTCGATCGGCGATGATCCGACCGCTTTGGCCGCCGCCGGTTCGGCATTGAGCATGTGCGGCGACCAGGATCGCGCCGCGGCCTTCATCGAAAGGGCACTCACGCTCGATCCGAACAATGCATGGGCCTGGGCGCGCCAGGGCTGGATCGCGACCTACACGGGCGATGCCGCCCGCGCGCCGGAGCGGTTCCAGCGAGCGATGGCGCTAAGCCCGATGGATCCGTTCACATTCTCCATGAGACTGGGAATGGCGACCGCCATGGCCAAGACGGGTTCGCTTTCCCGGGCTGTCGCGATCGCCCGCGAGGTTATCGCCGCCCATCCCGACATCATCATGTCCTATCGATACCTCGCCGCATGGTCGGCGATGAGCCGCGACCTGGAGACCGCCCGCTGGGCCGCGCAAAAACTGCTTACCGCCCAGCCAGACTTCACGATCGAACGATACCGATCTCTACCTATTCTTCGAAGCACACCGGAATGGGCGGACCAAGTGGTCGAAGCCTTGAAGCTGGCAGGATTGCCCGAGCGCTGACTATCGCCATCGATCGGTCATTTCCACCGGCAGGCCGGCGGCTTTCCATTCCGGCATGCCGTCCTCAAGGCGGCGCGCGGAATGCCCAAGCGAGCGCAGGGCCGCGACCGCTTCGAACGACATCACGCACCACGGGCCGCGGCAATAGGCGACGACTTCCCTGCTAGCGACAGCACTGCCGGACCACGCCTTGATCTCGCCTAACGGGACATTGATCGCGCCGGGCACATGGCCGAGCGCGAACTCGTCCGCCGGGCGGACGTCGATAAGCGTCACCAGCCCGTCGCGCATCAGCGCCTGAAGCTCGTCGCGTGTCACCGGCCGCATGTCGTCACGCGCGTCGAAATAACCGCGCACGATGCGGTCGACCTCGGCAAGCTGCCGCTGGGCAACGCCGCGCACCGCGGCGAAGGCCGACAGCACGCTCGCGTCGCTCAGCGAATAATGCACGAATTTGCCGTCGCGTTCGGCAGACACGATGCCGGCGCGGCGCAGCGCCTGCAGATGCTGCGAAATGTTGCCGACCGGCTGGCCGAGCTTTGCCGCGAGCGCTTCGACGCTGCGCGATCCTTGCGCCAGATGCTCGATCATCTCCAGGCGCAGCGGGTGCCCGAGCGCCTTGGCGACGATCGCGAACTGTTCGTAGAGCGCCTGTTTCGGGTTGCGGATTGACATCGGCCTTTCTGCAACGCATCGTCACTCAACAGAATAATTGAATGATGATTTCAGCCTGCTGTCAAGCTGGGGATGCCAACCCGGCGCGTTCGTCTGCTCGGAGGAAAAAGCGATGATTCTCAGGCAGTTCCTGCACACCGATCCGGTTGCCGCCTCCTATCTCTTCGGCTGCGGCGGCAAGGCGTCCGCCGCCGTCGTCGATCCGGTCGGCGACATCGCGCCCTATGTCGAGGCGGCGCGCGCCACCGGCATGCGCATCCTCTATGTCGTCGACACGCATATCCATGCCGACCATATCTCGGCCGGACGCTCGCTGGCCGAGGCGACCGGCGCCGACTACGTGCTGTTCGAAGGCGCCGAAGCGGGCTTTCCGTTCCGGCGCGCGAAGGACGGCGAAGTGCTGGAACTCGGCAATGTCACGGCGACGGTCATGCACACGCCGGGCCATACGCCTGAGCATCTGAGCCTCCTCGTCACCGACCGGACGCGATCGACCGAGCCCTGGTTCGTGCTCACCGGCCACACGCTGATGGTTGGCGATCTCGGCAGGACCGAGCTTGCCGCAACCGCCGAGGACGGGGCGCGCGCGCTCTTCTCCAGCGTGCGCCGGCTGAAGGAATTGCCCGACCATATCGAGGTGCTGCCAGGCGCCTATTCCGGCTCGGTCTGCGGCCGCTCGCTGAGCGGCAAGCCGACATCGACGATCGGCTTCGAGCGGCGCTTCAACAAGGCTTTCCGCATCGAGGACGAGGGTGAGTTCGTCGCCGCCATGACCGCCGACATCCCGCCCCCGCCGCCAGACGCCGCCCGGACCCGGGCGCTCAACGCCGGAGCGCAATCTTGAGCGCAGCGGCGCCCGCCGTCGCGCTCGGCCTCAAGGCCAACTGGAAGCAGTTCGCGCTGCTGGTGCTGATCAACGCCTTCGTCGGCGGCATGGTCGGCATCGAGCGAACCGTCGTGCCGCTGATCGGGGCGGAGGAATTCGGCGTCGCTTCGACCACGCTCGTCACCTCCTTCATCGTCAGCTTCGGCGTGGTCAAAGCCTGCGCCAACCTCGTCTCCGGCCAGCTTGCCGACATCTGGGGCCGCAAGCGCGTGCTGATCCTCGGCTGGCTGTTCGGCCTGCCGGTGCCGTTCATCATCATCTCAGCACCGAGCTGGGGCTGGATCGTCGCCGCCAATGCCCTGCTCGGCATCAACCAGGGTTTTGCATGGTCGATGACAGTGATCATGAAGGTCGACCTGGTCGGGCCGAAATCACGTGGGCTTGCCGTCGGGCTCAACGAGTTCGCCGGCTATCTCGCGGTTGGCATCACCGCCTTCCTAACCGGTTATCTGGCGAGCCGCTACGGGCTGCGCCCGGTGCCGATCTATCTCGGCGTCGGCTACGCGGTCCTTGGTGCCGCACTGTCGATCCTGCTCGTGCGCGACACGCGCGAGCATGTGCGGCTGGAACTCGCCAATCATCCAAAGGCAGCCTCGCCGCTCAGCTTCCGCGAGATCTTCATGCTGACCTCGTTCGGAGACCGCAACCTGTTCGCCGCCTCCCAGGCCGGCCTGGTGAACAATCTGAATGACGGCATGAGCTGGGGGCTGTTTCCGTTGTTCTTCGCCGCCAACGGGCTCGGCATCGAGCGCATCGGCATCCTCAAGGCCGTCTACCCGGCCGTATGGGGCATCTTCCAGGTGGCGACCGGGCCGTTGAGCGACCGCTGGGGCCGCAAGGGGCTGATCGTCGCCGGCATGTGGGTGCAGGCGGCGGGGCTGCTCACCACCGCCCTGACACGCGATTTCGGCTGGTGGCTGGTGGCGAGCCTTTTGCTCGGTCTCGGCACGGCGATGGTCTATCCGAGCCTGATCGCGGCGGTGTCGGACGCCTCGCATCCCTCCTGGCGCGCGCGCTCGCTCAGCGTCTACCGCTTCTGGCGCGACCTCGGCTATGCGATCGGGGCGTTGTCCGCCGGACTGATCGCCGACTTCTTCGGCTTCGTCGCCGCGATCGGGGCAATCGCGGCGCTGACCTTCCTGTCGGGCGCAATCGTCGCGGTGGCGATGCGCGAGCCGCGTTCCGCCGTGGTTCCGACGTCAGCGGATCGCTGAGACCGCCTCCGAAACGAGGGCCGCGTTTACGTTAATGGAAGCTTGATGCTGCGCGGGATTTGCCTGTCCGCTACAATCTGGACAGGTAGATTTCCCTCGAGATCGCGTATGAGCAGCCCGAACCGCATGCCGTGGGTGGACACGGCAAAAGGCCTTTCCATCATCCTGGTGGTGATGATGTATGCCGCCTACAACACCGGCGAATACACCAACGACATCGGCTTCCTGCACTATGCGATCGGCTTCGCGACGCCCTTCCGCATGCCGGAATTCTTCCTGATCTCGGGCCTGTTCCTGTCGCAGGTGATCGACCGGCCGTGGCGGCGCTATATCGACCGGCGCGTCGTCCACTATCTCTATTTCTATGTGCTGTGGGCGGTGATCTCGATCGGCCTGAAGATCGGCATCTTCAGCGGCGATCCGGCCGGCATGCTGCACGACCTCGCAATGGCCACCGTCGAGCCCTATGGCGTCTTGTGGTTCATCTATATGCTCGCGGTGTTCGGCATCGTCATTCGCGTGCTGCGCGAGTTTCACGTGACGCACTGGGCCGTCATCCCGCTTGCGGCCGCGCTGCAGATGTGGGCGCCGAAACCGGACAGCTACGCGCTCGAGCAGTTCGCGGCCTATTTCGTGTTCTTCTATCTCGGCTTCGTCATGGCGCCGCTGGTGTTCAGGCTGGTCGAGTGGACGCAAGCACGGCCGGCAACGACCGTGGCGGGGCTGTTTGCCTGGGCGCTCGTCAACGGCCTGCTTGTCTTTTCGCCGGGCTATGCCATGCATCCGATCGGCATGCAGATGGGCCTGGCGGCATGGCCGCCGCTGCATCTTGCGCTCGCCATAGCCGGCGCGGTGGCGCTTTGCGTCGCCGGCGGTTACCTGTCGAAGTTCGCTTCGATGGAATGGCTGCGCTGGCTGGGCGAACACTCGCTGGTCGTCTATGTCGCGTTCACCATCCCGATGTCGCTCTTCCGCGGCGCCGCGATGGCAAGCGGCCTTCTGACCGACACCGGCATGCTGAGCTTCGCGGTGCTGCTTGTCTCGGTCATCAGCCCGGTGGTGCTCTACTTCATCGTCAAGCGCATCGGCTTCGGCACCTTCCTGTTCGAGCGGCCGGCCTGGGCGCATATCGACGAGCCGACCGTCAAGAAGGTTTCCGGCAAAGCTGTGTCGCGGCCGGCGCGCGAGGCGGCCTGAGGCCGCCTTCTTCCCAACCGCTACTTGCCGGCGTCGTGTCCCGGC
Source organism: Mesorhizobium sp. GbtcB19 (assembly GCF_019091085.1). Taxonomy (GTDB): domain Bacteria; phylum Pseudomonadota; class Alphaproteobacteria; order Rhizobiales; family Rhizobiaceae; genus Mesorhizobium. Next base: position 59,654 of record NZ_JAGXJY010000002.1, on the reverse strand, counting down.
CGGCGTACGGCCTTGATCTTGCGGCTGCTGCCGCCGCCACAGAAGAAGCAACCGGCGCCGTCCGACTCCAGCCCCGACACACCGGACGGCATTTCCAACTCCTGCAGCACGTCGCCCGTGTCGGGATCGACACGCACCAGATCGCCCTCCTCGCCTTCCCAGGTGGCATGCCAGAGTTCACCGTCGACCCAGGTGACGCCGGTGACGACGCGTTTCGATTCGATGCTGCGGATCACCTTGCCCGTTTCAGGATCGATCTGATGGATCTTGTGCGCCCGATATTCACCGACCCACAGCGAGCCCTCGGCCCAGGCCATGCCTGAGTCGCCGCCATTGCCGGGCGCGGGAATGGTGGCGACGACCTTGCCGGTCTTCGGATCGACCTTGTGGATGCGATCCTCGGCGATCTGGTAGAGATACTCGCCGTCAAAGGCGGTCCCGGCATGCGAGGCGACATCGATCGAGCGCACGATCTCGCCGCTGTCAGGGTCGAGCGCGTTCAGCTTGTCGCCGCTCGCGAACCAGACATTTTCGCCGTCATAGGTGACGCCGTTGACGCGCTCGACGCCCGGAAACGGTCCGTATTCACGCAGGATTTCTGCAGCCGCTCGTTTCATCGTTCTCTCCATCGATCCGAACAAGACGCCGGACAATCGGTTCCCGGCTCACTTTCGGGAGACATGCTTAATCGCTTGGCAGCGGACCCGGGAGTAACAAGACGGTCGGGAATCCGGTGACGGGCGGCATCATCCAGCGACGCGCCCGGCCGCGGCCGACCGCCTGCACCTTGTGCTCGGCTGAAAGCTGCTCCAGCGCGCGCTGAACGGTGCGCGCGCTGGCGCCGAGCGCGATCGCCAGCGCCGAGCTCGACCAGGATTCGCCATCGGTCAGGAAGGCGAGCACCGCGCCGTTCTCGTCCTCGACCGGCGGCGCCAGCACGACGACCTCGGCGGCGTTGAGGGGGGTTATCGCGAAACCGGCGGCGGTCGCATTGATCTCGGCCAGCGAACCGAGTTCGGCGCGCAGGCGACCCATCTCGACCCTGAGCCGCGCGCGATGCGATTCATCGGCGTGCTTCGCCCGAAAGGCGCGCCTCAACAGCGTCTCGCGCGAGGCATCCGCCGGCCAGGCCTCGGCGAGCGTGCGCGCCAATGCGAACAGCACCGGGCGGCTGGCCAGCGAAACGACCTTATCGGCCTTGCGCACGACATTGCGGCAAGCATCGACGACCAGCGCGCCCGAACTCAACAGCGCCTCGACCTCATCGAGCAGCACCTCTTTCTCAGTGCCGCGCGCGATCAGCCGGCCGACCGGCGTGTTCAGCACCAGCGACGCCGTTTCAACTTCTGTCTTCAGCGCCGCAATGTTGGCCTGGTAGGCGGCAAGCGATGCCCGACCGAATGCCGAGCGCGCCGCCTTTGTCCTCAGACGCCGGACCGCGATGCCGGCGGCGGCGAGCTCATGCGCGACGCGCGCGACCGGCGGCAGCGGCGCCGGATCGAAATCCGAAAGCAGGCGTTCGGCCTCGTCGAGGCGGCCGATCAAGATGAGGCGGCGCGCCTCGAGGCTGCCGGCATAGGCGGCATTCAGCCGGTCGCCATGCGCGGCAAGTGTCGCGCGGGCGGATCGCAGCGCCTTTTCCGGCCAGCCGAGGTCGCGCGAGACCAGCGCGATCTCGGCCTCGGCGACGACGCAGCGCGCGCGGGCGACAGTCTCCCGCGAACTGAAGGCCTTGGCGGCGTCCTTGAGCAGCGCCTTGGCCTTGGCGAAATCGCCGAGCTGCGCCATCGCGATGCCGCGCAGCGCTAGGGCCGGCGCGTCGTCGCGCAGCGCGACGCGCTTCAAGGCGCCGAGCGGATCGCCCGCCGCAAGCGCGCGGCCCGCGGCGTTGATCAGCGAGTCCATGCCATCGCCTCAGGGCCCGCCGCAGCAAATCGCGTCACACTTGTAACTCTCACCATCGAAGCATGCGGCCCTATGTCTGTCCTGTCACCCCCAACCAAACCCAAGAACGGGACAAGAGCAATGACCCAACACATGAAGACACCGCCGGTCGTTTCGCAGGAAGCCTGGGAAGGCGCCTATGAAGAGATGCTGGTGAAGGAAAAGACCCTGACCCGCGCCCGCGACGCTTTGGCCGCCGAGCGCCGCCGCATGCCATGGATGGAAGTCAAGACGGACTATGTCTTCGAAGGCCCGAACGGCAAGGTGAGCCTGCTCGATCTCTTCGAAGGCCGCCGCCAGTTGGTCGTCTACCGCGCCTTCTTCGAACCGGGCGTCTATGGCTGGCCGGAACACGCCTGCCGCGGCTGCTCGCTCGGCGCCGACCAGGTCGGCAATCTTGCCCATCTCAACGCCCGCGACACCACGCTTGCCTATGCCTCGCGCGCACCGCAGGCCGACATCCAGCGGGTGAAGCAGCGGATGGACTGGAAGATGCCCTGGTACACCATCACCGACAGCTGGGATAAGGATTTCGGCGTCGACGAATGGCACGGCCACAACGTCTTCATCCATGACGGCAAGCGCATCTTCCGCACCTATTTCGTCAACAACCGCGGCGACGAGGCTTTTGGCACCGTCTGGAGCTATCTCGACATTACGCCGCTCGGCCGCCAGGAGGTGTGGGAGGATTCGCCCGAGGGCTATCCGCAGACGCAGACCTACAAATGGTGGAACTGGCACGACAATTACGATGCAGGCGCCGCGCCCGACCAGAGATGGGTCGAGGTGTCGGATGCCGGCGAAGCGGCGTTCCGCAACAAGGACGCCTGAACTTGAAGCGACTCCGGCGGCGCAACTCGCGCGCCGCCTGAGCCGATCGCTTCGCCCTTGTTCCTATGAGCTTGAAAACCTGCCCTCAGAAGGTGGATATCATGAGCATCGACTCCCCTCGCCCGACCGGCCTGAGCGGCTTCGGCCTCGCCGACTGGCTGTGCCTCGCCGCGGCGCCGACCTTCGCAACGATGGCGCTGGTCACGGCTGTCTCTGGCGGCCACGACATGATGTGCATGTCGGGCGCCTCGGTGCTCAGTGGCATGGTGCCGATGTATCTGCTGATGGCAGCGTTCCATCTTGCGCCGTGGCTGCGGCTGGTTGCCCGGCAGAGGTGAGGCCGTTGTGCCACATGGCCTCACGACCGCTGAGAAATCGCCCGAGCCGCTGCCCCTCCAGGCCTTGACGAAAACAGGCGCGCCTGTTTGAGACTCTGGAGCAAAGGGAGACATTTGCTCCAAGGGGGATGAGCAAGCGGTGGGCAAGCAGTGAAGCGCGTTTTTCGATTGCTTGCCGCAGCGATCATCGCGTCCGGCGTCGCCGGGTGTACCAGCATTTCCTACTATGCGCAGTCGCTGGAGGGCCATGTGCAGATCATGGCCGCGCGAAAAGATGTTGGAAAACTGATCCATGATCCGTCGACGCCAAAGGCGCTGCGCGCCAAGCTGACGTCGGCGAGCGCCATACGCCGCTTTGCCACGGAAGAACTGGCACTGCCCGACAACAGCAGCTACCGCAGCTATGTCGACATCGGCCGGGACAATGTGACCTTGGCCGTTTTTGCCGCGCCGCAATTCTCGCTCACGCCGGTAACATGGTGCTTTCCAGTCTTTGGCTGCGTTCCCTATCGGGGTTACTTTTCGCGGAAAGACGCGATCGCCAGCGCCGCCGAACTGCAGCAGCGAGGGCTGGACGTTTATGTGTCGGGCGTCACCGCATACTCCACTTTGGGCTGGTTCAGCGACCCCCTGCTGAGCACCATGCTTCGCCAGGACGACACCTATATCGCCAGCCTTGTCTTCCACGAGCTGGCGCACCAGAAAGTCTATGTGAACGGCGACTCCGCGTTCAACGAGGCTTTCGCGGTTTCCGTCGAAACCACCGGCACGAGGAAATGGCTGCGCGCCACCGGCAATCGCGCCGGATTGCGCAGCTACGAAGCCGATCGCAAGCGCAAGGCCGATTTTCTCGACCTGATAGCGAAAACCCGTGAAGAGCTGAAGCAGGTCTATGGAAGCCCGCGTAGCGCCGCGCAGATGGCCGCCGCCAAGGCAGCCACAATCGACAGGCTGCGGATGCGCTATCGGCAAATGCGCGACAAGCGCTGGGCCGGATACCGCGGCTACGACGCCTGGTTCGACAGCCCGATCAACAACGCAAAGCTTGCCGCGACCGCCGTCTACGGCGAGCAGGTTCCGGCGTTCCTTCACCTGTTCGAGCTGTGCTCCGGCGATTATCCGAGGTTCTACGCCTCTGTTCGACGGATCGGAAATTTGCCCGGACCTTCCCGAGCCGAAGCGCTCAAGGCAGCGGCCACCTGTCATTGACCACGTAAGGAATTCCGGAGGCCGCGCGGGCAGATGCTGGACAATTACGAGGTGGACAGGTTCGGCGTGATCCACCAGATCGACTTCACGCCGATCAAGTACGACAAGAAATACATTTCCTATTACGAGGACCTGAGCGACCGGACCATCAAGCTCGGTTACCAGCGGCTTGGCTGGGTGCTTGGCATTACCGGCGAAATTCCCCGGTCCGTGCTGGAGATCGGATATGGCACGGGCACGTTCATCGAGGCCGCCAAGATAACCGGGGTCGCCGACTGTGCCGGCTGCGATATCGCTGAATTCCCCCTGCCCAAGGGCGTCCGCTTCGTCGATTGGGAAGAGGCGCTCGCCGGCGCGTGGGATCTGGTCGCCATGTTCGACGTGCTTGAGCACATCCCGGATCTCAGTTTCCTCTCACGCCTCCAGACCCGCCACCTGGCCGTCGCCGTGCCTTATTGCCGTTGGCGCGAGCTCGGCGCCGACGGCGACACATGGTTCGCCAAGTGGCGCATGTGCCTGCCCAACGAGCACCTGCACCATTTCGACCGCGACTCGCTGGTGGCACTGCTTGCGCATAATGGCTTCGAGTGCGTGGCGCTGAACTGCTTCGAGGACGGGATCAGGCTGCGGTCCGGCGAAACGGGTCCGAATATCCTGTCAGGCTTCTTCAGGAAGCTTTAGGTCGGCTATGACCGGTGCGCTCATCCGTCAGAGCGCGACCGGCTCGGGCACCAGCCTCATGGCCCGCCCGTAGCTGTCGGGCGCGAGACGAAAGGTCAGCACGGTCACGATGGCGATGCAGGCGAGATGCAGCAGCCAGCCGGCCCGGAAACCGCTGGTCATGTCGTGCAGCACCGCGACGATCCATGGCGGAATCGCGGCGATCAGGAAGCCGCCGCCTTGCATCATGGCCGACAGTGCGCCGGCTTCCGCCGGGTCCGGCAGATGTTCGAGCGCGACGATCATGGTGAGCGAGAACGAGCCGCCCAGCCCCGCTCCCAGCAGCAGCGCCAGGACGAAAGGCGCGGTCTCTGGCCGCAGGAGCAAGCCTGCAAAACCAACCGCCTGCATGGCCAGGGTCAACCAGAGCCACGGCCGCCGGTCGACGCTCTTGCCGGCAAGGGCTGGCAAAAGCAGGGCCGAAACCGCCTGTCCAACGGCCATGACCGCCAGCAGGCCGCCGCTCGAAGCGCTCGTCCAGCCCTGCTCCTGGTAGTAGGGCGCGAGCCAGGCCACGGAGGTGGAATAGCCGCCATTGACGAGACCGAAACAGGCCATCAGAAGCCAGGTGCGCGGCCGTTTGAGGAAATTCGGCGTCGCATTCCCGCCTTGCGGGCGGGCGCCGTCGCGCGGCAGGCAGGCTGTGGCAAGCGCCACCGCCACCAATGCCGGCAGCGCCATCCAGGCGAGGCCGAAATGCCAGTCGCCCGAGACCGTGGCGATCAGCGGTGCGAGTTGCGCGCCAAGCGCGCCGCCGCCCATCAGCATCGATGAATAGAGCCCCATGACAAGGCTGACACGGCGGGGGAATTGCCGCTTGACGATGCCGGGGAACACCGCCTGCACGACGGCCGCGCCAAGCCCGAGCAAAGCCGCGGTGCCGACCATGGCAAGGCTCGTCGACACGAAGAGGCGCAGGAACGATGCAAGCGCGAGGATGGCGAGCGCCGCGATGACTGCTCGGCCGGCACCAATGCGTGCCTGCAAGGCAGGCCCGGCAAAGGCGAAGATCCCCATCAGCAGCATCGGCACCAGCGTCAGCAGCGCGATGCCCTGTGTGCCGAGACCGGTTTCGGCGCGCACGCTCGCCGCCAGTGGGCCGATGCCGGTGATGAACGGCCGAAGGTTGAGCCCGACCAGGGCGACCACGGCAAGCATGAGCAAACGGCTCAACGTGGTTTTGGCACCTTGCTTTTCGCTCACGGTCTCGGCCACTTGCGTCAGCTTGCGCCTGCTGCCAGGAGAAGCTTCTCGATCTCCTTGAAGCCGCGATCACGCGCATGCCGCAGCGGCGTCACGCCATCGCCGTCGGCGAGGTCGACATTGGCTCCAGCCTTGATGAGCAGTGAAACGATCTGCTGGTGGCGCTGGCCGCCGTCGCCGAGGATGATGGCTTCCAGCAGCGCGGTCCAACCGAGCTTGTTGACATGGTCGACATCGACGCCGGCCGCGATCAGCGTGCGCACCGTCTCGACATGGCCCCGCTCAGATGCCGGGATGAGCGCGGTGCCGCCATAGCGGTTGATGCTCTTGAGGTCGGCGCCATGCGCCAGCGTCAGCTCGAGGATTTCCAGATGCCCGCGCGCGCCGGCGTAGAGGTACGGACTGTCCTCGATATTGTCCTTGGCGTTGACGTTCGCTCCGGCCGCGATCAGCGCCCCGGCGGCGGCAATTTTATTGTCATGCGTGGCAACAAGCAGCGGCGTGGCGCCGGTGCCGTCGCGCGCGTCGATCACGGCGCCTTGCGACAAAAGCCTGCCGATCGCCTCTACGTCATCGCGGGCGGCGGCGGCATGCAAAGGGGTCGTGCGCATGGTTTCTCCTGATGCGGTCGCCGAAACGGAGGCGAGCACCAGCAAGGCAAAGGCAAAAAAGAGATGACGCATTCCCGGCTCCCGCAGCATTCGGCCAGTGAATGGCCTTGTCCGCATTTCCAGATAGGGTCGCGCGTCTTCATTTAGAAATTAAATGTATGCATCCCTTTCATTATGGTTTTGGATGATCCAGAACCTCGACGCCCCTGCGGAGTGGGAGATGCTCGATCCACGCCTTCTGCGTGCCTTCATCGCGATTGCCGACGCCGGCAGCTTTACGCAGGCGGCGGAGCGGCTGAACATGACGCAGTCGACAATCAGCCAGCAGCTTGCCAGGCTCGAGGACGCGGTCGGCCAAAGCCTCGTCGATCGCGAGACAAGGCCGATCCGGCCGACGACCGCGGGCGAGCGCCTGCTTGGCTATGCGCGGCGCATCCTTGCCTTGCAGCACGAAGCGGAAACGGCGCTCGGCGATCCGGCCGGCACCACGCCGGTGCGGATCGGCGTGCCGGAGGACATCGTCAACACGACGATGGCGCAGGTGTTCGGCGACTTCACCAGGCGGCACCGCGCGGCGCGGCTGGACGTCACCGCAGGCCTCAGCCGTGACCTGACCCGGCGCTATCGCGCCGGCGAATTCGACATCGTGGTGGTCAAGGAAGCGGCCGCCGAACCCGATTGCCGGGCGAGCTTTCCCGAACCCATGGCGTGGTTCGAAAGCGCCGATAGCCAATCGGAATGGGCCGATCCGGTCCCGCTGGTCGCCTTCCCGCCCGGCGGCCTCTACCGCGAGGCCATGTTCGAGCGCATCGAGCGCGGGCAGCGCCGCTGGTACATCGCCTTCGCCGGCAGTAGTCTCCGCAACGTGCTGGTCGGCGTGGAGGCCGGGCTTGGCCTTTCTTTGCTGCCCCGGAGCGCGACGATCGGCCATCGCGTGCGGCCCTACGCGCCGCTTGGTGCCGAGCCCTCGATGGTTGTCTCGCTCTATGCCTGGGAAAAGACCGGGGCGGTCGCGGAGCTGGCCGATCAGATGACCGCGGTCCTTGCGGTCAGGCAGAAGGCATCCGAATGAGCGCAGGAGTAACCCGCCCGCATTGCCTTCCGCGCCCGTCCGCACAATAGTCGGGCCGATGTTCGAGGCGATTGCGAGTCACTGGTCGACGCTTATCCTGATCCTCTCGCTGGCGATGGCGGCGGTCGGCATCGTGCACGCCATCATGACCAAGGAGGACGTGCGCGCCGCCACCGGCTGGGTCGGCGTCATGCTCCTGTCGCCGTTCCTCGGCGCGATCATCTACGCCATTGCCGGCATCAACCGCATCCGCCGCGCGACGATCAGCGCCATGCGCCCCGTCTCCAGCGAAGCGGCGGCGGCGAGGCACGACCGCGACGTTGCGCTCGAAGCCCTGATCAGCGCCGAATTCGGCCAGCGTTTCACCGGGCTGAAGACGCTTGGCGACAGGGTGGCGCGGCGTCCGCTCACCTCGGGAAACACCATCGCCGTGCTCAAGACCGGCGACGAGGCCTATGCGGCGATGTGCCGGGCGATCGACGCGGCGCAAAGAAGCGTGCTTCTGGAGACCTATATTTTCGACAATGACGCGGTCGGGGCGCTTTTCGTCGAGTCGCTCGGCAATGCGGTCAAGCGCGGCGTCACCGTGCGGGTGCTGATCGACGCTGTCGGCGTGCGCTATTCGGTGCCGAGCATCCTGAAGCAGCTCAGGGAGGCCGACGTCACCGTCGATCTCTTCAACGGCAATATCGTCATGGGCTTGAGACTTCCCTATGCCAATCTCAGGACCCACAGGAAGATACTGATCGTCGACGGCATGGTGGCGTTCACGGGAGGCATGAATATCCGCAAAGGATTCTCGGCCGAATTCGCCGGTTCGGAAAGCTCGCGCGACACGCATTTCGAGGTCAGCGGGCCGGTGGTGGCCGATCTGTTCTCGGTTGCCGCCGAGGACTGGCGCTTTGCCGGCAACGAGGCGTTGAAGGACGAACCCTGGCAGGTAGAGCGGACGATCCCGCCGCCCGGGCAGCCGATGCTGGTCCGCGCGGTCGCCAGCGGGCCGGACGCGTCGAACGAAACCAACCTGAAGCTGCTGATGGGCGCTTTCTCGGTCGCCCGCAAATCGATCCGCATCATGTCGCCCTATTTCCTGCCGGATCGCGAATTCATCAGCGCGCTGACCACCGCCGGCCGGCGTGGCGTCGAGATCGACATCGTGGTGCCGGCGGTGAACAATCTCTTCCTCGTCGACCATGCGATGACGGCGCAGTTCGACCAGGTGTTGAAGCATTATTGCCGCGTCTGGCGCCATGAAGGCTCGTTCGACCATTCAAAACTGATGGCAATCGACGGCGTGTGGGCCTATGTCGGCTCCTCCAATCTGGACGCCCGCTCGCTCAGGCTGAATTTCGAGATCGACATGGAAGTGCTGGATCAAAACTTCGCCGCCGAGATCGACGCCCGCATCGCGGCCGCCATCTCCACCGCACAGCCGGTGACGCTGCAGACGCTGAAGGAAAGGCCGTTCGTAATCCGCGTCTTCGACCGCTTGCTGTGGCTGGGATCGCCCTATCTTTAGAACAGGAACGAGCTTCGGGATCATGGAGATCAACGACATAAAAGGCCGCAGCCTCCCCGAGACCGTGCTGCTTACGATCCGCGGCAGAAACGCGCGCAAGGCGAAGGCGACGCCGCGCAAGCGCGTCAACGGCGCCGAGATCGTGGTTGCCTCCTACAACGTTCACAAGTGCATCGGCACCGACCGAAAATTCGACCCTGAAAGGACGGCGCGCGTCATCCGCGAAATGAGCCCGGACGTGATCGCGCTGCAGGAAGCCGACAACCGCTTCGGCGACAAGGCCGGGCTGCTCGACCTCAACCGTCTGGAACACGATACCGGGCTGGTGCCGGTGCCGGTCATCGGCAACGGCAAGGGGCATGGCTGGCGCGGCAACGTGCTCCTGTTCAAGCGCGGCACCGTGCGCGACGTGCACCAGATCAAGCTGCCGGGGCTGGAGCCGCGCGGGGCGCTGGTCGCCGAGATCGATCTCGACGAGAAACGCAGCCTGCGCGTCATTGCCGCCCATCTCGGCCTGTTGCGCCGCTCGCGCTCCGAACAGGCGCGCGTCGTGCTCGACATCATGAGCAGCGCCGACGAAAGGCCGACGCTGCTCCTCGGCGATCTCAACGAATGGCGGCTCGGCAACCGTTCGGCGCTGAACACGCTGCACACGACCTTCGGCCCGACGCCGCCGGCGGTGCCGACTTTCCCATCGGGCCTGCCGGTGCTGGCGCTCGACCGCATCATGGGCAACCGGCACGACCTGGTTTCAGCGGTGGAGGCGCATGACACGCCGCTGTCGCGCGTCGCCTCCGACCACCTGCCGCTGACGGCCTTCGTGCATTTATAGCCCGGTGCCCTACCCTTCCCTCAGCCAGACCAGCATCTCGCCGGGATCGCGATTGTCCCAGGCGAAGTAGGGAACCGCCTTTAGCTTCGTTTCTTCAGTCACTGGCGGTTCCGGACGATAGAGATCGGCGCCCCAGTTCTCCGTTTCGGCCCGGCTGCCAATGGCCGAAAGCGTGACGATGCCGCCGAGCAGGTTCGGCTCCTTGTTCGCTTCCAGCCTCGCCGTGCGCGGCAGGGCGATGCGGTGCAGCCCGGCGCCATTATCGGTTTCCTCGACGCAGTAGAGCAACGGGCCGCGCGCCAGCGCCACGCGGCCGATGTCCTGGCGCACATTCGGGTTGGCGAAGAGGCGCGCCATCGACATTTCGAGGTCGAGCTCGACGCGGTCGCCCTGGCGCCATTCGCGGCGGATCGCGGCGTAGCCGTCGCTGATCACCGCTTCGAGATCGACCAGCTTGCCGTTCACCTTGAGCGCCGCCTTGCGGCACCAGCCAGGTATGCGCAAATGGAGCGTGAATTCCACCGGCGCCTCCGGCCCGACCTCGATCGCGACCGCGCCGTCCCAGGGATAGTTGCAGGTCTGGACGAGGCTCACCTGCCGTCCGGCGATCTCGACGCGCGCGGTCGAGTCGCCATAGAGATGGACCGCGAGCGCATCGTCGGCGAGACCGTAGAAATAGCTGCCGATCGAGGCCACCATGCGGCCGATATTGGGCGGACAGCACGGGCAGCGGTGCCACTTCCAGCGATGATGGCCGCCCCGGCTCTCCAGCGGGTTCTCGTAGAAGAACAGCGAGCCGTCGAGCGACAGGCCGGAGATCGAGCCGTTGTAGAGCGCGCGCTCCATCATGTCGGCGTAGCGGGCATTCGGCCCCATGCCGAGCATGCGGCTTGCCCAGAACACCAGGCCGACCGAGGCGCAGGTTTCGGCATAGGCGGTGTCGTTGGGCAGGTCGTAGTCGCTGGTGAAGCCCTCATTGTGCGCCGACGGCCCGAGGCCGCCGGTGACGTAGAGGCTCTTGGTCATCAGATCGTCCCAGAGACGGTCGAGCGCGACGCGCAGCGTGTCGTCGCCATATTCGGTGGCGATGTCGGCCATGCCGGAATAGAGATACATCGCACGCACCGCGTGGCCGACGACCTTGTCCTGCTCACGCACCGGCTTGTGCGACTGGTTATATTCGTAGGTCTTGAAGTGATAGGCCTTCGGGTCGGCGCCGCGGGCGCGCGCCTCCTCGTCGAAATAATGCGGCTGCTGGCCACGCTCATCGATGAAGTATTTGGCCAGGTCCATGTATTTCCGGTTGCCGGTGGCGCGGGCGAGCTTGACCAGCGCCAGCTCGATCTCCTCATGGCCACAGTAACCTTTTTTCTTCTCCGGTTCGGGGCCGAACAGCGAGGCGATGTGGTCGACATAGCGGCACAGGATGTCGAGCAGCTTGCGCTTGCCGGTCGCCTGGTAGTAGGCGACCGCGCCCTCGATCAGATGGCCGGCGCAGTAGAGCTCGTGGCAGTCGCGCAAATTGGTCCAGCGCAGTCCGGGCTGGATGCGCTGGTACCAGCTGGAGAGATAGCCGTCGGGTTGCTGCAGTTTCTCATAGAGGTCGATGACGGCGTCAATCTTGCTCTCCAGTTCGGGATTGCGGCGGCGGTAGAGCGAATAGGCGGCGGTCTCGATGGTCTTGCCCCAGTCGGAATCCCAGAACATCTGCGTCGTCACCGTCGAGCCGGTGAAGGTGGGATTGGCCGCCTCGTCCGGTGACGGCGAGTGGAAGGGAATGACGACGCCGGGCGACGGCACGTCCGGGTCGATCTGCTCCAGCATGCGCGCCTCGACGCAGCGGTCATAGAGGATCCCGGCCGTGCGTGCGGCGACCGCGTCGACACGGTCGCCCCAGAAGCCGCGCACATCGACCTGCGGCACGGGCAACGGCCGGAAGGCGAGCTTCGGTTTGGCGGATGTCTCGGCCTTGGCGGCGGCTTGCGGTGCGGTCATGAACTTCACTCCATTCGAATGCGATTTACTTGACGGCCCCGGCCATGAGGCCGCGGATGTAGAAGCGCTGCAGCGCCAGGAACAGGATCAGGCAGGGCACCATCATCACCGTGACGCCGGCCTGCACCGCGCCCCAGTCGATGGCGCCGAAGCGGCCGGACTGAAGTGCAGTCATCATCACCGGCAGGGTGAACTTGGACTGGTCGGTCATCAGCACCAGTGCCGCCAGGAACTCGTTCCAGGCGCCGAGAAAGGCAAACAGCGCGATGGTGACGACGCCCGGCCAGACCAGCGGCAGCATCACCTTGATGAGCATGGTGACGTTGTTGGCGCCGTCCATGCGCGCCGCCTCCTCGATCTCGCGCGGCACGGCGTCGAAGGCGTTGCGCATCATGAAGATCGAGAAGGGCAGCTGCAGCGTGACATAGACGCAGACCAGCCCGGTCAGCGTGTTGTGCAAGCCGAGCCTGGTCAGCACCAGGAAGATCGGCGTCAGGATCGACTGGAACGGGATCATGATCGTCGACAGGATCAGGACGAAGAAGAAATCCCGGAACGGAAAGCGGAAACGCGAGAAACCGTAGCCGGCAAGCACGCTGACCAGCACCGAGAGCAGCACCGTCATCACCGAGACATAGATGCTGTTCTGCGCCGAGACCCAGAGCCCGTCGCCGAAGGAGTTCAGCGTCTCGTAGTTCTCGATCGAGAAGCCTGTGGTCGGCCAGGGCGGCAGCGGCGGCTGGCGCGCTTCCTGCGCCGGCTTGAAGGTCGACAGCACGGTCCACACGATCGGCGCCAGAAACAGCACCGAGGCGATGATGCCGGTCGAATGCCGGGCGAGGCTGAAACCCGCTTTACGGCTCTGCGACATCGCCTCGGCCATCAATCGAGCCCCTCGGGCTTGCGCAGCAGCCAGAGCTGGATGAGGCTGAGCGCCACCAGAATGGCCAAGAGCACCATGGAGAGTGCGGCGCCGTAGCCGAGCTTGAACGACACGAAGGACTGGTTGAAGATCCAATAGACCGCCGTCAGCGTCTGGTTGCGCGGTCCGCCGCGCAGGATGATGTAGAACTGGTCGAAGGCAAGGATCGAGCCCGCCACCGACAGGATCAGCGCCAGCGCCAGCGTGCGGCGCATCAGCGGCAGGGTGATCGCTTTGAACCTGGCGAACGGCCCTGCCCCGTCGATGACGGCGGCCTCCTGCAGATCCTGCGGGATCGATTGCAGGCCGGTCATCAGGATGATCATGGTGAAGCCTGCGACCTTCCACACCACCATGGCGATGATCGACCAGAAGGCCGGCTGGAAGGTGGCGAGAAGATTGACCTTCTTCTCGGTCAGGCCCAGGTCGAAAGCGGCGGGGCTGAACAGGCCGGAATCGACGTTGAGCAGCCAGGACCAGAGCAGGCTCGCCGAAGCGAAGCCGACCACCGCCGGCATGAAGAATGCGGTGCGGTAGAGGTTGGTGAGCGCGCGCGGCTTTTCGATGAAGATCGCCAGCGGGAACGCCACGGCGAAAATCGCGATGGTGACGATCACCGTGTAGTAGAAGGTGAACCTCAACGCGTTCCAGAAGCGCGTGTCGCGCAGAATCGCGACGTAGTTGTCGAAGCCGACGAAGGAATGCTCGCCCATCAGCGGCCAGTTGTTGAGCGACATCCAGGCCGTCATGCCCAGCGGGATGACGAAGAAGACGGTGACCAAGGCAACGGCCGGCAGGACATAGAGCAGGCCCACCCATTGCCGCAGGCCGGCGCCGGCGCGTGACCGGGCGGGTGCGGAGGCGGCGGTGATGGCGGTCATAGCTGGACCTTCCCTTCTCCCCTTGTGGGAGAAGGTGGATCGGCGCGCAGCGCCGAGACGGATGAGGGGTGTTGGAAGGAATGAGGCGGCGGCGATTGCGTACGTCTCACTCCGCTGGAGCACCCCTCATCCGTCCGAGCTACGCTCGGCCACCTTCTCCCACAAGGGGAGAAGGGGGAGCCAGCCCGCCGGCGCCCCGAACTGCCGATCGCAATCCGGCTGTCCATCGAGATGTATGACTGCTGTCTCAACGCGATAACCCTGCCATTCAACGATACATCATCCGGCCGCCCGGCCCAGGGAGACGGGGCGGGCGGCCGGTCAGAGCTTTTCGGCGGCGAGCGTTGCGCATTCCTCGCCGCCTGCAGGCCCTGGTGTTACTTGTTCGGCGCCTGGTCGATGATCGACTGCATGGTGTCCTGCGCGTTCTTGATGGCGCCATCGACGTCGTCGCCGAAGAACACCTCGTTGATCATCTGCGTCCAGGGCCCGTTGGCGGAGTTGATCAGGTCGTTGAACACCACCGAATAAGGCGTCTTGCCCTTGGCCATCGCCTCGGCCGCCACCTGGTAGCGCGGGTCGAGATCCTTCAGCGCGTCCTTGGCGATGTCGTTGCGCACCGGCAGGCTGCCATATTTGGCCAGGATCGTCTGCCCCTCCAGCGAATAGGCGAAGTCGAGGAACTGCTTCACCACCTCGATTTTCTTGGTGCCCTTGGTGACGACGAAATTGTCGCCGCCGGCAAAGGACGACCAGCCGCCATCCTTGCCCGGCAGGAAGGTGATGCCGTAGTCGATGTCGGGGTATTGCGTGTTGAGCGCGCCGATGGCGAAGGCGCCGGACGGCGAAATACCGATCTTGCCGCCGGCAAAGGCGGCGAAGAAATTGGAGCCGGTGTCGGTCTGCGCGCCTTCAGGCACCAGGCCCTTCTTGACCATCGAGCGGTAGAGGTCGATGGCGCCGCGCAGTTGCGGGCTGTCGAGCGTCGCCTTCGAGCCGTCTTCCGACAGGATGTCGCCGCCCGAGGCCCAGATCAGCGGCGTGAAGGTGAAGATGTTGCAGCCGCCGCAATTGCCGGAAAAGTAGAAGCCCTTGACGTCGCCGCCAAGCGCGTTGACCTTCTCGGCGTCGGCCTCGATCTCGGCCCAGTTGGTCGGCCCCTTCTCGGGGTCGAGGCCGGCCTGCTTGAACAGCTTCTTGTTCCAGATCAGCACCGACGCGTCGGCCGAGAACGGCAGGCCGTAGATGCGGTCCTTGTAGGTGCCGGTCTTCACATGCGCCGGCGACAAGCTCGAAAAATAGGCCAAGGATTTCGCCCAGTCGGTGATGTCCTCGAGCTGGCCGGCGGCGGCGAAGGACGGCGTGTAGATCAGGTCGAGGGACAGCGCGTCGGGCGCGGTGCCGCCGGCCGCGGCGGCGCCATATTTCGGGATGATCTCGGCATTGGGGATGATGTCGAGCTTGATCTGGTCCTTATGCGCCTTGTTGAAGGCATCGACGATGCGCGGCATGAAGTTCGAGCCGTCGGCGCGCACCCAGATGTTGGCGGTCTCCGCGGACGCAGCCTGCAGGCCGCCACCGATGACGGCCGCGGCAAGCGCCAGCTTGGCAAGCATGGTTTTCACGTTGTTCCTCCTCATGGTTCTCCTCCCAGTTTTCGACCGTGCCGTCCGGCGGATCCGGGCGCGCGGCCTTGTTGCTTCATTCCGGCGGACTTCCGCATGACTGACGCACCACCAGCCGGCACGGCAGTTTCCTGATGCCCGGCGCGGCCGGCCGGCCGTCGACGAGCGAAAGCAGGGCAAGCCCGGCCTCGCGGCCGAGGCTCTCCAAATTCATGTCGATGGAGGTCAGCGGCGGGCGCGTCGCCTCGGCCACGATCTCCCAATTGTCGAAGCCGATGACGCCGACATCGTCGGGCACGCGGATGCCGCGCTCGCGCAGCGCGTCGATGACGCCGCGGGCGATCTGGTCGTTGCCGCAAAAGACCGCGTCCGGCCGCTCGCCCATGCCCCCGAACAATTTGGCGACCGCCTCGTGACCCCAGGCTTCCGACCACTGCCCAAGTAGCGGCTCGCCGATCGGCAGGTTGTTCTCCTGAAGCACCGCGCGATAGGCATCGGCGCGCTCATGCACCACCCCGAAGCCCGGCGGGCCGCTGACATGAGCGATGCGCCGGCGCCCAAGCCGCAAAAAATGCTCGACCGCCAGCCGCGCGCCACCGGCATCGTCGGAAACGAGGCCGACCGCGCCGGGATCGGGCCGGGTGAAGGCATAGACGACGGGCACGCGCAGATTGGAGAGATCGACCGGCAGATGGCGGTCGATGCGTTTTCCGGTGGCGATGATGCCGTCGACGCGCTTGTCGAGCATGGCCTCGACATGCAGCTGACCGAGCCTGGTGTCGTCCTCGACATTGCACAGGAAGACTGACACGCCCTTGTCGACCAACGCGTCGGACACACCCGCCATCAGCGGCAGCGAGAAGCGGCCATAGGTATCGTTGGTGAGCAGGCCGACGGTGAAGGAGCGGCGACGCAGCAGGCTCTGCGCCAGGCTGTTTGGCCGGAAGCCGAGCAGCCTGGCCGTCTCGCGGATTCGCTCGCGCGTCTCGGCGGTCATGCGTCCCTGCCCGTTCAGCGCCTTCGAGGCCGTCGCGACGCTGACGCCAGCGGCCACCGCCACCTCGCGGAGCGTGACGGGCTTGGCAAAGACAGGCGCTTGCTCGGCGTCTGAAACCATTTTCGGCGCAGGACCTCCCAGGTTGAGAAAACCTTTTCTCACTGAGGCCTGCTGCATTCGAACCGGGGGGCGGATGTCGAAAGCGAAGGGTTGGGAAAAGGTTTTCTCAGATGGGATTAAAAGTGAAGATGGACATGAAGGCAAGGATTTTTTTGTGACAGCCGATCTGATGAAAGGACATCGTGTCGGCCAAGGACGCGCCAAAGCATGGCCGTTCACGTCAGGGCCCTCTGCCGCTACCCCAAAGCTCGAAAGCTCGACGGCGGCCTCGACACCCACGCCTCCACTTCGCGCGTCACGAATCCCGCCGCCTGGTGGTGGATGAAGTGGCCGGCGCCGGGGAGCGCCACCAGCGACGTGACGTTGTCGACTTCGCGAAAGGTGCCGTCATAAGCGGCGGTCGGGATGTACGGATCGTCGGCGCCGAACAGGACCAGCGTCGGCGCCCTGACCAGCGGCTGCGGGCCGATATCGGGCATTTTGCCCAGCGGGATGTTGGCCCGGTAATAGCCGAGCATTGCCTCCGGATGGGATCGCCGGAGCGCTTCCACAAGCGCCTGCCTCTCCGCCTTGTCGGCGACCCAGGCGGCGAGTTCATCCGGTGTCGGCAGGACGGCGTCGGCCACGCCCTGGAAACGGCGGATATAGTCGATGGTGCCGGCATTGGCAGGGTCGGATATGGCGCGCAGGTAGTGGCGCGGGTGCGGCGCCGAAAGCAGCACCAGGCGGCGAACAACCTGCGGCACGCGCATCGCAAGCCACCAGGCGATCATGCCGCCCCAATCGTGGCCGACGATGGCGGCCTGCGAAATGCCTTCGGCCGCAAGCACGGCCAGCACGTCCTCGATCAGGCAGGGCATCAGTGCGTAGTTGGCGTGACCTTGCGGGGCATCGCTTTGGCCGAAGCCGCGCAGATCCGGCGCAAGCACCCTGAATCTGCCCTGGAGTGCTTCGAGCTGGCGCCGCCAGCCGAGGCCATGGTCGGGAAAGCCGTGCAGAAACACGATCGGCGGGCCTGAGCCCGCCGCTGTGTAGTGCAGTTTGACGCCACCGTTTGCCGCGAACCTGGATTCGAAACCCGCTTCCCCGTTCACCTGCAGCCGGCCGCCTCCGTCACATCTTGACTTCGAGGCGCAGGAACGGGCCGTTGAAGGTCGAGGTCTTCTTGTCCGCGGTGACCAGCAGATTGTGCCACTGCTCGACCTTGTAGCCCGCGGTGAAGGTGGTGTTGGTGAAGGGCGTCCAGCTGATACCGGCCGAGGCGTCGAAGCTCGTGACCGTCTCGTTGGAGTGCTGGCTTTGGCTGAAGTGGCCTTCCTGATGGGCGGGAGTGTTGTTCGGGTTGTCGCTGACAACATCGAAGGAGACGGTTTCAGTACGACGGCCCCACATGACCGCACCGGAGGCCGAGCCGGTCAGCCCCCATTTCTCGCCGAGCGGATAGTAGCCTTCGACGCCGACATGCGGACCGATGCCCCAGTATTCGGCCTTGCCGAGCTTATCCGCGCTGCCGCTCTTGTCGACCGGGCTGGTCTCGCTGAAGCCCTCGCCGATGCCGATATGCTCCTTGGAGTGCACAAGCCGCAACCCGCCGAAGAAACGGATGTCGGCGGCCTGCATCTTGACGTGCTTGCCGAGATCGAAGTCCAGCGTCTGGAAATTGAAGTCGTCGCCATAGTTGAAGTTGACCGCCTCGGTCGGCGTGGAGGCGTTGAAATCCCAGGAGCGATCCTTGCCGGTGTGGAAAGCGCCGGCGAGGCGCCAGTCGACGTCGGGCGAGATCTGCTTGGTCAGCGCGATCGAGCCGTAGAGATCGCCATTGGCGTTGCCGAGCTTGTCGCTGCCGCCCAGGCCGGTCTTGTCGCTGTGGACGTTGTTTTGAAACACAGCACCTTCGAAGGCGATCTTGATGCGCGAATCGATCACCGACGGATCGGTCACCTGCGCTTCGGTGGCATGGGCCGTTGCCACGCCAACCGATGTCATAGACGCGGCCGAGGCCGCTACAGTCGCCAGAAATTTGCCGGAAGCTTGCGCCCGCATACCTTCCCCCCGTTGGAAGCTAAAACCCAAAACCCGCGCGAAGCTAACTCAACGGAACTTTTGACGAAAGCTATCGAAATGTGTTCCTGCCGCGATGTTGCAGCTTTGCCACAGCTAGGTCCACCAGCTACCGATCGGCCTTTCGACTCGAAACAAATATGGCTAGCCTTTGGGTCGTAACAGTTCGGCCGCCGCGACCGGTGGGCTTGGCGGGGGCCATGAATCAATCGCAGATCGAGGACGTCCTCAACAGTCTCGTCTATGCGCTTTACGCGCAAAGCGGCGAGCAGAGCGGCGCGGAGAAACGCGTCGGCAACCTGCAGGTGTTCGACCACCCGGAGGCGGTCGACCGCATCGTCAAGGCGCCGGCGCTGTTCCGCAAGAATTTCTCGATGATCTCGGCATTGGGCTACAGCCGCTTCAACACCAATGACGAAGACTGGGCGGTACGACGCGAAATCACGCAGGATGCCTATCTCGCGGCGGCCAAGCCGGCGCAGCAGAACGCGGTCTGCGACGTCTACACCACTCGTCTGTCGCAAAGCGAAGCAACGCTCGCCGGCATCCAGAAGGCGTTGTTCGCCGCTTCGCTGACGATTTTCTACCGTGCGTTCAACCTGGTTCCCGACATCGCCTCGACGATCTCGCTCATCGACCGTGTGCGCGAGGTACTGCGGCGGCTGCAATATTTCTCCTGGGTAGCGCCGACAACCTCGGAGCGCGATGGCGCCATAGGCGAGGCCCGCCAGGTGGTCGCCGATTTCGCCGGGCAGCTGGCCGCCGATCCGCGCGCCGCGGCGGAAATGGCGCGCTTCGCGGACAGGGCCAAGGACATAGATGGCTTCTCCCCGGTGGAGGAGTTCGTCATGAACGCCTTTGCCGGCGTGGAAACGACGGTCGCAACCATTCTGTGGGTGATCGACCGGATGGGCGCCAACGCCAAGGTGCAGCAGCGCATCCAGGATGAGATCGACCGCAACGCGGCCGAGACGCCGTTCATCGACTGCATCGTCAACGAGACGATGCGCTACCTGCCGCCGATCCCGTTCCTCGTCCGGGAGGTTGGCGCCGAGACCACGCTGGACGGTCGCAGGCTGGTGCCCGGACAGCTCATCCTGCTGTCGGTGGTGGGCGTTCACCAGCATCCGGCCTTCTGGTCGGACCCGAGGACCTTCGATGCCAGCCGGCGGGAATTTATCGAAGACACTTACGACCGCCGCGCCTTCATCCCATTCCTGACCGGGCCGCGCATGTGCGGCGGCGCCCGGCTCGGGCGGCTGGAGGTCAAGGAGGCGGTGCGCGCCGTGGTGCGCCAGTTCAGCTTCAGCCGCGCCGACGACGTGATTCGCTTCGACTATGCGCTGGCCCTGCGGCCGGCAGCCGGCTCTTCGGTCAGCGTCGCGCGGCGATGAACGAGGTGCCTCTCACACGCCTGTTCACCGAGGGCGAGCAGCTTGCCTTCCCGCGCGTCGGCCAGCGCCGCTACGTGCGCGGGCTGGACGTCGCAGCGCTGGTCGAGCGCCGCTGCCCCGACTTCGCCCGCCTTGGGCTGAAATTCCTGCGGCCGATCGCCAACCGTGCCGTCATCAGCTTCAAGCGCGGCCCCGCCACGGCCGTAGCGGTGTCGCTGACGCCACGCCATGGCGCATCGGTCGATCTCTATGTCGCCAATCTGGAGGATGCCCTGCCCCGCGCGGAAAGCGAGCCTGCGCTTGCCGCCCACGTCGCGCTTCCCGGCGGCGCCGGATACCATCGCTATCTGGTTCTGGGCAGACACGGCCATTCGGAAATCCTGGCGGTGGTCTTCAACCGCTATCAGGCGGCCACAGGCCGGCGCTTCCTGCTTCGAACATTGCATCTGGAGCGGCGGCCCGCGGCGACAATCGAGCTGGTCAGTCTGAAGGACCCAAGAACCGAACGCGGCCTCACGGCCTGCTCGATCACCCGCCAAGGGCGGCCGTGGTGCCGGATCGAGATGATAGACGCGGAAGGCTGATC
Organism: Mesorhizobium sp. GbtcB19; assembly: GCF_019091085.1. Lineage (GTDB taxonomy): Bacteria > Pseudomonadota > Alphaproteobacteria > Rhizobiales > Rhizobiaceae > Mesorhizobium. The sequence goes on along the minus strand of NZ_JAGXJY010000002.1, from coordinate 38,794 downwards.
GCGCACCGGGCGCAGCCGAGCATCCGCGCCTTCAGACGGTCGTGAGGAAGCCCAGGACAAGCAGCGCCTGGTCGAGCGTCATCAGCGACGGGGGATGGCCGGCATCCACATTGTCGACCACCAACAGATCCGGCCGGCCCTGACGGGTGCGGTCGATGGCCTGCCTGTCGATGAAATTGCTCTCGCGACCATACATCAGAAGGAAGCGCGCTTGCAGCTTCGCGACGATCTGGAACAGGTCGTAGTCGCGACCGGTCATCGAACCGAAGCTTGCGGTCGTGGCCGGGTCATAAGCCAGGCGAAAACCTTCGGGGCCGGAAACGATCTTGTTGGCGACATAGCGCGAGAAGACGCTCTCCTCGACCGGCCCCATGAAAGAGCGCGTCGAGCGCACATAGGCCTCGGCCTCGGCGCGGGTGGAAAATTGCGCCTCGCTGTCGCGCACGATCTCGGAGCGGATGTGGTCGACATTGGCGCCACCAAGCATGGGAACGTCGTTGAGCACCACCTTGGTGGCGCGCGCACGGGTCATATACAAAAACAAAAGAAGGATCGTGCCGCCCCAGGACGAGCCGATGAAATGGTTCTCCTTGCCGGCAAACTGGCCGAGCGCGCGCAGGCAGTTATAGTAGACGTTGATGTCATAGCCGCCGCCGAGATAGGCGCTGCGCCCGCGCCCGAGCAAGTCCGGACAGACCACCAGATAACCGTTGCGGCAGAGGAATGCGGCGAGATAGTCGAAATCGGAGCCGTTTCCGGTAAAGCCGTGCAGGCAGAACACGCTGCCGCGCGGCGTGCCCGCCGGCTGCCAGATACGCACGAACATCGACGCATAGCGCTCGCCGAGCCGGACAAGAATCTCCTGCGTCAGCGCCTCGCCGGGCGATGCCTGGTCCATCAGGCGTCCCGCTTGCGCACGGCGCGCTTCATGGCGCCTCGCGCATCGATGAAATCGCGTTTCCAATAGACGGATTTGTCGAGGTTGAGCAGCTTGGCCTCCTTGATCAGCGGCAGGATATGCGCGGACGAGCGCGTCGCCATCACCGTCGCGGCAATGGCCGTGCCGTCGGGATCGGGATTGAGCGGGCCGCTATGCGCGACCCATGCCTCGGCGATCTCGCGGCTGGTCACGATCCAGCCGACATAGGCGACGATCTGATCCTCGACCGAGCCGATGAGATGTGTCTGCTGCTCGAGCTGATAGCGCAAGGTCTTCACCATCAGCCCGAACTCGTAGGCGTCGAAGGGCGGGTAGTGCGCAAGAAAATTGCAGACGAGCCCAAGCGAGACCGGACTGGCGGGAACACGGCTGAATTGAAGTTTGCTCATGCGACTCGTGCGTTTGAAACGGCGCGAGAGACTATGATGAGCAAGCCGCGCGGGGCTAGAGGGAAAGAGCGAGGACAACGCTACCGTTTGTCAGGTCGATTTTTCGAACATGGGAGTGGCAGCCCCGCGTTGACGCCAGGCGCCGCCTCCCTATATCTTCGACAGTCTTATTATTCTATGATCTAAATAAATATGAGAGGCGGCGCGCTCCAGGAGGGATGACCATGAGAGAATTGATCGTCACCGAATTCATCACCGTCGACGGCATCGCCGAGCATGAGCTGCTGCCCAACGTCGCCTGGAACGATGCGATGACCAGGTTCAAGGAGGACGAGCTTGCCGACAGCGGCGCCATGCTGCTCGGACGTCTGACCTACGAGATCTTTGCTGGACATTGGCCGTCGGAAACCGGCGACTTCGCCGATCGTTTCAACGCGCTGCCGAAATATGTCGCCTCGACCGGCCTCAAGACGGTCGACTGGAAACCGTCCGAGCTGCTCGATGGGCCCCTGCCCCAGGCCGTCGCCCGACTGAAGCAGCAGCCCGGCGGCAACATCTATGTGCATGGCAGCCTGAGCGTCGCCCGGCAGCTTCTCGGCGCCGGATTGGTCGACCGCGTGCGGCTGCTCGTCTATCCGGGAGCCGCCGGTCGAGGCAAACAGTTGTTTCCGTCCGACGCGCCGGTCGCGCTCGAGCTTGTGTCGGCCGTGCCGTTCGACAACGGTGTGGTGGCGATGGAATACAAGCCGGTCGCGAACGCTTAGCGCAATTCCAGACCGCCTTGATGCCAGGGACGTGACCGCCCGCTTGATCGCGCGAGCCCTGTGCCTGATTGCGTTTTGTCGCAGAACGATCGGGGGCAAGGTGCCCCCGATCACGAAATTCGCGCACAGCTCGTCAGATGAGGAAAACGCTGGCGTCCGGATGCGTCTGGTTGTTCATCGCGTCGAAGGCGTTGGCGACATCCTCGACCCCCGGTTGACCGGTCAGGCCGAAATTGTTGGTTGGGGCGCCGGTATCGTTAAGGACGTCCCGCACCGCGGCAGTCACCTCGCCCGGCTGGAGCGTGTGATCATGGTTCGCGTCGATCAGATTGAGAATAGAGATGATGGCCGGGTTCGAACTGGTCGCCGCGGAGAAACTGAAATTGAGCTCCGGTTTGCCGCCGGGGCCGTCGGGCACGGCGGTGACGGCAGCAGAGAGGAACGCCGCCGCCGACGAGCGTTCGAGGTGGTTCACGCCACCACCCTTGGCTCCCAGCGCATCCGCGATTGAGGGCGTTTTGGGGATCTTGTTCAGGTCCACGAAACCGAAGATGGTTTCAAAGGAGGTGTTGGAGTTCCAGCCCGGATGGAACGAACCCAACTCCTGGTTCAAGATATCGATGTGGTTCTTCCAGAAGCCAGGCGTCAAGCCCTGGCCCGTCGGTGGCAGGAAGTTGGCGAAGTCCTCGCCCGTGGTGTTGTTGCCGCTGGTTGCCGCGACGATATAGCCGTCCTTGCCCAGGGTCTCGACATAGCCGTTCGGCAGCACTTCCTGCACGAAATAGGTCTGGCCGCCGCTGAGCGGGCCGAGATTGTCGAAGTGATAGCTGCCGTCGACCGCAGTTACCGTGCTCGCCAGGGCATGGCTGAGATCGCCGCTGGCATAGAGATTGATGGTGATGCCGCCAAGCGGCGTGTCGTCGGCGTTATGGGTCGTCGTGTCGTCGCCATTGGCGTCGGTGTATTTGGTGCCCGAGATCGAGAACTTCACGAAGTTGGCGAAGTCCTCGCCGGTGGTG
>NZ_JAGXJY010000002.1:0-35582 GCF_019091085.1 Mesorhizobium sp. GbtcB19 | reverse complement strand
TTCACGAAGTTGGCGAAGTCCTCGCCGGTGGTGTTGTTGCCGCTGGTGGCCGCGACGATGTAGCCGTTGTTGCCCAGGGTCTGGATGTCGCCGTTCGGCAGCACCTCCTTGACGACATAGGTCTGGCCGCCGCTGAGCGGGCCGAGATTGTCGAAGTGATAGCTGCCGTCGGCCGCCGTCTGGACGGACGCAATCACCGTGTTCGGAGCGCCGCTGGCATAGAGGTTGATGGTGATGCCGGCCAGCGCCGTGTCGTCGCCATTATGCCCCGCGGTGGCGTCGTCGCCATTGACGTCGGTGTATTTGTGCCCGGAGATGCTGATGTTGACGAAGTTGGCGAAGTCGTTGCCGGTGCTGTTGGTGCCGATGGTCGAACTGATGATATAGCCATTGTTGCCCAGGGTCTGCGTGTCGCCGTTCGGCAGCACTTCCTTGACGATGTAATTCTGGTTATTCGGCAACACCCCTAGATTATTGAAGGAGTAGGACCCGTCGACTGCCGTCACGGTGGACGCAATCACCGTGTTGGGAGCGCCGCTGGCGTAAAGATTGATGGTGATGCCGGCCAGCGGCGTGTCGTCGCCATTGTGCCCCGCCGTCGCGTCATCGCCATTGACGTCGGTGTACTTCGTGCCCGAGATCGAGAAAGTCGCCGGCTGGCTCAGCGCGCTCCATTCCTCAAAGGTGCCGGTGCCAGACCAGTCACCGCCCTGGAATCCCATCGCGGTATAGAAATACAGGAAGTTGCCGTTCGCAGGATTGAAATTGGCAGTCGGCACCAGAACAATCACATCGCCGCCGCCGCCGCTGCCGCTGTCATACTCGGCGTCCATCAGGACCGAGTTGGCCCCCCCAGCATTCATATTGTAAGCTAAAGTGGTGTTCCCAGACGTGAAATGGAAATTCGGGTCCGTCCCCGCTGTGTCAGGGCCGGCCGCGAAGCTGCCCGCGCCAAGACTGCCATTGGCTGACTGGTAGATCTTCAGCTGATCAAGCGAGAGGAATGGATTCGACCCCGTCTGATGCATATCGAGACGGAATGCGTAATACGCTCCGTTCGGGTCTACCGTGCCGTCGGCGTCGACCTTGACCAGCGTGTTCAGAGCAATGACCATATTGTGCTGGCTGGACGTCTTTTCATCCAACACGCCATCGGCGCTGTTGAAACCCTGCTCCGCGCCGGCATTCTGGATCTGCGCAAACACCGACCAATTGCCGGTGCCGGAAGAACCGCTTACCAGATGGGAGAAAATCGTCGTGTCGCGGCTTGAAAACACGGCACCAGCCGCGCTCACAGTCGTGTTGTCGGCGGTTATGTCGATGTGGGTGTCGGCATAGGCAAAGGTGGTCGGCGGCGTCTTCGGCGCATCCGTGAACGTTGTTGTGGCCGTGTTGCCTAGACCGTCAGTGGCCGTCAGCATGAATGCCTGGTTTGCCGCGTCGCCGTTGACGTACCACGACGTCTCGATCGAGCCGTTGGCAACACCGTCCAGATCGCCGGCGCCGCCGTCGGTGACGGTCCAGGGCGTGCCGGTGCCGGTAAGATCATAAGTGAGCACATCGTCCGCGGTGCCGAGGACGCCGTCGGCGCCGGCGCTGAGATGGGCGACCTCGAAGGTGAGCGTGCCGCCATCCGAGACATTGGTGGTCGTGATTCCAACCGTCTCGCCGGGAGCGTAATCCGCATCCGCCTGGTCAAGCGAGATTGCAAGCGGCGCGACGGGATCGATGCTTCCGGTCGTCGTGGGATCGGTTGTCGCGAGCAGATCACCTGTCAGATTGTCCGTAAGGTCGGTCATGACGTTTCCTCTTGAATTTGACTGCGGTTGCGTTCCGTATCTGCTGTTTCCATTTTCCCGCGCGAGGCGGGCTCACTGTCTGAAGGCGCGGATGATCTGGTCCCGTAACGGCTTCACCAGGTAGGAGATCACCGAGCGGTCCTCGGTCTTGATGAAGGATTCCACCGGCATGCCGGGCAACAGCTTGACCTCGCCGAGGCGCGCAACCTGGGCGGCAGTCGTCTTGATGCGCACGGTGTAGTAGCTGGCGCCGGTACGCTGATCGGTGGCGATGTCGGGCGAGGTTCGCTCGACGACACCGTCGATCTGCGGTGTGGTGCGCGTGTTGAATGCCGAAAATCGCAGTGAGGCAGACTGGCCGACCCACAGCTTGTCGATGTCGCTGGGCGCGATCCTGGCTTCCACGGCAAGGCTGTCATTGTCGGGAACGACCTGCATGATCGTCTCGCCCGGTTTCACCACGCCGCCGATCGTATAGGCGATCGACTGCTGCACGACACCGTCCTGCGGCGCGCGGATGTCGACCCGCTTCAGTTGGTCCTCGGCGGCGACCTTGCGTTCCAGGAGCTCGCCCATCTGGCCGTCGACGTCGCGCAGGTCCTTGTTCACTTCGGTGCTGAGATCGAGATCGATCTGGATGATCTGCAGCTTGATCTCGGCGATCTTCCCCTCGGCCTGCGCCTGGGCGGCAACGAGCTGGCCGCGTTCGCCGTCGAGGCGCGTGGCCTCGCGCTCGGTCGAAGTCAGGCGATCGATGGAGATGAGCTTTTTGGCCCAGAGCGCGCGCACCGAAGCGAGCTCCTTTTGCTCAAGCTCGATCTCCTTGCTGTTGGCATCCGCCTGCGCGGCGTCGCCGGCGATCTCCTTTTCCAGCTGGGCGATGCGTTCCGCAAGCTGGCTCTTCTGCCCGGTGCGGGAGGTGCGCCGGGTCTCGAAATGCTGCTTTTCTCCGGCCACCGCCTCGGCAACGTCGGGATCGGCGACGCGGTCCAGAAGATCGGGCGGGAAGACGATGGCGTCGCTGCCGCGTCGCTCCGAATCGAGACGGGCCTTGCGCGCCGCGAGCTGGTCGAGCGCCTTACTGACCACCGCAAGATTGGCGGCCGGAACGATACGGTCGAGACGCAGCAGGAGGTCGCCGGCTTTCACCTTGTCGCCGTCGCGGGCATCGACCTCGGCAATGACGCCGCCGGTCGCATGCTGCACGTTCTTGACGTGGGAATCGACGACGAGCGTGCCGGGCGCGATGACCGCGCCGGCTATCTCGGTGACCGATGCCCAGCCGCCCACGCCACCGGCAAGCAGAAGCACGGCTCCGAGTCCGAGCCGTGTGTAGAAGCGGATCGACGCATGGGAGGCGCTCAGGGCAGCCATGTCAGTTCCCTCCCTCGGCTCCGTTGGCGACGGCCTGATGTGTACCTTCGGCGGACACCCGCAGCGGCGGAGTGGCCGCGGGGACCGGCCGCAACGTCGGGAACATCTTTGCGAAGATCTCTTCCTTCGGCCCGAAGTCGTGGATGCGCCCCTGGTTCATCGCCAGGACGAAATCGACGGCCGTCAGCACGTTCGGACGATGGGCGACGATGACAACCACGCCGCCGCGCTCGCGAACGCCGAGCATCGCGCGGATCAGGGCCTGCTCGCCGTCCATGTCGAGGTTGGAATTCGGCTCGTCGAGCACCACGAGGAACGGATCGCGATAGAGTGCGCGGGCCAAAGCAATGCGCTGGCGCTGGCCGGCCGACAGCGCCTCGCCATGCTCGCCGATCTCGGTTTCGTAGCCTTGGCGGAAGCCCACGATCAACTCATGCGCGCCAGCCGACTTGGCCGCGGCGATGATCGCATCCGCGTCGGCGTCCGGATCAAAGCGGGAGATGTTTTCGGCGACGGTGCCGGCAAACAGCTCCACGTCCTGCGGCAGGTAGCCGATATGGCGACCGCGCTCCTGCGAGGACCACTGGTCGAGATCGGCTCCGTCGAGCTTGACGCGGCCGCTGACGGGTTGCCAGGCCCCGACGAGGGCCCGCACCAGGGTGGATTTTCCCGAGCCGCTCGGACCGATGATGCCGAGCCCGTGGCCGGCTTCCACGGCGAAGCTGGCATCCTGCACCAGCAGCCTCTGGGTCCCCGGGGCCACGATGGCCGCACCGTGCATCACGACATTGGCGCTTGGCGCCGGCAGCAGCATGGGTTCAGTCTCGGCGGGCATGGCCGCAAGCACCCGGCTCAACCGTTGCCAGCCCTGGCGTGCGCCGACGAAACCCTTCCAATTGGCGATCGCGAGATCGACCGGCGCCAGCGCGCGGCCGCTGAGGATGGAAGCGGCGATGATGATGCCCGCCGACGCCTGCTCTTCGATCACCAGCCAGGCGCCGATGCCGAGCATGGCGGACTGGAGCAGCATGCGCAGCACTTTCGACACGGCACCAAAGCTGCCCGCGACGTCGCTCACCTTGCGCTGGTCGGCAATGAATTCGACGTTGGCATCTTCCCAGCGCGAAGCCAGCCCGCCGGCCATGCCCATGGCGGCGACGACTTCAGCATTGCGAGTGCCGGCAGCGATAAGCCCGCCGCGCCGGTTACCGCTCAAGGTGGCGGCTGCTACCGGCCGTCGCGTCAACCGCTCGGCGAGCAGGGTCAGCACGACCAGAACGATTGCCCCGAACAGAGCAGTCACGCCAAGCACCCAATGAAACATGAAGATGATGACGAGATAGATCGGCATCCACGGCAGGTCGAACAGAGCCGTCGGGCCCATGCCGGACAGGAAGCCGCGCACGCTGTCGAGATCGCGCATCGGCTGAAGGCTGTCGCCCTCGCGGCTGGCCTTGAGCGGCAATCTCAGCATCGAGGTATAGACGCGCCGACCGAGCGCCTCGTCGAGCGCGCCGCCGACCCGCACAAGGACCCGCGCCCGCACGAAATCGAGAAAGCCCTGCCCGCAATAGAGAATGATGAGCAATATCGAAATGCCGACGAGCGTCGGCAGGCTGCGGCTCGGCAGCACGCGATCATAGACCTCGAGCATGTAGAGCGAGCCCGCAAGCATCAGCACATTGAGCATGCCGCTGAACAGGCCGACCGCCAGGAAGGCGGAGCGGCAGCTGGCAAGTGCCGCGGCAAGCTCCGAGCGAGCCGAGCCGGCCGGCCGGCGGCCTGTCTTTTTCGGCGGCGTCTTGCCAGGTGTGACGGTGCGAGGGGGCGCGCTATCCACGGCGTTTTGCACCGGCTCTTGCGCAGCGTCGCCGCGGGCGCGGAGGATGGCCAAGCCACCGAAACCCGCCATCGCGGCCGCCACGAGCATCGAGCCCGTCGATGCATGCCGGCCGAAGCCGAAAAGAAAGAACATGACGACGCATGCGACGAGGGCCAGGCCGAAAAGCCGCACCTTCGTCTGCGCCGAACCAACGGTTGTGTGCATCAACCGGAGCGACGCGTTACTGAACCCCACAGCCACGACCCGCCTTTCACATCCCCGAACGCGTCCGCTGCCGCCATGGGCGGATTGGCCGTGCAAGGCAGCCGACCCCCATGCCGAAAACCGTTCGGCACCCAACTTCGCGGGAGAAAAAAGATCACAACGCCATGCGACCACGAACGACCGAAAACCCCAGCCCGTGAACAGCCCGCCCAAAGGCGGTTCACGGACAGGCGATGGTTCAGTGATTGACGGCGACGACGGCTATGAAAGCCGCCCTGCAAATTTCCCACCCGCAGTAGCGCTGAAACTCGTTGTTGCCGGTCGGGAGATTATTTGCGCTACCTTATATTAGGATATTATTAACTCTACCGCAGGGTGCGTCAACGGGCAATTCAATGAAGACTTCGTGACAAGCCTCAAATTTAGGCATGAACTCGGCCAAATCGGGTATAAAGAATACTTCACGTTATTCTTAGGTCCAACCTTATAAGAGACCTATGCCCCGCCCCATCAGACTTCAGGCGTCGGACCTCGGTCGCCATCCCATCCGCCTGAAGGGAGGCCGCCGCGAGGGCCTGTCAGACCACTTTCTTCTTGCCCCGGCCGCCGCCATGCGCTTCCACCGCCTTCTCGACGGCGCGCTTCAGTTCGTCCTTGATCTCGACCGTCTCAGCCATCAACGCCTCGATCTTGAGGAAATCGAGCACGCGGTATTTCGAGACTTTCGGACGTATCAGGATATGGGGCTGAGACTGCTGCAGCTTGTTGGCGATGATCGACTGCATCATCAGTTGCGAAGCGCCATACATCAGGTCGACCGTGGTCGGATGCCGGCGCTCGGCATCGCTCGGCGCGCCGACCACGTCGATCGCAATGATGATGTCGGCGTCCCTTTCGAGCAGATCGAAAGGGACGGGATTGTAGATGCCGCCGTCGATCAGCAGGCAGTCATTGCGCACCACCGGCCGGAACACCGCCGGGATGGCGGCCGAGGCCGCGAGCGCCGAATGCAATTCACCCTCGGCGAACACCGCGAGCTTGTGGCCGAAATAGTCGGTCGCCGTGACCTTGAGCGGGATCTTCAGCTCTTCGAAGGTAGCGGGAATATCCCCAGGCAGGAAAGCCTTCAGGATACGCTCGATGTTGAACTGGCCGACGCGTATGCCGCCCTGCATGGCTTCGGCGATCGTGCCCGGCCGCGAGCGCCACATGCGCGCGGCCATTTCGGCGCGGCTGCCGAGGATCGAGCGGGAGTATTCGTGGACCTGCGCTCCGGTCATGCCGGCGGCCATGCCGGCGCCCATGATGGCGCCGATGGACGAGCCCGCGATCGCCACCGGCGTGATGCCGAGCTCGTCGAGAGCCTCGATGATATGGATGTGCGCGAGACCGCGCGCGCCGCCGCCGCCGAAGGCTACCCCGAAGGTCGGGCTCATCCCTTGCCGCTCCCCGCCACCTGCACCAGCGGCGGGCCGATGACCATCACGGCGGGTTCGGCCGACAGAAGCTTCTTTGCCGCCGCCTTGACGTCGGCCAGCGTCACCGCGTCGATGAGCGAGGCGCGACGCTTCATGTAGTCGATGCCGAGATCGTCGACCTGCAGCTCGACCAGCGTCGCGGCGATGGAGCTGGAGGAATCCAGATTGTTGATGGCGTAGGCGCCGATCATGTATTTCTTGATGGCTGCGAGCTCCTCCTCGGTGGGGCCGTTCTCGGCCATGTCCTTCACCACCTGGCGCACGATCGAAAGCGTTTCGGCCGCGCGGTCCGAACGCGTCGCCGTCGTCACCAGCAGCGCGTGGGAATGCTCATTGTCGATGAGATCGGAGCTGACGCCATAGGCAAGGCCGCGCTTCTCGCGCACTTCGGCGAAGAGCCGAGAGGTGAAGGTCGAGCCGCCGAGTATCTCGTTCATCAGGACCGCGGCAAAGAAATCCGGATCGCTGCGCTTCACGCCCGGCCAGGCAAGCTGCAGCGAAGTCTGCGGCAAGTCGTAATTCACTTCGAGCTGCTGCCCGAGCTTTGGCGTGACATCCGCCACCGGAGCCAATGTCTGCTTTTCGGGCAAATCGCCGAACACCTCGTCCAGCTTGTCGCTCAGCGTCGCGGCATCGATGTCGCCGACCACTGCCACATGCAGCCCGCCACGGGCGAAATTGGCCTTGTGGAAAGCCTTGATGTCATCGGCGGTAATGGTGGTCAGGCTGTCCTTCGTCCCCTGGTCGGAGCGCGAATAAGGATGCTCGCCATAGATGGCGCGCAGCCAGCGCTGCTGCGCCACCGTGTTCGGATCGCGCTCGTTGGCGAGGATGCCGAAGAGCACCTGCGCCCGGATACGGTCGATCGGCGCCTGGTCGAAACGCGGCTGGTTGACGGCAAGCTTCAGCAGGCCGAAAGCCTCGTTCTTCTCCTCCGACAGCATGCGCATCGAGCCGTAGGTGCCGTCGCGCGCGGCCTGGAAGCTCATCTCGGCGCCGGCATCGTCGAGCTTCTGCTGGAAGGCATCGCTGTCGAGGTCGCCGGCGCCTTCGTCGAACAGGCCGGTCATAAGGTTGACCAGGCCGTCCTTGCCGGCCGGATCCTGCGCGCTGCCGCCATCGAAGACGAAGCGAACTGAAATCAGCGGGATCGAATGATCCTCCACCAGCCAAGCGGCGATGCCCTTCTTCGACTTCACCTCCTGGATGTTCATCTCCGCGCGGGCGGCGAGCGCCGGCAAGAGCAGGAAGAACAGGGCAAAGCAAAGGGTGGCGACGGCGCGATGGATTTTACCTTCTCCCCTTGTGGGAGAAGGTGTCGCCGAAGGCGACGGATGAGGGGTGTTCCAGCGAAGTGAGACGTTGCGTTCCCTGGACCACCCCTCATCCGTCTCGGCGCTGCGCGCCGATCCACCTTCTCCCACAAGGGGAGAAGGGAAGTTGCTGGCATGAACCATGCTCATCATCAATTCCCCGCCTGCTGCTGCGGCAAGAGATAACCGGTGGTGGAATGATCGAGCGCCAGATAGCGGGCAGCGACCGCCTTGACCTCGTCGGCGGTGACCTTGCGGATCCGATCCGGCCATTCCTGGACGTCCTTGACATTGCCGCCGGTGGCAAGTGTCGAACCATACATGTTGGCCATGTCGTCCTGCTTGTCGCGGGCAAAGATCATCGAGCGCACATAGCGGGTCTTGGCCCGCTCCAGTTCGTCATTGCTGACGCCGTCCTTGACGATGCGGGCGATCTCGGCGTCGACCGCCGCCTCGACATCGGCAAGCCTGGCGTCGCCGCGCGGGGCGCCGTAGACGGTGAAGTTGGTGGCATCGAGCATGGTGCCCTGGAAATAGGCGGCCGCTTCAGAGGCGATCCCCTGCTTGACGACGAGCTCCTGATAGAGCCGGCTGCGGTTGCCGCCACCGAGGATCTCGGCAAGCAGATCGAGCGCCTCGGCCTCGCCGGGCTTGGCCGTGTGATAGGACGGCACCACCCATTGCGTGGAAAAGCTTGGCACCGAAACGCGCGCGTCGGTCAGCGTCACCGTGCGCCTGGTGTTCTGCTCGGGTTCGACCGGACGGATGCGCGGGCGCAGATCCGGGCCGCGCGCCACCTTGCCGTAGGTGCGCTCGGCCATCGCCTTGACGGCATCCGGCTCGACGTCGCCCGCGACCACCAGCACCGCATTGTTCGGCCGGTAGTAATTGTCATAGAAGGCTTTCGCGTCGGGACGGTTCAGCTGCTCCATCTCCTGCATCCACCCGATCACCGGAATGCGGTAGGGCTGGTTCTGCCAGAGCGTGGCATCGACCTCCTCATCGAGCACCGCTTGCGGGTTGCTGTCGATGCGCGAGCGGCGCTCCTCCAGGATGACGTCGCGCTCGGTCTTGATGACATCGTCGGTCAGGATGAGGTTGCGCATGCGATCGGCCTCGAAACCCATCATCTGTTCGAGCGCCGAAGGCGGTACCGTCTCGTGGAAGGCGGTGTAGTCGTAGGAGGTGAAGGCGTTGTTGGAGCCGCCGATCTCGGACACAGCGCGGTCGAACTCGCCCGCGGCATGGTTGGTCGTGGCCTTGAACATCAGATGCTCGAAGAAATGCGCGATGCCGGATTTGCCCGGCGGCTCGTCGGCGCTGCCGATCTTGTACCAGACCATATGGGTGACGATCGGCGCGCGGTGATCCGGGATGACGACCACCTCCATGCCGTTGTCGAGCAGGAAATCCTTGACGTCGCCATCGTCGGCCGCACGGGCCGGAGCCGCCGTCGTCAGCGCCAGCGAGCCGACAAGAAGCGCCGCGCGCAGCCCAATCCGCGTAGATGTCATCAAGTTCTCCGGTCTCGGTTGCGCGACGATAGGCAAGGTTTACTGGCGAGGCAAAGTGAATTGTTCGGCATTTTCGAGGCGCGGCTGGAACAACCTAGCTGGCCTCGATAAACCGGATGATCGTTTCACCGTAGTTGCGTTCATCGATCACCGAAAAACCGGCGCCCGGCTCGAACGGCGCCGAGGCCGCCTCCTCGACGACGCAGAGCGCGCCGGGCAGCAGCCAGCCGCCGGCTTTGGCCGAGCGCAGCGCCCGCTCGCCAAGCCCTTTGCCGTAAGGCGGATCGGCAAAGATCAGGCCAAAGGGCGAGATCGTGCCGGCCTCGCCGAGATGGGTGGCGTCCCGCCGGAAGATTTTTGTGCGGCCGGTGAGCCCATAGGCTTCGACATTCTCACGGATCAGGCCACGCCCCTCTGTCGATTCCTCAATGAAGACGCAGTAGGAGGCGCCGCGCGACAACGCCTCCAGCCCCAGCGCACCGGTGCCCGCGAAGAGATCGAGCACACGGCCGCCTTCGAGCTTTTCGGCGTGGCGATGCGCCAAAACGTTGAACACCGCCTCGCGGGTGCGGTCGGTGGTCGGACGGATGGCATTGCTTTTTGGCGTCGCCAGCGGACGCCCGCGGAATTCACCGCCGACGATCCGCATCGCCGCCCCTCTTCGGACCGCGCGGCCTGTTGCCGCCATCGCCTTCGGGGCGCTCGCCGTGGGGCTTGCCGAATGGCTTCGCGCCTGGTTTGCCCTTGCCGCCCGGCTTGTAGGATGCCTTGCGCGCCTTCGCCTCGGCGGCCTTGGCGGCATCGGCTTCCGCCCTGCCCTTGCCGATCGGCCGCGCGCCCGGCGCCATCCAGACATTGGCCTTGCGCTGGCCCGGCGGTTCGATCGGCCTTTGCTCACGCTCGGACTTCTTGCCGCCGAAACGCGGCTTGTCGCCAAACCCGCCGCGCGGCTTGTCGCCGAAACCGCCCCGGTCGGACTTCGCGCCGCGCTCGCCGAATGTCCGTTCGGGTTTCGTCGAGAGCTTGCTCAGCGCCTCGTCGCGGCTGCCCTCGCGGCGCTTGCGTGCCTTGATCAGTCCACCCTCGCCGATCGGCCGGCGGTCACCGTCGCGCTCGAATTTCGGCCGGTCGGCCTCCTCGCGGCGCGGTCCGCTGCCACGCACCGGCTTGTTGGAGAATGGCTTTTGAATCTCGGCATCGAAGTTGGCGCCGGATTCCTCGATCAGCCGTTCGCCGAGTTGTTCGCGCAAAACGCGGCCCTTGATCTCCAGCACATGGCCCTCGGGAAGATCCTCGAGCTGGAACGGCCCGTAGGAAATGCGGATCAGCCGGGTGACATCGAGGCCAAGCGCACCGAGGATGTTCTTCACCTCACGGTTCTTGCCTTCGCGCAAGCCCAGCGTCAGCCAAGCATTGGTGCCCTGCTCACGGTCGAGCGAGGCTTCGATCGAACCGTAGAAGACGCCGTCGACGGCAATGCCGTCGCGCAGGCCGGCAAGCGCGCTCTCCTCGACCTTGCCGTGGACGCGCACGCGGTAGCGCCGCAGCCAGCCGGTGGCCGGCAGTTCGAGCACGCGCGACAGCCCGCCGTCATTGGTGAGCAGCAGCAGGCCCTCGGTGTTGATGTCGAGCCGGCCGATGGTCATCAGCCGCGGCAGGTCGGCCGGCAGCACGTCGAAGACGGTCTTGCGGCCTTCCGGATCGCGGTTGGTGGTGACCACGCCCGCCGGCTTGTGGAACAGAAAGAGGCGCGTGCGCTCGATCGGCGGAATTTCGGTGCCGTCGAGATGGATGACGTCGGAGGCGCTGACGTTGAAGGCCGGCGAGTCCAGCACCTTGCCGTTGACCTTGACGCGGCCGGCCGCAATCAGTTCCTCGGCGTCGCGGCGCGAGGCGATGCCGGCGCGCGCCAGCCGCTTGGCGATGCGCTCGCCGGTTTCCGCTGCCGCTTCGGCGGGACGCGGGCGCGGCTTGAAGCCACCCTCCGGCTTTCCTGCGGTGCCACGCGGACGCTCGCTGAAATCGCGCTTCGGGCGATCGGCAAAGTCCCGCTTAGGGCGGTCACCGAACGCGTGCTTGGGGCGCTCGAAACGGTGTTCGCCGCGCTCGCCCTCGGCGGCCATCGGCCGGTCGCCGCGTGGCGCGTAGGGCTTGCGGCCTTCGCGCTTCTCGAATGGCTTGCCTTCGCGCGGCGGGCCTTTGCGAAACGGCCGGTCGCCGCGCTCCGCACCCTCGCCCATTTCACGCGGCCTGTAGCTGCGTTTGAAATCGCCGCGCTCGCCTTCCGCGGCCGCCGGCCGGTCACTGCGCGGTGCGTAAGGCTTGCGGCCTTCGCGCTTCTCGAAGGGCTTGCCTTCGGGGCGTGGACCTTTGCGGAAAGGTCTTTCGCCGCGTTCCGCACCCTCGCCTGCTTCGCGCGGCTTGTAGCTGCGCTTGACGTCGCGGCGCTCGCCTTCGGCAGCCATAGGCCGCTCGCGCTTCACAAACGGTTTCTTGGGGCCGAAGCCCGGCTTGCCGTCGCGGCCATGCTGGCCCGCCGGTTTCGAACCGCCTTTGCGCGGTCCGCGTGAAGATTTCTTGTCGTCGTCCATTACTTTGCTCGTCTTCACCTGCGGCGCCGCACGCCCTTGCGGACGCCCAACGCAGGCGGTGTCATCTTGATTTTTGCGCTATGCCAGCGCGGCAAAAACCGATTCCGGTTTTCAGGGTCTCGCGCTAGATAACAGGATCACTGCCGGGTGGCGAGGAGTAATCGGAATGGAAACTGCGTGAAGCGGCCTGATTTCATGGCCCTGGCGCTTGAAGAGGCCGAGGCGGCGGCAAACCGCGGCGAAGTGCCGGTGGGCGCGGTGATCGCCGACGGCAGCACCGTGGTGGCGAAAGCCGGCAACCGCACGCGTGAGCTGGCGGATCCGACCGCGCATGCCGAGATGCTGGCGATCCGCGAGGCCTGCCAAAAACTCGCCAGCGAGCGGCTGACCGGCCACGATCTCTATGTGACGCTGGAGCCCTGCGCCATGTGTGCCGGCGCGATCTCCTTCGCCAGGCTGCGGCGGCTCTATTTCGGCGCCGCCGACGAGAAAGGCGGCGCGGTGGTCAACGGCGTGCGCTTCTTTGCTTCGCCCACCTGTCACCACACGCCGGACGTCTATCCGGGGATCGGCGAAAGCGAAGCCAGCCTCATCCTCAAGGATTTTTTTCGCGAGAAACGGAATGGTGGTGAGAGTGGTGAGTAGTGATCCATTCACTATTCACTATTCACTATTCACTATTCACTATTCACAGGCCAAGCCAGTCGAACCAGCCGCTCTTCTTGCCCTCGGCCTGCGCCTTGAGCCGGCGCTCCTTCTTGAACTCGTCCTCGCCGAGTTCGTTCTGCGGCGCGGCATCGGAAGGCTGCCGGTAGGCAAGCGGCGGCTCGCTCAGATATTTGCGAACGGTCGGATCACCCTGCTTCTGTTCGGCAAGCCGGCGCTGAACCTCGACCTTACGGGTACCGTTGGAATCTTCTGGCGACCAGCGCGGCGGGTGGCTGGAGCCCGACTCCGCCATCGCCTTCTTCACCGCCTCGGGATCGGTCTGCACATCCTCGACGGCTTCCGGCTGGTAGTTCGGATCGTTCTGATGCGCAGTGGCATCGGCGCGGATGCGGGCGCGGCGCGCTTCGGGCGATTCGGGCCAATCGGCGCTCGCGGTCTCGATGCTCTCCTGCGGCTGCGGCAGGGCCTCCTTCTGCCCAGGACCGGGCTTCACCAGATCCGGACGCGGCTTGTAGTCGATCGGTGCGCGGCGCTTCGGCATGATCGAGGCAGCGCCCGAAACATCGTCGAAAAGCTGCGCGGCGGCCGTCTTGTCGGTTCCGTAAGTGGGAGATCCCACGCAGCCCGACAAAGCAATGGCCGATACCACAAGCGGCGCCAGCAGCGCGGCGCGCGCAAACGTTCTGTCGGTCATGCCAAAAAGTCCCACTCTAACAGCCTTTCGGTCGCCACCGGCCAAGGGCACGGTCCCCTTCTTCCCCGCACTTGCGATGGAAATCCGGCGACAATTTGTCTGCCGGAGTGTCGCGTGTTTACCTCAACCACTTGTTAAGGGCAACGCGCGGGCGGATTCAGGCCGCCCGGCGTGGCACTTTTGCACCGGCTTATAAACGCCCGAGCGCCTTGAGCTCGTGCAGCACGGCGGCGTCACGAGCCGAAACATCCGGGAATTCCGGGTCCTGCCCGACATCGGCGGTGTAGCGCCAGGAGCGCGCGCATTTGACCAGGCCACGATCCTCGGCCTTCTCCACCAACACGGCCACGCCCTTGACGTCGTCGAGCCCGAAGGCACCTTCCGGTGCCTTGCCGTGCTTGATGACGAGATCGCTGGTGATCGCCATTTCGGCCATGTCGACATCGGCGATCGCCGCTTCCAGCGCCGCGTCGTCGATGGCGACCACCGGCACGGCTTCGAGCGAAGAGCCGATCAGCTTCTCGGCGCGCGCGATCTCCAGCGCGCCGGTGACGACACGCCGCACCTGCCTTACCTTGCGCCATTTCTCGGCCAGCGCCTCGTTACGCCAGTTCTGCGGGATCGCCGGGAACTGGTCGAGATGCACCGAGACGGCGTCCGGATGGCGGTCGAGCCAGGCTTCCTCGGTGGTGAAAGGCAGCATCGGCGCCAGCCACTTCACCAGGCATTCGAAGAGGTGGCGCACCACCTGCACGGCCGCCTTGCGGCGCAGGCTCGACGGCCCGTCGCAGTAGAGCGCGTCCTTGCGGATGTCGAAATAGAAGGCCGATAGCTCCACCACCATGAAGTCGAGCAGCGCGCGGGTGATGCGCTTGAACTCGAACGCGTCGTAGCCTTGGCGCACAAGCTCGTCGAGCTCGGACAGCCGGTGCAGCATCAGCCGCTCCAGTTCCGGCATTTTCTCCACCGGCACGTCCTCGCCATCGTCATGGGCAAGCGTACCCAGCATCCAGCGGATGGTGTTCCTGAGCTTGCGATAGGCGTCGATATTGGTCTGCAGCACGTTCTTGCCGAGCCGCTGGTCTTCCCAATAATCGGTCGTCACCACCCAGAGCCGCAGGATATCGGCGCCGGACTGCTTGATCACGTCCTGCGGCACCACGGTGTTGCCGAGCGACTTCGACATCTTGCGGCCTTCCTCATCCATGGTGAAGCCATGGGTGATGACCGCCTCGTAGGGCGCCCTGCCCCTGGTGCCGCAGCTTTCCAGCAGCGAGGAGTGGAACCAGCCGCGATGCTGGTCCGAGCCCTCGAGATAGACATCCGCCGGCCATTTGAGGTCCGGACGGTCTTCAAGCGTGAAGACATGCGTCGAGCCGGAATCGAACCAGACGTCCAGGATGTCCATCACCTGGTGCCACTTGGAGGCATCGTGATTGCCCAGGAAGCGCGCCTTGGCGCCCTCGGCGAACCAGGCGTCGGCGCCTTCCTTCTCGAAAGCCTCCATGATGCGCTGGTTGACGGCCGCGTCCTTCAGCACATTGCCGTCGACATCGGCGAAGACGGCGATCGGCACGCCCCAGGCGCGCTGGCGCGACAGCACCCAGTCGGGACGCTCCTCGATCATGGCGCGGATGCGGTTCTGGCCGGCGGCCGGCACGAAGCGCGTGTCGTCGATGGCCTTCAGCGCGCGGCTGCGCAGCGTCGTGCCGTCGCCGAGATCCTTGTCCATATAGACGAACCATTGCGGCGTGTTGCGGAAGATGATCGGCTTCTTCGAGCGCCAGGAATGCGGGTAGCTGTGCTTCAGCCGGCCGCGCGCGAACAGCGCGTTGCGCTTGATCAGCTCGTCGATCACCGCCTGGTTGGCGTTGCCCTTCTTGCCATTGTCGTCGATGACGCGCGCGGCTCCACCCTCACGGTCCGGGCCGAAGCCAGGCGCGTCCTTGGTGAAGAAGCCGGCATCGTCGACCGGGAACGGGATCGCGGTATCGACGCCGCG
Source organism: Mesorhizobium sp. GbtcB19 (assembly GCF_019091085.1). Taxonomy (GTDB): domain Bacteria; phylum Pseudomonadota; class Alphaproteobacteria; order Rhizobiales; family Rhizobiaceae; genus Mesorhizobium. The sequence continues at coordinate 20,101 of NZ_JAGXJY010000002.1, read as the reverse complement.
CTTGAGCAATTCGGCCACCGCATCCATCCAGGCGTCGAAGTCCTCGCGGCCGTGGCTGGGCGCCGTGTGGACGAAGCCGGTGCCGGCATCGTCGGTGACATGCTCGCCGGCGATCATCGGCACGGGGAACTGATAGCCATCGGCAAACCCCCTGAACGGATGCGAAAGTGTCAGGCTTGCAAGCTGTTCGGCCGAAACGTTGTGAAGGCGCCTCAACGTCACCTTGGCCTTGGTGGCGGCGTCTTCGGCCAGCGCGTCGGCAAAGATCAGCTTCTCGCCGGGCTGCGGGCCGAAAGCGTTCTCGGCCGCGGTCACCTCATAGAGGCCATAGGCGACGCGCGGCGAATAGCTGACGGCACGGTTGCCGGGCAGCGTCCAGGGCGTCGTCGTCCAGATGACGACATGGGCTTCGAGCAAATCCAGCGAGGCCTCGGACAACGCCGCCGACTGCCCGCCCTCGCCCCCGTCCACAGGACGCGCAAGGCTCGCGACCGGGAATTTTACCCAGATCGTGTCGCTCTCATAATCCTGGTATTCGACCTCGGCCTCGGCCAGCGCGGTGCGCTCGACCACGCTCCACATCACCGGTTTGGAGCCGCGATAGAGCTGGCCGGACATGGCGAATTTCAACAGCTCGCCGGCGATGCGCGACTCGGCGTGGTAAGCCATGGTCGTGTAGGGATTGTCGAAATCGCCGATGACGCCGAGGCGCTGGAACTCTGAGCCCTGCACCTTGATCCAATGCGCGGCGAAGTCGCGGCATTCCCTGCGGAACTCGTTGACCGGCACCTCGTCCTTGTTCTTGCCCTTGGCGCGGTACTGCTCCTCGATCTTCCATTCGATCGGCAGGCCGTGACAGTCCCAACCAGGCACATAGTTGGCGTCGTAGCCGCGCATCTGGAAGGAGCGGTTGATGACGTCCTTGAGGATCTTGTTCAGCGCATGGCCGATATGGATGTTGCCGTTGGCATAGGGCGGGCCGTCATGCAGCACGAATTTTTCGCGGCCGGCGGCCTCCTCGCGCAGCTTCTTGTAGAGGTCCATGTCCTGCCAGCGCTTGACCAGGCCGGGCTCCTTCTCGGGCAGGCCGGCACGCATCGGGAAATCCGTCTGCGGCAAATAAAGCGTCTTGGAATAGTCGATCATCTCAGACGTATCGGTCGTAGGGGTATCGGTCATCGATCTGCCATCTCAAATTGCCCGGCGGCACAAAGCTCGGGCGATATGCGTTGATTTCTGAAAAAGCGCGAGGGGCGCGCGCGAAAACTCCCGGCGGCTCCAGCGGCGCTCAGGCCACCCGGAACACCGGGCCCGTAATTCGTATCGCGATCGCGAAAAGGCGCGAAAAGCTCGTCATGGCGTGGCTTTTAGCGGATGGCGCGGCAGGAATAAAGCGCGGATTTCAAGGCATGAAGCCGCTTTCACGGCCTACATCGTGAAATTGAAGCGGTAGGTGGTCGACACGCCGAACATCCACTGGTTGCGGTCGCCGCGTTCCTTGACCAGGCTGGAATCGGCTGCTGGCCCCATCAGGCGCGAATATTCGGTGAAGACGCTGGCCGTCATCGGCTCGGTCACCTTCCAGGTGATGGCGCCGCCAAGGCCGGTCGACTTCACGCCGCCGCCTGGATGGTATTCGCTGAGCCCCGATGCGGCCGCTTCGCTGGCATTGACGCCGTAATAGGCGTCGAAATAGTTGGACGAGGCGAAGGAGACGCGCGGGCCGCCGGAAATGCGGACCGTCGGCGTGATGTCATAGAAGGCATCCGCCGCGATGTCGGCAACGAAGCCGTTGTGGGAGCGGATGCCATGCCGCAACTCGGCGCGGGCGCGCAGCCAATCCAGCGGATAGAACTCGAAGAAGCCGCCGACCTCACCGCCGAAGCGCACCGGGTCGAGGCCCTCGAGTTCGTCCTTGCTAGTGCGATGGAACAGGAACTTGCCGGTCAGGCCGGCGCGCACGGAGCCGTCGTCGATCAGCGCCAGCGAGATGTTGTCGTTGCGCGAGGTGAAGCGCGCCTCCGGGCCGACCTTGCCGAGCGAGATGATCGGCTGGGCGCTGAACATATATTTCTTGCCGCCCTCGAAATTCGGCGCGACCAGGCCCGTGGCGCCGAGCGTCAGGTACCAGTCGCCGGATATCCAGCTGCCGCCCTCGCCCGCCTGGGCGACAGAGGCGGCGAACAGGCCCATGGCGACGGCCAGCGGAATCGTCCCGACAATACGCATCGTCACCCCTTACGCGAAACGCGCCGGCAACACCACCTGCCGACGCTCAAGCCATGCCGTGCGTTCGGTAAAATTTGACTTAAAATCGGTAACATCGGAACCGGCTGGCGCATCATCCGACCCGCCGATTGGGGGGCGACGTCTCGATCAGGTCGCAGGCAGCGTCCAGCCCGCCGGTAAGCGGCGTCGACGCGCCATAGGCAAGGGCAGCCTTGTGCCATTGCGCTCGGATGTCCGGGTCGCCGGCCTTCAGGATCGCCTGGCGCCAGATTTCGGGGTCGTCACGACTGGCAACAACCAGTCCCGCGCCGCTCGCCTCGACATATTTCGCGTATCCGCAGGCGTCGGATGCAATGACGGGCAGGCCATTTGCGAGCGCCTCGAGGATCACCGTGCCGGTATTTTCCAGGCGAGCCGGGTGCAGCATGAAATCGCTCGCAACCACGATCGCAGGAATATCCTCCTGGATGCCCAGGAGCGTCACCCGTTCCGACATGCCGAATCTGGAAATCAGGCCGCGAAGCCGGGTTTCCTCCTCGCTGTTTTTTCGAAGGCCGGCGATCAGCCAATGGATGTTCGGGAACGGCTCAAGCGCCTTTACCGCCCGGTCGAGACCTTTCACCTTCATTCTGTTGGCGATGCTCAAGGCGATGACGGCTTCGCGGGGAAGCCCAAAGCGATCGCGGATCTCATTGCGGTCGCCGGTCCGCAGTTCAGGTCTGCAGCGTTTCGGATCGAGGGTCGGCCCGACGACATGAATGCGCGATTCTTCCGTTCGCCAGAAGTCGCGGTAAAGCGCCGCCTGGTGTTCACTGAGCGCAATGATCTGCACCGCGTTGCCGGGGGCAAAGATCATAGATTCGAGCTTTTGCTGGCGCATGAAGCGTGGCGAAAACGGCCGCCACCATCCAAGTTTCGAGACAAAATAAGGCGGGTCGCCGGCGTAGTAGATGTCCAGACCAGCCATCTTGTTGAAACCAACCACGCAGTCGAAGTCCCGCCTGGCCGCAAGCACGGTCCGTCCCAGCGCATATTCGGTACCAGGATTGGAGAGTACCCGCGCCGGGCGGACCTTTATCGTCGCCGAACTCTCGACGTGGCCGACCTGACGGGTCGTCAGGATCGTCACGTTATGGCCGCGCTTCACCAGGCGGTCGCTGATGTTGAGACAATCCCTTTGGAGGCCCCCGTTCATAAACAGGGCAGAGATTGCGCAGCAGATTCTCATCGTATGTTCCGGAGCGCGATCTTGCCCGAGTCCGATCGAGCGGAGAGTCTCCGGCGCGCCGCAGACTTCTCCATTCAAACAAACAAAGCAGGGCGCTTAGTGTCAGTCGTGTTGAAACCACGAATATGCTGTATATACCCGGTTATCAAGAGACTTGGGTGCTGTTGCGTTCGAGCTTTCCAAAAAACCGGAGCGCGATTATGAAGATTCGATGGATTAATTGTGGCTGCCAAGCCGGCTTCGCCTGAGAGCTGCCATACCCGTGCCAAAGACTCTGCGCGAGTACGAGTTGCTGCAATGGCTGAGGCTGCAGCCGCTGATGCATGCCATCAAGACTGCCCGTTACCGGAGAATCGACCGGAGGTTCGTGCGTGAGCCGGTCGACGATCGTGCCATTTCGGGCATCCGCGATGCCGTCCGAGGGCGCAATGTCCTGCTTACCATTGCCTTCGGCGACGCTCAGTGCCTGGATCTGCAGTTGCGGCTGACGAAAGGACTTGTTCGTCACGATCTCCACATCGTGGCCGACAACAGCATCAGCGAAGCTGCCGCCCGCGAGAACAGGCAGGTATGCGCGGCCCACGGCATCGCCTATGTAAGATTGCCGGCCAATCCTTGGACTGTGAAAAACCCGAGCCGTTCCCACGGCGCAGCGCTGAACTGGATGTGGCACAACGTGCTGAAACCCGCCGAAGTTTGTCATCGGGATCTCCGCCATTTCCGCATGCGCCGCTCCCATCCTCGCAAGACGGAATTGAATGAGGCGCGTGGTAGTGGCCGATGTGGCATGCAAGCGTTGGCGATCCGATCACCGAGCACAGTCGAGACAGTCGCGTATGATCGCTGCCGATGAACGGCCGCCACTTTCATTTCATCAATGTGCCGGGCCGGTTGCGCAGCGACTTCGGCGATTGCTTCACGCCACGCATGCGGCTCATTAGCCACCAATGGTGCCGGCACAAGATCGCTCTTTCGATAAGGCCAGGCCGCTGAGTAGACCGCTGGAATACCGTGGCCAAGGAAATCTACTGCCTTGATGTCTGACTTTGAATTTATGAAGGCCTCGTGGCTTCCCGAATGGATAGGCAACGGCGCGACCGCTATCGTCTCGTTGACCGCGGCGAGAAACCTCCGATAGTCCGCGAATGCCAATTTAGGTATATAACTGACTTGCCGGAACAGGGACTGGATATGGTCGGAGAAGCGACCGATCAGGATGGCCTCTAGGCCAATGTCATTGGCAGCACTTGCAATCGCCTCGGCAAGTCCCGGTGCCTCGGTCTCGATCATCGGGAGATCGCCTGAAACCCAAAGCAACTGTTTGGCCGGGGCTGCCCATCCGCTTTCCTTGACGACGACAGGTTCGAGACCATTTGGAACGATGATGCCACGATCGTGAATGCTTACGCCGGTGGCCCGTTCGAGTTCGCTTGCTAGCTTTTGGTTCGGAGTCGACACAGCGTCTGCATGAGCCAAGCACCACGCGATCCTGCGGTAAGTCTCCTGCGTTATACGATGCATGTGCGCCGGCAACCGGGGCAGCAGATCATCGATGTCGTAGATGAACCGAAGACGGTGCCGCGCGATAAAATTGAGCTGCGTTCTGCTGATGTTTCTCTGCGCGATCACGGCGTTGAATTCATCGAAACCACGCCGGCCGATGGGAACCAAGTCACGGTCCAGCAGCACGTAGTCCGCTATAGCCCCGGCATTGGTCAAAGCATCGAGCAAAGGGACGAGGCGAATTTGGCAAATGTCGGGTTCGCTGGCTAAGACCGCCACGTTAATGTTCATAGTCGACCTGTGTTGAAATGACCGTGGTTGTCTCTCGAATCTCGGGGAGTGGCAACAGGGCGTCAGCGGGTTTGTGCTGGCGCCGTGCATGAGGTCATGAACGACATGGGAACGCGCGACGAACCCACCGCTCAATCCAGGGCACGTGACACCTCTCTGCGCGCCGGCCGGAACTGAAGATATGAAGTGACGGACCGACCCGCTAAACTTTGGAAACGGCTGATGCATTTTAACGGCGGCGGGTCATAGCTGGACGGGACAGCGTCATCGGGACTACCCTCCTTTCGCCCGCAAGCGGCGCGGTGATATTCGAGGGAGAAACAGCATGACCTTGCAAGGTGACGCCCTGAAAGACGCAATCGGCCAGACGCGGGACAAATGGGGATGGTTCGTGGCGCTCGGCGTGCTGCTGCTGATCTTCGGCGGCATCGCCTTCGGCAATCTGTTCATCGCCACGGTGGCCTCGGTCTATGTGGTCGGCTGGCTGATGCTGATGGCTGGCGCCATCGAGATCGTCCACGCCTTCGGCGTCAAGACCTGGGGGCGGTTCTTCTACTGGTTGCTGAGCGGTCTGCTCTATGCCGTCGCCGGCTTCTTTGCCTTCGACAACCCGCTGCTTGCCTCGGCGGTTCTCACTTTGCTGCTGGCGATCGCGCTCGTCGCATCGGGGTTGCTCAGATCCTGGGTCGCCTTCAACCATCGGCCGGAGCAAGGCTGGGGGTGGCTGCTCGCGGCCGGCATCATCTCAATTCTGCTTGGCCTGATCATCGCCATGCGCTGGCCGGTCAACAGCCTGTGGGTGCTCGGCATGTTCCTGGCCATCGACCTGGTCTTTCAGGGCTGGAGCCTCATCGCCATCGGGCTGGCGCTGAAGCGGTAGGCGGCAGCCGTCAGAGGCGCGGCATCGGCGCTCATCTATTGCCGAATATCATTCTGCGGTGGATTGATGACCACGCCATTGAGGTTATCGAAGAAAAATTGGTTCTGCGGAAGCTTGCGGGCTTCCGCAAGGATATCGTCTTCGGAAACCGCCTCCGGATCTAGCTCGATTTTCTGCCGGATTTTTTCAATAGCCGCCTTTACCTCCGGCTGGTCATATTGGGGTCCGCGCGCGATTATGCTGTGGGCATCCTCTGCCGTCGCCACATACGCCTCGCTCGGCAGCCGAACCTTGGACACGCTTTGAATGCAAGTGGCGCCTTGCTTGCAGGGCTTGCCAGGGATGAGATCAATCCACTTCGGTCCGCCGATCAGGATTGCAGCGTACATTACCTTAGCCTTGGCGGGCGGGACGTGGCTGGTAAGCAACCCATCGTAAAACACCCAATGCGTTTCCAACATCTTTCTAACGTGACGGTCGCAGTAGTGGTCGTGGATCACGGCCGCGCGAATAAAACTTGGATCGAACGGTTTCCCGACAAAGCGTTGCGCCCAGTCCGGGATCGATGCGCCATCCGTCTTGTCACCCTTCTCTGCTTCCCACTCTCCCCCTTTGCTGTCGACGTAGTGAAAAGTATTATCAAGGTAGCATTCGCGGACGTCCTCACATCCAACCGGGTGAAACGTAAGATTACCCGTGAAATGCCCTTCGGCCTGAGCCGTAGCTGCCAGTACAAGACTGAGCAGAAGCGTGGCAAGCATCACAGCAATATGCGTCATCTTCCTCTCCCTTGTCCGAGCCCAAACGACGGACATCGTCAATTATTGTGTAGCACAAACGCAGCCTGGACTTCTGGCAGGATCGCCACAGTCGAATTCGATTTGCTTGGTGTTACGATCTCGGCAACCAGCTGAATAGCTCCGCCCAGTGCACCCTGAAGACGGGTTACGAAATCCGCCTTTGTGATGTGACCCTTCGAATACTGGCTGAACAGCGCCTCTCGATAGTTGTAAAGAGCATAGTAGACGTGCGAGAGGTCGGCCTTGCACGACGGCCAATCTGGGCCCAATGAAGGGCGAAACAACGATTCAAGATATCCCTCGACGACAGACCATTCCTCGGTGTTGTTCACCTGGACATGTTTCACTGCGGTCGCAACTGCGTGGTCCGATATCCGGCCTGGGAATTTCTGATTTACGGCACGCGCCCCGTCTTTGATGCGGGCAACAAGTGCTGGAATGCCAAATCCGTACTTGCCGAACAACGGCGTCGTAATCTCGTTTCCGCGCGCCTTATTTACGTCGATGCCCGCAGGCAAAAGCAAGCGGTTGGAACATTGTTGGCAAGCCCCCGTGACGTCCAGTTCGATGCCGGCCGAACCATCGGCCCCGCCAATCTCAGCAGCCCACAACTCATCTCCATCAGCCTCGGCTACGATACGCTTCTCTTCACCATCGTCAGCCGCGGTCCGGCCGAAGCAACCCCATTGCTTCGATGTCGTAACACCTACAACAGCGGTATGATCAAGGGGATAAGTTTGCGGCAAACCCGGACCTGGACCTGTTCGCATAGCCCATGCCTGTAACCGTCCGACTTTCATTGGCGCGGCGATCCCATAGCCGGTCAGAACGATTGCTGTGCCACCGACAACCAAACTGCGCCTGTCGATCACTTTACCCTCCTCAAATTATGGAAATTCTTTACGTTCCCAGTCGAACACTTGCCGCCGACCCTCGCAGGCAAAAGCGGATTTTCCCACGTTAATAAGCGAATCGCGTAGCAACAGCACACCCCTACACACTTACTTCCGGTTGCCCGGTTCAAGCGCATCCGAGCAAGTTAGTTTTGCGTACCAACGCAATATCGCAATACACGTAATGGCTTAATTAGCAAAACAACACATAACGTGAGGCGAACACTAAAACAATCCGTCGCAGCGACCTACAACCGATCATATTAATTTGATCCACCGACTATCGCCATTAGCTTGGCGCACCGAGACGATAGGGTCTTTTGTTCCGCACAAACTGGCCCCACCTCTTGCAATCATGCCGGTCAGTCAACGCCGAGAAACTGGCAGGCCGATCAGCGCCAACACGATGCCAAGACTTTGCGCGGCCGACACTTCTTCTTGAGACGATCGCGTCGACCAGCGCCGCGCCGGCCACGACCACCGGATTGACCAGCGCGCAGATGACGGCAAGGTTCAGCTGCGTGTTGATTAAAGCGAAGGCGAAATAGGATACCGGCGACAGGAGCATGACGACGGCCAGGCTACGGCTGCTGCCGGTCTTGCCCCAATGCGCTCAAACCGTCACAGAGGATAAACAGCACGGCGAACCTCAAGACGACGGTCTATACGATCAGATCCATCTTCATCGATGCGTTCTGCGCACCCGAGCGTCCACCTTCGGTAAAGCGCTTCACCTGGGCGGATCAGCCTTTGAGTCACTGCGTTCGAAGGCGGTCTAGAAAGCGATCGCGGCGTCCAGCTCCGAGAGCGGGCGCACGCCGGCGAGAAGCGCCCGCGCCTCCATTTCGTCCTGCTTGATCCGCGCCACAAGCGCATCCAGCCCATCGAACTTCAGTTCCGGCCTCAAAAAACCGAAGAACGACACCTCACAGGTCTCGCCATAGAGATCGCCGGAAAAGTCGAAGACGTAAGTCTCGAGCAGCGGCGCGCCATTGTCGTCGACGGTCGGGCGGCGGCCGAAGCTGGCGACGCCGTCATGGAGCGTGCCGTCGGCGCGCCGGAAGCGGACGGCGTAAATGCCTTCCTTCAAGGCGGCTTCCGGCGAAAGCCGCATATTGGCGGTCGGGAAGCCAAGGGTGCGGCCAAGCTGCTGGCCGCCGATCACCTCGGCCTCGACGGTGAAGCGATAGCCGAGCAGGCCAGCGGCCTCCTCCACCTTGCCCTCGGCAAGCAGTTCCCGGATGCGGCTCGACGAGACCACCTCGGCGCCCTCATCGCGGAAGGCGTCGACCAGCGTTACGCCGAAGCCATGCCGTTCGCCCGCCGCCATCAGGAAAGCCGGACCGCCCTGGCGGTCCTTGCCGAAGTGGAAGTCGAACCCGGTGACGGCGTGGCTGATACCGAGATTCCTTTCCAGCACGTCGGTCACGAAAGCCTCTGCGGAGAGCGAGGCAAAATCGCGCGTGAACGGCTGCTCGACCAAAGCGGCAAAGCCAAGTCTGGCGAGCAGCCTGGCCTTCATCGGCGGCGGCGTCAGCACGAAGAGCGGCACCTGTGGCCGGAACACCTTGCGCGGGTGCGGCTCGAAGGTGAGCACCAAGGCGGGCACGCCGTTGCGGCGGGCTTCGGCCAGCGCGCGCTCCAGCACGGCCTGGTGGCCGCGATGGACACCGTCGAAATTGCCGATCGCCACGACGGCGCCGCGCAGATGCGCGGGCAGCGGCGCGACCGCGGAAAGACGTTCGAAGGCTTGCGTCATGTCGAAATGCCCGTCATGGCCAGACCATCAAACCTATTGCAGCCGCGCGATGACGGCCACCGGCCGGTAGCCATGCTTGTCGAGAAAACCCGCCAGCCTTTCGGGATCGGGCCGCAGCGGATCGCCATAGTCGCGGGCATGGATGCCGCCCGAGACATAGAGCACGTCAAAGCCGTTGTCGGCCGCGCCCTTGACATCGGTCATCATGCCGTCGCCGATGGCCAGAACCTCTGAACGCCCGACGGCGCGGCCAAGCAGGCTCGCGAGCTCCTTCATGGCGACATCGTAGATCGGCGCGAAAGGCTTGCCGGCGATCAGCGTGCGGCCGCCCAGTTGCGCGTAATCCCGCGCGAGCGCGCCGGCGCACCAGATGGTGCGCTCGCCGCGCTCCACCAGAATATCCGGATTGGCGCAAATGAACGGCAGATTGCGGGCGCGCAGCCGCCGCAGCAGATCGGCATAGTCGGCGGGCTTCTCCACCTCGTCGTCATAGAGCCCGGTGCACACGATGCCCGAGGCCTCGAACTCCTCGACGAGATCGACGTCGAGCCCGTCATAGAGGGTGAAATCGCGCTCGGGGCCGATGTGGAAGATCTTCCTTGGCCCCTCGGCGATCAGGTCACGCGTAACGTCGCCGGACGTGACGACCCGGTCAAAGGCATCGGCGGGAACCCCGATGACCTTCATCTGGGCGACGACGTCGGCACTGCGACGCGGCGAATTGGTGATCAGCACGACAGGCACGTTGGCCGCGCGCGCCTTCGCAAGCGCGGCAGCCGCGGCCGGGAAATGCCATTCGCCATTGTGCACGACGCCCCATACGTCGCACAGGATGGCGGCGTAGCGCCCTGCCAGGTCGTCGAGCGAAGCGATGATGTCAGGCGAATCCGCCATGCCGTGTCCCTGATTTTGATCTTGAAGGCGTCGCGCTGAAGGCCGCCGTGGTCGGCCCCGCATAGCGGAAGCGCCTCATTCTGTCACCAGCTTTCCGGATCGGCTTTCCCGGCCAGGCGAGGACAGGCGACGGGTACCGGCAATGGCCCCGGACGGCTGGTTGAGTGCACAGGGTTAACGCCCCGTCAAAGGGCTGCGCGATCTTGCTGCTTTCGATGGATCTAAAATTTAACGTTTTATGACGATGATGGGCAAGAAACTATAGGATCTTGGCGGGGGCTAAGGGCGTTGATCCGCAAATTCTTGAGTGACAGACGAGGCAATTATGCCTTGATGACCGCCATCACGATGATACCGCTGATGGGCGGCGTAGCGTTGGCAGTCGACTATACCGAACTGGTGCGGGAGCGGCAGGAGACGCTGAACGCGCTCGATGCCGCCGGCATCGCGACGGCACAGCAGATCGTCGCCGGCGCCAGCGACACCGATGCCAAGGCCTATGCCAAGACATTCTTCGAGGCCAACCTCAGGCATGTTAAACCGGAAAACACGACGTTGACGGTCACCTTGCCGAACAACAATGCGGGCGGCGGCACGCTGGTGCTCGAGGCCGCCCTGAAATACCAGCCCTATTTCCTGCCGGCCGCGGTCGCGCTGCTTGGCGGAACCGCCGGCCAGTCGAACCTCAACTTCTCGGCAAGGTCCGAGATCCGCCTCAAGAACACGCTGGAAGTGTCGCTGGTGCTCGACAATTCGGGCTCGATGACCGAACTCGGTCACGGCTCGAGCCAGGTGCGGTTCGACCTCTTGAAGAGCGCCGCCAAGCAGCTCGTCGATCAGTTGTCGGGGCAGGCGCAGCTGATGAAACAGGTTTCCAAGCCGGTTCAATTCAGCCTGGTTCCCTTCGCTGCCTCGGTCAATATCGGCACGGGCAACTCGACGGCGGCGTGGATGGATCAGGACGGCATCTCGCCCATCCAGCACGAGAATTTCGACTGGACGACGATGACGCAGGGCAACTCCCCCTGGCCGCAGAGATACGTCGAAAAGGTCGGCAGCATCTGGTACGCGCGCGGCACGGACTGGGATGCGACCCAGAAGGACAAGCCGCTGACGCGGTTCTCGCTCTACAAATGGATGCAGCGGATTTCGGCCTGCAGTTCCACCGACAGCAGCGGCAACTGTAGATCCAACGCGACATACACCTATGCGCCGATCGCAAGCTGGAGCGGTTGCGTGGAATCGCGCCCGTACCCTTATAACATCCAGGACACGGCCGCCTCGACCTCGACGCCGGCGACGTTGTTCGTGCCGATGTTCGCACCTGACGAAACCGATCGTACGGACAGCTATTCCCGGCCGGCAAACAACAACTGGCATCTCGACGTGACGAACAGCACCGACGATCCGACGCGCCAGAAATACATGCCGAAATATTTCAACTACGGCACAAAGGTCACGCCTGCCTACGGCTCGAATGCCGGGCCGAACACCAGCTGCAGCACGACCGCGATCACGCCGCTGACCGATGTCTCCACGTCGGCCGGCGCCACCGCGGTCAAGAACGCGATCGATGCCATGGTCGATGTCGGCGCCACCAATGTTCCGGAGGGCATGGCCTGGGGCTGGCGCACGCTTTCCAGCACCGCGCCCTTTACCGAGGGACGCCCGGAGACCGAAAAGGGCAATGACAAGGTGGTAATTGTGCTCACCGACGGCGCCAATACATACTACACGCCGACGTCGGTGACCGCGCAAAGCTATTCAGGCTCGAACTGGAACCAGGGCGGCAACGACCTTGCGGGCAACAAGGCCATCTATTCTTCCCTGGGCTACCTTGCCTACGGCAACGGCTCGAGCAGCCAGACGAAGCCGTTCGGAAGCACATACACCTACGGCCGGCCATTCCTCGGCACCAGCACCAATGTCAGCAAGACCGATTATTCGAACGCGAACTACACCAAGGCCATGAGCGAGCATTTGGCCACGTTGTGCGACAACGCCAAGGCCGCCAACATCATCGTCATGACCATCGCGCTCGATCTCGATTCCAGCAACACCGCCGAGGCAGCGCAGATGACAGCGCTGAAGACCTGCTCGTCGGACTCGCGCTTCCGCAAGGATCCGACCGATCCGACCAAGCCGGCCAAGCTGTTCTGGAATTCGACCGGCGCGACGCTGTCGGACGACTTCAAGGCGATCGGCAACGAACTGTCGAACCTGCGCATCGTCAGCTGAGCGCCACGCCAATCGATCGGTGGCGCCCGCCCGCAAGGCGGGCGTTTTTCATCGTGCGGCATGCCGGGCAATCGGTTTGGTTAGCGGTTGGTGAACCCGCCGTTAAGCAATCGACCGGTTTGCCAAACCGGTCCTTCAGCGTTTTGTGGAAGTGTGGCCCTGCGAAAATCCGTCGGCGGGGGGCCGCTCAAAAACAATGCGCAAGTTCTGGCATCAATTCTGCCGTGACCGCCGTGGCAACTACGCCCTGATGACCGCGATCGCCATGGTGCCGCTGATGGGAGCGGTGGCGATGGCCGTCGATTTCAGCGAGCTCAACCGCCAGAAGCAGATGGTGCTGAACGCGCTCGACGCCGCCAATTTCGCCGCGGCACGGCGGCTTGCCGAAGGCGCCACGGACGACCAGATCAGGGCCTACGCGGTCGACTTCTTCAACGCCAACCTCAACAACATCGACCCCGCCAACGTTGCGCTCAACATCACGTTGCCCACCAACCAGGCCGGCGGCGGCCTGCTCACCATGAGCGCAACGCTGAACTACCATCCTTATTTCTATCCGTCGTCCGCGCTGCTGGTCGGCGCATCGACGATCGATGCGAACAAGTCGGTCAAGCTCGGCATGGACTCCCAGGTGCGGCTGAAGAACACGCTGGAAGTGGCGATGGTGCTCGACAATTCCGGCTCGATGACGACGCCCGGCACCGGCTCGGGACAAAAACGCATCGACCTGCTCAAGCAGGCCGCCAAGCAGCTTGTCGACACGCTGGCGCAGCAGGCAGCGCAGATCAAGCAGATCGACAAGCCGGTGCAGTTCAGCCTCGTGCCCTTCGCGGCCTCGGTCAATGTCGGGCCGGACAACGACAACGCCCCCTGGATGGACGTCTATGGGCTATCGCCGATCGCGAACGAGAATTTCGACTGGTCGACGCTCAATGCCCCCAACAAATACGCCCAGAAGAGCAACGGCATCTGGTACAAGAAGGGTACCGGCTGGGGCGAGACGGAAAACCAGGTGCTGAGCCGCTTTTCGCTCTATCGCGACATGCAGGTGGTGACCAGCCATGAGCGCATCGCCGGCAGCAAGCGTGTCGTGTGCGACGAATACCGCTCCGACAACACATGCAAGCGCAGCCACAACGAATACTACTACACCGACACCTATGGCCCGTTCGCCAGCTGGCAGGGCTGCGTCGAGGTGCGGCCCTATCCTTACAATGTCGACGACACCCCGGCTTCCGGCGGCCCGAACAATACCGGCATCGGCATCGGCGATCCCGCCACTATGTTCGTGCCGATGTTCGCGCCGGACGAGCCCGGCAACCAATGGTATGTCACGCAAGACCCTGACGAGCCGAAGCCGGTGACCTACGGCGCCGCCAACAGCTGGTGGAACGACGATCCGACGAGCACCACAGGCAAGACCAGGCAATCGAACATGGCCAAGTATTTCATGCCACGGCCGATCAATGCCCCGGTGCTGAGCTCCGGCGCCGGCCCGAATTACAGCTGCACGACGACGCCGATCACGCCGCTCACCGATGTCACCCAGACGGACGGGCTTACGGCCATCAAGGCGGCGATCGACCTGATGCAGCCCAACGGCAACACCAACGTACCCGAAGGCATGGCCTGGGGCTGGCGTACGGTGTCGAGTGCTGCGCCCTTCACCGAGGGGCGGCCGGAAACCGAGCGCGGCAACGACAAGGTCGTCATCGTGCTGACCGACGGCGAGAACACCTATTCGACGGTCAGCTCGGACCCGGCCGGCAACAAGTCGACCTATGCCGCCTATGGCTATACCGGCGTCGGCTATAACGGCACCTCGGTCACCCGCCTGTTCGGCGGCACCTCGAACGCCATCGGCCAGTTCAACTATTCATCGAGCAACTACACGGCCGCGATGAACGAGCAGATGGCGAAGCTGTGCGACAACGCCAAGGCGGCCAACATCATGGTGATGACGGTGGCGCTCGACATGTCGTCGACCAGCTCGAGCGACCAGAAGGCGATGGCCGCGCTGAAGGCCTGCTCTTCCGACTCCCGTTTCCGCAAGGACCCGACCGATCCCAGCAAACCGGCCAAGCTGTTCTGGAACGCGACCGGGGCGACGCTGTCCGACAATTTCAAGGAAATCGCGAACGAGTTGTCGAATTTGCGGGTCGTGGGGTAAGGCGCGCCTTGCGCTGGCGCAACGGGTGGCTGCTGCAAGCCCTTGCGAGTTTTAACGAGGCGACGCAAATCTCGGGCACGTTCCGGAGACTGCAATGCCCGACGCCGCCAACCATCTGACCTTTGCGCTGATCTGCCTCGGCATGGTGCTGACGCCAGGCCCGAACATGATCTACCTGATCTCGCGCTCGCTGTCGCAAGGGCCGAAGGCGGGGCTGATCTCGCTCGGCGGCGTGGCGCTGGGCTTCCTGTTCTACGTGGTGTCCGCAGCCTTCGGCATCACCGCGCTCATCTTCGCCGTGCCTTACGCCTATGACGCGCTGCGCTTTGCCGGCGCGCTCTACCTGTTGTGGCTCGCCTGGCAGGCGCTCAAGCCCGGCGGGCGTTCGCCCTTCCAGGTCCGCGAGCTGCCAAGAGACAGGCCGCGCAAGCTTTTCGTCATGGGCCTGATGACCAACCTGCTCAACCCGAAGGTCGCGGTGCTCTATCTGTCGCTGTTGCCGCAGTTCATCAATCCGGCCAAGGGCCATGTTTTGTCACAGCTTCTGGTGCTCGGCGTGACGCAGATTTCGATCAGCCTCACGGTCAATGCCATCATCGCGGTGACCGCCGGGTCGATCGCGACCTTCCTCGCCGGACGGCCATTCTGGCTGGTCGTCCAGCGCTGGATGATGGGCACGGTGCTGACGGCCTTGGCGCTGAAGATGGCGACCGAGGCGCAAAGATAGCCGTCAACCCAAGAACGCGGCCGTCCCCTACATCGGCCGGCGGACGGGCCGGATCTGCTCCGGCTCGACCACCTTGCGATAGAGGTGCCAGGTCGCGTGGCCGAGGATCGGCATGACGACGGCGAGTCCGGCAAACAGCGGGATCGAGCCGATGACCAGCAGCACGGCGACCGTCAGGCCCCAGAGCGCCATCATCAGCGGATTGGCCATCACAGCGCGGGCCGAGGTTTCGATCGCCGAGACGGCGCCGACGTCGCGGTCGAGCAGCAGCGGGAAGGCAATGACGGTGGTGGCCAGAACGACAACGGCGAAGACGAATCCGACGGCGTTGCCGACGAGGATCAGCGTCCAGCCTTTGCCGGTCGTCAGCACGTCACGCACGAAGGCACCGACCGAAGCGGGCGGCTCGGCGCCGAACAGGCTGGTGTAGAGCGATTGCGCGGTGAACAGCCACAACAGGAACAGCGCGAAGAGCAGGATGCCGATGACGGCGATCGACGGCAGCGCCGGCGAATGGCGCACATCCAGCGCATGATGCCAGCGGCTGCTCATGCCAAGCTCGCGCCGGCGGCTGATCTCGTAGAGGCCGATGGCCGCGAACGGGCCTATCAGCGCGAAACCGGACATCAGCGGATAAACGAGCTGGATGGCGTTCGAGCCCGAGCTCCATTGCGTCAGGATCAAGCCGACGATCGGATAGATCAGGCACAGGAACACGTAATGCGAAGGCTTGGCCCAGAAATCCTCGGCGCCGAGCTTCAGCGCATCCCAGAGGTCCGCGGTGGTGATGTGGCGCACCGTGGGCTGCACATGCATCCCTTGCGCGTCCGCCATGACATGAAAACCGGCCATTACCGTCCTCCGTATCTCTCGGGGGGCGGTCACCGCCTGGGTGGCCCGCCCGTGGCTGCCACTTTCAAGAACGCCGGGATGATAACCGATCTTCCGGGAAAAGTCGCCGCTTCAAGCGATTTTCATCGATTGCCCGGCAAAAGCCATGATCGCCGGTATCAGAGGCCGCATGAGCATCTCCACCGTCACCAATCTCAACCGCCGCACATTGTTCAAGGCCGCAGGCCTGACGGCGCTTGCCGGCATCGCCGCCTGCAGCACCGTATCCGTGCCGACCGGCGAAGGCGCCGGCGTTTCGTCGTCCGCCACGACGACGCTTGCCGGCATCCGCGCCTCAGCCGCGCTGCCGGCGCTGACACCTGACACGCAGCTCGAACAGGCCGCGCTGCAGCAGGCCGGCTACATGGCGTCGCGCGAACGCATGAGCCATACCACCGGCTGGGGCAAGGATTTCGCCTCGCGCATGAAGGACAATGGCGTGCGGGGCGCCGCCGCCGAAAACATCGCCGAGGGGCGCTTCGACCAGCAAAAGCTGTTCGACATCTGGATGCACTCCGACGGCCACCGCCGCAACATGCTCGATCCGGATTTCAGCCGCTTCGGCCTGGCCTATGTTCGCGACGGCCGCGATCCCGCCCTGCGCTACTGGGCGCTGGTGCTGGGCAGATAAGCCTGAGAAGCCGCCACTTGCGGGCGGCTCGAACAATATCACCCTCCACGCAGTTCTTCAGCGTGCGCCTTGGCGAGCGCGGCCAGGCTGTCGAAGCGAAAATCCACCTTTGGCAGATCGCCGGGGTGCATCGTGGCGCCAAAGCCCTGATCCGCATGCCTGCGATAGATCCAGCACGATTTGAGACCGATGCGGCTGGCGGGAACATGATCATGGAACATGCTCTCGGCCGTGTGGAGAATCCGGCCTTTCGCGACACCGATCGTCTCGAGCTTTTCGAGCATATAATTGAAGTTGCGGTCGGAGGGCTTGTAGGAGCCGATATCTTCGGCCGTGTAGATCGCGTCGAAATCCACGCCGAGCTTTCTGTTGCTGAACGAAAAGCTCGTGTTGTCGACGTTGGAGAGGATGATCAGTCTATAGTGCTGCTTGAGATATCGCAGGGCTTGCGCTGAATCGGCGAAGGCCGGCCAATCCTTCACGCTTTCGCCATAGGCAATGCACTCCTCCCGGGTGGTGCTGACGCCCCATTCCTCCGCAAGCCGCTTGTAGACCACCGCCAGAAGATCGCAGTAGCGCTTCGCGGGCGTCCATGTCTGCTGGCTGGATTCATGCCGCGCGTGCGCCTCCAGAATCTCGTTGCGGCTTAAGCCGCGGCCGACCCGTGAGGTCAGCGGCTTCAGGGCGTCGATCATGCCGGTTTCCCAGTCGATCAGAGTTCCGTAGCAATCGAAGGTCAGCGCCTGGAAATCGGTCAGCTTCATGGGTTTACCTCCTTGATGTCCATGATTGGTTCAATGCCGGCGCGCGACGCGGTGAGCCAGACCCCGAACAGCGTCACCGCGAGGCCGAGAAACATCGCCGTCGAAAGCGGTTCGCCGAACATCGCCCAGCCCCACAGCATCGTCACCGGCGGGCTGAGATAGATCGCGCTGCCGACCTGAGCGACGCTGTAAAGGCGCAGGCTTGCGTAATAGATGCCGTAGCAGAAGAAGGTCGAAAACAGCACCAGCCAGGCGATGCCGAACTCGAAACGACCGTCGAGAGGCGGCGTCAACCCGCCATTCCATGCCGCGCAGAGCGCAAAGAGGGTAGCCGCGGTCAGGCATTGGATGCACAGGCTCTGATGGATGGGCATGAGGATCGTCCCCATCCGCTTCTGCACCACCGTGGCAAGCGCCAAAACCACCATGGAAGCGACAGTCAGGAGATAGGCCCAAAGCGGGGCTGTGCCGAGCGTCAGGCTGTCGAGCGAGACGATGAGCACGCCGACCGTTCCCAGAGCCGTTCCGATCCATTGTCTGCCGCTCAGCCGGTGACCCAGAACCGGTTGCGACAGGGCCGCAATGGCGAGAGGGACAAGATCGGAGATCAGCGCGACAAGGCCCGTCGGCACGCGTTGGCCGATGGCAAGCGCGAATCCGCCCAGATAGAGAAACATCATCGCCACGCCGAACATCATCTGGCGCAGCATGGCGCGCACGCTAATGGGCGGCCCGATCAGCAGGGCAAACGGCAGAAGGATCAATCCGGACACCAAGGTACGCCAGAACAGGACCAGCATAACGTCTGCATTCTCGCTGGCGAAACGGATGCCGACGAAGCCGGAACTCCAACTCAGGACCAGGGCCGCCGCCATGACCGGCCATAGGAGTGGCTGAGCCTTGTTTTGCAGGAATGGCATGAGCCTCTCTTTTTCCTTGCGGCCTCGCGTTCCGAGCGATGATCGCGGCCGCTTGATGCAGACCTATGGCGGCGTATATGCGGCTTTGCACATGACAAATTTCGATATGTTCATGAAATAACCGTCGTTGCTGACATGCATGATTGCCTCATCAGCGGTTCCACGTCATAATTTGGCGAGCTGTTTCCGTTGCGAACGAGATTTGTCATGGCTGGAGTGATGAGCCGCCGCCTGGATGTCGATGCCATGCGGGCGTTGGTCGAGATCGAGAACCATGGTGGCGTCACGCGGGCGGCCGAGGTTCTGGGCCTGTCGCAATCGGCCGTCAGCCACAAGATCAGGAGACTGGAAGCGAGCCTCGACTGCGAAATCCTCAGCCGGAAGGCAAATGCGCCAATGTTCACCAGCGCCGGACGGGATCTCCTGGGTTACGCACGGCGCATCCTGGGGATCCATGACGAAGCGATCCTCAGCCTGTCCAAGAGCACGCTGCAAGGCAAGATCGCGTTGGGAATGACCGAGGACACGACCTGTACGGACCTTTCGCGTATTCTCGGCCGGTTCCGCCGGCTCTACCCCGAGGTGAGCGTGCGCACGCAGGTGCGGATGAGCCTCGCCTTGCGGGAACTGCTAGGCCAAGGCGCGCTGGATGCCGCTATCATCCAGGTGTTCCGGCACGAGGTCCGCCCCACCGATATCCTGCTGTTTCGCGAAACGCTGCATTGGGTGAAGTCTCCCGACCTGCTGCTGCCGAAGGAAAAACCGGTCCCCTTTCTTTCCTTCGACGAGGACTGCTTCTACCGGCGTTGGGGTCTCGATCTCGGGCAGGACGAGGGAATGCTGTTCGAAATCGTATTCGAATGCTCCAGCGCGGCGGGAATCGTTGCAGGCGTGACCTCCGGCCTCGGCGTAGCGCTCTTGAGTCAGCGGCACCTGCAGCCCGGTATGGAGATTGTCGACACGGCTTTTCCCAAGCCTCCGGACCTGGCTTACATCATCAGGCGGGCACGTGGCCCCCGCAATCAGGCGCTGGAGACGCTGATCACGGAAATCGTGGCCGAGGTAAGCCGTCACGGAGCACTTCAAATCGCCGTCTAAACGCAAGCATGCGCGACCAAGGGCGGGGGCGAGTGGACTGCTCTTAGATTGCCTCGTTCCTGCAAACCGTCAGAACGAAGGATTCGCGGATGCAGAAACCAGGCTGATCAAGCAGGCTCTCTAGATTTGCTGCCAGTTCCTTCCAATTATACTGATCGCTTTCGGGGAGGTCGTAACCCGGCGCT
>NZ_JAGXJY010000198.1 GCF_019091085.1 Mesorhizobium sp. GbtcB19 | reverse complement strand
CGCTTGAAGATGCAGTAACGCAGATTAGCGGCGCTGTAGGTGATGTTGCTGGAGCCGTTAACCAAGCTGAACAAGACATTACTAAATTAAAACAGGATGTTGCAGGAATTCCTGATGTTGTATTTAAAGATGGGCGTTTTACAGATATAAAATTAACTGTAGAGCAAACAGAAGAATCTCTAACTAATAAGGCAGAAAAAACAGAAGTGAAGGAGTTAAGTGAAGATTTAACAGGGGTCAAACAAACAGTGAACACTGTAAAACAAACTTCTGATGAAA
>NZ_JAGXJY010000197.1 GCF_019091085.1 Mesorhizobium sp. GbtcB19 | reverse complement strand
ATCGTCCTTTCCTCATTCGCAGGTGAACAAGCAATTAGGGCGATAGAGTATTTTGGCCTCACCTACGCGCTAGTAGGCCGCGCAACTATCTACTCCCGGTTTAATCAACAATCCTTAACATTACCAACACTATGTATGCAAGAAAGCGGTGGAAAGCTGGGATTCGGCGGAGCCCAGAAGTTTAGCTCTTCGTAAAAGCTCTTTATTTAGGAATATATTATGACGCGCGAAATGCACAACGATAGATAGGCTATTTAGAAATTTGCGCAAGCTTGTGGA
>NZ_JAGXJY010000196.1 GCF_019091085.1 Mesorhizobium sp. GbtcB19 | reverse complement strand
AGGTGCCCACGAACTCGGCGATCACCTGTCATTCCATTCGACTAGAATTCTCAGCTCGATAGGGTTTGTGTTCCTCGGTAATGTTGGCTGTCTAATTGGAATTGGCACTTTAGTTAGAAGCATTGACTTCCATCTCTTTTATGCTCACCAACAAAAATTGAAGAAGCTCAATGGAATTCGGACCAGAAAACGTTCGAAACGATATCATACATAACTAAATCTCATGCTGTATAACATTGAAAGGTCAAAGGTGCTTCTCTCTCTGAGAGTTCAAGGTGA
>NZ_JAGXJY010000195.1 GCF_019091085.1 Mesorhizobium sp. GbtcB19 | reverse complement strand
CAGTGAGTGATCTACAACTTATAAATACTGTTTTGACTTTTGTTCACAAATGGAGAAGAGGAGATCAGTAGGTTTGTGGCAAGAGGGAAGTGTGGGTTTGTTGTAAGTAGAAAAGTAGAAGGGTAAGTTATGGAACATCAGAAAAAGTTAGATTTCATCTTTTTAGGTAAACATTGGAACCTCTTGTTCCACCTTCCCCAGGAACAGTTATTGTTGTCATATGAAGGTGAGGAATAAGTCGGTGAAGATGAAACCTAACTGTAAAGTTACATTTATTTC
>NZ_JAGXJY010000194.1 GCF_019091085.1 Mesorhizobium sp. GbtcB19 | reverse complement strand
ATATACAAACAGTACACCAATCTTCTCTAATCCATAAACTAAACAAAGTTGTGTTTATTATTTCCCCAAGGACCAAAAAGGAGAGACTGAGCGGAAGCCAGGCTTCATCCCTTACCAACCAAGACATAGTGTGATAAATGGAGAAAGAGAATGATGCTGCTACAATTCTGGCCAGGCTTGCTACAACAAAAACCATATAATAATCATGGTTTTTAATCAGGGTGGACTGAGGAAGGAAGTTAGCTTGGATTGGAGGAGTTGACCCTAACATTTAAGAGG
>NZ_JAGXJY010000193.1 GCF_019091085.1 Mesorhizobium sp. GbtcB19 | reverse complement strand
ACTCCAAATCATTCCATATAGGTGTCAAAATAAAGATATTTGTGCCTCTTTTCAAATGAAATAGGGTTACCTAAATCAGAGTTTGCTGCTAAAAGATAGATCCGAAACAGTATATAGAAGTCAGTTTACCGAAAATTTTCAGATTCATAATTTTGTATCTAACAAGAGAAACAACAGGTTCTAGGTTGAAATCTTTCGAATAATTTAGCATAAATATGAAAATAAAGACTAATAATTATGTAGGATGGGGTTAGAATACTTGCCTTTGAGAATTATGAC
>NZ_JAGXJY010000192.1 GCF_019091085.1 Mesorhizobium sp. GbtcB19 | reverse complement strand
CCTCTGGTTGGCGCCGGCGCCATAGCCCAGCCGGACCAGCCCGTTGGGCATGGTGAGCCCCATGATGGCGCCCCTCAGGCCTTTGACCCCCGAGCCGCGCCCCCCGCCCAGGCTGACGCCGCCGCCCACGGCCGCCGTCAGCGCCATGATCTCGAGATTGGGGCCGGTGCCCGGCCCTGCCCCGCTCAAACGGCAGGCGATCAGGGAGGCCCCGCTCGAGGCGCAGAAGCCGGAAAAGACATAGGTCATGTACACGGTGCGGCGCACGCGGTTGCCGGG
>NZ_JAGXJY010000191.1 GCF_019091085.1 Mesorhizobium sp. GbtcB19 | reverse complement strand
ATTGAAATTGGAGGGTTTGAAGTCTCCAAATGTGATGTGGAACATAATGATGAAAGAAATATCCCGGATGAAGACAGATGTAGGGATTGTAGCAATCCAAATGCTTCATATCACACCAAAATGTACAATGAAGCGGTATGTGAGCGTTGTAAAGGTAATTATGAAGTTTGCCCTGAATGTGGATTTTTATTTGAGTATGGCACGCTTTTAGGAAGTCATTGCAAAAGCTGCGAAATAAATTTCTCCCTATATAGTTAGTGTAAATTAATCATATTTAGTTCG
>NZ_JAGXJY010000190.1 GCF_019091085.1 Mesorhizobium sp. GbtcB19 | reverse complement strand
GCCCCGCCCCCCCCCCCCCCGCCCCCCCCCGCCCGGCCCCCGGCCCGGGGGGGCGGCAAGGGGTTGCCCCCCAGGGACCCCAACTTTCCCCCATCTCGGGGGGACGGGGGGTGGGCGCCCAAGGCGCCCAAGGGGGCAAATTCGGCCACCCTTTCCCCCCCCCACCCCCCCTTTCTCGCACCCCGCCCCCCCAGGCGTAACCCGTGTTGTTGAGGGTGGCGACGGAGGCGCGCCTCCTCCCCTTGGGCCGCGCCACCCGCGCCTCCGGCCCGCCCAGCGTCGTC
>NZ_JAGXJY010000019.1 GCF_019091085.1 Mesorhizobium sp. GbtcB19 | reverse complement strand
CGCCCCACGAAGTGGGGAGAGGTGGCTCGGCGAAGCCGAGACGGAGAGGGGAGCGCCCTACGAAGGCCCCCGCTCCGGCCGCTTCGCGGCCACCTCTCCCCCGCCTTTGGCGGGGGCGAGGAAGGAACTCAACAGTCAGCCGAATTTCGCCAGCGGCTCGGCGCTTATCTCAACCCACTCGCAACGGCGGCTGTCGTGGTAGAACGACTGGAAAGGCGGCGGAAACGATTGGTCCGCGAAGGCGCCGACTGGAATGGCGGTAAGGCCGGGCTGCGTGTCGATGCGATAGTGGACGGTGGTCCCGCAATCCGGGCAGAAGCTGTAGATGACGCGGCCGCCCAGTTCGCCGACGCGCGTGAACTGCAGGGCACGCCCCTCTATCGCCACGTCAGCCTCGGCAAATCGCACGTTGTAGCTGAAGGCGCTGCCGGTGCGCCGCTTGCAGTCGAGGCAATGGCAAACCGAAATGCGCACCGGCTCGCCCGAGCAAGTGGCTGACAGCTGACCGCAGGAACATTCGGCGCGACGCGTGACCATGCAAGCTCCTCCCTGCAGGGACCTTACTGCGTATCCGCGTTGGCCCTCAACTCGGCGCGTTTTTCATCCGACACCACGGCAAGGTCCAGCACCTTCTGCAGGCCCGCCGCGTGGCGGAAGGTCGGCTCGGTTTGCACGCCGCTTTTCACCGCCTCGACGAAGCGCTGGTAGTTGGTCGGCACCGTGCCGGCGTCGAGCTCTTCCCATTTGGCGCTCTCGATGTTGTCGCCGATACAGGCCTTCAGAGCCGAGCCTTCGAGATTGTGCACCACCTCGACGCCGCCCTTGTCGCCGTAGATGCGCAGCCGCAGTTCGTTCATGTGGCCGGTGGCCCACCGGCTGGCATGCACCACACCGAAGGCGCCGTTGGCGAAGTCGAGCGTCATGGCGAAACTGTCATTGGCGTCGAGCTGGTATTCGCCGATGCGGTTGCCCGGCGCCTTGTCGAAGGCGCGCAGCCGGCAGAACACATGGTCGATGTCGAGTGCGGCGCCATAGCTGGCGAAATCGAGGATGTGGATGCCGACATCGCCGAGCACGCCGTTGGAACCATGGCCGCGCGACAGCCGCCACAGCCATTTCGGATCGGTGCGCCAGTCGCCCCAGAATTTCGACACCAGCCAGCTCTGCAGATAGGACGCCTCGATATGGCGTACTGTGCCGATCTCGCCGGCCTGCACCATCTGGCGCGCTTTCTGCAGCGCGGCGACGTTGCGATAGGTGAGGTTGACCATGTTGACGATGCCGGCGGCTTCCGCGGCATCGGCCATTTCACTGGCCTTGCCGAAATTCTCGGCCAGCGGCTTCTCGCACAGCACCGGCTTGCCGGCGGCGACCAGCGCCATGGTGGTCGGGTGGTGGATGCGGTCGGGCGTGACATTGGCGACCGCGTCGAAACCGCCCCAGTCGATCGCCGCCTCAAGCGAGGTGAAGCGCTTAGGGATCTTGTAGGCGTCGGCATATTCGCCGACGCGCTTTTCATCGACATCGACCGCGCCGACGATGTCGACGCCCTCGATAGCGCCGAAGCGGCGGGCATGTTCCTGCGCCATCCAGCCGGTACCCAGTATCAAAAGCCGCATCTTCTGCTCCTCCGAGCGATTTGGTTCGATTCAATTACGGGCTACGAATGTGACCCAGGCGCTATTTCCACGCAATCCCGAGTGAAGGAGAGAAGCGCCTTTTTTAGCGGAAGCCGGCCTCGCCATGCGCGTGCAGCTTTGGTCCGCGTTCCTCGATCGGCTCCAGCGCCTTCTCGACCGGCACGTTCGGCGCATTGAGGATGGCGGGGTTCGATCCTTGCGGGTTGTGCGCCCACTTCACCGCGTTGCGCAGCACTTTCTGGACCGTCGCATCATGATAGGTCGGATAGGTTTCGTGCCCTGGGCGGAAGTAGAAGACATTGCCGGCGCCGCGCCGGTAGGTCAGGCCGGAGCGGAACACTTCGCCGCCCTGGAACCAGGAAATGAACACGGTTTCCAGCGGCTCGGGCACGGCGAACTGCTCGCCATACATCTCCTCGTTCTCGAGCTCGAAGAACTCGCCGACACCTTCGGCGATCGGATGGCTGGGGCTCGTCACCCAGAGCCGCTCGCGCTCGCCGGCCTCGCGCCATTTCAGCGTGCAGGGGGTGCCCATCAGTCGCTTGAAGATCTTTGAGAAATGGCCGGAATGGAGCACGATCAGCCCCATGCCTTCCCAAACGCGTTTTGCAACGCGCTCGACCACCTCGTCGGCGACCGCGCCATGGTCCTTGTGGCCCCACCAGACCAGCACGTCGGTCTCAGTGAGGCGGGCTTCCGGCAGGCCGTGCTCCGGCTGCTCCAGCGTGGCGGTCGTAGCGGAGATCGCCTTGTCGGCGGCGAGCGCCTTGGCGATGGTCGCGTGCATGCCTTCCGGATAGATGCCGGCGACCACCTCATTGGTCCGCTCATGGATGTTCTCGCCCCAGACGACAGCGCGAATTGTCATGGATAGCCTCGTGAGTGATGGGAGCCGCCCCGCGCCATAGATAGCGCCTTTGCCCGCTATTGAAAGTGGTTTTCGACCTTCGCTTCGCTGTGCATGGAGGCCGGCGAAAAGTCTCCTTGTCGGCCAACGATATACGTCCCTATGCTTCGACGTTGATTCAGCCGCCGCACAGCCAATTGGCAAGCGCCGCGCCTCGGTTACAATGTCAGCCATGGGCGAAGTGCTTGTAGGGACAGCGATCTTTGCTTGCCTGGCCGGGGCCTCGCTGGTCAGCCTGATGGTGCACGAGCGCTTCCCTGCTCACCACCTTGGGGACGACACCAGCGCGGTAGTGCGGCTTGCCGCGAACCTTTTCGTGGTGATGTCGTCGCTTATGCTCGGCCTGATGATCAACTCGGCCAAGAATACATTCGAGTCTATCAACGGCAACGTCCACACCTTCGCCACCGATCTCATTCTGCTCGACCGAACGCTCCGACAGTATGGGCCGGAGGCGGACAGCGCCCGGCAGTCGCTCACCGCCTACGTCCAGCGCGTCGTTGAGACCTCCACGGCCGACAGCGACACGACCGTCGTCCCGAACAGGCTGTCGGAACTGCTGCTCAATCAGGTCGGCGACCTGATGGCGGGATTGACGCCCACGGATGCCAAGCAGACCGCCGCGCAGCAGGCCGCGACACAGCAACTGCAAAAGCTGATCGAGCAACGCTGGGTACTTGCCGAGCAGTCCGAGGGCGCCATTCCCGCGCCAGTGATCGTCCTGCTGGTCGCCTGGCTGACGCTGATCTTCGCCAGCTTCGGTTTCAGGGCGCCGCGCAATGGAACCGTCATCTTCACATGCCTCATTTCCGCGGCGCTGGTGGCCGCGGCGATCTATCTGATCATCGACATGGACTCGCCCTTTTCAGGTCCGATCCAGATCTCGCCGGCGCCCCTGCAACGGGCGCTGGCGGAACTGACCGCGCAATGAGTTCACCGGCTGGATTTGCCCGGTAATTCAATCAGCAGCCTCGCCGCCACCTCGGCACCGTCAGCGCGGATATTGCCAGCCATTGCCGATGCACGAGCGCGGGTTTCGGGCGCCAGCGCCGCGCCCAGCGCCGCCGACAGTGACTCCGTCGTCGGCACCGGACCGTCATGCGCGGCGCCGATGCCGAGCTCGGCGGTGCGCTTCGCCCAATAGGGCTGGTCGCCGATCTGCGGCACGATCACCTGCGGCGCTCCCGCCCGTGCGGTAGCGACCGTGGTGCCGGCGCCGCCGTGATGGATGACGGCGGCGACGCGGCCGAACAGCGCCTGCTGGTTGACCTCGCCGATGACGAAGCAGTCGTCGCCGTCGTCGATGCGGCTAAGCTCGGCCCAGCCCTGCGCGACCACTGTGCGAAGCCCCTTGGCGCGGATCGCCTCGATCGCGGCGCGGCCAGCTTCGCTCGTAACCGATATCGAGCCGAAGCCGACATAGACCGGCGGCGGGCCGGCATCGAGGAAGGCTTCGAGCCCGTCGGGGAGGGGCCTTTCGTCCGGCAGGATGAAGGCGCCGGTCTGCACCGCATCGATCAGGTCCGAGGGCAGCCACGGCCCCAGCACCGGGTCGCAGGCGAGCAGGACAGTATCGCCATAGACATAGTCCCGGGCATTTTGCACCGGCGGCAGTCCGAGCGAGGCGCGATGGCCGTTGATCGCCTCGCCGAAGAGCGCGTTCTTGGTCCGGATATCCGTTTCCCAGAGCAGCCGGTTGTCGGTCACGCCGGGCGGCAGCGGATGGACTGGATATTCATGCGGCCGGTTGTGCTGCGACGGCAGCCAGATCGGGCAGAATGTGCCGAGCACGTAGCGCATACCGCGTTGCTCGGCGACCATCCGCGCGGCGGCGCAGGACGGGAAGAGCCCGAACGCCACCACGACGTCGCAGCCTTCGGCGGCCGTGGTCAGCGCCTCATATTGCCGGGCGACGATCTCGGCCGCCTGGCCGGAGATGAGCCTGGCCCGGTCCTCGGGCGAGGCCGATCGTGACCGATTGACCATTTCCTTGGCCCATTCGCGCACCGGCGCGAACGCAGGCGCAAAGCTCGCGCCGGCGCGGGCAACGAGGGCGGCAAACTCATCGTCGCCCGGCGCGCTCACCCTGGCTTCGACGCCAAGCGCCTGCAACGCGGCGCCCAGCGCCGCCAGCGGCTCGACGTCGCCGCGCGAACCGTAAGTCGATAACAAAATCCGCATTCCATGCTCCGTTGTCGCTTCTTCGGAGCAGCGTTGATACGCCATGTCCAGGGTCTTGCCGCAAGCCCGGGCTGCGCCATATCTATATCCTGGGAAGGGTCGTTATCGTTTCCTCGGTCGAGGTTGCGATCGTTGTCATCGGCTCGAAGTGGCGACGGCAGGCACCCAGGCGCGTTTGGCGCCAAGGCCCTTCGCAGCTGGGGATCAGCCGGCGACCAGCGCGCCGGCGTGTGTAGCGATTAACCCTGGCGGCCTTCCTGGGCGACCTGGGTGGGGGATCTTGTCAGGCGCGGGACCACGACAAGGCGCTTGATCTTGCCGTTTTTGTAGGCGGCAAGGAAGCGGCGATAATCCTTGAAGACGACGCAGCCGTTCGACTCGGCGCGGCCGCCGCGCAGCATATAGGTGTGCGCGAGCAAGCCGTTGCGGCCATATTTGTTTTTGCCGCTGGTCGGCGTCATACGGATCGCCTCGACGCCGTGAAAGCGCGATTCACGCATCGACAGATTGTAGGTGTCCGGCGGCGTCGGGCCGACATTCTTGCGGTTGACGAAGCGTGGCTGGTCGACCATCGAGCCCAGTCCCGAATGCGCCTCCAGCCTGGAGCCGTCCGGCATATAAACCGTCTTGGCCGAGATATCGTAGACGGCCACGCCATCGCCCATCGAGGGCCCGTTGAAAAGGTTGCGGAAGGCGCTGCCCAGGTTACCGCGCTCGGGCGTATCCGGCTTGGCATAGGCGAGCATCTCGGATGCCTGCGCCTTGCGCTTGCTGGGCTTGGTGTCAACCACCAGCGGCTTTGAGCCCGTTACGCCCGGCAGGGCCTGGTCGCCGCTTCTCGGCGAGACCGCTGACGGCGCGCTTTGCGCGGAGTCGGCGGCGGCCGGCTGCGGCTTGGCCCTGGCGGCCTGAGGCTTCGCGGCCTCGGGCTTCTGCGGCTTGGCCGCGCTCTGTTCGGGCGCCTCGGTGGCGCGCTGGAGCGTGGTGCGGGGCCGAAGGCCGGGCACGGCGATGCTGTCGGGCAGATCGTCCTGCGGCGGCAGCGAGGCGACCTGGTACTCGCCGTCCTGGCCCTTTTCCGCATTGCCAGCAACACCGGGGCCGGCGACATCGGTCGTGCCGCCGTTTTGCAGCGCGACGGCGGTCGGCACGTCCGCCGTGTCTTGCGGCGCGATATTGGCAAGCGCCAGCGCCAGGTCGGAAGCGCCAGCAACCTCGGCTGGCTGAGAACCGAAGCGGGCTTCCGCCGGCGCGTCCGGCTGCTGCGCGCCGCCGAAGCGGCTCGCCGAAGGCAGGCTGGCAAGCAGGAACGGCGCCTTCTCGGCGCGGGCAAAGGCATCGGCAAGCTTCTGCGGCGAAAGCGCCGCGCGCTTCACCACGCCGTCGAAACTGTCGACGGCCCCGGCAGCCGAAGCCACCACCACGACCTTTTCCTGCGCGACGCTGTCGGGCGCCGGCAGCTTGAGGCGAGCCATCTTGCCGTCGTTGGCATTATTCTTCAGTTTTTCAGTGGTTTTTCTGTCATGGCTGAAGCTTGTCGCGAGGCTGAAGCAGCCGGCGTCGCAGCCGCCGGTGAGCGAGCCGGCCTTATAGCCGCCATTGGCTACAAGGCGCGGCGCCCAGGCATTGGCGATCTGCCGGCGCTGGTCGCCAAGCGCGATGTTGCGCGGCGAAAGCAGGCCTTGCGGCAATCCGTTGGAAGCGGAGGTCAACGAGGTGCTCACCGAATAAAGCCCCGCCAAAGTGGCGACGGACCATAGGGCGAGGGCGGCGCCGACAGCAGGCACCAGGACCCAACGATGACCAGACTTTTTCGAAGTTACCCCCCCATGAGGAGCGTCACCCCGGTTTTTCAAACGCAAAAACGCCATACGACCACTCTCAATCGGCATGCCGGTTTGCGGACCTGGCACCCGTCACGATCACAGTTCGCTGGTGCCCCCTGCACCTTCACGCGTCTGTTGCCGATTGATTCAAAAGATGGACAAAGATGGTTAACCAATCCCTCCACCAATCGCCATTTTGGCGACGGTCCATACGAAAAAAGAGCCCTCCATGGTCTGCGCCACGGTAGAAATGCTCTCCCTCACCCGCTTTGCTGCCCGTTTTTCCGGCCTCTGTCAAGAAACCGTGAAGGCCGGAACCGCAGCAATCCTGGCCGCGTATCGAGCGATTGGGGTCAAAATGCGGCCAGACGCCGGGCAGTGGAACAGCCAGACAAAGGATGCAGTGGGCCAGCCGGCAAAACCGGCAGTAGGCATTGCGGCGAGGGGATTACCCCAAAAAAAGTCACATGCGCCGGAGGGCGGAGGCGACTGAAGTGGGGAATCCATGCGCCGCCGAGCTTTGCCCCGGTGGGAAATTCAGGCGCTCTTGCTCAGGCGACTGCGACCACGTTGGCGCCTTCAGCAGACTCAGCCGCTTCGCGCTGAGCGCGCATCGGCCAAGCCGGGGACGGGTTTCGTCTTGCCGCTGAGCCGCGCGCCCAGGGTCAATGTCCGCGGAAAATTGCGGACAACCGCTCTCATCACGGCGGCACCGCCGGGGCCAAGGGCAATGCGCGCGATGGCTTCCGCGGCCATGACACGGGTCGAGAACAAGTCTCTCCAGGCCGTCTCGTAGCGTCTTCCGGCCGCTTCGCGTTCCGCCTGCCCACCTGCTGCCATGCAGAGCTCCTGGGCCAGAAGCCAGCCGGATTGAAGCGCCATCGAAATGCCTTCCGCAATGATCGGATGCGACTCGCCGGCGACGTTGCCAACACGAAAGATGTCCCTGTCGTAGCCGGCGCGGATGCCTGGCCGGATCGGGCCGGCGGCAAGCCACGGACCGTCGAGGATGGCTTCCTCCAGCGCGTCCCGCACACCTCGGCATGTCGCCTTGAGATGATGCTCGACGGTTTCGGCCGCGGAGACCTGGCCACCGCGCTCGCGGGCATGGCTGCCGCGCAACCGGGCGAGCACATCGCGCCTTATGCAGCAGGAGATGGACATGCGGCCATGGTCTGCGAGCACCATGCCGCCATAACCGCCGGGAAACGTCAGCAGCGGCATCAGGTCGGGCGGCAGCGTCGATCCTGAAAAATGCGCCTTGAAGCCGAGCAGGTCCGAGGGATGGCCTTTCTTCGCGAGTTGGCTCGGCAGCGGCCCCGGCTCCCACGAGCCGTGCGCGGCGACGATCACCGGCGCCCGCAGGATCGTTGCTTCGTCGCGGGAATTCGCGGCTCCTGCCTGGATCCGCACCGCCTGGCAGGCGCCGTCGCGTTCGATGGCGGCGGCGCGGCACGGCTGGAAGACTTCCGCGCCGGCAGATCGGGCCGCATCCAACAGCAAGGTGTCCAGCACGTCGCGGCCGAGCGCCCGGCCAAAGCCGCTTCCTGCCGTGGGCCCGGACTTCGGCATCGGCGCCTCGACGCTGGCCTCGCCGGAAAAGAGGCCGACCCGGCGAATTTCGGGACCCGCCTCGGCCCGCCACGCATCGCCGATCTCCAGCCGCTCGAGGAGCGCGAGATTGCTTGCCGAAATATATTCGCCGCACACCTTGCGGCGCGGAAACACGCTCTTTTCCACGATCGCTACGGCCCAACCGCGGCGGGCCAGCGCCAGCGCCGCCGAGGTGCCCGCCGGGCCGGCGCCGATGACGACCGCGTCGTGGGTCGATGCCGGTCTCATGGCGCATTTACGGCAGGCATCGACGCGGCGCCGGCAAAGACATGGGAGAAGGGACCGGCGCGCCGCTCCTCGAGTGGTCGCCCGCCCGCGGCGCTCCAGAGGTCGGAAAGTTCGCTGCCACGGAAGCCGGCGCGCACGCTTTGGGCGGCGTCATGCCTTGTGACGTCGTTGGCGCCGATTGCCGGCAGAAGCCGGGTCGCCGCCAGCGCCAAGCCTTTCCTGCGCGGTTCCGTCGCCAGGAGCAATGGCGCCCTGCGAACCAGCAGCGAAAACAGACGCCGCAGTCCGGCGTCGTCGAAATGATGCAGAAACAGGTTGACCGTGATCACATCGAAGGCCCCGCCATCCGCCTTCTGCGCCCAGTCGAAGACGTCGACGGTGAAGGTTTCGAGCTTCCACCCCAGACCGGCGAAATCCGCCGTGAGCTCAGGGGTGACGAGGCCGACGCGATCGAGCATCGTCAGCTCCATCGCCGGCCAGTCTTTTGCCATGCGCCGGGCCACTTTCAGCATGAAGCTGCCGTCGCCGGCGCCGATCTCGAGGATGCGGCCTGGTGCCTTGGCCATGAATGTCCTCATGAGCGAGACCATGATCGGCGCCTGGAACATCAGCGCGTTGATGCGGGCGAGATCGCGCCGCGAGCGGAGCGCCCGCGGATCGTCGGCGGCAAGGCCATCGAGGATTTCCGGGACCAATGTCCGTTGATCGAGCGTTGTCATGACACGGTCCGGAACAACATGGTTTCGGCCGTCAGTCCGGGTCCGAACGACATGCCGCAGCCGAGCTGCTCGCTCGGCGCCTTCAGCATCTCTTCCATCACGAACATGACCGTGGCCGACGACATGTTGCCGTATCGGCGCAGCACCTCGCGCGACGGCCTGAGTGCCGCGGGCGCGAGGTTCAGCGCCCTCTCGACGGCGTCGAGAATGGTGCGCCCGCCGGGATGCACGGCCCAGAGGCCGATCGCGTCCGGTGGCCGGCCGCCGAGGATGGCGTCCTGGTTGCCGCGCAGCGCCTCCTGGATCGCGACGGGCACCTGACCGGAGAGAAACATGTCGAAGCCATGGTCGCCGATATCCCAGGTCATCAGTTCCCGCCGCTCGTCCGCGACGGTGCAGCGGAAGCTGTCGAGCTCGATGCCGAGCGGCTCGCCGGTGACGAGCGTTGCCGCGCAGCCGTCGCCCCAAAGGCAGAAGGACAGCAGCTTTTCCAGTTCGCTGGTTTCTCTCAGATGCAGGGTGCAGATTTCGATATTGACCAGAAGGATCCTCGCCCGCGCGTCGGAGCGGACGATGTGGCGGGCAAGCTTGAGGGCGTTGACCGCGGCATAGCAGCCCATGAACCCGATCATCGTGCGTTCGATACCGTCCGGCAGGCCGCAGCGCGCGGCAAGGTCGAGGTCGATGCCCGGCGCGGAGAAACCGGTGCAGGTGGTGATGATAAGATGGGTGATGCGCGATGTCTCGTCCCCGAGACCCAGTCCGTCGATCGCCTTTTGCGCCAGAATGGGGGCTGCTTGGCCGAACATTGCCATCCTGGCCGCCGTTCCAGGAAACGCGCCACGCCTGAAGGTGCCGGCAAGGTCGGCCGACGGGCCTTCGGGATCGACAGCGGGCGCAAAGCAGGAAAAGCGGTGCTCGATGCCGGCAAGGCCGGCCATGCGTTGGAATATCCTCCTGCGATCGGCGCTCAGCATGGAGGCCGCGTAGCGCAGGTAGAACTGATGGACTTCATGCTCCGGAACCGCTGTCGCGATCCGGTTGATATAGGCGTTGGCGGACATGTACTGTCTCCCTGGGCCTCGGGCGCGGTACGCGCTTGTTGCCGGAAGGGCTCCTTGCCATGAGCGTCCCTGTCGGGCGCCAGGTGCTGTGCGTTGCCTGTTCGATAAACGTTTCGGAAAACCTGTTTCTTCCCCGGCGTGCGGTCCCGAACCTAAAAGATTTGCGAGGGATGACAGGCAAAATCAAAGTGTTACAGCCCTTTCCACACCTTGGCGGGCAAGGGCTTCGGGCCGATCACTTGCTGCCCTGCGCCGCTCCGGGCACGATCAAGGCTCCCTGATCGGGCTCCGAATATCTGAAGCCGATAAGAACAAGGCGATGATGATGAGGCAGATCGCCAGCACGGTGGCGAGGATCCTTCCGGGGTTTTTGGCAGGCGGTTTGTCTTCCATGGCGGATCGCCTCGCATATTAACCCTGCGGGAGCGGCAAGGGTTCCGAGCTCGAGGCGGGTCCGTCGGACCATGTATGCCGAGCGATTGCGATCCGTAAGGCTGATTTTCTGCTCCCTGTCCGCTTGACCTTCCAGTTACTGGAAGCCCTAGCCTATGGAAGGATCGTCCCCGCGACGGCCTTCCCAATCATCATCGAGGAGCGAAAAATGCATCGACGCGGTTTCCTGGCGGCAAACCTGGCGACGGTTCTGGCTGGCCCGCGCGCGCTGGCGCAGATGAAGATGGATGGCACATCGAATATGGCCTCCATGCCCGGCATGGATATGGGCGACCATGCCGGCCACGACATGGGCGCCATGGCGCAAGATCCCGCCGCGCTGCCCGAGGGCGAGGCGCTGCGCGAACTGCCGCTACTGGCTAACGAGGCCGGCCGGCCCGGCCTGTTCAGGGCAAGGCTGACGGCCGAGCCCGCCACGGCGCGCTTTGCCGCCGACCAGGACACGCCGATCCTCGCCTATAACGGCACGAGCCCGGGGCCACTGATCGAGGCCTACGAAGGCGACCGCGTCGAGATTACCTTCGCCAACCGGATCGCGGGCGAGCAGAGCACCATCCACTGGCACGGCATGCCGGTGCCGGCGGACCAGGACGGCAACCCGATGGATCCGGTGGCGGCCGGCGCCGACCGCGTCTACGCCTTCGAGCTGCCCGAGGGCTCGGCCGGCTCCTACTGGTATCATCCGCATCCGCATGGCCGGACGGCCGAGCAGGTCTATCGCGGCCTTGCCGGCGCCTTCGTCGTCAAGGCAAAGGCCGATCCGATCCCGGCAGCCTATGGCGACACCGCGCTCATCTTCACCGACCTTCGCCTCGCCGCCGACGGCTCGATGCCTGAAAACACCATGACCGACATGATGAACGGCCGCGTTGGCGACCATGTGCTGGTCAACGGCCAGAAGAACCCAAAGCTGGCGGTGGCGATGGGCGCGAAGCGGCGCGTGCGGCTCTACAACGCCACCAATGCGCGTTTCCTCAGGCTCCACTTCGCCAACGCCGCGATGACCGTGATCGGCAGCGACGGCGGTCTTCTGGAGAAGCCGGTGGCGGCCGAGGAGATCCTGCTCAGCCCGGCCGAGCGCCTCGAACTGGTGGTAGCCTTCGACCGGCCGGGCGCCGCCGCGCTGACGACGCTCGACTATGATCGCGGCTGGATGGGGCCGGGCCGGCCGGCGGATGCCGGGCTCACACTGCTGACGGTCGATGTCTCCGACACAGCGGCCGAGGCGATGCCGCCGCTGCCCGAGCGGCTGCGGCCGATCGTACCGCTTGGGGCTCCCACGGTCAGCCGCCGTCTCCTCTTCACCGAGACCATGGCGATGAACCCCACCGGCATGGAGATGGGCTTCCTGATCAACGGCAAGGCGTTCGACATGGCGCGCGTCGACATCGTCGCCAGGGCCGGCGACACCGAGCTGTGGGAAATCGTCAACCAGGCCGACATGGACCACCCGTTCCACCTGCATGGCACGCAGTTCCAGGTGGTCGAGCGCGAGCGCGACGGCAAGCTCGCCAAGCCGCCCTATCTGGCGTGGAAGGACACGGTCAATGTGGCGCGCGGCGAGACGGTGCGGCTCCTCACGCGCCAGGAGCGGCCGGGCGCGCGCATGTATCACTGCCACATCCTGGAGCATGAGCAGCTCGGCATGATGGGCATCGTCGATGTGCGGGCATGAGGGGCCGCGTCGTTGTCGCGGCGGCGATGCTTGCGCTCGCCGGTCCGCTGCTCTTGGCTCCATCCCTGGCGGCGGGTCCAGGCGATCCCGTCGTTGCGGCGCGCCAGGCCTCGATGAAAGAGATGGCCGCGGCCGCCAGGGCGATCGCCGGAATGTTCGACGGCAAGCGCGCCTATGAACCGTCGGCCTTCAAGGCGGCGGCGGACACGCTGAGCGCCCGCGCCGCCGCCCTGACTGACGAATTCCCGATAGGCACGCTCGGCGCGCCGTCCGCCGCTAGGCCGGAAATCGACGATGCGCGGCCGGAGTTCGAGGCGCTGGCTCGCCACATCGGCCGGCTCGCCGATGCGCTCGCCGACAAGGCCGGGAACGCGCCGCCCGGGATCACCGCCGACATGCGGATGACCGGACTGCCGATGGATGGCGGCAGCCTGCTCGGCAAGCGCCCGGGCGCCACCGAGGCCGATCCGGCAAAAATGCCGGCCGAACACCTCCTGCACCTCATCCTGCAGGACTGCACGAGCTGCCATTCGAAGTTCCGGCAAAAGGTGGAATGATCCGCCGCTCAAGTCGCCCGGTGGCGGCGCACTGCCCGCCATTCCTGCCAGATCAGCCACATGACGACGGCGTCGAAGACGGTCAGCACCAGAAGGCCCGGCGAATGCGTGTAGGAATAGCGGTAGACTTGGTAGACCATGAAGGCGCCGAGTGCGGCGAGCGAGGCCGGGTAGGACCAAAGCTTGCCGCGAATGAGCCCGATGACCAGCAGCAGTTTGATGAGGCCATGGCTGAGTAGGTAGAAAGCGTAGAATTCCTTGCTCGCGACGGAGAAATGGCTGGCCATCTGCGACAGATAGCCAGCTATGAAATCGTCCGGATCTTCGATCAACTCTTCCTGGGTAAGGGCATTGACCCAGGAGGCGATGGCGTCCGTGCTGATGACATAAAGCAGAATACCCCCAACGCATTCCATCAGCGCATGGGCGCCTTTAAGCCAGACACCAATCTCGAATAGCTGATGGATGCGGTGCTCGCTCGCCGGCTTCATGTAAAACCTCACGATAAATCAGGAAAATCAGTCTTTATGGATGCAGCTCTTACGCACTGGATCAATTCCGTCGCCGGCGTCAGCCCGCTGCTTGATAGGATAATGATCACCATCTCACAAATCGGCGTGCCGCTGATGGTGATTGCGGTCGCCCTGCAATGGTGGTCGAGGACCGATCGTTCTCATGTGCGCCATGCCTGCCTGTCCGCCGGCCTTTCGTTCCTGCTCGGGCTGGCGATCAACCAGGCCATCCTGCTGTTCGTCCACCGGATCAGGCCCTACGACGCCGGCGTCACGCATCTTTTGATCGCGCCCAGCGCTGACTGGTCGTTCCCCTCCGATCACGCGACCGCCAGCATGGCGATCGTCGCCGCCTTCGCCATGGAGGCGCTGCCGCGCCGCACGCTGGCTTTGCTCCTTATGGCCGTGTTGATCTGCTGGTCGCGGCTGCATATCGGCATCCACTATGCCGGTGACATTGCCGGCGGCGCCTTCACTGGGGTCGCCGCCGCCCTGGTTGTGCGGCTCTGCTATCGCGAGAACTCGCGGCTGGACGCCTTCGCCACGAGGATCCTTTAGGCGTTCCCCATAGCAGTTTCGTCGCACGCATCGCAAAAGCCACGCACGGCTTAAACGCATATGTGATCAGGTTCGAACAGCTTTATCTGCGGTCGATTCGAGCTGCGCGGCGACGATCCTACCGTGGCTCATGCCCGCAGGATTTCCCTGTTCGTCGTCGCGCTGACGTAGTTCAGGTTCATGGTTCCAACGGCGCCGCCGTCGGTGATCTTGAATCCGCTCTCGGTCAGCAGTGTCCTGATCGCATTCATGTCGACATGCCCATGCCGGTGGAATCTCGGCAATCTGGATTTGCGCTCCGGTCTGCCGAAATCGATGAGCAACAGCCGGCCTCCGGGCTTCAGAACACGTTCCGCTTCGCGGAAGAAAGCCGATCGCGCGGGCTTCGACAGGTGATGCAGCATGAGCGTGCCGACAACGATGTCGAACTGCGCATCCTTGAAGGAAAGCTGCTGCGCCGTCCCTTTGACGAAGGTCAGGTCGAGGCCAGACCGCTCGGCCTTCGCACGTGCGCGCCCGATCATTTCGGCTGAGGCATCGACACCCGTGACGCTTCCATCCGAACCCACTCGCCTCTTCGCGGCAATCGCGAGCGTTCCCGTTCCGCAGGCGACATCGAGCACCGCCTCGCCGGGCTGGAGCTTCGCCAAGCCAAGCATGAATTCGCGAAAGCGGCCCTCGCGGCCAAAAGTCAGAACGCGCGCAAGCATGTCGTAAGCTGCGGCGCGGTGTAGGACGACACCGATGCCCCTGTCGCTCGCGCCGTGCGGGTTCTTGCCGGGAAGCCGATTATGACGCGGGCCGCCCCACGGCACCAGAACCGCTATCGTCGCAAGGACGAGTCCGTGGAACCCTGCCGCCCAGACGCCGGCCGCAACATAGCCCATGCCCAATTGGGCGAGGACAAGGAAGCCGGCGACCAGCAACAGCTTTGCAAGCAGAATGAGCGCTATGCGGATCCTGCGCGAATGCGGCCGGTTGCCGGCATGATGACCAAATGAGAGCATAGTCTGCGACCTCATTGTCCGTGGTTGCGTCGTGCCCACGTCGTGCCCAAGACATCCACGAGCTTCTGGACCTGGCGTATCATACTGGACACAATGTCCAGAATTGCTATTGCCGGACACCAAACCCTCGGATGTCCAGAACTGAGCGTGGCAAGGGGCCATGACCATGAAAATCGAACCGATGGACGGTACACACACGATCGATCGCCGCGTCGCGCGGACGCGCGCCCTGCTGCAGGACGCGCTCATCGCCCTGATCCCTGAGCGCGGATATGCGGCGATCACGGTCGACGACATTTGCCGGCGGGCAAATGTCGGGAGGTCGACTTTCTATACCCACTACGCCGACAAGGACGCCCTGCGCAGCGCGACCATGGAGGTGCACCTGCGCTTGCTCAGCCGCAGGCGCGTTTCGGATGGTCGGGAGACAGGCAAGCGGCTATTCGAGTTCAGCCTACCGATGTTCGAGCACGCGGATGCCTTCCGGCCACTTCATCACGCGCTGCTTGCGACCAGCGGCGACACCATCCACGACGAACTGCGCGAACGGATTCGGCGCACTGTGCGGACCGAGCTCGCAGAGAAGTGGATTGGACACGATGGCGTGCCCGTGGAATTCGCTGTCCAGTTCATTGCCGGCGCGTTCCTTGCGGTCCTCGCCTGGTGGCTTGCCGAGGACGCCGGCCTTCCACCGGTGCAAGTCGATGACCTGTTCCAGCAGATGGCGGCCAAGGGCATCGGCCCATAGGCTGCTTGAAGCACCGATCGGTTAGGGCAATTCCAGGAAAGGTGTGAAACGGTGAGGCTCCGCGACTTCGCCGCAGCCCTTCTAAAGACCGAGCGTAGCCGCCGCCACCGCCAGGTACCGGCCGGCCTTGGCGACGGTGACGATGGCGAGAAAGCTCCATAGGGGCTCGCGCAGCACGCCAGCCATCACCGTCAGCGGATCGCCGATAATCGGGGCCCAGCTCAACAGCAGGCTCCATCGTCCGTAACGGTGATAGCGCGCCGCCGCGCGGTCGAGCGCGGCAGGCTTTGCCGGAAACCATTTGCGGTCGCGGAAGCGATCGATGCCGCGTCCCAGCAGCCAGTTGACCACCGAACCAAGCACGTTCCCGATCGTCGCGACCAGAACCAGCGCCGCCTGCGAATGGGTGCCGGCCAGGAGCAGGCCGACCAGCACTGCTTCCGATTGCAGCGGCAGGATGGTCGCGGCGGCGAAGGCGGTCAGGAAAAGTCCGCCGAAGGCGGCAAGGTCACCAAGCATTACCGCCCGTCAGTTCGCCTTTGGCCATTTCGGATCCCGATTATCCACGGCTTGGGTCATGGAGACCGTCGCCCGGCTCCGATTTTGACCGGCGCGTATCACAAAAGTGACGCGCTCGCCCCCCTATATGCTAGGCTTACGTCGTCAAAACAGGGTCATCGTTATGGATGCCAGCCAATTGCAGGCCATAGGCGATACGCTGATGCGCCTCGTCACCCCCGACATGACGCCGAAAGAACTGATCAAGGCGGTGCGCAAGGAACACCCCGATGCCAGGAAGAAGGACATCGCCCGCGCCGCCTTCCACGCCATCATCGCCAATGCCGACCACGATCCCGGCAAGTCACGCAACCTCCAGGCCTTCGCGCTTGCCGAGCGCACCCAGCGATCGGAATAAATTGCCGCGAATTGTAGCGTTGGCCTTGCCTGAAACTTAATAAGCGATTTCTAATTTAATGGTTCAGCCGGCAGCTAGCCTCCAACCGGTAATGAGCTTCATGACCAAAAACCTCGGCAATGCCAAACCCAGCGCTCCCGCCAAGGAGATAAACCCCTCGCTGTTCAGCAGGGCCGCGCCGGCGCTGTTTCCGCTGGTCGTCGCCGCGCTCGGCTATCTCGTCGGCCGGCATTTCCTCGGCTTTTGACGCAGGCGGCCGTCGCCGCGCGTTATTCCGGGTCAATCCGGCCGCCATTGGCCAATGACAATTGGCCCCTCTCGGCCACGTCCCTTGCTGCTTTGGTCCTAGGGCCTAGGTCGTTCTTGCCCTCGCATGGGCGCAAGCGCATCCTTTCCGGTAGCCGGCGGCCTCGCAAACTCCGGTCAGGCCCGGCCGCCGAACCCAGTATCACCCCCCCCAAGGCTGCCGGGCCGCTGCCGCACCGCAAATTCGTCAGCCCTCTCGCATGGCCGGGTACGGTCGCTTCCCTCACGCCTTTACGGAATGTTCAGCCATGCCTCGCATTCTTCGCCGCCGGGCGCGGGTGGAACTGGCAATGAGGCTGACCCATGCACCGGGTACTCACGCAAACGCCGCCGCTGGCGATGGAAGACCTCGCCGAGGCGGGACGCCTAGACGCGCTCGATCGCTTCGACGTGATCGATACGCCGCGTGAGGAGGCCTTCGATCGCATCACCAGGCTGATCAGGAACATCTTCGACCTGCCTGTCGCCATCGTCTCGATGATCGACGGGCACAGGCAGTGGTACAAGGCCTATGAGGGGCTGGACAACCGCGAGGTCAGCCGTGACGAGACCTTCTGCAAATACACGCTGCAGGACAGGACGCCGCTGGTGGTGCCGGACGCGCGCGACGATGCGCGCTTCGCGCAGAACCCGATGGTGACGGCAGGCCCGCAGGTCCGCTTCTATGCCGGCGTGCCGTTGCGCACCAATGACGGCCACAACATCGGCACGGTATGCGCCATCGGCTTCGAGCCGCGCACCTTCAGCCAGCGCGAGATCGCCATCCTGTCGGATCTCGCCGCGCTTGCCATGGACGAGCTGGAACTGCGCCAGCTGGCTTCCGTCGATCCCTTGACCGGCGCGTTGTCGCGCCGCGCCTTCAAGGAGCAGGGCGCCAGCGCCCTGGCGCTCGCACAGCGCCACAAGCACGGCCTGGCCTGCATCGCCTTCGATCTCGACCATTTCAAATCGATCAACGACAATCACGGCCCCGCCATCGGCGACAAGGTGCTGGCCGCCGTTGCCGAGGCCTGCCGCGGCCAGTTGCGCGGCACCGACATTTTCGGCAGGCTGGGCGGCGGGGGGTTCGCGCTGATCCTGCCGCATACCGATCGCGCGCATGTGGGCGGCGTGGCCGAGAAGGTCCGCGAGGCGATCGAACGGATTGCGATCAGGAACGATGGCACGACGGTTCCCGTCACCTCGAGCTTCGGCATGGCGGCGCTCGATGCCCGCACCGGCGACATCGACGCGCTGCTTGCCAATGCCGATGCCGCGCTTTACGAAGCCAAGGCCGGTGGCCGCAACCGCTGCATCGCCTGGCGCCCGCCGAACGACTCGCCGGCCGGACCGCGCCGCCGCGTGCTGAAAGCGGGACGCATCCTGTTCAACAACCGCATGTCGTCGATCGACTGCACGGTGCGCACGCTGGGCGAGGACGGCGCCGGCCTCGACGTCACCAGCGCGATCGGCGTGCCGGAGACATTCAGCCTGCAGATCCGCTCGGACGCCTTCGAAACCCGCTGCCGCATCGTCGGCCGGGCCGAACGCCACATCGAAGTCGAATTCTGCTGAACCGGTGCGCGATGACGGCCCTGTTCTGCAACAAATCGTTTTTATTCATTAGATATCGCAAATATATTGAATAGTGGTGGGAAACTTTGCACTAAAGGCTAATCAGGCACGCTCTTTCGGCAGCTTCGAACGCGCTAGATCATAGTGGACCGGAGACGGCAGTTCTTCGGCTAAGAAGCAGGAGCTGTATATGGTAACGGGAGAGCCAGACAGTGTCCGTGTAAAAGCCATCAATGGCCAATGGATCGTGCGTATCGTCGACGGCGGCAGGCTGACGCAACAGGTGTTCGACATTCACGCGCAGGCCGAGACTTTCGCCGAAGAGGAACGGCTGCGATTGGGATTGCCCGGGGAGCCGCCGGCCGAGGAGCCGGCCGGATCGCTGCGGCGAGGGCGGGTGCGCTAATATCTCGACGTTGCCCTCGCGCGGTTTGCACTTCGTGCGAAAACGCGGGAACAATCGGCGGACGGGGAACGCTGCCGATGTGCAATCTTTACAACATCACCACCAGCCAGGAGGCGATCCGCCAGTGGACGCGCGCGTTGCGCGACATCACCGGCAACCTCGAGCCGTCGGTCGACATCTACCCAAACCAGCCGGCGCCGGTCGTACGCAACGCCGCCGACGGCAGCCGCGAGCTCGCCAGACTGCGCTGGGGCATGCCGACACCGGCCGAACGGATGCGCGGCAACGCCGATGCCGGCACCACCAACATCCGCAATCCGCAATATGCCCACTGGCTGCCCTATCTCGGCGTTGGGAACCGCTGCGTCGTGCCGGTGACGAGCTTCGCCGAGCCGTCGCCGACGCCAGGTGACAAGGACCCGGAAACCGGCGTCCAGAAGAACTTCTGGTTTGCGCTCAGCCAAGAACGGCCGCTGTTCTTCTTCGCCGGCCTGTGGACTCCCTGGCATGGCGTGCGCAAGGTGAAGGAAGGTCCGGGCGATCACGAGCTCTACGGCTTTCTCACCACGAGACCCAATGCACTGGTGATCGTGGAAAAGCCGGCGACGCAGATCAAGTTTCCGGCCGAACCGCCGGCGCAGGGATCGTTGTTTTAGGGGGACGCATGCTGACCCGGAGGCAAATTCTGAGGGCAGACCCAGCTACGGTTCCGTTGGAGGAGTACACCAGGGTTTTTGGGCAGATACACATTTCAAAAATGCCCAAGGAAGATGAAGACAAAAAGCTACGCTATCTCACAGTCTATGGGTTCAGCGTTTTTGCAAGATCGTCGATCTATCCTGCCGGATTGAGTTTGCTTTCCGTCCTTCTTGCGCCACAATTCTTTCAAAGAGATCACTCATACGATCGGGACTACAAGCTGCTGTCCTTATTTTGGCCGCCGGCGGCAAATGAAGTTGCCCACGTTCAGCAACTCATTGCGAAAGGCATAGTCCACGAAACGTTCTTGCAGGGTTTACCCGCCTACATGGCGGCCTGCAGTGCAACGAGTTTGGTTTGGCTTCTTTGGCTGGCTTGGCGTTTCTATCGCGACGTGCGTGATCGTGGCGGCTACATACCAGCATTCAAGGAAACCGGCCAACCAGGAATCGAGCAAAGGCTGATTCTGATCGCTTTATTCTGCGTTCTTTTAGCTGCCGCTTTATTATTGTATTCTTGCTTCAATTTGTCAGAAGCTCATTCTCTTCGAGCGCCCAACGTATTCGACAATCCGTTTTCGTATACGTTCAAGAAATGCCTGATCCTGTCTTACGGTTACTGGATGGTTGGCCTTGCGTCGGCACTGTTTTCCCTAATCGCAAAAAATAGCCTGCGCCTCGAACGAACAGCGCGACACGCCTGATAGACTGTCGTCGCTCATCCTCGCGCCTTCTGCAGCACCCAGATATAGCCCTTGGGCGGGTGGTCCTGATCGATGAACTGCGTCTTCACCTCGGTGTCCTTGCGGCCGCAGCGTTTGCAGCGGAAGTGGATGGCTTCGAGCGGTTTGTTCCAGCCCACCACCTTGGCCACGTCGTTCGCCTTGAAGCGGCCGGCGTGGTAGCAGTGGCGGCATTCGACGACGAGCAGCATGTTGGCCTTCGCCGCGCGGCCGACGCTGTCCATGGGTCCGGCCATCGGTCATGTCCGGTCGCAATAGTCCTCGGGCAACGGCAGCAGGCCGAGTTGTGAAGCCCGGAAATCCGGCTCCCGGCCCGCCACGACGCCCATCACTTCATGCAGCCGCTCGATCAAGCCACTGAGTCGCCAGTACATTTCACCATCGGTCTTGAGGTTGAGCTGCGCCGCCAGCAGCGTCTGGCGGAGCACCAGCGCATCGCGAATGATCGCCTCCGCGTCCGAATGGAACAATCTGTCATAGCGGCTTTTCCGTCTGCCCAACGCGGCTCTCCCTGGATACCGGGCAACCGCCCCATCTCCTGACAAAATAGGAACTCATTCCTCGACGAGTCAATTCGTCCTTGACATTTTTGTTCACTTTTTGTTCACTTGCTAATGTAAGCGACAAGAGCGGGCGTTATGGATCATATCGTGAGGTTGGACAGCCGCCAGGAGGCAGCGCTTCAGGCGGTCGCGGAGAACTTCATCGCCCAGCATAAGGGCGACCCCGTGAAGGCGCTGAAAGAGATGATCGTGCTGAACGGCCATCTGCAGGAACGTCTCGACGCACTCGGCGTGCCACGCAAGGCGGCGCGCTAACCGGTGGGGCTTGGGCTCTGACACTCGGTCGCCTAGTCACACGCGAAAGCGGTGCCGCGCCGCCCGCTATCCCAGATGCTCGGCCCTGAGCTTCCCTTGCATCCGCTTGAGCGCCGGCGCGCCGCCGACCGCGAGGTCGTCGGCGATCCGGGCGAGCTTGTCGTCGGCTTTGCGGTACTTGCTGCCCCAGGCGCCCAGCGTCGCCAGCACCGGCAACAGGTCGATGCCGGCTTCGGTCAGCCGGTAGATCGCCTTCAGCCCGTGTGTCGGGTCGTCGCTGCGGGTGAGGATGCCTTCGTCCTGCAGCGTCTGCAGCCGCTCGGCCAGCGTGCGTGAGGAAATGCCCTCGTCGGATTGCAGGAACTCACGAAAATGCCTTTTCCCGGCGAAGACCAGGTCG
Organism: Mesorhizobium sp. GbtcB19; assembly: GCF_019091085.1. Classification (GTDB taxonomy): domain Bacteria; phylum Pseudomonadota; class Alphaproteobacteria; order Rhizobiales; family Rhizobiaceae; genus Mesorhizobium. The sequence goes on along the minus strand of NZ_JAGXJY010000019.1, from coordinate 79,715 downwards.
CGAATGATGAGCAGCGTCCAGCGGTCGCCGAGCAGTTCGAGCGACAGGCTGATCGGACAGCCGGACCGTCCCTTGGTCGACATCAATATGGTTCCATTTTTAAATCTCTTTACAATTGACACCATTGCTGTTCTGCGTCAATTGGTTCCAAAAGTAAATCAATCGTGTGCGAGGAGACCGGACGTGAAAAAGCTCATCCTTCAGATGCAGATGTCGGTCGACGGCTTTGTCGGCGCCGATGAGTACCATCGCTGGGAGCTCTGGGAATGGGGCGATGACAGCGCCTGGGACGATGAGCTCAAGCAGGGCTTCAACGCCGTCTTTGAAACCATCGACACCATCCTTTTGAGCCGCAAGATGGCCGAGGAGGGGTATCTCACCCATTGGGGCAACGCAGCGAAGAAATATCCGAAGGACCGCTTCTATGCCTTCGCCCAGCACATCGTCGAGGCGCGGAAGGTGGTGGCGAGCGACAGGCTCGACACGTCGCGCTGGGAGCGCACGCGGGTCGTCAGCGGTGACCTGCCGCGCGAGGTCGAGGCGCTGAAGCAAAGCGAGGGCGGCGACATCGCCGTGTTCGGCGGCGCGGGCTTCGCATCGGCGCTGATCGCCGCGGGCCTCGTCGATGAGTTCCAGCTCTTCGTTAATCCGGCGGTGCTGGGCGGCGGCCGTCGCATCTTCGACCAGGGCGGATTTGCCAGGTTGAAACTCCTCGGCTCCAAGGCCTATGCCAGCGGCATGGTGGTGAGCCGCTACGCGCCGGCGCGGTGACATGCCGAAGCCTCGCAGCCTGAATCGATACGGTAGCGCGGCTCCTTAAGCGCCTGTTTGGCCAAGCCTTGCCCGGATCGGGACAGGCCCGCCAGCTTCAACCAACCGCAGTTGCGGGGCTGGCCGGCTGTAAGGCGGCCAGCCGGAGTGGTCGTTGCCCTGGGCGACGAACCAGCGGGCTTCGCGCCACGTCAAGCCGATGAGCACGCGACCGGCATATTCGGCCGGCGCGCCATTGCCCGCATCGAACACCGCCCAGCTGCTGCCGGGCGGCTCCTGCACCGCGATGAACCTCATGCGAGACCCCCGTCCCGTGAAGAGCCCCTAATATAGCAGACGCTGATTGTCGTTCCTATGACCTGGCTCACACATGCCGATCGCCGCCAGCGCCGAGACTTTGGCAGGTGTGGTGGCCCGTGCTGCGGGACACCTGCGCAGCCACAGCTTCGTCGCCTCTCCTGACCCGAGAAAGTTCGCGGGGTGTCAAGGCGAAGCGTGCAGCATCTGTAAGGCCATCGTGGCGGCGCGGTATTCGACGAAATCCTTCGGGCAATCCTGCGCCGCAAGCCGGTAGAGCCGCAGTGCATCGTCCGCTTGCCCTTGGCTCCGCTCGAGCTCCGCCGCATAGAAGTTGACCTCGCAGACCTGTCCCTTCCTGGTCGCCGGATTCGGATCCTCGGCTTCCGCTAGAGTCTCGGCCGGTGTCTTGTCGCCGAGCAGCATGTGGACCACCGGCGCCGGCCATTTCGTCATGTCGAGCTTTGCCGCCGCCGACCGTAGATGACTTGTCGCGGACGCACGACGCTCCGCCAGTTCACGCCAGATCGCGAAATACGCCATATCGGGCTGCAACGCTGTTGCCTGTACCAGATCGGCCTGCGCCTTTGCCAGCTGGCCGCTGGTATGGAAAAGGTAGAGCATGCCCCGACCGGCATAGGTGCGCGCTTCCCTCGGCGCGAGCCTGATCACTTCGCCATAATCAGCAATCGCCCGGTCGTATTCGCCTTTTGCCGTCCAGGCGACCCCTCGGTTCTGATAGGCTCTCACAGTCTTGGCATCAATGCTGATCGCGCGGTCGTAGTCCGCCACGGCAAGATCGTAGTCACCCTTCCTGCTCCAAGCGAAGCCCCGATCGTTAAAGACGATAGCCACCGTTGGATCGAGTGCGATCGCCTTGTCGTAGTCGGCGATGGCGCGGTCATTGTCGCCCTTGTCGAGCCAGATCGAACCGCGCCTGTAATAGGCGCGCGCTATTTTAGGGTCGATGCTGATTGCCTTGTCGTAGTCGGCGACGGCCTTGTCCACATCGCCCTTGTTTGCCCAGGTCAAACCCCGGTTGAAGTAGTCGAGGGCACCCGCCGGATTGAGGTCAACCGCCGCGTTGAAGTCGGCAATGGCGCCGTCAAAGTCGCGCTTTGCGGCGCGGGCGATGCCGCGGTTGCCATAGGTGTTGCCATGTTTCGGATCGAGGCCAAGCGCCTTGTCGTAGTCGGCGATGGCGCGGTCGAGCTCGTTTTTCTGCCTCCATGCCATGCCCCGATTGTTATACGCGTCGACATAGTCGGGATCGATACCGATCGCCTGACCATAGTCGGCAATGGCCTGGTCGTAGTTCTTCGTGGCGTACCAGGTCATGCCGCGATTGTAGTAGGCGCGGGCGAATTTCGGATTGAGGTCTATGGAGCCGTTGAAATCGTTCAGTGCGTGGTCGTAGTCACCTTTGCTGTACCTGGCGAGCCCTCTGTTGAAACGGGCGCTGGCGTCTTTCGGATCGATCGCGATCACCGCGTCATAATCGGCGATGGCCCCGTCATAGTCGCCCTTGTCCAGGCGGGCATTGCCGCGGCGGTACAGGGCGTGCGGGTTCTTCGGGTCGAGGCTGATCACCTTCTCGTAATCGATGAGGGCATGCACCTTGTCGCCCTTGCTGGCCCAGGCATCGGCCCTACTGTTCAGGGATTCGACATCGTTCGGATCAAGTTTGATCGCCTGGTCGTAATCGGCGATGGCGCGGTCGTTGTCGCCCCTCCTGAACCAAATCAGGCCGCGATTGTAAAAGGGCCTGGCATCGTCCCGATTGAGGTCGATCGTTTTGCCGTAATCGGCGATCGCGTTGTCGTCCTCGCCCTTGTAGGTGTGGGCGACGCCCCGATTGTAGTAATAGTTGGCGACCTGCGGATCGAGGCTGATCGCCTTGTCGAGATCGGCGATGGCTTGGTCGTTGTCGCCCTTGAACAACCAGGTGACGCCCCGGCCGAAATAGCCGCCGGGCTCGGTCGGATCGAGGTCGATCATCGCGCTGAAATCGGCGATGGCGCGGTCGTAGTCATGGCGCTCCGACCACACCGTGCCGCGCTTGAAATGGGCGATGAGCCTGTTGCGGCGCGGCTCTGTCGCGTCGTCGATCATGCGCGTGCAGGCCTGGATGCGCACCGTCTGATTGACCTCGTCGTCGCTGACGCAATCGCTGCTGGCGGCAAGGGCGGGGAGCATGGAAGCGATCAGAAATACACAGGCGGCGAGAATCGGCCGGCCGAAACGGAGCCCATTCAATCCCACGCCCGGCGGCGGGGACGGCATGTTCATCTTCGCATTCATGGCGCCAACTCGTGCAACGCGGCCTTGGCTGCGGCGCTCTCGTAATAGGCATTTGGGCAGTCCCTGGCGGCGTCGCGATAGAGCCTGAGCGCTTCGTCGCCTTGTCCTCCAACACGCGCGAGTTCGGCAGCAAACAGCGTTGCCTCGCAGCGATTGCCGCTTTGCTTGAGCGGATTCGGGTCATCGGCTGCTGCGAGCGCCTCCGCCGGGCTTGCTTCGCCAGGCAGCATGCGCACGGCCGGCGCCGGCCATTTCGTCATGTCGAGTTTGGCCGTCGCCTCGCGCAGGTGACCAGGCCCGCCACCGAGCCGCTCTGCGAGATAGAGCCACATCGCGAGATAGGCATCGTTGGGCTTGAGCATCGCGGCCCGCCGGAAATCGGCGGCGGCCTTCTCCGCCGCGCCGGAATGGAAGCTGATGATGCCGCGGCCGAGATAGACGTAGGCAATCTTCGGGTCGAGTTTGATTGCCTTGTCATAGTCGGCCACGGCGCGGGCATAATCGCCCTTGGTCAACCAGACGAAGCCGCGGCCGTCATAGCTTCGGGCGTTTTTGGGGTCGAGCTCGAACGCACGAGCGTAGTCCGCGATCGCGCGGTCGTATTCGCCCATCGCTATCCACACATTGCTGCGACCATAGAAGTATTTTGGATTGGTCGGATCGAGCGCGAGGGCGTGATCGAAGTCGGCCAGCGCGCGCTCGTTTTCGCCCTTGTGCGACCAGGAATAGCCGCGGTTGACCAGCGCGCTGGCGTCATTGCCGTCGAGGGCGATCGCCTGGCTATAGTCCGCGATCGCACGATCGTAATCGTCTCTGCGCACCCAGGTGTCGCCTCGGTTGTAGAATGGGTCAGTGTCCTTTGGATTAAGCGCGATCGCCTTGCCGTAGTCGGCCATCGCGCGCTCGTCATCGTGCTTGGCAGCCCAGACAAGCCCGCGATTGTTGTAGGCGCGGGCGTCTTTCGGATCGAGCTCGACCGCCTTGTCGGCATCGGCCATCGCCCGGTCGAAATCGCCCTTGCGCCGCCAGGCCTGGCCGCGGTCGTCGTAAAGGTCAGCGTTCTTCGGATCGAGGCCGATCGCCCGGCCGTAGTCGGCGATCGCCCGGTCGAAATCGCCCTTGCGCCGCCAGGCCTGGCCGCGGTCGTCGTAAAGGTCAGCGTTCTTCGGATCGAGGCCGATCGCCCGGCCGTAGTCGGCGATCGCCCGGTCGTAGTCGCCCTTCAGTTTCCAGGCCAGGGCTCGACCGGAATAGTAGATGGATTTGCCGGGATCGAGGTTGATCGCCTGGCCGTAGTCGGCGATCGCGCTGTCGTAATCGCCTTTCATTTTCCGGGCGAGGCCACGGTCGGAATAGTAACTGGCTTTGCCGGATTCGAGACTGATCGCCTGATCAAAATCGGCGATCGCCCGGTCGTATTGCCCCTTCCTTCTCCAGGCCGTACCGCGAAAGTCAAAGCTATCGGCCGCCTTCGGTTCCATGCTGATTGCCTTGTCGAAGTCGGCGATCGCGCGATCGTAATCGTGCTTGTAGTGCCAGGCCAGACCACGGGCCTGGTAGGCGAGCCAATAGTCGGGGTCCAGACCGATAGCCAGGACATAGTCCGAAATGGCCTGATCGAAGTCGCCAAGGTCGGAACGGGCCAGACCGCGCAAGACATGGAAAACCGGGCTCTTCGGATCGATGGCGATGGCCCTATCGTAGTCTGCTATGGCGCGGCCGTAATCGCTCTTTTTGATCAAAACCCTGGCCCGGTCGGTGAAGAAGCGGGCCTCGTTCGCACCGAGGGCGATTGCCTTGTCGAAATTTGCAATCGAGCGATCGATATCGCCTTTTTGAGCCCAGGCCAGGCCGAGATTGTAGTAGCCATCGGCAAAGTTCGGAACGAGACCGGCCACCTTTTCGAAATCGGCGATGGCACGGTCGTTGTCGTCTTTGCCGGCGAAGGCGAGCCCGCGAAAGAAGTATGCGTCGGCATCCTTCGGATTGAGCTTGATCGCGCGATCGCAATCGGCAATCGCGCGGTCGTATTCGCCCTTGTTAAGCCACGCCTCGCCTCGGTTGTAATAGGCAGGCGAATAGTCCGGCGTGAGGTCGATCACCTTGTCGAAGTCCGCGATGGCCAGGTCGTTCTCGCCTTTGTCGAGCCGGGCGAGGCCGCGAAAATAGTATGAGTTGGCGTCATCGGGAACGAGCTTCAGCGCCTGATCGAAGTCGGCGATGGCGCGATCGTATGCCTTCTTGTTCAGCCAGGCATTGCCCCTGCTGTAGTACGCGCCGGCATTGGCTGGCTCGAGGTTGAGCGCGACATCGAAATCCGCGATGGCGCGGTCGGTGTCGCCCTTGTCCATCCATTTGAGGCCGCGGTTATAGTAGGCGTCGGCTCGCTTCGGATCGCGTTTGATCGCCTCGCCGTAGTCAGCGATTGCGAGACCGATTTGGCCTGCCTTTGCCCGGGCATTGCCGCGATCGTAGTACGCATCCACGTTTGTCGGGTCGAGTTCAATCGCTCGATCGTAATCGTCGATGGCAAGGAAATAGTTCTCCCGATCACTGAAGGCATTGCCGCGAATGACATGGGCAATAGAGCGGTTTGACGGCGTCTCCGACCGGTCCTCGATGATCTGCGTGCAGGCAACGATGCGCCGCGCCGGATCGACCGTCTTGCCGTCGCAGGCCGGATGGTCGTTGTATTCCTGGACGGCGGCCGATGCCGGCGCGGGCAAAGCGAGCAGCAGGCAGGCCGCTGCCCACCATGAAGGCCTGAGCCAAATCCGGACCAATTCCACCCACCCCGTCGACCGAAACCCCGCAGCGCCGCTGCTGACGGCGTTGCCGTATTCTAGCCGAGCCGTTTCAACGGGCAATCGCTGGTTGCGTCCGTGGATCGATTATCGGACGGCGCTGGCTGAGCCGCCTCACTGCCCCGCCTGGTCGGCGTCCGTCAGCGTGCCGAGGAAGGCGACGATGTCGTCGATCTCGGCGTCGGTCAGCGCCGGCCTGTCGCCGGGCTTCCTGCCGTTGAAGGGCGGATCGGTGTTGAGGTTTGCCCAATAAGCCTTTGGCAGGTCGTCGAATTTGTCGACCGTGCCGTCGGCCTTCTTCGGATACCAGCGGCCGGGATCGGTGTCGCGGCTGGCATAGAAGGCCACAGCGTCGCGCAGCGTGTGGAAATAGCCATTGTGGAAGAAGCTCTTTCGCAAGGCGACATTGCGCAGCGTCGGTGTCTTGAACAGGCCGCAATATTCGTTGCGGCCCTTGAAATCGGTGCGCAGCGGGCCGCACAGGCCAAGGTCAAAGTAAGCGGGATCGGCGTTGGCGGAGATCGCAGGATTGCGCGGCACGGCGATGGCGATCAGGCCGAAATCGGTAAATTGCGGCGGCTCGCCGTCATTGGCGGGTTCGCTCAGATGACAGCTCGCGCAATTGCCCTTGGTCTCGTCCTCGAACAGCGCGCGGCCGTGCAGTTCCTGCGCGGTCAAAGTCGCTTTGCCGGCGAGGAAGGCGTCGTAGCGGCTGGAATAGGGATAGAAGTCGGCGCTGCTCTGCTCGAAGGTGCCGAGCGCTTCCACCGCTGCGTCGAAGGCGTCTTGCGGATGGTCGAAGACATCTCCGCCAAAGGCGGCCTTGAACGCATCGGCATAGGGCGCCTTGCGCAGGCTGGCGACCACTTGGGCCTCGTCCCTGTTGCCCATCTCGAAGGCTGACAGCAGCGGGATCCTCGCCTGGTCCTTGCCGTGATCGGCGCGGCCGTCCCAGGTCAGGCCGCCTGTCGGGCCATTGTCGACGCTCTCGTCGCCTTCGTCCTCGGAGTCGTAAAAATGCTCGGTGAAGGCGGGCGCCGCCTGCAAATAGCGCAGCGACGGCACCGCGCGAACGCCCGGCTGGTCGAGCTTCGCCCCGCCCATCTCGACGGGCGCCGCCGAGGCCGGGCCGAAAGCGTGGTTGGGATCATGGCAGGACGAGCAGGCCTGCTTGCCCGAAGCCGAGAGCGAAGGGTCGAAGAACATCTGCCGCCCGAGTGCCGTCAGCGCATCGGCGCGCGCATAGGCTTGCTGGCGCGTCAGCGGGCCGGGATGGACACTAGACGGCTCCGCGGGGTTGGCCGGCGCGGTGAAGCCGGCCAACGAGGTCGCTGCAATGACGATCGCCCGGCTTTTCCATCTTCCCATCGTCATCGCTGCCATCCTGAATTCTGCCGGGAAGTAAGGAGGCAGTGCAAAGGATTGATGACCAGTCTTCGCCCTCACGAAACCGTGTTCGAGACGGCGCCAAATGTCACAAAGGTGATAAGGCACCGAAGTAGCTGGGTCCATGCCTGTTCGTTATTCTCGCACACGCATTGCCGTCCTCCAGCCACTCCCCAGCCACGAGGCATTTCCAGATGATCCGGTCCTTCCTCTCGCTCTGCCTCGCCTCCACGGCGCTGGCATCGCTCACCGCTACTGCCCAGGCGGCTCCTCCCGGCTACGACAAGATCGACACCGTCGTCGTCATCTACGCCGAGAACCGCAGCTTCGATAACCTCTATGGCGGCTTCCCGGGCGCCAACGGCCTGGCCAACGTCTCGCCGGACCAGGCGCGCCAGCTCGACCGCGACGGCAAGCCGCTTTCCGAACTGCCGCCGGCCTGGGGCGGGCTGACCGGCAAGGGCGTGACGCCGGCGGTGACGGAAGCGCAGAGTGCGCATCTCGCCAACGCTACCTTCGCCATCGACGATCCCAAGGGCTTCAACGAAGGCACCAACGTCATCACGCATGACCTGTGGCACCGCTTCTACCAGGAGCAGATGCAGATCGACGCTGGCCGGAACGACAAATTCGTCGCGTGGGCCGATTCCGGCTCGCTGGTGATGGGCCACTATGACGGCTCAAAACTGCCGATGTGGGCGATCGGCCAAAAATACGTGCTTGCGGACAATTTCTTCCAGGGCGCCTTCGGCGGCTCCTTCCTCAACCATTTCATGCTGGCCTGCGCCTGCGTGCCCTATTACCCGCATGCCGACACCAGCCCGGTGAAGGGCCAGATCGCCGTCGTCGAGGCCGACGGCACGACACTGAAGGTCGCCGACAATTCGCCGCCCTCGGCAATGGGCGGCGTGCCGAAATTCGCCAATGACGGTGCCATCACGCCGGACTTCTACGCCGTCAACACCATGCAGCCGCCTTACCAGCCGAGCGCCAACAAGCCGGTCGAGGGTGGCGACAAGGCGCTGGCCGACCCCGCGGCGCCGACCACGCTGCCACCGCAGCACGAGATCACCATCGGCGATCTCTTGTCGCTGAAGGGCATTTCCTGGGCGTGGTATTCGGGCGCCTGGCAGGCGGCGCTCGACGGCAAGAACGCGACGCCCGTGCCGAATTTCCAGTTCCACCACCAGCCCTTCAACTATTTCGCGGCCTACGCGCCGGGCACGGCCGCGCGGGCTGAGCACCTGCGCGACGGCGGCCTCGGCGGCGTCGAGTTCATCAAGGCGATCGACGACGGCAAGCTGCCGCAGGTTTCTTTCTACAAGCCGCAGGGCAACCTCAACGAACACGCCGGCTATGCCGACGTGACCTCGGGCGACCAGCATCTGGCCGACGTCGTTTCGCATCTGGAGAAGAGCCCGCAATGGGCCCACATGCTGGTCGTCGTCACATATGACGAGAATGGCGGCTTCTGGGATCATGTCGCGCCGCCCAAGGCCGACCGCTGGGGCCCGGGCAACCGCGTTCCGGCCTTCATCGTCTCGCCCTACGCGAAGGCGGGGACGGTCGACCACACGCAGTACGACACCACCTCGATCCTGCGCTTCATCACCGCCCGCTACGACCTGCCGGTGCTGCCCGGCATCGTCGCCCGCGACAAGGCGCTGCGTAACCATGACCAGCCGCCGATGGGCGACCTGACGGCGGCGCTGGATCTGACGCGCTGAGGGCCTGAAGGAAGCCCGATACGCCGCGATCCTTCACACCCCCTCTGTCCTGCCGGACAGAGGGGGGCTGTCCCGCCAGCCTCTCTGATGTTCCTCTGCATAGTAGCTTGAATCAGTCCGGCAGGATGCGCCGCTATCGGATTGTTTTGCCTGAGTGGGAGCCGCCCTCACTCCGCCTCATCCACCCAGATCAGCCGCAGCAACCGCAGCAGCGTCGTCCGTTCCTTGCTTGTCAGCCGGTGCAAGAAGCGGCCCTCGTGCTGGCGCACCTTGAGCCGCCAGGCGGGCATCGCGTCTCTGGCCGCCTCGGTCAGGCGAAGCTCCTGTACGCGCCTGTCCTCGGCATGGTCGTCGCGCTCGATCAGGCCGCGCTCCTCCAGTTCGGCGAGCAGCGGCGCCATGTTGGCGCTCTTCATGCCGAGCAGCCGGCAGAGTTCGGCGGCGCGGATGCCCGGCCGCTCGTCGATCAGCGCCAGCATGGCATAGGTCACCGGCCGCAGTGACGCTTCCGCCATCTCCACGGAAAAATCGTTGAGCGCCAGCGCCGAGGCGCGCCTCAGATTGTAGCCGATCTGCGCGTCGAGCGCGTCCTCGCCGAGATCGTTCATGGTTTCGTCCATGTCCGATCGATTGCCGTGATCCATCCCCTTGTCAAGGCAAAAATACTATGCGACATAGCAAAGATAAAAGCTATGAAGCATAGCTATATCGGAGGAGGCCGACCATGACCGAGAAGACCACCGAAACCGAAGACACCGTCGCCTTCGATGTCGAGGACGGCATCGCCTGGGTCCGCTTCAACCGGCCGGCCAAGCGCAATTCGATGAGCCCGGCGCTCAACCGTCGCATGATGCAAGTGCTCGACGAGCTCGAATTCCGCGACGATGTCGGCGTTCTCGTTCTCTCGGGCGAGGGCGCCGCCTGGTCGGCCGGCATGGACCTCAAGGAATATTTCCGCGAGACCGAGGCAAAGGGCCTTGGCGCCGTGCGTAAGGCGCAATCCGAAGCCTATGGTTGGTGGCGGCGGCTGCGCTGGTACCGCGTGCCGACCATCGCCATGGTCAATGGCTGGTGCTTCGGCGGCGGCTACGGCCCGCTGTTTGCCTGCGACCTCGCCTTCGCCGCCGACGAGGCGCAGTTCGCGCTTTCCGAGATCAACTGGGGCATCCTGCCTGGCGGCGGCGCCACCAAGGTGGTGGTCGATCTCTTGTCGATGCGCGATGCCATGTATCACGCGCTGACCGGCGAGCTGATCGACGGCCGGAAGGCGGCGGCCTGGAAGCTGGTCAATGAGAGCGTGCCGCTCAGCGAGCTTAAGGCGCGCGTCGCCGAAGTGGCCGGAATCCTGTTGCAGAAGAACCCAGTCGCGCTCAAAGCGACCAAGGATGCCATCCGCCGCGTCGCCGAGATGACCTACGACAATGCCGAGGACTATCTGGTGCGGGCGCAGGAGGCGGCGAATTCCTTCGACAATGAGGGCCGCAAGGAAGGCATCCGCCAGTTCATCGACGAAAAGAGCTACAAGCCCGGCCTCGGCGCCTATGACAAGGCGCGATAATCTGGAATGACCTGACGCCGTGACGGCACTGATGCCGGCCGGCACCGTTACGGCGCGTGACACGGGAGGAGAACGCAATGCCGGCCTGGACGACAGCCGACCCGGTTGCCCTGCATGCCCGGGCGCAGCCAGACCGCCTCGCTTGCGTCGACCTCGCGTCCGGCCGGCGCTGGACCTACGCGGCGCTCGACGACGCCATCCAGCGCGCGGTCGCCGTACTCGAGAACCGGGGCATAGGGCAGGGGCAGCGGATCGCCGTGCTGGCCCGCAACAGCGCCGACCTCGTCATCCTGCAGCAGGCCGCGATGCGCCTCGGCGCCATCTTCGTGCCGGTCAATTGGCGGCTCGCCGCGCCAGAGCGGGAGGCGATCCTTGCCGATTGCGATCCAGCGCTTCTGGTCCACGACGCCGACCTGCACATCGCAGCGCCGTCCGGCTGCGCGCCTGTCGCTGTCGCACGCTTCACGGCGGCGATGGAAGCGGCGGCGCCGGCGCCGCGCCGTCCCTTGCCGGAAGCCGACCGACCTTCGATCATCCTTTACACTTCAGGCACGTCGGGCCGGCCGAAGGGCGTCATCGTGACGGAGGCCAACGCTTTCGCCACCGCCGTCAATTTCGGTGTCGTCGGCCGCGTCGGCCATGACAGCATCGTCCTTTGCGACGCTCCGATGTTTCATGTCATCGGCCTGATCACCAATCTTCGCCCAGTCTTGCTGAAGGGCGGCACGGTCCTGATCTCGGCAGGGTTCGACCCAGGCGTCACCAACCGCCGGCTCGCCGACCCCGATCTCGGCGTCACCCATTATTTCTGCGTGCCGCAGATGGCGAAGATGCTGCGCGAGCATGCCGACTTCGCGCCTGCGCGCTGGACGTCGCTTGTGGCTCTCTTCACCGGTGGCGCGCCCAACCCTGCCGCCGATGTGCTTTGGTGGCTCCAGCAGGGCGTGCTCATGGCCGACGGCTACGGCATGACGGAGGCCGGCACTGTGCTCGGCATGCCGATGGAGAGCGAGCGCATCGCCGGCAAGGCGGGTTCGGCCGGCCTGCCGGCCCCATCGGTTTCGCTGCGCATCGTCGATGACGCCGGCAACGATGTCGCGCCGGGCGATACAGGCGAGATCTGGCTCGCCGGCCCCAACGTCACACCGGGCTATTGGAACCGGCCGGACGAGACGGCGAGCGCCTTCAGCGGCGACGGCTGGTTCCGCACCGGCGACATGGCGCGGCGCGACCACGACGGTTTCGTGACCCTGGTCGACCGCCGCAAGGACATGTTCATCTCCGGCGGCGAGAACGTCTTCCCGGCCGAGGTCGAGACGGCGCTGCTTGCTCATCCAGACATCACCGAGGCGGCGGTGATCGGCATCGCCGACGGGCGCTGGGGCGAGGTCGGTCGCGCCTTTGTGGTGCTGCGGACCGGCTGCGCGCTCGACGCCGAAGCGCTGGCCAGCCACTGCGCCGCGCACATCGCCCGCTATAAGGTGCCCAAGGAATTCCGGGCGGTGGAAGCGCTGCCGCGTACAGCCTCCGGTAAGGTTCAGAAGCATGTCCTGCGGGGGCTGGCATAAGGAGCGCGGGAGATTCTTCGCATTCGGCGATTGCCCCGTTGAATTCATGCCCGCTATGACAGATCTCTCAGCCATGCCGGCCGGAAGGATTTTGCAATGAGCGAGCTGAAGATCAGAACCCGTGCGACCGGCGCATCGGCCGTCCTCCAGCCAGGCGGCCTGCCGGTCGTCACCACGCCGACCGGCGGCACGGTCGATGTCGTCACCGGCGTGAGCGCGCCGGGCTTCAATCCGCTCGATCTGCTCTATGCTTCGCTCGCCGCCTGCATGGTGCTCAGCGCCCGCATCGCCGCCACGCGCCTCGGCGTCGCCGACCGGCTCGGCGAGGTGAGGGCGGATGTGACAGGCGAGAAGGCGAAGGACGAGCCCTCGCGGGTCGAGACATTCAACATCAAACTGGAAATCACCGGCGACCTCGACGCGGCGACCAAGCAGCAAATCCTCGCCGACGCCGAGGACATCTGCACCGTTTCCAACACGCTGCGCGGCGTGCCCACACTGCACGCGACGCTGGGGTGAAGCCGGTGGCGCATCTCTCCGCAATCGGCTACGCCACCGCCTCCGAAGACATCCGCGCCGAGCATGACCGCGAACTCAAGCTGCGCGGCCGCATGACGAACATGAAGCGCATCCTGCTGCACTCGCCGGCCGCCCACCGCATCTATGCCGAATGGTTTACGCTGCGCGATCTTCTCAAGCCCACGCTCGACGACCGCGCTGTCTGGCTGTTCTCGAAGGCGATCGCCGAGACGATGCGCGCCGAGGTCCCTGTCACCTTCTTCCGCCGCGCGCTGATCGATAGCGGGCTCGATCCCGAGGCGATTGCGCCGACGGTCGATGAAGCGCTGCTGATCAAGTTCGGGAAGATGGTCGCGGCCGATGCCAATGCCGTCCCGGACGAAACCTGGATCGCCCTCAAGGCGCGCTATGACGAGACGCTGCTGGTCAACCTCACCGCCTTCGCCGGCATCATGGTGGCGACCTGCGTGTTCACCAACGCGGTGAAGGTGGATCTCGATCCGGAGCTGGAAGGGTATCGGAGGCGCTGAAGCTGCTGATCTCCCCCCTTGCGGGGGAGATGCCCGGCAGGGCAGAGGGAGGTGCTGTCCCGCCGACCTATCATTCTTTGAAGACAATCCTCGGAAGTTGGCATTTGTCGCAGCCCGGAGGGGTCGCGTTCCTTCACACCCCCCTCTGGCCTGCCGGCCATCTCCCCCGCAAGGGGGGAGATCAGCAGTTCCGTCACTGGCGCCTACCTCCGCAGGAATCGGGTGGTCGACGCACCTCATTCGCCCCACCTTGATGGCAAGCAAGGAGCGAACCCATGACCGTCCATTCCCTGAACACCAAGCGCGCAGGCCGCTCGGCCGAATCCCGCGTCGCGGCGCAGGACTGGCGCGGCGTCGTCTCCGAGCTCAACGCCCATGGCTCAGCCGTCATGCCCGGCCTGCTGTCGGCGGAAGAATGCGCCGACATCGCTGGCCTCTATCCGCATGAGGAGCATTTCCGCAGCCATGTGATCATGGCGCGTCACGGCTTCGGCAAAGGCGAATATCGCTATTTCAAATACCCGCTCCCCGACCTGATCGAGGGCCTGCGCTCAGCCCTCTATCCGCGCCTTGCCGCGGTCGCCAACGACTGGAACGAAAAGATGGGCGTGGCGCAACGCTATCCAGCCGACCACGCCGCCTTCCTGAAGCGCTGCCACGACGAAGGCCAGGCGAGGCCGACGCCGTTGCTCTTGCAATACGGCCCCGGCGACTTCAATTGCCTGCACCAGGATCTCTATGGCGCGCTCGCCTTTCCGCTGCAGGTGGCGATCCTGTTGTCCGAGCCCGGCGAGGATTTCACCGGCGGCGAATTCGTGCTGACTGAGCAGCGCCCGCGCATGCAGAGCCGCGCCGAGGTGGTGCCGCTGAAGCGCGGCGATGCGGTGATATTTGCGGTGCATAATCGGCCGGTGCAGGGGACGAAGGGGTTCTATCGCGTCAACCTGCGCCATGGCGTGAGCAGATTGCGGTCAGGGCGGAGGCATACGGTCGGCATCATCTTCCACGACGCGAAGTAACGCGCCAAGGATGGGCATCCGTCCGAGCCCAAAAGAAAAAAGCCGCCCTGGCAAGGCGGCCTTTCCTGGGAGGAAGTAATCAAAGAAGAGGCGATCAGGCGCCGTTCCTGTGCTTCTTGTGCTTCTTGGCATGCTTCTCAGGTATTTCTTTTTCCTCGACCAGCTTGACCTTTCCAGTGACGGCCGCCGTCGGAGCGGCAGTGGTCGCTGCAGAAGTGGTCGCGGCGGCATTGGCCGCGGTGGTACCGAGAACCGGCGCGGCGAAGGTCAGCGCAACGGCCAGGCCGAGGGCCGAAACGAGCGTCTTGTTCATGATGGGCTTTCCTTGTTTGACGATTGATGATCACTTGTTGAGATCGACCGGAGTCACGCCAGGAACCTCAGCATGTTGGCGAAGGTCCGGATGCCTTGTGCCTGCTTGGGTTCGGCACAAAACCGGCTTGCCACTTTCTGAAGTGCGCTAGCCTCGGCGGCTTGCGTCGCGTTGGCCTGGGTAGTGTTGACTTGCGTTTCGATGGCCTCGTCCAGTCGTAGGCTAAGGCGGTTGCAACATTCGCCGCGAGTAACGGCCGCCTTGCATCCGACCGTGCGACAGTAGCGATGGCGCGCGAAATGCCAAGTTGTGCCATTCGATTTTCTCTTCAGTTTTTCAGGAATTTCGAATCTTGCGCTTTGGAGCGTGTCGGGCGAGCGCCTCTTCCTCTCCCGCTGTTGAGCCCGCTGCGGCGCTTCGGCCTCTTCCCCCGCGCCCCTCATTCGCGTATGGCCCCGGGCAAATCCCTCAATTTTGCACCAGCCTCCCGGACCGCCCCATGATCCGTCTTGAAAATATCGGCAAGCAGAACGGCCGACAGATCGTCTTCATCGAAGCCTCGGCCGCCCTGCAGAAGGGCGAGAAGGTTGGGCTGGTCGGCCCGAACGGCGCCGGCAAGACGACCTTGTTCCGCATGATAATCGGCCAGGAGCAGCCCGATGAAGGCCAGGTCTCGGTCGATCGCGGCGTCACCATCGGCTATTTCAGCCAGGATGTCGGCGACATGGGCGGCTTGAGCGCCGTCGCCGAAGTCATGGAAGGCGCCGGGCCGGTCAGCGCGGTGGCCGCCGAGATGCGCGAGCTCGAGCACGCCATGGGCGATCCCGAGCGCGCCGACGAGATGGATCAGATCATCGAGCGCTATGGCGAATTGCAGCACCGCTTCGAGGAGCTCGACGGCTATGCGCTGGACGGCCGGGCGCGCGAGGTGCTCGACGGTCTCGGCTTCTCGCAGGAGATGATGGACGGCGACGTTTCGAAACTCTCCGGCGGCTGGAAGATGCGTGTCGCGCTCGCCCGCATCCTCTTGATGCGGCCCGACGTCATGCTGCTCGACGAGCCGAGCAACCATCTCGACCTCGAAAGCCTGATCTGGCTGGAGAAATTCCTCAAGGATTATGACGGCGCGCTGCTGATGACCTCGCATGACCGCGAGTTCATGAACCGCATCGTCAACAAGATCATCGAGATCGACGCCGGCGCGCTGACCTCCTATTCCGGCAATTACGAATTCTACCAGGAGCAGCGCGCGCTGGCCGACAAGCAGTTGCAGGCGCAGTTCGAGCGCCAGCAGGCGATGCTGGCCAAGGAGATCGCCTTCATCGAACGCTTCAAGGCGCGCGCCTCGCATGCCGCGCAGGTGCAGAGCCGGGTGAAGAAGCTCGACAAGATCGACCGCGTCGAGCCGCCGAAGCGGCGCCAGACGGTGGCCTTTGAGTTCCAGCCGGCGCCGCGCTGCGGCGAGGACGTGGCGACGCTGAAGGGCATCCACAAGGCCTATGGCAGCCGCTCGATCTATTCCGGTCTCGACTTCCAGATCCGCCGCCGCGAGCGCTGGTGCGTGATGGGCGTCAACGGCGCCGGCAAGTCGACGCTTTTGAAGCTGGTCGCCGGCGCCTCCGAGCCCGATGAGGGCTCCGTCGCGCGCGGCCCGAGCGTCAAGATGGGCTACTTCGCCCAGCATGCCATGGAACTGCTCGACGGCGAACGGACCGTCTTCCAGACGCTGGAGGACAATTTCCCTCAGGCCGGCCAGGCGCCGTTGCGCGCTTTAGCCGGCTGCTTCGGCTTCTCCGGCGACGAGATCGAGAAGAAGTGCCGCGTGCTGTCAGGCGGCGAGAAGGCGCGGCTGGTGATGGCGCTGATGCTGTTCGATCCGCCCAACCTTCTGGTGCTCGACGAGCCGACCAACCACCTCGACATCACCACCAAGCAGATGCTGATCGAGGCGCTGTCGCAGTACGAAGGCACGATGCTCTTCGTCTCGCACGATCGCCATTTCCTGGCGGCGCTGTCCAACCGCGTGCTGGAACTCACGCCCGACGGCATCCACACCTATGGCGGCGGCTACACCGAATATGTCGCGCGCACCGGCCAGGAAGCGCCGGGGCTGAGGAGCTAGGGACGCAACTCAGAGTGCGTCGTAGACGGCGTCGATCAGCGCCTTGCGGCGCGGGTCGACATCGTCGAAGCCCAGCATGCGGTTGGTGACATAGCCGAACCCGACGCCGGCGCCGGGATCGGCAAAGCCGACCGCGCCGCCCCAGCCGGTGTGGCCGAAGGTTTGCGGTGATGCGCGGCCGCCATAGACGGGATCCTCGATCTGATAGCCGGCGGCGAAGGCAGCCGGCAGTGCGAAGCTGTCGTCGATGCCGCGAAAGCGCGGCCTCGCGGCCTCCTCGATCGCGGCGCGGCCGATCAGCGGCTTGCCTTCGAAAGTCCCGCCCGCCGCCATCATGCCGTAGATGCGCGCCAGCGCATGCGCCGTGGATTGGCCGTTGCCGCCCGGCACCTCGGCGGCGCGCCAGGCGCGGTCGTTTGGCGCCAGGGCGCGGGGCGCCGGATTGTCACAGGCCTGGGGGAACGGCGAGGCGCGCACGAACTCGACCCAGTCCGACGTCTTCGGGCCCTCGATCATCTCGGCAGCCCGGAAATCCTCGGCTTCCTGCAGGCCGACATAAAAATCGGCGCCAAGCGGGTCAGCGATCTCTTCCGCGATGAAGCGCCCGACGCTGCGCCCGTCGACGCGCCGCACCACCTCGCCGGCAAGATGGCCATAGGTGAGGGCGTGGTAGACGCAGCGGCTGCCGGGCTGCCAAAGCGGCGGCATGGCGGCAAGCGCATCCGTATAGGGTGTCCAGGCGAGCAGGCCCGCCTCGTCCATCGGCACGGCGAGACCATTCAACCCGGACTGGTGCGACATCACCTGGTTGAGCGTGATGCGCTCCTTGCCGCCTTCCGCGAATTCCGGCCAATTGCGCGCGACCGGTGCGGAATAATCCAGCTTGCCGCGCTCCACCAGCATGGCGATCGCCAGCGCGACGACACCCTTGGTCGAAGACCAGACATTGATCAGCGTGTCGCGCCGCCACGGCCGGGTGCGCGCTGCATCCGCGTGGCCGCCCCAAAGATCGACGACGGTCTTGCCGTCGGCCACGACCGAGACGCCGCCGCCATGCTCGAGGCCTTGCGCAAAGCACCAGGCGAACGCATCGCGCACCCCGGCAAAGCGCGGATCGCAGATGCCGTTTATGTTCATGCGCCAGTTCCCACCAAAAGCGTCTTATCCGAACAGCTTGGTCACAAAGCTCTTGAACCACGCAAGCTGCGCCGCGTAGTGAGCCTCCATCAGACGGTCCTGTTCGCCGCGATCCTGGGCGCCGAGCGTTCCATAGGGGGCGCCCTGGCGCTCCTGCCAGCGCCGGAAACCAGCCGGACCCTGCTCGGCATGGAACTGCAAAGCGTAGGTCTTCTCGCCGATCCGGAACGCCTGGTTGGGAAAGGTCTCGCTCGAGGCGAGGTGCACCGCGCCCACCGGCAGGGCGAAGGTATGAAAATGGTTCTGCGGCAGGAAGAGCGGCCGATCGAGGAAGTCGCCGGCCTCGGCCGTCGGCGTGATCTCGAAATAGCCGAACTCCCTGATGCCGCTTTCCACCGGCCCGACATCGGCCCCGAGATGCCAGGCGATCTGCTGCGCGCCCTGGCAGATGCCGAGCAGCGGCAGGTCGTTGTCCAGGCAATGCTCGATCAGCGCGGCTTCGTGATCGAGGAACGGATGCTCGTCGGTGTCGAAGACATTGAACGGACCACCATAAATGACGGCGCCGTCGACATTTTCGAGATCGATCAGCTCGCCCCTGAACGGCATGGCGGTCGTGACCGCATGGCCGTTCGCCTCGAGGGTCGTCTGGACATGGTCGTCGCCCGGTTCTTCCGAATGCCTGACCAGGACAATGCGCTTCATCGGGGCTCCTGCCGCTCATTCCGTAGGGTTACGATAGAGCTTAGCGGGCTGTCGGGAATGTGCCAGCGTCCAGTTCCGGCTGGACGCTGGCGGCCGAGCAAGCGCCGCGCCGGGCATCACCCCTTGGCCAACCCGCGGTCGATCAGCCGCGCCAGGCGCGCCGAGAACGCTTTCGCGTCGGCCGGCTTGTCGCCGTCGAGCACGCGCGCTTCATCGTAGAGCAGATGCGCGGCGTCTTCCTTGAAAGCTTTTTCGTCGTCGCCGAGTTTCGCCAGCGCCGCGACGCGCGCATGGCGCGGGTTGATCTCGAGGATCGGCTTGGCGGCCTTGTCGAGCCGCCCGGCGGCGTTGAGAAGGCGCTCGAACTGGCGGTCCGGGCCATGCTCGGGCGCGACGAGGCAGACCGCGCTTTCGGTCAGGCGGTCGGAGGCTTTCACGTCCGACACCTCGTCGCCGAGCGTCGCCTTCACGAAAGCCAGGAACGTCGCGATGTCGGACGATGTCTCGACGTCGGGCTTCGCCGCGTCTTCGGGCAGCGCGACATCGGCAAGCTCTGCCGCGCCCTGCGTCACCGACTTGAACGGCTTGCCGTCGAATTCCGGCGCCATCGTCACCCAGAAACTGTCGACCGGGTCGGTAAGCAACAGCACCTCGATGCCGCGCGCGCGAAACCCTTCGAGCTGCGGCGAGGCCTCCAGCCGGGCACGGTCGTCGCCGGCGATGAAGAAGATCGCCTTCTGGCCTTCCTTCATCGCTCCAATGTAGTCGGCAAGGCTGCGCCAGCCTTCGCCCGAAGCGGTCGAACGGAAGCGGGCAAGCTTCAGCAACTGCTCGCGCCGCTCGTAATCCTCGTAGAGGCCTTCCTTGAGGACAACGCCGAAATTCTCCCAGATTTTCGCAAAGGCTTCGGCATCGTTTTCGGCTGTTTTGGCGAGGTCGGCGAGCATGCGGTTGGTCACGCCCTTGCGGATCGATGCGAGCAGCGGGCTTTCCTGGATCATCTCGCGCGAGACGTTGAGCGGCAGGTCGGCGGAATCGACCAGGCCGCGCACGAAGCGCAGATAGCGCGGCAGGAGATCGGCATCGTCGGTGATGAAGACGCGCCGCACATAGAGCTTCATGCGGCCCTTGCGGTCCTGGTCGAACAGGTCGAACGGCCGCGATCCGGGCACGAAGGCAAGCACGCTGTATTCCTGCCGGCCTTCGGCGCGGAAATGGATGGTCGAGGCCGGCTCGTCATACTGGCCGGCAATGCTGCGGTAGAAGTCGGTATATTCTTCCGCCTTGATCTCGCTCTTCTGCCGCACCCAAAGCGCCGTGCCGTCGGCGATGTCGCGCGGCTCGGCGCCGGGCTTTTCGACAAGCGTGATCGGCACCGGCACATGGCCCGACTGCGACTTCGCCAGCCCTTCGAGCCGGTAGGGCGTGGCGTAGGAGGTGGCGTCCTCCATCAGGTGCAGCACAACGCGCGTGCCGCGCCTGGGCGCCGCCTCGAGCGGCGCCGGCGCGATCTCGTAAGTGCCTTTGCCGTCGGACGACCAGCGGAAGGCCTCGTCGCTGCCGGCCTGGCGGCTGATGACGTCGACCCGGTCGGCGACCATGAAGGCCGAGTAGAAGCCGACGCCGAACTGGCCGATGAGCTGCGTGTCCTCCGCCGCCTTACCGGCCTCGACGCGCTCCAGGAAGGCGCGTGTGCCGGAGCGCGCGATGGTGCCCAGCGCTTCCGCCATCTCGTCGCGGCTCATGCCGATGCCGTTGTCCTCGACGACGAGCTCTTTGTTGTCCGGATCGGCGGCGATGGTGATGCGCGGCTTGGCGTCGTCGCCCAGCAGCTCAGGCCGGCTCACTGCCTCGAAGCGCAGCTTCTCGCAGGCGTCGGCGGCGTTGGAGATCAGCTCGCGCAGGAAGACGTCGCGGTCCGAATAGACCGAATGCACCATCATGTGCAGCAGCCGCGAGACGTCCGCCTCGAATGTCCTGGTTTCGGTCTTCTGTTCCGTCATCTCGACTTTCCCAAATCTCCACTCTGCCTGTCGCGCCATGCGCGTTCAGGGGATCATCCTGAGGTTGTTTCAATTGTGTCGGCGGCCCGGATGGGGCCGGCTTTCGGCGAAACAATATCGGCATGGCCGGAGAAGGCAACAAGGGGCGGCAAGAGGCAGGGGCAGAGCATGGCTTCGCCGCAGCGCCGTCGACGATGCGACGGGCGAGTACCGCGGGAGGTTTACCTCGATGCTCTTTGCCGTCCTGGAAGTCTTCGTGTCGAGCGCGCCGGCGACGGCGATCGAGGCGTTGTATTCGCGCTTAGCGCTGCAGGCCTTCAGGTATCCGCTCCGGGTCGGAATACTGACATATGTTAGAGCCGCGCGAGGCCTCCTGCGCCCAAATCTGCATGAGTTTGGAGCCCGCGATAACCTTAATTTTGCTTTCCTTCACAGAGGCTTCCCGAATGGAAGGTAAAGGGATAAATTAGCAATTCGTTAAGTACGCGTGGGGCGCGAGTAAGGGATGTGCCGTGATGAATTTCAAGTCTCTGATCAAGCGGGCCGAGGACGTCGATAAGGAATTTCAGGAACTCCAATCGGATCTGGCGGAAGCATTCGAGGACGTCCTGAACGATGATGAACAACCGCCGTCGGGAGACGATGCCGTTGCCGGCCAGGAACTGGTGGCGAGCGACGAGAATCCGCCGCCAGAAGAGCAGCCCGACACCGCCCCATCGCGGCTGACCCCACATACCCAGACGCGGCTGGCCGCGCTGGAGGCCGTTGTCGGGCTTTTCCGGGACGGGCAGGGCCATCTCCAGGAGATCGAGGCGAAGCTGGCGGAGATCGCCACCGCGCATCATATGACGCGCGAGGTCCTCAACGTCTTCCATCGTGACGTGTTGCGCTCCAACGAGCTGGAGCTGGCAAACCTCGCTCTCACCACTGAACACAAGACTTTGTCGGAACAATTGCTCGACGCCGCCCGCAGGCAGCGCGAACGCGACGGCGCGGCCGAAGCCTGGCAACAGCGCGAGGCGAGCCTCGTCCAGGACCGGGAGCAATTGCGCTCGGCGCTTGCCGCCGTGCGCCTGGAACTGGTGGAAATGGGCAATGAGAGCGCCAGGCGCGAAACCGAGTTCGGCGAGATCGTCAAGGCGCTGACCGCCAAGACCGTCGAAGTCGACAGGCGCGGCGCGGAAAACAAGCTGCTGCGCGAAAAGCAGGTCGGCCTCTCCGTCGACCTGGAGCAGGCGCAAAAGCGCGAGGCGGAAGCCCGGCACAAATTCGACGAGTTCGCCGCAACCCACGCCAGCGAAACCGCCCACATTGCCGAGCTGATGGCACAGATCGGCAACCACGAAAAGGAAGAAAGCCGGCTGCAGAAGACGGTGGAGTCAACGCAGGCCAGGCTTGCCGAAACAACCGAAGCGGCGCGCATCGCCGAGAGCGACGGCGCGGCCGAATTGGCGCGCAGCCAGGCGGAGATGCGCGGTTTGCGCGCCGAAATCCAGGAGTTGCAGTCGCGCCTGGATCAAGCCACGACAACCAATGGCGAAACCTCGGCCGAGATCGTCAGGCTGAAGGCTGAGCTCAACGATGCCGTGACCGAACTCCAGATCGCGCAGGAGAGGCTCGCCGTCCTCAAGGACGAAAGCGAGGCCGACAAGAAGAGCTTGTCGGCGGTCAGCACCAATCTCTCGCAACTGTCGCTGCAGCAGGCGTCCGAGCAGATCCAGCTCGATATCCAGAAGCAGGAATGCGAGGATTTGCACGCCGAGATCGAAGCGCTCAACGCCCGCATCCGGGAGTTGTTGCCCTACGAGCGGCTGCACCGGGTGACGGACGCGCGGTCGCGCAAGGATGCCGCGCCTCCGGCCAACGGGATCATCGCGGAAACGGCCCGTCCTGCCCCGAGGCGTGTTCCGCGGCGAAACCTGCGCGCCAACGCCGGCTGAGAGGCCGCTGCGCCTGGAGTTGCCCTGGCGGGCTATTTCGCCGCCATGCTGTCGGCGAGATCCTGAGCCTGCTTGAGCAGCGCCGGGAAGGACGGATCGCCGGGCAAGCGCTGGGCCATGCAGGCGCGGTAGTCGGCGTCGCCCTTTTCCCAAGCAGCGTTGGCCGGATCGGAGGCCGACGAATCGTCCTGGTCCGATCCTTGATTTTCCTGCTGCGTCTTCTGCGCGGCGGCGTCGGCGGCTGCCCAGATCGAATCGCAGGCGGCGATCTTCGGCACGGCGGGCGAGGCGGCCGCCTCGGCGATCAGCACGCGGTCGCCTTTGACGACCGCCACGACGACGCGCTGGTCGTAGATCGGCCCGACATCCTGCGTCCAGCCGCCGAGCCGGGCGACGACCATGTCGGCGCCGCCGGGCTTCTTCAGCGAAAAGTCGAGCGTGCCGGAAAACGCCGCATCGCTGCCGATCGCCTGGGTGTAGAAATTGTCGAGCTTCAGCGCCGCGCCAATGTCTGCGGGCAGCTTGAAATCCGCTTCCGTCTCCGCCGATTTGGACTTGAGCCAGCGCTCGGTCAGCCCGCGCGTCGAGGCGACGATGCTCGGGCCGTCGTCGCTCTTGGCATAGCGCAACCCGTCGAGCATGCCGTAGCCGATATCGGAGGCGTTGAGGCTTTGGACGTTCATGGTGCCGCTCGCCGGAAAATCCTTGACCGAAAGCGGGCCGAGAATGCTGTTGAGCCGCTGCTGCAGTTCGGCCAGCGCCTTCTCGTTCTGAGCATCGATGGTTTCGATGGCCGTGTTGGCGCTTTGCTGCGCGGTGATGTCGGCAATCGCCTTGTCGCGCGCCGCGATATAATCGTCCTGCGGCGACACGGCGAACGCCGCGCTGCCTGCCAGCGTGAGGAGAAGTGTCAAAACCAGCCGCATGCTACAAACCCCAAATTAGCGATCAAAAGCCCTAAGCAGCCTTCGCCCGGCTTGGCGGCTTTTGCGTGGCAGAAATCGAGGTACCGAATCTTTATCGCCATTGTCTCGCAGAGGAGAGCCGCAAGTCTCTCAGTGTCCAGAACGCAAGTCTGATATAGCGACATGCCCGTAGCAGCAGGTGATTTATCGATGGCCGACGATCCTGACCGTAACCAAGCGCCCAGAGTCACCGAGCGAGCAATCTCTGATATCCTCCTCAACCAGCGCTATCGAAACCAGCTCATCGGCTACTTCGAGTGGGTATCGTCCTATGACGAACAGCGGAGATATCAAGCGGCTGTTCCATATGTTCATGTCCCGAACGAGGCTTTCAATCAATGGGACGACTGGGCCTCCGACGGGGTACTCGAGCGCTACGTCGAACCGGTGTTCTCAGTCGAGGAACAGCAAGCGCTTCGAAATTATCGGGCCGTCCTGAATAGTGTTTGCGACGACACGCCGCAGTTATTGCCGCCGCTTGAGCAGTTGATGGAAACGGAGCCTTGGGAGCGGCTGAGGCTTGCCGCCAAGAAGGCGTTGAAGATTTTCATGCGTCGCGGAACGTTCGACTGGGAGGTTGAACAGTTCCCGAAGCACTGAGGTTTTCACCCCTTCCGCTTCTCCACCTCCGCCTTCCTCAGCAAAAACCGCTGGATCTTGCCGCTCGGCGTCTTCGGCAGCTCGGTGACGAACTCGACCTCGCGCGGATAGGAATGCGCTGAGAGCCGCTTCTTCACATGCTGGGCAAGCTCATCGGCCAGCGCCTCGCTGCCCTTGAAGGCGGGTGAAAGCACGACGAAGGCCTTGACGATCTCGGTGCGCTGCGGGTCGGGGACGCCGACGACGGCCGCCTCGTTGACCGCCGGATGCTCGATCAGCGCGCTTTCGACGTCGAACGGCCCGATGCGGTAGCCGGCCGAGGTGATGACGTCGTCGGCCCGGCCGATGAAGGAGACCGAGCCGTCCGGCTCGTATTCCACCGTGTCGCCGGTGCGGTAATAGCCGCCGGCGATCGCCGGCGTCTCCGCCTCGTGGTAGCCGCCGAACCAGCGCAGCGGCGACCTGGCGATATCGACCGCGAGCACGCCCGGCTGGTTGGGGCCGAGCTCGTTGCCCGCCTCGTCCAGCACCACCATGCGGTAGCCCGGCATGGCAAAACCGGCCGAGCCCGCGCGGACCGGATGCTCGAGCCCGTGATGGTTGTTGACCATCATGCCGTTCTCGGTCTGGCCGTAATGGTCGTGGATGGGCGCGGCGAGGTGGGCGTCGAACCAGCGGATCACCTCCGGGTTGAGCGGCTCGCCGGCGCTGCTCACCACCCGCAGCCTGCCTTTGACGCGGGCCGCGGCCTCGGGTCCTTCCGCCATCAGCAGGCGATAGGCCGTGGGCGAGCCGGCAAGGCTGGTGATGCCCAGGCGCTGGATGATGTCGTAGGTCGATCTGGCGTTGAACGCGCCTTCGTAGAAGGTTGTGGCGGTGCCGAGCTGTAAGGGCCCGGTGATGGCGTAATAGAGCCCGTAGGCCCAGCCGGGATCGGCGATGTTCCAGAAAATGTCGTCGGGCGTGAGCCCGATCGCGTCGCGCATATAGGCGCCGAAGGCCAGCAGCGCGCTGAGCGGCACCGGCACGCCTTTCGGGTGCCCCGTCGTGCCGGAGGTCGACATCATCATGAACAGGTCCGAGCCCTTGCGCATCACCGGCGCGCAGTCGGGCGAGGCGGCTGCAAGCGCGGCGCGGAAATCGATGTCGCCGGCGGGCAAGACGTCGCCGGCGCTGAGGATGGTGGCGACACGCGGACGGTTGTCGACCTCGTCGAGCTTGCCGCGATTGGCCGGGTTGGTCACCACCAGCCTGGCCTTGCTGTAGCCCAGCCGGTGCTCGATCGCCTTGGGCCCAAAGGCGGTGAACAAAGGCTGGTAGACCGCGCCGACGCGCCATGTGCCGAGGATCAGCGCCACCAACTCGGGGATGCGCGGCAGCATGCCGGCCACGACATCGCCGGGGCGGACGCCGAGCGCCTTCAGCGTGGTGCCGACGCGGCCCGACATGTCGGCGAGATCGTCGAAAGAGTATTCGCGCAATTCCCCGGCGGCCGAGATCGCGCGCAGCGCCAGCCGGTTCTCACCGGTATAGCGGCCGCAGCATTCGACATAGGCGTTGATCCCGGTAGCCGGATCGCCGTGTAGCCGGGCGATCTCGTCCTCGATGCGGAATTGCGCGACGGCATCTTCATAGCGCGGCAGCGCTCGGGCCCTGGTCATGGCGGTCCTCCCTCGGCGGCGGATCATCTCCCCATGATCGCCGCCAGAAGAGATTGCCTGAAAAGACGGCGCGGGTCGATTGCGGCGAAAGTCGGTGCTCGCCTATCAGGGCAGTTGAATACCCTGCGCCTGCATGTGGCGCTTCCAGCGGCTGCGCAATTCGGCCGGCCGGCAGCCGACACGCTCGTCGAGAAAAGCAGCTTCGGATATCCGGTCGGTGCGGAAATGGCGGAAATCCTGGCGCAGCTCGCACCAAGCGGCGAGCAGCCGCACGGTCTCGGCATAGCCGATCATCGTCGGCCAGACGACGCGCTCGGTCTCGTCGCCCTGTTCGTTGCGGTAGCGGATCCGGATCTTGTGGCCTTTGCGGATCGAGTCCCGGGCTTGCGCAATATCCAAGCCGTCGGGCAGGCTCGCGCGGCTGAGCGGCGCGCCGACGGTTGGATTGCTGATGAAGGGGCGCAGCCGCTCCGGCACCACGGTGGCGATCTTGGCGATCAGGTCGCGCGCCGCGCCCGCCAGCGCCGCGTCGCCCTTGTCGGCCACCCATTGCGCGCCGAGCACCGCCGCCTCGAGCTCGTCAGGCGTCAGCATCAGCGGCGGCATGTCGTAGTCGCGGTCGAGCACGTAGCCGAGACCGGCTTCGCCCTGGATCGGCACGCGTTGGCCGATCAGGTCGGCGATGTCGCGATAGACCGAGCGGCGCGAGGTTTCGAGCTCCTCGGCGATCTGGCTGGCGGTGATCGGCCGGCTCGAGCGCCGCAGGATCTGGATGATCTGGAACAGTCTGTCGGCGCGGCGCAAGGCATGTCTCCTGTTGCCACTATGGTGGCAGCAGGGCTGGTCCACAAGTCGCGGCACGGCGCCTGAACGGGCGCCTCCAGCCGCGGAGACTTCTCCGTCGGCCAGCTCACGGAGAAGACCAATGAATTTCGTTTCGACCCGCATCATCACGGCCGACGTCAAGCGGCTCGTCGCGTTTTATGAGACGGTGACCGGCACAAAGCTCATGCTCTACACCGAGGATTTTGCCGAGCTGGTCACACAGGCGGGCACACTGGCGATCGGCAGCACGCGCACGCTGCGCCTCTTCGGCGGCGACCATGTCGCGAGCCCCGCCGAGAACCGCACCGCGATCATCGAGTTCCGAGTCGCCGACGTCGATGAGGAATACCGCAGGCTTGCCGAGAGTCTGGGCGAAGCACTGGTGCAGGCGCCCACCACCATGCCCTGGGGCAACCGTTCGCTGCTGTTTCGCGACCCCGACGGCAATCTGGTCAATTTCTTCACGCCGGTGACGGCGGAGGCGATCAGGAAGTTCGAGCGGTGACGGTGTGTCAGGGCAAGTGCAAGCCAACGGTTGACCCCACGCGCCATCCGGCCGATACCGCGCGCAAACATCTCTCCGAGCCGCCAATGACCACTAACGCCAATCTCAAGCAAACCTTCGCATCGGAAGCCGCCGGGCAGGGCGATGCCGCCTGGCAGGACGACGTCCGCGCCGGCGTGCGCCATGTGCGCGACCTCGCGCTCCTGCCGCTGTCGCCCGCCGAACGCGCCGCCGCGCAGGAAGCCGCGGCCGCGCACAAGGTGCGCGTGCCTAAAGCCTATCTGGACCTGATCGACTGGAACGATCCCAACGACCCGATCCGCGCCCAGGTGATCCCGTCGCCCGATGAGCTGGTCGCCGCCGAGGGCGAGCTCGATGATCCGATCGGTGACCATGCCTTCAGCCCGGTGCCCAGGCTGACGCACCGCCATGCCGACCGCGTGCTTCTGTTCCCGACCTATCAATGCGCCGTCTATTGCCGCTTCTGCTTCAGGAAGGAGTCGCTGACCTCGATCGGCCGCGGCTACACGCGCGAAGCGCTGGAGCCGGCGCTGGCCTACATCGCGGACCACCCGGAGATCCGCGAGGTGATCCTGACCGGAGGCGATCCGCTGTCGCTGCCCGACGCCGCGCTCGCCGAAATCCGCGCCCGCCTGGAGGCGATCCCGCATCTCAGGCTCCTGCGCATCCACACCCGCGTCCCGGTGGCGCTGCCGTCGCGGATCACCGCCGGGATGGTGGAGGCGCTGCGGGGGCGGCTGATGGTGAGCGTGGTCACCCACTTCAACCACCCGCGCGAGCTCACCGACGCGGCCGAAGCGGCTTGCCGCACCATGCGGCAGGTGGGCTTCGTGCTGCTCAACCAGAGTGTCCTGCTCAAGGGCGTCAACGACAAGGTCGAGGTTCTGGAAGAGCTCTGCCGCGAGTTGGTCTATCGCCTCGGCGTCAAACCCTATTACCTGCACCATGGCGACCTCGCGCGCGGCATGGCGCACCGCCGCACCACGATTGCCGAGGGCCAGGCGCTGGTCGCCGAACTGCGCCGGCGCCTCTCCGGCATCTGCAACCCGACCTATGTCATCGACCTGCCAGACGGCGGCGGCAAGGTGCCGCTGGCGGCGAGCCATATCGAGGGACGGGAAGGGGAGATCTGGCGGATCCGCGGCCAGGACGGGAGGGTGCGCGAATATAGCGAGGTGGTGGCTGGCTGATGAGGCCGGGCGCCAGTCGAAGGCGGTCCGACAGCCCTGTTGGGGGCAAGGATGCCGGGCTGCCGGACCTAACCGGCGTGCGTTGGAGACCGCCGGCTCAGACAAGCATGGGTCCGGCCCGCCCGAACCGCACCATGTGAACGAAGGATCGCCTGTCTATTCCTTCATTCGTACGATGCGGCGGTTCGGAAAAAGCCCGAGACTGACGATGATCTTTCTGGATCATCGTTGATCCTCTTGGATCATCAAAAAGTCTGTAACTGTAAAGAGTCCCCAGCTAGGTCCCCTCCTGGCGATCCTTGAGCCTCGCCTGCTTCTCCCCGGAGCATGCGGGGCTCTCCCGTTCCTGCCGGCCGGGTCTCAACATTGCCCTCTTCTCGTGGGAACTGGAGCGCGCTCTCCGCATTCTATCAGCGGGGGCTGAAGGAGCGCAGCGTGAAGGCCTTGTTGGGAATTGTCGGCGGCTTCGTGCTGACCTTGGCCGTGTTCGCCAGCGGGCTCGCCTTCGCCACCTGGCTGCTGGCCGCCAAGCCGGTGCGCCAGGCCACGCCGACGACAGGCGTTTCCGAGCTCTGGACGAAGGACGCCCAGCCGGTCGATCCGCAAAAGCAGAACCTCGAGCGCATTCCCGCCCAGCAGGCGGCGGCAGCGCCCGCCAAGCCGGGCGAACCGGCCCCACCGCCTAAGCCGGATGGCACGGCGCAGGCCACGGCGCTCGCGGCGCCGGCGCCGCCCGCAGCGCCACGACTGCAACCATTGCCCGAGGTCTCTCAGCCGGGCCAGCCGGCGCCGGACGCCGGCGCGGCCCAGCAACCGCCTACGCCCAATCGGCAGGCTGAGCAGCAGCTGCCCTCCGCCCATCTGCAATGGTGCGCCACCCGCTATCGCAGCTACCGCCCGCAGGAAAACAGCTACCGCTCCTATAGCGGCGAGCTACGCCCCTGCATCTCGCCCTATTACGATCCCGCTGGCGACCGCACCGCCTCGAGCGGCCAAAACGATCAGCAAGGCCAGAACGAGCAGGCGAACGAACAGCCGGGGGCGAGCGACCAGCAGGACGCCACGACCGATGACCGGATGATCGACGACCAGGCCGAGATGCAAGGCTACGCCACCACGCGCGGCGGCTACGCCACAACCTATGGCGGCCCGCCGGAAGAGATTTCGCCCGAGGCCGAGGCCGCGGCACGGGGCGGCCCGGTCTCCGCCGACCACGCCGACAACTGCTTCAACCGCTACCGCTCCTACGATCCGCGCGACAACAGTTACCAGCCCTTCGATGGCGGCCCACGCCGCCAGTGCGAGTAGGGCGCCGACGCTTCCTCGCCCCCGCCTGGGCGAGGAAAGGGCAGCGTCGCGTTCCTTCGCGCCCCCCTCTGTCCTGCCGGACATCTCCCCCACAAGGGGGGAGATTGGCAGCTTCGGCGCCCCGCTCATCTCTTCAACGTTGGCGATTGGCGAAAGCCGTCGCGACGGCCAATCTCCCCCCAAGTGGGGGAGATGCCCGGCAGGGCAGAGGGGGGCGCTGTCCCGCCGGCATCGCGCGATTGGTCATGCTGGGCACGAATGCCCAGCCTCGCACAACCCGATACGCAACCGAGACGAACCTGAAACACATCATCCCTACAACCGGCATGCCCGTGAAACGCTCGAGGCTGATGGTCGCGCATTCCGAAATTCAGGAGCGCACCCATGACACCCGACCAGATCAAGCTCGTGCAGGATAGTTTTCGCGAGGTCGTGCCGATCAAGGAAGCGGCCGCGGCCTTGTTTTACGAGAAGCTGTTTTCGATCGACGGCAGCCTCAAGGCACTGTTTGCCGAAACCGACATGAAAAAGCAGGGCGCCAAGCTGATGGCGGCGCTGGGCTTCGTCGTGCACGGCCTGTCGCGCGCGGACACCATCCTGCCCACCGTCCAGGACCTCGCCCGGCGCCATGTCGGCTACGGCGTCGAGGAGCAGCACTACGCGACCGTCGGCCAGGCGCTGATCGAGACGCTCAATGCAGGCCTCGGCGAGGCTTTTACGCAGGAGGTGCGAGAGGCGTGGACCGCCGCGTATGGGCTGCTGGCGAGTGTGATGATCGCGGCAGCAAGGGAAGTGCAACTGGCGGCTTGAGCGCTGAGGGAGGCAAGCTGGAGCTGCGTCGCGTTCCGTCACACCCCCCTCTGTCCTGCCGGACATCTCCCCCGCAAGGGGGGAGATCAGATGTCGCGCCGTCTTTCGCCAATCACCAGCGTTGCAGAAGGGGCGCGGTCAATGGAGCTGCCAATCTCCCCCCTTGCGGGGGAGATGCCCGGCAGGGCAGAGGGGGGTGCTGTCCCGCCAGCCTCTCAGGGCTAGCCCACCAACCTCACCCCACAACCTTCCCCGCATTCATCACATTCGCGGGATCGATCAATCCTTTGATCGCCCGCGCCAAATCCCGCTTCACCGGATCCGCGTGCCGCTCATAGGCCTCGCGCTTTTCCAGCCCCACCCCATGCTCGGCCGAGAACGAGCCGCCGGCCTCGCGCAAGCCGTCGTAAAGCACGTCCTCGATCGCCTGGTGCCGCTCGTGAGAAACCGGTCCATCGCAATTGATCGAGATGTGCAGATTGCCGTCGGCGAGATGGCCATAGACATAGGGCGCGTAAGAAGCGTCGAGCGCCTTCAGCCCCGCCTCGATGCGCGCCACATAGGCGTCCAGCGCGCCGCCCGGCACGGACACGTCGAAGGACGGCGCCATGGGGTGCGCGCGCTCGATCTGCTCGGTCTCCTCGCGCAGCCGCCATAGCGCGGCGGCTTGGGCGTCGGAGCTCGCGACCAGCCCGTCGAGGATGCCGGCCTCTTCCCAGATCGCCGCCAGCCCGTCCTCGAGCACGCCTCTTGCCGCCTCCAGGTTGTCCGCGCCGAGCCCCAGCACCAGAAGGCAGGGCGCGTCGAGCGGCAACTGCCCGGGCGCGTAGTTCAGCGCCCGCTGCATCAGCCGGGCAAAATTCCGCCACAGGATCTCGGCGGCGGTGAGCCGCGGGCTGGTCGAGCCCAGGAAATGCCGCACGATGCGCTGAGCGCTGGCCGCATCCGGCACGCCGACAAGCGCGGTGGCGCTGGCCCCGGCCACCGGGTCGAGCCGCACCGCCACGCGTGTGACGATGCCGAGCGTGCCCTCGGCGCCGATGAAGAGATGTTTCAGGTCGTAGCCGGCGCTGGTCTTGAGCACCCTTGTGAGGTCGGAAAACACCCGCCCGTCCGGCAGCACGGCTTCGAGGCCAAGCACGCGGTGGCGCATCGTGCCGTTGCGAAACGCCATGATGCCGCCGGCATTGGTGGAAACCATGCCGCCGATCGTCGCGCTGCCGCGCGCGGCAAGGTCGATGCCCGGGTCGAGCCCATGCACGGTCGCCGCTTCCTGCAGCGCCCCAAGCGTCACGCCCGCCTGCACGATCGCCACGCGAGCGAACGGATCGATCTCCTCGATTTGGTTGAGCCCGCCGAGATCGCAGATCACCTGCCCGGCGGACGTCGCCGCCCCGCCCGCCAGCCCCGTGCGCCCACCCTGGGCGACAAGGCTGAGGCCATGCTCCGCGCAGAACCGCACCAGCGCCGCGACGCCTTCGACATCGTGCGGCCGCACCAGCGCCGAGGCGCCGAAATTGCGGGCGTCGAAGCCCGGATCGCGCGAGGCGAGCTCGGCGGCGTCCCAGATGGTGGCGGTGGGGCAGGCGATACGCAGGGAGGGTATGAGGGCTTTGTCGTCGCTCACGCTGGCTTGCTCCATCTGGGGATTCACACCCCTATAGATGCAGCGAAGCTTTCGAGCCACCGCCTTGCGGGATCAGGGTGTCCTGTAAGCCTGCTCGCGCCTTCTGGCATCCTGGGTGTTCATCTCGACGACCAGCTTTTCGGCGCGACGTGTCTTGATACCGACCATGACCTTCCGCTCGACCTCGGCAGGCTGGCCGGTGAAGATGTCGAAGACGGTCCAGCTGTTTGGCCGGTCCATCCGAAGCGCGTAACGGTTTGCCATGCTCGCATTCCTTCTCGTTTGCGCCCCAGCGATGAATGCCGGCCGCTTCAGGCCTTCATCATGACAAATGCCGACGCTGCCACGGCGACGATCCACAGCACCACATACAGCGTCAAGGCGAGCGACCCGTGTGAAGAGAGCGCCGCTCGCATGCGCTCCGCTGCATTTTCCAGGCGCTTCGATCCGATCGGCTTCGTCGCGGCTGCGACCGGGACCTTGGCGCCGAACTTGCCGAAGGCAGGCGGCGTCGTCGGTTCACGCATGGTGACGGTCTCGACTGTCGGGGCCGGGCCGCGAGCCGCGGGCCGGGTGACGCGGCTGTTTGAGGGAGCGGATTTCAAGGGCAGCTTCTTTCTGTGTCGGCCAAGGCGACCACGCCCGCCTTATAGACGGCCCGGCAGGCGATAGATAGGAGCGCCAAAATTAATAGCCGGATCGGCAAAAATATCGGATGGAATAATTGCGGAGCTCAAAAAATATTAGAGCGGATGGCTAGAATTCCTGCCGATTTTCCAGTTTTTGGCTGCGTTTTTATTTAACCAAGAAAAATAAAGCGCTGACACTGCCTTGCCCGTGGCGCAATTGAGGCGCATATATAAAATTCGTTGATTTGGTCGAGGTTGGCTTTAGACAGAGTGAAGCCTCGCCATCCACCTCCGAATTTTCGATAGCGACTGCCTTGCGCCGCTCCCGGCGCGGCAATTCGCTCGGTTTGAACCCTGAAATGATGCCGGCGCTGACCACGGATGTACTGGCAGCGTCGGACATTGTTTCGGCGGTTCGACTGGAATTGAAGCGGAAGGCGCATGCGCGTTTCCGCTGGAAAGCCATAAAGTGACCACTCGCACCACGCCGTCCGTCGTTCGCTTCCATGCGGCGTTCATGCTGCCGGGCTTCGATGCGCCGCAGCCACCCGGCGACTATCGCGTCGATCTCGACGAGGAACCCCTCGAAGGGGCTTCCCGCACCGCATGGCGGCGCGTGGCCACCTTCATTCACCTGCCGGCGATCTCCGCGAAGGGGTCCACGCAGCAAATAGTACCGATCGAACCGGCCTTTCTCGAGGCCGCGCTCGTCGAGGACCGGAGACAGTCATGACAACCCTCCTGCAACGCAACGCACGTCCCATCCAGCACGGGGCCCCGGCACGTCTTTTCGACATCGGACAAACGGTCCGGCTGAAGGGCGGTCTTGGCGCCGGTTCGAGGACCGACGAAATCTACCACATCACCCGCACGCTGCCGCCCAAGGGAAATTCGCCGCAATACTGTATCCGCAGCGACGGCGAACCGCACGAGCGCGTGGTGACCGAGGACAGATTGGAGCGCATCGGCACGTCGGCATCGGACAACGGGGTTGCCCTCATCGAAAGGACGTTCGGACATGGCCAAGGGACAGAAACGCTCCAATCGCGAGATCAGGAAGCCGAAGCTGGAAAAGGCTCCGGTCAAGCCTGAGAGCCCGTTCGGCGGCCAGGCCAAGGGCCTTGGCGCCGTTAAGGGCAAGGGTTGACGGCCGGATGCGCGGGCGAGGCCGGTTCGGATGGCGATGAAGTTTGTGATCGAATTCTACCGCACGCGCGTCACCGACGATGCGCATGCGGTCATCGGCCGCGAGACCGCGCTGGCGGGCGATCTCGACGACGCAATCGAGATCGCGCGGCTCCTGGCCAGGACGCTGAACATGCCGCAATGGCCGGACGCCGTCACGATCTCGGAGGCTGACGGCGCAGCGCTTTATTCGGAGATCATTGCCGCGCGCGAAAATCGGGAAAAACAGCATGAATGAAACCATCGCCAACGGCGAAACCGGGCACACGCGCATTGGCGCATTCGATGGCTCGCTGCACTATGGCGGGGTGTTCGGCCACGACTTCAGGGATCGCCAATATGGCCGCCGCGTCGAGGCCGATCGCTCCTGGACCGTCTACCACGTCTTCACCGGAATTCCCGCCCATGTTGAGGGCGCCCTGTTGGTCGGTCTTACCCGCGCGCAGGCGACGAAGAACATGCTGGATCTCAACCGTCGCAGCGCCGAGGCCCGCAAGGCGTGGGCCGGAGCCCTGCTGGCGCCTGAACGCGCCGGAACGCAGGCGGGCCGGCCGTGACGCTTGCTTTTCTCAATCCCAGCCGCAGCTTCGACGAAACGCGCAATGCCATCTGTTTCATCGGCCATGACGGCATGTTCCAGGTCCGCTTCTTCGTCGAGGTGGAGGCGTTGAGGATGTCCGGCAACCGCCCTGGCGGCAAGGAAGCCGCCGAGAGAGCGTATCTTTCGGCATTCGACGCCTCGCGCACCTCCATCCAGGACGCCGCTCGAAAGGCATATGTGCCCGGGCGCCGGGACGCCTACACATTGACCGCTGCCAATTTCCGCTAGGCGGCCGCCGATATCGAAGGAACAGGCATGCAGGCAAGCGATGCGGCGGTCGACAGCTGGCTGATATTTCACGTGAAAGGATAATGCCGATGCGTTCGATGAAAACCCCTGAGGTGCCCGCCGTGATCAAGCCGGTCGTGATGCCTCCAAACATCATGTCGGCGCGGCTGACGATCAGGAAGGACGAGGCGGCAAAGCGTAAGCTTGCCGACACTGACGGCACCCTCAGGCGGGCACGCCAGGTGGCGGAACGCAACCGCCTGATTTGACGTCCGCCAGCTGCTGCGGTGCCGGTGATCCCGACCTCGGGCATACCTGGATCCAAGTAGCATGGCTTCAAGCAGGGGATAGCGCCATGGCGATGAAGCCGAACTATCGATACGAGCGCAGCAAGCGCGATCAGGCGAAAGCTGCCAAGAAAGACGCGAAGCTCGCGGCCAAAGCAGCGAAGGGCAAGGACGTGGAGCAGGAAGGCAAGGGCAATGCCGACGACGGCGGCGTTCGGCCAGCCCTGGAACCGCGATGACGAACAAGCCCGACCACTTCGAGATCGACGTGAAATGCCCCCGATGTCACCACCAGGCCAAGACGCGCGTGGGCTGGATTCGCACGCACACCCAGATGGAGTGCGAAAGTTGCGGCGAGATCATCGATATCGAAAGCCGGAATTTCAGATCGCGTGACGAGCCCTAAATTAGACTCCGCGACCTCGCCGCGCCTTTAAGGCGTGTCGAGATTCAGGTCAGGCCGAGTCGGAGTCAAAGACGGACGCGAAGGAAACCGCCGCTTGCAGGCCGCATCAACTGAATATCACCACGCATTAGGCTGTCACCAGAATGGCCGCCTCGCGGGCGGCAACGATGAACGCCTTGCGCGCGAACGAGGCCGGCCGGCGCCCGCTATTCGTATCCGAGCAAGCCTGAATGGCTGCCCGATACTTTTCGCTGCGCTTGCCGCGCCATCTCTTGAGCAGGAAGTCCAGGCAGACGGCCGCGTCGCCGATCGTCTCTTGCCCACCGCCGGGCAGCTCGGTGACAACCGTCACCGGCTGATCGAATTTTTCATGTGCCATCACCGGGCTTAGGCTGGCACGAGCGACATAGCAAGCATTGTTCTTGGCGGACCTGCCGGAGGGCAGCTTCGGCCGGGCTCGGAACGCGAACCAGTGCCCAATGACCTGAAGGTCGCCCAGCGATGCTTTCGCATCCATGCCAACGGCTGCGAAGCTTCCGGACAGCCCGACCCGGCAGCAAGAAATCAGGTCGGACTGTCCTCGCCGCACCAGCGAGATTTCACTGTGCGCCATTGTTTCCCGTCTGACCAGCGGAACCATTGACGAGCGGCAGCCGTTTGCAGACCAAAGGGGAATGCAATGGCGAGCGACAACGGCCAGCCGACACTTGACGACATCGTCAAGCGGCTGGTGAAGCAAACCGGCATCACCGAAGCTCAGGCGCTCGAACTCATCTACCTTGTCGGCTTGAACTGGCCGTCTCTCGTGAGAGAGGCAAAGGAGCTCAAGGCCAGCAAACCATAGCCGGGTCCATGTACGCTCAGTATCCGATGCCCCTTGCCCACCAAGTCCACCCGCGTGCTCGCCGATTGCCGACTGGCTGGAGGGGCGCGATCAACGGCGCGCGACGTACTCGGCCGTGCCGCTTTTAGCCGTCGTAGGCACGATCTGTCTTGCCGGGGACCTATCCCACCCAAACCGAGCACCCAACCCGCTGCCCGCTCGCCGCATCCCGCACCTCCTTCGCAAACACGCGCCGCAACCCCACCCGGTTGGCCCTGACTTCCTTGCTCGCGAGATAGGTCGGATCGCCCACTTCCCAGTGGTAGCGCGCGTTTGCGGGTGCCCGCTTCCAGGTGAATTTCGAGACATAGGCCACCTGGCCCGGCGTGGTGTCGGCGATGCGGCAGTCGATGGTCGCCGGGATCAGGCCTTTCGCCGCCATCTTGTAGACGACCGCGTCGGCGTCGGCCGTCGCCAGCCATTGGTCGATGCCGCTCGTCTGGTAGGCGTCTATGCCCCTCGGCTGATGCGTCATGCATCCGCCAAGCAGCATCAGCGCGGCCACTACGGCGCCTGCCTTGCCTGCTCGCCTGCTGTGGTTCCGATAAATGCCCATTGCCCGTCTCCTTGTCCCGAAAGAGTGGAAAGTCCCGGGCGGGAGGTTGGTCCGCGCGCGCCGCGTCGTATATTAGCCGTTTCACATGTCCGGCTCGTGCGGGCTCGGCCGCCCTATCTCCTCGCGTTGGAAGGAGGGGCAATCGCCCCTGGGACGATGTCGGTGTTTTGGGCCACCTTTATCCGCCAGCCGGACGGTTCCTTCTTCACCACCAGAAGCAGAATCCCTTCCCGCGTTCCGGCGGGTGAGCCGTCCGGAGCGGATGCGCCGGTCAGGGTCCATCCATAGTGCACCGATGCCAGGCCGGGAGACAGCTCGATAACGGACGAGACCACACCCTCCAGCCGGCTGTCGCGGAACATGGTCCCATGCGTTGCGCGGTGCGCCGCATCGATCTCGGCGCGGTTTTTCCACCACATGCCCACGACATTGACGAAATTGGCATCCTCGCAGAACAGCGCCGCGAAGTCGTCCATGTCATGTCTGTTCCAGGCGTCGGCAAAGGCAGTCGCGGCATCCTCAGGTTTGCTGATCAATAGCCCCATGACATGATCTCCCTTGCTTTCCGCTTGGCTTGAGGCGGAGGACGATAGCGGCATCGGCAGGCACTGTCACCGCGCCGCCACAGAAGTTAGCCGCGTCAGCTGTTAACGGCCTCAACTCCCAAAATTAACCTTTTGTTAACCATTGCCCCGGCACCCTTTAACCATTGAGTAAGGATTCGCCTGGTCGTGACCTTCGCCGCCCCTTTGCAGAACAAATCCATCCGCTTTCGCGCCCGCTCCTTCGTCGCTTTCACGCTGTCGCCGGAAGCGCCGATCGCCGACTGGCTGGAGGGGCTGGATCACTGGATCGCCAACTCGCCGGGCTATTTTGCCGGCCGCCCCGTGGTGCTGGATCTGAACATCCTGCAGCCGGGGCCGGAGGAGATTGGCGCCCTTGTCGGCGTGCTTGGCTCGCGCGGCATCCGTGTTTACGCCATCGAACTCGAGGGCGCCGAGCTCGGGCCCGAGCTGCCGCCGCTGCTCGCCGGCGCGAAGGAGGCGACCGCCGAAGGCCTGCTGGGCAGGGCGGCGCGCAAGGCCAAGGCCGAAGAGCTCGAAGTGACCGCTCCGCAAGCGCCGGTCGAGGTGCCCGAATGCGAAGCAGCGCTCCAGGCGCCTGAAGATGAACCGGCCGATCCCGCGCTGGCGAGGCTGGAGGCGGTCAGGGTCGAGGCGCTCCAGACCAGGACCACCGAGCCGGCAGGGCAGGGCGCCGAGCCGGTGCAGCCCTCGGCCGGCACGCTGATGATCAAGGCGCCGATCCGCTCGGGACAATCGGTCTTCCATCCGCATGGCGACGTCATCGTGCTGGGCTCGGTCGCGTCCGGCTCGGAGATCGTCGCCGGTGGTTCGATCCATGTCTATGGCACGCTGCGCGGCCGCGCCATCGCCGGCTCGGAAGGCAATGTTTCGGCGCGCATCTTCTGCCGCAAGAACGAGGCCGAGCTGCTCGCCGTCGACGGCTGGTACACCACGGCCGAGGAAATGGAGGGCGTGTCGCGCGGCAAGGCGGTGCAGGCCTTCCTCGACAATGATGCGCTGTGCGTGGTGCCGCTCGGCTGAGTTTTTGGGCCGCAAGCTTCGGACCGGTTTCGCGTGCGAGGCTGACAAAGAAACCCGCCGTGTTCCCACACGGCCAGAGAATAAAAACCGCCAATGGAGGCTGGATATATGGGCAAGGTAGTCGTGGTCACCTCGGGCAAGGGGGGCGTCGGCAAGACGACCTCGACGGCCGCGCTCGGCGCCGCCGTGGCCAAGACCGGCAAGAAGGTGGCGCTGGTCGATTTCGACGTCGGCCTGCGCAACCTCGACCTCATCATGGGCGCCGAGCGCCGCGTGGTGTTCGACCTCGTCAACGTCATCCAGGGCACGGCGAAGCTGTCGCAGGCGCTGATCCGCGACAAGCGGCTGGAGACGCTTTACCTGCTGCCTGCATCGCAGACCCGCGACAAGGATGCGCTGACCGAGGAGGGCGTCGCCGAAGTCATCGCGCGGCTGCGCTCGGTGTTCGACTATGTCTTCTGCGACAGCCCGGCCGGCATCGAGCGCGGCGCCCAGCTTGCCATGCGCTTCGCCGACGAGGCGGTCATCGTCACCAACCCGGAAGTGTCCTCGGTGCGCGACTCCGACCGCATCATCGGCCTGCTCGACGCCCGCACCATGCGGGCCGAGCAGGGCGAGCTGGTCACCAAGCACGTGCTGGTGACGCGCTACGACGCGGCGCGGGCCGCGCGCGGCGAGATGCTGTCGATCGACGACGTGCTGGAGATCCTGTCGACGCCGCTGCTCGGCATCATCCCGGAAAGCCAGGATGTGCTGAGAGCCTCGAACCTCGGCTCGCCCGTCACGCTGTCGGAACCGCTCAACGGCGCCGCAAAAGCCTATCTCGAAGCGGCGCGGAGGCTGGAAGGCGAGGACCTGCCGGTGGTCGTCCCCTTCGAG
Organism: Mesorhizobium sp. GbtcB19; assembly: GCF_019091085.1. Classification (GTDB taxonomy): domain Bacteria; phylum Pseudomonadota; class Alphaproteobacteria; order Rhizobiales; family Rhizobiaceae; genus Mesorhizobium. Next base: position 40,242 of record NZ_JAGXJY010000019.1, on the reverse strand, counting down.
CGCAAGGGCTTTCTCGACCGGCTTCTCGGAAGGAGGGCCGCATGAGCATCCTCGACCTCTTCAAGCGGCGCACCAGCGCGCCGGTGGCGCGCGAGCGGCTGCAGCTGCTGCTCGCCTATGAGCGCCAAAGCCGCGGCCAGCCCGACCTCGTCTCCATCCTGCGCGAGGAGATCATGGCGGTCATCGCCAAGCACGTGCAGATCGACCAGGATTATCTGCAGGTCTCGATGGACCGCGGCGCCACCATGTCGACGCTGGAGATCGACATCCAGATCCCCAACAAGAGCGCCGCGCCGCTCGCCATGGCGGGGTGATTAGCCAATCTCCCCCCTTGTGGGGGAGATGCCCGGCAGGGCAGAGGGGGGCGCTGTCCCGCCAGCCTTGCCAATCTTCGGCGCAACACATACCGGGATTAGTCGTCTTTCTAGAGCGTTTCACCGTTTCACGGAAACGGCGAACAGTTCTATCTCTTTGTTTTGACGCAATTCCGGACGGAAAACCGCTCACACTTTTCCTGGAATTGCTCCAGAGGCCTGCAAGAACAGAGGTTGGCGATCCTTCGCGCCCCCCTCTGTCCTGCCGGACATCTCCCCCACGAGGGGGGAGATTGGCAGCTCCGCCGCCGGCGCCCGCCGGCCTGCCCAGCCGGCACCCGCCTTGCCCCACCCATCCCCCTCCCACTGCCTCACGACATCCTGAGCGCCGCGTCCTATCTCCATCCCCGAACCAGGGGAGGGAGCCAGGATTGTCCTCGACGCAGGCAGCCAGCCAAGAGACCCATGTCGGCGCCATGCCGGTGATCGGCCTGCTTGGTTCCATGCTGTCGGTGCAGGTCGGCGCGGCCTTTGCAAAGGGTCTCTTCCCGGTGCTGGGTTCGGAAGGCACGACGACGCTGAGGCTCGCCATCGGCGCGCTGATGCTGGCGGTTGTGCTCAGGCCGTGGAAGGTGCTGCCGTCGCGCAAAAACCTGCCCTGGCTTGCCGCCTATGGCATCACCGTCTGCGCCATGAACATGTTGTTTTATGCCGCGCTCCAGCGCATTCCGCTCGGCATCTGCGTGGCGCTCGAATTTACCGGGCCGCTGTTTGTCGCCACCCTCGGCTCCAGGCGCCTGCTCGATCTCGTCTGGATCGCTCTGGCGATAGCAGGCATTGCGCTGCTGTCGCCCTTTGCCGATGCCAGCCGCGGGCTCGATCCGCTGGGCGTGGCGCTGGCGTTGGCCGCCGGCGCCTGCTGGGGGCTCTATATCATCTTCGCGCAGAAGGCCGGCGCCGGGCTCGGTGTGCGCACCTCCGCCTACGGCATGGCGATCGCCGCGGTGCTGGCGCTGCCCTTCGGCTTCAGCGCCGCGCAGCCCCATCTCGCCGATCCGCACATCATGGCGGGCGCGGCCGTGGTCGGCCTGTTCTCCACCGCGCTGCCCTTCTACCTGGAAATGATGGTGCTCGCCCGCATGCCGGCCAAGGTTTACGGCATGCTGGTGTGCCTGGAGCCGGCGGGCGGCGCCTTGACCGGCTTCCTGTTCTTGGCAGAGAAGCTCAACCTGCTGCAATGCGCGGGCATCGCCGCCGTCATCGCCGCCGCCTTCGGCACGGCGGTCGCGGCGCGACGGCCGATGGCTTCGCCGGCCTGAGCCCGTGTTCCCCGCCTGACCTTCTATCGTTAAGGATTTGGTTGGTTTGAAAAAAATCGATCCAGCGGCGGCAATGTCCGACCACATCCGGCAGTTGAAATAAGACTTAGGTCCTACGATAAACCACAATAGGTCCGAGTAGACAAGACAAGGGTCGTGGGCCACTTCCTTAAGACGGGCTGATTGGGGATGCTTATGCTGCGACATTGCCGGTGGGGTAATTCGGCCGACGGGCTGAGTGGCTGGCATGGGGAGAACGGAATGCGCTTAATGCGCAGAGGCTGCAGGCTGGTCTTGCCGGCACTTGCTGCGTTGGCGCTCGCTGTCGCGCCTCTTGGTCTCTCCATCGATGGTCCGGTCGTAACCAAAGCCTATGCCGGCAAAGGCGGCGGTGGCGGCGGAAACGGAAACGGCGGCGGCGGAAACGGGAACGGCGGCGGAAACGGCAATAGCGGCGGCAACGGGAACAGCGGCGGCAACGGAAACGGCAATAGCGGCGGCGGAAACGGGAACGGGAACAGCGGCGGCGATAGCGGGAACGGCAACGGAAACAGCGGCAACGGCAATAGCGGCAACGGCAACGGGAACACCGGGAGCGGAGACAGCGGCGACGGCGATGGGGACAGCAGCAGCGGCGGGACGAGCAGCACCGCCAGCGCGGGAACCACCACCGACAGTCATGTGAACACCAAGACCGGCGACAAAGTCGAGGTCACCGGCACTGGCATCCAGGTCACGCACCGCAACGGCATGAAGGAGAAGATCGACAACGGCCGGTTCAGGATGGAGGACAAATACGGACGCACCATCGTCGACCGCAAAGCCACCATGGCCGATTTCGATCGCATGAAAAGTTTGTGAAACAAGGTTTGTGAGAGCGAGGTTTTATCCGGATTAGATCTTAAGGGACCGAAGGTCAGCGCTGCAAAATCAGGTTGCCACCTTTTGCTTCGTCTCTACGGTCCTGATCGTCTTGCGGTAGAAATTAGCTACTCACCTTACCCCCGCCTTCGTGCGGGGGTAATTTTTTGAACCGGCGACGGCGCTCCGGTTGCGACATTGGTCAGGCAGGAAGGCGGAAATGGTCTGACAGACCGGGGCATGGGTCGTAAGCCGCTTTCATCGCTCCGCCGGAATGGCAATCCTTACCTGTCAAAGACACCGGTTCCCCCGCCCGGTGCGAGAGTGAAACTATGGCCATGGCGAGGTGGAACCGGCAGGAAAAAGGATAGAATGCGCCAACCCGCCTGCACAAGGCTTGCCCCCCTGACTTTGCGCGCTGGCGCCGCGCTGGCGATTGTTGTCGCGCCCTGTCTGTCGGTTCCTGGCAATGGTTCCAAGCCGGGGTTCACCGCTTATGCCGGAAACAGCAATGGCAATGGCGGTAACGGGAACGGCGGCAACTCTGGCTCCGCCGGCGGCTCGAATTCCGGCAATGGCGGCAACAGCGGTAACAACAACGCAGGCGGCAATTCCGAGAACAGCAATGCCGGCGGCGGCAATCCCAATGCCGCGCCGGGCAGCAACAGCGGTAAGGGCAATGCCAATCCGGCCGGCAAGAACAGCTATACCAACGCGGCAACTGGCGACACGCTCTCGATCGTCGGCGACAAGGTCACCGTCGTCCATCGCAACGGCATGAAAGAGCAAGTCCAGAATGGGCGTTTCGAGATGACCGATGCGCAAGGCCGCACCATCATTGAACGGCAGGCGACGGACGAGGACTTGAACCGTCTGCTGAGCCTGTAAGGGCCGAGAGAGGCTACCCCCTTTTTCCCGCGCCCTTGCATGTCACCCCCGTCCCTTGAGACGGGGGTGATTGCGTTAGGCAGTAGGCAGTAGGCAGTAGGCAGTAGGCAGTAGGATGTCGTCTTCTCTACTGCCTACTCCCTATTGCCTAATCCCTAATCTACTGCCTTTCCCTCGCTTCATGCATCAGCAGCGCCGCTTCGGTGCGGTTGCGCACGTTGAGCTTGGCGAGCACCCTGGTCATGTGATGCTTGACCGTCTTTTCCTGCAGCGACAGCCGGGCGGCCACCTCCTTGTTGCTCAGCCCCTCGGCGACCAGCTTGAGGATCTCGGCCTCGCGGCCGGTGAGCTGGCTGAGCGGATCGGGTTTGCTGCCGGTGGGCTGCAGAAGGTCGGAGAGCAGCCTGGCCGAGAGGCTCGGCGATACATAGCTTTGGCCGCTGGCGACATCGCGCAGGATCTCGGCCAGCGCCTTGGAGCCGACGCCTTTCAGCACATAGCCGCGCGCACCGGCCTTCAGCGCCTGGGCGACGTCGGAATTGGTCTCCGAAACCGTAAGCATGACGATCTTCTGGTCGGGCATCGCTGCCAGGATGCTGGCGAGCGCGTTGAGGCCGCCGCCGGGCATGCTGATGTCGAGCAGAAGAATATCGGGCGTGCTGGCGCGCGCCAGCCTTTCGGCGTCCTCGGCGCTGGCGCCTTCGCCGACGAGCTCGAAGCCGCCGATCTCGCTGAGGCTGCGCGCCACGCCCTCGCGGAACAATGGATGGTCGTCGACTATTGCGATGCGGATGGATGTGCTCACGGTTGCTCCTCGACAGACAAGGTGATGACCAGTCTGGTCCCTCCGGGGCCGGACAGCGTCTCGAACTGCCCGCCTATGCTTTCGATCCGTTCTCTCAGGCCCGCAAGCCCGAGGCCCTCGCTTCGGGCTGGGTCGAAACCGGGGCCGGTGTCCAGCACCTCGACCAGGAGCTTGCCGCCCTTCGTCGTGGCGCTGACCTGCTGGCCCTTGCCCATGCCGTGACGGTAGGCGTTGTTCAGGCCTTCCTGCACGAATCTATAGATGCTGATCTTTTCCGAGGTGCCGAGTTCCGGCAAGCGCTCAGGCAGAGTTAACAACACTTTGGTGTCGGTGCGGCGCTCGTGCTCGGTCACCGCCAGCCGCAAAATGTCGGTTACGGCCTGGGTTTCGATCTGCGGCAGCACCAGCCCGTTGCAGATGCCGCGTATCTCGCGCATCGCTTCGCCGAGTGTCTTGTGAATGCCGGCGATCTCGGCTTCGCGCAGCGTGCCCGATGTGGCCGGGTCGACCAGCACCGGGCTGTCCATTCTCAGCGCCGCGAGCGCCACCAGTTGCGCGGGCCCGTCATGCAGGTCGGCCCCGATGCGCCGCAGATACCGCTCGTTGATGGCGGTGGCGCGGCGCGAGGCGCGCTGGACACGCAGGCGCAACGACGAGTTTTGCGCCAGCGCCGTCTGCAATTCGGCAACCTTGGCCTCGAGTGCTTCCCGCTGCGTGACGATGGTGCGGCTGCCGCGGAAAACGATGCCCGAAAGCAGGGCAAGCGCCGCCGCCGTGGCGGCCGCCACCACCAGCCAGCTCCACCACAGGGCGGAGTGCAGCGATTCCTCGAAATCGCCGGACAATTCGTAGAACTCGCTGACGGCCACGACTTCGCCGGACCAGGGTTCGCGAACCGGGTTGTAGATTTCGAGCAGCGGAGCGTTCATCGACCGCTCCTCGTCGTCTTCCTCGTCTTCGAGCCTGTTGTACTTGACCATGACATTGCCGGCGAAAGCGGCAGTGAGGTTGGCGTTGGGCTTGATCTGTTTGCCGATGAGGTCGGCGTTCTTCGAATAGAGGATCGTGCCGTCGCGCCGCCACAACTTGAACGATACCAGTCTTTTGCCAAGCGCGCCCTGACCCAGCGTTTCGTCCAGCGCCCGCTTGACCGTGTCGTCGAGCTCCTGGCTCTTGCGCATGTCGGGCAGCAGCGGCGCGATCACGCTGTCGACATAGAGCGCGGTGGTGGCGGCGGAATTGTGCAGGACGCCGTCACGGATCTGCGATGTCACCCATAGTCCGACCACGAGCATCACGGCCAGAAGGACGATGCCGCCCGCGATCACGAATTGCCAGGCAAGCGAGAGCTCGCTCCAGATTCGCGCAAGTCGCTTGAAATACCTCCCAAACATCGGCACCGCTCACCCACCCGTCGGTGAGAGTATAGGCGAGGCAGGGCAATTGCGACACCGACCTTGGTCCGTGCCCAAGGGGAAGGTTAATGGCAGGCGGTTGGCCGCTCGCGCCGGCGGCGGGCGCCGATCCGCAAGAGCAAAGGTTCCTCACGCTTCAGAACAACAAAAGCCCGCGCCACTCCTGTTGACGGGGAAGACGCGGGCCGGGTTGCCACCTGAAACTGTGGATCATTTTGCGATGCCGACACAACCACCAATCGAGCGCCGCGTCCATCCCAAAAGTCGTATGCTCAGCCGTACACAGCGCTACGCGGCGAATGCTCAGGCTTTGCGATGCCTTTCTGATCGCCCGTCACCGATGTGAATTTACAGTGGCGGAACCCGTCGTCTGGTCGGGCCTGCAAACCGTCGCGACCGGCAGAGGCGGGGCCGCTCCGTCGCGACGGCAGGACGCGGAAAGTCACAGCAAAATTTGCCCCCAAAAGAAGTCAGACCCGGGGTCTTGATGGGTCGAACGACCGCCGCTTATACGATGTTATGACCTTGCTGTTCGTGGCAACGCAGTATGGACAACGGCACAAAAAAACAAAAAAGAAACCAGCGATTGTCGATTTTCGAGCTCGAAGCACTGCGGGAAGCTTTCCGGCAGTCCGTTCGCGAGAACGACGTCACGGAAACCGAATGGGCGCGGCACGCTGAGCTTTTCGTCAAGGCAGCGCTGCAAAAGGGTAGCCAGCTTAAGCGGGCTTGAGCGTAGCTTTCGGTGGATCGCCGAACCGCTCCAGGCCTTTATTTCGCGCAATCCCGGTTGGAAAGCCGCAGCGCGCTTTCTTGCAAATCCCCCGCCGCTCGGACCTTTGCGTTGTCGCATAAGACCTCAGCCACAATTGCGGGCGCAACGCGAAACGGACACTGTGTCCCTGCGCCGGCTCCCCCCAAGGAAACCCAAAGCCGGCGCCTTAGCCCGGCTTGTCAGTCAAAGAGCCGTACTCTTTTACCGCCAAGGCAAGCCGGGCTACCCCAACCGCCGATCCCGAACTCTTCCACGGTCGACATCGTCGCGTGTCGCCGTCGTCTTGAGTCGCGGCGTCGAACAGCCGCGACCGTGCCGTCGATTTGGCCTGACGACCCGCACAACCGTATATAGGACGCATGTCGGCTCTCGACTCGGCAAAGCAATGGGCGCGGGAGATCAAGCGCGATGTGGTGGCGCTCTGGCTTGCCGCCCGTGATCCCCGCGTGCCCTGGTATGCAAAGGCAACCGCGGGCGCCGTCGCGGCCTATGCGCTGAGCCCGATCGACCTCATCCCGGACTTCATCCCGGTCATCGGCTATCTCGACGACCTGCTGATCGTGCCTCTCGGCATCATGCTCGCGGTCAGACTGGTCCCGGCCGATCTGATGCAGGAATTCCGCCAAGTGGCCGCGCGACGTGAGAAGCCGGGCAGCAAGGGGGGTCTCGCCTTCATAATCGCGATTTGGGCGCTGGCGGCGCTGGCTCTCGCTTGGCTGTTCTGGCGGAGGCCCGCCTAGGTCAATACATCAGTAGCGGTGCACTCTCACGCCGCTGCCGGCCGTGCCATACCAGCGCTCGCAGGCGATGCCGTCACGGTCGGCGTCATGTGTCGGCCAGTAGCCGGGCTGTCCGGCGCGCGCCGGCGCGAGGCCGACCAGGCGGGCAGTCGCGCAGTTGGGAGAGGCCGCCAGATGGCGCAGCAACAACCAGGGCGACGCGAAGTGGATGCCAATCGAGCCGTAGACGATATAGGCGCAGAGGAAGATGAACGGCGCACCGAGCGCCACCCATTTTCGTCCACCCAGCCGGCGACGCTGATAAGCCGACGGCCAATCGAAAAACGGCAGGAACATCCCGCCACCCCTCCCTGATAATCGAAGCATTAGCAACATCTTGTATTTGTTGCAAATCAGGCTCATGCTTGTCGAGCGCGTGAAATGGCATGCGCATGGGTTGGGTAAAAGGGGTCAGGCGTGATGGAATTTGCAGTCTGCTACGGCCACACCGGGTTGGATCTGGCGCGCTCGATCTTCGTCGACATCACGGCGTTCTTTGCGCTGGTGGCGCCGTTGGCGATGGCGCGGCTGATCGAGATATCGCGAGAGGATGCCGCGGGCGAATTGCAGCTCGCATAGGGCGAATCTTAGTCGTCGCGGACGACCTTTCGGGCCGACAGGTCGCCGAGCAACACCGAACAGTCGATCTCTTCCTGGAAATTCGCCTGAGGATCGAGCACCAGCCACGAAGCGTGGGTGCGCAAGCTCCTCAGCCTGGCATTCTTTTGCATGCGAGCCAGGCGTTCCGCCTCGTCGATCGAGGCCTGAAAAGGCCGTTCGGCCTTGTGATGGTGAGGGATCCTCGGCATCGTTGCGGAAAAACGCGCTTGCCCCGCCTTCCGTTCCATCGAACTGGCCGATCGGCCTCTCAGGCGCAGTCCTTCAGCTCGACCACCTCGACGCCGAGGCGGAAGGCCTGGCCGTCGGCATAAGAGCGCGCATACTGCTCGGCTTCGAAGGGGAAGATGAGTGTTGTGCCATAGGCGGTGACGCGCACCGTCCACTTCTGGCCTCTCACGAGTTCAACGCCGTGAAGCTTCGCCGTCACCATCTCACCCTCCTCAGATCCGGCACGCCAGCAACATCCCGCATAACGTCGCGAAAGTCGTTTGAGTGCAAATAATCCGACCCAATCGTGTCGTTACGATGTCGATTCCGACATTGGGTCGTTTGCGTCCGTGAAATGGTTCACCGACAGCGGCACTTTTTGCCGGCCGTCGGCGAGCGGGCAGGTGGTCGGCCGGAACCGCAGCGCTTCCGGCGGGTTGAAAATCCAGGACGCACAGGAGCTCGCCATGATCCGCAAACTGAAATCCGGCGAATACCGGCTCTATTCGCGCAAAGTCGATCCGAGAACCGGCAAACGCCGCAATCTCGGCACGTTCAAGTCGCGCGAAGCGGCAGAAAAGCACGAGCGCGAGGTGCAGTATTTCAAGCGGCATTAGTGCATGTCGCCCAAAAGTGCGCAGCCGTTTTGGGACAACGACATGCATAAACCAACAACCTGAAGCGCGTCGCATGAGGCCGTTCAGATGCGACGCGCCTTAGGCCGACAACTTTACCCGTGCGGTGTCGGCGGGGTGCGGGGGCGAGGGTGGCCGGGCACGTTCGAGCCGATATGGTCGAGGTCGCAACGTTTGGTGATCATCTCGACCGATTTGGTGTCGACGGTCACACGCCCCAGCACCTGAACCGTCGTGCGCCCGAGATCCTCGTCGACATGGACGACATCGCCCTCCAGTCTGAGCTTGTCGCCTGCCATGGCATTGGGCTCGATCATTGAATAGCGATGGGCATCGCTCTCGATCTTCAGCGTCACGCGGTCGTCGACGCGCTCGATCACCGCGGCGATAATGGCCACGCGGTCGCCTACCTCCACTGCCGGCCGTGTCATTGCAGCCTCCTTTCGCTCCACGCGGTTTTCTCGCCGCCGGAGCGGGCTGTCGACCAAATGAGCATCGGCAGCCGCTGAAATAAACGGGAAAACAAGTGTTTGGTTGCCGCTGGGTTGCCTGCTGCCCGGCCTGGCCGATCACATCCGGCCGATCACATGAAGCCGGGATTTCGTGGCAGATACTGCTTCCAGTCGCCATAACCGGGCGATGCCATCAACAGCATCGGAAAGGTGATGCGCATGCCCTGATCGACCGCAAGGCCGAGCGCGCTGTCGCAAGTGCCCGGCAGGAAGGCCGATACGTTCCCGGCCGAACGATCCGCCGCCAGCCGCAACGCCGCTGCGAAGGCATCGCGAAGGCCATCGGGCCGCATCACCGCCAGGGGGCCGACATGCCCGCTGGCACTGAGGTAGCTGTAGCCGACGGCATCGCCGCCGGCGTAGAGCAAAACTCCCGTCGTCGCTGGATCGGTGCGCAGGTAGCGGTGATGCTTCTCCCGCGAGGCGCCCAGCGCGCGAGTATCGATCTCGATGAGTTTTTCCATCGTCGCGGCGCTGTAGTCGATTTCGACGGCGCGCAATGCCGGCTCCGGCAATGCCTTCATCACCCGTTCGCGCGCGGCGCTGAGAAGATAGACCGGCGTTTTGGGAAACAGGCCGTGCCGCATGTAAAGGCCCTGCGAGACACGGTTGAAGGTAAAGTGATGAGCGCCTTGTGGGCCGCGCCTGATTTGCGGGCGTGCTCCATCGTCCTTTCCAGCAGCGCATTGCCGATGCCGTGACCCTGCCGGGCAGGGTCGACGAACAGCTGGGCAAGGAACCAGACATCGCCGCAGACCCAGCTCCAGGCGAAGCCCAGAATAGCGCCGCCGTCTTCCGCGACCCACAGGCCATCGGGGTCGTCCTTGAGCGAAAACAGCTGGAAATTGGGCGGGCTTGCCGTCGCCATCGGGCCAAAGCCGTGCCGAACGGTGAGTTCGTTGATGCTGGCGACCACCAGCGCATCGGTAGCGGCAAGATCATCCGCGCGAGCAGGCCTGTAAACGAGCGACATGGAAACCACCCCTGGCGACAGAGCGAGCCGCAACGCCGACCATAGCAGTTGTTCATGCGTGCCGTCTCGCCCACCGTCAGACCGCATCGCCAGGAGTGCCGAGGGCAACGGTGCCCCCGGCATTGCACGCTGCCCCTCAAGCCGCCCGCGACAAAGCGACCGCATCGGCGCCGGCGGGGAAGCGCAGCGTGCCGGTCGTGTCGTTGACGGCCCGCCACGCGCCTTCGGCGACATCGATTTCCCTGGTGGTCAGCGCGCTGGTCGTCGTCGGATTGGCAAGATCGCCGAAGATTGCCCTGGCGAAATCGGCGTAGGCCTCCGGGATGAGATCCTGGACATTGACGCTGGTATTGGCGGTGAACCTTGTCGTCGGCCCGTAACCGGGTTCGACCAGTTTGGCCAGCACGTTGAAGGGCGCGAGTTCCAGCGCCAGCGAGCCAGTGAAACCCTCGATGGCCTGCTTGCTCGCGGTGTAGGCCGCCGCCAGCGGGAAGGGGGCAAGCGTGGCGCTCGAGGTCACGTTGACGATGACGCCGGAGCGCCGCTCGCGCATCCGCGGGATCACCGCCTGGCACATCGCCATGACGCCGAACGTGTTGGTCTCGAAGACCTTGCGGATATGCGCCATCGGCGTCGCCTCGAAAGCGCCGGCGACGCCGATGCCGGCATTGTTGACCAGCGCGTCGATCGGACCCGCCGCTTCGACCGCCGCAGCGATGCTTTTGTCGTCCGTCACGTCGAGCGGCAGGATGCGCAGCGCCGGCGAAGCCGGCAGCACGTCCTCGCGCGGGCTTCGCATGGTGGCGACGACGTTCCAGCCATTCGCGAGGAAATGGCGCGCCGTTTCCAGGCCGTAGCCCGATGAAGCGCCGGTGATCAGGATGGTTTTCATGGGATGGTTCCTTGTTGCTCGGTTTCACGATGACAAGGTTTACGGGCAGGATACCGGACCATCTATAATTGACAGTCCATACTTTGTTTGTAAGAGTCCGGATATGGTCGATCCGCTCTCCGAAGTCATAGGCCTGCTCAGGCCGCGCGCCGTATTCACCAAGGGCATCAGCGGCGCCGGGCGCTGGGGCGTGCGCTACGCGGATTTCGGCCACCCAAGTTTCGCCATCGTCATCGAGGGAGCATGCCGCCTTGCCGTGGACGGCCAGCCGCCCTTGACGCTGGAAGCCGGCGATTTCGTCCTGCTGCCGACCACACCTGGCTTCACCATGACCGGCTTCGAGCCGGTCATTCCGACCCTCATCGACCCCAAGCTCGCCGCGGCCGCCGCGGAAGAGGTGCGGCATGGCAGGCAGGACGGTCCGCCCGATCTGCGGATGCTCGGCGGCTATTTCCTGTTCGACGGCGAAGATTCCGGCCTGCTTGTTTCGCTGCTGCCCAGCCAGGTCCATGTCCGCGGCGTCGAGCGGCTGTCGACCTTGGTCAAGCTGCTGATCGATGAGGCCACCGGGCAGCATGCGGGGCGCGACCTTGTGCTCACCCGTCTGGTGGAAATCCTGCTGGTCGAGTCCCTGCGGCAGACGCAGGCGCCCGACGCACCGGCCGGCCTGTTGCGCGGCCTGGGAGACGCGCGGCTCGCCGAGGCGATCCGCCGGATGCATGCCGACCCGGCGCGGCCTTGGACGATGGTCGAACTGGCGAAGGAGGCGGCGCTTTCGCGCTCCGCCTTCTTCGACCGCTTCCTGCGCAACGTCGGAGTGCCGCCGATGGAATATCTGCTTGCCTGGCGCATGGCGTTGGCCAAGGACTTGCTGCGCCGTCAGGAGGCGGACATCGCCGAGGTCGCCGAGCGCGTCGGCTATGGCTCCGCCAGCACCTTCAGTACCGCCTTCAGCCGCCATGTCGGCCAGCCGCCCGGGCGCTATGCCAGGGCGGCTGCGCACTGACTTGGGGGGCACTGCCAGATTGCATTATCCTACCCTGGGGGATAGGATATCGGTATGACGATACACGGCTCCCATCCCGACATCATCGCCCGGCTCAAACGCGCGCATGGCCATCTCGCCGCCGTGCTCACAATGTTCGAGCAGGGCCGTTCCTGCCTCGACCTCGCGCAACAGCTCCACGCCGTCGAAAGCGCCGTCGGCAACGCCAAGCGCGAACTGATCCACGACCATATGGAGCATTGTCTGGTCGAAGGCGGCGAGCCGACCAGGGATACGCTCAAGGAGCTGAAGCAGCTCACCAAATATCTGTGAGGCGTCCGATGTGGAAAAGAGTTCTCGACTGGTTCGGCTTCGGCGCGCATGGACATGACCATGGCGGGCATGATCATGGCGGCCACCAAGATCATCACGGACCGCACGGCCACACACATGGCGTGATCGACGCGACCATCGCCACCACCGATCGCGGCATATGGGCGATCAAATGGTCGTTCGCGATCCTGGCGGTCACCGCCGCGCTGCAAATCGTCGTCGTCATGGTTTCGGGCAGCGTGGCGCTGCTTGCCGACACCATCCACAACGTTGCCGACGCGACCACGGCCATTCCGCTCTGGATCGCTTTCGCGCTGGCCAGGCGCAAGCCGACCCGCACGTTCACCTATGGCCTCGGCCGGGTCGAGGACCTTGCCGGCATAATCATCGTGCTCATTATCCTGGCGAGCGCGCTCGTCGCCGGATATGAAGCGGTCAGCCGCCTGTTCAACCCGCAGCCGGTGCGGTTCCTGGGCTGGCTTGCCGCTGCCGGCGTCATCGGCTTCCTCGGCAACGAGGCGGTGGCGGTGTTCCGCATCCGCGTCGGCCGCCAGATCAACAGCGCCGCCTTGATCGCCGATGGCTATCACGCCCGCACCGACGGGCTCACCAGCCTTGCCGTCGTCGCCGGCGCGATCGGCGTCTGGCTCGGTTATCCGCTGGCGGACCCGATCATCGGCCTCATCATCACCGTCGCCATCTTCGGCATCGTCTGGCAATCGGCGCGCTCGGTGTTGACGCGCATGCTAGACGGCGTCGAGCCCGGCCTCGTCGACGAAATTCATCACGCCGCCGACCATGTCGCCGGGATCGAGAAAGTGGTTGGCGCGAAGGCCCGCTGGCTCGGTCACAAGCTGCATGTCGACGTGGAGATCGCGGTCAATGACGGGCTGCTGCTTGCCGCGGCCAACAACATCGCCGCGTCATTGAAGGCCGAGCTTCTCGCGCACGTTCCCGCGCTCGACGTCGCCACGGTGCGCTTTGCCGAGCCGCCTGTGGAGGGCGGTCACCATCATGCCCCCGATCCGTTCCTGGTCTCGGGCAGGCTGGCCAGCGGTCTGCTCGAAATCGTCGACACGCCGCAAGGTGAACGCATGCGGCTGCGCCTATCACGTCATGCCGAGGGCCTGCGGGCGAACGTCGCCATCGAAAGGGACGGCGGTGCCGTCGAAAGCCTGCCGCTGTCTCCGGTCGGCGGCGATCACCATTATCTGCAAAGCCTGATCGCTCCGGCCGAACCGCATGAGTTCAGCGCCAGGCTGCAACTGGCGGCCGGCGCCGACAGCGAGGATTTGCCTTTCGCCATGGCCGAGCCGGAAGGGCATGACCACGAGCGCGCGCATGGATGATACAGGCGCTCTTTGAATACCAGCGCGAAATTTACCTGGCGGTGGCGCAACATCTCAAGGCGTTCGCCAGCGACGGCAGCTGGTTCGCGCTCCTTGCGGTGCTGCCGATGCGTGTCGTGTTCGGGGCCGCTCATGCGCTGACGCCAGGCCATTCGAAGACGCTGCTCGCCGCCTATATCACCGGCTCGCAAGTGAAGTTGTCTCGCGGGCTGCTCGCTTCTGTCGCGCTTTCCTTCACCCACATCACGCTGGCGGTGTTGATCGCGGTGTTGGCGCTGCCGCTCGTATCGATCGCCTTGGGTAGCGTCGGTCGCGCCCCGGCGCTGGAAATGTTGAGCCGCGGGCTGCTGGGTCTGGTCGGCGTGTGGATGATCTGGCGCGCGCTACGCGGTCGTCACGACCATCGTGTCCATGAGGGCGAAGCGGTCGGCGTCATGGCCGGATTGATCCCTTGCCCGCTGACGTTGTTCGTCATGACTTATGCCATTACGCGCGGCATACCTTGGGCCGGGCTTGTCTTCGCTGTCGCGATGATGGCTGGCGTGGCGATCACGCTCGGGGTCGTCGTTCTGCTGGCGGTGCTGTTCCGCAGCGGATCCGTCGCAATGCTGGAGCGGTTTGGGTCGAGCACGGCCGGTGTGGCGAGCTTTCTGGAGATCGGGACGGGATTGATTCTGGTTGGCGCGGCACTGCATCAGATCTTCGGTTAGTTGGCAGCGGCTCACCTCAAGCTGATCAGCGCTGTGCCGGCAATGGCAAGAAGCGCGCCGGCCCAGGCGGCCGCGGTCGGCCTTTGCCCGCTGCGCAGCCACACCATCGGCAGGATGATGACCGGCGTCATCGAGGATAGTGTCGAGATGATGCCGACATTGCCGGTGCGCAGCGCGGCCATCAGGCAGGACATGCCGAGCGAGGTGCCGACGAAGGCGGAGAGCACGGCGAGCCCGACCGTACTGAACTGGACGGCCTCGCGCTTGCCCTTGCCGAACGGCGTCGCCGTCAGCGCGATGAACAAGATCACGGCGAGGCCGGAGCGCAGCGCCATGGCCGAGAACGGCTCGACGCCGGCAGCCATCGCCGGCCGTGCCAGAAGGGTGCCGATCGCCTGGCCGAACGCCGTCGTGACGCCGAGCACGATGCCTGGTCCGAGGCGGCCGGTGAGCGGCGGGCCGGGCGCGGTGCTGACCGGCACGGTGGAGGGGGTGACGACCGGCATGGCCGGTGCCAGGTCGCCGCGCTTGAGGAAGCGCCGCGGCATGCCGATGGCAAGCACGATGCCTGCAAGCACCAGCGCCACGCCCAACGCCTGCCAGCGGCTGATGGTTTCGCCGAGCACGAGATAGCCAAGCGCCAGCGCGAAAGGCGAGGTGAGCGAGAAGAGCAGCGCCGTGATGCGCGGGCCGACCGAATAGATGGTGGCGAAATAGGTCGTGCTGGCGATGCTGATGCCGGCGAAGCTGGAGCCTGCAAGCAGCCAGAACTCCCTCGGTCCGATCGTGTGCCAGCCGCCGATCGCCAGCGACACCGAGCCGGTCATCACGAAGGTCGCCAGCATCTGCCAGCGCGCAAGCTGGAGCAGGGGAACGCGGCCCTTGAGCTCGCTGAGGAACATGGAGCTCAGCGCGCTGCAGCAGGCGGCGATGACGGCGAAGGCTTCGGGGGCGAACATGGCTGGTGGCTGTGGCGATTCCATCCGGGATTGAGCCGGCGCCGATGCTTACGCCAGCTCGCCGCGATGCTCCAGAGCAATTCCAGGAAAAGTGTGAGCGGTTTTCCGTCAGGAATTGCGTCAAAACAAAGAGATAGAGCGGTTCGCCGTTTCCGTGAAACGGTGAAACGCTCTAGCCGGACCGGCGCGCTGCGGGAGCGGACACCAGGATATCCAAGGTGGGTCGGGACGACGGCAGGCATTGTCCGCGCATGAGAGCGACGGGCGGGTGCCCGTCGCTTCCCAGGCGTCATTCCAGCATTCGGGCCCAGCATTCGGGCGCGATACAGACGGTCTATTGCATGGCGGCGGGGTTCAGCCACAGGAACTCCCAGACATTGCCGTCCGGGTCTTCGATGTGGCGGTTGAACATGAAGCCGAGATCCTGCGCCGGGTTGGGATCGGCGCGGCCGCCTGCCGCAACGCCGTTCTCGATGACCGCATTGACCGCATCCTTGCTGTCGACGGTCAGCGCGATCAGCATCTGGCTCTCGCGCTTGGCGTCGCCGATCGGCCGGGCCGTGAACTGGCTGTAGTGTTGGTGCGTCAGCAACATGACCCCGATCGATTCGGAGAACATGATCGAGCTGGCCTGGTCATTCGAGAACTGCGGGTTGAGCGTGCCGCCGATCGCGAGATAAAACTTGGTCGCTGCCTGCAGATCGCGCACCGGCAGATTGAGGAAAAGCATCCGGGTCATCGGTTTGAACCTCCATTTCATTGACGGGTACTAGTCAGTCTAGTACTGTAGAAACGACTATCATGACGGAACGGTACCGTCTAGTACTGATCGAGGGGCGCCATGAAAAATGCTGTTGAGACCAGATCGGCCCGCAAGGATCGTGAGATCATCGAGGCGGCGACCGCCGCGTTCATCGCCAAGGGCTATGATGGGACCAGCATGGAAGAGATCGCCACCAGGGCAAGCGCTTCCAAGCAGACCGTCTACAAGCATTTCACGGACAAGGAGACGCTTTTCGCCGAAGTCGTGGAGTCCACCGCTTCCCAGACCAACGACGTCGTCGAGTCCGTGACGATGCTGCTTTCCGAGGCGAATTTCCTGGAGGGTGGTCTGCAGCAGCTTGCCCGGCGATTGACCGCGACGCTGATGAACGACGAGTTGTTGAGGCTCCGGCGCCTGATTATCGCCAATGCCGATCGGATGCCGCAGCTTGGCCGCAGCTGGTACGACAAAGGCTTTGAGCGCATGCTTGCCTCGGTGGCGGCGTGCTTTCAAAAGCTCACCAGCCGAGGCCTGTTGCAGACCGTCGATCACCGTTTGGCGGCCAGCCATTTCTTTGGAATGCTGCTTTGGATTCCGATGAACGAAGCCATGTTCACCGGGAGCAATCCGCGCTCGAAAGCCGACCTTGAGCGCCACGCCGATGCCTCGGTCGAAGCGTTCCTTGCCGCCTATGGGGTGCGCTCGAAGTAGTCGCGCTGCCTGGCGCGGTCTGCGGAGCACGACGAGCCGCGTCACGTTGCTTGGTAGAGGTCAGCTGGCCCCGGGTCAGTTAAGCAGCGCGTGCGCGTCTCGCGCCGAAGATCGACCACGCAGCCGCCATCAGCGCCGAACGCGGGCCTTGAGCTCACGGAGGAACATCGAGCTCAGCGCGCTGCAGCAGGCGGCGGTGACGGCGAAGGCTTCGGGGGCGAACATGGCTGGGTGGCGGCGTTATCGATACCGACGTTGGATGGCAGGCGATCCTTACGCCAGCCGCGGCGGGCGGCTAGGCGCCGCGGATATCGAACGGGCTCCAGATCGGCCGGCAGGTGCTCAGGGGCCATTCTTTGCGGGCGATAACGTTCAATGTGAAAAAGATAACGGAATAAATTGGCAGCCGCGCATTTCTTCACACCTGCGAGTTGCTTGTTGGTTTGACGCTGAGGGAGCCAACGCCAATGGAGATTTGTGACACCATCACCAAAAGGCTCGACGAGACCTGGACGGAGACCGTCGAGAGCTTCGTGGATCAGGTGGATGAGGTTTGCGAGGATTTGCCGTGGCCATTGGACTGGTTCTGTCACGCAGTCGTCACGGTGGTGAGGGTGGTCACAACCATCGTCCATCAGGTCGTGAGAGTATGGGTTGTGGTGGTCTGCTATACCGTATCGCTGTTCGCGGCGCTCGGCTCACAGATTGTCAACACCCTTCTGGCAATTCCTGTTATCGGCACTTGGGTCAAGACCATCATCGGAGCCACGATATGGGCTTGGTCGCAGTTTGTCGGTTTGCTTGACGCCGGGTTGAGCCTGATCGGCATCCGCCCGCTTAAGAATCTACGGCTCCACGTAATTATCCTCATGCGGCCCGACCGGTCTCTCACCGTTCAGCCCGACGACATCCAGCTGGCGCTTCAGCGCACGGAACAGATTTTTCGTGACAAGGCGGACATCAAGGTCACAACCACGGTGCATCTGGTGCACGGACCTTCCGTGAAGAATGCTCTGGTTGTGGATACCGGCGTCGGCTTGTTCGCTGAGGACATGGGGGACGCCGGCATCTATTTCCAGACCACCATTGCGGATCTGCTCTACGAGCACAATCTACCCCTGCTCATAGGCATAGGGGCTCCGATCGTGGCCTTCATCGTGGATGGTGTCGGCGACACCGAAACCGGCTGCTCGGCCGGACCGCTGGCCAGCTATGTCTGTGTGCAGGGTGGTATGATGGTTGTTTTCCCACAGCTCGATCCGGTCACCGCAGATTTCAAGCAGTACAAGAACGCGACCGTCCAACTCGCCAGCAACACACTGGCTCACGAACTTGGTCACGCTTGCGGACTTGCCCACGACGGTGTCTTCGTGGGCGACGCGGATCGGACCAATCTTATGTATCCTGCGTGGGAAAATAGAGGCGACAACCTGAGTCCGTTCCAGCGCGCTATCGTCCGCAGTAGCCCGCATGTCACATATATCTGATGTTTCGAGAAACGCGCGGCTTGCGCAATCGGTGAGCAACCTTCTCAACGAGGCGCGCGCCGCCGGCGTGGATGAGCCTCGGATACAGGGCTGGGAGCGCTCGCTTAGCAGGCATGACCTGTGTGGCTGCAAGATCAGCCTGGTGGCAGCGGCGCTGGTATTGCTTTGCGGCACGGTCATTCTCTGGGCTCGCGGCCCGAGCATCATGGCGGTCGTGCTTTGGGCGTCGATCCTGGTGGCCGCCTCAGCCGTTGCGAAGGTGTTCGGCCAGCGTATGGCCGAGAGGCAGCTGACCGCTCAAATTCGGCGGGCGCGGCTTCAGCTGTTGCATGGTTACCGGTAGGCGCCAGGGCAGTCCGTCGTCTTCCATGAGGGAGATCGTATCAGATGCTCCATCACGGCGACCGCGCAGGATCGTTCGGGATTGGGCGAGACAGGGACTCTTGTGCCGGTAGCGGCTTATGCCGCGCCCGTGCGCGGGCGCCGGCCGCCGAAGATCGACGACGCAGCCGTCATCAGCGCCGCCATGGTGGCAAGCAGCGCCGCTAGGCTCGGCAAGTGGAAGACCATATCCCGCCATCTGGGCTCGATCACCGCGCCGGTGCTGAAAGCCTCGCCGCTGTACTGGCAGAGAATCCAGGAGGCCCCGCTGCGCACCATGTCGGCGTCAATGTCGGAGATCAGCGCCTTCGCGTCACGCGCGGCCGACGGCATCGTCGCCATGTAGGCCAGCAGCGCCTTGGCGGTGGCGAGATAGGCGTGGCTGCATTCGTTGAACGGGCTTTCCTCGTCGCCGAGGCTGCTCGGCATCAGCCCCCACAGGCAATAGGTGAATTGCAGATTGCCGTGATTGTAGAGCCGCCGGAAGGTCGGGTCGGTCACCGTCTGTGCTTGCGCGAGAGCAAGAATATCGCCGCGATAGCGGGCGATCACCGCCATCTGGCCATGCGTCAGGCTTGGGATCTGGATGCCGGGAGCAGGGGGCGCGGAGGACCCGCTATGCGCTTGCGCCGATGCGGCCACAATGACCAGCAGGGCGGTCGCCAAAAAGAAACTGGCCGCCAGGGCGAAGAACCGTGACGGCCAACGCATGGGATTTCAGGCGTAGCGGCGTGCCGGGCCGCGCTGGTCGCGCGCTGCGACCACGCGCTCGGCAACCGCGCCGAAACCGAGCCCGACGACGGCCCACAGCACCAGCTGGATGCCGAGCGAAGCGACGCGGAACTGCCAGAGCACCGTCGCCGAGAAGTTTTCCGGCACCTCGTTGATATCGGGCAGCGCCGCCTTCACCAGGGCGAAGACGACCAGGAAGGCGAGCCCGGCCACGATCGAGGCGTTCCAGGCGCCGAGCCGGGTCCACAGTCGCTGCGCCAGCCCCACCGCCGCCACCATCGCCGCGATCGAGACCGCGATCATGATAAAGAACAGCTCGGTGCGGTAGGCGATGGTTTCGGGATTGCCGACCGCGGGCGGGTTCGCCGGGTATTTGAGGCTGGGCACGACGATCACGGCAAGGAAGCCGAGCAGCGCCAGCAGCGCCGAGGTGCCGCGCGGGCCGAGCGAGCCCAGGCGGCCATAGGCATAGGCAAAGACCAGCGAGAACAGCCCACCAAGCGCCGCGCCATAGACCAGCACGCCGGTTGCAAGGCCGATGCCTGCCTGCGTGGCGCGGCTGACCATCTCGGGCTCCGGCGCCTCGCCGGCGGCCTGGGCCTGCTGCTCCTCGAAGGCGATCGCCTTGTCGACCTGCGGCTCGCCATAGACGCGGGCGAAGGCGAACGCCAGAATCCCGGCAACCAGCCCGACAAGCATGCCGCGCAGCAAAAGCTTTCCAACCATGTCAATCTTCCCTTCAAGCAATTCCGGGAAAAGCGCCTGGCGGTTTTTCGTCCGGAATTGCGTTATCCCAGATGCCGCGAGTTCGGCGATGCCGAACCGCTTTAGTGGCAGGGGAAGCCGAGCAGGTGGCGGCCGTCATGCACGAATTCGTGCACCATCGTGCCGCGGATCAGCGACGTCGCGCCTTCTTCCGCGCCGACGAAATAGATCATCAGCATCAGCATCAGGCCGGCGAAGATAGCCCAGGGCAGAAGCTCGCGAACCGGAATCGCAACCGGGCCGTAGCTTGGGGCGAAGGTGGTGTCGGACATATTGACCTCCCTTGGGATACTGCGTCCCGTTGATCGAACAATGCTGCGGGATAAGGCCTGACTTACGGCAGGTGCCGATTACAGTGGCGCGACCGTGCCGGACTCGCACCGGCTTCCAATCCCGTATCGCACTAAAACACTTGTCAGCACTTCGTTCGCCTGTCAACGACATGTAATGGCGGGCACGGCTTCGTGCGGCTAAAATTTCACTGGGCCACGGAGCTTTGGGATGTTCGCCCGGCTGACGATGATCGCAAGCGGGGCAACGCCTGGCATGCGAAAGGCGCGTTTTCCGAACGATGAGTCGCTGGAGCCGCGGGCCCTCGAGCGCACCGCCGCGCTGGCCTCATCGCTGCGCCGCGCCGACCGCGTCTGGACGAGCCCGGCGCTTGCCGCGCGCCAGACGGCGGAGGCGCTTGGCCTCGCGGCAACGGTCGAGCCGCTGCTTGCCGAGCAGGATTTTGGCCGCTGGGCGGGTAGAAGCTTCGAGGAGATGCAGGCCGAGGACCCGGAAGGCATGGCCGCCTGGTTATCCGGTCCGGACGCCGCACCCCATGGTGGCGAAACGCTTGCCGCCGTCGCCCGGCGCGTTGCCGCGCTGATGGAGCGCCTGGTTGGCGAGAGCGGCCACACGATCGCGCTCACGCATGCCGTGCCGGTCCGCGCCGCTATTGTGCATGTGCTGGGCGCGCCGCTCGCCTCGGTCTGGAAGATCGACATCGAGCCGCTGTCGCTCACCGAGTTCCGAAGCGACGGCCGCCGCTGGGTGTTGCATGCGAGCGGCGTGGTCGCTGGCGACTGAAACGATCCGGGCGAAATAGCGCCGGCAAAGAGCTCATTGTCGTTTCAGCGATTGCTAACGGAACGGAAAGGCCTCGCTGCTATGGTGCCGCCCATGGCGAGGAGAGCCTTGCCCGAGGAGCCCGCCATATATGGCCGATTATCCCGAGACCGAGCGCCGTCGCCATGTGCGCGAATTCGTGCTCAAGGAAGCGACGATCATCGCCAATGGCGTCAGGATCGGCTGCTCGATCAGGAATCAGCACGAGCAGGGGGCCGAATTGCGCATCGCCGCCGACGTGAAGATCCCGGAACGCTTCCTGCTCGAGGTCCCGGCCGACGACATGGCCTATCGCGCCTTGGTACGGTGGCGCCGCAACGACCGCGTCGGCGTGGCACTCTACAGCAACACGCTGAAGGATTGACGCGCGGCCCCGCCGTTCAGCAATTCGTGACTTGAAATTGCTCGCGGCGTTCTGCAACCGCCTACCTCATGGAACGCAACCGCCGCGCGCGCGTTCATAGCTGCCGATCAACAGGGGAATTCACGCATGAGCAGGACAGCCGTCTGGGTAGCGATAGTCGCCATCGTCCTCGTGGCTCTGTACCTGCTGCAGGCCAATGGCGTGATCCGGTTCTGAAGCAGCGGTGGCGCGGCGCCATTCACTGGGGTCAGCAGCAGCGGCTCGATCCGCAGCACGGCTGGCTTGCGGCCGCCTGTTCCTTCAGCCAGCGGTCGCGTGGCTTGCAGCTTGCCGGCCGTGGTGAAAGCTCGACCTCAACGACATCGCCAACGAGGCTTGGCTGGGCCGCCCGGTGCAGTTCCATCGGACGGACGCCATCGCTGACCTCGAAGGTCAGCTTCGCCGCCTGATCGAGAGCGACGTGGTCCGAGACCTTGCGGATGATCGCGGAAAACCTCCCGGCCGGCATGTGGACCGGCCCGCCTTCATCCACGTCCCATAACTGCACGAAGATTTCCGACCAGGATTCCGGATTTGCTTCGCAATCCAGCGCCGAGAACTGTCCGGCCTTCACCTCGGTGACATGATAGCCCGGCTTCACGGGCTGGCCGTCATAGCGGAACACCAGCGGCCTGTCCTTGTGATCGGCCAGCGCGACCAGCAGGTCGCCGATGGTCAAATCGGACGGATCCAGCGGAGCGGCGTTTTTGTGATTGTCAGAAGAGAGCATGTCGGCTATTCCTCATTTCAACATTTCAAGGATTATTGAAACGTGGATGAGCGTCAAGCCCTGATCGCCTTTGGCGCGCTCTCGCAGGAAACACGGTTACGCCTGCTTCGCCTGCTGGTCGTTGCCGGGCCGGAAGGCATTGCCGCCGGGTCGCTCGCCGAACAGGTCGAGGTCTCGCCGTCCAATGTCAGCTTCCATCTCAAGGAACTGGAGCGCTCCGGCCTCATAAGCGCGAGGCGTGACGCGCGCTCGATCGTCTACAGCGCCGAGTACGACGCGCTGTCCGGCCTGATCCGGTTCCTGATGGAGGATTGCTGCTCGGGTCGCCCGGAAATCTGCGCGCCGGCGCTCGCCGCGCCTTGCTGCCAGCCGGGCGAGGGGGCCCGGCCGTGAGTATGTTCGATCTCCCACGTCGGTTCGCGGCCGAAGCCCTGGGCACCGGTCTGCTGGTGGCGACGGTCGTCGGCTCCGGCATTATGGCCGAGACGCTGACGCATGACACCGCGCTGGCGCTGCTTGGCAACACGCTCGCAACCGGCGCCATGCTGGTGGTGTTGATCACCATCCTCGGACCGATCTCCGGCGCGCATTTCAATCCGGCCGTTTCGCTGGTGTTCTGCCTCAACCGGTCGCTGTCTGCCCGCGATCTTACTGCCTATCTGGCGGCGCAGGTCGTGGGCGGCATTGCCGGCACGTTCGCCGCGCATCTCATGTTCGCTTTGCCGATGCTGGAGGTCGCGACCAAGCTGCGCAGTGGCCCGGCACAGTGGTTCTCCGAAGGCGTCGCGACGTTTGGGCTGGTCGCGGTCATCCTCTCCGGCCTGCGCTTCGAGCAGCGAGCCGTGCCGTGGCTGGTCGGCCTCTACATTACCGCCGCCTACTGGTTCACCGCCTCAACGTCCTTCGCCAATCCAGCCGTCGCGCTGGCGCGCTCGCTGACCAACACTTTTTCCGGCATCCGCCCGCTCGATCTGCCCGGCTTCATTATTGCCGAAATGCTCGGCGCCTTGATCGCGCTTGCGCTGATGGGCTGGCTGCTGCGGCCCGGGACCGTTCCGCAACCTTTGAAAGCAGAGTCATGACGGTCACGATCTATCACAACCCCGATTGCGGCACCTCGCGCAACACACTCGCCATGATCCGCGCCAGCGGCGAAGACCCGACCGTGATCGAATACCTGAAGACGCCCCCGAGCCGCGAGCGGCTGCTCGAACTGATCGGCGCGATGGGCATCGCCCCGCGCGAACTATTGCGCGAGAAGGGAACGCCTTACGCCGAGCTTGGCCTCGCCGACCCGAAATGGAGCGATGGCGAGCTGATCGATTTCATGCTCGCTTATCCGATCCTCATCAACCGCCCGATCGTCGAAACGCCCAAGGGCACGAGACTTTGCCGGCCATCGGAAGCGGTGCTTTCGCTGCTCGAACATCCGGTGCGCGAGTTCGTCAAGGAGGATGGCGAGAAGGTCACGTATACGTCTTAGGGTGTCAGGTGCTTCATGAAGTAGATGGACGCCCTTGGTTTGCCGAACGGGTCGACGAAATTATGCGGCACGACGCCGACTTCCCGCCAGTTCATGCGCCGATAGAGCCGCTCGCTCGCTCCGCCCTCGGCGGTGTCGAGAAGGAGCAGGGTGCGCTTTCTCTTCCTTGCTTCGTCTTCCACCGATGCCATCAGCGCGGAACCGATGCCTTGCCGCTGGAAATCTCGATGAACGAGCAGCATGTAAACCTCCGCCCGGTGCAGCGCATTCGGTTCCGGCGACAGATAGAGCTGCACGGTTCCGACGAGACGGTCCTCGAGATAGGCGCAGATGAGGAGGCGTTCCTCGTCCGCCAGCGAGGGGAAGATGCCTTGCCAATAGGACCGGGCCTGTTCGGCGTCGAACGGCAGGACGAAACCGACGAGCGCCCCATCCTCGATGCTTTGCAGCAAGAGTCCGGCGAGGGCGTCGAGTTGCGCCGTTGCCTCCGCCTCGGCGATTACCGCGATGCGCATGTGCTCTCCCTTCGAGGCTCGATTGATAATGGGCTTTGAGCAATCCGTGAAGGCCGAAGCGCCTGCGCCGGTCGCGCGCAGGCGCCATGTCCTCGTTTCGGCCCTCGGCGTCACGCAAATCCTTGCCTGGGGATCGTCCTACTACCTGCCCGCGGTGCTTGCCGCGCCGATTGCCAGGGATACGGGCTGGTCACTGACTTCGGTCGTGGGCGGGCTGTCCTGCGGGCTGCTGCTTGCCGGGTTGGTGTCTCCGATCACCGGGCGGCTGATCCAGCGTCACGGCGGCCGGCCGGTGCTTGCCGCGAGCTCGCTGCTGCTGGCCGCCGCGCACACGCTGCTGGCGATGACGACGGCCTATCCGCTTTATCTGCTGGCCTGGCTGCTCATGGGCCTGGGCATGTCGAGCGGCCTTTACGACGCCGGCTTTGCCACGCTCGGGCGGCTCTACGGTCAGGGCGCGCGCGGCGCCATCACCAACCTGACTTTGTTCGGTGGTTTCGCCAGCACCGTCTGCTGGCCGCTCAGCGCCTTCCTCGTCGAGCATGGCGGTTGGCGCATTGCCTGCCTTTCCTACGCCGCCATCCACCTGGCGATCTGCCTGCCGCTCCACCTATGGGTGATTCCGCCGCCTCCGGCTGCAGCGCCCGCGCCAACGAGATCGGGGTCGAGAGAGGCGGCGACCACGGCTAGAGCGCGGACACGCTTCATGCTGCTTGCCTCCATCCAGACCCTGGCGGCGATGATCGCCTCGATGCTCTCGGTCCATCTGCTCACGCTGTTGCAATTGCGCGGCGTGGGCCTTGCAGCCGCCGTTGGCCTTGGCGCCTTGGTCGGCCCGTCACAGGTCGGCGCGCGTGTGGCCGAGCTGCTGATCGGCCGCAACCGGCATCATCCGATCTGGACGATGCTGACGTCCGTGTCGCTGCTGGCGGTCGGAATCTGGCTGCTCCTGGCGAGCCAGACTTTCGTCGCGCTCGCCTTGATCCTTTACGGCGCGGGCAATGGCATCCACACGATAGCGCGCGGCGCGCTGCCGCTGGTGCTGTTCGACCCGCAGCAATACGCAGCGCTGATGGGCAAGCTCGCCACACCCAGCCTCGTCGTCCAGGCCGCGGCTCCTTCCATCGGCGCACTGCTTCTTGGCATGGGCGGCGGTAATCTCGTCCTCATCACGCTCGCGATTGCCGCCACCATCAATGTCGGGCTCTGCGCCTGTCTCATCGCGGCGGTGCGCCGATGATCGCGTCTCACGCCGCTCGAGGGGCTCCGGCCAAACTTTACATTTTTGTAAATTGCCCCTGGTCGTCAATTCGCGATACGGCTGGCCGGCGGCTCGGTTCGCTCATCCACTTGTTGGGCAACAGCACTCCCGGATGAACGGGTCGAGCCGTCCTCAATTCGGGAGAAAGCCATGATTCGCAAGGTTCTGGTTGCAGCTTCGGTTGCAGCGCTTTTCAGCATGCCGGCATTCGCCGCCGCCACGCAGTTCTGGGTGGCCAAGGACGCCACGACGAAGAAATGCTCGGTGGTTTCCACCAAGCCGGACGGCAAGAAACTGACCGACGCCGGGACGAAGGCCTATACGTCGCAGGCCAATGCCGAAAAGGCGCTCAAGCTGCTGAAAGACTGCAAGTAAGCTTTGCTGCCTTGAGAACTCTCGCCCGCTCCGGCATGCCGGAGCGGGCTTTTTCGTGTGCAACTATCGGCGCAGGGCCAGCCAGCGCGCCAGCGCCCGGCCGATTATTTATCGGCGGCCAGCGTCTCGTTGAGCACGGCCGCCAGATGCAGGCCGCCCAGCGCCAGCTGTTCGACCGCCACCGGCGAGAACTGGTCGAAATAGGCCTGGTCGAGGATCACCGCATGCGGATTGTCGGACTTGATCTGCGTGCCCTTGGGCAGCGCGCGATAGGCGTCCTCGGCTTTCCCGTGGCATTCGGCCAGCCATTTTTCCGGCGTCTGGTCGGCGGCCGGCATGGCGGGCAGATGCGGGATGACGTCGGTTTCGAGGTCGAGCGCGACCTTGCCCCAGTCATAGTATTTGAACAGGATCAGGCTTGAATCCCACACCGCGTGGAAGGTGGTGAGGTCGCGATAGGTCGAGCCGTCGGGTTTCGGCCGGTAGACGTTGAAGCTCACCGTCAGCGTGTTGCCGCCCTGGTCGCCCTGGCTGCCGTCCAGGCGCTCGACGCAATGCAGCGGCTGCGACAGGTCGCCGACCAGATGGATGACGAAGGCCAGCGCCTGCCAGCGCTCCTCGTCGCTCTTGGCCGGATCGGCCAGGATCTTCTCCTGCGCCGGCAGCGCCCGCATCAGGCAGACGCCGAAGCTCGCATTGTCCTTGCAGTCGCGCGCCGGGTCATAGGCGGTGGTGCTGGCGCTCGTATCGCCGGGTTTGGAGGCCAGCGGAATGTCGATGAAATGCCAGTTCGACGTCTCCTTGTGGTTGTCGGCGCGATAGTCGTCTGCCCAACTCGCCACCGAGGCCAGCGAGACGGTGGCCGGCGGTTGCAGCTTCAGATGCGAGCGCAATAGCTTCTCGATCGTGTCATAGGCGTTCTGGTTCAACCGGTGCTGCGCGATCTCGGCGATCACCGCATGGCCCTCCTGGCCCCAGGCCAGCGCCTGGCCGCACATCGCCCCACCCATTGCCATTACCGCCAGGGAAAATGCCGCCGCAGCTTTCCACCTCATCGCCTTGCCTCCTCCAGACCAGAAGTTTCGATATGCAAGTACAATGGAAGCTTGTGACGCAGACATGAACGATCTCACGGACGCGAGATTTGTGCGTTGAAGCGCGCCGGGCTGGCGATCATATTTGCCGCGCCGGGCAAAGAACCGGGCCGGCAATTGCCGGCCCGGTTTCCCTATTCACTTACAATCGCGAGACGCTTCAGTCCTGATGCTCCGGCATCGCCTTCAACTGATCCTTCGTCCAGCTGGTGACGGCATGCACGTCGCCGTCGTCGTCGCGCATGAAATCGAGCTGGCTGGCGGTGACGGCCACCGGCTTGGCGCCGATGCCGAGGAAGCCACCGACATCGATGACGACCTGGCTGCCATGCAGATGGTCGACCGAGCCGATCTTCTCGTCGTCGGGGCCGTAGATGGTGGCGCCTTCGAGGATGGCGGGCGTGAGCTCGGCATTGGTCAGTCTAACGTGGCTGGTGTGATCCATGACGCATCTCCTGTGGTGTACAGGGGATGAACCTCCGATCCGGCCGAGGGTTCCGCTGACGGAGCGAAAAGCGGGCGCTGCTCAGCGAAGCGCTGCCCATCCCGTCACGAGGATGAGGACAAGCGTGACCAGCGCGCCCGACATCTAGAGGATCGTCCTGACGCTGCCGCCCTTGGCGGCGTTTCCACCGCGCAGGTAGATGACCATGTGGACTAGGCGTATCGCCAGGTGAACCCACACGAGCACGGCGAGCGTCACCGGCCCGACGCCCACCATCATCGCCAGCACGACGGGTACGACGAAGGGCGCGAGCGCCTCGACCGAGTTCAGGTGGACGCGGTCTATCCTGTAGAGCGGGTCGTCGTCATCCGCCGGAATGACCGGGCCTGAAAGCTTGCCGGCAAATCCCTTGGACGAGCCGGAATAGACCGCCAGCGCCACCGACAGGAGACAGAGCGCAAGCACGCCCAGAGTGCTTAACCAATGGGCTTCCATTTCGCGCGCTCCTTCCAATCGCTGTCATGCGGGCCATGCCTTTCGGTGCTGGGGTACGGTCAGGCCGCCCGGGAAAAGAGCTCCTGATATCGCTGCAGGTAGAGCGGCCAGCCCTGATCGCTGTCGACCCCGCCGCGCACGCTTTCCCAGCCCTGGCCATGCCGTTCGATATGGCGGTGCTCGATTTCGACGCGCGTGCGATTTTCCGTTTCGGCCGTGAAGCGGACTTCCCACTCACTTGTGCGAGCGAGGTCGGTTTCGATCTGCCAGCGCGGGCTGATGTCCCAGCTCAGAAGCAGCCTGTAGGGCGGCTCGTAGGCGAGCACCCGGGCGAAGCGGCATTCTGAACCATCGACGCCGCGGTCGTAGACATGGCCGCCGACCCGCGGCTCGAAGACCGTGTCGGCGATCGGGACGGCGAGCAGATTGTGCTCGCGCGGCTTGAAGCTGCCGAAATCCTCGGTGAACACCTTGAAAGCGCGCGCGATCGGCGCCGCGACGACGACGGAATGTCTCACGGGAGCGGGTGCAGGTTGCTTGATCATGTTTCGTCCTCCGTCGATTGCTCGACAACCTGCGCGTAGGCCGCGAGCGTCTTGCTCCAGAACTGGTCGATCTCGGCCCGAAACGCCGCGAGGCCATCCGGATCGATCCGGTAGATGCGCTCCTTGCCGGAGCGCGTGTCGGCCACCAGCCCGGCATCCTTGAGCACTTTCAAATGCTGCGAGACGGCAGGCCTTGTGACAGGCAACACATTGGCCAGACCGGTCACCGAGCTGGGTCGGTCGACCAGCAGTTCGAAGATCGTGCGCCGTGTCGGATCGCCGAGCGCTGTCCAGTATTTCGCGTTAGTCATCACTAACGCGAAAGTTAGGGCGAGGTAATTGCCCTGTCAACCCGAATGAGCACGTCGCTTGGACTCCGGCCCGTTTGTCGCCAGCTTGACTGCGCAGTTCCTGCACATATCGGACATCGTTCAGGCGGGAACATCGGACAAGTTCCGCGGCTATTGGCCTGGGGGAAATTCATTGCGCAAGACAATCTCGATCGTCGTCATCCTGTCGCTGCTCGTCCTGATTTCGGGCGCCTGGTTCGTCTGGCAGAGGAATGGCGCTTATGGGCTGAATGTCCTGCTGCGCCGGGGCGGCAGCTATTGGATCAACGTCGCGGCCGACGATGCGCGGTTATCGCCAGCGATGCGCCTTGCCTTGCAGCCGGCAATCCCCGAGGTGGTCGCCGGGGAGAGCGCCTGGAAGGACGTGGAGCCGGGCTTCGAGGTCAGGGAAATCCCGGTTGTCGCAGGAGGGCAGGCGATCGACCGTCTCTATCTCAACCGCTTCGACCCGGCCAGGTTTCGCTTCGTTGCCCGCAATGAGCCGGGCGGCACGAAGGACATCGATCAGTGGGAAGCGGCCCTCCATCCCGAAGGCCCGGGCGGCACGGTGCTGATCGTCAACGGCAGCTATTTCGGGCTGAAAGGCGAGGCCGACACGCCCTTGGTCAGCATGGGCGAAAGGCTAGGCCCCCGCGACTATGACGCCAAGGCAGGCGTCTGGGTCGCCAACGCATCAGGCACGCATGTCGTCGATCTCAGCGGCCGCGACTGGCGCGCGGTTCTTGATGGCGCCGAGAACGCCATGGTCTCATATCCCCTGCTGATCGGCCAGGATGGCGGCAATGCTGTGCGCGCCAAGAGCAATTGGCTGGCGAACCGCACCTTCATCGCGGAGGACCGCCAGGGCCGTATCATCGTCGGCTCGACCAAGGACGCCTTCTTCTCGCTGGACCGGCTGGCGACCTTCCTGCTGAATGCGGGACTGGACCTCAAGACCGCGCTCAATCTCGACGGCGGTCCCGTCGCCGGCCTCAGCGTGCGCTCCGGAAGCTACAATCTGAAGCACTATGCGTGGTGGGAGGCGCAAGTGGCGGACGGCAAGGTCTCGCTGCTGCAGGCGCCAAGGGACGTGCCTTGGGGCATGCCGGTCGTGCTGACGGTGGAGCGCAGGTGGAACTTGGCAGGTCAGCCCCGCTTCGCCTTCAGGCCTCGCGCCGCTTGCTCGATTGCCGCGCGGTCGTTGCCCAGCCGGTCGAGCAGCTCCTGCGCCTCATCGCCGGAAATGCCGGTGCGCATGGCGAGCGCTTCCACCGTCAGCACGTCCGCGCTATCGATCTCGCGCGTTTCAGGCAGCGCGTCGCCTGCCGTCAGCGGCAAGGCCGCTTCGCGGTCGATCTCCATCTCGGCCTGTTGCCAGTGCCGTTCATGATGACCAAGGATGCCGCCCTCGCGTTGAAAGATCTCATAGGCACGCTGCCTGATCTTCTCGGTCCGATCGTCGTCCATCGCCGTTCCTCCGTTGCGTGCCACAAGAACGCGGGACAAGGCGGAACGATCCCGCGTCGTTCACGAAGTGATCGACATTGGCTGGCGCGCGTTATGGTCCGTATATCGCCACCGGCTTGCCGAACATGCCGGGTTCCGGCTTCACGCCCAGCCCCGGCCGTTGCGGCACGGCGATGTGGCCTTGCTTGATGACGACCGGGTGCTTCGGGTCGAAATGGCCCTTGATGTATTCCTGCGCGATCCAGGCGCCTTCCATGCGGCGCGGCTCGACGGTGGCTGCCAGATGCACGCAGGCCGCCGCGATGATGTCGCCGCCCCAGGCGTCGTCGCAACTGTGCGGCAGCGAGCGGATGGCGCAAAGGTCTCGTACCGTCGTCATCTTCGTCAGACCGCCAAGGCGGGTCACCTTGAAGCCGAAACCGTCGGCGATGCCCATCGAGATTGCCCTGAGCACCGCGTTCTGGTCCTCGGTGCTCTCGTCGAGATAGACCGGATGCGTGACGCGGCCTTTCAGCGTTGCGATCTCGTCCATCGTGTTGCAGGGCTGCTCGAAGACGAAGGGGATCGCCTGGCAGAGCCGGTCGAGATGGATCGCGGCGGCGACCGTCAGGCCACGGTTGCCGTCGACCGCCAGCCGAGCCTTGTAGCCGACCGCTTCCCACACCTTGTGGACGACGGCCACGTCCTCTTCCAGATCGCGCCCGCCGATCTTGACCTGCAGGCGCGGATAGCCGGCCTTCACCTTGTCGCCGGCGATCCGGGCCGTCTCCTCCGGCGGGCCGACGATCAGCGAATAATAAGCCGGCACGCGATCGGTCAGCGCGCCGCCCAGGAGAGTCGAGACCGGCACGACGAGTTTTTGGCCGAGCAGGTCGAGAAAGGCCATGTCGAAAGCGGCCTTGGCATAGCCGTGCCCGTTCAGCCGCTCGTCCATCTGCTTCGACAGAAGCCTGATCGAGGCTATCTCCGAGCCGATGAGGCCGGGCGCGATTTCGGCGATCGCCGCGCGGGCGCCCAGCGCATGATGCGGCTGATAGACCGGGCCGATCGGGCAGGTCTCGCCCCAGCCGGCAAAACCGTCGTCGGTGACGATCTCGACCAGTGTGGAGTCCAGCGCCTCCACATCGGCGCTGGCCATGCGGTAGACGCCGTTCTTGACCGGCAGCTGTGCCGAATAGACGTTGATCCGGTCGATGCGCATACGGGCTTCCCTCCGAAGGACGCGTCGGCAACGGGGCCTTTGCAGGCCCCGCCTGTTACATCCGCGCCCTGGCCGAGGTCGGATCGTAAGGCGAATCCGCGACCACCTCGGCGACCTTCCAGTCACCCAGGATCGCGACATCGAGCTTCGTGCCCGGTTTGGCAAAACGCTCCGGCAGCAGCGCCAGCGCAATGTCATGCCCGAGCGCATAGCCATAGCCGCCCGACGTGATGCGCCCGACCAGCGCGCCGTCGTGGTACAGCCCCTCATTGGCCAGTGTGCTTGCGCCATCGGTGTCGATCCTGAGCGTCACTGAGCGGCGCTGGTCGTTGCGCTCCTTGTATTTCAGCACGGCCTCGCGCCCGACGAAGTCGCCCTTGTCGAGCCGGATGAAGCGCTCCAGCCCGCTCTCCAGCGCGTTGAGCTCCGGGTTCATATCGCGATACATGGCGCGGTAGGATTTCTCGAGCCTGAGCGACTCCAGCGCATGCAGCCCGACCAGCCGCATGCCGTGCTTCTCGCCCTCCTTCAGGATCGCGTCGAGCAACTGCCGCTGGTAGGGCAGGGGATGGTAGAGCTCCCAGCCGAGCTCACCCTCATAGTTGACGCGCAGCAGCCGCACGTCGCTGGCGAGAGCCACGCTGCCGGTCTTGACGCCGAACCATGGAAAACCTTCGTTGGAAAGATCGATTTCGGTCAGGGGCTGCAGCACCTCGCGGGCCTTGGGGCCGACGACGGTGAAGCAGCCGCGATCGTTGGTGACGTTCTTCAGGCTCACGCCGCCGTCGGCGGGAAGCAGCCTGGACAGGTCGTCGAAATTCCAGCGCTCGGCGCGTGGCGTCGAGATCAGGTAGAACAGGTCCTCGCCGAGACGCGCCACCATATATTCCGCCTGCACGCCGCCGTTGGCCGTCAGATGGTGCGCCAGCGTGACCTTGCCGACCGCCGGCAGGCGGTTGGCGATGATCCTGTCCAGCCATTGGGCCGCGCCTTGTCCCGACACCTCGAACTTGGTCATCGGTGTCATCTCGACCAGGCCGACGGCGTTGCGCACCGCCAGCACCTCCTCGCCGACGAGGTTCCCCTTGGGCGTCCATCGCCAGCTATACTGGTCCTTGGCCTCGACCCCGTCGCGCGCGAACCAGTTCGGCATCTCCCAGCCGTTGAGCACACCCCAGACCGCACCCAGCTCGGTCAGCCTGTCGTATGACGGCGCGGTCTTCTGCGGCCGCGCGGCGGGCATGTCCTGTCCCGGATATTTCTGCTCCGCATGCGTGCCCCATGCCTCGCGCACCTTCTCGCGCGTCCATTCCTTGTTGGCGTAGTCGCCGAAGCGGCGCGGGTCGAGGTCGGAAACATCGAGGCTGTTGGAGCCCTCGACGATCCGCTCCGACAGATAATAACCGATCGTGCCGCCCCACAGGATGCCGCCGGGCACGCCTTCGGCGAGCCAGACATTGGGCAGGCCCCAGGCCGGCCCCATCAAAGGCAGCTCGTCCGCCGTCATCTGGAACGGCCCGCGCACATTGGCCTTGATGCCGACGCGCCCGAGCGCCGGCACCAGCCGCAAGGCCTGCTCCCAGTTCCAGGCCACCGCATCGAAATCCTCTTCGAGAAGATCGGCGCCGAACCAGGAGGGCACGCCATCCTCGGCGAACAGCTTCAGATGCTCGGTGCGCTCATAGGGCCCGAACATGAAGCCGTCGCCTTCCTCGCGGAGATACCCTTCAAACCCTTCGTCGCGCAGGATCGGCATTTCGGGTCGCCCCGCGCGCTTGCGCTCCACCACTTCCGGCACTGCCTCGGTGATCCAGTACTGATGCAGGATCGGGATCGCCGGAATGTCGAGACCGAGCAGCGCGCCGGTCTGGCGCGCGTAATTGCCGGTGGCGCAAATCGCATGCTCGCAGGTGATGCCGCCCTGATTGGTCTCAACCAGCCACTCGCCGCTGGCGGTCCGCTTGAAGCCAGTGACCTCGGTGTTGAGATAGACTTTTGCACCCAGATCCCGCGCGCCCTTGGCCATGGCATGCGTGACGTCGGCTGGCGCGATATGCCCGTCATCGGGATGATAGAGCGCGCCGAGCATCTCTTTGTTGTCGAGCAGCGGCCAGAGTTTTCGCGCCTCGTCGGGCGTGAGCAACTGCGCCCGCATGCCCTGCACCTCGGCAACGCTCATATAGCTCTTGTATTCGTCGAGCCGATCCCTCGAATTGGCGATGCGCAACTGCCCGCATTTGTGCCAGCCCACCGGCTGCCCGGTCTCTGCCTCGAGCCCCTCATAGATCTCGATCGTCTTGTTGATCATCCGCCCGACATTGATGTTACGGGCATAGGACGGAATCAGCCCCGCCGCGTGCCAGGTCGAGCCGGCGGTCAACTGCGTGCGCTCCAGCAGCGCCACATCGGTCCAGCCGCGCTTGGCCAGCCCGTAGAGAATTCCCGCGCCGACGCACCCGCCGCCGACGATCACCACCCGCGCATGTGTCTGCATCAAACCACCATTTTTCGACCGAGCTGAGAAAGACCGCGGTCGAAGCTACAGGCGGTGATTGGCGCTGTAACGCCTTCAAAAATTAGGGGTCATGATAAGCTGGATTTATGCAGCCGGTTTAAGCTCGCCCGGTGTGACCCGTCCGCATCATTGCGCGCGTCCCTGCGAGGTCTCGCCTCTCGTTCTCGGCTTGGCCGTCGCAGCGGAGTCTTCGATATTCCGGTTCGAACTTCTTCGCCCTCTGCCATCGCCGCTCCATCACGGCTGGATCAGGGCCCGCGCCGCGTCAGCTCCCGCCGCAAGTATGCGGTCCGACAATTCCATCCCGTCCACGGCGCGGGCCAGTTGAAGGGCGCCGATGAGGGTTGCAAAAATGCCCAGTGCTATATCCTCCGGATTCCCGGTCTGCGGCGGAAGAGCCGCCGATACTTGGCGGACCAACGTCATGAAGCGTTCGGTATAGACTTGGCGTGTTTCAGCTGGCTCGCGCGCTATTTCCGGCAGAAGCGCCGCCGAAGCGCAGCCTTTGTCGGGATTGTCTCGATGAGCCGCCGATAGATACGCATCTATGGCCGTCGTCAGGCCACCGGAAGCCAATGCCTCCGCGATTTGGCCCGACTGCCCCTCCAGAGCAGTTGCCACGCATTCCCGGACAAGCGCCGCCTTGGATTGAAAATGCGGATAGAAGGCCCCGTTCGTCATCCCGGCGTCGCTCATGATGCTTGCAAGGCCGGTCGCTGCGATGCCGTCGCCCCGAAAACGATCGGCCGCAACCTCCAGAATGCGGCTGCGCGATGCGTCCTTGCGACCCTTTTCGTAACGCATGATCTCTCCTTCAAGTCGAGTATTGCATTATGATCGTAATTTGATATTATGATCATAATCCATTCAATGGAAAAAGGCTAGACGAGTTGGAGCACCACGTGAACGAACACTCTGGAAAGACCGCTATTGTGACAGGCGCTTCGTCGGGCATTGGTCGCGCAAGCGCCGAGGCGTTGGCGCGCGCGGGATTCACCGTCTTCGGAACAAGCCGGCGGGCGATAAGCAAAGGTCCAGACCGGGTGACCATGCTGAGTTGCGATGTGACCGACGCTGAGTCCATCAACGCCCTCGTTTCGACCGTGCTCGCAAAGACCGGCCGGATCGACCTGCTGGTCAACAATGCCGGCATCGGACTGCAGGCGGGCGCGGAGGAGTCGTCCATCGTGCAGGTTCAAGCGCTGTTTGACGTAAACCTATTTGGGGTCGTTCGGATGACCAATGCCGTGTTGCCGGCGATGCGGCGGCAAGGCGGCGGGCGCATCATCAACATAGGCTCGATCCTGGGGGTGATCCCCGCGCCGTACTCCGCGCATTATTCAGCCGTCAAGCACGCCGTTGAGGGGTATTCGGAATCGCTCGACCACGAGATTCGTGCCTTCAACATTCGCGTCTCGGTCATCGAACCGGCATTCGTCCGCACTGTCTTCGACCAGAACGGGATCGAGCCGGATTCGGTGATGAGGGAATACGATCAGGCCAGGGCCGGCGTGGACGCGCTCCTGCGAGAGGTGATGCCCAAGGCGGACCCGCCCGAGGTCGTGGCCGAGGTCGTCGTCAAGGTGGCCGCCGAAAGGCGCCCACGACGGCGGTACACGGCGGGCAAGGCGGCGAGGCAAGTCAGCATGCTGCGCCGCTACGCGCCCGCCGAACTGTTCGACAAGGCCTTGCGCAAACAATTCCGCCTGCCGGTCTGAACAGACCAGGCGTTGCGCCGGCTCCAGCGCCCGTCCGCGGGCTCGGTCTGCCGGACATCAAGAACCCGTTTCAGAAAGCGAATATGATGAAAGCCTTTGTTGTCGACAAATATGGGAAGAAGGCGGCCCTGCGGCTTGTCGAGGTGCCAGCGCCGGCCCTGCAAGACGAGGATGTCCTGGTCGAAATTCACGCGGCGGGCGTGAACCTTCTCGACGCCAAGATCAGGGACGGGGAGTTCAAACCCATCCTGCGCTACCGCCCGCCTTTCATCCTGGGGCACGACGTTGCCGGGATCGTCGTTCGTGTCGGATCCAAAGTCCGCAAGTTCAAACCCGGCGACGAAATCTATGCACGGCCGCGGGATGGCCGCGTGGGAACATTCGCCGAATTCATCGCGATCAATGAAGCTGACGTTGCCCTGAAACCCAAGAATCTCAGCATGGAGGAAGCTGCCTCGATTCCGCTCGTTGCCCTGACCGCCTGGCAGGTGCTCGTCGACAAGGCCGGTCTGAGGCGGGGCCAGAAGGTTTTCATCCAGGCCGGGTCGGGCGGTGTAGGCACGTTCGCCATCCAACTGGCGAAGGATCTCGGCGCGACGGTAGCGACAACTGCGGGCGCCGCGAGTACGGCGCTGGTGAAAAGCCTTGGCGCCGATATTGTAGTCGACTACCGGAAAGACGACTTCGAAAAGCTTCTTAAGGACTATGATGTCGTCATCAACAGTCAGGACGCCAAAACGCTTGAAAAATCGCTGGGTGTGCTGAAACCCGGCGGCAAGCTCATATCGATCTCAGGTCCGCCGGACGCTGAATTTGCAAGGAAGCTGGGCCTGAACATGATGCTTAAACTGGTCATGCGAGCCTTGAGCCGCGGCATCAGGAAGAAGGCCGAACGCGCGGGCGTCGAGTATTCGTTTCTTTTCATGTGGGCGCAGGGCGATCAGCTGAACAAGATAACACCTCTGCTTGAATCCGGAACCATCCGCCCTGTGATCGATCGGATATTCCCGTTCGAGGAAACGAACGAGGCACTGGCTTTCGTCGAGAAGGGACGCGCCAAAGGCAAGGTCGTTATCAAGGTGAAATAGCGATCGCGTCTGATTTGCAGGATCGGCTGCCGGCATTCACTGGGCTTGCCCGTCCTGCGCCGTCTCGTCCTTGAAGTCGACTTTCGTTCCCGGCTTGACCATGACCGCGAGGTCTTCGGCGTCCCAGTTGGTCAGCCGGATGCAGCCATGCGAGAAAGTGGTGCCGATCTTGCCAGGGTCGGGCGTGCCATGGATGCCGTAGCTCTCGATGGAGAGATCGATCCATACCGATCCGACCGGATTGTTCGGACCCTTGGCGATGGTGAAGGGCCGCTTGGTCTTGACACCCTTGAAGGCGAATTTCGGATTGTAGTGATAGGTAGGATTGCGCACCACGCGCCTGACCTCGGCCGCGCCGCTCGGCGCCGGCTTCTCCTCGCTGCCGATCGAGGCGGGGTAGACGGCAATCGGTTTGCCTGACGGATCGAGCACGCGCACCTGGCGAGACGCCTTGTCGACCTCGACGCTGGTTAGCTGTGAAGGCAGATCGCCTCGGCCGACATCGGGCACCACCAGAGACGTATCGGCCTTCCTGAAACCGCTTTTGGGATTGAGCATCCTCAGCAATTGTTCGCTGACATGGAAACGCTCGGCGAGCTTCTCCTGTACATTGCGATAACCGAGGCGCTTCAGCTTCGCCATTCTCTCCAGGCGGGCAGGAATGCGCTTGGTGAAAGGCTCATGCACATCCTTCTTTGTAATCTCGTAGGTCGTCAGCACCGGGCCGGCGAAGGTTGCCGCGAGCTTGTCCCAGGTTTCGCGCGTGAGCTTGCCGTCGGAGAGTAGTCCGTTCGCCGCCTGGAAAGCCGCGATGGCCTTGGTGAAATTGTCGGAAAGGCGGCCGTCGATCAGGCCGGGCGAGAAACGTGCGCGATCCAGAAGGATCTGAGCCTTGAGCAGCATCGGATCGACCCCTTTGGGCTCGCCCTCGCTGAATTGCGCCTGGTTGACCGTATCGAGGTTGATCTTTGCCGCCCGCGCCCCATCGCACGCGAATGCTAGCGCTATCGCGACGACAAGAAGGAGTCTGACCATCGACGTCACTCCCGAACCGAGACAAGAACCTGTCTCTATGACGCGGCACAGCCGATCTGGTTCCTGGCGCGGGTAGCGGTGTGGAGATCATCGTGTATGTGCGTTTCCTTCCATATGTGTTTGAATCGTAATCTAGAAATCGGTTCCCATGAATGCGGACAAGTGGCATTATTGCGTCAGGGCCTGCGTATTTTCTGATTACATGGCCCCCCGTCCTGGTAACCGGCGGCTCCCCAACGCCCCCGCCCACGCCGTCGGTTGCCCTATTCGAGGATCGAAAAACCCAAGCCGAGCAGGCCAAAGCGGATCGCGGATGCGCCGCGACGAGCAATAAGCCGCGCATCCTCGGCGTTACATGGTCAGAAGCGGCAGGCGCCGAGCACACGGCATGGCGCCAGCTCGATCACCCGCGTGCGTCGATAAAGTAACGGTCAGGCCATCTTTGCCAATATCTTGGCCATGTCCGCCGAGTCGAACGCCCTCAGGGTCTCGGTTCTGATGTTGCCCATTGATGCGATCGATAGGCTTAGCGCGGTCGCCGCAATGTCGTCTTCTGCTTCGGCGACCACGACGACATCATGCTTGCCCAGCGTCCACAGCAGGGTGTGAACCTTGACCCCGCTTTTGCTGGCCATCGCCTTGAAGGCCTCGGCACGCTTCTGAGTGTCCTTTATGGTCCTGACACCCTGATCGGTGA
The DNA here is from genome assembly GCF_019091085.1 of Mesorhizobium sp. GbtcB19. GTDB lineage: Bacteria > Pseudomonadota > Alphaproteobacteria > Rhizobiales > Rhizobiaceae > Mesorhizobium. The sequence goes on along the minus strand of NZ_JAGXJY010000019.1, from coordinate 1,562 downwards.
AGTTCGACAGTAATACGTAATGAGCCATTGGTTTCCTCCCTTGGGGAGACGGGCGCCCCGGCGCGTCCGCCGATCCCAAGACCACAATAGCACGTGCCAACTCTGTAAAGAAGCAATTGCTAATATATCGACGCGCGCTGGATTGCTGCAAGAGGCGTCGAAGGCGTCGACCCGAGCAGCGGCCGCCGTCCAGGGCGAAGGCGTGGTGCTCGGTCGCACCATGCTGGTTTCCACCGGCCTCGCCACAGGCCGGCTGGTGCGGCCTTCGAGACATGGCACTCAGTTCACGCCAGCGATTGTCCTCGAATGCCTATGCTTCTGCCAGCCGCCCGTGGACATGGGTCGTGTCGGCAAGCGTCTCGATGACGCGGCAGTCGCCGATCCGGCCGCTCTCGCATTGCTTGACCATGCGCTTGAGCTCGTCGCGCAGCGCATTGAGGCTGGCGATGCGCTTGTCGACCTCGACCAGGCGGGCCTTGGCGATTGCGTCCGCGGCGGCGCAGGACTGATCCGGATCATCCTGCAGCGACAGCAGCGTGCGGATGGCGCCGCCCGCGAAGCCGAGTCCGCGCGCGGGGCGGATGAAGGCGAGGCGGCCGAGGTCGGGGCGGTCGTAGAGCCGCCTGTTTCCTTCGCTGCGCGAGGCGACGGGCAAGAGGCCGATCTGCTCGTAATAGCGGATCGTCGGCACCTTCACGCCGCTCTGCCGCGCGGCCTCGCCGATGGTGAATTCGTCCTTCGGCATTTTTTTCGCTTGCTCCTCTAGTCACTAGAGGATGTAGCACCGGTTTCAGGTTGCAGCAATTCAAGGGAAAGTGCCCAACGGTTTTCCATCCGGAATTGCGTGAGAACAAGCATTTGAAGCGGGTAGGCTATTCTGTGTCTGAGCCGCTTCGCGCAAGGAGCAGATGTTATGGACGTCAGGGAAACCCGCTATCGCGTCACGGGCATGGATTGCGCCGCTTGCGCCGCCAAGATCGGGACGGCGGTGAGCCGACTGCCGGGGGTCGGGCGCGTGTCGGCCTCCGCGGCAGCCGGCATGATGCGGGTCGGCCATGCGGACGAAGCCGCGCTGTTGCCGGCCATGAAGGCGCAGCTCGGCAAGCTTGGCTACGGCGTCCTTCCCGCGGACGCCGACGAGGCCGGCGCGTATCCAGTCCACGATCACGACCACCATGATCACGACCATGACCAAGATCATGGACAGGCCGGAACCCACGCGCACGCGGATGATGGCAGCGAGGGGCAGGGGGCCTGGTGGCGGACGAAAAAGGGCATGCTCACCATCGGCTGCGGGCTGGCGCTCGGCCTCGCCTACGGCATCGGGCGGCTTTATCCGCCGATCGAATGGTGGGCGTTTGTCGCAGCACTTGCCGTCGGCCTTTTGCCGATCGCCAACCGCGCGCTCGCTGCTGCCCGCGCCGGCACGCCGTTCTCGTTCGAGACGCTGATGACGATCGCGGCCGGCGGCGCCGTCATCATGGGGGGGGCCGGGGGGGCCGGGGGGGCGGTCTTCCTCTTCCGGGTGGGGGGGCTCCCCGAGGGGGGGGGCGGGGGCCCGC
>NZ_JAGXJY010000189.1 GCF_019091085.1 Mesorhizobium sp. GbtcB19 | reverse complement strand
TCGCCGAGAACATCGAGAAGCGCGATCCGGCAGCCACCAGCAAGGCCCTGGTCGTTCTGCTGGACGGAGCCGAGGAGGGTGTGCGGCTTTCGCTCGCAGCCAGGCAGGGCAGCCGGAAATAGCGCCAACGCGCCTCCTACAGGCTGTAACAAGAATTGCGCCGGACAGGTCTGCGGACTGTTGCGATCCGGCCGGATCCCGGCCAGAAGCAGCGGGGCCGCCCGACCGAGCGGCCTTTTCAAACACGGGCTCGAACCAGATACGGGAGACTACTCGTTGGCTCGC
>NZ_JAGXJY010000188.1 GCF_019091085.1 Mesorhizobium sp. GbtcB19 | reverse complement strand
CCTTTTTTTATTACAAAAGGAGGAACAAGGTATGCAGGAACTAATTGAACAATATAAAGAGAAAGTAAATCAGTTAGAAAACTTAAAAGAAACAGCACCGGATAATGATAAAACAATTATTGGTAGTATGATTACTGATTTACGTTATGCACTGGAATGGATGCGTACAGCAAAGGAACCAGGAACGATAAGAGGCATTGAACGTAGAGCAGCATATCAGCGTAATACTGCAGTAAATCCCTTACTAATGCAAAAGTATTTAAGAAGCGCAGAAACGTTATATGAG
>NZ_JAGXJY010000187.1 GCF_019091085.1 Mesorhizobium sp. GbtcB19 | reverse complement strand
GCCCAATCTAATTTTTTGGGTGGCGGCGTAGTCGCCCCTCCCCTTTTGGGGATCCCCCCCCGCCCCGGCCACCCAACACCCATTTTCTCCCAGCCGCTTGTCCAAAAATCCACTTACCACTCATTTTCGACCCATTGCCCCGCCCCCCCCCGGCCCTGCCCGGAGCGTCCCGGAACGAACCGACGGGGCGGGGGGAAATGATCAATAACGGGGTCCCAACGCTGTTCGGCGAATGGACCCGGGGCGGGGATGCGGCATTGCCCGTGGGTGGCGCGGTCCTTCCATGC
>NZ_JAGXJY010000186.1 GCF_019091085.1 Mesorhizobium sp. GbtcB19 | reverse complement strand
GGCCAGGTCCGCCGCACGCGCTAGAACGCCGCCTCGTTGAAGCGCGACGCTTGCCAGGCATCGCAATGCTCCTTGACGGCGTCGGCCGGGGAGGCATCCGCAGCTGTCAGGATCCGGAAGCCTTCGGGCAGCAGCGGATCGGGCACATCCGTCAATTCCCGCGTGTTGTACTGCACCCAGGTCCCGTCATCCCCGCCGGCTTCCGGCTCGAAGGCGTAGCCATGCGCGGGGGCGCTCGCCTGCGCGTCCGCGGCCGCGGAGTGCAGCGTCAGCCGCCGGTCGACACC
>NZ_JAGXJY010000185.1 GCF_019091085.1 Mesorhizobium sp. GbtcB19 | reverse complement strand
TTTTAAGTCTTTTTTATCTTACCAATTAATCGGAGAATATTAGATTATGTGACTTTAATTAATTATGTAAGATATACTATAGATATGATTGAATTCTGATTATAGTTATATTAAAATAAGATTCCTTAGGAGATAACATGGGAGGAACCTTAGTAGATAACCTTGATGGGAGGAAATCTCCTAATATCTTATCCTAGACCCTCTGCTCTCGCATATAAATAGAGGAGAAAGAATCTAGTTTCTCTTTATAGATAAGACAACAATCTTGGATTAAAGACGGTGCCTTGTAG
>NZ_JAGXJY010000184.1 GCF_019091085.1 Mesorhizobium sp. GbtcB19 | reverse complement strand
GACACCACCTTGACGCCCTGCTGGGCTGCGCGCTTCAGCGCCGGCGCCACGGCGTTGGCATCATTGGCCGGGATCGCGATGACGCCGACCTTCTGGGTGACCAGGCTGTTGATGAAATCGATCTGCGCCTCGGCCGTCGCCTGCGAAGGCGCGACCTGGATCGCCTTGCCGCCGATCTCCTTGGCGGCCTCCTCGGCGCCCTGCTGGGCGGCCTTGAAATAGGGATCGGTGTCGAGCTTCGGCAGGGAGCCGACGGTCACCGGCTCCTTGGCGCATTCGTCGGCCCGGGC
>NZ_JAGXJY010000183.1 GCF_019091085.1 Mesorhizobium sp. GbtcB19 | reverse complement strand
TAGTTTCTTTAATGCCATCAAGAGAGCTTTTTTTTTAACTAATTATGCTATATTATTCAACATTTTAGATAATATCATATAATTATTAAAATTTAGATCTTCTTTCAAAATATTTTACTAACATGAATTACTTTTATTTTTTAGTCATTAGTATCAAAAGGGTGATAGTTGGGGATGAGATCAGATCTATTGATAATAAACCTATAATAAAACCTCCCCTTTATAATCCAATATACCTTATCTCTGCGTCGACTACGATTAACGCCAAAAAAGCATGAAAATCATGCGGTTT
>NZ_JAGXJY010000182.1 GCF_019091085.1 Mesorhizobium sp. GbtcB19 | reverse complement strand
AGCGAAAATTTTGTAAAAGACCAGAATTTTCATACCTATCTACTATTTCACTACGAATAAAATTAGGATTATTATTTAATGAGCCATCGACATTTATTCCTCCCCTAACAAACTTCACTCCTAATTCATACTTATGTGTCTTTTTATCTCCAACTATTTTCCCACCAGAAATCTTAACATTTTTAACACCTTTCACCTCAAATATACTATACCAAGGAGATGAATTAGCTTCTAATTCTAATATGCATCCATCCATCATTTCAAAATGCATATCACTTTGCAGAACAATACA
>NZ_JAGXJY010000181.1 GCF_019091085.1 Mesorhizobium sp. GbtcB19 | reverse complement strand
GTCATAACAATTAGTGCTAGGCTTAGGAAATAACAACCGCTATAAAAAAAGCCATCATCTTTTTTACGTAACAAAAAGATAGTGAGATGAAAAATACTAAAAACTAATAAGATGGTAACGGCTGTCCATTCGATATTTGTATCTTCAGCTACGTCTTCTTGCATTGCTTTAGCATCACCGAAATCGATTGGAAAAATAATACCTCCGCGTACATTGTAGAAATTTGAAACGTGAATTGTTAGGAGCAATTCTTTTGCTTTTGGCTTTAAATAAATTTCATATGATGGATTTTC
>NZ_JAGXJY010000180.1 GCF_019091085.1 Mesorhizobium sp. GbtcB19 | reverse complement strand
TGTTTCTAATAGCATAAATATATTGCATAAGAACCACTCCCCCAAAAAACTAACCTTCCTCACCCCCATTATGGTCCATTTAATGATAATTGAAACTTCGAGTTTTTATTTCCACGTTCGTCCACCGCTTGGCGTAATCCGATGTAACATTCGGACCTTCTCTTGTGATAGGGTGGCCCCCTCGTGCTGATACGTAGTGAAAGTTATACGTACTCAACTGAATTGATATAGTTGTAGACGATGAACCATCTGTTTCATAGCTTAAAGGTTTTGACACTCTTTTATCAAAGTGAT
>NZ_JAGXJY010000018.1 GCF_019091085.1 Mesorhizobium sp. GbtcB19 | reverse complement strand
GGATGTCACTCTGCCGCTGATGCTGGCGCTGGAGCGTCTGTCGCCGCTCGAGCGCGCCGCCTTCCTGTTGCACGACGTGTTCGGCTTGCAGTTCGAGGAAGTCGCCGCCGAGATCGAGCGAGATCCGGCCGCCTGCCGACAGCTTGCGGCAAGAGCGCGTGAGCATCTGCGCGAGGCGCGGCCGCGCTTCAAGGTCGAGAAGCAGCGCGGGCTGGAGATTGCCGAGGCCTTCTTCGACGCGTCGCGCAGCGGCGACATGAAAGCGCTCGGCGCGATGCTGAGCGCCGACGTCATCGCCCACGCCGATGGCGGCGGCAAGCGCCCGGCGGCGACCGAGCCGGCCCTCGGCTTCGAGGCGGTCATGACGCAATATGCGGCGGTAGCGGCATGGCTCAAGGACAACCGCTCGAAGCTCATCCGCTACGGCTTCATCAACGGCCTGCCAGGCTTCGTCACAATGGAGGTCGACGGCGAGCTGCAGACCACGGCCCTCGACATCGAAGGCGGCAAGATCACGGCGATCTATGTGATGCGAAATCCGGACAAGCTGCGGCACCTGCACTAGCGGTGTGCCGATATTCGGGTGAGGCCGGCCTGCAAATGGCGACTTCCTGCGCTTCCGGTGCTCACGTACTTTAAGTACGCTCCGCTCCGCTTCTCGGAAGCCGCCATTTTCGACTCGGCCTGACCCGAATCTCGACGCACCGCCTCAAGAGCCAGTTTTGCGACGATCTCATCGGCCAACCTCGAGCGGCTAAATGCCTAGTCGGAACTTTTGCGCCACTGGCGATTTTGGGTATGCTGCAGACCCAACTGCCAGAAGGTTGCCCGTCGATGATGAAATATCTCGCTGTCTCTGCTCTCGTGCTGGCCACGGCCGCGAGCATGTCGGCCTCGGCGGTTGCGGGCGAACGGCATCATCATCGCCACCATCGTCATCAGCCGCCGGTCGAGCATGAGCGCTACGTTCCGGCCAGTGACGATATCCTCTACCAGCTGTTCGGCGGTCCGCGCTATTACGACCAGCAGCTGTTCACCACCGCCGCCGGTGCCTGTTCCTACAACCGTGTCGGACCGGACGCGAATGCGATAAACAAGATCAACGACCACCATTGCGGAAAGTAGCCGTCGTCCGCGGCGGCTTGCCCGGCAATCGATAGGCTTCACGCGGCGCACTTCACTGCATGCGTTGGACGACTGTTGCCGTTCAACTCCGGCTTCCGTCGGGTCGCTGTTCGGGAGGTGTTCGAACACATTCCGCCGAAACATTGTATACAAAACATAAGAAAGATGTTGACAATCTTTCGCAGCCGGTTTCCCTTAACACCATCCGCGCAGCCTACGAGCAAAACACAAAGCGCGATAACCAAGGGGAACTGCTGATATGATCAACCGTCGCTCGACTCTGAAATCCATGGCGCTCGGCGCCGTCTCGACCCTGGCCATTGCCGCTGTCGGCATTTCGTACGCGCAGGCTGAAAACAAGGAACTGAAGATCGGTTTTGTCGGCGTCACCAGCGGTCCGGCCGCCGCCTGGGGCACCTCGAACGTGCGCTCGATGCAGACCCGCGCCGCCTGGATCAACGAGACCGGCGGCGTCAAGATCGGCAACGACACCTACAACGTCAACATCGTCACCTTCGACGACCAGAAGGACCCCAAGCGCGCCATCGCCGGCATGGAGAAGATGGCGCAGGAAGGCGTCCACTATGTCGTCGGCCCGAATGTCGATGACGGCGCCGCCGCGGTGCGCCCCGTGGCCGAAGCCAACGGCATCATCTACTTCCCCTACGCCTTCCCCAAGGCGCTCTACCAGAAGCCGGCCTCCAATGCCGTGCTCGGCATGATCGCCAACTACCAGTCCGGCCCGGCGATCTACAAATATCTCAAGGAAAACAAGGGCGTGAAGAAGATCGCCTTTGTCGCGGCGAATGAGTCCGACCCGCTCAGCCAGCGCGACGGTGGCGTCGAGGCGGCGAAGGCGCTCGGGTTGGAAATCGTTGCCCAGAACGACACCTACCAGAACGACACACGCGACTTCACGCCGGTGCTGACGCCGATCGTCGCGCTGAAGCCCGACCTACTGGTCTTGTCCGGCGTCGCGCCGGCCAACGCGCCGCTGCTCATCCGCGCCGCGCGCGAGCTCGGTTATGAAGGCCTGATCTCGACCGAAACGGCGCAGGACGCCAAGGTTCTGGAAGAGGGCGCAGGCGAATACGCCAACGGCTTCATTTCCGTCGGCGGCGCTTCCACGCCGGAGATTGCCTCCGACACGATGAAGGAGTTCGTCACCCGCTACACCAAGATGTTCGGTGAGTATAACGACGAGTCCAACACCAAGGTCTATGCGCTGGAATACATCCTCGATACGCTGAAGGCCAACCCTGCCGCGATCAACGACGTCGCCGAATTCAAGAAGACGATGGACACCTTCTCGGCGCCCAATCCCTTCCTCAAGGGCGATGCCAAGCTCGGCTATGTCGGCACCACCTCCTTCGGCCAGAAGCGCCAGCTTTCGGTGCCGATGGTGGTCAACGAATACAAGGACGGCGCTTTCCAGACCCTGTTCGTCGGCTCCGTCGACTAGCGTACCTTCGAGCGTCGTTTCCTCAAGCTTGCCGCGGGGTCCGGCCGATGGGCCGGACCCCGCGGAAGATCGAAGGTATCCATGGAACAGGTCATCGCCAACGGATTGTATCTCGGTGCCCAATATGCGCTGATCGCGCTGGGGCTCACCCTGATCTTCGCCCTGATGAACGTGCTCAATTTCGCCCACGGCCAGATGTATGTGCTGGGCGGGTTCATCACCTACACCGTCTACGGCCAGCTCGGCTTGCCCTTCGTGGTGGCGCTGCTCGCCTCCGGCGCCACGCTCGCCGTCATCGGCGCGCTGATGGAGAAATTCCTCTTTAGAACCGTCATCAGGCGCAGCCATCGCGAGGAAAGCACCATGCTGCTGGCCGCGGCGACGGCCTTCTTCTTCGATGCCGTCATCCTGCTCCTCTTCGGCGAGAAACAGCGCGGCGTTCCCAAGATCGTCAAGGGCGTCTTCAACGATGCCGGCATCATCATGCCTTACGATCGGCTGGTCGTCGGCGCGCTGGCGATCGTCTTCATCGCCGCTTTCGTCCTCTACATGCAGTACAGCCGCGTCGGGCGCGCCATGCGGGCGCTTGCCCAGGACCGCGTCGCCGCCCAGCTGATGGGCGTCCGCGTCGACCGCTATTCGATGATCGGCTTCGCCATGGGCGCGATGCTGGCCGGCGTCGTCGGCGGGCTTTTGGTCACCATCACCGGCGTCAATTCCGGCATCGGCGGGCCGATCTCGATCAAGGCCTTCCTGATGGTGATGATCGGCGGCGCCGGCGTCGTCGGCGGCGCGATCGCCGGCGGCTTAATCCTCGGCATGATGGAGTCGGTCGGCCTCACCGTGCTGCGCGAATATGGCGACGTGACCTATCTCGTCATCTTCGCCGCCCTGATGGTGTTCCTGTCGATCCGCCCCAACGGGCTGATGGGCAAGCCTTGGGGTTGACCGCGCCATGACCCTCAATCGCAACGTCAAGATCGCCGCGGTCGTCGCCTTCCTGGCGATCGTCTTCATCGCCGTGCCGGCAGTCATCTCGGCCAGCGGCCGCTTCGACCTCTATTACACGCTGACCTCGGTGGCTTTGCTCAGCATAGCCAGCGCCGGTGTCTGGCTCACCTTCTATATCGGCCGCATCAACATCGGCCAGGGCGCCTACGCGCTGATGGGCGGCTATATCTCGGCCATACTGGTGATGAACCACGGCTGGTCGTTCTGGCTGGCGCTCCCCGTCGCGGGCCTGTTCTGCGCCGCTGCCAGCGTGCTGATCGGGCTGCCGATCCTGCGCCTGCGCGGCGTCTACTTCGCCATGGTGACGCTGGTGCTGACCGAGGTGGCGCGCTTGCTGGCGCTGGCGCTGCCGATCACCAACGGCGCCAAGGGCATCGTCAGCATCCCGTTGCCCGGCGCGCTGTCGGTCTTCGGCGTCACGCTGATCCCGGATTTCGCCTCGCTGCAGAATTCGCGGCTCGCCTTCTATCTGCTGGCGGTCACGCTGATGGTGGTCTGCTTCGCGGTGATGTACCGGCTGGTGAATTCGCGCATCGGCAAGCTTTGCCAGTCGCTGCAGCAGAACGAGGAGCTCGCTTCCTCGATCGGCGTCAACATCGCCTATCTGCGCGTCATCGCCTATGCCGTCTCGTCCTTCTTCGGCGGTGTTTCCGGCGCCATCTTTGCCGCCATCTCGCAGTCGATCTACCCGTCGAGCTTCACCGTCACCGATTCCGTCAACTTCATGCTGAACTGCTTCCTCGGTGGCCTCGGCTATGTATTCGGTCCGATGCTCGGCACGCTGGTGCTCTATTTCGGCTGGGACCTTCTGTTCCAGACCGGCCAATTCCAGTTGCTGATCTATTCCGGCCTGATGATCGTCCTGATGCTGGTGCTGCCCAACGGCCTGCTCAGCCTTGCCGAAATGACCCGGAAGAAGGGTTGAGCCATGGCCGAAATGCTCGAAGTCTCCGACCTGACCAAACGCTTCGGCGGTCTCGTCGCGGTCAACAACGTCTCGTTTTCGGTGCGCGAGAGAGAGATCTTGTCGGTGATCGGCCCGAACGGCGCCGGCAAGTCGACGCTGTTCAAGCTGATCTCGTCGTTCCTCAAGCCCACAACGGGCGAGGTGCGCCTGAAGGGCGAGCGCATCTCCGGTCTCGCCCCGCACATCGCCGCCCGCAAGGGCGTCGTGCGCACCTTTCAGGAGACGACGATCTTCAAGAACATGAGCGTGCGCGACAACGTCATCATCGCGCATCATCTGCGCTCGAAGGCGAGCCTGTTCGGCTTCTTCCTCGGCACCGGCGCGGCGAAGGTGGACGAAGCGGCCTTCGGCCAATCGGCCGACGAGATCCTGGCGCTGCTCGGCCTCTCCTCGCTCGCCAATGAGACCGCCCGCAACCTGCCGCATGGCCATTTGCGGGCGCTCGGTATCGCCATCGGTCTGGCCACCAATCCTTCCATCCTGCTGCTCGACGAGCCCTTCGCCGGCATGAACCACGACGAGACGATGCGCATGGTCGAGATGGTGCGGCGCCTGCGCGAGCGCGGCCTGACCATCCTTCTGGTCGAGCACGACATGCCGGCCGTGATGAAGATCTCCGACCGGCTCGTCGTGCTCAATTTCGGGCAGAAGATCGCCGAGGGAACGCCGTCGGAAATCCAGGCCAATGAGAAGGTGATCGAAGCCTATCTCGGCAGCGAAGACGAGGCGATCGGCCTATGAACCAGATCCTGAACTTCGCCAATGTCGAGCTCTATTACGACCATGTCTACGCGCTGAAAGGCGTCTCGCTCGAGATCAACGAGGGCGAGACCGTCGCGCTGATCGGCGCCAACGGTGCCGGCAAGTCGTCGATCCTTCGCGCCATCACCGGTCTGCGCAAGATCAGGTCCGGCGAGATCCACTATGGCGGCAAGCGCATCGACGGTGCCGCGCCCGACGAGATCGTCAAGATGGGCATAGCCATGGTGCCGGAAGGTCGCCGCGTTTTCCCTTACATGACGGTCAGGGACAATCTCCTGATGGGCGCCTTCACCCGCACCAGCAAATCCGAGATCGCCGCGTCGATGGAGATGGTGCTGGGGCGCTTTCCGCGGCTGAAAGAGCGCTTCTCGCAGGCCGCCGGCACGATGAGCGGCGGCGAGCAGCAGATGCTGGTCATCGGCCGCGCGCTGATGGCGAAACCGAAACTGCTTCTGCTCGACGAACCGTCGCTCGGCGTCGCGCCGAAACTCGTCCAGGACATCGCCCGCTCGATCGTCGCCATCAATCGCGACGAGAAGGTCAGCGTGCTCCTGGTCGAGCAGAATTCGCGCATGGCGTTGCGCATCTCGCAGCGCGCCTATGCGCTGACCACCGGCAGCGTCGCGCTGAGCGGCAACTCCGCCGAACTGCTGACCGACGACCGGGTCAAGCGGCTTTATCTCGGCGGCGAGATCTGAGGCTGATTGGAATGCGCATACTCGTCATCAATCCCAACACCACCCAATCGATGACCGCCAAGATCGGCGAGGCGGCCGCGAGCGTCGCGTCGGGTGGGACCCAGATTATCGCCGTCAATCCGGCCGACGGCCCGCCGAGCATCGAGGGTTATTTCGACGAGGTCTTCGCCATTCCAGGCATCATCGCCGAGATGGGCAAGGCGCCGGCGGCGGATGCCTATGTGATCGCCTGCTTCGACGACACCGGGCTGGACGCGGCCCGCTGCGCCACCGAGGCTCCGGTCATCGGCATCGGTGAGGCGGCGTTCCATATGGCGAGCCTCATCGCCGGTAAATTCAGCGTCGTCACCACGCTTGCCCGCTCGGTTCCGGCGATCGAGCACAATCTGGCGAAATACGGCCTCGCCTCGCGCTGCGCCAAGGTACGCTCGTCGGAAGTCGCCGTGCTCGAGCTCGAACGTCCAGGCTCGAATGCAAGACACCGGATATCGGAAGAGATCGCGCGCGCCATCAGCGAGGACAGGGCCGAGGCGATCGTGCTCGGCTGCGCCGGAATGGCCGACCTTGCGCACAGCCTGTCCGAAGAGCACGGCGTTCCGGTGCTCGACGGCGTCGTCTGCGCCGTCACGCTGGCCGAGAGCCTGTTCAAGGTCGGCTTGAAGACATCGAAGATCGGCGGCTATGCCGCGCCGCGCGGCAAGCGCTTCGCCGGCATGTTCGCACCGCTGTCGCCCACGCAAGCCGAGATCGTTTAGGCGGCTTTGTGCCGCCGGGCGATCGGCCGGCAGCCGGACAGGTGGGATTGACCGCCGCGCGAGCGATACTAGATTGAACGGGCTGCCGGCGATTTGGGGGCAGATCGGGCCATTTCGGGCCCGCGCATTGAAAGTATGTTGACGGTACTCAGGGAAGAAGATCGGGACGACAAGCCGGCGGCGCGCTGGTCGCCGATCTATTATGGGCTGCGGGACGCCATCGTCAGCCACCGTCTCGCCCCCGGCACCAAGCTGCCGGAAGACGAACTGGCCTCGATCTATTCGGTGAGCCGGACCGTCGTCCGTGCCGCCTTGCAGGCCTTGGCGCATGACCGGCTGGCGCGGCTCGAGCCCAATCGCGGCGCGTTTGTCGCGCAGCCGTCGAAGATCGAGGCGCGGGAAGTGTTCGAGGCGCGCGCGCTGATCGAGCCGAAGGTGGCCGCGCTTGCCGCCAGGACGGCGGTGCCGTCCGACATCGCGCAATTGCGGGTACATCTCGAAAAGGAACATGAGGCGCTGCATGACGGCCGCGACAGCGACGCCATCATGCTGTCGGCGCGCTTCCATGTCGGCATCGCCGAGATCGCGGCGCATTCGGTGTTCACCAACTTTGTCCGCGACCTCGTCTCGCACTCCTCGCTGATCATCGCGCTTTACTGGAAGCGCCGCGACGCGACCTGCGAGAAGCACGCCCATCACGCCTTGGTCGACGCCATCGAGGCCGGCGACAGCGCCAACGCCGCCGCCCTGATGAACAGCCATCTGGTCGACCTTTTGTCCGGGCTCGACCTCACCGACAAGGTCGAAAAGTCTGACAGCCTGGCGGACCTGCTGCAGACGGCGGTCCAGCCGGTTCGCTGAACCGCCGGAGGACCTGGCTAGGCCGCGGCCGCTTGCGAATAATCCATCCGTTCCAGGTCGGCAATGAGGCCGGGTCCCGTCGGCTGCCAGCCGAGATGCTTACGCGTCCATTCGCTCGAGGCCGGCATATCGAGGCCCGCGAATATCGAAAGCCATCCGAAATGGTCCGCCGCTTCGTCCTGGGAGAGCGAGACCACCGGCACGCCGAGCCCGGCGCCGATCACTTCCGCGATCTCGCGCATGGCAATGCCTTCCTCGGCGACGGCGTTGTAGCGCACGCCGGCTTCCTGCTTGTCCAGCGCCAGACGGTAGAGCTTGGCGACATCGAGCACATGCGCCGCCGACCACCGGTTGCGGCCTTCGCCGAGATAGGCTGAGACACCCTTGGCACGTGTCTGCTCGATGAGCGGGGTGATCAGACCCTGCTTCATCGCGTCATGCACCTGCGGCAGCCGCACCACCGACACCTTGACGCCCTTCTCGGCCATCGCTTGGCCGGTAAGCTCCGACAGGATTCGCGGATTGGGATGGTCGGTGTTGAAGATGTCTTCCCGCGCCGGCTGACCGTGTTCGGCGGAACCCATGCCGACGCCAGACGTGATGAGGAGCAGCCGGTCCGAGCCGGCGAGCGTGCCGCCCAGCGTTTCGATGACGCGCTTGTCCTTCTCGCAATTCGCGACGAAATTCGAGAAATTGTGATCGAAGGCCGTGTGGATCACCGCATCCGACTTTGCCGCGCCGTCGCGCAGGCTGTCGAGGTCTTCGAGGTCGCCGCGATGCGCCTCGGCGCCTTGGGCCGCAAGCGACCGCGCGCCGGCATCGGAGCGGGTCAGGCCAAGCACCTGGTGTCCCGCGGCGAGAAGCTCAGGCACGATTCTGGAACCGATGAAACCGGTCGCGCCGGTGAGGAATACACGCATGGGAGGTCTCCTGTGGTTGTTCGGAGGCCTTATTTGCGCTATATCTCATTCTGTTAAAGTAGTGACTTTATCATGGTATAATAGCCAACAGGATGGCAATGCCCCAAGGGACCGCCCACAAAGAGACGACCAACAAGCTCGGCACCTTTCTTCGCGACCGCCGCATGCGCCTCGATCCGACCGCCTTCGGTTTTGCCATGGGTCGCCGGCGCACCCAGGGGCTGCGTCGCGAAGAGGTGGCGCAGCGCGCCAATATCAGCCCGACCTGGTACACATGGCTGGAGCAGGGAAGGGGCGGGGCGCCCTCGGCGGATGTGCTGAACCGCATCGCGACCGGGCTGATGCTGACCGAGCCTGAACGCGAGCATCTGTTCATGCTGGGTCTCGGGCGGCCGCCGGAAGTCCGCTACAAAGGCGTGGACAGCGTCACGCCGCGTCTTCAGCGTGTCCTCGACGCCTTGGACCCCAGTCCGGCCATCATCAAGACCGCGACATGGGATGTGGTCGCCTGGAACCGCGCCGCGGCGGCGATGCTCACCGACTATTCCAAGCTGCCGCGCGAGCAGCGCAACATCCTGCGCCTGATGTTCGGCAATCCGCGTGTGCGCGACGCCCAGGAAGATTGGCAGAGTGTCGCGCGTTTCGTGGTTGGCTCGTTCAGGGCCGACGCTGTCCGCGCCGGCGCGGGCGCGGAGGTCACCGAACTGGTCGAGGAGCTTTCTCGGATCAGCCCGGAATTCGCGGCGCTCTGGCGCGACAATGACGTCGTACCCGCGCATGGCGAAGGCGTGAAGCGCCTGCGGCACCCCGAGATCGGGCTGATCGAGCTGGAGTTCTCGGTCTTCGCCGTCGACGGCCGTCCGGAACTCGGCATGATCGTCTATAATCCCGCGACGCCTGGTGACGCGGAGCGCATCCAGTCGTTGATCGAGGCACGCTCTGCAAAATGATGGACCGCCATCCGGCGGCCCATCACAAAATCTAAAATCCGAAGGCTCAATACCCGACGGTGAAGCGCTGCCGGATATGCTTCGGGTTCTCGATCTCGTTCGCCATGACGATGGCGTAATCCTCGAAGGAGATGCTGCTGCCATTGTCGTTGGTCAGCAGCGTGTCCTTGCCGAGCCGGAACTTGCCGGTGCGCTCGCCGGCCACGAACAGGGCCGACGGCGACAGGAAGGTCCAGTCGAGATCGTTGACCGTCCTGAGCTTGTCCAGGAAGTCGCCGCCCTTCAGCGCCTCCGACTTGTAGATGGCCGGGAATTCCGGCGTGTCGACCAGGCGCTTGCCGGGCGCGACTTCGAGGCTGCCGGCGCCGCCGACGATGAGATAGCGCCTGACGCCGGAGGCGCGCACCGCCGCGATCAGCGTGTCGGGATCGCTGGCGGTGAAATGCACCGAGCTGATCACCGCGTCGTGGCCCTTGATCAATGCGGCCAGCGCGTCCTTGTCGAAAGCGTCGCCTTTGACAGCGGTGACGCCCGGGAGTTTGGCGATCTTCTCCGGATTGCGGGCAATCGCGGTGATGGCATGGCCGCCATCGGAGAGTTCCTTGAGCAGGCGCGAGCCGACTTGGCCGGACGCGCCGATGAGTGCGATCTTCATGGAAGTTTCCTTTTGCTTGGGGGAGGGGATCGGGGTCACGCCGCCTGGAGATGGGCGACGAGATTCTCGTAGCTGCCGAACAGCGCGTTGGAGCTGATCAGCCGGGGCGCGTCGTTGCGGATGACGGCGAGCGACGGAACGCCATTGGCATGAAGCCGCTGGAACAGGCCGCGTCCGCGGCCGACCAGCTCGCGATGCGCAGCCAGCACTTCGTCTGTCGGCGCCTTCACTGCCGCGGCCGTGTCCGCCATGCCGGCATCGGCCAGCACCTGCGCCACGCCGTCGACCGTCACGATATCGCGCCCGTCGACATAGCGGGCGCGTTGGATCGCCTTCAGCGCCGCAAGTCGCAGGCGCGGGTCGTCGAGACCCGCCGCGCTCACGCCGAGCGTTGCGGCGCTGGAATCGAGCAGCGTCCCGCGCACGTTGAGCACATTGTCGAGATACGCCTGGCTGAAAACCTGCCCGCTCAGCCGCTCGATGCGCTGGTCGTTGGCCCAGGCATGGGCGGCAAAGCCTTCATCCATCGGCCGCGCCCCGGATCCGGAGAACAGCCCGGTCGGCAAAAGCTCGAGCGTGACACCGCTTGCGGCAAGCCTGTCCAGCATCGGCGTGGAGCCGTAGCACCAGCCGCAAAGCGGGTCGAAAAGATAGGTCACGGTGGTGTCGGTCATTGCCATCTCGGTCCGGGGAACATTGTCTCCCGCCTAGATGGCAGTTCGGCCGGTTGCGAAAAACGGCGATCAATCATACAAACTGTCTGACCAGATCAGACAATAGCGATGGCCGACCTCCTAAACCTCAACCGCCTTGTCTACTTCACCACCGTCGTGGAGACCGGATCTTTCACCGCCGCCGCCGACCGTCTTGACGTCGCCAAGGCCGTGGTCAGCCATCAGGTGGGCAAGCTCGAGCAGGAGCTTGGCGCGACGCTGTTGCGGCGCACGACCAGGCGCGTCACCGCGACCGAGGAGGGACGGCAGTTCTACGACCGCGCCGCCATCATCCTGCGCGAAGCGGAGGCGGCCTATGGCGACATCTCGCAAAGCGCGGGCAAGCCGACCGGGACGCTGCGCCTTACCGCCTCGCTCGACTATGGTGCGAAGATCGTCGCCCCGACCATTGCCGACTATCTGCGGAAATATCCGAAGATGAAGGTCGAGGCTATCTTCGACGATGCGATCAGCAATCTGGTCGACGAGCAGATCGATCTTGGCATCCGCATCGGCTGGCTGGCCGACTCCTCCAACCAGGCGCGGCGCCTGGGGACCTTGCACCAATTCGTCGTCGCAACCCCGAAGCTCGCGGCCGGCCTTCCGAAAGATGTGAGCCCGAAGCTCGCAAAATCCCTGCCGTGGGTCGGCAATGCGCAATTGCGCGGCACCGGGCAACGGCTGTTCTCGAAGGACGGCGAGACGGTGTTGCCCGAGTTCAATCCGGTCATGATCGGCGACAAGACCCCGGCCGTGCTGGCCTGTGTGCTGGCCGGCATCGGGCTCGGCATCTTCCCCGACTTCGCCGTCGAGGACGACATCGTTGCCGGCCGGCTCGTGCGGGTGTTCGCCGACTGGACGCTGCCGTCGGGCGGCATCCATGCGGTCTATCCACCGGCCCGCTTCAGGCCGGCCAAGGTGCGCGCCTTCGTCGACCTGCTGGCGGCGGCGGAGAGGAAGCGGGCAAAGTCAGGACGCTTAGGATAGTATTCACGATCAGACCGCTTCGGGCGGTGCTTTTCACGGGAGCTGTTCATGGCCTTCAATGACCTCAGTTGGTCGCCCTCGGAAAAGAAGGTGGCTCGCGCCGCCTTCGACAAGGCTCTCGAGGTGGCGCTGGGCAAGACACTGGCCGAATTCAAAAAGAAGGCCAGTGATGCGGCGAGCTTTTCCGACATGTGGGAGATCGAAGATTATCTGAGACAGCAACGGCGAAACCTCGAGCAGCTGTTCGACTATCGCTACTCGCAGCTGATCCTCGTCTTTGCCAGTCTTATCCGGAAAGGGTATCTCGACGAGAAGCTTCTTGCCGGTTTGTCGCAAGACAAACGGGAAGAGATAAGCAGGTTCCTTGCCTGGCACGCGAGGACATAGCGCGCCAGGACTAACTCCGTGTCGCCGCGCGCCTCAGCGCCTGCGGTGGCTGGCCGAAGCTCCTGAGGAAAGCGCGGCGCATGCGCCCGGCATCGCCGAAGCCGCTGTCCTCGGCGATGCGGTCGAGCGGCGCATTGCTGGTCTCCACCGCCATGCGCGCGGTTTCCAACCGCAGGCGCTCGACAGCCTTGGCGGGCGTGGCGCCTGTCTCCGCCGCGAAGGCGCGAGCGAAGTTGCGCGGGCTCATCGCAGCGCGTTCGGCGAGGCGTTCCACGGTCAGCGTCTCGGCGAGCTTGCTCCGCATCCATTCGATCAGCTCGACGAAGCGTCCCGAACGCCCGCCGAGTTCGACCAGCGCCGAGAATTGCGACTGGCCGCCCGGCCGCCGCTGGTGCACGACGAGCTGCTGCGCGGTGCGGCGCGCGATCGCCGGGCCGAGATCGTCTTCGATCAGCGCCAGCGCCAGGTCGATGCCGGCGGAGATTCCGGCCGACGTCCACACGCGGCCGTCCTGGATGAAGATACGCTCGGCGTCGAGCTTCACCTTTGGATAGCGGCGGGCGAAATCGTCGGTGCTCCACCAATGCGTGGTGGCGCTCCGGCCGTCGAGCAACCCGGCCTCCGCGAGCAGATAGGCGCCGGTGCAGACACTGGCCGTCCGGCGCAGCGTTGCGCGCCGCAACCAGGCGACGATTTCCTGCGCCGCTGCCATCGAGCGGATGATCTCGCCGCCGGAGATGACGGCGGTGTCGAGCGGCCCGGCGTCGGACAATGGCCGTGCCGAAAGCCGTAGGCCCGACGAGCTCTCGACCTCGCCGCCGCCCGGCGCCAGCATCTCGAGCCGGTAGCTGCCCGGCTGATAGTGCTCGGCCAGCTCGAAGGCTGCCGCGGGGCCGGCGACGTCCAGCAACTGAAAACCCGGATGGATGATGATGCCTATCGCTCGCATGGCAGTTTTCGCCCGATATATGTCATTTCGGCCAAAATGGCGCGGAGCTAGGTTGCCGGTCAAGCGTTTGGATCGGAAGGACCGGACCATGAGTTTGCGAATGTTATTGTGGAGCACCCTTGGGCTTGTCGCGCTATCGGCCGTCGTAGTGGCCGCTTGGCTCCTGTCTCTGCCCTCGGCACCCGTCGCCGCGGTGCAGCCGGCGATCGACGCCAAGGAGACCGAGGCCACGCTCGCGGCGCTGAAGCCGAAACGTCCGCGCCCGCTGATCGCGATCATCGGCGTCAACGACGGCACCGAGACCACCGATTATCTGATGCCCTATGGCATCCTGCGCCGCGCCGACGTCGCCGATGTCGTCGCGCTGGCGACGCAGCCGGGGCCCGTGCAACTGCACCCGGCCTTGCGCGTCGAGCCCGATGCGACGATCGCCTCGTTCGACGCCCAGCATCCGCAAGGCGCCGACTATGTCATCGTTCCCGCCATGATGCGCGACGACGATCCGGACGTGTTGAAATGGATCAGGGAGCAGTCGGCCAAGGGTGCCATCGTGATCGGCGTCTGCGTCGGCGCAACGGTGGTCGGCGCCAGCGGATTGCTGGACGGCAAGCGCGCGACGACGCACTGGTATTCGCTGAACGAACTGCGCCGGAAGCATCCCACGATCCGCTATGTCACCGACCGCCGCTACGTCGTCGACCGGAATGTCGCGACCACGACCGGCATCACCGCCTCCATGCCGATGATGCTGACCCTGATCGAGGCGATTGCGGGCCGTGAGAAAGCCGAGGCCGTCGCTCGCGATCTCGGCCTCGACCGTTGGGGCGCGCGCCACGACAGCGGTGCCTTCAAATTCACGCGGCCCTTCGCGCTGACGGCGATCGGCAACACGCTTGCCTTCTTCAATCACGAGCAGCTCGGCATTCCGCTGACGCCGGGCATGGACGAGGTGTCGCTGGCGCTGGCCGCCGACGCCTGGTCGCGAACCTTTCGCTCCGGCGCCGTCACCTTTGCCGCAAATGACGGCGCCGTCGTCAGCCGCGGCGGCATCCGCATCCTGCCCGACCAAGTCGACGCTGACTGGCCGGCGGACCGGACGGTGTCGGCCATGGCGGACATGCCGCCGGCAAAGGCGCTGGACCGGACGCTCGAGGACATCACGGCGCGCTACGGCGCACGCACCACCGATTTCGTCGCCATGCAGCTCGAATATGCGCGGACACAGCCGGCCCAGTGAACCGTCAGACTTGAGACGTCAGCTTTGCCGCCGTTTGCCCGATCGCTTCGGGGAAGAACCGGTGTCGCCCGGATGCCGGATATGGTCGATGAAGGCCCGCAGCTTGGGCAGCACCTGATGCCTCTCCGGATAATAGAGAAAAACCCCCGGCGTAGTCACCGCGAAGCGGCCGAGCAGCGCCTGCAGACGCCCGTCGGCGATCGGCGCCTCGGCGATCGGGCTCGGCACCTGCGCCAGCCCGACACCCTGGATCGCCGCGCCGAGCAGCGACGGATAGTCGTGCGCGATCAGCGGTCCCGAGACGATCGCCTCTATCGTCTTGTTGCCGTCGACGAAAGACCAGGGCGCGACCGAACCGTTCGAGCGGCGCAGGCGCAGGCAGGCATGGTCGCGCAGATCCTCGATGCGCTCGGGCGCCGCGCGCCGGCGCAGATAATCCGGACTGCCGACGACCACCATCGGGAAGGACGGCGTCAGGCGGACCGCGACCATGTCGGGCGCGATCAGATCGCCCATGCGGATGCCGGCATCGAAGCCTGCGGCCGCGAGATCGGCCAGCTCGCCGCTGGCAACGATCTCCAGCTCGATCTCGGGATAGGCCTGGCAGAAGGAGGCGATCATCGGCTCCAGCAGCACCGGCACAACAGCCGGCGGCACCGAAAGGCGCAACAGCCCCGCCGGGCGCTGGCCCATTCCGCGCGCGATCTCGCTCGCGGCGATCAACTCCTCGAAGGCCGGCCGCGCGCGCGCGAAAAAGCGCTCGCCAGCTTCGGTCAGGCCGACGCTGCGCGTCGTGCGGATGAACAGCGCAGCACCGATGCGCGCCTCGAGCGTGCGTATCGCCTGGCTGATCGCTGACGGTGTCACGGCAAGCTCGGCCGCCGCCTTGCGGAAATTGCGATGCCTGGCGACGCTCAAGAAGGCTTCGACGCCATCAAGCGCGCCATACCTGACTGTGAAGTTCTGCTTCATGACCCATCGACATTATCGCGGATAGTCGCTGGCAGAAAGCCGCCTTATCTCTTGCGTGACCAGGAACACCAACAGGGAAGTGGCAATGACCGATGAACTCGATCGCGTGCGCGATCACTACCGCGCGACCGGCCTGACCGAACGCCTGAAGGCAGCACTTGCCGTTTTTGGGCCGGACGAACAGCGGCTGATGCCCGAGCAATTGGCCACGCTCGACCAGTTCCACACCCGCGGGCTGGCCGCGACCGCCGAGCTCGCCAATCTGGCGGTCATTTCCGCCGACATGTTGGTTCTCGATGTCGGATCGGGCGTCGGCGGTCCCGCCCGCTTCCTGCAGGCGACCTATGGCTGCGAGGTGACCGGCATCGATCTCAGCGAACCCTTCGTCGAGGCCGCGCGCTATCTGACCCGGCGGACCGGGCAGGACGGCAAAGTGTCGTTCGAAACCGGCAGCGCGCTGGCGCTGCCTTTCGAAGCTGGCCGCTTCGATGCCGCGCTGTTGCAGCATGTGGCGATGAACATCGCCGACCGGTCGCTGCTCTACCGCGAGATCAGGCGCGTGCTGAAGCCGGGCGGAAAATTCGCCACCTACGACGTCGTGCTGAATGGCGGCGACCCGCAATATCCGGTTCCCTGGGCGAAGACGCCGGGCGAAAGCTTCCTGCTGAACGCCGAAGCGACCTGCGCGGCCATCGAGGCCGCCGGCTTCGGCACCCTCGTCCGCCGCGACGATACCGCCGCCGCCAAGGCCTGGTTCGCCGAGCTCCGCGCCTCCGGTCCGCCGCCGCTCAATCTCGGCGTCGTCATGGGGCAGAATTTCCCGGAACTCACCACCAATCTCGGACGCAATCTCATGCAAGGCCGACTGGGTATCCTGACCGCAGTGTTCGAAGCCGTTCCTATCAAGGCTTTATAGGAGGCGCGGATGTCACCGGCGATGATCCTGAACATCCAACTCGGGCTTGGCTACGTGCCCTGGTTGCTTTGCTTTGCGGCCTATATCTGGCCGAAGCTGAGATCGATGGAGCCGATAGAGGCGCAGCGCGCCATCGCAACGCTGCACAGCTTCCGCTTCTTCGGGCTCGTCTTCCTCATCCCGGGCGTCGTGGGGCCGGACCTGCCCGCCGGCTTTGCCCCTTTTGCCGCCTATGGCGACTTCGCAACCGGCCTGCTCGCCATGCTGGCGCTGCTTGGCGCGGCGAGGCCTGCGATCTTCTGGCCGCTGGTCGTCGCCTTCAATATCGTGGGCGTGGTCGACCTTTTCGGCGACTACTATCACGGCGTCATGCTCGACCTTCCGGGGCATGCCGGGCAGTTGGGCGCGACCTACGCGATCCCGGTCATCTACGTGCCGCTCTTGATGATCACGCATGTCGCGGCCTTCTATCTGCTGGCGCTTTCCAGGCGCCATCAGCTCGCGGCGACCTAATACATAGGGTTCGCCATATGCTTCGGCGCTGGCCATTCGCTGGTGATCTCAGGCTGCACCGGACGCTCGAGATAGGTCGACAGCACGACATAACTGCGCGTCGAGGTGACGCCGGGCGTGTCGTAGAGACGGGCGAGCAGTCCTTCGAGCGCCCGGGTGTCCTCGGTGCGCACCTTGAGCAGCATGCAGGTGTCGCCGGCAACCGTGTGGATCTCCTCGACCTCCGGATATTTGGACACCGCCATCAGTTCCGGCGTCTTGCCCCAGCCTCTTGTGTCGATATGCACGAAGGCAAGCAGCGGCTTCTTCACCGCCCTCGGATCGATGATCGCCGAGGTGGCGCGGATGGCGCCGCTGCGCTTGAGCCGCTTGACCCGCTCATGCGCCGCCGGCGGCGACAGGCCGACGCGTTCGCCGAGTTCGGCATAGCTGATGGTCGCGTCCTCGACGAGAACGCCTAATATCTTTCGGTCGACCGGGTCGATCTCTCGGGTCGGCTGCTTGTTCCGCTGAATGTCATCTGTTTCTAGGTCCATATGGAAATTCTCCATTGATGCGGAATTTAATTCGGCCATTATGATGATATGTCGAACAGTGATCAATCAGCAATTCTGACCGCGGCGCCCCGTGCGCCGATCCCGGCCGCCGCCTATCTGCTGACGGGCTGCATCGCCGTCATCGGCTCCAACTCGCTGGTTCTGGGACCGATCGCGCCGGCCGTCGCCGCATCGTTCGGCGCCAGCGTGCCGGCGGTGATGACGGCCGCCGCAGCCTTCGGCCTCGGCACCTCCGCCAGCGCGCTCTTCCTTGCCCGCTACATCGACCGGATCGGCGCGCGCCGCATGCTGCAGGGCGCCTTGCTGCTGCTGGCGCTGGCCCTTGTCGCCAGCGCCCTGGCGCCGACGGTTGCGTTGCTCGTGACGGCCCAGCTGGTAGCCGGCATTGCCGCCGGCATCGCGATGCCGGCGATCTACGCCAGCTCGGCCGCGATCGCGCCGCCCGGCCGCGAGAGCGGCACCATCGGCGTCGTGCTGACCGGCTGGACGCTTTCCATGGTCGCCGGCGTCTCGCTATCGGCGGTGCTTGCCGACCTCATCCACTGGCGCGCCGTCTTCGCCGCCGTGGCGTTGCTGGCGGGAACGGCCGTCGCCGGCCTGGCGATGAGCTCGCTGCATGACACCAGGAAAAGCGGTCCCGCGCCGTCGCCGCTCGGCGCGCTCGCCGTTCCCGGCATCCTGCCGCTGCTCATTGCCTGCGGCGCCTTCATGACCGCCTTCTATGGCGTCTACGGTTATCTCGGCGATCATCTGCATGAAGCTCTCGGCGAGCCGGTCAGCGCCAACGGCCTGGCGGCTGTCGCCTACGGTCTCGGTTTCGGCGCAGCGGCCTTGCTGGACGGCGTCATCGATCGTCTTGGTGCCCGCCGCGTCATGCCCTTCGCCTATCTGCTGGTCGCCGCCGTCTATGTCGCGATCGCGCTCGCGAGCGGCAGCTTCGGCCTGCTGCTGGGATCGATTGCCGTCTGGGGCCTCGCCAATCATTTCGGCCTGAATGTGCTGGTCATGCGCCTCACCGCGCTCGACCCGGCGCGGCGCGGCACCATCATGGGCCTGAACAGCGCGGTCACCTATCTCGCCGTCACCGTCGGCACGGCAGGCTTCGGCCCGCTCTACACGAGCCTTGGCTTTGCCAACTGCGCCCTGATAGCTGCCGGATTGATGCTGGTAGCGGCGAGCGCCGCGGCGTGGCGGTCCGCGAGCTGACTGGTCCGCGCGATCAATTCGGGCTGGCCACCACAACCGTGCGCGCCGCCTTCAGCAGCCATGGGCATGCATAATAGTCGCTGATCCGATCGATGGTGCCGCCGGTCGCTTCGATCCGGACCGGATAGGCCGGGCTCCAGCCGGCTTCGCCGCGGTGGAGCACGAGCAGCATGGTGTCGCCATCGACCGCGCCGATCGCCATCTTCCAGCTTGCCTTGCCCTTTTCATATTCGACGAAATAGATCGATTCCGACAAAAGCCCCTTGAAGCAGTCCGACACCCGCAATTGCGCGTCGGCGCTGGTCAATGCCCGCACGCCGTCCCAGTCACGGCGATTGAAGAGTTCGACATAGCGGTTGAGCAGTCTTGAAAGCTCGGGATCCGGCGAAGGTTCCAGGCGCACGACCGGCTGGCACGGCAACGCGGCGAGCTTGGCGCGGCCACGGCTCAATGCGGCCTTGACGCCACCGACCGTCGATCCGACGAGATCGCCGATTTCTTCCAGCGAATGGTCGAAGACGTCTTTCAACAGGACGCAGGCTCGCTCCTTGGGCGGCAGGTTGATCACCAGCCGTTCGATGGCGCGGTCGGCGCCCTGGCCCGCCGGCTCGACCGGCAGAACGATCTCGTCGACCGCAAAACTGGCTTCGGCGCGCCGCCGCGTCTGCCGGTTGCGCAGGAAATCGATGCAGCGGTTATGCGCGGTGCGAAACAGCCATGAACGAAGCGCGCCCGGATCGTCGATCATTTCGATCTTGCGATAGATCTCGAACAGCGTTTCCTGCATGACATCCTCGCCGTCGAGCGCCGAACCCGTCATGCGCGTGCAATAGCGGTGCAGCCGCTCCCGCAAATGCGCGACCGTTTCCAGGAACGCGGCATAGCGAAGGTCGAAGAGCCCGCTGGGCTCGAGTCTTGGCTGCATCGTCATGGCAACACGAACACCGTTACGCATCTCTTACCCGACCCGCCCATGTTACATCGTCCTGATGTCGTCGGGAGTCCGATCGAAGCGATCGTGCCTGCCGTCGAGATACATCACCGGCGCCGCCGCCAGTTCATCCGGATCGACGCCGTCGAGCGCCGCAATCGGAATGGCGAAGACGATGCCGCCAAGTACCGGGATGTCGCCGCGCGCGGGCATGCGCACGCCGCACGTCGAGCAGAAATGATACTGGATGCTGGGCGCCTCCCTGCCGGGCGGGATCCACTGATATTCGGTCTGCGCTTCGGCCCCGGACGTGAGGCGAAAGTGCTGCGGACCGACGAACCCCACCCAGGAGCGGGTCTTGGTGCATGTCGAGCAATTGCATTTGACGGTTCCCCGGCTGAGGTCGATATCGGCCTCGAATCGAACTTTGCCGCAATGGCAGGTTCCTGCGTAGGTCTTCAGCATATCCCGATAATCTCCGCGCTAGCGAACCGGCACGCGCCGGCCTGCTTCCTAGACGTATGCCGGCGACAAAAGGATACGTGGCGTGAGGCGGATTCTCGCGGCAGGCATCTGGCATGATCAACTTCATTGCGCGCCAGGGTCATTTCAGCACGCGATAGGTGAGCGTCACGATGCCGCTCTCGAACCGGCGCGTGTTCGTGAGCTCCAACCGGATCAGCGACGGATCGACGTCCTGGAACGCGCGTTTTCCATAGCCGACCCGTGTCGGCAGGATCGACAGCTGATATTCGTCGACGAGCCCGCCGGCGAGCAGGGTCTGGTCGAGCTGGCTGATGCCGTATTTCAATATGTCGCCGCCGCCTTGCGCCTTGATCGCGGCGAGCCCTGCCGCGACGTCGCCTTCGATCAGGGAAGCGTTCCAGCCGACCTCCGTCAGGGTCCGCGACGCGACCAGCTTCTTCATCCCGTTCATGCGATCCATATACTTGCCCTGGATCTGCGGCCATCGGCTGGAAAACAGCTCGTATGTCACGCGCCCGAGCAGGAAGTACTCCGCCTCGCCGGCCTTCTCATACGAATGTTCCAGCGCATCTCCGACAAAGAAGGGCGGCGCCCAGTTCATGGGCGCTTCGATGACGCCGTCGAGCGAAACGAAGCTGCCGACGATCAATTTCCTCATCAAAATTTCTCCTGCTGCGTGGACGACCTTCGTAGGACGTACGAGGCGCGCTTCAGGATACGTGGCGGGGAAATTATTTTGCGGACCGTGGCTGGCTTGCCGACACCTTGGCTCCTTCGGTATGGCTTGGCGCAGTATCGGCCGGAGCGAAAAGCGCGATGAAGACGAGCCTTGAAGTTACCGCCGAGCCCACGCCGCAGGACCTCGCTTTCCTGAGCGGCAGCCTAAGCGCCTTCAACGATGCCGATGTCGGCGCCTCGGGCCGAAAGCCGGTGGCGGTTTTCGCGCGCGACGAGCATGGCGCCGTCGTCGCCGGAATTTCCGGCTACACCGCCTGGGGCTGGCTCTACGTGCAGTGGCTGTGGGTCGACGAAAAGCTGCGCGGCCGCCGCATAGCCGCCGGCATGCTCGACGCCGCCGAACAGGAGGCTGTCGCGCGCGGCTGCCACGGCGCCTGGATCGACACTTTCAGTCCAACCGCTGAGAAGGTCTACGAGCGCCAAGGCTATAAGCCGTTCGGCGAATTGCCGGATTTCCCGATCGGCCGCCGCCGCGTCTTCCTGCAGAAGAAGCTGCCTTAGAGCAATTCCAGGAAAAGTGTGGAGCGGTTTTCCGTCCGGAATTGCGTCAAAACAAACTACCCCGCGAGTCTTCCGCCGCGCAGCGGCTCGGGCGCGCCGGTGGTGCTCGGGAAGCTGATCGGCAGGTCGCGCAGCACGCGCACGGCGAGGAAGGCAAAACACTCCGCTTCCACCGCGTCGCCCTTCCATCCAAGCGTCTCGGCTTGCACCACTTTGACACCGGCGCGGCTTTCGAGCATCGCCATCATCGTCGGATTGTGGCGCCCGCCGCCGCTCACCGCCAGGCGCTTCGGCCGGCGGGGCAACAGGTCGAGCGCTTTGCCGACGGCCGACACGGTGAAGGCCGTCAGCGTCGCCGCGCCGTCCTCCGTGCCGAGCCCTTCGGCCATCGCCGCGGTGAAGTCGAAACGGTCGAGCGATTTCGGATAGGGTTTCGTCAGATACGGATGCTTGAGCAGCCTGGCGAGCCTCTCTTCATCGACCTTGCCGGCGGCAGCCAGTCTGCCGTCGCGGTCCATCTCGCCGAGGCCTTTGGCCTTGATGAAATCATTGACCGGCGCATTGGCCGGCCCGGTGTCGAAGGCGACGATATTGTCCTTGCCGTCCCACCAGGTGATGTTGCCGACGCCGCCCAGATTGAGCACCGCGGTGTCGCCGCTGGCGTCGGCTTGCCTGAGCAGCGCCGCATGATAAACGGCGGCCAAAGGCGCGCCTTGCCCGCCGGCCGCGACATCGGCCGAGCGGAAATCATAGGCGACCTTGGTGCCGAGCAGCGAGGCCATCAGCTCGCCGTCGCCGAGCTGGCGCGTGCGGCCGATCCGTCCCGGCTGCGGCGCGCGATGCAGCACGGTCTGGCCGTGGAAGCCGACCACGCCGATATCGGCCATGCTCATCCCCTGGCTCTCGACCAACTCCTTCACCGCGGCCGACTGCGCCCGCGTCAGCGCCTCCTCGGCTTCGCGAAAAATCGCCGGTTCCGGCCCCTCGAAATTCCAGGCGCGCGCCTGGCGCAGCGTCTCTTCAAGCAGCGTGCGGATCGATTGCGGGTAGGGGGCCAGCGTGTATGTGCCGGTATCGGCGACGCGCTCGCCGTCCGTCTTGATCAGCGCCACGTCGATGTTGCCGTCGAGCACCGTGCCGGTCATCAGGCCGACGGCCCAGATTGGTTCCATGGTCGTCCCTCGAATCGTCGTTCAACCACGTGTCGGACGGATCGGTTCTGCAGGCAAGTCTTTCGCCACGCCCGGCCAGACTGACTTTTGCGCCAAATGGCGAAAATCGAGCATCCACGTTCTTGCCTCTTGTCGCGGAAGGCGCGAGCCTGCGCGACCGACATCGAACTATCGCAAGGAGGAACTCATGGCAGCCAATGTTGCAGTGATCGCGGGCGCCGGCTCCGGGCTGAGTGCCTCGCTGGCGCGGCTTCTCGCCAAGCAAGGCTTGCGCGTCGTCCTCGCCGCCCGCAACGTCGACAAACTGGCCGCGCTGGTCAAGGAAACCGGCGCGCATGCGGTCGAAACCGACGTCTCGGACGCCGCTTCCGTCGAGCGGCTGTTCGAGGCGGCGGACAACGCCGGCCCGCTCGAAATTGCCGTCTTCAACGCCAGCGGCCGCACGCGCGGTCCTATCGCCGAGCTCGATCCCGAAGCTGTCAAGCAGGCCCTGCTTGTCGGCGCCTATGGCGGCTTCCTGGTCGGCCAGCAGGCGGCACGCCGGCTTCTTTCGCGTGGCTCCGGCTCGATCCTGTTCACCGGCGCCAGCGCAAGCCTCAAGGGCTTTTCCGGCTCTGCCGGTTTCGCCATGCCGAAATTCGGCCTGCGCGGGCTGGCGCAGTCGATGGCGCGCGAGCTCGGCCCGAAGAACATCCATGTCGCGCATTTCATCATCGACGGCCAGATCGAGCCGTCCGGACAGGCGCCTGAGCCCGACCGGCCGGACCGCCGCCTGTCGCCCGACGCGATCGCCGAGACCTATCTGTCCATCCATCGCCAGCACCGCAGTGCCTGGAGCTTCGAGGTCGATCTCAGGCCCTGGGTCGAGACGTTCTGACGATCAAGTGTCCGACGCGGACAGTAACGCGCCTCTTCGAGGACCTCTGTTATTTTAGAGGCCCTGCATATTCCTGATGCCATTTTAGTGATCTACTATATAAAAAAACACAGCATCAAAGACACCTTTGCTTAACTTCCGCGTGCATACTGCGCACTGATCAGATTTGTTGTCCGGCTCTCCTGCGCGAATTGAGAATGGGCATGCCGCTTACACGTCGTACGCTGTTTGCAGCCGGGGGCGGCGGGCTGCTGTTCGCGCAGGCGCAGGCGACCACGCCAGCTCAGGCGCAAGACGTTCCAAAACCCATCGTCAGCGATAACAGGCTGCGCATCGCCATGCCGGCCTTCGCTTCCGATCCGTTCTTTCCGGCCGACGGCTCGGGGGACAGCGGCATCGACATGGAGCTGGCGCGCGGCATAGCAGCCGAGCTCGGCGTCGAACCGGTGTTCGACCGGTCCGCCGTGACCTTCGACGCCATGGTGCAACAGCTGACATCCGGCCAGGCTGACCTTGCGATCGGCAAGCTCAGCCGCACCCTTCAGCGCGGCCGCTCGATCCTCTATTCGCGGCCCTACGCCATGCTGCACCAGGGCCTGCTTGCCAACCGCCTCAACCTGGCGCGCATCACGCAGGGCAAGCCGCCAGAGCAGATCATCCGCGATTTCTCCGGCGATCTCGGCGTGATCGAAGGCTCGTCCTTCGCCACCTATGCGGCCGCCACCTTCCCGCATGCCACGATCCAGCGCTTCGCGGGCTGGAACACCGTCATCGATGCGATCCGCAACGGCACGATCGACCTGGCCTATCGCGATGATTTCGAGATCAAGAAGCTGATGGTCGACGATCCGTCGATGACGGTCGTCGCGCGCTCGATCACGCTGACCGACAAGGTCGACACGATTGCGGTCGGCGTGCGTCCCGACAATCCGCATCTGGCAGCCTTCGTCGATCTCTATCTCGATCTGGCAAGGGGCCAGAAGGTCCTCAGCACCGACGAGATCATCGCCCGCTATCGCCAGGGGAGCAAAGCCTGACAATGGCTGTCTCGGACGTAGCCGCACCCATGCCTTTCGACTGGCGCCTGGCGGCAAAGCGCATCTTGCGCTCGCCGGCGACGACGATGATCATGATCCTGGCTGGCATCCTGTGCGGTCTCTACTACCCGGCCTTCGCCCATGCGATCAGCCCTGTCGCGCAGGTCTACCTGAATTTCCTCAAGATGGTCGTCCTGCCCTATCTCGTCTCATCCGTCATCTTCTCCATCACCGCGATGGTCCAGGACCCGAAATCGGTCCGCTATTTGGGAAAGGTCGGCATAGCCGTGCTGGTCGTGTCGTTCCTCGCCGTGCTTGTGAGCGGCACCTATTCGCTGATCCTCAAGCCCGGCCAGATCGAGAACCCGCAATCGCGCATCGAGCTCGGCGAGTTCATCAACTCCCAGGGCAGCGTCTCCACCGATCTTGCTTTCCCGTTCCAGCCGCCGCCATCCACCGGAGACGCCAACGCCGGACATTCGATCTTCATGGATCTGGTGCCGAACAACGTCTTCAACGCGCTGGCCTCGGGCCAGACCATCCAGGTGCTGTTGTTCTGCCTGCTGTTCGGGCTGGCGATGGGCAAGATTCCGCAACCCTCGTCGCTCAGCCTGTCGCAGGCGCTCAACGCGGTCTACCGGGCCTGCACGGTGTTGACCAACTGGTTCGTCTGGGGATTGCCCTTCGCAACCTTCATCCTGATCGCGGACCAGACCGCGTCGACCGGCACCAAGCCGCTGATGCTGATGGGCGGCTACCTCTTGGTGATGGGGCTGTCGTGCCTGACCTTCCTCGCCGGCGCGTTCGCCATTATAGCCATGCGCTCGCGGCGGAGTTACTGGGCCACGATCAAGACCTGCCAGCCGCTGCTGATGGTGGCCATCACCACGCGCTCCTCGGTCGCCTCGCTGCCTTGGGTCATCAACCTGTTGAGCGAGCGCCTGCGCTTCAACCTGGTCGTCGTCGAGCTGCTCGTGCCGCTGCAGGCGGCCTTGCTGCGCACGGGCCCGGCGTTGGTCTACACCTCCGGCGCCCTGTTCATCGCCCAGCTCTACGGCCACCAACTGGCGATCCCCGACCTGCTGCTCGTCGGCATCGTCTCGGCGCTTCTGGCGCTCACGACCGGCGGCATGGGCAGCCTGCTCATCCTGTCGCAGATGTCCATCGTCTGCGGTTACCTGAAACTTCCCTTCGAGGCGGCGTTCGCCCTGTTCGTCGCCGTCGATGCGGCCGTCGATACGTTCATGACGCTGTCCAGCGTCTGCACCGTGGCGGCGAGCACGGCAGTGATCGCGCCCAGCCACAGGGAGATGGTGCAGTCCGATGAAACCGTTGCGGACGAGCTCGAAGCCGAGCCCGTCCGATGATCGACGATAGCATCCGCCCTCAGCTTGGCATCATCGGTGGTCTCGGCCCGCTGGCATCGGCGGACTTCTACTTCAAGCTGACCCGGATGACCGAAGCGCTTCGCGACAACGAGCATGTGCCTTCCGTCATCCTCAGCGTGCCGCAACTGCCCGACAGGACCGAGGCGATCCTGGCCGGTCATGACGGGCCGCTGGCACCGCTGCAAGCGGCCGTGGCAACGCTCAATGCGCTCGGTGTCGCCTGTATCGCCATGCCCTGCAACACCGCCCATCATTGGTACGAAAAGCTGGCCGCCAGCTCGCGGGCCGAGATCATCCATATAGGCGACGCGGTGGTGGCGGAAATCCGCCGCAGCCTGGACCGCGGTAGGGTCGCGAACCTCGCAACACGGGGCACGCTGGTCTCCGGCTTCTACCAGGACAGGATTTTGGCGGCAGGGTTCGAGCCCTGCGTACCGGCGGACGCGGAATTCCAGGAACGCGTCGACAGCGCGATCATGCTCGTCAAGGCGGGCTCGATCGCGGAAGCCGCGGCCGAGACCGAGCGTGCGCTTCATCTCGCGCAGATGGCCGGTGCCAACGCTGCCTTGCTCGGCTGCACCGAACTCTCCGTCGTGGCCGCCAGCCTCGGCGATACGAATGGCCTGGTCGTCATCGACAGCAACGCGGCGCTGGCGCGGGCCAGTCTGCAGCGGTTGGGCTATTCTGTGCAGGAAGCGCGAGGCCTGCCGACCGTCTCGTCGCTGCCGGGAGACGGCCGGCCATCCTTGCGCGTCGCCCGGCGGGCTTCATAGCCGCAAGCTCCATCGCCTCGCCGTCGATATCCGCTCGCGGGCGGCCGATGTGCTCCAAGTCATAAAATCTTTGAGAGAATATTTTCCGCGTTCCGTCTCAGAGGAAATGCGCTTCTTTGCCCGAGCGGGCAGCATTGATGATGATCGATATCAAGGCTTCGCATTCCGCCAGGCCGAAATGATTTCAAGATTGCAAGGAACGCATCATGTCAAAACGCGGCAACGCCTCAAATTCTCTCGTTACGTCAATCACCAGGCGCGCCGGACTTGCCGCGCTTTTGGCCA
The DNA here is from genome assembly GCF_019091085.1 of Mesorhizobium sp. GbtcB19. GTDB lineage: Bacteria > Pseudomonadota > Alphaproteobacteria > Rhizobiales > Rhizobiaceae > Mesorhizobium. The sequence continues at coordinate 84,411 of NZ_JAGXJY010000018.1, read as the reverse complement.
CGACATTTGCCGTTGTCGGCCTTACCGCGCCGTCGCCGTCCTTCGCCGAAGACAAGAAGGCGATCAAGGTCGGCATCATCAGCGGCGAGGATGAGGACGTCTGGCGCGTCGTCACCGCCGAGGCGGCCAAGCAGGGGCTGACGATCGAGACCGTCGTCTTCAACGACTATACCCAGCCCAACGAGGCGCTGGAGCGCGGCGAGATCGACGCCAACGCCTTCCAGCACAAGCCCTATCTCGACAACCAGATCAAGACGCAAGGCTACCACATCGTGCCGGTCGGCTATACCGGCGTCTGGCCGATCGGGCTCTATTCGAAGAAGCATGCCAAGGTCGCCGAGCTGCCCGAGGGCGCCGTCATCGGCCTGCCCAACGATCCGTCCAACGAAGGCCGCGCGCTGCATGTGCTGGAGCATGAGGGTCTGATCAAGCTCAAGGACGGCACCGGCATCCTGGCGACGACCGCCGACATTGCCGACAATCCGAAGAAGCTCGAGATCAAGGAACTCGACGCCGGCATCGTCGGCCGCTCGGTCGATGATCTCGATGCCGCCGTGGTCAACACCGACTGGGCGCTGAAGAGCGGCCTCGGCCCTGAAAACCGCATCGCGCAGGAGCCGGTGGCGGATAATCCCTATCGCAACTTCATCGCGGTAAAGGCCGGAAGCCAGAACGAGCCCTGGGTGAAGACGCTGGTCGCGTCCTACCAGAACGAGACGGTCAAGGCCGAGTTCGACAAGGTCTACAAGGGCACCGGGATCAGCGCCTATTGATTGACACCTGGCTGTCGGAAGTTGGCGGTCCGCTGTTGAGCGGGCCGCCGTCGCATTTGAGCGGTACGGAAACAGAGATGAACCAGCATGTCACGGCCGAAACAGGCGATCCGATCACTGCCGAGCCAACGGGGTCGCAAGACGTCGTCCGCCTCGTCGACCTGAAGCGCCGCTTCGGCGCGACCGCGGCGCTCGACGGCGTCTCGCTTACCGTGAAGAAGGGCGAGATCCTTGGCATCATCGGCCGCAGCGGCGCCGGCAAGTCGACGCTGATCCGCTGTCTGAACGGCCTGGAGCGGCCCGATTCCGGCGAGGTCTTCATCGAGGGTCGCGAGATCAGCCGTCTCGGCGAGCGCGAGCTGCAGCCGCTGCGCCGCCGCATCGGCATGGTGTTCCAGCACTTCAACCTTCTGTCGGCCAAGACCGTCGAGGAGAACGTCGCGCTGCCACTCAAGATCGAGGGCCGGCCGCGCGGCGAGCGTATGGCGCGCGCGGCCGAGTTGCTGCAGCTCGTGGGCCTGTCGGAAAAGGCCAGGGCCTATCCAGCCTCGCTGTCGGGCGGGCAGAAACAGCGCGTCGGCATCGCCAGGGCGCTTGCCGCGCGGCCGGCGCTGCTCTTGTCCGACGAAGCGACCTCGGCGCTCGATCCGGAGACGACGCGCTCGATCCTGGCGCTGCTCAAGGACATCAATTCAAGGCTCGGCCTGACCATCCTGCTGATCACGCACGAGATGGAAGTGATCCGTTCCATCGCCGACCGCGTGGCGGTGATCGATGCCGGCCGGATCGTCGAGGAGGGCGCCGTCTGGCAGGTCTTCGCCAATCCGGAATCGGAGATCACCCGCAGCCTGCTCGGCGGCATCCGGCCGCAATTGCCGCCCGAGATCGCCAGCCGATTGGCCGAAGGCGAGGGCGCGGAAACGATCCTTCGGATCGATGTCGCCGGCGAGGCGGCACGTCGCCCGCTGCTCTCCGAGCTGAGCGCCGGCGTGCCCGGCCCGTTCCGGCTTGTGCATGGCGGTATCGACCATGTGCAGCAGCAACCGGTCGGCACGCTGTTCGTGGCGATCCCCGGAGCGGACGCCGGGCATCTGGCGAAAGTAACGACATTCCTGAAAAACCGCGAGGCGCGGGTGGAGGTGCTTGGTCATGTCGCCAGTCCTGTTTGAACTCCTGCTCCGCTCGATCTGGGAGACGGTGCTGATGACCGGAGCGTCCGGCATCATTTCGCTGGTCTTCGGCCTGCCGCTCGGCCTCGCCTTGGTCGCCACCGATCGTGGCGGCATCGCCGAGAGCCTTTGGCTCAATCGCATCCTCGGCGCCATCGTCAACGGCTTCCGTTCAGTGCCCTTCATCATCCTGCTGGTAGCGCTGATCCCGGTGACGCGGCTGATCGTCGGCACCTCGATCGGCACTTGGGCGGCGATCGTGCCGCTGTCGATCGCGGCGACGCCCTACTACGCCCGCATCGCCGAGGTCTCGTTGCGCGAGGTCGATCATGGGCTGATCGAGGCGGCGCGCGCCATGGGCGGCAACCGCTGGACCATCATCCGCGAGGTGCTGGTGCCGGAGGCGCTGCCCGGCATCGTCGCCGGCTTCACCGTGACGCTGGTGACGCTTGTCGGCGCCTCGGCCATGGCCGGCGCCATCGGCGCCGGCGGCCTCGGCGACCTCGCCATCCGCTATGGCTATCAGCGCTTCGAAACCAGCGTCATGGTCGCCGTGGTCATTGTGCTCATCGTGCTGGTCTGCGGCATCCAGTGGATCGGCGACCGGCTGGTCGCGCGGCTGGACCATCGCACATGAGGACTGTTGCAAGCCGGGCGCGCGCGAACGCAATTTGCCGCAAAAGCCGGGAATTGAGCGCCGGCTTGCGCCGTTTGCAATGAGATTGGTCGGTGCGTTTCTTCACCCGCAATGACACGCATGTCATCGTGCGGCGAGGTTACTCGAGCAATTTCCGGAAAGTGCGCAGCGGTTTTCCGTCCGGAATTGCGAAAAACAAAGAGTTGCCGCAAGAGGAGCCCGTCCATGCCCAGAATAATTCCAGTGCTCGATCTCGACCGCCTTGAGCAGGGCGCGTCGGAACTGCGGACTTTCTTGTTTGACCTGCGCACCGCCGCCCGCGACGTCGGCTTCTTCTACCTCTCGGGACACGGCATAACGCAATCGGAGATCGACGCGGTGCTGGGCGCCGCGCGTGGCTTCTTCGCCTTGCCGGAAGCCGACAAGCTCGCCATCGAAATGGTGAAGTCGCCGCAGTTCCGCGGCTATACGCGCGCCGGTGGGGAATTGACCAGAGGCAAGGCCGATTGGCGCGAGCAGCTCGACATCGGCGTCGAGCGCACGACGATTTCGCAAGGGCCGGGCGTGCCGGCCTGGACGCGGCTGCAGGGCCCGAACCAGTGGCCGGCCGCACTTCCCGATCTCAAGCCCGCGCTGCTTGCCTGGCAGGCCAAGGCGACCGACGTGGCGATCCGGCTGCTCAAGGCTTTCGCGCTGTCGCTGGATCAGCCGGAGGACGCTTTCGATCCGATCTATCGCGGTGAGCCGAACCACCGCATGAAGATCGTGCGCTATCCCGGCCGCGACGCCACCGGCGACGACCAGGGCGTCGGCGCGCACAAGGATGGCGGCTTCCTCACGCTTCTGCTGCAGGACGAGAACAAGGGCCTGCAGGTCGAGTACGACGGCAGCTGGGTCGATGTCGACCCGATCCCGCAAACGCTCGTCGTCAACATTGGCGAGCTGCTGGAGCTCGCCTCGAACGGTTATCTCAGGGCAACCGTGCACCGCGTGGTGACGCCGCCGGCCGGTGTCGAACGGATTTCCGTGCCGTTCTTCTTCAGCGCCCGCCTCGACGCCACGATCCCGCTGCTCGACCTGCCGGAGGAATTGGCGGCCGAGGCGCGCGGACCGGCCAGCGATCCCGACAATCCGCTGTTCCGCAATGTCGGAGCCAATGTGCTGAAGAGCCGGCTGAGGTCGCATCCCGACGTGGCGCGGCGGCACTATGCCGATCTTCTGGAAAAGGCATCCGCCGCCGGCTGATGCTTTCGCTTGGCTTAAGCGAGATTTTTTCGCGATTTCGCTCTTTTTTGGAATTCCGTTCGTGGAAAATACGCCGCTCAGGCCCCACATAGGAGCCATCGCTCGGTGTTTTCCTCCCATTGCGCCGGGCGATGTTCCCCTCTGAAGGTTATGACCTTCATTCTTGGCCGGGCCGCTTTCGCGCCCGGCCTTTTTCTTTTCCGCGCTGGAAATGCTGCCGATCAGGCGAAGGTTATGCGGATGGTTCCGTATGGCCCGAAATCCGAAACGATCTCGTCACCGTGCCGGCATTCGACCGGCCGGATGAAGGAGCCCGACAGCACCACCTGGCCGGCCTCGATTTGCATGCCGTATTGGTGGAGCCGGTTGGCGAGCCAGACGATGCCTTTGGCCGGATGATCGAGCACGCCGGCGCCGAGCCCGGTTTCCTCGACCTCGCCGTTGCGCGACACGATGGCGCCCATCCAGCGCAGGTCCGCCTCGCGCGGTCCGGCCGCGCGGCCGCCGACGACGATGCCGGCATTGGCCGCATTGTCGGAGATCGTGTCGAAGAAGGTCCTGATCCTGCCGGTCTCCTTGTTCATCCGTTCGATGCGGGTGTCGAGGATTTCAAGCGCAGGCGTGATGTGATCGGTGGCGTTGAGTACGTCGTCGATCGAGACGTCCGGGCCGGCAAGCGGGGCCTTCATGACGAAGGCGATCTCGGCCTCGATGCGCGGCTGGATGAAGCGATCGGCCGGCACCGTGCCGCCATCCTCGAAGAACATGTCGTCGAACAGGATCCCGGAGTCCGGGATATCGATGCTGAGCGCCGACTGCATCGCCTTGGAGGTCAGACCGATCTTCCAGCCTTTTATCACGAGTCCGGACGCGACCTTCCGCTTCACAAGTGCGGCCTGCACGCGGTAGGCGTCGTCCATCGTCGCTTCAGGAAAATCGAGGCTGAGCAGGCTGATCTGGCGGCGCTCGCGTTCGGCGTCGAACAGCCGGCGTGCGGCGTCCTCGACTTGGTTTTCCGTCATCATCGGCGAGTTCCTTCGTCGACGACACCGTTGCGCAGAAGCCCGATGCCGTCGGCCTCGACCTCGATCACATCGCCCGGCTTCAGCCAGATCGGCGGGTCGAAGCGGGCGCCGGCGCCGGTCGGCGTGCCGGTGACGATGACGTCGCCAGGCACCAGCGTGGTGAAGGTCGAGACGTAGTTGATGATCTTGCGGAAGGAAAAGATCATGCGGCTGGTGCGATCCTGCTGGCGCACCTCGCCATTGACGCGCGTGACCAGCGAAATGTCTGCGATCTGCGCCTCGCCGGTGAACGGCACCAGCCACGGTCCGATGGAACCGGTGCGGTCGAAATTCTTGCCTTGCGTGACGTTGAACTTGGCGTGGCGCACCCAGTCCCGGATGGTGCCTTCGTTGCACAGCGAAAGTGCTGCGATGTGGTCGAGCGCGTCGGCGTCGGCGATGCGGCGGCCGCCCTTGCCGATGACGATGACGATCTCGCCCTCATAGTCGAGCTGCGGCGATTCCGGCGGCCGCACCAGCGGCGCGCCGTGGCCGACGAAGGAGCGCGGAAAGCGGATGAACAGCGACGGGTTGGAAGGCGCTGCCTGCCCGTCCTTGTACTCCTCGTTGCGATCCGGATAGTTGACGCCGACGCAGATGATCTTTTCCGGGGCGGGGACCGGGATTTCGTAGGCGATGTCGTCGACGCTGAAATCGGCTGCCAATCCTTCAGCTTCCTCGGCGAGTCTCGCCAGCGCGCCGGCCTCGATCACCTCGCGCAACGTCGGCCATTCGGGATGGCGCGTTGAAAGGTCGACGACGCTCTTGTCGGTGATCGCGCCGTAGCGCGTCTTGCCGCCGACGGTGAAGGTGGCGAGGCGCGCTGCGCTCATATTGAAACTCCGGTTCTATTGGCCAGCCGGAAGCGTCGAGTTCTACGGCGCCCCCCTCTGTCCTGCCGGACATCTCCCCCACGAGGGGGGAGATTAGCCGGCCGCGCCGTCGGCGCCTTTCTTGCAACGTTGAAAATTGGCGAAGGCGAAGATGACATCCAATCTCCCCCCTTGTGGGGGAGATGTCCGGCAGGACAGAGGGGGGCGCGAAGGAACGCTGTCATCGCAAGTATGAACTCAAGGCGCCACGATCGGCGAGGCCGCCAGATCGGACTTGCGCGGCTCGACACCGGCAAACACGCTGCCTTCCTCGAACCAGCTCCTCGGTGCCGGCGCGCCCCACAGCGTCTGGCGCTGCGGGTCCTTCAGATCCCATTTGATCGGCTCGAGATCCGGATCGACCGTCTGGTAGTCCGAGCAATAGATCTCGATGCGATGGTTGTCGGGGTCGCGGATGTAGAGGAAGAAAGCGTTGGAGATGCCGTGCCGGCCGGGGCCGCGCTCGATGTTGGAGACGTAGCCGGTGGTCGCCATCAGGTCGAGCAGGTCGATGATGTTGAGCGGCGTCGGCACCCAGAAGGCGACGTGGTGCAGGCGCGGGCCGAAGCCGTTGGTGAAGGCGATGTCGTGCACGCCGCCCTTGCGGTGCGTCCAGGCGGCCCACAGCTTCCCGGTCTCGGCGTCCTCGGTGTATTCGGTCACGCGGAAGCCGAGCTCGTTGTAGAAGGCCACCGATTCGTCGACATTCGGCGAGAAGCAGTTGAAGTGGTCGATGCGCAGCGGCTTCACGCCCTTGTAAAGAGCGTATTTCTGGTGGATCGGCGGCAGCCGCTCCATCCTGGAATAGAATTCGAGCGGGATGCCGTGCGGGTCGCGGGTACGGAAGGTGCGCGACTGGTAGGGCCGCTCGACCCCTTCCACCGGCAGGCCCTTGGCCCTGAAGAAATGTTCGGCCTTGTCGAGGTCCTCGTCCGAGAAAACCTTGAAGCCGAGCTCGCGCGCTTCCGGCGTCGCCGCCTTGCGCAGCACGATGCAGTGGTGGCCGCGTTCCTCCATGGCGCGCAGATAGATCGCGCCGCTGGTCTCGTCGGTCACTTGCAGGCCGAGCGTATCGACATAGAAGGCGCGGGATTTTGTAAGGTCGGTGACGGCGAGCTCGACATGGCTGAGCCGCACGATGTTGAAGGCGGGGTAGAGGTTGGGTTGGGGCAGGGCCATTGGGTTGTCTCCGGTCAGCCGCCGAGCTTCTGGATCGAATGCGGCGCCGTGGCGAACGCGATGTTCTTGGTTTCCATGTAGAAGTCGAACGACCAGTCGCCACCGTCGCGGCCGATGCCCGAGCTCTTGACGCCGCCGAATGGCGTCGGCAGGTGCCGGACATTTTCCGAATTCACCCAGATCATGCCGGCGTCGAGCGCGTCGGTGAAGCGCAGCGCGCGGGTGACGTCGGAGGTCCACAGATAGCCGGTGAGCCCGTATTGCGTGTCGTTGGCCAAAGCCAGCGCCTCGGCCTCGTCCTTGAACGGAATGGCGGTCAGCACCGGCCCGAAGATTTCCTCCTGGGCGATGCGCATCTTGTTGGTGGCGCCGACGAACAGCGTCGGGCTGACATAGCAGCCGCCGCCCGGACCGGCGAACTTGCCGCCGCCGGCGGCAACCACCGCGCCTTCCGATTTGCCGATCTCGATATAGGAGAGAACTTTTTCTTCGTGCACCGGATGGATCAGCGGCCCGACCACGGTCTCCGGATCGAGCGGGTGACCGATCTTGATGCGCCTGGCCTTCTCGGCCACCAGGTCGGTGAACTTGTCGTGCACGGAAGCCTCGACCAACAGGCGCGATGACGAGGTGCAGCGTTCGCCGTTCAGCGAATAGATCATGAAGACGGCGGCGTCCGCGGCGCGCTCCAGGTCGGCGTCGGCGAAGACGATCACCGGGTTCTTGCCGCCGAGCTCGAAATGCACACGCTTCAGCGTCTCGGCGCCCTGTTTCATAATCATCGATCCGGTACGGCTTTCACCGACAAAGCCGATCGCCTTGATGTCGGGGTGCTCGGTCAGCGCCCGGCCGGCATCCTCGCCAAAACCATTGACGAGGTTCCACACGCCCTTGGGCAGGCCGGCTTCCTCGGCGATCTCGACCAGCAGCCGGGCGGTGAGCGGCGACAGCTCTGCCGGCTTGTGCACCACCGTGCAGCCCGCGGCCAGAGCCGGCGCGATCTTCCACGTCGACAGCATGAAGGGCGTGTTCCACGGCGTGATCACGCCGACCGGGCCGATCGGCACCCGCGTCGTCATGTTGAGCTGGCCAGGCGCCCTGAGCGAGCGGCCGTCACGCGCTTCCGGCGCGCGGTCGCCATAGAAGCGGAAATTCTCGGCGCCGCGCAGTGCCGCTTTGGCCATGAATTTCAGCGACTGGCCGGTGTCCATGCATTCGACGAAGGCGATCTCCTCGGCGCGCGCGACGATGGCGTCGGCGATTTTGTGCATGAGCTTCTTGCGCGCATCGCCGGAGATCGCCGCCCAGTCCTTGAAAGCGGCCTTGGCTGCCTTGGCCGCACGGTCGATGTCGACGGCCTTGCCGCGCGCCACCGTGGCGAGCGGCTTCAGGTCGATCGGCGAGAGCGTCTCATAGGTCGAACCGTCGGCCGAGTGTACCGCCTCGCCGGCGATCTGGTTGAGCACGCCGCCTTTGCGGAAGCGTTCGAGATAGGCTTCGGCTTTCCTCAGATTGTCGTCCAGTGCCGCCATGATTTCTTTCCCGTTCTAGATCACTTGCCGCGCAGGCGCGGGTGGATGGCGTTCTTTTTCCAGCTGAGCTCGGCGTCGATTTCGCGGATCTCCAGCGACAGCGCGAAGTGCGGCGTGGCGAACAGCGATGAAAGATGATCGGTGACCGCGGCGAAGATCGCCTCGCCGGCGCTTTTCTTCTCTTCGGCGCTGCGGCCCCTGCCGATGCGGAAATTCATGTCGATGAAGCCGTTCTCCGGCAGAAGGTCGGCGATCGCGTAGGCCTCGGCGCGGAAGGCGCGCACCCTGACCGCGCCTTGCTCGAACAGGCCGGTTTCGAGGATGGTGCGCGAGACCAGCGCGCAGAGTTCGCCCATATCGACCTTGGGGTCGAGATTCGCCGAATATTCGATCGACATATGGGGCAAGGGTTCCTCCGCCTTGTAGTTAACATGTGAATTACATCTTGACGTCCGAATGTCAAGCGTCGTTGTCTATGTCGACGCGGCTTCTCGCGGTGGGATTGCCGGTCCAGGCAAAATCGCGGATATAGCTGCGATCCCGCTGTTAATATTTACCGCGAGTCGTACTGGATTGGATTTTTCGGAGACCTGATTTGCTACCACCGAGCACTCGTCGCTCCCTGCCGATGGCTTTGCTTCGCGCCCGCGAAGTGATCATGGCGCATTTCCGGCCGATGCTTGCCCGCCACGACATCACCGAGCAGCAATGGCGCGTGCTGCGCGTGCTTGCCGAAACCGGGCCGCTGGAGGCGACTGAGCTTGCCAACCGCGCTTCGATCCTGCCGCCGAGTCTCACCCGCATCATCAAGGCGCTGGAGGAGAGGGAGTTCATATCCCGCAACAAGGTCAAGGATGACGGTCGCCGCGCGCTGCTCGCCATCAGCCCTACCGGCGTGGCGTTGATCGAGGAACTGGCGCCCGAGCGCACCGCCATCTACGAGGCGATCGAGAAGCGCTACGGCGCCGCGGAGCACGAGCGCCTGCTGGACATGCTGGACAGCCTGATCCAGTCGGAGTCGACGGAGGGCTGAGCGCTCACCCCCCAAAACTGCCCAGCGCGCTCGGCTGCATGTAATTTCGTCCGACATAGAGCAGCGCCGCCTCGTCGCTGCCGTGGCGGATGTCGACGACACGGCCGAACATCACATTGTGCGTGCCGACCTTGTTCACCGCCCCGATCTCGCAATCGAAGCTGACGATGGCATCGAGCAGCGCCGGCATGCCGGACGGCATCGTCTGCCAGCGCGCGGCTTGATAGCGCTCGGCCATGTCGCGGATCGCGCCGGCGAATTTGGCCGCCAGGTGCATGTGCGACTGGGTGAGCACGTTGACGCAGAAACGCTGATTGGCCAGGAACATGCCGGTCTGCGCCGAGCGCTCGTTCATGCAGACCAGCAGCGTCGGCGGGTCGTCGGAAACGCTGCACATGGCGGTCGCGGTGAAACCGCCGCGTCCCGCCGGACCATCGGTGGTGACGATGTTGACCGGCGCGCAGACCCGCGCCATCGCCTCGCGGAATTCCAGCCTCGCGACTTGCGTTTCCATGGCCGCTTCCATCGCCGGCCTCGCTCAGTTGGCCTGGGCGCCGAGCGGCGGCAGCCAGGTGTCGCCGGTCCAGCCCTTCTCGTCATAGTCGGCCATGCATTGGTCGACGAGTTCCTCCATCTGTTTCAGCCGGCCGCCGCGCTCGGCGCCCTTCAGCACCTGCAGCCGCACCTCTTCCGGCGCGCCGGCATAGTTGAGCTCGTATAGCGCGTGCCGGCCGCCGAACTCGGTGCCGGTCGCGTCCCACAACAGCTTCATGATCTTGATGCGCTCGACATGGCCCATGTCGTTCGAGCCGCGCACATATTGCGCGAGATAGCGGTCGATCTCCGGATTGTCGAAGTCGCGCGCCGAGGAGGGCAGGTAGATCAGCCCCGAGGCGACAACCCGGCGCACAGTGTCGATGACGCGCGGATAGGCCTCCGACATGAAGGTGCGGTAGGCGAGCGCGGCCTCGAGATTGGGCAGCACCGCCCCGTTGGCCCACGGGATCGGATTGTGCGCCATTGCGTTGGAAAAGCTCCAGAACATGTGGCGCAGCGCGATCACTTCGCCGAGCGCCGCCTGGTTACCGCGGAAGGCATCGCCGCCGGTGGCGCGCAACGCCTTGGCGAGCAGGCCGGCGAGGAAGTCGAGCTTGACGGCAAAGCGCGTGCAGCCCTGGAAGCAGTAGCCATGCATGAAGCCCGACGCCGGATGGAAGGAGAGGATCTTTTGCGCGTCGCGCAGCACCAGCACGTCCTCCCAAGGGATGAAGACGTTGTCGAGCACCAGGATCGCGTCGTTCTCGTCGAAGCGCGACGACAGCGGATAGTCGAAGGGATGGCCGACTGTGTTGGCGGTCTGCTCGTAGGAAACGCGGCAGAACATTTTTATCCCCGGCGCGTTCATCGGCACGATGAACATCACCGACAGCGACGGATCCTCGGTCACGGTCGCCGAACTCTGCGCCAGGAAATTATAGTGGGTCAGCGCCGACGACGTCGCCACCACCTTGGCGCCCGATACCCAGATGCCGGCATCGTTCTCCTTGGTGATGTGCACGAACACGTCCTTCATCTGCTCGGCCGGCTTGTGGCGGTCGATCGGCGGATTGACGATGGCGTGGTTCATGAACAGAACCGCTTCCTGGGCGCGTTTATGCCAGGCGCGCGCATTGTCCTTGAACGGCCCGTACCACTCGGCATTGGCGCCGAGCGTGTTCATCAGCGCCGCCTTGTAGTCGGCGGTGCGGCCCATCCAGCCATAGGTCATGCGCGCCCAATGCGCGATCGCGCCTTGCTGCGCGGCAAGCTCGGCGGGGGAATGGGCGACACGGAAATATTTGTGCGTGAAGCCGCCCGAACCGGTGTCGGTGGGCGAGGTCAGCACCGTCTGCTGATTGGGATCGTGCAGCGCGTCGTAGAGGCGCGCCAGCGAGCGCACCGAATTGCGCATCGCCGGATGGCTGGTGACGTCGGCCACCCGCTCGCCGTTGATATAGACCTCGCGCCCGTCGCGCAGGCTCGCCAGATATTCGGCGCCCGTGAACGGCCGCGACTTGTCGGCCCGGAATTCTTCCGATCGCATCATGATCCTCCCTTGATGTGCCGAGAGTAGCGGGAGGCGCCCTAATGGTTTATGGACGAAAGGGTAAAACCGCTTGGACTTTTTCCGGCATTTCCATGAGCCAGACAGCCATCCCGGAATTCTTCGTCTACGGCGAGCCGGCGCGGGCGCTTGACGTCGGTTTCCTGCATGTCGAGACCGTGCGGGCCCGCGCTTCCGTGCATCGTGGCCAGGTGCTGGCGCACAAGCACCCGCAAATGGCGCAGATCACCTTCTGGACGAGCGGGCAGGGCCTCTATCGGATCGAGGACAGAACCTGGAGTTTTTCGGCACCGACCGTGAGCTTCATGCCGAGCGGCGTGGTGCATGGGTTCGACATCGAGCCGGGCACGGATGCCATCGTCGTCTCGGTCGCGGACGCCGCGCTCGCGGCAGTGGCGGAGCACTCGGCCCTACCGCTCGACCAGCCCGTCTTCGTTACCGGACGAGGTGATGCGGCGCTGTGGGAGCGGCTTACCGACACCATCAAAATGATCCAGGCCGAATATGCCGAGGCTCAGGCCGGCGCGGAAAAGATCCTGCCGCCGCTGATCGCGGTGGCGCTGTCGCACATCGCCCGCCTCGACACGCAATCGCATGCGGTCACGTTGCCCGCGGCCGTCGCTCTGGGTGGCCGGCTCAGGCGGCTGATCGATCGCCATTTTCGCGACGACTGGCCGGTCGAGCGCTATGTCGAGGAACTCGGCACCACGCGCCACCTGCTCGACAAGGCGGCGCGCCAGGTGCTGGGCGTTGGCGTGCGCCAGGCGATCGGAGAGAGGCGGCTGGTCGAGGCCAGGCGCCTGCTGCTCTTCACCATCCGCACGGTCGAGGACATCGCCTACGAAACCGGCTTCAACGATGCGGCATACTTCTCGCGCTTCTTTCGGCAGGCGGTTGGCGTGGCGCCGGCGGCATGGCGGCGTGAAAGAGTGAGTAGTAAGTAGTGAGTAGTGAATAAAAGCGGGATTGATGATCACCGACCTCGAAATCATCACACTACACACTACTCACTACTCACACCGCAGCCGCGCTCAACCCCACATCCAGCCCCTCGGCAATCTTCGCCACATCGGCGGCGGTGATGATCAGCGGCGGCGACAGGATGATGTTGTTGCCGGAGACGCGCAGCATGACGCCCGCGCCATAGGCGCCATCCGCGACCGTCGCCATCGTCTTCTTGTCGACCGGCTTCTTGGCAGTGCGGTCCGAGACCAGCTCGAGCGCCGCCATCAGCCCCTGGTAGCGGACATCGCCGACCAGCTGGTGCTTCGCCTTGAGTGCCTCCAGCGCCTTGCCAAGCTCGACGCCGCGCGCCGCGGCATTCTCGTTGACGGCCAGCCGCTTCGTCTCGGCAAGCGCTGCAAGCCCGGCCGCGCAGCCGACCGGGTGACCGGAATAGGTATAGCCATGGCCGATCGAGCCGAAGCTCGTCTTGTCCGCCTCGAAGACGTCGGCGACCTTGGCGCCGATCATCGTCGCGCCGAGCGGGAAATAGCCTGACGTGATCGCCTTGGCGATGGTCATGAAATCCGGCTTCGTGCCGGAGAGCCGCGAGCCCGACCAGGAGCCGGTGCGGCCGAAGCCGGTCACCACCTCGTCGGCGATCAACAGGATGTCGTGGCGGTCGCAGATCGCCCGCACGATCGGCATGAAGCTTTCATGCGGGACGATGACGCCGCCGGCGCCGAGCACCGGCTCCATGATGAAGGCGGCGATGGTGTCGGCGCCCTGGAAGGCGATCTCTTCTTCGATCGCCCGGGCGCAGAGTTTCGCCAGCTTCGCCGGATCGGTCTCGTCGAACGGGTTGCGGTAGGTCATCGGCGCCGGCGTGTGGAAGACGCCGGGCAGCAGCGGCTCGTAGTTGCGGCGGAAATTGGCATTGCCGTTGACCGAGGCGCCGCCGAAATGCGTGCCGTGGTAGCCCTTCTTCAGCGCCAGGAATTTCGTGCGGTCGCCCTGGCCGCGGATCTTCCAATATTGCCGCGCGAGCCTGAGCGCCGTCTCGACCGAATCTGAGCCGCCCGAGGTGAAGAAGGTCCGCACCATGCCTTCGGGCGCGAACCATTCGGTGAGCTCATAGGCGAGTTCGATCGACGGTCCGGTCGAGGTGCCGCGAAAGCCGGAATAATAGGGCAGGGCGTCGAGCTGGGCGGTCATCGCTTTCTTGATCGGATCGCAGCTGTAGCCGAGATTGACGTTCCACAAGCCGCCGACGGCGTCGAGGACGGTGCGGCCGTCGGCATCGGTGACCGAAACGCCTTCGCCCTTCATGATGATCTTCGGCGGCGTCGCCCGCATCTCGGCCGGATGCGCCATCGGATGCCAGATCGGCTTGGCGTTGTTTTCGTTGAGGAAGTTGATGTCACGCATCGGGAAGGACTCCGGTTTTCCGATTAGGAGAGCGTCAGGCCGAAATGACCCAGCGCCTCGGCATAGCTTTGCGCCGGTCGGGCGACGTCGAAATGAACGGTGGGCATGCCGGCGGCAATCGCCCCGTCGACATTGCGCTTCTGGTCGTCGACGAAGACGCAGGCCGAAAGCGGCAGGTGCAGCGCCTCGCCGACCATCGCATAGGCGCGGGCGTCGGGCTTGAGGATTTTGGTGTAGGTCGCGTCGACAATGGTCTCGAACAGTTTGAGCAGCGGCAGGCGTTCACGGAACGACTCGCCGTAGAAAAGGTCGAGCTCGTTGGACAGGATGGCGAGCCGCACGCCCGCTTGATGCGCGGTGTCGATCGCCCGCTCGGCCTCGGGCCGCACCACCGCCTGCGGGTCGGCGCCGCGCGCCCGCTGCACGAAGGTCGACATGGCCTGCCAGTCTTCGCCGACCATCCGGCCGACCTCGCGGGTGCGCGTTTTCCAATAGTCGCGCTCGCTGATCTCGTCGGCCTGCATCGAGCGCCACAGCGGATCGGAGGCGGGATCGAACGGTCCGCGCCAGCCGAGCGTGCCAGGTTCGAGCCCGAGCGCCTGCTCGGTCAGCGCATGCGTCTCGAACAGCGTGCGCGTGACGACGCCGCCGAAGTCGAGCACCAGCGCGTGCGATTTCACTTCGCTCATGCGGGCCGCTTTCCGGCTGGAACGATGCCCTCGGCAACCCAGCGATCGAAGATCTCCAGCGCCTTGGCGCTGAAGGCGGCGTCGTTGATGTGACCGGCGATCTCATGCAACTCGGCGTTTTCCGGCACGTTCGCACGCATCTCTTCGACAAACGCCGCAAGCGCCTCGGGTTCGTGGAGCGGTTCGCCTTCCTGGTCCCATTGCTGGATGCCGCCGGCCGGCAGGATGAAGGCTGTCGGGCCGGTCGCCGTGCTGAGCTTCTCGCCGATGGCGCGCGCGATCTCCTGGCGTGTCGCGCCGTCGGAGGTCACCGAGGCAAGCAGCCGGTTGTGCGCGTGATAGGGCCGCTCGCTGAAGCGCGACGGCACGGCCTGCCAGGTCGGGAAATCGACCATGTCGATGGCGCCGGGCGCGACGATCTGCGGGATGCCTTGCCGACCGGCATTCTCCAGCCGGTCGGTGCCTGAATTCACCACCGAGCCGGTGAGCTGGTTGGCGAGTTCCTGCAGGCTGAAGTCGAGCACGGCGACGAAACCCTTCTGCGCCGCGATCGCCTCCAGCGCCCGCCCGCCCATGCCGGTGGTGTGGAAGACGATAACCTCATAGCCGCGCTTTTCCAATTCCGGCTTCAGCGTCACCATATATTGCAGGCAGCTTTTGCCCAGCGAGCTCATGCCGACCTTCGGCCGCGAAACGTCGGGTTTGACGACAGCCCGCGCGGCGCCGACCACGGCGCCGCTGGCTTGCGACAGCACGGCCTTGCAAGCGCTGTTGAGCCCATAGAGGCCACCGGCCCAAAGGATCATCATCAGGTCGGTGGCGATGCGCTCCGGCGGCACGAGATGCGAATAGGCGATCGTCGAGACGACGAATTTCGGCACGCCGAGCGGCAGCGCCAGCGCCACGTCGAGCGCAAGGTCGGTGCCCATCGAGCCGCCCAGCGCGATGAAACCCTCGATCTCGCCTTTGTCGTAGAGAGAGCGCGCGAGCCGCGAGGCGCCGAGCGCCATCAAGGTCATTGCCGTGTTCTCGTCGCCGCTGGCAATGATCGCCTCGATCGTCGTGTCGGCGGCTTTGGCCACGGCATGCCGGTCATGTTCCGGCCTGTAGGGCGGATCGCCAAGCACGCTGACGTCCATCATCACGGCGACGCCGCCAACGGCTTCGATGCGCTCGCGCATGAACAGCAGCTCGTCGGCCTTGGTGTCGCCTGTGCCGATAACCAGGATTCGGCGGTTCTCCTCCACGTCAATCTCCCTGCAGTCTCTTGTTGGTTATGATGCCCGCTTCCGGCCGGGCTGATTATGCCGCCCGAACAGGCGGCCGCCGATCTCGCGCGCCGCCGCGGCGACGCTCGCGCCATGGCGCTCGATGTCGCCCTTGTGGATGCGCACCCGGGGCGCGGCGATGGCGATGGTGCCGATGGCAAAACCATCGGCGCCGAGGATTGCGGAGGCCACGCTGAGCACGCCTTCCTCATAGCCTTGCGAGCCGGTCGAATGGCCGCGGGCGCGGGCTGCGGCGACATGCTCGACGAGTGTCTCCACATTGTCGATCGTATAGGGCGTGAATGCCGGCAGCGGCCCGGCGAGAATGCCCTCGCGGATGCGCTCTTCGGTAAAGGCCAGGAAGGCGATGCCGGAGGCCGTCGCATGCATCGGCAGCACATCGCCGAGCTGCACGCTGACACGGTTGGCCTTGGCAGATTCGATGACGTGAACGGTGATCAGGCCCCGCTTCGAATATTCCGAGAGATGCACGGTCTCGCCGGTCTCCGCCGCCAGCGCCTCGACCACTGGTGCCGCCATGCGCAGGAACGGAAACTGCGCCTCGCGCATCAGCGCCAGCCGCGCGATGCCGGCGCCCAGCCGGTAGAGGCGCGTGGTCTCGTCCTGCTCCACCAGCTCATGCGCCATCAGGGAGACAAGCAGCCGGCGCGTCGTTGCCTTATCGAAGCCGGCGGCCTTGGCAATGTCGGCAAGCGCCGTCTCCGGCGCGCCGCCACCCAGCATTTCCAGCAGCGAAACGGCTTTGGCCACCGTGCTCATCGCGTCTCTGATCCTCCGCGAGATACTTAACGTGCGAATTAACTTGACAGCAAGTCGATTCCTTTGCAAGTCTAATATCGAAATGCCGTTACAAATAATGAAATGCACATCGGCCCGCCAGAAGGCCTTCGGCATCTCAGGGACACTTGGCTTCCGCAGCGCGGAATGGAGGGAAAAATGACGACAGTTGAAGCCGGCTCAACGAACCGGCTAAGGAAGAACAGCCTTGGCGTCGGCGCCATCACCTTCATGGTGATCTCCGCAGCCGCACCGCTCACGGCCGTTGCCGGCGGCACGCCGCTCGGCATGCTGATGGGCAACGGCGCCGGCTTTGCCGGCACCTATCTGATCGTGACGCTGCTGCTGCTCCTGTTCGCGGTTGGCTATGTCGCCATGTCGCGCCACATCGGCAATGCCGGCGCCTTCTACGCCTATGCCGCGCGCGGTCTCGGCGGCCTTGCCGGCGGCGCCGTCGCGCTGATCGCGATCCTCTCTTACAACGCCATGCAGATCGGCGTCATGGGCCTGCTGGGCGCGGCCACTTCCGGCCTGTTCGCTGGCTGGGGCATCAACCTGCCCTGGTGGGTGTGGAGCTTCATCGCCATCGCCATCGTCGCCGTGCTCGGCTATCGCCAGGTCGACCTGTCGGCCAAGATCCTGACGGTGCTGGTACTTGCCGAATACATCGTCGTGCTGATCCTCGATCTCACCATCCTCAAGACCGGCGGCGACAGCGGCCTGTCGGCCGCGCCCTTCAGCTGGAGCCAGATCACCAGCGGCGCGCCGGCGATCGCCATCCTGTTCTGCTTTGCCGCCTTCATCGGCTTCGAGGCGACCACGATCTATGCCGAGGAGGCGCGTGACCCGAAGGTGACCATTCCGCGCGCCACCTATTTCTCCGTCATCCTGATCGGCCTGTTCTACATGATCACCGCCTGGCTGATGGCGGTCGGCGCCGGCGTCGACAAGCTCCTGCCGTCGCTGCAGGCCTTGCAGGACCCGACCACCTTCCTGTTCGGCCTCTCCGACCGCTACGCCGGGACGCTGCTCACCCACGCCATGAGCATCCTGTTCGTATCGAGCCTGTTCGCCGGCGTGCTGGCCTTCCACAACGCGGTCGCCCGCTACATCTACGTCGCCGGCCGCGAGAAGCTCTTGCCGCAGTCGATCGGCGTGACACATTCGGCGCATCAGAGCCCGCATGTCGCCTCGGTGATCCAGACCGTGCTCGCGGCTGTCGTCGTCGGGCTGTTCGCGGTGCTTGGCCTCGACCCGGTGCTGGCGCTGTTCTCGTGGCTCACCAACGTCGCCACGCTCGGCGTCATCGTCATGATGGCGGTGGCCTCGCTCGCCGTCGTGATGTACTTCCGCGCCAACCCGTCCAACCAGGAGAACGGGCTGAAGACCACGATCCTGCCGGCGCTGACCTTCATCGCCTTCGTCGTCATCATCTACCTGATCGTCATCAATTTCGGCAGCCTGTCGGGAGCCGGCGGCTTCCTCGGCGTGTTCCTGCCGGCGCTGGTGCTGATCGCGGCCGTCGTCGGCTTGCTACTGGCAGGCGCGTTGAAGGGCCGGGATCCGGTCGCCTTCGAAAATCTCGGCGTGCCGCTGAAAGACTGAGAAAGTAAGAGGGCGGCGCCTAGCGCGCCGCCCTTTCATTGCAACGGAGCGGCGGCATGAGTTTTGCCGAGAACATCACCGTCGAGGCGCTCGAAGCGGACCCATATCCGATCTACGCCGAGCTCAGGCGCAGCGCTCCGGTCGCCTTTGTGCCTTCAGTGAACCTCTGGTTCGTCACCCGCTGGAAGGATGTCGAGGCCGTCGCCAAGTCGCCCGATATCTTCTCCGCTGTGGTCGGTGCCTCGCCTGTCGAGCGCTCATTCGGCAAGCCGACCATCCTGACCACCGACGGCGAGATCCATAAGGACCTTCGCCAGGGCGTCGACCCGAAATACCGGCCGCGCACCGTCGCCGCCTATGCCGGCGATCTCGTGCGCTCGCTCGCCGAACCCTATCTCGACGAGATCGCCAAACGCGGTTCCGCCGAACTGATGGCCGATTATTTCGAGCCGGTGTCGACGCTGAGCCTGGCGCGCTCGCTTGGCCTGATGGACATCGATATGCCGACCTTGCGCCGCTGGTTCTATGGGCTCGCCCAGGGCGCCATCAATTTTGAAAAGGACCCGAAGCGGCAGGAGATCGCGGACGCGATCGGCGCCGAGGTCAGCGATGCCGTGATGCCGACCTTGCGGAAGCTCGCTCGCGAGCCCGACGGCTCGGCGCTGTCGCACATGCTGCATGACGGCATGCCGGTCGGCAAAACCCGCTCCATCGACTTGCTGATGCCGACGATCAAGGTCATCCTGCTCGGCGGGATGCAGGAACCTGGACACGGCGCCGGCTCCATCCTCGTCGGCCTGCTGACGAACCCTGAACAGTTGCGACAGGTGCTCGACGATCCGGAAACCTTCGTGCCCAAGGCGGTCGATGAGGGCCTGCGCTGGGTCGCGCCGATCGGCACGCAAACGCGCGAAACGACCCGCGCCGTGGAGATCGGCGGGGCGACGATTCCCGCCGGAGCTCCCGTTGCCGCGCTCGTCTCCTCGGCCAGCCGCGACGAGAGCCGCTTCACCGATCCGGACCGCTTCGACATCCACCGCGACGAGGGCAACCACGCCGCCTTCGGCTTCGGCCACCATTTCTGCTCGGGCCGCTTCTTCGCGCGCGAGCAGATGTGCCTTGCGCTAAGATTGCTGCTGGAGCGTTTTCCGGATCTGAGGCTGATGCTGGGCAAGGAGCCGGTGTTCCGCGGCTGGGAATTCCGCGCGCCGGCGACACTTCATGTAGAATTTGGAGCAAACTGATAATGATCGACCAGCACACCATCGACACGCTGCGCAAGACGGAGGTCGGCGCGCGGCACCTGTTCATCGATGGCGCCCATGCCGACGCCGAGAGCGGCGCCCGCCTGCAGGTGATCTCGCCGATCGACGGCCGTCCCTTTGCCAGCATCGCCGACGGCGGTGCCGCGGATGTCGACCGCGCCGTCGCTTCGGCGCGCAAGGCATTCGCCAAGGGCTCCTGGTCGCGCGCCGCACCCGCCTTCCGCAAGAAGGTGCTGGCGAAATTCGCCGAACTGGTCGAAAAGCACGCGCTGGAGCTGGCCGTGCTTGGGGTGCGCGACAACGGCACCGAAATCGGCATGGCCTACAAGGCGGAGCCGCTGTCGGCCGCCGGCACCATCCGCTACTATGCCGAGGCGATCGACAAGGTCTATGGCGAGATCGCGCCGACCGCCGACAATGTGCTGGCCTTGATCCACAAGGAACCGCTCGGCGTCGTCGGCATCATCGTGCCGTGGAATTTCCCGTTGATGATCGGCGCCTGGAAGATCGCGCCGGCACTCGCTGCCGGCAACGCCATCGTCGTCAAGCCGCCGGAGATCGCCTCGCTGACATTGCTGCGGCTGGCGGAGCTTGCCGCCGAGGCTGGCCTACCGGAGGGCGTCTTCAACGTCGTCACCGGGCGTGGCTCGGTCGCCGGCGAGGCGCTCGGCCTGCATATGGATGTCGACGCCGTCGCCTTCACCGGCTCCGGCCCCGTCGGTCGTCGCCTGCTCGAATATTCCGCCCGCTCCAACCTCAAGCGCGTCTTCCTCGAGCTCGGCGGCAAGTCGCCCAACATCGTCTTTGCCGATGCGCCGGATTTGAAGCAGGCGGCGGTCGTCTCGGCCAACGGCATCTTCCGCAATTCCGGACAAGTCTGCGTTGCCGGCTCGCGGCTGCTGGTCCAGGCCTCGGTCTACGACCGTTTCATGGACGAGCTTCTGAAAGCAACCACCAAGCTGAAGGTCGGCGATCCGCTCGATCTCGGCTCCGACGTCGGCGCGGTGTCGAGCGCCGAACAGCTGACCAAGAATCTCGGCTTCGTTGCAAAAGCTTCGGAGGAGGGCGCCCGTCTCGTCACCGGCGGCGAGCGCATTCTCACCGAGACCGGCGGCAGCTACATGGCGCCGACCATCTTCGACAACGTGACCGAAAAAATGCAGCTTGCCCGCGAGGAAGTGTTCGGCCCGGTTCTTGGCGTCATGCGCTTCGAGACCGAGGCGGAAGCGGTGCGGCTCGCCAACGCGACGGTCTATGGCCTCGCCTCGGCGGTGTGGACGTCGAACCTGTCGACCGCGCACCGCATGGTCCGCGCCATCAATGCCGGTGTCGTCCACGTCAACACCTATGGCGGCGCCGACATCACGGTGCCGCTCGGCGGCTTCAAGCAATCCGGCTTCGGCCGCGACAAGTCGCTCCACGCCATCGAGAAATACACCGACCTCAAGACGGCCTGGATCAATCTCGGATAGCCTCGACCATCGAGAGACGCTCTAGGCGTCGCTCACCAGGCTCCGCTGCAAATAGTCGCTGAAGGCACGGACCCTCTGCGGCAGGCGGCGTCCGTGGGGAAAGACAGCGTACGCCGTTGCCGGTTCAAGCCGATAGTCGGCAAGCACCTCCACCAGTCTGCCGGAGGCCAGTTCATCGGCGCACATCCAGGTCGAAGCGATGGCGATGCCGAGACCGAAGCTGGCGCAGGTGACTGCGCCGATGGCCGCGCGGGTGCGGACCCGCGGTTCGACCCGCTGCATCTCCTCAACGCCATTGCGGTGCGCGGTCCAGTTCTGCTCGCCCTCATCGCCCGGGCCGCCGACGATGTGGTGCAGGCCAAGATCTGCAAGGTTTTCGGGCCTGCCGCGGCGGGCGAGATAGGCGGGCGAAGCCACGAACAGGCGGCGGGTCGCGGCGAGCTTGCGCGTCACGAAACTGGAATCCGGCTGGCTGCCGAGGCGAAGTGCCATGTCGGCGCCTTCGGCGATCAGGTCCTCGTAGCGGTCGGACATCATCAGGTCGATCCTGATATCCGGATGCATCTCGAGAAACGCCGGCAACAGCGGAACGATCTGCCTGACACCGAATGTCGGCGGCATGGCTACGCGCAACATGCCGGACAGCCGGTCCGCTCCGCGCGCGGCATTCTCAGCCTCCTCGACTCCGGCAAGCGCGTCGCGCGCACGCGACAGCAACGCCTCGCCGGCATCCGTCAACGAGAGCTGGCGCGTGGTCCTGGCGAGCAGCTTGACGCCGAGCCGATCCTCCAGAGCCGCGACCGTGCGCGACACGGAAGGCTGCGACAGCCCGAATTCTCGCGCCACCTTGGAGAAGCTGCCGGTCTCGACAGTGCGGAGGAAGATTGCGAGCTGCTGGAGCCGATCATTCATACGGTCGACGTATATATCATATGACGCTTGCCCCGCTACTCGCTTCGCAACGCATAATCTACCTGTCCGTCAACACGCCGATTGTCGGCGGTTCGAGCAACTAAGGGAGAAAGACGCGTGGACGAGTTGAAGGACAAAGTGGCGATCGTGACGGGCGCCTCGAAGGGCATAGGCGCAGCGATCGCGCGGCAGTTCGCCAGGGCAGGCGCGGCGGTCGTGGTCAACTATGCTTCCAGCAAGGACGATGCCGACAAGGTGGTGGGCGACATCTTGCGCCATGGCGGCAAGGCCGTCGCGGTCCAGGCCGACGTCAGCAAAAGCGCCGATGTGAAGCGGCTCTTCGCAGAGGCGAAGGCTGCGTTTGGTACGCCCGGCATCCTCGTCAACAATGCAGGTGTGTTCCGGTTTGCACCGCTGGAGGAAGTGACCGAGGCCGAGTTCCATCGCCAGTTCGACATCAATGTGCTCAGCATCCTCTTGACCACGCAGGAAGCCGTCAGGGCATTCGATGGTCACGGCGGCAGCGTGATCAACCTGAGCACGATATCGAGCGCCAATCCGGTGTCGAACTCGGTTGTGTATTCGGCGTCCAAGAGCGCGGTCGACACCATCACCAGGGCCCTGGGCAATGAGCTTGCCGGGCGCAAGATAAGGGTCAACGCGATCGCCCCCGGCATGACCGAGACCGAAGGCCTCGCCGTGGCGGGAATCGGCGGCGAAATCGCCAAAAACATCGGTGCGACGATGCCGATGGGTCGGGTGGGGCAGCCCGATGACATCGCGCGTGTCGCGGTGTTCCTGGCTTCCGACCAGTCCGCCTGGCTGACCGGCGAACGCATCACCGCCTCGGGTGGGCAGCGCTAGCCCGCGTCATATTCCAAGGATGCGGCGGCAGGATGAGGTCACCCGCCGCTGCATTTTGTCTCCACCCGCTGACAAGCGAGGCGCCGGCTTCGTAGCTTACCTCGCATCCTTCAGCACAAAATCGGCGCAGCGGTCGCCGATCATGATCGCAGGCGCGTTGGTGTTGCCGCTGGTCAGCCTCGGCATGATCGAGGCGTCAGCGATGCGCAGGCGCGGCACGCCGCGCACGCGAAGCTGCGGATCGACCACCGCCTGTTCATCCATTCCCATCCGACAGGTGCCGCAGGGATGATAGACGGTCTTGGCGTGGCGGATGATGTGGTCCGTCATCGCCTCGTCGCCCAGGTCGTCCGCCTTGCCGGGCGCAAGCTCCTCAGCCACGACCTCGCGCAGCGCCGGCTGGCGCACGATGGCCCGCGCCACCTTCATGCCGGCAAGCAGCAGGGTCAGGTCGTCGGCATGTGACAGGAAGCCGGTGGTGAAGCGGATCGGGTCGCTTGGCTTTCGCGAGCGCAGCCGCACCGAACCGCGCGATTTCGGCCGCAGCACGCACGGGTTCAACTCCATGCCGTGGCGTTCGACCGAGCCGTGCTCGGCGTTTTCGATCATCACCGGCAGCACATGGAACTGCACATCTGGCCGTCCGTCGCCATCGGTGTCGAAGAAGCCGCCGCTCTCGACCACGTTGGAGGCGAGCAGGCCGCGCCGGAACATGAGATATTCGATGCCGTGCCGCAGCGCCTTGAAGCCGCGATCCTCGCCGAGCAGCGAGACAGGCTTGCGGGTCAGCGCGTAGAGCGGGGCCGCGACATGGTCCTGCAGATCCTGGCCGACCGCCGGCATGTCGCGGATGACGGGAATGCCCATCTCCGCCAGATGCGCGGCCGGCCCGAGGCCGGACAGCATCATCAGCTTTGGCGTCGCAAGCGCGCCGGCGGCGAGGATCACTTCCGCTTTCGCCGAGGCGGTATGGTTCTGGCCGTCCGGCGTCTGATAGGAGAGCCCGGTCGCGGCGCCGTTCTCCAGCGTCAGCGCCGTCACCAGCGCATCGGTGACCACCTTGAGATTGGCGTTGCCGGCGAGCGGCCGCAGAAAAACTTTCGCGGCTGACTGCCGTTCACCGTTCGCGGTCGTGGTCTGATAGAAGCCGACGCCCTCCTGCCGCTCGCCGTTGAAGTCGTCATTGAACCGGTAGCCGGCCTGCTGCGCGGCGCGCACATAGGCGAGCGACAGCGGATGCCGGTAGCGCGGATCGGAGACCGGCAGCGGACCCTCGCTGCCGTGCCGTTCGCCGGCCAGCCGCTCGTTGCGCTCCAGCCGCCTGTAGACCGACAGCACGTCGTCCCAGCTCCAGCCGGGACAGCCGAGATCGCGCCAGCCATCATAGTCTTCCGGTTGGCCGCGGATATAGAGCATGGCGTTGATCGAAGAGCCGCCGCCGAGCGTGCGGCCCTGCGGGATCGGCAGCGAGCGGCCGCCGACGCTCGGCTCCGGCTCCGACTGGTAGATCCAACTGCGCGCCGTGCCGATCACCTTGGCGAAGGTGGCCGGCATGTCGATGAAGCGCGTGTTGTCGGCCGGGCCGGCCTCGACGACCAGCACGCGTTTGCCGGCCGCGACCAGCCGGCTAGCCACCGTGCAGCCCGCCGAGCCGGCGCCGGCGACGATGTAATCGTAGGCCTCCATCATCGGATCAGGCGTAGCGCATGATGGCGGTCTTGGTTTCGAGGTAGCCCTCGATCGCCGCGCGGCCGTGTTCGCGGCCGATGCCGGACTGCTTGAAGCCGCCGAAGGGTGCTGCCGGGTCGAGTGTGTTGTGCGAGTTGACCCACACCGTGCCGGCCTTGAGGCCGTGGATCGCCGTCATCGCCTTGCCCATGTCGCGGGTCCAGATCGAGGCCGAAAGGCCGTAACGCGTGTCGTTGGCGATGCGGATCGCCTCGTCGAGATCGGCGACGGGCATCGCCGCCACCACCGGGCCGAACACCTCCTCGCGCACGATCTCCATCTCCGGTTTCACATGATGCAGGATCGTTGGTGCCACATAGTGACCTCTCGTCGGCACCGGCCGCGCGCCGCTGACGCGTTCGACGCCGGCAGCCAGGCTGCGATCGACAAAGCCCTGCACGCTCAAGCGATGCTTGGCCGAGACCAGCGGATTGATCTGGGCCTCAGCGTCGCGGCCGGCGCCCATGGTCATGCCGTCGGCGATTTCGGCGAGACGCGCCAGCGTCCGGTCGTAGATCGACTTCTCGATCAAAAGCCGCGCCGCCGAAGTGCAGACCTGGCCCTGGTTGAAGAACATGCCGAGTCCCGCAAGCAGCGGTTCGATGCCGTCTTCCATGTCGGCGAGCAGGATCATCGGCGACTTGGAGCCGAGCTCCAGCGTGAAGCGCGCCACCCGATCGACCGCGGCGTGACCGACGCGTTTCCCCACTTCGGTCGAGCCGGTGAAGGTCAGCTTGTCGACGCCGGGATGGCGGATCAGCGCCTCGCCGGTGACGGACCCGCTGCCGGTGACGATGTTGACGACGCCGGGCGGGAAGCCGACAGCCTCGATCAACTCGGCGAGCCTGAGCAGCGCAAGCGGCGTTTCCTGCGGCGGTTTGAGCACCACCGTGCAGCCGCAGGCCAGCGCCGGCGCGATCTTCCACATGCCGATCAGCAGCGGAAAATTCCACGGCACGATGGCCCCGACGACGCCGACCGGTTCCATCACCGTCATCGCGTGGTGCCTGGCGCCGGGCGGCACCGGAATGGAAACCTGGAAGGTCGAGCCTTCGATCTTGGTCGCCCAGCCGGCATAGTAGCGCAGCCAGTCGACGGTGCCGCCGGCGCTCAGCATCCGCGCGACGCCGAGCGACTTGCCGTTCTCGATGCTTTCGATCTCGGCCAGAAGGTCGGCGTCGGCCTCGATCGCGTCGGCCAGCTTAAGCATCAGGTTCTGCCGGTCGACCGGCCGCATCGTCGCCCATGGCCCTTCGAGCGCCGCGCGTGCCGCGCGCACCGCCTGGTCGACGAGTTCGGGACCGCTCTCCGGCACATAGGCGACGATCTCGCCGGAAGCGGAATCGTCGACCGCAAGTCCGTCGCCGGCAAGCCCGTCGACAAAGCGACCGTTGATGAAGGGCCGGTGCGAGCGCGACAGGAATGCGGCGGCGGCGGCGCTGATCGGCGGCACGGTTCTCTCGTTCACGCCATCCTCCTCGAAAACGCGATGAATATTTTCGACAGGGTTATGGAGCGCGCCGACGCCCTTCAAGCCGGCGCGGCCGCGAGTGCGCTTTCAGTCAAAACAAAGTTCCCGCTCGGACAAGACGGCTCGCCTCTGGCCAATCAAGATCGCGGATGAGATCGGCCACGCCGGCACGTCTCTTGGGTCTTGTAGGATGGTGGCGATTTGAGCGCGGTTCTCGGCAATCCGATGGTCACCACGGCCGCGCTTCCATTGCTGCTGGGCATCGCGGTGGCTCTCCTTGCGCGTTTTGCGCTGCCGGCGCCCTCGCCGGTGTTGACGCTGTTCTGGGCAGCCCTACTCCTGTTCTTCTACTGGGATACGCTTGGTCCGCCGGTCATGCCGCCGGTCGCTGCCAGCCAGAAGCTGATCTATCTCGCCTTCGCCGGCATCGTCATCGGCCTGCTGCCGGAGCGGCTGTTGCGCAGCAGAGCGAGTTCTCTTGCCGTCGTCGCCTTTGCGGCCGCCTTCCTATGGCTCGGTTGGCGGCGGCTGGCCGGCGGCTCGCTCGACCTGCAGATGATCGCGGCACTTGCCGTCGGGCTGCTGACGCTGATCGGTGGCACAGTGCTCACCGCGCAGCAAGCCTCGGCATCACCGTCGGCGGAAGAGCCGTTCCTCGCGCCGGCGGCGGTGCTCGCTTTGTCGCTTGCCGGCGCCATCGTCTCGGTGCTCGGCGCCTCGATCGTCACCGGGCAATTGCTCGGCTCGCTCGCCGCGTTGATCGGCGGCTGGTGCCTCGTGCAATACGTTGTGATGCTACGCGGCGGCGCGGCCGCTTCATGGAGCAAAGGCGTTGAGTTCCTGCTGCTCTTCGCCGCCGCCACGGTGCTGATCCAGGTGGCGCTGCTCGCGCCCAAGGCCAATCCCGTCGCGCTCATCCTGTCATCCCTGCCGCCGATCGTTGCCGTGTCAATGCGCGGCCGCCTGCAAGGCATGCTTCCCGGCACACGGCCCATGCGGCCGCTGGTCGCCGGCATCCTGATCGCCGCTCCGGCGATTCTGGCCATCGTGACGGCGATCGTTTGGGCGCCGCATGGGGCCGCCCTCGGCTTTTGAGCCGGGTCCAACAACAACCAACAACAGGGAGAAACATGTGAGGACGAGAAAACTGATTGCAGCGCTTGGCTTTGCCGGCGCATCCATGCTGGCCGCGGCGGCGCATGCCGACAACTACGAGATCGACGGCCAACACGCCTGGGTCACCTTCACCATCAAGCACGGTATCTACGGCATCGCCCATGGCCAGTTCGACGCTGTCAAAGGCGCGATCGTCATCGACAAGGCGGATGTCACAAAAAGCAGCGTCAAGGCCGAGCTCGATGTCGGTTCGATCCATACCGCTTTCGACCAGCGCGACAGCGACCTGAAAGGCCCCGACTTCTTCAACGCCGCCGAGTTCCCGACGATCAGCTTCGAGAGCACCAAGGTCGAGAAGGTCGACGACAAGACCGGCAAGGTCACCGGCAATCTCACCATCAGCGGCGTCAGCAAGGAGATCACCCTCGACGTCAAGCTGCTCAACGAGGCCCAGGCGCCGTGGGACGCGACGCTGACCAAGGCGGCTTTCAGCGCCACCGGCAAGGTCAGCACCGCCGATTTCCCGATGGCCAAGGCCGCCGACGGGTTCGGCCTTGGGCCCGAGGTCGAGATCGCCATCGACCTCGAGGCGGTGAAGAAATAGGCCGCCGCAGTTGATCTCGCGTGCCGCGCGGCAAAGGTTGCGCGGCACATCGCAAAGGAGCTGTGCAGTGCGCGCTCAGTCAAAACAAAGTTCCCGCTCGGACAAGACGGCGAGCAGCTCCCGTCGCACACTCCAACTCAACGATCGGCAGCATTTGGGCCTCGTGCCCTTGAGGACCGCAATATGAGATTTTCCGGCAAGACGGCCTTCATCACCGGTGGCGGCACCGGTATCGGTGCCGCGGTCGCACGGCGCATGGCCGCCGACGGCGCCCAGGTGGTGCTGATGGGCCGGCGGCGCGAGCCGCTCGAGGCCGTGACCAGGGATATTGGCGGGCTGGTCGTGCAGGGCGATGCCGCAGATGCCAAGGCGGTGCGCGCCGCCCTTGCCGAGGTCCACGAAAAGATCGGCGCGGTCGATATCCTTGTCGCCAATGCCGGCGGTCACGGCGTCGGCCCGACGGTGACGATGAGCGACGAGACCTGGGCGCTGGCGACGCGCACGAATCTCGACACCGCTTTCGTCTGCGCCCGCGAATGCCTGCCCGATCTGATTGCGCGGAGGGGCAACATCGTCGTCGTGGCCTCGATTGCCGGCCTGTTCGCCGGGCCGGCGGCGGCGGGCTACGTCACTATGAAGCATGCCTGCGTCGGCTTCGGCAAATCGCTGGCGCGCGACTATGGCCGCCAGGGTGTGCGCACCAACATCATCTGCCCAGGCTGGGTGGCAACCGCTATGGCCGACGAGCAGATGCAGGTGGTCGTCGACAAGCATGGGCTTGGCTCGATCGAGGAAGCCTACAGGCTCGTCACCAAGGACGTGCCGCTCGGCCGGCCGGCGACGCCGGAGGAAGTGTCCAATGTCATCTGCTTCGTCGCGTCGGAAGAGGCGGCGATGATGAACGGTTCGATCCTGACCGTCGATGGCGGCGCCACCGTGGTCGACCTGCCGACGCTCGCTTTTGTCGATTGATTTGGAGATGGCGATGAACGACCAGAACAGACCCGCCGACTGGAAGCATTTTGACGACTTCGCCGCCGGCATTGCCACCAACCGGCTGCCGACGACCGGCGCATTGCGCGGCCAGACGTTCAAGATCACCCTGAAAACCGGCCGCACCATCGATCTCGCCTTTACCGCCACCGACACAGTGGCCTGGAGCGAAGGCGCAGAGGCCGGCGCCGACTGGTACGAGGCGCTGGAAGTCGCGCCGCAAGTCTTCTTCATCAACATGACTTTCGCCGCCAGGCCGGCGGAGGACGAAGCCTTCATCATCGATATCAAGACGCGGCGCGTGCTGTCGGTGCGCGAGCGGGTGCGCGAGCCGGGTGAAGCGCCCGGCGAGCCGCGCGTGGCGCAGGTCTATTCCGCCGGCGTGCTGGGCGATCCCGCCGTGCCGCCGACCGGCCGCGAGCCGGGGCCGACGCGCGACCTGATCGGCCTGACCGCGCACTACACCTACAGCCCAAACCATGTTTACGAGCACATTTATCTGAGCTCGCAGCGCTATGCCTGGCAGAACCTCGTCGGCGTCCAGCGCGGCCATGGCGACGTCGATCTCGCCACCACCTGGAAGTTCGCCGAGAACCTTTATGTCTTCGGTTTCCGCGAGTTCATCATCCCGGTCGCGTCGCTGTTCTTCTACAACTGGGACACCATGCGCTCGACCGGCAAATTCCTCGGCGTCACCAGCCAGGGCAAGGTCGAGAACAAGCCCGCCGGCGCCTTCATCGAGAAGAAATCCAGGGCCGTCTACGACCAGGGCCAGGAGCCGGTGTGAGCGTTGGGATCAGCATCATGAGCAACAGGAACTACGACGCCATCAAGGCCCACTATGCCGGCTCCGACGCCAAGGACCTGCCCGCGATGATGGCGCCGATCACCGAAAGCACGGCCTGGACCGAGATGGCCGGCTTTCCCTATGCCGGCACTTATGTCGGCCCCGACGCCGTCATATCGGGCGTCTTCAAGCGCATCGGCGAAGACTGGGACGGCTACACCTTCGCGCTGGAAAAATTGGTCGACGGCGGCGCCACCATCATCGGCATCGGCACCTATTCCGGCACCTACAGGAAGACTGGCAAACCGATGACGGCGCGGGTCGTCCACGTCTGGGAAATGCGCGACGGCAAGGCCGTGAGTTTCGAGCAGTTCACCGACACCAGGCTGGTCGCGGCCGCGATGGGCTAAGGCATCGGCGTGAGTGAATGCGGGCCTCGCCTTGGGAGGATCGGCCCGACGAAAACCTGGGAGGATGGAAATGGAAATCAGTCTGAAGGGAATGCTGGCCGGCCTGTTGCTGTCTTCGGCACTTGGGTTCGGCGGCACGCTTGTCGCCAATGCCGCCGGCGACGAGATCGTCATCGGCGCGCCTATCTCCTTGACCGGGCCGCTGGCCGGCGACGGCAAGGAGCAGAAATGGGCCTATGAGCAGGCCGTCGCCGACATCAACAAATCAGGCGGCATCATGGTAAAATCGGCCGGCAAGAAGCTGCCGGTCAGGCTGGTCGTCGCCGACGACGAAAGCTCCGAAGGCAAGGTCGCTTCTGCGCTCGAAAACCTGATCAAGGTGCAGAAGGTCGACGCGCTGCTGTCGACCCATTCCGGCCCGATGAACATCGCCGGCGCCATCGTCGCGGAGAAATACAAAAAGTTCTACATGATCACGACGGCCTTCCCCTTCGAGTGGCAGCCATTGAAGCTGAAATACTCGGCGCTGTTCTTCTTCCATCCGGGGCCCGGCGCGGAAGTGCCGTTCCAGATCTGGGACAAGCTACCGGCCGGTGAGAAGCCGAAGCATCCGGCGCTGGTCTCGGAAGACTCGCCCGACGGCAAGGGCTTTGGCGGCGCCTTCGAGGCGGCGGCCAAGAAATACGGCTACAGCTTCGCCGTCGACGACCCCTGGGCGATCGGCGCCACCGACTATTCGGCGCTGATCACCAAACTCAAGGCGGCGGATGTCGACGCCATGCTGGTCTTCGGCTCGCCGGCCGACACAATCACGCTTCTGCGGCAAATGAAGGAGCTCGGCTTCTCCGTTCCCTACCTGCATGGCTGGAAGGGCACCTGGACGGGCGAGTTCCATGAGGCGCTCGGGCCTGACTCCGACTACATCCTGACCGACGGTTTCTGGTCGGCGAGCTATCCCTACAAGGGCGCCAAGGATCTCGGCGACCGCTACGAGGCCGAGTTCAAGAAGGACTCCGTCACCGTCGGCGCCTTCTACGCCAACGCGCAGGTGCTGGCGCAGGCGATCGAGAAGGCTGGTAGCACCGATGCATCCGCCATCCATGACGCCATCTTCGGCCAGGAGTTCAAGGACACGGTGGTCGGCGACCTGAAGTTCGATGAGACCGGCTTCGCGCTGATCCCGAGCGTCGCCACGCAATGGTGGCAGGGTAAGCACCAGCTGATCTACCCGGACGGCAACTGGACCTACAAGCCGGCCCCGGCCTGGGACAAGCGCTGACCGAACAGAGGCGGCGGAAGCGGCGGGCGCCTGATTGCGAAGCCAGGCGCCCGTTCGCTTCCCGCCAGCCCATTTGCATCGCTTGGCAACAGGACAGTTTGCGTGCCTAATCCTCTGTGCTTCCGCTGGAAGGAAACGAAAACACGATGCAGGCGGACGAAACCTTGCTGCGCCTCGAGGCGGTCAAGAAGCGCTTCGGCGGGCTTGTCGTTCTCAACAACATCGACATCGAGGTTGGCGGCAACGAGCTGATCGGCCTGATCGGGCCGAACGGCGCCGGCAAGTCGACGCTCTTCAACGTCATCACCGCCATCTACGCGCCGACCGAGGGGAGGGTGTCCTTTCGCGGCAAGGACATCACCGGCATCGCGCCGCATCGGATAGCGAGGCTCGGCATCGCCCGCACCTTTCAGTTGGTGCGCACCTTCCTCACCATGACCGCTTTCGAGAATGTCATGGTCGGCGCCGTCTATGGGGCAGGGGGCCGCGTCAGGCATGCGACCGAGGCGGCGAACGCCGCGCTCGAACTGGTTGGCCTCAGCGCCAGGCGCGACATGCGCACCGCGCATATGACGCTGTCGGACCGCCGCATGCTTGAGATTGCGCGCGCCGTCGCCTCCGACCCTTCGCTGCTCTTGCTCGACGAGCCGATGGCCGGCCTCAACCCGACCGAGATCCAGCGCATGGTCGATGTCATCCGCCGGGTTCGCGGCGAGAAAGGCATCTCGATGCTGTGGGTCGAGCACAAGGTCGACGCCATCATGAAAGTGTGCAGCCGCGTGATCGTGCTCGACCATGGCGAGAAGATCGCCGACGGCACGCCGCGCGACGTCACGCAAAACCGCAAAGTCATCGAGGCCTATCTTGGCGAACCGGCTGCTTGAAATAAGCGATCTCGAAGTCGCCTATGGCGATGTCGGCGCGCTGTGGGGCGTGTCGCTCCATGTCGATCCCGGCACGATCGTCGCGCTGGTCGGCGCCAACGGCGCCGGCAAGACGACGCTGCTCCGCACCGTCTCCGGCCTGCTCAAGCCGAAGGCTGGCGACATCCGCTTGTCGGGCCAGTCGCTGGTCGGCAAAGCGCCGCAGGAGATTGCCCGCCTGGGCATCGCCCATGTGCCGGAAGGGCGCGGCCTGTTCCGCCAGATGACGGTGCTGGAGAATCTGGAGCTCGGCGCTTTCCAGCCCAAGGCGCGGCCGCGCACGAAGGAGCTCTTGGAGAAAGCCTACACGCTCTTCCCGCGCCTGAAGGAACGTGCGCACCAGAAGGCCGGTTCGCTCTCCGGCGGCGAGCAGCAGATGCTGGCGATCGCGCGGGCCACCATGTCGGAGCCGTCGCTGCTCATCCTCGACGAGCCGTCGCTGGGGCTGAGCCCGCTCGTCGTGCAGCAGATGTTTGCGCTCATCCAGACCTTGCACGGACAGGGCGTCACCATCCTGCTCGTCGAGCAGAACATCCATCAGGCGCTTAAAGTGGCCGACTATGCCTTCGTGCTGCAGACGGGTTCGCTCGCCATGCAGGGCACCGGCGCGGAACTCATCGCCGATCCCGAAATCCAGAAGGCCTATATGGGCGTGTTGGAGTAGAAGATGGTCAATCTCCCGCCACCCGAGATCCTGCTGCAGCTCTCGCTCAACGGCGCGCTCGGTGGCGCCATGTATGGCGTCGCCGCGGTGGGCTTGAGTCTGATCTTCGGCACCATGCGGCTGATCTTCCTGGCCCAGGGCGCTATGATCATCCTGGCCGCCTACTTCGTCCGCGCCCTGTTCTACGGCCTCGGCATCGATCCGTTCCTGTCGCTGTTGATCGTCGTGCCGGTCGGGCTCGTCGTCGGCTGGCTGATCTATCAGGGCCTGTTCCGCAAGGCGGCGGCCGAGGAAGACCGCAACGTCTCGCTGCTCATCGCCGTCGGCCTGATGTTCCTGGTCCAGAACCTGATGACGGTGATCTGGGGCGGCAACACCGCCGGCGTGGTGACGTCCTACACGGCAAGCGGCATCGAGTTGCTCGGCGTGCGCACCTCCTTCACCCGCTCGATGGGTTTTTTGATCGCGCTTGCCGGCACCGGCCTCGTGATGCTCTTCCTGCGCAAGACGATTGTCGGCAAGGCGGTGCGCGCCGCCTCGGAAGACATGGACGCCGCGACCTTGATGGGCATCAGCCCGCACCGCGTCAATGCGATTGCCTTTGCCATCGGCATTTCGCTGGCGGGCGCGGCCGGTGTCGCGGTGGCGACGACCTTTCCGTTCAACCCCTTCGCCGGCTTCATCTTCAGCCTCAAGGCGCTGGTGGCGCTGGCGCTTGGCGGCATCGGCAACGTCACCGGCGCTTTGGCCGGCGGTATCCTGCTCGGCCTGATCGAGGCCTATGTCCAGTTCTTCATCTCGGGCGGCTGGACGAACGCCATCGCCTACGGCGTGTTCCTCCTGGTGCTGATGTTCAAGCCGGAAGGCCTGTTCAGCCGGCCCTACAAGAAGGCTTGAGAGCAATGAGCCGAGCCTTGCAATGGATCGCAATCGTCGTCGTTGCGGCGCTCGCGCTGCTGCCGTTCCTGCCCGGCGCCGTCGACGCCTATTACTTCTCCTTCCTGTTCTTCGTCTTTCTTTACGCCATCATGGCGCAGAGCTGGAACCTGGTCGCCGGCTATGGCGGTCAGATCAGCCTCGGCAGCCACGCCTTCTTCGGTCTCGGCGCCTACACCACCGCGATTCTTTGGAGCGGCAATTATCTCTGGGGCTCGCTCTATGACAGCCATCCAAACATCTACTATTTCGATCCGGTGACGATGCTGCTCGGTGGCATTGTCGCGGCGATTGCCGCGGTCCTCATCGGCCTGCCGCTGCTGTCGAAACTGCATGGCGATTATTTCGCGCTCGGTACGCTCGGCTTCGGCGAGATCGTCAAGGTACTCTTCGTCAATGGCGGCGACTTCACCGGCGGCGCCTTCGGCATCGTCGCGCCGGCAAGCAGCTTCGACACGCTGCGGCCGCATTACTGGGTCGGGCTCGGCCTGATGGTCGCCACCGCCTTGGCCATCCGCGCGCTGATGCGCTCGCGCTACGGCCTGGCGCTGATCGCCGTGCGCGACGACGAGATGGCGGCTTCCGCCAACGGCATCGACACGCTCAAGGTCAAGGTCGCGGCGTTTGCCGGCAGCGCCTTCATCGCCGGCGTCGCCGGCAGCCTCTACACCTTCTACATCTTCCATGTCGGGCCGGACTCGGTGTTCGACCTCGACTGGATGCTCTTGCCGCTGATGATGACCGTGGTCGGCGGCACCGGCACGATCCTGGGGCCGATCCTCGGCGCGTTGGTGATGTACGCCGTCTTCGATCTCGC
This sequence comes from Mesorhizobium sp. GbtcB19, assembly GCF_019091085.1. Taxonomy (GTDB): domain Bacteria; phylum Pseudomonadota; class Alphaproteobacteria; order Rhizobiales; family Rhizobiaceae; genus Mesorhizobium. Next base: position 49,832 of record NZ_JAGXJY010000018.1, on the reverse strand, counting down.
CCGCATCGTCGTGCCGGACTACCACCCGGTGATCTCGGGGTTGACGATCATCCTGGCGATGCTGTTCCTGCCCAAGGGGATGATGCGGCTGGGGTTTGGGCGCCGCCGAAAGCTCGCCTGAGCGGAAGCAACTAGCTCATCAGCTTCGGCAATCCCGCCGCCAGCGCGTCGACGGCCAGCCGTACTTTCAGCGGCAGATGCGGTGTCTGCAGCCAGAGCGCGTGGCAATCGTAGAGATAATCGGGCTGCTCAGCCAGCACCCGCACCAGACGGCCTGCCTCGATACGCTCGCGCACCAGCCAGTAGGGCAGCCAGGCCAGCCCCATGCCTTCGCTCGCCGCATCGGCGATGGCATCGAGATCGTCGAGCCGCAGCCTGCCTGTCGGGACGATTTCGGTGACGGAGCTATCATCGCGCGGGAATAGCCATGGCTGCAGCACATGGCCGAGCCGGCGATAGACGATCGTCTGGTGGCCGGCGATATCTTCCAGGCCGGCCGGCTGGCCGAACCTGTCGAGGTAGGACGGTGATGCGCAGACGACCATGCGCTGGCGTGCGACGCGGCGCGCGATGATGCCGGCCCTGTCGTCGAGCGTTCCCGTGCGGATCGCAAGGTCAAAACCGTCCTCGACGAGATCGGCGAAACGGTCGCTGAGCGACAGGTCCAGCTCCAGCGTTGGGTGGCGTCGCGCCAGCTCGAGCAGGATAGGCGTGACGCAATGGCGGCCGAAATGCGCCGGCATCGTCACGCGTAACCTGCCGCGCGGCTCTGACAGCTGGTCGGCGGCCAGCGCGTCGGCTGCTTCCGCTTCGGCCAGCACGATCCTGCAGCGCTCGTAATAGGCGCGCCCGAAATCGGTCAGGCTTTGCCGGCGCGTGGTGCGGTTGAGGAGGCGCATGCCCAGCCGCTCCTCGAGGAAGCGGACATGCTTGCCGACCATCGGCCCCGACAGGTCGAGTGCTGCCGCGGCGGCTGCGAACGAGCCGAGATCGACCGCTTTGACGAACACTGCCATGCTTTCGAGGCGATCCATATTCAAAACCCATAGTTTCTACTGTTCTGTCATTCGAGCGATTTATCCCTTCCCAATGCCTCTTCATAGTCAATTCCATCAACGGGATTTGGAGTTGCATGAATGGCAAAGGTTGTTCGCTTTCACAGTCACGGCGGTCCGGACGTGCTGCGCGTCGAGGATGTCGAGGTGCTTCCGCCTGGTCCCGGCGAGGTGCGGATCAGCGTCAAGGCGCTGGGTCTGAACCGCGCCGAAGCCTCGATGCGCAAGGGCACTTACATCGAGACGCCGTCGTTGCCGTCGGGCCTCGGCCTCGAAGCGGCCGGCGTCGTCGAGGCGGTCGGCGACGGCGTGGACGGCTTTGCGCCGGGCGATGCGGTCAGCATCATCCCGCCGCGCTTGATGGCGCGCTGGCCGGCCTATGGCGAGCTCGTCACCTTTCCGGCCGAGCTCGTCGTCAAGCATCCGCCCTCGGTTGGCTTCGAAGCCGCCGCCGCGACGTGGATGCAATATCTCACCGCCTATGGCGCGCTGGTCGACATCGCCGGTCTCGGTCGCGACGAGCCGGTCGTCATCACCGCCGCGTCGAGCAGTGTCGGGCTCGCCGCCATCCAGATCGCCAACAGGATTGGCGCCGTGCCGATTGCCGTCACCCGGACATCGGCCAAGACGAAGGCGCTGCTCGATGCCGGCGCCGCCTATGTCGTGGCCACCGAGGAGGAGAACCTCGAAGCGCGGCTGAAGGCGATCGCGCCGCAGGGCGTGCGCGTTGTCCTCGACGCCATCGGCGGACCGATCTTCACACCGCTGACGGCGGCAATGGCGCGTGGCGGCGTCCTCATCGAATATGGCGGCCTCAGCCCGGAGCCGACGCCATTCCCGCTGTTCGATGTGCTGGCCAAGACGCTGACGCTGCGCGGCTATCTCGTCCACGAAATCACCGGTGACCCGGCCCGGCTTGAAGCCGCCAAGGCCTTCATCCTCGACGGCCTCGCCTCGGGCGCGCTGAAGCCGATCATCGCCAGGACGTTTCCGTTCGAGGAGATCGTCGAGGCGCACCGCTTTCTGGAATCGGGCGAGCAGTTCGGCAAGATCGTCGTGACTGTTTGAGCCGGACTTCAAGTGATCAGCGCGCGGGACATAGGCGCATGATGCAGTTGAGAGCCGCTATCCGCGCGTTTCGATGATACCGTAAGGCGCGAGTCTACGCCGGTGGCCCAGACGGCGGCAGCCCGGGCAGGCGCGTCACCGCTGACACTTCGATATCCGCGCCCTCCAGTTGAAAATGCGGACGCAAATGAATTCGCGCTTCGAGATAGCTGGAGTTGCTGTCGCCGTCGAAAACCTCGATTTTCGCGCCCGCGAGCGGACGCCTGGCCTTCTGTACCTGCGTGGAATTCTGCGGATCGCCATCGACATACCGGTTCAGCCATTCCTGCATCCAGATTTCAACGTCACTTTTCTCCTTGAACGAACCGACTTTGTCGCGGGCAATGCATTTCACATAATGGACGAAACGGCTCGCTGCGAAGATATAACGCAGCCGAGCTGATAGCCTGTCCGACGCGGTTGCCTTGGATTGATCGTAGAGCTTGGGGCGATAAAGCGACAGCGCCGTCGCGAAATATCCGCCTTGGCCCCTCTTATGGGTCACGGGTGTCAAGCCCAGGCCGGCAAGCTTGGCCGAGGCCCCTTCACCTAGCGCCAGTTCCGTACACGACCTGAGTTCGATAGCGCCCCGGTCGGGCGCCATAGACCAGACGGGCACGTTGATGACGCCGCCGCCCGATGCCGGCCCTTCGATCTGGACGCTCCAGCCAAATTTCTTGTAGGCGCGGTTGACGTTCACGGCCATCGCGTAGGCTGCGTTCATCCAGCATAAGCCCTCCGGATCCGATGGGTCCACCGTCTCGTCGAAATCGAAGTCGGCAACCCGAACGCTGTGTGATCCGTAAGGAAGGCGCGCAAGAACACGCGGCATGCAGAGGCCGAGATAGCGCGAATTCTCCTCGTCGCGCATTGCCTTCCATGGCGTGTGGTCCGCAGAGTCGAAGTGTTCTTCGATGTCGCGTGCGTCGGCAAGCTGAGACCATGTCTCCATGCCGCCAAGCCGAGGATCGGCGGCGGCGAGGATCGGACAACTCGCAGCAGCTCCGATTCTGCCGAGGGCACGCAGGATCGCTACGTCGTCCGACCATCCCCTGTCAGCCCGGTCCGAGGGCATGCCGCCGCCAGAACTATGACTGAATGCAAAATCGGCGACGATCAGTCCAAACGGCTCCCCGCCCAGTTGGCCGAATTCGCTCTCGTAGATGTTCTTGAACAGGACGCACTGGTCCCATTCCGGATTGGCCAGATCCTCGGCGACCTCACGCTTGGTGGCGTCGAAAACCCTGATCTTCGTGAACGCATCCGTTTCGGTGTTGTTGACGAGATAGGCAAGGCCGCGCCAGGCCCGTTCGAGCTGTTGGAATTCCGGCGCCTTCAGGATCTTGTCGACCAGAACCGAAAGCTGCCGATCGAGCTCTCCGATGAGCGGCTGTATCGATGCGACGGGGTTGCCGGTCGTTTCAGCCGGCATCCTTGCAACCAACAGGCGCAGCGCGCTGACGAGCTTTGGAGCGTCGTCGCCGAAATCATCGCGGGCCCTGCTCGACCCTTCGATTATCGAAAGGGCCGCGCTGTCGTCCGTGGCGATCGCCGTCCTCGTTGCCTCGTCCCATGTGAAAAGGCCCATTCGCGGCTGCTTCGCGTCCAAGACAGATGCAAGAAGCGCCAGATTGCTTCGAGATTCCAGGATCTCGGCCAAGGCCGGCACGTTCCGGGCGATCATGCCCGGTTCAAAATCGGTCATTCGCGAAAATGACAGAGCAATTGCCAGACGCCCGTCCTCGCTGCCATCGACACTATCCGCGATAATAAACTGCAGTGCCGGCGCTAGTCGCGCCATGACCGCGTCGAGATTGTCGAGGTTGACTGGCACGAACTTGCGGTCCGCGAGTGGCGGTCTGTTCGGCGTGACATTGCCGGATAGATCCGCAATCACACCAGTGACAAAAGGCAGCTCTATCTGCGTGGGCTGGTTATAGGTCAAAACTTCGTAGGTGATCTGCACCCGCGGCGGCCGAAGGAGTTGCTTGGCCCTTTGAAGGGCGTTGCTCAGCCGGTAGCGCTCACCGCCGCTCACCGAGATCTCGCATTCGTCGGCGTTCATTTCGGCAAACTGCGTGCGCGCCGGATCGGGCACGAAGCTATGCGTGTAGTGGTGATCGCCCTCGTCCCAGAGAAGCTCGACGGTGCAGTCCTTGATGGCGGGGATGTCGATGACATGAGCCTCGGCCATCGCCGGCGGCCCGAATTCGACGCCGCCCTCGACCAGCCTGACGCCGATCTTGATGCCGGCCCGGCCGGACGGTCGCAGCCAGCTCGAATTGTCCCAGCCATCGGCCGCGCTGCGTTGCATCGCTTCCGGAAGCCGGGCGCCGCGATAGGCTGCTCCGAGCGCCAGCATCCGGGCTTCCTCGATGTCGAACAGCGCCGACGGCAGCCGCACCATCGCCCTGGCGGCCCAGTTGACGATTTCGGAGCGTGAATCGTCGGCGATGCCGGCGACCAGACGGCGCAGGATTTCCGTGGCGCGCCAGCGGATATCGGGAGCTTCGATGCCGCGCAGCGAAAGATAGGCGAGTTCCTCTTCGGCAAGCAAAGCCGGCGAACCGTGCCGATGCGCCTCGCTTGTCACGTCCCATGCGCGTTCCAGCAGAAGGAATTCGTTCTGCAGGGCATGCCGCAGCCTTGGTAGAACTTCCTTCTTCAGGACGATTCCCGTGGCTGCCCGCATCTCGACGAGGCTGGAAAACCACAGATCCGCTTCGGCCCCTGGATCGACGTCGCCCGCCAACCGCAGGCGCAGGCTGCGAAGCAGTTGCGGTTCAACGCGCGAGGCGAGGGAGGACAGCGCAGCCAGCCGGTAGGCGCCCGGCTGCGCAGCGGCGAAAGCCTCAAGGTCGACTGCGAGCGTACCAGCCTGGCTCATCGTCACCGCCCGCGTGAGGGATGGCGCACGGCACGCACGCTGAGCGACCGATCCCAGCCAAGCACGCGCAAAGTGGCCGGCGACCACGTCGGCAACCGCCGTTGCGGATAGGGAACGAGCACGGTCACGGCCGAACCGCGGCGCCTCAGCGTATCGCCGAACATGCGCCATTCGGCCGGACGCGATCGCGGAAGTCCGCCCAAGGCGCCGCCGATGCCGAGATCTGTCGCCACAAGTACAGGCCGGCCTTGCGGAGGCGGATCGTAGCGGACGGTCAGGCCGGTCTCCGCATCCAACACCCCGCGCAGAGGACAGGCGCGAAAGTAGCGTATCTCCGCGCCGGCTCCGACGATCGACATGACGTCGATGACAAGGGCATTGGTGTCCTGCGAAAACGGCTCCATCGAGGGGCCGATATCGATAAGCAGCTGAACGCCGCTTCGCAGCGTCTCGGCCGGCAGTCTCGGCAGTCTGGCAAGCGGCTTCTGCTGAGCCGCGTGCCGTGTGATGTCGCGGATATCGAGCGGGCCTACCCGCATCCGCCGTGACGATATCATCTGGAGGATCGCCCGCGAGCGTCGCGGATCGAGGAGAGGCTCGATCTTCTGTCGATAGGCCGGGCGGAAAATCTCAGGTGCGTGGAAGGCGACCGTCTCGTAGAGCCATTGGGGCGGCTCCGAACTGCCTCCCTCCATCGCGAACAAAGACGGGACCGGCTTGCGGGAGGCGGATTGGGAGGTCTGGTCATGTTCCCGCCGCCGCAACGGTGTCGCTTGACCCGCGGCCATTGTGGCTGACGACCCGCTCACTGACGACCGCGCACTGCGAGATGCCGTCGCAGCTGTCTCCAGATCGCGATCGACATAGCCCAGGCAGCGCAAGATCGCATCGAGCATGAGGGGGGAGGAGGGCTGCAGGCGCTGGACGACCGCAAGCACATCGGCGAACGAACTGACCGCTGGCCCGGGCTGCAGGCCTGGAGATATCTCCGCTGTGTCGTCGCGCGCTTGCGTGGGCATGTTGTTATCTGGTGTCGGCGCTCATGCGCCCGCGCTTGCGTCCCGTCGCCTCTGAAACGGCCCGGAAGGTTTCGTCGGAAGGATTGACCCCAAGCCTTACGCATGCGCGGATCGTGTCCAGATACTCCGCCGTACTGACGAACCCGTTGCCGTCTTTCGACTGCGAGACCATGCTTTGGGCGATTGCCTTGAGAAAATCGTGGTCGCTTTCCGGAAAATGCGACTGGGCTATCACGACCAGCTGGTCGACGCCCGGCGGGTCGATCTCCAGTTCCACGCAGCGGCGCAGGAAGGCCTGGGGCAGGTCGCGTTCCTCGTTGGTCGTGACCATGACGAACGGGGCGTTGCGCGCGCTGACGCGTTGGCCCAGATCCTCGAGATCGAAGGAGAGCGTACCGAACGGCTCCAGCAGGCTGTTGGGGACATCGGGCTCCGCCTTGTCGTTCTCGTCGATCAGCACCACCGCGCCTGTCGCGTTGGCGAGATAACCTGTCGGAGTCATGCCGGCGCGCCCCGTTCTTTTCAGCAGATTGATCGCCATCTTCGGGTCGAAACCCCAGAACAGCGCACCGGGCGTGGTGTAGGCCGCATGGTCCTGAACCGGATCGCCGACCTGCGCGTCGCGCAGGCGTTTCAGATGATCCGTTCGCCAGAGGAAGTCGCGCGCTTCGGTCCGCGACGTCACCACCATCTCGAAATAGGACCATCCAAGGTGGCGCGCGACGCTGCGCGCCAGCGAGGATTTGCCCGTGCCGCTGGGACCACGGACCAGAAGCGGTCTGCCCGCCGCGAGAGCGACATTGATTGCCAGGACGATCTTGTCGGAGAACACATAGCTGCTCGGGTCGGACCTGTCGCCGACGCCTTCGCCGACGTGCATCCGCGCGAGCGGCTGGGAGGCGGGATCGAAAATCTTTTTGTAGGTCGGGCTCATGCCTGTCACCGTGCCGGTATCTGATAGGCGGATCTGTAGGTATCGAAAGTGGCGAGCGCGTTGTCTTCCACGTCCGCTGCAAGTGGCGGACTGAGCAGCCGCAGCTTGTCGGCCGGATAGAGATCCATGTCCGGTTCGTTCTCTCCCGTGAGGAAGAAGAAATTCGCCTCCCTGTAGCGGTCCTGCAGCATCGGAATGAGCTGGGTCGCGCTAGGGGGGAGGCGCATGACGAAGAAAAGCCGGATACCCGTTTTCTGCATGTGCTGAAGCTGCCTCTTGCGGCGGGCCGACATGTCCGGCTGAAATGGGTCAGGCGCCAACGGCATTTGCGCGGCCAGCGCATGGTCGATCTCGTCGAGCACTTCAACGGACGTTTCGTTTCCCGACACGCCGGTCACGGCGATGAACGGCCATCGCGCCGCCGGCGGGCGATAGCTCGCTCGCTGGAGATACATTTCTGCCGCGAACAGCGACGAGGCATTGAGCGCGATCGCGCGTGCCGGCCTTCCCGCCATTCGCTCGGCACTCTCCTTGGCGATCCACTGCGCCGCCTCCAGGTCGACCCAGTTCGCGCCGACAATCGACAACACGTCCCCGAGATCCGCGCGCGCCGACGCCTGCGATCGGGCGAAGAGATGGTCAAGCATCGGCCGCAGGTCTTCCAGGTCCGATGAGAGCATTCGGAACGCCAGGTTGCGGCGCGGATCGGCGATCGAGCCAATTCCAGTTGGCTCGTTTTTGGCCAGTTGCGCGGCCTGCTCGATATGCTCGGGCTCGAGACCGCGCAAAAGCGGCACGATGACGTCGACCAGCTCGTCGAACGGCGTCGCGCCCCTCGTGCCGATCCCGTCGAGACTGCCAAGAATGGCCTCGACGGGATTCTTCACGGCGTCCAGATTGACGACCTGCATTTCACGGATCTGAAGGTCGCGGAAGCGATTGCTCGCTTCGACGGCTTCCAGCGTGACGCCCGGGCACAGCACCGGGATAATCGTGAGTTTCGGGTCGAGCGCACGCCGCCACATGAGCAATGACGTCTCGCGCGGCACCCAGATGCTGTCGTCGCTGAGGGCCTTCGGCGAGATGAGCACCACCGCGGCATGGCAGATGCTGAGCCAAGTATAGATCTCTTTGCGCCAGAGCGAACCGGGCTTCAACCGTTCAATATCGATCAGCACCTCCATGTGGCGCGCCCGCAGCGAACTGCAGAGGTCTCCCAGAAATCGATCGGACACTTCGTCCTGGTTGATATGGCTGACAAAGATGCGGCTCATCGGTGACGAGGCACTCCCCTCCAAGCACAAGCGTCGGTCGCCGGGCTTTTACTAGAAAAGCTAACACCTTGCTGCAAGTCGAGTCCAACTATCTCGGCAGCGATGCGAAAGAGATCACTCTTCGACGAACTTTTTTCGCCATCTATGCTGTCGGCCATTGTCGTCTCTGACAGCCGATGAAGCTCTCTTGAAAGCTTTACGTTCAAAGCTAGCCATTCGGTTGTAGCAGCCACGCGACAAGACAAGAGCGATCTTGCGAGGATCGCCTCCCGCCGCTCGTCTTTGTCAGGACAGCGGCCTTGAGCAATTTCAGGAAAATTGCGCTGCGGTCAGGCTCGGCGACTTCGCCGTAGCCTTCCGTCCGGAATTGCGTAAAATCAAACAGTTAGATGAGTTCAGCGATTTTATGAAACGCTGAACTGCTCCAAGTCGCCGACGATGTCCGCTTTAGGCATCGAGCATAGCTAGGGACGACATGAAGCGCGAGGCGGTCATTCGCCAAGCGGCAGATGAAGTCACCTTTGGCCAAATTCAGTCGACAATTCATGCCGGGCGCTCGCCGGATGTCGGCGCTGCCGCCTACCCACGCTTTTCGATCACCGCGTAGAGCACGTTGCGGTTCTCGCCGTAAAACACCTGCGCGTCGACGGTGTTGCGGTCGACGCTGGCGTTGATGATGTTCCACATGTTGGCCTCCGAGCGCAGCAGCAGCACCCAGTCCATGAAGGTTTCGCGGTAACCGGCATCGGGCGTGCCGTCGGCATAGTTCGCAAACAGGAACCTGCCGTTCGGCTTCAGCATCTGCAGGCAGGTCTTGGTGAGCTTCACGGCGACGTTGTGCTGGAGGTAGTCGTAAAGGCCCGAGGCATAGATCAGATCGAACTTGCCGAGCTTGTGGCTCCTGGTCAGCACCGTCCGCACCGAACCATCGACGGCCTCGATCGCGGTGCCCTGGAAGTCGCGCGCGATCAGCCCGACGCTCTGCGGATCCTGGTCGAGCGCAACCCAGCGCTTGAGCCTGCGCTCGGCGAGCGCGGTCGAACGATTGGCCTCGCGCAAATGGCCGGCCGCGATCGCCAGCACCTCGGCGTCCGGTCCGTTCATTGCCGCGGTCTCGTCGACATAGCGGGTCAACAGGTCGCGCCGTTCCCGCGCCGCGACGCAGGACGGTACATTTTGCGTATGGCTGTAGAGCGCTTTGCCGATCTCCGAGGCGTTTGCCACGTCGTCGGCCACGTGCGGGTCGCAGTAGATGTAGTCGAGCAGCTGCGCGTCGCCGGAATAGCCCCTGGGCTTGGTGAAGGACCAGTGCGTGAGCGGGTCCTGGAGGAAATATTGCAGGATCGCGTGGTTCTGCGCCACCGGTATCAGGGCCTGCCAGACGTCTGGATGGACCCTGGAGCGCAACGCATTGAGCACTGACAGCAGCCGGCGGACAATCTCGGCAGGGTTCTTCTGCTGCTCGATCTGCTGCTGTGTCGTCAACAGGATCAGCGCCAGCTCCGCGCGAGCGGTTTCGAACGCTTCGCCATGGTGCTCGGGTTTTCCTCGATGCAGGCCGGCGGCAATCGTCTTGGCAGTAATCAGGCTCTTGCCATCAAAAACGGTCTGCACCGGATACTCCGTGGTTAACAGTCCATTAATTTATTGCGTAGAATGTCGGATTTGCCAACGGTGATCGGTAGCATTTTGCCAATATGATTAATTTCCCGCTAACCATCTCGCTTCATTGGATATTTTGCGGGTCGGAATCCGGGTTCGAGTTAACGCAAACTTGTCTCCCGCCGTGGCATTTTATTGCTCGGCAAATCGTTGTTTCCCTAGGAGCGGGCCCGCGTGGGGGCAGAAGCGAGAAAAGAGTTCGAAGCGCAAAAACCCCTTGAACAGGGTTTCATTGCCAACGAACGCGTCGCATCGAGATTGGCCGATATGGCGCATGTCGAGCCCTACGAGCCGCGCCCCGGCCCGGGGCCGAACGAACTGCGCGTCCTTTACCGTGAGGAATCGCAGGCCAAGCGCCGCAAGGAAGCCAGGCCCGGTCTTTGGATGGCCGTTGCCATCTATGTGCTGTTCTCGGCGACGGATCTGCTGCTGATACCGGATGTGGCGCTCTACACGATCACGGCGCGCTTTGCCGTCGGCCTCACGGCGCTGCTGACGCTTGAGGGGCAGCTTCGCCGCGGCGTTGCCACGCAATGGCTGGATATGACCTGCGCCGCCGCCATCATCTTTGGCTATATCGGCTGGCTGTGGCCGACATCCTTGGGCGCGGAACGGGAAGCAGTCGCCTATTATATGGTGTTCGGCACGATCTTCATGATGAGTGCCAACCTCTTCTTCACGTTCAGTTTCAAAACGTCGATCATCACGTCGACCATAATCCTGTGCATATTGTACGTGGTGAATTATTTTGTACCCGCCTCGTTCACATACAAGCTGGTGTTCGGCACGTTCTACGTCTCGTGCTTTACCTTCACCTCTTATGTGAACTGGAAGCTGAACGAGGAGCGCTACAACGTCTTCCTCAATGCGCTGGAAGCCAAGATCCAGCACAACGAGGCCACCGAACGCGGCAAGGCGCTGTTGCGGCTGTCGCGCACCGATCCGCTGACGGGCCTGGAGAACCGGCGCGCGATCGACGAGAAACTCAGGGACTGCTGGAGTGACTGGCAGAAGCTCGGCGTTCGTTTCGCGGCGATCCTCATCGACGTCGATTTCTTCAAGAAGTTCAACGACTGCTACGGCCATCAGGAAGGCGATCGCTGCCTGATCCATGTCGCCAACGCGCTGAGCGATCTCGTCCGGCAACACAATGCCTCGATCGGGCGCTATGGCGGCGAGGAATTCATCGTGCTGGCGCGTATGAACGACAAGGATCAGGTCTCGGACCTCGCGCAAGCCATTTGCCGCACGGTGGAGGACCTGGCGCTGACGCATGAGCTGCGGCGGGACGGCACCTCCATCGTGACGGTGAGCGTCGGCGCCGCGTTCACCCGGACGCAAGCCGGCGGCAAGCTGGAGAAGATCATCCACGAGGCCGACCGCGCGCTTTACCTGGCGAAGGCCGGCGGCCGCAATTGCGCGCGATTGTTCGATCCGACCGATCCGCAATCGAGCGATGAGAGCGAGAACATCGCGGCCCTGCTGAAGATCGCCGTCGAACGGGATCTCGTTTCGCTGGTCTATCAGCCGATCCAGGATGTCGCGTCCGGCCGGTTCGACGCCGTCGAGGCGCTGATGCGCCTGAAAATGCTCGACGGCATACTGGTTCCGCCAAGCCTGTTCATTCCCGTCGCCGAACGCACCGGCGCCATCCTCGAGCTCGGGCGCTGGGCAATCAGGACGGTGTGCACCGATCTGTTGGCGCACGACCATATCCGTCTCGTCAGCGTCAACGTATCGCCGATCCAGCTCAAGACGCCCGGCTTCGCGACGTCCGTCGCCGGCATCCTCGGCGAGACCGGCGTCGCCGGCAGCCGGCTGGCCTTCGAGATCACCGAGGGGCGCGAGCTGGAGATGGACTCCGACATCCTGCGCTGTATCAGCGACCTGAAGCTCCTCGGCATCAGGATCTGGCTCGACGATTTCGGCACCGGCTTCGCCGGCCTGTCGTGGTTGCGCCTGATCGATTTCGACACGGTCAAGATCGATCGTTCGTTCCTGCACGACTGCGGCACGCCCAAGGGCATGGCGATGCTCCAGGACATCATCGCGCTGGTCCGCAACCGCGGCCACAAGATCCTGGTCGAGGGCGTGGAAACCGACGAGCAGATGGCGCTGATGCGCGAATTCGGCATCGACAAGGTGCAAGGCTACCATGTCGGCCGCCCGCTGCCGGCGGCAAGTTTCCAGACCAAGCGGCCGGTGCAGAAGCGGCCGTTCACGGTGCTGAAGTCGGCCTGAGGGCGGCGTTGGCCGTAAGGCTCAGTAGGCCGTGGCGGAGCCCGGCATCGCCTGCAGGCGATCAATGTCCCGGCGCGGCGGAGCGCCGAACAGGCGGCGATATTCGCGGCTGAACTGCGAGGGGCTGTCATAGCCGACCGCGAAGCCGGCCGTGCCCGCGCTCGCCCCGTCCGCCAGCATCAGCCTTCGCGCTTCCTGCAGTCGTAATTGCTTTTGGTATTCGAGCGGGGTCATGCGGGTGATCGCCTTGAAGTGGGCGTGAAGCGACGATGGGCTCATGCCCGACGCGGCGGCAATCTCGTCGATCCGCAACTGCGTGTGGAAGCCGCCGCGGATCGTGGCGATGGCGCGGCTGATCTGGTTCAGGTGACTGCCCACGGACGCCATCTGGCGAAGCGTCGCGCCGTGCGGCCCGGTGAGCAGCCGGTAGAGGATCTCGCGCTCGATCAGCGGCGCCAGGGCCCCGATGCTCTCGGGGCGATCGAGCAACCTGACAAGCCGGCAGGCGGCATCGATCAGGTCAGGCTCGCCCGGATAGACGGCAAGTACGGGCGGGTCACCGCCGGGAGGAACGCTACCTTCCGTCAATAGCAGGTCGGCAAGGGCCGCGGAATTGAGATCGATCTTGCAGCAAAGATACGGCGCGTCGGGACTGGCCTCCAGCACATGGCCGACCAGATGCAGGTCGACCGAGACGAGAAGATAGCTCGAAGCGTCATAGACCACGCTCTGGCCGGCCAGCGAGACACGTTTCGACCCTTGGGCGATTATGCAAAGCGAGGCGTCATAGACCGCCGGCAGCGGCGCGCTGGGATGGTCGGCACGAAAGAGCGTCAACCGCGGCACCGCGGTGCCGGTCATGCCGGAAACCGGCGCGAACCGCGAGATTATCTGAGCCAGGTCGGCAATTTTGTCCATGCCGCATAAATCTGCATCGCGCGCCATGTTGCAAGGCTTGGTCGGCTCATTTGGAGGATCGTGCAAACTCTTTGGACGATCACGCTACCGCCATCCGGCTTCGAGCCACCATCTTGCGTCCCGTCACCGCAGACGAAGAAGGAAACGACCATGACGGGACTGAAAGACAAGATTGTGCTCATCACCGGCGCCTCGAGCGGCATCGGCGAAGCGACGGTTCGCGAGCTCGCCGCGGCCGGCGCCAGGCTGTTCATCGGCGCCCGCCGCACCGAGCGCCTGGCGGCGCTGGCGCGGGAAATCGGCGAAGGGGTCGCCTGGCGCGAGCTCGACGTGACGGATGCGGCGAGCTTCGACGCTTTCGCCGATGCCGCTCATGCGCAATTCGGGCGGATCGACGTGCTGGTCAACAATGCCGGCGTCATGCCGCTGTCCCCGCTTGCCGCGCTGAAGCGCGATGAGTGGGCGCGCATGATAAACGTCAACATCTTCGGCGTCCTGAACGGGATCGCCTCGGTGCTGCCCCGCTTCGTGGCGCAGAAGAACGGGCATATCGTCAACGTCGCGTCCGTCGGTGCGCATCTCGTGCTCCCAACCGCGGCGGTCTATTGTGGCACCAAATATGCGGTGTGGGCGATCACCGAAGGCCTGCGCCAGGAGCACGACGACATCCGCGCCACGATCATCTCCCCCGGCGTGACCGCGACCGAACTGGGCGACGACATCAGCGATCCCCAGGTGGCGTCGGCGCTGAAGGAGTGGCGCCAGAAGTCGCTGTCGCCGGTAGCCATAGCCCGCGCGATCCGCTTCGCCCTCGAGCAACCCGACGGCGTCGATGTCAACGAAGTGATCGTGCGCCCGACTGCGGCGAATATGTAGGGGCTTTGCTGCCAAGCGGCTTGCGGGCGAGTGAGTGAGCTCCCCGCGAGTCAGGCAGGAGGAGCGTGCCTGCTGCCGGTGGGCATCACCTCGCCCTCAATGCACCACCAACCTCACCCGCTCCCTTAACTCCCTCGGCGCCACATCATACTTGCTCTTGAACGCCCGTGAGAAATGCGCGCTCGAATTGAAGCCGCAGGCAAAGGCGATTTCGGAGATCGAGGCCGAGGCCCGTGCCGGCGAGAGCAGTTCCTCCTTGCTGCGCTCCAGCCGCCTGTCCCAGACGAAGCGCTCCAGCGTCATGCCTTCGCCTTCGAAGGCGCGGTGCAAATAGCGGCGCGAGCAGCCCATGTGGCGGGCGATGTCCTCGGCCGAGAGACTGCTGCGCGCGAGGTTGGCATCGATATAGGCGACGATGCGTTCGCGCAGCGCCTCCAGCGGCGAGCGGCGGAATTCCGGCGCCATCGGCTTGGCCTGGATCAGCCCGTTGACGAGCTGGATCAGGCTTTCGCCAACGCGGCGGCAGCCGGCTTCGTCGAGCTTGTGCGCCTCGCCGATCGCCATCTGCATCAGGCCGGACACGATATGGGTCAGGCTGTCGTCCTCGCCCGGCAGCGGCACCGGCGCTGAAAGCCGCGCCAGCGTCTCGTCGCCGAAGGTCGAGCGCGGCACCTGCAGGATGAGCTGGTCGACATCGGAAAGGTTCTGCAGCGAATAGCTGCGCACCGGATCATAGATGATCGCCGCGCGCGGGCCGAGATCGATCGCCGTCTCACGCTGCTCGAAGCGGCTGCGGCCCTTCAACTGCATCAGGATCTTGATCGCGTCCGGATCGAAGCTGCGCCAGAAGGCGCGGTCGTTGAGGACCAGATGCGACTTGGCCCGGATCTCCGACAGGCGGCAGGCGCCGAGATTGACCGAGACCAGTTTCGGCAGCGACGGCGCCTCGCCGCGCGAGAAACGCTGGGTGATCGGGCCGAACAGCATCCGCGAGGCTGACAGGAAGGCTTCGCCGTCGGCGACGCTCACATGATGGCCGTGCATCGTTTCCTCCTCCGGTTCATGAATTCCCGTCTTCGCGGGATTGAGACGCAACGGCGGAGCCGCTGCAACCGAAAAGGAAGTTAACATGCTAATCATCTCCACCGCAACGGTGGAGATGAGCAATGAACAGGCTGGCGTTTCGCGCCGGCCCGTTCGCTTGTCCTCGTCAGGCGGCCTTGACCTTCAGCTCTTCGGGGCCGCGCACCATGCGGGTGACGCCGGCGAAGTCGAGCTTGCCGGAACCGAGTACCGGCACTTTCGGCACCACGCGCACTTCGGCCGGCACCATCAGATCCATGGCGCCGTTTACCTTGGCGAAGGCGAGGAACTCCGCGCGCGTGGCTTTCGGCGCTTCGGTGATGAGGATCAGCTTCTCGCCCTTACGCGCATCGGGCAAGGTGGCGACCGCCGACAGCGAGCCTTTCCAGAGCTCGCCGGCCAGCGCCTCGACCGCGGCCAGCGACACCATCTCGCCGGCGATCTTGGCAAAGCGCTTGGCGCGGCCGCGGATCGAGATGAAGCCGGCATCGTCGACGGTGACGACATCGCCTGTGTCATGCCAGCCATCGGCCAGCGGCTCGATCACGCCGGGATTTTCGGCCCGCAGATAGCCTGCCATGACGTTCGGTCCACGCACGAACAGCCGCCCGCCTTCGTCGACGCCTGGCACCGGCTCCAGCCGGTACTCCATGCCGGGCATGATTTTGCCGACGCTGCCCGACTTGTTGTACATCGGCGTGTTGATGGCGATCACCGGCGCGGTTTCGGTCACGCCGTAGCCTTCCAGGATGCGCAGGCCGAACTTCTCCATATAGATCGTGCGCGTCGCCGCCTTCACCGGCTCGGCGCCGGCGAAACAGTAACGCACCGAACGGAAGTCGTAAGGATGCGCCGTGCGAGCATAGCCCGACAGGAAGGTGTCGGTGCCGAAGATGATCGTGGCGTTCGAGGCGTAGATCAGTTCCGGCACGATGCGGTAGTGCAGCGGCGAGGGGTAGAAATAGACAGGCACGCCCGAGATCAGCGGCAGCATCGTGCCCGCCGTCATGCCGAAGGAGTGGAAGATCGGCAACACGTTGAACACCTTGTCGCCCGAATGGAAGTCGATGCGCGAGGCGGCCTGGGCGGCATTGGCCAGGATGTTGCGGTGGGTGAGCACCACGCCCTTCGGCGTGCCTTCCGAGCCCGAGGTGAACAGGATCGCGGCCGGATCGTCCGCCTTGCGCGCCACCCGCGGCGTCGACTTGCGCAACAGGCCGAGCAGCTTGTCCTTGAGGCCGATGGTGGCGCGTAAATCGTCGAGCCAGACGATGTCGACCGAACGGCCGATCTCCTCGACTACCGGACCGAGCTTTGCCTGTTCGACGAAGGCGCGCGAGGTGAGCACGGTGCGCACTTCGGCCGCCTTGCAGGCCGAGAGGATGTTGGCGGCGCCGGCGGTGAAGTTGATCATCGCCGGAACCTTGCCGGCCGACATGACGCCGAGCAGCGCAGCGCAGGCGCCGTTGGCGTTGGGCAGCATGATGCCCAGCGTCTGCTGCCCGGCATAGAGGTGCTCGAACTTCTCGCCGAGCACCGCGGCGGCCGTCAGCAGCTTGCCGTAGCTCAGCGAACCGGTGACCGGATCCTGGACGGCGAGCTCCTTCATGCCGCGCTCATGCGCCGTCTCGATGATCTTCTCCAGCACCGTCTTGTCGATGTCCTGGGTGCGGAAGACGAGGTCCGACATCACCTGGTAGAGCGCGGAGCCCGCGGCTGCACGGCGCTGGCGGCCCTTCAGCTCCTGCTGAACTTCGAGCTTCACCGGCTCCAGGATGGTCACCTTGACCTTCGGGAACAGGCGACGACGCACATGCTGCGAGGAGAGCCGCGAGAAGTAGCTCTTCTCCAGCCCGTCGATGCGCACCGGCACCACCATCGAGCCGGTCTTGTCGGCAACCATGGCGGCGCCGTCATAGACCTTCATCAGGCCGCCGGTGACGGTGATGCGTCCCTCCGGGAAGATGACCAGCGGATCGCCGCCCTGCACGATCTTGATCAGCGTGCGGGTCGACATCGGCTTGGCCGGATTGAGCGGCAGCGCGCGGGCGAGCTTCATGAACGGCTTCATCCACCATGCCTGCGCGATCGTGTAGTCGATGGCGAAGACCGGCTCCTCGTCGGTCAGCGTCAGCGCCAGCGGGCCGTCGAGGAAGCTGACATGGTTGAGCGCCAGGATCGGCGCCTTGCCGGCCGCCTTGAGGTTGTCCAGCCCCTCGACCTCCAGCCGCAGGAAGGCGCGGAACAGGATCGAGACGAAGTCGCGGAACGGATTGGTCGGCAGGAATTTCAGCATCAGCCAGGCCGCGATGGCGTTGGCCACGACGAGGCCGAACAGGATGC
The DNA here is from genome assembly GCF_019091085.1 of Mesorhizobium sp. GbtcB19. Taxonomy (GTDB): domain Bacteria; phylum Pseudomonadota; class Alphaproteobacteria; order Rhizobiales; family Rhizobiaceae; genus Mesorhizobium. Next base: position 32,433 of record NZ_JAGXJY010000018.1, on the reverse strand, counting down.
CCGCGATCGAGACGCCCGCGGCCTGGATGGCCGCGACGAGGATGCTGCCAACCGTCATGAAGCCGGCATTGACGATGCTGACCGCGGCGACGACACGGGCGCGGCGCGCCTCCGGCGACCAGGCCTGCACGGCGGCGAAGGTCGGCACCACCAGGAAGGCGGCGGCAATCGCCATGCCGGCGAGGTCGATGGCGACACGGATGGTGTTCGGGCCGGCGAAGAAAGCGGCAAGCGTCTCGGTCTTGGGCGAAGGCTGCATGCTCCAGATGGTCCAGGCCAGATGCAGGCCGAACAGCGCGAGCAGCGCCGTGCCGACGGGCGCCGGCAGCAGCACCATACGGCCCTGCGACATCCAGGCGGCGATGGCCGAGCCGATGGCGATGGAGACGGCGAACACGGCGAGATAGGCGGTGACCGCGATCTCGTTGCCGCCGAGCGAATCCTTGATCATCGTCGGCAGGATCGACAGCACGATGGCGCCGACCAGCCAGAACCACGAGGTCATCAGGCCGGCGCGCCAGATGCGCGTGTCGGTTCGCAAGTCGGCGACCTGCCGCCACGTCGAACGGAAGATGTTCTTGTCGATGACGAGGTTGGGGGCGGCCGAGCCGGTGGAAGGGATGTAGCGGCTGGCAAGCCAGCAGGCGACGGCCAAAGCCATCATGATCGGCCCGAACACCGTGACGCCGATGCCGTCGGCGGAGACGACGCCGCCGGCGATGGTGCCGCCCAGGATCGCGGCGAAGGTCGCCGACTCGATCCAGGCATTGGCCTTGGGCAGTTCCTTGCGCTCCAGGTGATCCGGCAGGATGCCGTATTTGATCGGCCCGAACAGCGCCGAGATGATGCCGAACATCAAGAGCGCCGTCATCAGCACCGGGATCGACGACAGCGCGATGCCGGCGACCGAGACGGCGGCCGCGGCGATCTCGGTGAATTTCAGCCGGCGTGCGATCAGCGCCTTGTCGAAGCGGTCGGCGATCTCGCCGCCCAGCGCCGAAAGCAGCAGGAAGGGGGCCATGAAAATGGCGCCGGCCAGCGTCACCAGCGAAGCGGCCTGGTCCTTCGCCAGCGTGAAGAGAATGAGGAACACCAGCGTGTTCTTCAGGAAGTTGTCGTTGAAGGCCGAGAGGAATTGCGTCCAGAAGAGAGGCGCGAAGCGCCGCGACATCATCAGATGGGTGTTCATGGCAATTTCCATTGGGCAAGGCCGCCTGGCAATCCGAGCGGACTGAGCGTGCACTTGCGCGGTTTGAGCCTTGTTTATCGGGAAGCGGTTAAACTTCGTTACTGCGATTTATTCCAATCCATTTGTTTCTTGCCCTCGGCGCCCCGCATCTGTCGTCCGCGATCGGTCTCCAGGGCTTGCAGGCGCTCGAATATTTGCGGGCATGGCTGTCGGTCAGCATCGATATGGTCCTTTCGTTTCAGGCTTAGGCTGCGTCGGCGCAGGCTTGTTTCAGACCGGATACATTCTCTTGAACGTTGTTCACAAGCGCACCATAGCACATCGTGAACGGCGTTCAAGAGAAAAATGAACGATGTTCACAAACTGGACCGGTAGGTTAAAAATGACGAAAGGCAGGGGCCGGCGGCTTCCGGCGCTTGGGGCGCCTCACCCCTCGCCGGTCAGTCGCGCGGAGATCATCCTTGCCGCTCTGACGGCCGCTTCGCCCTGGCTGGCCGCGATCGCATCGTCGATGCGCGAGACGGGCGAGGCGACCGACAGCGTGCCGACCGGCTGGCCGTCGGCGCCAAGGATCGCGGCGCCGATGCTGTGCACGCCTTCCTCATAGCCCTGCGAACTGCGCGAATAGCCGCTTGCTGCCGCAAACGCGATGGCTTTGGCCAGAGTCTCCGGTCCAGTCATTGTATGCGCGGTGAAGGCTTGCAGGGGCTTTTCGAGATAGGCGCTGACCACCTCCAGGCGCGAGGCGGCGAGGAAGGCGATCCCCGAGGCGGTGCCATGCAGCGGCAGCACCTGGCCGACATCGACATTGACGCGGTTGGCCTTGGCCGACAGCTCGACATGGAGCGTCAGCAGCGCGCCGGCGCTGAATTCCGATAGATGCACCGTCTCGCCGGTTTCGAGCGACAACTCGCGGATGACAGGTGCTGCGAGGCGCACGAAGGGGAAATGCGCGTCGCGGATACGGGCGAGCCGCGACAGACCGGCGCCCAGCCGGTAGCGGCGGCTCTTCGGTTCCTGCTCGATCAGCCGGTGACCGGCAAGCGCCATCAACAGGCGCCTGGCGGTCGCCTTGTCGAGCCCGGCGCGGCGGGCGAGATCGGAGAGCCCGATCTCAGGCTCATGCAGTGTGAACAGCTCCAGCAGCGACACCGCCTTGCTCACCGTGCTCATCGTCCATTCTCCGAGATACTTCGCATGTGAATTAACTTGACAGGCGCCCGTCCTGCCTTCAGTGTGTCTATAACATACAAAACACTGGTTCAAATAGTGAACCGATTGGGAACGGATATGCGCTCCGGAATTTTGCGCGCCAGGGAGAGTTCAGCGCCGTGACGGCCGCCAGCAAGACTGCTTCGCAACCCGCAACGATCGACAGCCTGCTCGACCGCGAGCAGGCGCGGTTCCTCGCCACGCATCCGCGCTCGGCGGCGGCCTGGGAGGAGGGCAAGACGCATTTCCTCTATGGCGGACCGTCGCACTGGATGCGCCGCTGGGCCGGCGGCTTCCCGGTCTATGCCGCTTCGGCGCGCGGCGCGCATATCCGCGACATCGACGGCCACGACTATGTCGACTTCGCGCTGGGCGACACCGGCGGCATGTGCGGCCACGCGCCCGAGGCGGTGACGCGCGCGGCGCTCCACCAGTTGCAGAACGGCACCACGATGATGCTGCCCACCGAGGACAGCCTCTGGGTCGGCGCAGAGCTCGCGCGCCGCTTCGGCCTGCCTTACTGGACGCTGACCACCTCGGCCACGGACGCCAATCGCGGCGCCATCCGCATCGCCCGCATGATCACCGGTCGCCCGAAAGTGCTGGTCTTTTCCGGCTGCTATCACGGCGGCGTCGAGGAGGCGCATGTCGAGATCCGCGACGGGCGCGTCGGCCTGCGCAACATGATCCACCCGAACGGCGTCGATCATTCCGCGGTCTCCCGGGTCGTCGAGTTCAACGATGTCGCGGCGCTCGAGGAAGCGCTGTCGCATGGCGACGTCGCCTGCGTTTTGACCGAGCCGCTGATGACCAATTTCGGCATGATCCCGGTCGCCGAGGGTTTCCACACCGCACTGCGCGAGATCACCCGCCGCACCGGCACGGTGCTGATCATCGACGAAACGCACACCATCTCCAGCGGCCCTGGCGGCTACACCGCGCTGCATGGTCTGGAGCCGGACATTCTGGTCGCCGGCAAGGCGATCGCCGGCGGCATTCCGGCCGGCATCTTCGGCGTCTCCCAAGAGATCGCCGAGCGGCTCTGGAAGATCGTGCCGATGGTCAATCCGCGCGTGCGCCAGTCGGCGCATCTCGGCATCGGCGGCACGCTGGCAGGCAACGCGCTCACCGTCGCCACCATGCGCGCGGTGCTGGAAGAGGTGCTGACGCCGGCGAATTTCGACCTGATGATCGCCAACGCCACGAGCCTTGCCGACGCAGCGTGGGGCATCATCCGCGCCAATGATTTGCCGTGGCATGTGACGCAGACCGGCGCCCGCGCCGAGATCATGTTCATGCCGCATCCGCCCCGCAACGGCGCCGACGTCATTGCCGGCCGGCGCGGCGATCTCGAGACGCTTTTGCACGCCTTCTACATGAACGAAGGCATATTGGTGACGCCGTTCCACACCATGTTCCTGATGTGCCCGGCGACGTCGCCGGCCGATGTCGACCGTCACACCGAAGTCTTCGGCCGTTTCGTCGATCTCGTCCGCGGCGCGGGCGTCGTCTGAGCCATGGCGAACCCGTTCGACCTCACGGACAGGACAGCGCTGGTAACCGGTGGCGGGCGCGGCATCGGTGCGGCAATCGTCACGCGCTTCGCCGAGGCCGGCGCCTCGGTCGTTATCGCCAACCGCTCGCTCGACATCGCGGAGGCGCTTGCCGCCGAGCTGTCCACGCGCGGCCTCTCCGTCCGCGCCGTCGCGCTTGCCGGGCTGGACCGCGCAGCGTTGCACGCACTCGTCGGCGATATCGTGCGCAAATCCAGCCGGCTCGACATTGTCGTCCACAATGCCGGCGGCTGCCCCTGGGCCTCGGTCGAGGAGCTCGACGAGGACAAGCTCGAAGAGGCGCTGGCTGTCAATCTGAAAGCCTGCTTCTGGCTGGCGCAGGCGGCGGCTCCGGCGATGCGCGCCAATGGCTTTGGCCGCATCCTTGTCACCTCATCGGTATCGGCGCGGGTGGCCATGGCCGGCGGCGCGCATTATTCGGCGGCCAAGGCAGGCGTCAACGCCTTCATCCGTGGCGCCGCGTTCGAGCTCGCCCGCGACGGCATCACCGTCAACGGCGTCGAGCCGGGCTTCATCGCCAAGCCGGGCAGGGGCACGATGAGCAAGCCGGAAGTGGCGGACCGACTCGGGCGGTTCATCCCGATGGGCCGCCTCGGCGAGGCCGACGACATCGCCTACGCCATGCTCTACCTCGCCTCGGAGCAGGCAAGATACACCACAGGCCAGACCATCGTCGTCGACGGCGGCTCGACCTTGCCCGAGACCGGCTACGCCGTCGAGCGGCATTGGGGGCTCGCGTGAGCCGCCGCCTCGAAGGCCGCACGGCCCTGGTGACCGGCGCCGCCACCGGCATGGGCCGCGCCACGGCTGAACTGTTCGGTCGCCACGGGGCCAAGGTCATCGCCTTCGGTCACGGCGAGGCCGTGCTGGAGGAAGCCGCCAAGGCAAGCGGCGGCATTGCCGTGCGTGGCGACATCACCAATGCCGGCGACATCGCCCGCGCCATCGATGCCTGCGGCAGCCGCCTCGACATCGTCGTCAACGCCGCCGGCGTCATGATCCTCGACGAGCCGGAGACGCTGAGCGACGAAACCTGGGCGAAGAGCTTTGCCGTCAACGTCACCGGCTCGATGATGGTGTGCCGCGCGGCGCTGCCGCTGCTCAAGGAACGCGGCGGCGCGATCGTCAACATCGCCTCGGTCGGCGCCTTCAACGCCAGCGGCCAGAACGCCGCCTATTCGGCGAGCAAGGCGGCGCTCGTCTCCTACACGCGCTCGCTCGCCTTCGCGCATGGCCCGGACGGCATCCGCGCCAACGCGGTGGCGCCCGGCTGGGTGCGTACGCCGATGAGCGTCTACGAGATGAAGGTCGCCGCAAGCGCCAATGGCTCGACGCCGGAGGACGAGTTCGCGGCACTTACCAACCGCATCGCGCTGCGGCGCGTCGCCGAGCCTGAAGAGATCGCCTCCTGCTGCCTGTTCCTTGCGTCGGACGAAGCGTCCTTCGTCACCGGCGCGGTGCTGGTGGCGGATGGCGGCGGCCGCGCGCCGACACAGAACAGGGCGGTGTGACGTGACCTGAAATTGGCCTGTCCGGCCGGCGTGGAGGCGCCGACGTACGGGAGAGGAGGAGATAAGAATGCCCGACAGAAGTGCCGACCTGGTTCTCACCAATGGCCGCATCTACACGCTCGACCGCAAGCGGCCCTGGGCTTCGGCCGTTGCCGTCAAGGGGGGCCGGATCGTCGCGGTCGGCGAGGGCGCTGATGTCGCCGCACTGACAGGCGCGGCCACGCGCGTCGTCGACCTCAAGGGCGCGACGACGATGCCGGGCATCGTCGACGTGCATGCGCATCTGATGATGGGCGGCCAGGCCGAGCTTTTCGAATTGCGCTTCCCGCCGACCGCGAGCTTCGAGACGCTGATCGCGCGCGTCGGCGAGGCGGCCGGCAAGGCGCCGGAAGGTTCCTGGATCATCGGCGGCCAATGGGGCAGCGATCTCTTGCCGAAGCTCAACCGGCTGGAGGCGCTGGCGGCGCTCGACCGCGTCAGCCAGGGCCGGCCGGTGATGCTGCGCGACGACACCTATCACAACCGCTGGGTCAACTCGCAAGCGCTCGTTCTCGCCGGCCTGTCCGCTTCGTCGCCCGATCCGGAGAAGGGCTCGATCGGCCGCGATCCGGCGACCGGCGCGCTGACCGGCATGATGATCGAATCCGCCGCCGGCATCGTCGAGCGCACCATCGCGCAAGCCGGCCATTACACCGAGGAGATGGACCGCGCCGCGATGGCGCGCTCGATCGCGACGCTCAACTCCTACGGCGTCACCGCATTCCTCGACGCCGCCGCCATGCAGCCGATCCTGGCGGCCCTGAAAGGCCTAGACGATCGCGGCGAGCTCACCGCCTGGTCGGTCTCTGCGATGCCCGCCGTCGAGCCGTCCTTCATGTTCGGCATCGCCGGCGACGCGCTGATCGCGCTGCGCGAGCAATATCGCGGCGTCCACGCCAAGCCGGATTTCGTCAAGATTTTCCTCGACGGCGTGCCGGGCGCCCGCACTGCCGCCTTCCACGAGCCTTACACCAAGGATCCGGTGCTCGGCTGCTGCTTCCGCGGCTCGACCATCGTCACCGTACCGGAGCTGATCCGCTGGGTCGGCAAATGCGAAAAGCTCGGCCTCGGCGTCAAAATCCATTGCGCCGGCGATGCCGCCGTCAGCCAGGCGCTGGATGCGATCGACGTCGTGCGCTCCTTCAACGGCCCGACGAAGGCAATGCACCACATCGCGCATGCGAGCTACATCGCGCCGGACGACATCGCCCGTTTCGCCGAGCTCGGCGTCGTCGCCGATCTCTCGCCCTTCCTGTGGTATCCAACGAGCTTCCTCGAAGGCCACAAGCAGACCATGGGCGAGGCGCGCGCGCTGCGCTTTTGGCCGAACAGGGACCTGCTCGCCGCCGGCGCGCTGCTGGCCGGCGGTTCCGACTGGCCGGTGATGCCGAACCCCGATCCGTGGGACGGCATCGAAGGCCTGGTGACGCGACGCAACCCGAGCGGCGAGTTCCCCGGCGCCGCACTCTGGCCGGAGCAGGCGATCGATGTCGCCACGGCGCTCGAGATCTTCACCATCAACTCCGCCCGCGCCATCGGCCTTGCCGACACCGTCGGCTCGATCGAGGTCGGCAAATCCGCCGACCCCATCGTGCTCGACCGCAACGTGCTGGAGACGCCGGCCGAAGACCTCGCCGACACGAAAGTGCTGACGACGTATTTCGAGGGGAGGGTGGTCTATGAGCGCGCCTGATCCCGCGAGCGGCGCCAGGATCCCGGTGACGGTCCTCACCGGCTTCCTGGGCAGTGGCAAGACGACGGTGCTCAACCGCCTGCTGCGCCAGCCGTCGCTGGCAGGTGCCGCCGTCATCGTCAACGAGTTCGGCGCCGTCGGGCTCGACCATCTGCTGATCGAGGCCAGCGAAGAGCAGTTCACGCTGCTCGACAATGGCTGCGTCTGCTGCACGGTGCGCGGCGATCTCATCACCACGCTGAAGGAACTCTCCCGTAGGAGCAGTGTCGGCGAAACGCCGCCGCTCTCGCAGGTGATCATCGAAACGACCGGGCTCGCCGACCCGGCGCCGATCCTGCATACGCTGATGGCCGAAACCGAGCTCATGACTCGCTTTCGCATCGGAAGCGTCGTCACCACCGTCGATGCGGTGAATGGCGCGGCGACGCTTGACCGCCATTCCGAAGCGGCGAAGCAGGTGGCGGTCGCCGACCGACTGCTGATCACCAAGACCGATCTCGCCTCTGATGAAGTGCTCCGCGATCTCGGGCACCGACTGGAGCATCTAGCGCCAGCCGTCGAGCAAACCATTGCTCGAAACGGCGAAGTCGAACTCGATCTGCTGGCGAGTCTGTCCGCCGATGCTGCGGCGGATGTGAACCACATCGCCATGCGGCTGGAAGCCGCCGCGCATCACGACCATGACTGCGGACCGGATTGTCATCATGGTCACGTTCATCATCACGACACCCATCACGGCATCCAATCATTCAGCTTCATCATCGACAAGCCGGTCGAGTGGCGCGCCTTCGCCCGCTGGCTCGACTATGTCGCTGCGCTGAAGGGCGAGGACCTGCTGCGTTTCAAGGGCCTCGTGCATGTCACGGACGAGCCGGAGCGGCCGCTGGTGCTGCACGGCGTCCAGCATGTCTTTCATCCGCCGGCGCGGCTCGATCGCTGGCCGTCAGCGGACCGCCGCACCCGCCTGGTGTTCATCGTCCGCGACATCGAGCGCGAGACCATCGCGCGCACGCTGGTGAAGTTCGCGGCGATCGACGCCGCGAGCATCGCGCCGCCGACGCTCGCCGCCGCCTGAAACCAAACAACGCATGACAAAAATGGGAGAGTGAACATGCATTGGAAATCGAGACTGCTCGCGGCGGCATTGGCCTCCATCGGGCTTGCCGCCGTAGCCGGCACGGCGTCCGCCGCCGGCCCGACCTGCAAGGACGGCGCCATCAAGGTCGGCGCTGTGTCGACGGTTACAGGCCCGGCTGATTTCAGCGAAGTGCCCAAGGCAACGCAGGCCGCCTTCGATGCCGTCAATGCGGCGGGCGGCATCAATGGCTGCAAGATCGACTACACCATCGCCGACGACAAGGCCGATCCGGCGGTGGCCGCGCAAGCCGCGCGCGACCTGATCGACAACAAGGAGGCCGTGGCGCTGGTCGGCTCGGCGAGCCTGCTCGATTGCGCGGTCAACTCCGCCACCTACAGCCGCAAGAAGATCCTTTCGGTACAGGGTCTCGGCGTCGACGCCGCCTGCTTCTCCTCGCCCAACGTCTCGCCCGTCAATGTCGGGCCATACACGCTGTCGACGGCGATGGCCTACTACGCCACCAACGAGCTGAAGACGAAAAAGCTCTGCGCCTTCTTCATCATCATCGGCGGTACCCAGGAGGCATATAAGAAGGCGATCGAGAACTGGGAGAAGATCAGCGGCCAGAAAATCCACCTGATCGACCTGACGCTGCCCTTCCAGGGCGATCTGACGCCCTATGTCATCAAGGCGCGCGACGCCGGCTGCGACGCGGTGCTGACCAACCAGGTCGAGCCGCAGGTGGTGCAGCTGATCAAGACTGTCGATGCGCAGAAGATCACCGGCATCAACTGGCTGTTCCTGGCGCCCGGCTACACCGAGCAGGTCGCCAAGGCGCTGGCCGACACCAAGCAGCCGATCTATGTCGGCACCGAATGGGAGCCCTATACCGAGAAGAACTCGGCCGCGAACGCGCAGTGGATTGCCGACATGCAGAAGGCAAACCGGCCGCTCACCGCCTTCTCGCAGGGCGGCTACCTCGCTGCGGAATTGTTCCTCAAGGTGGTCGCCTCGATCGACGGCGAGGTGACGCGCGAAAGCGTCGCGAAGGCGCTGCACGACATGCAGCCGCTCAGCAATCCGCTCGCCGGCTCGCCTTACGTCTTCGGCAAGGCCAAGACGCATTCGCCGATGCAGGCCACCAAGGTGATGAAGCTCGAGTCTGGCGCCTGGAAGGTCGAGACGCCGGACTGGATCGTGCTGCCGCAGGCCAAGTGAGGTCCTCCCGGGCGTCGGCGCTGCCCCTTGTAACCAGCCCTTTCTCCCCGTTCACGGGGAGAAATGTCCGGCAGGACAATGAGGGGCGGCGCCGACCTCGACAGATATCAGGGCCGATGCCGGCTCGCTTCCGGATTGGGAAAAAATGAACGCTCTACTCACATCCGCCGTGGCGGGACTGACGGCCGGGGGCACCTACGCCCTGCTCGGCGTCTGCGCCGTCTTCACCTACCGGCTCGTCGCCGTGGTGAACTTCACTGGAGCCGCGATCGGTACCGCCGGCACCTTCGTGCTGATCGCGCTGTTCGAGGCGGGCTTCCCCATCTGGCCCTCGGTGCTGGCGGGCATCGCGGCCGGCACGCTGACCGGCGTCGCCATCGGCTACATCATGACCAGGTGGTTCGGCGAGGCGAGCGCCTCGACCAAGGCGGCGGTGACGGTGGCGCTGCTCGTCGGCCTGATCGCCGTAGGTCTTCGTCTCACCGGCGGCCAGCATCCGCATAACATGCCGGATCTGTTTCCGGGCTCCGCCTTTCGTCTCGCCGGCGTCGAGGTGACCATCGCCTCGGTGCTCACCATCGGCCTGGCAGTGCTGTTCACCATCCTCTCCGACCTCTTCCTCAACCGCACCAAAATTGGTCTCAACCTGCGCGCGCTGGCCGACCGGCCGATGGCAGCGGAGCTGCTCGGCGTGCGCGTGCAGCTCCTGTCGCTGCTGGTCTGGGGCATGACCGGCGCCTTCACCACTTTCGCATTGATGATCATCGCGCCGCAGCGCTCGCCGAACTTCATGACGCTCAGCCTGCTCGTGGTGCCGGCGCTTGCCGCGGCGCTCATCGGCGTCTTCCGCAGCTTCTGGTGGACGCTTGCCGGCGGCATCGCGCTCGGCATCGTCGAAGGGCTGGCAAGCTCTATCGACTCTGTCAGCCAGTACCGCAGCGCCATTCCCTTCCTGGTGGTGCTCGCCGTTCTCCTCTGGTCGCAGCGGGAGGCCCGTTGGGATGAAGCGCGCTAGTCTTCGAGCCTCGTTGACCCTTACCGTCTTGGCGCTGGTCGCCGGCGGCGTCGCCTATGCCGGCCTGCTGCCCTCCTATTGGGTGTTCCTGGCAACCTCGGTGCTGATCACCGGCGTCGCCTTGCAGAGCCTCGGCCTCGTCGCCGGCCGCACCGGCATGATCGCGCTCTGCCAGATGTCCTTCGCCGGCGTCGGCGCATGGACCGTCGGCTATCTCAACCTCGCCGAGGCGCCTGGCGGCCTTGCGGCGTGGATCCTGGTCGGCGGCTTGGCGGCTGTGCCGTTCGGCGTTGCCATCGGTCTGCCGGCGCTCAGGCTGCGCGGCATCAACCTCGCCATCGTCACGCTCTCCTTCGCCACCGCCTTCGACACCATTCTCGCCACCATGACCTATCCCGGCCAGACCGATTTCCTGCAGGTGCCGAGGCCGGAACTGTTCGACAGCGACGAGGGCTATTTCGTCTTCGTGCTGCTGTTCTACGTGGCGATCGCCGCGGCGCTGGAATTCATCAGCCGCTCGCGGCTCGGCGCGTCCTGGCTGGCCGTGCGCCACTCGGAACGTGCCGCCGCCGCGCATGGCGTCAGCATCGCCACCGCCAAGCTCTCGGCCTTCGCGCTGAGCGCCTTTGTCGCCGGCATTTCCGGCGGCCTGCTTGCCGGCTATCTCGGTACGCTGGTCGCCGAGAATTTCAGCATGATGCAGTCGCTCTCGCTCTATGCGGTGTCGGTGATGACCGGCGCGCATTTCGCCGAGGGCGCGATCATCGGCGGCCTGCTCGTCGTCATGTTCCCGGAAATCCTGCGCCGGCTCGACTGGCCGCAGGACATCGGCAACGTGCTCTTCGCCATCGGCGCCACCCAGGCTCTGTCGACCGGCGAGACGATGAGCGAGACCTTCCGTCGCCAGTTCCGCAAGCTGCTGCCGGCGCGAGCGCCGAAAGCAGCTGCCGCGTCTGTCGCGGGTCTGCCGGCGGCAATCGAGCGTGTCGCCGGGCCGGCGCTTACCATAGAGGGTTTGACGGTGCGCTATGGCAGCGTGGTCGCGCTGAACAATGTCAGCCTGAGCGTTGCCGCCGGCACCGTGGCCGGGCTGATCGGCCCCAACGGCGCCGGCAAGTCGACCTTCATCGATGCGGTCGCTGGCTTCCTGCCTTCCTATCAGGGCAGCGTGCGACTGGGCGGCAAGCCGCTCGAAGGCGTGCCGGCGCATCTGCGTGCCCGCGAAGGCGTGCGCCGCACTTGGCAGACCAACCGCATCGCGCCGGAGCTGACTGTCGGCGGCTATCTGGCTTTGGCGGCCAGGGGCCTGTCGGCGGGCGAGACCAGGGCGATCCTCGACTGGCTCGACTGTCCGCATCCCGACACGCTGGTTGCTTCGGTCGATGCCGGCACCAGGCGGCTGCTCGATGTCGCCGGCGTCGTCGCCGCTCGCCCGGCCGTGGTGCTGCTCGACGAGCCGGCTGCCGGTCAGTCGCATGAGGAGACGCTGCGGCTTGGACGGCGGATCGCCGAAATCCCGAAACTGTTCGGCTCGGCGGTGCTTCTGGTCGAGCACGATATGGATCTGGTACGGGCGGTCTGCTCGGAGGTCACCGTGCTCGACTTCGGCCAGGTCATCGCTTCCGGCCCGCCGGCCAAGGTGCTCAGCGAGCGCGCGGTGAAGAAGGCCTATCTCGGCATCGAGGAAGAGAGCGTGGCGGCATGAGCAGGCTCGTCGTTTCCAACATGTCGATCAACCGCGCCGAGCTGCCCGTCGTCACCGCGGTCGATCTCGTCGCGGAGAGCGGCGCGATCAGCGTCGTGTTGGGCGCCAACGGCGCCGGCAAGACGACGCTGCTCGAAGGCCTGTCGGGCATCATCCCGGTTGCCGGCGGCACCATCGCCATCGATGGCCGTGAATTGCAGAAGGCGCGTCCTGGCGCCCGCTCGCGCGAGGGCCTTGCCCATGTCGAGCAGGGCCGCACCGTCTTCCGCCAGCTCACGACCGAAGAGAATTTGCGCGTCAGCCTGCATCCCGGTGCCGACATCGCGGAAGCCTATGCGCTGTTTCCCGAGCTGGTGCAGCGCCGCGCGGTGAAGGCGAGCCTGCTTTCCGGCGGCGAGCAGCAGATGCTGGTGATTGCGCGTGCGCTTCTCACCCGCCCGAAGGTGCTTTTGATCGACGAGATGTCCGCCGGTCTCGCCCCGGTCATCGTCACGCGGTTGATGACGGCGGTGCGCAAGCTCGCCGATGGCGGCCTGGCCGTGGTGCTGGTCGAGCAGTTCGCGGCGCTTGCGCTGTCGATCGGCAACCGCGCCTATGTCATGCGCCGCGGCCGCGCCGTCTATGACGGCGACTGCGCGAAGCTCAGGCAATCGCCGGACGAGCTGCATCGGCTCTATCTCGGTGGGGCGGAAAGCGCTGTGCCGGCCTGACGGCCCGAAGAAGCAGCTGACGCTGCTTTGTCAGGAGGATAACGGAACGTTAGACAAGGCCTTCATTTTGCCGCGGCTGGAGCTACACCAGCGCGCCGCAAACGGCTATCAATCGTCGCGACATCATGCTTCGGGGTGGTGAGAGGCGCGCGGCTTGCAGCTGGATTTGAAAACAATCGAGGCTTTGGCCCCCGATCAGGCCTCGCTTGGCGCTGCCGCCAAGCTGACCAAGCGGTCGAACTGGCCCCGGCTCGAAGCGCATGAGCAGCTGCCGCTGATCTGGGGCGAATGCCAGGGCTCGGGCTCGAATCCCTACCGCGTCGCGTTCGATACCTCCGATCACGGCTACAAATGCACATGTCCGTCGCGAAAATTTCCCTGCAAGCACATATTGGCGCTGGCCTGGATCGGCGCCACGGCAGCCGACAGCTTCGTGCGCGTCGACCAGACGCCGGACTGGGTCAATGATTGGCTCGGCCGGCGCCGCAAGCCTGGCCAATCTCCAACACCGGCGGCAGCCAACTCCGAAGGCAAAAGCATCGACGAGGCGTCGCGGCCCGCGGAAAGCGCGCCGGTCGAGGACGCCGGGGCCGCCGAACGCCGCGAGGCGGCGCAACGCAAGCGGGCCGAGGACACGCGCAGTGCAGTTTCGGCAGCGCTCGACGAGCTCGACCAGTGGATCGCCGACCAGCTTCGGCTCGGCCTGGCCGGCTTCGTCGATGCCTCGAGCGAGCGCTGCCGCCGCATCGCGGCACGGCTTGTCGACCTGAAGGCGACGGCGCTGGCCGGCCGCATCGACGAATTGCCCGCGAAGCTGATGGCGCTGCGCAGCGAGGAGCGGCCGGACGCCGCGATCCGCGAGCTGGGCAAGCTGGTGCTGCTCGCCAAGGCCTGGCGCGCCGCGCCCGACGATGCCGAGCTGAAGCGTCTGGTCTCGACATCCGAGACGCGCGACCAGATTCTCGCCAATCCGGATGCCCTCCAGGTCGAGAGCGATTGGGAAGTGCTCGGCGAAAAGATCGAGACCCGCCGCGACGGCCTCGTCAGCCACGCGACCTGGCTGCTCGACCTGAAAAGCACGGCGCCGCGATTTGCGGTGCTGCTCGACTTCTTCCCGGCTTCGGCAGGGCGGCGCTCCGGCGCCTTTGCGCCGGGCGACCGTTTCAAGGCGAAGCTGGTATTCTATCCGTCGCGCAATCCGCTGCGCGCGCTGGTCGCGGAACGGCTGGGCGACGCGTCGCCGGGCAATTGGCCCGATTTCGCTGCGGACGCGGCCGGCGATCCGCTGGCCGCCTATGCCGCCTTCCAGGATGATGCGCCATGGCTGTCCGACTGTCCGGTCATCCTGCCGGCCGGCGCGATCGCGCTGGACGAAAAGGATAGCGCCTGGTGGCAGGCGGCAAGCGATCCGCATGGCATTGCCCTGCCTGTCGCGGGCTCCGTCAACCAGACTTTGCTCGGCCTCGATCTCGCGGCGACGGCAGCACTCTGGAACGGCGCCAGGCTCGAGCTTCTGGCGTCGCAAAGCAGCATGGGGAGGCTCGATCTGTCATGAACGAGCTCGATCAGGCAGGGCTGGCGAGACTGCGCGACGGCTGGATTTCGGGGGGCGCCGCATTCGAACTGGCTCCCGCCGAATGGAAGGAAGTCGCCGCGGCTGCCAGCCCGGACGAACAGGAGCGGCGGCTTTTGGCCATCGCCGCGCAGGCGCTGGATGTCGCGCTTCGCCCCGCGGCGCCGAAAACCTTGAAGCAGCGCCCGCCGCTGCCGGTGCTGGCTTGGCCGGTGCTCCCCGAACGGCTGCGGCCGTCGCTGCGCGCCGCATTGAAATATGCAGCCGATGCAAGGCTCAAGACTCGCGTGGCCACGCTCGTCGCCAGCCGGGGCTTCGTGCTGCACCCGATGGATTGGATGCCCACCGCGTCATCTCAGGAAAGTCCGGAGGTCTATGCTCCCTGGGTCGACTGGCAGGCAGGCGCGGACAGCGGCAAACAATCCCGACGCGAGCACCTGACGGCGGAAAGCTGGGACGATTTCTATCCAGCCGCGCGCCGTGGCGCGCTGATCGGTTTGCGGCGCTCCGCGCCCGCATTGGCGCGGACCCTTATCGAGACAAAAGGAGCAAGCGAATCCGCCGAGGTCAGGCTTGCGCTTATCGAGCTCATGCGCATCGGCCTGGGGGCCGACGACGTTCCGTTCCTGAAAAGCCTCTCCGCCGACCGCTCGGGGAAAGTGCGCGAAATGGCGGGCAGGCTGCTGGCAAGGTTGGGGGAGCACGGCAATCCGGCTAGCGGCGGGTCGGAAGACCCCGTAGCCGAGCTCGCCGCTTTCATCGAGGAAGGCAAATCCGGTTTCATCCGCCGCCGCACCACCTATTCGCCGATAAAACCCAAGTCACAGGCGCAACAGGCACGTCGCGCCGACTTGTTCGCCACCTGTTACTTCGGCGATCTCGTCGCCCGCTTCGGCAAGACGGAGCCCGATTTCATCGGCGCATGGCAGTTCGGCGTTGATGACGGTGCCGATCTCTTTCTGGTCCGAATGGTCTCGGTGTCCGGCGGCGATGCGGCGGTGGCCAGTTTGGCGGATCTGCTTGTCGCCGCTGGCGGCAGGCTGGCGCATCTCGCCCTCCAGCTCATGCTGCGTTTGGACAGCGGCAGGAAGCGAGATCTGATCAGGCAGATCCTGAATGATGCGCAAAACCTGGCCGCTCTCAACATGGTCGAGGGCGCTGAGGCAGGCTGGCTGGAGTGGGGCGACCTCGCGAAAGGCAAGACGCTTTTAGCGCTGCGGTCCGCCTTCTCGGGTGACAACGACGTCATCAAACGAAACGCCGAGCAACATCTCGAAACCCTGGGCTTTCTGGCCAATCCTGTGGCGGCGGAAAAATTGATCGGCGAGGTCGTCGCCGCCGGCCTGCCGCCCGCATCCCCATCGCTCGGCCTGCTGCGGCTCAACGCGGCACTGACCGAAAATCCAACCAAGTGATCAACCCGGAGAAGATCGCATGAACGCAGCCATCCGCCTTCCGGCCGAACAGGTCTATGCCGCCGAACTGCAGGCGCTGGCGCGCGGCGACGACCGCCAGAAGCCAGCCGGCTGGAGTCTGTCGCCCAGGGCCGTGCTCACCTATCTGATGGGTGGCAAGGCCAGCGACGGCACGGTGATCTCACCGAAATATGTCGGCCGCCGGCAATTGATGGAAACGGCGGTCGCCACGCTGGCGACCGACCGGGCGCTGCTTCTGCTCGGCGTTCCCGGAACGGCGAAATCCTGGGTGTCGGAACATCTCGCCGGCGCCATCATGGGCAATTCGACGCTGGTCGTGCAATGCACCGCCGGCACCGACGAGAACCAGATCCGCTATGGCTGGAACTATGCGCAGCTTCTGGCAAAGGGGCCGAGCCAGGAGGCACTGGTGCCGACGCCGCTCTACCGCGCCATGCAGGACGGCAAGCTCTGCCGTCTGGAAGAGCTGACGCGCATGGGCTCGGACGTGCAGGACACGCTGATCACCGTGTTGTCGGAAAAGATGATGCCGGTGCCGGAACTGAACACCTCGATCTATGCGCAGCGCGGGTTCAACATCATCGCCACCGCCAACAACCGTGACAAGGGCGTCAACGAGCTCTCCTCGGCGCTGAAGCGGCGCTTCAATGTCGTGGTGCTGCCTTTGCCGGACGATATGGCGGAAGAGGTCTCGATCGTCTCCCGCCGTGTCGGCGAGATGGCCGGCGGGCTGGACCTGCCGGTGCCGAAGAATGTCGGCGAGGAGATCGCCCGCGTGCTCACCATTTTCCGCGAACTGCGCTCCGGTGCCACCGCCGACGGCAAGGTGACACTGAAGACGCCGTCGGGCTCGCTCTCCACCGCCGAGGCCATCGCCACCATGGTCAGCGGCCTCAGCCAGGCGGCATGGTTCGACGATGGCAAGCTGCATGCCGAAGGCCTGGCACCAAGCCTCGTCGGCGCCATCGTCAAGGACCCGGTGCAGGACAAGGTCGTGCTGGAGGAATATCTGGAGACGGTGCTGAAGAAGCGGCCGGACTATGCCGGCTACTACGCGGCGCTCAACGCGGCCATCTGAGCCATGGCGCAGAGCGGCATCAGCTATTTCGGCATTCGCCATCACGGCCCGGGCTCCGCCGAGAGCCTGGTCAGGGCGTTGCGGGAATTGCAGCCCGTCGCCGTGCTGATCGAGGGGCCGGTCGATGCCTCGCCGCTGCTGCCTCTGCTCGCCAGCCCCGATATGAGGCCGCCGGTGGCGCTGCTTTGCTATCCGGAGGACGATCCCGCGGCGACCAGCTTCTGGCCGTTCGCCGAATTCTCACCGGAATATCAGGCCGCACTCTGGGCCGTCGCCAACAAGGCGGCGCTGCGCTTCATCGATCTGCCGTCGGCCGCGCGGCTGGCCGAGAAGGCGGCTGAAGGGGCAGCGGACATTGAAGCGGCCGAGGCGGAAGTAACGGAAGAGCAAGGCGACGAACCCACGCGCATCCAGGATCCGATCGGCACCCTGGCGCGGGCCGCGGGCTATGAGGATGGCGAGAGCTGGTGGTCGGACATCATCGAGCAGAATCCCGAACCCGGCCCGATTTTCGCGGCCATCGCCGACGCGATGACGACGCTGCGCGAG
Organism: Mesorhizobium sp. GbtcB19; assembly: GCF_019091085.1. GTDB lineage: Bacteria > Pseudomonadota > Alphaproteobacteria > Rhizobiales > Rhizobiaceae > Mesorhizobium. Next base: position 14,853 of record NZ_JAGXJY010000018.1, on the reverse strand, counting down.
GGCGAAGGCGCGATCGCCAAATTCGAGGGCATGCGCGAGGCGCATATGCGGCTCGAGATCGCCGCCGCTCGGAAAGAATTCGACGGCCCGCTGGCCGTCGTCTGCGGCGCTTGGCATGTGCCGGCCTTGCAGGCGACGCATACGCAAAAGAGCGACCAGGCGCTGCTCAAGGGCATCGGCCGTCGCAAGACCACGATGACCTTTGCGCCATGGACCGGGCCGCGCCTGGCGCTGGGCTATGGCTATGGCGCCGGCGTTGTCGCGCCCGGCTGGTGCAAGCATCTGTGGCAAACGCGCGGGCAGGACGACGCCTCTATCCTGTGGCTGGCGCGGATCGCCACGGTGCTGCGGGCGAAGGGCCACATGATCTCGACCGCCTCTCTGATCGAGGCGGAACGTCTGGCGCGCGCGCTCGCCGCCATCCGCGAGCGGCCGAAGCCGGGCTTCGAGGAATTGCGCGATGCCTCGATCTCGGCGCTTTTCAACGGCGAGGCCTTGCTGTGGAAGATGGTCGAGGCCGAGCTGCTGCTCGGCGCAGATGTCGGCGAGATTCCACCTGACACGCCGCTCGCGCCGCTGATCGACGATTTGCAGCGCAACCAGAAGGCCGCGCGGCTGAAGCCGGAAGCGCTCGAGCGGGAACTTTCCGTCGACCTGCGCAGCGAGAGCGGGCTCTTCCGCTCGACATTGCTGCACCGGCTGAATGTGCTCGGCGTGAACTGGGGCAGGCTGACCGATGTCGGGCGCAGCCGCGGCACGTTCCGCGAGCGCTGGATGCTGGCCTGGCAGCCGGAATATGCCGTCCGCCTTGTGGAGAACCTGGTTTATGGGCCGACCATCGAGAAGGCCGCCAATGGCCGGCTGATCCAGATGATCGGCGCTGCGGCTACACTCGATGCGCTTGCCGCGCTGGTCCAGAGCGCGATCACCGCGGCATTGAGCGAGGCATCCGCGGCCGGCCTTGCGGCACTCGAGGAAAAGGCGGCGCACAGCAGCGAGTGCCTGGAACTGCTGGCCTCGGTGCCGCCGCTGGCCGACATCATCCGCTACGGCGAAGCCCGCAAAACCGAAACCGAGCGGCTTGCCGGCCTGCTGGAACGGCTGATCATCGAAGGCTCTATCGCGCTGCCTTACGCCGCGCGCGACCTCGACGCCCAGGCCGCCGCGGCACTGATGACAGCACTGCGCAAGGCCGACGCGGCGATCAAGCTGGTGGAAGCCGACGAGCATGTTCTGGAGGCATGGCGCAACGGGTTGGCGGCCGTGCTGGATTCGTCGCGTTCCACGGCGCTCGTCGCCGGCTGCGCAGCGCATCTTCTTTACGAAGCAGGCCGGCTCTCGGCGGATGAGACCGCCGACCTTCTGGCAAAGCGCCTGTCGCCTGGAACGCCCGTTCTCGATGCCGCTGCCTTCTTCGAAGGTTTCTTCAGCGGCGCCGGCCAGCGGCTGATCTATGACGAGGGTTTGCGCGGCGCCGTCGATGCCTGGCTGGCCTCGCTCGACGAGGAGGCATTCGTGGCGCATCTGCCGCTGCTGCGCCGCGTCTTCTCCAACCTCGACAGCATGGAGCGCCGCCGCCTGATCGAGGCCGTGCTTGGCAAAGGAGCCAGACTACCCGCCGGGCTCACGCCGGCGCCGGATGGCGGCGCGGCATGGCGCAGGCATTTTGGCCTCCTCGGCAAGTTGCTCGCGGGAGAGGCCAACCATGACTGACGACGTGACCGATCCGGACCTCGATCCGACCACCGATAATCGCGAGCGCCGCTGGCGTCTGGCGATCGGCGCCGATGACGAGACATCGTCGGCGCTGTCGGCCGAGGACCGAAAACTGTCGGCGGCGCTCGACGCGCTCTATGGCGACGGCAGCGGCGACACCGCCGGCGACCCGCGCAAGCGGCGTGGCGGGCTTGGCCGTTCGGCGCCGCGCGTCGCGCAATGGATGGGCGACATCCGCTCCTTCTTCCCCGAGCAGGTCGTCCAGGTCGTGCAGAAGGACGCCTTCGAGCGACTGAACCTGAAGCAGATGCTGATGGAGCCGGAATTCCTCAAGGCGATCGAGGCCGACGTCAATCTCGTGGCCGACCTGATCTCGCTGCGTTCGGCGATGCCGGACAAGACCAAGGACATCGCCCGCTCGATCATTGCCGAGATCGTCGCCAAGCTGATGCAGCGCCTGGAGCAGAAGACCGCCGAGGCGATCCGCGGCGCGCTCGATAAGTCGCGGCGCACCAACCGGCCGCGCCAGCGCGACATCGACTGGCCGCGCACCATCACGGCGAACCTTCGCCACTACCAGCCGGACCACAAGACCGTCGTGCCGGAAAAGCTGGTCGGCTTCATGCGCCGCCAGCGCCGGCTTGTCGACCTCGACGAGGTGACGCTCTGCGTCGACCAGTCCGGCTCGATGGCAAGCTCGGTCATCTACGCTTCGATCTTCGCCGCGGTGATGGCCTCGCTGCCTGTGGTGCGGACAAAACTAGTTTGCTTCGACACCGCCATCGTCGACCTGACGGAAGAGCTCAGCGATCCGGTCGAAGTGCTGTTCGGCGTGCAACTCGGCGGTGGCACCGACATCAACCAGGCGGTCGCCTATTGCGCCGAGCGCATCGAGCGGCCGACCAAGGCGCATTTCGTGCTGATCACCGACCTCTACGAAGGCGGCAACGGCAAGGAGCTGCTGCAAAGGCTGGCCACGCTCGTGCGGTCGGGCGTCAACGTGATCGTGCTCCTGGCGCTCACCGACCAGGGCCGTCCGGGCTACGATCCGTCGATGGCCGGGTCGGTCGCCGCATTGGGCATTCCGGTCTTTGCCTGCACGCCGGACCATTTTCCGGACATGATGGCGGCGGCGCTGCGCCGCGAGGACATAGGCGCCTGGGCGGCAGGCGCCGACATCAAGCTCATCCGCGCCGACGCTGAAACGCCGAACGCCGCCGAATAGCTTTCGGCGGCGTTTCCGCGACAAGTCGCGCGAATGGATGGCTCAGCCGAATTTCGGGTCGAGGCTGCCCGACTTGTAGCGCTTGGCCATTTCCGAGACCGGCAGCGGCTTGATCTTCTGGGCGTTGCCGGCGGTGCCGAACTCCTCGAAGCGCTGTTTGCAGAGCTTCCGCATCGCCGCCATCGCCGGCGTCAGGTATTTGCGCGGATCGAACTCCGACGGGTTCTCGGTCAGCACCTTGCGGATCGCGCCGGTCAGCGCCATGCGGTTGTCGGTGTCGATATTGATCTTGCGCACGCCATGCTTGATGCCGCGCTGGATCTCTTCCACCGGCACGCCCCAGGTCGGCTTCATCTGGCCGCCATATTTGTTGATGATCTCCTGCAGGTCCTCCGGCACCGAGGACGAGCCATGCATGACCAGATGCATATTGGGCAAGCGGCGGTGGATCTCCTCGATGACGTTCATCGCCAGCACCGCGCCGTCAGGCTTGCGCGAGAATTTATAGGCGCCGTGGCTGGTGCCCATGGCAACCGCCAGCGCGTCGACATGCGTGTCCTTGACGAACTGCACAGCCTGTTCGGGATCGGTCAAAAGCTGGTCGTGGCTGATCGCGCCTTCGACGCCGTGGCCGTCTTCCTGCTCGCCGCCGCCGCTCTCCAGCGAACCGAGCACGCCGATCTCGCCTTCCACCGACACGCCGCCCCAATGCGCCATGTCGACGACGCGCCGCGTGATGCCGGAATTATAGGCGTAGTCGGCCGGCGACTTGCCGTCCTCCTTGAGCGAGCCGTCCATCATCACCGAGGTGAAGCCGTACTGGATCGCGGTGACGCAGGTCGCTTCGTTGTTGCCGTGGTCGAGATGCATGCAGACCGGGATGTCGGGATGGATCTCGACCAGCGCGTCGATCAGCTTGGCCAGCACCACGTCATTGGCATAGGCTCGGGCGCCGCGGCTGGCCTGCAGGATGACCGGCGACTTGGTCTCCTCGGCAGCCTCCATGATGGCGAGGCCCTGTTCCATATTGTTCATGTTGAAGGCAGGCACGCCATAGCCATGTTCGGCGGCGTGGTCGAGCAATTGTCTCAGTGTGATGCGAGCCAACGAGTAGTCTCCCGTATCTGGTTCGAGCCCGTGTTTGAAAAGGCCGCTCGGTCGGGCGGCCCCGTTGCTTCTGGCCGGAATCCGGCCGGATCGCAACAGTCCGCAGACCTGTCCGGCGCAATTCTTGTTACAGCCTGTAGGAGGCGCGTTGGCGCTATTTCCGGCTGCCCTGCCTGGCTGCGAGCGAAAGCCGCACATCCTCCTCGGCTCCGTCCAGCAGAACGATCAGGGCCTTGCTGGTGGCTGCCGGATCGCGCTTCTCGATGTTCTCGGCGATCTCCCGATGCAGCCTCAAGGAATGGCTCTGTCCAGCCGGATTGTCGTCCGAAAGCCGGAAACTGATCACCAGCGCCGTCTCGATCAGCGCCGCCAGCGAGCCGATCAGCTCGTTCCCGGACATGTGGAGGATGGACTGATGGAAGGCGAGGTCGGGGACAGCGAAGCGTTCCCCGTCGTCGCCGGCATTTTCCATCTCGTCCAGAATTGCCCACAGCTCCGCTATCTGCTCAGGCGCGGCGCGTTCGGCCGCCAACGCCCCGGCCATGGGCTCGATCGCGCGGCGCAGCTCGAATAGCGAGCGCGCATCCTCGACCGTCGCTCGCGGTCCGAACCGCCACATCAGCACGTCCGGATCAAGGAAATTCCAGTCCCGGCGCGGGCGCACCCGCGTTCCGGTTCGCGGGCGCATCTCCACCATGCCCTTGCCGGCGAGAACCTTGATGACTTCGCGCAGGCCGGTGCGGCTGGCGCCGTAGGAGGCGCTCCAGTCATCGCCGTTCGGCAGCTGGTCGCCGGGCGTGAATTCGCCGCTGACGATGCTTTGGCCGATCTCGTTGAGAAGCCTGCCATGCAAGCCGGTATGCGACGAGCCGGCCATGAACGGCGCCATCCGGAGCATCCGGGGGCGGCTGGGATTAATCTTCATACTATTCCCATTATTCATACGATTGTCACGTGCGCTCCCTAGTAAGCACACCGTTGAACAAGCAGCCAGAGCCGATCGACAAAATTCCGCGCAACCGCACCTGAAGAACCACAAAAATCTGGGCTTCTGACATCGCCGGCGGCGCCTCCCGTCGTCGCTCGATGTCGTGCGCGCAATTTTGTCGACGAGCCATACAACAGGAACGCGACAGAATGTCTTCCTTGATGATTAACTGCGCCAGCCAGGCCGCCGCGAAGCGAACGGCGATGGCTTGCATCCCCAAAGTCACGGCCTCCTGCCTCTTGGTGTCCGGAGCTCTCGCAATGGCGTCGGCGCCGGCCTTTGCCGTGGAACCGTGGATCATGGTCGAGAAGACGACCTTCACGGGCGACGCGATCGTCTCCAAGCAGCAGGGTGTTACGACAGACGGAACGAACTGGTATTTCTCCGGCACCAATGTGCTGGAGCGCACCGACAAGAACTATAACCCCAGCCTGCATGTCTCTCCGGCGATCCCGGATGTCCTCAAGCTGCCGTCGCAATATTCCGATATCGGGCTCAACCATATCGGCGATATCGATTACGCGGACGGCTATCTCTACATCTCGCTCGATTCCAGCAATCGCGATCCGGTCACCGGCGGCAAGTATGAGAATCCGGTGTTCGCGGTCTATCGTGCGAGCGATTTGAGCTTCACCGGCCAGGCCTTTGCGCTCAATCCGCCGCACGGCACCCACGACATCGCCAGCTGGGTGGCCGTCGATGCCAAGAATGGCCTCGGCTATGGCATGGCCTATGAGAACGCGACCGAAATCGCGGTCTACAACCTCGCCGACTGGAGTTTCAAGGAATACATCCCGCTGTCGCACACCATCGACCAGGCGCAGGGCGGCAAGCTGCTGGACGGCTGGATGTATTTTTCCACCGACAATGACGACAAGATCATCTACCGGGCGAACCTCAAGACCGGTGAAGTCGAGAATCTGGGCAACCTGAAGATCGGCCGCGAGCAGGAGATCGAAGGTCTGTCCTTCAACATGACCAAGGACGGCTGGTCGATGTACATCCTCAACCGGGAAGCGCTGGAGGGGAATCCGAACGAGGAGGCCGTCGGCTTCTACCGCTATCTGCGCCCCTACGGAAACGCGCTGTCGGGCGAGGTCCATGCCGACATCATGGGCGCGCTTGTCGACGACAGCCGTTTCGCCCGGGATTCGGCAAACCGCCGACTCCGTTCGGCGTTCGATGCGGACGACGTGTCCTTGACCACCGCGGCCATCGACGCCACGGGCCTGCATGCGGCCCCCGCCACGGCCGATGGTATAGTGATCTGGAGCGAGGCGCTCGCCATGACTGGCAATGCGAGCGGCTCGGGCGATGCCGCCGGCTTCGACCGCACCACCGCCGGTTTCGTCAGCGGCGCCGACATTCCGGTCGCAAGCTGGCGGCTTGGCGTGCTTGCCGGCTACAGCCGCACCAATTTCGACGTCACCGATCGCGCGTCCTCAGGCTCCAGCGACAATTACGATCTCGGCCTCTATGCCGGCACGCAATGGGGAGATCTCGGTTTCCGGGCCGGCGCCATCTATGGCTGGCACGACATCGATGTCCGGCGCAATGTCGTCTTCCCGGCCTTCAGCGAGTCGTTGTCGGCGAGTTACAAGGCCGAGACGGCGCAGGCTTTCAGCGAGCTCGCCTACAAGTTCGACACGAGCCTGGGCGCGTTCGAACCCTTCGCCAATCTGGCCTATGTCCATCTCGACACGGACGGCTTTGCTGAGACCGGCGGCACCACGTCGGCCTTGACCAGTCAGGGCGCGTCGACCGAAAACACCTTCTCGACGCTGGGCCTGCGCGCCTCGACACGGCTCGGAACGGGCATGACGGCCTTGCATGGCATGCTGGGCTGGCAGCACGCCTATGGCGACGTCCAACCGGCGACGACGCTCACCTTCAACACCGGAGCGTCCTTCGCCAGCGCCGGCGTGCCGATTGCGAGGGACGCGCTGGCGGTGGAAGCCGGGTTCGATGTTCTCCTGTCGCCCACGGCAACCCTCGGCGCCTCTTATTCCGGCCAGATCGCCAAGGACGCGCAGGCACACACCTTCAAGATCAACTTCGACCTGAAGCTGTAAGCCAGGCAGGAAGCCGGGCTGGAGTCCTGCCCGGCTTCCTCTGTCTCAGGCGGCGATCCGTGCGCGCGCGGCGAGGATATCGACGCAGGCCTTCGCCGCCTCCTTACCCTTCACGGTGAAATGCTCGTGGAAGAAGCGGTGATGCTCGGCGCTGCCGTGAAAATTGTGCGGCGTCAGGACCGCGGACAGCACCGGCACGCCGGTCGCAAGCTGCACGTTCATCATGCCGTCGATGACCGCGCTCGCCACGAAGTCGTGGCGATAGATGCCGCCATTGACGACGAAGGCGGTGCCGAGGATCGCGGCATAGCGGCCGGTCTCGGCGAGCGTCTTGGCGTGCAGCGGGATCTCATAGGCTCCCGGCACGTCGAAGATGTCGACGGCAAAGCCGCCGGGGGCGGCAAGCTCCGCCTCGAACGCCGTCACGCACTGGTCGACGATATCGGCGTGCCAGCGCGCGCGAATGACGGCAACGCGGCGAGTCTCATAGTCTTTAGGGGAATGCTGATTCATGGGTCCTTCCTTCCGTTTCGAACCAGAATCAGGACGCACGACGCAAAATGCGGCCCGCGCGAGCGGACCGTCTTCTAGCGATCGTTCTCTTCCATCCGGACTGTAACCGTCGGCCCCGGAATTGCACCGGATCTGCTGACCCTCCCGTCGCCGGGAAGCGCTCGCGGGCTTGAGCCGAGGCCCTTACCGCCGGTGGGGACTTTCACCCCGCCCTGAGAACATTAACGCGCGTTTTATGGGAGAGCAGGGTGGCGCTGTCAATCGGCGATTAGCCAATCTCCCCCCTCGTGGGGGATATGCCCCGGCAGGGCAGAGGGAGGCGCAAAGGATCGCGGCGCTGCAGGATTAAGGTTCCTCGCCCCACGAATGTGGGGAGAGGTGGCTCGGCGAAGCCGAGACGGAGAGGGGAGCGCCCTACGAAGGCCCCCTCTCCGTCCGCTTCGCGGACACCTCTCCCCGCCTATGGCGGGGCGAGGAACCCAAGCGTTTCTATGCCGGCGGGACAGCGCCCCCCTCTGGCCTGCCGGCCATCTCCCCCACGAGCGGGAGATCGCTAACCACGTTCCGGAAACAGCGCCTTCAGCCCCTCGCGCGAGGCCTTCGCCACGCCGCGCTCGGTGATCAGTCCCGTCACCAGCCTTGCCGGCGTCACGTCGAAGGCCGGATTGGCCGCCGGCGTGGCGTCCGGCGAAACCCGCACCTGCGCGATCTTGCCGTCTGCCGTCTTGCCCCACACCAAGGACACCTCGTCGCCCGAACGCTCCTCGATGGGGATTTCTGCCAGCCCGTCGGCAACCGTCCAGTCGATGGTGGGCGAGGGGAGAGCTACATAGAAGGGCACGTCGTTGTCAGCGGCGGCGAGCGCTTTCAGATAGGTGCCGATCTTGTTGCAGACGTCGCCGTTGGCGGTGGTGCGGTCGGTGCCGACGATGACCATGTCGATCTCGCCATGCTGCATCAGATGGCCGCCGGCATTGTCGACGATCAGTGTATGCGGCACGCCGTGGCCGGCCATCTCCCAGGCGGTCAGCTGGGCGCCCTGATTGCGCGGCCTGGTCTCGTCGACATAGACATGCACGGGGATGCCGGCTTCGGCCGCCAGATAGATCGGCGCGGTGGCGGTGCCGTAGTCGACGGTCGCCAGCCAGCCGGCATTGCAATGGGTCAGGATGTTGACGGTCTCGCCCGGCCGCTTCTTGGCCGCGATTTTCTTGATGATCTCAAGCCCGTTCTCGCCGATGGCGCGGTTCAGCCCCACATCCTCGTTGGCGATCTCGGCGGCCCGCCTGTAGGCAGCCTCCGCGCGCTCCTTCGGTGCCAGCGGCTTGAGAAAGCGCCGCATCTCGTCCAGCGCCCAGCGCAGGTTGATCGCGGTCGGCCGCGTCCTGTTGAGCGTTTCCCACACCGTATCGAGTGCCTCGTCCGACGGATCGTCCTTCATCTGGATGGCGACGCCATAAGCCGCGGTGACGCCGATCAGCGGCGCGCCGCGCACCCACATGTCGCGGATCGCGGTGGCGATGCCGGCGACGGTTCCGATCGTCTCGACGCGGAACTCATGCGGCAGCCAGCGCTGGTCGATGATCTCGACCGAGCGCTTGTCGTCGCTGAGCCAGATGGTCCGGTAGTGGCGTTCGCCGACGTTCAAAGGCTCTTCTCCTGTTCGATCAGCGCGGCCAGCTTGTTGACCTCGTCGATGCTGTGGATCTGGCGCCGGTTGACGGCGATGTGGCGGCCGAAGCGCAAAGCCTTGGCCTCACATGTGGCGCGCAGGTCTTGATCGGCAATGGTCTCGAAATCGGCGTTGTGGGCGAGGCCCAGGATGCGCCGGTGCACCTCGATGCCGGCAAAGCCGAGCAGGTCGGCCCAGATGGAATCAAGCATGTGATCGAGCGCCTGTTCGGAGCCGAGCAGATCGCCCTGATCCTCGAACAGGCTCCGCTGGTAGAGCATGCCAGTGCGCTCGGTGCGCCACAGATGCGAGAACTCGGCGCGGAAGGTCGCCCAGGTCTCGGCCGTGACACCGAGCAGGTAGGCGCGCATCGAATCCCGGCTGCCTTTTTCCTCATGGCCGCGCTGCGAGAAGAAGGCCATCCAGAAATTGGCGAGCAGCATGCCGACGTCGAAGGCGATCGGGCCGTAGAAGGCGAACTCCGGATCGATCATCCGTGTCTCTGTGTCGGTCACCATGATCGAGCCGGAATGCAGGTCGCCATGCAGCAGCGTCTCGGCATTGGCGGCGAACAGATGCTTCAGCCGCTGCGCCTCGACCTTGAGGTCGCGGTCGGCGCGCAGTTCGGCCACCAGGCCGTCCAATTGCGGGCTGGTGTGCCGGTTCATCTTGGCGTCGAAATAGGGATCGGAGAACACCAGGTTCTCGGTGATGTCGCAGAGCTCGACATTGTCGGCGAACAGCGCCAGGTCCGCCTTGCGATCCTTGGCCGCCATCGACAGGTCGGAACCGCGGAACAGCGTGCGGGCCATGAACAGGCCGATGTCGCGCGCGATGTTCGGCAATTCGCGGCCGTCGATCAGCGCGCGCCTGAGAATGACGTGCGGCGGCGCCAGATACTCCATGACGATCAGCGCCTGGGTCTCGTCGAAATGGTAGATCGCCGGCACCGACCCGGGCGCTCGGCGCTCCTGCCTGGTCAGCGCATGATATTCGAAGAACGAGCGTTTCAGGGGCAGCGGCCAGCTGTCGCCGACCAGCCGCACATAGGGCAGCGCTTGCTTCACCACCGCCGCGCCCTGGTCGCCCTCGACGATGAAGACGAGGTTCAGATTGCCGTCGCCGACCTCGCGTACCTTCCAGCGGCTGGCATCCTTGCCGATGCGCTCGGTCAGCGCCGCGGTCTCGCCAAGGCGCGTCGGCAGCGTCTCCACCGACAATGCTTCGAACTTTCCGGTCATTCTCTCCCTCCTGCGCGTGGTTTCCGACGATAGCGGAGCCACGGCGGCGAGGCCAAGCTAGGAAGCGCTCTGGCAAATGTCAATCGTGTTGACAATTGCCGAATGAGCCCATAGCGTCACGGATCAGGGAGGAACGAATGGGCGCAGATGCCGTGTTCCGTGTGGAGGGCCTGAGGAAATCCTTCGGCCAGAACGAGGTGCTTGGCGGCATCTCGCTCGAACTGCATTCGGGCGAGGTCACGGTGCTGATGGGCGCCAACGGCGCCGGCAAATCCACCCTGGTCAAGATCGTCAGCGGCGTCTATTCGCACGGCGCCGGCTCCATGCAGCTCGCCGGCAAGGCCTTCGACCCGCAGACCCCCGCCGAAGCCATCCGCGCCGGTGTCGTCACCGTGCATCAGAACATCAATGACGGCGTGGTCGCCGATCTCGACGTCGCCACCAATCTGACGCTCGACCGGTTGAGCGGCAAGGGCGCATCCCTGCTCTTCAAGCCTGCCAATGTCCGTGCCGAAGCCAAGGCCGTCGCCGATCGCATGGGGCTGGCCATCGACCTCAAGGCGCGCGTCAGCGATCTGTCATTGGCCGACCGGCAGATGGTGGCCATCGCCCGCGCCATGGCGCACGAGCCCAAAGTGCTGATCCTCGACGAACCGACCTCGTCGCTATCGAGCGCCGAGGCCGACCGGCTGTTTTCGCTGATCGACCGGCTGCGCGGTCATGGCGTCGCCATCCTCTATATCTCGCATCGCATGTCCGACATCAGGCGGCTCGCCGACCGCATCGTGTCGATGCGTGACGGGGTCATCTCCGGCGCCTTCGATCAAAAACCGCTTGATTACGAGGGCGCCGTCAACGCCATGCTCGGCCGCAAGATCCACCTCGACAGGGTCGTCGCCAGAAGCTCGGCCCGCGCCGTCTTCACGGCGGAAAGCTTGCAGATCGCGCATGGCGCAAAACCGATGTCGATGACGCTCGGCACCGGCGAGGTGGTGGCGATCACCGGCCTGGTCGGCGTCGGCAAGACCGCACTTGCCGAGACGCTGTTCGGCGTGCGTAGGCCGCTCGCCGGCGCCATGCATATGGACGGCAAGCCCTACGCGCCGGGATCGGCGCGCGAGGCGATCGCCGCCGGCGTCTTCCTCGTCGCCAAGGATCGCGCGGCAAGCGGCATCGTCGGCGACTTCAACATCGAGCGCAACATCAGCCTGCCGTTCCTCAAGCGCATGTCGGGCCTCGGCGTCATGAAGAAACGCGCCGAGCGCGCTGTCGCACGCCGGCAGATCGACGAGCTCGGCATCGTCTGCCGTTCGGAGAAGGACGAATTGTCGGCCCTGTCAGGCGGCAACCAGCAGAAGGTGATGGTGGCGCGCTGGATGTCGCAGGCCTCGCGCCTCTTCATCCTCGACGAGCCGTTCCAGGGTGTCGACATTTCGGCCCGGCGCGACATCGCCGCTAAGCTGAGGGCAAGCGCCGACGGCCGCGCCACGCTGATTTTCGTCACCGAGATCGACGAGGCGCTGGAGACCGCCGACCGCATCCTGGTGATGTCGGAACACACGATCGTCGGCGAGCACAGGAACGCCGATATCGACCTCGACCGGCTGCTGGCGGAAGTGGCCGGCGGACCGCTTCATAGCGCGGCATGAGGTTTTGAAAAGTGCAGGGAGTGGAACTGGGAATGCGTTTGAGTTTGAATGCCGCGCGGCGGGGCGCTGAATGATGCGCGACTACGCCATCCGCTACGGCTTCATCGTCCTGCTGGTCGGGCTGATCGCCTATTTCGCGAGCGCTGCCGACGGTTTCGTTTCGCCGCAAAGCGCGGTCTTCATCTTCCAGTCGGTGGCGATCACCGGCGTGTTGGCGCTCGGCGTCACCGCGACGCTGGTCGTCGGCGGCTTCGATCTGTCGATCGGCTCGGTCGCGACCAGCGCCATGATGGCGGCCTCCTACGCCATGGTGGTGCTGGAGCAGAACGCCATCGTCGCGGTCATCGGCTGCCTTGCCATCGGCGTCATCGTCGGCCTGATCAATGGCTGGCTGATCGTCTATATGCGCGTGCCCGACCTGCTGGCGACGCTTGGCATGATGTTCCTGCTGCTCGGCCTGCAGCGCATCCCGACGGAAGGGCGCTCGATCGCCACCGGCATGACCATGCCCGACAGCTCGGTCGCCAACGGCAAGTTCTCCGAGGCTTTCCTGGCGCTCGGCCGCCATCGCATCGACTTCTTCATCCCGAACCTGATCCCGGTCTCGGTGGTGGTGCTGGTGGTGCTTGCGGTGCTGATCTGGTTCTTCCTCGAATACACCCGCTTCGGCCGCATGATGTATGCCGTCGGCTCCAACGAGCGGGCCGCCGAACTCGCCGGCGCGCCTGTCAAGGCATACAAAATCTGGGCCTATGTCATTTCGGGAGTTTTTGCCTCGATCGGCGGGATTTTGCTCGCCGCCCGGCTTGGACGCGGCGACATCGCCTCGGGTAATAATCTGCTGCTCGACGCGGTGGCGGCGGCGCTCATCGGCTACGCGGTGCTCGGCGCTGCCAAGCCCAACGCCTTCGGTACGGCCGTCGGCGCGGTGTTCGTCGGCGTCCTGCTGCAGGGCCTGACGATGATGAACGCTCCTTACTACACGCAGGATTTCGTCAAGGGCGCGGTGCTTGTCGTCGCCCTTGTCTTCACCTTCGCCCTTTCCGGCAGGGGCAAGAGATAGTTTCGACCGGGGTATTGAGACAAAACGGAGGAAAACGAAGTGAGCATCACAAGAAGACTTTTGGGGAAGGCGGCGCTCGGCCTCGCCGGCGCGGCGCTGCTGATGCAGGGCACGGCATTGGCGGCAGACAAGCCGGCGCCGTTCGACAAGCCCGGCGTCAAGATCGCGCTGGTGCGCTATCTGTCGACCGGTGACTTCTTCCAGGCCTATCTGTCCGGCGTCGAGGCGCAGGCCAAGGCGCTCGGCGTCGACCTGCGCGTGCTGGACAGCCGCCAGGATGCGGCGCTCCAGGCCGACATGGTCGACCAGGCCATCGCGCTCGGCGTGCAGGGGATCATCATCCAGCACGGCCTGACCGAATCGATGAAGGACGCCGCCCAGCGCGCCGTCGATGCCGGCATCAAGGTCGTCGCCTTCGACGTCAATGTCGAGAACCCGAAGATCCCGCAGATCGAACAGTCGGACAAAGACCTCGCCAAGCTCGCGCTCGAGCAGGCGGTCAAGGACAATGGCGAGAGCTGGAAGGCCGGCTACGTCTATGTCGCCGGCATCGCTCCGCTCGACCGCCGCAACGAGACCTGGGTCGACGTGAAGAAGAAATATTCGGGCATCAGCGAGGTCGCCATGTTCGGCACGCTCGACAACCCGATCGCCAACTCCGTCGCCAACCAGGCGCGCTCGGTGCTGCAGGCGCATCCCGACATCAAGGTGATGTTCGCGCCCTATGACGAATTCGCCAAGGGCGTGAAGATCGCCGTCGACGAAGCGGGCCTGAACAAGGGCATCAAGATCTATTCGGCCGACATCTCGACCTCGGATATCGCCGCCATGCGCGAGCCGGACAGCGCCTGGGCGGCGACCGCCGCCACCAACCCGGCCGTCGTCGGCCAGGTCTCGGTGCGCGCATTGGCGCAGCTGCTTGCCGGCGAGGACCCGGGCCACAACGTCATCGTGCCGCCGACGCTGATCACCCAGAAGGAGCTGATCGACAAGGACATCAAGAACATGGAAGACCTGTCGGCCAAGCTGCCGCAATTCGCCCATGCCGATGTCGCGATGCCCGCCTGGATGCCGAACCCCAACGCCAAGTGAGGTTCCGGACAGTCGCGAATGAAGAGGGAGCGGTCCAATGGGCCGCTCCCTGTCTTTTCCAGCCTATCGGTTGCGGCGTCATCGCTGCCAGAAGGGCAGTTTGGCGATCTCCGCCTCGACCTCTTTCCTTGTCAGCCCGATATCGTCGATCAGATGCGGATTGTCCCTCGCCATGCGCTTGAGCTCGAAGCGGAAATAGGTCTGCTTGCGGTGCTCCGCGATGAGGCTGCGCAAGGCCGCCAGGCTGTAGCGCCGGCGGCCCGTGTGCATTGCCGGTGCCACCGCCAGACACGTGGAAGGCGCAAAGCTGTTGTTCATGGCAACCTCCATCGAAATGAGGGTTCCGAAACCCTCGACCTGATTGAGATTGCAGTGTGCCGCAGGCGGCCGGCGGCGTAATTAAGCCCTCCCAAATAGTTCTCAAAACTTCCAAATCGGCTAGGCTGTAGTGACAATTTAACGGCTTGGGATTCCCATCGCGAGGCAAATCAGATTCAAGGCTGACTTTTGGAGGT
>NZ_JAGXJY010000179.1 GCF_019091085.1 Mesorhizobium sp. GbtcB19 | reverse complement strand
GTTGGCCCAGAGCCCCTCGGCGATGGCCCGCGCGGAATCCTGCGACAGTTGCGAATAGCGGTGGTAGAAGGAGTCCGGATTGCGGAAGGCGGTCTCGCGCAGCCGCATGAAACGCTGGATGTACCATTGATGGGTCAGCTTTTCGTCGGCATCGATATAGATGGCGAAGTCGAAGAAATCGGTCAGGAACGGCACAATCTTGCCGTCCTTCGACAGCTTGCCGGGCTGCAGGACGTTGATGCCTTCGAAGATCAATATGTCGGGACGGTCGATGGTGACGAACTCGACGGGAATG
>NZ_JAGXJY010000178.1 GCF_019091085.1 Mesorhizobium sp. GbtcB19 | reverse complement strand
CGGCGGCCACCAACGGCATCAACGGCTCGGGCACCGGCCCGGCCGGCTCGACCACCGACACGCAGAGCTTCGCCGGCGCCTTCACCGTGGTGCAGGGCGCAGACGGCGCCACCACCAGCTACAGCGTCAGCCTCTCGGGCTCGGCCTCCAACCTGATCGACTCGGCCACCGGCCAGGCCGTGGTGCTGTCGCAGAGCGGCAACACGGTCTCCGGTTACGTGACCGGCCACAGCGGCGACCCGGCCTTCCTGGTGTTCACGCTTTCGGTCAACACCTCGACCGGCGCCGTGACGCT
>NZ_JAGXJY010000177.1 GCF_019091085.1 Mesorhizobium sp. GbtcB19 | reverse complement strand
GTGACGCCCTTCGACGACGAGGCGGAGGTCGCCGTCCGCCCTGATGTACCGCTCGGTACACCCTGGTGTACCGAGCGGTATATGGTACCATGCCATACCGATCCAACCTCGAAACACCGGTACGGTACGGTATTGCATACCTTGCTATTAAGATCTTGCTGGTGCTATACTTATTCCAGAGTACAAACAGATATATGAACAGGAAATTTCCACATGCCATAATGTTATCTTAGGAACTTAATGGTGCAAGTAGCAAAACTTCGAACAGGCTAGAAGAAAGAAGGAAATTGTTCAGA
>NZ_JAGXJY010000176.1 GCF_019091085.1 Mesorhizobium sp. GbtcB19 | reverse complement strand
ACTAGTGACACATGTCCACCATTTTTTTTTAAACCTACTATGAATCTTTTACAATTCATATCACATTTCTAATATTTATATTTAGGTCCCTACATTACAAACAAGTCTTTATAAAATTTTAAAAAATGAGGGATGTTACACTCTCCCCTCCTTAAAAGAAAATTTAGTCCTCTAAATTTGTCATACCTCTTTCGGGAAAAGATGAGGATAAGCTTTCTTCATTTCTTTCTCTAGCTCCCTAAGTTACTTCATTTGCAGGATGATGCTTCCAAATTACTTTAACCAGAGTGATGATTC
>NZ_JAGXJY010000175.1 GCF_019091085.1 Mesorhizobium sp. GbtcB19 | reverse complement strand
GGTTCTATTTACTCATGTTAAAATTAAGAAAAATAAATGTAGTAGCGATTACGGATCATGATGAAATTGAGGGTGCGTTAAAATTTAAACCTTTTCTTGAGAAACATTCAATTAGAGTAATTATTGGAGAGGAAATATTTTCTAGTAAGGGTGAAATAATAGGATTATTTATAAATAAAAAGATAAGCCCGGGAAAATCTCCAAGGGATTCAATGTTTGAGATTAAACAACAAGGAGGAATAGTATATATTCCTCAACCATATGGTGAAAAAAGATATAAAACAGTTTTGGTGGAAGAA
>NZ_JAGXJY010000174.1 GCF_019091085.1 Mesorhizobium sp. GbtcB19 | reverse complement strand
CGCTCCGCAACCCGTCGGCTGCTGATGGCCAGTTCGGCCGCCTGATCTTCGGCTTCGCCGGGACCGAAGCTCTGGGCATCTTCTCGCTCCTGGTCGCTCTGCTCCTGGTCTTCAAGTAAGAGCCAGAGCTGACGGAAGGGGCCGCATGATGCGGCCCCGCCGAATGGCCAGGGGCCGCATGGACAGGGGAATGAGATGTACGTGACACCAGCCTATGCGCAAGAAACAGCGCCGGCGGCGGCCGAGGGCGATACGCATGCAGGCACCGCGGTGCCTGCCGCGGAGCATGAAACCTTCCC
>NZ_JAGXJY010000173.1 GCF_019091085.1 Mesorhizobium sp. GbtcB19 | reverse complement strand
ATCCGCCCTTCGTCACCTGGCCGGGCGGCATCATGCTCGCCATCAACCTCGTGCTCAACTACGAGGAAGGCTCCGAATACTCATGGCTGGAGGACGGCCGCCACGACAACTGGGGCGAGTACAATCTGTCCGGCAGCATGCCGGTGCGCGACCTCGGCACCGAGACGCATTACGAATATGGCAGCCGCGCCGGCGCCTGGCGCCTGGCCAGGCTGTTCGACCGCTACGACATTCCGGTCACCTTTTCCGCCTGCGCCGTGGCGCCCGAACGCAAACCGCCTTTGGTCGAGTGGGTGAAGGG
>NZ_JAGXJY010000172.1 GCF_019091085.1 Mesorhizobium sp. GbtcB19 | reverse complement strand
ATTCTTTTCCATAACCACTCACAAAACTCCTAATAATTTTGCTGTTTAAAAAAGGATTTAAAGATAATGTTTTTAAATGTTCAATCTCCATTGTTATCACCTAACTTCCAATTCACCTTTTTTTCATTGACAATTGTATGTATAATACCATGTTGAAAGTAATCCCTATTAGGGTCAATGGTACCAAATGATTTACTATCCATTAACATAGTGTCATCATAAAAATCTTGAGATTTTTCTATTACATGCTCCTTCTCTTTGCAATTCCTCATACTCTTTTTCTTTAATCTCGTCACTTTTTTC
>NZ_JAGXJY010000171.1 GCF_019091085.1 Mesorhizobium sp. GbtcB19 | reverse complement strand
GTGATCGTCCAGTAGATCGGGGACAGGCAGACGAAAGCCCAGAACGCCAGCGCCCCATAGCTGAAGACGCGGCTGGCGATGAAGGCCGCTGGCGAGCGGATTTCGGAAACGGTGGAGTCGGTGGTCTGGACGCTCATGATGGCCGCTCAGTTGGCGTTGCGTACGAAGCGACTGGCGAATTCCAACAGCCAGGTCACGAACACGACGATGATGACGAGATAGGCCATGGCGAGCATCGTGCCGTAGACGACATTCGAGCGGTCGCGATATTCGCGGTAGATGAAGCTCGACACGGAATCGGTGG
>NZ_JAGXJY010000170.1 GCF_019091085.1 Mesorhizobium sp. GbtcB19 | reverse complement strand
CTCGCGCAAGACCAAGCTCGGCGGGTTCTACCAGGGCTGGCTGGGTTATGCTTGGGGGGTCACCGGCTTTGACGTCATCGTGCGAGCCACGCCCGGCTATGGCATGCCGGCCTATGATGCCAACGACATTTTTCTCCTCGTCGGCCAGGCGATGGTCGCCTGCGTTGCCGGCATGGTTTCGCCCTCGTGCTCGACCGGCGGAACGCATGCGACGGAGAACGAAAGCTAACGCCGCATCGCTTTCAACAGTTCCACCAATCAATGGACGATGACCGACAGGGACGGCACGGTCTCGACCTTCCGC
>NZ_JAGXJY010000017.1 GCF_019091085.1 Mesorhizobium sp. GbtcB19 | reverse complement strand
AAGTGTGTCTGCGTATTCCGGCCGTGTTGACTCGAAATGTAGATCGAGCCAGCTTGCGTCACTCGCTTCATGGCCGGTCGATGTTGAATTTTTGCCGGTACTGATGTTCCCCTCCGCGAATCGCCGATAATATGTAACCTCGATAGCTGGCTCAGGTGAACAGACGCGACATCTGATGGCAACTAATCCGTTATCGCCATGAGACGCCTGCCGGACGCATAGAAAATATGACCCTGATTAAAACGGACGTGCTCTAGTTTCGCGAGATGCCGGACGCAGAGAAAAGCGTTGGCCACAACATCAATCCATATGAGCCGCCGGCGCCCCGCCCGCCGGCGCGGCCTTGGGCTTGCGCAGCAGGATCACGAAGGGAATCGCGGCCAGCGTCATCACCATCAGGATTTTGAAGTCGTTGATGTAGGAGATCATCATCGACTGGACGTTCACCGCGCGGTCGACCTGCGAAAGGGCCGCGGCGTTGCCGCCGGCGGCCGCCGGCGAGGCGGCCCACAGGTTCGGATTGTACGGGTTGATGAAGGCCGAAAGCTCGGTGTGGTTGATCTGCGTGTTGCGCACCATCAGCGCCGCGACCACCGAGACGCCGATCGACGAGCCGAGATTGCGCACCAGGCTGAACAGCGCGGTGGCGTCGGTGCGGTAGCGCGCGTCGAGCGTGGCGAAGGCGACCGTCGACAGCGGCACGAACACCATGCCCATGCCGAGACCCTGGACGACGCCCGAGGTGAGGATCAGCCAATTGTCCATCTGCGGCGTGAAGCTCGCCATGGTGTAGAGCGACTGCGCGGTCAGCAGGAAGCCGATGGCGACCAGGATCCTTGCGTCGAACCTGTGCATGATGCGGCCGACCACCAGCATCGAGATCATCGTGCCGATGCCGCGCGGTCCGAGCACCACGCCGATGGTGACGGTCGGATAGCCGAAGATGTTGGCCAGCATCGGCGGCAACAGCGACATCGAGGCCAGGATCAGCACGCCCATGACGAAGATAAAGCCCAGGCCGGTCACGAAATTGCGGTCGAGGAATATCTTTGGATCGATGAAGGGATGCTCTGATGTCACCGTGTGGATGATGAACACCCAGAAGCCGGTGAGCGACAGAGCGAGCTCGATCCAGATTTCGGCCGAGTTGAACCAGTCGACCTCGCCGCCGCGATCGAGCAGAAGCTGCAGCGCGCCGACGCCGAGCGAGATCATAGCGAAGCCGAAGAAATCGAAGCCGCGGACGCGCTTGGCGATGACGGGCAGGTAGGCGGCCATGCCGAGGAAGGCGAGGATGCCGACCGGCAGGTTGATGAAGAACACCCAGCGCCAGTTGAAGTTTTCCGTCAGCCAGCCGCCGAGCGTCGGCCCCAGGATCGGCCCGAGCATGATGCCGGCGCCCCAGATCGCCATCGCCTGGCCGTGGCGTTCCTTCGGGTTGATGTCGAGCAGGAAAGTCTGCGACAGCGGCACGATGGCCGCGCCAAACACACCCTGCAGCAAACGAAAGAGCACAATCGTCTCGAGGCTCCAGGCGAGGCCGCAGAGCATGGAGAAGATGGTGAAGCCGACGACGGAGGCGAGGAACAGTTCCTTGCGGCCGAGGCGGTCGGCGAGCCAGCCGGTGACCGGCGTCATGATCGCGGCGGCCACGATGTAGGAGGTCAGCACCCAGTTGATGTTGTCGGGCGACGCGCCGAGGTCGCCGGTCATGGTCGGCAGCGCGACATTGGCGATCGTCGTGTCGAGCGCCTGCATGATCGTTGCCAGCATCAGCGCGACCGTGATCAGCCCGCGATGCGGCACTTCCTTGAAGGGTTCGGGCGTGCTCATGATGCTGAACTTCCAGCCGGTAACAGAAACGTGTACACTGGGTTTCCGGGCGGCAAAGCCTTCCGTTGAGAGACCCTCATCGCGGTGGGACGCGACTATCGATGTGGGGGTTACATCGACCGAAAGTCTCTGCTGGAGCGGATGCCTGCCGCCCGGAAACCTGAGGACCGACGGGTCCGTGCCGAAGGTTCAGTTTTCGAACCGAACCACAACGCGGCTCGATCGCCTGACTATCCTTCACGCCCCTCCCATCGGACCAATCCCCTGCTTGCGTCCGCCCGCCTCCCACCGCGGGCGTCCACTGATTTCTATTGCGCGTTTTCCCCTGCCGCGGCGTGGCCGAAGATCGACGGCAGGCCGCGCGCCACGCCGGTGTCGACGGTGACGGTGGCGCTCATGCCGGTGCGCAGCGCCATCCTGGCGTCGGGATCGGTCAGTTCCAAGCGCACGGGAATGCGCTGCGTGACCTTGACCCAGTTGCCCGTGGCGTTCTGCGCGGGCAGCAGCGAGAACTCCGCGCCCGTGCCTGCGCCGATCGCCTTGACGGTCGCCTCGAAGGTGCGGCCCGGATAGGTATCGACGACGATCTCGGCCTTCTGGCCGGGCTTCATGTGGGTAAGCTGGGTCTCCTTGAAATTGGCGTCGATCCAGGTGTCGCCGGTCTCGACCAGCGCGAAGAGCGGCGTTCCGACGGAAACATACTGGCCGACCTTGAAGGACGCGGCCTGGTAGATGACGCCGTCAGCAGGCGCCTTCACCGTGGTCTGCGCCAGATCGTAGGCGGCCTTGTCGCGCGCGGCCAAGGCCGACATCACGGTCGGATGCTTGTCGGTCTCGATATCAGGATTGCCGCCAAGCGCGGCCTTGGCGCTGACGATGCCCTGCTCTGCCACCGCAAGCTGCTGCTGGGCCTTGTCGAGATCGTTGCGGGCCTGGTCGAGCGACGACTTGGCGTTGATGCCCTTCTGCGCCAGATCGGCGGCGCGGCCATATTGCGACTGCGCGTAGTCGACCTCGCTGCCGGCGGACTTTTCCTGCGCCATCGCCTGGCTGTAGGCGGCGCGCAGTTGCTCGACATTGAGACGCGCGGCGGCGACCGCCGCGTCGGCCTGGGCCAGCGCGATCCGGTAAGGCTCGGGGTCGATGACGAAGAGAAGATCGCCCTGCTTGACCGTCTGGTTGTCGGCGATGCCGACCTGAACGATGCGGCCGGCCGTATCGGAAGCGACCGAAATCCTCGCCTGCTGCAAATTGGCGTTCTCGGTCTCCTGGTAGCGGCCACCCGTCACCCAGACATATGAGCCGCCGGCAAGCAGCGCCAACGGCAGGGCGACCATCAACAGGAAGCGGCCGAGGCGGCGCTTCTTCCTCGGCGCCGCGGGGACCGGCTGCGGCTCGGGCGCAGTGACGGCCGCCGGCTGCGCCGGGGCTTCCAGCTTGGTTACGTTGTCGTCTTCCCTCTTGGCTGCCGCGCTCATGCTGCCGCCCCTTCCCTGCTCTTCATCTTTTCCAGGGATGATGCCTCGCCGTCCGTCAGGTTCTGCACGATGATGTCCAGCACCCGGATCAGCATGCGCCGGTCTTCCGGCGAAACACCGGTCAAGGATTCCTCATAGACCTCGCCGGCAAGGCTTTTGACATCGGCATAGGCGGCGCTCGCCTTCCCGGTCGGGAAGATCATGCGCACGCGCCGGTCGGTGGCGTCCTGGCGGCGCTCGATCCAGCCGCCCTCCTCCATGCGGTCGACCAGCCGCGAGACGCTGATCGGCTCGATTTCGAGCAGTTCGGCCAGCCGTGCCTGGGTGATGCCCTCTTCCTTGGCGACGCGCACCATCAGCCGCCATTGCGCCGAGGAAAGCCCCAGCCCGCTGGCGCGCGCTTCGAAGCGCTTGCGCATGAGACGCTGCACGTCGTGGATCAAAAATCCCAATCTGTCGATGCCATCTGAAACCATGAGCGATAGATATAATAAGCGTGCTTACTATTCAAGAGAAAGCTTTGCGCCAGTAGCCGGAAGGCTCAGGCCCTAACAATCCCCCTGGCGCGTGGCGGACGGCGGAATGCAACGACGGCCGTTCAATCCACCGAGCTTGCGGATTAGATGAAGCGATGCGAGGACGGACGTCTGCGCGTTAGCACTGCAGCCGTCAACGAACCTGCCGTGTGATCAAGGATTTGAGCGCGCTGGCGTTGCTTTCGATGCTAAACCGGGACCGAACATCCGCTTGAGCGCGATGAGCCATCGTGCGCATGTCGTCCGGGTGACACAGCGCGTAGTCCAGCCATTGCGCAAAATCATTCGCATTTGGCTCGGCGAGCAGACCGGTTTCCAGATGGGTGATTGTCTCGGGAATACCGCCAATATTGCTTGCCAGGACCGCAATGCCCAGTCCCGCCGCCTCAATTTGAGCCAGACCCAACGCTTCGACGGACGAAGGCATGACGACGAGGTCCGCTTTTTTCAGGATCGCCGCAACCGATGGCAGTTCACCCATCCAGATTTGATCATAAAGGCCAAGCTGGATTGCCCGTTGCTTGATCGACTCTTGCTCGGGTCCCGATCCAACAATTGCAAAATGAAGCGCGGGCCATCGCGAACGCACTTTCGCTATCGCGTCAAGCATCAAAAGGTGGCCTTTCTCCCCGCGGAGCATACCCACCTGCACGATCAGAGTGCCGCGCTTCCTTTCGATCCATTGAGAAAGATCGAAGGGAAGATCAAGGTGACACTCCGCATCGAGTTTTTCGAAATCCACACCCGGATAAATCACTTCGACCCGCTTAGGGTCGACCCGGCTATTGGACAGAATTTTTGATCGCAAATACTTGCTTGGGGTGAATGTAACATCCACGAAATAGTTATAGCTATATTCCGATATTTTTCCAGCCAGGTATGCTTTAGACCTGATCAGGCGTGGACGATTCCGACCGAAAATTCGTGCAGCAATTGCAAGATTGTCCGTATCATGACCGCTGTGACAGAAGCATGCGGCGGGCCGCATTGCGGTGATCAGCCGATATAAACCAATTATCGTACGCGGATCCGCGCCGTTTCTAAATGGAAGCCTCTCTGTCCGAATGTTCATTGTCGCCGCTAAAGCCCCGACCCGAGAATTCGGGCGGCAGGCCAGCACCACGTCAATCCCAGACGCTCGAAGTGATTGCATCTGGATCAGCAATTGCCGTTCTTGTCCGCCGATATCGGGTGAGCTTTCAGTAAAAATAACGCTGTCGATTTTTTTGCTGTTTAAAGTCATGACAGTTAAAAGGCGATTGTCGGAATCGCTTGCCTGCTGATCGATACTTTTCCCTGAAGGCGGCCGGGCGAAGTGGCGCTCGCTCCAGCCCAACAGATGGATAAGCGAACAGAGCTGGCGGCAAGCCGTATCGCGAATTCACTACCGAGGGCAATTTACAAAAATGTGAAGCTGGGCCGCGCCTTGCGGAACAAAACTTCCCGCCCACAGTGCGGCATACGCAGTTTGCGGGGCTGCGCGGTTTGCTGCATAGATGCGCCGGCGCGGCAGGGAGCGAAACGATGTTCGACATCTGGCAGGCGGGCATCGTCCCGGATCGGATCGACAGCGCACTTGCCCCGCAAGGCCTGGACAAGAGCCGGGTCGTCTGGCTGCCGCCTCAAGGGTCGTACCGCTTCATCGCCGACCCGTTCGGCCTCTTCCATGGCGACCGTTTCACAGTGTTGGTCGAGGCATACGACCACCGGGTGAGGCGCGGCGAGATCCACTACTACAGCTACGACCGGGACTGGAGGCTCAAGGAGCGCGGCGAGGCCTTGAAGGAGCCGTTCCATCTCTCCTTTCCGTTCCTGATCCGGCAGGGGGACGATATCTTCATGCTGCCGGAGGCCTTCAAGAGCGGGCGGCTCACGCTTTACAAGGCGACCGATTTTCCAAAGGCGTGGCGGCCGGTCGCCGTGCTGCTGGACGAGCCCGCGGTCGACGCGGCTGTTTTTCGCCACCAGGAGCGCTGGTGGATGCTCTATGCGCTCAACGGTCCTAACCAACGGGACATGCGCGAGCTGCACGCCTCTTTCGCCGAGAGCCTGACCGGCCCCTGGACCAAGCATCCGCAAAATCCGGTGCGCACGGGACACGCATCGTCGCGGCTCGGCGGCTCGCCCTTCGAGCATGATGGCCAGCTGTATTTGCCGACCCAGGATTGTACAACCGGCTACGGCACAGCCATCAACCTGTTGCGGATCGACCGCCTGACGCCGGAGGAATTTTCGGCCGAAATCGTCAAGCAGCTGTCGCCCGAGGGGTGGCTCGATGGCTTCGACACCGGCCTGCACACGCTGTCGGACGGTGGCGGCGTGACGCTGATCGACGTCCGCCGCTTCGAGCGCACGCCGAAGCGGCACCTGGTCAAGCTGCAGTACTGGCTGCGCAAGCAGATGCGGTCAACCGACTGAAAATTCACTGTGTTTTCTGTCGCACGCTAGCGCCTCTCGGCTCGCTCATGGTAAAGCTTGCGCCGTGGATCGGGGGATCACGCAATGCCGACGCTTTATGCGCTGAAGCCGGCCTTCCAGGACAGGCTGCGGCCGCTTGTCGGCCGGCTGGCAGCGATTGGGGTTACAGCCAACGGCGTCACCCTGCTTGCAGCCGGCCTCTCCGTCGCGGCCGGCGTGGCGATCGTGGCGGCGCCCGGTTCGCGCCTGCTTCTGCTCCTCATTCCCCTGGTGCTGTTCGTGCGCATGGCGCTCAACGCCATTGACGGGATGCTCGCGCGCGAACATGGCCAGGCCTCGACGCTCGGCATGTATCTCAACGAAATCTGCGATGTCGTTTCCGACGTCGCGCTCATCCTGCCCTTTGCCGCCTTCCCGCAGTTTGGCGTTTGGGGTGTCGTCGCCTTCGCCATCGCCGCGATGCTCACCGAATTCGCCGGCGTTCTCGGCATTCCCGCGGGGATCGGGCGCAACTATGCCGGACCGTTCGGCAAGAGCGACAGGGCGCTGGGGCTTGGCGTGGTGGCGGCTTTGTGCGCCGTCGGGCTGTGGCCGGCGGCGATCGCGCCGTTTGTGTTTCCGGCCATGGCTACGCTTTCGCTGCTGACCGCCATAAACCGGATACGCGCCGGTCTTACTGGCAAGACCGGCTAAGCATCGAGGCCCGCGATGCCGTCCGAGGGGAACAGCATGCTTCACGAACAGATCGTCACCGCGCCGGCCGAGAACGTTGCGCGGCAGGCGCAGGAACGCAGCTTCCGCAGCCATGACTGCACGGAGATCTTTTACCGTTTCTGGCCGGCGGCGTCCGCTGACGCCAAGGGCGCGATCGTGCTCTTCCATCGCGGCCACGAGCATGGCGGCCGCATGGCGCATCTCGTCGACGAACTCAGCATGCCGGACTACGCCTTCTATGCCTGGGATGCGCGCGGCAACGGCTGCTCCGCCGGCGAGCGCGGCTATGCGCCGTCTTTCGCCGCGCTTGTGCGCGATATCGACTGTTTCATGCGCGAGATCGCCGCCAAGGACGGTTTTGCCGCACAAGATATCGCGCTGATCGCACAGTCCTTCGGCGCCGTGCTCGCGGCAGCCTGGGTGCATGACTATGCGCCGAAACTGCGCGCCATGGTGCTCGCCTCGCCCGCCTTCTCGGTCAAGCTCTACGTCCCCTTCGCCAAGGAAGGCATTGCGCTGTGGCAGAAGCTCAAGGGGCGCTTCTTCGTCAATTCCTATGTCAAGGCGAGCCTGCTCACCCATGACCCGGTGCGCATCGCCTCGTTCGAGAACGATCCGCTGATCACCAGGCCGATCGCGTCGAACATCCTGGTCGAGCTCTACCAGCACGCGGCGCGCATCGTCGCCGATGCCCGCGCCATCACCGTGCCGACGCAGCTTCTCCTGTCCGGCAGCGACTGGGTGGTGCGGCACGGCCCGCAGCACGAATTCTTCGTCAATCTCGGCAGCCGCATCAAGGAACGGCACGTGCTGCCGGGCTTTTTCCACGATACGCTTGGCGAGCGCGACCGCGGCAAGGCGCTCGACCTGATCCGGCCGTTTATCGAAGGGCAGTTCCAGAAGTCGGCCGAAGCCGTCGACCTGAGGCAGGCGGACATCGCCGGCTACACGCGTGACGAGGCCGACCGGCTCGCCTCGCCGCTCGATCTCCTGTCGCCCAAGGGCCTCTACTGGGCCATGAGCCGCGCCTCCATCCGCGCCGGCAGCTGGTTCTCCCGCGGCATGAAGATCGGCGTCGGCACCGGCTTCGATTCCGGCTCGACGCTGGATTATGTCTACGAGAACGACGCGCGCGGGCTCGGGCCGATCGGCCGCATGGTCGACCGGACCTTTCTCGACGCCATCGGTTGGCGCGGCATCCGCCAGCGCAAGCTCAACCTCGAAGAGCTGATCGGGCAGGCTTTGGCAACGCTGAAGGCCGCCGGACGGCCAGGCCACATCCTCGACATCGCCGCAGGCCACGGCCGCTACGTGCTCGACGCGATCGGCAAGAGCCCCGAGCAGCCGGCCAGCGTGCGCCTGCAGGATTATTCCGACATCAATGTCGAGCTCGGCCGCAAGCTGATCACTGAGCGGCAGATGCCGGCGAGCGTCTCGTTCCGGCGCGCCGACGCCTTCGACGGCGATGGGCTGGCCAGGCTGAACCCGGCGCCGGACCTCGCCATCGTCTCCGGCCTCTACGAGCTCTTCGCCGACAATGCGATGATTGCCCGCTCGCTCGGCGGCCTGGCCCGCGCCATGCAGCCGGGCAGCCTGCTGATCTACACCAACCAGCCCTGGCACCCGCAGCTCGAGATGATCGCCCGCAGCCTGACCTCGCATCGCGGCGGCCAGGCCTGGGTGATGCGGCGGCGCACACAAGCCGAGATGGACCAGCTGGTCGAGGCGGCCGGCTTCGAAAAGCTTGACCAGCGCATCGACCAGTGGGGCATCTTCACCGTCTCGTTGGCAAGGCGGGTTTAGGAACCGTCCACGCATGCCCAACAGTGCCGAGCCCCCGTCACTTTCAGCCAGCCCAGCCGCCGAACCTTACGGTCGTATCGTCGTCAGGGCGGCGCTCTGGCTCGCGTTTCTCGCGCCGTTCTTCTATTCGACCTATGGCTTCGCCAACTGGCTGGCCTCGACACGCCCATATGTCGGCAGCATCGTCTTGTCCTGGGAGCACCACGTTCCGTTCCTCGCCTGGACGATCGTGCCCTACTGGTCGATCAACCTGTTCTACGCCCTGTCGCTGCTGCTCAACGACAGCACGCAGGGCGTGAACCGGCTGGCCGGCCGCTACCTCACCGCGCAGGTCGTCGCCGTCTCCTGCTTCATCCTGTTTCCGCTGACCGCCACCTTCGTGCGGCTGGCGACGACCGGCCTGCCAGGTTTCCTGTTTGCCGTGCTCGGCGGCTTTGACAAGCCGTTCAACCAGGCCCCTTCGCTGCACATCGCGCTGCTGGTGATCATCTGGGATCACTGGCGCCAGCGCCTCTCCGGTCCACTGCTCAGCGTCTGGCATGGCTGGTGTTTCCTGATCGGCGCCTCGGTGCTGACGACTTGGCAGCACCATTTCATCGACATCCCGACTGGGGCACTGCTCGGGTTCTTCGCGCTGTGGCTCTTTCCCGCCAAGGGCGAGCTGCCCTTCGCCGGTTTTCGCCTGGCCGCCGATGCCAAGGCGCGGAGGCTTGCGCTCTACTACGCACTGGGCGCGGTTCTGGCGCTTGCCGGCGCAGCCATCGGCGCCTTCTTCTCGGCCGCCGCGCTTGCGCTTTTGTGGCCCGCGCTGGCGCTGGCCATCGTCGCCTTCGCCTATGCCGGAGCCGGCGCGAAACTGTTCCAGAAGACAGCGGACGGCCGCGTATCGCCGGCGAGCCGCATCCTGCTCTGGCCGTACCGGCTGGGCGCCAAAGTCAATGTCTGGGCCTGGACGCGAAAGCTGCCGCCGGTCGTGACCGTCACCGACGGCGTGTTCCTCGGACGGTTTCCCGACGCTGCCGAAGCCGACGCCTTCGGCACGGTGATCGACCTTGCCGCCGAGCTGGAGCGGCCGCGCGATGCGACAGGGCGCTGGGAGAGCTTTGCTACGCTCGATCTGGTTGTGCCTCCGGCGGATATGCTCGACCAGGCGGTGGCGGCGATCGAAGCGGCGCGCCGGCAGGGCACGGTGCTGGTCTGCTGCGCGCTCGGCTTCCAGCGGAGCGCTACCGTCGTCGCGAAATGGCTGGTCGCCAGCGGCCGCTCGCACACGCCGGCGCAGGCGCGCAAGCAACTCGCGGCGTCCGGCCGGCCGGTGCATCTTCGGGTCGGACTGGACGAGCCGGCATGAGCGACGAGGCCTATCAACGCAAGACTGCCGCCTTTGCCGCCATGCTGGTCAAGCAGGCGGCATGGCCGGCCGCGATCGTGGTCGCCGGCGACAGTGTCGCACCGCTGGTCGCCTCGGCGCGCGGCGCGCTGCATGCGCCGCTTGCTGTGCTGGCGCTGCTGGTCGCTGCGGCGAGCGCCGTCGTGGTGCTCGGGCTTTCGGCGCTTCTCGTTTTCGATGCGCTGCTGTTCCGGCTGATGGCGACGCATGGCGACGAGATTTCCGGAGGCGCCGCCGTCGACGACATGCTGAGCCGCATGCGGCTGAAGCCCGCTCAGCCAACGCCGCGTCCGCTTGACGACCGCATCGCTGGCACACGCAAACTGCTTGCCCGCCAGCGCATCGCTTTCGCGGTCTTCGTCGTCGCCTTCCTCACCGCCGGTTTCTGGATGCCCAGATGAGCAAGCTTGCGCTGCGCACCTATACGCTGTTGCAGACGGTGACCTCGGTCGGCCTCTCGGCGATGGCCTGGGCGGTCACCGGCGTGCGGCCGATCTGGAACGGCAGCCAGCCGTCGGACCGGCAGCGCATCTATTTCGCCAACCACACCAGCCATGGCGATTTCATCCTTCTGTCGGCCTGCCTCAGCGAAACGGAGCGCGCCAAGACGCATGCGATCGCCGCGGCCGAATATTGGGGCAAGTCGCGGCTGCGCCGCTTTATCGCGCAGGACATGCTGTCCTCCGTGCTGATCAGCCGGCAGTGGACAAGCGAGGCGGAGCACCCGATCTCGATCATGCTTTCGGTCCTCGAGCAGGGCCACTCGCTGATCATCTTCCCGGAAGGCACCCGCAACACCAGCGACGAGCTGCTGCCCTTCCGCTCCGGCCTCTACAATCTGTCGATGGCACGGCCGGATGTGGAGCTCATCCCGTGCTGGATCGAGAACATGTCGCGCGTGCTGCCCAAGGGCCAGTTCCTGCCGGTGCCGCTGCTTTGCCGCGTCGTCTTCGGCGCGCCCGTGGCGCTGGCGCCGGGCGAGGAGCGCCGCGCCTTCCTGCAGCGCGCCCGCGAAGCCCTTCTGGCGCTCGACCCGCGCCCCGACCGAGACGATTGATGCGCCACGAAATCAGCATTCTCATCATCGGCCTGTTCGTGGTGCTGAGCACCGCCAGCGTCACGGCCGGCATCCTTTCGATGCGCGCGCCGAGGCCGCTCAGCGCGACGCTCGTCAACCTTACCCAGCGCATCAACGCCTGGTGGGTGATGGTCGCGCTGATGACGGTCGCCTTCTTCTTCGGCCGTTACGGCATGACCATCCTGTTCGCGCTGATCTCGTTCGCGGCGCTGCGCGAATTCGTGACACTGACGCACAGCCGGCGCAGCGACCACTGGGTGCTGCTCGGCATGTTCGGCATCGTCATCCCGTTCCAGTACTGGCTGGTGTGGACCGCCTGGTACGGGCTGTTCGTCATCTTCATCCCGGTCTACTGCTTCCTTTTGATGCCGGCGATCACGGCGCTGCATGGCGATACCGAACGCTTCCTGGAGCGCGTCTCGGCGCAGCAATGGGCGATCATGATCTCGGTCTATTGCGTCAGCCACGTCCCCGCCCTGCTGACGCTCAACGTGCCCGGCTTCGAGGGCCGCAACCTTTTGCTCATCGCCTTCCTGATCATCGTCGTGCAGGGCAGCGACGTGTTGCAATACATCTTCGGCAAGCTGTTCGGAAAACACCGCTTCTCGCCGAATGTGTCGCCCTCGAAGACCTGGGAAGGGCTGATCGGCGGGCTGGTGGCGTCGAGCCTGCTCGGCGCTCTGCTCTCCTTCATCACGCCGTTCTCGCCGCTGCAGGCCTCGGCCGTCGCCTTCGTCGCCTGCACGATGGGTTTCCTCGGCGGCCTCGTCGCCTCGGCGATCAAGCGCGACCAGGGCGTCAAGGACTGGGGACACCTGATCGAAGGCCATGGCGGCATGCTCGACCGCACCGACAGCCTCGTCTTCGCAGCGCCGATCTTCTTTCACATCGTGCGCTATTTCTGGACCGTGTGAGCGCCCGATTGAATCCGTTCGCGCAACCGCAGCGCGACGGCGGCACTGCCTGTGAGTATCGCTTCGCCCCTTCGCGCCATGCGCAATTTCGATCAAACTGGCCGTCGGCGCGGCCGTTAGGGTCGGCCCGCCAAATGCGAGGAACCATGAACCCGACCGAGAAAGCGCTGTGGTTTGTCGAAAGCCACCTGCCGGATGCCATCAGCCTCGACGAAATTGCGGCAAGCAGCGGCGTATCGCGCTTCCATGTGACGCGCGCATTCGGCGCCGCCACCGGGCGGTCAGTCATGGGCTATATGCGAGCGCGCCGCCTGAGTGAGGCGGCGCGCCAGCTGGCCGGCGGCGCGCCCGACATTCTCTCGGTCGCGCTCGATGCTGGTTACAACTCGCATGAGGCTTTCACCCGCGCCTTTCGCGACCAGTTCGGCACCACGCCGGAACTGGTGCGCGCGCAAGGCTCGACCAAAAACCTCGACCTCGTGGAGCCTATCCTGATGGACAGTTCACTTCTCGCCACGCTCGAGCCGCCGCGCTTCGAGACCAGCCGCCCCTTCCTCATCGCAGGACTCGGAGAGCGCTACAGCTGCGAAACCAGCGCCGGCATCCCGATGCAGTGGCAGCGTTTCGCGCCCTATATCGGCAACATCCCCGGCGAAGTACCCGGCGTCTTCTACGGCGCCTGCCTCAACGGCGACGATGCCGGCAATTTCGACTATGTCGTCGGCGTCGAGGTCAAGGATTTCTCCGACCTGCCCAAGGATTTTTACCGCGTGCGGGTGCCGGCGCAGAAATATGCCGTGTTCTCGCATCGCGAGCACATCTCGACCATCCGCCGCACCGTCAACACGATCTGGAACAAATGGCTGCCGGGCTCCGGTCACGAGATCGCCGACGCGCCGGAATTCGAGCGCTACGGGCCGGAGTTCGACGCGCATACCGGCAATGGCGGGCTGGAGATCTGGCTGCCGGTGGAGGGGTGAGGCGCCTTCCCTTCTCCCCTTGCGGGAGAAGGTGTCGCCGAAGGCGACGGATGAGGGGTGTTCCAGCGGAGTAAGACGCTGGCGTTCCCTGGAACACCCCTCATCCGTCTCGGCGCTGCGCGCCGATCCACCTTCTCCCACAGGGGGAGAAGGAGAAGAGCTAAAGCTCCAAATTCCAGGTCTGGCCGACCAGATCCTTGCCGAAGGAATGGTGGCGCTCTTCATCGACCAGCTTGAAGCCGGCTGCCTGGTAGATACGACGGGCCGAGCCCAGTATGTCGTTGGTCCAGAGCGTCAGCGTCCGATAGCCCTTGGCGCGGGCGAAGGTGATGCATTCGTCGACCAGCCGCCGGCCAATGCCCAGGCCGCGCGCCGATGGCTCAACATAGAGGAGCCTCAGCTTCGCCACTTTGGGCGACTTGCGCACGACGAAGACCGAGCCGACGACCTCGCCTTCGCGCTCGGCGATCCAGCCGCGCTCCCATTGCGGGACGAAATTCTTGACGAACTCGCCGAGGATCTCGGCGACCAGCGCCTCGTAGGTCTCGTCCCAGCCATAGTCCTGGGCGTAGAGCATGCCCTGGCGGTGCGTGACCCAGCCGATGTCGCCGACCTGCAGCGGTCGCAGGATGTAGGGCACCTTGGGTTCGGGCCTGTCGCCGAGCAGGTCCTGCACGGTGCGCATGGCCTTGACCAGCCGCTCCTGATCGACGGGCGCCAGACGATCGAGCAGCGCGCGCACCTGGTCGTGCGAATCCTGGTTGAGCGGCGCGAAGGCCTGCCTGCCCGCCGGCGTCAGCGCGATTGAGGCGCGACGTGCGTCGGCCTCGCTGGCTTCGCGCTCGACCAGGCCGCGCTCCTCGAATTTCTTCAAGAGACGGCTGACATAGCCGGGGTCGAGGCCAAGGTCGCGAACCAGGTCGCTGGCGACGAGTCCGTCGCGGTGGGCAAGCTCGTAAAGCACCCGCGCCTCGGTCAGCGAGAAGCTGCTTTTCAGCCAGCTTTCGTCGAGCACGCCGATCTGGCGGGTGTAAAAGCGGTTGAAGGCGCGCACCGTATCGATGCGTTCCTTGCCGGGGTGGTCGTGGATGGTCATGGGAAATCCTCCTGTCCTGGACAGGATCAATCATTTAGTTGACTGAGTCAATAAATCGATTGTCACGGCTTCGTGTGCCCTACCCCGTCGGCAGCACCGGCCAGAACTCCGCAATCCGTCCTTCGGAAAACACGGCAATCGCGCCGAAGTGCTGCAGCACGGCCTCGCTCTGCGTCGGCCGCAGGAAGGCGTAGTCGCCTGGCTTCACGTCCGCGCTCGCCGGCAGGCCGATGAATTGCTGGTTGGACGACAGGCCGATCAAGCCGTTCGGCTTCATGCCTTCGGGAAAGACCGGCTCGGCCATCCACTTGCCGCCATAGAGATAGCAGCCCTTGCGCGGGAACAGGCCGAGCGCCTGCAGTGCGCGGGAAACCGCTGGCGGACCCGGCACCGCCGGCTCGAGCGCCTTGAGGATTGGCGTGGCGATGAAGGCCGCCGGCTGGAAGCCGCCGAGGCCGGGCGTGTCGAAATCCTTGGGCAGCACGAAGGCCGAGCCGATCGACACTTCGTTGGCAACACCGCCGCCATGCAGCAGCGCCGTCTTGGAGCCGCCGATGTTCAAAGTGCGGCGCTGGTCAAAGGCGAGGACATCAACGAACTCCGCCGCCTTGGCCGAGGCCTGCTTCAGCGCCTTTTCCGCACCACCGAACAGTCCCGGTATCTCCGGCGCATGCGCCTCATAGGCCATGATGCCTTCGCAGTGCAAACGCTCCGGTATCGTCAGCGCCCTGATCTCGGCTGGGCTGGAAAAACCGCCGCGATGCAGGCCGACATCGACCTCGAAGGCGAAGCGCAGTTCGGTGCCGAGCGCGGCGGCCAAATCGCCATAGTCGGCCAACCGCTCCGGTGTGTCGATCAGCCAGCAGACGCGCGACCACCAACCGGAACCGCCCCTAGTCAGTGCTGCCTTAGCGGCGCCGACCGGCATCGGCTTGCCATAGAGCAGGTCGCCGTCGGGAAAAGCGTCGAGCACGGCCTGCGTCACCGGCGGGTGGAAGGTCATGAAGCGGTTGGTGCCAAGCGCCCTGGCGACATGCGAAAGCAGCGGCATGCAAGGCAGCGACTTGTCGACCAGCCGCACGGCGAGGCCCGGCGCAAGTCTCACCTTTACCAATGCGATGTTGCCGTCCAGCCGATCACGGTCGAGCACAAGGCAGGGCCGAAAAATCTCGGCTGCCCTCAGCGCCTCGGACAAAGCGGTGAAATAGGCACTCATTGTCGGATGCCAAAAGGACCGGGTTCGATGCCGAACAGGCCGGCCATATAGGGCGACACGAAACGGTTGTCCGGATCGATGTCGCGGCGCACTGCCATCGCCTCATCCCAGCGCGGATAGAGTTTTTTGAAATCCGCCGCCTTCAGGCTGTGCATCTTGCCCCAATGCGGCCGGCCGCCATATTTGCGCAGGATCGGCTCGGCGGCGCGCATGAAGGGCAGCGGGTCGTTCGCCGCGTCGTGGTGGATGGCGATCGAGCAGGTCAGCCTTTTGTGGAACGGCGAAAGCCAGAATTCGTCGGGCGCCACCGAACGCACCTCCATCGGGAAATAGACTTCCGGAAAGTGCTTTTCAGTCAGTGCGATGATCTCGGCCAGGGCTTTCGGACCTTCCTCGTAAGGCAGGTGGTACTCCATCTCGTTGAATTTGGTTTGACGGTCGGAGGCGTAAACGTTGAGCCAGTCCTGCACATAATCCTCCGGCGGGACCTTCTTCACCGCGCCCTTGATCAGCGCGCGGCGCAGCGACGGCAGCCAGCGCAAGACGGTGCGCAGCTTGCGCAAAGTCGCCAGCCCCTCCTCGTCGTCCTCGGTCGGCCGTGGCGTCGGTGCCGCGTCGCTGAGATCGCTGGCGATGAACTGGGCGTAGCCGGAAAACGGGATGTAGTAGAATTCGGCCGAACGATGCGCCGCCATCATCGTCTCGAAGTTTTTGAGCATGTCGCCGATCGGCAGCACCCATTTGCGACGGCGCAGCCGGTAGGTCGCGATGTTGTTCATCGTCACTTCGGTGAGCACGCCGAAGCTGCCCAGCGCGACGCCGGTGGCGTGGATCATGTCCGGGTCGCCCGCCCGGCTGAATTCCCGCAGCTTGCCTTTGCCGTCGACAAGCTGCACCGCCTCCAACTGCGTGTGATAGGCGCCGAGCGTCGGGCCGGAGCCATGCGTTGCGGTGCCCAGCGCGCCGCCGATCGCCTGCTTGTCGATGTCGCCCATGTTGGGCAGGCCCTGGCCGATATCCTGCAGGATGTGCATCAGGGCGCCGAGCCTGGTTCCCGCCCTCACCCGCGCCCGGTTGTTCGCGGCATCGTGCGAGACCAGCCCCTCGATCTTCTCCAGCGAGACGATGGTGCCGTCAGACTGCACCAGCGGCGTGAAGGAATGGCCGGCGCCCACGACGCGCAGCGGACCGGGCGCCGAGCGCACCAGCTCGGCCAGTTCGCCGGCATCGGCCGGCGTCGCGATCGATTTCGGCGACGCCGTGACCAAGCCCGACCAGTTGCTCCAGGCGTTTGCCATGTCGATCCTCCTCAGGCCTTGCCGCGGCGGCGCGCCACCAGCACGAAGACGCCGAGCAGAAGCACGCTGGCCGAAGCGGTGGCGGCGGCGAATTCGGGCACCGGCCGGAAGTTCGCGCCGTCGATCAAAAGCGAAGCGCCAATCGGGCCGATGGCGAGGCCGAAGAGCTGCGCGGCCGGCACCAGAAGGACGGCGGTGCGCGTCTCGTCGGCGGTGATGGCGAGGCGGATCTGGTAAGGCACGATGAAG
The DNA here is from genome assembly GCF_019091085.1 of Mesorhizobium sp. GbtcB19. Lineage (GTDB taxonomy): Bacteria > Pseudomonadota > Alphaproteobacteria > Rhizobiales > Rhizobiaceae > Mesorhizobium. The sequence goes on along the minus strand of NZ_JAGXJY010000017.1, from coordinate 110,402 downwards.
AGCAGGATGAAGCCCATTACCAGCGCCACCGCCCAGAACACCGAAGGCCCCGGACCGGAGGCAAGCAGCATCGAGCTGATCGCCGCGACGATGCCGATGATCGTGATGGCGAAACGATAGTCGATGCGCGCCTCGAAGACGGTCGCGGTCATGGCGCCGATCACCTGCGCGGCAAGGCTTGCCGAAACCATCAGGCCGACGGTGCGGCCGTCGATGCCGAACTGCGCGCCGATGGGCTCGAGGAAAGCCCAGACGGCGCCGAAGAACATGAAATAGCAGAAGATCGACAAAAGCGCGGTGATTGCCGGCACGGTCGCCACATTGGCAAACTGCTCTTCCTTGGGCAGGTCGGCATAGTCGTCCGCCACGGTCCAGGCGACGACCAGCGACAGCAGGCAGACGATGCCGAGCGCGATGAAACCGCCGGCCGAGCCGGCCGTCGGCACCACGTAAAGCGCCAGGATCAGCGCCAGCGCGCATTGCGCCAAGGTCTGCAGCGTGACGAAGTAGCCGCCGATGCGCTCGGCCCGGCGCGAGCGGGCGATCAGCTCCGTCGCGACGGCGACCAGCCCTCCCTCCGCAAGGCCGGCCAGTATGCGCGCGCCGATCAGCGCATAGGGACTGTCGGCATAAGCGGTCCAGAAATTGGCAAGCGCCAAGAGCACGAGCAGCAGCGCGCTCTTCCAGCGCATGTTCCTGGCAGGGAGCAGCATCGCCACGATCGCCGAGCCGATCGCAATCGCAATCATTTCGGCGGTGGCGACCAGCGCGAGCTCGTCGCCGGTGACATGGCCTTCGGTGTAGAGCGCGCCGAGCAGCACCGGCTGCAGCCCAAGGATGAGCAGGCCGACCGAACCGATCCACAAGGCCGAAGCCAGTTGCAGGCCGGTTGGATTGCCGACAAACCAGTCGCCATTTTCCGCTTGCGCGGCTTGCGATGCCGTCACGAGGTGCCCTCCCTTGCAGCTCGATCGAAAAACTGACAAGTTGTCAGCATTTAACGAAACTGATACTTGATCATGTTTCTTGTCAACCGCGAATTCGTACTTTTCCGGGAAAGATGCGGGCTATGACGGATGCAAAGCGATCAGCGACGGAACCGCGGCGCAGGCCGAAGCAGGAGCGCAGCCGCGAGCGCATCGACGCTATCCTCGCCACGACCATGCGGCTGATCGGCGAGAAAGGCATCGACGCGGTGACGATGAAGGAAGTCGGCGCGCTGGCCGGCGGGCCGATCGCCACCGTCTATCATTATTTTCCCTCGAAGTCGGCGATCCTGGCGATGCTCTATGAGCGGTTTTCCGAGGAAAGCCGCGCACGCTTCGGCGCGATCATCGCCCTGATTGGCGGGCCGGGCGACGTGACCGCGGCGGCCGACCGACTGCTCGACGACTATTACGGCCGCGTCGCGGCGGACCCGGCGATCCAGGACCTGCAGAACGCCATCCAGGCCGACAAGGCGCTGCAGCATCTCGACATCGCCGAAACGCGGCACCAGGCGAAGATGTTCTGCGACCACGTCGCGCCGATGCTTCCGGCAGAGCAGCGCGAGGCGTTCGGGCGCGTCGTGTTCCTGATCTTTCAGCTTGCCGGCGGCGTCGTGCGGCTGGCGCTGACGCAGGACAAGGAAGAAGGCCGGCGCACGATCGAGGATTATAGGTCGATTATCCATACGCAGCTGCGTCTGTTTTTGTAGGCAGAGCCCTAGCGGTCGTCATCCTCGGGCTTGACCCGAGGATCCATGCCGTGACCCTTACCTAAGGGTGCAGCGGTGCAGAATTCTGTAATCGTTGCAACGCCTTAGCGTCACGGCATGGATCCTAGGGTCTGCGCGCGTCGCTTCGCTCCTTGCTCCGCCCTAGGATGATGACCGCGTGGGTACGATCCTCTCTGCGATGCCAACTTACCCCGACTCCAGCTTCGGCCCCAGGATCTCCACCAGCCAATCCACGAACACCCTCACCCTTGGCGACAATTGCCGGCTGGGCGGATAGAGCACCGAGATCGGCGTCGGAGTCGGCGGGTTGCCGGGCAGCACCTCGACCAGCCGGCCCGCTTCGATGTCGGCGGCGAAGCGGCGGCGTGGCGCCTGGTAGAGCCCAAACCCCTGGCGTACCAACGTGGCGGCGGTGTCGGAATTGGAGACCGTGACGCGCGACGGCAGCACGATCTCGCGGATCTTGCCGTCGACGGTGAATTCCAGCGGCATAACCTGGCCTGTGCGCGACGAGACGAAGCCGATCATCATGTGCCCGGCAAGCTCGTCCAGCGAGCGCGGCAGGCCGTGACGCTCGACATAGGCGGCGCTGGCTACAGTCGCCTCGCGCGCCATGCCGATGCGGCGCGCGATCATGTCGCTGTCTGGCAGCGTTCCGGCGCGCACCACGCAATCGACGCCCTCGCGCACCAGATCGACGAAGCGGTCGCCCTCGCCGATATGCACGCTGAGCCCGGGATAGCGGGCGAGCAGCGCCGGCAGTTCCGGGATGACCAGGGTGCGGGCCATGTTGCCGTTGATGTCGATGCTCAAGCGCCCGCGTACCTCATGCGCGCCAAAGGAGCCCTCGGCGTCCTCGATGTCGGCGAGGATGCCGATGCAGCGCTGGTAATAGGCTTCGCCGTCGAGCGTCGTGGTGACGTGGCGCGTGGTGCGGCGAAGCAGTTGCACTCCGAGCCGCTCCTCGAGCTGTTTGATCGCGGCGGTGGCGCTGGAGCGCGGCAGGCCGAGATCGGCTGCGGCCGCGGTGAAGCTGCGCCGTTCCACGACGCGGGTGAAGAGCCGCATGGAGTCAAACCGGTCCATAGTCGATTGTTCGCACAGACTAAATAGTGTTGGCAATCCATGCCCGATTATATCGCTCAGCTAGGCGAGTATATGCATCTCTATCCAGACAGAAGGAGATTTCGCCATGACCACCCGTCCCATCGCCCTCGTCACCGGCGGCAGCCGCGGCCTCGGCCGCAACACCGCGCTCCACCTCGCCCAAAGGGGCGTCGACGTCATCGTCACCTATCGCTCGCGCGTCGATGAGGCGAAGACGGCCATCGCCGAAATCGAGGCGGCCGGTGGCCGCGCCGCTGCACTTGAGCTCGACACCGGCGCCGTCGCCACCTTCCCCGCCTTCATCGCGGCGCTGAAGAAGACGCTGCAGGAGACCTGGCAGCGCGACCGCTTCGACTATCTCGTCAACAATGCCGGCACCGGTTTGCGCAAGATGATCGGCGAGACGACGGAGGAGGAATTCGACACGCTGATGAACACCCATCTCAAGGGCGTGTTCTTCCTCACCCAGGCGCTGCTGCCGCTGATCAACGATGGCGGCCGCATCATCAATATCTCGAGCGGGCTCGCCCGCTTCGCCGCGCCCGGATCGTCGGCCTATGCGATGATGAAGGGCGGTATCGAAGTGTTCACGCGCTACCTGGCCAAGGAGCTTGGGGCGCGCGGCATCACCGCCAACACCGTGGCGCCAGGCGCCATTGCCACCGACTTCAACGGCGGCCATGTGCGCGACAATGCCGAGATCAACCGCATGGTGGCCGGCGTCACCGCGCTCGGCCGCGCCGGCGTCGCCGACGACATCGGCCCGATGATCGCCTCGCTGCTCTCCGACGACAACCGCTGGGTCAACGCGCAGCGCATCGAAGTGTCGGGCGGCATGAACATCTAGTGGTTCTACACAGGGATTTTGAAAGGTTGCCGTTTGTCGACGGGCACGATTTTCACCGTTCCTTTCCATGAAATCGGCGCAAACGCTGGAGATTGGCGGAGGCCTCCCCAACCTCGTCATCCCTGGGCGGAGCAAGGAGCGAAGCGGCGTCGCGGAGACCCTGGGATCCATTCCGTGACTTTGATCGAAGAGCGCAGCGGAGCAGAATTCTGCACCGCAGCAGAGCTCATGCGTCACGGAATGGATCCTCGGGTCTGCGCGCGTCGCTTCGCTCCTTGCTCCGCCCGTGGATGACGACTCGGTGGGCGTTTCGGCCAATCTCCAAGGCATGCCACCTACCAACGCAGACATAGCCGACTCGGCCAAAATCCCTGTGCTGGGAACTAGATAACTTGGCGGATCAGCCCTTCGAAGCCGTCGGCAAGATTGGCATTGCCGGCGGCGATGAAGCTCGAGAGGCTCCTGGCGCGGCCGGGAGTCTTGTTGGCGTCGAGCAGCACCGCTTTGCCCTCGTGTATGACGAAATCGAACTTTCCGTAATCGAAACCGAGCTTGCGCCTTAGCGCGCGAAGCTCGTCCGGCACCGGAACCGCCTCGCGGCGAATGGTGTCGTCGCCCTTGACGAGGCTCTGCGGCGAGACATGGCGGGTGCAGCGTTCGCGCTCGCCGCAGAACAGCCAGAAGCGCGCGGCAAAGCCGTCCGGCTCAGGCTCAGGGATGAACTTCTCGACGACCAGATCCTGGCGCTCGAAGACCCAGGCCGGAACGTCGGCGAGCGAGGCATGGATCTCGTATCTTTCGAAAGCTTCGACACCGGGAAACGGCTCCGGCCCGCCGGCGCGCCGCGCGCGCAGGTTCAGCTGCTGTTCCGGCGTTCCCCAATGATTGAGGCTGCTCTTGACGATGACCCGACCCTTCCAGCCGTCTTCCCTGCCGACGACCGCGCCGCTGATGCGGCGTTTCGAAATGTCGGTGGCGCCGAGATTGAGGCAGAACGGAAAGCGGCGCGTATAGTCGGCATAGTCGGGCGGCGTCACGGTGGCGTCGAGATGCAGTACCGCGATGTCTGCGGCCGGCTTCGCCGCCGTGCCGCGCAGGATCCGGACCGAATGGCCGCGGCGCTTCAGCTCTTCCAGCAGGTCGAAGAGCATATATGGGCTGTCACGGCGTAGCAGCAGTCCGCGCCGGCTCTGGAAGCGATCGAACTCGTGCGTGATCACCGCGATGCGTGCCATGCGCCCTACTTGGCTTCCTGAGCGCCCTCGATTATTCGATCGAACACAACGCGCTAACCAACCCAGGGTTTGCATGACAGAGCACTGGAATGCAATTCGCAAACACTGGCAGTTGCTCGGCTCGCCGTTGCGGCCGCCGGCGGAAGTGGTCGGAGCCTACGAACGTGAGCTCGACCTTGCCCGGTCGCATGTCGTCATGCTCGGCGTGACGCCGGAGCTCGCCGGGCTTGGCGCCGCGATGACGGCGGTCGACGAATCCGCCGATATGATTGCCGGCATCTGGCCGGGCGACACCGATACGCGCAAGGCGGTGCAAGGCGACTGGTTCGACCTGCCGTTCGACGGAGCGAGCGTCCAGGCACTGATCGGCGATGGATGTCTCTCGGTCATAGGCGCCGCCGACCTCAGGCGCGCACTGTTTGCGTCGATCGCGCGGGCACTCAAGTCCGATGGCCGCGCCGGCATCAGGCTTTATGCCTCTCCCGAAACGCCGGACGAGCCGAAGGATGTCCGCGCCCTGGCGCTGAGTGGCGGTGTCTCGACCTTCCACGAGCTCAAATGGCGCGCGGCCATGACCGCGATCGGCCGCGCGCCGGATTACACGATACCGGTGCGGAAAATCCTCGAACAATTCGAAGCGCTGTTTCCCGACCGCGCGGAGCTTTCGGACCGCACCGGGTGGGAACTGCCGGTCATCGGCACGATCGACGTCTACCGGAACTCGCCGGCCGTCTACAGCTTCGCGCCGGTGAACGCGCTGATCGAGGAGGCCAAGGTCTTCTTCGACGATGTGCGCGTGGCCTCGACCGGAAGCTACGGACTAGCCGAGCGGTGTCCGCTACTGGTGCTGCGGTCGCCGCGAAACCAACGGCAAAACGGATGATGTTCCAATTTCCCACACCGTTCTCCGTGGCGAAAGGGACATTTCCAAGATAGCCAGACGCGCAGCAAAATTTCTCGCCAACGCCCCTTCCCGCGCGCCTTGACTCTCGCAACCCACCGGCCTATCTCAGCGCCACGTTAGCACTCGCCATCGGTGAGTGCTAACTCAGTCCGGCTCTCGCCGGATGGAGGAACAGTTCTCACCGTTCTCACTCGAGGAAGACACTAATGGCAAAGTCCAAGTTCCGCCCGCTTCATGACCGCGTGGTCGTTCGCCGGGTTGAATCCGAATCCAAGACCGCCGGCGGGATCATCATCCCGGATACGGCGAAGGAGAAGCCGCAGGAAGGCGAAATCATCGCCGTCGGCTCCGGCGCCCGCGACGAAAACGGCAAGCTCGTCCCGCTGGACGTCAAGGCCGGCGACCGCATCCTGTTCGGCAAGTGGTCGGGCACTGAAGTCAAGCTCAATGGCGAAGACCTTCTGATCATGAAGGAATCCGACATCATGGGCATCATCGGCTGAATATCGGCCTCTCCATCAACTGAGTTTTCGGGCTCTTCCCGAGCCCCTGTCAGGAGCTAACCATGGCTGCAAAAGACGTAAAATTCTCCCGCGACGCCCGTGAGCGCATGCTGCGCGGTGTCAACATCCTCGCCGACGCGGTGAAGGTGACCCTCGGCCCCAAGGGCCGCAACGTCGTCATCGACAAGTCGTTCGGCGCCCCGCGCATCACCAAGGACGGCGTCACCGTCGCCAAGGAGATCGAGCTTGAGGACAAGTTCGAAAACATGGGCGCCCAGATGGTCCGCGAAGTCGCTTCGAAGACCAACGACATTGCCGGCGACGGCACCACGACCGCCACCGTTCTCGCCCAGGCGATCGTCCAGGAAGGCAACAAGGCCGTTGCCGCCGGCATGAACCCGATGGACCTCAAGCGCGGCATCGACCTCGCCGTCAGCGAAGTCGTCGCCGCTCTCGGCAAGGCCGCCAAGAAGATCAAGACCTCCGAGGAAGTCGCCCAGGTCGGCACGATCTCGGCCAATGGCGACGAGTCGGTCGGCAAGATGATCGCGGAAGCGATGCAGAAGGTCGGCAACGAAGGCGTCATCACCGTCGAGGAAGCCAAGACCGCCGAGACCGAGCTGGAAGTCGTCGAAGGCATGCAGTTCGACCGCGGCTATCTGTCGCCCTACTTCGTCACCAACGCCGACAAGATGGTCGCCGATCTGGAAGACGCCTACATCCTGCTGCACGAGAAGAAGCTCTCCAACCTGCAGGCAATGCTGCCGGTGCTGGAAGCCGTCGTTCAGACCTCGAAGCCGCTGCTCATCATCTCGGAAGACGTCGAAGGCGAGGCCCTGGCCACGCTGGTCGTCAACAAGCTGCGCGGTGGCCTGAAGATCGCCGCCGTCAAGGCTCCGGGCTTCGGTGACCGTCGCAAGGCCATGCTGGAAGACATCGCCATCCTCACCGGTGGCCAGGTCATCTCGGAAGACCTCGGCATCAAGCTCGAGAATGTCGGCCTGAACATGCTCGGCCGCGCCAAGAAGGTGTCGATCTCCAAGGAGAACACCACCATCGTCGACGGCGCCGGCAAGAAGGCCGAGATCCAGGGCCGCGTCGCCCAGATCAAGCAGCAGATCGAGGAAACCACCTCGGACTACGACAAGGAGAAGCTGCAGGAACGTCTGGCGAAGCTCGCCGGCGGCGTTGCCGTGATCCGCGTCGGCGGTGCGACCGAAGTGGAAGTCAAGGAAAAGAAGGACCGCGTTGACGACGCGCTGAACGCGACCCGTGCGGCCGTGGAAGAAGGCATCGTCGCCGGCGGTGGCGTTGCGCTCCTGCGCGCTTCGGCTGCCGTCAAGGCTACCGGCGTCAACTCCGATCAGGCTGCCGGCATCAACATAGTGCGCCGCGCACTGCAGTCTCCGGCTCGCCAGATCGCTGCCAACGCGGGTGCGGAAGCTTCGATCGTTGCTGGCAAGATCCTCGAGAACAAGGGCGCGACCTTCGGCTTCAACGCCCAGACCGGCGAGTATGGCGACATGATCGCCATGGGCATCGTCGACCCGGTCAAGGTCGTGCGCACGGCTCTCCAGGACGCGGCCTCGGTCGCCGGCCTGCTCGTCACCACCGAAGCCATGATCGCCGAAGCTCCGAAGAAGGAAGCTGCCGGCGGTATGCCGGGCGGCATGCCTGGCGGCGGCATGGGTGGCATGGGCGGCATGGACTTCTAAGAAGTCCGGCCCCTTCACTGATACGGAAAGGGCGCCGAGAGGCGCCCTTTTTGTTTGCATCCGGAGATAGTCTGTTGGTCAGGCAGCGCTCTCCGCTTGCTGCGCGACTTTGCCGGCCAGCACAGCGGATTCAACCAGCGCGGCGACCTCGTCGGCAACGGTCGCGACCGGCGTGCGGTCGCGGGTGGCGCGGGCGATCACCATCAGGCCTTCCAGCGAGGATTCGACCAGCAGCGCCAGCGCCTGCGCGCGCCGCTCCGGCACCCCTGCCCTGACGAAGGCCTGGCGCAGCAGTCCGATCCACTGCTCGAAGGCCGAGCGGCAGATTTCGGCGAGGTCGGGAACATCGTTCGGCGCGTCGAGCACCACCGGCGCGACCGGACAGCCGAGCGAGAACTCGTTCTCCTCCAGCATGCGCGCGACCGACTGATAGATGTGATGGACGGCAACGGCCGGGTCGCTCTCCTCCAACAGCGCCGCGCCCAACCGCTCCGTGACGTCGGCGACGCTGGCGCGCGTTACCTCGATGACCAGCTGGTCCTTGCCGCCCGGGAAATGGAAATAGAGCGAGCCGCGCGGCGCGCCACTGGCGCTCAAAATGTCGTTCAGCGACGTGCCGTGATAGCCGCGCTGCCTAATGAGCAGCGCCGTCGCCTCGATCATGCGGGTGCGTGTGTCCGTCGCCACCTCGACCTCTCGTAATGTCAACCTCTGTCAGGAGCCCGCATTATAGGGCTTGCTCCCAATATGACAATTGGTCTACATAATATGTAAATCGGTCTACATATTTTGGAGGTGACAATGCTGAGCTACCGGCTTGAGGAATTCGGCGACATCGAGAAGCTGGCGGTGCGCGAGGCAGCAATGTCCGAGCCAGGAGCAAACCAGATCCTGGTTCGGGTGCGAGCCACCTCGCTCAATCGTCGCGACACGATGATCCTCAGGGGGACCTATCCTCTGGCACCCCGCGCGGGCATCGTACCGCTCAGCGACGGCGCTGGCGAAGTGGTGGCGGTTGGCGATGCTGTCACGCGCTTTGCCGTCGGCGACCGCGTCACCGGCAGTTACTTCGCGCGCTGGATCGACGGTCGCATGCATCCGGGCATCATCGACCAGCTTGGCTGCACGCTGGACGGCATGCTGAGCGAATATGCGCTGCTCGACGAGCAATGGGCCGTGCGGCTGCCCGACCATCTCTCATGGCAGGAGGCCGCGACCTTCACCTGTGCCGGGCTGACCGCCTGGAACGCGCTGACAGGCGCCGAGATTCCAAAGCCGGGGCAATGGGTTCTGGTGATCGGCTCAGGCGGCGTCGCGCTGTTTGCGCTGCAATTCGCCAAGCTCATGGGCTGCCGCGTGGCCGCCATCACCTCGCGCGCCGAAAAGGCTGAAAGGCTGCGGGCACTCGGCGCCGACCGCGTCATCGCGGCGGCCGAAACGCCGGAATGGGGCATGAAGCTGCGCGAGGCGACCGGCGGCATCGACCTGGTCGTAGAGACCGGCGGCCCGGCGACTTTTGCGCAATCGCTGATCGCCAGCGCGCTTTACGGGCGCATCGTGCTGCTCACAGTTCAGGACAAGAACGGCAAGTCGGTCGAGATCCCGGGCGCAGTCTATCAGCGCAGCCTGGTCACCATCGGCCGCCTGTTCGTCGGCAGCCGCAGTGGGTTGGAGGCGATGCTCGCCGCTGTCGCCACGCACCGGCTGAAGCCGATCATCGACAAGGTCTTCCCGTTCGCCGAAGCGCGCGAGGCGTATCGCCATTTCGAGCAGGGCGACGTCTTCGGCAAGGTCGTCATCGACGGCGCCTGATCACCCGCATTTTTCGAAAACAGAGAGGAGATCAGCCATGACAATTCGTGAGGCTTCGGCCCAATGGCAGGGCACGCTCAAGCAGGGAGCGGGACGGCTGCGGTTGGGCAGCGGCGTGTTCGAAGGCGCCTATTCTTTCCCGTCCCGTTTCGAAAATGGCCCCGGCACCAATCCCGAGGAACTGATCGCAGCAGCGCATGCCGGCTGCTTCTCGATGGCGCTCAGCGCCATACTCGGAGGCGACGGCCATACGGCCGATAGCATCCACACGATTGCCAAGGTGCATCTCGGCGCCACCACGGCTGGGCCGACGATCACCCGCATCGAACTCGAAACTGACGCAAGCGTCCCCGGCATTTCGGCCGAGGATTTCGAGCGGCTGGCGCAGAAGGCCAAGACGGCCTGTCTCGTCTCGCGGGCGCTCGCCGGCGTCGCCACCATCACGCTCAAGGCCAGCCTCGTAGCTCAATGAAACGACAGGAGAAAATCCAATGACCCAGGAATTGACCATCGACATCGCCGCGGCCAAGCGCTCCGCCGAGACGGCGGAAATCATGCGGCGCTACAACGACGTGTTCCAGCGTCACGACCCTTCCGCGCTGAACGAACTGGTGGCGGAGGACTGCGTGATCGAGAACACCACGCCGGCGCCGGACGGCGCTCGCCGAGCCGGCAAGGCGGCTTGCGTCGAGCTGTGGTCGGCGATCGCCACCGGACCCGGCACGCGCTTCGACCTCGAAGAGACTTTTGTGGCCGGCGACCGGGCGACGATCCGCTGGCGCTTCTGGATGTCGGACGGCAGTTCGCTGCGCGGCGTCAATCTGATGCGCGTCGCCGATGGCAAAATCGTCGAGGCGATGGGCTACGTCAAAGGATAGGGCCTGGCGCGGAAGAGCCGCGCTCAGGCCCAGCCCGGAACCTGCCCGCCAGGATCTCGGTTCCGGGCAAAGTCTTACGAAACCACCCTGTTGAGTTTCACGAAAGTCTTCGGGCTGCGCTGGATCGTCTGGAAGATCACGCAGTAGCGATCGGTGAGCTCCATGAGTTGGGTCAGCTGGCTTTGCTCGACATCCGACTCGATGTCGAAGCGCAGGCGGATTTCCTTGAAGCCGACCGGCACGCCTTCGGTGACGCCAAGCGTGCCGCGCAGGTCGACATCGCCCTCGGCGGAGATCTCCGCCGACTTGATCGGAATCTCGAGCACGGCCGCTGCCGCCCGCATCGAGACGCCGGCACAGGCGATCAGCGCCTCCAGCAGCATGTCGCCGGAACAAAGCTCCTTGCCGCTGCCGCCGGCCTTCGGGTGGATGCCGGCCAGCGCCAACCCGCGTCCGGTCTCGACCTTGCAGGTCACCCTTGTGTCGTCAGCGCTGCCCCTGGCCTTCAAGGTAAGAAGCGCGGCCCGCGCGTCCTTGCGATAAAGATCCTTGATCGGCTCCTGCTTGGCGCGAAACGTCGCGATATCCATTGCTGGTCTCCTGTCGTGAATTGCGGTTGCTTGAAATCGTCGGCCATCGTCCGAGCCTATTCCGGGATGGCGATACCCGAGCCGCCGAGCTCGGCCGGAAAATCCTTCAGCTTCGGCAGCCCGTCCTTCATCGGCAGGACAGTCTCGGCGTAGTTGACGTGGACCCCCGGCGTGAATTCCACCGTCGGTATGGTGGCAGCATAGACGTCGACCAGTCCGAGCGGCGGATGGCCCGTCATCAGATGCCCGCCGCATTTGGTGCAGAACTGGCGGTCGCTCATCGCGGACTTCTCGAAGCCGGACAAAAACTCCGCGCCCTTGGTGACCTTGACGTTCCCGGGCTTCCACAGCGTGAAAGCGTTCACCGGCGACGCCGACCACGAACGGCAGGAACTGCAATGGCAGTAACCCATTGCCTCGGCGGTCCCGTGGACTTCGATTTCCACGGCGCCGCAAAAACACCCGCCCTTATGTACCGTCATGACTCTTGATCCTTGTCTAGGTTCGGTTCGACCGCGCTCAGCGCCGGTTTGAGACGACACCGCGCGGTGCCGCAGCGGTTTAAAGCTTCCGGCAATGAACGGAATGACGGGGCGTCCGCCTCACTTGACAGCGCGTCCGGAACTGGAAAGGGATGTCGCGCCGGATTGCCGCGCTAGAGCGTTTCACCGTTTCACGGAAACGGCGAACCGCTCTAACTTCTTGTTTTGACGCAATTCCGGAACGGAAGGTTACGGCGAAGTCGCCGAACCTAAACGCACATACTTTTCCTGGAATTGCTCTAACGGGACATGGGTGGAATGGCCGGGGACGCTCTGTCTGACCTTTTGAAAACGGTGCGCCTCACCGGCGCGACGTTTTTCGACATCGAGGCCCAGGATCCATGGGCGGTCTGCTCGCCGGCCCCAGCCTCGATATTGCCGAGGATACTGCCGGGCGCGGATCACCTGATTTCCTACCACGTGCTGACGGAGGGCCGCTGCTTTGCCCGCATCATCGGCAAGGAGGCGATTCCGGTGGGAGCCGGCGAGGTCGTGGTCTTCACCCACAGCGACCCGCATATCATGTCGAGCACGCCCGACCTTGGGGCCGACCCGCCGACCGCGGATGTGCTGGAGATCGCGGCCGCCAGCCAACAGCCTTTCCCCATCAACTACGTCAAGGACGGATCGCTGTCGGCCCGGCTGGTCTGCGGCTATCTCGCCTGCCATGCCCTGCCCTTCAACCCGCTGCTCGAAGCGCTGCCACCGGTCATCAAGGCCGGAGACGCCAAGGGCGATGGCGGCTGGCTCGGCCAGTTCATCAAATTGGCGGTCTCGGAAGTGGCCGAGAAGCGGGCCGGCAGCGAGACGATGCTGACCAAGCTCAGCGAACTGATGTTCGTCGACGTGCTGCGCCGCTATGTGGAATCGCTGCCGCCGCAACAGACCGGCTGGCTGGCGGGCCTGCGCGATCCGCATCTGGCGAAGGCGCTGGCGCTGATCCATGACCGACCGGCGCACAATTGGACGGTGGAGGCGCTGGCGAAGGAGTCCGCCTTGTCGCGGACGGTGCTGGCGGAGCGCTTCACCAAAATCGTCGGCATGCCGCCGATGCATTACCTCGCCAAATGGCGCATGCAGATCGCCTCGGAACTGCTCAGCGCCGGCAACAGCAACGTCGCCAGTATCGCGGTGGACATAGGCTATGAATCCGAAGCCGCGTTCAGCCGCGCCTTCAAGAAGATGATCGGCGTCCCGCCTTCGGCCTGGCGCCTCGGCGTCCGGGCCGCGCCCGGTTTCGGAAGCGATGAGGCCTCCGAAACCGAGACCTGACCGGCCGTTAGCGATCCGCCAAAGCCAGCTTGGCGCCGAGCATGACGAAGGCGGCGGCGAAGCTGCGGCGCATCCAGGTCAGCACCTTCGGCCGCGACACGATGTGGCTGCGCACCGAGGCCGCGAACACGCCATAGATGGCGAAAATGACGAAGGTCATCAGCATGAAAACACCTGAGAGCTCCAGCATCCTGGCGAAAGCATGCGGCTCGGTGGTGCTGACGAATTGCGGCAGGAAGGCGAAGAAGAAGATCGACAGTTTCGGGTTCAGCACGTTGACCAGGATGCCCGTGGTGATGGTCCTGGCGGTCGAGCGCGGCGCGGCATCCTCGTCGATGCTCAAGCCGCCCTTCTCCTTCAGCGTGTTCCAGGCCATGTAGAGCAGATAGGCGACGCCGAGATATTTCAGCGTCTCGAAGGCGACGGCGCTGGTGTGCAGCACCGCGGCAAGGCCGGTGATGGCGGCGGCCATATGCGGGATGATGCCCAGCGTGCAAGCGAAAGCGGCAATGACGGCGGCGCGCGCGCCGCGTGAAAGGCCGGCGCTCAGCGTATAGAGGACGCCGGTGCCGGGCGAAGCCACGATAATCAGCGACGTCAACAGGAATTCGATGCTCATGCGTTCCTCCGCGGCCCTGCCCGGCGGGAAGGTACCGGGAGGTGTGCGGTGAGGCAAGCGGGGCGCTTTTCCTCGCCCCCATGAAATGGGGGAGAGGTGTCTCGGCAAAGCCGAGACGGAGAGGGGGAATGGCGCCGCCTTGAAAACAATCAGAGGAAACCCGCCAGCGTCGCGGCCCCCTCTCCGGCCGCTTCGCGGCCACCTCTCCCCCGCCTTGCGGGGGCGAGGAAGTTAGCTCACCGCCAGCCCATGCGCCGCTCTCGCCATCAGGCAATCGTCGCCGCCAGGCATGCAGGCGCGGCAGACGTCGGGGCGGATATCGTAGATGCCGCAGGCCGTGTGCTTGCCAACCTCGCCGGTGAGCGCCGAGCAGCGCACGCCGTCGCAACGCATGCCGGAGAGGTCGGCCGACACGAATTTCTCCGGGATGCGGTCGAGCTGTTCGTCGTCCTCGGTCGAGAAGCGCGGCCAGTCGGCCGAATAGGAACAGCAGGCGCCGCAGCTCTGGCAGTCGAACACCGCAGCGTCACCGCCCGCCGGCCAGCCGGGATCGGCCGCCCTGCCGGACGGCAAGGGCAAATGGCTGTGGTCGGCCTCGTGTGGCAATCCTATTTCTTCCTGGTCTTGCGCGGCGGCTTTTGCGCCGGCTGCTCGAACAGATCGACGTCGAGCGGTTTGTCTGCTTTTGGCGCGGCGGCCGGCTTGGCCGGTTTCGCGGCAGCGGTGGGAGCCGGCTGCTGGTCCTTGGCGGAAAACTTGATGGCCATGTCTATTCCTGAAAAGCGTCGGTGACTCACATCGCGGTCGACCGGTCCTAGCACACAATCGGGCAACCGGAACGGAAAAGACCTGCGGTTGCCGACCATACCGATCCGGTCGTGACGTCCGCGAACAGACGTCGATTATTTTGCCGAGTTAAGGAACCGCCGCCGGAGCCGGGCGTTATTGCAGTGCCGTCAGCAGTCGAAAGAAGGCTAACGGCACAAGGACGCCTCCCGCGCCATAAAACGCGTGAGAGGCGTTCTTTTTGTGTGCCGCCTACATGATCACGCTCAACATCGGCAGGATTTCATAGCGGAAGCCGCGGCCCGAGCGCGCCACCGGGTCGTCATCGGTGACCGCCTTCGCCTCGGCTTCGCTGCCGGCACGCAGGATCAGCAGTCCCCAGGGGCCGGCCGGATCGGCGACGGGGCCGGCCATGATCATGATGCCTTCGCGCAGCTTCTCGCGCAGATAGCCGGCATGCCGGCCCATCAGCGCCCTTTCCTCCTCCGACATGGTGAAGGCGAAATCCGGCCGCGGCGGGATCAGCCTGCAATGGAAGATTTTTG
The DNA here is from genome assembly GCF_019091085.1 of Mesorhizobium sp. GbtcB19. Taxonomy (GTDB): domain Bacteria; phylum Pseudomonadota; class Alphaproteobacteria; order Rhizobiales; family Rhizobiaceae; genus Mesorhizobium. The sequence goes on along the minus strand of NZ_JAGXJY010000017.1, from coordinate 95,330 downwards.
GCGCCGTGGTTTCATGCGGTGCTTCGCTGCTGGCCATCGGTCTTCCTCCCGGATCAATATTGCGCCGGCCGGTTTCACAGGCGCAAGCTTCAATCCATGCCGAAGCCGCCTTGCCGGTCAAAGCGGTCGAGGATCGTCTTGAGGTGGCCTTTCAGCTCATCGAGTCCGGATTGACCGAGCACTCCGGCATATTCGGCTTCGATCTCGGCCATCACCTCGACCGCGGTGGCAAGCCCTTGGCGTCCCTTCGGCGTGAAGGCAACGATGACGCCGCGGCCGTCCTCAGGGTCGGCCCGGCGCTCGACGAAACCCGCCGCTTCGATCTCCTTCACCAGTTGAGCGACCGCCTGCCGGGTGATGCCCATGCGCCTGGCCAGGCCGGAAATCCGCGTGCCTTCGGTATCGAGATTGCCGAGCAGCCGGGGATAGGAGGGCTGCATACGCTCGAAACCGCGCGCCTGCATGCGCGCCACGGTCTCGTCGTTCATCAGGCGAAACAGCCGCACCAGCTGCCGCAGCAGGATCTTTTCGCGGCGGGCGCGAAATTCGGCGTCGGTGACTTTCGAATCCGGACTGTCCAACGCATACCTCAAAATTTAGGCAAGCTGATTGACAAACTAGGCAAGCAGGTTGACAATCTAAGCAAGCTTGTTGACTAAAACAAGCTTGGCCTTTGCCGATCCGCGCCCAGGGAGGTAGCCATGGATTCGCAGCGCGTCTCGTCCACTGTCATTGCCGGTTTTCCCGCGATCGAGACAGGACCCGTCGCCGGCCGCCCGCCGCTGCTGTTCGTCCATGGTGCCTTCGTCGACCACACCAGCTTCCGGCCGTGGCTTGAATTCTTCGCCGAACATGGCTGGCGCGGCTTCGCTGCCGCGCGGCGTGGCCGTGCGGGCATAGGTCCCGCCCGGGCCAAGGGTCTCGCCATCGCCGACTATGTCGAGGACACGCTGAAGGTGATCGCGGCGCTCGGCGAGAAGCCGGTCGTGATCGGCCACAGCCTTGGCGGCCTGATCGCCCAGCAGATCGCGGCACTCGGTCATGCCGAGGCGATCGTCCTGCTCTGCCCGGCGCCGGCGGCGAAATTGCCGGCGCAAAAGGTGGCGCTGCCCACCTATCTGCCGATGATGCCAAGAATCCTGACCGGACAACCGATCCTGCCATCGGCCAGGGGCTGCGCCACCATCGCGCTCAACCGTATGCCGAAGGAGGCCTGCCCGGTCCTGCATGCGCAACTGGTGCCCGAATCCGGCAAGGTCTATCGCGAGTTGATCTTCGGCTCCTACAAGGTCGATTTCGCGAAGATCTCCTGCCCGGCCATGGTCGTCGGCGCCGCCGAGGACCGGATCGTCGCCCCGGCGCTGGTCGAATGGACGGCGCAAAAGCTCGGCGTCACCGCCGATATCCGCGAGCGTCATGCCCATTGGCTGCTGGAAGAGCCGGGCTGGGAGGAGATCGCCGCCGGCGTGGCCGACTTCCTCACCACACACTGGCCGGCCAGGCAGGCGTCGCTGAGCCGTACTGCCTGATACGGCGCGGTCGGCGGGACAGGCATCGCGGCCTCAAAGCCGTTTGCCTGTCAATCCTGCTCGTGCGGCCCTGGCTCAGGCCAGGGCTCGTTCGCCGCTTCCGCATACCAGTGCCGCATCGCGGGGGTCGCCAATACCGCATCGACATAGGCGCGGGTGACCGCCGCCAGCTCGCCGCCATAGGTGTCGAAGCGCGTGACCACCGGCGCATACATGGCGTCGGCCGCGGTGAAGTGGCCGAACAGGAACGGGCCGCCCTCGCCATACTGCTCGCGGCACTGGCGCCAGATCGCCTCGATCCGCGCCCGCTGCGCTTCGCCCTCGGCATCGAGCGGCTTGTGCGATTTCGGCCGGCGCAGGTTCATCGGCCAGCCGTAACGGACCTCGCGGAAGCCGGAATGCATTTCGGTCGCCACCGAGCGGGCCAGAGCGCGGACGCCAAGGTCATCCGGCCAGAGCTTTTTTTCGGGAAAGAGGTCTGCCAGATATTCAAGGATGGCAAGGGTTTCCCAGACGATCCTGCCATTATGATTCAACAGCGGCACCAAGCCGGTCGGCGACACTTTGGCGAGATTGGCGAAGGTCTGCGGCGTGCGCAGGCGCACGAAGCCCTCCTCGAAGGGGATCTCCAGGTGCTTCATCGCCACCCAAGGCCTGAGCGACCATGAGGAAAAGCACTTGTTGCCGATATAGAGGGTGAATTCCGCCAAGACCGTCTCCTGATGATGTCAATTCGCTGCGGCCGTCGTGATCGCCGGCGGCCTGATGCCGGCGCGGGCCTGGATCGCGGCCACCGCCGCTTCTATGTCGGTATTGACCTCGAGCGCCTTGCGGCCGGCGCCGATCAGGAGGTCGACCTGGTCGACCGGCAGCCTGAGCCTGGTCGGAATGTCGTTCAGCTTCGCTTCGGTTGCCGGATCGACATCGGCGAAGGACAGATGCTGGACGACGAGACGGACATCGCGGCAGTTCCAGCCACCGGCCGAGCCGCGATAGGCCGAAACCGTCGAGCCCGGCAGGCCGCAGCGGAAGCGCACCAGCTCGCCCTTCCATTGCGAGACGGCAAGCCTCAACGCATCGAACTCGTCGCGCACCGAAGCGGCAAGCGTCGTGCTGGTCGTCACGTCGAAAAGCTCGCTGGCCTTCGGTCCATGCAGCGACTTCGTCCAGGCTTTGTTGCTGCCGCTGCCGGCGTCGACCACGATGAAGATCAGCGTGTTCAGGCGCACGGCCTCCGAGGGTGACAGCGGTCCGTAGGGCGTGCCGGCGGCCGAGCGTTCGAGCGTGAAGCCGGTGACGCCGATATTGTCGGTGAGGCCGCCGTCCAGCAGCTTCACATAGTCGTGCGGGCCCGCGTTCTGGTAGGCGTCGAGCGCGCCTGCATAGGCCTTGAGCCGCAGCGAGGCGTTGCGGTCGGCCAGCGCCTCACTCAACCACCCGGGCCGGTGGTAGCCGCAATCGGGACTGGTCGCGGCGACGACGATCGGCGCGAAGACGACGGGCACGGCGGCGGATGCCGCGACGCCATCGGCAAGCCGCACCTTGTCGAGATCGCTGCACAGCGCGGCGAAGGTGTCGTAGGTGAACAGGAAGGGCGTGCGATTGTAGATGTCGGACGCGTTGATCCAGACGATCGGGCCGTTCGGCTTGTGCAGCGCCTTGAAGGTCGCGCCGTCGAAAAGATGATCGTTCAGCCATTTGGCGAAGCCGCTGCGGTCGTTGACGCCGCCATAATAGGCGCGCACCAGGTTGACCGGAGAGATCGCCTCCCTGAGATCGGCCTCGGCGTTCTGGGTCAGGAAACGCTCGCGGAAATCCTGGTAACCGTCCCTGCCCTTGTAGCCGAAATAGGCGGCGGCGATGGCGCCGCCGGAAGCGCCTGAAATCATCCTGATATCGTCGACCAGCGTGCGCCGTTTCGGGCGTTCGTCGATGACGACGTCGTCCAGCGCCCGCAACACGCCATAGGAGAAAGCGGCCGCCCGCGTGCCGCCGCCGGAAAAGGCCAAGCCCACGACGGTCGAGCCGTCATCGGCCGGATCGGGGATGTAGGTGGGCGACGGGTGGCCAACTTCCTTGGTCAGCACGTTGATCGGCCCGACATCGTCGGCGACGCAGCCGGCCACGGCCATCAGCACTGCGACAAAGGCCACACGAAAACGCAAAACCCGGTTCCCCCGGCTGCCCTCACCCGCAGCCGCGCGAACCCTAGCCGGATTGCGTCGCCCGATGCAACCGCAGCTGAAACAGGTAGCTTCTCATGTTGAACTTCACCGGGATTGAACGTGGCTGAGCAGCGACGCGACGTAGGTTTCGATCCCCAGCCTGCGGGCGGTGTCGAGGATCCGGGTCCACGTCTCTTGCGGCTCGCGGCCCGACGCGATCATGCCTGGCGCATTGTGAAACGCGTCGGCAAGCATTCGGGCTTTGCCGAGATTATCGGTCGCACGAATTTCGATGAGAGCGACCTGCAGAATACGCAGGATAATTTCGTTGGTGATCAGTTGAGGATCAGTCAATCGAGTCAACTTTCCTTGCTTGGTTGCAAGCTTCATTCTCGCACACTGGCAGTGCAAAGACATCGCCACGGTCTGGAACCCAAACCGCTCCGGCACGTTATGAGACCCGGATGCGGTTCTAGCATCCAGCTCCCGTTGAGACCCAGGAGATGCGCGCATGGTGAACAGGGATCAGGTGGCCGGTATTGCCAAGCAAATGAAGGGTTCGGTCAAGCAGGCGGCGGGCAAGGCCACCGGCAACCGGCGGACCCAGGTCGAAGGCGCTGCCGACAAGCTCGCCGGCAAGGTGCAGAAGGCCTATGGCGACGTGAAGGACAAGGTCAAAAAGGCGTTCTAGTCCCTGAGCCATGACGACAGGCTAAGAGGCCGCCGCGAGCGGCCTTTCATGTCTGGAATTGCTTGGCGAAGGCGTTGGTGAAGACGATCTCGCCATGGTCCCCCGCCGCTTCGCCAAGCACCACATCCATGTTGTCGGCCGTGACCCTGGCCAGCGCGAAACCACCCATATAGGCCGCCTTCGGCTTGATGAGGTCGAGCCCGTCACGCTGGTAGATCATCGGCACGTCGTGCTGGTGGCCATGGAAGACGGCAATGACGTTATAGCCCTTGATCGCCGCCAGCAGCGCCTGGCGATCAGCCTCGCCCCACCAATGCGGGCGGCCGGCGCCATCGTCGTCATAGGTGCGTTTCGCCGGATCCCAGCGCTCGGTCGAGAACGTATCCCAGCCGTAGTGCTGGAACAGGATCACCGGACGGCCGTCGCCGGCATAGGTGGCAAGATCCTGCTTCAACCAGGTAAGGCTGCTCGGCGCGCCATGGCCGGTATCGCCGGCGAAGCGATGCGCCTGGATAAGATGCAGGCCGCCCCAGTCCCAGGAATAGCAGTCGGTGTCGACGTCATATTCGGTCGCCGGCACCGGCGGCTTGAAGAACACGCCGGGGCGGTGGTTGACCTCGACATAATCGCGCAATTCGCGGCGATACCAGTCGACATGCGGCGGCGAGCCGTTCTGGTCGAGATCGTGGTTGCCGAGCCCGACATAGACCGGAATGTGGATGCGGTCCGGCCCAACGCCTTGGCTGTAGCGCTGCGAGAACTGCAGGAGCTGCGTGCCTTCGGAGGGTTCGGTGACCTGGCCGCCGCCATCGTCGGTGATGTCGCCGCCGGTGACGAGCCCGAGCGGCATGCCGATGCGGGTGCCGGCCGAATGCAGGCCAGTGGAGACGCCGTTGATCTCGGCCGGCCATTCCCTGTCGGCGATGGCGTTCAGCGCCGCGACGTTGCGCAGCAAGGCGGCGTCGGTCTTGCCCTCCTGCGCGCAATGCGGGCTCAAGCCGCTCGCCATGCGGCAGGCATGGATATCGGCGATGAAGAGGAAGGTCGCGTCGACCGGCTGGATGCGCTTGCCGGTCTGGCCGAAGGCTACACGCGGAAGGGCGCAGGCGGCAGCGAGGCCGCCCAACCGGGCGATGAAGATGCGGCGCGAAACGGTTGCTGGCAAAGGGCGATTCATCGTCACACGATTGAACATGCTCGGGGCCGCTTCGTCCAGTTTGGCGCCGGACCGGCGCCTGGGAGACATTTCATGCCAAGGCATGAAAAGCTCTTGGGTCGACAGCGCGGCAGGGGTCTGTCATTCCTTGCAGAATGCAGCCAGGGGAGGAAGGCATGAAAACCGTTGCAACCGGCATGGTGCTCGCCATGCTCGCCTTGGCCGGCGCCGCGCAGGCCGCGGACTGCGTCGACGCCAAATCCGCGAAAGCCGGCTTCGTGCTGGAAAAGTCCGGCATCAGCAGCGAGTTCCGGCCGGCGCCCGGCGGGATGGTCGCGGTCGCCAACACATACCAGTCGGACTCGCCGCAGACGCAGTATCTCTATGCCGGGCTGATCGAGGTTTTTCGCGACAGCGACACCGGACGGCTGTCGATGATCCCGCTCGGCGACTTGAAGAAGCTGTTCCCGCTGAAGGCAGGCGCCAAGAGCAAGACGGATTTCGTACGGCTGTCGTCGAAGAAGCCGCCGAAGGGCACCGAGACGCTGGCGCTCGCGGTCAAGGGCAAGGACAGCTACAAGCTCGGCGACTGCAAATACAACGTGCTGGTGGTCAGCGAGACGATCACCGGCGATTCAGGCAATGTGATCGACAGTTTTACCGCGCTCTACTCACCTGACCTGCAAGCGGTGGTGGCGCGCCGCTATGACGAAGGCACGAGCGCGCAGAGCGAGGTGGGATTCGAGACGATCAAGCCGCTGAAGGAGTAGTGGCAGTCGTTCTTAAGTTTTCAAGCGAAGGCGATCCTTCACACCCCCCTCTGTCCTGCCGGACATCTCCCCCGCAAGGGGGGAGATCGGATTTCGCGCAGGCTTTCGCCAATCGCCAGCGCTGCAGAAAAGGCGCCGCCAGCCAAGCTGCTAATCTCCCCCCTTGCGGGGGAGATGGCCGGCAGGCCAGAGGGGGGTGCTGTCCCGCTAACGTGGCTGAATTGTCTGCCGTGGCAACACCCTGCGGCGTCGCCTCGCTGCCGGTCCGCCCGACGACGGCTGGACGCTTTCCAGTCCGCTCAAGCACTCCCGCAACACCCCGGCATCCTGCGACGCCTTGGCCATCGACATGGCGCCGGAATAGGTGGCCACCGCCAGCGCCGCGAAGCGATCGGGATCGATCCCGCCCTCCCCGCCATTCGTCTGGTCAACGCGCATCTTATCGGCGATAGCCTGCCGCCAGCCGGCGAAGATCCTGGCCAGCACCGCGCGAAACTCGTCGTCGGCCAGCGACAGTTCATGCGCCAGGTTGTTGAGCGGGCAGCCCCGCACATAGCCTTGCTCTTCGAGCTCTGCCGCCACCGCCTCGAACACGGCCCGCACACCTTCGCGGGCCGTGGATGCTGCCAGCACCGGCTCGATCCAGGTTTCCTGGATCGCAGCAGCCACCCGCTCCTCGACGACCGCGAGTGCCAGCGCCTTCTTGGTCGGGAAATGGTGATGCAGCGCGCCTCCGGTGACGCCGGCCGCCGCCATCAGGTCGCCGAGGCTCGAGGCGTGATAACCGCGCGCCTGGAAGGAGTCTTCGGCCACGTCCAGCACGCGCCGGCGCATGCCTTCCGGGTCGTTGGTGCGCTTTTTGCGAGCCATGCGCGATCTCCCCTTCTCCCCTTGTGGGAGAAGGTGCCTGAACGAAGTGAAGGCGGATGAGGGGTGATCGAGGGAAGACCAGCGTCTCACTCCGCTGGAACACCCCTCATCCGTCTCGGCGCTGCGCGCCGAGCCACCTTCTCCCACAAGGGGAGAAGGGGAAAACCACGATAGCAGATTGACAAAACAGGACAACCGGTCTGTTTATAAAACAGGACGATCACCCTGTTTTGAGATTCCGACCGTGAACCGACCCCCTCGCTATGCCTCGCCTGTCGTCGAACTGAGGCAATACACGCTGAAGCCGGGGCAACGCGAAACGCTGATCGCACTGTTCGATCGGGAGTTCGTCGAGACGCAGGAAGCGACGGGTATGACCGTCATCGGCCAGTTCCGCGACCTCGACCGCCCAAACATGTTCGTCTGGCTGCGCGGCTTCGAGAGCATGGAGACAAGGAAGGACGCACTCAGCGCCTTCTATGGCGGGCCGGTCTGGGCAGCGCATCGCGATGCCGCCAATGCGACGATGATCGATTCCGACGACGTGCTGCTATTGAAGCCGGCCTGGCAGGGTGCCGGGTTCGACCTGTCAGGATCGAAGCGGCCTACAACAGCCGAGGCCCAAAGCATGAGCGATCGCAGCCGATTGCCCGGTTTTGTTGAGATTTCGATTCATCATTTGCGACCGGGCGCCGAGGCCGGTTTTGCCGAGCGCTTCCAGGCGGAGGCCGTTCCACAACTCGCCGCGAATGGCGCCCGGCTGCTTGGCGCTTTCATCAGCGAGCACTGCGAAAACACCTTTCCGCGTTTGCCTGTGCGTGCCGGCGAAAATGTCTTCATCGCCGTCGCGGGCTTCGATGATGGCGACTCCCATGCCGGTTTTCAGACCGCCCTCGCCGCTTCGCCGGCATGGCGCGCGGTCCGTGAAACCCATTGGGCCGGTTCGACAAAGCCCGCCGAGACTTTGCGCCTGACGCCTACGGCCCGATCCCTGTTGCGATAGTCAACCGGCAGGAAAAGCCCCAGCTATTGCCTTGGCGACAAAGGCCGTATCCTCCCAATGCGGGTTGTGGCCGCAATCCTGAGCCCAGACCAGCCGCGACCCGGCCAGCGCCTGGGTCAGCGCCCGCTGATGCGCTTCGCCGAAAAGCGGATCGCGGCTACCCGCGATGATCAGCGCCGGTACCCGCACGGCGCTCGCCGCGTCGGTCAGATCGGCGCGGCGGACTTCTTCGAGAATGGCGCGCCAACGCGCCGCTGGGATCGCGGAGGCGTCTTTCGCGAGAGCGTCGAGAAAAGCGCGCGGTACGCCCGGTCCGCAGGCATGCCACCACTCATAGAAGGGATCGGACGGCGAAATTGGATCGCGCAACGAGGCAACACCGTCGATCAGCGGGTGATCCCATGCTAAATCAGGCTTCAGCGCGCTGGCCATGATCACCAGCCCGCCGATCAATTCAGAATGCCGCGCTGCCAGCATGATCGACACCATGCCGCCCAGCGAATGGCCGACGACGACCGGCCTGTCGAGCCGCAGACGCCGGATCAGCCCGGCAATGTCGTCAGCGAAATCGGCGACGCCACAACCCTCGCCCGCCGGCGAGCCGCCGTGGCCACGCAAGTCCGGCATGATCATCCGGCGGCCGCAGAGATGCGGCGCCAGCAATGAGAAGCTGCGGCTGGTGTCGGTGAAGCCATGCACAAGGACAAGCGGCGGCTCCGAGCCGTCTATCTCGACATAGGCTAGGTCGAGACCACCGACATCGACGATCCGCTTGTGGCTGGCCCAGGCGGCCTGCTCGATCTCCTGCTGGCGAAAGTCCAATGCCGCCGACCTCACAGTCCGAGCTTTTCCTTGACCGCGGCAAGGCCGGGCTTGCCGTCGAAGGTGGCGACGCCGGCGAGCCAGGCGTCGAGGCGATCCTTGTGCAAGGCGATCGACTTCAGCGCGCCGTCCTCCGGCTTCATGCCGTCATTGATGAGGTAACCCATGCCGACATTTTCCATGTCGATGTCGAAGGCAAGGTTCTTCAGGAACTGCGCGACGTTCGGGCATTCCTGCAGAAATCCCTTGCGCACCTGCGTCGTCACGGTGGCGGCGCCGAAATTCGGGCCGAAGAACTTGTCGCCGCCGGTCAGGTACTTGAAGTCGTACATGGTGTTCATCGGATGCGGCGCCCAGCCCTGGAAGACGATGAACTGCTTCTCCTTGATCTCGTAGCCGACCTCCGAAAGCATGCCGGCCTCGCTCGATTCCACCACCTGCCAGCCGTCGAGGCCGAATTGCCGATCGGCGATGGCATCCATCATCAGCTGGTTGGAGCCGGGCTCGATGCCGTACATCTTCTTGCCGAACTTGTCGGCGAATTTGTGCAGGTCGGACAGGTCCTTGACGCCAGCATCCCAGACATAGGTCGGCACGGCGAAAGTGTATTTGGCGCCGACCAGATTGACGCGCACATTCTCGATCGAGCCATCCTTCTTGTAGGGTTCGTAGTAAGTGACCATCGCCGGGTCCCAATAGCCGAGGAACAGGTCGAGATCCCGGTTCTTCATGCCCTCGTAGATGACATTGATGCCGAGCACCTCGCTCTGCGGCTCGTAGCCGAGCGCCTGGAGCAGCACCTTGGCCACGCCCGTGGTGAAGGCCAGATCGTTCCAGCCGGGCTCGGCCATGCGGACCACTTTACAGCCCTCGGCTTCGGCGGCCCGGGCCGCCTGGGAAGCCAGCATCAAGGCGGCGACACAGACGCCATTCGCAAGCATGCGCAACATTGCGGTTCTCCTCGTTGTCAAGATTGACCTTTTGGTCGATTTATTGTCCCATCGGTTAATAATTGATCTGAGCGGACGAAGATGTCAACATGGATTCGCAATGCTTGGATCGATCTGGTGAAACTCACGCGTCTCAGCGATATACGCCGCAAGGAGTTGCGGCAGGCGGCCTTCGCCGTCCTGGAGCGCGAAGGCATTGCCGGCGCCACGCTGGAAAAGGTCGCCGCCCAGGCCGGCGCCTCGAAGGGCATCGTGCTGCATTATTTCCGCAACAAGCAGGAGCTGTTCGAGCATGCCATGCGCGAGGCGAACGCCGTGCTGTGCTTCGCGGTAATCGCGCGACTTCGACGGGCCCGGACGCCGATGGAACGGCTGGACGCGGTGATCGAGGGCAATTTCGAGGAGCATTTGTTCCTGCCGCCGCTCTGCCATGCCTGGCTGTCGCTCTGCGCCGAGGTGCCGCGCGACGAGAAGCTCGCGCGCATCCAGAGGGTCATCCACGCGCGCATGCGCTCGAATCTTCTGTCCGGCCTGCGCGGCCTTGCCTCGCCGGAACTGGCCGAGGAGATCGTGCTCGGCGTCACCGCTTTGATCGACGGGCTATGGCTCAGGCTCGGCCTGCAGCCGGGCAGTGTTAGCCGCGAGCAGGCGGTGCGCCAGGTCAAGGATTTCGTCGCGGGGCGGCTCGTCCTGCGTCAGCCTGCCCCTGCCGAACTGGTCTCGGCCCGATAAAGTTTCATACCGGGCGATAGGCCATCGGATTGACCCCTCGCGCCCTTCGGCGCTGCATTCCTGCGGCAATTGCAGGGAGCATGGCGATGCGACTTCAGGGCAAGCGGGCGCTGGTTACCGGCGGGTCGGACGGCATCGGACTGGCGATAGCGGAAGCTTTTGCACGCGAAGGCGCTGATCTGCTGATCGTCGGCCGCGACGCAGGGAAGCTGGAAACCGCGCGCAGCACCATAGCCCAGCATGCGAAAGGCAACGCGGCGGTCGAGACATTATCGGCCGATCTCGCCACCGGTGCCGGCATCGATGCCGTGGCCGGCCATGTCGGGCAATCCGGCCGGCCGCTGGACATCCTCGTCAACAATGCCGGCGTCGCCTATCTGGTGCCGTTCGAGACGGTGAGCGCGGAGCAGTTCCAGCATTCCTTCGCGCTCAACGTGACGGCGGCCTTCTTCCTGACCCAAAAGCTCTTGCCGCATCTCGGCGCGAACGCCTCGGTCATCAACATCTCGTCCTACTTCGCCAGCAAGATGATCCCGAAGCGGCCGTCGAGCCTTTATTCGCTGTCCAAAGGCGCACTGAATTCGCTGACCAAATCGCTCGCCTTCGAGCTCGGCCCGCGCGGCATCCGCGTCAACGCGATCGCACCCGGCACCATCGACACCGCCATGCGGCGCAAATCGATCGTCAACCTGCCGGCCGAAGCGCAGGCCGAACTCAAGGCCTATGTCGAGCGCAGCTATCCGCTCGGCCGCATCGGCCGCCCCTCGGATGTCGCCGGCATGGCCGTGCATCTCGCCAGTGAGGAAGCAGCCTGGACCAGCGGCGGCATATTTGCGGTGGATGGCGGCTATACGGCTGGGTGAGCTGAAGCGCCCTTCTCCCCTTGCGGGAGAAGGTGGCCGAGCGAAGCTCGGTCGGATGAGGGGTGTTCCAGGGAACGCCAGCGCCTCACTCCGCTGGAACACCCCTCATCCGTCTCGGCGCTGCGCGCCGATCCACCTTCTCCCACAAGGGGAGAAGGAAGAGGCGCGTTCCTTCAACCGATTTGCATCTTCCCCGCCCGCAATCTCCGCTTGATGCCTTTTGTGCAACGCGATACGCCCTTGCCCAATCGACAGACCGGAGATTTCCAGTGAGCGCTCAAAAGACCAGAACCGAAACCGATACGTTCGGTCCCATCGAAGTGGCGGCCGACCGTTATTGGGGCGCGCAGGCGCAGCGTTCGCTGGGCAATTTCAAGATCGGCTGGGAGAAGCAGCCGGCTTCGATCGTGCGCGCGCTCGGCATCGTCAAGCGTGCGGCCGCCGAGGTCAACATGGAGATGAAGCGGCTCGATCCCACCGTCGGCAAGGCAATCGTCGAGGCAGCACAGGAAGTCATCGACGGCAAGCTCGACGAGCATTTCCCGCTGGTTGTGTGGCAGACCGGCTCGGGCACGCAGTCCAACATGAACGCCAATGAGGTGATCTCCAACCGGGCGATCGAGATGCTCGGCGGCGTCATGGGCTCGAAAAAGCCGGTGCACCCGAACGACCACGTCAATATGAGCCAGTCGTCGAACGACACCTATCCAACGGCCATGCATATCGCCTGCGCCGAGCGGGTCGTGCATCACCTGATCCCGGCGCTGCACCACCTGCACAAGGCGCTCGACGCCAAGGCGCGTGCCTTCAACCACATCATCAAGATCGGCCGCACCCACACGCAGGACGCCACGCCGCTGACGCTCGGCCAGGAATTTTCCGGCTATGCCGCGCAGGTCGCTTCGTCCATCAGGCGCATCGAGCAGACGCTGCCCGGTTTGCAGGAGCTGGCGCAGGGCGGCACCGCCGTCGGCACAGGCCTCAACGCGCCGGTCGGCTTCGCGGAGAAGGTCGCCGACCGTATCGCTTCGATCACCGGCATTGCCTTCGTCACCGCGCCGAACAAGTTCGAGGCGCTGGCAGCACACGATTCGATGGTGTTCTCGCATGGAGCGATCAACGCGGCCGGCGCGGCGCTGTTCAAGATCGCCAACGACATCCGCCTGCTCGGCTCCGGCCCGCGTTCGGGCCTTGGCGAGCTGTCGCTGCCGGAAAACGAGCCGGGCTCCTCGATCATGCCTGGCAAGGTCAACCCGACCCAGTGCGAGGCGCTGACGCAGGTCTGCGTCCAGGTGTTCGGCAACAATGCCGCGCTGACCTTCGCCGGCAGCCAGGGCCATTTCGAGCTCAATGTCTACAACCCGCTGATGGCCTATAATTTCCTGCAATCGGTGCAGCTGCTGGCGGATGCGTCCGTGTCTTTCACCGACAATTGCGTGGTCGGCATCGAGGCGCGCGAAGACAACATCAAGGCCGCGCTGGAGCGCTCGCTGATGCTGGTGACGGCGCTCGCCCCCACCATCGGCTACGACAACGCCGCCAAGATCGCCAAGACCGCGCACAAGAACGGCACGACGCTACGCGAGGAAGCCTTGGCTACCGGGCTGGTCAGCGAAGCCGATTACGACCGGCTGGTGCGCCCCGAGGACATGACGCATCCGGGGTGAAGTGCGGCTTCGTCATCCTGGGGCGTAGCGAAGCGTAGACCCCAGGATCCATGCCGTTACCTAGCGCGAAGGGTGCAGCGGAGCAGGACCTGCATCGCTGCGGCTGTTTTGACGTCACGGAATGGATCCTCGGGTCTGCGCCGCGTCGCTTCGCTCCTTGCTTCGCCCGTGGATGACGAGCGCTTGGGATTTTGCGGCAGCACAATTTGCTTCCCCAAGCCAATCCGCGACATGATTTTCGCGCGTGCCGGCAGATGTCAGAAACATCCATCCTGTGAACAATGTGTCGTCACATAGGCGGCTTTTGGTGAACAGTCCGGATCGTCTATCTGACTGGGCATTCAACCCGTTCGGAGAACCGCCATGTCCATCAACTCTTCCGTCGCCGGTACCGGCGCCCAGTCCAACAGCTCCACCACGATCCTGCTCGGCCGCATCCTGCTCGCCGTCATCTTCCTGCTTTCCGGCTTCGGCAAGCTCACCGCCATTTCCGGCACCGCGGCCTATTTCGGCGGCCTCGGCCTGCCGCTGCCGACTGTCACCGCCGTCGTCGTCGGCCTGATCGAACTGCTCGGCGGCGTTGCCGTCCTCGTTGGCTTCCAGACCCGCATCGCCGCCTGGGTGCTCGCCATCTTCACGATCGCCACCGGGCTCGTCGCCCACACCGGCTGGGCCGACCAGATGCAGATGATCCAGTTCCTCAAGAACCTCGCCATCACTGGCGGCTTCATCCTGCTCGCCTCTTCCGGCGCCGGCGCCTTTTCGATCGACGCCAAGCGCGGCTGATTTTTTCCTCCCAGACTGCCTGAACGAGCGGCGCGGAATTTTCCGCGCCGCTTTTTCGTTTTCCAATTACAGGCGTAGACTGCGTCGGCAGACGGCAAGGGAGATGGCCATGCTCCGCAACGCACTGCTTCTCATCTCGCGGCTTCTGCTTGCCGCGCTGTTCGTGCCCTCGGGCTTCCAGGCGCTGAGCAACATCGCCGGCACGACCAGCTATTTCGCCGGCCTCGGCCTGCCGCTGCCGACCTTGGCCGCCTGGGGCACCGGCCTGTTCGAGCTGGTTGCCGGACTGCTGATCCTGATCGGCTTCCAGACGCGGGTCGTGGCGCTGCTGCTTGCCGCCTTCTCGATCGCCGCCGGCTTCATCGGCCATTACGGCCAGGGCGCCGACGACGCCACACTCGCCTTCCTGCACCAGCAGATGCTGATGAAGGACATCGCCATTGCCGGCGGCTTCCTGGCGCTGGCCATGGCCGGCGCAGGCGTGTGGTCGGCGGACGGGCGCGGCTTTGGCATCAGCGCCGACGTCACCTGAGGAGTTTACTTCACCGAAACGCTCGGGCCACCCTCGACCGCCAGCACCAGGCGGCGGTTGGTGATGCGGGCCAGCTGCGCCAACCGGCCGGCCGGCCGTTCGCCATAAAGATCGGAAAGCGAAGCCGGCAGCACCAGCGCCAGCGCGCCGTTACCGCGGCTTTCCCATTTCAGCCTCGGCATCACGCCTGGCATTGCCGCTGTCAGCAGATAGACGACGCGCATCATGGCCGCGAGCGTGCGAGCCCGTTCCAGCAGGCGCGGCGGCGCCAGCGCCTTGATCTCGGGCGCGACGCCGTCGTTGAAGACGCCGTCATGGCGGTAGGCGTTGGCCAAAGCCAGATAAGCGCGGCCGGGGTGGTCGACGCCGATGAAGGAGGCATGCGCGATGATGTTGAGCGACTGCCGGCCGCGATATTCCGGATGCGCGCGCCAGCCGATATCGGCGAGCAGGCAAGCGGCGTGACGATAACGCGCCTCGTCTTCCGTCTCGTCGATGCCGAAGGCCTTGAACGCCTTGCCGGTCCATTCGACAAGGTCATGCGCGTGGTGCACCGAGCGCGAGCGTAAGAGCGCCAGTTCCTCGGCCGCCGAGATCAGAGGGTCGGACTTCTGCTCTTCCGCGTCGAGCAGTGAATAGAGAAAGCCTTCGCGCACGCCTTGCGCCGACACGACGATCTTCGACGGTTGCATCGCCGCCATGATCTCCTGCAGCACCACGGCGCCATAGGGCAGCAGCGAGCGGCGGTTCTTGGAGACGCCTTCGATGCCCCTCACCTTTTCGACCTCGCCCCTGGCCACCTGCTTCAGGAACGTCAGCGCGCTGTCGGCCGATATCTCGTAGTGATGCATGACGCCGAGCGGGTAGTTGTTCATCTCCATATGCAGTCTGGCGAGGTTTCGCCAGGTGCCGCCGACGGCATAGAAAACCCTGCCCTGCCCGCCCTTGAGCAGCTTTGCCCGCGCCAGTTCCTGGCGCGCGATCTTCTGCGCCTGGACGAGCGAGTTCTTGGCCATGTCTTGCAGGCGCAGGCCGCCGAGCGGCAGCGTGATGCCGTCGCCGATCGATTCGCGGTTGATGTCGATCAGCTCGAGGCTGCCGCCGCCAAGGTCGCCGGCGATGCCATTGGCCGGATGGAAGCCGGAAATGACGCCGAGCGCCGAATAATAGGCTTCCTGGCGGCCGGTGAGCACACGGATCTCGGTCTTCAGCACATCCTCGGCGCGGTGGATGAAATCGGGACCGTTGCCCGCCTCACGCGCGGCCGCGGTCGCCAGCACATACATGTGCTCGGCGCCGGCCTGATCCGAAAGCGCGCGGAACCGGCGGAACTCCTCCATCGAGCGCGTCACCGCCTCGGGATCGAGCTTGCCGGTCGAAACGATGCCGCGGCCGAGGCCGGCCAGCATCTTTTCATTGAACAAAAGCGTCGGCGAGCGCGCCAGGCCCTCATAGACGACAAGGCGGATCGAATTCGATCCGATGTCGATGATCGACAGCGGCCGCCGGTCCTGAAGCCGGCCCTGGGAAACTGAAATCACGCGGCGCCGTTCTTCTTGCGGCGCTTGAACTGGGCAATGCGCTTGGGCGCATGCGATTTCAGCGCGTCGCCCCGTCCGGAGAGGCTCGGATTGGTCATGAAATATTCCTGCGCGTTGAACGGCTCTTCGCCCTCCTCCAGCACAACGCGCCGGGAGGTCCCGTCAGCCAATACGTCGAAACTTTGCTGGTTGTCCATGACGTTGCCCAGCATGATCTGGCCAAGCACCTGTTCATGCACAGTTGGATTGGTGATCGGCACCAGGGTCTCGACGCGGCGGTCGAGATTGCGCGGCATCATGTCGGCGGAGGAGATGTAGACGATCGCCTCGTCCGACGGCAGGCCGTGGCCGTTGCCGAAGCAGAAGATGCGACTGTGCTCGAGGAAGCGGCCGACGATCGATTTCACCCGGATGTTTTCCGAAAGGCCGGGCACCTGCGGCCGCAGGCAGCAGATGCCGCGCACGACGAGGTCGATCTCGACGCCGGCGCGGCTGGCGTCATAGAGCGCGTCGATGATGGTCGGATCGACCAGCGCGTTCATCTTCATCCAGATGCGGGCGGGCCGGCCTTCGTGGGCGTGGACGATCTCCTCGGCGATGTGCTTCAGGATGCGATTGCGCAGCGTGAAGGGCGATACGGCGAGGCGCATCTCCTCGGCCGGCTCGGCATAGCCGGTGATGAAGTTGAAGATCTGCGCGACATCGCGCGCGATCGTCGGATCGGTGGTGAAGAAGGACAGATCGGTGTAGATGCGCGCGGTGACCGGGTGGTAGTTGCCGGTGCCGAGATGCACGTAATTGCGCAGCTTGCCGTCCTCGCGGCGCACCACCAGCGACATCTTGGCGTGGGTCTTCAGTTCGAGGAAGCCGAACACGACCTGCACGCCGGCGCGTTCGAGGTCGCGCGCCCAGCGGATGTTGGCCTCTTCATCGAAGCGCGCCTTGAGCTCGACAAGGGCCGTCACAGACTTGCCGGCCTCGGCGGCATCGATCAGCGCGCGCACGATCGGGCTGTCGTTCGAGGTACGATAGAGCGTCTGCTTGATCGCCACCACTTCGGAATCGGCCGCCGCCTGGCGCAGGAACTGCACCACCACATCGAAGGATTCGTAAGGGTGGTGGACGACGATGTCCTTCTCGCGGATAGCGGCCAGGCAGTCGCCGCCATGCTCGCGGATGCGCTCGGGGAAGCGCGGGTTGTAGGGGACAAATTTGAGGTCGTCGCGCGGAATGGCGACGATCTCGGAAATCTGGTTGAGCGCCAGCGGACCGGTCAAGACGCTGATGCGGCTCGACGAGACGCCTAGCTCGCCGGCAACGAAATCGCGCAGCGCGGCCGGCATCAGCGTGTCGAATTCGATACGGATCACCGAACCGCGGCGTCGCCGCTTCAGCGCCGTCTCGAACAGGCGCACCAGGTCTTCCGACTCTTCCTCGACCTCGATATCGCTGTCGCGGATGATGCGGAACGTGCCGGAGCCCTTGACCTCATATCCAGGGAAAAGCTTGCCGATATAGATGCCGACCGCCTCCTCCAGCGGGATGAAGCGCACATGGTGCTTGCGATCGGGCAGCCGGATGAAACGTCTGAGCGCCACCGGCAGGCGCAGAAGCGCGCTCATCTCCTCGCCATTCTTGCGGTGGCGCAATTGCAGGGCGATGGAAAAGCCGAGATTGGGGATGAACGGGAACGGATGCGCCGGGTCGATCGACAGCGGCGTCAGCACCGGGAAAACCTGGTCCTGGAAATGCTCCTCCAGCCAAGCCTTCTCTTCCTTGGTCAGCGCATCGCGGGTGATGCTCTCTATGCCTTCCTTGTTGAGCAGAACCATCAGCGCCGACAGGCTCTTCTGCTGATCTTCCTGCAGTCGCTCGACCTCGCGCAGCAATTGTTCGAGCTGCTGCTCGGGCGTGCGGCCGTCCGGGCTCTTCAGCGCGATACCCTCGCGCACCTGACCGGCGAGGCCGGCGACGCGGACCATGAAGAACTCGTCGAGATTGGCTGCCGAGATCGACAGGAAGCGCACGCGCTCGAGCAGCGGGTGATGCTCGTTCAGCGATTCCTCCAGGACGCGGCGGTTGAATTGCAGCCAGGAGAATTCGCGGTTGACGAAACGGTCGGGATTGCCGCCGTCGGGGCTTGCCGCCTCGACGGTGATGAATTCGCTCTGCACCGGCTTCAGTTCGTTCATGTTTCCCTTGCCCGCAACCGTCCCTGAGAGCACCGCATATTGCCGTCCGGCGACGCTCTAACATGTTTTTGTGACGCATGATCATCACGGAATCGCTCCGTGCCCGGCCTCATGCGCTTAACCGGCTCAACTTATCCTCTGCCAGCC
This sequence comes from Mesorhizobium sp. GbtcB19, assembly GCF_019091085.1. GTDB lineage: Bacteria > Pseudomonadota > Alphaproteobacteria > Rhizobiales > Rhizobiaceae > Mesorhizobium. The sequence continues at coordinate 76,914 of NZ_JAGXJY010000017.1, read as the reverse complement.
TTTTGCGACAGTTTGATTTCATCGATCTTGCAAACTGGCCTGTTATGCTCCAGATGCAGGCTGGTCACACCCACTGGCCGAACCCAATTGGAGACGACGATGGCAGGCGGAAGCATCCCCCATTTCCAGAACGACGCGGGCCATCCGGTCATCGAGATCGGCGTCAAGGAGTTCATGTGCACCGGCGCCAACCCGCCTTTCGACCATCCGCATGTGTTCCTCGACATGGGCGACGACAATGAAAAGGTCTGCCCCTACTGCTCGACGCTCTACCGCTATTCGCCGTCGCTGAGGGCAACGGAAACGCAGCCGGCCGGCTGCCTCTATGTCGACCAGGCCGCCTGACCTCCTTCCCCGACCATGACTGAGGCACGGTCCCGGCAGATCGTCATCGCCGGGGCTGGCATCGCCGGGCTGACGGCAGCACTTGCCTTCGCCGAGCGCGGCTTCCCGGTAAAATTGTTCGAACAGGCCAAGCAGCTCGAAGCGGCCGGCGCCGGCCTCCAGCTTTCCCCAAACTCGACCCGTATCCTGCGCCGGCTCGGCGTGCTGGAGCACCTGCTGCTAAATGCGATCCGGCCGGAAGCGGTGGTGCTGAAGGACGCAAAAAGCCTGCGCGAACTGGCGCGCGTGCCACTTGGAGCGGCTGGTGAAAGTCGCTGGGGCGCCCCCTATCTCGCGGCGCATCGCGCCGACCTGCAGGCGGCGCTGATGGCGGCAGTGGCGCAACGGCCGGAGATCGAGCTTGTCACGGGCGCTCGGGTAACCGGTGTCGCCGCCGGCCCGCAAAGTGTTGTCGCGACGGTCGAGACCGACGGCACGGCCATGGAGGTTGGAGGCGGCCTGCTGGTCGGCGCGGACGGCGTGTGGTCCTCGGTTCGCGCCGGGCTTGCCCGGACGGCCGGCTTCGCGGCAAGCCGGTTTTCGGGCGAACTCGCCTGGCGCGCGACGATCCCGGCGCAAAGCGCCGCCGGCCAGGTTTTTACACAAGTCGGCGCCCCGGACTCTGTCACGACCTTCCTGCATCCGGGCTTCCACATGGTCGCCTATCCGGTGAGCAACGGCAGCGCCTTCAACCTTGCCGCCTTCACCAAGGGCGAGCGCATCGCCGAAGGCTGGTCCGGCCATGCCGACCCTGCCATCCTCTCAAGCGCCATGCGCGGCACTGCGGCAACGCTGTCGAGACTGGTGGAGCTCGCCGGCCCATGGACGGCCTTCCCCATCCACACCGTCGAGCAGCGGCGCTGGACGATGCCGGACGGCATCGCACTGGTCGGCGATGCCGCGCATGCCATGACGCCATTCGCGGCCCAGGGCGCGGCCATGGGGATCGAGGATGGCGCAATGCTCGCCGATCTGATCGCCGATTTTCCGGGTGACCTGAAGCAGAGCCTGACCGTGTGGGAAAATCTGCGGCGGCCGCGCGTGGCAAGGGTGCTGAAACGCGGTGCGCTCAATCGCCTCGCCTGGCACGCCTGGGGGCCGGTGGCGATTGCGCGAAACCTGGTGCTGGCGACGCGGCCGGCGGAGAAGCTCGCGGCGGATATGGATTGGCTATACGGGTGGGAGGAGCAGAAGGTTGTGCGGCGGTAGGGTATCATCGCCAAACGGCTAACCGGATAGGTTGGCGGGACAGCACCCCCTCTGGCCTGCCGGAACGCGATGTTGGCCGGAAGAGCGCTCAATCATACAACTCCATCGACCACCACAGCGATACCGGCAACGGGTTCCACCATCCCGTGCGGAGGCCGGCAACCCGCAATCCCGCCGCGGTCCACGTATTGCAGCCAACCAGCGCGTTGAAATGGCCGTTGGCCTCGTAGAACCGGTCATAGGTGGAATAGCCCGCATCCTCGATCACCATCGGCCCGTCGGGCCCCTGCCGAAAACTCGCCGCGATATAGTCGAGCAGCGCCGTAGAACGCGCCTCGTCGATGTCGAAACTGGCGACATCGGGATGCGGTTCCTTGATCGCTCCTGCGATATCGACATGCATCACCGAGGCGTCGACGGTCAGCGCCTTCAGCACCGGCACGGCCTTCAACTCAGACCAGGTCGGCGTTTCCAGATAGAAAGCGCGGCCGCCCCAGCCGAAGACGATGTAGCGTGCCTCCGGCGCATCTATCGGCAGGCCGGCATCGGCCAGGAAGGCGAAGCGGCGGCGCACCCCGTCATCGAGGGGAACGGCAATGTCGGTATGGATAGGGTTCTTCAGCACCAGGATGTGCCGCGTGCCCTCGCCTCTTGCGGCGGCGGGCCAGAGCGGACGCGGCACCAGCGTGCCGAGCACGACGGCGAGTGCCACCGCGACAACGAGCGTGGTCAGGAAACGCAGGAATTTTCTCATCGGGCGCGGTAAGTCGGTCGCCTCGTGATTTCGTCATCCTCGGGCTTGACCCGAGGATTCATGCCGTGACGTCCGCCATCAAGTGCAGCGGAGCAGAATTCTGAGCCGTTGCAACGCCTTAGCCTAACGGCATGGATCCTAGGGTCTGCGCGCGTCGCTTCGCTCCTTGCTTCGCCCTAGGATGACGACCGAGTGGGCGCCTCAGTGCAGGATCTGGCTGAGGAACAGCTTGGTGCGCTCATGGCGCGGATGGTCGAAGAACTCGGCCGGCGTGTTCTGCTCGACGATCTGGCCCTGATCCATGAAGATCACGCGGTTGGCGACCTTGCGGGCAAAGCCCATCTCGTGGGTGACGCACAGCATCGTCATGCCTTCCTCGGCCAGACCCACCATCGTCTCCAGCACTTCCTTGATCATTTCCGGATCGAGCGCCGAGGTCGGCTCGTCGAACAGCATGATGCGCGGGTTCATGCAGAGCGAGCGCGCGATCGCCACGCGCTGCTGCTGGCCGCCGGAGAGCTGGCCGGGGTACTTGTTGGCCTGCTCCGGGATCTTCACGCGCTTCAGGAAATGCATGGCGATCTCTTCCGCCTGCTTCTTCGGCATTTTGCGCACCCAGATCGGCGCCAGCGTGCAGTTCTCCAGTATGGTGAGGTGCGGGAACAGGTTGAAGTGCTGGAACACCATGCCGACCTCGCGGCGCACCTCGTCGATCTTCTTCAGATCGTTGGTGAGTTCCTTGCCGTCGACGATGATCTTGCCCTTCTGATGCTCCTCCAGCCGGTTGATGCAGCGGATCATGGTCGACTTGCCGGAGCCGGACGGGCCGCAAATGACGATGCGCTCGCCGCGCATCACCTTGAGGTTGATGTCCTTCAAGACATGGAACTCGCCATACCATTTGTGCATGCCGACGATGTCGATGGCGACATCGGTGGTCGAGACATGCATCTTTCCAGCATTGACCTTGAGGTCTTCCGCGCTGACGGCGTTTTCGGTGGCCATGGCCAATTTCCCCTTTTTATCGCCTATAACCGGTATCGAGCCGGCGTTCTGTGTACATTGAATAGCGCGACATGGCGAAGCAGAACAGCCAGAATACGAAGGCGGCAAAGATCAGGCCCGATTTCGGGGTCTGCGGTGTCGCCCAATTGGGGTCGGCGAAATTCTGCTTCACCACGCCCAGAAGATCGAACATCGAGATAATCAGGACAAGGCTGGTATCCTTCAACATGCCGATGAAGGTGTTGACGATGCCGGGAATGACCAGCTTCAACGCCTGCGGCAGCACGATGAGGCCCATCTTCTGCCAGTAGCCGAGGCCGAGCGAGTCGGCGCCCTCATACTGGCCCTTCGGGATCGCCTGCAGGCCGCCACGGATCACCTCGGCCATATAGGCGGCCGCGAACAGCGACACGCCGATCAGGGCCCGCAGGTACTTGTCGAAGCTGACGCCCTCCGGCAGGAACAGCGGCAGCATGACGCTGGCGAAGAAAAGCACGGTGATCAGCGGAATGCCGCGCACCGTCTCGATGAAGACGATGCACAGCCATTTGATGATCGGCATCTTCGAACGCCGGCCGAGCGCCAGCAGGATGCCCATCGGCAGCGACACGGCAATGCCGACGAAAGACAGGCTGAGCGTGACCAGCAGCCCACCCCAGCGCGGGGTCTCGACATGCGGCAGGCCGAACACCCCGCCGACCAGCAGAAAGAAGGCGACGACCGGCAGCGCCACGAAGAGCAGCAGGGCGTTCAGGCCCTTGCGCGGCACGCGCGGAATGAGCATCGGCACCAGCAACGCCACGAACAGGATGGCCACCAGGATCGGCCGCCAGCGCTCCTCGATCGGATAGGTGCCGAACATGAACTGGCCGAACTTGGCGTTGACGAAAGCCCAGCAGGCGCCGGTCCAACCGTCGGGCTGGATGCCGCCTTGCGCGGCCGTGGTGCAGACCGTGCGGTCCGGCCCGGTCCAAACGGCATTGATGAACGCCCAGTTGACGACCTGCGGCAGAACCCACAGCACAATGGCGATGCCCACCACGGTCAGGATGATGTCGCCGACCGAACCGATCAGGTTCTTGCGCACCCAGGCATAGGCGCCGCGCTCCCTCGCCGGCGCCGGCTGCGCCAGCGCCATCTCGGTGCGCACCCAGGACATATCGTGTTCCTGCATGGCCCTACCTCTCCACCAGCGCCATTCTGGCGTTGACGATATTCATGACAAAAGACGTCACCAGGCTCAGCACCAGATAGGCGATCATCATGATGAACACGCCCTCGACCGCCTGTCCGGTCTGGTTCAGCACCGTGCCGGCGGTCGCGGTGAGATCGGGATAGCCAATGGCGATCGCCAGCGAGGAGTTCTTGGTCAGGTTGAGATACTGGCTGGTCAGCGGTGGGATGACGATGCGCATCGCCTGCGGAATGACCACCAGCCGCAGGATCGGGCCGGAACGCAGGCCGAGTGCGCCGGCCGCCTCGCTCTGGCCTCTGCTGACCCCCCTGATGCCGGCGCGCACGATCTCGGCGATGAAGGCCGCGGTATAGAAGGACAACGCCAGCAGGAGCGACAGGAACTCAGGCTTGACCCAGAAGCCGCCGGTCAGGTTGAAGGTCGACTGCTTCGGAAAATCGAAGGTGAGCGGCATGCCGCTGAGCAGGAAGGCGAGCACCGGCAGGCCGACGATGAGCGCGACCGAGGTCCAGAAGACCGGGAATTGCTGGCCGGTTGCCTTCTGCCGCAGTCGCGCCCTGTGAGCGACGAACCAGGCCATTGCAATGGCCAACAGTAAAGCGACACCGATCAGCCAGGAGCCATCCCCCCAGACAACGCGCGGCAAATAGAAACCACGCTGGTTGAGGAAGGAGCCGAACGGCAGATGGATGCTCTCGCGCGGCGCCGGCAGCACGGCAAGCACGCCGGAATACCAGAAGAAGATGACCAGCAGCGGCGGGATGTTGCGAAAAATCTCGACATAGACCGTGCAGATCTTGCGGATAAGCCAGTTCTGCGACAGGCGGCCGATGCCGATGGTGAAGCCCACGACGGTGGCAAGCACGATGCCGGCGACGGCAACGATGATCGTGTTGAGCAGACCGACGACCAGCGCGCGGAAATAGGTCGAGTCGGACGTGTAGGCGATCGGCGTGTCGGAGATGTCGAAGCCGGCCCTGCTCTTGAGGAAGCCGAAGCCTGAAGCAATGTGCAGGCGCTGGAGGTTTTCGATGACGTTGTGGACGATCCACCAGATCGAGCTGAACAGTAGGATCACAACCAGCGTCTGAAAGAACAGGCTGCGTATTCTCGGGTCGTTGATGAAGGAGCCGCGGCTCGGCTCCTCGCGAAGGATTTCCTGCGAAGCCATGGACCGTCCCCTGGAAAGAGAAACCGGGAGGCAGACGACCTGCCTCCCGGATCACGTTCAATCAGCGGATCGGGGGGCCGTATTGCAGGCCGCCCTTGGTCCACAGCGCGTTGATGCCGCGGGCGATCTTGAGCGGGCTGCCCGAGCCGACATTGCGCTCGAACATCTCACCGTAATTGCCGACAGCCTTGACGATGTTGACGACAAAATCGTTCGAGAGGCCGAGATCGGCGCCGTACTTACCATCGGGCTCGGTGCCGAGCAGGCGCTGGATGTTCGGGTCGGTCGAGGTCTTCATCTCATCGACATTCGCCTGCGTGACGCCGGCTTCCTCGGCATTCAGCAGCGCGAAATAGGTCCAGCGCGCGATATGCGCCCACTGGTCGTCGCCCTGGCGCACGGCCGGGCCAAGCGGCTCCTTGGAGATGATCTCGGGCAGCACGACATGGTCGGCCGGCGAGGACAGCGTCAGACGGATACCATACAGGCCGGACTGGTCCGTGGTGTAGGCGTCGCAGCGGCCGGCGTCATAGGCGGCGTTGACCTCTTCCAGCTTCTCGAACACGACGGGATTGTACTCCATCTTGTTCTTCTTGAAGTAGTCGGCGAGGTTGAGCTCGGTCGTGGTGCCGCTCTGCACGCAGACGGCGGCGCCCGAAAGCTGCAGCGCCGAGTTGACGCCCGGCAGCTTCTTGGCGTTGATCATGAAGCCCTGGCCGTCATAGTAGGTGACGCCGACGAAATCGAGGCCGAGCGCGCTGTCGCGGTTGCTGGTCCAGGTGGTGTTGCGCGACAGAATGTCGATCTCACCCGACTGGAGCGCGGTGAAGCGTTCCTTGGCGCTGAGCGGCGTGAACTTGACCTTGGTGGCATCACCGAAGACGGCGGCTGCGACGGCCCGGCAGAAATCGGCGTCGATGCCCTTCCAGTCGCCCTTGTCGTCCGGCGCCGAGAAGCCGGCGAGACCGGTCGAGACGCCGCACTGGATGAAGCCCTTCTGCTTCACGGTATCGAGCGTGCCGGCCGAAGCGGCGGACGCCGTGAACCCGAGCGCGGCGGCGCCGAGGATGCCCAATGCAATGTGTTTCATGACCCACAGACCCTTTTCTGTTACAGGCGCCCCTACTCCCAGGCGGCGCTTGATCTTTTTTCGTTTGTGAACGCAGCTCCCACTTGGGTCCGCTCCCGGACCCGCATCGTTTGCCGATGCGCTGCCTCCCATTCACGAAACGCATCGAAGGCGATTATTCCCGTGAGGTCAAGGGAAATGACCGAATTGCGACACGTTTGAAAAGCAATTGCCGCAAATGCCTGAATTGCGGACAAGAGCACCATGAAACCGGCAGACGCTGCGAACAAATCAGTCAAGTCGCGTCGTCGCGAATCCATCGCCGGGCAACGAAATCCGCTTCGACAATAGCGACGCTTTATTGGGCGTGTGCGTCGCTGGATTGGCCCAGCGGAAGACCGGCTTTGGCGGACCCGGCGCGGTTGCGCGGGCTTTGCCGCCGCTTTATGGCTGGTCCCACTGACATCATTCGACAGGCGACGAACCATGGCTAAAGACGGCATCGAAATGGGTATCAACACGCGGCTTGCCCATTCCGGCAACAACCCGCGCGACTATTTCGGCTTCGTCAACCCGCCGGTCGTGCACGCCTCGACGGTGCTTTACCCGGACGCCGCCTCGATGGCAGCCCGCAGCCAGAAATACACTTACGGCACGCGCGGCACGCCGACGATGGATGCACTGACGCTCGCCGTCGATGCGCTGGAAGGCTCGGCCGGCACCATCGCCGTGCCTTCGGGACTGGCGGCGGTGACCGTGCCGCTGCTGACCTTCCTTGCCGCCGGCGATCACCTTTTGATCGTCGACAGCGTCTACCACCCGACGCGGCATTTCGCCGACACGATGCTGAAGCGGCTCGGCGTCGAGGTCGAATATTACGAGCCGCGCATCGGCGCCGGCATTTCTTCGCTGATCAGGCCCAACACCAAGGTGGTGTTCACCGAATCGCCTGGATCGAACACCTATGAAGTGCAGGACATCCCGGCGATCGCCAAGGCGGCGCATGAAGCGGGCGCCATCGTGATGATGGACAACACCTGGGCGACGCCGCTCTATTTCAAGCCGCTCGACCACGGCGTCGACATTTCGATCCATGCGGCGACGAAATATCCGGCGGGCCATTCCGACGTGCTGCTCGGCACGGTGTCGGCCAACGAGACCTATTGGAAGCCGCTTTACGAAGGCTTCTGCACGCTGGGCTGCTGTTCGGGACCCGACGACATCTACCAGGTGCTGCGCGGCCTGCGCACCATGGGGGTGCGGCTCGAGCATCACCGCAAGAGCGCGCTTGACATCGCGCGCTGGCTGGAGGCGCAGCCGGGCGTGGCGCAGGTGCTGCACCCGGCGCTGGAAAGCCATCCCGACCATGCGCTCTGGAAGCGCGATTTCTGCGGCTCGAGCGGCATCTTCTCGATCGTGCTCGACGGCGGCGGGCAGAAGGCGCAGCACGCCTTCCTCGACGCGCTGAAAATCTTCGGCCTCGGCTATTCCTGGGGCGGCTATGAGAGCCTCGCCGTTCCGGTCTTCCTCGGCGACCGCACCCATGCCAAAGGTTCGTATGCCGGTCCGCTGATCCGCCTGCAGATCGGGCTGGAGGATGTCGAAGATCTCAAGGCCGATATCGCGCGCGGGCTCGCTGCGGCCGCCACCGCCGGGTGACAGACAGGCTGGGAAGCAAACGCGGGCCGCCACATTTGCAGTGGCAGACAGGCCTCGGCCGAAGCGATAGCATAGCCCCGCAATCAACTCGGGAACCTTTTGCCGGCAGGCGCATCCAATCGCGGATGCAAAAACTGCCGGGAGATCGGAGCGAGATGAGAAGGCCTGCTATTGAAGCCGCCGCGATCGGCGCGGCAGAGGCCGGCGACATGGCGCTGGTGCGCCGGGCTCTGGCGCGCGATCCGGATGCGTGCCGCGCCATCATCAAGACGCACAACCAGCGGCTCTACCGCATCGCGCGCGGCGTGGTGCGCAACGATGCCGAGGCAGAGGACATCGTGCAGGAGGCCTATATGCGCGCCTTCGCCAGTCTCGGCGTCTTTCGCGGCGAGGCGTCGCTTTCCACCTGGCTGTCGCGCATCGTCATCAACGAGGCGCTCGGCCGGTTGCGCAAGCGCAAGCGCATCGTGGCGATGCCCGAAAATCCGGAAGCGCAGATCATCCGGTTTCCCTTGAACTCAACCCACTTGAATCCAGGCGACGATCCGGAGCGGACGATGGCGCAGCGGCAGATCCTCGGTCTTGTCGAAAGGGCAACCGACAGCCTCCCCGATGTCTACCGCAGCGTTTTCGTCGCCCGCGTCATCGAGGGCCTGAGCATAGAGGAAACCGCCGACCTTCTGGGCGTGCGGCCCGAGACGGTGAAGACGCGACTGCACAGGGCGCGCGCCCTGGTGCGCAAGGCGCTGGATGACGAGATCGGACCGGTGCTGCTCGACGCCTTCCCCTTCGCCGGCCGCCGCTGCGAGCGGCTGACCCAAGCGGTGATGAAGCGTCTAGGTTTTGAGAGCTGATTTTCCCTGGGGAACTGATTTTTCCGGGAACGTTTCGCGCCTCTCCGCATCCAATGGCCGTCAACCCCAGATAAAGCCCGAGGCCACGCGCCGGGCGAAGGAGATGCCATGTTCATGCGACCGACCGCCGCCCTCGCCGCCCTTTTCTTAGTAAGCACCGCGCCGCTAGCGCTGGCCGCCGAGAAGCCCACCGATCCGCAGATCGCCCACATCGCCTACACGGCAGGCTCGATCGACATCGAAGCTGCCAAGCTGGCGATCAAGACGTCCAAGAACAAGGAGGTCGTCGACTTCGCCAGGGACATGGAACGCGACCACGAAGCGGTGAACAAGCAGGCGCTCGACCTGGTGAAGAAGCTGAAGGTCACGCCCGAGGACAATGACACCAGCAAGGCGCTGGCCAAGGCGGCCAAGGAAGAGCGCGCCAAGCTGGCGAAGCTCAAGGGCGCCGACTTCGACAAGGCCTATATCGAGAACGAAGTGGCCTACCACAAGCAGGTCAACGGCGCGCTCGAAACGCTGCTCATCCCGTCGGCCGGCAATGCCGAGCTGAAGAGCCTGCTGGAGACCGGCCTCAAGATCTTCCAGGGGCATGAGCAGCATGCCGAACATGTCGCCGGCATGCTGAAATGAGGCCGCTGCTTCTTGGCGCGGCACTGGCGTTGGCGCTCAGCGCATCGCCGGCCTTCGCGGCGACCATCGAGGTGACGATCGACAAGCTGGTGTTCTCGCCAGCGAGCGTTCAGGCCAAGGTCGGTGACACGATCGAGTGGACGAACAAGGATATCCTCGCCCACACCGCGACGGTCAAAGGCGGGTGGGACGTGACGATCCCGGCAAAGTCGAAGGGCAAGGTCACGTTGAAGTCGGCGGGAGCGGTCGACTATTTCTGCCGTTTCCATCCCAACATGAAGGGCCATGTCGAGGTGACGCCGTAATCCGATCCATCAGTCGAGCGAGGTGCGCCGCCTCGCTCGACCTAGTGACGGTCATCCTTGTGGCGATGCCGGTGCGCGGCTTGTTTCGCCCGGTTGCCACAGGCCGCCATGCTGCACCAGCGGCGTCTGTGCCCGCGGGTATGATCGGCGAAAAGCAGCGTGCAGGCCGGCCCTTCGCAAGCCTTCACATGTGAAAAATCCTCGGTGCAGACGAGTTTTGCCAGCGCTTCCCCAATCGGCAGCAGGAGCGCCTCCGGCGTGCGCCACTTTCGCACTGTCTGAAGCGCGAACGCCGCGCCGCTGCCGGCCGGTGCGATCCGGCTGAAGGTCTCGTCGCGTTCCTGTAGGCGGTTGAGCGGGTCGAGCTCCGCCAGATCGGCGGCCATCAGCGCCCGGCCCTTGTGCCCATACACAAAGCCTCTGAACCATTCGCGCAAATGCCGCGCCTGATCGGCGACCTTGTCGAGCTCGCCGGGCAGCGCCTGGCCGCGAAGGGTCGCCAGCGCTTCCGGCGGCACCAGCCGCGCCTGCCCCAGCCAGTCCAGCAGGCCCTCGCCGTCGTCGATCCAATCGACCGGCGTGTCGAGCGGGGTGGCGATCGAGTTCAGAAAATCGAGACCTGGCGCGTCGCCGACAAAAAGCGCTGGGGAGCGAACCATCGAAGACTCCAATTCCACGCCAAGCGGCTTCCCCCGTGGCGTCCATCCGTGAACACGACTCCGTGATAACCGGTTCGGAGCTTCTTGACAAGTTATGTATCCAGATCGTAACCGTTCTAAATCATTCAATACGGTTATCAACTCAAGAAGAGGAGGCGACATGTCCGCGAAGCAAGTGAATATCGTGCTGGTTCATGGTGCCTGGGCGGACGGATCGAGCTGGGCCAAAGTCATCGCAGCGCTGGCCGAGCAAGGCTTCAATGTGGTGGCTGCGCCGCTACCGCTGACGTCGTTCCAGGACGGCGTTGCCGCGCTCGACCGGACGCTGGAGCGCATCGAGGGGTCAATCATCCTGGTTGGCCACGCCTATGCCGGCGCGGTGATCGGCGCCACGCGCAGCAAGAAGGTCAAAGCGCTGGTCTATGTCGCAGCGCTCGCGCCAGACGAAGGCGAGACGGTGGCGGACGTCTTCACGCGCGCCGAACCGCACCCAAGGGCTCCAAAACTGACACCGGACACGCATGGTTTGATCTATCTGCCCGATGAGGCCTTTGCGGCGGCCTTCGCCCAAAACGCCTCGGCACAGGAGCTGTCGGTGCTGCGCGCCGTCCAGCGTCCCATCTCGCCGGCCTGCATCTCGGTTCCCGTGGCGCGCCCGCTGTGGCGGGATCGGCCGGCCTGGTTCCTGGTCGCCGAGGCGGACCGCATGATCGCCGCCGAAACCCAGCGCTTCATGGCGGCGCGCATGAAGGCGCACACGCGACAGCAGCCGCTCGACCACACGCCGATGGTCACCGCTCCCGACACCGTCGTCGAGATCATTGTCGAGGCCGCGCGAGGCTGATGTCCGAGCTTCCAAATAACCCAAAAATGCAAATCAGTTCATTTATGGAAATGGAGAAAAAGATGACTGCTTACCGCACCGCGAATGTCGACGGCTTCAACATCTTCTATCGCGAGGCCGGCCGGTCCGGCGCGCCGAAACTGCTCCTGCTGCATGGCTTTCCGAGCTCGGGCCATATGTTCCGCGACCTCATTCCGCTGCTTGCCGACCGCTTCCATATCGTCGCGCCCGATCTTCCCGGATTTGGCCGTTCCGACATGCCGCAGGCGAACGACTTCACCTGCACGTTCGACCGCATCGCCCGGATTATCGACCGCTTCACCGAGGTGGTCGGCTTCGACCGCTACACCATCTATGTCTTCGACTACGGCGCACCGACCGGCTTCCGACTGGCGGTGAAGCATCCCGAGCGCATCACCGCGATCATTTCGCAGAACGGTAACGCCTATGAGGAAGGCTTGAGCGAGGGCTGGAATCCGATCCAGACTTATTGGCGGGATCCCTCGCCCGCCAACCGCGAGGCGTTGCGCGGCTTCCTCAAGCCGGAAGCCGTTGCCTGGCAATATACGCATGGCGCACCAGTGGATCTGGTCTCTCCCGACGGTCACTCGCTGGACAGTTTTTATCTCGCCCGCCCCGGCAATGAGGAGATCCAGCTCGACCTGTTCGGCGACTATCAGAGCAACGTCGCGCTCTATCCGGCCTTCCAGGCCTATTTCCGCACCCATAAGCCGCGCTTCCTGGCGGTGTGGGGCAAGAACGATCCGTTCTTCCTGCCGCCCGGCGCCGAGGCGTTCAGGCGCGACATGCCGGATGCGGTGGTGCGTTTTCTCGACACCGGCCATTTTGCGCTCGAAACCCATGCCGGGGACATCGCCGCCGCCATCCGCGACTTCCTCGGGTGATCGAGCAAAGGAGAATTCGCCATGTCGAAATCCGTTGCCGTCATCACCGGGGCCAGCCAGGGCATCGGCCAGGCCACCGCCGTCCGGCTGGCGCGGGATTTTTCCGCGCTGGTGCTGGACGCCCGCAACCGGGCGAAGCTGGAGGAAACAGCCAAAGCGGCGAAAGCGGCCGGCGCCGAGGTGCTGGTTATCGATGCCGACCTCGCCCGGCCGGACGCCGCGCAAGCGGTGGTTGACCAGGCGCTCAGCAGGTTCGGGCGCATCGACGCGCTGCTCAACATCGCAGGCGCCGTGCCGCAGATCGATCTCTTGGAGATGAGCGACGAGCAATGGGACGCTGCACGGCGCCCGGCGGCTCACGATCGCGGCATGGCCGGCGCTGAAGGCAGCTGGCGGCTCGGTGGTGCTGATGTCCGGCAATTCGGCGCTGTTCCCGAAGGCGCCTTACGCGGCGGTCGGCACCATCAATGCCGCCATCGTGGCACTGGCCAAGGCATTTTCCGACCGCGGCATAGCCGACAGCGTGCAGGTCAACAGCGTGCTGCCGGGCCCGGTGAGGACGGGCCACCGCCGCTCCTATCTCGAGCACTGGGCCCCGCTGCACAAGATGAGCGTCGAGGAAGCGACAGCGAATTTCCCAAAAGAAGCCGGCATCGCCCGCTACGGTGAGCCGGAGGAGATCGCCGAGCTGATGGCTTTTATCGTCTCGCCGGCGGCGCGCTGGATGGCCGGCTCGACGCTGCGCATGGACGGCGGCGAAGTGAAGCCTGTCTGAAGGAGGACGAAGAAATGATTGCCTGGGACCGCGTGACCCGTGTGCATGTCTTGCACGCGATGGAAGCCTACGACCGGTTGGGGCCAGAACGGTTTTTCGCTGAACATGGCTTTGCGCCGACCACGACCTATGAGCTCGCCTGGGAAGACTGCCTCTACCCGCCAAAGGCCATCCTCGGCACCGCCTATGAGCTTGCCACGGGCACGCGGCTCGCTTCGGGCGATTTCGAGGGCGGTAAGAGCGGCGCGGTGAAGGTGCTGAGCGTGCTGGGATTCTCCGTCCAGCCAAAGCGGAGGTAACATAACCAGCGATCGCCGGGCCAATTCCGCAAATAGCTGTATAGCCTTGACGCGATTGAGAAAGCCGAGGCCGCTGGCGGCACCCCGCACCCAAGCGCCATCGCAATAATATTCCATTCGACCGGGGATATACGGATTGGTTTGGCTTCCAAATCCGTGTTTTCAGCGGCATTGCGTGGGCGCAATTCCACCCATCGATCCAGGGACCCGCCATGGCGTTGCGCCTCTTTGTTCCGATCCTTGCCGGCGCCACGCTGCGCGAGCGGCTGATCGCCTGCATCGGAGCCGTGATCGGCATTGCGCTGACCGGCGTGATCAGCGGGCTGACGATGGGCAAGGGGCCGCAAGTGGCGATGCTGGTGGCGCCTGTAGGGGCTTCCGCGGTGCTGCTCTTTGCCGTGCCGTCGAGCCCGTTGGCCCAGCCCTGGTCGATCATCTGCGGCAACACGATTTCCGCGCTGGTTGGCGTCACCGTGGCGCGTTTCGTGCATGACCCGGTGATCGCCTCGGGTCTCGCGGTGGCGCTTGCCATCGCCGCCATGTCGTTGACGCGCTGCCTGCATCCGCCGGGCGGCGCCGCGGCGCTGACCGGCGTGATCGGCGGGCCGGCCGTCGCCGCCGCCGGCTTCCTGTTCCCGTTCGTGCCGGTGGCGCTGAACTCGATCGTGCTGGTGGCGCTCGGCCTCATCTTCCACAGACTGTCGCGGCGCAACTATCCGCATGTACACGTGCCCGCCGCCGGCCACGGCACCGCCGACCGACCACCGGCCGAGCGCATCGGCTTCAGGCCCGAGGATGTCGATGCCGCACTCTCCGCCCTCGACGAAACCTTCGACATCGACCGCGACGATCTGGAGCGCCTGCTGCGCCAGGTCGAGCTGCAGGCGATGGTGCGCTCGCATCGCACGCTGCTTTGCCGGGACATCATGTCCCGCGATGTGATCTCGGTGCCGGAAACCGCCTCGGCCGACGAGGCGCGCAAACAGCTCATCGACCACAACATCCGCACCTTGCCGGTAGTCGACGCGGACGGCAAACTCACCGGCGCGGTCGGTCTGCGCGAGCTGACAAGGGCGACCGACACCGTCAAAGGGGTGATGTCGAAGGCCGGCACCGCCGCCTCCGACACGCCGGCGATGAGCCTGCTGCCGGTGCTGACCGACGGACGCAGCCATGCCGTGGTGATCGTCGACGGCGATCGGCACATCCTCGGCCTGATCACCCAGACCGATCTGCTCGCGGCCGCCGCGCGCGTGCGGCCAACAGACGGAACGAACCTGAAATCGGCGGCATAAGGCTGCAGCCTAGGGAGCGCAGGCAATCCTGGGTCTCGCTCCGCGACCTCGATGGCGCCGTCCTCACAGCCGCGTCATAACGGGTTGGCCCTGGCGCGCCCAGTCTGGCGCCGCGTCCCGCGGCCGGTCTGCCCATGACCGTCATAGGCCGGCTGGCGCCGCTCCATCCAGGCATCGAGCCCTTCGCGCAGATGGGCTGTAGGGGCCATACGCGCGAACTGCTCGGCTTCGACCAGCAAGCCCTCGGCGATGCTCTGGTTGAGGCCTCGGGTCACGGCCGTGAGAATGCTCGCCACCGCCGCCTGCGAGTGGGCTGTGATGCGCCGCGCAAGGTCGAGCGCGGCCGGCATCAGTCGGGCGTGCGGCACGACCTTATTGACGAGGCCGAGTTCCAGCGCCCGCGCGGGCGAAAACGCATCGCCGGTGAGAAGCAGCTCCAGCGCGCGTTTGCGGCCGGCAAGCCGCGGCAGGCGCTGTGTGCCGCCGAAGGTCGGCGGCATTGCGAGCTTTATCTCGGGCTTTGCAAACAAGGCGCGATCGCTGGCGATCGCCAGCGGTACGGCCTCGGTGATCTCGCAGCCGCCGCCAATGGCGAGCCCGTTGACCGCGGCGATCACCGGCTTGCGAAATGCCTCCAGCCGCGCCGTCAGGCGCTGGCCGCGCATGACGAAATCGCGCAAGGCGGCGTCGGTGCCTTCAGCCACGCTCGATGAGAATTCGCGGATATCGGCGCCGGCGGAAAAGGCGCGCTCTCCTGCCCCGGTCAGGATGACGGCGCGCACGCCATCGTCCGTCTCGATCAGGTCGAGGAGCGAAAGCAGCCGGTCGATCAGCGCGTAGCTCAGCGCGTTCAGCTTGTCGGGGCGGTTGAGGGTGAGGATCGCAACATGCTCGCGCATCTCGCTCAGTACAAGGTCGGTCATGACTTATCCTTTCCAGCGGTTCGGCCGGATAAGGAGCAGGCTTTCGATTGCTTGTATATTCACTAGTCGGTATACTTCTAGGATGAGCGAAAAAACCAATCCCACCCGAAAACGTCTCGTCGACGCAGCGACCAAGCTGTTCTACGCCGAAGGCATCGGCCGCGTCAGCGTCGATGCGGTGGCCGAGAAAGCCGGGCTCACCAAGCGCACGCTCTACTACCATTTCAAGAGCAAGGACGACCTGATCGCGGCCTATCTCGACGGCCGCGACCAGCCCAATCTCGAGCAGATGGCCGGCTGGTTCGATGCGGCCGAAGGCGGCGCGGACAAAAAGGTCGAGGCAATCTTCACCAACCTGGCACGGGTGGCGCGCCACCCCAAATGGAAGGGCTGCGGTTTCCTGCGCACGGCGGCCGAGCTCGCGGCGACGCCGGGGCATCCGGCGGTGAAGGCCGGAGCGCGCCACAAGACCAATTTCGAAAAATGGCTTGCCGGCGCGCTTTCAAGCCATCATGTCGGCGCGGCGAAGATGCTGGCTCGCGAGATCGTGCTTCTGATGGACGGCGCCTTTTCCAGCATGCTGATCCATCACAATCCCGACTACGTCAACGCCGCCGGGCATGCCGCCGCGACGCTGATCCGGGCGAGGATGGCAGGCAAACACGAAGCTTAGAGCCTCTGTTCTTGCGCAATTCCGGACGGAAAACCGCTACGCACTTTTCCTGGAATTGCTCTGGATCGTGACGCTTCCGGCGCGTCGATCGAGGCGGTCCGGGGGCAGCATCGTCAGGACAAGGCCAGCCATGCGGTGCCGGCGAGAAGCGTCACCAGCGTCAACGGCAGCCCGACTCTGAAGAAGGCGGAGAAGGAAAGCTCCTTGCCGGCCGCCTTTGCCTGCTCGGCGACGATCAGGTTGGCGACCGAGCCGAGCAGCGTGAAATTGCCGGCAAGCGTCGAGGACATCGCCACGACCAGCCAGGCGCGCTCCGGGTTCTCCAAGCCGGGAATGAAGGGCCTGAGCGCCAGCACCGCTGGCACATTGCTCATGACGTTGGAAAGCACCGCGGTGAAGCCGGAGAGCCGCCAGACATCGTCGAGGCCGATGTTCTTCGCCCAGGCGATCATGTCGGGCGTAAGCAGCGTGCGCTCGGCGCCCGCCACCACCACGAACAGGCCGGCGAACATGAAGAGCAGCGGCCCGTCTATCTCGCGGTAGATGCGCCGCGGCTTGATTGCCCGGGTGACCAGCAGGAAGGCGCCGGCAATCAGCGCCGCCTTGGCAACGGGAACGCCGGCGAAGAAGGCGAGCGCTAAAAGCACGCAAACGACGGTCGCCTTCAGCACCTGGCCGGGCAGCATGCGACCGCGATAGACCTCAGGGCTGAGCTCGGCGGGCCGGGAGAATTCGGCGCGGTAGACGACGCGCACGATGACGATGACGCAGAGCAGGCCGAACAGCGCGACAGGCGCCAGTGCCAGCGTGAAGGCCGGATAGGAAATGCCTGACAGCGCGCCGATCACCATGTTCTGCGGGTTGCCGGTAATGGTGGCGACGCTGCCGCAGTTCGAGGCCGTGCAGGTGGCGATGAGGTAAGGCACCGGGTTGCGGTTGATGACGCGGGTGACATGGACGACGATCGGCGCCATCACCAGGCAGATCGCGTCGTTGACCAGGAAAGCCGAGAGCACGCCGGTCAACAGCGTCACCATGACCAGAAGCATGAAGGGCGCATGGGCATGCTCGATGGCGAAGCCGCCGAGCGCCCGAAACGCGCCGGAAACCTTCAGGTGCGCGACCACGATCATCATGCCGAGCAGCAGCGTGATGGTGTCAAAATTGATGGCTTTGTAGGCATCCTCGATGCTGATCGCGCCTATGGCGATCATGGCGGCGCCGCCCAGAAGCGCGATGCCGGCACGGTCGAGGCGCAGGCCAGGAATACGGCCGACGGCGACGCCGGCGTAAGTGAGCACCAGGATGAAAAGCGCGCCCGCGCCGGTCCATGTCATTGCAAGAAGCTTCCCGTTGCCTGCCCTGCCCGGCGGAATCTGCGCATCGGACGGCATCACATTTAGCAAGGGCAGCGCAAAGGGGAAGCGCGCAAGCGCCTGAAAGCGTTATGACGCTTTCGTGGCTTTCACATTCATAAACCCTAATGTAAAGAATAGTGAATTAACATATGTGACCGATAATCCAGGGGTTGGGGACTAAACGGATGAACACGGTCGTTGAAGCGGAACATTGCGTCCCGTCACGGGAGGAATTGATGCGTCCGCAGGAATGCCCTCGCTGTCACGGGGCCAAGAAGGTTTTCGTTTGCGCGCGCTGGCTGAGCTCGAACGGCCATTGCTGCCCCGGCGGCACGCACCGGCTTAACTGCCCGGGACACAGCATCGCCTGTCTCGACTGCGGCGGGCGCGGCAGCTAGCGATTTTCCTGAGCCGCGCCGGTCGGCCGCAAACGCCACCGGAGCGCAATATTCTGGCATTGGCTAAGGCTGCCGTCATTAGAGTTTGACGTAGCCAAATCGGCCCAGCATGCTGCAGTCATTGCCTTGTGGGCCACGATGATCGGTACTGAATATCCCCTTCACGTTCTACCTCAATATTCGAAGATGCTGAACAACGATCGGCCTTGCCTCGTGTTCCGCTTCGTCGCCGTGGAACCATTTTCATGCCCGCGACGTTTGAGGCAGCCCGCTGAGGGCGATCCCGGGGACAAACGGAGACATGCAGATGGGCGCACTTATCGGTATCCTGATCACGTTCCTGGTGGTGATCCTGGTGCTCTATCTCGTGCAGCGCCTGCCGCTCGATGCCCGCGCGCGGCAGATCGCGCAGATCATCGTCATCATCGTCGGGATCATCTCGTTGCTGAAATATCTTGCGGTGTTCTAGCCGCGATCCATATTCGACGGAAACTCCAAAGCCTGGTGTCTTATGAGAAGCCTGTCGATCGCACTTATTGCCGGTGTTGCGTGTGCGGCGAGCAGTGCCCACGCCGCCCGACCTGACACGCGCGCCATGAGTTGCGCGCAGGTGCAGGCGCTCATTCGAAGCCGGCACGCCGCGGTACTGACCACCGGACCCAACACCTATGACCGCTTCGTGCGCCAGTTCGGCAACGAATGCGACTGGCCCGAGGTGCCGGTGTCGATTCCGGTACCCACACGCGAGGGCGAATGCCGCCTCTATCGATGCCAGGAGCCGGTCCTCGATTTTCCTGACTGAACGCCACCACGCATGCCCAAAAACGCTTGTGCCGATGTGTTTTGGGTCTCTATTTCTATGTCGTCTTCCCAAAACGCGAGGCATTTTGGGCGACATACAGCTGGATCTTTATGCATGTCGTACTCCTAAAAACGCAGGCACTTTTGGACGACATGTGCCGGGGCGCGGAACCGTTCCGACCCCAGGCGAATTGTAACGGACGGCGTGCCGTGCCGGGTCAGGCTCCAGGAGGAAGGCCATGTCCAACGAAATCACGCGCAGCGGCAGTTGCCTGTGCGGCGGCGTACGGTTCCAGGCGGCCGGCGAACCTTTGCGGGTCGGCCTTTGCCATTGCAAGGACTGCCGCAAGACAAGCGGATCGGCCTTTCATGCCTATGCGGTGTGGCCGCTAAACGCCTTTGAAACCACCGGCATCATCAGCAGCTATGGCACTCGAAGTTTTTGTCCCACTTGCGGAAGCCGGGTGCCGTTCATCGGCGAGGATGAGGCAGAGGTCACGATCGGCAGCCTCGACATCGCGCCAACCGAAGGGCTGGTGCCGACCTACGAGCTCTGGACCGGACGCCGCGAGTCCTGGTTGCAGGCACTGCCCGAAGCACAGCAGTTTGAGCACGATCGGATCGTCGGTGATTCGACTGCCGGCGCTGACATCAGCCGGGAGCCGCAGCAAAGGTCCGCCTAGGTCGAGCGGCTGACCGACTTAAGTCTGAACGACGGCGACCTTCAGTCGGAGGAAGCCTTACGGCGCGACCGGGAAATAGGGAGCTGACCCTTGATCTGCCCGGACTTTTCTTGGGGTTTTGCGTTTTTCAACCGCCAGTCGGTTTGCCGGCCAAACTGTCGCGGCTAGCATTTCCGGCACGGCAAAACAAAGGGCCGTGGACCGGCACGGTTTCAGATCACGGCACGCGCAAAATTTAATCAGCGCTACGAATATAAGAATTCTTCAACCATATTTCTTTATTAATACAACTTCCGGGATTGTTTTTTTGGGTATCTATCCATACTTAGCGCGTGAAATACCAAACTGCAGTTGCAAATGCCAAAGTGAAAATTCTTTCGGCTCAAGAAATTTTTTTAATCGTCTTCTTTCTGGTTATATCAAATATGGCGGCCGATTTTTGCCTCAGCCAATAAGGCTTATGACTTCAGTCCTTGTACAAAAGGCCACCTTTGTTTCTTTCAATTTTTGCTACATAGTGTTGCCGAATCTTGAAACCGGACGGGGCGGTTTTCATGACGTCGGCGCCTGAACACGGCCGAAACATGCATATGCGGTATCCACCGATCGACGGGTTCTGGACCTGGGACATCAAGCGTGACCGTGTCTATGGCGACGCCAATCTTTCAGATTATTTTGGCCTGACGCTGGACGAATTCTCGCATGGCGCGTCGCTGGAACGATGGATGCAAAGCATCGACCGGGACGACCGCCCAAGGGTTCGGTTGGCTATCCGCAAGGCGATAGAGCGCAGGTCCGGTTTCAGGGAGATCTACAGGGTCCGCTCGGAAAAGATGGGGCTGCGCAAGATCCTGGCGGTCGGCCAATGTTACGTCGACGATGTGGGCGAGGCATCGCTCTATCCGGGCTGGTTCGTGGATCTGACGAAGGATGCCGCGTGCGAGGAGCAGGCGCTGCGCGAGATCCGCAACCATGTCGGACAGGCCAAGGACATCGCACGATCGATTGGACACGACATGTTGTCTTATCTTCTGGACAATATCGAGGAAGAGGTCGAGCAGCGGCTTGACGGAAGACTTAGGAGGCGAAGATCGTCCTGAGGCCGATCGTTTCCGGATTAGCTTCCAGGCTGCAGCTTGCCGCGCCTGCCGACTTCAGCCGTGACCATGCGCGCGAAATGCGACTGGGGCGATCGGCGCTCGATAAGCTTGGCCCGCTCCAGGGCCGCATCGCCATAAAATTCGATCAACACGCCGGCGGCTTTGGCGGCATCGGCTCTCAATCGGCCGAAATCGGCCTGCCCACTCACGCTCGAGGGCTCGCTCCTGGCAATCACGTCAAGCATGGCTTGAAACTTGTCAGGAGTGCTGCCCTCATCTTCGTGCATGGTCGCTGTCCGATTGGGCGCGTAAAATATCGACATTTCAGCGCAATGTCCAACAGGTTCGTTGATCGGGCGGCGGTGCAACCGAGTACAGCTTCACCGCGAGCGGGACTACAATCTTCATACAAGCATAGTGAGCCAAACTTACCGCGCAGACATTTGGGGGGCACCCATGGACCAGCCTAGCAAAATGGAAAACCTGCAGTTTGCGCAGGGGATCTTGCGGGAGCTTCGCCAGAAGGCGGAAGCCGATGGCGAGAAGCTCCTGACTTATCTTATCGACATGGCGTATCTCGAAGCCAGCGACCGCATCCGCGCGCACTGGATCGGCAGCCACGAGCACGAAGGCCGCCGCGCCAAGGGCTGAGATACGCCCAGGACAATTCCGGGAAAAGCGCGGTGCGGCTTTCCCGGAATTCGCGCTGAAACAGATAGATGGAGCGGGTTCCTTGTTTCCGTGAAACGATGCCGCTTTGGCCGCGGAAATATCCCAGGAACACAAAAAAGCCCGCCATGCCGTCCGGCATGGCGGGCTGGATTCTCAAGTGAGGGAGCTATCCGATAGCCCCGCCGCAGGTCTATGATGCGGCGGCCTTCTGGCGAACCGGAAGCTTCCAACCCGGCCGCGCGAAATGGCAGGTATAGCCGTTGGGGTAGCGCTCGAGATAATCCTGGTGCTCGGGTTCCGCCTCCCAGAACGGGCCGACCGGGGCGAGTTCGGTGACGACCTTGCCGGGCCACAGGCCAGACGCGTCGACGTCGGCGATCGTATCCTCGGCGATCCGTTTCTGCTCATCGCTGGTGTAGTAGATCGCCGAGCGGTAGCTCATGCCGATATCGTTGCCCTGGCGATTCCTCGTCGTCGGATCGTGTATCTGGAAGAAGAATTCGAGCAGCGTGCGGAAATTGGTCCTGGCCGGGTCGAAGATGATCTCGATCGTCTCGGCGTGGGTGCCGTGGTTGCGGTAGGTTGCGTTGGCGACATCGCCGCCGCTGTAGCCGACTCGCGTTGACACCACGCCGGGCAAGCGTCGGATCAGATCCTGCATGCCCCAGAAGCAGCCGCCGGCAAGGACTGCGCGTTCGGTGGATAAAGCCATGTCACACCTCCTTTGGATTGCTCCATAGATAGGCGTTGCGACAGGCTTCTTCCAGCGGCCCAGGTAGCCGGCTGCCTGGGTTCCGCAGATCAGGCTGCAAAAATAGCGGCTCACCGAACACCCGCCGGCAAGAAAGCGGCGGGTGTTCGAGACGTGCGGTGATCAGCGCTGCCGACCACCCCGGTCGTGGCCATGGCTTTCGCCGCCCAGGCAAGAGCCGTCGCCAAGGCCGCAGCAGCGACCGCTCCAAAGCTTGTTCGTCGACGTGTTGCCGCATCCTTCCTTGACACTCTGCTGGTCGGCCAGTGCCGAGCCGGCGAATGCAGCGGCGACAACAAAGCCAAGAAGAGTATTGCGAAGCACTTTTGTCATCTGGATTCCTCCGTGTAATGAATGTCCATTTGCAGCGATATGTCGCTGGAGAACATGAAATGGTTCACGGGAGTTTCAAAAAACGTCGCGATGAATCAATGCTTCGAGGACCGACTTCGGCCCTCGCCGCGATCATTCTCCCGAAGTCGATTTGAATCTTCGGATCACCAGCTCGAAGACGATGTCCGAAATCCACATCGCCGAGACACCGATGAGAAAGGCGGCGGCAAGCGTGGTGGTGTCGTCGGCGGCATCCGGCATCGGCAGGCCGCTTGCCTGAACCCAGGCGACGACAGGCAATGTCAGATAGGCGGCGGCCAAGGCGCCGCAGATGGGCGAGGCAACCATCTCGCGCAGCTTGTAGCGATGACGCGACAGCGCCCTCAGCACGCCGCCGGCGAGCCCGGCCGCCACGACCTGGCCCTTGACGCCCAGAAGATCGAAGATGTCGTGCATCACGCCCTCCAGCCGCAGAGTTTTTCGCCCTTGCGGTTGTGCGCGAGCAGCGCCCTCGCCTCGCGGTCGGACAGCGTCTCGACGGCCTTGGCGGAAAGGCGCATGGGAGAGGCAACCGCGCAAAAGCCGCCCTTGGCCGTCGTGCAGCCGGAAAGCGCGGCGACGACCACCGCGACGATCAATCCCTTGCCCATGATTTCAGCTCCTTCCTGACCGCTTGCGCCGGCAATGCGCCGATGTCGTTATCGACCTGGTCGGCGACATCGCGGGCGGCGGCTTCTGCCTCGGCCTGCTTGTTCCGCTCTGCCCGTGCGCCGGCGAGGCGCTGGTGAAAGTCCCAGCCGAGCGCGCCGACGAGGCCGGCGCCGATCGCCAGCACGGTCGGGTTGGTGAGAAGCCACGTGAGAATGGCGCTCATAGCAGCGCCCCGACGACAAGGCCGAGGACGAGACACAATCCGCCGACGATCAGATACGGCCTGGTCTGCTCGAAAAGCTGGGTGAGGACAGATTTGAGATTTTCCATGTCAATGCTCCCAGCCGAACCGGCGCGCGAGCACGTGCCACCACTCTGTCGCGGTGGCGATGGCGAGACCGAGGCCGGTCTCCAGCGCCATCTGGATATCGGGATCGGCGGAGAACGCCGAGGCGTCGTCAGCGCCCAGAAGGCCACGGGCGACGAGCACGCCGGCGCCATAGCGCAGGGCGATGCGGGTGATGACGGCAATCATTGGCAGAACACTCCGATGAGATTGCAGGGAAGATGCGTGGCCCAGGCGGCGAGCGAGCCGAGCACCAGCGCGATCAGAGCGAGGATGCCGGTTGCCCTGGCGGGCGATGTGGACGCGGGCGACGCGGCGGGCGCCTGGGCGATGGCAGGCGGTGCGGCGCCTGCCGGCGTTTCGGCCGGCGCCAAGCCATCGGCGGACGCAGGCACCGGCGACCCCGATGCCGTCGTCGCCGGCGGCGCGGCCGAGATCAGCAGCGCCTGCCTGCGTACCGCGGCGACGCGCGCGCTCCAGCCCCGGCCGAAACTCGGCCAGGTCGGTAGCCTTTGGAGGAAGGCGAGCCGCGCATCGCAGAGCGCGTCGATGACGGCGCCGGCGGGTTTCGCCCTCGCCGCCGCAAGCGTCGCCGGGCCGATGCGGCCGTCCTGGACAACGCCGACGACGGCCTGAAGATACTTGGCCGCCCTACCCGGCCCGCTGTTCACGGCGAAATCGAAGACGGCATAGTCGACGCCGTCGGGCAGTTCGGCGCCGGCCGCTGCATCCCAGTAGAAACGCCGGTAAACCGTGGCGACTTGCGCATCGCTGATGGTGCGAAGATCAGCCTTGCTGGCGTCGGCTTTGACGTAGCGGCGGAAATTGGCGAGCGTAACACCTTTCATGGTGGCGCCGCCCGGATCGGCAGGGTTGTCCGACCAGCCACCCTCGGATTTCAGGACGAGCGAAAGCGCACGCGCGAAATTGCGGTCCATGGGGAGGCTCCTTTGGGGGTGATGGAGGAGAGGCTCGGCGCATGCGCCGCGGCGGATTTTGGGATTAATTTCCGGACGATGCGCTTGGTACTTCATCGTTGCGAACCGTCAGCAACTATATGAAGAAGCCGATCAGTCGTGCATCGTCAAGCAACTCACGTTCGGCGAAGTGGTGCTGGAATATGGGTATGGCGACGGCCAGATATCTTGCGCGTCTTTGGTCGTAACGTGACGGTGGTCGACGTTATCTCTTTGTGTCGAGGTTGTCGTTTGGGAGCGTCACTTACCTGACGCGCCTAGCCCTCAGTATGCCGAATACGCTGCAAGTGCTGACGCCGAAAGTTGCTAAAGCAACGGCGTAGATTGTCGTTGTTGAAGTCAGCGAAATGCGCAGTGGCGGCACACCAATTCCGATGTTCAGTAGATTGTTAAAGGCGGTGAAATTGTTGAAAACCAGACCGACCTGCCTACCAACCGTAGCGTCCAGAATACCACTGGTCAGCGACAATGATCCGGCCAGGGCGTTTAGTGTGGTCGTCGAGCCGCCCTTGAACTCGAATACTATGTCGACGTCCCAATCCCCGGCGGTAAGTGAGAGCGAGGTCATGTTGGCCGACGTGCCATTGTTCAAAGAAACAGCCGAACCCGTGGTGACAACACTTTCTATGTATTCACCTACGTTGCCTGTCGCTGCTGCGTCATTGGTCGCAGTGCCAACTATCTGCCCATTGTCGTTGGCGGTCGACGGCAGATTGCCATCAACCTTCTTGGATGATGCAGGGGTATGACCTGTTATCGCACCGCCGCCATTGCCCTGCAGATCGACGCCCCGGATGATGTACTTGTCATTCGAGCCACCAAGTCCGATGCCGAAGCCGCCATTGCCACCGAGGCCGTGACCGTCGCCAACCTTGCCTCCAACAACGCGAAATTTTTGCACGCCATTGCCAAATTGCAGGCCGTGATTTCCATTCTGGCAAACGGCAGGATTGATGAAAGAGATGTTGGAAACGCCGCTGTCGACAGCATTGAAGCCGAACGAGCCATTCAAGAAGATATGCGGGTTGATGAAGTCGATACCGTTGATTGTGCCGCCCGCGGAGGTTTGCATGCGAATGCCCTCGTTGGCTGACGAGGAGAACCAGCACTGGTCGAAGATACACCGCGATATGGTTCCACCGACGACATCCATCAGCATCGCGCGTTGGGAAGTGTCGAAGAAGCAGTCGTTCGCCCACAACGAGTTGATGGTTGCCAGACCAGGGCTCAAACAAAGGTCCGTTCCGCCGTGGATGATCTGAAGCTGAGACAGTGAGAGATCTCCGCATGCGGAGACGTATATACCCGCGAACGGTTGCGACCCATTCGGCGCGTCATGCAGGATGTCCGAAACCGTCAGGTCGAAGCCGCCCTCAATGCGGATGGCGATGCCGGTGCCCGCGACGGTGTTGATGATATAGCCCTCTCTGATAGTGACCGATGCTGGACCGTTGGCGACGCGCACTCCCTGAAACGGCGCCTCCATATAGAAGTTCTTCAGGGAAGAGCGGCTGGCACTACTCTGGAAATTGACGTAGTTGCCAGCGGTGCGTGGTACCGAGGCTTTGAACGCCAGATCGCGGATCGTCACGAACGAAGCCGCTACATCGAACACGTTGGCTGTGGCAGACGTGGTGCGAAGTACGGTGTTGGTGCCCTCACCAGCAAACGTCACATTGGCAGCCAGCGAAATCACTGTCCCGTCCACATCGAACACGCCGGCAGGCAGTTCGACCAACGCGCCGTTGGCGCCCGCTGCGTTGACAGCGTTGTTGATTGCGGCGCGGTTGATCGCACCCGATGCGGCCGGGCTCGCGCCGAAATGCGTCGGCCGGATGCGCTCCTTGAGCACCGCCGGCATGGAGAGCGCGACCGCACCGGTTTCCGGGCGCTGGAAGAACGCACCGTTCTGGATGGCCTGCTTCGTCTGCAGCGGCGACATGATTTTGTTGGAGATGACGCCGGCTTCTGCCTCTGCCTGGCTGGCGTAGCTCAACGTCGAAGCCGATGCCGCGGCCGCTGCGGCCGAGCCAGCCGCGGCCGTTGCCGAATTGCCGGCGTTTGTGGCTGCCGTGGAAGCGGTCGTCGCGCTGCCGGCCGCCGCCGTTGCCGAGTTGCCGGCATTGGTCGCGCTGGCCGAGGCGGCCGAGGCTGAGCTTGCAGCGTTTGTCGCTGACGCGCCGGCGGCCGAAGCGCTCGCCGCCGCATTGCTCGCGCTGGCCGACGCGGCAGTCGCCGACGTCGCCGCTGCTGATGAGCTGCCGGCGGCGGCCGTCGCAGCCGCCTGGGCATCGCCCAGCGTATCGTCCGACAGGTAAAAGGACAGCACGATGTCGTCCGTGCCGATCATCGGATTGTCGGTCTGGAACGCGAAGACCCTGCCGGCATTGATCGTGCCGGCCTGGATATGGACCGTCGTCCCCTTCTGCATGGTGCGCGAGGTGCGCGCGTCGGCTGCGCGGAACCACTGACCCTCGCTTGCGGTGTAGATGCCATTCTGGCGCGCATCGGCCTGGGCCCTTACCAGGACGCGGTCGCCAACCTCGAGTTGCACGGTGTCGATCACTTGCAAGCCGTAAAGGACCTTGTCGTAAGAGGTCGCCACGCGGCAGGGTTCGCGTTGCTCACGTAGACGACATCGGCCTCGGTATCCCAGGCGAGTTCGACGGCTGCCGAAGGATGGTCCCAGCCGAAGTCAAGCGCGCCTAGCCTGGGCCACCAGCGCGGCAGCTTGAACGGCTCGCAGGCGATCGTCTCTTCCGGCACCGGGAAGATGCGGCCGGAGCCCAGCACCGGAGTGCCCTTCGCGCGGGCTTCGCGCTCATGCTCGGGATAGGCGGCGACGATCGCAGCACGCTGCTCGGGCGAATAGTGCCCGGCATCGTCTATGGTCATGAAGGTGACGTGTCGGGACATAGTAGCGTGCCGCAATTATCTGCCGTGATTAACTATTGCCATTGATAATACTGCCTATCAATGCGAAGTTGCTGAGGAATCGGGGGAGATACATGATCCGCATTGCAATCGTCGTGGCCATTGCCGCGAGCGCCTCAGCCTGCCAGTCGAACGTGCCCTATGACACGAGCAAGCAGACCTGCAAGATGTATGAGTACAATGGGCGCCAACATAAAGTTTGCGCCCCGGACACACCGAACAAGGTGTGCAATGTCTGGGCCAGTCAGATTAGAGACGACGAAAGGATTTGGTGCCAACCGCTCACCCGTAAGGCGACCGATCCAAAAGCCCGCGCCAGACAGCTTGC
Source organism: Mesorhizobium sp. GbtcB19 (assembly GCF_019091085.1). Taxonomy (GTDB): domain Bacteria; phylum Pseudomonadota; class Alphaproteobacteria; order Rhizobiales; family Rhizobiaceae; genus Mesorhizobium. Next base: position 48,971 of record NZ_JAGXJY010000017.1, on the reverse strand, counting down.
GGGCCTGCATTACCCCTGATACGGCCCCCCTCCGGCCGTTGCGCGGCCACCTCTCCCGGCTTCGCGCGGGGCGAGGAAAAGGACTCAGCCCTTGTAGCCTTCTTTGACGCAGTCGTTCTGCCACGCCCAGTCGAAATCGGCCTGCGACATCGTCTGCCCGAGGCCGGGCTCGACGAAGGGTCCGGCGGTGTTGTCGATATAGACGATGAAGCGCGCTTCCTTGGTGTAGATACCCATCTTGGCAATGATGACGCCGCAGGTCTGGCCGGTGGCGCTGTCGCCGGTGAGATCGACATGCGAGAAGGTCGCCGCCGGATCGTTGATCAGGCCGCGCATCTTGGCTTCGGCCGAGGCGATCGCATCGGCGCGCCAATCGCCGCTGCAGGCAGAGAGCCGCGCGCCAAGAAGAAGCAAGTTCGGTAGACGTCGCATGTCGGCTCCGGATCTCGGCCGGACGCTACTCGACCTTCAGTTGCGGCCAAAGCGGCATCGCAAATCATGGTTTCAGCGCGGTTTCCCCTTCTCCCCTTGTGGGAGAAGGTGGATCGACGCGCAGCGCCGAGACGGTTGAGGGGTGTTCCAGGAAACGCCGGCGTCTCACTCCGCTGGAGCACCCCTCATCCGACCGAGCTTCGCTCGGCCCCCTTCTCCCACAAGGGGAGAAGGGGGAGTCAGGATTTCACCCCTTGCCAATCCTCTCCATTGCCTCCGCGCTCAAAAACCTGAGCACCACATCTGACATCCCGAGCAGCGGCGTGAAGGTGACGATGGTTATGCCGTCGGTGGCGTTGGTGCGGGTCAGCCCCTCGGAATAGATGTCGAGCGGCGGTTCCTCGTCGAACCAGACGCCGTGCAGCGTCTCGCCCTGCCATTTCTCGCGGCCTTTTTCGTAGCTCTTGAAGGAGAGCACGCTCTCGCCGGCCTGGACGCCGCCGCCGCCGCCCCAGCGCACGATGACGCTGTCCAGCGCTCCCGGCGCGCCGCGGCCCATCACCGTGCCGGCAATCGCGTCGGCGGGGATCATGCCGGTGCCCCACGCGCTTTGCTGCTGCGGCGGCCCGACCAGCACGCGCTGCGGATTGTCGCGCGTGCCTTCGCCGGTGACACCGGCGGCCCAGAGTCTGACAGGGGTGTCGAAGACCTTGCCCGCCCACCAGTCGGGATAGCGGCCGGTAAGGTGCATGGCCCATTCCGCGCCCCCTGCCCTGGTCTTGCCGAGCTGGTTGCCGGCCATGAACAGGCGCTCGCGGTGGAGCGCTCCCGCCGCGTGAAAGGCAGCCTGCCGTTCGTACGGCCTATAGGTCGCCAGGAGGTTATGACGGCGTCTCCGTTCCATCTCCTCTAGCAGAGCCAGATAGGTTCGCATCATGGAGGAAAGGCCGGAGGCTGGCTTCGAGGTCGCGAATGCGGCTGCGGATCTCCTCATCGCTCAACTGCTCGGGACTGTTTTGATTGGCATCGAGATTTTCTGAAAAATCCTTGGGCAGCAGCGTCAGCACGACCTTGAGATACTGGTCAGGCTTTTCGGCCCTGACCGCGGCGATGACGCCGGCGCCATGAGCGCGGAAATCGGCGCGAAGCGCTGCCGCGAAGTCGTCGACCAGCGTTTTTCGCGCACGCTTCGGGCGGGCGGACCTGGCAGCCGTTTCGGAGCTTGGCCCTGCTCGCTTCGCGCCGGCGGGCTTGCGGCGCGTGGGCCTGCTTGCCTCAGCCATGGGTAATTGCATCGGCTGGCTTTGCCGCCTTCGCCTTGCGAACCTTGCGCGGCGGCTTTTTTCGTGGCTTGGCGCGGACTGGCTTCGCAGGCTCGCCATCGACCGCTGGCGCGGGCATCGCCTTTAACCTCACCGTCGCGGCACGGACCGCCGACCGGTCGAGGCCCTGGCGCGGGAAGCCAAACCCGGCGACCGCATCGACGGGTCCGCCGCGCATCATCCCGATGCGCACGCCCGGCGCAACCTGCTCGACGCGGCCATGGCGGCGCGGCGGTTCCGCACCCTCGAATTCGCCGATGGCGCTGACGATCTCGGCGCCGTCATCGGCGGTGATGATGGTGGCGTAGCGTGGCATGGAGCCTCGGGCAAAATGTTGGAAACGTTGCGTTCCTTCGCGCCCCTCTCTGCCCTGCCGGGCATCTCCCCCCTCGAGGGGGGAGATTGGCAGTTCCAACGCCTTGCTCTTCCTTGCAACATTGGCGATTGGCGAAAGCCGAGGCGATATCTGATCTCCCCCCTCGTGGGGGAGATGTCCGGCAGGACAGAGGGGGCGCTGTCCCGCCAGCCTTTCAGGAATTGTGTTCACCGACGAAAAACCCGCCTTGCGGCGGGTCGTTGGCGCAAATCAGCACCATGGACAAAATAGTAGCATAGCTGCCCTCACTGGGCAACAGGTTGCAGGCATATTTTCCTATCGGCATGGAACACGCCTTTCCAGGGCATGCTGGCGAAAAATCCCGCGCGTCACAGCCATAGATTGAACCGCCAGCCAGAAGCCGCGCGAAATTTTGTCGGAACCAACCGTGGTCCGACGGGTTCCACCCTCAGTCGCGACGCGACAGACCCTGCAAGAGACGCACTGTCTCGCAACAGAGGAGAAGAATCATGCTTACGAGGATTTTAGCGGCTTCGGCCCTGACCATCGGCCTCGCCACGGCGGCGATGGCGCAGACAGCCGGCACCACCGGAAACGACGGCGCGGGCGGCAGTGGCCAGAGCATCACCGTCGATCCGAGAACGCCGGCCAACCCGCCACCCGACCAGATGACGCCGGATATGGGCACGACCGGCAGCATCAGCGGCGGCGACCTGAACTCGAACGCCGACCGGAACTGCCCGGACGTGCCGCAGGGCGCACAGGGCGATGCCAACAGCACCACGGCCGGCACGATGCAGCCGAACGTCAACGACAAGCATTGCGGCAAGTAAAGGGCATCGGCTTGAAGCATGGGCCGTGGAGAGCTCGCTCCCCACGGCCATGCTGTCTGGCACGGTCCTGATTTTGCCCGGTGCGCGCTTGCGGGAACCAAGCGCCGCGCCCGCCGTTCCAGGAGGCAAAAAGGAGAAAAACGATGGCAGACAATGACACCGGCACCGCCAATTCAGCCAATGGCAACGCGAAGACCACCGCGGCGCGCAGCAGCGCCCAGTCGCGCGGCGGCGCGCGCGCATCGAGGGCGTCCGAAGACGCGATGAAAAAGCAGATCGCGGAGTTGAAGCGCGAGGTGAGCCGGCTGAACCGCGCGCTTGCCGACCAGGCCGAGGAAGCCGCCGAGGCCGCGCAAGGCTGGTACCAGAGCGCGGCCGGCCGCGCCTCGAACCTCTACAGCGGCGCTTCCGATCGCGCGTCGCGCGCGGCAAACCAGTTGCGCAGCCAGGCGCATAGCGTTTCGGAGACCGTGCAGCAGAATCCCGGCACCTTCTCGACGGCGATGCTGATCGGCGGCCTGGTCGGATTGCTGGCCGGCATGGCGATCAGCCGCAGCTCGGAGCCCGATCCCGACTGGTTCCGGCGCTGGCACCGATAAGGGCGATCCGAGGTTCGCTGGAATGCCGCCGCCGGATGGCGGCCAGGGCAAAAGGCAAAGGCAGGGCGATCGCCCGGCCTTCCTGTCGGGCGGCTTTTTTTGGGTCGGTCGCCGCGGGGCGGAGTTCCGCATGGGGCTCGGGCTGGTCATTAGCCGGAGCTTATGGGATCATTCCCCTAGGGAATCGCGGAGAGCGGCATGGACAGACCTGCCATGGCATCCGTCTTTCGGATGCGGCATGTGCCTGCAAGCATTTCGGGCGTTCGCAGCCTTGGCCGGGGCCAGGCCGATCCGATTTTCAATTCGAGGCCGCTCGGCGAAGCGATCCGATTCATCGCCCAGGCCGAGGGCCAGTACGACCTCAGCGCCGTCGCCATCTTCTATGGCGACAGCCAGACGCCGCCGCTCGGCCAGCGCGAGATCCGGCAGCTCTGGAGCGAGTATGGCGAACAGCTGATGGAGGCGTAGGCCGCCCCCTCCCGCCGAAGCGACGTTTCGAAGATCTTGTCCTGCGCCTTGTCTCGCCGCGTTGTCGCCTCAGTGCCGTTCCCTACCCGCGTCGGAGAAGTCAGCAGTGGCCTCGATACGAAAATCGACAATGGACCAATGCCTTTTACTTGAAACTGTTCTCACCCGTCTTGTCCGCGTCACGAAATTTTGCTTGGTTCGGGCGCGATTTGATTTCAGGGGAACGAATGCGTTTCAACATGCGTTTTGGCGCGGTGCTGCTTGGCGCCGCGATGCTGGCGGGCTGCACCAGTGTCAACGAGGGCCAATGGAAGACCACGCAGGCCGTCATGCAGGGCAGTCCCGCAGTCAAGCGGCAGCTGGTCGCGGGCTGCATCAAGCGACTGGGGTCGATGGCGCCGACGGACCGGCAGGCCGTGGCGACACTGATGAATGTGAGCGCGGCCCGCGTCCCGAGCGCGTTCTGCAGCCGCTACCTGAATGCCTGGGCAAGCGGCCGTTTCACCTACAGGGACTTCCAGGGCTTGGGCTCCTCAACGGCCGACAAAAGCCGGTTCGTGCGCGTGTTGCAAGGCAGGGAGTGAGGAAGGCGGCAAGCCTTCCTTGTCGACAGAGTGACGTCCGAGCTCAGCCAGCGGATCGCGGATTGCTACGCGGCGTTCGCGTCCTATCCGCCGCCGCGCGGGTTGCATGCTTCGCCGCTGCGCGGTGCAGCCGCGATCCTGGCAACGCTGACCGCAGCGCCGTTGCGCGGCCTGACGGCCAAACAGCTCGGCCCTTATGGCGGCTGGGCGATGACGACGGTCGGCGACGTCGACAACTACAAGCATTTTCTGCCACGGATTCTGGAGCTGGCCGTCAATGCCGAGCCATGGCACGGGCTTGATCCGCCTGTCGTCGCCGGCAAGCTCAACTATGGCGGATGGCAGAGATGGCCGGCGGAAGAGCGCGCGCCCGTGAACGCGCTTTTCTCCGCCGCTTGGACGCATGGTTTCACGCAGCCCCCGGACACGCTCGACCCGAGCGGCTGGCTTTGCGGCATCGCGATCATCGACGGCGAGCTCGATGCGGCGCTGGCAGCGTGGCTTTCCTCGCCTTCGCCCAATGCCACGCTGCAGCTGGCGGAATTCTTTGCGGGAGATGCCGAGCGGCTTTTCGATGACAAGGCCAACCGCAATTTCTGGCAGGGAGCGGGAGACGAGGCGATCGAGACCATGCGGCGCTGGCTGCTCAGCGAGCCGGTAGTGGACCGGCTGCTGTCGGCGAGCGGAACGGTCGCGCCCGAGGATGAATGGCGCATCGACCATGCGCTGCTGGTGCTCAACGCTCTGAGCCCGGCCAGACCGTGCTAGCTCCCTTGCCGGCTCCATCGTTGACGCGGGATCGGAAACGCCCCTCATGCGTTCTTGAGGCGAGGTCAATGGGAGGAAGCACCATGAACGTCGCCAATCTTCAGCTCGAGGGCCTGCTGATGGCCGTCGCCGCAATCAACCATGTGTTGGTCAAGAAGGGCGTACTCAGCGTCGAGGAGATCGATATCGCGCTGCGCAAGGCCGAGGCCAGCGAAACCAATGAGGAGCGCTCGGAAGGCATGTCGGCGTCGAGCCGCGACGCCGTCAACTTCCCGATCCGGCTCTTGGAACTCGCCAACCAGTGCCAGCCCGAGGCGGACATCCCGTCCTTCTCCAAGCTGGCGCGCATGGTCGGGCAGATGAAGGAGCCTTATAACGACCAGATGTGAGGGGGTCGGTGTGGCGCTCATTTCATGGCCGGCGCCGCCCCTTCGGGGTTCCTTCTCCCCGTAAACGGGGAGAAGGAAAAAGGGTTATGCCCGGCCCGGCCAGCCCTGCTTGAGCGCGAGCACACTGCCCGGCCCGTGGACCGCGGCGTAAAGCAGGCCGGCGGCGAAGGGGAAGTGCGACATGAAGGCGCCGAACTCAGCCTGCTCGGCGGCCCAGTGCGATGGGCCGTGGAAGGCGAAGCCAAGGAAGATGACATAGACCGCGCCGATCAGCGCCAGCGGCGTGAGCAACGCGCCGGTGAGGAAGGCGATGACCAGCAGCGCTTCGAGGATCGCCGCGCACCAGGCCAGGAACAGCGGGAACGGGAAGCCGGCGGCGGCGATGTAGCCGGCGGTGGCGCCCATATCCATGAACTTGAAGACGACGGCCATGGCGAACATGGCGGCGAAGATCAGGCGGGCGATGAGAATGGCGACGGTCTGCCAGGTCGATTGGGTGTTTTCCACGATTATCCCTCCGGATTGTTGAAGCGGTTGGTGCTCCAAGGACGGACGAAGGGCGATGGTTCCGACAGGGGGTGGAGAAAATTGTTCTGCGCGGCGCGGTTTCCTCGCCCCCGCCACAGGCGGGGGAGAGGTGGCGCGGCGAAGCCGCGACGGAGAGGGGGCAGCGCCGGCGATGGCAGGATGAACGCCACGCGACGAGCCCTTCCGGCCCGGCTCGGCACTCTACGAAAGCCCCTCTCCGGCCGCTTCGCGGCCACCTCTTCCCCCGCTTCGCGCGGGGCGAGGAAGAAGGCTCAGCCCGCCTTCGCCTGCGGCGGATGGCTTATCGATTCCCGCACGGTGCCGTATTCGGCGCCCCAGCGGTCGGTCATGTCGCAGCGTATGTCCCAGAGCTCGGGGAAGAAGCGGTGGCGGGCGCCGCCTTCGAGGATCTCCACCGGCCTGCCCTTCAGCGACTTCGAGCCCAGCCCGATCGAGCGGTGGATGAGATAAAGGTGGTTGGCGCGGAATTTCTGGAACAGCTCGTCGAACTCGATCAGCGCCTCGGCCACGACATAGGAATCGCCGTGGTCGTAGTGGGCGTCATAGATGTCCTCGACGGAGAGCCCGCGGCCGTCGAGATAGGCATGCTTGAAGGCCCGCCAAAGATCCGGCGGCAGGCGCAAAAGGAACTTGAAGCCCGGCGACTCCTGGCCGCTGCCATTGCCGAGCTGCAGGCGGATCTGCTGGTACTCCTTGGGCGACATGGTCTCCAGCAGATCGAGCTGCGCCGTCATCATGCGCATCAGCCGGTGGACGCGGCCCATCAGCGTGACGATGCGGTGCGTGTCCTGTTTTTCAAGATAGTCGAGCACGTCGACCAGCGTATAGGCGATGAGCTTCATCCAGAGCTCCTCGACCTGGTGCACGATCTGGAACTGCAGCTCATCGGCGTTGACCATCTCAGCCAGCGGCTTCTGGCAGGTCAGCAGCTTGTCGCATTGGAGGTAGACACCATAGTCGCGCATCTCCGGCGTCTCGATGCGGGCGTGGTAATCCGTTTTGTCCATGGCTCTTCTCCTCGCGCGGCATGGTTTGCGACCTTGCGACAAGGATAGCGCTTTGCGCTTGAACATTGTTCCTTTCTGTTATCCAAATGGCATGGAATGAAGGACGAATCTTGGATTTTCATGCCATGTTGGAGAACGAATAATGCTGGATGCTCTCGACCGCAGAATAGTCGCCGCGCTCGAGCGCGACGCGCGCATCTCCTTCGGCGAGCTGGCCGAGGAGGTCGGCTTGAGCAAGACGCCGTGCTGGAAACGGGTCAAGGCGCTGGAAGAGGCTGGAATCATCCGTGGCTATTCCACCCGCATCGACCCGGCCAGGATCGGCTTCGGCATCGAGGCCTTCATCCAGGTGTCGATCGACTTCGAGGTGTCGGACGCCTTCGAGGCGGCGGTGCAAAAACATCCGCTGATCCGCCGCTGCTACGCCACCACCGGCGAGGCCGACTATCTGCTCCAGATCGTCACCGTCGACATGATGGCGCTCGACCGGATGCTGCGCGAGGAGCTCAGCCGCCTGCCCGGCGTGCGCCGGACCGTGACGTCGATGGCGATGCGCGAGATCAAGGGCGACATCTCGTTCGCCGAAGCGGCGGCGCGCGCGGTGAGAGGCGCGCGCGACAAATGAACCGTGGACGCGGGCCGAGCGGGCCCGGCGTCGAGCAGCTGACTATTTCTGGGATGGTCGAGAACAGAGGTTCAACCCGTCTATAATCCCGCCCGGGGTTAGCGGGTGACTGATATCATGTCGATCAAAACAGGTTCGGAGCCTGCCGGGCGAATGTCGGCGGGACGCTTCGGTTTCGCCTTTACGGCCAATGCCGGCATCGCGCGCCGATCCTTCCCCATTCTGGCGGCGGCGCTACTGGCATCGACCATGCTGCTGCCGACGACGACGACGCGCGCGGCGTCGATCCTGTCCGAGCCGCGAGACGGGCTCCACCAGTCCATAGATCGGAAAGTCCTGCTGCAGGAGGCCAAGCGCGTTCTGCTGGCGCGAGCCGCAGGCGGCAACGGTGGCAATGGCGGTTCCGCGGGCGGAAACGGCGGTAATGGTGGTAACGGCGGTTCCGCGGGCGGCAATGGCGGAAATGGCGGCAACGGTGGTTCCGCGGGCGGAAACGGCGGCAATGGCGGCAACGGTGGTTCCGCGGGCGGCAACGGCGGAAATGGTGGCTCCGCAGGCGGCAACGGTGGCAATGGCGGTTCCGCTGGTGGCAATGGCGGAGACGCTGGCGGCAACGGTGGGAATGGCGGCTCCGCTGGTGGGAATGGTGGCAACGGTGGCTCCGCAGGCGGCAATGGCGGCTCCTCCGGAAATGGCGGCAACGGCGGCGCCGGAAATGGCGGCGGCAACGGTGGTTCAGGCGGCAATGGCGGCTCCGCTGGGAACGGTGGCTCCGGCGGGAACGGTGGCTCCGGTGGCAATGGCGGCTCCGGCGGCAACGGTGGCTCCGGTGGAAACGGTGGCTCCGGTGGAAACGGTGGTTCCGGCAGCAACGGCGGCTCGGGCGGCAATGGCAGTTCCGGTGGCAACGGCAGTTCCGGCGGGAACGGTGGTTCCGGCGGCAACGGCAGTTCCGGCGGGAACGGTGGTTCCGGCGGCAATGGCAGTTCCGGTGGCAACGGCAGTTCCGGCGGCAATGGCAGTTCCGGCGGCAATGGCAGCTCGGGCGGCAATGGCGGCCATGGCGGCGGCCATCACGACACCACCGGCGGCCGTTCGGACGGCGGCTCCCGTTCCTGCGGAGCCTCCCCGAGATCGTCTTGCTGACGCGGCTTTGACTTAAGGCGCGTCCCACTTAAACGGGTTCAGGCGACGCGCTTCCAGCTCCTGCCTTGATGCATGTCGCTGTCCCAAACCCTACGGGCCGGTGCGGTAGGCGAAATCGTCGATCGCGGCCTGCCAGTAATGCTGCGTCCGGATTTCGAGCCGCGTGATGCGGCTGTAATCGGCCGCGAAATAGACCAGACCGTTGGCGGACAGCGCCAGCTGATCCTCATAGGCAGGCTCATCGCCCCGCCAGGCCTTGAGGATGAGCGTCTCGCCCTCGGCGTCGTCCCAGCCGACGCCGAAATAGGCGCCGGTGAAATCGAACGGCTTGTCGCTGAACACCTGCGCCGGGTGGCCAGAGCTGTTATAGGCGATGAACTCGCCCGACATGGTGGTGTTGATGTAGCCCGGGCCGGCGGTGAAGCTCTGGTGCATGGCGACGAGATTGTACCAGTCGAGCCCGCCATAGCCCGACGGAATTTCGAACACGCCGGGCGACGTCATCAGGTCGTCGAAGCCGACAACATGCTCCGTGGGCAGCGGCGCCTCGGCAGGTCCGCCCTTGCCCGAAAACGTGGACAGCACCACCGGCGCCGCGCCGACGACGACATGCCGACGCTCTGTCGCCCCGCCGGCCGAAAAATCGACCAGCCATTCGCCGGGTGTCACTGGTGTGCTGAAGCGCCCGTCCGGGCCGACCTTGGCGGCGGACGAGACGCCGTCCGGCCCTGTGAGCGAAACGCGCGAGCCGGCAGCGACCGCGCCGCTGATCGTCAGATCCGCCGCGAGGCCGACCGGGTGCGTGGTGCGCGTGGCGATCATGTCGCCCGGCGATCCGGGCGAAACGACATAATCGCTTTCCTGCGCGGCGTTGCCGGTGGTGACGGAAAACCCTGGCGGCGGCACGACGCGGAACGCGTAGTGGCCGGGGTCGACCACTTCGAAATCGCGCTGGCTGACCGACATGCGGAAATTCGCGAAGCCGTCGACATTGGTCAGCCGCATGATGGTGCTGCCGTTCGGCTTGTCGAGCTCCACCGCCACGCGCGACATCGGCCGGTCGCCGAGATCGTAGACGCCGTTCCGGTTGAGGTCGCGGAACACGAGCAGCGAGGTGTTCATCTGGCCACCTTCGAAGGAACCCCATACGCGCTTGGGATAATAGTCGCTCGCATCGCCGGCACGCGCCGCGCCGCTGACCATGGTCAGGCCAATGGCCGCCGCGGCGACGCCCGAAAACAACAAACCACGCTTCACGAAATTTCCTCTCTGGCAGTCTCTGCCGGGCCGATCCCCTGGAGCCGCGCGATGACCCTGTCCACCGCATCGGCGTCGAAATAGGCGAGATAGAGCAGCACCATGGTGGCGCTGAAGGTGTAGACCGGCAGCGTCACATAGATGATGGCGTGGAAGGCCAGGCCGGGCAGCAGCAGATAGCGCCTTGCGCGGGGAAACGGCAGGCCGAAGGCGAGGCTGTATTCCAGCGCGACGACGGCGACGGACACGATCGTGGCGAACCAGGCAAGGCCGGCCGGATAGTCCGAACCCGCATAATACCAGAGGAATATCGCCTCGATCCGCGCGCCGCTCAGAAAGGCGTAGCTCGACTTGTCGTAGGCGGCGAAGAAATAGAGCACCGAGAGCTGCAGCACGATCAGCCGCAGTCCCCACAGATTGCCGCGCTCCGCCGGCAGCGGCAGGCCCGTGCGCTCGGCGCGCATCACCGCCAAATAGCGGTCCAGCGAATAGGAGCGGTCGCAGGGGGTGAGCGCGATCATGAGCGCCGCGACGGCAAGCAGATAGGTATGATGGTGGGTCCACGGCTCGCGCCCGAGCTGGAAGCCGAAATAATAGTACATCGCCAGGCCGACCGCGCCCGTCCAGACCGCGGCGGCGCGGCTGTGATAGCCGACGAAGAGCAGCGTCGTGGCGACGAAGAAGTTGGCCGCCAGAAACAGGCCGGCCGGCGACTGGTCCATATAGAGCAGCAGCTCGCCCGCCCAGCGCGACCAGAACAGCATCGCCAGGCCGATGCGGATCAACGCCGACGAACGCGACGAGCCCTCGGTGCCGACCGCCCAGCGGACGAAGCGCGCGGCAACAGCCTGCATCGAACGCCAGTCAGCGGCGGCGTCAGACGGCACAGGCATTTTCGGCATCGGTATGGATGATCTGCCAGCCGCCGCGCGTGGCCAGCCGCGCGCGGACACGAATGTCGGCGCCCTGCCCGGCGGCCGAGCAGAGCCGCTTGATGACGGAAGCCAGCTGCTCGCGGTTCTGGATCCACTTCAGCTTGCCGTTGCGCGGAGCGCCGAGCATCGCGAAGCGGTCGAGCGAGACAAGCGTGCCGTCAGGCTGACGGATTTCGAAGGAAGCGTCGATGACGCCGAGCCCAATCGCGCTGAACATGGTCCAGGAGCGCAGCCATGCCGATTGCACCCCGAAAACCTGTTCCGCGACCGGGCCGGCGATCATGAAGCCGGCGATCGCCATGAATGCGACAAGCCGCAAGCGTCCCGCCGACAGCCGCCGGACAGGCTCCGCGCCTGTTTCAATCGAGATGATGTCCGCCACCCGCGCACCCCCGCCGCGACTATAGACCGGATCAAGGCTCGTTCTGCGACCATCCCAGAAAAAGTCAGGGCTGGGCGCCTTCACGAACCCTCTTGACGACAAAAATCCTCAAACCCATATCGCCGTTGAGCCAGGGACACTGCTGCAGGTCCCGGCTCTCCTGACACTCAATTGTTCGTTCGATTTGGAGGATCTTATGAACGACCGGATGTTCGACAGCCCTGTTTTCGTCAAGAGCGGAAGCAGCCTCATCCAGGAAATCGCATGCATCGAGGACGCCTTGGAATTTCTCTACGAATGGCCGAAAAATAGGCGCGGCCCGATTTACGACACGGCGCTGCGAGCCTGCCAGAGGGCATTCGACAGCGACTACCCGCGAAGCGCCGCGAGGGACGCCTTCCGCGGTTTCGCAAAATCAGCCAACATTCTGGAAGAACTGAGCGCACCGCCGCCATGGATGGCCAGCGTCGGCGGCCGCGGCGGGCTGGCCGCCTGAAGTCTCGCGACGGAGGTTCGCGATGCTTTCAAAACCGTTCGAAAAACCGATCCGAGTTTGGGTCGGCATGGGGTTTCCTCGTCAGCTCAACACCGTGGTTGACGCATACCAGTTTGCCACTGATTGGTGCGGCAACAGTCCCGAACAGAAGGCCGCTATCCGCGCATGCAAGGCGGCACTGGTCGGAGACATCGACGCGGAGACGGCCAGAGGAATCTTTGCTGCCTTTGCCCGGAAGAAGGACATCCTCATCGAGGATGGAGACATGCCGCCGCCTTATTGGAAGGCGCGGCCGTCGCACGTCTAGAACTGGTGAGGCGGCGCCCACGCCGCCTCTGCCACGCCCCAAGTCATTCGATCCAAGTCGAGCAGTTTCCATGGCAAATGAACTTGCGATTAAATCCCCGTCCCTTGAGGCAAACGCGGCTCGCTACGATAGCGACTGCCAAGATGCGTTGGCTGCTCCAATAGACAATTTGTTAGATCAAGCCGAGGCCGCAGGATGGGATAGGACACGTGCCGCTTCCGCGTTAATGTATCTTGCCGCTAAAAGACTAAATAGCGCGGCGCCTAATTCGACGAAAATCCTTCGCTCGCCGGGTTGAGGCCCTTGCGCGCCGTCTCCTGCTCTTTCTCGGCATCGGCCTTGCGCTTCGGGCATTCCTCGAAATCATGGTCGCGGCCGCCGCAATAGGAGCAGCATTTGGCGGGTGTGTCGGGGTTGAACATCGAGGCCATTCCCAAGAATGCACGAAAACGTTTCGGGTTGCAGCAAATGCGTGAAGACGCCTGCAGCCGTTCAGCCCGATGCCCCGATATGCCTCTGCGCAATACCAGGAGCTCGCCGCTTGCGCGGCGGGCTCCCGTTCAGTCACCGCTCACGCATGGGCGTGGGGATGACGGAAGTCCCAGACGGCCCAGGCCGAAGCCACGACCACCAGCACGCCGAGGACGACATGCGTGGCCATGACATGCGTGTCAGCCGCAAAGCCCAAAAGCCAGGGCGACACGATCAGCCAGAGCCCGAGGACCGCGCTTACCCATTCTTCCCACTCGGCGAACACCGAAAGCGTCGCGAGCGCCAGGGCACCGAGCGCAACGCCGATAATCCAGGCGTTCCACGCGGGCACCATCGCCGCAGTGAATCCGATGACCCAGGGTGAGATGAACAGGCAGATCGCGAGGACCAGGGTGATCCAGTCCAGGCTCTTTCTTGCTTCCATCATTGCCATGACAACCTCCATAGATGAAGCTTGACCAAAGCAACTGCATCCGCGTGGACATTGCACGCTCGTCATTGATGTAATTACGCTTTTACCGCTCTACAAGGTGGTGCCGGGAGGGGGTCCGTTGCGCGTGGCGCGTCGGGACCCTACGTGCAAAGCATGGGAAAGCTCCTCGCGCTCAGTGCTCTGGCGATCGTTGGGATCACAAGCCCGTTTTGGTTGCTCGCGATCGTCGAGATCGCGAGCTTGTTTTGGAACTACCGCGAGACGGCTTCGATGGCCCTCAACCGCGGAAGTGGCGCCCCGCCGCCGATGCTGGACGAGCCTGGCGGCGAGCCGACATATGTCGCGCCGAGCGAGATCGGGACGAACCGGGCCCTCGATAAATCGGCGCCGGCGTCGAAATCGGCTAGCTGGCAGGTCGGAAGCCGACTCCTCACACGCTAAAGTCGCTCTCCGTGTCGGCGCCGAGCTGCGGCACGACGATCGCCTCGAGCGGGGCGTCGAGCGCCCATTTCACGCTGCCGGGCGAGCGTTCGAGGGTGGAGGAACCGCTCAGCGATTGCGGCGCCACCCGCTGCAGCACCACCGTGCCAAAACCCTTGCGCTCACCGGAATCCTTGCGCTCAGTCGCCTTCGGCGCGGTTGCGACGGCTGCCGCGCTGGATGTCTCGTGCCACAGAAGATGGAAGCGGCGCCGCGCATCCGGGCCGGTCTCGACCTTCCAGGTGATTTCGACATGGCCGCCCCCGGCGGCAAGCGCGCCGTATTTGGACGAGTTGGTGCCGAGTTCATGGAAGGCCATGCCGAGATTCTGCACCGCGTTCGACTGCAGTGTGAGCAGCGGCCCGGACAGCGAGATACGCTCCTCATGGCCGAAGGGCTTCAGATGTTCCTGGACGAGGTCGAACAGGCTGGCGCCGGCCCATTCCGAGGTGACGAGCAGGTCGTGCGAACGCGACAGCGCCATGATGCGGGCGCGGATCATCTGCTCGAACTCGGCGGGGTCGGTCGAGCGCTTGCTGGTTTCCCTGACCATCGACAGGATCACCGCGAACTGGTTCTTCACGCGATGGTTGACCTCGCGCATCAGGAGCCGGATGCGACGCTCGCTTTCCTTCGCGGCGGTGATGTCGCGGGCGATCTTGGAAGCGCCGACGATCTCGCCGGCACTGTTCTTGATCGGGGATATGGTCAGCGAAACGGCGATCAGCGATCCGTCCTTGCGCCTTCGGGTGGTCTCGAAGCTCGGGATGCGCTCGCCCCTTCCGATTCGCGCGATGATGTCGATTTCCTCGTGGTGCATGTGTTCGGGGATCAACATCAGGATCGACTGGCCGACGGCTTCCTCGGCGCTGTAGCCGAACACGCGCTCGGCCGCCTGGTTCCAGTCGGTGATGATGCTGTTCAGGTCCTTGGCGACGATGGCGTCATAGGAAGAATCAACGATCGCCGCGAGGCGCGCGTCAGCGCTTGCGTCCTGTCGGATAGTGCCCCCGGCGCCAGACATGCGCATTAGCTAGGGCCGGCGGAGGTCGGGGCAATGTGTCGGATGCGGGATTGCATCTTACGGCTTCGAGCTGCCAGGGCCATCGTCGGCCTTTTTGTCCGCCGATATCACGCCGAAATCCTGCGACTTCGCGCCGGTCTCGGCTTTCAGGAAGCCCTCGGCCGCGAGCCCGCGGCGCAACAGCTCGCGCACCGCGGCCGAGCGGCTCGGCATGCGCTTCTCGAAGCGCCAGTTCTCCAGCGCCGCCAGCTCGTCTTCGGTCAACATGATCTGAAGCCTTTGCGGCCGTTCGAGCTCAGCCATCCCTGCGTCCCTTAAAGCGATTGGGTGCCGCGAATGAGTAATTGCCTCACTATGAGTGAAAGTAGGGTTCGCACCATAGGACGTCAAGAATGGGCAAGCCGTGAAAAGTGAGGTATGCCAACAATACCCATGATGCTACGAAACCACCTTTGTTTCCTTATGCTAACTTGTTGATTTATTTATGTGTTTTAACATTTGTGTATTGCCATTGGCGCGACCTGGGCGCATGGTGGCGTCCAGAGGGACAACCGTCCGCGAAAGGAGGGTTTTCCAATGCCAAGAGGATTTTCCCACCGGCTGCGCGATGATGCCCACTGCAAGGTCCAGCATGCTCTGCGGACCAAGGGCATCGTCGACATCATTGGGCTGTCGGAAGAGATCAGGCTCAAGAACCTGGCGGAGAATGTCGCCCGCGAGGACATTGAAAGCCTGGTGCTGGAGGTTTCACAGCTCTACGGGGCGCCGATCGAGTTCGACGAGCACGCCCTGACGGCGCTCGACCTGCCCGAGGTTCTGGGCCCCGACAACCGCAATGATCTCGACAAAATGCTGGACAGCCGAACGCATAACGGCGACGGCACCGGCGATCTGCTGCAGTTGGACCGGGAATAGCACGACGCCATTTCGAACTATGGCGAAATGGCGTCCTTGGCTCTACGCCTTCTTCTGACGCTTCTGGGCGGGTTTCTTCGGCACAGCCACGGGCGCGTCGGCTTCCTGCGCAAGCCTGGCGGCGCGCAAGCGTTCGGTCTTGGCGACCCTGGCCTTTGCCTCAAGGTCCAGAATCTGCCGCGCGACACGGGACGTCATGTCGGTCTTGGCTTCCGTGCGGGATGCGACCGGCTTGAACAGGCCGGTATCCGGTAGAGACTTCATCGTTTTCTCCTTGTTTGACGCAATTCCGGACGGAAAACCGCGTCGCACTTTTCCTGATACGTCGAACAAAAAAGGCCGGGCTAAGCCCGACCTTCTCCAACGCGCCTGTGCGGCCGATGCCAGTACATCCGTGGTCAAAGGACCCCGAGGCGCTGTGATCAGGCGGCTTGCAGATTGTCTGCCGAGCTCTTGCCGTTGCGGGCGTCCTTCACGACGTCGAAGCTGACCTTCTGGCCCTCGACGAGAGAACGCATTCCCGCGCGCTCGACGGCCGAGATATGAACGAACACGTCCGGCTGGCCGCCGCCCTGCTCGATAAAGCCGAAACCCTTGGTGGCATTGAAGAACTTAACTGTTCCACTAGTCATTGCGATCTCCTTACAAATCGACGCAAAATTATACGCGCCCGGCAACTGCCAAGCGACGTACTTTTCGAAATTGAGATGGAAGATCGTAAGGGCGCAAATTCGCGCGGAAACAACGTTCGTTCAGCAAGATCGATTTTGAACATATAGCGCTTAATTTCAGAATCGGCAAGGGTTCCTCGGATAATACTTCCGAAACCGCGGATCGAGGCAGCGGTAACCAGCCACTGGGAACGAGCGACCGTACCCGCCTGGTGCGCCCGCCAGAGACGGCGCTCGACCTGCCCGAGGTACTGCGGTCCGACAACCGCAACGACATCGGCAAGGCGCCGCGGGAATGTTCCGCCGCTCGCGGATTTTTGAGGATGCGAGGGCCCGAAAGGCCTCCCGCTGCGTCAGACCTCAGCCCGCTTGAATATGACGCCGGCTTCCGGCAAGTGTCGTGTCCGCCAACATAGTTGAACGATGAAGCGTAAGGACAAGGCGGCGCCTTTCGTACCGACCGAAATCCATGTCGTGACGGTCGATGACGAGAAGGGTGCGCTCGGCATCCTCTCGATCAAGACGACCGAAGGCATTCTGGAAATCGCGCTGGACAGTCACGCCGCCTACGCCGTCGTGGACGCTATCGGCGCCATCCGCGTGAAGCTGGACCCCGGTATCTAAAAAGAAGCCCGGACCAGGAGCCGGGCAGAGAGAGGTCTTGGGAACATGCCGACCGGAGGAGCGCTCGTTCAGCGCTTGCTAATTTGCCGGATCATTATGACGGCCGGATGAAGCCTCGCTGGGCCGTATCTGTCTATCGCCAAGCATCAGCCTGTAGCCGTCGTCCAAAGTGGGGATGACCGTCAAAGCCTTTTTCGAGGAGTAAAAGGTCGCGATGGTTGCGGCAGCGCCGTCGTCGACGCGCTGCAATCGATAAGCCTCACGATAAGGCTTGTCTTCATCCACCAACGAAATCCCCCGAGGGATATAGGTTAGCCGTCTTTGATGACGCTTCGTGAGACGCCGGCCGATGCCCGCTCCGACGTCTCCACGAACCTGACCTAAGGGCGGTGGAAGGCCAGGCTTACTTGCCTGCCACCTTTTTCTTCACTTTCTTTGGCGCCTCTTCGATTGATCCTTGCGCCAGCCGGGCCTCGCGAAGACGCGCGGTCTTTGCAATTCTAGCTGCCGCCTCGCCGTCGATGATGGCGCGCGCGGTTTTCGTGGTGGCCTCGTTCTTGGCATCGCCTTTCGGCTTGAACACATTCAGCTCAGCCATGTGCTACCTCGCTATCGAAATAAAAAAGGCCGGGCGAACCCGACCTTCCCTCAAAACCTCGGCGCCGACGTCAGTACATCCGTGATCACGGGCGCCGACGCATGTTTTAGGCCGCCTGGAGGTTTTCCGCCGCGCTCTTGCCGCTGCGGTTATCCTTGACGACATCGAAGCTCACCTTCTGGCCCTCGACCAGCGAACGCATGCCAGCGCGCTCCACTGCCGAAATATGGACGAACACGTCAGGTTGTCCATTGCCCTGCTCGATGAAGCCGAAGCCTTTGGTTGCGTTGAAGAACTTTACTGTTCCAGTAGTCATGCGATTTCCTTTCAAATCGACGCCAAATCTTTCGCCCGGCTGACCCGCCGGACGTCACAATCTTCGAAATTGAGAGGAAAAATCGTTAGGGCGCACGCCCAAAAAACAACGTTCATTCAACAAGATCGATGCCACATATATAGCGCTCAATTTCATTCGCGGCAAGGTAAGGCCGCGCAATATTTCCAAGCGGCTCTCTTTGCACCAGGTCCGGCTGACGCGGCCCGCTGAGCACAACCCGGTGCCCGCGCGATGGTTCCGGCCGCCTGTCGATGCCCAAAGCAGAGCAACGGCGTTGAACTAGCCTCAAGACAGGATCAGAGGCGCGTGGGGGGCATGCGATGAAGGTCAATGTCGTCTACGCGCACCCGTCGCAAGACAGCTACCAGGCGTCGCTGCACCGGCGTGTCGTGGCAGTCCTGAAGGCCAGGGGCGACGAGGTCGTCGACTTCGATCTCCATGCCATGAAATTCGATCCGGTCATGCCGTCCGCGGAGTTGAAGGGCCACGCCGGTCCGTCTGCCGCGCCGGCGGAGCTGCAGGTCTATATCGATGCGCTGCAATGGGCCGAAGCATGCGTGTTCTGCTTCCCGGCCTGGTGGTCGGGCATGCCCGCCATGCTCAAGGGATATTTCGACCGCGTGTGGCGACCGGGCGTTGCCTTCGAGCTGCCGACCGACGGCGGCACGATCAAACCGGCGCTTTTGAACATCCGCCGGATGGGCGTAGTCACCACCTTCGGCTCGCCATGGTGGTACACCAGGCTCTACATGCAGGACCCGGGCAGAAAGGTGCTTTTGCGCGGCTTGAAGTCGATGTGCGGGCGCACGGAGAAACACCTGTATCTGGCGAAATATTCGGTGGAGAGCATTTCCAACGAGGAGCGGGAAAAATTCGCCCGCAAGGTGGAGCGGCGGTTCGAACGATTTTGACGAGTCCCGCCGCCAAGATTGCTCGCCAGGCGCAACTTCGCCGGGTGACGAGGCGAATCCAGTCGGCCGTAATTTGCAATGGCAAACAATGGATATATATTAGCTGACTAATTGATTCATGGCGCGGTGAACCGATGGCCAAGAAGAAGAGCAGACAGACCGCTTCCGGCATTGCGGCAGCCTCCCGTGCCGAGATCCAGGAGGCGGCTTATTTTGCCCGCAAATGCGGACTCACCCGCGACGAGGCTTTGCAGTTGATCCGCGAGGCCCATGCCCCGGCCGCCAAGCCGGCCGAGAGCGGGAAGCGCAGGCACTGACCACTATCGTCGAACATGAGGACCGCCTCATTGACCCGTCTGCGGCGGCACTTCGCCCGGCTTGATCACCGGCATGTCGCTGCCGATCGGCGGTGGCGTGGTTGCGTTCTGGTCGCCGGTCGGCGGCGGCTTCAGCACGCCGCCGCAATTGCCGAGCTGCTTCGACAATTCGTCCGCGGCGGCCTCCTGCTTCGGCTTTTGCTGCTGGTCGTTGGCGTCGGGCTTGACCTGGCAGTCCTGCGCCTGCACGTCTTTCAGCTGGGCGGCAGTCTGGGCCGCCGCCGGCAGCGCCGATAGCAGGACGACGGCAAACCCAAAGAGCGTTCTCCTCATCGGATTCTCCTCGTGTCTCCAATGCTGTCACCCGGTACAACGCATGCCGGCAAAAAAGGTTGGCTCCGCAAAAAGGTCGAGGCCGGTTTGTCGCATCTCGGCACGACGCCCGGGCATACATCAAAGTTAAATGCGGTCGCCGCCCCGCGGTGCTAACCGTTCACCCTTGGGGGGACTCTTCGGGAGGAGTCCCATGGACGTTCGAAGCTTTATCGGCAGCCTGTCCGCCGCATTGCTGCGCCGGCGTGCCGCCATGCCGCCGGTCCCTGTCAGGGTGATCCGCGCTTCGCTGGCCGAGGTGCCGCTCAGGCCGCGTCCCAGGCCGCCGCATCGGCCGACGCCGCCGATCCGGCCCGCGAGCAATATGTAGCCTCGCAATTTTAGTCCGGACTTGCCCGCCGGATGCAACCGACCGGGCAAGTCATCGTTTACGGCCATCCCCAAGCTTGTGGTGCATCATGAAATCATTGCGTTTGAACAGCCCGCTTTTCGTCCTCGCCGCCGCCATGATCACGGCCGCGCCCTTTGTCGGCCTTGCCTGGCGCACGCACCAATGGCTCGGATGGTGAACGACCGATGAGCCGATTTTTGCCCCTCACCATCCGCTTCATCAGCGGCGGCACGATGATGGTCACGACGGTCGCCGAGGCCAGGAAGGCGCTCGACGGCACATGGAAGAACAAGGAGGCGCCGGCCTATCTCGATGCGGTCCGGCTGGTCGATGACGCGATCGCGGGCACCTGCCGGCCGGCGGTTGCCTTCGCCGCCTTCAAGAAGGTCGCCAGAGAGCAGGGCCTGCTGAAGTCGGCGCAGCCAAGCGCCGCGCTCACCATGCTCGACGAGCTGTGGTCGCGCTCCAAGGCGCCGCCGTGAAGCTGCGCAACGCGGAGAAGGTGCAGATATTCGAGGCTTCGCTGACGCTGGACTCGGCCTGGAGCTGAGGCGCCAGCGTTGCATCCGCCGGAGGCGAGCATGTTCGCAGATTTCGAGGCATTGGAGATCGACACCGGCGCGGCAAGGATCTTCGCCCGTCGCGCCGGCAGCGGGCCTGGCCTGCTCCTGCTGCACGGCTTTCCCCAAACGCATCTGATGTGGCGCGACGTGGCGCCCGGCCTGGCGCGCGATTTCACCGTCGTCTGCGCCGATTTGCGCGGCTACGGGCAAAGCTCGTGCCCGCCATCGGCCGCCGACCATGCGCCCTACGCCAAGCGCGCCATGGCCGCCGATATGGTGGCGCTGATGGAGACGCTCGGTTTTCAGCGCTTCATGGTCGCCGGCCACGACCGCGGCGGGCGCGTCGCCTACCGGCTGGCGCTCGATCATCCCGACCGCGTCGGGAAGCTCGCCGTGCTCGACATCATCCCCACAGCCGATGCCTGGGACCGGGCGGATGCAAGGCTGGCGCTCGGCTATTGGCCGTGGTCGGTGCTGGCGCAGCCCGAGCCGCTGCCGGAGGCGATCCTGGCGACCGCCGCCGAGGCTGTTGTCGACAATGCGCTGTCCGGTTGGGGATCGGCACCCGACGCGTTCCCGCCCGGCGTGCGGCAGGCCTATGTCGACGCTTTGAGCGACCCGGCGCACATCCATGCGATCTGCGAGGAATATCGCGCCGCGGCATCGCTCGACCGCGAGCACGACCGTGCCGACCGGGAGGCCGGCCGGCGCATCGCCTGCCCGGTGCTGGCGTTGTGGAGCGAGCATGGGGCGCTGGCCGAATGGTACGGCCAGGAAGGCGGACCCTTGGCGCTGTGGCGAAACTGGGCGGACGACGTCAGCAGCGGCGCCCTGCCCGGCGGCCACTTCTTTCCGGAGGAGTCGCCGATCGAGACTGCGGCCACGCTCGACGCCTTCTTTTCCGGACGCTAAAGCGCGTCGCGTCTGAACGGCCTGATGCGACGCGCTTTAGGTTTGTTGCTTTTATGCATGTCGTTATCCCAAAACCGCCGCGCACTTTTGGGCGACATGCATTAGGATTCAACCATGCCGGGAGATTGGCGCGTGCCGACGCCGCCAGGCCCGAATCACACAAGCATCAGGCAAAGCACCGGCAGGGCCGCCAGACCGATCGCCATGGCGATCAGCGTGACGTGGCCGAGACGCTCGGCGCGCCTGGCAATGGCGGCGACCTCGTACTCATCGTTGATGGCATCGAGGAAGGAAAGGTCGGCACGGGTGGCATGGTTGTTGTCGTTGGCAGGCAGGCTTTCGCCCTCCTGCCGGGCGGGCTTTGCAGAGATGTAGGTCAAAACGTCGTCTCGCTCCGAAGCCGACTCTAGCGGCCTTCTTGTTCGTGGATATTGGTGCCCGCCGGATTTGCGCGGTGGGCGATCGGCGGGCACCAGCATGACCGGCGATGGAGGGGGCTTTTCTCGTCGGCCGCTCACCAATTCGCAGAAATCACATTGGTTGCACAAGCCAGCCCAATGCGTTGTCCCGGTCGGACTTCAGTCTGACCCCAAGTCACGAAATATTTCGGCCGGAACATCTGTTGCCAATACCCGCTTGACAAACGCCTTTCCTTTGCCCGGGCTGCATCCGCAATGGAACATCTTGCGCCTCCTCCAGTTCCCTTAGGACCGGCGCCTCAAGGGCCGCCACCGCAGGATGTTTCATGGAGGCACCAATGTCCCTGCATACGCTTCATCCCGAACGTGTCGACGAGACCCGCATCCAGGCCTATTCGACCTTCGGCCCGCTGCTGATCCATGCCCTGGCTGAGAAACTGGCGCGGCGCGAGGGCATGCGCGCGTTGGACAAGCTCGAACAGTCGCTGGTGCGCCTGGTCGACGAGGCCGAAATTGCCGCGCCGGATGCCGAGGCGATGAAGGAATTCGCGGTCGAGCTTGTCGTCTCGACGTTGCGCAACGTGCGTGAGCATCCCGACGCCAAGCACGATCTGGAAGAGATCGACGGCCGTCGCACCGAAGGCCGGTCGGAGAACCCGGACACGCTGGAAGAGCAGTTGCAATCCGGCCTCGAAGACAGTTTCCCCGCCAGCGATCCGCCGGCCGTGGTCTCGACCGCGATCACCGGCGGCGCGAAGGACATTGTCGGCACCGATGAGGTGCTGCGCCGCAAGAAGGCGGCGCGCCACGGGCGGCCGGCAGACTGAAAGCAAAGGAGGCCTGCGATGACCCGCGCAAACGACAATATCCCGCACCGCCCTGGCGCCGCCCACGCGCCGGCGACCGGCAACCTGCCGACCAAGGGCGGCGACGATCCCGATGTCCGCTTCCTGGCGGAGAACACCGATCTGTCGCCGAACCAGGCGCGCGAGCTGATCCGCGAGCATGGGCATGACCGCGACAAGCTGCTCGAGATTGCACGAACCATGAAGGCCGAGGGCTGAGCGCCCCAATCGCCGGAGAAGAAAAATGCCACGTGGCGACAAATCGAAATACACCGACAAGCAGGAACGCAAGGCCGACCATATAGCCGAGGGCTATGAACATCGCGGCGTATCGGAAAAGGAAGCCGAGCGGCGCGCCTGGGCGACCGTCAACAAGGACGATGGCGGCGGCAAGAAGGAAGGCGGATCGGGGCGCGGCCAGCACACCGGCAATCCGGCCGCGCACAAGGGCGGCAGGATGGGCGGCAAGGCCTCGGGCGAGCGCTCGGCTGCGGACCGCTCGGCTTCGGCCAAGAAGGCGGCCGCGACGCGCAAGAGGAATGAGAGCCACGCCCAGCATTGATGCAAGCCGCATAGCTCTGCCCGCTGATGCATAAGCTTTTCCCAGCATTGCATGCTAGAGCCATGAAGGGGTGCAAGGGCGCGCCCCTAAGTCTCTTTACTTCGACGAGGGCGGCAACGGATGAGGTTCGCCACGATGGTTTCAACGGCGGTGTTCATCACCGCCGTCTGGCTATTTCTTTACATGAAAGTACATATTGTCCAAAAGCATGATGGATTTGGAAAGTTTGCGCGATTTGGATTTAAGAACCAAACCTATATCGATTGGGATATTGCGAGAAGAAATCCTGAATTCGTTCGTGAATGGAATATGAAAATACCGAAATACCAGGCGGTATTTATATTTGGCGTGATTCAGTTCGTTGCGACCTGGTTTGCAGCCATCATCTCATCAATCTGAGGGTGGCAAGAACAAAAGCCGATCATCTCCCCACGCGGGCAGATCAGCCCCGCTACAGCGGCATCTCCGAGGTCTGCTTGATCGTCTGGCTGGGCACGTCCGTCTTGACGTTCTGCACGCCCTTGATGCGGCTCAGGTGTTCCGACTGGAAGCGGCGGTAGTCGTCGATGCCGGCGGCCACGATCCGCACCATGGCGTCGCAGTCGCCGAGCATCAGATAGCACTCCATCACTTCGGGGAATTTCGCCACCTCGGCGGCGAAGTGCTCGATCGTGTCCTCGTCCTGCTGTTTCAGCCAGATGCGGGTGAAGAAGGTCTGGCCGCGGCCGATCTTGGCCGGGTTGAGCACCGCGACATAACGGTCGATGACGCCGGCCTCCTCCAGCAGTTTCACGCGGCGCAGGCATGGCGACGGCGACAGGCCGACCTCCTTCGCCAGATCGTTGTTGGCCATGCGCCCGTCGCGCTGCAGGGAGCGCAGGATGCGTCTGTCGATGTCATCCAGCTTCATGGTTCAAGATTCCAATCTTCTGCCTTAGTGCGCTATTCAATGCCAAATCGTGGCAGAAATGGCGCATCTTCGCAACCCGATTGCCGGGCATTTCGGCTATGGTGCGGCCACCGATAACCCACAACCGAACGAGAGAACGGCGACCGCAAGGCCCGCCGAAGGCAGAGCCATGAGCGTTTCCGAGATCGCCCTTGCCGAGGGCCAGACCAACAGCGGGCGCGGCGGAGAGTTCCGGCGCGGGCTTGCCGCCTCGACACCGGTGCTGCTCGGCATCATCCCCTATGCGCTGGTGCTCGGCGCCCAAGCCGCGCAGAAGGGCCTTTCCGTCGTCGAGGTGCCGCTGATGACCGGCCTCAACTTCGCCGGCGGCTCGGAATTCGCCGCGATCCAGCTCTGGACCTCGCCGCCGCATATCCTTCTGATCGCGGCCATCACGCTGTTGGTCAACAGCCGGCATTTCCTGATGGGCGCGGCACTCGCGCCGTTCATCAGGCATTTGCCGAAGCGACAGGTTTTTCCGGCGCTGTTTTTGATGTGCGACGAGAGCTGGGCGGTGGGCCTGGCGGACGCGCAGCGCCGCGCCGCCGCCGGCATGCGGCCGGGCTTCAGCCTGCCTTTCTACCTGGGCGCCGGCCTGCCCTTCTACCTCGCCTGGGTGGCGTTCACGACCTGCGGCGCGGCGCTCGGCCCGGTGCTCGGCGATGTCGAGAGATATGGTTTCGCGATGGCCTTCCCGGCCGTCTTCCTGGTGTTGCTGCGGGGCATGTGGAAGGGCTTCGCGGCGGCGCGGCCCTGGCTGGTCAGCCTCACGGTGGCGGCGCTCACCTATCTCGTCGTGCCCGGCGCCTGGTATGTGGCGGCCGGCGCGCTGTCCGGCCTGGTGGCCGCGTGGTTCCTGGCAGGTGACAAATGATCGACCCGATGACCGTGTTCGCCATCCTGGCGATGGCTGGCGTGACCTATCTGACCCGCATCGGCGGCTATGTAATGCTCAAGAACCGCACGCTCAGCCCGCGCGCCACGGCGGTGATGGAAGCCGCGCCCGGCTGCGTGCTGATCTCGGTGATCGCGCCGGACTTCGTTTCCAAGAACCCGGCCGACCTCGCGGCCCTGGTCATCACGCTGCTTGCCGCGACCAGGCTGTCGATGCTGCCGACAGTGGTGGTCGGGGTGGCCTCGGCGGGCGTGTTACGATGGCTGATGGGGTAAACGGTCTCAGCCGACGTAGAGGCCGAGATCGTCCGGGTGGCCGCCCTGCCCGCCGGCGTGCTGCTTCAAGGCGGAATCCAGCCGGTCACTGTGTTGCGGATCGACGATCGCATTGACGAGCGTATCGAGTGGGACGCCGAGTTGATCCAGGCCAAGCTGCCTTTCGATCTCAGCGATCGCTGACGGAGACTGCCGTTTGAATGCTTCTACGGCGTTCTTGATCGCCGAACCGTAGGAAGACACGGAATCATACTCCGTCAGATCGACCCCGAACTCCTTGCCCGCGCGTTCCATCAGCCGGACCTTCGTCGCCGTGATGTTGAGGCTGTCGACGCTGAACTTGGATGCCGAGTCCGCAGGCTCCGCCTGCGTGATCGGCAAAGCCGCCGGGCCGGAGACGCTCGCAACAAAGCTGTCCACGGCCGGCCTGGCCGCTGGCGGCAGGCGCTGCGGCTGCAGGATCACAAGCGCGGTGTTGAGCGTCGAGGACATCGCCGGGTCTCGCGGGCGCCCGTCCGTCATGGATCGGACGCCGGACAATCGAGCCAAGACGTCATGTCCGAGCAGAGCGTTTCACAGGCAATAAGCCCGATTGTCCTAAGAGTTCGATAGAACGATGGTTCACCTTTTAACGATGGCCTGCGCCATCTCTTTGTTTCGGCTCAATCCCTGACGAAGAACCAGGACAAGATCTCCGGGCCTGACCCTTTTTCCTGAAATCGCTCTAAACGAGGCCGGCAGGCAGAGCCTGTCCCCTGCCTGCCGGTCTTGTCCATCCGGGATTGCCGCCCTCAGCCTCGATGGGTTCAGTCGTCGCCCCCGCCATCATGGCCACCGCTGTCCCCACCGCCATCGTGGCCGCCGCTGTCGCCGCCGCCGTCGTGGCCGCCGCTGTCGCCGCCCCCGTCATGGCTGCCACTGTCCCCGCCTTCGTGGTCGCCATCGTGATCCTCGCCCTGATCGTCGCCGTCCTGGTCGCCTTCATGCGAGCCGGAGGCGGCGTTGTCCCCGCTATGCCCGGCCTCGTCATTCTCGGCAGCCTCGTGGTCGCCGCCGACGCTGGATGTGTTGACCTGATCGTCATCATCGCCGGCCGTGGACGCCGCCGTCACCCCGCCGCCATTGTCCGAGCTCGCATGGGATGGCTGGGTGGCGAAGATGCCCAGCAGGCCGATTGCGGTTGCCGCAAGCAAGGGAAGGGTTTTCATCCAGGCGCTCCGATTCGCTTTGTGATCTCGGATCATCATCGTAGCGGATTACGGCGTCCTTAAATGAGTAATTGCAATTTTAGCAACTACTTATTTTACAGCACCCAGCCTGGCATGCGGCCGTTCCGGTGACATCGTGCCGCTGACAGCTCTCGCCACGATGGCCTCCAGCGGCTCCGGCCGATGCAGGAAATAGCCTTGGCCATAGGCGACGCCCATGCCCATGAGGATCTCCAGCGCGTTCTTCTCCTCGACCTTCTCGGCCACCACCGCAGCGCCCATCGAACGGGCGATGCCGGTGATCGCCGAGACGATCTCGCGGTCGAAGCGGCTGTCGGCGATGTGCTCGACGAAGGAGCCGTCGATCTTGATGGCGTCGATGGGGAAGCGCCTGAGATATTCGAACGAGCTCATGCCGGCGCCAAAATCGTCGAGGCTGACGCGGCAGTGGCGCTCACGCGCCCGGCGCACGAATGCCTCGGCCGCGTCGAAATTGGTCACGGCGGCGGTCTCGGTGATCTCGAAGCCGACGGCGGAAGGCGGCGCGCCGCTTTCTGCGATGGCCTGGTCGACGAAACTCCAGAGCTGCGGGTCGGAAAGCGTCTGCGCCGACAGGTTGAAGTCGAGCGAGATTGCGCCGGCGCGCATTGCCTCGCCATGGCGCAGCATCGCGGTGTGGATGATCCAGCGGTCGAGCCGGGCGGCAAGCCCGAAGCGTTCGGCCACCGGCACGAAATCGATGGGCGGGATCATCTTGCCGTTGCGGCCTTCGAGCCTGGCCAGAACCTCGACATGGCGGCTGTCTTGCCATGGCAGGCCGAGCTGGTGGATTTCCTGGCCGTAAAGCTTCAGCCGGCCGTCCTCCATCGCATCGACCAGGTCGGCGGCGAGCCGCGCGGCGTTGAGACCGCCGGAGCCGGCAACCGAGTCCGGCGAGAACACGGCGAAACGGTCACGGCCGCCGGCCTTGGCCGCGTAGCAGGCGTCGTCGGCGCAGGCGAGTGCGTCGGCCACGCTCATGTTGCGGTCGCGCACGAAGGCGATGCCGATGCTGGCGGCAAGCCGGCGCGAGCTGACGGCCGAGCCGAGATCGGCGTCTCGCACGGCCGCGAGCACGGCGCGGGCAATGCGCTCGGCACAGGCGTCGTTGCAGTTTGGCACCATCAGCGCGAACTCATCGCCGCCGAGACGCGCCGCATGCGCCGGCGCTGGCAGGCTGGCGACGATCCCGGCAGCCACGCTCTTCAGCGCCATGTCGCCGGCGGCATGGCCGGCATAGTCGTTGAGCGCCTTGAAGTAATCGAGGTCGACATAGAAGACCGCGAGCGGCAGGCGCTCGGCCAGGGCGATGTTTTCGGCGAGCAGCCGGTCGAAGGCCGAGCGGTTGAGCAGCCCTGTCAGGGCGTCGTGACGCGCGGCGAAGGCAAGCCCCTCGGCGCGCGTCTTCTCCTCGGTGATGTCGCGCACCGTGCCCAGCACCTGGCCGGCCGAGCCGACATCGGCGACGAAGCGCACCAGCGATTCGAGGTGGCGGACCTGGCCGTCACGCCGGATGATGCGGTATTGCGAGGCCACGACTTCGTTGGAACCGGTCGGCAGCAGGTGCGCCCGCTCGGTGGCTTCCTTGTCGTCGGGATGCAGGAAGGTATGCCAGAGGCCGGCGTCGACCTCGTCCTTGTCGGCAACGAGGCCGAAGATCTCGCGGCTGCGCGCGTCCCAGTAGCTCTTCCTGGTGCCGATGTCGTGGTGCCAGATGCCGGTGCCGCTGGCGGCGAGCGCGAGACGAAAGCGGATGTTGACCTGCTCGAGCGCCGCTTCGGCCTCTTTCTGGCGGGTGATGTCGGTCTGCACGCCCATCAGCTTGAGCGGCTTGCCGTCGGCGTCCCATTCGACAATGCCACCGCGGTCGAGCACCCAGACCCAGTGGCCGTCCTTGTGGCGCAGGCGCAGTTCGGTCTCGATGGAATCGACAAGGCCGACAATATGGCGGTCGCCGCTTTCCTGCGCGCGCTGGCGGTCGTCGGGGTGGGTGAGCCTCAGCCAGAGATCGGAGGTGTTGGCGAGCTCGCCCTCCTCATAGCCCAGCATCTTCGACCAGGTCGGCGAATAGTAGCAATCGCCGGTCGACAGATTCCAGTCCCATAGGCCGAGATGAGCGCGGTCGAGCGCCAGCGCCCAGAACTTGCCGTTGCGTTTGTTGTCGTCCGCCATTCTTTGTTCTTGCCATCCAGTCCCGGCAATACTGCATGAAAGCAGAGAAAAAAGAGTTACCGGGGGTGGCTCGCTGGACAGGTCGCACTCCGTCCCACCCCCCTCTGCGCTGCCGGGCATCTCCCCCGCAAGGGGGGAGATTGGCAGCGTCGTCCGCTCCGCTTCTCCTGCAGCGTTGGAAATTGGCGAAGCCGGCGAAGAGATTGATCTCCCCCCTTGCGGGGGAGATGTCCGGCAGGACAGAGGGGGGTGCCTCGCGCCAGCGCGTTTGACCTTCCTAGCCCACCGCCAGCCGCCGCCTCACCACCGCCGCATGAAACCGCGCGCCGTGCAGCAGGCCTTCGTCGTTGAAATCATAGGCCGGGTTGTGCAGCGGCGCGGTGTCGCCATTGCCCATGAAGATGAAGCATCCCGGCACATGATCGAGGAAGCGGGCGAAATCCTCCGAAGCGGTCATCGGCTCAGCCGCGACGCGAACGGCGTCGTCGGCCAGCACCGTCCTAGCCGCCGCAAGTGCCTCATCGACAAGCGCCGCGTCGTTGATCAACGGCACGAACTCGCGCGTGTAAGTGACTTGAGCCCCGACATTATAGGCCTGCGCAGTGCCTTCGGCGATGCGGCGCATCTCGTTTTCGATCGCGGCGCTCACCTCAGGCCGGAAACTGCGGCAGTCGCCGAGGATGCGCGCCATGCCCGGCAGCGCATTGCGGGTGCCGTCGGTGATCAGTTCGGTCACCGAGACGACGCCGATATCGGCCGGGCTCAGGCGCCGCGAGACGATGGTCTGCAGATTGACGACCAGTGCGCAGGCCGCGACCAGCGTCTCCTGTGCGGCATGCGGCCGCGCCGCGTGGCCGCCGAGGCCCTTGAGCACGATCTCGAAATTGTCCTCGGCCGACATCACCGGGCCGCTCCGCGTCTCGAAATGGCCGACGGCCAGGCCGGGCATGTTGTGCAGCCCAAAAATCTCCTCGAAGGGGAAGCGCTCCAGCAGGCCGTCATCGAGCATCGCCAGCGCGCCCTTGCCCCATTCCTCGGCCGGCTGGAAGATGAAGCGCACCGTGCCGTCGAAGCCGCCTTCGCCGGCGAGCAGCTTGGCGGCGCCGAGCAGCATCGATGTGTGGCCGTCATGGCCGCAGGCATGCATGGTGCCGGGCGCCTGTGAGCGCCAGGCTTGCGTGCCCTGTTCGGCGATGCGCAGCGCATCCATGTCGGCGCGCAGCGCAATGGCTCGATTGCCGCTGCCACGGGTCAGCGTACCGACGACGCCGGTGCCGCCGATGCCTTCGGCCACTTCCAGCCCGAAGTCGCGCAGCTTCTGCGCCACGAAGGCGGCGGTGCGCTTTTCCTCGAAACCGAATTCGGGATGGGCGTGGAGGTCGTGCCGCCACGCCGTCATTTCGCGATGCAGCGCCTGCTGGTCGAGTTCAGCCATCGTCGCCCTCAAGCCTCCCTAAAGCACTTCCGGACGGAAAACCGCTTCGCACTTTTCCTGGAATTGCTCTCTATTCTTGACGCAATTCCGGACGGAAAACCGCTTCGCACTTTTCCTGGAATTGCTTCAGGCAGTCTGCAAAAACACCTCTTCCGGCGCCATGCCGACCAGCTCGGCAAAGCGGCCATGGTCGGTCGCGCCCTCGGAGTTGATGACGAGCACGCGCGAATGGGTGTCGAGACCGAGCGCCGTGCGCATTTGCCTGTCGCCGGCGGCGCGGACCAGCCCGGCGAGCCCTGCCCCGCCGCTCTCGCCGGAGACGATGGCCGGATCATTGCCCAGGGGCCGCGCCAGCCGCTTCATCACCGCGACCGCGTCCTCTTCGTCCACCGTCATGAAGGCATCGCCGACACGCATCAGCACGCGCCAGGCGACGAGCGAAGGCTCGGCGCATTCGAGCATCGTCATGACGGTCGACTGCTGATTTGCGATCGATACCGGACGTCCGGCCTCAGCCGAGGCGAAGACGCAGGCCGAGCGCTTCGGCTCGACCACGATCGCCTTCGGCCGCCTGTCGCCCAGCATGACCGCCATATGGCCGGCAATCGCCGCCGCGAAACCGCCGACGCCGGCCTGGAGGAAGACATGCGTGGGCGGCTCGGCCATGCGCCGAAGCGTCTCGCGCACGATCACCGTATAGCCCTGCATGACCAGGCCGGGCACGCGCTCATAGCCCAGCCATGAGGTGTTGGAGACGATCTTCCAGCCGCGCTCGGCGCCGACGCGTGCGACCTCGCGCACCGCATGGTCGTAGCCGCCCTCGACCTCGACGATCTCGGCGCCGAAGCGGGCGATGGCCGCGACACGCTCGGCGCTGACGCCAGCGTGGACGAAGATCACCGAGCGTGCGCCGACCAGGCCGGCGCCCTGCGCGACCGAGCGGCCATGGTTGCCGTCGGTGGCGCAGACGAAGATCATGCCGGAGGCGATCTGGCGCACTTTAGCGTCGTTTATCTCGCTGATATCGACATCGCGCCCGAGCCACTTGCCCGCCTCCTCCAGCACCAGGCGGATGACGGCATAGGCGCCGCCCAGCGCCTTGAAGGAGCCAAGGCCAAGACGCTGGCCCTCGTCCTTGACGTGAAGCGCGGCGACGCCGAGCTTGTCGGCCAGTGTCGGCAAGGCGAGCAGCGGTGTTTCGGCATGGTTATCGCGCGCCTTGAGGTAACGCTCGGCCCGCGCGCCGCCGGCCATGCCGAGGGACTCTGCATCGGCGGCAACCAACGGCTGGTTGTGTTCTGGACGTTGGTTGAGAAGCAGCATGCTAGTTTCCTGCAAGGCACTGAAACTCTGTCGGCGGGCGCGAATCCGGCGGGATTGTGGCGCTTTAATTGGCTAAGTGATTGAAGTTTGTTTCGATTGGATGTCGCCGAATGTGCGCTTCGCAGCAACTCGATACCGCCAACTTGACTATTTTTGGTGGTATTTGGCCTGGCGGCATGCTGTCGACGCCCAAATGCGTTCCTCCCACGATCATTCGGCCGCCAACCGGGCGGCGACGCCCAGCAGGATGTTGGCGCCGGCAACCAGCTCGCCGGCGGCGGTGAACTCGGCCGGGTTGTGGCTGATCCCGCCCCGGCTCGGCACGAAGATCATCGCCGACGGCGCGATGCGAGCGATCATCTGGGCGTCGTGGCCGGCGCCAGAGGTCATGCGCCGGTAGGACAGGCCGGCGGCCCTGGCGCCCTCCTCGATCAGCGAGACGATGCCGGCATCGAAGCTCACCGGCTCGAAACGCGCCAGGCTTTCGGCATGGATGGTGACGCCGGCGCTTGCGGCAAGGTTGTCCAGGAAGGCGGCGAGTGCTGCCTCCTCCTCGCGAAGGTGCGTTTCGTTCGGATCGCGCAGATCGATGGTGAGGGTCGCCCGCGACGGGATGACGTTGATGGCGTTGGGCTCGAGGGCGATGGTGCCGACGGTGGCGACCGTCGGCGTCGGCGAGGCGCCGGCGCGGTCCGCCAGGAAGCCGATCACCCGTGCCGCGGCGACACCGGCATCGCGGCGCATCGACATCGGCGTGGTGCCGGCATGGTTGGCCTCGCCGTCGATGGTGATGCGCTGCCAGGAAATGCCCTGCAGGTTTTCGACCGCGCCGATGGCGATGCCTTCGCGTTCGAGCACCGGCCCCTGCTCGACATGCAGCTCCACGTAGACGTGGGGCTTGAGGAAACCGGGCTCGTGCTCGCCGGCATAGCCGATCCGCGCCAGTTCCTTGCCCAGCACCGTGCCGTCGGTGCCGACCGATGCCAGAGCCTCCTCGAGGTCGCGGCCGCCGGCAAAGACCAGCGAGCCCATCATATCGGGCGAAAAGCGCACGCCCTCCTCATTGGTGAAGGCGGCGACGACAAGCGGGCGCGCCGGCGCGAAGCCGGCCTCCTTCAGGCTTTCGATCGCTTCGAGACCGGCGAGCACGCCGTAGCAGCCGTCATAGATGCCGGCGTCGATCACCGTGTCGATATGCGAGCCGAGCATGACCGGCGCCTGGCTTTCGTTGGCGCCGGCCTTCCAGATGCCGAAGATGTTGCCGATGCGGTCGACGGCGATTTCGAGCCCTGCCTCCTCCAGCCAGCCGACGAGGCGGTCGCGGCCGAGCTTGTCCATGTCGGATGCGGCGACGCGGACCAGCCGGCCCTGCGCATCGCGGCCCATTCTGCCGAGTTCCTCGATGCGGCGAAGCAGACGGTCGGCGTTGACAGTCAGATTGCTCATGCCGGCTGCTTCTCCCGCATCACCTCGTCCGGCGCCATCCCGACCAGCTCGGCATAGCGGCCAGGATCGGTCGCGCCTTCGGAGTTGATGATGAGCACGCGCGAATGGGCGTCGAGGCCGAGCGCGGCCCGCATCTTCCTGTCGCCGGCAACGCGGATCAGCCCGGCGAGCCCCGCCCCGCCGCTTTCGCCGGAGACGATCGCCGGGTCGTTGCCCGCAGGCCGCGCCAGGCGGTTCATCACCGCGACAGCATCTTCCTCGTCCACGGCCATGAAAGCATCGCCGAGCCGCGACAGCACGCGCCAGGCGACCAGAGACGGCTCGTAGCATTCGAGCATCGCCATCACCGTGGGCTTGCTGTGCGCGATCGCGATTGGACGCCCGGCCTTCGCGGTTTCAAAGAGGCAGGCCGCCCGCGCGGGCTCGACCACGATTGCCTTGGGGCGGTCCTCGCCGAGCATGACGGCGAGATGGCCAGCCACCGCCGCGGCGAAGCCGCCGACGCCGGCCTGCAGGAAGACGTGAGTGGGCGGCTGAGGCAAGCGCTTCAGCGCTTCGCGCACGATCACCGTGTAACCCTGCATCACCAATCCCGGAATGCGCTCATAGCCAGGCCAGGAGGTGTCTGAGACGACGGCCCAGCCGCGCTCGGCTGAAAGGCGGGCGGCTTCCCTGACCGACTGGTCGTAGTCGCCGGCGATGCGCATGATCTCGGCGCCGAGGCGGGCGATGGCCGCCACGCGTTCGTCGCTGACGCCCGAATGGACGAAGATGACGGAACGCGCGCCGACCAGGCCGGCGCCCTGCGCCACCGAGCGTCCGTGATTGCCGTCGGTCGCGCAAGCGAAGGTCATGTCGGCGGCAATCGCCTTGACGTCGGGCTCATGCAGTTCCGCGACATCGACGGAGCGGCCAAGCCGCCTGCCGGCCTCCTCCAGCACCAGATGCATGACGGCATAGGCGCCGCCCAGCGCCTTGAAACTGCCAAGGCCGAGGCGCTTGCCTTCGTCCTTTACGTTGAGCGCGCCGATGCCGAGTTCGCGGGCCAGCGCCGGCAAGGCGTGCAGCGGCGTCTCGGCACGGTTGTCGCGGTGGCCGAGGAAGCGTTCCGCCTCAGTGGCCCCGGCGAGCCCAAGCGTCGCTGCATCTTCCTGGGTCAGCGGCTGACGATGGTCGGGGTGGCGATTGAGCAGGAACATGGGTCGGCTTTCTCCGTCTCGATGCCTGAAATTTATTGCACCGCACGCGAGAAAGGCGCTCTGTTTTGCCAGTTGAAATGCAAGTTTGTTTCGTTTGGAACCTCGTCATGCCCGTTTCGCCTGAGCTGGACGCCTTCGACCGCGCGATCCTCGCCATCCTGCAGCACGACAACACGACACCGCAGCGCGTGATCGGCGAGAGGGTCAATTTGTCGGCGCCGGCCGTGCAGCGGCGCATCAAGCGCATGGAGGAGACTGGCGTCATTCGCGCCAATGTGGCGCTGGTCGATCCGGCCAGGGTCGGCCACCCGATCACCATCTTCGTCGAGGTCGAGGTGGAGAGCGAACGCGCCGAGCTGATCGACGCCGCCAAGCGCGGCTTCGCGCAAGTTCCCGAGGTGCAGCAATGCTATTACGTCACCGGCGAGGCCGATTTCATCCTCGTCGTCACCGTCGCCTCGATGGCCGACTACGAGGCGCTGACCAGGCGGCTGTTCTTCGCGAACAACAATGTGAAGCGGTTTCGAACGTTCGTGGCGATGGACCGGGTGAAGGTGGGGCTGGAAGTGCCGGTGGGGTAGACTAGGCGCGGCGCCGAAGCTGCTGATCTCCCCCCTCGTGGGGGAGATGGCCGGCAGGCCAGAGGGGGGCGCTGTCCCGCCAGCCTATCAGCTAGTGGCAGTCGGCCTAACCTGCTTAAGGATCATCTCGCTATTGGCAAATCAGTGAGGCAGGCGATCCTTCGCGCCCCCCTCTGCCCTGCCGGGCATCTCCCCCACGAGGGGGGAGATTAGCTGTAACCGCCGCCTTCGCTCATTCCCCTGCTCGCCCCAGCCACCGCGCATACACCTCCCCCACAATCCCACGCCTGAAAATCAGCACGCAGACCATGAAGATCAGCCCGGTGGCGATGGTCACCGGGAAGCCGGAGGTGGCCAGCGTATTCTCCAGGCCGACAACCAGGCCGGCACCGACAACCGGGCCGACCATGGTGCCGATGCCGCCGAGCAGCGTCATCAGGATAACCTCGCCCGACATTTGCCAGGTGACGTCGGTGAGCGTCGCGAACTGGAAGACGATCGCCTTGGTCGCGCCGGCCAAACCGGCAAGTGCTGCCGACATGACGAAGGCGGCGAGCTTGTAGCGGCCGACGGAATAGCCCAGCGAGATGGCGCGGTTCTCGTTTTCTCTTATCGAGCGCAGGATCATGCCGAAGGGCGAGTTGACGATGCGCCAGATGGCGAAGACGCCGATCAGGAAGACGGCGAGCACGAAGAAATACATGTTCATGGTGACGTTGAGGTCGACGACGCCGAACAGATGGCCGCGCGGCACGCCCTGGATGCCGTCCTCGCCCTCGGTGAAAGGCGCCTGGACGCAGAAGAAATAGAACATCTGCGCCAGCGCCAGCGTGATCATCGAGAAATAGATGCCCTGCCGGCGGATGGCGAGGAAGCCCATAACGAGGCCCATCCCGGCCGCCCCCACGGTGCCGAGCAGGATGCCGGCCTCCGGCGGCAAACCCCAGGCTTTCACCGCATAGGCGCAGAAATAGGCCGCACCGCCGAAGAAGGCGGCGTGGCCGAAGGACAGCAGGCCGGTGTAGCCGAGCAACAGATTGAAGGCGCAGGCGAACAGCGCGAAGCACAGCATCTTCATGACGAAGATCGGATAGATGACGAAAGGCGCCGCGATCAGCGCCACGATGCCCAGCGCCACCAGCGCCCGTTCCAGCCTGACGGAGGCGGCGCTGCGTTCCGCGTGAAGGGCTGCCTCGCTCATCTCAGGCGTCCCTTCCGAACAGGCCGGCCGGCCGAAGCAGCAGCACGATCGCCATGATGACGAAGACGACGAGATTCGAGGCCTCCGGGTAAAAGACCTTGGTCAGGCCCTCGGCGAGGCCGAGCATGTAGCCGGTGACGATGGCGCCGAGGATCGAGCCCATGCCGCCGACCACGACGACGGCGAAGACGACGATGATCAGGTCGGAGCCCATCAGCGGGCTGACCTGGTAGACGGGCGCGGCGAGGATGCCGGCAAGACCAGCGAGCGCTGCGCCCAACCCATAGGTGAGCGTCAACAGCAGCGGCACGTTGACGCCGAAGGCCTGGACAAGCTCGGGGTTTTCGGTGGCGGCGCGCAGGTATGAGCCGAGCCTGGTCTTCTCGATCAGGAGCCAGGTGCCGATGCAGACGATGAGCGAGGCCACCACCACCCAGCCGCGATAATTGGGCAGGAACATAAAGCCGAGATTGGTGCCGCCGGCGAGCAGCGCCGGCACGGCATAGGGATTGCCCGACACGCCATAGTAGTAGCGGAACACGCCTTCGATGACCAAGGCGAGGCCAAAGGTGAAGAGCAGGCCGTAGAGCGGATCGAGGCGGTAGAGATGCGACAGGGCCAGGCGTTCGACCAGCATGCCGAACAGGCCGACGATGAGCGGCACCAGGACCAGCGCCGGCCAGTAGCCGATGCCGAGATGCACCAGCAGCAGATAGCCGATGAAGGCGCCCAGCATATAGAGCGCGCCATGGGCGAAATTGATGATGCGCAGCAGGCCGAAGATGACGGCCAGCCCAAGGCTGAGCATGGCGTAGAAGGAGCCGTTGATCAGGCCGACAAGCAACTGGCCAAGAAGCGCCTGGATGGGGATGCCGAAGATCATGGTCATTTGGCCATCATACCCCCAGCACCTCATGCAGCTTTTCGGTATGCGCCGGAAGCTGCCCGACCGGGAACCCCTCCACCACCTTGCCGTGGTCCATCAGATAAAAACGGTCGGCGATACGGGCGGCGAAGCGGAAGTTCTGCTCGACCAGCAGGATGGTCATGCCGCGCTTTTTCAGCGTCGCCAGCAGTTCACCGATGCGCTGCACGATGACCGGCGCGAGGCCCTCGGTCGGCTCGTCGAGCAGCAGCATCTCGACGCCGGTGCGCAGGATGCGGGCGATCGCCAGCATCTGCTGCTCGCCGCCGGACAGTTTCGTGCCCTGGCTGCTGCGGCGTTCCTTCAAATTGGGGAAGAGCTCGAAGATCTCCTCGACGCTCATGCCGCCCTTGGCCACGACAGGCGGCAGGATCAGGTTCTCGTCGACAGTGAGGGTCGCGAAGATGCCGCGCTCCTCGGGCACGAAGCCGATACCCTGATGCGCGACGCGGTGCAGCGGCAGGCGCAGAAGATCCTTGCCGTTGAAGGTGACGCTTCCCGTTCGCTTGCGGATCAGCCCCATGATGGCGCGCAAAGTCGTCGTCTTGCCGACGCCGTTGCGGCCAAGCAAGGTAACGGTCTCGCCGCGCATGACATCGAGGTTGACGCCGTGCAAGGCGTGGCCTTCGCCATACCAGGCGTGGAGATCGCGCACGGCAAGCAGCGGCTCACTCATGCCCGGCCATCTTCATGCTCGGTCCCCATGTATGCGACGCGCACGCGCTCATCCTTGCTGACGGTGGCATAGTCGCCGGCGGCGAGCACCTGGCCGCGCTGCATGACGGTGATCCAGTCACAGAGATCGGCGACGACGGTGAGGTTGTGCTCGACCATCAATATGGCGCGGTCCTTGGCCAGCGAGCGGATGATGCCGGAGATCATGCCGACATCCTCATGCCCCATGCCGGCCATGGGCTCGTCGAGCAGAAGCACTTTCGGGTCGAGCGCCAGCGTGGTGGCGATCTCCAGCACGCGCTTGCGGCCATAGGAAAGATCGCCGGCGAGACGATGCGCCGCATCGTCGAGGCCGACAATGGCGAGCAATTCGCGCGCCCTTGGCGTCAATGCGTCGAGCGCGGAGACCGGGCGCCAGAACTGATAGCCCAGCCCGCCCGGACGCTGCAGCGCGACCCGCACATTATCGAGTACGGAGAGGTGCGGAAAGATCGCCGATATCTGGAAGGAGCGCACGAGGCCCATGCGCGCCACACGCGCCGGCGGCGTGCGGGTGATGTCGCTGCCGAGCAATTCGATCCTGCCGCTGGTCGGCTGCAGGAATTTGGTCAGCAGATTGAAGATCGTGGTCTTGCCGGCCCCGTTCGGGCCGATCAGCGCATGGATTTTGGCGTGATGGACGTCGAGGTCGACATCCTTCACCGCGACGAAGCCGGCGAAGTCGCGCCTGAGACCGCGGGCGGAAAGCACCACCCGCGGCGTCCGATCGATGCCGTCCGGGCGGACGGCAGTGGCGGTGGCGAGCGTCACTTGGTGACGAGCGGGCAGCCGCTGTCTTCGGCCTTCATGAAGGCCTTGTCGCCCGGAATCGTCGC
This sequence comes from Mesorhizobium sp. GbtcB19, assembly GCF_019091085.1. GTDB lineage: Bacteria > Pseudomonadota > Alphaproteobacteria > Rhizobiales > Rhizobiaceae > Mesorhizobium. The sequence continues at coordinate 10,510 of NZ_JAGXJY010000017.1, read as the reverse complement.
CAGGTAATTGTAGTAATCCCAGTCCTTCTTCGACTCTTCCGGCCTCTTGACCTGGTAGAGATACATGTCGTGCACCATCGAGCCGTCGGCCTGCACCTTGCCATTGGCAGTGAAGACGTCGTTGACCGGCATTTCATGCAGTTGCTTGGCCACCGCCTCGGTCTCGTCGGTGCCGGCCTTGTCGATGGCCTTCAGATATTGCGTCACCGCCGAATAGGTGCCGGCCTGGATCATGTTGGGCATGCGGTTGGTGCGCTTGAAGAATTTTTGGGCGAAATCGCGGCTCTTGTCGTCGCGGTCCCAGTAATAGCCTTCGGTCAGCACCACGCCCTGCGCCGCCTGCAGGCCGAGGCCATGCACTTCGGCGAGCGTGAAGAGGAGTGCCGCCAAACGCTGGCCGCCGGCGACGATGCCGAACTCGGCTGCCTGCTTGATCGAATTCGAGGTGTCGAGGCCGGCATTGGCGAGGCCGACGATCTTGGCGCCGGAGGACTGTGCCTGCAGAAGGAAGGAGGAATAGTCGGTGGAGCCCAGCGGATAGCGCACCTCGCCCACCACCTTGCCGCCGCTTGCTTCGACCAGCTTGGCGGTCTGGTCCTTCAGCGAATAGCCGAAGGCGTAGTCGACGGTGATGAAATACCAGCTGTCGCCGCCCTGCTTGACCAGCTCGCCGCCGGTGCCGACGGCCTGGGAGTGGGTGTCGTAGGCCCAGTGGAAACCATAGGGAGAGCATTGCTTGCCGGTAAGATCGGTGGAGGCGGCGCCGGTGACGATGTCGATCTTCTTCTTTTCCTTGGAAATGCCTTGCACGGCCAGTGCCACCGACGAGGTGGTGAGCTCCATGATCGCATCGACCTGCTCGGTATCGTACCATTGGCGGGCGATGTTGGAAGCAATGTCTGCCTTGTTCTGATGGTCGGCGCTGACGATCTCGATCGGCGCCCCTCCCACCTTGCCGCCGAAATCCTCGACCGCCATCTTGGCTGCCTCGACCGACCACTTGCCGCCGAAATCGGCATAGACGCCCGACTGGTCGTTCAAGATGCCGATCTTGACCTTGCCATCGGAGATTTCGCCGGCCGCCGCCGGCATCGCGGATGCCGCGAGAAGCGCGGCCGAGACGAGATAGGATGCTTTCACTGGTAATTTCCTCCCTTGTGGCCAACCACGTCAAACGCGCCGGCCTCGCGATGGTTCAACTGTCCCGCCCCGATTTTCATTGAGAAACAAGCGCCCCGCGCGCCATCTCCATCCTGCGGGCCGCTGCCCGCCTGGAAGGCAAGCGCGGCGACCGTAGCATCCAGTTTCGCGATGGGAGAATGCTATTTTCGTAGCATGCCGGCCCCTGCCCGCGCCCATAGGGTCACGACCGCGTGAGATTGCGGCCCGACAGGCACGATCACGCGATTGCCGGAGCGTGACGAACGCGGCAAACTCGCTTTGCCGATAAGCAATTATGGATGCTCACCGTGACGGATTATGGCGGCAAGGAAGCCGATGTGGTTAGGGCGCTGGAGGAAGATATCATCTTCGGCCGGCTGGCACCGGGCACGCGGCTGGTCGAGGACGTGCTGCTTGCCCGCTTCCCGGTCTCGCGCCATACCATCCGTCAGGCGCTCTATCAGCTCGAAAAACTCGGCGTCGCCACGCGCGAGCGCAACAAGGGCGCGATGGTGAGAAGGCTGTCGCCCGAGGAGGTCCGGCAGATCTACGAGGTGCGCGAGCTCTTGCAGCGGCAGGCTGCGCTGATGATCCCGCTGCCGGCGAGCGAGGCGCTGATCGAGGAGTTGACGGAGATTCATGGCGCCCATAGTCGTGAAGTCGAGGCGCACAATTTGCGCGGCATCCATGAAGCGAACGATCGTTTCCACCTCGCCATGTTTTCGGCTTGCCGCAACGACTACCTGGTGTCGTCGATCGAGCAGTATATGCGGCTGAGCTTGCCGGTGCGTGCCAATTCACTGGCCGATCCGGAACAGCTCAAGGTGTCGCGCCGGCAGCACGAACTCATGATCGAGGCGATGAAACAACCCGACAATCAGGTTCTGGCGCAGCTGTGCGTCGACCATCTGCAGCCGAGCAAGAAGGTCTATCTCGAAGAGATCGGGAAGGCGCCCGGCGAAACGCCGTGAAAGCCAAAATGCGTCGGATGTCTAGCCAAGTCCAAGCGCCGCCCTCACCTCGCGGCCGCTCATGTCGCTGTTGAACACGCTTTCGCCAGGGTCGAAACGCTTCGCTTCGGACAGGGCGCCGACCACGACCGGATCGAAGCCGGCGTCGGTCACCAGCCGCACGGCGAGCGCCAGCGCTTCGGTATCGTCGCCGGCGAGCGGGATACCGATGCGGTCGCCTGCACGATGCGCCTCCGCTCCCAGCGTCGTCCACATCACTGTCGAGAAGGCGCGCACCAGTTTGGCGCGCGGCAAGAGCGGCGCGACGGCGAAGGCGACGCCATCGGGCCGGGCGAGCGCTGCATCGCCGAAGGCGCCGTCGCGCGGTGGATCGGGGACGGTGGCGTCGAGCACAATCTTGTCGCCGAGCGCCCCGGAGATCTCGCCGGCGACGCCGGGCCAGGCTCGGAAGGGAATGGCGGCGAGCACCGCATCGGCGCCGCTGACGGCCTCCAGCGCCGAACCGGCCCTTGCCTTGCCGCCGGTCTCGGCGATCAGCTGGGACAGCCGTGCGGGATGACGCACGCCGAACGTCACGTCATGTCCGGCCTCGGTCCACAGGCGTCCGACCGTGCCGCCGATCATGCCGGCACCCAGGATGCCGATCTTCATCTTCGCCTCCTTCGCATTCGTTGAAAGGCCGCTCACCAGGGCAGCTTCCTGCCATCGCGGAAAAAGCCGCCGGTCGGGCCGTCGTCGGGCAAGGTCGCGGCCCAGACGATGCCGGCGGCACCCTGCGCGACCGGGCGACCGCCCGGTCCGCCCATGTCGGTCGCGACCCAACCGGGGCAGATCGAATTGACCAGCACGCCCGCCCCGCGCAGCTCGCCCGCAAGGATGCGGGTCAGCGCGTTGAGGGTCGCCTTGCTGGTCGAATAGGCCGGTGCGCCGGCACCCATCGAGGTGAGCGAGCCGCCTTCCGACGAGACATTGACCAGCCGGCCATGGCCGGAGGCGCTGAGCAACGGCGCAAAGGCGGCGGCGACGCGCCAGGCGCCGAAGACATTGGTCTCGAATGCCTCGCGGATCACCGTCCAGTCGGGCTTGAGCGCCCGCGCCGAAGGGTCGTAGTGAATCGCGGCGTTGTTGACCAGAACGTCGAGCCGGCCGAAGCGGCGCTCGACCTCGGCCGCGGCGTGCGCGGCTGCATCGGGTGCTGCGACATCAAGCGCGATGGCCTCGACCTTGCCGCCGAGCCTGCTCGCCGCCGCCTCGCCCCTGGCAAGGTCGCGCACGCCGATCAGCACGGTGAAGCCGAGCTCGGCCAACTGCCTTGCCGTTTCCAGGCCGATGCCGCGATTGCCGCCGGTGACGAGCGCCGCCTTGCCGGAGTAATTTGCCTGAGCGGCCATTGCTTCTGCTCCTTCAGTTCCTCGTGTCGACAGCAAGATCGCATCGATCGTGCCGATTTATTAGAGCGAAGAGTTCGCAATCATTGTGCGACAGAATGCATGAATACCTAGCTTCGCGCAGAGCTGCCGGCTGACACAACCCTAGCCAGGCCCTCCGCGCCAGACACAATCCAGAAACCAGATTCAACAGTTTGGAAAAACTCGCGAAAAGACCGGCTGTCATAAGTGCACCCGGAGCAGCCGACGAATGCGGCGAGCGACAACCCGATATCGATCTTCGAAAAGGAATGCCGATATGAAAAAGACCATTCTTTCCGCACTCGGCCTGGCCGTCGCGCTCGCTTTCGCGGTGCCGGCCGCCAATGCCCAGACCAGCACGACGACGACGACCGCTCCGGCGACGACGACCACTGCTCCGGCCACGACCACCGCTGCTCCGGCGGCTGCCGAAACGGCCAAGCCCGCCAAGGTCGCGCATCACAAGAAGCACAAGAGGCATCACCGCCGCCATCACGCCCGCAAGCATCACCTGCGCAAGGACCACAGGCATCATGTGCGGAAGCATCACGTGAAGCGCGCTCACAAGCACGCCCACAAGAAGCACACCAAGAAGCAGGCCGCATAAGGCTCGCTCCCGCCTGATTTTTTTTAAGCTATTGCGCAAGACTTCATGACCGGATGATCCCGCGCCGCTTCAACGGGGTTCGGGATCATCGCTTCCCGGAAACGCCGTCCTCCAAGGACGGCGTTTTTGTTTCATGGCGACTTACTTTTTCTTCTGCGGGTAGATCGTCTCGCCGCGCTTCAGCATGGCCACCAGATCGGCGATCTTCTTCTTGCGCCCCGCCTCTGTCTTCATGTTGTGGGTGCGGAAGGCGAGCGAGAAACGGTTCTGGGCGGAAAGCGTTTCCAGCATCTTCTTCGCCTTCGGTTCGGCATCGATCGCCGCCTGCAGGTCTGGCGGAATGGTCATCTCCTTCGAGCCGCCATAGGCGCGATCCCAGCGGCCGTCGGCCTTGGCAGCCTCGACCTCGCGCAGGCCATGCTCGGTCATGCGGCCCTCCTCGACCAGGCGCGCGACATTGTCGATGTTGATCTTGCTCCAGATGCTCTTCCTGCCGCGCGGCGTGTAGCGCTGCAGGTAACTCGTGTCGTCGAGCGACTTGCGCACCGCGTCGATCCAGCCGAAGCAAAGCACGACGTCGATGGCTTGCTTCGGCGTTATCGAAGCGAGCCCCGAGCCGACCTTGTGGATCTTGATCCAGACCTCGCTTTCAGAGGCGTGGTTGTCGGCCAGCCAGGCATGGAAGCTCCCGGCATCGGGGAATTCCCGGACTTTGTCGGGATCGACCTTGATCGGGGCCATCATCACCTCGTTTTTCGTCGTCACCAGTGTGGACGATTCCACGGCGTTTGTAGCGGGGGTTGGTGCTAGTTTGTGTCAGCAAAGCGTTAGATAGCCTGGTCCGACGGGTTCCTCGTTTACAAATTGAAGCGTCAACCAAGATAAATTTCTCTCGTTTTTCCAATGGTCCAAAAGAACTCCACACTTCTGTTGACTTCCACAGATGTGTGGGATACGCTATCTTTATGAACGCAAGCGAATTCCGGCGCTGGCTCGCCAAGCAGGGATGTACCTTTGAAACCCACCGCGGTGGGAGCGGTCACCTGACTGTCCGTCTCAAAGACAAGGTCTCGCAACTGCCGATGCATGGCGGCGGCAAAGAGCTTGGAACGCGTCTGGTCGAGAAGATCAAGAAGGATCTGGGCCTGAAATAGAGGAGACTATGCATGTGGTATGAACTCGCTCTCACGCCCGACGACAACGATACCTGGCTGGTTACGGCACCTCAATTCGACGAGGTGGTCTCATATGGCGGCACAAAAGACGAAGCCTGCAGCAATGGACGAAATGCGATCGAGGAAGCCATTGCCGCCCGAATTGCGCACGGGGATGATATCCCCTTCCCGCTCAAGGAAACCAAGGGCAAGGGATGGTTTGTGGAAGTCCCAGCGCTCGTCTTCCTGAAATCGGCTCTCTACATGGCTCTGAGGGAAAAGGGCTGGAGTAGGGCTGATCTGATGCGCGAGCTGAAATGCCAACGAGAGCATGTCGATCGGCTGTTCCGGCTCGACCACAATTCACGGCTCGACTCGCTCGAGGAGGCGTTCAAGGCGCTCGGCCATCCGCTGCGCTTTGACATGGAGTTCCACAAGGCCGCCTGACTTTCCCGGCGAAAGCTGGGCGGCGGTAACATCGGACCCTCCGATAGCACTATCGGTTTCTTCCGTTTCCGCTTCGCGCGACGGCCTGCCACATGAGCGTCCATGCAAAGGAAAGGCATGGACATGGAAAAGATCCTGATCGTCGGCGGCAGTTCGGGGATGGGGCTGGCGCTTGCCGGGCGCTGTCTCGAGGAAGGCACGCACGTCATCATCGCCGGGCGGGGCGAAGCGAAGTTGAGCGCGGCGCGGGAAGCGCTTGGGTACCCGGGAATGCTCGAAACGGCGGTGGTCGACATCGGCCGCGAGAACGAGGTCGCGGCACTGTTCGCGCGCATCGGCCGGCTCGACCATATCGTCAGCACCGCCGCCGCGATCGAGGGCGCCTACCGGCTGCTGCCCGAGATCGAGCTTTCGGCTGCTCAGCTTGTGGTGGAGAGCAAGTTCTATGGGCCGCTGTTGCTTGCCAAGCATGGCGCGCCCAAGCTGCCGTCGACAGGTTCGCTGACGTTCGTCTCCGGTATTGCCGCCTACCGGCCGGCGGCGCGCGGTTCGGTGGTCGCGGCCGTCAACGCAGCACTTGAGGGGCTGGTGCGGGCCTTGGCCGTCGAACTGGCGCCGATCCGCGTCAACGCCGTCTCGCCCGGCTGGGTCGACACGCCGATCTGGGAATTCGTCGCTGGGGACAAAAAGGACGAGACGCTGGCCGCGATGGCGAAGCGCCTGCCGGCGGGACGCGTCGGAAGGCCTGAGGACATTGCCGGCGCAATAAGCTTCCTGATCGGCAACGGCTTTACGACGGGGACGACGCTGCATGTCGAGGGCGGGCACCGGCTGGTTTGACCGGAGCAAAGCCCTCACTCATCGCTGCGAGAAACTGCTTCAGCGCCGGCGGCTGAACGCGACGGCGGCGCCAGATCATGACGATGTCGGCCGAGCGGACCGGGCCGGGCCAGGCAAACTCGGCCACCTCTGCGCGATCGATCGCGGCGGCGACCGCGAGCCGCGGCACCAGGCCAAAGCCGGCGCCGGCGGCCACCAGTCCGGCGATGGCGTCGATGCTGCCGGCTTCGGCGGCGAGGCTGGGCTTGCCCAGCCCTGCCTCGGCGAATGCCTTTTCGACCATGGCGCGGTAGACGCAGCCGGTCTCGGTGGCGACGAAATGCTTTTCGGCCAGCGTCGCCAGATCGACATCCGCACGGTTGTCGCCGGGTGGCGCGATCAGCGCCAATGGCTCGTGTGCCACGACACGCCTGGCAAGGCGCTGGCCCGAGGCGCCGGCATCGACATCAAGCCCAGGCGGCCGCTCGAAGCAGAAGGCGACGTCGAGCTCGCCCTCGCCCAGCCGGCGCAGCAAGTCGCCGCTGCCGGCGATCCTGAGCTTGATGTCGATGCTGGCCTGATCCGCGCGGAAACCCGCGAGCCATGGAGCCAGCCTTGCCGAGGCGATCGTCTCCAGCGCGCCGATAGACAGGCTGCCGGCCGTCCCGGCTTTGGTGGCATCGATGGCGGCGCGCGCATCGTCGGCGAGCGCCAGCAGATCTTCGGCATAGGGTTTCAGCGCCTCGCCCGCCGACGTCAGGTCGAGCCCCTGCCGCGAGCGGGTGAAAAGCACAGCGCCAAGCTCGGCCTCCAGTGCCTGGATCTGATCGCTGACGCTGGACTGGGCGAGATTGACCTCTCGCGCCGCGCGCGTGACGTTGCGCGTTCGCTCGACCGCGAGAAACGTCTTCAGCAGCCTGGGATGCATCGGCACCTCAAGGCTATTGCAGCTGCGGCTTCTTTAGGAAGGAATTGCGGTCGGCGGATTTGACGCGCAGCCAGGTCTCGCGACCGTCGCGCACGACGCGCAGCGGAATTTCCGCACCAGCCGGGTTCTCCCAGAGTTTTCTGTAGAAATCGGCCAGACCGTCGACCTCGCCGTCGCGCACATCAGAGATGATGTCGCCCTGGCGCAGGCCCGCCTTTGCCGCCGGGCCGCCCTCGGCTACGCTCATCACCACCACCATGCCGTTCGACTCGGCCGAGAAGGCGCCGAGCCAGGGACGCGGCGCCTTGGCCGCCTGGCCGCGCTTGACGAGATCGTCGAGGATCGGCGTCAAAAGATCGATCGGTACGACCATATTGATGTCGGCAACCTCGCCGGCGCGGCTCATCTGCAGGCGCAGCGACCCGACGCCGAGCAGCTTGCCGTCGCGGTCGAACAGCGCCGCTCCGCCCCAGGACGGATGCGCGGGCGCGATGAAGATCGCCTCGTCGATCAGATATTCCCAGTAGCCGGCGAATTCCTGCTTGGTGACGATGTGGGCGTCGACCTGCTGGCCGACGCCGTCGGCGAGCGTCACCGCGTCGCCGATATCGGCCTTCCTGGCATTGCCGAACTGGACAGCCGGCAGATTGAGCGGCGACAGCGCCTGCACGAGGCCGAAGCCGGTCTCCTGGTCATAGGCCAGCGCGTGCGCGGCGACCACGCGGCCGTCCTGGTCGGTCAGCCACACTTCTTCAGCCTCGGTGATAAGGTAGCCGATGGTGAGCACCAGCCCGTTGTCGCGGATCACCACGCCGCTGCCTTCACGGCGCGTGCCGAGCGCATTGGCGGTGAAAGCGTCATCCGGAACCGTGGCGCGCACGGCAACGACGGAGCGCGAAATTTTCTCGATGGTCATCGATCCATCCTGCATTGCATGTGTTTTTCTATAAGTATGGCCAAAGGAGCGCGGTGCAAGGGTGGATTTCCTCCTTGTCGGGCTGGCACAAGCGCTAGTTCAACGAAGATTGAACTTTTTTCTTTGACGCGGGCAAACCCGCACCTAAATCTATCGCCATCAGCAGACGTCGCTGCCTTCCCAAACCCGCAAGGCCTTTGCCCATGAACCAATACATCCCGCCGAAAGTCTGGACCTGGAACAAGCCGAATGGCGGCGAGTTCGCTTCGATCAACCGGCCGATCGCCGGCCCCACGCATGAGAAGGAACTGCCGGTCGGCAAGCATCCGCTGCAGCTCTATTCGCTGGCCACCCCCAATGGCCAGAAAGTGACGATCATGCTGGAGGAACTTCTGGCCCTCGGCCACAAGGGCGCCGAATACGACGCCTGGCTGATCAAGATCGGCGACGGCGACCAGTTCGGCTCGGGCTTCGTCGGGGTCAACCCGAACTCGAAGATCCCGGCGCTGATGGACCGCAGCGAGCCGAAGCCGGTGCGGGTGTTCGAATCCGGCTCGATCCTCACCTATCTCGCCGAGAAATTCGGCGAGTTCCTCCCAACCGAGCGCGCCGCGCGTGCCGAAACCTTCTCATGGCTGTTCTGGCAGATGGGTTCGGCCCCCTATCTCGGCGGCGGCTTCGGCCATTTCTACGCCTATGCGCCGGAAAAGATCGAATATGCCATCGACCGCTTCGCCATGGAGACCAAGCGGCAGATGGACGTGCTCGACCGCCGTCTGGCGGAGAGCGAATATCTCGCCGGCCCCGACTACACGATCGCCGACATGGCGGTGTGGCCCTGGTACGGCGGGCTCGCCAAGGGCCGCAGCTACAACGACGCCCATCAGTTCCTCTCGGTGCATGAGTACAAGAACGTGCAGCGCTGGGCCGACGCGATCGACGCGCGGCCGGCGGTGAAGCGCGGCCGCATGGTCAACCGCATGTCCGGCGATCCCGCCTTCCAGCTGCGCGAGCGCCACGACGCCAGCGACTTCGAGACGAAGACACAGGACAAGCTGCAAGCGGCGGAGTGAGGCTCCCACCCTCCCCTTGTGGGGAGGGTCGCTGCACAGCAGCGCGGTGCGGCGCCCCCCACCCGGACCTTCGGTCCGACCTCCCCGGGGGGGAGGTAGGGCGTCCCGCTACCTCCCGTAAGTATACGTCGCGCTCGCCTCTCCCAGCGCGGAACTCTTGGCGGCGACCGACACCATTTCCGGCAACGGGTTCTCCGGAATGCGCAGCGTCTTTTCGCCAAGCGCATAGAGCGTGAAGACATAGTGATGCTCGCCGCTGCCCGGCGGCGGGCATGGACCGAAATAGCCGGCGCGGCCGACGCCGCCCTTGCCCAGCACCGAGCCCCTGGGCATGCGCTTGCCGCCCGGCGCGCCGGCACCCTCACCCAGACCCTTGGCGCTTGCCGGGATGTTCCAGGCCAGCCAGTGCCAGAAACCCTTGCCGCCATTGGCATCGGTATCGAACATGGTCAATGCGTAGCTCTTGGTGCCGGCCGGCGGATCCTTCCAGGCAAGGGCGATCGAGATGCTCTTGCCGCCGCAGCCGGCCTTGTCGCCGAGATATTTCGCATCCCATTTGCCGTCAGATACCGAGGGGCTGGAAATCTCGAACGCCTGCGCCTGCGCGGCGAAAGCGACGAGGGCAAGCGTGGTGAAGCCGAGGCGCAAACTCATCCTATCCTCCCTGAGATAACGCAGCGTAGCGCAAAAGCGGCCCGAAAGAGGGCAGCCGACGCGCTGGCCTGCTCAGATAACGAAAAAGCCCCGCCGGTGGAGGCCGTCGGGGCTCTTTCGTACGGACCATGGAGGTGGGACCCCACGGCCGGGTCGATCCAGGGGGTGTTGGATCGGCCGCGACCCTAGCCGAGGAATGGTCCGCGCGGACAATCACGCCTGCGCACTACCCATCACGCCTGCGCGAGAACGGGGTGATAGCCGGCGAAGAATAGCTGATCTCCCCCCCCTTGTGCAGGGGAATCGCATATGGGTTTTTTGGGACTTGAAGTTGGCCTGAGAAGGGATTCTTTGGGCAGGCAGTCGAACTG
>NZ_JAGXJY010000169.1 GCF_019091085.1 Mesorhizobium sp. GbtcB19 | reverse complement strand
AAAGGTGAGCCAATATCTAAGTTATTAGCAGTATTAGGCTTAAAGTATTTAAAAGTAGGCCGTGATAGGTTCTCTATATATACTGCTTCTTCTAAATTAGGATATAACTCTGCTAATGGAACCTTTACACCTAATTCATGCTTATTATCGCTTTTATACAGCTCATTCTTGATGATGTATGTGCCATTCTCAACTAAATGCCATTCTAGCAGCGTATTCTTTTTGCCGCCCTTAAACGCTTCAGTAATAAATACACATTCTGTTATCTGTTTTTTGTCCCAGGTAATCGGTATGAAACAGTCTG
>NZ_JAGXJY010000168.1 GCF_019091085.1 Mesorhizobium sp. GbtcB19 | reverse complement strand
AAGGGGAAATGAAGTATGTCAATGACAAAAGAAGCTTTGCAATATGTAGTAGGTTTAGGAAATGCAGAAGTAGAGGAAATCAACGGTCAAACGTATTCTAATCAGCAGTTGCATGTAGTGGAAGAACCGACACCACGTGCTTTAACTGTACGTAGCCTATCTAGTTTAGTAGATTATGCGAAATCTAATTTTGATACAGCAGAAACAATTATGATTCACATTGAAAGTCCAACAGAAGTGAGTTTGTTTACTGCATTAAACGGTAATTGCAATCGTAGTAAATTCGTGAAAGCAGAAGCTTTAATT
>NZ_JAGXJY010000167.1 GCF_019091085.1 Mesorhizobium sp. GbtcB19 | reverse complement strand
CATAACAACAAATAAAAATATATGCCTTACATAATTGAGCATTGTCAAAAGACAGCGCTCTTTTTTGTTTGGCCAAAAAGGGGAAATAATACTATGAAAAAATCTATTAAGTTTTTAATCTCAATTTCTACTGCAGCTGTAATTGTATTATCATCGGCAGTAAGTGCTTTTGCTGATAGAACACTTATTATTCCAGGATTACCACAAGAGCCATATCGTTATGGAGTTGGGGCTTATGAGGGAGTTGTCGCTCATTCTACCGCTACTCCTGAAGCTCCGGCTATTAATATTCAAAAGTATGAAACTCG
>NZ_JAGXJY010000166.1 GCF_019091085.1 Mesorhizobium sp. GbtcB19 | reverse complement strand
TCGGCTTTAACTTAGAAAAAATAGATTTTGCTTGTATTAGTGATGGTGATTTAGCTTATTATGAATGTTTATACGGGGATAAGAAAAAAGGGTATGAAATTTTGGGTAGGCTGAGGGAAAAAGGTTTATCAGCTTTTCAAATGTACTATCTTTCCAGAATTGAGAATGATACAATATTGTCGAGGGAATCTTTAGAAAAATTCGAAAAATCAGGAAGACTACTATACGCGCAGCTTCCAAAGCGCGTTTTAATAACAGAAGGGGTGTTGTAAAATGAAAAAGTTTTTAGTCACTACATTATGTGCACTG
>NZ_JAGXJY010000165.1 GCF_019091085.1 Mesorhizobium sp. GbtcB19 | reverse complement strand
CTTACTTTCTTACACATCTAAAAAAAAGATGTAAATATAACACTTGCGAAATTGTTTGCTTGCGTCATGTAAATGTGGACACAATCACTTCTTGTCTTGTTGTAACAATTACTTTTTAATGCCCCTTGCCTTGATGACTACTAATCCTTGATATGTGTTACTTGATGAATTATTTGGTGAGCATATGTAGAGTAAGGAATATTAATTGAACATCATTTTCGGATTTTCCTTGAATCTCTTTACGTTACTCATTTTCAGATTTTCCTTGATCACTTCACGTTGAAATTGAATGTTTCTACAACATGCTTAC
>NZ_JAGXJY010000164.1 GCF_019091085.1 Mesorhizobium sp. GbtcB19 | reverse complement strand
GTGCGGGTGCGCAGATGCTCTTCAAGCCCGCGCGGATCGTCGGTGTTTTTTTCGAGATAGGCGCGATCTGCCATGCCGTCGCGGTACAGCACATGCATGACCGCGCAGGCCAGCGCGCCGTCCGTGTCTGGCTTCAGCACAAGGCCGAGATCGGCCTGTTTCATCGTGGCGTTGGCGTAGATGTCGACGACGACGATTTTCGCGCCGCGTTCCTTGCGCGCCTTCATCGCATGGGTCATGACATTGCCCTGCGTGACCACGGCATTGGTGCCCCAGATCACCACGCAATCGGCCGTCGCCATCTCGCGCG
>NZ_JAGXJY010000163.1 GCF_019091085.1 Mesorhizobium sp. GbtcB19 | reverse complement strand
ATCGGGAGCCAGCTGGGAGTCCGTCGGAAGAAATCCAAGGGCGTATCGGAAGTCCGTCGGAAGATCGCCGGAAAGCTCGCTGGAACAAGACTTGAAGTTCGCCGGTTAAAAACTTGCTTAGGATTATGTTTCTAGTTACGTAGTTTGCATGTAATTAAGGTTAGGATTAAGAAATAATCCTATATCTTGATTAGGGGCCAACTGGGCCCAAAATGAAACCTGGTTTGGGCCGGACTTAAAGCCCAACCAGTGACTAGCAAGGTCCGGCGGCGGCACGGCCCACCACCCGAGAGCTAGGCGGTCGCAGCGCTG
>NZ_JAGXJY010000162.1 GCF_019091085.1 Mesorhizobium sp. GbtcB19 | reverse complement strand
TCAAAACAAACCGGTAGCTTAACATTTAATGGCGAACGTAAAGTTTACATATTTATCCTTATGGGATTTAATCGTCCTGCCTGGGCTCCTATTAAACGTGACTTCCTGGAGGTAAACGGGATGCCCGGAGGACACTTATTACAAACAAATACAGGTAAACGTGAAATAAAAGTACCAGTAATACTGAAAGCACTTGACCAGGCTAATATGCAGAAGGTGAAAGAAGATTTAGCAAAGTGGCTTGTCACAGGTGAAGCTAAGGAACTTATATTTGATGATGAGAAAGACAGAACTTACATGGCGGTTGTTGAT
>NZ_JAGXJY010000161.1 GCF_019091085.1 Mesorhizobium sp. GbtcB19 | reverse complement strand
GCGCCGGACTTTCCGGACGAGATCCACAGCCGCGCGACTGTCCTGATCGTCGACAGCTACGCGATCCGCCCGCTGGATGTCGTGGCCCGGGCGCGCGATCTCGGCCCCGCGATCCTCGGCGACATCGAATGGAGCGCCGGGCCGGCCACCGATAGGCTGATCGAGCTCTGCGACCATCACATTCTTCCGCTCGGCTTTGCACGGACGGCAACGGACCGCCGATCGCCCGCCGAGATCCTCGATGGCATGTGGTTGCCGTCGCGGACCGACGTGGTTCTGACCGATGGCGGCAGGGGCGGCTACTATCGCGGC
>NZ_JAGXJY010000160.1 GCF_019091085.1 Mesorhizobium sp. GbtcB19 | reverse complement strand
GGTTGCTATTGCATTCCTACAATACGGAGCATTATCAACTGTCATGGATTTACTAATAAGTGAATTGAAAGTGTGGAAACTCTACAATGTGGACGTAGATGAAACGCCTTATATTGTTGACGTAGGGGATAAAGTAATTATCGATACCGAAAAATCACTAGCTAGTATAAATGGCAGGAGCGCCCTTCCCTTAAAAGATTTATTCAGTGAATACCCAATAGTGGATGAGGGTGAAAATGAAATTATTGTCCGGCCAGCACAAATAGGAAGGGCGAAATTAAAGTATAGAGAAAGGTACCTATAAGATATGAGA
>NZ_JAGXJY010000016.1:16648-145607 GCF_019091085.1 Mesorhizobium sp. GbtcB19 | reverse complement strand
GCAGCTTTATCCGCAGGGCTGGAAGGAACCGAAGCCCTACATCCGCATCGTGCCGCAGCCCGTGCTGACCTGACAGATCTGACCAAGGCTCAGGGCGGCGGGGCACCGGCGGCGAGGGCGTGTGACGCGCCCTCGCCGCCATCGGAAAGGCAACGAACGAGTTCAATCCGGCGCCACGGCATGGCGCCAAGACGTGGGGAACCAAGATGAGCACTGCAAGGAAACCATCCATCGTCGTTCTGGGAGCGGGCTTTGGCGGCCTGGAACTGACGACGCTGCTGTCCGAAGCGATGGGCGACGCAATCGATGTCACGCTGATCGACAAGAGCGACGCCTTCATCTTCGGCTTTTCGAAGCTCGACGTGATGTTCGGCCTGAAGGCGCCGGAGGCTGTGCGTTTGCCCTACAAGAGCTACGCCAAGCCCGGCGTGCGCCTGCTGAAGCGAACCGTCACCGCGATCGATCCGGAAAGGCGGCGAGCCAACACCGATGACGGCGTCTTCGATGCCGACTACCTGATCGTGGCGCTTGGCGCCGACTATGATTTCGACGCCACACCCGGGCTGTCGGGGACCAACGAGTTCTATTCGGTTGCCGGCGCGGAGCGGCTGCGCGACGTATTGCCCACCTTCAAGAAGGGCAGGGCGATGGTCGGCGTCTGCGGCGCGCCCTACAAATGCCCGCCGGCGCCAAGCGAATGCGTGCTGATGCTGCACGACTATCTGATGCGGCAAGGTGTGCGCGAGGCCTGCGAAATATCGCTGGTGCTGCCGCTAGGCAGCCCGGTACCGCCGTCTCCCGACACCTCGAAGGCACTGCTTGCGGCCTTCGCCGAGCGCGGCATCAGGTTCATCCCGAGCCGTCGCGTCGCCTCGGTCGACAATACCCGCAACGTGGCGGTGCTGGACGATGGCACGGAAATGCCCTTCGACCTTTTCCTCGGCGTTCCCAAACATCGCGTGCCGCCGGTGGTGCTGGAAAGCGGCATGGCGGAGAATGGCTGGATCCCGGTCAATCCGCGCACGCTCGAAACCAAATACGAGAATGTCTACGCCGTCGGTGACGGCGCCAACACCGGGACGCCCAAGGCCGGCGTGTTCGCGGAAGGCGCGGCACGGGCGGTGGCCACCGCCCTCATCGCAAAATTGCGCCAAAGCGGTAGCGGCACGCTCTATGACGGCTTCGGCACCTGCTACATCGAATTCGGCGGCGGCCGCATCGGCAAGGTCGAGGTCGATTTCTTCTCTGGCCCCGTGCCGACCGGCAACTACTTCGAGCCCTCGGTGGCGCTGCGTGCCGACAAGGAAAAGTTCGGCTCAAGCCGGCGGTCGCGTTGGTTCGGTTCGTGAACCGCCTTCAGCCATTGCGAGAGGGCGGCAGCTCGAACAAGGTGGCGCCGTTCTCCCGGCCTCGGTCGATATAGCCGATCACCCGGAACCATCTCGCGACGTCGGGCCGTTCCAGCCAGCTGCGCGAATGTATCGGAAGGTTGCCGGCAAGCGCCTGGACGTGACGGATATGCCGCTTGCAGAAGCGGACTGTCGCGGCGTTGAAGAAATCCTCCTGGGCGGCGAACAGCGTATCGGCGGCGTCCGCGTCTTCATGCCAGGCGATGATCGCCATGGTCCTATCGTCTTGCACGAGCGCATGCGCCCGGCCTTCCTTCAGGTTCATCATCAGATTGTCATAGGCGCTTTTGCTGTCCTTGCCGGCGGCCACATACTCGTCCGACATTCGTTTGGACAGGCCGTGGAAAACATCTTCGAGGTCTCCGACCGTCGCTGCGCGTGCTCTCATTTCTCCTCCTGACAGCCCTGTAGCAGTTTGCCCCAACGAAAGGGGATCACCAAGAAAAGAAAATCCCCGATATGCGTGGTACGCGAAACCTCATTCCGAATGGATGGGTTCGAGCCCATGGCGGGCCCGTATATAAGCGTTGGCTTGAGATCGAACTTCCTCTGTCGGATACTGGCGGCCCAGCGGGGGGCGGCCATGATCGACCTGATTGAAACCATTTACGAGGCGGCTTTCGTTCCCGAGCGCTGGAACTCGGTGCTCGAGAAAGCGAGCGGCCTGTCGAATTCGGCCAGCGCCCAGGTCTTCTTCTTCAGCGACGACGCACCGCCGCGCGGAACGACGCTCGACAATCTGCGGTCGTTGTTCGACGAGTTCGTCAAAGGCGATTTCTGGAAGTTCTGCGACAGCGTGCAGAAGATGTGCGGCCTGCAGCCGGCAAGCTTCGTGCGCGTCGACGACTTTATGAGCCCCGATGAGATCGAACGCGATCCGGCCCGCGTCATGCTGAGGCAATTCGGCATCGGCGCGCATCTGTGCACCGCGATACCGATGCCGACCGGCGAGCTCGCGACCTTCGTCTTCCAGAAATGGATCAGGGACGGCGGCTTCGCGCAGGACGAGGTCGACGGGCTGGATGCGCTACGGCCCCATCTTGCCCGCGCCAGCCTCGTTGCCGGCCGGCTGCGGGTGGAGCGGGCGGCGGCGGCCACCTCGGCGCTCGACCTGCTTGGCTTGCCGGCCGCGGTGCTGTCGGCCAACGGGCGTGTCATGGCGACCAACCCGCATCTGGACCGGCTCGACACGGCGTTCCTGCCCGTAGCCTATGGCGGACTGGCGATCGCCGACCGCAACGCCAACCGGTTGTTCCAGCTGGCCGTCACCGGCATGAGCCGCACCGACGATGCGGTCGGCTCCATCCCCGTTCCGGGGATCGGCGGCGAGGCGCCTTTCGTCGTCCACCTGTTGCCGCTGCGGCGCTCCGCGCACGACATCTTCGGCAACGCCGACATCCTTGTGATGGCGACGCCGATCAAGCCGAGCGCGCTCGTGCCTTCGGCAAGCCTGCTCAATGCCCTGTTCGATCTGACGCCGGCCGAGGCGCGGCTGGCGGCCGATCTTGCCGCCGGGTTCACTTTGGCGGAAACGGCCGCGCGAGGTGGCATCACCATAAAATCCGCCCGAACCTATCTCGAGCGCGTCTTCCAGAAAACCGGCAGCCACCAGCAGAGCCAGCTGGTCGCCATGTTGAAGACGCTCCAGCCACTGGCGCCGCGATGACCGGTAGGCTGTGTCGAGACAGCGGAGAAAGGCGTATCGTTGAATTCGTCGACGGCCTGCCATAAAAGGCGCAAGTTTTCGGCCGGCCTGAGGAATTCCGGATGTGACTGCGGGCTGGCGGCGAACAATCGGTCTGTGGGTGGTCTGGCGTAACGTTGGGGGCATGGATTGACGTCGAGCAGGCCTATACTGATCACCGGCGCGGCCGGCTTCATCGGCTTTCACCTTTGCCACCGGCTGCTGGCCGAGGGCCGGCAGGTTGTCGGCCTCGATTCCATGAACGAGTATTACGACGTCGCCCTGAAGCAGGCGCGGCTCGAGCGGCTGAAAGAATTCCCGAGCTTTCGTTTCGAGCATGTCGATCTCGTCGACCGTGACCGTATCTCGGCGCTGTTTGCCTCGGCCGCGCCGGAGATCGTCGTCAATCTCGCCGCGCAGGCGGGTGTCCGCTATTCGCTGATCAACCCGCACGCCTATGCGCAGAGCAATCTCAACGGCTTCCTCAACATCCTGGAAGGATGCAGGCAGGCCTCGGTCGGCCATCTCGTCTATGCATCGTCGAGCTCGATCTATGGCGGCAGCGTGCGCATGCCGTTCTCGGTGCATGATTCCGCCGACCATCCGCTCAGCCTCTACGCCGCCAGCAAGAAGGCGAACGAGCTGATGGCGCACACCTACAGCCATCTGTTCAGCCTGCCGACGACGGGTCTGCGCTTCTTCACCGTCTATGGTCCGTGGGGACGGCCCGACATGGCCTTGTTCATCTTCACCAAGGCCATCCTCGCCGGCCAGCCGATCGATGTTTTCAACCATGGCAACATGCAGCGGGACTTCACCTATATCGACGACATCGTCGAAGGCGTGGTCCGCGTCATGCGGCATTCCGCGACACCCAATCCCGATTGGACGAGCGCCGCGCCTGATCCCGCGACGAGCAGCGCGCCCTACAGGATCCACAATATCGGCGACAGTTCGCCCGTGCAGCTGAGCCGGCTGATCGACGTGCTGGAGGACGCGCTCGGGCGCAAGGCAATCCGCAACCTGATGCCGATCCAGCCGGGCGACGTGCCGGCGACCTACGCCGATGTCACCTCGCTCGAAGAGGTGACCGGCTTCAAGCCCGGGATTCCGATCGAGACCGGCATCCCGCGCTTCGTCGAATGGTACCGGGATTTCTACCAGGTCTGATTGGACGTTTGCAGACACGACATGTGCTAGCGGCCGGCCGTCGAGGCCTGCCGGTCGATCCACAGCGCGATCAGCGTGCAGGCGGCGCCCGACAGCAGATAGGCGCCGGCGGCGATGAGGCCGAAATTCCCGGCCAGCAGCAGCGCGGCAAGCGGCGCGAAGCCGGCGCCGAACATCCAGGCAAGGTCCGACGTCACCGCCGAGCCGGTATAGCGATGCTGGCGCGAGAAGCTCGATGCGACGACACCCGAGGATTGCCCGAAGCTCAACCCGAGCAGAATGAAGCCCAGCACCATGAACAGCGCCTCGCCGACGGTGCCGCCATTGAGAAGCTGAGGGGCAAAGCCGCTGAACGCGGCGATGGCGACGGCGCCGCCGCCGAGCAGGGCGCGGCGTCCGACGCGGTCGGCCAGCGGACCCGACGCGACGATCGCCGCGATGCCGAACAGCGCGCTCACCGCTTCGATGACCAGGAAACGCTCCGGCCCTTCATTAGTGAACAGGAACACCCAGGAGAGCGGAAACACCGTTACCATGTGGAACAGGGCGAAGCTCGCCAGCGGCGCGAAGGCGCCGACGACGACATTGCGGCCTTCCGTGCTAATCATGTCCCTGATGCGCGTCGGCTGCAGGTCGCCGCTCTCGTAGAGTTTCGAGAACTCGGGCGTCACCACGATGCGCAGCCGGGCAAATAGCGCCACGACATTGATGGCGAAGGCGACGAAGAAGGGATAGCGCCAGCCCCAGCTGAAAAAGTCGTCGGCCGAGAGATTGGCGACGAAGAAGGCAAACAGCGAGCTTGCCACGATGAGCCCGATCGGCGCGCCGAGCTGCGGGATCATGGCATAGATGCCGCGCCGGTTCTGCGGTGCGTTAAGCGCCAGCAGCGAGGGCAGCCCGTCCCATGTGCCGCCGAGCGCCAGGCCCTGCAGGAAGCGGGTAAGCGACAGCAACCAGGCGGCGACCGCGCCGACGTCCTCATAGGAGGGCAGGAATGCCATGGCGACGGTCGACGTGCCGAGCAGGAACAGCGCGATGGTCAGCTTGGCGCCGCGGCCATAGGCGCGGTCGATCGCCATGAACAGCACGGTGCCGAACGGGCGCGCGATGAAGGCGAGCGCGAAGATGGCGAAGGAGTAGAGCGTGCCGGCCAGCGGATCATGCGTTGGAAAGACAAGCTTGGGGAAGACGATGACGGAAGCGATCGCATAGACGAAGAAATCGAAGAATTCCGACGTCCTGCCGATGATCACGCCGACAGCGATATCGCCGGCGCTGACCTGGCCGTGATGCGAGCCGATCAGCCTGCTGTCAGTTTCGGCAGTCGAAGTTTCAGCCATCTTGTCCGTCGCCACCGAGCTCGGGTTCAGGATGCGGTTGTCGTCATCCGGATGCGACTTTGTCGTCATCATGACGCGATCATCGTCATCCGGATGCGGTTGTCGTCATCCTATTATGCGTGCACAGTTTCGCGAAAGCCATGGTAACTGGGCATTGGACAAATTGTCCAATGTCGTCGCCGTGCCGGCGGCAGTAGCCGTTGGCCCATATCGCGTTGTAGCCTGCAAAAGCCTGTTGCGACGCCATCGAGGGCAGCGTTGATGAAACGATCCGGAGCCTTGCTTCTGTTTCCCCTGGCCGCGCTGCTGAGCGGCTGCGACCTTGTCGTGCTGTCGCCCGCGGGCGACGTCGCGGCGCAGCAGCGCGACCTGCTCGTCGTTTCGACGCTGCTGATGTTGCTCATCATCGTGCCTGTCATGGCGCTGACCGTGCTGTTTGCCTGGCGCTACCGGCAATCCAGCACCACGGCGACCTATACACCCGACTGGGACCATTCGACCAAGCTGGAGCTGGTGATCTGGGCAGCACCCCTGCTCGTCATCATCTGCCTGGGCGCGCTGACCTGGCTCGGCACCCATCTGCTCGATCCCTACCGGCGCATCGACCGCATCGAGCCTGGACAGCCGGTCACGCAGAACCACAAGCCACTTAAAGTGGAGGTCGTCGCCCTCGATTGGAAATGGCTCTTCATCTATCCGGAATACGGCATCGCCTCCGTCAACGAGTTGGCGGCGCCGGTCAACCAGCCGATCGACTTCCGTATCACCTCCTCGACGGTGATGAACTCCTTCTACATTCCGGCCCTTGCCGGGCAGATCTACGCCATGCCTGCCATGGAGACGAAGCTGCACGCCGTCATCAACCGTCCGGGCACCTATACCGGCTTCTCGGCCAATTACAGCGGCGCCGGCTTCTCCGGCATGCGCTTCGCCTTCCACGGCCTCTCCGACCAGGCCTTCGCCGACTGGGTGGCGCAGGCCAAGAGCGCGCAGGGCACGCTCAGCCGCGAGACCTATCTCGAGCTCGAACGCCCGAGCGAGAACGAGCCGGTCCGCCGTTACGCCTCCGTCGATCCCGACCTCTACGGCGCCATCCTCAATCTGTGCGTCGAACGCGGCAAGATGTGCATGAACGAGATGATGTCGATCGACGCAAAGGGCGGTCTCGGACTCGCCGGCGTGCGCAACACCTTGCCGCTGCAATATGACAAGCTCGCCCGGCGCGGCGCGGTGTTCGGCGACGCGCCGTCCTATGTCGCGAGCATCTGTACGGCAGAAGAGGCGGCCGCCGCTTCCCGTGCGGCCCGTCTTGACGATGACAAGGGTTGGCCGCTCAGGGATCTGTCGCCGCTGCGCGGCGTCGGCCTGCTAGCGCCCGGTGCGGGGACCCGCCGCGCCGACGCCGAGGCGCCTTCGCTCGGCCTGCTGCGCCTGGAATTGTGAGGAATCGCGGATGCCCGAGTCGCTGACCAAATTCATCTTCGGCCGCCTCACGCTGGAGTCGCTGCCGCTGCACGAGCCGATCGTCGTCGGCACCTTCATCGTGGTGGCGCTCGGCGGCCTCGCGGTTCTCGTCGCCATCACCTATTTCAAGCTCTGGGGTTATCTCTGGCGCGAGTGGTTCACCAGCGTCGACCACAAGAAGATCGGCGTCATGTACATGGTGCTGGGGCTCGTCATGCTTTTGCGCGGCTTCTCCGACGCCATCATGATGCGCCTGCAGCAGGCGATCGCGTTCAACGGTTCGGAAGGCTATCTCAACGCCCATCACTACGACCAGATATTCACCGCCCATGGCGTGATCATGATCTTCTTCGTGGCGATGCCTTTCGTCACCGGGCTGATGAACTTCGTCGTGCCGCTGCAGATCGGCGCGCGCGACGTCTCCTTCCCCTTCCTCAACAATTTCAGCTTCTGGATGACGGTCGGCGGCGCGATCCTGGTCATGGCCTCGCTCTTCGTCGGCGAGTTCGCCCGCACCGGCTGGCTGGCCTATCCGCCGCTCTCGGGCATCAATTACAGTCCCGACGTTGGGGTCGATTACTATATCTGGGCGCTGCAGGTCGCAGGCGTCGGCACGACCCTATCCGGCATCAACTTGATCTGCACCATCATCAAGATGCGCGCCCCCGGCATGACGATGATGCGCATGCCCGTCTTCACCTGGACCTCGCTCTGCACCAACGTGCTGATCGTTGCCTCGTTCCCGGTGCTGACGGCGGTGCTGACGCTGCTCGCGCTCGACCGCTATGTCGGCACCAACTTCTTCACCAACGACTTCGGCGGCAACCCGATGATGTATGTGAACCTCATCTGGATATGGGGTCACCCGGAGGTCTACATCCTCATCCTGCCGCTGTTCGGCGTCTTCTCCGAGGTCACCTCGACCTTCTCCGGCAAGCGCCTGTTCGGCTACACCTCGATGGTCTACGCCACGGTGGTCATCACCATCCTGTCCTATCTGGTCTGGCTGCACCACTTCTTCACCATGGGCTCCGGCGCCAGCGTCAATTCCTTCTTCGGCATCACTACGATGATCATCTCGATCCCGACCGGGGCGAAGATGTTCAACTGGCTGTTCACCATGTATCGCGGCCGCATCCGCTTCGAACTGCCGATGATGTGGACGCTGGCCTTCATGCTCACCTTCGTCGTCGGCGGCATGACCGGCGTGCTGCTCGCCGTGCCGCCGGCCGACTTCGTGCTGCACAACAGCCTGTTCCTGATCGCGCATTTCCACAACGTCATCATCGGCGGCGTGTTGTTCGGCCTGTTCGCCGGCATCGCCTACTGGTGGCCCAAGGCCTTCGGCTTCAGGCTCGATCCGTTCTGGGGCAAGGTCTCGTTCTGGTGCTGGGTGCTCGGCTTCTGGTTCGCCTTCATGCCGCTCTACATCCTCGGCCTGATGGGCGTGACGCGCCGCATGCGCGTCTTCGACGATCCCTCGCTGCAGATATGGTTCGTCATCGCCGCCTTCGGCGCGGTGCTGATCGCCGCCGGCATCGCCGCCTTCCTGGTGCAGATATTCGTCTCCATCCGCAAGCGCGCCGAACTGGTCGACGTCACCGGCGACCCGTGGGATGGCCGCACGCTCGAATGGTCGACCTCCTCGCCGCCGCCGGCCTACAATTTCGCCTTCACGCCGGTCATCCGCGACAACGACGCCTGGTGGGACATGAAGAAGGCCGGCTACCGTCGCCCGCTCAATGGCTTCAAGCCGATCCACATGCCGAAGAACACCGGTACCGGGGTCATCCTGGCGGTGTTCAGCGTCGCCCTCGGCTTCGGGCTAATCTGGTACATGTGGTGGCTGGCGGCGCTGAGCTTCGTCTGCCTGATCGCAACGGCGATCGGCCACACCTTCAACTATCACCGCGACTTCGACATCCCGGCGGCCGAGGTCGCGCAAACGGAGGAGGCGAGGACGACGCTCCTCGCCGCCCAGGCTTAGGGTTTGAGCATGGCATCGACGGCAACCACGGCCGACGCCGGACCGGTCTTCTACCTCGAAGAGGAGCATGCGCACGCCGAAGGCGGCAGCACCATGCTCGGCTTCTGGCTCTATCTGATGAGCGACTGCCTGATCTTCGCCATGCTGTTCGCGGCCTTTGGCGTGCTCGGCGGCAATTACGCGGCGGGTCCCGCGCCGAAGGACCTGTTCGATCTCGGCCTGGTAGCGGTCAACACCACCATGCTGCTGTTGTCCTCGATCACCTACGGCTTTGCCATGCTGACCATGGACAAGGGCCGCGTCGGCGCGACGCAAGCCTGGCTTGGCGTCACCATGCTGTTCGGCCTCGCCTTCCTGTCGATCGAGCTCTACGAATTCGCGCATATGATCCATGAAGGCGCGACGCCGCAGCGCAGCGCCTTCCTGTCGTCCTTCTTCACGCTGGTCGGCACGCACGGCCTGCACGTCACCTTCGGCATCGTCTGGATGGTGACACTGATGGTGCAGGTCGCGAGACACAGCCTCATCGAGGCCAACCGCCGCCGGCTGATGTGCCTCTCGATGTTCTGGCACTTCCTCGACGTCGTCTGGATCGGCGTCTTTACCTTCGTCTATCTGATGGGGACGTTGCGATGAGCGCTCATGATCATGCCGGTCACGACCACGCGCATGGCGGCGCCGCGCACGGCTCGCTGAAGGGCTACCTGATCGGTTTCTTCCTGTCGGTGATCCTGACTGCCATCCCGTTCTGGATGGTCATGACCGGCGCTATCGACAACAAGCAGGCCACGGCCGTCATCGTCATGGCTTTCGCGGCGGTGCAGATCATCGTCCACATGGTCTTCTTCCTGCACATGACGCCGGCCTCGGAGGGTGGATGGTCGATGCTGGCGCTCATCTTCACGGTGATCCTCGTCGTCATCGTGCTCAGCGGCTCGCTCTGGGTGATGTATCACCTCAACGCCAACATGATGCCCGGCCTCCACGAGATGCGGCAGATGCCATGAACCATGTGTCAGGCGTGGGGAGGACCGACGTCGGGGCACAGCACATGACCGACCGGGCTGGCCTTCGCGCCGCGCCGTCAAGGGGCGCCGCGTCGCGACTGCTCCTCGTCTTGCTAGGGCTTCTCGGCATCTTGGTGTTTCTCGGGCTCGGCATCTGGCAGCTGGAAAGGCGGGTCTGGAAGCTCGACCTGATCGCCCGCGTCGACCAGCGCATCCATGCACCGGTTGCAGATGCGCCTGGTCCTGCGAATTGGGGCGATATTAGCGCTGCCTCCTCCGAGTACCGCCATGTAAGGCTAGCAGGCCAATTTCAAGCTGGAGCCAACACGCTGGTGCAGGCGGTGACCGAGCTTGGCGGCGGCTATTGGGTGCTGACGCCGATGCGCAGCGACCGCGGGTTCACGGTCCTCGTCAATCGCGGCTTCGTTCCGCAGGATCGCAAGGCGGAGTTTCAGCAAGAGAACGGTGGCTCGAGCCCGCCTGCGGTGGTCGACGGGCTGCTGCGCATCAGCGAGCCCGGCGGCGGTTTCCTGCGCAGCAACGATCCGGCGGCCAACCGCTGGTATTCGCGCGACGTCCCGGCCATCGCCAAGGTGCGCGGCCTGACGGATGTCGCGCCCTATTTTATCGATGCCGGGGCGTCCGGCGCGGACAGTTGGCCGCGCGGCGGGCTCACCGTGGTCAATTTCCGCAACAGCCATCTCGTCTATGCTTTGACCTGGTTCGCCCTGGCGGTGATGCTGGCGATGGCGCTTGCCAGACAGATCTTCACTGGTCGCAGGAATTTGGATGCGGTGCGATGAACATCGCTTGGCCCCATCACGACAAGCCATTCCTGGCGGCAACGCTTGCCGGCCAGGGCGGCGGCGCCTCGAATTCCGATGTGACGAACAGGAAGAACCTGCTCCTGCTCATCCAGCTGCGGTGGCTGGCGGTGGCGGGGCAGGTGCTGACCATCCTGGTCACGCAATACTGGTTCGCCATCCCGCTGCCGCTTACCGAGATGGCCGGCGTGGTGCTGTTCCTCGTCGGGCTGAACATCTTCAGCCTGCTCGCCCTGCGCGGCAATCGCCGCATTAGCAACGCGCAGCTCTTCGTCGCGCTGATCTTCGACATGGCGGCGCTGACCACGCAGCTTTACCTGAGCGGCGGCGCCTCGAACCCGTTCGTGTCGCTCTACCTGCTGCAGATCACGCTGGGAGCCGCGCTGCTGGCGCCATGGTCGACATGGATACTGGTGGTGGCCGCTTCGGCCTGCTTCGTCTTCCTCATCTTCGTCTTCCAGCCGATCGCACTCCCGCACCATGGCGGCAGCGATCTTCTGGCGCTGCATCTGCGCGGCATGTTCATCTGCTTCGTGCTGGCGGCCGGCCTGATCGTGATCTTCATGACGCGCATCAACCGCAACCTGCGCGAACGCGATGCCTATCTCGCAGACCTGCGCCAGCGTTCGGCCGAGGAAGACCACATCGTGCGCATGGGCCTGCTGGCCTCAGGTGCCGCGCATGAACTCGGCACGCCGCTCTCGACCATCTCGGTCATTCTGTCCGACTGGCGCCAAATGCAGGGCGTCAAGCGCAACCGCGAGCTTTCCGAGGACGTGGCCGAGATGCAGGCGCAGATCGAGCGTTGCAAAAGCATCGTGACCGGCATCCTCATGTCCTCCGGCCAGGCGCGGGGGGAGGGCACGATCCGCACCACGATCCGCCAGTTCCTTGACGATCTCGTCCAGGAGTGGTGTGTCAGCCGCCAGCCCGTCAAACTGGACTACGGCAACAGTTTCGAGCCGGACGAGCCGATCGTATCCGACACGGCGCTGCGGCAGGTGATCTTCAACGTGCTCGACAATGCCCAGGAAGCATCGCACGATTGGGTCGGCATCACCGCCGAGCGGCAGGATGAGAAGCTGGTGTTCACCGTCAGGGATCGCGGACCGGGTTTCGACAAGGATATTCTGGCCGGCCTCGGCCAGCCCTATATGTCGAGCAAAGGGCGTCCGGGCGGCGGCCTGGGTCTCTTCCTGGTGTTCAACGTGGTGCGTAAGCTCGGCGGCGACGTTTCGGCGCGCAACACAGGCGAGGGCGCCAGCGTAACCCTTTCGCTGCCGCTGGCGGCACTGACCGACGGAGGCGACCGTGAAGCCTGATCGATCCCTGTTCGTCGTCGAGGACGACGCGACGTTCGCGCGCACGCTCAAACGCTCGTTTGAAAAGCGCGACTATGACGTCGTGGTCTGCCCAGACCGCGACGCGCTGCTGGCGGCGCTGGAAACGGCCGTTCCAGCCTACGCCGTCGTCGACCTCAAGCTCGGAGCGGGATCGGGGCTCGAATGCGTCAAGCTGCTCAGCGCCCGCAATCCGTCGATGCGCATCGTCGTGCTGACGGGCTTTGCCAGCATCGCCACAGCGGTCGAGGCGATCAAGCTCGGCGCCTGCCATTATCTGGCCAAGCCCGCCAACACCGACGACATCGAAGCCGCCTTCGGCCGCGACGAGGGCGACACCTCGGTGCCGCTCACCAGCCGTCCCACCTCGATCAAGAACCTCGAATGGGAGCGCATCCACGAAACGCTGGTCGAGACCGGTTTCAACATCTCCGAGACCGCGCGCCGGCTCGGCCTGCACCGGCGCACCCTCGCCCGCAAGCTCGAGAAGCGTGTGGTGCAGTAACTACCCGACGGCTACGCCCAGCACCGAGACGCAATCGCCCGCCCTGACCAGACCCGGGAAGTGACGCGCGGCGAGCAGGCCCGACATCCTGGCCTTGATCTCCTGCGGTGCCTGGCCGGTACGGCCGACCGGATGGATGCGCGCGATAACCTGGCCTTCCTTCACTGGCTCGCCGAGATCGATCATGGTTTCGATCATGCCGTCCTCCTCGGCGAAGGCGAAGCAGTCGCCCGACGGCATGTCCAGCCACTGGGTTCCGCTCTTCTCGACCGCACCATCGACTATGCCGGCATGGCGAAGCACGTTGAGGATGCCGCGCCGGGCGATGCGAACGGTTTCCGCACGCGAGGTTCCGCCGCCGCCGAGCTCGGTTGTGACGAAGACCTTGCCGATCTCCTCGGCGGCCGTGTCATACATGCCGACCGCGTCGATCTCGGTCATGCGCATCGAGAACGGCGCCGAGAAAGCCTCCACCGCCGCGAAGGCCTTTGCCTCCTGCACCTTATCCGGCAGCGTGTGCGCGGCGCAGAAGGGAACGAAGTCCAGCGTCTTGCCGCCGGAGTGGAAGTCGAAGACGATGTCCGCGCGGGGCAGCAATTCGCGCTGGAAATAGTCGGCGATTTTCTCCGTCACCGTGCCGTCGGGACGGCCGGGGAAGGAGCGGTTCATGTTGCCCTTGTCGATCGGCGAGGTGCGCGTGCCGGCCCGGAATGCCGGATAATTCATTGCCGGCACGATGATGACCGTGCCGGAGACTTTTTTCGGATCGAGCGTGCGGGCGAGCTCATAGAGCGCCAGCGGCCCCTCATATTCGTCGCCGTGATTGCCGCCGGTGAGCAGCGCCGTCGAGCCCTTGCCGTTGCGGACCACGCAGACCGGGATCATCACCGACCCCCAGGCGGAATCGTCGCGGCTGTACGGCAGACGCAGGAAGCCGTGCTGGACGCCGTCGCGCTCGAAGTCGACGGTGGGCGTGATCGGCGACGGGCGCAAAGCGGACATCGGCCTCAGTCCTTCACGAAGAGCTTGCGCGGCACATTGGCCAGGCATTCGACGCCGGTCTCGGTGATCAGGATCGACTCGGTGATCTCCAGCCCCATTGTCTCCAGCCACAGTCCGGTCATGAAGTGGAAGGTCATGCCGGGCTTAAGCTCGGTGCGGTCGCCGGGGCGCAGGCTCATGGTGCGCTCGCCCCAGTCCGGCGGATAGGAAATGCCGATCGGATAGCCGGTGCGATTGTCCTTGACGATGCCGTACTTCTTCAGCACCGCGAAGAACGCGTTGGCGATGTCCTCGCAGGTGTTGCCGGGTTTTGCGGCGGCGAGGCCCGCCTCCATGCCTTCCAGTGTCGCCTTCTCGGCGTCGAGGAAGGCCTGCGTCGGCTTGCCGAGGAAGACGGTGCGCGACAGCGGGCAATGGTAACGGTTGTAGCAGCCGGCGATCTCGAAGAACGTGCCTTCGTTCACCTTCATCGGCTTGTCGTCCCAGGTGAGATGCGGCGCCGAGGCATCCGCGCCCGAGGGCAGCAGCGGTACGATCGCCGGATAGTCGCCGCCGATCCCGTCGACGCCGCGCGTGCCGGCATCGTAGATCTCGGCGACCAGATCGCATTTGCGCATGCCGACCTCTATTCGGTCGACGATGCGCCGGTGCATCGCTTCGACGATACGGGCGGCATTCCGCATGTATTCGATCTCGGTCGCGCTCTTCACCGCGCGCTGCCAGTTCACCAGCGCGGTCGCGTCGACGAAGCGGGCGTTGGGCAGGTGCTTCTGAAGTGCTGCGAACGCTGCGGCCGAGAACCAGTAATTGTCCATCTCGACGCCGATGCTGAGCTTGTCCCAGCCGCGCTCGGCAAGCACGCTGGCGAGGTAGTCCATCGGGTGCCGCTCGGTCGACTGCACGTAGTGGTCGGCGTAGCCGATGATGTTGTCGTGCGCGAGATACGCGGTGCGCTTGGCGCCGTTGGCGTCCTGGCCGCGGCCATACCAGACCGGCTCGCCCGACGGCGGCACGATCACCGCCTGATGCACATAGAAGGACCAGCCGTCGTAACCCGTCAACCAGGCCATGTTGGAGGGATCGCTGACGATCAGCAGATCAAGCCCCTTGGCCTCCATGGCTTTGCGCGTCTTGGCGAGGCGATCGGCAAATTCGCTCCGCGAGAATTTCAGGTTCGGCTGCATTTTGTTGATCCTCGTTTGTTGGGCCTTGCGGCCAGCATCAGCTTTCAATGGTGGTCCCAGCATTGACCGCGCGCGCACGGTCGCGGGCCAGAGTGGCGATAGCAGTGTCCTGCACGCCGGTGCCTGTGAGGTCCGCGATGGTGATGTCGCTGGCCGAGCGCCGGCCGTGCTTTTCCCCGGCGATGATCTGGCCAAGCTCGGTGACTTCCGCGTCTGCCGCCATCACGCCGGCATCGAGCGCGTGATGGAGTTCGCCGAGACGCCGCGTCTGCTTGGCGCTGTCGGCGACGTAGAGATCGGCCATGCGCAGGATCGCCGGCGCGATCTCGTTCTTGTGCTCGGCATCCGAGCCCATCGCGGTGATGTGCTGCCCGGCGGAAATGAAGCCCGGCTTGATCAGCGGCTCGGTCGACGGCGTCGTGGTGACGATGATGTCGGCGCCGGCCGCCGCATTCGCTGCATCCGGTTCGGCGCGCACCATGATGCCGAGCCTGTCGCGCAGGCGGGCAGCGGTTGCCTCGGCCTTGGCGACGTCGCGCGCCCAGATCCGCGCTTCCGCGATCGGCCGGACGAGCCGCAACGCTTCCAATTGCAGGCCGGCCTGCAAACCGGCGCCGAAGATCGCCGCTATCTTGGAGTCCTCGCGCGACAAATGCCTGGCCGCGACCGCGCCGGCGGCGGCAGTACGGATATCGGTCAGATAGCCATTGTCGAGCAGCAGCGCCTCGACCACGCCGGTCTTGGCCGAAAGCAGCACCATCATGCCGCCGCCGCTGGGCAGGCCGAGCTTCGGATTGTCGAAGAAGCCGGAGCTGATCTTGACGGCGAAGCCGTCTATGCCGGGCACATAGGCCGACTTCACGTCGACCTCGCCGCGATGCTCGTGAATGTCGAGCCGCAGAATCGGTGGCATCGCCACCGGCAGCGTGGCGAGAGCCCGAAAAGCGTTCTCGACGCAGGCGACGGCGTCCAGGTCGAGCGTCACGATCTTGCGCAAATCGGCTTCGGTGAGGATGGTCATGCGGCTCATGCGGCGCTCTCCGCAAAGGTGTCAGTTGCGAAGGAAGGCGTCCCGGCACACCCCCCTCTGGCCTGCCGGCCATCTCCCCCGCAAGGGGGGAGATCAGCCCGCGCCTCTGCTTTCGCCAATCTCAAGCGCCGCAAAAAAAGCGGCGGCATCGATACAGCCAATCTCCCCCCCTGCGGGGGAGATGTCCGGCAGGACAGAGGGAGGTGGGCGGGAACTCGACGTGGATGACTTTTCATGCGGCGCGCTCCGCAAATGAGGGGATCTCACCACAAACGATCCTGCGATGCAGGCTCATGTCGATATTGCGACCGGACAGGATGAGGACGGTGGAACCGTTCGCCTTCACCTTCCCTGCCAGCAGCGCACCGATACCGACGGCGCCGGCGCCCTCGACGATCTCGCGCTCCTGTTCATAGGCATGGCGGATGCCGGCGGCGATCTCGTCTTCGGCAAGCAGGATCACGTCGTCGAGCAGGCCTCGGCACATGGCGAAGGTCAGTTGGTTGTCGAGGCCGATGCCGCCGCCAAGCGAATCCGCCAATGTCGGCAGTTCCTCGACCTGCACCGGGCGGCCGGCGTCAAGGCTGGCCTTCATTGCCGCACCACGCGCCATCGATATGCCGATGACTTTCGTGTCTGGGCTCACCCCTTTCACTGCCGCCGCCACACCGGCCGCGAGCCCGCCGCCGGAGAGCGGCACCAGCACCGCCGCGGCATCCGGCACCTGCTCCATGAGCTCCAGTCCGAGCGTTCCTTGCCCGGCGATGATATCGGGATGGTCGAAGGGCGGCAGCATGACCAGCCCTTCCTCGGCTACCAAGCGGTCGACCTCCTGCTGGGCGTCGTCCTGGCTGTTGCCGACGATGCGGATATCCGCGCCGAGGCGACGGATCGCATCGAGCTTGTTTTCCGGCACCAGCTTCGACATGCAGATCACCGCGCGGATGCCTTCGAGCTTCGCCGCATGCGCCAGCGCGCGGCCGTGATTGCCGGTCGACGCGGCGACGACGCCACGCGATTTCTCTTCTCGGCTCAACGCGGCGATGGCGTTGGAGGCGCCGCGCAGCTTGAACGCGCCGGTGGTCTGGTGGTGCTCCAGCTTGAGGTGAATGGGATGGCCCGCGTGCTCCGACAGGCTTTGCGACAGCACGCAGGGTGTCCGCTCGATCTTGTCGGCAATGCGTTCGCGCGCGGCGCGAATATGCTGAAGCGCAACCAGCATTTCGATCACGCGGCCAGCGGCTTGGTCCACAAGCGGCCGAACTCCGGTCGCGGCGTCTCGTCGCCGCAAAGCCGCAGGCAGTTCCAGGCGCTGGCCTGGTTGCTGGTGACGACCGGGCGCCCGATCGCCTCCTCCATGCCGCGAACCGCGAGCGCGGCGCGCAGCGCTGTGCACGAAACGAACAGCGCATCGGCCTGCGGATGCGTGACCTTGCGCGCCAACTCGACCACAGACGCCGGCGTTATGCGCGCCATCTCGCGGTCGTCCTCGAAGCCGAGGCAGGAGAAACTCTGGATGTCGAAGCCGTGCGCGGCAAAATAGGCGGCCATCGGCCGGCTGGTCTCGACGGTGTAGGGCGTGAGAATGCTGATGCGCTTCACGCCGAACGTGTTCAGGCCGCGCACGCCCGCCATTGGCGGCGTGACCACGGGCACACCCGGTTTGGCTGCCTGGATCGCGGCTTCGATCTCTGCATCGCCGATCACCACCGAAGCAGACGTGCAGGAATAGCAGATCGCATCGAGTGTCTCGTCCGGCAAAATGAGTGCTGCGCCCGCCGAAAGCGACGGCTGCATCTTGCGCAAATTCTTCGGCGTCGTCGGGTTGGCATAGGGGATGCGCGCGACATAGACGCCGATGCGCTCGCTCGCCACCATGCGGCGGAAGTCCACCTCGCTGGTGTGGTCGGTAGCCAGGGCGATCAGGCCGACGCGCTTTTGCAGCGGACGCGCATCGAGCGTGGGGCGCGCCGTTTCGAGGCGGATCTCGGGTAATGGCTTCATGCTTCTCATCTTTCGATCCTGCCGTAGCGATGCTCCAGCCAGCGCAACAGCACGACGGAGCCTAGGCTGATGACGAGGAAGAAGGCGCCGACCAGCGTCATCGGTTCGATATAGCGGTAGTAGGTGTTGGCGACGCTCTTGGCCTGGTTCATCAGCTCCAGCACGGTGATCGCCGACAGCAACGGCGTCTCCTTGAACATGGCGATGAAATAATTGGCCAAGGCCGGGATCATCGGCGGGATCGCCTGCGGCAGGATGATATGCGTCCAGGTGTGATGGCCGCTGAGATTGCAGGCCTTGGCCGCCTCCCACTGACCGCGCGGCACATTGTCGATGCCGGCGCGGTAGACCTCGGCCGTGTAGGTGCCGTAGTGCAGGCCAAGGCCGATGACGCCCGCCACCAGCGGCGGCAACAGGATGCCGATATCGGGCAGCACGTAGAAGATGAAGTAGAGCTGGACCAGAAGCGGCGTGCCGCGGATGAACTCGGCGAACCAGCCGACGCTGCGCGAGACGAGCCGGTTCTCGGAGCGTCGCGCCAGCGCTATCCCAAGCCCCACGATCGCCGCTAGGATCGAGCCCAGAATGGTCGCCAGAATGGTGATCTTCACGCCCTGGATCAGGGTCGGCATGATCTCCCAAACGAAGTTCCAATCCCAATCCATCAGACGCGCACCCCATCAAGTCCGCGCGCCATGCGGCGCTCCAGAGAGCGCACGCCCCAGGAGATGATCAGCGCCAGCGCGAAATAGATGATCAGCACGGACAGGAAGGGCATCAGCGTGCTGCCGGTCTGCGAACGCACCACCTGCGCCTGGAAGGTCAGGTCGGCAAGCGAGATCAGCGACACGACCGATGTCGCCTTGAGCAACTCGATGGCGTTGTTGCCGAAGGTCGGCAGCATGACGAGCAGTGCCTGCGGCAGGATGACGTGGCGCATGCCTTGCCAGCGCCCGAGATTGAGCGCCGTGCAGGCCTCATATTGCTCGCGGCCTACCGACAGAATGGCGCCCCGAACCACTTCCGCCGCATAGGCGCCGACATTGAGGCCGAGCGCCAGCACGCCCGCCTGCAGCGGCGTCAGCGAGAGGCCAGCGAAGGGCAGCACGAAATAAGCCCAGAACAGCTGCACGAAGATCGACGTGCCGCGGAAGAACTCGATGTAGATCGTAGCAAGCGCCCGGAAAATGAAGAAGCGGGACACGCGGCCCATGCCGGCCAGGAAGGCCATGATCAGCGCCAGCACCGACCCCATCAGCGTCAGCTCGATGGTGACAAGCGCTCCCTGCAATATCAGGCCGAGATAGCCGGACCACTGGGTCATGGGGTTCCAACGTTTGCGTTCTTGGTGCCTTCTCCCCGTTCACGGGGAGAAGATGCCGGCAGGCAGATGAGGGGCAGCGCGAACTTGCGAAGGCATGGCGCCGCCCCTCATCCGGCCCTTCGGGCCACCTTCTCCCCGTGAACGGGGAGAAGGAAAGATCACTTCGCCGCGCAGAGCTTGTCGCGCGTCGTCGACATCGCCGCCTTGGCGGAGAAGCCGTAGGGCTCGATGATCTTGGCGAACTCGCCGGACTTCTTCAGCTTGGCGAGCTCGACGTCATAGGCGTCGCGCAGCGCCTCGTCGCCCTTCTTGAAGGCAGCGCCGTCGCAGTAGACCGGAGCACCGACCACCGGGGCGATGACTTCGAGGTTCGGGTCGTTGGCCTTCTTGACCAGATCGTTGATCGACAGAACGGGGAGCGAATAAGCGTCGATACGGCCGTCTTGCACCATCTTCAGGCCGCTCTGGCCATCCGGCACGACGATGACGCGGTCGCGCGGCACGCCGGCGTTCAGTGCGAGCTTCTCCTCGGTGCCGCCACCCGGTGCGCCGACTGTGGCGGACGAGTCCTTGGCGATATCCTCGTAACTCTTGAAGCCTTTCGGATTGCCCTTCTTCACCAGCATAGCCTCGGCATCGCACAGCACCGGCTCGGAATAGACGACCGCCGCGCAGCGCTCCGGCTTCATGAACAGGCCGGCGGTGACGACGTCGAAGCGTCCAGCCTGCAGGCCGGGAATCATCGCGCCATATTCGGAGATCGAGGCGACGATGTCGTTGACGCCGAGGCGCTTGAAGATCTCGCGCGCCACGTCGGGCGCCGCACCCGAGACCTTGCCGTCGGCGGCCACCGCCGTATAAGGCGGCTCGTTGGCGATGGCCACGCGGGCGAAGCCCTGCTGCTTGAGCTGCTCCAGCTTGGCGTCGTCCGCCGAACGGGCGCCAGAAGCGAGCAGCATCGTGGTGATCGCAAGGCCGGCGACGCCAGCCAGAATGCCAAGTTTCTTCATTGTTCCCAACTCCTTGTTTGTCTTCTTGGTTTGCTCGGTTTTGCGACGGCTCTCGTCGCCTTGGGACGGCTTACGCCGCCCATTTGCATTGCGGTCAGACGCGATGTCCGGCCGCGATGATCTTCTTCAGGAAGCTCTGCGTTCGTTCCTGTTTGGGATGGCGGAAAATCTCATCGGGCTTGCCTTCCTCGACGATCCTGCCGCGATCGAAGAACAGCACGCGGTCGGCGAAGTCGTGGGCAAAGCCCATCTCGTGGGTGACCAGAAGCATCGTCATGTCGGTCTCGGCGGCGAGCTTGCGCATGACGTTGAGCACTTCCTCGACCAGCTCCGGGTCGAGCGCCGAGGTGACCTCGTCGAACAGCATGATCTTGGGCGACAGCGCCAGCGCCCTTGCGATCGCCACGCGCTGCTTCTGGCCGCCCGAGAGCTGCGCCGGCATCGCCTTCGCCTTGTCGGCGAGGCCCACCATGTCGAGCAGTTCCATCGCCCGCTTCTCGGCGGCGGCGCGTGGCGTGCCCTTGGTCAGCATCGGCGCGAGCGTCACATTGTCCATGACGCATTTGTGCGGAAACAGATTGAAGAGCTGGAAGACCATGCCGATCTTCTGCCGCATCCTGGCCAGATGCCGCTCGTTCGCCGGCAGCAACTCACCATTGCGCTCCATGTGGTAGAGCTGCTCGCCGTCGACCTGGATGTGACCGCCGTCGATCTTCTCCAGCGTCATCAGGATGCGCAGGATCGTCGTCTTGCCGGAGCCGGACGGACCGATCAGCGCCAGCTTCTCGCCGGGCATGACCTGCATCGACAGGCCATCCAGCACCTTGAAGGCGCCGAAGCTCTTCGAAATCGCATCAACCTTGATGATGGGCGCGGGCAATCCATTTCCCCGTTCTGGAGAAGCCTATGCCCTTAACGATGCGAAACGCGTCAAATCATGTCAATTGGGAAAATAATATCATGACAATATTTCCGACTCGACTCAATTTCAGGGCAATCTGCGCTCTGCCTGTGCATCAAATGGCGAGCAGGAGATGCTCCGGATCGCCCAGCAGTAGCTTGGCGACAACGCTCAAGCCGGCGCGCAGTTCCCCCTCGGTGGTCGATCCGAGCGAGATGCGTACCGCCGGATGCCAGGGCGTGTCGGCGATCCTGAACGAGGTGCCTGGCGCGATCGCCACGCCACGCAGGCGCGCCTGCGAAACAAAACTCTCCTCCGAGCGGTCGCCCGGCAGTTCGAGCCAAAGATGCAGCCCGTCGCGATGGACGCGATAATCGACACCCGCCAGCATTTCGGCGGCGATCTCCTGGCGCCGCTTCAACGCCGCGCGCTGCCAGTTGACCAGTTCCATCGCGGTGCCGTCGGTGACCCAGCGTGTCGCGATCTCCGCCACCATCGGCGTCGCCATCCAGTTCGAAACGAGGTGGCGATTGGCGACGGCCGCGACATAGCGGTCCGGCACGGCCAGGTAGCCGATGCGCAGCCCCGGCACGGTGATCTTGGTGAAGGACGTGACGTAGAGCGTGCGCTCCGGCGCGAAGGCGGCGACCGCCGGCGGCCGGCCTTCGACCAGCGGGCCGAGCACGTCATTCTCGATGATGGCGATGTCGTGCTTGCGGGCGACCGCGGCGATCTGCTCGCGCCGCTTGGCGTCCATCAACGTCGCCGTCGGGTTGATCACCGACGGCTGGACGAAGACGGCGCGGATGTCCGACAGGCGGCAGGCCTCGTCGAGCGCCTCGGGGATCAGCCCGTTGCCGTCGATCGGCAGGCCTTCGAGGTTGAAGCCGAGGTAGCGGGCAAGCGGCACCAGCGTGTGGTGGCCGATCGCCTCGGTGGCGACGGTCGAGCCAGGCGGCGCCACGCTCATCAGCGCCACCGTCATGCCGGCGGTGGCGCCATTGGTCAGGCTGATGTTCTGCGCCGATGCCTCCAATCCGCAAAGCTTCAGCCACTCGACCGCGACCGCGCGGTGGCGCGGGAATACCATGTTCGGTCGGAACGACAGCGCCGAGCTCGACGGCAGGTTTTCGGCCAGCCAGCCCAGCGCCTGCTTCAGCTTCTCCAGATGCATCGGCTCGCAGACCGGCTTCAGGATGGAGAGATCGATGACCTCGCCAAGCCGCTCCGGAATGTAGGGCGGCTCCGGCTCGCGACGCTGCGTCTGCACGAAGCTGCCGCGGCCGACCTCGCCGGAAATCAGGCCGCGGCGGATCAGTTCCTCATAGGCTCGGCTGACGGTCTGAACCGACAATTTCAGGTCGTCGGCCAGCCGGCGATGCGTCGGCAGTTGCTCGCCATTGGCAAGCCGTCCGTCATGGATGGCGCGGGCGAACTGGTCGGCCAGCGAAAGATAGGCCGGACGGCGGATGAGAGCAGGATCTGGCTGCCATAATGTCATGACTTATTAGAGATCGAAATCAGTGCAATTGACAATCGAAATAATGCACCTTCATGGTGTCCGGAACGAAAGGCGGAGCCCCGCATGGCGGCACTAAAACTCGACCAAATCGACCTCAGGATTCTCGACGCCATCCAGCGCGACGGGCGCATCACCAAGCTGGCGCTGGCCGAGAAGGTCGGCCTGTCGCCGACGCCATGCTGGATGCGGCTGCGCAAACTGGAGAAGGCCGGCATCGTGTCCGGCTATCACGCCGCGATCGCCATGCGGGGCATCGCGCCGGTGGCGACCGTGCTGATGGAGGTGACCCTGGCCAACCATCGCCAGGCCGACTTCGACCGCTTCGAGCGCGTCGTGCGCGACGTTCCCGAGATCGTCGCCTGCTGGTCGGTGGGCGGCGGGGTCGACTATGTGCTGAAGGTGATGGCGCGCGACATCGATGCCTATCAGCGGCTGGTCGACAGCCTGCTCGAACGCGAGATCGGCATCGACCGCTACTTCACCTACATCGTCACCAAAACGGTCAAGGACGAGACCGTGCTGCCGGTCGCCGACCTGCTGCCGGAACAATGAAAGCCGTCGTCATCCACGGGCGGAGCAAGGAGCGAAGCGACGCGGCGAAGACCCGAGGATCCATGCCGTGACGCCAAGGTGTTGCAACGGTGCAAAATTCTGCGCCGCTGCGCCCTTCGGTCAAGGTAACGGCATGGATCCTTGGGTCTCCGCGACGGAGCTGCGCTCCTGCTTCGCCCAGGGATGACGAGGCTGAGGGGGCTCGGCCAATTTTCACCGTTTGGTGGCACCTGCCCGCCGGCAAGCTAGAGAGATCGACCTGCTCTCCCGACAAATAGAGACAATCTCTCTACATCGGACCGCCGAAACAGCCTCTCTGTCTCGACCGCGCGGCTAGTCTCTCCAGATCGCCACGGCACCGGGAGACCTGATCGATGTCCGCGCATTTTGCCCGCACCAACCACCATGAAGCGCTCGACCGGCTCGCCGATCGCCGGCTGTTGCGCGCGCTCGCCTATGTCGACGGCCAGTGGACGGCGAGCGATGCGGCGGCAAGTTTCGAGGTCACCGATCCGGCGACCGGAGCCACCGTGGCCTTCGTGGCCGCGCTCGACGCGGTGCAGACGACGAAGGCAATCAACGCTGCATCCCGCGCGCTTCCTGCCTGGCGTTCGGCGCTGCCGCAGGAGCGCTCCAAAATCCTGCGAAAATGGTTCGATCTGATCATCGCCGCCAAGGACGACTTGGCGCTGCTGATGACGCTTGAACAGGGCAAGCCGCTGAAGGAATCGCTGGGCGAGATCGACTACGCCGCTTCCTTCGTCGAGTGGTATGCCGAGGAAGCGAAGCGCCTCAACGCCGAAAGCGTCACCAGCCATCTGCCGAATGCCGAGATGTCGGTGCGCCGCGAGCCGCTCGGCGTGGTCGGCGTCGTCACGCCCTGGAATTTTCCGTCGGCCATGCTCACCCGCAAGGCCGCAGCCGCCCTTGCCGCCGGCTGCACGGTGGTGGCGCATCCGTCCTCCGAAACGCCGCTCTCGGCTTTGGCGCTGGCCGAACTCGGCGAGCGCGCCGGGCTTCCGGCGGGCGTCTTCAACATTGTCACCGGCGATGCGCGCACCATCGTTGGCGCGATGTGCGCCGACGCACGGGTCCGCGCCATGAGCTTCACCGGCTCGACCGAAGTCGGCCGGCTGATCGCCGCGCAGAGTGCTGCGACGATGAAGCGGCTGGTGATGGAGCTCGGCGGCCATGCGCCGCTGATCGTCTTCGACGATGCCGACATCGACAAAGCAGTGACGATCGCGCTCGATGCCAAGTTCGCGACCTCCGGCCAGGATTGCCTCGCCGCAAACCGCATCTATGTGCAGCGTCCGGTCTACGACCGCTTCTGCGCCGCTTTCGCGCGCCGCGTCGAGCAGCTCCTCATCGGCAACGGGCTATCCGCGGACGCCGATCTCGGGCCGCTGATGCATGAGCGCGCGGTCAAGAAGGTCGAGGAGCAGGTCGCCGATGCGCTTGAGCACGGCGCGCGCTGCCTGACCGGCGGCAAGCGCCACGCGGCCGGACCGCTGTTCTACCAGCCGACGCTGCTCGTCGATGTGCCGGACGACGCGCTGATCATGCGCGAAGAGACGTTCGGCCCGGTCGCCGCCGTGACGCCCTTCGACGACGAGGCGGAAGTCGTCGCCCGCGCCAATGCCACCGAATATGGCCTCGTCGCCTATGTCGTCACCGAGAACGGCGCCCGGCAGGCGCGCATGGGCCGCGCCCTGGAGTACGGCATGGTCGCGATCAATCGGGTCAAGATCACCGGCGCGCCGATCCCCTTCGGCGGCATCAAGCAGTCCGGCATCGGCCGCGAGGGCTCACGCCACGGCCTCGAAGCTTTTACGGATCTCAAATACCTCTGCCTCGATGTAGCCTAAGCTGCGCAGGCCTCTTTTTCGTCAGGAGTCAAAAAATGCTCGAACAGTCCAACGAACTCTTCGCCTGGGACCGCGACCACTTCTTCCATCCCTCGACGCATATGGGCACGCATGCACGGGGCGAGTCGCCGGCGCGCATCATGGCCGGCGGCGAAGGCGTCACCGTCTGGGACAACACCGGCAAGAAGAGCATCGATGCCTTTGCCGGCCTCTATTGCGTCAATGTCGGCTATGGCCGCCAGAAGATCGCCGATGCCATCGCCGAACAGGCAAAGAACCTCGCCTATTACCATGCCTATGTCGGGCACGGCACCGAGGCCTCGATCACGCTTGCCAAGAT
Organism: Mesorhizobium sp. GbtcB19; assembly: GCF_019091085.1. Lineage (GTDB taxonomy): Bacteria > Pseudomonadota > Alphaproteobacteria > Rhizobiales > Rhizobiaceae > Mesorhizobium. The sequence goes on along the minus strand of NZ_JAGXJY010000016.1, from coordinate 120,140 downwards.
GATCATCGACCGCGCGCCGAAAGGCATGAGCCGAGTCTATTTCGGCCTCTCCGGCTCCGACGCCAACGAAACCAACATCAAGCTGATCTGGTACTACAACAACGTTCTCGGCCGCCCCGAAAAGAAGAAGATCATCTCGCGCTGGCGCGGCTATCACGGCTCGGGCGTCATGACCGGGTCGCTGACCGGGCTCGAGCTCTTCCACAACGCCTTCGACCTGCCGCGCGCGCCGATCCTGCACACCGAGGCGCCCTATTATTTCCGCCGCGCCGACCGCTCGATGAGCGAGGAGCAGTTCTCGCAGCATTGCGCCGACAAGCTCGAGGAGATGATCCTGGCCGAAGGCCCGGATACAATGGCGGCCTTCATCGGCGAACCGATCCTCGGCACCGGCGGCATCGTGCCGCCGCCGGCCGGCTATTGGGAAAAAATCCAGGCTGTGCTGAACAAATATGACGTGCTGCTCGTCGCCGACGAGGTGGTGACAGGCTTCGGCCGTCTCGGCACCATGTTCGGCTCCGACCACTACGGCATCAAGCCGGACCTGATCACCATCGCCAAGGGCCTGACCTCGGCCTATGCGCCGCTCTCCGGTGCCATCGTTGCCGACAAGGTCTGGCAGGTGCTGGTCAAGGGCTCCGACAAGCTCGGTTCGCTCGGCCATGGCTGGACCTATTCGGCGCATCCGATCTGCGTTGCCGCCGGCGTCGCCAATCTCGAGCTGATCGACGAGATGGACCTGGTCAAGAACGCTGGCGAGACCGGCGCCTATTTCCGTGCCGAGCTCGCCAAGGCCGTCGGTAGTCACAAGCACGTTGGCGAAGTGCGTGGCGATGGCATGCTGGCGGCGGTCGAGTTCGTCAAGGATCGCGACGACCGCGTCTTCTTCGATCCGGCGCTGAAAGTCGGGCCGCAGATCGCCACGGCGCTTGCCGCCAGCGGCGTCATCGGCCGCGCCATGCCACAGGGCGATATCCTCGGCTTCGCACCGCCGCTCTGCCTGACGTGCGAGGAGGCCGACATCATCGTCGGCAAAACCGCCGACGCGGTCAACGGCGTCTTTGCCAGCCTCTGAAGCAATTCCAGGAAAGGTGTTGAACGGTTTTCCGTCCGGAATTGCGTGGAAACAAGTGACAGAAGCGACATGAATGCCATGACCAGAACCGTTCCGGCCACCATGGCCGCCGTGCAGCTCACCGGCCATGGCGGCCCGGAAAAACTCGTCTACCGCACCGATGTGAAAGTGCCAGCGCCGGCAGCCGGCGAAGTGCTGGTCAAGGTGAGCGCCTGCGGCATGAACAACACCGATGTCTGGGTGCGGCAGGGCGCCTATGGCACGGAGGAGGACGCGGCGGCCGTGTCGACCTGGCGGCGGCAGGGCAACACGCTGACCTTCCCGCGCATCCAGGGCACCGACACGGTGGGCACCATCGTCGCCGTCGGTGACGGTGTGCCTGCCAGCCGCGTTGGCGAACGCGTGATGGTCGACTTCTCCATCTACAACCGCGACGACGATTCGCTGGCCGACATCGACTATATGGGCCACGGCCGCGATGGCGGCTATGCCGAGTACCAGGCGCTGCCGGCCGAGAACGCGCATGTCGTCGACACCGAGCTCAGCGACGTCGAGCTCGCCACCTTCTGCTGCGCCTATCTCACCGGCGAGCAGATGCTGGAACGCGCGGCGCTGAAGGCCGGCGAGCGGGTGCTGGTCACCGGCGCATCCGGCGGCGTCGGCTCCGGCATCGTGCAACTGGCAAGGGCGCGCGGCGCCATCCCCTATGCCGTCGTCGGCAAGGGCAAGGAACGGGCCGTGCTCGACATCGGCGCCGAGAAGGTGATCACGCGCGGCGTGCCCGACCTGCTCACCGCTGTCAACGAGGCGACCGGCGGCGAGCCCATCGATGTGGTCGCCGATCTGGTGGGCGGCGCCATCTTCAACGACCTCTTGCGCATCCTGCGGCCAGAGGGTCGTTACACTACGGCGGGCGCCATCGCCGGCCCGGTGGTGCAGCTCGATCTGCGCACCATGTATCTGAAGCAGTTGCAGCTGCACGGCTCGAGCCAGGGCACACGCGCGGATTTCCGCCGCATCGTCCGCTATATCGAGGAAAAGAAGATCAAGCCGCTGGTCGGCGGCGTCTACAGACTGTCGGACTTCCACCGCGCCCAGACCGACTTCATGGCCAAGGATTTTGTCGGCAAGCTAGTTGTGGTGCCGGATGCGATGTGGAGCGACGCCTGACCCTGGAAAAGAGCGCCTGACGGCTGGCGATCCGTGGCTACGGCAGCAGAACGAGCGCACCGCTTGTCTTGCGGGCTTCCAGATCCCGGTGGGCGTCCGCGGCTTTGGCCAGCTCATACGGCACCGGCGCTGCGATCCTGACGGCGCGCTCGCGAAAGGCCGTGAAGAAACGGCCGACATGCGGCGCGAGCTTCTCCGGCGTGTCGGTGTAGTGTCCGTAATTGGGGCGCGAAACGGTGATCGACTTGGAGGCGAAACGGCCGACGTCCCAGTTGCCGATCGGTCCCGATGCCTGGCCGAAGCTGACGAGATGGCCGCGCCTGGCGAGCGCGGCGAGCGAGCCGCCGAACGTGTCGGCGCCGACGGCATCATAGACGACATCCGCGCCGGCGCCGTTTGTGAGCCGCATGACCGCCTCCGCGAAATCCTCGCGCGAATAGACGATGACGTGATGCGCGCCGAGGTTTTCGACGATCCGTGCCTTGTCGTTGCTCGACACCGTTGCGATCACGGTCGCGCCGAGATGGCGGGCCCATTGCACCAGCAACTGGCCGATGCCGCCGGCGGCGGCGTGGACGAGCACGACTTCACCCGGCCTGACGGCATGGACGTCATGCAGCAGAAAACTGGCCGCCACGCCCTTGAGCAGGCTCGCCGCGGCGATCTCGTCCGATATGTCGTCCGACAGCCGCACCAGCAGGTCGGGCGCCATGTTGCGGCGCTCCGCATAGGCGCCGACCGGCGGGCAGGCATAGGCGACACGGTCTCCGACCGACAGGCCGGACACCGCCGGGCCGATTGCCTCGATGACGCCCGCGGCCTCCATGCCCGGCACGCCCGGCGGCTGCAGCAGATCGAAGAAGCCCGTGCGGCAGTAGACGTCGATGAAGTTGACGCCGATCACCGTATGGCGGATCCGCACCTGGTCTGGCGCCGGCGGCGGCAACGCGATTTCCTGCAGCTGCAGCACTTCCGGACCGCCATAGCGCTCGACCAGGATCGCGCGCGTTGGTTCCCCGCTCTCCGAGGAAGGTGCAGGGGAGGGGCGTGGCGCAACGGCTGACGACTTCGATGGCGCGATTGCAGGCACCGGCCGCGCCTCGGCGGGTGTGAGGACATCGCGGCGCCTGAGCAGATTGCGGATCGCGGCAAAACCGGCCTGATAGATGCCTTCGCTGACCAGCTTGACCAGCTCGTCGCGGCGATGCGCCGGCGGATGGAATTCCGAGCGCCATTCCCAGAAGGTGGCGTCGCCGTCGGTCACCGGCTTCAGCCTGATCGAGGCGATATAGCCCATCAGCGGCAGCGGCGCCTCGAGCAGGCAATAGCTCAGCCGGTGGTCCTTGTCGGACAACGCCAGAAGCTGCTCGCGCAGCTCGCCGCCATCGGCCAGCCGGAAATGGCGCACCGCGCCGACCGCATCGGCCGGCTCGCCGCCATCGATCTCGCTCGACGCGATGGCCGGGTGCCAGCGGTCGTGGCCGTTGAAATCGCGCAGGATCGCCCAGACCTCCTCGATCGGGGCATCGATGATCGTGCTCTGGCGGACCTCGACCATTCGCGGCGGTCAGCGCCCGAAGCGCTGCTTCAGCGCCGTCAGCGCGGCCTGGAACACGCCGCTGCCGATCTGGCGCGTCAGCGCCGCCTCACGCTCGGGAGCGCAATCGAACTCGGCCTGCCATTCGGCCAAGGTCAAATTGCCGTCGGTAATCGGCGTCAGCGACAGAGTGGCGACGTAGTTCTCCACCTGCATCGGACTCTCCAGGATCACGTAGCTGCAGGAGAGATCGTAGTCCGACAGCGCCAGCAGCTTTTCGCGGATCCGTCCGCCGTCCCTGAGCGTGAAACTGCGGATGCAGCCGATCCGGTCCGCATGCGCGTTCTGCTCGATGCGGCTTTCGGCGACGAAAGGCGCCCAGCCCGGCAGGCCATTGAAGTCGCGCACGACCTTCCAGACGTCCGCGGCGGGGGCCGGGATGACCGAGGAGACATAGACCTTGGTCATGCTTGCGAGCCGGCTGTGGGGATAGCAGTCCGCGCAAGCATTGTCTGACGTCGCGCCAGATCGACCCCCACTCCGTCGAGCTTCGCTCGACACCTCTCCCCCGATCGACGGGGGAGAGGAAGGGCGCGAGGCGATTCCAGCTGGCTCCTTTCCTCTCCCTCCGGAGGGGGGAGAGGTGGCGCTGCGAAGCAGCGACGGAGTGGGGGAACCACCTGGCCATGACCGCGAACCGGCGAGGCATGGCCTCGCCTCGCACGGCCCCACGAAGCGCCAGGAAACACCGCCGTCATCTCAGTGATCGCGGTCGTCATCATCATCCTTGGCGGCCTTGCCCTTGCCCTTCTTGTCCCGGGTCAGGCTCGAAATGTCCTTGGCGTCGCGCAGCACGTCGGTCATGCGTCCGAGCGATCCGCCTTCGATGCCGATCTCCTTCATCAGATTGTCGATCATCGGCGCCTGCACGCGGTAACGCAGCGCGGAGTCGATCACTTCGTCGGTGACGTTGCGGTTGCCGCCCGCGCCACCATTGATGCCGTCGACATGCAGGATCTTGATGCCGTCGATCTTCTCCATCGGCTTGACGCTCTCGCGGATGATGCCTTCCATGTGCTCGAGCAGCTTGCCGCGAAGTCGGCCGGCGCGGGCCTCGCTGGAAAGCAGGTTCTCCGCTTCGTTGAGCTGTCGGTGGCCGGCCGCGTCGACCTCGTAGCGCTGGGCCGCGGCAAGGGCGTGGATCTTCTCCGATTCAGCGGCGGCAACGGCCGCGATCTTCTGTGCCTCGGCCAGGCTCTTCGCGGCCTTCATCTCCGCCTCGGCGGCGGCGGTGACGCGTAGCGTCTCGCGCTCCGCCTCGCGTTGCGCCGCGATCAGGTCGGTCAGCTTGCGGCGTTCGGCGATCTCGCGCTCGCGGGCGGTCAGCGCCTGTTCCTCGGCCTGGATGGCCTTGGCGCGGACGGCTTCAGAAGCGGCGATCGCGGAGGAGCGCTCCTGCGTCTTCTTGGCGACGTCGATGGCCTTCTGGATTTCGGCGATCTCGATCTTCTGGTCGCGGTCGACGCCGAGCTGGCGCAGGTCGCGCTCCTTGATCAGGCGCGCCTCCTCGATGCCGCGCTCGGTGGTGATGCGTGCCCGCTCGACCTCTTCGCCGGCCGCGATCTCAGCTTCCTCGAAGGCCTGCCGCTTGGCGATCTGCAGGGCTTCGAGATGGCGCTCCCTGGCGATCCGCACATCGTCGACGGCGCGCTCCTGCTCGATCCGCGCGGTTTCGGTCGCCTGGCTCTCGACGATCTCGGCGCGGCGCTTCTCCGCCTCGGCCCTGGTGACTTCCAGCGCCTTTTCCGCGAGCGCGATCTGGCGTTCGAGCTCGGCGATCTCGAGCGATTTCTTGCGTTCGATCTCAAGCCCGCTCTGCGCGCCCTCGCGCTCGATGCGCGCCTTCTCCAGCGACAGTTCGAGCGCGATTTGCTCGCGCTCGGTCAGTTCGCGCATCTTCATTTCGGCCTCGTCGAGGGCGCGGCGGCGCGCAATCTCGCGACGCTGCGTATCCTCCTCGCTGCGGATGCGCTCCTCGGTGATGCTGCGCTCCTGGGCGAGGCGCGATTTCTCGACGGCTTCACGTGCCGAAAGCTGCGCCTGTTCGGCCTCCTGGTCACGCACCGCCCGTTCCCTGGCGAGCTCGGAGCGCTGCGCGGCGCGCCGGATCTCCACTTCGCGCTCCTGTTCGAGGCGGGCGTATTCGGTGTCGCGCTCGATCTCCAGCACCTTGCGCTGGGTGTCGAGGTTCTGGTTGCGGATGTCGACCAGGGTGCGCTGCTCGATCTCGTTGCGCATGCGGCGCCGGGTCTCGATCGATTCCGTCAGCTGCGTCAGGCCTTCGGCATCGAAGGCGTTCGACGGATCGAAATATTCGAGGCTTGTCTGGTCGAGATCGACGATGGCGACGCTCTCCAGCTCGAGCCCGTTGGCGGCAAGCGACTCCTCGGCCAGCCTGCGCACCTTGGCGGCATAGTCGCCGCGCAGCTCATGCATCTCTTCCAGCGTCATCTGGGCGGCGACGGTGCGCATGGCGCCGGCGAACTTGCCCTCCAGCAATTCGCGCAGGCTGTCCGGCTGCAGCGTGCGGCGGCCGAGCGTCTGCGCGGCGGCGGCGACGAGTTCGCGGCTCGCTCCGACGCGCACGAAGAACTCGGCGATCAGGTCGACGCGCATGCGGTTCCTGGTGATCAGCGCCAGCGCGTCCTCGCGCCGCACCTCGATGCGCAGCACCCCCATATTGACCGGGGTGATCTCGTGCAGCACCGGAATGACGAAAGCGCCGCCATTGACCACCACCTTCTCGCCCATGAAGCCGGTGCGCACGAACGCCGTCTCCTTTGTCGAGCGGCGATAGAGCCACCGCAAGACATAGACGGCGATCACCACCACGACCGCGGCAACGATCAGCCACAACAGGAAAGCGCCAAAGGTCTGCGCGTCCATCATCTATCCTCCCCTGCACAATCCGGTCAGCGCGAGGCGGCCGGCACCAATCTCAAAGTTTCGCCCGCCGTCAGGCGAGGTCCAGGTCATGCCCGCCTCTGCAGCTTCGGGGTGATCGCGTGAAAAGCGCTGATCACCGCATCGATGAAAGGCGTGTCGTTGATGTTGGCGCGCACCCGCTCGACATGGCGCTGCGGCGTCCGGCGAACGGTCCGGTCGATCGCTTCGAACAGCGCATTGTCGGCCTCCGGGTCGTGAAACGGCTGGCCGGGCGCGTCGAGCATGGACACGCCGCCCTCGGGCAGCAGGAAGCGCACCGGTCCGTCCATGGCGTTGAGCCGCGCGCCGATCCATTCGCCGAAGGCGCGGTTCTCGTCGCGGGTCGTACGCATCAGCGTGACGTTCGGATTGTGGATGACGAATTTGCGGCCGCGGAACTTCTCCGGCACGGTCTCGCGCGGCCCGAAATTGACCATGTCCAGCGCGCCGGCCGAGCCGACATAAGGCAGTCTGGTGCGGATCGCCGCGCCGAAACGGTCCTCGGTCGCCGCGAACACGCCGCCGACGATCATATCGGCCACCTCGGTCGTGGTCAGATCGAGGAAGGCCGAAAGCAGCCGGGAATCGCCGAGATTTTCCATCGCGCTTCCGCCGATGCCGGTGGCGTGGAAGACAAGGCAGTCATAATCGGCTTCGAGCCGCTTCGTCACCGCCTGCACCGCCGGCGTGGTGACGCCGAACATGGTGATGCCGACGGCAGGGCGCGCCAGCTTGCGCCTGGCCTCCCAAGTCTCGGCATTGGGCAGTTGCGCCACCATGCCGGCCATCGCGTGAGCCGCGTTGGAGAGCACCTGCTCGGTGATCGAGTTCAGCCCCTGAACATCGGCGACCGAATGGAACATCATGATGTCGGCGCCGCCGACATATTTGGCGACGTCGCCGGCGGCCACCGTCGACACCATCAGCTTGGGGATGCCGACGGGCAGAACCCGCATGCCGGCCGTCGCCAGCGTCGTGCCGCCGGAGCCGCCCGCCGAGACGATGCCGCCGATGCGCGGCTCGCGCTCGATCCAGCGCGCGAAAGCCTCCGCCATGGCGCTGACCGAACCGCCGCGATCATTGGTGAAGACGGCCGAGGATCCGCGGATATGCATGCCAGCCACCTGCATGGCCGGCACGTCCGCGCTCGCCGGTTTCCCCGATGTCGACAGGTCGACGGTGCGGACCGGGACGCCGAGCGATTTCAGCCGGTCGGCGATGAAGCGCAATTCCTTGCCTTTGGTGTCGAAGGTGCCGGCGACCAGCACCGTTCTGCCGATACGTTCGGCGAAGGGTATGGCGAAGACCTTCTTCGGATCCTCCTGCGGCAGGTTCTTCGAGACCGCCGCCTGCCGCAGCTCGGTGACCGGCACGTTCCAGCGGTTGGGCAATTCGGTGACGGGGCGGTAGACGTCGTCGCGCGCCGTCGGATCGACCGATCCGCCTGCCGAGCGGTCGACGCGATAGACGGCCGCCAGCTGCTCCTTTGCCTGCGCCGCTTCCGTCGGCGTGACGGGCGCTTCCTCGGCGTGGCGCCCGACGCCGAGCAGCCGCTGCTGCAGGTCGCGGTCGGCAGCAAGCGCGGCCGCCTCCATCAGCCGGTTGATGCGGCCATTGACCATGATCGCGACCTGGCTGGAGACGGCGGTCGCCACGCCGATATTCTGCTCGATGACGAGCACCGCCATCTCGCCGTCGGCGGCAAGGTCGACCAGCATCCTTTCGACCTGGTCGACGATGATCGGCGCCAGGCCTTCGGTCGGCTCGTCCATCACCAGGAGTTTCGGGTCGCTGAGCAGCGCGCGCGAGATGGCGAGCATCTGCTGCTCGCCTCCCGACAATTGCGAACCGCCATTGCCGCGACGCTCCGCCAGGCGCGGAAAGGTCTGGTAGACGCGCTCGACCGTCCAGCTCGCGTCGCGCCGGTTGCCGGCGGCAAGGCGCAGATGCTCGTCGACCGTCAGGCTCGGCCAGACGCGGCGTCCTTGCGGCACGTAGCCGATGCCGAGGCGATGGATCTCGTGCGGTTCGAGCGCGGTGATCTCGCGCCCGTCGAAGCGGATCGAGCCGGAGCGCGCGCGCTTCAGTCCGACGATGGTGTTGCACAGCGTCGACTTGCCCATGCCGTTGCGGCCGACCACGGAAAGCACGCCGCTCTCCAGCGTCAGCGAAATTCCCTGCAGCGCATGGCTCTCGCCATAGAAGACCTGCAGGTCTTCTATCTTCAGCACCGCCCTGGCGCTTTTGCCGGCGGGGCGCTCAGCCATGCTTGCCTCCGAGATAGATCTGCTGGACCTCCGGATCGGCCTCGATTTCCTGCGGCGTGCCTTCCTTGAACAGGCGGCCATTGTGCATCATCGAGACATAGTCCGCCACGCGCAGCGCGACATCGAGATCGTGCTCGATGATGATGAATCCGATATGCTTCGGCAGCGCGTTGAGGATGGCGACGAGGTCGCGTCGCTCGGTCGGCGAAAGACCCGCCGCCGGCTCGTCGAACAGGATGAAGCGCGGCGCGCCGGCGAGCGCCAGCGCTATCTCCAGCTGGCGCTGCTGGCCGTGGCTGAGCGTCGCCACCAGGGCGTCGCGATGCGCGTCGAGATGGACCGCCTCGAGGATCGATCGCGCCTGCACCATATTGACGTCGGCGGCGGCGGGCCTCAGCAGCGAAAAGCGCCGGCGCGAGACGCCGCGGCAGGCGAGAAAGATCGAATCGAGGACCGACAGGCCCTTGAACAGTTGCGAGATCTGATAGGTGCGGCGCAGGCCGCGCCGGATGCGCTCATGCGGCGGCAGGTCGGTGATGTCCTCGCCGAAGAAGCGGATGCGGCCGGCGGTCGGCAGGAAATCGCCGGTCACGGCGTTGAACAAGGTGGTCTTGCCGGCGCCGTTGGAACCGAGGACCGCGCGCCGCTCGCCGGCCGCGATCCTCATGTCGATGCCCGAAAGCGCCACCAGCGCCCCGAAATGCCGCGCCACGCCATCGAGCTCCAGCGCATAGGCGCCGGAGCTCTGCAGACGGTTCGCGGCCAGGTTTTCGGTCACTGACGGTACTCTCGGCAGGTTCTGTTACGGGCAGCTCGGATTGTCGCGGTTGACCGCGCCGAGCTTCATGAACTCGTCTTCGGGAATGCCGAGCGTCTGGTTGACCTGCGGCACGACCTTGACCAGCTTGTTCAAAAGATTGCCGTCCGAACCCTCGGTCACTTCGGTCAGGAAGATGTCGGCGACCGCGTTGCGGTTCTTGTCCAGCGACACTTTGCCGGTCGGCGTGTCGAAGGAGAGCTTCGACAGGGCCTCGCGCAGCTTCTTGCCGCCGTCGGAGACGTCGCCGCCGACCTGGTCGAGCGCCAGCAGCGTCGCCTTCATGTTCACATAATAGCCATGGGCAAAGAGCGACGGCGAGGGGAAGGCGCCCGGCTGCTTCTTGTAGGCGTCGACGAACGCCTTCCAGGCCGGCGCGTCATTGGTGTCGGCGGTCGGTCCCGCCGAGGGCGTGCCCTTGAGCACGTCGCGCAGCTTGCCCTTCGAGGTCAGCACTGTCTGGTCGACGGTGATCGAGCCGCCGATCAGCGGTGCCGAGCCGCCGGCCTGCTGGTATTGGGTCAGGAAGTTGACGGCGTCGGCGCCGCCGAGCGCCACATAGATGGCGTCGACATCCTCGGGGATCGCCGCGATGACCGAGGAGAAATCCTTGTTGCCGATCGGCACCCAGGACTTCGACGGCACATGTCCGCCGGCCTTGCAGAACTCGGCCATGAAGCCGAACACCTGCGTGTAGGGGAAGGAATAATCCTCGGCCACGGTGGCGACCTTCTTGTAGCCCTTGTCCTTGAAGGCATAGGTGCCGAGACCCGCCATCCATTGCGCGCCGTCGGTGGAGAAGCGGAAGAAGTTCTCGGCCGGATTGCGCAGCGTCGTGTCCTGCGCCGCCGAGGTGCCGTTGATGAACGTCACGTCCGGCTTGGTCTTGGCATAGTCCTTGACGGCGAGGCCTTCATCGCCCGAAAGCGGGCCGACCAGCACCTTCACGCCATCCTGCTCGACCAGCTTGCGCGCCGCGCGCACCGCGCTGTCGGGCGAGGCGTCGGACGAGCCCTTGACGATCTCGATCTTCTTGCCGGCGACGCTGCCATTGGCCTCGGCGAGGGCCGTCATGGCGCCGCGTTCGCTATCCTCGCCAAGCACCGTGAACGGTCCCTCGAAAGTGGCCAGCAGGCCGATCTTGATCGCGTCGTCGGCGGCGAGCGCCATCGAAGGCGCGGTCAGCCCGGTGAACAGCGCCAGGGCCAGCAATGTACGTCTGTGCATCCTCAGTTCCTCCCATTGATTGGTTTGCAGTGCTTCATCCGCGCCGGCCGCTAGGGGCCGGCGCGCAAGGACTCCTGGGCAAAATGTGGCTTGATCCTCCCCCACAACCCAAGAATTCCATCCGGCGAGACGAAGACGATCACCAGGAACACCAGGCCGATCAGCGTGTTGAAACGCTCGGCGCCGACGATGTCGATGGCGAAGGTCTGCATCAGTATGACGACGATCGCGCCGAGAAACGACCCGATCGGGTGGCGCAGGCCGCCGATGACGGCAATCACCAGGACGTCGATCGCCACGTCGACACCGATGGTGCCGGGCGAGACGCGCCCGTTGAACCACACCAGAAGCACACCCGCCAGTCCGGCGAGGATGCCGGCCAGGAACCAGGCGAAGACCTTGTGCGCGGTGACATGGTAACCCAGCGCCCGCATCCTGCGCGGGTTGTCGCGGATCGCCTGCAAGGTCATGCCGAAGGTTGAGCGCGAGCCGTAGAGCACCGCCGCGTAGGACAGCGCGGCAAGGCCGAGGCAGAGATAGTAGAAGGGCTTCGGGTCGCGCCAGTCGATACCCCAGAAGACCGGCGCGTGGATGCCGGCATAGCCGGAATGGCCGTTGAAGATCGCGTAGTTCTGCTGCGCGAAATAGAAGGTCGCGGTGGCGATCGCCAGCGTGATCATCAGCGTGTAGATGCCTTCCGTGCGCACCGAGATCCAGCCGATCAGCGCCGATGACACCGCCGCAGCCGCTACCGCGAAGGGGACGACGATCCACCAGGGCCAGCCGAAACCCAGCACGTTGGACGTGTTGTTGCCGAGGATGGCGACGGCGTAGGCGGCGATGCCGGCGACGGTGATCTGCGCCAGGCTGAGCATCCCGCCATAGCCGGCCAGCAGCATCAACGACAGCGCCAGCACGCCGAAGATCATCGAGTAGCCGGCGATCTGCGTCAGGAAGAAATCCGACGCCACCAACGGATAGAGAAGCAGCGCGACGGCGAGGAGGATGTGGGCGGCGCCGAGCTTGTCCAGCCAGTTCTGCTGCGGCATCGCGCCGTCGGTGGCGGCGGTCAGGCTCATCTCGCCTTCCCCATGATGCCTTGCGGGCGGACCGCCAGGGTCACCACCATGATGACGAAGGTCAGCACGATGCCATAGGTCGGGAAGTAGACGAGGCCGATCTGCTCGGCGAGGCCAATCAGCAGCGCGCCTATCGCCGCGCCGGTGATGGAGCCCATGCCTCCGACGATCACCACAACGAGCGAGGCAAGCAAATAGCGTACGTCCTCGCCGGGCGCGACGGAAAGCGCCGATCCGCCGACGACGCCGGCGAAACCCGCAAGTCCCGCGCCGACCGCGAAGACGATGGCGAACACCGCATGCACATTGACGCCCGAGGCCGACAGCATGGCGCGGTCGTCGACGCCGGCGCGGATCATCATGCCGACGCGCGTCTTGTTGAGCATCAGCCACAGCCCGACCCCGATGACGATCGCCGCCGCCAGCACGACCATGCGGTAGAGCGGATACGTCAGGAAAACCGAGGCGCCGTTCGAGCGCACGGCGGTGATGACCGGCAGGGTCAAGGCGCCGTCGAGCCATTCCGGCGTGGCGATCTGATAGGTGCCGCCGGCCCACACCGCCAGCATCAGGTCGGCGGCGACGATCGAGATGCCGATAGTGACCAGTGTCTGTCTGAGGTCGTCGCCCTCCAGCCGGCGGAAGACGAAAACCTGCATGACGACGCCGACGATGGCCATGGCGACGAAGCCGGCCGCGACGCCGAGCAGCCAGTAGCCGGTGCGGCTGGTGACCTCATAGCCGATATAGGCGCCGAGCAGGTAGAGCGAACCATGCGCCAGGTTGATGTTGCGCATCAGGCCGAAGATCAGGGTGAATCCGCTGGCGACCAGGAAATAGAGGCCGGCGAGCGTCAGGCCGTTCAGGATGGCGCTGACGAACGCCTTCTTGGAGATCAGGATCGCGTTCAGCCAGTCGGGCCAGACGGCAAAGACCAGCCAGGCGACGATCGCCGCGGCCAGCAGGCCGACGAGGGCCCAGGCCTGGCGGCGCGTCACGCCGCCGCCCGACAGCGGTGAGGACGATGGCTGGTCGAGTATGCTCATGCGGTCAGCCGCCGGCGCTGCTCGTTCATGCGCGGCGCCTTGTGGAACTTGCCGTCCTTCATGATGGCGAGGATGCGGTTCTTGTCCTGCAGGATGCGCACGTCGGAGATCGGATCGCCGTCGATCAGAAGGATATCGGCGAGGTAGCCTTCCTTGATCAGGCCGAGCTCGTCGCCCATGCCCATGATCTGGCCGCCATATTTGGTGCCGGCCTGGATCGCCTCCATCGGAGAGAAGCCGAGCATCTCGACGAAGGTCTGGATGTCCTTGGCGTTGGTGCCCTGCGGCGTCCAGGCAAATCCGTAATCGCCGCCGATGCAGACGCGGATGCCGCGCCGGTGCATCTTCTTCATCGTGTCGATGCACATTTCGAGCTCTCGCTCATATTCGAGCGACAGCGGCGAGCCGGGCTTGATGCCCCATTGCTCGGCATAACGCGCGGTGTTGATCAGCCAGGCGATGCCCGGCGCGACGAAGTGCTTGTCCTTGACTGCTTCCAGCATGTCGAGCGCCTCCTCGTCGGCGAAGGAAGCGTGGTAGATGTTCTGGATGCCGTGGCGGATGCACTGCTTCACCGACCCGGAAGAGCGCGCATGCGCCGACAGCACCTTGTTGCGGCAGCGCGCCTCGGAAGCGGCCATGGCAACCTCTTCCTCGGACATCGGGGTCTCTTCCGCGCCCATGCCGGTGATGCTCTCGCCGGAAAGGTTGAGCTTGATGGAATCGACGCCGTATTTGATCAGCTGGCGCACCGTGCGGCGGATTTCCTCCGGGCCGGACACGACGATGCCGAGATTGAGCCCCTCATGCGGAATATGCGAGGGCGCGGAATCGCCAAGGCCGCCGACCGTCGTGATCTCGGGCCCGGCAGCGAGGTAACGCGGGCCTGGAAAGCGGCCCTGGTTGATGAATTTCTTGGCGACGACGTCGAGCCGCGGCTTGGCGGCGGCCGCGCCCCGTCCGGCGGTGAAGCCGGCATCGAGCACCAGCTTGGCCATCTCCATGGTGACCAGCATGTGCTCCTCGATCTCCATCATCTGGATGGGATCGATGCCGGGCGCGTTGTTCCAGGACAGATGCAGATGCGCGTCGATCATGCCCGGCATCAGCGTCGCGCCCATGCCGTCGATGACGGTCGCACCGCCGCCATAGGACGAGGAGGAGCCGAAGCGGGACGAGCCCTTGGTGATCTGCTTGATGCGGTTGCCCTGCACCAGCACCTCGCCGGTGAAGGGATATTCACCTGTAGCGTCGAGGACGCGCACATTGGTGAACAGCGTGCCGCCCGATCCGTTTCCGGTCCAGCTGTCGTCTGCCATAACAAGCCTCCCAACTTGCCGAACGTAGAATTCTACGCTCGATCCGAAATCCTCACCTATCAACCCGTCTCAAAAAATCGGCGAGCTTCTGGCTGCTCTCGCGCGGGCTCTCCACCGTCGCCCAATGTCCGCACCGGTCCAGCGACGAGAATACGGCTCCCTTGATCCTGTCAGCGAGCGCTTGGCCGACGCCCGGCGGATTGACCGTGTCGGCATCGCCGGTGACGAGCAGGGTCGGCGCCGAAATCCGCCGCGCGTCGACCGCGGTCACTTTTGCCAGCGCCTCGCAGGTGCGGGCGTAGGATTCGGCATCCTGGCGGGTGATCGATTCCCGCACGAAGGCCACCGCCGCGGGCGAGGTTTCCCTGGTATGGGCCGAAAGCGCATTGGCGGCGATCTGGTCGGCGATGTCCGCAATGCCGCCCGATCGCGCCAGGCGCGCCCGGTTCGCCAGGCCTCGCCGGGTTGCTTCGGTCGGCTCGGCCAGGGCGCCGAACAGTGTCAGCGAGGCGACAAGCGCCGGCTGCGCCGCCGCGATCTGCTGGCACACGATGGTGCCCATCGAATGGCCGACGAAATGCGCCGAGGTAACGCCCATGCCGGACATGGCGCGGATCACGGCCTCGCTCATGAACTCGATGGTCAGCGGCTCGACCGGTCGCGGCGAGCGGCCCGAGCCCGGCAGGTCGAGGCGGATGACGCGGTAGCCGGAGAGCGCGCCCATCTGCGGCTGGAACATGTTCGAGGTGCCGCCGAGACCGTGGACCATCACCACGGCCGCACCTTCGCCGACGACCTCCGCGACGACGGGGCCGACTGTCACGGTCGTCATTGCGGCCTCTCCACGAAACGGTTCTCCAGCGTGCCGATGCCGTCGATCTCGATGCGCACCACATCGCCGGGTTTGAGGTATTTCGGCGGGTCGAAGCCGATGCCGACGCCGACGGGCGTGCCGGTGGCGATGATGTCGCCGGGCCTCAGCGTGATGCCCTGCGAGAGCGTCGCGATGATGGTCGGGATATCGAAGATGAGCAGCGATATCCTGGAATCCTGCCGCAAATCCTCATTGACGAAACAGCGGATCCCGGCATTTGCCAGGTCGAACTCGTCCCTGGTGACGGCCCACGGGCCCATCGGACAGAACGTGTCCTGCGATTTGCCGATCAGCCACTGGCTGTATTTGCCTTGCAGGTCGCGCGCGGTGACGTCGTTGACGATCGTATAGCCCCAGACATGGTCGAGCGCTTCTTCCTTCGAGATGCCGCGCCCGCCCGTGCCGATGATGACGGCCAGCTCCGCCTCATAGTCGATCGCCGTAGACACACTGGGATCGATCTGCACGCTGGCGTGGTTGGCGACCACCGATTCCGGCACCTTGGAGAAAATGATCGGGTGCTTCGGCACGGCGCCCGCGCCGGCGCTGGAATCGAAGCCTGAGCGGGCAAACTCATGCGCATGCTCGTAATAGTTCTTGCCGACGCAGAAGATGTTGCGGCGCGGCTGCGGGATTGGCGCCTCGATGTCGACCCGCGCCAGCGGGATCGGCGACAGGGTGCGCGGCAGGCCGGCTCCGTTGCGCTCGATCAGCGCCAGCAGACCCGCTTCGGCGCGCTCGACGGCGAGGTCGAATGGCGCGACGGTCTGCGCGGCAAGGTCCACCAGGCCAACCCGCCTTTCGCCGGCAAGCGAGAAAGTCGCGACCCGCATCCATTCCTCCCGTGAACCAATATTGAGCCAATTTCTCGCTCTTTCGATACACGCTAACGTCAATTGGCTTAGTCCGCAAGCGGCATTCGGACCAGCCGCGACAAAAAGAATCCACCCTTGAGCGCCAGGGGTTAGGGGCAGGTTTGCGCTGTGGACGAGCGGGCGCGAAGCTGCTATGCGTGGTTCAATATTGGATCAGATAGACGTCGCCGAATATGCCAAAGCTTGTCGCCAACGACATCGCCATCGCCTTGAAGAAGCGCATTTCGCTGGGCGAATGGATGGAAAACGGCCGAATGCCGCCGGAGCGTGACCTTGCCAGCGAGTTCGGCGTAGCGCGCAACACGGTGCGCCGCGCCGTCGGCCTGCTCGAGGACGACGGCACCGTCGTGCGCCATGTCGGCCGCGGAACCTTTTTGACCGCGGCCAATCCGGATTCGATGGCCGCGACCGTCGCGCGGATGGAAGGAACCAGCCCGGCCGACATGATGGAGATCAGGCAGCTTCTGGAGCCCGCGGCCGCGTCTTTCGCCGCCACCAATGCGAGCGCCGGCGAGCTCAACGCGGTGCGCGAGGCGCACAAGATCGCCTGGGCGTCCGAAGACATGCCGACCTTCGAGCACTGGGATGCCGAATTTCACCACCGCATCTTTGCGTGCTCGCGCAACGACTTCCTCAAGGAGATCCACAATCTGATGCGCATCCTGCGCAATCAGCGGCCGTGGTTCGAGATGAAGAAGCGTTCCTTCTCGGAGGAACGCCGCGCCACTTATTGCAACGAGCATCAGGCCATATTGGACGCCTTGCTGGCGCGCGACTCCGAAGCCGCAAGCGCTGCGATGCTGGCGCATCTCAGGACGGTGGAGCGCAATCTCCTGGGGCGATGAGGGAGGAGAGATTGGGCGTATGACGGTTGGCTTTCGCCAACGTCCAATTGCGGCTGATTGCGTGCCGCCGCGATTCGAGGGGAACGGAAGCGTAAAGGCTTCAGCAAAGATATCTGAAAAGGGAGGGATGGTGCCCAGAGGCGGAATCCAAACAAGAAGAATCTGACTTTGTTTTCAAATGTTTGGAGATTGCTCAGTGGCGGTAGCGACCAACAAAAATACCAACAAAATATTTCTGTGGATTGGTTAGGTTCCCAAACTCTGCCTCGATCGATGTCGCCGTATTTGGTCTCATGTAGTTCGGGGAAGATGTCGTTAGCTACCGCTTCTGTTGACAGAGCCGCTGGTCTGCAATCCAAGCGGTTTGGATTCTAGTAGGCCGGCACTCTGCCAGACACTGTCGTAACGTATCCGCGTCGGTCGGAGCGTGCCCGATAAGGCAGTCCGCATTCGCATACGGGAATCGCGCAAATCTTGAGACAATCTACCGCATATTTAAGGGAATCTCGTTCCTTCGCGGCTAGGATGATCTCCGCGCGACGACGGCTGCTACCCGCTTGGATTGCGTTCGGCATGGTCCAATCACAGGAAGAACCGGATGTCGCCTGTAATTGCTGCGGCAACGGTGGTCGGCAGGCCGAAAGACCAGGCGACCGAGACCTTCCTATTTGGCAACAAACGCGGGTATGGGGAGCGGCTTGTTGGCGACGTCCAATATCGAAAAGCTGTAGCCTCCATCCGGGTTTCGCTCGACCGAATAGGTCAGCCGGTCGACAATGCGATTGTCCTGGTCGAAGGTCAGCACCCGCGGCTTGAGTGCGGTCAGCTCCCTCTCGTGCACATAGACCGAATTGCAAATGATGATTTGATCGCCCGGCTGGCAGGTGCGGGCCGCAGCTCCGTTGAGAATACAGCAGCGGGATCCGCGTTTACCGAGGATCACATAGGTCGATATCCGTGCGCCCGAATTCTTGTTCCAGATTTCAACGAATTCCATCGGCAGGATGCCCGCCACCTCGCAATGCTCGGGGTCGAGCGTGATCGAGCCATGGTACTCGAGATTGGCTTCGGTGACATAGATGCCATGCAGCTTGCCGGCGACGATTTTCCGCATCCTTTTTGTGCTCCGGAGGGACGAACGAGTTACTATTGGACTTTGCGATGCATTTTTCTGGCGAAGGGTAGGCAGGATCCTGCGACGGGCCGACTTGCGTAGTTAACAAATTTCAAACAGACAACTGCAAGGGTGCGTTATCGGTCTCTGCTCGGGAACATGGGACTACTCGCGAAAGGCCCGGCGCGCAGCGTGTGAAGCCAACCGGAATCGACGCCTGGTCGCTGCGATTGCGGTACGGTCTGCGCGGTCAATTGACGGGCTCGGACGGTCGGGATGAAGCATGGTTGAGCCCGATACTTGAATTAGCTTCGGTGACTTGCATGCTTGTTCAGCTTCCCGGCAGCGGCTTTGCGCATCGTGGGTGCCTATCGCAGGCACTATCCGGCTTCAGTGGATGCACCCTCCCGTCTAATCGCTTCACAGGATTCGTTGAAGCCGACGTCCAGCAAAGAGCCCAGTGGTTCCAGACCGTGAGAGGCAGCCATCTGCCGCAGTTCGTCGAGGCGGCAGATGACAGATCCAAGTGTTTCCACGCGACCTTTCGCTTGTTTCTCATCCTTCATTTCTCACGCCTCTGCAGCGGGCGTGCCTGCGTCGGTAATCGTTGCAAATGGCGACGAACTGGCGCCGCATAGTTGGCGGCCAAAGGAGATCCTACCATCCTGGTTCATGTCCTTCTCCATCAGTTGAGGTGTCTGCTGCAATTTCTGTCGGACGGCAGGTCGAGGCCGATATCGAGGATCGGGGCGCTGTGGGTGAGCCAACCTGCCGATATGAGGTCGACGCCGGTCGCGGCAATCGCTGCCGCGCTCGCCTGCGTTATTCGACCAGAGGCTTCAGTCACCGCGCGGCCGCCGACCATCGCTACGGCCCGGGCTAGCTCCTCGACCGTCATGTTATCGAGGAGTACGGCTTCGACTCCGGCTTGGAGCGCCATCTCAAGCTGGTCGAGCGTGTCGACTTCGACCTCAATCTTGACCATGTGGCCAACCGCGCGGCGCGCTCGCTCGATTGCGGTGCGGATGTCGCCGGCGATGGCGATGTGGTTGTCCTTGATGAGCACGGCGTCGTCGAGCGCGAAGCGGTGATTGGCGCCCCCGCCGGCGCGCACCGCATATTTTTCCAGCGCACGCAGGCCGGGTGTCGTCTTGCGTGTGCACACGATCTTGGCCTTATGAGCGCGTACAGCATCGACCAAGGCGGCTGTAGCGGTCGCAATGCCGCTGAGCTTGCATAGGAAGTTGAGCGCGGTCCGTTCGGCTGTCAGCAGGCTGCGTGCCGGCCCACTTACGATCGCGATGGTTTCTCCAATCGAGACCTTTCCGCCCTCGGGACAGCGCACCTGCAGGCTGATCCCGGGGTCGACTAGCAGAAAGGTGAGCATGACAAGATCGAGCCCGGCGACAAGGCCTGTTTGCCTAGCATTCAACATGAACGCGGCCTTGCAGTCCGCCGGGATGATCGCGTTGCTGGTGATGTCCCCGGCCCTGCCAAAGTCTTCAAGAAGCGCACTACGCACGATCGGTTCCATGATGATATGGGGAAGCGGTGCAAGTGAACTCATGTCAACGGGCTCCGTTCGGATTTCTGCCAGCTGACCGCGGCGGCATGTTCAAACGCTGTGCAGAGCGTAAGGCGCGCGGGCAGGGCGGCAGCATTGCGCTCCGGAAAATCGGAACGGTAGTGCGAGCCGCGGCTTTCTTCACGCCGAAGGGCTGCCACGGCGATCAGCAGCGCCACCAAGGCCGGATCGGCCACGGCCGTTTCGCCAACCGCGTGCGGGAGCAGCGTCGCGACCGCCTCGCGCAGCCGCTTCCCACTGCGGGTGATGCCGAGCGCGTCGGAAACGATTTGGCGCATAGGTGAAGGGTCGGGCCCAGGAGGTACGGATGCAGGAAACTTGTGCGATCGCCAGCCGGCGCAAGTACCCGCGACGCTTGCCGCCACCCAAGCGGCTGTTGCAACAACTTCGGCCAGCGAATTGCTGGCAAGCCGGTTGGCGCCGTGGAGCCCGGTGCAGGCGACCTCTCCGCACGCCCATAGGCCCGAAACGGAACTGCGACCTTCGGTGTCAACAGCCACGCCGCCCATGTGATAGTGAGCCGCAGGACGCACCGGGATGGGCTCCAGCGCCGGATCGATGCCGTCCTGCTTGCAAGCTGCCTCGATCGAAGGAAAGCGTTCTGCGAAGTTCCTACCGAGGCAGTCCCGGGCGTCGAGATACACACGATGACCTGCGGCGAGCTGATTGGAGATCGTCCGCGCCACCACGTCGCGAGAAGCGAGTTCAGCGCCAGGTGTAGCGGCGAGAAAGCGGTGACCGTGTTCGTCCACCAGCACCGCGCCTTCGCCCCGCACCGCTTCGCTCACAAGCCGCATTGGGCGGCGCGGCGTGTCAAGCGCGGTCGGATGGAACTGCACGAATTCCAGATCCGCGAGCTCGGCGCCAGCGGAGGCAGCCAGCGCCAGACCGTGGCCGAATGACCCGAGCGGGTTCGTCGTATCGCGAAAGAGGCCGCCGATACCGCCTGTGGCCAGCACCACACGGCGCGTGGGCAATGCGAAAACGTTGCCGTGTAGGACAGCCACCACCCCCGCGATGCTGCCTTCGGCGGCCACAAGGCGAAGGGCTGTTATACCTTCCATGATTGTGATCGAGCGGGTCCGCCTCGCTACGGCGAGCAGTGCATGGAACAGCTCTTGGCCTGTGGCGTCGCCGGCATGAACGATCCGGCGCCGTGAATGGGCCGCCTCCAGGCCCAGCCGCAGTTTTCCGTCTGAAGTGCGGTTGAAGGGAGCGCCAAGACGAATGAGGTTCTCGACAGCTTGAGGCAGAGCCTCGATCACTCGTCTGACCATTGGTTCGTTGCAAAACCCGTCACCGGCGGCAAGCGTATCGGCAATGTGCAGTTCGGGGCTGTCGTCTTCGCCAAGACTGGCCGCGAGCCCGCCCTGGGCGAGTGTGCTCGAGGCTTCAGCGCCAAGTGGGGTGCTGGAGAGGAGGACAACCGGTTGTGGCGCCAGATGCAGCGCCGTCATCAGTCCGGCGATGCCAGCCCCGATAATGACCGGCACCCCGCCAATGTCATGGATGTATGGCGTCATAGGAAGAGCATGCGCTCCACAGCGCAGCGTGCCCGCTCGGCGACTTCTGGGTCGATGGCGACGATGTAGCGGTTCTGCTCCAGCGCCGCGCGGATGTTCGCGAGCGTTATCCGCTTCATGTGCGGACACAGATTACAGGGCCGGACGAACTCGACTTCGGGATGGTCGATGGCCACGTTGTCGCTCATCGAGCATTCGGTCATCATCACGACGCGCGCCGGCTTGTGCCGCCCGACATAGTCGGACATCGCTGCGGTCGAGCCGGAGAAGTCAGCCGAGGCGACAACTTCCGGCGGGCACTCGGGATGAGCGAGCACCTTGACGTTGGGATAGGCTTCGCGCAGCTCGCGTATGTCGGCGGGCGTAAAGCGCTCATGGACCTCGCAATGTCCCTTCCAGGCGATGATCTCGACCTTTGTCTGGGCCGCGATGTTCTTCGCCAGATACTCGTCGGGCAGCATGATCACCCGCGGCACGCCGAGCGATTCCACAACCGCCAGCGCATTGCCCGAGGTGCAGCAGATGTCGGACTCTGCTTTTACCGTCGCGGAGGTGTTGACGTAGGTCACGACCGGCACGCCGGGATAGCGCTGCCGCATCAGCCGCACATCAGAAGCGGTGATGGAGTCTGCCAGCGAACAGCCGGCGCCGAGATCCGGAATGAGCACCGTCTTGCCGGGATTGAGGAGCTTGGCCGTCTCGGCCATGAAATGCACGCCGGCGAGCACGATTACCTCGGCATCGACCGACATCGCCTTGCGAGCCAGCGCCAGGCTGTCGCCGACGATGTCGGCCACGCAATGGAAGATCTCGGGCGTCTGGTAATTGTGCGCCAGGATGACGGCGTTGCGCTCGCGCTTCAGCGAAAGGATCCCGTCAATATCATCGCAGAAGGCTGGCCATTCGATGGGCGGGATCACCCGCCGGACGCGGTCGTAGAGGGACGCGGCCGTAGTTAACGCGCCGTTCATTCACGCCTCCTCTTATAGTCCGATTGACAATAATAGGGTATATATCCATCTTGACTACAAGGTCTGTCAAGACCGCGCCAACGGCAATTTTGTTCCAGCAAATGCCCGTTCATCGAGGACGGCGTGGCGGAATCGATAGAGCTTTGCTGGCCGGCCACCCGTATCGAGTGATGTCCCGCCCGTTTCCTCAACCAGCTCTTGCTGCTCGACGAGGCGGCGAAAGTTCGGTTTGTTAATGAGCCTGCCAGCGAGCGCCTCCACGGTTTGCTGCAGTTGGAGCAGCGTGAAGGTCGCTCTCATGAGCTCGAACACCACCGGCCTGTATTTGATCTTGGAGCGCAACCGTGCGATGCCTGTGGCCAAGATGCGGCGATGATCGGCAACCATCGCTTTGCCTGAGATTGACGCCGCGAGAGCTGTTCTGGGTCGGCCGCCAACTTCTTCGACCAGAGCGGCTTCGTAGAGGAGCTCGTAGCGCTGGAGCGTGAGCTCCTCGTTCCAGGGACGGTCGTCCAAGCCGAAGGCGACTGCGGCGCGCTTTCGACGGTCGCGGCGTGCTGTGGGGTCGCTTCCTTCTTTCGCCCAGGCAATCAGGTGCGGGCCGAAGACGTTCAGCGCCTCCGGCGTGCCGGAGCGGTGGTCCTCCCAAGGGAAATATTCATACCAGCTTTTCCAGTGGGACCTTGGCGAATCCGCCATAGCTTCCTGCCTCGTCAGCGCGAGATAGCTGATGGAGATGTTGCGCTGGTCGCGCCCGACCTCCATTCGGTCGCGGTCAGCGAAGGTGTAGAGCTGCTCGATGTACCCTAGCGGATGGCTCGTCTGCTGTTCGACCCAGTCCCGCAGGCCAGATTGCAGGGAACGGTGACTGAGTTCGAACGGACCCGAGGGGAGGGTACTCCGAGGCCCGACGGTCAGAACGCAAGGCTCGCGGTCGACCACGGCGGCGACAACAGCGATCAGGTCCACATTGATATCGCGGCCGTTTCGAACGGGGCCGACGTTTTCGGTTCGTGCTGGGTGGTCGCGCATTTGCCAAATTGATCGCTAGGCTTCACCGTCAAGCAACTGAATCGATTTAATACAACTTTGTGGCACGTTTGGTCATGCGTTAAGCGCTGTGCCATGGGGCCTTTTTATCCCTTCGCCCTCACACAAAATATTTCACACGCGACACTGTTGAGGGGTAACGTTGGGGAAGGCTCGCCTTGCGAGTCGGGCTCTGATAGACCGCCGGTCGAGCGCGGCGGCGACTAGTCGTCGTCAATCAGTATCGTCCCGAGAACCAGGACAAGATTGATATCCTCGACCCAGACAACAAGGCGGTGCGCGAGACGCAGGGGGCACACCTCGAAAAGATCCGCCAGCGGCGCGATCCCTTCCGCCCCAAGCCCGCGCTCGCGACGCTCCTATCTCTTCACCGGTGACTTCGCGCTGGATGACCTTGTCGAGGCTGCGGCGGTGCGAGGCTTCTGCTTCGATTTAGTATCTGCAGTCGGCTCGGATGACTTTCGTCCCAATCCTGACGCTTTTGCCAGCGCCGATCGGGCCAAGGCGTAGTCCGGCGCCACCATTGGATAGTCGGCAGGCAGTCCCCATTTCTGCCGGTATTCATCCGGACTAAGATTGTAGTGAACATTGAGGTGGCGCTTCAGCGATTTGAACTTTTTTCCATCTTCCAGACAAATAATATAGCCTGGGGTCACCGATTTTCTTATCGAAACCGCTGGTTCTTGCTTGACCGCCGGTTCAGTCGTTGGAGTCTCGATGCCTCGTAAGGCAGCATGAATATCTGCGATCAGCTTTGGCAGTTCCGGCACCGGAACCGGATTGTTCGATACATATGCAGAAACTATGTCAGCCGCGAGTGATACGAGATCGCTGCTGTCTTGCTGGTCGTCGGGCGGGCTCATTGTGATTCCTTGCTAATAGCCAATGATGTCCCATTTGTGCAGTTTGAGCAGTCTGATTGTCCAGTTGAATTATTCGCCGCCGCAAATTTTTCGGGCATGCGGCGGTGGCCACGCACAAGACATCTTTACTATTCGCTCCTGACCTGAGCAAAACGTCAGTTTATGTTGGCTCTCCCCGTCGTCTGCAACGCAATGAGATCAGCTTTTTGGTGACCGTTGTTCGAGCCCGAGCACCGTGAGCCTCTTTAGCGCGACTCTTGACTTTTTCGAAGACACATCGAGCCCGATTTGGCGGCTAGAAGCGTATGAGACACCGTTTCGCGATCAGATCTTGAATTCGAGTCCGATTTCCATGACTTGCTCGGCTGGGATCTTAAAGGAGGCGCCAGGTCGCTGCGCATTTCGGTGCATCAGGGCAAAGAGATGCTCACGCCACAGCGCCATTCCCTCATCTGGCCTCCCCGCGACGATCGTATCATGTCCTATGTAATAGGTGATTGACGACAATTCACATTTGCCGATCTGCCCGCGCGTCAGCGCCGTTTTGAGGCCGCCAGGCACATCCGGACTCTCCATGAAACCGTACCGCAACTCGACCCGGGTAATGTCGTCTGAAATCCGCTGGATTACGGCACGCTCCTCGTCGCAAACACGGGGGGTTCCCGTGACATCAATGGCGACCAACAAGACTTTTTGATGCAACACGCGATTGAGCTTGAGGTTGAGTGATAGGGCAAGCGGAATCCCTTTCGTCAACCGGCCGAGCACGACTGCGGTACCGTCGATCCGAAAGGGCGGGTTCGCCTTCACTTCGGCATCGAACTCGTCAACCGTCTGGCGGACGGCAAGGCGTGCCTTATCCAACATCTCCACGCCGCGGCGCCATGTAAGCATGAGAAAGGCGATCACCAGGGATATCGTCAGCGGGAACCAACCACCGTCCAGTAGTTTTGTCGAAGCCGAGGCAAAATACAGAAGTTCCAGCAGCAGGAGGCTGCCGTTCACGATCACGATAAGCAGCGGATTGTGTTTCCAGTGCAATGCGACAAAGGCGGCGAGCGCGGTAGTAATCACCATCAGCAGCGACACGGCAATGCCGTAAGCGCCGGCGAGCGCGTCCGACGATCGGAAGCCTAGCACAGCCGTGAGGGTTGCGAGTGCGAGAGTCCAGTTGACCAGCGGAATGTAGATCTGGGCGCGTTCGTGCCGGGCCGTATGGATGATTCTCAGTCGTGGCAGCAAACCGAGCTGGTTCGCCTGCTGCGTCAGCGAATAAGCGCCGGTGATAATGGCCTGCGAGGCAATGACGGTAGCCGCCGTCGCCAACGCGACCAGACCATAGTGCGACCACTCGGGCGCAAGACGATAGAACGGATTTTCGATTGCCGACGGATCGGCCAAGAGCAATCCTCCCTGCCCGAAGTAGTTCAGCGTCAGTGTCGGTAGCGCCACGCCGAACCACGCGACACGGATTGGAAAAGGCCCGAAATGGCCCATATCGGCATAGAGAGCCTCACCACCGGTGACCGCTAAGAAAGCGGTCCCGATCACCGTGAAGGCTATCGGTCCAGCCTGCCACAAGTAGCTGAGGGCGGGCCAGGGGCTGAGAGCCCCGAGAACCGCGGGCTCCTTGACAATGCCGCTGATCCCCAGAATACCAATGACCGCGAACCAGACTAGCATTACCGGCCCAAAGATGCCGCCGATCCAGTTCGTGCCCTTCTTTTGCAAGAAGAACAGCATCATGAGAATCGCACCAGTCAGCGGGACCACGACGTGGTCCGTCTGTGGCGCATAAATCTTGAGGCCCTCTATGGCACTGAGCACCGACATCGCAGGCGTGATCGCACCGTCGCCGTAGAGCAGCGTCGCGCCGAAGAGACCGACCAGCACCATCAGTGCTCCTGTGCGATTTTGCGTAGCGCGCCGCGGGCTCACCAAAGCAAGCAAAGCTAGAATGCCACCTTCGCCGCCATTGTCAGCGCGCATGATCAGGATCGCGTATTTGATCGAAATAATGACGAGAAGCGACCAAAAGATCAGCGAAACGATGCCGATAATCGCCTGCGGGGCTGGCGCACTCCCAGCCGGCGTTGCCGAATTGATCGCGACCTGCAGCGCATAGAGCGGGCTCGTCCCAATATCCCCAAAGACCACTCCCAAACAGCCGAGAGCCGTCGCGGCTAAAGCGCGATCTCGCATGTGATGAACGCTCGGTCGGGCGGCAGCCGTCATTACGCTTTCCATATTCGGTCCCTAGTATTGGCCGCTATGGCTTCCGGCAAACCATTGTAAGCCAAAGGTCGCGTCTATCAGCTCAACTTCAAAGGGAGAGTCGAACCGATACAAGAAGGCGCCCGCGCTCGTTCCGGTTTCGAGCGGTTGCGCCTCAATTTGGATCACTGTTTTCGACAGATCCATCAATGACGGCACTTCTCCTGCAATTCCAGAGCGAGCGCCTTCCTGTTTTGCCAATCCGCTTGGTGGCATCGAGTTACACGTCTACTCAGCACCCATCCGGGGCGCCTTAGTTCAATGCTACTGCCTGTAATTCGCGCCGCACCATCCGAGACGTGCGTCTGTGTCGCGCCCATCCACGACTTGCATAACTCTCCCAATTCCGCGATACGCTGAAAAAGATAAAGGCAATCGACGCGGATCATAGATAAATACCGCGAAGGATCGGTATTTTGGAGTGGTTCAAAATGCATATTTATATCCAATTGCGATATTGAGCTTGTCTTCCGACAAATCGTTATAGGGCGATGAGATTGTATTGATCTTTCTCCACGAAAGACCGATGCTAGTATAGATCGCATTGGCGGCGTCGATGTTGTAGGTCACGCCAGTGGCCACTTTCGGTGTCTCCCATGCGGCGTTGAAGGCGTTGCGGTAACGCAGATTGAATACGTTCCAGGTCCACTGGTGAGTTAATTTCCAGTCACCTGCAACATAAAAGACGTAGTAGGGAGCTTGCACATTGGCATTTCCATCCTTGGGAATGCCTGTGTCGTGCCATGTATAACCCAAGCCAAGGCTCGGTGTGAGGGTAAAGCTGTCGGTTAGCTTGATTTTGTAACCGAGGCTCGCCTCGCCAAAATACTGTGATTTTCCTCCGGTCTTGAAGGTGGGTTGGAAAAATACCCCTCCGATGAAACTGTCGTCGAAATTGTGTGAAACGCTGAACTTGAAATACGTGTCAGCAAGCGACCGGGCGCTGTTGCTAGCATTGTCGATGGCATAGAACTCGGGGCTTCCCTCTAAACCCACAGTCCAGGTGGGCGCCATCGGCGGCGCCACCGATTCATCAAGATTGGCTGCGAAGCTGGCAGTGTCTGCGAAAAGGCAGAGGAGAATTGGAGACAAAATTCTTCGGGAAAGCATTGATCTTCCTTTAATATTTAGATGTCGGCTGCAAGTTGTCGTGGACGAATTACGTCAACGCTAGGCCAGTATCTACCGCTCCGCCCACTGTCGCCGGGCGGCGAGGTGTCTTTGAAAGCAAGGTATCCATCCGGAGCTAAAGCGTCGCATGCGTAAATCGCATAACGTCATCATTCATCAGGATGCTGGCGCGCGAGAAATGATCGGGTAGCAGAAGAAATACCGACAGGTATCTTCGATTGGTGCGGTCGGATGTTAAAAAGTTTGGCTACCCATCGGTCGTACCTGTGCGATGGACGGCAGTTCTCGCTGAGCAGCTTGCTCCCGGATACGGAGATCTCAGCGCGGTGCAGACGAACAATTTGCTGACGGGTTGTCGTTCCAGTCGACATCGTCGAACGGCACCCTTGGCGGCTTTGGCCGCGCGTGCGGAATTACCCAACCCTTGAACTTAGGCTCGATTGGAGGGCCGGCCAGCCCGGAGGGGGGCGGCTGGCCAGCCCTAGGCGTCGCGGAGGGGGGCCGAAACGCAGGACAAGTCTACATCAGTCTGGAATGGCGGCACAGGTTCGTCGTGCTATGGTGCCATTCATATTCTGCATGAGACACAGTTGCTCTCCGCAGTATATTCGCGCAAGCAATACCTATAGGACGCTCAATTAGCTTATGGCTTGCCTGGCGGTTTCTCCTGCTCCGGATCTCTTTGGGAGATCGTTGGCTTCATTCGCCAGCGCGTGCTGGCGTACCCTGAAGTGAGGTCAAATTCTTGTTTGAAGGCCACGTTACATCAATCCCTGACGCGTTGCATTGGGCCAAGACCCGATGGGATATTCTATGACTCATCGCGGTTGGTTGGTGGGAGGCACGATCTGCACTGCGTTGACCTTGATGGGTTACCTCAGCCTGCCGGGTCGGGTGAACGGACAGCCAATGATGCTTCCAGTCGATTTAACGCCACTGGTGGTAGAGACCAGTTCCGGGGAACGCTCGTTTTTTGTCGAAATCGCCGACACTTCCAAAGAACGTCAGGCCGGACTGATGTACCGCCAGTCCATGGACGACAATCACGGGATGCTTTTCGTCTTCAATCGATCAGGCGAGGTGAGTTTCTGGATGAAGAACACGCCGATGGCCCTGGATCTGGTGTTCGTAGGCCAGGATCACAGGATCAGGTCTATAAAGCAAGGTGAGCCGGAATCGGTATCGCTTATATCGCCTGGGCAGCCGGTGAGCTTTGTGCTCGAGTTGAAGGCCGGTACCGCCGCCAGGGACGGTCTTGAAAACGGCGACGTCCTACGTCATCCGGCGATTTTTGGGCCTGACAGCTCAACGTACTAAACCGGTCTCACCCACTGCCCTCTTGGTCAACCATTTCTCCCGGCAGGTTGGAAGATTGGTGAAGCGGGCTGGCGCCAACGGCCAACCCGACCGGAGAGCCCAATGGTCACCCGCTAACCAATGGCGCGCTCGCGTGTTACCTCTGCAGAGCTCGGTGTGAAGAAGGCGATTTGCCCGCGCCGACTATTTCAGAAATGTATAGTCGGCTGAATAGGCGGCCGCGCGAAGCTCGCCCGCTTTCGGACATTCGCCTTTCAGAACGCCGCCACTTGTGTTCAACCGCAGCACGAACTTCGCACTCTGGAGAATGCCACTTCCGCGGTGATTGACAACGTCGAGCTTCAGCAACGCCACGTCATTCGAAGTGGCTCCCGGTGCCGTGGCCGACTGCTTCGCTTGGACAGCCTCACCATCGGACAATTCCCAAGTGGGACCAGCATAGTGACGCCCCACGGTTTCGCCGCCGCGGACGAGAGTGGCGACAGGCTCGCGAAAGGTCCAGCTTGTCGCACCATTTGCATCAGCTTTGCATTCGTAGATCTGGGCTCCTGTGGCTTGAACCACCAGAATAGTCTCGTGATTGGCGACACCAAAGGCCGCAGGTACCGATGCAGGGCCAGTTTGAGGTGAGGCAGGCATCGCGAAAAAACAGTTGAGCAGCAGGCTGACAGGAACAATCATCCGGCAGGTCAGCTTGTACTTTGACATTCGTATTGATCTCCGGACGATATGGCGCGCCCAACCGACATAGCATCGCCAGCGTCCAAAGACGATAGGTCTGTCGGTGTCGCCGGTACGGTCAGGCTGGGAACTGTTCCCGCTTTGATATCTCACAAGGTCGAGCAGGTTCACGGTCGTCTCCATTCCAAACCGGCCGATCAACAGCCGCCTCGGGCCTTGGCGCCTGCGAACCTTCATGACCACCAATTGCCGTGACAAACTGGAAGGCTCGCCACTGTCGAGTGATGTTCAAGGCGACACCGGCACAATGTTATCATGGGAGCGGCTGTCGTTGCTGATCGCGCGATTTTCGCCACCCGCCCTAGTTATCATGGTTTTCTCGCGCGAATGAACTTTCCTCGATGTTGCTGACCGTTGAATGACAAAAGAACCGAAAAAACGCGGTCACCGCCAGTTGATGAAAGATTACGCCGCCATATGAATCAACCAATGTCAGCATCATCGTCGGGTCGGGCGAACGGCGAGCGTGCGCAAATGGTGACCGGTTACCGCTCGGCCTGGCGTTATTGGCTAGGATGTGGTGTAGCGACGACAATTCTATGACTGCCAATCGAACCGCCGCTATGGGTAGCCTCGGTCAATGACGGGGCGCGACGCGAGGGGGCGCATTGCCGCTGCTCTGCCATCATCGACCGAGGCGTCTCACGATCGAGTTGCAAAAACTGAATCGAATGAGCAGCCTCGATCATAAAAACGCGTCCGTCTAATCCGCATAAGATTATCCTTACGTCGTTTGCTTGCCAAAAATATTCAACGCGTCGGTGAACGTGTCAACGCAAACGGCGTTTCATTTGTAATGATGATAATGATGACGTGGCAACCAATGCATCCGACCTTGGAGAGAGAATACCTGAACGGCACGGTTCTACGGCAGGGCACCAAGAGCCAGCACTGGTTTACTGATGGGGGCAGGACGTGATCGCGTGATCGCGGCTGCGATGCAGATGACCAAAAGGAAAGTGTATGCATGTGGGCCGCACAGGTCGTGACACGCCTTAAGGAGTCGAACTTGGCGGGATAGTTCTCGACCATGTATCGCCAGCGAGAGGGTGCTTCACGGGCGCTCCAGTCTTTGCCGATTCGGCTCGACGGGATGCCAACTGGCTCGCGGGCACTTACACGACGAGTCCCACGACCAATTCCGCCGGTACCATGGCAAGGAGGCCAAGCCTTCCCGTTTCTGACCGAATTAGGGAGGTCTTCCAGAGAGGCGGCGCCCTCGAATTCATACACAGAGGATCGGTTCTCGGCTCAAAGGCCTGCGCAGAAGCGCCGCCGGTGGGTGAACCAGGGATGTGATGAGTCAATCGCCCACCTTCGGCTTATTGGGCTTGGGTGCTCGACCGGCATCGGTTCGGGCCAGCTCGTCCGCCGCACGACGAATCGGTTGGCGCTTACCGATAGAAGTCAGTCGAAAAGCGATCCCATCAGCCGTACCGGTCGTTTTCGAACACATTGGTTGGAGCGGGGGCGTTTATTACCAATGAAACGCGGGATCGACACATTGTTACCAGTGAAATCAGATGCAAGTTGTCTAACGCGGCGAACAAGGGCACCGTGATCACACAAACGAAGGAGTTCTCTCAAATGAATGCTATTTTGAAGATTAGCCCAGCTATCAAGGTTCAGTCACTCGCCCGCAAGTCCCGACTTGTCACGGACATTCTTACAATGCCGAATCCAGAATCCCGGGCAGACACAATCCTCGCAACGACAGCCTTTTTCGAGGATCTGGATCAGAGCGATAGGTCGCGACTCATTGATGAGGCGATCGATCTGTTTGGCGAAGATGGTCCCCATGACACCTTTCGCCGGTTGTGCGCTGCTGACTCCATTGTGCAGTCGCTTCGTTATCTTGAACCGAAGCAAGTATCAAAAATCAACGAGATCACCGATTGTCGTCTGGACTTGTGTCAGCTGCTCTCGGAATGTCTGGCGGTCTCGTGGTTGAATCCCTCCAGCGTCGTTGGCAATTGCTGAGAGATCCGAGGTGCTGCAATGCGAGGTTCTCGTCTTACGGGCGGGTTTCAGAGTTCCGTTGCGACCCGGAGTGGAGCGCAGTGCTACCACCGCCAAGTGTCGTTTACGGGTTCAGGCATCGCTGTCTTCTTCAAATGTGCGATCTTGAGTTAGTTGCCGGCGTTAGAGGTGTTGAGCGGAAATATCTGAGATAAATTCTAAAATCTTCGTATACGAAGATATATATATAGATTAATTCATATTAAAGTAAATTGGATTTTACCTGAAGGTTTCATGAAATGTTTCTAAAAAGAATTAGCTTGATTTTGATCGCGCCTTTCGTTCTTGGATTGTCCCCCGCTTTGTCTGCCGATCTGATCTCAAGCCCTCTTTCAGGTCCGAATCTGTCTTGGACAGGTGGTTATGTTGGCGCCGCGGGCGGCTATGGTTGGGGCAATGCGCACCATCGGCTCGACGACCTGGACGTGACGATATCCAACCGTGTCAATGGCTCTCTGTTTGGCTTCTACGGCGGGTACAATTATCAGTTTGACAACAATGTCGTGCTTGGCATTGAGACTGATTTCACTTGGAGTGGACAGGAAGGAGGGCCGGACGGATTTGTTCTATGCACCTGTAGTCCACCGAACTACGTCTCAGCCGACCTCGAGTGGAATGCTAGCCTTCGCGGACGGCTCGGATTAGCCGTCGACCGCTTCCTACCTTATCTGTCGGGCGGCATGGCAATAGGAAGGATTCGCGGCCTCTATGACTACGTCAATGTGGACGGGGAAATAAACGAAACGGCAACTGGATGGACGCTGGGTGCGGGCATCGAGTATGCTGCGGCCGCAAACGTGACCCTCCGCTTCGAATATCGCTTTTCGGATTTCGGCAGTGTGGCGAGACAGCCCTTCCTCCCGGCATTTGCGAACGAGCAAACACTTCGTCTTACCTCGCGGGACCTGCGTGTGGGTATCGCCTATCGGTTCTAGTGGATTGATCGGGACTGACGAGTCCGATTAGGGGATTGCCTTTGCCGAGAAGCTTCATGACGTGGTCGGGCTCTACGTCTCGCCGCCCGATCATGCCATCGTGCTGTCGGTCGACGAAAAGAGCCAAATCCAGGCGCTTGATCGCACTCAGCCGGGGTTGCCAGTAAAGCGTGGTCGTGGGGCGACCATGACGCACGACTACAAGCGAAACGGCATCACTCCCCCGTTTCGGCGCGCTCAACATCCTTGACGGCTCGGTGATCGGCCCCAACATGCAGCGCCACCGGCATCGGGCGTTCATCCGGTTCATCAATGCAGTCGAGGCCGAAATGCCAGCCGACAAGGCCGTCCACGTCATTCTCGTCAACTATGCCACCCAACAGCTGCCCAAGGAGCGCGCCTGGCTGGTCCGCCATCCGCGCTGGGCCTTCCCCTTCGTCCCAACTTCGTGCCCATGGCACAACGCCATCGAGGGCTTCTTCGCAAAGCTCAGCCGAAGGCGCCTGAAAAATGGCGTCTTCCAGTCCGTCGTCGACCTGCAGGCCGCCATCAACCCCTTCATCAAGGAGCACAATCAGGAACCACGACCTTTCGCTTGGAGGGCTGACCCGCGCGACATCATTGCAGCCGTCCGGCGTGGCCATCAAACGTTACGATCAATTCCTCGGAAGTCGCCATGTTTCAATTAGACGATACGACGAACCACGATAACCGCTCCGTCATTACGAATGTAATACGAAATAGTTTGCTTCACGAAATATTTGGAAGCACCGTTGAGATATTGCAAACGATATCTCGGCTTGGAGTTGGTTCATGAATGACGATGAAGAGCGGGCTGAGAAATCAGTGACCGAGCCTAAGCGCGGTCTTTTCGACTTGCCCCCTGAAGTGATGGCGCGGGTCGTCAAACATTTTGCTACGCTCGATCTCAATGAAACAGCTCGCAATTTCAACAGTTTCCGTCGAGTCAATCAAACTGCGAATACATTCATAAAAGAGACGCCCGCAACGGAGCGCTTTGTCGGTCGGGTCAAGCGGTTGGGCGAATTGGAGAAAGTTATATATGACGCAGCAATCCCCAAAGGCGCGCTGCATGAAGAAAGTGCGGAGGAACCAGGCGGCACGCATGGCCATGTTGCCATAGGGGCGGCAGTTCAGGGATCTCGTCCGCCGGCGGAAAGGGCGGAACTTGTCGCCAAGGTCTCCGATCTCTCGGATCGTTTCGGGGTTCGAGCGGAAGCATCAGTTCCGCTGATAGCTTCGGAACATACAGATCCTCAGGATAGGAACAATCTGATAGAGGACGCTATTCGATCATACAACAGGAACAGGAAAGGCTACAGCTGGGCGTCCAACGACGAGTTAAGGGAGTCCGCGCTCTACGCCCTCAAGGAAGCCCACGAGAGAAACCATCTGACGGAACAGCAAATAGCCAAATTGGCCCCCGGCACTCTCGATAGACAGAAACCGAACGTTTTTGGCATTGGTAGTCGTCCCAACTTCATTGGAGGACAAGAATTTAAAGAGCGGCTTTCGGGAGAACTTAACGCTGCTCACGAGGGCGTGAAAATCGATCGAAAGATCGATAAGCTCAGCAATGAGTTCCTGTCGCTATCTAACAATTTACCGGACTTACAAGATCACAGCATCGATGCTGATAACAATCGATCCAGAGAGTTCGAAAAGCTTGAAATTGTCGCAAAGCATGCGTCAGAAAGCTACGCAGAGGCGCTTGATCTATACATGAAAGATGATCCGCAGAGGCCTTCAGGCGATGCCGGCGCCCGAGCTATTTATGACGAACGCAGCCGGCACGGGCAAGGCCGCGGAGAATAAGGTCTTTCACGCGTTGCTCCTGCCGCGCCGGATCAGCTCGGCCCGGGTGGGAACTCTTACTGGCGTGCACTTCGAACTGGCTCGTATGCCCCTGCGGGACTATGTCGAAGATGGGAGATGAGGCGTCCCAAAACCGCCCGAAGGGCTGACTTCAAACCAATCCGTGGTCTGTTGCGCCGCATCAGCAGAGGGAATCACACCCGGACTTGTCTGTTTCGATCAATCCACTCGGTCCGGGTCTATAAAAATGATGGCATCGCTTGCAGTTCGGCCGCAACGCAATCGAACGCTTGTTCTATGGTCTTCAGGACTTCCGAAGGATCTCCACGACGCAGGAGCAGTTTCGCCGCATTGAGTCTTATCTGCCGACCGACACCCACGGTAAGGGGCGGGTAGATGATCGGCGTGTGATCAGCGGCATCGTTCATGTGGTGAAGTCTGGCGGGCGCTGGATCGACGCACCGCTGGAATGCGGGCCGCGCAAGACCCTCTACAACCGGTATGTCCGCTGGGCGGCCAAGGGAGTGTGGTGTGATCTCTTTCACGCGCTGACCAGTGCCGGAGTCCGGGGCGCAATCGTCAATTCGCGAATCCCTAGTTGATCAAAGATGGCAGGCACCAACGATCTTAGCCTTTGACGGTGACTAACCGATGAAGCGGTGCGCTGCTCTTTGCCACAGTACCGGCAGCGTCATCATCCAGCGTCACGACTGCCCCGCGATCCGCAAAAACCCGAAGGATGGCGGCGACAACGATCCAGATGGCACTAGCCGCAACGCTGAGCGGGGCTTTCACGAGGAGAAGCGCTCCAACGACACCCACCAGAGCACGAGCGACCCGCAGGCGCGGCTCTACAAGAAGGGCGACGGTCAGCCGGCGAAGCTCTGCTACATGGGCATGCATTGATGGAGAACCGTCACGGCCTGGCCGTCGACGGCAGCATCACCCAGGCCACGGGCACAGCCGAGCGCAAGGCCGCGCTCACCATGATGGATCGCATCCGGCACGCCTTGACGATATTAGGATGGACCGGCGTCACGACGAAACCGGCCTAGACCAAAACATCGACGAGCAGCCCGCTCGGCCGTTCAATGGCGATCGCCATCTCGCCGGGCTAGCCAGGCCGACGCAGGCGCGCGACGAGATCGGCAAGCCCGTCGTGGTCATGGGCCACGACAAAGTGGTCGAGAACCTTGCCGGTCGCCTCGACAATACAAACGGCATGGCTCGAGCCGCCTCAATCGAGCCCAACGAAAATGGGCATGGATGCACCTCGCAAAGCTGCCGTATGGTGCCCGGTGCCGGGAGCCCTCACAGGTTGCTCATCAATCGGCGTTCTGGACGCATCTTAGCCGACATGTCCATGCGCATCTTCCTGTAGCCCGTCTGCGGCTTCCGGCCACCACAACACAGCAGGTCTCATGCGGGCCTCGATGGGCAAGCGACACAGGCCGTCGTCACGGTGGCGCGGGACCACGCCCAACCAGCTCTTAGACCGATTCAGCGCAGCGCGGAGGTTGCCTGATGAGCATCGCAGGCCGCTGGCGGATTGTAGAAATGCCCGATTATGTCGAGGACTATATCGACATAATGGAGCCCGCCCACATCGAGTTCGCGGCAGATGGCCCCGGCGATTTCGCCTTCAGCTGCGTCACCGGGCAGATTCGGTGCGGGCGACGGCAGTCACGTCGCCTTCTCCTGGCAAGGCAATGACGAAATGGACGAAGCTCAAATCAGTTAGCATCAGCTAACGTGATAAACTTGGACGATGTGACCCGCGAAACTGCTGACGGCCGCATTGTGCGATCTGAAGGCTGACCGGGCGCCAGGTGGTGATTACAGGTCCTCATGGGAAACAGTACCGAGAGAAGGATTTCGACGTGCGCGACCGGCGCCATCTTAGCCGTCGTCATCGGGCAGCTTGTCGAACGGCTTGGATACCCTGGACCCAATCGGTCGGTTCCGGCGCAGAGCCGTCCGGGAAACCCGGCGGTCCCGTTGCGCCCCCCTTCCTCCTTTGCGCAACGGCTTTTTCTTAAGCGCGTCATCGATCCAAGTCCCCAATTTTTTGGCCGATGCAATCGCTTCTGCAGGGATGGTCAGCCCGTGCGCCGACTCGATCTTGCGAGCGAAGGCCAATGCCTTATCGCTCGGTCCGTGCGTACGTTCGAGGCTGCTGCCCGGCTTCCCGCCGTCATTTTCGCAGATCACATGGCAGCCCTCACGATAGCCAGAGCAACCCCAGAAGGAACGTCCATTCGCTGTGATCATCTTCAAGCTGCGCCCACAGGCCGGGCAGGAGTAGGCTGGCTTTCGTTCAGGAAGCCTCGCGAGTTCCTCGTCGAGCTTTCCGTCAAGGGAAGAGACAACTGCTAAGTAGTTAGCCTTACCTTCGGCGATCAGATCCAAGCGCTCTTCCAGCTCCTTCGTGAAGCTGTAGTCAATGAAGGAGAACTTGCCCCGCAGGTTTTCGACGACCGCATAACCGGAGGGCGTGGGGGCGAGATAGCGCTTCTCAACCGTCAAGTATCCTCTATCGCAGATATGCCGGATTATGGTGGCATATGTCGAAGGTCTCCCAATTCCCAGTTGTTCGAGCTTTCGGATGAGACTGGTCTCGGTGTAGCGCCGAGGAGGCTTTGTCGCATGGTTTAACACCGTGCCATCCGAGGCCTTGATTTCGGTCCCATGCTGCAATGTGGGAACTTGATTATTGTGTTCCTGCTGCGCCTCCTCCTCCTCATCATTGTCCTTGTCTGCGGCAATGACGGCTTTCCATCCCTGGAAAACCGGTCGTGTGCTTCTGGCGACGAACTCGAATTTGTCCCCTTCGGATTGCGACTCCATATTTAGCTCGAGTATGTGGTATTCGGCATCGGCGAGCTGAGAGGCGACGGCGCGCCGCCATATCAGTCGATAGAGAGCCTGCTGTTGGCCATTCTCCCCGGCTTCTTCGTGTTCAAAATGCGTAGGCCGAATCGCCTCATGTGCGGCTTGCGCTCCATCCGGGATGGGCCACCGGCGCATTTCTTCCGCGATTGGCCAGCCCGCGCTTTTGGACCGAGCTCTAATGGCTGCAATCGCAGCATCCGAGAGATTTGGACTGTCCGTCCGGTGATAGCTGATATGTCCGTGCTCAAAAAGCTTTTGTGCCAGACTCTGGGTCAGGGTAGGGGAATATCCGAGTGATGCCCCTGCCGCCTGCAAAAGCGCTGAAGTGGTAAACGGCGGCGGTGGGGGTTGATGCAAGGACTTCTCTGAGCAGCCTACGACGACGAAATGCCGACACGCCGCCGCTCGTTCTGCCAACGCCCTGTCAACCATATGTTGGTCTTCCTGGCCGACATATGGTTCGGTTTTCCATTCTGCGGTCCATTCGCCGTTCTCGAACTCAACCGCCGCCGAAAAATGAGCGGCTTCCTTGAAGGCGTCGATCTCCAGTTGGCGCTCAACAACCAGTCTGACGGCCGGCGATTGGCAGCGGCCGGCCGAAAGGTTCAGCCCGGCGATTGATGAGAGCGAAGGTGACACCCGGTAGCCGATGAGCCGATCGAGGGCACGCCTTGCCTCCTGCGCGCCCACCAGCCGCAAATCTATCTGTCGCGGTGCACTTAGCGCCGCCCGAATTTCGCGTTCGGTTATTTCATGGAATGTTACGCGCCTGTGGCGATCGAGGCCCAAGTGGACCTTCAAATGTGCGGCGATAGCCTCGCCTTCCCG
Organism: Mesorhizobium sp. GbtcB19; assembly: GCF_019091085.1. Classification (GTDB taxonomy): domain Bacteria; phylum Pseudomonadota; class Alphaproteobacteria; order Rhizobiales; family Rhizobiaceae; genus Mesorhizobium. The sequence goes on along the minus strand of NZ_JAGXJY010000016.1, from coordinate 81,945 downwards.
GTCGGGGTCGGTTGCGAGATAGATTTCACTGGCCCTACGGGCGAGCTCTCGCAGGGAGGCGACAACCTTTTGCCCCTGTGGGCTGAGGACATACGATAGGCGATAGCTGCCTGGTTCGACCGCCAATGAGTCGCTGGGCAAGTCGACAATGTGTCCCAAGCTGGCCCTGACTACCCAGTCGTAGCCGAGAATCGAGCTTATTTTATGGGCCTTGGTGGGGCTTTCGACGATCATCAATCGCATGAACGGCCAGCTCCTTGATGGGTTTGGACAATCATGCCTTGGGGGCGGGTAAATATAATCTCTAACTATATCATGGCGGCATAACAACTATGCATTGGTCGGTTCGAAGAAATTTTGCTGTTTTGTGTACGGGACATTTGTCAAGCTAGCGTCAGGGAACGAAGAACTGGATGATTTTCTAGCTTTCTATTCCAGGCATCAACGAATCGGCAGGCGAGTTTCAGAACCTGAGTGTTCCCATCTTCTCTTGTTACTCACCATTTCTTAGGAAAATAGTTTCGTGTGAGAGGAGTCAGCTCTCACACAAGAAAATTCAGCGACCTGTCGAGTAATATTCCTGAGTCGACCTCAGCTGACTTGTGTAAACCGGCTAAGACTGTTCACAAAACTTGCGTACATATCTTCGCTGCCAGCTTCCTTGGCGGCCTCGCGCTGCATCCTTTGCCGAACCACACGTGGATCTGCAAGTCGACGATGGTGCTCACGCATGGCCGCGTTCACTGCAAGGCGGAACACGTTCGGGCTGATTGGCTTGATGGCAAACCGATAGATCTTGCCGCTATTGATCAGCTTGATGATGGTGTCACTTTGAGGAGATGCGGTCATCACAACCACCGCGATAGCGGGATCGATCCGTGCTACTTCGGCCAAGAGGTCTGTGATGTCGATGCCGTCCACAATGGCATTGGATACGATCACGCCGATCTGTTCCTGACTAAGGATTCTCACCGCATCCTGGATTGTGGAGGCAGCGTGCACCCGGTAGTCATAGGTGAACATCTCCACGACTTCCTGTCTATCCGGATCGCTACCTTCGATCGCGAGCAATTGGGATGCTATGCTGAATTGGGGACTGTTGGTGTTCCCTTCCCAGACAGGAGCCATGTTTTGCCGAGTCGCGCGCGAGCTGCGTGCAGCGTCCACGGCTTCGGCGATTACGGCGCGCAACTCAGCCTGATTCCATGGCTTGTTGAGAAAGCGGTAGACCTCGCCCTCGTTGACCGCCCCAATGATTGCCACCAGGTCACTATAGCCTGTCAGCAGAAGGCGGACCGTTTCAGGCCAGCGCTCGCGGACCTGCGCCAGGAGTTGGATGCCCGTGGTTTCCGGCATCCGCTGATCGCTCGCGATGACATCGACCGGTATGGTTTCCAGAATTCCCAGCGCTTCCCTGGCGCTTAGCGCCGTGTGGACCTCATATTGCTCGCGGAACATTATCTTGAGCAATCGGACGATTCGCTCTTCGTCATCCACGAAAAGGAGTGTCGGTCTGTCATTCATCTCGGTCGATCCTCAGTTCCTCTATCGTGTTAATGATCGGCCATAGTGCTCCCGATATCTTCGGAGCTTCTATGCAAATTCTGATGACTTATGTGACTTAGTTTTTGCATCGCTGATCCCAGGGACGACGCCGGCCTGCAGAAATTTCTCGTCCTGTCTCGGAAGGGTGAGGGTGAAAATGCTCCCTTTGCCGATCTTGGAATTTACCGTGATGGTTCCACCGTGGTTCTCAATGATACGGTAGCAGATGGACAAACCCATTCCGCTGCCTTCGCCAACAGGCTTCGTGGTAAAGAAGGGATCAAACAGCTTGCCAAGATGCTCCTCTGGGATGCCTGGCCCATTGTCGCAGACATCTATCTGCACTGTGTCGGAAGACGTAAGGCGGGTCCGCAGGGTCAACAGGCCGCGCCGATCCATAGTTGCCATGGCCTGAGCAGCATTCACAATCAGGTTGAGGAGGACTTGGCGGAGCTGCGAGGCCGATCCCATGATCGGCGGTACGGAATCGAATTCGCAATTAACATCGGCGACATACTTGATCTGCGGTCGCGCGATCAGTAGCGCGCTTTCGATCCCCTCCTCGACGGAGAAACTCTCGATATTGCCTTTGTCAAGGCGGCTGAAGTTCTTCATCGTGCGGACAAGCGTGGCCATCTCCTCAAGGCCGTGAAGGCCGTCGTCGAGCAGCATTTGCAACTCTTCACGCCTGGCCTCATCCTCTTCGTTCCCGCTCAGCGCCGTCATCTCGGAGCTTGCAAGAACACGCTCCTTAATCAGCTCGAACACCGCCTTCACGTAGGCGAGCGGCGTATTGATCTCGTGTGTTATGCCCGCAACCATCTGGCCGAGTGCGGATAGCTTTGCCGATTGCACCAATTGTTCTTCTGCATCTTCGTTCACTTGCAGCAACATGCGATTATCCTCGGCGAGTTTAGCAGAGCGGCGCCATTGCACGAAGGCAAAGGCGGCGAAGGCGAGCGCAAGCAGTGCGCCTAGAAGGAGTGCCAGATCCCACAGGGCTCTTTGTCTTTCGGCGTTGGCTTCTTCAAGGGATTGGAGCCCGGCCTGGATGCGATCCGCCGCAGCGCCGGTCGGAACCGAGGTTACTGCGAGCATAAGTTGGTTACCGCGCTGACGCTCCTTCGTTACCACCTCGATCTGCACCAGAAAGCGCTCTATGGCATCCGCGAGTTCCGGCGACAGCTTCTGGGCTGCCGCGCGGCTTGCCGATATGCGTTCTTGTACCGTATCTCGCAACAGCGCCGTCGGCGAGATCGTGAAGCTCATCATACCGGTGATAGTCTCGGTCATGAAATCCGCAGGACGTTTGTCCAGTCCCTCGATTGGCGCAAGAATTTCTGGGTGCCTGAAAGAATCCGAGATGGCTCTGGGCAAGACGGTCGCGGAATTGCGCAACATGGCGTAGCTCGCCTTGACTTGCTCCGACAGCCAGTCCTTTTGCTCGATCGCCTCCCGATAGCTCTTCACGTCGGGCCGCAGGGCCGCAAGCCCATCGAGCGCTGCAATGTGTTCAGTCTCGGCCAACTTCAACTTCAGGTCACGGGCGGCATTGGTCACCCCGTCATAGTTCGGAGCGATTCCAAGTTGAAGGGACAGGATTTCGGTGTCCCATTTCGCCTCCATATTCCGCAGCGTGGCAAAGTGATCGCGAAAATCAGGCAACGATTGATTTGGTTGCTGCATGATCCAAAGGAGCCAGCCGAGGCTCGCCGACAGAACAGCGATCAAAACGATGGATGCTATCCAAGCGCGTTTGGAAGTGACGACGTCGTTGATTGACAACCTGTTCAAGGTCTTGACCCTATCGTGGTTGGCTGATCTTGCCGATACTACAATTTTCCAACGGATACCCCTTGATACTCGCCTGTCAAGGAATCCAAGAAAGCTTCGAGTTTCGCGATATCTTCGTTGGATACGTCACGTCCCAACTGGGTTTTTGCCATTATGGCAATAGCCTCGGGCAATGTCTGGACGGAACCGTCGTGAAAATAAGGACCAGTGATTTGAACGTTACGCAGCACCGGGACCCGGAAGACCGGTTGGTCGTCTGAAATCCCTGAATTCTGTGCGGCTCCCGGTGTATGTGAGCCCTGCGCGGCGGCTTCCGGCTTCCCAAAGATACCGAAGACTTGCAGCATGTTACCGCCGACATTGACGCCTTGGTGACAGGACGCGCAACCGTAATCCTTGAAAAGCTGGTATCCTTCCTTGGCTTCGGAACTGATAGCGTCTTGATCGCCTCGCAAGTAGCGGTCGAAAGGCGCATTGGGCGTGGTGAGCGACTTCTCGTATTCGACAAGTGCGTCGATCACATTGTCACGCTGGATCCCATCTGGATAGATTTGATTAAATGTCGTGGTCAGCCCCGAATCTCGCTTCAGAATATCGAGGACATAGCCCCACTTGGAACCCATTGTGGTTGGGTTCTCGACCACACCGGCGGCCTGCTGCTCGAGTGTCAGAAGGTGGCCATCCCACCCCAGCTTCGAACTCAGTCCGACGTTGAACAGCGAAAGTGTATTGGTTGCGCCGGGGTGTCCGGGCTGACCGTGCGAGATAGGCGCGCCGTCGGTCAGGCCGCGATTGAAAAAATGGCAACTTGCGCACGATGTCCCATTGTCTCCCGAAAGACGGCTATCGGTGAACAGTTGACGGCCAAGCTGCACCTTGCGCTGGTCGAGGTTGAGTTCGATCGGCACTGGGGTGATTGGCTCCGCAACGGTTGCTTCGGCAGCCGCGGAAAAGGGTGCTGTTAGCAGTTGCCCAGAAAAAAAAGTGGCAACGGCACAGCCGAGGCTCGCGATGCTCGCCAGACTTGCTTTCCGCCACCCGGACGATGACTTCGATGGCAGAGCGTCCAGAGGCCGATCGCTTGGCACGTGGTGAACCGCTTTGCGTGGCAGGCGCAACTTAAATCTATCCTTGATCATGCGGAGTCGTTTCCCCTCTCCGTCAAGGTCGCCTGCAAGCCTGAGCGTCCCTGGACCTGAACATATCTTATGCACGATATGCTCGCCGACGGCATCATGCATAAACACCATACCTACATGCTTGCCACGATGATTGGCGGCCTCCACTGCGTTCGTATACTCGCGGCACGTCTACCAAGGCAGCAGAGAAATCACGGTTCCGAGAAACGCTCTAAATCTGGATCATGAAAGCTTCGCTTCTGCAATAGGGAGGTCGCCGGTTCGCTTGCCGCGCGGCCGTGCGCCTAAAGTTGGGGATACTTCATGCTTTCAAGGGTGCCAGAACGAAAGATGCTAAGTGTTCGCGGGCTTTTGTTGCTCGCCTGGTTCATCCTGATAGCGTCACTGTTCTGGGATCCCTATTCGGTCTCGCTGACCAATCCGAGCGCCATTTATAGCCCCTTTAGGATAACAACCGACGTCGTTCACGTCCAAAACGATGACCTTAGAGTTTCACCCTATTCAATGGGTGCCCGCATTTTCTGGACGATGATCGTCCCGATTGTTCCGTTCTATCTAATGGTCTTCGGCCATGAGGCTTGGCGGCGGGTCTGCCCGCTTTCCCTGGCGTCGCAGATTCCTGGCTTTCTCGGCCTTCGGCGGTCTCGTAAGAAACAGGATCGGAAACAGACCGGTATAGCTAAGCCCAACTTCGCGCTTATCGAGCGGCAGAGTTGGCTCGCCCGCAACAGCTGGTATGTGCAATTTGGCTTGCTGTTCGCCGGCATCAGCACGCGACTGCTGATCATCAACTCCGACAGACAGGCGTTGGGAATTGCGCTCCTCGTGGTGATAGGCGCAGCCATGCTCACCGGAGTTTTATGGGGCGGCAAGACATGGTGCAACTACTTTTGCCCCGCCAATGTTGTCCAAAAGATTTATACCGAACCCGGCGGGATCTTCGAAAGCTCGCCACATTTTTCGCGTCCCGCGCTCCCGCAGTCTATGTGCCGCAAACCTTCCGCGAAAGGGGATGTCAGCGCTTGCGTCGGCTGCGCCGCCGTCTGCGGAGATATTGATCTGCAAAGATCCTATTGGAGCGGAGTTCTCGATCCGCAGCGGCGCAATGTGTACTATATGTTTTTCGGTCTGATAATAGGATTCTATGGATATTATTATCTATACTCTGGAAATTGGGATTACTATTTCTCAGGTGTTTGGACGCATGAGGATGGTGTTCGTCAGAAATTGCTGGCGCCGGGATTCTTCATCTTAGGCCATACGATTGCAATTCCCAAGTTAATAGCTGCTCCGCTGACCCTTGCGTCAGCCTGCGCTATCGCACTTATGGTCGGTCGGGTCCTGGAGGCATTGTACCGCAAAGTCCTGCCTTCCGAAGAAGGCGTGTCAGAGGAAGTCATCGTTCATCAGTGCCTAAGCATCTCGGCCTGGCTATCGATCAACGCCTTCTACATCTTCGGTGGGCGTCCCAACATTCTCCTACTACCCACCCTTGGCGCGCGAGTGGTCGACATTGCAATCGTCGCGTTGACCACCATTTGGCTGCGCCGCGCCCTTATGCATTCGCCCTCTCGCTATCAACAAGAGAGCATGGCATCGAGTCTGATAGCCGAACTCAAGAAACTCAAGGTCGACGTGGCCAAGCTGCTTGATGGCAGGAGGCTTGAGAGTCTGAAGCCCAACGAGATCTATCTGATGTCGAAGGTCCTTCCAGGTTTCTCCCAGCATCAGAAGCTCGGCGCCTACCGCAAAATCCTGGACGAGGCCGTCACCAGGGGCAATACCGCCAGCACCGTCGCGGTTAAGCTCCTGGAAGATTTCCGCAACCAGATGAACATAACCGAGGAAGAGCACACCAAGTTGCTCGAGGAGTTGAGCCTTGCAAACACAGACAACGAAGGGGCGGTAACGGCGGAGGAGAAGGCCGCCTCCCTTAACTATTACCGAAGCATCCTTAGCAGCACCGTTGCAAGCCGGCTCGGCCCCGGTGTGTCGGTAATCGATGTCCTGCAAGATCCTGCCTTGCAGTCCACGATAGATGTCCTGCGGCAGAGCCTGCAGATCGCCGAACAAGACCACCAAGCAATAATTGAGGCTCTGTCCAAGGAATTTGGCGTCGCAGATACGAACGTCGATGACGATGTCGAAGCCCTGCGTCGACTGGATTCCATAAGGCCCTGCATGGAGGCGGTGAAAATCTCTGATCCTCTGGGTGGCACTTTGATGAGCCTGCTGCTCGACGCGCTTGATGCGCATCAGCAGGGGATCCAAATCAACGTTTTGTCCGCTATCTGTGATCTCGGACCCGGACACGAGGCGCGACGCCACGCCGAAGCTCTCGCCTCGTTGTCCGGTCATGACCTTAGTTTGACTTTGCGCCAAACCGTTTCGCCGGCCTCGACCCGCCGGTGGCGCGATACGCTTGAACCAGACATACTCGCAATTCTGTCGCGCGGAACCGCACCTGCAAGCCAACGCAGGTCCGAGCTGGAGCGGCGACCTAACGGCAAGATGATCCCGTCCGGCGAGGACGTCGAACGCAATCTGATTGAACTGGTCGCCCTCGACGATCCATTGATACGAGCGATCGGGCTGGTAATTTGCGGATACCTTAAGCCGGCATTAGCGCTAGAGGTTGCCGAGCGGATGCTTGTCGACCAGACTGCCTCTGGCCATTCACTGTTGTTGTCTACGGCTGAATACATGGTCGACGCAGCTGCCGTCTGGCATCCTGGGATGGATAACGGCGACATTGGCAGCGGCCTGCCCACAATTTTGCAACTGGCCATGCTGGCTAAGAACTACAAGTTGGCTCACCTGCCGCTGGATATTCTTGCTGATATCGCCTCTCGGTCGCGGGCAGAGCGCTATGCGCGCGGCGCCAAGCTCGAAGCCGTTCTTGGGGAAGAGCGATATTTTCTGATTCACGAGGGCCAGATAAAACTATTCGACCCGATCAAGGCCGATTTCCTGCCAAATCTTGCGTTCGAATCGGGAGATCTGATCGATTCCGATCTGATCAATCTTCGCTCATCGGCTTTCGGATCTGGGGATCTGATCGATTCCGATCTGGTCAATCTGCGCGCGCCAGCCTTTCTCAAAGTTGCCAGTGATTTCGCGATCGTACTGCACGTTCCGCCGGACCTGGCAAGCAGGTCCACGATGCAAGCTCATCAGCGTGCCACCATTTCGTTCGATGCAACGGCGGCCATAAGCAGCCGGATGTAATTGGAGACCCAGCCGTGACGATTGAATGTTTTCCAGCAAGAACCTTTTAAAGAGATTGCACAGATGACGATAATGGAACCAATCGTATCGCAGTCCGCCGCAGAAATAGCTCGCGTCGCATTTTCGATGTTCGTCTACGTGGCTGATATCGAGAAGAACGTCACTCCACAGGAAGTTCGGCGCTTTCAGGCTCTCCTCGATGAAACGGCGTGGGTCGAGAATGAAGATCTGCGCCGTGGCCTTATTGAGCTGCAAGAAAGATACTCTTCTTTCTGGGCAAATTATGAGGAGGGTGTATTCGCTGCGAATCCGGCCTCGATCGCCGAGGGACTAAATCGTGTGTGCGGCCAGTTGGGCGAAGAGCGTAGCAAGCTCATCCGGCGAGAGTTGTACCGCTTCCTCGAACAGCTGGATCGTGGTCCGTACGTGGCAAAGCTTGTTCAGAGCGACCAGCGGGCGCGGGCTCAGGCTCGCGAGGAGTTGCTGACCATCCTCAACGCACAGGACCAACAGCCGGTTGCGGCAGGCCGAAAACCTGATCTTGCGAACAGCACTGCTATGAGCACGGCTCCCAATTTGCCAATCTGGCCTGCCGCTCGCTATTCCCCAGGCGAAGCCAAAGTCTGGACTGCCGGCAAGACAAGGGTGCGATGCGTTTCGGTCGTGACGGAAACGCACGATACCAAGACCTATGTATTCGTGGCCGAGCCGCGCACGCTTTTTCACTTTAAACCTGGCCAGTTCATTACCATCGAGGTGCCGGTTGGAAGCAATGTCCTGCGGCGCAGCTATACAATCTCCTCGTCGCCATCGCGACCATATACGCTTTCGATCACAGTCAAGAAGGTGCCAATGGGATGGATGTCCAACTGGCTCTTCGACAATATGGTTGAAGGGTTCGAATGCACAATCAATGGTCCGGCGGGGAAGTTTACGTGTCTCGACCATCCTGCTGAGAAGCTATTGTTCCTTGCTGCCGGTAGTGGCATCACACCGTCCATGTCGATGTTGCGCTGGCTGGTGGATACCTCATCGAGAGCGGATGTCGTTTTCATCAACAATGTCCGCACGCCCGACGACGTTATTTTTCATCAGGAGTTGCTTCATCTGTCCACACGAATGGGCGAAAGGATGCGCCTGGCGATAGTGCCGGCGGCCGTCTCAAGAGGGGGGGCGTGGAATGGACCCGTTGGCAAATTCGACGAGGCGCTGCTGCGCATATTGGTTCCAGACTTGGTTGAACGCGAAACCTTCGTCTGTGGCCCTCCAGGCTATATGAGTGCGGCCAAGGCACTGCTGAAATCCATCGGCTTTCCTCTCGGTCGCTACCACGACGAGAGCTTCGGCGCAGCCGCGCCCGTGCCCATGGCGCCAGCCGTTGCGCCGCCAGCGGGCAGCCCCGCAACATCGACCGCATCGACGCCAACTGCGCCTACGCCACGGCCTTTACCGCAGGCATCTCGACCGGCGCCCACCACCGCCCAAACGGCGGCCGCATCGGCGTTGAAGCCGCCGGCCGGTCCCTCGTCAGGGGTTGGCAACAATGGCACCAAGCAGTCGCTAGCAGCTCCCCCAGACCTGAAACCGACCCCTGCCGCCACGCGACCGCCGCCCCAGGCCACCCGAGCTCCCGCGCCGTTACCGTCATCCGGCACCGCGCCTGCCGCGGGTGTGCCCAAAGGCGGGAAGGTCACCATCCAGGGGAGCGGCGCATCCTTCGTCGCGCAACCAGAACAAACGATATTAGAAGCGGCCGATGCGTCAGGTGTGGCACTGGAGCACTCCTGCCGCGCAGGAATTTGCGGAACCTGCAGGATGCGCAAGGTATCTGGGCAGGTGAAGACAGATGGACAATCTCTGCTGTCGGAAGCAGACATTGGAACCGGTTATGTCCTTACTTGCATGAGCCAGGCCATTGGCGACGTGATACTTTCGCAATGATCTCCGTTATGCAGACACCGAGTGCCCCCTCCAGCGGGTGCATCTGCATCGCTAGCGCTGGTTGCGTGCGCCCGACCGGCGGTCGTGCTGAGCGTCACCGAATAACGCGAACGAAAGTCGTCAGAAACCTGAGATCGAAAGGTGCGGACATATCAATTCCGTTGATATTGGAATGCAATCTCTATCAATTTCCCCGGAGCATCGCTGGTGCTAGTGATGTCAGAAGCTTAGGAGGCTGTCAGGTGTCAAAATATCTGAACAATGCGTTCTGGTTAGCGGTGCGAAATCACTTCATCCGGTATGGCGGTCCTTTCGCGCCGGCAACTGTCGAAAGGGTCGAAGGTCGTTCGTCTAAGACGCGGATTCCCGGCCGATACTCGATTCGACCTCAGGCCATATGAACGCGCTTCTCGGACATTTGCATCCCAAGATCGTTGCGACGGCGCACGGCCAGTTCAAGAGGGTCGCTCGCCTTTTCAGCGGCGTGCTGTCCCGACCGATCGTCGAACTCGCCGATGGAACATAGGTAGGCTATTATGGATAGACAGCCCCATGCGCCGATGGACCAGGGCGAGAGCGCCGACAAATCCCATTCTGCGACTTCCCTCGACACGAAGCTCGCCAGCATCGACCTCAACCTTCTCATCGCGCTCGATGCTTTGTTGGTCTACCGCAACGTCACCCATGCCGCGCGGCGGATTGGGCAGACGCAACCGGCAATGAGCCGAGCACTCGCCCGATTGCGGGATCTTTTGGGAGACGACCTTCTGGTGCGCAGTTCGACGGGGTTGAAGCTAACCGCGCGTGGCGAATATCTTGCCGGGATCGTGCCAGCGGCCATGTCTCATGTGCGTGACGTGATCTCCTCGCGAGAGCTAAGTACGGAGGTTCGGGTCAGCATTGACGCCAATTTAATGCCAGCCTTGTTTCCGCACCTTTTGCAAAGCGTTACTCGCGAGAATCAGCTTCTGAAGGTCGACACCCATAGGTCTCCGCAAGAGGGCATGGCGAAACTCCGCTCGCACTCCGCTCTCTTTATGCTGGGCCGTGTGCTCGAGACCGGCGCCGAGATTCGTTCCGAGATTGTCATAGCCGAGGATTTCGTGACCCTGGTGGCCGGCGAACGCCACAATCTCGGAGGCACGCGTCCGCCAATAGATGCGTTTCTCGACCTCACGCATATCAATCTGGCGCATGATGGAGAGGAATTCTTTCCGCAGTTCGCCGAGGCCCTGATCAGTTGCGGCATTCGCCGATCGCGGTTCTTGGAAGTGTCTGATGTGACGTCCGCTGCACTCATTGTCGCAGAAAGCAGGTTGGCGCTGACGGTTCCGCGCTCAATAGCTGGCTGGCTGATGAAGACGATGCCACTTGCGGCTCTACATCCGCCGATCTCGATCCCGAACCACGAGATCGCGATAAGTTGGCTGGCCGATTTGAACGACGTCACAGGGCGACGGCTTATCGATGAGATAGTCGTCGCGACAAGAGAAGCCATAGCACACGATCAGGCATCCATCCGCGTACTGCGGTTGGTGCCGCCGAAAGCGTAGGATCCAGCGGTAATGTTAGCCAGTGCCGCCATAAATTTCGGCGACATTGATCGGTCACAGGACCTTGGCGGATTCGACCTCAATCTCCTACTTGTGCTCAGCGCTTTGCTTCGCCTGCGCAATATCACACATGCGGGCAATGAGTTGCGCCTGAGCCAGCCAGCGACAAGCCGAGCCTTGTCGCGCCTGCGCGAAATGTTCGACGATGAGCTTTTGATGCGGCATCAGCGTTCATTCCAGTTGACACCAATGGCCGAGAAGTTGAGGCCCAAGGTCGAGGCGGCACTGAAGAACATCAGCAGCGTCTTCAGCAACTGGGTTCCTCCACCCGAACGTTTCACCCTGGCTATGCCGGATCATCTCGCCCTGTTCCTGGCGAGCAATCTGACAGGATATTTTCGCGAAGTCTCGCCAACAACGGTGTTTCTTCCCGTCATTGGGTTGTCCAACGTTCTGAACCAGCTCGAGAACGGACAACTCGACCTCGCGCTCGGCATTATCGACGATGCTCCTCCAGGTTTTTATTGCCGAACACTTCCTGCGGTGAGCTCACTGTGTATCAGCCGCCCCGGACACGTGGCGAGCAAAGGGCAGATTCCTTACGGAGATCTCGGACGGTTCCTCTCTGTTCGCATCGGCCCTACCTACAACACCGGATTCGGCGAAGTTCACGACGGCATCGAGGCGTTGCGCCCGCGTGGCACTGAAACCCTGACGGTGCCCGATATCCATACGGCGGCGCGGTTGGTTCAGGGCACGGACGCCGTGCTGGTGCTGCCAGAACCTTCCGCCCGCTTCATTTCATCCCGCTACGAGTTGGCAACTTTTGTACCGACGAAGGGGCCAGTGATGCCGACCTATCAAGTGTCGTTGATCTGGCACGAGAGATGGCACCGCAACAGCATCCACGCCGGCGTGCGCAGCATGATTGCTGCATATGTCCTCGAGGACGGACGCTGACAGCTCGCAAATCGGCCTGGCAGCGGCCGCATTTTGCAAACTTTCCTCGGGCTCGCTGCCTCATCGTGCAACCACGGCCGCTCCATACCGCCGCGCAGGACCGAGTAGCCGTCTCGGCGTCGCAACTCCATGGCGCAGCTAGCCGGCAGTGTGGCTTGCGGACTGGCCGTCGTCTACTTGAGAGCCTCGCGGCGATTGCCTCGGACCGCACGCGCAAGAGACGAATGCGCAAATAGTAAGCTCAAATCAGGGGAGGGCGCTTCACCGTCCATTTTCGGTTCTGCGCGAGCGTGTTTCATATCGACTGGATCGGGTGTCTGCCTGCAGCTGACGATCGCCTCGCCTCTGCCCGGGAGACGAGTGCGCCGGGCTCCCGGAATTTCCTTCCACCGAGTTGTGTTCGATCTCAGCCGATGCGCGGGCGCCCACCGTCCCGCCCGAACCAGGGTACAGGCTCGCTCTCTGGCGCTGCGCAGCCGGTTCGATGTCATTGGGTTCGCTGTTGTCCACCTCAGAACGAGCGCGCTTTCTTGTGTTGAGCAAGATAGAGCCCTGACCGGAGGCGAGCGACAAGTCCGATCCTTCAGACAAGAGTAAGGACGGTGTCCCGTCGGCGCCACGCAATGGTGACGATCGTGGTTGGGCATCGTGGTCCCAGTTCCGCTCAACATCGAGTTGCGGTCCGGAAAGCACAGGAAACTCGGTGCTGGCGACGCTGGCCTGCCGGCGAGGAGAGACGGAGGACGTTCTCGAGCCCAAGGGCGATATGCCGCCGGACATCTCATCATGCCGACCAGGCTCGCTGGCATCGACCGGAAAGCCCGCGGGGTTGTCTCCATGGCCTGGGGCAGCAGGACCTGGGCTAGGTCGAAACGATGATATTGGCGAAATACTCTCTCGAATGAGTGGCGACGATGGCCCGCTCAGTCCCGCTTCGAACTTGTCAGGTTGGCGATCATGGTCCCACGAGAGCGTGTGTGCGTATTTTGCGTTCTGCAATTGTTTTGTTGTTCGCCTCAGTGCCGCTTGCTCTGTTGGACTAGCACCTTCGCGAATTTGCGCGTCGAGCCTGCTGATCTCGCCGCTCAATCCTGGCTCGACCTGGAATCCATTGATGGCGTCCATGCCCGGATCTTGAAACAAGCTGCGCATTTGTCGGATGCGGTCATTCAATTCCGCCTGCAGTTCGCCAATTGCATCGATCAGTTCTTTCGTGTCGTTCGGGGTGAGGCGGCGTCGGACTTTGGAGCGGGTGTCCATCGGCGCGTTCTGCGTTACGTTCAACGCGTCCGCGACATCAGCGTAGTCGATCGGCCCATCGCGGCTGCCAGCTAGATGGGAGCTTGCAAGCTCGAGAACCTCCCGGCGCTTGGCAGTGCCTTGCGGCCCCACGCCGATGCAACAGTCCAGGACGCCACTTATCTGGTCAAAGCGGTTCTGTAGCTCAGGCGCGAGTTCGGGGATGCGATTCATGTCGCCACCGCGCCTATGAAGTTCTAAGGCGCTGTATTCGAGCGCGAATGCCCTGAGCCGGTCAAGGGCCTGACCGGCAGCTGCCTCGACGGTGCCGTCATGGGAAGCGAGCTTGGCGGCTTGCTGGGAAAGCTTGGCGTGCTTTGCCAGGAGCACCCAACGGCTGGAGGTGTCCGCTTGTGCTTCTTCGTGGGTCAACACGTCGCTATCCCTGTTATTCTAGATCGCAAGTTCAGCGGTTCAGGGCATTGGCATTTTGGCGCTGTTGCAGCGCGATAATGCGGTCGAGCAGCGCTCTTTGGGCATCCATGGCCGGATCAGGTTCGGGAGCGGGCGCAGGCACCTGATGATGGGCCTGGTCATGGTCATGCCGGTCATCATCGGCCTGCGGGTGGTTTCGCGCGCGACGTTGTTCCTCCGCTGCTGCTTGCGCTTGTCTGAACTGATACTCCCTTGCCATGGCCTGTTCGTCTGCTGCCTGTTCGTCCGCGCCTTGTCCAGCCGTGACCTGGTAGTCGTCGAGATACTGCACGACGGGGTCGACGGGCGCCTGCAAATAGTTCTTGGCGGCCTGATCCGCCGCGAAGCGCTCGGTGGCCACGCCATTGTCCGGTCCGCCGCCGGAGCTTGCGGCGCGCTCGCTCGCCGGCGGGGAGGGTGGCTCCATTGCGGGCGGACCGAGGGAACCGATCGGCTCCGGCTCGGGCAGCGGCCCCGTTTGGTCCTCGAAGATGCGCTTCAGCACCCGGTCGGAGTAATATTTCACCTTTGGCATGAGTAGGGGCGGTCGCCCCTTGATCAGGACGATCTGCCTGTTTTCGTCGATCAGGCGCACCTGCTCTGGGCGCAGAAGGTTCGCACCCTGGTCGGAGAGCTGGATGTTGGTATCGAACATGTGGCTCTGGCTGAATGATTTCGACTTTGCTCGGAAGGTGTAGTCCCCAATTGATTTTGAGATGTAGGTAGGGGTCTCATCATCGGCCGTCGCCATGAACACCTGAACGCCGGTGTTGCTGAGAAAATTTTCCTTGCCCGGCTGCTCATAGGCGCCGGTCAATGCCGACAGGCTCTGAATGATGAACATGAAGCGGCCCTTGTACCCGGCGATCGTGGTGACAGCTGTCTCTATGGCTTCCAGTTTGCCGAGGTGCTTGAATTCGTCGAGTAGGAAAAGTACCTCGAAGGTCTCGTCCTTGGCCGGCATGCTGCGCTGCATGACCGCGACGACCTGCTGGAAGAAGAGTCGGACCAGCGGGGCGATCACCTCGAGATCGTTGGGGCTGACGCAGAGATAGATCGATGTGGGGTCGCGGCGCAGATCGTAGATCGAGAAGTCCGACGTCGTTGTCGCAGCCTTGATAAGCGGATCCGCCCACAGGTTCAGGCCACCATCGCCCAACACCGAGGTGTAGGAAGTCAGGATCTTGGTGTCATTGCCGGCCATATTGTCGAAGATGCGCCGGGCCTCCGGATTCTGGCACTCCTCGGCCAATTGGGCGAAGAGCTTGTATTTCTCGCCAGGCAGGGTGAACAGGTCGTACACCGCGCCGATCGTCGGCGTCCCGCGCTCGATGCAGGCCAGGATCCCGCCGACGAAAAGATCGCGCGCGCCGTCGATGAAGCCTTCGGATCCTTTGCCCTTTGGCGCAATCAGGTTGTAGGCGAGGCGGCGCGCCTCGCTGAAGCGCCGTTCGGGTGGCATGGCCACGATATCGAGAACGGGATTGTAGCTATGGGTGCGGCCGGCCCTGTCCATTGGTGCAAACTTGAAGATGCGGTCGCCGCGGGCCTTGCGCGCGCGCGACGTCAGCTCGAACAGCTCACCTTTGACGTCGAGCGCCAGAACGGAGCCGTTGAAGGTAAGCAGCGTCGGAATGACGACGCCGACACCCTTGCCGGCGCGGGTAGGCGCCACGACAAGGCTGTGCGGCTGATCGCCATTGGTCAGATATTGGCCGAACCAGCGTGGACCGGTCGTCTTTCCAAAGATCGGTCCTGAAATCCGCTGGTAGGGCAGGATGTAGCCCGCTCTCTTCATCTCGCTGAGAAGCGCCCAGCGGGCGGTGCCGTGATGCTGCGGCTTGAACAGAACCATAGCCAGCACGAGCCCGGTGATGACGGCGGTGAAGCCGACGATCATCAGCCCATGATAGAAGACCCGCGTCGCAAAGCCGTTGTAGAAAGGCGTCTCGTACCAGAAGGCAAAGATGTCGAATGTCGCGATCGCCTGGGGCGTGAAACCGTGCTGGAAGTTGGCGTAGGCGGTCGCCAGGAACAGTCCCGTGACCAGCGACAGGACAAGGGCGAACAGAAACGTCCCAAGGTTTTGGCCGGAATTCATGGGATCGATCTCGCCATTCGTGGTCAGCGTCCGTAAACGATGCTGTGGGGAAGGTCTCGCTCGGGGCGCTCTTGGCGCCCTTGTGAGCGGACGTCGCGACCAGCGGCACGGCGCCCTCTGGCCCGTCTGCATCGCGCAAGTCGTCCGCGCAGGTCGCGGCAATCTGCTCGCCTGCGCGCCCGTGCTTCCTTTACCTGTTTTACAAGTTCGGTCGATGGGGTGAGGGGCCTGCTGGCATTCAGGCTTCCCAGTATGGCCATGAGAGCATCCCGACTGGACTTGGGAAGCCCACTGCGGTCGTGCAGGCTGACCATGAGACCCTGCGTAACGTCCTTCATGTCCATAATGCCGTCCTAGCCCTTCCTGGCTGGGTGCTCGGTGTACGGATCGTCGCCTCCGACAAGCTTCTGCAGGTTCTTTAGCCCGATTATACGATCTCTTTGCGTGGGGGCGGCGTCACCGGGCTCTGGTTGCTTCGCCGGCTCGCCGCCAGGGTGCCCTGCCGGTGTCGTCTTGTCTCTTTCCTCTTCTGGCATTGGGGTTACCTTTCTTGATAAGCGTCCATAGGCAAGTGATCGGGTTCGAGGCCAAAGACGACGTCTTCCGCGACGGGGAGGACGGCGCTGACGCGACCCATGCTCTTGCGAATGCGTCGATCGAAATGGTTCGCAAGACCGCAATTCGAAGGACACGTGATGGTTGATCTCACCATCCACGCCCTACGCTGTCGCGCCGATCACGCTCTTCAAGTCCTCTCAGGTCCTTCCGCCTGCTCTCTTCTGCTAGAGGCTTCCAGCTGTCCAGAAGTTCATCGTCATCGTAAGTTGCGCGCTCCTGGCGTTTGGTGGCCGACTCATCCTGTTCGGTTATTGCCTTGGCCGGCTTCCAGCTGTCGAGAAGTTCATCGTCATCATCTGTCTGGCGTTTCTGGCTTGTCGAGGTCGAACCGGTTCTGGACATGGTCTTGGGGAATTGCTCTTCCCCGTCATCTTGAGCTTTTACCATGTTCGAAGACCCATCATCCTCGCCTAGCTCGCCCGGCCTGGCCTTCCATTTGTCCGCGAGCGCGTCATCGAAGCTCTCTTCATCGCCTGGTTTCGCTGACGAAATTCCGAGACGTTTGACGGGACCCTTCGAGGGTGGCCGATATCCATCCCAAGCCTTCAGATGTTCCGATGCTTCCTGCAGTCGTCGCTTTTGATCCAAGCGCTCTGACACGCTCAGCGTCTTCAATTTTGGGTCCAATTCGAAAAAGAGGATTTTTCTGGAGACGACCTTATGGTTATTTCCGATATATTTGACCGTCCCGCCGAACAGGCCGGTGTCTATCACCTGCTTGAGGGATCCGTCTTTGTTAAATTTTGTTATCGTGATTCCCGTCTTACCTCGTTCGAACGCCAGATCTTCGCCGAGTATCGTCTCGCCATCCGGCGCAAGCCGCAGGGTATATGCTTTCTCTAGCTTGCCATTGCGGTTTCGGATCTCTCTGGTCGTTGTCTTGCCATTTTCGGACTTTACCAGGTAGTCTGTTCCGCGCCCGTTCTGTTGCCCGACATAAGTAAGCTTGCCGTCCGCTTCGTGGACAAAAACTTCCGTCAGCGCTCCCTCTCTCCAGGTGAGTGAGCGGCTTCCATCCTCCCCACGCTTGCTCATCTTTGCGGAGACGAGAATACCGTCCCTCTTGCGATTCGATCGAAACGACGTTCGCACAAGCTTCCCGTCCTCTCGCTCCCATTTTTCCTGGAAGCGTCCATCCTTTCGAGAGATATTTCGTGATGTGAGCTTTCCCTTGTCGTCGAAGCGATGGGTCTTTCTCGTTTGCCTACCCTTGCCTCCCTTCTGAAGCATCCTGAGCTTGGATGCTCCAGGCTCCTCCCCGGCCGTGGTGATCTTGGTCGTCGTCCTGAGCCTGCCCCTTTGACGTTTGAGCTCTCCTGGACGCTCGATCACCAGGGACTTATTGCCGAGAAAGCGATTTCGAGCGAGAACCACCGGTTCATCGAAATTTTGCCAGTTTACATTTTCAAGGAGCTTCAGGTCCTCGGCATGCCTTGCCTGCTTATCGTCGTCTCCCTCGTATTTCGCCCACAACCTTGCGGCGTCGCGTTCTACGTCGAGGGCTGCCTGGTCGAGCTGTTGTCTTCGCCTATCAGCCCGCCTCCGATTTGCAGCGTTCATGCCCGCCGCCGATCGCTTCTTGATCTTATTCACGGTCTGGCTCCTTCAGCTGAATGTCTCTGTGCCGGCAAGACTAAGCCGCTACTAGTATCCGCCCAGTCCAGCGCCACGGTCGCGATCTCGTTCTGCATATCTGGACGCGCGTGCGGATGTTCTCGAATATACGTCCGGTTCAAGGTCGAGTTCTTTTGCGGCGTCGTCGGGCAGACGCAGTTTTTGCTCCTGGTACTCACTGAGGGTCCTGGACATTCCTGTTCGCTCGCCGCGACTGTCGCGGTTCGCGATCAAGATCTCTTGCGGTTTATGGCTGTCGAGCACATTCACCCCAGCCGGCGGCGGCCCATCGCGATAGTCAGTAAGTTTTATGGTGACAGGAGACAGACCCTCGCCGACCAGCCTGAGGTTTTCTCTGTCCCCGGGACGGCTGTCCGCAACCGTCAGGGGAATTTTTGCATCCTTAAGAAGCTGGGTCGTTCCTTTCGCATCCTTCTCCATCGCAAACTGGACGCTGAGTCGCGCATTGCCGGTCCCGCTTGAGACGCGAAGGTGGTATGCCGCTGAACCATCCAAAACCCCTTTAGTCAACGCCGAATCCGGCTTGTTGTGGAGCAGCCAGTCGACATCAAAATACGAGGAGCCGGCGATTGCAGTCAGGCGAGTTTTGAAAGTGGCATTGCGCTCACGCTCCACTCCGACATAGCCGTTCCAACGCCTGTCCGCGGTGTGCTCACCATGTTCTCTGTTAAGATATTCCCTGCCCGAATATGCCTGAGTTCTTGACTTTAGGGATGCCACCACGCCGTCGCCGTACATGGCCTCGGCTTCCACAATAGTCTTGCCATCAAACTTGCCTCCCTTTTGCCGCCATGCTACGCCGACGAGCTCCTGGCCTTTCCAGAACATGGCTTCGGCGTTGAAATCGCCAGAGAGCAATTCGTTATCGTAAAGGGTCTGGCGCTGCCGTATCCCGCCTGCAGTTGAGTAGGATTGAGCGTCCCCGACGAGGTCATAGCCTCCATCCGCTTGCCGAATTGCAGTGGGAAATTTCGATGGGACGCCGATTTCCTCGGCAATCTCTCTAAATCTCCCAGCTTGGTATTTGAACTTTTCGCGCGACCTATCCTTTTTATCAACAATCGCGTTAAGACGTTTCTGAACGTCAGCCGGAATTGCAATTCGGTGAACGAACTCCTGGGGCGGCAGCTGGGAATGTTCGTCGGTCACGGTTCCTGTATAAATTCCATGAATGGTGTAGCCATTTCTATCGAACACTGCTATCGGTGGAAGCGACTTGTATTCATCCTGCCACTGCCCACGGGTGAGCGCTTCCGGCTCGGCATTGTCGGTGCCACTACGCTTGGTGTCACTACGCTTATGGATCACAAAGGCGTCGCGACGAACGCCGTCTTCGATCCGCAATCGACTGAATGAATTCAAAACATCATCGGAAGGATCTCCGGCGTCCCTCATATCGGCATCGTTGTTGCTTCGGTCACTACCGGTCTTGGCCTTCTTCGCAACCGGGCCGATCTCGTCGTCGTTTTCCATTTCAACTGTCCTTAATCTCTAATCTGGGTAATGTTCGAATTTAACAAGAATTGTTATTTATAATTTTCAAGTATTTTGTCAGATTCTAGTTCATCAATCTCTGTATGATCAAGGAACGTTTCTGCTGGGATGTATAAATCGGCGTCAGACCAATCGACATTTTCGCTATTTAGCCTAACAATTTTGTTAGTGCTGTGTTCTTTGTTGCTTTCTTCTGGGGTACTCATTTTGCTGGCGTCCTTTTCTGTAAGTTGACTATTTGAGATAGAGTTGTTCGCCTTTTGATACGCTTGCACGAAGCTGCCACTCAAGCTCAATGTTGGCACTCCAGGTCGGCTAGTGTATGAATAGCATCGCAATCATGTAGTCGACCGCCACGTATATCCAGGTGATATGCCGTAAAGAATGTAATGCAGATATAATAGCGTTTCTCGTTTTTTCCATCTGGATCGGATTACATTTGTAATTATAAATGGACAGTGCGATCTATTCCTGACCGCAAATCCTCTTTTTTTCGGGGTCGAGTTGGCTCCGTCGACGTTCACCACGAGTGGACGAAAGAGCGCTCCTCAAGCCCTCTGCGCTGGGCCGCCGTGCTGCCACGGTCGTTCCCGTCCGCGCCGTCAAGGCTGGGAGACGCTGTGGTGTTCTTGCCGCCGCCCGGCCCATCGGGCCGACCTGGAGCCCCGCCGTGTTCAAGGTCAATCGTCTGGCTGGCTTGCCGAGATCGGGCTTCACGCCATCGATCTACCATGCCCTGCTGCTCCGCAGTGATCTCCTTGGCGTAGCGTCCGTGAGCCGCTCGCTCGTGAGCCGCCAGGTTGGTGAAATTGCCGGTATGGCGACCCGTTGCGCTCTGGTTCTGCAGGAAGACGTGCTCGACATCGGCACTGGGCGGGATTCCTTCGCCGGGTCCTAGCGGCCGGAAAGTATCTGCCGAAACGCGGATCAAGATGGGCGGAACAGGGCTGTTTTCCGTGTCCTCCAGCCCTCTTGGCAGGTGGGCCGCATCGATCGCTTTGTCGAAGTAGCCGTTGCTGCGCGGATTGTTCTCGTCCATCCACTTCAGCGTCTTGGGCTGGACATAGCTGTTGCCGTTGGCGGTCAGGATGAGCGTTTCGAGCCGGTCGGTATCAGTCTCAAGGTCCCGGCGCTTTAGCGGGTCCCGCAATTGCTTGTCATACAGCTCCTTGCTGACGAACAGACCGCTCTTCGTGCGCACCAGCACTTTGGGAAGGTCTTCTTCGTATGGCTGTCCCGTGAAGGTCGCAAAAGCCTTCTTGGCCGAGTCCTTTGGTTTGAGCTCCCTGTCGAAGGCGTGGGGGGTCATATAGTTGAAATCGTCCGTCTTCAGCCAGAGACTGTCGCGGCCGAAAAGGTCGGTCACGGCCTCCAGGGTCTTCAGATTCTTCGTGCCCTCATGCAGCTTCGGATAAAAGCCGACAAAGGCGTCCCCCTGCAGCGCCAGCATGTCCGGATTGAGTTCGCCGGCCCGCAGATGATCCTTGTAGAACCGGCTGCGCGTCCGCGGGCCTGCGGTGGAATGGTACAGGGCGTCGAAGTCCTCGAGCGCGCCGTACTTTTCCTGCGCAGCGAAGGCGTTCGCGCTCAGGCGCAACTTCTCCATCAAGGAGAGGAATTTCTTGTCCCGCTGCCTTTCCTGTTCCTTGAACGAGAGGGTCTCGTCGACGGGAATGCGTCGACGGAGCTCGGCCTTGGTCAGGTAGCTCGGCTGGCGCTCCGGGTTGGTCCCCAGCGACCTCAGAACCTCGCTGGAGATCAGGACGCAGGTTTCATCGAGCTCTGTCTGCGTCGGCGTGTGACCGAATTCGTGCTCATACTGGCTGAAGGTGCGGAACGTCACCGCGGCGGCCCTGCTCCGAAGCTGCTCACGGTCCGCGATCAGCACCAGCCGGTCTCTGGAACTCGTGACAGAGATGTCGAGCGTGTGCCGGGGGCGGGCCCTGTTCGTCTTGCGGCGCTTGGTGGCCGGCCCGGCGGCGAGATCCCTTGGGGCCGTCGCCGCTTCCGGCCCGTCGGTTCTTTTGAAGTAACCGTCCAGGGTCCCGGATTTCTTTGGCCGTCCTGGTCCTGTGGCCGGCGCGGCAGGACCGTGCGCGACCTTCTTGCCGGGCGGCAGGGCGACGCGATCGGGGACCCCTCGATCCGGAGCGGGTTCGCGCCTATCATCGGTCCCCAGCCCGGCGGCTTCGAGATCACGCTTCTTGCCCGCGTCTTCGGTAGGTCCCGTTTCGACTTCACTGTCACGATCATCAGGCATCGCGGTTCCTTCAGGCGGCGGCCAGAGCCTGCGCAAGATCGGTTGCGCCAGGAGTCGCGGCAGTGCCTCAAGCTGAAGCTGGCGAGAAATCTCCCCAGCAACCGGAAAATATATACGTCAAAATCTGACTTTAACTTATTTTCTATTTAGAGGTTGTCAAACCTGGATCGCCAATTCGTACCGACAATCGCGTTACAGCTGTAACAAGATTTAATACGCCGCCCTTGCTTTAATGGCATCGCTCATTTTGCCGGAAAAGAGCGGGCCGCGCCGACCCGCTATCAGCCTCGCGTGCCGTACCGTTCGCGGCGAGGTCGTGTCGGTCGGCTGCAAGACATGTTTCATTCGTAATTGCATTACCCGGGATCACGCTTGACTTGCGTAGGTTAAGGGGAGAAATAGTGGATATCGTACAGTTATCCATCGGCAATATAGCATAACAAATATTTCACGATCGATCGCGTCGATTATTTTTAGAGGATTTTTCGTGACTAGTCAGCTGGCCATTGCCTCGTCCAGCGCGGCTATTATTGTCCGCTGTTCTGTCCGCTCTCGGTGCGCCGCGGAACGGTGCCGACCAGCTACAACGTCGCCGGCTCCACAAGTCGACTGGCGGGCGCCAAAGAGCGTTGATCGGGATGCCAGCGGCGACTTCAACTCTGTTTGATTGGATGGAATAATGGCAAGGAAAGATGGACGGCTAACGAAGCCGAGCAAGCAACAAGGCTCTTCGGGCTTCGAAATAAAGGGCCTATACCGCAGCAAAGAGAAGCGTGATCGATCGGGGCAGCTCGTTGCCCGCGAGCGCAAGATTCTGGGCATCAAGAAGGTAGAACGGTTCGACGGCGTCGACGCGACTGGCGAGCCGCAGTTGACTGAGAAGATCCAAACCAATCCCTTGCGGAAGCGTATCCGAAACTACAACAAGGACGGCAGCGCCATCGAGGTCTACCAGTCCAAGATCGACAACTTTTCCGCGGTTGCCGACATTGACCCGAGCGGGAAAATGCATCTGCGGGAGATGAGGGACGGTTCCCGCCTTGTAACGGTGAGCGCTCCTATCAACGGCAAGCGTACCAAGATCGTCACCGATAAGAATTACCTCAAGGTCGAGGATATCGACGCCAAGGGTAAAAAGACCCTTAGGCGCTTGGAGAAGGGAAACCGCTTCGAAACGGCGGACGACGGCGATGGCAACAAGACCCTTCGGCCCTTGGATAAGGGCAGTCGTCTTCGCCAAAAAGCAGTGGTGGTCTATGAGGACGGTTCGCGTGTCGTCACTAGGAGGTGGCTCGGCGGGGCAATCACAAAGGATTACTCAACGCCGGCGGTAGGTTTCGCGCGCCAGGGCGCCGGCGGTGGGCATGTAAAGCGGCTCGGGGAGACGTCGGCGAAAAGGCCGCCTGTTCCGCCCAGGGATCTGCCGGCGGGCCCTGTCCCGGGTCCAGCGCCTTGGAATGACAAGCTGTTACCGGTACCCCCGGGCCTCCAACAGAGCGCTGTCTATCCGCACAACGTGGATCCCACTGCGCTAGCCCAGCATTTTGGCAGGCAGGACTTGCGCACCCAGGCCTCATCTCGCCCAACATCCGTCGGCAGGGTCAGCACGATTTCTGCTGATAGTCTTGATCAAAGGGCCTCCGCTCCGATGTCCATTGATGGAGAGAGGGCGTCCAGTCGAAACCTTGCGCTGGCACATCCAGAAGGGCGGTCGCCCACGGAATCCCTGTCCGCCGGCGCAGCTTTCGTCGCTACCTTTGATGCCGACAGGAGATCACATCTAGAGGAGACGCTGAGCAAGCTGGAAGGATCGGACGATGGCAGGAGTGCCTTAAATCCTCCTGCCGTTAACTTGGTGAGAACAACGCGTCCGGATCTCAGTAAAACGAGCCGTTGGAGTGCTGACACGGAAAGCAGCGTCGAGGGCTCGCGAGATCAGGACGGGCGGTTGGATCGGGACGAGTTGTCGAGCGTCACCAAAGCTCCGGCTGGTGCTCTGCTGGCCCAGGCGCCGGCAGCCACGTCGGCGGCAGCGCGACCGGAAGGTGGGCGCCTTAGGACTTCCATAAATAGCACGCGACCGGCGATTGCTGCGCGCACAGCAGAGCCCGGCCAGGTTTCTTCGCTTCCGAATGCGGACCCCGTCATTTCGGACAAATCTTCGACCTTGCGGCAGAAACCGTCGTTGCAAAGTCTTATAGAGGCTTGGAAAGACGAGCGCGATCAGCTCGCCCAGCATAAGAAGCAACAGGAACCTGATCGCACGGCAGGAGTCCAAGCAGCCGAGGTTTCTTCACCGGCAGTTGCCCGGCGTGAGGTCCAGCGTCCGCGCAGTATAGTTATGAGCTTGTCCTCAGGGTCTGCGTCGCGCACGCCAAGTGGCATCACGGTCTTCAGCGAGCTGGGTGGTATCCTGGACAACGGAAATTCGGTCGGTGCGTCTCGTACCACCCTTGGCGCGCCTGTGGCCAACAACGCGGCTCCCTCAAGTGAATCGTTCGCGTCGGACAGGAGGCAGCCACTCCAAAGTTTTCTCGATGCCGTAGGCTCCGGCAATGGCGCGCTGCAGCAGCGCGACCCCAATAATCAGAAGGAGCAAAGTCGGCCGCTATATCGAAATCGACTCCAGCAAAGCCTCGATCGCGTTAGAGAAGCGCGGGTCAATGGTAGCACGGCGCAGGCGGGCAGCGGCGAAATAACGATTGGGTATGAAGCAGCGCCTGCCACGTCGGCCAGTTCCCGAGCGTATGACCCACGGTCCAGAAGTCGTGAGGGTGGCGGAAGGGAAATATAACGGTAGACGTAAGGGAGTTGTTTTTAATAAGCGATAAAATATTGGGTGGCAATCGAATTGCCTCGGTTGCCAAGAAAACGATGGGCCTAAGTCAGACGCGGAATCATACCGGACCGGTCGTGTCCACCGCGCCAAAATCCGGGCGCGGCGACCAGCAGAGCTGATGTCTCCGACGCTGTGACCTCGCTAAAAAAATACGACGAGTTGGTGCATTCGCCGATGAAGTGCAGCCAACTACCTGAAGCGATTAAGTTGCTAGCGTCTCCGCTGTGCCAACCCCTCTACGTGAGGAGACAACCAAGCTGCCATAGGGTGAATCCCGATCTTGCCGCGCCTCGCAAATGCGGTGGCTTAGCCAGGCCGTTTGGTTTCGTTAGCGAAGAAGGCGGCCAGCGCGGCGGTCGCGAACTTGCGTCCGAATGAGCGTGTGCTCTCTAGCCCCAGTGGATCAAAATGCGCACGTGCGATTGCCACAAGCGCCTTGGGGATCATCCGGGAAGTTTGCACGATGGAACCATTTATCTCGTTCTCCGCGTAGGTTGCCGGCAATTTCTGGAATGCTCCTTTTTCCAGCATGTCTTCGTAATCGTCCAAGGCCTTGCGCAGGATCATCTGTAGGGCCTTTGGGGGCGGATATTGACGCTGAAGCGTTGCAAAGACACTGGATACGCCTTGCGCCGGCAGCGGTGCCGACAAAAAGACCTGGATCTTGTCCAGACGCGTCTTGGCGAGGCTAGAGGAAGGCGGCTGGCGTGGAAACGTGGCCGATGGCCGGACAGTCGACGATGATACGTTCCTGCTGGCTACGGGCGGGTCAATATTGCCTGACGGCATCACGGACTCGCGATCGGCCCGGGCGGCCGCAGCAGCTCTAGTGACCGGTTCCGTGGCTGCTGCCGGCGAAGAAGCGGGTTGGGGCTGCGCAAGAGTTGCGGCGCCCGCGAGAGGCGTCGTCGCCTCCAATCGGATGGTGGCCAGGCGCCTCGCTTCTTCCGCCGACATGGTGGGTTTGCGAATAGCCATCTTAACGCTCCAGCGCACCGTTCACGAACCGGCCCAATTGCTGAAGCTCCTCCATGGCCACAAGGAGATTGCGCAACCCAAGACGCAATGCCGGATCGGCATCGATCTTGCGGATGGT
The DNA here is from genome assembly GCF_019091085.1 of Mesorhizobium sp. GbtcB19. Taxonomy (GTDB): domain Bacteria; phylum Pseudomonadota; class Alphaproteobacteria; order Rhizobiales; family Rhizobiaceae; genus Mesorhizobium. The sequence continues at coordinate 56,029 of NZ_JAGXJY010000016.1, read as the reverse complement.
CAGATGCAGCATGCCCCGCTCCTTCATCGCCGCAAATGCGTCCCTCTCGTGCATGGGCGCGTCCGTCAGGGGCAGTGCGTTCAACATCTCCGAAACGGCGGTTTGCGAGGTCGTCAGCCGGCCGACAGGCACGCGCTGGCGCAGGATCGCGGTCGGGATGACGAGGTTCTCCCCCATCAGAAGCTCGATGATGTAGCGATAGGTCGCCAGCGCCTCATCGACGTCGAGCGGCGTCAGCATCGTGGGCACCAACAGGAAGCTGGAGCTGGCGATGATGGTGTTGTTGAGCTCGCTTGAGCCGCCATGGGTATCGGCCAACGCATAGTCGAACTTGCGCCCTTCCGCTTCCTCGTAGGCCGCCTCGAGGAGCGGCAGGTCGTCGGCGGCGAATACTTCGCAATGCGGGTCCCATGCGTCGCGATGCAAGGCGTTTTCCTTCCAGCGCGTCAGTGGCCGGTTTTCGTCCGCCTCGAAAAGCGCCACGGTCTTTCCCAGCGTCGCGAACGCGGAGCAAAGGCCCATCAATGCCGTCGTCTTGCCGGCGCCGCCTTTGAACGAACAGCACGTCACGAGTTTCATGAATATCCCTTTCTCACGCCTCCAAGGCGGATTGTATGGAAATGCAAAAAGTCGGTTTGTAAAAATGTACGATCTCGGGATTATCACAATGAAGCCAGATGTAGTTGAAGGTTTTTCTCAAAATTTCAGGTGTAACGTGATTTTACGGCGCCCATTGCGATCATAATTGACATATTCGGATCCAAATGTGAATTTTCAATCATAGTTATAGCGCTATGTGAATTGTTTCATTTGAAATATTTCATGGAATATTAATAGGTATTGCCTGTGCCCTACAGCGACGACCTTTTTCAATCTGACTCTGCCCCAACGCCCTCGCCACGACGCCCGCAAGGTGCCGATCCGAACGGTTACAAGATTGTCAGTATTCGGCTGCGCGAGGCGGAATTCGAAGTTTTTGCCGAGCAAGCCCGCGCCTTTGGGCTTACCAACAACATGGCGCTACGCATCGCCGCCCGGCGTATTGGCGGATTCTTGGAGATCGATAGTGAGACGCGCAGGATGCTCTTGGAGATCAGTTCCGCAATCGATCTGATGTCGGAAAGAATTGTCGATCTGAGATCGGACTGCGCTCGGACCGGACATGTCGACATGAAGGAATTCGCAACGCAACACGCCGCGTTTGGGCGCGTGTTTGCCCAGCTCGACGCCAAGCTTCGCACCATCCTGAATGGCTCGCATCGTCGTCTTGATGGACGCCTGATGCTCCGGAACGCCACGGAATCGTGACGCCGAACCGTCGCCGGGCAATGGAATGGAGCTTACACGATGTCGATGCAGGCGGTCGTCCACATGGTGGAAAATGGGGGCAGGCACACCCCAGACGAACTGTGCTCCCAATGGGACTACTTGTGCCGCAAAGGGGACCTGGAGCTGAAGCGCTCACGCCGCTACGGCGAGGACGTCGTACCCTATGACGAACTTCCGGCATGGGCTCGCAGTTGGCTGGAGCAAACCGGCAGATATTTGAGCGGCCAAGAGGACGCCGATAGCGAACAGGAGCTCACGACGCATCTGGTCGTACCCTTTCATCCACCCGCGCCTGCCACGTCCGAGGAATACAAAGCCACATACAAGGCCGTCGCTGAGGAGCTTGCGCGCCAATGGGCTTCCGAAATGTTCGACAGCGGGCGCTACGGCGCCAGGTGGGATTATGTCACTGCCTTCCATGAGGATCGGCCGCATCCGCATCTGCACATCGTGGTCAACCGGGAGTCGTTTCCGGATCGGGAAACGCGTCAGACGACGCTGTTGCGCATCTCCCATGGCAACGAGCACATAAATTGGGACAGCCCGCGTCAGGTGTTGGTCGAGGTCGCTCAGCGACAGAATAAAGAGTGGGAAAGGGACGGAGACGATCGGGCCTACATGATCGAGCTCGAGGCGTCCTCGCGCGCCGAGCGAGGCATTCCAGGTCGCTCACCTACCACCGGGCAGTATCGTCAACAAATGCGTGAGCGCGCGGCGGCGGCCAGAAACTTTCTCGACGAGGCGGAGAATGCAGAATTCGACTTGGCGGCGTCTTCCGGCGTGGCTGGACCAACCGGACAAGGGGCGCGGACAGGCAAGCAAGGAGGAGCTCATCCTGGAAATGGCCAGGGTGGGTCTGTAGGTGTGTCGACCGGGGAAGGGGGCGAACGGAGGCATCAACGCGCCCGCCAAGGCGGATCGACACCGGCCGGGCGGCCGGAGGCGGGTCCCCCGCGGCAGATCGAAGTGGATCCAAATAGCATGGAAGGGATCCAAAGGTGGCGACAAGACCGGATCGAGGCTTGGCGAGAAGATGTAGCGTCGGCGCTTCCGGGCACGGAGGCGGACAACTGGCCAGCCGCCGAAAGCTCATCGTCCGTGGACCAGCGGCGGCGGCGCGAGGCAACATCGCACCGTCGAGAACGGGCCGACGAGGAGCGTGAACGTCGCGAGGCGTCGGAGCTGCGCCGCGGCCCGGATCGCCGCCGCACGCCTGGCGGCGTCGCGGAAGGCATCGCCGAGGCCGACCCCGCAGCCGCCCAAGACGCTGGGTCGCCTGGCGGATCGTCGCCGCGGGCCATCGGGTCCGTGGATGAGCAGCGGCGCCGCGAGGGGACATCGCATCGTCGCGTGCAGGCCGACGAGGAGCGCGAACGTCGCGAGGAGTCCGAGCTGCGCCGCGGCCCGGACCGCCGGCGTACTCCTGGTGGCGTGGTGGAGGGCACCGCTGAGCCAGACTCCGTCTTTTTCGACGATGATGGGCCGGCCGGTGTGGCGACGCCACGCTCCGATGCTTTCCGCGATCAGCAGCGAGCGGTCCAAGAGGAACGCGAGCGGCGGGCGCTGTTGGCACCGATGTCTGGTCGCCAGGCCGCCGACCCCATGGAGGGCGTCGTCGCCCCTGATGCCGGCAATGTTGTGCCAGGAGCGGGTCCCAACCAGAGCCTCGACCGAAACCGTCCCCCCATGGAAACCCGCGGCCAGCGCATACGACGCCAGAAGGAAGAACGCAGGCAACGCCGGGATCGCTGGCGTGGCGATGCGGCCTCGTCCGTTCATCCGATGGAGACGCGCGCGCAGACAAACGCCCGGCTGACGGCCGAAGCGGAGAACAGGCGGAGCGGAGCGCCGTCCGTTCATCCCATGGAGCTCAGGAGCTCTAATGCACCGCAACACCCCGCGCCCCCTCAGCCAGGCGGCACAAGTGGCAGCGGCAGCGGGGGCACCGACAATACGCGTCCGGAAGGCGGCGGGACAAGCGGGCGGTCGCGCGATCGCAATTCCCGGTCAAGGCACTAATGGAAGGCAATCCGATGTCCGAGGACACTACGCCCAAAAAGATCGCTGCGACCGAAACATGCCTGGTGGCCCAGGCTGGCGTAGAGCGAAGGCGGGTCGGCCTGGCGTCTGGTCGGATGGTGTCCGGCTTCGGTTTGACCTGGCATGACTATGAATCGGATGGACGGTTGACCACCGAAGATCTGGCCGGGCTTTCCGACGAGATTCACAGAGCAATGAGACTTAAAGCGGATACCGTCAAACAAGCCGCCAGCCAGCGTCTGTTGATTGCGGGTGGGCTTCCGGGCGACCGGCCGCATGAGGTGCCATTACTCACGGTGCAGCAATACGAAGCCCTGCACGGCGGCTGGCCTTGCGCCAGTGAGCTGGACAGGACGTGTGTCCTCATCAAGGACTATCGCGGCAACTACCTGTCCAAGACAGCCTTCTATCATGCGATCCCGGTCGATCACAGGTTGTCCGCGACGGCCCGACGGGACGCGCGGGACAGGAAGTTCGTCCAGGAGATGGATGCGCTCGGCTTGAGCTCGATGTATTTCGGCGCCTGCCGACCTGCCGTAGGCGAGGAGCGGATGGTTCAGACCCCCGCGGGAGTGCGCCAATACGAGCGCGTGTTCGAGTATCCGCTTCAGGCGGGCGTCACACTCCCCGATATGCTGCTAAGGGACCGTGACGGCATTCACATCGGGATTTATCCCAAGCTGGACCCTGATATTGGTTACAGTTCGCTAAAAGTGATCCAGGAGAAGTTTGGTGCTTGCAATGTGTGGCTGAAGACGGCCGACAACTCTTACGAGACCGTCGAGACCATGAACGAGCGAAAGCCTAACAGCGCGGAGCAGGCGCTGGCCGCCTTCAATTGCGATCAATTGCCAATACCCGCGTTATCCTAGATGCATTCGGCAAAAAGCATAACAATCCGGCACCGTCGGAGCTGGACGTTCAGCGAGTGGACGCTCGCTTGGCCGCTAGCCAAAGAATGCCTGAAGCGAACAATTCGCGCCGGCCATCGGCAGGACGCAGGAGCATCATCCTCCATGCGCGATCCCTGGAGAGATCGCGACCGCGTCAACAGCCGAATTTTGTCAGCCGTTCGGCTGCGCCCGCGCTTCAGCCAGCCTCTGGCTTGCGCGCTGCGATGCTGAAGTGAAGGACTTGCGCTTGGGCTCACCCCAGCAGGGCGACCGATCTTCCTCATCCTTCACACCGCGGGCCCGTGCCCCATATCTGGCGCACGAAAGGAAAGGACGAACGCGGGGGTCAAATCCTCGCTTCGCTTGACAGAAGCGTTTACCGAGGCATCGCGTCGATCGCCTGCTGAGTGCGCCTGCAAGCCAGACGCGGTCGACGATGTGACCATGACAACGCCAGCTTGCCACCCGGTGAAGATACGCAAAGCCACCGGTCGGTTAGCCGCACCTGTCAGTCATTGCCGTTTTCAGGGGTTAACGGTCAGTTCGAATCCTGGCTGGGAAGATATATTTCCAGGACACCGCGCTTTCCATTGCGTCGGCCAACTTGAACGACGAGATCGATCGTTCGCTTGGCGTAGGTGATGATTTCGCCGTGCGACAGCCTGACGCCGGAACGCATCACCATAAGCGCAAGACGGTCGAAGGCCAGTGCCGGGCTGTCCGCGTGTATCGTTGTGATCGCACCCGGATGGCCGGTATTGATCGCCTCGAGGAAGTCGTAGGCTTCGAGACCGCGGATCTCGCCGTCGATGATGCGGTCCGGTCGCATGCGCAGGCAACTTTCCAGCAGTTTCGAGGGCAAGCGGGCTGACTTCTCCTTGCGATCGGCGATCAGGGCGACTTGGTTGCGGTGCGGGGGGAAAAGCTCTTGCGCATCTTCGATCGTGATCAGTCGCTCACCATGGTCCATCATCGAAATCAGCGAGCGTGCAACGGTGGTCTTGCCCGATGAAGTTCCGCCCGAGATCAATACGTTGAATTTTTCCTCGATGGCCTGACGGAAGAGACCCTGCAGGTCGCCTCTCCTTGCCATTTCGGCGATCGCCTTGTGCCGCATCCTGCGCTCGTCGTCGACACGGATTTGACCCCCATCGACAAAGCCGATGTCGGCACTGGCGAGCGGCCTGGTGAGATACTTGCGAATCGACAGCGACACGCCATGCTCAATGGCCGGCTCGACCACGATCTGGACGCGCTGTGGATTGCCCCAAACGGCAACCCGACCGGAGACGATCGGATGCAGGGCGCCGAGCGTGTTGCGGGTCTCGCCAGCGAGTTGCGCGCCTAAGCGCTTGATGGCGTGTGGTGACAGTTCCACGTCGATCTGATGCATGTGATGGGCGCCCGCCGCCTCGACGAAAATCGAGCCGTTCGGATTGATGACCAGCTCGTTAATCCGGTCGTCTGTCAGATAGTCGCGCAATGGGCTGAGATACTGCTCGACATAGGAGATTTCCCGACTTGGCTGCATGTGGCTCATAGAAAGACCAGGTCTCTGTTTGTGAAGATGCGGATCTCTTCGCCCTGCGGGATGCGGATGACCGGTGGAAGCGATAGGTACTTCTCAAGCATGTTGCTTCCCTGGTCGCCGGCGGCGCTGCCGATGCCGCTGGCAAGCTTGCCAGCGCCTCCGACATTCACGGTGGTTCCGGACGAGCCCGACTGGCCGCTTCCTTGGCGGCTGGCCAGAGCTTCAGGCGCCGCCGTTATCGCGCTGATAAGGACCGCGGCCCCGAATTTTGTGGCGTAGCGGTTGTCGACGTTGCCGAGTGTGCCCGCGCGCCCCAGTGTGTCGGTGCCGATGGAGCCCAAGGCAATCGATTTGCCTTCTGGAGTGACTGCGCGGCTCCAGGCGATCAGGACGCGCTTTTGGGCAATATCGACGTCGTTGTTGAACTCGCCGATGAGAACCGTACCGGAGGGCATCAGCACTTGCGTGCCGTCGAAAGAATAGACGGGCTGCATCACCTGCGCCCGGATGCTTCCGGGCAGTTCGGTGTCAATGGCGGTCTCCAGTACGGCGGAGATGATGGTGCCCTGGACTACCGTGCGTGAAGGATCGGACAGCTTTTGGGCGACCGACGTTTGAACGACGCTCGATGCCGCGGATTTCAGGAAGCGTTCATTGGCGTCAAGATCCTTCGAGTCCGATGGTCCGGTCGCCCCGTCAACAGCTGCCTCTATTCCGCCAGGGCCACGGCTGTCATCAACGATGACCGCATTCGATTCGCGCTGCTTCTGCTCGAGCTTTTCCTTGTCCTTGTCCGCCTGGTCCTCGGCGCGCTGGCGCGCCAGCTCATCGGCCATGGCCTTGCGCTCGGCATCGAGCTTGCGGTTCATGCTATCGTTGTAGCTGGCGAGCAGCTTCTGGATTTCGGCGCTGGAAACGCCCGACTGCTGCTTGCTGCGTTGCAGTTGATCGAGCTGATCCTGCATTGAACTGAACTTCTTATCCAAGCCGGAATCCTTCGCCTGAGGTTCCGAGTTTCCGGGCACAATGAAGTCAAGCCGAGGCTGACGATCCGTCTCCTTGTCGACCGTTAAGTCGACCTGCGAAGTTCTCTGGGAGATATCGTCGTGGGCGAGGCCGAATATCCTTAGGGCCGCGCGGGGACCAGCTACCACAGCGAACAGACCCACGCCCCCGGCGAGCAGCGCGAGTGCCATGATCAACTTGGCGTCGTTGCTGCGTTTTGACGCGCCCGCCTGCTTTGCCTTTCGCTTGCTTACAAGCTGTTCACGCTCGGCGTCATGGTTGGGTGCCGGATCGTGACTTTTGTCCTTAGCCGACATGGATCGTCTCCTTGGATTTTGCGCTGGAAGAGGTTGAATTGACCACGCCCGTGCGGCCGACGCACACAGCCTGGTCCCCGATACGAAGCACCCAGTAGTCGCTCGTGCCGTCGACTACGATGCGGTCGCCTTGCGTTCGTGAATTGATAAGCTGTTCCTTGCGGTCGGGGCCGACCTTGAAGATCGCGGGGCGAGGCGCTCCCTCGGGAAGGAAGAACGACGTCTGAAGACCATCGTCCTGCACCCAGCGCGGCCTGAACTCGGCGTCACCGGAGGCAAGATAGTTCGAATCGACGGGCCTCTGCGGCGCGGTGCGGCGCGGCGGCTTCGGCTTTACGTCTCCGGGATAGGTGAAGATCGAGCGAAACAGAGGCGTCTCTCCCGAGCCCGCCTGAATGTCTCCGAGGGAGTGCAGTTCGAATGTATAGACGTGCCGATTGGTGTAGATCGTCATATTGGTCGTTACCGAGGCAACGATCGGTTTGATGCTCACGACATTGCCGCTCTTCAGCTTCACCACCTCCCACGAGGCGCTGTCGCCGATGAGGATTGACTGCACCTCTTCGCTGTCAGAAAATTGCAGTGCGTTGACGGACTTCAAGTAGAGGTCCAGCTTATAGACGGTGTTCTCATTATAGACATAGCGCTTGATGCGAGGGTCCGTGCCCAACTGCGCCGGATCAGCCAGGGCCGATCCGACCCCCAAACCGCAGGCAAGCAAGATAGTTGCCGTCCGTTTCAACATAATATGAAATCCTTTATGATTAAATTAGTTACTGGGCAGTCTCCGCGTCGATCCGATAGCTGACGGCGGTGAAGCCCAAAGGGTTCTTCCATACATCTTCAAGCCTGGCATTCTCCTTGGGCTGGAACGAATAGCCGACCGTGGCCACGAAGGTGCGTTCAGCGGTTTCACGGCCCTTCTGTTCGCGGTACTTGGTGATGCGCACGCGAGCGAGATCAGGAGCGTTACGCTTGGCAGAGGGGCTGATCGATATCGACTTGACAACGACGCGTACGCGCACCTCGGTGCCGTAGACAGTGGGAGGATACTGCGGCGAGGTAGAACTCCACAGCTGCGTCAACGTGTCTGCCGCGTCGCCCGACGAGCGCGCAAGAACGTCCGGCACCCGCAGGGAATTGTCGGCAGGATCATAGGTTTCGCGATCAACCACATAAGACACCAGTTCGGCCTGCAGCACAGCGTCCTGCTGGTCCAGGGACGCGGGGCGGACCTGGACCAGCTTCTCGGCCTCTCCCGTCGTCTTATCGACCATCACCACGAATGGCTTGACTTCCTTGAGGGGAAGGATGGCGATGAGACACCCGAGCGACAGGAGCGCCAACAGCATCGAGCCGACCGCAACTTTCGCCCAACTATTTCGCTGTTGGCGTAGCGTAAAGAACAGTTCGTCCTCGAAGGCATGTCCAACACCTACGTCGTCGACAGACCGATCCCCTTGGTGGAGGCGGGTAGCATTTGAACCCGGACGCTCCGGCACCAAGCGGCCGACGGCGATTGCAATTCTACTGCTCAGCCGTCTCCCGATCTCGGCCGCCGCTGGAGACACGGCACGGCGAGGAACCGGGTTGGCAGGTATCTTTGTCGCGCTGTTCATGGACTATGCCGTTCTGTTGTTTGGGAAGCGTTTGGGGAGGCCGTCAGGGCCTAAGGGAGGTCTTCAATCTGAGTTGTACAAATTCTGCTGCTCGGGTGAGACCTGGCCATTGCTGCTGTTGTTTCCGGACCCCGCTCCACCACTCGCCGCTTGGCCTCCATGGTAGCGCCGAGCAGGACTTTGAGGGCCCGCTTGTCCGCGCATAAGACTAGAAAGCCTTTGATCGCGCCTTTGGCTGCGCATCGCGGCGCTCTGCCGGAAGCCCGCGAAAGCGGACATGACGCTTCGTCCGACCGAGGCGCCCGATTTGCGCGCCTCAACGGCATTCATCGAGGCGTCTGCCAGGCGACGACCACCCGAACGGGCCTTGGACCCGTATTGCATAGCCTTGGAAGCGACGTACTTGCCCGCCCCCCCACCAACCGCTGCCACGGCTGAACCGGAGAGCGACTGTGCCATCGTGGGAAGCTGGAACAGAAGCACTATCGCCGCAACCATGACGAACATAAAAGGCCAACAGGCAATCTTGTTGTTGTTGGTATAACCCGAATTGATGAGCGTTTCTCCGGCAACGTAAAGCACGAGCGCCATCAACGCCCCGGTCAGCAGCTGAACGACAGCGAATCCAAGAGTAAAGTGCAGCCAATTCTGGAAGTAAGACTTCGTCTGATCCATCATCAACGTGATGATGCCCAGAGGCGCCAAGCTTATGGCGAGCGCGAGGCCAACCTGGGCGACGATGACGATAATGGCGCAAGCCCCAAGAAAGAACCCGCCAATGATGAGGATGACTACACCACAAAAGACATTCTTGAGCGAACCGCCAACGTCGGAGATCGAGGTATCCCTAATGAAGTCGTACGCTATCCAGATTATGGCATGCCCAAATTCATCCATTCCGGAGTATAAGTCGTGTATCAATTTTGGGTTCAGTACGTTGCGGTTTGCCATTTCGCCGGTTATATGGCCGGCGACAGAGTCAATCATTATTGTTGAGTAGTCTACGGATACTCCATGAAATATATCGTATATGCCTTTGAAATTTACCCAAACACTAGCAAATGAATAAATAACTAGGTATCGCAAAATCCAATGCAGGTACTCTGAGTAGTTTATTGACCTGAATTGTATCAGGTGATTTACGGCAATAAACATCAATCCAGCTAACGCCATGGAGTTGAGTAGGGCCAGAATTGGCTCGGAAACTCCGGTAAAGACGGTCTGTACATAGTTGGTAAGTATGGTGTCGATCGTGGTCGCTACGTCAGAGATCAAGCCCATGGGATTTACCTGTTGAATTTTATCAAGGCGGACAAGTCGTCATCCTTGGCGGCTTCGCCGCCGACTATCATAAAGTAGGTTCCGGCGATCGAAGTGAGCTCGGCCTGCGTGCGCAGAGACTCATTGAGTTGTTGGGCGACCTCGACCATCACGCGGGTGTTGATATCGACGCTCGTTTTCAAATCGGCGCTGGAGCCCAAGGCTGTGATATAGCTGTCCAGGCGGGCCATGCTGGCATTGGCTCGCTTGTAGGAAATCTCGGCCATGGCAGTGGCGATCGCCCCCTTGGCCGCGGCGCGGGCACCCATCGCCTTGCTTAGCGATGGGTCGTCCTTGAGAGCAAAGGCCTTGTCTAGATTAAATGACGTTTGGAACGTGCTCAGGATGTCGGCTATATCCACGGGCCCGATCGGGGAACCTTCAAGAGCGGCATCCGCCATCTCATTCAGTCCTGGCCCGCCATCGCGCTCTCCAGCCTCGGTGGCGCCATTCAGGACGGGAATCGTTTTGGGGCCGGTCTGCGCGTCGCGGATTTGGCCAAGCGCCTGTTTCTGGTCTTGTGTCGAGCCGAAGATCTGTGAGATTCCTCCTGTGATCACACGAGACAGCTCGACGATCTTCATCAACTGCTTGATGGAGACTTCATCGTAGGTTTCCTGGGCGCCAGTGGGCATGGCGGGCGCTGCGCCGACCGTCGGATCTGGCACTGGCGTTACCGAATCATCCCCGGCAGTTCCTGAAACGGTCGTGCCAAGTAGGGCGACGCTAACCAACAGCGCGGCTCGAAGATGTTTGTTCATGCTGCTTCTCCTTCTGGAATGCCGCTCAGTGGTGTCCACAGGCAGGCGCAGTTGGGCTTGCGTTCGGCGGGTACGGACTGGCAGGCGGCAAGGGCGGCCAGCATCAGTGCCAGCACGATCAAGCTCTTCTTCATTGCAACATCTCCATCTGGAATGCGGGTCTTTCGCGCCAGCCGAGCGGCGCCTTCTCGCCGCGCCCGCCGCCCAAAACGTCAATCCCCTTGCCAAGAGCGCCGAGGTCGAAGTCAAGCACCACGCTGTCCGTGCCTGATTTCAAAAGCACCAGGTGATTGTCGACATTGCTGATCTGCAGGAAGGCGCTTTCCGTTGGCGACAGGTGCAGCGGTGCCAACTCCGCCTCGGTGTTGAACGAACTCGGGTAGACCAGGCGGGTGACCGCGCTTTCGAGGATGGCATCGCCGGCGGCGCTGTTTTTGATGTGCGAGACGCGCTGGGTGAGCAGGATGACGGCGACGTTCTTCTTGCGCATCGTCAGCATCCAATCCTTCAGCCGGGTCTGGAAGTACGGATCGTCCAGGAGCTTCCAGGCCTCGTCCAGGACCAGCAGGGTCGGGTGCTCGTCCTCGACCAGGCGCTCGATGCGACGAAAGACGTAGCTCAGCCATGCGGTGCGAACGACGTCGTTGTCGAAGATCTCGGTCAGGTCAAAGGCGGTGAAGTGGTTGTCGAAGGCGAGCGGATCGACCCCCTTGCCGCCGAACAGCCAGCCGAACTGGCCGGTTTCGTCCCATCGCCCGAGGCGGTTGTAGAGGTCGCCGTCGTCGTCTGTGGCCCTTAGCTGGCCGCGGAACTGTTCGAAGTTCTGCAGCCTGGTGTCGGCCGTCGTATTGGCCTGGACCGCATCGTTAAGGGCCTGGATCTGTACGGGGGTGAGCCTGCCGCCATCATGATCGGCAAGCGCTGTCAACCAGTCGGTAAGCCATGCCGCGCCACGCGTATCGGCTTCGGCGCGCATCGGGTTGAAGCCGGTCTCCTCGCCCATCCGCACCGCGGAGTATCGCCCGCCCATCGCCCGCACTGCCATCTCAAAGCCGTTGTCCTTGTCGAACAGGATAGTGCGGGCGCCGAGGCGTTGCGCCTGGCTGATGAGAAAGGCGGTACCGAGCGTCTTGCCTGAGCCGGTCTGGCCAAGCACCAGCGAGTGGCCGACCGTGCGCTGTCCTCGTTTGCCTGGCAGATGGAAATTGAAGCGGAAAGTCTCACCGCGGGCTGTCGGTATGATTGTGACGGCCTCGCCCCATGGGCATTTCTCGGGCGGGTTGCCCTTCGAAAGGCCATGCATGGCGCAGAGCTGGGTGAAATTCTGCGACGAGATCATGGCCGGTCTCGTGCGATAGGTGAAATTGCCGGGGTGCTGGGCGAAATAGACGGCGCGAGCCGCAAAACTCTCCCGCACGATCGCGGATCCGGCGTCCTGCATGGCACGGGTCACATAGGCCATCGCCGCCTCCAACTCCTGCCGGCTTTCGCAGAAGATGGCTATGCTGCAGTGGTGATCGCCGAAAATGACCCTGCCGGAGGCAACATCGTCCTCGGCTTCCTCCAATTGGGCCATCAGCGAGACGGCAGCATCGTCTGCCGCGCGCATCTGTTTTCTCACCCGCGCAATCTTGCCCTGGGCGCTAACCGGATCGATCGGCGTGAAACTTTGCGTGACAACGGTATCGTAGGGGAGACTGAGGCGATCCAGAATACCGGGATAGGTCTCGTTCGGATAATCCTTAATCGAAATGATCGTCCCAAAACGACGGCGGCCACCATCGACGCCGTCGCATTCGAAGACGCGCCCGCGAAATGTGATGTGCGAGGTGGCGAGCAGATCGGCAATTGGAACGAATTTGGTGCCAGGCAATAACCGACTGCTGGAGCCATCAATGATTGTGCGCAACAGCCCGAGCCATCGGCCGCTGGACACGGAAAGTCGACTTGGCTTGGCCTCCCCCACAGCCACCATGCAGGTGCTCACCATCTGGTCCAGGCGCGCGGCTCGTGCGGCGACTTCATCGCGGCTGTGAACGTCCTTGCCGCCAAAAAGGGAAAGGAGTTTTGCGATCCGACGCGGCGGGCGGATGACCAGCGTGACCATTGTGACCCGGTCCCTGAGCCCGATCGTCCTCAGATAATCCTGCCAACGTCGATCGATCTCCTCACTGAAGGGATGTCCCGCAACCGGTGGAAGGCTGGGTTGCGTCTCGACGGAAATGCGGTGGATGTAATAGGCGACGTCACCGCGCTGCTGGGCAATGAAGCGCGACAGTGCGTTGCTCAATTCGCTCGTGTGGCGGGCGTCGACCGTGTCCGCGTTGATGCCCTCGACCGTGAAGGAGGCCATCAGGTCGCCGTCGCGCAACATCAGGGTGACATCGTCGGTGACGCTAAGATAGGGCAGTCCGCTGACCAGCATCTCGCCCTTGTCGATATGCTTTTCAGTCAAGCTGCGGGTCGCGCGTGTGGCAGGCGCCTCAAGCACGATACACCACCCCTTCGCCGCGCAGCAGCGCCGGGCTCATTCGCGTCCGCTGCACCGTGGCGATGAACACGTCGATGATCTTTGGATCATAGGCGGCGAGGCTGCGGAGCGCCAGATAGCCGACCAACCCCGAAACGCATAGATATGCGAACGACTGGGTGATGATGAAGCCGAGCATGACGGTGATGATCAGCATGACTAGGTACATGACAGGCAAGCCGGCAAACGACACCTGTCTGGTCAAACCTAGAAAAAGAGGGGTACGCTCTACGTCCATGATGGCTGCTCCTCAACGATTGGTATCGCCGGTCAAATAGCGGGCGGAGGTGAGCATGCGGCGTGCCGAGCCTCCGCCCCGGCGCGCCTGAACGGCATCATGCGGCGCGCCTCTACTTGTCGCCCAGACTGCTGACCGCCCATAAGCCTGGGCTCGCCGGCAAGTCTTGGCCGTGTTGATCAGTGGGGAGCCAAACCGGAAACGAAGCTCGCGCCGCCGAATACCACCGCAATGCCAACGACGACAGAGACCGCGAAGGTCCAGTCCATTCGTCCAGTCATGAAGGAAAATCCGACCGCGATCACCGCCAGGGCGGAGACGGAGACACCAATCGGACCTGTGATTGCGGCCACGATGGCTCCCAGGAAAGTCTGAACGCCCGAGAAATCCTGCGCGAAGCTAGGGTTAGTGGACAGCAATGTAATGACCGCAAGGCCGAACAACAGCTCGAGCACCTTCTTGCTGGTCAGGTACTTATGAAAATATTTCATAGTCAACCTCATCAAAAAGACTAAATTGGAAGCTTTTATTTAAGCGATTGTCGTCGTCGGCTATTCGTAGATCGCCTGGGTCCGTCCTTTCGTTCCCAGCACCATCCCGCATCGTGGTGTTGGGCGAGACCACGGTTCGCTTCTGGCAAAAAAGGCCGTGATCACCGAGCCGTCTGAATCGTCTGGGATCGCATCAGCGCCATCGACCACAATCTGCGCGTGGCTGTCCGCCTTGCGGTCAATCGCGTGGGAAATGTCGGAGACGTACTGGCGCGTCTCGCGGAAGGGCGGAATGCCGCCATACCTCCTGACTGCGCCTGGCCCAGCATTGTAGGCGGCAAGCGCCAGTTCGGCGGAGCCGAATTCGTCCAGCATCGAAGCGAGGTAGAGCGCCGATCCCTCAAGATTGTCTTGCGCCGAAAAGACATCGCAGACGCCGAGCTCATGCGCGGTCTGAGGCATAAGCTGTCCGAGGCCGCTCGCGCCCGCCGGGGATACCGCGGCAGGATTGAAATTGCTCTCCCGGTGGATCATCGAAGTGAAGAGATCGACGAACGACCTCTCATCGAGCCCGGCTCGAACGACGCCGGGGTGGCGGGCAAAACTCAGGCCGATCCTGGCCGTCAGCTGACGCATATATCTCTGCTGCGGCGAAAACGTGCTCGACAACTGGCGCGGGCTCGGCAAGCGAGACCGGCGCATGGACGCCCGCGTTGCGCTCGGCGCGGTGGAGGCGGACATATCGAAAACAACCGTCCCCATGGGCCTGGCCGGATCGGACTGCTCCTTTCTTGAATAGCCGGCCAGGACCGCGGGGAGGGACTGGCTCACACCTTTGGTGTCGATTCGAGGAGACGGTTCTTCGGTGGCGTATCCCGGCGGCGTGTCCGCAGACACGCCGCCGTCCATTTGCACCACGCTACCACTATCAAGTTGTTCAAAAACTGCTGATCGGGCCAAATCGGCCTGCCCGATCAGCAGGGCGACAGAAGTCATACCGGTAGTCGCCACAGTATAAATATAACCATGTCTTCCAACTTTACCTGAATTACGAGGCATGGCTATACCTTTTCCAAAGTTTTTACGTCAACAATCGTCGTTCCAAAATTCTTAGGTCAATATTTTCTTCTGATAACGAACACTCAATGTACGTATATGATGAATTTCGACGCCAAGAAGTCAACGCTCGCTGCGATTTCAAATGTAATCCACCTTTTTTCTAGGTGGTGGCGATGTTTCGTATCCGTAAGGCGTCAAACGGCACCTCGCCCGGAAAAAAGCTAAAAAACAACTGGCTAGCTCGAGGCTGCCCTGGTTGTCGTCGGCACTGAAGAGCGGACCACCGAGCGGCTTCGGTTGAATTACATTTGAAGTACATTCGCGGCGAGCGGGTATTCCCGAGCGTGATCATAGGCCCGCTCAGCCGCAGCCAAGCCGCGAATCGCGAGACCGGCACGCGTGCCGCAGCGCGCGTTTTATGACTGCGCTTTTTTGGAGAGCAAACCTGTCGGGCAGCCGCCCGATCAGCCGATTCCCGCTGTCTCTCAGGGAATGGTGAGCGGTTCATTGGACGGTCTCAGCCGAATTACATTCGTAATCAATTCCAGGTGGCGAACATTCCCGGGAAAAATCGGGATGTGGACAACCTCGAATCGCGACGCGCATGCACGTTTCGCGCGCCTACGCGCGTTCCGCGCCAGAAATCCCATGGAAGCCTGCGCTGTGCGGCCCAAGGACCGCTCGAAGACCAGGATGCCCATCACCATACTTTGCGTCATCGTGGCATGCTTGTGGTGACGATTGTGGACACCGAGGCGTCGGCTTAGGTTTGCGGTATCTCCTCGGCGGGATGCTTACAGCAGGAGCGAGCATGCAAAATATTCTTGTTGTCGATGACGATGTCTCGATGAGGAATTTGCTGGTGGACTATCTGTCCCAGCATGCCTTCCGTATCCGCGCCGTGGAAAACAGCCAGCAGATGACTCGTCATTTGATGTCGGAGGCCACCGATCTGGTGATCGTGGACATGAACCTGGGCGATGAAGACGGGTTGCAAATCGTGCGCGGACTGAACGCGAAGCTGGATATTCCCATCATCATCATCAGCGGGGATCGGCTTGACGAATCCGACAAGGTGATTGGGCTCGAAGGCGGCGCGAAGGACTACATCACCAAGCCATTTGGGCTTCGCGAGTTTCTTGCCAGGGTCCGGGCTGCCCTGAGGGAGAGGCCTGAGCGCAAGAGCGACAATCAAAACAAGATCTATATCTTCGACGATTGGAGGGTCAGCACGAGGCATCGCCGGCTTCGAGACGCGTCGGGCAGCGAGATCAAATTGACAGCAGGAGAGTTCAATCTGCTTCTGGCATTCCTAAGCGCTCCGCGGCAGGTTCTTTCTCGTGAGCAATTGCTGACAGCGACGCGAGTGCACGATCAGGAGATATTCGATCGCAGCATAGACGTGCTGATCCTGCGGCTTAGGCGCAAGCTGGAAGCGGACGCCTCGAGCCCGAGATACATCAAGACCGAGCGAGGGGCGGGCTACATGTTCGACAGCAATGTTAGAATTGAAGAGCCAAAGGCCAGGGTGCAATGAACATGGGTTCCTACGCCAGGGTGCTGGCCGAGGCTGACCCACATGCAGGCCAACTGGACGACGAGGCGCGGCGGTTCGAGGCCGTTGGGGCCTTCGCGGCATGCGTGGCGCACGAATTCAACAATCTGCTTGCAGCCATCACGGGCTACGCCGAGATGGCGGCTCACGAGGTGGATCCTCAATCGGCTACGTCGGACTACATAGCTGAAATTATCGACGCGGGAACGCGAGCTCTGCAGGTGACAGAGCAGATAAGCGCCTTCAGTCGCGTGCGCCGCGACCCGGCCAGGCCATTTGAACTCATCGAAGCTATCGTCGAGACTCTGCCTACTCTTCACCTCAGCGTAACCCAAGGTGTGCGCCTCCGCGTCGAGCTGCCCGATTCTCCGCTGGTGATGGCGGGAAGCGCCGTCGAGCTACGGCAGATCCTCGTCAATCTATGCAAGAACGCCGGTGAGGCCCTGCAGGGCCGAGGCGAGGCGTCCCTTGTCGTCGAACCAGTTGTGTTGCACGCACCTCGTTCCGTCTTGCTTGGCCAATTGCAGCCAGGCAAGTATGTGCGGATCGCTGTCACCGACTCTGGCCCGGGCATCGAAGCCGCGCATCTGTCGAGGATATTCGAGCCCTTCTTCACCACCAAGCCAGGCAGCGGAGCAGGCCTCGGCCTGTCTGTCGTTCACAGCACTGTAAGGTCGCTGATGGGGGCGATCGACGTCCGGAGCACGCGCGGGCAAGGTGTATGCTTCGAGCTCTTCTTTCCGCTTCTCAACGACGATGAATTGCCGCTTACTTTCTCATGCGAGTTGCCGGGCGTCCCGCTGGGCAACGGTGAATTGGTCGCCATCATCGATCCGGTTGAGGCCTCTCGCGCGAGATGGGAGGAAAAGCTGGCCATTGTAGGATACGAGCCGGCCGCTTTCGAGACGATAGGAGCACTCAAGGATTGGTGCCATCAAACCGGATCAAAGCCAGATGTGGTTCTTGGCGACACCAGGGGTGATATCGACCGGCCTGACGAAGTTATGTTGATCGATACCTGCTGGATCCATGTGCGCGAGGAGAGCTCTGCGGCAAGCCTGGCGCCGACGAGTCGCCAGCTGGTGCTGACTAAGCCGGTAAGCCCACAGAATCTCGCAATAGCCCTGGATTGCGTTCTCAGTTCTGTCGCGTTGTCCAACGCGGCTATGCCACGATAGCTCGGCGTTCGGAGGAGTGTTGAACTCTCGGCTGGGTCCGCTCAGCCGATCGAGCTATGGACAATGGCTCCAAGGCATTTGTGCTGCAAGGTCATCGATGACGGAGACATCCGGGCGTGGCATCCGTCGGTCATCGTGTCTGGGACGAAATCGATGCTCGAGCGCTGGTTGGCGCCTTGCTGGATGGCCGTCGGCCCATTGGGCGGCCAGCGCACGGTCCGCTTCGCACAGATTGACCTTGGGGATGTCGGCTACGCCAGTCGCATGGCCGGCGTCTATCAGCTTGGGCAGCCCCGTGTCCGGAGCACCGACGGGTGCAGGCCGGCGGATTCACTCAAATGATGTCCTGATCCTCTCGCGACAGTGCCGTCGCATGAGGAAGTGCCGCAACTGCGTAAGATAGGCTACGTCCGACTCAAACGTCATTGGATGGGTTTGCCGCCGACATCTATCGGCAAATGCCGCGGCTGCGCTCCTTGTATAGCTCACTGAGACCTGGTCGGGAATTTTGCTTCTGTGAAAAATCATGCTCTTCGGCGTGAGGTTTGCCAGCGTCGTGTGCGTTGACCTCATTGGCCCGAATATAGTCGTGGCCGGCGTCTATATAGGCCAAGGCAATTTCAGCCGCCTGTTCACCGGAACCGTTTGCCCGAAACTGGCTCGCTATCTGCTCGGAGCTGAGGCTGGGACCTTTTGCGCCCTTGTGGTAGAAGTTTTGAATCTCCTCTACCGCCAACGCCTGAGCTTTCTCGGCTCCGTATTTATTGAGATCTTTGCTGTAACGATCAGCGACGTATCCTTCGTGGATATCTTCATTTTTACCATTTCTAGAGTTGCTCTTCACGTCTTCCACAGTTCGCCTAATCGCTGCGGAGACGGCCTGGGTTTCTGTGATCCGGTGCGGAATTTCCTTATTCTGAGCCAGGGTTTCCCTGAAATTGTCGATCCTCAGCTGCTGCCGCGCCTCGACTTCCAGTCTGATTGCGTTCTTGATACCTAGTGCGTCTACTTTGTTTAAGAAATCGGCGGCTGGTCCGGAAGATCCTAGATGCTCCGATGGCGCCGGCCCGATTTGCTGTCGATCGCCTTTTTGAGAGCTCATGTGATTGGCCTTCGGCGACGGTGGCGCGCTTTCGCTGCCGCTGCTTTCGGTGTCTGAAAGGTCACTGTCAAACAAGACGGAAGAGCTGTCCAACGACGATCCTCTGCTGCCTGGGCGGTTGGATCGCCACCCTGTAAGGTTTTGGAGGGTCGACCATGCTTTCGAAGCAGGCGCGGGCGCATCGCTCAGCGCGCCTTCGTCTGACAACTCAAAATCGCTGACGTCGGACTCAGAGATTGACGGAGAGCCAAGTCTAGCGCCACGCGACTTTAAAGAATCCCAAAGTGCCATTTCTTGAGTTTCCCTTTTATAAGATAGGTAAAAATAGAAAGTCGTGATAATAAAACTCGAAGGTAATTTTGACACGCAAGCGCCCGACAATCAAAAGATAAACGGTTTCAAACGTAAGAGGGAGCGTTCGTTCAAAGTTTCCTATTGTGGCTTGCAACGGTAGGGCAGTCTGATCGGCAATGGAGGTTCCCGGCGGTATCCTAGTGGTTCTCGCCTGACATAAGAGTCCGGCTTGGGATTCCCCTTTTGTGGAAGATCCCCTAGGGGAGATCGAGGACAGGAGTCGCACTGCGCTTCCAAAAAGATGGTGGTCGGCAAGTTGGGCGAGCCTGGACGACCGCGGTCCGCCCGGACTCCGACGCCCGGCCGGGAGTGGTCGTTCGGGTCGGCAGGTCTCGGCAGAGTGGCGATACCAGCAGCACCGATTTTCGATATGTCTGCTGTCTCTCCCCATAATGCATCCGGCCATTGATCTGAGCGATTTCGCTCAACCTACGGCAAGCGCTGGCACGCGGCAGGAGCGTTCGATGCAGCCCTCCCATGAGTTGGTTTCGACTAACTCCGTGTGTTGCCGTCACAAAAGCTTCATTAGCTCTTCATTTGACAATGACACATTTCGTTCGCTATGAGCGATATAGGTCACATTGGGGCGGAGGACGTCTTGCTCAACACCGAAGATCGCCAGGCGCAAATTGTATCGCTACTAGGTGAGAAGTTGTTTCTTGACCTACGTTCGCTGACCGAGCGCTTCCAGGTCTCGGTTGCAACAGTACGCCGCGATCTCAATGAGCTTGAAAAGGCTGGGCTCTTGCGCAGGACGCATGGTGGCGCGGTCAGCATCAATCAGGTTTCACAAGATCCGGCCAATGCGGCCCGCGCAGTTTCTCATGGCGCTGAGAAGAGGGCCATCGCGGAAGTGGCGGCAACGATGATTGCCGACGGGGACGTTGTCCTGCTGGACGCCGGCACCACGGCCTTGGAAGTCGCCAAACTGCTGGCGGGGCGCAAGGGGCTGACCTTCATCACCAATGGGGCCGACATTGTCGCCGAACTGATACGGCACGAGGCATCCAACATCTATGTGGTCGGGGGCGAGTTTGCCGAAATCAACCGATCCTTCCGGGGGCCCCTGGCGGAGCATTTCATCCGCCAATTCAACGTCGACAAACTCATACTCAATGCCGCCTCGATCGATCTCGGCCGGGGGTTGATCTTCACCGGGTCGCCGGTAAATGCGGGCGTGCAAAAGGCCATGATCGAAGTTTCCAGCCGAACGATCGTCGTGGCCGACCATTCGAAGTTTACGAAAACCAGCTTTTCAGTCGCCGCAGAGATCGAGGAAGTTGGCGTTGTCGTCACCGACGCTGGCGCAAGAACCATCATCGACACGGCGTCCGAAAGGCTGCGCAAGAAATTCGTCATCGCAGGCTAAGCCCGCAATGTCGCGCCATCTATCAGCAGTTTTCTTGACGAAGCAGGGAGGACCCCATGTTTGCCTTTAGCAGAAGAAGTGTAGTGTTCGGTGCGGCTGCGATGATGCTTGCATCGGTGCCGAGCATCAATTGCGCATGGAGCGCCGGCGGTGTGAGCCTGAGCCTGATGATATGGGACCCGGCCCAGAAGGCGGGCGTTCAAAAGGCGGTAGATGCGTTTCAGGCCGCGAATCCCGACATCAAAGTCTCTCTCGTCCAGGTCCCTCAGGATCAGTATTACACGAAGCTCGACGCATCTCTTGGTGCCGGCGAAGGTCCGGACGTGATGTGGCAAAGCTCGAGGGCCTCTTACTACGTCGACGGCGGCGCCTTGGAGCCGCTGACTCGGTACATCAAGAAAGATAACCTGTCTCTCGATGGTTACAATAAGCAGATTGTAAATCTATACAAGATCGGTGGCGAGCAGTACGGTGTTCCAAAAGATATGGATGCCTGGACGTTCGTCTATAACGCCGACGTGTTTAAAAAACTCGGCGTTGAGACCCCCAAGCCGGATTGGACCTGGGAGGACATGGTCCGGATTGCAGGGGAAATCAAGACCAGGCAGACCTCATCCGACGTTGCCCTGTACTACAACTTTTCCTTCAACAATGGCGTCGCGAGCCTGGTCCACGCTTTAGGCAGCAAGGTGATTGAAAATAACAAGGGCGTGATGTCGTCGAGTGCCGGCATTAGGGCTCTTGAGATGATCAAGGGGCTGCAGGATCAGGGGCTGATCCTGAAAGTGGCCGACTCTTCGGACTTCAATCCCGTATCGGCGCTAATCTCCGGGAAGCTTGCGATGGCAGAAATCCCGTCGTGGAACCTCAGCCTTCTCTCCAAGGCCGATCTTCCGAGCGGGACTTTCCGGGTCGTGCGGATGCCTTCGGTCAACGGGTCGTGGACGACCGACACCAACGGCCTTGTCTATGTCATGAATGCCAATTCGAAGCATAAGGACGAGGCGTGGGAGCTCATCAGGTTTCTTACCTCCGATGAGGGCGCGCTGCGTCATGTTGAGGGTGGGGCGGGTCTCCCGGCAAACAGGTCCAAAGCCACGTTGGCGGCTTTCGTGAAAGCGAACGAAAAGCTGGCCGGCCTGGAGGAAGCGCTCTCTGTGACAATCGATAGGAGCTACCTGAGGACCACGACGCAATATCCGAAGATCATCACCGGTAACGCCAAGGTCAGCAGTGCTGTGATGGGACCGTTCTATGCGGGATCGATGTCGGCGTCCGATACCGCGAAGAGGATCGATGAGATTCTCGACGAGGCCCTGCGTTGACCAACACTTTCACATTGCGCCTTAGAAGCGCCGAGCAAGGGACGAGCCGCGGTACTCCCTGGCTCGTCAGCCTGAGATGGCGGCAGGCCTCGGTTGGCTATTTTTTTCTGGTCCCATTGTTCGCAGGCCTTATCGTCTTTCGTTTCTATGCGTTTGGCTACAACGTGTGGCTATCTTTCACCAAGGCTGGCGCGTTCGGCCCACCCCGCTTTATCGGCCTGGACAACTACCGCAGACTGCTGTCCGACAGCCAGGCTGTCATCGCGCTGTACAATACCGTCAAGTTCGCCGCGATCGCGGTACCTGGCGTCGTCGTCGTCTCGCTGCTTTGCGCATTGCTCATGCAATACCGGTTTCGCGGGGAGACGGCGTTTCGTGCGATCGTGTTTCTGCCTGCGGTGTGCCTGCCGACGGCCATCATCCTCGTCTTCGGGTGGCTGTTCCAGACACAATACGGACTTGTCAACGCGGCAATCCATGCAATTGGCGCGACCCCAATCAGCTGGTTCGGGAACGAAACCAGTGTCACGGTCGTCGTTTCGATAATCTTTGTCTACCTGTCCTTCAGCGTCCCGGCGATCATTCTCTACGCGGGCATGCAGGACATCCCCACGGATGTCTACGAAGCGGCCATGCTTGACGGAGCCGGCGCCATGCGGCGGTTCTTTTCTATCACGCTGCCACTTTTAACGCCGTCGCTGTTTTTCGTGATCCTCACGACGACAATCGGCACTTTCAAGCTGTTCGACGCGGTTTATCTGCTGCTGCCCCCTGTCGAACACTCAGTCTCGACCAATTATGGGATGACGCTGGTCTACTATTACTACTATCTCGCATTTTTCGACACGGGCCAGCGCGGCTATGCGGCCGCAGTTTCCCTCTTCCTGTTGGTGTTGATCCTGGCAGCGTCGATCTTCTTGCTGCGGCTTCAGCATCGTTTTGTACATTATGGGGAGGATGGCTGATGTTAACACAATATCGTGTCCGTTGGTGGACCTATCCCGTCGTGTTTGGTCTCGGGTTCGTGATCCTGGCGCCGTTCGCATGGATGGTCGCCACCGCGCTGATGAGCACGAGTCAGACCCTTCAGGTTCCACCAAACCTGATACCGTCTCCCGTGACGCTTGACGGCGTACGCGAGGTTTTTGATCGTCTCCCGTTCGCGATCTTGCTGTTCAACACCGTCATCGTGTCGATCGGCCGTGTGGTTGGCACCCTCATTGTCTGTTCGATGGCCGCCTACGCGCTCGCCATTATCAAGGTTCCCGGGGCGAGGGCCATCCTCATTGTGGTTCTCGTGTTGATCATGGTTCCGAGCGATATTTTCATAATCCCCAGCTATTCCATCATCACGTGGCTGCGTCTGACCGATACGCTGGTGGCTCTCGCCTTGCCTTCGTTGTTCGACGTTTTTGGCGTGTTCCTGCTCTATCAATTTTTTCGTGGCGTCCCGAGGGAATTGATCGAGGCGGCGAGAATGGACGGAGCGTCCCACCTTCGAATTCTGGTGACGATTGTCGTGCCGGTCGCGCGCAGTGGCATTATCTCGCTGGCGATCCTGACGACGCTTGCAGAATGGAAGGAACTGCTTTGGCCGATCGTCGTCAACAGATCGATCGAGAAGATGACGTTGGGGCCAGGTCTAGCGTTGCTGCGGGGGGAATACACGACCGATTGGAACGTGCTCATGGCGGCGGGCGTTCTCGCGGCCCTGCCGATGATTGTCATCTTCCTGATCCTCCAGAAGAGGTTCATCGCAAGCTTCGCAAGGAGCGGACTTAAGTAATTCGCTCGAGCCCAAACTATCACGGGTCTTGACTTTCGATGCCGTGAAACGGGTTCAGCGAACGATCGGCCTTTGGTGTTCGGGGTCAGCCTGCTCACAATGCCGCTGGTCACTGCATCTCGACTTCAATTTGGACAAAGGGAATTCGATGTTCGACCTTCTTCCTTCGCGCTCCGGGTACGTTCTAGTCTGCGGTCATCGCGGCCATTCCATCGAGGGTCACGAGAACACCCGCCCCGCATTACAACGCGCCGCCGAGCTCGGCGCCTCGCTTTGCGAGATTGACCTGCGGGTCACGCGAGATGGTCGCTTGGTCGTGTTCCATGACGACATCCTTGACAACGCCTCGACCGGGACCGGGCTCATCAGGCAGATGGACCATGCCGAGATCGCTCAGCTCCGGACCAGGAACCGAAATGGTGTTCCCGTCGAGGGGCAGCCGATCGAGCGATTCGAACATGTGCTCGATTATTGCCGCGACCTCGGCCTGGCTCTGATTGTCGAAATCAAGGACAAGTTCGAAGGCACTGCCTATCTCGAGCAGGTGGTTCGGCTGGTTGAACAGGCGAATATGTCCGAACGTGTATTGATCAGTTCATTCGATTACGTGGTGCTACGCGACGTCAAGCTCCTTGCGCCTTGCATCCGAACCATGGGCATCAACTACCACCGCCTGGTCGAGCCCGCTGCCGCGGCACGTTCTGCGATGATGGACGTTATGAACACGGACTATCCGCAGTTTGCGCCCGACATCGGCGAAGGTCTCCACGCCGCAGGCATTTCGGTCAGCCACTATGTCCCGCCACCGAGCCACTTTGCACTCAGGCGCTCCTACGGATTCGATTATCTCGATTTGCTGGAATCCCACATGCGCGCAGGCCTGATCGATATGCTGGTGTGCGACGATGTCGCCTGGATCGTCGAGTTCATCAAGGGTTGTGGCCTGGTACCCGCCCGGTTGGACTTTGCTGAACAAATAGCCCGGTCCGCGGGCGAAACAGGGGTGGCGATTGAATCATCTGCTGACGCGCTGTTTGAGGTTGGGGATCGTCATCCCATAGCACGAACTGCCGTTGTGAGTGACATGAGGAAATGAAGTCTATGGCTGCAATCAGGGATGAGCCGACGTCGTCCATAGGCAGCATGGGGTCTGTCGTGGAATCAATCGCCCGTGAGGCCGGCGAGATCGCACTGTCGCATCTCCAATCGCTGGCAAGCGTGTCGGTTGAAAACAAGGGGCATCTCGACCTCGTCACCAAGGCAGACAGAGAGGTCGAAGCATTCCTGATCGCCGCCCTGCGCAGGGCGTTTCCCAATGACGGCGTCTACGGCGAAGAAGGCGCTAACGTGGCTGGCAGTTCTGGGCGTGTATGGGTGATCGATCCGATTGACGGAACGTTCAATTTCGTGCGCGGCGGACAGGACTGGGCGGTCTCGATCGGCTCATATGAAGACCGCCGGCCGGACTTTGGAGCGATCTATGCTCCCATGCGCAATCTGATGCTGGTTGGGGGAAAGCATGTTGAAACGCGGCTGAATGGCGAGCCAATGCCATCCTTGCCAAAGCTCGACCTGTCGCGGGCCTCCGTTGGGATCGGCCTACACCCTTCTGTTGCCACCGAAGACCGCCTGGAGGTGCTGCGCTACATCTCTGACGAACTTCGTATCGGCTTCCGTTGCTGCGGGGCGGCAACGCTTTCGCTGATTGCGGTGGCCACGGGTGAGACTGACGGCTATCTCGCCTTGGGAGATTCTACCTGGGACGTCATGGCTGGGCTGCCCATACTAGGTAATCTCGGGATATCTCATACCATCAACTGGGACCACATTGATCTAAGGGCGAAACTGCGCTTCGCATGCGGAAGCGAAGAGCTTCTGGCAAAAGTCCGTCCGCTGCTGAAGACAGTCGGGAACAAGATGATGAACGGGGCTGGCCATGGATAAGTTCGCGCCAGCTGAGCTGCGGATGTCCCTTGATGAGCTGCGCCGTCGCACCGTGGACGGAAGAGGAGTCTCGGACATTAGGCTTCTTCAGGTCGAGGACGGTCCCGGCAGAGGCCAGCGCTTGCTTGTCGTTCGAAACGCAATGGGAATCGCATTCGAGATCGCAGTAGACCGGGGCTTCGATATTTCGGCCGCAACTTGGCGTGGGATAAACATCGGCTGGAACAGCGCAAACGGAATGCCCTGGCCACCGCATCCGGTCGATGCCGAAGATGGCGTTGGTTTCTACAGGAACCTCGACGGCTTTGTCGTCACCTGCGGCCTCGACCACATAGGTGGCGCCCGGCGGGACAACGCCGATCGCTATATCCACAAGCATCGCAAGCAGGTCTTCAATCCTCTGCACGGCAGGATTTCCAGCCAGCGCGCCACCATCTCGGGCTATGGCATAGACTGGCGCACGGACGTCCCTGTCATCTGGGCTGAGGGCGTTGTCAGGCAAAGCTCGGTGTTCGCAGAAAACCTTGTCCTGCAACGCCGCATAGAGATCGACGTATTCGGCAATGTGATCCGGATTGCCGACACGGTTGAGAACCGAGGATTTCGGCCTACGCCACATGCAATCCTCTACCACGTCAATTTCGGCTATCCTTTTGTCGATCAGGCGTTGGAGATTTCTGGGAACCTGAGCAGAGAGATGGCTGCGGCGTTCAATGGCGAGGACAAACGCCCACGGGAAGACTTTGTCGACTGCTATCAGGAAATTCCCATCGCTTCCGATCTCTGGACGGCCTCAATCGAACTTCGCAACCGCGCCCTTCTGGGCGGGATAAGCGCCAAGCTCTCGTTTTCGCATAAGGAGCTGCCAAATTTTGGCATCTGGAGAGCTTTTCAGTCCGGGGTATATGCTTTCGCCTTGGAACCTGCCCGGCATTTCGATCCAGAGAGCAACTCAGCAGAAGATCCATTGATTTTAGCAGGTGGAGAGACCGCCAAGTACAAGGTCGAGTTATCGCTGAGTGCGATGGGCGCATAGGCGATGCTCTAATCGTGAGGGTTGAAGGCGCTATTCTGGCAAGGGGAAGCCACAGATGGCCAAATTACCTGATTTGGGAAATGAAGCTCGTATTGATGAGCTATCTAGCCTCATTGCAAAAGAGATCCACCGTGTCCTGGCCCGGTACGATGCGTTTGCTAAGGAACGCAGTCCAATCTCGTCGTGCAAGGGAAATTGCAAGTGCGTGGCGGCCAGCTTGCCATCGCCGGCCAGCCAGCAAGCAATCCACGACGATCTGACGGTCTTGGCTTCCGGATTCGTCAGCAGGCTCGTCGCCGAAGCAGGGCTGCGTTTTGACGTCGGCATCTGTGGGGAGGTTCCGCCTTCGGGAAAGGTCGAGGAGAGACTCGCACGTCCGGTCCCCGAGGCGCGAGATCGGAAGAACCCTCAGATTCAAGCCTGGGCCGGAGAAGTAGCAGGGCCAACTTTCCTAGAAGAGCACTACGGCATACCGAGATCAACGCTGCACTGGTGGCAACGGCACAACGACGTGGTGGCGTTGCGCAAGGGTGCGCGTAAGCACGTGTTCCCGTTGGCTCAGTTCATCGATGGCAGGCCCGCCCCGGGGATGCGGAAGGTGCTTGCCTCGATCACCAATCCCCGGCTCGCTTGGCTTTGGTTGACACGTCCTTCGACCCTTCTCCAAGGGCGCATCCCGATCGAGATGCTCAGGCATGATTTGGTCGAAGAGGTCGCTTTGGCCGCGAGAGCATTTTCCTCCAGTGCCTATCTGGCGGCGTTCGACATAGGCGCGAACGACGAGGCTCCGTGAAGCTACGCCCGTAATCGGCTAGAAGCCGGCCTCGGACGGTCTGGCTTGGCGACTGGAAGCGCTCGCCTTGCCTCGTCTCAATCATTCTCTTTCAAGAAAAGCGCGCCGATAGTCGGCCATCGTTTGAGACGGGTTGTCGTTGAACGGCAGGCGCGCGCCATCACGAAATAAGCACAAAACGTCCATATTGTCCAATTGTTCAATAAACTATTTGGGCAGTTTGCTCAGGATGTGCAGTATTACTTTGAATTCTTGTGATATAATCGCAACTGCACTTACAAATGCGATGTAAAAGCGCTTTAATTTATTGAATTATTGGAGGCAATCGATAGCACTCAAACCGCGAGGGACGGCGCGCTGCGCTTGGTTCTCGAACATGGGGAGTGGGAAGGGATGCAGTCGTTGAGCAGCGACACCCGGCCCTTTTTCAATCTTTTTGAGTGGAGATCAAAAAATGAATATCAAGAGCCTTCTTCTCGGCTCCGCCGCGGCTTTGGCCGCCGTCACCGGCGCCCGCGCCGCTGACGCTATCGTTACTGCGGAGCCCGAGCCGGCCGAATACGTCAGAGTGTGCGACATCTATGGCGCCGGCTACTTCTACATCCCTGGCACCCAAACCTGCCTTCGCGTGGGCGGCTACATCCGTTACGACATCAGGGCAGGCGACCTCGGCAGTCTCGACGGCGCGCAAGCCCTCGACCGTCAGGACGGCAGCATCAACGGTACCTGGGCAAAAAACGCGCGCTTTGCCTTGATGACCTGGAGCGGCCAGGAAACCGAACTCGGCACTTTGAAGACGTACACACAGACCCGCTTCAATTTCGGCAATACCGCCAAAAGCGGTCTTGGCCCCGACGGCAATGGTGGTGTCGGCGCTTACAACAAACCCGCCTCGCTGAATTTCGCGTGGATCCAGCTCGGTGGATTGCGCGTTGGCAAGGACGAATCGGCCTTCAATACATTTATCGGTTATGCCGGCAGCGTCATCGCCGACACCCTCGTTCCCTTCGGTTCCTACGACACCAACGTCATCCAGTACTACTTCGATGCAGGCAACGGCTTCACGGCCGTGGTCTCCCTTGAAGAGGGTTCCAAGGCATTCACGATCGACAGTTACGTCCCTCATGTTGTGGGCGGCGTCAAATACAAACAGGACTGGGGCGCGATCACCGGCGTCGCTTCATACGACAGCAACTATGACGAGTTTGCCGGCAAGGTTCGTCTGGACGTGACCGCCACTAGCCAGCTGTCGCTCTGGATCATGGGCGGCTACGGCACCGATAACAACCTGTCGGACTACCTCGGAAATGGCGGCCGCGGCTTCTACAAGCAGTGGTACGGGCACTGGGCGATCTGGGGTGGCGGCACCTACAAGTTCAACGACAAGACGTCGGTCAACACCCAGATCTCCTACGACCAAGGCAAGAATCTCGGCATCGCGGCGAACGTCGCCTACACCATCGTACCAGGCTTCACCATCACCGCGGAAGTCGACTATCTCAACGCTGGCAAGTTCGGCGATGCGGACTTCAGCAACTGGACCGGCGCCGATAAGAAGAGCAGCATTGGCGGCGCCCTTCGCTTCCAGCGCTCGTTCTAGCGGACCGAACGAGCAAGCTTCGGTGTTGGTGGCAGCAGTCGCGAACATCGAGCTGCTGGAAAAGCCAGCATGTGCTCTGCACATGCTGGTTCCCGGGCGCGATCAGAAAGGCCGTCGCCCTACGAACTAATTGTCCTTACACAGGCATCATGGACCACCGTCGAGCGGCGCCTGTTGGCTGTTTGGTGGCCATGGACGATGATGGGCGCCCGGTCCCGGATGTTATCCTCGACGTTATAGATCTCGGTGATCCACCCGGAGCGCCTCGCTCGCCAATCTGCGCCAAGGACACATATATCGCGCGGCGGCGGCGGCGGCGGCGGCGGCGGCGGCAGGATATATGTATCTGTAACCCTAACCCTAACCCTAACCCTAACCCTAACCCTAACCCTAACCCTAACCCTGTGGTGGGAGACCCTAACCCTAACCCTGGTGGCAGACCCTAACCCTATCCCTAACCCTGGGGTGCCAGACCCTAACCCTAACCCTAGTGGGAGACCCTAACCCTATCCCTAACCCGGACCCTAACCTCTAGCGCCTGCCCGGAGCTCGCGATGCCAAACGGGTTGCTCAACACATGCCGATGCGATGCCCGAGAAGGCCGAATAGGCCGAGGGGAAAGCGTCATGGCCTGAATTCCGCACCGGTTGGACTGACCGAGCGGAACGGACAGAGAGGGACTAAATCGCGCCGGCTACACCCGATCGTCAAGCCCGTACAGACACCCGCATCCGAATACCCACCTCGGCCCAGTGGCATCACAAAGCAAAATCTCGTTCGTCCATTATCTGTCTTCGCTTTCACTCGCCGGACCGATGTATAGCGGGCGGGGCTCGATATCAGCCGGCGCATTGTCAGCCTCGCCACCGCCGTCCGCGAAATCTCGCAACTGTTGGACAAGAGACAGATAGTACTCGTGGCTCTCAGTATCGGGATCGGTTCCGGATAACAGTTTTGCGACGAAGAGTGCAACCCAGCCAAAGGCGCCGCTGACATGGTGAGAAGCCAACAAGAGCACGGCGCAATTTCCACCGGCAAGGAGGCCGAAGGTCCACGAACTTTGCAGTACCCTGTTTTGAGTTGCGATGACTGGTACTGTGACAAGAAGCGTATTGACCGCGGTGCCTGCGATCCATTTTGTACACTGAACAGTCGCCGCACTCAATGAATAGTACGGCAAGATCGCGAACGAGGTCATGACGAGCGTTGCCATGATCGCCCAGCCCAGCTTGTCGGTAAAGGCCAGCGGTTCGGTGTGATAGGCATATACATTTACGCCTCCTATTGTAGCCGCCAGGGGCACTAGAATGAGTTTTGGCGCGAGAGCATAACCTCTTCGTCGTACACGAACCCCTGAAAGCACAATGAGCGTCCAGATGAAATTGTAGCTATCGGCTTTGAGCAATGTGACAGCTATCACCATGTGGTCAGTGATGTCGTTCCTCTTTGCCCGGTTGTCCGCGTCCTCGCGGAAGGCCTTGTCCGACGCCAGCAATAGTAGGGCATATCTCGCCATGTGTCGCCTAACAGGCAACGGTAAGTCGTGGCGAATATCATTTAGTTCCAGCCGTTCAAAAAATGCTTTGTGATAGGTCAGGACAACGAGTGTCAGGACCTGGAGCACGACCAAGCCTGCACGATAATACCTATTGCTTCGCAAGTAGCCAGAATCGGGAGCAAGAGTGAGCGAAAATCCGAGCAGCGCCGGAAGAGCAGAAAGCAACCTGGAGGTGGCATGATCGAGAGCGAGCGTGAGATCTGCCGGTGGAAACAGGACTACCAGTGACACCGCGATCATCAGGGTGAAAGCCAGCGTACCAAGCCCGGCCGCTAGGAACCCCCAACTTTCAATCCGCAACGGGACAAAGATTGCAAGGAATTCGAAAATAAGCGTTGGGAGCAGAATGGTCGCGAAGCGTTGGCTCAATGGGACACCGCTACTGATAACGTCGCACTTTTTGTTAAACAATTGCGTTAGAAATAGCAGGCGGTTCAAGGCATTCACGGGTAGCTGCGGCTCCGCCCGGCAATTTTCAACAACCGCATTGAGTGTAGACCGGTGCCGCGACACGGCAGACTGCGCCCCGTCGTACTGGCCGAATTCACGGCGATAGACGCCGTCCTTGGCGCACGTGCAATACCGATATGCCGTAAGGAGCGAGAAGAACCGCAGGACCCGTGCCATCGCCGGTTCACTTCACGATCGCACAGATTACCTGCGAATAAAGGTCAAATGTATCAGGAACGATAATGGAAGTGAGTTCTGGCCCCTCAAATACAATGGAGCGGATAAGCGAACCATGCCAATTTTCTGCGCCTCCGACCTCGGCGTCACGATATGTTTACCCCTCAAAATATCCTACGACCTCGGTGTCATGATAGATTTGCCAATAAATGTACCCTCTACCCACAAAAGCTTACAATATCTCAATACAGACCCAGGTGATTTACGATGGCGGTAGGCATAAACACCTTGCATGCAACGGTATACGCTAATATGGATTTAGAATCCAACCTATGTCTTCCCCTGTGTGCAGCCCGACCCGTGGCGTGCTCCTCCCGGCATGTCAGGTGAATTGTTTGCCTTTCTCCACTCGATGGAGAACCTGGCTCAGCGTGGGCATGAGCAATGGGAACACTTGCAGGTCATCACCCATCGATTTAACTACTTTCCGGGACAGTTACTTCCCGAGAACGGTCTGTCGACATTGCGAGCGGCCGCAGAAAGAGGGCTTCGCAACCACGAGTTCGATATCGTGGTCACGCGAGAAAACGGAGCTATTGTCGACCACGATTTCTCGCCTTTACGCACCACCGGCATCAAGGGTTCCTACCGTAAGTTGTTGCAAAAGGATATCGCGGGCAAACCGATATTGGTCCGGCAGTTTCGGCACAACGACTTCGCGCCCACTGGCACTCACTCCGGGGATACAGTTATGACGTTCGACGATTTTTTCGAGCAGGCCAGGAAAATCGTCCCAACTGGAACCTTCATGGCCGATTGCCGTAATGACGACATAGCTGATTTTGCAGCGAGGATCAGTAAGAGTTCGCAACATGATAATATTCTGTTGATGTTCTACACCTTCACCATCAGTTCTGGGCCAGAACTCGTTGAGAAAATCGAAAAAAAAGAGCACTATTCTGGGTGGAGAAAGCGTGTCAAGCTTGTGCTCAACCTGTACCCGAGCGAGCTCATCACCTTGGCGGTTAGATACCACATGCCTGCTAACACGGTCGCGGACTTTGTCGAGGTCGGCAAAGTGCTCTTGATGAGTCTCGCCAACGAAGGAGTGCCCCTCTTTGCACTTCTTGTCATGTGCTCCGGTGTCGATCCTCTCGAGATCAAAGACATGCATATCGATGAAGTCCGGCGTGCCGTCAATGCCGAGCTCGCCATAGTCGAGGTCGTAAAATGGGCGAGAACATATGGCGGGTTCGAAAATCTGAAAATCGGGACTGGAACAAGGGCGTACGATGTGTCCCTGCCCCTGCCAGATGGCACTCGAGAGTTTTACACGTACGATCTCAAGACTGGGGATTTGGTACCGTGGCCGGCGCTAGCCGGTCTTAGAATGATCAAACAGCTCTATGCCACGCCGGGTCGGGCCGAAGAGGCCATCAAACCGGATTTCATCTGCACTGATGTACCAGAAAGGGCGCACTTCCATTGCTGTGGAGTTGCGGCCGATGCTTCCAACGGCTTCGAGCACCCTAGATTTGACGCGGTTACGAAAGAGGAGGCGGCCTGACGTTCGGGTTTTCTACAATTGGTATTCAATTTCATACGATGTTGATAACATTGATGAGAAGCTATGTGAATGGAATGACCTATCTAAAGAAATACGCGAATATATATGAAATTGGACATGTTCATTGCAACAAAACTAGCGTGCGCTCTCTAAGCGGGAATGCGATGTCGTAGCCCATATCTCACGATCCCGGACCATTGCCGCATCCTGCCAAGGCTCGCGAAAACATTCCCAAGGTGGCCTCCCCCATCATCAAGGACACGAGGCTCGGGGTCGGCTTGACAACCTATGCCGGGCTCGGTCCGTTGATCCGCTGCAGTCGGCACGGAGCCTGGTGTGACGGCCTCATCATCGGTGACGAAGTGGTCGAGCGGGCAGGGGCGGAGGCCGCCAACGGTTCGGCGATCGGCGTCGACGTCTTCGCGCCAGAAACGAACAGCTTTGTCCCATGCCGTCGCCAGGTCCCCAGGGTCGAGTTTGACCTGCGGGATCGTACCAGCGCGATCGGGATAATCACTGGCGTCACTGGCGACCGTACTTCCGCCATGCGTGGGCCATTGTGCGGGAAGAGCCCTGTCCAATGCCGCCTTCAACTCCTTCTTGAAATCTTCCCGAGCGTGCGCTGTCGCGATGGCAAGATTCGCAACAGCGGCCGCCAGAAAATCCGACATCCATGTCGCCCGCCAAAAATACCAGACAACGACCTTGTCATTGCATGGAAGGAAAGCCGCATTGTTCGCAATTGGCATGAGTCGAGGCTTGTTCCTACAGAGAGGAAGGATTTCTAGGAATGAAGCGTCGGTGCAGACTGGAATTCTGATGGTGCGATCCCCAGGTTGACACGCCACCTTGACATAGGATTGCAGTGCGCATTTCGGAAGGACAGTAATATCAAAGTCAACGAAAGCAAAAGATAACCGTTGTGAAACAGAATCCATATTGAAGAAGATACGACTTAGTCATAGGGGCAGGAGCCATACGAAAAGAAAGGATGAAATAAAGATGGGCATGGAGAAGGAAAGGAAGGGCCGGGGGCGTCTCCTATTCTCAGTCCGCGGGCCTGGCTGTCGACCTTCCATTGTAACGAACAACTGTGACGGCACCGCTGCGATGCGCTAGCAGAGCACCGACAGGGGGGTGGCTTGCGAGTGTGATCCAATGAACGGCAACTGACCTCGGACGTGGCGGATCACAAAGCTGGAGCAGATTATGCCTGCCGTGCTGCGGGGTTTTCTTCCCATAAGTCATTCGGGGAGCCCCTAGTGATTAAGAAAGGTCAGGGGATGCCGGGCGCGTGGAGGATGCCGAGGGCGTAGCGGATGCCGGTGGTGTTGGGAGGCAGCATTCGATAGGCTCTCCAACGCGCCGCAAATGATAGTTTGTGCTTGCTAAGGCAGGTGTCACACGGTGCGAAGCAAGTATGCGCATTATGCAAAGGGAAAGGATCGCTTGGGCTACTTCATCTTCGGAGATGTAAGGGCTCGCCGACCCGAAGGCGTAGTTGAGCAGTTCCTTCAGTTCCATGGGACACGTAAGGGGTGCAAAGCGCCAGAGGCTTGGCTTCAGCACATCGTCTTCTTCGAAGTTGGTCCAAATGCCGTTGTTGCCGCATAGGATGGTAGGCGTGGCAATCCGTGATACAGGTTCGTCCGGCGAAAGGTCGTCGCGGCACTGGATGACGCTGATCAGACGCGGAGAGCGACCAGAGGCGTAAATTGCGTGCGCCAGGAGGTAGATGTCGTTTGGCTGGCGGTCTAGGAAGTAAAATTTCCACTGCGCGACCCGGCATACAAAGCCAAGGAAGTCTGCGCCAGCTTGGAAACGCGACATGACGATGGAGATCCTGCCGGCTCGCGTCAAGGGAGGTGGTTCAGCTGAGGGTGATGAAGTTCTTGCCGGTCGAAGGCGGACAGCTTTTATGCCGGTAAGGTGAACTGCCCTTAGGTCAGTCATGTCTCAGCTGAAATCAACTATCGGAATACTCCCTGCCTATAGCTCGAGGCCACGCCCCTTAAGAGCAGCCTGGATCTGCTAATCAGCCCTGGATGTGCTCTGGCGTATGACAGGCGTCATCACATGTGTGATTGTGATGGGAGGGGGGCTAGCTGGAACTATTGCTGGCCCTCCTCCGTGTCGCAAAGGAGTGCCTCGACTAGGGCTAGGGCCGCATGAAGGTGTTCTGCTGATCCCTCCCTCCTTTCGACGAGCATCAGGCATGGTTCGGCACTGCTCGTCGGGCTCACGCCGGTGAGAAATCAGTCTGCTCACGAGCCCTTAGCGGAGTTGGCCCCCATGCCACCCCCAAGTCACGTAAGCGTGTCATCATTATCTCATGAATTGGCATTCTCAGTGGCCGCTATGGAGGTTGAGCACAGGCAGCGGGCGAGTGAACTTGTTCTTCGATTGAGTTTCTAGCTACGGTTACCACAGGGTTTGATGGGGTATGGAAAAAAGCCATATCTGCCAAATAGATAGCTCCAAAAGAATTAATATATTCCAACCAAGGCATCAACCGTCGTCGATGCCGTCAGGTACCACTTCGGTCTGCATCAACGAAGAGTTAATATTCTGTCTTTCAGGGGGATTGGTGGCTCCGGCGTGACAAGTCACCTCAGATCCAACATTAGCTCGAGTGACCTCGAGTCCGCTGATCAATAGCTTCCAGTCGGCCCTCTCTGCTGAGGAAAACGAGAGTTCGCATTTTGTTTTTGCCTGCTCGTCTTCGAGCGGAATAAGTGCGGTCTGCATTTCCTCCTCAATCACGGTGATGTTGTCATCGTCTTCATGAGCATTCCCGCCCAATGCTGATGCGAAGGGCCGCAGCGGGCCCCGGTAGCATGGCATTGTAACTGTCGTGTCGTCGTGATAGTTCGGCGGGTCAAATGCGGACGAGAAAACCTGGGTGTTGTCAAAGTAAGAGTTAACTATGTCGCCTGGTACGTCATCACCATGGCTAGCTGGGTTAAAGTAGTAACCGATGTCGTCGCTATCATGGTCTTCAATGGGGGTGGTAGTTGTTTCGCGAGATACCGCAAAATTATCTGCCAGAGGTTCGTGTGCGAGCGGAACTTCAGGATTGGAGCCTAGGTTTGGCCTACCGATAGCCAAAACCATTTGGTCCTCTAAGTGTACATTTCCAGTAAGCGGTCGGTTGGCGAACGTACGATCAGGACTGCGCGGCAGCGCCGATAACCAATCCATTGTTAGGTGCTATGGAATGATCTTTAAAGTATTGTCCGGTCGTGAAGACTTGGTGCGGTGGCTAGGTGCCCGAGAGTGACAACTTGACAATGGAAGGGTGCAGGAAAGCGTCAAGAGGTCGACAAGGCTTCCTTTATCCTGCGTCGGCGTCTGGCTCAGCGAACACCCTTAGCATGACATTGTCAGCCACAAATCCAACCTTGCTGCGTATGAACCTGGAAGGCAGGCATATTTCTGCATGACGCGCTGCAGCCTGTCACAAAAAATATTGCATTTTTGAGCCCCCGGCAGGCCGTCGATTGGTGAATAGCATTGGAATAGACACAACCCAGACGCACATCCATCCCGTTACGGTCAGCATTGCAACGATCTCGGTGAACATTGGTGAGGCACGAAAAGTCGGTTCGGCATCAAGGCTCGATTGCTCTATTGCAGCCTGGAACGACAGTGACGTCCTATGAACGGCCCGCCCCTAACGCTGTGGCGGCGTGGACTTGCATAACCGAGCGGCCCGTGTGCCATCAGGGCCACCTTTTTTAGTTTGCCAGCCAAGCCGCACCAATCACGCGCTCTTTCACATTTGTTCGCCTGCACATCGTTCAACCGGGATGTCGCCAGCGGGACATGCGCGAGCCGGTCGTTCATTCAAAGCACAATTAGACTGCAAATTTCTAGAACACGATCGAGAAGAGAAGGCCTATGTACATGCGGCAATGCGAGGAATCTGCCTATCTGTCGCCTCAGGCGAGAACCACCTGATCGGTATGAGGACCCATTCTAACAGTCAGCCACTTGCTGACGTCGTCAGCGCATTCCGCTTTCGCGCGGCCAGCGACATCGTGATAGTCGAGCCGTTGATGCCGGTGATCACTCGGCCGTCGCTGGAGACGCGCTTGAGCGAGAGAGATGAAGGCCGGCTAGCTCGGCTTGCAGCTGCTGTAGATTGCGGTCAATTGCATCCTGGCGGCCAAGTGCATCCAAGCCTGCCAGCAACTCTGCCTGTCGCTCCATTGGAAGCTCATTCGTCTCACAGATACATCCAACGGGCGGCACCGGTTGGGTTGTGGCGGATGACCGCGCTGCCTCGGCACGAGCTAGAGGTCCGAACTTGCGTGGCCACTTCTTGTCAGGGTCCAGGAGAGGCACCAGTTTCTCCCAAATCCCTTCATCGTACCAACGTTTAAGGCGCTGATAAATTGTGTTCCAGCCGCAGCGGAGGTTCCTCCATTCTAATTCGGGGTGCGTATGCCAATAGATGATGCGGTCGAGCTGGCGCCGGGTGGCGCTTTCCTTCTTAGTCGTCGTGAGATTTGGGATGACCTGTTTGCATTTGGTCCAGGTGTCGTCAGAGATGCCTTCCTCTGCTCTTGCCTCTGGGAGTGGCATGCTCTCCATTGAATTGGCATCGTCTCCGCTTTCGGGTTCGGGACGAAGAGATGCCGGGCCGCTGGAGATAGCATCGACATTGGCGTCGTCTCCGCTTTCAGATATGGGGCTGCTACGAAGAGATGCCGAGCCACTGACATCATCGATGAACTCCGGACCGAGGTCGAATGACATATCCCTCGACGCCCCAATTTCGCTCGCCCTATGGCTCCCGCTGGCCCCATCGTAATGTCGCCGGTAAGGGATCAGGGCGTGTTTGAATGCGAGCGCAAATGTCTTTCTAGTTACACCCTGCAGCTTGCTCCTGTAGTCGTCCCAAATGAGATTCCCAAGATTTATGGGGCTGCCGATGTGGTTGCTTTGCCTGCCCCGGTGAGTGCGTGGAACGACCCATCCCCCTTGCCTTCGCTTAATGCTCGCCTTGGGAGTGATGACCAGGGCATTGGGATGGTCGCTAAAAAAGCCGACCCAGTGTCTGTTGGTTATCTCGAAAGAAAGGAGATGAACTGCGATCCCATTAGCGTCGGCGAGAGTTTGTTGCACTCCCAAGAATGATGATGCTTTGGTGTGCGAAAAGAGGGCGATGCTTCTGCTGCACACCTCCAGGCACACCCGCTGACGCAGGTTGTACTCCGTCAAGAAAGGCATTTTGAGGGCCTGGAATGTTTCCGCAAGAACAGATCGCTGGCGTGTGGAGCACAATAATCACGTGTGCATGCGTGGGAAATTTATGTTTCCAAGGATGCCAGCACGACAAAGCAAAATACGGGGTGCTGTTTACTTACTCGCGTCGCATCGCTGGCAGCGGCCGCCCCTAGTTGGCTTCTTGTGGCGCGCTAAGACCGCTGAGCACGTCAAAGTGGGTGCAATTTCCCCATCCCGAAATTATCAGCCCACCCGTGTCGTGGTTGACACTGGTTGACAGGGCTACGGGTGGTCGTGGTTGCACTGGTTGACAGGCTAACCTGCTGTAGCGCGGTGGTTGACACCGGTTGACAAAATTAGGGCGTTGCGCCGCAAGACTGGTTGACAGGGGCTTTCAGCGGTTGCGCCTGCGGTGGTTGACAGGGCCAAACCCGCTACAGCGCGGCGGTTGACACCGGTTGACATGAATTAGGGCGCTGGGCTGCAAGATTGGTTGACGGGACCTCAGCGGTTGCGGCTGTGCTGCAAGATTGGTTGGCAGGGCTTCAGCGGCTGCGGCTGCGGTGGTTGACAGGCCAAACCCGCTGCAGCGGGTGGTTGACACCGGTTGACAGAATTAGGGCAGCTGGGCTGCAAGCCTGGTTGACGGGACCTCAGCGGTTGCGGCTGTGGTGCCAAACCCGCTGCGGCGGGGTGGTTGACACCGGTTGACATGAATTAGGGCGCTGCGCTGCAAGCCTGGCTGGCGGGGCTTCAGCGGCAGCGGTGGTTGACAGGCCAAACCCGCTGCAGCGCGGTTGTTGACACGGGTTGACAGACTTAGGGCGCTGGGCTGCAAGACTGGTTGACAAGGCTTTTAGTGGCGGCGACTGCGGTGGTTGACAGGCCAAACCCGCTGCAGCGCGGCGGTTGACACCGGTTGACAGAATTAGGGCGCTGGGCTGCAAGACTGGTTGACAGGGCTTTTAGTGGCGGCGACTGCGGTGGTTGACAGGCCAAACCCGCTGCAGCGCGGCGGTTGACACCGGTTGACAGAATTAGGGCGCTGGGCTGCAAGCCTGGTTGACGGGGCTTCAGCGGTTGCGGCTGTGGTGGTTGACAGGCCAAACCCGCTGCAGCGGGGTGGTTGACACGGGTTGACAGACTTAGGGCGCTGGGCTGCAAGCCTGGTTGACGGGGCTTCAGCGGTTGCGGCTGTGGTGGTTGACAGGCCAAACCCGCT
>NZ_JAGXJY010000016.1:0-16548 GCF_019091085.1 Mesorhizobium sp. GbtcB19 | reverse complement strand
GCAGCGCGGTGGTTGACACCGGTTGACAGAATTAGAGCGCTGCGCTGCAAGCCTGGTTGATGGGGCTTCAGCGGTTGCGGCTGTGGTGGTTGACAGGCCAAACCCGCTGCAGCGCGGCGGTTGACACCGGTTGACATGAATTAGGGCGCTGGGCTGCAAGATTGGTTGACAGGGCTTCAGCGGTTGCGCCTGCGGTGGTTGACAGGCCAAACCCGCTGCAGCGCGGCGGTTGACACCGGTTGACAGAATTAGGGCGCTGGGCTGCAAGCCTGGTTGACAGGGCTTTAGCGGCTGCGGCTGCAGTGGTTGACAGGCCAAGCCCGCTGCAGCGGGGTGGTTGACACCGGTTGACAGAATTAGGGCGTTGCGCCGCAAGCCTGGTTGACAGGGCTTCAGCGTGGCATTGATCGACAGTGCTAACAGTGCCGCAAGTGGGCCGTTGACACTGGTTGACAGGCTCCGGCTGCTGCGAGGGGAGTGCTTGGGCGATCGTGGGGCGCTATAGTCACCGTCACACTACTCGTTTGTTGACTGCGGTTGACAGGGGTTACAGCTGGCTGAAACCGCGCCACAGCCATTGCACCTTCAGGTGGTTGACACTGGTTGACAGCGCTAGAAATGCCGCAAGCGGGGCGGTGGCGGATCTCGGTTGACAAGGCCACAGCCGCTGCATGCTGGCCGGCAGCGCTAATAGTGCTGCAAACGGCGTCGTTGACACTGGTTGACAGGCCCCAGTGTCGTGAGCGGCGCGATTAAGCACTGGCCGACGGGCTTGCGACGCAGGCGGAAAAGTCGGCTCGGGTGACCTAGAGACCCCGTTGGCCACCAATGGAATAAATGCCGCAAACCGACTGGTGGGTGGCCATCAGTGGACCATCCGACACAGCTTCGTTGTGTGATGATACGCCTTGCCAAACGAGGTGTGATACGCTGGCTGGCAGGCCCCCCTGATCCGAAAGGCTTGTCACACAGACTGCTTCACACTGGCCGCCATTGGCCTTGTTGTGTCGGCCGCGGACCCAGAGACACAGAGGATCCCCCCATTGCGGAGATCATCTCCCAAGTTGGATAGCCGGGTGTGATATCTATCGGTGGCTGCAGGCACCGACAGAAGCTTTGCAAGTGCTAGCCCGTTTCTCTGCACCATTCCTTTTGAGACAGTGCATGTGGGGGCGGTGGTGCCGACGGCAATGAGAAGGGCTTATTGTCGTATGGACCTCGGGAACATACCAATATCATTTAAATGAACACTGCCACATTGGCTCTAGAGCGCAGTCTGCAGTAATTTTATGTGCCCACCTCATCTCAATGCTCATCATTCGATTACTTCCAGTACTTCTACTTCTCTACCTCCTGAGCTTTCAGTGGTGCTTGTGTCTTTCCAGCGTCGTCCTTCCATCCCGACGCATCATTTCACCTCGTTCTGCTCATCGGATTCAAAATGGCACAAGACCGCCGGATCGTCGAAATGAAGTTTCCTAACCCCTGGCAAATTGAGTTCGTATCCGGCTCATTCGAATGTACCTTGGACGACAATGATGATGGGTACTTCGAAGCAATGTTGGAGTTTACACTGGCTACCAATTTGCAAATGACCCCCGAAGCGAGGGCCGAAACCTCTCAGCGAATTCGCGACAATCGCGCCTTCTACCAACACATGCTCAAGCGGAATGTAATATACCCAGGCGGCCTGGAAAATCTAAGAGGCCCTCCGTCCTCAATCCCGAGGATCGTAACATTTCCGACCATCATGGGTTGGAATGCCGGTGACGGCGACCCGTCCCTGTCGCCAGAGCCTCTCGATGGTGCCGTCTGCCTTGCCGCCGAAGAGCCACCTGCCTCCGAACCGCCGGCCGCGGGGCTAGACGAGAAAGGCCAATATTCCGGCAAGAGAAAGCGCACGCATGGCGCGATGGAGAATGGTCTGGCGCCGGGTAGAATGAAGCGTCAGAAGTGGTCCACCGGCTGGACGTCCCCTGGCTTTTTTTCCACGAACGGAGGAGGCTGGAAAGCAATAGCATGTAACTAGAGATCCATTGTACTTCTAATTTTCGTTCGGACCAAGCCTAGGTAGCCTTGTCAAGAGATGTCGTTGAGCGGTGCGGCCTGCACCCAACCCCGACCTTCGCTCGCCTGGTATGCAACATGCCTGATGTAAATGTGCAATTCCATCGTCCGAGATCTGTTGACATGCGAGTAAGCGAGCGATCCTTGCCCGCACGTCGATCCCTGCTTCGGGGTCGTCTTTGAGATTGCAACGCATAAAATCGCGCGCCCAGGTTCGCGCCACAGCTAAGGGGGAGCTAATACGCCAAGCCACGGCACAATTCCCCGTGCATTAGGGGCCGGCTCATACCCCGGAACTGGTCGGTCACCGCACTAAGTACGGGGCACATTGTTCTTGTTTCCTATTCGCTATCTCATCGCATTTGGTCACATCCCGCCCCATAGGCCAGGTGATGAGTTATCTATCTCCTAGTGGCTCATGAGGTGTCAATTCGGCGATGTTTGTAGCTCAATCGAGGAGGACAGCACAGCAGTCTAGGTGTTCCAATAAAGGCGCAAGCAGCAGGAGGACGCACAGTTGGATGCCCGATCGCTGGGCACACCCTGACTATCTCTCTCATCGCTGGCTTTCTGGTTGCCTGTCCATCATCGATCTCGCCATCTTCGCGATGGCATTGCTCCGTCTTTCCACCCTGTCCGGCCTGGCGCGCCCCGATGCTGTCGGGTGACCGAGCGATATCGTGCTCATTGGGATAGCTTGTTCCGGCCAGTCATGGGCCTTTCCACATGCTAGCTGCGACCTGGATCAAGAATGGATTAATGCCGCGGGCTCGACTGAAGATTGATCACTATCGTCAGCTCCAGCGTATGGTCATACGCCTTGCCTGAACGAGGTGTGATATCCCTATTTGCTTGCAGGTTCCTCGAGCCCCCAATGGCTCATCACGTAGGCGGCTTCGCATCGACGGTAGAGTGGACCTCGCACGATGGGTGTGCCGTGTTGACGGCGCCACGCCGACCTTGAGTATCCCCCCGGGGCAGTCGTCGAAGGACAGCTCCCTTCCGCCCTTCTTTCATTCTTCTCCTTTCCAAGGAGTTAGGTCTTGCAATGCCATCTTCAGTTTCGACAACGTCGTCGCCTGGGTCGTTTGACAAGCCATCTTCAGTCAGCACGATGGATTCGACCAGTCCAACCCCATCAAACGATGTGACCCTCGTATTCACTCGCGGGCTATCGGAGTTGACAGGCGGGCGTCCTTGTCCCGCTCCCCCCCGACATAATCCTGAGGAAAGGAAAGTGAACGTCCTCCTCTCAAGGCAGGCATCTGAGAGCGTCCTTCCCCATCTTGCCGGCATCGGAAAAACACCTTTTGATGGCTACGCCGGCATTATCACCAGCGACGGTTACATACTCAATGAAGGCGACGGTGAATACACCTGGTGGCCCGGACAGGAGGCGAAGCACTATGGCAGCCCCTTCATCAAAGCCATGCTACGACTTTCCTATAATCTGACAATCACCTGCGCGAACGATTATATCGACCACTTGAAGTTAGGAAGAGAGTCATTCAAGAAACAATTGAAGCCATCCAAGCGATTTGGGGGAGTGTGGGACCTGGAAAATTTGTCTCAATCGACAGTGCCTCTGAGCTGCTGGTCGAACTTCTTTTGAAATAATAATCTTTATATTATAAATCTTCTACATGAAAAATACTTCAAAATAGATATTTTACATTATGCCTTTCAGGGGAGTGTGAAAGATCGCTTCGCCTCATCTTTCTAATCCTGATCTCCAGTTGCCGCGTATTCACTGATCTCCAACGAGAGGGGGATACGACATCAGAGCCATGGCCGTGCTACCCGGAACGAGGAAACTTCTCCGTCCGCTGTGCTTGATGACGGACCCTCATCACGGTGGGATCATTGTTCCAAGTCGGACAGCAGAGGCGTGATATCTGTGTGTGGCTGCAGGCGCTGATGCGTCCACTTGCCCGAACTTGTTCCGCTTGCATATTTTAGATCCGGGGGCGCATTAGTGCAAATCTTGGCAAATGCTCTCATTTGCTGTCGAAGGGAACCATGCCATGGGTTGGCTCGGCATAATCCCGTCACACTGCACGTTCCGGCTCTCCCGCCACTGCGGAGCT
The DNA here is from genome assembly GCF_019091085.1 of Mesorhizobium sp. GbtcB19. GTDB lineage: Bacteria > Pseudomonadota > Alphaproteobacteria > Rhizobiales > Rhizobiaceae > Mesorhizobium. Next base: position 12,394 of record NZ_JAGXJY010000016.1, on the reverse strand, counting down.
GGAGCCATTTATAGCGCCCAAAATTATGGCGCATTTCGCTTTCATTGCTTATTCTATATCTCGTCACACTTGGTCACATCACACCCCAGTGGTTGAAGTGTGAATACGGTTGCAGGCCTGATCCGATCGCCGATCCTCTCGTCTCGTAGAGAAGTCTGACCTGAACGAGCTCGTCATATGCCTGAAGCCGGACGCGCCAATGTCGCTTCGGAAATCGGCTTCGCACCTTTCATTCAGATACACAGGAAAACAAAGCAATAGGGGTACCGGTCATGCTCGTTGATCAGCCACGAAGAAAAAGGGCCAAGCTCATCCGCAGTTTCTTGATCCCGTTTGTTTTAAAGGGTGCGATCGGCCCATCTCTCCTCGCCATATTCTTCTGTTCGCCCGCCTTTCTCATTCCCCAACCCATCGGCGATCTTGCCCATCACCGCTGCGCGATCTCTATTGTTGCTATCACGGAAGCAGACAAGTCTGTCAAGACTTTGCCTTGGGTCACCCAACGTACATAAGTGGCACTATCTCCTTCACAATCCGCCGATTTTTGCAACCGTCAGCATGCGCAGCCTTCGTCTTTCCGACTTGTCCAAACTGCGTAGGCCGATAATGTTGCGTGGTCAGCCAGACATTGCCATCTTTTATATTTCCGAAATTGATGATACGGTCACGGAAGATATTGATTACTATTGCCGCCTCGGTTATCACTGTGCCGTGGCCGGTCCGTTTAACGAAAGGACACAGGAGAGTCTGGCAGCACGGTTCCTGGGCACGATCATATTTTCTCTGCATTCCGTTTGCATATGCTCACACCTCGAGCTCAGGCGCACTATCCATCAATATAAAGGCGACGTCATCTATGATCCTCCACTGACAGAAGTCGCATGGGCCGTATTGGCCCAGAAACTCATAGTTGAAGCCTCCGCTCAGCCCTGTAACGCGCTCAGCATCAAAAGACATACCCAATGGATGCATCTTTGCAATCACCTGGATAATTTCGTACGAGGAGCGTTCATCGGCTCAACTCCATCCGATACACCGTCCACCGAGGGCGATACATGCAGCCCAGACAAGTCGCCTATTGAGGCGATTGGGAACAGGCAAATAGAGAGTTCGGCGCTTGAGACCTATTTTATTGAACGGTCAGATGCATGCTTTTGCGGAAAGGCCACGGCGTATCTTCCATGTTTTTTGGCGTTACTCCCCGGAAATGAACCCGCGTACAGGTCGCCACCCTCGACCGGCCGTTCTGAGGCGACAATGAGCGGACCGCCGCCGCCGTACATCGATGGTCGAGAAGCGGTGCCGCCTCCCACCTGGCGGAGAGCGGTATGGTGGGCATGGCCACTGCGTTGGTGCCTTTGGCGACGGCCGAGGGATCTCTAAGACGAGGAAGATGCGGGGTCTGAGGGCGTCCTTGCGGCGAGCTTCCGACATTGTCCAACGACTTGAGCGAGCGATTGTGTTGGCACCTTGTGGGTAGAAATAATGTGGCTAAGAAACGGTTCACAAGATGAACAATTTGAAAGAAGAAGAAGAATTTGTCGAGGACGAGGGAGCGGTTTGACAATTACAAAAGTTTAGACATAAAAGCGAAAGCTCGCAGGTTATTCTACGTTCCATAACATGAGACATTTACTGTTTGCGTGCTGGCGTGAGCGTTCGTTTCGTATCATCTTTCCATCCTGATCTCCAATTGTTGATCAATTACTGATCTCCTACGAGAGAGTGATGTAAAAATGGGCTCCCGGCCATTGGCATAGCTACCCCGAAAGGGGTAACTCCCGGGTTCGCCGCGCTTGACGAAGGATGCCCATCATTGACCGCATCATTGTTCCAGGCCGAACAGCAAAGGCGTGACATCAATGTGTGGCTGCAGGCGCTGATGCGTCCGCTTCCGGGGGGCATTAGTGCAAATCTTGGCGAATGCTCTCATTTGCTGTCGAGTGGGAACCACACTACGGGTTGGCGCGGCACAATCCCGTCACACTTGCACGTTCTGGCCCCGCCGCCGCCGCGGCTAGAGCCATTTATAGCGCCCAAAAATGATGGCGCATTTCGCTTTTATTGCTTATTCTATATCTCGTCACACTTGGTCACATCACACCCCAGTGGCTGAAGTTTGAATACTGTTGCAGTCCCCGGCGAGGTCGCCGGATCCCTCTCGTGTCGCAGATAAGCCTGCCCCGAAGAGCTCGTCATTTCCCTGAAACCGGACGCGCCAATGTCGCTTCGGAAATCAGCTTCACACCTTCGTCCAGCAAAGGGTGTAATCGGTCCATCTTTTACCGCCATATTCTGCTGATCGCTCGCATTTCTCGTTTCCCATCCCATAGCAGACATTGCCTATCACACGCTCGGCGATCTCTATTGTTGCTCCCACGAAACCTTCCCCATGTCGACCATCCGTCTTTCCGCCCTGCGCCATCTGGCCGAAGGGCGCCCTTTCGTGCAGATCCTTCGCAGGGAGGGGCAGCTGCAAGACATTGCCATTTTCTATGTCAGGTCATATGCCCTCATTCCAAAATATCTAATTTCTCTTTACTCCAAAAGTTTCCGCTGTGCTGTGGCAGGCCCGTTCAAGAAATGGCAAGAAAAAAAGGTAGCGAAGATATTTCCTGATGCTTATGTCTTTTCGCCGCGCCATATTTGCAAGAAAACCTCCGCTGGCCTGCGCCGATGTCGTTATCTGATTGACGCCGAGATCATCCGTGATCCCCCACTCTCCAAAGTTATCCGAAGCATATTGGCTATCTACCATGAGGGATGGGACAGTTACGATCTCCGAGGAGATCTTGACAGCCTAGAACCGGAGATATCTCTATGCGGGCATCACTACGATCTGCTGGAGAGCATCAAGGCAGAAGCTTTCCCAAGCCTGTTCTGCCCCGACCACGGGGTGACCCATTCCCACTTGAGCATCACGAGATGCATCACGATGGAAACCCGCGTCCGAGATGAGATGTCGTCCGACCGCCCGGGGGACAGGGGCCTCGTTGAGACAACGGCAGTCTCTGCTGCTGATACCGTACCTCGTGCTGCTGGGGATCGCATTACGGCTCGTTCATCTGCGTGCGCTTGCGCGGATGGTGAGACGCAGCCACCCTGCTGGGTGTGTATGCTCCCCCGGCCGAACAATAAGAAATTAGGGAAGGAATACATCCGGATGAGGGATTTCGTCGACACGTGGTCCAACTACACGACACGACCGCCCACAGCTGCGAGCATCGTTGGGGGAGACGGCGATCCGCCGCCCCGCTATTCCTACGACAACGAAGGAGGGAAGCCGAATGCCACGACCACGACATTAGCAAATGATGGTGCAGAGAGCAGTGGAACCGACCAGTTGGACGCGCTGGTGTTGCAACAGAAGATCGATTTGGCGAAGACACTCAGGATGGGTTGGCCAAGGCGGACGCTATCATTGTTTCGATCGCTCTAATGTACTTAGTCTTAATTCTACGATCTGTTTCCCACATGTGGCTTCAATGCTGGCGATGCCGATCGTGAACAGCCCTGCCAATGAATGTGATGCAAAAGCCAGCGCCCTGGGAGCGAGCGCACGGGTGCGAAAATTTCATCAGTGCCGGGTCGTCATTTCGGCTGCGCCGCCAACCAAATGCTCAGCTAACGGCCTGCAGGGCAAGGCCTGAAGTGACAGCCAATGAGTGCCAAAGCCGCTAACCGCCCGGTTCTCTAGGCAGAGCCGCATACCCCAGCATTTCCACATAAAAACGGAAGTTTGTCCCCTCCGTCTGTTCCCATAGCCTACTCAGAACCCGTCCCTTGCGTTTCCAAGTCAACTTCTCCCGCGATGTCCGACACACGTCTGTTTTGGCTTCTGCGACCCCATGGTCGCCTCACCATCGACGTTTCCGCCAAGGCTCGAGGCAAGTCCTATCAACTCTGTCTTTTTTTTGGAACCGAGCAGGACGAGTATGCGGACCAGGTTAAGCGGTTCGACGCAACAAAGACGACGATTGGCGTTTGGCTATACCACTTCGCAAAAAAAAGCGATATCTACCAGGCAGATATACCAAAATACCATTTTATGGTATTCAGAGATCATTGCTGCGGAAATATCGAAATCGAAGAAGCGATAAAAATATCCGACAAGATCCAAGATTTCTTACTCGATATATTGATACCGATAAAGGAACTCAATGCTGGAGTGTCTAGCGCTATGTACAACTATATCATGAAGGTTTGCGATGATAGTGAGGAGACGTGCGACGGTAGCAACTGGCGACGCTTTGATGTCTGCATTGTTGGCGATCTCGGCGAGTTCAATGATGAAGGGGATGAAGGGGATGAAGTGGATGAAGAGGATGAACGGGATGAGGAGGGCGATCAGGATTAAGTGCGTGAAGTTTGTAAATCCTATCAGTAGGCAGATTATGCCTTTACACATTGTCGCTTGCCGCGTTTATCAACCGTGAACTGCTCGTACGGCGATGCGTTATATCTGTGTACTGGCGAAATATTCTTCGTATGGTACTGCATATGCAAATTTCTGCAGCGACCAGGAGTAGGCCAAAACGAGACCGCAATTCCGCCTTTTAATTCGAAGAGTGTAGAGCCTCATTGTCGAAACAGGGCCTTCCCGGCATGCGGGCGCGTCACGGGAGTGCCCGTGAAGTGCGTGATATCCACCGATCGTCTCCACGGCGGCTGAGCAGAGCCTCAACCCACCCGCACACGTGATCCCGCACCTCACGTCAACAGCAGCCCGAGCGGCAGACGAGCTCTGGTGGTCACCATGGCCGATTGAGCAGTTCGGTTCTCTCTATTGGGGGAGGCAGGTGGGACGCAATGTCGAAGAGGGATGGCACGTGTCACATGGTCATGGATCGGACCGGCAGCCACGGAATGAATTTCAAAGCAAATTATACTATTGTCTGCTACCTGAAAAATTGGGACCGCAACCGTTCTAATAATCGATCTTTCCCATGTATCTCATGTCGTTGAGTGGCCGCTCGGTCACCTGGGATAGATAGAATGCGTAGGGTTTTAATGCAGCTTCAGCGACATAGGGGGCCACCAAGGGCCTGATTTTCGGGTCGATACCTTCCATCTTGAATTCCTCCGTATCGTATATCTCAGTATGCCCTGCATGTTCTTTGCAGAACGTCACCATACGCTCCATCTGCTCACGGCTGCTATCCTCGGCAACAATGAGAATGAAATGCCGACTAGTCTTGGTTGTGGTCTCCAAGGTGCTGTGGAAGAAGTGGTCGGCCCCTCTATCGACGACGACAACTTTGAGCTTTTCCTCCACAACGCACAAACCAAATCCGCCGGGAACCAGCATCCCCGGCCCCGAGGCGAAGAGATAGATCGGGTCGCCGGCCGCGTAGCGCTCGGCATTCACCTTTCCTTGAAGCTCACTCTGCCGAGCGGCGGAAATCAGCACTTTTGGCAAGGCGGGCAGCGACGAGAGAAGTTGCTCCAACAATCCCCAACCTTCCGCCTCTTCCAAAATGCCGCCGACGAAGGCCAGCATGAGCATGAAGGTCGCATAGAATGCCTGATTGGTGTCCCCTAAGTAAAATGCGTGATCTGCCTGTTTCGCGAGCGAGGACGTTTCGGATGTGAAAACGACCGTAGTGCAAAGCCTATTCTTTGCACGTTCAGCCGCTGCGACCGTTTCCGGCGTTTTTCCAGACTTGGAGGACAGTATGACGAGTGTGGTGAGGCAATCAACCTTAGGCGAAAGCTGATTGTTGAAGTCGGCAGATGTTAAAGCTCGAAATTCGATCTTCTCAGCGGTGCTTTCACCGAACCATTCTAAGCCCCTCATGATATGATAACCTGCACCGCTCGAGACCATGTAAATTCGGTTGAACTTCCCGGCGATCATGCGTCCATAGTCAGCGACCGCTGGAAGCTGTCTGACCGTCTCGGCCAAGCTGGCAACGTAGACCGCGTCGTCAGGCAAAGGCACCTGCAGCAGGAGATCCATCGTGCAGTTTCCAGACGCCTCCAGTAAGGTTTAATGTTGGATAGGGCAGGGCGGGGGATGTCAGAAGGGCGATGTGCCGGCATGAGCGTTGCGGCTGGCTGCCGGCCTCGACTTATCTCCTTCAGTTCGAGCCTGCGGGAACCAGTTGAATACGATGCGTTTGGCCATGCATGTGATGCACCGCGTACATGAGCAATAGTCATTGCGCGATTTTTTTGATTTGTCGTTGAACGAAGTGCTGCAACCCCCGCACGAGAGCCTGCATGAGCATGCAACTCCGGTTGGCTTCTTCTGAATATTTTATCGTCCGGCCGCTCCAGCCGCTGATGCCGAGCGACAGCGCGGAATGCCCTGGCCGTCTTTCCGATTTAAGCGGGGTGATGGTAATCCGTACCTTGTGAAGCCAGAACAGTCTGCTCCGGTTTCGCCGCCGCATCACCAACTCGCATTCGCGCAATAGTCACCTTTTCCAGCAGCTCGCGATGGTGCTTTCTTCAGAATACCTGGGTGGCGCCGTGGCCCCGGAGGGCATGGTAGACTTCCATTTCGTTCGCCACGGAAAGACCGAGCTCAACACGGACTTCGTGGTCGAGGGCGGTGTGAAAAAATGGTTCGCTCAAGGAGGCGGTACGGACATAGGTCTCAACGACGTGGGCAAGATCCAAGCCCGCATGGCAGGGAATGTTCTCAGGACGCTGAGCCCAAGCCAAGTGTTCTGTTCGCCGAAATTACGCGCCATTCAGACGGCGGTCTTCGCCAACGTAGCATGTGTCGGTTTCCACATCGACGAAGACCTGGATGAGTGCCATTTCGGTTCACTCGAGGGCAAACTGGCCCCGCTGGAATTGTTCGAAGGCAATTTCGGTGACGGCGAAAGAAAACCGGATTTCTCCAGGCGTGTGGCCAAGGCGCTGGAACGCACCCGTTCCGAGAATACACTTCTGGTCGCCCACGGAGGCGTTCTGAGGGTTATAGCCGCACTTCTTGGAGTGGAACTGCCTCGTGAGCATCTGGAAAACGGACGTGTTATCCATTTTCAGAAGCTCGATTCGATCTGGACCGTTAAACTTCGTCAAAGCCCCGTGATCCTGGTCAGCGGCGCCAATCGCGGCATCGGGCGGGCCATCGCAGAGGAACTCATCGCGCACGGCTATCGCCTGAGCCTGGGAGCTCGCGACGTCGGTGCGCTTGAGGCCGCCTTTGGGCCGCAGAGCGAGCAGCTACACTACGCGCGTTTCGACGCCGAGGACCCTGACACAATGGAAGCATGGGTGAAAGCCGCTATCGAGACATTCGGCAGGATCGACGGCCTGGTCAACAATGCCGGTCTGGGCGCGAAGATAACGGACAATCTGATGAACGGCACCCGCGACGAGCTAAATAGGGTTATGGCGGTCAATTGCCAAGCGCCCTGGCTCCTGACCCAGCTTTGCTTGCCTTACCTCAAGAAGACCGGGGCTGGCCGCATCGTCAACATCAACTCACTGTCAGGATTGAGGGTAAACAAGAGCACCAATTTTATCTACAACGCGAGCAAGCATGCGCAAACAGCTCTTACCGACACGACGCGCTATGATTCATGGGAAAGCGGGGTGCGGGTAACAGCAATATCCCCGGGCTGGGTCGCTACGGATATGAGCAGACATTCGAAAATCAACTCCGAGGACATGACGCAGCCTAAGGAAATAGCTCGTATTACTCGTTCTGCCATCGAGATGCCGAACAATGCATCCATTGCGAGGCTGGCAGTAAATTGCGAATATGAACCTTTATTCTGATTTTATAATGTAATGGCATCAGACAGTGAGAGACGGCATGGATTAGCAACACAATATATAAAGTGGCGAGTCAGTGATAAGAAACATGTTTAATATTATATTTAAGAACTTGATAGCCGCGTATAAGGTAACCAAAAGCCGTCCCCGACCTCGGGATCTCTCGTTAAAATCTGATGCATCGTACGAGGTTGCTTTTTTCCATCATAGTCGTCACGGCTATGCATGAAGTTGTTTCTCGCCAATACCACGTTGTCAGGCTTCCAATCAAGTCTGATCCGATATTTATCGGAGAAGAACCTCGCCTGAAGGCTATCGATGAGTTCCCTGCCTTTGTCTTGTGGCAGGTCCGGGACAAAAGTCGAAGGCGTAAAGGGGCCGGGACTGACGAAGGGTCTTCCTTCCTTATCCTTCAGTAAGATAGGACGTCTGCTGAACGGCATTTGGCCATGTGGCTCATTAATTCCGTAGAACAGGGGACCTTCGAACGCATAGCAAGACTGACAGATAATTGATTTATCGGCCAAAATAGCACGCTCTTCTTCGGTCAAGTCGTTGAAAAAGGCATATGGGTCGTAAAAGAGGGTCGCTGGCCCTTTATCTGGAAGTGAATGTGGCCACAGGATGATGTGAGTTGGTATCTCGTTGTCTTTGTGCCAATGCAAGTCGTAATGTGGGGCCAGTCGATTGTTGCCGGTGTTGCTATTGTAACTTTCCTTTATCAGGCATATTTCTTCGTGCTCGGCGTGAGAGAGTGGATGGCCTTTTTCTTGAAGGGACTGTATACAGACTACTCCCAAACGCTTGCTGAATTTGACCATGGCTTCATCAGACCCTATGGGGCCCTGACAAACCAACACGCCGTGGATCCTCCAGGCTTCTTGGATTTCGTTGAATTGCTCATCGCTCATGTCCTCCCATTTGACACCATATACGTGGGCGGCAGTGATGCCGGCTCTAGGAGTGACCTGAATGGTCTTGAACTGAATTGGGTCTGTCATGGCTACGAGCGATGAAAGAGATGTTGTACGGGAGGCATGAGGGACAGTCGCCAGACGGGGATGGCTATATACCCGAATTCTGGCAGCCTGAACGATGAGCAAAGCGGGGTAGAATGGCACGTTTCGGCATTCATTACGTCACGTTGATTACTATTTGCCTAGGTCGCCGGTAGTGGGGCCAAGTTCCCAAAAGACTCTTTCAGCGAGAGAGTTTATCAGCATGTCCGCCGCAGTGTCATTCTAGGTTATCCTGACGGGGCGGAAGGAAGTGATAGACGGAGAGACAGAATATATTTCATAGAAATAGTATAAGTGTTTGCGGTGTTTATTCCAACCTGACGTGGGCTATGGAAGGCGTCGTTTCGCTAGAGCCGCAAGGACTCTCCAGTGGCAGCTCGAGGGTGACGTCGCCCACCGCGCGCTGTCATATCACCTATAGCGGGTTTAAAGGAGACGCCGGCGAGCAGTCTCCTATTAGATGTCCCTGCCAAGGTCGAAAGGAGTGAGGACCTCGCGCCCGGCTTCGGTAACCAGGACCGTATCGCCAAAGCGTGCGCCACCGATGCCAGGGACGTAGATGCCCGGCTCGACCGTTACTAACATGTTCGACTCAATCTCGGCAGTGGAGTCGTCACTGAGTTCAATGTTGCTGTCCCAATCGGAGTATCCTATCGCGCGACCGGTGCGATGTAGAAAGGGGCTCTCCCAGCCGTGGCGCTCGATCACCTCCACCGCGGCGGCATGAATCTCGCGAGCCGCCACTCCGGGTCGCACTTTTGCCAGAGCTGCTTCTTGCGCTTCGCGTGCGACTTCCACGACCTTTCGGAGGTTTGCAGGCAAAGGCTTCGAACCTATACGGAACGGCCGATCATAGCCAATTGCGTGCCCGAAAAACGATGGGCCGCAGAAGCAAATCTGAAGGAGTTCGCCGTCTTGCATGATGCGACCGCCGCCGGCGGTATGGCAGCGCGCCGTGCGCTGATGACCGCTACCCATCATCTGCATACCCTGCACAAACGGGGACTGCTCCTCATCGCCGTTCCACCACTGCGCGGATCGCTCTGTCGCGGCGTTGAAAGACGCCAGGGCGACTTTCCATTCGGGAACGCCAGGAGCAATAACGCTACGGCACGCCTCGAACTGGTGGGCAACGATGTCGCAAGAGCGCCTAATGACGTCGATTGCTGCCGCATCCTTGCGGGCAGTTAGCTCGTGCAATATCGCCGAGGCATCCGCTATGCGTTGAGCGCCAAGAGCCTGTTTGATCAATTCGATATTTCTGCCCGAGGTGGAATTGAAGTCGACGCCGATGGTGCGGGCATCAAGTGCGAGATCTCCCAAATACTTTGCGAGCGCATCTTGATGCGTCTTGGGCGCTGGTGCCGGTTGTTTCCATTCGACCCATTCCAAGGCTACCGGTGTGTTGCATCGCGCCCGGATCTCTTTTGCCTCACTACTGGGCGAGACGAAAGCCGGCGCGCCACTTTGTGGCAAGACGAGCCAGATCGGCCTGCCGACGGGCAAGCCATTCAATCCGGTGAAAAACCGAAGATAGTCGAAGCCGGAAATGGCAAGAACATTAAATCCGTGCTGCTTCATCAGACTTCGGGCGCATTCGGTGCGCCTCTGGTAATCCGCATCGGAGGGGAAAGTGAGCTCAGAGCCCACAATGAAAGCTGCATTGCCTGACGGGGGCTCGAGCAAAGGACCCATCGTGCACTATCGTTCTCTATCGCTCAAGCTCGGCAGGTGGACAACGGTGGATAGATACGAGAAATGTAGCATCACGCGGCGTCTTGGGTCGACCACGTCCTGTTCCGGGTGGATGTTGGGTTTATTTATACCCGCCAGCTCGAGAAAGGAAATCCGATCGTAAAGAATGCATTTCCTAGTCTAGGCGCGATAGGCGTCGCAAATGACGCCATGTCGATACGCTATCATCCGGTTCTACCCCACCTTTTTCTTTCTGTCCTTCATGTGATATACATGCTATCCCTGCAATCTCTGCGGCTAAATCCCCGTTGCGAAAACTAGTGGCTTTGCCGGCACAAGTGGCAATACAGAGTGCATTTTAGTCTGAATCCGCCCCACTTGCCCGATATCGCCCTGGCTGCACTGAGTTCTCTTGCTAAGGCCTTTGCAGAAGGTGCCAGCCAGATTCGAGAAGGCGTTGACGATCAGAATCAGACCGACAGCCAAGAGCACCCTGTTCTCTACCGGCAGAAGTACCGCGCCATTTGTAAACAGAATGGCGAGCGTAAGTGGAAGCAATGCTAATCCTCCCGCCACGATATTGGAAAACCGGCGGGCGATGTCGCCCTGGGACACATAGGACGCAATCAAGCCAAACATCATGCGTATCGTGTTCCATATTCCCCATCCCGCACTTTCAGCCATCAGCCAAGGGTATCGATAGGAGGCGCCCAAAATTGGCGCTTGGAGAACGGCCGTCAGGACGACAACGGGAACCTTCGGCATCCTGGGATAGCGGGGCTCCTCGGCGGCATCCTCGATCGGAAGAATGCGCTTAATCGTTCGCAGCAGCCGGTCAGCGTCCCGCTTCACCATCAGCAGGTGATCCTTCATCCTGTCGCTGATATCAGCATCTTCGATGCAATGCTGGAGCTCTTTGACACTTTCGAGAAGCGTGTTGCGCGCAGTCCTCAGCTTTACTCGCAGATCTCTCGTCAGAATGGGGGGCGCCAACCACAATTTTGACCGCAGGAAAAGAGCGCCGACCCAGAGATCCTGCCAGTAGCTCAAAAGAAGCAGGCCAAGGCAAGTTACGCAGCCGACTAGCGTCGTATAACGCCAATCGCCATGGAGGTGTCGGTAGGCGGGTCTTGAGGCTATGGTGTAGAAGATGAGGGCGGGTAAGCTACCCAGGACGCGGTCCTCATAAAATTTGAAAATGATCCACCCAGTGCTCTTCCGGTATCTCAGAACGGCGACTCCAAGGGAAAGAGTACGTGACAAGACCGCCGATTGCCCTATCAATTGTCCCCATTCTTCCAAGAAGATTGCCAAGTAAAGTGTCCAGGCGATAAATGGAATCACCCATACTAGCCAAAAGAGCCGGAACAGTGCCGAGGTGTCGGCCTCCAAGTTGGCGAATTGCTGCTCTACCCGGCTGACATCTAGGCTCAATTCGTCCTTAAGCTCAGTGGAGGTCTCGTCATAGTTAATTGCTTCGCGAACTGACCAAAGAGCCTCGCGGACGGCGTGAACTGGACCGGAATTTTGGTTGGCCTGCCAAAATGGCTCGTCGCCGGCGAGGTAATGATCCTGAAGACAGGTGATCCACTTCCGGGGTTTCCATGAGCACGTGGAGAGCGTTTCGCCGCGGACGAACGAACACCAGCGAGAATGAGAACTTCTTTCCATATTCGTTGGTGGCAATGAGAGGGTGATAGGTGAATAGGTTTGCTGTTTTGCCAGGCGGGGAGAAGGTTTGCAGCAAGGGAGTTAGTGCCCGCAGAATGCGGAGTTCTTTCATGTGCCCTGTCGGTAATGCGATAGGTTAAACATCGTGCGATAGCGGAGGAGGTGAGAGGTAATCCAAAAGGAGATGGCCCGCAGATGCGAAATCCTTAACCCTAGGCCAGGGAAGATTTAGGGTTAGGGTTAGGGTCTGGCACCCCAGGGTTAGGGTTAGGGTT
>NZ_JAGXJY010000159.1 GCF_019091085.1 Mesorhizobium sp. GbtcB19 | reverse complement strand
GATTTTTCCTTCTATTATGAGATAATAAAAAACGCACTTAAGTTAACAAGAAATTCTACTGCTAATAAAATAAAATTAGATGGTGTAGGAGTACTTAAAAAAATTTAATATATGGATTACAATAAAAGGATGTACAATAGTACATCCTTTTATCATTTTATATGGAGTGGGATACTTTGAGAGAAATTAAAACTGTGGATATTAACTACAAACCAGATGATTTTTGGAATTTACTTAAGCGGAATTGCTCTACCGAAGAACTAATTACCTTGAATAGGAATATTATAGCTTGTAATGGTTTGAAAGCAAGTGAT
>NZ_JAGXJY010000158.1 GCF_019091085.1 Mesorhizobium sp. GbtcB19 | reverse complement strand
CCGGCCGCCGGTTGAGCCCCATGGCGGTGCCGCCCGCCACCAATATGGGGCGGGTTGGTGGGGACCCTTCCATTGTTGCGCTTGAAGGCCACGGCACCCAGCAGTACCCTTTGGACCCAAGCCCGGGCAGGAGCGGACCCCGCTGTTTTGCCGTAAAGGGCCGGGCGCGGGGACCCCCCGCCCCTTTCCCCCCCACCCCCCCGTTCGGCCCCCAGGGAACCAAGACGGTGCTGATCGGCGACCCCCCGCTTGGCCTCGGCGCCGGCAGCTATTTCGGCTATGCGGGCGAGACACCCCCCCCCCGCCCGCCCATCG
>NZ_JAGXJY010000157.1 GCF_019091085.1 Mesorhizobium sp. GbtcB19 | reverse complement strand
TATTTCTGGGCGATAAAGGAGATGAGCGCCTGTACGTCACCCTTGGCGATTGCCTCCGACACCACCTGTGTGGCCTTGGCCTCGGCTTCGGCGGTACGCTCGCGCGCCTCGGCGGCGCGGGAGGCGGCTTCCCTGCGGACCTCGGCTTCGAGGATCTGCGATTGCTTCAAGCCCTCGGCGGCGAGGATCTGGGCGCGCTTGTTGCGCTCGGCGGCCATCTGACGGCCCATCGACTCGATCAGGTTGGCAGGCGGGCTGATGCCCTTGATCTCGTCGCAGGTGATCTTGATGCCCCACGGAGGCGCCGCCTCGTCGACGAC
>NZ_JAGXJY010000156.1 GCF_019091085.1 Mesorhizobium sp. GbtcB19 | reverse complement strand
TCTATCTTCAAAAATGTATTTTCTTCTAAGAAAATTTGAGCTAAATCATAATTGGAAATAGAAGGTTGCTTAGAAACTTTCAGGGGCATTTTTTCTTCATTAGATGTCTCAAAAAACGTATTATTAATAGTTTCGATATGATCTATATCTGAATCAGTTATTATATAGTTTTTTAATGATGGCTTCTTTGGTAAATTGATTTTTGTATAGGATACTCTGTTGTCATCTATACCAGAATTGTCCAAGCCTTTTTTTGTTTTAGTACGGATATTGAGCATCATTTTCACCGATTTTCATTGAAAAATGTTTTGAAAGTAGATT
>NZ_JAGXJY010000155.1 GCF_019091085.1 Mesorhizobium sp. GbtcB19 | reverse complement strand
CTCGGTCTTGGCGTGACCGGCCCAGCGGCCGCTGCGCGCCTCCTCGCCGGGCTGCACGGGCTGCGTGCAGGGGAAGCAGCCGATCGAGAGATAGCCATAGGCGGCCAGCGCATTTTCCCGCAGCGCGTGCGCGCGCATGTAGTCGGCCTGGCCCGACGTCGTCCAATGCGCCAGCGGGTTGATGCGGATACGCGAGCCGCCCGCCTCGAAGACCGGCAGTGCCGCCCGCGTCGAGGCCTGGAAGCGCTTGCGGCCCGTGAACCATGCGCGGTACGGCTCGGCGCCGCGCGCCTGCGGCTCGACCTTGCGCACATTGCAGCAGGAATCG
>NZ_JAGXJY010000154.1 GCF_019091085.1 Mesorhizobium sp. GbtcB19 | reverse complement strand
AATTACTGAGATTGAGAAAGATACATCCAATAAGACTATTACTATATTTGCCTCAGGTGAATGGGTTCTTAAGGGTTCCGATGACATTATCAAACCTCAAAAATTTGAATCTATGACTCCTGAGCAATATATTGACTTCGCTACTAAGAAAACAGATTGGGAGCGAGGAATTGTAGAACTTACCGGAAAACGAACGATGACCGCTAAAGAATTTGTGGCTCCACTTTCTCTTTTATCTCAATTACCTGGTTTATTTGAAAAAAAGGGGGAATTACGTTACAGAGTAGAATTACGTGGCGCCAATACTATTAAACGTAAAATTGACTTTAT
>NZ_JAGXJY010000153.1 GCF_019091085.1 Mesorhizobium sp. GbtcB19 | reverse complement strand
TATACGAAAGGCCTACCATTAAGAAGAAAAATCAATGAATCTGTCCCTAAAGATAAGCGAGGATTATATGTATTTGTCAATCTTACTGCGGAGGAAGCTTTGTATGTAGGTGAAGGTTGGATACGCGATAGATTGCATAGACATATTAAAAAGCTATACCTTTTAGAAAAAAAGACTAGCAGAGAGTTCTTCAAATCAATTCAGGGTGATGTTCGAATATATTGGACTGAATGCGTAGGCTATCATAGAAGACTCGCAATTGAAGGCGCTCTCCAATGCGTGCACAAACCTCGTTACAGGCGTGACGACCATTAAATAAAAACTATATTT
>NZ_JAGXJY010000152.1 GCF_019091085.1 Mesorhizobium sp. GbtcB19 | reverse complement strand
AAAGGTAATGGTCGAAATAAAATGTATGTCTATAGAACAAGCAAAGAAGTTTCTATAAAGCAGTAAAAATAACGACATTTTCATGAAAAAGGTCTTGTTAGTCTTAAAGATGCAAAGGACGAGATATCTTTGGCTTTTGGATTAAATCTATCTGATATGACTATAGATTCAGAGGGGAAAAAAGAAGGGAAACCTAGTATTAGAAGCATGACTTCATATTTATTTCAGCATCAGAATTTGATAGCTAATAAATTTGCATTATTTTATCGGTTTGATGAATATAAAAAACGTGAGAGTGTTATAAAGCAATTTCCTGTATTTGCAGGGTGG
>NZ_JAGXJY010000151.1 GCF_019091085.1 Mesorhizobium sp. GbtcB19 | reverse complement strand
GTCAGTATAAAGAAAACTTTCGATACTTTACGTATTTTCTAGATTATAAATGTCTTAGTAGAAATATCGATACAATTACGACCGATGTGATCCGCAACTACGTAGTATTTATGAAGAACGAGAAGGTACAATTTGAAGACCATAATTACAAACCAGATGATTGCAAAAAGGTGGGGCTCTCCCCTTCTACGATTAATACACGCCTGAAAACTTTACGGGTGATGTTTCGTTTCTTTGTTGATGAGGTGTTGATTGAGGGTAATCCAATGAAGCAAGTGAAAGACGTAAATGAACCGCAAGAAGAAATCGTCGTGCTTACAGTTGATGAATTA
>NZ_JAGXJY010000150.1 GCF_019091085.1 Mesorhizobium sp. GbtcB19 | reverse complement strand
ACCATCGTCGCGCCGCATTCGCTTGCCCAGAACCTGCGCCGCCGCATCACCATCCGAGGTCGCGCTCCTCATGGAATACCGACAGGTGGAGCTGAGGAAAACCGAGATAGAACCAGAGGCCGAGATCCTGTTACGGATACGATGTGCTGACCTTCACGACATCGACGGTAGCGGTGGCGCTGAGATAGAGTGCGGTACCGGTCGCGGGATCGATCGCCTGGAGGGACACTGGCTTGTTGATGGTACCCTCGTCTACGGTCCATCCCGTGTCCCTGTCGCTCCCGCCAGTCACGGCGCCGTTCACGGCGAGGTTTTTTGCCAGTCCCGAGCAAG
>NZ_JAGXJY010000015.1 GCF_019091085.1 Mesorhizobium sp. GbtcB19 | reverse complement strand
GCAAACTTCCTCGGCTTCGTCAAGCTCGCTGCCATCATGCTCTGGCTCAAATAATTAAATTGTCACTACAGCCTAGCCGGCGGCCTTCATCCAATGCCGCATCGTCGTCACCGAACGCGCCAGCTGCGGCGCCGGGTGGATTTCCTCACCGAAGGTCGCCGCCGCGCGCCAGCCCCAGCGCGGGTCGGCCAGGAATGCGCGCGCCAGCGCCACCATGTCGGCGCGGCCGTCGGCGACGATCGCCTCGGCCTGGTCCGGGTCGTCGATCAGCCCCACGGCGCGAGTCGGAATGCCGGCGCCGTTGCGCACGGCCTCGGCCAGATGCACCTGGTAGCCGGGGCCGGGCGGCACCTGCTGGAGAGGCGAATTGCCGCCGCTTGAGCAGCACAGATAGGCGATGTCCTCGGCCTTCAGCGCCTTGGCCACCTCGATCGCGTCCTCCACGTCGAAACCGCCATCGACCCATTCCGTCACCGAAAGGCGCGCGCCCAGCATCATGGTCGGGGCGGCCTTGCGCACCGCCCGTGCGATTTCGAGCGCGAAGCGCATGCGGTTTTTGAGCGAGCCGCCCCAGCGGTCGGTGCGCTGGTTGGAGAGCGGCGAAAGGAACTGGAAGATCAGATAACCATGCGCGGCGTGCAGTTCGGCAAAGTCGAAGCCGGCGCGTTCGGCGCGCACGGCCGACTGCGCAAACCGCGCAATAAGCTCGAGGATCTCGTCTTCTTCCAAGGCATGCGGAACGCTCCAGCCCGTGTCATAGGCGATGGCCGAGGCCGAAACCGTCTGCCAGGGATCTTCGCCAGGCTGCAACGGACCGCCGCCTTCCCAGGGTCTGCGGTTGGAGGCTTTGCGGCCGGCATGGGCAAGCTGGACGCCGAACTTCGTGCCGGGCGCGGCGACGCGCCTGGCGGCGTCGAGCGTGCGCTTGGCAGCCGCCTCGTTGTCGTCCGAATAGAGGCCGAGGCAGCCATGCGAGATGCGTCCGCGCCGCTCGACATCGGTCATCTCGACGGTAACCATGCCGGCGCCCGACATCGCCAGGTTCATCCAGTGGTGGAGATGCCAATCGCTGGCCGAGCCGTCCTCGGCCGAATACTGGCACATGGGCGCGACCGCGATACGGTTGGGGAAGGCGAGGCCGCCGAGTGTGATCGGCTGGAAAAGCGATGACGTCATGAAACGGGCTCCTGGGAGAGATACCGCTATCTAGTCAGCCGCGACACTTCGCGCCAGACACGAGCCGGTGAAACTGCGGCTGGACCAGTCGGTTTCCGGGATTGCGCAGATCTGCGGACGGAAAACCGTTTCACATTTTTCCTGAAATTGCTCTATCCCTTTGCCGCCAATACGGAGGTCGTCATGGAAGATCGCGTTCGCATCCGCTCGGAAGAAATTCTTTCGGACGACTGGGCGGTGTTGAAGAAGACAGTGCTCGACTATCGGCGGCGCGACGGGCAATGGGAAACGCAGACCCGACAGACCTACGATCGCGGCGACGGCGCGGTGATCCTGCCGTTCGATCCGCAGCGCCAGACCGTGCTCCTGGTGCGGCAGTTTCGCTTCCCGGCCTATGTCACGGGCCATCGCGAGCCCCTGATCGAGGCCTGCGCCGGCCTGCTCGACGAAAACGACCCCGAAACCGCCATCCTCAAGGAAGCGGAAGAGGAGCTCGGCTATCACCTGAAAGATATCGAGCGGCTGTTTTCGCCCTATATGAGCCCCGGCAGCGTGACCGAGCGGCTGTGGTTCTTCGTGGCGCGTTATTCACCGGCCGACCGCATTTCGGCCGGCGGTGGAGCGCCCGAGGAGGGCGAGGACATCGAGGTTCTGGAAATGCCGTTGGACGAGGCGCTGGCCGCCATTGCCGATGGGCGGATCATCGACGCCAAGACCATCATCCTGATCCAGCATCTGAAGTTGAACCCGATCACGCCTTGAGCGGCGTCACCGTCTCAAGCGCTCATTGGGCCATGGCAGGACATTGGCCGGCAAGACCGCCTGCCGCCGGATATCGATAGACGCGCAGCGGCCCCGCGACGGGACATTCGGTCAACCAGTCCGGAGGTTTTCCCGTGGCCAACCGGCTGGCCAATGGAAACCGGGCTTCGACCGGCTGGAGAGCCGTTTCCTCCACACGGCAGACCGCGACATGGGTGGCCTTGGTTTGATCGAGGAGCTGTGTCGGGTCGGACGTAGCCGGGTCGAAAAACCTGAGGACGCGCTCGATGCCCTTGGCCGATGTGTGGAAAGGGACGGCCACGACGTCGAGCTCGACGAGAGACCCCAAGGCGACGATCCCGATATCTGGAGGCGAAAACAGTCTCGCGCCTTTCGGCCAGACGAAATGCGGGCTGCCGCCGGCTTGCTCGCAGGCACTGGCGATATCGACGCCGATCAGTTTTTCCGCCTTGGGAGGCCAGACCAGATGGGTTAGGAAAAGGGCGGCGATGATCGCCACGCCCGGAGCGGCCAGAAGCCAGGCGCGCGGCAACTCGTCGCCGGACCTGGTTGCGAAATAGCGCCTCAGCGGCAGCCTGGCTGGAATGCCCTGATGGACAAGCAGGGCGACCCCGGGGCCGACGAAGAGCGGAAAAAACCGCAGGTACCGCAGATAGAGCAGTCCCAACAGGAGGCCGACAGCCGAAAAGATCGCCAGGACACGCCAGGCTCGCTTCCTTGTCGTGCCGGAAATGGCCAGAATGCATGTCGCCGCCGTGCCGAAAATGGCGACGAAAAACCGGGCGAAACGATCGGAGCCTAGAAAGTCCGGGCTGAAGAAGATGCTGCGTTCCTGCTCGATGCGCGACAGCCAATTGTCGCGAACATAGTCGCTCAGGCCGACGAGCGGACCGCCCGTGCATTGGGGGAAGACGAAGACAAGCAGCGCGGCGGTCGCGCCGGCGCCGGCCAAAAGGCACAGGGCGCGTATGGGCCAGCTTCCAATTCTTCCGGCCAGCGAGGCTCCTGCAAGGACGCCGCCGGCAGCTGCAAGCGCGGTGAGGTGCAAAAGCGAATAACGGTCGCAAGCGGCGCTTTTGTAGGCATCAGGTCCTACGACCAGAAAGAATGCGGTAATGCCGGCGGCTGCCAGCGCCAGACCGTATGCCCTGAGGTCTTTGCCCGCATCCTTCGTTCCGGCGATGAATGCCAATGCGTAAAAGCCGGCCGGGAGGGCAAGGAACGGCGCCATTTCGGCGCTGATCGCGGTGGACAGGGCCATCAGGGCGCCGTTCAATCCGGCGGCAACCTGCCCGCTACGGATCGTCAGCAGCACCGCCCCCAGGAGGATGAGCATCTGCAGATTGTGGTAGTCGATACGCCAGGGCTGAAACTCCGAAAGCGCCGGCAGCCCGGCCAAGGCGGCGACGACCAGCACCGCGCCCGGATGGTCGAACTCGAATTCCCTGATCACCAGGAAAAGCAAGGCCAATGCGGCCAGGAGGAGCAGGAGCGGCACGATGAACGCGGCGGCGGATAAGGCTGTTCCCATCCCGACAAAAGGCGCCATCGCGACGGCCAGCAGCGCATAGGGCGCATCGACGATCCAGGGCCAGTGCGAGACCATGGGTTCGGGCTGGGCGATGCCGGTCAGCGTTCTGTCGAAAGGATTGCCTGTTTGTAGAAGATGCCTGATTTCATGCAGCTTCATGAGATCGTCGACGTCGCCGTTGGGCATGTTGCCTTGCAACAGGAGCAGGCTCAGAACAGCGCCGAGCCCCAGCCAGACGAATACGACCGGGGCAGGGGTGCGGCGAAAAATCGCCCTGATCGTCGACATCCCAAGCCCTTCCCACGCGCCTCGACCATTTGATGCACGGAAAAGCTTTCGATCGAGTAACCTTTTGCCGGCTCGCGGGGGCCTGCAGAATCTCAGACATAGCGCCGCACGTCGGACAGTTCGTTGCGCCGGGCCGCCGGCCGCGATGACCGGAACCTGCAATTTACAAACCACGCAATGACGCCGGAGCAGCGTAAGGGATGGACGCCTTGTCCGTGGGCTTAGCGTATCTTACGGCGCGATGGCGCCGTTAAGAGTGCTGGCGATCGACACAAATTGGGCATTTAACGCGCCGCCCAGTGAGGTCGCTCCAACCATGATTCCCAAGGCGATAAGAGCTGCAATCAAACCATACTCGATGGCCGTTGCTCCGGAATCGTCACGCAGAAAACTCGCTAGCACTCGCATTTTTCACAAGCCCCGACTGCTGATCACGGAAGTATCGCGGATTGCTAATTTAGATAGGGTAAAGGAGCAGTTCTGCTTTTTATCCAGTCGCTGAAACGTGCCCTGAAACCTCCGCATCGCTAGCGGGCAGAAGTGCATGCCGAGCATCTGGAGCGAAGGGTGGTGCGGACGACGGGAATCGAACCCGTACGATCAGAGATCGAGGGATTTTAAGTCCCTTGCGTCTACCAATTCCGCCACGTCCGCAGGCGTGCCCTTTTCAGATGCCTGATTTGAGCCGTCAAGCGATGTTTCGGACGGGCGCATTTTGCACAGCCCGCCGAGCATGCGCTCGGATGCCCAGATTAATATTAGCGATGTGTAAAATGCAAAGCTCGCCAAACCGCTCTCATTAGCCTTTGTCTGCCAGCATCGAACCGGCTTTGATGGTGGAACCATGCGTGGGCCAGGCTGGATCCGGGGGCTGCGGGAGGAGGAGGCGCGGCAGCTGCGCCGCGAGATCGATCGGCTCGAGCGCGATCTGATCAAAGCCGCCAATTCAAAAGCCAAATGCAATCTGCACGAGGTCGCGCACGCGCTGCGCTGGCAAAAAGCACGACTCCAGCGCCTGGAGGAGTGCCTCGCCGCGATGCCGGCCGCAAGGATCGCTTCGGACGGGTCCTGATCGGTGCGATTGCAACCTTGCGTCGAGGCTTAACCATTATTGATGCTGGGCTTGCGGAGCAGGGGCGCGTTGGAAAGTGGCGCGATCGCGGAATTACGGTTTGCGGGGATGCCGTTAGGTTAACCCACAAGGCGGCTCGATCCGCCGAGGCCGGCGTCTATCAGGCCCCTACCCATTCCCCCGCCCCCTGCGGGCGCCGGCCACCTGATTTTCCAAAATAATACGGCATAGGCTTCAGCGCTGCCGCGACAGCGGCAAGCCTCAGAATTTATAGCTGAAATTCACACCCAGCGTCTGCAGCTTCACGTCCTGGTCGCGGTCGGTGAAGGTGTCCGAAGCATCGAAATGCTCCTTGCCGAAATCATAGTAGCGGTATTGCGCGCCGACGACGACATTGTTGGTCAACGCGTAGTCGACGCCGGCGCCGAGCGTCCAGCCGGTGCTGGTGCTGGTTCGGGAAAACGTCGTGCCTGCCGCCTGCGAGGTCTCGATGCCAGCGAAAGCGACGCCGCCAATGCCGTAGAGCAGCACGCGATCCATGGCGTAGCCCGCCTTGGCGTTGATCGATCCGAACCACTTGACGTCGGTGCCGAACGCGTTTGCCGGACCGGCGGAGCCGTCGATCGAGGCGTAGTTGAGGTCGGCCTCGGCGCCGAGCACGGCCTGATCGAACTGCCAGAGTCCCGCGATATGGCCGCCGACGAAACCGCCGTCGATGTCGGGCCTGACCGAGCCGCCGTCGACGGTGATGTCGGACCGGCCCCAGCCATAGCCGGCCTGCATGCCGGCGTAGTAGCCGGTCCAGTCGAAGCCAGGCGCCGTCATCGGCAGATCGGCGCCCATGTCCGCCGCCCAGGCAAACCCGGACAGCAGGGCAAGAAAGCCGGCACTGGCGAGCGTCAACCGACGCATCGAGCACTCCGAAATGGCGGTTCCGAAAGACTCCTTGGCGCAAACTAGTCTCATTCGGCGTGAAACGGAATTGCATCTCTGCAACAGTGGTTTACGACCTGACGTCATCCGTGCCGTCTCGAACGGCCGGCAGACGCGCCGAGGGCGTCGGTGTGGCGATCTTGCCGCACACCATTCCTCCCGATGCCAGCGGACGGCTCTGGCTCCGCGCGCCGACATTTGCCACAGTTGCCCATGCAGAGGACTCGCCCATGACGAACGCCAAGCCGACAAGCGCCGCAAAGCCAAAACCGTGGACGGAGGTGGCGACACATCTGGTCGATGTCGCGATGGGCCGAAAGCCCGCCGATCTGGTCATCCGCAACGGGCGCTGGGTGAATGTCCATTCGGGCGAGATCGTTCCCGGCACCGATATCGCCATCGCCGCCGGCCGCTTCGCCTATTGCGGACCGAACGCCAGCCACGCCATCGGGCAGGGGACCAAGGTCGTCGACGCCGGCGGGCGTTATCTGGTGCCCGGCCTGTGCGACGCGCACATGCATGTCGAAAGCGGCATGGTGACGGTGACGGAGTTCTGCCGCGCGGTTATCCCGCACGGCACCACCTCGATGTTCATCGATCCGCACGAGATCGCCAATGTGCTGGGATTGCCGGGCGTGCGGCTGATGCATGACGAGGCGGTCGCGATGCCGATCAACGTGCATGTGCAGATGCCGTCCTGCGTGCCGTCGGCGCCGGGACTGGAGCATGCCGGCGCCGAATTGACGGTCGCCGACGTGGCCGAGGCGATGACCTGGGAAAACATCATCGGGCTTGGCGAGGTGATGAATTTTCCGGGCGTCGCCGCCAACAATCCGGTGATGTCGGGTGAGATCGCCGAGACCGTCAAGGCCGGCAAGACGGTCGGCGGGCATTATGCGTCGCCCGATCTCGGCCTGCCGTTCCACGGCTATGTCGCGGGAGGCGCCGAGGACGATCACGAAGGCACGCGCGCCGAAGACGCCATCGCGCGTGTGCGCCAGGGCATGAAGGCGATGCTGCGGCTGGGGTCGGCCTGGTACGACGTCGCGGCGCAGATCAAGGCCGTGACCGAAAGCGGCGTCGACCCGCGCAGCTTCATCCTGTGCACCGATGACAGCCATTCCGGCACGCTGGTGCATGAAGGCCATATGGACCGCGTGGTGCGGCATGCCATCCAACAGGGGTTGAAGCCGGTGACGGCGATCCAGATGGCGACGCTCAACACCGCCCAGCACTTTAAGCTGGAGCGCGAGATCGGCTCGATCGCGCCCGGACGGCTGGCCGACCTGCTGATCGTTTCCGATCTCGCCGAGATGCGGATCGACGAGGTCTATGGCCGGGGTGTGAGGCTGGCCAAGGCAGGCAAGCTCGAAATCGACATTGCGGCCTACGACTATCCGGAGTCGGCGAAGAACACGGTCAAGCTCGGCAAGACGCTCGCCGCGTCGGATTTCGATATCCAGGCTCCCCAAGGCGCCAACGAGGTGCGGGCACGGGTGATCGGCGTGATCGAGAACCAGGCGCCGACGCGGGCGCTGGAGGCCGATCTGCCGGTCGAGGACGGGTTGGTCGCGATGGATCGCCGCAACGATGTCTGCCAGATCGCGCTGGTCGAGCGCCATCGCGGCACCGGCGGCGTCACCAACGCCTTCGTCTCCGGCTTTGGCTATGTGAAAGACTGCGCGATGGCCTCGAGCGTTGCGCATGACGCGCATCACATCATCGTCGTCGGCACCAACAAGGAGGACATGGCTTTAGCCGTCAACAGGCTGGGCGAGGTGGGCGGCGGCGTGGTGCTCTACTCCAAGGGCAAGGAACTGGCGCTGGTCGAGATGCCGATCGCCGGCCTGATGTCCGACGAACGCGCAGAGATCGTCGCGGCGAAGGCGGAGCAGCTCACCGAGGCGATGCGCAAGGTCGGCTGCTCGCTCAACAACGCCTATATGCAGCACTCGCTGCTGGCGCTGGTGGTCATTCCGGAGCTCAGGATCTCGGACGTCGGTCTGGTCGACGTGAGGACTTTCCAGAAGGTCGACCTGTTCGTGTAGGTGTGTCGACATTCGGGTGAGGCTGGCCTGCGAACGGCAGCTTCCTGCGCTTCCGGTGCTCACGTACCGAAAGTACGCTCCGCTCCGGTTCTCGGAAGCAACCGTTCTCGGCACAGCCTGACCCGAATCTCGACATACCTAGGCGGCTGCTTATTCGCCTTATTCGCCGCCGGTGGCTATGGTCAGCACCTTGAACGGCGTGGTGATGACAACTTCGGCCACCGATCCCACGGCCTTGCCGAGACCCTGGCCGATATTGTCCAAATCCGTCGAGCCGGCTTCGGTCGATCGCAAGGCCGCCGGCGTGCGCAGCCGGTCGCCGAGCAATTGCACCAGAACCGGGTTGTCGGCGAATTTGGCATGGTTCAGGCCGCCGTCGCCGCCCTTGGCCTTGGTAAGGTCGACCACGACCACGCCGTAGCTCGCGAGATCGGCCGCATTGCCGTAGTCGCCGACGCGCGGCTTGTCGCCGGAAATGATGCTCGACAGCTTCAGCGCCCGGTCGTCGCCTGAGAGCAGCACGGCGAACGGCTTGTCGGGCTTGCCGTAGCGGATCATCTGCTTCTTGAAGACGTCGACGTCGATGTCCGGCGAGGCCAGCACTACATAGCCTAGCTTGCCATTCAGGTCGCGGTCGCCGGTTATGGCGAGCTGGCGCAACGCTTCCATCGTCAGCCAGGTGCCCATCGAATGGGCGATGATGTCGATGCTCTTCACCCTCGTCTTGGCAAGCATCCTTAGTGTCGCCTCGAGGTCGTCGCGCGCGGCGTTGGCGCTGTCCTTGTCGTAGATATAGCCGGTCGCCTTGGCGCTCGATGCCCATGAGAACAGCACCGGCGTTCCCGGATACTTGGTGTCATGCGCGATCTGCGTCAGCCTGAAGACGCCGTCGTCGAAGCCGTTGTTGAAGCCGTGCACGAAAACCAGGGCGCGGTCGCCGCTTATCGCAATGTTGGAGCCGACCGCTTTGGCGAACTGCGAGGCATCCGCATAGTGAACGACGTCGGTAGCGGTGAACTGCTTGGCCGGATCAGAGTCGGCGGAGCCCTTGGCGCGCTCGATCGCGCCGACCTGGTGGATCTTTGGAACGGTGACGTCGACCAGCGCATAACTGGTGGTCAGCGAACGGTCGCCGTCGAAAACCTGGCGCGGATCCTTGGTCGCCTGCTGGCGGGTCGTGGCGACGAAGATCTCGTGCTTGGCGGCGATGTCGGAGGCGCTCGCCGTCACCGCCTTGCGGTTGAGAAGGTCATGCGCGCCCTGGCCGGCGCAGCCGGCAAGGGCGAGCGCGAAGGCAAGGCCAGCAACGATCTTCACACGCATGATCACCCGGGATCCCCCAAGGGCGGCAAACCTCTCCGACTACTCCGATAAAGCCAGAGGGCGGCCGGGTCCAGTTCTAAGTCAATGCACGTCGGCAACCATGCCGCGCAACCGCGTTACTGGGTGGCGAGCTGGCGGATGCGGTCGGTCACGTCGCGGTCGCTGGCAAAACCATCGTCCTCGCGCAGACGCTGACCGATCATCTGCACCATCATCGGATTGTCGGCGAATTTGGTGTGGTTGAAGCTGTCGGCGCCCTTGACCTTGGAAAGGTCGACGACCGTCACGCCATAGGAGGCGAGGTCGGCGGCATCCCGGTAGTCGCCGACGCGCGGCCGCGAGCCCGCGATCAGGCCGGAGAGTCGCAGCGCCCGGTCGTCGTCCGACAGCAGCAGGATGAAGGGCTTGTCCGGCTTGCCGTAACGGCGCATCTGGCTCTTGAAGACGTCGACATCGATGTCGGGCGAGGCGAGCACCACATCGCCGAGCTTGCCGCTGAGATCGCGGTCGCCGGTGATGGCGAGCTGGCGCAGCGTTTCCATCGTCACCCAGGTTCCCATCGAATGGGCGACGATGTCGATGCGCCGCGCGCCGCTCTGTGCAAGCATCCGCAGCGTCACTTCCAGCTGATCGCGGGCGGCGGCGGCGCTTTCCTTGTCGTAGACATAGTCGGTGGTCTTGGCGCCGGAAGCCCAGGAGAACAGCACCGGCGTGCCCGGATAGCCGGAATCGTGGACGATCTGGGTCAGCCGGTAGACGGCGTCGTCGAAGCCGGTGTTGTAGCCGTGCACGAAGACCATGACGCGGCCGCCGCGGGCGTCGATGTCGGCGTTGAGCGCACTGGCGAATTTCGGCTGGGCGTCGTAGCCGACGACCTCGGAGGCCATGAAATATTTGGTCGGGTCGTCCGATTTGCCGCGCGAGCGGCGCTCGATCTGACCGGTCTGGTGGACCGGCGGAACGGTGACGTTGACGCGGGCATAGTTGAGCGTCGCCGAACGCTCACCGTCGAACACCTTGTTCGGGTCGTCCGAGCGCTTGCGCGTGGTGGCGATGAAGATCGAATGGTTGCCGGCGATCTCGGTCGCCTGCGTCGGCACGACGACGCTGCCCAGGATTTCCTGCGTCTGGTGGCCCGCGCAGCCCGCCGTCAGCAGGGCAAGGGCAATGATCACAATTGTCTTCAACCGCACGTCGACGCTTCCACCTGCAAACCCACTCCCGGCCTCGCTTGGCCAGCCACCTCCGCGGAAACCTCCCGGACAGCCGAAGTGCGGCTAAAGTAAGTCGTGTCCAGTGGAAATCGGCTCAACGCCGGGCGACGGTGATCGAACTGTTGCGCGAAAGCCAAAAGGGCGGCAGGAAGGTTTGCCGGCACGGCCATGGCTGTCCTGGCGCGCGCGGCCGAGATCAAAATGAGGGATTTGTGGTGAACAGCTTTTCCGCCCGCGTTGCCGTGGCTGCCGAAGCGATCCGCGGAATCTTTCCGGAAACGCCGCTGCAGGAGAACGACTACCTGTCGAAGAAGACGGGCGCCCGCATCCTTTTGAAGCGCGAGGACCTGACGCCGGTGCGCTCCTACAAGATCAGGGGCGCGTTCAACTTCTTCCGCAAGGCGCTCGCCGCCGGCAACAATGCCGAGCTGTTCGTCTGTGCCTCGGCCGGCAACCATGCGCAGGGCTTTGCCTTCGTCTGCCACCATTTCGGCAAGAAGGGCGTCGTGTTCATGCCCGTGACGACGCCGCAGCAGAAAATCGACAAGACGCGGCTGTTCGGCGGCGAATTCGTCGAGATCAGGCTGGTCGGCGACTTCTTCGACGATTGCTACCGCGCCGCCTTCGAATTCACCGAAAGTGCGGCGGCGCATATGGTGCCGCCCTTCGATCACAAGGACATCATCGAGGGCCAGGCGACGGTCGCTTATGAGATCGCGGCACAGATGCCGGGCGGGCGCATGCCCGACATCGTCATGTTGCCCGTGGGCGGCGGAGGCCTTGCCGCCGGTGTCACGCATTATTTCGCCGAGCAGCATCGCGACCCGCGTTTCGTGTTCTGCGAGCCGGCAGGCGCGCCGAGCCTCAGCGAGAGCCTTGCCAGCGGCAAGCGGGTCAAGCTCGCCAAGGTCGACAATTTCGTCGACGGCGCCGCGGTGGCCGAGATCGGCCGCGAGCCGCTGCGCCATCTCAAGGACTTCACTGCCGATGCCGTGCGGCTGGTGCCGGAGAACCGGCTCTGCGCCACCATGATCGAGATGCTGAATATCGAGGGCGTGGTGCTGGAGCCGGCCGGCGCGCTGGCGATCGACGCGCTCAAGGATTTTTCGCGCAAGGAGATCAGGGGCAAGACGATCGTGGCGGTCGTCTCCGGCGGCAATTTCGACTTCGAGCGGCTGCCGGACGTGAAGGAAAGGGCGCTGCGCTTCGAGGGGCTGAAGAAGTATTTCATCATCCGCTTCCCGCAACGGCCGGGCGCGCTGCGCGATTTCCTCGAGATGCTCGGACCCGACGACGACATCGCCCGCTTCGAATATCTGAAAAAGTCGGCGCGCAATTTCGGTTCGGTGCTGATCGGCATCGAAACCAAGGACCGGCGCAATTTCGATCTGCTGAAGGCCAATTTCGACGCCGAGGGCGTGCAATATCAGGACATCACCGACAACGAGACGCTGGCGGGGTTCATCATATGAGCGCGAAACAAAGCACGGTCTTCGTCGCGT
The DNA here is from genome assembly GCF_019091085.1 of Mesorhizobium sp. GbtcB19. Classification (GTDB taxonomy): domain Bacteria; phylum Pseudomonadota; class Alphaproteobacteria; order Rhizobiales; family Rhizobiaceae; genus Mesorhizobium. The sequence goes on along the minus strand of NZ_JAGXJY010000015.1, from coordinate 146,178 downwards.
TGTTTTCAGGCATCAATGTCGGTGGCAACCGCATCGTCAAAATGGCGGAGCTCAAAGCCTTCTTCGAAAGCCTCGGCTTCAGCGATGTCGCGACCTATGTGCAGAGCGGCAATGTCGTCTTCCGGGCCAAGAAAGGGGATGCGGCCGCGCTCACCAAGGAACTCGAAGCAGCCTTCGAAAAGAAATGGGGGTTTAATTCACGCATCATGGTGCGCGATGCGGGCTGGTTCGAGCGGCTGGTGAAAGACAATCCCTATCCTGAGGTCGCCGGCGAACCGACCAAGCTGCACGCCTACGCGCTGGAGCGCGAGCCGACCGCCGAGGAGACGCAGCGCCTCGCGGACAAGTGCACCGGCCCCGAGAGCTTTGAGATCAAGGGCGACGTGCTTTACCTGCATGCGCCGGACGGGCTTGGCAAATCGGTGTTCGCCAACCTCATTCCACGCACATTGAAGGTACCAGGCACGGCGCGCAACTGGCGCAGCGTGCTTGCTTTACTCGAAATGGCAGGCAAAGCCGGCGGCTGATCGCCCGATTGTCAGGCGGCCTTCTGCCAGTCGAAGGTCAGTTCCTCACGGAAGGCGAAGCGCTTGATGTGGTCGGCCACCACCGACTCGAGCCGCTCGAGCGACGCCGTATCGTCGGCGGCTAAAGCGATGTGTAGCGCCTTGTCGTCGGCTTCCATGACGGTGCGACCGATCGAGAGCTGGATCGCGCCATGTCGCGGGTCGAACTCGACCGGGAATTTGTGCGACCAGTGTTTGCAGAGCTGCTGCAGATAGCGGCTGGCATGTTCGGTGGCGACATCGGCGCGGCTGGACGGCATGAAATTCTCCTGCGGATGAAGAAACGCCAGCCGGAAAGGCTGGCGCCAATTGCAGACAGATAGGAAATGCCTGGCGAAACGCCAGAGCGTTTCACCGTTTCGCGGAAACGGCGAACCGCTCTGTCTCTTTGTTTTGACGCAATTCCGAACGGAAAACCGTCCACACTTTTCCTGGAATTGCTCCAGCGGCGGCCGGTCAAATCAGCGTGGGATCGCAGGCTTTACCAGACGCCCGTGTTCGCCATCGAGGCCCAGGGCTCGGCCTTCGCCTTTGCCGGGCCTTTCTGCAGCAACTCGATCGAAATGCCGTCCGGCGAACGGATGAAGGCCATGTTGCCGTCGCGCGGCGGACGATTGATGGTCACGCCATTGTCCATCAGCTTCTGGCAAGTGGCGTAGATGTCATCCACCTCATAAGCGAGGTGGCCGAAATTGCGGCCGCCCTTATAGTCTTCCGGGTCCCAATTGTAGGTCAGCTCGACCAGCGGCGCCTTCTCGTTGATGCCGCTCTGTTCGTCTTCCGAAGCGGCGAGGAAGATCAGCGTATAGCGGCCCTGCTCGTTCTCGTAGCGGCGCACCTCTTTCAGGCCGAGCTTGTTGCAGTAGAAATCGAGCGACTGGTCGACATCGGCGACGCGGACCATTGTGTGGAGATAGCGCATATCGGTTTCCTCGGGGGCGTTGCGTTGCGGCGCACCATAGGAGCCACCCGATCAAAGGGCAATCGTCGGACATATCGGCGCAATGGTCGATTTCAGGCTGGGTTGCCGCTCGCCTGGCAACGCCGGCAAACAACATTTCAGCCTTTCCGGTGTTCAACGGTGAAAAAAGGCACGTCAGCCCTTGCACACCCCGGAAGCCGCAGTGTTAATCTCTTGCCAAGAATCAGTTGCAGTTCAGTTGAAAAAAGGGGGCATTCTTATGGGGGAAAAAGCCTCTTTCACGAGGCGGGACGGAAGCCTTGACGACGCCTTGCAGCGAGACAGTGGCGGCGACGCCGCCGAGTTTGTCGAAATCGCCGGCGCTATCAAATGGTTCGACGTGGCCAAGGGCTACGGCTTCATTCTTCCGGACGACGGCGTCTCGGGTGATATCCTCCTCCATGTGACTTGTCTTCGAAGGGACGGCTTCCAGACTGCGCTCGAAGGCGCGCGGGTCGTCTGCCTGGTAAAACAGGGCGACCGCGGCCTGCAGGCTTTCCGCGTCCTTTCCATGGATGCCTCGACGGCCGTCCACCCGGCGGAGCAGGAGCAGCGCACCCACGTCACCGTGACCCCGGAGAGCGGCCTCGAGCGGGCCCTGGTCAAGTGGTTCAACCGCACCAAGGGTTTCGGCTTCCTGACGCGGGGAGAGGGAACCGAGGATATCTTCGTCCATATGGAGACCCTGCGGCGCTACGGCATAACCGAGCTCAGGCCCGGCCAAGTCGTGCTCGTGCGCTTCGGACGCGGTGACAAAGGCCTTATGGCCGCCGAAATCCACCCCGATATGGGCACCTTGTCGGTCTCGCATTAAGGGTCTCTCGACGCAGTCGGGCTGGCCCCTTTGTGACGGCGCGTCCCTTTTGTCCAAAACCCGGTTCCACTTATGCGGATCATGGTTTAGGACAGGCGCGGACGAGGTACCCCATATGGCTCACCGCAATTGGCTGACTGCGGGCGCGCTCTGCGCCGCGATCGTTTTCGCCGCCTTTTTCAGCGCCCTGAAACCAGGCTTGGCGGACGCCATGCTGTTGCCGATCGATCGCACACCGCTGGTGGTGGCGACCGGTTCGGGCGATCGTTCCTTCTCCATCGAGATCGCCGATACCTCCGCCGAGCGCGAGGCGGGGCTGATGTTTCGCCGGACCATGGCCGACGATCACGGCATGTTGTTCGTGTTCGAAAGGACCGACGAGGTGGATTTCTGGATGAAGAACACGCCGATGGCGCTCGACCTCATCTTTGTCGGCCAGGACGGCAGGATCAAAGCCATCAAGCGTGGCGAGCCCGAATCCGAAGCGATCATCTCGCCTGGACAGCCCGTGCGCTTCGTGCTCGAGCTGAAGGCAGGCACGGCGGCCAAGGACGGCATCAAGAAAGGCGATGTTTTGCGCCATCCCTCCATCAGCGCCGGCGCCAGCTCCAACTGAGAAGCAATGTCTGCCGATGCAATTCTTTTCGCATGACGGTTTCGAGCTTGCCTTCCTCGATCGCCAGCCGGCATCGGGGCAGGGCGATCCCGTGCTGATGATCCACGGCTTTGCCTCCAGCCACTATGTCAACTGGGTCTCGCCGGGCTGGTTCAAGACGCTGAACGACGCCGGCTATCGGGCGATCGCCTTCGACCACCGCGGCCACGGCTCGTCGTCGAAGAGCTATGACGAGGCAGATTACACGCCGGAAAAGATGGCTTCCGATGCGGCCGCCCTGCTCGATCATCTTGGTATCGAGCGGGCGCATGTCATGGGTTATTCGATGGGCGCGCGGGTCTCGGCTTTCCTGGCGCTCTCCGATCCGCAGAAGGTGGCGACGCTGGTGTTCGGCGGCCTCGGCATCGGCATGGTCGACGGCGTCGGCGACTGGGATCCGATCGCGGCGGCGCTGCTGGCGGAGGACCCCTCTCAAACCACGCATCCGCGCGGCCGCTCGTTCCGCGCCTTCGCCGACCAGACGCGCAGCGACAGGCGCGCGCTCGCGGCCTGCATCGCAAAGTCGCGCGAATTGCTCAGCGAGGACGACATGGCTCGTATCGCCCAGCCGACGCTGATCGCCGTCGGCACCAGGGACGACATCGGCGGGTCGCCGGACGAGCTTGCTGCCTTGATGCCCAATGCCAGGGCATTTCACATCGAAGGCCGCGATCATATGCTCGCCGTCGGCGACAAGAGCTTCAAGCAGCGCGTGCTCGAGTTCTACGCCGAAAACCCGCTCTAAGCGCGCGGCGCTTCTCGGGGCTGGCAATGGTCGATCTTCTCGTCACCTACATGGAGATGCTCGAGGCGCCGCAGGGCACCCCGCGTGCGTCACCTTTGCCTGGCGCCATCGTGGCGCGTGAAAAGCTTGATCTTTCCGACTACCTCGATCTCTACCGCGCGGTCGGCGGACCGGTGCAATGGGATCAGCGTCTGCGCGTGCCCGAAGCGGAGCTCGAAACGGTGCTCGCCGACGCTGCGACGCATATCCATGTGCTGCGCGTCGATGGCGAGGCCGCGGGCTTCTGCGAGTTCAACGGCGTCGGGGAGGCGGCCATCGAGCTCGTCCATTTTGGGCTGGTTCCGGCGTTTCAAGGGAAGCGGCTGGGGCCGTTCCTGCTCGACCGGGCCTTGCGCGCGGCGTGGTCGCATCGGCCGCAAAGGCTTTGGCTTCACACCGACACCCATGACCATCCGGCAGCCCGATCTGTCTATGAGCGCGCCGGGTTCAGGGTCTATGCGCGGCGGATGGAGACTTTTCCGGACTAGCGGCGCGCTCTTCTATCGGCGAGGGATCTCGCCATGACACACAGCAACTCGAACATCATCGTCGCGCCGGCCAGCGCCGTCATGCCGCCAACATCGAACGGCGGCGCGACCTCGACGACATCGGCGCCTGCGAAATTCAATCCGTCGAGCAGTCGAACCATCTCCTGCGCCTCGCGGGTCGTGAAGCCGCCGAGCTCCGGCGTGCCGGTGCCGGGGGCCATCGACGGATCGATGCAATCGATGTCGAACGTCACATAGGTCGGACTGTCGCCGACGAGATCGCGCGCTTCCCGCATGACATCGGCGGGGCCGCGTTTGACGAACTCTTCCATATAGATGATGCGCACGCCCTGGGCGGTTGCCCAGTCGTGTTCGCCAGGCTCATAGATCGAACCTCGAATCCCGATCTGGACAATTCGCTTCGGGTCGAGCAGGCCTTCCTCGATCGCGCGGCGGAATGGCGTCCCGTGCGTATAGGGATTGTCGCCGAAGTAGCGATCGTTGGTGTCGGAATGCGCATCGAAGTGGACCATGCCGACCGGTCCCTTGCGCGCCACGGCGCGCAGCACCGGAAGCGTCGTCAGGTGGTCGCCGCCGGCGGCCAGGGGCAGGGCGCCGTCGGCAACGATCGCGGCAATGCCGTCCTCGATGCGCTTCAGCCCGTCGAGCAAATTGATGGGATTGACCGAGACGTCACCCACATCGGCGACATTGGCGATGCTGAACGGCTCGGTTCCCGAGACGTGGTGGACGCGGCGCATCAGGCTCGACTGGTTTCTGATCTCGCGCGGGCCGTGGCGGGCACCGGCCCGGTTGGTCGTGCCGCCATCCCACGGAATGCCGACAAGGGCGATGTCCAGCCCTTTCGCGCTCGGCACGGCCGGCAGACGCATGAATGTGGAAAGTCCGGCAAATCGCGGCACCTGCGCCGCATCGACGGGTTGGTGGAAGCTGTTTTCCATGCTGACGGCCATCTCGAAGCGGTTCACGTTCCGTAGTGATCGCAGGGCCCTGGATTTGGGCATAGGGGCAAAGCCCTGTGTGAGTATGGGCCTATCAGGGCCGGTCCTGCAGGGCTTGCAGGGAACGGCCGAGATTTTCCCTCGCCTGCGCCTCGAACCGATTCCGGAACTCCGTCGTGTAGAAGATGTGCTGGCGGGCCAAAAAGCTCTTCAGGACGGCCGAGCGGCCGGCGCGCCACATCGGCTTCTCCACCCAGCCATATTCCAGCCGGACCGCCTTCTCATAAGCATCGAACACCGCGGGTTCGGCGCCGAGGATCGCCAGATCCATGTCGAGCAAAAGGGCCGCATCGTTGAGCGCATTCTCGTCGCGGAAAGGCGGTAGCTGGTGCGTGGCCGTGGCGTTGATCATCGCCGCAATGCGGGCAAGGCGTTGAGGATTGACGCGACCGGCGAGTTTCTTCTCGGCCAGCTCGGCGCTTTTTGCCTCATTGTCCTTGGCGCGGCTGTCGTAGATGGCGTCGTGGAGCCAGATCGCCGCCTCGACGGCGCCAGGGTCGTCGAGCAGGCTCCGGTATTCTTCAGCCAGCGCCAGCATGGCCTCGATGTGGGCAAGGCCGTGATAGTGGCGATCTTCGGCCGAATAGAGCGCGGCAAGCTCGTTTTTCAGCGCGTCGTCGATCAAGGGTTCGTTTTCCATCGTCGCTTGAATTTGCGTGAACCAGGTCCATTTGAACAGCTACTTAAGGAAAATTGAGTTCAACCGTGCTATGATCTGGCCTATATGTGCCGCCGGAGAATGAGCAAGGCCGGAGAGCGTCGATGAACAGCGTAACGATTGCCCGCCCCAGCATGGTGCAGCCGGTCGATCCGATCTGGCGATCCATCCGCGATGAGGCGATGGAAGCGGTCAACCGCGATCCGCTGCTCGCGGCCTTCCTCTATGCGACCGTCCTCAACCAGGAGAGCCTGGAGGAAACGGTCATTCACCGGCTGGCCGAGCGCCTCGATCACCAGGACATCGGCTCCGACCTCATCCGCCAGACCTTCAAGGCGATGCTGGCCGACGATCCGGAGTGGAGCACCACGGTTCGCGTCGACATCCAGGCCTATTACGACCGTGACCCGGCCTGCGACCGTTTCATCATGCCGGTGCTCTACTTCAAGGGTTTTCACGCCATCCAGACGCACCGCCTGGCGCACTGGCTGTGGAACCAGGGCCGGCGGGACTTCGCGCTCTACCTGCAGAGCCGGTCGTCCTCGGTGTTCCAGACCGACATCAACCCTGCTGCGCGCATCGGCAAGGGCATCTTCATCGACCACGCCACCGGCCTCGTCGTCGGCGAGACGGCGGTCATCGAGGACGACGTGTCGATCCTGCACGGGGTGACGCTGGGCGGCACCGGCAAGGCCAATGGCGACCGCCATCCGAAGATCCGCCGCGGCGTGCTGATCGGCGCCGGCGCCAAGATCCTCGGCAATATCGAGGTCGGCCATTGCTCGAAGATCGCCGCCGGCTCGGTCGTGCTGTCGCCCGTCCCGCACAACAAGACGGTCGCCGGCGTGCCGGCCCGCGTTGTCGGCGAAACCGGCTGCGACCAGCCCTCGCGGCAGATGGACCAGCTCCTGCCGTCGCAAAGCATGGACCACGTGGTCAGCTTCGACATCTGATTGAGCTCCGACCGCTGGCGGCATCCGGCCGCCGGTGTCGGTCGTCCGTTGTCCAGCGTTATCCAGCCGGCTTGCCTTTACATGGCCATTGTTGGCGTGTCAGAAGCGCGTTCCAACGAACAAGGCCGACATTTCGGAGAAGACTTTTGAAGCCTGACGAGATCAGAAAGCTGGACGCCTATTTCAAACGCGTCTTCCAGAATCCCAAGCTGCAGGTCAAGGCGCGCCCGCGCAAGGAAGACTCGGCCGAGGTCTATGTCGGCGACGAGTTTCTCGGCATCGTCTTCAAGGACGAGGACGACGGCGACTATAATTTCTCGATGGCCATTCTCGACATCGATCTGGCCTAAGCCAGCAATTCATCCGGCCGGGACGCGCGACACCGCCACCCGGCCGGCCACGATCTCCAAGGCGAACTCCGCCTAAGTCTTTGTTTGGGCGCAATTCCGGACGGAAAACCGCTTCGCACTTTTCCTGGAATTGTTCTAATTCTGGCAGTGCCGCGGGATATGCACCCGCCGCCAGCTGGTCGAACCTTCCCGCACCATCACCCGGCGTGCCACTGTCCCGTATGAAGGTGGGATTTCCCGTATGCGCACCTGCTGCGGCCGCACCAGCACTTCGTGGGCGACGCCTTCATATTCCGCCGGCAGGACGACGCGCCGGACGCGCTCGGGCTGGACCACGACGGTTTCGGCGACGCGCGCATAGCGGGCCTTGCGCCATACCTTGCACAGCACCTTGCGGCCATGGATGACGCGCCATTCCCAGGCATAGCCGCCATCGTCGACCCTGACCGTGTGGTAGACCGTACGCGTGACAGCCGGGACGGTCTCATAGGTGACGCGCGGCGGCGCAATCTGCTCTACGCCCTGGTAGGTGCCGTAGATCGGCGCGTCGTAATCGACCACCTGCCCGCCGGGGCTAACCATCACATCTTCATAGACGGTGTCGTACAGCGCCGGCTGACGGATTGGCTCGTAACATTCGAGCGCGCGGCCGCTGGCGGCGGTTTCCGGGACGGTTGCAAGCATCGCGATTGCCGCCAGCGATGCGGAGCTTTTGCGGATCATGACATTCCCCCGTTGAAAAAGGACGCCTTTACAACGCAGGACTGTAGCGGAAGGTCCGGGGGCGGACAGCTATTTCAAGGCTTTTCGTTAAGCGGCGCGGTTAAGGAATTGCTACCTTGCCGACGGCTCCGGCAGGCCAGCCGGGGCTGGGCCATCTCGCGTAATCGGATCATCCACGTTTTGCCGTTTGCCGTGCTTTACTCGACTTAACCAGGTGGCTAGGAGAGGCGGCCTTGCGCTAGGGTGAGCCGGCATCCTATTTAGGTCTTAACCGATCCAGAACGATTCCGCGCGATTGCTGATATATCACGATGCCGGAATTCATCTCCAACAAGGGTAGTCCATGAAGAACCCCGTTGAAACCTACATGAACCTCGTTCCGATGGTCGTCGAGCAGACCAATCGCGGCGAGCGCGCCTATGACATCTTCTCGCGCCTCTTGAAGGAACGCATCATCTTCATCACCGGTCCGGTCGAGGACGGGATGGCGACGCTGGTTTGTGCACAGCTTTTGTTCCTCGAGGCGGAGAACCCCAAGAAGGAAATCAACCTCTATATCAATTCGCCGGGCGGCGTCGTCACCTCGGGCATGGCGATCTACGACACCATGCAGTTCATCAAGCCGGCCGTGTCGACGCTCTGCATCGGCCAGGCCGCTTCGATGGGATCGCTGCTTCTGACGGCCGGCCACAAGGACATGCGTTTTGCCACGCCGAATGCCCGGATCATGGTCCACCAGCCGTCCGGCGGCTTCCAGGGTCAGGCCTCGGACATCGAACGTCATGCGCAGGACATCATCAAGCTGAAGCGCCGCCTGAACGAGGTCTATGTCAAGCACACCGGCAAGAGCTATGACGAGATCGAGAAGACGCTCGACCGCGACCACTTCATGACCGCGGACGAGGCCAAGGACTTCGGTCTGATCGACAAGGTCATTTCGAGCCGCGAAACGGCCGAGGCAGCCACCGCTTCGGCCTGACGTCGACAGCAAATGACAGCATAACGCGGTTTTGGCGCGTCTTGCGGCATTTCGGCCACATTTGGCTGTTCCCTCAGGCGTTGGGATTGCCTACGTTAAGGCTATGTTGATTTTCGACGGCTTAGCTTTGCATGGGGTTGCAGCGAATCATTGCCGCGTTTTCTGATTTCGTGTTTCGTACGGAATACGCTGTGTGAGCCGGGACACTGGCAGTGGCGGATTCCCGCGATAGATTGGTGAGACGTCACTCGAGCCAGACCATCGGCGGGCGTTGGTGAAAGGACAGAAAAATGAGCAAGGTCGGCAATAATAGCGGTGACTCAAAGAACACGCTTTACTGCTCGTTTTGCGGCAAGAGCCAGCACGAAGTCCGCAAGCTGATCGCCGGCCCGACCGTCTTCATCTGCGACGAGTGCGTCGAGCTCTGCATGGACATCATCCGCGAGGAGAACAAGACCTCGATGGTGAAGTCGCGCGAGGGCGTGCCGACTCCGCAGGAGATCCTCAAGGTCCTCGACGATTATGTCATCGGCCAGCCTTACGCCAAGCGCGTGCTGTCGGTGGCGGTCCACAACCACTACAAGCGCCTCGCGCATGCCGGCAAGAACAACGACGTCGAGCTGGCCAAGTCGAACATCCTGCTGATCGGCCCGACCGGCTGCGGCAAGACGCTGCTCGCGCAGACGCTCGCCCGCATCATCGACGTGCCCTTCACCATGGCCGATGCCACGACGCTGACCGAGGCCGGTTATGTCGGCGAGGACGTCGAGAACATCATCCTGAAGCTGCTGCAGTCGGCCGACTACAATGTCGAGCGCGCGCAGCGCGGCATCGTCTATATCGACGAAATCGACAAGATCTCGCGCAAGTCCGACAATCCCTCGATAACCCGCGACGTGTCGGGCGAGGGCGTGCAGCAGGCGCTGTTGAAGATCATGGAAGGCACGGTCGCCTCCGTGCCGCCGCAGGGCGGCCGCAAGCACCCGCAGCAGGAATTCCTGCAGGTCGACACCGCCAACATCCTGTTCATCTGCGGCGGCGCCTTCGCGGGCCTGGACAAGATCATCTCGGATCGCGGCCGCAAGACCTCGATCGGCTTCGGCGCCACCGTGGCCTCGCCCGAGGATCGCCGCACCGGCGACCTGTTCCGCCAGGTCGAGCCGGAAGATCTGCTGAAATTCGGCCTGATCCCGGAATTCGTCGGTCGTCTGCCAGTTCTGGCGACGCTGGAAGACCTCGACGAGCCGGCGCTGATCCAGATCCTGACCGAACCGAAGAACGCGCTGGTCAAGCAGTATCAGCGGCTGTTCGAGATGGAGAATGTGGATCTGACCTTCCACGAGAACGCGCTGTCGGCGATCGCCAAGCGCGCCATCGAGCGCAAGACCGGCGCGCGCGGCCTGCGCTCGATCATGGAGGCGATCCTGCTCGATACAATGTTCGAGCTTCCGGCGCTGGAAGGCGTGCGCGAAGTGGTGATCTCGGAAGAGGTGGTGACCGGCAGTGCCCGGCCGCTCTACATCTATTCCGAGCAGAAGGAAAAGAAGGGCAATGTCAGCGCCTGAAATGGCATCTGGCCCACAATTTTCATGGAACGGCGCCCACGCGGCGCCGTTTTGCTGTGAGAGGCGTGGGGCAATGCGACGGAACGGGTCGAGCGACCGTGTTAACCCTTGATCTTTGCCCCGGCTGCATCCACCTAACAGCAGAAGGCCGAGGCGCCGAATTCTGTGCTGTAAAACTCCCGTCACAAACGGTGGTAGGCGGAACGACACTCGGTCGTTAATATGAGATTCGCGGTTGGCTAAAATAAGCGTCCGCGACATGAAAGGTTGGACAATGGCCAAGATATCCAAGGCTTCCGGCGACGGCGTTTTCGCAGTCCTCCCACTGCGCGATATCGTCGTGTTCCCGCATATGATCGTTCCGCTCTTCGTGGGCCGTGAAAAGTCGATCAAGGCGCTGGAAGAGGTGATGGGTCAGGAAAAGCAGATCCTGCTCGCCACTCAGATGAATGCAGCCGACGACGATCCTGAGCCGGATGCGATTTTCGACATCGGCACGCTCGCCAATGTGCTGCAGCTTTTGAAGCTTCCCGACGGCACCGTGAAGGTGCTGGTCGAGGGCGCCTCGCGCGCCAAGATCGTTTCGTTCACCGACCGCGCCGATTTCCATGAGGCACGCGCCACCGCGCTCGCCGAGCCGGAAGAGGAAGAGGTCGAGATCGAGGCGCTTGCCCGCTCGGTCGTCACCGACTTCGAGAATTACGTCAAGCTGAACAAGAAGATCTCGCCCGAAGTGGTGGGTGCCGCCAGCCAGATCGACGACTATTCCAAGCTCGCCGATACGGTTGCCTCGCATCTCGCCATCAAGATCCCCGAGAAGCAGGAGATGCTCGCCACGCTTTCCGTCAAGGAGCGTCTGGAGAAGGCGATGGGCTTCATGGAAGCCGAAATCTCGGTGCTGCAGGTGGAAAAGCGCATCCGCTCGCGCGTCAAGCGCCAGATGGAGAAGACGCAGCGCGAGTACTACCTCAACGAGCAGATGAAGGCGATCCAGAAGGAACTCGGCGAGGGCGAGGACGGCCGCGACGAGGCCGCCGAGATCGAGGCGCGCATCAAGAAGACCAAGCTTTCCAAGGAGGCCCGCGAGAAGGCGGAAGCCGAACTGAAGAAGCTGCGTTCGATGTCGCCGATGTCGGCTGAATCGACGGTGGTGCGCAATTATCTCGATTGGCTGCTGTCGATCCCGTGGGGCAAGAACTCCAAGGTCAAGCAAGACCTGGCGTTCGCCCAGAACGTGCTCGACACCGACCATTTCGGCCTCGACAAGGTCAAGGAGCGCATCGTCGAGTATCTCGCCGTGCAGAGCCGCCAGAAGAAGCTGAAGGGGCCGATCCTGTGCCTCGTCGGACCGCCCGGCGTCGGCAAGACCTCGCTCGGCAAGTCGATCGCCAAGGCGACCGGCCGCGAGTTCATCCGCATGGCGCTCGGCGGCGTGCGTGACGAGGCCGAGATCCGCGGTCACCGGCGCACCTATATCGGCTCGATGCCCGGCAAGGTCATCCAGTCGATGAAGAAGGCCAAGAAGTCCAACCCGCTCTTCCTGCTCGACGAGATCGACAAGATGGGCCAGGACTTCCGCGGCGATCCGTCATCGGCCCTGCTCGAGGTGCTCGATCCCGAGCAGAACTCGACGTTCATGGACCATTACCTCGAGGTCGAATACGACCTGTCGAGCGTGATGTTCGTGACGACGGCGAACACGCTGAACATCCCTGCGCCCTTGATGGACCGCATGGAGATCATCCGTATCGCCGGCTACACCGAAGACGAGAAGATCGAGATCGCCAAGCGTCACCTGATGCCCAAGGTGATCCGCGACCACGCGCTGCAGCCGAACGAATTCTCGGTCGGCGAGGACGCGATCCGCGGCATCATCCAGACCTACACGCGGGAAGCCGGCGTGCGCAGCCTTGAGCGCGAGCTGATGAAGCTCGGCCGCAAGGCGGTGACCGAGATCCTGCGGACGAAGAAGAAGACGGTGAAGATCACGGCGGACAACCTCGCCGATTATCTCGGTGTGCCGCGCTTCCGCTTCGGCCAGGTCGAGGCCGACGATCAGGTCGGCGTGGTCACGGGTCTTGCCTGGACGGAAGTCGGCGGCGAACTGCTGACGGTCGAAGGCGTCATGATGCCCGGCAAGGGCCGCATGACGGTGACCGGCAACCTGCGCGACGTGATGAAGGAATCGATCTCGGCGGCGGCGTCCTATGTCCGCTCCCGGGCGCTCGATTTCGGCATCGAGCCGCCGCTGTTCGACAAGCGCGACATCCATGTCCACTTGCCGGAAGGCGCGACCCCGAAGGACGGCCCGTCGGCCGGTGCAGCCATGGCCACCGCCATCGTGTCGGTGCTGACGGGTATCCCCGTCCGGGCCGATGTGGCGATGACCGGCGAGATCACGCTGCGTGGCCGTATCCTGCCGATCGGCGGCCTGAAGGAGAAGCTGCTCGCGGCTCTGCGCGGCGGCATCAAGAAGGTCCTGATCCCGGAAGAGAACGTCAAGGATCTGGCGGAGATTCCGGACAATGTGAAGAACGGCATGGAGATCGTGCCGGTCTCGCGGGTCGGCGAGGTGCTCGCGCACGCGCTCACCCGGATGCCGGAGCCGATCGAGTGGGTCGAGCCGGTCAATGCGCCGGCTCCGGTCGACAGCGGCGACGATGCCGGAAAGTCGCTCGCGCACTGACAAAAGTTGACGGTGCAGTGCACAATGAGAGAGCCGGGCTTCGAGCCCGGCTTTTTCATGTGAAAAAGCCACGAAAAAATGCAAGAAAGCCCGGAATTCCGCGGTTTTTGGCTTGGGTTCCGGAACGCTTCTTTCTAAAGTCCGTTTCCTGCCGGATGAGTCGTAAGTTCCGGTTTTCTCATGGAAGGGAATTTTTATGAACAAGAACGAACTGGTGTCCGCCGTCGCCGACTCCGCAAGCATTTCGAAGGCTGATGCGCAGTCGGCCGTCGATGCGGTGTTCTCCGTGATCACTGGCGAACTGAAGAAGGGCGGCGATGTCCGGCTTGTCGGCTTCGGAAATTTCACCGTGTCAAAACGCGCTGCTTCGACCGGCCGCAACCCGCAGACCGGCGCGGAAGTGAAGATTCCGGCACGCACCGTGCCGAAGTTCTCGGCCGGCAAGGGCCTCAAGGACGCGGTCAACTAAGACCTTTTTCTTTAAGAGCAGAAAAGCCGGGCTAGCCCGGCTTTTCTTTTTTTGCAGCTGATGAAGGGCGGCTCAGGCCGTCGGCGCGTCGGCGCGCATCAGGCCTTCCTGTTTCAAATCCGCCCACAGCGCCGCCGGTATTTTGGTGTCGAGCAGCGCGCGGTTGCTTTCGACCTCGGCCGGCCGCTGGCCACCGGGGATCACCGACATCACCGAAGGATGCTGCAGCGGGAACTGCAGCGCCGCCTCGATCAGGCGCACGTTGTGGCGCTTGCAGACGGCCTCGATGCGCGCCACGCGATCGAGGATCTCCTTCGGCGCCTCGCTGTAATTGTAGAAGGCGCCGGGCTTCGGCCCGGTCGCAAGCACGCCGGAATTATACGGGCCGCCCAGCACGATGCCGATGCCGCGCTTCTGGCAAAGCGGCAGGAACGACTGCAGCGCCTCCTGCTCGAGCAGCGTGTAACGGCCGGCGAGCAGGAAGAGGTCGAAGTCGCCGCGCTCGGCCAGCGTCTGGGCGACCTGCCATTCGTTGATGCCGCCGCCGAAGGCCTTGATCACGCCCTGGTCGCGCAGCGAAAGCAGCCCGTAATAGCCCGACGACATGAACTCCTCGATGCGCCGGTCCGAAGCTTCCTTGCTGCCATGGGTGAAGATGTCGACGTCGTGGACGAAGAGAATGTCGATGCGGTCGACGCCGAGGCGCTCCAGCGAGGCCTCGAAGGAGCGCATGACGCCGTCGTAGCTGTAGTCGTAGACTTCGCGGCGCGACGGCGTCTCGAAGAACTTGCCGATGCCGGTGCGCTGGTCCGGCGGGGCGACGCGCATGATGCGGCCGACTTTGCTCGACAGCACATAGTCATCGCGCTTCCTGCCGCGCAGGAAGGGGTTCAGGCGGGTTTCCGACAGGCCGAGGCCGTAAAGCGGGGCCGTATCGAAGTAGCGGCATCCGGTCGCCCATGCAGCCTCCAGGGTGGCATTGGCGTCCTCGTCAGAGACGGCGCGGTAGAGGTTGCCGAGCGGCGCGGTGCCGAAGCCGAGCTCGGTGAAGGTGATGCCGCCATTGCCGATGCGGTCGAAATGCCGTGTCTTCATGTCTGACGATGTCCCGGAGTGATTTGTCTGACATGACACTATCACGCTGGTGGCCCAGCAAAAGTGCCGAGGCTCGTTGGACAGCGATTTTCGCGGTGATAGCATGAACAAAAACAAGCCTTTCGCGGTGGCTAACCGCAAATCCGTCGAGCTTAAGCGCGACACCTCCGCAGACAGGGTGAGCCGTCATGACCAAAGCCGGATCCGGAATGTTCGCGACCGCGCTGGACGAGCTTGGCGCGGTGCTGGCGCGCACCGATGAAGGCCGGATCGACGCCGCCTGCGAAATGCTCGCCGGCGCCGGCAGGATCGCCGTTTATGGCTGCGGCCGCGAGGCGCTGCAGGTGAAGGGCTTCGCCATGCGGCTCTACCATCTCGGCCTGCCGGTGTCCGTCGTCGGCGATATGACCACGCCGCCACTCGGACAGGGCGATGTCTTGCTGGCGAGTTCAGGGCCCGGCGAGACCACCACGGTGCTGACCTTGATGCGGGTCGCCCGCGCGGCCGGCGCGAAGGTGCTGCTGTTGACGGCGGAACCGGCAGGCAGCGCCGCGAAGCTCGCCGATTTCACCCTGCTCATCCCGGCGCAGACGATGGCCAGCGACCAGGGCGCGGCGAGAACGTCGATGCTGCCGATGGGCTCGCTGTTCGAAGGCGCGCTGTTCCTTTTGTTCGAAATCATGGTGCTGAAGCTCAAAGCGCTGACCAACGCCTCGGCGGAAGCGATGCGCGCCAGACACACCAATATGGAGTAGGGGATGCGCTACGAGCTGATGCTGCCGCACCAGATCCGCACGGCGATCGAGGAGAACTGGCCGGTCGTGCTGCCGCTCGGCGTGCTCGAGTACCATGGCGAGCATATGGCGGTCGGCATGGACACGCTGGCCGTGATCAAGACGGTGGAACTGATCGAAAAGGAAAGGGATATCGTCATCCTGCCACCCTTCTATTACGGCGCGGCAAGCTATGCGGTGGCGGCGCCGGAAGGCAGCGGCTCGGTGCAGGTCGGTGGCCCGGTGCTTTCGCCTTTCGCTGAGGAACTGTTCTACGGGCTGCTGCGCATCGGTTTCCGCAACATCCACGCCATCATCCACCACCAGACCGAGAATTTCGCCGCCGGCATGCCGACCGATCTCGCCTTCAAGACCGCCGGAAGGCAGGCGATCTTCCGTTTCCTCGAAAAGGAGCGCGGCGAGGGCTGGTGGGGATCGAACACGATGGCCGACTACTATGCCGGCCACGCCCAGGGCGAAAACGTCTTCAACTGGGTGCAGGTGCATCCGCTGATGCCGGCGACGATGAACGGTAAATACCCGTTCGACCATGCCGGCATCGGCGAAACCTCGCTGATGCTGGCGTTGTGCCCTGAGGCGGTGGACGAGAAGCATTTCGCCGACAACACCGGCTGGTACACGAAAGGCGCCGCGGAAGCCTCCGCGGGCCTCGGCAAGATCGGCGTCGCCATGATCCTCGACCATTTGCGGTCGATCCTGCAGGCCTAGCTCCCCCTTCTCCCCTTGTGGGAGAAGGTGTCGCCGAAGGCGACGGATGAGGGGTGCTCCAGGGAATGCCTACGTCTCACTCCGCTGGAACACCCCTCATCCGTCTCGGCGCTAACGCGCCGATCCACCTTCTCCCACAAGGAGAGAAGGAGAGGTCCAGCTACTTCACCGAGCCGGCCGTCATGCCCATGATCAGATAGCGTTCGAGCGCGATACCGATGATCGCCAGCGGCGCGATCGCCGCCGTGGCAAGGGCTGCCATCGACCACCAGTTGATGCCTTGCGAGCCGGTCTGGCTGGCCACCATGACGGGAATTGTCTTGGCGTCCGTCGAGGTCAGAAGGGCGGCGAAGAAATACTCGTTCCAGCACAGCACCATCGCCAGGATGAAAGCGGCGACCATGCCTGGCAGCGCGATCGGCATGACGATGCGGAAGAAGGCGCCCCAGATCGACAGCCCGTCGACCAAGGCCGCTTCCTCCAATTCGACGGGAATGGAGTTGAACTGGTCGCGCATGATCCAGATGACGATCGGCAGCACCATCAGCGTGTAGAGAAGCACCAGGCCGATGCGCGTGTCGAGGAGCGCCACTTCCCGGTAGAGCACCAGGAAGGGGAGTGCCAGCACGACCGGCGGCAGGATCAGCTGCGACAGGAAGAAGAAGGAGATGTCCTCGTTCTTGAACCAGGCGAATTTGTAGCGATAGCGGACGAGGCCGTAGGCGGCGAGGCTGCCGATGATGATGGCGAGGCCCGATGCGCCGACGGAGGTGATGACAGAATTCATGAAGCGCTTGAAGAATTCGTCGCGCACGGTCGATGTCTGGAAGATCGAATCCGGAGACAGGCCGAGCGAGCGCCAGCCTTTCCAGTCCGGCGTAAAGTCGACGAAGGGAATGAGATGCCCTTGGGTGACGTCGACCGCCGATTTGAACGAGGTGGTGATCGTCCAGTAGATCGGGAACAGGCAGACGAAAGCCCAGAACGCCAGCGCCCCATAGATGAAGACGCGGCTGGCGATGAAGGCCGCTGGCGAGCGGATTTCGGAAACGGTGTAGTCGGTGGTCTGGACGCTCATGATGGCCGCTCAGTTGACGTTGCGTACGAAGCGACTGGCGAATTTCAACAGCCAGGTCACGAACACGACGATGATGACGAGATAGGCCATGGCGAGCATCGTGCCGTAGCCGACATTCGAGCGGTCGCGATATTCGCGGTAGATGAAGCTCGACACGGAATCGGTGGCGCCGCCGGGGCCGCCGGAGGTCAAGGTGATGATGATGTCGGCAAGCTTCAGCTTGAAGATGATGCGCAGGATCACCGCCGTCACCGACACCGGCAGCATCAGCGGAAAGGTGACCTGCCAGAATGTCTGCCACGCGGTCGCGCCGTCGACGCGGGCGGCTTCAAGCACCTCGCGCGACATCGCCTGCAGGCCGGCAAGCAGCATGATCATCATGAACGGGATGAAGGTCCAGGCGTCCAGCATCATGATCGAGATGCGGGCGGTGATCGGATCGGAGAAGAAGGCGGGATTGTCCCAGCCGAGATGACGCGCCAGCGTCGCAGCCGGTCCGAACCGGTACTCCATCAGCGATTTGCCGACCATCCAGGACACCGCGACCGGGGATAGCATCAGCGGCAGCAGGAAGACGACGCGGAAGAACTTTCGCGCCTTGATCTGCGCGTTGAGCAGCAGCGCCAGGCCGAAGGCGATGACATATTCGACCAGTACCGCAAGCACATAGAGCACCATGTTGACCAGCGCGTTGCGGTAGTATGGATCGGCCAGCATCTGCCAGAAATTGTCGAGGCCGTTGAACCGGCGTCCGGCGAAGGAACTGAGGTTCCAGTCGGTCAGCGCGATGTAGAAGCCGAACAGCGTCGGGAAGATCACCATGGCGATGGTGAAGAGCAGCGCCGGCAGGAGGAACAGCGCGCGCTGTCCGTCCTCGCCGCGCGTCAGCACCTGCCAGGCGCCAAGCGCTACGCCCCACAGGACATAGGCGTAGACGACCGGCCGCCAGGTGTCGAAGCCGACCGTCGACATCTCGGTCTTGTAGAGGATCTGCACGACGATGATCGCCAGCAGGGCAAGGGTTGCGATGGCCAGCAGGCCCCAGCCGAGGCGCTTGCGGCCGGCCGGGATCAGGTCGGCCGGATTTCCCGGCCATGCGTTCGCGGTGGAAATCTGCTCAGCCACGCTTCTCGCCTCTTTGACTGACGACCGGCTGCAGCCGGTCAAAGATGCGGCCCGGCGACTGGTGCCGCCGGGCCGCGACTTCCCTTCGATAGCTTACATGCCGAGCGAGGCTTTGTAGAGCTTCACCTGCTTGTCGCGACCGATCTGGTCGGTCAGCTTCTCCCAAGCGGCGGCGATGGCGTCGGCGCCTTCCTGCGCCTTCATCTTGCCGGCGAAGGTGTTGGCCAGGATGTCCTCGGCGGCCGAGTAGTACTGGAAGATGCCGGGGATGCGCGGCTCGATCGCCGCGTTCGGATGGTTGTAGCTATCGCCTTCCGACTTGAGGTAGGAGGTGATGAAGGCTTCGTCATAGCCGGCCGCCACCCATTCCGGAATGTTGAAATGGGAGTTGCGGTAAGGCTGGAAGCCCGACGGATACATCGCCGTCCAGATCGACAGGTCCTTGCCGCCGAGATGGGCGGCGGCGGACCATGCGGCCTTCTTCTTCTTCTCGTCCTTGTCGACGCGGGCCATGACATAGACGCCCCAGCCGAGATAGGCGCAGTTCGGCGCGTAGTTTGGGCCGCTGGCGAGCTTTTCCCACTTGCCGGTCTTGGAATTGTAGACGTCGTCGGAGCCCGGCAGGATCGAGAAGCCGGTGACGTCGCCGATGACCGAAGAGTCATTGGTCTTGACGTTCGAGCCGACGTCGCCCCACCAGGGGATCATCGAGCCGGTGCCGGCCAGGAACTGCTGGAAGGCAGTCGTGTTCGGATCGGCGTTGATCTGGTCGGCGGGCTCGGAGGGCAGGGCGTCGATGACGTCCTGGATGGCGCGCACCCAGGCCGGATTGTTGATGCGCGGCTTCATCGTGTCGGCATCGAACAGCCAGGCCTTGTCGTCGGGGTGCTTGGCATAGGCGGTGGCGCGGCTGCCGAGGAAGTAGAAGCCGAAACCGCCCCAGGGCTTGGGCGCGTCCAGATAGCCATAGACGTCCTGGCCCTTGAACTTCTTACCCTTGAGGAATTTTGTGACGGCCTGCACTTCCTGCCAGGTCTTCGGCACACCCCATTCGGTGGTGGCGCCGCTGTCCTTCCACTGCTTGGCGAGGTCGGCGTCGGCGAACACGTCGGTGCGGTAGTTGAAGTTGTGCGTGTCGCCGTCGATCGTGACGCGATACTGCTTGCCGTCCCAGGTGCCGACCGGCGGCTTCAGGTAGTTGACGAGGTCGTCGAAGTCGATCTGCTTCTTGACCCAGTCCGGCATCTCCGAGGTCAGGCCCTTGCCGCAGACGTCACCCTCGAAGGGCGCGCCCATCTCGATGATGTCGAAGTCGACGGTGCCGGTGGCGATCGACTGCTGCAGGCGGGCGTTGTAGTCAGCCTGGGCAAGGTCGATCCAGCTGATCTTGGCGCCCGTATAGGCTTCCCATGGCTTCAGGAAGCCGCGGAACAGCACGTTGTGCAGGTTCTGGTTGTTCAGGCCCATGAAGGTGAGCTCGACACCGGCGAACTCGCCTTCCTTGACATTGGCCTTGGTCGCTTCGAGGCAGAGCTCGCCGACCTTCTGGAAGTCTGCATCGGTCGGCTGGCCTTTGCCGACGCCGGGTATCTGCAAAATCTTCGCGCGCAGGCTGTCATCGGCCGCGGCAGGCCTCGTCAGCGCGCCGAGCCCGGCGCCGGACGCGGCGGCGATCGCGGCCATCGAGGCCGCGCCCTTCAGCACATCGCGGCGGCTGGCGCCGGCGCGCATCAGTTTTTCGTACAGGTCGACTCTCATCTACAGGTTCCTCCCAGAACAACAGCCATTGAATTGAAGTGCCAATCTCGGACGTGGAAAGGTCTACGGTTCTCCTCGATCATACGGGGACGTGGGACCCCACCCTGCGTCGCCGGAGCTCCGATTTCAGGATAACAAGCCTGCGTCGGATTGGCACTGGTCACTATTCGCGTAATCGATTACCTTGTCAACAACAATGACTTTTTATCTATAAGATACCGACTTGCCCTCGCCGTGGGCAATGGCTAGCTTCATCAAAAACGACGAAGGGGAGACGATGGCTCAAGTCGCGATCAGCAGTGTGGCCAAGGCGTTCGGGACCGTCAAGGTCCTGCATGAGGTCAGTGTCGACATTGCCGACGGCCAGTTCGTCGTGTTGGTGGGACCCTCGGGCTGCGGCAAGTCCACGCTCTTGCGGATGGTGGCGGGGCTGGAGACCGTCTCCGGCGGCACGATCTCGATCGGCGACCGCGTCGTCAACAACCTGCCGCCGGCAAAGCGCGACATCGCCATGGTGTTCCAGAATTACGCGCTCTATCCGCACAAGACGGTGGAGCAGAACATGGCTTTCGCGCTGAAGCTGCGCGGCACCGATCCGGCCGTCGTAGCGGAGCGGGTCAAGCGCGCCGCCGACATCCTCGACCTCGCGCCCTATCTCAAGCGCTATCCGCGCCAGCTTTCGGGCGGCCAGCGCCAGCGCGTCGCGATGGGCCGCGCCATCGTGCGCAATCCGCAGGTGTTCCTGTTCGACGAGCCGCTTTCCAACCTCGACGCCAAGCTGCGCGTGCAGATGCGCACCGAGATCAAGGAGCTGCACCAGCGGCTGAAGACCACCACCATCTACGTCACCCACGACCAGATCGAGGCCATGACCATGGCCGACAAGATCGTGGTGATGCGCGACGGCCGCATCGAGCAGGTCGGCGCGCCGCTGGAACTGTTCGACCGGCCGGCGAACCTTTTTGTCGCCGGCTTCATCGGCTCGCCTTCGATGAACCTGCTCAAGGGCACCCTGAGGAAGGGCGAGAAACCGGTCGTCGACATTGCCGGCACGGCGTTTCCGATGCCCGCCAACGGGGCCGGCGAGGACGGACAGGCCGTCGTCTACGGCGTGCGCCCGGAGCACCTGGAAATCCATCCTGACGGCGTCGAGGCCAAGATCTCCGTTGTCGAGCCGACCGGCTCGGAGACCCTGGTATTCGTGCGCTTCGGCGAGGGCGAGATGGTGGCGCTGTTTCGCGAGCGCCACGACTTCAAACCGGGCGATACGCTGAAGCTCAAGCCCCGTCTCGACCAGGTCCACCTCTTCGACGCCGGAACCGGCAAGCGTCTTTAGACCTTCACGCAGTTCCGGACGGAAAACCGCTCACACCTTTCCTGGAATTGCTCCAGACCGCACACAGACTTCCATGAGGGAACCATGCTCAAAGGGATCAATCCGCTGCTCAATGCCGATGTGCTCCAGGCGC
This sequence comes from Mesorhizobium sp. GbtcB19, assembly GCF_019091085.1. Taxonomy (GTDB): domain Bacteria; phylum Pseudomonadota; class Alphaproteobacteria; order Rhizobiales; family Rhizobiaceae; genus Mesorhizobium. The sequence goes on along the minus strand of NZ_JAGXJY010000015.1, from coordinate 124,478 downwards.
TGCGGGCGATGGGCCATGGCGACGACCTGATCATCGCCGACACCAATTTCCCGTCCGATTCGGTGGCGCGGCAGACCGTGCTCGGCAAGGTGCTGCGCATCGATGCGACGGCGGCGGACGTGGTGAAGGCGGTGCTGTCGCTCTATCCGCTCGATACGTTCGTCAACGACGCGGCCGCGCGCATGGAGATCGTCGGCAAGCCGAACGAGATCCCGCCGGTGCAGAAGGAGGTGCAGAAGGAGATCGACGCGGCCGAAGGCAAGCCCTGGCCGATGATCTCGATCGAGCGCTATGCCTTCTACGAGCGCTCGAAGAAGGCCTATTGCGTGATCCAGACCGGCGAACGCCGCTTCTATGGCTGCTTTGCCTTCCGCAAGGGCGTCGTGCCGCCGGATGCGGAGTAAGATCATGGCAGCCGGCAAGCCTGTTGTGATCCTGGGCGTGTTCGTCGCCGACACCGCCTATCGCGCCGACCGCCAGCCGCGCATAGGCGAGACGATCCTCGGCAATTCCTTCAAGCTCGGCCCCGGCGGGAAGGGCTCGAACCAGGCGGTGGCGGCCGGCAAGCTCGGCGCCGACATCACCTTCCTGACGCGTCTCGGCGTCGATGCCTTCGCCGACATGGCCAAGCAGACCTGGAACGATGCCGGCGTGAAGAGCGCCGTCATCGATACGCCCGACAGCTATACGGGTGCGGCCTATATCTTCGTCGAGGAAGGGACAGGCAACAACGCCATCATCGTCAGCCCGGGTGCGGCGATGCTGATCTCGCCCCAGGACATCGAGGCGCATGCCGGCCTGATCCGGTCCGCCGGCGTGTTCGTCACGCAGCTCGAGCAGCCGATCGACGCGGCGCTGAAGGCGCTCGAGATCGCGCGCGGGGCAGGGGTGACGACCATCCTCAACCCGGCGCCTGCCGCCAGCCTTCCGGACCGCATCTACACGCTCTGCGACTATGTCACGCCCAACGAGACCGAAGCCGAAGGGCTGACCGGCATCAAGGTGTCGTCGATCGACGACGCCCGCCGCGCCGCCGATGCGCTGCTGGCCAAGGGGGTCGGAGCCGTCATCGTGACGCTCGGCGAGAAGGGCGCGTTGCTTCACACGAAGAACCGTTCCGAGCATGTCGGCGCGGTCAATGCCGGCCCGGTGGTCGAGACCACGGGGGCGGGCGATGCGTTCAACGGCGGCCTGGCTGCAGCACTTGCCAAGGGTGTCGAGCCGCTTCAGGCCGTGCGTTTCGCCTGCGCGGTCGCGGGCATCTCGGTGACCCGCCCAGGCACGGCGCCGTCAATGCCGTCCCTCAATGAGGTCGAGGCGCTGCTGGCGCGGGCTTGAAGTCGCCAGCCTCGCGCACAGCCTCACCGGCGCACCGAGCATCGCTCCCGACGGGGGCCTGCCGCAACCCTCATGATTCGGCCTCTTGCGACCATGGTGGCATATTAGCCACGGTTAATGTTATTCGGCGCCGACGTCTTGCCTCGGCCGCATAGGTGTCCCGTAATGGGTCACTGTGTCTGGCACTGCAATTGCACTGTCAGCGATGCCGGGGTGGGACTGTGCCCCGGTAGCCGGGGGGCAAATTTGGGGGGCCTCGCCGCTCCGCGAATGGGGCGGCGGGCTCTTTAGCGGCGAGTTGAGGGCCGCCTGAAACGCGAAGCCTTGGGTGCCAATGCCGATGTATTTTCCTCAATTTCTAGTGGGCATGTTCGCCACGTCGTTCATCACGGCGATCTGTGCAGAGCTGGAGACAGGCTCGATCTGGAAGGCGGTCGGCTGGGCCATCGTCGCGATGATCATTCTTCAGGTCGGATATGTCGGACTGGCGGTCCGGCTGATCTACAGACGGGGGTCGGAAGGCACTGAGGCAGACTTGGTATCGGCAAGTTCCTCGCCACCAGTCCATTGAGCGCGTCCGCGCTAGCCCGTTCGAGCACAGTCGGGTACGCGTGCCTGCACCAGCAAGCCGCATATCGTCGTCCCACACCGCTGCGCAGTTTTTGGGTGACATGCTTACCCGCAATCCCGCGCGCCCATGACTGGTCGAATTCAGCCATCAACCCGCCCTTCGGAACGCAACGAGTGCGCGGGCGTTCACTGTCTTGACCGACACAAGGCAGTCTTCCGGAACGGTGGGATGAAAAAGCCCTATCAAAAGCCAACGCTTGTAAGGCGCGAGAAGCTCACCGCGCGAACGGCCCAGATTGTCGCCTCCGGTGTCGTCCTGGGCGAGTGATTCCAGATCGGGCGCGGCACAGCGCTACAGAATCCTGCTGGTCAGCTCCAGCATCGTCGTCGCGCCTTGCTCGCTGCCGGGCATGTGCACGACGCGCAGGACGCGAAGGTCCTTGCTCGATCCTTCGACCGGCATCGACACGCTCTCACCGACCCGTGGCAACTCCTGGAAGGCGAGCTCGTCGACATCCCTGGCGTCATCGATCGAAATGCGGCATCTCACAGCCATCTTGATCTCCCGTCATTTTCGCCCGTGGGCTGAACGAGACAAGATTGGAATGGTTCCCGGACAAAGGCCCTCAGTTGGCAAACCTGCTGCGATACTCGCGCGGCGGCATGTCGCTGGAACAGTCGATTCTTGGAAGAGGAAACGGCGGGCAGGTCCCGTCGTTTTTCGTTGCGGCTGAAGTGCGGAAGTCGCGCGGCATCTGGCATGCGGTGCTCAAGGCTACACCGCCGGAATGCGCGTCAAATCATCCGGTGACGTCTGCCTGTAAGTGGCCCGACAGCCGCCGTTTGGGTGTGCGGCTGTGACTGTCGGGCCTAGCCAGCCGTTGTGAGCCAGCCAGCTAAATCAGCACTTATATCAGCGATTGCTAAAATTCCATCGTGCAAACGGCTGAAAAACCTCTTTTGGTTACCAAAATAGTCAGGGCAATAGCCATCACGGCGCCGATTGCAGCGATGTAGACCGGACAATCATCCTTGAGGCGATGGATGACGGAAGAGCATGATGCCGGCCGGCAATCGAATCTCCGATGCTGTCACGGTGGCGTTCTGCGCAACAACCGGAACCCGCGTCGAAGCGCGCTTGCGTAAGTCGAATTTTCCAATTGATCCCCTGAGGGAAATGGCGCGAGTGACGGGGCTCGAACCCGCGACCTCCGGCGTGACAGGCCGGCACTCTAACCGACTGAGCTACACCCGCGCACTGACGAGCACGTGTCAGCCGTGTTCGTCGTTGGGGCGCTGGATAAGGGGTTCGTTTGCGGGTGTCAAGCGCGGCATTGAAGCATAACAGCAATCAGGAGAAGGTTTTTTGACAGCGGCGCCCGGGCTGGGGAAAACCGCACCGCGACGGGCACGCTGTCCGTTCATTTGGCCTTGCGGATGCGGCTCTAACTGCTTAAAGGTCCGCGCTCAAGCGGGCGATTAGCTCAGTTGGTAGAGCGCTTCGTTTACACCGAAGATGTCGGCGGTTCGAGCCCGTCATCGCCCACCAGTTTTTCTCAATGATTTCAATGCGGTGCGCGTCAGGCTTCGGCCGGGCGGCGGCGCTTGCGCCCAGATATGCGCCCAGAAACGCGGTTTTTCGGGCAGTTTTCGGGCGCTCAGTAGGCATCGGCGGCGGCCTGCTGGAAGTCTGGATGATGGTGACCGTAGGTCGATTCCATCTGCTTGACGGTCATGCCGAGCGAGCCGGCGGCATCCCAGATCGGCACCCTTCGCTGCATCAGCCAGGTCGCCCTGGTATGGCGCAGGATGTGCGGCGTGACCTCGTCGCCGAGGCCTGCCTCGATGCGGGCGGCCTCGAAGCTCTTGCGCATCAGGCCGATCGGCTCGCCGCCCTTGGCATGGATGACCGTGCCCTTGCCGCCGTCCTTCAGGCGCCAGCGCTTCAGGTGCGCCATCAGGCGGCGCGGCAGGCGCATCGGCGGCCGGCGTTTGGTCGTCTCGCGCACGCGCTCGCCGCGGCGGTAAAGCACGCCGGCATCGAGGTCCGGCCAGCCGCCCGACGGGCCGCGGTTCCAGTTGAGTTCCAGGATGGCCGAGTGCCTGGTGCCGGTGTAGAGGCCGATCAGGATGAAGCGCGGCAGGCATTCATAGGTCTTCGGCCTTGCGCGCCGCAAGCGGAGCGCTCCGCGCAGGAGCTCGGCCGCTTCCTCGCGCGTCAGCCAGCGCTCCCGCGCCACCGGCTTGTCGGGCAGGTCGAAATGCGGCCGGAAGTTCAGCCGCCTCTCCTTCGAGAAAAGGTTGACGGCAGCGCGGAGATCCTCCAGCTCGCGCCGTGCGGCCGCCCGGCGCTTGCGGCTGGCGGCGTACTCGCGGCAGGTGTCGCCGGAGATCTCGGAGAGCGGCTTGTCGCCCCAGAATTCGGTGAGGAAGGCGACGCGGCCGTCGATCGCCGTGGTATCCTCGCCGCGCGACTGCTTGGCGGTGACGTAGTGGTCTAGCGCCGCGGCGACCGAGATGTGATCGGGACCACGTTCGACGGCGACTGGCTTTTGCCTCTTTTGGCCGATGTATTCCGCGAGCTTTTCCGCCGCGCTTTCAGTTTCGCCAACAAGGCATCCCGTTCGCTTGTAAACGGACCCGTCGCGGATGACGAGCCGCCTGACGCCGTCGCGATCGAGGCGGGTGACGAGGCGGGGCGGGCTTTGGCGACGCGGCATCTTTCGCGCATTTCCCTGATGGCTGACGGGGTGACGAAATCCTTGTTGGCGATCTGCTCGATTGTCAAATTCCCCTTGCGGGCCTCGGCGCGCAAGGCTTTCGGGGTCAACCGTCCACCGAAAAAGCGGTCGCACGCCTCCTGCAGCCGAATCGGCGTGTCGTCGTCGATGTCGGCCGCGGCGCTCATTCGGACCGCCTGCGCGCCTGGTCGCGGCGCTTCTGGTTCTCTCTATGGGTGACGAGCTCGAGGTGCTCGTGGTTGACGCAGCGGCGATGGCGGCAGCGGTGGTCCAGCTGTTTCTTGCCGGGGATGAAGCCGTGCTCGTTGGTCCATGCGACGAGATGGACGGCGACGGTCTGGCCGTCGAGCGCCATGCGCGGATAGCCGCCGCCGCGACCTTGGCCCGAATCGGGACCCGTCCAGATATGGCACGGCGTCTCGAAGCCGAGATCGACGATCTGGACGCGGGCCGCGATCTTGGCGCGGATCAGGTCGCGGCGGGACAGCGGCGCGTTCATCAGAACGGGATCTCGTCGTCGAGCTCGCGTGAGCCGCCACCGCGCTGATTCTGCGTTTCGCGCGAGCGCTGGCTGCCGTAGTCTTCGGCGCCCTCGGCGCCTGGCGGGCGGTTGGAGGGCAGCTTGTCAAGCATCTGCAGCTCGCCGCGGAAGCGGTTCAGCACGGTCTCGGTCGTATAGCGATCGATGCCATCCTGGCCGGTCCATTTGCGGGTCTGCTGCTGGCCCTCGACATAGACCTTCATGCCCTTCTTCAGGTATTTCTCGGCGACTTCGGCCAGCTGCTCGTTGGAGATGACGACGCTATGCCATTCGGTGCGCTCCTTGCGCTCGCCGCTTGCCTTGTCCTTCCAGGTTTCGCTGGTGGCCATGCGGAAGGAGACGATAGGGTCGCCGGCATTCGAGCGCCGCACCTCTGGATCGGCGCCGAGGTTGCCGACGAGAATTACCTTGTTGACAGAACCAGCCATCAGGCGACGCTCCTGCCAGCGGTTGCCCGCCAGTCGCTGGCGCCCGGCATCGATTTGCGAACTTCGGCGAGCACCGCATCGAAAGCCTTCTGAGCAGCGTTTAGACCGTTGAGCGCGTCCGTTTCAGCGGACCTGGCCCAGCTCGCCTTCCTCTCGGCTTCCTCATAAGCGGTCTTTGCGGCGAGAAGATCTTTCTCGGCTTCGGCCAAGGACTTCACGTTAGCCATTGGGGATTTCCTTTTCCAGTTCGGATTGACGGGCGGCAATGGCCCGTCGGACGGCATCAGCTTTGGTGATGGTGTCGCGGCTGATCAGCCCGCCATTGCCGCCGTGCCATTTGCCGCCGATCATCCGGCCGCTGTCGTCGAACGATACGGATTCGGCGAGAGCCTTGGCGGCCGAGATCAGGCGGGCGACAGCCTCGTCCATCACGCCATCCCCAGCGCGGCCATGTAGAGTTCCAGGATCGATTGCTCCTCCTGGCGCTTCATCGGTTCCTTGCGGCGCATGGCGACGATGGTGCGTATTGCCTTGGTGTCGAAGCCGGTGCCCTTGGCCTCGGCATAGACGTCGGCGATGTCGTCGCTGATCGTCTTCTTCTCTTCCTCCAGCCGTTCGATGCGCTCGACGATCGAGCGCAGCTGGCCGGCGGCGACGGTCTGGGAGGTTTCCGTGTCTGACATGTCTTCTTCTGGTCCTCTAGTGGCGCATGGTCCTTTCCGAGCCTGTGGCTCGGGGCCATGCGCTAGAAATGCATCTGCATGAGCATGAAGGCCGAGCGGCCGTTGTCGGGCAGCATGCGCACCGACACCGGGTTGCCCTCGACCGGGGCGAAGGTGACCTTGTTGCCGCCAGCGGCGGCCAGCGCATCGCGCAGATAGCGCTGGTTGATGACGATCGGCTGGCCGTCGCCCTCCACTTCGCAGTCGACGAAATCCTCGGCGTCGCTGTCGTTGCCCTTGATCTCCAGCTTCAGCCCGTCCTTGCCGGGCGTCATGCGGATCGGCCGGCTGGCCTCGGCGCGGCCCTTGCCGTCCTTGCGCGGCAGCACCAGGAGCCGGGCGATCGCCGCGTCGAGCGCCTTGGCGCCGACGGTGAGCCTGAACGGCCCGGCCGGCAGCATCAGGCGGACATAGTCGGGATATTGCTCGGCGATCAGTTTCGAGGTGACGCGGATCTTCTCCGCCTCGACCGTGATCGTGCCATGCGTGCCCGAGATGGCGATCTCGCTTTCGTCGCCGTCGAAGATGCGGATCAGCTCCTTGACTGTGCGGTCGGGGATGGTGACGCCCTGCCAGGGACCGTCGCCGAAGCCGCCGGTCAGCTCCGGCGCGTCGACGCCCTGCACATGGACGCGGTGACCGTCGGTGCCGGTGGCGCGCAGCTCTGCGTCGAGCAGGTGCAGCAGCACGCCCTGGATGAAGGGACGCTTCTCGTCCATCGCCTTCTCGGTGGCGGTGAGCAGCTCGACCAGCTCGTTGGCGCGGATGGTCAGCGACCAGTCCGGCTTGCCGGCGCCGATCAGGAAAAAGTCGGAGCCGGGCAGGATCGGCATGTCGAGCTTGCCCTTGCCGCAGCGCGCGATCACCCGGCGCTCGTCGATTTCGAGCGTGCCGGTATCGTCGGCGCCGCCGTCGCGGGCGATGAAGAATTCAAGCACCGCGCGCGGGATGGCGGCGAGCGCGGCCGGCCCTTCGCAGGCGATTGTCGCGCAGGCCTCGATGTCGAGATCCGACATGATGAGGCTCAAGGACTTCTTGCCGGCCTCGAACCTGGCATGGTCGAGGATCTCGATGTTGCGCGAGGCGCCGGGGATGTTGCGGATCGCCTTGGCCGCGGCGGCAAAGGCGGCGACGGAAAACTTGACTGTCATAGCGCCAGAGATCCTTGGCCATGGATGCCGGCGAGCATGTGCTCAGCCGCAGCCGACAGGAATTGATGTTTCGGGAAGATCTCGCGCAGCAGGTCGATCGCCTCATCGACCTCGCGCCTGACGATCGCCTGCTGCAGGCGGTCGAGGCCGTCGGCCTGGTAGCCAAGCTTGTCGCGAAGCTCGTCGATCTTGGCCTGCGCCTTTTCGAGATCCTCTTCGAGGTCCTCCAGCTTCGCCAAGATCTCCTGTTCTGATGCTGCACGGTCGACGTCGCGAATGACGGTGCCGTCTTGGATGGCCTTGTCGACGATCTCGTCGGCGAGGAAGCCGAAATGCTTGCTGGATCTGACCAGCCGCTCGAACAGCTCGGCGTCGAGCTTGGCGATGTCGCGGCTCAAGGCCGTCATCATAGCGTTGGCTTCGTTTCGTGACAGCATCACACCCTCCTCGCATTCGGGCAGAGCTGGGCGAGGCGCTCGCGATAGGCGTCGGCGGCCTTGGCGACCGGCCAAGCGGTGAGCCCGCCGCGCATGCGGATCGGACGCGCGGCGTCGATCTGCTTGCCCCAGCTTTTCGGTGGCGGCATCAACAGCTGGCGCTGCTCGGTCGCCAGCATGCGCATGTCGAGCTCGGCTATCTGCGCCCGATAGGTCTTGCCGGGCGGCGGCAGGCCGGCGGCGCGCCAGATGGCGGCGTCGAGCCGGGCCTTGGCGGTGGCGATCACCGTCTCGACCATGCCGCTCGCCGTGCCGCCATAGAGCTCGTCGGCGATGCGCGCGAACCACTTCGCCACCGGCGTCGTGATGTCGTCGACTATGGTCTCGTGCGCGTCATGCAGCAGGAAATAGGCTGCAAGGTTGGCGTCGCCGGTCTCCTCGATCGCCGCGTCGGCGCCGACCACGCAATGCTGCGCCACCGAATAGGGATTGCCCGGCACATGGCCGCCAAAGCGGCAGATGCGCGCCAGGCCCTCGGCGACGTCGTTGAACAGATCGACGTCGACGGCGGAAAAGCCGGTGAGCGGGAAGGCGCGGCCGGTGATGGTCTGTTTCCAGAGTTCGGTCATACCAGCGCCTCCATGCCCTTGCTTAGTTCATAGTCCGCCGGCACCAGCTGGAAGAACGTCATGCTCGACGAAGCGTTTAGGGCGTCGACCATGATCTTGCCGACGTAGTCGTTGCGCACGTTGTCGGCGACCAGGAAGTCGGCGACGTGGTCTCGACCGAAATTGTCGGTGCCAATGATTTTGAGGCCTGCCCCCTCCGCTACCGTGCTCATGCGTAGTGGCCTCGGGAAATGTCGGCCTTCTGCGCGGCGGCGAGAGCGTAGGTGACGCGGTTGGCTTCGCGCGGCAGCAGCGGCAGCTTGCGCAGGAAGACCTGCAGCAGGTGGAGGCAGCGCTCCGACTGCGAGAACCACGGGTCGAGCTTGAAGGCGGCGCGGGCCTGGCAATAGCGCTGCCATTCGACGGCCGCCGCCTGCTCCGAAACCTCGTCGAGGCCGCCGGTCTTCGGCATGATGTGCGCGGCAGAAGCCAGCGCCTTCTCGATGATTTGCTGCAGGCGGTCGCCGCTCGGCGCGATCTCGCGCACGAAGCTTTCGGCAAGGATCAGCTTGGCCTCGGGCAAGAGCGCGATGATCTCGCCGACGGAAAAGCCGAGGACCGAAAGGTCCTTCTCGTTCGGCCCGACGCCGCAGCCGGCGATCTCGCGGATGGCATCGGCCAGTTCGACCGCGCGGGGATTGCGCGGCGAGCCGTCGTAAAGCTCGGGACTGCCCGCCTCGGGATGCCGGATGCGACGCGCCTGCGAAAAGCGCTGGCCGGGCTTGCCAGCGAGGCTCGCGGGGATCGGCGAGGCGGTTTCGGAGTGGAAATTGCGCTGGTCCATCTCAGGCCTCGTTGTTCAGGCGATTGATGGTGATGCGCATGTCGTCATCCGACATGACGTCGCGCCAGTTTTCGGGCGCGCCGTGATCGACGTCGAAGCCGTAGCTTTCGAGCTCGGAAATAAGTTCCTGTCGCGGGGTGAGCGGTTCGCAGGGCGAGCCCATGGCCAAAGCCTCCATCGGTTAAGATGGTGCGAAGTGTGAGTTATTCACATTTGAGTGTCAAGAGGAAATGTGAATAAGTCACACTTGCAGGCGATCGCATCTCGAATCGCTAATTCAACTAGCGGGATTTCCGGTTGCGTTTCATCAGGATGCCGACGAAGCCCGATGCCAGGTCGAGCAGCTTTGCCTGGTCTTCCTCGCTGAGCTCGACCAGGAACGGACGCATGATCTCGGCCAGGCGCAGCGACGGATCGGGGTCGAAGCTGCGTTCCAGCCGCTCGACGATCTCGCCATTCAGGCTGTTGGCGCCGCGCGCGGCCTGCAGGTCGGCCTTCAGCCTCGCGGGCAGGCGCAGGTGGAAGCTGGGCGGGTCAGACTGTGACATGCCCACTTTATGGCCGAAGGTGGCTTGCGCCGAAATGGTTCCACTATCAGCTTAAATCGGTGCGGTCTGGTACTATGGTCCACAGGAAATCATGACAGTCTGTTACAGTCTGACGTATTCTGTTAATCAAAGGCCAACGGTTGTAGACCGCATGTTAAGCGCGGTGAGGACCAGCTAACGTGTCGTACGTTTCGTACAAAAAACAACAACTGATCATACAAAGCGTATTGACGGCAATGCGGGAAAGTGTTCCCATATTGTTCACGGTAAATCAAATAGCGGGGATTGGGAGCGAGAGTGCCGACAGCGGGATCTGTAAGCAGGCGCCTGGTGGTTTCCGGGCTTTTGGGAGCGGCCATGGCGCCGGCGGCGGCGAGGCCGGGCCGTGATTTGTATGAGGAGATCAGCCGGAATGCCGAGGCGCTTGCAGCATCGATGCAGGCCCTGCATGGCGGTTCATGGATGGTGACTGTCGATCACGAAGTCGGCTTGGTCGCGGTCGCGCCGGATTTCTCCAAAGGCCGAAGGACGAAGTTGATATAGGCGATCACACTGGACTGCACGTCCTGATCGGCTTCCGATACACGCAGGAAGGCAGCGCGCAGCGCGTCGGGGCCGATATCGTCTGGCTCACCTTCGCCCGTGAGCAGCCAGGCCTCCCTGACCTTGTAGGCACGGGCATAGTCCTTGGCCGCGCGCGTGATGCCGACATGGCCGCGCTCGTGCTGCGAATAGGTGTTGTAGTTGAAGCCGAAACGCTCGGCCGCCGCCTTCGCCGTGGCGAAGCCGCGCATCTCGCGCGCCTGCCTTAGCCGGGCCGCCTGCTCATCAATTCGACTGATATCCGTCATGGGCGTGACTTATTCACATTATTGATGTGAGTTTCTACTTGACAGATCGATGTGACTTTCTCACACTTAGGCCATGAACGATGATCGCATCGACGTGGCGGCGCTTCGTGGCGCGCTTGAGTGGACGCAGCAGCAGCTCGCTGACTACTGCGACACCGACCGCTCGACCGTCTCGAAGTGGGAGAGCGAGCCGCCGACCAAGGGGCCGGCGCTGATCCTGCTGCGGCAGCTGCGCGACAGGACTTCATTGCCCGCCGCCGATGCGGCGGTGCCTGCTGAACCGGTCGCGGGGGCGCAGCCGGAGCGGGCCGCTGCCAGCGACATTGACGATTTCGACGCCGCTCTGCCCCGCCCCAATGCCCGCGGCGCCGGGGCCGGTCCCGTTCGCTCCTCTCAAGCCGGGACCGGCCTTCAATTTCAGACGATCCAGGAGACGGCGAAGTGAGAAACGTAAGGGCACAGATGCCTCCGTAGGCGGTTTCGACTGCCGCCGACATCACCACCGCAGAAGCCTTCCCACTACGGGAATAAGCGCCGGGTTTTCTCCGGCAGGGAATTCGCCATGCCTGAAACCATCCCCAGCGCCTGGTTCTATCGCCTGAAGGCGGCGCAGCGCGACCTGATCGAGCGCTGCGGCGGCATCGTGCGTTCCGGCGAGAAATGCTCGGAATCGAAGTCGGAGGTCGGCCGCTGGAACAATGACGGCTATCCCGACCTGATGCCGCTGGCGGCGGTGCTGCAGCTTGAGGCTGACTGCAAGGTGCCGCTGGTCACCGCGGTGATGGCCGAGCTCAACGGCCGCCGGCTGGCCGACGCCGACACGTTCGAAGCGGCCAATGCCAGCATCATGGCGGCGCATGCCGAGGTCGTGGTGCGCGCCGGCGAACTGATGGCAAAGGGCGCCATGGCCTTCGCCGACGGGCGGCTGACGCCGGCCGAGATCGCCGGCATGGACCGCGCCGCCGCCGACCTCGAAAAGGCCGCCGCCGAATTGCGCAGCGCCACCGCCGCCGCGCGCGGCGGGGCAGGGCTGTCGGTCGTTGGAGGGACGAAGTGAATCGCCCCGAACATCTGCTCGCCTGTCTTGCCGAGGAATGCGACGAGGTCGGCAAGAATTGCATGAAGGCGCTGCGTTTCGGCCTTGCCGATGGCTATCCCGGCAGCAGCGTCACCAATGCGCAAGAGATCGCGAAGGAGCTTTCGGACCTGATCGCGGTCATGCGAATGCTGGTCGCGGAAGGCCTCATTCCAAAGCCTGATCTTGGCGGCTCCGCGATCACAGCAAAGCAGACCAAGGTCGAGAAGTATCTGGCCTATGCGCGAGAAGTCGGCGCACTGGTCGCCCCGGCCTGTGAGGCAGAATAGATGATCCCCGCCGCCACCATCGCCAAGGCGCGCGACCTGTCGATCGTCGACGTGGCGCTGGCGCTTGGCGCGGCGCAAGGCGTCAAGGTCGACGAGCGCGGCGTGCCGTGCCCGGCCTGCGGCGGCACCGACCGCTTTTCCGTCGATAGCGCCAAGAACGTCTTTCTCTGCCGCTGGTCCGGCGCCGGCGGCGATCCGATCGCGCTGGTGCAGCATGTCAACAATTGCAGTTTCGGCGAGGCGATCGAGCACCTGACCGGCGAAAAGCCGTTGTCGGCCGGGCGCCGCGCGCCGAGCCAGGACGACGCCGAGAAGAATCAATGGCGCGAGAAGGCCAGGCGCCGGGCCTGGAAGATCTGGCAGGACGGCGCGCCAATCGAGCCGGAGCGGGGCGGGCATTGGGTGCGCGATTATCTCGGCCTGCGCGCCATCCCTTTCCCCGCATGGCGGATCAAGGCGCTGCGCGAGGTCTCGCACCTGCCTTACTGGCATCATTCGAAAGCCGAGAACGAGTTCCGCGTCATCCATACCGGGCCGGCGATGCTTGCCGCGATCACCGGGCCAGATGGCCATTTCATGGGCGTGCATCGCACCTGGCTCGACCTCAAGCGGCCGAACGGCAAGGCGGCGATCGTCGATCCCGAGACCGGCGAGATCCTCGACGCCAAGAAGGTCGAGGGCAGCCAGAAGGGCGGCAAGGTTGTTTTGCGAAATCCTCACTTCGGCATGACGTCCGGAAGTGAGCACCCCAGCGCGTCGCGTGTAAGTCCCACACGCCAAGATGATGGCAGCGCGCGCGCCAACACAGGAGGCGGCTATGTAACCGATGCTCATAGTCCCGTTTCTTCGATAGCCGGAGTTGCCTTGGCGGCAGCTCCGGCACTGATTTTGGGCGAGGGCATCGAGACGGTGCTGTCGTGGGATGCGCTGCATCCGGGCAACCATGCCGCGCTCTGGTGCGGACTGAACATCGGCAATATCGCCGGCAAGGCGGCCGAGCAGATCCCGCATCCGTCGCTGACCATGACCGACAGCTTGGGCCGCAAGCGCCGCCGCAAGGTCGGCGGTCATGAGCCGGACCTGACGGATGCCGACTGTCTGCAGGTGCCGGCGGACGATTTCGACACAAGAGGCGGTGAGCGAAGCGAACGGGGATACAAAAGAATCATCCTGCTCGGCGACGGCGACAGCGACCGCTTCACCACGGAAGCCGCGATGCTGCGGGCGCGAAAACGCTTCCAGTTGGCCGGCCATGACTGCGGCATCGACTGGGCGCCCGACGGGCAGGATTTCAACGATCAGCTGCGCGGCATGATGGAACGCGCGCGGCCGGCGACGGGGAGGGCGGCATGAACGAGCGGCAGGAGTGGACGGCGCAGGACATCGAGACGCTTGAACGGTTGGTCGGCGAGGAGTTTTCGGCCGGCGAGATCGGCAAGCGGATGGGCCGGACGCGCAATGCAATCATCGGCAAGATCATTCGCATGAAAGGCGGCGTCGGCCGACTGGCCAGATCGCAGGGAAAAGCCGGTAAGGTGGCCCGCAAACAGTCGCCCTCGATCAAGATGGTGCGGCGGTCGCATCCAGTGCCGGCGCCAAAGCTGGTCTTCGAACGACCGCAGCCTTATGTCCCTGTCGCTAACCTGCCTGCAACCTTGCCGATCCGCTTCCTCGACGCAGTCGACCGGAAACTCTGCCTGCATTTCGTCGGCGATCCGTTTGGGCCTGACGGTCCCGACATGCCGGTGTGCGGTGCCGCGCGGTCGGAAGCGGCGGGGACGGTGCCTTACTGCCGCCGGCACTTTGAAAGTGCGCATAGTCAGCGCGAGGCCCCCCTCTCTGGCCTGCCGGCCATCTCCCCCGCAGGGGGGGAGATTGAGCAGTTGCGGCGCCGCAGCTACCGGGCGGTGCCGGCATGACGCTGCAGGCCTATCACGATTTCCTCGCCGCCAAGCGGGTCGCCGACGTCGCTTCGGGGCTGGTCGAATTGCCGGACCTGCCGGAATTCCTGTTCCCGCACCAGCGCGACATCGTGCGCTGGTCGCTGCGGCGGGGCAGGGCGGCGGTGTTCGCCGGCACGGGCCTGGGCAAGACGCTGATGGAGCTGGTCTGGGCGCGCGTGGTGGCGAAGCACACCGGCAAGCCGACGCTGCTGCTCGCGCCGCTGGCGGTCAGCCACCAGCATGAGCGCGAGGCGAAGGCCTGGGGCCTGGCCGCGAGCGTTGTCGGCCCAAGCGGTGTCGCCGACGAGACGGCCATTACGAATTATCACAAGATCGACGCCTTCGACTTTTCCGCGTTCGGCGGCCTGGCGCTCGACGAAAGCTCCATCCTGAAAAGCTTCGACGGCTACTGGCGCGAGCGGCTGATCGCGCTGGCAAAGCCCTTCGCCTTCCGTCTCGCCGCCACGGCGACGCCGGCGCCGAACGATTTCATGGAGCTCGGCAGCCATGCCGAATTCCTCGGCGTCATGCCCTACACCTCGATGCTCGCCACCTTCTTCACCCATGACGGGTCGGAGACGCGCAAATGGCGGCTCAAGGGGCATGCCGAGAACGATTTCTGGCGCTGGATGGCGTCGTGGGCGGTGATGCTGCGCAAGCCGTCGGACCTCGGCTATTCCGACGACGGCTACGAGCTGCCGCCGCTGACAAAGCGCCTGCATGTCGTCGAGACCGGGCAGCATTTCCAGGACGGCCAGCAGTTCTCCTTCCTGCCGGTCGAGGCGAAGACGCTGGCCGAGCGCAGTCACGCTAGGAAATCGACCATCGAGCATCGCATCGCGCGCGCCGTCGAGCTGACGCCGGCGGATGAAGCTTTCGTCTGGTGGGGCAACCTCAGCGCCGAGACCGAAGGCGTGACCAAGGCCATTCCGGGCGCCGTCGAGGTGCGCGGCTCTGACCATGACGACTTCAAGGAAGACAAGCTGAAGGCGTTCAGCGAGGGCCGGATTCGCGTGCTGGTGACCAAGCCGACGATCGCCGGCTTCGGCATGAACTGGCAGCACTGCCACCGCACCGGCTTCGTCGGCCTCAACGACAGTTTCGAGCAGGTCTACCAGGCGGTGCGCCGCTTCTGGCGCTTCGGGCAGAAGCGGGAAGTCATCGCCGACTTCATCGCCGCCGACACCGAGGGCGCCGTCATCGCCAACCAGGAGCGCAAGGAGCGCGACGCCGAGCGCATGGCCGACGCCATGGTGCGGCACATGGCCGACCTGTCGTCGGTCGCGGTGCGCGGTGCGGCGCTGGAGCGGCACGATTATCAGCCGAAACTGAAATTGCGGCTACCAGCCTGGGAGGAATTCGCGTGAAAGAGATTGAATGCCACGGCCTCGATACACCCGAACGGGTCTGTTTCTACGAGCAAGACTTCTACGTTTTGTCGAACTTCTCAGCCTTCACGCTACTCAATCGTGTCGGCATCCGTTTCGACACTTCCGAAGCGGCATATCATTGGGAAAAATTCGCTGGCGTCGCGCCCCACATTGCTGACTATATCTCAGCAGCTCCTTCGGCGCATGACGCGTTCAAACACGCAGAGAATTTCAAACATTTGCGGCGTCCTGATTGGGACGATGTGAAGGTCGATATCATGCGCGATATTCTTCGCGCGAAAGTTCGGCAACACGATTACGTTTGCCGCAAGCTATTGGCGACCGGCGATCGCGAGTTGGTCGAAAACTCCTGGCGGGATGATTTCTGGGGCTGGGGTCCAAACGGCGACGGCCAAAACATGCTTGGCAAGCTGTGGATGGAAATCCGCGACGAATTGCGCGGGAAGCAGGTCAAGCCATGACCGCCCGCAAGCTTCCCGCCATAAAAGCCGTCGACCAGGACGTCACCGACCGTTACGCCATCTACCAGGGCGACGCCTGCGAATTGATCCGTGCGGTGCCTGGCGACAGCGTGCATTTCGGCGTGCATTCGCCGCCCTTCGAGGGGCTGTACAAATTCTCCGGCTCCGACCGCGACCTGTCGAATTCGGAAGGCGATGCCTTCTGGCGGCACTACCAGTTCCTGATTTCCGAGATCTTGCGCATCACCATGCCTGGACGCATCCATGCGGTGCATGTCATGCAGCTGCCGACCTCGAAGCGGCGCGACGGTTTCATCGGCATGCGCGACTTCAGGGGAGAAGTCATCCGGGCCTGGCAGGACGCCGGCTGGCATTTCCATTCCGAAGTCTGCATCTGGAAGGATGCCGTGGTGGCGCAGGCGCGCTCGAAGTCGCACCGGCTGAACCACAAGCAGCTGGTCAAGGATTCGACCATTTCCGGCCAGGCGCTGGCCGACTACATCGTCGCCTTCCGAAAGCCAGGAGAAAACCCGGAGCCGGTGGCCGGTGCGCTGCGCCGCTATGTCGGCGAGGGCGATGGGCCGGACTTCGCCAAGTTCACGACCGACGGCGACAGCCGCAACTGGTTCTCGATCGAGGTCTGGCAGCGCTATGCCTCGCCGGTGTGGATGGACATCCGCCAGTCGCGCACGCTGCAGTACCTCACGGCGCGCGACGGCCATGACGAGGCGCATATCTCGCCGCTGCAGCTCGACGTCATCGAGCGCTGCATCGACCTCTGGTCCAATCCCGGCGACATCGTCTTCACGCCCTTCCTCGGCATCGGCTCGGAAGTGTGGGCGGCCTGCCAGGCCGGCCGCCGCGGCTTTGGCTTCGAGCTGAAGGACAAGTATTTTAGGCAGGCCAAAACCAACATGCGGCGCGATCCGGCGGAAGCGACGAGCGATGCCCTGGCGGCGCTGGCGGCACCGGAGCGCGACGCGGAGGCATCGGAAGACCTGGAGGCGGTTTCCTGATGGCGCGTCTAGACGCCTGCCTGGAATGCGGCGCCGAATTCGAGCGCGCGCCGAACCGCGAGTTCTGCTCGGTCAAATGCCGCAAGGACTGGAACAACCGGCGCATGAAACGCGGCGCCGAGCTCTATGACCTCTACATGGCGCACCGCTTCGACCGGGCGAATGCGCAGGCGCTGCACGCCATGACGGCGATGAACCGCATGACGGCGAATTTCCGCGCCGAGGACCGGGCGCAAAGGGGCGGCCGGCAGAGCTGGCGTTCGCCCCGCGCCGTGATCGAGGAACGGCCATATCTGCGCGCGGTGACCACGCGCATGCGCATGGGGCGGATGGGGGTTTAGATGATCAATACAAAGCGCGTTCGCAACAATCTGAAGCGGTCAGACGGCACCCCTTGGCCATTCGGTTCCGTCCTGTCCTATGTGTCAGACCGAATAAGGCAAGCGAGTCTTGAGGGCAAAGGACTAAGGCTGACAGCCGAGGAAGTGCGTGCGCTGGAGTGGGCTGTCATCCGCGAAGAGGGTGGCGTTGATGCTGATCATTTCCGAGAGGCCAGCTACGATGCCTTGAGCCCGTTCTTTGATGAACAGGGCGGATTAACCGAAGCCGGGATCGCTGCGCTTAAAAGGTCGGCGACCTGACCCATGCAGGAGGACGAGGACTTTTCGCCGGACCAGGCACCGGACGACGACTTGCCGCCCGATGAAGGCGGCGACGGTCCTTCGGCGCGCGAAAAGCTGCTTTTCGCCTGCGCCGCCGAACCGGAAACCGACATCGGCAACGGCCGCCGCTTCCGCCGCCGCTTCGGCGACCTCGCCGCGGAGCATGAGGGCGCGGCGAGCAAGATCGCCATCTGTGTCGCCAATATCGGCTGGCATGTCTTCGACGGCCAGCGCTGGAAGGAGGACGAGGACGGCGCGCTGATCCGCCGGCTGGCGCACCGCACGGCGGAAGCCATCCGCAAGGAAGCAGGCGTCATCGAGCCGACCGAGGACGAGCAGGCGGTGATGGCCGCCGGCGAGGTGGCCGAGGCGTCGCTTGCGCGCATGGGCGACAAGGGCAAAAGGCTGCCGGAGATCGGCGACGTGGCGCGCAAGCGCGACTATGAGCTGGCCGTCGAGGCGGCTGGCCGTGTCGCCGAGCAGATCGGCGCGCGCATCGCCTCGCGCCGCCGCCACGCCAAGTCGACGGCCGGCTCGTCGAAGCTCAACAACATGCTCGTCGAGACGCAGCCCTATGTCGCGGCAAAAGTGCAGGAGCTCAACACCAACCGGCTGGCGGTGAACTGCCGCAGCGGCACGATCGAGTTCATCCAGGTCGAGGACGAGGAAAGCGACCCCGACGATCCGCGCTTCCACTGGAAGGTCAGGCTGCGCGAGCACCGCCAGGCCGATTTCATCACCAAGATGGTGGAAGCGGACTGGTCGCCGCCGGAAACCGGCGAAGCCGGCAAGGCCGACCGGCCGTCGCGCCCGATGGCGCGCCCAGCCGGAGCCGCAGGCGGCGAAGCCGCCGGTGCGCGGCGCGAGGCAAAAGATCCCATGCCGGAGTTCAGGCGCTTCCTGATGAAGGTGCAGCCAGATCCGCTGATCCGCGCGTTCCTGAAGCGCTTCTGCGGCTATCTGCTGACCGGGCTGACGATCGAGCAGGTGATGCTGTTCTTCTTCGGCGCCGGCCGCAACGGCAAGTCGACCTTCGTCGATCTTCTCTGCCACATCCTCGGCGACTATGCCGTCACCCTGTCGATCGACAGCTTCTCGGGCGAGAACAAGCGCGGCGGCGGCGAGGCGACGCCCGACCTTGCGCGGCTGCCAGGTGCCAGGCTGGTGGCGGCATCCGAGCCGGAGGCCAATGTCAGGCTCAAGGACGCGCTGATCAAGACGCTGACCGGCGGCGAGAAGATCCCGGTCAGGCGTCTGCACAAGGACTTCTTCGAGGTCGAGCCCTATTTCAAGATCATCCTGTCGGGCAACCACAAACCGCGCATCGACGACGATTCAGACGGCATCTGGCGGCGTGTGCTGCTGGTGCCGTGGACGGTGCAGATCCCGTCGGCCGAGGTCGACCGGGCGCTGTCCGGCAAGCTGCGCGCCGAGGCCGACGGCGTCTTCGCCTGGATGGTCGAGGGCGCGATCGAATACCTCAACGGCGGCCTCGACGTGCCGCAATCGGTGCATGCGGCGAGCGAGGAATACCGGCAGGAAAGCGACCCGATCGGCACCTTCATCCGCATGGCCTGCATCGTCACCGGCGAGCCGTCCGACGAGGAGAAGCCGTTCGATCTCTACATCGCCTACGACAAGTTCGCCGGCCAGGAAGGCATCTTCAAGTACAACTCGGCGACCTTCGCCAAGCGCTTCGCCAGCGCCGCCGGCCGCAGCTGGCCGGGGCCGGACGGCACGGTCAAGACCTTCGCCAAGGCGAAGAGCGGCACCACCGTCTATCGCGGCATCAAGGTGAAGGCCGAATGGATACCGTCAAGCCATGACCGGCAGCGCGCCGAGCAGGGGGATGAGCGCTGATGCTGACCTACGGCTCGGTCTGTTCCGGCATCGAGGCGGCGTCGGTCGCATGGGAGCCGCTCGGCTGGCGACCGGCGTTCTTTTCCGAGATCGAGGCCTTTCCGAGCGCGGTGCTGGCGCATCATTACGGCTCCAACCTGCCGGGCGAGCCGCTTTCCAAGAACGGAGTGCCCAACCATGGTGACTTCACCAAGATCCCCGGCGATGCCGGACCTGTTGACCTTCTTGTCGGCGGCACGCCCTGCCAGTCCTTCTCCGTCGCCGGAAAGCGTCTCGGCCTGGATGATCCGCGCGGCAACCTTGCGCTTGAATATGTCCGCCTGGCTAAGCGCCTTGGCGCCCGCTGGGTCGTCTGGGAAAACGTGCCCGGCGTCTTCTCCAGCGCCGATGGACGAGACTTTGCTGACTTTCTGGGCTTCCTCGCCGGACGGCGGATTGGCGTCCCCAGAGGCGGATGGCAGAACGCCGGCATCGTCGCCGGAATTCCTGGTTCCTACGGGCTCGCATGGCGCGTGCTTGACGCTCAGTATGTCAGAGTGGACGGCTACCCTCGCGCCGTCCCCCAGCGACGGCGGCGTGTCTTCGTTGTCGGATATTCTGGAGACTGGCGACGTGCCGCGGCGATACTATTTGAGCCCGAAGGCATGCAGGGGAATCCTGCGCCGCTATCAGACAGAGCTTTCAACTGCTTTGATACAGGCATTGGAAGCCTGGATCGATCATCCAAAGATAACGTCATCTGGGTCGGCAACGCTTTTAGGCTGGCATCGTCCCGAGAGATCGAGCGAGCCTTCGGCTTTCCCGACGACTACACCAACATAACGCATGCCACAAAGGTCAAGCGGTATGACGCGCTCGGCAATTCGATGGCGGTGCCGGTCATGCGCTGGATCGGCCAGCGCATCGACCTGATGGAACGGCTGGTCTGCGAGGGCCGCATCTGATGCGCCGTCCCTTTTCCCCTTGTCAGCTTGACGCGCCGCGACGGCAGGCATCGGCCCTGCCGTCCCCGAAAATGGGGCGCTTGGGTCGATGTCGTTATCGCCGGCCTTTTGCGACCCAAGCAAAGGGATAGGGAAATCAGATGCTTAGGCCGCTTGGGTCGATAGGGTCGATATTTGCCGGGTAACGCATGCGAGCGGTCTGCATCGGGGATAGGGGTTTGATGGATGGCGCTTTATGTAGCGCGGCGTTGCGTCCCTATCGTCCCTTGCGTCCCATGATTTCGATTTTTGCCTGCGAAAGCATGGGTTTAGTTCAAGGCTTGAAAGGGTCGATAAATGGAAAAGTGGGTCGATAAGCCCGGTTTTGGGTCGATGGGCCGGGTTGCGCCGCTTCTGAAGCGCAATGCCGAGGGAAAGCGGTCGGGGCCGGTCGAGGATGTCATCGCTTGGGCGTGGCGCGAGGAGTTGCCCAAGGTGCCGAAGCGGCAGGACGGGCCGCTGCAGATGGCCGGCGGCTGGGACAAGACCGGGCGTTTCGCCGAGCTGCTGTCGCTGGTCGACCTCTATGGCGTCAACCAGTATGGCGCCGTGCCGGACTTCTCCGCCGACAGCTGGCCGTGCCATGATGCGCGCCTGATCGGCGAGGCGGTGATGGCGATGGACGACTTCGTCCTCGACCTGCCCGACGACTGGCGTCCGGCGCCCGAGCTCGACCGCTTCGGCGGGCTGGGCGTCAGGGCGGTCAGCGAGGCATGGCGGCGCATGACTTGGGCTGACGGGCAGGACAGGGTGATGCTCAGGCTGAAGCCGTCCGAGCTGATCATCCGGCGCGCGGTTCTGGGCTGGGACGCCGAGGCGATGCGTATCGAGGGCATCAGCCAGGAGATCGAGCGCGGCGGCGGCGGCAAGCCGCGCTACTATGTCGAGGTGACGCAGCACCAGCTGACGGGCAGGCAGGTCAATGGCGTCGACGAGACGGTGGCCACGCAGATCGAGGTCAATGGCACCGACAAGCGAGGCCATCCGATGCCTGGCGCCTACACCAAACCCTATCTAGACCCCGATCCGGTCAATGCCATCATCGCTAGGGCTGAGCACGAGATCTGGCTATCCTGCATGGCGGTGCTTTATGAGCAGGTGGCGCATGAGCTGGAGGATGTGGCCATGCTGCCCTGCGCCGTGCCTGCCCAGCCATGGATGCAGGCGACACTATCACCGCGCGTGCTACCCGATCTCGTCGGCGATGCGGCGTTGGCCAAGGCACAGCAGGACGATCACGACGCCATGATGCAGGCACGCTTCCCTCGCTGGTTCAGGCTCTTCAAAAAAGCTTGAGGCACCCGCTTGACGCGCGCAGGAATTTGGTGGATTTCTTGTCACGGATAAAAAGCTTCGAAGCCCCGCTACCGAGACCCGGTCGCGGGGCTTTCTCGTTCCAGCCACGCGCCGCCACCCACCCCGTCGCGGGTCCTTCCCCCTTCAAAACCGTATGCGGGACAGCGTAGTCCGAGGGGGGACTAGTGAGACGGGTCGGAAAACCGGGTTAACGATGTTAACGATGGCCGGTGAACGGTAAACCTGAAAGACGCCGCAGGGACTTTCGCAGATGACTGCCCCTGAGCTCCCGCAAGGCGTCTGGAAGTCGCTGTCCGAACTGGCGGCGATGCGCGGCGTCTCGAAGGTCGCGATCAAGAAGCGGGTCGACAAGTTCGAAAAGGAAGGCCTGCTCGAAACGCGTCGCGAAGGTCGCGAGCGACTGGTCGACCTAGCGGCCTTCGACAAGGCGATCGGCGTTGCGGGCGACGCCTACCGTGAGCAGTCCGCCGAGACGGTGCGCGAGGAAAAGGCCGAAGCATCCGGCCCGCCGAGCGCACTGCGCGACGCCCAGACCGAGAAGGCGCAGTGGGAAGCGCGCCGCTCCGCCCTCGATGTCAGCGAGCGGCTCGGCAAGCTGGTGCCGGTCGCCGAGGTCGAGACCGCGATGGTGCGGGCGGGCGAGGCGATCGTCCGCGCCATCGAGCAGCTACCAAGCTTTGCCGGCGAGATCATGACTGCGGCGCGCGAAGGCGAGCCGGCGCTGCGCCGCAAGCTGCGCGACATCAAGGATCAGCTCCGCCGCCGCGCCGCCGACGCGCTGACGCTGCAGCGCTCGGAAGGTCTGGGCGACGAAGACAACTCCGGCACCGAGTTCGATCTCGGCGCCGACTGAGGGAAACCATGAAGCTCAAGCTGAAACGCTCGGCGCTGGCGATCGTCGCCGGCGCGCTGGCGGCCATCATCATGCCGCCCGAGCGTATGCTGCCCAGCGCCTCGGCCAAGGGCATGGTCGTGCCCGACGGCCCGCAGGCGAACCAGCCTTGGGATTCCTCGCTGACGCCCTATGTCATCGAGCCGCTCGACCTGATGGCGATGGACAGCGGCGTCAACGAGTTCGACATCCGCAAGTCGGCGCAGACCGGCTTCACCACGCTGATCCTCGCCGCCGTCAAGCACATCATCGAGCAGGACCCGTGCCGGGCGATGATCGTGCAGCCGACCAGTGGCGCACTCTCCGACTTCAATCGCGAGAAGCTGGCGCCGGTCATCGAGAAGACGCCGACGCTGAAGGGCAAGGTCAAGCCGCAAACCAGCCGCGCCGGTGACGCCTCGACCACGACATCGAAGGTCTTCCCCGGCGGCTCGCTGACGCTGGCGATCGCCACATCGGCCGCCGACCTGCGTTCGAAGACGATCAAGGTGGCGCTGCTCGACGAGGTCGACGAGTATCCCGACGACCTCGACGGCCAGGGCGACCCGCTCGGCATGATCGAGGCGCGCCAGGAATCGTTCCTGATGTCGGGCGAGTGGAAGCGGGTCAAGATCTCGACGCCGACCGTCAAGGGTGCCTCGAAGATCGATGCCGGCTTCGAGGCCGGCGACCAGCGCTACTGGCACATGCCGTGCCCCGGTTGTGCTGCGCCGTTCCGCTTCGTCTTTGACAAGCAGTATTTCAAGTTCGAGGAGACCTTCCCCTACAAGGCCTACTACGCGACGCCCTGCTGCGGCGCGATCGTCGAGGCGGCCGACAAGGTCGAGCTGATGAAGAAGGGCCGCTGGATCGCCACGGCGACACGCCCCGGCGCGCATCCGAGCTACCATTTCGACGCGCTGACCTCGCCCTTCGTGCCGTGGGAGAAGATCGCCGAGCGCTTCGTCAAGACCGCCGGCGACCCGCTGAAGCTGAAGACCTTCTGGAACCTGACGCTCGGCCTGCCATTCGAGGTCAAGGGCGACGCGCCCGACCATGAAAAGCTGATGTTGCGCCGCGACAAGGCGCTGAAGCAGGGCCACATCCCGCCGGCCGGCCTGATCCTCACCGGCGCCGCCGACGTGCAGATGCTGGGCATCTGGTATTCGATCAAGGCCTGGGCGCCGGACGGGCAGAGCTGGGTCGTCGACGCCGGCTATATTTCCGGCGGCACCGACGACCCGCATGCCGGCGCCTTCGTGGGTCTCGAAAAGATCCGCACCACGCAATGGCCGGACGCTCATGGCCGCTCGCGCACGGTCGACGCCTTCGGCATCGATTCCGGCTATCGCAGCCACGTCGTCTACACATGGGTGCGCGGCAAGGCGGCGACCTTCGCGCTGAAGGGCGAGGACGGCTGGAGCCGCCCGGCGCTCGGTCAGCCGACGCCGGTCGACATCGACTTCCGGGGAAAACGCATACGCCACGGCGCGATGGTCTGGGCGGTCGGCACCTGGCCGTTGAAGGGCGCCTTCTATGCGCAGCTGCGCAAGGAAGGAATCGCCGCCGGCCAGGCGTCAAACCCGCCTGGCTACTGCCATTTCGGCTGGTGGCAGGACGAGGTCTATTTTCGCCAGATCACCTCGGAATATCTCGCCAGCGAGACCTTCCGGGGTCGCGTGCGGCGCGTCTGGAAGCCCCGTATAGGCGAGGAAAACCACCTGCTCGACTGCGAGGTCTACAACGCCGCGCTCGCCGACTATCTCGGCCTGTCGCGCATGACGACCGAGCAGTGGCGGCACCTCGCCACCGAGCGCGGCCTGCCTCGCGATGTCGACCTGTTCGCGCCGGCGCCATTGCTTGCGCAGGCAACGCCCGCCGCGTCGACAAAGCCGGTTGAGACCAAGTCGGTTCCGAAAGGCGAAGGCTTCGTCAATGCCCGTTCCAACTGGTTGAAGGGATAGGATCATGGCCTACACCCAGACCCAGATCGATGCCCTCAAGAACGCCATCGCCTCCGGCGTGCTGACCTTCAAGCACGGCGAGACACTGACCACCTACCAGTCGCTTTCCGAGATGCGCAAGGCGCTGCGCGAAATGGAAGCCGAGGTCGGCGGCTCGGTACCGCCGCGCCGCACCGTCGCCGGCTTCGACAGGGGCTTGTGAGGAAAAATGACACCGCTTGCTCTTCAGATTCTCAATGACTTGTGTCTGCCACTCAGAAGCCGGCAGATGCAGGACCCAGACAACGTTTTGCGCCACATGCCCGCCGCCAAGTGTTTTGAATGCTCTGCCTTGGGCGACTTCATGACTTCTCTGGCCAGAGAAAATCCTGATCCAGATCCTCTATATGAAGCGGGTCGCATTTTCGCGCCAGCGCCAGTAACCTTTTTGGAGATGAAGTCCACCAACCGGTTTGGTGTTCTTCTCCTAGAAAAATCAGATGGGAGCATGGAATTGCATGCGGCTACAGATGCAATGCTTGGCTTCTTATTTATCGGAGTTCTGAAGTCTTCGCGGCAGCAAGGAAACGTCTGGTTTACACAACCCTCGCAAACAAATGTTGCGATGCGTGACGCGCTTCTGATCGCGATCGGTGTCGTTTATCAGCTTTTCCTGATCAACACTCCCAAATTGCTCGGCAACATCACCCGCCTTCCGCACGCTGGCCTTCAGAAGAAGCTGGCTCGAGCTCAAGGCATGACCGGGAAGTTTCCCCTGTTTGCCTGGACCGAAATCACGCTCTGGGCAACGCCGGATGGCAGCAAAGCGAATGCGGAAAATGCCGAGATCGAGGCACATCTCTCTGGGCGTAAATGCCTTCATTTCGTTCGCGCGTTCTTGCGATGGCGTATGGGTAGGCCTGAGATCGTTTCGTCTCATTGGAAAGGCGATCCGTCACTCGGCATGAGGCGCAGTCGCTACAAGATGGCGGCCTGACCATGAACCTTCTCGATCGCGCCATCGCCGCCGTCGCGCCGGCCATCGCGGAGCGTCGCGCCCAGAGCCGCGCGCGCCTTTCGGCGCTCGGCCAGGCGACGATGGCCTTCGACGGCGCCACGCGCGGCCGTCGCGCTCAGGGCTGGCGGGTCGTGTCGACCGACGCCAATGCCGAGAACCTGCCGGCGCTGTCTCGGCTGCGCGACGTGGCACGCGACATGGTGCGCAACAATCCGCACGCCGCACGCGGCAAGTCAGTGCTGGCCAACAACATCGTCGGCTCCGGCATCATCCCGTCGATCGCCGGCAGCGTGCCGAAGACGGTCAAGGCAAAACTGCTCGACCTGATCAAGCAGCATCTCGACACCACGTCGATCGACGCGCGCGGCCGCACCAATTTCTATGGCCTGCAATGGCTGGTCATGGCGACGGTCGCCGAATCCGGCGAGGCGCTGGTGCGTCGCCGGCCGCGCCGCTCGTCGGACGGCCTGCCGCTGCCGTTCCAGCTCGAAGTGCTGGAGCCGGATTACATCGACAGCAGCAAGGATGGGCCTATCGCCGGCGATGGCGGATACATGATCCAGGGCCTGCAGTTCGACCAGATCGGCAGACTGGTCGGCTACTGGCTCTACACCCAGCATCCCGGTTCCTATTCAGGTATCGCCTACCAGAGCCGCCTGGTCCCGGCTTCCGAGATCGCGCACATCTTCCGCACCGACCGGCCCGGCCAGGTGCGCGGCGTAACATGGTTCGCGCCGGTCATCCTGAAGATGCGCGACCTAGCCGACTATGCCGACGCGCAACTGATCCGGCAGAAGGTGGCGGCCTGCTTCGCCGCCTTCGTCCAGTCCGACGAGAACATCTCGACCGTCATCCCGGCCGCCGATCCGAACCGGGCGACGCAGCGCGACACGGGCGGCGTCTACCAGGTCGAAAGCCTGGAGCCGGGCATGATCCAGCGCCTGAAGCCGGGCGAGGAAGTCACCTTCGGCACGCCGCCTTCGGTCGGCGAGTATGGTGCCTACAAGGCAGCCGAGCTGCGCGACATCGCGGTCGGCCTCGGCGTGTCCTACGAGGCGCTTTCTGGCGATCTGGCCGGCGTCAATTTCTCGTCCGGCCGCATGGGCTGGCTGGAATTCCAGCGCAACATCACGGCAGCCCAGAATTTCATGCTGATCCCACAGCTTTGCACGACGGTCGGCCGCTGGTTCCTCGACGCCGCGCAGCTGGTGCTGGCCCGCGATCTGTCGGCGGCTTTGCTGCTCTGGACGCCGCCACGCCGCGAGATGGTCAACCCGAAGGAGGAGGTCGGCGCTGCCCGCGACGCGATCCGTGCCGGCCTGTCGTCGCGCTCCGAGGAGCAGCGCAAGCTCGGCTACGATCCCGAGGATCTCGACGCCGAGAACGCTGCCGACAACAAGCGTGCCGATGAGGCCAATGGTGGCAAAGGCCTGATCTTCGATTCAGATCCTCGCTACCGCACGGCGGCCGGCAACGCGGTGACTGCCGCGACATCCGGCGCGCCGCCGGTGGACGACACGACAGGAGCTGGCAATGGACAATAGCCTGATCATCAACGGCGAGCTGGTCCTCTATGGGCCGATCGGCTTCCATGATTTCTGGGAAGGCACCGGCTTCACCGCCGGCGATGTCGTCAACGCGCTCGCCGAGATGAGCGGCGACATCACCGTCCGCCTCAATTCGGCGGGCGGCGTCGCCACCGAGGGTGCCGCCATCTACAACGCGCTGAAGCGTCACGACGGCGCCGTCGCCATCATCGTCGACGGCATCGCGGCCTCGGCTGCATCGCTGATCGCCATGGCCGGTGACACCATCACCATGCCGCTCGGCAGTCTGATGATGATCCACGAGCCGGCCGGCATCACGCTCGGCCCAGCCGACGCGCACCGCAAGAATGCCGCCGCGCTCGACGTCATGACGGGCGTCTATGCCGAGGTCTATTCCGACCGCACCGGGCAGAGCGATGCAGCCGTGCGGGCCATGATGAAGGCCGAGACCTGGCTGTCGCCGACCGATGCCGTCGCCAAGGGCTTCGCCACGGCATCACCCGAGGAAGGTGAGCTGGTCGTTGCCGATGCCACCTTCGATTACCGAACCTACAAGAATGCGCCGGCGCACCTCGCCGCGCTGTCAGCAGATCGCAAGGCCGCAAGCCTTCCGATGGTGGCGGTCATGGCCGCGCCGCAAAATCCACGAAAGGAACCTCCTATGAACACTCCTGCGCCTGCGGCGGACAAAAACCAGCCCGCCAATCCTACTGCCGATCCTGTCGTCGAACCGGTGATGACCGGCGACGCGGTGACGGTGAAGATTTACCAGATGGCCGGCCGCGCCAAGATGAGCTTCGAAGACACCGAGAAGCTGATCAAGGACGCCGGCGGTAGCCTCGAAAAGGCGACCGCCCTGATCATCGACGCGGTCGCCGACCGTGATCCCGACAAGGGCCGCAACACGCCGCCCGTCGCCACCGTTACCGCCGACGAGCGCGACCGCTTCCGTCAGGGCGTTGAGAAGTCGCTGCTCTCCAAGGCCGGGATTGCCGGCGGCGAGGTCAACGAATTCTCGTCAATGAGCCTGCGCGAGCTTGCGCGCGCCAGCCTGGAAAAGGCCGGCGTCAAGCTGGTCACCGGCGATCCGATGATCATGGTCGGCGCCGCGCTCGGCATGCGCCAGTTCGTCATGGCCGGCGGCATGCACACCACCAGCGATTTTGTCGAGGTGCTCGCCAATGTCGCCAACAAGTCGATGCTGAAGGGCTATCTCGAGGCCGACGAAACGTTCGCCAAATGGACGGCGAAGGGCTCGCTGTCGGACTTCAAGCCGGCCAAACGCGTCGATCTCAACCTGTTCCCGACGCTGGCCGAGGTGCCTGAAGGCGGCGAATACACCTATGGCACCATCGGCGACCGCGGCGAGAGCATCCAGCTCGCCACCTACGGCAAGATGTTCGCCATCACCCGCCAGGCGATCATCAACGACGATATGAGCGTCTTCACCCGCATTCCGTCGCGCATGGGCCGCGCCGCCATCCGCACCATCGGCAACCTGGTTTATGCGGTGCTGACCGCCAATGCCGCCATGAGCGACGGCGTGGCACTGTTCCACACCAACCACAAGAACATCGGCACCGGCGTCATCAACATGGCCAATGTCGATGCCGGACGCACCAAGATGGCGCTGCAGAAAGACCCCGACGACCTGGCCGAAGGCGGTCTCAACATCCGCCCGGCCTATATGCTGGTGCCGGTCGAACTGCAGGGCACCGCCGCCGCCCTGATGGCGTCGCAATACGCGCCCGGCACCACGACCGACCCGAACATCGTCAAGGGTATCGCGGAGGTCGTGTCGGATGCGCGCCTGTCCACCGATTCGGCGCTCAAGTGGTATCTGGCCGCCAATCCCGGCACCACCGACACGGTCGAGGTGTCCTACCTCAACGGCGTCAGCCAGCCGACGCTGGAGCAGAAGGACGGCTGGAACGTCGACGGCGTCGAGTTCAAGGTCCGCATCGACGCCGGCGTCAAGCCGCTCGATTTCCGCGGCCTCTATCGCTCCACCGGCGCCTGATCGGCCCGCCGATAGATCAGCCTGACCCATGACGGGCGGCCTTTTGGTCGCCCGTTTCCATTTCACCGCCCCAATCAGGAGGCCATCATGAAAAACTACATCCAGCCGGGGAACATCATTCCCTGGACCAATTCCGACGTCACCGGCGCTGCCGATGTCGCTTCCGGTGACGGCGTTGTTGCCGGCTCGCTGTTCGGCGTCGCGCAGGGCGACATCGCGGTCGGCGACAGCGGCGAGCTCGCCGTGACCGGCGTCTTTGAACTGCCGAAGACGACGTCGCAGGCCTGGACCTTCGGTCAGCGCCTGTACTGGGATGCCGCCGGCGGCAAGCTGACGTCGACCGCCTCGTCGAACAAGCTCGTCGGCGTCGCCATCGAGGCGACGGCAAGCGACGCGGCTGTCGGCAAGGCCCGCCTCTCGGGCGCCTTCACGCTCTGATCCGCGCAGGGGACGCATGGGGCAGCTCGTCCGCGATTGGGAAGGCCAGCCGGTCTTCATTCTCGCGGGCGGGCCGTCCGTGCTCGGCCAGGATCTCTCGCTGCTGAAAGGCCAGCGCGTCATCGCCATCAACTCGGCGCATCTCGCCTATCCGCAGGCGGACGTGTTGTTTTATGCCGACGCCGACTGGTGGACGCTGGTCGGCTCGAAGGAGCCGCCCTTCGCCGGCGAGATCATCACCACCTCCGGCATCGGGCCGAAGACGGTCACTCGGCTGATCAAGGACAAGCCTGACAAAGGCATCTCTCCCGATCCGAGGCGCGCGGCGCTGTCGGCGACCTCGGTCTCCGGCGGCCTGCATGTCGCCGTCCACAGGGGCGGCGGGCCGGTCTTCCTGCTCGGTGTCGACGGCAAGACCGGCGAGGGCGGCAGGCGGCACCATCACAACGGGCGCTATCCTAACCCGCTCAAGAAGGGCTGGTTCGACCGCCACAATGCCGAGCTCGCGTCGCTGGCGCCCTCGATCGCGGCGCTTGGCGTCAAAGTGTTCAACTGCTCACCGGTCAGCGATCTCTCCTGCTGGCCGAAGATTGATTTTCTAGAGGCAATCGCGATGGCGCAGGCGCAGCAGGCAAAGCTGATCTCCCCCCTTGTGGGGGAGATGGCTGGCAAGCCAGAGGGGGGCGCTGTCCCGCCGGCGCTGCGCCCTGTCGCGCCCCCCTCTGCCCTACCGGGCATCTCCCCCACAAGGGGGGAGATCAGCCAATCGCCAAAGCCCTCGCTCGTCGCGCTCGGCATGTACGGCATGGGCGACTGCCTGCACCAGCGCGCGGTCGTGCGCGAGCTGATGAAGACGCACGATGTCGAGTTGCAGACCTTCTACACGGCCATGTATCACGACCTGAAGGCCGAGGGGCTGAAGGTGACGCTGGTCGACGGCCGCCTGCCGCCGCGCATCCGCGATCAGGGAAACGATAACCGGGCTGCTCGGGCACGGATCAACCACAGTCTGCGCATCGGCTATGACCATGCGCAGACCAGGAAGCACGGCACGCTGCTCGCCGCCATGTTCGGCTCGGCCGGCCTTCCAGTGCCGGAGCGGCCCGACTTTTCGCTGCCGGTGAAACCGGAGTGGCGCGCGGCGGCGAGGGCGCTCGTCGGGGATACTGGCGGGCGCCCGCTGATGATCTATCGCCCGATCATCATCAATGGCACCTGGCCGTGCCCGTCGCGCTCGCCCGACCCGGCCGCCTATGCTGCGCTGTATCAGTCGATCAAGGACCGGTTCTTCACCGTCTCGATCTGCGACCTGACGCAGAAGGGCGAGCAGATCGTCGGCGAGGAACAGCCGACGGATCTCAAGCTGCATCGCGGCGAGGCCGATTTCGAGACGCTCGCCGGGCTGTTCGCCGAAGCGTCGCTTGTCTTCGGCAATGCCGGCTTCACGCCGATCCTGGCGCAGGCGGTCGGCACGCCCAACATCGTCGTCTATGGCGGCAACGAAAGCTTCCGCTACACCAACATCGTCGGCGCGCATCTGGCGCCCACGCTGCCGATCGAGCCGGTGAAGCCGTGCGAGTGCTTCGAGCGGCACCACAATTGCGACAAGACCATCGATCTGGAGGCGGCGCTGCCGAAGGTCGAGGCCTTCGCGGCCGCCCATGCGGCGACGCCGCGCGTCCTGGTGTTCGGCACCGTCTTCACCGACACGCCTGACAAGCAGCGCCTGGCCGCGCAATGGCAGACGCTGCACCGCTCCGTGAACGGCTGGAACGTCGACCTTCTGCTCGTCGACAGCGCTTCACCCCTGCCGCTGCCGCTGGTCGAGGATGGCGTGCAGGAATATGCCTTTCCCGACAACATCGGCCATCTCGCGCGCGGCGGGGCGGACGGCTGGGGCAGGGCCTTCTGCAAGGGCCTGGAGATCGCGGTCGACGGCCAATATGACTACGTCGTCCATGTCGAGGGCGACAGCCTGTTCTTGAAGCCGGTGTTGCCGATCATCCG
This sequence comes from Mesorhizobium sp. GbtcB19, assembly GCF_019091085.1. Taxonomy (GTDB): domain Bacteria; phylum Pseudomonadota; class Alphaproteobacteria; order Rhizobiales; family Rhizobiaceae; genus Mesorhizobium. The sequence continues at coordinate 92,857 of NZ_JAGXJY010000015.1, read as the reverse complement.
CCGCATGCTCGCGGATGGCATCAAGGCCGCATCGGTGCCGGTCGCCGGCACCAAAAGGCAGGAGACCGGCTGGGCCGAGACCGGCCTGATGTTCTTCTCCGTCGACTATCTCTGGCAGTCCAAATTCATCGAGCGCTATGCCTGGCGCGAACGCCGGCCCCGGCCGTTCCCGGAACAGGCGATCTTCGATCTGCTCGGCGAGGATCTCGTCATGCTGCCGTTGAACGCCGAGCGCGGCGATCGCGGCCAGATCACAGGGGCGAATGCCGCCGGTTTCGACTGGATCACGCATTGCGCGCCGGAGGCGCTCGACGCCTTCGTCGAGGCCGCCATGCCGGCGCCGGTCGAAGCGACGATCGAGCGGGAACAGGCGCCGCGCGTAAAACTGAACTTCGGCTGCGGCACCAACAGGCTTGAAGGCTGGCAGAATTTCGACGCCGAGATCGATATCGAGAAGCCGCTGCCATTCGCCGACGGCTCGGCCGATTTCATCTATGCCGAGCATGTGGTCGAGCATGTCGACTATCACGCGGGCCTGCGCTTCCTCGCCGAATGCCGGCGCGTGCTGAAGCCGGGCGGCGTGATCCGCATCGCGGTCCCCAGCCTCGAAAATATCTGGAAGCGCGGCGACCAGGCCTATTTCGATTTCGCGCGCAAATGGGCGCCGAGCGCCGACCGCCGCGGCGCTATGCACGCCATCATCCATGCCCATGGCCACAAGGCGATCTGGACGCAGTCGCTGCTGGAAGCCTGCCTCTATTTCGCCGGCTTCGACGACGTCGTCGCCTGCCAGCCGCACCAGTCGGCGCATGCCGACCTCGTCGACGTCGAGGGCCATCACAAGGTCATCGGCGAAGCCTTCAACACGATCGAGACCGCAATCGCGGAGGGACGGGCCGCATGAGCGAGGTCAAGACCAGCCCCGTCGAGGCGAAACACATTCCAGAGTGGGACGATTTCCGCAAGGGCGAGCGGCCATCCGTCGGCCTTGTCGCCGGGTCATTCCGCGTCGAGGGGCCGGACGAGGATGGCGACTACGATTTCTACTATTGCTGCCCTTGCGGCTGCGGTCGCATCGGCATGCTCTTTGTCGGCAAAGGCATGAAGCCTACCTGCAGCCCGTCGTGGCAATGGAATGGCTCGCTAGAGAAGCCGACGCTGACACCATCTGTGCATCATGTCGGTCATTGGCACGGTTATCTGACCGACGGCGTGTGGGTTTCCTGCTGATGACCGGCCATCGCGACCAGTGGTTCGGCGGCCGGACCTATGCCCAGCATGGCGACGATCTTGCCGTGCTCAACATCTTCAAGCGGCTGGGCATTGAGAAGCCATCCTATCTCGACGTCGGCGCCTATCACCCGTTCGACCTGTCCAACACGGCGCTGCTCTATGAGCGCGGTTCGCGCGGGATCGTCGTGGAGCCGAATGAGGCGTTGTTCGACGCCTTCGCGGACGCGCGGCCGGAGGATCGGTTTCTCTGTGTTGGTGTCGCACCGACCTGGGGCACGCTGCCCTTCTATCATGTCGACGCAGATCCTGGCCGCTTCACCTTCGACAAGGCGACGGCAATGGAGCTTGGCATCACCCGCACCGAACAGGTGAGCGTCTGCACGCTGAACGAGATCGTCGCGCGCGAACTTGACGGCATCTGGCCCGATCTCCTGTCGCTCGACATCGAAGGTCTCGACGTCGATGTGCTGCGGTCCGCCGATTTCGGCCAGAGCCCGCCCAAGGTCGTCATCGTCGAGGCCGACAACGGCTCCGGCAGCAATGCCGCCGAGCTCTCCGCCCTGATGGCGGTAAAGGGCTTTGTTCTGCACTCTTGGTGCGGCTCCAACATGATCTTCGTGCGCGCCGCCGACCAGGCGCTGGTGTGGGGCGTCTGAGATGCCGGTCGACGTCCAGTCCTTCACATCCGGTTCCGGCAATTGGACCAAGCCGGCCGGCGCGACCACGGTTCGCGTCATCCTGGTGGGCGCAGGCGGTTCGGGTGGCGGTGGCGATACGCAGGCTTCGGGCACACCAGCGTCTGGAGGAGGTGGTGGCGGTGGTGGCGGCCGACATGAAATGATATTCGACGCCTCGGAACTCGGCTCCACGGAGCCATATGCCGTAGGCTCTGGTGCATCTGGCGGATCGGCCGGCACCGGCACAGGCGGCGGCAATGGCACGGCGGGCGGCAGTTCCACTTTTGGCGGCAATGTCGTGGCAGTCCAGACCGCCTATGGTGGCGGTCGGGGCGCTGGTGGTTCGGCTTCTACAGCCTCTGCCGGAGGCGGTGGCGCTGGCATGGCTGGCGTGGGCGGTGATGCAACGACGAGCACTGCAGGCAGCGCGGGCGCCAATGGTGGTGTGGCTGGAGGTTCCGGTGGGGCAGGCACAGCCAACACTTCGGTAGGTGGTGGCGGTGGTGGTGGCGATCCAAGTAATGCTTCGGCAGGATTGGCTGGAGGTTCAGCAGTACTAGGAGGAGGTGGCGGCGGCGGCGGCGGCGGTAAGAACGGTACGCCAACCTACAGCGGGGGCGGCGCCGGCGGCACTTCGGGCGGCGGTGTGATTCCTGGTGGCCCAGGTGCCGCCGCATCAACAGGAACGGCCGGATCGTCCGGTGAAATCGATACGTTGGGCTGGCCAGGTTCTGGAGGCGGCGGCGGCGGCGCAAGCGCGACGACAGCTGGCGCAGGCGGCACCGGAGGTTTTCCAGGCGGCGGAGGTGGTGGTGGCGGTGCCTCAGTCACAGGTGGAACGGCTGGCGTAGGCGGTGCCGGCGGAGGCGGTATTGTCGTGGTCGTCACTGATCTGGTGAGCGTGCTATGACGGCCGCACCGATTAAATTCGAGCGCTTCACGTCTGGCACAGCGCAGACCTGGACAAAGGAAACCTGGGCTGAGGTGATCCGCGTCATTCTCATCGGCGGCGGCGGTCCTGGGGGTGGGGGTGCTCGCAAGCCATCTGGGACTGCCGCATCCGGTGGTGCAGGTGGAGGCGGCGGCGCTGTCATCGATCGCATCTATTCCGCTGACCAATTGGCATCAACTGAAACGTATACAGTGGCTGGATCTCAAACTGGCGGCGCAGGCGGAACCGCTGACAATGCCAACGGCGGGCAAGGCAGTGTCGGCAACAACACGACATTCACTATCAACGGCGTAACGGTTACCGCCTATGGCGGCGGTGCCGGTGTTGGCGGGACCAACGGCGCGGCCACGGGCGGCGGCGCTGGAGCCGGCCTTGACGGGGCTGGCGGCAATGGCAGCGGCACCACGAACGGCACGGCTGGCGCCAATGGTGGCGCAGCTGGTGCGGCAGCGAATACAGGGTTCTTCGGGGGTGCGGGGGGCGCGGCCGGAGTTAATTCCGCATCGACACCTACAGCCGGCCAGCCGGCGACGCGCGGCGGCGGCGGCGGCGGCGCTGGATGTGGCAAGACCTCGACACCGACCTATGGCACAGGATCGGCTGGTGGCGCGGCGCGCGACCAGGCCGGATCGGCTCATGCGACCGCCGGCCTTCGCGGCTGGGGCTATCCCGGATCGGGCGGCGGAGGCGGCAATTCCAGCGCCACGACACCGGAAAACGGCGGTGACGGCGGCGCACCCGGCGGCGGCGGCGGCGGAGGTGGCACGACGGTCAACGGTGTCAATGCCGGCAATGGCGGGGCAGGCGCGCGCGGCGAGATCATCGTGATCAGCTACGGCAACGTGTCGGGTAGCGGCGGGCCGGTGCAATTGGTCGACAGTCAGGGATTGGTCGGATGAACTATATCGGCGATTTCCCTGAGGACTTTGCGTCCGTCACGGTGCTGTTCACCACGCATGACGGCAACGGCGCGCCGGTCGCGCCGTCGAGCGGTTTCGAGGCCGACGACGTCAAGATCTACAAGAACGGCAACGCGGCGCAGAAGACCACGACCAACGGGCTGACGATGACGTCGCCCTTCGATTCCATCACCGGCCTGCACTGCCTGGTGATCGACACCTCGAACGACACGGGCGATGCCTCCTTCTGGGTTGCCGGCGCCAGCTACTCCGTGGTGCTCAATCCCGACACCGAGACCGTCAACAGCCAGACCGTGCTGAAGGTGCTGGCGACCTTCACGCTGGCCATTGCTCCTGTCTTCTCGAGGGTTGGGGCGCCAGCCGGTGCCTCGATCGCGGCCGATATCGCCGCCGTCAAGGCTGTGCTGCCTGCCGCGCTGGTTTCAGGCCGGATTGATGCAAGCGTCGGCGCCATGGCGGCGGGCGTGCTGACCGCAACGGCGATCGCCGCAGATGCGATCACGGCGGCGAAGATCGCCGATGGTGCGATCGATGCCGCGACCTTTGCCACCGGCGCGATCAATGCCGCAGCCATTGCCGCCGACGCCATCACCGACGCCAAGGTCGCCAGCGATGTCACCATCGCCAGCGTGACGGGATCGGTCGGCTCGGTGACCGGCAATGTCGGCGGCAATGTCACTGGATCGGTCGGCAGCGTCGCGACAGGCGGCATCACTTCAGGCAGCTTTGCGGCTGGCGCCATCGACAATGCGGCAATTGCCACCGATGCCATCGGTTCGGCGGAGCTCGCGGCCTCGGCGGTGACCGAGATCCAGAGCGGGCTTTCGACGCTTGATGCCGCCGGCGTGCGCGCTGCCGTCGGTCTGGCCTCGGCCAATCTCGACACGCAGCTCGGCGCGCTTGCCGGTTACATCGACACGGAAGTTGCCGCGATCAAGGCCAAGACCGATCAAATCACCTTCACCGTCGCGAACCATGTCGATGTCAACGTGGTCGATTGGAAAGGCTCGGCGGCCCCTGCCATGACCGGCGATGCCTATGCCCGCATCGGCGCCAACGGCGCCGGCCTGACCGCGCTTGGCGACACGCGTATGGCGCATCTGGATGCCGACGTGTCCAGCCGGTCGACCTATGATGGTTCCGACACGGCCGGAACCGCGACGCTGCTCGGTCGCCTCACGAATACCCGCGCTGGTCTGCTCGACCATCTCGATGCCGACATTTCGAGCCGCATGGCGACGTTCAGCTATACAGCGCCGCTCGACGCCGCCGGGACACGTTCGGCGCTCGGGCTGGCATCCGCCAACCTCGACACGCAAATCGCTTCGCTGGCGACATCGGCGGCGCTGACTGCCGTCCAGAGCCATGGCGACAGCGCGTGGGCGACGGCGGATGTCTCCGACCTGCCGACCAACGCCGAACTCGCCACCGCGCTTGCCGGTGCCGATGACGCCACGCTGGCGGCGATCGCATCGCTGTCGTCAGGGATTTCGGCCAGCTTCACCAGCCTCGCCAGCTATGGCGACGCCCATTGGGCGACGGCGACCGGCTTCGCCACGGTCGACCCCGACAATGCCGGAATCGCGGCGATCCGGGACGTGACCGACAGCCTGGTGATGACCGGCGGCAAGCTCTGGGTGCTGGACGACCAGGGCAACCCGCTTGCCCATGCTGGTGACGTTGTGTCGGCCGACATCAAGAAGGTCAACGGCGTGACGGTCCAGGGGGCCGGCACGACTGGCAACGAGTGGCGCCCGGCATGAGCGACGTCTGGGGCGGCTCGTGGGGATCATCCTGGGGCCATAGCTGGGCCGAGGCAGTGTTGCCGCCCGTGGCCACTCTCGTCCTCGGTGAAATCCGCATCCGGCCGGCCCTGGCAGGCGCTGTGGAAATGGAAACGGCCATCTCCGCCGACATCGACGCATCGCCGCTTCTCTCGGCCAAAGTCAGGACTGACGCGCAATGAACTGCATCGTCTATGTCGCCAACACCAACCTGATCGAGGTGCTCGGGCTGAAAAGCGCAGTGGAGGGCGAATTCATCGGCGACGCCACGGTGACGGTGACGGTGAAGGACGGGGCGGGCACGAACGTCTCCGGCCAGACCTGGCCGCTGACGCTGACGTCGACCGACGGCACCGAGCCTGAAGGCAACTACCGCGGCATCCTGAAGGACACGCTCGATCTCACCGCCGGCACACAATATTTCGCCCATGTCGATGCCGATGCCGGCGCGGATCGCATCGGCCATTGGGAATTCGCCTTCACGCCCAAGACGAGGCGCGGCTCATGAGCATCTGGGACATCCACTACGACGCGCTCTATGCCTCGCCGATCGCGGTCGACGCCGTGCTTGTCGTGGCCTGCGGTGATATGCCGATCGAACTGAGGACGATCGACAAGACGGCTGGCATCGTGACCGGCGGCGGTGGCGGTCGCTTCAGCGCCGAGGTCGAGACGATCTCGCCGGCCGCCGCCGTGCGCGCCGCCGATCTCGACAGCATCGACAGGGCAGCGCTTGCCGGCGCGCAGCTGACCATGAACGGCAAGACCTGGACGGTTGAAAACCACGCCTTCCGTCCGGCGCCGAGCGGCGAGGCGGGCGGCGAGATCCTGCTAATCCTGACCGAGGCACGCTGATGGATGCCCGCGAAGCGATCCTGCAGCGCCTGGTGGCGATTGCCGAGACGTTCAAGACCGCCGATGGAATCAAGACGGTCTATCGCAACAACATGAGGCCGCCGGAAGCCAATCTGCCGGCGATCCTGGTGCTCGACGGTGACGAGCAGGGTGACGAGAACGATCCGAAGAGCCGCGGCGCACGCGGCCCGCGTCGCATGCTCATGACACCGCAGATGCTGATCGTCCTTCCGGAAGAGGCCAAGAATGTCGGCACGGTGCTCAACGGCCTTCGGGCGAAACTCATCAAGGCCGTGGCCACCGATTCCGACCTTGCTGCACTGACCACCAACCGGATCGGCCCCTGGCTGCACTCGACCCAGACCTCTCTTGCCTGGGGCCGCTCGATGCTTGGCGAAATGGGCGTGGCCTTCGCCATTCCGTATTACCTCGACCCCGCCGCTCTCTGATTTTCAACCGCCCAACCCCTGCGTGATTGGAACGGGCACTTTCCCGAAAGGACAGACCTATGCCTGCATCTCCCGATACCGGCAACTACCGCATCCCGGCCGCGACGGTCGAAATCAAGAAGGCCGATGACATCGCCTATGTCAGCGCCGGCAATCTCGTCGATTTCGTCTACACGCCGACCGTCACCAAGAAGGAGCACTTCTCGGCATCCGGCGGTCTGCGCGGCAAGGACTTCACCGCCGTCACCCAGGTCGCCGCCTCGATCAAGGCGACGCTCGACGAGAACACGGCGCGCAATATCGCCATGTTCATGCTGGCCGATGTCGACACCAACACCGCCGGCGATGAGATCATCGATCCGCTGACCCAGCCGAACCTCACCGTCGACATCAAGCTGACCGCCGTCAACACGATCGGTCCGATGATCGACTTCGAAGGCAACGTCACGATCAGCCCGTCGGGCGATTTCAACCTGATGGCCGATAACGACGACTTTGCCCAGATCCCGCTGGTCGCCGACGTCAACAAGAAGGATGGCCGCTACGGTCGCTTCACTGTCCGTCAGCAGGCTTGATGCATGACCGACTTCATCGATATCGCGCCGCTCACCTTCACCGAGATGGTGCGCGGCCATGAGGTGGAAGTGCATGGCGTCGAGTATGCAGACATCGCGCAGATCGTCTTCCGGTTCCCGGAAATGGGGACGCTCTTCGACATGAAGTCGAAGACCAAGCTCAACCCAGCAGCGATCGGCGCGCTGTCCAAGACCGTGCAGGCGGCGCTGATCGCGGCGGCTGTCCCGCGTCTCAACGAGGCAAACGCGGCGAACCTCTCGCCCGGCGAGCGCGCTCTACTGATCTCACGCATCCTGCTCCTGACAGTGCCGAGCCCAGCCGGCCCTTTCCTCGAGGCGCTGGCCAGGCTGACCGGCAGAGACAGCGCCGCAACGTCAGGGCCGGAGACAGCCTAGCAATGGCCGCGGCGCGCTTGAAGCGCCTTGGCCACTCATCCGATGCGATCATGCACTACACGCCACGCCAGATGGCGGGATGGCTGCATTATGGCGAACTGGACCGCCGACATGAAATGGCAGATCAGCTCGTCATCGGCATGAACGCCGCGCGTGGTGATTTGAGGGACGTGTCGAAGCAGATCGAGGATTTGCGCGAATGACCAGCAGCCTCAAGGTCTTCGTCGAGGCGGCGGCCGGGCAATTCGACAAGGCGATGGCTGGCGCAACCCACGATCTGTCGATCGGGGCGATGAAGGCGGCGAACATCGCCGCCGACATGGCCAAGCAGCAAGGTCGCGCCAACATCGCCGCGGCCGGTTTCAGCCGCAAATGGCAGAACACGCTGACGACGATCGTCTATCCGCAAAAGGGTGTGTCGCCGCAGCCGACGGTGCTGCTCTATCACAAGATCGCCTATTCCGAGATTTTCGAGGAAGGCGGATCGATCTTCGGCCATCCGATGCTGTGGTTGCCGCTGAAGGATGCGCCGGAGCGGATCGGCAGGCAGCGCATCACGCCGGCGCTCTATGCCAAGCATGTCGGCAAGCTGTTCACGATCCGCCAGGAAGGCAAGCCGCCTTTGCTGGCCGCGAAGATCAGGACCGGCCAGAAGGGCAAGCGCGGCGGCATCCAGTTGCGCACCGTGCCGATGTTCGTCGGCATCGACAGCGTCACGTTGCGTGACCGGTTCGGCATCCGTGAGGTCGCCGCCAAGGTCGCGGATCAGATGCCGGAAATTTTCGCCGGCGTGTTCAATGGGGACAGTTAAGGCAACGCCCCAAGGAATTGTTTCACTGCTGTTCGCATGTTGATGATAGCGGCGTCCACGGCTGCGTTCTGATCCGCGGAATCGTCTATAGCCAACTTTTTCAACTCTAGCTCGACCTCGCCGACGGCAAGCAGTGCAAGCTCCGCGTCTACATGAGCAATGCGTTTAGTCTTTTCGTCCTTTTCGACGATAGATGCACGGATATTTGCCAGTTGAACCTTCAGTAAGGCTGGGTTTGTTGTGTCGGCAGACGCACAAGGCGCCGCCGACCCGATCAATATCAATATTGTCGCACCCGCAAATAAATTTCGCAGGTTCATGGCTCTTCTCCCCGTCTATGGTCTAGCAAAGTAAGGTGCAACTTGGCCGAACGCAACGCAATTGCCGTCCTGATCAAATTGCTCGGCGGCGAAGCCATGACCGAAGAGCTGAAGAAGCTCGGAGAGACCGGCGAAAAGGCCATGGAGCAGATCCAGGACGCGGCCAAGAAGGTCGAGTTCGGCGGTCTGGGTAACGACCTTTCGATCTTGATCGGCGACATAGGTAATTTCGCCAAGCGCTCCGTCGTGGCGCTCGGGCTACTGAAGGTCGCGGCAGACGGTGTCGGCGCGACGCTGCTGTTGCTGGCCAAGTCCGGCGCGGAAGCGGCCGACGAGGCCGGCAAGGCCGCGCAGGCGGCAGGACTTTCGGCGAAAGCCTACCAGGAATGGGCGTTCGCAGCGGAAGGCGTCGGCGTCACCCAGAACCAGGTGAGCACCGCCTTCGACACGTTCAACAAGCAGGTCATAAAGACTGCTGACGAGACGGTGAAGGCATCTGGCAAGCTCGGCGGCGCCGGCAAGTCGGTGAAGGAATTCGGTCAGTCGGTCAAGGAAGCCAATGCCGACATCACTCAGGGCGCCGGTTACACGGTCCAGGCCTTCAAGGATATCGGCGTTGAGGTAACCCGTTTCGGTGCCGCCGCCTCAAAAGTCAAAGCAGGCACGACACAGGCCAAGACCGGGTTCGACGAGCTCGGGATTAAGGTCAAGAATTCGAACGGCACGTTGAAGACCAATGAGCAACTTCTGATCGAAGTCGCGAACGCCTTCCAGAAAATGCCGGACGGTGCGCGAAAGTCGCAGATCGCTCTTAAGCTCTTCGGCGAGGCCGGTGCGAAGCTGATTCCTTTGCTCGACCAGGGTGCGGCAGGTATCGAGGAGTTCAAGAAGAAAGCCGCCGAGCTCGGCATCGTATTTACCGATGAGCAGATCAAGCAGGCTGCGAAGTTCAACGATGCCCTCAACGAATTGAAGCAGGCGGCAGGCGGTGTATTACGCCAGCTCGGCCTGATCTTTGTGCCGTCCTTCACGGCCGGCTTCAATGCCTTCCGCGACGTCGTCCTGCGCAACAAGGAAGCAATCCTCGACTTTGCGAGGGCCGGACTGGCGCAGGCAACTGTGTTGGTGCGGGAATTTTTCGCCGCTCTTTCCGGGCGGGATTCGGAGGTGACTTCCAATCGTTGGATCATCGCGTGGCGCGATGGCATCAAGGGCTTCGGGGAAGACTTTGCCCATGTCGCGAGCAATGTCGTCATTCCGGCGATGTCGAAACTTCGCGCAGCTGCCGATCAGACCATCAAGGCCATCAACGGCATTTTTGGCACTAACTTGACCACGGGCGAGGTCGTGTTATCCGTTGCTATTCTGCGGATGGTCGGCGGGCTCACGCTTCTAAAAGACGCGGCATTCGTTGCCATCAATGCGATTTCACTGCTCAGCCGCGCCGCATTGGCGACGCCGCTCGGCCGCGTCATTGCCGGGATCGTTCTTTCGGCAGAAGCTCTCGTCGCAGTCTTCGACCATGAGCGGGCCAAGCGCGACGCATGGATCAACTCGACCAATGCCCACAAGAATGCGCTTGATCAACTGAAAGCGGCAATTGACGCCGTGAAAGCCGGTGTTCCCGGCGCCGAGGAGAATCTGAAGCGCCTAGCGCAAGCGCATCTGAATTCCGCCAAGGCAGCGTTGGAGGACGCCAAAGCGCAGGTCGCGCAGCAGCAGCAGATTGTCGACGCCATGAAAGCTGGCGGCGAGTTCGCGGCGCCATTAGGAGCCGACATCGATACGCAGACCGAAGCGCTCATGAGGGCGAACATCACGCTCGCCCAGCGGACGCGCGAGTTGGACGACATACAGAAGACACTCGACGGCAAAGTCGTCGGCAACATCGAGGACATTCGGCAGACCGCCACACAGGGCGCCGATGGCGTCAACAAGCTTGGCAATGCCGTCGACCAGACCGCAGGCAAGGTCCAAAGCCTCGATCACACGATACAGGTCTTCCGCGGGGGCGGCGCCGGAGGCGGCATCTCCAAGGAAACTTTTGACGTCATTGATGGCGTTGCGAGGAGGGCGGACCAGTCGAAAGCCGCTCTTGACGGTGTAGCCACGAGCGCGCAGGCGGCTGGCGACCACGTCCGTACGGTGGCGCAGGAAGTCGCCAATTCGGTCAAATCGGTGCCCGATGCTATTCAGCCACAGGCGACATCGGCAGCCGTGGACAGCGTCGTCAACGATGTCAAGAAGATCGCGCCTGCGGCCGATGAAGCGGCGACCGGCCTTAAGGCGGCGCTCAATCCGTCTGATGATGTTGGAGGCGGTCTGAATTCGGCTGTATCCGATGCTGTCGACGGCGTCGTCACAGACGTGCAGAGGATGCCGGATGCCGCGACAGAAGCAGTAGGCGGCCTCAACAGCGCTCTTTCCGGGATCGATACCAGCGGCGCAGAACAGGCGGCAACAAACCTCGCACAACCGTTCCAGGCATTGCCTGGTGTTTTCTCGGGCATTTTCTCTGGCCTTGGTGCGCTCGTCCAAGGTGGCTTTGGCAACCTGTCGTCGGTCATCAGTAGCCTTGCCGCGCAGATCAGGGGCGAAATCGCCTCGATCATCTCGGCGCTACAGGCGGCCGTCGCGCAGGCGCAGCAGCTGCGCGCGCAGGCCGGATCGGCTAGCGACAGCGGCGGCTCGCATGGCGGCTTCGCCGAAGGCGGTCATGTCGTCGGTCCCGGAGGGCCGAAGTCGGACAGCATCCTTGCCTGGCTATCCAACGGCGAGTTCGTCATGCAGGCTGCTGCGGTCAGGCGTCTAGGCGTCGGCTTCCTCAATGCGCTCAACAATGGCTTCATTCCGTCGCTCAAGAGCCTGCGCGGTTTCAACATGGGCGGGCTTGCTCAGCGCTTCAGCCAATCGATGGTGATCCCGCGCATGGCTGCAGGCGGTCTTGCTACCAGCGTAGTTGCGGCAGCGGCGCAGGCACCGACCACGACACCCATTCATCTCCACTTCGATGGCGGCCGGGAAGTTGTCGTCGATGCAGTCGGGCTAAGCGAACATGCCCTGCAGACGCTGCAGACCGTTTCCTTGCGCGGCGCGCGCGTCAGCGCCGGCCGAGCTCCGAGGCGCGGCACATGAGCGAACTTACCCTTCTCCGAATTGAGCCGATCGGCGTCCCGCCTTATTCGGCGCGCGGCATCACCGAGGATTTCTCGCTCGACGGTGACGCTCAGCTCGCGCGCACGGTCAACAATGTGCTCATCGACCTGTCGGTCGGCGAGCCCGAAAAATACAAGCTGAGCATCACATGCACCGACCAGGGAATGCCGGCGCTGGATGGTGTCATCCGGGGGATGGAACTGACTGTCGACTGTGCAACCGAGTTCGTCTTCATGACGGCCGGTGGTTCTCCATCTCGTGACGTGGCGGAAACCACAGATGATCCGGCGACGCGCACGGAAGGGGCATTCACCTTCTATCGGCCACGACTGACCATGCTTGTGGCGGATTACCGCCTCGGCTTCGACGAATGGGGTGCCGCCTGCAACTGGTCTCTCGATCTGATTGAGAAATAGCTCATGTTCTATTTCGCCTTCGTCGACAGCGCCGATGTCGTGTTCGGTCCAGAGCACGAGGTCGAGGATCTGCTGGTCGTCTCCTACAAGCTGGCGCAGCAGGAGGGCGAGTTTGCCACGCTCGACCTGACGGTGAAGAATCCGCGCGTCGGCCTGCTTGCCTCCGGGCGTAAGCAATGGCTGCTGTTTTCTTGGCGCGACGACGCCAATCCGACGGCTGGCACCCGGCTTTTGTTCCGCGGCCGCCTGGTCGGCATTCCGACCGATCTGCTCGGCAACCAGGTCACCCTGCAGTTCGATGCCCGCCCGCCTGGCTACGACGCAACCAAGGCAGCGCTGGCCGAGACGCTGAAGGCCGACCCGATCGCCTACGATCCGATGTTCCTGAAGCCCGACAGCCGCGACGATCCCGACGCGGTGATCGAGGCGATGACGGTGCGCTACCATGTCGACCCAGTCGACCATTCCGTCACCGTTTCCGACATGCTGGATGGCGAGGATGGGACGATCGACTTCGACACCGGCTTTCTGAAGGATTCGCTGTCGATCGCGATCGGCCAGCCGCCGCTGCGGCGCGTCGACATGGAAGTGACGGTCAACTGGGACCAGGTGGCGGCCGGCTCGCTCGACATCAGTCCGGTGGTGCTGAAGGCGTTCCAGACCGCCGGCAGCGGCTCGAAATACATGATCCGCTCGCTGACCGGCGACGGGTTTATGAAGAAATGGCCATCGCCTGACGGCTCGATCGGCGGCGGCTGGAAATGGGGCGCCTGCGTCATCCTGCGCGCCGATGGCTCCGTCCTGCCGGAGGATTTCCATCAGGTCATCCTCGACAATGCCACGGCCAGCTTCCCGGTCTGGTCGATGAAGCCGACGCTGATCGCCGCCTATGACGTGTCGCGGCCGAAGACCGAGGTGCTGACCTTCAGGCTGGAAGCCGACTGCCAGGCGCTGCTGGCCGACGCCGGCGACGACGAGATCCTGTCCATCAAGATATCCGGCAGTGCCGACGAGCCCTGCGATCCCGCCAACACCGACAATCCCGGCGGCGCCATGCCGATCGGCGACGTGCGCCGGCGGGCCTATTTCCCGACGGCGCGGGGATTGCAGAGCCTCGGCTATGCGATTGCTCTCGCGCGCGGCAATATCCTTGAGCGTTCCCGCGCCATCCAGATCGGCTTCACCGTGCCGTTCCGTGATGGGCTCGACGTCACCTTGCGCAAGAATGCGCGTTGCGCCGATCCGCGCATTCCCGGCGGCCAGGCGGCCGGCAAGATCGTCGGCTACGAGTTCAACGGCGTGGCGCGTTCGCACACCGCAACCATCACCATCGGCTGCAGCGTCGGCAAGGGCAACACGGTGACGACGGTTCCCGGCGAGCCGGTCTATATCGACGACGATTATATCGAGGACGATTACCAGGTGCATGAGGGGCAGACCTTCATGCCGGTGGCCGGCGAGATCACCTATGAGGATTTCGGCGCGATCCAGCCGGTCGACGACGGCGTCGACTTCTTCCAGATGCTGCCCTTCGACATGGTGGAGAGCATGGTCGTCTACAATGGCGTGCCGGTGCAGCAATCGGTGGTCGACGCCTTCAAGCCGGACATCTCGGCCGCGGTCAATGCGCTCAACCAGGTCTATACCCGTCTCGACGGCGACCTGAAGAAGCTCACCATCGGCCGCGACGATCCGCCATTCCTGACCAATTATCCGGTCACGGTCTCGCAACTGATGGTTCCCAAGACGATCGATCTGGAGGCTGCATGAAACGGACGACTGTCCGCAAGCCCGACCGGGCGTCGGCGCCTTTGCGCCGCCCCGCCGGAGCGCCTGCGGCGCGTGAGGCAGATTAAATGGTCTCGCTTGGTACCAACATCGTCATCGATCTGCGCCGCGGTCGCGGCGTCATCAAGTTCGAATCGATCACGCGGCCGTCGGCGGGTGAGCGCGTGCTGCAGGAAGCATTGGCGCGCGTGCCGCCGGTCGACAATTCCGGCGATGCCGATTTCTCGATCGGGGGTCCGTCCAGCTTCACCGTGACCCAGCCGGAAAAGAAGACCAATCCCGGCGTCCACTACAACTTCCCGCCCGACGACAACAACCCGGACGACGAGCCGAAGGAAGTCCACATCGTCGAGTATGACGAATACTGTCGGTCGTGGGAGACGAACCGGGTCGAAAATCCGGATGATCCCGAGCAGTACGTCATGGATGACAACGTGCTGCGCGTCATCTTCATCGGTCGCGACGATGGCCGTTACATCGCGCTGAATTTCAAATCAGCCAAAGAACTCTCGAAATAGGAACCGCGAATGGCCGCGCTGACCTTCCGCACTGACGGCCCGTGGGGTGCCGGCAAAGGCTCCCGCCTGCTCTCGACCGAGGGCGACGGCAATATCTGGGAGCTCGCCCAGCGCATTGCCGCCATCATCGCCGACATTCCGGCGCCGCTCAACATCTCGAACATCGAGGTCGACGGCACCCAGATGACGATCTGGCTGGAGGATGGTTCGTTCTTCGGCCCCTTCACCCTGCCGCAGGCGAATTTCCGGCCTTCGGTGCCGGGCGTGCTCGATGTGCCGACCGACGGCGTCTATGTGGTCGGCAGCAGCGATTTCAACCGCTACTGGCGCTATGACGGTTCGGACGACGTGACGATCATCCTGCCGGTGACGGCGAGCGCCGGCTTCGAGGTGGCCTTCCGACAGGTCGGGAATGGCGCGCTGATCTTCCCCGATTCGACCGACGTCATCGTCAATGGGCTGGAAGGCTTTCTCAACCGCACCGGCGGCCGCGGCTCGGTCGTCTGGGCGAAATTCGTCGAGGACGGCGTCTGGGATCTAATCGGTCGTCCGGCTGAGGACGTCACCGCCTGATGGCCGACGCCTACGGTTCCGTCGCGCGGCCAGTCATCCATGACCCGTTCCGTCGCATCGTCGAGGTGCATTGGAACGCCGACCGCTACATCGCGCTGCGGCTCGACATCGTGCGGCGCTCGGTGGTGAAGGACTATCCCTATCCCGGCCATGCCGATGGTGAGACGGTCAGTGGTGAGCAGCCGTGGGACTGGACGGCGGTCGCCGAGGAATCGCCCCTCAACGCCGACCCCGAGACGCCCAACGCGGTGAACTTCATCACCGGCTTCCAGTATGAATATGCCGGACGAGAGACGCCCGGCCATGGCTATGGCTGCTACAGGCTGCGCAAGAACGACGACACCTGGCACGAGACGACACTGGACGAAGTGACCGGCCTGCCGGAGTTGCCGCATGCCTATTCGCTGGCACCCTGGACCGTGGTGCTATGCGCGCTGGTCACCAGCCATTCGATCTTCAGCTGGTGGCCGCGCGCCGAATATCAGCCGGTCGGCGGCGAGGCGCTGCCGATCTCGGTGCCGACGCGCGATCCGAGCGAGAAATTCCACAGCGTTGCCAGCGCCACGCTGCAGATGCGCGGCACGACCTTCACCGATGCGCCGCTGCAGGGCACCGGCTTCTTCGGCGGCAATGACGGCACGATCGGCCGCGATCCCTATTCGCTCGGCATCTACTACTGCAAATACGGCGTCACCCAGAACTGGACCGAGGCCGGCGATTTCATGGACTACGTCTTTTCGCCGCTGGCGATCGATGTTTCCGGCGTGCGCGTTACCCGCAAGGGCAAGACCTATCGCGGCATCGGCGCCGCCTTCGTGCCCGATGCCGACACGGTGGCGCCCGTCACGCCTGGCAGCCTGTGGATACTGACCGAACGCGAGGACACAACCGCATGATTCCCGGCGTTGCTGCGCAGCCTCTTGGCCGCCGGACCTCCGATTCCGGTCCCGCGATCACCAATTCGTGGAGCCTGAACTTCCTGACCGGGACCTATCTCAAGAACGGGTCGCCGGTCGCGCTGTCCGATATCTGCGACAAGCCGGAGCGTGTCGGGGTAAATGGGCTGGAGATCCTCGACAACGACACCGACGGTTCGGTGCTGATGCTGGGCGATCTGCTCGCCGACATGGTCGTCGCCGGCTGGACGGTGATCGTCGAGTTCGAGAAGGTGACCATCGGCACGCTTGCCGAACTGGTCTTCGTCTGCGACGAGGATGTCATCAACCACTCGATCTATCTCGACGTCTATACATCGATGCAGGCGGGCGACATCGGCTTTTCGATCCGCAATGCCTCCAATGACGGCGAGTTTCGCAGCGGCGTTCATAAGGCGGCCTTCACCCGCACAAATCTGCTGCTTGCCGTGTCGACCGACGGCAGCGATGCCAGCATCGACGGATCGGCCAACACCACGCTCAATCCCATGGTCGTCGCGACCTGGGGCGGCCTGCCGTCGCCGCGCGAAAGCTACGACGCCGTTTATATCCGCACGTTCGATCTGATCCCGCCGGTCGGGGCAGGCGGACTGCCGGCGCTGACGGCCTGATCTCCAAAAATCAGCAACATCCCCGATCACGGAAGGAACCGCCATGGATCTGAACCTTGGCTGCACCCGCATGCTCATCAACGAGTGCCGCGCGCAGGGCCTGCTGCGAAACCAGTGCGCCTATGTGCTGGCAACGGCCTTCTGGGAGACCGCGCACACCATGCAGCCGGTGGTCGAGGCCTACTGGCTCTCGGAGAACTGGCGCCGCAACAACCTTCGCTATTACCCCTGGTATGGGCGCGGCTTCGTCCAGCTCACCTGGGAGAAGAACTACCAGCGCGCCGAGGCCGAGACCGGCTCGCCGGTGCATCAGAACCCGGCGCTGGCGCTGAATCCTGCCATTGCGGCGAAGATCGCCGTCACCGGCATGCGGGAAGGCTGGTTCACCGGCCGCGACCTCAACGACTTCATCGACCTGCAGCATTCCGACTTCGTCAATGCCCGCCGCATCATCAACGGCGTGGACAGGGCGCAGGAGATCGCCGTCATCGCGCAGCACTATGACGAAGCGCTGAAGGCTGAATGGGTCGACTGATGTCGAGGCGCAACCCGCTCGGCTCCTCATGGACGATGAGGCGCAGGATCATCATTGCCACGCTGCTCTGGTGCGGCGGGATGGTGACCTACCTCTCGATCCTTGGCCGGCCGATCCAGCTTTCCGAAACCGCGGTGAACGGCCTGCTGCTGCTGATGGCGTCCGTCATCGGCTCCTACGTCTTCGGCGCCGTATGGGACGACAAGGGCAGCCTGACCAACATCGGTGGCCAGATGGGCGGCATGGGCGGCGGGATCTCGACAGAGGTTTATCAGGCCCGCACCGTCGTCCCGCCGGAGATGCCGACCGGCCCGGCAATGCCACCGCCACCTGGAGAACAACCGTGATGGGCAAGACCTGGGTGATCTACCTCGCCGATCGGCTTAAGGCCGCCTGGGCTTGGGCCGCGCCATTCGTCGTGCTGCTGATCCTGGCGCTCGGTCTCTACATGGTGTGGGCATGATAGCGCTCGTAGCGAGGCTGCTGGGCGTGCAGACGCTTGCCGCCAGCCTGATTGTCTACGGCGGTGCCGCCGCGATCGCTGGCGGGGCTGTCTGGGGCTGGAGCGCCCACAAATTCAATCAGGGCTATGCGGTCGGTGAAGCTCATGAGCGCGCCGACTGGCAGGACAGGATGCGCCTGGCCCGCATCGCGCAGGAGGCGGAGGCGAAGACCAGGCAGGCCGACATCGACGCCGCGGCCAAGGACTATATCGACCAGCAGGATACCGACGCCGTGAAGATAACCGCGCTCGAGGACGAGCTTGCGAAAGAGAGGGCCAATGCGAAACCTTCTGAAGGCCAGCCTGCTTGCGTTTCCACTCCTCGCGGGGTGTCAACACAGCTCAACACCATTGGTCGTTGAGCCGCCGAAGCCGCATGTCGATCCGTCGGTGCTGGCGGAGTGCGGAACGGTCGCGGACATCCCTGACCGCGACCTGGTGCCCGATGAGACCAATCGGCTTTGGGCGAAGGACCGGGCTACGCTCGGCGACTGCCGGCGGAAGAACCACGCCAAGGCGGCAACCATCAAGGCGCTGGTGAAATAGCAGCATCGCAGCAGCAGTGCATGGGGCGGGGTGAACGATTGATGGAGCATGACGACAATGAGCGACAATTGCCGCGCCGGCTCCTCGATCTGGACCCGGAGACCATCGGATGGCTCGACAGATTGACCACGGAAGAACGAATGGCGTTGATCTGGGCCGGACACCTGCCGAAGGAAAAGCGCGATCGTCTCGACAAGTTTCTCGCGCTCGAAAAGGACAAGTTCCAGGCGGGGTTCCAGATCGTCGAGCTCTGGACCAAGGTGTCATGGATCGCCAAGTTCGCGACCAAGATATTGCTGTTGGTGGCGGGCACCCTGGTGGCGATCAACCAGGTGATGTCTTACTTCACCTCCGGGGGCAAGCAGTGATCTTCAGGCGGTCGTGGGACGCCTTCTGGCGCAAGGTCGACATGGCGGCCGGCATTGTGTTCGTCATCGCCGGCCTTGCCGGGGTTGGCCTTGCCAGCATGATCTCTTCAGCGCTGGACCGGGACCCGCCGACGGTCTTCGAGAATGCCGAAGCCTTGACCCCAGAAGTTCCACAGGGCGGCGTGCTCGACGTCCGCTATACGGTCGTCCAGAATAGGCTCTGCACGGCTTCCGTCGAGCGCTACATCACCGATGTCGACGGAAACATTCACGTCCCCTCGACCTACACCGTGGGGAGGCAGGCCTTGATCGAAGGCTATCCGCCGGAAGGACGCGAGACCTACCACAGATCCATCACGGTTCCGTTGGCGGCGTCCGTCGGCCCGGCACGATACGACGCGCGCTTCACCTATACATGCGGCATGCTGCAGAAGCTGGCTTATCCGATCGTTGTGGATGCTCCGCCGATCCGCTTCATGATCACGCCGGCGCCGGCATCGGTAGCACCGTTGACACCTGATCCGTAGTTTCCGAGCGCTCAGCGAAAGTCCTGCAGCCGATGTCTCGCCTTGAAACGGCGCTGCCTGCCGTCCCCAACGCAGCGCTGATCCCGCACTACCACCCGCCCGGCGCCTGCTGCCTGAACTGCGAGCACTGGGAGCAGTCCGCAAATCCGAACGTGGGCCGGTGCCGGATGTTCGAGGAAGAGCGGAACTCGGACTGGAGCTGCATTATTTTTCGCGAACGTGGCGACGCATAAATGTTCAGGTCGGCTTGTCGACCGGCGGCTTGTAGGAGATCACCAGGCGGAGCTTGTCCGCGTCGACCGTGACCGGAACGCCGAGATTGACGGTCGCCCGGCCTTCGTCGACATGCACGACATCGCCTGTGAGCTCCCAGGGCTGACCCTTCTTCACCTTCGACTTGCTGTCCCGGATCGAATAGGGAAAGCCGTAGGACGGAACCGACAGGCTGATGTGATCCTCGGTCACGCGCCGGCGCACCGTCGCCGTGATCGCGACCTGATCGCCGACCTTGATGCCCCTTGCCATAGTTTGATTCTGGCGCGGCGCTGGCGCGCGTCAAGGCCGTGCGCTAGATAGCGCGGCATGATCGGCAAGCACTGGACCTGGCAGAGCCTCATCGACGCCCGCATGACGGTGACGGCGTTTTGCCACAACCCGGCCTGCAACCATAGCCGCAAGCTCGACCTGGCCGAGCAGCGCGCCCGCTTCGGTCCCGACGCGCCGGCGATGGAATGGGATGTGCGGCCGAAACTCAAATGCGCCCGATGCGGCGGCATCGACGTCGGCCTGATCTACACGCCGGACACCAGCCCGCGCGGCGACATCGTGCCTGCATGGCGCAAGGGCAGCGCCCAGAAACCGCCGAGATACGACCCATAAGCGCCCAGTTTCGGCGGGAATAGGCGGGCGCAGACGGCATGAAAAAGCCCGGAATTGCGCGGTTTCCGGGGTTTGAACGCTCGTTTACACCGAAGATGTCGGCGGTTCGAGCCCGTCATCGCCCACCATGATCCAAGATGCCGGTCCAATCCGAGGGTCCCAAGCAACTCAATCTCGTCGTTCATGGCGCCGAATTGGCCGAGCGTGGGAAGTAGGGCGATCAAACGACCGCCCCACCATTGTAGCCGACTACTGCCTCACGTAGCAGCGCTTCTGGACATCCGGCGCCGGGTCTTCGCCGAAGGCGTCGTTGCTGCACTCGACACCGTTCCTGAAGACGTCCTGCGTGTACTGGCCACGTGCGCCGAATCGGACCACCGCACGGCCGCGGAAATCGCAGAACTCGCCTTCCCTGGCGCAGGCGACCCATTCGCCACGGTCCGGCCGCTGGCCGTAATCGTTGTCGCCATAGTCGTTGTCATCGCCATAGTCGCCACCACCGCGCGCCACGAAATAGCAAGCCTTTTCGCGGCCCGGGGCAGGGTCACCAAAAACGCGATTTGAGCAAGGCACGGCCCGGCGGTCGAAAAACCGGGAAGTCGTTCGGCCCCGGGCGCCGTAAACCACTTGCGTCGGGTAGGGCAAGCGGCAGATGCCGCCTTCACTCGCACATCGCCGCAGCTGTTGAGCCGAGGCGGTAGCGGGGAAAAGGGCGCTGGCGACCGCAGCCAGGCCAACGAGGCAAATGACTGTAAACGCCATTCGGATCAAGGCAGTTGGGGTTTTTGACACGATTTGTCCTCCATGCGATTCAAGCAAGCGACATCCTATCGCAGCCCGCTTGAATAGGCGATGAACGAGCCGGCCATTGCAAGAGCGGCCGTCGCCAACCTCGCCTGCAGGGAAAGGCCGTCGTCGAAGCCGTGGCGAATCACGGCGGCGTCAGGCGGAAATCCTGGCCTTCCGGCAGGAGCTGGCCGCCATCGACGACAATCGTCGTGCCGGTGATGTAGCTGGCGTCGTCAGAGGCCAGGAACAGGAAGGCGTTGGCGACGTCGCGGGGCGTGCCGAGGCGTCCGAGCGGCACGGCATCCTCCATGCTCTTGATGAAGGCGGCATCGCGATGCAGCTTCATGCCTTCGGTCAGGATGTTGCCGGGCTCGACGCCGTTGACGGTGATGCCATAGCCGGAAAACTCCAGCGCCGCGGCGCGGATGAAGCCGTTGATGCCGGCTTTGCTGGCCGAATAGTGGCCGTGGCCGGGACTGCTCACCTGCGGCCCGGTGATAGAGGAGGTGAAGAGCATGCGGCCGCTCTGCCGCGCCTTCATCGGCGGAAGCGCGGCGCGGGCGGTGTTGAAGCTGCCGCGCAAATTGACCGCCATGACGCGGTCCCAATCGTCCGGACTGGTGTTCTCGATGAGCTGCCAAGGGTAGATGCCGGCATTCTGGACGATGATGTCGAGGCGGCCGTAGCGTTTCAGCGCCAGGGCCACGACGGCTTCCGCGTCGGCCATCTTCGAGATGTCGGTATGGATGAAAGCGGCGCCGAGCTCGTCGGCGCTCGCCTTGCCGGCTTCTGCCTCGCTGTCGGCGAGCACCAGTTTGGCGCCTTCCTCGGCAAAGCGTTGGGCAATGCCCTTGCCGATGCCGCGCGCGGCGCCGACGATCGCCGCCACCTTGCCTTCGATACGTCCAGTCATGCGAGCCGTCCTGTCATGCCAGCCTTTGGCGAATGGTTTGCTTGAAAGCGTCGAGCAGCACGGCCGCCAGCACCAAGAGGCCGTGGATGACCTGGGTGAAGTTGGCCGGCAGGCCCATCAGGTTGATGGCGGTGTTGATGGCCGACAGAAGCAGCACGCCGGCATAGACGCCGGGCAAGGTGCCGACGCCGCCCTTCAGGCTGACGCCGCCGATGACGACGGCGGCGAAGGCATTGAAGAGCAGGCCGACGCCGAGATTGGCGGTGGCGCCGGAGGTGCGGATGGCAAGCAGCCAGCCGGCCAGCCCGGCAATGGCGCCGGCGAGCACGAAGGCGATGATCAGGTTGCGGTTGACGCGGATGCCGGCGCGGAACGTCGCGGTCTCGTTGCCGCCGATCATCACCAGATGCCGGCCGAACGGCGTCTTGGCCAGAATCAGCGAGAAGACCACGAAGCAGCCGATGGCAATCCATGCGGTGAGCGGCAGGCCGGCGAGGCGCTGGATGCCGAACCAGCGGATCGCGGGCGCCAGATCCTGCGCCGAGCGCCCGCCCGAGACCACCAGCACGAGGCCGCGCACCCAGATGTAGGAGGCAAGCGTGATGATGAAGGCGCTCATCTTCAGCCTGACGATGAGGAAGCCGTTGATGACGCCGATGACGGCGCCAACCGCAAGCGCGACTGCGAGCGACACCGGCACCATCAGCCAGTCGGGATGCAATTGCAGGCCGAGGCCTATGCCGGACGAGCAGAACATGATGCCGACCGCCATGGCGCTGAGCGCGGCGACCGATTCGACCGACAGGTCCATATGGCCGGCGATGATGACCAGCGCCAGGCCGATCGACATGACGCCCAGCACGCTGGACGCCTCGATGATGTTGGCGAAGATGCCGAGCTGGGCGAAGTTGGGAATGAAGATCGAGAACACCGCCAGCACGAAGACCAGCATGAACCAGACGAGATTGTCGAGCACGAGCTCGAGACTATAGCGGGTGCGTGGGCTCATCGGATGATCCGGTTGGGGCCGATCAGATTAACGTCAGGACGAGGCGCGGCCGCTGCCTGCGGACGCGCCGGGAGGCTCCGGGCCGAGGCCCGAAGCTCTGCGGAGAAAGCCTATTCGACCGACTTCACCGTATCCGTCGGCGGCTTCTGGTTACCCCAGAAGGCGGGATTGTCGACGTTCGCCTTGGTGATCGCGGCGCCCGGGATCTTGATGTTCGGGCCCCAGGCTTCCTTGGTCACCACCGATTTCAGGCCGAGCACGTCATAGTCGCCGGGCTTGATCTCCTGCTTGCCGGCGACCTTGTCCATGAACATGGCGACGGCGGCGGCCTGCGCGTAAAGCGGCTGCTCGACCTCGACGTTCAGCCAGCCCTTTCGGATCAGGTCGAGGCCGACCGGCGCGCCGTTCGAGCTCATCAGCATCACGTCGCCCGGCTTCTTGCCGGCAGCCTCCAGCGAAGCGACGGCGGCGACGGAAAGATGCGCGGCATGGCTGAAGATCAGGTCGATGTCGGGATTGGCCAGCATCTGGTCGGCGACGATGGTGCCGGCATTGCTCGCCTCCCACTGCATGGCCGGCAGCGAGATGATCTTGACGTCCGGAAACGCCTTCATCTTCTCCTCGAAACCCTTCTGGATATCGAGCGTATAGGGGTCGCCAGGATCGCCGAGCACCTGCAGGACCTTGCCTTTGACCGCGCCGTTCTTGGCCTTCAGCAGCGCCTCGGCCTGGTCCGCCGCGATGTGGCCGATCTCGACCGTGCCGGCGACCGAGGTGAAATCGGACGGCGTGGCGGTGATCTGGCGGTCGAACTCGACCACCGGGATGCCGGCCGCGCGGGCGGCTTCAACAGATGGCTTCAACGCGTTGAAATCGACCGCGGCGAGGATGATCGCCTTGGGCTTCAGCGCGATCACGTCATTCATCTGCGATTGCTGGGCGTCGGTCTTGTTGTCCGCGTTCAGCGTCTTCATTTCGTAGCCGACCTGTTTCAGGAACAGCTCCAGCGCGCTCACCGAGCCGGTCTGGAATTCGTCGAGCAATGTCGGGACAAGATAGTAGACGGTACCCTTGGACTTGGCGAATGCCGGCGTTAGCGTGGCAATGGCCAGTGCCAGGATACCGAAGACAGAACATAGCAGTCGCTTCATGTCGTTCGCTCCTCTTCTCGCCGGACCCCTCATTGTGTCGTTCAGCCTGCCGGTCCGGCACCGGCGAGCGTCTCCCCGGTGATCATGTTGATCACCGCGTCGGGACTTGTCTTGTTGCGGGCAACATCGCCCGCCACGACGCCCTGGCGGATCACCACGATCCGGTCGGCGACCTGGAAGGCCTGCTGCATGATGTGGGTGATGATGACGACGCCGATGCCCTGGCTCGCCACCTGGCGGATCATGTCGAGGCCACGGCGGGTCTGCTCGACGCCGAGCGCGGCGAAAGGCTCGTCGAGCAGCACCAGCTTGCCGCCCCAATGGACGAAGCGGTTGAGCTCGATCGCCTGCCGCTGGCCGCCCGAGAGATGCTCGACCTTGGTGCGGAGCGAGGGAATGTGCGTGCCGGCATTGGCCAGCGCCTTGCCAACCACCGCTTCCATGGCGCGCTCGTCGAGCACCGGAACACCCAGCACCTTGCGCGTGATTTCGCGGCCCATGAAGAAGTTGGCCACCACATCGACATTGGTGCAGAGCGAGAGGTCCTGATAGACGGTCTCGATGCCGGCGGCCTTGGCCTCGGCCGGAGACCTGGCGAGGAATTCCTTGCCTTCGAAGAGCATGCGGCCGGAGGTCGGTTCGAGCCCGCCGGCGATGATCTTGACCAGCGTCGACTTGCCGGCGCCGTTGTCGCCGAGCAGCGCCACGACCTCGCCGCGCCCGATCGAAAAGCTGATGCCGCGCAGCGCCTGGATGGCGCCGTAGTTCTTGGTGACGTTGTCGAGGACCAGCAGGGGTTCGCTCATGCCGCGACGTCTCCGCCTTTCAGAAGGTCGCCCTCGCGCTGTCGCTTGGCGGTGAAGATCTGGCCGAAGCGCGGGGAGAGCACACCCGAAACGGCAAGTGCCGCCGCCCCACGCAACACCGCGTGCTGACCGCCTTGCGCAACCATGATGCGGGGCGTTGCACGATCCTTGCGCTCGGAAACCGAGTTGAGCAGCGGCTCCGCCGATGCAACCAATCGTTCGAGCAGGGCAGGCGAGGCCAATCCGCCGAGAACGATCGTTTCAGGATCGAAGAGGTTCTCGATGATTGCGATCGCATTGCGGAAGACCGGCGCGACTTCGGCCACCCAGCCGGCATCGTCGCCGCTCCAGCGGCTGCGCGCGTCCAGAGAGATGTAGCGTTCGAGGCAGCCGCGATTGCCGCACGGGCATGGCTCACCGCCCGGAACGACCGGAATATGGCCGATCTCGCCGGCATTGCCCCAAGCGCCGCGCAACACGCTGCCGTCATGCAGCATGGCGCCGCCGAGCCCGACGCCGAAATAGAGATAGTAATATTCGGAATGCTTGGCGCCGAGGCCGTAGAGGCGTT
This sequence comes from Mesorhizobium sp. GbtcB19, assembly GCF_019091085.1. Lineage (GTDB taxonomy): Bacteria > Pseudomonadota > Alphaproteobacteria > Rhizobiales > Rhizobiaceae > Mesorhizobium. The sequence goes on along the minus strand of NZ_JAGXJY010000015.1, from coordinate 67,292 downwards.
CGCCCATCGCGGCGGCGGCCATGTCGTTCTCGAAGAAGGCCGGCAGGCCGGTGGCTGCCGTCAGCCGCTCGCGCAGCGGAACGTCCTGCCAGCCGGCCATGGTGGTAGGCCCGACGAAGCTCATGGGTTCGACGCCGAACGGCCCCGGAAGCGCCATGCCGATGCCGATGACGCGGCCGCCCGTGCGGCGCCCCGTCATTTCGGCAACCATGGCGCCGATCGCTTCAAAAGCTTCGTCCGGGGCAGCGTTGGGCGCCTCTCGGTGCGTGCTCTCGACGACGTCGCCGCTGAGGTTGATCAGTGCCGCATCGATGCCGAGCGGGGTGAGGTGGATGCCGACGGCATAACCGCCTTCCGGATTGATGCGCAGCGTCGCCGGCGGCAGGCCGCGGCCCTTCGGCTCCTCGCGAACCGAGAGGATATAGCCCTGCTCCTCCAGTTCGCGAACGATGGTCGACACGGTCTGGACGGTGAGGCCGACGCTCTCGGCAATCTCACCGCGAGCGATCGGGCCGAAGCGCCGGATGGATTCGAGCACGATGCGCCGGTTGTACGGCCGCCCGAACTCCTGATTGGTCCCCCGCAATGCCATGCCTTGCGCTCCCAGATGAGGCGAGACTTGCAGAGAAGATTTATTCAGTCAAATGGAATTCAAAAATATTTGGGATGCGCTGCAACAAAGTGCCGGCCGCGAGCACCGTTTCGCAACGCCAAGCCTTGAGCGCTTGGAGTCAGTGGGAGAGCTTGAGCGTTCTGCGATTCATGGAGTCGCTAACCGTTCCAAGCCTTTGTTTTTGAACATTTCTGGGTGTATGTGCTGCGCACTTTTCCTAATAGCGGATCACACGCCGCTCGATCAGGACGACGATGCAGAACAGCGCGATCGACAGCGACGACGACAGCACGATCGCCGCGTAGAGGCGGTCGGACTGGTAGTTGAAGGTCGCCTGGATGATCAGCGCGCCGAGCCCCTTGTCCGAGCCGATCCATTCGCCGACGATCGCGCCGATGACGGCGGTGGCCGACGCGATGCGCAGCGAGGAGAACAGCATCGGCAGCGCGCGCGGCAGGCGCAGGCCCCAGAAAATCTCCGAGCGCGTCGCCGACAGCACCCTGAACAGCTCATGCTCGTTGTCGCTGGCCGAATCGAGGCCGCGGATCATGTTCACCAGCGTCGGGAAGAAGCAGATCACCGCCGCGATGACGATCTTCGGCGTCATGCCGATACCGAATATCAGGATGATGATCGGCGACAGCGCCAGGATCGGAATGGTGTTGAAGAACAGCACGATCGGAAAATAGGCAGCCTGCAAGATGCGGCTGTGGACGAAGAGCACGGCGAGCAGCACGGCGGCCAGATTGCCGATCACGAAGCCGGCCAGCGCCTCGATCAAGGTCGGTCTCAGATTGTCGATGAGAAGCGCGAAGCTCCTCTGGAAGACGCCGAAGATCGCCGTCGGCGTCGGCACGATATAGGCCGGCACGCCAAGCAGCGGCAGAATATATTGCCAGGCAATCAGGATCGAAGCCGCGCCAAGAACCGGCAGCGCGATCGTCATTTGCGGGGAGAGCGGCGTCTGCCTCACGTCGCGCGCTCCAGCGCCGCGCGCAATTCGGCCATGGCAGCGACGATTGCGGCATCCTCGCGCCTGCAGCGATTGCCTTCCTGCTTGAGGGACCGCATGTCGAGGTCCTTGACCACGCGTCCCGGATTGGCGGCCAGCACGATGACGCGTTCGCCGAGATAGGCGGCCTCGGCGATCGAATGGGTGACGAAAAGGATGGTCGTGCCGGTGCGCCGCCAGAGCGCCAGAAGCTCGTCGTTCAACCGGTCGCGGGTGATCTCGTCCAGCGCGCCGAAGGGCTCGTCCATCAGCAGCAGTTTTGGTTCGCCAAGCAGGGCGCGCGCGATTGCGACACGCTGGCGTTGGCCGCCGGAAAGCTGATGCGGCAGGCGTTCACTGAGGCCGCCGAGTCCCATCAGTTCCAGCAACTCCGTGCTGCGGTCCTCGATCTTGCGGGTCAGGCTACGCTGACCGACGCCAAGCGGCAGGCGCACGTTGTCGCGCACCGTGCGCCAGGGAAGGAGGGTCGAATCCTGGAAGACGAAGCCGACATCGCGGCGCGAACGCACCGCGTGCGGCGTCTCGCCCAGCACGCTGATCGAGCCGCCAAGCGGGTCGAGCAGGTCCGCCACCACCCGAAGCAAGGTCGACTTGCCGCAGCCTGACGGTCCCAGGATCGACAGGAAGGAACCGGCCGCGACGGTCAGGTCGAGGCCGGCCAGCACTTTGACGGCCGCATGCCGGCCGCCATAGCCGACATCCAGCGCGCGGGCTTCGATCGCCGCCATTAGATCGGCATGCCGTTTGGTTTAATCGTCATGCCGATCTAATTCTTTGTTGGAGCATGGTCTTTTCCAAAAACCGATTCCCACTTTTTGGGATCATGCTCTAGGCCGCGGGTGCGTCGAGCTTGGGACGGTCGGCTGCCGAGAGTTCCAGGATCTTGGTGGTGTAGACATCCTTGGCGGCCGGGCGTCCGTTCGGGTACTGGCCAACCTTATCGAGCAGCGCCAATTGCTCCTCGATCGAGGCGGGATCGAACGTGCCCCAGCCATCCTTGGCGGTCGCGCCGTCGAAGGAAAGCTTCAGCACCAGGTTGACGGTCTTTTCCTCCCAGCCGAGATCCATTTCCGGATAGGCGGCGACCATCTTCTTGACCGCCTCCTGCGGGTTGGCATGCACCCAGCCCCACCCCTTGCCGACGGCGCCGATGAATTTGGCCAGCGTGTCGGCGTCCTTCTCGATCGCGGCATCGGTGGCGAAATAGACATCGGCGTAGGAGCTCAACCCGAGATCGCGCGTCAGAAGGTCGATGCGGTCGTCGCCGACGACGCTCAGCGCCTGGGTGTTGGTGATCCAGCCGCCGATGGCGTCGACATCGCCGCGCACCAGGGGCGCCTTGTCGAAGCCGACATTGACGATGGTGACTTCCGACGGGTCGATGCCGTTCTTGGCCAGGATCTCGTCGATGACGAAGCGCGCCGTCGGCTGGATGCCGATCTTCTTGCCCTTGAGATCGGCGACGCCGCGGATCGGCTTGACCGGCTTGGAGGTCAGCGCGTAGGGGCCGGTACGGAAGCCGCAGGCGATGATCTTCACCGGCACGCCGCTGGCGCGCGCGGCATAGAGCTGCGGCGTTTCGGAAAACTGGCCGAGCTGCGCCGAGCCCGAGACGACTGGCGGCACGGTCGAGGCGTTCGGGCCACCCGGGCTGAACTCGACGTCGAGCCCGGCATCCTTGAAGTAGCCATTGGCGACGGCGGCGATGTCGCCGATCTGGCCGTTGGACATCAGCCAGTCATATTGGATGACGACCTTGCCGGCAGCTTTCGCGCCGGGCGTCAGCACCAGCTGCATGCCGGCAGACACAGCGGCCACGGCTGCCATGCCGCCTTTCACGAAAGCGCGACGATTCAATGCGAAGTCCCTGTTCCCACTCATTTTTCGCTCCTGTTGCAGACTTTCTCGTCTCTTCTTCAGGCGCCGCTCCTTGCCAGTGCGGCGTCGTCTACGGCTGTTCGTCGTGATAGTCGCCAGGGCCGCCGTCGAGCCAGGCGTAAAGCTCCCAAAGTGTGTCGTCCGGGTCGGTGAAATAGGCGCAGCGCGCGTTCCAGACACAGTCTTGCGGCGGGCCGTAGAAGGGAACGCCCCTGGCGCTCAGTTCGCCATACAGCCGGTCGATGTCGGCCGGCGTGTCGAGTTGCACGGCGACGCAGACCTTGTGCGCATGGCGCGGCGACTTCAGGTTGGAGACGCCGGTATGGCGGTTGATGTGGTCGAGCTCCCAGGCGGCAAGCGTCACGCCCTGGCCATGGAAATCGGCAAAGCCTTCGGCGCGGCGGCGCAGGCGGAAGCCGAGCTTTTCAACGTAGAAGTCGACGGTCCTCTCGATGCTTTCGACCAGCAGGCAGACGTCGGAGATGCGGGTGATGCTTGCCGGCATGGCTATTTCGCTCCGCCGGTTTTCGAAAGTGGCAGCTTGACGCCGACGCGGTTGGCGGCGCCGATGATATGTGCCCGCATCGCCGCTTCCGCAGCTTCCGGATCGCCCGCCACCAGCGCGTCATAGATGCGCACATGCTCGCCGACATTGATTTCGACGAGGTCGTGCAGCGGGTTGGTCAGGCGGGCGTAGTGGATCGACTGGCGGATCTGCTCGCAGACGAAGGAAATGAAGGTGTGGATGTAGCTGTTGCCGGTGGCGCGCGCGATTTCACGGTGGAAGAGCAGGTCGGCGTCGATACTGCCTTCTTCCCAGCGCTCCTCTCCGCCCATGCGGTCGAGCGCCGCCTTGATCGAATCGAGATGTTCTTTCCCACGCCGCGTTGCGGCGAGCGCCGCCGATTCGGCCTCGAGGATGCAGCGCAGCTCGAACAGCCGCTCCATGTTGTGTGTGTCCTTGAGCGCCTCGCGGTCGATGCGGATCGCCGCCCGCTGCTCGGGCGCCAGCACGAAGGCGCCGATGCCTTGCCGTGCCTCGATCATGCCGTCGGCCCTCAACTGGGCGATCGCCTCGCGCACCACGTTGCGGCTGACGCCGAATTTTTCGGAAAGCTCCTGCTCTGTCGGCAGGCGCGCGCCGGTATTCAGTTCGCCGGATTCGATCTCGCGGCTGAGGAAGGCGGCGACCCGATGCGGCAGGGTCTCTACGGTGCCGATGGCGGCCAGTCTTTGCTTCATGGAAAGGTCTCCGTCGCGGGCAACAGGCAGCCGGGATTCATCAAGTCGTTGGGGTCGAGGGCGTTCTTCAGCGCCGCGACCATGCGGCGATGCGCCGGCGAGAGCCCGGCCCAGAATTCGTGGGCGCGGCTGCGTCCGATACCGTGCTCGGCGCTGATCGAGCCGCCGAGGCCGACGGCTGTGTCGTAGAGCCCGGCAGTGATCGCAGCGCCGCGAGTGCGGGCCTCGGCATCGGCCAGATGTGACGGCGGCAGCACGTTGAAATGAATGTTGCCGTCGCCGGCGTGGCCGTAGGCCAGCGGAATCCAGCCGGGATGCTCATTCGCGACGAAGCGGCGGGCTTGCTCGATCAGAGCCGGGATGTCGGAAATCCTCACCGACAGGTCGGTGCGCACATGGTAGCCGCGCCTGGCCTGGCCTTCGACCAGGCCTTCGCGGATCGCCCAGAAACTCCTTGCCTGCACGCTGCTTGCAGCGAGAACCGCGTCGGTCACCAGGCCTTTCTCCATGGCATCGGCGAGGAAGCCGGCCAACAGGCCGTCGAGATCGATGCCCGGTCCGGAGGACAATTCGACAAGCACTTGCACGGGAGCCGAGACCGGCGCCGCCATGCCGGGATCGATCAGCCGGGCAAGCTCGATGCATTCGGCGCCGATGATCTCGAAGGCCGAGATCAAATCGGAGCAGGCCCGACGCGCGCGGTTGAACAACTGGATGGCAGCTTCGAAAGAAGCGAGGCCGAGATAGGCTGTCTCTATCTGAGCCGGCTTTGGAAACAGCTTCACCTCGACACCGGTGACGATACCCAGCGTGCCTTCCGAGCCGATGAAGAGCTGCTTCAAGTCGTAGCCGCTGTTGTTCTTGCGCAGGCCGGAGAAGCCGTTCCACAGTTCGCCATCCGCAAGCACGACCTCCAGCCCGAGGATCAGGTCGCGCGCCATGCCATAGCGCAGCACGTTGACGCCGCCGGCATTGCTCGCTGCGTTGCCGCCGATCTGGCAGCTGCCTTGCGCGCCGAGCGCCAGCGGGAACAGGCAATCCTGCGCCTCGCATGCGTCCTTGATCGTTTGCAGCACGCAGCCGGCATCGGCGCGCAATGTGAAGTTCTCGGTGTCGATTTGCCGGATGCTGTTCAGTCGCTCAAGGCTAAGGACGACCAAACCGGCGCCAGCGCTGTCGATCGCGCCTGAGACCAGTCCGGTGTTGCCGCCCTGCGGGATGACGCCGAGCCCGAGCCCACTGCACAGGCGCATCAGGGCCTGGACCTCGCCGACCGAGCCGGGCCGCAGCACGGCAAGCGCGTTGCCACGATAATCACCGGCCCAGTCGCCCAGATATTTCGCCATGCCGGCCGCTTCGACGGCAATGCCGTTTCGTCCGACGGCGCCTTCCATTGCGCTGAGGGTTTCCGGTGAGAGGCGATGGATGGTCATAAGATCGTGTCTGGATATCGGGTGATACATATCATCCTACAACTTAACTTGAGTCAACGGCTTCCATGATCGGTGGACAAAGTCGCCGATCTCTCGAAACGGGGCGGGCAAGTTGACGATGCTGCCCAAGGAGGCCGGTATTAGGCCCTGCCTATGCATGGCTCTGGCCGATTGCCGGTCGGTCGAAACCGCCGCAAAGGTGGACGACAAAGGGGAGCTTCGGCTTGTCCCCGACCATATCGATCCGGCGAGGAGAAAAGATGATTGAACTGCCTTTTGCCCGCGAAGAATACGGGCAGCGGCTCGCAAAGATCCGCGCCGAGATGGCCAGACGCGGCATCGAGCTCCTGATCGTCAACGACGTCGCCAATCAGCACTATATCACCGGCTATGACGGCTGGTCGTTCTACACGCCCCAGGTGGTGCTTGTTCCCATCGAGGATGCCGAGCCGGTCTGGATCGGCCGCGCCATGGATGCGGCCGGCGGCTTGCTGACGGCGTGGATGAAGCCCGAAAACGTGGTCGGCTTCCCGGAGGATCACGTTCAGCGCGCCGACCGGCATCCGATGGACTGGATCGCGGCCTGGATCGTCGCCAAGGGCTGGGGTAACCGTCAGATCGGCATTGAGCTCGAAGCCTATTATTTCTCGCCGAAGGCCCATGCCCGGCTGGTTGCCGGACTGCCCAATGCGAAATGGCACGACGCCGATCTGCTCGTGAACTGGATCCGCGCGGTGAAATCGGCGCCGGAAATCGCCTATCTGCGCAAGGCCTCGAAACTGGCCGAAGCGGCAGTCGCGCGCGCCTACGACGTCATTGCGCCGGGCGTGCGCGAATGCGACGCGATCGCTGCCATCCAGGCGGCGCAGATCGCCGGCAGTCCGGATTTCGCCGGCGACATCACCGCGCTGCCGCCGACGATCCTCGGCGGCGAAAATGCTTCGGCGCCGCACATCATGTGGAGCGACCGGCGGTTCGGGAAGGACGAAACGATCGCCCTTGAGCTGGCCGGCGTCTGCCGCCGCTATGCCGCCGGGCTCGCCAGGACGATGCAGCTCGGCCAGACGCCGACCCGCGTCGCGGACACCGCGAAGGCGGTGATCGAAGGCATGGATGCCGTGCTCGACACGGTGCGGCCTGGCGCCACGGCCGAAGCGGTCGAAGCGGCATGGCGCAAGGTCATCGCGCGTTACGGGCTGAAGAAGGAATCGCGCATCGGCTATTCGATCGGCGTTGCCTATCCGCCCGATTGGGGCGAGCATACGATCAGCCTGCGGCCCGGCGACAAAACAGTGCTCCAACCCGGCAATGTCCTTCATTCCATCCTGGGCATGTGGATGGACGGCTGGGGCATCGAGATCAGCGAGACCATTCTGGTGACCGAGACCGGCAACGAGACGCTGACGAAGTTCCCGCGGGATATCCATGTCAAATCCTGACCGGCCGTCTTCAGCAAGCGATACCGCGCCCGGGATCGATGCCGGGATTCTCGATCGGATAATCGAGATCCGCCGTCATCTGCATCGCCATCCGGAGCTTTCGAACCGCGAGGCGGGCACGCAGCGTTATTTGCGCGAAATGCTCGCCAGCGAAGGCATCGCCGAGATCCGCGATGTCGCAGGCTATGGCCTTGCCGTGGACATCGTCGGCACCGGCAGGCCGTCGAACCGTAAGGTGGCTATCCGAGCCGATATCGACGCCTTGCCGATCGAGGAAGAATCCGGCGTCGACTATACGTCGGAAAATCCAGGCGTGATGCATGCCTGCGGCCATGATGCGCATGCCGCGATGGGCTTCGCGGTGGCCGCGCATCTCAATCGCTCGCGCGACAGTTTCGGCGGTACCGTCCGCCTCATCTTCCAGCCGGCCGAGGAAGATGAACCGTCAGGCGGCAGGCGGGTGGTCGAGGAGGGACTTCTCGACGACGTCGATGCCGCGATCTGCGTTCATGTCGATCCGTATACCCCGTCCGGCAAGGTCGCCGTCGGGTCCGGTCCTTACACTTTGGCGTGCGACACGTTCGATGTGCTGGTCACCGGCTCGGCGGCGCATGCCGCAAAACCCTACGAGGGTATCGATGCGCTGACAGTGGCCTGTTCCATGGTGGGCGAATTGCAGAAGATCGTTTCGCGCGAGACCGACCCCTACGACCCGCTGGTCATCTCGGTGACCACGATCAACGGCGGCAATGCCTATAATGTGACGGCGGGCAAGGTGGCGTTGAAAGGCACTATCCGGAGCGGCAGCGACGCCACCCGCGAGCGCGCCTGGCGCCGGCTTCGCGGGGTGTTGGAAGGGATAGCCGCAAGCCATGGCGCGAGCGTGCAAGTCGAGATCCACCGCGGCGAACCTGGCGTCGTCAACGACGCCCAGATGACCGCGCTGATCCTTGCCGGCGCCAGGGCCAGCATCGGCGCGGACAACGCGCTCACCATGCCCGGATGGAGCATTGCCGACGATTTCGGTTATTACAGCGAGAAACGCCCGTCGGTCTATTTCCGGCTCGGCATCCGCAACGAAGAGGTCGGATCGGTCTATCCGCTCCACCACGCGAGATTTCGCGTCGACGAGGCCGCATTGAAGAACGGTGTCCTTACTGTGGTTTCGGCGGCAACGATGTATCTGGCCGGGCAGGAGAATCCTGGCGCTTAGCGAGCTCGCGGGCGCCGGCTTTGGATCGATCGGTCAAAGATATTGCGCGACTTTCTTGCCGACGGTCAGGAAGCGCAGCGGGTCGACCGCCTCGCCATCGTGGCGCACTTCGTAGTGGAGGTGCGGTCCCGTCGAGCGGCCGCTGCTGCCGGTCTTGCCGATCACGTCGCCGGCGGCAAGCTTCTGGCCGACGGCGACATCGATCTCACTCAAGTGGCCGTAGCGTGTCGCGAAGCCGTTGCCATGGTCGACCTCGACCATGCGGCCGTAGCCGCCGGCCCAGCCCGCTCTGGTAACCACACCGGCGGCGGTGACCTTGGCCGGCATGCCGATCGGCGCACGGAAATCCATTCCCGTATGCAGGGCGGCGGTGCCAAGGATGGGGTCGGTGCGCACACCGAACGGGCTCGTCACCGTGCGACCAGGGGCGGGATTGGTGAGCGGCAGCTTGCGCGCCTCTTTCTTGACCTCGTCGAGTGCGTCGAGCGCTTCGTCCAACTCCTTGACCTTGCTGTCGAAAACCAGCGAGGGATCAAGCGGAACCAGGGGGCCGCCGACATCGCTCTTGTTGAGTTCGCTGTCGACCGGCAGGCCCGCTGCTTCCAGCGCCTGCACGATGCCATCCGCATTCTTATAGGCGTTGTCGGCAAGTGTGGTGATGCGCGACAACTGCTGGTTCTCGATGGATTTCAGCGACGCATTGATCGAGACGAACAGCTTGTCGGCGCGGTCGGCGGCCGTTTCGCCGTCAAGCGGATCGGACCTTGTCGACCAGAGCGAGAAGGGTCTCGTATCGCCAGCGCTCAAGGATGCGACGGAATAGGTCGGCGCCTGCGAAAGGCTGCCGGTGACCTCCGCGTGTTCGTCACGCTTAGGTGCCGCCGCATTCGTTGCAGGCGCGTCGCCGACCTCGTTCTCGGCGCGCTCGAGAATCGGGCCGAGCCGCCCGTGGCGCTCGCTGAGCTGGGTCTGCCTGGCCAACAGCTCGCTGACCTTGGTCTCCATCAATTGCTGGTCGAGAAGCTGGCGGCTGGTGATGCGGTCAACCTGGGCGCGCAGCGCGGAGATACGGTCCTCATAGGCCTGCTGCATGCGCGCCTGTCTGGCCGTGGTGGCGCCGATCAGGTCGTCGCGCAGCACGAGGTAGGAGGTGGCGAGCAGGTAGCCGATGGCGATCGCCGCCAGCGCCGAGCCGATGAAGGCGGCGAGCCAGGGTCGGATCGTGAAGTGCCTAATTTCGTTGCCCCGGGCGATGATGACCGTGTGGGGCTCCTTGCGCCTGCCGAAGACCGCTGACTGACCGGTTGATTTCACGGGACCGAGCTTTCGTTACGACACCAACGACAGCTCCGAATTACACATTATTAGGGTTAACAAAGTTTTGCCGGCCGCAATGTCTGCGTAACCAATTCGCGTGTTGCGCGTGATCGGTTGTCCGTCCGTCTCAGAGCGCGCGCACGGCCTCGAGCACCTCTTCGGCATGGCCTTTGACGCGAACCTGATGCCAGATACGGGCGATACGGCCATCCTTGCCGATCAGGAAGGTGGCGCGCTCGACACCCATATATTTGCGCCCGTACATCGTCTTCTCGACCCACAAATGATAGGCCTCGATCACCTTTCGCTCCTCGTCGGCGACGAGATCGACGGTAAGATCGTGTTTCGCCTTGAATTTGTCATGTTTCTTCACGCTATCCGGCGACAGCCCGATCACCACGGCGCCGGCCTTCTCGAACTCCGGTTTCAACTGTGAGAAGCCGATTGCCTCATTGGTGCAACTCGTGGTGTCGTCCTGCGGATAGAAGTAGAGTACAACGGGCTTGCCCCGGAGCGCGGCGAGGCTGATAGAGCCGCCGCCGTCACGCGGAAGATCGAATTGGGGTGCTGCGTCGCCCACGTCGAGATCAGCCATGTCGATGCCCTTGTTTGCGGTTACGCGCGGGAAATCATCGATATAACGTGAAGCGGGGATTCGTCCACGACGAGTTCGTCACAACGGAATATTGCTTGGATCAGGAAGAACCGCAGCACGAGAAGATCAGGTTCAGGCGTGACGAGATCACCGACCTGGCGAGGCTTCCGTCCGCGTGCGGCGTGCCGCCGCTCGGCCGGGCAGCGGTGCGCCGCCGCTTCCGCTTCGTTGGGCGCGTGTTTGCCGGGCTTTGCGCGCTGCTGCTTCTGGCGGCGGCCGGCGTCTATATCCTTGGCGCCTCGGGCATCGGCACGGAACGGCTGCGGGCCGAGGCGGAGACGGCCATCGAGAAGCTGGCCGGCGTCGACGTCGACGTCACGGTCGGCGCGGCGCGGCTGACGCTCGACGGATCGAGCTTCGTCGCCCTGCAGGTCAGCGATGTCAGCCTGAAGACAGCCGACGGCAAGCCGATGGCCGATATCGGGCGCGTGCGTTTCGGCATGCGCCTGCTTCCGCTGCTTTCAGGCGATGTCCGGCTGACCAGCGCCAGATTTTCCGACGCGCATATCGTTGTGGCCGCCATGCCCTCCGGCGGTGGTGACTGGACGGCGGCGCTGCGCAACGGGGACGGCCTGATCGATCCGGAGAAAGTGTCGGCGGCGGTGTTCGTCGGCGTCAACGACGCGCTGGATGCCGTGCGCGAGGACTCCATGCGCCAGGTCGATCTGCGCAATGTCGCGTTCGAACTGCCGGGTACAGGGCCGGTCAAGCGGGTGACCGTCACCTCGGCCACCGTCGCGCAGACCGGCACGGGAAGCATGCAGTTCTCCTACGACGCCGATGTCGACGGCCGGCACGCGACTTTGACCGCCACGGCGACCCGCGATGCGACGGCGAGGCGGATCGCGTCGCTGGACGCCAGCCTCGCGATTGCCGGCGCCTCCGGTGAGGAGAGTTCGACCGGGGCTTCGCCGACGGCCGGGGGCGCGAAGCTGGGTTCGATCGCGCTGAAGCTTTCGGGCTCGGAAGCGTCCGGCGACAACCCGTCCCGCCTGGCGGCCTCGCTGTCGCTGACCGGTTCGGTGCTCGACCTGGACGAACGCGGCCTGATGCCGGCCGACGTCGATGCCGACGCCACGCTTGTGGCCGGTTCGAACAAGATCTCGGTCGACCGGCTGCTGATCAAGACCGGCCGCTCCAGCTTCGACTTTGCCGGATCGATCGGCCCGAAACCGGCGGTCGCGGGGCAAGAGCCCGCCTATCGCTATGACCTCACCAGCGACGGCTCGACGCTGGCGCCTTCGGAATCACCGGAACCGGCGCTTCAGTTCCTGGCGCGTATCGCCGGCGTCTACCAGCCGAAGAGCCGCAAGCTTGTCGCCGAGCAGATCGGCGTACGGTCCGGCGGATCGGGCGAGGTGCTTGGCGCGGCGACGGTCGCCTTCATCGACAACGGCCCTCCCGGTGTGTCGCTGTCGCTCAACGTCCACGACATGCCGGTCTCGCATGTCAAGCAATTGTGGCCTTGGTTCTCGGCCCGCAACGCGCGGCTTTGGGTGCTGGGCAATCTGTTCGGCGGCACCGTGACCGATGCCAATCTGCAGTTCCAGGTCGCGCCGGGCCGCCTGGGCAACGGCGTGCCGCTTTCCGGCGACGAAGTGTTCGGCCGCTTCCAGATCGACGGCTCGCGTTTCGATACCGCCGGCCGCATTCCGCCGATCCGCGACGCCGTCGGCGTCGTCGCGTTCCACGGCAACGATGTCGACATCGCGCTTTCCTCGGGCACCGTCTATATGCCGAGCGGCCGGACCGTGGCGGCAAGCGGCGGCACGCTGACGATCAAGAACGCGAACCGGCCGATCGTGGTCGGCGGGCTCGACATCGATGTCGCGGGTGAGGCGCCGGCGATCGCCGAGCTTGCCTCCTATGAGCCGATCAATGCCATGCGCCATGTCGGACTGGCGCCGGAAGACCTGTCCGGCACCGTCACCGGCCATGTCAGGGCGGACATTCCGCTGACAAGGGGCATGGACACCTCGACGCTCGATTGGCTGGTGTCGCTCGACTACAAGGACCTGTCTCTCGCCAAGCCGTTCGAAGACCAGACGGTGACCGAGGCCGACGGCTCCATCACCGTGGGCCCGAAGCAAGCGGTGATTTCGGCCGAGGCCAAGCTCAACGGCATTCCGGCGGAACTCGACCTGGTCGAGCCGCTCGCCGATGACGGGCCGGCGCGCAGCCGCAAGGTTACGCTTATTCTCGACGACAAGACGCGCAATGCCAGCATGCCCGGCCTGTCGGACCTGCTTTCGGGAACCATCAAGGTGGCGATCGACAAGAGCGGCGAGGGCGCCCAGCAGGTCTCGGCCGACCTGACCAGCGCCAGGCTCGACATTCCCTGGGCAGGCTGGAGCAAGGGCGCCGGCATTCCCGCCAAGGTCACTTTCGACATGGCGAAGTCTGGCAGCACCACCACATTGACGGATTTCGATCTCGACGGAAAAAGCTTTTCGATCGAAGGCAGCGTGACGCTGGTCAACGGCGCGTTGTCAGCCGCCCGCTTCAGCAAAGTCGCGTTGAACAGGGGCGATGACATCGCAGTCTCGGTCAAGCGCTCCGGCAAGAGCTATGCGGTCGATGTCGGCGGCGCGTCGCTCGACGCCCGCTCGCTGATCAAGCAGTTCACCTCCGATGTCGACACCGCCACGAAGGGCGCCGGCAGTGATGCCATCTCGGTGAGCGCCGATGTGGCGTCGCTGACCGGTTTCCATGACGAGGTGCTTTCCAACCTGAAGCTCGAATACAGCGCCGCCGGATCGCGCGTGAACGGGCTCGACGTCACCGCCGCGGCAAGCTCGGGCGCCGCGATCGCGATCAGCAACACCACCGGCGAAGGCGGCCGCGTGCTGAGGGTGAAGTCTGCCGATGCCGGCGCGATCCTGCGTTTCCTCAACGTCTACGAGCATATGGAAGGCGGCGCGATCACCCTGTCGCTCTCCGGCGCCGCCGACGGGCCGATGAAGGGACAGGTAGACGCCAGCAATTTCTATGTGGTCAACGAGCCCAAGCTGGCCTCGATCGTGTCGACGACGCCGGCCGGCGATACACGCAGCCTGAACGAGGCCGTCAAAAGCAACATCGATACGTCCAGGATGAAGTTCGAGCGCGGTTTCGCCGAAATCGACAAGGGTTCCGGCTACCTGAAACTGGCGAACGGCCTGCTGCGCGGCCCGCGCATCGGCACGACCTTCCAGGGCACGCTCTACGATCCGAACAACAATATGGATATGACCGGCACCTTCATGCCGGTCTACGGGCTGAACCGCATTTTTGGCGAATTGCCGCTGTTCGGACCGCTGCTCGGCAACGGGCGCGACCGCGGCCTGATCGGCGTCACCTACAGGCTCAAGGGCAACGCCAACAAGCCGACGCTCAACATCAATCCATTGTCCGTCGTGGCGCCCGGTATATTCCGCTCGATCTTCGAGTACCGGTAAGCCGGTTGCGTGTGGCGAGAATGTGGGGCTGTTTCGACCTTGATGTCGCAGCTCGACGCGACCATGGGTTTGGGACTTGCAAAAGCCATGCTTTGCCGTCAGCTTGAGCGGGCTATGGCTCGGCTTTCGCCAAAACATCTTCTGGTCATGCTGCTCGCGGTCTTCCTGACTGCGGGGTTCAGCCTGTCCGTTGCCCAGGCCAGCGCCATGTCAGTCCGTATGTCGGGCGCAGCGGCGATGCCGGCCGACACCGGCATGGGCGAAATGGCCGCGACACCCATGAAGGGCGATTGCAGCGCCTGCCTCAAGGACACGGGCAACAAAAGCAGACCGATGCAGTGTTCGACGGTCTGCATCGCGCCGGCGCTCGCCGTGCTGCCGCAGGATTTCGGGGTGACGCCGGTTGCCTCGGCGCAGCAGCCATCAGCCTTGCCGGCTCCATTCCTGCGTGGGCGAAGTTCCCTGCCCGATCCATACCCTCCCAGACCCATCGCCTGACGCCGTTTCAGCCGCAACTCGGCTGATACCCGGCGCCTGATCGCCTGCGCGCGCATCGCTGCGCCGCGGGCGCGCACGGCAATCAGTTCGATGTCGAGCCACTCGCCATCGATCGAGATCGCAAAGGGCTACAAGGTGAATTACGATTTCAAATATCGCTTATCGCGCCGAGGCTTTCTCGCCGCGACGGCGGGGCTTGCCGTATCCGCTTCATTATGTCCCGCCGTGGCCTCCGGCGTCGACGAGCGCAGCATCAGGATCGCGCCCGGCCAGGCGCGGCTCACCGGGCAGGATGGCCTGTCGACCGCTGTCTGGACTTATAACGGCGCCGTCCCCGGTCCGGCGTTGCGCTTGAGGCAAGGCCAGCCGGTCCGCATCGCCGTCGAAAACGGATTGCATGAGGACACCACCGTCCACTGGCATGGCATTCGATTGCCGAACGCCATGGACGGCGTGCCGGGCCTCACGCAGCCGCCAATCAGACCTGGCGAAAGCTTCGTCTACGAGTTCACGCCGCCGGATGCAGGCACCTTCTGGTACCACCCGCACGCTGACAGCCTCGTGCAGCTTGGTCGCGGGCTGGCCGGCCCGCTGATCGTCGAGGAGGCCGAGTCCGTCGCGTTCGATCGCGACCTTCTGTGGCTATTGCAGGATTGGCGGCTTGCCAAGGACGGCCAGATCGCGGGCGGCTTCGGCAGCGCCATGGATGCGTCGATGTCCGGCCGCGTCGGCAATCTGGTCACCATCAACGGCATCGTGCCGGCCGACCTCGACGTCAGGGCCGGCGAGAGGGTGAGGCTGCGGCTCGTCAATGCCGCGCTTGCCCGCATGATGGCATTGCGCTTCGAAGGGCACAGGCCGGTCGTCATAGCCATTGACGGCCAGCCCTGTGAGCCGCACGAGCCGGAGAACGGCCGCCTGGTGCTGGCGCCGGCGATGCGCATCGACATCGCGCTCGAGATGCAGGGCGATCCCGGCAGCCGGCACGACGTGATCGATGATTTTTACAACGGCCTCGCCTACCGGCTGACCACGCTTGCCTACAGCAAGGCGGTGCCGATCCGGCTGCATCCGCTCGACGCGCCCCTTGCCCTGCCACGCAATCCGTTGCCCAAACCCGACCTCGCGAATGCAGTGCGCCAGGAGGTCTTGCTGCAGGGCGGCATGATGGGCGGCGGCAAACTCGCCGGCGTCGGCGGCATGATGGGCATGGGGATGCCCGGTATGAACGGCACTCCAGCCTGGGCGATCAACGGCATGTCGATGACCGGCGACGGCCATGCGGGCATGGCGCCGCAGTTCACGCTCGAACGCGGCTCCACCTGCCGCCTCACCATGCGCAACGAAACCGCATGGTGGCATCCGATGCATGTCCATGGCTTCAGCCTCTCGGTGCTTTCCCGCAACGGCGCGCCGGTGCCGCACCGGCAATGGCAGGACACGGTGCTCTTGGCGCCGAAGGACACGATCGAATGCGCCTTCGTCGCCGACAATCCCGGCGACTGGATGCTGCACTGCCATGTCGCCGACCACCAGATGGCCGGCCTGATGACCGTGTTCCGGGTGACCTGATTTTCAATCCAACCCAACAACCAAGGAGAACTGCAAAATGAAATTGACCTACGTGCTGACCGCCTTCGGCCTCGCAATCGCAACACCGCTGCCGGCGCTTGCCGCGACGATCAGCGCGGTGATGTACAAGAACCCGCAATGCAGCTGCTGCGAGGCCTATGCAGCCTATCTCGAGCAGAACGGCTTCAAGGTCGACATCAAGCCCGTCAACAATCTCTCCCAGATCAGCAGCGACGCCGGCGTGCCGGCCGACCTCGAAGGCTGCCACACGATGATGGTCGACGGCTATGTCGTCGATGGCCTGGTGCCTGTCGAGATCGTCAAGAAGCTTCTCACCGAACGGCCGGCCATCGCGGGCATCACGCTGGCCGGTATGCCGGCGGGGGCGCCTGGCATGGGCGGTGAAAAGAGCGAAACCTGGACGGTCTATGCCTTCACCAAGGACGGCAAGGCGCCGACCGTCTACGCGACGGAATGAGCGTCCATGACCGCAGGCAAACTGGCCGTGGCCCTTGCGGCGATGCTGCTCGCAGCTTCGCTGCCCGCCGCAGCAGCCGAGGCGCCGCAGAACTTCGCCGTTCTCGACACACCCGCTGTCGTACCCGAGATCGGCTTCGCGGACGCCGCCGGCCAACCGAAAACGCTCGCCGATTATTCGGGCAAGGTGGTGCTGCTCAACATCTGGGCGACATGGTGCGCACCCTGTCGCAAGGAGATGCCAACGCTCGACCGGCTGCAGGCCAAGCTCGGCGGGTCGGATTTCGAGGTCGTTGCGCTGTCGATGGACCGCAAGGGCCGGGACGTCGTGAAGAAATTCTACGCCGAGATCGGGGTCACGCACCTCGCCCTCAACATCGACACCTCGGCCCAGGCGATGTTCACGCTTGGCGCTGTCGGCCTGCCGATGACGCTGCTGATCGACCGGCAAGGCAAGGAGATCGGCCGGCTGATTGGGCCGGCCGAATGGGACGCCCCCGACATGATCGACTTCATTCGCGGCCGCATCGCCGCCAAATGAGAAAGGGAATCATATGACCTCGACAGAACTGATCCCGACCCGGCAGGCAT
Organism: Mesorhizobium sp. GbtcB19; assembly: GCF_019091085.1. GTDB lineage: Bacteria > Pseudomonadota > Alphaproteobacteria > Rhizobiales > Rhizobiaceae > Mesorhizobium. The sequence continues at coordinate 49,915 of NZ_JAGXJY010000015.1, read as the reverse complement.
CGCCAAGCCGCGGTGCCCGATCCATCCTCCGCTCCACTTTCGGCGGGCGGTGCCGCCTGATAGCCGCCGGCGCCGGCATTGTCGTCGCAGGCCTTGCCTTCAACTGGTCGTGGCTGGTCGCCGCCGGCGTCGCGCCGGTGCTGCTCAGCGTCCTGCCTTGCGTGGCCATGTGCGTACTCGGGCTGTGCATGAACCGGATGACGGGCCGTTCATGCGCGACCGAAAACGCTTCTTCCGGAGAAACCGCCGACGGTCCGAAAGCGCTTTCCGCCGACATGAGAGGCGGCGGTTGATGTTTTCCCCGGCACAAAATCAGCCGGCGGCCCGGTGTGTTTCGTCGGTTCGGGACCAGTGGATGCGCTTGATGTGCGGCTTGTTCGCGTTGACGGCGCTGGCGGTCGGTTTCGCCCATGCGGCACGGGCGCATTCGCTGGACGACATCGACGCCATGCTGCAGAGCGACGAGAAGTATTTCCAGCAGATCGATAAGCCGATGCCCGACTTCACGCTGCGCGCCGCTGACGGGCGCGTCGTGCGGCCGGCCGATCTCGCCGGCAAGGTCGTCGTGCTCCATTTCATCTACACCTCATGCCCGGACGTTTGCCCGCTGCATGCCGAGAAGATCGCCGAAATTCAGAAGATGGTGAACTCGACGCCGATGAAGGATCGGGTCGTCTTCATCAGCATAACCACCGACCCGCGGAAGGACACGCCCGATGCGCTCAAGGCCTATGGGCCGACGCATGGGCTCGACCCGGTCAACTGGCTGTTCCTGACAACGGTCCCGGGCCAGCCGGAGGATGCGACCCGCAAGCTGGCGGAAGCCTTCGGCCACAAGTTCACCCTCACCAGTGACGGCTACCAGATGCACGGCATCGTCACCCATGTGATCGACAGGGAAGGCCGCTGGCGGGCGAATTTCCACGGGCTCAACTTCCAGCCCATCAACCTCGTCACCTTCGTCAACGCGCTCACCAACAATGTCGAGCGCCCGCACCATGAGCAGGACGAAGGCTGGCTGGCGAAACTGAAAAACCTGCTGTGAGGCAGCGCAGAAATGGCTCAATCGACAAGAGAGGGAAAGACATATGGTTACCAGCGCAAGCGCAAGACTTACGGGCTGGTGCAGTCCCGGTATCTTCCGCAGACTCGTCATCGCAATCATCGCGGGGTGGCTCCTGCTCAATCCGGGCACGCGGGAAGCGGCCTTCGCGGCCGGCGAAATGTCCCAGGACCAGCTCGATCAGCGGATCCACGACTATATACTGGCGCATCCCGAGGTTCTCGTGCAGGCGCTGCAAAGCCTGGATGAGCGCCAGCGCGAGGCGGACGCGGCCCAGGCCAAGGAAACGCTCAAGGCGCGCGCAAACGACATCTTCCAGGATAAACAGAGCCCGGTCGGCGGCAATGCGCAAGGCGATGTCACCCTGGTCGAATTCTTCGACTACAATTGCCCATATTGCCGGTTGATGGCGCCGATCATGGACCAGGCCATGGCCGACGATCCGCAGCTGCGGATCGTCTACAAGGAATTTCCCATCCTCGGCCCGGACTCGGTGTTCGCGGCCAAGGCGGCACTGGCGGCCGAGCGCCAGGGCAAATATCGGGAGTTCCACAAGGCGCTTTATGGATCCCGCACAAGGGTGACAGAAGCCGTCGTGCTCAAGATCGCGGCGGAGACCGGCCTCGATGTCGAGCGCATGAAAGGCGACATGCAGAAGCCCGATATCCAGGCGTTGATCGATCGCAACGCGGAACTGGCGCAGGCGCTCAGGATCACGGGAACGCCGGGCTTTGTGGCCGGTGGTCAGATTTTCCCTGGGGCTACCGATCTTGCGAACCTGAAGAAACTGATCGAGCAGGCGAGGATTGACAAATGACCCGTATCCCAAACCGGCGGACGGTCATTCTCGGTGGCATCCTTGGAACTGCCACGCTGGCCGGCCTCTTCGATAATTCGGATTTCGCGGTGGCCGCCGACGATCCCGAATTGGCCAAGCGTTTCAAGGATCTCAGCGAGAACGGGAACAGCACCTGCTCGGCCAAATTCACGGACTCGATCGCGACGATGCCGGCGATGGCCCGCATCAAGGGCTCGTGCTGTAGTCCAATGGAACTGAAGCGCTATGGCGAGCAGGTGAGGGGGCTCGCCAAGTATCGCGCCATCCCGATGATCCCCGGCGATCCCTACGACATTGCGGCGGCGACAGCGCAGCAGATGATGCCGTACTACGATCTCAAGCTCACCGGCGACGAGCAGAAGGCTTATGACTTCGCGGTGGCCAATTCCGAGGAGCAGGGGCCATGCTGCTGCCCATGCTGGCGCTGGAAGCTGTATGGCGGATTGGCGAAATACCTGATCCACGAGCACCACTTCAGCGGCGAGCAGATCGTCGATGTATGGAACCTTTCCGACGGCTGCGGCGGAGAGATGTAAGGTTTGGGCAGGACGTCGCCCCGCGGCCGCAGCCTTGTCGTCTTGGTGCGGTGAGCTAGGTTTCCACGCAGTCGCCGACATGCGCCGGTCGTCGGATTGGCAGAGTGCAGTTGATGACGCAGCTCACATCCACCCTTACCTGCCCGCATTGCGGATTTCGGGCTTGCGAAGTGATGCCCGGCGACGCCTGCCAGTTCTTTTACGAGTGCAAGGGGTGCGGGACGGTGCTTCGACCCAAGACGGGGGATTGTTGTGTTTTCTGCTCCTTCGGAGATGTGCCGTGCCCACCGGTCCAGGAGGCGGCGAGGGGGCGGCCCGCATCTCGCGGCGACGGAGATTGTCAGGGCTGATGACATCCTCCGGCGAAGTTAGCGGCGCCAGCCTTACGCTTGCTGAATCCTCTGCAGCTTATCTGCGGTTGTGCTAATATAACATGGTCATGCACTTTCGTGCGCGACCAGCGTCTAGGGAGGATGCGATGAAAACCATGAATCGCAGGTCTGCAATAGCTCTCGGTGTGACAGCTGCCGCCGTATCGCCTTTGTTCACCCTGGCGGCATCTGCAAAGACCAAGAAGTACGGCCCGAAGGATGGCAAGGAGATTGCGCCCGGTGTCAGAGTGGTTGAGGTCGGCACCGGCAATTCCGACATTCCCGCCTATAAGAGCATCTCGATTGTCGATGCGGTCTTTCAGCCCGGAGCACACGCGCCTCAAACCGTGATGGACAACGACATGGTATGCACCATCACTTCCGGCGCATTCACCATCAAGAAAGCGGACAAGGAATTTAAGCTGAAGGTGGGTGACGTATACACCTGCTCCAAGGGCAAGACCGATGAAGCGACGAACACAAGCAAGGAGGTCGGGGTGCATCGCATCGCGATGCTGATACCTGCCTAGAGCACTTCCAGGAAAAGCGTGGAACGGTTTTCCGTCCGGAATTGCGTAGAAACAAATACTTAGAGTGGTTCGGCAATTCCGTGAAACGCTGAACCGCTCTGGGAATCCCCGGCCGGATGATCGGTCGCACGACGTCCGGCCGCCGTTTCAAACAAAGTATGCCCCGGCCTGGTCCGCGACCTCCGAAAGCCGTGGCGATTGCGAGTGATCCGAATTCGCGCGCCTGACAGATGGTCAGACCGGCCTCACCAGCACGTGTTTCTTCTTGCCGAGCGAAAGCTTCACGACGCCTTCGGGGCTGAGATCACCAGCCGTGACCATGCGCTTATCGTCCGTCACCGGCTGGTCGTTGACGCGCACGGCGCCGCCCTGGATGTGGCGGCGCGCTTCGCCGTTCGAGCCGGCCAGCCCGGCGGTGACGAACAGCGCCAGGATGCCGATGCCAGCCTCCAGGTCGGACCTCGCCACCTCGACGCTGGGCAGCGTGTCGGCGAGCGCGCCCTCCTCGAAGGTCTTGCGCGCGGTCTCGCTCGCCGTCTCGGCTGCCTCGCGGCCATGCAGCATGGCGGTGATCTCGGTGGCGAGGATCTTCTTCGCCTCGTTGATCTCCGAGCCGCCGAGCTTTTGCAGGCGCGCGACTTCGTGCAACGGCAGGGTCGTGTAGAGCTTCAGGAAGCGGCCGACATCGGCGTCCTCGGTGTTGCGCCAGTATTGCCAGAACTCGTAAGGGCTCAGCATGTCGCCGTCGAGCCAGACCGCGCCCGAGGCCGACTTGCCCATCTTGGCGCCGGACGAGGTGGTGAGCAGCGGCGTGGTCATGGCGAAGAGCTGGACGCCCTCCATGCGGTGGCCGAGATCGATGCCGTTGACGATGTTGCCCCACTGGTCCGAGCCGCCCATCTGCAGCCGGCAGCCGACGCGCTTGTAGAGCTCGACGAAGTCGTAGGCCTGCAGGATCATGTAGTTGAATTCGAGGAAGGATAGCGACTGCTCGCGGTCGAGCCTCAGCTTCACGCTATCGAAGGCGAGCATGCGGTTGACGGAGAAATGCCGGCCGACATCGCGCAGGAAATTCACGTAGTTGATCTGCATCAGCCAGTCGGCGTTGTTGACCATGACCGCGTCGCCGGGGCCGCTGCCGAATTCCAGGTAAGGCGCGAAATTGCGGCGGATGCCGACGAGATTGTCGTCGATGTCCTGCGGTGTCAGAAGCTTGCGCGCTTCGTCCTTGAAGGAAGGGTCGCCGATCATCGAGGTGCCGCCGCCCATCAGCGCGATCGGCCGGTGGCCGGTCTGCTGCAGCCAGTGCAGCATCATGATCTGGATCAGCGACCCGGCATGCAGACTCTTGGCGGTGGCGTCGAAGCCGATATAGGCGCTTACCGTTTCCTTGGCGAAAAGCTGGTCGAGGGCCGATTCATCCGAAATCTGGTGGATGAAGCCGCGCTCGCTCATGATGCGCAGGAAATCGGATTTGAAGGCGGACATGTTTTCTTCCTGGAGATCGCCGGCGCCAAGGCCAAGCTGGATATGAAGGCGCGCGTTTAGCATCCAACCGCCGCTAGCAAAAGTGGTTTCCGGTTTTGCGTCCGATCGCGCGTCACGCCGCGCATCCTTGCTTCACCCATCTTGCTGGCGTAATGAGGCGCCGCGCAAATCAAAGACATGGAGCATGATGTCGTCCGAAAACCGCTTCGCACTTTTCGGCATCATGCTCTAGACATGCGCCCACGCGCCGCCACGGGGCCATCCCGCAGTTGCAGATCGGACGAGCTCCCGCGATGAACAGGAACTACCTCTTCCTCTTTCTGTTCAGCATCGTCATGACGGTCAGCGGGCTGGCCAGCCTGCCACCGGTCGACCGCGATGAATCCCGCTTCGTCCAGGCGACCAAGCAGATGGTGGAGACGGGCGACTATGTCGACATCCGCCTGCAGGACGTCACACGCTACAAGAAGCCGATCGGCATCTACTGGCTGCAGTCGGCGGCGGTGGCGCTGAGCGGCGAGGGGGCCGCCGCACCGATCTGGGTCTATCGCCTTGTCTCCATGCTGGGCATCGCGATCGCCGTCGTCGGCATCGGCTGGACCGGCACGAAACTCTTCGGCGCCAATGCCGGGCTGGCCGCAGGCCTGATGATGGCGGCGATCTTCGCCACCGCCTTCGAAGGGCGCGACGCCAAGACCGACGCCATGCTTCTCGCCTGCTCTGTGATGGCGCAAGGCGCCCTGGCGCAGGTCTATATCGCGGCAAGGCGCAATGAACCGGTTCCCGGGCATCTGCCGTGGATCTTCTGGATCGCGCAAGGCTTGGGCGTCCTGATCAAGGGGCCCGTCTCGCCGCTGCTGTCGCTGCTGACGGCGGCGGCGCTGGTTGCCTTCGACCGCGACTGGCGCTGGCTGTTGAAGCTCAAGCTCGTGCGTGGCGTCGCCATCGTGCTGGTGATCGTCCTGCCCTGGCTGATCCTCATCACCTGGAAAAGCGGCGGCGCCTTCTTCCAAGAGGCGGTCGGCAAGGACATGCTGAACAAGGTGGCGCAGGGCGAGGAATCGCACGGCCTGCCGCCCGGCTTCTACATGCTGACCTATTCGCTGTTCATGTGGCCGTTCGGGCTGATCGCGGTCGGCGCCGGGCTGCAGGCGATCAACCGCTTCTGGGACGACCCGCGGCTGCGCTTCTGCCTCGCCTGGTATATCCCGTTCTGGCTGGTGTTCGAGGCGATCCCGACCAAGCTGCCGCATTATGTTATGCCGGCCTATCCGGGCATGGCGCTGCTGATCGGCTGGCTGCTCACCTTGCCGGCGGACGAGGCTAACGCGCCGCTGAAGCGCTGGCAGACGTGGCTGTGGTGGGCGACGGCCTTCGGCCTTGCCGTGGTGGCGATCGGCCTGGCTGTGGTGTGCGTCGGCGCGCCGCTTTATGTGGCGAAGACCTTCTCCTGGTGGAGCATACCGGCGGCGATCGCCGCACTGGTTACCGGCTATCTTGCATTTCCCAGACAGCTGCAGGTGCCGCTTCCGCGCATCGCCGCGATTGCCGTCGGCGCCGGCATGACCTTCAGCCTGCTGTTCGGCGTCATTGCGCCGTCGCTGAAGCCGATCTGGCTCAGCCCCGCGATCAAGGCAGCTGTCGACGCCAACCGCCTGTGCGACACCACAGTGCTTGCCTCGGCGAGATTCGAGGAGCCGAGCCTCGTCTTCCTGGTCGGCACCAAGACGGTGCTTACCGACGTCGAGGGCGTGGCGCAGCATCTGCTCACCGATCCGTCATGCGCGCTCGGCCTCGCGCCGATCAAGGATGAGCAGAAGCTTACCGATGTGCTGGCTGCCCAGGGCAAGTCGGCGAAGCGCCTGACCGAGATCGACGGCATCAACTATTCGTCAGGAGACAAGCTTTCGCTCGGCCTTTATCGGGTGGCGCCGTGAACAATAGCCCCGGGCGTCGAATGCCCTATAGACTGCGCTAACGCCATGTCCGCCGCGCCCCTTGCCCTCTACCGCCGTTCGCTCGGCAATTTCCGCGACACGATGACGATCGTGAGGCGGCGCTTTGCCGTGCGTCCGGCGCGTTATCCGAGAATCCTGTGGAGCGTCTGGCTGCTGGCCTGGGTGCTGCTCATCGCGGCGACCTTTCTGCGCCTCGACGCCGCCGCTGGCGAGATGCGCGGCGAATGGTCACCCGGATTCGTGCGCTTCACCGACTTCTTCACGCAGTTCGGCCTGGGCGGCTGGTACCTCATTCCGGCGGCGCTCTGCCTCGTCGCCGCCAACCTGACGGATTGGCGCGGCCTGTCCCGGCAAGGCCGGATGCTCGTCTACAACTGGACGTGCTTCGCTTTCCTGGTGCTGTGCGCCGCCGGCCTGTCCGGCCTGGCGGTCAATTTCCTGAAATACGGCATCGGCCGGGCCCGGCCGCTTTATTTCGACAGTTTCGGCGTGCTCTCGCTGCATCCCTTCGCCATGGATGCGCGTTTCGCCGGCTTTCCATCCGGCCATGCCACGACGATGGGCGCGGTCTTCGGCATCCTGCTGCTTTTGTTCCCGCGGCGCTGGTATGTCGCGCTGGCGGTCACCGCTTGCATCGCCTCGACACGCGTCTTCGTAGGCGCGCATTATCCAAGCGACACGGTCGCGGGCTTCGGCCTCGGGCTGGCGTTCTCGGTGGTCTCGGGCCTGGCGTTTGCCCGGCTCGGTTTCATCTTCGGCCAGACAGGCTCGAAGCTGCCGGTGCGCAAGCGGACATTCCGGCTGATACCATCCCGCGCGCCGAGGGGCAGGGCTTCGATGGTCGGCTCAGTCGAAGGCAGCGAGATCGGCGCCGACCGGACGCCGACCCACTAAAGCGATCGGATTGAGGCTGCCTTCCGTACTTAGCGCAGGCGCTTCGGCCTCGGATCGGCGAGCTCGCCCGCCAGGCGGCGGTCGAGATAGTCGGCGCAATCCTGGATCAGCAGTTCGGTGTCATTGGCGAAGAAATGATTGGCGCCCGGCAGCGTCTTCTGGGTGATGGTGATGCCCTTTTGCGTGTGCAGCTTGTCGACCAGGCCCTGCACGTCCTTGGGCGGCGCCACCTTGTCGGCATCGCCGTGGATGATCAGGCCGGATGACGGGCAGGGCGCCAGGAACGAGAAATCATAGGTGTTGGGCTGCGGCGCGACCGAGATGAAGCCCTCGATCTCCGGCCGGCGCATCAGAAGCTGCATGCCGATCCACGAACCGAAGGAATAGCCGGCGACCCAGCAGCTCTTCGAATCCGGATGCAGCGACTGCACCCAGTCAAGCGCCGCGGCCGCATCCGACAATTCGCCGGTGCCATGGTCGAACTCGCCCTGGCTGCGGCCGATGCCGCGGAAATTGAAGCGCAGCACGGTGAAATCGCGCTTCTGGAACATATAGAAGAGGTCGTAGACGATCTTGTTGTTCATCGTGCCGCCGAATTGCGGGTGCGGGTGCAGCACGATGGCGATCGGGGCGCTCTTTTCCTTCGAGGGCTGATAGCGTCCCTCCAGGCGACCAGCCGGACCGGCGAAAATGACCTCAGGCATAAAATACTCCACGTGGCATACGAAGGCGCTAGCCCGGAACTTTTCTGATCCAGCTCTCCCGCGGCCCCATACCTTGTGTGGCCTTGACGCAGGGCGAGCGTCTTCCTAGAAGCTAGTTTAGAATTGTTCAAAACTGGGAGGCCGAAACCGTATGGTCCGGCCGCCCGCGCCGCAAGCCGGGTAAATAGGACGGCTTGCCTTGCAATTTCAAGGAAATAACGCGCTATCCTCGCGGGATAGTTGGCGGAAGGACGAACAGGGCGAAAATGGCCGCAACCCGCGCCTATCTCGACTACAACGCCAGCGCGCCGCTCATTGCGGAAGCGCGGGCGGCGATGGTCGCCGCGCTCGATGCCGCCAATCCGTCATCGGTCCACACCGAGGGCCGCGCCTCGCGCCGGCTGGTCGAGGATGCGCGCCGCGACGTGGCGCGGCTGGTCAACGCCAGGCCCGAACATGTCGTCTTCACATCCGGCGCCACCGAAGCCGCCTCGACGCTGCTTGGGCCAGACTGGCAGATGGGGCGCGGCGCCATCCGCATGAGCCATCTCTACGTCTCCGCGGCCGATCATCCCTGCATCCTGAATGGCGGGCGGTTTGCGGCGACACAGGTCACGAAGATCGGCGTCGACCGGAACGGCATTGCCGATATCGAGGCGCTGGCCGCCGCGCTCGCCGCGCATGACAAGGCTGCCGGCCTGCCGCTGGTGGCGATCCACGCCGCCAACAACGAGACGGGCGTTGTCCAACCGATCCGGCGCATTGCCGAAATCGTCAAGGCCGCCGGCGGAGTGCTGGTGGTCGACGCCGTGCAGGCCGCCGGGCGGATTCCGCTCGATATGTCAGTTCCTTATGCCGACTATCTGATCCTGTCCTCGCATAAGATCGGCGGCCCGAAGGGCGTCGGCGCGATCGTCGCCGCGTCCGACCTGATGATGCCGGGTCCGCTGGTCAATGGCGGCGGCCAGGAGAAGGGCCATCGCGCCGGCACGGAAAACGTCGCCGGGATCGCCGGTTTCGGCGCCGCTGCGCGGGCAGCACTAGCGGGCCTGGACGACATCGATGCCGTTGAGCGGCGCCGCGACGAGATCGAGGCGATCGTGACCGAATTGGCGCCGGACGCGGAAATCTTCGGAAATGGCGCTCAGAGGCTTGCCAACACGACATTCTTCGCTATTCCCGGCGTCAAGGCCGAGACGGCGCAGATCGCTTTCGATCTTGCCGGCGTCGCGCTGTCGGCGGGCTCGGCCTGCTCGTCGGGAAAAGTCGGGCCAAGCCATGTGCTGAAGGCGATGGGTCGTGGCGACAGCCTGGGCGCTTTGCGCGTCACGATCGGCCGCGCGACCGGCGCCGAGGACATCGCGGCCTTCCGGGCGGCGCTGGCCGGGATCGTCGCCCGCCGCGCGGGCAAGGAAGAGGCTGCCTGACGGCGGCGAAGAAGAATTCAGGCCTTGCGGCCTGGTAGAGCCGTGCGTTTTGTCCTGGCCGGGTGAATTTCCGGCGGACACGCACTATATGGAACTTACTCCGCTGCGCATCCCTGCCGGGATACGGTCACAGCGGTGCCATAGTTTGAAAACTGTCGGGCCTTGACCCCGGCGTGGATGGAGAACGCTTATGCCTGCTGTGCAGGAGACGATCGATCGGGTTCGAAAGATCGACGTCGACCAGTATAAATATGGATTCCAGACAGAGATCGAGATGGACAAGGCCCCCAAGGGCCTGAGCGAGGACATTATTCGCTTCATCTCGGCCAAGAAGGATGAGCCGGACTGGATGCTGGAATGGCGTCTGGAGGCCTATCGCCGCTGGCTGACGCTGGAAGAGCCGACCTGGGCGCGTGTCCACTATCCGAAGATCGACTTCCAGGACATCTATTACTACGCCGCGCCGAAGAGCACGCCGGGGCCGAAGTCGCTGAGCGAGGTCGATCCTGAGTTGCTCAAGGTCTACGAGAAGCTCGGCATTCCGCTCAAGGAGCAGGAAATCCTGGCCGGCGTGCAGAAGACCGATGCCGCCTCGGAAGACGAGGAAATCAGCGACAACGTCTACAAATCCGGCCGCGTCGCGGTCGACGCCGTGTTCGATTCCGTTTCGGTGGTCACCACATTCAAGGAAGAGCTCGCCAAGGCGGGTGTCATCTTCTGCTCGATCTCGGAAGCGATCCGCGAGCATCCGGAACTGGTCAAGAAGTATCTGGGTTCGGTCGTGCCGACCTCGGACAATTTCTACGCGACGCTGAATTCGGCGGTGTTCACCGACGGGTCCTTCGTCTTCGTTCCGAAGGGGGTGCGCTGCCCGATGGAGCTGTCGACCTATTTCCGCATCAACGAGAAGAACACCGGCCAGTTCGAGCGCACGCTGATCATCGCCGAGGAGGGGGCTTACGTCTCCTATCTCGAAGGCTGCACGGCGCCGCAGCGCGACGAGAACCAGCTGCACGCGGCGGTGGTCGAGCTGGTCGCGCTCGACGATGCCGAGATCAAATATTCGACGGTGCAGAACTGGTATCCCGGCGACGCCGAGGGCAAGGGCGGCATCTACAATTTCGTCACCAAGCGCGGCGACTGCCGCGGCGATCGGTCGAAGATCTCGTGGACGCAGGTCGAGACCGGCTCGGCCATCACCTGGAAATATCCGAGCTGCATCCTGCGCGGCGACGATTCCTCGGGCGAGTTCTATTCGATCGCTGTCTCGAACGGCTACCAGCAGGTCGACTCGGGAACCAAGATGATCCATCTCGGCAAGAACACGTCGAGCCGCATCATCTCCAAGGGCATCGCCGCCGGCTTCTCGCAGAACACCTATCGCGGCCAGGTCTCGGCGCACCGCAAGGCGGCCAACGCGCGCAACTTCACCAACTGCGACTCGCTGCTGATCGGCGACCAGTGCGGCGCACACACCGTGCCCTACATGGAAGCCAAGAACGCGACGGCGAAGTTCGAGCATGAAGCGACGACGTCGAAGATCTCCGAGGACCAGAAGTTCTACGTCATGCAGCGCGGCATTCCCGAGGAAGAGGCGATCGCGCTCATCGTCAACGGCTTCGTCAAGGACGTCATCCAGCAGCTGCCGATGGAGTTCGCCGTCGAGGCGCAGAAGCTCATCGGCATCAGCCTAGAGGGTTCGGTCGGCTGACCGCAAAAAGTTATTCAGGAAGAAACTATGCTTGAGATCAAGAATTTGCATGCCCGCATCGTCGATGACGGCACCGAGATCATCCGCGGCCTGAACCTGACGGTGAAAGCCGGCGAGGTCGCCGCCATCATGGGGCCGAACGGCTCGGGCAAGTCGACGCTGTCCTATATCCTTGCCGGCCGCGAGGACTATGAAGTCACCGAGGGCGACATCCTTTATAACGGCCAGTCGATCCTCGAGATGGATCCGGCCGAGCGCGCCACGGCGGGCATCTTCCTCGCCTTCCAGTATCCGATGGAGATACCGGGCGTGGCGACCATGGAATTCCTCAAGGTCGCGATGAACGAGCAGCGCAAGGCGCGCGGCGAGGAGCCGCTGAAGGTGCCGGAGTTCCTGAAGCGCGTGAAGGAAGCCGCCGCCTCGCTTAGCATGGACATCAACATGCTGAAGCGGCCGCTCAATGTCGGCTTCTCCGGCGGTGAGAAGAAGCGCGCCGAGATCCTGCAGATGAAGCTGCTCGAGCCCAAGCTCTGCGTGCTCGACGAGACCGATTCAGGCCTCGACATCGACGCGCTGAAGATCGTCTCGGACGGCGTCAACGCGCTGCGTTCGCCCGACCGCGCCATCGTCGTCATCACCCACTACCAGCGCCTGCTCGAACACATCGTGCCTGACTCGGTGCACGTGCTCTACAAGGGCCAGGTCATCAAGTCTGGCGACAAGTCGCTGGCGCTCGACCTCGAGGCCAATGGCTATGCCGGCGTGATCGGCGAAGCCGCGTGAGATGGGGGCGGTCGAGGCGAAAGTCATGAACATGCACGCACAGCCCCAGCGGACACTGGCCGAGACGGCGTTGATCGATGCCTTCGGCGAGCGGCTGTCGCTGCTGCCGGGCGACGGCGCGGTGATGGTCAAGCGCGACGACGCGATCGAGGCGATCAAGCACGGCCTGCCGACACGGCGCGTCGAATCCTGGCATTACACCGATCTGCGCCGGCTGCTGACCAAGGTGCCGGCTTTCGAAGCAGGCGCGGTCGCGAAGGCGCTTGCGCCGGTTCTGGAAGGCTCCGCCGTTCTGCCGGTGCTGAACGGCGTCTCCAGCGCCAAGCTGCCGGAGATCGACGGCGTCACCGTGCAGCGCCTGTCTGAAAAACTCACCGACGGCAGCGTCGCGCCTGGGCTCGATCCCTATGGCGACGACGACGCGATCGGTGCTCTGAACACGGCGTTCGTCGCCGACGGCTATTTCGTCGACATTGCCGACGGCACCGAGCTGGAAAAGCCGATCGAATTGCAGAACCTGCAGGCCGGCGGCCAGTCGCATGTGCGGCTGCTGGCGCGCGTCGGCGCCGGCGCCAAGGCGATCATCCTCGAGCGCCAGACGGGCGAGGGCGACGAGGCGTTCGTCTCTTCCGTCAGCCAACTCGTGGTCGGCGACGGCGCGGAGGTGACCTGGCTGATCGTGCAGGAGCAGCCGGAGACAGCCACGCATCTCGCCCAGTTCAAGGCGCATATCGGCAAGGACGCCAAGCTGACCCTGTTCGTGATGAATGCCGGCGGCAAGCTCGTGCGCCAGGAGGTCGTCGTGAGGACGACCGGCGAGGGCGCCGATTTCAAATTGCGCGGCATCAACCTTCTGGCCGGCGACACGCATACCGACACCACCATGGTGCTCGACCACGCCGTGCCGCACACGACCTCGACGGAAGTGATCCGCAATGTGGTGACCGGCAAGGCGCGCGGCGTCTTCCAGGGCCGCATCAACGTGCATCAATACGCGCAGAAGACCAACGCCAAGATGGCCTGCAACACGCTGTTGCTGTCGGACGACGGCGAGTTCTCGACCAAGCCGGAGCTGGAAATCTTCGCCGACGACGTCGTCTGCGGCCATGGCGCGACGGTCACCGAGATCGACCACAACCATCTGTTCTACCTGATGGCGCGCGGCATCGACGAGAAGAGCGCGCGGGGGCTTCTGGTGAAGGCTTTCGTGGCCGAAGTTATCGAAGAACTGGACGACGAGGCGCTGGTCGAGGCACTGGAAGCGCGGCTCGACGGCTGGTTTTCGACGCACGGCTAGCACGCTCCCCTTCTCCCCTTGTGGGAGAAGGTGGATCGGCGCGAAGCGTCGAGACGGATGAGGGGTGTTGGAAGGATCGCGGCTTTGGCCGACAAGGACTTCGAAATGGACCAGAAGATCGAAACCACCCCCTATGATGTCGAGGCGATCCGCCGCGACTTCCCGATCCTGTCGCGCCAGGTCTATGGCAAGCCGCTGGTCTATCTCGACAATGGCGCCTCGGCGCAGAAGCCGCAGATCGTGCTCGACACCATCCAGCACGCCTATTCCCAGGAATACGCCAACGTCCATCGCGGCCTGCATTTCCTGTCGAACGCCGCCACCGATGCCTATGAGAACGCGCGCAAATCGGTGCAGCGGTTTCTCAATGCGCCGAGCACCGACAACATCGTCTTCACTTCCAACACCACCTCGGCGATCAATACGGTCGCTTATGGTTATGGCATGCCTCGGATCGGCGAGGGCGACGAGATCGTGCTGTCGATCATGGAGCACCATTCCAACATCGTGCCGTGGCATTTCATCCGCGAGCGGCAGGGCGCCAAGCTGGTCTGGGTGCCGGTCGACGATCTCGGCGCGTTCCATATCGAGGAATTCGAGAAGCGTCTGACTTCGCGCACAAAACTCGTCGCCATCACCCAGATGTCGAATGCGCTGGGCACGGTGACGCCGATCAAGGAGATCGTGCGCATCGCGCATGCGCGCAGCATTCCCGTGCTGGTCGACGGCAGCCAGAGCGCGGTGCATATGCCGATCGACGTGCAGGACCTCGATTGCGATTTCTTCGTCTTCACCGGCCACAAGGTCTACGGCCCCTCGGGCATCGGCGTGCTCTACGGCAAGAAGGACAGGCTGGAAGAGATGCGGCCCTTCATGGGCGGCGGCGAGATGATCGAGGAGGTGACGGAGGATATCGTCACCTATAATGAGCCGCCGCACCGCTTCGAGGCCGGCACGCCGCCGATCGTGCAGGCGATCGGGCTGGGCGCGGCGCTCGACTACATGGAAAAAATCGGCCGCGAGCGTATCGCCGCGCATGAGGCGGACCTGAAGACCTATGCGCATGAGCGGCTGCGGGCGATCAACTCGCTGCGCATCTTCGGCGACGCGCCCGGCAAGGGCGCCATCATCTCGTTCGAATTGCAGGGTATCCATGCGCATGACGTGTCGATGGTGATCGACCGGCAGGGCGTGGCCGTTCGAGCCGGCACTCATTGCGCCCAGCCGCTGTTGAAACGCTTCGGCGTCACCTCCACATGCAGGGCATCGTTCGGCATGTATAATACCAGGGCCGAAGTCGACGCTTTGGCCGAAGCCTTGGAAAAGGCGCGAAAGTTCTTCGGGTGATGATGATGGACGATGTGAGCACCACCGCAGAAACCGCGCCGGAGGTGGCCGGCGACGGCATCGTTTCGGCCTCGGCGATCCCCGCCGATGAGCTGGCGCGGCTGACCGACGACATCGTTTCGGCCTTGAAGACCGTCTACGACCCGGAAATCCCGGCGGATATCTACGAGCTCGGCCTAGTCTACAAGATCGACATCGAGGACGACCGGTCGGTCAAGATCGACATGACGCTGACCGCGCCGGGTTGCCCGGTGGCCGGCGAGATGCCCGGATGGGTCGAGAATGCCGTCGGCGCCGTCGAGGGCGTGTCCGGCGTCGAGGTGGCCATGGTGTTCGATCCGCCGTGGACGCCCGACCGTATGTCGGAAGAGGCGCAGGTCGCGGTCGGGTGGTACTAGGCAGGCACGGGCTGACGCACTTGCGCCAGCGGTAAAACTTCACCATTTTAGGTGAGAATCATTCGGCAGGCCTTGAACCTGCATGGAATGGAGAAGGAAAAACATGGGACGCTTCGCCGTCATCACGATGACCGACAAGGCCGCCGATCGCGTGCGCGAGATCGTCGCTGCGCGCGACAACGCGCATGGCATCCGCCTCGGCATCAAGAAGGGCGGCTGCGCCGGCATGGAATACACCGTGGATCTGGTGACCGAGCCGAACCTCAAGGACGACCATATCGAGCGCGACGGCGCGCATGTCTATGTGGCGCCGGAAGCAGCACTGTTCCTGTTCGGCACCGAGATGGATTTCGAACAGACGACGCTGCGCACCGGCTTCACCTTCAAGAACCCCAACCAGAGCTCGGCCTGCGGCTGCGGCGAATCCGTCGAACTGAAGCCCGCCGACCTCAAGGCGCTGGCCGAGGCACGAGCATCGGCCTGAGTTCCTTCGCCCCGTTTACGGGGAGAAGGTGGCCCGAAGGGCCGGATGAGGGGTAAGTGTAAAGTTTTGAGAGGCTGGCGCCGCCCCTCATCTGCCTGCCGGCATCTTCTCCCCGTGGAATGGGGAGAAGAAAGCTACTCCACCCATACCCCTGTCCGCTTGTGCCAATCGGCGATCGATTCTTCCGGATAGACCTCGAACACCTTGTCTTTCGGTCCGATCACCGGCTCGACCCAGTTCGCCTTGTATTTCAGCATCAGATGCACCTTTTCCGGCGGCGTCGGCAGGTCGCTGTCGACGGCCGAGGCGAAGGGATGCACCAGGTCCGGCCAGGTCGGGTCGTAGAGCCAGAGCGCGGAGCCGCATTTTTTGCAGAAATTGCGCTCGCCGGTCGAAACCTCGCAATGCGGGTGCTCGTCATCCTCGATCTCGGCGCGATAGACGCCGAGGCTGCGCTTGCCCCTTATGATCATCGTCTTGTAGTCGGCGCCGAGATTGATGGCGAAACCGCCGCCGCCCTGCTGCTTGCGGCAGATCGAGCAGTAGCAGAGCATGAACGGCACCGGCGTGTGGCTCTCCACTTCGAAGCGGACGGCGCCGCAGCGGCAGGAGCCTTTGAGCAGGACAGGCATGGCGGGGAACTCCGTTTCCAGGTCTCAACCTGTCAGCATGCCTTTGGTTGCGGCCATGACAAGGCCGATGACGGATGAGATGATCGCGGCATGGACAATGAACGCCTTGAAGAATTGTTCGAAAGCCTGGGGCCGATCAGCATCCGAAAACTGTTCGGCGGCAAGGGCATCTATTGCGACGGTGTCATCGTCGCGGTCGTCGTGCGCGGCGAGCTGATGCTCAAGGCGGATGAGAAAACCATTCCCGATTTCGAAGCCGCGGGCTGCAGCCAGTGGACCTATATCGGCTCACGCCACGGCAAAGAGGTGGCGATGCCGTACTGGAGCGTGCCTGACGACGCCTTTGACGATCCCGACGAGATGGCGGTCTGGGCGCGGCGGGCTTATGAGGCAGGAAGACGGGCGGGGAAGTGACGCCCGATGTTCGAAATGCTGGCGGGACAGCACCCCCCTCTGTCCTGCCGGACATCTCCCCCGCAAGGGGGGAGATTGGATGTCGCCCCGGCTTTCGCCAATCGCCGACGTTGAAAGGAGAGCCAGCGGCCGAACTGCTGATCTCCCCCTTTGCGGGGGAGATGGCCGGCAGGCCAGAGCGGGGTGTGACGGAACGCGGCGTTGGTTTTTGGCTATCGCTTGCCGGTAGCTGAGCTTTCCGCGCCTACAATGCCTTCGCAATCTCCGCCGCCAGCCGCGCGTTGTTCTCGACCAGCGCGATGTTGGTCTTGAGGCTGCGGCCGCCGGTGAGTTCCAGGATCTTCGACAGCAGGAACGGCGTCACCGCCTTGCCGGTGACGTTCTGCGCTTCGGCCGCCTTCTGCGCGGCCTGGATATAACCGTCCATCTCGGCGGCCGGGATTTCGTCATTCTGCGGCACCGGATTGGCGATCAGGATGCCGCCGCCGAGACCCAGCGCCTGCCGCGTCCGGTAGAAATGCGCGATGTCTTCCGGCTTGTGCAGCGTCAGCGGCGCGCGGAATGGCGACTGCCTGGACCAGAAGGCGGGCATGGTCTCGCAGGCGTGGCCGATGACCGGCACGCCGCGCGTTTCCAGCACTTCCAGCGTCTTTTCGATGTCGAGGATCGCCTTGGCGCCGGCCGAGACGACAATGACCGGCGTGCGCGCCAGCTCGTCGAGGTCGGCCGAGATGTCGAAGCTTTTCTCGGCGCCCTTGTGGACGCCACCGATGCCGCCGGTGGCGAAGACTTTTATGCCGGCCATATGCGCGGCGATCATGGTGGCCGCCACTGTGGTGCCGCCGGTGCGGCCTTGCGCAACCGCAAAGCCGAGATCGGCGCGCGACAGCTTCATGGCATCGCCGGTCATGGCCAGCGATTCGCGCTCGCCGTCGGACAAGCCGATCTTGATGCGGCCGTCGACCACGGCGATCGTCGCCGGCACCGCGCCGCCGTCGATGATGATCTGCTCGACCTTGCCCGCCATGGCCCCATTGTCGGGGTAGGGCATGCCGTGGGTGATGATGGTGCTCTCCAGCGCCACCACCGGCCGGCCGGCGGCGAGCGCCTCCGCCACGGGCGGATGGATGTCGACGAAGGGGCGGGCGGTCTCGGGCGTCACGGCGGTCTCCGATCAGGAGGAAGTGGATGATTGGTGGCCCTATGCCACCTCCCGTGCCTCAGGCACAAGGGCAAGCGCCTGCGTGAAATTGGCGGTGGTGAAGGATGGCACGGCCTCGGGGCTCTCGATGGCGAGCATGGCAGCCGCGACGCCTTCGCGCAGCGCGGCGCGCAACGGCAGGCCGCGCAGCATCGCGGCGACGGTCGCGCCGGTCAGCGCATCGCCGGCGCCGGTGACGTCGGCGACACGGCGCGGCGCGGGTGGGTCGATCTCAAAGACGCCGGTGTCGTCGAAGCCCAGCACCGGAGCGCTGCCGGCCGTCACGACGCCGGCATTGAGGCCAGCCTGCCTTAGCAGGTCGACAAGGGTCTGCCCGGACGGCTCGGCGCCGACCAGTGCTGCAGCCTCGCGACGGTTCATGAAAAGCAGCGACAGACGGCTCAGCAGCGGCGTCAGCCGAACGACCTTGGCCGGCGAGACGGCGATGGCAAAGACCGGCCGGCCGCCGGCCAGTGCCACCAGGCGCTCCAGCGCCGCCGTCGGAAGGTTGGCGTCGCATAGGATCGCGTCGGCGGCGGCGATCGCTTCGCGCACCTTGGAACGCCTTATCTGCTTGGGGAAGGCGAGGTCATAGAGCGCCATGTCGGCCAGCCCGACAATCAATTCGCCCTCGGCGTCGATCATCGCCGTGTAGCTTGGCGTGGTGCGATCGAGGAACACCACCGAGAGGTCGGTTATTCCGGCGCTGTCGATCGCCGAGGCGACCGTGTCGGCCGCCGCGTCGCCGCCGCGCACCGAAATCAGCGAGGCGGACACGCCTCGTTTCACGACACTGCGCAGCGCGTTGAAAACGACGCCGCCGACGTCCTCGCGCATCATGCCGGGGTTGGAGGCGGCCGGCACATAGGTGCCCGAGACCTGGCCGCGCCGGTCGATATGGGCGCCGCCCAGCGCCAGGATTGTTGGGGATGTCGGCATTATGGGTCGGTGACTTTCGTTGATCGTGCGGCTGCGCACACTAGGTTTCCTCAGGTCGCCCCGCAATCGGGGCCGCGATTCGGGACAGGCGGATATCGAAATCTCTTCTGGACCAGCGGTTCTGCTTCAGGCTAGCCGGATGTATACCCTTTGGACATGTAATCGGAATCGTGCTATGTCGGCCCCTGCCATAGCGCAGAGGGTGATGCATGGAACACGGGATTCCGGTAGACGACGAATTTATGGAGACGACTTACGCGGTTCCGACCATTGTCACGAACCGATTCGTTGTCAGCACGACTTCCACCAATTTCCGACTCGTCTTTGGAGACTCTCGGGTCTTCAACGGGAAAATAAACTGGCGCATTGCGCTTTCTATGACTCCCATGGAGGCGTACGAACTCCGCGCGGTGCTGAACAATCTTTTGAAGCCATTCGAAGCGGAAATAGAGAAAGCACTTTCCGACTTCGAAGCTGCGAAAGCCGCCGCCGATGGCACAGCCAAAAACGGGTAGAGCTGGCGGCGGAGGCCGCAACGAAACCCAAAATCTTCCGGCGATCCCGGCCATCCGCTCTAGCGATTTTCCAGAGCAGCCGATCCAAAGCGCCCTCGCTGGCGGCAACGGGATGTCGATCCCAATCCGGAGGACAGCCCCCGACGCCCTCTTACGGCACGACATTTCAGATGAGGAGCTAACCATGCTTCGATCTGAGAATTCTCGCCCCTTCGAGAAAGATGTCCTTTGGGCAGCTATCGGCGCGTCGTGCGGTGCATTAGCGCCAGCGCTACAGGCCATGCACGGGCTTTATACATCGTCGCCAAATTTCGGTTTTTGGGACTTGGCAGAATGCGCGATCTTTTTCGCTGGTTTCGTCGTCGCATGCCTGATGGGAATGCTTATATCAAGAAAGCCGACCGTATCCGGCCCTGACGAATTGGCACGCGCAATCCGCGAAAGGACTTCGAAAAGTGGCGGCTGAGAATAAGGAACGCTTCGACAAACTCCTAAAGGCGATGGCTACCAAGCCGCCGCTCACGGTCCCGGGCGCGGGAACGATTGCAGCAAAAGGTCAAGCATCAAGTGCGGATGCTTCCGAAGGTTCTGCCGGAACTCGAACTCCCAAAGGTAGGTCTGCAACCACTTCTCCGAAACGGCCACGTAAGTCCCGCGCATAGAGCGCTTAACGTGCGACCAGAAAGCTTCGATGTTGTTCGTGTGGACCGCACCATTCACATACTCGCCTTGGCTATGGTTCACGGTGCCATGCAGGTAGCCAAGCTCTGACAGTTCACGGAACGCGCCAGCCTCATCCGTGGCGATGCGGGAGCCGGGCTTTACCCAAGCGAAGATCGCCGGCATCACATGCTTGCGGCCACGGCCTGGAAGGACGCGGGTGATGACTTCGCCCCCGCGTTCGATGGCGCCGAAAACGACCGTCTTATCGTCCTCGCCCATCTTGTCCTTGCCCCCGTAAAACATCTTGTCGGCTTCAACGATGCCGCCGTCCTTGCCCCCAATCGGCGCGTCGCCGTCAACGTAACCCATGTACTGACGGATCAGGTTGCACATGCGCCAAGCGGTCTTGTAGGTCACGCCAATCGTGCGCTGCACTTCCTTCGCCGACACGCCGTTGCGGGACGTGCAGAATAGAAACATGACGGTGTACCAATCGCGCAAGGACGTGCGCGTGGCTTCAAACGGCGTGCCAGCGGTCGGGTAGACCTGATAGCCGCAGAAATCGCATTCGTAGCAACGGCGCGACTTCACGCGATGGAAGTTGGCTTCCTTGCCGCATTTGGCGCAAACGTGCCGCTTGCCATATCGCGTCACCATGAGGTGATCGAGGCACGAATCATCGGTCGGGAACCGTTCGAGGAACGATTTGAGGGTTTCGGGTTTAGGGGTCGTGCTCATGCGAGAATATGTAGCACTTCATGCTACATGTTTCAAGGGGATACATCCGAGGCTAGCCGGATGAAACGAAAATAGAACAAATCCAGATATTGATTGTTTTTCAGATATTTGTTGCCCCTTGCCAAATGAGAACAAAAAAGGTACAAAAGCCGCAGGGATCACGGATTGTCCGGCCTTCATTGACGACCAAGGGGTGATGTATCATGGCTCAGAATACTTTGCGGCTTGTAGAGGATAAGGCAGTGGACAAATCAAAGGCTCTGGACGCGGCGCTGTCGCAAATCGAGCGCGCTTTCGGCAAGGGCTCGATCATGCGGCTCGGCGCCAATGAGCAGGTGGTCGAGATCGAGACCGTGCCGACCGGATCGCTCGGCCTCGACATCGCGCTCGGCGTCGGCGGCCTGCCGCGCGGCCGCATCATCGAGATCTACGGGCCGGAAAGCTCGGGCAAGACGACGCTGGCGCTGCACACGGTGGCGGAAGCGCAGAAGAAGGGCGGCATCTGCGCCTTCGTCGATGCCGAGCATGCGCTCGATCCGGTCTATGCCCGCAAGCTTGGTGTCGACCTCGAGAACCTTTTGATCTCGCAGCCCGACACCGGCGAGCAGGCGCTGGAAATCTGCGACACGCTGGTGCGCTCCGGCGCGATCGACGTGCTGGTGGTCGATTCGGTCGCGGCGCTGACGCCGCGCGCCGAAATCGAGGGCGAGATGGGCGATGCGCTGCCCGGTCTTCAGGCTCGTCTGATGAGCCAGGCGCTGCGCAAGCTGACCGCTTCGATCTCGCGCTCCAACACCATGGTCATCTTCATCAACCAGATTCGCATGAAGATCGGCGTCATGTTCGGCTCGCCCGAGACGACCACGGGCGGCAACGCGCTGAAATTCTACGCCTCGGTGCGCCTCGACATCCGCCGCATCGGCTCGGTCAAGGACCGCGACGAGGTCGTCGGCAACCAGACCCGCGTCAAGGTGGTCAAGAATAAGCTGGCCCCGCCCTTCAAGGTGGTCGAGTTCGACATCATGTATGGCGAAGGCGTGTCGAAGACCGGCGAGCTGATCGATCTCGGTGTCAAGGCCGGCGTCATCGAGAAGTCGGGCGCCTGGTTCTCCTATAATTCGCAGCGTCTCGGCCAGGGCCGCGAGAATGCAAAACTGTTCCTGCGCGACAATCCCGACACCGCGCGCGAGGTCGAGCTGGCGCTGCGCCAGAATGCCGGGCTGATCGCCGAGAAATTCCTCGAGAACGACAGGTCCGAAGGCAGCGATGACGGTTTTGAGGACGAAGCCGGCGCCGTGTAGGGCCGGCTCGTTCCAGGAAGATCGCGCAGCGGTTTCCTGTTCGGGATTTAGCCGACCAATTAGCCGGCTTGGCCGGAGTTCGGCCACAATCCTGGTTTATCGGTATATGCTTATGTAATCGAGTTCTTGAGTACTGCGTACCCGAACCGCCGGCCCTCGTGCCGGCGGTTTTGCGTTTCGGGGTAGCGTCGAGCGGCCGGCGGATCGTTTAATTGGCCCAAAGCGCGTCGCGATCTTTCAGATTCGCTCCATGCGCTTTAGGTTTTTGATTTTACGCATGTCTTTATCCCGAAACCGGTTCCAACTTTCGGGAGACATGCTTTAACTCCGTGTTTCTGGACAGGCTCAAGAGCTATCGCTAAAAGGCCCATCTATCTTCTGAAACACCGAAGCCCATTTGCCGCCGGCAGCGCCGGCGGTTCTTGCGAAAAAGGCAGTATGCAATGAGTGGCGTGAACGACATCCGGTCGACATTCCTCGACTACTTCCGCAAGGAGGGCCACGAGATCGTCGCCTCCAGCCCGCTGGTGCCGCGCAACGACCCGACGCTGATGTTCACCAACGCCGGCATGGTGCAGTTCAAGAACGTCTTCACCGGCCTGGAGAAGCGTCCCTATTCGCGGGCCTCTACCGCGCAGAAAAGCGTGCGCGCCGGCGGCAAGCACAACGACCTCGACAATGTCGGCTACACGGCGCGCCATCTGACCTTCTTCGAGATGCTCGGCAATTTCTCGTTCGGCGACTATTTCAAGGAGCGCGCGATCGAGCTTGCCTGGAACCTGATCACCAAGGGTTTCGGCCTGAACAAGGACAAGCTGCTGGTCACCGTCTATCACACCGACGATGAGGCCGCGGGCCACTGGAAGAAGATTGCCGGCTTTTCCGACGACCGCATCATCCGCATCCCGACCTCGGACAATTTCTGGGCGATGGGCGACACCGGTCCGTGCGGCCCGTGCTCGGAAATCTTCATCGACCGCGGCGAGCATATCTGGGGCGGCCCGCCCGGCAGCCCGGAAGAAGACGGCGACCGGTTCCTGGAATTCTGGAACCTGGTGTTCATGCAGTATGAGCAGGTGACGAAGGAAGAGCGCATCGACCTGCCGCGTCCCTCGATCGACACCGGCATGGGCCTGGAGCGCATGGCCTCCATCCTGCAGGGTGTCGACAGTGTCTTCGAGACCGATCTGTTCAAGCATCTGATCGACGCGGCGTCCTCGGCGCTCGGCGAGGGGCCGAACCAGGGGACCGTCGCGTCCTACCGCGTCATCGCGGATCATCTGCGCTCGTCCTCCTTCCTGGTGGCCGACGGCGTGCTGCCCTCCAACGAAGGCCGCGGCTACGTGCTGCGCCGCATCATGCGCCGCGCCATGCGCCATGCGCAGCTGCTGGGCGCCAAGGAGCCGCTGATGTGGCAGCTGGTGCCAGCGCTGGTGCGCGAGATGGGTCAGGCCTATCCGGAACTGGTGCGCGGCGAGGCGCTGATCACCGAAACGCTGAAGCTCGAGGAAACACGCTTCCGCAAGACGCTGGTGCGCGGCCTCGGCCTGCTTTCGGACGCGACCGAGACACTGCATGCCGGCGACATGCTGGACGGCGAGACGGCCTTCAAGCTCTACGACACCTATGGCTTCCCGCTCGACCTGACGCAGGATGCGCTTCGCCAGCGCAGCATCTCGGTCGATATCGCCGGCTTCACCGATGCGATGGAGCGGCAGAAGGCCGAGGCGCGCGCGCATTGGGCGGGTTCGGGCGAAGCCGCCACCGAGACGGTGTGGTTCTCGGTGCGCGAAAAGACCGGCGCGACCGAATTCCTCGGCTACGAGACTGAAGCCGCGGAAGGCATCGTCCAGGCGCTGGTCAAGGACGGCAAGACGATCGACAGCGCCTCTCAGGGCGATGCGGTCGCCGTCGTCGTCAACCAGACGCCGTTCTATGGCGAATCCGGCGGCCAGATGGGCGACACCGGCGTGATCTCCGGCGACGGTTTTTCGATCGAGGTCTCCGACACGCAGAAGAAGGCCGACGGCTTGTTCGTGCATCTCGGCAAGGTCACTCAAGGCACGGTCAAGACGGGCGCCGCTGTCGAACTGAAGGTCGACCATGCGCGCCGCTCGAAGCTGCGCGCCAACCACTCCGCGACGCACCTCATCCATGAGGCGCTGCGCGAGGTGCTGGGCACCCATGTCGCGCAGAAGGGCTCGCTGGTCGCGCCCGATCGGCTGCGTTTCGACATCTCGCACAACAAGCCGATCTCGGCGGAAGATCTCGAGGAGGTCGAGCGCATGGCGAATGAGATCGTCGTGCAGAACAGCCCGGTGACGACGCGCCTGATGTCGGTCGACGATGCCATCGCCGAGGGCGCGATGGCGCTGTTCGGGGAAAAATATGGCGATGAGGTCCGCGTCGTGTCGATGGGCACCGGCCTGCACGGCGCCAAGGCCAACCGGCCCTATTCGGTCGAGCTCTGTGGCGGCACGCACGTGAAATCGACCGGCGATATCGGCCTGGTGCGCATCCTGTCGGACAGCGCGGTTGCCGCCGGCGTGCGCCGCATCGAGGCGCTGACCGGCGAGACGGCGCGCAGGCATCTCGACGAACAGGACCGGCGCTTGAAGGCCGCGGCGGCGACCCTGAAGATTGCGCCGGCCGATGTGCCGGCTCGCGTCGAGACGCTGCTCGAGGAGCGCAAGAAGCTCGAAAAGGAGCTTACCGAGGCGCGCAAGAAACTGGCGCTGGGCGGCGGCTCGGCCGTTGCCGACGCCCCGGCCGCGAACGAGACCGTTGCCGGCGTCGGCTTCCTCGGCAAGGCGGTCAGCGGCGTGGCGCCGAAGGACCTGAAGCCGCTCGCGGATGCCGGCAAGAAGACACTCGGCTCCGGCGTGGTCGTCTTTGTCGGTGCCGGCGAGGACAACAAGGCAAGCGTGGTCGTCGGCGTCACCGACGATCTGACCGGCCGCTTCAGCGCCGTCGATCTGGTGCGCGTCGCGTCCGCAGCGCTTGGCGGGCAGGGCGGCGGCGGCCGCCCCGACATGGCGCAGGCCGGCGGCCCGGACGCTTCCAAGGCAAACGACGCGATCGCGGCGGTGAAGGCGGCGCTCGAGGCGGCTTGAAGGCCGAAGTGACCGGCTTAACTCAGGCCGGCTCCTAACCCTCTGAGGGCAGTGCTGCCCCTCATCTGGCTGCCGCCATCTTCTCCCCGTTGAACGGGGAGAAGGAGCTCTCATCGCGGCTTTCGCCAATCGCCGGCGTTGCAACCGCCTCTTTCTCCCCGTTTACGGGGAGAAATGCCCGGCAGGGCAATGAGGGGCAGCGCCGACGCTCGGAAGTTCTCTCGAATTAGTCGACCTTCTCGGTTCGCACAAAACTCGGCTGAGCAGCGACGCGCTCATACCATTCCCAGATATCAGCGAACCGCGCCAACAGATCGCGCCCTTGCGTGACCTTGACGAAATAGGCGATGATCGGCGCGGCGTGCAGGTCGGCCAGCGTCAGCTGGTCGCCGAGCAGCCACGGCCCTTTTGCCTTCAGCGACGTCAACACCTTGAGCACCGTCCCGGCCTGAGCGAGGCCGCTGGCGATCAGCGCCTCATCCGGCGGCGTCTTTTCGAGCCGCTCTACCGCAACGTCCCAGACCATGGCGCGGTAGCCATAGGCGTCGAGCATGCCGATGATCTGGCCCATCCTGGCGCAGCCGAGGGCGTCGGCAGGCTGCAGGGCCGGGCCGGCAAAGGCTTCGTCGACATATCGCGCGATGGCGCCGGTCTCGAACAGGCGAAAGCCGTCATGCTCGAAGGCCGGGATGCGGCCGAACGGGTGAAGGTCCAGATACCAGGCCGGAATGCCTTCGGCGGCGAAGATGTCGAGCGGCACGAGCTCATAGTCGACGCCCTTCTCCTGCAACGCCATCCGCGCGATGCGCACATAGACGCTGTAGTCGGCGCCGTAGAGAGTTGGCCTAGCCATCGATCAGCTCTTTTGCTTACCCTGGAAAAAACGAAGGCTCCTTTCGGAGCCTTCGACATTACCGGAATTTGGTTTTACCCCATCGCCTTCTGGAGGTTCTCGTCGATCTTGTCGAGGAAGCCGGTGGTCGAGAGCCAGGGCTGGTCGGGGCCGATCAGCAGCGACAGGTCCTTGGTCATGAAGCCGGCCTCGACGGTCTGGATGCAGACTTTTTCCAGCGTTTCGGCGAAGCGCTTCAGCTCGGCATTGTCGTCGAGCTTGGCGCGATGGGCGAGGCCACGCGTCCAGGCGAAGATCGAAGCGATCGAATTGGTCGAGGTTTCCTCGCCCTTCTGATGCTGGCGATAGTGGCGGGTCACGGTGCCATGCGCGGCCTCCGCTTCCACCGTCTTGCCGTCCGGCGTCATCAGCACGGAGGTCATCA
This sequence comes from Mesorhizobium sp. GbtcB19, assembly GCF_019091085.1. Classification (GTDB taxonomy): domain Bacteria; phylum Pseudomonadota; class Alphaproteobacteria; order Rhizobiales; family Rhizobiaceae; genus Mesorhizobium. Next base: position 23,293 of record NZ_JAGXJY010000015.1, on the reverse strand, counting down.
GGCCGAGCGAACCAAAGCCTTGCGCCACCGTGTCGGACTGCACGTCGCCGTCATAGTTCTTGCAGGCCCAGACGTAACCGCCCGACCATTTCAGGCTGGAGGCCACCATGTCGTCGATCAGGCGGTGCTCGTACCAGAGCTTCCGCGCCTTGAATTCGGCCTCGAACTCCTTCTCGTAGACTTCCTGGAAAATGTCCTTGAAGCGGCCGTCATAGGCCTTGAGGATGGTGTTCTTGGTCGACAGATAGACCGGATAGTTGCGCAGCAGGCCGTAATTCAGCGAGGCGCGGGCGAACTCGCGGATCGATTCATCCAGATTGTACATGGCCATGGCGACGCCGGCGGAGGGCGCGTCGAACACGTCGTGCTCGATCACCTGGCCGTCCTCGCCGACGAACTTGATCGTCAGCTTGCCTTTGCCGGGGAAGCGGAAGTCGGTGGCGCGGTACTGGTCGCCGAAGGCGTGACGACCGACGATGATCGGCTTGGTCCAGCCGGGCACCAGGCGCGGCACGTTCTTCATGATGATCGGTTCGCGGAAGATGGTGCCGCCGAGGATGTTGCGGATGGTGCCGTTGGGCGACTTCCACATCTTCTTCAGCTTGAATTCCTCGACGCGCTGCTCGTCGGGGGTGATGGTCGCGCACTTCACGCCGACGCCCCATTTCTTGATGGCGTTGGCCGAGTCGATCGTGACCTGGTCGTTGGTGGCGTCGCGGTGCTCGATGCCGAGGTCGTAATATTCAAGCTTCAGGTCGAGATAGGGGTGGACCAGCTTGTCCTTGATGAACTGCCAGATGATGCGGGTCATCTCGTCGCCGTCGAGTTCGACGACCGGGTTCGCCACCTTGATCTTCGCCATGGAAAGAATGCCTCGTTGCTGGGGGATCTGAACGGCCTTGCCCGCATGGTTTCGGCCGGGGATGCGGGAGCGTATATCAAAGGCTTTTTCAGCGCGCAAACCGCGATCCGCGCCTTGGCGGGCGAGGTGCCGCTGTTGTGAATGCTTCATTTTCCGGACCGGATGTGGCAGGGGACGCCGAAACGCCGCAAACACCGGTTACCCAGAGCCCATGCCAGCCATCGAAGATACAACCAAGATCGCTTCCGCCGGACCGGCGATCATCCTGGTCGAGCCGCAGCTCGGCGAGAACATCGGCATGGTCGCGCGGGCGATGGCGAATTTCGGCTTGTCCGAGCTCAGGCTCGTCAATCCGCGCGACGGCTGGCCGAGCGAGAAGGCGCGCGCCGCCGCCAGCCGCGCCGACCATGTCATCGACGCCACCAAGGTCTTCGACGACCTGGCCTCCGCGGTCGCCGATCTCAACTTCGTCTTTGCCACGACGGCGCGCGAGCGCGACGGCTTCAAGCCGGTGCGTGGCCCGGTGGAAGCGGGCAGGGCGCTCAGGACACGCGCCGAAGCCGGACTGCGCACCGGCATCCTGTTCGGCCGCGAACGCTTCGGCCTTTACAACGATGAGGTCGGGCTCGCCGACGAGATCGTCACCTTTCCGGTCGATCCGGGCTTCTCCTCGCTCAACATCGCGCAGGCGGTGCTGCTCATGTCCTATGAGTGGATGAAGTCCGGCCTCGCCGACGAAACCCAGACCAACTTTTCAGGCCCGGAGCTGGCGCCGGCGACGAAAGAACAGTTGCACAGCCTGTTCGCGTACTTAGAAAATGCCCTTGAGGTGCGAGGTTATTTCCGCCCGGAAGAGAAGAAACCGAAGATGGTCGACAATCTGCGCGCCGTGCTGACGCGCGCGGGCTTTGCCGAGCCGGAGCTCAAGGTGCTGCGCGGCATCATCTCGTCGCTCGACCGGTTCTCGCCGGCCATGCCGCGCGGCGACGGCTCGCCCGGGGATGATCCGAGGCGTTTGCCGGCCGCCGCGCGCAGTCGCGCCAAAGACGAAGAAAGTTAAAATCAGTAAGCTATGAGCATTTGAAGTAACCGAATTTTATTCGGTTGCGCGTCATCCTTGCTGCAATAGTGGGGGTGGCACATGTTTACGTCCAATATTGGCCGACTGCGCTTTTTCCTTTACTCGCTCGGCCTTGCGGTGGCCGAGACTGTGGTGATCGTCATCTGCATTGTCAGCGCGATCGGCTTCGAAGGGCTGCTCAATTCGGCACCCGGTCCGTCGCGTCAGGGCATGGCGGGCGCGGTCCTCGTCGCTTCCCTCATCTTTGTCGCGCTGCGCGGCAACCTCGCCGCTTGCCGCACCCGCGACGCCAACGGGCGCCGCTGGATCCTATGGGCTTACATCGCCCTTTCGGCCGTCTACGCCCTTCTGCAGGCGGGCGTGCTTTTGGTCGTCAAATTCGGCGATCCCGAGAGCATTCCCGGCGGGCTGAACCTGCTTGGGCTTTCGATATTCGGCCTTTGGTGCACGATCCTGTGGGCGAAGCCCGTCGCGGGCAGCAACATCGATGAACTGACGGATGTCTTCGAGTTCGACGGTCCGCTGCCGGCATCGACACGCACTGCACGCACTGCCGTGCCGGCAACCCCGCGCGCTGCCATCGCTGCTTCAACCGCTCGCGTCCCACCCGCGCCGCAGCCCTTCGGCAGGCCGCGCCCGGCCGGCTTCGGCAAGCGCGGCGTATGAGCGGGTCCAGGAGACGGCTGCGCAAAAGCTGCTCGCATTCGCCTCTTCAAGACCAAGATCATTCGCGATAGAAGCGCCTTCGGTCCAATCACGGACCTGCCGTTTCTAAAGACCGGATGACAATGAGCGATCGATCAAGCCAACGCCCGATCCTGATGTTCGATTCCGGCGTTGGCGGGCTGACCGTGCTGCGCGAGGCGCGCGTGCTGATGCCCGACCGCCGCTTCGTCTATGTCGCCGACGACTCGGCATTTCCTTACGGCGCCTGGGAGGAACCGGCACTCAAGGACCACATCCTTACGCTGTTCGGCAAGCTGCTCGACCGGCTTCAGCCGGCGATCTCGGTCATTGCCTGCAACACCGCTTCGACCCTGGTGATCGAGGCGCTACGCGAGAAATTCCCTGGACATCCGTTCGTCGGCACCGTGCCGGCGATCAAGCCGGCCGCCGAGCGCACGCGATCCGGCCTCGTTTCCGTGCTGGCGACGCCGGGCACGGTGAAGCGCCAGTACACGCGCGACCTGATCAGCAAATGGGCGCAGAAATGCCATGTGCGCCTGGTCGGCAGCGACCGCCTGGCGGGGCTCGCCGAGATCTATATGCGCCAGGGCTTCGTCGATGAGGAAGCCGTAGGCGCCGAAATCGCGCCCTGCTTCATCGAGCGCGAGGGCAACCGCACCGACATCGTCGTGCTTGCCTGCACGCATTACCCGTTTCTCGCCAACCGTATGCGCAAGACCGCGCCCTGGCCGGTCGACTGGATCGATCCGGCCGAGGCGATCGCGCGGCGCGCCATGTCGCTGCTCGAACCTGTCGGGGAGACGTCGGGCGAAAACGAGCCCGATCTTGCCGTCTTCACCTCGGGCAAGGTGGATTTCGCCACCAGGCGCCTGATCCAGGGGTTTGGCCTTACCGTACCTTAGTGCTCAAGCTGACGCAGCAGGTTCGAAGACGATGCTGCGCTGATCAGGATCGGCCGAGACCAGCTTCAGCTCGAGATCGTCGCCCTGCCTGAGTCCGGAAGCCTTGACGTTGGCGACGACAGGCATGTCGGCAAGCTGCACGCGCACGCCATGATCGACGATGTCGGTGACGACGGCCTTGAACGTCTCACCCTCGTGTCCCTTGAGCATTACTGCCTCGGCAAGGTCGATGGCCGCGTGGTTGATCTGCGAAGCGCGGGCATCCGAACGCCCCATCACCTTCGGCAATTTGGTGAACGCGTCTGTCACGGCCTGCGGCACGGGCTGGCCGTTGGCGATTGCCAGCGCGCAGCGCACGACGTAGCGGTCGGCCAGCCGCCTGAGCGGCGCGGTGGCGTGGGCATAGGTGGCGGCCATCGCCTCGTGCCAGGGGACAGCGCCCTCTTGATAGGGCTGGTAGGACGCGCCATTGCCCGCACGGCGGATTTCCAGCATCAGCGCCGCCTGTTTCGGATCGGACGGATCGAGCGTGCGCTGATAGTCGCGCAGCCCGGTGGAGGCTGGCCAGGACAGGCCGAGCGCCTGTGCCGCGTTGCGCAGTCGCTGCACCTTGGAAGCGTCCGGCCCGGACATCACCCGGAACAGGCCGGTCTTGTGCGCCAGCATGGCGTCGGCAATCGCCATATTGGCGGCCAGCGAAAGTGCTGCATTGTCCTGCTCGGATTGCAGCAGCGGTCTGAACGAAAGCCGAAACGTGCCGTCGGCGAGCTCTTCCACCTCCTGCTCCGGCGGGTCGACGCGCGAAGCGCCGCGGCGCTCTTCGTTTGCCGCCATGCGTCGCGCCAATTCGGCGAAGCCGGCCGGAACATCCGAGGCCTGCACGCTGTCATAGGCAAGCTTCGATCGGCTTTGGATGATGGCCCGCTCCGCGCCGTCCAACTTGACCGCACCGTCCCCGGCGACCCGAACCGTGAAGATGACTGAGGGGCGCGGGCCGTCAGGCAACAGGCTCGCCGCGGCCTCGGCTAGCACCGGCGGGTAAAGCCCGGCCTTGCCGTCGGGCAAATAAAGCGTCTGGCCCCGGTTCCAGGCTTCGAGATCGACCGCGTCACCGTCCTCGACGAACCAGGCCACGTCGGCAATGGCGTAGTGCAAGAGAAGATCGCTGCCGCTTGCCTCGATCGAGAAGGCCTGGTCGAGATCGGTGGAACTCGCCGGATCGAGTGTGACGAAAGGCATCGCCGTGCGATCGGCATGCTGGCTGGGCACACCCTTGGCCGCCGCCTCGGCTGCCGCCACTACGTCGGGCGGAAATCCATCCGGCACGTGGAATTCGGTGCGGATTTTCGCGAGGCCGGCGGCAAGCGCCTGTGAGGGATCGGTCAGCGATTTCATGCAACCGTCCTACACTGGCGTTCCAGACACGGGAAGGCTGCCAACCAGAATCGCCAAAGCCGGCCGTCTGACGGCCGATACCGGGAGGCCGAGAAAACTGAGTTGCGGTCCCTGGAACTGGCACTGAGGCGCGGCGTTTCTACGATATCTGATTGACGCAATTCCGGACGGAAAACCGTTTCACACTTTTCCTGGAATTGCTCTCCAGCAAAGGAGAAACCGCCATGCCCGCCACCTCGCAAGCCCAGCAAAAGGCCGCCGGCGCAGCACTTTCCGCCAAGCGCGGAGAAACCAAGAAAAGCGAACTCAAAGGCGCTTCCCGCGAGATGTACGACTCGATGAGCGAGAAGCAGCTCGAGGAGTTCGCCGAGACCAAGCGCAAGGGCCTGCCGGCGAAGAAGTCGTAGATCGCGAGGTCGAACGAAAAGGCCCGCGGCGTCGGCGGCGGGCCTCTATCAATTTCTTGCTGCAAAATAACCTAGCTGCGCCACCAGCAGTGCTTGGTCTTGTAGCGGACGACGTGGCGGTGGCCGTGGCGCCAGACGACTCTTTTCTTCACCACGGCCCGGCACACCTGCTTGTGGCCATGCCAATGCCTGGCCATGGCCGGTTCAGGCGTCATGACCGCCATCGATCCGGCCAGCACGGCGGCGCCGGTCAGGGTAAGGAAGAACTTCTTCATCGAATTTCGGACTCCTCTGCTCCGGTCCCTTCATCAAATGCAGGGCGTTTGCGTCCGAAGACGCCGCATTCGCCCCGATGCCGCCGGCGTGCAACTTTCCGCCACGTCCAGCACTGTGTGCAACGCGGGAATGGTATAGGGTTGCTCTCAGCGTCGCCAGCCACAAGCTTGACAGCGGTTAAATCTGTGTTTAACAGGCCCACCAACACCGGGTGGCGACGCCCGGTGGTTTCTTTTGACGTGTCCCGTGGGTTTTCCGTCGCTTTGCGTGGAAAACCCTGTCAGGTCTCGAAAACGGAGGCCAGAGGAGGGCGCGTTTCCTTCGCCCGGAGCCATGGGGTTCCGGGTATGTTGTTTTGAAAGGGAATGCGATGAGCAAGCGCGAATCCGCGAAATACAAGATTGACCGCCGTCTCGGCGAAAACATCTGGGGCCGCCCGAAGTCCCCGGTCAACAAGCGTGAATACGGCCCCGGCCAGCACGGCCAGCGCCGCAAGGGCAAGCTTTCCGACTTCGGCCTGCAGCTGCGCGCCAAGCAGAAGCTGAAGGGTCACTACGGCGACGTTTCGGAAAAGCAATTCCGCAAGGTCTATGAAGAGGCCGACCGCCGCAAGGGCGACACCTCCGAGAACCTGATCGGCCTGCTCGAATCGCGCCTCGACGCGATCGTCTACCGCGCCAAGTTCGTCCCGACCATCTTCGCCGCCCGCCAGTTCGTCAACCACGGCCATGTCAACGTCAACGGCAAGCGCACCAACATCGGTTCGTATCGCTGCAAGCCGGGCGACGTGATCGAGGTGCGCGAGAAATCGAAGCAGCTCGTCATCGTTCTGGAATCGGTCGCTCTCGCCGAGCGCGACGTGCCGGACTACATCGAAGCCGACCACAACAAGATGGTTGCGACCTTCGCGCGCGTTCCCGGCCTGTCGGACGTTCCGTTCGCCGTGCAGATGGAACCGAACCTGGTCGTCGAATTCTACTCGCGCTGATCGATTTCGATCAGCCGCAACATCCAAGGCCGCCTCTCGAGGCGGCCTTTTCTTTGGTCGCTATGTCCGTTAAGCCGGGCGCCAACAGAACCGTGGGGCCGGCGCCATGAATATGCTGCCAGATGTCAAAACCCTCTCGCCGATCGACGATGACGCCGAGGGCGGCTTCCATCCGCTGTTCCGCGACGTGCCGTCCTCGGTCGAGTTCAACAAGCTGCGCAAGCGGCTGCTTCGGCTGACGCGCCAGGCGATCGAGGATTTCGCCATGGTGAAGCCCGGCGAACGCTGGCTGGTCGCGCTTTCCGGTGGCAAGGATTCCTACGGCCTGCTGGCGCTTTTGCTCGACCTCAAATGGCGCGGCCTGCTGCCGGTCGAACTGCTCGCCTGCAATCTCGACCAGGGCCAGCCGAATTTCCCAAAGCACATCCTGCCCGACTATCTCAACGCCAACGGCATCGCGCACCGCATCGAGTACCAGGACACCTATTCGGTGGTGACCGACAAATTGCCCGAAGGCAGCACCTATTGCTCGCTCTGCTCGCGGCTGCGGCGCGGCCATCTTTATCGCATCGCGCGGGAGGAGGGGTGTTCGGCGCTGGTGCTTGGCCATCACCGCGAGGACATTCTCGAGACCTTCTTCATGAACCTGTTCCACGGCGGGCGTCTCGCCGCGATGCCGCCGAAGCTTCTCAATGACGAGGGCGACGTCATGGTGTTGCGGCCGCTCGCCTATAGCGCCGAGGCCGATCTCGAAAAGTTCGCCAACGCGATGAAATTCCCGATCATTCCATGCGACCTCTGCGGCAGCCAGGAAGGGCTGCAGCGCAACGCCATGAAGGCGATGCTCGACGATATCGAGAAGCGCATGCCGGGCCGCAAGGATACGATGATCCGCGCCATGACCAATGTGCGGCCCTCGCACCTCCTGGACAGGAAGCTGTTCGACTTCGCGGGGCTCGACGCCAACCCAGAATGAGACATTTCCGATGAAATTTGACTACCGTTCGATCGACTGGCTGGCCGAGCTTCTCGCCGATGCCGCCAGGGCAGAAATCATGCCGCGTTTCCGCCGGCTGGGCGAGGGCGACGTCCGCCAGAAAACCTCGGCCGCGGACCTCGTGACCGAGGCGGACGTCAATGCCGAGCGGCTGATCACCGCCCGGCTGCGCGAGCGCTATCCCGACGCCATGGTGGTCGGCGAGGAGGCCTGCTCCGACAATCCGGCGCTGCTCAGTGGCCTTGGCGACGCTGAGCTTGCCTTCGTCATCGATCCAGTCGACGGGACTTTCAACTTTGCCTCCGGCGTGCCGCTGTTCGGCGTCATGGCCGGCGTCGTCGTCAATGGCGAGACCGTCGCGGGCATTATCCACGATCCGGTCGGCAAGGACTGGCTGATCGGCGCCAAGGGCGCCGGCAGCCATATCCGCCATGCGCATGGCGCGCTGGAGAAGGTACGTGTGGCGGCGCCGGTGCCGATGTCGCAGATGACCGGCTCGGTGTCCTGGCAGTTTCTCGCGGAGCCCGAACGCTCGCGGCTCGCCCGCAACCAGACCAAAACGCTGTCGCAATTCGCCTATCGCTGCGCCGCGCATGAATACCGGCTGCTGGCCAGCGGCCATGCCCATTTCGTCCTCTACAACAAGCTGATGCCCTGGGATCATCTGGCGGGCGCGTTGATCCATCAGGAAGCTGGCGGCCATGCCGCTCGCGTCGACGGCAGCGCCTATCTGCCATCGCATATCGACGGCGGTCTGCTTGTGGCACCGGACAGAGAAAGCTGGAACGAGTTGCGCCGCGAGCTCTGGGCCGATTAAAGCGCGTCGTGCTGAACCGGATTCAGACGACGCGCTTCAGGCCTTTGTTTTTCTGCATGTCGTTGTCGCAAAACCGCTGCACACTTTTGCGCGACATGCATTAGGATAGGCTCGCTGGTGAAGCCCGGCAGGTCGACCACGATCCGTGGCTTCATCGAAGGTCCGGGGGGATGCACATGAACTTCCGCCATGCGATGGCCGCCCTTGCGTGCGCCGTCTTCGTGAACGCGAGTTGCGTGGAGGCCTGGGCGCAGCAGCGCGCCTGCGGCAGCCGCGACCCGGTCAACACCATAGCGGCGATGTTCGATGCCATTTACGCTTGCTGGCAGCCGCCACCGGGGACCGGCGGCCTGTCGCTGACATTGCGGTTTTCGCTTCGCCGCGACGGAACGCTTATCGGCAAGCCCCGCGCCACTGTCTCCAAGCTCGGGCCGGACGACGGTTTGAACAGAGCCTTTGTGGCTTCAGTCCTCGAGGCGCTCGATAAGGCCCTGCCGGTGCCTTTCACCGATAGCATGGGTGGCGCGATCGCGGGGCGCATGTTGTCCCCGCTCTTTGCGGCGGCAGACGAAGGCAGATCCTGATCGGACGGTGCTGCTTGGGGCTTAAAGCGCGTCGCGCTGAAATGGGTTCAGGCGACGCGCTTTAAGTCTTTGTTTTGATGCAAGTCGTTCTCCCAAAACCGCTGCGCACTTTTGGGCGACATGCATCAGACCGGCGGATTGTGCGGCTGGAACAGCCGTCCGCCTTCGGCGACCAGGATCATCAGCAAAGCGGCGACCGAGACACTGCAGAAGCCGGCGGCCAGGGGTGTGACCGTGCCGTTATAGGCCTGGCCGATCAGCGTGCCGAGGATGCCACCGAGAAAGGTCTGCATGAAGCCGAGGATCGATGACGCGGTGCCGGCGAGCGCGCCGAGCGGCTCCATCGCCAGCGCGTTGAAATTCGCGCCGAGACAGCCGAAGGGCACCATCGCGCCTGCGAAGAAGGTGATGAACAGCCAGAGCGGCATCTGCATCTCCAGCGAGACGACGAGCCATATCAGGCTGATGGCGAGGAAGAGCAGCAGCGCGCTTTGCGACAGGCGGCGCATGCCGATACGCCCGACAAGGCGCGCGTTGAGGAAATTGGAGAAGGCGAGCACGCCGGCGACACCGGCAAAGATCAGCGGGAACAGCTCGCCGACATGGAAGACATCGAGATAGATCTGCTGCGCGGAATTGATGAAGCCGAACATGGCGCCGAAGATGAAGGTGCTGGCAAACGCGTAGCAGACCGCGACGCGGTTGGTGAGCACGATGCGGAAGCCGCCGACGACCGCGTTGAGGGTCAGCGGCCGGCGGTACTCCGGATGCAGCGTTTCCGGCAGGCGCAGCAGCGACCACGCCGACACGATCAGCGCGCCGATGGCCATGGTGACGAAGATCCAGTGCCAGGTGGCGAACAGCATGATGAACTGGCCGATGCCGGGCGCGACGACCGGGATCGCCATGAACACCATGAAGATCAGCGACATCACCTCGGCCATGCGACGGCCCTCGAATGTGTCGCGCACGATCGAGACGGCGATCACGCGGGTCGCGGCGGCGCCGATGCCTTGCACGGTACGGCAGGCGAGCAGGATGGCAAAGGTGGGCGCGACAGCGGCGGCGGCAACGGCCGCGACATAGATGATCAGGCCGGCGACCAGCGGCGCGCGGCGGCCGAAACGATCGGAGATCGGGCCGAAGAAAAGCTGTCCGGTGCCGAAGCCGAGAATATAGGCGGTGATGACGTATTGGCGGTGGTTTTCGTTTTCGACACCAAGCGAGGCGCCGATCTGCTGCAGCGCCGGCAGCATAATGTCGATGGCCAAGGAATTGAGCGCCATCAGCGCCGCACAAAGCGCAATGAATTCCCAGCGCGGAATGGGCAAGCTGCTTGCCCGTTGCGACGCTTCTACCTGCTTGTCCACGGCAAAGTCCGATCTTTCAAACGAACAAGCGCCGGCTGGCCGGCGCGCTGGTTCGTTTCATCCCCGAGATGCGGGTTCATAATTGCCGAGGTGGGGGCGGCCCCGGGGATGCTTGCCGGTCGGAGGGTTTGCCTCCGCGCCGACGAGCAAAAAATTGAAAATCAGGCGGCGCCTTTGACGCTGACACCTTTTTCGACCAGGAAGTCCTGCAACTCGCCAGCCTGGAACATTTCGCGCACGATATCGCAACCGCCGACGAATTCGCCCTTCACATAGAGCTGCGGGATCGTCGGCCAGTTGGAATAATCCTTGATGCCCTGGCGCAGTTCGGCCGAGTCGAGCACGTTCACGCCTTTGTAGTCGGCCCCGATATAGTCGAGGATCTGCACCACCTGACCGGAGAAGCCGCATTGCGGAAAGCCGGGAGTGCCCTTCATGAAGAGCACGACGTCGTTGCTCTTCACTTCATTGTCGATGTAGTCGTTGATGCCGGTCATGGACGATCCTTTCACGCCTGTGGGAGTCAGGCTCGAAGCATGTCCTTCAAATAAACCCATAGGGTGGCTGAAACAAGACGTTAGCCGCGACGCTACTCCAATGGCGCAAGGGATAACGCGATTTTGGGCCAAGCCGGAGCGGCGGCGACAGCGCTCAGTCGGGAATGCTGGTCTGTAGCGCCAGCGCATGCAGCACGCCGCCCATATTGCCCTTCAAGGCGTTGTAGACCATCTGATGCTGCTGGACGCGGCTTTTGCCGCGGAAGCTTTCGGCAACGACCTCGGCGGCGTAATGGTCGCCGTCGCCGGCCAGATCGCGGATCGTCACCTTGGCGTCCGGAATGCCTTCCTTGATCAGTTTTTCGATGTCGTGGGCATCCATTGCCATGGCAAAATCCTGTTTCAAGCGGGCAGGCTACGTGACTCGGGCTGAGCCTAAAGCCTTTCCGGCCCGGATTGAAGCCGTTCCGTCGGGTGATGAAGCCCTATGGGTTATCTTGGCTCGAATGAACCACGCCGTCTTCCGTGATGTCATCGCGCGTTGAATAGGCGCGGCCGAGGCTGAAGACCAGGACGTAGAGCGGGATGTTGATCAGCAGGACGACGACCGGAAGATAACTCGTCATCTGCCACGCGGTTGAGAAGAAGGCCTGACCGTAGCCGTCGCAGGTCAAGGACGAGCCATATTCCCACACCGCCCCGATCACCGCGGCGGCGGCGAAGAGCTTGATGCATGTCGCGATGTGCCGTGCCCGCGCGGGCTCCAGGGAAAGCCTGTTCCACAGCATCAGGCAGACGATCGGAACCGCGTAGATCAGGTTCTGTGCGATGAGCATCGGCAGCGTGCCGTTGGCAGCCGCCAGGAACTCTGCGCGGGTCTCCAGCCGTGGACAGACCTCGCTCGAGGTCGTCGACAGCAGGAACAGGACGAACGGGCCGAGGAACCAGAAGAAGAACAGCGAAGGCCAGAAGACGACTGCAATCAGCGCCCTGGCAGTCAGCCTGGTCAACTGGCCTGATCCATGAAGCGCGGGAACCAGCCTTCATGCGCCGCGGTCAATTCGCTGACCGGGATCGCACGCGCATCGCCGAGTTTCAGCGCGCTGCCGCCAGTGGTGCCGATCCAGGGCGCGAAGATGCCGAGCTTGCCCTGCTCCTCGCGAATCCTGTCCCATTCGCCGCTCTGCGGGTCGATCGACAGCGTCAGCAGGTAGCGGCCCTGGTCCTCGCCGAACCAGACCGGGATCGGGTCGGTGCCGGTTAGCCCCGGAATGGTGGCGCCGATGCCGGAGGCCATCGCCATTTCGGCAAGCGCAACCGCGAGGCCGCCGTCGGAGACGTCGTGGGCGGCGGTCACGATGCCCGAAGCGATCAGCGCACGCACATGGTCGCCGGCGCGCTTCTCATGCGCGAGATCGACCGGCGGCGGCGGACCGTCCGCACGGCCATGGATGTCGCGCATATAGACGGACTGGCCGAGATGGCTGCCCCAGCTCGGCGGCGCGCCGACCAGCACGATCATCTGATTCTCGGCGGCAAAGCCGATCTTCGCCATCTTCGACCAGTCGGCAATCAGCCCGACGCCGCCGATGGTCGGTGTCGGCAGGATGCCGCGGCCATTGGTTTCGTTGTAGAGCGAAACATTGCCCGAAACGATCGGGAAGCCGAGCGCCCGGCAGGCATCGCCGATGCCTTTCACCGCGCCGACGAACTGGCCCATGATCTCGGGCCGCTCCGGATTGCCGAAATTGAGGTTGTCTGTGGCGGCCAGCGGCAGCGCCCCGGTGGCCGTCAGGTTGCGCCAGCACTCGGCGACGGCCTGCTTGCCGCCTTCGTAAGGATCGGCCTCGCAATAGCGCGGGGTGACGTCGGAGGAGAAGGCGAGCGCCTTGGTCGGGTGGCCTTCGACGCGCACGACGCCGGCATCGCCGCCGGGAAGCTGCAGCGAATTGCCCTGGATCAGCGTGTCATACTGCTCCCACACCCAGCGGCGCGAGGAGAGGTCCGGCCCGCCGAGCATTTTCAGCAGCGCGTCGGCGACATCGGCCTTCGGAGCATCGTTCGCGGCAAGCGGCGTCGGCTTCTTCGCCTCGACCCAGGGGCGGTCATATTCCGGCGCCTGGTCGCCCAATTCCTTGATCGGCAAATTGGCGACCTCGTCGCCCTGATGGATGACGCGGAAACGCAAATCGTCGGTGGTCTTGCCGACGATGGCGAAGTCGAGGCCCCATTTGCCGAAGATCGCCTCGGCTTCCTCTTCCTTCTCGGGGCGCAGCACCATGAGCATGCGCTCCTGGCTTTCCGACAGCATCATCTCATAGGCGCTCATGCGCTCCTCGCGCACCGGCACCTTGTCGAGGTCCAGTTCGATGCCGAGATCGCCCTTGGCGCCCATCTCGACCGCCGAGCAGGTGAGGCCTGCCGCACCCATGTCCTGGATGGCGATGACGGCGCCGGAAGCCATCAGCTCGAGGCAGGCCTCCAACAGGCATTTTTCGGTGAAGGGGTCGCCGACCTGCACGGTCGGGCGTTTCTCCTCGATCTTGTCGTCGAACTCGGCCGAGGCCATGGTGGCGCCGCCGACGCCGTCGCGCCCGGTCTTGGCGCCGAGATAGACCACCGGCAGGCCGACGCCCTTGGCCTCCGACAGGAAGATGGCGTTGGTCTTGGCAAGGCCCGCCGCGAAGGCGTTGACCAGGATGTTGCCGTTGTAGCGGGCGTCGAAATTGACCTCGCCGCCGACCGTCGGCACGCCGAAGGAATTGCCATAGCCGCCGACGCCCGAAACCACGCCGGCGACCAGATGGCGGGTCTTGGGGTGGTCCGGCGCTCCGAAGCGCAGCGCGTTCATCGCCGCAACCGGCCGCGCACCCATGGTGAAGACGTCACGCAGGATGCCGCCGACGCCGGTCGCCGCGCCCTGATAGGGTTCGATGTAGGACGGGTGGTTATGGCTCTCCATCTTGAAGACCACGCAGTCGCCGTCGCCGATATCGACCACGCCGGCATTCTCGCCTGGCCCCTGGATCACCTGCGGGCCGCTGGTCGGCAGCGTGCGCAGCCATTTCTTGGAAGACTTGTAGGAGCAGTGCTCGTTCCACATCGCCGAGAAGATGCCGAGCTCGGTGAAGCTTGGCTCGCGGCCGACCAGGTCGAGAATGCGCTGGTATTCGTCGGGCTTCAGCCCGTGCGCGGCGACGAGCTCAGGGGTGATCGGCACGGAATTGGAAATGGTCATGAGCGGCGATTTTTGTCCGTGGGAAGGGGAGTTTTCGAGTCCCCCTCTTATCGCAAGCTTTCGCGCGATACACCCCACTGGATGACGAAAAACGCCGGAAAACTGCCCCTGCCGGTGATGGCTTACGGTCTGGGGCATGCAAGGTCGATCAGGAAAAGCTGTCGTAGCCGGCGCGGCCTTCGTCGAGCAGGCGGCGGATGACGGCGACGCCGCCGGCGACATCCTTGCTTTGCCGTGGTTGCGATACGCCGAAGCGCACGCCGTGAAAGACCTGCTCGGAGCGGCCGGCCTTGAACTCGTCCTCGTCGTCGATGAGCACGCCCTGCGCCAGGCAGGCGTTCTTGAAGGTGCCGGACAGCCACGGGTCCGGCAGGGTCAGCCAGATGAAGGGCACGTTATCCCTTGTCCTGAGGTCGAATCCCGCCAGAACGTCGCGCACGATGGCGAGACGAGTCCTGATCTCTCCAATGCAGCGCTTGCGGATTTCGGTCGCCTGGCCCGACATCACCAGCCTTGTGCCGACCTCGGCCAGCAGGAAGGGCAGGCCGCCGGTCATCATCTTGTGGGCGACGCGGATGCGATGGCGATAGGACGGCGGACAGGAAAGCCAGCCGCCGCGCACGCCGGCGGCGACAGATTTGGACAAGCCGCCGGCGACGATCGTGCGCTCGGGGGCATATTCGGCGAGCAGCGGTGTGGGGTCGTCAGTGAGTTCGCCGTAAAGATCGTCCTCGATCAGCGCGACATTGTATTCGCGCGCAATTTGCGCGATCGCCTGCCGGCGCTCGGCCGACAGCGTCACCAGCGTCGGATTCTTCGCGGTCGGCATCAGGAACATCACTTTTGGATGTTTCTGGGCGCAGACGCGCTCGAAATCGTCCGGGTCGATGCCGTTATCGTCAGTCGAAACCAGCGCGATGCGGCGCCCGATCAGCCCGGCGCTGCGCGCGATCTGCGAGTAGGTCAGGTGCTCGAAGACCACGTAATCGCCGGGCATGGTCAGGGCCGCGATCGCCGCCATGACCGCGGCATGGGTGCCAAGCGTCGGAACTATTGAATCGGGGGAGGGGCGGAAGGAATTGCGCGCCAGCCAGCGGCTGCCCGCCTCGTACCAGCGTTCGGGAAAATCACGCGTGTAGCTCGAAATGTCGTGCGGGTGCTCCTGCGCCGTGCGGGCCAGGATCTCCGCAATCACCGCGCCCTGGCCGACATCGGGGGCCGCGGTGCTGTCGAAGCGCAGCTTGCCACTCGGCGCATCGATGGGGCGCGTGCCCTGCAGGCCTGGTTCGACATCGGGTTTCGGGGTCTCGGCGCGCTGGGAGAGCACATAGGTGCCGCGGCCGACCTCGCCGCTCACCAGGCCGCGTTCGCGCAGCAGCTGATAGGCGCGGCCTACGGTGCCGACGGTCGTGCCGATGTCATAGGCGAGATCGCGCTGCGGCGGCAGTTTTGCACCGGCATCGATGACGCCCTTGTCGATATCTGACTCAATGCTGTCAGCAAGGCGCTGATAGAGAGGGCCGGAGCCATTGGAAAGGTCAGGGAGCCAATTTGTCATGGTGACAATTTTCTATATTGCAACGCGCGATGAGTCAATCCATATCGAGCCCGCGATTGATAAGGTACAATCGAGACAAGGCAGAACGACAATGGATACAATTGAGACAATTCGCTACGCAGCCCCGGCTTTTGGCGCACAGGCCGATCCGCTGACTCAGCGCGGCTTCGTCGGTCGCGTGTTGGTCGTGCTCCGTTCTCTCGCAAGGCAGATCGACCGCATGCTGCAGCGTCGGCGCGGCCGCCTCGCGCTGCTGGAGATGACCGACGAGCAGCTCAAGGATATCGGTGTCTCGCGCTGCGATGCCCATCGCGAAGGCATCAGGGCCTTCTGGGAGTGATCTCTATCGGATGACGACCTAGAGCGTTTCACCGTTTCACTGAAACGGCGAACCGCTCTATCTCTTTGTTTTGACGCAATTCCTGGCGGAAAACCGCTCACACGTTTCCTGGAATTGCTCTTAGCGTCGGCCCGGTGCAATCCGGGCTGCGGGCTTTCCCCGCAATCGGCCGATGCCGTGATCGATGAGCACGGCAAGCACGCTCAATCCGATGAACAGCGCGGTGACGGCCAGGGCCGAAACGGCGACGCTGGCCGCGCCGTTCCTGGCGACGTCAAGGAACGGGTAGGGCACTTCGCCGGCGAATGGGGCGCGTATCAGCGCATAGGCGAGGTAGGCGAGCGGATAGATCATCCACCAGGAGATATCGCGCCAGCGCGTGCTGCCGTCGGCGCCCGCGATGAGCCACCACACGACGAAAATAAACGGCGTGATGTAGTGGAGCAGGATGTCGCAAAGCAGGAACAGGCCCTGCGGTTGCCAAAGGCCCGCCAGCACGGTCGCATAGACGATGAAGACCAGCGTGATGGCGACCGCGACGCCGGCGCGCATGCGGCTGCCGGCGAAGGCCGGGAACCAGGCATAGCCGGCGGGTGACAGCAGCGAAGCATGCACCATCACCGCAGCGATGTTGGTCAGGATGGTGAAGAAGCTGAAGAGAAAGACGATCGAGCCAAGCAGGCTGCGCCCCGCCGCCATCGACGCCGGAATGGTGATCGCAAACTGCAGGACGAGCCCGACAAGCCCGATAACCAGCCCCGCCATTTGCAGGAACCGGCCCATGGCGACCTCAGGCGGCAGCCGCGCAGGACGGATTGCCGGCCTGCCAGCGGGCGATGTCGGAGCCGATGCGCGCGCCTAGTGGATCGTTCATCAGCGGCCCGAACACGTCGACGCGGCTGGAATTGCCCTGCGCCTGCACCACCAGCAGCGGCTTGCCGCCATAATGCTTGGCGGGTACCAGCAGGAAGCGCGGCGTGCCGCTGTAGGAATTGAGCTCATTGGCCATCTGGTAGGCCTTGAAGGCCGGATCCTTGCTGGCGATCCAGCATTTATGCGCCGCGATGGCGACCTGTTCCATAGCCAGCAGCGAGGCGCTTTTGCCCGACGGCACCGGTGCAGTCTTGGGGCTGGATTGGCAGGAAGCCAAAGCGAACCCGGCGGCGGCCAGGAGAGCAAGGCGAGCAATCGTCGGTCTCATGGTCAGTCCGCCCCCGCGTTCCGCATCAGGATGTCAAAGGATCAAGCCGCGATGCCGAGCGCGCTTTCGAACAGCGCCCGCCCGTCATTGCCGCCATGCGCCGCCTCGATCAGGTTTTCCGGGTGCGGCATCAGGCCAAGCACGTTGCCCTTGTCGTTGACGATGCCGGCGATGTCGTTGATCGAGCCGTTGGGGTTGGTGCCGTCAGCATAGCGGAACACCACCTGGCCCTCGCCTTCGAGCCGGGCAAGCGTTTCCGCATCGGCGAAATAGTTGCCGTCGTGGTGCGCCACCGGCGAGCGGATGACCTGCCCCGGCTGGTAGCCGCGCGTGAACATGGTGTTGGCGTTGGCGATCTGGAGCTTCACCTGCCGGCAGACGAATTTCAGCGATGCATTGCGCATCAGCGCTCCGGGCAGCAGTCCCGCCTCGACCAGGATCTGAAAACCGTTGCAGACACCGATGACGGTCACGCCCTTGGCGGCCTTTTCGGCCACCGCCCGCATCACCGGCATGCGCGCCGCGATCGCGCCGCAGCGCAGATAATCGCCGAAGGAGAAGCCGCCGGGGATGGCGATGAGGTCGACATCGGGGATTTCGGTGTCGGTCTGCCAGACGGTCACCGGCGCCTGGCCGGAAATCTTGGTCAGCGCCGCGATCATGTCGCGGTCGCGGTTGAGGCCAGGCAGGAGGACGACGGCTGATTTCATGGCAGTTCCCGTTCGCTGATGTCACGCAGATACCGGGGCGGAACGCTATCGGTCAACCAGACGCCATTGTCGGAGAGAAAGAAAATCAGCCCATCCCCAGCCATGGCCGCCGAGTCGACCTGAAGGATAACATCTTTTCCCTTGCGGCGCCGCGCCACGATGCGGGCGGTCTCGATATCCTTCGACAGATGCACATGCTGGCGCGACTGGCTGGTGAGGCCTTCACGCAGGATTGCGGGAAGAAACTCTTCCTTGGTGCCGTGATAGAGCAAAACCGGCGGCACGCTCGGTGCGAGTCCGAGGTCGATGTCGACGCTGTGGCCCTGCACGGCGCGGATGCGATCGCCTTCAATGGCAAACCGCTTCTTTGGGTTTTCCGCCACGACACGTGCTACATCGGTGGGCGAGGCGCCGAATTTCCGCTCAATCACCGCACAGAGCGCGCCGAGATCGGCCCAGCCGTTCTCGTCTAGGGCAAGCCCAGCTTCCTCCGGCGCGTGCCGGAGCACAAGGCTCATGAATTTCGAGATATGGATGTCGTTCGGCATGGTGAGATGGTTTCAGTCCGCATGCCGAGTTGACGTTATTTCGGCTCAAACGGCTTTTGGGCCTCGGCCAGTTCGCGCAATTCCAGTCGCTGCTCGATGCGTTCAAGGCGTTGGTCGATACGGCCGGTTATCGCGTAGATGTTGTTGATGTCCGTTTGGGTGCCCAATGCCTGCAACCTCACAGCAACAATCTCGTGCCTGACCTCGCCGAGACCGTTCTCAAGCCGATCCATTCGTGAATGGATTTTCTTGAGAAGTTCGTACATCAGCTCATTGGTGACTTCAGGCATAGTGCCTCCGGCACAACCTCAGGTAAGGGTCACACTATAATTCTCAATCACCGTGTTCGCCAGAAGCTTGTCGCACATCGCCTTGAGATCGGTTTCGGCCTTGGCCTTGTCGGTTCCGGTGAGCTCGATGTCGAAGACCTTCCCCTGGCGCACTTGGCCGACGCCGTCGAAGCCCAGCCCCGACAGCGCGTGCTCGATCGCCTTGCCCTGCGGGTCGAGAACGCCGTTCTTGAGGGTCACGGTGATACGGGCTTTCATCGATACTCCTGGGCAGATGGTCGTTTGCGAAAGGGCCTGCCATTGTCCGGCAGGCCCGGCAGTAACTAGTGCTTCAGGCCCTTGGGCGACTCGGTGGAGGCGACGAGCACCGGGCCGGTCGGGCGCGGCGGCTCGTTCTCGTTGATGATGCCGAGACGGCGGGCAACTTCCTGATAGGCCTCGACCAGACCGCCCATGTCGCGGCGGAAGCGGTCCTTGTCGAGCTTGTCCTGGGTGGCGACATCCCACAGCCGGCAGGAATCCGGCGAAATCTCGTCGGCGACGACGATGCGCATCATGTCGCCCTCGAACAGGCGGCCACACTCGATCTTGAAGTCGACGAGCTGGATGCCGACGCCGAGGAACAGGCCGGAAAGGAAGTCGTTGACGCGGATGGCCAAAGCCATGATGTCGTCGATTTCCTGCGGGCTTGCCCAGCCGAAGGCGGTGATGTGCTCTTCCGACACCATCGGGTCGTCGAGCGCGTCGGCCTTGTAATAGAATTCGATGATCGAGCGCGGCAGCACCGTGCCTTCCTCGATGCCGAGGCGCTTGGACAGCGAGCCGGCGGCGACATTGCGCACGACGATCTCGAGCGGGATGATCTCGACTTCCTTGATCAGCTGCTCGCGCATGTTGAGCCGGCGGATGAAGTGGGTCGGGATGCCCATGCGGTTCAAATGGTTGAAGATGTGCTCGGAAATGCGGTTGTTGAGCACGCCCTTGCCATCGACCACTTCATGCTTCTTCTTGTTGAAGGCGGTGGCGTCGTCCTTGAAGAACTGAATCAGCGTCCCCGGCTCAGGTCCTTCATAGAGGATCTTGGCCTTGCCTTCGTAAATGCGGCGGCGATTTTTCATATGATTTTTTCTCTGGGTCTGCGGGCAGGCGGCAAGTGACCAGTTCCTGTCCGTCTGCCTAAATTAGTATGGCGACGGTGGCGTTCAATGCCGGTGTTATCGCAATCGCCTTGTTTGCTCAATCGCGAAATCCGGCGAATCAACCGCTTTCGGGACCGAAATGCCGCAGCGCAGCATGCGACGAAGCATATTGACCGGCTCGCGGCCTTTTGATTTGTGCTTGCCCATCACACATATTCACCGCGAACGCGAATCGGATTGACCGGAGGGACGTCATGAGCAGCATGAAAGACCGCGAAGAGGGCTTTGAGCGCAAATTCGCCTTCGACGAGGAACTTCGCTTCAAGGCCTCGGCCCGCCGCAACAAGGCGCTCGGCCTGTGGGCCGCCGAGAAGCTGGGCAAATCCGGCGCCGATGCCGAAGCCTATGCCAAGGAAGTGGTGGTCTCCGATATCGAGGAAGCCGGCGACCATGACGTCTTCCGCAAGATCCGCAAGGATTTCGATGCCGCCGGCGTCAACCAGTCCGACCATCAGATCCGCCGCACCATGGACGAATTGATGGCGCAGGCGATCGAGCAGATCAAGAACAGCTGAGGCTGGATGAGCATGATGTCGTCCGAAAGCCGCTTCACGCTTTTCGCCATCATGCTCTATCTCTTTGTTTTTACGCAATTCCGGACGGAAAACCGTTACACACTTTTCCTTGAATTGCTCTGACTGGACCAATCGACCGCCCGACCTAGCCGGGCGGTTTTTCTTTGCCTCGCCGCCGTTTCCGGCTGAAACTGCGGATTGTTAACAAGGAAAGTTCCGATGTCGCTCAAGTCCCGTCTGACCGCCGACGAAACGCTGTTCACCGCCTGGTCGGGCGTGCCGGACGCGCTGACGGTCGAAATCATCGCCAAGCAGGGTTTTGACGCCGTCACCCTCGACATGCAGCATGGCGGCCATCACGAGGACAGCGTTCTGCGCGGGCTGGTGCCGGTGCTGGCCGCCAGCAAGCCGGCGCTGGTGCGCATTCCGGTCGGACGCTTCGACATGGCGAGCCGCGCGCTCGATTTCGGCGCCGAAGCGGTGATCGCGCCGATGGTGAATTCGGTGGCCGATGCCAGGCAGTTCGCCGCCGCGATGAAATATCCGCCGCTGGGCGAACGCTCCTGGGGCCCGACCTACGCCTTTCCGCGCCACGGCAAGGGCGACCACGCCGAATGGCTGCGCGATTCGAACCAGCGCACCATGGCTTTCGCGATGGTCGAGACGCGGGCGGCGTTCGAGGCACTCGACGGTATTTTGGACACGCCCGGCATCGACGGCATCTTCGTCGGTCCGTCGGATTTCTCGATCGCCTGGTCGAACGGCACCACCATCAATTCGACGCTGGAAAGCATGATGGAGACGGTCGCCTCGATCGCCGAGCGGACGCGCAAGGCCGGCAAGCATGCGGCGATCTACGTCATCGAGCCGGCCATTGCCGGCCGGGTCGTGTCGATGGGCTACCGGCTGCTCGCCATGGGCTCGGACCACACGCTGATCTCGCTCGGCGCCAAGACGCTGCTGAAGAGCATGCGGGATTCGATCGGTTCTTGAGGCGAGCCTTACGGCTGCTTCAGCTCCGTCAGGAACTTGGCGAAGGTCATCGAGCCCTCCGGCCAGGGGCCGAATCCAGCGTCCTGGTTGAGGTGACCGGCCTCGCCGGCGTCGATGAACAGCGATCCCCAGGCGGCGGCAATGTCCTCGGCGACGTCGAAGGCGCAGAACGGATCGTTGCGGCTGGCAATCACGACCGACGGAAAGGGCAGCGGGTCGCGCGAATAGGGGCCGAAGGTCATCAGATGCTTCGGCCTGATTTCCGGATTGGAGACGTCGGGCGGCGCCACGAAAAAGGCGCCGGCGACCGTCTTCTTGAATTGCGGGATGGCTTGCACTGCCGCCGCGACGCCAAGCGAATGGGCAACGAGCACGACCGGCCGCTCGGCTTCGTTGACGGCGTTCGCCACGCTTGCCGTCCAGTCCTCGCGCACCGGCTTCGTCCATTCGGCCTGCTCAACCCGGCGCGCCGTCGACAGTTTCGACTGCCAGCGGGTCTGCCAGTGCTCGGGACCGGAATTGGTGTAGCCCGGAACGATCAGAATATCTGCGTCTTTGACTTTCATGGCGCCGATGTAGCGAGCGGCTTTCCCGCCTGCAACCCCGTCGGGAATATCGGGATGATCACAATTGTGAACAACCTGTTCGATTCTTGCTGTCTTGTGTGAACGATCGCAATCGACGATTTGGAGAGGGAACAAACAACAATAACTGGCGACCTGGAAAATCCCATATCGGGGAGAGGCGCTGCCTGGACGGAGAGTTTGATGAGCGAATTGCCTTTTGCCGCGACCACCCCGGTCAGCGTGTCGCGCGTCGGGTTGAAGGCGCGTGATGCCGAGAGCCTGGCCGCCTATTACCGCGCCGTTGTCGGCCTGCAGGAACTGAGCCGCGCCGACGGCGCGATCACGCTTGGCGCCGCCAGCCGGCCGCTGCTGGTGCTCGAGCAGGATGCTTCGGCCAAGCCCGACGATCCGCGCAGCGCCGGGCTTTTCCATACCGCTTTCCTTTTGCCGTCGCGCGCCGATCTCGGCCGCTGGATCAGCCACGCCGCCGCCAACCGCATCGGCATCGAGGGCGCCTCCGACCACCTGGTCAGCGAGGCGCTTTACCTGACCGATCCCGAAGGCAACGGCATCGAGATCTATGCCGACCGCCGGCCGCAGGACTGGAAATGGAATGGCGACCGTATCGCCATGGCGACCGAGCGGCTGAATCTGCCCGGGGTGGTAGCGAGCGTGCCGGCCGGTGACGCCGGCTGGCAGGGCGCGCCGGAAAACACCATTGTCGGCCATGTCCATCTGCGCGTCGGCCGTCCGGAAGATGCGGAAACCTGGTGGCATGACCAGTTCGGCTTCGACACCGTCGCCAAGTATGGCGGCCAGGCGGTGTTCCTGTCTTCCGGCCATTATCACCACCATATCGGCGCCAATGCCTGGCAGAGCGCCGGCGCCGGCCGCCGCGACACGTCCCGTTCAGGCCTCGCCTGGGTAGAGATGCGCTCGGACAATGTGACGGCAGGGACGAGCCACGAGGATCCGTGGGGCACTGTGATCAGGACTGTGCCTGGGAGGGCTTGATGGGGCGTCGGTGACAGCGTCTTTCTCCCCGTCACTATACGGGGAGAAATGCCCGGCAGGGCAATGAGGGGCAGCGCCGAGTTATCGAGATTGGCTTTCGGCCTCAGAGGCTGTGGGTGCGATAGTTACCAAGCTTGGCGCCGCCCCTCATCCGCCCTTCGGGCACCTTCTCCCCGTAAACGGCAGGGCTATCGCATATGGGTCAGGGCCTGGATTAGGTAGTCGTCGTTCCATGCGCATTTCTTGATGCGGTGGCTG
>NZ_JAGXJY010000149.1 GCF_019091085.1 Mesorhizobium sp. GbtcB19 | reverse complement strand
TCAAAATGAATCGTGTAAGCCTATTGCAGTTGCTCCAAACTGGGTAGATAATACAGACATGCTGGGCTACTTTGATTTAGAAGATAACTTTATAATGGGCGATTTTACAAGAGTAGTATTAGATGCTGTTAACCATACAGCAAAGCCGTTCTTTTTAATTTTAGATGAAATGAACTTAGCAAAGGTAGAACTATACTTTGCTCAGGTGCTTAGTTGTATCGAATCTAGATTTTTAAATGTTAATTTAAATAGCGTTGAATATAAGAATCCATTATTTAACAAGTCTTATAGAGATAGATTTCATGAGAAGTCTATGAAAGCTACTCATGATGA
>NZ_JAGXJY010000148.1 GCF_019091085.1 Mesorhizobium sp. GbtcB19 | reverse complement strand
CGTTATTCTCCAGATACAAGTAATCACATTTTGAAAGTTTTAAATTCAATTCCAAAACATCAGCTTTGGATACCTGCACAGGTGCTTGAAGAATATAAACAAAATCATGACAACGTCAGAAATTTGGCGCGTAATAAATATAAAGAGGTAACTAGTGAAATAAATCGTATTATAAGTAATGCTGAAAATAGCTTTTTTAAACAGTTTACAAGATTTAACAAGCTTAGTTTTCCTAAAGTTCAAGAGTTAAGTAAAGATACAAATCAAGCAATTACGAGAATGAAAGCTGCATCCAAAAAATATGCTGAAGAAATTAAACATGAAATAGAAAAAA
>NZ_JAGXJY010000147.1 GCF_019091085.1 Mesorhizobium sp. GbtcB19 | reverse complement strand
GAATGGAGGGCAACAGTAAGTAGCCGAACTTCAGGTACTAGCTGTCCTGAATGTGCAAAAGATTCAAGAATTAAAAGTTTTAAAAAATATAAGTTAAAAAATGGTTCTTCTTTAGCTGGAAAATTTCCTGAGTTGATAAAAGAATGGAATTACAAAAGAAATGGAGATATAACACCAGAAGAAGTTAATTATGGAAGTAACGAGGAATTCTGGTGGGAGTGTGAATTAGGACAAGAAAGGAAAACTGCTGTAAATTCTAGAACTTCGAAAGGTACATGTTGTAATCATTGCCCTTATGAATTTAACACCTCATTTCCTGAACAAGCAATTTATTA
>NZ_JAGXJY010000146.1 GCF_019091085.1 Mesorhizobium sp. GbtcB19 | reverse complement strand
TTTTAACTTGTTGCTCTTGTTTCGGTGCGTTATACCTAGTTTGTTGGGGGGTAGGATTAACCTGTACTAGATCATTAACAAACCGCTTAGAATTCGCGAATTGATTTTGTAGTGTATCGCTAACAAGGTTACCCTCTAGAAAGTCACCCATAACGATATCTTCTTTTAGTGCTGCAAAACCATCCATTACAGACTCCGCAAGTGTACGGGCTTTTTTAACGGCATATTTAGTCATGCCTACAACACCGTTAGCAAGACCTTCTGTTACGAACTCACCCAAAGCATATGCCACACGACTTGGAGAGTGAATGTCGAAGAAATCGGCAATTCCATCTTTAATATTACTTG
>NZ_JAGXJY010000145.1 GCF_019091085.1 Mesorhizobium sp. GbtcB19 | reverse complement strand
CTCCTCCTTTCATTGGCACGCCAGCGGTACCGACGATCGGGACCTTCGTCGCCCTCATCAATACCGTCCGACCGTCGCCTATGCCATGAAGGTGGGACGCACCGCTGGCCGTTCCGATCCCAATCTGGTCGTCGGCTAGCCACACCAAGCTAGTCACCAACTCCTGTGCGCCATATGGCTGAGCGATCTCCCCGTCGAGCGCGGGTACGGCACCGCCCACGAGCCACGGGACGCAGAATCCTGCCGCCAGCGCGCCGGCGAGGACAAACCCGGTCGCCGGGACGCGCCACATGAGAAGAAGCGCGCCATGTAGGCCGGTTTTTAAGCGTCGCAGGTATCCACGCGTGGCC
>NZ_JAGXJY010000144.1 GCF_019091085.1 Mesorhizobium sp. GbtcB19 | reverse complement strand
AAAAATAAACTAATATGACAAGAAAGCCAATTCGCTCCACTACCCATTTCACTTAAAAACACTTTGTCTCTGGCCATCTTATCATAGTGATATAGCTCAAAAGATTCTAAATCAAAATTTAAATTTGCAGGTTTAAATTCTTCTTCAAAATCTAGCCCTTTAATAATTCTATTCATATACTCACTTAATTTATTTTCAGCATAACTAAAATATTTATCGAGATTATAACCTTCTATCTGCTCAATCAAACTCCTAATCTCATCTTCCAATGTTTCTTCTCCGTTTAAATCTATGCTTTCTCTTTGATGTTGAACTAGCTGACATTCAATATCAATTTTAGCCTTAGCATAAG
>NZ_JAGXJY010000143.1 GCF_019091085.1 Mesorhizobium sp. GbtcB19 | reverse complement strand
TTATAATATATGGAGGAAGTATTTATATATGAAATAACAATAAAGGTATCTAAATAATTGTATACGAACGCGTTAATTGAAAACAAAAAGGGGCGCACATGTAAGTGGACGTACTCTGCTGGCATTATCAAATTGTGAAAAGCTAAAAAGAATAAAAAAACCACTAGTAACTAAAAAGACCGATAACGAATCAATATAAAATCATTTCATACAAAATCTACAAGAAGGTTGAAGTAGACACTCACGTGGGTGTCTTTTCTTCATAGGGTGTAATTGCTATCCTAGATTGATATAGGTGAAGGGCTACCTATTTTTACGGATAGCTGTATCGGAACAATTTATTTAGTACATAA
>NZ_JAGXJY010000142.1 GCF_019091085.1 Mesorhizobium sp. GbtcB19 | reverse complement strand
TATTCTCATCCTTTCATTTATGAAAACAACTCTTTTAGTAATATAAAGCATATATTTAAAACAGTGTACCTAATGATTCAACTTGGAAAGGACGTAACTCATCAAAACGACCATCACGTACTTTTACTGCCCAAGCAGGATCGGCTAATAAAGCACGACCAATAGCAACTAAATCAACTTCTTCTTGTTCGAGCATATCAATTAATTTATCAATATTCGTATTATTAGCACCTTTACCTTCTAAAAAAGCGCTTAAAAACTCATTATCAAGACCAACTGAACCAACTGTAATAGTTGGTTTTCCGGTTAATTTCTTAACCCATCCTGCTAAATTAAGTTCGGAACCTTCAAAA
>NZ_JAGXJY010000141.1 GCF_019091085.1 Mesorhizobium sp. GbtcB19 | reverse complement strand
AATTTAAAAAAATACTAAGCAGACTTGGATGGTATTTTTCGCTCAGTAGGTGGAAGAGTCAAAAGTTGTGTTATTTTAAAAGGGCATAATAATGAAAAAAAATAAAAAACTGCGTTTTAGAGGTGATCTTAATGGATTTAAATGAAAATTCCCAGAAATTTGGAAGTTTCGATGATTTAGGCAAGACAACTAAAGAATAAATCGAAATTTTAATGGGGAAAATGGATGGTAGAAAATACACTTATAGTATTTATTATGGTTATCCAATTATTGATGAAAAAAATAAAAAAGATTTTGTTAAGGGGATAATTATAAATGAAAAGGGCGTTATAGTCCTTTATGAAAATCAGGAAGAGATAAATATAT
>NZ_JAGXJY010000140.1 GCF_019091085.1 Mesorhizobium sp. GbtcB19 | reverse complement strand
TTCGTCGCTCAGGCTGCAACGGCCGGCAACTACGGCACCTTCGCCATCGATGCCGATGGCAATTGGAGCTACACGGCGTCGTCCGCCCACAATGAGTTCGTCGACGGCCAGCATTACACCGAGAACTTCGATGTCGTCAGCGCCGACGGCACCCACACCTCGGTCGCCATCGACATTCTTGGCACCAACGATGCGGCCGTGCTGTCGTCCGCCTCGGTCGACCTGACCGAGGGCGACACGGCGGCGGCAATCTCCACCTCCGGCGCCCTGACGATCAGCGACGTCGACAGCGATCCGCACTTCGTCGCTCAGGCTGCAACGGCCGGCAACTACGGCACCTTCGCCATCGATGCCGATGGCAATTGGA
>NZ_JAGXJY010000014.1 GCF_019091085.1 Mesorhizobium sp. GbtcB19 | reverse complement strand
AGTTCGACTGCCTGCCCAAAGAATCCCTTCTCAGGCCAACTTCAAGTCCCAAAAAACCCATATGCGATTCCCCTGCCCGCAAGGGGGAGATTGGCCGTCACCCCGGCCTTCGCCAATCGTCACTGCTATGCCCCAATAACAAAAAAAGCCCGGCATATGGCCGGGCCTTTTTGTTGAACAAAGATATTCGATCAGGGAGCGTCGATCGCCTCGGCGATGTTGGCGATCGCCTGCTGATAGACGCTTGCCGAATTCCAGCCGGCGATCGCGCCCATATTGGCCTGGTAGCTCGCGCCGGCGTGCCAGCCATGCCCCTTGAGGAAGTTGGCGGTCGAGGCGAGCGCGGTGTTGCGGTCGCGCAGATTGCCGCTGCCGACGCCATATTTCAGCACGTTTCCGGGCAGGAATTGCGTATGGCCGATCTCGCCATGCATGGCGCCGACCGAGGAGGCGCTGAGCGCGCCGCGATCGACCAGCTTGAGCGCGGCGATGGCATGCGGGGTGAAATAGTCCGGGCGGCGGCAGTCATAGGCGAGCGTCAGGATGGCCGAGACTGTGTTCTGATTGCCCATGGAGGCGCCGAAGCCCGTCTCCATGCCCCAGATGGCCAGCAGCACGCCCGGCGGCACGCCATAGGTCTGCTCGATATTGGCGAACATCGCCGCATTCGCCTTCTTCAGCGCGCGGCCCCGCGAGATGATCGCGGAAGCGCCGCGGCGCTTCATGAACGCTTCCACCGAACCGCTGAAGGCCTTGTGGATGGCGCGGTCGGCCGCGATCGTCCTTGTCGCGTAGGTCGCCCCGGCGAGCGCCGAAAGGCCCTTTTGGCCGACGCCGTTGGCCTTGGCCTCGGCGGCAAAGTCCTGCTTCCAGGCATCGAAGCCGGCGCCGTTCTTGCCGCAGCTGGCCGCGGCTTCGGCGCCTGTCGCCAGCCCAAGCACAGCCACCACCGCCGCGGCGGCCACGAAAATCCTACCCTTGGCAAAAAATGCCATGCGTTTCTCTCCTAATTGCCTGAATCACGTCCCGGTTGCGAATTTGCCAGCGAAACGCCCGGTTGTCACCGCCCCCACGGGAACCGTGGCACCCGACACCGGTGAAAGACAGGCAATTTGCCTACGATCAAGGGCTAACTGTGGCGGGCTTGCCTCATATCTCCCCTGGCGGAAAAGATCTCCTTCGCCGACGAGCATGCCGCGGGACCGCTCATCCAGAGCTGCGGCGGCGCGAGGCTGTCGGGTGAAAACGTCGCCCGGCAGGTCGTCACCGAGTTCGCGATGAAATAGGCGAAAAAGCGCCTTCGAGACCCGGAAATACTTGAAGCTGCTCACGCTGTTTTGGCCGGTTCGCCGAAAAACCATGGAACAATTCGTGAGCGGGCGAAAGGCGCTTTAGCCGGAACGCATAAGCCTCTGTTTCGTTTCCGAGCCCGAGGGAGCGTTGAAAAACGGAGTGAAAAACCATGAAACGCGTGTTGTTTCCGGCGCTTGCCGGTGCGCTGCTCACCATATCGGGCGCCGCTTTCGCCGACACCCCCGTCTCGGCGGTGGCCGACCTGAATGTCCGCGCCGGCCCCGGCCCGCAATATCCGGTCATCGGTGTGCTGCCGGCCGGCCAGTCGGCCACGCTCACGGGCTGCATCGAAGGCAGCAAATGGTGCATGATCGCCGAAGCCGGCGGTAAAGGTTGGATCTATTCCGACTATGTGACGGGTGATTTCGGCGGCAGCCGCGTCGTCTTGACACGCCGGCCGGCCGATGCCGGCATTGCCGTCGTGACGCCGCCGACCGACAACATCTACACCACGGACACCTACACCGGCGCCATCGTCTCCGGTGACGACGCCGATGCCATCGAGTCGATCGGGAGGCCGCCGGCCGAGGTCGGCACCTATGTCTCCACGCACCGGGTCGATCCGGTCTATCTCGACGGCGAGGTGGTGACCGGCGCCACGCTGCCCGACACGGTCGAGCTGCGCGAAATCCCCGACTACCAGTACCGCTATGTCTATGTGAACAACCAGCCGGCGCTGGTCGATCCCGGCACGCGGCGCATCGTCTATGTGATGCGCTGATAGCGACCGAGACCTAAAAAGCGGCCGCCGGAGATGGCGGCCGCTTGTTTGTGTGCCGGTAGCTCAGGCCGCCTGCATTTGTTCGATGCCTCGCCGCATACGTTTGGGATTGGCCGAGGCGTCCGAACTTCGTCATCCACGGGCGGAGCGGGAGCGAAGCGGACGCGTAGACCCGAGGATGACGACGCGATGGAGGTTTCAGCTAGTCTCCAATCGTAGCGTCCGCGCCGCATTCTGCACACTCGAAGCGGTCCAATTCAGCCGCGAACCTTGATGGCGTAATGGCGCGGTAACCACTGATCTCCAAGATCACTTCGCCAAAGCGTTCGGCAGGGGAGCCGCGTGACGATCGAAAATGCCGCCTTCGAGGGCTATCGCCGCTCGCCGAATGCCAAGACCAATCTGCTTCGCCTGTTCGTCGGGACGGCGATCGTGGTCGCCTTCTGGATGGCCGCGACGGCATTGGTGCTGTTTGCCGGCACCTACATCTACATCGTCTGGCGTCTCCCCGGTCCTTCGACCGGGCAGTACATGCAGGATTTCCTGGCATCGCCCGTCGGAATCTTGAGCGCGCTCACCTCCTTTGCAGGCATCTGGATCGGCCTGTGGGTGGCGATGCGCTTCGTTCACGGCGAGCCGCTCTCAGCGCTTTTCGGCGTCACCCGCCGCATCGCGGGCGGCGACTTCCTCAAAGGCCTTATCGCGGTGCTGATCACCTCGCTCTTCTCCGAGGTGCTGCTCTATTGGCTGCAGCCGGAAATCGCGCGCGGACCGATCGCATGGTCGTCCTGGTTGCTCTTCCTTATCCCGATCGCACTGCTCGCCTTCCTGCAGACCTCGTCGGAGGAAATGCTGTTTCGCGGCTACCTGCTGCGCGGGCTCGCCCATCGCTTCAGGAGCCCATTGATCTGGGCGGTGCTGCCGGGCCTGCTGTTCACGTCGCTGCACTGGAATACGGCCTCGACGCTGGCCATCAATGCCAGCGTCTTCATCTCGATCGGCATCTTTGCCCTGCTGCTCACGTTGCTGGTTCATGTCACCGGCAATCTCGGCGCCGGCTTCGGCGCCCATCTCGGCAACAACCTGACCGGCTTCCTGCTGATTTCGCACCAGGAGGGCTATAATGGCTTCGCTCTGCTCAACGCCAAGCCGCTCGAAGGCCCCGGCTGGACCAGCTGGGACGCCGTGCTGATCGCCGCCATCGGCATCGTCAGCACGCTTTTGACGATGCTTTTGCTTTTGCATCGGCGCTCGCCGCTCAGGGTCGGCACGAACGGCCAAAGCCAGCTTTAAGGCCGCAAATCGCGGCGTTTTGGCTCGAATTTGCGCATTGTTTTTGATGCATGTCGTTGCCGCAAAGCCGCAGCGCACTTTTGCGCGACATGCATGAGCCTTGACTCCGCGGCCGATTTCCTGTTCTAGACCCCTCGAATTCCGCGACGAGTTTTCTTTCGCGAAAGCCGACCAGGACGCCGAAGCCTCTTTGAGGTGGGTGCTGTAAAGAGATCCTGGAGGCCAACACCCGGCAGCGCGATGCGCCCCCGGGTGCTTTTTGGCTTTGCGCTTTTGCTTGGCGACCCGGCGCGAACGCACTACCTCTCGGGCATCCACAGGTGCCAGGGAAAAGGAAAAAGAATGTTTGAATCACTCCAGGAACGCCTTGGTTCGATCCTGAACGGCCTGACCGGGCGCGGCGCGTTGTCCGAGGCGGATGTCTCGGCGGCGCTGCGCGAGGTGCGCCGTGCGCTGCTCGAGGCCGACGTCGCGCTGGAAGTGGTTCGCTCCTTCACCGACAAGGTGCGCGAGAAGGCGGTCGGCGCCGCCGTGCTGAAGTCGATCAAGCCCGGACAGATGGTCGTCAAGATCGTCCATGACGAGCTGGTCGACATGCTCGGCGCCGAGGGCGTCGCCATCGACCTCAACGCACCGGCGCCCGTCGTCGTCATGATGGTCGGCCTGCAGGGCTCCGGCAAGACCACGACCTCGGCCAAGATCGCCAAGCGGCTGACCGAGCGTCAGAACAAGAAAGTCCTGATGGCCTCGCTCGACACGCGGCGTCCCGCCGCGCAGGAGCAGCTGCGCCAGCTCGGCGAGCAGACCAAGGTCGCGACGCTGCCGATCATCGCCGGCCAGAGTCCGGTCGACATCGCCAAGCGCGCCGTGCAGGCGGCGAAACTCGGCGGCCATGATGTCGTCATCCTCGACACCGCCGGCCGCACCCATATCGACGAGCCGCTGATGGTCGAGATGGCCGACATCAAGAAGGTGTCGAGCCCGCACGAGATCCTGCTGGTTGCCGACTCGCTGACCGGCCAGGACGCCGTCAACCTGGCGAAAAGTTTTGATGAGCGCGTCGGCATCACCGGCCTGGTGCTGACCCGCATGGACGGCGACGGTCGCGGCGGCGCCGCCCTTTCCATGCGCGCCGTCACCGGCAAGCCGATCAAGCTGATCGGCACCGGCGAAAAGATGGACGGGCTGGAGGAATTCCACCCGAAGCGCATCGCCGACCGCATCCTCGGCATGGGCGACATCGTCTCGCTCGTCGAGAAAGCCGCCGAAACCATCGACGCCGAACAGGCGGCGGCGATGGCCAAGAAGATGCAGTCGGGCAAGTTCGACCTGAACGACCTCGCCCAGCAGCTTCAACAGATGTCGAAAATGGGTGGCATGGGCGGCATCATGGGCATGATGCCAGGCATGGGCAAGATGAAGGACCAGCTTGCCGCCGCCGGCCTCGACGACAAGATGTTCGGCCGCCAGCTCGCCATCATCTCCTCGATGACCAAGGCCGAGCGCGCCAATCCCGATCTCCTCAAGCATTCGCGCAAGAAGCGCATCGCCGCCGGCTCCGGCACCGACGCGGCCGAGATCAACAAGCTCTTGAAGATGCATCGCGGCATGGCCGACATGATGAAGGCGATGGGCGGCAAGGGCAAAGGCGGCGGCCTCATGCGCGGCATGATGGGCGGCCTGGCCTCCAAGATGGGCCTTGGCGGCATGATGCCTGGCGGTATGGGCGGCATGCCGGACCTTTCCAAGATGGATCCCAAGCAGCTCGAAGCCTTGCAGAAGCAGGCGCAGGCCGCCGGTCTCGGCAAGGGCCTGCCGGGCGGCTTGCCTGGTGGACTTCCCGGTGGCGGCGGACTGCCGGGCCTCCCCGGCGGCATGAAGCTTCCGGGCCTGGGCGGCGGCAGGCTGCCCGGTCTCGGCAAGAAGAAGTGAGGGGGCGATGAACGAGGAGAAAGACATGGCCGATGCACGCGCCATCCTGGCTGGCTACCGCGCTTCGATCGACAACATCGACGCCGCCCTCATCCATATGCTGGCCGAGCGCTTCCGCTGTACGAAGGCGGTCGGTGTTCTCAAGGCCGAGCATGGCCTGCCGCCCGCCGATCCGGCGCGCGAGCAGCAGCAGATCGCCCGCCTTCGCCAGCTGGCAAAGGATGCGAATCTCGATCCCGATTTCGCGGAGAAGTTTTTGAACTTCGTCGTCCGCGAGGTCATCCGCCACCACGAACAGATCGCCGCCAACAACGGCGCTGCAAAAGCCGGCTAATTGGCCGGGAGTTAATGAACGAAAAATCAGAGCTTTTAGGAGAAAAGAATGGCACTGAAGATCAGACTGGCCCGTGCGGGCTCGAAGAAGCGTCCTTACTACCACGTCGTCGTCGCCGACGCCCGGTCGCCGCGTGACGGCCGTTTCATCGAGTCGCTGGGCTCGTGGAACCCGCTGCTGCCGAAGGACGGCGAGCGCGTCAAGGTCGACGCCGAGCGCGTCAAGCACTGGCTGTCGCACGGCGCCCAGCCGACCGACCGCGTGCTGCGCTTCCTCGACGAGGCCGGCCTCGCCAAGCGCGAAGCCCGCTCGAACCCGAACAAGGCGCTGCCCGGCAAGAAGGCGCAGGAACGCGCCGCGCTGCTGAAGAAGGCTCAGGAAGACGCCGCTGCCGCTGCCGCCGCGGCGACCGCCGCTCCGGCCGAAGCCGCCACCGCCGAGTAATCGCGGGTCATTCTTGGCTTACACAAACGGCGGGCATTGCCCGCCGTTTTTCTTTGGATCAGCCCGACGTCTCAGTAGCCGGACGGGCAGCGCGCCACATAGACGCGACCGTAACGGTCGCGATAGCGGCACTGGCCGCTTTCGCTGGCATGGCCGATCAACGCGCCGGCGACCGCGCCGACCGCGCCGCCGACCACCGCGCCCTGCACCGGATTGTTGGCAACGGCCGCGCCGACCGCCGCGCCGCCCAGGCCGCCGATCGCGGCGCCCTTTTCCGTCTGCGAACAGGCGCCCAAGGCCATGGTCAGCACCAGAATGGTAATTGCTTTGTTCATTGCTGTTCCTCTCTCACGCGCCGTCTCGCCGCCGTGGTCTAAACTCGCAGACGGCTAATTTGATCCCTGGAACAACGAAGATTGGCCGGCCCGGCGCCGGCCAACGTCCTGATCATGCCATCAGGTATTTGAAATCGCTCGGTTTTCAGCGCTCGGTGGCGCGTTTCAGATTATCGAGGCCAGCCTCGAACTCCTTGCCGATCAGGCTGTCGAAATCCATGAACAGGCCCATCAGCTTGGCGATGAACGGCCTCGCGCCCCGCATGGCCCAGGTGACCGTCGTGCCGTCGCCGGACGGCGAGAGCGAGAAATCGACGCTGTTGTTGGCGCGGAACGGCTTTTCGAAATCGAGCTTCAGCGCGACCCGCGATGACAGCACCGAACCGGTGATCTCCATGCGGCCCTTGCCGGCCTTGGAATTGCCTTCCCAGGCATAGGCCGCGCCCTTGCCGCTGTCGGCGCCGGAAAGCGTGCGCTGCATCTCAGGGTCGAGTTTTTCGAAGGGCGACCATTCCGGCCAGCGCTTGAAATCGTTGATCAGCGGAAAGATCGCTTCGGCCGGCGCCTTGATGGTGGTCGAACGGGTGACCACGAAATCGTTCGGCCGCGTCGCGGCGTAGACCAGCACGGCGGCGATGATGAGAACGAGGACAATGAGGATGGTGGTGAGCATCGTATTCTCCTTCGCTTAGCGGCTGAACGGGATCAGCGCCCGCACTCTTTGGTCACGCAGATAGAGGCCGCCCCACAGGACAACGCCGAGATAGACGCCGAACAGTGTGTGCGAGAAGAGCGGGTTGCCGATCCGCACATGGGTCGAGATCGCGCCGCCCATATAGGCGGTGAGCAGGATGGCGCCGAGCACCGAGGTCCGCGGCAGAGCATAGAGCGCGGTCGAGATCAGGCCGATGACCCCGATCAGGCGCGCGACATTGGCATCGGCCGGCCAGCCGAGCTCGGTCATCGTCTGCGTGACGATGTCCAGCGGCGGCAACTTGATGACGCCGTCGAAAATCATGAACAGGACCACGACGGCGCTGAGCGCGCGCCCGGTCCACAGAGCGCCTTTTGAAGCAGGCGCGGCTTCGGAAATGCTCATGGATGTTCCCTCCAAGGTTTCGAATGCCGGCTATGTGCCGGTTCGATCCAAGGACGGGGGAACGGACCGCGATCCTACATGGCTGCGGTTTTTTCGGCGCGGGCGCAACTGTTCTTCGTCATCCTTGGACTTGACCCAAGGATCCATGCCGTGATCTCAGCCGAAGATTGCAGCGGCTCAGAACAAGCGTTCCCATCCGCGGTGAAACAGGTGCCTGGCCTTGGCCCGCTTTGCCTATCACGCACGTCACGGCATGGATCCTAGGGTCTGCGCGCGTCGCTTCGCTCCTTGCTTCGCCCTAGGATGACGAAGTTGCCTGTTGCTACGAGAAGTAAAACTTGTCGGCCGCGATCATCTTCGGCGGCGTCTCGTCCAGCGCCTCGAACACGGAGATCTCGCAGACGCGGCAGAGCCCATCCAGCGCAAGGTCGTTGGCCTCGACGCCGAACGGGTCCTCCAGCTCTTCCGACAACGCGTCGAGCCCGAAGAAGGTGTAGGCGATCAGCGCCGTGAACAGCGGCGTCGCCCAGCCCGTGGTCGAAACCAGGCCGATCGGCAGAAGCAGGCAGACGACATAGGCCGTGCGGTGCACCAGGAGCGTATAGGCGAAAGGCAGGGGCGTGCCGGCGATGCGCTCGCAGCCGGCCTGGATGGCGGCGATCGCGGCCAGCCTTTCGTCGAGGATGCGGAAGCAGATCGGATCGAGCGCGCCGGCCTCGCGCCGCGCATTGGCGCGCCGGCCCATGCGCCGGACCATGTCGTCGGCCGGGTTGGTGCGGGCGGCTGCCTTGTCGACCGCGTCGCCGATAAAGGCGCGGGCGTCTTCCTTGCCGTCGATGCGGCGCAACTGCCCGCGCAGCAGATGGCAGAAGCCAAGCGCCTCCATCAACAGCGCGCGCTGCTCGGTGCGGTCACCGATCAGGCTGGTGGTGGCGCGCGACAGATTGCGGATCTCGAAGACCAACGCGCCCCAGAGCTTGCGGGCTTCCCACCAGCGGTCATAGGCGGCGTTGTTGCGGAACGACAGATAGATCGACAGCGTCACGCCGACGAGCCCGAAGGGCGTGATGTTGAAGGCGCTGAGATCAAGCTGGAAGTGCCGCGCCAGCACCAGGATGACCGTCGCATAGATGGCGAAGCCGAAAATCTGCGGCAGGATGCGCGGCACCACCGAGCCACGCATGATGAAGAACAGCTGCAGGAATGTCGGGCGCGGTCGGACGATCATCGGGTGAACCTTTGCAAGCCGTTATGTTTCTACGGCGATAACGAACTCCTGACTCAGCCGCGAGCGACATCGCCATGTCGTCAAAGCGTCGGACCGTTGACGTTTCGAGCAGGACTGTCGAGAACGTCGCGAAGCACCACATGAAGGGACGAGACATGAGCGGCGAGACGGACCTGCAAAAGCTGCTGGCATCGATGACGCCGCAGCTTCACCCGGAAGTCTATGTCTTTACGACCTTGCCGCCCGGAGTTTCCTTGCCGGAGGGTCCGGAGCCGGTCATGCGCTTCATCGAGCGCGAGGGCCTGACGCTGATCGTGACGGAGGACGAGGCGAAGGCGGCCGCCCTCGCCGGCACGTTCCGCTGCCGGATGATCACGCTCGACATCCACTCCTCGTTGGAAGCCGTCGGCTTCCTCGCCGCCATCACGACGCGGCTCGCGGCAGCCGGCATGGGCGTCAATCCGGTCTCGGCCTTCTATCACGACCATCTGTTCGTGCCGGCGGAGCGGGCGGAGGAGGCACTCACCATCTTGCGCGAACTGGCGACCGAAAGCGGCGCCTGAACTCAGCGCCTGAGCACGTAAAGAATATCCGGCAGGCCTTCCTCGTTGGTCGAGCCGTCGCCGAAGGCTTCGGCGCGAAAACCATGGCGTTCGTAGAACCGCCGCGCGCCGGTGTTGGCCTGGAAGCAGTGGAGCCTGATGAGCGGCATGTCGGCCGTGGCCTGGTCAAGCAGCCGGCTGCCGATGCCTTGCCCTGTCCGGGCGGGATCGAGGTAGAGCTGCTCGACCCAATCGCCGTCGACGGCGATGAAGCCGACGATGGGTTCGCCGGCGACGGCCACAGTCACTTGCTGATTGGGGAGCAGGATGTCGCGGATGAAGAAGAGGTCTTCCTCCGGCGTGTGCAGGACCGGCATCCAAGCGAAGGCGTTGAGCGACGCGCGCATCATGGTCGCGATGGCGGCGGCGTCGGAAGCGATGGCGGGGCGTATTGCGACTTGAGGAAAACTGGACATGCCGGCGCTGCCCCTCATCCGCCCTTCGGGCACCTTCTCCCCGTAAACGGGGAGAAGGAAGAAGCGCCCCGGCCGTAGGCCGAGCCCGCGACCGCGGGCCGCCGGTCGTCCGGCGCCCCCCGCGGAGGGCCAGCCGCGGCAGCGGCGATACGGCCCGTGAGCGAAAACAAACAGCCGTCAGGCCGAGCCCGCGACCGCGGGCCGCCGGTCGTCCGGCGCCCTCGCGGAGGGCCAGCCGCGGCAGCGGCGATACGGCCCGTGAGCGCTAATCAAACAGCCGTCAGGCCGCCTTCTTCTTCGGCTGGATCAGGCCGCGCTCGACCAGTAATTCCGCGATCTGCACCGCGTTGAGCGCCGCGCCCTTGCGCAGATTGTCGGAGACGACCCACATCGACAGGCCATTGTCGACGGTCGAGTCCTCGCGGATGCGCGAGATGAAGGTGGCGTCCTCGCCGGCCGATTCCAGCGGCGTGATGTAGCCGCCATTCTCGCGCTTATCGAGCACCTGGCATCCGGGCGCCTCGCGCAGGATGTCGCGCGCCTCGTCGGCGGTGATCGGCTTTTCGAACTCGATGTTGACCGCTTCCGAATGGCCGATGAACACCGGCACGCGCACGCAGGTCGCCGTCAGCTTGATCTTGGGATCGAGCATCTTCTTGGTCTCGGCGACCATCTTCCACTCTTCCTTGGTGAAGCCGTCGTCGAGGAAGACGTCGATATGCGGAATGACGTTGAAGGCGATGCGCTTGGTGAACTTCTTGACGTCGACCTGGTCGGCGACGAACACCGCGCGGGTCTGGGTGAAGAGCTCGTCCATGCCTTCCTTGCCGGCGCCGGACACCGACTGGTAGGTGGCGACGACGACGCGCTTGATGGTGGCGACGTCGTGCAGCGGCTTCAGCGCCACGACCAGCTGCGCCGTCGAGCAGTTCGGGTTGGCGATGATGTTCTTGCGCGTGAACAGCGAGATCGCGTCCGGGTTCACCTCCGGCACGATCAGCGGCACGTCCTGGTCGTAGCGGAAGGCCGACGAATTATCGATGACGACACAACCCTGCTTGCCGATCTTCGGCGACCATTCCTTGGAGACGTTGCCGCCGGCCGACATGACGCAGATGTCGGTGTCGGAAAAGTCATACTGGTCGAGCGCCTTCACCTTCAGCGTGCGATCGCCGAAGGACACCTCGGTGCCCTGGCTTCGCCGCGACGCCAGCGCCACGACCTCGCTCACCGGGAAGCCGCGCTCGTCCAGAATGTTGAGCATTTCGCGGCCCACATTGCCCGTGGCGCCGACTACCGCAACCTTGAAACTCATCTGATATCTCCTGTCCCTCTCCGCTTGGTTGTTGGAGAAAACCCGCCGGCCTCATGCGGGTTTCGTCCCCCGGGCCGGACCCGGGAGAGGGTGGTTAGGCCAAGGGAATCACACCGTTTTGGTGGTGGTTTTGGCCGTAGTTTTGCTGGAACGGACGGACGCGTCTAAGCGCCCAGCCCAATGCGTTACATTGTGGCTGGGGGCGTCGAATGCAAGAAGAGCCATCAAAAGGCCGCGCATCGAAAGACGATCCCGTTCGAAGCGGGCTTTTACGCGGTTTGATGAAAGAGTCAATTGGCGGCGACTTTCCCTTCTCCCCTTGTGGGAGAAGGTGGCCGCGAAGCGGCCGGATGAGGGGTGCTGGAAGGATCGCGGCGGTGAAGAATCGAACGCCAGCTTTTCAGCGTCTCACTCCGCTGGAACACCCCTCATCCGTCTCGGCGCTATCGCGCCGATCCACCTTCTCCCACAAGGGGAGAAGGGAAAGGCGGTGCCGCTTGCCCTGTACAATATCGGCCGCAAGAAGTACGAACGCCCAAATACCGTTTGGCTGGCGCAGTGCCGGCCTTGTGCTCCGCGACGAGCGCAGAACCCCGAATTCCGAAAGAGAAGAATGTCCAGTTTCGAAACGATTGTTCCTGCGCTGGCAGAGGCGCTGGAAAAGCGCGGTTATGCGGCGCTGACGCCGGTGCAGAAGGCGGTGCTGGGGCCGGAGCTCGGCGAGGCCGACGCGCTGGTGTCGGCGCAGACCGGGTCCGGCAAGACCGTCGCCTTCGGCCTTGCCGTGGCGCCGACCTTGCTTGGGGGCGCTGAGCGTTTTGCCGAGGCCGGTGCTCCGCTGGGACTGATCGTGGCGCCGACGCGCGAGCTTGCCCTGCAGGTGCGGCGCGAACTCGAATGGCTCTACGAGTTGACCGGCGCGCAGATAGCCTCCTGCGTTGGCGGCATGGACATGCGCACCGAGCGGCGGGCGCTGGAACGCGGCGCCCATATCGTCGTCGGCACGCCCGGCCGGCTGCGCGACCACATCACGCGGCAATCGCTCGACATGTCGGCGATCAAGGCCGTGGTGCTGGACGAAGCCGACGAGATGCTCGATCTCGGTTTTCGCGAGGACCTCGAATTCATCCTCGACGCAGCGCCCGCCGAGCGCCGCACGCTGATGTTCTCGGCAACCGTGCCACGCGCCATCGCAACGCTCGCCCAAGGTTATCAGCGCGATGCGGTGCGCATCTCGGCCGCCGGCGAGGAAAAGCAGCATCTCGACATCGAATACCGGGCGCTGAACGTCGCCCAGGCCGATCGCGAGAACGCCATCATCAATGTGCTGCGCTACTATGAAGCGAAGAACGCGCTGGTGTTCTGCAACACGCGCGCGGCCGTCAACCACCTGACGGCGCGCTTCAACAACCGCAATTTCTCCGTCGTCGCGCTGTCCGGCGAGCTCAGCCAGAACGAGCGCAGCCATGCGCTGCAGGCGATGCGCGACGGCCGCGCCCGGGTGTGTATCGCGACGGATGTCGCGGCGCGCGGCATCGACCTGCCCAATCTCGATCTCGTCGTCCACGCCGACCTGCCGACCAACCCGGAGACGCTGCTGCATCGCAGCGGTCGCACGGGGCGCGCCGGACGAAAAGGGGTGAGCGCGCTGATCGTGCCGAACAATGCCCGCAGACGCACCGAACGCCTCCTGCAGAACGCCAAGCTGACCGCCACCTGGGCAAGCCCGCCCTCGGCCGACGACGTGCTGCGCCGCGACGACGAGCGCATCCTGGCCGACGCGGCCTTCGACGAACCGGTGCGCGAGGAAGAACGCGGTTTTATCGACATGCTGCTGGAAAAGCATGGCGCCGAACAGGTGGCCGCGGCCTTCGTGCGGCTCTGCCGCTCCAGCCGCTCGGCGCCCGAGGACCTGCTCGAAGTCGCGCCTTTCGCACCGTCGCGCGAGAAATTCACACGCAGCGACGAGGCCCCCGCCCGCCGCGACGATTTCGGCGACAGCGTCTGGTTTTCGCTGTCGGTCGGCCGCCGCCAGAATGCCGAGCCGCGCTGGCTGATCCCAATGCTGTGCCGCACTGCCGGCATGTCCAAGCGCGAGATCGGCGCCATCAAGATGCAGCCGGAAGAGACCTTCGTGCAGATCGCCGCCGACTGGGCCGACCGCTTCCTCGCCGCGATCGGCCCCGACCGCAAGCTGCAGGGCAACATCGCGGTCAGGCGGATCGACGGCACGCCCGATTTGTCGCGCGCCGGCTACCAGCCGCCGAAGCCGGACAAGAAACCGCATCGCGGCAAGCGGGCTTTCGACCAGAGCGCCGCTCACAAGCCGAAGTTCGAGAAGCGCGCGCCGGCCGATCAGCGCACGCCATTCGAAGCAAAGCCATGGGCTGGCAAATCCGGTAAGCCAGCCAAGCCGAAATTCGACAAGCCAGGGCCGGCAAAGAACAAGAAATCGAAGAAACGACCAACGTAGCTCGCAATTAAAGTTGGCAGCTGACCCGCGGGGACATTGCACCTCCTTCGGCAGCAAATTGCGACCTTCGAGATTGACCGAAGCATCCGAACTTCGTCATCCACGGGCGGAGCGGGAGCGCAGCGGACGCGTAGACCCGAGGATGACGACAGCGTGGTGGCTGCCGGTCGCGCTTCATCGCATGCCTCTTGCGGTCCGCGTGGACTTCCAACAATGTGACAGCAGCGCGACGCGGGGCACGACATGCGCGGCGAGATTCTTCACTATGACAGGGAGCATGGCTTCGGCTTCATCAGCGGCGCCGACGGCAAGCGCTACGTCTTCGGACGCGAGGACCTGCGCCGTGACATGGCGCTGGCCAAAGGCGCCGCGGTCGAGTTCCAGCCGAACGGCGATCGCGCCGGCAACATCTTGTCGGTCCGGGCCCGCGCCGGCGATCCGGTGGACAATGTGGCCGCAACGGCTGCGCGTCCGCTGCCGGGCGCGGCGCTGGCGCATTTCGGCCGTGACGCCGAGAATGATGCCGAATCCACCGCCGTATGGAGCTATTTCTGGCGCGACCTGACGGCGAATTACGTGAACTTCACCGGGCGCGCGCGGCGCAAGGAGTTCTGGAGCTTCTGCCTGTTCTGGCCGATCGGCCTTGCCGTCCTCGTCGCGATCGGGCTCTCCTTCGATCTGTCGACCGACGACTTCGAAGGCGGCAGCGGGCTGCCGATCGTCTCGTTGAGCCTCTTCGGGCTCTATGCCGTTCTCACCATCTTGCCCTGGATTTCGCTGCTGGTGCGCCGGCTGCACGATGTCGGCTTGACCGGCTGGCTCGCGATCCTGTGCTTCCTGCCCTATATCGGCGCGCTTGCCATCCTGGTGTTCGGCCTGATTCCGAGCCAGGTCGGCGGAAACAAGTGGGGGCCGGTGCCCGTAGGGGTCAGGCTCTAGCGCTATCCGTGCATATTGCAAACTCCTACAACTTTAGATAGATTTCCGCTGCGACGCGAAGGGGGAAGCAATGCGCGGGACAGTCTTTCACTATGATGAGGATCACGACTACGGCTACATCGACGGGATCGACGGCAAGCGTTACATCTTCGGCCAAAGTGACCTGACCCAGGGCATGTCTCCGACCAAAGGCATGCCAGTCGAGTTCACGCCGGATGACGGGACGGCGCATGATATCGTGGCCACGAAATCAGCCGCAGCGCCGCCGCACGGCATTCCGCAGCCGGCGGGCGGCCGCGCCATCGAAAACCGTTCCGCTACATCCTTGGGACTGTGGGCCTATTTCCTGCGAGCGCTGGGAGACGACTACCGCAATTTCACCGGCCGGGCCCGTCGCAAGGAGTTTTGGGCATTCCACCTCTGGCTCTACGTCCTGCTTGTCGCGCTGTTCGGCTTCGGCGCTCTCCTCAACCTGGCGATAAGCGGTTTCGATGACGGGCCAAGGACATCGATCGGGTACATTCCTGCCCTGCTTTTTGTGTTGGCGGCTATCCTGCCGTCGATCGCGGTCGTAGTGCGGCGCCTGCATGACATCGGCCTGACCGGCTGGCTTGTCCTGCTTTGCTACATTCCGGCCCTGGGGCCCGTGGCCATTCTCGTCTTTGGACTTCTTCCCTCACAATTCGGCGAGAACAGGTGGGGGCCATTGCCGGCGGGCGTCAGGTTTTAGCGGCCGCCTTCAGCGCCGTACCCGACAGCCTAAGAAAAATCTTCTGGCCGTGGCGCTCGGCACCGAGCCGGTCGTAGAAGCGCAGCGCGCTTTCGTTCCAGTCTTCGGCGGTCAGATCGATGCGGCCGATGCCTTTGGCGAGGCAATAACCGGCGAGAAAGCCGACCAGAGCGCGGCCAACGCCCATGTCGCGGGCGCTGTCGCGCACGAACAGATCCTTCAGGAACATCAGCCTTTCGAGATCGATGCCTGGATGCGCTATAGCCACCGAGGCGAGGCCGGCGACCGCGCCATCCGCGAAGGCCAAGGCGAA
This sequence comes from Mesorhizobium sp. GbtcB19, assembly GCF_019091085.1. Lineage (GTDB taxonomy): Bacteria > Pseudomonadota > Alphaproteobacteria > Rhizobiales > Rhizobiaceae > Mesorhizobium. The sequence goes on along the minus strand of NZ_JAGXJY010000014.1, from coordinate 144,493 downwards.
ATGCGGATAGGCCGGGCTCTCGTCGCTCAGCCATTGTCGCGCCGTGGCCGCCGCCCGGCCATGATCGAGCGGCGCTTGCCGGTAATGCGCCGCCATCGCGCAAAGCACGGTGGCGAGCGCTTCGGCATCGTCGACCCTCGCCCAGCGAACGTCGACGGCTCCGGGGTCAGCCAAGGAATTTGGCGATGATGGCGTCGCCCATCTCGACGGTGCCGACTTCCTTCATGCCGTCGGACAAAATGTCCTTGGTGCGCAGGCCGTCGTCGAGCACGGCGGCGATGGCCGCTTCGAGCCTGTCGGCCTCGGCCACCATGCCGAAGGAATAGCGCAGGCACATGGCGAAGGAGGCGATCATCGCGATCGGATTGGCGATGCCTTTGCCGGCGATGTCGGGCGCCGAACCGTGCACCGGCTCGTAAAGCGCCTTGCGCTTCTTGGTCTTGACGTCCGGCGCGCCGAGCGAGGCCGACGGCAGCATGCCGATCGAGCCGGTCAGCATGGCGGCGATGTCGGACAGCATGTCGCCGAACAGATTGTCGGTGACGATGACGTCGAACTGCTTTGGCCAGCGCACCAGCTGCATGCCGCCGGCATCGGCCAGCATATGGTCGAGCTTGACGTCGGCGTATTTCGCCTGATGCGTCTGGCTGACCACCTCGTTCCACAACACGCCCGACTTCATGACGTTGCGCTTTTCCATCGAGGTGACATGATTCTTGCGCGTCCGCGCCAGCTCGAAGGCGACGCCCGAGATGCGCTCGATCTCGAACGTGTCGTAGACCTGGGTGTCGATGCCGCGCTTCTGGCCGTTGCCGAGATCGATGATCTGCTTCGGTTCGCCGAAATAGACGCCGCCGGTCAGCTCGCGCACGATCAAAATGTCGAGGCCCTCGACCACGTCCTGCTTGAGCGAGGAGGATGCAGCCAAGGCCGGGTAGCAGATCGCGGGCCTGAGATTGGCGAACAGCTCCATGTCCTTGCGCAGGCGCAGCAGCCCGGCTTCGGGCCGCACTTCGTAAGGCACCTTGTCCCATTTCGGCCCGCCGACGGCGCCGAACAGCACCGCGTCCGCCGCCATCGCCTTCGCCATGTCGGCATCGGAGATCGCCGCGCCATGCGCATCGTAAGCGCAGCCGCCGACCAGGCCCTCATCGGTGGCAAAGCCGCTGCCGAGCTTGTCGTTCATGGCCGCGATCAGCTTCTTCACCTCGGCCATCGCCTCGGGGCCGATGCCGTCGCCGGCGAGCAGGAAGAGATTTTTCGAAGCCATGGAGAACCGTCCGGTGAGAGAATTGAACCGGCGCCTTGCTAAACGCCAAGTGGTTGCGGCGCAAGAGGACGGGCGCCGAGATCCTTCACACCCCCCTCTGGCCTGCCGGCCATCTCCCCCGCAAGGGGGGGAGATCGATGTCGCGACGGCTTTCGCCAATCTCTTAACGTTGCAGAAAGGGCGAGGCGCTGAAGCAGCCAATCTCCCCCCTTGCGGGGGAGATGTCCGGCAGGACAGAGGGGGGTGCTGTCCCGCCAGCGTCTCTAAGGAGATCGGCAACACGCCTACCTATGCGAAAGAATATTCACCAGCCGCCCAAACGGGTCGCGCGCATAGAAGCGCCGCACGCCCCAGGGCTCGTCGGCGGGGCCGTATTCGATGGCGAAGCCGGCGGCCTTCATCGCATCGAGCGCCTTATCGACGTCGTCGACCTCGATCGAAAGGTCCGGCACCGGCGTGCCGGAGCCGCCTTGCGCCATGAAGCTGATCTGCACCTGCATGCTTTCATCGGAGCCATAGGTGGCGATCCAGCCCTGATCCATGAGGACATCGAGGCCAAGCACATCCCGGTAGAAAAGCTTCGCGGCAGCAGCGTCCGGGGTTTCGATATTGGCGACGATGCGCCTGACCTTCACCATGGACCGATCCTTGCCTGCCGTAGCCGAGCGCTTCGGGCGACGGGCATCAGGCCGCGCGCCTGAGCGCCGTCACCTCGATCTCGATCTTCATCTCCGGCTTGTTGAGCTGGCACACGATCATCGTCGCCGCCGGGCGGATATCGCCGAACGTCTCGCCGAGGATCGGGAACACCACGTCCACGAAAGCCCGATCGGTGACGTAGTAATGCGCCCGCACCACATCGGCCATGTCGAAGCCGCCATCGGCCAGCGCCTTGGCAATGGTGGCAAGGCAATTGCGCGTCTGCGCTTCGACCGTTTCCGGCATGGTCATGGTGGCATAGTCATAGCCCGTCGTGCCGGAGACGAAGCACCAATCGCCCTGCACCACCGCGCGCGAATAGCCGGCGGTTTTCTCGAAGGGAGAGCCTGTGGAGATGAGTCTTCGCATGGGGGCCTCGCAGGGTTTGCAGGCCTGCATTTAGCAGGCGGCGCGGCGGGGGTCGTGAGCCAGACAGCGCAACGCTGGCGGGACAGCGCCCCCCTCTGTCCTGCCGGACATCTCCCCCACGAGGGGGGAGATCAGACGTCGCGCCGGCTTTCGCCAATCACCGGCGTTGCCGAACGAGCGGAGCGGCGAAACAGCCAATCTCCCCCCTTGTGGGGGAGATGTCCGGCAGGACAGAGGGGGGCGCGAAGGATCGCGGCCTAGCAGAAGTGGTTTAATTCCCTGACCCCTGCGCGTCGTCATAGGCTTTCTTGATATCCGCCGGCCAGTCCTTCAGCGGTGGCCAGGCCTGCGGCTGGTCATTGTCGCCGCGGCGGGCGAAATAGACCTTGTGCTTGGCCGGATCGACGGCCATGAAGCCGTCACTGCCGCCGCAGTCATGCGGCACGCAACCGGTGGCGTAGAAGGCGCCTGACTCCGTCTTTTCGGTGCCGCCGCCGACCAGCAGGCTGGTCGTCATGTCGGGCATGTCCTTGCCGAGCAGCGCCTCGCCGGCCTTGTAGACGGCCTCGTTGTGGAAGGCGTCGATGATGTTGTCCAATTTCGACGGATCGACGTCCTTCCAGTCGGTGCCTGGCTCAGGCGTGTAGGTGAGATTGCCGGACGTTGTCAGGCCCTCGGTCGGCGACCATTGCAGTGCCGGCCGCGTCTCCCCCGGCAGCAGATAGGGCACGAAATAGATGGCGCTGTCGGAGACGGCGGCCGGCGGCGCGCCGCATTCGTCCTGCTCGACCGTCGTGGTCTGGATCTCGCCGTCCTTCGGCTTCCAGACGATGACCTTGGCCGGTCCGCATTGGTTGCCGCCGTCGCCGACATCGACCAGCGCCACGTTGACGTCGCCGATCTTGACCACCTTGTCGAAGGAAACGTCGTAATTGCTGGCCAGCTGCTTGCCGTCATAGGACAGCACCTTCTCGCCGTCCTGCTCCGGCTGCGTGATGGTGAGCTGCCCGCCCTCGAACGGGATCGGCGCCTGGCTGTCGGCGTCGCCCAGCGCCGCATTGGAGGTGCTCGACGGATCCTGGTTGGCGGCCGCGCTGGACGTATCGTCAGCCGGCACCAGCACCGGATCGGTCTGAGCATGCGCGCCGGCCACCGGCATCAGCAGCCATGCCAACGCGCAGGCACCGGCAAGAAGCGAACGTGTCATGACTGTCCCTCCGTTCAGCCGCCACGAACCCGGCCGTTTACGGCCGGGTCTATCTGTCTCGGTGCTTCAGGCCGCTCAGGCCCAGGGGCGCAGCTCGGCGTTCTTCTTCTCGAACGAAGCGATGGCGCCGGCCTTCTCCATGGTCAGGCCGATATCGTCGAGGCCGTTGAGCAGGCAGTGGCGCTTGAAATCGTCGAGGTCGAACTTGACCACGCCGCCATCGGGCCCGCGGATTTCCTTGGCTTCGAGATCGATCGACAGCGTGGCGTTGGAGCCGCGCGAGGCGTCGTCCATCAGCTTGTCCAGGTCTTCCGGGCTGACGGTGATCGGCAGGATGCCGTTCTTGAAGCAGTTGTTGTAGAAGATGTCGGCGAACGAGGTCGAGATCACGCAGCGCACGCCGAAATCGAGCAGCGCCCACGGCGCATGCTCGCGGCTCGAGCCGCAGCCGAAATTGTCACCGGCGACCAGTATCTGCGCCTTGCGATAGGCCGGCTTGTTGAGCACGAAATCCGGGTTCTCCGAACCGTCTTCATTGTAGCGCATCTCGGCGAACAGGCCGCTGCCAAGCCCGGTGCGCTTGATCGTCTTCAGATAATCCTTCGGGATGATCATGTCGGTGTCGATGTTGACGATCGGCATGGGCGCGGCGACGCCGGTGAGCTTGGTGAATTTGTCCATGGTCTTTGCCTATCTTGATAGCTGGGGCATCGTTTACACAAAGCGCCGGGCAAATGAAAGGCAGGTGTTGGCGGTTGGGTTTGGGCCATCGAACACAAGATCGGCACCGATCGCTTTCAAAACGCCGCCGACTGCGCCACTTTGATCGGAATGACTGTGCCTTCCAAAGTCCTCTACGCCAGCGAGCCGGCGCTCGACGTCGCCGAATTCCGCCGCGTGCTGGTGGAATCCGGCCTTGGCGAGGTGCGGCCCGTCGACGACGAGGCCCGGCTGCAAACCATGCTCGACAACGCCAACCTGGTGCTGACCGCACGGCTCGATGTCGAGGGCAAGCCGCTGCTCGGCATTGCCCGCGGCATGACCGACTTCTCCTGGGTTTGCTACATCTCGGACCTCGCGGTATCCGCGTCGGCGCAGGGGCTTGGCGTCGGCAAGGGCCTGATGGACGAGGCGCGTCGCCAGCTCGGCCCATCAGTCGCCATCAGCCTGATCTCGATGCCAGACGCCGTCGGTTTCTACGAGCGCATCGGTATGACACGCATGACCGACGCCTTCTGGTTCGGTCGCAAAAGCTGATCCCTCCTTGCCGAAAAGTGCTGATCGGCTCACAGGCATGTGATCGGTCGAATTTTGTCGTGCCGCTTGACATGCAACCAAATGGTTGCATATTAAGGTCATGAGCATGGATGCTGTCTTTCGCGCTTTGGCCGACCCCACCCGCCGGCAACTGCTGGACAGCCTCTACGCCAGGAACGGGCAGACGCTGAACGCGCTCTGCGAGCACATGGAGATGACGCGGCAGGCGGTGACCAAGCATCTGGCGATCCTCGAAGAAGCGAACCTCGTCACCACCATGCGCCGCGGCCGGGAGAAGGAGCACTATCTCAACCCGGTTCCGATCAACGAGATCGCCGAGCGCTGGATCGGCAAGTTCGAGCGCCATCGGCTCAATGCATTGAGCGACCTGAAGCAACGCCTTGAAAGGGAAGAGCCGTGAGCGAGAACAGCTTCGTCTATGTCACCTATATCCGCACGACGCCCGAAAAACTTTGGCAGGCGCTGACCGATCCGGAATTCAACCGGCAGTTCTTCCTCTGCTCCTATCAGGAGAGCGACTGGAAGGTCGGCTCGAGCTGGAAGCTGATCTTTCCCGACGGCCGGGTCGCCGACTCCGGCGAGATCCTGGAGATCGATCCGCCCAAGCGCCTGGTGATCAAGTGGCGCAACGAATGGCTGCCCGAGGTGAAGGAGGACGGCTACACGCGCTGCACCTTCACCATCGAGCCGGACGGCGAATTGATGAAGCTCGCCGTGACCCACGAAGCCGACGGCCCGCACAGCCTGATCCCCAACGTCGCCAAGGGTTGGCCGCTGGTGCTGGCGAGCCTGAAGAGCCTGCTCGAGACCGGCAAAGGCTTCGAGCGCCCGCCGTCGAAGGGCTAGAGCAAATTCCAGGAAAAGTGTGAGCGGTTTTCCGTTTGGAATTGCGTCAAAACAAAGAGGTAGAGCGGTTCGCCGTTTCCGTGAAACGGTGAAACGCTCTAGAGCAAATTCCAGGAAAAGGGCGCAGCGGTTTTCCGCCCGGAATTACGCAAGACAAGAGATCGTTTCGGATACGAGACAATAGGCGAAAAAGGTGGACTTATGCTTCACTTGTCCTTGCCGCAGGCCATGGCGAATGCCGACACGGTCATGGCCTCGGCCGAACTTCCCGCTTCGCCGGGCCAGGTCATCGCGGCGCTCGTCACCAAGGAGGTCGAGCGCTGGTGGGGCTCGTCAGAAACCTACCGCATGACCGACTGGGCCGCCGATCTTCACGTCGGCGGACGCTGGAGTGTCATCGTGGAGACCTCTGATGGCAGCCACCTGCCCGCCAGCGGGACATTTCTCGAAGTCGAGACGCCGCGCCGGATCGTGCAGACGAGGCGCTACGATTGGGACCACCCGACGCTGGGCCGTCACGAAACGACGCTCGCCTATCTACTGGAGCCGATCGCCGGCGGCACGCGGCTCACCATCTGCCATGGCGGATTTGCCGGTTTCCCGGACGCGGCGGCCGAGCATGCCGAGGGCTGGGCGCGCGTTCTTGGCTGGCTGCAACAGTATTTGGAAGCGAATCCAGGAAAAATGTGAAGCGGTTAGGCGCTTCCGTGAAACAACAAGGCCTGAAGAGGCGCGTCGCTCGACTAAGCTCAGATGGAGACCAGGCGATCCTGGGTTCCGTCGAGATAGGTGTTCCAGATATGGTCCGACAGCAGGCGTCGATAGTCCGGGCTTTTCGCGCCCGAGCGGTAGGACGCGCCGCCGACATGGAAGAGGACCTCGTCATACAGCTCGTAGTCGGCGATTGTCCCACCGACGTTGACTGTGAGGCGATTTTTCCGGGCCATCTCGAATTCCCCGACGGGATGCTTCGAATACAGCACCGGCCAGTTACCCCCTCCGGTATCCATTCCGATGTCGAGCCGATTTCTGAAATCGAGCTTCGCATGCTCGACGGCGGCGAAATTGTAGAAGCAGAGGCCGGCCCAGTAATACCAGCCTGGCTCGTCCTCGGCTGCCTTGTAGAGGTAGCTCGACCTGGCATGCAGCGGCGCCCCGTAGCCGATCTTGCGTCCGACCCGTTTCGCGATATCGATCGGCCCGATCGGGAAGCAATCGTGATCGATGAATCCGAACATGTCGGGTTTGAGGTGCTTGACGATGTTGTGGAAGGCCCAGGTCTGGGAGACGCCGTGTGATCTGGAAGGGTTCGCTTCAAAATTCCGAGGCAGCCCGAAATAGGCGACCCCGCGCCGCGCGCAGATTGCCTCGATCGAAGCGCGCGCATCCTGCTTCGACGAATTGTCGATCACCACGAGCCTCGTCCCGGTTGGGAAGACCTGCCAGGCCTTGGTGAGCACGTCTATGATCCATGGCGTGTTGAACGCGATGGTGAAGCAATAATTCCGCTCGGTTTCGCCTAGGCCTCTGGCGAATGCCCTGCCTTTCGACGCGGCGCTTGCCAGGAACTGGCGGTACAGGATCTCGTGGCGAAGGCCCAAGAGAAACTGGACTCCCCTTGTGCGCCGAAAATCTTCGACAGCGTTTTTAAGCAATGGTTTCCCCGAGCGCCGATAAAGCTCAGACTAATATGACACGGCACAAGAGAAGCAACGGCTTTTGTCGACAAGACCGGGTTCGCCGGCCGGCTTTTCCGGTCAAATCACGTTCAGCTCCCGGAACGCCCGTCCCTCCGCCACACGGCTGTAGCCGAACGCCGTGCAATCGATGGTCCGATACCCGCCATGCATGACGAGCTCGGCGATCGACTTGCCGACCGCCGGCGCCTGCTGCAGGCCGTGGCCGGAAAAGCCGTTGGCGAACAGGAAGTTCTCCACCTCGGGATGCGGGCCGATCACCGCGTTCTGGTCGAGCGTGTTGTAGTCGTAATGCCCGACCCAGGCGCGCGTCGGCTTGATCGCCTCGAAAGCCGGGATGCGGGTGGCCAAGGTCGGCCAGATCACCTCTTCGAACAGCGGCCAGTTGACGTCGAAGTCCTTGGGATCGGGTGCAACGTCACCTTCTTCCGGCTCGGCGCCGCCGGTGAGATAGACCGAGCCCTCCGGCCGCACATAGATGCCCGACGGATCGACCAGCAGCGGCATGTCGGCATATTTCTCGCGCGCCTCGAAGACGAAGACGTTGCGCTTGCGCGGCTCGACCGGCAGCGCCAGCCCGGCAAAAGCCGCGACCTTGCCGGCATTCGGCCCGGCGGCGTTGACGACGATGCCGGCTTCGAGCGTCTCACCGTTGTCGAGCACCACGCCGGTGACGCGATTGCCCTCGCGCGCGATGCCGGTGGCGGAAGCCGTGATGACATCGATCTTCTTGTCGCGCAGCGCCTTGCGGAACAGCGTCAGCATCGCATGCGCGTCGAACCAGCCCTCGCCGCTGCGGCCAAAGGCGCCGGCGGAGACATCTTCGACCGACAGCCAGGGGAAGCGGCGCGCCAGCTGGTCGGCATCCTCGAGCAGGATATCGGCGCCCTCGGCGACCTGCGTTTCGTGATTGGCCTTCAGGATCGGCAGCCCGGCCTCGCCGGCAAGGATCAGATAGCCACCCTCGCGAAAGCCGATATCGGCATCGGGACCAAAAGTCTCCTTCAGCCGCCGGAACAGTTTCAGCGTGAACTGCGACAGGCGGATGTTTTCGGGGATCGAGAATTGCTGGCGGATCGAGGCCAGCGACAGCGTCGTCGCCGCATGGGAAAATTGCGGATCGCGCTCGATCAGCGCGATGGAGCCGGTAAAGCCTTCCTCGCGCAGATAATAGGCGACCGAGGACCCGACGATGGCCCCGCCGATGATGACGATGTCGTAGCGCATTTTTTCTCCGATCCAGAGCAATTCCAGGGAAAATATCTGTCCGGAATTGCGTAGAAAACCGCCTGCGTTGTCACGCAACCGGCAGGTCGATCTCGAAGCGCGTGCCGCGCTCGGTGTCAACCAGCCTGATCGTGCCATCATGCGCTTTCAGGAGGGCCAGCACGATGCCGAGCCCCATGCCGGTGCCGCCGCTCTCGCGCCGCGTGGTGAAGAACGGCTCGAAGATTTTCCCGCGGTTGGCCGCCGAAATGCCGTCGCCGTCGTCGCCGATCTGGACCAGCGCGCGCTCGCCCGCGGCCGAGGCATGGATCGCCACCTGCCGGGCGCCGTGCCTTGCCGAATTGTCGATGAGGTTGGCGAGCACGATGCCGAGATTCTCGGCCGAGATGCCGAGGCCGGTATCGCGGTCGCCCTCGATCCGCGTCTCCAGCCTGGTGTCGATCGGCAGCAGCGCCAGCGCGGCGCTGAGCGTCGTGTTTTCGCCGCTCGGCGCCAGGTTTTCGGCGCGCGCCAGGTCGAGCAGCCGGCGCACCAAGAGATTGAGCCGTCCGGCATCGGTGACGATGTTGTTGGAGAAGCGCTTGCGCTCGGCCTCGTCCATCGCGCCGCCGGAATCGCGCAGCAATTCGGCCGCGCCCTGGATCGCCGTCAGCGGCGATTTCAGTTCATGCGAGACATGGGTGGCGAAGGTCTGGATCGAGTCGGAGCGCGCCTGCAGCTTGGTCGCCATGTCGAGAAAGACCGTCGACAGCGCCGCCATCTCGCGTGTGCCGTGATGGTCGAGCGGCCGGATCGCGTCGCGGTCGCCGGCGGCGATGCGCTTCGTGCGCTCGATCAGCGCGTAGATCGGCCGGCTGACGGTGCGGATGAACACCAGCGCGATCAGCAGCGTGCCGCCGAGGATGGCGATGGCCGCCAACGTCACCTTGCCGCGCTCGCCATAAAGATGCTTGACGATGTTGTTCGGCGTTCGCGACAGATAGACCACGCCCGCGACACGGCCGTCGACCTCGACCGGCATGGCGACGAAGACGCGCACCTTGGTGCCGCGGCTCACCGAATAGAGCGGCGGCGCCGGCTGATCGGGAATACGCAGGCGCAGCTCGCTGGCATAGGCGCCGGAAAGCGCGGTCCGCACCTCCTCGATTTCACCGAGCGACCGGCCGACCTCGTCGCCGCCGGCAATCACCACGCCGCGCGGGTCGAGCAGCCGGAAGCCGGCAAGCGTGGTTTTCTGCGTCTCGTCCAGAATGCCGTCGAGCCGCGCGCCTATTGCCGTGAAGGCGGGATCGGGGGTGGCGGGAAGCGACGCCGGCCGCGACGGCATGACATCGTCATAGGCAAGGTCGAGGCGCGGCTCGATCGGGTCGTAGGGATAGTTGTTGTCCCGTGCCGGATCGGCCGAGACCGGCGCGCCGAGTTTTTCCGGGGCGATGCCGGCCGCGCGCACCTCACTGGCATAGATCGCGGCGACGACGGCGCCTTGCGCGATCAGCTCGCCCTCGGTCTGCCGGATCAGCTGGTTCTCATAGAGCCGGAAGAAGAACAGCCCGACCAGCGGCAGCGCCATGACCACGATCAGGATGGCGATGACGACGGTGGCGAGCCGCGGCCGCCACCTTTCCTTGCTCAACCACCGCATCGGCCGAGCCGGAAGCCGACGCCATGCACCGTGGCGATCGCATCGAGACAGCCGACCGCCGCCAGCTTGGCCCGCACGTTGCGGATGTGGCTGTCGACGGTGCGTTCCGAGACATGGATGTTGGAGGCATAGGCATTGGCCATCACCGCGTCGCGGCCGAGCACGTGCTGCGGACGGGCGAGAAAACCTTTCAGGATCGCGAATTCGATCGCCGTCAAGGTGAGCGGCTTGCCGTCGAAACTTGCCGCATGGCTTGCCGGGACAAGCATGAGCTTGCCATGCGCGAACGCGCGGTCGTCCGCCTCTTCCTCGACGGCGGCCGGGCGCGCGCGCCGCAGGATGACGTTGACGCGGGCGACCAGCTCGCGCGGGCTGAACGGTTTTGTGACGTAGTCGTCACCGCCCATTTCGAGCCCGAGGATGCGATCGATTTCTTCATCTCGTGCGGACAGGAACAGCACCGGCACGTCGGATTTTTGCCTGAGCCGCCGGCAGACCTCCAGCCCGTCCATCTCCGGCATGCCTATGTCGAGCACGATGAGGTCGGGCGCGCGGCGCTCAACCGCCTGCAGCGCCGCGGCGCCGTCGGCCACGGCGGCCGTCTTCATGCCGGCCTTTTCCAGCGCGAAGCAGATGATCTCGCGGATATGCGGGTCGTCGTCGGCGACGAGGATGTTGTGTGGCATCGATCAGCGGCCCGGTGCGTATGGTTCGGTGACGGCAGGATTAGCAAGCGGGCCGTGCTTGTCGAGAGTGCGCAGCAGCCGCCAGTCGCGAAAGCTCCAGGCCCGCCAGTTTTTCTGCGCCGTGCGATAGTGGAATTCGGTCATCGCGTCGGGCCCGTCGCCGACCGCGCGATCGGGGAATGTTTTCTTCTGATGCTCGAAATAGCGCCCGAGAGCCGGCAAGGCGTTCGGGCCGAGCGAACGTGTATGCCAGATGTCGAGGGGAACGCCCTTTCCAGTCATCTCGTAGGAATGGTCGACATTGTAGTTGGCGATGGTTGCTGCGAAGTTGACGAAGCAGCAGGCATAAAGCGTCGCCGAAAGCGTCAGAAGATTGGCGGAGAGCAGCCATTCGCCGGATTTTTGAAGCGCGATGCGGATGATGATGAGCGCCAGCCCCGCTGCCACCAGCCCCATCCAGACGAAGGCGGCGACGCGCAGATAGGTGAGTGCGTAGACGCCGATATAGAGGTCGAGCCGCAGTATGGAGGAGATCACCAGCGCGATGTTCTGCGCCACCCAGAGATAGACGAGCCCGCGGATCAGCGGATCCCGCGACGTCTCGCTGCCCGAGCGCAGCGCCGCCAGCACGAAGCCGGCGGCAAGCAGTGCGGTGGCGACCAGCGGATAGGCGCCGCGATGCGCGTAGGCGGCATAGGTCAGCCTGTCGGGGAGTGCGACACCGCCCCACAGATAGGTGGCATCGAGCGCGCTCTGTACGGCAAACAACGCGTTGAAGACGATCAGCGCGCGCAGGATCGCCGCCTTGCCGAAGAGGACGTCCTCGGCGGATGTCCGCGCGGGCCGCGCCACGCGCGCCGTAGGCAGGATGCGCCTGAGGCGGGAGACGAAGCGCGGCAGACGCGGCCGCAGGAACGCCCAGACGCCGGCCAGCACGACCAGCCAGAAGATCAGCCGCGCGATCTCGATTTTCTCGAGCAGCGCGTAGAGATCGATCAGCGACAGCCAATGCTCGATGATCGGATTGGCGGCGCCGAACAGCGCGAGGAAGACGACGCCGAGCGTCAGCGGCATGACCCAGACGGCGATGGCCGCCAGCCGGATGCGCCGCTGCCCGAGCTGGCGCGCCACCTTGCGCCAGCGGAAGAAGTCTCGCGCGAAGCGGAAAGGTGCTGCGAGCAGGAACAGACCGAGCTGGCGTGCGATGCGTGCAGGCCTCGTCCGCAGTCGGCCGGCCAGCGACAGCGCAAAGATCGCAAGTGCTGCAACCGCGACCAGCAGCGAAAGCGGGCTGACATTTTCGACAAGCGGCAAAAGTGCCGCAAACAGCGCCGCCGGCTTGAGCCACACCCTGGCATTGTTCAACGCTGTCGGATGCATGGCGACGACGGCGGCCGCAAGCACGATGGCGAAGATGAAGACGCTGATGCCGGCCGGCTGGCCGTAGAAAAGAAAATCGGCCAGCGCCACCAGCAGCAAGGCGGCGCCGACGCGGCGGCAATAGCTCGGGACAAGCGATGCCTTCATCACCGGTGCCGTTATGGTCATCGTCGTCATCGCCGCGCCTTCCTGGCTGCTGTCGTGGTGCCGCCGGCGCATGCCGGCCGCGATCTGAAGGGGAGGACCGTCGCCGTGATGCGCCGCCCTTGCGGCTCGACCAGCCACCAGCCTTCAGTTCGGAGTCGGCGCGGCAGGGACCAGCGGGATGTGTGACGTGTTCGCATGCCGCTGTTTCGCCGGCCCGTGCGGAAAGCGCGCGGCGGAATCCCGGAGCTTTTCAGCAAGGATTTGCAGATTTGGTGCAGGCAGGTTGCGCTGAGACAGGATAATCGCATAGGGCGCTCCCCCTCTCCGTCTCGGCTTCGCCGAGCCACCTCTCCCCCGCCTCTGGCGGGGGAGAGGAACCCAAGCTTGCGAAGGGCGCCGCCTCGGCGGTTGGCGTTTCCTCGCCCCACAAAGTGGGGGAGAGGTGGCTCGGCGCGCAGCGCCGAGACGGAGCGGGGGCTGGCGCCGCCATGTGCGATTGTCCTGTCCCTTGAGGGGCTCCGCCTTGCCTCACCCGCCATCACCCGGCATAGATCGGTCATGACCGTCGCCACCTACCGCCCGCGCCGCTCGGTGCTCTACATCCCGGCCTCCAACGACAAGGCGCTCGCCAAGCTCGCCTCGCTTGCCTGCGACGCCGTCATCATCGACCTCGAGGACGGCGTCCTGCCGGCCGATAAGGCTGCGGCGCGCGACAAGGTTGCCGGCATCCTCGCCGGCCCCGAACGGCATTGCGAGATGGTGGTGCGCATCAATCCGCTCGCCAGCGAATGGGGCGCCGACGATCTTCTGGCCGTGGCCAAGACCGAGCCCGACGGCATCCTTCTGCCCAAGATCGGCACGCCGCGCGACATTCTCGAAGCCGGCGACCTGCTCGACGACAATTTCGTGCCGGACAGCGTGAGACTATGGGCGATGGTCGAGACGCCCAAGGCGCTGCTCAACATCGGCGCCATCGCCGAGCTCGGCCGCGACCCGGCGTCGCGCCTGGCTTGTTTCGTTGCCGGAACGAATGACCTGGTGAAGAGCACCGGCGTTCTGGCAACGCCCGACCGGCGCTATCTGATGCCCTGGCTGCTGCAGCTGGTGCTCGCCGCCCGCGCCGGCGGCCTCGACGTCATCGACGGTGTCGCCAACGACTTTCGCGACCTCGATGCCCTGGCCGGCGAATGCGCTGAAGGGGCGGCCATGGGCTTTGACGGTAAGTCGCTGATCCATCCTGCCCAGATCGAGGCGGCGAACCGCGCCTTTTCGCCGTCGCCCGAGGCGCTGGCCAAGGCCCTTGCCATCAGGGACGCGTTCGCGCGGCCGGAAAATACCGCTAAGGGCGTCATTGCGATGGATGGCCGCATGGTCGAGCGGCTGCATCTGGCCGAAGCCGAGAAACTTCTGGCGAAGGCCGCGATCATCGGCGCATGATGCGCCGGCTGATGCATGTCGCCCAAAAGTGCGCGGCGATTTTGGGAAAACGACATGCTTAGACTTGAGACAATCACGATCAGAGACGAAAAATGAAACTCTACCGCTTTCTGTCCGGTCCGGACGACGCAACTTTCTGCCACAAGGTCACCGCTGCGCTGAACAAGGGCTGGCATCTGTTCGGCTCGCCGACCTACGCCTATGACAAGAAGACCAAGTCGATGCGCTGCGGCCAGGCCGTGGTGAAGGACGTCGAAGGCCAGGAGTACACAGCCGACACCAAGCTGAGTGACTGGTAGGTAGAAAGGGCGGCCCCTCCAACTTCGTCATCCTAGGGCGGAGCGACGCGAAGCGGCGCGCAGACCCTAGGATCCATGCCGTTACCTGAACCGAAGAGTGCGACGCCGCAGGCTATCGTGTTCTGTCGGTAAAAGGCAGCATGACTTCTGAACCGCTGCAACGCTCGTATGTCACGGAATGGATCCTCGGGTCTGCGCGCGTCGCTTCGCTCCTTGCTCCGCCCGTGGATGACGAATTGCCTGGGGTGACGATCTGCGCTCAGCCCGGCGCCACCTGCTCGGCGGCCTCCTCGATCCGCTCCATGTCGTCGTCCGACAGGCCGAAATGGTGGCCGATCTCGTGGATCAGCACATGGGTGACGATGTCGCCCAGCGTCTCCTCGTTCTCGGCCCAGTAATCGAGGATGGCGCGGCGATAGAGCGTGACGCGGTTCGGGCCCTCGCCGGTCTGCGGGTTCCAGCGCTCGGCGATGCCGCGCCCCTCGAACAGGCCGAGCAGGTCGAAGGGCGTCTCCAGCGACAGGTCGTCCATGATCTCGTCGGTCGGGAAATCGGCGATCTGGATGATGATCTCGCCGGTGAGCTTGCGGAACTCTTCCGGCAGATGGGCATAGGTCTCCAGCGCCAGAAGCTCCATCTCGTCCATCGACGGCGAGAGCTGGTCGTGCCAGGTGCGTGTCTTGTAGATACGGGCCATGAAATGTCCTTTGATCCCGGCATATAGGCTTTCGCGCCGATAGAGGCAAATGAGCCGGCAATTCCTGGTTTCGAATCCTTTGTGAATCGGCTATCGCTCGGTTCCGGCCATGATTCAGGAGTTCTCATGCCGGACCTTTCCACCCTCGGACTTTTCGCCATCGCCTGCCTCGCGCTGACCGCCACGCCGGGGCCGGACATGTTGCTGATCGCCTCGCGCAGCGCCAGCCAGGGGCGCGCGTCGGGCCTTGCGACCTATGCCGGCATCGCCGCCGGCACCTATTGCCATGCGCTGGCCGCCGCCTTCGGCCTGTCGCAATTGTTCCTGGCGGCGCCGATCGCTTACGACATCGTGCGTTATGCCGGCGCCGCCTACCTCGCCTATCTCGCCTGGAAGGCATTCCGTTCCGACGGGACGTCGCTCGCGCCGGTCGCCGGCCTGCCGCGCTATTCGCGGGCGCGCATCTTCCGGCAGGGCCTGCTGACCAATCTGCTCAACCCGAAGATGGCGCTGTTCGTGCTGGCGCTGTTCCCGCAATTCGTGCACCCCGAAACGGGGTCCGTCGCGGGCCAGATCCTGATGCTGGCGACCGTCCTCAACCTGATCGGGCTGCTGGTCAACGGGCTGGTCATCCTGACCGCGAGCCGGATCGGCGCCGCCCTGTCGCGGCGCACGCGGTTTCGGCGCGCGCCGCAAATCCTGCTCGGAACCGTCTTCGCGGGACTGGCGGCACGGCTGGCCTTCGGCGGCCAGCGTTGAAATCAGGGCGAAATCCTTAAGGAATAAATTCCTTGTGACTCTGCTTGACTCTTCCGGGCGCCTCTGGAATCTATAAGAACATAACAGGAACAATTGCTGCCGGAAGTGAACGTCATGGCGATGAGCGCCGTGGCGCGGGACACTGTTTTTGCCCTGCGCCGCCAGATCGCGAAGATCGAAGGAACGCTGCCCGAGCGCCTGCAGGCGCCGGCGCCTGGCGCGCCTATCCATGCCACTGGATCGGGCATGACGCCGGACATGACGATCATCCGGCGCGGTCTTGCCGTGGCCGCGGCGGACGCCTTCCTGCACACCGGCATCGAGCGGCTCGACACCGCCCTTGGCGGCGGCCTGCCCAAGGCGGCGCTGAGCGAGATCCATGGCCTGGAGACCCGCGATGCCGGCACTGTTGCCGGTTTCGCGCTGTCGCTCGTAAGCCTGATCCTCAAGGAGAGGCAGGGCCAGCCGATCCTGTGGGTCGGCACGGCGGAAATTTTCCATGAGGCCGGCCTTCCCTATGCCAGAGGGCTGAGCGCCTTGTTCGGCATCGAGCCGGAACAATTGCTGTTTTCCGAGGCGCCGAAACTGCTCGACGCGCTGTGGATCGCCGAGGAGGCGGCCCGCATGACGGCCTTCGCCGCCGTCATCCTCGAGATCCGCGGCAGCCCGCAACGGCTCGACCTCACCGCCACGCGCCGGCTGCATGCGCGGGCTCAAAGCGCCAACCGGCCGGTGCTGCTGCTGCGCCAGGCCGGCGAGGCCGACCCCACCGCGGCCCCGGTGCGCCTCATTGTTTCGGCGGCGCCGGCGGCAAGCCGCGAAACGGTCGCCGGGCCGCTCGCCGGCTCGATCGGCCACCCCGCCTTCAAAGTCGATATCGGCAAGAGCCGCACGGCCCTGCCCGGACAATTCACACTGGAGTGGAACCCCGATGAGCACGCTTTTGCAGAAAGAACAGAGAATTCTGTCGCTGTGGTTCCCGCATCTCAGCGCGGAGCGGATCCTGCGCCAGCGTCTGGGGCGGTCCTGGCGTTCCCGGCCCTCGCATCATCTGCCATTGGTGATCAGCCATCGCGACAACAACACCCAGCGCATCGCGGCCCTCGACGAGCGGGCTGAGGCGCTGAAGCTGAAGCGCGGCATGGGCATTGCCGATGCCCGCGCCATGCACCCTTCGATCGATGTGGTCGAGGCCGACCCGGAAGCAGACCGCCGTCTGCTCGAAGGCCTTGCCGACTGGTGCGACCGTTACACGCCGCTGGTGGCGATCGACGCCGGGGACGGGCTGTTTCTCGACGTCACCGGCTGCACGCATCTGTTCGGCGGCGAGCGCGCCATGCAGGACGAGATTCTCACCCGCTTCTTCCAGCAGGGTTTCGATGTCCGCGCCGGCCTCGCCTCCACGCCGGGCGCCGCCTGGGCGGCGGCGCGCTTCCACGGCAACCGCATCGTCGCCGGCGGCGAGGAGGAGGCGCTGCTGGCGCCGTTGCCCTTGTCGGCGCTGCGCATCGCGCCGGAAACCCGCGCCAGCCTGGAAAGTGTGGGCCTGCGCACCGCCGGCGCGGTGATGGCGGCACCGCGCGCGCCGCTCGCCCGCCGTTTCGGCGCCGCTTTGCTTTTGCGCCTCGACCAGGCGCTCGGCCGTCTCGACGAGGCCGTGTCGCCGCGCCTTCCCGTCGCGCCGCTCTCGGTCGAACGCCACCTTGCCGAGCCGGTCACGCTCACCGACGACATCGAACGGCTCATAAGCCGGCTTGCCGTCGCCCTGAAGGCCGACCTCGAACGGCGCGGCGAGGGCGCAAGGACGCTGGCGCTGCTTCTCTTCCGCGTCGACGGCGCCGTCAGCCGCATCGCCGTCGGCACCTCGCGCCCGCTGCGCGAGCCGCGGCTGATCCAGAAACTGTTTCACGAACGGCTCACCGCATTGGAGCAGAATATCGATGCCGGTTTCGGCTTCGATCTCGTGCGGCTGTCCGTTCTGTCGGTCGCTGCCTTCGACTTGACTCAAGGCGACCTGACCGGCGAGGCGGACGATGATGACGCCGACATCGCGCTGTTCGCCGACCGCGTCCGCGCCCGCCTCGGCGAGGCCGCCGTGCTGAAGCCGGTCGTCGTCGAAAGCCATCTGCCGGAGCGGGCCGTCAAGACCGTGCCTTTCGCCGAAGCGCCGCAAAGGCGCGCCCCGGCGGCCGGACGGACGGCGCCACCCCGAACAGCCCCGCCAATGACCATCTATCCGCCGGAGCGGCCGGTGCGCCTGTTCCGCTCGCCCGAGCCGATCGAGGTGCCGGCGACCGAAATTCCCGAGGGTCCACCGATGAATTTCCGCTGGCGGCGCGCGCTTTACCGCGTCGCCCGCGCCGAGGGGCCGGAGCGCATCGCCGCCGAATGGTGGCGCCGGCTGCCCGGCGAGGAAGAGGCGCCGACCCGCGATTACTACCGCATCGAGGATAGCGAGGGGCGCCGCTACTGGCTCTACCGCCAGGGCCTCTACGGCGGCGCCCCGGAGGCCGCGCCGCCGCGCTGGTACATGCATGGGGTGTTCGCATGAACGCGCTGACCGTCATCCCCTATGCCGAGTTCGGCATCCGGTCGAACTTCTCCTTCCTGCGCGGCGCCTCGAAACCCGAGGAGCTGGTGGTCACGGCGAAGTTCTACGGCTTTGCCTCGATCGGCCTGGCTGATCGCAACACGGTGGCCGGCGTCGTGCGCGCCTGGCAGCAGGCCAAGGTCGAGAAGATGGTCTACCATCCCGGCTGCCGCCTGGTGTTCGGCGACGGCACGCCGGACATCCTCGCCTATCCCCGAGACCGCCAGGGTTGGGGGCATCTCTGCCGTATGCTGACGCAAGCCAATCTGCGCGACGAGAACGAGAAGGGCGCGACGCTGCTTGAGTTGAGCGACCTGCTCGAATGGGGCGACCGGATGTCGCTGGCGCTCCTGCCCGATCTGTCCGGCGGCGCGGAAGAGAGACTCGCGCTTATTAGCCGGCTTAAAGACCGCTTCGGCGCGGCGCTGCGGCTGGCCGTGGCGCCGGATTATGGCGGCAATGACCGCTTCCGCATCGAGCAGGCGGCGGCGATGGCCGAGCATATCCGCGTCCCGCTGCTGGCGACCAATGACGTGCTCTATCATGCCGCCGAGCGCCGCCCGCTACAGGATGTGCTGACCGCGATCCGCCTCAACACGCCGGTTTGCGAGGTCGGGCTGGAGCTGACGGCCAATGCCGAGCGCCATCTGAAGCCGCCGCTGGAGATGGCGCGGCTTTTCCGCCGCCACCCGCAAGCACTGGCCGAGACGCTGCGCTTCGCCGACGAGCTCACCTTCGCGCTCAGCGACCTCGAATACAATTATCCGGACGAGCCGACCGAATCCGGGCTCGGGCCGCAGGCCGAGCTCGAACGCCTGGCGCGCGAAGGCGCCATCGTGCGCTATCCGGGCGGCGTTCCCGATCATGTCACGCAGCGCATCGACAGCGAGCTCGCTCTGATCGAGCGCCTGAACTATGCCCGCTATTTTCTCACCGTCCACGACATCGTCAAATTCGCGCGCAGCAAGGACATCCTTTGCCAGGGTCGTGGCTCGGCCGCCAATTCGATCATCTGCTTCTGCATCGGCATCACCGAGGTCGGCCCCGAACGCATCGACACCTTGTTCGAACGCTTCATCTCCGAGGAGCGCAACGAGCCACCCGACATCGATGTCGACTTCGAGCATGAAAGGCGCGACGAGGTCATCGCCTATATCTACGAGAAATACAGCGCCAAGCGCACCGCCTTGGCCGCTGCCGTCATCAGCTATCGCGGCCGCTCGGCGCTGCGCGAGGTAGCCAAGGCCATGGGCCTGTCGGAAGACGTGCGCAGCGCGCTGTCCAGCACCATCTGGGGCTGGTCGACCTCGGAGCTCGGCGAAAGGGAAGCCAATGCCGGCGGCCTCGACCGCACCGACCCGCTGTCGCGCCAGGTGCTGGAGCGCGCCAACGAGATCATGGGTTTTCCCCGCCATCTCTCCCAGCATGTCGGCGGCTTCGTCATCACCCGCGACCGGCTCGACGAGGTGGTTCCCATCGTCAAGACGGCGATGGAAGAGCGCAAGATGGTCGAATGGGACAAGGACGACCTCGACGCGGTGAAGATCCTCAAGGTCGACGTGCTGGCGCTCGGCATGCTGACCTGCCTGAAGCGCGCCTTCACCTTGCTCACCGATCATTATCCGCAGGCGCGGGACGATTATGGCCGGCCGTTGACCCTTGCGACGCTCCGTGAAGCCGATGAGCGTGTCTACGACATGATCTGCCGGGCCGACACGCTCGGCGTTTTCCAGATCGAGTCGCGCGCCCAGATGTCGATGCTGCCGCGCCTCAAGCCGAGAGATTTCTACGACCTCGTCATCGAGGTGGCGATCGTGCGTCCAGGCCCGATCCAGGGGGACATGGTGCATCCCTATCTGCGCCGGCGGCAGGGCAAGGAAAAGGCCGAATACCCCAAGCCTGAGCTGGAAGAGATTCTCGGCAAAACGCTTGGCGTGCCGCTGTTCCAGGAACAGGCGATGAAGATCGCCATCGTCGCCGGCGGCTTCCGGCCGGGCGAGGCCGACGAGTTGCGTCGCGCCATGGCGACTTTCAAGCGCACCGGGACCATCGGCAACTACCGCCAGCGCATGATCGACGGCATGGTCGGCAGGGGCTACGAAAAGGAATTCGCCGAGCGCTGCTTCAAGCAGATCGAGGGTTTTGGCGAATATGGCTTTCCCGAAAGCCACGCCGCCTCCTTCGCGCTGCTGGTCTACGCCTCTTGCTGGTTCAAGACCTTTTATCCGGATGTCTTCTGCGCCGCGATCCTGAACGCGCAGCCGATGGGCTTTTATCAGCCCGCCCAACTCGTCCGCGACGCCCGCGACCATGGCATCGAGGTGCGCGAGGTCGACATCAACAATTCCGTCTGGGACTGCACGCTGGAAAGGCAGGCCTTCGATCCGTCCCGCATCCTCGAGCGCCACGCCTCGATGCGCGGCGTCATCGAAACGGCGCATGCCGTGCGGCTTGGCTTCCGCCAGATCAAGGGCCTGTCCGAGGAACGCATGGACGCCGCCGTCGCGCGCCGCGGCGACGGCTATCGTTCGGTCAGGGATGTCTGGCTGCGCTCGGGCCTCGATGTCGGCGAGATCGAGAGGCTGGCGCAGGCCGACGCTTTCCGCTCGATCGGCCTCGACCGCCGCTCAGCGCTCTGGGAAGTGCGCGCCCTCGACGGCAGGAGCGCCGCCGAAAAACTGCCGCTGTTCGATCAGCCCTCGCTTAACCTGCGCGAGCTGGAACCGGAAACGAAACTGCCGAAAATGCCGCTCGGCGAGCATGTCGTCCACGACTACCGCTCGCTCGGCCTGTCGCTGAAGGCGCATCCCGTCGCCTTCCTGCGCGAGCGGCTGACCCAGGCCGGCATCACCCCCAATGCCCACCTGCCGTCGGTGCGCGACGGCCGCCGCGTCTCCGTCGCCGGCCTGGTGCTGGTGCGCCAGCGTCCGGGCAAGGGCAATGCGATCTTCCTCACGCTGGAAGACGAAAAGTCGATCGCCAACGTCATCATCTGGCCACGCATCTTCGACCGCTTCCGCTCCGTCGTCATGGGCGCCCGCTTCATCCGCGTCACCGGCAAATTGCAGCACGAATCGGACGTCATCCACATCGTCGCCGACCGGATCGAGGATTTGACTCCATGGCTGAGCGTGCTGCTGGAGTCCGCCAATCGACCGGTCATCGAACATAATCCCGCCGAACGGTCGGTTGGATCGGAGTCCGCTGCAAGCCGTGGCCTGCCGGTCCATCAGGACATCGAAGCCCTATTGGGCGCCGCACAACAGGTCATGCCCAAGGGACGGAATTTTCAATAGGCACAGATTGAGGACGTCGAGAGAAGGGCGCGGCGCCCAAGCTGCCAATCTCCCCCCTTGCGGGGGAGATGTCCGGCAGGACAGAGGGGGGTGCTGTCCCGCCAGCACCTCGAATAGTTGCTAACGCATCGCTACCGCTTGCGGGATCTGCTCACGACGGCCCGCTCAGCCGCGGCGGCGGAGGCGGCAGCACGTCCTCGGCCGAGATCGTGCGCGCCTCCGAAGGCAGCATGATCGGGATGCCGTCGCGCACCGGATAGGCGAGCTTCGCCACGCGCGAAACCAGCTCGCCGCGATCGGGGTCCCAGGTCAGCGGCCCCTTGGTCAGCGGACAGGCGAGCAATTCCAGAAGCTTCGGGTCGACCTCGGCCTTCCGCCCGTCACGTCCGTCCGCCATGAAACCAACCCCCGTCCCGGCTAACTACTGCAGGCTTGACCCAAACTCATCATCCTCGCGCGCCAGCGTCATTTCGGTGATGGCGATCAGCGTCTCGGCGCGCGTCTTCAGGTCCGGCGCTTCCAGCAGCGCCTGCTTCTCGGCCGGCCCGTAGGGCGCCATCATCGACAGCGCGTTGACCAGCATGCCGTTTTCGGCGCGGCTGACGCTCTCCCAGTCCGCCTCGAGATCGTTGGCCTGCAGATAGGCGCGAAACGCCTTGAGCAGCGCCGGCCGGTCGACCTCGGCGGCGGCCGGGTCTTCCTCGAGATCGGCCAGAAACGGCGCGATCTTGCACTGCCGGAACGGCGCCTTTGCCGTCAGTTCCTGCCCGATGCGAAACCGGCACACGCCCTGCAGCGAGATCAGGTAGCGGCCGTCGCCGGTCTCGGCGAGCGAGATGATGCGGCCGGCGCAGCCGACATTGCACAGTTCCGGCTCGCCATCGTCGCGCAACGCGCCGTCGAGGCTGGGCTGGATCATGCCGATCAGCCGCGAGCCGGCCATCGCCTGGTCTATCATCTGCAGGTAGCGCGGCTCGAAAATGTTGAGCGGCATGCGGCCGCCAGGCAAGAGCAACGCGCCGGCGAGCGGAAACACCGGGATCGCCGGCGGCAGATCCTTGGCAAGCCGGTAGAGTGCGTTACCGACGCGCACAGCGACCCTCCCAAAGCCAAGCCGGCAAGCCCATCGACCCGCGATCTCCTCTCACCCCGGCAAACTCGTCTCGAATGACAGCGACCGGTCAGACTGCCTTTATCTGGCGCTGATGCCCCGCTGCTCAAGTCTGCCGGCCACGATAGTCGGCAAAAACTTCAGGGCAATCCCAGGAAAAGCGCGTATCGGCTAGGCCCGCCGCCTTCCGTCTGGAATTGCGCAAAACAAACCTTAAAGCGGTTCGGTGCTTCTGTGAAATGCCGGATCGCTCTACGAAAACAGCAGCGATGACAGCTTGCGCCTCGCCGCGAGCGTCGCCTCGTCGGTCATTCCCCAGGCCTCGAACAGCTTCAGCAGCTGCGCCCTGGCGCCGTCATCGTTCCAGGTTCGGTCGGCCTTGACGATCGAAAGCAGATTGTCGGCGGCGGCATTGCGCTCGCCGCGCGCGTTCTGGATCATCGCGAGGTCGAAGCGCGCCTGATGGTCGGCCGGATTGGCGGCGAGCCGGCGCTCGAACTCCGCCGGATTGCCAAGTGCGGCCGCTTCCGCCGCGAGCGTCATCTTGGCGCGCAGTGCGGCCAGCGCCGGCGCGTCCTTCTTGTCCTCGGGCGCCCGCGCCAGCACCGCTTCGGCGCCTTCCGTGTCGCCGGCATCGAACAGGATTTCGCCCAAGGCGGCGATCGCCTCGATCGTCTCCGGCGCCTGCTCCAGGATCGCGTCGTAGATGTCGGCCGCCGTCTGGACGTCGCCGGCCGTGCGCGCCTCGCTCGCCGCTGCAAGCGCATCCGCGATCTGCGGCGCGCCGCCGCCCTTGCCGCCGACCTTCTGGATGAACTGCGTGATCTGGCTTTCGGGAATGGCGCCCATGAAGCCGTCGACCGGCTGACCGTCCTTGAAGGCGATGACCGCGGGAATGGACTGGATGCCGAGCTGGCCGGCGATCGAAGGATGGTCGTCGATGTTCATCTTGACCAGCTTGACCTTGCCGCCGGCGGCCTGCACCGCCTTTTCGAGCTGCGGGGTCAGCTGCTTGCACGGCCCGCACCACGGCGCCCAGAAATCGACCAGCACCGGCTGGCGGCGCGATTCCTGGATGACGTCGGCGGCGAAGGTGGCGGTCGTCGTGTCCTTGATCAGGTCGGCGGCCGCCGGCGCGTCGCCCAGCGAAACCTTGGCGCGGTCGCCGCCGCCATATTGCACCGTCTGGGCGTACTGGCCGCCATTGCCGCCAAACGCGCCGCTATAGGGATTGTTGTCGCTCATCGTGTCGCCCTTTCGGTCGCGCTCTGGGCGTCGGCGCCCGGCGCGTCATTGTCGGATTTCGGAACCGCCCTCCATGTGGCGATCAGGCCCTGACTTTCAAGAGATTATGAGACCTTCAAGATAACAGGATCGTGGCCGGTTGCCTCGACGAATCTGATCAGATCGGCGGCCGCGATCGAGGTCGTCGCCTCATTGGTCAGCGGATGGCCGTTGATGACGTCGTGGTTCATCAACTCCTGATCGAGCACCGCCTTGACCTTGCCCTGCGTGTCGTTGATCAGGCCGAAGACGGTGACCGCGCCTGGAATGACGCCGAGCAGCTCCATCAGCATCTCCGGTCTGCCGAACGACACCCGGCCGGCCGCGCCGATCAAATGGTGGATCTGCTTCAGGTCGACCACGGCCTCCTCGCCGACGGTGACCAGGAAATAATTGTCCTTCTTGTCCTTGAGGAACAGGTTCTTGGTGTGGCCGCCGTGAATTTCACCGCGCAGGGCCTGCGAATCGGCGACCGTGAACAGCGGCGGATGCCGCACCGTCGAGACGGCAATGCCGAGATCGGCAAGAAAGGCGTTGAGCTCGGCTTCGGTCTTCGGCATTCGGTCCTCGCAGCATCGGGAAGCGTCATGCCGTTTACGGCGAACGGTGCCATCCCGGCAAGGCCGTGCCGGCTGGGCCAACGTTTGCGGCTCTGGATTCAGGCACTTGCGGGCCGCCGGAAAAAGACCGTCATTTCCCTGTTGCAATCGCCGCGCTCTTCGGCCATATAGGCCCGGCTTGCGGCCCGAGGCCGCGCGAGCGGGTGTAGCTCAGGGGTAGAGCACAACCTTGCCAAGGTTGGGGTCGGGCGTTCGAATCGCCTCACCCGCTCCAGTTTCCTCAAGGAAATTAAGCACTGAAAAGGCCGGATCGATCCGGCCTTTTTCATTTTCAGGCGGCGGCACTGGTCAAGCTACGCCAATCCGCCGTCTCGGTCCGGTTCGCTTCACACAATCGTTGATATCCGGCCGTTGATATCCGGCCGTTGATATCCGGCGTTGAGCGATATCCGGCTCCAAGCCTCGCCTTCGGCGTTGCGCGAGACCGCCGATCCAACCTTCGATCACTTCGGATAACGTTTGCGTTCCATGGCCGTTTCAACGCCAGGACGGCCGCTATATCCGCCCTGGGCCGAGAACCGCCGGCGATGAGTGACTGACACCGCGACACGACGCGACCAGACGGCCCGTTTCAGAAGCGATTTTACCGCTTCTCCATCGCAAGGAGAGTCCTCATGCGCTCTTTCACATCCAAAACGCTCATTGCCGCCTCGATCCTCGCGGCCATACCGCTTTCGAGCGCCTATGCGGTGCACCGCCACCGCATAGTGCCCGTCGACACCACGACCACGGCATCGGTGCCGGCGGACCCGGAAGCCAGAGCCGCGATGCAGCAGCTGCTGGGCGTGAAACAGGGTATCCGCGAGGCCAGGGAGGTCGGCAAGATCACGCAGGACCAGGCCCGCGACCTCATGCAGCAGGCGGACACCATCCAGCGCACCGCCTTGACCTCCGGAGGCCGTTCCATGTTGGGCCAGGTCAATGATCTGGACCAGCGGCTTCAGGTCGACACCGGCCAGGGCACCTATATGGGCGGCGGCGCCGACGGCGGCTACTATCCGAACGGCTGACGATATTTGCTCTTCATAAAATGGCCGCCGGTGCGACCAGGCCTGCCTGAGCGCCACCGGCGGTCCGGAAGTGGCGCGAGCCGGTGCCGCTCGGCGGCAGAGCATATCCTTCGGGTCGGCGTTTGAATCGCCTCACCCGCTCCAGTTTCTCGCCAGCGATCTAGCAATCGGAAAGCCGCGGTTCTCCGCGGCTTTTCGCGTTTAGGCCAGGCAGCCTTCAACGCCGCGCCCGACACCGGTTTGCGCTCGAACCATCGCGAGAGCTGTAGATCGCGCAAACTTCAGGCGCTCGACTTCGCGCATCCAGGCAGTGTTCATCGACGCGACAATGTCAGCCGCCCCTCGGACTTGAGTCGTATCTTCAAGGGACTGTAGAGCCCCTTTTGCCGGATCCCCGACGACTATATTGTTTGCTGAAAGTGCTGAAGACAATTCAGCCGGGCAGGTTCGCGGGGATCATTCCCGCAAATCGTTACGTTGGGGCATACCAGAACAAAAATTGGTCATGAGGTTTACCGCCTTACAGGATCCGTGCGGCCAATGGATGGTGTATGATCTGCTGTCGGATTTGCCGGCGCGGATGCCGGACATATTGCTGCTTGGGTTGACGCGCGAAGAGGCCGAGCGGATCGCCCGGCAGGCGAATGAATTCCTCCCGCAATCACAGCCGCGGGCGCCGCGACGGTCGGCGCTTATCGGAAATCTCGGCGGGCTGAAGCGACAGGCGGCACCGGTGAGGTTCATGGCGGTGCGGGATCCGTGTGACGACTGGCTTGTCTGCGATTTGGTTTCCGACCTTCCGGCGGAGCTGGAAAACCGGTTGCTGATCGGGCTGGCGCGAAGCGACGCCGAGCGGCTTGCCGGTCTGGCCAATGCGGGAATTATCAGCTGCGCCGGCAATTCGCCGGTTCCAGCTGCTAGAGCAATTTCAGGAAAAGTGTGAGCGGCTTTCCGTCCGGAATTGCGCCAAAACAAGAAGATGAGCGGTTCGCCGTTTCCGTGCTGCGGCAAGCCGCCCCCAACCGCGACACACTTTTCCTGAAATTGCCCTATCGGCCAATCCCGACCAGCCGGGCGGAGCGGGCAAGCCCGTCGAGCGCGCGCCTGGCCACACCTCTTGCCGGTCCTGCCTGTGGCGCGACGGCAAGGCTGCGCCGCCTTTCCTGCGCGACGCTTTCGAGCTCGTTGAAGAAGCCGGCGTCATAAAAGCGGAAGGACTCCACCTTGCGAAACGCCTTCACGCCGGCTTTCTCGGTCCACTTTTCACCGTCCTGCTTGGTGACGGCGACGTGGGTCTCGCCTTCTATGACCCGCGCCAGCCGCGCCTGGTCCGGCTTCGCGCCCGGAGCGAAGAACCGCACGGCCGCGCCGAACGCCCGATGAGGATCGGCCACCAGATCCTCGTAGCGCACCAGGAGGCGTTCGAAACGGACCGGGCTGTCGACCCACTTGGCCATGAACGCCGCCCAGCCCTCGGCGCGGATGCGCGCGAACTCCTGGAAGCTTTCCTTCGTGTCTTCTGCGCCGTCCAGCAGGTACAGCTCGAAGTCCGAGATCGTCGCCGGCGTGAGCGACCGGCACTGGATCAGATAGGGCACGTCCGGCAGGATCGGGACCGACAGGTCGAAGTCGTGGTTTTTCGTGAAGTTCATGCCCCGGCGCGTGCACGGGGCGCTGCCGCAGCAGGCCGGATCGCTGGTGTAGAACAGGCAGTATCTGAAGTCGCCGCCGAAATAGGCGAGCGCAAGGCGATGCATCAGATGATGCCCGCTGCGCGGCCAGCTCACGCCGGCGACATATCTGACTTTCACGCGACTCAAGCCCCTGTTATCACGGGTTTATGATAGTCTTTGCATAGTCGCCGGAAGGACCGAGGTCCAGCGCCGGCGGCCGTCGCCCACAGCCGTGATTGCGTAATCTCCATTGCAATCTGAAACGGGCGCCGGACCGTGTGTGTTTTTCGATATTTTATGGATCGACGCCGGCACCTGGAGACCCGGCAATGCCGGGATCTGCCCCGATCGCGATCGTCTTCAGCATGATGCTGGTCTCCACGATTTGTGCTCCAGCCACATAGAATGGGGGAAAGCCGCGATGGAAAGACGGCGCCCCGATTCATCCGAACGCCTCCTGCTACCGCTGTGAAGATTTCCAAGGCGCGTCGGCTGAACCCGGTGACCGGGCATATTCCCTGGCAGGGGAGGCATCGGGCTCGCGGTCAAGTGAACCCGTTCACGACGCACTATCCTAGTAAATGGTATCGCTTAATTAGGATCGTCTTGTGTGTTTTCTAAGCAACCGCTACAATAAATTTGGGCAGGAGGGGCGACTTCTCCATGGCATTCGATGATCGGTTCGAATACGATATCTTCGTCAGCTATGCGCACAATGACAATGAGGGTGATGCCCCTTGGGTCTCCAGCTTTGTCAAGCATCTTCAGATAGCACTGAAGCAACGGCTTGGCACAGATATTTCAATATTTTTCGACACTTCCGCGCTTAAGGGAAACGAGCATCTCAAGCAATTGACGGAAAAGGCGAGGTTATCCGCTTTATTCCTCCCGATTGTATCCCCCAGCTATATCGTACGTGACTGGACTCTTGCTGAATTGACTGCTTTCAGCCAGAGAAATAATTCTGAAGGCAAGATTTTTGCTGTAGAAATACTGCCGATCGAAAATCGGGCCGAGTGCACTCCGCCGCTGGATACGCTGATCTCGACCCCCTTCTGGTACCGCCCTCCGGAAACGTCGGCTCCCATCCCGATCGACTTGGAGATGGACAAGGAACGGTTCTGCCTCAAGATCGCCGACTTGGCCGAAAAGCTTCGCTCTGAGTTGACTGCTTTACGCAGGCAGGCAGGGGTACCGGTCGAAAGGCGCAAAACCCCGAAATCTTCCGCTCCATCGGTCGAGGGAAAGACCGTGCTTCTGGCCCAGGTCACCGGAGATCTGGAAGCCGAAAGAAGCAGGCTGAAGAGCTACCTGGAACAATACGACATTGCCGTGATTTCGGAAGACAATTATCCGCAAGGCGGAGCCGAGTTCCGTCAGGCATTCGCAGCGGATTGTCGTCGCGCATCGATGTTCGTACAGCTTCTGGGCGAATGGTCGGAGCGTCGCCCACCCGATCTTCCCGAGGGCTATGCTTGCAGCCAGTATGACATAGCCAAGGCCGAGGGCCTCAAACCTTTCCTTTGGTGTCGCCCGGATATCGACCGCAAGGCGCGCGAGGAGCACAGGGATGCCCGCCTGTTCGTTGCACCGGAATTGAACGCTACGGGGATGGAAGAATTCAAGGCCAGAATTGTACGATTCGCGGCCCAGCAGGACAAATCCAGGCCACCTGGCCAGCCTTCCTCCAGTGCCTCTATATTTGTCGATAGCGATCAAACCGATTTTGAACTCGCTAAAGTCCTTGCCAACAGTATCGAGAGTATCGAGGCCAGAAAAAGGCGCGTCGTCCTGCCTGTTTTTAAAGGGCTGCCCGAAGATATATTACGGGACTTTGAGGAAACCATTCTTGAGTGCAGCGGTATGGTCGTGGTTTTTGGCCAGTCGCAGCCGACCTGGGTACGGGCTCGACTCAGGCATGTCAGCAAACTTGGCCGGTCGCGCAGCGAAGCGCCGATCAAGGTGCTGGCCGTCTACCTGCACCCGCCCCGCGAGAAGGATGAGCTTGGAATCGTCGATCCGCAGATAATCTGGATCGACGGCCAGAATCCGGACAGCCCGGACGTGATCAGCAAGGTGCTTGGGGCGCTTGACTGATGAGTGATCCCGCGTCTGAGGCACGGCTGCCTTACCCAGGGCTGCGATCGTTCCGCCGCGACGAGACGGATCTCTTCTTCGGTCGCGAAGGCAGTGTCAACGACATGCTTCGGCGGCTTGCCAAATCGAGATTCCTGGCCGTGCTGGGCGCATCGGGCAGCGGGAAGTCGTCGCTGGTTCGGACCGGTCTTCTCGACGGGCTGGAACTTGGCCTGCTGCCGGAGGCAGGGTCATGGTGGCGCGTGGTTGACATCCACCCGGGTGGCGATCCCTTGCGCAGCCTGGCGGCCGGGTTATGTCAGCCAAACGGCGATCAGGCCGAAATCGAGCAGATGCGCGCGTTCCTGTTGCGCGGGCCGCGTTCCATCGCGACCTGGTGCCGCGAAGGCCACCTGAAGGCCAATGAAAATCTGCTCATATTGGTCGATCAGTTCGAAGAACTGTTCCGCTATCAGCACTATGAAGGTCAGCAGGAGGCCGAAGCCTTTGTCGCGCTGCTGATCGAGAGCGCTCAAAGTCGCGATCTTCCGATCTTCGTCACGCTCACGATGCGATCCGAATTTCTCGGCGCCTGCACCTTGTTCGGTGGTCTGGCCGAGGCGATGAATGACGGGCAGTATCTCACGCCCCGGCTTAATCGCGAACAATGCCGGCAGGCAATCGAGGGCCCTGCGCAGGTCTGCGATTTTTCGATCGAACCGGCGCTCGTCAGTCGGATTCTGAACGACCTCAGTGAATTTGCCCCGTGGGATGACCGTCACGATATCGATTTGTCTTCTCAGCTCGATCGGATCGGCCGGCGCGCCGACCAGCTGCCGCTGCTGCAGCATGCGCTCAACCGGCTCTGGATAAAGGCCGTGGCCGCCGGGGGAGCAATCAAGCTGAAACTTGAGGATTACATCGCCATCGGCGGCTTGCGGGGAGCGATCGACCAGCACGCGCGCGACGTCATGGCGATACTGGGGCCGGAGCGCACGACCTCGATCCAACAGCTGTTTCGCGCCCTGACCGTCGGCTCCTCCGTCGCCGACGCGGTGCGCCGCCCCACGAAGCTGGCTGAGTTGGTCAACGTAACGGGCGTCAGTCGACAGGACGTGATTGCGATATGCGACGCATTTCGTGCCCATGGCACCAATTTCCTGCTGCCGTTCCCGCCGACGCCTTTGACCGACGACACGATCATCGACATTTCTCATGAAAGTCTGATCCGGCAGTGGACCAATCTTACCTCCTGGCTCGAGGAAGAGGCCCGCGACGCGGCGGAGCTCAAGCGCTTGGCGGATGCCGCGGAACGCGCCGGCAAGGACAAGGGAGAGCTGCTACAAGGTCGTGATCTTCACACATTGGCCGGCTGGCGCAGCGCCAGCGGTCTCTCGGAAAGCTGGGCTGCACGCTACGTCGCAGTGCCGAAGACTGTCTTCGAATTCCTGGATCGAAGCCTGGCCGCCGATCGTCAACGGAGGAAAGACACCTGGTTGCGTCGGGCAGTCATCGCCCTCGCAGTCGTTAGCGCGGTGGGCTACCTGGCATACAGTAGATACACGGATGCCAGGCAGGAAGCTGAAAGGCAGGCCGCCCAGGCCATGGTGGACGCTGAAAGACAGGCTGCCGATGCGAAGAAGGAGGCGGTCAGAAAAGCGACCGAAGACAAGAATGTCGCATTGGAAGCCGCCAGAAAGGAGCTTGACGAGCAAAATAGCAAACTGACGAAAGCACAAGAGGACCTTAAGAGCGCGCAGAAAACCCTGCAGGCAACGCTTACAGAAACAATCTCGGCTATTCGCCTTTACAGCGCCAGCCCTGTCGATCGATATCAACGCAATGGCGACTACGCCAAAGCAGGCGATCTGCTTGCCGCATTTGCCAAAAATCTTGGGGAGGCCGATGAGCTTCCACTGACGCTGAAAGATAAGTTCGCCTGGCAGGCACTCGCCGGCAATGCACTTGTCATCTCCGCGGACGAAGAGCGACCCCGCGGCAACAGAATGAAGCGGATCGTTCCGGAGGAAGAGCAGGCCTTTGCCCAGCCTGCCTTTGCGCTTTGGAGCGAGCGCGACGGCAAAGACACCATCAGCGCCGTCGACCGGCGCACCGGAAGAACCAAGGCGGTGTTCTCATTCGACCCGGACAGGCTCGGAAATCTGTCGAAAGAGAAGGAATACTTTCTGTCGGCCGATGGCGGACATGCCTTGCTGTTGGGCGATCAGGGCCGGCTCTATCGCTGGTCCTTTGGGGACAAAGAAGCACGGCGCGTATTGGATCGACGGTGGCTCAAGCCGCGTACTGTCAAGGCGGCAGTTTTCGACCAGGCAACCGACGGTATCGCGGTGATCTATTCGCAATTCGACACTGATTTTCTGACCGTGATCCCTAAGGAGAACGCATGGCTTGCGCCATCATGGCCATTGGGCCGTATTCGAGAGAGTTTGCAGTCGATTGCCGGTAACACTGACCTGGACATCGAGTCCGCCAAAGTCAATCTCGTCGCTCTCGATGCGGGTAATCCGATTTTGCAGATCTCTGACGAGGGATCAGGTCTGGTCCGCTACGATCCCGCTACCAATGCATCAAAATGGCTGGTCCCCTACGGCGGTTTGGCGGGAGCCTACCCCACCACTGCCCCCCGGATATTGCGACTGCAACTCTCCATCTCTTCAACAGCGTGCAGATCCGGCACTTTCACGGACGACCACCTCGGTTACTATGGCACATCTTGCCTCGCGGACTACGATCTGTCGACTTCCAGTATCCGCGGCCCGGCACATCTGGCCCCTAACCTTGGTAGCTCGTCGACCGAGCCGTTCGATCCAACCGGTCCCACCATCCAAATGACCGCGGATGGGTTTCCGGCATGGCAGCTTGGTCCGCTGCCGAGTTCTGAGCCGTCAGACAACGCAGTAGTTCTCAAATGGTGGGCAACGCTCACCAGTTATATCTCTGAAGACAATGAGGCGAACTGGAAAATACTACAGTCAGACAGTCGATTTGTAGAGACCGATTTCGATGAAAATACTATCGATATCTATGACTCGGCGGAGATGAAGATCGGCGCCGGTCTATCTGGAGAAAAATTGCAGGGAGCGCAATTTGATCTCAGTCATCCGGGCGATGCTAGCAAGATGGCCATAGACGGCGCCGGCGACATGGCACTCTCCATCAGTGCTGGTGGAGACTGGGCCATTAACAATTTTCGTCAGCAAAACAAATGGTCAACGGTTCATCTCACAGACTCTAAGGGTTGCCTGCACAAGATAAGTGCCCTGATGACGGCTGATCCCGCGTATCAGGACATCGAGCCGATTAGCTTGTCGAAGCCCGACTTTGCTATCGTATCGGGCGGCCGGCTTATCGGGATTGTCGCGATAGATCCAACTGGCGCTCTTCAGCCAGCCGGTTATCTAAATTGCGTCAAAGACGACATTGGACGGATGGTTGCCGTGGACGCGGCCGGCGGTCGCGTTGCTCTTGCAGACCAGTCCTCTGGTTCGATTCAGGTACTGGTGGCTACCGACAAGGGCCTTACGCAAACCACGACGGTTCGTCTACCGGCTGGAGAGGCAGCCAAGCTCGCGGCCTTTGTGGGAACAGATCAAATTGCTGTCCTCACACAATCCGACCGGCTTTTTATCGGCAACGTCGGGGTCGATTCTATCGCGAGCGAGATCCCGACAAGCGTCCTTACCGAAGCGACTCTCTTGCGAACGCATGGCAACATGCTGCTTCTTGCTCGCGACGAAATGGGCGGTGCAAAGGGAGATAGCACAAATCCGCAATGGTCGAGCGCCTTCGTCGTCAAGATCGATCCCACAACCAAGACCGGATCCCTTGCTTTTGCCGGATTTGTCCCGCTTCCCCTCGGCAGCGCGGCGACGGTTCGTTTGGCCGATGACGACGGAACCATCGAAGTTATTACTGGCGACCAAGTATTTCGCTTCAGCT
This sequence comes from Mesorhizobium sp. GbtcB19, assembly GCF_019091085.1. GTDB lineage: Bacteria > Pseudomonadota > Alphaproteobacteria > Rhizobiales > Rhizobiaceae > Mesorhizobium. Next base: position 111,233 of record NZ_JAGXJY010000014.1, on the reverse strand, counting down.
TGCCTGAAGTAGCTCCGGCTTCAACATTGATAGAGACCGTCAGCGCAGCCAGCGATCCGTCGGCCACGCGCGATCAAGACGCGCTTCTCGATCTCGCCGGCAAGGCAATGCGAAGCTCAAAGAAAGTGCAGACGGCCGAGCCTTATCTCGACTGCGCCGTTGATCTCGAGAGGGCGGTCGCGGCCTGGCAGGCCGACATTGTCAAATCCTGCGCGGACGTTGACAAATCCTGGACAGTCCCGGTGGCAACGGCGAACCTGATTTCTTCTCACAGCCAGGAAGGCGATGCGGCTTGGCCGCTTGCAGCTTCGCAATTGCTCCGGCGGGCGACAGCAGGAGATGGCACGGCATTGCGTATGTTGCTTGTCTGGGCTGCTTCTCACGATGCCGGGTCACTTCTGGGCGATGGTGGACAGCAATTGTTGAACCGGCTGTTCAACCCATCCCAACAGGAAACAAACGCCTCGAAGATACCACCGGAATTCCAGAAATATGTTTCATCTGGCGCGGAAACTGCGGATCCGGTTTTGCATCGCCTGATCGCATATTCCTCGGAGCAGGGACAGCCGGGCGAGAGCTTGTTGGAGGGCAGGGCCAAGGCCTTCCTTCATTACTGGCTGGCTGAGCGGCTATTCCGGGAGTCCGGCCAGGATACCGATGCGGATCTGATGAGAGATCGTCGCATCGCCCTCGGTCATCTTCTGCCGACGAACCTGCGCAGCGAGGAAGCGGCAAAGTTTTCACTGTGGAGAGCGGCTCCTCCTCTCGATCCTGCCGGAGCGGGCACCCAAACCTCTCTTTCGGACCGATTGGCGCAGGATGTTTCGTCGCTGGGGTCTTTGGCTAAGCTCATAGGCGGCGGTCCGGAAATCGATCTGCTTAAGCTCCATCTATTGTCGCTAAGAGCCAAAAGTACCGACCCCAAGATCAGAGCCGACGCCCAAGCCGAGATATTGCGCATTCTGCTTACAGTCCCGGTAACGCCTGGAATGCCATCCGGCCGCACCGAGTTGCTGCAGTTGATCGACACCATCGCATCTGTTTCCTCGGAAGACGAACCGACGCGGCTCAGGTTGCGTTTGGCCATTGTGAGTCTCGTGGAGAACTCCGGCAGCCCGATCGACCTCTCGGCATCGGAGGGCGACGACAGCAATATCGATATCGCGATCTACCGACAGGCATTGAGCGATGTCTCGTCCGCCCGACGGGACAGTTTGAGGGCGGTAGCCGACGGCTTTGTCTTCGGGCCAAGAGCGTTCAATTTCAGCACGGTGCGGCAAGATACCGGCGCTGGCTCTCAGGTAGTCGAAGAAACATTGCGTCAACGTTTGGCGCTTGCGGAAAAGCTTCCCGATAGACCTGATGTTCTAACTGCTCGAAGTGCAACGAAGTTTTGGATGGCCGTTCACGCGCGGTCACGTAAGGACAGGCTTGGTAAAGATAGCCCTGAGGCAGCAACACTTGATACAGAATATAAGAAACTTCTCAATGTCTCCTTCTCGGAACTTATGGAGCGGGAGAAAAAAGGCCCATCTCTGTCGAACGATGACCTCATGCTGTTGGTCGAAGCGGCAAACAGGACTTTGGCGTCGGGCGCTCTGGATTTGAACGCTGCGGACAAAATGCCAACAGACTTCTCAGCTATCAGGCGCGCGGCTGAGGAGCTCGACGCCGATGTGGAAAAAGGGGACTGGGTGCCACTCTGGAATGATGACACGGTGGGCCTCCACGCCTCGCTCCTGAACCATCTGAGCGTGTTCGGTGGAATCGGGACTGCGAACGAAAAGCCGTTCGATCAACAAGTGGCGGACATCTATGCTCGCCGGATGGTTGCGCTGAGCTACGGGGCGGCCTGGGACCGCCTGCGTGTCAGGGGTGGCGTATCGGTCGGCACGGACAATGCCATGGACAACGACTACATGATGACGCCTGCATACGCGGTCGCGTATGTCGCAGGCCGCATGCGTAATCAGCGGTTGCCCGCAACAGCCTCGGCATTGAGTGACTGCGAGCGTCTGGCGTCGTCTCCCTTGGATCCTGAGAGAAGGAGCCCTGGTATCGTTTTCGCGGAGATCGACTACGCGAAGGCGACCACCGCATGCCGGCAGTCGCTCAATGACCATCCGGACGATGCCGTTTTCAATTTCCTTCTTGGTCGTGTCCTCGACAACAAAGTACAAAGTAGTGCGAAGCGGCGCGAACTTTTGACCAAGTCGGCCGCCGGGCATTATGTCGTGGCTTTCAACAATCTCGGCCGTGAAATTGAAGATGCCGGGCAGTCCGACCGACAGCAACAACTATACAAGGCGTATATCCAGCGTGTTTATTTGAACAACTTCGTCGATGCCTATAACGGGTTCCGCTCCTTGGGCGACGGTGTTCGTGACGATGATGCGCTCGCGTGGCTGGCCGAGCGTGCCGCGGACCTTGGTTCACCCGAAGCCAATCACGTCCTGTCGGAAATCAAGGCAGAGCCAAGGGAGCGCAAATTCCGGCTCTTGGTTGAGGCAAAGCGATGGAGGGCGCTGGGCAACCTGGCAAAGGGCGATGAAGCTCAAGCAAGTGCGGATTCTATCGAGCTTGATCCTGGTGACGACGCTTATGCAAAGGCGGAGGCGGAAGCTTGGGCGCCGGAGCCGTCGATAGAACTACCACCCGATGTCAACCAACCTCCGAGGTGAACCGGGGTTTCATGCCTTTCTGCAGACTGCCACAGGTGTAAGCGTAGTCCTCAGCGTCGCGCCGGCGCCCCCCGTCATTCGCGGTACTCGTTTATCCCGTGCCGCCGGACCGCCACGCACGCGACCGGCTGCTCGGCGGAGTTGTGACGGTTCACTTCACGATTGCACCGGTATGGGAGGTACGCTAACAACGGCGAGGCAGGCTCCGAAAGGCGCTTGTCGCTTAACACAGGCACCCTTGGCGCCTGAACAGATCCCAGATCCATGACCACCTTCCCTCCATTATCAACGGCTGCTCGGTGCATCGCGGTTGTCGGTCCGGGAACCATGGCGGCGTCCGCTGCGCAGGTGCCGTATGTACCAGGCTGATCGCTCGCAAACCGATTTGGAGCCGCGCAGCGGTCTGGCCGAGGCGCTCTTGCCTTTGCGGAATCTTGTCCGGCCCTCCTCCGGATCCGGGCCTGCAGGGGAAATCCGTGCCTTGTTCGCCCGTTTCGAGAGCCGCTACGGCGAGCCGGCGGCGCTCTGGGCAGATAGCAATCTTGTGGCGCGCCGGGCCACCGCCAAAACCGTTTTCTATCCTTTCGGCGGCCCGGACCTGCTGTTCCCCCTCCACCTTTTCCCGCACGCTCGCGAATACATACTGGTCGGCGCCGAACCTTGCGGCGCCTGGCCGCCGGCGGAGGGATTGGACGGCTTCGCGTTGACCGGCATAGCGGAGATTCTGCGGCACTATCTCGACCGTTCCTTTTTCGTCACCAGGGATCTGCGATCGCAATTGACGAGCAGCGGCATGGGGGGCGTGCTGCCGCTGCTGATTGCGCAGATCGCCCATGCCGGGCTGCCGCTGCATCGGATCGATCCAGTCGATGGCTCCGGTACAGGGGTCAGCATCCTATTCGGCGACCAGGCGGCGCCGATGCGCCTCAGCTATTTCCAGCAGGATCTTCGCGATGATCACTGGGCGCAGGAGAGCCCGCTCAGCCGACACCTCGGGGCCACGCACCGTTTGGCGACATTCGTGAAGAGTGCCAGCTATCTCCTGCACGAAGCGCCTTTCGAGCGGCTTCGCGGTCTCTTGCGCGAGCGGACCGATCTTCTGGTGCAGGATCCGAGCGGCATCCCCTACAGCCTGTTGCGCGCCTGGGGATGGCACATCGAGCTGCATGGACGCTTCGTCGCCGATATTCCGGTTTTCGCCAAATATCATCAGTCGGATCTGGCCGCGGCCTATGCCGAAAGAGATGACCTTCAGGCTCTGCCTTTCGGCATCGGCTATCTCAGCGACGCCGCCACGTCCGGCCTTATCGTGGCCACGCCTCCGCCCCAGCCGATGGAAGCGCCATGCGCCTCCTGATGACCCAGCGCGAGCTGGTCGGCTTCCACGGATCGGAGATGGTCACCGTCGAGGTCGCCAGGGAAATGGCCGAGCGCGGCCACGAAATCACCGTTTTCAGCCCCCGCCTCGGCCGCGTCGCCAAGCTGCTCTGGCCGAGCGGCGTGCGTACCGTGTCCCGCCTGGACGAAGTGCCGTGGACCCCGGATCTGATCCACGCCCATCATCATCTTCCGGCCATGGCGGCCATGGCGCGCTTCGAGCGAACGCCTGCCATCTACTATTGTCACGGCGCCATACCATGGGTGGAGCAGCCGCCCATGCACGAGCGCATCCGCTGGTACGTGATGATGTGCGACTGGATGGTGCGGCGCGTCATCGCGGAGTTCGGTCTCGATCCCGGGCGCGTCGCCTGCGTGCCGAACTTCGTCAACACGACGCGCTTCTCGGAGGTCCGCGTGCCGCCCGCGCAGTTGCGCCGGGCGCTGCTCTTTCAGAGCAGTGGCCTGGCCGCAAATGATCTCTCGCAGTTGGAATCCGGCTGCGCCGCGCTCGGCCTCGAGCTGGACAAGATCGGCGCGGCCTACGGCAACGCCCAGTCCCGGCCGGAGATGCTGCTGCAGCACTATGATCTGGTTTTCGCGAGTGGCAAATCCGCGCTGGAGGCCATGGCGACCGGCTGCGCGGTGATGACGCTGGCGCCGACCCAGGCCGGCGCCTTGGTGACAACGGAGAATTTCGATACCTGGTCGTTCGCGAATTTCGCGCCTCGCTACTATAGCGGGGCGACGCCGATCAACGAGGCATGGCTGCGGCGGGAAGTGGCTCTCTATTCCGCCGACGACGCGGCCGAGGTAACGGCAAAAGTGCGGCGCGAACGCACGCTCAAGGCCGCGGGCGATCAGCTGGAAGGCCTCTACCGGACAGCGCTGGAATCCGGCGTGTCGGGAACGGCGTCGGCTTCATTCGCTCCCTATCTCGAACGCATGGCCAGCGAGGTCGACACGCTGTGGGGCGAGAGAGAAGGCATGCAGGCGCTGCGTGAGCATATCGCTTTCCTGGAAAGCAAGCTCGCCCCGCCGGCGGCTGTCGACATTCAGCCGGAAAGCCAGAAACTGCCGGAAAGCGAGACACAGCCGGAAAGCGACATTCCGCCGGAAAGCGGCGTGCAGCCGCCTGCCGGCAAGCTGCCTAACCTCAAAGACATCTTCAAATCCATCTTCCCCAAACGCGGGGCATAATCGGTTATCCCAGCCGCGCCCTTGTCGTCCGCGGCGTCGCCAACAACAGGCTGGTCTCGCTGCCCGTTATGCCGGGGATCAGCCTTATCCGCCGCAGCACGGCGTCGAAATCGGTGAGCGTGGCGGTGCCGAGCTCGACCACCAGGTCCCAGCGGCCGTTGGTGGTGTGGATGGTCGAGACCTCGGCGAGGCCGCCGAGCGCCTTGACCACGCGGTCGGCGGCATGGCCTTCGATCTCGATCGTCATCACGCCGCGTATCTTCTGGTCGACCGCGTCGGCGCGCAGCACCACCGTGTAGCCGATGATCCCGCCCGATTTTTCCAGCCGCTCCATGCGCGACCTGACCGTGGCGCGCGACACGCCGAGATCGATGGCAAGGTCGGAGACGCTGCGCCGCGCATCGTGCCTCAGCAGCGTCACCAGCTTCTCGTCGAGAGCATCCATCTCTTTCCATTTCGATCAAGTCATCTATCCAATATGATAGATCAGTCTTCTCGAAATGCCAATTTTCGCTGTTCAAACCGCCAGCCCGCGATGATCCAATCCCGCGATAATCACGAGGGAAAGAATCATGCGCTGCAGAATCGTCGGCGCGCCGGTGCAGGACGGCGCGGGCAGGATGGGATGCGAAATGGGGCCGAGCGCGCTGCGCACGGCAGGGCTGGTCTCGGTGCTGGCCGAGCTCGGCCATGAGGTCGAGGACTGGGGCGCGGTCGAGAAGGCTCAGGCCCGCGCCGTCGTCCATGGCAACCTCGCGCTGAAAGCGCTGCCCGAGATTTCCGCCTGGACCGCGGCGATCGCCGAGACCGCCTATGCGGCTTCGAAGGACGCCATGCCGATCTTCCTTGGCGGCGATCATTCGATCTCCGCCGGCACTGTGTCCGGCGTGGCGCGCCGCGCCTCCGAGCGCGACCGGCCGCTTTTCGTGCTGTGGCTCGACGCGCATCCCGATTTCCACACGCTCGACACCACCACCAGCGGCAATCTGCACGGCGTGCCGCTTGCCTATGCCAGCGGCCAGGCGGGTTTTCAGGGCTATTTCCCCGATCTGCCGCAGGCCGTCGACCCGGCCCGCATCTGTGCCATGGGCCTGCGCAGCGTCGACCCGGCCGAGCGCCGCGCGCTGACGCAAGCCGGCGTCACCGTGCACGACATGCGCTCCATCGACGAACACGGCATTGCGCCGCTGCTGCGCGCCTTCCTGGCCCGCGTCGAGAAGGAGAACGGGCTGCTGCATGTCAGCCTCGATGTCGACTTCCTCGACCCGTCGATCGCGCCGGCCGTCGGCACCACCGTGCCCGGCGGCGCCACCTTCCGTGAGGCGCATCTGGTGATGGAGATGCTATCCGACTCAGGCCTGGTCTCCAGCCTCGACCTGGTGGAGCTGAACCCGTTCCTCGACGAGCGCGGCCGCACCGCGACCCTGATGGTCGACCTCACCGCCAGCCTGATGGGCCGCCGCATCATGGACCGCCCGACCCGCAGCCATTCCGGGAGCCTCTGAGCATGACCCAGCCTTCGCGCCTTGCCATCGTTCCCTTCGTCAGCGTCGACCGCATGATGAAGCTCGTGCTCACCGTCGGCGTCGAGCGCTTCCTCACCGAGCTCGCCGCCTATATCGAGGAGGATTTCCGCCGCTGGGAATTGTTCGACAAGACGCCGCGCATCGCCTCGCACAGCCATGACGGCGTGATCGAATTGATGCCGACCAGCGACGGCAAGATGTACGGCTTCAAATATGTCAACGGCCATCCGAAGAACATGCGCGAGGGCCGCCAGACCGTGACCGCCTTCGGCGTGCTCGCCGATGTCGGCTCCGGCTACCCGATGCTGCTGACCGAGATGACCATCCTGACGGCGCTGCGCACCGCCGCCACCTCCGCGGTCGCAGCGAAATACCTGGCGCCCAAGGGCGCGCGCGCCATGGCCATCATCGGCAACGGCGCCCAGTCGGAGTTCCAGGCCATCGCCTTCAAGGCGCTGCTCGGCATCGACCGGCTGCGGCTCTACGACATCGACCGTTCAGCCTCGGAAAAATGCGCCCGCAACCTCGCCGGCAAGGGTTTCGACATCACCATCTGCGCCACCGGGCAGGATGCGGTTGAAGGCGTCGACATCATCACCACGGTGACCGCCGACAAGCAGTATGCCACCATTCTCACCGACAACATGGTCGGTTCGGGCGTTCACATCAACGCCGTCGGCGGCGACTGCCCCGGCAAGACCGAGCTGCACCGCGACATCCTGATGCGCTCCGACATCTTCGTCGAATTCCCGCCGCAGACGCGCATCGAGGGCGAGATCCAGCAGCTCGACGCCGACCATCCCGTGACCGAGCTGTGGCAGGTGATGACCGGCCAGGCGCAAGGGCGCACGACGGCCAAGCAGATCACGCTGTTCGATAGCGTCGGCTTCGCCACTGAGGATTTTTCGGCCCTGCGCTATGTCCGCGACCAGCTGCAGGCCACCGGCCTCTATGAGGAGCTCGACCTGCTCGCCGATCCCGACGAGCCGCGCGACCTGTTCGGCATGCTGCTGAGGGCCGCGATGCAGCCGGCGGCATAAGCCAATCGCATAGGGCGCTCCCCCTCTCCGTCTCGGCTTCGCCGAGCCACCTCTCCCCCGCCTTTGGCGGGGGCGAGGAACCAAGCTTGCGAAGGTCGCGGCCTCTGCGATCCGGCATTTCCTCGCCCCCACAAAGTGGGGGAGAGGTGGCTCGGCGCGCAGCGCCGAGACGGAGCGGGGGCAGCGCCAGCGTCGACGATTAACAACACTACCGCCGCGCCGCGCAGCTTTCCCGCTCGATCAGCACCGGCGCCAGCACCTCGCGGCGCGAGGGCGCTTCCGGCTCGCCGAGGCGCTCGAGCAGCAGGCTCACCGCCCTTGTGCCGATCTTTTCGACCGGCTGCGCGATCGTCGTCAGCGGCGGCCAGGTGGTGACGGCATAGGGGATGTCGTCGAAGCCGACCATCGATATGTCGTCGGGCACCCGTGACCCGTGCGAGCGCAGCGCGGTAATGGCGCCCATGGCCATCAGGTCGTTGCAGGCGAACACGGCCGTGATGTCGGGCGCCTGCGCCATCAATTGCTCCATCGCCAGCCGGCCGCCGGCGAAATGATAGTCGGAATCGACGATCGAGGACGGCGGCAGCTCGATGCCTGCCTCGCCAAGCGCGCGCACGAAGCCGCGCAGCCGGGCCGGGCTGGAGCTGGAATCGCGCGGGCCGCCGATGACGCCGATCGTCCGGTGCCCGAGGCCGACCAGATATTTGCCGGCGAGATAGCCGCCATGGTCGTGGTCGACCAGCACCGAATCGACATTGACCGACTGGATCTCACGGTCGAGCAACACTGCCGGGACGCTGGGCAGGAGGCGGGCAAAGACCCGCGCATGGTCGGACGAGCCGGCGAAGATCAGCCCGTCGATCTGCTTGGCCATCAGCACAGAGAGGTAGCGCTCCTCCTTCTCGGCATTGCCGTCGGAGTTGCACAGGATCACTGTGTAGCCGGAAACGAAACCGGCATCCTCGATCTGCCGCGCGACGCTGGCGAAGAACGGGTTGGAATTGTCGGGCAAAAGCAGGCCGATCGTCTTGGTCTCGCCGCGCCGCAGACTCCGCGCCACCGAATTCGGGCTGTAGCGCAGCGCGGTGATCGCGGCCCGCACCCGCTCGGCCGTTTCCGGCTCGACATGGCGCGTATGGTTCATGACATGCGAGACGGTTGCGACGGATACCCCGGCGTGGCGTGCGACATCGGCAATCGTCGTCATGGCCCTTGTCCTGTGTTTTCTCTACGCAACTCCGGACGGAAAACCGCTACCCACTTTTCTGGAATTGCTCTAACGAATCTTCCGCAACAGCCTCTCCCGATACGCGTCTAGGATGACCGCGAGCACGATGACAAGGCCGATTACGATGGGTTTGAAGTTGTCGCCGACGCCGAGCAACTGCAATCCGGTGCTCAAGACCTGCAGGATGCAGGCGCCGACCAGCGTGCCGATGATCGAGCCCTTGCCGCCGCTGAGGCTGGTGCCACCGATGATGACGGCGGCAATGGCGTTGAGCTCGTAGCCGACGCCGGCGATCGGGCTGCCGATGTTGAGGCGCAAGAGATAGACCATGGCCGCGATGCCGGCGGTGAGCCCGCTGATGGTGAAGGCGGCGACCTTGTAGAAATCCGGATTGTGGCCCGACAGCCGCACCGCCTCGTCATTGGTGCCGACGGCGAAGATCATGCGGCCGAAGACGGTGAAGCGTAGCACGAACCAGCCGGCCGCGATCACCAGAACCGCGACCAGGAAGATCGACGGCAGGAAGCCGCCGATGATCAGATTGCCGAAATCGACAAAACTCTGCGGCAGGCCGGTGATGGTCGAATTGTCGCTGACGACGCGGGCCGCGCCCGCCGCCATGTTGAGCATGCCGAGCGTGACGATGAAGGAGGGTATCTTCCAGCGCGTCGAGATCCAGCCATTGAGGAAGCCGCAGATAGCGCCCGTCGCCATGCAGGCCAGAAGCGCCAGCGTGATCGCGACAGCCGGCGACAGGTCTTCGTCGATCATCACGGTGGCGCCGACCACGGTGCAGAGCGCCAGCACCGAGCCGACCGAAAGGTCGATGCCGCCGGTCAGGATGACGAAGGTCATGCCCGCCGCCAGCACCGTGTTGATGGCGATCTGCACGAAGATCTTCAGCGCATTGTCGGGGGTGGCGAAATAGGGCGCCGTAACCGAGAAGAACAATGTGATCAGCACCAGCGCCAGCAGCACGCCGGCGTCGCGGATCAGGAAGCGCAGGAATTTCGCCCGGCCGGGGGAAACAGGCGCCGACACCAGCGGTTCGGACGTCTCGGTCATGGTCGCACATACTCCTGATAGGCAAGCGACAGGATGCGCTCCTGGTCGAATTCGGCGCGCGGCACCTCGCCGACGATCCTGTTTTTGGAAAAGACGATGATGCGGTGGCACATGCCCATCAGCTCGGGCAGGTCGGACGACACCATGATGATGCCCTTCTGCTGCGCCGCCAACATCCAAAGCAGCTGGTAGATCTCGCGCCGCGCGCCGATGTCGACGCCACGCGTCGGCTCGTCGAGGATCAGCGTCGAGGTGCCGCGGAACAGCCACTTGGCCAGCACCACCTTCTGCTGGTTGCCGCCGGAAAGGTTGCGCACCGCCTGCTCGATCGAGCTTGCCTTGACCCGCAACTGGCCGACGAGATCATTTGCTGCCGCGGCCTCGGCACGGCGGTTGATGAGCCCGTTGCGCGAGACTTTGCCGAGATCGGTGATGGTGATGTTCTTGTCGACGGCCAGGTCGAGCAGCAGACCCTGGCCCTTGCGGTCCTCGGTGAGCAGGCTCAAGCCATGCCGCACCGCGTCCTTCGGGGCAGTGATCGCCACCGGCTTGCCGTCGATCTCGATCACGCCGTCGAGTTTTGCGTCGGCGCCAAAGAGGGCGCGCATAGCCTCCGTTCGGCCGCTGCCGACCAGGCCGGCGACGCCGAGGATCTCGCCGTGGCGGACGTCGAAGGAAATGGCGGGCGTCGCGGCATCGCGCTTCAGACCGGCGACGCTGAGCGCGACCTTGCCCGGCACGATCGTATCGTCGAAGCTGTATTCGTCAGCGATGTCGCGGCCGATCATCATCCGCACCAGGTCGGGCACGGCGAGGCCCTTGAGATCGCGGGTTGCGACCAGCCTGCCGTTGCGCAGCACGGTCACCCGGTCGCCGATCTCGAACACCTCGTGCAGGCGATGCGAGATGTAGATGATGGTGACACCCCGGGCCTTGAGTCGTTTGATGATGGAAAACAGCCGTTCGATCTCGGGCGGCGTCAGCGTCGCCGTCGGCTCGTCCAGCACCAGAAGCTTCGAGTCGTAGCTCAGCGCCTTGGCGATCTCGACCAGCTGCATCTGCGCCACGCCGAGCGCCTCGACCCGCGTCCGCGGATCGACATCGAGGCCGACTTCCTTGAGCAGCGCCACGGCGCGGCTGTTCAGCGCCTTGCGGTCGACGATGCCGAAGGCGCGGCGCGGCAGGTTTTCCAGCATCAGGTTTTCGGCGATGCTGAGATAGGGCAACAGGTTGAGTTCCTGATGCACGATGCGGATGCCGCTCTGCTGCGCGTCATGCGGGGTCTTCGGCTGGTAAGGCTGGCCGTTGAACGCGATCAACCCTGAGTCCGGCTGGTAGATGCCGGCGAGCAGCTTGATCAGCGTCGACTTGCCGGCGCCGTTCTCTCCCAGGACGATATGGGTTTCGCCATGCGCGATCGACAGCGAGACATCGCTCAGCGCGACGACGCCGGGAAAGGTCTTGCCGACCCCTTCAAGGGAAAGAATCACATCATCCATGCAGCAACCTTGAATGGCGCTCTTCCGTCGCGAACAGATATGAGCGCGCCGCCGTCGCCGCCGGCAGTTTACCGGCGACGACGGTGAGACAAGCGAATGGATGGCGCCGGAGGGAGTCCCGGCGCCCTTGCTCGCCTCAAGCGGTGATCAGCTTGACGTCGGTCTTGACCCAGCCCGAGAATTTTTCTCCGGCGAGTTCGCGCAGGCCGTAGTCGATGCCCATGGCCGCCATTTGCGCGCCATACTGCTCGACGGTGGCGAGCATCTTGCCCTCCTTCATCAGCGGGCCGACGGCCGGGATGTTGTCGAAGCCGACCACCTTGATCTTGCCCGACTTGCCGGCCGCGTCGATCGCCTTGACGACGCCGAGCGCCATCGAATCGTTGGCCGCCATCACGCCCTGGATATCCGGATGCTGGGTGAGGAAGTTGGTCATCAGCGTGTTGGCTTCCTCGGTCTCCCAATGCGCCGTCTTGGAGTCGAGCAGCTTCAGCTTGTATTCCTTCACCGAATCGTCAAAGCCGAGCTTGCGCTGCTTGGCGTTGTCGGCCTCCGGATTGCCTTCCAGGATGACGACCTTGCCGCCCTTGCCCAGAGCCTTGCCGAGCGCGTCGCCGGCAAGCTTGGCCCCGGCGCGGTTGTCCGGGCCGAAGAAGGCGAGATCGACACCGGCCTTCTTCTTGGCTTTCTCGTCCAGCGCGACGTCGATGTTGATGACCTTGATGCCGGCCTTCAGCGCCTTGGCGATCGGCGTCACCATGGCCTTCGAATCGGCGGGAGCCACGACGATGATGTTGTATTTCTGGGTGATGAAGTTCTCGATGGCGTCGACCTGGGCGGCGAAGTCGCGCTCGTCCTTCATGCCGACGGCGGCGAAATCGAACTTGTCCTTGTTCTTGGCCGCATAGGCCTCCGCGCCGGCCTGCATCTGCTTGAAGAACTCGTTGGCAAGCGACTTCATGACCAGGCCGACCTTCGGCTTGTCGGCGGCCAGAACCGGGCCGAGCGGCAAAGCCAGCGCGCCGGCGGCCAGCGCGCTGGTCTTGAGGAACTGACGACGCGAGAACGAGCCCAGATCGAGCCCAAGGGTAGTTGAAACCTTGCTCATGCTTTCCTCCACTTTTAATGAGCCGTAATCGGTTACGTAACCGATTACGCGACAGACTAGATTGTCATTTTACCAGATGTCAATATCGACGGTAAGCCGCGAGGGCGCGTCGTCGGTCGTGGCGTGGCGCCACTCGGCTATCCCGCAAGCTGTCCAGCGGGACTGAGCCGCGCCCGCAGCCACTTCGCCGAAAAGTCGCTGAACGCGCGCACGCGCGGATTGCCCTTCAGGTCCGGATGGTAAAGCACCCATAGCTCCGAGGCCAGTTCCTCGATGGTTTCGCTCACGCGCGACAACCGTCGCGCCGCGCCGAGATAGTCGGGCAGCAGCGCCTTGCCCCAGCCGGTCTCGGCGGCCGCGGCCGCCGCGGTGAGGCTGTTGACCTTCAGTTTGATCTGATCCTCCGCGACATTCGCCTTCAGCCACTGCGCCGCCGGCAGGGCGGCCAATGCGGTGCCCAAGCCGACCCACCCCTCCAGGGGCGACGGATCGCTGGCAAAGACGGCGTAGGAAAAACGCGCCACGCGCCGGCCGACCAGCGTTTCGGGCGGCGTCAGCGTCGGGCGGAGGGCGACGTCGGCCTCGCGCCGGCCGAGATCGGCAAAACTGTTGTTCACCTCCAGCGACAAAGCGATGCCGGGATGAGCATCGCCGAATGCTTTCAGGCAGGCGCAGGCGATATCGAGCAGCGTGTCGGCGGTCGTCACATGAAGCGGCCCGACCAGGCGATCGTCCTGCGCCGCCACGCGCCGCTCCACTTCGGCGAGGCGGTCGCGCAATTCCTCCGCCGCGTCGAGGAAAGGCTCGGCCCTGCCGGTCGGCACGAGAAGATCGCCGAGGCGCTCGAACAGCGCGCCGCCGCTGCGCTTCTCCAGCTCCCGGAGCTGCCGGTAGATCGTCGCGATGTGCGTGCCGAGCCTTGCCTGCGCGCCGCGCACCCCACCAGCCCCTGCGATCGCCGCCACCAGCCGCACGTCGTCATAATCGATCATCTTCGCATCCATGCGAATGAGAATAGCAGAATTGCTCGATGCGCTCGCATCACCGCGAACATATATCGCGCTCCGGAAACGAACCAGCCTGACTGGAGACAGACATGAGCCGCATCCTGCACATCGAAGCCTCGCCCCGCGCCGACCGCTCCTGGTCGAGCAAGGCCGCCGGGAATTTCCTTACGCAGCTGAAGGAGCACCTGCCGAAGCTCGAAATCGACCACTTCAACATCTGGACGGCGATCCTGCCGACCTTCGACGGCGCGGCGATCGAGGCCAAATACGCAAAACTTTCGGGCACGCCACTGACCGATGCGCAGACCCGGGCCTGGAAACTGATCGGCCATTACGTGGCGCGGCTCGACGCCGCCGACGCGATCCTGATCTCGACGCCGATGTGGAATCTCGGCGTTCCCTACCGGCTGAAGCATTTGTTCGACCTGGTGACGCAACCCGACCTGAGCTTCTCCTTCAATCCCGCGACCGGCTATTCGCCGCTGCTGCGCGCGCGGCCGACCGCCGTGCTGATGGCCACCTCCGGCGATTTCACCGAAGGCCCGAGCTATGGCCGGCCGGATCTGGCGACACCTTATCTCAGCACCGCGCTTGCCTTCATCGGCCTGAAGGACGCGGCAATCGTCCACGTTTCGCCAACCATCGGCCAGCCGCAAGCCATGGAGGCCGGCGTCAGGCGAACCGAAGCCGAGTTGCAGGGCCTTGCCGTCGATTTCGCCGGGAGGCTTGCATGAGCCCGTCGCTGGCCTGGCTGCTGCTCGTCGTCTCGGGCATCACCGACGTCGCCTGGGCGCTGGCGACCAAGAAATCGGCCGGTTTGACCGAGCCTCTCTGGGCTGCTGTCTCGCTCGTGCTTCTGGTCATCTTCATCGCGCTTTTGACGAAAGCCCTGACCGTGCTGCCGCTCGGCACCGCCTATGCGGTGTGGACCGGCATCGGCGCCGTCGGCTCCCTGGCGGCCGGCATCCTGCTCTTCGGCGAAAGCACCGACGCCGTGCGGCTCACTTTTGCGGTGGTGACGATTCTCGGGGTGGTCGGGTTGAAGGTCAGTTCGTAGGGAAGGCGCGTGGCGCCTTCCCCGATGCGCGCCCTCACCGCCAGCCCATGGCCGGCGCGACATGCTTCAGGATCGACTCGATGACATGGGCGTTGTAGTCGACGCCGAGCTGGTTGGGCACGGTGAGCAGCAGCGTGTCGGCCTCGGCGATCGCCTCGTCCTCCTTGAGCTGCTCGATCAGCAAATCCGGCTCGGCGGCATAGGTGCGGCCGAACACGGCGCGCTTCTCCGGCTCGATATAGCCGAAATGGTCCTCGCCCTCGCTGCCGCCGAAATAGGCGCGGTCCATGTCGTTGACGAGGGCAAAGATGCTGCGGCTGACCGAGACGCGCGGCTCCCGCGTATGGCCGGCTTCCTTCCAGGCGGCGCGATAGGCCCTGATCTGCTTGGCTTGCTGGACATGCAGCGGCTCGCCGCTCTCGTCGAATTTCAGTGTCGAGCTCTGCAGGTTCATGCCGAGCTTGGCTGCCCATACCGCGGTGGCGTCGGTGGCCGCGCCCCACCAGATGCGGTCACGCAGGCCCGCCGAGAAGGGTTCGAGCCTGAGCAGTCCAGGCGGGTTGGGGAACATCGGCCGCGGATTGGGCTGGGCAAAACCTTCGCCACGCAACAGGTCAAGAAAAATCTCCGAATGCCGGCGCGCCATGTCGGCGTCGCTCTTGCCCTCTTCCGGCACATAGCCGAAATAGCGCCAGCCATCGATGACCTGCTCGGGCGAGCCGCGGCTGATGCCGAGCTGCAAACGCCCGCCGGCGATCAGGTCGGCCGCGCCCGCATCCTCGGCCATGTAGAGCGGGTTTTCGTAACGCATGTCGATGACGGCGGTGCCGAGCTCGATGCGCTTGGTCTTGGCGCCGGCGGCGGCCAGCAGCGGGAACGGCGAGGCGAGCTGCCGGGCAAAATGGTGGACGCGGTAATAGGCGCCGTCGGCGCCGAGCTCCTCGGCCGCGACCGCGAGGTCGATCGACTGCAGCAGCGCGTCGGCGCCCGAACGCGTGCCCGATTGCGGCGAGGGCGACCAATGCCCGAACGACAGAAATCCGATCTTCTTCATGGCTCCATTCCTGCTGGAGCGGCCATCGGCCGCCCGAACTCCTTGTTGCTCCAGCAGATAGCCAGGGCCGTGCCGCGATACAACGGACACCGAACGGATACAGACCGTCAATGAGTTCTTCGAAATGCCCCATTCCCGCCGTCGCCCTACGCGGAAGTCAGATAGGCTCGTCCCCGGCATTCTCGCCGCCGCCGCAGCGCTGTATCGTTCCCGCCGCCCGATGATTCCCGAGCATTGGATGAAACCGCATGCATGACCTGACACCCATTCTTTCAACCGTGACCGCTTCCTTCCTGGCGTCCTTCGTCGAGGTGGTCGAAGCCTTCACCATCGTGCTTGCCGTCGGCGTGACGCGCAGCTGGCGCCCGGCGCTGACCGGCGCCGCCCTGGCGCTCGCTTTGCTTGCGGCGCTGGTGCTCATTTTCGGACCGCTGCTGGCGCTGGTCCCCATCACGGTCCTGCAATTCGCGGTCGGCGTGCTCTTGATCCTGTTCGGCATGCGCTGGCTGAGGAAGGCGATCCTGCGCAGCGTCGGCGTGATTGCGCTGCATGACGAGGAGCAGGCCTTTTCCAAGGAGACGGCTGCGCTGCAGCGGCAAGCCGCCGACCGCCGCGCCGATTATCTGGCAGCCGTCGCGTCGTTCAAGGCGGTGCTGCTCGAGGGCGTCGAAGTGGTGTTCATCGTCATTGCCGTCGGCGCCGCGCATGGGCAGACGCTCTATGCCAGCCTCGGTGCGCTGGCCGCCTTCGTGCTGGTGATGCTGATCGGCCTTGCCGTGCACCGGCCTTTGGCGCGCGTGCCGGAGAATGCGCTCAAATTCGTCGTCGGGCTGATGCTGACCAGCTTCGGCGTGTTCTGGACCGGCGAAGGCCTCGGCGCGGAATGGCCGGGCGCCGACCTGGCCTTGCTCGCCATCTTCGCCATCATCGCCGCGGCGTCCTTCGCCATCGTGCGCTGGCTGCGCGGCGCATATCCGGCAGCCGCCGAAGGAGCCGCCCGATGAATATGATCCGCATCGTCCTCAAGGAACTCGTCGGCATGTTCGTCGACGACGGCAGCCTGGCGCTGCTGGCGCTGATCCTGATCGCGCTGGTCACCGCGGCGGTGAAGCTGATCGCAATGCCGCCGCTCATCGGCGGCTTCCTGCTTCTGGTCGGCTGCCTGGCGATTCTTCTGGAGAGCGCGCGCCGCGCCGCGCGCGACAAGGCCCGCTGATCAGCGTTCACTTATTGGGAATCAGCGCAAACGCTGGGGATTGGCTGGAGCCTCCCAACCCCGTCATCCACGGGCGGAGCGGGAGCGAAGCGGACGCGGAGACCCGAGGATCCCATTCCATGACCTTGGCCAAGAAATGCAGCGGAGCAGAATTCTGCACCGTAGCAACGCCTCGACGTCACGGAATGGATTCTATGGTCTGCGCGCGTCGCTTCGCTCCTTGCTCCGCCATGGAATGACGACCGAGATGGGCGTTTCGGCCAATCCCCCAACCTATGCCGCCTGCCAGGCAACATAGCCGTCGGTGCCGGGCAACTAGTAAACCGTGAAGAGCGTCGGCAGGTGGCCGCCGAGGCGGAAATACTCGACCACCTCGATGAGCGGGAACAGCGCCAGGAAATAGAGCCCGTCGCGGAAGGTCCTGCGCAGCGCGCCCGTCGAAAACATCCACTGGTCCTCGTCGCGGTAAAGCAGCGGGTTCGGCCAGAAGCGCGGCGTGCGTTCGGCGTAAGCCGCATGGGCGGCGCCGAACTTGCCTGCGAGATACTCGGCCTCCTTGCGCGCCGTGAAGCGGAAGACGAGGAAACTTGCCAGGCCGAGCATCGCGGCCGCCAGCCCCGAGCCGAACATCAGCCCGATGCCGGCCGCGCCGACGGTCGAGAAGAAATAGAGCGGGTTCTGGGTCATCGAGAACGGGCCGGACACGACCAGCTGGTCATTCTTCCTGCCGCCGACGAAGAGGATGCTCCACAGCCGGCCGAGGAAGCAGGTCAGCACCATCACGAACCCGATCGTCTCGAGGGCTTCGTGCCCGTTCGACCCTTCGGCCAGCGCCGGCTTGCTGAACAGGAGCAGGATGATGGCAAGCACGGCGGCCACCTGCACGACGATCAGGCGCTTGTGCTGGTCAAACGCTTTGGGCGCCGATTTGAGGGATGCGTAAGCCATTCTTCTTTTGTCACCGCTCCGGCGCCGACAAGGGACGCCAAGGCTCCTTTAGCCCTTCCACCGCGCGATGACGAGGCCCCGCGAAATTTTTCGGCCGACCTTACGAATTTGTAAGCACGCGGACAGGCTGCGGTGAGTTCGCCTGCCTAGCTTCACGAGCGCCTCACGGAATTTTGAGGCGACCCGAACAGCGCCGAATGCCGGCCCACAACGTCAGGATAGATCATGAACAAATTTGCCCTTGCTTTCGCCATTGCCGCTACCGCGATCGCCGCTCCCTTGGCTTCGGCCGTTGCCGCTCCGACGCCTTGCGAGACCGCGCTGAAGGATCTTCGCGCCGCCGAAGCTACGGCGAAGCCCAGCGACGCTGACAAGAACAAGGTTTCCGAACTGGAGACGAAGGGCATCGAGCGCTGCAACGCCGACGACGACAAGCGCGCCGACGACTTCTTCGCCCAGGCCATGAAAATCCTCGGCAAGTAAGCGCCAACCGGAAAGTGGAAGCCGCCATGACCACGATAACCTACGAACGCCGGGCCGACTTGAACAGGGTCCCGGACGTCACACTCGATTTCTGGCTGATCAAGATCATGGCGGTGACCATGGGCGAAACGGCGGCCGACTATCTCGCCGTCAATCTCGGCCTCGGCCTCACCGTCACATCCTTGATCATGAGCGGCATCCTCATTGTCGCGCTTGTTTTGCAATTCGCGCAGAAGCGCTACGTGCCCTGGGCCTATTGGCTGGCCGTCGTGCTGATCAGCGTCGTCGGCACTTTGGTTACCGACAACCTCGTCGACAATTTCGGCGTGCGGCTGGAGACGACGACGATCGTCTTCTCGATCGTCTTGGCATTGACCTTCATCGCCTGGTACGCCAGCGAAAGGACCCTGTCGATCCACACCATCTTCACCACCAGGCGCGAGATCTTCTACTGGCTGGCGATCCTCTTCACCTTCTCGCTCGGCACCGCCGCCGGCGACCTGGTCGCCGAGAGCTTCGACATGGGCTATCTCACCACCGGCCTCATCTTTGGCGGCATCATCGCGGCGATCACGCTTGCCTGGTTCTTCCTCGGCTTGAACGGCATCCTCGCCTTCTGGCTCGCCTATATCCTCACCCGCCCGTTCGGCGCCTCCTTCGGCGACCTGCTGTCGCAGCCGGTCGAATACGGCGGCATGGGCTTCGGCACCACCGTTACCAGCGTGACCTTCCTTGGCGCCATCGTGGTCATCGTTCTTTACATGACCTTGAAAACGATCATCGACGAGGACGACCATGCCCTGCTCGACTAGAGCATCATGCCGAAAAGTATGAAGCGGTTTCCGGCGGCAGCGCCTCTCGCAAAAATGTGTAGCGGCCTTCCGTCCGGAAATGCGTAAAAACAAAGACATAGGCAACCAGCCAGCAAAAAGCCGCAGCCGGTGCTACCATGAAGGCTGAGGCGGCAAGGACAGCGCCGGGCAATGCGACTTCTGCTTGTTGAAGACGATCCAAGAACCGCCGACTATATCGTGCGCGGGCTGACCGAGGCCGGCCATGTCTGCGATCTGTTGCGCGACGGTCATGACGGCCTCTTCGCCGCGACCCGCAACGCCTATGACGTGATCGTCGCCGACCGCATGGTTCCCGGCCTCGACGGCCTGTCGATGATCAAGGCGGTGCGCGCCGCCGGCATCCACACGCCGGCCATTTTCCTGACCTCGATCGGCGGCGTCGACGACCGCGTCGAGGGCCTTGAAGCCGGCGGCGACGACTATCTGGTCAAGCCCTTCGCCTTTTCCGAGCTGCTTGCCCGCATCCATGCGCTCGGCCGCAGGCCGGCGGCGCAGGAGCAGAAGACGGCCTTGCGCGTCGCCGACCTCGAAATGGACCTGATCCAGCGCCGCGTGACCAGGCAGGGCCAGCCGATCGACCTGCAGCCGCGCGAGTTCAGCCTGCTCGAAGTGCTGATGCGCGGCGAAGGCCGCGTCATCACCCGCACCATGCTTCTGGAGCGCGTCTGGGACTTTCACTTCGACCCCAAGACCAGCGTCGTCGAGACGCATATCAGCCGGCTAAGGGCCAAGGTCGACAGGCCGTTCGACGTGCCGCTGATCCACACCGTGCGCAACACCGGCTACAGCCTGCATGTTCCGGCCTAGAGCCATTCCAGGAAAAGTGCGCAGCGGTTTTCCGTCCGGAATTGCGCAAAACCAAGGACTTAGCGCGGTTGGACATATGGGCGGCGTCCATCCGGGGACCCGCGTGTCGCCAGTCACGGGCTCGGGATGAGCGGAATGCGCTTCAGCCTGCTTCGCAGCACGCCGTTCCGGCTGGCGCTGACCTTCGCCTTCCTGTTCCTGCTGGCTTTCATCCTGTCGGGTGCGATCGTCTATCAATTGATGAGCGCCTCGCTCGCCAGGCAGCTCGACCAATCGATCAAGGAGACCTACTCCCTCATCGCCGCGACTTATGCCGAGAGCGACGAGGAGGATCTCGTCGGCACCGTCAGGGATCATGCCCAGTTCAGCCAGGACAAGGATCAGATATTTTCCCTCACGGATCGGGACGGCAATCGCCTCGCCGGTGATTTCACCGCCTCAAGCCTGCCGGACGGCTTTTCCATGTTCGCCGCCAACCTGCCGGGCGTGCCGCCCGATACCGAGTATCGCGCCTATTCGGGCATGGTCGGCGGCAACAATTTGACGGTCGCCTTCTCACTTTCGGAAACCGAGGATCTCGAAACCATCGTGTTGATGAGTTTCGGCTGGGCGACGCTCTTCATCACCGGCCTTGCCGTCGCCGGCGGCGCCGTGCTTGCCTCACGGGTCCAGCGCCGCCTCGACGGCATCGCCAGCACCATGGTCGACGTCTCGCATGGGCGGCTCGACGCCCGCATTCCGCTGACCGGCAATGGCGACGACATCGACGCCGTCTCCGCCCAGGTGAATGCCGCTCTCGAGCGCCTGTCGGCCCTCGTCGACGGCATGCGCGAAGTGAGCGCCAACATCGCCCATGATCTCAAGACACCGCTCAACCGGCTGCAGATGATCCTGGAATCCGCCGCCGACAAGACGGCGTCCGGCGAGGATGTCCTCACCGAACTGACCGATGCCCGCGCCGAAAGCCAGCAGATCAACAGCACCTTCGACGCTTTGCTGCGCATCGCCCAGATCGAAGCCGGCGCCCGCAAGGCGCGCTTCGTCGACCTCGATGTCGGCCCCGTGGTGGAAACCATCGGTGAGGTCTATGCCGATGTCGCCGAGGACGATGGGAAGACGCTGTCCACCAAGATCGTTCCGGATGCGAAATGCTATATCCACGGCGATCGCGACCTGCTGATGCAGATGCTCGCCAACCTGGTCGAGAACGCGCTCAGGCATTGCCCGCCGGGCACGGCCATCGAGCTTTCGGTGACGCGCAGCGGCAACCATGTCCTCATCCATGTCCGCGACAATGGGCCAGGCATTCCGGCCGAGGAACGCCAAAAAGTGTTCCAGAGGCTCTACCGGCTGGACGCGAGCCGCACGACGCCCGGCAGCGGCCTGGGTCTGAGCCTCGTCAAGGCGGTCGCCGACCTGCACGGCGCGGCCATAGCGCTCGAAGACCGCAACCCCGGCCTGGCCGCGACCATTAGCTTTCCAGCAGCGAAGTCGCCGGGCGGCCATGTGATTTGATTTCGCGCGTCGATGTCTTTGAAGCTTACCGATCCGTATGGATGGGGCGACCTTCCCGTAAACTTGACACTTTATAGTGCCATCATATGCCGCTCTATCGGAGGTCGCGTGTCATGATCTCTCTCCATTGGAAGGTCGGCCGGCTCGCATCGAGCCTTGCGCTGGGCGCATGCCTCTTCGCAACGGGCTTGCAAATTCCCCAGTCCGGCATCGGTCCGGCTTTCGCCGCCGAAAAAGCTGTCCCTGCGGAAAAGAATCCGCCGGGTGACATTCCCGATAGCCAGGTCTTTATCGATTACGTATCGCCGCAAGGCTTCACGCTGAAGGTACCGGAGGGGTGGGCGAGGTCCGATCGCCCCGACGGAGCCAGCTTCGTCGACAAGCTTGACGGCGTCTCCGTCACGGTATCGAAGGCCGACGCCGCGCCCACCGCGGAGAGCGCCAAGACGGACTATGTGCCGAAGCTAGAGGCGGCCGGCAGGGCCGTTAAGGTGACCGCGATCAAGCAGGTCAAGCTGCCCGCCGGCCCTGCGATCCGTATCGTCTACACGTCCAACTCCGAGCCGAACGCCGTCACCAGCAAACAAATGCGTCTTGAAAACGAACGCTATCTCTATTTCAGGGACGGCAAGTTGGTCACGCTCGATCTCTACGCGCCCAAGGGGGCCGACAATGTCGACCAGTGGCAACTGATGTCCAATTCCTTGCAGTGGAATTGAAATGTACGCGCTGGACGCGCACGAACTCTACCGGTTCTTCCACATAGGCGACGATGAGATCGCCGCGCTGCGTGGCATCAGCTTTCATCTGTCGGCCGGCGAGATCGTTGCCCTGGTTGGCCCGTCCGGCAGCGGCAAATCCACGCTGTTGTCCTGCGTCACCGGGCTGGACGAGCCGGACGGCGGTCATGTCGAGGTGGCCGGCAGGCGCTTGACCCGTCGGTCTGAAACCGAGCGGACCCGCATCCGCGTCGCCAATTTCGGCATCCTTCCGCAGTCCGGGAACCTGTTTGGCCACCTCAACGTGGAACAGAACCTGCGCCTGCAGATGCAGCTCGCGGGGAAGCCGAACGAAAGCCGAATTGGTGCGCTCCTGGAAAGCGTCGATCTTCAGCATCGTGCCCGGGCCTTCCCGACGGAACTCTCCGGGGGCGAGACGGCGCGGGCCGGCCTTGCCGTGGCGCTTGCCGGGGACCCGCCGATCCTGGTTGCCGACGAGCCGACCGCCGAAGTCGACCGCGACACCGAACTGCGCTTGATCGCGCATTTCGAGGCGCGGCGCCGGGCCGGCCTGGCGACGTTGCTCGCCACCCACAGCCAGGCGCTTGCCCACAAGGCGGACCGCATCATCGGCCTGAAGGACGGGAGGATAGACGATGAGTGACACGCTTGTCGTCGGCAAGCATCTCGGCCGCGACTTCCAGCGCGGCGTTGCCGCGCTTCGCGATGTCAATTGCCGGATCGCTTCCGACGCGCGGATCGCTGTGGTCGGCCCGTCCGGCAGCGGCAAGACGACCTTGCTGCATATTCTCGGCGGACTGGACAAGCCGACGTCCGGCACCGTCGAATGGCCCGGGCTCGGCCCTTTCGAGGAGCTGAGGCCGCGCCATATCGGGTTCGTGTTCCAGACGCCCAGCCTGTTTCCGGCGCTCACCGTCGCTCAGAATGTCGGCCTGCCGCTGGTATTGGCCGGCAACCCGGCCTCCGCTGGACCGGCCGCCGCGGCCTTGCTGGATTTGTTTGGGCTTGGCGAGCTTCGCGACAGGCTGCCGGAGGAATTGTCCGGCGGACAATCGCAACGGGTCGCGATGGCCCGCGCCCTCGTCATGAAGCCGAAACTGGTCCTGGCCGACGAGCCGACCGGACAGCTCGACAGCATCACGGCGCAGTTCTTCTTCGACATCGTCATGGAACAGCTGGAGGGCACCGGCATCGCCCTGGTCGTAGCAACGCACGATGAGGCAGTGGCCGCCCGGATGGCGACCAGATGGACGATGGACCACGGCCGGCTCGTCTCCGAATGGCCGAGGCAGGACGCGGCATGATGATGCTTCTATGGCTGCGCGGTATTCTCACCCGACGATTCGCGCGGGTCGCCGGCGCCGCGACCGGCGTCGCGGTGACCGTCGCGCTGCTAACTGCCATGGTCCTTTTCCTCGCCAATGCCAACGCCTCGATGACGGCCCGCGCGATCAGCGCCGTCCCGGTCGACTGGCAGGTTCAGGTGATTTCCGGCGCCGATCCGGGAGCGATCGGCAAGGCGATCGCCGAAGCAGCACCCGTCAAGGCCGCTCACCGCGTTCGCTATGCTGACGCGGCGGGTTTCGAAGCCTTGGCGGGCGGCACGACGCAGACCACCGGGCCGGGGCAGGTCATCGCCTTGGACGAAGGTTATTCCAAGGATTTTCCGGCGGAAATTCGGCTGCTTTCCGGCAACGTCGACGGCGTTCTGGTCGCTCAGCAGACGGCGGCCAACCTTCATGCCCGCCCTGGCGACGCGGTGTCGATCAAGCGTATCGGCCTGCCAGAGGTGAAGGTCAAAATCGCCGGGGTCGTCGATCTGCCCGATGCTGATTCATTGTTTCAGGCCGTAGGCTTGCCTGCCCAGGCCGCGCCGCAAGCGCCTCCGGACAACGTGCTCGTGCTTCCCTGGCAGGATTGGCAGCAGTTCTTCTCCCCGCAAGCGAAGCAGCGTCCGGACACGGTCCGGCTGCAATGGCACGCGCGGCTGGACCATGCAGCCCTGCCATCCGATCCCGTCCAGGCTCATATCTTCGTCACCGGCGCGGCGCGCAATTTGGAGGCGAGGACCGTCGGCCAAGCCTTGGTTGCCGACAATCTCGGCTCCCGCCTCGCAGCCGTTCGCGAGGATGCGCTTTATGCTTCCGTGCTGTTCCTGTTCCTCGGGCTGCCAGGCGCGGCGCTGGGAATCGCGCTTACCTATGCCGTGACCTCGTCCGGCGAGCAGCGCCGGCGGATGGAGCAGGCGCTGCTTCGCGTCCGCGGCGCCACAACCAGCACGATCCTGTCGCTTTCAGCCGCCGAGGCCGCGGTCTCCGGCGTCGCCGGAGTTGCGCTCGGCATGGGTGGAGCCTTGCTTTTCAACCCTGTTTCCACGCTAGGCCGGTACGCAGCCCTTCGTGATCCATCCCTCCTTCTCGTCGCGTTGCTCGGCCTGCTGCTGGGGTTCGCCGCTCTCCTGCTGCCGGCCTGGCGCGACGCGCGCTGGACCACCGTCGATGCGGCGCGGCACGCGGTCACGCGGGCGAGGGCGCCGCTCTGGCAACGCTTGCGGCTGGATTTGCTGCTGCTTGCCGGCGCAGGCCTCTTCTTCTGGTCGTCGGCCAGCACCGGATACCAGATCGTTCTGGCCCCGGAAGGCGTGGCGGCGACCTCGGTCGACTACAAGGCTTTCATCGCCCCCGCCTTGCTCTGGATGGGTATGACGCTGCTGGTCATGCGGCTGTCGGGCATAATCATCGCGCACAACAGCGGACTGTTACGAGTGATCCTCACCCCGGTGGCGGGTCGTCTGACGCCGATCGTGTCGGCGGCACTATCGCGCCAGTCAGAGCGCCTGACCATCGGCATCGCCATGACCGCGCTGGCCGTCTCCTTCGCCGCTTCGACCGCTATTTTCAACACCACTTACAACGCCCAGGCGCACGTCGACGCCGAGCTGACGAATGGATCCGACGTCACCATCTTCGGAACGTCGGACAGACCGGCCGGCGCGCATCTGGCGGCCTTGACCACGCTGACGGATGCGCTCGCCGTCGAGCCGATGCAGCATCGTTTTGCCTATGTGGGCGCGGATCTGCAGGACCTCTATGGGATCGACCCCAGACGCATCGGGCGCGCCACGACCCTTTCCGACGCCTATTTCAGCGGCGCCGACGCCGAGGGCATGCTCAGCCAACTGGGCGCCACGCCCGACGGCGTCCTGGTTTCGGAGGAGACCGTGCAGGATTTCCAGCTTCAGCAGGGCGACACGATCAATCTGCGGCTCCTCGATGCAAGAGACCATCAGTACCATCCGGTGGCCTTCAGATTTATCGGCGTCGTGCGCGAATTTCCGACCGCGCCGAAGGATTCCTTCCTTGTCGCCAACGCCGCCTACGTAGCCCGCATGACAGGGTCGGACGCCTCCGAATATGTGCTGATGAGAGCGAAGGGCAATCCCGTCGAATTGGCGCGCCAGGTCGCTTCCGTGCTTGCCGTCGACCCCGCGTTGAAAGTCTCCGATATCGGCCAGGCCGCACATCTCATCGGATCGAGCCTTACCGCGGTTGACCTTCGGGGCTTGACGCGGATCGAGCTTGGATTTTCCGTGCTGATGGCCGCCGCTGCCGCCGGGCTGATGCTGGCTCTGGGATTCGCCGAGCGGCGCCGGGCCTTCGCGATCCTCGACGCCATAGGCGCCAAACCGCCGCAACTGGATGCCTTCCTGTGGAGCGAGGGTCTCGTCATCATTGTCGGTGGCCTGGTCTTCGGATTGTTCTCCGGAGCACTGACCGCCTGGATGCTGGTGAAGCTGCTGACCGGCGTCTTCGATCCACCGCCGCAGGCACTGTCGGTGCCATGGCTCTATCTGGCGATCATGCTTGGCCTCGTCGTCGCATCCGTTGCCGCCGCCGTTCGGACCGCCAGGCCGTCCTCGGCGCTGACCGCCGAGCAATTGCGCGACCTGTGACGCGCACGCCGCGCTTACGCATTTGTAAGGCTGCGGCCAATCTGTTGAAAGCTTTCGGCCCTAAGTTTGGCTTCGCTTCATCCTGGCTCCGGGGTTCGTGATCCGGCGGGGCGGGACGTTCCGGATTGAAGCCGCCCTGGGCATCCGCCCTCGGCAGATGAGAGAAAGGAACCGAATTATGAAAAAATCCATCATCACGGCCGCAATGGCAATCGCGATCGCATCGAGCGGCGTCGCCTACGCCAAGGCGACGACCGGCACGATCGCCAGCATCGACAAGAAAGGCGATTCGATCACGCTCTCCGACGGCAAGACATTCTCCCTGCCGGAAGGCATTGAAGCCGAGACGCTGAAAGTCGGCGAGAAGGTGACGGTCACCTACTCGACGAAGGCCGGCAAACTGGCGGCTTCGAGCATCCAGCCGGCCAAATAGGCGCGTCTGCGGCCGGGGATCTGCGGCGGGCCGGTGAATCGCCGGGCCCGCCGACGAACCGCACCGCGGGGCCAGATCCGGGGCGGGGTCGCGTCACAAGCGACGGGTAATACCGGCCTATGCCCAAGCGAGATTCTGCCTATCTGACACCCGCCCGGCGGAAATCCGAGGGCGACATGCCGGCGAGCTTGCGGAACGATTTGTTGAAGGCGCTGAGCGAGCCGAAGCCCGATTCCATCGCGACCGTCAGCACATTGGCGCCCTCATGCATCAAAAGCGCCTGCGCATAGCTCAGCCGCAAAAGGTTCACATACTCGTTGAGCGTCATGCCGGTCGACTTCTTGAACAGGCTCATGGCGTATTTGGGGTGGATGTCGGCGGCGCAGGCGATGTCCACGCAGTCGATGTCGTAAAGGAAATTCTCGGCGATATAGTCGCACATGCGCCCGACATTGCGCGAGGATTGCTGGTCGAAGGGAGTGCCGCTCCCTTGCCCGGCCACGCTTCCGGGCACCAGGCGGTAAGGCTCGAAGCGCACCCGCTCGAGCCGAAGCAGCAACTCGTTGACGGCATGCTCGGCCTTCGTCGGATCGCCCGAGCGCGCATACTCGTTCCAGCGCTTGAAATTGTCGTTGTCCGACTGGTCCGTCGCGTTGGTGACCAGGGTCGCGCCGGTCATCAGCCGGTGGCGTATGTCGGCCGGCAAATGCAGGCGGAAGAAGTGTACCAGCGGCAGATGCGCGCCGGCATAGATGGCGTCGTCGGACAGATCGTCCATCTGGTGCGGCAAGCCACCCCAGAACAGGCACATCTCGCCGGCCGAAAGCGAGATCTCGTGATCGTTCATCAAGTAGTGCACGCTGCCGCGAACGATGAAATTCACTTCCACCTGGGCGTGCCAATGCGGCTTGAGCATAACCAGGGGATGTGTGTGGAACATCTGCAGCTTTAGCGGCATGCCTTCCACACTGCTGGCCCCAGGCTGGTAAAACGGCCTTTCCGGCATCTTACTTTCCGCCAATTTTCTTTTCCCTTTGTCGGGGACAAGCCTTCCGCGCTGCATAGTCTAGCCACGCTCACAGCGAGAGAGCAAATGAAATGGGAGGATTTCAATGCGCACGACACTGACCTGCGCCGCGCTGATGCTTGCCCTGGGTTCCGGCCCGGCGCTGGCGCAGTCCGGCGAGATCACCATCTGGAGCTGGAACATCGCGGCTTCGTCGCTGAAGTCGACGGTCGAGGGCTTCAACAAGAAATATCCCGACATCAAGGTCACGGTTCAGGACCTCGGCAACCAGCCGACCTATGACAAGTCGATCGCCGGCTGCGCCGCCGGCGGCGTCGGCCTGCCCGATATCGTTTCGATCGAGAACGGCGAGGCGGAAAATTACTGGAGCCAGTTCCCGGACTGCTTCGTCGACCTGCACACGCTGGGCTACACCGCCGAGGACCAGAAGAAATTCCCCGATTTCAAGCGCACCGAGCTCGAGGTCGGCGACAAGGCCTATGCCATGCCATGGGATTCCGGTCCGGTCGCCGTCTTCTACCGCCGCGACTTCTACGAGAAGGCCGGCGTCGATCCGGCCTCGATCAAGACCTGGGACGATTTCATCGCCGCCGGCAAGAAGATCCAGGCCGCCAATCCGGGCGTGTCGATGACCAACGCCGATTTCAACGGCGACACCGAATTCTTCCGCATGATCTCCAACGAACAGGGCTGCGCCTATTTCGCCGAGGACGGCCAGTCGATCACCGTGGCCGAGCCGAAATGCGTCGACGCCATGACCAAGGTCAAGGAGATGAAGGACGCCGGCATCGTGTCGTCGGCCGACTGGTCGACCAAGATCACCAACAACACCGCCGGCACCGTCGCCACCCAGGTCTATGGCGGCTGGTATGAAGGTACGATCCGCACCGAATCGCCGAAGGAAAGCGGCAAATGGGGCGTCTATCTGATGCCGAGCCTGACCGGCGACGGCCCGCGCGCCGCCAATCTCGGCGGCTCGTCCCTGGCCATCACCTCGGCCTCGAAGAACAAGGAAGCCGCCTACGCCTATCTGAAATACACGTTGGAGACGAATGACGGCCAGATCACCATGCTGAAGGATTTCGGCCTGGTGCCGTCGCTGATCTCGGCGCTCGACGATCCTTATGTCGCGCAGGGACAGCCCTATTGGGGCGACCAGGCGGTGTGGAAGGATATCCTGGCAACGCTGCCCAAGGTCGTGCCTAGCCGCGGCACGCAGTTCCAGAGCGACGCCGAGATCATCCTGCGCGCCGTGCAGACCAAATATCTGGCCAACGGCTATCCCGACGCCAAGGCCGCGCTCGACGACGCCGCCAAGCAGATCGCCGCCGCGACTGGTTTACCGGTGAAGTAGAGCGCGACTTTCCCTTCCCCCCTTGTGGGGGAAGGTGGATCGGCGCTTTGGCGCCGAGACGGATGAGGGGTGTTCCAGGGAATGCCAACGTCTCACTCCGCTGGAACACCCCTCATCCGGCCGCTTCGCGGCCACCTTCTCCACAAGGGGAGAAGGAAAGAAAAAGAAAGGAGGAAGCCAATGCGCACCCAGAACGCCACCGCGTACCGCTTCCTCACGCCTTACCTCTTGATCTTCGCCATCTTCTGGATCTGGCCGATCATCTCTTCGTTCCTGATCTCCTTTCAGGCGACCCGCACCGTGCCCTGGCGCTTCGCGCCGACCTTCAACTGGGGCCGCCTGATCGGCGACCCCGCCTTCTACAACGCGCTGAAGAACACGCTGCTGATTCTGGTCATTCAGGTGCCGGTGATGATTGCGCTGGCGATCGTCATGGCGGTGCTTCTGAATTCGCCGCTCTTGAAGGCGCGCGGCCTCTACCGTTTCGCCTTCTTCGCCCCGGTCGTGGTCGGCGAGGTTGCCTATTCGGCGGTCTTCCGCCTGATGTTCAGCCTCGATTTCGGCATCATCAACAAGCTGCTGGAGAGCGTCGGCCTGGCCAAGATCGACTGGTTCTCCAACGTCACGCCGGCCATGGCGCTGATCATGATCGCGGTCACCTGGCGCTGGGCCGGCTACAACGCCATCATCATCCTGGCCGGCCTGCAGTCCATTCCCGAGGACGTCTATGAGGCAGCGACGCTCGACCGCGTCAGCAAGGTGAAGCAGTTCTTCCACATCACTCTGCCGCTGTTGAAGCCCGTCATCGTCTTTTGCGCCGTGCTGTCGATCATCGGCACCATGCAGCTCTTCACCGAGCCGTTCCTGATCACCGAGCGTGGCGGTCCCGGCGGCGGCACCGAGACGCTCGGGCTGCTGCTCTACCGCCAGGGTTTTCGGTCGCTCAATTTCGGCTACGCCTCGGCCGTCGCCTACACCATGGCGGGGCTCGCCATCGCCATCACTTTGGTGCAGCTCTGGCTGATGAGGGAGCCGAAATGACCTCGCGCTCGCAGGCAAGGCTCGGCCGCAGCATCCTGCTGCATCTTTTCCTGACGCCGCTGGCGCTGATCTGGCTGTTCCCGCTGTGGATGATGGTGGTGTTCTCGACCATGCCCGACAACGGCATCTTCAGCCCCGGCATCGAGCTTCTGCCGCATGACGGCTTCATCGACAATTTCAACAATCTGCAGCGCGACACCAATTTCGTCGGCGCCATCGGCATCTCGGTCGCGGTGGCGGTGACCTACACCGTGCTTTCGGTGCTGCTCACCTCGATGGCCGGCTGGGCGCTGGCGCGCTACGAATTCCACGGCAAGGGCGCGGTGGTGGCAATCATCTTCGGCACCATCACGCTTCCCTATGCGGTGGTGCTGATCCCGCAATTCATCATGGTGGCGCGCGACTTCGCCTTGGCCAACACCTGGATCGCGCTGATCGTGCCGCCGCTGTTCAATTCGCTGGGCGTGCTCTTCATGCGCCAGGCTTTCTCGATGATGCCGGCGGAGCTGTTCGACGCAGCCAGGGTCGAAGGCGTCAAGGAATGGCGCATCTTCCTGTTCGTGGCGCTGCCGTTGGCGCGCCCGATGCTGGCGGCCCTGGCGATCATCCTCTTCCTCGCCTCGTGGAACAATTATCTCTGGCCGCTGCTGATCAACAGCCAGCCCGGCGCGATGACGGCGCCGGTGGCGCTGGGCACGCTGATCGGTCTGACCAAAGTATCGTGGGGCGGCATCATGGCCGGCGCCGTCATGCTGACCGTGCCCATGCTCATCGTCTTCGTGCTGTTGCAGCGTCATTTCATCGCCGGCATCGCCGCCGGCGCGGTCAAATAGGACAGGAGCGCAATGGCGGCCGTCACTCTTACCAATGTCGTCAAGCGCTACGGCGTCTTCGAGGTCGTGCATGGCGCCAACATCGACATCGCCGACGGCGAGTTCGTCGTCTTCGTCGGCCCGTCCGGCTGCGGCAAGTCCACCCTGCTCCGGATGATCGCCGGACTGGAGGACATCAGCGGCGGCGACATCGCCATCGGCGGCAAGGTGATGAACGACGTCGAGGCGGCCGATCGCGGCATCGCCATGGTGTTCCAGTCCTACGCGCTCTACCCGCATATGACGGTGGAACAGAACCTTTCCTTCGGATTGCGCATGAACGGCAACCCCAAGGCCGATACCGATCGTCGCGTGAAGCGCGCCGCCGAAATCCTGCGCATCGACGAACTGATGCAGCGGCGGCCGAAACAATTATCCGGGGGCCAGCGCCAGCGTGTCGCCATCGGCCGCGCCATCGTGCGCGAGCCGCAGGTTTTTCTCTTCGACGAGCCGCTGTCCAATCTCGATGCCGAGCTGCGCGTGCAGATGCGGGTCGAGATCTCGCGCCTGCACAAGGAGCTCGGCGTCACCATGATCTATGTGACGCACGACCAGACCGAGGCGATGACTCTGGCCGACCGCATCGTGGTGCTGAAAGGCGGCAATGTCGAGCAGATCGGCGCGCCGCTCGACCTCTATGACGACCCGGCCAACCGATTCGTAGCCGGCTTCATCGGCTCGCCAAAAATGAATTTTCTCGGCGCCAAGGTCGTCGAGACGTCGAACAGCGCCGCGATCATCGAGCTCGTCAATCATGGCGGCGCCAGGCTGCGCAAACCGCTCCGCGAAGCTTTTCCCGCCGTCGGCGCCGAGGTCGTGCTCGGCGTCAGGCCGGAACACTTCTTCGAAGCCGGTGAAGGCGATTGCGACATTCCGGTCAAGGCCGACGTCGCCGAGCATCTGGGTTCGGTGAGCTACGTCTACGCCAATGCCGGACCGGAGGAACTGATCGTCGAGCGCGAGGCCTCCCGGCAGCGCGCCAGCGGCGATCATTTCACCGTTTCGATCAAGGCGGAACGCTCGCTGCTTTTCGACAAGGCGGGCGCAAGGATCCGCTGACTTTTCTTTCCGCCCCGATCCCCAAGGCGTGGCGGCGACCCATGGAGTATTCGACATGACATCTGGAAAAATCCGCTGGGGTATTCTCGGACCCGGCAGCATCGCCAAATCCTTTGCCGGTGGCGTGGCGCAGTCGCGCACCGGCGAACTGGTGGCGCTTGGCGCCCGCAATCCGGGCAAACCGGGGCTTGCCGAGACCTTTCCCGGCCCGCGCATCCTCGACGGCTATGAGGCGCTGCTTGCTGACAGGCAAGTCGACGCCGTCTACATTTCGATCCCGCATCCCGGCCACGCCGAATGGGCGATCAAGGCCGCCGAGGCCGGCAAGCATGTGCTGTGCGAAAAGCCGCTGGCACTCACCGCCTTCGAGGCCGACGCCATGATGCACGCCGCGCGCAAGGCCGGCACGTTTCTGGGCGAAGCCTTCATGTACCGGCTGCACCCGCAGACCCGGCAGCTGGTTGAGCTGGTCAAGTCGGGCGCGATCGGCGAGGTGCGCATGATCAAGTCGAGCTTCGGCTTCGCCATGCCGGGCTTCATGCCCGAGCACCGGCTCTATGCAAATGAGCTTGCCGGTGGCGGCATCCTCGATGTCGGCGGCTATCCCGTGTCGATGGCGCGGCTGATCGCCGGCGCCGCCACGGGCCAGCCTTTCATCGAGCCCGACAAGGTCGTTGGCGCTGCCCATCTCGGCCAGTCCGGCGTCGACGAATGGGCCTCAGCGCTGCTGCATTTTCCCGGCGGCATCGTCGCCGAAATCTCCTGCAGCATCTCGCTCAACCAGGACAATGTGCTGCGCATTTTCGGCACCAAGGGTCAGATCGAGGTGCCAGATTTCTGGTTCGCCGGTGGCGACCGCGATGTCGGACCGGGCCGGATCGAATTGATCCGATCCGGCAGCCAACGCGAGGTGATCAGCCTCAACGAGACCCGCCATGTCTATTCCTTCGAGGTCGACGCCGCCGGCGAGGCGATCCAGGCGGGACGGCAGGAATTCGCCTGGCCGGGCATGTCCTGGGCCGACAGCCTCGGCACGCTGCGCGTCCTCGACAGATGGCGCGCCGCGGTCGGACTGGAATACGAGATCGAAAAGCCGGCTAAGCGCGTCGCCACCCTCTCCGGCCGGCCGCTGCGCACCAACGGCACCGCGATCGGCAAGCGTGCCATTCCGGGCCTGCCGCGCCCGACCTCGCTTCTGGCGCTCGGCTTCGAGGATTTCCGCACCTTCTCCTCGGGCTCGATCCTGCTCGACGCCTATTTCGAGGCCGGCGGCAATCTGTTCGACACCGGCTTTGTCTATGGCGCCGGCTATACCGAGACGCTGCTTGGCCAGTGGCTCACAAATCGCGGCGTGCGCGAGCAATCGGTCATCATCGCCAAGGGCGCGCATTCGCCGCTCTGCTATCCCGATGTGATCGGCAAGCAGCTGGCGCTGTCGCTCGACCGGCTGCAGACCGACCATGTCGACATCTATTTCATGCACCGCGACAATCCCGATGTGCCGGTCGGCGAGTTCGTCGACGCCATGGACGCGGAGGCGAAAGCCGGCCGCATCCGCGGCCTGTTCGGCGGCTCCAACTGGACGATGGAACGCATGGACGCGGCGATTGCCTATGCCGAAAAGAACGGCAGGCAGAAGCCCGGCGCGCTCTCCAACAATTTCTCGCTGGCCGAGATGCTGGAGCCGATCTGGGCCGGCTGCGTCACCTCCTCCACCGACGCCTGGAAGGCCTGGTTGATGAAACGGCAGATGCCCAACTTCGCCTGGTCGAGCCAGGGCCGCGGCTTCTTCACCGAGCGCGCGGGCCGTGACCGGACCGACAATGAGGAGCTGGTGCGGGTCTGGTATTCGGAAAAGAATTTCGGCCGCCGCGACCGCGCGATCGAATTGGCCAAGCGGCTGGGCAAGAGCCCTATCCACGTCGCGCTGGCTTACGTGCTGGCGCAGCCCTTCCCCTCGGTGCCACTGATCGGCCCGCGCACGCTGGACGAGCTGGAGGACAGTCTGAAGGCGCTGGATATCAAGCTGACGCCGGAGGATGTGGCGTGGTTGGATGAGGGGCCGGAGAGAAGAAGGGCTTAGGGCTGACGCTGGAGATTGGCGAAACCCGCCACGACGGCCAATCTCCCCCCTTGCGGGGGAGATGCCTGGCAAGGCAGAGGGGGGTGCTGTCCCGCCGGCGTCTCCAACTGGCTACAAGTCGAGGCAGCGTGACGACCTGGCCAAGGTAGCGTTCCTTCACACCCCCCTCTGGCCTGCCGGCCATCTCCCCCGCAAGGGGGGAGATTAGCTAATCACCGATCCACCCGCGTCGACAAAATAATCGACGACGACGTCCGCTCCACGCCGTCCATCGCGCCGATCCGGTCGAGCAGCGCATCGAGATCGCGGATCGACGGCGCGTCGACGATGACGATCATGTCGAAATTGCCGCTCACTGAATGCACCGTCCGCACAGGCGGCATGGCCGCGAGACTCCGCACCACCTTGTCGGCGAGTTTCGGCGTGACGGTGAGCAGCACATGCGCCTTGACCAGCCCCTGCTCATAGTCGGGCGACAGCCTCACCCCATAGCCGGCGATGATGCCGCGCTGCTCCAGCCGCTCGATGCGGCTCTGCACCGTCGTGCGCGACACGCCGAGCTGTCTGGCGAGCTCGGCGGTCGAGGCGCGTGCGTCGGCGCGCAGCAGGGTAAGCAAGGCTTGTTCGGCTTCAGTAATCATTTCGACGATCCATCTCGGCAGATTGCTTAAAGTTCAGCTTCATATTGCCAGATTCCACGCTTCCTTTCGACAGGCAAGCTGCGAAGATTCCCGCCAAATCGAATTAGTCCAAATTGGAAATTGGCAGGTATTGATCATGAAGAACATCGTTGTCGTCGGCGCCGGCAAGATCGGCTCGACCATTGCGGAAATGCTGAGCAGCACAGGCGACTACCACGTCACCCTCGTCGATCGTTCGGCCGCCCAGCTTGCCGCCGCCGAATTACCGGCTGGCGTCGATACCCAGGAGCTCGACATCGCCGCCGCGGGCGAGCTCGAGAAAGTGCTCGACGGCAAGTTCGCCGTGCTGAGCGCCGCTCCCTTCCACCTCACCACCCGCATCGCCGAGGCGGCCGCCGCCACCGGTGTGCATTATCTCGACCTCACCGAGGACGTCGTCTCGACCCGCCGCGTGAAGGAGCTGGCGCGCGACGCCAAGAGCGCCTTCATCCCGCAATGCGGCCTGGCGCCGGGCTTCATCTCGATCGTCGCCAACGACCTCGCCAGCCGCTTCGACACGCTGGAAAGCGTGCGCATGCGCGTCGGCGCGCTGCCGCAATATCCGTCCAACGCGCTGAACTACAACCTCACCTGGAGCACCGACGGCGTCATCAACGAATATTGCGAGCCCTGCGAGGCCATCGTCGAGGGCGAGCTGATCGAGGTGCCGCCGCTGGAGGAGCGCGAGGAGTTCTCGCTCGACGGCGTCACCTATGAGGCCTTCAACACCTCCGGCGGCCTGGGCACGCTGGCCGAAACGCTGAAGGGCAAGGTGCGCACGCTGAACTACCGCACCATCCGCTATCCCGGCCACGCCGCGATCATGAAGGCGCTGCTCAACGATCTCGGCCTGCGCCACCGCCGCGACGTGCTGAAGGACATCTTTGAGAGCGCCCTGCCGGCGACGCTGCAGGACGTGGTCATCGTCTTCGTCACCGTGTCGGGCCGCAAGAACGGCCGCCTGCTGCAGGAAACCTACGCCAACAAGATCTATTCCAAGCGCGTCGGCAATCTGGTGCGCAGCGCCATCCAGATCACCACCGCCTCCGGCATCTGCGCCGTGCTCGACATGCTGGCTGACGGCAGCCTGCCGTCGAAGGGTTTCGTGCGCCAGGAGGACATCGCCCTCGACGCCTTCCTCGCCAACCGCTTCGGCCGCGCCTACGCCCAGCACGAGATGGTGAGCCGGCTGGCGAGCTGAGCGGCGCCGCCCTTCCCTTCCCCCCTTGTGGGGGAAGGTGGATCGGCGCGTAGCGCCGAGACGGATGAGGGGTGATCCAGCGGAGTGAGGCGCTGGCTTTCCCTGGAGCACCCCTCATCCGTCGCCTGCGGCGACACCTTCTCCCACAAGGGGAGAAGGGGGAGCTTCCCTAAATATGCAGCGCGTGCCCCAGCGCCTTCAGCGCCGCTTCCTGGAATCCCTCGCCCTGCGTCGGATGCGCATGGATGGTGCCTGCGATATCCTCCAGCCGCGCGCCCATTTCCAGCGCCAGGCCGAAGGCCGCCGCCAGTTCCGACACGCCCTGCCCGACCGCCTGGATGCCCAGCACCAGATGATTGTCCGCGCGAGCCACGACCCGCACAAAACCGTCCTCGCCCTGTTTGGTCATGGCGCGGCCGTTGGCGGCGAAGGGGAACTGTCCGATCTTGATCTCGCCGGCGAGCGCCTTCGCCTCCTCCGGTGTGAGGCCGGCGGTGACCAACTCCGGATCGGTGAAGCAGATCGCGGGAATGGCGCGCTTGTCCCAGCTTCTTTTGTGGCCGGCGACGATCTCGGCGACCATTTCGCCTTGTGCCATGGCGCGATGCGCCAGCATCGGCTCGCCGGTGACGTCGCCGATGGCATGGATGCCACGCATCGAGGTGCGGCACTGGTCGTCGATGCGGATGAATTTTCCCGTCCTGTCGAGGTCGATCTGCTCCAGCCCCCAGCCCTCGGTGAGCGGCTTGCGGCCGACCGTGACCAGGATCTTGTCGGCGGCGACCTTGGCGTTCTTTCCGTCGGCCGTCTCGACCAGCAGCGCGTCGCCCTTAGTCGACAGCCCCTTAGCCTTCGCGCCGGTTATCACTTCGACGCCGAGCTCGCCGAGCCGCTTGAGCACCGGCCTTGTCAGCTCGGCGTCGTATTGCGCCAGCACGCGCGGCAGCGCTTCGACCACGGTGACCTTCGAACCCATCTTGGCGAAAGCCATGCCGAGCTCGAGCCCGATATAGCCGCCGCCGACGACCGCGAGCTTCTTCGGCACTTCGCCAAGCGCCAGCGCCTCGGTGGACGAGATCACCGGACCGCCGAACGGCAGGAACGGCAGTTCGACCGGCGCCGAGCCGGTGGCGATCACCACCGTTTCGGCGCGGATCACCTGCGTCCCGGTCTCAGTCTCGACCTCGACGGTCTTGCCGTCCCGGAACGTCGCCCAGCCCTGCACGGTCTTGACCTTGGCCTTCTTCAGCAATCCAGCCACGCCGCTGTTCAGCCGGCTAACGATACCATCCTTCCAGCCGACCGTCTTCGCGAGATCAAGCGTCGGCGCGGCGACTTTGATGCCGAGGGGGCTCTTGCCGCCGGCCATGTGCGCGATCTTCTCGAACTCTTCGGCGGCGTGGATGAGCGCCTTGGACGGAATGCAGCCGACATTGAGGCAGGTGCCGCCCGGCTTGCCCGTCTCGACGATCACCGTATCGACGCCGAGCTGACCGGCGCGGATGGCGCAGACATAGCCCCCCGGACCGGCGCCGATGACGAGAAGCTTGCAGGAGATTTCTTTCATGTCGACTGCTTCCCTTTGGCGAAGGCCGCGGCGCGTCTCTTCCTTCTCCCCTTGTGGGAGAAGGTGGATCGGCGCGACAGCGCCGAGACGGATGAGGGGTGTTCCAGCGGAGTGAGATGCTGGCGTTCCCTGGAGCACCCCTCATCCGTCGCCTTCGGCGACACCTTCTCCCACAAGGGGAGAAGGGGGAGCCCACATTCCGGCGCCGCAGTGTTCAAAACCGCCGCCATCCCCCTCAATCCACGAAAATCAGCGCCGGCGTTTCGAGCAGCGCCTTGATGCGCTGCACGAACACGGCGGCATCCCAGCCGTCGATGACGCGGTGGTCGAAGCTGGACGACAGGTTCATCATCTTGCGCGGGATGAACTGCGTGCCGTCCCAGACCGGCCGCACCATCATCTTGTTGACGCCGACGATCGCCACCTCCGGATAGTTGATCACCGGCGTCGTCGCCACGCCGCCCATGGCGCC
Source organism: Mesorhizobium sp. GbtcB19 (assembly GCF_019091085.1). Lineage (GTDB taxonomy): Bacteria > Pseudomonadota > Alphaproteobacteria > Rhizobiales > Rhizobiaceae > Mesorhizobium. Next base: position 73,087 of record NZ_JAGXJY010000014.1, on the reverse strand, counting down.
GAGCGAGGTGATGGTGATGGTCGAGCCGGACAGCTCCTCGCGCGTGGCCGTGCCGGTCTTCGCCGCGTCGGCCAGCCGGTTGACCTCCGCGGCGCTATCCCACAGGTCGCGCGCTTCGGCATGCTTGACCACCGGCACCACCAGCCCGTTGGGCGTCTGCGCGGCGATGCCGATATGGATGCCCTCATGTTGGTGGATGATGCCGGAATCATCGTCGAACAAGGCGTTGAGATTCGGCTGCTCGGCGATAGCCTTGACCATCGCCCGCATCAGGAAGGGCAGCAGCGTCAGCTTCGGACGATCTGACCGCTTTTCCTTGTTCAGCGTCGCGCGCAATTCCTCCAATGAAGTGACGTCGATCTCCTCGACATAGGTGATGTGCGGGATGCGCGATTTGGCCAGCGACATTTTTTCGGCGATCTTGCGCCGCAGCCCCACGACCTTGATGTCCTCGACGCCGTCCTTCCGGGCAAGCCCGGTGGCGCGGGCGGTTTGCGGGCCGCGCGCGACGAACGCATCGATGTCCTCATGGCTGATACGCCCGGCCGGGCCGCTGCCGGCGACCTGGCGCAGATCGATGCCGGCCTCTTTCGCACGCAGCCGAACGGCGGGTGACGCCAACGGCTTTTCGCCTTCCGCGCGCGGCGCGCCGGAAACGGAGCCAGGGCGCGTCGCCTTCGGCGCGGCTGTTGCTTTCGGCGCCTCGGCCGGCTTTGGCGCCGCTTTCGCAGCGGCCAGCGCCGGTTTTGCCTCGACCGGTTCAGCCGGCGCTTTCACCTCGGGCGCTGCCTCGGCGGCGGCCTTGACATTGCCTTCGCCGGCTACTTTCAGCCGCACGATCGGCGAGCCGATCGCCACCGTGTCGCCGATCTCGGCGCCGAGCCACAGAATCTCGCCATCGACCGGCGAGGGGATCTCGACGGTCGCCTTGTCGGTCATGACGGCGGCCAGCACCGTGTCCTCGCGCACGAGGTCGCCGACCTTGACATGCCACTCGACGAGCTCGGCCTCGGCGACGCCTTCGCCGACATCGGGCAGCTTGATGACGTGCTCGCCCATGTCAGGCCTCCATGGTTTCAATGAGCGCGCGCCCGACCCGCGCCGGGCCGGGGAAATAGTCCCATTCCTGCGCATGCGGATAGGGCGTGTCCCAGCCGGCGACGCGCGCGACCGGCGCCTCCAGATGGTAGAAGCAGTTTTCCTGCACCAGCGAGACCAGCTCGGCGCCGAAGCCGGAGGTGAGCGTCGCCTCATGCACGACGACGCAGCGCCCGGTCTTCTTCACCGAGGTGACGATCGCGTCGAGGTCGAGCGGCAAAAGCGTACGGAGATCGATGATCTCGGCGTCGATGCCGGTCTCCTCGGCAGCGGCCTGCGCGACATAGACCATCGTGCCATAGGCAAGCACCGTAACCGCCGATCCCGGCCTGCGGATCGCCGCCTTGCCGAGCGGGATCGAGTAATGACCGTCGGCGACCTCGCCGAGCTCATGCTTCGACCATGGCGTCACCGGACGGTCGTGATGGCCGTCGAACGGGCCGTTATAGAGCCGCTTCGGCTCGAGGAAGATCACCGGGTCCGGATCCTCGATCGCCGCGATCAGCAGCCCCTTGGCGTCATGGGGATTGGACGGCACCACCGTCTTAAGGCCGGAGACATGGGTGAACAGGGCTTCCGGGCTCTGGCTGTGCGTCTGGCCGCCGAAGATGCCGCCGCCGGTCGGCATGCGCACGACGATCGGGCAGGTGAAATCGCCGTTCGAGCGGTAACGCAGCCGCGCCGCTTCAGAGACGATCTGGTCGTAAGCCGGATAAACATAATCGGCGAACTGCACCTCGACGCAGGGTTTCAGCCCATAGGCGGCCATGCCGATAGCCGCGCCGACGATGCCGGATTCGCTGATCGGCGCATCGAAGCAGCGGCTCTTGCCATATTTGGCCTGCAGGCCTTGCGTGCAGCGGAAGACGCCGCCGAAAAAGCCGACATCCTCGCCGAACACGACCACACGCTCGTCGCGCCCCATCGATACGTCCATGGCGTCGCGGATCGCCTCGATCATCGTCCGTCTTGGCATGATCAGACCCCCGCCTGCTGGCGTTGGCGCCTGAGATGCGCTGGCATCTCGGCATAGACGCCCTCGAACATGTCACGCGTCGAGGGCTTGCCGCCGGCATGCAGCGTCCCGTGGCCTTCGGCCTCCTTCTGCGCCGCGATTACCGTTTCGAGGATCTCGGCTTCAGCCTGGGTGTGGCGATCCTCCGACCAGGCTTTCTTGTGGATGAGATGGTTCTTCAATCGGATGATCGGGTCGCCGAGCGGCCAGGCATCGGATTCGGCCTTCGGCCGGTAGGCGGATGGATCGTCCGAGCTCGAATGCGCGCCGGCCCGGTAGGTGACGTATTCGATCAGCGTTGGCCCGAGATTGGCGCGCGCCCGCTCCGCCGCCCATTTCGCCACCGCATGGACGGCGAGATAGTCATTGCCGTCGACGCGCAGCGCGGGGATGCCGAAACCGAGGCCGCGAGCGGCAAAGGTGCCGGAGCCGCCGCGCGCGATCCCTTGAAAGGTCGAGATCGCCCACTGGTTGTTGACGACATTGAGGATGACCGGCGCCTTGTAGGTCGAGGCAAACACCAGCGCCGAATGGAAATCGGACTCAGCGGTAGAACCGTCGCCGATCCAGGCGGCTGCGATGCGCGAATCGTTGGAGATCGCCGAGGCCATCGCCCAGCCGACCGCCTGGATATATTGCGTCGCCAGATTGCCGGAGATCGAGAAGAAGCCGTGCTCCTTCGACGAATACATGATCGGCAGTTGGCGTCCCTTCAGCGGGTCGGCTTCGTTGGAATAGATCTGGTTCATCATCGTGACCATCGGATAGCCGTCGGCGATCAACAGGCCGGCTTGCCGATAGGTCGGGAAATTCATGTCGCCCGGCTTGAGCGCCTTGCGGAAGGCCGAGCTTACCGCCTCCTCGCCGAGATGCTGCATGTAGAACGAGGTCTTGCCCTGGCGCTGCGCCATCTGCATGCGCGCGTCGAAGGTGCGCAACGTCATCATGTTGCGCAGGCCTTCCAGCAGTTCGTCATCGGTGAGCAGCCCGGCCCATGGCCCGACGGCCTCGCCGGCGCGATTCAGCACCCGGATGATGGAAAAGGCCATGTCGCGGATGGTGCGCGGATCGACGTCGATCTCGGGACGCGGCACCGAGCCGGCCTTGGGAATGGTCACGTTGGAGAAGTCGGGCGTGCCGCCGGGCCGCACCTCGGGCTCGGGCACATGAAAGCGCAACATTCCAGCATCGGCCATGAGCTCACGTCCTCCAATGTTGCCGGTGCGATATTTGCACATCCGCGCCGCTAATTCATCGGCCGAGATGGCGCGCCGTCCCTCGGCTTCTCGGCTGATCAAGGCCGATACGGCGCGCTGGCGACAAGATGCAGATATGACGGCGAAATTTCTTGTCGATGTTTTCCGACGCGGCGCAATTTGGCGAATGCGGGCAGGGCTTTAGGCGCAAGAGCTGACAACGTCCGGCTGGTTCGCTTCAGAACAAACCTTCAACGCTGGCGCTGCCCCTCACCTGCCTGCCGGCATCCTCTCCCCGTATAGTGACGGGGAGAGGGGCGCTTTCATCGCCGGTTTCGCCAATCACCGGCGTCGCAGGAAAGGCGCGTCGTTGCGGCCAGCCCCTTCTCCCCGTCACTATACGGGGAGAAGTGCCCGGCAGGGCGATGAGGGGCAGCGCCGACTTTTCGAAAATTGGCCGCCAAGGCTCAGGCGATCGCCTGGTGTCAACCGAAATGCTCGCGGAACATCCGCCACGCGAACCTGACCCATTCGAAACGCTGGTTCCGTCACCCCGCCTCATGCTAACTCACCCTGCATGGCACAGAAGAAAGGATACGAGGTCGATTCGTGGCTGGCGCGGCCGGACCCGGCCATGGGAATCGTCCTGCTTTACGGTCCCGATCGCGGCCTCGTCGCCGAGCGGGCGAAAGCCTTCGCCACCAAAACCGGCCTGCCGCTCGACGATCCGTTCTCGGTGGTCAAGCTGGATGGCGCCGCAGTCGACCGCGACGCGGGCCGGCTGCTCGACGAGGCGCGCACCGTGCCGATGTTTTCCGACCGGCGGCTGCTGTGGGTGCGCAACGCCAGCGGCCAGAAGGCGCTGGCCGACGACATCAAGGCGCTGACCACCGAGCCAGCCCGCGACGCCATCATCCTCATCGAAGCCGGTGACCTGAAGAAAGGCACTGGCCTCAGGGCCATCGTCGAGGCCGCCGGCAACGCCATCGCCTTGCCTTGCTATGCCGACGAGGCGCGCGACCTCGACACGGTGATCGACGACGAATTGCGCAAGGCCGGCATGTCGATGACCTTGGACGCGCGCCAGGCGCTGCGCCGCAATCTCGGCGGCGACCGGCTCGCCTCGCGCGGCGAGATCGAGAAGCTGATGCTCTACGCCCATGGCCGGAAGGAAATCGATGTCGACGACGTCAACGCGCTGTCAGGCGATGTCTCCGGCGCTTCCTTCGACGCAGCGGTCGACGCCGTGCTGGATGGCAAGGTCGGCGACTTCGACATCGCCTTCAACCGCCATTGCCAGTCCGGCGGCCACCCGTTCCTGGTGCTGTCCTCGGCGATGCGGCAATTGCAGGCGATCCAGGTGATGCGCGGCCAGATGGAAACCGGCGGCCGCAACGCCGCCTCGGTCGTCGCCGGCGCCCGCCCGCCGGTCTTTTTCTCGCGGCGCAAGCTGGTGGAAAAGACGCTCGAGCGCTGGAATGTCGAGGCGCTCGGCCGCGCGCTCGGCCGACTGCAGACGGCGGTGCTGCAAACCCGCAAGCGGCCCGATCTGTCGGAAGCGCTGGCCAGGCAGGCGCTGCTCGGTATCGCGATCGAAAGCGCGAGGCTGGGGCAAAGGTAGAAGGGCGGATGTCGAAACCCGCTTCCCATGCTCAATTCATTGTCATCCCGTCCATCGGCATCATCGTGTCCATCGGCTGGAAGGTCGGCAGCGCCTGCGGAAAGACCAGCACCGCCGCGCCGTAAAGAAGCAGGGCGACACCCGACACTTTCGCTATCCACTCTCCATGCGGGAATGTCTTCTCCGCAAAGACCAGCAGCGTGACCACCGCCATCGCGGCGATGTTCATGATCCCGAGGGGAAAAAGGGCGAAAAACAAGAGCCAGCAGCAGCCCAGGCAAAACAGCCCATGTTGCAGGCCCATCCGCACCGCGCCCCACCGCCCATCGCGCCATGAGGTCAGGATGAAGCCGATCGGCGTGCGGCATTTGGCCAGGCACAGGTCTTTCAGCGGGGACAGCTGATAGGCGCCCGCAATCATCAACAGTGCGCCACCGATGCGCGCGGCCGTCGCTGCCGACAATCCCGCATACGCGGCAAGCATCTCCGCGCCCGCCGCGCCGGCAAAGGCGAGAACGCCCGTCGCCGCCCAGACCAGCATGTAGCCGGCCACGAACACCCAGGTCGACACAAAGGCCTGGCCGCGGCCCCGTTTGCCGCTCTGGACCTGATGAAAGGTCAGGATCATGGGTGCGGCCGCCGGAAACATCATGGCAATCATCATGATCAGCCAGACGGCAAGAAACAGCGCGGCCGTCATGCCCATGGTGGGTGAATACATGTCCATGCGCATGCCCGCGCCCATGCCGATCTGCTGCCGGACGAGCAAGGCCCACGCCACCGCTGCGGCGGCGATCAGCAGCGCGAGAATGATGTTTCGCTGCAGCGTCAGCATCTGCGAGCCCGTTCCGACCAGAGCAATTCCAGGAAAAGTGTGAGCGGTTTTCCGTCCGGAATTGCGTCAAAACAAAGAGATAGAGCGGTTCGCCGTTTCCGTGAAACGGTGAAACGCTCTAGGTGCGGCAAGCGCTAATGCTGGCCGGACCAGCTGATCGGAGCGTAATGTCCGTTGCGGCGGGAATTGTCCCAACTCATGCCGTGGTCGCGGAAGGTACTACCCTCCACCCCCACCGCCAGAGCCAGCCAGTCGGGATTGACGGGATGGCCGGTGGCCATCGACATCTCACCGTCCTCGCGCATTGTCGGCAGCGGCTCGACCGCCATATGCATCACGCCCGCAATCTCCGCCGACCGCTTCTTGCCGTCGATCTGGTATTTGATCGGCACCTTCTTCGCGCCGAGGTTGGTGCTGATCATCGGCGCGAAGGCAGCCATCGGACCACCCGCGGCGCCGGTGAAGATGGCGCCCAGCGCCTCCGTCTGCCTCTCATCGGCGCGTTCGTCGATATAGGCGGCGGCCGTCCAATTGCCTTGCGCCATCGGACCCGGTGTGTGCGCGACCATGGCGACGTTGAGCCCGTCCAGTCGGACGTCGCCGAAATTGCCCTTGTCGATATGAAAGACCAAGGCGACATCGCAAACGCCTTGCGTCGGCTTCGATGTCAGCTGCGCATTGGTGGACACCAGGCAAGGACACACGACATCGCAATTGCAGTTTTCGAAATAACTTCCAGACAATTGCCAACTGGTTGCCATTTTCACCTCCGGGCTCTGTCAGGCGGGTCGGCTCGGATCGCTTTGGCGAGGTGGCGCCGCTTACATCGTGGAAACGGCATATAGCCCGACATCGCGACTGCTCGGCACGCCAGGGCATATAGTTTAGTTGTCTCTAAATCAGGTTACGCCGATGCCCGGCACTGTCAAGCCAAGCAGGCACTGCTTGGCGTTGCGATCGAAAGCGCGAGGTTGGGGCAGCGACAGGCGATTGGCCAATCTCCCCCCTCGTGGGGGAGATGTCCGGTAGGACAGAGGGGGGCGCTGTCCCGCCGGCTTATCGACGCTTTGGCCTCGACCTCCCGGGGATCCCCGCCGTGGCCTGTGGCGGAAGGCGCAACGGCGCAGAATTCTGTAGCCACTACAATGGCTTAATGTCTGCGCGCGGCGCTCGTTCCTTGTTTCGCCCTGGGAGACGTCGCGTTCCTTCGCGCCCCCCTCTGCCCTGCCGGGCATCTCCCCCCACAAGGGGGGAGATTGGCCGTCACCGCCGCCTTCGCCAGCCACCGCCGTCAACAAAAAGGCCAGCGTAACCGCCAGCCCTCTTTGTCTATCACCGATATATCAGTCGTATCCAACCTTAAACCAGCACCTCAAATCCCGGCAAATACCGATAAACGGCAGGAGCCTACCGCTCGTCCTTCAGCCGCCGGCACAACTCGTCGAGCTGTTCCAGCGAGCGATAATTGACCTTGAGCGTGCCGCCCTTGCTCTTGTGCTCGATGCTCACGATCATGCCGATTGTGTCGGTCATCAGCTTCTCGAGCGCGAGCGTATCGGGGTCCTTGTCCGGCGCGCTCGCCGCCGACTTGGCCTTGGCCGGTGTCGGGCCGGCAGGCATCTGCGCCAGCGCTTCGGCCTGGCGCACCGAAAGCCCTTCCTCGACGATGCGCTTGGCGAGCCCGGCCGGATCCTCGGCCGTCACCAGCGTGCGGGCGTGGCCGGCCGACAAGGCTCCGTCGACCAGCATGTCGTGGATGACATTGGGCAGCTTCAACAGCCGCAGCGTGTTGGCGACATGGCTGCGGCTCTTGCCGATGACCTGGCCGAGATCGGCCTGCGTGTAGCCGTGTTCGTCGATGAGTTGCTGATAGCCTTGCGCCTCTTCGACCGGGTTGAGGTCGGCGCGCTGCACATTCTCGATGATCGCCAGTTCCAGCGCGGTGCGGTCGTTGACGTCGCGCACGATCAGCGGGATCTCGGTGAGCCCCGCGCGCTGCGCCGCCCGCCAGCGCCGCTCGCCGGCGATGATCTCGTAGCGGCCGGCCTGCGAAGGCGAGGGGCGCGCCACCACAGGCTGCACCACGCCATGCTCGCGGATCGACTGGGCAAGGTCGGTGAGCTCGGCATCGCCGAAATGCCGGCGCGGATTCTTCGGGTTCGGGCTGACGAATTCGATCGGCACCTTGCCGTCGGCCGCCACCACCGCGCTCGGCTTTTCCGGCGCCGCCGGACGGTCGATTTCGCCGATCAGCGCCGCGAGGCCACGGCCCAGTCTTTTTCTTGATTGGTCTTCGCTCATTAGTTTGTCCAGATCGTTTCGGAATCGAATCGGCTAGTTAACCAAGCAGCCGGATGCGCTTGTGGCTCAGGCGGCGCGCAGCTTGCGCTCGCGGCGGATCACCTCGGAGGCGAGCTGCAGATAGGCCTGGCTGCCCGAGCACTTCAGGTCATAGAGGATCGCCGGCTTGCCGTAGGACGGCGCCTCGGAAACACGAACATTGCGCGGGATGATCGTCTCGTAGACCTTGTCGCCCATATGCGTGCGCACATCCTGCACCACCTGGTTGGCGAGGTTGTTGCGCCCGTCATACATGGTGAGCACGATGCCCTGGATGGTGAGATCCGGATTGATCGTGCGGCGCACCTGCTCGACCGTCTCCAGCAACTGGCTGAGACCTTCCAGAGCGAAGAACTCGCATTGCAGCGGAACCAGAACGGAATCGGCCGCCGCCATTGAATTCAAGGTCAAAAGATTGAGCGAGGGCGGGCAGTCGATCAGCACATAGCCGAACGGCGCCGAACGCTCGGTAGCGGCGCGCAGCGCGTTGCGCAGCTTCAGCACCCGGTCTGGCGCCGAGGCGATCTCCATCTCGATGCCGAGCAGGTCGAGCGTGGAGGGGATGATCGACAGTCCAGGCACAGCGGTCGGCACAGCTGCGGCTTCCAGCTCGAGCTCGCCGGTCAGCACGTCGTAGGACGACGTGGTGCGATCCTTGCGGTCGATGCCGAGGCCGGTGCTGGCATTGCCCTGCGGATCGAGGTCAACGATCAGCACGCGCTCGCCGATGGCCGCCAAGGCCGTGGCCAGATTGATGGCCGTCGTCGTCTTGCCGACGCCGCCTTTCTGGTTGGCGACTGTGATGATACGCGGTGCTGTGCTCATGGGCCTGTGCCAGTAATTCATTTGCTTGTCGCCGGGCGCAATTCGGTGATTTCGAGGATGACGCCATGGGGGTCGGTCATACTCGAATGTTCTACCAGATCGAAACTCCAGCGGTGAGTGCTTTCTTCCACCTCGGCGCGGTAATCCCGGCCTTTGTGGAACAGCGCGCGCGCCCCTGTGGTCAGCCACGGCGCCGCGAGATCGAGCAGATCCGGCAACGCCGCAAGCGCCCTCGCCGTAACGATTTCCGGTGTCGAAACAAGCGCATAGCTGTCGCCGATGCGCTTCGCCACGACGCGCGCCGGCAAAGCGAACTGACCGATGACGGATTGCAGGAACGAAGCTTTCTTGCGGTTGCTCTCGACCAGATCGATCGACGCGCCGGAACGCTCTTTAAGCAGAAAACCAAGCACCAATCCGGGAAAGCCGCCGCCGGAACCAAGGTCGACCCAGCGTGTGGCGGCGGGCGCGATTCGCGCGAGCTGGGCGCTGTCCAAGATGTGACGGCGCCAGACATCGTCCAGTGTCGACGGCGCCGCCAGATTGATGCTGCGATTCCATTTCAGGAACAGCTGTTCGAAGGCCTGCAGCCGCTCGAATGTTTCACGTGAAACCGGACCTGCTGCTTTTTGCAGGTCCGCCCAGGCATCCGCGCTCACGCCACAGACCTTCGCGCGGCAAGCTCGGCATTGCGGACATGCGCGACGATGATCGCCAGCGCCGCCGGCGTCATGCCTTCCATGCGCTGCGCGTCGGCTATCGAACGCGGCTGGCGCAGCTTCATCTTTTGCTTCAGCTCGTTCGAGAGGCCGGGCACATCCGAGAAATCGATGGCTTCCGGGATAAGCCGCGCTTCTTCATGCCTGATCTGCGCGACGTCGGCCTGCTGTCGATCCAGGTAGACAGAATATTTCGCTTCCGTTTCAAGACGCTCCGCCGTCTTGCTGTCGAGCGTGGCAAAGCGTGGCTCGACGCGGCTGAGCCAAGCCATGTCTACGCCCGGATGCGCCAGCAGCTCATAGGCCGAGCGGCGCACGCCGTCCTTGTTGATCTCCAGCCCATGCCGTGCCGCTTCATTCGGCGTCCAGGTGACGGATTTGGCCAGCGCGCGGGCGACGTCGAGCTTCTGTGCCATATCGCCGAACCGCTGCAACCGCTCCGGCGATACAATGCCGAGCTTCTCGGCGAGTGGCGTCAGCCGCTCGTCAGCATTGTCGGCGCGCAGCGAAAGCCGGAACTCGGCGCGCGAAGTGAACATGCGATAGGGCTCGGCGATGCCGCGGCTGGTGAGATCATCGACCATCACGCCGATATAGGCTTCGGTGCGGCTGAGCACGACATCGTCGTCGCCCGCCGCCTTGCGCGCGGCGTTGATGCCGGCAAGCAGGCCTTGCGCGCCAGCCTCTTCGTAGCCGGTCGTACCGTTGATCTGTCCGGCAAGGAACAGGCCATCGACGCGCTTCGTCTCCAGCGTCGTCTTCAATTCGCGCGGATCGACATGGTCGTATTCGATCGCGTAGCCCGGCTGCAGCATCGTTGCCTTTTCCAGCCCGGGAATGGTCTTCAGGATCGCGAGCTGCACGTCCTCGGGCAGCGAGGTCGAGATGCCGTTCGGGTAGACCGTGTCGTCAACGAGCCCTTCCGGCTCCAGGAAGATCTGGTGGCCTTCACGGTCGCCGAACTTGACGATCTTGTCCTCGATCGACGGGCAGTAGCGCGGGCCGACGCCTTCGATCGAACCGGAATACATCGCCGAGCGGCCGAGATTGGCGCGGATCAGCTCATGCGTCGCCGGCATGGTGCGAGTGATGCCGCAATGGATCTGCGGATTGGCGATCCTATCGGTCATCAGCGAGAACGGCACTGGATCCTCGTCCGCCGCCTGGCTTTCCAGCGACGCCCAGTCGATGGTACGGCCATCGAGGCGAGGGGGCGTTCCGGTCTTCAGCCGCCCGAGCTTGAAGCCTGCGCGCGCCATCGTCGCCGACAGGCCCATGCTCGCCTGCTCGTTCATGCGGCCGGCGACAATCTTCTTCTCGCCGATATGGATCAGTCCGCGCAGGAAGGTGCCGGTGGTCAGCACGACGGCGCCGCAAGCGAGCCGCCGGTCACCTGAAACCAGCACCGCTGCAACGCGCCCATCTGCGATTTCGAAATCGAGAACCTCGCCCTCGATAACGTCAAGATCGTTCTGCTGCCGAATCGCTTCCTGCATGGCAAGCCGATAGAGCTTGCGGTCGGCTTGCGTGCGCGGACCGCGCACGGCCGGACCCTTGCGGCGATTGAGCAGGCGGAACTGGATGCCGGCGGCGTCGGCGATGCGTCCCATCAGCCCATCCATCGCGTCGATCTCACGCACGAGATGTCCCTTGCCGAGACCGCCAATCGCAGGATTGCAGGACATGACGCCGATCGTGTCGAAACGCAGCGTCACCAGCGCCGTCCTGGCGCCGGCGCGCGCGGCAGCACTTGCCGCCTCGCATCCGGCATGGCCGCCGCCCACCACCACCACATCATAGTGACTGGTCATTATCCAAGAATCCGCTTTCAGAGATTGCCCGACACATGTCCCCGCGCCACCTCCCTGTCAAGGACGAACACCCGTATCGTTTCACGTGAAACATAAATCGGCGTATTCCACAGAGTGTTTCACGTGAGTCAGTGCGGAGGGTCGCCCCGTGTTTCACGTGAATCACTTACCAATGCAGAACTGCGAGAAGATGACGTCGAGCAGGTCCTCGACGTCGACCGCGCCAATGATGCGGCCAAGACGATCCGCCGCGAGCCGCAATTCCTCGGCGCGCAATTCCTGGCTCTGCCCCGACAACGCCGCCCTCAGAAAATCCCGCGTCTCGCTAAGAAGCTCGACGTGACGCAATCTCGACGGCAGGACGTCACCTGCATTCCTCACCGCCGCAGCGGCGCGGTCTCCAATCTCTTTGAGAAGGCGCTCGATCCCCGCACCAACCTTGGTAGAGATCACCAGATCGTAGCCGTCACCCGCGCCGGCCCGAGCAATGTCCGACTTCGTCCCGATCCTCAGCAGAGGAACCTCATTTGGGACATCGCTCACGGCCACCGGGTCGGCCATATCCTCGAGGAGCAGCACCAGATCCGTCGCTCCCGCCTTGGCGCGCGCCCTCTCGATGCCGATCGATTCGACCTTGCCCGCGGCGTCGCGCAGGCCGGCGGTGTCGACGATGCGCACCTTCAGCCCGTTCAGGTCCATAGCGACCTCGAGCAGGTCGCGCGTCGTGCCAGGCTCGTCGGTGACGATGGCCGCCTCGCGCCTGGCCAAGGCGTTGAACAGGCTGGACTTGCCCGCGTTCGGCGCGCCCAGGATGACGACCTCAAAACCGTCGCGGATGATCTCCGCCGCCTTGAACCCTTCGACATGCCGCTCGATCTCGCCGATCATCGCCGCCACGTCGGACCAGACCGCCTCCGAAACGGAGCCCGGAACGTCGTCCTCATCGGCGAAGTCTATCTCCGCTTCGATCATCGCCCGGGCGTGGATCAGCCGGCGCCGCCAGCTCGAATAAAGCTCGCTCTGCGCCCCTTCCGCATTGCTGAGCGCGAAACGGCGCTGCGCCTCGGTCTCGGCATTGACCAGATCGGCAAGCGCCTCGGTTTCGACCAGATCCAGCCTGCCATTGAGAAAGGCGCGCCTCGTGAACTCGCCGGGCTCCGCATGCCTGACGCCTTCGAAGCTGGTGATCGTCTGCAGCACCTTGGCCGCGACGGCACGGCTGCCATGGACCTGGAATTCGGCAACATCCTCGCCGGTGAAGCTGCCGGGACCTGGAAAGAACAGAACAACGCCGTGATCGATGACCGAGCCGTCCACCGCCTTGAGCCTGCGCAACGTGGTTAAACGATCCTTAACCGGCCCGGCAATTGTTTCGACAACGAATCGAGTCGTCGGGCCGGAAATGCGGATGACGGCAATGCCGGCGGGCAGGCGGCCGCTCGACAGCGCTACGATCGAATCCTTCGAAGCCATTGGGGAAACCATTTGCCGGACCTGCCGAACCGCCTAGATTAAGATAAAGCACGGCCGAAACCGCTCACACGTCTCGGCATCGTGCCCCAGTCTTTGCCAATCAAATGCCGAGCCGCTCATCGTGACCTTGCCCGCGCGTAACCTGCTTGCCGAAGAGGCCAGCCCCTATCTGCAGCAGCACAGCGACAATCCCGTGCATTGGCGGGGCTGGTCGCCTGCCGCCCTTGCCGAAGCCAGGGAACTGGGCCGGCCGATCCTGCTTTCCATCGGTTATGCCGCCTGCCACTGGTGCCATGTCATGGCGCATGAAAGTTTTGAGAACGACGCCGTGGCGGCCGTCATGAACCGGCTCTACGTGAATATCAAGGTCGATCGCGAGGAGCGGCCCGACATCGACCAGATCTATATGGCCGCGCTCCATGCCATGGGCGAGCAGGGCGGCTGGCCGTTGACCATGTTCCTGACGCCCGACGGCAAGCCTTTCTGGGGCGGCACCTATTTCCCACGCGAGGCGCGCTACGGCCGGCCGGGTTTCATCCAGGTTCTTGAAGCGGTCGACAAGGCCTGGCGCGAAAAGCAGCAGAGCCTCGCCGAAAGCGCCGACGGGCTGACCGCACATGTCGAGCAGCGGCTTGCCGGCGCCAAGGGCAAGGCGGTGCTCGACCGCGACACCTTGGCCGATCTCGCCGGGCGCATCGACGGCATGATCGACCGCGATCTCGGCGGTTTGCGCGGCGCGCCGAAATTCCCCAATGCGCCCTTCATGCACACCTTGTGGCTGTCCTGGCTGCGCGACGGCCAGGCCGCCCATCGCGACGCCGTGCTCACCAGCCTGGAAAAAATGCTCGCCGGCGGCATCTACGATCATGTCGGCGGCGGCCTCAGCCGCTATTCCACCGACGCCGAATGGCTGGTGCCGCATTTCGAAAAGATGCTCTACGACAACGCCCAGCTGGTCCGTCTGTGCAACTGGGCCTACTCGGCTACGGGCAACGGCTTGTTCCGGGTACGAATCGAAGAGACCGTCGCCTGGCTGCTGCGCGAAATGTTGGTCGATGGTGGCGCCTTCGCCGCCAGCCTCGATGCCGACAGCGACGGCGAGGAGGGGCTCTTTTATACGTGGAGCCGCGAAGAGGTCGAAAGTGCGTTCGGCGGCGATGCTTCGACCTTCTTCCGCTACTTCGAGCTCGCCGCGCCGCATGGCTGGGAAGGCAAGCCGATCATCCGTCAGCACGAAACGCAGCAAGCTCAGGGCATCGCCGACTACACGCAGCTCGCGCCTATGAAGGCAAAACTCCTGGCCGCCCGCGAGCACCGGATCAGGCCTGGCCGCGATGCCAAGGCGCTCACCGACTGGAACGGGCTGATGATTACGGCGCTCGCTGAGGCCGGCCGTTCGCTTGGCAGGCGTGACTGGGTCGACGCCGCGGCAAAAGCCTTCGCTCATATTGTCGGGGCCAGTGAGGGCGGCCGGATGCCACATTCCATGCTCGGCGCCAAGAAGCTTTTCCCGGCGCTGTCCAGCGACTATGCCGCCATGACCAACACGGCGATCGCGCTCTTCGAAGCGACCGGCGATCAGGCCTATTCGGCACAGGCGAGACATTTCATCGACGAACTCGACCGCTGGCACCTGGATAGCGAAAAGACCGGCTACTGGCTGACGGCCTCGGACAGCGGCGACGTGCCGATCCGCATCCGCGGCGATGTCGACGAGGCCATCCCCTCGGCCACCAGCCAGATCGTCGAGGCGCTGGTGCGGCTGTCATCGCTCACCGGCGATCTCCAACTCTGGGAAAAGGCCTGGGCGACCGCCGAGCATGCCATGGGGCGCACCGCGCAACAGGCCTATGGCCAGGCCGGCATCGTCAACGCCTGCGCGCAGGCGCTCGAACCGCTGAAACTTGTTCTGGTCGACTCAGTAGAGAATCCAAGTCTTGTTCCGGTTGCGAATCGGAATCCCGATCCGCGCCGGGTCGACATCGTCGTTCCGATTGGTTCGGAGGCGAATCGAGCGCTCCTACCGGGCGGCGTGCTGCCGCCAACGGACAGGGCAGGCGCCTGGTTTTGCACCGGGCAGGTATGCCTGCCGGTGGTCACGGAGCCAGAAGAATTGGAGAAGTTGTTGCGGCGATAGCGCCTTCCTTCTCCCCCTGTGGGAGAAGGTGGATCGGCGCGATAGCGCCGAGACGGATGAGGGGTGTTCCAGCGGAGTGGAACGTCGGCTTTCCCTGGAGCACCCCTCATCCGTCGCCTTCGGCGACACCTTCTCCCACAAGGGGAGAAGGGGAAGCACTCCACCAATCACGTATTCATCGAATCGAAGAAGTCGGCGTTGGTCTTGGTCTGCTTGAGCTTGTCGATGAGGAACTCGATCGCGTCGGTCGTTCCCATCGGCGCCAGGATACGGCGCAGCACGAAGATCTTCTGCAGGTCCGCGCGCGGCACAAGCAGATCCTCCTTGCGGGTGCCGGACTTGAGGATGTCCATCGCCGGATAGATGCGCTTGTCGGCCACCTTGCGGTCGAGCTGGATTTCGCAGTTGCCGGTGCCCTTGAACTCTTCGAAGATGACTTCGTCCATGCGGCTGCCGGTGTCGATCAGCGCGGTTGCGATGATGGTCAGCGAGCCGCCTTCCTCGATGTTGCGGGCGGCGCCGAAGAAGCGCTTCGGGCGCTGCAGCGCGTTGGCGTCGACACCGCCGGTCAGCACCTTGCCGGATGACGGCACGACGGTGTTGTAGGCGCGGCCGAGACGGGTGATCGAATCGAGAAGAATGACCACGTCGCGGCCATGCTCAACCAGGCGCTTGGCCTTCTCGATCACCATCTCAGCGACCTGCACGTGACGCGCAGCTGGCTCGTCGAAGGTGGACGAGATCACCTCGCCCTTCACCGAGCGCTGCATGTCGGTCACTTCCTCCGGACGCTCGTCGATCAGAAGCACGATCAGATAGCATTCCGGATGGTTGGCGGTGATCGAATGAGCAATGTTTTGCATCAGCACCGTCTTGCCGGTGCGCGGCTGCGCGTTGATCAGCGCGCGCTGGCCCTTGCCGATCGGCGCGACCAGGTCGATCACGCGCGGCGAGATATCCTTCGAGGTCGGATTGTCGACCTCCATCTTCAGCCGCTTGGTCGGATAGAGCGGCGTCAGATTGTCGAAATGGATTTTGTGACGGATCTTTTCGGGATCGTCGAAATTGATGGTGTTGACCTTGAGCAGCGCAAAATAGCGCTCGCCCTCTTTCGGGCTGCGGATCGGTCCTTCGACCGTATCGCCGGTCTTGAGCGAAAACCGCCTGATCTGCGACGGCGAGATATAGATGTCGTCGGGGCCGGGCAGGTAGTTTGCGTTGGCCGAGCGCAGGAAGCCGAAACCGTCCTGAAGCACCTCGACCACGCCGTCGCCGATGATTTCGATGTCCTGGGCGGCGAGCTTCTTCAGGATTGCGAACATCAGCTCCTGCTTGCGCATGACGCTGGCATTCTCCACCTCGAGCGATTCGGCATAAGCGATCAGCTCTGGCGGCTTCTTGTTCTTGAACTCTGCGAGTTTCATTTCTTGCATTAGATAGACTCTGGGTAGGCTTTGGGGAGAAAAATCGGCTGGATACGACAAATGCCGGGCGCGGCCGAAAGCGAGTAAAGGGGCGGCGCATGACGGGAAGGAAGACCCGTCTTGTATCGTCGGTCGTCTGAAAGAGCAAGCCGCCTTTTGCTGGGCCTTCTTGCTGGATCGGAGGGAAGCCTAAAGCGTGATCCCGAAGCGATTTTCGGAGGAGATCATGCTCCTCGTCTAGAACGGCTTCACGATGACCAGGATGACGATGGCGATCATCAGCAATGTGGGGATCTCGTTGACGATCCGCCAGTGCCTTGCCGGTTTTTCGTTCTTGTCCTCGGCAAATTTCCGCACCGCGCCGGCGAGGTAGCCATGCAAGCCCGACAGGACGAGCACCAGGGCGATCTTGGTGTGCAGCCAGCCGCCCTGGAAGCCAAAGCCTTTCCAGGCCAGCCAGAGGCCGAACACCCAGGTCACGATCATCGCCGGATTGATGATCCCCCGCAGAAGCCGGCGTTCCATCACCTTGAAGGTCTCCGACTGCACCGACCCCTTCTCGGCGTCGACGTGATAGACGAAGAGCCGCGGCAGATAGAGCATGCCCGCCATCCAGGCGATGACGGCGACGACGTGGATCGCCTTGGCCCAGGAATAGAAACCGTCGCCCGCCACGAAATAGAGCAGCGCGGTCGCCACCACGAGAACGACAATGCCGATCGCCATGCGTTTCATCGCCTGACCGGTGCTGTTGTCATTGCCTGCATCGCTCATCGGTGGCTCCTCACCATTCTCACCATCGCCTCGACATGCGCCACCGGCGTTTCCGGCGTGATGCCGTGGCCGAGATTGAAGATCAGAGGCCCGCCACCCAAAGTCTTCAGAATAGAATCGACGCCATCAGCCAGCGCCTTGCCGCCGGCGACCAGACGCAGCGGATCGAGATTGCCTTGCACCGCCCCGTCGCGCTGCAGCTCCCTTGCCATCGACAAGGGCACTGTCCAGTCCAGCCCGAGACCGGTTATGCCGGTCTTCCTCCGGTAATCGCGATAGCGCTCGCCGGCGCCCTTTGGAAAACCGATCACCGGCACGTCAGGGTGCACGGCCTTCACCCGCCGGACGATCTCGGCCACCGGCTCGACGCAGAAAGCCTCGAAGGACGGTTCGTCCAATACGCCGGACCAGGAATCGAAAATCTGCACCACGTCGGCGCCGGCTTCGATCTGGCGGATGAGATAGGCGGCCGAATGATCGGCCAGCGTCTTCAAGAGCTGCGCGAAGGCCTCGGGCTCGCGATAGGCGAAAAGCCGGGCCGGGCCCTGATCCGGTGTGCCGTGTCCAGCAATCATATAAGTCGCCACAGTCCAGGGCGCGCCGCAGAAGCCGATCAGCGTCGTCTCACCCGGCAGTTTCGCGCGCAACCGGCGCACGGTCTCGTAGACCGGTTCGAGATTCACGTGAAACATATCGCCGTCCAGCGCCGCGATCTCGGCGGCCGTGATCGGCTTCAGGATCGGTCCGCGGCCCTCTTCGAAACGAACCTCACGCCCCAGGGCATTGGGCACGACGAGGATGTCGGAGAACAGGATCGAGGCGTCGAAGCCGAAGCGCTCGATCGGCTGCAGCGTCACCTCGACGGCAAGGTCCGGATCGTAGCAGAGATCGAGGAAGGAGCCGGCCCGCTTCCTTGTCTCTCTATACTCGGGAAGATAGCGGCCCGCCTGACGCATCATCCAGAGCGGCGGCGGTGAAACCGTCTCGCCCTTGAGGACGTCCAGCATCATCCGTTTCCCAGCCATCCAGCGCCTGCCCTCTCCAGTTCTCTTAAATCAAATATCTATTTTAAAAGAGTCTTCTGATTCTAAGAGTCTGTTGGTTGTGATGGTTGCGACCTGTCCAGCCTGCGGGCCGAAAAGGCCAGTCAGCATATTGTCGCGTACTCACTTTCGCAATTTGGAGGGATCTGGGGACGACGCGGATTCAGGCTTTGGAGTCAAAAGCTTGGCTTTCCCGTCCCGAACGCCGCGCTGTGGATGAAACCGGCCGAGAAAAGTTGATCCCCAGTTTTGTCCCCAGCGCCGCGACAAAGCCTACAGCGGGGCGAATTGTGGACAACCGGCCATCTGATACACTCAGCTTTTGATCCAAGGCCTTCCCATCCAGCCTTGTCCACAATTGCCCACAGCCTGGACCCATCCCCTGTGAACAAACCTCAGAGCTTCTTCCACCTGCACCTGATCTCCGACGCCACCGGCGAAACGCTGCTGGCGGCCGGCCGCGCGGCGTCCGCGCAATACAAGGACGCGCGCGCCATCGAGCACATCTATCCGCTGATCCGCACCGAAAAGCAGGTCGCCAAGGTCTTCGAGGACATCGAGGAGGAGCCCGGCATCATCCTCTATACGGTGGTCGACCAGAAGCTCGCGCGCTCGATCGACGAACGCTGCGCCGCCATGGGCCTGCCTTGCGTCTCGGTGCTGGAGCCGGTGCTTGCCGTCTTCCAGTCCTATCTCGGCACGCCGGCCGGCCGCCGCGTCGGCGCCCAGCATGTGCTCGATGCCGAATATTTCCGCCGCATCGATGCGCTGAACTTCACCATGGAGCATGATGACGGCCAACTGCCGGCCAATATGGACGATGCCGACATCGTGCTGATCGGCATCTCGCGCACCTCGAAGACGCCGACCAGCATCTATCTCGCCAACCGCGGCCACAAGACCGCCAACATCCCGATCGTGCTCGGCGTGCCGCTGCCCGAAAGCCTGGTCGAGGCCAAGAAGCCATTGGTCGTCGGCCTCATCGCCACGGCCGAGCGCATCTCGCATGTCCGGCAAAACCGTATCCTCGGCAACAGCGCCGCCTTCGTGCCGACCGACTATATCGACCGCGCCGCGATCAACGAGGAGCTTGCCTATGCGCGCCAGCTCTGCACGCGGCATGGCTGGCCGATGATCGACGTCAGCCGCCGCTCGATCGAGGAAACGGCGGCGGCGATCGTTGCCCTGCGGGGCAAGACGCGCTAACGGAGACCAAGCGGGATGAAGAGCTACCGCCGCCGAGGAGATCGAAAAGTCACGACGGATCGCATGCGTTGAAGATTGGCCGAAACGCCCATCGCTTCGTCATCCTAGGGCGGAGCAAGGAGCGGAGCGACGCAGCGTAGACCCTAGGATCCATGCCGTGACGCCGAAGTATTGCGACGGTCCAGAATTCTGCTTCGCTGCGCTCTTCGACTGAGGGAACGGAATGGATCCTAGGGTCTCCGCGACGGAGCTTCGCTCCTGCTCCGCCCTAGGATGACGACGTTCGTAAGGGCTTCGCTTTCAACTTGCCGGATCAACAGCGTGAAGGACCTAATCAGGTAGTACATCATGGCCGAAAAGATCATCCTCGCCTCCGGCAGCCCATTCCGAAAAACCATGCTCGTCAACGCCGGCCTCGACGTCGAGGCGGTGCCGGCCGATGTCGACGAGCGCGCGCTCGAGGCTCCGCTGAAGGACAGCGGCGCCTCGCCGGAGGATGTCGCCTCGATCCTGGCCGAGGCCAAGGCGACCGAGGTCAGTGAGCGCAGGCCCGGCGCCCTGGTGCTCGGCTGCGACCAGACCCTGTCGCTGGGCGACGAGATCTTTCACAAGCCCGCCGACATGGAAGGCGCCCGTCGCCATCTGCTCGCGCTCTCCGGCAAGACGCATCAATTGAACAGCGCCGCCGTGCTCTGCCGCGACGGCGAATTGCTGTGGCGCCATGTCGGCGTCGCCAGCCTTACCATGCGCAAGCTCGATCCTGCTTTCATCGGCAGGCATCTGGCGCGCGTCGGCGCCCAGGCGCTGTCCAGCGTCGGCGCCTATCAGATCGAGGGCGAAGGCATCCAGCTGTTCGAGAAGATCGAAGGCGACTATTTCACCATTGTCGGCCTGCCGCTGCTGCCGGTGCTGCAGGAACTGCGCGCGCTGGGGGCGATCGATGGCTGAGACGAAAGCTTTTGTCACCGGACATCCGATCGCGCATTCGCGCTCGCCCAGGATCCATGGCTATTGGCTCAAGAAATACGGTATCGACGGCAGCTACCAGGCGCTCGACGTGCGGCCGGAAGATCTCGCCGCGTTCCTGGGATCGCTCGGGCAAAGCGGTCTCAGCGGCGGCAATGTCACCATTCCGCACAAGGAAGCGGCTTTCGCCCTGGTCGATCGCCGCGATGAGGCGGCCGAAGCGATCGGCGCGGTCAACACGCTCTGGCTGGAAGACGGCCTGCTTTGGGGCGGCAACACGGACGGCCTCGGCTTCGCCGGCAATCTCGATCAATATGCGCCGGGCTGGGCGGCGAATGGGCCGGCCGTGGTGCTTGGCGCCGGCGGCGCGTCGCGCGCCGTCATCCACGCGCTGAAGGAGCGCGGCGTGAAGGACATCCACATCGTCAACCGCACGCTGCCGAGGGCGCGCGAACTCGCCGACCGTTTCGGCGCCGGCGTTTCCGCGCATGGCGCGGATGCCGTGGGCGAGCTGCTTGCCGACGCCGGCCTGCTCGTCAACACCACCTCGCTCGGCATGCATGGCGACGCGACGCTCTCCGCCGATCCGGCCGGGCTGCCGGACGGTGCCATCGTCACCGACATCGTCTATGTGCCGCTGGAGACGCCTCTGCTTGCCGCCGCCAGGGCGCGCGGGCTGAAGACCGTCGATGGGCTAGGCATGCTGCTGCATCAGGCCGCACCCGGCTTCGAACGCTGGTTCGGCCGGAAGCCGGAGGTCACACCCGAGCTGCGGCGCATGATCGTCGCCGACATCGAAGGCCACTGACGGCATGATCGTGCTCGGCCTCACCGGATCGATCGGCATGGGCAAGTCGGCCACGGCAAAGATGTTCGCCGAGGCGGGCGTGGCGGTGCATGATTCCGACGAGACCGTGCATCGGCTTTACTCCGGCAAGGCCGCGCCGCTGGTCGAGGCGGCTTTTCCCGGCACGACGGAAGCGGGCGTGGTCGACCGCGTGAAGCTTGGCCAGCACGTGCTCGCCGATCCTGCCGCGCTGAAGAAGCTCGAAGCGATCGTGCACCCGCTGGTGCGCGCTGACGCCGATGCGTTTCTGGAAAAACATCGCGCCGCCGGGGCGCCGGTCGCCGTGCTCGACATCCCGCTCTTGTTCGAAACCGGCGGCCGCAACCGCGTCGACAAGGTCGTGGTCGTCACCGCCTCGCCCGAAATCCAGCGCACCCGCGTGCTCGCCAGGCCGGGCATGAGCGAGGAGAAATTCCTGTCGATCCTCGCCAAGCAGGTGCCCGATGCCGAAAAGCGCCGCCAGGCCGATTTCATCATCGACACCGGCCACGGCTTCGAGGCCGCGCGAGAAGCGGTCGAAATGATCATCGCTGAACTTGCAGGGGATAAGCCGGCGAAGCCGCGCTCCTGACTCTTGTTGTCAGCATAGCCCATTGCCATTTTGTTCCGGTCCATGATTGTGCTCTGAGGAGCAAACTGATTCGATGCGTGAGATCATCTTCGATACGGAAACCACCGGCCTCGATTTGCGCGACGACCGCATCATCGAGCTGGGCGGCGTCGAGCTGGTCAACCGCTTCCCGACCGGCCGCACCTTCCACAAATTCATCAATCCGCAAGGCCGCGCCATCCATGCCGAGGCGCAGGCCGTGCACGGCATCAGCGCCGCCGATCTTGTCGGCAAGCCGACCTTCGCCGAAATCGTCGAGGAGTGGCTGGCCTTCACCGACGGCGCCAAGCTGATCGCCCACAACGCCACCTTCGACCTCGGCTTCCTCAATCTCGAATATAGCCGGCTGGACCAGCCGGCCATCGACCCCGGCCGCATCATCGACACGCTGGCGCTGGCGCGCCGCAAGCACCCGATGGGCCCGAACTCGCTCGACGCGCTCTGCCGCCGCTACGGCATCGACAACACCCGCCGCACCAAGCACGGCGCGCTGCTCGACTCCGAGCTGCTGGCCGAAGTCTATATCGAGCTCATCGGCGGCAAGCA
The DNA here is from genome assembly GCF_019091085.1 of Mesorhizobium sp. GbtcB19. GTDB lineage: Bacteria > Pseudomonadota > Alphaproteobacteria > Rhizobiales > Rhizobiaceae > Mesorhizobium. The sequence goes on along the minus strand of NZ_JAGXJY010000014.1, from coordinate 50,601 downwards.
GGCGGCGCTGGTGCTCGAGGCCGTGGCGGTGCAGATGAACGGCTCCGGCGAGGTGGCCGACATCGACATCTCGATCGGCGCCAGGCCGATCGCCCTGCCGCCGCGCTTGAGCGAAGCGGACCGCGCGGCGCATGCCGGGCTGGTCTCGACGCTGGGCGAAAAGGCGCTGTGGCTGAAGATGGCGGCTGCGGGCTGAGCGGTTAGCCACGTAGGCGGCGATCGTTCGCGCCCCCCTCTGTCCTGCCGGGCATCTCCCCCACAAGGGGGGAGATTAGCGGTTCGGCGCCTCGCTCATCCTGCAACCTTCGAGATTGGCGAAAGCCTGCGCGACATCAATCTCCCCCCTTGTGGGGGAGATGGCCGGCAGGCCAGAGGGGGGCGCTGTCCCGCCGGCGTCTCCAACAAAAAAGCCCGGCTAAGTGCCGGGCTTTTCCTAACTCGATGAGGCGTAGCCTCAGCTCACCTGGACCTTGCTCGCCGCCTGGTCCTCGGCAATCCTCTGCTGGAACATCTGCGCGAAATCGATCGGATCGAGCATCAGCGGCGGGAAGCCGCCATTGCGGGTGGCGTCGGCGATGACCTGCCGGGCGAACGGGAACAGCAGCCGCGGGCATTCGATGAACAGGATCGGCAGCATGTGCTCCTGCGGGAAGCCAGAGATGGCGAAGACGCCGCCATAGACCAGCTCGACATTGAACAGCACTTCCTGGTCGAAGGAGGCCTTGGCGTTCAACGTCAGATTGACATCGAACTGCTTGTCCGAAAGCGGGTTGGCATTGACGTTGACATTGATGGCGATGCCGGGAGCCTTGTCGCGGCCGCGCAGCGAATTCGGCGCGCCGGGGCTTTCGAAGGACAGGTCCTTCACATACTGGGCAAGCACATTGAGCGAGGGCTGGTTCTGGGTGCCGTTGCCGTTGGCGGCGCCGGTCGCGGCGTCATCATTGCTGGCCATGAGCCTTTAGTCCTTTTGCCTGGGCAGCACTGCTGACCGGATTGAAATCGCGGGTTCGCTACCATGCTCGGCTGGACAAAACAAGTTTTGCCGCCTCCGTCGGGCGGCAGGCCCAGGACTAGTCGTTTTTCAGCCGCCGCCACGGCGAATTGTGATCCGGGCGGTTCGGATAATCGTCGCGCGAATAGTCGCTGTCGTCGAGGTCGATGACAGTGTCGCGCCGGCGGGCCGAAAAGCCGCTGCTGAAGCTGGTCGCCATGACGATGCGGTTCTTGAGCAGGCGCCAGGCGAAGTCGCGCACCGGCGGCAGCAACAGAAGAATGGCGAAAATATCGGTGATGAAGCCCGGGATGATGAGCAGGATCGCCGCCAGTACGATCATCGCGCCATGCGCGAGCTGGCGGCTGGGATCATGCCCGGCATCCATCTCGGCCCGCACCCGCGTCATGACGCCCAAACCCTGATGCCGAAGCAGCAGGCTGCCGGCGACGCTGGACAGGATGACTAGCCCGACCGTCGCCAAAGCGCCGATTTCGCGGCCGACGATGACGAAGCCGGCGATCTCCAGCAGCGGCAGCAGAAGCAGGAACAGCGGGATGAACGAAATGCGCAAGTCTTTGACCGATCGCTTTCTTCTTTTGCGGCCCGGCGGACAATCGCCACTGGCCTTGGCGCTCTTAGATAGGTATGGCTGCCTTTGATTTGAATGATTGCGCCTGCCGTTCTATATGCTTTGAATGTTGAACGCTATGCGACCGCGGTCCCCGACGGGGTCAGGACGGTCCGGCAAGAACAGGGTTCGAGTTGGCGGAAAATATGGGTTTCTTCGACTTCGGCACGATTTTCTTTCTGATTGCGGCGGTTGTGATCTTTTTCCAGCTGCGCAACGTGCTTGGACGTCGCACCGGAAACGAGCGCCCGCCCTTCGATCCCTATTCGGCGAGCCGCACGCGCGAGGCCGCCGATGCGGCGCAGAAGCCGGAAAATGTGGTGTCGCTGCCGCGCAAGCGCATGCCTGGCGAAACCGCGGCCGAGACCTATGCCGACATCGACGCCTTCGCCAAGCCGGACACCGATCTCAACAAGGGCTTGCGCACCATCAAGGACAATGACGCCTCCTTCGAACCGAAGACCTTCGTCGACGGCGCCAAGATGGCCTATGAGATGATCGTCATGGCCTATGCCGACGGCGACCGTAAGACGCTGAAGAACCTTTTGTCGCGCGAGGTCTATGACGGTTTCGTCGCCGCGATCGGCGAGCGCGAGGCGAAGTCGGAAAAGATCCAGTCGTCCTTCGTCGGCATCGACAAGGCCGATATCGTCTCGGCCGAAATGAAAGGCTCGGAAGCGCATATCACGCTGCGCGTCGTCTCCGAGCTGATCTCGGCAACCCGCGACAAGGCCGGCGCCGTCATCGACGGCGACCCGGAAACCGTGGCCGAGGTCAAGGATGTCTGGACCTTCGCCCGCGACACCCGCTCGCGCGACCCGAACTGGAAGCTGGTCGCCACCGAAGAAGAAGATTGAGATAAAGCGGCGGGGCCCCAGTCGTGCCGCTCTCTCCCACATTCATCGAGACATCTTTCAGCGACTTGCCCGGCTGGGGCGAGGATGACCATCTTGCGGCCTTCGCCGCCTTTCGCCGCTCGGCCTACCACGCGCCGGTAAAACCTTATCGCACCGGATCGCTCGGCGTCGATTTCAATGCCTTTGCCGAGGCTTATGCCAAGGCGCGTGCCGTTTCGGCGCCGAATCGGTCCGAGGCGCGATCCTTCTTCGAACGGCATTTTGCCCCCGCTCTGGTCGCGCCCGACAATGGCGCCGCCGGCCTGGTGACCGGCTTCTACGAACCGGAAGTCGAAGCCTCGCCGGTCAGGACCGATCGGTTCACCGTGCCGCTGCTGTCCCGCCCCGCCGACCTGATCGACATAGACGACGGCAACCGGCCGGCTGGCATGGACACCTATCTGGCCTTCGCCCGCCGGACGGATGGTGCTCCGGTCGAATATTTCGACCGCGGCGAAATCGAGCGCGGCGCGCTCGCCGGCAAAAATCTCGAAATCGCCTGGCTCGCCGAAAAGGTCGATGCGTTCTTTATCCATGTCCAGGGCGCGGCGCGGCTGAAGATGCCCGGCGGCAAGTTGAAGCGCGTCACCTATGCCGCGAAGTCGGGCCAGCGTTTTAGCGGCCCCGGCAGGACCTTGAGCGATCTCGGCGAAATCCCGCTCGAAAAGGTGACGATGCAGTCGATCCGCGCCTGGTTCAGGGCGCATCCGGACCGAGTCGACGAGATCCTCTGGCAGAACCGCTCCTACATCTTTTTCCGCGAAGCCGCGGTCGACGACCCGGCGCTTGGGCCCATCGCCGCCGCCAAGGTGCCGCTGACGCCGGGACGCTCGGTCGCGGTCGACCGCCTGCTGCACACGTTCGGCACGCCTTTCTATATCGACGCGCCGACGCTCACCGCTTTCGACCAAAAACCGTTCCGGCGGCTGATGATCGCGCAGGACACCGGCTCGGCCATCACCGGGCCGGCGCGCGGCGATCTCTTCGCCGGCTCCGGCGAGGCCGCCGGCGAGATCGCCGGGGTGGTGCGCAACGCGGCCGACTTCTACGCGCTGGTGCCGCGCGCGCTGTTCGAGGGAGCGCGCCGGTGAGCCGCCGCGACGATCATCTGAGCGACGACGACCGCATCCTGTGGAATCTGGTCGCGCGGTCGGCCCGACCGTTGAAAGGCAAGACCGCCGTCGAGATTCCCGACATCATCGAGCCGAAACCGGTTCCGGCTGCCGCACCGGTCAATGGCGTTCCGGCTGCCGCAAAGCCGAAGACGCCGCATGTCTCGCATGCGCTCGACGACCAGACATTGCAGAAACTGAAAAAGGGCCGGCTGCCGATCGAAGGTCGGGTCGACTTGCACGGCATGACGCAGGACGAAGCCTATTCGCTGCTGCTCACCTTCTTGCACCGTGCGCATGCCGGCGGCATCCGTTACGTGCTCATCATCACCGGCAAGGGCTCGTCCTCCGGCGGCGCCGGCATCCTGCGCCGCGCCGTCCCGGCCTGGCTGTCGACGCCGGCTTTCCGGCATCTCGTCTCCAGCCACGATCATGCCGCGCGCAACCATGGCGGCTCCGGCGCGCTCTATGTGCGGCTGCGGCGGATACGCTCGTGAGCAGGCCCCTATGACCCCGTTCGGCGAGAAGCTCAGGGCGCTGCGCGCCGAGCGCGGCGTCAGCCAGAAGGCGATGGCCGAGGCGATCGGCGTCAGCGCCGCCTATCTGTCGGCGCTCGAGCATGGCCGCCGCGGTGCGCCGACCTGGACGCTGATCCAGAAGATCATCGGCTATTTCAACATCATCTGGGACGATGCCGAGGACCTTGCCCGCCTCGCCGAGAATTCGCATCCGAGGGTCAGGATCGACACGTCGGGCCTGTCGCCGGCGGCCACCGAACTGGCCAATCTTCTGGCCGAAAGCATCGAGAAGCTCGACGAAGCGGAACTGCGACGCCTCAGCGCGTCGATCCGCGCCGCGCTTGGGAGCCGGACAAAATGATTGTCGGCGACCCTTCGTCCTTTGCGATAGAGAGCGGCATCACGCAGGCCTTTGCGAATCCCGGGCAGTTTGCCTTGGGGTATTTCATCATTCACATCCGCGCGAAGATGCATGGGGTCAAGGAGCCGGATGCTTCGCTGCTGGCGTGTTCGGTGGACGCGGTGAGCGACCGGTTACGTCGGCGCGGAACGCACCAGGCCGCGAACCTTTCGGCCTTTGACGCGACCGAGATCGCGCAGGCCTATCTCGACGCCTTCTATCGAGAAACCGCACGAGCTGATTACTTCGGGCTGTCGCACGGCGAGTTCTCGCAGGCACTTCGCCGCAATTCGATAGTCTGGGCGCCGGACGGCGACGAAGCATTCGACGATGGAAGCCATGTGCTCCAATTCGATGTCGGTAGCGGCGTTCGCCTGATTGGTCTCGTTGACACGGGGTCCGAATCCGATTTGGCGGCCTCGATCGTGGAAGAGCGCGTCGACGCTGATGTCTTTTACGACACCCTGTCACGCTGGAGCAGCCTCTTTGCCGCGGAACGAGCAGCGCTGTTGAGGTCGCAAAGGTAGACTGGTCGCCGAGATTCTTCCGCTGGTGCCTGCGTTCGCTTCGCCTGAAGCGACACAGGCAGCCAGCGGCTGTGAAGATCATTGCTTGCCGGCGCCGTTGGTGCTGCCGCCGCGGCCGCCATTGCCGTGATGGTCGCGGCCACCGCCGCCAAGACAATTCGCGGAGCTATAGCTGCAGCAGCGGCCGGCCCACAGATCGTTGGTCTTGGTCTTGGCGCAGCTTATGTCGGTCTGGTCCGCAAGGGCCGATCCGGTCAAGACCGACACCGCGGCGACGGCAAGCAGGGTGTTTCGCAAGAAAGCAGTCATTTGAAGTCTCCATGGTTGGGTTTGTCGTCTACGGCTGTGTGTCGCCAGCCGGACGCAAACGGTTCATGGAGTCGTGCAAAAATTTTCGAAGGCCCATCGCTCGTCATCCACGGGCGGAGCGGAAGCGAAGCGGACGCGCAGACCCGAGGATCCATGCCGTGACCTTGGTCGAAGAGTAAAAGCGGTGCAGAACAGAGGTCGTTCTGCACCGCGGTAACGCCTATAGGTCACGGAATGGATTCTAGGGTCTACGCCGCGTCGCTACGCTCCTTGCTCCGCCCCAGAATGACGAAGCCTAGGTTGGCGCGCCTAGTTCCTACTGGACCGAGCCGACCAGCACCGCCTGGCCGTCGCGGATCGAGACCCAGCGTCCAGTGTTGTCGATCGCCTGCCGCTTCAGGAAGCGGTAGCCGGTCGCATCCCAGGCCTTGACCTTGTCGGTCAGGTTGTCGAGGACGTAGTCGCCCCTGTCGGTGCGCACCGTCAGCACCGAATGGCCTTCGCCGTCGGGCTTGCGCACCACGGTGATCAGCAGGTCGGCCAGCGACATGCCCATGCGATAGAGCTGGCGGCGCTTTTCCAGCACATAGTCCTCGCAGTCGCCATAGCCGTCATCCGGATAGGCCCAGACTTCGTCCTTGCCGTAGTGATCGAGATCGCTCAATGGCTTGACGGCGGCGTTGACCTTGGCGCTCACGCTCACCAGCCTGTGCCACAAGCCGTCCGTCATCTTGGCCGGTTCGAGATTGGCCGGACGGATATTGCATTCGCTCGGATGCGCCTTGCAGAAATCATAATGGCCGATCGGCTGCGAGGTCAGGCCGCCCGTGGCCATCGCGCCCGCCGCCCAGGCGGGAACTGCCCAATGCGCAGAAATCGCCAGCCCTGCGACTGCACACAAACGCAGAATCCGCGTCATCGCTGAGGAAGTCATTGCCCCCGCCGCCCTGTTTTTATTAACGAAACGTTAAAGGCGATTTACAGTCCGTGTCAATTAGAGACAGCGGCTAGTTTGACGGCATGGTTACCTGCGCGATCCCGTAGCGGCAGTTTCGCCACAGAGGCAACCGCGCAACACCGGTGGCCGCCACGGCGGCGGCAGGAACAGAGGCGGCGCTAAGTGTTTTGTTTCTGCGCAATTCCGGACGGAAAACCGCTGCGCATTTTTCCTGGAATTGCTCCAGCGCTCAGCTTTTGGCGGAACGGACCAGCTTCGGCTTCGCCGCCACCCGCTGCTGACGGCCATAGCTGGAAATGAAGTCGGCGATGCGCGGCACGATCTCCGAGCGGAAGCGCGAGCCGTTGAAGACGCCGTAATGGCCGACGGCTGGCTGCATGTAATGCACCTGCTTGTCGGCCGGGATGTTGACGCACAGATCATGCGCGGCCTGGGTCTGGCCGAGGCCGGAAATGTCGTCGTTCTCGCCCTCGATGGTGAGCAGCGCAACGTTGCGGATCGCCGTGCAATCGACCGTCTCGCCGCGATGCTTCATCTCGCCCTTCGGCAGCGCGTGGCGCACGAACACGGTATCGACCGTCTGCAGGTAGAATTCCGCCGTCAGGTCCATCACCGCCAGATATTCGTCGTAGAAGTCGCGATGCTTCTCGGCATTGTCGCCGTCATGCTTCACAAGGTGCATGAAGAAGTCCTTGTGGGCGATGATGTGGCGGTCGAGGTTCATGCTCATGAAACCCGACAGCTGCAGGAAGCCGGGATAGACGTCGCGGCCGAAGCCCGGCACCGGCCAGGGCGCTTGCATGACGACGTTGTCGCGGAACCAGGCGATGCCCTTTTCTTCGGCAAGCAGATTGACCGCCGTCGGATTACGGCGCGTGTCGATCGGACCGCCCATCAGCGTCATGGTGGAGGGAACGAAGGGATCGCCGCGCTTTTCCATCAGCGCCACCGCCGCCAGCACCGGCACCGAAGGCTGGCACACCGCCATCACATGCGTGTCGGGGCCGAGCGCATGGAACATCTCGATGACGTAGTCGATGTAGTCGTCGAGATCGAAGCTGCCTTGCGCCACCGGCACCATGCGGGCATCGACCCAGTCGGTGATGTGCACGTCGGCGTGCGGCAGCATCGCCTCGACCGTGCCGCGCAGCAGCGTCGCGTAATGGCCCGACATCGGCGCCACGATCAGAAGCTTCGGGTCGGGCTTGCGTCCGGCCGGCAGCGCGCGCTCGAAACGGATGAGATTGCAGAACGGCTTCGACCAGACGGTCTTTTCCGTGACGCCGACGCTCTTCCAGTCGACGACCGTCTTGTCGAGGCCGAATTGCGGCTTGCCGTAGCGGCGGGTGGTGCGCTCGAAGAGTTCGGCGCTGGCCGCGACCGAACGGCCGAAGGGCGTGTGCGAGATCGGATTGAGCGGGTTGGAATAGAACAGCCGGACGGCGTCGGCGTAGAGGCGCGCCGGCTGCAGCGCCGCATGGTTCAATTCGTAGAGCTGGTAGAACATCGAGAACCCCGCTGCCGTCCGACGACCAAAAGGGACGACGAACAGCGCCGGCCTTGAATGTCTCCCGGCGAGGTTAACAAGATATTGTTGCGATGCAATACGTCATTTTGTCTGACGAATGCTTCTTTGGTTCAACCTGTTGAAAATCGGGCTTGAGCGGTCGAGCCGGCTCAATGTGCGCTGCCGAAATGTGAAGGATATGTGTCCGGCCCTTCATGCCGGGCACCGGCCATGATCCTGGACCGCAGCGGTCGCCTTGGATCATGGTCCGATAGCAAGAGCATGGTGCCGAAAAGTGTGACGCGGTTTTCGGATCACATCATGCTCTATTCTTAAAGAGAGCTCAGACGCGCGCCATGCAGACGGCGGTCTGGCCCGAACCGATGAAACCCAGCTGGCCCGCGGCGCCGCGCGACAGGTCGAGCACGCGGCCCTTCACGAACGGACCGCGATCGTTGATGCGCACGATGACGCTGCGGCCATTGTTCTTATTGGTGACCCTGAGCTTGGTGCCGAAAGGCAGCGTGCGGTGGGCAGCGGTCAGTGCCGAGGGGTTCATGCGTTCCCCTGAGGCGGTTCTGGAATGCAGCGCATACCAGGAGGCACGGCCGCACTGCGCGGCGGCGGAGGAAGCGGAAGAGGCGCCAGCCATCAGGCCAGCCGCGATCGTTACCGCGACAAGCGCGGTCTGGTTGGTTTTCTTCATGCTTTGGGGAGGGCTCCGTTAGAGATAGACCCCGCCGTTAGGTGCCGAATGAGGCGGGAAATGCGGCAGCCTTCTGGCGGTTCCATGGCAACGGCACACGTTTGGAGTCGCCGCGAAACAGTTTGTCATGATATTTCCGGTGCGGGACTGGCGTATTCTCGATGAATATCGGGCCGGCATCCGGGACGTTCCGGGCAAGATCGGCCCTCGAGATTTGAAGTACAGAGGAACGGAACTGCTCCGCTTCCTCAGCGTCTTTTGTCGTGTCCCTATCGCCTTTCAGGATCGACTTCCGGAGAGTGTCTTGCCGATGCGATTGATCAGGTTTGTGCTGGCGCTGATTGTACTTGGCCTGGGGGCGCTGTGGTCGCTGCAGGGCCTTGGCCTCGTCAAGGGCAGCTTCATGACCGGACAGACGCAGTGGCTCTATATCGGTCTCGTCACGATGCTGATCGGCATCGTCGGGCTCAGCTGGGCGAGCCGCTCGCGCGTCTGAGCAGCCGCTGCAGGGACAGCACCCCTTCTCCGCAAGGGAGAAGGGAGGTGCCGCCCGGCAGCCTTACGCCGCCTTTGCCGCCGGCTTGGCCGACTTGACGTGGGTGACGCTGCGGCGTCCGTCGACGCTGACCGGCACGTCGCCGTCGACCGTGGCGCGGCGCACGATCCGGTGCTCTGCGCCATAATCATTGACCGCATAATGCTGCGTGGCCCGGTTGTCCCAGATCGCCACGTCGCCGGCCTGCCACCGCCAGCGGACAGTATTTTCGGGCGTCGTCACATAGCTCTGGAACAGCTCATAGAGTTTCGCCGAGTCGCTCTTCGACAGGCCGACGAAACGCTGGACGAAATTGCCGAGCAGCAGCGAGCGCTCGCCGGTCTCCGGATGCACCCGCACCACCGGATGCTCGGTTTCGTAGACGGTCGAGGTGAAGACCTCCTCGAAATGCTTCCTTTCCTCGGCAGAGGCGCGCGGACGGACGGCGGCGTAATCATAGGCATTGCTGTGGATCGCCCGGAGGTTTTCCGCCAGGAGCTTGAGCGGCGCCGGCAGGCTTTCATAGGCGGCATTCGTGTTGGACCAGATGGTATCGCCTCCGGCCGCCGGAATGACGACGCCGCGCAGCACCGAGAATTTCGGATAGGCGTCCACGAAGGTGACGTCGGTGTGCCACTGGTCGGCGCGGCCGCCGCCGCGGCTGGAATCGAGATTGAGGATCGAAGCGGTGCCCGCCACCGGTCCTTGCGTCGGGTGCGGCACGAGATCGCCGAGCCGCCGCGCGAACAATTCATGCTCGGAATCGTCGAGATGCTCCTGGCCGCGGAAGAAGACGACCTTGTGCTTCAAGAGAAGCTGGTTGATGGCTGCGATTGCTGCATCCGACAGGCTGCCGCCGAGGCGAATGCCCCTGATCTCGGCGCCGACACGGGCGGTCAGGGGAACGACATCGGCCGCTGGGATGATCTGGTCGACGAGGACTGGGTTGCTCATGGGGTTTCTCCTGGTTGCTCTTCGGGGAGGGGTGGGCTTCCGGATCGGTCACTGCGACCAGTACTGCCAGGCCCAGTAGAAGCTTTCGTCACGCGGCGGCAGTCGGTCGCGTTCGCCGGCAAAAGGCACGGGCGTCGGCGAATTTGCTTCGCCCTCGGGCCGCCCGTCCTCCAGGCGCTTGTCGCCCGGCGGCAGGCGCAACAGCCATGTGCCGACATGAGCGAAAAGCACCGCGGTGGAATGGGTCATCGTCCTTCTCCTTGGCTCGCGTTCATTCCCGCCCCGACCAGGGCACCAGCACCCGCTCGATCCGGCGGATGACGAATTCGAGCACGAACGCGATGATCGCGATCACCAGGATGCCCATCACCACCACGTCGGTGACCAGGAACTGCGCTGCCGACTGGATCATGAAACCGAGCCCGCGCGTCGCCGCCACCAGCTCGGCCGCGACCAGCGTCGACCAGCCGGCGCCGAGCGCGATGCGCAGGCCGGTGAGGATCGAAGGCAGCGCGCTTGGCACGATGACGTGGCGGATGACCTGGGCGCGGGTGGCGCCCAGCGAGCGCGCCGCGTCGACGCGCTCGCGCGACACGCCCCGCACGCCGGCCGCGGTCGACAGCGCCACCGGCGCCAGCATGGCGATGGCGATCACCAGGATCTTCGACGGCTCGCCGATGCCGAACCAGATGATGATCAGCGGCAGATAGGCGAGCGGCGGGATCGGCCGCAGGAACTCGAGCAGCGGGTCGAACACGCCGCGCCCGATCCGGCTGATGCCGATGGCGAGGCCGACCGGAACGCCGACGAGGATGGCGGCGATCAGCGCCGCGAACACGCGCCAGAGCGAGGCAAGGAGGTGCTGGAGCAGCGTCGCATCGACGAAGCCGTCGCGGGCGACGATCACGAACTTGGCCCAGACGGCGGCGGGCGAGGGCAGGAAGACCGGCGATACCAGCTGCAGCGAGGCCGATACCGTCCAGGCGGCGAGCAGCACGAGGATAGTGATCGCGCTGACCAGCCTGGCTGAAATCGCTCGTCTCGGCCTTGGCCGCGGCCGCGACCATGGCACGGCAAACCCGTCGGTCTCCTCGGCCTTCGCGGCGGGCCTTTCGCTGTAGGTGCCGACACTCATGCCGCCTCTCCCTCGAAGATCGCGTCGGTCAGCTCCGCGCGGGCGGCGGCGAAAGCCGGATCGGCCTTGATCGCGCGGATGGGCTCGCCGGCGGCGTAGCGCCGTCCGAAATGGGTCTCGAGGGTCCGCACCACATGGCCGGGGCCGGGTGCCAGCACGACGATGCGGGTGGCGAGCACCAGCGCTTCCTCGATGCCATGCGTCACCATCAGCACGCCGACCTGGGCTGCGGCCCAGAGGTCGAGCAATGTCGTCTGCATGCGCTCGCGCGTCAGCGCGTCGAGCGCGCCGAGCGGCTCGTCGAGCAGCAGGAATTCGGGTTCGGCGGCCAAGGCGCGGGCAAGACCGACGCGCTGGCGCATGCCGCCGGAAAGTTCCCAGATGCGCTTGTCGCCGGCATCGCCGAGCTTGACCAGCGACAGCAGCTCGTCGGCGCGCCGCGCCCTTTTGTCGGCGCTTACGCCGCGCAGCCGAAGTGCGAAGGCGACATTTTCCCGCGCCGTCAGCCAGGGAAAAAGCGCATCGTTCTGGAAGACCACGGCGCGGTCCGGTCCGGGCCCCGTGATCGGCCGGCCCCCAACCGTAGCCAGGCCCCGCGCGGGCTCCACCAGCCCGGCGGCGACGTTGAGCAGCGAGGTCTTGCCGCAGCCGGAGCGTCCGACCAGCACGACGAAATCGCCCCTGCCGACGTCGAGCGAGACACGCTCCACCGCTGGCGCCGGCTGGCCGTCATAATGGACGCTGACCTTGTCGAGGGTGAGATGCGGCATTGGGGCCTCTATTGCATCAAGGCGCTGGACCTGGGGGCCTGCCCCGAAGCCGCGCCTCGTACGCGGCTCCGGGACAGGCAAGCGCAAGGCCAGGGAAGAAGGCCGCGCTTCCGAACAATCCCCGGAAAGGCGGTCATCCTTCCGGGAATTGCATGGAGAAAGCTCAGTTCGAGGCGAGCGCCTCGCTGGCATATTTGGCCGTCACATATTTCGAATAGTCGGGCAGCACGGCGTCGACCTTGCCCTGCTCCTTGAGGAAGGCAGACGTCGCCGCGATCGCCTTGACGGTCGCGCCGCCGAGGAACTTGTCCGAGGCCTGCTCTTCCAGCGGCGGGAAGACATAGCCCTTCAGCAGCTCCGGCACCTCGTCCAGCTTGGCGCCGGTGAGCTTGGCGATCTTGCCGGCCTCGGGCGAGGACACCGACCAGGCGTCGGGCCTGGCGAGGAACTGCGCATAGGCTTCGCCGGTCACCTTGACGAAGTCGCGCACGGCCTCGGGGTGCTTTTCGGCAAAATCGCTGCGCACGATCCAGGCGTCGAAAGTCGGCGCGCCCCAGGCGGCCACCTGCGAGGAATCCAGCACCACCTTGCCGGTCGTCTTGACCTGGCCGAGCGCCGGATCCCAGACATAGGCCGCGTCGATGTCGCCGCGCGCGAAGGCGGCGGCGATCTCCGGCGGCCTGAGATTGAGAATCTGGACCGACTTCGGATCGACGCCTTCATGCTTCAGCGCCGCCAGCAGGCTGTAATGCGTGGTCGAGACGAACGGCACCGCGACCTTCTTGCCGGCGAGGTCGGCGACCTTCTCGATGCCGGCGCCGTTGCGGGCGACCAGCGCCTCGGACGGGCCGATCAGGCCGACGACGAAAATGGTCTCAATCGGCAATTCGCGGCTGGCGGCCGCGGCCAGCGGGCTCGAGCCGACATAGCCGATATCGACCGAGCCCGAGGCGATCGCCGCGATGACGTCGGCGCCGGAATCGAACTTGCGCCAGTCGATCGCGGCCTTGGTCGCCTTTTCATAGGCGCCGTCGGCCTGCGGCACTTTCGATGGCTCGACCACCGTCTGGTAGCCGATGGTGATCTTGAGATCCTCGGCGCTGGCCGGGCCGAGCAGGGCGGCGCCGGCGAGAGCGGCTGCCGACGAAAGCAGCAGAATGCGTCGTGAGATGATTGACATTGAAAGGCTCCATAAACTCCTGAAAACTGGATTGCCTTTCTATCGTCGGTTAATTCTATCGGGTTTGTAGAGTTAAATCCTTCCAACGAAGTGGACTTTGTTGGAAAAGTGTCGCCGGGTACCGGCGGAAGGGGCGCAAAAGGACGGTTGTGGTGGGGGCGCTGATGGGCGGGCCGGCTGCCGCGCCTCGGCCGCCCTTGGCAGTTGGCGAAGCCGTCCTTCCGTCGCCATTCTAGGGCGGAGCAAGGAGCGAAGCGACGCGCGCAGACCCTAGAATCCATTCCGTGACGTAGAAGCGATGCTACGGTGCAGAACAATCTAACAGTGAGGCGTCGGCAAGGTTCCCATTCTGAACCGCTGCATTCTATGTCCCAAGTCACGGCATGGATCCTAGGGTCTACGCGACGCTTCGCGTCACTCCGCCCTAGGATGACGACCACGCGGATGCGGGCCCGATACGACCAGCCACAGCGAACGAAAATTCTCCAATCAGCCCATCCAGGCAAATCCATGCCTCAAAAGGCGCGCCAATTGGAACTCTGGTTTCGTGCCTGGTGCGCTTAGTATAGTAATCTTATCAACATTGGGAGTGAGAGAACGATGCGCAACCTTCTAAAAACCGTTCCGGCGATCGTTCGTGGCCTGCGGCCGAAGCCGCCCGCGGCGATCGCCGCGCGCTGATCGCTTAAGTCAGAAATCCGGCTCGCAACCATGGTTGGACGCGGCAACTCCATCATCATTGTCGGCGGCGGCGCCAGCGGCGTGGTGCTCGCGGCGCATCTGCTGATGTCATCAAATCCCGATCTGCGCGTCACGCTGATCGAGAAGCGGCCGCATTTCGGCCAGGGCATTGCCTATTCCACCCTGCTGTCGGCGCATGTGCTGAACGTCAAAGCCTCCGGCATGAGCGCCTATGCCGACGACCCCAATCACTTCGCGCGCTGGGTGCTGGAGCGCGGCTTCGCCAAACCCGACCAGGGACCGTTCTATGCGCCGCGCAGCCTCTATGCGCGCTACCTGAGGGAGTTGCTCGACGATCTGGTGGAACGCGAGCGCGAAACCGGCCGGTTGCGGCTGATCGCGGAGGAGAGCCTGTCGATCTCGCCGACGCCGGCCGGCGTCGAGGTGGTGCTCGCCAATGGCACCAGCGTCGTTGGCCATCTGGCCGTGCTTGCCACCGGCCATGACGAGCAGCCCGGCGCGTTCCAGGGCCAGGCCATCCGCATGGGCTCCGACGCCGACACCACGCTCGATCCCGAAGCTCCGGTCCTGCTGCTCGGCACCGGCCTCAGCATGGTCGATGCCTTCCTGTCATTGGAACAGCGCGGCCATCGCGGCGCCATCGTCGCGGTGTCGCGGCGCGGGTTGCTGCCGTCGCCGCACCGCAAGGGCAACCCGATCAAGCTCGATGTCGCCGACATTCCGCTGGGCACCCAGCTTTCCTATTTCGTCGGCTGGTTCCGCGACCTGATCCGCGAGACCCAGCAGGCCGGTGGCGACTGGCGCGACGTCGTCGACGGCTTGAGGCCCTTCAACCAGACGATCTGGCAGAACTGGCCGTCCTCGGCCAAGCGCCGTTTCGTCGAGCACACCAAGGCCTGGTGGGATATCCACCGCCACCGCATGGCGCCGGAGGTCTACGCGCGCGTCACCGAGGCGGTCGGGTCGGGTCGCCTTCGCCTCGTCGCCGGCAGGGTCGTGAACGTCGAGCCGAACGACGGCTTCGTCGTAAAAATCCAGCCGCGCGGCACGCAGGAGGTCGAGACCCTCGACGTCGCCCGCCTCTATGATTGCATGGGCATCGCCCGCGACATTTCGAGGACGTCGAACGGCGTCGTGCGCTCGCTGATCGAGCGCAGCCTGGCGCGGCCCGACCCGCTGCGCCTCGGCCTCGACGTCACGGCGAAATGCGAGCTGATCGCATCCGACGGCGCGGTGTCGTCGAAGCTTCTCGCCGTCGGACCGCTGACGCGCGGCACCTTCTTCGAGATCGACGCCATTCCCGACATCCGCGTGCAATGCGCGAAGCTCGGCAAGCTGCTGCTGGGATAAGGTATGCCGAGTTCCAGGTGAGGCCGGCCTGCAAATGGCGGTCTCCTGCGCTTCCGGTGCTCACGTACTTAAGTACGCTCCGCTCCGGTTCTCGGAGACCACCATTTTCGACTCGGCCTGACCTGAATCTCAACACACCTTGGAGCGTTTAAGCTGCCGCGTCAGCCGCCCAGCGCCTCGCACACCACGCGCGCCGTTTCGGCGCCCGAAAAATTCTGCTGGCCGGTGATCAGGTTGCCGTCGCGCACGGCAAAGCCGCGCCACAGGCCGGCCTGGATATAATTGGCGCCGATCGCCTTGAGCTCATCCTCGATCCGCCACGGCATCAGATGCTTGCCGCGTTCCAGCGCGCCCATTGCCCAGGTGGCGTTGTCGGCGAAATCCTCCTCGGCATTGGCAAAGCCGGTCACCGTCTTGCCGGCGGCAAGCAGAGTGCCGTCCGCACGTTTGGCGTAGCGCAGGATGGCGGTGCCGTGGCAGAGCGCGGCGGCAATTTTGCCGGCTTCATGAAAGGCGGCGAACACCTGTTGCAAGCCGGTTGCGCTTTCATAGGTGAACATCGGCGATTGGCCGCCGGCGACGACGATGGCGTCGAAGCGCTCGACATCGATCTCGATCACCGGCCGCGTCTCGTCGACAAGCGCCCTGAGCTTTGGACTCGAGATGAAGCCGAGCGAGATGAGGTCGGTCTCCGAATAGCCAGACGGATCGCGCGGATCGCTGAGCGCATCGGCCTCGCATCTGCCGCCCTTTGGCGAAAAGATCTCCACCTCGTAGCCGCGCTCGGTGAAGGCGAACCAGGGGTGGGTAAGCTCGCTCCACCAGAAGCCGACCGGCCATCCGGTCGTGGTCGAGACGGCCGGATTGGCGATGACGATCGCCACGCGTTTCGGCTTGCGTTGATCGACCGGGTTCGGATCCCGCACACTCATGATCGCTCCTCCCTGGTGAAGTCTATGCCGGGCGCTGCCGCCCGTCGCCTCGCCACATGGCGGGGCAATTTCCGCTTTCGCCGCGCCTGCCCCTTGCCTAGGATCGGCGCATGGCACAGCGCGGTCGATTGTATGGCTGCCCGGTCGAGTTCGCGCTCGACGCTTTGGGCGGCAAGTGGAAGACGGTGATCCTGGCGCGGATCAAGCAGGGGCCGATGCGCTATTCGGAATTGCGCCGGCAGATCCCTTCGCTTTCCGACAAGATGTTGACGCAGCGCCTCGCCGATCTCGTCGAGATCGGCTTCGTCACGCTCCAAAAATCGCCCGACGGCAAGGACCGCTACGCCGTGACCGAGCGCGGCCGCGATCTCGCCGCCGCGCTCCAGGCGCTCTATGACTGGGGCAGCATCCATGGCCGCGCTGAAGGCGTGCGCTTCCGCACCGACATTGAAGCGGCGGCTTAAAGCAATTCCAGGAAAAGTGTGAAGCGGTTTTCCGTCCGGAATTGCGAAAGAAAAAAAGTTCATTTCACGCCGCACCGGCGAGCGTGCCGCAAAAGCCGGCGACATCGGTGACGACCGCCTCGCCAAGGAAGCGCAGCGTCGCCATCGAACGGTCGCGCGCGTCCTTGTTGCCGAAGCCGCAGGCGTCCTCGATGACGACGGCCACAAAGCCGTTGTCGGTCGCCTGGCGTGCCGTCGGCTCGATGCCGATCTCCATGGCGATGCCGGCGAGCGCCACGGCACGTATGCCGCAATCGCGCAGCGCAAAGCCCAGCGCGGTGGCATCGAAGGCCGACATGGTCAGCTTGTCGAACACCGCCTCGTCCGCGCGCGGCGCGAGCTCGGGCACGATCCGCGTCGCTTCGGCATCGCGCGGGAACCAGGGCTCAACCGCATCGGGGTTGTCGCGGCGCTGCCAGGCCATGGCGGTGCGCAATTGCGTGGCGCCCATCCATTTGCTCGGCAGCGAAAGGTGGCGCGTGAACGCCACCCGCATGCCGGCCTTGCGCGCCGCTTCCAGCGCCGTGCCGGTGCGCTCGACGATTGCCGCCGCGCCCTCGACCTGACGGCAGATGCCGATCTGCATGTCGTAGACCACCAGCGCCATGCGGCGCGGGTCGCACCATTCCGCCAGCGCGGTTGGGATTTCGATGCCTTCGCGCGACCGGATCATGCCGCCGTCCGATCCCACGGCTTGGCGATGTCGACGCTCGGGTCGAACAGGAATTCGAGCGGCAGCGGCGCATCGAAGGCGATGAAATGCCATTCCAGCAGCCCGGCCTTGGAGAGCGGGAAATCGTCGGTGTAGCGCATCGCTTCCTCGACGCTGTCGAGCTCGAAGACGATGATGACGCCGCCGACATCGGCGCGCGCGTAATTCTCGCGCACGATGCCCGCCTTCCACAGGCGCCAGACGTTCGAAACCTCGTCGCGCAGATAGGGCTGCAAATCGTCGAGCGTGACGCCGGGCTTGAAATTGTCATAGGCAAGAATCTTCATCGGCCGTTCCTCGAGATTGCTTGTTCGCCCCGTGCAGCGTTCGGCTAGCACGGTGGAAAAGGCAGCGGCAACGAACGACATGGTTCGTTGAACCGGTCTCCTGACAGCGCCTTTGTGCTGGTCGATTTGAGTCTGCTCGCGATTTGAGTCTGCTCGCGATGCGAAATTTCTGAGGCCGGCGGGACAGCACCCCCCTCTGGCCTGCCGGCCATCTCCCCCGCAAGGGGGGAGATTGGATGTCGCGACGGCTTTCGCCAATCATCGACGTTGCAGGAAGGGCGCCGCCGGTGCAACTGCTGATCTCCCCCCTTGCGGGGGAGATGTCCGGCAGGACAGAGGGGGGTGTGAAGGAACTCGACATAGATAATCGATCCTCAACCCCCCTTCTCCTCGACCGCTCGCCGTGAAATTCCATTCCTCCACTCGCCGCCGGATTGGCACGATCTATCTTCTTTCCGAAGGCAAAGGGCTGGAAAAGACGGATCGCGCGATCCGCGAAACCGGAATGGATTCCGGCGGCTCGATGCGCGAGATTGCCGACACCCCGCGTCTGCTTCCGATGGAGCAACCAGATGAGCGAGCAGAGACAACCGGCGCCCGGCGGCGCGGACACCAATCTGTCGAGGCTGCGCCCGCCTTACGCCTCGGTGCTCGACTTGATCGGCCAGACGCCGATCGTCGAGCTGACCAAATTCGACACCGGCAAATGCCGCCTGTTCATCAAGCTCGAAAGCCAGAACCCGGGCGGCTCGATCAAGGACCGCATCGCGCTGTCGATGATCGCCGCGGCGGAGAAGGATGGCCGGC
Organism: Mesorhizobium sp. GbtcB19; assembly: GCF_019091085.1. GTDB lineage: Bacteria > Pseudomonadota > Alphaproteobacteria > Rhizobiales > Rhizobiaceae > Mesorhizobium. The sequence continues at coordinate 32,176 of NZ_JAGXJY010000014.1, read as the reverse complement.
TGAAGCGTGGTGGCACCATCGTCGAGGCGACCGCCGGCAACACCGGTCTCGGCCTCGCCCAGGTCGGCATCCCGAAAGGCTACCGCATCATCCTGGTCGTGCCCGACAAGATGTCGCGCGAAAAGATCCAGCATCTGCGCGCTTTGGGCGCCGAGGTGCGCATGACCCGCTCCGATGTCGGCAAGGGCCATCCGGAATATTACCAGGACATGGCCGAAAAGATTGCCGCAGAATTGCCCGGCGCCTTCTACGCCAACCAGTTCGCCAACCCGGCCAACCCGCTGGCGCATGAGACGACGACCGGCCCGGAAATCTTTTCGCAGCTGAATGGCGATATCGATGCCGTGGTGGTCGGCGTCGGCTCCGGCGGCACGCTCACTGGGCTCGGCCGCTATTTCGCAAAACATTCGCCGAAGACCGAGATGGTGCTGGCCGACCCGGTCGGCTCGGTGCTGGCGCCGCTAATCAAGACCGGCAAGATGGAAGAGGCCGGCAGCTGGACCGTCGAAGGCATCGGCGAGGATTTCGTGCCGCCCAATGCCGACCTGTCGCTGGTGAAAAAGGCCTATTCCATCCCCGACAAGCAGAGCATGCTGGCGGTGCGCGATCTCTTGTCGCGCGAAGGCATCCTCGCCGGCTCGTCCTCCGGCACATTGTTGTCGGCCGCACTTCGCTATTGCCGCGAGCAGACGACGCCGAAGCGCGTCGTCACCTTCGTCTGCGACAGCGGCAACAAATATCTGTCGAAGGTGTTCGACGATATCTGGCTGGCCGAGCAGGGCCTCGCCGACCAGGAACAGCATGGCGACCTGCGCGACCTGGTCATGCGCTCGCCGCGCACCGGCGATATCGTCACCGTCGGCCCGGACGAAAGCCTGCTCAACGCCTATGGCCGCATGCGCCGCTCCGATGTCTCGCAACTGCCGGTGCTTGACGAGGGCAAGCTGATCGGCATCGTCGACGAGAGCGATATCCTGGCCAAGGTCGACGGCCCCTATGACGGCCGCTGGGACCGCTTCAACGGTCCTGTGCGCTCGGCCATGACGTCCAGCCTGCACACGCTGCAGGCCAGCCAGACGCTCGACGCGCTGCTGCCGGTCTTCGACCGCAACGAGGTCGCCATCGTCTTCGATGGCGAGGAGTTCATCGGCCTGATAACCCGTATCGACCTGATCAACCATCTGAGGCGCCGCGCAAAATGACATCGAACGGCAAGAACCGCCTGGCCTTTTCCACCCGCACCATCCATGGCGGCCAGAGCCACGACCCGCTGACCGGCGCGGTGATGGTGCCGATCTACGCCACCTCCACCTACGGCCAGCAGTCGCCCGGCGTGCACAAGGGCTTTGAATATGCCCGCAGCCAGAACCCGACCCGCTTCGCCTTCGAGCGCGCCGTGGCCGATCTCGAAAGCGGCTCGGCCGCCTTCGCTTTCGCCTCGGGCCTGGCCGCGATCGGCACCGTGCTCGAACTGCTCGACAGCGGCGCCCACATCGTCGCCACCGACGATATCTATGGCGGCTCCTTCCGGCTGATGGAGCGCGTGCGCAAGCGCTCCGCCGGCCTGCAAGTCAGTTTTGCCGACTTCACCGATCTGGCGGCCGTCGAAGCCGCGATCCGCCCGGACACCAAGCTGCTCTGGGTCGAAACGCCGACCAACCCGCTGCTGCGCATCGTCGATCTCGAAGCGCTCGCCGCCTTGGCCAAACGCAAGGGCCTGCTCACCGTCGCCGACAACACCTTTTGCAGCCCCTACATCCAGCGCCCGCTGGAGCTCGGCATCGACATCGTGGTCCACTCGACGACGAAATATCTCAACGGCCATTCCGACATGGTCGGCGGCGTCGCGGTGGTCAGCGACAACAAGGACCTCGCCGCGCAATTGAAATTCCTGCAGAACGCCATCGGCGGCATCTCCGGCCCGTTCGACAGTTTTCTCGCCCTGCGCGGCATCAAAACCCTGGCGCTGAGGATGGAGCGCCATTCCGCCAACGGCTTGAAAATAGCGCAATGGCTGGAAACGCGCAGAGATGTCCGCCGCGTCATCTATCCCGGCCTCGCCAGCCACCCGCAGCACGCCATCGCCGTCCAGCAGATGCACGCCTTCGGCGGCATGATCTCGGTCGATCTCGACCGCGATCTTGCCGGGACCAAACGCTTCCTCGAGCGCACCCAGCTCTTCACGCTCGCCGAGAGCCTCGGCGGCGTCGAAAGCCTGATCGAGCACCCGGCGCTGATGACGCACGGCTCGATCCCGGCGGAGAAACGCGGCGCCATCGGCATCACCGATTCGCTGGTGCGGTTGTCCTGCGGGATCGAGGATGGGGATGATCTGATCGCGGATCTGGAGCACGCGTTGGCGGGGTGACGGTCTTGGGGCAGTCGTCGAGTTCCGTCACACCCCCCTCTGGCCTGCCGGCCATCTCCCCCGCAAGGGGGGAGATTGGATGTCGCGACCGCTTTCGCCAATCATCGACGTTGCAGGAAGGGCGCCGCCGGCGGAGCTGCTAATCTCCCCCCTTGCGGGGGAGATGCCCGGCAGGGCAGAGGGGGGTGCTGTCCCGCCAACATCTCATTATGTGTGCCATTGCAGACCGCAGCTTACACTTTACAGTGTGACAACTTGCGATCTCCGGAGGCGTCATGCGCGTGATCGTGTTGGGTGGCGGCGTGGTCGGCGTCACCACCGCTTACCAGCTGCAGAAGGACGGGCACGAGGTCGTCATCCTCGAGCGCCAGCCTCAGGTCGCCGCCGAGACCAGCTGGGGCAATGCCGGCATGATCGCGCCGGGACATTCCTTCGTCTGGTCGTCGCCCAAGGCGCCGATGATCCTCTTGAAATCGCTGGTGCTGAAGGATCAAGCGCTGCGCTTCAGGCTGTCGGCCGATCCCCGGCTCTACAGCTGGTCCTGGCTGTTCCTGATGGAATGCACGGCCGAGAAGGCCCGGCGCAACACGCTGCTCAAGCACCGGCTCGCCGTCTATTCGCAATCGGTCCTGCGCGAGGTCGTCGCCGACGAGCGAATAGAATACGACCTCAACGACCGCGGCATCCTCTATTTCTATCGCAGCCAGCAGGCGCTCGACAAAGGCGTCGAGCATATGCGGCTCTTGGAATCCGACGGCCAGCTGATCAAGGTGCTCGACCGCGACGCCATCGTCGCGCTCGATCCGTCGCTGGCATCGGCGAAGGAAAAGATCGCCGGCGGCATCCATTGCCCGACCGACGAGACCGGCGATCCGGCGAAGTTTACCCGGGCGCTCGCGGCCAGGGTAGTCGAGCGCGGCGGCGAGATCCGCACCGGCACGACCATTACCGGCATAGAGATTTCGGACGACGGCGTCGCCCAGGTGACGACCGACAAGGGCGCGGTCAAGGGCGATGCCTATGTGCTGGCGCTCGGCTCCTACAGCCCGCTGATCGCGAAGACGGTCGGGCTCAGCCTGCCGATCTACCCGATCAAGGGCTATTCGCTGACCATTCCCATCGGCAACCGGCCCGCCCCTCCGACCATCGCCGCGATCGACGAGCACAATCTGGTCGCCGTCTCGCGCTTCGGCGACCGGCTGCGCGTGACCGCTACCGCCGAATTCGCCGGCTACGACACCAGCCACAAGCCGGCCGACTTCGCCTTCATGAAGGGCGTGACCGAGGACCTTTACCCGGAAGGCGCCGATTACGACCGCGCCGAGATGTGGGCGGGTCTGCGGCCGATGACGCCGAACAATCTGCCCGAATTCGGCCAGCGGCGCCTGCGCAACCTCTATCTCAACACCGGGCACGGCCATATCGGCTGGACCATGTCGCATGGCTCGGCCCGCATCACCGCCGACCTGATCGCCGGTCGCAAGCCGGCCATTTCGATGGATGGACTTTTGAACTGAGAGCAGGGTCTCCGCTTCGATCGGGAAAGGGAATGCCATGTCCGCCACTTCAGCCGCCGCGCCGCTTCCCGCCTCCGGGCCCGTGGACCTCGGCGTGCTGCCATCGGAGATCGACGGCGGCCTCGCCTCGCGCGCGGCGATCGGGCTGGCGATCCTCGCCACCGACCAGACGCTGGAGCATGAATTCCGCGCGCTGGTGCGCATTCCGGGCGTCGCCTTCTACGAGGCGCGGCTCTTCAACGACAACGACATCACGCCCGAAACCCTGCGCGCCATGGGCCCGCGCATCGCGCCGACCGTCGACCTCATCCTGCCCTCGATCCCGCTCGATGTCGTCGGCTTCGGCTGCACCTCGGCCACCATGACGCTCGGCGAGGAGGCCGTGTTCGCCGAGATCCGCAAGGCGCGGCCGGGCGTCGCCTGCACCACGCCGGTCACCGGCGCCTTGGCCGCCTTCAAGGCGCTCGGCGTCAAGGGCATCGGACTGCTGACGCCCTATGCGCCCGAGATCAACCAAGGGCTGGTGCGCTATTTCACCGGTCGCGGCCTCGACATATCAGCCGTCGCCACCTTCGACCGCCGCGATGACCGCGAGGCCGCCCGCATTTCGCTGGATTCGATCGAGGCGGCGGCAGAGCGCATGGCTGAGGTGCCGGGGGTGGAAGCGATCTTCATCTCCTGCACCAGCCTGCGTGTCGCCGAGGCGGTGGCGGAACTGGAGCGGCGCATCGGCATTCCGGTCACCTCGTCGAACCACGCCATGGCCTGGCACTGCCTGCGGCTCGCCGGCATCGACGACGTCGTGCAGGCCGGCGGCAGGCTGTTTGCGCTGAAGGCCGGTTGAGCGGCTGGGTTTCGTCGACACATCGCAAACGCTGGAGATTGCTCGAAGCCTTCCCAACCTCGTCATTCCTGGGCGGAGCAGCCGCGAAGCGGCGTCGCGAAGACCCTGGAATCCATTCCGTGACTCTGATCGAAGAATGCAGCGGAGCAGACGTCTGCACCGCAGCAGAGCTTGGATGTCACGGAATGGATCCTCGGGTCTGCGCGTCCGCTTCGCTTCCGCTCCGCCCGTGGATGACGATCGCGATGGGCGTTTCGGCCAATCTCAAGGCTAGTTTGGCCGATGTCGCGCGCCGATCCCCTCGACCACGACACGGATCAGCCGGCCGATGTCGTCCGCGCCGAACGGGAAGCCGGCGAGCGCCGACAGCATCGCCTGGCCATAGATGCCGAGCAGCACCAGCGCCATGAAGTTGGGGTCCTCGTCGGCGCGGATTTTGCCCTGGGCCTGGCCGAGCACGAGGATGTCGCGCACCAGACGCTGGAACGACGGCCGGCCGGTCGGCGGCTCGAGCGATGGGCGCTCGGCCGGCGCCAGCGCGAGTCTGGCCAGCGACGGGTTGGCCAGGCACCAGCCGGCGCTGTCGTTGAGCACATTTTCGAGCTGCGCGAAGACGTCTTCGTTGGCGGCGATGCGGGCGCGGTAGGCCGGATCGGACGCCGCCTCCACCTGCGCGATCAGATGCAGCGCGATCTCTTCCTTGGAACTGAACAGATTGTAGACGGTCTTGCGCGTCAGCCCGGCACGGCGGGCGATCTCGTCCATCGTGGTGGCTTCGAAGCCGAGCTCGCGAAAAGCCGCGTCGGCGGCATCGAGGATCAAGGCGCAGGACCGTTCGGTGCGTTTCAGCATTGCCATCTTTATACACTAGTGTAAATTTACACGTGTGTAAAACAACGCTGGCGGTTATCCACCATGATCCTGCAGCAGTTTGGTCCCGAAATCTGGCTTGCCGATGGACCGGTCGTCACCGCCGCGGCCGGTTTCCACTACCCGACACGTATGGCCGTCATCCGCCTGGTCGGCGGCGGCCTGTTCGTCTGGTCGCCGGTCGCGCTCAGCGACGATCTGCGTGCGGAATTGAGCGAACTCGGCGAGGTGCGCTTTCTGATCCCGCCCAACTCGCTGCACCACGTCTTCCTGGCCGACTGGCAGCACGTCTATCCAGAAGCAAAAGTCTACGCGCCGCCGGGCCTGCGCGAAAAGCGCCCGGACATCCGCTTCGACGGCGACCTTGGCGATAGCCCGATCGCCGAATGGAAGGACGATCTCGACCAGGTGGCGATGCGCGGCAACAGGATCACCACGGAGGTGGTATTCTTCCACCTTCCGAGCCAGACTGCGCTCTTCACCGACCTCATCCAGCAGTTCCGCCCCGGCTGGTTCAAGGGCTGGCGCGCCATCGTCGCTCGTCTCGATCTGATGGCCGCGGCGGAGCCATCCGTGCCGCGCAAATTCCGCCTCGCCTTCATCGACAGGCAGGCGGCTCGGGCTGCCGTTGGGCGCATCCTGGCATGGCCGGTGGAGAACGTGGTGATGTCGCACGGCGAGCCGGTCAGGGGAGACGGCGTCACGTTTCTGCGGCGAGCGTTCGGCTGGTTGCTCTGATTTCAGTTGGCGTTTCCTCGCCCCCACAAAGTGGGGGAGAGGTGGCCGCGAAGCGGACGGAGCGGGGGCAGCGCTGCCCTGTGCGATTAAAGCAGATCATCCCCCCGTTAACGGAATTGGAAGGAGATGTTTAACGCTTCCTCTCTATGCCGCGCCCTGGGCGGCACAACAGAGCGAGCATGATGAACGACAGCCCCGAAAAGCGAAACGAATGGCGTGCCATCTTCTACGTGCAGGCGCGCGTCGCCATCCTGTTTGTGCCGGTTGTGCTCAGCCTTCTCCTCATCGGCATTTTCGCCGGCAATGAGCGTAAATCCGTGCCGGACGCCGTCGATCCGACAGTGACCAGCTCGGTGCGATAAAGCCGGAGACCTTCCGCCGGCTCGCTGCGCAGCCTCAAACGAATTTGGGGATCGGCCCGCTCTGCGGCGTCGTGTCCTCGCCGAGGTCGATGAACACCTCGTCGACAAAGCACCAGCCCCAGCCCTCCGGCGGGTCGTAACCCTCGATCACCGGATGCTGCGTGGCGTGGAAATGTTTTGTCGCGTGGCGGTTGGGCGAGTCGTCGCAGCAGCCGACATGGCCGCAGGTCCGGCAGAGCCTGAGATGCACCCACCAGGAACCGCTTTTCAGGCATTCCTCGCAGCCCAGCGCGCTCGGCGTGACCTTTTTGATGTCCCTGGTGTGCCTGCATTCGTCCATCGCTGGTTCCTCGCCGGTTCGGGCTGATCTAGAGCAATTCCAGGAAAAGTGTCACACGGTTTTCCGTCCGGAATTGCGTCAAAGCAAAGAGATTTATTCGTTCGCCGCGGCGGCGCCGTTTCGCGCCAGATAGGCATGCAATGCCGCGACCACCTGCGCGCCTTCGCCGACGGCGGCCGCGACGCGTTTGGTCGAGCCGCAGCGCACGTCGCCGATGGCGAACACGCCGCTGCGGCTGGTTTCCATCAGCCCGTGTCCCGGCGTCGTGTCCGGCCCGGTGCGCACGAAACCCTTGGCATCCAGCGCCACGTTGCAGTTCGCCAGCCAGTCGGTGTTCGGATCGGCGCCGATGAACAGGAAAAGGTGGTGGATGGCGCGCGTCGTCTCCTCGCCGGTCACCCGGTTGCGCCAGCGCAGCCGCTCGAGATTGCCCTCATGACCCTCCAGCGCCGCGACCTCGGTCTCGGTCAGCACCTCGATGTTGGGCTGCGCCTTGATCCGCTCGACCAGATAGCGCGACATGGTGGCGTCGAGGCTGTCGCGGCGCGCCAGCAGCGTCACCTTGCGCACCTGGCTGGCGAGATAGACGGCGGCCTGCCCGGCCGAATTGCCGGCGCCGACCAGCGCCACCTCTTGGCTTTGGCAAAGCCTGGCCTCGATCGGCGAGGCCCAGTAATGCACCGAGGTGCCCTCGAACTGCGCCAGGTTGGCGATGTCGAGGCGGCGGTAGCGCGCCCCGCTGGCGATCACCACCGAACGCGTGCGCACGCTCTCGCCGTCGCCGATGGCCAGTTGATAGCGGGCGCCGGAAGTATCGTCGGCGGCGCCCAACAGCTTCGCCTCGTCGGGGATCACCATCTCGACGCCGAATTTCTGCGCCTGGTTATAGGCGCGCGCCATCAGCGCCATGCCGGTGATGCCGGTCGGGAAACCGAGATAGTTCTCGATTCGCGCCGAGGCGCCAGCCTGTCCGCCGAAGGCGCGGCAGTCGAGCACGATGGTCGACAGACCCTCCGAGGCCGCATAGACCGCCGCCGCCAGCCCCGCCGGGCCGGCGCCGACGATCGCCACGTCATAGACCTTGTCGGCATCGATCGGCCGCAGCAGGCCGACGCAGCGGGCGAGCTCGTTCTCGCCCGGATTGTGCATCAGCTTGCCGTTCGGGCAGAGCACAATCGGCAGATGGTGCGGATCGACATGGAAACGCTCGATCAGCGTTTTCGCGCAGGGATCGGTGTCGGAATCGAGCGCCCGGTGCGGCAGCCCGCTGCGGCGCAGAAAACCCTGCAGCCGCAGCACGTCGCCATTGCCGGGCGGGCCGATCACCACCGGTCCGCTGGCGCCGCTTTCGAGCAGGCCGACGCGGCGCAGGATCAGCGCCCGCATGACGCGCTCGCCGAGATTGGCCTCCTGCACCATCAGGTCGCGCAGCCGCTGCGAGGGTATGACGATCGCCTCGACCGGCTCGATCGCCTCGGCATTGACCAGCGACGGCCGGTTGGAAAGCTGCGCCAGCTCGCCGATGAAATTGCCGGCGCCATAGCTGACGATCGCCTCGCGCGGCCCGATCCCGCCGGACTGCGTGATATCGACCTTGCCAGACAGGATGAGGATCAGCCCGGGTGAAACCGTGCCGGCGGTGACGATGTGTTCGCCGGCGGCGTAGGCTCTGGCTTCGCCGAAGCGGCGCATGCGTTCGATATCCGCGTCGGTGAGCACGGGAAACATCTGGTCGCGCCGCGCGGTGATGGTCGGGCTGACGGAAGGGGCCATGGCGCGACCGTAGCGTCAGGGGCGCCGGGTTTGAAGCGCTTTGTTGGGGGACTGGCCGGAAGGGGAGGTTTCGCTTTCCACCTTTCGCGCAGCTTGCCCGATACCGCTGCCGGCGGACTGTTCCTCGTTGAAATCAATCCCCGTCGGTGACAGCTGGATCCTGGCGCCCGGTGGGACGCGAAGATGCAGATTGGCTAGCGTGTCGGTTGGTCGGGCTCGTATAGCCGTAGAATTGTGCCACCCTCGTAGGCCGTTGTCGCCAGGACTTTCAGCTTCAGGGCCTGTTCAAGGTCGCGGAACAAGGGTTTCCCGCCGCCGTAGGCAATGGGCTTGGAGATGATTGCATATTCGTCGATGAGCCCGGCTCGGGTAACAGCCTGAGCGAATCCAGCGCCTCCCCATACGACGAGTTCGCCACCCGGTTGATTCTTGAGCGCCGTGATCTCTTGGGCGAGGTCGCCGTTGGCGATGGTTGTGACTGGCCAGTCGGCTTTCTTGAGGGTTCTGGAGAACACAACCTTAGGAATGTTATTCATAGGAGCCGCATAATCGTCCTTCGATGACTGCCAGTAGGGCCCCATTTCCTCATAGCTGACGCGACCCATCAAATGGGCGCCAGCATGGCTGATGCGATCAAGCTTCCATCTTTTGAGTTCAGCAGGCTCCGGCAAAGCGCCGGTTGGAAATCCCTCGGGCGCAACGACGAAGCCGTCAAGCGACATCGTCATGATCAGAACTGTCCTGCGCATTGGCTGCTTCGACTCCCGCGCTTTCATTCGATGGATAACGCGTATCGCGGCCCACCGCGACCGAACCGCTGGTTGACGGTGCCTTTTCGCTTCACGGGTTTGACCAACCGGAAATGCATTGTTGCACACCTTTGTAACACACAAGGGCGAGCGCAATGAATTGGAAAGGCTTATCTTCCCGTTGGCAGTCGGGATGAGATGGTGCCCAGAAGAGGACTCGAACCTCCACTCCTTGCGGAACACGGACCTGAACCGTGCGCGTCTACCAATTCCGCCATCTGGGCTGGTGGGCGCTCATGTAAGCGGGCAAACGATATGTGTCAACGCGGTTTTTTCGTCGGCGCCGGCTCTCTTTGTTCCCGGCGTCGGCGCCGCCCCTCATTGCCCTGCCGGGCATTTCTCCCCGTAAACGGGGAGAAAGAGGCTGGCCGCGGCGTCGGCGCCCCGCTTGCTGCGCCTTAGCCTTCCAGCACGTCCTTCGACGCCACCGTCGAATCGGCGTTAAGCCGGTAGATCACCGGCACGCCGGTGCCGAGCTCGAGCTTGACGATCTCCTCGCCGCTCTTGCCGTCCAGCGCCATGATCAGCGCGCGCAGTGAATTGCCATGGGCGGCGACCAGCACGGTCTCGCCGCGCAGCACATGCGGCTGCACGTCGTGCAGGTAATAGGGCCAGACGCGCGCGCCGGTGTCCTTCAGGCTTTCGCCGCCGGGCGGCGCGATGTCGTAGGAACGGCGCCAGACATGCACCTGCTCCTCGCCCCATTTCTTGCGCGCATCGTCCTTGTTGAGGCCGGAGAGGTCGCCATAGTCGCGTTCGTTGAGCGCCTGGTCGCGGATGGTCTTGAGATCGCTCTGCCCGACCACGTCGAGGATATGCTGGCAGGTCTTCTGCGCCCGCTTCAGCGCCGATGTGTAGGCGATGTCGAATTTCAGGCCGCGCGCCTTGAGCTTCTCGCCGGCGGCGAGCGCTTCCGCATTGCCCTGTTCGGTCAGGTCGACATCGCGCCAGCCGGTGAACAGGTTCTTCAGGTTCCATTCGCTCTGGCCGTGGCGCACGAGCACGAGAGTTCCCGACATGTTTGCTCCTTAGAGATTTTGTGGAAGGGCCGTTCTCAGCTCAGGCCGAGCACGTCCCGCATGGAATAGAGACCGGGTTTCTTGCCGCGCGCCCAGAGCGCCGCCTTGACGGCGCCCCGCGCAAAAATCGCTCGGTCCTCGGCATTGTGGGCCAGCGTGATGCGCTCGCCGGTGCCGGCAAGGATCACGCTGTGGTCGCCGACCACCGAGCCGCCGCGCAGCGTGGCGAAGCCGATCGAACCGGCCTTGCGTACCCCGGTATGGCCGTCGCGCACCCGCACGCTGTTGTCCCCGAGATCGATGCCGCGCCCTTTTGCCGCCGCCTCACCGAGCAGCAGCGCCGTGCCGGACGGCGCATCGACCTTGTGCCGGTGGTGCATTTCCAGGATCTCGATGTCGAAATCCTCCGGGTCGAGCGCCTTCGCCGCCTGCTCCACCAGCACCGCCAGAAGATTGACGCCGAGGCTCATATTGCCGGATTTCACGATGGTGGCATGGCGCGCGGCAGCGGCGATCTTGGCATTGTCGTCGGCCGAGCAGCCGGTCGTGCCGATGACATGGACGATGCGCGCCTGCGCGGCATAACCGGCGAATTCGACGCTTGCCGCGGGCGCGGTGAAATCGAGCACGCCGTCGGCCTTGGCGAAGGCCGGCAGCGGATCGTCGACGATCGGCACGTTGATGATGCCGATGCCGGCGAGCTCACCGGCATCCTTGCCGAGATGGGCCGAGTCCGGCCGTTCGACCGCGGCGGCGACACACGCGCCGGGCATGGTGTGGATGGCGCGGATCAGCGTCTGGCCCATGCGGCCGGCGGCGCCCACCACCACCAGGCCCATATCGCCGGATTCACTCATGCGCTTCTCCTGACGGTCTTCTTGGCGCGGCTGCGCGGCGCCGGAGTTTGGCCCGAAGTCTGGCTTGCCTTGGCGTCGTCGACAAGCCCCAGCCCCTTCTTGCCCTGAATCCGGTGGAAGCGGGCATAGATGGAGTGCGGATCGGCCATCAGCGTCGCATGCGTGCCTTCCTCGACCAGCCGTCCCTCTTCCAGCACGATGATGTGGTCGGCATTGACAACCGTCGACAGCCGGTGCGCGATCACGATCGTCGTGCGGCCTTCCATGACATGGGTGAGCGCCTCCTGGACGCGCGCCTCGGCCTCGTTGTCCAGCGCCGAGGTCGCCTCGTCGAGCAAAAGGATCGGCGCCTGGCGCACGATGGCGCGCGCGATCGAGACGCGCTGGCGCTGGCCGCCGGACAGCGTCGAGCCGCCTTCGCCGACCGGTGTGTCGTAACCTTTCGGCTGTTGGCGGATGAACTCGTCTGCCGCCGCCAGTTTCGCCGCCTGCTCGACCTCGGCGTCGGTCGCGGAAAGCCGGCCGTAGCGGATGTTGTCGCGGATCGTGCCCTCGAACAGATAGGGCGCCTGCGAGACATAGGCGATCGCGCTGCGCAGCGAATGCTTGGTCACCTTGGCGATGTCCTGGCCGTCGATTTCGATCGAGCCCTGGTCGACGTCATAGAAGCGCTGCAGCAGCGCCACCATGGTCGACTTGCCCGCGCCCGAAGCGCCGACGATCGCCGTCACCTTGCCGGCGGCGGCTGTGAAGCTCAGCTCCCGCAGCACCGGCATGTCGGCGCTGTAGCCGAACGTCACATTGTCGAAGCGCACCTCGCCCGTGGTGATCCTGGCCTCGACGGCGTCGGGCGCGTCGCTCTGTTTCGGCTCGAGGTCGAGCAGCTCGTAGATCATGCGCGCATTGACCAGTGCGCGTTCCATGCCGACCTGGGTGCGCGCCAGGCGTCTTGCCGGGTCGTAGGCCAGGATCAGCGCGGTGATGAAGGAAAACACCGCGCCGGGCGGCTGCCCAAGAAACAGGGCACGGTAGCCGGAATAGGCGAGCACGGCGGTGATGGCGAGGCCGCCGAGAATCTCCGAAATCGGCGACAGCCGCTCCGCGACCCGGGCGATCTTGTTGTTACGCTGCTCGGCCGTGTCGGCCATGGCGCCGATGCGGCGCGCCAACTCGTCCTCCAGGGTGAAAGCCTTGACGATGGCGATGCCTTGCGTGGCCTCCTGCACGGAGCCGTTCAGCCGCGAATTGATCAGCACGGATTCCCGGTTGATCTTGCGCAGTCGGCGGGTGATGTAGATGACCGCCCAGATCAGCGGCGGCCCGATCAGCAGCGAGCTCAGCGACAGCACCGGATCCTGGTAGATCATGACGCCGACGAGGGCGACCAGCGAGACAGCATCGCGGCTGATGGAGGTCAGCGTCAGCGACAGCAGATCGCGAACGCCGCCGACATTCTCGTTGACCTGCGCCGACAGCCGGCCCGAACGCGTATCGTTGAAGAAGTTGACGCCGAGCTTCATCAGATGGTCGAAGCTGCGCTTCTGGTAGCGCGCGACCAGATTGTTGCCGATTTTCGCCAACGCCACTGCCTGGCCGTAACCGGCAAAGCCGCGCAGCACCGAGGCTCCCATGAAACCGGCACAGATCCAGACGATCATGTCGCCGCGCCGTTCGACGAATATCTCATTGATCATCGGGGCCATGATCCACGCTGTGAAGGCGGTGGTGCCTGAAACGATCAGCAGGCAGACGACGGCGACGACATAGGTCCAGCGATATTCGCTACCGTTCTCAGCCAGGATGCGGCGCAGCACCGCCCTGACCTCAGTGGGCTGGACCTTCAGTTTGAGTGGGGTTTGAACAGTCAAATCAGGGGCGCTTCGTGGTTGTCCGCGTGTCAGATGGGCCGCTTTTCGGCATCCTCTTAACGCCCCGGCTACGGCTTGCCTATGGCGAAACTTCGTCGCGGCAGCCGACCGCCGTCCCGAACCCGGGCGCGATCAGGCCCGCCAGTGCCGTCCCGCCGTGTTGACGCCGAACAGCGACGGCATCCTGGCATAGGCGGCAAGCCCAAGCAGCGCCGCCAGCGGGTGGGTGATGACATAGACCGGCATTTCACGCATCAGCGCGCTGTGCGGCGCCTTGTCCTCGAAGGCAGCGCGGAAATTGCCGGCCTTCAGCGCCGGCACGATTTTCTGCGCGATGCCGCCGGTCAGAAAGACGCCGCCGCGGCTCATGAACACCAGTGCGAGATCGCCGGCGGTGCGGCCGAGGCAGGTGACGAACAGCGCCAGCGCCTCCTCGGCTACCGGATCGGATTTAGAAAGCGCCGCCGCGGTGACCTCGGCCGGCGTGGCGAGGGGCGCCGGCCTGGCGTCGGCCTTGGCCACGGCGCGATAGACATTGACCAGCCCGCGGCCGCACAGGATCTGCTCGCCGGAGATGCGGCCTTCGAGCTTGTCGATATGCGGGAACACCTCGAAGTCGCGCGGCGTGCGCGGGCCGATATCCATATGCCCGCCCTCGCCCGGCACCGGGATCCAGTGGTTGAGGGCATAGATCAGTCCGGCGACGCCGAGCCCGGTTCCGGGGCCGAGCACGACGCGGCCGGCATTGGGCTCGGGCGTGCCGCCGCCGATCTTTTCCATATGCTCCTCGCCGAGCGCCACCACGGCCAGCGCCTGCGCCTCGAAATCGTTGAGCACCACGACTTCGCTCAGGCCCAGCGTGCGAAACATCTGCTTCGGCTTCACCACCCAGGGGCAGTTGGTGAGCGGGATCTCGTCGCCGTCGACCGGCCCGGCGATCGCCAGCACGGCCGAATTCGGCTGGATGGACGAACGGTCGAGCACCGCCGCCTGGATCGCCTCGTCGATGGTCTTGAAATTGGCGGTCTGGACGATTTGCGGCTCGGTCGCTTCCGAATTGGCGTCGAGCACGATCGAGAAGCGCGCATTGGTGCCGCCAATGTCGCCGATCAGGACAGGAAACCGCAGCGCTGTCTCTTCGCCTGCCATACTCTTGGTCGTCCTCTTTGCGGAGCCCCGGGCGTCGTTTCAATCGATTGACTAGCGCATGACCCCCTAAAGGGGAAGCCCGCTTGCGCCTTAGAGCAATTCCAGAAAAGTGTGTGCGGTTTTCAGTCTGGAATTGCGTCAAAGCAAAGAGATAGGGCGTTTCGCCGTTTCCGTGAAACTGTGAAACGCACTAGTTGCCGGGTCGTGGCCTTGGCAGCGGAATGCCGATCGAGGGCGTCGGCGCGAAAGCGCTGGCCGCCGCCGGCAGGGACGCGTTGCCGCTCGAAATCATTTGCGCCGGCTCGCTTGGTTGCGGTTCGGCCGGCTGCGGCTCGGCCACGGCGACAGCGGCGGCCGCACCGCCATGATAGGTCACCGCCTCGAGCGAAGGCGCGTCCGGCGCCCCGAGCACGTCCTGGCACTGCTTAGGCAGATTGGCCATCGTCATCAGGTCGCGCGCCTTGGGCGCATCCGGGTTCTTGTTTGGCCGCCAGGGCTCCTCGGTGAACCACCAGGCCAGCGGCTTGCCGCAGCCGTCATCGTCCGGCGTCGTCTCCTGCGCCTTGCAGAAGGGCGAACCCGGCTGGCAGCCGATGCGCATATGGAAATGATAGTCATGGCCCCAGAACGGCCGCACCTTGCGCAGCCAGGTGCGGTCGCCGGTGACGGTGTCGCAGAGCTTCTTCTTGATGCCGGGATTGACCAGGATGCGCTCGACCTCCGGATAGCTCGCCGCGCGCTTCAGCAGCCTGGTGTGCGCCGGCGTCCACAGCGCATCCTTCACCAGATGCGTTTTTTCGTCGACCATCAGCGTCGCGCTCATGTTTTCGCGCTGCGCCGTGGTCAGCGGCCGCTTCGGCATCGGCGTCAGCCAGATGTCGGCGTCGAGCCCGATCTGGTGCGAGGCATGGCCGGTCATCATCGGCCCGCCGCGCGGCTGCGAGACGTCGCCGACCAGAAGGCCCGGCCAGCCATCCGCCTGGGCGTCCCGCGCGAGCTTCTCGATCAGCGAGATCATCGCCGGATGGCCCCAGCGGCGGTTGCGCGACGGGCGCATCACTTCCCAGTTCGGCCCGTCCATCGGCAGCGCCACGCCGCCGGTGAAGCAGCCTTTCGAATAGAAGCCGAAGGATTGCGCCGGCGCCACGGCCGGCAGTTTCCGGGCACCGAACAGGTCTTTCGCGCGGGGCTCGGCCGAAATGGCGACAGCCGCCAATGCGGCCAAGGTCACCAGCGCCAGCGCTGCGGTCAGGAACGGCTTGCGGTCAGGCAGCGATCGCAAATTCATCAGGCTGGTCCCCTTCCAGTCGTCCGCTACGCACGTCCTGGCCCTCATGAATCAGGCCCGAATCATAGCACGCCGAGTGCCAGGCTTCGATCACGAGCGTTTCATCGGGCTGCGTGGCTCTCCGTCCCGCCAGTCGCCCTCGGCCCACATCCGCTCCAATGCCACCCGATAGTTCGGGAACTGGAAACGATAGCCTGCCGCCTTGATCGCCTTGTTGGCGACGCGCTTGTTCTCGCCATAGAAAGACCGCGCCATGGGCGAAAGTTGGGCAGTCTCGAAGGGAATTTCCGGCGGCGGCTCCACGCCCATCAATCCCGCGGCATAGGCGACGACATCCTGCGGCGGTGCCGGCTCGTCATCGGTGACGTTGAAAATCCCGCCGAGATTGTTGTCGGCCAGATGCCAGAGCGCCCCGGCGATGTCGTCGCAATGGATGCGGTTGAACACCTGGCCGGCTTTCACGAGCCGCCGCGCCGTGCCGTCCTCGAGATTGACCAGCGCGTTGCGACCCGGGCCGTAAATGCCGGAAAGCCGCAGGATCGCCAGCGGCTTGCCGATCTCCCGGCCAAGCTTCAGCCATTCCTGTTCGGCCGCCACCCGCATCACCGAACGCTTCGACACCGGCCGGCACGCGCCGGTCTCGTCCACCCAGGCGCCGCCATGATCGCCATAGACGCCGACCGTTGAGAGATAGCCGATCCATTCCAGCGCCGGCATCTTTTCTCGCAGCACCTCGCCGGCGGCGTTGAGCACTGGATCGCCGGCCTCGTCCGGCGCGACAGAGACGATGAGATGCGTGGTTTTGGCGAGCGCATCGCTGAGCTCGGGCGACAGCGCGCCGTCGAATTGCAGCGGCTCAATGCCCACCGATCGCAGCGCCTCGAATTTTTCCGGCGCCCGGGTCGTGCCGGAGACCGGCGCCCGCTGCTGGTTGGCCCGCGCAAAAGCCTTGCCGGAATAGCCGGCGCCGAAGATGAAGAAGCGTCTTTCGCCCATCAATGAATCCCCATCAATCGACCTTTGCGAGATTTGACGCCGCCAGCCATTCCTCGCGGACCGATGCGTCGTCCTCGGTCTTCGAAGCCGTGGCGGCGAGGTCGCTAAATTCGCGATCGGACAGCAGTCGCGACAGGGCCCAGATTGCCGCACCCCGCACCAGTGGCGAGACATCGTCGAGCAGGCGGCGCACGAGCGACGTTAGTGACGGATCGCCAGAATTGCCGGCGGCGATCAGCACGTTGCGCACAAAACGGTCGCGCCCGATGCGCCTAATCGGCGAACCCGAGAAGAAAGCGCGGAACGCCGCGTCGTCGAGGATCAGCAACTCCGAAAGCTTCGGCTCGCGCAAATCCGCACGCGCGGCAAGCTTCGCCTCCGAAGCCGCGCTGGCGAATTTGTTCCACGGGCAGGCGGCGAGGCAATCGTCGCAGCCATAGATGCGGTTGCCGATTTTTTCGCGGAATTCGCGGGGGATCGGCCCCTTGTTCTCGATGGTGAGGTAGGAGATGCAGCGCCGCGAATCGAGCCGGTAGGGCGCGGGGAAAGCGTCGGTTGGGCAGACGTCGAGGCAGGCGCGGCAGGAGCCGCAATGGTCGATCTCGGCCTTGTCCGGCTCGAGCTCGGCCGTGGTGAAGATCGTGCCGAGGAACAGCCACGAGCCATGCGCGCGGCTGACCAGATTTGTGTGCTTGCCTTGCCAGCCGAGCCCCGCAGCCTCCGCCAGCGGCTTTTCCATCACGGGTGCGGTATCGACGAACACCTTCACGTCGCCGCCGGCGCGCGCGACGATCTTGCCGGCGATCTCCTTCAGCCGGCCCTTCATCACGTCGTGATAATCGCGGTTCTGCGCATAGACCGAGATGGCGCCGAGGTCAGGCTTTGCAAGGATGTCGCGCGGATCGTGATCCGGGCCGTAATTCATCGCCAGAACGACGATCGAGCGCACCTCGGGCCACAGCGTCGAGGGCTCGGCGCGCCGCTGGAGCGTCTCGGCGATCCACTCCATCGAGCCGTGGAAACCATCCGAGACGAATTCGGCGAGCCTTGCGGGCGCCAGCGGGATCGCGTCCGGCCTGGTCACGGCAACCGCCTCGAAGCCGGCGCGGCGCGCCTCGGCGTCGATCAGCGCGCGAAGTTTCTCAGAAGTCGAGGTCCGCATAATGCGATACCGGCGACAGGCCGCGCACCCGGTCGGAGAGCAGCGGCCGGAACGATGGCCGCGATTTCACCCGCGTATACCATTCGCGCGCGGCGCTGTGTTCGCGCCAGTCGATCTCGCCGAGGTAGTCGAGCACCGACAGCGTCGCCGCCGCCGCGAGGTCGGCATAGGTCACCTTGCTGCCGGCCAGCCAATGACGCGTGCCGGCCAGCCAGTTGGTGTATTTCATGTGCTGCCGGATATTGGCGCGCGCGGCCCTGATCGCCGCCGAGTCCGGCGAGCCGCCGCCGGCGGTTTCCGGCATCACCGGCTTCAGCACGCGCTCGCGCACCAGATGGCGGGTCACTTCGCTCTCGGCCTTCGCCAGATACCAGTCAGTCAGCCGGCGGATTTCGGCGCGCTGCATCGGGTCTTCGGCGAACAGCCTTTTGTCGCGCTTCAACACGCCGCGCGTCTCGTCGAGATATTCGGCGATCACCATGGCGCCGACGATCGGCACGTCGCCTTCGGCAAGCAGGATCGGCAGCGTGCCGGCCGGGTTCAGCGCCAGGAACTCCTTGCGCCGCGTCCACGGCTTTTCCTCGATCAGCGCCAGTTCCTCGCCATACTCGCCGAAGGCGAGGCGGACGAACCGGCAGGTTGCGAACATCGGATGATGGAAAAGCGTCAGCATGGTTCCGCGATGATAGGGCGCACTGGCGAATCGTAACCCGCGCCGGTAAGTCTTGGCGGCCCGTCATGCGGCCGTCACGGTGTTGCGACCTATAGGGGGACTTCCGCGCCGTGACAAGCAAGCCGTTGTCCCCAGCTGTCCCCGAAATCCTGAGGTTGCCATGGAAAGCCAGACCATTGTCGAAGCCCTGCTGCTTGGGCTGCTGGAGGGCCTGACCGAGTTCATCCCGGTCTCCTCGACCGGCCATATCCTGCTTGCCGGCCATTTCCTCGGCTTCCATTCCACCGGCAAGGCCTTCGAGATCCTGATCCAGCTCGGCGCGATCCTGGCGATCCTCAGCGTCTACTTCAGCAAGCTCTGGCAGATGCTGATCAAGCTGCCCAGCGACCCGCAAATAAGGCATTTCGTCATCGGCATCCTCATTGCCTTCCTGCCGGCGGCGGTCATCGGTGCGCTGGCGCATGACTTCATCAAGACCATCCTGTTCGAATCGCCGCGGCTGATCTGCATCATGCTGATCATCGGCGGCGTGGTGCTGCTGGTCGTCGACCGCATCAACTTCAAGCCGGTGCATCACGATGTCGAGCGCTTCCCGTTGAGCGTTTATCTCAAGATCGGCCTGTTCCAGTGCCTGTCGCTGATCCCCGGCACCTCGCGCTCCGGCTCTACCATCGTCGGCGCGCTGCTGATGGGCGTCGACAAGCGCGCGGCGGCGGAGTTCTCCTTCTTCCTCGCCATGCCCACCATGGTCGGCGCCTTCGTTTTCGACCTCTACAAGAACCGCAACGTGCTGACCTCGGCCGACCTGCCGATCATTTCCGTCGGCTTCATCGCCGCCTTCGTCACCGCGCTGTTCGTGGTGCGCTTCCTGCTCGATTACGTCTCGAAGAACGGCTATTCGCTGTTCGGCTGGTGGCGGCTGGTGGTGGGTATCGCGGGGCTGGCGGCGCTGATGGTGTGGGGGTGAGCAAAGCGCAGACGCTGCAACCACGCCTTCGTCATCCACGGGCGGAGCAAGGAGCGTAGCGACGCAGCGCAGACCCGAGGATCCATGCCGTGCCGCCGACCGTAGAACGCGGCGGTCGCAAACAGCCCCTCGTCAGGCGCGACGCTCTTTGATTCAGATTCTACACCGTGGCAGCGCGTCTAGGTCACGGCATGGATCCTAGGGTTTCCGCGACGCCGCTTCTCGGCTGCTCCACCCTAGGATGACGAAGCACATGGCCTAATTCCGCCCATAAAACGCGTTCTCGACATGCACCGGCCAGCGCCAGGGCAGCACCGCGACCATGTCGAAACGCATCGAAAGCCTGCCATAGTCAGGCTGGCGCGACAGCCACAAATCCGCCGCGCCTTCGATGCGCCGCTCCGATTCATGGCCGATCGCTTCCATCGCCTCGATCAATGTCCGGCGTGCCTTGACCTCGACGAACAGCACGAGGTCGCCGCGCCGGGCGATCAGGTCGATCTCGCCAAGTTTCGTGCGGTGGCGGCGGGCGAGGATGCGGTAGCCTTTCAGCATCAGCGCCAGCGCCGCCAGCCACTCGCCGCGATGGCCGCGCCGATAGGCTTTTCGACGATGGCCGGCCGAACGTTTAGCCACCATCGCCTTCCTTGAGTTCCAAGAGTCGCCGGTAAAGCGCCTGCTTCTGCCCGCCGGTCATTTTCGCCGCCTCAGCCGCCGCCTTTGACGCCGACATTTCCGCCGCGAGCGACAACAGCAGGCGATCGATGTCCGCGGGTTGGTCTTCCGTCGCTTCCGGCGGGCCGACGCAGATGACGATCTCGCCCTTCGGCGTGTCGGCCGCCGCATAGTGGTCGGCCAGATCGGCCAGCGTGCCGGTGCGCATTTCCTCGAAGGTCTTGGTCAGCTCGCGGCCGATCGCGGCCTGGCGTGCGCCGCCGAGCGCCTCGACCATGGCGCCAAGCGTCTCGGCAAGCCGCCGCGGCGACTCGAAGAAGATCAGCGTTGCCGGCACCGCCTTGAAGGTTTCGAGCTTGGTCAACCGCTGTCCGGTCTTCACCGGCAGGAACCCGGCGAACAGGAAAGCGTCGGATGGCAGGCCGGATGCCGTCAACGCGGCGAGCGCCGCCGAAGGTCCCGGGATGGGCACGACGCGGATGCCCTGCTCCAGCGCCTCGCCGACCAGCCGGTAGCCGGGATCGGAGACCAGCGGCGTGCCGGCGTCGGAGATCAGCGCCACGCTCTGCCCTGCTGCCAGCGCCCCGATCAGCTTCGGCCCGGCTTCTTGCGCATTGTGCTCGTGATAGGCGGTGGTGCGCCGCCGTATGCCGTAGCGTTCGAGCAGCACGCGCGACACGCGCGTGTCCTCGCAGGCGACGATATCGGCGGCGGCCAGCGTCTCCAGCGCGCGCAGCGTGATATCGGCAAGGTTGCCGATCGGCGTCGCCACCAGATAGAGCGCCGGCGCGAGCGGCCGTGCCGCGATCTCGGTCTGTCCGATCAGGTAGCTGCGTTTGTCGCCGGTCAAGGATAACCCTCCGTTCACCCTGTTTGGCACGGCTGACGGCTTGTTGCAAAACGTGAGGTCGAGCCAAGGAAATCGCCATGCCTTTGCCACAGTGCGGAACGAAACCGGCAACGGCGAATTTAACCCCTGATTCCCCGGGAGGAGGCAGGACCGGACGATGCCCAATCGCTTCGACATCTTCATCAGCCGACTTGAAAGCAAAACCGCCCGCGAGGGCATGCCCCCACATCCGATCACCGAGCAGAACGGCGCACGCCGCGACAAGGCCGACCAGAAGCAGGTTCGCCATGGCGAGGTGCATGGCGAGAAGAACCGCGGCAAGCATCGCCAGAAGCACGACGCTTAACCTTCGTGATTTCGCGCTTCGTCATTCCAGAGCGAAGCGACGCGCGCAGACCCTGGAATCCATGCCGTTACACTGAAGCGCCCCCAACGGTGCAGAATTCTGCTCCGCCGCGCCCTTCGCATAGATCAAGGCATGGATCCTCGGGTCAAGCCCGAGAGTGACAAACGCGCCGGGAAGCGCGCTATCTTCAGAGGTATCTGCCGACCCGGACTTCAAGCAATCGCACCAGTTCCGGGTCCATGAATTCGTAGTCGTCCGGGATGTCCAGGCAGATCACCCTGGCGCCCTTCAGGCTCGACCGGAACATCTTCTGCAGCTTGGCGCGGTGCGCCTTTTCCATGACGAAGATGATGTCGGCCCAGGCCACCAACTCGTGCGTCAGCGGGTTGTCGGCATCGTGATTGGTGCCGGCCGATTCGACCTCGATGTCGCGGCGCCTGGAAAACACCTGCTCGGCGGTCGGACTGCGCAGCCGGTTCTGGCTGCAGACGAAGAGGACGTTTTTCAAGACCCGTCATCGCCGGTCCAAAAGTGCCAATTACTCATCCCATATCTCCCGGATCGTCTTGGTCAGCGGTATGTACTGATCCAGGGTAAGTCCGTTTAGGTCGAATTCAACGAGGTCGTTCTTTGCGGCTGCCCTAAGGTTTATTCCAATATACGTCATAAATCCGCGCACCACGTCGAATTCGGAGAGTCCAGGCACTTTGTGGGTTCGTTCTTTCCCATTTCTACGGAACACAGCCTTGGCCTCGTAGATATCATCGTATTCCAGAGATTTGGTGATCTCACTCAATCCAAACTCAAAAACGTCATCCGTGTTCAACGTTCGAAGTGTCTCGTGGATCAGGAACTTCATGGCAGATCCTATAGGGATGTACCGCAACGGCATTCGGCCAAAGCGAGCAGAATGTCTAACATACACGCACAGATCGAAAAATCAGTCGACGGTTGACTACCTGGCCAGATCCGCCACCACCGCATCCAGCACGATCATGCCGGCGGTCGTGGCGCGGAGCCTTGCGTTGCCGACCGGTGCCACCAACCCTTCCTCCTGCAGCACCGACAGCCGATCCGTCGAAAGGCTGCGCCCGGAAAACGTCTCGTAGCGCTGCAGGTCAATGCCTTCGGCAAGCCGCAGCCCCATCAGCAGGAACTCGTCCGCTTCTTCGGAGCGCGTCAGAATCTCGCCGCCGGTAACGCCGTGTCCCTTGGCTTCGACCAGATTGGCCCAGGTCTCGGGCATTTTCTCGGCGATTGTCACCGTGCGACGGCCGTTCTCGACGAAGCGGCCATGCGCTCCCGGCCCGACGCCGACATATTCGCCATAGCGCCAATAGGTCAGATTGTGCCGGCTCTCGGCACCCGGCTGGGCATGGTTGGAGATTTCATAGGCCGGCAGCCCATGCGCCGCCGTTACCTCTTGCGTCAGCGCATAGAGGTCGGCGGCGTGGTCGTTGTCGGGCAGCGAGAATTTCTTCGCCGCATAGAGCGCGTGGAAGGGCGTGCCCTCCTCGATGGTGAGCTGGTAGAGCGAGAGATGGTCGACGGCATAGCCGATCGCCTGCTCCAGCTCCGCGCCCCATTCCTCCGGCGTCTGGCCGGGCCGCGCATAGATCAGGTCGAAGGACAGGCGCGGAAAAATCTCGCGCGCCAAACCGATTGCGTGCAAGGCTTCCTCGACATTGTGCAGCCGCCCGAGAAAGCGCAGATCCTTGTCGTTCAGCGCCTGCACCCCGAGCGACACGCGGTTGACGCCGGCGGCGCGATAGCCACGGAAACGCTCGGCCTCGACCGAGGACGGGTTGGCTTCCAGCGTCACCTCGATGCCTGCCGGCACCGTCCAGTTCCTCGCCACCGCCTCCAGCACGGCGCCCACCGTTTCCGGCTTCATCAGCGATGGCGTGCCGCCGCCGAGAAAAATGCTGGTCACCTCGCGCGGCCCGGTGCGGGCGCGCATGGTTGCCAGTTCGGTTTCGAAGGCGCGCGCGAAACGCTCCTGGTCGACCGGCTGGTGGCGGACATGGCTGTTGAAGTCGCAGTAAGGGCACTTGGCCGCGCAGAACGGCCAATGGATATAGACGCCGAAGCCTGGGCTGCGGTCGAGCTGCATCGTCTGGCCGGTCCCGATCATTTTGAGCCGAGCCGCTCCAGATCCAGCCGCGCCTGGGCGAATTTCTGGAAGGCGCGGGCGCGGTGCGAAAGCGCCGTTGCCTGGCCGGTTTTCCAGCCGTGTTTCTCCTCGGCGCTCATCTCGCCAAACGTCTTGTCGAAACCATTAGGCAAAAACACCGGATCGTAGCCGAAACCCAGCGTGCCACGCGGCGGCCATACCAGCGTGCCTTCGGCCTCGCCGCGATAATACTCCGCCTCGCCGTCCGGAAAGGCGAGACAAATAACGGCGACGAAGCGGCCGGTTCGCTGCGAAGCCTCGGTCGCGCCGGCATCCTGAAGCGCCGTTTCGGTCTTCTGCATCGCCATGCCGAAATCCCTGCTGCCGTCTGGCTTCTCGGCCCAGTTGGCGGTGTAGACGCCCGGCGCGCCGTCGAGCGCGTCGACGCAGAGGCCGGAATCGTCCGACAGCGCCGGCAGGCCGGTGGCCTTGGCTGCTGCGAAAGCCTTGATATAGGCGTTCTCTTCGAAGGTGGTGCCGGTCTCGTCCGGCTCGGGCAGGCCGTAGTCCTTGGCCGACTTCGCCTCGAAGCCGAACGGCGCCATCAGGTCGGCGAATTCGCGCAGCTTGCCGGCATTGTGGCTGGCGACGACGATCTTCCGGCCGTTCAAAGAATGCATCAGAAACCCCAGATCCTTGGCTCGGCGAACTCGATCGAATTGCCCGAAGGGTCGCGGATATAGATCGAATGCCCACCCTGCGGCCATTCGAAATCGCTTTCGATGGCGATGTTGTTGGCCGTGAGATGCCTGCGCCATGCGGCGATCTCGACGGCGCTTGCGGCAAAGCAGAGATGCCCCTCGCCGGCCGTGCCATGCGGCGGCACCTTCAGCCTGGCGTCGGGCGCCGGCGGGATCTTGGTCGCCTCGGCGTTGAAGAGAAGCAGGACGCCGTCGCCGCAGCGGAAGAAGACGTGCCGGCCTTCGACCTTGCCCATCGGCTCAAGGCGGATGATGTCGCGGTAGAAGGTTTCGGCTTCAGCCAAATCGGTGACGTAGAGAGCTGATTCCAAAATCGCAGAGGGAGTCACGAGGCCCCCCTCTCTGCCCTGCCGGGCATCTCCCCCTCAAGGGGGGAGATCAGCAGTTGCGCCGACGGCGCCCAATCTTCAACGTTGGCGATTGGCGAAAGCCAAGGCGACATCCAATCTCCCCCCTTGAGGGGGAGATGGCCGGCAGGCCAGAGAGGGGGGCCCAGGCTCGGCATTGGAAACCCTACGCCACCGCCATCTGCTGCAAGCTCACCAGCCGCGAAATGCCCTTCTTCGCCAGGCCCATCAGAGCGGAAAACTGCTCCTCGGAAAACGGCTCGCCTTCCGCCGTGCCCTGGATCTCGACGATGCCGCCCTTGCCGGTCATCACGAAATTGGCGTCGGTTCCGGCCGAGGAATCCTCCAGGTAATCGAGATCGATGACCGGCTGGCCGTCATGGATGCCGCAGGAAATTGCCGCGACATGGTCCTTCAGCACCTTGGAAACGCTCACCATCTGGCGCGCTTCCATCCAGCGCAGGCAGTCGTAAAGCGCCACCCAGCCGCCGGTGATCGAGGCCGTGCGGGTGCCGCCATCGGCCTGGATGACGTCGCAGTCGACGGTGATCTGCTGTTCGCCCAGCGCCTGCAGGTCGACAACGGCGCGCAAGGAGCGGCCGATCAGCCGCTGGATCTCCAGCGTGCGGCCGCCCTGCTTGCCGGCGGAGGCCTCGCGCCGCATGCGCTCGCCGGTCGACCGCGGCAGCATGCCATATTCGGCCGTCACCCAGCCCTTGCCGGAATTGCGCATCCAGGCCGGCACTTTTTCCTCCAGGCTCGCCGTGCAAAGCACATGCGTGTCGCCGAACTTCACCAGGCAGGAGCCTTCGGCGTGCTTGGAGACGCCGCGCTCGAAGGAGATGGCGCGCATTTCGTCGGCTTGGCGTTTGGAGGGGCGCATTCGGCCTGCTTTCTTCTCGTTTGTCGGAATCGTGGCCGGCTTGTAGACGCATGCGCGGCAAGTCGCAAAGGAAAAGGGGCAGTAAGGCAAATGTCGGGGTGACCGCAAACGCGGCACCTGGGTGACCGCAAACGCGGCACCGGGTTGCGCGGGGGTGGCTTAAGTCTATATCTTTTCGGCAGGAGGTTTTTCGCCGGAATGAACAAGCCAGTCGATCCGACGTCGCAGTCGCCCGGGCTTCAGTCGCCGGTGCTTCAGTCACTCGACATGCGCTCGCGCGATATTTTCCGGCGGATTGTCGATTCTTATCTGCGTGACGGCGAGCCGGTCGGCTCGCGCAGCCTGTCGCGCATCCTGCCCTCCTCGCTGTCGCCGGCCACCATCCGCAACGTGATGAGCGATCTCGAGCATCTGGGCCTGATCTACGCGCCGCATATTTCCGCCGGCCGCCTGCCGACCCAGACCGGCCTGCGCTTCTTCGTCGACGCCTTCATGGAGCTTGGCGATCTTTCCGACGACGAGCGCCGCATCATCGAGGCGCAGGTTCGCGCCTCCGGCTCGGGCGCGACGCTGGAGCATATGCTGACCGAGGCCAGCCAGATGCTGTCCGGCATGTCGCGCGGCGCCGGCCTGGTGCTTGCCTCCAAGAACGAGGTGGCCCTCAAGCATATCGAATTCATCCAGCTCGAGCCGACCAAGGCGCTGGCCGTGCTGGTGTCGCAGAACGGCGATGTCGAGAACCGCGTCGTCGACCTGCCGGCCGGCACCACCGTATCGCAGCTGCATGAGGCGTCCAATTTCCTCAACGCCCATATACGCGGCCGCACTTTGGCCGAGGCGCGGGCGGAGATCGCCCGCATCAAGGACGAGACCCGGGCGGCGCTCGACACGCTGTCGCAGGACCTGGTCGAGAAGGGGCTTGCGGTCTGGGCGGGCGCCGAAAGCGGCCTGCCGGCGCGCCTCATCGTGCGCGGCCGTGCCAACCTCTTGGAAAACGTCACCGCCCAGGCCGACATCGAACTGCTTCGCCATCTGTTCGAGGACCTGGAAACGCAGGACGGGCTGCTGCAGCTGCTCGATCTCGCCGAAGAGGGGCCGGGCGTGCGCATCTTCATCGGCTCGGAAAACAAGCTGTTTTCGCTGTCCGGCTCGTCGCTGGTCGTGGCGCCCTATCGCGACAAGGATGCCCGCGTCATCGGCGCGCTCGGTGTCATCGGCCCGACAAGGTTGAACTACGCCCGCATCGTGCCGATGGTCGATTATACGGCACAGCTGATTTCGCGCATGCTAAGATAAGCGGCTTGCCGCAAGGAGGGTGGAAATGGCGCTGGAATCGTTGAAGGCCCAGATCAGCCTGCTGCTCGAGGAAATGATCAACCAGCCCGAGGACGAGCACGAGATCCAGGAGCAGCTGCGCGAGAAATTGCGGGAGCTGCGCGCCATGGGCCTGCCCTTGCCGGCCGACCTCGTCGAACTGGAGCAGCGCCTCGACGACGACCTGGACGTCGAAGAGGAGACCTGAGTTCCTGGCGCTCCGTCGTCAAATCAGCGTGCGCAAGCTTCTCTTCTAGATCACTTACCCAATATCTCTTGCCTGTGGCGCTCGCTTGATTGAGGTGGGTTGACTACGACGGAGGAACAGGATGATGCGGATCGCCAGCCTTGCGGGCCTCGCGCTGGTTCTCGCCACCGGCGCCTTTGCGCAGCAGGCCGACCAGCCCCTGCTCAGCGGCGAAAAGGCCTTCGGCGACTGGAAGGCCGACCGCCCGGGCGTGCGCCGGCTGCTGAAGCCGGAAGATCAGCAGAAACCCTATGTGACAGAATCCGCTGCTAATGGCGGTGGCCTGGCCGATCGCCCCGAGGGCGCCAAGCCACAGCTTCCGCCCGGCTTCTCCGCCGAGCTCGTCGCTTCCGGCATCGACAATCCCCGGGTCGTGCGCGTGGCGCCGAATGGCGACCTCTTCGTGGCCGACAGCCAGGCGAACCAGGTTCGCGTCTATCGTCTCGCCGATGGCAGCGCCAGGCCCGCCGAGACGACGGTCTTCGCCAAGGGCCTGACGCGGCCTTACGGCATCGCCTTCTATCCGCCGGGCGACAAGCCGCAATGGGTCTATGTCGCCAACAGCAACAGCGTCGTCCGCTTCCCCTATCGCGACGGCGACCTCGAGGCTTCGGGCAAGCCGGAAACCATCGTCGCCAAGATCCCGGCCAACCATCACTGGACCCGCGACATCGCTTTTTCGCCCGACGGCAAGACGCTTTATCTGTCGGTGGGCTCCGGCTCGAACACCGCCGAGGACATGGGTGGCAAGCCGAAGGGTGGTGTCGAGGACTGGGCGAAATCGCAGCCGTTGGGCGCCGCCTGGGGTTCGGAGGAGGGCCGCGCCGACGTGCTCGCCTTCGATCCGGAGGGCAAGAACCGCAGAACCGTCGCCACCGGCCTGCGCAACTGTTCCGGCATGACCGTGCAGCCGGCGACGGGCGCGCTCTGGTGCGTCGTCAACGAACGCGACGAGCTTGGCGACAATGTCCCCTTCGAATACGCGACCGCCGTGAAGGAAGGCGCCTTCTACGGCTGGCCCTGGTATTACATCGGCGACAATGAGGACCCCCGCCACAAGGGCGCGCGTCCCGACCTCGCCGGCAAGGTCACCCTACCCGACGTGCTGATCCAGGCGCATTCGGCGCCGCTCAACATAGCCTTCTATGACGGCGGCAATTTCCCGGCCGACTATAAGGGCGACGCCTTCGTCACGCTGCACGGCTCATGGAATCGCGACGTGCGCACCGGCTACAAGGTGGTGCGGCTGAGATTCAAGGACGGCAAGCCGACCGGCGAATATGACGACTTCGCCACCGGCTTCGTCATTGCCGACGACGCGGTCTGGGGCCGGCCGGTGGGCATCGCGGTGGCCAAGGACGGCGCGCTCATCCTCACCGAGGACGGCAACGGCACGATCTGGCGCATTACTTATGGCGGGTAGCTCCTCGGTCGAGGGTTTAACGGGCTCCCGGCTGTCGATGGACAATGCTTTCACCGTTCATTTCCGCGAAATCGGCGCAAACGCTGGGAATTGGCGAAAGCCTCCCAACCTCGTCATTCCAGGGCGGAGCAAGGAGCGAAGCGACGCGCGCAGACCCTGGAATCCATTCCGTGACATCGAGGCGATGCCACGGTGCAAACTATCTGCTGTTGTGCCCGGTCTTTATTCTGCACCGTGGCACCTTTCTTGGATGTAACGGCATGGATCCTCGGGTCTGCGCGCGTCGCTCCGCTCCTTGCTCCGCCCGTGGATGACGAGGCTGGGCCGTTTCGACCAATCTCCAAAGGCGCACTCGCTGGCGCGCCTGGTCAAATGCTCGTGCCAGGAACGCTTCCCGGTAGAGCTGGCGCAACGAATCCCGCCGCTAGGGAATTACCAGCGACCCGGCATCATGGTAGAAGCCGCCCTCCACACTGGTCCCTAAGGGGATCATACGCCAGGCCAGAACCATGACACTCACCGGATTCCTCGCTTACAGCGCAGCCCTCGGCGTCGCCGCCGCCATTCCAGGGCCCGGCGTCACGGCGCTTGTCGCTCGCGCGCTCGGCTCCGGATTCCGCTCCTCGCTGGCAATGTCGTTCGGCCTGATGCTCGGCGACCTCACCTACCTTACCGCCGTCGTGCTGGGCTTGGCCTTCGTCGCCCAGACCTTCGGCATGGTCTTCCTCGCCATCAAATGGGCCGGCGTCGCCTATCTCGCCTTCCTCGCCTGGCGCTTCTGGACCAGCGGCATCACGCCCGAGAACATCGAGGCGCGGAAGGCCAAGGGCGGTCTGGTGTCGAGCTTCATTGCCGGGCTGACGGTCACGCTCGGCAACCCGAAGACGATGATCTTCTATCTCGCCATCACGCCGACCATCGTCGATCTGAAGACCATCACCTTTGCCGACTACGCCATCCTTGCGGTGCTCACCGTGCTGGTGCTGTTTGTCGTGCTGGTGCCGTATCTGGCTTTGGCCGCCAAGGCGCGCTGGTTCCTGAAATCGCCGCGCGCGCTGAAGCTTTTGAACCGCACCGCCGCCGGCTTCATGATGGGCGCGGCGGCGGCGATCGCGGCGCGTCAATAGGCTCCAATCTCAACCCGTCCCGGATTTCAGCCAAACCATTCCTGAAACCGCTCGCGGCGGAAAATGCATTTCCGGCGCGGCGCGGTTTTGAGCAATCGTTCCACTCGGATATTTTCGGTCGCCGGCCTATCTTGCGCGGTTGAAAGCCCTATTCTGTCTGCCTGTGCCATTGCCTTGGGAGCGAACCAATGAACAAGCCCGTCACCTCCGCGCGCGTGCCCGGCCGCGGCCGCGTCTTCAACTCGATCACGGAGACGATTGGCGACACGCCGCTGGTCAGGCTGGACAAGTTCGCCAAGGAAAAGGGCATCGTCGCCAACCTGATGGCCAAGCTCGAATTCTTCAACCCGATCGCCTCGGTCAAGGATCGCATCGGCGTCGCCATGATCGAGGCGCTGGAAGAGGCCGGCAAGATCGCGCCCGGCAAGACCACGCTGATCGAGCCGACTTCCGGCAACACCGGCATCGCGCTTGCTTTCGCCGCCGCCGCCAAGGGCTACAAGCTGATCCTCACCATGCCGGAGACGATGTCGGTCGAGCGCCGCAAGATGTTGGCGCTGCTCGGCGCCGAGCTGGTGCTGACCGAAGGCCCGAAAGGCATGAAGGGCGCCATCGCCAAGGCCGACGAGCTCGCCGCCACGCTGCCCAACGCCATCATCCCGCAGCAGTTCGAGAACCCGGCCAATCCGGAGATCCACCGCCGCACCACGGCCGAGGAGATCTGGAACGACACCAGTGGCGAGGTCGACATCTTCGTCGCCGGCATCGGCACCGGCGGCACCATCACCGGCGTCGGCCAGGTGCTGAAGAAGCGCAAGCCGTCGCTGCATGTCGTGGCGGTCGAGCCGGAGGCCTCGCCGGTGCTGTCGGGCGGCCAGCCCGGTCCGCACAAGATCCAGGGCATCGGCGCCGGCTTTGCCCCGAAGATCCTCGACACATCGATCTATGACGAGGTGGTCAGGGTCTCGAACGAAGATTCGGTTGCCAATGCCCGCCTCGTCGCCCGGCTCGAAGGCGTGCCGGTCGGCATTTCTTCGGGCGCCGCGCTCCAGGCGGCGATCGTCGTCGGCTCGCGGCCCGAGAACAAGGGCAAGAACCTCGTCGTCGTCATCCCCTCCTTCGCCGAGCGCTACCTCTCGACCATCCTGTTCGACGGGCTTGGCGCCTAGGCGCTAAGCGCCGAGATCCTTCGCGCCCCCCTCTGCCCTGCCGGGCATCTCCCCCACAAGGGGGGAGATTAGCAGCTTCGGCGCGTAGCTCGATTTTCCAACGTCGGCGATTGGCGAAAGCCGGTGTGATGGCCAATCTCCCCCCTTGTGGGGGAGATGTCCGGCAGGACAGAGGGGGGCGCTGTCCCTCCGGCGTTGCCAACCCTTTACGTGGCGGCCTCGAACTGGACTGCTCAAAAAAGAACCAGTGGCAGGCGGAGCCTGGCTTGAGCGGAACCGCTCTTCCAGCTCATATCACCCCCGGCCCCAATCGGCCGGCGGGAGGACTTTTGCATGTACAAGCTCTATACGCGCCCGGGCAGCGGCGGCTTCGTCGTCGAGGCGGCGCTTGCCATGGCCGGCGCGCCCTTCGAACAGGTCGACGTGCCGAAGACAGAAGCGCCCGATCCGGCCTTCCTTGCCATCAGCCCGCTGAACCAGGTGCCGGTGCTGACGCTGCCGGACGGTCATTCGCTGACCGAATCGGCGGCAATCTGCATCCTGCTCGCCGAGCGCCATCCACAGGCCGGCTTGGCCCCGGAAGCGGGCTCGTCCGCCCGCGCCGATTTCCTGCGCTGGATGGCCTTCATGTCGTCGGTGCTCTACCCGGCGATCCTGAGGCTCTACTACGCCCACCGCTACACCGTCGACGGCGAAGGCCTGCAGCCGGTGAAGCAGGCGGCGGTCGCCGAAATGGATCGCGGCTTTGCCATTCTCGATCGGGCGCTGGCCGGGCGTGACTGGCTGGCCGGCGAGACGCTCTCGCTTGCCGACATCTACCTCGTCATGCTGGTGGCCTGGCATCCCGACATCGAGAAGGCGCGCAATGCCTGGGCGAACATCGAACGCTTGTGGGCGAGGCTGCGCCAGCACGAGCTGATGCGCAAGCTGAACGCATCGCACGAAATGTGGGCGTAGGCGTTTCCAGGAAAGTGCGCAGCGGTTGAGCTCGGCGACTTCGCCGTAGCCTTCCGTCCGGAATTGCGCAAAACAAGGAACTGGTTCCGCAGCGCAGAAATTTTGACCCGTCGGCTATGTTTGCGCTGGCAGGTCGCATGCTTTGGAGATTGGCTGAAGCCTCCCCACCTCGTCATCTACGGGCGGAGCAAGGAGCGGAGCGACGCGCGCAGACCCGAGGATCCATGCCGTGACTTGGACGCGCCTCGACGGTGCAGAATTCTGCTCCGCTGCATTCTACGATCAAGGTCACGGCATGGCAACTGTGTTCATGCGAATGCGATTTTGTCCCTGATGATGGCGTTGAGGACGACCAGGAGCTTCC
>NZ_JAGXJY010000139.1 GCF_019091085.1 Mesorhizobium sp. GbtcB19 | reverse complement strand
CCAAGGAATTACCTCTGTAGCTGTAAATCTCTTTATCTTAGCTCAGGAAAGAGTCCTTTTTGATGACAATAATAATAACGAGTTAATCACCTCTAAAGTGCTGAAGCAGACTGCTAAGAAAGATATGCAAATTATCCAGCCAATGCTAGATGCCATTCGCAAAAATGACTTTGCCTCAATGTACAAATATGAAGATATTATCATTAATCTAGATGAACTGATGATGAATCATAAGCGAAATACAGAGTATGAAGGTAAAGTAAAAGAAGCGATGAAAGAACGGCAAAACACATTGAATTATAAACGACAAGAAATGATACAAGCGTTAAGTGAAGAAGTAGCAGCAATTGGTATCTTTGATGCTTTAAATTC
>NZ_JAGXJY010000138.1 GCF_019091085.1 Mesorhizobium sp. GbtcB19 | reverse complement strand
CCAACGAGGGGAAAGGGAAAAGGTTAAAAGATGTATTTTATAAAGAAATTAGAGGTGCAGGGTGTCCAGTAACAATATCAAATGTTATACCTAATTATGCATCTAGAATTAATGAACGATCATATACCGAAATAATAAATTTAAAAGGTAATCCATTTAATATATTCGATTTAAATAAACAATTGTCTTTGTTATTATCTAGGGAATTTCCTTTGTTTTGGCTAGATTTTAATAACAATAATCAAAGTTTGGATGTAAAAATAAAGAGGGAACTGTCAAAAGAAGAACAAGTTAGATTTGAACTATCGTTACACAAGTTAATAGGTGATAATGCAAAAATTAATTATATTTTCGAACAATCTTTAAATGTCCAGA
>NZ_JAGXJY010000137.1 GCF_019091085.1 Mesorhizobium sp. GbtcB19 | reverse complement strand
ATGTCCAGATAAAAGAAAGTAAACATGACCCCTTTTCCATTTCTGTGAGTAGGTTCTCAAATCAAAATTTTTCTAAAGACCTAATGGAAAAGTGGGAATCAGATGAGCAGATTTGGTCAGATAATAAAGAGATATTGTTTACTGACACGGAAAATGATAAAACTCAGTCTAATCAAAGAGAAGAAAAAACAAGTTGTCTAATCAACGGTCAAATGGCTACTGCCGAGAATATTAGAAACTATTTAACATTATTTGATAAGCTACAAATTATATTGCCTATTGAATCAATGTACTTAGACTTTATTAATTCTTTAGGAGTTACAGAAGAAGAATTAATAAAGTTAATTGAACTAGGGAAGGTAAAGCTTATACTACCAC
>NZ_JAGXJY010000136.1 GCF_019091085.1 Mesorhizobium sp. GbtcB19 | reverse complement strand
TTTGAGGAAATTACTATCATATATTTCTTCCGGAGATATTGAATATACAAGTGAGGTAAAAAGAATACTTAATAAACTAGAGAAATTATCTTTAAGACCAAATGATCCTCTGAAAGAGGTCATTAAAAATGCAAGGAGAAATTTCGAGAATGCTTAATTTAATTAAGAAGAATGTGAAGTTTTCAAGAGAAGAAAAAAGATATTTAAAGACTATTAATGTAACAGATGGGAAGGCATGGGATAAATCTACCCATGAGATGAAAAGAATCAAAGAAAGAGTTAAAAGTCATCTATATGATGTTCAAAAACATAGATGTGCATATTGTGGTACGCGCCTTAATGTTGGCGGGAGAGCAGAGATAGAGCATGTTGCTCCTAAGG
>NZ_JAGXJY010000135.1 GCF_019091085.1 Mesorhizobium sp. GbtcB19 | reverse complement strand
TTTCAATGTAACAACAATAAAAACTTCTTCCTTAGTTATCTTTTCGCAATATTCAAAAGAAAATTAGTCGTTCTTTCTCCCAGAACCCTAAACATAAATAATCTGATGTTCTTTTTAAATCTTTTATCCTTGGTAATCCAAGAACCATTAAAGTGATGAATACAATAAGTATTTTTAGTTACTCTTAAAATCCCCGTTTTATATTCTTTAGGACAAAAGTACTCTTTAGGATAAATATGCATCCCATTATTTAATACTTGATAATTTCCATTAGGCTCAAATCCTTGATCAGAGCAAATTTCAGTGATAATTTCTACATTCGTAGTTGTATCAAGATCCCCGTTTTCCAAATAAAAACTTCTATTATCATAGTATTTTAAAAA
>NZ_JAGXJY010000134.1 GCF_019091085.1 Mesorhizobium sp. GbtcB19 | reverse complement strand
TTATTCCAGATTCATTCTTGAACCTATCTAGTATTGAAACGTTACCTCCAAGATTAAACCGATATAAGAATTTAGGATTTGTTCGATTTAGAGATGAAATTAAAGATTCGTTAAAGCTTGGAAAAATAATAACGATGTGTTTTGGAAAGATTACAATATTATATTAAAAATAGATCAAAATATAATCCTTGCGGATATAGTAAATTAAAATATATACCAAGATCAGAAACTAGTAGCGCTTTAGCTTTACTTCATTAGTGATGTACACCTTAATTGTTACATATCAACAATTGAGGTGTAATTTTTTATGGTTAAATTTACACCAGGGTAAAAGTAAAGGTGTTAAGGGTAGTGATGGTGTAAAAAGAATAAAGGTTTATCCG
>NZ_JAGXJY010000133.1 GCF_019091085.1 Mesorhizobium sp. GbtcB19 | reverse complement strand
ATTTTGATCTGATTCCAATAGATAACCAGCACCATGACTATACGAATTTGCCCCGATTAGAAAAAATGACGAATAATACAAGTAAGCTAAGAGAATCGACTAATGAAGATACAAAGCAATTTTTGATTGAAGATACTAATCAGCGCACAGTGGCAGATACTGGAGGAAATAGTTTAATAAGAGGGATAGAGTTGATTGGTGTACATGAAGCTTCAGTAACAGGTGAACTGGGCGAGTTTATAAAGCTATTAAATGAATTAAATGATTTTCCAAGTGTTAAAACGATAGATTTTAAAATTGAAGATTTACCTACCTTTGAAGAAAGTAGAAAGTTTAGCTTTTTAGATGATGGAATAACAAAAAGAAAATATGCTTTAGGAAGTGTAC
>NZ_JAGXJY010000132.1 GCF_019091085.1 Mesorhizobium sp. GbtcB19 | reverse complement strand
ATACTTAAGGCATTATCTAAAAGTAAATTCTAATCATCCTAATAAAAAAAGCCGACTCCTTTAATTGGAATCGACTCTATTTATTCAAAAGGACGAAATTTTTCTCTTAATGGCGCTAACTCTTCCGCTAACTTTTCTACATCAGGACGAAAATAAACTGCAATTCGATTTGATACTTTCAAAGGTGTTATACGACCTTGTTTTACAAGCGTGTGTAATCGCTGAGTTGTAACACCTAAAACATTTGCAGTTTCAGGAGCTGTTAACACAACTTCTTGTGCTATCTTACGCTTATCTTCCTCACTTACATTATCCATATTATTCACCCTTTCCTTTCATATATATAGCAATTAAATTAATAATCAATGCTACACTTAAAATCACCGTAGCCATAATG
>NZ_JAGXJY010000131.1 GCF_019091085.1 Mesorhizobium sp. GbtcB19 | reverse complement strand
CATTCATGGTAGAAAAAGTATTGGTATTGATTCTAATCCAATTGCAGCTTTAGTGTCTAGAGTGAAAACTACTGCTTTAAGTGTTGATGAATTACAAAGGATAAAAGAAATTAGTCAGAAACTGAAAAGTATTGAGAAAGTTGAAGAAAAAGAAGTACCCAATGTCCCTAATATAGATCATTGGTTTCAACAAAATATGATTAAGGAATTGGCTTGGTTAAAAGATTTTATATCTCAAGAAAAATCAGTAAAAGTTCAAGATTTTCTTAAAGTGATTTTTAGTAGCATAATTGTCTCGGTTAGTAATCAAGAAAGTGATACTAGATATGCTGCAAAGCAGAAGAATTTACCGGATGGATATGCGTTTAAAAGATTTATTTCTAAATTAAGTTCTTCGATTAAAT
>NZ_JAGXJY010000130.1 GCF_019091085.1 Mesorhizobium sp. GbtcB19 | reverse complement strand
GTGTAGTTATATATTGAGCCTCACCTGAGCTAGCATTTTCAAGTTTGTAAAAACTATCTTTTTTTAAAGAAACTGTTAACTCTTTAAAAATTCCTAGTTCATAAAGGTGCCATAAAATAGAGAATTCATCATAATATTGATAGTATTCTTCATTGGCACTAAAATTAAAGTTAATTGAAATCGATTTTTGTTTTATATTAAATATTCCCTGAGCATATTTTCCACTAATTAAATTTCTATAAAAATCTATAATGTCTTTGCTATCAACAAAATTAATATTCTCTTGCTCTCTCTTTGGTTTATTTCTTAAATTATTTTGTAATCGTACAATACCCTTTTCGTTAATTACTTCCTCTAATACCCCATTCTTTAGTGAGTAACTGATTTTAAAAACAGGCTCCACACCAATAAA
>NZ_JAGXJY010000013.1:171754-174279 GCF_019091085.1 Mesorhizobium sp. GbtcB19 | reverse complement strand
TGTCCGAAAGGACGACCAGGATCCACTCGGTCTCCTTCCCACTTCAACCATACACCAGAACCAACACACAGGATCCTAGGGTCTGCGCGCCGCTGCGCGGCGCTCCGCCCTAGGATGACGAACGCGAATGGAGCGCACCTCATCTCAATCTACCCATCCGCCTAGCTTGCCCTCCCACCCACCATCGTCTATCGGCGATGGACGATGACCGAATCCCCCGAAACCCGCTGCACGGAAAGCCGCACCATGGCCTTGCGCCTGGCGGCGCTCTCGCACCCGGCGCGCATCGAGATCCTGAAGCGCCTTTCGGCCAGCTCCTGCTGCTCCTGCCGTGAGGTGGTCGACCATCTCGATCTCGCCCAGTCGACCGTTTCGCAGCATCTGAAGATCCTGGTCGAGGCGGGGCTCGTCCGCTTCGAGGCCGACCGCCAGCGCTCGCGCTACGCGGTCGACCATGCCGCCCTTGCGGGCGTCTCCGCCTCGCTCGCCGAACTCGTCAACTCCTGCTGCCCCAGCTTCTCACCCAAAAGGCAAGACTAGTGGCCGAAAAGACCGTATCCGCCGAAGCCGGCACCCTCACCACCCTGCGTAACCTGTGGCCCTATATGTGGCCGGCCGAGCGCGCCGATCTCAGAGCCCGCGTCACCTGGGCGACGCTGCTTCTGGTCGTCGCCAAGCTGACGCTGGTCGCCGGCCCGTATTTCTTCAAATGGGCGACCGATGCGCTGGCCCACGCCGCCAAGACCCCGCCGCCGCTGCCGGCCTTCCTGCTGGCGCCGGTGGCGCTGGTTATCGCCTACAATGTGCTGCGGCTGGTCCAGCTCGGCTTCAACCAGCTGCGCGACGCGCTGTTCGCCCGCGTCGGCCAATATGCGGTGCGCCAACTCGCCTTCCGCACCTTCGTCCACATGCACCAGCTGTCGCTGCGCTTCCATCTCGAGCGCCGCACCGGCGGCCTGTCGCGCATCATCGAGCGCGGCACCAAGGGCATCGAGACCATCGTGCGCTTCATCATGCTGAACACGGCGCCGACCATCCTTGAGTTCGCGCTGACCGCCGGCATCTTCGCCTTCACCTATGGCTGGAGATATGTGGCGGTGGTGGCACTCACCGTCTGGCTTTATGTCTGGTTCACGGTCAGGGCGAGCGACTGGCGCATCTCGATCCGCCGCGACATGAACGACAGCGACACCGACGCCAACACCAAGGCAATCGACTCGCTGCTCAACTTCGAGACGGTCAAATATTTCACCAACGAGCGCATGGAAGCCGAGCGCTTCGACCGCTCGATGGCGCGCTACGAGAACGCCGCGACCAAGACCTGGACCTCGCTCGGCTGGCTGAACTTCGGCCAAGGCGTCATCTTCGGGGTGGGCACCGTCGTCGTCATGTGCATGTCGGCGCTGGAGGTGCAGGCCGGCACCCAGACCGTCGGCGACTTCGTCTTCATCAACGCCATGCTGATCCAGCTCTCGGTGCCGCTCAACTTCATCGGCTTCATCTATCGCGAAATCCGGCAGGGCCTGACCGACATCGAGCACATGTTCGACCTGCTCGACGTGCCGCAGGAAATCGTCGACAAGCCGGATGCGAAGCCGCTCAAGGTCGGCCCGGGCAAGGTCGAATTCCGCGACGTGCATTTCTCCTACGACCCGAACCGCAAGATCCTGAAGGGTGTTTCCTTCGAGGTGCCGGCCGGCAAGACGGTGGCGATCGTCGGTCCCTCCGGCGCCGGCAAGTCGACCATTTCCAGGCTGTTGTTCCGTTTCTACGACGTGCAGGGTGGCCAGGTGCTGATCGACGGCCAGGATATCCGCGACGTCACGCAGGAGAGCCTGCGCGCCGTGCTCGGAATGGTGCCGCAGGACACCGTGCTCTTCAACGACACCATCGCCTACAACATCCGCTACGGCCGCGTCGGCGCCAGCGAGGACGAGGTGCGCAAGGCAGCCGAACTCGCCCAGATCGGCCCGTTCATCGACAAGCTGCCCGAAGGCTACCGCTCGATGGTCGGCGAGCGCGGCTTGAAACTGTCGGGCGGCGAGAAGCAGCGCGTGGCGATCGCCCGCACCATCCTCAAAGCGCCGCCGATCCTGATGCTGGACGAGGCGACCTCGGCGCTGGATAGCCACACCGAGCAGGAGATCCAGGCGGCCCTCGATCTCGTCAGCAAGGGCCGCACCACCATCGTGATTGCGCACCGGCTGTCGACGGTGATCTCGGCCGACGAGATCATCGTCTTGAAGGACGGCCAGATCGCCGAGCGCGGCACGCATGCCGCCCTGCTCGCCAGGCACGGCCTCTACGCCTCGATGTGGGACCGTCAGCGCGAGGCGACCGAAGCCGAGGAGCGCCTGCGCATCGCCCGCGAGAGCGACGAGCTGGGTGTGATCGTGCGCAGAAGGACGGCGGAGGTGAGCTAGCGCCAACTTCCCCTTCTCCCACAAGGGGAGAAGGGGAAGTCGGCGCAAAAATCCCCTTGACCTCAACTTACCTTGAGCT
This sequence comes from Mesorhizobium sp. GbtcB19, assembly GCF_019091085.1. Taxonomy (GTDB): domain Bacteria; phylum Pseudomonadota; class Alphaproteobacteria; order Rhizobiales; family Rhizobiaceae; genus Mesorhizobium. Next base: position 171,777 of record NZ_JAGXJY010000013.1, on the reverse strand, counting down.
TGCAAACCGTCTCCGAGCCACCT
>NZ_JAGXJY010000013.1:0-171654 GCF_019091085.1 Mesorhizobium sp. GbtcB19 | reverse complement strand
GGGAGAAGGGGAAGTCGGCGCAAAAATCCCCTTGACCTCAACTTACCTTGAGCTTGCAAACCGTCTCCGAGCCACCTGGCAACCAAACCTTCCAAATCGGAGACAGATCGAAATGAGCACCGAAAATCACCACACCGGCAGCGTGTTCCGGGTCGACAAATTCGTCGTGCCGGCGGCGGCGCGCGACGAGATCATGAGCAAGGTCTTCATGACGCATGAATTGCTGCGCCAGCAGGAAGGCTTCGTGCAGGATTTCCTGCTCGAGCAGTTCTCCGGCCCCGGGGAGTTCAACCTCGTCACCATGGTCGAATGGGAAAGCCAGGCGGCGGTCGACAGAGTGGTGCCGATCGTCAAGGCAGCGCATGAGCGCATGGCCTTCAGCGCGCAGGAAACCATCGCGCGGCTCGGCGTCAAGGCCGACATCGCCAACTACCAGCGCGTGCCGGAAGTGTAAGACGGCCAGCCGGCTCCGGGCGAAGATGCGGCGATGCCCAGTACCTGACCGGTGCGGGCGTCGCTCACCATGTTTTCGAAACCGCGCCACTCCGCGGCGAGGATAAATAGGGTCCTGCCGTCCGCTCCGCCCAGCATGCAGGCAAAGCAGCCGCGATCGACCTCGATCCGGTCGATTTTCTCGCCGCCTTCGCGCACCCTGACACAGTGCTGGTTCGGGACGTCGGCGTACCAGACGCAGCCTTCGGCATCGAGGCAGATGCCGTCGGGGTAATCATTGCCGAGATCGGCCCAGACGCGCCGCCTGGAAAGGCTCCCGTCTTCGCCGATGGCGAAGGCAGTCAGCCGCCTGGCGTGGGATTCGGCGACGATCAAAGTCCGGTTGTCCGGCGTCACCGCCATGCCGTTGGCGAAGGCGATATCCTCGGCGACCTGCCGAACCGTGCCGTCCGGCGTGATCAGCACGATGGTGCCCGGTCCGAAATGCTCGCCCGGCGCCGGCGCCGGCCCGCCGCCATTGACGTAGATGTTGCCGCGCCCGTCGACGACGATTTCGTTCCAGGGGTTCTTCGACAGTTGCGTCAGATTGGCATGGGTGACGAGCGTTCCATCCGCTTCCTGCCTAAGCAGCAGACCTTCCCGTCCCGAAACCACCAGAAGCCGGCCATCCGGCAGCCAGTCGATCGAATAGGGCAGGACGGCCGGCACCCTTGCCATGACCTCGCTTTTGCCGTTCTCGTCCACCGCGACGATCTCGCCGGTGCCCCAGTTGCACAGCCAGAGCCGGCCGTCATGCCAGCGCGGCGACTCGCCAAAGGCAAGGCCTTCGGTGATGAGATTGGCTTTCCTGGCGCTGCTGGACGACGACATTGGCTGGCTCCGCGGGCGGGTTGTCCAGCCTAGGACGGATGAGCTTATGCCGCGCCGACATAGTCCTTTCAATAATTTGAGCTCGCCTATCGCATCGACAAACCTGGCTATATTCTGGTGCCTTTCAAATCCATGGTCTGATGATATTGTCGCGCCATAGATAATCCCGCCCTCGTTTTTTCATCTGATGGAAGCATTTCGAATGTTTGGGTTTTTCTCACGCAAATCCAGCAAAGCTGCCGAGAAGAAAACGCTAGCTTCCGAAGATAAGGGAGGCAGCCTGCTCGTGCCCTCGATCATGGTGCCTCGATCCAAGATCGAACAGGCCGACGGAAAGTCATTTCATCTCGTCTTCGCAGTCATGCAATTCGTGGTAACGATGGTTTCCAAAGGGCTCTATCGCTATCAGGAGATCAACCCGAAGGCGATGCAGGTCTTTCATGCGGACCAGTACTCCTCGGAGGTAAAGAACGGCGGCCATAGTCAGTTCATCCATAATGCAGGCAGCGAAATCGACGCCATGATTGCCAACGCCAGAGCCGGGCTCAGCGCTTGCGGGGCAAAAGGTCAGTTGGCGACTTTGGAAAAGATGTCAGCCTGGGTTGCCAAGCATCCTGATGAAGCGGCGAAACAAACGGGCTTCGAAGGTGGCCGCGACGATTTCTTGGATACGCTCGACGATGCGTTCTACTCAGCGGATGAAGCCGTGCCGATGGAAGACTTGCTTGCGCGTTGGATCGCTTCTTGGCCCGATCTGCAAATTGTCGATGATGACGATTACGACGAAGCGATCAATCAACTCGTGCTGGCCAATCCCCAGCGCGAAGGCAGGCTTCTTCATGAGTCCGTTAGCAAACTGGTGCGCCAGATGTTGAGCCAGCGCGAAGTTGGCGCCGGCCTCGCCTGCGCAAAAATATCGCCGTCGGAGATCAAGCTGGGGTTCGGGATGGCAAGGATGCTGGACGTCGGAGGCGAAAAGCAGATGGTTTTCCAACTTCGAACCAGCGCGAAAGACCTCCGGCTATGCGCTGAAACGAGGGCAGGCGTTGCCGTTTACGAACACATCGCGCCCGAAGATCCTCCGGTCATACGCCCGGGCGAGAACCAGTTGGGAGCCAACGCGCCACGGATCGGCACCCGGCTTGGCCGTGCGGAAGGGTCGGAGATCAACACGGTTATCGAATTGGCTGAACGAAATCATGCTCCGGTCGCTGTCGATCTCTTGCTGCGCAAGGCCGGGTTCGATCCTGTGGGTGCCGTCGTTTCAGCTAACTCGGTGGTGCAAACGGGGGAAGGGCCGGTTGTGAATTGGGTGGTGCTGGCGTCTGGACGGACCTTCCTGTCTCTGTCTTCGCCGAATGCCAGTGTGCTCCTGGGTGGCGAGGATCATGAGAAGCTCGCTGAGGCTACGATGGCTGAACTAGACGCGCACTTCGATCGCTCCGCTGCCGCTGGATAGGTCCCAGATCGCCTTTCACTGTGTTTCCCATTCGCTTCCACGCCCTCCGCCATTGTTGCGTTGCGGGGAGGGGGGCTTTCCGCTATTGAGGCGCAACCTGAAACAGGGACCGCCGCAAGCCCTATGACGCTTCTCGACTCGGTCAAGAATACGTTCGTTCCGATCCACCGCGAAGGCTATCCCTTCATTGCCGCCTTCGCCGCGGCGACGCTGTTTCTTGGCTATTTCTCCTCGATCCTGTTCTGGATCGGGCTGATCCTCACCGCCTGGTGCGTCTATTTCTACCGCGATCCCGAGCGCGTCACGCCGGTCGACGACCGGCTGGTGGTGAGCCCGGCCGACGGCGTGATTTCGGCCGTCGGCCCTGCGGTGCCGCCGAGCGAGCTTGGCCTGGGTTCCGGCGAGATGACCCGCATCTCGGTGTTCATGAATGTCTTTTCCTGCCACATCAACCGCGCTCCGGTGCGCGGCCGCATCACGCGCATCGAGCACAAGCCCGGAAAATTCCTCAATGCCGAGCTCGACAAGGCAAGCGCCGAGAACGAGCGCAACGGGCTGGTCATCGACAGCCCGAACGGTACGGTTGCCGCGGTCCAGATCGCCGGGCTGGTGGCGCGGCGTATCGTCTGCTGGGCTGAGACGGGCGGCTCGATCGCGATCGGCGAGCGTTTCGGGCTGATCCGCTTCGGCTCGCGCGTCGACGTTTTCCTGCCGTCGAACGCCGTGCCGCGCGTCGCGGTCGGCCAGACGGCGGTCGGCGGCGAGACCGTGCTTGCCGAATTCGGCGGCACGGCGGTCACGCCCCTGGTCAGGATTTCCTGAGCGTTGGGCGCGCCATTCAAAAAGTTCGAGGCTCATGCCAGCGGCGGTCCGCGCATCCGCGAGATCCCGATGCGCATGGTGCTGCCCAACCTGGTCACGGTGCTCGCTATCTGCGCCGGCCTGTCGGGTATCCGCTTCGCCTTCGAGAACCGTTTCGAGATCGCGGTGGTCATGGTGCTGCTTGCCGCCTTTCTCGATGGCATCGACGGGCGGCTGGCGCGCATGCTGAAGGCCACCTCGAAATTCGGCGCGCAGATGGATTCGCTGGCCGATATCGTCAATTTCGGTGTCGCGCCGGCTTTGGTGCTCTACGCCTTCCTGCTCGACCGCGCCGGCTCGCCGGGCTGGATCGCGGCGCTTCTCTTCACCATCGCCTGCGGCATGCGGCTCGCCCGCTTCAACGTGCTGACCGAGGACCACGACCAGCCGGCCTGGCAGTCAGAATATTTCGTCGGTGTTCCGGCTCCAGCGGGCGCCGTGCTGGTCATGCTGCCGCTCTATCTGTATTTCCTGCGGCTCGGGCTGGAGCCCAGCCGGCCGGCCGGCTTCATCGCCACCGGCTTCACGGTGCTTGTCGCGTTTCTGCTGGTCAGCCGCCTGCCGGTCTATTCGGGCAAGAGCGTCAAGGTGCCGGGCGACAGGGTGCTGCCGGTCATCCTGGCTGTCGTGCTCTATATCCTGCTTCTGATGACCTATCCCTGGTACACGCTGACCGCCTCGGTCGCGGGTTATCTGCTCTTCCTGCCGTTCTCTGTGCGCGCCTATTCGAAGCGGGCGAGGCTGGAGGGTGAAAAGGTGCCGCCTTCGGACATTGGGTAGCTGGTAATCCCCTCGGGCAGGAGATCAGGCGGCCACACCCAGCCCCAGCCTATCAATAGCCAGCTTGCGCGCCGAGACGTAATCCGTCTTGCCGGAACCCAGCACCGGGATCTCTTCCACCTTGATGATGTCGTTGGGCACCATCAGCTCGGCAGCACCCGCCTTCCTGCCGAACTGGCGCAGTTCCTCCGGATTGGCGTCGTCGGCGGTGGTGACCAGCACGATGCGCTCGCCGCGACGCTTGTCTGGCACCGCCACCGCCGCGTGGCGCTCTTCCGGCCACAGCGACTGCACCAGCATCTCGACGGCGCCCAGCGACACCATCTCGCCGGCGATCTTGGCGAAGCGTTTGGCCCGCCCGCGGATGGTGATGAAGCCCTCGCGGTCGATCGACACGATGTCGCCGGTGTCGTGCCAGCCTTCCAGCGGCTGCAATTCGCCGGGGCGGTCGGCCGTCATGTAGCCCATCATCATGTTCGGCCCGTCGAGCCACAGCCGGCCGCCCTCGGCGATGCCTTCGACCGGCTCCAGCTTCATGCGGATGGCCGGCAGCGGCCGCCCGACCGTGCCGTCGCGGCCGTGGATGGCGGTGTTCACCGCCACCACGGGCGCGGCTTCCGTCAGCCCGAAGCCTTCGACGATCGAGGCCTGGAAGCGGTCGCGATAGGTGCGCCGCGTCTCCGGCTTCACTGCCTCGGCGCCGGCCACGACGAAGCGCAGGCTGGAAAAGTCGCCGTCCTTGGCGGTGCGGGCGTAGTTGGCGAGGAAGGTGTCGGTGCCGAACATCACGGTCGGCTTCACCTTGCGGGCGATCTCCGGGATGATCTTGTAGTGCAGCGGCGAGGGATAGAGGAACAGCTTTATGCCCAGCACCAGCGGCAGGATGGTGCCGCCGGTCAGGCCGAAGGAATGGAACGCCGGCAGCACGTTGAGCAGGGTGTCGGCCGGCGAAACGGAGACGCGCGCCTCGGCCTGCATGACATTGGCAAGCAGATTGCGGTTCGACAGCACCACTGCCTTCGGCGTGCCTTCCGAGCCGGAGGTGAACAGGATGACGGCAGGTTTGCCGGCCTCTTGCCGCTGCAGCGGCAAGCGCCACAAAAGTGCCGCGGCGACCTTGTCCAGCGTGGTCACGCTGGCGCGCACATCCTCCAGCCACAGCATCTTGGCGCCGCCCGCCTCGACCGCGGCGACGATGTCGTCGATGCCGGCTTTTTCGATGAAGGCGCGGGAGGACACCACGGTGCGGATGACGCCGGTGCGGATCGCCGCGGTCACGCTGGCCGGGCCGGCGGTGTAGTTGATCATGGCCGCCACGCGCGCCGCGGAGATCAGGCCGACGAAGGTGAGCACCACGCCATTGGCGTTGGGCAACAGCACGCCGACCGCTTCGCCCGGCGCCGTCACCGTCTCGAAATGGCGGCCGAGCACGCGCGCGCCGATGAACAGCCTGCGATAGCTGAGCGAACCCGAGATCACGTCCTCGATGATCGGATGTGATGGGCCGACGCGATCGGCGGCGTCGCGCATGGCGAGGAACAGGCCGCGGTCGAGATTGGTGCCGTAGAGCCGTGCTTCGGCGAACCGGTCGAACAGCGCATTGGTGTTGGAAGCCATGTCGGGGTTGCGCGCCACCAGCTCGGCGACGGTCATCGGCTCCAGCACGCTCACCGACAGTCGCCGGAACCAGTGGCGAGGCGCCTTCTCCTTCGGCGTCAGCGACACCGGCAGGTCGCGCGTGCCGGCAACGAAGATCGGCACGATGCGCGCGTCAGCCTGCATGGCGATGCGGGTGATGGCACGAAACAGCCGGAAGGATTTGACGTCCGGTTCGACATTGTCGGGCAGATAGACGGCGAGCCGTCCCTTGCCCTTCAGCACGCGCACCAGCCGGCGGCTGACGAAGAGGTGCTCGGCGTTGAAGGGAATCGTGCGGGCAAGTTCGCGCCACGGCTCGAGCCAGGGCGAGCGCGCCGAAGCCTCGTCCAGAATGTGCAGCGTGTCGTCGGGAAGCAGCGACAGCATCAGCGCCGGCTCGATGCGCGACTGGTGCGAGACGACATAGATGACCGGTGTCTTGGCGCTGCGGGCAATGCGGATGCGGTTGTCGGCAATGCGGTAGGCGAGCTTGAACGGCACATAGAGCAGCGCCTGGGTGAAGCGCAGGTCGAGCCGGAACCGTTCGATCACCGCGATCAGCAGCCAGGCAAAGACAAGGCCCGCCAGCAGCGCCAGGGTCAGGATCATGCCGCTCTCTCCCAACGTCCTCCAGGACGCGGCTCTTTGGCGGCCGCTTCGATGGCAGAGGGTAGCGCAAGTGCGGGCAAGGTCAATGCGGGCTGACGCAGTGCTTCGATCCCTACTTGAAAAGCTGTGACACATGTCGTAGATAAAGCGACACGTGACGGAGAGGTGAGCATGGCCAGTTTCCCAACGGGGTTTGCCGAAGCGCCACACATGGAGCCGGAGTTCGAACGGCTGGTCGACCTGTTCGGCGGGCCGAAGGTTCTTGGATCCTCGGTATCCAGCCCGCTCGAGGCCCATGAAATGATCCTGCATGGAATTCCAAGCCAGGCCCTGGAAAGCCTTGTCAGGCAACTGACCGTCATTGAAGCAGATGCCTTCGAGGCGGCATTCGGCATGAGCGAGCGGACATTCCAGCGGCACAAGTCGGATCACTCCAGGACGCTCAATCGCGAGCAAGGTTCAAGGACCTGGAATTTCGCAAGGGTTCTCACCAAGGCCGCGTCCGTTCTGGGAAACCAGGAAGCGGCTGAGAAATGGATGATTGAGCCCGCCATGGGCTTGGACAACCGGCGACCGATCGATCTTTTGGCCACGGCTGCGGGCACTATGCTTGTACAGGAATTCCTCGAACGACTTGACTATGGTGTCTACGCGTGACGCCTTTGCCGGGTTCTCTTGGGACGGGAGAAGTCCTCGGCTGGAGACTTGATCACAAACGCTTCCAGGCAAGCTGGGACAGCGGCGAGGGAGCCTTCAAACTCGGGGGAAGGTGGAACAGCAAAGGGGTCCGGGCCGTATATGCGTCCATTGACCCGTCGACCGCCATTCTGGAGGTGGCGGTCCATAAGGGATTTCGCACGCTCGATACCGTTCCTCACGTGTTGACTGCCTTCGACATCACCGATCCGTCCAAGATTCATGTCGTGCAAATGGACGATGTTCCGAACGCCAACTGGCTGCGTCCTGGCATTCCCGGCGCTGGCCAGCAGCAGTTCGGCGACAGTCTGCTAGCGGAGCATCCCATGTTTCTGATTCCAAGCGCTGTGTCCCAGCATAGTTGGAACTTGGTATTCGATCCCGGCTGGGCGAGCGGCCTTTATAAACCGCACCTGCAGGAGGATTTCGCGCTGGATACCAGGCTTCATCCTCCCGCGAGGTAGCGTGCCGTCCAGGAGGGCGGAGCAGCAAAATTTAAGCCGCGTTCAACCTGCCGCTGATGAACCGGAACTCCTGGGTCTTGCCGCCATAGCCATAGGCCGCCGCCGGCACCTCATGCACGAAGGCATAGCTTTCCTCATGCACGCCGCCCAGCAGACGGCCGAAGGCCTCGAAGATCGCCTTGAGATAGGCTTCGAGCTCTAACTTGGTGTTGGTGCCGTCGACGACCTTGATGTCTAGCCAGAACGTGTTGGTGCCGTGATCGGCCAGCGACTTGCCGCCGGCGAACCAGTGCTGCGGATCGATGTAGTTGACCGCGACCGCAGTGATGGTCGGATCCTTGCGCAGCAGCTTCGCCGTGATTTCGGTAGCCTCCTTGGCGATGGCGGCGGACAGCTTGGCGTCCGGCTTGCCGGTGACGCTGATATTGATGATCGGCATTTTCTTCTCCTTCGGGTTTGGCGTCTCGCGCCTTCGATGGAAGAGATATGGGCCGATCCATTCGTCAATAAAATCGAATTGTTTTTGACAAAAGGTTCGATATTGTCGAAATATGGAAACGCTCGACCCCGACCTCTTGAAAACCTTCCTCGCCTTCGTCGATGGCGGCTCGCTCGCAAAAGCCGCGTCCGCTGTCGGCCGCACGCCGTCGGCGGTGACCGCGCAGATGCAGCGGCTGGAAGAGATCGTCGGCGAGCCGCTGCTCACCCCGCAGGGCAGGGGGCGCGGGCTGACGCCGGCCGGCGAGGACCTTGTCGGCCACGCGCGGCGCATATTGGCCGTCCACACCGAGGCCTGGCTGGCGCTCAAAGGCGCGAGAGCCGGCGGCCGCATCGCCATCGGCACGACGCAGGATTTCGCCGATCACGGCCTGCCGGACCTGCTCAGGGCCTTCGCCGTCAGCCATCCGCGCGTGCGGATCGAACTGCGCGTCGGCCGTTCCCAGGAGCTCGGCTCGGCCTTGCAGGCGGGCCAGTTGGACCTCGCGATCACCATGCGCCATGCCGCATCGCCGGACGAAGCGGCCGTGATCAGCGAGCCGATGCTGTGGCTCTGCTCGGAAAAAGGCCTGGCGACGCGGCAGGAAACGGTGCCGCTGGCGCTGCTCGACCCCTATTGCGGTTTCCGCGAGGCCGCGCTCAATGCGTTAGACGCCGCCGGTCGCCGCTATCGCATCGCCGCCGGCAGCGCCAGCCTCGCCGGCCTGCGCACCGCGGTCGATGCCGGCATCGCGCTGACGCCGCGCACCCGGCGTTTCGCCCATTCCGGCATCGTGGAGGCGTCGCCCGATCTCGACCTGCCGCCATTGCCGATGGCCGACTTCGCCATCCGGCTCGGGCGCGAAGCTCCTCGCCCCGCAAGGGATCTGGCCGAACTGCTCGGCAGCGACTTGGCCCTGCCGTCCTGAAGGGAAGGTTTCTCCAAAGAAAAAGCCGACCTTTTTGCGGGTCGGCTTCTAGTCGGACGGGTCGAGGGGTTTGGGGGGACTTGGGGGGTGACCCGTCGAACCAATAATGCGCGAGTCGGATGATGGTTCCGTGACTCGAAAAATATTTTTACGAACGCGCCGATCTGGCCCTCAGCCAGTCGCGCCCGGCATGGGCGAAAACCGCGCAAAGCACGATGGCGCCGCCGACGATGCTGGCCATTGGCGGGGCTTCGCCGAGGAAGATCAGGGCAAACAGGATGGCGAACGGCACCTCGGCCGAGCCGAGCAGGCCGGCTTCGGCGGATGGGACGAGCCGTGAGCCTTCCGTCCACAGAATCGACGCCAAGGCGAAGGAGCAGCCGAAGGCTCCGAGCAACGCCACGTCGCGCGTCGACACCGCGAGCGGATCGGTGACGAACCAGCCGAGCACGAAAAGCAGGAAGGCCGACACCGCGCCCGCCCAGACGACCGGCGAATCGCGGAAGGCGCGCACCATGATCATGTAGAGCGCGCTGCCGGCGGTCATCAGCAGTGCCAGCCCGTCGCCGAACAGATGGCCGTTGCCGAGGCCGGCGCCGACCATGATGGCGACGCCGCACAGCGATACGGCCGCGGCAATCATCGTCTGCAGCCGGATTTTCTCGCGCACCAGAAGGAAGGCGAGCAGCGCCGCGATGAAAGGCGAGGTGGCGTAGATCACCGCGACATTGGCGACATAGGTGAATTTGAACGCCGAGATGAAGGCGATGCTGGCGGCAGCGCCCTCAATTGCCAGCAGCCAGCCGCGCCAGCCCAATCGCAGGCTTTCGCGCCCGCCCGAGCGGCGCCGGCGCCACAGCACGTAGAGTGTGATCAGGATCGAGCCGAAAAAACCGCGCCAGCATGTGATCGTCAGCGGATCGGCATGAATCGACTTGGTCAGCACGCCGGTGAGCGCGAAGGCGATGGCCGAAGCTGACACGAGAACGATGCCGAGCGTGCGCTCGGCCGCTGCGTCGGCGGCGGCAGGCGCGAGCTTTTCCGGCATGTCGAGCGTATCGGTCATGGTGCCAGCCTACCCGGTTGCTCCTGACAGCCTTCCGTCATGAGGCCTGCTCCCGTTTGCGGAAACGCTCGTTGCCGACGACCAGCAAGCCGGCGCCGATGATCAGCGCCGCGCCCATGAACACTTCCGTGCGCGGCACGTCGCCCCAGATGGCGTAGCCCAGCGCGAAGGCCCAGACCAGCGAGGTGTGTATTCGAACGGCGCCACGATCGACACCGGCGCCCGCTTCATGCCTTCGAACAGCATGTATTGCGCCACGCCGCCGAGCGCGCCGACGCTGAGCAGCAACAGCAGCTGCGTTGCGTCGGGCGTGCGCCACCAGATCAGCGCCGGCAGAGCCGAGAAGAGCAGGAAATAGAAATTGTTGAGCACCAACTGGATCATGGTGCGCTCCTGCATGGCAGTCTTGCGCAAGAGCACCACGGCGATGCCCCAAAGCACCGCGGCAGCCAGCACCAGAAGCACCGGCACGGAGAAGCCGAGCCGCGTCGGATCGCAGGCGATGAACACGCCGGCGAAACCGATGAACACCGCGATCCAGCGCAACAGCGGCACCGTCTCGCCCAGGATGAGCACCGACAGCACGGTGACGATGATCGGCGCGGCGTAATAGATGGTGGTGAGCTCGGCAAGCTGCAGCGAGCGCGCGGCGTTGTAGTAGCAGAGCCAGGCGGCGAGCGTGAAAGCGCTGCGCACCAGCATCGGCCTGACGATCGGCGAGGCGATCGTGTCGGCAAACAGCCGCTTGCCGCCGATCGCGCTGCAGGCGAGAAGCACCGTGATCGAGCGGAAGAACATGATCTGCCAGACCGTCATGCCGGCGACCAGAAGCTTGATCGAGGCATCCTGCGCCGAAAACAGGAAATAGGCGGCAGCCGTGAACAGGATGCCGGCCAGCACCCTTTCTCGGCTTTCTAGGACGACGATATCGGCCATGGTATCGATCTGCTTGCCTGGAGGTGGCAGCTATACGAGCGAACGCAAGGGCTGCGCTGCTCCAGCACGGTGCTTGCGTTGGCGCAGGGGATTGGCAGGAACAAGGTGTCCAGCCGATTGACAAAGCCGAGGCTCACGCTGTTCCATCCGCCGCATGACCTACGACCGCGCTTGGCTCGAAGAAGCCGTCCGCTCCAAATCGCGCCCGCGTCTGCTGTTCTTCTGGGGCCACCAGCCCTCGAAGGACGGCAGCATCACCGCATCCTGCTTCAGCCAGTGGTGGCCGGCGCCCTTCACCGCGGCCGGTTCGCGCTATGCGACGGCTGAACACTGGATGATGGCGTCCAAGGCGCGCCTGTTCGGCGACGAAGAGATGGCGGCGCGGATCGTGGAGGCCGGCAGCCCCAAGCAGGCGAAGGAATTGGGCCGCAAGGTCAAGGGCTTCGACGGCGCGCTGTGGGACCGCGAGAAGAACGATATCGTCGCCGAGGGCAGCTTTCAGAAATTCAGCCAGAACAAGGATTTGGGTGCGTTTCTGCTCGCGACGGGCGACAAGGTTCTGGTCGAGGCGAGCCCTGTCGACCGCATCTGGGGCATCGGCCTCGCGGCCGATGACGAGAAGGCCGCCAATCCGTTGCTGTGGCGCGGCGAGAACCTGCTCGGATTTGCACTGATGCGGGCGCGTGACCGCCTGCGGGCATAGCCCTGCCTACTGCGTCGCCTGATAAAGCTCCGATGCCGCGTCCTTCAGCGCGCGTCGACCGTCAGGCCGCAGATACATCATGTGGCCGCCCTCGACGACGTCGAGCCGGATCGGCTTGGCATCGGAAAGCGATGGAAGCTGGTTCACCAGATAGCGCGAGGCGAGATAGGGCGTGACCAGATCGGTATAGCCGTTGACGATGACGACGCCGAGCGCCGGGTTGAGCGAGCGCGCGCGCTGCAAATCGTTCATCACCCCGGCATAGCCCTGACCCGACGTGCCATAGTCCCAATTGCGGCTGATCTCGCCATTGAGCAGCCTGTAGCTGACATCGGTGCGGTAGTTCAGCTCGTCGCGGGCATAGGCGACGAAGGCGGAGGTCAGCACCGGAACGCTGCGGTCGAGCACCGGATCGGGGCCGGCGTCGCGCGGGCTTTGCGGCTCGATGTCGGCGGTGCCGATGGTGGCGTCATAGGGGCTGAGCACCTTGCCCGTGGCGCGCTGGAATTCCTTGGCGAAAAGGCCGGTCGGGATGCGGGCGAAATTGCGCTGGACGAGCTCGAGCGGTAGGCCGGTGATCTCCGAAACGCGTGTGCTGGCGAGCTTGCCGCCTTGCTCAAGCCCGCTGTTCAACGCCGTCAGGTAATCGCCGAGCGCGTAATGCTCGACCTCGGCCAGCCTGTCGTGCAGCGCGTCGCCGCTGACGCCGTCGCCCTTCAGCCGCGTTGCCGCCAGCGACGGCAGTTCGAGCGCCCAGTGCAACTGGTCGAACTGATCGGGCCGTACCAGCATGAATTCCAGCGCCGGCGAGATCAGCACGATGCCGCTTGGGCTGAGGCCCACGTCCTCCTGCAGCGTGCGGGCAAGCAGCGCGGCGCGGAAACCGCCATAGCTTTCGCCGGCGAGGAACAGCGGCGCTCCGGTGCGGCCGTTCTGCGCCAGATAGAGTCGCATGAAGGCGCCGACCGAACTGGCGTCGGCGTCGACGCTCCAGAATTCCTTGCCCTCGTGCCCCGGCGCCTCGCGGCTGTAGCCGGTGCCGACCGGATCGACGAAGACGAGATCGCTCATGTCGAGCCAGCTGTCGGGATTGTCGATGAGCTTTTGCGGCGGCCGCAGGAACTCGCCGTCGGCGGCGGTCTCGACGATGCGCGGTCCGATTGCGCCGAGATGCAGGTAAGCCGACGCCGCGCCCGGCCCGCCATTGAAGACGAAAGTGATCGGCCGGTCCTTCGCCGGCGCCGGCGACTGCTGCGTGTAGGCGACATAGAAGATCTCGGCCGTGACCTCGCCCTTGCCCGAAAGCAGTGACAGCGTGCCGGCTTTGGCCTGGTAGTCCAGCTTGCGCCCGCCAAGCGTGATCGAATGCTCGGTGACCTGCGGCGGCGGCAAAAGCGACAGCACGCCGCCGGTGGGCGCCGGCCGGTCCGGTGTTTCAGCGAGGGCCGGCTGCGCGAAGGCAGCGAGCGCCAGCAGGATGAAGGGGACGAGTCTCAGCTTGGACCTCATGATGCCTCCGCAAGGGGTTCCGCAATAGGTATGGCCTGGGCCTGCGAAGTCAAAGCAACTACTTGGTCTCGCGATCCGTCACGGTGCCCGAGCCACCATACCGGCCCGTCTCGCCGCCATGCGCCAGGTTGAACTTGCAGCGGCATGCGCTACGCTGGGCGCGAATGCTTTCGAATTTTTCCCTCGACCGACTTGCAAGCTGGAGCGGCGGCGTCGCCGCCGCGGCCGGCGCCGCGACGCCCGAGGAATTGTCGGCTCGCTTCACCGCTGCGGCGTGCGTGCTGCTTGGCTCCGATCGCGTCTATGTCGGCTTCTATCGCCGTGACATCACTTCCCTGACGATCGACGACGCCGGCCCCGATCGCTGGAACCGCGACTACGACGCCCGCGTCTACCGGCTGGATCCCTTCTTCCAGCGGTTCGCCAGCAGCCGGCAGGATTTCCTGTTGCCGTTATCGGCTCTCCGCAACGGCGATTTCCAGCACTCCCCCTACTATCGCGAATTCTATGGCCCTTCCGACAGCTTCGACGAGATAACCGGCGTGTTCAATCTCGATAGGTTGACCGCTGGTTATGTCACCTTTCTGCGACGCAACGGCGCGCCGCCCTTTGGCGACCAGGATCTGGCGCTCGCCTGCGCCGCGGGCGGCGCAACGAAGCTGGTTCTGGAAAGATTGTTTCACTTGTGCCGGCTCCGGGACAAGGGCGGGGCAATCGAGGCCGGGCGGTCCCTGCTCAGCGCGCGCGAGACCGAGATCGCGCGGCATCTGATCGACGGCGGCAACGCCAAGACCATCGCGCGAAGCCTTTCCATTTCGCCGGGCACGGCCCGCAACCACATCAAGCAGGTCTATCGCAAGCTTGGCGTGCACTCCCAGGTGGAGTTGCTGGCCGCGGTTCGCGAGGCCGCGCGCGACTGATGCTGCGCGCCGGCCCTACTGCCCCGTCACCACGCGCGTCCACATGCGGTTTTGGGACCGTAGCAGCTTCGCGTCGCTGTTGTTGACCACGAACAGCTTGGCCTTCACGTCGTCGGGAGGAAAAACTCCGGGATCGCTGGCGATCGCCTTGTCCATCAGCGGCAGGGAATCCGGTATCGCGTTGGCATAGGAGACATAGCTGGAGTTGGCCGCGGCGATATCGGGCCGCAGGTTGAAGTTGATCCAGGCCATGGCGTTGTCGGGGTGCGGAGCATCCTTCGGCACCGCCATCGTGTCGAAGTTGATGAGCGTGCCTTCCCTCGGAATGGAATAGGCGATCTCCAGCTTCTTGGCGGATTCGGCGGCACGCGTCCTTGCCTGAAGTATGTCGCCGGACCAGCCAAGCACGACGCAGATGTCGCCGTTTGCCAGGTCGTTGATGTATTTCGAGGAGTGGAAATAGCGGATGTAGGGCCGCACCTTGGCCATCAGTTCCTCGACTTTGGCGAGGTCGTCGGGACTGGTCGAGCGCGGGTCGACATGAAGATAATTCAGCGCCATCGGGATGACTTCAGCCGGCGCGTCGATCATCGCCACGCCGCAATCGGAGAGCTTCTTGATGACGTCGACGTCGAAGACCATGGCGAAGGAATTCGTCGGCGCGTCCGGCAGCCGCTGCTTGACCGCGGCGACGTTGTAGCCGATGCCGTCGGTGACGGCCATGTAGGGCACGGCATGCTTGTTTTGCGGGTCCGCGCCCGCGATCAGCGAAAGAGCCTGCGGATCGATCTTCGCGTGGTTTGCGAGCCTGGACGTGTCGAGCTCCAGGAAGGCCCCCGCCTTCACCTGGTTCTTCAGGAACGGATAGGCCGAAGGATAGACCACGTCATACCCGGAGCCGCCGGTGAGCAGTTTTGTCTCGAGCACCTCGTTGCCGTCATAGACATCGTAGCGAACCTTGATGCCCGTCTCCTTCTCGAACTTCTCGGCGGTGTCCGGCGCGATGTAGTCCGACCAGTTGTAGACGTTGACGACTTTTTCCTCGTCCGCTGAGGCTGCGCTGGCGATGCCGCAGGCGAGCCCGGCAAGCAGCGTTGACAGGATCAGGGCGCGCATGAATCTCCTCCTTTTCGCCTAGGCTGGCACCGATGGATCGCTCAGCCCTCAGTTTCGTTTCGCGGCCGGTTAGCCGGCGTTCGTCGTCGCTCAACGTCGTTGCGGGGCATAGACCGGCAAGGTGATGCAGGCGACATTGCCGCCGCCCAGCAAAATCTCGCGGGAATTCTCGATGCCGACTATTCTGTGGTCGGGGAACAACTCGGCCAGCTTTGCCCTTGCTTTCACGTCGAGGTCGGAACCGAACTCCGGCACGACCACAACGCTGTTGCCCGGATAGTAGTTGATGTAGCTCGCTGCGATCCGGTTGCCGGCCGGTCGCGCCCAGGTCGAATCGAGCCGGTCCACGCTTTCGCTTTCTTCCGGCGTCATCTCGATCGGCAAGGGATGGGGCAGACGATGCACCTCGAGGGCATGGCCACGCGCGTCGCGGGCCGAGCGCAGCACTTCCTCGGCTTCCCGCACGATCTCATATTGCGGATCGTCGCGATCGTCGGTCCAGCTCAACGCGACCACGCCCGGGCGCACGAAGCAGCAGACATCGTCGACATGGCCGTCCGTCTCATCGAAGGCAAAGCCGCGCGGCAGCCAGATGATGGTGTCGACGCCGAGATAGTCGCCCAGTTGCCGTTCCACCTCGGCCTTGCCGAGATGCGCGTTGCGATTTCGATTGAGCAGGCATTGCTCCGTCGTGATGAGCGTGCCCTGTCCGTCGCATTGCAGGCCTCCGCCTTCGGCGATCAGCGGCGCGCGATAACGATCCATCCTCTCGATTTCGAGCACCTTTTGCGCCGCCAGGTCGTCCAGGTCCCATGGCGCGTAGAGCCCGCCGTCGAAACCGCCATAGGCGTTGAAGGTCCAATCGACGCCGCGCACGGCGCCTTGATCGTTGACGACGAAATTCGGGCCGCTGTCGCGTAGCCAGGAATCGTTGGTGGACATCTCCACCACGCGCACATGTTCCGACAACCGGGCCCTGGCGTTCTGCCACTGCCGGCTGGACGCCGCCACCGTCACCGGCTCGCTTTGCGCGATCGCCGCGGCGACATTGGCAAACAGCTTCTGCGCCGGTTTGGCGCCGAGGCGCCAGGTGTCCGGTCGCTCCGGCCAGATCAGCCAGCATCCCGACTTGGGCTCGAACTCGCCGGGCGCGCGGAATCCATCCTGTTTTGGCTTCGTCGAAAGGGTACGTGGCATGCGGGGCACCGGGAAAAAATGGCAGACGACACTCGCCCGGATCAGACTTTTTCGGGACATCGTCCGTCAATGTCCCATTTGGGATACCCGGATGCAGACTGGAGCAACTCCAGAGAGGGATGGAGCGGCTGCTTTCCTGATTGCCGCGAAACCAGCGAAGCAGGCCGCTCGCCATTCCCTTCAACGGTAAAGACTTGGCCGGAACGGTGGCAGGATAAATGCATTGCCTTGCCGATCAATCGGGGCAAATCTCGATCGGACGGCGGGTGCCGATGCAGCAACAAGTCGACGAAAAGGATGGGCAATGGACGCCACAGCACTCAAGGCCATGCAGGCGCCGCTGAAGGAAGCTTATCGCGACGATGCCGCGCGGGCGCTGATCACGCTCAGAGCCCGCGGCACGCTCGACGACCAGTCGATCGCCTGCAAGGTCGAGACGGGCAGGGCGCTTGCCGTCGCCGGGCTTCATCCGGCGACCGGCGGCTCGGGCCTCGAGCTATGCTCCGGCGACATGCTGCTGGAGGCGCTGGTCGCCTGCGCCGGCGTGACGCTGAAAGCGGTGGCGACGGCGCTGGAGTTCAAGCTCGGCAACGCCACCGTCGAGGCGGAGGGCGACCTCGATTTTCGCGGCACGCTCGGCGTCGCCAGGGACGCGCCGGTCGGTTTTCGCGAGATAAGGCTGAAATTCGACCTCGACACCGACGAGCCTCGGGAGCGCATCGATTCGCTGATGAAGCTCACCGAGCGCTACTGCGTGGTGTTCCAGACGATCAACAACAAGCCGACGTTGTCGGTGAGTGCTTAAAGGCTGAAGCGCCCCGCTACTGGGCCGAGGGCGTTTCGGCATCCCCCTCATCGGTGAAGGGCGAGGCGCTCGGCACGCATTGCACGGCCCAGCCCTGAGGGGTCGGTTGCTTCTGATATTCGGTCACGGCGTTTGTGCACTGTTCGCGGGTGTCGAAGGTGCTGGGCAGCACCACCATGCCGCCCTGCGGGCCGGCGATCACCAGATACCAGACCAACGCTACGCTGGGGGTGGCAGCCATGGGTATTCCTCACTTTGCTCGAATGTCGGAGTCGGACCGATCCTAGCAACTCCCTCGGGACGGCGAAAGCAGGGCGGCGGCACACGCTTCCACCGCCCCGGTCACAGACCCGTGAACGGCCGCGCTTACTCGGCCGCGAAGCAGTAGAACAGGCCGTCGCCGCCGGTGCCCTTGAGCGCTTCCTGGCTGCAGCCGCCGCGCGAGGCATGCGAGGAATTCCACGATTTCGCCGCCGCCGAATCGTCGAGGCCGGTGCGGTCGTGATGGCCCATCATCGCCGCGCCCTCGGCGCCGCTCATCGTCCAGTCGCCGCAGGTCTGGTCGGCGATCTTCGTGCCGTCCGGCTTGGAACCGGTCAGCATGTCGTGGCGGTTCGGCGTGTCGCCGCGACCATTGACCACCTCACCCTTTTCGTTGAGCGCCGTCTGCTTGGTGATGCCGTTGGCGTCGCCGTGGAGCGAGGCGACATCGTCGGCGATCTTCTCGCCCTTGGCGTTGAACCACGGACCCTTGCCGATGCGGTCGCGCGCGTCTTCGGTGCTGGAAGACAGATAGGCATGCCAGGTCTTGCCGGTGACGCCGGCGGCTTCCGCCAGCGAGGCGCAATGCGCATCAGCGCCCTTCAGGCCGCCAAGATCGGCGCCCTTGCCGGAGCCGACGCTGGTGACGAAGAAGCTCATATTCTTGTCTTGCGAGAAGGCCACGCCGGCCGTGGCGGCAAGTGCCGCGGCAATGGCGGTGGCGGCAACGAGAAGAAGCCTGCGCATGTCGGTCCTCCGATTTTCGAATGTGCTACATTCGAAGAACGTTGCCGGAGGCCTGTTTAATCCGTGCTGCGCTCAGCTTTTGTTCGAGCTTATTGCGGCTGCCGGTAGGCGACGAAGCGGTTGTGCTTGGCCTGGAAGATCAGGCCGGTTTCCTTCAGCTCCGGGCTTGCCAGCGGCACGATGCGCCTGGCGATCTCGGACGGATGCGGCAGCGTCTCCGGATCCTCGCCTGGCATCGCCTGCGCGCGCATCGCCGTGCGCGTGGCGCCCGGGTCGGCGGCATTGACCCTGAGCGGCAGGGTCTCGGTCTCATGCGCCCAGGACCGCATCATCGTTTCGACCGCGGCCTTCGAGGCCGCGTAGGGCGCCCAGAAGGCGCGCGCCGAATGCGCCGCGTTGGAGGACAGAATGATGGCGCGGCCGGCGTCGGAGAGCCGCAGAAGCGGGTCGACCGAGCGGATCAGCCGCCAGGTCGAGGTGACGTTGATGGTCATCACCTTCTCGAAGGTTTTTGCCTCGACATGGCCGATCGGCGAGATCACGCCAAGCACGCTGGCGTTCGCCACCAGAATGTCGAGCTTGCCCCAGCGCTCATGGATGGCGCCGCCCAGCCGGTCGATGCCGGCCATGTCGGAAAGATCGAGCGGCACCAGCGTCGCCTGTCCACGGCCATCGGCCTTGATCTGGTCATCCAGCTCTTCCAGCCCGCCCACGGTGCGCGCCACCGCGATCACATGCGCGCCGGCCGCCGCCAGCTCCCTGGCGATGAAATAGCCGATGCCGCGCGAGGCGCCGGTGACGACCGCCACGCGGCCGGAAAGGTCGAGGGTCATGCGAGAGATTCCGTAAGATGGACCGGCTTACGACCCGCTCGAAGCCAGCAGCGACAGCGTGCGCACATTGTCGTGGCCTTCGAAGTCGAGCAGGCGGGTGGGGTACTGTCCGGTGAAGCAGGCGTCGCAGAATTGCGGCTGGTCGTTGTCGCGGCGCGCTTCGCCGACGGCGCGGTAAAGGCCGTCGATGGTAAGGAAGCCGAGCGAGTCGACGCGGATGAACTCGGCCATTTCCTCGATCGACATGCGCGATGCGAGCAGCTTCGATTTCTCCGGCGTGTCGACGCCGTAAAAACAGGATGCGCTGGTCGGCGGCGAGGCGATGCGCATATGCACTTCCCTGGCGCCGGCATCGCGCACCATCTGCACGATCTTCTGGCTGGTGGTGCCGCGCACAATCGAATCGTCGACCAGCACCACCCGCTTGCCCTCGATCATGCGGCGGTTGGCGTTGTGCTTGAGCTTCACGCCCATATGGCGGATGGAATCGCCGGGCTGGATGAAGGTGCGCCCGACATAGTGGTTGCGGATGATGCCGAGTTCGAAGGGAATGCCCGCCGCCTGGGAAAAGCCGATCGCCGCCGGCGTGCCGGAATCCGGCACCGGCACGACGATGTCGGCCTCGACCGGGCTTTCCTGCGCGAGTTCGGCGCCGATGCGCTTGCGCACTTCGTAGACGTTGCGGCCTTCGACCGTCGAATCCGGCCGCGCGAAATAGACATATTCGAAGATGCAGAAGCGCGTCTTCTGCGGCTCGAACGGGAACAGGCTCTCTATGCCCTTGGAGGTAATGACCACCATCTCGCCGGGCTTGATGTCGCGCACGAAGCGGGCGCCGATGATGTCGAGCGCGCAGGTTTCGGATGCCAGGATCCAGGCGCCGTCGAGATCGCCCAGTACCAGCGGGCGGATGCCGAGCGGGTCGCGGCAGCCGATCATCTTCTTGGCGGTCATCGCCACCAGCGAGAAGGCGCCTTCGACCTGACGCACCGCCTCGATGAAGCGGGAATTAAGATCGCGCTCCTTGCTGGTCGCGACCAGGTGCAGCAGCGTCTCGGTGTCGGAGGTCGACGAGAAGATCGAGCCCTGTTTCTGCAGCGCGCGCTGCACGGTGAGCGCGTTGGTGAGGTTGCCGTTATGGGCGACCGCCAGGCCGCCTTCGGCAAGCTCGGCGAAGAACGGCTGGATGTTGCGCAGGCCGGCGCCGCCGGTGGTGGCGTAGCGTGTGTGGCCGATGGCGCGATTGCCCTGCAGACTGTCGATGACGCGCTGCTTGGTGAAGGTGTCGCCGATCAGGCCGACATGGCGTTCGACATGGAACTGGGTGCCGTCATAGGAGACGATGCCGGCCGCTTCCTGGCCGCGATGCTGCAGGGCGTGCAGACCGAGCGTGACGATGGCCGCCGCGTCCTGTCGGCCGAAGATGCCGAATACGCCGCATTCGTCGTGGAAATGATCGTCGGCCTCGGCGGAAAGGACTTTGCCTCTGTCTGCCGTTGAGTCTGCCATCTGGTGCTCAAGCTCCGCTAAAGCTGCCATATAGGGCCATCGCTCGCCGAACGCAACGCATGCCGGCAGGCATTGACAAATAGGATGAGAGCAGGCCGCGAGAGCCTGCCAAAATCAGTTTGCCGGCGCGGGCGCGGGCGCTGGCGCCGGAGCGGGCGCAGGCGTGGCCGGTTCGTTGTCGGCCGGGGCGTCGCCCTCGCTGTCGTCTGGCGCCGTCGCGTTGTCGTCGCCGGCCGCCGGCGGCTCCGCCGCGGGCTGGTCGCCCGTTGCCGGCGCGCCGGCCTGCGGCGTGCCCTTATGCGTGTATTTGTTGACCAGTTCCTCGGTGTTTTCCGGCAGCACGCTCTCGAGCTTGGCGCCGATCGTTTCGAGCAGCGGCCGCGACTTGGCGTTGGCGATCCAGGCGGGCGCCTTGGCGCCGGCAAGCCAGTTGAAGAACAGCAGCGCCACCGCGACCACCAGGATGCCGCGCGCCGCGCCGTAGAGGAAGCCGAGCGTGCGGTCGAGCGCGCCGATGCGCGAATCGATGATCCAGTCGGCAAGCTTCATGGTGATGACCGAGACGACGATCAGCGCGATGAGGAAGACGACGCCGGCGGAAGCCGCCATCGCGATCTTGTCGTTCTCGATATAGGGCTGAACGTAAGGCAGCACCGGCTTGTAGAAGAAGAACGCCGCCGCCGCCGCCGCTGCCCAGGAGACCACCGACAGCACTTCGCGGGAGAAGCCGCGCACCATGGCGAGCATTGCTGAAACCAGGGTGAAGCCGACGAGAATTCCGTCAAGCAGCGTAATCGGCATGGTCCTCGCCCCACTTCCTGTCTTACGGCCCGACGAGCCGCATCACTCATCGTCGTCGGCACGGCTGCGCCGTGAGCCGGCTATGCGTGCCACAAGGTCGGCAAGCTCGGTGGGTTGGAACGCGCCGGCCCCGATCCCCCCGGCAATTTCCTCGCTGCCAAGCGGCAGCACCGCGCTTCCAAAACCCAGCTTTTCGGCTTCTTTGAGGCGCTGTTGCGCATGCGCAACCGGCCTCACCGCGCCTGATAGGCTGATTTCGCCGAAATAGACGCAATCGGCGGGAAGGGCAAGACCGGTAAGCGAGGAAACCAGTGCGGCGGCGACCGCGAGATCGGCTGCCGGCTCCGAGATCCGGTAGCCGCCGGCGACGTTGAGATAGACATCGTGCTGGCCGAAGCGGACGCCGCAATGCGCCTCCAGCACGGCGAGCACCATGGACAGCCGCGCGCCGTCCCAGCCGACCACGGCGCGGCGCGGCGTGCCGAGCGAAGAGGGCGCGACCAGCGCCTGGATTTCGACCAGCACCGGCCTGGTGCCTTCCATGCCGGCGAAAACCGCGGCGCCCGGCGATTTCGCGTGGCGTTCGCCGAGGAAAAGCTCGGACGGATTGGAGACCTCGCGCAGGCCCTTGTCCGACATCTCGAAGACACCGATCTCGTCGGTCGGCCCAAAGCGGTTCTTCACCGTGCGCAGGATGCGGAAGTGATGATTGCCTTCGCCTTCGAAATAGAGCACGCCGTCGACCATGTGCTCGACGACGCGCGGTCCGGCGATCTGGCCTTCCTTGGTGACATGGCCGACAAGCACGATCGCAGCGCCCGTGGATTTCGCATAGCGGATCATGGCTTGAGCGGCCGCGCGCACCTGGGTGACGGTGCCCGGCGCCGAATCGGCAAGATCGGTCCACAGCGTCTGGATCGAATCGAGGATGACGAGATCCGGCCGCTTGCCGTCGGCGATGGT
The DNA here is from genome assembly GCF_019091085.1 of Mesorhizobium sp. GbtcB19. GTDB lineage: Bacteria > Pseudomonadota > Alphaproteobacteria > Rhizobiales > Rhizobiaceae > Mesorhizobium. Next base: position 149,052 of record NZ_JAGXJY010000013.1, on the reverse strand, counting down.
CGCGAGGATGTCCTCGACATTGGTTTCGGCGGCGAGCTCGACCGGCGTCGAGGCGACGCCGAGGCGCTGGGCTCTGAGCCTGATCTGCGCCACCGCCTCCTCGCCCGAAACATAGACGATGCGGTGACCCTTCGAGGCGAGCGCCGCTGCGGCTTGCGTCAGCAGCGTCGACTTGCCGATGCCGGGATCGCCGCCGACCAGAAGCGCGGAGCCGCGGACAAAACCGCCGCCGGTGGCGCGGTCGAGCTCACCGATGCCCGAAACGATGCGCGGCGCGTCCTCGATATCGCCGGACAGGCTGGTCAGCACCACGGCGCGGCCCTTGCGGGCGTTGCGCGTGTTCGCCGGTCCCGAGCCGATGCCGCCGGACGTGCCTTCCTCGACCAGCGTGTTCCATTCGCCGCAGGCATCGCATTTGCCGGCCCAGCGCTGATGCACCGAGCCGCAATTCTGGCAGATGAACTGAACGCGCGATTTGGCCATCAGGGCTGTGCCAACCGCAAATTTTCGAAGGCTGGCGTTCCCGCCCACCCCCCTCTGGCCTGCCGGCCATCTCCCCCGCAAGGGGGGAGATCAGCAGCTTGGCCACCGGCGCTCTTTTTGCAACGTCGGCGATTGGCGAAGGTCGTGGTAACAGCCAATCTCCCCCCTTGCGGGGGAGATGTCCGGCAGGACAGAGGGGGGTGTGACGGAGCGCTGACGTGGGCCAAAACGCTCACTCAAACCTCTCCGGCAGATGATGCTCTTCCGCCAGGTCCGAAAACCGCGTGAATTCCCCGTGGAAGGCGAGGCTGACGGTGCCCGTCGGTCCGTGGCGCTGCTTGGCGACGATGCACTCGGCCTTGCCGCGCGCCTCGTTCATCTCGTTTTCCCACTTGATGTATTCGTCGGTTCCGAGCTTCGGCTCGCGGTTCTTGAGGTAATACTCCTCGCGATAGACGAACAGCACCACGTCGGCGTCCTGTTCGATCGAGCCGGATTCGCGCAGGTCCGATAGCTGCGGGCGTTTGTCGTCGCGGCTTTCGACCTGACGCGACAGCTGCGACAGCGCGATGATCGGCACGCCGAGTTCCTTGGCCAGCGCCTTCAGGCCGGTGGTGATCTCGGTGATTTCCTGCACGCGGTTCTGCGAGGACTTGGCGCTCGAGCCCTGCATCAGCTGGATATAGTCGATGACGATGAGGTCGAGGCCGCGCTGCCGCTTCAGCCGGCGCGCGCGGGCGGAAAGCTGCGCGATCGAGATGCCGCCGGTCTGATCGATGAACAGCGGGATCTTCTGCATCGTCTGCGAGCAGGCGACGAGCTTTTCGAAATCCATCTCGGTGATCTCGCCGCGGCGGATTTTCGACGACGAGATCTCGGTCTGCTCGGAAATGATGCGGGTGGCGAGCTGCTCCGACGACATTTCCAGCGAGAAGAAGCCGACGACGCCGCCATTGGCGGCCTTGAAGGTGCCGTCGGCCTGCTGCGCCGGCCGGTAGGCCTCGGCGATGTTGAAGGCGATGTTGGTGGCGAGAGACGTCTTGCCCATGCCCGGACGCCCGGCCAGCACGATCAGGTCGGAGGGCTGCAGGCCGCCCATGCGGCGGTCGAGGTCGCGCAGGCCCGTCGAGATGCCGGACAGATGGCCGTCGCGCATATAGGCGGCGTTGGCCATGTCGACAGCGGTCTTGACCGCGTCGTTGAAGCTTTCGAAGCCGCCGTCATAGCGGCCGGTTTCGGCGAGCTCGAACAGGCGCCGCTCGGCGTCCTCGATCTGGTCGGACGGCGACATGTCGACCGGCGCGTCATAGGCGATGTTGACCATGTCCTCGCCGACGGTGATCAGCGCGCGGCGGGTCGCAAGGTCGTAGATGGCGCGGCCATAGTCGGTGGCGTTGACGACGGTGACGGCTTCGACCGCCAGCCGCACCACATATTGCGCCACCGTCATGTCGCCGACCTTCTCGTCGGCCGGCAGGAAGGTCTTCAGCGTGATCGGTGTCGCGATCTTGCCCATGCGGATGAGCTCGGACGCCACCTCGAAGATGCGGCGGTGCAGCGGCTCGTGGAAATGCGCCGGCTTCAAGAAGTCCGAGACACGGTAGAAGGCGTCGTTGTTGACGAGGATGGCGCCGAGCAGCGCCTGCTCGGCCTCGATATTGTTCGGTGCCTCGCGATAAAGCGGCGTCTCCGCCGCGCCGAATTTTCTCGCCGCTTCTGCCATGATGTCCCCGATTTCGATCCCGCCTTCCTCGATATCAGAAGGAGACGGATCGGGTGCTGACCTTTCTGCAACACTCCTCGGCCCAACCGGTTTGATGCCCAATGTTCACAGGAGTGGCAGGCCGTCCACAGGACAAAATTCCCGTGCTTCGAATCCATTTGACTTGGATTGTGATTCGTTGGAATGAATAGAACAAATAAAGAACAAAATCAAGCCGGCAGCTGAGCCTTGGCCACTATACGGTATCGCCCCAGTCCGCCCGCCGCGCGGCCTTGAACAACTCGCCGTCGCGCTTGCTGAACAGCTGCTCGCCGGCGCTGCCGTCGGGCCGGCAGAGTTTCAGCACCACCTTGCCGGAGCCGCCTTTTGCCGGCGCGATCACCCGCGCCGGGCGCGCCGGCGCAGGCTGCCTGGAGGCGGCGAGATAGATGAATTTCTCGTCCTCCCACGGCACCTCGGCCTCCTTGACCAGGCGATGCAGGCGCGAGCGGGCGACGCGGCGCGCGAAATGGCACCAGTCGGGCGGCGCGAGCGGGCAGGGCGATCTGTGCGGACAGGGCGCCAGTATATGCGCGCCGGCCGCGATCAGTTGCTGCCGCGCGGCAAGGACGCGCTGCCAGCCGGCGGGCGTGCCGGGCTCGACGATGAGAAGCGTGTCGGCCGTGAGCCGCCAGAGGCGGTCGGTGAGCTTCGGCAGCGATAGAGGCGCGATCTCGTCCAGCACATAGGCGGCGCTGACCAGGTCGGCGGGCTCGATGCCGTCAAGATCGATGGTCGCGTCGCCGGCGATCCATTCGGTGCGGGTGGCGATCGCGCCTTGCGCCAGCGACTGCCCGGTCTTGCGCACGGCGGCACTTGCCTCGACCAGAACCGCCCGTTCCAGCTCGGGCCATGCATCGAGTGTGGCCCAAAGCATGGTGCCAGGTCCGGCGCCGATATCGAGCAGGCTCGCCGGCCGGAAACCGGGACGGGCCTCGGTCAACGCTTCGAGGCTGGCGCGCACGGCGGCATAGGTGGCGGGCAGCCGCGTCGCCAGATAGGCCTTGACCGCCATGTCCTCGCCCATGTGCAGGCGGCCGTCGCGCAGCTCGGCGCGATAGCGTTCCGAAAGCGTCTTCGCGGCCTGCCTCAGCGTGGCCAGCGGCACTTTTTCCAGCAGGCTGTCGACGCCTTGGCGGAGCGGGGCGGGCAATTCCACGGCTTAAGCTCCCCGAGGCGCGAGCAGGATGACCGAGGCGCCGACGATACAAAGCGCCGCGCCCGCCAGATCCCAGCGGTCGGGGCGCACGCCTTCGACCAGCCACAGCCAGACGAGCGAAGCGGCGATATAGATGCCGCCATAGGCGGCGTAGGCGCGGCCCGCCGCGTCGGTGTCGACCAGCGACAGCAGGAAGGCGAACAGCGCCAGCGAGACGAGGCCCGGAAGAAGCCAGAGCGGCGACTTCTCCAGCCGCCACCATGCCCAGAACGAAAAGCAGCCGGCGATCTCGGCAAGCGCTGCTGCGATGTAGATGAGGTAGGTCATGAAAAAGGTCTCGCGAACGAGACCTTTTTCGTGGCGTCAGGCCACAATGGCAAGCGGCAATGCTTGCCTATTCCACCGCCTTGCGCCTGCGCGTCGGCTTGGCCGGCGGGGCAGCGGGCGCTTCCGGCTCCTGGTGGCCGCGGTCGCGCAGCTCCGATGCTTTCTCGCACTTGGCGATATAGTCGCGCGTCACCGGCAGCGTGTCGTTCTTCTTGGCGATCTGGAACTGGAAGATCACCAGATCCTGCCAGCGGAAGGCGGCTTCCGAGGCGGCGAGATAGAACTCCCACATCCTGCAGAAGCGCTCGTCATAGATCGCCTTGGCCTTGTCGCGGTTGGCGGCGAAGCGTGCGCCCCAGTGCTTCAGCGTATCGGCATAGTGCAGCCGCAGGATTTCTATGTCCGTCACCACGAGGCCCGACTTCTCGATCGCCGGCATCACCTCCGACATCGCCGGGATGTAGCCGCCCGGGAAAATGTATTTGCGGACGAAGGCGCTGGTCGCCCACGGCACGCCGGAACGGCCGATCGTGTGGAGCAGCATCACGCCGTCCGGCTTGAGCAGCGTCGCGGTCTTGTCGAAGAAGGTTCGGTAATGGTTGACGCCGACATGCTCGAACATGCCGACCGAGACGATGCGGTCGAAGCGCTCGTTGATGTGCCGATAGTCCTTGAGCTCGAAATGCACGCGGTCCTGGAGGCCTTGCGCATGCGCGCGGTCGGTGGCGACGCCATGCTGTTCGGTGGAGAGCGTGACGCCCTGCACGTCGACATCGAAGATCTTGGCGAGATAGAGGCCGAGCCCGCCCCAGCCGGAGCCGATGTCGAGCACGGTCTGGCCGGCCTTGAGCCGCAGCTTCGCGGCAATGTGGCGCTTCTTGGCAAGCTGCGCTTCGTCCAGCGTCATGTCGGGCTGCTCGAAATAGGCGCAGGAATACTGCATGTCCTCGTCGAGGAAGAGCTTGTAGAGCTCGCCCGACAGGTCGTAGTGGCGCTGCACGTTGCGGCGCGAGCGCGTGGCGGTGTTGATCTGCTGCAGCCGGCGGAAGGCATGGCGCAGACCCTCGATCGCCTTCGACCAGGACACGTCGATGCCGCTCGAGCCCATGTTCTGGAACGCGATGCGCATCAGCCCCAGCACGCCGCCTTCGAGCACATCCAGTTCGCCGTCCATATACGCCTCGGGCACCGCCAGCATCGGGTCGAAGCTGATGGCGCGCTCGGCATGCATGCTCTTGATGTGGATATGCACCGGCTCGCCGCTGCCGTCGCCGAACTTGTGCGTCGTGCCCTTGGGCCCGGTCACCTTGAGGTCGCCGGCCCGTACCAGGCGCTCCAGAACGTGTTTCAACAGGATATTCATGACCAAATGTCCCCTCAGTCGGATCACCCGGTAATCGGACTGGAATGCCAAAATGCCACAGCGCGTTGCCCGCGTCCAATCGACGCGCCACGCTGTAATGTGCACAAGATATAGGGTGTCGAAAAGTTCCGTTTGGCACAAAAAAGCCCGGGTCGTAGACCCGGGCGTTAGTCCAGAAGATTCTGGAGGACGGCGAACCGAAGCGATGCTTCGGTTGTGTGGTCGATCAGGCGTTCTCTTCGCCGCCCTCGAACTCGGCGTTCGGGTCGAAGAAATTCTCCGGCCGGGCGTTGTCGTTGATGTCGTCGCCATAGATGGCTTCGGCGGTGGTCAGCGTCTCGCCCTTGGCCTGGCGCTCCGCCTCGTCGGCCGAACGCGCGACGTTGAGCGTCACGGTGACCTCGACTTCCGGATGCAGCGCGATCGCCACATTGGAGAGGCCGATGGTCTTGATCGGCTGGTTGAGCTCGATCTGGTTGCGGTTGACGGTGAAGCCTTCGGCAATGAGCAGGTCGGCGATGTCGCGGGTCGACACCGAGCCGTAGAGCTGGCCGGTCTCGCCGGCCGAGCGCACGACGATGAAGCTCTTGCCGTCGAGCTTTTCGGCGACCTGCGTGGCTTCCGACTTACGCTCGAGGTTGCGGGCTTCGAGCTGGGCGCGCTGGCCCTCGAACTTCTTCTTGTTGGCTTCGTTGGCGCGCAGCGCCTTGCCTTGCGGCAAAAGGAAATTGCGGGCGAACCCGTCCTTGACCTTCACGGTTTCGCCCATCTGGCCGAGGCGGGAGATGCGCTCGAGGAGAATGACTTCCATGGTTTCGTTCCTTCGTCTGTGCGCCGACCGTTCGATCGGCGCTGAATGAATTGGAACAGGTCAGGAAGCTTGGCGCGGCGTCGCCGCTCTTGTCGCTGTCCTGCCTGTCTTGGCAGTTAGAGGCAATTGGCCCCAACTCGGGATTTTGATCGAGACCCAGCGGCGCCCGTCGCCATGGGTGAAAGAAGCGGGCAGCGAGCCGCCCGCTTCGGAGATCTTAGCGAACCACGTAGGGCAGCAGGCCGAGGAAGCGGGCGCGCTTGATCGCCTTGGCGAGCTCGCGCTGCTTCTTCTGGCTGACGGCGGTGATGCGCGAGGGCACGATCTTGCCGCGCTCGGAGATGTAGCGCTGCAGAAGACGCACGTCCTTGTAGTCGATCTTCGGGGCGTTGGCGCCGGAGAACGGGCAGGTCTTGCGGCGGCGGTGGAACGGGCGCCGGGTCGGGATCTGGTTGATGTCGACCATTATTCTGCACCCCCTTCAAAGCCTTCGCGCGGACGGCGCGGGCCACGGTCGCCGCCTTCGCGGTCGCCGAACGAACGCGGACCACGGTCGCCGCGGTCGCGGTCGCCGAAGGAACGCGGGCCACGATCGCCACGCTCACGGTCGCCGAAGCCGCCGCGCTCGGAGCGCTCTTCGCGCTTCTGCATCATCGCCGAAGCGCCTTCCTCATGCGCTTCGACCTTGACGGTCAGGAAGCGAAGGACGTCCTCGGACAGGCCCATCTGGCGCTCCATTTCGTTGAGCGCGGCCGGCGGGCAGGTGATGTCCATCAGCGTGTAGTAAGCCTTCCGGTTCTTCTTGACCCGGTAGGTGAGGGACTTCAGTCCCCAGTTCTCGATCCGGCCGACCGAGCCGCCATTCGCGGTGATGACGCCCTTGTACTGTTCGACAAGCGCGTCAACCTGCTGCTGCGACAGGTCCTGCCGGGCAAGAAACACATGTTCGTAAAGAGCCATTATGTTTTAGTGCCTTTCTTCGTTTCTCCGTCCGGCCCTCGCGGCTAAGCCTCTGCAACTTGTCTGACCCGATCATCGAGAGCGGGGAAGAAAGGAGCATCGCGAGACGGTCGAGAGCGGAGACACGGGAGGCCGGAAGCGCATCTGGCTTCGTGTCGCGACCTTCGAAAAAGCCACGGCCCTCCGTTCAGCCCCCAGCAAGGACCGGCAGATTGCGGGCGTCTATATAGCAATTCGCCAGGAAGGCAAGGCCCGGCCGGCGTCACCAATGTCGCGGGCTCCGCGGTCGGGCTCTTTCCTCTGTGCCGTCAGGCGCGGCCTGCCATACCTTCAATTCTGCCGTTGAAAAAACGCCAACGTTAGCCAGCAGCGGATTTTATCGATTTTCCGGTAATGGCGTTTTAACCACCACACAAGGTTGTATCTGGTTGTAACCAGCCGTTTATCATGAAGGGCGCATGAGAAGCGCGCGGGCCGTATTGCGGCGGAAAATCGAGCAATTCCGGGGGTAGGAAATGCTTCTCAGGCAGTTTTGGCGCTCAAGGAGCGGCAATTTCGCGTTGATGCTGGCGCTGGGCGTGCCGGCGATCCTGACCGCGGTGGCATTTGCCACCGACGTCTCGACGCTGATGCGGGCCAAGAGCAATCTCCAAAACGCCCTCGACGCCGCCAACCTTGCCTCCTCGCATCTCGGCGATGCGGATGTGACGCGCAGCGACGCCTTCAACCGCTATTTCCAGGCCAATGTCGCCAACAACGGCGAACTTGCCAATGCAAAGGCCACGCTCGTCGTCGACAAAGGCGTCAACTACGTCAAGACCAAAGCCTCCGCCAGCGCCGACGTGAACCTGAACTTCGCCTTCCTGTTTGGTGACGAGAGACACATCAGCGTCAACGCATCGGCGGTCGAATCCAACAACCAGCTCGAAGTGGTGCTGGTGCTGGACAACACCGGTTCCATGGCTGGCGCGCGCATCGCCGCGCTGAGACAGGCGACGACGTCGCTGCTCGACTATCTCGAAGCGGTCAAGTCGCCGACGCGTCCCGTTCGCGCCTCGCTGGTGCCTTTCGTCACCGCCGTCAACGTCAACGGTCCCGAATTCGACCCGGCCTGGATCGACATGAACGGCAAGTCGTCCACCAACGGCATCAATTTCCCTGTCGTCAAAGGCAAGCGCCCCGATCACATGTCGCTGTTCAAGCAGCTTCAGAAGGATGTTCCCGCCTTGAAGCAGACGGGCTGGAAGGGGACCGGCTGGAAAGGCTGCGTCGAGGCGCGTCCGGGCGCGCTGAACATATCTGACACGCCGCCCGACCCATCCAATCCCGACACGCTGTTCGTGCCCTATTTCGCCCCCGACGATCCGGATGTCGCCAAGAAGCCGTCCGCCGCCTACGGCAATTCGTCGACCGGCTACAACAACTCCTACCTCGACGACAGCATCGACGACAGCAAGCTCAGCGACAACATACTGGGCGTCGATCTCAGCGGCCTGCTGACCGGCCTGGTCAATGCGCTCACCGGCGCCGATTTGAAGAAGATCGCGAAATATGTCGCCTCGACCAACAAGGTGGTCACGGAGACCGGCAGCGCGGTCACCATCGGGCCGAACCGCGCCTGCCCGACGCCGATCGTTCCGCTGACCGACGATTTCGACGGCCTGCGCGCCGCCGCCTCCCAGATGAGCGAATGGAACGGCTCCGGCACCAATGTCTCGGAGGGGCTGGCCTGGGGCCAGCGTGTGCTGTCGCCGCAGCCGCCCTACACCGACGCATCGCCCTGGAAGACGCCGGGCGTCACCAAGGTAGTGATGCTGCTCACCGATGGCGAGAACGTCGTCTACGGCGCCAGCAACACGCCTCAGAAATCGGACTACACATCCTATGGCTATCTCGCCAGCGGCCGCTTCGGCTCCGACAACCAGACGGCGGCGGCGCGCAACGTCGACGGCTGGACCAAGGATGTCTGCACCCAATTGAAGAGCCAGGGCGTGCAGCTCTACACCATGGTGCTGCAGGCCGACACGCCGGCCAACCGTTCGCTCTACAGCGCCTGCGCGTCCGACCCGAGCGACTACTACGCCGTCGAGGACCCGGCCAAGCTGCCCAACGTCTTCCAGACCATCGCCAACAAGTTCTCCAGGCTGCAACTCACCAACTGACGAGGGGCACTCCGGCATCCCGAAGGCGCGCCGGTAGCGATCCCCGACAGCAGGAGCATTGGAACTCCCTGAAGTCCTCTCGGAAGTCTGCTCACTTCAAATTGCGTCGCAACATCGAAAGGGCCTAACGGTCCTCTTCAAGCCAGAACGCTTCCAGTCTCCAGGGGCATTTCGAAAGCCTGATGCACCCCCGCATTGATCGGCGAATTGCCGCTTCGCCAAAAGGGGCGGAATAGTGGCATGGGCATGGCATTTTCGGGAACCGGCATCACGTTTCCGTTCAGCCGGATACCTATTCTGTGTTGCAGCGCACCATTTTGTGCTGCAGTGCTTTAGCGTAGGCAAATATGCGTTCAGGAGTCGGCAGGCTTGCGGTTTCCGTTGACCGTCACGGATGTTGCGGCAGGCGGCTTGGGTCACGTCGTCAGCGCCAGCGGCTGCGAATGATGGCCGGCGGTCGCGACCTCCAGCTTGACACGCTGCGGGCGCTTGCCGTCACGCTCGTGCTCTACTCGCATTTCTTCGCGCCCGACGGCACGTCCTTCCTCGGCCATCTCGGCGTGCGGCTTTTCTTCGTGCTCTCCGGCTTCCTGATCACCAGGCTTTTGCTGGAGGCGCGCGACGCTGACCAATTTGCCGCCGGGACGGCGCTGCGCTCCTTCTATGCCAGGCGCGCGCTCCGGATATTCCCGCCTTATTTCGCGGTGCTGGCCTTCGTCTGGTTCACCGATCTGGAACAGGCCAGATCCTCGCTTGTCTGGCATGCGCTCTATCTCTCCAACTTCTGGTACGCGCATCGCAACGACTGGACGCCCTGGCTGCTCTGTCACTTCTGGAGCCTCAGCATCGAGGAGCAATTCTACGTCGCCTGGCCGCTGATCGTGCTTCTGGCGCCGCGCAGGCGCATCGAGGCGATCACCATCGGCGTGATCGCCTTCTCGCTCGCCTACCGCTTCTACTGGCCGATCGCCGCCAACCCGGCGCTGGCCCGGGACCTGTTGCCGCCTGCCTCGATGGACGCGCTCGCCTGCGGCGCGCTGCTTGCCGCCCGCCGCGCCCGGGGCGCTGACGTGCCGCGCTGGATGCGGCTTGGCTGGCCGGCCCTGGCGGCGGTTTTCCTGCTTGTCGTCTGGTCCGATCCGGGGCCGGCGAATTCGGCCTGGGAGTGGCCGCGCTGGGTGCTGGTGCAGGTGCTGCCGCTGGTGCCGCTGATGGCGATCGTCGCTGCCTTCTCGAACGGTCTCGGCGGCAAGCTCGGCAGGCTCTGTGAACTGCCTCCGCTGCTTTTCCTCGGCCGCATCAGCTACGGCGTCTATCTCTACCACCCGATCCTGCTCGCCTATGCCGTCAAGGCGCAGCCCTGGATACCGCTCAACGTCTCGGAAGAGGGGCCGGGCCGGTTCCTGGTCGCGGGCGCCGCCACGGTGATAGCCGCCTCGCTCTCCTGGGTGCTTTTCGAAAAGCCGCTCAACAGCTTCAAGCGCTATTTTCCCTATGTGGCGCGGCCGCGCGCGCCGGGCGAAGTCCGGCGATTCGGCGCCAACTATCCCGGCGCAAAAGCGGCACTCGATTTGCAGCCGACGGACCGGAGCTATCCATGACACGCCCGCTCATCTCCGTCCTGCTGCCGGTCTACAATGCCGAGCCCTACGTCGCCGCCGCGATCGGCTCGATGCTGCGCCAGGACTACGACCGGCTCGAAGTCATCGCCATCGATGACGGCTCGACTGACCGGTCGCTGGAGATCCTCGAACGCTATCGCCGCGACGACAGCCGCGTCTCCATCATTTCGCGCGAGAATCGCGGGCTCGTCGCCAGCCTCAACGAGGGGCTGACGGTGGCCCGCGGCGAGCTCATCGCCCGCATGGATGCCGACGACTTCGCCTATCCCTGGCGCCTGTCGCGGCAGGCGGCGTTGTTTGCCGCGCGGCCCGAGCTCGGCTTCTGCGGCTCGGTGGTCGACACGCTGCTGCACGGCCGCATCGCCAAGGGCCGGCTCGATCCCGTGTTCCGGCTCAGCCTTCCCGTGCTGTCGAAATTCTTCACGCTCCTCATGCATCCGACCGTGGTCTATAACCGCCGGGTCATCGACGCGGCGGACCTCTATTACGACGGCGGCTACCGGCATGCCGAGGATTTCGACCTCTTCCGGCGGCTCGCCGGCCGCTATCCGGTGGCCGTGATGCCGGAAAGCCTGCTTGTCTACCGCCTGCATCCCGGCAGCGTGACCAGCCTGCACGGCAGCGAGATGCGGCGCACGCATTTGCGGATCGTCGGCGAAAATCTCGAGGCGGAGGGGTTGGCTGAGGAAAGCGCCGACCTGCGCGCCGTCGGCGACGATGCTTCCCTCGACAGTGTGCGCCGCGCAGCCGCCTTCATCCGCGCCCTGGAGGAGCGGATCGCCGGCTTGCCCGCCGCGTCGCGGCCGAGCTTCGCGGCCGGCGCGCTGAACCTGTTCTATTTCCTCTACCAGCTCGTCAACGACCGGCAGCGGCCTGCGTTGACCCACGAGCTCCTGACGCTGACAGGGAAGTGGAATGCGATCCGCCGCCGCGAGAAATACGCGCTCAGCCCGGGCGCCTGGGCGCCCTGGCTGAGCCAGGCCTCGATGTGGGCCGGCCGGCGCGCGGACTGGATGGCTTACCGCTTCAAATCCGCTCCGGCGTCGTCGGTGCTCGCACCTTATTGGATGGGGGCGGCATGAGGGCCGAGCGCCATCCGCTGCTGCGGCACCTTGCTCCGCCATCGCCCGTCCAGCGGCGGCCGCAGGTTTCCTTCATCGTCTGCACACGCGACCGCCTCGCGGTGCTCGAGGCCTGCATCGACTCGATCCGCGCCGCCTGCCGGGCGCATCCGGCCTTCGCCGCCGAGCTGGTGGTGGTCGACAATGGCTCGCGTGACGGCACGACCGAATTTCTTGCATCGGCAGCCACGGCGTCCGACATCACGCTGACCGCGATCTCGGAGCCTCGCCCCGGACTGGCGGCGGCGCGCAATGCCGGGCTGGCGCACGCGCGCGGACGCGTGCTGGTCTTCGTCGACGACGACTGCAGGCTCGACCGCAACTACCTCGTCGACCTCGAACGGCACTATGCGAGCGGCGAGAAGTGGCTGATCCGCGGCGGCCGCGTCGAGATCGGCGACGCCAGGGACCTGCCCTTTACCATCAAGCGCTGCGACAAGCGCGAGCGGCTGACGCCCACCGTCCATCCGGGCGGCTTCGTGCTTGGCTGCAACATGACCATGCATCGCGACGTCGCCATCCGCGTCGGCCCCTTCGACGAACGCTTCGGCGCCGGCGGGGCGCTGCGCTCGGCCGAGGACACCGACTATCTGGTGCGCGCCATGCTCGCCGGCATACCGGTCGAATATGTGCCCGACATGACCATCTTCCACCATCACGGCCGGCGCGACCGCAAAGCGATCGACCGGCTGCACCGGGACTACCATTTCGGCAACGGCGCGCTCTGCCTGAAGCACATGCGCCGCGCACCCTGGCTGCTCCGGCACTTCTATTGGGCGATGCGGGCCGCCACGCGCGAGCTCATCGGCGGGCCGCGTTTCGACCAGGAGCTCAGGCTGTCGCATTGGCCGATCGTGCTGATGAACCTCGCGGGCGCGGCGAAGTTTGCACTGCTCGTGCTTGCCAGACGTCCGGACCGGCCAGCGCAACGCGTCGAGGAGACCGTTGAGGCCAGCGCGGAGGCCAGTGCGCGATGACCGGACCCAAAGCCCCTGCCTGGTCGATCGTGCGGCGCGCGCTCGGGCGGCGTCAGTTCGGCCTTGTGCCCGTCGTCGTCGTGCTCGGGCTCGCCAGTGCCGCGCTGGAAGGGTTGGGCATCGGGCTCGTCATCCCGCTGCTCGGCGTCATGCTGGGGCACAGCGAGGCGACCGGCATGGCCGGCCTTTCCGCGCTCCTGCAGACGGTCGGCGCAGGGCTCGGCGAGCGCGAGCGGCTGATCGCGATTGCGGCCGCGATCCTCGCCTCGATCCTGCTCAAGAACCTGCTCGCCTTCGCCAATTCGGTGCTGACCGCCCATATCTACGGCAAGGCCAGCCAGTCGATACGCGGCGCGCTCGCCGATCGTCTTCTCAATATCGGCTATCCCTTCTTTCTGAGACAGAGCCCCGGGCGGCTGCTCAACATCATCTCCAACGAATCCTGGCGCGCCTCCGACGCCATCCAGGGGGCGCTTGGCGCCATCGTCAGCGCCTCGGCGGCCATCATCCTGCTTGCCTTCCTTCTCCTGCTCTCCTGGCAGATGACGCTGTTGGTGATGCTCGGGCTGGCGCTGATCCAAGCGGCGCATATGGCGCTGTCGGCGCATCTCAGGGCACCCAGCCGCAGCGTCGCGGCGCGCAACAGCGCATTGGCCTCGCAGATGCTGCATCTGGTGCATGCCGGCCGGCTGATCCGCATCTTCGGCCAGGAGGCGCGCGAGAAGGCGGCGTTCGAAAAGGCATCGGACGGGGTGCGGCGGGCGGCTTTCCTGCTTTCCAACCGCCAGGGCGCCCTGGGGCCGCTGACCGAAGTGCTGCACGCCATGCTGTTCCTGGCGGTGGTGATCGGCGCCTGGTTCGCCGGCTTGAGCTTCCCGCTGGTCGCCGCCTTCCTCATCCTGCTCTACCGCCTGCAGCCGCATGTCAGGTCGCTGCAGATGACCTGGAGCCAGCTGCAGGGGCTTTCCGGCTCGCTGGAGGAGGTGACCTGGCTGCTCGACCCCGAAGGCAAGCCGGCGCCGCCCGAGGGCAGCCGGCCATTCGCCGCCTTGAGCGAAAAAATCGCCTTCGAGCGCGTCAGCTTCAGCTATGCCAATGAGGAGCAGCGTGCCGCGGTGCTGCATGCGGCAAGCTTCGACATCACGAGCGGGCGCTCGACCGCGCTGATCGGCCGCTCCGGCGCCGGCAAGACGACGATCGTCAACCTGCTCTGCCGCTTCGTCGAGCCGGATGGGGGCAGGATCCTTGTCGACGGGGCATCGCTCGGCGAGATCGATCCGGCCGACTGGCGCCGCAACATCGCTCTAGCCAGCCAGGAGCTGGAACTGGTCGACGGCACGATCCTCGCCAACATCACCTACGGCAAGGACACGGCCACAGCCGACGAGGCCCGCCGCGCGGCCGAACTTGCCGAGGCGCATGGCTTCATCGAAACGCTGCCGCAAGGCTACCAGACGGTCGTCGGCTATCGCGGCGTCAACCTTTCGGCCGGCCAAAGGCAGCGCATCGCGCTCGCCCGTGCCCTGGTGCGCGATCCCGACATCTTGATTCTCGACGAGGCCACCAACGCGGTGGACGGCCTTTCGGAAGCCGCGATCGTCGAAACGCTGAAGTCGCGCGCCGGCCGCCGCACCACGATCGTCATCAGCCACCACCGCAGCACGATCTCGTTCTGCGACGACCTGGTGATCCTGGAGCATGGCAGGGTGAAGAAACAGGCGCCGTTCTCCGAGCTGGCGGCGCTCAGCATGGACGAGCTGTATCGGCCCGAGTGAGGGCAGGGGCAGCTGGGCTCGCGGCCAATCCAATTCGTCATCATCTCCTATGTCGAAGGTCGCGCGTAGCGCCATCGCGGCCCATTCCAGCGCGTGGCCGTTGACAAGCGTGCGCCTGCTCGTGTTCTATTTCGCAAGCGCACATTTTCCTGCGTAAGAAATCGCGCCCGGCTAGGCCGGGTAAGGGCAGCATGGCCCCGCCGCGTCTCATGGCAGCATGGGGCGCGTGCGGGGCCTTTGATTTTTGAGGTCCGGGTGAAGACGTTCAGGGTCGGCATCCTTTATTCGACAACCGGTCCCTACGGGGCGATCGGCCGCGACTGCCGCGCCGGCGCCGAGTTCGCCATCGAGGAACTGGAGCAGGCCGGCGGCCCCGTGCACATCGAGCCGGTCTTCGGCGATCCCGCGGGCCAGCCCGAGCGCTACCTCGACCTGATCCGCACAATGCTGCGCGACGATCAATGCCGCAACGTGATCGGCACCATCACCTCCTTGTCGCGCAAGGACGTCATCCCGTTGGTCGAGAAATATGACGGGCTGCTCTGGTACATCTGCCCCTACGAGGGCTTCGAGGCCAACGAGAACGTCATCTACACCGGCGCCTGTCCCAACCAGCATCTCATACCGCTGTTCGACTACATGCTGCCTCGCCACGGCAAGCGCGTCTATCTCGCCGGCGCCAACTACGTCTGGGGCTGGGAGATGAACCGGCTGGCGCGCGAGCTTCTCACCCGCGCCGGCGGCGAGGTGCTCGGCGAGCGCTACCTGCCGATCGAGGAGACCGATGTCGGCCTGCTGATCGCCGATCTGGAACGCCACCGGCCCGATTTCATCCTCAACAACATGATCGGCCCGTCGAGCTATGCCTTCCTGGCCGCCGTGCGCCGGCTGGCCGACCGCGATCCCGCCTTCGCGCCGGAACGCTGCCCGGTGCTGAGCTGCGATCTGACGGAGTGCGAGCTGGGCGAGATCGACCCGGGCATAGCCGTCGGTCAACTCTCGACGGCCTCTTACTTCGAGAGCCTGGAATCGCGCGAAAACCGGATCTTCAAGCAGCGCGTCGCTGCCCGTTTCGGCGCCGGGCGCCGCGTCTCCAGCTTCTTTGCCGGCGCCTATGCCGCCGTAAAACTCTGCGCCGAGGCGGTCACCGAGGCCGATCGCGACGATCCGGCCAGCGTGCGCGGCTTCCTGCATGCCAGGCCGCGGCAGACCGTGCTCGGAATGCTGGCCATCGACCCGCGGACCAACCATGCGGCCTTGCCCTTCAATCTCGGCCGCATCAACGAGCAGTCCGGCTTCGACGTCATCGCCTCGCGTGGCGCGATCGTAGCCGACCCTTACCTTGTCGGCACGCTGGCCAATGAGCACGCTCCGCATCTGAGGGTCGTGCAATGACGCGGACACCGAATTTCGTTTCCTGGCGCGCCGCGATCCTGCATCGCGCCGACGACAACATCGAGCGCCTGACGCGTCAGCTCGAACGTCTCGGCGTGACTGTCCTGGTGCAGTGGAAACCGCTCGATCTCACCGAAACGGCGGCGGACATCGTCCTGGTCGACGCCGACCAGGGGTGGGACGATCTCTTGCCATGGGCCGGCGATGAGGCGCCCGTCCCGGTGGTCGCGCTGCTCGGCTCCGAAGCGCCGGGCCGCATCGCCTGGGCGCTCGAAAAGGGCGCCGGCGCGCTCATCGCCAAGCCGGTCGCCGCTTCCTCGGTCTATCCGGCGCTGGTGCTCGCCACGCACGCCCATCACGAGCGCACCGCGGTCAGGGCGCGCATTGCCGGCCTGGAGGAGCGTCTGCGGCTGCGGCCGATCGTCTACGACGCGATGCGCTCGATCATGGCCGCGCAGGGCGGCGATGAGACCGCTGCCTATCGCACGCTCTGTCGCCTCGCCATGCAGCGCCGGCTCACCGTCGAGCACGTCGCCGTAGCAATCGTCGCCGGGCACGAGCCCGTGCCGCGAGCGATGTAGGCTGCCATGCGAGTTCTGCGCGAACTTGTAAGACGGCCTTCCGCCCTGTTCGGGCTGATCGTGGTCGCGATCGTTTTGCTGGCGGCGATCTTCGCGCCATGGATCGCGCACTTCTCGCCGGACGACCAGCTGGCCGACGGCCTGTCGCTCGAAGGCGCGCCGCTGCCGCCCGGCGGCGGCCATTTCTTCGGCACCGACACGCTCGGCCGCGACCTCTTCGCCCGCGTGCTGTTCGGCGCCCGCACCTCGCTGATCATCGGTCTCGTCGCCAACGGCGTCGCCGTCGCGATCGGGCTTCTGGTCGGGCTGCTCGCCGGCTATCTGCGCGGCACCGCCGGCAATCTCCTGATGCGCTTCACCGACCTGATGATGGCCTTTCCGGCACTGCTTCTGGCGATCGCACTGGCGGCGCTGTTGAAGCCCAGCCTGTGGATCGTCGCCATGGTGATCGCCCTGGTGAACTGGGTGCAGGTCGCCCGCATCGTCTATACCGAAACGCGCGGCCTGGTGGAGCGTGACTTCATCCTCGCCGAGCGTTCGCTGGGCGCCGGCAACGGCCGCATCATCGTCTTCCACATCCTGCCGCATCTGATGCCGACGGCGATCGTCTGGGGCACGCTCGGCATCGCCACCACGGTGCTGCTCGAGGCGACATTGTCCTTCCTCGGCATCGGCGTGCAGCCGCCGCAGCCCTCCTGGGGCAACATCATCTTCGAGAGCCAGAGCTACTTCCAGGACGCGCCCTGGCTGGTGTTCATCCCCGGCGCGATCATCCTCGCCACGGCGCTGTCCTTCAACCTGATCGGCGACGCGCTGCGCGACATCCTCGATCCGACGCAGCGCGGGAGGCTGTGACGATGGCCGCCTTCCTCGCCCGCCGCCTCGTCCAGGCCGCCCTGATCCTGCTCGGCGTCGCCGCCATCACCTTCCTGCTGCTCTATTGCCTGCCGGCGGATCCCGCCGTGCTGATCGCCGGCCGCTCCGCGACGCCGCAGATGGTAGCCGCCATCCGGCATGAGCTAGGCCTCGACCAGCCTTTGGTCATGCAGTTCCTGCACTATGTCGGCAACCTGCTGCATGGCGATCTCGGCCGCTCCTACACGCAGAAGACCGAAGTGCTGCCGCTGATCCTGGCGCGGCTGCCGGCGACGCTCGTGCTGATGGCCGCCGGCATCGTCGTCGAGGTGGCGCTCGGCCTGACCTTCGGCATCATCGCGGCGGTCCGGCGCGGCGGCTTCGTCGACCGCGCCATCATGATGCTCTCCTTCGTCGGTGTCTCGTCGCCGCAATTCGTCGTAGCGCTGCTGCTTCTTTATGTCTTTGCCGCCACGCTCGGCTGGTTCCCAATGTCCGGCTTCGGCACGGCAAGGCATGTCGTGCTGCCGGCGGTCACCCTCGGCGTGCTCGGCGCCGGGTGGTACGCGCGCATGGTGCGTTCCGCCATGATAGAGGTGCTGCGTCAGGACTATGTGCGCACGGCTCACGCCAAGGGCCTCAGCGGCGGCCGCGTCGTGCTCGGCCACGCGCTGCCCAACGCGCTTCTGCCGATCATCGCCATGGTCGGCATCGACATCGGCCAGTTCATGAGCGGCGTGGTGGTGGTCGAGGCAGTCTATGGCTGGCCCGGCATCGGCCAGCTTGCCTGGCAGGCCATCCAGCAGGTCGACGTGCCCATCATCATGGGCGTCACCCTGGTCTCGGCGCTGGCCATCGTGCTCGGCAATCTGCTCGCCGATTTTGTCGCCCCGTTCGTCGATCCCCGCATCCGCAGCCAATAACCAACAAGACCAACAGAGGAGTGAACTCATGTATAAATTCGTCAGAAGAATAGGCCTCGCGGCCTTGCTCGCCAGTTCGGCCCTGGTGCCCGCCGCCTTCGCCGACACGCCGACCAATGGCGGCGACATCATCGTCACCTACAAGGACGACATCGCCACGCTCGACCCTGCCATCGGCTATGACTGGCAGAACTGGTCGATGATCAACGCCCTGTTCTCGCGCCTGGTCGACTACAAGCCGGGCACGACGGAACTGGGGCCCTCGCTTGCCGACAGCTACGACGTCTCCGACGACGGCAAGGTCTACACGTTCAAGCTGCATCCCGGGGTCAAGTTCACCAACGGCCGCGCGGTGACGGCGGCGGACGTCAAGTGGTCCATCGAGCGCGCGGTCAATCCGAAGACGCAAGGTCCGGGCGCCGGCTTCTTCCACTCGATCACCGGCGCCGACAAGATGACGGCCGGCACCGCCGACACGATGGAGGGCATCACGGCGATCGACGATCACACGGTGAGGTTCACCCTGTCGCAGCCCGACGCCACCTTCCTCAACGTGCTGGCGCTCAACTTCGCGTCCGTCGTGCCGAAGGAGGCTGTGGAAGCCGCCAATGGCGACTTCGGCAAGCACCCGGTCGGCTCCGGCGCCTTCACGCTGAAGGAGTGGACGATCGGCCAGCGCCTCGTCTTCGTGAAGAACCCCGACTATTTCATCAAGGAGCGGCCGCATGTCGACTCTTTCACGATCGAGGTTGGCCAGGAGCCGCTGGTGGCGCTCTTGCGCCTGCAGAAGGGCGAGGTCGACATCGCCGGCGACGGCATCCCGCCGGCGAAATTCCTGGAGATGAAGAAGTCGCCGGAGTTCGAGGGCATGATCGTCGACCGCCAGCAGCTTGAAACGAGCTATGTCACCTTGAACACGCAGGTAAAACCTTTCGACAACGCCAAGGTGCGGCAGGCGGTCAACATGGCCATCAACAAGGACCGCATCGTGCGCATCATCAACGGCCGCGCCACGCCCGCGAGCCAGGTCCTGCCGCCGTTGATGCCGGGCTACGACCAGAACTACAAGGGCTATGCCTACGACCCGGAAAAGGCCAAGGCGCGGCTCGCCGAAGCCGGGTTGAAGGATGGCTTCGCCACTCAAATCTACACCTCCAACACCGACCCGCAGCCGCGCATCACCCAGGCGATCCAGCAGGATCTGGCCGCGATCGGCGTCAAGGCCGAGATCAAGGCGGTGGCCAATCCGAACGTCATCGCCGCCGGCGGCACGCAGGGGCAGGCGCCGATGGTCTGGTCCGGCGGGCTCGGCTGGATCGCCGACTTCCCGGACCCATCCGACTTCTATGGGCCGATCCTCGGCTGCGGCAGCGCGGTGGCCGGCGGCTGGAACTGGTCGTGGTACTGCAACAAGGACATCGATGCCCGCGGCCAGGCCGCCGACGCCATGCCGGTGCCGGCCAAGGCCGAGGAGCGCAACAAGGCCTGGGCGCAGATCTTCACCGACATCCAGACCAATGACGCGCCCTGGATTCCGGTCTTCAACGAGCGCCGCGTGGTGGCCAAGTCCAAGCGCATGGGCGGCCCGGACGAGATCTACATCGATCCCACCCGCGTCATCGATTACGAAGCGATCTATGTGAACAAATAGGCCGTCTCATTTCCCGGTGGCGGGCGTTCAGTCCGCCGCCGGCCGCCTTTCAATGATGCCGCCAAACGGGAGGGCGGCTTGCCAAGGATAAACGAGAAGCAACCATGTGCGTGAAGTGCGACTACACCATCCATCGCGCCAGCCACCATTTCGGCTGGAACCGCGATTTCGAGCCGGCGCTGACGGCCAGGCCGGGTTCGACGATCCATTTCGAATGCCTCGATTCCTCGGGCGGCCAATTCGATGCGAACTCCACGGTGGCCGATGTCTCGACCATGGATTTCGGCAAGGTCAACCCGGTGACCGGACCGGTCTATGTCGAGGGCGCCAGGCCAGGCGATGCGCTGAAGATCACGTTGCGCCATTTCGAGCCGTCGGGTCTCGGCTGGACCGCCAACATTCCGGGCTTCGGCCTGCTCGCTGACCAGTTCAAGGAGCCGGCCCTGCATATCTGGAAATATGACGCCGCCTCGATGGCGCCGGCGCTCTATGGCCCGGGCGGGCGCGTGCCGCTGAAACCCTTCGCCGGCACGATCGGCGTGGCACCGGCCGAACCCGGCCTGCATTCTATCGTGCCGCCGCGCCGCGTCGGTGGCAATCTCGACATCCGCGACCTTGCCGCCGGCACGACGCTGTATCTGCCGGTCGAGGTCGAGGGCGCGCTGTTTTCGATCGGCGACACCCACGCCGCCCAGGGCGACGGCGAGGTCTGCGGCACGGCCATCGAGAGCCGCATGGACGTCGAGGCGACGATCGAGCTGGTCAAGGACGCGCGGCTGGAAAGCCCGCGCTTCACCACGCCGGGGCCGGTGACCCGACATCTCGACGGGGCCGGCTATGAAGCGACCACCGGCGTGGGACCGGATCTGATGATCGCGGCGCGCGAAAGCGTCATGCGCATGGTCGACCTGCTTGCCGCCGACCATGGCTTGAAGCCGGTCGATGCCTACATGCTTTGCTCGGTCTGCGGCGACTTGCGCATCAGCGAGATCGTCGACATGCCGAACTGGGTCGTGTCGTTCTATTTCCCAAGGATCGTCTTCAACTGATGGCAGACGATTTGAGGTCTGGCGATTCCCGACGACAGGATGCCGTCCTGACCGTCGACAATCTGTCGGTGGACGCGCTGACGCCTGAGGGCGCCAGGCGCGTCATCGACGGCATCAGCTTTGTGCTGGCGCCGGGCGAGACGCTCTGCCTTGCCGGCGAGTCCGGCTCGGGCAAGTCGGTGACGGCGCTTTCGATCATGCGCCTGTTGCCGCGCGCCTCGTTGCGCATCGCCGGCGGCGACATCAGGCTCGAACGCCAATCGCTTCCGCGCCTGCCCGAACGCGCCATGCGCGACGTGAGGGGCGGGGAGATCGCCATGATCTTCCAGGAGCCGATGACGTCGCTCAACCCTGTACATTCGATCGCTACGCAGTTGACCGAGGCGATCCGCATCCACCAGGGCGCGGAGGGTTCAAGCGTCGAAAAGCGTGCCCGCGACATGCTGGACGTCGTGCATATCAGCGACCCGGCGCGCCGCATGAAGCAGTACCCGCACGAGCTCTCCGGCGGCATGCGCCAGCGCGTCATGATCGCCATGGCCCTGTCATGCCGGCCGAAGGTGCTTCTGGCCGACGAGCCGACGACGGCGCTCGACGTCACCGTGCAGGCGCAGATCCTGAAACTGATGCGCGAATTGAAGCGCGAATTCGGCACCGCCATCATCCTCATAACGCATGATATGGGCGTCGTCGCGGAGATGGCCGACCGGGTGGCCGTCATGCGCGATGGGCGCATCGTCGAGGCGGGCTCCGTGCTCGATATTTTCGAGCGGCCGCAGGCCGACTACACGCGTGAACTGCTCGCCGCCGTGCCGCGCCTCGGCGCCTTCGCGGGAACCGACGCGCCGCCCCGGGTCACGGCCACCGCCCGGCCGCCGGCGCCAAACGGCGCCGCGCCGGTGCTTTCGGTCAAGAACCTCGTCGTCGACTATGGCGCTTCCTCCAACCTGTTCCGCCGTCGCGCCTTGGAGGCGCCGGCGGTGCAGGACGTATCCTTCGACATCAGGCCGGGCCGGACGCTCGGCCTCGTCGGCGAAAGCGGCTCGGGCAAGTCCACCACCGGCAAGGCGGTGCTCGGTTTGGTTCCTTTCACCGGCTCGGTGACCATCGGCGGCACCTCCATCCAGGGTCTCTCCGCCGGTGCGATGCGGCCGGTGCGCCGCGCCGCGCAGATGATCTTCCAGGACCCTTATGCCTCGCTCGACCCGCGCATGACGGTGGGTGCCGCCATCGCCGAGCCGCTCGTCATCCACGGCATCGGCAGCAAAGGCGAGCGGCGTGAGCGTGTGGCCTCGCTTCTTGCGCGCGTCGGGCTCGCCGCCGATCATGCCTCGCGCTATCCGCATGAGTTCTCCGGCGGCCAGCGCCAGCGCATCTGCATCGCCCGGGCGCTGGCGCTCGAACCCAAGCTCATCGTCGCCGACGAAAGCGTCGCCGCGCTCGACGTGTCGGTCAGGGCGCGCGTTCTCGACCTGATGCTGGAGCTGCAGGAGACGCTGGGCTTGGCCTATCTGTTCATCTCGCACGACATGGCGGTGGTCGAGCGCATGAGCCATGACGTCGCCGTCATGCGGGGCGGCCGCATCGTCGAAGCCGGCCCGCGCCGCGCGGTGCTGTCGTCACCCCGCGAGGCCTATACGCGCGAACTGATCGCCGCGGTGCCCATACCGGACCCACGCGCCGCAAACCCGCACGGCTAGAGCAATTTCAGGAAAAGTGTGAAGCGGTTTTCCGTCCGGAATTGCGTAAAAACAGAGAGATAGAGCGGTTCGCCGTTTCCGTGAAACGGTGAAACGCTCTAGGCGCCGGCTCGAACGGCCGCCGCCTCAACTCGTATGCGCGACGAGCTTGTCCACCGTCTCGGGAAGAAGTCGGGCGCCGAGCGGCGCAAGTAGTCCGCTACTGCGACAGGCGTTCGACATGTCTGGCGCGGGCCGGGCGGCTTTCATTGAACCCACGGGACCGCCACCGAGCTTCTAACGCCGAATACAGGGCAACGATCAGGACATTGGGTATCCATGAAGTAAACGCAAGAATCGGCGACATGCCGGAATAGCTGCCGTACCCCAA
This sequence comes from Mesorhizobium sp. GbtcB19, assembly GCF_019091085.1. Taxonomy (GTDB): domain Bacteria; phylum Pseudomonadota; class Alphaproteobacteria; order Rhizobiales; family Rhizobiaceae; genus Mesorhizobium. Next base: position 126,006 of record NZ_JAGXJY010000013.1, on the reverse strand, counting down.
TGCAAAACCGATCAGAATCTGCAGGCGAAGGATTACGGCTGCGAAGGTCAACGCATAGCTGAATCGCATAAGTAGCCGATGCCACTCAAGCTTTCCCCGCACGGCGGAAATCCAAGCGGCCATAGTGGTGCCGATCCATAGCACCGCGAGAATCCCGAAGCCGAGACCAGCTACCCAGCCACCCGAAGCAAATGGCGACGTAGCCAGTGCTCCTGCACCACTCACGACGCACGCCAGGACGTAAACTCGGCCGGACCAACGATGCAGTGTCGGATGGCGCGCTCGTAATCCCGGAAAGAATTGCAGCGGTCCCAGGGCCAAAGCAACAGGGGCTACGAACATGTGCGTCAAGGCTTGCAGAGGCACTTGCAGTATGACTGCCTTGATATTCGGATCGACGCCGAACCACACGTTGTCCAACGTGGCGTAGTATCGCAAGGCGTGCGCGGCGACGGCCGTGGCAAGCAAGGCCATAGTGCCCAGCCCAATTCGGCGGATATATCCCTTCTGCATCTGTCTCTCACCTTGCCGCTGGTATTGGCCAAACCGTCTGGTCTTGCCGCTGGTATTTTCCTGAGAGGGGAGCCCGACTATGATTGAACTGTTCGCGCGAACAAGCATTGGGGGACGGCCGGCGCGAGAACAGGGATGAAAGAACGAGTGCTGGGATGAATGGCCTTCTCAACGTGACGAAAAGCGCTTCATCTGGGCTGGACGCTGCCTCGTTCGGGATGATTGCGGCCGGCTTGGCGCTGGTCGATCTATCCAACGTGTTCACCCTCGTGCACAATTCGCTCCGACACGGCCCGGGCGTCGCGCTGTGGATCCCGTGCGTGGCCGAGGCGTCGAGCGGCCTGTCGGCTTTGGGAGCAGTGTGGATCATTGCGTCCGCGCTCCGGCTCGCAAGTCCCGGTCGGGCACATTGGGGGCGCGTGCTATTGGTTCACGTCTTGGCCAGTCTCTTCTTCTCGGCGCAACATGTGCTGGGCATGGTGGCCTTGAGGAAGGTCATCTACGGCGTCATGGGTTCCTACTATCAATTTGAGCTCGGCGACTGGCTCTATGAATATCGCAAGGATGCACTGACTTACCTGATCATTGCGGCCCTCTTGGTCGCCTACCGTTCCTACTCGGAGAAGGCCAAGCGCGATGTCGCCCCGCAGTCCGGGAGCGAACCCACTTTCGACATCGCCGCCGGGGTCCGTACGATACGCGTCCCTTTGCGCGCGGTATTGGCCCTGCGCGCCGCCGGCAACTACGTCGAAGTGCTGCTGGATGACGGACGGCGACCGCTCGTTCGCGGGACGCTTTCCTCCTATGCGGAGCGACTGGTCCCCTCCGGCTTCGAACGGACACATCGATCCTGGCTGGTCAATGGTGCTCGCGTAACAGGTCTTCGTCCAGCCGGCTCAGGTGACATGCACGTGGATCTCCCTGGCGGCTACGAAGCGCCGCTCTCACGCCGATTCCCGGAGGCGTTGCGCCGGCTAAAAGACATGAAGTAACTGGCGTCTCTGTCGAAGATGAGGAAGGCGAAGATCTCGGCTGTGATCTTCCTTGGCCCCGTTCTGCCATGAGTTTGGGACAAAATTGCGCGCCAGTGCATCGGTCCAATCCTCGCAGCCGGGGTGGTGGCCCCGCCGGCTGATCAGCCCAACTGTCCCGGGGGCTTAGATTGCCGTCACCTCAACTCGTATGCGCGACGAGCTTGTCCACCGTCTCGGGGAAGAAGTCGGGCGCCGAGTGGCGCTTGCCGAACATCATGTCGTACTGGATGAGCCGGAAATCGTTGATCTTCGGATCGATCTGCTTTTGCCTCGCCCAATCCGGCGTCGCTTCGCCCTCGGGCGACAGGAGCAGGTTGCGGTCGACCACGCGATAATGTTCGCGCAGCGCGCCGAGGAAGCCGGTGTAATAGGGGTGCGTGATGCCGGCCGTGGTCAGGATATGGTAGGGCAGGAAAGCCGGGCTCACCGCGCCCAGATTTTCCACCGGGCCGGACCGGTTCGACCAGATGACCAGAGGCGTGTCGTGATGCTCGAGCGCGGCGTCCGCCGTCGGTTCCTTGCGCGGCGCGACGTTGTCCTTGAGGAAGCCGGTCTCGACATAGACGGGTCCCAGCGGCGGCAGATGGTCGCCGAAGAAGGCGATGATGGTCGGGCGCTCACGCTTCTTCGCCCAGTCGATCAGCCGCTGCAGGCCGCGATCGGCATCGGCCGAACCCTCGGCGTAGGAAAGCAGCGATTCCCGCGCCCAGGAACTGATCGGCGCGTCGACCGAATGCGTCGGATTGTAATAGCGATAGGGCTCGTAAGGTCCGTGGTTCTGCAGGCTGACGGCGAACAGGAACACCGGATCGTCGCTGGTGTCGGCCTCGCGGATGATCTCGTCGGTCATCGCCGCGTCCGAGGCAAGCGGCCCGCGCTTTTCCATCGGCGGCAACGTCTCTTCCGAACGGAAGTCGGTGAAGCCGAAATCGGCATAGACGGCGCCGCGGTTCCAGAACCAGTTGGTGCCCGGATGGATGGCGCGCGCCCGGTAGCCCTCGCTCTTCAGGAAGGTCGCCAGCGAAGGCGTAGGGGTGCGCACATATTGCTGGTAGGGGATTGAGCCTGCCGGCAGGAAGGCGTTGGAAAAGCCGGTCAGCGCCTCGAACTCGATATTGGCGGTCATGCCGCCGAACTCGGGCGAGAACATCGAGCCGGAGCGCAACGCCCTGACCGTCGGGATCGGGTCTGGCTTGATGGTCACGCCGGGGAGCTTGATCGGATCCCAGAAGGATTCGCTCATCACCACGATGATGTCGGGCTTTTCGTCCGGCACCGAAGCGGCGACGTCGGGGCGCTGGATCGCGGCCATCGTCTTGTCGGAGTAGCCGGGCGGCGCCGAGACATGCGCCATCGGCACGTTCATCGCGAAGGCCAGCGCAAAGCCGTTGGAGGCGTAGTTTTCCTTCTGATCCCACATGATCGGGATGATCTGCAGCCGGTCGCGCGTCCACGAGAAGGTGGCGTAGTCCATGATCGAGACGAAGAAGGCGAGCAGCGGCACGGCCAGCGCCAGCCGCGCCAGGCGGCCCTTGCGGCTGAGGATCGGCACGCGCCGGCGCCAGCTCCGCCAGCCATAGACGAGCAGCGCCAGCCCGCCGACGATGCCGGCGGCGAGCATGACGGCGGTCCATGGGCGCTCGCGCACCAGCAGCGGCATCAGCGCCATGATCTGGCGGGCAAACAGGAAATCCGTCGGATAGAGCGGATCGCCGAGATAATGCGACTTCTGGTGGCCGACAAAGGCCAGCGCCAGCGTCAGCGGCGCCACGATCATCAGGCTCTGGTGGCTGCGGCCGAGTATGGCGTCGAGCCCAACCAGCACCAGCGCGAAAACGATGATGGTGGTCCAGCCCGGCTTGAACGGCTGCAGGAAGAAATCGACCGTTCCGAAGAAATCGCCGCGCACGATCCATTCTATCGCGAATACAAGCAGGGCCGCGGCAAGAAGCGTCGCCAGGCCGTAGCGTACAGTCGGCCAGGGTCGCCCCGGCAGATAGCCGGTGGACGGATCGTCTTCCAAAAATTGAGGCACGGGCTTGGCCGCGCCTTTCCTGATCCTTGCCACTCTACTTCCCCCGGCCCACGCAACACGCCTTCCACACGCGTCATGGTTCTGTCATCGAAGTGTCACGCAAAGCTAGCGCCTGTGGCGGAAATAAGAAGAGCCAGCAAACTAAACGTGAGCGGTTTTCATCAGGTGTGATCGTCAAAAAGCCTTTTGGAACAGGGAGTCAGCGCGGTTTTCCGGCTGAAATGCGGGCCGAAGAGACGTCCACGGGCTTGACTTGGCCGTCCGCCTTGCGCCAGAGGCAGGGAAAACCAGCCTTTGGAGAGACCTCAAATGGCCGTCGCATTCACCTTTCCGGGCCAGGGCAGCCAGGCCGTCGGCATGGGCAAGGACCTCGCCGACCAATTCCCCGAGGCGCGCCGCGTCTTCGAGGAAGTGGATGCCGCGCTCGGCGAAAACCTGTCGAAGCTGATCTGGGAAGGCCCTGAGGAGACGCTGACGCTGACCGCCAACGCCCAGCCGGCGCTGATGGCGGTTTCGCTGGCGGCGATGCGGGCGCTCGAAGCGCGCGGCTTCTCGCTGAAGGAGAAGGTGGCTTATGTAGCCGGCCATTCGCTGGGCGAATACTCGGCACTTGCCGCCGCCGGCTTCGTTTCGATCGGCGATGCGGCGAAGCTGCTGCGCACCCGCGGCAACGCCATGCAGGCGGCAGTCCCTGCCGGCGAGGGCGCCATGGCCGCGATCATCGGGCTGGAACAGGCCGATGTCGAAGCCGCTTGCGCTGAGGCTGCCAAAGGCTCGGTCTGCCAGGTCGCCAACGACAATGGCGGCGGCCAGCTGGTGATTTCCGGCGCCAAGGCGGCGGTCGAGCTGGCGGCGAAGCTCTGCACCGAAAAGGGCGCCAAGCGGGCGCTGATGCTGCAGGTGTCCGCCCCGTTCCACTCGGCGCTGATGGCGCCGGCGGCCGACATCATGCGCGAAGCGCTGGCCGGCGTGGCGAAGCAGGCGCCGGTGGTCCCGGTCGTCTCCAACGTCACCGTGACACCGACCAGCGACCCGGACGAGATCGTCCGCCGCCTGGTCGCGCAGGTGACCGGCCGCGTGCGCTGGCGCGAGACGGTGGAATGGTTCGGCGCCAATGGCGTTGCGAGCCTCTACGAGGTCGGCGCCGGCAAGGTGCTGTCGGGCCTGGCGCGCCGCATCAACCGCGACATCGCCACCGGCACGGTCGGCACGGCGGCGGAGGTCGAGGCGGCACTGACCGTGCTAGGCTAAGAAAAGTTCCTGCCTACAGGTGTTGCATGCCCGTATCGAAAATTGGCCGAAGCAAAGCTGAGCGCCTGATCGAGGAGTATCGCATTGCAACTGCCGTTGTGGAGCGGATTCGGCGCGGCGACGAAGATGTCCTAAATGCCGAAGACTTCTGGCGTGGCTTGGATGATTTGGCGTATACGGAGCCGGGATCGCCTGCGTCGCATTCGGAAAAATGAGGTTGCAAAAATGTTCGAACTGACCGGCCGCAAGGCGCTCGTCACCGGCGCATCGGGAGGCATCGGCGAAGCGATCGCCAGGGTGCTGCACAGCCAGGGCGCGATCGTCGGCCTGCACGGCACCCGCGTCGAGAAGCTCGAGGCGCTCGCAGGTGAACTCGGCGATCGGGTGAAGCTCTTCCCGGCGGATCTGACCAACCGCGACGCCGTCAAGGCGCTCGGACAGAAGGCGGAAGCCGATCTGGAAGGCGTCGATATCCTGGTCAACAATGCCGGCATCACCAAGGACGGCCTGTTCGTGCGCATGTCGGACGCCGACTGGGATTCCGTGATCGAGGTGAACCTCACCGCCGTGTTCCGGCTGACCCGCGAGCTGACCCATCCGATGATGCGCCGCCGCCATGGCCGCATCATCAACATCACCTCGGTGGTCGGCGTCACCGGCAATCCCGGCCAGACCAATTACTGCGCGTCCAAGGCCGGCATGATCGGCTTTTCCAAGTCGCTGGCGCAAGAGATCGCCACCCGCAACATCACCGTCAATTGCGTCGCCCCCGGCTTCATCGAATCGGCCATGACCGACAAGCTCAACGACAAGCAGAAAGAGGCCATCATGGCCGCGATCCCGACCAAGCGCATGGGCACCAGCGCCGAGGTTGCGTCCGCGGTCGCCTACCTCGCCTCCAACGAGGCGGCTTACGTCACCGGCCAGACCATTCACGTGAATGGCGGCATGGCGATGATCTAAGGGCGATCTGGGGAGCCGAGCGCCTGTGAAAACAGCCATTTCGGCTTGGACGCCCGTGATTTTTCGTGTAATGCGGCCCGCAACCCGGCGGTTCGGGCAAAAACCGGTCCTGTGGCGTTGCGTTGTCCGCAAGACCATCTTTCAGCTTGATTAGCGGCATTCCGCCCGCTAACGAAGATAGACAACTTAAGACGAGGATTGCCCCAAATGAGTGACACCGCAGAGCGCGTCAAGAAGATCGTCATCGAGCATCTCGGCGTCGATGCCGACAAGGTGACGGAGCAGGCGAGCTTCATCGACGACCTGGGCGCGGACAGCCTCGACACGGTCGAACTCGTCATGGCGTTCGAAGAAGAGTTCGGCGTCGAGATCCCGGACGATGCCGCCGAAACCATCCTGACGGTCGGCGATGCCGTGAAGTATATCGACAAGGCCTCGGCCTGAGTTTTTTCGCAGGCATGACCGGGGAGGACCTGCGATGAGGCGTGTCGTCGTCACGGGCCTTGGCCTGCTTTCGCCGTTCGGCATGGGCGTTGAGCACAGCTGGCGGGAACTGCTCTCCGGCCGCAGCGCCTGCCGGCGCGTCACCGGCTTCGAGGTGGACGATCTTGCCTGCAAGATCGCCCACGTCATCCCGCGCGGCGACGGCTCGAACGGCACCTTCAATCCGGAGGCCGTGCTCGAGCCGAAGGAACTGCGCAAGATCGGCGAGTTCATCCTTTACGGCATCGCCGCCGCCGACGAGGCGCTGGCCGATTCCGGCTGGAAGCCGCAGACGCATGAGGATCAATGCGCCACCGGCGTGCTGATCGGCTCCGGCATCGGCGGCATCGACGGCATCGCCGAAAACGCGATGATCCTCAAGGAGCGCGGCCCGCGCCGCATCAGCCCGTTCTTCATTCCCGGGCAGATCATCAACCTGGTCTCCGGCCAGGTTTCGATCCGCCACGGCCTGAAAGGCCCGAACCATGCGGTGGTCACCGCATGCTCGACCGGCGCGCACGCCATCGGCGACGCGGCCCGGCTGATCATGTGGGGCGATGCCGATGTCATGGTTGCCGGCGGCGCCGAGGCGCCGATCACCCGGCTGTCGATCGCTGGCTTCGCCGCCTGCCGCGCTTTGTCCACCGAGCGCAACGACTCGCCGGAGACGGCTTCGCGGCCCTACGACCGCGACCGCGACGGCTTCGTCATGGGCGAGGGCGCCGGCGTCGTCGTCCTGGAAGAGCTGGAGCACGCCAAGGCGCGCGGCGCCAAGATCTATGCCGAGGTCACCGGCTACGGCCTGACGGGCGACGCCCATCACATCACCGCGCCGGCCGAAGACGGCGACGGCGCCTTCCGCTGCATGACGGCGGCGCTGAACCGGGCGAAGCTTTCGCCGGCCGACATCGACTACATCAACGCGCATGGCACATCGACCATGGCCGACACGATCGAGCTCGGCGCGGTCGAGCGGCTGGTCGGCAATGCCGCCTCGAAGATTTCGATGTCGTCGACCAAGTCGTCGATCGGCCATCTGCTGGGCGCTGCGGGTGCGGCGGAAGCGATCTTCTCGATCCTCGCCATACGCGACAACATCGCGCCGGCGACGATCAACCTCGACAATCCGGAACGCGAGACGGCGATCGATCTCGTGCCGAACAAGCCACGCCAGCGCCAGATCGATGTCGCGCTGTCGAATTCCTTCGGCTTCGGCGGCACCAACGCCTCGCTCGTGTTCCAGCGTTACGATGGCTGAAAGATCCCACGGAAGCGCGCATTGTCGCTTCCGACCGGGATTGCTCGGAGACAGACAACCAGCCGGCAGTCCCGCCACCTGCCGTCATTTTTGCCAAATTCTCCCCTAGCTTGTGGCCGGGGGATTCGTTGCAAGATCAGACGGTAGGGCGCGCCCATGAGCACAAATCCGGGGAACACCAATCCGGGCGAAGGCGGGGATTTCGGGCGGCAAGGCACGAAGGGCCCGATCATGCCGAAGACGGCGGCCGAAGCGTTGCGACCGGAAGCCGGCACACCGCCGCCGTCGAAGCGCTCGCGCGCCTCGCGCAGCCAGGTCGTCGTGTTCCTGAATTTCTTCCTCTCCGTGGTGATCCTGCTCGTGCTCGCCTCGGGTGCCGCGCTCTATTTCGGCATGCAGGCCTTCGTCGAGCCAGGCCCGTCGGCCAATGGCGACACCTTCCTGATCAAGCCGAACACCGGCGTGCAGGATATCGCTGACCAGCTCGAACGCCGCAGCCTGATCAGCGATGCCCGCATCTTCCGGCTCGGCGTGCGAGCCACCGGCAATGAATCGGCGCTGAAGGCCGGCGAATACGCCATCAAGCCGCGCGCTTCGATGCGCGACATCATGGAGCTCTTCAAGAGCGGCAAGTCGGTGATGTACTCGCTGACCATTCCCGAAGGGCTGACGGTCGAGCAGGCGCTGCAGCGCGTCGCCGAACAGGAGGCGCTCACCGGCGACATGCCGGCGAGCTTGCCGCCCGAGGGCAGCATTGCCACCGACACCTTGCGCTTCACCCGGGGCGCCACCAGGCAGCAGATGGTCGACAAGCTGGTCGCCGACCAGAAGAAGCTGGTCGAGGACGTCTGGTCGCATCGCGCGCCCGACCTGCCGATCGCCAACATCGACGACTTCGTCACGCTTGCCTCGATCGTCGAGAAGGAAACGGGCAGGAGCGACGAGCGCTCGCGCGTCGCCGCCGTCTTCATCAACCGCCTGGCCAAGGGCATGCGGCTGCAGTCCGATCCGACCATCATCTACGGCCTGTTCGGCGGCAAGGGAAAGCCCGCCGACCGGCCGATCTATCAGTCTGATCTCGACAAGCAGACGCCTTACAACACCTACATGATCAAGGGGCTGCCGCCGACGCCGATCGCCAATCCCGGCCGCGCGGCGCTCGAAGCGGTCGCCAATCCGTCGCAGACCGACGACCTCTATTTCGTCGCCGACGGCAGTGGCGGCCACGTCTTTGCCGCGACGCTCGAAGAGCACAACCAGAACGTCGCTCGCTACCGGGCGCTGCAGAAGAAGCAGGCGGATGACGCCGCCAAAGCTTCCGGCCAGACGACGGCGCCAGCCGCTCCCGACGGCAATGACGCCGGGGGCAGCGGCGAGAACGGCGACGCCGGCGGCGACGACGCGCAGTAAGCGTGCCGCGCGCGTCCTTTGACGCGGGGCCATATTCATGTTTTGAGGGAGGCGCCGGCCGATCGACCGGCGATTTTTAGGGCGCGCGGCGCTGGGCTTTGTATGCCTTGGCCGCGACAGGGGGACGACAGGGCAATGAGCCTGCAGAGCATGACCGGTTTCGCGCGGTCCGCCGCCGAAAGCGAAGGCACCTCGATCGCCTGGGAGGTGAAATCGGTGAACGGCAAGAGCGCCGAGGTGAGGCTGAGGCTGCCGCAGGGTTTCGACCGGCTGGAGACCGCGGTCCGGCAGACCGTTCAGAAGCGCTTCGCGCGCGGCAATTTCCAGGCGACGTTGACCGTCGGCCGCGCCGCCGCCAAACAAATCCAGCCGGTGGTCAACGAGGCCTTCCTCAAGGACCTGGCTGGGCTCGCCAAGCGCTTGCAAGAGCAGTTCGGCACCGAGCCCGCCACCGCCGACGGCCTGCTCTCGCTGCGCGGCGTGCTCGACATTCCCGAAGCCGTCGAGACCGAAGAGGAGCGGGCAACCCTTGATGCCGCGATCCTGTCGGCGCTCGAGACTGCACTTGCCGGCCTGGAGCAGGCGCGCCGCGGTGAGGGCGCTGCACTCGGCGCGCTGCTTTCCGGCCATATCGACACCATCGAGGCGCTGACATTGAAGGCGGAGGCCGATCCCTCGCGCGAGCCCGCGGCGATCCGCGAGCGCATCGCCGAGCAGGTGCGTCTGCTGATGGACGCCTCCGCCAATCTCGACGCTGGCCGGCTGCACCAGGAAGCCGCTTTCCTCGCCACCAAGGCCGACATCCGCGAGGAGATCGACCGGCTGAAGACGCATGTCGCTTCGGCGCGGGCGTTGCTTGGAAGCGGTGGCGCCGTTGGCCGCAAGCTCGATTTTCTGGCGCAGGAATTTAACCGCGAATCGAATACCTTATGCTCCAAATCGAACGCCGCTGCGGTCACCGCGATCGGTCTGGAGCTGAAGGCGGTGGTCGACCAGTTTCGCGAACAGGTCCAGAATCTGGAGTGACGGGAATGGTTGCCAAGGAGCCGACGGCTGCCAGGGATCTGGGATCCCGCATCCGCCGCCGCGGATTGATGCTGGTGCTGTCGTCGCCGTCGGGCGCCGGCAAGTCGACGATCGCGCGCAATCTTCTGGAAAGCGATGGAAGTCTAGAGCTTTCGGTCTCCGTCACCACAAGGCCGCGCCGCGGCTCCGAGATCGAGGGCGTCCACTATCATTTCCGCACCATGCGCGAGTTCGAGCGGCTGCGCGATTCCGACGCGCTGCTCGAATGGGCCGAAGTGCACGGCAACTGCTATGCGACGCCGCGCGAGCCGGCGGAAATCGCGCTGGCCGAAGGCCGCGACATGCTGTTCGACATCGACTGGCAGGGCGCTCAGCAGCTCAAGGAGAAGATGCGCGCCGACATCGTCTCGATCTTCATCCTGCCGCCGTCGATGAAGGAATTGAAGGCGCGCCTGAAGCGCCGTGCCGAGGACCAGGAATCCGTCATCGAGACCAGGCTGAAGAACGCCCGCCTCGAGATCGAGCATTGGAAGGAATACGACTTCGTCATCGTCAACGACGATCTCGACCGCGCCTTCGCCGAGGTCCGCGCGATCGTCACGGCGGAGCGGCTTCGGCGCGACAGGCGGCCCGGCCTGTTCGATTTCATTTCGGGATTGCTGGACGAGAAGACGCAGTGACCCTTCCTTCGCCCCGTTTACGGGGAGAAGGTGGCCCGAAGGGCCGGATGAGGGCGGCGCCCTGTAGCGCCTCGCGAAGTGCAAAGGCCAACCAGACGACCCTCACTTGCGACCCGACTGCCTCACAATCTGACGCCATCGACCAGAATGAGATTGCGGCTCAGCGCTGTGTCGCGAACCTCAAGTGCGGCTGCGTATTCGTCGGAGCGATACCAGCGCCGCGCGGCCTCGATGTCAGGAAATTCGACGACGATCAGCGGTCCGGGCATCCAATTCCCTTCCAATGTCTCCACGTCGCCGCCTCGAACGAGATAGCGCCCGCCATGCACGGCTATGGAAGCGGCGGCGCGGGTTCGATAGGTTTCGATCACGTCTCGGTCGCGGATCGTGACATCGGAAATGACATAGGCAGGCATGGCGGGCTCCAGGCTGTTTCGCCTGCCTATCTATGGCGCCGGTTCGTGGGTTCCAGTGATGGCGCCGGCAATCAAACGGCGTTGGTCAGCCTGACAAATTCCTCCACGCTCAGCGTCTCAGCCCGCCGCGTCGGATCGATGCCGGCGCGGGTGAGGAGCGCCTCGCCACCCAGGCTCTTGACGCTTTGCCTGAGCATCTTGCGGCGCTGACCGAAGGCGGCCTCGGTGACGCGGCCGAGCTTTCTGCCGTCCACGGGCAGGGGAGATGGCCGCGGCACCAGATGCACCACGGAGGAGGTGACCTTCGGCGGCGGCGTGAACGCCTGCGGTGGCACGTCGAACGCAATCCGCGCCTCGGTGCGCCAGCCGGCCAGCACGCCGAGCCGGCCATAGGCGTCGCTGCCTGGACCCGCAGTGATGCGCTCCGCCACCTCGCGCTGGAACATCAGCGTCATCGACTGATAGAAAGGCGGCCAGTCGGCCACCGTCAGCCAGCGGATCAGAAGCTCGGTGCCGATATTGTAGGGCAGGTTGGCGGCGATCTTCACCGGTCCGCCATTCGCCGTGGCAGCAAGCGCGGCAAAATCCGTCTTCAGCGCGTCGCCGGGAATGATCTCGAGGCGTCCGGGATAATGGCTGGACACCTCTGCCAGCGCTTCCAGGCAGCGCTCGTCGCGCTCGATGGCGATCACGCGCCGCGCGCCGTTGAAGAGCAGCGCCCGCGTCAGTCCGCCAGGGCCCGGACCGACCTCGATCACCGTCGCCTCGCCGAGATCGCCGGCGGCGCGGGCGATCTTGCTTGTGAGATTAAGGTCGAGCAGAAAATTCTGCCCGAGCGCTTTCTTGGCCTGCAGGCCGTGCTGCTCGATCACGTCGCGCAGCGGCGGCAATCCGTCGATTGTGGTGCGCCCGCTCAACCGAGCCTCATGCGGCGGCGGCCTGCCGGCCGCTGTCGGCCAGCCGGCGCGCCAGCCTCAGCGCGGCGATCAGGCTCTCGGCGCGCGCGATGCCTCTCCCGGCGATATCGAAAGCGGTGCCGTGGTCGGGCGAGGTGCGGATGAAGGGCAGGCCCAGCGTGACGTTGACCGCCTCGTCGAAGGCGAGCGTCTTGGCCGGGATCAGGGCCTGGTCGTGATACATGCAGAGCGCCGCGTCATAAGTCGCGCGTGCGCGCGGATGAAACATCGTGTCGGCCGGCAGCGGCCCGATCGCGTCGATGCCTTGCGCCTTCAACATCTCGACGGCCGGCGCCACGATTGCGGCGTCCTCCAGGCCCATGGCGCCGCCTTCGCCCGCATGCGGGTTGAGCCCGGCGATCGCCAGCCTTGGCCGTGCGATGCCGAAGCGGCTCTTGAGATCGGCGGCGGTGATGCGCGCGGTGGCGACGATCAGCTCCGTCGTCAGCACCTTGGGCACATCGGCCAGAGGGATGTGGATGGTTACCGGAACGGTGCGCAGATCGGGTCCGGCCAGCAGCATCACCGGCGTCACATCCCTGCCGGTGTGGCGCGAAGCCAGATGCGCCAGATATTCGGTGTGGCCGGGAAAGCCGAATCCCGCATCGTAGAGCGGCTTCTTGGCGATCGGGCAGGTGACCACCGCGGCGGCGCGGCCGGCGAAACAGTCGGCGACGGCACTGTCGATGGCTTCGATCGTGCCGGCGGCATTGGCCGGATCCGGCTCTCCCGGGCTGTCGACGTGCCGGGCATTGAGCGTTACAACGGGCAGGGCGCGGGCAAAATGATGCGCTGCCTGTCCCGGCAGCGTCTCCGCAATCGTCACATTGGCGCCGACAAGGCGAGCGCGGGCTTCGATCAAAGCGGGGTCGGCGAGCAGGTAGAAGGGCGGCACGCCGGCGCTGTCACCCGCCTGCCAGGCGGCGATGGCGATCTCTGGCCCGACGCCCGAGGGGTCGCCGACACTCAGCGCCAGCGGCGCATCGGTCTTGTGCGTGCTCATGCGTTGGACTTGCTGAGGTGTGGCACGCTTGTCGCTCGGAGCATGATGCCGAAAAGTGTGCAGCGGTTTTCGGACGACATCATGCTCGGTTTCTTTGATTTAGAGACGGATTCAGATTTCAGGTCGATTGGACATGAAATCATCCGTCTCTAGAGCAATTCCAGGAAAAGTGTGAGCGGTTTTCCGTCCGGAATTGCGCCGAAACAAAGAGATAGAGCGGTTCGTCGTTTCCGTGAAACGGTGGAAACGCTCTAGCGTTCGACGATCTTGGCCTTCTGGCGCAGCTCGGCGACATACTTCTTGCTGAGTTCGTCGGCGTCCTTGTCGCCGCTGCCCTCGGCCTGGAACACCATCTGCGCGGCCTTGTCGTCGGAAACCTCGCGCGAGGAGCAGATGCCGATGAATTCGATGCCACGGTCCGTCTCGCGCGTCGGCGTGGCGCCGCCGACCTTGGTCGCCTTGATCTGCTCGGCCCAGTCGGACGGCAATTGCGGCGCCAGCACCCGGCCGAGATCGCGCACGGTGACGTCGAGCAGGCCTTTGGCGAACTCGCGCGTGGTAGCGCAGCCGTTGAAGCGGGCGCGCATGGCGTCGGCCTCGCGCTTGCGTTTGGCAAGCGTGGCGGCGCGCTCCGAAGCCGGCACCACGAAGATCACCTGCTGCAGCATGTATTCCATGGCGGTCGGCTTGGATCCGCCCTTGTCAAGCATGCGGCGAACCGCATCCTGCTCGGTCACCGAGCCGCCTTCGCCGGAGCGGTAGCGCGCGCTGAGCGCCTGGTTCCAGGCCATCTGGGCACGGATGAATTCCTTGAAGTGTTCCTTGCTGACACCCGACTGGTTCATGATCGCGTCGAGTTTCGCCAGGGGCATCTTGTTGCCCGAGGCGAAGCGCTGGTAGGCGGCGTCGACCTGCTGATCGCTGATGCGGATGCCGAGCCGCTTGGCCTCGGCCAGGCGCAGCGTCTGGTCGATCATCTCCTCCTTGGCATCGCCTTTCTTATGCTGCAGTTTGAAGAAGGCGGCGCGGTGCGCGATGTCGCCGGTGGTGATCGGTATGCCGTTGACGACATATTTGATCTCAGCCGCGAAAGCAGGCTGCACGCCGGCCGTGACCGAAATCGAGGCCGCCGCCACCAGAAGCGCCAATCCTGCCGAAAACAGGTATTTCCTCATCTTACCTTCCCAATTTCCCCATCACGTCGGCGCCGCGCGTCCTCCGAACGCCTGCGCAATGCAGCCGACCCCATGCCCGTCCTATGCGGCGAAACGATGTCGCCGGCACATGCCCCCGAGAATCAGCATATTTTCGAGGGATCACGCTTCAAATCAAGACCAAAGCACCCGCCAGCGCCCGAAACGGCGCACGGCTCGCGGGCCGTGCGCTTGCCCATCTCACTGGATGGTGTCGATCGCGCTTGTTGACGAGCCGAAATCGCCGAGCGTGCGGAACGACAGGTTGAAGCCGATGTTCTGCGACAATTCCTTGGTGACGGTATCGCGCGTCTGCGAATAGGTCATGATGTAGGTGAAGCAGGAATCGTTGTAGGCGAAGCCGACACCGTCCCTGACCAGCACATTCGTCTCGAGGTCGTAGGTGCCGGTGCCGAACAGCCGCCAGTTCTGCGCCAGGTGCGTCGAGGCGCCGAGCGTGACTTCGTGGCGGTCGGTGGCAAAGCCGTAGAGCGGCTGCGCCTCGATGAAGGCATATTTGGCGCTCAGCGATATCGGCAGGCCGGAATAGGCGGCCTTCACCTCGGCGCGCCTGACCTCGAACGTCTGCTCGTCGAAACGCCCGCTTATGGACCCGGAGAATCCGCTCGGACTGTTGAAGCCGACTAGGCCGACATAATCCGAGGTCGGCTTGTCCAGGCCGGATTCGGCTCCAGCATTGACGAGATCGGGCGCGGTGAAGGAGTTCTGGCCCGCGAGTTGATAGGACTGGCCGAAGATAGCATTCGTGGCCCAGCCATTGTCATAGGCCCCTGAATATCGGAAGCCCACATTGGCGCGTGTGCCGCCTTCTATACGGTCATAGCCCGAGAATTTGTCGCGCTCGAACAGCGTGGTGGCGTCGAAGACGAAGCTTTGCGCGTCTTCGTTGGGAACGGCCAGTCCGCCGACATATTGCTCGTTCGGACGCACGAAGACCTGCGCTGTCGGCTCCAGGATATGGCTGGAATTTGGCATCGAGAACAGAAGCGGCCAACGCGCCTCTAGGCCGAGGGTGGCCATATAGCGGGCGAGCGAAGAACGCATGTCGCCGTCTTCTTTAAGATTCTCCGCCATCTGGTTGACGGCCGCGATCGAGGCAGAGTTGGCGTTGACGTAGCCGGCGTCGGCGCGGAAGGCGAGCAACGGTGTCAGCTGCAGGCCGTCCTCGGTGGTAAAGGTGCGCTTCCATTCAGCTTCCGCCGACAGTCGGCTGGACTGGCCTTCGATGCCGCGCACATTGTTGATGGAATCTTTGTCGGCCGGATTGGCCAGCACCGCGTCCAGCCGGTTGCGGCTGATCACGCGCGCATTGACGTTGAACGACAGCTGGCCGCCGGCCACCGACATGTCGGGGATATAGGCGTAGTCGAAAGACGGCAGTACCCAGGGCTGCTTGGCCGCGCGCGCGGTCGAATCGCTGGAGAGCGTGTCTTCCTGCACCTCGAAGCGCATGGCGCGGACGTCGAAATAATTGCGGCCGTACAAGCCCGTCAGATAGATCGACGACTGGTGGACGAGGTCGCTGTAGCCTTCGATGTTGTAGGTGCGCGAGAGGTTCTTGTCGGTCTGGAGCAGCACGTCCCAGCCGAAATTCCAGCGCTCGTTGATGGCGAACTGGCCCTTGGTGCCCATCATGCCGCGGAACTTGTTCGGGTCGTTCTTCGGTCCCGAATTCACAGTGTAGCCGGGGTCGACGAACGCGCCCGGATCCTGCTGATTGATGCCGGCGATCTTCAGCGTGTACTGGCCATTGTTGAAGCGCTGGCGCCACTCGGCCTCGCCGAGGAAGCCCTGCTTGGTGTAGCCCGTGCCGGTGACGGTCAGGTCATAGGTCGGGGACAGCGCGAAATAATAGGGGACTTTGACGCCGACGCCGAGATGGGTGTTGTAGGCGATGCCGGGGATCAGGAAGCCGCTCTTGCGCTTCACCGTCGGGTCGGCGATCTCGAAGGCGGGCAGATAGGCAAGCGGGAAGCCGAAAAATTCGAAATTCGAGTTTTCGAAGCGGACCGTCTTCTTCTCGCCGTTCCAGATGATCTTCCGGGCCTTGACGCGCCAGGTCGGCGCTTTGTCCGGCTTGTCCTCGCAAGGCTCGCAGGCGGTGTAGACGCCGTTATGGAAGGTGGTGAGCACGCCACCCATGCGCTCGGCGCTCTCGGCGGCGAAATAAGCCTTGTCGACCGTCTCGACGCGCAGCGCGTTGAGGAAGCCGTCGGCGAAGTCGTCGGTGATGTCGATATGGTCGGAATTGACCTTGGTGCCGTCGCTGTTGACGAGCTCGACCGCGCCGCTGGCGACGAGGCGCTTGGTGTCGCGGTTATACACCACGCGCTGGGCGACCAGCTTGTTGCCGCCATAGTCGATCTGCACGCCGCCGACTGCCGTCACCGTGTGCTTGTCGTTGTCATAGACCAGCGTATCGGCGGCCAGCAGCATCTGCGTGCCGGAAGGGACGGGCTTGGCAGTGATCTCCTGGGCCAGCGCGGGTACCGCCGGCACCGCACAGGCAAACAGACATGCCAAGGCTGTCGCCCCATAGAGGCGTGCCAAACCGGCCTGCCTATGGCTGCGCAATCCAGCCTCCCTCACTAGCCGTCTTCCTTGTATAGCAGAAAGGTCACCCCAAAGAACATAGCCACGACAACCGGAACCCATGCAGCCACCACTGTAGGCACGAATCCGGCTACCCCGAAGGCCTTGACCAGTACCGAAACGACATAAAGCAGAAAGCCGGCCACGACGCCACCCAGAATCATCGTTGCCGACTGCCCCATTCGCGCAAATCGCATTGAAACCGTTGCAGCAATCAGCGTCATGGCGACGAGAAGGAACGGCAGCGCCACCAGCGAATCAAACTGCATGGCGAAGGCATTTGCCTTGAGCCCGAAGGAGCGGGCAACCTCGATCTTGCGCGGCAGCTCGTAGAAGGGGATGGTTTCCGGACGCGCCAGCCTCTCCTGCACGAATTCCGGCTTGAGATTCGTCGGCACCTTGTCGGACGCCAGCGCCTGGATATTGCCGCCCTTGAAGACCTTGACGTCCTGCAATTCCCAGTAGCCGTCGCGCAGGAAGGCCTTGGCGGCATCCTTGCGCTCGGCGATGTTGCCCTGCGGGTCGAGGATGAAGAACACCGCGTCCGCCATCTCGAGCCCCTGGTTGAGAATGGCGCGGGCGCCGATGATGGTGTCGCCCGATTCGGTCTTCTGCCTGAGCCAGGGCGTCACATTGGTGGTGACGGCGTTCGACTTGCCGGCCCTGAGATCGTTCTCCATCTGCTCGGACCAGGAGAAGCCGTGCGCGGCGATCGGATTGATCACACCGACAGACAGCGCGCCGAACATCAGTGCGCCGACGCAGCACGGGAACAGGAACTGCCAGGCCGAAACGCCGGCCGAACGCGCGATGACCAGCTCATAGCGGCGGTTGAGCGACACCAGCGTCGCCATCGCCGAGAACAGCCCGACGAACGGCACCGTCTGCAGCATGATCATCGGCATCCTGAGCGCCGAGATGGCGAAGGCCGTGCCGTAGGTGAAACCCGGCAGCCCTGTCGTACGGCCCGACAACTCGGTGAAATCGATCAGGAACACCAGCGCCAGCAGGCCCAGGAAGAACCAGAAGGTGATCGTGACGTAGCGGAAGAAGAAATAGCGGCCCAGCGTCCAGCCCATGATCAGGCTCCCTGGCCGGAGGCGCGCCGGGCGAGCCAGAGCTTGAACGCCGTCCAGTTGTCGCCGGCGCGCTTGGCAAGGTTGGTCAGCCAGTCGGCCCAGCTGACCGGCAGTTCCATGCTGCGCGAGGAAACGATGAACCAGATCGAAACCGCCGAAGCGAAGAGCGGTATAGCGTAGAGCAGGTAGACGTAATACGAGACCCTGTCGGCCTTGCCGGCGGCGAAGAAGCCCAGCCATCGCACGAACAGCGCGACCGCGATTGCCGTGATCAGCGGATTGATGCGCGCCTCGCGGTGCGAGCGCGCGTCGCCGGCGACTGCCAGCGCGATCAGCGCGAACACCAGCGAATAGGACCATTCGGCGAAGCGCTGGTTGAGCTCCGCCCAGTAGCTGCCCGGTTCGCGCTGGAACATCTTGTCGTTGGGATCCGGGTTGAGCAGATATGCCGTCGTCCGGTCCTTGGGCAAAAGCGTGATGTCGTTCGCCGCCGACATGAAGGCCGACATGTCGAAGGCATAGGAGGTGAAGCGGATGACGGAGAGGTCGCCGGTCACCGATTTGCGGTTGATGACGCCGTCATTCATCATCAGCACCTTTTCGTCGCCTTTTTCGACGATGCTGCCGCTCTTGGCGTAATAGGTGAGGCTGGCGCCTTCCTCGCGCGAATCGGCGACGAAGATGCCGCCCAGCCGGTTGCCGGGAAGCCGTTCGCCGACCTGCAGGTAAAGGCCCTCGTCGATCTTGCGGAACGTGCCTTCCTGGATGATCAGCGACACGAGATCGGCGCGCGAAGCCGCCACCAGCTGGCGGTTCTTCTGCCTTGCATAGGGGTCGATGGCGTTGTCGACGATGAAGGAAAAGGCGCAGGCCGCGATGGCGAGCAGCAGGATCGGCCGCGCGATCGTCCAGCGCGAGGCGCCGGCGGCGCTGAGCACGGCAAGCTCCGAATCGGCGTTCATGGCGCTCAGCGTCTGCGCCACCGCCACCACCAGCGCGAACGGCACCACGATCGGGATGATCGAGGGGATGATGAGCGCCGCGACTTCGAAAAAGGTCAGCGCCGACTGGCCGTTGTCGGTGACGAGGTCGATCTTGGCCAGAACCTGCGTCGTCCAAACGATCGCCAGCGTCCACACCAGCGCGGCGAGGAACATCGTCAGCGCGCGGCGCATGATGTAGCGTTCAACGACCTTCATGAAGGCTTTTCTCGATTTTGCCGAACGGCATCATGCCCGCCGACAAGGTAGTCATCCGGCGGCGCCCGCACAACTGTGTCATCGGCGGCTCGCTCCGGTTAGTCGCCCCACGCCACATGCCCCGGCGCGGCGAAGTCTCCGCGCCAATGGATAAGAAATGCAAAACATCGATGGTTAACAGCAGGTTGCGGCAGCAAGCTAAGGTCGTGCCGAGGCGAATCCTTTGTCTATGGTGGCGCCGATATAGACCGCGATTTCGGCCAAAGTCTTGCCAAATGGCTGAAAACGACCAAATGTCGCGCACGCTTGCCAAACCGCTCGCTCGCTGAAAATTACCTTTGCCGGCACCTTACGGCCATCCCCGAAAGCAGGACCTGATGACGTTGAGACCATCCATTTCTTTCGCCAAATTTGCCGTGCCGAAAAAGGGCAGCGTGTTCGTGTTCGCCGCCGATGGCGGCGGGCTCGGCGAAGCGGCGAAGGCCTGCGATCCGGTTGGCGCGTTGGCGCGCGCGTTTCCCGTCGCCGACTTCTCCGGCAAGTTCGCAAGCTCGGCCGAGGTCCTTGCGCCGGAAGGAACGTCCGTCGACCGGCTGGTGGCGGTGGGCGCCGGCAAGGTCTCGGCCCTCGACGACAACGCCTGGCTGAAGCTCGGCGGCGCCGTTGCCGCGTCGCTGCGCAAGGCGACCGAGGTGGCCGTCATCCTCGATCTGCCCGAGCTGCAGCCAGATGGCCGCCAGGCGGCGAGCCTTGCCGCCGGCATCCTGCTGCGCAGCTACGCCTTCGACAAATACAAGACCAGGAAGGACAAGGAAGACGGCCAATCCGATGCGAAGGACGCCAGGAAGGCCGAGGCGGCGAAGCCCGCCAGGATAACCATCCACTGCGCCGACCCCGCGGCCGCCAAGAAGGCGTTCGCCGGCGAAGAAGCGGTGGTCGACGGCGTGCTGCTGGCGCGCGACCTCGTCAACGAGCCGGCCAATGCGCTGGGGCCGGTAGAATTCGCCGAACGTGTCAAGGCGCTGGAAGAGCTCGGCGTCGAGGTCGAGATCCTGACGGAAAAGGAAATGAAGAAGCTCGGCATGGGCTCGCTGCTCGGCGTCGCCCAGGGCTCGCCGCGCGGCGCGCGTCTTGCGGTGATGCGCTGGAACGGCGGCAAGGCCAAGGACGCGCCGCTTGCCTTCGTCGGCAAGGGCGTCACCTTCGACACCGGCGGCAATTCGATGAAGCCGGCCTCGGGCATGGAGGACATGAAGGGCGACATGGGGGGTGCGGCCGCCGTCACCGGGCTGATGCACGCGCTGGCCACGCGTAAAGCCAAAGCCAATGTGGTCGGCGTCATCGGCCTGGTCGAGAACGCCGTCGACGGCCATGCCCAGCGCCCCGGCGACATCGTCACCTCGATGTCGGGCCAGACGATCGAGGTGCTCAACACCGACGCCGAAGGCCGCCTCGTTCTGGCCGACGCGCTCTGGTACACCAACGACCGTTTCAAGCCGAAATTGATGATCAACCTGGCGACCTTGACCGGCGCCATCATGGTGGCGCTCGGCCAGCATTATGCCGGCCTTTTCTCCAACAATGACGAGCTCGCCGGCCGGCTTTTCGGCGCCGGCCAGGCGTCGCAGGAACGGCTGTGGCGCATGCCGCTCGGGCCCGAATACGACAAGCTGATCGATTCCAAGAACGCCGACATGAAGAACATCGGCGGCCGCTATGGCGGCGCTATCATCGCGGCGCAATTCCTGCAGCGCTTCGTCAAGGACACGCCCTGGGCGCATCTCGACATCGCCGGCACCGCAATGGGCGCGCCCTCGAGCGAGGTCAACCAGTCCTGGGGCTCGGGCTTCGGCGTGCGCCTGCTCGACAGGCTGGTGCGCGACCATTACGAAGGGTAGGCTTCGGGATGGCTGACATCCTGTTCTACCACCTGACTGAATCGACGCTCGAGGAGGCGCTGCCCGGCCTGCTCGAGCGCAGCGTCGAGCGCGGCTGGCGCGCGGTGGTGCAGACGGGCACGGAAGAGCGCCGCGATGCGCTCGACCAGCATCTGTGGATTTTCCGCGACGATTCCTTCCTCGCGCATGCCACCGACCGCGAGGCCCATCCGGCCGAGCAGCCGATCCTGCTCACCACGGCCGGCAGCAACCAGAATGCCGCGCAGATACGCTTCCTGGTCGACGGCGCCACGCCGCCCGAGCTTTCAGGCTACGAGCGCGCCGTCTTCCTGTTCGACGGCCATGACGCCGCGCAGCTTGAAGCCGCCCGCGGCCATTGGAAGACGATGAAGGAAGCCGGCCACGCCGTGACCTACTGGCAGCAGACGCCGGATCGGCGCTGGGAACGGAAGGCCTAGCTCAGGAGCACCTCGCTGTCCTGAAGATGCCGCCACAGGGCCTCGGCCACCGGTCCCTGCGGCTTGTCACGCCGCCGAACCGCGGCCACGGTCTCGGTGCGCCCGGGGATATGTCGGCCCGCGATCGAGATCAGCCGTCCGTCGCGCAACTCATCCTCGATCAGCCATTCCGGCAAATGGCCCCAGGCGAGCCCGTGCAGGATCAGCTCCTTCTTCATCATGTGATCCGGTACCGAGCAGGAATGCGCGCCGTCGATGACGAAGAAGTTTTCCGATGAAGGACGCCGCGCCGTGTCGCGGATCACGCATTGGGTAAATGGCCGCATCGCTTCGGGCGTGACGTCGCTCCTCGCGTCGAACGGCAAGAACCCCGGCGCCACCACCGGCACGAACGCAACCTCACACAGGTCGATTCGTTCGAGATGCGGGTCGGAGGGGTTGGCGCGGTGGAAGACGAGGTCGGCCTCGCCATCCATCAGCCGCTCGACCGGTCCGCCGATCGCTTCATAGTCGAGATGCAGGCGCGTGCGCGGCCGTTCGGCGAAGAACCGGCTGAGCAGGCTGAGTATTCCGGGTCTCGGGCAGACATCGCCCAAGACGACGCGCAGTACGGTCTCCTCGCCGCTCGAGAGCTGGCCGGCATAGATCCGAAGATGCTCCAACTCGCGGATCGCCAGCTGCGCTCGCGCATGGAACAGGCGGCCCTCGTCGGTCAAGCTCACCCGGTAACCGCTGCGATCCAGCAGCGTCAGGCCAAGTTGCTCTTCAAGCCGGGCGACCGCGGCGAAGACGGAGGGATGCGTCCGGTGCAGGGCAACGGCCGCGGCCTGGAAGCTGCCTCGGCTGGCGACCGCGTCGAAACATCTGAGATCGTGAAGCTTCAAGCCATCCATGATCGGAAATTCCTACAGAGACTGTCCAATCATAGTAATTTTCTTCGATGATCGCCATGCCTAGCTTTGCCTCGTCGAAACGCGGCGCAAGCCGCTGAACAGATGAGGATCAAGATGACCGACACGCTTCACTTCACGGCGGGCGATGGCGCCCGCATTGCCTACAGGCTGGACGGCTCACAAGACAGGCCGGTGCTGGTACTTTCCAATTCCATCGCAACGACGCTGCATATGTGGGATGGCCAGGTCCCCGAACTGGCGAAATCCTTCCGCGTGCTGCGCTATGATTTTCGCGGCCATGGCGGTTCCGATACCGTGGCCGGCGCCTATTCGCTCGACCGTCTCGGTCGTGACGTGCTGGAACTGCTCGACTTTCTCGGCGTTGCCCGCGCGCATTTCCTCGGCCTGTCGCTCGGCGGTTTCGTCGGCCAGTGGCTGGGCATCCATGCGCCGGAACGCATCGAGCGCCTGATCCTCTCCAACACCTCGCCGCATCTCGGGCCGGCATCTTATTTCGACGAGCAGATACGCAACGTGCTTTCGGCGGGCGACCTGTCGGCCACGGCGGACATGTTCATGCGCAATTGGTTCCCAGCCTCGATGCTAGCCGGTCGGAACGAGACGGTAGCGCCATTCCACGCCGCGATCCTGGCGATGTCGCCACAAGGGCTGGCGGGATGCTTCGCCGCGGTTCGCGACGCCGATCTGCGCCGCCCGATTGCCCTGATCGCCGCGCCGACCCTGGTGATCGGCGGCGAGGACGACAAGGTGACGCTGGCGAGCCACAGCGAGGCGATCGCGGCGGCAATCCCCGGCGCCAGGCTTCTGCTTCTGCCCGGCGTCCATCTGCTCAATGTCGAGCGTCCGGTGGAATTCATGGACGCGGTTTTGGGCTTTCTTCAAAGCAAATGATCCGTAGCGCCGCACGCTTCGTGAACATCGCTATCGACCGCTTTTTGGGTTAGATAGGGCCAAGCTCATGCGGCGAGGGGGGAATGCGGATCAGGATAGTCGGAACCGGCAGGGCGGTACCGGCCGAGCGGGTGACGACGCGCGCACTGGAAGAGAAGCTGGGGCTCGGCGAGGGCGCGCTGGAAACCGTCACGGGCGTCGCCGAGCGCTATGTCTGCAAGACCGAATCGCAAATTGATCTCGCTTGCGGCGCGGCCACGCTCGCGCTTGCCGATGCCGGTCTCGAGCCCGGCGCCGTCGACCTGATCGTCGGCGGTTGCGGCGTGCCCTACCAGCCGCTGCCGGCGACCGCGCCCCTGGTCATGCAGCGCCTCGGGCTGGCGGACGGCTCGGCCGCCGCCTTCGACGTCAACAGCACCTGTCTCGGATTCCTCACTGCCTTCGAGACCGCCGGCCGCATGCTCGAGGCCGGGCAATGCGAGACGGCGCTGGTGTTTTCGTCCGAGGTCGCCTCGCGCGCTTTGCCGTGGCAGGACGCGCCGGAGGTCGCCGCGCTCTTCGGCGACGGCGCAGCGGCCGCCGTGCTGCGCAAGGCCAAGCCAGGCGAGGGCAAGGTGGCGGCGAGCCTGATGCGCACCTATCCCTCCGGCTGGGAAGCCTGCGGCATCGGTTCGGGCGGCACGCGCTTCGATTTCCGCAAGGAGCAGGAAGCGTTCGCCGCGCACAGCCTGTTCCACATGGACGGCAAGGAATTGTTCCGGCTCACCTCGCGCCATTTCAACGGCTTCGTCGACGCTCTGCTGGAACGCGCCGGCTGGCGGAGGCAGGATGTCGATCTCGTCGTGCCGCACCAGGCGAGCCCCTTCGCGCTTGCGCATCTGGCGCGCCAGACCGGCTTTTCACCGCAAAAGCTGGTCGACATCTCTGCCCGCTTCGGCAACCAGATCGCCGCCTCCATTCCCTTCGCGCTGGACGTCGCGCGCCGCGACGGCCGCGTGACGCCGGGCATGAAGCTGCTCTTCCTCGGCACCTCGGCCGGCGTCTCCTTCGGCGGCATGGCGCTGGAGGCCTAAAGCGATGGCCGTCCTCGTCACCGGCGCAAGCGGCTTCCTCGGCGCCCATGTGCTGGAGCGGCTGGCCGCATCCGGCACGCTGGCGCTCGGCCTCGGCCGCGATGAAGCGCGCTGCGCCGCGCTCGAAGTCGCCGGCCATCGCATCATCCGCCATGATCTGGAGCAGCCGCTCGACGCCGCGCTCGATCCGAGGCTTGGCAGGGTCGAACGGATCATCCATTGCGCGGCGCTCTCTTCGCCCTTCGGCCGGCTCGCGGATTTCGAGGCGGCGAACGTCACGGCGACGCGCAACCTCGTCGATTTCGCCGGGCGGCAAGGCGTCAGCCGTTTCGTCCACATCTCCAGTCCGTCCGTGTGCTTTGCCTTCCGCGATCAACTCGGCCTGACCGAGGACATGGCTTTGCCGGAACCCGTCAATCACTATGCCCGCACCAAGCGTGCGGCGGAGACAATCGTGCTCGGCCGGCCCGCCGTCCATGCAGTGGTGTTGCGGCCGCGCGGCATCTACGGCAAAGGCGATCGGGCGCTGCTGCCGCGCCTGATCAAGGCGGCAAGAACGAGGCCGCTGCCGCTGTTTCGCGATGGTTGCGCGGCCATCGACCTCACTCACGTCGACGATGTCGTCGATGCGGTGATGGCGGCGCTTGCCGCACCCGGGGAGGCCGAGGGCCAGGTCTTCAACATTTCCGGCGGCGCTGTGCTGCCGGTCCGCCGCATCGCCGACGAGGCCTGCATGCGCGCCGGCTTGCATGCGCGCTGGCGGCGGATGCCGCTCGTGCCGGCGATGCTGGCGGCGGGCCTGATGGAAGCGGTGGCGCTGCGGCTGCCCGGCCGCCCCGAGCCGCCGGTCACGCGCTACGGCCTCGGCCTCTTTGCCTATGCGCAGAGTCTCGATCTTTCCAAGGCGAAGCGGATGCTCGGCTGGGTGCCGAAAGTCTCGTTCGAACAAGGGCTCGACCGGACGTTCATCGGCGGGGTCGGGCCATGAGGATCGTCTTCGCCAACAGCGCCTGGGTGAGTGCAGCAGAGCGGCTGATCCTGCGCGGCGGCGGCTGGCAAAGCGTCAGGCTGCGCGTCCGCTACGGGCTGATCTTCCACCCGGCTGCCGGTCCGGTGCTCATCGACACCGGCTACACGCCCGAAGCTCTTCTAGGGGAGAGGCGTGGCCGGATGCTGCGGCTTTACAGTGCGCTGCTCAAACCGCAGCTCAACGTCGACGAGCAGGTTCTGCCTGTGTTGCGGCGTTTCGGTCTGTCGCTTGACGATATCCGCGCCGTCGTCGTCACCCATTTCCACGCCGACCACATTTCCGGCCTGTCGCTGTTCCGCAACGCGCGCTTCATCGCCAGCGATGCCGCCTGGGCACGGGTCAAAGCGCGCAGTTCCAGGCAGAATCTGCGCCATGGCGTCTTCACAGAACTCTTCCCTGCGGATTTCGACGCCCGGCTGGATGGCATCTCCGCGAAGCCTCGCGTCGCGGCGCACGGCGACACCCCAGGCGGCGCCGATCTCTTCGGCGACGGCAGCGTGATCGCGGTCGATCTTCCCGGGCATGCCGATGGCCAGTTCGGTTTGCTGTTCAACGGCCTCGACCGGCCGCTGCTCTACGCCGTCGATGTGCAATGGCTGCTCTCCGCTTTGATCGAAAAGCGCACGCCCGGTTTCCCGGCCACGCTGATCGCCGAGGATGCGGCGGCGATCGAGCCGACCAGCGCCATGCTTCGCCGCTTCCTCGCTGCCGGTGGCGAGGTGATGCTCTGCCATGATCCCGCGCCGACACCCTATGACCTCGCGCCGGAGGCAGCATGAACGGGCTGGCGGAAGCGGTCGGCTCCTTCGCCCTGACGCGCTGGGTCTCGCGCAAGAGCCGCCCCGACTTCGAACGCTGGCAGGCGACTGCCTTGCGCCGCTTCCTCGATCGCGACCTGCCGCGCGCGCCTTTTTATCGCCACGCGCCGACCCGGCTTGCCGACCTCCCGGTAACCGACAAGGCGCTGCTGATAGGGCGCTTCGAGGATTTCAACATCCACGGCCTGACCGCCACGCAAGCCTGGGCGGTCTTGGCGCGTGACGGGCGCGCCGGTGCGCTCACCGTCGGCGCCAGCACCGGC
Organism: Mesorhizobium sp. GbtcB19; assembly: GCF_019091085.1. Taxonomy (GTDB): domain Bacteria; phylum Pseudomonadota; class Alphaproteobacteria; order Rhizobiales; family Rhizobiaceae; genus Mesorhizobium. The sequence goes on along the minus strand of NZ_JAGXJY010000013.1, from coordinate 99,549 downwards.
ACGTCGGGCAATCGCGGCCTGTTCGTGATTTCCGAGGCCGAAAAGTACCGCTGGCTGGGCGCAATCCTCGCCAAGGCGGCGCCCGATCTTTTCTGGCGCGGCATGCGCGTCGCCGTCATCCTGCCGCAGAACACCGGGCTTTACGACAGCGCCCGCAAATCGCGCCTGATCAAGCTCGCCTTCTTCGATCTGACAGTGGGACCGGAAAGCTGGCGCGGCGCGCTCGAAGCCTTCGACCCGACGGTCATCATCGCGCCGCCCAAGATCCTCCGGTATTTCGCGGCCGAAAACTTCCAGCTCCGGCCTAAACGTGTCTTCTCCTCCGCCGAAACGCTCGACCCGGTCGACCGTCCGGTTATCGAGAATTTCTTCCGGCTGCCGCTCGATCAGATCTATATGGCGACCGAAGGCCTGTTCGCCGTGACCTGCCGGCAAGGCGGCCTGCATCTTGCGGAAGACTCCGTCTTCTTCGAATTCGAACCGGCGGGCGAGGGGCTGGTGGCGCCGCTGGTGACGGCTTTTCGCCGCCGGACGCAGATCATGGCGCGCTACCGGATGAACGACCTGTTGCGCTTGTCCAAAGAACCTTGCGGCTGCGGTTCGCCGCTGCGCTGCGTCGACGAAATCGTCGGCCGCATGGACGATGTCTTCCGTCTTGCTTCGGCGAACGGCCCGATCCTCGTCACGCCCGATGTGCTGCGCAATGCCGTGCTCAATGCCGACCGCCGCATCGACGATTTCCGCCTCGTCCAGACCGGGCCGGACAGAGTCGAGCTCAGACTTCCGCCGACGCTCGCGGACGACGCGGCGGCTGCCGCTCATCATGCAGTCCGCGCGCTCCTGGAAATACGAAAGGCGGCCGCGATCGTCACGCTCGTCCGCGCTTCGCTGCCGCTGGAAACAGGGCGCAAATTGCGCCGCGTCGAATACCGCGCGGAGCTGGCGCGGTGAGTGGCGCGGCGATGATGGAGAGGGCCGTGCAGCAGCCCGACCGGGTCGATAACAAGCCGGCGAAAGTCGCGGCTTTCGTACGCCTTTTCAACGACATGCCGGTGCGCGATCTCATCGCCAACCTGAGGACGAAGGTGGAAACGTTCGAAGCCGCCGGCCGCATTTTTCCGCTGACGCTGAACGATGCCGATGATGCGCCCAACTGCTATATCTGCTGCCCGACCAGCGCCTATATCAACTACGCGATCGACGAGACGCGCAACTTCGCCGCCCACCCGCTGCTCAAGCGCGCGCTCAACGCGCTGATTAGCGCATGCGCGCCGCTGGTCAAGGCGAGCGGCCTCGACCGTCAGGCGCAGGTCAACAATTGGCTCTATTCGACCAATCCGGTGCCGCTGTTCGACCGGCCGACGGTTGCGTCGCTTCGCTCGGTCCTGACGACGCGCTTCCCGGATCGCGCCATCGTCATCCGCTCGTTGAACGACATCGCCGATCCGGCGACCATTGCCGCCTTGAAGGCCGAGGGGTTCCGCATGCTGGCGGCACGGCAGATCTACATCTTCGCCGACCGCAGCGCCGCGCCAGCGATGACGCGCGACATGAAGCGCGATCGCGCCCGCTTGCGCGCAACGCCGTTCGAGCGGGTCGGCAACGGCGATTTCACCGAGGCCGATTATGCCCGTGCCGAAGCGCTCTACACCATGCTCTATCTCGACAAATACACGCCGCTCAACCCGCACTACACCGCTCGCTATATCGCTGAAATGCACCGGCGCGGCATCATCAGCCTGGCCGGATTGCGCCGGCCGGGCGGCGAGCTGGTCGCCGTCACCGGTCTCTTCGAGAACGGCGGCACGCTGACCCAGCCGATCGTCGGCTACGACACCGGCCTGCCGATCGGGGAGGGGCTTTATCGCATGGCGATGGCGATGGCGCAGGACCACGCCACTGCGCGTGGCCTGTTCTTCAACATGAGCGCCGGCGCCGCCGGTTTCAAACGCCGGCGCGGCGCGGTCGCGGCGATCGAATACAACGCGGTCTATGCCGGGCATCTTGCGCGCCGTCGGCGCGTGGCGGTTCGTATCATGGAGACCGTGCTAGCGCTGGTCGGCATTCCCCTGCTCAGGAGGTTCGAGCTGTGAGCGAGCGCCACGCGGAAGCTCATTGGCAGGCAGTGGCGCTGTCCGCCGACATCGGTAAGCGGCCGAAGCGCATCATGCTCGAAGGCGAGCCCGTGGTGCTGTTCCGCACGGCGCAAGGCATTGCCGCCCTTTTCGACCGCTGCCCGCACCGGCTGGTCGAGCTGTCCACCGGCAAGATCGTCGGCAGCGAGATCGAGTGCCCCTATCATGGCTGGCGCTATGACGGCGAGGGACGCTGCACGGCGATCCCCGGCCATGTCGGCGCCATGCCGCATTACCGGGTCCGCCGCTACGCTGCGATCGAGCGCGACGGCGTCGTCTTCATCTCGTCGGGTACGCCGCAAGGCGAGCCTTACCTGCACTGCATGCAAGGCAAGGACATCATCGTGCGGCGGGTGCGCTCATCGACCCAGTCGACGGTCATCGATGCGGCGGAAAACATCCTCGATGCCACCCACACCCATTTCACCCATAAGGGACTGCTGCGCGGCCTCACCTCGAAACGCCACCTGGTGCGGGTCGAGGTGACCGGCGGTGAGGGCTGGGTCGAGGCGAGCTACACCGGCGAGGACCGCCAGCAGGGCCTGATCAGCCGGCTCCTGGAGGGCGAGCGGGCAAGGACCATCGGCCGCTTCCGCCATCCCGGCATCGCCGAGCTCGAATATTGGGGCAAGGACGGCCTGGTGCTCGCCACCACCTTCCATCTGCGCCAGGCCGACGAGCGCACCGTCGAGGGCGTCGGCTGGCTGATCGGCCGCCGCCAGGGCCTGCTTGGCGAGCTGAAGGCGCTCGCCTTCAAGCCGCTCTTCACCATCGCGCTGCATCAGGATCGCCGGGTGCTGAAATCGGCAAGCGACAACGCCCGGCTGCCGCCGCAATCCCTGCCGGTGATCGGGCCGCTCGACTTCCTGCGCCGAGATATTGCCGCGATCATAGAAGGGAAAATGCCGGCGACGGCGACTGAGCCGAAGGTGCATCACATCGAACTGTAAATTATAGTTCACAGGCATTGATTGGATAGTTTCTGTAAATTATAGTTCACGAATGATCGAGGTCCGGCAGACCGACGAATTCACCAACTGGTTGGCTGGACTTCGCGACACAGCGGCGCGCCTGCGTATCGTTGCCCGCATCCGTCGGGTCGAGATCGGCAACGTCGGTGATGTCAAATACTTCGATGGTATCGGCGAACTTTGGATCGACCATGGCCCGGGCTACCAGCTCTATTTTGTGAAGATGGGAAACGCCGTGATCATCCTGCTCTGTGGCGGCGATAAGTCCAGCCAAAGGCGCGACATCGCCAAAGCGAAACAGATGGCAAAGGAGATATGACGATGCCTCTCGAAACCACTCGCTTCGACATCCTCGATCACCTGAAAACCCCGGAGGATCGCCTAGCCTACATCGAGGCTGCCTTCGAGGATGGTGATCCTGCGCTCATCACGCATGCGCTCGGCGATGTAGCGCGTTCCATAGGCATGACGGCCGTGGCGAAAGAAGCTGGCGTTACGCGTGAGGCGCTCTACAAGGCACTGAGCGAGAAGGGTGATCCGCGCCTCAGCACACTACTGGGTGTTACCAAGGCACTTGGTCTGCAGCTCGATGTGAAGCCCATCGGCCCTGGTTCGCTCAGGGCATAAAAGCATCTCAGCCCGGCCCGTTCCACTCGATATCGCGCGTCGACGCCGCTTGCAGGCTGATACGCTCGCGCAATGCCACGCCCGCAATCTCCGCAAGCGCCGGCCATTGTGCCTTAACCGGCGCGGAATCGCCCGGCCAGTCGAGCAATTCCTGGCCCTCGCGCATCGCCTGGCGAAAGCGGCCGAGGCCGCCTGAGCGCAAGGCGGCCGGCAGTCCATAAATCCACATCGCAAGCCGCACGGTTTGCGGCGCGCTGAGGTCGGGCGTGACTTCCGGAGCGTCGCCGAGCACGGCATCGACGAAGCGCGCCGGATCGCGGAAGAAATGCAGGCCGCTGACCGCGCGCGGATTGCATTCGAGCGGCAGCACGCGGCCGCTCGGCTCGCGCATCAGGTCGAAGGAGATCTGCCCGGTCCACGAAGTGCCGGCGACGATGCGCTCGACCAGTTCGCGCGCCGCATCGTCCTCGACCCGTTCGAAGAAGATGCCGGCACCCTTGCCGGCGCGGTAGAGCGAGCGGTAGAGCGCCAGCGCCTTGAGCCGGCCTTCACACGCCACCGCATAGGCGCTGATCTCCTCGCCTTCGACAAAACGCTGCGCCACCCAGGGCATGGCGAGCGAGGGCGCGATCGCATCGAGCGCTTGCGGCGGCGGCCGCAGCAGGACATGGCTGGCGAAGCGGGACCATGCCGGCTTGAACACCAGGGCGCGTGAGCGCTCGCGCACAGCCTCGATATCGTCGCGCGAGCCGAGCAACGCCGTTTCCGGCACCGCCAGCCCGAGCCGTTCGGCGAGCCGGATGAAGCCGTGTTTGTTGTGGACCTGCGCCAGCAACTCGATATCGGGCGTGAACAGTTTTGCCGGCATGGCCCTGCCGCGCCAGGCAAGCGCAAGGTGGAAGACTTCCTCGCAGGTCGGGATGACGAGGCCGATGTTTTCAGCCCGTATCAGCGCCTCAACCGCGTCGGCATAGGCCCGCGGCTCGAAGCGCGGCGGCGGCAGCCGGTGGTAACGCGATACGGCCTTGCTCGCCGCCGTGATCGGCCGCGCCGGCGTGTCGGCCAGGATCACCCTGTGGCCGGCGCCCTGGAGGAGGCGCGCCAGATGCAGCGCCACCGGCGCGCGCGCACCGGTAATCAGGATGGTTCCGTCAGCCCCCGGCATTCGGTCACGCGGTCGTTTCAGCCGCGACGACCGTTGCGCGAAATAGCCATGCCTGGCAATCGCGCTGTCGTCATGCCGACCGGCATGGGCGTTCCGTGCGGATAGATTAAAGCTTCGCCTTGAAGCGTTTCACCTTCTTGCTGGCGTAGTCGCCATTGCGCAGGCTCGATTTGCCGTGCCGGTCCCTGAACTCATACCAATCTCCACTCGGAGATTTGCGCTGGTAGATCACCTTGCCGGCCTGACGATGCTCGAAGCAGCTCAAGGACGTCTTGGCGCCCCACGAACCGCGCCAGGTGGCCCGGAAGCACAGTTTGCCGCTGCCGGGCATGAACCAGATACCCTCGCCGTAGCTCGGCTTGTCCTCGGTGGACCAGGCAGTAAATTGTCGCTTCGGCACCGCGAAATAGGCGGCTCCGTGATTGCCCCAACGCCAGGAACGGTTCTTGTAGAGCTGATAGATGCCTTCGTCGGAGACGGCGGTGGCCTTCGCCGCCTTGTCGCCGATCCTGTTCGTGGCCTTGGCCATTGCGGCATCCTGCAGGCCGATAACAAAAACGGAGCAGGCGAGCGCCGCTCCGACAAATTTCCCCACTGCGCTTTTCACGATTTTACCCCGCCGACTGATTTACGCATACGCTTCACCCTCCGCCGAGCCAACTCGGCGGCAACCCCACTTTAACATTTTTAGCCGGAGCCCGTCCCGGTCTGACCGGGACGAGCATGGTCTGCCGCCTCTATGGCAGCACGTGCTGGGTCACACGCCAGTCGGGCAGCCCATAGCCGCCCAGCCACGGCCACACTTCTTTCTGGTTGAAGTAGACGACCGAGGTCAGGGCCGGAAACTCCGCATAGGACTTGCGGGAATCATCCGCCCATTTCGCGACGTAGTCCTGCTTGCCGACATAGCCGAGCTCGGCCACGATGACCGGCTTGTTGAAGCCGGCCACACGGTCGTAACCGGGCTTCAGCGACTCTTCGAACGTCCGGTCGCGGCCGACCTCATCGTTGTCCTTCTTCTGCAGGCCGAATACCGACAGGCCGATCACGTCGACATAGTTGTCGCCGGGATAATACTTCTCCAAGCCTTCGACGCCCTTGGGCGACCACATGTATTTCGCCGCGGGCGCCGCCTTGCGGCAGAGGTCGACCTCGCGCTTGTATGCGGCGATCCAGTCCTTCGGCGCCCAGTTGGCCCAGGTGAAGCGGCCATTGGTGTCTTCCATTTCCTGCGCCCAGCGGATGGTGACCGGGCTCTTCATCTGCCCGACCAGGTTGCAGATCGCCTGCATGTTGGCATCGTATTTGCCGCTCAATATGCCGTTCTTCAGTTCGGGCGGCGTGATGCGCCAGTCCTTCGACCAGGTCCATGGCTCGATGGTGATCAGCAGCGAGCGGCCGCGCTGCTGGGCATAGGCGTCGGCAAGCGGCAGCGTCGACAGGTCGACGTCTTCCCAAGGCAGGAACAGTTCCTCGATGCTGGCCGTCTTGTCGTTGCTGAAGTCGCCATAAGGATCATACGAACCGAATGCCGACGCGGCCGAGCCCGTCTTGATAGGATCCGTCCCGGCCGGCGATCCAGCCGAAGCCGGCAAGGCCACGCCGAGAATGAGCGCCGACACAAGCGCGGTTGCAGTGGAGAGTTTCATACTCGCCTCCCATGGGCTTCAGTGTCCCGCCGGACCTTGAAGCTTGCCACAACGTACCGACCGAAACCGGCACGCAAACCCAAATATCGGTTGCCGACGTAAAGATGCGGGTTTTCTGAGCGACTGGGACTGGCGCGCCTCAAGCCATGCCGTCCACTATGTGGTCTCTCGAGGCCTGACACCTGGGCCTTGAGAAGAGGTCGCCGCGATACTCACAAATTCGCGTCAACGTTACGATATTAACCCTTCCTCATATAAGAGCCTATGCTCGGCGAGAGTCAAGCGCAATTAACCGTTACTTAACCTTATTGGTGCCGACATGGTTAACCGCGAGGGTGGTTAGGTCGACCGCCAGCAACGGAAACGCTCTCAATTCAAGCCGGCAAAAGGTCGACCGTCGCGTCCATGCCCGAAAGGGCAAGGCGTGCAGGCCAGGGGTAGGTTAACCAATTCCCAACAAGCTTGGTTAACGAAAACCTAATTCTGTTGACTCTGCATTAGCTTAAGCTGAATCTATAGCTGGGTGAGTGCGTTCGCCCGGCTTAGCCGGGCGGGCAGGGCGGCGGGTAGTATGGGCGTATCTGCGGATGCCGGCGTTGTCGGCGGCAAAACGAGGTCATTGGGCCAGGCTGGCGAGGTTTCGACCGGCCTCGGCCCCAAGGGCCCTTACCTTGTGCCCGTTCTCACGTCCCGCCAGCAACTGATCCTGCGGCTCGGCCTCGCTTTCTGGTTCGTCACGCTGGCATTCTTCTGGTCCTGGTGGCTGCGGCCCGCCCATATCGGCAATATTGGACCCTATGCCTTCGCCACCCTGGTGCTCGCCTGGCTGACGCTGATGCCGATGTATTTCCTGCTCAACGTCCATGCCTCCAGGAAGTCGTCGAAGCTGCACGCCATTCCGAAGCGCTCGCGCGTCGCCATGGTGGTCACCAAGGCGCCGTCCGAACCCTTTGCCGTGGTCCAGCGCACGCTGGAGGCGATGCTGGCACAGGACTATCCGCACGACACCTGGCTTGCCGACGAGGATCCATCGGAGGCGACGGTTCGCTGGTGCGACGCGCATGGCGTGCTGATTTCGACCAGGCGCGGCCGCGAGGACTATCACCGCCAGACCTGGCCGCGCCGCACCCGCTGCAAGGAAGGCAATCTGGCCTTCTTCTACGATAGCTACGGTTATGAGCGCTACGACTTCGTCGCCCAGATGGATGCCGATCACGTGCCGACGCCGACCTATCTGAGGGAAATCCTCTACCCCTTCGCCGATCCCGCCGTCGGCTATGTCTCGGCGCCAAGCATCTGCGACAACAATGCCGACGAAAGCTGGGCCGCGCGTGGACGGCTGTTTCCGGAGGGCATGTTTCACGGCCCCTTGCAATCCGGCCATACCGGCGGCGGCGCGCCGCTTTGCATCGGCTCGCACTATGCGGTCAGGACAAAGGCTCTGCGCCAGGCCGGCGGCCTCGGACCGGAACTGGCCGAGGATCATTCCACCTCGATGCTCATCAATGCCGCGGGCTGGCGTGGCGTGCACGCTATCGACGCCATCGCCAATGGCGACGGCCCGCAGACCTTTGCCGACCTGGTCACCCAGGAATTCCAATGGTCGCGCAGCCTGATGACCATCCTGCTCGAATACACGCCGCTATATTTCCACAAGCTGCCGCCGCGGCTGAAACTCCAGTTCCTGTTCTGCCAGCTCTGGTATCCGCTGTTCGCGCTGTTTGCGCTGATGATGTACGCGATGCCGATCTACGCGCTGTTCACGGGGCGCAACTTCGCCAACGTCATGTATGCCGAGTTTGTCGTCTACTATCTGCCGAATTCGGTGGCGCTGGTCGGATTGGTCGTCATGCTCAAGGCCTTCGGCCTGTCGCGGCCGATGACGGCGAAGACGGTGAGCTGGGAAGGCACGCTGTTCCTGTTCTTCGCGCGCTGGCCCTGGGTCCTGTGGGGAACGCTGTCGGCGATCCGCGACTACGTGACGAAATCCTTCGTCGATTTCCGCGTCACGCCGAAGGGCAGCGGCCCGAAGCAGCTTTTGCCCGCGCGCGCATTCATGCCCTATGTGGCGCTTGCCGTCGGCGCGGCGCTGCCGGTGCTTGTCGTCAGGCATCCCTTCGATGCCACCGGCTTCTACTGGTTCGCCGCCTTCAACGCTTTTCTCTATGGTCTGCTGGTCGTGGTGATCATTGCCAGGCACATCGCCGAAAACAGCATATCGCTGCGCGCCAACGCCGCGAAATTCGCCCTGCATGCCGCTCTGGCGCTGGTCGCGCTCGTCGTGCCGGTCGCGGGTTTCTATGATCGCGGGCTGGAGGGGATCTACGGCCTGCAGCAGGGCGCCGGCGGCTTTCGCGTCGTCAGGATCGCCTATGTGATTTCAGGCGCCGGCATGGGCGACATCGGCTCGCGCAAATTCTACTTCGACCCCGGTTGGGAAACGCCGCGCTGAGACCTGGGCGCGCGTCGTCCCGGCACGTCCCATTCGCAGGCGCGTGCCTGCCTTCCCAAAAGATCAAATTTTAATAAACATCGGCTTGATGCCGAAAGACGGCACTCATCATGTCGTTTGCGCGAATTTTAATAAGTCTCCTCTAATATTAAGCCACGACGCGAGTGGATGTGACGCCGCTTGCGCAACATGAAGGAGAAGCGGGGAGAATATATCTCCGCGCTCCATCAAGAAAAAATGTGGCAGGGGATGGCAATGTTGAAATTCGCAAAGAGCACGGCAGCGGTCGGCCGAAGATACGCCGTCGCGCTTGCCGCTGTTGCACTGGTCTCGATGGTGTCGGGCTGCCAGAGCATGGACACGATGAAAACCGGCTCGCTCAGCGTCAAGCCGGTGACCCAGCAGCTCGGCAAGAAGATGCACCACGTCAAGAACAGGCGGCTGCATGTGGTCAATCGCAAGCCGGTGACGCGCATGACCAGGGTGACGCGCGTCAGGGAAGAAGCCTATGCGGCTTTCGTGCGCCCGCAGCGGCTCTACCGGCCGGCGCCGGTCAAGGTTTCCTACACGCTTGGCAGCGTCGGTCCGCTGCTTGGCCATTCGCCCTGGATTTGCGGCCCGAGCGGCTTCGGCCAGCGCGCGGCCTGCCGGGCGCGTTAAGCTACCCGCGCGATACAGTCGGGGGGCATGGCCGCGGGGGCGAGGGGATGGGCGCGCTGCCGGCCCGCTACCCCTTGCCCTCCGGTCGCCGCGCGCTGCGCGGCAATTACTTCGAACGGGAACGGGATGGCTTGCCGCGTGCCGTCGCGGCCGTAGCCGGCCTGCTCGGCCAGTGCCAGCCGTCGCCCTCGCCATGCGCGGGCTGCGGCCGCGCCACATAGGCGAGCGCGCCATTGGCCTCGAGATAGACCCGCGACAGCATCTCGGCGAGCACGCCCGACGTCACCGCCTGCAGCCCGGCAATCACCAGGAAGAAACCGGTGATGAGCATCGGCCTGGTGCCGATATCCTGCCCCCAGAAAACCTTGATCGCGAACAGATAGGCAAGGATCAGCGTACCGAGCACGCCGAGCACGATGCCGATGCCGCCGAAGAAATGGCCGGGCCTGGTGCGGTAGCGCAGGAAGAAGAACATGAAGACGAGATCCAGCACCACGCGGAAGGTGCGCGAGATGCCGTATTTCGACTGGCCGTGGATGCGTGCGTGATGCGTCACCACTTCCTCGGCTATGCGGCGAGGCGTCGTCACTGTCGCGAGCCACGCCGGAATGAAGCGGTGCATCTCGCCATAGAGCCGCACGCTGCGGATGACGCTGCCGCGGAACACTTTCAGGCTGCAGCCATAATCCTTGAGCTGCACGCCGGTGACGCGCGCGATGAGCCTGTTGGCGATGCGCGACGGCAGGCGGCGCATCCAGAACCCTTCCTTGCGGTTCTTGCGCCAGCCGGCGACGAGGTCGAGATCCTCGGTCAGCAGGCGATAGACCATGCGCGGAATGTCGAACGGATCGTTCTGCAGGTCGCCGTCGAGCGTCGCGATGACGTCGCCGCGCGCGGCGTCGAGGCCGGCCTGCATGGCGGCGGTCTGCTTGTAGTTGCGCACCAGCTCCACGCCGTGCACATGCGGCCCGTATTGAGCTGCCAGCCGCCTGATTTCGGCGGGCGTGGCATCGGTGCTGCCGTCGTCGACCAGCACCACTTCCCAGGGCTGGCTGTAGTTTTCCATCGCCTGATGGATGCGCACCAGCAGCGGCTCGACATTGTCGGCCTCGTTGTACATCGGGATGACGATGGAGAGCTTGTGCTCGGGCATGACGGCGCCCTCGGGCAATCCGGAAGCCGGAATGGGAAGCACGTTCATGGCGGTCATTTCCTTGCCGGTCCCGCCGCCGGATTTTCCGGCAGCGTCGATTTCGAGGGGAACAGCCAGGCGATCGCACCGGTTGCGACCGCCGAGCAGAGGATGAAGAGATGCAGCGCGAGCGCAGCCTGCAGGCCGTCCTTCATGGCGATGCCGGAATAGAGCAGCGCGGCGGCAGCGCCCGCCTCATAGGTGCCGAAGCCGGCGACGCCCTGCACCGGCAGGATGGCGGCGGCTTCCGCGCCGACGGCGCCCGGAAAGGCGGTCTGGAACGAGGTGTTGAGCAGCATCGCGAGCAGCCAGCCCTGCACGCCGAGCTTCAGCGTCCAGTTGGCGATGGTCCACCACCAGCCGTAGCGCGAGCGCCCCGTCGCTTCGGTGAAGATGTCGCGCAGCTTGCCGAATTTCGAGACGATCCTGCCGCCGGCCGTCCAGTTGTGCGGCGCGCGCGCCCAGCGCGGCAGATACCATGCGGCGGCGATCAGCGCCGCGATGCCGGCGGCTCTCAGCGCCGTATGCAGGCCCGGCCAGACCAGGCAGGCCAGCACGCCGACGACGAAGGCGTCCTGCAGCCTGAACCACAACAGCGAGGCGCTGGCGCGCACGATCGATACGCCGAACACCTGGCGCAACAGGATCGGGAAGGCCGTCTCGCCGCCGCGAAACGGCACGATGTTGATCATGGCGTTGTGGATCAGGATGACGCGCAGCGTGGCGCCGAAGCGGCCGTTGATGTCGTCGCGGAACTCGTCGCAGACGCGCAGTGCCCTGAGCACGTAGGTCACGAACAGCGCCGCCGCCACCGCCGCGAAGGCACCGGGCGTGATGGAGGCGAAGGCATCGCCCACCATCTTCCAGCGCGAGTCGCTGGCAAGCCATGCCAGCAGCGCCAGGGTGACGATTATCGATATCGCTCGCTTCAACCAATTCTCCGATGATGTCCACCGTCGCCGCATTGGTGCGGCTTGACCGGCGGCTCGAAATCCACGGCTTCCCCGCGGATTGCCTTGCAGCCCTGGCTTGCCGTCTCTAGCCGGCGCTCCGTCAGGGGCGGGTGATCCTATAGACCAGCAGCGTATCCGAATCCACAAGCTTGGTGGCGGTCTTGTCGAGGTGGTCGATCACCCCGTCATGATGTTCGACGAACCGCCGGTCCTGTTTGTCGGCAGCCTCCTTGGCGGTGCCGAAATAGTCCGCGCCCTGGGTCCGCAGGTCTTCGAGCTGGGCGATCGCGGTCGCATCGTCCTCGACGAATTTCGACCATTCGACATCGCCGCCGCCGGGCGGAAACACCCAGCCGCGCGCCCGGCTGTAGTAGATCGCGACCGGGTCGCCGACTTCCGGCGCGATGGCGACGACAAGCTCGCCGGGCTTGACGAGGCGCGCGAGCTCCTCGCCGAGCCGCTTGCCGTTCATGGCGATCGGCGCCTTCATCGTTCTGAGCAGGGGAAAGGTCGAAAGCGCCAGAGCCAATGCCGCGATGAAGACCGAGCGCAGTATCACCGCCGGGGTGAGCGCCGTTCCGGTGCCGAGCGTCGCCAGCACCAGCGCGCCGCGGCCGCAGAACATCGCCAGCGGCACGTTGAAGATGTGGTAGTTCCATGGATTGCTGGTGATTTCGCGCGCCGCCGCGACATAGACGATCGCCGCCGCCGCGAGCCACACATAGGGAACGGCCGAAAGGGCTGGCTCGCCGGTTTCTTCGCCGGGCCTTGGCGGCATCCAGAAGCCGACGGCGATCAGCACCATGAACGGATAGCCGTAGAACCACCAGACCGAGGTATTCCAGACGGATTTGAGATAGAAGCTGTTCTTGAAGAACGTCCAGAAGCCGGCATCCCAGATATAGCCGCTGCCGGCGACGTGGTAGGGCGGGTAGCTGCGGCCGAGATAGATCGCCCAGCTGAAATAGGCGGCGATGACGGCGAAGCTCAGCAGCCCGGCCACGAACACTCCGGCCGCCTGACTGCGTCTGCCCATCACGATCCAGCAGACCATCAGGTAGACGATGACGGCGCCGGCGGCGAGCCCGGGCGGCTTGGCCGTCGCGCCAAGCGTGAAGCTCAGCGTTGCCAGCGGCAATAGCCACGGCTTGCCCCCGGCCCAGTATTTCACGAACAGCCACACGCCTGTTGTCACCAGGGCAAGCATCGATGGATCGGGCAGGAACGAACTGTCGATCATCGCCGGCCCCGGCATCAGCGCATAGGCGAGTGCCGCCGCATGCGCATGCGCCTCGTCGCAGCAGAGCGCGGTCAGCCGGTGCAGCGAAAACACCGTCACCATGCCGAACAGCGCGGCAACCATGCGGCCGAACCAGTCGTGCCAGCCGAAGAGCTGGTAGAGCAAAGCGGTGGTATAGCTGACGATCTGGAATTCCCGGCCCTGATAGCTGGGTCCCGGACCGGTCCAGCTGACCTCGGGAAAGAAGATGTTCCACCTGCGCTGCTGGAAATTGTCGGCCATCATCGCCGTGCTTGTCTCGCGCCAGCTGAAAGCGTCGACCAGCGGCTGGGTAATGTTGTGAAAACGCGCGACGGCGGCGACCAGCAAGATCGCCAGCAGGATCACCGTGTGGATACGAGCGGCGCCGCCAGCCCGGCGCATGCCGGCAAACGCCGCGACTTGGGACCCGCTCGTTTCCGCATTGTCTGTCATGTGGAGCCCCCTCCCACCGAAGCTATTCTGGCGCCTTGCAAATGCCAAACAGTGTCAGACTATCACAAGAATGTAATATCCGTGGTTAACTAGGGGCTTGTAGTGATCACTTCGACTTCGAGTCAGTTGACATCGCGCCGCGCGCGGCAGTTAATGGATCGAAGGGCGCTGATCGCTCCGCCGTCGGGCCGACGGGGCCCGGGCATCGTGACGGATCGCGGAAAGCCCGAAGAAACATCTTCCAGATCGTTAATCCTCGACCCGACCGTATCAGGGTCGAGAGGGGGGTATTGATATGCGTACGCTCATCGGGACGGCACCTGAGACCACATCGCCATGCGAACCGCGTCGAGCCGGGTCAGGCAGGACCGACCGGCTCGCGAGACGCGGCTGGCTGGTTCCGCTCCTGGTCGCCTGCGGCCAACTCGCCTTTAGCGGCGCCGCCGAGGCGGCAGCGGCGAAGAACAATGCGCCGGTCGAGGCCGCCGCCAAGCCCGATAGCGCTCCGTCGGCTTTCGAGCTGCAACTTCTCTATGCCGACCGCACCTGGAACTGGAAGAACGGTGCCGCCTATTTCGGCATGGACAGGCGCCTGCATGCCTGGACGAAAGGGGAGGATTCGCCCGCCGTCGGCGAGGGCCGCTGGCTGGTGACGGAAAAGGGTAAGATGTGCATGGAGCTGGCCTGGCGGTCCAAGACCTATTCCACCAAGCCGCAGCGCACCTGCTACAGCCATCGCGTCGAGAAGGGCAATATCGAGCAGCGCAAGGACCCTGACGGCACGTGGTATGATTTCAAGCACGCCAAGGACGATCCCGCCGACGAGCACCAGAAGTTCGAGGCGGGCAACACCAAGGGCGCGCAATTCGATGAGACGCGCAAGCTGGTCGACAGCAAGGGTTAAAGCAATTCCAGGAAAAGTGCTTGGCGGTTTTCCGTCCGGAGTTGCGTTGAAACAAAGAGCAATTCCAGGAAAAGTGCTTGGCGGTTAGGCCCTGCGGCTTCGCCGCAGCCGCCGTCCAGAATTGCGCCCAGGCAATTGGCTGCAAAAATAGGAGCTCGCTGAGATGGCCTTAGCCGACCTCAGCGAGCCCACGCCCCGACACATTACTCACAGGGCCGACCGTCGGCCTTGCGGGCCGGCGTTTGGTGATGGCGTTCGCGCCACGCGACGCGCGCTTCGCGCGCGGCATGACGGCCGGAGCGCCGGAAGCGCGCAAGACCGGAGCGAGCCCAAAGAAGGGCGCTGCCGTCCTGACGATGGTGTCGATGTCGGAAAGCTCGGCGGCAAAGCCCAGCCGCTTGCGGGCAAGCCCGGGATCGGCGAAAAGCCCGGCCGGATCGCCGGGGCGGCGCGCCTTGTACACGACCGGCACCGGCCGGGACGTGATCCGCTCGACCGCCCCCAGTATTTCCTTGATCGAGATGCCGCGGCCTGTGCCGAGGTTGACCGCGAGGCTTTCGCCGCCGGCAGCCAGATGCAGCAGGGCCTTGAGATGCGCCCGGGCGAGGTCGCTGACATGGATGTAGTCGCGCACGCAGGTTCCGTCCGCGGTCTCATAGTCGGTGCCGAAGATTTCGATCGCCTCGATCATGCCCGACGCGGCCATCAACACCCTGGGGATCAGATGGGTTTCCGGCGTATGCCATTCGCCGAGCTCGCCTTCGGGGTCGGCGCCGCAGGCGTTGAAGTAGCGCAGGATCGCGTACTTCATCCCGTAGGCCGAGGCATAGTCCTTGATGATCTCTTCGCCCATCAGCTTGCTGCGGCCGTAAGGGCTGATCGGATGCTGGGACGAGGTCTCGCGCACGGGCAGCGCCTCGGGCATGCCGTAGGTCGCGCAGCTTGACGAGAAGATGATGTTGTCGATGCCGTTCGCACGCGCGGCGTCGAGCACGGCGATCGTGCCGCCGACATTGACCGAATAATAGTCCGCCGGTTCAGTGACCGACTCGCCGACATAGGCAAGCGCGGCGAAATGGATGATCGCCTGCGGCTTGTGGATCTCGATGGCTTGCTGGAGGGCATTGCGGTCACGAATGTCGCCGACTGCCAGCGGACCCCAGGCCACCGCCTTCCTGTTGCCGCGGCTCAGATTGTCATAGACCACCGGCAAATAGCCGGCCGCCGCGAGTTGCTTGCAGGTGTGGCTGCCGATGAAGCCGGCGCCACCCGTCACCAGAACGGGTGTCATTGCACCACCGCCTCCCGAACAGACGGGCGGCTACCATGCTGAGCCGCAAGCCGGCGGCCGCCCAACAGGGCTTCGAAATAGGCCGTGGTGTGGGCTAATCCTTCGCTGAGCGCGACTCTCGGCTCCCAGCCAAGATGCTGCCTGGCAAAGGAAATGTCGGGCTTGCGCTGCCTGGGATCGTCGACCGGCAGCGGCCGGTGCACGATGCGCGAGCGGGAATTCGTGTAGTCAAGAACGAGCTCGGCCAATTCCATGATGGTGAACTCACCAGGATTGCCGAGATTGACCGGATGTTTCGGAGCCGCCGGCGCCTGCATCAGCCGCACGAAACCATCGATCAGGTCGTCGACATAGCAGAAGGAGCGTGTCTGCGTGCCGCTGCCATAGACCGTGAGGTCGTCGCCGCGCAGCGCCTGGACGATGAGGTTCGACACCACGCGGCCGTCGTCGGGCTGCATGCGCGGCCCGTAAGTGTTGAAGATGCGCGCGACGCGCACGTCGATGCCGTATGTCCTCGAATAATCGTAGAACAGCGTTTCGGCCGAACGCTTGCCCTCGTCGTAGCAGGCGCGCGGGCCATGCGTGTTGACGTTGCCGAAATAGCTCTCGGGTTGCGGATGCACCAGCGGATCGCCATAGACCTCGGAGGTGGAGGCCTGGAATATCTTGGCGCCGTGGCGCCGGGCGAGTTCCAGAAGATTGATCGCGCCCAAAACGCTGGTCTTGAATGTGTGGATGGGATCGGCCTGGTAGTGTGGCGGCGAGGCAGGGCAGGCAAGGTTGTAGATCTCGTCGACGGCCAGATCCATCGGCAAGGTGTCGATGACGTCGTGCTTGACGCAGGTGAAAGCGGCGTCGCGTGCGATGCCGGCTAGATTGTATCTTTTGCCGGTGTGGAAATTGTCCAGCGCGATGACTTCATAGCCGTCGGCGAGCAGCCTCTCGCACAAATGCGAGCCCAGGAAACCCGCCCCGCCCGCAACCAGGGCACGTCCGCGATCGATGTTCTTTCGACCCGAGCCGACCGGTTTCAGAACCTTGATGACCCTATTCATGGCAACCCTCGTACGCACACACAACACGTTCCGGACGGGCCTCGCCCGATCAGGTCAAAACCGCGATTCCTCCGCATGTGCGGAATCGCTGCACTGATGTGCGTCGAAGATTATGAGTTCGCGGGGTTCGTCGCCTTACGGCTTATTTTGCCGCTTGCGCGTCCCTTCGCCCCTAAGTCGCGATCCACGAATCGGTTGCCACCACCGCGGACTGCTCGCCCAAATTGCACACCCAACGCATATAAAGATATACCGGTCGGCTGAGTAGTCAACTAAATTAGCGTTTCGTTAACCACACGTCTTTGCGATTGGTTAACGATAGACGGGTCGAAACAGGTTAGCGCGGCTCAACGACCCCTGCGGCGAATTATGCAATCAAAACAGGCGAACAATTGATATTCTGGACATCCGCTGAAGCCGATCCCACGGAAGTTTGCCGGTTCATCGCGATGGCTCGAAGCAGGATGCGCGAACGAAATTACCGGCGTGCCGGCGCACGCAGTCGGCATATTTCAATATGCAGTCGGAGCTCAGATGTTCTGAACTGAAAGCGGTCCGGCGGCCCGCGCAAAACAATGCGATTGCTGTCCGAAGCCGCTCGGGCTGCAGATATGCGCGGCATTTCCGAGATAGGGATTGACGCTCACGCTGGTGACCGGACGCGGCGCGATCCTTGCTTGAACCCGATTGGGTTTCAAGCTGACCAGGTCGGCATTGCTGCTTTGGGATACGCTGAAGGAAGTCGGCTGGCCAAAATTGAAATATTGACAGCCGGACACGGCCATAATGGCGAAGACAATCAAGGATTTAACAAACGCATTACTCGGTGAGGAAAAGTTGTTCTTGGGCGAACGCCGGTTTGAGTTACCATCGGCTATGAGCATCAATAATCCCCTAGAGTGCGCAAGACACCCCTTGTTTCGAATCATTATCAGCAACCCACCCCGACGCATTATGGCAAACCTGATCAATTTAGCGATAGCTGATTGATCTGACGGGCGGATTTTTCAGCGGACTTTTGGGAGTGAACGGTTGATCTTGCGCGCCCATTCACGCCGGCCGGTTGTCGGGAAGGGCGGATATCGGGCTGATAAGGCAAAAGAATGGCCCGCTAAAGCGGGCCAGGTCGTTGCGGCAATCTTCGCCGTTCGGCGTTATTGCCCGCCCATCTCCTTCTTGAAGGTCTCGAAATCGACCTGCATGCCGTTGAAGATGGTGCTCCAGTGGCGGGTCAGCGCCGCCATGGCGACGGCCTCCTGGATCTCCTCGTCGGTGGCGCCGGCGCGCTTGGCGTCCTGGGTGTCCGACCAGATGCAGTAGTTGCAGGGGATCTGCGCCGCGACCGCCAGCGAGATCAGCGACTTGACCTTCGGCGGCAGCGCCGTCTTGTCGCTGAGTTCGATGGCCTTGACCTCGGCCCAGGCGCCGGGCAGACCGGCTTTCGGGAACTGCTTCACGAAGCTCGGCACGCCGCCCATCGTCGACTGGATGTCCTTCAGCGTCGCGTCGTAATCGTCGGCGCGGGCAGGCGCGGAGGCCAGCATGGTGGCAAATACGCCCGCCGCGGCGATGATCGAGGCGGAACGAAGGCAGGAATGCACGGTTGAGACGATGCGAATGAAAGACATGATGTTCTCCTCTGGCTTTTGTTAGCCTTACGATGTAAGGTATGCGGAAGATGAACCTTACAGTGTAAGTTGTCAAGCACGGCCATGGATGCATCGAGCAAAAAAAAGCGGCCCCGCGGAAAACTCTCCCGCGAGATGATCGAGGTCGCCGCCTTCGAGGTGATCGAGCGGGAAGGACTTTCCGGCTTTTCGATGCGCAAGCTCGCCGCCAGGCTCGGCTGCGAGGCGATGAGCATCTATCATCACTTCCCCTCGCAGGCGCATCTCTATGAGGCGCTGGTCGACCGGCAGATCAGCGGGCTTGTCATCCCCGGCGACGATCTGCCCTGGCGCGACAGGGTCCGCGCGGGCATGCAGGAGTTCCGCCGCGTCGCCACCGAGCACCCGGCCTTCGCGCCGTTCATCGTCGTCTACCGCATGAACTCTCCGCCCTGCCTTGCCAAGCTGAACGCCATCATCGGCCTGTTCGAGGATGGCGGCTTCGGGCCTGAGCTCAGCGCCCGCCTGTTCCGCGCCGCCGGCTACTATCTGATGGGCGCGATTCTCGACGAGACGGCCGGCTACGCCAAGGGGCCGTCGGCGGTCACCACCGTCAGCGGCGAGGAGCTGGGGCGCGACTATCCGTGCGTCATGCGGGCCGGCGCCTATTTCGGCGCCGGCGGCTTCGACAAGACTTTCGAGCTTGGCCTGGAAATGTTTCTGGACGAGATGGAGCGGGTCCGCGAAGCTGCCCGAAACGAAACCGCCGCAAAATAGCGACCATCTCGGCCCGAAGACCAAGGCTCTGAATGCGCTTCCTCTCCATCCTTCTTCTCATTGCCGGTGCTGCCATCGGCATCTTCTATCCTTGGGCGATGAGCAATTTTTCCGGCCATGCCATCGGCGCCTGGCGCGTCTATGAGGGCGGCCGCTTCCGGCCGGTCACGGTGCGGCTTGCCGCAAGCGATGCGCCGGTGCGAGTGCTGGTCGACCTGACCGCGCGGGCCGAGCGCGTCGCCGGGCAGCAGCGCACGCTGCTGACGCTGACCGCGGCGAGCGGCGGCCGCACGGCGCTGGCATCGACGCTCTCCTTCAACCACACCGACAATCCGCGCCAGGTCAGCCTGCAACTGCCCGACAAGATCTTTCGCGACGAGGCCGGCGTCATCGAGGCGGTCACGCCCGGTCCTTATGTCTTCACCGTCGGCCCGGGCGATGCCGACGGCATCGACATGCGCGCGGTCGATCTCATCCTGCGTGCCGGCACCGGCTCGATCGACGAACGCGCTGAGCCGGCCGGCTACACGCTGATGGGCATCGGCGTGGCCGGATTGGCGCTGTCGCTGGTCTTCGGTCGCCGCGGCGGTGGCCATCCGCAGAACCCCAATTCGCAGCCGCCACCGCCGCGCTGGGGCCGCAACGGCTCGCCTGGAGCATGATGCCGGAAGGTGTGAAGCGGGTTTTCGGATGACATCATCCTCTATCACTTCAATTTAGAGTAAGCGCATGAACTACCGTCACGCCTATCACGCCGGCAATTTCGCCGATGTCGTCAAGCACGCCGTGCTGGCGCGCCTCGTCGAATATCTCAAACAGAAGGACAAGGCTTTTCGCGTTGTCGACACTCATGCCGGCATCGGCCGCTACGATCTCGCCTCGGTCGAAGCCGGCAAGACCGGCGAGTGGCAGGGCGGCATTGGTCGGCTCTTCGAGGCGACGCTCGAGCCGCAAGCGGCGGCACTGCTTCAGCCCTATCTGGAAGCGGTGCGCGCGCAAAATCCCGACGGCGGCCTCAAGCATTATCCCGGCTCGCCACTGATCGTGCGCCATCTGCTGCGCAACCAGGACCGGCTGACGGCGATCGAGTTGCACCCCCAGGATGCCGCGCGGCTGAAATCGGCTTTCGCCGGCGATTTCCAGACGAGGGTGATCGAGCTCGACGGCTGGCTGGCGCCCGGCGCGCAACTGCCGCCGAAGGAAAAGCGCGGCCTCGTCCTCATCGATCCGCCCTTCGAGGAGGAGGGCGAGTTCTCCCGTCTCGTCGAGGGCCTGCAAAGGGCGCATCGGCGCTGGCCGGGCGGCATCTATGCGCTCTGGTACCCGATCAAGGATCGCAAGGCGGTGACCGCTTTCCGCGCGGCGTTGAAGGAAACCGGCATTCCGAAACTGCTCGACATCGCCTTCGAGATCCGGCCTGCCTCGGACGAGCCCAGCCTCGACGGCAGCGGCCTGGTGGTGGTCAATCCGCCCTACACGCTGGAAGGCGAACTGAAGACCCTGTTGCCGGGCCTGCACAAGGTGCTCGCCGTCCGGCAACCCTCGCGCTGGACGCTCGATTGGCTGGCCGGCGAGTAGGCGCTTAAGCCAGCGCCGAGGGCGTCACGCCGGTCAGCCGCCGGCTCTCGCGGATCAGATGCGCCTGGTCGGCATAGCCGGCTTCGATCGCGAGCAGCGCGGTCGAGGCGTCGCCTTGCTGCCGTTGCAGGCGCCGGAAGCGGTGGAAGCGCAGGATGCGGTCGAGCGTTTTGGGACCATAGCCGAAAGCGTCCTCGAAACGCCGGCGCAGCGTCCGCTCGCTCATATGCAGGTGACGCTGCAGGAACGGAACCAGCGGCGTTTCCGGCGGCAGGCCCTCTTCGATGACGTCGAAAGCGCCGCCCATCAGCGGGTCGAGCGCATTGCGTCCTTCCGAGTGAGCGCCGATCGTCTGTTCCAGGTGCCACACCAACTTGGCCAGGCTGGACGTCGGCCTGATACGGTCCGAAAGTTCCCGGCAGCGCGTGCCCCATAATTCGTCGAGCCCGAGCCGTCCGCCGAGGATTTCGCTCACCGGCACGCCGAGCCAGCCGGAGGCCGCGCCCGGCCGGAAGCGGAAGCCGATGATCATCGCGCCGGCCGGCGGCGTCTCGATCTGCGGCTCCTTGTCCGGTCCGGCCACGCGAAAACGGCCGTCGATCCATTGCAGGTCGATCGTGGCGTCCGGCGTGATGACGATGGGTGGCGAGGCGCGGTCGTCCATGCGGTGGACCCAGACCGCTGAGAAGGCGTCGCTCAGCCCTCGGCGGACGGGCCGTTCCCGAAAGAAGCCGGTTGTCTGCGCCAGGACCGGTTCCATTCTCTCTTCGATCTGCTCCGCTGGTCTCACTTGCCGGGTCGGTGCAACGGCTACTTTGGCCGAAATCTTCAATGCCGGCCACTTCATCCATGGCAGAACGGACGCAGCTCGCTGGTGCCCCTCGGCGCCTTTTGCCAACCACATCCGATTTCGGACGTTGGTCACGAATATAGAAAGGAGTGAGAGAAATGAAAGCTCGTATCACCGTACTCACGCTTGGCGTCGACGATCTCGAAGCGTCGCTCAAATTCTACCGCGACGGTCTCGGCCTGCCGACCGAAGGCATCATCGGCCGCGAATTCGAGCATGGCGCCGTCGCCTTCTTCGATCTCGCCGGCGGCCTGAAATTCGCCATCTACGAGCGCGCCAACATCGCCTGGGATGCCACGGTGCCGCAGAGCGGCCGCAGCCCGACCGAGTTGACCATCGGCCACAATGTCGGCAGCGAGGCCGAGGTCGACGCGGTGATGGCTGAAGCCGTCAAGGCCGGCGCCCGCGTGGTCAAGCCGGCGCAGAAGACCTTCTGGGGCGGCTATGCCGGCTATTTTCAGGATCCCGACGGTCATCTGTGGGAGGTCGTCTACAACCCGGCCTTCGTCCCCGAGGACTGAGCGGAGCAGGATACGTCATCGACAGAGGAGGCCGCCATGCCCGTTCAAACCATTCAGGGGCTTGGCGCTCTCCTGATCGGCGGCGTGTTCGTCTTCGCCGGCATCGAGCATTTCGTGAAATTCGCGGCGATGCGCGATTATCTGGCCGCCCAGAAATTTCCGGCCCCGGCCTTCATGCTGGCCGTCGGCTCGACGGCCGAAATCGTTGCCGGTTTCCTGCTTGCCGTTGGCATAGCCCGGCCGTTTGCCGCCGTCGCGCTGGTCATCTTCACGCTGGCGACGAACGTGATGCTTTTGCGTTTCTGGGCCAGTGAGGAGCCGGAACGCCAGGTGCTGCGCAATGCCTTCCTGATCAACATCGCCGTCATCGGCGGGCTGCTGCTGGCCGGCATACTTGATTAGTCGGTGAAATCCGGAACGAAGTTTTGCGGAAACCCCAAAGTCTCTTCCGGAAAACCTTTATTTCGCGCCGGCTTGACCGCCGCCAACCGAATCCGCACAGTGCGTGCAACCGACCTCGAGAGGCTGTCATGACTCGCTTCGCTCATTCCGCTCTTGCCGCGCTGGTTGCGCTGTCCACTCCGTTTGCCGCCCCGCTGGGCTTTAGCCAAGCGGCGCAGGCCGCCGACCTCAGCGTTTATTCCGGGGACGACGGCAGCGTCTGCGGCGAAAGCTGGGTGCTGAGCAAGATCACCGACCGCTTCTCCTATCAGGTGCATCACGTGCCGCATCTGCCGGACGTCGCGATCACCGATTTCCGCAACATCCGCCAGCATCGTTATGAGCCGGCCAATGACGAATGGCCGATCGGCCGCCACTATTGCCGCGCCACCGTCAACCTGTCCGACGGCCGCGACCGCTCGATCTTCTACCTGATCGAGGAAGGCCAGGGCTTTGCCTCGATCGGCGACAATGTCGAGTTCTGCGTCTCGGGCTTCGACCGCTGGATGGTTTATAACGGCCGCTGCCGCGTGCTGCGCTGAGGTGCGTTGATATTCAGGTGAGGCCGGCCTGCAAATGCCGACTTCCTGCGCTTCCGGTGCTCACGTACTCAAGTACGCTCCGCTCCGGTTCTCGGAAGTCGTCATTTTCGACTCGGCCTGACCTGAATCTCAACACACCTTAAAGCATCCGCCTGCGGGGCTGGAGTGCCCGAGCCGCTTCTTGTTTCGCGCGCTGCCATGAGTTTGTGAATCGGGAAACTTCATGGATATTTCAACCCTCCTCGCCTTCGCGGCCGCATTCTTCGTGTTTGCAGCCAGTCCTGGACCCGACAATATGACGATCGTTGCCCGCACGATCTCCAGCGGTGCTGCGTCGGGCATCGCCTACGGGGCCGGGACGGTGGTCGGTATCCTGATCTTTCTGGTGCTCGCCACCTTCGGGCTGTCGATCATCGCCGCCAAGATGGCGGTCATCATGACCGTGCTTCGCTATGGCGGCGCGGCCTATCTGATCTGGATGGGCATCAGGCTGTGGACCGCTGTGCCCATGGTGCCGCAATTGCAGCCCGTGCCGAACAGGCGCGGCTTGCTGGCGACCTTCGCCACCGGCATCGCCCTCAACCTCGGCAATCCGAAGATGCCGCTATTCTACGTTGCGCTGCTGCCCAACGTGGTCGGCGCGTCGCTCAACACAAGCGATCTTGGCGTGCTGGCGACAGTGATCCTGATCGTCGAGGCCGTGGTCATCGGCGGGCATGTCGTGCTCGCCGGCCGAGCCCGCGGCCTGTTGCGCACCCCCGCGATCGTGCGCCGCGTGAACCGCGCCGCGGGCGGCGTGATGATCGGCGCCGGCGTGGCCGTGGTCGCCACGCGCTGAGAGCCGCCGGTTCAATGGCAGCTGATCGACAGCTGGGGTAGGCGCTGCCCCGCCGACCTATCCTGAATTGGTTTCATCACCACCAGCCCGCGCAAGCAGCAGGGCGCGTTCCCTATCATTGCTCGTCAGCGCGGCAGCGCGGCGAAACTCCGCGTGGGCTTCGTCCATCCGTCCAAGCTTCTCCAGAAGGTCGCCGCGCACCGTGGGCAACAGATGCGTATCCTTGAGCCGGGGTTCGTCACGCAGCGCGTCGGCGATGGCGAGCCCTTGCGCCGGTCCGAACGCCATGCCGGCAGCGACCGCCCGGTTGACCTCGACGATGGGCGAGGGCGCTGCCAGCGCGAGCGCCTGGTAGTATGCGGCGATGGCGATCCAGTCGGTGTCGGCGGCGCTCAGCGCGCGCGCATGGCAGGCGGCGATCATCGCCTGCAGCTGGTAGGGGCCAGGTGTCGGTGTCAGCGCCATCGCGCGGTTCAGCCCGTCAAGGCCGCGCCGGATCAGCGACCAGTCCCAGCGATTGCGGTCCTGGGCGAGCAAAAGGACCGGATTGCCCGCCGCGTCGATGCGGGCGCCAAAGCGCGAGGCGCTGAGCTCCATCAGCGCCACCAGGCCGAGCGCCTCGGGCTCCTGCGGCACCAGCGCCGCCAGCAAGCGGCCGAGGCGCATCGCTTCGCTGCTAAGATCCGGGCGCAGCCAGTCCGGTCCGGCGGAAGCGACATAGCCTTCGTTGAAGATCAGGTAGATCACCTCCAGCACGGCGCCGAGGCGTTCGCGCCGCTCCTGCCCGCGCGGCGTCTCGAAGGCGATGCCGGCATCGCGCAGCGTCCTTTTGGCGCGCACGATGCGCTGGGCGACGGTCGTCTCCGCCACCAGGAAGGCGCGCGCGATCTCGGGCGTCGACAGCCCGCCCAGCATCCGCAAGGTAAGCGCCGCGCGCTGCTCGGCCGGCAGCACCGGATGGCAGGCGGTGAAGATCAGCCGCAACAGATCGTCGTCGATGTCCTCGTCGAGCGCCGCTTCGATGTCGGGCACCTCGCGCTCCAGCTCAGCGAGGTCGACGGCCAGCTGGCGATGCTTGCCGTCGATCAGCACGGTTCGGCGCAGCCGATCGAGCGCCCGGTTGGTGGCGACCCGGGTCAGCCAGGCGGCCGGATTGTTCGGAACACCGTCTTGCGGCCAGCGTTCCAGCGCCTGCACGAAAGCATCCTGCACCACCTCCTCGGCCAGGCCGACGTCGCGCAGGATGCGGGTGAGCCTGGCGGCGAGCTTCGGCTGCTCGATCCGCCAGACCGCTTCCAGGGTTGCCGTCGTGGTCAACCTTTGAGCCCGTCGAAACCTTCGACCACTTTCTGCACGTCGTCGGAAAAATCGCTCATCTCGAAGACTTGGCGGACCTCGATCACTTCATTGTCGGAGGCCGGGCAGCGACGAGCCCATTCGATCGCTTCCTCGCGCGAGCGCACGTCGATCATCCAATAGCCGCCGAGCACTTCCTTGACCTCCGCGAAGGGACCGTCGGTGACGGTCGGCTTGCCGCCGCTGAAGGAGACCCGGGCGCCCGAGGATGGCGGATGCAGCCCGTCGAGCGCGAGCAGCACGCCGGCCCGCTTCAGCTCCTCATTGTATTTCATCATCGTCGCGACGGCGTCGGCTTCGGGTCGAACGTCGGGTGCCGCGGTCGCGTAGCCGCCGGGGATCATCAGCATCATGAAACGCATCTTGTATTCCTTCGGTTGGTTGGTTGCGATGATACGACGAACAGCGATCGGCGGAATCGACAGGCGACACGAATTATTTTGCGATGCCGGTGATCGGGTGAGGCGGCGCGCGAGCCGGCGCCGGCCTTCACTGCTTGGCACTGTCTCAGGCAGCCTTGGCGCCCGATAGGTCAGGTAGCCCGGCTGCCCGACAGATAGGTCGCGATCAGCTCCACAAGCTGCTTTTGCAATTCCGGCGCGTCGAGCATGTTGCGGCGCGCCGCGTTGTGGATCACGCCTTCGACCGCCGAGGAGAGCACGCGCGCCATCGTCTCGGTGTCCTTGCGGCGTTTGCGGTACTGCGCAACGGCCGCGGCGTAGTGGTCGAGATAGCGCGTCTGGAACGAAGCATGCGCGGCGCGCGAGCCGCGGTCGCCCGGCGCCTCGTCGAGCAGCACCTGGTGCAGCGTCGGATGGATCGAGTGCGCGCCGATCATGCCGCGCACCAGCTCACGCGCGAACTGCCTCAGCGGCTTCTCGTCGGCCGCCGCTTCGCTGATCACCGACAGCACATGATCGAAGTGACGGCGCCGGATCGCTTCGACCAGAGCGAGCTTGTCGGGGAAATATTGATAGAGCGAACCGATGCTGACGCCCGCCGCCTCGGCAACCTTGTTGGTGGAAAACCCGGCCCAGCCGAGCTCGCTCAGAACGTGAGCACCGGCTTCGATGATCGCCTCGACGGTGGCGATCGAACGCGCCTGGCGCGGCTGCTTGCGCATGCGCGCGGCCGGCTTGGCAATGCGAGTAGACATGCTGGCCCGTCTCCCGAGAATATAAACAGGATACTCACATTCACTTCGCCAACGCAAATGGGTCCAAAAGGATGAGCGCCAAGACCTTGCTGAAGAGCCTGCTTGTCTACCAGGCCTGGGCCAACGATGAGCTCGCGGGAAAGCTTGCCGGGATGGACCCGGCTTGCGACGCCGGGGAGCGCCACGCTGCGGTCCGGCTGCTGAACCACATCCATGTCGTGTCGCGGATCTTTGCCGCGCATCTGAAGGGCGTTGCCCATGGCTATGCGAGCGACAACACCGAGGAAACCCCGGAGCCGGCCGGACTGCGCGCCGCCCTGGCCGAGGCGGACCGCTGGTATCTCGACTATCTCGAAACCGTTTCGGAACAGGAACTTGCAGAGCCCGTCGCCTTCACCTTCACCGACGGCGACAAAGGCTGCATGACGAGGCAGGAGATGCTGACCCATGTCGTCTTGCACGGCAGCTATCATCGCGGCGAGATCGGCCGCATGCTGGCGCGGATCGCGGTCTCGCCGCCCTGGGACACCTACGCCGTGCATTTGCATCGGGCCGAGCCGATGCGCCGCCTGCAGGGTGTGCGCGAACCCGCGGAGGTCTGACGCTGAATATGAGCTTGAAGCTCACTTTCCAGCAGGTAAGATTTTGCCCCGTTGCGCGGCCGGTTCATCTGTAGATGTTTGTGCTGGACAAGATGAAGCGGGCGTTCAGCAGCTTATTCTCTATTGTGAGCACTCTGCTCACATTCCGATATAGAGCTATGCTGCGGGCCGATGGATGATCAGGCGATAGAAGCCGCGTGAAAATCTACATGGCTGGCCGTCACTTCGAAAGTGACAGATTCGCTCACAATTTTTCAATAAGATGCATCTTGGCGCGTTTTGCGTAACCAAAATTCAATAACTGAAAATCATTGTGTTGCTTCGCTGGCTAGACAGTCGCGAGTCAGATATGCATAGGCACGCCGGGTCACTCACGACCATCGGCAAAACGCAAGGGGCATCGCATGGCAAAGACGACAACCAAGGCGCCGGCGGCGAAAGCGCCGGCAAAGAAGCCGGCAGCTAAGGCTGCCGCGAAACCTGCAGCAGTGAAGAAGGCAGCGGCACCGAAGGCAGCCGCCAAGGCTCCGGCCAAGGCAGCGGCGAAGCCGGCGGCCAAGGCTGCGGCTAAGCCGGCCGCGAAGGCCGCGGCGAAGCCTGCCGCCAAGGCAGCGGCAAAGCCGGCGGCCAAGGCAGCAGCCAAGCCCGCCGCCAAGAAGCCGGCAGCGAAGGCCGCGGCCAAGCCCGCCGCCAAGGCTCCGTTGAAGGCCGCCGCCGCCAAGGCGCCGGCAGCCGTGAAGAAGGCAGCTCCGGCCAAGAAGCCGGCCGCCAAGAAGTAATCGCGTAGCTTCGCTTGGCTGGCCGCAACGGGTGAGGGCGGGTGCCATCCAGGCACCCCTCTCGCCAATTCGGTGTCTGAGCGAGCGGAGTCGGAGCGGACGCTCCTCCTAAAGCTCTCGGAAATTTTGCCGCCGGCAAAACTTCCGGGAGCTTTTTCGTTGCGGCAGCCGGCGCCGGCAATATGCATTGGCCAATCTGGATTGGTCTGCTGGCCGTTGCCCTTCGGATCGCGATCGGTCAACAGTGCCGCAAACAACTGGAAAGCCGATCATGCCGAAATTGCTCTACGCGTCCACGTCCCCCTACAGTTCGAAGGTCCGCATGGCGGCCATCTATGCCGGCATCGCCGTCGACCTCGTGCCGGTCAAGACGGAGGACAAGCCCGCCGAACTGATCTCGGCCAACCCGCTCGGCAAGATCCCGGTGCTGGTGCTGGAGGACGGCCGCACGATCCACGACAGCAGGGCCATCACCCAGCATCTCAACCGGCTGTCGAAGAGCGCGCTGTTCCCGCGCAACCCCGACAAGCGTCTCGAGGCGGAAGTGCTGGAGGCGCTGGCCGACGGCATCTGCGACTGCGCGCTGTCGATGGTCTATGAGCGGCGCACGCGGCCCGAGGAAATGGTCTACCAGCCCTGGCTCGACCGCCAGTGGGCGAAGATCATCACCGCGCTCGACCTGCTCAATGCCAACCCGCCGAAGCTGCCGAAGAAGATCACCGCCGGCCACATGGCGCTGCGCGCCACCCTCGGCTATCTGGCGCTGCGTTTTGGCGGACAGTGGGAAAAGGGCCGCAGCCGGCTGGTGCGCTGGGCCGCGCGGTTTGATGAGAAGTTTCCGGAGCTGAAGGGGGCAGTGCCGGGGTGAGGAGCCTTCTCCTTCTCCCCTTGTGGGAGAAGGTGGATCGGCGCGATAGCGCCGAGACGGATGAGGGGTGTTGGAGGCAACGAGGCGCTGGCGAACCCGGCGCACGGAAGACTGATGAAGGTCCGCGTCAAGCTGGAGCACCCCTCATCCGTCCGAGCTTTCGCTCGGCCACCTTCTCCCACAAGGGGAGAAGGAGGGGCCGCGCACTTGAACCCCACCGCCTTCCATGCTTGCCTGACATCACCCAGATCGCGGAGTGGTGAGCATGACAAAGCCTCCAACCAGCGTCGCGCCTGATCCGATGGTCGCGCGCCTGCGCGCCGCGCTCGGCAAGCGCGTCTTCACCGAGCAGAAGATGTTCGGCGGCACCTGCTTCATGATCAACGGCAACATGCTGATCGGAACCTCGAAGCGCGGGCTCCTGGTGCGTGTCGGCAAGGATGCGCATGCGGCCGCCGCATCGCTTCCTCATGCGAGCACGATGGAAATGGGCGGGCGGTCCATGGAAGGCTATATCCGTGTAGCGCCGGAAGGCACGGCAACCGATGCCGATCTCGCCGGCTGGCTCGATCGCGCATTGGCTTTCGTCGGGACGCTGGCGCCGAAAGTCAAACCGGCGAAGAAGCGCGCCTGAGGCGAACGCAGGTACAAAAAAAGCCGGGCGCAAGGCCCGGCTTTTCCGTGTCGTGGCTTCTAACGACTTAGAACTTCATACCGACGCCGAAGGTGACGCGGTTGTCCGAGGACTTGACCTTGCCTTCGTCGCCGAAGCTGTGGCTGCCGAAGTCGGTGTAGCGGTACTCGACGCGGCCGAACACATTGTCCGTGACCTTGATGTCGGTGCCGACGCCGGCGGTCCAGCCGAGCATGGCCTTGCTGTCGTTCACGCCGGTGACGCTGTCGTCGATCTTCTGGTTCTTGGCAGCGAGACCGCCCGTGCCGTAGAGCAGGATTTCCGGGGTCACGGCATAGCCGAGGCGAGCGCGCAGCGAGCCTTCGATGCCGGTCTTGGCGTTGAGGCCGTTGCTCGAACCCTTGGTGCCATTGAAGCCGAGGTCGGCTTCAGCACCATACACGAAGTTGTCCTGCTGCCAGTTGTAGCCGCCGAACACGCCGCCGATGAAGCCCTTGGTCTTGGCGTCGACGCCCTGATCCTTGGCCTTCACATGGCCGCCGAAGCCGTAGCCGAGATTGATACCGGCATAGGGACCGGCCCAGGAAGCAACCGGAAGCTCCGCAACCGGGGCGGGAGCCGGGGGCTCTTCGGAAACGACGTCCGCTGCAAACGCGGTACCAGCGAAGGCGAACAGCCCGAGCGCAGCGGCGAGCGGCGCGAATTTGAGATTGGTCTTCATTATTATAACTCCTTAAGCCACAAGACACTTAGGCTTGCTTGTTCATGAAACGCCCCGGCCCGTCCGGGGGGATAAACGGGTCTGGCGTTCAACGGTTCCAAATGTCGTGCTGAAATGCGGCTGAAGCGAACCTGAACTTGGGTCATTACCCGGCGCGAATGAGGCCGAACCTTGACGTTGCATCTTCGCAACAGCGAAATGTCAGCAGGCTAATCATGTTGCGCTGCACACCGCTTGGTTCAAGGGGTCCGGCGACATATATTGAGCGATGACAAGCCCCGAATCCGGGCCGGGCGAATGTGTGTTCAGGCCGCTTCGCCACATTCCTGCCCCAGGTGGAAATGGTGTTTAACACCTTGGTCCGTCATATTGTGCCGGCTTCCCGGAATCGTGAAGCCGATTGAGGATTGACAAGATGAGACAAGCCGCGGCCGTCGCGCTGGTGACGGGTGGAGCAAGGCGGATCGGCAGGGCGATCGTCGAGGACCTCGCCGCCAATGGCTTCGCCGTCGCCATCCACGCCAACCGTTCCGGCGACGAGGCCGAGGCGCTGGCCGGCAAGATCGCGGCCGAGGGCGGCCGTGCCGCCGTGGTCGCTGCCGACCTTACGGACATGGAGGCGGTCGGCGGCCTCATAGGCCGCGCGCAAGCGGCGCTCGGGCCCGTCACGCTGCTGGTCAACAATGCGTCCTTGTTCGTCGACGACCGCGTCGAGGATTTCGACTGGCAGGCCTGGGACCGCCATTTCGCCATCCATGTGAAGACGCCGGCGCTTTTGGCGCAGAACTTTGCCCGGGCGCTGCCCGAAGGCGAGGAGGGGTTGATCGTCAACATCATCGACCAGCGCGTCTGGCGGCCGACGCCGCGCTATTTCTCCTACGCGCTGTCGAAATCGGCGCTGTGGACGCAAACGCAAATGCTGGCGCAGGCGCTCGGGCCGCGCATCCGCGTCAACGCCATCGGCCCTGGCCCGACATTGAAGAACAAGCGCCAGGATGACGATGATTTCGAGAGCCAGGTCGAGGGCCTGATCCTGAAGCGCGGCCCGCAATTGCCCGAATTCGGCGCCACCATCCGCTATCTCTGGCAGGCGCGCTCGGTGACCGGCCAGATGATCGCGCTCGACGGCGGCCAGCATCTTGCATGGCAGACGCCCGATGTGACAGGCATGGTGGAATGAGTCCCGCAGCCCAAAGACACAAACGCAACGGCGCCGCCGACGATTTGCCGCCCGACGTCGATATCGACATAGAGGATGAGGCGGCGGAGGAGATCATCGAACCCGAAGCCTTGCCGTCGGGTCCCGATGTCGCCTTCACGGCCATAGACTGGACGCCGCATGCCGGCGACGCCGACGGCATGGTCGGTGCCGAGGTGATCCAGACCTTCGTCAAGCGGCTGCCCAACCAGCCGGGCGTCTACCGCATGATGAACGCCGCCGGCGACGTGCTCTATGTCGGCAAGGCGCGCAGCCTGAAGAAGCGCGTCACCAATTACGCGCAAGGGCGTTTCCACACCGCCCGCATCGGCCGCATGGTGCGCGAGACGGCGACGATGGAGTTCGTCGTCACCCGCACCGAGATCGAGGCGCTGCTGCTGGAGGCCAACCTCATCAAGCGGCTGCGGCCCCGCTTCAACGTGCTGATGCGGGACGACAAATCGTTCCCCTACATCCTGCTCACCGGCGACCATGTCTCGCCCGGCATCTACAAGCATCGCGGCGCGCGCTCGCGTAAGGGCGACTATTTCGGACCTTTCGCTTCCGCCGGCGCGGTCGGGCGCACCATCAATTCGCTGCAGCGCGCCTTTCTGCTTCGAAGCTGCACCAACTCGTTCTACGAAAACCGCACGCGGCCCTGCCTGCTCTATCAGATCAAGCGCTGCGCCGGCCCTTGCACCGGAGAGATCTCGCATGAGGGCTATGCCGAGCTGGTCTCGGAAGCGAAGGATTTCCTCTCCGGCCGCAGCCAGAAGGTGAAGACCGAAATCTCGGCCGCCATGCAGCAGGCTTCCGAGGAGCTCGATTTCGAGCGCGCCGCCATCTACCGCGACCGGCTTGCGGCGCTGTCGCATGTGCAGGCGCATCAGGGCATCAACCCGCAGACGGTCGAGGAGGCCGACGTCTTCGCCATCCACCAGGAAGGCGGCCAGACCTGCATCCAGGTGTTCTTCTTCCGCACCGGCCAGAACTGGGGCAACCGCGCCTATTTCCCCAAGGCCGATCCGGCGCTGGAGCCGGCCGAGGTGCTCGGCTCGTTCCTGGCGCAGTTCTACGACGACAAGCTGCCGGCGCGCACGCTGCTTCTGTCGCAGACCGCGCAGGAACAGGAACTGCTCGGCGAGGCGCTTTCCACCCATGCCGGCCGCAAGATCGCCATCTCGGTGCCGCAGCGCGGCGAGAAGAAGGATCTGACCGACCACGCGCTGCAGAACGCGCGCGAGGCGCTCGGCCGCAGGCTCGCCGAGACCTCGACACAGGCGCGGCTGCTGACGGGCTTCGCCGAAACCTTCGGCCTGCAAAAACCGCCGGTGCGCATCGAGGTCTACGACAACTCGCACATCATGGGCACCAATGCGGTCGGCGCCATGGTCGTCGCCGGGCCGGAAGGTTTCGTGAAGAACCAGTACCGCAAGTTCAACATCCGCTCGACCGAGATCACGCCCGGCGACGATTTCGGCATGATGCGCGAAGTGATGCAGCGGCGTTTTTCGCGGCTGCTCAAGGAGCATGGCGACGAGCAGCCGGGCGCGGCAACGGCGGACGATACCGGCGATGAGGATCTGGTTGCCGGCAATGGCGGCTTCCCGGCCTGGCCCGACGTCATCCTGATCGACGGCGGCCAGGGTCAGATGACGGCGGTGCGCCAGATCCTTGCCGACCTCGGCGTCGAAGACCGCGTCATGGCGATAGGCATCGCCAAGGGCCCGGACCGCGACGCCGGGCGCGAGCGCTTCTTCGTCAAGGGCAGGGAGAGCTTCATGCTGCCGGTGCGCGATCCGGTGCTCTATTTCGTCCAGCGCCTGCGCGACGAGGTGCACCGCTTCGCCATCGGCTCGCACCGCGCCCGCCGCAAGAAGGAGATGGTGAAAAGCCCGCTCGACGAGATCGCCGGCATCGGCCCCGGCCGCAAGCGCGCGCTGCTGCTCGCCTTCGGCACCGCCAAGGCGGTCAGCCGGGCCGCGATCGAGGACCTGGTCAAGGTCGACGGCATTTCCGAGCATGTGGCGAAGCTGGTCTACAATCATTTTCATGAGAGCTGAGGGGCGAGCGGCTTCCCGCAAATGCCGGCGCCTCACGCCAACCTTCACGCCATTTTTCCCTGGTCAATCGAATCTCGGCTGTTGACCCCCTACATTGGCTTCTGATTTGAGTACCTCTGGCGGAGGAGATTTCCCGAGACGACATGGCACAACGCGCGTTCAACCTGCCGAACATCCTCACTTACGCCCGCATCGTCGCGGTGCCGCTGGTCGTGCTGTGCTTTTTTCTCGAAGGCCATTTGAAGTCGTCCGACTTCGCCCGTTGGTCGGCGCTGGTCATTTTCCTGCTCGCATCGATCACCGATTATTTTGACGGCTATTTTGCGCGCGCCTGGCAGCAGACCTCCAACATCGGCAAGATGCTGGACCCGATCGCCGACAAATTGCTGGTCGCGACCTGCCTGCTGTTGCTTGCCGCCGACACCGACCGCCATGCCGGCATTGCCGGCTGGTCGCTGTGGGCGGCGATCATCATCCTGTGCCGCGAGATCCTGGTTTCCGGTCTGCGCGAATATCTGGCCGCCTTGAAAGTCTCGGTGCCGGTCACCCAGCTTGCCAAATGGAAGACCACCATCCAGATGGTCGCCATCGCCTTCCTGCTGGTCGGCCCGGCCGGCGACAAGATCTTTCCGCTGACCACCCAGATCGGCCTCGTGCTGTTGTGGGTCGCGGCGCTCGTCACGCTCTACACCGGCTATGATTATTTCCGCGCCGGCCTCAAGCACATCATGGACGAGTGAGATGCGCCTTATCTATTTCGCCTGGGTACGCGAGCGGATCGGCAAGCCGGAAGAGGATGTCGAATTGCCGGCCGGCATCGAGACGGTCGCCGATCTGCTACGCTGGCTGAAGTCGCGTGGCGAGGAATACGAAAACGCGTTGCAATATCCCGATGTCATCCGTGTCGCCATCAACCAGGAACATGTCGGCCACCGCGAGAAGATAGCGGGCGCGCGCGAGATCGCGCTGTTTCCGCCGATGACCGGAGGCTGAGATGGCCGGCGCGGTCGTGCCCGCCATACGCATCCAGGGCGAGGATTTCGACGTCGCCGCCGAGATCGCCGGCTTGACCAGGGGCCGCGCCGATATCGGCGCCGTGGTGACTTTTTCCGGCCTTTGCCGCGATGAGCAGGGCGCGCTTTCGGCGCTCGAGCTCGAGCATTATCCCGGCATGGCCGAGGCCGAGATCGGCCGCATCGCCGCGGAGGCGGTGGAGCGCTGGCCGCTGCAGGGGCTCACCGTCATCCATCGTCACGGAAAGATTGCGCCGGGCGAGAACATAGTCCTGGTGGTCGCGGCTTCGGCGCATCGCCAGGCGGCCTTTGAGGCCGCGAATTTCCTGATGGATTATCTGAAGTCGCGCGCCCCCTTCTGGAAGAAGGAGCACCTCGCCGACGGCTCTGAGGGCGGCTGGGTCGAAGCCAAGGAAGCCGACGATCACGCGGCCGACCGCTGGACGAAATCGGGCGAATAAATCCCGTCCGGCCATTGATTGACCGCAATCCTTCCCGACCTTGCTAATCGGTTTGATTTGCTTGGCGGAGCAATCTCATGCTGGACCGTATCGCGGAATTCTTCATCTTCGGGCTGGTGCCGCTGGTCGTCGGCGTGCTTGCCGTGCCGGAAGTGACCAAGGCCGGCGAAAAGACGATTGCCGGCGAGGTGACCTACCGCGAGCGCATCGCTTTGCCGCCCGACGCCGTGCTGGTGGTCGAGCTCGCCGACGTCTCGCTGGCCGACGCGCCGGCAACCGTCATCGCCAAGCGCAGGATAGCGCCCACCGGCCAGGTGCCGATCAGGTTCGAGATCGGCTTCGATCCCAAGGCGATCGAGAGGGGCCGGACCTACGCGCTGCAGGCGCGCATCACGGCTGGCGAGCGGCTGATGTTCATCACCGATACGCGCCATCAGCTCGATCCGCTGGATGCCAAGCCGCAGACGCTGTTGTTGAAAATGGCGCGCTGACCCTTTCAGCCTGGAAAATCGCGCTGGCCGGAATAAACCGGCAGCGTCAGGCGTTAACTTATGCACATTGCGGGCAGGCAAAGGGACACGTGTCCCTTCACGTAAGCCGCTGGACCGAATGCGCGGGATCGATCTGGCCACTCAATGGAGACCAGATATGAAAAAGCACACGATCATTCTCGCAGTCACAAGCGTATCGTTGATCGCCTTCGCCGGTTTTGCCAGGGCGGACGATCATCTGTTCAACGCCACGCAGCATGGCCTCAGCCCCGACAGCCAGCCTTTCCAGACCAACAAGGCCGGCCACAGCGGCGACCTTGCGTCCGGACAGGGCAGCCCGTTCGCCGGCGAGGACACCAGGACGCCGTCCACCGACAACGAGACGGCGAACGCCCACGCGAACTTGAAAGACCGTCAAGCCAAGTGACCCTTGCCCGCCGGGAGGGGCGGCGGGATTCTCGCTCGTCTGATGTACTGTGCGTCCCTACATTGACGGCGCTGGAGAGCATTACGCCTGCGGAGGCGGCGGCGCCGGCGTCAGGCCGAAGCGGCGCATCAGGTCCATGATCCTGGCCCGGTCGGGCGGGCCGCCGGCCCCAAAAATGGCAAAGGCCTCGCGGAAATATTCCGGTCCGATCGCCGCCGGCGTCACCACGCACAGCACCTTGGCAGTCTCGGCGGTGTTGTTGTCGAAGCGGTGGACCGCGCCGCGCGGAATGCACAGCGCCTGCCCAGGGCCGATGTCGTGCCGATGGCCATCGACCGTGAGCGTCAGCATGCCCTCGATCCCGTACATCGTTTCCTCATAATGGTCGTGGCTGTGCGCCGGGGCGAGCAGACGTTGCGAGCCAGGCACCGTCAGCTCGAAGGCCGCGATGCTGCCGTTCGACTGCTCCCCGGTGAGCAGGAAGCGCACCGCGAGTGCGCCATCGCCGATCGTTTCGTCCGCTGGATTGACACGCACGTCGCTCACTGTCCCTAGCATTCCGCCCTCCTGTGTGGTAAATCGAATTTACCGATATGGGTAAACTCAATTTACTGCGATGTCAATGACCAAGCTGACGGACGATCCCCCGAAGAAACCGCCCTTGATCGGTGCGCTGCTGCGCGTGCCGGCCTTGGCCATCCACCGCAAGCTGATCAGGGATTTGCGGGCCGCCGGCTTCGACGATTTGAGTCCGCCGCATATGGCGGTGATCCAGTATCCTGGGCCGGACGGGATGCGCCCGAGCGCGCTTGCCGAGCGGGCCGCCATGAGCAAGCAGGCCATGAACCAGTTGCTGAAGACGCTGGAGGGGATGGGTTACATCGCTCGCAGCGCGGCGCCCGAAGACACCGGCGGAACTGTCGTCCACTTTACCGACCGGGGCAGGGCTGCCTACCAAAAGATGGCCGACATCCTGCTCGACATCGAGCGGGAATGGGCCGAGGAACTTGGGCCGAAGCGCTTCCAGGAATTGAAGACGCTGCTTGGCGATCTCTGGGACACCCCGCTCATCCGCTGAGCGGACCAATTGACCGCCTCACAGCAACCACTTAGGCTCGTCCGAAAATGGGGATGGGGTTCCCCCGAAACCGCCCTTATGGGCTGATGACTCCTGCCAGGCGTGCTCTCGCGCGGCAGGATTTGTTTTTTCCGCTCGCTTCATGCCTGATCTTGGTGGCGCGATTCCTGCGAGGGATCGCATTTGAAGAGGCATTGAAAGCGATGACCCTTGCGGCTTGCGCCCTGGTCCTGATCGGCGGTTTCTTCGGCGGCATTTCCCGCTTTTTCCTGTCCGGCGTGGTCGGCCGTGGCGTCGGCGAGACCTTTCCCTGGGGCACGCTGCTGGTCAACGTTTCCGGCGCCCTTGCCATCGGCGCCTTCGCGGGTGCTGCGCGAGCAGTCGGCGGCGTCTTCGCCGGCGATCTCGTCCGCGACCTGATCGTCGTCGGGCTGTTCGGTGGCTACACCACGGTGTCGTCCTTTTGCGTGCAGACGCTGAACCTGGCGCTCGACGGCGAGGGGCGGCTCGCCGCCTTCAACGTCGTCGCCTCGTCGGTGCTGTGTGTGCTGTTCGTCGCCCTCGGCTTCTGGGCTGCCGTCTGGATCGTGGGGTAAGGCATGTCCGGGAGCGACAGACGGATGGCGATGCGGCTTTATCTGGCGGTCGGCTGCGGCGCGGCGATCGGTTCGCTGGCCCGCTTCCTGTCGGGCTATGTCATCGTCTCGCTGC
The DNA here is from genome assembly GCF_019091085.1 of Mesorhizobium sp. GbtcB19. GTDB lineage: Bacteria > Pseudomonadota > Alphaproteobacteria > Rhizobiales > Rhizobiaceae > Mesorhizobium. Next base: position 62,069 of record NZ_JAGXJY010000013.1, on the reverse strand, counting down.
TTGGCCTGAACGCGCTTTGTTCGACAGCTTTCGTCAATGTCGTCGGCTCGTGGGTCATCATGGCCTTCGCCTCGCTGACCGGGCCGGATGGCCGCCTGATGGTCGGTCCCGTCACCCGCAATTTCGTCATGGCGGGCTTCTGCGGCGGCCTCACCACGTTTTCGGCGATGAGCCTCGACACCTTCATCCTGCTGTTCGAGGGCGACTTGCCGCTTGCCGCGACCTATCTCATCAGTGTGGTCGGGCTGTCGCTCGCCGCGGCGTGGCTGGGCTATCTCATGGCGTCCAGGCTCAACCGCTTGCCGAAAGGCAGCCGGGCCAACGGCTAATCAGGGAGGAGAACATGGAACTTCCCGCGCAATGCGCGCTGCTCAGGATCTTCTTCGGCGAGGACGACAGGGCGGCCGACGGCAAGCCGCTGCATGAGGCGATCGTCATCAAGGCGCGCGAGACCGGCATGGCCGGCGCCACGGTTCTCAGAGGTCCGCTAGGCTTCGGCCGTTCCAGCGTGCTTCACACAGCGAAAATCCTGCGCCTGTCGCAGGATCTGCCCATTGTCGTCGAGATCGTCGACGCGCCGGAAAAGATCGACGCGCTGATCCCTCAGATCAAGGCGCTGACCAGGACGAAGAGCTGCCTGATCACCAGGGAGAAGGTCGAGGTCATCCGCTACGGCGACGGGAACTGAACCGGCTGCGCAGGCGTTGGCAGATCGTCTCCTCATCGAAAATGCCGGCGGCAAAGAGCTTCATGGCTTCGATTGTCAATTCCGACGCTTCCGGGGTCCCCTCGGCGATGTGTCGTTCCTGGCAGACCTGGTCATAGATGCGTTTCAAGAGGACAAGATCGCCCGGATAGGCGTCTCCGCTCTTTGCGACATGGGGGTTGATCATGGCACTCCTCCCAGTTTCGGCGGAGGCGCGCTGGTCGTCCGCAGGCCGGGCGGACCCCTCGGCCAATGCCGCCGGGGCGGGGACTTAGGGCGTCTGGCCGAGATGTCTATCCCGTTGCTGCAAAAAAGGGCGCTCCGGTGGAGCCGGACCGCCCTAATCCTGAAGTCGAAGCTTTTTCAGCTCAGCCGACGATTTCGGTGTCCGAAAACCAGTACTTGATCTCCTGCGCGGCCGTCTCCGGCGCGTCCGAGCCATGCACCGAGTTCTCGCCGATCGACAGCGCGTGCACCTTGCGGATGGTGCCTTCGGCGGCGTTGGCCGGGTTGGTGGCGCCCATCACTTCGCGATTCCGGGCGATGGCGTTCTCGCCTTCCAGAACCTGCACGATGGTCGGGGCCGACGACATGAACTCCACCAGCTCGCCGAAGAACGGGCGATCCTTGTGAACGGCGTAGAAACCTTCGGCCTCGCGGCGGCTCATCCATACGCGGCGCGATGCGATGACGCGCAGGCCGGCGTCTTCCAGCATCCTGGTGATGGCGCCCGTCAGGTTGCGCCTGGTCGCGTCCGGCTTGATCATGGAGAAGGTGCGTTCGATCGCCATAGGGTCGTCCTTGTTCTTGGGAATGGAAATTGGAGTGGCGGGCTCTATACAAGCCGCTTGGCGGCTTGCCAAGGGGAGGCGGCTTCTGGTCAAGACGGGCTCTTTGCGGGATAATTAGACGGCTGCATGCGCGCCGGGCACCCGGTTCCCGGAGCGCCTGTGACGGCGGAGCCTGAGGCGATGAACTGGCCTTATCTCAGACGCGGCGACGTGGCGGGCATTTTCCTCATGGCTGTACTTCTTGCCGTGCTTGGCTTCGTCCTCGTGTTTCATCCTCCGCGCGACCAGAACTTCGGCTTCGGCCCGGAATGGCAGTGCACCCGCATGGGCGAAGGCGACCCGATCTGCGTCAGGCTGGTTGGCAAAGACGCGCCGAAGGAGCGCCAGGACCGACCCTAAAGCTCGATCTCAATGGTCAGTGTCGGCGCATCGCCGGCCTTGAGACCTTCGCGCTGGCGCACCGAGGCCTTGACCGGCAACAGCAGGCTGCCGGATGCCTTGTCGGGAAAGAGCGACGTTTGCCACCTGGTCTTGCCGATGCTCGCCGTCACGCCGAGCGAGCCCCAGGGGCGGGCCAGTCCCGCCATCGCCGCTTTGATCCGCGCCGCGACCTCCGTTGGCAGCGTCACGAAATGCCAGCCGCCCTTGCCGGGGTAGACCCAGATCGCGGCCCGCATCTGGTGGCGCAACATCCCGACGCCGGCGTCTTACGCTGCCGCCGCGACCTGCCTGCCGATCCCGCCATGCAGGTCGAGGCAGCGCTCGAACCAGCGGGCGATGCCGTCGCTGTCGTCGAGCAATTGGAAAGGCGAGGCGATGCGACCCCATTGCAGCGCCCCGAACACGATGTAATCGGCAAACAGCGGCGCCTCACCGCCGATGAAGGGCTGGTAGGTGAGTGTCGAGCGCAGCGGCTCCAGCGCGGCGCGGAAGGCCGAGAGCCCGGCGTCGCGGTTGGCCACGACGTCTTCCAGCCGCTTGCCGTAGCGCTGCTCGCGGCTCTCGCGGAAATAGGCGGCGTTCGGCTCGTCCTGCATGGCATGCAGCCCGGTCAGCGCCACCGTCGCGATATAGGGATGGATGGTGAGCTGCGACCAGCGCTCGATGAAGCGTGCCATCGCCTTGCCGCCTTCACCGCCAAACAGCGTCGGCCGATCCGGATAGGCTTGGTCCAGATAGAGCGCGATGGCGAAGGAATCGACCACCACACGCTCGCCATCGCGGATCACCGGCACCGTCTTCGACACGCCGCCCTCGACTTCGGGCACCTCGAGGAAGCGCGTCGGCACCTTGGTGGCGGCGAGGCCCTTGTGCGCCAATGCCATCTTGGCCTTCCAGCAATGCGGGCTGAACGGGCGGGCGGCGTCATGGCCGACGAGGTCGTAGAGCAGAATGGTCATTGGCGGGTCCGTTGCTGCGGGTTACGAAGGGCCCGGATTCGGGTTGAGCCGGGTGGAAAGAATGAAGCAGCATTTCATGATGTTTGCGGCCTACAATCAATGGGCCAACGGTCGCCTCTATGATGCCGCCGCCGATCTGGGCGACGAGGAGCTCGGTCGTGACGTCGGCGCCGTCTTCGGCTCGATGCTGGGCACCCTCAACCATCTGCTCGCCGTCGACCGCGTCTGGATGAAGCGCTTCACCGGCGAGGGCGACGCGCCTTCGAACACCGCCGCCATCCTCTACCGCGCTTTGTCCGGCCTGCGGCAGGCGCGCGAGGCGGAGGACAGGAGGATCGTCGACTGGGTCGGCGGCATGAGCGACAAGGCGCTGGCCGGCCGCTTCTCCTACATGACGCTGACCGACATGCGCACCGTCTCGCAGCGGGTGGCGCCGGCGCTCAGCCACTTCTTCAACCACCAGACCCACCATCGCGGCCAGGCGCATATGTGCCTCACCGTGCTAGGCCGGCCCTCGGTGCCGCTCGACCTGGTGCTGTTCCAGCGCTCCGAGGAAGGCCGCGCCTACGCCTGAGGCAAAGCTCCCTCGCATTTCTACTGCGGGTTCACGGCGCTCGCGCGAGACATGTTTCTTGGTGACTCTACTTAATTAAATGTCGACGAAAAGTCGAAAATTTATTTAATAATTCGGTATAACAACAAGAAACTACAAAATATTCTTGCAAATTCACGCTTGAAACTCAGGCGCGGCCATCGGCGTAGATATGTATGCGCACGGCGTTCACCAAAGAACGCGATGCGTGCGGGATGCAGTGCAGCATATACTGTCTAAGGAGGAGAGTATCATGCCAAGTATCATTCGGAAGTTGTATAAAGCCCTTACTTGCGGCGCGATTGTCGCTATTTTGGCGGTTCCATCGAATGCTGCAAGTCTTGGGTTGGGTGGTCTCGGCGGCGTGTCCGTCGGCGGTAATGGAGCCAGCGCCAACGCTGGCGGCGCGAGCGGTGCCAATGCAGACGCCTCGTTTGGGGGAAGCAGCACCAGTGCAACGGCTTCCATCGGCGGAGCCAGCGGCGCCAACGGTGCCGTTTCGCTTGGTGGCGGCCAGGCAGCGGATGCGGCGGTGTCCCTAGGCGGGACCGACACCGGAGCCACGGCTTCGATCGGCACCAGTGGCGCCAATGTCGGCATCGGGACGCTTGGTGCTTCCGCCGGTGTCGGTGTCGGCACGCCAAGCACGTCGGGAGTTCCGGGTACCCCTGGCACACCGGTCACGACAGGACCCTCGGCCGCTCTTGCGCAGATGACGGGCAACAAACTCATGCGCATGAAGAAGCGCTGTGTCGATGTGCTTTCCAGCGAAGGGACCTATGACAGCGATCTGAGGGCGCTCTGCCTGATGATTTCGCGTCGCTGACGCATGCCGCAGGCAGCTCGGTCGGAAAGCCCGCCACATCCGTGGTGGGCTTTCTGGCTGTCTGCCACGTAGGCGGGCGATGAAGGAGAATTAACCAAGTTCACCAACTGGCGCGTATATTAGCAGTTCGTTTGCCTTCCTCGCGGCAAGGTGGCCTGACGCAACGGGAGCAAGGGCATGCGCATCGATTTGTCCCCGACAAGTTGGGGCAGGGTGGTGGTTGTTACCGCCGCCGGCACCGCCTTTTTCATTGCCGCTGCCTTCTTCGTCGATTCCTTCAACTTCCCCTCGCTGACGCCGCAGGCGCTGCTTTGGGCGCAGCTCACGGATCTCTTCCTGCCGCTGATCCTTGGCGGCTCCTTCCTGTTCTTCCTGATGTGGAAGATGCGCCAACTGGCGATCGCGCAGAAGGAGCTCAGCGTCATCGCCGCGACCGACAGCCTGACGGCGGTCTTCAACCGTGGCGCCTTCTCGATGCTCGTCGAGGCCTATCTGGACCAGGCGCGCGGCCAGGCCGTGGCCGATGCCGGCGCGCTGCTGATCGTCGACGCCGACCATTTCAAGTCGATCAATGACCGCCTCGGCCATGATTGTGGCGACCAGGCGCTTCGCTTAATCGCCGCGACGATAAAGGGACAATTGCACGGCGCCGACATAGTCGGGCGCATCGGCGGCGAGGAGTTCGCGGTCTTCCTGCCCGGCGCCGACGCCGCGCGCTCCTTCCTGGTCGCCGAATCCATCCGGCGCCGCATCCGCGAGGCCGAATTTGCACCCGGCGGCAGGCCTTGCCCGCTTTCGGTGAGCATCGGCGGCATCGCCTTCAGCGGCCCGACCACCTACCACGATATGTTCCAGGTCGCCGACCGCCATCTTTACAAGGCCAAGTCCAACGGCCGCGATCAGGTGAGCTTCGAAAACCCGCGCGCCGTGCTGGCCGGCGACGCCGCCGGTACGATGCACTAAACCGCTTCGCGAGACGCTTTTAACGCCCGCCGGCGGCACCGTGGTCAACGATGGCTGCGGTTGAGCAACGGCCTGTGCTGGCGGATCAATTGGCGCTCGACGTCGAGATAGGGCCTGATCAGGCCCGCCGCCGTCGGCGTCGGCTCCGGCTGATGCACCACCGCCGTCAGCGTGCCATGCTCGGTAAGCAGGTTCAGCCACTTCAACGCTTCCCATTTCGGCGTCGCGCCGCCGCGGCCGGCAAGGCTGCGGTTGATATAGCCGGGATAGGAAAGCAGGCGCTTGCCGGCCGAGACGCCGCAGGTGCCGATCCTTACCGGCTTGCCCTCGGTGGTGATCCAGACATAGACGGCTTCGCCGAGCTCGCACACTTTCGGGTCGGTTACCGTCACCCGGATCGACGATTTGTCGCGGCTGAGCCGCATTTCGGCCGCCGGCTTGAAACGCTCGCGATCGAGAAACATCCGCCCTCCTTGCCGCGGGTCCGCAACTGGCATGGTGAACGTGGATGTTCCGTGTGCTGTTTCACGCAGCGGTCGAAAAAGTTTCACGGGATTCTTGCGGCGGGCAGGCGCAATGCATGCCCGGGCCATCAACGGTCCGTTCATCCTTTGGCGGCTAGTGTCGGCGGCTGACCTCAGCCGATCCGCGAGCGACCGTGTTCGATCTTATCGACTTCAAGGCGGTGCTGGTCATCGCCCTCATCTTCATTCCGCTGGAGCAGCTCCTGCCGCTGCATGCCGAGCAGTCGGCGACGCGTCGGCATTGGCTGAACGACGTTTTCTATCTGCTTTTCAATGGCATCGTCATCAAGCTCGGCATGTTGCTGGTGATCGGCGCGGCGATGTTCGTGGCGCAGCGCTTCGTTCCGGAAGCGCTCACCGCCGCCGTGCGGTCGCAACCTTTGTGGCTGCAGGCGATCGAGGCGCTGCTCGTCGCCGACATCGGCTTCTACCTTGCCCACCGCGCGTTCCACGCGGTGCCGTTCCTGTGGCGCTTTCACGCCATCCACCACTCGATCGAGGAGATGGACTGGCTGGCCGCCCATCGCGTCCATCCGGTGGACCAGATCCTGACCAAGTCGGCATCATTCCTGCCGCTGTTCGCGCTGGGTTTTTCCGGCGATGCGGTGCTCATCTACGTGCTGATCTATCACGGGCAGTCGGTGTTCATCCACTCCAACACACGCATCAAATTCGGGCCGCTGAGATGGCTGATTGCCTCGCCGCAGTTCCATCACTGGCACCACGCCAACGAACGCCAGGCCTTTGACAAGAACTTCGCCGCCCAGCTGCCCATTCTCGACCTGATCGGCGGCACCTTGTTCATGCCGCAGCGCATGCCGGAAAAATACGGTCTCGACGAGCCGGTGCCGCAGCTCTACCACCAGCAGCTCGTCTATCCCTTCATTGCCAGTTCGGAGCCGGCTGCGCCGATCGCCGAAGCCGCGCCGGCGGCCGCCAAGCCGGAATGACGGCACAAACAAGCCCGCCTTCGAAGGCGGGCTTTCGCAGCAGGGTATCCTTGCAGTTGAGATCAGGCGGCAAAGCCGCCATAGCCGCGTGCCACGGGTTTGACCGAGATGACCGGCTGGTCCGAAGGCCACAGCACGCCGGCCGTCACGGCGAAGGTGATCAGCGCATCGCGCGCGGCTTCGGCCGAAATCTCTCCGCTCCGCGCGGCCTCGCAGGCCTTCACCGCGGCGCCATAGCTGAGACGGCGGCGCGACGGCGGGAACTCGGTCAGGAAGTCATGCATCTGGAACAGCGAGGCGATCATGCGCTTGTGGCCGGCGCCGACGCTGAGGGCGACCGGGGTGAAGAACATCCTGTCGTACATTCGGACCTCGTCTACTGGCTGCGGATGCGGCGGGGTTGCCACCTCCGGATGTGGGGTGGGACGCCCCACAACGCGGCTTGTGGCGAGAGGTTCCGCTCAAGTCGATTTTTCTCCGGCCGGCGCGAGGCACCACCGGTTGCGATGAGCAAGTCGGGCTCTTCGCCGGCAATCGGCCGGAGTGGGTCAGCGGCCTATTTCCACATGCCGCGCATGCGGGCGCCGAGGTCGACCTTGACGCCCGGCCGCTGGCGCGGGTCGTCCTTGAGCGCCGCACTCGCCCAGGACGACTGCTCGAAGGCGGCAAGCATCGAGGCCGGGATGAAGCGGGTGCGCGAGGCATAGACGTGACGGTCGCCGCGTGCCGGCTGGTTGTGCGGATAAAAGCGCTGCGGCACGACGAGATGCAGGCTGTCCTTGGCCCTGGTCATCGCCACGTAGAGCAGCCGGCGCTCCTCCTCGATGTCCTCCTTGGTGCCGACGCCGAGATCGGCCGGGATGCAGCCGTCGACGGTGTTGAGCACGAAGACGTTCTTCCACTCCTGCCCCTTCGCCGAATGGATGGTCGACAGGATGAGATAATCCTCGTCGCGATGCGGCGGCCCGGCCTGGTCGCTGGTGGCGTCGGGCGGGTCGAGCGTCAGTTCGGTGAGGAAACGCTCGCGCGAGGGATAGGTCGAGGCGATCTGCTCGAGCTGGATGAGATCGGCCCGGCGCGTGATCGCGTCCTCGTGGACGCGTTCCAAATGCGGTTCGTACCAGAGCCTGATCCGTTCGAGGTCGGCCGGCCATTTGGCGCCGGCGCGTAAGCCGCTATAGATGTCGAGGAACACCGGCCAGTCTTGCGCCGCGCGCTGCGGCGGCCGGAAGCGGGCAAGGCCCAGCGTCTCGTCCAGTGATGTCGCCATGGCGTCGACGATCTGCGAGGCGGCGGACGGCCCGATGCCCGGCATCAACTGCAGCACGCGAAAACCGGCGACGCGGTCGCGCGGATTTTCGGCAAAGCGCAGCATGGCCAGCATGTCCTTCACATGCGCGGCGTCGAGGAATTTCAGGCCGCCGAATTTGACGAAGGGGATGTTGCGGCGCGTCAGTTCCACCTCAAGCGGCCCGCTGTGGCTCGACGTGCGGAACAGCACCGCCTGCGCCTTCAGTGCCGTGCCGGCCTCGCGCTCGGCCAAGATCGCCTGGCAGACATAATTGGCCTGCTCGGCCTCGTCGCGCACGCTGACCAGTTGCGGCTTGTGCGAGGACCGGCGCTCGGTCCAAAGGTTCTTGGTGAAGCGCTCGCTGGCCTCGCCGATCACCTTGTTGGCGGCGGCCAGGATCGTCTCGGTCGAGCGGTAATTGCGCTCCAGCATGACGATCTCGGCGCCTTGCGCGAACTGCTTTGGGAAATCGAGGATGTTGCGCACTTCCGCGGCGCGGAAGGAATAGATCGACTGCGCGTCGTCGCCCACCACGGTCAAGCCCGCGCCGTCCGGCTTCAGCGCCAACAGGATCGAGGCCTGCAGCCGGTTGGTGTCCTGGTATTCGTCGACCAGCACATGGTCGAAGCGGCTGCCGAGATGCGCTGCGATCTCAGGCTCCGCCGCCATCTGCGCCCAGTAGAGCAAAAGGTCGTCGTAATCGAGCACGTTCTGCGCCTGCTTGGCTTCCACGTAAGCCGCGAACAGTTCCTTGAGTTGATCCGCCCACGCCGCGCACCATGGAAACGCCGAGCCCAGCACTTCGCCCAGCGGAGCTTGCGCGTTCACCGCGCGCGAGTAGATCTGCAGGCAGGTGCCCTTGGTCGGAAAACGGCTTTCGGTCTTGGAAAATCCCAGCTCGTGCCGGGCGAGGTTCATCAGGTCGGCCGAATCCTCGCGGTCGTGGATGGTGAAGGCGGCGTCGAGCCCGATCTGCTCGGCGTAGTCGCGCAAGAGCCTCGCGCCGATTCCGTGAAACGTGCCGGCCCAGGCGAGCGCGTCGGCGATGATGGCGGCATCGCGCCCCAGCACCTCGCCGGCAATACGCTCGACGCGCTTGGCCATTTCTGACGCCGCGCGGCGCGAAAAGGTCATCAGCAGGATGCGGCGGGGATCGGCGCCCTTGACGATGAGGTGCGCGACGCGATGCGCCAGCGTGTTGGTCTTGCCGGAGCCGGCGCCGGCGATCACCAGCAGGGGGGTGGCTACCTTGCCGTCGCCATGCACCACCGCCAGCCGCTGCTCGTCGTTCAGCCGGGCAAGATAGGCGGGCGTCTCGAAGGACGAATCACGAGCGGCGATGTTCATCGCCCATCAAGCATCGTTTCCGCTTTGTTCGCAATATTTTCCTCGCCCCGCGCGAGCGGGGAGAGGTGGCCGCGAAGCGGCCGGAGAGGGGGCTGCGCCGGCGCACCAGAGCATCGAACCGAGGTAACTACCGCCTGGGCTCGACCCCCATCGCTGCCGACTGTCGCCGCAGCGTGCGCCTTTCGTCGCCGGGCATCTCCAGCGGTGCGACGTCTCCTGGCACCTCGTCGATGATCCTCACCGCGACTCGATAGGCGGTGTAGGCGAACAGACCCGTAAGCAGCAGGCGTATCATGATCATCTCCTCGTTGGGTTCGGTGGTTTCAACCGGACGCGGGTCGGTTGGTTCCCGCCCAGGCAACCAAACCGCCCGCGCCTCGTTGCCTTTGATGAAGAAGGGGCGAACGAGAGGAGGTCGTCACGATGATGAAGCTTCCTGTACTGCTGGCTCTTGCGGCGGGGCTCGCGCTCGCCGCCTGCGACAACAGCATCCCTCCGACCAAGGCGCCCGCTGACCAGAACCCGCAGATCGACAAGAATCCGGTGCCGAAATCGACCACCGGCGGCGATCAGCCAGGCACGCCGCCAAAGCAATAGAGGTCGGGCCGCAATTATTGTCGGGCTGAACGAAGAAGGCCGGCGCTGCTTGGGAGGAAGCTCGATAGCGCCGGCCAAGCGGGAAAATCAGGCCCGCCGCAAAACAAACCATAGCTGAGTCTTGCCGCTGCGTCATGGAACGGCTCGAGGCATTGGTGGACAACTCCAGGAAATCGCCGGAGAAAATGGCGAAAATCTGCAAGGTGTTGCCCTGTTGCTTCACCTATGGCGGGTCCTATTGTCGGGAGGATCCGTACATCCTCGGAGAAAAGATGCAGAAGGTTCTTGCCACTACGCTCGTTGTTGCGTAGCTCGCCATCGCTGTGCTGGTCGCATGGACGGTCGCCTACAATTTTCAGGAACGGATCAGCGACCGTCAGTTGATTTCGATTGCGGCAACCGACGCTGCGAAATGGAACCTTGGGTCGATCACTTACACCTCCGCTGGCGAACTGATAGCAAGCAACCCCGGTTGCTGTGTCGTCAGGCGTTCCAACCACCAATGGCTGGAGTTTCCGGCGCGCCTCTACGAAGGCGGCGTCTCACTGGTACAGATGAGCTATCTCATCGAAAGTCCGCCGAAGCCGAGATATTATTTCCGTGAAGTAGCAATCGATGCCAGCGGCCGGATATTGGAGGCCAGAGGCATAGAGGAGAACACGCGGGAACGTTGGTAGCCGGCAATCCAATGCCCCTCAAACCATCGCGGCGCGCCGCATGGGGCGCCGGCCATCTCCACAGGGCGCACTTCGTCGGCGCCGCCGCTGCATCAACATTTCCGGTGCGCGCGCCGAGTGCATCGGGTCGCATTCGACACGGCTTGCCGAAAACAAGTCTAAAAAGGTAAAGACCGCCGGCCGAAATATTTCACCACCCGCCGCATACGACTATTGCCATCTAAAGTATAAAAGCGATCATGCGATAATTGAACGCTATCGTAAGAATTGTCTAATATTAACGGAGAGCTACTCCGGAATTCTTGTGACTGGTTTCATATGTCTATAGAGGCCTGGGCAACTCATCCATGAAGAGATCCGCTATCTTGCTGGTCATGGTTGGACTAGTGGCGCTGCTTGGCCTTGGCGGCTGGGTGGTGAGAGGGTTTGTCAGATTGTCACATTCGATCCTGCCTGGTTCCGCGGCGTCTCCTTCGAGAAGTATGCAGCCATACGACGTTGTCCTAAAATATGACAGACGCAGCGATGATATTCCATCGGCGCCCCTGAACGAGTGGCATCTAAAAATGCCGAGGGCTTTTATTTGGTCTGAGCTTGGCGACAACGGCAATATAGGTGGTACAAGTCACCAGCCTTATTTTGTCGACATAGCTGCAACAATAGACCAAAATGGGGATTTCTCTCCATCTGTTTTTTCTGAGCCACGAGACAATGCCACTAGAGGTTTCTATGTTAGCCTACGGAATAGTATTGTTGGTTACAAATTTTCAAAAACATATAAATGTATACGAGACGACGAGATAGATGAGTTTTTTGGGACAAAGAAGCTAAAATTTAGAGCATGTGACGTAAATGATAAGTTAGAGCGGCGTTGCATGGTTTATATGCATTATAAAGGATGGAGCGTCAAAATTAATATGCCGAAAGCGAATTATTTTGGCGACTATGGCAAAAGCTGCGAAGCGGTGGCCGGATTTCTATCCAAATACACCATTGACGTCGACGACGTCAGGGGATTGGGTGGCTGACACGCAAGGTCACGAATACCGGCTGATTAAAAGGACTCGCGCAAAACTATATTCCGGTGGCGACCGCACTTTCGCTGAATATCGCCTGCGACCGATCCTGGATTCATTTCATAGGGCATTCGTCAAGGAGTGACCCTCACGCCAGCGCCGAGCGCCTCACCGGTACATTGGCGATCTCAAGGTCGAGCTGGCGTTGTGTCAGCGCCGCTTCGGCCATGATCCACTGTTTGAACAGCTCCACCTTGCGGGCGCCGAGCGCTTTGAGCGGGCTGACGAAATACCAGCCGGCGGTGTTGGGGTGGTGGACCGCGAAGGGGGCCACCAGCCGTTCGGCACGGATGTCGCTGGCCATATAGGCGCGGTTGGCGACGGCAAAGCCCATGCCGGCATTGGCCGCTTCGTAGGCCATCATGCAGGAATCGAAATAGACGCTCCTGCTCTCCCCAAGCACGAAGCTCGCCCCGGCAAAGCCCAGCCACGACTGCCAGTTCTGGGTGCAGGTTTCGGAGTGCAGCAGCGTGAAATAGCGCAGGTCGTCCGGCGTCACCTTCGACAGCGGCTTGTCGCCGAGCACCTCGTAAAACAGCTTGCGGCTGCACACCGGCGTCAGGTCTTCCTTGAACAGCAGCTCCGAGTTGAGGCCGGGGAAATTGCCGTCGCCATAGCGGATCTCGAGATCATATTCCGAGGTCGCGAATTCATGCGTGGCGTAGGAGGTCGACACCCGCATCTCGATGTCGGGATAATGCCGCTGGAAGGACGACATCCTGGGAAACAGCCAGCGCGCCGCGAAGGTCGGCAAAACGCAGATCCGAAGCACATGCGCCTGCGACTGGCCGGTTGCCTCCATGCTGGCCGCCACGATCCGCTCCAACGCCTCGCGCACGCGCGCCACATAGGTCTCGCCCTCCGGCGTCAGCGACACCGCATTGCCGCCGCGCTCGAAGATCTTGAAGCGCAGTTGATCCTCCAGGCTTTTCACCCGCTGGCTGACGGCGGAAGCGGTGATAAACTGCTCTTCGCCGGCGCGCGTGAAATTCCTGTGCCTCGCGGCGCTCTCCACGATTTTCAGCGAGTTGAGGTTGACCTGACTGAGCAGACGCACGGGGGTTTCGACCTTAAGCTGGGCTTACGCTACCACCAGCATTCCTAAATTTACAGGGGTAGGCGTTTAAATGACTGTTAACCAAGTGTTGCCCCCACCTTGGAGAAAATAGAATGAACGCCCATACAATTCCCGAACTGCGTTGCGCAATGAGCCGCGAGGCCATCATTGGTCATGAGACCGCCTGGAAAGTGTCGACCTTCGGTGTCGCCCAGTATCGTCACGGTTATGACCCCGCGCTGCTTGCCGCCATCGAGGAAGCTGCTCTGAAACTGAAGGCCAGCCACGCCGTGCACAAGCATCTCGACCTCACCTTCATCACCGGCGCCGACCGCTTTATTCCGGAGATCAAGGAGCTTTTGCACGACAAGCTGCGCCTGGAAGCGCTGTCGGACATGATGGGAACCAAGCTCGAGCCGTATCCGCTGTCGATCGTCGGCTCGACCGTCACCTTCATGAACCCAAAAGACGGCGCGGTCGAATGGCATTGCGATGGCGTTCCGGTGACCGAGCTCATCCCGCTGTCGATCAGCGACCCGCTCATCGGCGGCCATCTGGAAATCTATTGCGACGATTCCGAGACGGGCCGCTCGATCCTGGAATCCGGCCGCGACCTGCCGCGCAACAAGATCATGCGCATCGACCACAAGATGAACTACGCCACGCTCGGCCAGTTCCTCGGCGTGCTCCATCGCACGGCGCCGATCCAGCTCGGCGAGCGCGTCACGCTGGTGCTCAACCAGCGCTCGGCGACCAAGCCCTATGTCGACGACAACCGCATGTTCTACCTCGCCGCCGACAACGACCAGGACCGCGCCTGGGTGAACGAGTTGGCCGAGGATGTGTGGACCAACCAGCTGCCCGCCTACCGCCGCCATGCCGAAGAGCATCCCGTGCCGCAGCCGACCGCGGAGGCGGTTCCCGGCGGGGCGAGGGAGTCGTGGTAATGAGCCATGACCCGGTCGAGCAGCCTTCAGCGCCGCTGAGCCTCGCGCCGGAAAATCAAAGCCGCTCCAGCGCCGCCCCCGGGGCCGCGCTGGCCTTCGCCCTCGGCGCCGTGGCGCTGTGGGCAACCAACGCCCTGGTCGGCAAGACGTTGCTGGCCGTCTATCCGGTGTCGCAAGTGCAGTTCCTGCAATTCTGCGGCGCGGCCATGGTCTTTGCGCTGATCCGGCTGACGAGCACTTCTCCTTCCCCCCTTGTGGGGGAAGGTGGATCGGCGCGCAGCGCCGAGGCGGATGAGGGGTGCTCCAGCGAAGTGAGACGTTTGCATTCCCTGGAACACCCCTCATCCGACCGAGCTTCGCTCGGCCACCACCCGGGGGCGAGCGACGGGTCTCGCCCCGTCCTTCGGACCCCACAAGGGGAGAAGGAAAGGGTCTCGCTCGCCGCCTACGCCGTGGGTTTCCTGGGACTGGTCGGCACCATGGTGCTGCAATATATCGGCTTCGCCTCGATGCCGGTCATCGAGGCGAACCTCGTCGCCTATACTTGGCCGCTGATGATCGCCGCGGCGGTTATCCTGGTCGGCCGTCCGCGCCGTCCGCTGCTGCTCGGGCTGGCAGCGGCTGTCGGTTTCGTCGGCGTGGCGCTGGTCGTTTCCGGCGGCCGCGCCCATTTTTGGTTCAACAGGGCCTGGTTCGAAGGCGGCAGCCTCGGCGGCTACCTTGCCGCTTTCGGCTCGGCGCTCTGCATGGCCTTCTACTCGCTCGCCGTCGGTCGTCTTGCCGTGTCGCCGGAGCGCCTGCTTTTGCCCTCGGCGCTGATCGGCGTGGCGCTGACCTTTGCCTGGTGCCTGCATGACGGCATCGTGCGCCCGACCGGCGCGCACCTTCTGCTCGGCCTCTATCTCGGCGCCGGCCCGATGGGGCTCGGTTATTATTTCTGGTCGCGCGCTGCGAAGCTCGATCACGGGGGCCGGATAGCGGTCGTCGCCTATCTGACGCCGATCGCTTCTACGTTTCTGCTGACCCTGTCGGGCGAAAGCCTGTCGATGACGGCGATTGCTGGCGCCGTCCTCGTCATCGGCAGCTGCCTTGCGGTCGGCATCGAAGGTACGGAGACCACGAAAGATGTACAAAATGGTCGTTGACGAAGACGAACGCCGCGCCAGGCAGGAGGCGCACTGGCTGGTCAGGGAGTTTGGCGCGGAGGCGCCGCTCTATGCGGCCATGAAGGCGGAAAAGGCCATCGAGCAGAAGGATTTCGGCCGCTGCGCGCGCTGGAAGCGCGTGCTGGAAATCCTGGCCGACAAGCCGACGGCGGATACTGCGCGCGCTGCCGCAGCCAAATGAGCGATTTGCCATGGCACCGCCGAATCGCGCATGGTCGATTATCCGGCCGGCGGATTATCGTTGCGGTGCCGGAACTTGGCCTGAACTTCGATTTTTCAGCAACTTCCGCGTTAGATCGAAGTGCTATAGCGCCTTTTACGCGTCCAGGCGGATCGCCTGTGTTATAAAGCGTTTGTTATAGCTATTAGAATTCCTAACTTGCGCGTTTGCAGTCCGCGTAGAAACATCATCCTGTATTGAGTCTGGTAGCTTTACTGACTATGGGCGGTCCGTTGGGGGACAGGTCCAATTCGATACACCGACGAAAGTCTTAAAAAAGAGCTGGCGATTTGAGGGCCAGCAGAAGGTGAAAAAATTGTCCAACATCGACGACAAGACTGCAATCGAGCTGACCGCCGACATTGTCTCGGCTTATGTCGGCAACAATCCGCTCCCGGCCTCCGGCCTGCCTGATCTGATCGCCAGCGTCAGCGCATCGGTGCGCAAGCTCGCCGGCGGCAGCGTGGTCAAGGAGGCGGTGGCGCTGACGCCCGCCGTCAATCCGAAGCGCTCTGTCTTCCCCGACCACATCGTCTGTCTGGAGGACGGAAAGAAATTCAAGTCGTTGAAGCGCCACCTCTCGACCGACCATGGTCTGACGCCGGACGAATACCGCGCCAAATGGGGCCTGCCTGCCGACTATCCGATGGTGGCGCCGAGCTATTCGGCCACCCGCTCGGCGCTGGCCAAATCGTCCGGCCTCGGCCGCAAGCCGGCCGCCGGCGACGCGGGCAAAGGCAAGCGCAAGGCCAAGGCCTGAGGCATGCTGCCCACAACGGATGATGTCGCGCCAACGCCATGGCGCGACCATCAGGCTGCCCTCGGCGCGCTGCGCCGGGGAGTAGCCGCCCAGTACTCGGTGGACGCGGCTGGCGGCGTCAAGGCGCGGCGTGTTCTGTTTTCGCGGGGCAGGCCGTCCGGCGACCTGCTTGCCGCGCTCGACGCGCTCGACCGTTTCGAGCGCGCCATCGTCGAATGCGACGCTTCGCCGGCCATCGAGATGCACAGGCTGAACTGCCTGGCCATTCTGGATGGCCTTACGGCTAGAGCAATTCCAGGAAAAGTGTGAGCGGTTAGGCTCGGCGACTTCGCCGTAGCCCTTCCGTCCGGAATTGCGTCAAAACAAGGAGATAGAGCATTCTCCGTTTCCGTGAAACGGTGAAACACTCGAGCCGTCAGCCTCGGGCCTGAGGCGGCTTGCCCGGCCGTGCGTGCTTGGGGTCCTGTTCGTCCGCCAGGCTCTCCGCCTCGACCGCCGTCATTTCAAGGAGATAGGCGAGCATCTGGTAGCGCGTGCGCGAAAGCATTTTCGCCAGCTTGCGCGTGATCTCCGCGACATATCTCAGCGTGCGTAGGTCGTTGGCCGCCCCGTCCATCGTGAGCTCCTGACATGCCAAGGGCCAAGTTGCTTGGGCCCAAGTTATCGTTGGCGCCCACTCACGACTCACGGCGCATCTGCAAGCTCGCAGGTTTAAGAGAAAAACTGAAATCAATTTTTGCCAAGCATCACGCTTGGCCCGATAGACATGATGTCCTTTTTTGGTGACATCGTCACTTGCTGCATCAATATTGAGCACAAGGCGAACTTGCGGTTGTCTTCTCGCGCCGGGTTCATCTTTCGCGTGGGGATGTTGATCGCTGACGACGGGCGATCCGCGCCGCTCAGTCCTTGTAGGCGGAACAGAAGGCCGGCGGGTTGTCGTTGCCGATCATGGCGCAGCCGCGCTTGATCTCCTCGATCATCATGCTGCAGGCATTCTGCCCGTTGCAGGGCGGATTGGTCGCCGGCGACACCTGGACGCATTGCGAGACATACTGATCCGACTTCGCCTTGCCGGCGGATTGCACGCATGGCCTGGTGTCGTTCTTGCTTGCCTGGGCCGGGGCGGAGACCACAGGCGCGGCCTTGGCCGTGGCAGGCGCGGCTTTGGTCGTCGCAGGCGCGGCGGCGCCGGTTTGCGGCACGCAGGAGAGGTCGCCTTCCGGACATTGCAGTTGGTGCTGCAACTGCGCCAGCCGTGCCTTGGTCAACTCAGCCTTGCAGGCTTCGACCAGGCTCGAATGCACCGAGCCGTCGGCATAGGGCTGGGTGCGGAAGGCGCATTCCTTGTCGCGGAACGGAATCCAGGCGCGCTGCGCGTCGCGCAGGCGCCCGAGGTCGGCGGCGGCGAGCCGTCCCGCCAGCGCCTTGTAGACGGCGTTGAGCGCCGCGTCGGCCGCGGCAGCGTCCGTGGCCGTGCAGGTGGCGAGGTCGGCTTGCGTCTTGGCGGCCGCGCAGTCGACGGCTGCCGCATGGGCCGCGGGCATGGCGAAAAGCGAGGCGAGGCCGGCGGCGCAGAGCAATCGCTTCATCGAAGGCACCTTATGATGTTCGCAAGCCCGCCGCTCACGCCAGCATAGGTTGAGACAATAGCCGCGATCAACGTCAAACCGGTGACGTGGCAAGCAAAGTGTGACCGGTGGTGATTGGCGAAGGCGCGAAGGGGTCGATGCTTGCTCGGTCCCCTTCGCAATTGCGGACGGCGGAGCAGGGCAGAGGCGGCTATGCCGCCCGCGCCGTCAGTCGGATTGTCTTCCGGTATCGATTTGGATCAGCAAGTGTTCCGGCGCGCGCGTCTCCAGCCTGCCGGCCGCAGGTGGAAAGCTTGGCTGCGCCTGTGCCCCACTTGCGAGCGGTTCGGCAAGAGCTACCGCGGCGGCATCGCCCTCGAATAGAACCACCTGCGTCGCCAACGCGGTTGTCGTTGCGACTTGGAAGAAGATGAAGGCGAGGGCAAGATAGCGGATCACGGGCTCGAAAACGCTCTGGCTGGCAACTGGTTCCAACCCACCCGGCTTTTTTTGGCGAAGGGTTCGCGGTCGCACGCGCGGAGCCTCATCCAGTCCTGGCTCTTGCGAAGCGCCGACGTCCCGTGCAAAAGCCCGCTTATGCTTATCATCAACGACCTTTCGCTGCGCATGGCGGGGCGGCTGCTTCTCGATCATGCCTCGCTGACCTTGCCGGCCGGCACCAAGGCCGGACTGGTCGGCCGCAACGGCACCGGCAAGACCACTTTGTTCAAGGCGATCACCGGCGATTTCCCGTCGGAGACCGGCTCGATCAGCCTGCCGAAAAACACCCGCATCGGCCAGGTGGCGCAGGAGGCGCCGGGCACCGAGGAGCCGCTGATCGAGATCGTGCTGAAAGCCGATGTCGAGCGCCAGGCCCTGCTCGAGGAGGAAAAGACCGCCACCGACGCGCACCGCATCGCCGAGATCCACACGCGGCTCGCCGACATCGACGCGCATTCGGCAGAATCCCGCGCCGCCACCATCCTGGCCGGCCTCGGCTTCGACGATGCCGCGCAGCGGCGGCCGGCCTCGTCCTTTTCCGGCGGCTGGCGCATGCGCGTGGCCTTGGCCGCCGTGCTGTTCTCCGAGCCGGACCTTTTGCTGCTCGACGAGCCGACCAACTATCTCGACCTCGAAGGCACGCTGTGGCTGGAGAACTACGTCTCCAGATATCCGCACACGGTTCTGCTGATCTCGCACGACCGCGACCTGCTCAACCGCGCCGTCAACTCGATCGTCCATCTCGACCAGAAGAAGCTGACCTTCTGGCGCGGCGGCTATGACCAGTTCGAGCGCCAGCTGACCGAGCAGCGCGAGCTGCAGGAAAAGAGCCGCGTCAAGCAGGAAGCGCAGCGCAAGCACATGGCGTCCTTTGTCGAGCGCTTCCGCGCCAAGGCTTCCAAGGCGAGGCAGGCGCAGTCGCGCCTGAAGGCGCTGGAGAAGCTGAAGCCGATCGCCGCCGTGGTGAACGACACGGTGCGGCCGTTCTCCTTCCCCGAGCCGGTGAAGACGGTGGCCTCGCCGATCGTGGCGCTGAACGGCGCCAATGTCGGCTACACCGAGGGCAGCCCGATCCTGAAGAAGATGACGCTGCGCATCGATGCCGACGACCGCATCGCGCTGCTCGGCGCCAACGGCAACGGCAAGTCGACCTTCGCCAAATTGCTCGCCGGCCGCCTCAAGGCCGAGACCGGTACCATGACGGTGGCGCCTGGCCTGAAGGTGGCGATATTCGCCCAGCACCAGCTCGACGATCTGCGCCCCGAGGAAAACGCGTATGAGCATGTGCGCCGGCTGATGCCGGAGGCGCCGGAAGCCAAGGTACGCGCCCGCGTCGCCCAGTTCGGCCTGTCGACCGAGAAGATGAACACCGCCGCCAAGGATCTGTCGGGCGGCGAGAAGGCGCGGCTGTTGATGGGCCTGTCCGCCTTCGAGGGCCCGAACCTCTTCATCCTCGACGAGCCGACCAACCACCTCGACATCGACAGCCGTGAATCGCTGATCCATGCGCTCAACGATTTCCCGGGCGCCGTGATCCTGATCTCGCACGACCGGCATCTGCTCGAAGCCACGGCCGACCGGCTGTGGCTGGTCAAGGACGGCGCGGTCAACCCGTATGACGGCGACCTCGAGGATTATAAGACGCTGGTCACTGGCGTCTCGTCCAACCGCCGCGAGCAAAAGGAAGCCGACAAGGCCTCCAAGGCCGACCGCCGCCGCGAGGCCGCGCAGCGCCGCGCCGCGTTGGAACCGCTCGCCAAGGAAATCCGCGCCACCGAAGCGCTGATGGACCGCATGCGCAAACGCATCGACCTCATCGAGGACGAGCTCGCGAATCCGGCGATCTACGAAAAAGATCCCTCCACCGCGACACGTCTGGCCAAGGAGCGCTCGCAGCTTGCCCACACGCTGGCGCAGAACGAGGACAAGTGGCTGACGATGTCGGCTGAGTATGAAGAGGGCATCGCGGAGTAGCGCGGTTTCCCCTTCTCCCCTTGTGGGAGAAGGTGTCGCCGAAGGCGACGGATGAGGGGTGCTCCAGGGAACGCCAACGTCTCACTCCGCTGGAACACCCCTCATCCGTCTCGGCGCTATCGCGCCGATCCACCTTCTCCCGCAAGGGGAGAAGGGGAAGCCCCATCTGGCCCTACAACTCTCCCCCAAAACCCGCTACACACCGCGCATGAACCAGCACGCCAAGCTCCGGATCGGCCATTCGGCCTGTCCGCACGATTGCCCCTCCACCTGCGCGCTCGAAGTCGAGCTGCTCGACGGCAACCGCATCGGTCGCGTGCATGGTGCCAAGGCGAACAGCTATACGGCGGGCGTCGTCTGCGCCAAGGTCGCGCGCTATGCCGACCGCGTCCACCATCCCGATCGGTTGCTGAAGCCGCTGGTGCGCGCGGGCGCCAAGGGCGAGGGGGGTTGGAAGGAAGCGAGCTGGGAAGCGGCGCTCGATCTCGTCGCTGAGAAATTCATCCGCGCCGAAGAGAAATACGGCTCCGAGACGGTCTGGCCCTATTTCTACGCCGGCACGATGGGGCTGGTGCAGCGCGACGGCATCGAGCGCCTGCGCCATGCGAAAAAATATTCGGGCTTCTTCGGCTCGATCTGCACCAATCTGGCCTGGACCGGCTGGATGATGGGAGCGGGCGCTTTGCGGGGGCCCGATCCGCGCGAGATGGCGAAGGCCGATTGCGTGGTGATCTGGGGCACCAATGCCGTGGTCACGCAGGTCAATGTCATGACCCATGCGATGAAGGCGCGCAAGGAACGCGGCGCGAAAATCGTCGTCGTCGACATCTACGACAACGCCACGATGAAACAGGCCGATCTCGGCCTTGTGCTGAAGCCAGGCACGGACGGCGCGCTGGCCTGCGCGGTCATGCATGTGCTGTTCCGCGACGGCATGGCCGATCGCGCCTATCTCGAAAAATACACCGACGATCCGCGCGGGCTTGAAGAGCATCTGCGCACCCGCACGCCCGAATGGGCCGCCGCCATCACGGGGCTCTCCGTCGCCGAGATCGAGGCTTTCGCGCAGCTCGTCGGCACCACGAAGAAAACCTATTTCCGCCTCGGCTATGGCTTCGCCCGCCAGCGCAACGGCTCGATCAACATGCATGCCGCGTCCTGCATCGCCGCCGTCACCGGCGCTTGGCAATATGAGGGCGGCGGCGCCTTCCATTCCAATTCGGGTATCTTCAAGCTGAACCAGGATGTGCTGGAAGGCACCGCGATGCGCGACCCGAAGGTGCGCTATCTCGACCATTCGCGCATCGGCCCGGTGCTGACAGGTGCCGATGACGCGCTCTATGGCGGCCCGCCGGTGACGGCGATGCTGATCCAGAACACCAATCCGGCCAATGTCGCGCCGGAGCAGCGGCTGGTGAAACAGGGTTTTCTGCGCGAGGACCTGTTCACCTGCGTGCACGAGCAGTTCATGACCGATACGGCCAGGCTCGCCGACGTCGTGCTGCCGGCGACGATGTTTTTGGAGCATGACGACATCTACAAGGGTGGCGGCAACCAGCACATCACGCTCGGCCCCAAGCTGATCGATCCGCCGGAAGGGCCGCGCACCAACCACTACGTCAATGAGGAACTCGGCAAGCGGCTGGGCGTCGGCGACCGCCCGGGCTTCGGCCTGACCGAGCGCGAGCATATCGACATCATCCTCGGCAAGCGCGGCATCGGCAGCTTCGACAGTTTGAAGGCTGAGAAGTGGGTCGACCTGCAGCCCGACTTCGACGACGCGCATTTCATCAACGGCTTCGGCCATGCCGACAAGAAATTCCACTTCCGGCCGAACTGGGCAGGGCAGTCGGCGCCCAACCGGCCGCCGAAAAGCATGGGCCTGTTCGGTCCGGTCGAGCGGCTGCCGGAATTCCCCGACCATGTCGAATTGATCGAGGTCGCGGATGAGGAGCACCCGTTCCGGCTGGCGACCTCGCCGGCGCGTAACTTCCTCAATTCCAGCTTTGCCGAGACGCCGGTGTCGAAGGCTAAGGAAGGCAGGCCTGAACTGCTTATCCACCGCGAAGATGCCGAAGCGCTCGGCATCGAGGACGGCGGCCGCGTCGAGGTCGGCAACCGCCGCGGCGAGGTGGTGCTGCACGCCAGGTTCTTCGACGGCGTCAAGCGCGGCGTGGTGATCGCCGAAGGCATCTGGCCGAACAGCGCGCATGAACGCGGCGAGGGCATCAACGTGCTGACTGGCGCCGATGCGCCTGCACCCTATGGCGGCGCTGCCGTCCATGACAACAAGGTCTGGCTCAGGGCGCTTTGATTATTTCGCGGCCTGCGCGTCAAGCGCCTTGATCTCGTCGGCGGCCGCCTTGCGGGCCGCGGCGTCGACGCCGGAAGCGCCCTTGTCCTTGGCGAAGGCGATGAGAGCGGTGCGCGTGTCC
Source organism: Mesorhizobium sp. GbtcB19 (assembly GCF_019091085.1). Classification (GTDB taxonomy): domain Bacteria; phylum Pseudomonadota; class Alphaproteobacteria; order Rhizobiales; family Rhizobiaceae; genus Mesorhizobium. The sequence continues at coordinate 39,698 of NZ_JAGXJY010000013.1, read as the reverse complement.
TCGTCGCATCCACCTTCTCCCACGCCGTCGATGCCGGCTTTCTTGGCCGCGTCGAGCACGGAATCGCAAGCGTCCGGCGCGAAGGCGAACTGGCCCATGATGGCGCCGAGCGTCAGCGGGTCCTGCAGGCGCGGATCGTCCCGGATCGCCTGGATGGTGGCGCTGCCCACGGCTTTGGATTTCCGGTCCTGGGCGATCTGCGTCAGGTCGAAGATGAACTCGAATTCCGGCTTGTCGACGCCGGCTGGTTTCGACACCAGTATGTCCAGCGCATAGCGCGTGACCTCTTCCGGAGTGACGACCGTGCGCACGACCTTTGCCTGATGGTAGTTGCTCACCACCGCCCAGCGCGAGGGGAGGTCGCCGTAGCGTGCGAGCATGTCGTACTGCTTGACGACGGCTAGCCTCTGTTTATCGGTCTTGGCGGCCTGCGCCTGGGTGGAGATCCGGCTGCGGACCCGGTCGATGATTTCGCTCGTCAACAGCCCTGCGGCCGGCGCGGCCTGCTGCGTCGCCGTGGTCTGGGCGGGGGCATCGGCGAGCGGGCCTTTCGCGTCGACCCAGGCGGCCAGCGCCTTGCGCACGTCCGGGCCGAAATAGCCCTTCGGCTCGCCGGCATAAAAACCTTCGCGCTTCAGCGTCGTCTCGATCGCGGCGCGGACCTCGTCGGGCAGAGCCTTGCCGATGCCGACCAGGTTCTGGTCGTCGAGCCCGGCCGGCGCCTCGCGGAAAGCATCCATCACCGCGGCCGCGACCGCCGCGTTTCCGGCGCTCGAGGCAGGTCCGGAAAACAGGCCGCTCAGTTCCATGCTGGCGGCATCGTTGCCGAACACGCCGAGACCCATCCTGCCGATTCCGTCATTGTAAAGCGCGATGCGGTCGGTGATGCCTTCGCGCAGCGTCATCAGATGGTCGAAACTATCGAAGGTGAAGGCGTTCGCGAGCTTGTCCTTGGCCTTGAGCGAGCCGAGCCGCGCCGCCTCGCGCCAGGCATGCAGCCGCTCGCGTGGGTTCTTGTCGATGCCGACACCGTCGGCATAGGCATCGCCGAGCAGCACCATGGCCTCGACGCTGCCGAGATTGGCGGCGTTGATCAGCATCGCGGTGGCCTTCTGGTCGTCCTGCGGATAGACCACGCCTTTGCGCAACAGCTTGGCCTGTAGCAGATAAGCCTGCGGCTCCTTCTTGGCCTCGCCTTCGTCGATCAGCCCTTTCAATTGATCGTCGCTGAGGCCGTCGTCCCGCCGTGACGGCCGATAGCTGGTCGAATCGAGATTGGCATATTGCGTCGAGGCGTAGAGCCAGAGCGCGTCGCGGTCGCCTCCGTCTGCCAGCGGCTTCAGCATGGCACGCGCCAAATCCTCGTTCTTGAACTGCTGATCGTCCGATAGCTGCAGCCGCGCCAGCGCCAGTGCGGCACCTGGCTCGCCGGCCTCGGCGGCGTCGCTCAGGCGCTCGACCAGCTGGTCCGGATTGTCGATCTGAACGCCGTCATAGTCGGGAAGCAGCTTCGCCAGCCTGATGCAGGCGTCGAGATCCCACGGGGCGTTGAGCAGCTGGATCGCCTCGCGCGGCTGGCGGCCGACGAACTTGCCGTCCAGGAGCAGGCCGGCGAGCAGCGGTCCGGCGCCGGCGACGTTCTTGGCGGCGGCGCGCAGCATCGCGATCGCGCGCTTGCCGTTCGCAGCGCCGCCTTCGCCCTTGGCCAGCATGTCGGCCAGCATCGGCACGGCATACTGATCGTCGGCGACGCGCGCCTCCAGCAATTGCCTGGCCTTCGCCGCGTCCTGCTGCGTGCCGCGGCCGAGCCGCAGCGCCTTGATATAAGCGAGCACCGACGGTTCCGGCCCACCGGTGCCGGCCTTGGAATCCGCGTCCACGCCTTGAAAGGCCTTTTGCTGCTCCTCGGCGGCAAAACCGTCATTCTCCAGCACCGTCCGCGCGATCAGCAGCGGCATGGCCTTGCGGACCTGGCTGTCCCATTCGCCGGGCGAGGAGCCCTGTACAGGTGCGTCGATGATGTGCTGCGCGGTCTCGACAAGCTTGCGCGCGTCGCGGCGAAGCAGCGGTCCATCGCTATACTGATGCAGCAGCGTCACCAGGGCGGTGAGATGACCGGCGGCGCCTGCCTTCCGCAAGGCATCGAGCGCCATGTCGCGCGAGACCGGCGGCGGACCGGCATCCGCGCTATCGTGCCGATGCACCGAGTAGGCTTCGTAGAGCAGGTAATTCGCCTCGGGACTGCCGCCGTCGGCGATGAGCTTGATCTGCGGCAGGAGAAACGCCAGCCCCGCCTGGTTGAGCGCGACCTGGACCCGCAGCCACTCGAGCGTCAGCCGCTTTTCCTGCGGCGCGCCGAGCATCGCCGCCTGGCATTTGTCGGCCAGGGCCTTGAGCTTGCTGAAATCGAAATCCTGCGGGAGGAGCTCGCTATACTGGACCGGCGGCGCCTTGGCCTCGGGGTCGAGCGGCACCGAGGCGCCCTTGTCGCAGACGTTGATCGCCTCGGCGAGGGCGGCCTTCTTCGCCGCATCGAGCTCGGCCTTCTTGGCCGCATCGTCGGGTTTGTCGGAAGAAGCCTGTGCAGCGAGGGCTCCGCCAGCGAGCGGCGCCAGAGGAATGCAGGAAAGGACAGCGAAGCAGAAAGGAACCAGGACATGCACTGGCCGCGGCATGGGCGTCCCCCCTCGGACACAGGTCCGGGTGCAGCCGGACGCTCAAGCTAAATTAGCACATCGCAAGGGTGATGATCAGTGCGGCGCTTCACATTCGCGTACGGCTCGCCTGCGCTCGCGGTGTGCTTTCGATCTGGCCCAAGCGCCTCTCGTCGCACCTGCCAGCTCCCGTCGTTATAGAGGCGTTCTGTCTCAACGACGCGAGGGGAGGATGTCATGGCCAAGGTCTCGCTTCTGGGCATTCCGCATGACGCAAACTCGTCCTACCTCCAGGGTCCGGCCGAGGCGCCACCGCTGATCCGGCGCGAACTCCACAGCGATGCCCACGGCTCATGGTCGGAAACCGGCTTCGACATCGCCGATCGCCTTGTCGATCATGGCGACATCGATTTCGCGCAAGGCGGCGATCCTTGGGAGCGCATCGAAAACGAGGTCGGCCGCGCGCTCGACGCCGGCCATCCGCTGATCTCGCTCGGTGGCGACCACGCCATTGCCTGGCCGGTGCTGCGCGCGGTGCGGCGCCGCCATCCGAGCCTGACGATCGTCCAGATCGACGCGCATCCGGACATGTATGACGCCTATCAGGGCAATCCGCGCTCGCACACCTCGTCCTTCGCGCGCATCATGGAGGAGCGGCTCGCCGGCCGGCTGATCCAGATCGGCCTGCGCACCCTCAACAGTGAGCTTCGCGGCCAGTTCGAGCGTTTCGGCGTCGAGGTTGTGGAGATGCGGCATTTCAGGGAAGGAATGAAGCTCGACCTCAAGACGCCCGTCTATCTCTCGGTCGATCTCGACGGGCTCGATCCGGCCTTCGCGCCCGGCGTCTCGCATCGCGAGCCGGGCGGCTTCACCACCCGCCAGGTCATCGGCCTGGTCCAGGCGATCGATCAGCCTATCGTCGCCGCCGACGTCGTCGAATACAATCCGCGCCAGGATGTTTCCAACGTAACGGCGCTGGTCGCCGCCAAGCTGGTCAAGGAAATCGCCGGCATGATGCTGAAGACGAATGGCGTGTCTGCCGGCTGAATCAATTTGCCAAGGCGGCGTGCTAGACGATTGTTCCGACTTGCTTTCGACAGGGATCGACATGCCGCAGCCGCTCAAGATAGCCATCGCCGGCGCGCTCGGACGCATGGGCCGGCAGATGGCGGAGACCGTCGCGGCCGACCCGCGGCTGGAACTCGTCGCGCGCTTCCATCGGCCGGGCAGCACGGGCGAGGGGCTGATCGGGCGCGACCACGCGCTGGCGGTTGCCGATGTGGTCATCGATTTCACCACGCCTGCGGCTTCGGCTGAACTGGCAAAGGCCTGCGCTGCGCGCGGCGGCCCGGCGCTGGTGATCGGCTCGACCGGTTTCGCAACGTCGGAGTTGGCCACAATCGCCGAGGCGGCAAAGACGATCGCCATCGTGCGCTCCGGCAGCTATTCGCTCGGCCTCAACATGCTGACCGGCCTGGTCGAGCGGGCGGCGAGGGCGCTTGACGATTGCGACATCGAAATCCTGGAAGCGCATCATCGCTTCAAGGTCGACGCGCCGTCGGGCACCGCGCTGATGCTCGGCGAGGCGGCCGCGCGCGGACGTGGCATTGAACTGGACGATGTGGCGAAGCGCGCCCGCGATGGCGTCATTGGCCCGCGCCCTGCCGGCGAGATCGGCTTTGCCGTGCTGCGCGGCGGCAGCATCGTCGGCGATCACAGCGTCGGCTTCCTCGCAGAGGGCGAGAGGCTCACGCTCTCGCATACAGCTGGCGACCGCTCGATGTTCGCGCGCGGCGCCATTGCGGCCGCACTCTGGGTCGCCGGTCGCCCGCCTGGCGAATACGACATGCGCGACGTGCTCGGCTTCAGCGGCTCGTGACCTGGAACCAGGCCGGGTTCCATTTCCACGCCGCTAAAATGGCTGAAAGCCAGCTGAAAGCTTGGCCATGCCATGACGGTATTCGCGGCGTTCGCCGTGACTGGCCCGGGAGGGGTCGGCAAGGAGGAGATGCGGCGTAGCCCGGATGGCGCGCCGCCCAGGTGGAGGAAGTTACGTGACCGGTTTTATCTCTAAACACGCTCTTCGTTCGGCGACGCTGACGCTTGCCATGCTGGCCGCGGGCGCGACGACGGCATCGGCGGCCGACAAGATCTCGATCATGGTCGGCGGCTACGAAAAGCAGATCTACCTGCCCGCCAAGCTCGCCGAGGCGCTCGGCTATTTCAAGGATGAAGGCCTCGACGTCGAACTGCTCAACGAGCCGGCCGGCGTCGATGCCGAAAACGAGATGCTGGCGGGCGCCGTGCAGGGCGTGGTCGGCTTCTACGACCACTGCATCGACCTGCAGGCAAAGGGCAAGTTCGTCGAATCCGTCGTCCAGTTCAGCCAGGCGCCGGGCGAGGTCGAGCTGGTCTCTTCCAAGCATCCCGAGATCAAGTCGCCGGCCGACTTCAAGGGCATGAGCCTTGGCGTCACCGGTCTCGGCTCCTCAACCAACTTCCTGACGGAATATCTGGCGGTCAAGAACGGGCTCAAGCTCGGCGAGTTCACCTCGGTTCCGGTCGGCGCCGGCAACACCTTCATCGCCGCCATGCAGCAGGACAAGATCCAGGCCGGCATGACGACCGAGCCGACGATCACGCGGTTGCTCAAGACCGGCGAAGCCAAGGTCTTGATCGACATGCGCACGATGGACGGCACCAAGGCGGCGCTCGGCGGCACCTATCCGGCCGCCTCGCTTTATATGCAGACCGAATGGGTCGAGGCGCATAAGGATACGGCGCAGAAGCTCGCCAATGCCTTCGTCAAGACGCTGAAATTCATCAACACGCACAGCGGTGCCGAGATCGCCGCAAAGATGCCCAAGGACTATTATGTCGGCGACGAGGAAGGCTACGTGAAGGCGCTCGATGCCGGCAAGGGCATGTTCACTGCCGATGGCGTGATGCCCCAAGGCGGCCCGGAAACGGTGCTGACCGTGCTCTCGGCCTTCAAGAAGGAACTGCAGGGCAAGCAGATCGATCTGTCGAAGACCTACACCACCGAATTCGTCAAGAACGTGAAGTAGCGGACCGGACGGCGCGAGGTCTGCACCTCGCGCCGCAGCGCTGCCTTGTTTCCACGCCCGGCGATTTCCCGCGCGGCGATCGCCCGCTATTGGAGTCTGTTCAACCATGGCTGTCGAAAAGACCGCTCCGGCGATTGAGCTGATCAATGTCAGCCGCCGCTTCCTTTCCCCCACCGGCAAATCGCTCACGGCGATCCGCGATTTCACCATGACGGTCGAACGCGGCGAGTTCGTCGCCGTCGTCGGCCCGACCGGCTGTGGCAAGTCGACGACGCTCAACCTCGTCACCGGGCTCGCCAGCCCGAGCGCCGGCGAGGTCCGCGTCATGGGCGCACCGGTCAAGGGGATCGATCCGCGCATCGGCTTCGTGTTCCAGACCGACGCGCTGTTTCCCTGGCGCACGGTGATCGAGAACGTCATGGCCGGGCCACTGTTTCGCGGCAGGCCGAGGGCGCAGGCCCAGGCGTCCGCGCGCGACTGGCTGGCACGCGTCGGCCTGGCACGCTTCGAGCAGCACTACCCGCATCAGCTTTCCGGCGGTATGCGCAAGCGCGTGGCGCTCGCCCAGACCTTCATCAACGGCCCTGAGATCCTGTTGATGGACGAGCCGTTCTCGGCGCTCGACGTGCAGACGCGCGTGCTCATGCATGAAGAGCTGTTGCGCCTCTGGTCCGAGGCGAAGGCGTCGGTGGTGTTCGTCACCCACGACCTCGAGGAGGCCATCGCGCTGGCCGACAAGGTCTATGTGCTGACCGCCGGGCCGGCGACGGTGAAATCCGTCTACACGATCGACCTGCCGCGCCCGCGTGTCGTCGCCGACATCCGCTACGAGCAGCGCTTCATCGACTATTCGCGCACCATCTGGGCCGATCTCAAGGAAGAGGTCGAGACCAGCTATGCCCGCGCGGCGGCGTGAGGAGAACCGACATGACAGACGCCACCGTCAACATACCGACCGCCGCTTTCAGGCCCGGAACCTCGGACGCAGAGATCGAGGCCGCCGCCGCCAAGGCCGCCGCGCATCGCCGCCACACCGTCACATTCTGGCGGCTGGGCATCCTGGTCGTCTTCCTTGCCCTGTGGGAAATCGCCGGCCGCATGGCCTGGATCGATCCCTTCTTCTACGCCATGCCGAGCTCGATCGCCGGGCGGCTCTATGAGTGGATCACGGAGGGCACCTCGGAAGGCCCGCTCTGGTACCATCTCTATGTCACCATGGAAGAGTCGGTGCTGGGCTTCGTCACCGGTTCGGTTGCCGGCATCATCATCGGCGTCGCGCTCGGCCGCAACCGCATGGCCGCCGATATCTTCTCGATCTACATCAAGGTGATCAACTCGATCCCGCGCGTGGTGCTGGCGCCGATCTTCATCATGATCCTTGGCCTCGGCCTCGCCTCCAAGGTGGCGCTGGCCTTCGTCATGGTGTTCTTCGTCGTCTTCCACAACGCCTTCCAGGGCGTGCGCGAGGCCGACCGCGCGATGATCGCCAACGCCCGCATCCTCGGCGCCTCCGACTGGCAGCTGACCCGCTCGGTGATCGTGCCTTCGGCGATGAGCTGGATCTTCGCCAGCCTGCATGTCAGCTTCGGCTTCGCCATCATCGGCGCCATCGTCGGCGAGTTCGTCGGTTCCCGCTACGGCATCGGCCTCCTGATCAACATCGCCAAGGGTTCGTTCGACGCGGCCGGCATGTATGCCGCGATCGTCATCGTCATGGTGGTGGCGCTGGGCGCCGAATACCTGATGACGATGGTCGAGAACCGGCTGGCAAAGTGGCGTCCTCAGCCGCTGCACGAGACGCAGTGAACTGCCTTAATGCATGTCGCCCAAAAGTGCGCAGCGACATGCATCAAAACAAAGACTTAGAGCGCGTCGCCTGAATCCGTTTCAGCGCGACGCGCTTCAGTTGCCTGCCAGCGGCAGCCGCACCTCGACCTTGAGCCCGCCCGCGGCGGCGTCGCCCAGCGTGACGCTGCCGCCGGCATTCTCGACCACCTCGTGGACGATGGCGAGCCCGAGCCCGCTGCCTTCCTCGGCCGAGCCGGCTATGCGGTAGAAGCGTTCGAAGACGTGCTCCCGCTCTTCCACGGGAATGCCGGGTCCGGCATCGGTGACCGTTAGTTCAGCCTCGTCGCCAATGGCGGCGAGCTTGACGGTGACGCTACCGCCGGTCGGCGTGTAACGCAGCGCGTTGTCGACAAGGTTGACGATCATCTCCCGCAACATCGTCCCGTCGCCGATGACCGGCACGGGACCGCTCTCTTCGAGGCCGAGGTCGATGTTGCGTTCGACTGCCTTCGGCGCATGTGCCTCCAGCACCTGGCGGGCTGCCTCGGTGAGGTCGATGCGATCGGCGCGTGGCCGCCGGCTGCCGGGCTCGGCACGCGAGAGCGTGAGCAACTGTTCGGCCAGTCGCGCCAGTTTGCCTGAACTTGCCTGCAACGCCACAAGCGCCTCGCGCCGTCGATCCGCGGCGCTTTCGCGCAAGGCGTAGCTCGCCTGTGTCGACAGCAGCGCAAGCGGCGTGCGCAACTGGTGCGCGGCATTGGCGATGAAGCGGCGCTGCGCCGCCATCTGTGCCCGCACGCGCTCCATGTAAGCATTGAGCGCCTCGATCAGCGGCCTGATCTCGCTCTGCGCGCCAGGCACCTCGATCGGGTCGAGGTCGCTACGGCCCGGCGAGCGAACCGCGTCGCGCAGGCGGATCAAGGGCGCCAGCCCGCGGCGCAGGCCAAGCAGCACGAAGACGCCGGCGATCGCCACCAGCGCCAGCTGCTGGCCAAAGGCGCTCAACCACAGGCGCCTCACCATCGCGTCATGCCCGCCGAGCGTCACGCCGACCGTGACCGTGATCGGCGAATCCGACCCGGCGCCGATCACCGCATGGCTGAGCGTTGCCAGCCGCAGACGGTGATCGCGAAAACCGGTCTCGATGCTGCCGCGCAACGTCGCCTTTGGCAGGTCGGGATAGCCCGTCAGCAGGCGTCCACCCGCGGTCTCGACATGGTAATAGACACTGTCGCGATCGCCGGTATCGAACATTTCGATCGCCGCCGGCGGGATGGTGGCGTCGAGCACGCCGTCTTTCACCGCGACCTGTTCGGCGATAGCGCGCGCCGACGCCATCAGCATCCGGTCGGTGACCAGATCCGCAGTCGCCAGCGCATTGCCATGGCTGGTCCACAGATTGATGGCGGCGAGGCCGGCCAGCGGCAGCACCACCCAGGCCAGCAATTGGATCCGAAGGCTGCCGATCCGAAGCCTCCCAGCTCTCATGGCGCCGGATCGTCGTGGCGCAAGAGGTAGCCAAGGCCGCGCAAGGTGGCGATCTGGACACGCGATCCTTCGAGCTTCTTGCGCAGGCGGTGCACATAGATCTCGATGGCGCTGGGGTCGGCGTCGGTCTCGAAGTCGTATATCGCGGCCGACAGCGCCGCCTTGCTCACCGTGCGCCCGGCTTTGACCACCAGCTGTTCCAGCACCGCATGCTCGCGCGGCGTCAGCGACAGCGTCGTGCCGGCAAGCAAGAACAGCCGGGTGTTGGTGTCGAAGACGAGATCGCCACAGGAAATGACCGGCGCGGTGCGGTCGTTGGCGCGGCGCAGCTGCACACGGATGCGCGCTTCCAGCTCCTCGATCTGGAAGGGTTTGGCCAGATAGTCGTCGGCGCCTTCGTTGAGGCCCTTGACCCGTCCGTCGAGACTGGCATTGGCGGTAAGCACGATCACCGGCACCGGGTTGCCGCGCGCCCGCAACCTTTTCAGCACCTCCATGCCGCCCATGCGGGGCAGGGCCAGGTCGAGGATGATCAAGGCATGATCGCCGGCCGCCAAAGCATGTTCGACATCCTCGCCGTCATGCACGACGTCGACGACATAGCTCGCCTGGCGCAGCGTCTTGCTCAGCCAATCGGCCAGTTCGCGATTGTCCTCGACAAGCAGCAGCCGCATGGTTCGTCGCTGTTTCCTCCCAACGGCCCCCGCCTGGCCCAAGGGCGGCAGGTGGCGTCCGAATTGGTCCTTGAAGCCAACCGATAGTATCGATCCGCCCACAAGGCAAACGTGGCCATGGCACCTGTCGAGCCACCTCATCGGTTGGACAAGTGATAAAACCGAACCGTTCGGTTCAATTTATGTTGACGGTTCGTGCAGCCAGGGTGAACGCTGGCAGGTCGAAACCGGGTGCCGGATCGCGTGGGCGTCGACATAACATATTGATATAAAACAATAATAATGTGGCCGCTGCGTCGCTTGCGTGATTTCAAGATCGAACCGAACGGTTCGGTTCACAACTTTTCGTGATTGGAACTGGCAGCAGGGCAGACCCATTTCGGGGTGGTCCGAGCGACGCGAATTTCCATCAAGGCACGCCACTAGACGGACAAGACTTTGAAATTCTGGAGTACTTAAAATGACCAAGATTGCTCTTACCGCCGCCGCCCTTCTGGTTGCCACGGGCGCTGCTTTCGCCGGTTCCGACCACTACGGTTCCGACAATGTCAACCAGCCGGCCGTGACTGCCCCCACTGGCAATGTCGACAACAGCATCACCGGCTCGATCCGCAGCTTCGAACAGCGCGACCTCCACATCACGCCCAATCAGAACCAGCCGGAATCCGGCCAGGGCAACTGGGGCAACCGCTAATCCGGTTGCCGCCTGACCAAGTTCAAAACCAACAATCTCGAATCTGGAGTAACTGAAATGACCAAGATCGCTCTTACCGCCGCCGCCCTTCTCGTTGCCACCGGTGCCGCTTTCGCCGGCTCGGATCATTACGGCTCGGCCAATGCCAACCAGCCGGCCGCTTCGGTCGACACCTCGTTCACCGGCTCGATCAAGAAGTCGGACGCGGGCGCTCAGAAGCCGGTAGTCACCGGCGCCGATCACAACCTGTTCGGCAACAACTAATCGGTCCGCCAGGCGAACCTTCAACCAACAACGTTCAAATCTGGAGTAACTGAAATGACCAAGATCGCTCTTACCGCCGCCGCCCTTCTCGTTGCCACCGGTGCCGCTTTCGCCGGCTCGGACAATTACGGCTCGGCCAATGCCAACCAGCCGGCCGCTTCGGTCGACACCTCGTTCACCGCTTCGGTCACGAAGTCGGATGCGGCCGCTCAGAAGCCTGTCGTCACGGGCGCCAACCACGACCTGTTCGGCAATCGCTAAACGGTTCTGTCCTCGACAGACCTCAAAGCGGCGGGCTTGTCCCGCCGCTCTGTTTTTATGCAGCCGGCTATCCGTCGACCGGGCTTTTTGCGGCAATCGATCAAGCCTTTATCACGAAGCGGTGATGGCTGTAACGAGGCCGCCGGTGCCGCCGAACCGGAAGCAAGGGCCGATAGACGGGGCCGATCCAGGGAAATTCAAGCGAGTGGAACGAGCGGGCAGCGCCCCGGGCGATGTCCGAGGCCGTCCTGCACCGATCCGCTGGGTCACATGATCCGTCGATTGCGTCCGATCGAAAGCGCAACCCTAGAACCAGGAGTATTTGAAATGACCAAGATCGTACTTACCGCAGCCGCCATTCTCGTCGCCGTGGGCACTGCCTTCGCCAGTTCCGACAATTATGGCTCGGCCAATGCCAGTCAGCCGGCCGTCACCATCGACCGGACCGTGACGACCTCGATCACCAAGTCGGATGTCCATAAGCCGGTCGTCCAGGGCGCCAATCGCGACCTGTTCGGCAACCACTGATCCGGTTCCCGGCAATACCAGGCGGCGGGCTTGTCCCGCCGCTTTGCTTTTTGCAGCCGGCTACCGGCAAGATGAATCCCTTCACAAGTATTTGTATCACAAGTATTTGTAATCGTTTGCCTTTTTCCGAGCGAAGTCGAGGCCGACGCTGCGGTGGCCGCTGAAAACAGCGACGCGTGGGGAATAAATCCCGACGGCGCCAGGTCTTCTCGGCAGCGGGGCCATCCTCCCAAGGCCACCGCCGATCAACCGATACGGAACAAGGAAAACTGAAAATGACCAGGATCGCTCTCACCACAGCCGCAATGCTTCTCGCCATGGGCTCCGCTTTCGCCGGCAGCGACCATTACGGTGACACCAATGCCAACCAGCCGACCGCTGGCGTCGACAGCGCCTATACGGCCTCGGTCCGCAAGCACGAGGTCGCCAAACCGGCCAATGTCGATACCTCGATGACGACCGGCGCCCCCGGTTCCAAGGCCTGGCCGGATCCGGGCCAGGGCATCTGGGGCAACTGAGGTTTCATCTCTCAGGATTTGCTAGAGCGGTTCAGCGTTTCACGGAAGCGCCGAACCGCTCTAAATCTTTGTTTCTGCGCAATTCCGGGCGGAAAACCGCTGCGCACTTTTCCTGGAATTGCTTTAGCTCGGGGGCTTGCTCCGCCGCCCTTTGTTTGCGGCGGGATCGGCGGCGTCGCCCTCTACCCCAAATCCGTCGGCCTAACGCAATGCGTCAGCCGGGCGCCGTGAAAGTCGAGGTCCGCCCAATCCTCGTCCAGCGTGAACCGCGCGAGTGCCGCCGTCGGGAACTTCGCTTCGACCTTCTTGAACACGCTCTCGTCCGACCCGGCGCCGGCCAGCCGCAGCGCAAAGTGCTGCAGGCCGGGATTGTGGCCGATCACCAGCAGGCTCGTCGCCTTGGCCTGCCGCACACGCGCCAGGATGCTGCCCGCGGCCGCCTCGTAGAGTTCCTCGGCAAATTGCGCCGGCACATGCCTGGGCAGTTCGGCCGCGACCATCTGCCAGGTCTCGCGGGTGCGCAGCGCCGGAGACACCAGCGCCAGATCCGGCAGCCAGCCGCGCCGGGCAAGCTCGCGCCCCATCAGCGGCGCGGTCTTTTGCCCGCGCGGCCCGAGCGGCCGGTCGAAGTCGGCGAGGGAAGCGTCGTCCCAGCTCGACTTGGCGTGACGCAGGATGAGCAGCTGTCTCACGGGCATTGCAGCCTCTAAGGCGTGATCCGCGCCAGCTGTTCGAGGTCCGTCTCCTCGCGCAGCGGATCCGGCGCCATCACCACCGAGGTGGCGTTCTCGGCGTCGTCGGCGAAATGCGCCAGCACGGTGTGGCCCTTTTCCATGCGCGCCTTGCCTTCGGCGACGAGGCCCAGCGCCAGCGGATAGAGCCGGTGCTCGACCTTCAGCACCCGCGCCGCCAACGTGTCTTCGTTGTCGCCGACCATCACCGGCACGGCGGCCTGCGCGATAATCGGACCGTCATCCATCTCGGGCGTGACGAAATGCACCGAGCAGCCATGGATGCGCACGCCCGCGCGGATGGCCCGCGCATGCGTGTCCAGCCCCTTGAAGGCCGGCAGCAGGGCAGGGTGGATGTTGACCATGCGCCCCTGCCATTTCTCGACGAGGCCGCGGCCGAGGATGCGCATATAGCCGGCCAGGGCCACGATGTCGGCGCCGAAGCCGGTGAGCGCGGCGTCGATCGCGGCGTCATAGGCGTCCTTGCTCGGATGGTCGGCGCGCTGGATCACCTTGGTGGCGATGCCGCGCGACTGGGCGATGCCGAGGCCGGCGGCGTTGGCGCGGTCGGAGATGACACCGACGATTTCGGCCGGATAGCTGGGATCGGCGGCCGCCGCGATCAGCGCCGTCATGTTGGAGCCGCGCCCCGAGATCAGGACGACCGTGCGTTTCCTGCTCATAGGCTGATCGAGCCCCGATAGATGACGCCGGCGTCGCGGCGCGGCACGATGCGGCCGATCGGCGTCACCGTCTCGCCGGCTTCCTGCAGCACCGCCGCGACCTGCGCCGCCTGGCCGGACGCGACCGCCAGGATCATGCCGATGCCGCAGTTGAAGGTGCGCATCATTTCTTCCGGCGCCACGCCGCCGGTCTTTGCCAGCCACGAGAACACCGGCGGCACGTCGATCGCCTCGAGGTCGAGCTCGGCCGAAAAATCCTTGGGCAGCACGCGCGGAATGTTTTCCGGAAAGCCGCCGCCGGTGATGTGGGCCAGCGCCTTGATGCCATGCGTGTTGCGGATGGCTTTGAGGATCGACTTCACATAGATGCGCGTCGGCTCGAGCAGCGCCTCGGCCAAGCTGAGTTCGTCGTTGAACGGCGCCGGGTCGCTCCAGGCAAGGCCGCTTGCCGCCACGATGCGGCGCACCAGCGAAAAGCCGTTGGAGTGCAGGCCGGAGGAGGAAAGGCCTAGCAGCACATCGCCCTCGACGATGTCGTCGGTCGGCAGCAACTGGCCGCGTTCGGCCGCGCCCACGGCAAAGCCGGCAAGGTCGTAATCCTTGTCGTGATACATGCCGGGCATTTCCGCCGTCTCGCCGCCGATCAGCGCGCAGCCGGCTTGGCGGCAGCCCTGCGCGATGCCGCCGACGATCGCAGCGCCCTGGTCCGGATCGAGCTTGCCGGTGGCGAAATAATCGAGGAAGAACAGCGGCTCGGCGCCCTGCACGACGATGTCGTTGACGCACATGGCGACGAGATCGATGCCGATCGTGTCGTGCTTGCCCGCATCGATGGCGATCTTGAGCTTGGTGCCGACGCCGTCATTGGCCGCGACCAGCACCGGATCGGTGAAGCCGGCGGCCTTCAGGTCGAACAGGCCGCCGAAGCCGCCGATCTCGCCGTCGGCGCCCGGCCGGCGGGTGGCGCGCACCAGCGGCTTGATCTTCTCGACCATCAGATTGCCGGCATCGATGTCGACGCCCGCCTCGGCATAGGTGAGCCCGTTCTTGCGCTTGGCCTGGTCGCCCTTGCTCATATCCGGCTCGTCCCTGTTTGTCCTTGCGGGCTCTTCGCATGAATGGTTTCGGGGAGCAAGGATGACGCGCGGGTGAGGGAGTTTGTTCCCGAGGAAAAGCAGGGGTGATTGGCGAAAGCCGAGGCTACGGCCAATCTCCCCCCTTGCGGGGGAGATGTCCGGCAGGACAGAGGGGGGCGCTGTCCCGCCAGCATATCAGGAAATCTTTGTTCATGCCCTTCTGACCGCTATCCTTCCCAAACCCGAACGCCGGAGTTCCTTCGCGCCCCCCTCTGGCCTGCCGGCCATCTCCCCCACGAGGGGGGAGATCAGCAGCTCCTCCCTTGCGCCAATCCCCCATCTCCCTCATCTTTTTCCCAACAAAAGACGCGACGGGACATCACGTGACCCTTCCCAACATGATCACGATCATGCGGCTGCTGCTCGTGCCCGCCGTGGTGCTGGCCATGCTGCAGTCGCTTTGGGGTTGGGCCTTCGCCGGCTTCCTCGTCGCCGGCATCTCCGACGGCGTCGACGGCTTCATCGCGCGTCGCTGGAACCAGTCGTCCCGTCTCGGCGCCTATCTCGATCCGGTCGCCGACAAGCTTTTGCTGGTCTCGGTCTTCGTCGTCATGGGCTTTGCCGGCGAACTGCCGCTTTGGCTGGTGGTGACCATGGTCTCGCGTGACGGGCTGATCGTCTGCGCCGTGCTGTTGTCGAGCGTCATGAGCCATCCGGTGGAGGTCAAGCCGCTCTTCGTGTCGAAGGCCAACACCGCTGCGCAGATCGTGCTGGCGGCGCTGGTACTGGGGGAACTCGCCTTCTCGGTGCAACTGGGCTCGCTGCGGACCGCGCTCATATTGCTGACCGGGGTCTTGACCGTGGCTTCGGCCGCGGCCTATCTCGTGGCTTGGCTAAGGCATATGAGCGGCTATGGCGAAGGCTCCCGGACGAGCAACTCCCAAACCGGCGACACCAGATCGGGCATCGGCAGGTCGGGCGGCTCCGGCGCGGACGCCTGATGGCGCGGTGATCGCGACCGGCGACGGCTCGAGCGGGCTTCGCCGCCAGATCTTCTTCTGGCTGGCCACGGCGGTCCTGCTGGCGCTGTTCCTCTATGTCTTCTCGGGCATTCTGCTGCCCTTCGTCGCCGGCATGGTGCTCGCCTATTTCCTCGATCCGGTCGCCGATTGGCTGCAGCGGCTCGGGCTTTCGCGCCTGATGGCGACGGTGGTGATCCTGATTGCCTTCATCGTCGTGGTGGTGCTGGCCTTCGTCATCCTGGTGCCGGTGCTGGCGACCCAGATGGCTGACTTCGCCCGCAAGCTGCCGGAATATCTCACCCGCCTGCAGTCGCTGATCACCAGCTTCGACCCGAAATGGCTGGAGCAGCGCTTTGGCGTCAACGCCGCCGGCCTGCGCGACGGGTTGAACTCGCTGCTCACCTCCGGCTTCAGCCTGCTCACTACCGTCTTCACCTCGATCTGGAGCTCGGGCGTGGCGCTGGTTTCGGTGATCAGCCTGTTCGTCGTCACCCCGGTGGTCGCCTTCTACATGCTGCTCGACTGGGACCGCATGGTGGCCGAGGTCGACGGCTGGGTGCCACGCGATCATGTCGAGACGGTGCGCGCGCTTGCCCGCGACATCAACACCGCCACCGCCGGCTTCGTGCGTGGCCAGGGCACGCTGTGCCTGGTGCTCGGCGCCATGTACGCCACCGGGCTGACGCTGACCGGATTGAATTTCGCCATCCTCATCGGCTTCTTCGCCGGGCTGATCTCCTTCATCCCCTATGTCGGCTCGCTGACCGGGCTGGTGCTCGCCGTCGGCGTCGCCTTCGTCCAGTTCTGGCCGGACTGGACGATGATCGTGCTGGTCGCCTGCGTGTTCTTCGTCGGCCAGTTCATCGAGGGCAACATCCTGCAGCCCCGGCTGGTCGGCAAGAGCGTCGGCCTGCATCCGGTATGGCTGATGTTCGCTCTGTTCGCCTTCGGCGCGCTGTTCGGCTTCGTCGGCCTGTTGATTGCCGTGCCGGCCTCCGCGGCGATTGCCGTTCTGGTGCGCTTCGCGATCGCCCGCTATCTCGAATCGCCGCTCTACAAGGGCCACGCCGCCCAGCCCGTGCCGCCATTGCCGGCCGATCGCGGCGGCGGCCATCGCTCGACGCGGGGCTGAAATGGCTGCTCAGCCAGCAGATACGCCGCGCCAGCTGCCGCTCGATCTCGGCCACGGCACCGGCTATTCGCGCGACGAGCTCGTCGTGTCGGGCACCAATGCGCAGGCGGCATCGTTGATCGACCGCTGGCCGGAGTGGCCGTCGCCGGTCGTGGTGTTGGCCGGGCCGCCCGGCTCCGGCAAGACGCACCTCGCCCAGATCTGGCAGGATCGCACGCACGCCGTCGCCGTCGATCCCGGCCGCATCGACGAGCACATTGCCGGGCTCGGCGTCAGGCCGGCGCTCATCGACGACATCGACAAGGCGGCGATCGACGAGCCGGGCCTGTTCCACCTGATCAACGCCGTGCGCGGCGCCGGCTCGACGCTGCTTTTGACGGCGCGGCGCTTCCCCTCGGCCTGGCGCGTCGCGCTGCCCGATCTCGTCTCGCGGCTGAAGGCGGCGGCGACCGTCGAAATCCACGAGCCGGACGACCTCCTGCTTGCCGGCGTCATCACAAAGCTCTTCGCCGACCGCCAGATCGAGGTCGAGCCGCACGTGGTGCAATATCTGGTGCGCCGCATCGAGCGCTCGCTCGGCACCGCCATGCGTGTGGTGGAACGCCTCGACCGCGCGGCCCTCGAGCGCAAGACGCCGATCACTCGCGCCTTAGCCGCCGAAACCGTCAGCGCCATGGACGAAGGGCAAGGCGAGTTCGATATCTAGATTAGAAGGCTGTTACGCCATAGCCGGGCCAGATGCCAGGCCAAGAGATACACGCCCGTATGCGCCGCGACGTAACAGGCGGCGACAAGGACGAAGACCATCAGGCCGGCGGACCGTGACCGGACGACACCGTTCTGCCTCTTGCTCGGCCGGTTGTTCCAGACCCACAGGGCAGCGCACAGAATTGCCCAGACGACCATGACCGGAACCGCAAAGCCGTAATAGGCCAAATAGGCCGGGCCGATCAGCGACAGCAGCGCCTCGAGAACAGGCATCGAAAATCCCCCTTTGCCCGAAGTCTAGACTGGCGACAAAGTTGGAAGCGAGGGGATTGTTCCGGCCGCGGCCGGTGTCTCAGTGATCCGTGGCAGCATGCGGCGCAGCCGTCCCATTTCGGAACACTCTTTCCGGCATTGATCTTGCAACGCAGACCGTGCCGGTTGATCCCGGTCCCGGTCGCGTTCCTGATCGGGTTGTAGGCTCGCCGGGCTCGAGGTGTTGGGGTTCTCGCCCGGCGGGTTTACCGTTCCAGCGGCCGAATGGGCTGGAGCAATTCCAGGAAAAGTGTGACATGGTTTTCCGTCAGGAATTGCGTCAAAACAAAGAGATAGAGCGGTTTGCAGTTTCCGTGAAACGGTGAAACGCTCTAGGCCTGCTTACTCTTGAGCCTATCCCGCAACCTTCGCAATTGCCGCCGCCACCATGGCTTCGGCTTGCGCGGGACCAGCACCATCTTGCCGCCGATGACAGCGTCGTCCACCCAGTCATGCACCCGCATGCGCCAGTTGGCGCTGACGCGGGCAAGCAGCGGCAACGGGTCCTCGCCTGTGATCCGCACCAGTGCTGGATCCTTCAGAGCCTGGTGGAAATCGAAACCCTGGGCGACAAGCGCGCGCAGGAACACGATCTGGCGCCGCATGCGGTGGAAGTCGGTTCCCTCGCCATTGACCATGGTGCGGGCGCCGATCCACTGGTGCAACCGTTCGCCGGATAAGTTTTCGCCGGGCGGGCGGAACGACACCTGTTTTCGGCCGTCCTCGAGGCGGCTCGTGGGGATGAGCGGATACCAGAAATCGAGCGGCTCGCCGACCGGCACCCGGACACTGACGCTGGCAAGTGCCGCCTCGGTCGCGCCGCGCCTGAGACAGATGGCGCTCTCAGCCGTAAATCCCAGTCCCGCGAGTGCATCGAGCAGCAAGGTGCCGCCACCCAGGGCGAAGGCCGCGTTGACGCGGTCACTGACGAGGGGAGACCACAAGTCGCGCGGCACCCATGTCAGCTGCCGCCTGGAAACATCCGCGACGACGATGATGTCGGCGTTGGCGTCCCAATTGTCCCTGTCCAGAATCGCTACAACCACGGCTGCCAAGATGAGAGCCCCTCTGGCCGGGTGGTTCTTTCCGGGAAGCAACAATGGTCGGAGTGGCGTGATTCGAACACGCGACCCCCTGATCCCAAATCAGGTGCGCTACCAGGCTGCGCTACACTCCGACGTCCCGCGGCGTATAGGGGGCGCACGCCCGGAAGGCAACACAAAAACGGAAGCGCCCCGATCGAGCCGATGCGACGGAGTTGAGGAGCGCGACCACCACGCCGGCCTTCACGGTCTTCATGCAGAAATGATCGTTCGGCTCAGCGCTTCCGGCCGGCGATCTTCCCGGCGATCGCCGCGCCCTGGATCCTTGCATTGGCGAAGCAGCCGCGAATGCTCGGCCGCATGCCGGTGAACCAGAGCCCGGGCAGCTTCGGGTCGTTCGCTGCACCGTTGAACAGCGGCACGCCCTTGGCGTCGAGCACGCCGAGCTTGCCCAGCATCGTCTCCAGTCCGGTGCGGTAGCCGGTGGCGGCAATGACGACGTCGGGCGCAATTCGCTGGCCATTGTCGAGCACCACGTGGTCACGCCCGAATTCGCGCAGTTGCGGCACGACGATGATGCGCCCGGCCTTGATGGCATCGACCGCGCCGTCGTCGGCGGCGATCGCCGTATAGTCGGAGCCGAGCCGGCTGGCGCCGCCCGACGGGGCAGGGGGCAGGCCATATTTCGTCAGATCGCCGAACACCAGGCGCTGCGTCGCCGCCATGGCCGCGTCCGCGAGCCATGTGGGCAGGCTGGCCATGAGCGGCGATATGCGATGCACCGCTATCTTGCCGATGCGCTTGGGCAGCAGCGAGGGGCCGTTGCGGGCCGAAAGCCACATCTGACCCGTCTCGGCGCCCGAGAGATGGTTCAGCGTGTCGAAGCCGGAATTGCCGGCGCCGACCACCAGCACCTTCTTGCTGGCATAATCGCTGGCCCTGCCGAAATCGGCCGAATGGATGATCCTGCCCGAAAAGCCCTCCATGCCCTTCCAGGCCGGGATGAAGGGTTGCCGGTCGCGTCCGGTGGCGATCACAACGTGTCGCGCCGCCTTCAGGCCTTCGCTCGTCCGCAGCAGCCAATGGTCGCCGCGAAATTCGATCTCGTCGACCACGACACCCAAGGCGATCGGCAGGCTGTGCGTCTCGGCGAAGTCGTTGAGATGGCGGATGACGGTGCTGCGGTGCGGGAAGGCGGGCGTTCCTGCCGGAAAAGAGACGCCCGGCAACGAAGACAGGTCGCGATGCGTGTTGAGATGCAGATTGTCGTGGCGGCGATGCCAGGGCTCGGCCAGCCGTTGCTCGCGTTCCAGGATTTGTATCGTCACGCCGGCCTTGGCCAGCGCATGCGCGGCGGCAAGCCCCGCGGCGCCCGCGCCGATGACAATCGCGCCTTCCAGTATCGCTGGCTCGCCGACCCCCGACGGCAAGACTTTCGCTTCCGCGCCCATTCGTGTCTTTATCGTCGCCGTCATGCCTTCAAATGGCACGACCATGTATCTGACATATGCCGCTCACCGGCCAAAAGGAATAGGCGGGTGTTGCAAAAGCCTCCGGCATTGTGTCGCGCATCCTAAAGGGCCGGCTAATGAACCGGGTCGGCTGCCTGGCGGAGCGACGCCTGCGGCCTTGCCGCCGCGGCCATTGCACAGTAATGACGGGTTGGCGCGAGTTTTAAGGCTCCCTGTGACGGCTCGAAGATGGCGCCGCAAGAAATGCCCGGATTTTCGGGCGGCAAAGAGGTGGTCATGTCCGCGCGCATTTTCAGTCCAGCCAAAACCGCGATGCAGTCCGGCAAGGCCAAGACCGGACATTGGGTGCTGGAGTTCGATCCCGCCCAGCGCAAGAAGATCGACCCGCTGATGGGCTACACCACCTCGGGCGACATGCTGAGCCAGGTGAAGCTCACCTTCGAGACGAAGGAAGAGGCGGTGGCTTATGCCGAAAAGGAAAAGATCGCCTATCGCGTCGAAGAGCCGAAGGAAGCCAAGCGCCGGCAGATTTCCTATTCGGACAATTTCCGCTATGACCGCAGGACGCCCTGGACGCACTGACTTCCCGAGTCTTGCGTCACGTGGCATAGCGTACCAGCCGGCTTGGCCGGCCGACGGTCCCGTAGCTCAGTTGGATAGAGCACCGGCCTTCTAAGCCGATGGTCGCAGGTTCGAATCCTGCCGGGATCGCCATTTCGTCGGGGGTCCATTCTGGACACATGGGGTACGGTTGAGACCGGCGATGCCGGTAACTTTCGGCTCGAAGGGGGCTATGCCTCCTGGGAGAATTCCAGCATGTTCGGCAGCAAATGCGCCGCCTTGGGCGCATGACACAGGTCTGTCGAATGAATCTCGAAGAAGTCTGGCGCATCCGCGAAGAAGACATCTATCCGGCCATCTTCGGTGGAGAAAGTCGAGGCATTTTTGTGCTACGGCCTGAATTGTTCCAGCAGAGATTTGGTATTGCAGAGGTCGACCCCAGGTGGCTCTTCCTTGGCGTATTCGAACATGGCCCGACGCCGGAGCGGCCTTACTGGCTCTATGTGACATCTGGCCACTCAAATCCCTGGGAACAGGAGGAAGGCGCCTACGATCCTGAAGGCGAATCCGGAGCAGGGGTCGAATTCATCCTGGCTTCTACCGAACAGGGCGATTGGGCGATCCGCTGCCTGCAGAATTTGCTGGCCTTCGACCTTCTCCTCGGCGCCGGCCATTTCGGCGGTCGCGGACCTTTGGGCGAGGGCGACAGAGTCCCATTGCGCTCGCCGATAAACGGTGTCGAAGGCTGCGCAGTCCGCAATGTGGTCGTCCTACGCACTCCCTTGCTTCCGTCCGACTTCACCTTGCCGTCGGGCCGCGTCGAGTTTTTCACCTTTGTTGGAATGACCGACAAGGAATTGGATTTCGCCAAGGCGAACGGCAACGAGGCACTAATCGCTAAGCTTGCCTCGAACGGCCTCTTTCCGGTGACCGATCCGCGACGGCAGTCCGTCGTTTAGCCGCGCCGCGTGGAATCGCCAGGCGACGATGTACGTTTTTTGCTTACAAGGCTTGACGCGTGTATGCGATCTGCTTACATGCGACTGTGATTAAGTCGTTCAAGAGTAAGGCGCTGGCCGATTTGTTCGAGACCGGGAAAACCGGAAAAATCGACGTTAAGATGCATAAGCGCATCCTTGTCAGGCTTGATCGCCTCGAAGTCTCGGAACGGCCCGAAGACATGAATCTGCCTGGCTTTGACTTTCACGCACTGAAAGGCTTCGACCCGACCCGCTATACTGTTCACGTGAACGGTCCGTGGTGCATCACATTTGAATTCGACGGCGAAAACGCCGCCCGCGTCGATTTCGAGCAGTATCATTGAGGCGGACAGACTGGGGAAGTTAGGTTTATGAGCGAGCACAAGCCGAAGCGTCCGATCGAGCGTTGCCCGTCCCATCCGGGAGCGCTGCTTGAGGACATCATCCCGGCGACTGGAAAGACCAAGGTGGAAATTGCCAGGCTGCTCGGGATTTCCCGACAGCAGCTTTACGACATCACCCGCGAACGGAAGCCGGTTTCGCCGGCCGTTGCGGCTCGGCTCGGAAAGATGTTCGGCGACGGTGCTGCAATCTGGCTTCGCATGCAGGCGGCCCATGATGCCTGGCATGCCGAACGGGAAGTGGATGTCAGCGCTATACCGACTTTGCACGCGGCTTAACGTTTGCCCGGCGGTTGCTTGCTCAGCACCGGCCTTCTAAGCCGATGGTCGCAGGTTCGAATCCTGCCGGGATCGCCAATCCGTCTGGGGGAGGTAATTTTGAAGCGTATTCTGACAACGGCCGCTGCCGGATTTTTTTGCACAATATCGGCTGCTTCGGCTGGAAATGGAGAGCAGAAAAACATCGATTACTTGGCCCGGATGGCTGATGACAAGCTGAGTAAAGCCGCAACAATGGCGGGCGATATGATTGGCGTCATGGAAAGGTGTCGGTTGAGGCCAACCGAGGATGGAAAAGCCATCATGACGGTTCCCGTCCTTTTGTACGACGGGCTAGATAAGCACCTGGCGCCTGATCTCCCTAAGTTCAAAAGGGCGGCCCATACCTATGAAAGAGCTTATGCCATGGCGGTCCAGAGGGCGGGAAATTGCCAGACCGAAAAGGCCAAATATCCAGGACTCTACCGTTAGATAACTAAACCTCCGCCAACAACCCCATCACAAATTCCACGAACACCCGCACTTTGGCGGTACGATACTGCCGCGAGGGGTAGATCGCGTAGAGGGGGAAGAGTTCGTCCGACCAATCCGGGAACAGCTCGACCAGTCGTCCGTCGCGCACCTGCTCGCGCGTAGCGAATTCCAGCACCTGCGCGATGCCGGCGCCGGACAGGCAGGCGCTGAGCATGGTCGGGGCGTCGGAGGTCATCAGCCTGGTCTGGACGCTGACCGGTAGCGCCTCGTCGCCGGTGCGAAACTCCCACTCATAGGCGCGGCCATGCGCGGCGTCCCAGAAGTCGATGGCGTCGTGGTCGGGCAGGTCGGAAGGATGCAGAGGACGCCCCCGGCGCTCGATATAGGCGGGGGCCGCGACGGTGAGTATGCGCGTCTCGAACAGTTTGCGCGCGGTGAATGAGCCTGCCGGCGGATCGCCGAAGCGCAAGGCGAGGTCGAACCCGTCCGCCACCAAGTCGCCCACCGCGTCGCGCATGATGAGTTCGAGGCGAAGCTCCGGATAAAGTGCCAGGAACCGGCCGGCATGCCCGGCCAGCACCAGTTGCGAGAAGAACGGGTCGACATTGACGCGCAGCCGGCCGCGTACCGCCGATGCCGCGCCGGTGGCCTCGACCGCCGCTTCCTCGATGCCGTCGAGGTGAGGCCCGACCCGCTCGTGGAAGCGCCGCCCTTCGTCGGTCAGGTGCATGGTGCGCGTCGTTCGGTCGAGCAGCCGCACCCCGATACGGGCCTCCAGCCGCTGGATGGCGCGGCCGACGCCCGAAGCGGTCATGCCGAGCGTGTCCGCGGCCCGCGCCATCGACCCGGCTTCGACCACCGCCATCAGCACCGTCACGCCGGACAGCAATCTTCCGTCATAGGCCATTCGCCATTCCCAACTGCAAGTCCGGATTATGATGACATATCGGCGCTGGGATCAGCAAGCAAACGATGTGAAAAGACCGGCCAGCGATCGCAGCCGGCACGTTTGCAGCCGTCGGGCGCGATCCCGATCAACCAAACGATCCGAAAGGAAGATCATGTTTGCCGTTACTGCCATTACCGGCCGTGTTGGCGGTGTCCTTGCCGAAACACTGCTGGCATCCGGCCACAAGGTTCGCGCCGTCGTCCGCGATCAAGCCAAAGGCGCGTCATGGCTGGCCAAAGGCTGCGAGGTCGCCGTCGCCGACCTCGGCGATCCAGGAGTCGCCGACCTCGGCGATCCCGGACCGCTTGCCGCGGCACTTTCGGGCGTTGAGGGCGCGTTCATCCTGTTGCCGCCAGTCTATGATGCCGAGCCCGGCTTTCCGGACGTGCTGCCGAGGATCGCCGTCATCCGCAAGGCGCTGCATCGGGCGCTGCCACCCAAGGTCGTCGTGCTGTCGACGATCGGCGCCGATGCGGCGCAGCCCAATCTGCTCAATGTGTTGCGCCTGCTGGAGGAGGCGCTCGCCGATCTGCCCGTGGCCGTGACCTTCCTGCGTGCCGCCTGGTTCATGGAAAATGCTGAGTGGGATATCGCCTCGGCGCGCGACCAGGGCGTCATCGACAGCTATCTCCAGCCGCTCGATCGCCCGATCGCGATGATCGCGGCCGCCGATGTCGGCAGGACTGCCGCCGACCTTCTGCTGGAGGATTGGAACGGCCACCGCGTGATCGAACTGGAGGCGGAGCAAAGGGTCTCGCCGAACCGGGTCGCCGCCGCCTTCGCCAAGGCGCTCGGCCGCGAGGTCGAGGCGCGCCTCGTCCCGCGCGAGCGCTGGGAAACGATCTTCCGCGGCCAGGGCATGCGCCATCCCGAAATGCGCATGCATATGCTCGACGGCTTCAACGAAGGCTGGATCGACTTTCGCGATCCGAGTGCGCAAAGGCGCAAGGGGAGGATTGGGATCGACGAGGCGATTGCGAAGATCGTCGGCGACACTCTCGATGTCCGGCGCAAGTAACTTAAAACGACCACCTAGCCCGCTGGCGCCATATGTCCAAAGGAGCGCGCCAGAGCCGGTACCGACCGGCTCGCCTGATTTGCTCGGCGATCGGCGCGTTACCATGTGTTTTGAAGAACAGCAGGATGCGTGGACTGGCGAACGCCTTCTTGCCTCGCGTGTTGTAGTTTCTGATCGGCAGGCGATGCGGGGTGATAGCTCGGCCATCCTGGGATAGAGCTATACCAATGCAGAACTGTTCCGCGGCATCTATCTTTGCGATCTCATGGACGGCGATCATCGGCGGGTAAGCTTCGATCAAGGCGGGAAGATTGTCCCCGTGGACGCCCAAGATACCGCTGTTCCACATCGGCTCATGGCCTGTCAAAACGTAGTCGCCGATCCGCACATCTTTGCCTTCCAGTCGTGGGCACCACGCATGCGGCCCCTCGCAAAGGCGCATGATCGATTGGCGGGTCGTGATTGCCTCGAAGCATCGGGAGATGTCCCCGACTGGATACATGTCCGTGTCCATGAAAAGCAGGCGGTCGGCTCGCTTCAAAAGCTCGATCAGGCCCCCGGCCTTGATGCCGAAATGATAGCGCCATCCGAAAGACATCGCCTCTTTCTGCTTGGCGGTTATGGCGATAGTCTCGACGGGATATCCGCGAAAAAGGTCGGGCCTGTCGGTTGCGACGATTATTCTGGCGCCTGGGCAATGGTGCAAAAGCTTAAGTGCGCTCAGTAATGCGCCAAAGTGATAAACCTCGTTATCGCCATAAGCGATATAGCCAAAAACGTCGTTCATTCGATCATGGGAGAAGTGTCTGGAGACCTCCCACTATCAACACGCGCTACCGCAATCCACTCAAAACTTCCCCGATGTCGGTGCCCTCTCGGGTGGATCGCTCCCTTGCGCCACCCAAAAGTTCCCGGTTGATGGCTCCGCCGATCCGGGGCTATGTCGCATGAGCGTTGGGGAAGGGATCTGAAATGTCGGCGCTTTCCAAATGGCTGAGGGACTTGCGCTCCGGATTGCCGGAGCATGTGACGGTCGGCCGCCACACTTATGGCGTGACCTGGCGAAAGGTCTTGTTTCCCTTGAAGGATGCCCCGCTGCGGGTCGGGGCCTTCTGCTCGATTGCCGGCCGGGTGCTCTTCATTTGCTCCGGTCAGCATCCGACCGCGAGCGCGACGTCGTTTCCAATTTACAGCCGGTTGCTGAAGCAGCCGGAGCCGATCGCGCTGGACAGCAAGCCGGCTGGCATCAGCGTCGGCAATGACGTCTGGATCGGCAACGGCGCGATGATCCTGCCAGGCGTGGAGATCGGCGACGGCGCGGTTGTCGGCGCCGGAGCCGTCGTCACCAGCAACGTGCCACCTTACGCCATTGTCGGCGGGTCTCCGGCCCGGCTGATCAGATATCGCTTCTCCGAGGAGATCATATCGAAGCTGCTTGCAATCCAGTGGTGGCGCTGGGACGACGATAAGGTCAGACGCGAGGCGGCCGTGCTCACCGGCCCGATCGAGGCTTTCGTCGAGAAGCATTTTGTGGCAGGCACCGCGGCGAAATAAGGGTCGCGGTGCGAATGACTAAGTGCTTCTTCCTGGCGGCGGATGCTCAATATTTTCCGTATGCCTGCCTGGCGGCGCGTCGGATCGTTGACGTCTCCGCGCGGGTCGACGGCTATCTGCTCTACACCGGCGCGAGCGAAACGGATCTGGAAGCCGGCCGTCATCTTTTGAATGGCAAGGTCGAACTGGTCGACGTCGCGGACTTCATGACGAATTACGGCTTCCGCTTCGGAACATACAGCATCGCGGCCTATACCCGTCTTTTCGCCGACCAGTTCCCCGTTTTCGCGCAATATGACCGCATCGCCTACACAGACTGCGATGTTCTGTTCAACAGGGATATCAACGACCTGGCCGGGCAGGCGCTGTCCGCCCCAATGCTCGCCGCACATGATGACTACATGTATTTGCGGCCGTCCTACCGGCAAAAGCTCGGGCTGAAGCCGGGCGCGCCCTATTTCAATTCCGGCGTCGTGGTCTTCGATATGAACGCCGTCCGGGCCGATGGGCTGCTGGAACGCACGCGCAAGACTGCCATTCAGGGCAGGATGAACGACCAGAATGCCCTCAACGTCGTCTTCGAGGGCAAATGGCAGACGATGCATCCGAACTGGAACCTGCAATCGCTGGGAACGAGGAAGTTCCGCTTCTCGCAGGCCTGGGCCAGGCACTTCGCCGGCGGCAAGCCGTGGGGCAACCAGGTCGGGGTCGAGCTCGAAGCGCTGAGGATCTGGCGCGATCTGGCCAGGGACACGCCCTGGGGCAAGCCCTTCGAGCAGCGCATACCTTTCGAACGCGGCGTGACGAAGCGCCTCTTGCGGCGGTTCGACGTCGTTGCCGGTCTCTTCGGCAAGGACTTGCAGCGCCGCCGGGCCAGGTATGACGGCACGAAGATGCACCGGATCTACGCCGTCCAGGCGGATGAAGGCGCTATGGCGGTCCAGTTTCCGGAAGTGCTTGGCGGTTTCGCCTGACCACCTGCAGCGGGCGGCCTGTGGATAGTAACCGGCCGTTTACCACGCTCCGGCGCTCGCGTTGCGGTCCGGCGCCCGACTCGCCCAAATGAAAAGGCCTGAACAAACAGGCGCCCCGAAGCCCAGCGACCGGCGTTTTCAAGTTCCCCAACCGGGAGCGTTGTTGCCGCTCCCGAAAGTATGCGTCGGTCGTCGCTTCGGCTGCCATCCAGCGGTCGCCTTTCCATGGCGGGTTGGTGCCGGCTGTGGCCAATGGGGTTTAGTCATTTGAGCGCGCGCGCATGCCTGTTCGTCGTGCTCGGCTTGTCTCAGCTCGGTCCGGTAACGTATCCTCATCGTCGCCTCCTTGCCGGAGGCCCGCAACGAATAGACGGATGAGTCGAAGGGCAGGCGCCGCGCGGTGTCCGGCGGGCTCTATCGTCACACTCGAACGAAACGGCCTCATCATGCCGCTGATCGCCGCCCGCATCAGCGCCGACGCCTAGCATCGTCCGGCGTGCCGGGCGCGCGGTGATCGCCAATGTCGATTTCAGCTGATCGAAACAGGAGATATCGTATGCCGCTCGAACTCATCAACCCGGACGATCTGCCAACTCCGGAGATTTACTCACAGGTTGTCGTCGCGACCGGATCCAGGCTGGTGTTCGTCTCTGGCCAGCAGCCCGAAGACATCCACGGCAAGCTCGTCGGGCGTGGTGATTTTGCGGCGCAGGCGCGCCTGGCATTCGGCAATCTCGGCCGCGCGCTCGGCGCTGCAGGCGCACGGCCCGAGCAGGTTTGCAAGATCACGATCTACGTCGTCGACTATGATCGCGACGAACACGTTCCGATCATCGAGGAAGCGCAGATTTCGCTGTTCGGAGATCACAAACCGGCGAATGTGATTGTCGGCGTGGCGATAATGTCTCCGGGCTATCTCATAGAGGTCGACGCGATAGCGGTCATTTGACGAGACCACCAGGAGCTAGCGTCTGCGGCCCGCGTCTTCATCAGACACGAGAGGGACTAGGCGAGCAGGCCGGCGACCTTGGCCGCCTTGCGCAGCGTCTTGCGGGCTTCCACCGGGCTGCGCAGGCCGTCGAGCGCGTCGCGGCAGACGCGGCTGGCCGAGCGCCAGGCGCCGTCGCGCGCCTGTCCGGGCCAACGTTGGTCAAGGCACTCCACTGCCTCGAAGCAGCTTGACACCTTGCGCTGGCCGTTTGGCCGGAAATCGATCACGACCGGTTCGGAAAACCAGACATCGTTCATCACTTTCTCCGTTCTTATTATGATTGTTCTTTGGGCAAGCAAGCGGCACTGGATGGCGGCGCTGCGGGCCGAGGGCGATTGCCGACCCGCGCGTTAACCAACCAGTGCGCATTAGGTTCCGAAGAATTTCGAGCTTGTGGCGGACCGCGTTCGGAGCGGGTCACGACGCGATGGACAGGCGGCCCGAGGGGGCCAAAAATCGCGTGACCAAAGTCACTGGCCGTACCCTCGCGGACGGCGCTAATCGTTCCGGCAGGTTGATGAAACGCGGGAAGACCTCATGCTTATCGCTGTGCTTGCATTCACCATGACCGCCGCGACCTTGATGGCGACCGCCGTTGGACTTTACGAGGAGACCCGGCGGGACCGTGCACATGTCGAGGCGGAACCGATGCGCGCATTTCGAACTGCGCGTCGGTTTTCCGTCAATCCGCGCGATCGGTAGGGCTCGGCGCCGCCAGGCATGTTCACGCCGCTTTCCCTGGCCATGTGCATCTTTCGGGCCGCAATCCTGCTCTCTCCGGCAGCGTTCGCGATGCTGGTGCTCTTATGGCTTTTCTATCGATAGAGCAATTCCAGGAAAAGTGTGAGCGGTTAGGCTCGGCGACTTCGCCGTAGCCTTCCGTCCGGAACTGCGTAAAAACAAGGAGATAGTGCGTTTCGCCATTTCCGTGAAACGGTGACACGCACTAGGCAGGCTGCGGAACACCGGCCCCGCTCATTCCACCAGCACATGCGCCTCGCGTGCCGCGCTGACGAAGGCCTCCCTGGCATTGTCCGCCGCGACGTCACCGCTGATCGCCCGGCGGCAGGCGCGCAACGCCGCGCCATGCAGGGCGCTGCCGGCGTCGCGCCATTGGCCGGTCAACAATTCGACGGCCTGCTCGGCGTTGGAGATATGCCGGATAGAGCCCGCTACGCCGACGGCCACTTCCACCGGCTTGGAAAACCATCCCTGGATCATCGCTGAACTCTCCCGAAATATGTCGGAACACGATATATTTTACCGTAGAGTTGCGTTCCGAAACGTCAACTTGACGTGAAGCCGTCTCACGAAGGCGGCGCACGCTGCTCATCGTCCGAGCGGCCTCCGCGAAAGCTCGATCAGCTCCGCCTCGTCGGTGATGCCCGCCATGTAATTGGCGATGATGCGCGAGGCACGTGCTTCCTTCTGCTCTGCGGTCTCGCCCTCGACATTGCCGTTCTCATAGACACGGCCAAGCATGGCCGTCTCATCGGGGGTGAATGTGTTGCGCACAGCGGACATGGCTTCCTCCTCTGGCTCGACCGCTTTTTTGCCCGGCTAATATTACCACGCTTCCAGGTTGGGAGTGAGTCGCGGCAACATCGCGGCAGGAGCCGGGCTTGGCGGCTAGCGTGCTTCTTCGCTCTGCTTCTGGCCGCTGTTTTTTGCGCTCCTCGTTATATTCTTGCCGAAAGAGCGCAGCGCTGATACGCATTAGCAGTGCGGAATTTTTCCGAGTCTGCATTGACTTGGCGAGGAAAAGCGCCGCGCATTTTGTCCCTGACCAGCAACTCCGACGTGGTGGCAACCGGGTTACGAAGGGGTTCTGGTTGAAAAGAAGCAGGGCAGGTCCCGTGTCCAAATCGGGGCAGGCCAATCAACGCTCTGGAACTCTGAAGCCATTGCCCCCATGGCCTTCGGAAGAGCATGAACCATGGGGAAATCGATGGTCACCAAGAAACTAACCGCCAACGCAGAAAGCGCGGCAGCCTTTCTTGCGGTGATGGGCAACGAGAAGCGTCTGCTCATCATGAACTACCTCGCCGAGGGCGAACTCTCCGTCGGCGTGCTCGCCGACAAGGTCGAACTCAGCCAGTCGGCGCTGTCGCAACACCTGGCCAAACTGCGCAGGTTTGGCTTGGTTGAAACCCGCCGCGATCGTCAGATGGTCTATTATTCCTGCAAGTCTTCGGCAGCACGCGAACTCCTGGCGCTGCTCGACGGCCTGCTGGCCATGGACAAGCCGCTTGCCGGACCGGCAAGGCAGGCCTTTGTCGAGAGGATGCGGCGGCCGCAGGCCGCCTGATCCGACTGCTACGCACGGACGAGGCCGGGGGGCCTTCGTCTGCGCGGCGCCTGCCTTCACGCAATTCCGGACGGAAAACCGCGAGGCACTTTTCCTGGAATTGCTCGAAATGACGCGGAACCGCAAAAAGACGGACCGCGTTGCGGCGCCTGCTCACCTTTGGCACAGCTTGAAACCGACCCTGCCGCGCCGCTCGGATGGTTCATCACGTTTGCTTGAGAGGAGCTGCTTCGAAATCGACCGTCTCTTGCAAGATGTTGATAGAACAGGGATTTCTTGCGCTGGCGACCGATCCGTCCGGCCGAAGATTACAGATTTGTAAGTGGCTCGGCCGAGCCCCGTTGGCTAAATTTCGAGGCGATCCACACCCCCGGATCATGACGGCGCTGGACCTTCCACTCCGGCTCCGTAAGAGGCTCGCCGCTCCCGGCGGGCCTCTTTCGTTTCAAGCGGCGCATGGGAACTGCGCGGTGGCGCCTATGCCGATGCCTTGCGCCGCGTGATCAGGCTGCGCGCGATGAGCACCAGCACGGTGATGATGATCAGGATCACCGAAAGGGCCGCGATTGCCGGGTCGATGTTGTCGCGCAGCCCCATCCACATCAGGCGGGGCAGGGTGATCGCGTTGACCGAAGTGATGAACAACGTCACGCCGATCTCTTCCCAGGACAGCACGAAGGAGAGCAGCGCCGCGGTGACGATGCCGAATTTGATGTTGGGCATGATGACGCGCGTCGCGCGCTCCCACACGCTGGCGCCAAGGCCGCGCGCGGCAAGGTCGATGCGCCGGTCGAGCTGGCTGAGCGACACCAGGATGAGCACGGTGGCGAATGGCACCGTCATCACCGAATGCGCCATGGCGACACCCAGCCACGTGTCATAGCCGAAGAACGAGGTGAGGCCTGAGACCGAGGTGAGCAGGAAATAGAGCGTCACCGCCGAAACCACCGGCGGCACCACCATCGGCAGCAGCACGAAGCCGACAAGGGCGGCGGTGAAGCGCGGCTGGAACATCCAGACGCCCAGGCTGAAGGTGAGGGCAAGCACTGTCGATAGGATGCTGCTGACGATGCCGATCCTGAGCGAAAGCAGGATCGAGTCCAGCCAGCGCGGATCCTCGATGAGCGAGCGATAATGGCGCAGCGACAACTCACCGGTCGGCATGGCCAGCATGCGGCTCGGCGTCAGCGACACCGGGATGACGGCAAGCAGCGGCATCAGCAGGAACAGCGCCACCAGCACGGCGAGGGCGAGCGAGACGGGACCGGGGCGGTAGGTCGGCATCTTGGCTACACCAATTGCTTCGGTTTGACGTAGCGGAAAAGCAGCGCCATCAGCGCGCCGACGAACACCACCAGCACGACGCTGATCGCGGCACCCAGCCCCCAGTCCGGGCTCTGGAAGATGCGCAGATAAATCAGCTCAGCGATCATCACGGAGCGGCCGCCGCCGAGGATCGCCGGCGTGACGAAGAAGCCGAGCGAGAAGACGAAGGTGATCAGCGCCGAACCGATGATGCCGGAGCGCGTCATCGGCACGAACACCGTCCAGAAGGTGCGCATGCGGCTGGAGCCCAGCCCGCGCGCGGCGAGCAGCACACGCTCATCCAGGCTGCGCATGGCCGATGCCAGCGGGAAGACCGCGAACGGGATCAGGAAATGCGACATGCCGACGATGACGCCGAATTCGTTGCGCACCAAAGTCAGCGGCTCGGAGATGAAGCCGATCGATTGCAGCCAGGTGTTGATCAGGCCGCGGTTGGAGAGCAGCGCCACCCAGCCGAAGGCGCGCGTCAGCACCGAAATCCAGAACGGCACCAGGATGCAGAATTCGGCGAGCACGCGCTGCACCGGGCTGCCGCGCACCCACACCACGGTGATGGCATAGGCGGCGGTGACCGAAACCACGGTGACGATCGCCGCGATGCGCAACGTGCGGATGAACACCGACTGCACCAGCTCGTCGGTGAGCAAAGCGTGGTACTGGCCGAGGCCGGGGGTGGGGAGGGTAAAACTCCACTTCACCACGCCGAGGAACGGCCAGGCATAGGCAAGGATCAGGAACAGGAGCAGCGGCGCCATCAACAGCGCCGCGCCCATCCTGTCGGAGAGGGTGCCTCTCATCGCCAAGAAGTTCTCGGCCCGGTCAGGCCGAGATGATCTTGGTGTATTCGTCGAGCGCCGCGCCGTAGTTCTTGGCGTACCACTCCATGTCGAGCGCGATCTGCTTCTTCATGTTCTCCGGATCGACCGGGTTGATGCGCTTCTTGTCGGCCGGGATCAGCGCATCGGTGGCCGGATTGGCCGGGCCCTGCCCGAGCTTGTCGAACATCACCAGTTCCTTCTGCGGATCCTGGGTGCTGGCGATGAATTTCATTGCGGCGTCCTTGCCGCCGGGATTGTTCTTCAGCACGGCCAGCGCACCGGGCGAGATCAGGCCCTGGTCCCAGATGAACTTGATCTGGCCCCCGGAATCCTGCTCGATCAGCGAGGCGCGGGTCGACCACACGATCGCCATCGAGGCTTCGCCGTTGAGCAGCACGCTCTGGCTCTCGGCGCCGCCGCCCCAATAGGAGACGACGTTTTCCTTGAAGGCGGCGATCTTGTCATGCGCGCGCTTGAGATCCAGCGGGTAGAGCGAGGCCGGCGCCACGCCGTCGGCCAACAAAGCGGCTTCCCAGCTCGACACGCCCCATTTGTAGAGCGAGCGCTTGCCGGGGAATTTCTTGACGTCGAAGAAGTCGGCCATGCCGGTCGGCGCGTTGGAGCCGAACTTCTGCGAGTCGTAGGCGATCACATAGGAGAAGAAGTAGGTCGAAGCCGCAAATTCCCAGCCGAAGCCCGGCCGCATCTTGCTCTTGTCGACGACCTTGTAGTCGATCGGCTCGAGCATGCCCTGGCCGCCGAGCGTGATGGCCGAGAACGGATCGACGTCGACCAGGTCCCAGGTCGGCGCGCCGCTCTTGAACTGCGCGGCGATCGCGCCTTCGGTCGGGCCCGAGCCGTCCATCTTGACCGGAATGCCGGTGTCCTTGGTGAAGGCCTGGCCGTAGGCGGCATCATAGGCCGTGATAGCGTCGCCGCCCCAGTTCACCAGCACCAGCCCTTTGGTTTCTGCATAGGCGCCGGTCGAGCGCAACAGCATCGGCGTGCCGGCCAGCACCAGGCCCGCAAGCTGCGCGAACTGGCGCCGCGAGATCTCGCCGCGCTTCGCCCGCTCGGCAAGATTTTCCATCGCCAGTTTCTTGGTATCGTTCGTCATGTCAGTTCCCCTTGTTGTCGTTGATCTGATCCGGAAGCCGGTGCGGCGAATTCAGGCCGCAGCAGCGCTCATTGTCCTCCGTCCGGAAGGAGGAAACCTTTTTCGGCCGGCCAGGTCAGCCAGACGGAATTGCCCTTGCTGAGCGCCGAAGCCGCGACCTCGTTCGGCACCGAGACGGTGACTTTCGCGCCCTGGCGCGTGGTGAGGTCGAGCTTGGTCGCCGCGCCGAGATAGGTCGAGGCGATGGCCGTTGCCGCGATGCCATTCTGGTTGGCCGACGCTTCCGCAGCGATCGACATGTCCTCCGGACGGATGGCCAGGATCGCATCGCCCTTTATCGCTTCCGCCTTGCAGCGCATGTTGACTGCGCGGTCCTCGCAGAGCCCGGTGGCGCCATTGTCGGCGGGCTTGACGCCTTTCACCGGCAGCATGTTGATCTCGCCCAGGAACTCGGCGACGAAGCGATTGGCCGGCCGGTCATAGACCTCGTCCGGCCTGCCGACCTGCAGAAGCTTGCCATGATTGAAGATGGCGACGCGCGACGACAGCGCCAGCGCCTCGCTCTGGTCGTGGGTGACGAAGACGAAGGTGGTGCCGGTCTCCTGGTGCAGCCGCTTCATCTCGGCCTGCATCTGGCCGCGCAGGCTCTTGTCCAGCGCCGAGAAGGGCTCGTCGAGCAAGAGCACCCCCGGCTCGAACACCAGCGCACGGGCCAGCGCCACACGCTGCTGCTGGCCGCCCGAAAGCTGCGCCGGCAGTTTCTTCTCATGGCCCTTCAGCCCGACGCGCTCGACCATCTCGCCGACGCGTTGCTTGATCTCGGATGCGGATTTCTTGCGCACTTTGAGCGGGAAGGCGATGTTCTGCTCCACGCTCATATGCGGAAAGAGCGCATAGCCCTGGAACACCATGCCGGCGGCGCGCTGCTCGGCCGGGCGGTGAGTGATGTCGACGCCGTCGCTGAAAAGCTTGCCTTCGCTCGGCTGCACGAAGCCGGCGAGGATCATCAGGAAGGTGGTTTTGCCGGAACCGGAAGGGCCAAGCAGCGTCAGGAACTCGCCGCGGCCGATATCGAGCGACAGATTGTCGAGTGCCCGGAATGAGCCGAAGCTCTTGCCGATCCCGTTCGCTTTGATTTCTGCGGCCCGGCCGGGTTGCTGCATCCTGGCTCTTTCCTCAGTTCCCAATGAAATCGTAGGCATGGCTGCGGCTCACCGCAACCGAATAGTTTTCGCCTGATCGGCAAATTTGATTCACGGGTGAGCGGGATAGGTCGGCGCTGAAGCTGCTGATCTCCCCCGCAAGGGGGGAGATTAGCCAGTTGCCTAAAGCCTGCTCTCCGACAGCTTCGCCCTCAGCCAGTCGCTGAAGGCGTTGAGCACCGGGTGCCTGGCCTTTGCATGCTCGAACACCAGGTAATAGGACCGCGGCGAGGGGACGGTCGCCTCGAAAGGCTTGACCAGCCTGCCTTCGCTCAGCGCCTGGCGGCCGGTCAGCTCGTCGCCGAGCGCGATGCCCTGGCCGGCGATCGCCGCCGAGAAGACGAGGTTCATGTCGGAAAAGAAGATGCCGCCTTCGGTATCGGGATTTTCCACCTTGGACAGCGCCAGCCAGCGCGCCCAGTCCTCGGTGTCGCTGAGATGCAGCAGGCTGGCGCGCAGCACGTCGGCGGGTTTGGAAAAGCCGCCGACCTTGTTGAGCAGCCTCGGGCTGCAGAGCGGCGTGAAGGAGACCTCGCAAAGCAGCTCCACCGCCCGGTTCGGCCAGTTGCCGACGCCGAAGGCGATGAAGGCGTCGGCATCCGGATTTGAGACGTCGTCGAGGCGTCGCGGCGTGAGCACCGACAGCGTCACGTCCGGATACATCTGCTGGAACTCGCCGATATGGGTGCACAGGAACATCGAGGCGAAGCCTGGCGGACAGGAAATGGCGAAGGAACCGCCGACCCCGGCGCCGCTGTTCTGCGTCCTCGCGTCGCCGAGCACGGTCAGCGCCTTCCTGACATCGGCCGCATAGCGCTGGCCACGCGGCGTCAGCGCCACGCCTTTGCCGATGCGCTGCAGGAGATCGAAGCCGAGATCGCGTTCGAGCAGCCGCAGCTGATGCGAGACGGCGCTTCGGGTGAGGTGAAGCTCGTCGGCGGCGCGCCAGACGCTGCCATGACGGGCGAAACTGTCGAGGGCGCGCAGCGCCTGCGTGGATGGTATGCGCAAGGGGCCTCAGGTGAACCGAATTTGCACGAACCGGGAAAACATATCACTTTTTGATGAGCCGCTTCACTGCTTTCTTTGCGTCATGGACAAACCGGTGACGAGTTCCGCGCAGGAGACCGCGCTTGCCTGCATCGACAGCATCCAGCCGCTGCTGTCGGCCTGGACGCGCACCATCTTCGATTTCGGCGAGACCGCCTGGCGCGAGTACCAGTCCGCGGCCTGGTATGTCGACCGGCTGAAGCGGGAAGGTTTTTCGGTCGAGGAAGGCTCGGGCGGCATGCCGACGGCCTTCTGCGCCCATTGGACGAATGGCGACGGCCCGGTGATCGGCATGTATGGCGAGTACGACGCCGTGCCCGGCAATTGCCAGGATGCCACGACGGTAAAGCAGCCGAGGCCGGGTCTCGGTGTCGAGGCCGGCGGTCACACCGATCCGCATTCGGGTCTCGGCATCGGCAGCCTCGGCGGGCTTCTGGCCACAAAGGCGGCGATGCTCGAGCACCGCATCAAGGGCACCCTGCGCTTCACCGGCGAGCCGGCGGAGAAGGTGAGGGGCTCGAAGCCGATCCATGCGGCAAAAGGCTATTATGACGGCCTTGCCGGCATGATCTCCTTCCATCCCTTCTACATGCTGCCGCTCTGCAACACGGCGCGCTGGGACACGCATTGCGGCGCGGCTTACGCGATGATCTACCGCTTCATCTGCGATGAGCCCGAAAATTGGGGCCGCGCGGCAAGCGATGGCGCGCCGATCCCGCAGGCGCATTCCGCGGTCAGGGCGCCGGGCGCCAACGACGCGCTGATGATGATGTACATGGCCTCCAAGGCGCTGCGCGATTCCATGCTGACCCATCAGGGCGGCTGGTCGATCAGCGAGGCGATCCTGACGGCAGGGCAGGCGACCGCCGACAACCTGCCGGCCGGCCTTGCCGAGATCCAGTACATGATCCGTGTGCCGACCATTGCCATGGCCGAGCAGGTGACCGCCGTGCTCGATCGCAACGCCGAAGCGGCTGCGAAGATGAGCGGCTGCCGCTACGAGCGCCACTGGGTGTCGAAGTCGCGGCCGGGGCTGGCCAACCACGCCCTGGCCGGGATCACTTACGCTTCGCTCGCCACGGTCGGCGCACCGCAATGGAGCGAAGAGGCCAAAGCCATTGCCCGCGAGGTCCAGGTCAATGCCGGCGGCGAGGCGACGGAAAATCCGTTCATCGATGAGCTGGAGCGGCTGATCACGCCGCAAGAGGCCGAGGCGATCCTGCGCCGCGACCTGCCACCGTCGCAGGTGAATTCCACCTCCGACGACTATACCGACATGAGCTGGCACGCGCCGACATCGCGCTTCTATATCGCCCGCCCAGCGCTGCGCTCGGCAAGCGGCCACGCCTATCCGTCCTGGGCAATGAACGCGCTGGGCGGCATCCCCACCACCATCGATCCGATGGTAACATGCGCTGCCAAGACAGTCGCGCTGACGGCGCTGCGCCTGCTCGAGGACAAGGCTGCGCGCGACGCCGCGATGGACGA
The DNA here is from genome assembly GCF_019091085.1 of Mesorhizobium sp. GbtcB19. Taxonomy (GTDB): domain Bacteria; phylum Pseudomonadota; class Alphaproteobacteria; order Rhizobiales; family Rhizobiaceae; genus Mesorhizobium. The sequence continues at coordinate 2,092 of NZ_JAGXJY010000013.1, read as the reverse complement.
GTTCGTCGAGCGCACCGGCGGCGGCGCCGGCGGCTCGAACTGGATTGCGCCGCTCTGTGATTACGAGGCGCCGATCAATTTCCGCTGGCCGGAATATGTCACCACGCCGCGCGGGCGCGACTGGTGGATTCCGGCCGCTTCCACCGCATGACCGACCAACAACCTAGCTCGAGGAGAACACTATGACCGTCCATGACCGCATCGTCGCCGAGCCGTTCTCGCTGCAGCGCCGCAACCCCAATGGCGGCACCAAGCCGCTGACCGCCTGGGGCTTCGCCAACGAGACCGATGTGCTGACCGATGTGCTGCTCGGCTCGCCCAATTTCCTGCGCCATCTGTCGACCAGCTCGCTGTCGCGGAAGCACCTGCGCGAGGCGCCCTGCAACGTCCAGATCGCGCAGGCGCAGCACAAGGACCTGGTCGCTGCCTACGAGCATTTCGGCGTCAACATCCACTGGCACGAGCCGACGCCGGAACTGCCGATGCAGGTCTATTCACGCGACTCCAGCGTCATGACGCCCTACGGCGCCTTCATCACCGCCATGGCCAACTGGTGGCGGCGCGGCGAGAACTACGCCGCCATCCGCACCTATGAAAAGCTCGGCATCCCGATCTACGACATGGTGACGGCCGGCACCTTCGAGGGCGGCGACTTCAACGTCATCGAAGACGGCGTCGTGCTGATCGGCTGCGGCGGTGCCCGCACCCAGGAAGAGGGCGCCCGCCAGGTGCAGGCCTGGTTCGAGAAGGAGGGCTGGGAGACGCGCCTTGCCTTCATCGACGAATATTACGTCCATATCGACCTGATGGTGGTACCGATCGCCGAAAAACTCACCGCTGTCTGCCTCGCCTGCACTGAGCCGGGCATCGTCGACTGGCTGAAGGGCAAGGGCCACGACATCATCGACGTGCCCTTCCAGGACACGATGGCGCTCGGCTGCAACTTCATGTCGCTCGGCAAGGACAGGGTGATCGCGCCGACCTCCAGCAAGACGCTGATCGAAAAGCTGAAGGCTCAAGGCTTCGAGGTCGCGGCCGTCGACATGAGCGAGATCTCCAAGACCGGCGGCGGCATTCACTGCATGGCGCAGGCGCTGAAGCGCGTGCCGGCGTAAAGGATTTCGAAATTCGGTAGTCGCCCACGATGAACACCTATCCCTCTGGTCGTCAGGCCAGGGGGATTTTGCTTTCCCCGGCCTGTCAGGAGATTTCATCGCTCAGGTTCCGGCCAATCCGATCCTGCGCTAGGCTCACGCCAGCCGAAACAGGATTGCCGCGAAGATGATCGTCCAGGCCTGCATCAACGGTGCCCGTCCCGCCGACTTTCATCCAGCTTTGCCGCTCGACCCCGAGGCGATGGCGCGCGCCGCCGCCGCCTCGATCGCGGCGGGCGCGGCCGAGCTGCATGTCCACGCGCGCGGCGCCGACGGCCGGGAGAGCCTGGCGCCCGAAGCGATGGACAGGACGGTCGCAGCGCTCCGCCGTGCCTGTCCGGGCACGCTGATCGGCGTCTCCACCGGCGCCTGGATCGAGAAGGACGATTTGCGCACGCTTGTCGCCATCTCCGGCTGGCGCGAGCTGCCCGACTATGCTTCGGTCAATCTCAGCGAGACCGCGGCGCCCATCGTCATGGAAAGCTTGCGCCAGCGCGGCATCGGCATCGAGGCTGGATTGGCGTCCATCGCCGACGCCGAACGGCTGGTCGGCCTCGATCATGGCGGCCGGGTGCTGCGCGTGCTGATCGAGATTTCCGAACAGGCGCAGGACGAGGCCTTTGCCGTGGCCGACGGCATCGAGAAGGTGCTGCAACGCGCCGGCATCCGCCGCTCGATCCTGCTGCATGGCGAGAACGCCACGGTCTGGCCCTTCGTGGAGAAAGCGGCGGCAAGAAACTTGTCGACGCGGGTCGGACTGGAGGATGGCAAGGAGTTGCCGAACGGCAGTGTGGCGGACGGCAACGCCGCGCTGGTGGCTGCGGCGGTGCGGATTTATCGCCGGGCGTGACCCGGGTTCCTCGCCCCACGAAGTGGGGAGAGGTGGCTCGGCGAAGCCGAGACGGAGAGGGGAGCGCCCTACGAAGGCCCCCGCTCCG
>NZ_JAGXJY010000129.1 GCF_019091085.1 Mesorhizobium sp. GbtcB19 | reverse complement strand
GATAGAGGAATTAAATAAATTTAATGCTGTTTTAAAAGTATTAAAACAGAATTTTGGTTTAAGGACTCGTGATGAGGTTTGTATATATCTATATCATTCAGCAAAATTGAATTATTTAGAACTGAGTTCTAATAAAAGTTGGTGGTATAGATATTTTGATCAACAATTAATACAAAAAGTTTTAACTAGAGTTGAGGGGGAAGCAGAGGAAATTACAAATGTTCTTAAAAGTTTATTTAATTTATGTAGTTATTCAAACACGTATGATGATCCCGGAGAAATTGTTAATAGTATTATAGTGGATAAAGAAAAATTTAAATATCCAAATGCAGCTAAAAAAATACAGAGCATGTTAAAAGAACTCATTATCTTTGATAAACCAGCTACTACTTTCTGGAGTGTATAGAAATGGC
>NZ_JAGXJY010000128.1 GCF_019091085.1 Mesorhizobium sp. GbtcB19 | reverse complement strand
GGCCGTAAGCTCCTTTATTTCTCTGATTCCTGCTCCGTATTACGAATCCATTGAATGGAAGCACATCCGTCGTTATCTTTATGGTGATGAATCCTGTAATAAAAGAATTTCCTTTAAACTTTACTTGTACTATTTAAAAGCACATGCACCGGATTTTGAGGGCGTAAATCCACACTTCACACCACAGTATATACAAGGAGAAGAAGAGTTTGTAACAAATTATATTTACCTGGAGAATCTCTCTACGGAACTTTCTAATTTAGAAGACAAATACGGATTAAAAAAATCTCCTCTAAATGGATTGATTAACTCGTGGCACCACCAAAACAAATTAGCAGTTTACAAGGGGACATATGCAGATGGGGATATTACTGATCCTTTATTCCCAAGACATCCCACCTACGATAGTTTTTATGA
>NZ_JAGXJY010000127.1 GCF_019091085.1 Mesorhizobium sp. GbtcB19 | reverse complement strand
TGGTTTAGCAGGTAGTGGTAAAACTATATTAATGGTTAAGAAAATGGCTTATCTGCATTATAAAGATCGAGATAGAAAGATAGCATTTTATTTGTTCAGTAATTCTCTTAGACAAACCATATTGAGAATGTTTAAACAGTATTATAAAGATTACGACAGATATGGTGAACCAGATTTTAGTAAAATTGATATTTTCCATAGTTGGGGTGGAGTATATAAAAAAGGATTCTATTCTGAAATAGCCCAATATTCTAATCGACCAACTTTATCTCTAGGAGATGCCAATGGAAAAAAAGCCTTTAAGGAAGATCCATTTGAATTTGTGTGTAGAGATATTATTGAAAATGTGAGCGATCAAAATTTAGGTTTATATGACTATGTGTTTATAGATGAAGCACAAGATTTTAAAATCAATTTC
>NZ_JAGXJY010000126.1 GCF_019091085.1 Mesorhizobium sp. GbtcB19 | reverse complement strand
TCTTTATAAAATATAATAAATGAAGTGCTACAAATATAAAAGTACTGCTTTTTTGTATAGTAACTATATTTATATATAGTATCAGGAGGGAATAATGTATGCTTAAACAAGAAGAAGAAAAATTGTCTAAATGCCCTATAGAAAAAACAATGCTGGTAATTGGTGGGAAGTGGACATTTGTTATTCTTAGAGACCTTTTTTCGGGACCAAAACGGTTTGGTGAATTAGAAAAATCCTTAAAAGGAATCAGCCCTAGAACACTATCCATGAGACTAAAAGAATTAGAAAATGAAAAAATTATTCAACGTGTAATTTACTCTAATATCCCACCTCATGTAGAATATTCCTTAACTGATAAAGGACAAACTCTACAGCCTATTTTTAACGAAATGAAGATATGGGGAAATACATGGGATGT
>NZ_JAGXJY010000125.1 GCF_019091085.1 Mesorhizobium sp. GbtcB19 | reverse complement strand
AAGCGGTGGTGATCGCGCGCGAAGACACGCCTGGTGAGAAGCGGCTGGTTGCCTATGTCGTGGCGGACGGTGAGGCGGGCGCCGATCTTGCGGCGGTGTTGCGGGCTTATCTGAGCGGCCTTCTGCCGGAATACATGGTGCCGGCGGCTTATGTGGTGCTGGACGCCTTGCCGCTGGCCCCGAAGGGCAAGCTTGATCGCAAGGCACTGCCGGCGCCCGACGAGGGGGCCTATGCCCGTGGCCTCTACGAGCCGCCGCAGGGTGAGGCTGAGACCATCCTTGCCGGCATCTGGCAGGAGCTGCTCGGTGTCGGGCCCGCCGGACGTCACGCCAGCTTCTTCGGGCTCGGCGGCCATTCGCTGCTGGGGGGGAGGGTGCTGGGGCGTTTGCGCCGGGGGGGCCGGGGCGGGGGGGTCCGGGGCTTGGTG
>NZ_JAGXJY010000124.1 GCF_019091085.1 Mesorhizobium sp. GbtcB19 | reverse complement strand
TGCGCCGCTGGCGCTGGCGCAGCGCTGCAGCGGGGTTGCGGCGGGCACGCCTTTGTTCAGCGCACTGTTGAACTACAGGCACAGTACGCTGGAGAGGACCGGAACGCCGGGCCTGATCGGTGCTGAGCGGTTGGAGAGCGGCGAGCGGACGAGCTATCCGGTGACGCTGTCGATCGACGACTTCGGGACAGCACTTGGCCTGACGGCGCAGGTGGTCGAAGCGGTGTCGGCGGATCGTGTCATCGGGCTGATGCAGCGGGCGCTGGAGAGCCTGGCGGAAGCGCTGGAGACGGCGCCGGAGACGCCCTTGCGGTCGTTGGACGTGCTGCCGGCCGAAGAGCGGGAACTGATCGTCGATACCTGGAACCGGACGGAAGCGGACTATCCGTCGGATCGCTGCATCCATGCTCTGTTCGAGGACCAGGCTCGT
>NZ_JAGXJY010000123.1 GCF_019091085.1 Mesorhizobium sp. GbtcB19 | reverse complement strand
TCTCATTTTCAACCAACATCTAAACCGCTCCTTTCTCCCAATTTTGGGCGCCTTCCCAAATAAGATCCTCTACAAATTAATGAGTGTGTATTGGTTGGAACATATCCCCTTTAATCTCTTTTACCGCAATAAGATGTTTAAATAGCTCCAAAGCCATGCCATTTTCTAGCCCATATTGGATATCAAATTGTGTTAGTATTTCAATTAAAGAAACACCTTTTCTTGAAAGAGAATATTTCAATTGTTGCAGCAAAGTTTTATATGCTGAAGGAGAGAGGTCTTCATGAAAAAAATACGACGTGTGTAACCATTCCACATTATTCACTAATATTTTAGGGATTTCATTTTCCGTCACTATTCCCCAATCTACGTTTCGTTGATACCAATATTCTCTTTCTATTTCAAACTTTTCTATTACCCTATGTTTTTCCAATTCAT
>NZ_JAGXJY010000122.1 GCF_019091085.1 Mesorhizobium sp. GbtcB19 | reverse complement strand
TAATAGCATTGGAAGTTTGGTCAATAGCCGTCTGCATTGTAGTGATTTTCTGATTAAACTCTGAAGTAGCTACTTTCTTTCCGATTTCTCTGACCATCGCTTGGTAATCTCCCATGTCTTTAGGGTTCGGAATAAATACAGATTTTATTGAGCCCTTTTGAAACATGAGATTACTTACATAAATAGTGCCGTTACGTCGCACACCTACAGTAATTTGCATGTGCGTTACAGCCTGTTTAATTGGAGGGATTGTTACGGAATATTCTTTCCATATCTCATTTTCTAGTACTTCATTTATGTTAGACCCTACAGCTCCCACCAATTGGTCACCGTTCCACGCCTTTCCCTCTGCGTACAATCCGTTGTCAATTGATTCCTTGTTTGTTACAAATATTTTACCTCTGTACGTGTACTCACTAAGCGGGTCAATATTGCCTATT
>NZ_JAGXJY010000121.1 GCF_019091085.1 Mesorhizobium sp. GbtcB19 | reverse complement strand
GATGCATATATTACATGTCTCCCGTAAAGTTATGGGATAATTTGTACTTCCTCTGGAATACCGATTGATCCTATTTAGGTTAGTTGAAGTAAAATGGTATTTAGTAAGTAAGCGTCTATGCTAAAGTTTCTGTTTTATGATTTATCTTATACATATACAATTTTGTACTGTCTAAAGGTGGGAATGAGAAGAGGATTTCTAAGAGGTTAGGAGATAGTAGCATCAAATAACATTAGGTATTTATTCGTATGTATTGCTAATATTACAAGTAGAAGCTATAAAAAGGATTTTTTTAGATAATGTGACTACTGCTATTATAGAGTGTGAGGGGAAATAAATAAAAACCGTGTCAAACATTGATTTGATACGGTTTTTATTTTTATAAACAAGGAATGGTTGGAATTCATGAACATTACCAAGTTAAGGGAGCGGTTTATTTGAT
>NZ_JAGXJY010000120.1 GCF_019091085.1 Mesorhizobium sp. GbtcB19 | reverse complement strand
GCCCAGGCCGCGACGGTCGGCAACTACGGCACCTTCGCCATCAATGCAGCGGGCGCGTGGACCTATACGGCAAGCTCTGCTCACAACGAGTTCGTCGACGGCCAGCATTACACCGAGAACTTCGACGTCGTCAGCGCCGACGGCACCCACACCTCGGTCGCCATCGATATCCTCGGCACCAACGATGCAGCGGTGCTGTCGTCCGCTTCGGTCAACCTGACCGAGACCGACGCTGCCGCCGACATCTCGACGAGTGGCCAGCTCACCATCTCCGACGTCGACAGTGATCCGCACTTCGTCGCGCAGGCCGGCACCGCCGGCAATTATGGCTCGTTCTCGATCGATGCCGATGGCAATTGGACCTATACGGCGTCGTCCGCCCACAATGAGTTCGTGGCGGGCCAGCATTACACCGAGAACTTCGATGTCGTCAGCGCCGACGG
>NZ_JAGXJY010000012.1 GCF_019091085.1 Mesorhizobium sp. GbtcB19 | reverse complement strand
TGGGACTTCGGTGGGGACGGCGAGGGATAGGCGTTGCGTGTGAGCCCCAGTTCCTGAACCTGATCACCGATGATCTTGAGGGAGAACACCCAGCACAACTGGCTGATGCGCTGTGCATCGCCATCAACGCCTGAATCCTGGCGCATAATGTCCTGAATGGATTTGACGGTGGTGCGGACGATCATTGGCTATGCGGTCTCCTGGTAGAGGGCGTCCTGCATTTCGTGGACGGCTCTTTCGAAACCCTCCTTGCCGCCGAACGCTTTGATCAGTTGCACGTCGCTACCCATCGCGGTGAAGGACGTCACCTTCAGCACGTTGGCGACGTCGAGGTTGAGCACGCCCTCGTCGCGATACTTTTCAAGCAACGCGTCGAGCACGGCGCGGGCTTGTGCGCTGTATTTCGTAAACACGTCGCGCTTCTTGACGTTCTCAGCGCGCTCACGGCGCGTTAGAGGCTTCTTGTCGAAAGCGACGTGACAGATCAGATCAAAGGGATCAAGGTTCTTGCCTAGCTCGTCTGCGACCGCGTCAAGCGCCAAGCCCTCGGCTTCCAGTTCCTCGATGATCACCTGTTTGCGTTCGGCGCCCTTCCAACGCTTGAGGAACTCGTCAAGGCTGACGAAGCGTCTCTTCAGCGCCGTCTTGGTGAAATCGCGCAGAGACTCGGTGACTAGCTTCCCGTTCTCGTCAAGATATTCAACGCGCTCGGCGACAATGCGAGCGCCGATGCCATCCACGTAAATCTTTCGCTCCTGGTTGCCTGGCAGCTGCGGAAAGCCCGGCTGGTCGACTACCGTTTCGCCATTAGCCGGCTCGTAAGGCTCTTGATCACCATCACCCAGATCGACGACTGTGTCATCGGGTGGCGCGATCGGGTCGTATTCGCCGGGTTCGTAAATCTGCACCGGGTCGCCATCGAACTCCGGGTCGGCGAAATGATTGGTCGCGCCGCGAAAATCGATCAGCGTGAAGTAGAATTTCTTGGTGTCCTCGTGAACGCGAGTGCCACGCCCTACGATCTGCTTGAACTCAGTCATAGAACCCACTGAACGGTCGAGCACGATCAGCCGACAGGTTTGCGCATCGACGCCGGTTGAGAGCAGGCGCGAGGTCGTGACGAGCACCGGATACTTCGATTCTGGATCGATGAAATTGCCGAGTTGGTCCTGACCCTCACCTCCAGTGATGCGCATGACGTAGCGCTGGTTTTCGGCGACTAGATCGGCGTTCTCGTTGACGATCGCCTGCCGCATGCGCGCGGCGTGTTCCTTGTCGACACAGAAGACGATGGTTTTCTGAAAGCGGTCTCCGCTCTCTTTGAGGAACTCAGTGATCTTCCTTGCCGTCAGCTTCGTGCGGTCGTCGAGGACCAACGTCCGGTCGAAATCCTTGGTGTTGTAGAGACGGTCCTCGACCTCGTTTCCGTCGCGGTCGAGCTGCCCGAGTTCCGGACGATAACCCTCAACATCGCGATCGATGTGAACCTTGATGACCTTGTAGGGTGCGAGGAATCCGTCATTGATGCCTTGGCGGAGTGAATAGGTGAAGATCGGTTCGCCGAAATAATCGGTGTTGGAAACGTACTCTGTTTCCCTCGGCGTGGCAGTTAGGCCGATCTGGGTCGCACCGGAAAAATGGCTCAGGATTTCGCGCCACGCAGAATCCTCTGCCGCGCTGCCGCGGTGGCATTCGACGATGACGATCAAGTCGAAGAAGCCGGGCGAGAACTCCTTGTAAAGTTTTTGGCGATCCTCCGGACCGGTGATGGCCTGATAGAGACTAAGATAGACTTCGAAAGCGGTGTCGATGCGCCTCTTCTTGTCCAGTGCCAATGTCAAATCAACCGTGGTGCCGTCCTGCCGTTCGATTGTTTTCGCGTTGGTCGAAAGCTTAGCCATCGCCGCACCGAACGGGCGGAAATCATTCACCATCGTCTGATCGATCAGCACGTTGCGATCTGCGAGGAACAGAATGCGCTTCTTGCGGCCTGCCTTCCACAGGCGCCAGATGGTCTGAAACGCGGTGTAAGTCTTGGCTGTGCCGGTCGCCATGACCAGCAACACGCGGTCACGGCCCTTGGCGATGGCCTCGACCGCGGCGTTGACGGCGTTAACCTGATAGTAGCGCGGGGCCTTGCCGCTACCGTCGTCGAAATAGTCCTGAAGCACTATATGTTCGGCCTCCGCGTCGAGACCCTTCCAGGTGCAATAGCGCTTCCATAATTCGGCAGGCGAAGGGAACGCGTCGAGACCGAGGTTGGCCTCGATCGGGACACTTAGGCCGGTGCGGTCGTGAAAGACGAAGCCGTCGCCATTTGAGGAGAAGACGAATGGAATGTCCAGCGTAGCGGCATAGTCGAGTCCCTGCTGGATGCCATCGCCGACACTGTGATTATTGTCCTTCGCCTCTATCAGCGCGATCGGGATATTCGGCTTGTAGTAAAGTACGACGTCGACCTTCTTCGCTTTGCCACGCGTGACTAGCTTCCCGCGCACGATAATGCGGCCTTTGGTGAAAAAGACCTCCTCCCGGACCTGCAACATTTCGTCCCATCCGGCGTGCTTGACGGCTGGTAGGATGAACTTTGTGCAGATATCACGCTCGGTGAGGCTTCGTTTGTCCATCAATCGACATTCCCCCCACACCGGGTCTATGGCGTAAGCTGACCTTGATCAATAGTGGGTTCGACATATGGACCGCGTAAGTCGTCTAAAGTCGCTATTTGTGGCTGAACGCGCACACCGGCCATCCTTAAGCCCGGCTTGGTGATCCGGCTCCGGATTATTTGCCCGTTGAAGCCCGCGCCGGCTTCCGCTAAGAAGCCGTGGCTGGCCGGCTCACCGGTTAGTTCGTTTTCTGGTTTCCCGGGAAGCACCCGTAGCTCAGCTGGATAGAGCGCTGCCCTCCGAAGGCAGAGGTCACAAGTTCGAATCTTGTCGGGTGCGCCATTTCTAGGTCTTCGCCGCCGGGGACTGGCCCCTCACCCCAGCGCCTCCCCTATCGCCGCCGCCAGCCTCTCCACCCCGTCCCTCATCTGCGCCGCATCGCAGGCCGCATACCCCAGCACCAGCCCTTGCACCGCCGCCGTGTTCCGGAAATTTCGACAGCGGCGAGACGTTGATCGCCCGCTTCGCCGCGGCCTGGCTGACCTTGATGTCGTCGATGCCTTCCCTCAGATAGCCCACCACTTGGATGCCGGCTTCGACGGGGAGAGGGTGTGATCTCGTCGCGCAGGCGCTCGGTCGCGATGTCGCGAAAAAGCTGGCGGCGTTGGGCGTGGATGCGGCGCGTGCGTTTCGGGTGCCGGTCCATATGGGCGGGAGCCAAGCCTGTCGCAAAGCGGGCGGGTGAATAGAAGCGGCCGATGCTGCCGGGCACGAGGCAGCTCAAACATCAACCGCCAGCAAGACGCAGCTCAATCGCCAACCGTCGGCAATTGCCCCTACCCCGCCGCGCCGTTTGCGATAGCGTCGCGGATGGAGCGGATCGCGATGCCTTCGTTGGCGACGTAGGTTCCGCTCTTGCCGTTCAGCCTGCCGATCGGCTTTTCGGAACCGGCGTGATGGAGGGCAATGACGCTCCAGACACGGTCATCGAAGACCGGGCTGCCGGAACTGCCAGGCTCGGTCGGGGCGCGGTAGTGGACGCGCCAAACGCCCGGTATCTGCGGCTTGCCGGCCGGCGGGCCTTCATGGTCGAGCAGGCGATTGTCCTGAAGCGAGAGCGACAATTCATGGCCGCCGGGATAACCGATCACATAGACGCGAGCCTTGTCCTGCACGACCGGCAGCTTTTCGGCGAGGGGCAGCGGATCGATCGATGGCGGGCTTCCGTCAAGCCGCAGGAAGGACGCATCGACCTGCTGGACCGGCGACGACCAGGCGATGGCTTTCACGTTGTATGTTTTTTGCGAATCGACCGCCTCGAAAACGATCTCGGCTTCATCCGGGCCTATGCCGGGATAGAGGCCATCCGGATTGACGACATGCCAATTGGTGAGCACGAGAAGCTCGTCATTTGCCTTGGGCGCCAGGCCGAAATCGCTCGCCCGGACAAGAAACCCCGTTCCGACACGATCCGTGAGCTTCAGCCGGATGGACGCCACCGCCAGCGCGCGCTGCATGCCCATCTGCATGAAGCGATAGGTCGTCGGCCCGTCATCGCCCAGAATGGCCTCGAGCGTCTTCTCCTCCGGCTGGAAGGCCTGCAACGCCTTGATCTCGTGAGGATCGACCCTCAGATCATGGCCTTCGAGTTCCAGCACGGCGGCGCGCAACGCTGCCGCTATCGATCGGCCGCGAGGCCCCATGTCCTCGACGTTCCATACATCCCGGAACTGGCGCAGCGCGCTGGCGCAGACAAAGGCCTTGTCGGGTGATGAGTTGATATACGACCCGATCGCCCGGTCCACGTCGTCCCACTGGCCGAGACTAAGGTAGGCTTCGGCGAGCGTGAGGAAATGCCATTCGTCGCCGTCTTTCTCCGTCAGCGCGTTCAACCTGGAGACGATGTCGCGGGCAATGGCCCTGGGATCGAGGCCGTCGTCGATCGGCAGGCCGAGGCGGCGAGCGTAGGTCAGCAGCGCGACCAGGTTTATGCCGTGCCAGGTTTTGGCCGGGTCTGCCTCATAGGGCCGCCGGTACGCGGCCAGGGATTTTCTGAGCATGGAGCGCGCAAGCTTGCCGGACTTGTCGGGCGCGTCGATAAACATCTGCTTGTACGATCGGCCAAGCAGGCCCAAGGCCTCGGCGTATTCCGGGTGGCTGGACGGGAGCCGCGCCATGATCGCCTTCAGCATGTCGATCGCGGCGGTAACGTTGTGCGTCTCGATCTGAACCTGGGCGTATCGGCGCCTGTTCGTCGGATCGCCGGGGTCTCGCCGACTTACGGCTTCGGCGAGCGATATCGCGAGGTCGAACTGCCTCGCATCGATCAGGCCCTTCACCTGAGCCTTGGCATCCAACAGGTCGACGACGGGCAGGTTACGCAGGCGCCCAAGCGTCGCCGTCGCCACCGCCCGGATGCGATCAATTTTTGCACGACGATCTTCCACCATCGCCCGCCCCCCGCGAATGAACATCTCCCCGATACCAGATTGCCACGAAACTGCGCTAAATTCCATCGTCTCGTCCGCCACGGGGACTTGTATTATCCGGATTGTTGTTGCCGTTCGAGGTATCCGCGCTGCCAGGACACCGCCCATGACGTGAATTGTCTATGCAATTCCGGCAATTCTTACTGCCTCAACTGCGAACCGCAAATCGGCTTGATCGGCCAAATCCTGCCAGCCGCCGATCTGGCAAATAACGCAGCAGTTATACGGCAGTATAGCTCGCCCCCAGCGTCTCCCTGATCGCCGCCGCCAGCCTTTCCACCCCCTCCCTCATCTGCGCCGCATCGCACGCCGCATAGCCCAGCACCAGCCCCTGGGTCGGCGCCGTGTTCTGGAAATATTTCGACAGCGGCGAGACGTTGATGGCCCTTTTCGCGGCGGCCTGGCTGACCTTGATGTCGTCGATGCCCTCTCTCAGATAGCCCACCACCTGGATGCCGGCCTCAGCGGGGGAGAGCGTGATTTCGTCGCGCAGGCGCTCGGTGACGATGTCGCGGAAAAGCTGGCGGCGCTGGGCGTAGATGCGGCGCATGCGCTTCAGGTGCCGGCTCATATGGCCTTCGGTGATGAAATCGGCGAGGGCGGCCTGCAGCAGCAGCGGCGCGAACTGGCCGGTGGTGGAGAGCGCGTTGACGATGCGGCCGGCGAGCTCTTGCGGCAGCACCATGAAGCCGATGCGCAGCGCGGGAAACAACAGCTTGGCGAAGGTGCCGACATAGATGACGCGGCCGGAGCGGTCCATGCTCTGGATCGCCGGCACGGGGCGGCCCTGAAAACGGTATTCGCCGTCGAAATCGTCCTCGATCACCCAGGAATTCGCGGTCTCGGCGATGTCGAGCAGGCGCAGCCGCTCCTCCATGCGCATGGTGATGCCGAGCGGATGCTGGCAGGCCGGCGTCACATAGATGAGGCGGGGCAATGGGTCCGGCGGGTCGAGATACCAGCCGCGTTCCTGATCGACAGGGATAGGCAGGATTTTTGCGCCGGCCACGGTGAAGGCGGCCTTGGCGCCGTAATAGCCGGGCTCTTCCATCCACACCGTGTCGCCGGGGTCGAGCAGCAGGCGGGCCAGAAGATCGAAGGCGGCCTGCGCGCCGGTGGTGACGACGATCTGCTCGGGACGGCAGCGCACGCCGCGCGCGGAATAAAGATAGCCGGCGATCGCCTCCTTCAGCGCCGGGTGGCCGGTGACGTCATAGGTGCCGAACAGCGTCTCGCCGCCATGGCTGGCGCGGCGCGCCACCAGCCGGCCCCAGACGCCGAAGGGGAAGCTCTCGTGATCCGGCATGCCGGGGTGGAAGGCGACATGGCCCGGCCTGCCGTGATGATAGGGCTGGCTGAGCAGCTGCTGGCCGCGCAGCGAGGGCTGGCGCAGCGGCACCGGCGGCGCCTCGTGCGGTGCCTCGCGCGGGCCTTCGGGCAGGTCGACGATGACCGGCCGCGCGCCCTGGCGGTTGGCGAGATAGCCCTCGGTGACGAGCTGGTCGTAAGCGGAAACGATGGTGTTGCGGCCAAGGCCGAGCTCGGCGGCCAGGGCGCGGGTGGAAGGCAGCTCCGAGCCGGGGGGAAGCGCGCGGCTGCGGATGATGGCGACGAGGCCGTGATAGAGCTGGCGCGACAGATGCTCGGGGCTGGCGCGGTTCACCGCCAGCATGTCGAGCGGGAAGGCTTGAGGTTTGGGGTGGGGGCGCATGGGGCTAGCCCCGCCCATAGGTGCGCTGGCGATGGCGTGCCCAGACATGCTTGGCTTTCGACGTCGAGTTCCTTCGCCCCCCTCTCTGTCCTGCCGGACATCTCCCCCTCAAGGGGGGAGATTGGCAGCTTTGGCGCCTCGCTACTCCTTGCAACGTTGGCGATTGGCGAAAGCCGGCGCGCCATCCAATCTCCCCCCTTGAGGGGGAGATGGCCGGCAGGCCAGAGAAGGGGGCCTCGCGCTGCCGCTCGATGATTTCCAGATTGCCCATTCCCCATCCTGCCACACCCACTTCCCGACACAAACTGGTTCCTTCATTTTCCCGAAAACTGGCCCTCGCGAGGGAGACAGAGCGGCGTAGACTTTCCCCTGTGACGTTGGGGTAGGACGTCGACGAAAACGGGTTCGGCCAGGCACTGGGAGGGCGTCCGGCCGGGCGAAAACAGGCGGGCTTTGCATCCCGCCGACCGCAGCCATCTCCTCCCGAGATCATGAACCCCGCAGCCACCCCGGCTGCGGGGCGGAAAGCGCGCAATGACGACAGTTCGACTTGGCATCAATCCGATCACCTGGACCAATGACGACGTGCCGGAACTGGGCGGTGACACGCCGCTCGAGACGTGCCTGAGCGAGACCGCGGAAGCGGGTTATGCCGGCACCGAGCTCGGCGGCAAGTTTCCGCGCGACAGCCGCACGCTGCGGCCGATCCTCGACCATTACGGACTGGCGCTGGTCTCCGGCTGGTATGACGGGCGCATCTGCGAGAAGGAGGTCGACGAGGAGTTCGAGGCGATCCGGCCGCATCTGACTTTGCTGCGCGATCTCGGCGCCAGGCATGTCGTCTATGCCGATACCTCGCGCGGTCGCCATGGCGCCATCCACGACCCGATCTCGCAGCGGCCGAAGCTGATGGACGGGGAATGGAAGGCCTATGGCGCCAAGATCAGCAGGCTCGCCGAGCGTTTTGTCGATTTCGGTGTCGGCATGGCCTTCCACCATCACATGGGCACGATCGTCGAGACCGACGCCGAGATCGACAGGCTGATGCAGACCACCGGCGAGGCGGTCGGCCTGCTCTATGACACCGGCCACTGCGCCTTTTCCGGCGGCGATCCGGAGCAGTTGCTGCGCCGGCATGTCGGCCGCGTCGTGCATGTGCATTGCAAGGATGTGCGCCCGGCGATGCTGAAGAAGGCACGCGACACCGACATGAGCTTCATGGGCGCGGTGATGGAAGGCATTTTCACAGTGCCCGGCGACGGTGCGATCGACTATCCGACGCTGCTCAAAATCCTAGGCGGCCAGGGCTATTCGGGCTGGCTGGTGGTGGAGGCCGAGCAGGACCCGGCGAAGGCGCACCCCTTGACCTATGCGACGATGGGGTATCGCAATCTGAAGCAGCTGGCGCAGGGCGCGGGCTTCTATGTGCACGAGCGGAAGGGGTGAGACACAAGCGGGGGCGCCGGGGAGGGCGATGAGTTCGGTCCTGTATAAAAACGTGGTCAAGAATTTCGGCGCGCTCAACGTGCTGAGATCGCTCGACCTTGCCGTGCCGGACCATAAATTCCTCGCCCTCCTCGGTCCGTCGGGCTGCGGCAAGACGACGGCGCTGCGCATCCTGGCGGGGCTGGACATGCCGACATCCGGCAAGGTCTTCATCGGCGAGCGCGACGTGACCCGGCTGCAGCCGCGCGACCGCGACATCGCCATGGTGTTCCAGAGCTACGCGCTCTACCCGCAGATGACGGTGGCCGAAAACATCGGCTATCCGCTGTGGATCCGCGGCACGCCGGACGCCGAGCGCAAGACCAAGATCGGCGAGGTCGCCGCCATCCTCGAAATCGGCCATCTGCTGGACCGCCAGCCGCGCCAGCTTTCCGGCGGCCAGCGCCAGCGCGTGGCGCTGGCGCGCGCCATCGTGCGCGACCCGGCGGCCTTCCTGATGGACGAGCCGCTGTCCAATCTCGACGCGCGGCTGCGGCTCACCATGCGCGGCGAGATCAAGCGGCTTTGCCAGCGGCTCAGCGCCACCACCATCTATGTCACCCACGACCAGGTCGAGGCGCTGACCATGGCCGACCTCGTCGCCGTCATGCATGGCGGCGAGCTGCAGCAGATGGCGCCGCCCATCGACATCTACGACCGTCCGGCCAACCGTTTCGTCGCCACCTTCGTCGGCAATCCGCCGATGAACATCCTGCCGGTCGCGCTTTCCGAGCAAGGCGTGATGGCGGGCGGCAAGATCGTGGCGCTGGAGCGGACGCGGCTAACAGCATGCCGCCTGGCCGAGATCGTCGAGATCGGGCTGAGGCCCGAAGACTGCAGCGTCGCCCAGCCGGGCGAAGCCGGTGCACTGCCCGGCGAAATCTATGTCGTCGAGCCGATGGGCAACGAGACGCTGGTCAATGTCCGCCTCGAAGGCGGCAATGTCTCGGTTCGGGCCGGCCGCGATTTCCGGGGTGTGGTGGGTGAAAGCATCGGCGTCGCCTTCGACCCGGCGAACGCCTGTTTCTTCAATTCGGCCGGCCTCACCGCCGTCCACAGGGTCAACAACAATGGGAGAGTGACATGATGCATTCCAGCAGACTTACTCGCCGCTCCGTCATCAAGGGCGGGCTTAGCCTGGCATTGGCGACCACCGCGCTGACCACGCTCGGCCTGCCGCTGCCCGCAAGGGCCGCCGGAAAGAAGGTGATCATCGGCGCCTTCGCCGATGGCGGGCTGACGCCGTTCAAGGAAAAGATCATCCCGCTGGCGAAGGAAAAGGGCTTCGACATCGAGTTCCTCGAGGACGAATATGGCGTGACGCTCGAGAAGTGGTTCGCCGATGCCCAGAGCGGCGCCGGCCAGTACGACCTCTATCTGCTCGACGATCCGTGGGTGCCGCAATTCGGCGCCGCCAATGTGCTGGAGGACCTCGGCGCCGGCGGCATCGACGGCGCTGACAAGGACTGGATCGGCTCGATGATCGACATGGGCTACTGGCCGCCGCAGCAGGGACCGCGCGTCAAGGGTTTCGAGAACGCCAAGCCGACGCTGATCTGTGTGCCCTTCGTCGGTGACCTGCAGACGCTGACCTACCGCAACGACGTCTTCACCGGCGGCGCGCCCAAGACCTGGGACGAGGTGATCGCCAAGGGCAAGGAAGGCGTCGCCGCCGGCAAGATCAAATATCCGGTCGTCTTCCGCGGCGTCACCGGCAACCCGATCGTCACCAGCTGGTATCCGATCTTCCTGTCGTTTGGCGGCTCCTTCTTCGACGACAAGTGGAACCCGATCTTCAATTCGGCCGAGGGCAAGGCCTCGGCCGAATTCTTCGTCGGCACGATGAAGCAGAACACGGCGAGCGGCGTGGTCGAGTTCGATTCCGACCAGGAGGGCGCGGCGATCCTCGGCGGCGATGCCGGCGCCATCATCCAGTATTCGGGCAACGCGCTGAAGGCCGACGATCCGGCGCAGACCAAGGTGGCCGGCAAGCTCGATTTCGGCGTCGTGCCGAAACAGGAAAAAGCGATCGCGCAGATGGGCATCTTCATCGCCGGCGTGCCGAAATCGGCGCCCAACAAGGCGAACTCGATCGAGTTCCTGAAGTGGTATGTCAGCGCCGAAACCCAGGCCAAGCTCTCGGAAGCGGGCTCGATTCCCGTCAAGCGCAGCGCCTTCGGCATCGCCAAGCCCGGCAACCGGCTGATCCCGGTCGCGCTGCAGCAGCTCGACGCCGGCGCGCTGCCGCGACCACGCACGCCGGACTGGGCCAAGGTCGAGGAACTGCTCGGCATCGAGCTCAACAAGGCGCTGCAGGCCGGTTCCGGCGGCGGTGCCGCGCTCGACACCGCAGCCAAGCAAGTCAAGGACTACCTGACCACGGCCGGTTACTACTGATGCAAAGCGGCACGCAGGCGCGCAAATACCGCCTGCAGGGGGCGGG
This sequence comes from Mesorhizobium sp. GbtcB19, assembly GCF_019091085.1. GTDB lineage: Bacteria > Pseudomonadota > Alphaproteobacteria > Rhizobiales > Rhizobiaceae > Mesorhizobium. Next base: position 179,181 of record NZ_JAGXJY010000012.1, on the reverse strand, counting down.
GCTCGACCTCGCCCTCCCCTATCTCATGCTGGCGCCGGGCCTGATGATCGTACTCGGCGTGCTCGTCTATCCGCTTTGGGATGGGCTGCGCGCCAGCGCAAAAGCCTACCGCTACGGCTCGCCGATCGCCGATGTCGGCCTGCAGAACTACATGCATCTGTGGAGCGACGCGCAGTTCCTGAATTCGCTCTGGGTGACGGTGAAGTTCGTCGCGCTGTCGGTGTCGTTCGAGGCGGTGCTGGGCTTCGCGCTGGCGCTGTTTTGCCTGCACGAGTTCCGCGGCATCCGGCTGCTCAGGACGGTGCTGATCATCCCCATGGTGGTCACGCCGGTCGTCGTCGCCATCGTCTTCCGGCTGATCTACGCCAGCGATGCCGGCATGCTGACGGCGCTGTCGGAGGCGATGGGCGGCGGAGCGGTGCAGATCCTCGGCAATCCGCTCAACGCCTTCATCGGCCTGGTCGTGCTCGACGTCTGGGAATGGACGCCGCTGATGTTCCTGATCCTGCTCGCCGGGCTGCAGTCGCTGCCGCACGAGCCGTTCGAGGCGGCGCGCGTCGACGGCGCCGGCGCCTGGCGCGTCTTTGCCGATCTGACCTTTCCGATGATGCGGCCGGTGCTGGCGGTGGCGATCGTGCTTCGGACCATCGACGCCTTCGGCACTTTCGACCAGGTCTTCGTGCTGACCCGAGGCGGGCCGGGCGAGGCGACGAGGCTGATCTCGATCTACGGCTACGACACCGCCTTCAAGTTCCAGCAGACCGGCTATGCGGCGGCGCTGTTCGTGACCATCGGCCTCGTCGTGCTCGCGCTCGCCTTCAGCGCCATCAGGCTCCTGCGCAGGGTCGACGCGTCATGAGCACCCGTCTGGCGCGCATCCTCACAACCATCTTCGTGCTGGCCGTCGTGCTGTTGCCGATCTACTGGCTGGTCTCCACCTCGCTCAAGTCGAACCGCGAGATCACGCAGGAAGGCACGCTCTACCCGCACCTGCCGACGCTCGACAATTACGTGCGGCTGTTCACCGAAAAGCAGTTCGGCTCCTACCTGACGAACTCGCTGGTGGTGACCTTCTTCTCCGTCGCCATCGCGCTCATCGTCGGGGCGATGGGCGCCTATGCGATCGCCAGGTTCCGCCTGCCTTTTGCGGCGGAGCGCAAGGTCGGCCTGTTCCTGCTCACGCTGCGCATCATCCCGCCGGTCGTCATCCTGATCCCGGTCTATCTGCTGATGCTCAGCCTCGGCCTGCTCGACAGCTGGCTCGGGCTGATCGCCACCTACACTGCCTTCAACGTCACCTTCTGCGTCTGGATGATGGAGAGTTTCTTCCGCGAGATTCCCGTCGATCTCGAGGAGGCCGCGATGGTCGACGGCGATTCGCGCTTCGGCGCCTTCCGCCGCATCACGCTGCCGCTGGCCGCACCCGGATTGGCGGCCACGGCCATCTTCGCCGTGCTGGTCACCTTCAACGAGTTCCTCTTCGCGCTGGCGCTGACGGCGACGCCGCGCGCGATGACCATGCCGCGCGGCACCGCGACGCTGATCGGACGCATCGATACCGACTGGGCCTCGATGTCGGCCGCCGGCGTCATCGGCGCGCTGCCGATCGTCTTCTTCGCGCTGCTGGTGCAGCGCCACCTGGTGCGCGGGCTGACCATGGGCGCGGTGAAATGAACGCCGCGCGAGCAACACGAACCGGCCGTTCCGCGAAGGCGCGGCCCGATAGGAAAGTCGAACGTATGATGGATGTCTGTCTGTTCGGGGTGGGGCTGATCGGCCGTGTGCATGCGGGCAATCTGGCGCGTCATCCAAAGGTGCGGCTGCGCTACGTCGTCGATCCCAACCGCGAGGCGGCGGAGAAGGTCGCCGCCGCGACTGGTGCCGAGATCGCCGACACCGAGACGGTCATGAACGATCCGGCGGTGAAGATGGTGTTCATCGCCTCGGCGACGCGCACCCATGCCGAACTCGCCACGGCCGCGGCGGCGAAGGGCAAGGCGATCTTCTGCGAGAAGCCGATCGATCTCGACCTCAAGCGCACGGACGAATGCCTGGCCGCGGTCGCGAAAGCCGGCGTGCCGTTCCAGATCGGCTTCAACCGCCGCTTCGATCCGAGCTTCCGGGCGCTGAAGGAACGCCTGGCCGCCGGCGAGATCGGCGCAGTCGAGCAGGTCATCATCACCAGCCGCGACCCCGAACCGGAAACAGAAGAAGCGTTAGCCGGCGGCGGCGGCGTCTTTCGCGAAATGACCATCCACGACTTCGACATGGCGCGGAACATGCTCGGCGAAGAACCGGTGGAGCTGTTCGCGACCGGTTCCTCGCTGGTGGCGCCGCAATACAGCAAGCTCGGCGACTACGACACCGCGATGTTCATCCTGCGCACGGCGTCGGGCCGGCAATGCCACATCAACAACAGCGTCAGGGCCGCCTATGGCTACGACCAGCGCATCGAGGTGCATGGCGCCGACGGCATGCTGCAGGCCGGCAACCGGCTGCCGACCTCGGTGGAGATGTATGGCGGCAAGGGCATATCGCGCGACAAGCCCTATTACTTCTTCGTCGAACGCTATGCGGAATCCTACGCCGCCGAGATCGATCATTTCATCTCCTGCGTGGAGACGGGAAAGAAACCCGCCGTCACGGCCAGCGATGGCCGCAAGGCGATGATCCTTTGCGAAGCGGCCCTGGCGTCGGCGCGGTCCGGCAGGTTCGAGCCGGTAAAACTCTGAGTGGACGGTCTGAAGGCAAGCGGGAGTCACCGACATGAAGATTGGCATGATCACCGACAGCCTGGGCAACCTGTCCTTCGACGAGATGCTGCGAGCCTCGGCCGAACTCGGGCTGGAGACGCTGGAGTTCGCCTGCGGCAACTGGTCGTCCGCGCCGCATATCGATCTGGCGGCGATGCTGGAAAGTGCCGCGACCCGCGCCGAATTCGTCGCCAAGGTCCGCGACCACGGGCTGACGATCGCGGCGCTCAACTGCTCGGGCAATCCGCTGCATCCGGGGCAGCAGGGCAAGCAGCACCGCCAGGTGACCGAGGACACGATCCGGCTGGCGAGCCTGATGGGCATCGACCGCGTGGTGATGATGTCCGGCTTGCCCGGCGGACCCGGCGACGCCAACCCCAACTGGATCGTCACCGACTGGCCGCCCGAATGCGCCGACATCCAGCGCTACCAGTGGGACGAATGCATCATCCCCTACTGGCGCGATCTGGTGAAATTTTCGAACAATCTCGGCATCGGCAAACTCTGCCTGGAACTGCACGGCCATCAGGCCGTCTACAATGTCCAGACGCTGTTCCGGCTGCGCGACGCCGTCGGCGAGACGGTCGGCGCGAACTACGACCCGAGCCACCCGATGTGGATGGGCGCCGATCCCATCGCCGCCGTCCGCAAGCTTGGCTCGGCGATCTACTATGTCCATGCCAAGGATACGCGCGTCGAACCGATACCGGCGGCCATAGACGGCGTGCTCGATGCGCGTCCGCCAAACCACTATGCCGACCGGGCCTGGAACTACATCACGCTGGGCTATGGCCATGGCGAGACCTGGTGGCGGCAGTTCTGCACCGCGCTGAAGCAGGCCGGCTACGACGACGTGCTCTCGATCGAGCACGAGGACATGATGCTGTCGCCGATCGAAGGCATGCGCAAATCCGTGGCGTTGCTGCGCAATGTCGCCATTAACCTGGCTTGAAGCTAGCCGATCCGAGGCGCCGGTCGGCATAGACCGGTGCTGCCATCGGCGCCGGCTGTTGCGGCGGTCTCAGCGCTCGGCTGACTTATCGCACATCCACCCAGCGCTGCTCCTGGAACGAGCGCGCCATCGCATGCACGGTGCGCTCGATCTCCAGCCCCTCGTCGAAATCGATGATCCGGGCCGGCTTGCCGGCGATGCGCATCAGGAGTTCGCGGCATTCGATCATCTTAAGGTCGTTGAAGCCGAGGCCGTGGCCGGGCGCCGGCAGGAAGGAATCGTAAGGCTTGTGGTGTGGCGCGACCAGGATGGTGCGGTAGCCCTGCTCGGTCGGCCGGTCGGCGGTGAGGTAGAGCTGGAACTCGTTCATCCGCTCCTGGTCGTAGAGGATCGAGCCTTTCGACCCAAAAATCTGGATGGCGATGCGGCCCTTTCGGCCCCAAGCCGAACGGTTGACCAGCAGCGTGCCGGCGACACCGTTTTCGAGATGCATCAAGACGCTGGCGATGTCGTAGGTTTCGACCGCGCGGCGGGCGCCGGACGCGGTCTTGCGGTCGGCATAGGGTTTGACCATGTCGCACATGACGCGCGAAACGCGGCCGAACAGCGCCTTGATCAGCGACAGCGGATGCACGGCGAAATCGTCGAGCGCGCCGTAGCCGGAGGCCGCTTCATGCTTCCAGAAGAACAGCGCTTCCGGGTCGGCCATGAAATCCTCGTCCATCTCGATGCGCACGAGGTTGACGTCGCCGATGATCTTCTCCTCGAGCAGCGCCCCGATGTGGCGGATAGCGGGGTTCTGGATGTAGTTGTAGCCGAGCACCGCGACCTTGCCGGATGCCTTCGCGGCCTTCGCCATCGCCTCGGCCTCGGCGAAGCTCGGCGCCATCGGCTTCTCGCACCAAAGATGCTTGCCGGCTTCGAGGATGGCGATCGCCATCTCCGGGTGGAACTGGTTGGGCGTGGTCAGCGAGACGACATCGACCTCCGGATCGTTGACCACGGCGCGCCAGTCGCCGGAGGCTTTTGCAAAGCCGAATTCGCCGGCCTTGCGCCTGGCAAGTTCGTCATTCACCTCGCCCAGATGCACCAGCTTCGGCTTGTCGACATCGGGGAAGACGGTGCCCACCGCATTCCAGGCGATGGCGTGGCACTTGCCCATGAAGCCCGTGCCGATGAGGCCCACTCCGACCATGTCGATTGTCTCCGAGGTGAGGGAAATAACGGTATGGATGAATTAGTCCATTTTTACTTCGAATGGAACATCCAAATCATTTTTTATGGTGTTCTTGCGCGAACTCGCTATGATGAGGCAGGAGAGGGACAAACCTTATGGGCGCGGACGGAGCGACGATGGACGAACGGGTGCCTCGCGATTTCGAAACGCTGCGCGCGACGATCCTGGACAGGCGCGCCAGCCTGCCCAAGCGCATCGCGCAGATCGCCGCCTATGCGCTCGACAATCCCGACGACATCGCTTTCGGCACGGCGGCAAGCATCGCCGCTTCGGCCGGCGTGCAGCCCTCGACGCTGATCCGTTTTGCCCAGCAGCTCGGCTTCGACGGCTTCACCAGCCTGCAGCAGGTGTTCCGCGAGCGCCTGCGCGAGCGCAACTCGTCCTATGACGAGCGGCTGGCGGCGCTGCGCGCCAAGGCCGAGGAAGGCGCCGGCCACCGGGCAATCTTCGACGGCTTCGTCGCCGCCGCCAGCACTTCGCTCAGCGACATTTCGCGGGCGTTGAACGATGCGCATTTCGAAGAGGCGATCGCGCTCCTGGCGAAAGCCGAGACCATCTACGTGCTGGCCAAGCGCCGCTCCTATCCGGTGGCGTCCTACATCGCCTATGCGCTGGGCAAGCTCAAGATCCGCAACCAGCTGGTGGAATCGGCCGCGGGCTTGAACGCCGAGATGATCGGCTTCGCCACGCCGCGCGACGCCGTCATCGCCATCAGCTTCTCGCCTTACGCGCCGGCGACAATCGAGGAGACGCGCGCGATCGCCGAACAGGGCGTGCCGATCGTGGCGATCACCGACTCGTCGTTCTCGCCGCTGGCGCAATTCGCCAGGGTCTGGTTCGAGGTCGCCGAGGCCGATTTCGGCGGCTTCCGTTCGATCTCGGCAACCATGGCGCTGGCCATGGCGCTGACCGTCGCCGTCGGCGAGAAGCGCCGCGAAGCCGGGCGCCGGCGCAAGGGCTGAGCCTTCCAGACAAGCGCTTTTCGTCTCGGGAACGCTCATTCCATATTGACTGCAGATTGGAATTAATATTTCATATTGGCGATACCACGCTGCCGCTGGCGCGTGCTGTCCAAAACGACGCTGCTCTGCACAACAAGGCCGATGGGAGGTTCGAATGGGCGAAGCCGTGGAAGGGAAATACCCGCCGCTCGACGTCATCACCATCGGTCGCGCTTCGGTCGATCTCTACGGCCAGCAGACCGGCTCGCGGCTGGAGGACATCACCTCCTTTGCGAAATCCGTCGGCGGCTGCCCGGCCAATATTTCCGTCGGCACCGCAAGGCTCGGCCTGCGCTCGGCGCTGCTTACCCGCGTCGGCGACGAGCAGATGGGCCGCTTCATCCGCGAGCAGTTGCGGCGCGAGGGCGTCTCGGTCGACGGCTTGAAGACCGACAAGGAGCGGCTGACCGCGCTGGTGCTGCTCTCGGTCGAGAGCGAAGGCGTCTCGCCGATGATCTTCTACCGCTCCGACTGCGCCGACATGGCGTTGGCGGAAGAGGACATCGACGAGGCCTTCATCGCCTCGGCGCGTTCGGTCGTCGTTACCGGCACGCATTTCTCGCGGCCCAACTCCGATGCCGCCCAGCGCAAGGCGATCCGCCTGATGAAGGCCCGGGGTGGCAAGGTTGTCTTCGACATCGATTATCGCCCGAACCTCTGGGGCCTTGCCGGCCATGCCGAGGGTTTCGAGCGCTATGTCAAATCCGACCGCGTCTCGGCGCAGCTGAAGACGGTGCTGCCGGATTGCGATCTCATCGTCGGCACCGAGGAGGAGATCATGATCGCGTCGGGCGCCGACGATTGCCTGAGCGCGCTGAAGACCATCCGCGCGCTGTCCGCGGCCACCATCGTGCTGAAGCGCGGCGCCAAGGGCTGCATCGTCTATGACGGGCCGATCAGCGACGACCTCGAGGACGGTATCGTCGGCAAGGGTTTTGCGATCGAGATCTACAATGTGCTGGGCGCCGGCGACGCTTTCATGTCGGGCTTCCTGCGCGGCTGGCTGGGCGGCGAAAGTTTCGCCACGGCCGCCACCTGGGCCAATGCCTGCGGCGCCTTTGCCGTGTCGCGCCTGCTCTGCGCGCCGGAATATCCGACTTTCGAGGAGCTGCAGTTCTTCCTGAAGCACGGCAGCAAGCATCTGGCACTGCGCAAGGACGAGGCGATCAACCACATCCATTGGGCGACGACGCGCCGGCGCGACATTCCTTCGCTGATGGCGCTGGCCTGCGACCACCGCGTCCAGCTCGAAGACGTCGCGGCGAAAGTCGGCGCCGACGTTGCGCGCATCCCCGACTTCAAGGTGCTGACCGTCAAGGCCGCGGCCAAGGTTGCCGCCGGCCGCGACGGCTACGGCATGCTGATCGACGAGAAATACGGCCGCGACGCGATGTTCGAATTCGCCCGCCATCCCTTCGCCTGGCTCGGCCGCCCGGTCGAATTGCCAGGATCGCGGCCGCTGCGCTTCGAATTTTCGCAGGATATCGGCTCGCAGCTCACCGAATGGCCGGTCGATCATTGCATCAAATGCCTGTGCTTCTATCACCCGGACGACCCGGAAGCGCTCAAAGTCGAGCAGCAGCAGAAGATCAGAGCCCTGTTCGAAGCAGCGCGAAAAGTTGGCCGTGAATTGCTGGTCGAGATCATCGCCGGCAAGCATGGCAAGCTCGACGACACCACCATTCCGCGCGCGCTGGAGGAACTCTACGCGCTGGGCATCAAGCCGGACTGGTGGAAGCTCGAACCGCAGGCTTCGGCGGGCGCCTGGGCGAAGATCGAGCAGGTGATCGTCAAGAACGACCCCTGGTGCCGCGGCGTCGTGCTGCTCGGGCTGGAGGCGCCGCAGGACGAGCTGGTCGCGGCCTTCGCCGCCACCGCCAACGCGCCGATCGTCAAGGGCTTTGCCGTCGGCCGAACCATCTTCATCAACGCCGCCGAACAATGGCTGGCTGGCAAGATGTCGGATGACGAGGCGATCGCCGACATGGCGGCGCGCTTCGAACAGTTGACCGAGGCGTGGCTTGCCGCGCGCGGGCGCAAGGCCGCATAAGAAAACGGCGCCAACGAAAGCCGGAGGAAACGACCAATGAGCAAGACCGTTCGCCTGACGATGGCGCAGGCTGTGACCCGCTTTCTGTCGCGCCAGATGACCGTCATCGACGGCAAGACCGTGCCGATCTTCGGTGGCGTCTGGGCGATCTTCGGCCACGGCAATGTTGCCGGCATCGGCGAGGCGCTCTACCAGGTGCGCGACGAGTTGCCGACCTTCCGCGCCCATAACGAGCAGGCGATGGCGCATGCGGCGATCGCCTACGGCAAGGCCAATTTCCGCCGCCGCTTCATGGCTGCGACCACCTCGATCGGTCCTGGCGCGCTGAACATGGTGACGGCGGCGGCGCTTGCCCACGTAAACCGGTTGCCCGTCCTGTTCTTACCGGGCGATGTCTTCGCCAACCGGCTGCCCGATCCGGTGCTGCAGCAGGCCGAGGACTTTTCCGACGGCACGGCGAGCGTCAACGACTGCTTCCGCCCGGTCTCGCGCTATTTCGACCGCATCACGCGGCCGGAACAGATCATCCCGGCGCTGAACCGCGCCATGCAGGTGCTGACCGACCCGGCCGAGTGCGGCCCGGTCACGCTGTCGCTCTGCCAGGACGTGCAGGCCGAGGCTTATGATTATCCCGAAAGCTTCTTTGCCGAACGCCTTTGGGCGCCGCGCCGGCTGCGCCCGGACCGCAACGAGCTGGCGGCAGCCGTCGCGGCGCTTAAGGGGGCGAAGAAGCCGCTGGTGATCGCTGGCGGCGGCGTCCTGTATTCGCAGGCCTCGGACGAGCTTGCCAAGCTGGTGCAGGGCGCCGGCATTCCGGTCTGCGAAACGCAAGGCGGCAAGTCTTCCCTGCCCGACGATCATCCGCTCAACATGGCGGCGGTCGGCGTCACCGGCACCTCCGCCGCCAACCGGCTGGCGGAAGAAGCCGACGTGGTGCTTGCCGTCGGCACAAGGCTGCAGGACTTCACCACCGGCTCCTGGGCGCTGTTCAAGAATGCCGGCCGCACCATCATCGGGCTTAACACGCAGGTCTTCGACGCCGGCAAGCACTGGGCGCTGCCGCTGGTCGCCGACGCTACCGAAGGGCTCGCCGAGCTTTCCGCTGCGCTGAAGGGCTGGAAGGTGCCTTCGGCCTGGACCGACAATGCGCTGAAGGGCAAGACAGACTGGCAGGCCGCCGCCGACAAGGTTACGGCCTCGACCAACGTCGCCTATCCGTCGGATGCGCAGGTGATCGGTGCCGTGCAGCGCGCCATGGGCTCCGGCGTCACGCTGCTGCATGCCGCCGGCGGATTGCCCGGCGAGTTGCACAAGCTGTGGCAGGCCGGCGCGCCGGGCTCCTATCATGCCGAATACGGCTTCTCGACCATGGGCTACGAGATCGCCGGAGGTCTCGGCGTCAAGATGGCGAAGCCCGACCAGGAGGTCGTCGTCATGGTCGGCGACGGCTCCTATCTGATGCTCAATTCCGAGATCGCCACTTCGGTGATGCTCGGACTGAAGCTCACCATCGTGCTGCTCGACAATCGCGGCTATGGCTGCATCAACCGGCTGCAGATGGCGACCGGCGGCGCCAACTTCAACAATCTCCTGAAGGACGCCCGCCACGAGGTGCTGCCCGACGTGGACTTCGCCGCGCATGCGGCGAGCCTCGGCGCCGTGGCCGAGAAGGTGGCCTCGATCGCCGAGCTGGAGACGGCGCTGGCCAAGGCGAAGAAGAACGACAAGACCACGGTGCTGGTGATCGACACCGATCCGCTCGTGTCGACCGAGGCCGGTGGTCATTGGTGGGATGTCGCAGTGCCGGAAGTCTCGTCGCGGTCCCAGGTCAATGCCGCGCGCAAGAAATACGAGGAAGCCGTGGGCAGCCGCCAGGGCTGAACCGGCCCCGCAACGAACCGACATTGGAGTGAAGACTTGAAAGCCAAACTGGGCATGTCCCCCATCGCATGGTGGAACGACGATCTCGTGGAATTGAGCGATGACGTGTCGCTGGAGGAGTGCCTGCGCCAGTCGCGCTCGGCCGGCTTCACCGGCATGGAGAAGGGCCGCCGCTTCCCCGAAGATCCGAAGGCCATGCTGCCGATCCTGAAGGCCGCCGACGTCACGCTTTGCGGCGGCTGGTTCTCCGGCACGCTGGTCAATGAGGACTTGGCCAGCAACAAGGACCGCATCCAGCCGATGATCGACCTGTTCAAGGCGGTCAACGCGCCTTGCATCGTCTATGGCGAGGTCGGCCGATCCATCCAGGGCGACCGCTCGAAGCCTTTGGCCACCAAGCCGAAACTCACCGGCGACGAGATGAAGGCCTATGGCCGCCGCGTCACCGAATTCGGCGAATGGTGCGCCGAGCAAGGCATGCCGCTGTCCTACCACCATCACATGGCGGCGGTGGTCGAGACCGAGCCGGAACTCGATTCCTTCATGCGGCATTCCGGCGAAGGCATTCCGCTGTTGCTCGATGCCGGCCATCTCGCCTTTGCCGGCGGCGATGTGCTGCGCGCCATCGACCACCACCACAAGCGCATCAACCACGTCCATGTGAAGGATGTGCGCATGGGCGTCATCGACGGGCTCGACCGCACGAAACAATCCTTCCTCGATGCCGTGGCGCTCGGCGCCTTCACCGTGCCGGGCGACGGCTCGCTCGATTTCGGCGCCATCGTGCAGCGCTTCGCCGATCACGGCTATGAAGGCTGGTTCGTGGTCGAGGCCGAGCAGGATCCGAAGAAGAACCCACCGCTGAAGATGGCTCAGGTCGGCCACAAGGAGCTGATGCGGGTGATGACGGCCGCCGGCTATACGGTCGAGACGCAGGGTTTTCCGGCCTGAACGGTGGATTAGTCGGGGCGCCCGGTTTATTCCATGCGCTTTGGACAAATCCTGGATTGGCGCGATGAAAGACTATGAGCACCCCTTCTTCCGGCCGCTGTGGCGACGCATCGCCGTCGTCGCCGTCTGCCTGGTCTGGTCGGTGATCGAATTCGCTTCCGGCACGCCCTTCTGGGGCGTTATCGCGCTCGGCTTCGCCGGTTATGCGGTGTGGCAGTTTTTCTATCTCTACAAGCCGGCCGAGGAGAACAAGTCTCCGGTCGAGCCGAAGGAGTGAAGCGGTCGATGGGGTGGAGGTCCCGATGTTACCTGCATGGAGGATCGCAAGCGTTGGCGATTGGCCGCAACGCTCCTCGCATCGTCATCCTAGGGCGGAGCAAGGAGCGCAGCGACGCGGCGCAGACCCTAGGATCCATGCCATGACTTTGACGTGTTGCAACTGTGCAGAATTCTGCTCCGCTGCGCCCTTCGACAGAGGGAACGGCATGGATCCTAGGGTCTTCGCGACGGAGCTTCGCTCCTGCTTCGCCCTAGGATGACGAAGTTGAGAGGAACCGGCCAATCTCCAAGGTTTTCGCCATGGTCCAACGAACGGTGAAAAATCCTGCAACCGGGTCTGAAAGTCAAAGCGTCGAGGAATTAGGAGAGACAAAAATGTCGAAACTGATCGTCAAGGCCGATAAGGGCCACGGCCACGTCGCTCATGTCACGCCGCAAAGCGCCGGCTGGACCTATGTCGGCTTCGACCTGCATCGGCTGAAAGCGGGCGAGACGGCGTCCGGCAAGACCGGCGACCGCGAGGTCTGCCTGGTCTTCGTCACCGGCAAGGGCAAAGCCTCGGCCGGCGGCGAGGATCTCGGCCTGCTCGGCGAACGCATGTCGCCCTTCGAAGGCAAGCCCTGGTCGGTCTATGTGCCGCAAGGCACCGAATGGTCGGTGACCGCCGATACCGAACTGGAGCTGGCTGTCTGCTCGGCGCCGGGCTTGAGTGGCGGCCTGCCGGTGCGCGTCATCGGACCGGACGATCTCGGCCAGGAAGTGCGCGGCAAGGGCACCAACACCCGCTACGTCACCAACATCCTGCCCGAGGGCAAGCCGGCGGATTCGCTGCTGGTGGTCGAAGTCATCACCCCCGGCGGCCACACTTCCAGCTATCCGCCGCACAAGCACGACCGGGACAATCTCCCCGTGGAATCCTATCTCGAGGAGACCTATTACCACCGCCTCAACCCGCCGCAGGGCTTTGCCTTCCAGCGCGTCTATACCGATGCCGACCGCAACGGCGTGCGCGAACTCGACGAGGCGATGGCGATCGAGGACGGCGATGTCGTGCTGGTGCCGAAAGGCTATCATCCCTGCGCGGCCTGCCACGGCTACGACCTCTATTATCTCAACGTCATGGCCGGCCCGAAGCGAACGTGGAAATTCCACAACGCCGCCGAGCATGAGTGGCTGATGAAGGCCTGAACAGGCAGCTCGGCAAAGCCGTTGGTCCAGTTGGGAAAAATCGTCGGCTAACGACCTTGCGGCTGGACTTGCCTTCGAAAACCCATGAAAGCTTCGTCAATCCGTCATGGAAATCACCTATGGCAGCGGGTCTGATGCATGTCGCCGCAAGCGCTGACGCGTTTTTGGGACCTGCCAAAAACAATGACTTGAAGCGCGTCGCATACTCCTTCGGGCGCAGCGCGCTTTGATGAGGAACGTTCATGCGCTACGCCATCTACTACACCCCGAGACAGGACGAGGCTCTGGCGCGCATTGCCGCCAACTGGCTGGGTCGCGACCCGTTTGGCGCGGCGACGCGACCGGTCGAGGCCGTGGGTGATCTGTCGGCGGCGGAAGTCGCTTTCCACACCGCTTCCGCCAGGCGCTATGGGTTCCATGCGACGCTGAAAGCGCCGTTCCGGCTGGCGCCCAACGAAACGGAAACTTCGCTGCGCGCCGCGCTCGACGCCTTTGCCGAAGCGACGCCGCCGGTCGTCATTCCGCGTCTGGTTCTCGGCCAGATCGACGGCTTCTTCGCGCTGGTGCCGGAGACCCAGTTTGCGCCGCTCAACGATTTCGCCGGCGAGGTGGTGCGCGCCTTTGATCGCTTCCGCGCACCCCTGACGGAAGCCGAGATCGAGCGTCGCAGCCCGGATGCGCTGAAGCCGGACGAATTCCGTAACCTCTGCCAATGGGGCTATCCTTACGTCTTCGACACATTCCGCTTCCACATGACGCTGTCCGGGCGCGTCGGGCCACAGGAAAGCCCACGTCTTCGCGCGGCGATCGACGGCCTGTTCACCGACGTGCTGCGGCAGCCGGTGCTGGTGGATGGGTTGACATTGTTTGTCGAAAGCGAGCACGGCGCCCCGTTCATGGTGCTTTCCCACCATGCGCTTGGCCGTGGCCCGGCCCGCAAGACCGCATAGGGCGGATCAGCGGGAACGCTGAACCGCCCTATCTCTTTGTTTTTACGCAATTCCGAACGGAAAACCACAAAACACTTTTCCTGGAATTGCTCTATTTGATCGCCGACCGACCGCTCGAGATAGGACGCCTGAGATGACCGCCGAAACCGTTCTCACCAATGCCCGCATCGTGCTGCCCGACGAAATCGTCGAGGGCTCGCTCCTGTTGCGCGACGGCCTGATCGCCGCCGTCGAGCCGGGTGCTGCCCGCACCGGCGAGGACATGGGCGGCGATTACATCATTCCGGGTCTCGTCGAGCTGCACACCGACCACCTCGAAGGCCATTACGCGCCGCGCCCGAAGGTGCGCTGGAACCCGATCGCCGCCGTGCTTGCCCATGACGCCCAGGTCGCGACCGCCGGCATCACCACGGTGCTCGACGCCCTGCGCGTCGGCATGGACGAGGACGCCGACCTCACCTCCGACGATATCCGCAAGCTTGCGGACGCGATCGAGGACAGCGTGCGCGAGGATCGGCTGCGCGCCGATCACTTCATCCATCTACGCTGCGAGGTCTCGGCGCCGGATTGCCTCAAGGCCTTCGCCAATTTCGAGACCGACGACCGGGTGAAGCTCGCCTCGCTGATGGACCATGCGCCGGGACAGCGTCAGTTCGTCAACCTTGAGACCTATGCCTATTACTACCAGCGCAAGCTGAAGCTGAGCGATCAGGATTTCAAGAAATTCTGCGACAAGCGGATGGGCGAATCGGCCCGCAATTCCGGTCCGAACCGCGTCTTCATCTCGGCCGCCTGCCATGAGCGCGGCATCGTGCTGGCCAGCCACGACGACGCCACCACCCGCCATGTCGACGAAGCCATCGAACAGGGCGTGCGCGTCGCCGAGTTTCCGACGACGGAAGAAGCGGCCAAGGCCTCCAAGGCAGCCGGCCTCGGCGTGCTGATGGGCGCGCCGAATGTCATGCGCGGCGCTTCGCATTCCGGCAACGTCTCGGCGCGCACGCTTGCCGCCGAAGGCCTGCTCGACATCCTGTCGTCCGACTACATTCCCTTCAGCCTGATCCAGTCGGCCTTCTTCCTCGGCGATGTCGTCGAGGGCATCTCGCTGCCGCAGGCGGTCGCGATGGTGACGAAGAACCCGGCCGAGGCGATCGGCCTTGCCGACCGCGGCGTCATCGAACCCGGCCGCCGCGCCGATCTGGTGCGCGTGCGCGTCGACGACCATGTGCCGGTGGTGCGCACCGTGTGGCGTCAGGGCAGCCGGGTCGCATGATGGTCTCGGCTTTGATCGAGCGCGAGCTGGCGGAGAGCCTGCCGATCCGCAACGGCGTCTTCGTCGCGGTGGTCGGCCCGAGCGGCGCCGGCAAGGATACGGTGATCGGCTACGCCAAACAGCGCTTTGCCGGCGAGACGCGGCTGGAATTCGTGCGCCGCGTCATCACAAGGCCGAGCGACGCGGCGAGCGAGGACCACGATACGCTGGCCGATGCCGCCTTTGCAGAAGCTGAGGCCGACGGCGCCTTCTCGCTGTGCTGGGACGCGCACGGCCTGCGCTACGGCCTGCCGGCCGATGTCGACTGGGCCGTGGCGAACGGCCATGTGGCGGTCGCCAACGTGTCGCGCGCGGTGATCCCGGCGCTGCGCGAGCGCTACGCCAACCTGGCCGTGGTCGAGATCACCGCCACGCCGGAGATCCTGGCCGAACGGCTGGCGGCGCGCGGCCGCGAGTCTCGCGGCGAAGTGCTGGCGCGGCTGGCGCGCAGCACGAGCGTGCAACTGTCGGGGCCGGACGTGACTTCCATCGACAACAGCGGCGACAAGGACATCGCCGGCGAACGCTTCGCCGAGGTGCTGCGCAAGGCGATGGCGTTCTCCGATCTGTCGGACATGATCTAAGATGTGCTGATATTCAGGTGAGGCCGGCCTGCAAGTGGCGGCTCCCTGCGCTTCCGGTGCTCACGTACTTAAGTACGCTCCGCTCCGGTTTCTCGGAAGCCACCACTTTCGGCTCGGCCTGACCTGAATCTCAACACATCTTGGCGCCGAGCAAGGTCTGTCTTCACTTGTTGAAGTTGGCGATGAACTGCTTGAACTGCGGCGTCGGCGGCCTGGCGAACATCTCCTTCGGCTCGCCGACCGAATCCACCTCGCCCTTGTGCAGGAACATAACCTTGCTCGACACGTCGCGGGCAAAACCCATCTCATGCGTGACGACCAGCATGGTGCGGCCTTCTTCGGCGAGCGATCGCATGACGCGCAGCACCTCGCCGACCAGTTCCGGATCGAGCGCGGATGTCGGTTCGTCGAACAGCATCACCTTGGGATTCATCGCCAGCGCCCGCGCTATGGCCGCGCGCTGCTGCTGGCCGCCCGACATATGAGGCGGGTAGTAGTTGCGGCGTTCCCATATGCCGACGCGCTTCAGCAATGCCTCGGCCTGCTCCAGGCACTCCGCGCGCGGCCGTTTCAGCACATGCGTCGGCGCGGCGACGAGGTTTTCCAGCACGGTCATGTGCGACCACAGATTGAAGCTCTGGAAAACCATGGCGAGGTTGGCGCGGATGCGCTCCACCTGCCGAATGTCCGCCGGCGCTTGATGGCCGTCCCGAATTTGCTTCATCTTGATCAGCTCGCCGTCGACCCGCACCTCGCCGGAGTCCGGGGTCTCCAGCAGGTTGATACAGCGCAGCATCGTGCTTTTGCCCGAACCCGAGGAGCCGAGGATCGAAATGACATCGCCCTTGTGGGCTTCGAGCGAAATTCCCTTGAGCACCTCATGATCGCCGAAGCACTTGCGCATATCCTTGACGCTGATGGCGGGCGTATCAGCGGACGGCGCGGCTTTCGCGGCAGCGGCGACATTTGCCGACATCACAACACCTCCGGTACGGGTTTGATTTGCTGGCTCTGCTCGGGCGGGGGACGCAGATGCGGCGAAAGCCGGTATTCGACCCAGGCGAACAGACGGGCGATCGACAGGTTGAGCAGCAGGTAGATCACGCCGGCGCAGGTCAGCACCTCGATCGGCCGGAACGTGTCATGCTGGATCTTCTGCGCCGTTCCCATCATCTCCATGATGGTGACCACGGAAGCGAGCGCGGTCGCCTTGGTCATGAGGATGATCTCGGTCGAATAGGCCGGCAGTGCCAGCCGCAGCGCGATCGGCAGCGTGACAAGGCGGAAGCGGGTGAACGCCGGCATGCCGAACGCCTTGGCCGCTTCGATCTGGCCGACCGGCACCGCCCGCAGCGCGCCCCGGAAAATCTCGCTCTCATAGGCGGCCGTGTTCAAGGCCATGGCGACGATCGTGCAATACATCGGATCGCGCAGGATCGGCCACAGGATCGGGCTGTGGCGAACGAAATCGAACTGGGAAAGCCCGAAATAGATCAGATAGAGCTGAACCAGCAGCGGCGAGCCGCGGAAGATGAAGACATAGGCGCGGGTGAAATATTCGCCCAGTTTGTGACCGGAAGCCCGGAGCCAGGTCAGGCCGGTGGCGATGACGAGCCCGAAGGCGATGCCGAAGAACCAGATCTCGAGCGTCAGCGGCAGCGCCTTGAGCACGCTCCACATGGTCGAAAGGTAGAAGTCGAAATCCACCGCCACCTCTCACTTCGGCCGCGTGAAGCTGCGGGAGGTGTAACGCTCGGCTTTCTCGAAGATCGGCGTCGAGACCGAGGTCATCACCAAATAAAGGATGCCGGCGACAGTGTAGAAAAGCAGCGAATGGTGCGTCGAACGCGCCGCCTTGTTTGCGGTGAGCATCAGCTCGGCGACGCCGGTGACCGAGATCAAAGCAGAATCCTTGATAGTGAGCTGCCAGACATTGCCCAGTCCCGGCACGGCCAGGCGCAGGACCTGCGGCATGATCACGAGGCGAAACCGCAGCCAGGCCGACATGCCGTAGGCACGCGCCGCCTCCAGCTCGCCGCGATGGATCGCCAGGAACGAGCCGCGAAAGACCTCGGCCTGGTAGGCGCCGGAAATGATGCCGACCGCAAGCACGCCGCCGAGGAAGCTCGGCATGTTCAAAATGTCGGTCGAGCCGATCGATCCGGTCGACCGCGCCACGCCGGTCAGAACCTGCGTGCCGCCGTAATAGAACAGATAGATGATCAAAAGTTCCGGTTCGCCGCGGAAGACGGTGGTGTAGCTCTCGCCGATAAACCTCAGTCCGCCGCGAGGCGAAAGCTTGGCCGCCGCCACCAGCGACCCGAGCATCGCGCCGATCAGCATCGAGACCATGGTGACGGCGAGCGTCCAGGCGATGCCCCAGAGCAGTTGCACGCCCCAGCCGGCGGCCAGCAGCTCATAGGCCGTCGACACCTGCGCCTGCAGATCGCTGAGAAACTCCACGTACGCCTTCCCTCCCGGCGACGGTTGCTCATCTCAAATGCAAAACGGGAGCAGCCTTGGCTGCTCCCGTTGCGACATCACTTGGTAATGTCGATCTTGAACCACTGCAGGCTGTATTTCGACACCGAGCCGTCATCGATAGCGGCCTTGAGCGCCTTGTTGTAGATATCCTGCAGGTCCTTGTCGGTCTTGCGGAAGGCAGCACCAATGCCCGGTCCGAGGATCGGGCCGCCCTTGAACTGCGGGCCGACGAATGCCAGGTCCTTGGCATCGGGCTTGGCCAGCGTGCCGAGGAAATAGGTGGTGTCGGCGAAAGCCACATCGATGCGGCCGGCCATCAGGTCGAGGTCGTGCTCGTCGGTGGTCTTGTATTCATGGACGTTGGCGACGTCCTTGAGATACTTGTCGGCAAAGGTCGCCTCGGTGGTCGAAACCTGCAGGCCGAGATTCTTGCCGGTAAGCTCCTTGCGCAGCGTGTCGAGCGCCGCCTTGGATTCGGCGTCGTCCTTCGACAGATCGATCATCTTGCCGCTGTTGGACAGCTTGGCCAGCGGGCCGTTCTTGTCGGCAAGGAAAGCCACCGGCGACGACGCGTAGGGGATCGAGAAGTCGATGGTCTTCATGCGCTCTTCGGTGATCGACATGCCGTCCATCACGATGTCGAACTTGCCTGCCGTGAGGCCGGGAATGACGCCGTCCCAGTCCTGCGCCACGATGTTGCATTCGAGCTTCGCGCGGGCGCAGACGTCGTTCAGGATGTCGACCTCGAAGCCAACGATCTTGCCGCTGGCATCCGTCTGGTTCCAGGGGGCATAGGAGCCCTCCATGGCGACCGACACGGTCTTCCAGTCCTTGGCCATTGCAGGCGTCGAACAGGTCAATGCTAGCGCGGCCAGCGCAATCCAACGTGATGATGTCACGATACTTTCTCCCATTTTTTGTTCTTGGAACCCTCAGATACCAATTGCTTAGCCCAGCCCCAATTCTGCGACAAGGGCTGTTTTCCGGTTCACGTGTTGTTGCAATCCGCCAGCGAATCCGGACCGGCGCGCCGGCTTCCACCGCGAGCATCGATCCAATCAGGATCTTAACGGAAAACCGAGGCTACTCCGCCGGCGCGCCGGCGACGTTCTGGCGCGTCGCCTCCACCATGCGGCGGCGGGCGCGGAAGACACCCCATTGCTGGTCGACCAGCACGCCGATCAGGATCACGCCGCCCATCACCGCGAAGTTGAGCGAGGACGGGATGCCGAGCAGATTGACGAGGTTCTGTAGCTCCTGCAGCAGCACCGTGCCGAGGATGACGCCGACCAGCGAGCCCTCGCCGCCGCGCAGCGAGAAGCCGCCGAGCACCGCCGCCGCGATGGCATAGAGCTCGTAGAACTGGCCGTGGCTCGCCGGCGAGATCGAGCGCGTGTACATGGCGAAATAGATGGCTGACAGCGCCGTCAGCACGCCGCAGATGACGTAGGCCGCGATAACGATGCGCCCGGTGCGGATGCCCGAATATTTCGCCGCTTCCTCGTTCTTGCCGATGGCATAGAGATAGCGGCCGAACACCGAGCGATGCAGCACCACCCACATGACGATGGCGATGATGATCAGGGCGATGAAGCTGTTCGGCACGCCACCCGAACGGCCGGCCGTCAGGAATTCGAGGTCCGGGAAATTCTGACCGAAGGCGAAGCCGGCCGTACCGTCGGCGGTGTAGAAGCGCGCCACGCCGCGATAGATGAGCAGGCCGCAGAGCGTCACCACGAAGGGCTGGAGCTTGAGCCGCGTGATCAGCCAGCCATGCACGAAGCCGATGATGGCGCCGAGCAGGATGATCACCACGAAGGCCAGCGGCCAGTCGAGCTCGCGCACGGCGATGAAGTCGATGAACAGCGTGCCGAGCAGCGCGACCAGCGAGCCGACGGAAAGCTCGATGCCGCCGGTGATGATGACGAAGGCCTGGCCGATGGAAAGGATGCCGAACAGGCCGATCAGGTTGGAGGTGTTGGCGAGGTTGATCGGCAAGAGGAAGCGCGGGTTGATGGCCGTCACCACCGCGCCGACCACCAGGATCAGCACCAGCAGGCCGAGATCTTTCTTGCTCATTCAACTCCTCCCGCCGCCTGCAGCAATTTCGGCTTCTTGCCGACCGCCAGCAAGAGCACGTTCTCCTGGCTGAAATCGTCTTTGTCGAGGATGCCGGAGATCTGCCCCTCATGCATGACCGCGATGCGGTCCGAGACGCCGATCACCTCTTCCATGTCGCTGGAGATCATCAGCACCGCGACGCCGGCATCGGCCAGCGCCCGCATCAGCCCGTAGATCTCGGCCTTGGCGCCGATGTCGATGCCGCGCGTCGGCTCGTCCAGGATCATCACCTTCGGGTTCATCGCCAGCCATTTGGCGAGAACCACCTTCTGCTGGTTGCCGCCCGACAGCGTGCCCGTGCGGGTAAGCACCGACGGCGCCTTGATGCCGAGGTTCTTCTTCTGCTTTTCGGCCGTCGCGAGCTCGGCGCCGGTCGAGACCAGCTGATGCTTCGCATGCGCCGGCAGATTGGGCAGCGAGATGTTCTGCGCGATCGACAGATCGAGCAATATGCCGGTCAGCTTGCGGTCCTCCGGCACCAGGAAGATGCCGGCCGCCACAGCGTCGGCGGCGGAGCCGACATCGAGCGGCTTGCCGTCGAGCGCGACGCTGCCGCCGAGCCGTTCGTCGATGCCGAACAGCACGCGTGCCAGTTCGGTGCGGCCGGAGCCGACCAGGCCCGCAAGGCCGAGGATCTCGCCACGCCTCAGCTCCACGCTGACCGGCCGATCCGGATAGGTGCTGGTGCGTATGGCATTGGCCGACAGGGCCACGCCGCCTGGAGCCCGCGCGGCCTCACCCGCCTTCTCGCGCTCCTTCAGCATGCGGCCGATCATCAGCCTGACCATCTCGTCGTGGTTGATCTCAGCCTTCGCCAGCGTGCCCGCCAGCGTACCGTCGCGCAGCACCACCACACGGTCGGCGACGCGCTCGATCTCGTGCAGCCGGTGCGAGATGAAGATGACGCTGATGCCTTGCGCCTTCAGTCCCTTGATGACGTCGAGCAGCTTTTCCGTCTCGGCGATCGGCAGGCTGGAGGTCGGCTCGTCGAGGATCACAAGGCGGGCCCTGATCGACAGCGCCTTGGCGATCTCGACCATCTGCTGCTGGGCGAGCGACAGCGAGGCGACCGGCGCATCGGCCGAGAAATTGGCGCCGACACGTTTCAGGAGCGGCGCCACCATGTCGCGCAATTTCGCGCGGTCGACCAGCTTCAGCGGCCCGGCGCGCAGCGGCTCGCGGCCGAAGAAAATGTTGGCGGCGACATCAAGATTGTCGAAGAGGTTCAGTTCCTGGTGCACGAAGGCGATGCCGGAACCGATGCTTTGCTCGACGGTCAGGCCGTCATGCGCCGCGCCGTCGACGGTGACGGTGCCGCTGTCCGGCCGCGTCACGCCGCCGAGGATCTTCATCAGCGTCGATTTGCCGGCGCCGTTTTCGCCGACGAGGCCAATGACCTCGCCGGGCCGGACCTCCATCGAAAACCTGTCCAGCGCCACAACACCCGGATAGGTCTTGCGCACGGCCTCCAGGCTCAGGAACGGAGCGGTGTTTGGGTGAGTGGTGTCGGTAGAGATCATCACGCCATAATAACCGCACTTGGCAGCAGCCGGTGGGCCACAGACTGACGAGCCTCGGCGGCTCCGTCAATACGAACGCCGGCTCAAGGTGCACCCTTGAGCCGGCGCAACTGTTTCTGGGCTTATTTGCCCGCCATCGCCTTGAGGTTGGCGGCATAGGCGTCGACATCATCCTTGCCGATGATCTTGGTCGGGATGATGATCAAATTGCCCGCCGGGATGCCCGACTTGTCGCCCTTGAGATAGGCGGCCATCAGTTTCATGCCCTGATAGGCCCATTCGAAGGGCTGCTGCACGACGGTGGCGGCGACGGTGCCTTCCTTGACGCCGCCCAGCGTGATCGGATCGTCGTCGAAGCCGACGACGGTGATCTGGCCGAGCTTGCCGGCGTCGCGCAGCGCTTCATAGATGCGCGGCGTGTTGTAGGAGTAGAAGCCGACCATGCAGGTGATGTCGGGGCTGGCGACCAGCGCGTCCTCGACATTCTTCTTGGCGCGCGCCTGGTCGATATCGTCGCCGCGCACGTCGACCAGCTCGATCTTGCTGCCGGCGAGCCCGTCCTTCATGCCCTGGATACGCTCCTTGGCGTTGTCGGCGCCGAGCAGGCCTACGAAGCCTAGGCACTTGCCGCCGTTCGGCATCGCCTTCTTGGCGATCTCGGCGGCCTGCTTGCCTGCATCGACGTTGGACGAGCCGATATAGGCGACGCGCTTGGTCTGCGGCGCATCCGAGTCGGTGGTGAACAGCGCGGTTTCCGACGCGATCTTGTTCAGCCCGTCGGTCGAGGTCTTGGGATCGACGGCCGAGACCATGATGCCCTTGACGCCCGCCGTCACCAGATCGTCCATCAGCCGCTGCTGAATGGCGACCGAGGACTGTTCCGGATATTTGAGCTCGAGATTGTAGTCGGGCAGTTCGCCCTGCGCCTTCTTCACGCCGGCTTCCGCCGCCTTCCAGAAGTCTGACGCACCGTTGACGACGAAGGCCAGCGTCGGCTTGTCGTCCGCGCGGGCAACCGCTGTGGCCGTAAGCCCGATGAGCAAGGCCGCCGCGGCGACAGATGCGTTACGGATCATGGATTTCATAGTTCAACCTCCCTTGTAGAACTCGTCGCTGATGTCTCGGCTGCGGCCTGGATAACCCTCCTCCTCAAGGGTCCGGCGAAGGTCCGCCGACTCAAGAACGGTGCCGATCCGGGCCGCTACGCGAGACACTAGACACTGATGTGGCGTTCGTAAATAGTCCGATTTGTCTGACATTTTCGTGAGATGGACACGAGTCCGATCCGGCGATGCAGCCGGGCTGTCGAGCGGGCGTCCTTCGCAGTTGCCGGCACCGATCCGACGTCCGGACGGCTACGGCGAGTTGACAGTAGAACGCTTACGGCTATTAGTAAATAGTATTAGTTATGAAGCCAGGAGGCGCGATTTCGAAGCGGAGGAGACGCTGGTCGAAAGACGCGCCGGGAGTGAGGAGAATGAGCGCGGCAAAGTCCGCAGTTCGCGCGGAAAACTCCAGAAATTGTCAGCATTGCTTGTCGTCGATTTCGTCGCGATGCAGCGGGGCTAGTGATTTGCGCGTCGCGCATGCTAATACCTATTAGTTTGTCGCGATTCCGATAAACGCATCGACCTCGACCATCTTGCCGTTGCCGCCGCCTTTGCTCTAGAGCCGGCTGGGTTTGGGAAACGACCATGAGTGAACCGACGGAACACCGCGATCCTCCCGGGGCTTCCAGGCGCCGCAAGCCGGCCGCCAAGCCCAAAGGGCGAGTCACCATGACCGACATTGCGCGCGCCGCCGGCTGCTCGCAGGCGACGGTGTCGTTCGTGCTCAACAATTCGCCGGGCATCAGGCTGTCGCAGCAGACGCGCGACCGGGTTATCGAGGCAGCCAAAGCGCTGGGCTACTCGCCGCCGGTCTTCTCGGCGCTGCGGCCGCCGGTGATGCCGTTCGAAGGCCTGGATGGCGTGATCGGTTTCGCGGTCGACCAGCTCGCCACCAGCCCCGAGGCGGTGGTCGCCATCGAGGGCGCGCGGCAGGCCTCGTGGAACGCCGGCAACGTGCTTCTGGTGGCGCAGACCATGGGTGATTCGGTGATGGAGCCGCGCGCCATCCAGGCGCTGACGAGGCGCGGCATCTCGGCGCTGATCTACATGACCATCTTCACCCGCGAGATCACCGCGCCAGACTTTCTCTACAGCCTCGAGATGCCGGTCATCCTGCTCAACTGCTACACCGCCGACTATGCCTTCCCGGCCGTGGTGCCTTCCGAGATCGCCGGCGGCCAGAGCGCCACCAGGCATCTGATCAGCCACGGCCATCGCCGCATTGGCACCATCACCGGCGAGCCGTGGATGCAGGCGGCGCAGGACCGGCTCAAGGGCTATCGCCGCGCTTTGGCCACCGCCGACATCCCCTTCGATCCCGATCTGGTGGTCGAGGGCGACTGGTCGGCCAGCGCCGGCTACGCCGCAACCGTGAAGCTGCTCGCGTTGAAGGATCGGCCGACCGCGATCTTCTGCCAGAACGACCGCACCGCGATCGGCTGCTACGAAGCGCTCAAGGAAGCGGGGTTGCATATCCCGCGGGACATTTCCGTGGTCGGCTATGACGACGAGGAGATCGCCCGCCACCTCTTCCCGCCGCTGACCACCTCCATCCTGCCGCATCTGGCGATGGGCCAGTGGGCGATCGAGCAGCTCGAAACGCCGCCGACGCCCGGCCGCGGCCGCTACCCGATCACCAAGCTGGAATGCCCGCTGGTGGAACGGGAGAGCGTGGCGGGCGTTCGGGACAAATCGGGGTGACTCTCGACGCAGATCCTTTTGAGTGCTCGCGCTTGTATTGACATTGTCATGACGAACCTTTGGATAATCCATCCTGATGCAGGAGGATTTTCCATGGCTCAGCCCGGTCACCGCGATCATGATGCAGCACGCAAGGATGACGTGATTCAGATCCGTGCTTCGGCGGGGACAAAAGCCATCCTTAGCCGCGCCGCGCGTTTGCGTGGGCAGAAGCTGTCGGAGTTCATGCTGGACAGCGCCCGCAGGCAGGCGGAGGAAGCCATCCTGGATCAGCGAATCTTCTTTCTCGACGACGTCGCGCACGAGAAATTTCTCGATCTGTTGGATGCCCCGGGCAAACCGTCGGAGGAACTGCGCGCGCGGATGACGCGCAAGCCCGCCTGGGAGCGCTGATGGCCGCAGGTGAAGGGCGGGGACGGCGTGTCAACCCTCCGGAACGGCTGGCCGCGGCCCACGATGTCTCCGAGTTTCGCAATGGCAGGCATTCGTCCCTCGATGATTGGCTGCGTAGTCGCGCCCTTGCCAGCGAAGGTCTGCCCGCCCGAACCTATGTCGTCTGCGACGCGGAGGCTAAAAATCGCGTCGTCGGCTATTTTGCGATCTCGACGGCGATGGAAGAGCGGATGGCTCTGCCAAGCGCGAAACTCAGGCGCGGCGCACCTGAGCAGGTGCCGCTACTGCTGATCGGTCGGCTGGCGGTCGATCAGGCGTTCCAGGGAATGGGGCTTGGCGGCGACCTGCTTTCCGATGCGCTGCGGCGCTGTGTTGCGGTCTCGGAGATCGCCGGCGTCCGAGCCGTGGTGGCGCACGCCATCGACGATGATGCCGTCGGCTTCTACCAGCGTCACGGCTTCATCCAGTCTCCGTTGGGTGAGCGAGTCATGCTGATGCCGCTCGAGACCGTGCAGGCGCTGTTCTCGCGAAGCTGAAGCGAACCCGCCCCGCTTCCCGCCGCTCGCACCCCCGTCCGCACAATTCCGGTGACCGGGCCTTGATACAGGCCTATGATGAATGGCGTACCTCGGAATCACGCCGATGTGGCCGAACCGTCGTCTATGCGATCTGTTGAAGATCGAGCATCCGATCATCCAGGCTCCGATGGCTGGCTCGGCAACACCGGAACTCGCGGCGGCGGTGAGCAACGCCGGCGGGCTAGGGTCGCTCGGCTGCGCGTCGATGCTGCCGGATGGCCTGCGCAACGTCGCGCGCCTGCTGCGCGCCTCGACCGGGCGGCCGTTCAACCTCAATTTCTTCGTTTTCCCCAGACCCAGCACCAGCGATGCCGCGCTGGCGCGGGCCATCGACAGGCTGCGGCCCTATTACAGGGAGCTTTCGCTCGGCGAGCCGCCGGCGAGGCTTCCTCCGCTCGGGCCGGGCTTCGACGACGAAAAGCTTGATCTGGTGCTCGAGATCCGGCCGTCGGTCGTGAGCTTCCATTTTGGCATTCCGGACGCGGCCAAGGTCGACAAGCTGAAGCGGGCCGGGATCGTCGTCATCAGCACCGCGACAAATACCGCCGAGGCACGCGTGCTCGCCGAAGGCGGAGCCGACGCGGTCATAGCCCAGGGTTGGGAAGCAGGAGGTCACCGGGGTTCGCACGCGCCCAATGGCCTTGGCGACGGTGTTGGAACAATGGCGCTGGTTCCCCAGATCGTGGATGCCGTCAAGCTCCCGGTCATTGCCGCCGGAGGCATTGCCGACGGCCGAGGCATAGCGGCCGCCTTCGCGCTCGGCGCCAGCGGCGTGCAGATCGGCACCGGATTTCTGTCCTGCGACGAGGCCGGAACGGACGCGCCGCGCCGCGCCCTGATCCGCTCCGCGACGGATATGGACACGATGGTCACCGATGCCTACTCGGGCCGCGCCGCGCGGGCGAAACGCACACGCTACGCCCTGGAGATGGAGGAGATCCGAACGCGCCTTCCGGATTTCCCGCAAATGTTTGCGCTGAGCAACCCGCTTGGCGATGCCGGCCATGCGCGGGGCCGCGAGGACTTCGCCTTCCACCTCTATGGGCAGGCGGCGCCGTTGAACAGGGAGCTCCCGGCGGCCGAACTGATGCGGACGCTTGTCGCCGAAGCGAGAGGCATATTCGCCGCGCTGTCGGCACCAGCCGGCGGCGGGGGGCGTTCATAGAGGGGTGTAGTGGGGCGGACGGATCGTCCGCCCTTATCCGCCGACCATCAGCTTGACGACCTCGTCGTGATTGGTCTCGGCGATCTTGCGCTCGCCGGCCTGGACGCCGCGCCGCAGCACCACGATACGGTCGGAGACGGCGAAGATGTCCTGCAGATTGTGCGAGATGAAGATCACGCCGCGCCCTTGCGCCTTGAGCTGGTGGATCAGCGAGATCACCTTGCGCTGCTCGGGCACGCCGAGGGCCGCGGTCGGCTCGTCCATGATCAGGATCTGGGCGTCCCAGTAGACGGCGCGGCCGATGGCGACGGCCTGGCGCTGGCCGCCGGAGAAATTGCTGACCGGAGCCTCCAGCCGGCTGACATGGAAGTCGAGCCGGCTCATCGTTTCCTTGGCCGCCGCCGCCATTCGCTTGCGGTCCAGCACCGGCAGGAAGCCGAAGGCTTTGCGCATCGGCTCGCGGCCGAGGAAGATGTTGGCGCCGATCGACAGGTTGTCGGCAAGCGCGAGGTCCTGGTAGATCGTCTCGATGCCCTTCTCGCGCGCCTCCTGCGGCGTCGAAAAGCTCACCGGCTGGCCCCTGAGCAGGATTTCGCCGGCCGTCGGCTGGTAGACGCCGGATATCGCCTTGATCAGCGTCGTCTTGCCGGCGCCATTGTCGCCAGCCAGCGCCACCACCTCGCCCGGGCGCACCGCCATGGAGAAGTCGCTCAGCGCGCGCACGGCGCCAAAGTGCTTGGAAAGGTTCCTGACCTCGAGAAGAGGCGCGGTCTGCTCGGCGTTAGTCATCCTGGCGGGCTCCGCTGAACCGGCGCTGAGCCTGGTCGATGAGGACGGAAATGATGATGACGACGCCGACGGCGATGAACTGCCAGAACGGCTCGACATTGACGAAGACCAGCCCGTACTGGATGACCGCGATCACCAGCGCGCCGGCCACCGTGCCGAGAATGGTGCCGGAGCCGCCGAACAGGCTGGCGCCGCCGATGACCACGGCCGCGACGCTGTCGAGCAGCAGCGGCTCGCCGGCCTGGGCCGCGCCGGCGGTGAAGCGCGCGGCATAGAGCGCGCCGCCAAGGCCGGCGCACATCGCCGACAGGACATAGAGGCGCAATATGTGATCCTTGATGTCGATGCCGGCGCGGCGCGCCGCCTGGATGTTGGCGCCGATGGCGTAATTGTGCTGGCCGAACCGGGTCTGGCTCAGCACATAGTGCATCACGATGACGAAGATCGCGGTGATGATGACGAGGTAAGGCACGCCGTAGAGCTTGCCGTTGCCCAGCACCGCGAACCAGGAATTCTGCACTGGCACCGTGGTGCCGCCGGCCATCAGATAGGCAGCGCCGCGCGCCACGCCGAACATGCCGAGCGTGCCGATGAAGGGCGGGACCTTGAGGCGCGAGATCAAAAGGCCGTTGATGACGCCAGGCACGCCGGCGACGATCACGGCGACAAGAATGCCGGCCAGCATCGCCAGCGGCAAGGGAATGGCGGCGCCCGCCATGTTGGTGGCATGCGCGGCGATGACGGCGGCGAGCCCCATGATGAAGCCGAGCGACAGATCGATGCCGCCCGAAATGATGACGAAGGTCTGCCCGGTCGCCAGCAGCAGCGGCGCCACGGCGAAGATGGCGATGGACTGCACGTTGAACGGGTTGAGCACGAAGGTGGCGCCGAAGGCGAAGCGGGACCAGACCTCGAAGCAGATGATCAGGCCGGCAAGGAAAAGCCAGGCACGCCCTTCTGCGATCCTGCGGACCAGGCTCTTGGCCGTATCGCTGTGGTCGGCCTGAGGGGCAACATGCTTTTCGGCCTGCTGGGCTGGTGATGTCGAGGTCATGAACGCTCCGTCACGGGGCTTCCTTCGAACAGGATTCCGGTTGCCGCCGGAATCCGGCGCAAACCTCCTCCCGGCGGACCGGGAGGAGATCAGCCGTCAGGGCTCACTCGGAGTAAAGGTACTTCGAGATGTTCGGGTCGGCGATGTTGGACTTGTCCATGATCGTGAAGCCGGTGCCGATCGAGACCGGGATCGAATGTCCCGTCAGATGGGCATAGGCCGAAACGACGCCATAATAGCCGATCTCGGCCGGATGCTGGGCGATCGCCACGTCGACCAGGCCGGTGTTGATGTTGTCGACGATGCTGGTCGGCGCGTCGAAGGCGACCACCTTGACGGTGCCCGTCTGCCCGGCCTGCTTGACGCCGTTGGCGGCGCCCAGCGCCGAGAACAGATTGGCGCCGAACACGCCGACGAGATCGGGATTGCGCGCGAACACCGCCTGCAGCTGCGAAGCCGCCTTGTTGGCGTCGTCGTCGTTGAACTGCGTCTCCAGCACGGTGATGCCGGGGTGCTTGGCCATTTCCTGCTTGAAGCCTTCCTCGCGCTGGTCGGTGGTCGAGATGCCGGGCTTGACGTTGGAGACATAGACCTTGCCCTTGTCGCCGATGGACTTGGCGAGCGCCCGCGCCGCGATCTCGCCGCCGAGCACGTTGTCGGAGGCGATGTAGGCGAGCGGGAAGTCGGCGTCGCCGGCGCCGGTCTGGTAGGCGCCGGTGCCGATGAAGGTGTCGACGGTGATCACCGGGATGCCGGCATCATTGGCCTTGCGCAGCGGCTCGACCAGCTGGACCTTGTCGGTCGGCGCGATCAGGATCGCGTCCGGCTTCTTGGCGATGACGGCGTCGAGCACCGGAACCTGCGTCACCGGGTTGAAGTCGGGCGCGCCCTGGAAGACCAGGTTCACGCCGAGCGCGTCGGCCGCCGCCTGCGCGCCCTTGCGCATGGTGATGTAGAAGCCGTCGGTGGTCAGGCCCGGGATGAGGGCGATGGTGTATTTCTTGTCCTCGGCGTGGGCGGGCGCGATCAGCGCCGATGCCGAAACGGCGAGCACCGCAAGCGCGGCAACGATCTTCCTCATAAACTCCTCCTCAAGATGTTGGCAGATGTACGGTTGACGCTGGATGGTCTGTTGCCGTTGCGGGGCGGCCTTCCTCCTCAGCGCCCGGTCGTTGGTTCAGCCGGCCGAAACCGGCCGTTTTAGTGTCGCCGGCCTCGTTGCCTGCCTCCGCAGGATCCGGAAAACCGCGCCGCTCGGCGCGCCTCCGCGCCAAGTCGGCAACGTTGTAACACTTTGCTGAAATAAATTGCAAGAAGGTCTTGGGCAGGCCGAACCGCCGCTACTTCCCGACCGGACAAGCATCGTCTGCTCCGCTGAGCCCCGCGCGAGCGACTATCGCGCCAAGCCGTCGCCGGCACAATGGGAGATTTCCGCGGCGACTGCGCCTGTTCGGGGCGGCAGCACCTCGATGGCAGGTTCTGGAAATGTGCGGAACGAGTTCCGTCTGGAACCCAATCAAGAAATGGGATGCTCAGTTGCCCTGGTTGAGCCGCTCCAGGATGGCCTGCGCCGTCTTGGTGTCCGTGACCAGCGCGCTGATCAGCCTGGCGCGGGCCGCGCCGATGATGGCCTTGGCCTTCTCGGGCCCGGAGGCGACGCCGATCACCAGCGGAACGGCGCGGAGCTGATCGGGCGACATGGCGATCATCCGGCTCTCGCCTTCCCAGGAGATGAGGGCGCCGTCGGCATCGAAATAATGCCGGAGCACGTCGCCGGCGGCCTGCACCAGGGCCTGCTCGCTCAGCGTGGCGGCACTTGCCTCCGGCGCATTGATGGCATGCGGCAGACCGACGCCGACGATAGCGATGTCGGTCCGGTCCCAGAGCGCCACGGCGTCGTGTATGGCCGCATCGGCAAGAAAGACCTCGCGCAATTCGCTGGACGGCAGATAGGGCGCGTGGATGAAATGCGGCGTTCCGCCGAACTCCTCGGCCGCCAGCCGCACGAACTCGTTGATCTGGAAATGTGGCGCCTGTTGCTGCATGCCGCCGGTGGCGGCGACCGTCAGCACGCCGGGAATGCGCGGCAGGCCGGCGCGGATCACCTCGCGGATGGCGCGGCCCCAGCCGATGGCCACCACCGAGCCGGCCGAAAGTTCCGCCTGCTTGAGCAAGCCGCCCAGCGGCGCCGCGAGCGCCGTCAGCGCGCCCGCCGCCGGGGTCTCGACGATGGCGGCATCGCGCAGCCCGAGCCCCTCGACCAATTGCGTTGTGACCGCCTCGGGCGTGACGATGTCGAGCACCTCGATGCGCACGATGCCCTCGGCTCGCGCCCGCTGCAGAAGCCGCGAAATGGTGGCGGTGGAAACGCCAAGCCGGCGCGCGATATCGACCTGCGACATCTCCGCTTCATAATGCAGCTTGGCGACCATGTGCAGCATCGTGCGCGATGCGGTCGCGTCCTGTATGGGAGGCACAGACAGCTTGCAATTCCTTTCAGCAATGTGTTACAGGCCTGTCGACCGATGGGAGTTATCGCCCAAATTCGGCAAACCCGCAACTTGGGGCCGCTCCTTCGGCACGCTGTTTCGCCCGTCGCGGCAGGCGCGCCGGAACAGTGAAGCTTGCGGCCCCGGGACAGGCAAAAGGCACCTCCAAGGACAGCGCGTCCCGATGCGTAGGATGCGCCGAGATCGGACAGATGACCATGACCAAGATGACCACCGCGGAACTGCGCGGCTACCAGCAGATTTGCGGCAAGGACGGGGCCATGATGGCCATCGCCTGCGACCAGCGCGGCGGCATGCGCACGCTGCTCGCGTCGGACCCGGCCGAGCAGGCGGCAATCACCAACGACATGCTCGGCGACACCAAATCCGACATCACCCGATATCTCGCCAGCGAGGCGTCCTGCGTGCTGCTCGACCCGCTCTGCGCGGTGCCGCGTGTCGTCGACGAAGGCGTGCTCAACCGCGACACGGCACTGCTCATCGGCCTCGATGCCTCGGGCTATGACACCTCGCCGGAAGGCTATCGGCTGTCGCGCCTGGTGCCCGGCATCGACGCGCGCCGCGTGCGCGAGCTGGGCGGCACCGGTGGCAAGATCATGGTGTATCTGAGGGCCGACCGTGCCGAAGCGAACGGGCACAACATCGCGATCCTCAGGCAATGCATCGCCGACTTCGCCAAGGAGGATCTTCTGCTCGTCGTCGAATTCCTGACCTATCAGCTCGAAGGCGAAAGCGCCGAGGATTATGCCGCCAGGATCCCTTCGCTGGTCGAGGAAGGTACCCGAATTTCGCTGGACTGCGGCGCCAAGGTGCTGAAGTTGCCTTATCCCGGAACGCCCGAAGCCTGCGCCAACATCACCAGGATCGCCGGCGACGTGCCGTGGGCGGTGCTGTCCGCAGGCGTCAACCATGCGACCTTCCTCGGCCAGGTCGAGATCGCCATGAAGAACGGCGCCTCGGGCGTGATCGCCGGCCGCTCGCTGTGGAAGGACTGCATCTCGCTCGACCGCGACGTCCAGCGCGAGAAGCTCAAGACCATCGCAGTTTCCCGTTTGCGGGAAATTCAGGCGGTGATCGGCAACTACCGCCGCAAAGCTGCCTGAGGTGATTCAGGTGAGGCCGGCCTGCAAACGCCGGTTTCCTGCGCTTCCGGTGCTCACGTACTTTGAGTACGCTCCGCTCCGGTTCTCGAAAACCGCCGTTTTCGGCTCGGCCTGACCTGAATCACAGGTCGGCGCCAGACAGTACGGGACGTCATGCCACACAAATCGATGGCCATAGGGATCGATATCGGCGGCACCAACCTGCGTGCCGCATTGATCTCCGCCTCAGGTGAAATTGTCAGGCGCGTCTCCGAGAAGAGCGCGCCCGATCCGGAACTGGTGCTCGGCCGCATCGCCGATATGGTGCGCCGGCTGGACGGACCGCAGGTCGCGGCCATCGGCGTTGGCGTTCCCGGGCGTGTCGATGCCGAAAATCGTGCGGTGCTTTCGGGCGGCTATGTCGATCTTGCTTCGGTTGCCCTGGCGCATCGGCTGGAAAGCATGGCCGGCAAGCCTGTCGTCATCGACAATGACTGCAACATGGCGCTGGTCGCCGAAATGGCGCTGGGCACTGCCTCCGGCCATGGCAATGTCGTCATGTTCACCATCGGCACCGGCATCGGCGGCGCGGTGGCGGAAGGGCGGCGTATCGTACGCGGCAGCGCGACGGCGGGTCAGCTCGGCCATATCGGTGTCGAGCTCGACGGCGAAGTCTGCAAATGTGGCCGGCGCGGCTGCGTCGAAACCGTGAGCTCGGGCACCGCGCTCGGCCGTCACATCGCGCGCGCCGGTCTTGGTCCGGACGTCTCGGTCGACCAGCTCTTTGCCCGCGCCGCAGCCGGCGACGCGACGGCGCGCGGCATACTGGACGCCTGGGCGCGGCCGCTGCGTGCCGCGATCGACACGGCGGTCGCCATGTTCAACCCGGAGCTTGTGCTGCTCGGCGGCGGCCTTGGCGAGGCCGCGCATAGAGCGCTTGCCGATCTTCCGGCGCTGGCGCCCTGGTATCAGGCGACGGTCCAGCCGGCGCAGCTCGGCGACGATGCCGGCGTCATCGGCGCTGGCCTGCAGGCGCTCGCGGCTGTGCTTCCCAAGGCTTCGACCCGGCCGGCCACCGGCCGGCGCGCGGTGCTGGTCAACGGCATTCCGGCCTCCGGCAAGAGCACGGTCGCGCGCGGCATTTCCGAACGCATGGGATGGCCCCTGCTCGCGCTCGACACCATCAAGAACCCGTTCCTCGAAGCGCTGGGCGGCGCGGACCGCGAATTCAACCGCACGCTCGGCCGCGCCAGCTATGCCGCCATCTGGTCGGTGGTCGGCGAAGCGCCCGCAGGCGCCACTTTCGTCGTCGATGCCTGGTTCGGCTTCCAGCGGCGCGAGCTGCTGGAGGAGCATCTCGCCCGCGCCGGCGTCGGCCAGACCGCCGAGATCTGGTGCCATGCGCCGGGCGAGGCGCTGGCCGAACGCTACCGCGCCCGCCTCGACCAGCGCCTGCCGGGACACCCGGGCGCCGCCTACATCCCCGAGCTGGTGGAACTGGCCAAGCGCGCCGAGCCGCTCCGGCGCGGCCCGCTGTTCGACGTCGACACGACCAAGCCGATCGATTTCGAGGCGATCACCGACTGGCTGCGCGAGGTGATGGTCTAAGACCCGGACCCTCGTCCCTCGCTTGGCATCGAACCCGCCACGGGTTAGCCTGAGCTCCAGCGAAGGGGAGGGTTCGATGACATCAAGCTTCACCGTTCACGCGGCGTCCGGCTATGAGCAGCTGATGGGGCGCTGGAGCCGAAAGCTCGCGCCGCTGTTCATCGATTTTGCCGGATATGGCGCCGACGAAAAGGTCCTGGACGTTGGCTGCGGCACCGGCAGCCTGACCTTCGAGCTGGCAAAATCCGCCGATATCGCCGAAATCCAGGCCATCGATTTCTCAGCCGTCTTCGTCGAGGCGGCCAGGCAACGCAACACCGATCCGCGCATCACCATCAGCCAGGCCGACGCCACGGCGCTGCCATTCGCGGACGCCGCGTTCGACCGTGCCCTGGCGCTGCTGGTGCTGCACTTCGTTCCGGAAGCCGGCAAGGCGGTGGCCGAGATGCGCCGCGTGACGCGGCCGGGCGGCGTGGTGGCGGCCGTGGTCTGGGATCATTATGGCGGCATGACAGGCATGCGCATGATGATCGACACGGTGGCGGCGCTCAGCGAAAGCGGGCGCCAGATGCGCAGCCGCTATTGCTTCCAGCCGATGATGCAGCCGGGCGAGATGAAGCGGACCTTTGTCGAACAGGGTCTCACCGACGTCACCGAAACCGAGCTGATGATCCGCATGGATTACCAGAACTTCGACGACTTCTGGGCGCCGATCGGCGCCGGCGAAGGCCCGCTCGGCAGATACATGACTCTGAACGCGGCCGAGCGGGAGCGCGTCGAGGCCGCCGTTCGCGATGCCTATCAGGCCGGCCGGCCCGATGGCCCGCGATCCTTCGCCAATGTCGCCTGGGCCTGCCGCGGCATCGTGCCCTGAGATTCGGGCGGCGCCTCAGTTGCCTGCCGCGGATCCGGCATTGATCTCCCAGCCGTCGACCCAGACCTGCCGCAGCCGGTCGCCTTCGCCCTTGAACCACAGGCCGGCCGGCCGGCAGTCCTCGATGCGGTCGCTGCGGAAATTGCGGATGGCCTGGCGCAGTTCGCACCAGGCGACGATGTTGGCGGTCTCGGCATAATAGATCAGCGCGACCGGACGGACGATGCGTTCAGTCATCCGCCCCGCCTCGTCGCGATAGGACAGGCTGAGCTTCTCCTCATCGCGGATGGTTCGACGGACCAGCGCGAGATCAACGGCGGAGGCGGAAGGCGCGGCAAACCCCCAGGCATGCAGCGCATTGGCGTCCAGCGTCTGCCGCAAGGGCGGCGGTACCGCGCCGGCGATCTTGGCGCCGACGCGTTTTGCCGCCTGCTTCAGCTCGTCGTCGCCGGTGCGTTCGAGCAAGGCCAGCGACAAGACGATCGCCTCCATCTCCTCGATGGAAAACATCAGCGGCGGCAGGTCGAAGCCGGGGCGCAATATATAGCCGATGCCGCGCCCGCCCTCGATCGGCACGCGCATCGCCTGCAGGGCAGCGATGTCGCGATAGACCGAGCGCACCGTCACTTCCAGCCGCTCGGCGATGGTCGCAGCCGTCACCGGCCCCCTGGCCAGCCGCAGGATCTGGATGATCTCGAACAGGCGCGAGGCCTTGCGCATTTTTCACACCCGGCAGAAACGCAACTGACACATCCCCGTCAGTTGGGGTGACCTATAGGGCCGCCTACGCGCTTGAAAATCAACAGATTCCTTTTGGGTGCGGCGAGTGAGGCAACAGGCAACTGACATGAGCTATGGCGAAAACCTCTGGCTCTTCTTCGTGCTTCTGTTCGGCATCATCGCCGTTCCGGGCATGGATATGCTGTTCGTGCTGGCCAATGCGCTGACCGGCGGCAGCAATCGAGGTCTCGCGGCGACCGCCGGCATCATGCTGGGCGGCGCGGTGCACACGCTGAACGGCGCGATCGGCGTCGGCCTGCTCATGCATTTCGTGCCGATGCTGTTCACGCCGCTGCTGGTCGCCGGCGCCGCCTACATGGCCTATATCGGTATCTCGCTGATGCGCAGCTCCATCACCGTTGGCGGTGACGGACCCTCAGGCAGCCGCTCGGCCTGGAAGGCGTTTCGGCAAGGCATGCTCACCTGCCTGATCAACCCGAAGGCCTATCTCTTCATCATCGCCGTCTATCCGCAGTTCCTGAAGCCGGCCTACGGTCCGATCTGGATGCAGGCGACCATCATGGGATTGCTGACCCTCGCCACGCAGGCGGCGATCTATGGCGGGCTCGCCGTCACAGCCGGCCGCAGCCGAGGGCTGCTGGTCGACAATCCGCAAGCGACCATCATCGCTGGACGCGCCGCCGGGCTGCTGCTGTTCGCCGTTTCGATTTTCACCGCCTGGGAAGGGTTGAGGGCGGCGTGAGCCTCAAAGAACCCACGCCGCGTTTCTTCACGCCCCTCATCCGTCTCGGCGCTGCGCGCCGAGCCACCTTCTCCCGCAAGGGGAGAAGGAAGAGGGCTCAAGCCGCGCCCTGACGGCTGGCGAGCATTTCGCGCTTCACGGACCGGCGCCATTCGACGGCGCCGGCGAGGCCGTGCAGCACCGTCTCGGTGGTCGCCCAGTCGATGCAGCCGTCGGTGATGCTCTGGCCGTAGGTGAGTGGCTTGCCGGGCACCACGTCCTGCCGGCCGGCGACGAGATTGCTCTCGATCATGACGCCGATGATGCGCTCGTCGCCCGCCGCGACCTGACCCGCCACATCGGCCGCGACCTTGGGCTGGTTCTCCGGCTTCTTGGCGCTGTTGGCGTGGCTGACATCGATCATCAGCCGCGGTGCGATGCCGATACGGCCAAGCTCGATAGACGCAGCGTCGACGCTTGCCACGTCGTAGTTGGGCTGAACGCCACCGCGCAGGATGACATGGCAGTCCTCATTGCCGGTGGTCGCGGCGATCGCGCTCCGGCCGCCCTTGGTCACCGCCATGAAATGATGCGGTTGCGCGGCCGACTTCACCGCTTCGGCGGCGATCCTGAGGTTACCGTCGGTGCCGTTCTTGAAGCCGACCGGGCAGGACAGGCCCGACGCCAGTTCGCGATGGATCTGGCTTTCGGTGGTGCGCGCGCCGATGGCGCCCCAGGCGACGAGGTCGGCGATGTATTGCGGAATGGTCATGTCGAGGAACTCGGTCGCCGCCGGCAGACCGAGATTGTTGACGGCCGCGAGCACGTTGCGCGCCATGCGCAAGCCCTTCTCGATGTTGAAGCTGCCGTCGAGGTCGGGATCGTTGATCAACCCCTTCCAGCCGACCGTGGTGCGCGGCTTCTCAAAATAGACGCGCATAACGATCTCGAGCCGGTCGGCCAGGGCTTCGCGCAGCGCCGCCAGACGGCTGGCATAGTCAACGGCCGCGACCGGATCGTGGATGGAACAAGGGCCGACAATGACGACCAATCGGTCGTCGACGCCGGTCAAGATCGAGTGGATGGCGTTGCGCGAAGCGGCAACGGTACGCGTCGCGGTGAGTGAGCGCGGTATCTCGCGCATCACCTCGTCGGGCGTGCTCAAGGCTCTGATTTCGGTGACCCGAAGGTCGTCGGTGGTGGTCAACACGGCTTTCTGCTCCTGGTTAGGAGACCTGCCGGCTGAAACAAAAAAGCCGCCAGGTCTGGCGGCTTGTCGGATTTTTGATCTGCAATCTTCAGATCGAGCGCAATCCTCCCGCCGCCAGCGAGCTGCTAAAGTACCAATAGGTGGCGGACAGGTTGATCATGCGGCTCATATAGTCGATGCGAAGGCGGTTGTCACGTGTCTGATGACGCTACGCATTGTCCCAGTCAGCGATGTGATCTTGGCCCTGGGGAAACCAGATACCGCGCCGAAGCCAGTTGGCCCCACCCAAATTGGGTATCACGTGATTCTGATCGAGATCGTTCATATTCTTGATGATCTCGATGCTGACTGCTTTTTTGGATGGGAAGGCAAGCGCGAACAGTTGCAGCGCGTCGCCTTCCGACCGCGCAGTGACGCCAACGCCAAGATGACCGCTTATCGTGATCCAATATGGATGCATTGAGACGTCCACTTGTGACTATGGCAGCGCGGTGGTCATGCAGTCCAGGGATCGAAGAGTTCGATTCCAAAGCCTTCGAAATCCCTCGTGTTGCGCGTTGCCAAGGTAAGTTGTTGCGCAATCGCGGTGGCTGCGATCATCCCATCCATCGAGGACAGACCGCGTCCGCGGCGCTTGGCAAGGCCCATTAGGTCGCCCCAAGCTAAGGCAACGGCTTCGTCCACCGGCAAAACCCTCTGCTCGAAGCGCTGCGGCAGATCGTGGGCAAGCCATTCAGCCAGCGCGTCTCGTTTGCGGCCCTCGTCCATGAGAGCAACGCCGCGCCGGATCTCGGCGATCGACACGACACTGATGAAGGAGCGGTCCTCATCGAGTCCATCCAGCCAATTTAGAACGCGTGCGTCCGGCGCCGGTCTTGTCACCTCGGACAGGACATTCGTATCGAGCAGCAGCCTCACAGCGGCAGATCACGCGGTTCGTCGCGTTGACGCTCAAGGTCCAGATCGGAGCCGCGCAGCGGCGAGTCCAGCAGGAATTCCGCAAGCGTACCCTTGCGCGCGGTCTTTCGCTGCCATTCCTCGGCCGAGACGACAACCACACTTGGCTTGCCGTTTCTGGTGATCGTCTGAGGCGAAGACTGCGCCCGCTCAATCACCTCCGACAGCCGGGCTTTTGCCCCGGCCACCGTCCAATTCTTATCGTCCTTGGGCTCGGGTCGCATAGCAATCTCATGACTATTCTGACCATCTTGACTATATGGTAATGGCGATGTCGCGGCAACAGCAAAAGCGCGCGGGTTTTCGGAACCCGCGCACTTTGGCCGCCGATCCGCACCGGCGTGAGACTACCCGGCTGCCCCTACTCGCCGATCACCCCAGCGATGTTCTGATCATAGTCAACCAGCGAGCCGGTCATGACACCAGCCTGCGGGCTGATCATATAGGTGATCAGCCGGGCAAGCTGGGCCGGCTTGACCAATTGGCCCATCGGCTGCGAGGCCTCGGCCTTTGCCAGCCAGTCGTCGGGCGCGTCGTGCCATTTCTTCTGCACGATGTCCTCGCCCTCGGTGTCCATCCATCCCGGCAGCACGGCGTTGCAGCGGATGCGGTTCTTCCGGTAGGCGCTGGCGACATTCTTGGTAAGCGTCATCAGCGCGCCCTTGCTGGTCGAATAGGGCGTCAGGAAGGATTGGCCGGCATGCGCCGACATCGACAGCACGTTGACGATCGAGCCCGGCGCCTTGCGCTCCAGGAGATGCGCGACGAGGCCCTGCATCAGGAAGAACGGGCCGCGCACATTGGTGTCGAAGATCTGGTCGAAGACCTCTTCCGTCGTTTCGATCAGTGAGCCGCGCGCCGAGGTGGCGGCGGCGTTGACCAGCGCGTTCAGCGTGCCGAAATGCGCAAGCGCCGTTGCCATGGCGCGCTTGCAGTCGGCGACCTTGGCGACATCGGCGCTGATGAAGATCGCGTCGACGCCGCTCTTCTTCAGGGCCACGACCGCCTTGTCGCCCTTCTCCTGCGAGCGGCCGATCAGCGCCAGCGCGCGGCAGCCCTCGTCGGCAAGTGCTTCCGCAACGGCGAAGCCGATGCCTTGCGCGCCGCCGGTGACGATGGCGCGCGTTTGTGAATTGCGACCGGCCAAACCGCTCATCGCTTTGCTCCTTGGTTACGTTCCAATGGTCCAGGTGTGTTGAGAGTCAGGTCAGGCTTGCCCTCACCTGAATATCGATGCAGCTAGTCGACGCGTATGGTCTTGCCCGTCGTCGCCGACTTCAGCGCCGCGTCGGCCAGCTTGAGCGCGATCAGCCCGTCCGTGCCGCTCGGCAAGGCCTTCTTGCCGGCCGCCTTGGCGGCGATGAAGGCCGCGATCTCGTTGGCGTAGGCGTCGATGTAGCGGGTCATGAAGAAGTCGTGCAGCGGCGGGCGGGTGTAGCCCTTGTCGTTGGCAAGCTCGATCGATACCGGCCGCTGGTTCTCGGCCGCGACCATGCCTTTCGAACCATGCACCTCGATGCGCTGATCATAGCCATAGGTGGCACGGCGCGAGTTGGAGATGACGGCCTGCTTGCCGGACGCGGTCTCGAGGATGACGCTGACCGAATCGAAGTCGCCGGCTTCGCCGATCTTCTTGTCGACCAGCACAGAAGCGTGGGCGCTGACGGCGACGGGTTCTTCACCCAGCAGGAAGCGCGCCATGTCGAAATCATGGATGGTCATATCGCGAAAAATGCCGCCGGAGCGGGCGATATATTCGAGCGGCGGGGCGCCGGGATCGCGCGACGTGATGGTGACCATCTCGACGGTGCCGATGGCGCCGTCGTCTATCGCCTTGCGCACGGCGGCGAAATGCGGGTCGAAGCGGCGGTTGAAGCCGACCATCAGCGTGGCCTTGGTCTTCTCGACCGTGGCCAGGCATTTTTCGACACGCTTGACGCTAAGATCGATCGGCTTCTCGCAGAAGATCGCCTTGCCGGCCTTGGCGAAGCGCTCGATCAGATCGGCATGGGTGTCGGTCGGCGTGCAGATGATGACGGCGTCGATGTCCCCGGACTTCTCGATGAAATCGATCGTGCGCACTTCGGCGCCGTAGGCGGAGGCCAATTCCGTCGCCGCTTTCTCGAAGGCATCGGCCACGGCCACCAGCTTAGCCTGCGGGTTGGAGGCAACGGCGCGAGCATGCACCTTGCCGATGCGGCCGGCGCCGAGAAGAGCGAAACGCAGTGTCATGGAATGTCCTTCGAGGATGGTTTTTACAGGCATGTCCGCGCCGGCCGGCGCGGACGATTGGTTGATCCCGTCGTGGCGCCCGTCAGGCGGCCTGCAGTTCCGCCTGACCGGTCTTGGCGCCGGTGATGTAGGCGACGATGTCGTTGCCGTCGGTGTCCTGCTTGCGCAGATTGGCGACGAT
This sequence comes from Mesorhizobium sp. GbtcB19, assembly GCF_019091085.1. Classification (GTDB taxonomy): domain Bacteria; phylum Pseudomonadota; class Alphaproteobacteria; order Rhizobiales; family Rhizobiaceae; genus Mesorhizobium. The sequence continues at coordinate 139,013 of NZ_JAGXJY010000012.1, read as the reverse complement.
CTTGCCGCGGCGGAAGACGACGATGCGGTCGACCAGGTCGAACACCTGGCGCATGTTGTGGCTGACCAGGATCAGCGGCTCGCCGTTCTCCTTCAGCGTGCGGATGATGTTTTCGACCTGCGCGGTTTCTTGCACGCCGAGTGCCGCCGTCGGCTCGTCCATGATGATCAGCTTGGAGGCGAAGGTCGCGGTCCTGGCGATCGCCACGCACTGACGCTGGCCGCCCGACATGTGGCGGATGGTGCTGGAGAGGTTCGGGATCTTGACCGCAGTGCGGACAAGCGCTGCCTCGGTCGCCTTGCGCATCGCCTTGCGGTCGAGGATGGAGAACGGGCCGAGATTGAACAGCACCTTCTCGCGGCCGAGGAAGAGGTTCGACGGCACGTCGAGATCGTCGGCCAGAGCGAGGTTCTGGAACACGGTCTCGATGCCAGCCTCGCGGGCTTCGATCGGGCCGGAGAAATTCACCTCCTTGCCGTCGAACCAGATCTTGCCGTCGGTGCGCTGCTCGACGCCGGTGATCTGGCGCACGAAGGTCGACTTGCCGGCGCCGTTGTCGCCCATGATGGCGACATGCTCGCCCTTGCGCAGCTCGAAATTCGCCTCCTGCAGCGCGTGCACGCCGCCATAGTGCTTGGTAAGGTTTTCGGTCTTCAGAACGATGTCGGACATGTTCAAGCTCCTATCGCACGGCGGCGCTGGCGCCATTGATCGAGAACGACCGCGCCGACGATGATCACGCCCTTGACCATCTCCTGATAGTAGGCGTCGAGGCGCAGGAAGGTGAAGCCGGAAATGATGACGCCGAAGATCAGCGAACCGATCACGGTGCCGATGATCGAACCGCGGCCGCCCGACAGCGAAACGCCGCCGATGACCGCCATGGCGATGGCGTCGAGCTCATACATCACGCCCATGCCGGACTGAGCCGTGAGGTTCTTGGAGCAGAGCACGACGGCGGCGAGCGAGGCCAGAATGCCGGCGATGACGTAGACCAGGACCTTGTGGTTGGCGATCTTGATGCCGGACATGCGCGCGGCATCTTCGTTGGAGCCGATGGCGTAGCAGTGCTTGCCGTATTTCGTGTAGGTCAGGATCAGCTGGAACAGGATCGCCAGCGAAATGAAGATGATGACAGGCATCAGGCCCTTGCCGATGGCCGCGAAACCTTCGGTCGGAAACGAGATCGGCTCACCCTTCGACCACCATTTGGCGATGCCGCGGGCGGTGACCATCATGCCGAGGGTGGCGATGAAGGGCGGGATGCGCGTGTAGGCGATCAGCAGTCCGTTGACCAAGCCGGCGATCAAGCCGCAGGCCACGGCGACAAACAAAGGCACGATGACCGGGAGGTCGGTCCAGCCATAGGCAAGGAACATGGCCTTGGGGTTGGGGTTGCCGTTGACCGTCGCCACCTGCGCGAAACTCATGGCGATCATGGCGGTAGCGCCGACGACAGAGCCGGAGGACAGGTCGATACCGCCGCAGATGATGACCTGGGTGACGCCGATGGCGATGATGCCGACGATCGACACCTGCAGGATGATGATCTGCAAGCGCTGCTCGTTGAAGATCGCGTCGACGTTCGGACGCGTGTTGAACAGGAAACTGTCGCCGAGGAAGATCCTGCCAATCAACTCGAACAGGCCAACCAGGATCACGAGCGCCAGGAGAACGTTGAATTCGGCGGGCCAAGGGCGCTTCTTGGCATCATAGGTGAGCCCACCAACGCCATGCGATGTCTGTGCCACGTTCTTCTCCTCCGAGTGACCGCGCCCGTTCTCCCGCCCGGTCAGGCGGGAGAGGAACAGGGCGGCGCCGCTTCGCAAGCAGCCGATTTCAGCCAGTCCGATGCGTCGCGGCACCACTCCGCGATTTGTCTACACCCAACTCCATCCAGGAAAACCGCTGCACGGTTTCCTGGAATTGCGTCGGCGCGACCTCAGTTCTTCTTCAAGAACTTGTCGATGTTGGCCGGCGTCACGAGCTGGAAGGGGATGTAGACCTTATGATCCACCTTCTCGCCCTTGGCGAGCTTCAGCGCGGCGTCGAGCGCACCGGCGCCCTGGCCGGCAGCGTCCTGGAAGACGGTTGCGTCGAGATCGCCGGCCTGCATGGCGGCCAGCGCATCCTGGGTGGCGTCGACGCCACCGACGACAACCGACTTCATGTCGATGTTGGCGGCCTTCATCGCCTGGATGGCGCCGATGGCGCTTTCGTCGTTGTTGGCGATGACGCCGTCGAACGGCTTGCTGGTCGACAGCCAGTTGGTCATCAGGTTCTGCGCCTGGTCGCGCTGCCAGTTCGAGGTCTGCTTGTCGATGATCTTGATGAAGTTGCAGTCCGGCGTGGCGATGACTTCGTCGATGTCCTTGGTGCGCTGCACCGCGGCCTGGTTCGACAGTTCGCCCATGATCACATAGACATTGGCTTCCTTCTTGCCGGCTTCCTTGAACAGACGGCAGACCTCCTTGGTCTCGAGCGTGCCGGAATCGGCTTCGTTCGAAGCGACGAAGGCCTGGTTGTCAGGCAGCGAGTTGACGTTGACCGGCTCGCGGTTGACGTAGACCAGCGGAATCTTGGCCGCGGCGGCCGCGTCCGACATCGCCTGCGTGGCCGAGGTGTCGACCGGGTTGACGATGATGGCATCCACGCCCGAAGCGGCGAAGTTCTTGATCTGGTCGAGCTGCTTGGCCACGTCGTTCTGCGCGTCCTCGACCTGCAGCTCGACACCGCTCATGCCCTTGGCCTGGGCGATCATGCCGTTGCGCAGCACGGTCAGGAAGTTGTCGTCGAAGCGCGCCATCGACACACCGATTTTGGCGGCGAAGGCGGATGAACACATCAGCGCCGAAAGCGCGACGCCCAAAAGCAGTTTCTTCATTTTAACTCTCCTCCACTTGGTGTCCGGCTGCACCTATTGAACCGGAATCCCCGGTTTGCCCGGAGAATCTCTCCCTGCGGCCATGCGGCGTTGCCAGTCGATGGAACGCCTCGTCCTCCCGTTCGAACAGACATTCCGGAACGAAAGAACCAAAAAGCCTAGTTAGTGAAATATTTATTCCATTTCGTTTTGGAAACGTCAAGGGCGATTCCGACCGGGGCAGCCGGTTTTTCGATCACTATCGACGTCACGAAGGCCAAGACCGTCGAAATTTACGCCGGAACGAGGATCAACCGTGATGAAAGAATCCATCAGCCTGATGGATTACATCACACGGGTTTACGCACGCTCGGTGCCTAGATGTTTTCCGGCAGATAGATGTCGAAGGGCAGGAAGGTCTGTCCCGGCGCGTTGGCGGCGCCGCTTTCGATGGCATGCGCCATCAGCCCGAGTAATTCCCGGCAGAGCGCGGCAAGCGGCGTCGAGATCACCATGGTGAGGATGTTGTCGGCAAGTGCGGCGCGCGAGACGGCGTTGATCTCGTTGCAGATGACGACCGGCATTTCGACCGGGTTCGCAATCCTCAGCGCCGAGACCGCGCCTTCCATGCCGCCGCCGGCGACATAGCAGCCGGCAAGATCGGGATGGCGCGCCAGGAGATCGAGCATGGCGTCATGCGTCACGTCATTGGCCTCGAGGTTGACCAGCGTCTCCATCACGGTGAAATCCGGCGCATGCTCGCGGAAGAAAGAGCGGAAGCCGATCTCGCGCAGCTCATGGCCGTGGAAGCGATGGCTGCCGACGAACAGCGCCACCTTGCCGGGCTTCCTGGCGGTCTTGGCGATCATCCAGGCAGCGCTGCGCCCCACCTTGCGGTTGTCGAGCCCGACATAACCCTCGCGGATGCCGGCGGCAAAGTCGGACAGCAGCGAGAAGACCGGCTGCCCCCTCGCCTTCAGCGTCTCCACGACCGCCGTCAGGTTGGGATGGTCCGGGCCGACAACGGCGATGGCCCTCGATTTCGCCGCCAGCTTGCGCATCTGGGCGGCGATCTCGTCCGGCGCCAGGGAAGCGGCGAACTCGACGGTTGCAACGCCGCGGAAGCGCTGCGACTGGGCGACCGCCAATTCGAGCTCCCTGGCGAAATCGCCATAGAAGACATCATTTCCCCTGAGCAGCAGGAAGCCGAGCCGATATTCCGGCAATTCCTGGCGCATGCGCTGCTTGATCAGCCCGGCAGCGTGGTAGCCGATCTCGGTCGCGGCGTCGTAGACGCGGCGCGCGGTTTCCTCGCGCACCGGCAGGCGGCTGTTCAGCACCCGGTCGACGGTGGCGACGCTGACGCCCGAGACGCGCGCCAGATCGGTGATTGTCGGCCGCTTTGCCATGAGTGACGCTCCATCGCCCAACCCGACTCAGGATAACCCATCCTGATAGGAAATGATAGAAACTATCTTTGTGACGTTGAGACTATCAGCCCTTGCGGCTATGGTGAAGCTGAAAGTCGGCGATGCGCGAGCCCCACGCGGTGGAGCTGCCAGCGAGGCGCTGATGGAGGAACCCAATGACCGCAATCACGTCTTCGGCAGCGTCGGCGCGCGACTACAGCCTGACCGGGCGAGACGCCAGGCTCGCGGTCGAGAACGGGCTTTCGGCGGCCGAGTGGTATCATACCGACATCCCGCGCAAGCAGATGAAGGAGCTGATGCAGCGTTCCGACCAGCCGGCGATCCGCGACACCATCATCTGGCTGGCCGCATTCGCCGTCAGCGCCGCGGGCGGCATCTGGTTCTGGGGCAGTTGGTGGTGCGTGCCGTTCCTGTTCGTCTATGGCACGCTCTACGGCTCCTCGACCGATTCCCGCTGGCACGAATGCGGCCACGGCACCGCCTTCCGCACGCAGTGGATGAACGATGCCGTCTACCAGCTCGCCTGCTTCATGATCATGCGCAATCCGGTGACCTGGCGCTGGAGCCATACGCGCCACCACACCGACACCATCATCGTCGGCCGCGACCCGGAGATCGCCGTCATGCGGCCGCCGGACCTGCTGCGCGTCGTGCTCAACTTCTTCGGCATTCTCGATGTCTGGCATGCGATGGCCGACATGGTGCGCAACGCCGCCGGCGTCATCAGCGCGGCGGAAAAGACCTTTATTCCCGAGCAGGAGCAGCCGAAGGCGATCCGCGTAGCCCGTATCTGGCTGGCCATTTATATCGCGACCATTGCATTGGGGCTCTATCTGCATTCGTGGCTGCCGCTGATGCTTGTCGGCCTGCCCCGTCTCTATGGCGCCTGGCATCACGTCATGACCGGCCTGCTGCAGCATGGCGGCCTCGCCGACAATGTCATCGACCATCGGCTGAACAGCCGCACGGTTTACATGAACCCGGTCAGCCGCTTCATCTACTGGAACATGAACTACCATGTGGAGCATCACATGTTCCCGATGGTGCCCTATCATGCGCTGCCGAAGCTGCATGAGATGATCAAGCACGATCTGCCGGCGCCGACGCCCTCGATCCTGGCCGGCTACCGCGAAATGATCCCGGCCTTCCTGCGCCAGCTGCGCAACGAGGATTATTTCCTCAAGCGCGCGCTGCCGCCGACGGCGAAGCCCTACCGGGAAGAATTGCACAACGACCATCCGGTGGCGGCGGCGGCCGAGTGAGCGGCCCAGCCAGCTGACCATGAATTTTTGGAGGACGAGATGAGCGACTGGGTCGAGGCCTGCGCGGCCGGGGATATCGATGAAGAGGACGTGATGCGGTTCGACCATGCCGGCCGCACCTTCGCCATCTACCGCAGCCCGGACGACGAGTATTTCGCCACCGACGGCCTGTGCACGCATGAAAAGGTGCATCTGGCCGACGGGCTGGTGATGGACGACATCATCGAATGTCCGAAGCACAATGGCCGCTTCAACTACAAGACCGGCGACGCCCGCGGCGCCCCGGTCTGCGTCAATTTGAAAACCTACCCGGTCAGGGTCGACGCCGGAAAAGTCCTCATTCAGGTCGGGTGACGACGATGACGGGAGGAATGGTGATCATCGGCGCCGGCGAATGCGGCGGCCGCGCCTCGCTTGCGCTGCGCGATCTCGGTTATGAAGAGCCGGTGGTGCTGGTCGGCGACGAGCCGCATCTGCCTTATGAGCGGCCGCCGCTGTCGAAGGAGGCCATGACCGGCGAAGCCCCGGTCATCAAGGCGATCGCCACCGACGAACTCTTCGCCGAACGCTCGATCCGGCACATCCATTCCGTCCGGGCCGTGGCCATTGACCGGGCCGCACACCAGGTGCGGCTGTCGGACGGTTCTTCGCTTACCTATGACAGGCTGCTCATCGCCACCGGCTCGGTGCCGCGCAAGCTGCCGATGCCGGGGCTGGACGGACGCTGCGTTTATCTCAGAACCTTCAACGATGCGCTGGCCATCCGCGCCCATCTCAGCGCCGGAAACCGCGTCGCCATCATCGGCGGCGGGTTCATCGGCCTCGAATTGGCGGCTTCGGCGCGCAAGCTCGGTGCCGCCGTCACCGTCATCGAGGCGCAGCCGCGCATCCTGATGCGCGGCGTGCCGGCCGAGATCGCCGAGATCATCCACAAGGCGCATGAGGCCGAGGGCGTTTCGATCCGTACCGGCCAGGGCATCACGGCGATTGCCGACGATGGCTCGCAAGTTCGTATCACGCTTGGCGATGGACAGGAGGTTGTCGCCGATCTTGCTGTGATCGGCATCGGCGCCGTGCCGGTGACAGCGCTCGCCGCCGAGGCGGGGCTCGCCATCGACAACGGCATCGCCGTCGATGCGACGCTGCGCACCGCCGATCCGGATATCTTCGCCGCCGGCGATTGCTGCTCGTTCCCGCTCGCCGTCTATGGCGGACGGCGCGTGCGCCTCGAGGCCTGGCGCAACGCCCAGGAACAGGGGGCGCTCGCCGCCAGGAACATGCTGGGCGCCAATGAGGCGCATGCCGCCGTGCCGTGGTTCTGGTCGGATCAGTACGGCCTCACGCTGCAGATCGCCGGGCTTTCGGACGAGGGCCGCGCGATCGTCCGGCGCGACCTCGACGACGGCGCCTTCATCCTGTTCCATCTGGCCGAGGACGGCAGGCTGGTCGCCGCCAGCGGCATCGGCCCCGGCAATGCGGTGGCGCGCGACATCCGCCTGGCCGAAATGCTGATCGCCAGGCGGGCGACACCGTCGCCGGAAGCGCTGGGCTCGCAGGCGGTCAAGCTGAAATCGCTGTTGGCGGCGTAGTCCGCCTCCAACCCGGCATTAAGGGATCAAGAGATATGGCACGCAGCAGACCGACCGTCGCCGATTTGCGATCGCTGAAGGGCAAGCGGCAGCTTTCCAAGCTGCGCGTCTTCTCGCTGGAAGAGGCCGAGGCAGCCGAACGCGCCGGCATCGACCTCATCTCGGTTCCCTATGATGTGATGCTCGATCCGCGCTTTCGCGACGCCGCGCCCACCTGCTTTGCCATTCCCGGCGATGAACGCATCAAGCTCGGCGCCACCACGAACGAAATCCTGCGCATGGCGGTGAAACTGCGCGCGGCAAGCGCCGATGCCATGTATTGCTCGGCCAGCCTGCAGACGATCCGCCGCCTGCGCGACGAGCACATTCCGGTCTGCGGTCATGTCGGCCTGATCCCGGCGCACGCGACCTGGACGGGCGGCTTCAAGGCGGTCGGCAAGACCGCCGAAAGCGCTACCTTCGTGTGGAAGCAGGTCAAGGACCTCGAAGCGGCTGGCGCCTTCGCCGCCGAGATCGAAGTGGTGCCGGCCGGCGTCGCCGCGGCGATCTCGCGGCGTACGCCGCTGATCATGATCTCGATGGGCGCAGGCACCGGCTGCGACGCGCAATATCTGTTCTCGGAAGACGTGCTCGGCTCCAATCGCGGCCGCTATCCGCGCCATGCCAAGCGCTACCGCGACTTCACCGCAGAGTTCGATCGGCTCCAGAACGAGCGCATCGCCGCCTTCCGCGAATATGCCGACGACATCCAGTCAGGCGCCTATCCGGAGCCGCGACACATCGTCGAGGCGGACCCGGAGGAAATGCGCAAATTCGAAGCGTATCTCGCCTCGGAAGGCTATTGAGCCCCGGCGCGGGTGATTAGAAAAGCGCCTTCAGCTCGTCCAGCTTGTCGTTGACCAGCCAGCCGTAATAATTTTCCTCGGGCAGCTTTTCCGGCTCGCCGGCCGCGCGGCGCTTGTCGTTCTCGGCCTTCAGCGCATAAGCGCGCTGCTCGGGATTGCCGACATTGTAGAGCGTGGCGGTCAGGCCCGGATTTTTCGAGATGTCGAAGCCGGCAATGGTGCGGTAGGCGTCGATCGACTTCTTGATGGTCGCGGCGACGTAGGGCAGCGTCAGGTCCGGATCCATGATCGTCTTGTAGACGGCGTTGGGATCGTTGACGTCGAGCTCGGGCAGGCCGGAGACCTTGTGCACCAGATCGCTCATTTGCAGCGCCGTCAGCGGGTTGAGCTGGCCAAGGCCAAAGGTCTGGCCGGCATAATAGGGCTGGAAGAAGGTCGCGCCGAAGCGGTCGTTGGGGAAATCCTCGCCGCCGACATTCTTGCCGCGGAAGGAATGATTCCAGACCTGCTCGCGGCACTCCCAAAGGTCGTAGCTGTCGCTCAAGCCGGCGCATTTCTTGAATTCCGGCCGCTTGATGAAATCGCTGACGTCCTCGCCGTCATAGGCAAAGGTCAGCTTGCTCGACAGATAGGAGATCGCCTTGACATAATAGGTCTGCAGCCGGTCATAGGCGTCGACATTGTAGGTGTGCTCGCCGACGATGGCGCCGACGATATGCATCGGATCGATGCCGTACGCCGCCGCCGCCTTCCTGATCTTGGCGCGCAGGTCGGGGTCGTTCTGCAAGAGGGCGTAGACCTTGCGGTACTTGGCCTGGAAGGTGGTGTTGGTCGCCTGGGTGCGCCGGCTGGACGCGCCCGGAATATCAGGCTGAACGCTGTTGCGATTGCCGGGCGGCACCATGGTTGCCGCATCGGCGGTTGTCACCGCCGCCGCCAAAGCGATGCCCAGAAAAAGCAGGATATATTTCTTCATGCCGCCGCCTTTGAATTCGCGGCAAACTAGGAAAAGCGCACGACAGAGTCGAGAGAAGGCGCGGTCAAACCGGATCGAAAGGTGGCCAGATGGTACCATCTGGCCACACTGCAGGTTTGAGGTAAAAGGACCGTCACCAAGAGATGAGGCGCGCCGTTGCGTTGCCGCCTGACAAGAACAGGCGGGTATGATCGACGGCATTAATTCGAATCGGCTGAGAGCTGCTCCAAGGTCACGCAGAGATTGGCGATTTCACGGGGAGCCTTCTGGTGGAGCACTCGGACCAGGCGCTCATCCGCGGTCACAAAGCGACAGTTTCGACTCATCGCAAGGCAGACATACATGCAGTCATAGGCCGGATGACCGATATCCGTCGCCAGTTCGGTCGCTTTGGCGAGCAATCCCCGCATGCCGAACAATTCGATATCGCTACGTTCCAGCAAGCTTGCGGCCATCTTCGCCTCTTCGCGATTGACTTCACCGCGCTGGACCTTTTTCCAGAGAATGTTGGCGCACTCAACGATCAGCAGTTCCGGCGCTGCGAAGCGTCGACCATGCCGCAAGCCAAGCGCCAGAGGCGTACCCTCCTCCTCGACCACCCACTTGACCGCGATGCTGGCGTCGACGACGAGCGTTTCCGTCACCGTTCGTCACGTCCTTCGCGCAGCAGCACTTCGGAGGGTGTCTGCTTTCGCTGCGCAGTGAGCAGCCGCAGCTGAGCGGCCAGCTCATCGAACGAGGGCTCGCTCTCCTTTTCCAGCGCCTGTCTAAGGATTTCACGGTGCTCGGCCTCAGCCGAGCGCCCATGCCGGGCGGCACGCATCTTCAACTTGGCAATCAAGTCGTCATCCAGATTGCGGACGTGTAGATTTCCGGCCATGCGCTCTTCATGCTCTCATTGAGCACAATGATAGCAGCGCGACAGCATTCAATCAAGACCCGCGCCGGATGCGGCAGATATCGATCCCATGCGCGCGACGAGCGAGAGGAAGGAGAGCTGCCGCCGGCAACGGAGCCTACAGAATGAACCGCGACAGGTCGGTGTTGCGCGACAGGTCGCCGACATGCTTCTCGACGTAGGCGGCGTCGATGGTGACCGCCGTGCCGTTGCGGTCCGGCGCGTCATAGGAGATTTCGTCCAGCACGCGCTCCATCACCGTCTGCAGGCGCCTCGCGCCGATGTTCTCGACGCTGGCGTTGAGGTCCACCGCGATGCCGGCGAGCGAATCGATGGCGTCGTCGGTAAAGGTCAGCTCGACGCCCTCGGTCTTCATCAGCGCGATATACTGCTTGATGAGGCTCGCCTCCGTCTCGGTGAGGATGCGGACGAAGTCCGACTTTTCCAGCGCGCGCAGCTCGACGCGGATCGGCAGACGGCCCTGCAGCTCCGGCAAAAGGTCGGACGGCTTCGAAACGTGGAAGGCGCCGGAGGCGATGAACAGGATGTGATCGGTCTTGATCGGCCCGTATTTGGTCGCCACCGTCGTGCCTTCGACCAAAGGCAGCAGGTCGCGCTGCACGCCTTCGCGCGACGGGCCGCCCGAAATGTCGCTCCGGGCCGCGATCTTGTCGATCTCGTCGAGGAAGACGATGCCGTCGTTTTCGGCCGATTCCAGCGCCCTGCGCACCACTTCGTCCTGGTCGAGCAGCTTGTCGGACTCGTCATTGACCAGCAGCGCGTAGGAATCGCGCACCGTGGTCTTGCGGGTCTTGGTCCTGCGGCCGCCCATTGCCTTCGACAACATGTCGTTGATGTTGAGCACGCCGACATTGGCCCCGGGCATGCCGGGAATCTCGAAGCCGGGCATGCCGCCGGTGCCGGTGTCGGCGACCTCGATCTCGATCTCCTTGTCGTCGAGCTCGCCGTCGCGCAGCCTCTTGCGGAAGGAATCGCGGGTCGCCGGGCTCGCCGTCTTGCCGACGAGGGCCTCCAGCACGCGTTCCTCGGCATTGATCTGGGCGCGGGCGGTGACGTCCTCGCGCATCTTCTCGCGCGTCAGGCCGATGGCGACCTCGACGAGGTCGCGCACGATCTGCTCGACATCGCGGCCGACATAGCCGACCTCGGTGAATTTTGTCGCCTCGACCTTGACGAAGGGCGCGCCGGCGAGGCGGGCAAGACGGCGCGAGATCTCGGTCTTGCCTACGCCGGTCGGGCCGATCATCAGGATGTTCTTCGGCATCACCTCTTCGCGCATCTGGCCCTCCAGCTGCTGGCGGCGCCAGCGGTTGCGCAAGGCAATGGCGACGGCGCGCTTGGCGTCCTTCTGGCCGATGATGAAGCGGTCAAGTTCCGAAACGATTTCACGGGGAGAAAAGGTGCTCATAAGACTCAAATTCCACTTTGCCACTGCCTGATGGACTCGAACGGATGCAGCAGCATGATCACGTTGAGCGTCAGATTGTCCCGGATGATGTAGCCCGTGCCGAGCTCGAAGATGAGCGCCAGAGCCACGATCACCCATATAGGTAGCTTTCGCGCCATCACAAATCCCAGCGCCATGAACAACGTGTCGGACACCGAGTTGATGATCGAATCGCCGTAGTAGTTGAGCGAGATGGTGCCGGCGCGGTAGCGCTCGATGATGAACGGGCTGTTTTCCAGCAGCTCCCAGCCGCCCTCGATGAGGACCGCGAAAGCGAGCCTTAAGCCCACCGGCGAGCGCGGAAACAGGAATGTCGCCAGCGCATAGAACAGGAAGCCGTGGATGATGTGCGAGAAGGTGTACCAGTCGGCGATGTGCTGGGAATTCTCCGAACTGTTGACCACGCCGTGCCAGAGCTTGACGTAGCCGCAGGTGCAGATCGGCGGATGCCCCATGCCGTACAGGGCGCCCGCCTGGAAGATGATCAGGGTAAGCACGAGCAGCAGGCCCATGCGCCAGCTGTCCTCATAGGCGGAAAGCGTCTTGTCCTCGGGCGCGGTCATTCGGTCAGTCCCCCAGATTTTCGTCGTCCTCGGCCGCATCGACCGCCATCAGCACGACGTCCCCATATTGCGAATGCCTGCGGCCGATCGATCTGAAGCCGGCCTTCTCATAGGCGCGGATGGCGCGACCATTGTCGGGATGCGGATCGATGATGACGCGCGGCGCGCCTTCCTCGAACAGCTCCTCGACGAACTGGCGCACGATGGCCGAGCCATGACCGACGCCGACCAGCTCCGGCGGACCGATCGTGAGGTCAATGCCCAGCGTGCCGAAGGGCTGGTCGGCATAGGGATGGTCGTCCTCCATATGCGGATCATAACTCTGCAGGTAGGCGATCGGCCGACCGTCGAGCTCGACGATCAGCGGCTCCACCGAAACCGAATCGATATGCTCGCGGATCTCGGCGATTTCCTTGCCCGGGTCGTCCCACCATCGAGCGACATGCGGCTCCTCGAGCCAGCCCGCGATCATCGGCAGGTCTTTTTCCGTGACCGGCCGAAAATCGTAGCTATTTCCTTGTTGGGCCATGATCTTCTCCCCGATCATGGACCTCAGGCGGCGTCGAGCGTTTCGACAACAAAATTGTTGTTGGTGTAGACGCAGATGTCGGACGCGATCTGCATCGCCTTGCGGGCGATCTCCTCGGCGTCCTTGTCGGTGTCGATCAGCGCCCGGGCCGCGGCCAGCGCGTAATTGCCGCCGGAGCCGATGGCCATGACGCCATGCTCAGGCTCGAGCACGTCGCCATTGCCGGTCAGCGCCAGCGAGACGGACTTGTCGGCGACCAGCATCATGGCTTCCAGCCGGCGCAGATAGCGGTCGGTGCGCCAGTCCTTGGCGAGCTCGACGCAGGCGCGGGTCAGCTGGTCCGGATATTGCTCGAGCTTGGCTTCAAGCCGCTCCAACAGGGTGAAGGCATCGGCGGTGGCGCCGGCGAAGCCGGCAATGACGCTGCCGTCCTTGCCGATGCGGCGCACCTTGCGGGCGTTGCCCTTCATGATCGTCTGGCCAAGGCTGACTTGGCCGTCGCCGGCGATCACCACCTTGTTGCCCTTGCGCACACTGACGATGGTCGTGGCGTGCATGCTGAGTTCATTCGACATTTTTAGCTCCGATGCGCGCTATCCCTCTTGAAGGCGATTGGCGCGGTACGAGTGAGTTGGATCGGCCATATGTATGCATGAGGCTAACGATTGCAAACCGCCTCCAGGCCAGCCCGATAGCGACCGGAATGGCAACTGGCAATCACCGGATCATGCTGATAGAAGGCTCTCGTTTTCAAGCCCGAAGCCTCCGAGCGGGGCAACAAGGACAGAGCGATGACGCGTTCCGCCGAAGTCAGCCGCAAGACCAGGGAAACCGAGATTTCCGTTTCGGTCCATGTCGACGGCAAAGGCAAAGCCGACATTTCGACCGGCGTCGGCTTCTTCGACCATATGCTCGACCAGCTGTCGCGTCATTCGCTGATCGACATGACCATCAAGGCCAAGGGCGATCTGCATATCGACGACCACCACACGGTCGAGGATACCGGCATCGCGATCGGCCAGGCGCTGAGCAAGGCGCTGGGCGAGCGGCGCGGCATCATGCGCTACGCCTCGATCGACCTTGCCATGGACGAGACGCTGACCAGGGCGGCGATCGACGTCTCCGGCCGGCCTTTCCTGGTCTGGAACCTCGCCTTCTCGTCGCCCAAGATCGGCACGTTCGACACCGAACTGGTGCGCGAATTCTTCCACGCGCTGGCCCAGAATGCCGGCATCACGCTGCATGTGACCAACCATTACGGCGCCAACAACCATCACATCGCCGAAACCTGCTTCAAGGCGGTGGCGCGCGCGCTGCGCGCCGCACTTGAGCCAGACCCGCGCCAGCCCGACGCGGTGCCTTCCACCAAGGGATCCCTGAAAGGATAGGCTATGGCGATCTATGTCGTGATGGAACCGCCGGCCGGCGAGAAAGCCGAAGACATCCATTTCGTGCGCGACAGCTTCACCTGGCTGGGCTTCCTGTTCTCGCCGCTCTGGCTCGCCTGGAACCGTCTGTGGATCGAGGCGGTGTTGGCCTTCGTCGTCATGGCGGTGCTGTCGGCGGTCGGTGAGCGGCTCGGGCTCGAATGGGCCGGATCGATGCTGTCGCTGCTGGTCTCGCTCTATGTCGGGTTCGAAGGCCAGCCCCTGCGCATTGCGGCGCTGCGCCGGCGCGGCTGGCGCGAATGGGGCGTGGTCGAGGCCGCCAATCTCGGCGACGCCGAGCTGCGCTATGCGGCGGAGGCCGATGACTATGAGGCAGAGCCGGCGCCGATGCCGCGCATCGTACCGGACGCGTCGCTGGCGCGGCCACCGCAGACCGGCATGGCGCTGGGACTGACCCACACGCCTGGAAGGTCCTGAGATGCGGGTAGCCATCATCGACTACGGCTCGGGCAATCTGCGCTCGGCCACCAAGGCCTTCGAGCGCGCCGCGCATGAGGCGGGCCTCGCCGCGACGATCGAGCTTACGGCCGATGCCGAGCGCGTGCGCGGCGCCGACCGCATCGTGTTGCCGGGTGTCGGCGCCTATGCCGATTGCGCCGCCGGATTGCATGCCGTGGATGGCATGTGGGAGGCGGTAGAGGAGGCGGCTCTGCGCAAGGCACGGCCATTCCTCGGCATCTGCGTCGGCATGCAGCTGATGTCGGAACGCGGGTTGGAGAAGACCGTCACCAAGGGCCTCGGCTGGATCGCTGGCGACGTCAAGGAGATCCAACCCTCCGATCCAACGCTGAAAATCCCGCAGATCGGCTGGAACACGATCGAGCTTGTCCGCCCCCATCCGCTGTTTTCCGGCATCGAGACCGGCCCGGAGGGGCTGCACGCCTATTTCGTCCATTCCTATCATCTCGATGCGCGGGAGGCGGACGAAGTTCTGGCAACTGCGGATTATGGCGGCCCGGTAACGGCGGCCGTTGCCCGCGACAACCTTGCCGGCACGCAATTCCACCCCGAGAAGAGCCAGGCGCTCGGCCTGGCGCTGATCACCAATTTCCTGAAATGGAGGCCCTGATGACAGCCAAGAAGGGCTATTGGATCGCGCTGATCGATGCGCGGGACCGTGCCGGCTCCAGTGCCCATTTCGTCATCGTCGAGGGTGCCCGACCGTGATCCTGTTCCCGGCAATAGATCTCAAGGACGGCAAATGCGTGCGCCTGAAACACGGTGACATGGCCACCGCCACCATCTACAACGATGATCCTGCGGCCCAGGCCAAGGCCTTCGAGGACCAGGGCTTCGAGTGGCTGCACGTCGTCGACCTCAACGGCGCCTTCAAGGGCCAGAGCGTCAACAGCGCCGCGGTCGGCGCCATCCTGAAGGCGACGAAGAACCCGGTGCAGCTCGGCGGCGGCATCCGCACCTTGCCGCAGATCGAGGACTGGCTGGATCGCGGTCTGGCCCGCGTCATTTTGGGCACGGTCGCGGTGCGCGAGCCGGAGCTGGTCAAGCAGGCCTGCAAGGCATTCCCGGGCAAGGTCGCCGTCGGCATCGACGCCAAGGGCGGCAAGGTCGCCGTGGAAGGCTGGGCCGAGGCCTCCGAGCTCGGCGTCATCGAGCTGGCGAAGAAATTCGAAGGCGCGGGCGTCGCGGCCATCATCTACACCGACATCGACCGCGACGGCGTGCTTTCCGGCATCAACTGGGATTCGACGATCGATCTCGCCGAGGCGGTGTCGATCCCGGTGATCGCGTCCGGCGGCCTCGCCTCGATCGCCGACATCGTGCGTATGACCATGCCCGACGCGCAAAAACTCGAAGGCGCGATCTCGGGCCGCGCCCTATATGACGGGCGTATCGACCCGGCCGAGGCGCTGGCGATCCTGCGCGGCGAGAGGGCGGAGGCAAGACCGTGAACATTTCGATCATCCTGGCATCCTATGACAGCGGCCATTTCCACGGCGGCTGCGGCCAGGGTCCGGACGCGCTGATCTCCGGCGGGCTGGCCGAGGCGCTGAAGCTCGCCGGCCACGATGTCGACGTGACCGACATCGGCAAGGTGGTCGAGGATGAAGACGAGCGCGAGATCGGCACCGGCTTTGCCGTCTGCAACGCCGTATCGGGCGAGGTCCGCATGGCGCTGGACAAGAAGCGGTTTCCGATCGTGCTGGCCGGCAACTGTCTGACCGCCGCGGGCGCCGTGGCGGGCGCCGGCGCCGACGCCATCATCTGGGCCGACCAGCATGGCGACCTCAACACGCCGGAGACCACCACCACCGGTTTCCTCGACGGCATGGCGCTGGCCACCGTGCTCGGCCTCTGCTGGCGGCCGATGGCCGGCCAGATTCCCGGCTTCAAGCCGGTCGATCCGTCGCGCTGCGTCCTGGTCAATGCGCGCGACCTCGACGCGGCGGAAAAGGAACTGCTGGAGAAGCTGCCGATCATCCGGACCGAATGCCCGGACTGGAAGAGCGCGGCGCAAAGGCTGAAGATCGACGGCGCCAAACGGGTGCACATGCATGTCGACCTCGACGTACACGATCCGGAGAAGCTGCAGGCGAACCGCTACACCGCGCCTGGCGGACCGGCGCCAGAACAGGTGCGCACCGCCATGTGCGGCCTCGCCGGTCCGCTCGCCATCGCCGGGCTGACCATTTCGGCCTACGATCCGGCCTTCGACCCCAAGGGCGACGTGCCGCCGCTGGTCGGCGAGCTGGTGGTCGAGCTGCTCTCGACCCTGGAAGGCAAATGATGCTGAAGGCCCGAGTCATCCCTTGCCTCGACGTCAAGAACGGTCGCGTGGTCAAGGGCGTCAATTTCGTCGATCTCGTCGATGCCGGCGATCCGGTCGAGGCCGCCAAGGCCTATGACGCGGCCGGCGCCGACGAGCTCTGTTTCCTCGACATCACCGCCTCGTCGGACAATCGCGAGACGATCTTCGACGTCGTCGCCCGCACGGCCGAGCAATGCTTCATGCCGCTCACTGTCGGCGGCGGCGTGCGCCAGGTGGCCGACATCCGCAAGCTGCTGCTGGCCGGCGCCGACAAGGTGTCGATCAACACGGCGGCGGTGAAGAACCCGGATTTCGTCGCGGAAGCCGCCGACAAGTTCGGCAACCAGTGCATCGTCGTCGCCATCGACGCCAAGAAGGTTTCGGCTGCCGGCGAGGCCGATCGCTGGGAGATCTTCACCCATGGCGGACGCGAGAAGACCGGCATCGACGCCGTCGACTTCGCCAGAAAGATGGTCGAGCGCGGCGCCGGCGAGATCCTGCTGACCTCGATGGACCGAGACGGCACCAAGGCCGGGTACGACATCGCGCTGACCAGCGCGATCGCCGACGCGGTGCGCGTGCCGGTGATCGCATCGGGCGGCGTCGGCTCGCTCGATCACCTGGTCGAAGGCATTCGCGACGGCCATGCGGGCGCCGTGCTTGCCGCTTCGATCTTCCATTTCGGCACCTACACGATCGCCGAGGCCAAGGCGCATATGGCAAAGGCTGGCCTGCCGATGCGGCTGGACTCGACGGTTCAACGGCCTTAAACGGCTGTCATGGCTCAATTTTCGCTCGCCGAGCTGGAAACCATCATCGATCAGCGCGCCCATTCCGGCGACCCGGACTCGTGGACGGCGAAGCTGTTCGCCAAGGGCATCGACAAGGCGGCGCAGAAGCTCGGCGAAGAGGCTGTGGAAACCGTGATCGCCGCCATCCGCGGCGACCGGCAGGCGCTCGTTTCGGAAAGTGCGGATCTTATATATCATTGGCTTGTCGTCCTCGGCATAGCGGGCGTTCCGCTGGACGACGTGCTCAAGGAGCTCGAGGGCCGCACCGGCCGTTCGGGCATCGCCGAAAAGGCAGCCCGGTCAAAGGGTTGACCGGCAGAAGGGCAGGTAAAGCGATGGATCAGCTTGCTCCGACCGAGAAATATTCCCCCTATCGTTTCTTCTCGGCCGAGCAATGGTCGCAGTTCCGTGCCGACACGCCGCTGACGCTGACCGGCGACGAGATCGACCGGCTGCGCTCGCTCAACGACCCTGTCGACCTCGAAGAGGTCAAGCGCATCTATCTGTCGCTGTCGCGGCTGCTGTCGGCCCATGTCGAGGCAAGCCAGTTGCTGTTCAGGCAGCGCCAGGCCTTTTTCAATGCGCAAGACGTCGTCAAGACACCCTTCATCATCGGCATCGCCGGCTCGGTGGCGGTCGGCAAGTCGACCACGGCGCGCGTGCTGAAGGAGCTGCTGGCGCGCTGGCCGTCGAGCCCGAAGGTCGATCTCATCACCACCGACGGGTTCCTGTTGCCGAACGAGATCCTGCGCCGCGAGAACCTGATGGAGCGCAAGGGGTTTCCCGAGAGCTACGACGTCGGCGCGCTGCTCAGGTTCCTGTCCGGCATCAAGTCGGCGCAAAGCAGCGTCAGCGCGCCGGTCTATTCGCATCTGACCTACGACGTCATTCCCGGCGAGTTCGTCACCATCGACCGTCCCGACATATTGATCTTCGAAGGCATCAACGTCCTGCAGCCCGGCAAGCTGCCGAAGGACGGCAAGATCGTGCCGTTCCTGTCCGATTTCTTCGACTTCGCCATCTATATCGATGCCGACGAAAAGCTGATCCATCAATGGTACATCCAGCGTTTCATGCGGCTGCGCGAGACCGCCTTCCGCAATCCGGACTCCTTCTTCCACCGCTATTCGCAACTGTCGCAGGATTCCGCGCGGGCCATCGCCGAGGGGCTCTGGGCCAACATCAACCTGAAGAACCTGCGCGAGAACATCCTGCCGACCCGGGCGCGGGCCGACCTCATCCTGCGCAAGGGCGCCAACCACCTGATCGAGGAAGTGGCGTTGAGGAAGCTGTGACCATCGGGTTAACGGCAGCTTAGGCAATCCCGAATAGGTTGTACCCCAACCCCGGCGGGTTGGGAGCGACAGGTGGTCAACGCGAGCAATGCCGCGGGCAGCAAAGCCCCGGTTTATTCCCTGGTCATTCCGATCTTCAATGAAGAGGCGGTGCTGCCGTTGCTCGTGCGGCGGATCACGGCCTTGCTCGACAAGCTCGACGCCGGCGCCGAAGCCATCTTCGTCGACGACGGCAGCCATGACACCAGCGTCATCTTCTTGCGCGGCATGGCAGCCGAGGATCCGCGCTTCCGGCTGATCGAACTGTCACGCAATTTCGGCCATCAGATCGCGATCACCGCCGGCATGGATGCGGCGGCCGGCGATGCCGTGATCGTCATGGACGCCGACTTGCAGGATCCTCCCGAAGTGGTGCTCGACCTCGTCGCCAAATGGAAGGAAGGCTACGAGATCGTCTACGCCCGCCGCACCAGACGCGAGGGCGATACGCTGTTCAAGCGGCTCACCGCCAAGTTGTTCTACCGCGTGCTCGAACAGATGACGTCGGTCGACATCCCGCGCGACGTCGGCGATTTCCGCCTTGTCGGACGCAAGGCGCTGGATACGTTCAAGCGCATGCCGGAGCGCGACCGCTTCGTGCGCGGCATGTTCGGCTGGATGGGCTTCAAGCAGACGGCGGTGGCGTTCGAGCGGCCGGAGCGGGCCGCGGGCGAAACCAAATACCCGTTCTGGAAGATGGTGCGGCTGGCGGTGCACGGCATCGTCAGTTTTTCCGACAAGCCGCTGCGGCTGGCGCTGTGGGCGGGGCTGGCCATCTCGGGCTTTGCCGCCCTGCTCGGCGTCTATGCGCTGTTTTCCTGGCTTTTCGTCAGCAGCGTCGTGCATGGCTGGACGTCGACCGTGGTGATCATCTCCTTCTTGTCCGGCATCAATCTCTTCATGACCGGCATCATCGGGCTCTATGTCGGCGGCATCCATGCCGAGGTGAAGCGGCGGCCGCTCTATGTGATCGATCGACTGACCGGCTTCGAGGAAGCGATTGCCGCGATGCGAAACGCCGAGGCATCAAAGGATATGCCCGCGGCGCGCGAACGGCGGCTCGGCTGACTTTGCGGCAGGCGGTGAAATCCGAAGGCGCGTTTGCCGCTAGCGAGGAGATGGCCCCCGTCAGGCATCCATTCTGGTCCTGGGCGATGGGCCGTTCAGAGCCAGCGCGTGTCCTGCGGTTTGCCGCAATCGGCGGCCTGTCGACGCTGATCTATGCGACGGGCGCGCTAGCCCTTGCGGACCGGCACGGGTTTGGTGTGCCGGCAACGATCGCTTCGGTCGTCGCCTATTGCATCGCCGCGGTGTTTTCCTACTGGGGGCACCGCCTCGTGACCTTCATGTCCGATGGTGCGATCGGTTTCGAGGCCGCTCGCTTTGCCTGCGCCACCGCGCTCGGATTTCTCCTCTCCGTCGGGCTGGCCACGGTTCTTACAGATCTCGCCGGATTCGCGCCGTCGGTGCCGGTGATCCTGGCCTGCATCATGGTTCCGGTCCTGAATTTCATAATCCTGCGCAGGTTCGTCTTTGTCGGGGCAGCCCGATGAGCGCCGGTGGTCGCGTCCGCTCAAAGGGGGAAAGGCGATGACGGCCATCCAAGGGCGGCAAAGCGCCGATGTGTTGGGGCTCGACGCCGGCAGCCGACGGACACGGACAGCGCTTCTTTGCCTGCTGGTGCTGGGCGCCGCCATTGCCTGGCAGACAAGATGGGGCGTCATACCGGACACCAGCTGGATAATTACCATGTGCGAGCGGATGCTCGCCGGAGACCGGCTGTATATCGACCTGGTTGAAACCAATCCGCCTTTTACGCCCTGGATGCTCATGCCAGCGGTCGTGCTCGCGCGCGCGCTCGGCGTGTCGCCGGAAATCGTGGTCCATGTCTGCAGCTATGCGATTTGCCTTGCGGGACTGGGCCTTGCCGCCCTGATCGCCAGACGGGCGGGGTTTGCCGAGAACCGCGCGCTGTTTCCGATGCTGCCCCTGTTCCTGGCGCTGCTGATCATCTTCCCGGGCAATGCTTTCAGCGAACGCGAGCAGGTCGGGATTGCGCTGTTTTTGCCGCTGCTGATGCTGACGGCGTGGCGCGCGGCGCCGATCGAGGGACGAGCGCCGGGCCTTCAGACGGCGGTTCTTGCCGGGCTTAGCAGCAGTGTCCTGGTTCTGGTGAAGCCCTATTACGCACTGGTCGTACTTGTTCCGGCGCTCTACGTGGCCTGGCGCCGCCGGTCGATCCGGACGCTTTTCGCCACCGAATATTGGGTGATCGGCCTGGTCTGCGTCGCCTATGTCATTGCCGTCCAGTATTTCTATCCGGAATTCCTGAGCGTCATCTACCCGATGCTGGCCGACACCTATATGCGCGTGCGGGTGGAGACCATTCAGTCGCTGCTGACGGCCTATGGACCGATCTATGTGGCCGCGCTTGTAATGCTGCGCTTTGTTCGGCCGGGGTTGCCGTTGTCGCCGCTGGTCGGCGTGTTCACGCTCGCTTCGCTGGCTGCGACGGTGCCGCTGATCTACCAGGCCAAGGGCTGGCCGTATCATGCGCTTCCGGCCTTCAGCCTGATTCTGGCAGCCCTGCTGTTAAGGATGGCACAAGTCGACCCGGCAACATCCAGGTCGCCTGGCACGGCAATGGAGCCGTTGCGCAAGGTGCTGTTGGCTGCCATCATCTTGGGCAGCGCCATTCCATTCACGGAAACGCTGAAACCAAATGCCGAACTGGTCGCCAAGATCAAGGCCGCCGTCCAACAGCCGACGGTCGCGCTTGTCGGTTCCGATATCGCGGCCGGCCATCCGCTGACGCGCATGGTGGACGGACGATGGATCTCGAGCTATTGCAGCGACTGGCTTGGCGCAACCGCACTCTATTTTTTCCTGGTCGAGACACGGAACGGCAACAAGGTTGCCGCGAACCACTACCGGCAGATCACGGATCGCTACATCAATGACAAGCTCGCCGAGCTCCAAGCCAAACAGCCCGCCGTGATCATCGTCCAAAAGGCCGACAAGAACTGGATCGCGGAGCTTTCCCGGCAGCAGGATTACGTCGACTTCATGCGAAACTACCAGCAGATTGCCGAGGATGACGAGGTGCAGGTGCTGCTGCGCAACGCTGGAACTAGAGCAATTCCAGGAAAAGTGTGAGCGGTTTTCCGTCCGGAATTGCGTAAAAACAAAGAGCAAGGCCGAGTAACCCGCCTAAGCCTCAAATCCCTTTCGATTAGCCGGTCTTGTCGATCGCATCGATCATGGAAACGATCGTGTCGTCGCCGGCCGACTGTGGTTGCATGCGGCCGCTGGCCAGCTCGATCGACAGTTTGCAGAAGGCGGCGTTGACGGGCGTGGCCATGCCATGCAGCCGCCCGAGAAGGACTATCTCGCCATTGAGGAAGTCGGTTTCGAGAGAGCCGGTCCCCCTCACAATGCTCTGCAGCGTCGAGGAGCCAACGCGCTCGCGTCCCGGGACGGCGGTTATGGTCAGTTCCTCGCGGGCCAAGGCGTCAGTCTTGTCCCAGTCGATCCCGGCGGCGGTGAGCACCGCCTCGGCCTCGGCGCGCGCCTTGGCATACCATTTCCGCTGTAGCCCGGTGTCGCCCAGCGCCGCGTCGATGATGTTGCGAAGATTGGCGAGCAGCTTGCGGTATTTGCTGCTCATCACATTGTCCCGCGGGTCGACGATGAAGCCGGCCGTGCTGAGAACCCGGCACAGCTTGTCGACGGTGTCATCGGTTCCGGAAGGATGGCGGCCGATGTCGAAGGCGCCGATCTTGGGCGCGAAATAGGCCGCGACCTGGCCGGGCGTGTCGTAATCGGCCGGCAGCATCACCGTCGCGCCATAGACGTTGGCGAAGAAACGCAAGGCGAGCGCCTCGTTGGCGACGCCGTTCTGGAAGCAGAATACCGACTGCGCGGCCACGCCGGCGGCGTTGAGCCGTTGCAGCGCGCCGGGCGTATCAGGGGTCTTCATCGTCAGCAGCACGACATCGTCCGGCCTGAACGAAATCTCCGCCGGATCGGCATGCACGGGAAAGTGCGCGGTCCTGGTGCCTTGCACGGTGGACAGCGTCAGCCCCGAAGCGCGGATGGCGTCGAGCTGCCGGCCTCGGGCAATGCCGATGACGTCATGTCCGGCAAAACTCAGCTGAGCCGCGATGGCGCCGCCGACCGCGCCGATGCCATAGACGATGATGCGCATGCTCTTCCCGTTGTGATTGGCGTTGGGACCTCGGTCGTTGACCGAAAAAGCCTACAGCGTTGTCGCTGAAGCGGCGATCACCCACGCCCTCCGTTCACGCAATCGTGGCCGCCGCCGCCCGCCCGGCGCTGCGGCCGGAGAAGATGCAGCCGCCGAGGAACGTGCCTTCCAGCGCCGCATAGCCATGCACGCCGCCGCCGCCGAAGCCGGCCACCTCGCCCACCGCATAGAGCCCCGGCACCGGCTCGCCGGCCGCGTCGAGCACGCGGCTGTCGAGATCGGTCTCGAGCCCGCCCAGCGTCTTGCGGGTCAGGATGTTGAGGCGCACCGCGATCAACGGGCCGTTTGCCGGGTCGAGCATCTTGTGCGGTTTTGCGGTGCGGATCAGCTTGTCGCCAAGATAGGCGCGCGCACCGCGCAGCGCGGTGATCTGCGCATCCTTGGAGAACGGGTTATCGAGCTGCATGTCGCGGGCGCGGATCTCGCGCTCGACCTGCGCGACATCGAGCAGCGGCTCGCCGCCGGCCAGCGCGTTCATGCGCGCCACCAGCTTGGAAAGATCGGCCTCGACGATGAAATCCTCGCCCTTTTCCATGAAGGCTTTCACCGGACCGGGAATGCCGGACGTCGCGCGGCCCAGCACCTGCCGCCAGCTTTTTCCTGTCAGATCGGGGTTCTGCTCGGAGCCCGACAGCGCGAACTCCTTCTGGATGATCTTCTTCGTCAGGATGAACCAGGAATAGTCGAAGCCGGTGCCCATGATATGGCTGAGCGTGCCCAGCGTATCGAAGCCCGGATAAAGCGGCACCGGCAGCCGCTTGCCGCGCGCGTCGAGCCACAGCGAGGACGGCCCGGGTAGGATGCGGATGGCGTGCTCCGTCCAGATCGGAGCCCAGTTCTTGATGCCCTCGACATAGTGCCACATGCGGTCGCGGTTGATGATCCTGCCGCCCGCCTGTTCGGCGATCGCCAGCATGCGTCCATCGACATGGTCCGGCACGCCGGTGATCATCCGCTGCGGTGGCGCGCCGAGGCGCTGCGGCCAGTTCCGGCGCACCAGCTCGTGATTGCCGCCAATGCCGCCGGAAGCGACGATGACGGCTTGCGCATGAAGTTCGAAATCGCCGGCGATGTCGCGAGAACTCTTGCGGCCGCGCTCGACGCTGCTCCCTTCCAGCACATCGCCGCGCACGCCCATGACAATGTTGCCGGTGCGGAGGATCTCGTTGACCCGGTGACGGAATTTGAACTCAACCAGCCCGCGCTTTTGCGCCTCGCGCACGCGCAGCACGAAGGGTTCGACCACGCCGGGGCCGGTGCCCCAGGTGATGTGGAAGCGCGGCACCGAATTGCCATGGCCGACAGCATTGCCGCCGCCGCGCTCGGCCCAGCCGACGACCGGAAAGAACTTTATGCCGCGCTCCATCAGCCAGGAGCGCTTTTCGCCGGCGGCGAAGCCGACATAGGCCTCGGCCCATTTGCGCGGCCAGAAATCCTCTGGCCTGTCGAAGGCGGCAGTGCCCATCCAGTCCTCGAGCGCAAGATCGTGCGAATCGCGGATGCGCATGCGCCGCTGCTCGGGCGAATCGACCAGGAACAACCCGCCGAACGACCAGAAGGCCTGGCCGCCCAGCGACTGTTCCGGCTCCTGGTCGACGATGATGATTTTCTTGCCGGCCTCCGCCAGTTCCGCGGCGGCGATGAGGCCGGCCAGCCCCGCGCCGACAATGATCACGTCCGCGTCAGCCATTTTTCCTCCGAGAATTAGCCGGCGAATTTATCGCGTTCAGACGTTCTCCCAGCCGTCCTTTTCGCCGGCGCGGAAGATGGCGTCGATGACCTTCTGGTTGAGCACCGATTCCTCCAGCGTGAAGACGCGGTCCTTGCCGCCCTGGGCGGCGCGCACGAAGGCTTCGCATTCCAGCCGGTATTGCTGCGTGCCGGGGAAGCGGAACACCTGCGCTTCGGTGTGGTTCTGGTTGTGCAGTTCGATGCGGTGATGCTCGTAGAGCCCGGCGTTGAACGGCCCGAACACTTCGATGAAGCCCTTCTCGCCGTGGAACACCATCACCTGGCGCGCCGCCATTTGCGTCGACAGATAGAAGGACAGCTCGAAATCGCCGAAATCGGCGCGAATCGAGGAATAGATGTCGGTGCCGAAAGTTTTATCGCGCTCGATGGTGGCCTGCACGCGGAGCGGCTCCTTGCCGGTCGAAAACCGCGTCGATACCGTCGGATAGACACCGATATCGGGCAGCGCGCCGCCGCCGAGATCGAGCTGGTTGCGCATGTTCTTGGGGTCGACATTGTAGTAGGAGAACGCGCCCTGGACATGGCGCAGCCGGCCGATGGCGCCGCTGGCGATGAGATCGCGCACCTTGATCCATTGCGGGTGGTAGGTGACCATGAAGGCCTCGCAGACCAGCACCTTCTTTTCATCGCGCAGCTTGATCAGCGGTGGGATGTCCTTGGCATCGAGCGCCAGAGGCTTCTCGACCAGCACATGTTTCCCGGCCTCGATCGCCTTTGCCGTCCACTCGACATGCTGCGAGGTCGGCAGCGGGATGTAGACGCCGTCGACCTCCTTGGAGGCGAGCAGTTCTTCATAGGAGCCGAAGGCATGGCGGGCGCCGAAACGCTCACCCAGTGCCTTGGCCTTCGACAGGTCGCGGCTGGCGATTGCCGACAGAACGCCGTTCTCCGAATCCACGATTGCCGGCAAAAGCTGCTCGCGGCCGATCTTCGCCGTCGACAGAACACCCCATCGGAACATCACGCTTCTCCATGTCGATTACATCGATGGAGGTGTGCCCCAATTCTGGAGAAAAGCCAATGCGAGACGCGGGTCGCAAAGCGCCTTCGTCATCCTCGGGCCCGAGAAGGCGGGGCTTAGAACTAGCCCCTTTTCCCCATCAGCGTCATGTCGAAGTCGACGATGTTGGAATAGAGCGGCGTGCCGACATCCATGCCGTAGCGTGACCTGAGCACCTTGCCGGTCACGTGGAACTTGATGGTCCCGCCCTTCAATCCGCCGAGCTCGGCGGTGAACTTTTCCGAAAACGTCTTGCCGCGTGCCGTCAGCCGGCCGATCACCAGCGCCGTCGTGTCGCCGGTGCGGGTCACGCTGGTCGAACGGAACTGGATTTCCGGATTGTTGGTTGCGTCGAACACCGCGTCGGAGCGCAGGAAGGCGTCGATGCGGCCCTGGCCGGTGCCGACGCTCTCGGGATAGATGGTGAGGTCGACCTTGGAGCGGCCGACATCGCCATTGTCGATGCGGATCGTGCCCTTGAAGCGGCCGAAGGCGCCGTCGAAGCCGCCGCCGCCCGCCTTGCCTATGGTGAAGCGGATCGAGGAGCCCGACGGGCTGATCGTGTAGCTGCCGGCGGCGTCGCTGAGCGCCACCGCGTAGACAGGCATGGCAAGGCAAGCGGCAAAAGCCGCCAATCCGAAGATGCGCGCTTTCATGAGAATGGTCCTCTTGGTGAGACAGCGCATTGCCGTCATCTCGCCGCATCAACGAATGACCGGCCTGTTCTATTCCTTGGCTGACGAAGGTGTGATGATGCGCGTGAGCACAGTGTCGCGCAGCAGGAAATGGTGGCGCAGCGCCGCCGCGATGTGCAGCGCCACCAGCGCGATGCCGGCATAGGCGAGATACCAATGGACGGACGTCCAAAAGCTCTCCGAGGCGTCCGACTCGGTCAGCGGCAAATTGGGCATCACGAACAGGTTGAACGGCATGGTCGGGATTTCCAGCGTCGACACCGAGACAAGCGCCCAGCCTGACAAGGGGAGCGCGATCTGGAAGGCATAGAGCGCGAAATGCGCCAGTGGCGCGGTCTTGCGCTCCAGCGTGCCGACCGAACCCGGCAAGGTCGGCGCCGCATTGCGAAGCCGCCAGGCGATGCGCAGGATGATCAGGCCGAGCAGCAGGAAGCCGACGGATTTGTGCAATTGGATCAGCTCGAAAGACGTCCGCTGGCTTGTCGTGCGCACCATGACGAAGCCGAGCGCGAACTGGCCGATGAAGAGGATGCCGATCAGCCAGTGCAGGATGATCATGGCCCAGCCGTAGCGGGTGGGGGTGTTGGTGATGGACTGCATGCGAGGCGAACGTTACCGGCGCCGGCTTTCTTCCGGCTTGACATCAAACGTTGCCTGCCCTCGAATTTGGATCGGAGAGAAATCCTCTCAACGCCGGCGCTGCCCCTCATTGCCCTGCCGGGCATTTCTCCCCGTAAACGGGGCGAAAGAGGCTGTCGCCGACGATTTCGCTAATCTCAGAAGTCGCAGGAAAAGGCGCCGGCCTTGCGGCCAGCCCCTTCTCCCCGTTCAACGGGGAGAAGATGCCGGCAGGCAGATGAGGGGCGGCGCCGACGCCGATTTTTTTCAGAAACGCTTTTGAAGCGTGGTTTTGCTGCAGGCTAGGCTGTGACTTTGAAGAAATCGACAAACGCCCTCAGCGCTGGCCGCATTTGCCTGCGGCTTGGATAATAGACGAAAAAGCCCTCGAAAGACGGGCACCAATCCTCCAGCACGCGGATCAGGCGGCCATCGGCGAGCGGCGCCCGCACATAGGATTCGAAGACGAAGGCGAGACCGGCGCCGTCGACCGCCGCCTGGGCGATCAGGTGGTCCTCGTCGAGGATCAGCGGCCCTTGCGCCGCGATCTCGATTTCCTCGCCGTCCTTCTCGAATTCCCAGCGGTAGAGGATGCCGCTGGAAAAGCGGAAGCGGATGCAGCGATGGTCGGCGAGGTCACGGGGATGGCGCGGCTTCGGCATGGAAGCGAAATAGGACGGCGCGGCGACCACCGCGCCGCGGAGGTCTGGCCCGATGCGCACCGCGATCATGTCGCGCTGCAGGCTTTCGCCGAGGCGCACGCCGGCATCGAAGCCGCCTTCGACCACATCGGTGAAGCGGTCTTCGATGGCGATCTCCAGCACGATATCGGGATAGGCTGTGGCAAAGGCGCCGAGCCTGGGCGTGAGCGTCAGGTGGGCGGCCGTGCGCGGCACGGTGAGCCGCAGATTGCCCGCCGGCCGGTCGCGCGCCTCGACTGCCGTTTCCAGTGCCAGGTCGATTTCGGAGAGCGCCGGGCGCAGGCGCTCTAGAAGCTGCGCGCCTTCCTCGGTCGGCGCGACGCTGCGTGTGCTGCGCGCCAGGAGCCGCACGCCGAGTCGCGCTTCCAGGCTCGACACCGCGTGGCTGACCGCCGACGGCGCGATGCCAAGCTCGCGCGCAGCACGACGGAAGCTGGCGCATTGGGCGACAGTGGCGAGCACGGCGAGCTGGGAGAGGTTGGTTCGGTCCATTGTTCTATTTTATAGATCAAGTCGTGCAAAAGAGAGCCGATTATCGAACGGACTGCAAGACCTTATTTCCCTCCCATCGCAACAAGGAGATGCGTCATGCAAACCCGCAAACTCGGAACTGAACTCGAAGTCTTTCCCGTCGGCCTCGGCTGCATGGGCATGAGCTTCGCCTATGGCGGCCAGCCGGAGGCGGAAGCGATCGCCACGTTGCGCCGCGCCGTCGAAATCGGCGTGACCTTCTTCGACACGGCGGAAGTCTACGGCCCGTTCGAGAACGAAATCCTGCTCGGCAAGGCGCTGAAGCCGGTGCGCGACAAGGTCACCATCGCCACCAAATTCGGCTTCAAGATCCTCGACGAAGGCACCGGCCTCGACCGCATGGCGGGCGTCGACAGCCGCCCCGAGCACGTCAAGGCGGTGGCGGAGGCCTCGCTGAAGCGGCTGGGTACCGATGTCATCGACCTCTACTATCAGCACCGCGTCGATCCGAACGTGCCGATCGAGGACACGGTCGGCGCCATGGCCGAGTTGGTGCGCGAAGGCAAGGTGCGAGCGCTGGGTCTCTCGGAGGTGAGCGGCGCGACGCTGCGCCGGGCGCATGCCGTGCATCCGATCGCCGCCGTGCAGAGCGAATATTCGCTGTGGAGCCGCGATCCCGAGGACGAGATCCTCGCCGTCTGCCGCGAGCTCGGCATCGGTTTTGTCCCCTACAGCCCGCTTGGCCGCGGCCTGCTCACCGGCACGCTCGCCAAGCCGGACGCGCTTGGCGCCGGCGACTGGCGCCTGACCCTGCCGCGCTTCCAGGCCGAGGCGATGGAAGCCAACAATGCGGTCATCGCGGTGCTGGAAAAGATGGCGGCCGAGAAGGGCGTGACATCGGCGCAGCTGGCGCTCGCCTGGGTGCTGCACCAGGGCGATTTCATCGTGCCGATCCCGGGGGCAAGGAAGATACGCCATCTGGAGCAGAATACGGCGGCCGCCGGGATCGAGTTGAGCGCGGCGGAAGTCGCGGCGATCGGCGATGCGCTGTCGCCCGACAAGGTGGTCGGCAAACGCTATACGGAGGAATTGCTGGCGCTGGTGAATGGGTGAGTACGCAACATGCAAATGAGAGGGGCGCTTCGGCGCCCTTTTTGTTGAGACGTTAGCGCGAGGCACCCCCCTCTGGCCTGCCGGCCATCTCCCCCGCAAGGGGGGAGATCAGATGTCGCCTTTGCTTTCGCCAATCGGCAACGTTGCAAGAATGGTGCCGGCGACGAAGCTGCCAATCTCCCCCCTTGCGGGGGAGATGCCCGGCAGGGCAGAGGGGGGGTGCTGTCCCGCCGACTTCTCTAATGTCCTACCACGGCACCACGCTAATCTCCGGCCAGCACTCCTGCGCCCTTCTCCCCTTCGCCTCATGCGTCCGCTGATTATCCAGCACCCGGTTGGGCACGATTCGGAACGAGAAAACATCGTCGAGCCCGAACGGCGCCACCAGATCGAGCCGCCCTTCGTCATCGTACCGCACCCCCACCGCATGGGTCTTCGAGGCGAAATAGCTGATGGACTCGCTTGCGTTGCTATACTGCGGACATTCCTGCCCGAACTTCGCCGGATACCACAGATGCACGCGCGCCTGGTTGCGCACCTCGACCGGCAGCTTCAATCCGTCGAAATGCGCCGCCGCCCGGCGGATCACCGCATCCTCGGCCTCGTAGGACAAGTCGCTGTCATCGAAATAGAACAGGTCGACATCCTTGATGCCGTATCCCGGCGGCTTGCCGGTGAGATGGTTCCAGACGCTGTTATAGAGCGCGCCCGAGACCACCAGCCAATCCGGCAAGGCAAATTCCCGCACCCGCGCCAGCGTCTCGCCAAGCAGAGAGTCGGCCGCGACGATCCTCAGGAACGCAGCGCGCTGCTCTTCGAAGGGAAGGCCGGAATAGCGGAGATGGCTCATCGCCCTTTGGAGGACGATTCGCCACCTGCCGGCAATGCCTACGCGCGCAGCACGCCGCCCGTCTGCTTGTTGACGTTCTCGACGATGCGCTTGGCCAGCATCTCGAAATCCTCGTCGGTAAGCGTCTTCTCGACCGGCTGGATCGATACCTCGATGGCGATCGACTTCTTGGCAGCACCCAGCGAGGCACCCTCGAAGACGTCGAACACCGAAACGCCGGTGACCAGCTTCTTGTCGGCCGCGAGCGCTGCCCGCACCAGCGTGCCGGCCTCGACCGTCCTGTCGACGACGAAGGCGAAATCGCGCTTCACCGCCTGGAAGGGCGACAGCTCCAGCTTCGGCTTGGTGCGTGTCGGCTTGGTCTTCGGCTCCGGTACGGCATCGACGAAAACCTCGAAGCCGCAGATCGGCCCGGACACGTCGAGCGTTTCAAGCGTCCTCGGATGGAACTCGCCAAAGGTGCCGAGCACGGTCTTGGGGCCGAGCTTGATCGTGCCGGAGCGTCCGGGGTGATACCAGGCCGGGCCGCCTGGCTCGATCTGCAGCCGGTCGACCGGCGCGCCGCAGGCCTCGAGCGCCGCGATCGCGTCCGCCTTGGCGTCGAACACGCCGACCGGCCCGGCATTGCCGGCCCAGCTGCGCCCCGCACCGTCGAGCTTGGCGGTGCCGCGCCTGACACCGGCGGCAACACGCCGCTGCTGGTCGGCCGCATCGCCCTCATAGGTGCCCGACACCTCGAACAGCGCCACGTCGCCGATGCCCTTGTCGGCATTGCGCTGCGCCGCTGCGATCAGGCCGGGAAGCAGCGAAGGCCGCATGTCGGACATGTCGGCGGCGATCGGGTTGGCGAGCTTCAGCGCCGTCTGGCCGCCGCCGAACAGTTCGGCATGCTTGGCCGGGATGAACGACCAGGTGACGGCCTCCATCATGCCGCGCACGGCCAGCGCGCGCTTGGCCGCGCGCGTGCGCACCTGCAGCGTGGTCAGGATCCTGCCATTGACCGCGTCATGCGAGGTCAACGGCTGGGCCAAGATGTTGTCGACGCCATGGATGCGCATCACCTCCTCGACCAGGTCGGCCTTGCCGTCGACATCCGGCCGCCAGGAGGGCACCTTGACCTTGACGACGTCGCCCGAACCCTGCGGCTCGAAGCCGAGACGGGTCAGGATGTCCAGCGCCTCCGCCTTCGGCACCTCGATGCCGGTCAGCCGTTTCACTTCCGACAGCGGGAAGGAGACGACCTTCGCCTTGTGGCCGGCATAGCCCGCCACCTCCATCTCGCTCGGTGTGCCGCCGCAGAAATCGAGCACCAGCCTGGTCGCCAACTCGACGCCCGGCACCATGAATTCCGGATCGACGCCGCGCTCGAAGCGGTAGCGCGCGTCGGTGATGATGCCGAGCGTGCGGCCGGTGCGAGCGGTGGTGATCGGATCCCAGAGCGCGGATTCGATCAGCACGTCGGTGGTGTTCTCGTCGCAGCCCGAATGCTCGCCGCCCATGATGCCGGCGATCGATTCGACGCCATTGTCGTCGGCGATCACGCACATTTCGGGCGTCAGCGTGTATTCGCGGCCGTCGAGCGCCAGCACTTTTTCACCGTCCCTGGCGCGGCGCACGACGAGGTTGCCGGCGACCTTCGCGGCGTCGAAGACATGCAGCGGACGGCCGCGGTCGAAGGTGACGTAATTGGTGATGTCGACCAGCGCGCTGATCGGCCGGAGCCCGATGGCGATCAGCCGCTGCTGCAGCCATTTCGGCGACGGGCCGTTCTTGACGCCCTTCACCAGCCTGAGCGCGAAACCGGGGCAAAGCTCCGGCGCCTCGATGGTGACCTTGACCGGGCACAGGCCTTCGCCGGCATGCGGCATGATCGCGCCGCCGGTGAGCCGGCCGAGCCCGCTTGCCGCGAGATCGCGGGCGATGCCGTAGACGCTGGTGGCGTCCGGGCGGTTCGGCGTCAGGTTGATCTCGATGACCGGATCGTCGAGATGCGCGTAGGCCGCGAAGCTGGTGCCGACCGGCGCGTCCTGCGGCAAATCGATGATGCCGTTATGCTCGTCGGAGATCTCCAGCTCGCGCTCCGAGCACATCATGCCGTGGCTTTCGACGCCGCGGATCTTGCCGACCGAGAGCGTCACGTCGATGCCCGGAACATAGGTGCCGGGCGCCGCGAACGCGCCGATCAGGCCGGCCCGGGCGTTGGGCGCGCCGCACACCACCTGCACCGGCGCCTTGCCGTCGCCGGTGTCGACGGTCAGCACGCGCAGCCGGTCGGCATCGGGATGCTGCACCGCCGTCAGCACCTTGGCGATGACGAAGGGTTTCAGGCCGGCCTTGTCGTCGACATGCTCGACTTCGAGGCCGATCGCGGTCAACCGCTCGACGATCTCGGCAAGCGAGGCGTCGGTCTCGAGATGGTCCTTGAGCCAGGAGAGGGTGAATTTCATGACTGGATTCCGTCGGATCTTGGTTCTTCGGGTCTTTGTTCGCCAGGTCTTTGTTCGCCAGGTCTGGGCACGCTGGTTTTCAGCTCGCGCGGCAAGGCGTCGGGCATGTGCAGGAAGGGCAGTTGCTCGCGCACATGCGCATGCACGGTCGGCCTGAAATAGGCCGGCATGTCCATGGCGCCGAGCATGAAATAGATCTGGTTGTCGAGCCGCTTGTCGGTATAGGCGATCGGCGAGCCGCAGATGCCGCAGAACGTGCGCTCCACCGGACCGTTGCGGTAGCTTTTCAGCGATTTGCCGTTGAGCGCGACCTGGTCGGCCAGGAAGCCGACAAAGGCCGACACCGGCGCGCCGCTGGCGCGCCGGCAGTCGCCGCAATGGCAATAGCTGATGTGGTGCGGCTCGGCCGAGGCCTCGAACCGCACGGCGCCGCAGCGGCAACTCCCGGTGTGGGGAGCAGTCATGTCGACAGTCCCCCGAACAGCGTCGGCAGGTCGAGCGGCCGGAAGCCGTAATGGGACAGCCAGCGCACATCCGCGTCGAAGAAGGCGCGCAGGTCCGGCATGCCGTATTTCAGCATGGCGATGCGGTCGATGCCCATGCCCCAGGCGAAGCCCTGATATTCGTCGGGGTCGAGCCCGCCGGCGCGCAGCACGTTCGGATGCACCATGCCGCAGCCCAGGATCTCCATCCAGTCGGAGCCCTCGCCGAAGCGCACTTCGCCAGGACGCGAGCGGTCGCACTGAATGTCGACCTCGAGGCTGGGCTCGGTGAAGGGGAAGAAGGACGGCCGGAAGCGCATCTTGACCGACGGCACCTCGAAGAAGGCCTTGCAGAACTCCTCCAGCACCCACTTCATGTTGGCGACATTGGCCGTCTTGTCGACCACCAGCCCCTCGACCTGATGGAACATCGGCGAATGCGTGGCGTCGGAATCCTGGCGGTAGGTCTTGCCGGGGATGACGATGCGGATCGGCGGCTTCTGCCGCTCCATGGTGCGGATCTGCACGGGCGAGGTGTGCGTGCGCAAAAGCTTGCGCTCGCCCTTCTCATCCGGCTGGAAGAAGAAGGTGTCGTGCATCTCGCGCGCCGGATGCCCTTCGGGGAAATTCAGCGCGGTGAAATTGTAGTAGTCGGTCTCGATATCCGGGCCTTCGGCGATCGCGAAGCCGAGATCGCCGAAGATCGCCGCGATCTCGTCGATCACCTGGCTGATCGGATGGATGCGGCCGCGCTCGGCCGGCGACTGGCGCACCGGCAGGGTCACGTCGACCGTTTCGGCGGCGAGCCGTGCGGCGATCGCCACATCCTTCAGCTCCGCCTTGCGCTGGGTGAGCGCCTCGGTGACGCGGTTCTTGAGGCCGTTGATCGCCGGGCCCTTCACCTGCCGCTCCTCGGCGCTCATGGCGCCCAGCGTCTTCAGCATTTCGGAGACCGAGCCCTTCTTGCCCAGCGCCGAGACGCGCACCGCCTCGATCGCCGGCTCGTCGGCCGCGGCCGCAATGTCGGCCATCAGCGAAGCTTCAAGGGTTTCAAGATTTCCAGCGGTGGCGTTCACGGCGAAGCTCTCTCGATTGATGACTGGCATTGCAGCGTCACCATTTTGGTTACGCGGGTGCCATTTTGGTTGCATCGGGCATAAGAAAAACCCGCGCCAGCCGAGCCAGCGCGGGTTCCCCAAATCAGTCCTAAAAATGCTTGGGAAGCGCTGGCTTAGGCGACAGCGCTCTCAAAAGCATTCGGCGTGGTGTTCTTCAGATATTCGAGCGCGACCTTGGCCTTGGCCACCAGTGCGGCGAAAGCCTGCGGCTCGTGGATGGCCATGTCCGACAGGATCTTGCGGTCGATCTCGATGCCGGCCTTGTTGAGGCCGTCGATGAAGCGGCCATAGGTCAGGCCGTGCTCGTGGGTCGCCGCGTTGATGCGCTGGATCCACAGCGCGCGGAACGAGCGCTTGCGGTTCTTGCGGTCGCGGTAGGCGTATTGCAGCGACTTCTCCACCGCCTGCTTGGCGATGCGAATGGTGTTCTTGCGACGGCCGTAGAAACCCTTGGCGGCTTTCAGGACCTTCTTGTGCTTGGCGTGGGCGGTAACGCCTCTCTTTACGCGTGCCATGTCATGATCTCCTTAAAACGTTGTCCAGGCCGAGGGATTAGAGGCCGTTCGGCAGAAAATTCTTGATGACCTTCTTGCCGTCCGGTTCAGCCAGAACCATCGTGCCGCGGGCATCGCGAATGAACTTGTTGGAACGCTTGATCATGCCGTGGCGCTTGCCGGCGGCAGCCGACAGCACCTTGCCGGTGGCAGTAATCTTGAACCGCTTCTTGGCGGCCGATTTGGTCTTCATCTTGGGCATTTTGCTACTCCGTATTGGTGGCGCACCATCGCGCTTCTTTTCTCGCTTCGGGCCGACCAAAGCCCGAAAAGCAAATGAAACCGCCACGGCATGCCCTGCCGGGCGGTTTTCTTGGAACGGCGGTCCTATAGATCAAACAGGGCGCGGGTGCAACACCTCGCCGTGCGACGCGCTGTCCTGCTGGGTAGGGTGGTTGAGATTCAGGTCAGGCCAAGACGAAAATGGTGGGTTCCGAGAACCGGATCGGAGCGTACTTAAAGTACGTGAGCACCGGAAGCGCAGGAAGCCGCCATTTGCAGGCCGGCCTCACCTGAATATCAGCCACCCTAGGGCAGGGTGAACCATACCGGCAGCATCCCCGACTGCTGCATGCCGTCGATCAGCTCGAAGGCCGGCAGCGCCACCAGGAACACCAGCCCGTCGAGCAGCGTGTTCAACAAGAGGCGGGGCCTGAAGCTGCCGGTATCGCCTTCCTGGTAGAGCGAGAGCTTGGGGAAGAAGCGCGGCACCTTGGCGAGATAGGCCTGGTAAGGCGCGCCGAGCACTTCTTTCAGATACCGCTCCTCGCGCAGGATGACGATGTGGAAGGCGCCGGCGCAAAGCACCGAAAACAAGACGATGCCGGTGAAGGAGCCGATCTGCGCGCCGACGCCGGCGGCCGCCACCGTCGAGAACAGATAGAGCGGGTTGCGGGTGATCGAATAAGGCCCGCCGGTGACGACCTCGGCCGATTTGCGGCCGCCGATATAGAGCGTCGACCACAGCCGCCCGACGATGCCGAGGAAGATCAGCAGCACGCCGAACATCTCGATCGACTCGTGCATTGGCGTGTCTGGCGGAAAGGAAGACTGGCCGAACAGCAGCGCGGCAAACAGCACCACGACCAGCACCGCCAGCACGATCCGGCGCATGTGCTGGTAGCCGCCCAACCCTTCGTTGCGGTTGTCGGCAGGGACCTTCACTTCATCGACCATGACCCATCCGATCGCGTTTGCTCGTGATCAGGGAAACCCGATCGTCGATTGGCTCGCGATCGAGGAACTCGATCGTCGAGTAGCGATCGGATTGAAAACAGGCGCCCCGCCGATCGTCGGGACGCCGTGCCCGGCAATTCGGGCGGATTTGAGAGCGGATGCAACGCGGCCCGGCAACTCGCGAAAGCGTGATGGGCGCGACGGTGTCGACGGCCGCGCCTTCCTCGATCAGCGCGGCGCCAGAACCATCATCATCTGGCGGCCTTCGAGCTTCGGCTCGGCCTCGACCTTGGCGATGGTGGCCACTTCCTCACGCACCTTGTTCAGAAGCTGCATGCCGAGCTCCATATGCGCCATCTCGCGGCCGCGGAAGCGCAGCGTCAGCTTGACCTTGTCACCTTCCTCGAAGAAGCGGCGCACCGCCTTCATCTTGGTGTCGTAGTCATGGCTGTCGATGTTCGGGCGCATCTTGATCTCCTTGATCTCGATGACCTTCTGGTTCTTGCGCGCTTCGGCCGCCTTCTTCTGGTTGGCGTATTTCAGCTTGCCGAGATCGAGGATCTTGACGACCGGCGGCACCGCATTGGGCGATATCTCGACGAGATCGAGCCCGGCCTCTTCGGCGAGCAGCAATGCGTCGTTGATGGAAACATCGCCGCGGTTCTGGCCTTCGGCGTCGATGAGCTGGACCCGGGGAACCCGGATGTCTCGGTTGGAGCGCGGGCCGTCCTTGGTGGGCGCCGCTGCTTTAAAAGGTCTGCGAATGGTCGTGGTCTCCTCGGCCGTTTCGTTCAGGGTTTCTGTAGAGTCAAAATAGGTGGACGCGCCTATGTGGTGAGCGCGGGGCGTGAGTCAATAGCATAGCCGCGCCGGAAAATCACCTGCCGCCTGGCAATTGTCTGCACCAAGCAAAGAAATGCCGCGAGCACTTTTCGTTGAACCACCGCCTGTGTCAAAAGACCGGCCGAGAGGACAAGGTCATGACCGCCAGCGCTCCGGTATTCATCGATGTGGACGGGTCGAAGATCGCCGTCCGGCAGGCGCGGGGCGCGGCGCCTGGCGTGGTCTGGCTCGGCGGCTACAAGTCCGACATGCTTGGCACCAAGGCCGAGACGCTTGCCGCCTGGGCCAGCGGCGAGGGCCACGCTTATCTTCGCCACGACTATTCAGGCCATGGTGAATCGGGCGGCGAATTCGCCGACGGCACCATCTCCAGATGGCTGGCCGAGAGCCTCGCCGTCTTTCGCCGCTTCGGTAAGGGCAAGCAGGTCCTTGTCGGCTCATCGATGGGGGCCTGGATCGCGCTGCGCATGGTGCAGGAACTGCGCAAGGCGGGTGACGACCGCGTTGCCGGGCTTGTGCTGCTCGCCCCGGCGCCGGATTTCACCGTCGAGCTGATCGAGCCGGTGCTGACCGGCGCGCAACGGCAGGATTTGCAGGAAAAGGGCTTCTTCGCCGAGCCGTCCGATTATTCGGACCAGCCTTATATCTACACGCGCGCGCTGATCGAGGACGGCCGCGCCAACCGGGTGATGACCGGGCCGATCGACACGCATTGTCCGGTGCACATCCTGCAGGGCCTGGCCGATCCGGACGTGCCTTCGGGCCATGCCTTGAAGCTCGCCTCCATGCTGCCCGCCGACGACGTGACGCTGTCCTTGATCCCGGACGGCGACCATCGCCTGTCCCGACCCGAGGATCTCGATATGCTGAAGCGCGCCGTCGGCGACATGGTCAGGCGGGCCAGCTGACGATGCGCGTTTCGATCCCGATTTCCGCCTTTGTCGCGGCGATCGTCGGCTTTGGCGGGACGCTCGCCATCGTCATCGCCGCCGCCAAGGCGGTCGGCGCGACGCAGGTCGAGACCGCGAGCGGCGTGACCGCGATCTGCCTTGCCATGGCGATCGAATGCCTGTGGCTGTCCTGGCGCACGAAAATGCCTGTCATCACCGCCTGGTCGACGCCGGGTCTGGCGCTGGTCGCCGCCTCCAGCGGCTTCACCATGCCCGAAGCGGTCGGCGCTTTCATCGTCACCGGCGTCCTGTTGATCGCCACCGGCCTGTTCAAGCCGTTGACCAGGCTGATCGCGCGGATACCGGCGTCCGTCGCCTCCGGCATGCTGGCCGGTATCGTCGTCACCTTCGCCATCAATGCGGTGAAGGCTATCCCGGCGGACCCCTGGCTCATCCTGCCGCTGATCGCAGCGTTTTTCGTCATCCGCCTGTTCAACCCGTCGCTGTCGGTGCTGGCGGTACTGGTCGGCGGCGGGCTCGCCGCCTTCCTCACCGGCCGTGTCGGCGGCCTGCCGGCGCCGGAATTGTCGACGCTGACGCTGATTGCTCCTGTTTTCACCGCCAAGGCGATCGTCGGCCTGGCGCTGCCGCTCTATCTCGTCACCATGGCCTCGCAGAACCTTTCCGGCCTCGCCGTGCTGCGCGCGGCCGGCTACCACCCCGAACCCGGACCGCTGATCGGCGTCACCGGCCTGTTTTCGCTGCTGTCGGCGCCATTCGGCGCCGCCACCACCAATCTGGCGGCGATCTCGGCGGCAATCTGCACCGGCCCGGACGTGCACCCCGACCCCGCCGAGCGTTGGAAGACCGGGCCGTTCTATGCGCTGGCCTATCTGATCTTCGCGATCTTCGGCGCTTCGCTGGTGGCGATCTTCGCCGTCCTGCCCCAGAGCCTGATCGTACTGGTCGCCGGGCTGGCGCTGATGGCGTCCTTGGCCAATGCCCTGTCGATCGCGCTGAGGGACGAGGCGGAGCGCATGCCCGCCACCATCACCTTTGCCGTCACCGCCTCCGGGCTCACCCTGTTCGGCGTCGGCGCGGCGTTCTGGGGCCTTGTCGCCGGCATGGCAGTGCTTTTCCTCGACAAACTCAAAAAGCGATAATCATTTCAGGCGCTTCGCCGGTTTTGGCCGGATTTGTCTTGAATAGCCTATTTCGCCTTCCCATTTCGATTCCACGCAGCCGGATTGGCTGTCTCCAACGGAAGGATTGGGAGAAATGAACACGAGTGCATTGATCCGTCCGGCCTGGACGCCGGCCACCATCGCGCTGATGGTTATCGGCTTCATGGTGTTCTGGCCGCTCGGCTTCGCCATGCTCGCCTACATCATCTGGGGCGACCGGCTCGAGGGCTTCAAGCGCGACGTCAACCGCGCCACGGACGGCATCTTCGCCGGCTGCCGCCGCGGTTCCGACAAGGCGGCCCGCTGGGGCCACGGTTCGACCCGCACCGGCAATGTCGCTTTCGACGACTGGCGCGAGAAGGAGCTCGAGCGCCTGGCCGAAGAACGCCGCAAGCTCGACGAGATGCTGACCGAGTTCGACGACTATGCCCGCGAACTGCGCCGCGCCAAGGATCAGGACGAGTTCGACCGCTTCATGGC
Source organism: Mesorhizobium sp. GbtcB19 (assembly GCF_019091085.1). GTDB lineage: Bacteria > Pseudomonadota > Alphaproteobacteria > Rhizobiales > Rhizobiaceae > Mesorhizobium. The sequence goes on along the minus strand of NZ_JAGXJY010000012.1, from coordinate 99,609 downwards.
CAACCGCAACAAGCATACCGCGCCGACCACTACCGAGTCGGGCGATAAGCCTGCTTCCAAGCGCGGCAAGGGTACGAACCTGCTCGACGACTGAGATCCCGCGACAGGTCTCGGCATGATATGCGGCGTCGCGTCTAGCGGCGCCGTTTCTTTTTTGTTCTCTATGTGGCACCCCTCCACTGGCCGTTTTTTTCGAATCGCGTATCGTCCAGCCATGACCCTCGGCTTCTTTCGCAATCTGACCAAGCCCAAGGCCGCGCCCGTCGTGGAGCGCGCCAAGCAAAAGGCCGCGCCCGTCGTAGAGCGCGAACATTGCGTCGCCGGCCGCACGCTGCCGCTGAAAATCGTCGAAAGCGCCAGGGCCCGGCGGCTGACGCTGCGCATCGATTCCGGTGGCCAGGGCCTGCGCGTCACCGTGCCGCCCGGCTTGCGCCGCGGCGAGGTCGAGAAATTCCTCGACCGCCATCAGGACTGGCTGGAGCAGCGCCTGGCCAAGGTGCCGACGAGGCCGCAGGTGCGCCCGGGCATCAGGATTCCGGTTCGCGGCGTGCCGCACCGCATCGTGCATGAGCCTTCGAAGCGCGGCACCATCACCGTGGCGCGCGACGACCGCGGCCCGCTTTTGATCGTCCATGGCGAGCGCATCCATCTGCCGCGCCGCATCGCCGATTACCTCAAGCGCGAGGCCAAGAAGGAGATCGAGAAGCTGGTGGTCAAGCACACCGAGGCGATCGGCAAGCGCGCCAAGGCGATAAGGTATAAGGATACCTCCAGCCGCTGGGGGTCATGCACTTCGGAGGGCAACCTCTCCTTCTCCTGGCGCATCATGATGGCGCCGCCGGCGGTGATAAACTACCTGGTGGCGCATGAGGTGGCGCATCTCAAGGAGATGAACCACGGCCCGAAGTTCTGGAAGCTGTGCGAGAAGCTTTGCCCGGATACCGACCGCTGCAAGGACTGGCTGAAGCGGAATGGCGGGGCGTTGCAGGCGATTGTGTTTGAGTAGCTCTCCCCTGCTGCTGCGCGCATGCGCGCAACGTTTGAGACGACGGAGTTCCTTCGCGCCCCCCCTCTGCCCTGCCGGGCATCTCCCCCACGAGGGGGGAGATTGGATGTCGCGACCTCTTTCGCCAATCATCGACGTTGCAAGAGAGGTGCCGCCGGCGGAGCTGCTGATCTCCCCCCTTGCGGGGGAGATGGCCGGCAGGCCAGAGGGGGGTGCTGTCCCGCCAGCGTCTACCGGGTTCAGGACGCAACTTCCTCAATCATCATTCGCCGCGTTCAACTCCTCCGGCCGCAACCCTTCGTGGCCATGTTGCGGCCATGGCAGGAAATTCCGGTCGAAGGCATCGCTGCCAAAATAGTCCAGCGCCCGGTGCGCCTCGGCGCCGTCGAAAGCGGCCTTGTCCATCAGATGCGCGATCACCTCGCGCGCCTGCGCGATCTTCTGCCTGAGTTCGGCGATGGTCTGGTCGGCCATGACTGTCTGCTCCCGCCTGTGCTTCCTATATCAAGGTAGTGTTTTCCGCAGAGCCGGCAACAGCATGCTTTTTCTCGACTCTCGCGGCTTTTCGTGCCAAGCCCGGCCCATGACGCTCGACATCAAGATCTGCGGATTGAAGACCGACGCCGCGATGGCCGCCGCCCTTGCCGGCGGCGCCAGCCATGTCGGCTTTATTTTCTTCGCCAAGAGCCCGCGCTATGTCGAGCCGGCCGAGGCCGGGCGGCTGCGCGAAACGGCGCGCGGCAAGGCGCTCGCGGTTGCCGTCACCGTCGATGCCGACGATGCATTCCTGGACGACATCGTCGCAAAAATGCAGCCGGACATGCTGCAGTTGCATGGTTCCGAGACGCCCGAGCGGGTGGCGGAGCTCAAGGCGCGCTACGGCCTGCCGGTCATGAAGGTGTTTTCGGTCAGCGAGGCTGCAGATCTCGACCGCGTAAAGCCGTTCGCCGGCATCGCCGATCGCTTCATGTTCGACGCCAAGCCGCCGAAGGGATCGCAACTCCCGGGCGGCAACGGCGTCGCCTTCGACTGGCGCATCCTTGCCGGCCTTGACGCCGGGCTTGATTACATGCTTTCCGGAGGGCTCAACGCCGCCAATATCGGCGATGCCCTGAGACTGGCCAATCCACCCGGAATAGACATTTCGTCCGGCGTGGAAAGCGCTCCGGGCGTCAAGGATCCGGCGCTGATCGAGCAGTTTTTCCGGGCCGTCAGGGCCGCGCGCGACGACCGCGCCGCCTGAAGCACATTCACATTAGGAGAGCGGCGATGAACAAGCCGGCTATGCCCAATTCCTTCCGCACAGGACCCGACGAGCAGGGCATGTTCGGCATTTTCGGCGGCCGTTTCGTCGCCGAGACGCTGATGCCGCTGATCCTCGACCTCGAGGAGCAGTGGAACAAGGCCAAGACCGATCCGGAGTTCAAGGCCGAGCTGCAGAATTTGTCGACCCATTATGCCGGGCGGCCGTCGAAGCTCTATTTCGCCGAAGGCCTGACGAAACATCTCGGCGGCGCCAAGGTCTATTTCAAGCGCGAGGATCTGAACCACACCGGCTCGCACAAGATCAACAATTGCCTCGGCCAGATCCTGCTTGCCAAGCGCATGGGCAAGAAGCGCATCATCGCCGAGACCGGCGCCGGCCAGCATGGCGTCGCCTCGGCAACCGTCGCGGCGCGTTTCGGCTATCCTTGCGTGGTCTACATGGGCGCCACCGACGTCGCCCGCCAGAGCCCGAACGTCTTCCGCATGAAGCTGCTCGGCGCCGAGGTGCGGCCGGTCACCGCCGGCCATGGCACGCTGAAGGACGCCATGAACGAGGCGCTGCGTGATTGGGTCACCAATGTCGAGGACACCTATTACCTGATCGGCACGGCCGCCGGCCCGCATCCCTATCCGGAGCTGGTGCGCGACTTCCAGTCGGTGATCGGCTCCGAGGCGCGCGCGCAGATTCTGGAACAGGAGGGCCGGCTGCCGGACGTGATCATCGCCGCCGTCGGCGGCGGCTCCAATGCCATCGGCCTGTTCCACCCCTTCCTTGACGACAAGGATGTCCGCATCATCGGCATCGAAGCAGGCGGACGCGGCCTCGACGGCGTCGAGCATTGCGCCTCGATGAACGCCGGCAAGCCCGGCGTGCTGCACGGCAACCGCACCTATCTCCTACAGAATGCCGACGGCCAGATCCTCGACGGCCATTCGATCTCGGCCGGCCTCGACTATCCGGGCGTCGGTCCGGAACATTCCTGGCTGCGTGACTCCGGCCGTGTCCAGTACGAGCCGATCCTCGATGACGAGGCGCTGGAAGCCTTCCAGCTCACCACCCGCGTCGAAGGCATCATCCCGGCGCTGGAATCGGCGCATGCCATCGCCCATGCGATGAAGATCGTGCCCAAGATGGACAAGGACCAGCTCGTCATCGTCAACCTGTCCGGCCGCGGCGACAAGGACGTGCACACGGTGGCCAACATGCTGGGCATGGAGATCTGACAATGACCACCCGCATCGACCGCCGCATGGCGAAACTGAAGGCCGAAGGCCGTCCGGCTCTCGTTACCTACATCATGGGCGGCGACCCCGACTACGACACCTCGCTGTCGATCATGAAGGCGCTTCCTGCCTCGGGCAGCGACGTCATCGAACTCGGCATGCCGTTCTCCGACCCAATGGCTGACGGGCCGGCCATCCAGGCGGCTGGCCTCAGGGCACTGAAGGGCGGCCAGACGCTGGCCAAGACGCTGAAGATGGCGTCCGATTTCCGCGCCAGCGACAATGACACGCCGATCGTGCTGATGGGCTACTACAACCCGATCTACATCTACGGCGTCGACCGCTTCCTCGCCGACGCCAAGGCAAGCGGCATCGACGGCCTGATCGTTGTCGACCTGCCGCCGGAGATGGACGAGGAGCTCTGCATTCCGGCGCTGAAGGCCGGCGTCAACTTCATCCGCCTGGCGACGCCGACCACCGACGACAAACGCCTGCCCAAGGTTTTGGAAAACACCTCCGGCTTCGTCTATTACGTCTCGATGACCGGCATCACCGGCTCGGCGCTGGCCGACACCGCCAAGGTCTCGGCGGCGGTCACCCGCATCAAGGGCCACACGGCCCTGCCGGTCTGCGTCGGCTTCGGCGTCAAGACCGCCGAGCAGGCGCGCGTCATCGGCGCCTCGGCCGACGGCGTCGTGGTCGGCACGGCGATCGTCAACGCGATCGCCAATGTGCTTGGGCCGAAGGGCGAGAAGACAGCCGATCCGGCCGAAGCCGTCGCCACCCTGGTCAGCGGCCTTGCCCAGGGCGTCCGCTCGGCCCGCCTTGCTGCCGCCGAATAGTTTTCCTACCTCTTCCTCACAGGGACAGGAGCCGAAGCGATGAACTGGATCACGAACTACGTTCGCCCGAAGATCAATTCGATGCTCGGCAGGCGCACCGACATGCCAGAGAACCTCTGGATCAAGGATCCCGAGACCGGCGAGATGATCTTCCACAAGGATCTCGAATCCAACCAGTTCGTCATCCCGGCTTCCGGCCACCACATGAAGATCTCGGCCAAGGAGCGGCTGAAATACTTCTTCGACGACGGCAAATACGAGACACTGGAAAATCCCAGGGTCGTCCAGGATCCGCTGAAGTTCCGCGACGAGAAGCGCTACACCGACCGCCTCAAGGAGGCGAAGGCCAAGACCAGCCTGGAGGATGCGATCCTCAACGGCGCCGGTACCATCGACGGGCTGCCGGTCATCGTCACCGTGCAGGATTTCGCCTTCATGGGCGGCTCGCTCGGCATGGCCGCCGGCGAAGCCATCGTGCATGCCTTCGAGGTCGCGCTGCAGCGCAAGCGGCCGCTGATCCTGTTCGCGGCCTCCGGTGGCGCCCGCATGCAGGAAGGCATCCTGTCGCTGATGCAATTGCCGCGCACCACCGTGGGCGTCGACCGGCTCAAGGAAGCCGGCCTGCCCTATATCGTCGTGCTGACCAATCCGACCACCGGCGGCGTCACCGCTTCCTACGCCATGCTGGGCGACGTCCAGATCGCCGAGCCCGGCGCGCTGATCGGCTTTGCCGGGCCGCGCGTCATCGAGCAGACCATTCGCGAAAAGCTGCCTGACGGTTTTCAGCGCGCCGAATATCTGATGGAGCATGGCATGGTCGACATGGTCGTCTCTCGCCTCGAAATGCGCCAGACCATCGCGCGGCTGTTGAGGATGCTACTGAAGGTGCCGGAAGCCGAAAAGCCGCTCGAGCCGGAGATCCTGCCGCCGGCGGTGGTCAATACTGAGGCGCGGCCATCGGCCTGACGCGACATCCTTGGTCGCGCCGCCCTGATTGCTTCACGCGTTGCGTGCTGTAGCCTCTGATTTGCGCATGGCCGTTCCGAAACCGATTCCCGGTTTCGGGGCCATGCGCTAAAGCAATTCCAGGAAAAGTGTGAAACGGTTTTCCGTCCGGAATTGCGTCAACAAAAAAGAGAGAGCGGTTCTGCATTTCCATGAAATGATGAACCGCTCTAGGATTCCATCATGACAACGCTTTCCGCCGAACGCGAAATCGAACATCTGATGACGCTGCATCCGAAAGGCTTCGACCTTTCGCTGGACCGCGTCACACGGCTTCTCGAACGCCTCGGCAATCCGCAGGACCGGCTGCCGCCGGTCATCCACATCGCCGGCACCAATGGCAAGGGCTCCTGCGCCGCCTTCTCGCGCGCGCTGCTGGAAGCGGCCGGCCATCTCGTCCACGTCCATACCTCGCCGCACCTGGTGAACTGGCATGAGCGCTACCGGCTGGCGGCCGAAGGCGGCGGCAAGCTGGTAGAGGACGATATTTTCGCCGAGGCCATCGCCCGCGTCGCCGAGGCCAATGGCGGCCAGAAGATAACCGTCTTCGAGATCCTCACCGCCGTCACCTTCATCCTGTTTTCGGAACATCCGGCGGAGGCGGCGATCATCGAGGTCGGCCTCGGCGGCCGCTTCGACGCCACCAACGTCGTCAAGCGGCCGGCGGTTTCTGTGATCATGCCGATCTCGATGGATCACGAGGCCTATCTCGGCGACCGCGTCGAGCTGATCGCGGCCGAAAAGGCCGGCATCATGAAGCGCGGCTGCCCGGTGGTGATTGGCGCCCAGGAAAGCGATACCGCGCTTCAGGTGCTGATCGAGACGGCCGAGCGACTGGATTGCCCGACGGTGGTTTATGGCCAGGACTTCCTCGCCTTCGAGGAGAACGGCCGCATGGTCTACCAGGACGAGGACGGGCTGATGGACCTGCCTTCGCCACGCCTGCCCGGGCGTCATCAATACGCCAACGCCGCGGCGGCGATCGCCGCGGTCAAGGCGGCCGGCTTCGAGATCAGCCATCGCGCCGCCGAAAAGGCGATGACCCATGTCGCCTGGCCGGCGCGCATGCAGAAGCTGACCCAGGGCAAGCTTGTCGACCTCGCGCCGAAGGGCGCGGAGATCTGGCTGGACGGCGGCCACAATCCCGGCGCCGGCATCGTCATCGCCGAGGCGCTGGCCGAGCAGGAGGAAAAGAACCCGAGGCCGCTGGTCCTGATCTCCGGCATGATCAACACCAAGGACCAGACCGGCTATTTCAGCGCCTTCAAGGGCCTTGCCCGCCATGTCTACACCGTGCCGGTGACCAGCAGCGATGCCGGCGTGCCGAACGACGAGCTGGCCTTGCGTGCCGAAGAGGCCGGGCTGTCGGCCGAGCCGGTCAGCTCCGTCGCCAGCGCGCTGATGCTGTTGCGCGACTCATGGGACGGCCCGGCGCCGCGCATTCTCATCGGCGGCTCGCTCTATCTCGCCGGCGCGGTGCTGGCCGAGAACGGCACGCCGCCGACATAAGCTGAGATCAAGATAGTGCTGCGGATGTCGGCGGGGGGCCGAAAGGAACCGGCCATGATCAAGGTCAAGCAGCTCGCCCATGTCTGCATTTTCGCGCATGACCTGGAGGCGACGCGCCGCTTCTACCGCGACGTGCTCGGCATGGAAACGCGGTTCAATTTCCTGCGCGACGGCAGGATTTTCGGCTTCTATCTCGATTGCGGCGGCCGCAGCCAAGTCGAGGTGTTCGAGAAGACTGAGGCCAGTTTCAGCGAGACCAACCAGATCAACCATTTCTGCCTGGAGGTGGAGGACATCGACGCCGCCATCGCCCACATCCGGTCGCAAGGCATCGCAGTGACGCCGAAGAAGCTCGCCTGCGACGATACTTTTCAAGCCTGGATCGCCGACCCCAACGGGGTGAAGATCGAACTGTTCGAATACACCGGCAAAAGCGCGCAGTTTACCGGCGGAGATCGCGTCGCCGACTGGTGACGGACCTGGATTGGTCGTGAGAAGCTACTTCAGCTCGATCTCGATGAAGGCGTATTCGCCGTCATTGGCGTTGATGACGTCGTGCTCGACGCCTTCCCTGCGGAAATAGGGAGCGCCTTGCTTCATCTCGGCGAAGGACTCGCCGTCCTTGGTCACCAGCTTCACCTTGCCGTCCATCAGGGGCACCACGACATAGTCGTGGCCGTGGCGATGCCAGCCGGTGTTGGCGCCGGGCGCGAAGCGATATTCGGTGACGATCACCCGCTCATTGTCGACATGGACTGTGGCCTTGGCTGTTCCGGTCATGGAGCTCTCCTTTTGCGCTAGCAAAGGAGATGGCGTGCCGAAACGTCAGGGCCAGAGCGCCGTCAGCGATGGCGCCAAAGAAAAGCCCGGCGCGATGGCCGGGCTCGTTCTTGAATTTTTCGGATTGGCTCAGGCGATAGCGCCGTTGATCCAGTGCGACAGCGCGGTCTTCGGTGCCGCGCCGACCTTCATGTCGGCCACTTCGCCACCCTTGAAGATCATCAGCGTCGGGATCGAGCGCACGCCGAACTGCGCGGCAAGCTCGGGATTCTCGTCAATGTTGAGCTTGGCGATCTTGACCTTCCCGCCGAGCTCCTTGGCGATCTCTTCCAGGGACGGGCCGATCATCTTGCACGGGCCGCACCATTCCGCCCAGAAATCCACCACAACCGGCTCCTTGGCGTTGAGCACATCGGCCTGGAAATTGCCATTGTCGACCTTGACGGTGGCCATGCTGAAATCCTTTCGAAAACTCGGGTTGCACCAAATGTGGTGGTTGTGGCGGCGATGTTCAAGCAGTTCTTGTGTCACGCTGCCGTGAGTCGGGCAAGGGCGTCGTCCATGACCTTGGCCGGTAGCTCGATCAGCCGCGGCGCTTCGGTGAACAGCAGCGCCGCCGTCACCCCGCGCCCGGGATAGAGCGGCTGAAGCAGCGCGCGGTAGAGCGCGAGCTGCAGCACGTAGGCAGGCGGCACCTCCGCCAGCTTCCCGGGTGCCGGCCGATTGGTCTTGTAGTCGACGATCGAGACGCTTTCCGGCGTGACCGCCAGCCGGTCGATCTTGCCGGAGATCGAGCGCAGCTTGCCCTTCACCTCGAGGCTGCCCATGATCGCCACTTCGGCGCGCGAGGACGGCGAGAACAACGGGCCGAAGCGGACGTCGGACAGGATCGACAGCACCGCCTCCAGCGCCTTGTCACGCTCACCATCCGGCCAGTCGGCACCGGCGCGCGCCAGATAGCGCTCCGCAGCCTCCCGCCTTTCCGCCTCGGCAATGCCGGGCAACATCTGCAGCAACTTGTGCAAGGCAAGGCCCCGCACCACCGCGAAGCCCGGCTCGGCGGCGGCGTCGAGCACCGGCGAACGCGTGTCGGGGAGAACTTCCTTCGCTTCATCGATCAGCGCCGAGGCGCCGGAAGGCGAAAGCGGCCGCGGCAGCTCCTCATAGGGCGGCAGCGGCCGGAACAGGTTTTCGGGCAGCGGCGCGGTGTGTTCGAAGGGCCCCGCCTCCTCGACGCCCGTCAGCGCCACCGGCGGCAGTTTCGTCATATGGAAGCGATGCACGGCCACATCGGCCGTCGCGGGATGCCGGCGTTCGGCACTTTCGGGGGCGCTCAGCAAAGCCCGGCTGACGATCGAATGCCAGGTGCCGGGGCTTGGCTGCCGCTTGCCGTGATAGCCGCAGACGACCAGCCGGTCCTCGGCGCGCGTCATGCCGACATAGAGCAGCCGCCGGTATTCGTCATCCGCCAGCTCGCGCGCCCGCGCCGAAGCCGCCTTCGAGACGCCATTGGCGACGTCGCTGGCCGAGCGCCAGAGATAACCCTTGCCTTTCCACTCAGCGCCCGAGCTTTCGAACGGCATCAGCCGCGGCAGATGCTGGTCGCTGAACGGCGCCGAGCCGCCATCGACGAGGAAGACGACCGGCGCTTCGAGGCCCTTGGCGGCGTGCACGGTCATGACGCGGACTTCGTCGCGCGTCTGGTCCATCTCGCGTTTGATCTCGGGACCGGCATTTTCCAGTGTCGACAGGAAGGATTCCAGCCCCGGCAGTCCAGTGCGTTCCTCGGCCAGGCAGAAGCTCAGGAATTCGTCGAGGATGTCGCCGGCCTCCGGCCCGAGCCGCGCCGTCATCTTGCGCCGCAACCCGTCGCGCGCCAGCGCCGCGGCATAGAATTCGAACACCGGCTTGAACGCCACTTCAGTCGCCCAGGCGTCGAGCCGGCTAACGACTGCGGCGAGGCCCACATCTTCGGTCGCATGCTGCCGCAGCGAGGCAATCAGCGACTGGCCCTTCGGCCGCTCGCCGGTAAGCGCCAGCAGCGTTTCTTCCGAAACCTCGAAGATCGGGCTGCGCAGCACGGCGGCCAAGGAAAGGTCGTCCTCCGGCTGGATGAGGAAATGTCCAAGCGCGATCAGGTCCTGCACGGCGATATGGCCGGGCAGGCTCAGCCTGTCGGCGCCGGCGACCGGGATCTGGCGGTTCTTCAGGCTGCGCGACAGCGCATGGACGAAGCGGTCGCGCTTGCGCACCAGGACGAGGATGTCGCCGGCGGTCAGCTTCCTGCCCTTGCCTTCGATGATTTCGCCATTGCGCAGCCAGCTCTGGATGGTCGTCGCCACATGCTCGGCCACCCGCACGGCCGGCGCGCTGGCATGGTTGACCGGCAAGGTCCAGTCGTCCGGTTCCTCGACCATTTCGGCGCCGACCGATGGCCACACCTCGACATAGCCCGGCGCGTCATTGCGGATCGCCTTGTGGCTGAGTGGATCCGGATCGTGGCTGATGCCGCGCCTGATCCCCGGCTCGGCGAAGACGCGGTCGACTGCCGCCAGCACATCGTCGCTCGACCGGAACGACCAGGTGAGCTTCAAATTGGCGAAGGCGGCTTCCGCGTCGCGAACGCGGCCGGCAAACAATAGCCGGCTTTCGGCAAAGGAATCAGGTGCTGCGCCCTGGAAGGAGTAGATCGACTGTTTCTCGTCGCCGACGGCAAACACCGTGCGCCTGACCGCCTCGCGCTGGCCTAGCCCGGCAAAAAACTCCTCCGTCAGCTTCTTCACCACTTCCCACTGGTCCGGGCTGGTGTCCTGCGCCTCGTCGAGCAGGATGTGGTCGATGCCCTGGTCGAGCTTGAACTGCACCCATGGCCCGGCATCGGGCCGCGACAAGAGGCTGACCGTGCGGGTGATCAGGTCGTTGAAATCGAGGAAGCCGCGACCGCGCTTCAACTGCTCGTAGCGCGCGATCAGCCAGCCGGCGACCGCGAGCGCCGCAGCAGTCCCTTCCAGCATGCGGAACAGCGCCAGCCGGTCCGACACGTCGAGGATCGCCTTGGCCGCCGCCAGGTAGCGTTCCGGCAGATCCGGCAGCCGGTCGACCAGCGCCTTCTTGAATATCTTGGGCGGGTCATAGGGGTCGCCGTCCGCCTTGAGAAAGGCCTTTGCCAGCAGCCGCAGCCGGCGGATCGGATCGGCTTCGGCGAATGCGCCGCGCGCATAGGGGACGACATTGTTCAGCACCTGCCGCGCGTCGGTGGCTTCGGCGGCCTGCGCGAATTCGGCGAACTGGCCGGGCGCGAAGCCGGGCAACGGCCAGAGGGAAGCGGCGATGTCCTCGGCCGTCTGTCCGTGCCTGAAGCCGAATTCGGCGAACAGCGGCCGGAAATCCCGATCCTTGCCGAGCCTGGCGACGAAGTCGCGCAGTTCGTCGCGCTTGCTGACGATTTCGGCAAGCAGTGAATCCAGCCCAAACTCGCCGCCGCGCTCCAGAACGGTGGCGAAGGCTTCCGCCAGGCCCTCGACGCCGGCGCCCGCGCCCGAGATCATGTCGCGCCGGGCATCGCCGAACAGCGAGGCTTCCATCTGCGGATCGAGCATCTCGAAATGCGCCGGGATGTTGGCTTCGAGCGGGAACTGATGCAGCACCGATTCGCAGAAGGCATGGATGGTCTGGATCTTCAGTCCGCCCGGCGTCTCCAGCGCCTCGGCAAACAATCGCCGCGCGCGCCGCATCATGTCGCGGTCGGCGGCCCGCCCGTCGAGCGCCGCGATCCTGGCCGCCAGCTCAGCATCGGGCAGCGCCGTCCATTCCGACAGCGTCGAGAAGACACGGTTCGACATGTTGGCGGCAGCCGCCCGCGTATAGGTGAGGCACAGGATCTTCGACGGGTCGGTGCCGTTGAGCAGCAGCCGGATGACGCGTTGCGCCAGGACATGCGTCTTGCCCGAGCCGGCATTGGCCGACACCCAGGCGGAATTGGCCGGGTCGGAGGCGCGCGCCTGGCTGGCGGCGGTATCGGAGGGGATCGGATATTTCATCCTTCCGCCTCGTCTTCGCTGGCGCCGCCGGCCGACCATTCCAGCACGCGCGCCAGGTGGTCGTAGTCGCCGTCGGCTTCGCCCTCGCGGAAAGGCAGCGCGCGCGACAGATAGCCGGTGGTCGGGTCGGCATAGTGGAAGAGCAGCCGTTCCAGCCGCGCCCAGGCTTCCTCGGAAAGGTCATTGGCGGTGCGGGGCTTGCGGTTGTATTCGAGGATCGATTCCTCGAACACCTCGCCATTCGGCTTCAGCCGCACGAAGGCAAGCTGCGAAGGCTCGCGAATGCCGAGCTCCTTGAAGGCGCCACGCCGGAGCAACGCGCCTTCCAGCGCCAGCTGCGGCGACAGCAGCGTGTGCGCCTGCGCTTTCGAGGGCGAGGAGCCGGTCTTGTAGTCGAGGATGTCCGCCATGCCGCCGGCAAGCAGGTCGACGCGGTCGGCGTAGCCGGACAGCGTCACGCCGGTGCGGCCGACCACCGTTTTCTCGGCGCGTTCCTCGGCATGGCGCCGGGCAACGGCATCGGCCCGGCCATGCTCCCATTCGATGATGTTTTCGGCGAGCTTTTCGAAACGCGGCCACCAGACAGCCTCGATGTCGGGTGGAAGCTTTGCGTCGGCAAAGCAAACACGACCCGCCTCGATGAGGCTTGCCAGCGCGTTCGGCGCTCTTGGATCCTCGACCCGCCGCGAGAACAGATGCAAGATTTCGTGGAACAGCGTGCCGCGTTCGGCGGCGCCCGGATCGCGGATCAGCGGCTCGAGCGGCATCAGGCCGAGGATGCGCCGCGCATAGACCGCGTAGGGGTCGCGGCGCAGCGTCTCGATCTCGGTGACCGAGAAGTGCCGCGGTCGCTGGCTGAGCGGCGGCTTAGGCTGCGGGCGCGCCGCAAAATCCTTCCTTTCGCCCGCGTCTAGCGCGCGTGCCCAGGCAAGCAGCGCGTCGCCGCGCCCGCGCAATACCGTCGCCGGCTCCTTGCCGATGAAGGTCAGCATGCGCTGCAGCCAGCGCGACGGCACCGCCGGTGCATCGCCGGAGCGCGCCGAACGCGTCAGCACGACCTCTTTCGTACCCATCGCCATCTGGAAATCATGCGCGGCAAGACCGATGCGGCGTTCCGGCGGCTCGAGATCGATGCCGGTCTTCATCAGCCGCGACATGAAGCGGTCGCTCTCGGGTTTGCGCGGCCAGACCCCTTCATTGAGCCCGCCGATGACCAGCGTATCGACGTTCTGCAGCCGGGCTTCCAGCGCGCCCCAAATGGCGATGTTGCGGTCGGTGCCCTGCGCCGGCTTCACCGTCTCCGGCGCGATCAGCGCCTCCATCACGTCGGGCCATTCGCCGGCCGCGAATGTGAAGGGCGAGGATGCGGCGACCAGCCCGCGCAGCAGATCGGCGAGTTTTTCGCCGGCGTCGCCGGCATAAAGGTCGGTCAGGCTGCCATCGACCGCGCGGCCCAGATCCTCCAGCGCAACCACGCTCGCGCGCGTCAGTGTTGTGATATCGGCGTCGTTCTCCTGGCGCGTCGCCGTCAGCGGTGAGAGCGCGTTGATGAGGCGGCTAAGCATGCCTTGCGCCTGCTCGATGCCGCGTACGGACAGGCGCGAAAACCAGAAAGGCTGCCTTGTGTCGCCGCTCAGCTCCGCGAGCCGTGTCTCGAAAAGCGCGTCGAGAGATGCGACATCGGGCCGGCCCGTGCCTCCCCGCAGGGCGACCAGCTCGACGAGTTCGGCGGCCTTGCGCACGCTCCGGCGTTCCAGGCCGAGCCCGAGCAGCGGATGCTTGAGCAAGGCGAGCAGGCCCACCGGATCGCCGGGCCGGAACGCGGCGCTGAGCGCCAGCCTGAGCAGGCTGGCGGCCGGCGTGTTGGCGAGCGGCGCGCCGCCGGAATCGTCGGCGACGACGCCGAAGCGCAGAAGCTCGGCCGAAACCCGCCGCGCCAGCGCGCGGTCGCCGGTGACGAGCGCCGCGCGCTTGCCCGGCGTCTCGACGGCGCGCTTCAGCGCGATGGCGATTGCCGCCGCCTCGTCGCGTTCGTTCGCCGCCTCCACCAGCGTCACGCCGGCAAGCGCCTGTTCGACATCGCTCGCCGTGAAGCGTGGCCGCGTCTCGGTCCAATACTCCGTGGTTTCGGCCGGCCGCAACGCTTCGCCGACAAGAGCCGCGCGCAGCGCAAGCGGAGATGGCGCCGCGACGATGTCCTCGACATCGCGGCGCGGAATGCCGATACCGCCGAGCAGCTTGGCGAGGCCGTATTGCGGGTGACCCAGCGTCGCCGGGCGCGCGCCGGGCGCCGTGATCGCGGCGAAGGATGCCTCGTCCAGTTCGCGGTCGAGCCCCGGCAGCACGACGGCGCCGTTGGGCAGTCCGGCGATCACGCCAAGCAGCTCGGCCGTGGCGGGAATGGAACCGGTCGAACCGGCAGCAATCACCGGTCCTGCCGGCGGATTGCGCTTCAGCCGCGTCGCCTCCAGGCGGATCAACGCGCTGCGATGCGCCGCGGGGTTCGAGCGGTTGCGTTCTTCTAGCAGCTTCGGCCAGTTGTCGGTGACGATGCCGAGGAAATCGAGCGTCACCTGCCACCATCCGGCGAGGTTGCCGGTGACCAGCGTCGCGAGCTTCGCCCAGTCCGTGCCTTCGGTCTCGATCTCGTCCATCAGCCCGGCAAGGTCGCGCGCCAGCCAGATTGCGTCCGCGGCCGAGGTCGGCACGACGAATTCCTCGTCGAACCGAGCCCGGACATGCGCCGGCAGGCTTTCCTTCCAGGCGCGCACCAAAGGCGCCAGCAAAAGCAGCCGCTCCTGCGCGGCGATCGGCGGTGCAAGCTCGATGGCCGGCGCCGATTCGGCGTCGAAGGCCGCCTCGTCCTCGTCGAACTCGCCGAGCGGCCGCACCGTCGGCAGGATGGCCGAGCGCTGCCCAAGCCGGTCGACGAAGGCGCCACGCAGCGCCCGCGCCGCGCGCCGCGTCGGCACATAGATGGTGGCGTCGGCGAGCGCCAGCGGCTCGCCGTCGAAGCGGAAGCCGGGGATCAGGCGCCCGTCGAGCAACGCCTCCGCCAGCGTCGGCAGGAACGGCGCTCCGGGTGGGATGGAAAGGACGCGGCGCGCGCCGCTCATACCGCCTTCGCTAGGGCGCCGGCGACGGCCGCCTCGGCGGCGGGGATGGCGTCCGGCGTGCCGACGGTGATCCAGCGTCCGTGCATCTTGATGCCGAACAGGCGCCCGGCGGCGATCGCCTTGTCGAAATAGACATTGAGCGAATGCGAGCCTGTGGGCGCACCCTCGAAAATGCGCGGATGGACGATCGCAGCGCCTGCATAGATCAGCCCAGCCGGGTCGCCCTTCGAGCGCTGGAGCGCGCCGTCGGGCGCCACCAGGAAATCGGTGCCGATGCAATGCCCGGTCGCTGAGTCGAGATCGGTAAGCATCAGCAGAATATCCATTCTGGCGGCGTCCCATGCAAGGGCGAGACGCTCGAGGCTGGGTTTGCCGCTGTCGATCCAGAAGGTATCGGCGTTGATGATATAGAAGGGTTCGCTGCCAAGCAGCGGCAGTGCCTTGACGATGCCGCCCGCCGATTCGAGCAGCGCCTCGCGCTCGTCGGAGATGACGATCTTCGGCGCTTTGCGGCTGGCGACATGCTCGACGATCTGCTCGGGCAGGTAATGCACGTTGACGACGGCCCTGGCGATGCCGGCCGCCTCGAGGCTGTCCAACCCCCAGTCGAGCAAGGTCTTGCCGGCGATCGTCACCAGCGGCTTCGGCATCGTGTCGGTGATCGGCCGCATGCGCTTGCCAAGCCCGGCCGCCAGCACCATCGCGGTCGTCGGCGTCATGGTTGGGGGCTTCATGGGACCCGTTCCTCGAGCAGACCGTGGGCCATGTAGAATTCCTTCAGGCCAGCCAGCGCCGGATGCGCCAGCGCCCGCCTTAGATAATCGCGGATGCGCGGCAGGTGTTTCAGATAGTAAGGCTTGCCGTCGCGCTTTTCGAGCCGCACGAAGATGCCGAGGATCTTCGAATTGCGCTGAGCCGCCATGATCGCATAGGCCTCGGCGAAGCCGGCCTCGTCGAAGGCGCCGGTTGCGCGCCGCGCCGCGACATAGGCAGCCACCGTCCGCCGCTCGATCTCGGGCGAGACGGTGACGCGCGCATCCATGGCAAGCGAAGCGACGTCATAGGCCGCTGGGCCGATCAGCGCGTCCTGGACGTCGACGATGCCGAGCCGGTCGAGGCCGGATCGCTCCGCGCGCCAGATGATGTTGGGCGAATGGAAATCGCGCAGCGTCAGCGTGTATTCGCTGCCCGCGAGGCGATCGAGGAGCTCATTCCACACCCGGTGATAGCCTGCCCGCAATTCGCTGTCGGGCTGCTCGCCGGTAATCCATGGCACATACCAGTCGACCAGCAGGTCGGCCTCGATCAGCATGGCTTCCCGATCGAAAGGCGGCACGTCGTGGAACACGCCGGGCGCGGCCGCCATGCGCGCGGGCCATTCCTTGCCATGCATCATGGCCAGCAGTTCCGCTGCTGCCTCATAGCGCTCGGCGATCGGCTGGCCGTCGCCGCTCAAAAAGCCTTCCGAGCCGAGATGTTCGATGAGCAGAAAGCCCTGGTCGAGGTTCTGGGCATGGATCACCGGCACGCTGACGCCGGCCGCAAGCAGTGCCCTGTCGATGGCGACGAAGGCCGCGACCGATTGCGCCGTGTGGGCGATCACAGCATAGGGCTTGCCGTCGCGCACGGGCGGGCCGAGCACCAGGCGCGGCGAGTTCATCAGCACGCGCGGCGCCTGGCCGGGCAGCGCGACGATCTCGTAGGAGCGGGCGGAAGCGTCGCCGACGAAGTGGCGGCGGCTGGCTTCGCCCCATCCGGCGGAAGCCAGGAAGTCGCGCATGGCCAGCGATCTCGCCACGCGCTCGAAGACCGGTCCCTGGCCCGACAAACGCGCAACGCGGCCTTCACCATGCTCGGCCAGATCGACCCACAGCGCGCTTGTCGGCAGTCGGTCTCCGGCCCGTTCCGGCCATTCGACGAGCGCCGTACCTTGGCTCAGCGCATCATCGAGGCCGAGCTCGTCGAGCTCATCCGGCGCCGACAGCCGGTAGAGGTCGAAATGGTGGACGGGAACGCGCGTCTCGTAGCTCTGCACCAGCGTGAAGGTCGGGCTCGGCACTTCGAGATTGGCGTCGTCGGCGAGCGCCCGGATCAACGCGCGGGCCAGTGTCGACTTGCCGGCGCCGAGATCGCCCTTGAGTGCGATCGCGTCGCCGCCGCGCAACGCCATGGCGAGATCCTCGCCAAGCCTTGCCGTTGCCGCCTCGTCGGCGAGAAAACGCTCGAGCACCATCCCTGTCATATAGGCTGGCTACTCGGCCGCGTCGCGGATGCCCGCCGGCGTGTCCGGGATACCTGAAGGCTTGTCCGGGAACGTGCAGATCACCGTGGTGCCCTTGTCCTGGCCGGTCTCGATGCGCACGCTCCCACCATGCAGTTCGACGAAGCTCTTGACGATCGAGAGCCCCAGCCCGGCGCCGCGCCGCCGCCCGCCATTGGCGCGCGGCTCGAAGCGGCGGAAGACCGATTCCAGCACGTCCGGCGGCATGCCGGGGCCATCGTCATGCACCGAGAACTCGACGGCATCTGCCAACCTGCGGCAGGTAAGCCGGATCGTGCTCGCCTCGGGCGCGTAGTTCGCCGCGTTGCTGAGCAGGTTGTAGAGGATCTGGCGGATACGGGTCTCGTCGCCATGGAAGCTCGCCGGCGCCTCCGCCGCATCGATCTCGAGCTTGATCCGGTGCTCGTCCAGCCGGTCGGCGACCAGTTCGGCGGCCGCCGCGATCGTCCGGTCGATGTTCATTTCGGAAATGTCGAGCTGCATGATGCCGGCATCGACGGTCGCCAGGTCGAGAATATCGTTGACGATGGTCAGCAGCACCGACGACGACGAGCCGACATGCTCGACATATTCGCTTTGCTTCGCGGTCAGCGGCCCGGTCGCGGGCAGCGACAGCAGTTCGGTGAAGCCGATGATGTTGGTCAGCGGCGAGCGCAGCTCGTAGGACACGTGCTGCACGAATTCGTTCTTCAGCTGGTCGGATTTCTCCAGCGCCTCGTTCCTGTCCTTCAACGCCCGCTCGACATTGACGGTGTCGGTGACGTCGACGAAGGTGATCATCACCTGGCCGTTCGGCAGGTGGATCACCGCGTAGCTCAGAACGGTACCGTTGACGAGCTCGATCTGGCCGCGGCGGTCGCGGCGCTCGTCGTCGAAGCCGGTGACCGCGGCGACGAAGCCGCCCCATGGGCTGTTCGCTGCCCGCTGGTCGCACAGGTCGCGGATCGCCGAAACATGGACGTTCGGCTTGACCGCTTCCGCCGTCAGCCCCCACAGCGCCACGAAGGCCGGATTGGATAGCCGCAGCCGCCCGTCCGGGCCGAACACGACCACGCCTTCGGCGAGGTTGTCCAGCGTCTCGCCCTGCACCCGCACGGCGGTCTGGTAGCGGCTTTCGAGGTCCATCTTCTCGGTCAGGTTCTCGAACACCCAGGTCACCCCGCCCTTCGGCTGCGGGTTCGCCACGACGCGGATCGTCTTGCCGTCCGGCAGGTGCCACCAGTGCTCCTGCGATTCGACGGCGCGATAGGCGCTGAGCAGGTTCTCCTTCCAGCGCCGCCATTCCGGCTGTTCGGCGATCCTGCCTTCCGAGCGCAGCCGGTCGAGCAGCAGCGTGTTCGAAGGGGCGCTGAGCAGGAAGCCCGAGTCGAGACCCCACAGCTTCTGGAAGGCCTGGTTGAAGAAGCGCAGCTTTTCGTCAGTGTCGAAGATCGCCACCGCGGTGTTCAGCTGGTCGAGCGTGTCGGCATGGCTGCGCACGGTCCGCTCATATTCGGCGCGGATCGTCTCGGCCGCGCTTGTGTCGCAGGCAAGTCCCGCCGAGCCGTCAGCGCCGGCGAAGTCGGTGACCGCGAACATGCGGCGGTCGCCTTCGATCACGGTGGAAAGCGTCTGTTCGAAGACCGGGCGCGACTTGTGCTGCTCGGCGATCTGCTCGCGTGCCTGGCCGCCGAGGAATTCCTTGGCGTCGCGCACCGCCGCGGCCGGGCTTTCCGCCTCCACCGCCTCGGCATAGGCGCGGTTGACCCATTGCAACCGGCCGTCCGCCGCGCGCAGCCAGGTCGGCATCTTCAAAGCGTCGAGCAGGCCGACCATGGTGTCGTACTCGGCGCTGAGCCGCTGGTTCTCGATCTTAAGCCTGGCCTGGCTGCGGAGTGTCTCCGACAGCGAGACGAAGCGCACCAGCACATGCGCCGCGCTCTTGCGGCCATGCACTTCCAGCGGCACACCGGCCTGGGTCTCGATGACAAGGTCGAAGGCTTTCGCCTGTTCGCGCAGAGCGGCGACCGCATGCTCCAGCGCCGCCGCCGAGCGCGGCATCAGCCAGCGGCCGAAAGCCAGGAAAGCCGACCGGTCGTCGGGCGCGCCGCTTTCCAGCGGCAGGCTGCCGATCAACTCGGCCTTCTTGTTGTCCGTTGTCCAGACGATCAGGCGCTGGTCGCGCAGATTGAGCAGCGCCTCGGAACGCTGCAGCGCCGCATTGACGTCGGCGATGCGGGACCTGAGCTGGACATTCTGCGAAGCAGTGCGGGCGCGCTCGCGGATCAGGAAGATGGCCGAGACAAGTGCGGCGCCCATGACGCCGACGAACATGGCGAGCTGCATGACCTCGACGGCGCTGACCGGCGCTGCGGCCTTTCCCGGGATGCGTGTCTCGGCGTGGGCGGCGAAGGCAAGCAGCGGACTGGCAAGCGCCGAAGTGGCAAGCAACAGGGCCTGCCGCGCGCCGTCGCGAAAACCGCCGCCCCTTACGGCAAGGCCGGCCTCGTTCGAATCCTCATGGCCGCCGGAAACGGCCTTTCCCGCGCGTAGCGGGTAATCCCCCGGCATGTCTTGGTCCTCTTCGCCGCTTGAATGCAAGACCGCCCTGAATGCGTCCCCGGCCCATCCTGTCCCCGGACCGCGAATCACAACAATAACGCCTGCCGGAATCGGCGTGAAGAATCATTGGCGCAAAAAATAAAGCCGGGCGGAAAGTCAACCACCCGGCTTCAATATCTGGTAGATAATTTCGCTTTGGTTAATAGCGGTAGTGTTCCGGCTTGAACGGACCCTGCGGCGTCACGCCGATATAGGCGGCCTGTTCGCCGGACAGCTCCGTGAGCCTGGCGCCGAGCTTGTCGAGATGCAGCCGCGCCACCTTCTCATCGAGGTGCTTGGGCAGCACATAGACCTGGTTCTGATACTGGCCGTGCTTGGAGAAAAGCTCGATCTGCGCCAGCACCTGGTTGGTGAACGAGGCCGACATGACGAAGCTCGGATGCCCGGTGGCGTTGCCGAGGTTGAGCAGGCGTCCCTCGGACAGAAGGATCATACGCTTGCCGTCCGGGAAGGTGATCAGGTCGACCTGCGGCTTGACGTTGGTCCATTTCAGGTTGCGCAGCGACGCCACCTGGATCTCGTTGTCGAAGTGGCCGATATTGCCGACGATCACCATGTCCTTCATCGACCGCATATGGTCGAGCGTGACGACGTCCTTGTTGCCGGTGGTGGTGATGACGATGTCGGCCGTCGGAGCCGCGTCTTCCAACGTCACCACCTCATAGCCGTCCATCGCCGCCTGCAGCGCGCAGATCGGGTCGACCTCGGTGACCTTGACGCGGGCGCCGGCGCCACGCAGCGAGGCGGACGAGCCCTTGCCGACGTCGCCATAGCCGCAGACCACCGCGACCTTGCCGGCCATCATGGTGTCGGTGCCGCGGCGGATGCCGTCGACCAGCGATTCCTTGCAGCCATATTTGTTGTCGAATTTCGACTTGGTGACGGAGTCGTTGACGTTGATCGCCGGGAAGGGCAACAGGCCCTTCTTCTGCAGCTGGTAGAGGCGATTGACGCCGGTGGTGGTTTCCTCGGTGACGCCGCGGATCGCCTCGCGCTGCTTGGTGAAGAAGCCGGGCGAGGCCTTCAGGCGCTTCTTGATCTGGGCGAACAGGATCTCTTCCTCTTCGCTGCCGGGGTTCGACAGCACGTCCTCGCCGGCCTCGGCGCGGGCGCCGAGCAGGATGTACATGGTGGCGTCGCCGCCATCGTCGAGGATCATGTTGGAGGTGCCGCCGTCGGTCCACTGGAAGATGCGGTCGGTGTAGTCCCAATAGTCTTCCAGCGACTCGCCCTTGATGGCGAACACCGGGATGCCTGCCTCGGCGATCGCCGCCGCCGCATGGTCCTGCGTCGAGAAGATGTTGCAGGAGGCCCAGCGGACGTCGGCGCCCAGCGCCTTCAGCGTCTCGATCAGAACCGCCGTCTGGATGGTCATGTGCAGCGAGCCGGTGATGCGCGCGCCCTTGAGCGGCTTCTTGGCGCCGAACTCCTCGCGGCAGGCCATCAGGCCCGGCATTTCGGTTTCGGCGATCTCGATCTCCTTGCGGCCCCAGCCGGCAAGCGAGATGTCGGCGACCACATAGTCCTTGCTACCCGTCATGGCAGTGCTCCGGTGTGATTTTTTCTCAAAGGCGCGCCGGCGCCGGGAGGCGCATGGGAGGGCGCGGTTGCCGGCTTGACTAGCAGATCGGCCGCGGGACGACAATGGGATATAAAGAAATCTTTATGCGCGCATGTCTTGAGGCGTGAGATCCGCGGTTAGGAAATTAGATTTCCTCGCCGAAACGCGAGGCCACCAGCTGTTCCAGCGCGTCCATAGCAGGCAAGGCTTCCGGGCCGCTGGCCATCACGCGGATGGAATAGCCCGGGCTCGCCGCCAGCATCATCAGGCCCATGATCGAAGTGCCGCCGACCTTCACGCCGTCCTTCTCGACATGGATGGTGGCATCGAAGCCGCTGGCGACCTGGACGAACTTGGCCGAAGCGCGCGCATGCAGGCCGCGCTGATTGATGATCGGGAACTCCCGCACCACCTCATCCGTCTGCGGCGCGGGTGCGTTCATTTGCTGCTCAGGAGCTGACTGGCGACGTTGATGTATTTGCGGCCCGCGGCCTGTGCCTCGTCGAGCGCGGCGGCCATGTTGTCGCCCTTGCGGATCGACGAAAGCTTGATCAGCATCGGCAGGTTCATGCCCGCGATGACCTCGGTGCGGCCGGATTCCATCACCGAGATGGCAAGGTTCGAGGGCGTGCCGCCGAACATGTCGGTGAGCACGATGACGCCGGCGCCGGTGTCGACGCGCGCAACCGCGTCGACAATGTCGGCCCGGCGCTGCTCCATGTCGTCGTCGGCGCCGATCGCCACGGTTTCGAAATTGTCTTGCGGCCCGACGACATGCTCTACGGCATGCCGGAACTCGGTGGCGAGTTGACCGTGCGTCACGAGCACGAGTCCGATCATTCTCTGGTGGCTCCCGTCATCGCCGCTTCACAGGCGTATCTTATGTTCGCCAGCCATTCCAGGCGGCGGGAGCGCTATCTTGTCGACGCGCGGCCGGTTGACAAGCCCAAAATTGCGGCGGCCCGGGCCATTTTGACGCATCGCAACAAAAAACCCGGGACGGATCATGAAAAAGGCTGGATCGACAGCCGCGCCATAACCGCCGGCAGGGCGGAGGCTGCGTTGCGCTCGGCAAGATCGATGCGTGGCACAGGACAGCCTGCGACCGGCTCGCTGATATCTTCCTGGAAACGGGCCATTTCTTCCTTCGGCACGAGCCGGATATGCAGGTCGATCACGCCGCCCGGCTCGAACGGCAACGGACATGGAATGAAACCTGGCACCTCTGCGAGGCCGGCGATGGCGGCCGGCGCGCGGCAGACCAGCCGCCCGCCATGCGCCACGGCAAGCAGCCTGTCGTCGCTGATCAGACACGAAAACAGTCCGCGCGCCCGGCAATGGTCGATGAGCGTCAGCGCCAGTGTCGTCTTGCCGGCGCCTGACGGCCCGGTGATGAGGACGCCGCAATCGCCGATAAGGATCGCCGTTCCATGGATGTTTTCGGGCTTCACGGCAGGGTCGGACATGCCGGTCGGATCAGCCTTCCGCCGGCAGCGTCACCACGAAGCGCGCGCCCTTGATCTCGCCGGGCTTGGTGCCGGGGATGTTCTCGGCCGTCAGCGTGCCGCCATGCGCCTCGACGATCTGGCGGCTGATCGACAGCCCGAGGCCGGAATTCTGGCCGAACGCCTCGCCGGCCGGCCGGTCGGTGTAGAAGCGCTCGAAGATGCGGTCGATCTTCTCCGCCCGGATGCCTGGACCATTGTCGTCGACGGTGATGATGTTGAACTTGCCCGCGCGCGCCAGCGAAATGGCGATGTGGCCATGCTCGTCGGGCACGAAGGAGCGCGCGTTCTCGATCAGGTTGGTGATGACCTGACCGATCCTGAGATCATGGCCGGAAACGAAATAGCCTTTGGCGCCGGCCGGCAGCTTGGCGACCTTGAGCTCGATCTCGACGGCCTTCTTGTTGCGCGTCGTCTCGCGCGAGACGGCGATCAGATCGGTGGTGAATTTCTTCAGGTCGACGATCGCCGCATCCTCGCGCGCCAGCTCGGCGTCGAGCCGCGAGGCATCCGAGATGTCGGTGATCAGCCGGTCGAGCCGCCTCACATCGTGCTGGATGATTTCCATCAACCGGCCGCGCGAGTTCTCGTTCTTCGCCAGCGGCAGCGTTTCGACCGCGCTGCGCAGCGACGTCAGCGGGTTCTTCAGTTCATGCGACACGTCCGCCGCAAAACTCTCGATCGCCTCGATTCTCGCGTACAGCGCATTCGTCATGTCGCGCACGGCGATGGACAGATTGCCGATCTCGTCCTGCCGGTCGGAGAAATCCGGGATCTCTTCGCGGCTCTTGACGCCGCGCCGCACGCGGACCGCGGCGGCGGACAGCCGCCGCAGCGGATTGGCGATGGTGGAGGCGAGCAGCATCGACAGGATGGCGGTGACCAAAGCCGCCACACCGAACACGCGCAGGATCGCCTTGCGCTCGGCCGCGACGATCTTGTCGATATCGCCGCCTTCGGTGGACAGCATCAGCACACCCAATACAGCGCGAAAACGCTGGATCGGCACCGCTACCGAGACGATCTGCTCGCCCTGCTCGCTCACCCGCACGATGGTCGACGGGCTGCCGGTCAGCGCCTTGACCACTTCCGGGAAGGCGGCGCCATTGCCGCCGGGCTGCTCGTGATAGACCGGCAGGTCCTTGTTGCGGAAGAAGTCGAAGACAAACTTCTCAACCCGCTCGACAATGCCGGGCTGCTCGTCGTCGACGGGCGGCAGGTCGTAGCGCAGGATCTGGCCGCGCGAATAGAGATGACGCGAATCCAGCAAAAGATTGGCATCCCGGTCGTAGATGCGGGCGCGTGTGCGCGTCGGCGAGATCAGCCTTCGCAGCACCGGCGCGACGCGCTCGGGATTGATCGGGAAGTCGAGATTGTCGAGCTGGTCCGAGCCAGGTCCCAGGCTTTCGCCGGCCTGCAGCTCAAGCAGCTTTTCCGGATCGATGCTGATCGAATCGGTCTCGACGGTCGCCGAAGCCGCGATCGCGCCGGCGATGATCTCGCCCTGCGTCATCAGGCTTTCGACGCGCGCGTCGATCAGTCCGTCGCGGAAGGTGTTGAGATAAAGGATGCCGGTGACCAGCACGGCGAGGCCGGCCAGGTTGAGGAACAGGATACGCCGCGTCAGGCTGGAGAAGATGTGATGGCCGAGAAACCGGCGCATCGGCACCGTGAATTTCGACACGAAGGCGGGCACGATACGCGGCGGACGCCTTGCCGCGCCCGCCCGTCTGCCTCGCTCTACTTCCACTGCCATCGACTAGCAGTTCCCTGTTTGGTGAGTAGGCAGTAGGAAGTAGGCAGTAGGCAAAGAGAAATGGCTGAAATTGCAGCGATGCATTAACTGGCCGCTCGCACCATTCAAGCTGATTACCGACTATCTGCCTACTGCCTATTCCCTATCTCACGCCTCTCGAAACCGGTACCCGACTCCGTAAAGGGTTTCGATCATCTCGAAGTCGTCGTCGACGGCCTTGAACTTCTTGCGCAGCCGCTTGATGTGGCTGTCGATGGTGCGGTCGTCAACATAGACCTGTTCATCATAGGCCGAATCCATCAGCGCATCACGGCTTTTTACCACACCCGGGCGCTGCGCCAGCGAATGCAGGATGAGGAACTCGGTCACCGTCAGCGTCACCGGCTCGCCCTTCCAGGTGCAGGTATGCCGCTCCTGGTCCATCACCAACTGGCCGCGTTCGAGCGAGCGGGCCTGCTGGGTGGGCGCCTTGGCCGCCGCCTCGCGGGCGCTGGTCCGGCGCAGCACCGCGCGCACCCGCTCGACCAGCAAGCGCTGCGAGAACGGTTTGCGGATGAAGTCGTCGGCGCCCATCTTGAGGCCGAACAATTCGTCGATCTCGTCGTCCTTGGAGGTCAGGAAGATGACCGGCAGGTCCGACTTCTGGCGCATGCGGCGCAACAGTTCCATGCCGTCCATGCGCGGCATCTTGATGTCGAGGATGGCGAGGTTCGGCGGCCGCGCCGCCAGGCCTTCCAGCGCCGACGCGCCGTCCGTGTAGGTTTCGACCCGATAGCCCTCGGACTCGAGCGCGATCGACACCGAGGTCAGAATGTTGCGGTCGTCGTCGACAAGCGCGATTGTTGCCATTTCAAGCGGCTCCCTCATGAGCTGTCCCTTCTGTCGTCGAGAAGGGGCTTTTGCAGGACAAATTGGGTACAAAATGTGGCACGGGCCCGGTCCGAAGTCACGGGCGGCCTGCCGTCACACACGATCGCACCCGTATTGGGATTGGACGAGTGAAGCCTGCCAATCCTTTGGGCAACCCCTATGGGTTTTTGCACATATAAACGATTTAAACAACTTTCAAATTTTTTAAATCGATTAAAGATTTGATATCATTCGGCTTTTCTGGTTCTGAACCTGGCAGCCCCAGCGCGGGCTCCGGGAAATCACCCGTCAGATGCGGCCAATCCAGAGAGGAAATTTGATGTCGGAAGCCGGCAAACGCAACCCCGACTGCGCGATTGACGCGATCGGCCTGAAGACCACGGGCGTGGTGCGCTACAATTTCGGTGCGGCCGAACTCTACGAGGAAGCGATCCGGCGCGGCGAGGCGAGATTGACCGCGCAGGGCGCCCTGCTCGCCGAGACCGGCCAGCACACCGGGCGTTCGCCGAAGGACAAATTCGTCGTGCGCGACGAGGCGACCGAGCCGCATGTCTGGTGGGACAACAACAAGGCGATCTCGCCCGCCCAGTTCGAGGCATTGCTTTCCGACTTCCGCGCCCATGCGGCGGACAAGGATCTCTATGTCCAGGACCTGGTTGGCGGCGCCGACGCCGACCTCAAGCTGCCGGTCCGCGTCGTCACCGAATTCGCCTGGCATTCGCTGTTCATCCGCAACCTGTTGATCCGTCCGCAAGCCGCCGAACTCGAGCGCTTCGTCCCCGACATGACGATCATCGACCTGCCCTCCTTCCGCGCCGATCCGGCGCGCCACGGCACCCGCACCGAAACCGTGATCGCGGTCGATCTCAGCCGCAAGATCGTGCTGATCGGCGGCACGTCCTATGCCGGCGAGATGAAGAAGTCGGTGTTCACCATGCTGAACTACCTGCTGCCGGCAAAGGGCGTCATGCCGATGCACTGCTCGGCCAATGAGGGGCCGGACGGCGACGCCGCTGTGTTCTTCGGCCTGTCCGGCACCGGCAAGACGACGCTTTCCGCGGACCCGTCGCGCACGCTGATCGGCGACGACGAGCATGGCTGGGGTCCGCACGGCATCTTCAATTTCGAGGGCGGCTGCTACGCCAAGACGATCAGGCTTTCGGCAGAGGCCGAGCCGGAAATCTTCGCCACCACGCAGCGCTTCGGCACGGTGCTGGAGAACGTCGTGCTCGATGCCGGCCGCGTGCCGGATTTCAACGACGGCAGCCTGACCGAGAACACGCGCTGCGCCTATCCGCTGGACTTCATCCCCAATGCCTCGAAGACCGGCCGCGCCGGTCACCCGAAAAACATCATCATGCTGACCGCCGATGCTTTCGGCGTGATGCCGCCGATCGCCAGGCTGACACCGGCGCAGGCGATGTACCACTTCCTGTCCGGCTACACCGCCAAGGTCGCCGGCACGGAAAAGGGCGTCACAGAGCCGGAGGCGACGTTCTCGACCTGCTTCGGCGCGCCGTTCATGCCGCGCCATCCGTCCGAATACGGCAATCTGCTGCGCGAGCTGATCGCCAGCCACGGCGTCGACTGCTGGCTGGTCAACACCGGCTGGACCGGCGGCGCCTACGGCACCGGCCGCCGCATGCCGATCAAGGTGACGCGCGCTCTTCTGGGCGCCGCGCTCGACGGTTCGCTGAAATCGGCCGAGTTCCGCACCGACGCCAATTTCGGCTTCGCGGTGCCGGTGGCGGTTCCGGGCGTCGACGGCGCCATTCTCGACCCGCGCTCGACCTGGGCGGACAAGGCCGGTTACGACCGCCAGGCCTCTAAGCTGGTCAACATGTTCGCGACCAATTTCGAGAAGTTCGAGCGTCACGTCGACGCCACCATCCTGGGCGCGGCGCCGCGCCTGCAGGAAGCGGCAGAGTAGCAACCGTCTCCAGGCATTCCCTCCAGGGCCCGGCCTTCAAGTCGGGCCTTTTCTTTTGGTCGCCGCCGCGCCATGACTGCGCGCATGGCGAGCGACGACGACATCATCATATCGGGAGAAGCGGTCATCCGCCCCGGCGACCTGCATGAGGATTTCATCCGTTCCTCCGGTCCGGGCGGACAGAACGTCAACAAGGTGGCCACCGCGGTGCAGCTGCGCTTCGACGCGGCAAACGCTTCGGGCCTGTCCGAGCGGGTCCGCGCCCGCGCGATCAAGCTTGCCGGCCAGCGCGCCACCAAGGACGGCGTCATCGTCATCGAGGCGGGCCGCTTCCGCACCCAGGAGCAGAACCGCGCCGATGCGCGGGCGCGACTGACCGCGCTGATCGCCAAGGCGGCCGAACCGCCACCGCCGCCGCGCAAGAAGACCAGGCCTTCCAAAGGCGCAGTGGAGCGCCGCCTCAAGAGCAAGGCAGGCCGCTCGACGGTGAAGAAGCTGCGCGGCCGGGTCGA
Organism: Mesorhizobium sp. GbtcB19; assembly: GCF_019091085.1. Lineage (GTDB taxonomy): Bacteria > Pseudomonadota > Alphaproteobacteria > Rhizobiales > Rhizobiaceae > Mesorhizobium. The sequence continues at coordinate 71,805 of NZ_JAGXJY010000012.1, read as the reverse complement.
GAATGATTAAGCACCGTTGAAATCGGCTGCTTCCAATTCAGGGTTGCAGATGGCAAGCTCCGATTGCTGCAACAGCGAGGAGACCAGCAATGGGTATTTTCGATTTCGTCAAAGGCGTCGGCAAGAAGCTCGGCATCGGCGGTGAGGACGAAGCATCGCCGACCGCGGATTCACTGAAGAAGGAACTGGATTCGCACAAGCTCGGCACCGACGGCGTCGACGTCGTCGTCCAGGGCGACACCGCGGTGCTGAAGGGCACGGTCAAGGACCAGTCGGTCTTCGAGAAAGCGGTGATCGCGGTCGGCAACACGCTCGGCGTCTCCAAGGTGCAGGCCGACGAGCTGAAAGTCGCGCCCGGAGCCGGCCAGGCGGCGTCGGCCAAGGAACCGACATTCTACACGGTGCAGAAGGGCGACAATCTCTGGAAGATCGCCGAAAAATCCTACGGCAAGGGTCAGGGCGCGAAGAACAACGTCATCTTCGAGGCCAACAAGCCGATGCTGACGCATCCCGACAAGATCTATCCGGGCCAGGTGCTGCGCATACCGGATCTCAACCCGGCCTGACGGGCATATCGCGGAAATCGGGCAAACGGCGGCTTTCGGGTCGCCGTTTTCTTTTGCCGGTGGCATGCTTGGGCCAGTCAACAGGATCGACCCATGCTCGTTTTGCCGAAAGGCGTCCGCCATATGCCGGGTTACCTCGCGCGCCCCGCCCAGGAGGCGCTGGTCGAGGAGATCAGGCGCGTCGTGCAGGCAGCCCCGCTCTATGTGCCGGCCATGCCGCGCACGGGCAAGGAGATGAGCGTGCGCATGACCAATTGCGGCGCGCTTGGCTGGGTGACCGACAAGGATGGCGGCTATCGCTACCAGCCGACGCATCCGGTGACGGGCGAGCCCTGGCCGCCGATCCCCGAGGCTTTGCTGCAATTGTGGCGCGAGGTTTCGGCGTACCCGCATCCGCCCGAGGCCTGCCTGGTCAATTTCTATTCGGCGGATGCCAAAATGGGCCTGCACCAGGATCGCGACGAGAAGGATTTCGCCGCGCCCGTGGTGTCGGTCTCGCTGGGCGACGACTGCCTGTTCCGGGTCGGCCAGTCGACGCGCGAAGGCGGCACGAAATCGTTCAGGCTGAAAAGCGGCGACGTCGTCGTGCTTGGCGGCGAAGGCCGCCTCGCCTTCCACGGCGTCGACCGCATCTACCCCGCGACGTCGGCGCTGTTGAAGCATGGCGGCCGCATCAATCTGACGTTGCGGCGGGTGACGGTGCCGATGCCCGGATGAAAGCGGGCAACGCGATCTTAAGGACGCCGGGATTACATGGCGGTTGCGAAACCGAGGTCCCATGGAACCGAACCGGATCAGCACCCGCAGCCTTTCCGACGTGGCCATCGTGACGATCGTATCGATCATTGGCCTGTGGATGGCGCAGTTCTACCTGAGCAGGCTGTGGGACCTCGACAGCAGGGGATTCTCCGAACTTTCGCTCAGACTCCCCTACTGGGACTTCACCAATCTCTGGGCAGGTTCGCGCATGGCCGCCGACGGCCACGTCGCCGTCGTTTTCGACGTGGATGCCTATCGCGCCGCGCTGCGCGACATGTTCTCGCCCGACCTGCCAAATCAGGAATGGAGCTATCCGCCGAGCATCCTGCTGCTCGGCGTTCCGCTTGCGGCTCTGCCGATCCTGCCAGCCTACCTGGTCTGGACGGCCGGCACCGTTTTGTGCCTGTGGCTGGCAATCCGGCCGCTGAAGCTCGGAGCGGCGGTGGAGCTGGCGATCGTGCTCAGTCCGGCCGTGATCTGGAACTCGGTGTTCGGCCAGAACGGCGCTCTGACGGCCGCGCTTTTGATCGGAGGCCTCGCGGTGGCGCCCAGGCGCCCGCTGCTGGCCGGCATCCTGTTCGGTCTGCTGACGATCAAGCCGCATCTTGGCATCCTCGTGCCTTTCTGCCTGCTCGCCAGCGGCAACTGGCGTGCCATTGTCGCCGCCATCGGGACCACGCTCGCGATCGCCGTCACCACCGGTATGTTCTTCGGCTTCGATGTCTGGCGACTGTTCCTGACCGAAACCCGTCCCTTGATGACGGCGATCATGGAGGCTCCCTATCCGCAGCCCTATCAATACCACGCGATAACGGTGTTTTTCACGATGAGGGCCATCGGCATCGGGGTGACGGGCGCCTATGGCGTGCAGGGGGTCGCGACCGTCGCTTGCATAGCCGCGGCGGTCTGGCTCTGGCGCCCGGGGCGCCCGGTTTCGCATCAGGAACGCGTGGCGCTCACCGCCGTCCTGGCAATCCTCGCCACGCCCTATGGCTACACTTACGACACGATCGGCATGGCCGTGGCCGTCGCGCTGCTCGCCACGATGCCTTCAAGGCCGCCTCGTCTGATCCTGGCGATTTGCTGGCTCTGGCCGTTCGTCGCGCATTCCTTCGCCCACGCCGGATATTGCGTGGGTGTGCTGGTCCCGCTGTTTCTCGCCGCATGGATGCTGCGTTCGATATGGACACGAGGCCGGAAGGCTGAAATCTCCGCGGAGCCGTCCCTGGCCTAGACCGTTTCACCGTTTCCCGGAAACGGCGAAACGCTCTATCCCTTTGTTTTTACGCAATTCCGAACGGAAACCCGCCCACACTTTTCCTGGAATTGCTCTAGCGGCTTGCCAGCACCATGCGGTTGCCTTCGCTGTCGTGGAATTCGGCGATGGTGCGGCCCGGCTCCCATGGCGCTTGCTGCGGCTCGCTGACGATCTCGACGCCCTTTGCCTTGAGCGATGCGACCGTTGCCTCGACATTGTCGTCGACCAGGACCATCACCGGCTCTGCGCTCGGCGATGCATCGGCTCGCCGGATAAAATGCAGATTGGTGACCGCGTGCGGGAAGGCCAGTTCCACCCAGCGCCAGCCGCTATCGCCCATCGGCTGGTCGGCGATGACCTGGCAGGCAAGGTTGTCGGTGTAGAACGCCTTGGCGCGGTCCTGGTCGGATACCGGCAGCTCGGCAAACTGGATATGCATGATGTCTCTCCTCATCGCGGAGGCCGCGAATGCGGTCTCGACACGTGAAAGACGATTGGCGCAGACAAAAAGATTCTCAGGTCGACGAGAATCTTTTCGCCGAACCGGAACGTCTTTCCTTCGCAAACCCGTCGAAGGAGACGACCATGACCTACAATTTCATCCGCTACGGCGTGAAGGACGCCAGCATCGCCGAGAACCGGGCGCTGGTGGCGAAAGTGCTCGAAGCCCTGGATGAGACGCAGCCGCAAACCGTACGCTATCTGGTGCTCGAACTGGAGAATGGCGAATTCGTCCATCTCGTCGGCTATGACAAGGACAGCTCGGCGCTGACCGAACTCGATGCGTTCAAGGCTTTCAGCGCCGATCACGCCGATCGGCGCTCGACACCGCTTGCCAGGTCGCCGGCGAAGATCGTCGCCAATTACCATATGCTGGCGAACGAGACCGCGCCGGCCTGACTGGCATGGCTCGAGCCGCGATTGAGAGAACGAGGACGATGAGCTCAGCCAGATTCGACCGCGCGGAACTCGAATCCTTGCTCGTCGGCCTGCGGCCAAAACTGCACCGCTATGCCGCCCGCATGGCCGGTTCGACGATCGAGGGCGAGGATATCGTGCAGGAGGCGATCGTGAAGGCGCTTGCGGCGCATGACGGCGGTGCATTGGTCGAGCGCCCCGAGCAGTGGCTGTTCCGCATCGCCCACAATGCGGCGCAGGATCACCTGCGCCGCCGCCAGCGCGAGCGCTCACGAACAACCGAGGCCGACATGACGGCAATAGAGGACCTTTCGGCCGACGCCGAGGCAAGACTTGCGGCGGCAACGAGCCTGCGCACCTTCATGCGGCTCACGCTGGCGCAGCGCGCGGCGGTCATCCTAACTGACGTGCTCGGCCTCAGCCTCACTGAGACCTGCGAGGTGACGGGGGCGACCTTGGCGGCAACCAAGGCGGCGCTGCATCGCGGCCGGGCCGAATTGAAGGCGCTGGCAGCCATATCCGACGAAGTTGCGATGCCGAAGCTCGATCCGGCAGAAGAGCGCCGCCTGCGCCGCTACATCGATCTGTTCAATGCCCGCGACTTCGATGCCGTCAGGGCGCTGATTGCCGAGGATATCGAGCTCGAGGTCGTCAACCGCACCCGGCTCAGCGGCAAGCAGCAGGCCTCGACCTATTTCGGCAATTACAACCGCGCCGCCGACTGGGCGCTGTCGCTCGGCTTTGTCGAGGGACGGCCGGCGATCCTGATCCGCAACCCGCAGGCGGACAATGCGGTGCGTGGCTTCATGCTCCTGGACTGGCACAACGACCGGGTCGTGGGGATCCGTGATTTCCGCTACGCGCCCTACTGCCTCGATAATGCCGACATCCGCGCTATCGCCGTTTGATCGCCTATGAGGGCGCTGCCCAATCAAATCATCGTGAAGTCGTGCGATCGTCACGGATCGGCCATCAGTGCGGCAGCATAGGCCTGCTTGAAGTCGGCCAGCTCCCAGTCTGACACGCCGCGGCACGATCATTTCACCGCCGCGCACAAGGCGCGCCCTGGTTAGACTTCGTTGGTTTAAGTCTTTTCATCAATCATGTATTGCGGGCGGATACGAGCCCGCGAGGTTCCCAATGTCTCTCAATGAAGCCACCAAGCCCGCCAAGCAGAATTCCCGCCAGGCCAAAGCAGCAACCGAAGCGCCGGCGCGCGAGCAGATTCTGATCGGCCCCGATTTCATCCAGAAAGGCGAGCCGCATGAGCGGCTCGACCGATTCTTCGGCGACCTGGCGAGCCGCTTCGACGCAGCCCCCGCGGTCATTTCCGGCGGCCGGCCGTGGTCGTACCGCGAACTGAACAGCCGGGCCAACCAGTTCGCCCATCTTTTGATCGAGCGCGGCGTGAAGCCTGGCGACCGGATCGGCCTTCTGCTCGACCGCTCGGCCGAAACCTATATCGCCGTGCTCGCCGTGATGAAGGCCGGAGCGGCATTCGTGCCTTTGGCCACCGCGTTTCCCGAAGATCGCATGGTGATGATCATCGAGGACGCCAACGTCACCATGGTGATCAGCGTTTCCGGCTATGCGGCGCGCGTGGCGCGTCTGCCCGTTCCGCATATCTCGATCGATTCGGCGGAGTCCGAGATCGCGCTGCAGCCGGAAACGGCGCCCTTGCCGGACGGCAGCCAGGATCAGACCTGCTACATCCTCTACACCTCGGGCACCACGGGCAAGCCAAAGGGCGTGGTCATCACGCATCAGAGTTTTTGCAACTTCATCCGCGTCGCGGCGGCGTCCTATGGCTACCAGCCGGGCGACCGCGTCTATCAGGGCATGACCATCGCCTTCGACTTCTCCTCGGAAGAGATCTGGGTGCCGTTTGCCGCGGGCGCCACCGTGGTGCCGGCGCCGGGCCAGCAGCCACTCGTGGGCGAGGAGCTGGCGAGCTTCCTGCGCGAGCACAACATCACCTGCATGGCCTGCAGCCCGACGCTGCTGTCGTCGATCGAGAGCGACGCGCCAAGCCTGCGCGCGATCCTGGTCGGCGGCGAGGCCTGCTCGCAGAAGCTGGTGACCCGCTGGGCAAAGCCGGGCCGCAAGATCCTCAACACCTATGGGCCGACCGAAGCGACGGTCACCGCGACGATGGCCTTTTTGACCCCGGACGAGCCGGTGACCATCGGCAAGCCGCTGCCCACCTATTCGATCGCCATTCTCGATCCTGAAAAGCCGGAAGTGCTCTCCGGCGATCAACTTGGCGAGGTCTGCATCGGCGGCATGGGCGTGGCGGTCGGCTACCTCAACCGGCCGGAACTCACCGAACAGCGCTTCATCAAGGATTTCATCGGCCTGCCGAACAATCCCAGCGGCCGCATCTACCGGACCGGCGACCTTGGCCGCGTCAACGACAATGGCGATATCGAATATCACGGCCGCATCGACACGCAGGTGAAGATCCGCGGCTACCGCATCGAGCTTGGCGAGATCGAGGCCGTGCTTCTGGATCAGCCGGGCATCGCGCAGGCGGCGGTCACGACCTGGGAGATCGAGCCCGAGCGCACGGAACTGGTCGGCTATTTTGCCCCCAAGAGCGGCGGCGACGGCGTGGACCGCACCGTGCTGGTGCAGGAGCTCAAGCGGCGGCTGCCCGACTATATGGTTCCGGCCTATCTGGAACAGCTGCCCGCGATCCCGATGACCGTTTCCAACAAGGTCGATTTGCGGAAGCTGCCGAAGCCGACGAGCGCCCGCGTCGCCGCCGGCCACGCGATGATCGACCCGCGCAACGAGGACGAGAAGTTCCTCGTCGACACGCTGCAGGACGTGCTGAAGTTCGAGGATATCTCGATCGAGGATCACTTCTTCGACGATCTCGGCGCGAACTCGCTGCTGATGGCCAGGTTCTGCGCGCGCATCCGTTCGCGCAAGGCCTGGTCGACGACGTCGATGCGCGACATCTACCTGCACCCGACGGTGGCGAAGCTCGCCGATTACCTGCGGGCGCCGCAGATGGCGGCGGTTGCCGCAAGCGAACCCATGCTGACGCATCGGGCCTCCAATCTTGCCATCTGGGCCACCGGCTTCGGCCAGCTGATCTTTTACGCGGCTTACTGGTATGCCGCGCTGTGGCTGATCAATGACGGCCTCAACTGGGTCTATGACGCGCTGGACGATGCGCCGGACCTCTATATGCGCTGCGTCGTTCTGTCCGCCGGCGTGTTCTTCGGCCTGAGCGGCTTCGCCATCGTCGCCAAATGGCTGCTGGTCGGCCGCTGGAAGGCCGAAACCTTTCCGATCTGGGGCTGGCGTTACTATCGCTTCTGGGTCGTGAAGACGCTGGTTCGGAGCGCCCCGGTCGTGCTGTTCCGCGGCAGCCCGCTCTACAGCCTCTATCTGCGCCTGCTCGGCGCGCGGCTCGGCAGCCGCACCGTGGTCGAGTGCAGGGCGGTTCCGGTCTGCACCGACCTGATCGCCATCGGCGACAACTCGATCCTGCGCAAGGACTCGACGATCCTCGGTTTCCGCGCGCAGGCCGGCTACATCCATACCGGACCCGTCGACATCGGCAACAACGCCTTTGTCGGCGTCGGATCGACGCTCGACATCGACACCCGCATGGGCGACGGAACACAGCTCGGCCATGCCTCGTCGCTGCATCGCGGGCAGTCGATCCCGGCCGGCGAGCGCTGGCACGGATCACCGGCGATCCCGACCGATGCGAATTACTGCACCGTCCCCAACGTGCCACTGTCCAGGGCGCGCCGCTTCATCTATGAGGCGATCCAGCTCTTCATCCTGTTCGCCATCGTCACACCGTTCCCGCTTCTGTTCCACAGCTACTGGGAAAATGTCGGCGACGACTACGACGAGACCATCGGCGTCGTGGCGATCGGCACCACGGTCACCGTGGCCGGCTTCATCATCGGCGGGGTGTTGCTGGCGGCGATCGTGCCGCGTCTCTTCAACCTCGTGCTGAAGCCCGGCCGGAACTATTCGCTCTACGGCTTCCACTACTGGCTGCAAACGATGCTGGAGCTGATCAGCAATGTGCGGCTGCTCAACGTGCTGTTCGGCGACAGCTCGGCCGTCGTCTACTATCTGCGCGCCATCGGCTGGAAGCTGAACAAGGTGGATCAGACCGGTTCGAATTTCGGCACCAACCAGCGGCACGAAAACCCGCAGCTGAGCGAGATCGGCTCGCACACGATGGTGTCCGACGGCCTGTTCATGGTCAACATGCAGAAATCGGCCAATTCCTTCCGCATCGAGCATACGCGGGTCGGCGAACGCAACTTCTTCGGCAACAACATCATCTATTCACCGGATTCCCGCGTCGGCGACAATTGCCTGCTGGGCACCAAGGTGCACGTGCCGGTGGACGGCCCGATGCGCGAGAATGTCGGGCTTCTGGGCTCGCCGCCCTTCGAGATTCCGCGCATGGTCAATCGCGACAAGGAGCTTCTCGGACTGATCTCCGACAAGGAGCGCAGCCGTCGCCTGCCGCTCAAGAACCTGCACAACCTCGTCACCGCGCTGATGTTCGTGGCCGCGCAGTGGCTGGTCCTGTTCCTGACGCTCGCCATCTGGGACCGCGCGCTCAACTACTATACCGAATGGGGGGCGACGGCGATGTTCGTGGCGGTGATGCTGACCACGGCGATCGGCATCCCGTTCTACATCTTCCTGGAGCGCGCCAGCCTCGGCTTCCGCCGGCTGAAGCCCAGGATGGCGACGATCTACGACCCGGTCTTCTGGCGGCACGAACGTCACTGGAAGCTGTCCGACTCGCCGATCATGGGTCTGTTCACCGGCACCCCGTTCCGGCCGATCATCCTGCGCATGCTGGGGGTGAAGGTCGGGCTGCGGCTCTATGACGGCGGCAGCATCATCACCGAGCGGTCGCTGGTGGAGATCGGCGACGACGTGACGCTCAACGAAGGCTGCGTGATCCAGCCGCACTCGCTGGAGGAAGGCGCGTTCAAGTCCGACTACATCCGCATCGGCAATGGCTGCACGCTGGCGCCATCCTCCTTCGTCCACTACGCGGTGGTGATGGGTGAGGGATCGGTGGCCGACGTCGACTGCTTCGTCATGAAGGGCGAGGTGCTCGAGCCGAACACGGTCTGGCGCGGCAACCCGGCGAAGCTCTATGGCGTGGTGACGCCGATCGATGCGCGCGCGATGGAAATCGGGCACGCCCCGTGACGCGTCCCGCCGGCACGAGCGGCCAGCCGGTTGCCCTGGAGCCTGTCGGCAAGGGCAACCGGGCGGCGATACGGGCGCTCGAACTGTTGCCGGAGCAGCAGGGGTTCGTCGCATCCAACGCCGAATCGCTGGCCGAGGCCCGGCAGGACGACGAGGCGATCGCCCGGGCGGTGGTCGCCGCCGGGCGCGTCGTCGGATTTCTGATGTACAGCGCGCCCGAGGACGATGACGAGGCGATCATCTATCGCTTCATGATCGACCGTCGCGAGCAGGGCAAAGGCCTTGGCCGTGCCGCCGTCGCCAAGGCGCTGGAAGAGATTGCCCGGCTCAGCCACGTCCGCCGTGTTCTGATCTGCTATGAGCCGGAGAACGAGGCGGCGCGCCGGCTTTACGCCGGCTTCGGTTTCGTCGAGCAGGGACTGGACCAAGACGACGAGATGATCGCCGTGCTCGAACTGGGCGGATAGAGCGTTGAGCACCCGGCCGCAAGGCACGTCAGCAAGCATCGAACGCGCCGTCGAGCAGGCATTGGCCGGCCTCGCGCCACCCGGCCTCAGCATCGGCTGCCGTCATATCCAAGCCGGCGACGAGCAGTATTTGCTGCCGGAGGAAAACGCCTCGATGGCCACGCGCGAACCCGGCGCGCGCGCCGCCACGGGGGCGGGCCGCAACATCGCGCACGAATTGCTGCGGCGCCTGGAGTGCGTTGATCTCTCAATATTGCGCGGCCAATCGGGAAACCCGATCTGGCCGGCCGGCATTGTCGGCTCGATCGCGCATGACGACGCGATGGCCGTGGCCGTCGCCGCGCGATCCGACTCGATCAAAAGCGTCGGCGTCGACATCGAGCCCGCCTTGCCATTGCCCCACGACCTTCTTGCCGTCGTCGCCGCGCCGCAAGACCGCCTGGGCGATCTCGACCCGAAGCTGGGCGGCCGCATCCTGTTCGCGGTCAAGGAGGCGGCCTACAAGGCGTCGTTTCCGCTCGACGGCCGCGTGCTGGGCTTTGAGGACATCGCGGTGGATGTCGGCCGCGGCGAGGCCGTCACCTCATTCGGCCGGCGCCTGACCGTGCGCTTTGCCACCTCTCCACGCATCCTGGCGCTGGCCTACTCGGCTGAGCGCTGAAGCGTCCTTCCGGACGACGGCGCTTCGGCGCCGGTCGAACAATCAGGCGCCGAGCAAGCGCCCGAGGGGCTCCGCCTTGGCTGCTGCCATCAACATAGATGTTTCAAACATCAATACTTGACGATAGAACGTTTTTATGTAGGGTAAAGCACCGAGACCTCATATCTCAGCACTGAACAAGAGAGTCGTCGGTGATAACCGCACCGCAATTGCGCGCCGCCAGATCGCTGCTCGGCATCGATCAGCGCCGGCTTGCCGAATTGTCCGGCCTGTCGGTGCCGACGATCCAGCGCATGGAAGCCAGCGGCTCGATCATCCGGGGCAATGTCGATTCGCTGATGAAGCTGATCGCCGCGCTCGAGGTGGCCGGCATCGAACTGATCGGCGAAGGCGCGGTCAGCCAGGGCGGCGGGCGCGGCGTGCGGCTGAAGGCCGGCTTCGATCCGGCCAAGACCTCCGAAGCCGACGGCAATGAGGCCGAACCCGGCGGGAGCCTGCCTTGAATTCGACGGTCGCCCTTCTCATGTGCGGCCCTGCCGCGCTTCTGGCGACAGCCCTGCTGGCCGCGGTGGTCGGCCGGCGCGCTTCAGCAACGCATCTGATCTATGGCGCGGCGCTTATCATTTCCGCCGCCCTGTTCGTGATCGCCGCCGGCCATCTCGCCCGCAATCCCGAAGCGGCGTCGGCCATCACATTGCCGCTCGGCCTGCCCTGGACGGGCGCCCGGTTCCGTCTCGACGGCCTGTCGGCGTTCTTCCTCGTCGTCGTCAATCTGGGCGGCGCCATTGCCAGCCTCTACGGTCTCGGTTACGGCCGGCACGAGGCCACACCACATCGCGTGCTGCCGTTCTACCCGGCATTCCTCGCCGGCATGAACCTCGTCGTGCTCGCGAACGACGCTTTCAGCTTCCTGTTGTCCTGGGAGTTCATGTCGCTCGCCTCCTGGGCGCTGGTCATGGCGCATCACGGCGACGAGGCCAACAGGCGGGCAGGCTATATCTACCTGGTGATGGCGAGCTTCGGCACGCTGGCCCTGCTGCTTGCCTTCGGCACGCTGGCGGGGCCGGCCGGAACCTACGTGTTCGACGCGATGCGGACGGCACATCCCGGACCGTACGCCGCCGGCGCGGTGCTCGTTCTCATGCTGCTCGGCGCCGGCTCCAAGGCCGGCCTCGTGCCGCTGCATGCCTGGCTGCCGCTTGCCCATCCGGCGGCACCCAGCCACGTCTCGGCGCTGATGAGCGGCATCATGACGAAGGTCGCCATCTACGGCTTCATCCGCGTGGTGTTCGACCTGCTTGGCGAGCCGGCATGGTGGTCGGGCGTCGCAGTGCTCCTGATCGGCGGCGTGACGGCGGTGCTCGGCATCCTCCACGCGCTGATGGAAAAGGATCTCAAGCGGCTGCTCGCCTATTCGACCATCGAGAATATAGGCGTCATATTTGCCAGTCTCGGCCTCGCGCTCGCCTTCAAGGCGAATGCCATGCCGTCGGCCGCGGCGCTGGCCTTCACCGCGGCGCTGTTCCACGTGCTGAACCACTCCTTCTTCAAGAGCCTGCTGTTCTTCGGCGCCGGCGCGGTGCTGACGGCGACCGGCGAACGCGACATGGAGAAGCTCGGCGGCCTCATCCACCGCCTGCCGGTGACCAGCTTCGTCTTCCTCGTCGGCTGCGTCTCGATCTCGGCGCTGCCGCCCTTCAACGGCTTTGCCTCCGAATGGCTGGTCTTCCAGGCCATCTTGCGCAGTCCCGAGCTGCCGCAATGGGGACTGAAGGTCATCGTGCCCGCGGTCGGCGGCATGCTGGCGCTGGCGGCAGCCTTGGCCGCGGCCTGCTTCGTCAAGGCATTCGGCATCACCTTCCTCGGCCGGGCGCGGTCGGCGGCGGTGGAGCGCGCGCATGAGGTCGACCGCTGGTCGCTGGCGGCGATGGCGGTGCTTGCCGTCTTCTGCCTGCTTGCCGGCATTGTGCCCGGCTTCGTCCTCGACGGCCTGTCGCCGGTGACGCTTTCGCTCGTCGGCGACCGCATGCCGGTGCAGATGGCCGAGCCCTGGCTGTCGATCGTGCCGATCGCCGAGAGCCGCAGCTCCTATAACGGCCTCTTGGTCTTCGCCTTCATCGCCATTTCGGCGTCGCTCGCGGCCTTCTTCATCCACCGCTTCGCCTCGCATGCCGTGCGCCGGGGCATCGCATGGGGCTGCGGCTTCGCGGATGCGGTGCCGGCCGCGCAATACACGGCCGCGAGCTTCGCGCAGCCCATCCGCCGCGTCTTCGGCAGCTTCGCCTTCCGCGCTCGCGAAACGGTGGACATGCCGGCGCCAGGCTCCCTCGACCCGGCCCGCATCAAGGTGGATATGCATGACGTGGCCTGGGAGATCTTCTACCAGCCGATCACCGGCGCGATCGATTTCGCCACCGAGCGGTTGAACCACCTGCAGTTCCTGACCATCCGCCGCTACCTGACGCTGGTTTTTCTTTACCTCGTCATCCTGCTCCTGGTGCTTGCGCTATGGCCGTGATCCTGGAGCTCGCGGTGCAGGGCGCGCAGATGTTTTCGGTGCTGTTGCTGGCGCCGCTTCTGATCGGCTTCGTGCGCAAGGTGAAGGCGAGGCTGGTGAGGCGGCAGGGGCCTTCCGTGATCCAGCCCTATCGCGATCTCGTCAGGCTGATGCGCAAGGAGGTCGTGCTGGCGGACAATGCGTCCTGGCTGTTCCGGGTGACGCCCTATCTGATCTTTGCCGCCACCTGGGTTGCGGCAGCGCTCGTGCCGACCTTCGCCACCGGCCTCGAGTTCAGCTGGGCCGCCGACCTCATCGTCATCGTGGCGCTGCTCGGCAGCGCGCGCTTCTTCCAGGCGCTGGCCGGAATGGATGTCGGCACCAGCTTCGGCGGCATCGGCGCCAGCCGCGAGGTGATGATCGCGTCGCTCGCCGAACCGGCGATGCTGCTCATCGTCTTCAGCCTGGCGCTGGTCGCAGGCGCCACGCAGCTTTCGACGGTCGCCGCCTTCATGGGCTCGCCCGAGGTGGGGTTGCGGGTGTCGCTCGGCATGTCGCTGATCGCCCTGGTGATGGTGGCGATCGCCGAGAATGCGCGCATTCCGGTCGACAATCCGGCCACGCATCTGGAACTCACCATGGTGCATGAGGCGATGATCCTGGAATATTCCGGCCGGCATCTGGCGATGATCGAGCTCGCCAGCTTCCTCAAGCTACTGCTCTACATGTCGCTGATCTCCTGCGTCTTCCTGCCCTGGGGGCTGGGGAGCGCGGGAACGGGTGCGAAATCGCTGGCCATCGGCGCCGCCGCCTATCTCGGCAAGCTCGCGGTGCTCGCCATCCTGCTTGCCGTGTTCGAGACCGCGGTCGCCAAGATGCGTGTCTTCCGCGTGCCGGATTTCCTGGGTGCTGCGCTGATGCTGGCGCTGCTCGGCACGCTTTTGCTGTTCGTGTCGCGGAGCCTGTGATGAACGGTCTCACCTTCGACATCGCCCATCTGCTCGCCGGCAGCCTGGTGCTGATCTCCTTCATGATGCTCTACCAGGACAGGCTGTTCGCGCTGATCAACGTCTTTGCGCTGCACGCGGTGGTGCTGGCGCTGTCGGTCGCCTGGCAGGCCTATATCCAGGACGCGCATCATCTCTACATCACCGCGGCAATAGCGCTGGTGTTCAAGGCCATCGTCATCCCCGTCGGGCTGCATCGCATCATCCAGCGGCTCGGCATCCACCGCGACATCGAAACCGCCGTCGGCATCGGCCCGACCATGCTTGCCGGCATCGGGCTGGTGACGCTCTCCATGGTGCTGATGCTGCGGGTGACGCCCGAGGCCGACCCGCTCGCCCGCGAGGATCTCGCCTTCGCGCTGTCGATCATTTTGCTGGGGCTGCTGGTGATGGTCACGAGGCGCAACGCCGTCAGCCAGGTCGTCGGCTTCATGTCGCTGGAAAACGGCCTGGTGCTGGCCGCCACCGGCGCCAAGGGCATGCCGCTGGTCGTCGAGATCAGCGTCGCCTTCTCGATCCTGATCGCCTTCATCGTTATCGGCGTCTTCCTGTTCCGCATCCGGGAGCGGTTCGATTCGGTCGATGTCGGCGCGCTCGACGACTACCGGGGAGAACGCCGGTGAGCGGGTTTTCCTTCGACGCCGTGGCCGCGATCCTTTTCATCCCGGCCGCCGCCGCAGCCATCCTGGCGGCGTTGCCGAACTACAAGATGACGGCCATGGTGAACGTCATCGCCAGCCTGCTCACCTTGCTCGCGGCGCTGTCGCTGTTCGTCACCGAGCGGCCGGCGCCGGGGCAATATCTCATCGTCGACGACCTCAATATCGTCTTCATCGTGCTCAACACATTCGTCGGCTTCACCACCAGCGTGTTCAGCGCCTCCTACATCGCGCATGAGCTGGAGACCGGGCGGCTGACCGCGCCGAACCTGCGGTTCTACCACGCCATGTACCAGATCATGATGTTCGGCATGAACCTCGCCTTCGTGTCGAACAATATCGGGCTGATGTGGGTCGCGGTGGAACTCGCCACGCTCACCACCGTGCTGATGGTCGGCATCTACCGCACGCATGAGGCGCTGGAGGCGGCCTGGAAATACTTCATCCTCGGCAGCGTCGGCATCGCGCTCGCCTTGTTCGGCACCATCCTGGTCTACATGGCCGCGCAGCCGGTCGTCGGCGAGGGCACCAACGCCATGGTCTGGTCGGTGCTGATCGAGAAGGCGGCGCATTTCGACCCCGCGCTCCTCAGCGTCGCCTTCATCTTCCTGCTACTTGGCTACGGCACCAAGGTCGGCCTTGCCCCCTTGCATGCCTGGCTGCCCGACGCGCACGCCGAAGGTCCGACGCCGATCTCGGCGGTGCTGTCGGGCCTGCTGCTCAACGTCGCGCTTTACGCCGTGCTGCGCTTCAAACTGCTGCTCGCGGCGAGCCCGCAGGCGATCGGGCCCGGGCCGCTGATGGTCACGATGGGGCTGACTTCACTGATCTTCGCCGCCTTCATGCTCTACCGGCGCCGCGACATCAAACGCCTGTTCGCCTATTCCTCGATCGAGCATATGGGCATCATCGTCTTTGCCTTCGGCATGGGCGGGCCGCTCGCCAACTTCGCCGGCCTGCTGCACATGGTCATGCACAGCCTGACCAAGTCAGCGATCTTCTTCGCCGTCGGCCACATCGCGCAGGTCAAGGGCACGCAGAAGATCTCCGAGATCAGGGGCCTGACCGAAAGCCATCCCGGGCTTGGCTGGGCGCTGGTGATCGGCGTCGTCGCCATCGCCGGCCTGCCGCCGCTCGGCATCTTCATGAGCGAGTTCCTGGTCGTCAGCTCGACCTTCGCCAGATATCCGTGGCTGGCGATCCCGCTGGTGTTCGGGCTGCTGATCGCCTTCGGCGCGCTGCTCTTGCGGCTGACCGGGCTCGCCTTCGGCGATCCGCGCGGCGGCATGGCCCCGGTCGAGGCGTCATACGTGCCGATGTATTCGCACCTCGCTCTGGTGTTTGCGGCCGGCATCTACCTGCCGGCGCCGCTGGTGGCGTGGTTCCAGCACGTCGCCGGCATCCTGGGGTGACGCGCATGATCCGGAAGAACATGCCAGCGCTCGCCGATCTCATCGAAGCCGACCGTCAGGTCGAGCATCACGCACCCTGGCCGCGCGCCGTGGTGGCCCCGAAGCTCTGGAACCTCGCCGTCGAGCAGCTCGCCAACGGCCGCTGGAACCTGCTCGGCCTGTGGGGGGAGCCGGACAAGGTTCACATGGCGCTTCTGGACGAGGCGCTGGACATCGGCGTCATCAGCCTGGATTGCCGCGGCGGCCGCTACCCGTCGGTCGGCCAGCATCATCCGCCGGCTCTGCGATTGGAACGCGCCGCGGCGGATCTTTTCGGGCTGGCGCCGCAAGGCCTTCCCGATACACGGCGCTGGCTCGACCATGGCCAATGGGACGTCAGCCACCCGCTGGCGGCGCGGCCCGGCGGGCCGCCAGCCGCCGCCTCCTACCGGTTCCTGGTGGCCGAAGGCGAAAGCCTCCACCAGATCGCGGTCGGGCCGGTGCATGCCGGCATCATCGAGCCGGGACATTTCCGCTTCACGGCCGGCGGCGAAACGGTGGTGCGGCTGGAAGAGCGGCTGGGCTATGTGCACAAGGGCATCGAGGGCCTGATGGCGGGAGCGGCGATCGATCGTGCCGCGAAGCTGGCGGGCAGGACCTCCGGCGACAGCACGGTCGCCTATTCGCTGGCCTTCGCCCGCGCGGTGGAGGCGGCGCTCGGCGTCACACCACCGCCGCGCGCGACATGGCTGCGCGCGCTGATGGCGGAGCTGGAGCGCCTTGCCAATCACCTCGGCGACATCGGCGCCATCTGCAACGACGCCGCTTTCGCGATCATGCACGCGCATTGCGGCGTGCTGCGCGAACGCGCGCTGCGCGCCGCCGACGCGGCCTTTGGCCATCGCCTGATGCGTGACCGCATCCTGCCCGGCGGCACGGCAAGCGATCTGAACGAAGCTGGCGCAGATGCCATCCGGTCGCTGGTCGCGGAGATCAGGCGGCGCTTCCCGCATCTGGTCGAGCTCTACGACAACACAGCCTCGCTGCAGGACCGCACGGTGGCGACGGGGCGGCTCAAGGTCGAGCTTGCCCGGCAATATGCCGCCGGCGGCTATGTCGGACGCGCCTCGGGCCGCGATTTCGATGCGCGGCGCACGCCGGGCTATGCGCCCTACGATCAGTTGACCTTCGATGTGCCGGTGCTGCAGGAGGGCGATGTCAACGCGCGCGTCTGGATCCGCGTGCGGGAGGTCGAGCAGAGCCTGTCGCTGGTCGAACAGATTCTGGGGCGGCTGCCCGCCGGCCCGATCCACATCGACCTCGCCGTGGCGGGTAGTGCCGCGCCGCGCGAAGGCATGGCACTGGTCGAGGGTTTTCGCGGCGACATACTCGCCTGGCTGCGCATCGGCGAGGACGGCACGATCGAGCGCTGCCACCTGCGCGACCCGTCATGGTTCCAGTGGCCGCTGCTGGAAGCGGCGATCGAGGGCAACATCGTCGCCGACTTCCCGCTCTGCAACAAATCGTTCAACTGCTCCTATTCCGGCCACGATCTCTAAGCTGGTCGAAGGCACACCGTCATGCGAAAACTCCTCTTCGAAAGCCTGATCCGCCCGCCCTTGACCGAACGCGCGCCGCAGGTCAGCGATGCGGCGGTCGACGAGCTGGCGCGCGCGCTCGACGGCATGGCGCGCAGGAAGCTCGGCCGGAGCCTGTCGATCCGCGCGGTCGATGCCGGTTCCTGCAATGGATGCGAGCTCGAGATGCATGCGCTCAACAACGCCTTCTACGACATCGAGCGCTTCGGCTTCCACTTCGTCGCCTCGCCGCGCCATGCCGACGTGCTTTTGGTCACCGGGCCGGTCACCAAGAACATGCGCGAGGCGCTGAAGCGGACCTTTGACGCGACGCCCAATCCGAAATGGGTGGTCGCGCTTGGCGACTGCGCCAAGGACGGCGGCTGCTTTGCCGGCAGCTATGCGGTCGTCGGCGGCGTGTCGGACGTGGTGCCGGTCGACCTGCACATTCCGGGATGCCCGCCGCCGCCGATCGAGATCCTCAAGGGATTGATCGCGCTGCTCGACGGCGCGAATGGGAATGCGCGTAAATCTCAGGCCGGAACCGCCCGGGCTTGAACGGGCAGGGCTGAGGGCGCAAAGCGGGCGGCCCCCAGGGCGGTTGCCGCGCAATCATCCATCCGCTGAAAACCGGTGCGCTAGGTTCTGTTCGCGGAACGCGGCGGACACATGATCGACAAAAGCGCGGGTCTTGGCGGGCAGCAATTTCTGGCTGGCGAAGTAAAGCGATATCGCGCCGAGGTCGGCATGCCAATCCGGCAGGAGGCGTAGCAGCGCACCGCTTTCGAGGTGCCGCTCCACATATGGCACGGCGATCATCGCCACTCCCAGACCCATCAGGGCCGCACGGCATATCGCCTCGGGATCGTTGGCCACCATGCGCGCCTTGTGTTCCAGCGTCGTTTCGGCGCCTTCGCGGTTGCGCATCCGCCAGACGCGTACACGACCCGTGTGCGCCGAGCGCATCGAGATTCCGTCCAGCATGGCCAGCTCGTGAGGTTGCCGCGGCGGCTGGCGGCCCCGCAAATAGTCCGGCGAGGCGACCGCGATGACATGCAGTGGCGCCAGCCGCCGGGCTATCACACCGGACGCCAGTTCCATGCCGCCGCCGATAGCGGCATCGTAGCCCTCGCTTATCAAATCGACCTGACGGTTCTCGAAGCTCCAGTCCAACTGGACATCGGGATAGCGCTTCATGAAGGCCGGCAGCAAAGGCAGCACATGGTCCAGCCCGAAGGTCAAAGCCATGCTCACCTTGAGCACGCCGGCGGGCTTGCCGGCCTGCGTCGTCACGCCGGCAATGGCCGACTGGATGGATTCGACCCCATCGGTGACCGACACCAGGAAACGCTCGCCGTCCTCGGTCAGGGTCAGGCTGCGGCTGCTGCGCTGAAACAAGCGAATGCCCAGGTTGCGTTCGAGCATCGCCACGTTGCGGCTGATCGCGGCTGGCGTCACGCCCAGCCGCCGGGCCGCCGCGGAAAAGCTCCCACACTCGGCGCTTCGGATGAAGGATTCCAGGTTGGCCAGCGTTTCCATCCGGCGATCTTAAACGAACAGTTGAAGCTGGTTCCAGTCATCAATGACTAATCGAAGCAGAATCCGGAATTATTTATGGGCCTCAAGGTGCCCCAACACGAGGCCGTGGCAATGTCCATCCCAGCGGAAGCTTCCATCGACTACGATCGCCTCATGCAGGCAAACCTGAAGCGGGTGTTTGGCGAACGCGACGCCGGACGGCGCCTCGCGGCGATCCGCGAGCTTTATGCCACAGACGCCGTTCTCAATGAGCCGCAAGCCGCGGCTACGGGCCACGCCGCCATAAATGGAGCGGTGACGGCACTCCTGTCGAACCTGCCCCCGACGTTCGCCTTCTCCGCAATCGGCCCGGCCGTCGGCCATCACGGCGTCGGCCGGCTTCGCTGGCAGTCCGGGCCACCGAACGGTCCCGTCGCGGTCAGCGGAACCGATGTCGCGCAGTTCCAAGGCGACCTCATCCAGACCCTGCACGTCTTTCTCGATCCACCCGCCGCCTGAGCACCACTCAGCGTTCTCCAAGGAGTTTCCATGCCCAAGACAGGTCTTGACGCCTTGCTTCGCCCCGAAGACAGCATCCTCGTGCTGATCGACCATCAGCCATACCAGTTCACCAATCTCAACAGCCACGAGCCGACGATGATCGTCAACAACGTCATCGGCTTGGCCAAGACCGCGAAGGTCTTCAATGTGCCGACCGTGCTGACCACAGTGATCGAGGAGCGCGGCGGTTATCTGATCAAGGGGCTCCAGGACGTCTTTCCAGAGCAGAAGCCGATCAACCGCACTTTCATCAACACTTGGGAAGACCCGAACGTCACCAGCATCGTCAGGAAGAGTGGCCGCAAACAACTCGTGCTGGCTGCGCTGTGGACCGAGATATGCCTTGCCATGCCGACGATCCAAGCGCTCGGCGAGGGCTACGACGTCTTTGTGGTTACCGACGCCTCCGGCGGCGTTTCGGCGGAAGCCCATGACATGGCCGTGCGACGCATGGCCGCCGCAGGTGCGGTGCCGATCACCTGGCTGGCCGTCATGGCCGAATGGCAGCGTGACTGGGCAAGGGAAAAGACCGCGGCCGCGCTCGCGGGTGTGCTCGCCGAACATGGCGGCGCCAGCGGCGTCGCCTTCGCCTGGGAAATGCAGCTTCTCGGCGGGCATGCCGGATCGGGTCGCTAGAGCGTTCATCGTTTCACGGAAACGGCGAAATGCTCTATCCCTTTGTTTTTACGCAATTCCGGACGGAAAACCGCTCACACTTTTCCTGGAATTGCTCTAAGCCGCACCGAGAAGACGTCACAAGGCGGGCGGTCCTGTTGGCCGTCCCGTCGAATTGGTTTGCTCCAGCGTGGCGGCGTCCACCTCGCGCCGACGCGCGGTCGCTTACCGATCGACGACCAGGCGCAGCACCCTCGACGCCGGCGACAGCCGCACCTGCCGGCCCCAATCGAAGGCGATAAAATCCTGTTCGATGCCGTCGGCGAAGATGACGCCGCCCTCATTCATGCGCGAGGTGATGAAGAGCGGTTTTTGCGTGATCTTTCCCGCCCGCAGTTTCGTGGCGGTGGCGATGCTCGGAAAAGGCTCGCGCACCCAGAAGCCGACCGCATGCTCCTCGCGCCCGAGCGACAGCTCCAGATGCGTCGCATCCATGATCGAGCGCGCCCAGCCGGTCGCGCCGGTGCCGGAGGCGACGATGAGGCCGCTGGAGGAATGGTCCTCCGTCCCGCCTTCCGCCTCGATGCGATAGCGGGCCGACTGGTGGCTGCGATGGCCGACGAAGATTTCGTTGAGCGCAAGAAGCGTCTCGCCTTCGCCGAGCTCGGCCTGGACCATGGTGCGCAATTCCATCTGGACATCGCTGGCGGCGCTGGCGGCAAGCAGTTTCGCCAGCCTGCCGACGCCGATCCGCACCAGGACGCCGTCATAGAGATCCGGCGCCGGATTGACGCCCAGCACCGGCTGGCCGTTCAGATATTTGGCGACGTTGGCGACCAGGCCGTCCTGCCCGACGGCGACAACGACGTCGTCGGGCGCAAACAGGAAGCGGTTGAGGTCGGCGCGCGTCACCAGGGTTTGCCGCCAGTCGGCCGGCACCGCGGCACGCGCCGTGCCGAGCACGGCCTGGAAATGGTCGTGCCGGGCTTCTACGTCTTCCAGCCGCTGGCCGCGCGTCTCGAGGAAGAAGCGGGCCTGACCGCGCGTCGCATGATGCGCGATCAGCAGTTCATAGTCGGTCTCGCGCGTCACGAAGACCGCGCGGGGTCGGTTCGCGGCCATATGCGTTGCCTCACCGCGCCTCGATCACCGCCAGGCCCTTGCGGAACTCGCCAAGCAAGGTCGCAAGCAGGTCGGGCGTGACGTTGACGTGCTCGATCTTGTCCAGCTTGCCGGCAAACTGCTGCGCGGCAAGGCCGAGCAGGATCGCGGGCGGCAGGTCGCGGTAGATGGCGATGTGCTGCCTTTCGGCCTCCGCCCTGGCGCCTTCGATGGCGCGGATGCGCTCGGCCTCGGCCCCGGCTTCGATCTGCTGCGCTTCGGCGGCGCCGGTGGCGCGATTGCGGGCGTTCTCGGCCTCCTCGGCGATGAGCAGCTTCTCGCGCCGCGCCAGCTCGGTCTTGTTCGCCAGCTCGTTCTCGGCGATGGCGCGCTCCTTCTCGACGGCCAAGGCCCGGCGCTGGAAGGTCGCTTCGTCGGCCTTCTGCTGCAGCGCCTCGAAGGTCGGCGTCTGCAGGGCACGCTCGAGCTCGCTGGTCGGCGTCAGGTTGGTGAGCCTGACCGCCACGGCGGCGACGCCGATGTCGGTCAGCGCCGGATCGGCGGCGACCAGCGCCTGCAGCCGTTCGCGCAAGGGCGCGGGTCCGGCGTCGAGCAAAGCGCGCACGGGCGCCTGTCCAAGATATTGCTGCACCGCCTGGTTGGCGATGCCGGCGATGCGCGCCTGGATCTTTTCGATCGGCTCACCGCGCAGCTTCCCGGTGGCAAGGTCGATGCTGAAATCAACGCGCTCGGCCAGCCGCGCCGGGTCGACGACGTGCCAGCCGATCGTGCCCTGCACGGCGACGGTCTGGAAATCCTGGCTGCGGCCCTTGACGAACAAGGTCATCTCGCGGTCGTCCATCGGCAGTTCGGCGATGCTGGCGGTCTCGGGCACGAACCAGAAGACCAGCCCGCGGCCGCTCTGCTTGGTGCGACCGTTGCGATAGCGGATGACGTGGCTGCTCGCCTCGCTGCGAAGCTGGGCGACGAAGCCTAGACTGCGGATGGTGGCCATGATGGGTTCTCCCTCAATCAGTATGCTGGAAGGCCTTGGGGACGTTGAAAGCGATAAAGTTCGGCCGGACGGAAGGCGGCGCCAGCCTCATAGGCGCCGGTCGCCGCCAGCCAACCCTTGTCGAGCTGCCGCCGGCGAAAGGCCGGCTTGTTGAGCGCGGTGCCGAGGACGGCCTCGTGCACATCCTGCAGCTGGCGCAGCGTGAAGAGCTCGGGCAGCAGCGCGAAGGCGACATCGGAATAGTCGAGCTTGCCGCGCAGCCTGAGCATCGCCATCGCCAGGATGGCGGCATGGTCGAAGGCGAGCGCCAGTTTTTCGCCTTCCGGCGCGAGCACATCGACAGGCCCCCCGGTCTCGCCGGCCCAGGGCACATGGATCGCGGCCGGCAGCAGAGCCGGCATCGCGCCGAGTGCCGCATCGAAGGCCTGTTCGGTAAGCAGCGCCAGATAGGCGACGCTGATGATGCGCATGCGCGGATCGCGATCCACCGCACCGAACGTGTAGAGCTGTTCGAGATGCGCCTCGGCCATGCCGGCCTTTTCGCGCAGCACGCGCGCGGCGGCCGCATCGAGGGACTCGTCGATGCCGACAAAGCCGCCCGGCAGCGCCCAGCGGCCGGCATGCGGAAGCTGGGCGCGCCTGACCAGCAGCACTGCCGGCCGGCCGGCGCGGATGCCGAGCAGGACAAGGTCGACCGCCACCGATGGACGCTGGAAGGCGCCCGGGTCGTATTCCTTGAGGAAATCTGTCTCGTTCATCGAACGCGTCCTTGCTAATATGCGAGATACATATATCTATTGTGAATATATGTCAACGATGAGTTTCGGGCGCGATGAAGGGGCGCCGGCTTGGCGCTGGTGGTGGGGCTTTCATTCCGGGCGGCAGGACGGCTTCACGCGCGGGCCGAATAGTGCATTATCCGAGATATCGATCGCGCCAGACCTTCATTGCCTTTACCGCACTTGAGCCGCCAGGTCCCTTAGCAGGAGCAGTGCCATGCGCAGCCGCTGGACCATCCTTGCCGTTCTCTTCGTCGCCCGCGCCGCGATGGCGGTGCAATTCGAGAGCATCGCGGCCGTTGCGCCGGAACTTGGCAAGGCGCTCGATGCAAACCTCGCCGACATCGGCGTGCTCATCGGTCTGTACTTCGCCCCAGGCGTCGCGCTGGCGCTTCCCGGCGGCGCGATCGGCAGGCGCTTCGGCGACAGGGCGAGCGTGCTCGCCGGCCTGATGATGATGCTGGCGGGCGAGATCCTGCTTTTCGCCTCGACTGCGTGGAGCGTGCAGATCGCGGGACGGCTGATCTCCGGCATCGGAGGCGTGTTGCTGAACGTGCTGATGACCAAGATGGTCGTCGACTGGTTCGCGGGACGGCGGATCGCCACGGCGATGGCGATCTTCATCAACTCATGGCCCCTGGGCATCGCCCTCACGCTCGCCGGGCTGCCGCTGATACAGGCGCGCTTCGGCATAGCGGGGACGCAGATCGCGGTGATGGCGCTCATCGTCGCGGCGCTTGCGTTGGTGGGGCTCCTGTACAGGCCGCCCGGGCCCGCCGCCGCCGCGGCTTCAACGCAAGGCTCGCGGCTTGCCAAGCCGGCCGTCTGGGCCGTGCTGCTGGCGGGCTTGACCTGGGCCTTCTACAATGTCGCCTTCGCCATGATTTTCAGCTTTGGTCCGTCGATGCTGGTCGAGCGCGGCTGGTCGACCGCCGCCGCCGGCTCGGCCGTCAGCATCGTGCTGTGGCTCGCGGCCCTTTCCGTTCCCTTCGGAGGCTATCTCGCGGACCAGACCCGGAGCCGAAACGCCATGCTGGCGACAAGCTGCCTCGCTTTCGCGGCCTTGGTCGTCTTGCTATGGCGCGGTTCGGCTGTGCTGCCCACGGTGGTTGTGCTCGGCCTGGTCTGCGGGCTGCCGGCCGGAGCGATCATGAGCCTGCCGGCGCGGGCGCTGGCGCCGGCGACGCGAGCGCTCGGAATGGGCCTCTTCTACACGGTCTATTACGCCACGATGCTGATCGCGCCCTGGCTCGGCGGCAAGCTTGCGCTTTGGACAGGCAGCGCCGGCGCGGCCCTCGGCCTCGGCGCGGCGGCTCTCGTGGCCTGCCCGGTTCTTTTGTGGGGGTTCGAACGCCGGCTGCTCGTGCAGACCCGGACGGCGCCGCAGGCGGGCTGAGGTCCGTCAATCCGTCACAGACAGCCTGTGCTGAAGTCCTCCTTAAAATCTCACCGCGAGATTGCCCTTGACGCTCTGGTCGATGGCACTGCCGGCGAATTGCCCGCCATAGGAGATGCCGAGCGTCGCATTCCTGGCGATGGCGACGTCCACGCCGACATCGAGCACCAAAGCGTTCCGGGCGATCGGCACGCCTGCCACCGTGAAGGGCGAGCCGCCGGCCAGGGCGAGAGTCGACAGCGGCGTCGTGTCGCCGAAAGCGTGGCGCCAGCCGAGCGTGCCGCGAACCGTCGCGGCAGTATCGCCAAGGGCAACGTCGGTCGAGGCATGCAGGCCGAGCGTGGTGAAGGAGACGGCGCTGTTGCTCCCGGCGCCTTGCAGCGCCGCGGCTCCACCCTGCTCCGCAAACGCGCCGGACCTCAGGTTCACATAGGCGAGATTGGCGAAGGGCTCGAACCCTAAGCCGCCGGCGCGAATGCCATAGCCGAGCTCGCCGAAGACCTGCGCCGTTCCGGCGTGATACTCCGCCTTCAGACTGTCGCTGAAGCCGGGAAGGACGACGGAACGGCCGGTCGAAATCTCGTGCCAGCTATAGGACGCGCCGGTCCGGAAGCCGAGATCGCCTCCCAAGACATTCCAGTCGGTGCCGCCATAGACACCGAGATGGTAGTTGTCGCTAGCGCCCGAGGAGGCGTGATCCTTCACCTCGAAGCTGGTGCGGCTGTAGCCCGCCATCATGCCGAAGCGCCAGGTGTCGAAGGCCGGCGCGTCGATGCCGACGAGCACGCCGCCGGTCGAATGCGACAGGCGCGCGGCATTGCCGTCGCCGCCGGTATTGCCCCAGCCGCCGAAGCCCTGCCCCCACAGTGCGAAACGATCCGTGGTCGCGGGCGCGGCGATGCCCGCCGTCGTCTCCTGATCGAGCGAGGCAAGCGCGGCATCTGCAGTGCCCGGCCTGCCATCGGCCGGTTCGGCAAAAGCCAGGACCGGTGCTTGCGGCGCCCCAACGGCGCCGAAGGCGGCGCGGATGCGGTCGGTGGCGGCGTCCTGAATGAACCGGCCGTCCTCGATCAGGGCGGTCTTCGCCGAAGCATGCGCCTCGCCCGAGACCAGGCCGAAGGCATTGCGCGCGGCCGCATCCGTCGGCAGCGCCAGGATGGCGTTGTAAAGCGGGTTGCCGGTGAAGAACGGATCGCTGCCCGCGAGGCTCTGGATGCCTGCCGCGGCAGCCTTCTGGTTGCGCGTCGCACCCGCATCGGCGAGATCGCGCAGCTGCAGCACATCGAGATAGGCGTTGTAGGTGTCGTAGCTGTCGGTGACCCCAAGGAAGGTCGAAATCGCACCGATCCCGGTGACGGAGCCGAAGGAGCCGGTGAGGCCGCTACCGGTCGTCATGATGGTGTAGCGTCCGATCTTCAGGCCCTGCGCCGACACGTCGAGCGCCGCGCCGGTGATGTCGGCCGTGCCCGACACGGCGATGCGATCGGAAGCGCCGGTTCCGTCGATGTCGGCGGCCAGATGCGAGCCGGCCGACATGGACAGATTGCCCTCCACCGAGAGGGTGCCGATGCCACCGCTGCCGGGCGCGATCGTGCCGCCGCTTTGCGCGACGATGCCGCCGACCGTGCCGCCGCCGCGAAGTGCCGCGCCAGCGGCAATCGTGACGGTGGAATTGGCGAGCGATCCATCGACCGCCAGTGCGCCGGCCCCGATCGTCGTCGGGCCGATCAACCCGCTGATCCCCGTGAGGGTAAGCGCTCCGGCGCCGGTCTTGGTGAAGGAGCCGCTGCCGTCGATGACGTTGGCGAAGACGGCATCGGTTTGCTGATCGACGACGAGGGCCGCGTTGTCGAGGATCGCGCCGCTGCCGAAACCGGCAGCCGATCCGCGCAGCGTGCCGGCGCTGATCGTCGTGCCCCCGGAATAGCTGTTGGTCCCGGTCAGGACCAGCGTGCCGAGATCGCTCTTCACCAACCGGCTGTTGCCGGTCAGCGCCGAAGCGATCGTGGCGGTCATGCCGGCGCCAGCCGCCGTGCCGTCGCCGACACGGATCGTGGTCGATCCGCCGGAGCCCTGCAGGGCTACCGAATCGCCTTCGATCCGGTAGCCGTCGACGGCGAACTGCATCTTGGTCACGCCGATCGCGCCGGCCGAGGCGTCCACCGTCACCACGCCGCCGGCATTCTGGAACACGGCAAAGGTCGGATTGGGCTGGTAGGGCCCGTTCACCGCGCCATCGGCCTGCGTCCAGTTGCGCCCGTCGGCGCGCCAGATACCTGACCCGCCATCGACCGCGCCATTGTCGTGCAGCGCGGAGTTGCCGCCATCCCAGAAGCTGAGCTCGACGCCCTGCGTGGAAACGAGATTGATCTGGTTGGCGACGGAAGTCTGCACGAAGAGATTGGACGCGGTCACGCCGGCCGGCGTGGAACCGATCGCGAGACCGTTGTCGGTGAGCGATCCGCCATAGTCGAACAGGCGATAGATGCCGGCGCCGAAGCCGCCCGCATCGGTCACGTTGAGCGTGCCGGCAAGCGTCAGGTTGCCGGTGACGTTGAAGAGCGCCGTCGTCGAGGGCGCGCCCAGCGCGACGTCGACGTTCGAGCCGGCGTCCAACGCCAGGCTGCTCATCGTCAGCGTCGAGCCGGCCGCGCCCGAAATCGTGCCGCCGGAAGTGACGAGCAGGCTGGCGATCGAGCCGGCGCCGCTGAGCGTGCCGCCGGCGTTGACCGTCGCCGCGCCCGCGATCGAGCTATTGATCCGCAATTCGCCGCCGTTCACCGTGGTGGGCCCGGTATAGGTGTTCGCGCCGCTCAGGGTAAGGATTCCGGCTCCTTCCTTGACCAGCGCCAGGCTGCCCGTGCCCCCGTCGCGTATGACCCCGGAAAACGACGAGGCGCCGGCGGTCGAGCTATCGACGGTGAGGATGCTGTTCGTGGCTGCGCCATTCTCGACGATACCCGCTCCCCCGTTCTGGCTGTCGATGGCGCCGACCACCGAGCTGTGGCCGTTCAGCCGCAAGGTGCCGCCCGGGCCGCCGATCGTGCTGTAGAAATCGATCCCGACGTCGCGGGTGAGGGCATTGTCGGCGAGCACGTTCAGCTTGCTTGCCTGGTAGAAACTCTGCGTCCCGCCGCTGACGGCATTGGCGGCGGAGGCGTTGAGTGTCGTGGTGCCCCTGAAAAACTGCGCCCCGCCGCTGACGGCGTTGGCGGCCGAGGCATCCAGCCTGCTGCTGTTGAAGAAATCCTGCGCTCCGCCGCTGACGGCATTTGCGGCGGAAGCATTCAATCGGCTGTCGCCCTGGAACCTCTGGTCGCCGCCGCTGACGGCGTTGCCGACAGTGGCATTCAGCGTGCTGGAATTGTAGAAGATCTGGAACCCTCCGCTGACGGCATTCGCGGCGGAGGCGTTCAGAGCACTGGAACCAAGGAAGCCCTGCCCGCCTCCGCTGACGGCGTTTGCAACGGAGGCGTTCAGCGCGCTGCTGTCGTTGAAGCCCTGGACTCCCCCGCTGACGGCATTGGCGGCGGAGGCGTTCAACATGCTGCTGCCGTAAAAACTCTGCGTCCCGCCGCTCAGGGCATTGCCGACGGAGGCGTTCAAGGCGCTGGTGTCGGAGAAGGTTTGCGTTCCGCCGCTGACGGCATTCGCCGCGGAGGCAGTCAGGACGCTGGTGCCGTAGAAGAGCTGCGTTCCACCGCTGAGGGCATTGGCGACGGAAGCTTTCAAGGCGCTGCTGTTGAAAAAGGTTTGGGTTCCGCCGGCGACGGCGTTGGCGGCGGAAGCGTTCAGCGAACTGGTGCCGTAGAAGAGCTGCGATCCATCACTGACGGCGTTGGCCGTAGAGGCGTTCAGCGTGCTTGTGTCGTAGAAGCTCTGCGTCCCGCCGCTGACGGCAGTGGCCTGGGACGCGTTCAGCGCGCTGGTATCATGGAAAGTCTGCGATCCTCCGTTGACGGCATTGAAATTGGAAGCATTCAAGGCGCTGGCGCCTGAGAATGTTTGCGTGCCGCCGGTGATGGCGCTGGAGCCGGAGGCGTTCAACGCACTGGCGTTGTCGAAGTTCTGCGTTCCGCCGCTGACGGCATTGACAGTGACAGCATTCAGCACGCTGGCGTCGTTGAAAGTCTGCACACCTCCGCTGACGGCATTGCTGACATAGGAATTCAGCACGCTGTTGTTGTAGAAATCCTGGATTCCCCCACTGACGGCATTGGTGGCCGAAGCATTCAATTGACTGGTGGCCCAGAATATCTGGTGTCCGCCGCTGACAGCGTTGCCGGCTGTTGCATTCAGCCAACTGCTGTTGACAAAGGTCTGGGCGCCTCCGCTGACGGCATCCGCCACCGTGGCGTTCAGTATGGTGAAGCCCGTGAACTGCTGGTTTCCGCCGTTGACCGCGTTGGCGGCGGAGGCGTTCAACGAGCTGCTGGCGTAGAAAACCTGCAGCCCTCCGCGGATCGCATTGCCCGCGGAGGCGTTCAGTGAGCTGCTGTTGTTGAAGAATTGGCGCCCGCCAACGGCGGCGTAGGCGGCGTTCGCGTCGAACGTGCTGGTGTCGTAGAAATATTGGTCTCCGCTCGAAAAAGGCCCGTTCGTCGTTTGCGTGCCGGTGAAAGTCTGCGCGGATGCTTCCGCTCCAAGGCAGATGGCCGCCGCCAAGATGCACAGGAGACGCAAGGGCCATGCCGCCCGCAGGCGGCCGCCTGGGCCGGCGCTCCCGTGCTGCGGCCGCGCCGGGCTGTTAGAAGCGTTCAGCGCAATACGCGAAACGGTGGTCAGCCAGGCGCGGCCGCAGGCCGCCGCCATCGTCTCAAATCCTGTCCCCATCACGCGTGCCGCCGGCTCCTCAGTCGTATCGCGACGCGCCGCACCGACCCGCCCTCGCGGTCGAATTCGGCGCGTCGCAGCCCCCGGGTGGATTTATTCGCGGTCGGCTTCGGCAGAAAAGCGGAGACTGTGAAATGAGACGCCAGGTCAATTAAAAGAGACGCCTTGCAAAATCAGGGGGCGTTGGGCAGGCTGGCTCGCCTCAGGTTTGGGTGCAGCCGCCCCGTGGAGCCGCCAGTGACGCAAACGATCCGCCGCGCGCCGAGCCGCGTCAGCCTGTCGATCGACCCCGGCAATGCGCGCGAATTCGACCTCTGGCAGTCGACCTATTCCTCCCTCTATGAGATGAACGCCGAAAGCGCGGCGAGCCGCGCTTCCTTTCGGGCTGGATTGACAAGCTTCAACCTGGCCAATGTCGTCATCATCGAAGGCTATTCCTCGGCGGAGACCTTGAAGCGAACGGGGCGAACAATCGCGCAGAGCAGCATCGACCATATCGGCGTCGTTGTCCGCCTGGAGGGCGGGTTCGGCCTCGATATCGAGGGCCGCGCGGCCGAGGTCCACACCGGCGATGTGTGTTTTCTCGACATGACCCGCCCCAGCGCATTGCGCGCATCCGACTATAGGAGCCTGACGCTCGTTCTGCCGAGAAACCTGCTTGCATCGCAGATCGCCGATCTCGACGGCCTGCATGGCAGGATCCTGCCGAAGGCGAGCCCGCTGAACGCGATGCTGACCGGCCATATGCGGCTGCTCTATGCGCAGGCGCCCTCGCTCGATTTGCCGGATGCCCATGCTGCCGCGCGCGGCGCGGCGGCCCTGGTCGCGGCGTTCGCGGGAGCATCGGCCGACGGGCGGGACATGATCGCTCAAGCGGCCGCCAGCGCTTCCCTGCAGGCCTGCCGGCGGATGATCGACGCGAACCTGCACGACCGGAGCCTGGGACCGGACCTCCTATGCGGAAAGCTCGGCATTTCGCGCGCGAAGCTTTACCGCATTTTTGAGCCCCTGGGCGGGGTGCGCCTGTATATCCAACAGCGGCGGCTGATGCGCGCCTATCAGATCATCGTCGATCCAGCACAGGTCCGGGAGCGGATCAGCGCCATCGCCCTTCGATGCGGCTTCAGCAATGTTCCGGCCTTCAACCGGGCCTTTCGCCGGGCCCATGGCATGTCGCCATCGGAATTGCGTTTCGCCTCGATAAGCGCCGGGAGGGAGAACATCGAACTCACGGGGGACAGAGCCTTCAGAACCATACAGCGCTGGCTGCACGGCATGGATGCAGTGGCGGCGTAGTGCATCGCTTGCCGCGACCAACGCAAAGCATTCCCCTCGCTCTAAGCCCGGTCCAAGACCGGACGTCAGGCGATTTTCCATCCGGCGAGATCAGGCAGGGCGATAGATCAGCCTGATCACATTCTCGTCGATCCGGTCGGCGGCCATGAGGCGCAGCGGCGGCCGGGGTCCGGCGAAATAGGGCTTGCCGCGGCCAAGCACTACGGGGTGCAGGTAGATCCGATATTCGTCGATCAAGCCGAGTTCGGTGAGGCTTCGCGCCAGGTCCGGGCCTGCGACCGCGATCTCGCCGTCGCGCTCGGCCTTCAGCTTGCGCATCGCGCCCTCGAGATCTTCACCAACAAGCCTGGCGTTGGGGCCTACCGATTGCAATGTGCGCGAGACGACCCATTTGGGCTGGTTCCGCCACGCCGCCGCGAAGGCCTGTCGGTCGGCATCCCATTCGGAATGCTCATCGTCCCAGTAGCGCATGGTCTCATACATGCGGCGACCGTAGACGCTGCCGGCCTTGCGCCCCACATCCTCGATGAAATGCCGGAAGAGCGTGGGGCTTGGCCCAAACTCCGTGTGATCGACATAGCCGTCCAGCGACTGGTTCATTCCGAAGATAAGCTTGGCCATAGCCGTTCCTTCGTGCATCCATGCGGGTCTGATTGCGCAATGCAATCGGTTTCAGGCTAGATCTACTGCTTTTATTTTGCAATTGGTTTTGGCGTGCGCATGAGCGTTTTCAAACCGCAAGATCGGTCGAGAACATCGTGGCCCTGGTCGGCTAAGTGATGCGGCCACAGAGCAAGGAACGATGAAAGCGGCGCTTCAGAACTACCATAGCCGGATGCAGCGGGCGCTGGACTATATCGACCGGCATCCTGACGGTGATCTCGACCTGGAAACGGTGAGCCGTGTTGCCGCCTTTTCCAAGTTCCATTTCCACCGGCAGTTCACGGCGACCTTCGGGCTGTCCGTGCATCGCTATGTCCAGCTTACCCGCATGCGGCGCGCTTCCTACAGGCTCGCCGACAAGGAGAGCGTCACGGAGATAGCGATGGATGCCGGCTACGAGGCGCCGGACGCCTTCGCCCGCGCCTTTCGGCAAAGGTTCGGACAATCGCCTTCGTCGTTCCGCAAATCCCCCAACTGGGGAGCGTGGCTAATGGCCTTCGGGCCGCTCGACAATGCGAGGAGAACGCTCATGCAGATCATCTTCACCGAGGACGACGTGACGATCCGCGACGTGCCGCCGACGCCGGTGGCGATCATGGAGCATCGGGGCGACCGGGCGACGCTCGGCGACACGATCCAGCGCTTCATCGCCTGGCGCAAGGCCGCCGGCCTGTCGCCCGAAACGAGCCCGACCTTCAACATCTTCCGTTCCGAGCGATGTCCCGCAATCGCGGCCGACTACAGCATGGATATCTGCGTCGGCACCGACCGGCCGATCGCGCCAGACGACAGGCAGATGAAGGCCGGCGTGATCCCCGGCGGACGCTGCGCCGTGCTGCGCTATCCCGGCAACACCAACAATCTCGAGCCAGCCGGTCTCTATCTTTATCGCGACTGGCTTCCGGCCAGCGGCGAGGAAGCGCGCGACTTCCCGCTCTATTGCCAGCGACGGCTGTCCTTCGCCCCGGACAGGCCTGTGCCCGAGATCGTCGTGGAGCTGTTCCTGCCGCTTAAATAGCGGTTTGGGGTGGCAGCTTGCCGCTTCCGGCCACGAGAAGCGGGCAGGTTGCTATCAGCGTTCGGCGAGATCGAATTCGATCCGAGTGATAGTGTCCCCATTCACGATCGCGAAACGCTTGGTGGCGGCATCGAATGCCATGGGCGGCGGGACGGCGTCACCATCAAGACCCCAAATGATACTGCCGTCCTGAAGGCCTGACCGTAGCTCGGTCCACATATGGACGACCTTGCCTGTCGAAAGATCGATCAGCTTCGGATGCCGATAAAGCGAAAGGACAAACCGCTCCCCGAGCGCCATGATGGTGCCCGCCGGCTCGTCCAACTGGAATGCCTGAAGGCAGGTTCGTTGGATCGCGTCGTAGACAGCCATTCCGGAGCGTGGTTCTTCGTCACGCTCGGCGGCAGCCCTGTCTGGCATGACCGAGACAGCCACGGCAAGGTGATGATCGTCGAGCCAACAGGACGAATTTTCCTCGACCAAACCCGGGCCGAACGATGGGGGAAGATCCTGCCCATCGTCGAGGTGACTCGGATCTGTAAGAGCCTGTGCAACGTCGAAGGATACCACGAGACCTAAGGGGTGCCATACCCATCCGGCGCTGAGCAGTCGCTGACCATCTGGGCTTACGGCTAAACGTGAATGGAAAAAATCGGACAGCTCGCGATCTGCCGATTCGGTGAGCGGTAGACCGGTTTCTGCATCCTCCAGGTCAATGCGGCGGTAGTCCCGCGGGCAATGCGCAAGCAGGACGCGACCGTCTGGGCCGTTGAACAGCGAAACGGGATACTCGTATGCGTCTGCAAAGTAGGAACTGCGCTCGAGTTCCCGAAGGATCCGTCCGTCGTGGAGCAGAAGTCCTTTCGTGCCCACCCTTTGGTAGATAACGGCGAAGCGGCCATCCGGCGATGCTGTCGCAGCGTCGAACCGATAGCGGTAACTTACTTTTGGGTCGCGCTCAGTGCCGTCGACCGCGAAAGAGCGGCCGCCACCGACCCAATCGACGAGCTCATCGCCGCGCCAGCAGAGCGACTTTATGCCGGTAGCTGTGAAGGTGGATTGCTTGAAGAGAGCCATGAGGCATTTACCGAAATGGCGCGCCCGAAGAGATTCGAACTCCTGACCCCCAGATTCGTAGTCTGGTGCTCTATCCAGCTGAGCTACGGGCGCGCAACAGGCCGTGTGTGACACAAGCCCCGCGATCCGGTCGAGACGGCCGGCCGCGATGTGGAGTGTTCCCTAACGACTGAATTCGCGAATTGCAAGCCGATCCGGCAAAAGTTTTGTCGCAGGCGGTTCGCCGGCGTCGAGGTGCGCCGAGATTCAGGTCAGGCCGAGACGAAAATGGTGGGTTCCGAGAACCGGAGCGGAGCGTACTTAATGTACGTGAGCACCGGAAGCGCAGGAAGCCGCTATTTGCAGGCCGGCCTCACCTGAATATCGGTGCGCCTCAGGCGGGGCGGCGCAGGCCGTTGCGCGCTTGATCGAGCCGGACCGGCTGATCGGGGATGGTGACGGCGAAGACGGTGCGGCCGCCGATCGATTCGACCAGCTCGACCGTGCCGCCATGGGCGCGGATCAGCTCGTGCGCGATCGCCAGGCCGAGCCCGGTGCCGCCGCTGCGGGCCGAGCCGCGGAAGGCGGCGAACAGGTTCTCGCGCGCCTTGGGCGGCAGGCCGGGACCGGTGTCGGTGACGGTGATGCGGCTGACGCTGCCCTGGCGCTCGGCAGCGACCGCCAGCCGGCGCACCACCGCGCTCTCGGTGTCGGCGGCCATCGCCTGGACGGCGTTGCGGCAGAGATTGGTAAGCACGCGGAAGAGATGATCGGAATCGGCGTCGACCTCGAAGGCGAGCTCGACGGCGTTGATGAACTCGATGCCTTCCTCGATATCGAGCAGGCCGTGCACGTCGTCGACCAGCTGGCGCAACCTGAGACGCCGGCGCGACGGCGCCGGCTCCTGCGTGCGGCCATAGTGAAGCACGCCCTCGGAATAGGAGACGGCGCGGTCGAGCGCGCGTACAAGCTTCGGCGCGAAGGACTGCACGGTCGGGTCCTTCACCTGGCGCAGCCGATCCGACATGAGCTGCGCGGAAGCCAGGATGTTGCGCATGTCGTGGTTGATCTTCGACACGGCGAGGCCGAGGTCGGCGAGATGCTTCTGCTCGGCCAGCATCTTCTGCAGCCGGTCCTGCATCTGCGCCAGCTCGCGCTCGGCAACGCCGATCTCGTCGGAACGCTCCGTCGGACAGATCACGCGGCCCGGATCGTCGGGCTGCTCCGAGAAGGACAGGATCGAGCGCGTCATGGTGCGGATCGGCCCGATCATGATCAGGTCGATCGCCGCATAGACCAGCATGGCGGTGAACAGCGAGATCAACAGGGACACGACCGCGACGTTGCGCGAATATCTGAGCATGGCGTCGCGCAGCCGGTAGTCCGGCATGATCAGCTCGAATTCCTTGTCGCTGTCGCCGACCGGGCCGAAGACGCGCAACATGCGCTTGCCGCCGAAGAACAAGGTGTCAAGCGCGCCGGTCATGCCGCTGACCAGGCCGACATTGGCGATGTCGATATGCACGTCGACCTGCGGCGGCATGTCAGCAACAACCAAGAGCCGCGAGACGCCGCCGTCGCGCACGGCGATCGCCTTGGCGCCGATCGCCATCAGCACGTCGTTCTGGGCGGCGTGCGACAACGAGTTGGGCTCGCCCTGCAAAAGCACGATCGAGACGGCGGCGGCGGTGTTCAGCCGCTCCTTCAGCCAGTTGACCCGGTAGCTGGCGATCCAGGGCAGGAAGATCAGAACTTCGGCCAGGAGCACGAAGGCGATGGTGAGCAGCAGGAGCTTGGTCGACAGGCCGCGCGACAGCGGCACCCGGCGCGTCGGGTTCGCCGCCGCCGGCTTTGCCTTTTCATCCGTGGACAGGACTTCACTCGTCATGACGCGGTCTTCACGAAGCCTTGATCGGCCAAGATTATGCGATTTGCGGCTTTTTTGCCAATTTCAACCTTGGTCCAGCGAAAAAATGCCCGGAGACCACGGCGGATTGACTTCCAAAAACCTTCTTTCTATAAGCCCGCTCACGCTCGGGCCATTCGTCCCGGCGCGGTTTCGATCGCGCCTAAGCCGGCCCGGCAAAGCTCCTGTTACACCGTGACAGAATCAAGAAGGGCCGCACCCCGCGGTATTAAAACAAATGAAGCGTACCTACCAACCGTCCAAACTCGTCCGCAAGCGCCGGCATGGTTTCCGTGCCCGCATGGCCACCAAGGGTGGCCGCGGCGTCGTTGCTGCCCGCCGCAATCGCGGCCGCAAGCGGCTCAGCGCCTGAACGAAAGACGAGATCGTTGCCCGCAACCGGCAAGCCAAAGGGGAACACCCCCGGGCGGCTTCTGAAACGCGCGGATTTCCTGGCTGTGCGCGGCGGCGAAAAACGCCGCGGACGGCTTTTTCTCGTTGAAGTTCTCGATCGCGGCGACGCTTTCGCGCCGCGCGTCGGCTACACCGTCACCAAAAAAGTCGGCAACGCCGTGGTGCGCAACCGCGTCCGGCGGCGGCTGAGGGAAGCCGTGCGCGTTCATGCCGCCGATGACATGGCGCCCGGCAATGACTATGTCATCGTGGGGCGTGAAGACGTGCTTGCCATACCGTTCGGCCAGTTGAAGGCTGAGCTTTCCCGCCGGCTGCGCGGAACACGATAGGCCAAGGGCTTTCGATGGAAAACAACCGCAATTTCTTCATCACCATCGCGCTGTCGGTGCTGATCCTGACGCTCTGGCAGGTGTTCTACATGAACCCGAAGATGGAGCAGCAGCGCGAGCAGGCCCGCGTCGAGCAGCAGCGTGTCGAGGCGCAGAAGAAGGAAGCGGGCGGCGGCGCCAACTCCGGCGCGGCCGGAACGCCTGCTCCCACTGCCGGCGCGATCCCCAACGCGCCCGGCGGCGATACGGTGACGGCGGCCAGCCGAGACCAGGCCGTTGCCGCGACCAAGCGCGTCAAGATCGATACGCCCAGCCTCGAAGGTTCGATCAATCTGACCGGCGCGCGCCTCGATGACCTGAAGCTCAAGCACTACACCGAGACCGTCGACAAGAACTCGCCCGAAATCCAGCTTCTCAACCCGCAGGCATTGCCAACCGGCTATTTCGCCGAGATCGGTTTCGTCGGCACCGACAAGACGGGGGCGGTGCCCAGCTCGGACACGGTGTGGAGTGTCGAAGGCAACCCGACGCTGACCGCGTCGACGCCGGTGACGCTGACCTACACCAACGACAAGGGCCTGACCTTCAAGCGCACCATCTCTGTCGACAATGATTACATGTTCACCGTTTCCGACACGGTGCAGAATTCGGGAAGCGCCGCCGTCAGCCTGTTCAACTATGGGCGCGTCACGCGCTACGACAAGCCGGCGGTCGCCAGCACCTATGTGCTGCATGAAGGCCTGATCGGCGTCACAGGCACTGAAGGGCTGGCCGAATACAAATACGCGGCCATCGAGAAGGACAAGGAAGTCAAGCCCGGCAAGTCGACCGACGGCTGGCTCGGCATCACCGACAAATATTGGGCCGTGACGCTGGTGCCGACCGAGAAGCAGTCCTTCCAGCCGCGCTACGCCTATTTTGAGGACGGGCGCCACCGCTATCAGTCCGACTTCCTCACCGACCCGATCAACATTGAGGCCGGCCAGTCGGCGACCGTCGAGACAGAGATTTTTGCCGGCGCGAAAGAAGTCGCCAAGATCAACGCTTATGAAGCTGACCGTCACATTCGCCAGTTCAACCTGTTGATCGATTGGGGCTGGTTCTATTTCATCACCAAGCCGATGTTCTGGCTGATCGACACGCTCTACAAATTCTTCGGTAATTTCGGGCTGGCGATCCTCGCCACCACCGTCATCGTCAAGGCCATCTTCTTCCCGCTCGCCAACAAGTCATACGCCTCGATGGCGAACATGAAGAAGGTGCAGCCGAAGATGGTCGAGATCCGCGAGAAATACGCGGACGACAAGATGAAGCAGCAGCAGGCGATGATGGAGCTCTACAAGACGGAGAAGATCAATCCGCTGGCCGGCTGCTGGCCGGTGGCGCTGCAGATCCCGGTTTTCTTCTCGCTCTACAAGGTGCTCTACATCACCATCGAGATGCGGCATGCGCCGTTCTTCGGCTGGATCCACGACCTCGCGGCGCCCGATCCGACGTCGATCTTCAACCTGTTCGGCCTGCTGCCGTTCGCAGCACCCGCCTTCCTGCCGCATATGGGCGCCTGGGCGGTGGTGATGGGTATCACCATGTTCCTGCAGATGCGCATGAACCCGGCGCCGCCGGATCCGACGCAGGCGGCGATCTTCACCTGGATGCCGGTGATCTTCACCTTCATGATGGGCAGCTTCCCGGCCGGCCTCGTCATCTACTGGGCCTGGAACAACACGCTGTCGATCCTGCAGCAGGGCGTGATCATGAAGCGCCAGGGCGCCAAGATCGAATTGTGGGACAATCTGGCGGCGCTGTTCCGCAAGAAACCATCGCCGGCGGAATAGCCGGCTCCCCGAGCTACAAACCAAAACCCCGGCCTTGTCCGGGGTTTTTGTTGTCTCACGACCTTTGCGATTTGCCGAGACGATAGCTCGGTCGTCATTCCAGGGCGGAGCAAGGAGCGAAGCGACGCGCGCAGACCCTGGAACCCACGCCGTTACGCCAAGGCGTTGCAACGGTTACAGAATTCTGCACCATCACACTCCGCGGCAAAGGTCACGGAATGGATCCTCGGGTCAAGCCCGAGGATGACGACGTCACGGGGGATTTCGGACAATCTCCAACGTCGGCGCCATTCGGGCAAGGTGATCGCGTACGGCTTTCCGCGTTGAGGTAGCCGGCATGCCTTGATCGGCGGCTTTGCGTTGGCGTTCGCCGATAAACCCATGCGTGATAGCCCCCGATCCGTCGGCGGCGGGAATAATTTTCGGCAAATTTATCAGGAGTTCCTGAAACTCCAAGCCGGGTCGCTCCGTATGGAATCCAGTCCTCCCTAAAAGGCCGGACGGCTTCCGGCGCAGCGACGCCGGTGTTTGGGAGGTCGTCCGGCAGACCGGGGTCCCACGGCGGGACCCCGGTCCTTTCCCGAGAAACCTCACTCCATGACAGCGCTGTGGTCGACCTTGGCCGGCGTGCCGGGCTTGCGCAGCAGAAGCACCAGCGGGATGGCGGCCAGCGACAGAATCATCATCAGCTTGAAGTCGTCGACATAGGAGATGATCGTCGCCTGCAGCGTGACCAGGCCGTCGAGCGCGGCGCGGCCGGCGGCGGTGTAAGGGCTCAGCGCCTGCGAGATCGCCGGGTCGGCGAACGCCGGATTGTACGGCGTCACATAGTCGGCGATGTTGGCATGGTTGATCTGCTGGTTCTGCGTCAGCAGCGCCGAGACCACCGAGATGCCGACGCTGGAGCCGATGTTGCGCGACAGGTTGTAAAGGCCGGTGCCCTCGGCGCGCCGCTCCGGCGCCAGCGTGGCGAATGTGATGGTGGTGAGCGGCACGAACAGGAAGCCCAAGCCAGCGCCCTGGACGAAGCCGGTGCTGATGATCGTCCATTGCGACACGTCCGGCGTCCAGCCGGTCATGTCGTACATCGCCCAGGCGGTGATCGCGAGGCCGATGAACAGCAGCCAGCGCGTGTCGACCTTGCCGACAAGACGGCCGACGAGGAACATGCAGGCCATGGTGCCGAGGCCGCGCGGCCCCATGACAATGCCCGCCGTCACCACCGGATAACCCATCAGCGTCTGCAGATAGGGTGTCATCAGTGCCAGCGAGGCGAGATAGGTGATGCCGATGATGAAGATGAAGATCATGCCGACGGCGAAGTTGCGGTCGAGGAACAGTTTTGGGTTCACGAAGGTGTCGCGCGCGGTGAAGGTGTGGACGATGAAGATGTAGAAGGCCGACGCGCAGACCAGCGCCTCGACGATGATTTCCGCCGAGGAGAACCAGTTGAGCTGCTCGCCGCGGTCGAGGAACATCTGCAGCGACGCGATGGCGAGGCTGAGCATGCCGAAGCCCAGCCAGTCGAGCCGCGCCTTGAGGTCGAGCTTGGTTTCCTGGACGAACATCGAGACGCCGGCGAAGGCCAGCAGGCCGATCGGCACGTTGATGTAGAACACCCAGCGCCAGGAGACGTTCTCGGTCAGCCAGCCGCCGATGACCGGGCCGAGCACCGGGCCGACCATGACCGAGACGCCGAACAGCGCCATGGCCGAGCCGCGCTCCTCGACGCTGTAGATGTCGAGCAGGATCGACTGCGACAGCGGCACGAGTGCCGCGCCGAACAGCCCCTGCAACAGGCGGAAGCCGACGATCTGCGGCAGCGACTGCGCGAAGCCGCACAGCACCGAGGCCACCACGAATCCGGTGATCGCCACCAGAAGGATGCGCTTGCGGCCGAAGCGGTTGGCGAGGTAGCCGGATGGCGGCGTCATCACCGCGGCGGCGACGATATAGGAGGTGAGCACCCAGTTGATCTGGTCGGCGCTCGCCGAGACGCTGCCCTGAATGTAGGGCAGCGCCACATTGGCGATGGTTGTGTCCAGCGCCTGCATGATGACCGCCAGGATCACGCAAGCGGTGATGGCGCCGCGATTGGCGACAACGGGCGCGCCTGTCGCGGAAGCGGTGGTCATGACTTTTGTCCGAAGCGCTTGAGGAGGTCGGTGACGAAATCGGGCAGGCCGCGGGCATGGCCGGTATCGATGCTGACGACGGCGCTCATGCCGCCGCGCAGCGGCGGCTTGCCCTGCGGATCATCGATCGTCACCCGCATCGGGATGCGCTGCACGACCTTGACCCAGTTGCCGCTGGTGTTTTGCGCCGGCAGCAGTGAGAAGCTGGACGACGAGGCCGGGCTGATCGAGCCGACGGTGCCGTGCCAGACCGCGCCCGGATAGCCGTCGATGCTGATCGTCGCCGTCTGGCCGGGCCGCACATAGGTGAGCTCGGTTTCCTTCGGCTCGGCGGCGATCCAGATGTCGGTCGACGACACCAGGCTGAAGGCTGGCTGCGAGGCCGGCAAATACTTGCCGACCTGCAGCGCATCGACATTGGTGACGACGCCGTCGAACGGCGCCTTGACGACGGAGTCGTTGAGGTTGCGCTGTGCATCATCCACCGCCGACTGGGCCTGCAGGTAGAACGGGTTCTTCTCGACCGGCTGGCTGGCGTCGCCGCCGAGCTGGGCAAGCATCGCCTGCGCCTGCGCCTTGGCGACGGTCACCTTCTGGCGGGCGGCGACGAGATCATGCTGGGCGCTGTCGAAGGTGGCCTTGGAGGCGGTCGAGGTCTTGAGCAGGTCCTGCTGACGCTGGAAGGCGGACTCGTAATAGGGGATGTCGGCCTCAGCCTGATCGATCGAAGCCAGCGACTGCTGGTAGCTTGCCTGCAAGGTCAGCACCTGGTTGCGCACGGTGCCGAGCTGCGCCCTCGCGCCTTCAAGCGCGGTCTCGAAAGACGCCGGCCGCAGCCGGAAGAGCACGTCGCCCTTCTTCACCGCCTGGTTGTCGTGCACGTCGATCTCGTCGACGGTGCCGGATACGTCGGTGGAGACCCCGAGCGACTGCGCCTGGATATAGGCGTTGTCGGTGGTCATGACCTGGCCGCCGACGACGTAGTAATAGCCGCCGGCCACCAGCGCGACCGGGAGCAGCGCAAACAGGATCGGCCGCGTCAGGCTGCGGCGCGGCTTGGCGGGGGCCGGCGGCGCGATGGTGACGGCAGCCGGCTTCGGCTGCGTCGAGGGCGCCTCCAGCGTTGCCGGCTCGGGAGCGACCGGCGCTTCCAGCTCGTCATCTTCGACGACAGGCGGATTGCCGCGCCTTTGCTCGCGCTGGCTGTCCAGGCGGATGACCTGGTCGCTTACTCTTTCGCCGACAATGTCTTCGTCGGCGGGCTTTCTGGGTGAGGTTCCTTCAGACATGGACTTTCTCCCGGTCGACGGCCGGCTGGGCGCGGGCCTCGAGCAGATTGGAATTGGTCAAGCGTGTTCCGGACAGGCGCGCGACGTCGTGCAGCACGAAGCTGATGCTGGATGAGGTAGACATGGGAGGTCAGCGAGTCGGCGACAACTTTTCGTGAGCATGCTTATTATCATCATGCACATAATCCTGCTGGACGCGCCGCGCAAGACCGACTAAGGCGCTTGGTAAAAAAATCGCATGGGCCAGATTCCGGCCGGACCGGCCTGGTTCGCGGCAAGGACAAAGACGATGAACCGGCTCAAGATCACCATGCTGGCGCTGCTGACGGGATACGCTTTTCCGGCCGCGGCGAAGGACGCGGTGAGCTGCGGCGGGGCGGCGATGCTCGGCGGCGCGCAGCTCAACTGCAGCCACGTGCAACCCAAGGCGCCCGCGCAATTCTGCACCTTCAGCTGGGCTCTGCACACGACGGCCGGCGACCAGAAAATCGTCGAGGGAAGCTTCTCGCTGCCGCCGGGCGCATCGAACGTCCAGGTCTATCAGGGCAGCGGGTTCGACAGCGCGCTCTCGAACCCGATCGTGATCTGCCGCGGCAGCCACTGAACGGTTGGTGCCCCGCAAGGATCACGTTAGTTTGATCGCGCGCGGACGTCGCCGGCCGCGTCTAAAGCTGGCTGCAAACCATGGAGGGACCGCGATGACCGGACCCAACCCCAACGTCAAGCATCCGATCGCGATGCAACCGCGTGTCGGCTTCCTGAAGGGGCTGGTGAATGCGCCGAACATCGAGATCGGCGACTTCACCTATTACGACGATCCCGACGGTCCCGATAAATTCGCCGAGAAATGCGTGCTGCATCACTATGACTTCATCGGCGACAGGTTGATCATCGGCAAATTCTGCGCCATCGCCGAGGGCGCGCGCTTCATCATGAACGGCGCCAACCACGCCATGTCCGGCTTCTCGACCTATCCGTTCAACATTTTCGGCCATGGCTGGGAGGAAGGTTTTGACCCGAAGACCTGGTCGAAGGAGATCCGTGGCGACACCATTCTCGGCAATGACGTGTGGATCGGCATGGACGCGGTGATCATGCCGGGCGTCAAGATCGGCCACGGCGCCATCGTCGCTGCGAAATCGGTTGTCACGCATGACGTGCCGCCTTATGCGATCGTC
Organism: Mesorhizobium sp. GbtcB19; assembly: GCF_019091085.1. GTDB lineage: Bacteria > Pseudomonadota > Alphaproteobacteria > Rhizobiales > Rhizobiaceae > Mesorhizobium. The sequence continues at coordinate 29,897 of NZ_JAGXJY010000012.1, read as the reverse complement.
GCCGGCAATGCGGCAAGGATAGTGAAAATGCGCTTCGACGAATTCACGGTGCGGCGGCTGTTGAAAGCGGCCTGGTGGGACTGGCCGGTCGACAAGATCAGCCGCAACCTCAACGCCATTCGCGGCGCGGACATCGCAAAGCTGGAGGCTGCGGCTTGAGCGCACCCGACAAGTCCGTAATCGAAACCGAGCTCTTCACCCGCGCGTGGATCTTCATCCGCGGCGTGCCGTCGATGAAATTCCTGCCGCCGGAGGGCCCGCCGGAGATCGCCTTTGCCGGCCGCTCCAATGTCGGCAAGTCGTCACTGATCAACGCGCTGGTCGGCCACAAAGGCCTGGCGCGCACCTCGAACACGCCGGGGCGCACGCAGGAGCTCAACTATTTCGTGCCGGACGGGTTTTCCGGCGAGGGCGCCGACCTGCCGCCGATGGCGCTGGTCGACATGCCGGGCTACGGCTATGCCAGCGCGCCGAAGGACAAGGTCGATGAGTGGACGAAACTCATCTACGAATATCTGCAGGGCCGCGTGACGCTGAAGCGCGTCTACGTGCTGATCGACGCCCGCCACGGCATCAAGGCCAAGGACGAGGAAGTGCTGACGCTGCTCGACAAGGCGGCGGTGTCCTACCAGGTCGTGCTGACCAAGACCGACAAGATCAAGGCCGCGGGCGTGCCGAAGTTGATCGAGCAGACGCTGGCCAAGATCAAGAAGCGCCCGGCGGCTTTTCCAATGGTGCTGGCCACCTCGTCGGAGAAAGCCGCGGGGCTGGACGAGCTGCGCGCGGCCATCGCCCTGGTGGCGAACGGCGGCTGAGAACGGGCGTGGGCATTGACCACGCCTGGGCAAACCGTCAACTTTCCCCGGCCTGCTAGGTGACGCCATGCGCATTGTTTTCCGTTGCGACCCTGCACTTGCCGAGACGCTGCCGCAACCCGTGCCGGCACGCGCGGTCCTGCCTGACTGGCTGCGCAAGATGCCGTCGAAAGCCTATTCGGAGATCCACGGCCGCGATATCCGAACGGTAAAACAGTGTCCGCCCTTCGTCGATGCCATGACACATGGCTTCATGATCCTACTGCCATGCGACGTGACGGTGGAGAACGGCGCCTTCGAATGGCACTGGGACATCCCGGAGCCTTCAACTAAGGGTCACCCACGGTCTCCGCTTAGCTTCCACGTCGCTGAACAACTCGCCGGCGCGCCATTTGCCAACGGGCTTGCGGCGATAAAATTCAACAGTTTTTGGACAATCGAGTTGGAGGAGGGCTGGTCCCTGTTCGCCACCCACCCGGTCAACCGCGACGACCTTCCTTTCCGGCTGGTGACGGGTGTCGTCGATTCGGATCATTTCCAGGACGCCGGGATCAATTTTCCGGCGATCTGGACCGACCAGGATTTCCGGGGAGTTCTGCCGAAGGGCACGCCGGTCGCGCAGTGTTTTCCCGTGCCGCGCGCAGCACCCGAACTCATCTTCGAAAGCTTCGATGCCGCTCGCGAGATCGCCTATGCGGAAACCGTCGCCGATGTCCTTGCCAGACCCGGCGTCTACCGGAAGCAGTTTCGCGACAAGCGTTCCCGCTAGATCAGGATGACGTTTCGTTGAACCGCCATCCTGATCTAACTCTTTGTCGGAGCACGATCTTCTCCGAAAACCGGTTCCCACTTTTCGGGATCGTGCTTTAGAACTCGCCGAGCAGTCCCTTCAGCGCTTCGCGATCGAGCCAAAGCCGCCCATGCGGTGCCGACGTCAGGGCCATCGCAATGGTGCCGAGTGTTGCGGGGCGCTGCTGGTAGGCCGTTCGATAGGCTTGGATCGCGGCGTCCATGTCGCCTGTTTCCTGAAGCGCGACCCCTAGATTGACCGCGGCCTCGGCATCGTCCGGGCGCTTTTCCAGCGCCTTGCGATAAGCGGTGGCGGCGGCCGCGTGGTCATGCAGATCCTGCCTGACAAGGGCGAGGTCGAACCATGCCGAGGCGGGCGCGTCGCCCTTGACGGCGCGCTCCAGCAAAGGCGCTGCTTCGGCTGGCATGCCGTCCTCAAACAGAATGCGGCCCAGACGCGCCGCAGCTTCGGCGGATGAAGGATCGGCGTGCGTCACCGCCCGCCACGCCTGATACGCCTGGCCCCGGTCGCCCGCCGCATCGAGCGTGCGCGCCCGCTCGATGAGCACGGCAACGCCGGGCGCCAATTCCGCCGCGCGCTCGAAATGGTGGAGCGCCGGCTCAAAATCTTTCGCCGCCCGCGCTATCCGTCCAGCGAGCAGATGAGCGGATGCGTTGTCGGCTCTGATCGCCAGACTTGCACGAATGTGGGCCTGGGCCTCCGCCACCTCTCCCTTTGCAAACAGGACGGCCGCAAGAAGATGGTTGAGAGCCGGTTCATCAGGCGTCTGGCGAAGGCCCTCTTCGCAAAGCAGGCGCGCCTGATCGTGGCGGCCGGCATTGAAGTCCGCCACGATGCGCCGCATCTGGTTCTGCAGCTTTGTATCGACCATCCCCGACCTGCCTGTCACGCCGAGCCCATCTTCCTTGCGGCCCAATGATCCGTCGAGGCCCGCCTTAAATGTTTGAGCCTCGGGGCCGTCAGGTCAAGCTGGCGTTCGGTATGCCTCGTGGGTGATGTTGAACGGCAGCTGACGCCGGCCGACCCGTCAGAGATCAGTCCGTCTCTTCGCGCTCGGGCTCGCGGTCGCGCCGGCCGGTGAGGATCTCGCGCTTGCCGACATGGTTGGGCGCGCCGACCAGGCCTTCCTTTTCCATGCGCTCGACCAGCGAGGCGGCGCGATTGTAGCCGACGCCGAGCCGACGCTGGATGTAGGAGGTCGAGCATTTCTTGTCGCGCTTGACCACTTTGACCGCTTCCTCAAAGAGGGCGTCGCCGTCCTCCTCGGCGACCGAACCCTTGTCGAAGACCGGACCGCTGTCGGCCGCCTCCTCAGCCTCCTCCTCGTCGGCGGTGACGGTGTCGAGATATTCGGGGCGCCCTTGCGCTTTCAGGTGCGCCACGACGTGCTCGACCTCGAGGTCGGAAACGAAGGGACCGTGCACGCGCGAAATGCGCCCGCCGCCGGCCATGTGCAGCATGTCGCCCTGGCCGAGCAGTTGCTCGGCGCCCTGCTCGCCGAGGATCGTGCGACTGTCGATCTTCGACGTAACCTGGAAAGAGATGCGGGTCGGGAAATTCGCCTTGATGGTGCCGGTGATGACGTCGACCGACGGGCGCTGCGTGGCCATGATCAGATGAATGCCGGCAGCGCGCGCCATCTGCGCCAGCCGCTGGATGGCGCCTTCGATCTCCTTGCCGGCCACCATCATCAGGTCGGCCATCTCGTCGACGATGATGACGATATAGGGCATAGGCGCGAGGTCGATCGTGCGTTCCTCGAACAGCGGCTCGCCGGTGCCCTTCTCGAAGCCCACCTGCACCTGCATGGTCACGACTTCGCCCTTGTCACGGGCGCCGGCGGCGCGCTGGTTGTAGCCGTCGATGTTGCGCACGCCGAGGCGCGCCATCTTGCGGTAGCGGTCCTCCATCTCGCGCACCGCCCATTTCAGCGCGGTGACCGCCTTCTTCGGGTCGGTGACGACCGGCGTCAAAAGATGCGGGATGCCGTCATAGACGGACAGCTCCAGCATCTTGGGGTCGACCATGATGAGGCGGCATTCCTCCGGCTTCATCCGGTAGAGCAGCGACAGGATCATGGTGTTGATGGCGACCGACTTGCCGGAACCGGTGGTGCCGGCCACCAGCAGATGCGGCATCTTGGCGAGTTCGGCGATGACCGGCTCGCCGCCGATCGTCTTGCCAAGGCCGAGCGCCAGCTTGCAGGAGGTGTTGCGGAAGCCGGCCGATCCGATCAGCTCGCGGAAATAGACCGTCTCGCGCGTTTCGTTGGGGAGCTCGATGCCGATGACATTGCGGCCCGGCACCACGGCGACGCGGGCCGAGATGGCCGACATGGAACGGGCGATGTCGTCGGCCAGGCCGATGACGCGGCTGGATTTCACCCCCGGCGCCGGCTCGAACTCGTAGAGCGTGACGACGGGGCCGGGGCGGACATGGATGATCTCGCCCTTGACACCGAAATCCTCCAGCACGCTTTCGAGCAAGTCGGCGTTCTGCTCCATCCGCTCCTGCGACATGTAGAAGCCCTGGCCCTCGGGCGGCATCTGCAAAAGATCTTCTGAAGGAAGCTCGTAGCCGGCGGACGCCGGCAGCGGCACGACCTCGCCGGCGATGGGCAGTGAGGGCGCCTGCCTGGCTTTCCTTGCGCTTGCCGGGGTTGAAATCGGCATAGCCTCGGCAGGTGCCGGTTGGGTGGCGACCGAAGCCGGTACCGGCGTCGGTGCGGCGATTGAGTCTCCTACATTGGAGCGCCACTCGATGACGCGGTAAAACGACGTCGCTTCGCCCAGGAAAGCGGCGCGGGGCTGGACCGGCTGCGCCGCCGGACGATGCGCCGGCATCGTCTGGACGGGCTGCGCCGGGGCGACGGGCGCCTGTCCCGCTTCGTTCGCCCGCGCCCGCGCCAGACGCTCGGCGAGGAAGGGCATGCCGAACTCGAAGAAGGCATGGTCGGACAGATAGGACCACCGCAATCCGGACGGGCGTGGTTTTGGCGCCGGAGCGACGGCAACCTGGGGCGGCACAACCGGAGCGGCGGGGGCAACAGGGGCGACCGCGGGAGCTGCGCGGACCGGTTTGACTTGCAACGGCGCGACAGTGCGAGCGGCCGCGCCTGCCGGGATCGGCCGGACTGGATTGATCGACGCCGGGGCCGGCGGCACTGGCCGGACGGGTTCGCGGAGGGGTGTCTTGTTCTGCGCGGAGTCTTCCGTGTGCGGAGCGGTTCGCTTGGCAAGATCGGTGTCCGGCGTGCGGGTGAAGCGCACATTTGGCGCAAGGAAGAAATAATCCTGCCAGGCCGGGCGGCCGAACTCGCCGCCATCGGCCGAATCGAACGAGGCGCCGCGAGCGGCATCCGATTCGCCCTCGACCGAGGCCCGCAAGGTCACGACCTGCCCTGCCCGCGGCTGTGTCTGCGGGGCCGCGACCCGGCGCCCGCCTTCCTCCGCACGACGGTGATCGTCGTCGTTGCCGTGGGCGGAATCGCCGGAATGATTGGCACGGGGAAAGCGCATGGATGTCATACTCGAGACTCGCCGATTGAACGTCTCCCGAGACATAGAAAGCGATGGTTAACAGGTCCTTCCGAAAGCGCCTGCTGACGATGCCGATCGACGTTCGAAAAAGGTCGGCGGACAGGTTTTCACGGCACGGAGGCCAGCCACGATGCCGGCAAAGTTCTCACCTCGCTGGCGCGAATTTCTCAGGCTTTCGCTATGCGCTACGGACTTCGCGTACCGGAATGGTCAGGCCAATGCCGAAGCCCGTTCCTCGGCGAGAAATTTTTCCGTGGCGTAGGCCTTGAGGAACACATCGACGCCGGACGTCACGATGTGTTCGATCTCCGCGGTGCTCGGCGCCTTGGTGCGGTAGGAAAAGATGCACTGGCGAAACAGGCCGGCGAGGCAGAGCTCGGTGAATTGGTAGGCGGCAAGGTCGACGTCGTCGATCTGCAGCAGGCCGCGTTCGACGGCCTCGTTGAGGAAGGTCATCATCCTGTCGTGGCCGCGCTTCGGGCCGCGCTCGTAAAAGCGCGCGCCAAGCTCGGGAATCCGGTCGGCGGCGCCGACCACCGTGCGCTGAGCCTGGATGACCTTGGCCGAGGTGATCTTCGCCGACAGCCCCGTGCCGAACTTCACCAGCGTGTTGCGCAGGTCGTCGAAGTGGTCGAGCACCTCATACATGTTCTTGAAGATGGTGCCGCGCTCTTCCTCGATGAGAGCCTCGAACAGCTCTTCCTTGTTCTCGAAATAGACGTAGATCGTGCCCTTGGAGACGCCCGCCTCGCGCGTGATGTCGTTCATCGAGGCGGCTTCAAAACCCTTGTCGATGAAGACGCGGCGCGCGCCTTCGATGATCTGAGCCCGCTTGACCGGGTCCTGCCCGGCCGCCGGACGGCCCTTGCGCAAGTCGAGCAGATCGCTGTCCGCTGTCGTGTCGACCATGGAAGTCATTCCTTAGAAAATATTTCGAACCACCCGGTTCGATTTCCTCTTGATATGGTCCCGTTTCCGCGCTATGTCAATCACCAATTCGAACCGAACGGTTCAGTCTGACTGACAATCCTAGAGAGATTACCATGTCCTCGAACGCGCCCGCCACCGCCGAAGTCCGCACGTTTCCAAATGCCAAGGTCCAGCCGTCGACCGAAGCCCCGGAAGTTCCCGCACAGCCGGTCACTCCGGTTGCGCCGCCCGCGGCCGAGGCTCCCGCAAAGAAGAAGCGTTCGGTGCGCTCGTTCCTTTTGCCGATCATCGGTCTGGCCCTCCTCGGCGCCGGTTCCTGGTATGGTTACAACTATTGGGCCGACGGCCGGTTCATGATCTCCACTGATGACGCCTATGTCCAGGCCGATATGTCGTTCGTGTCGCCGAAAATCTCCGGCTATATCGACAAGGTGCTGGTGAGCGAGAACCAGCAGGTCAAGGCCGGCGATCCGCTGTTCGTCATCGACAATGGCGACTACAAGATCGCCGTCGCCCAGGCTGAAGCGCAGATCGCGACGCTGGCAAAGACGCTCGACCGCATCGACGCGCAGACCAAGGCAGCGCAGGCCTCGCTGCAACAGGCCCAGGCCTCGAAGGTCGCCGATCAGGCCGCCGCCGACAATGCCGGCCGCGCCCAGGATCGCGCGGCGCAACTGCTCAAGACGCATGTCGGGACGCAGGCGCAACTCGACGACGCGCAGACCGCGCTCGACCAGGCCAAGGCGGCGCTTGTCGGCGCCGACGCGCAGATCGCCGCGGCGCAGGCCAGTATCGGCGTGCTGGAAGCCCAGCGCGCGGAATCGGCCAGCACTTTGGCCTCGCTGCAGCTCAGCCGCGACAAGGCCCAGCGCGACCTCTCCTTCACCGTGCTGAAGGCGCCCTATGACGGCGTCGTCGGCAACCGCTCGGTCGAGCAGGGCGACCTCGTCAGCCCTGGACAGAAGCTCGCCGTCGTCGTGCCGATGGACAAGCTCTACATCGTCGGCAACTTCAAGGAGACGCAGCTCGGCCGCATGGTGCCCGGCGAGAAGGTTCGCATCGCGGTCGACGCGATCGACGGCCAGAGCTTCGAAGGCACTGTCTCTTCGCTGGCGCCGGCTTCGGGCGCGGTGTTCTCGCTGCTGCCGCCGGAAAACGCCACCGGCAACTTCACCAAGGTGGTGCAGCGCGTGCCGGTGCGCATCGACGTGCCCGCCGACGTCTTGAAGACCGGCAAGCTGCGCGCGGGCCTGAGCGTCGTCGTCGCGGTCGACAGCCGCACGGCGCCGGCCTCGACGACCAACTAATCAAGGGGGGCGGTTCGGTGGCCATTTGAGCGCCGAGCCGCCCAGCCTGCTTTATTCGTTTCGACGCAATCCGGGACCGCCACGCGCCTGTCCCTGGAATTGCCTAGGGAGGCCATGACATGGCAACCGCAACCATCACCGCAGGATCAGTACCGGGTCGTCCGGTCGCTGCCGCGCCGGCCCTGCCGGCGGACCATATGCCGGTGCGCCGCGTCATCGCCTTCCTGGCGATGGTGTTCGGCATGTTCATGGCGATCCTCGACATCCAGATCGTCTCGGCCTCGCTCGCCGAAATCCAGGCGGGCTTGAGCGCCAGCTCCGACGAGATCCCGTGGGTGCAGACCGCCTATCTGATCGCCGAAGTGGTGATGATCCCGCTGTCGGGCTTCCTCAGCCGCATGCTGTCGACGCGCGTTTTGTTCACCACCGCCGCGGCCGGCTTTACCGCGGCCAGCGCACTTGCCGCGACCGCCACCAACATCGACCAGATGATCGTCTACCGCGCCATCCAGGGCTTCATCGGCGGCGGCATGATCCCCAGCGTCTTCGCGGCCGCCTTCACCATCTTCCCGCCCTCCAAGCGCGCCGTCGTCTCGCCGATGATCGGCCTGGTGGCGACGCTGGCGCCGACGATCGGCCCGACGGTGGGCGGCTATATCAGCCACGCCATGTCCTGGCACTGGCTGTTCCTGATCAATGTGGTCCCCGGCATCCTGGTGGCGACGGCGGCCTGGTCGCTGATCGACTTCGACAAGCCGAACCTGAAACTGTTCTCCAAGTTCGACTGGTGGGGCCTGGCCGGCATGGCCGCCTTCCTCGGCTGCATGGAGTATGTGCTGGAGGAAGGCCCCAACCACGACTGGCTGCAGGAGCCGGCGGTCTTCGCCTGCGCCATCGTCATGACCATCGGCGGCATCATCTTCTTCTGGCGCGTCTTCACCGCCGAGGAGCCGATCGTCGACCTCAGGGCCTTCAGCAACGTCAACTTCGCCTTCGGCTCGCTGTTCTCGTTCGTCGTCGGCATCGGCCTTTACGGGCTGACCTACCTCTATCCGGTGTTCCTCGGCCGTATCCGCGGTTACGATTCGATGATGATCGGCGAGGCGCTGTTCGTCAGCGGCATGGCGATGTTTTTCACCGCGCCTATTGCCGGCATCCTGTCGAACAAGATCGACCTGCGGCTGATGATGATGATCGGCTTCCTCGGCTTCGCCACCGGCACATGGTGGATGACGCATCTCACCGCCGACTGGGATTTCTACGAGCTACTCATCCCGCAGATCCTGCGCGGCTGCTCGATGATGCTGTGCATGGTGCCGATCAACAACATTGCGCTGGGCACGCTGCCGCCGGAACGGCTGAAGAATGCGTCCGGCCTGTTCAACCTGACCCGCAATCTCGGCGGCGCCGTCGGCCTTGCGGTGATCAACACGGTGCTGATCGACCGCAACGCCTTCCACTATGCACGGCTCGCCGAGCATGTGCAGTGGGGCAGTGCCGCCGCTCAGAACAAGCTGCAGAACATGACGCTGAATTTCGAGCAGACCGCCGGGCTCGATGCCACGACGGCCGCGATCTCGAAACTGTCGGGCATGGTCCAGCAGCAGGCGGCGCTGTTGTCCTTCATGGACGTGTTCATGATGCTGACCGTGCTGTTCGCTTCGCTTGGGTTCTTCGTGCTGTTCATCAACAAGCCGGCCCCGCAGGGCGGCGGTGGCGGCGGAGGCCATTGAGGCGCGCTGGATCCCCCGCCTGGCGCCCCTCATGCATGACCCCGGAAATCGACACCGATTTCCGGGGTTATGTTTTTTAGCGGATGGCCGAAATCTTACGGGGGCCGCCGCAGCCTCGCTCAGGCGGCGGCCGGCTTGAAGCTCAGCGCCACGCCGTTGATGCAGTGGCGCAGGCCGGTGGGCGGCGGGCCGTCGTCGAAGACGTGGCCGAGATGACCGCCGCAGCGGCGGCAGTGAACCTCGGTGCGAGTCATGCCGAGCGAGCGGTCGACGGTCTCGCCGATAGCCTTGGGGATCTCCTGCCAGAAGCTCGGCCAACCGGTGCCGGAATCAAATTTCGTCTCAGACGAATAGACCGGCAGGTCGCAGCCGGCGCAGGCGAAGATGCCCTTTCGATGCTCGTTGAGCAGCGGGCTGGTGCCCGGATATTCGGTGCCTTGCTTGCGCAGCACGTCGAAGGCCTCGTCGGACAGGATGGCGTGCCATTCGGCTTCGGTCTTGGTGACCTCGAAGGTCTCGGCGGCAAGAGCCGGCTTCGGCCCGCCGGCGCGCAGCATCGCTCCGGTTCCGACGATGAGAGCGGTGGCGGCGGCGCCGCTCCAGAGAAAATCGCGACGGTTCATGGCCGTTCCTCCTGAGATATTTTGCCAAGATAAAGCACCACCCGGAAATCAAAAGCCGGTGACGCCCTATACGCTTATATTGATGATGCAACTCCGCGCCGCCCTTACGGGACGACGCGGAGCACACCCTTGCCGGCGGCGCGGATCTTGGATGTTGCGGCCGGCGCTCAGCCATGTCTTCGCCGGCCAGGCCCGCTTTGTTACATCTTCGGCAAGAGAACCTTGTCGATGACGTGGATGACGCCGTTCGACTGGCGGACATCGGCGATGGTGACGTGGGCGACATTGCCGTTCTCGTCGGTGACGGTGACCTTGCCTTTCTCCGACTTCAGCGTCAGCGCGCAGCCGCCGACCGTCTTGACCTGGTGCGCGCCGCCATCGGCCTTGGCCATCTTGGCGACATCGGCGGCCAGCGCCTTGGCGGCGATGACATGGCAGGTCAGCACCTTGGTCAGCTTGTCCTTGTTCTCGGGCTTGAGCAGCGTGTCGACCGTGCCGGGGGGCAGTGCGGCAAACGCTTCATTGGTCGGCGCGAAGACAGTAAACGGACCGGCGCCCTGCAGCGTGTCGACCAAGCCGGCGGCCTTGACGGCGGCGACCAGCGTGGTGTGGTCCTTAGAATTGACGGCGTTCTCGATGATGTTCTTCTTGGCATACATCGGCGCGCCGCCGACCATCGGATTGGCATAGGCAACGGCACCGATCACGGAAAGGCCGAGCGTAGAGGCAAGCAAAAGGGTGGCGAGTTTACGCATTGTGTCAGTCTCCTCGGGTTGTTTTTCCCGTCCTTGGGAACGCGAGAAGATACGGAGGTGCCGGAACGTTAGTTTCACCGCCGTTGCGAATTTTTTCTTCGTTCGATTTATTTCGTTCGCGCCACTGATGGCAACAGCAGACTGCTCCTTTCGGTGACAACCGAAAGATCCACTTCAGTTAGTCTTTATGATTTTGACTCTGCCGAAGCGTCGATCAGATGCCCTTCAGGTCACCCGCGGCGACGACGGGGCCGGTGGGCTGGCCGGTCGGAGAACCGCCCGAAGGCTCGAGGCTGACGGCGAGCACGGCGCCCTGCGCGAGCTTCTGCTGGACAGCCGGCGTAACGGCCATGCGCGCGGTCTGGCCGGCCGGGATAACGCCCATCGAGACCGGCGCGTTCTTGCCCTCGATCATCCACAGCTCGAAGTCCTTGCCGGCGCCACGCTCGCCGGAGACCAGCGACAGGCCGACCTCATGGCGGGCGGCGTCATAGACGGCGAGGTATTTGACGGGGCTGTTGTCGGCGGCCAGCGAGGCGACCAGCCTGGTCTGAGGCTGCGTGACCGGTGGATTGACGAAAGGCAGGGCGACATAGACCGCCAAAGCGGCAATGGCCGCGGCGGCGAGGCCGCGCCAGAAGGCAAGGTTCGTCCACAGGCTGGCACCGGGCGCCGGGGATGTGGAAGCGGTCGACGCGAACAGGCGGCGGTCGATCGCCACCTTGACCGAAGCCTGCGGCTCGACCGCGGCATAGGCGGCGGCTATCGGCGCGAAGTGGACCTCCCAGGCATCGACCAGGCGGGCGAACGCCGTCTCGGTATCGATGCGACGGGACGCGATCTGGCGTTCGTCGGCTGGCAGAACGCCGAGAACGTATTCGGCGGCGAGCAGGTCGTCGCCTCCACGTTCCGGTCCGTTGTCTTCCGCCAGCGTCATCTTTCCAGGCATTCTCTCAGTTTCAGCAGGCTTCGCCGCAGCCAAGTCCGCATCGTGTTCAACGGAACCTTGAAGCGCTCCGCCAGTTCGGCATAGCTTTCGCCGCTCAAATAGGCGCCCCGGACGGCCGCCGCCCGGTCTTTCTCCAGTTCGTCGAGACAATGGTAGATGCGTTCGGTCTCGCCGCCCGCAACAGCCATGGCCTCGGGTCCAGGCGTCGGGTCAGCGACGTCGAGGGCCGTATCGATGTTGGCAGAAGGACTGCGCCGCGCCCGGATGCGATCGATCGCATGGTTGCGCGCAATGGCCACCAGCCAGGAGATCGGGCTCAGATCGGAAACCGCGAAACGATCCGCCTTCGTCCAAATCTTGACGAAGACCTCCTGCAGCGCCTCTTCCGCATCACCCCTGTCGTTCAAGACACGAAGGCAAACGCCGAAAAGTTTCGCGCTGGTCTGCCTGTAGAGCAGATCGAACGCAGCCCGGTCCTTCATCGAAGTCCGGACGATCAGCTTGCTGATGTCCTGCGGCGCCATAGCGGCAAATTAGAAGATTGCAATTTATTTGCAACGGGTCCCCGGCTCGCTCCGCATTGGGTCGTTGCCAAGCAAATCGGGCGCCGCCCGAGCGTTTCACCGTTTCACGCAAACGGCGAGCCGCTCTATCTCCCTACTCCTTGTCTTGACGCAATTGCGGACGGAAAACCGCTCACACTTTTCCTGGAATTGCTCTAGCCTTTCCGAAAATCGGGGATGCGGATGTCGATCGAGCGCGTGCTTTGGGAACAGGATGCGACGGGGCTTGGCGAGCTCGTGCATCGGGGCGAAATCGCGCCGCAGGAGCTGGTCGACGCGGCGATCGCGCGCGCCGAGGCGACGCGGCCCGACATCAACGCCATCGCCACGCCGCTTTACGACGCCGCGCGAACGCGGGCCAAGACCGTCGACCGCACGCTGCCGCTGGCCGGCGTACCGTTCGCACTCAAGGATCTCGGCATCGGCCTCAAGGGCGTACCGATCCATGGCGGCAGTCGCATCCCGCCTTTCACCGCCGATTTCAACTCGGTGATGGTCGAGCGCCATCTCGCCGCCGGCCTGATCCCGATCGCCACCAGCACCTCGCCCGAGCACGGGCTCAGGCTGATGACGGAGTCGGCCCGCTTCGGCATCACCCGCAACCCCTGGAACACAGGCCACACCACTGGCGGCTCGTCGGGCGGCGCCGCGGCGCTGGTGGCGGCCGGCGTGGTGCCGGCGGCGCACGCCTCCGACGGCGGCGGCTCGATCAGGGTGCCCTCGGCCTGCAGCGGGCTGGTGGGCTTGAAGACCTCGCGCGGCCGCGTGCCGCTGACGCCGCTGACCAGCGAAAGCTGGTACGGCATGGTGGTCGACCACGCCGTCAGCCGTTCGGTGCGCGACACCGCGCTTCTGCTCGACCTGACGCACGGCGCCGACCCGCTCTCACCGTATGCGGCGCGCGCGCCGAAAGGCTTCTTCGCGGTGGCGGCGGCGCGCGACCCGGGCAAGCTCAGCCTCGCCGTCTACCGCAAGTCGCCGCTCGGCCTGCCGATATCCGCGGAGACGATTGCGGCGCTCGACACCGCGGTGGCGCTGGCGCGCGAGGGCGGACATACGGTGGAGGAAATCGACCTGCCTTTCATCGGCCGCGACTTCATCGCCGATTTCTGCAAGACGGTGGCCGCGGCGGTCGCCGGCACGATGCGGTCGGAGGCACGGCGCGTCGGCCGCCCGGTAATCGGCGAGGTTGAGCGCGCCACCCGCGTGCTCGGCCGCCTCGGCGAAATGCTGTCCGCCGGCGAAGTCTATGACGGCGTGCAGCGTCTCAACGCCACGGCAAGGCGGTTGATCGAGGAGACCGCGCGTTACGATGCCGTGCTGATGCCGATCATCGCGCATCCGCCTCTGGCCTGCGGTTCGATGGACCCCAAGGGCGCCGACGAATTCATCGAGAACCTGCTCGACAAATTGCGTCTCACCGGACTGCTCAAGATCAAGTCGTTCTTCGGCCAGCTGATGGACAAGAGCCTGTGGTTCACCCACTGGCCAGCGATCCAGAATGTCAGCGGCCAGCCGTCGATCGCGCTGCCGGTGCATGTTACCGCCGACGGCCTACCGCTCGGCATTCAGGCCGCGGGCCGGCCGGGCGACGAGGAGACGCTGTTGTCCTTGGCCGCGCAGATGGAGAAACTCTCGGGTTGGCTGAAGCGGCGCGCGCCGCTCAAGGTGCCGGCTTAATCACATAGGGCGTTCCCTCTCTCCGTCTCGGCTTCGCCGAGCTATCTGGCGCGACTGATCGGCGGAAGGCTTGATTGCCAGGTGGTTCCCCCAATCCGTCGCTGCTTCGCAGCGCCACCTTTCCCCCCTCCGGAGGGAAAGGAAGGGAGCCTTGCTGGACGAGCGCTGACGGCAAAAAGCTTGGCGCCTTTCCTCTCCCCCGTCGATCGGGGGAGAGGTGGCTCGGCGAAGCCGAGACGGAGTGGGGGTCGACCAGCGCTACATTAGACAATGCATGCGCCAAGCTGCCATGCACGCTATCGCCAAAGACCACGCACAATTTCATCTTTGTGACCGCAAAGCTGTTTGCGGCCTGCGGCAATTCCCGCTATGAGGCCGCCATTCAAGCTAGCCAGGATCACACCGATGACGGACGTCGCCGCCAACGCCGAAATGCAGGCCGCGCTGCTCTCGCGCGCGCTGCCTTACATGCAGCGCTACGAGAACAAGACGGTGGTGGTGAAATATGGCGGCCACGCCATGGGCGACCATGAGCTCGGCAAGGCGTTCGCCCGCGACATCGCGCTTTTGAAACAGTCGGGGGTCAACCCGATCGTCGTGCATGGCGGCGGGCCGCAGATCGGCGCGATGCTTTCCAAGATGGGCATCGAATCCAAATTCGAGGGCGGCTTGCGCGTCACCGACCAGAAGACGGTCGAGATCGTCGAGATGGTGCTGGCCGGCTCGATCAACAAGGAGATCGTGGCGCTGATCAACGCCGAGGGCGAATGGGCGATCGGGCTCTGCGGCAAGGACGGCAACATGGTGTTCGCCGAAAAGGCGCGCAAGACCATGCTCGACCCGGACTCCAACATCGAACGGGTGCTGGATCTCGGCTTCGTCGGCGAGCCGGTCGAGGTCGACCGCACGCTGCTCGACCTTCTGGCGCGCTCGGAGATGATCCCGGTGTTGGCGCCTGTGGCGCCCGGCCGCGACGGCCACACCTACAACATCAACGCCGACACGTTTGCCGGCGCCATCGCCGGTGCCTGCCGCGCCTCGCGCCTCTTGTTCCTCACCGACGTGCCGGGCGTGCTCGACAAGAACAAGAAGCTGATCGACGAGCTGACGGTCGCCGAGGCCAAGGCGCTGATCAAGGACGGCACGGTGTCGGGCGGCATGATCCCGAAGGTCGAGACCTGCATCGAGGCGATCGAGCGCGGCGTCGAAGGCGTCGTCATCCTCAACGGCAAGACGCCGCATTCGGTGCTGCTCGAGCTCTTCACCGAGCATGGCGCCGGCACGCTGATCGTTCCGTAAGGAAGAGCGGGCAAGTTCGCCGCTTGACCGTGAGCTGCCGTAATCAGCCGGCTAATCTTCTCTGATCTTCGATGACAGGCACGACCGGTTTTCCGGCCGGCCGCCTGACGATCATCGATTCCTCCTCGGCGTCCTGCGGCGCGCCCCAGAAATCGGCGAGCGTCGGGCCGTCCGTGACGCGGCGGTCGCGGGCCAGAAACCCCCAGACTTCGCGGAACCAGACGCGGCGGCCCATCCTGGTGTACCAGCGCATCGAATGGCGCTGCTCGGGATCGGGGTGGAAGAGAATCCGCGCCAGCGCCTTCGGGCGCGACTGCACCGCGACCTCGATCAGCTTGACGGCGAAGAACAGCTTCCATGGCTTCAGCCGGGTCATTTGCAGCACCTGGTGTTTGTAGTCCCAGAGGCGCACGTCCTTCTGGATCACCTTGCGGTCGCTGGCGATGCGGAAGAACGGCGTCCAGCGATGCGGCGTGACATAGAGCGCCTGGATCTGGTCGGGATCATAGGCAATGAGCTGGCGGAAGCCGCGCCAGAGATCGCGCAAGGTTTCGTCCTCGAAGCCGGCAACCCAGGTCGCCATCGACAGGATGCCGTGCCGGCGCAGCAGCCGGATCGCCTCACGGTCGGACTTGGTGCTGCCGCCCTTGCGGATCAGCGACAGCGTTTCCTCGTCGGTATTCTCCATGCCGAGCAGCCAGCGAATGACGCCTGCCTTGCGGTAGAGATGCAGGCTGTCGGCGTCGCGCACGATGTCGTCGGCGCGGGTCGAGCCGACGATCAGCACCGGCACGTTCTCGGCAATCATGGCGTCGAGAAAGGCGCGCCAGGCCTTCTTCGAGGAGGTCGGGTTCTCGTCCGCCAGGTTGATCAGCTCGACGCCATGCTCGCGATGCAGCCAGGCGATTTCCTTGGCGAATTTCACCGGGTCGCGATGCCGCCAGCGGGTCCAGAACCCACGCTGGCCGCAATAGTTGCACAGATGCGGACAGCCGCGCGAGAACTGCATGACCACCGCCCGCTTGCCGCCCCAATAGGAGTAGCGGCGATGATCGATCAGTTCCCAGCCGACGCGCCAGGCGTCGAGATCGGCAATGGTCATGGCAGCTTGCGTGGCGACGGGACGGCCAAGGTCGTCGCGATAGGCGATGCCGGCGACGCTTGCCACCGGCTGGCGCATTTCGATCGCCTCGACCAACGCCGTCGCGGTCGCCTCGCCCTCGCCGCGCACGATGAAGTCGAAGACGTCGGTCGCGGCCAGGATGTCGCGCCAGTGATAGGTCGGGAAGACGCCGCCATAAATGACGATGACGCCCGGCGCGCGCGCCTTGATCATCTCGGCGATGCGCAAGGCCGTCGGATGCGCCGAGGTCGAGCCGGAATGGCCGATCAGGACGAAGTCCGGATCGTCGCGCAGAGCATCGCCGACCAGCTCGCCAAGCGGCATCGGCCCGAACTCGGCATCGACAAGGCACACCTGATGGCCGGAATCGATCAGCGGGCCGCCGATCGCCAACAGGCCGAGCGGCGGCAAGTGGTCGTCGGGCACGCGGCTGCCGATGGCCGTGTGCGGCGGATTGATCAGCACGATGTTCAAGGCGGACCTCCATATTGGTCCGCTTGTGCTAGTTGCCGATGTCGAAGCCGCCTTGGCGCGGTTCAGCAGTTTCCCCGCAGCTTTTCGGGAGAAGTTTTGTTTTGAAGCAATTCCGGACGGAAAACCGCATCACACTTTTCCTGGAATTGCTTCAGCGCCGCAGATGGCTGAGCGGCACGTGGCCCGGCCCCTTGATGTTCTGCAACACCAGCTGGGTATGGACGTCGCGCACGCCGGGCAGCCGCATCAGCCGGTGCATGACGAAGGCGTTCAGATCGTCGACCGACGGCACCATGACATGCAGCAGGAAATCGTGGTCGCCGGTCATCGTCCAACAGGACGAGACCTCGTCCATGCGCTGGACGGCGGCGATGAAGCTTTCGGGCGAGCCGTCGCTGTGGCTGACCAGCCGCACCTGGATGAACACCTCGACGGTCAGGCCGACGGCGCGGCGGCTGAGCACGGCGGCAAAGCCCTTGATGATGCCGGTTTCCTGCAAGGCCTCGAAGCGGCGCGCGCAAGGGGTGGTCGACAGGCCGATCTCCTGCGCCAGCTCCGAAACGGGCTTGCGGCCATCGCGCTGCAGGATGTCGAGCATCTTTATCTCGAAATCGTCGAATTGAGGCATGTTTTCCCGATCTCTCGTTGATCGGAGTGATTTTACCTCAAAATCTGCCTGCGAGCTACAAACAAGGCTGATTTGCCTCATCAGCCGCCTCTAAACTCCGCGTCACGATCCACGGATCACGATCTTCGAGGAGGAAGCAATGACGATCAGCGTTGCCGATTACGCCGCCGAATGCGCGGCGCAGGGCCTTCGCGGCGACTATTCGGTGTGCCGCAGCGATTTCACCGTGGCGCAAGGTTACGGCTATTCGGCCGAGGAACAGGCGGTGTGGCGCACGCTGTGCGACCGCCAGACGAAACTGACCAGGAAGCTCGCGCATCGTTCTTATCTCGACGGCGTCGCGGCGCTCGGCCTGCTCGACAGGATTCCGGATTTCGACGCGGTTAGCGAAAAGCTCAGCAAGCTGACCGGCTGGGAGATCGTCGCCGTGCCGGGCCTGATCCCGGCCGGCCCGTTCTTCGATCATCTCGCCAACCGCCGCTTCCCGGTCACCAATTGGCTGCGGACGGAAAAGGAGCTCGACTACATCGTCGAGCCGGACATGTTCCATGATTTCTTCGGCCATGTGCCGATCCTGACCCAGCCGGTGTTCGCCGATTTCATGCAGATGTATGGCGAAAAGGCGGAGGATGTGATTGCGCTGGGCGGCGACGAGATGATCACCAGGCTCTACTGGTACAGCGCCGAATACGGCCTCATCCAGGAGCCTGGCCAGCCGCTGAAGGCCTTCGGCGCCGGGCTGATGTCGTCCTTCACCGAGTTGCAGTTCGCGGTCGAGAGCAAGGAGGCCCACCATGTGCCGTTCAAGCTCGAGACGGTGATGCGCACCGGCTATGAGATCGACAAGTTCCAGCGCGCCTATTTCGTGCTGCCGTCCTTCGATGCGCTGCGCGATGCTTTCGCCGGCGGCGATCTGGCCGGCATCGTCTCGCGGTTCAAGGGTCAGCCGGCGCTCGACCCGGCGACGGTCTGAGGTCGGTTTTCGCCCAACCGACGTGTCAGGGCGGTTCAGTTGCCGGTAGGCAGCTGGGCCGCTTTGCAGCTTTTGCGATTAGTTCTCCAGCACAGGGATTTTGACCGATTGGCTGTGTTTGCGCTGGCAGGTGGCATGCCTTGGAGATTGGCCGAAACGCCCACCCAGTCGTCATCCACGGGCGGAGCAAGGAGCGAAGCGACGCGCGCAGACCCGAGGATCCATTCCGTGACGCATGAGCGCTGCTGCGGTGCAGAATTCTGCTCCGCTGTGTTCTTCGGTCAAAGTCACGGAATGGATTCCAGGGTCTCCGCGACGCCGCTTCGCGGCTGCTCCGCCCTGGAATGACGAGGTTGGAAGGCTTCGGCCAATCCTCGGCGTTTGCGCTGATTTCACCGAAAGGAACGGTGAAAATTGTGCCCGTCGACAAACGGCAACCTTTCAACATCCTGTGCAGAACCTCTAGTTAAGCCTTGCCGGGCTCGGCCTTGATCCTGGCCAGTTGCTCGCTCTGCAGTTCCAGCGCCGCATTGATGAAGCGCAGCACGGTCGCGAGCTCCGCATCGCTGAAGCTCGCCACCACCTTCTCGCCCTCCCGTGCGATTGCACCGTAATAGCGCTCCGACAATTCCCTGGTCAGCTCGGTCGCCTCGATCACCACCTTGCGCCTGTCCTCCAGGCTCCGGGTCCGGGTGACGTAGCCGCGCGCCTCAAGCCGGTCGATCAGCGCCGTCACCGCCGCCGGCGTCAGCCCGGTCGCCGCCGCGACGGCGCCCGCCGATTGTGGCCCGGCATAGAGCAGGCCGAGGCAATGCCGTTCGGCCGCGATCAGCCCGAGCCGCGCCCCCACCGCCTCGTCATAGGCCTGCGTGGCGTCCTGCCAGCGCATGACGGCGAGGCCGACGTCCCGGGTCATCTCGTCACGTTTCGTGCTTGACGAATTTATTTCGATCATCTAACTATCAATCTGTCTAACATTAAGACGAGAATAGCAATATGCGACCGCGACTCCCGCAACGCAAGAGCCCTAAGCGGTCGCCAAAACGGAGACATGTAATGTTCGAGACCTCTACCCGCGCGTCGATGACCCCGGCCGAAGAATACAAATACGCCAAGCTGGCGATGGAATGGTATGGCTGGGGTTCGCCCATCGGCCTCGGCATCCTGCTGGTGGCGCTCGCCGCCGCGGCGGTTCTCGCGCGCATCGCCGTCTACGGGCTGTAGCGCGCTCGCAATTTCACCAAAAGGCGCGCCAAGGCGGCGCCGGTTGCCAATCCAGGCGCCGGCGCCGTCTGCTCTTCGTGCGTTCAGACGGCGATCACCTTGCCGAGATGCTCGCCCAGCCGGCAGGCGAGCGCGGTGATGGTGGTGGTCGGGTTGCACTGGCCCGACGTGCAGAACACCGAGGAGCCGCCGACATAGAGATTGTCCATGCCATGCACCTTGCAGTTGGCGTCGACGACGCTCTTCAACACATCGGTGCCCATGCGGGTGCCGCCCATATGGTGGTGGCCGGCCGTTTCCTCATTGGTCGGGTAATCGGCGCCATTGCTGATCCAGTCGTCGATGCGGACACGGCCGAGATTCTTCTGCGCCATGGTCGTGCCGAAGAGCCTCAAGCCCTCGAGCAGGGTGCGGCGCTCGAGCGGAGACTTCTTCCAGTGCAGTTCGATGCGCGGCACGCCTGCGTGGTCGACATCGGCCTTCGACAGCTCGATCTGGTTCGAGGCCAGCGGCGCCTGTTCCCAGGCGACATAAAGCTGGGCGGCGCAGCGCAGCTTCTGGTCAAGCTGGGACGACATCCACTCCGCCATGTTGGGCGCGGTGCAGGCGAGATCGGCGATCAGCTTCTTGACGTTCGGATAGGGCGACTCGATCAGGCGGATGCCGAAATTCATGATCTGCAGCCGCTCCATCGCCGCAAGCGTCGGCGAGAAGAAGGCTTCGTTCGAGCCGTCGACCTCGAACTCCGAGTAGTTGGCTAGGATGGCGTTGCCGCCCTCGAAGGTCGGATGCTCCATCCAGTAGCGGCCGAGCGCGGTGGCATTCGGCACCACGCCGCCATTCGAACGCTGGTTCGACCACAGAAGCAGCCGCGAGTTCTCCAGCCCGCCGGTGCAGGTGACGAAATAGTCGGCCGAGAGGGTACCGGCCTCCTGGCCGTTCGACCACAGCTTCGCGCCGGTGACGCGCTTGCCGTCGCCAATGAGCTCGGTCGCGTAGGTGTTGAGCACGACGGCGATGTTCTTGCTCTGGTCGAGCTCGTCGGCGAACTTCTCGCCGAAGCGCACCGCCGGGCTCTTGATCAGCTGCACCCAGCGTATGTCGTCCGAAACCGGGACATCGGGGCGGAAATCGGGAAGCTCGAGGATGTCGTGGACTTCCGCCAGATAGGGCTCGATGTCGGCGCGGCTGATCGGCCAGCCGGTGTCCGGCGCCCAGGCCTTGGGCTCGAAGTCCTGCTTGTCGAGCACGCGGCACCAGCCGGCCCAGTGGTTGGACGAGCCGCCCATGAAGCGCAGCCTGGTGATGTCGAGGTCGAAATAGAAATCGCCGACCGTCTTGCCGCGGTAGAAATCCTGCGACTCGTCGCTGAATTCGCGCGAGCCCGCCTCCAGCACGACGACCGGAATGCCGGCGGCGCCGAGCTTCCTGGCGATCGTCGTGCCGGCCGGGCCGGAGCCGAGGATGCAGGCCTTGGGTTTGAAGCCGGCCTGCTTATAGGCTTCGTAGCTGTCGAAGATCATGCCAGGTCGCTCCGCCGCAGGATCCAGCCATTGATCTCGACGATTTCGTCGGGCTCGGCCACGACCGGGCGGTTGCGGAACAGCGACAGCGCGGGCAGCGCGATCAGCGCCTGCACGATGGCGCGGCGGGACATTCTTTTCATGAAATTGCTCATGATACGTCTTTCGATAGGGGCCTCGATCCACGCATGCCGTTCCTGAACGGCACACATGCCACCCGGGAGGCCAATTCCGTGCCAAACCTAGGTGAAAACGACGTTACACCCGGAAGTTTAGCGCGGTTGAATATGGACATGGATAAGGCTTTCCTAACACCTGCAGCGAGGCTTCATGCCGCTTCCGGAAGTTCGCGGTCGAGGATCGAAAGGTTGCGGCCGCGGTTCTTCGCCTCGTACAGCCTGCGATCGGCGGCGCGCATCAAATCGGAAACGGTCGCGCTCTCGCCGCAGGTTATGCCGCCGATCGAGACGGTGAGCAGCACGGTGCGCTCGTCGACGGGGCGAAACCGGATCAGCTCGACCTCGCGGCGGATGCGTTCGGCGACATGCTTGGCTTCAACTTCGGTGGCGCCGACCAGGAAGGCCGCGAACTCCTCGCCGCCGATGCGGCCGAGCACGTCGCCGCCGCGAATGCCGCGCTCGATGGCGCCGGCGATCAACAGCAGCGCTTCGTCCCCGGTCAAATGACCGTAGCTGTCATTGATCCGCTTGAAGTGGTCGGCATCGATGATCAGCAGCGCGCCGCGATCGCTCTTGCGCCGCGAACCATCGAGCGCGGCAAAGAAGGTTTCGCGGTTGAGCATGCCGGTCATGTCGTCGCGGCTTGCCTTTTCCGACAGGCGCCTATGAGCGGCGGCCAGCTGCGCATGGGCGCGGGCCAGCTCGCGATGCGCATTCTGCAACCTGTCGCTCTGCCAGAAGCTGCTGGCGCTGGCGGCCCAGGCGAGCACGAGCGGGCAAACCGTCGACGCCAGCCAGACGCTGCGGCTCATCGGAAAGCCCATTGCCGGAACGACAATCAGTGTCAACAAAAGCGAGGCAGCGACCGAAGCGAACGCCACGGCAGCGGCCCTCAGAAATATGCGACTCATCACTTGCTCCCAACGGAAAGCTTCTGTGGCAGCAAGCGTTAAAGGCGACCTTTCCGAGACTTTTAAAATTTGAAGTGAGACGCCATTTTCACACTTCGTGACCCGTATAAGTTGTGGATAAGTCCAGCGCCGGCATGCCATAAGAAAGCCATGACAACGACACCCGATCCCGCCCGCTTTGCCCATGTCACGGACTGGGTGTTCGACCTCGACAACACGCTCTATCCGCATCACTCGAATCTGTTCGCGCAGATCGACGTCAAGATGACCGCCTATGTCGGCGAGCTGCTGACGCTTTCGCGCGACGAGGCGCGCAAGCTGCAGAAGGAGCTCTACCTGGAATACGGCACGACGCTGAACGGGCTGATGAAACGGCACGGCATCGATCCGGACGATTTTCTCGAGAAGGTGCACGACATCGATTATTCGAGGCTGGTGCCGGATCCGGTGCTGGGCGCGGCGATCCGCCAGCTTCCCGGGCGCAAATTCATCTTCACCAACGGCGACCGCAGGCATGCCGAGCGCACTGCGCGCCAGCTCGGCATATTGGAGCATTTCGACGCCATCTTCGACATCGTCGCGGCGGGGCTCAATCCCAAGCCGGAGCGCCAGACCTATGAGCGCTTTGCCGAATTGCACTCGGTGACCGGCCACAACGCGGTGATGTTCGAGGATCTGGCGCGCAATCTGGCCGTGCCGAAAACGCTCGGCATGACGACCGTTCTGGTGGTGCCGCGCAATTTCGAACCGACCTTTTCGGAGATCTGGGAACGCGACCCGGCAAACGAGGACGACGTCGATTTCGTCACCGACGATCTCGCCGGCTTCCTGACGGCGATCGTCGAAGTCGTGGCCTGAACTCTGCTTGCCTTGGCATGCCTTGGCGAATGGCCGAAACGCGCATCGCGATCGTCATCCACGGGCGGAGCAAGGAGCGAAGCGACGCGCGCAGACCCGAGGATCCATTCCGTGACCTCCGAGCGTTGCCGCGGTGCAGAATTCTTCTCCGCTGCACTCTTCGAGCAGGGTCACGGAATGGATTCCAGGGTCTGCGCGACGCCGCTTCGCGGCTGCTCCGCCCTGGAATGACGAGGTTCGGGCGGCCTTAGCCTATCCCCGGCGTTTGTGCGGACGTGGCCGGCGAAAAATCTAGGCTGCCGACGGGCCTGCGGTTTTTCAAATCCCTCGGTCGGCACCTAATCGAAATCCGGAATCGTGCCGGGCGGCAGTCCCAGCCGGCCATTCAGGTCCTTCAGAAACCGGCACCAGTCCGGGGCGCCGGCGGCGCCCTTGCCGTTGCCATTGCCGTCCGACGAATAGCCATTGCCGAAGCCGTTGCCGCAATTGGCGTTGCCGTTGAAGTTGCCGCCATTGAAATTGCCGCTGAAGCTCCCGGAATTGCCGTTGCCGTTGAAATTGCCACTATTGCCATTGCCGTTGAAATTGCCGGAATTCCCGTTGCCGTTGAAATTTCCGGTGTTGCCAAGGCCATTGGCGACTCCGGTACCGATCGGCAGGTCGGCAATCCTGACCAGGGTCGAGGCGTCGGCGACCAGCATCGCTGCAAGCAAAGTGGCGACCGCGAGGCCATTTCCGTCAAGCAGCCGCGCCGCCACCTGGCGCTTGCGAGACGGAGCGAACCCAGGTGGTTTCAGGCCGTTCATCAATGGTTTCCCTGACCGTTACGGTTGCCGTTGAAGGACCCGACATTGCCGTTGCCGTTGAACGAGCCGCCATTGAAGTTGCCGTTGCCGGAACCGATGTTGCCGTTGCCGTCATATTCGCCGGTGTTGCCGTTCCCGTTGAAGGCGCCGATATTGCCGTTGCCGCTGGTCGAGGAGGTGTTGGCGTTGCCATTGAACGCGCCGACATTGCCGGTGCCGCTGTTGAAGGCGCCGATATTGCCGCTGCCGCTGTTCTTGTAGCCGACATTGTCGCCCGCGAAGCCCAGCGGGTTCATGCTCCTGACGTTCGAACCGATATATTGGCCGTACTGGCCGGCGGTTTGCTGGACGCGGGACATGCTGAAGGCCTGGGTGCCGGTCGTGGTGTCGGCCCTGGCCGCGGTTGCGCTCAACAATGCCAGGCACAATGCCGCTAAGACACGCCGTTTCATATGCGAACTCCTTCCATGGCTCTTGCTTGAAAAGGGACTCTGCTCGGAAAGGGACTCTCTGTGCTCGGAAAGGACTGGGACCGCCGGCGACATGTCGCGATAGCCTTGCGCGGGGGACGGGCGCGTGGCTCGGCGGTCCCAGAGACGTCAGCGTCTTCCAGGTCGAAGCCTGGCGACGCTAGCGGTTTGGACGGCGCTAGTGGTTGGCGTTGCCGTTTCCGTTGCCGTTGCCGGCGCCCCAGTTGCCGTTGCCGTTGGCATTGCCGTTCCCGAGGCCGAAGTTGCCGTTGCCGTTCACGTTGCCGTTGCCGAGGCCGAAGTTGCCGTTGCCGTTGCCATTGCCGTTGGCGATGCCGGCATTGAAGTTGCCGTTGTAGTTGCCGTTGAAGGCACCCATGTTGGCATTGCCGTTGCCGTTGCCGTTGCCGATGCCGAAGTTGCCGTTGCCGTTGAAGTTGCCGTTGAAGGCGCCGGTATTGGCATTGCCGTTGCCGTTGCCGTTGCCGACGCCGACATTGCCGTTGCCATTGCCGTTACCGCTACCGATGGACACTGCGGATGCCGTGCCAGTCAGAGCCGCCAGGACAGCCGCGGCCAGGATGATCTTTCTCATGACGTTCTCCTTGTTTGCGTTGAGCTTCCCGGCCAGTTCGAGATGACCGGGAGGACGCAAAAAGGATGCACGCAGAAATAGCGCCGATACATTCGGGCTGATCGGCAGGCTCTGCCAGTTTTTCTGCTGATGCCCCTGTCAGGAAAATTCGAAGAGATCGGGAAAAATCTGACACGCCCAAACGCGTCTGGCGGGTGTATATTGCGCGGACATTCATGCCTTTTCTCGCCGACTCGCAGGTGGCTTGCGACCCCCGCGGCGGCAATGGGAAGAGAAGGGTTGATGTGGGTGGGTATGACTACGGGCAAGGACGACAAGGCCCTGCGCCGTCGGCTGGCGTGGCGTTTGATTGCCGTGCAGGAGGAGCAGCGCCTGCGCCTGTCGCGCGAGCTGCATGACGATCTGGGCCAGATGCTGGCCAGCGTCGCGCTCGAATTGCACATCGTTCGCGACGGCTCGCATGAGATGGACGCGCGTCTCGCGCGCGCCGCGATGCTTGTCGACCGGCTGAGTGCCAGGGTGCATGACGCCGCCTGGAGCCTTAGACCCGCGGATCTCGATCGTCTCGGCCTGCGCGCCTCGGTGGAGGACCTGGCCAGCGTGCTGTGCGGCCAGCTCGGCATTCAATGCGAGATGGATCTCGAAGCCCTGTCAAGCCCGTTGCCCGCCGAAGTCGCGCTGACGCTTTACCGGATTGCGCAGGAAGCTCTCACCAATATCGGCAAGCATGCCGCGCCGAGCCGCGTAAGCGTCACGGCGCATATTCAAGACGATCGCATGCGCCTGACGATCGAGGATGATGGCCGCGGCTTTGACAGCGGCGCCGAGCCCGGTCCCGGCCATCTGGGGCTTGCCGGAATGAGAGAGCGCCTTGCGCTGGTGGGTGGCAAATTGTCGGTTGAAACCGCCAAGGGAAAGGGGACCACCCTCTATGCCGATGCGCCGCTCGCCGGCTGATGGGACAGTTTCGTACGATCAATGTGATCAAGCCGGAAATGGCTTCTTCCGTAAACGTAAGGGTTACGTGAAGCGCCGCACATCCCGGACTTTAGTCCCGGCTTAAAGTCCGGGCATCATGGGTTAGGCGGGGGATGGCTTTACCCGCAGCAGCCGCCTCGCGGCTTGCCGAGACAGACGGGCGTCCCGCATGAGGCGGGGCAGTTGCCTAGACCATCAAGAACAAGAGGGCCGCTTCCTGGTGAAGGGCTCTTTCATCGACTGATGGAGGTTTTAAGGTGTGCTGCAGGCGAATATTTGTGGTCGATGACCACCCGATCATCCTGTCGGGGGTCGGCGCGATGATCAACAGCCAGGACGATCTGACGATCGTCGGGCTGGCCGGGAATGCCGACGACGCCCTCGAAGGGATCGGCAAGGCGCTGCCCGATGTCGCCGTGGTCGACATATCGCTCCCGGGCGTCAACGGGGTCACGCTGATCGAACGGCTCGGCGAGCGCTTTCCCGAGGTCAGCTGCATAGCGCTGACGGCGCATGAGGACCCGGGCTGCCTGCGTCAGGTGCTTGCGGCCGGCGGGCGCGGCTTCGTGGTCAAGCGGTCCACCGCAACGGATCTGCTGCAGGCCATACGCTGCGTGCTGGCCGGCGACAACTATGTCGATCCGGCGCTCGCGGCGCGCCTGCTCAGCCCGCGCAGCGCCCCGCAGGGCGATCCCGGCAATCTCAGCGAACGGGAGCGGTCGGTCATCCAGCTGGTGGCGCTCGGCTACAGCAACAAGGAAATCTCGTCTCGGCTCAACCTCAGCATAAAGACGATCGAGACCTACCGCACCAGGGCAACCGAGAAGCTCGAGTTGCGTTCACGGGCGGCCATCGTGCGCTTCGCGCACTCGAATGGCTGGCTGGTCGAGCTGCCGGTATAGCAGGCGGCAGCAGGCAGCCGACCGACTCTAGAGCGTTCCCCGTTTTCACGGAAACGGCGAACCGCTCTATCTCTTTGTTTTGACGCAATTCCTCGCGGAAAACCGCCCACACTTTTCCTGGAATTGCTCTAAAGCTTGTAGAAGCGGCGGATGATGTCCCAGGCTTCCTCGGCGGTGTCGACGAAATCGATGATGTCCTGATCGCCGGGCGAGATCGTGCCTTGCTCGGCGAGGAAATCGAGATCGATCGCCCTTTGCCAGAACGCCTTGCCGAACAGGATCACCGGCACGCGCTCCATGCGCCCCGTCTGGATCAGCGTCAGCGTCTCGAAGAACTCGTCCATGGTGCCGAAGCCGCCCGGAAACACCGCGACCGCCTTGGCGCGCATGACGAAATGCATCTTGCGGATGGCGAAATAGTGGAAGTTGAAGCAGAGCTCAGGCGTGACATAGGCGTTGGGCGCCTGCTCGTGCGGCAAAACGATGTTCAAGCCGATCGACGGCGCGCCGACATCGTCGGCGCCGCGATTGCCCGCTTCCATGACACCAGGGCCGCCGCCGGTGACGACGACGTATTCGCGGTAATAGGAGGTGGCCGACTGCAGCGAGCACAGACGGGCGAATTTGCGCGCCTCCTCGTAATATTTGCTGTTCGCCTCGAGGTTCTTCTTCTGCGTCTCGTTCTTCGCCGCCCAGGCCTCGCCGCCGGGTTCGGGCAGACGGGCGCCGCCGAACAGGATCACGGTGGAGCGGATGCCGCGTTCGGCCAGGATCATTTCCGGCTTCAGGAGCTCGAGCTGCAGCCGCACGGCGCGCAATTCGCGCCGCGTCATGAAATCGGGATCGTTCCAGGCCAGCCGGTAGGTTTCGGCGCGTGTCTGCGGGGTATCCGGCACGCTTTTCGAGCGCTCCAGGTCCTCATCCGAATGCGGCAGCGGGGTCCATCCCGCCTTTTCCATGGGAGTCATCGAATCCACCCGTCCAATTCCCTTACTTGCGCCGTCCCGTGACGCTGGCGCGATTGACCCTCATTAAGCCTTAACATAGGGTCCGCGCGACTTTTAAACAGGTTAAGGCGCAGCCCCTTAACAGCTTGGTAATGGAGCGAAATCATGTCGAAGCCCGATCTGGCGAGCCTCGAAAAGACCATCGAAAAGGCCTTCGAGGAGCGCGACACGATTTCGACCGCGACGCGCGGCGAGGCACGCGAGGCCATCCAGTCGGCGCTCGACCTGCTCGATCGCGGCGTCGCCCGCGTCGCCGAGCGGCAGGATGACGGCAAGTGGCACGTCAACCAGTGGCTGAAGAAGGCAGTGCTGCTCTCCTTCCGGCTGAACCCGATGGAGATCATCAAGGGCGGTCCCGGACAGGCGGTGTGGTGGGACAAGGTGCCGTCGAAGTTCGACGGCTGGAGCGCGGTCGACTTCGAGAAGGCCGGCTTCCGCGCCGTGCCGTCCTCCGTCGTGCGCCGCTCGGCCTATGTCGCGCCGGGCGCCGTGCTGATGCCGTCCTTCGTCAATGTCGGCGCCTATGTCGATTCGGGCACCATGGTCGACACCTGGGCCTCGGTCGGCTCCTGCGCCCAGATCGGCAAGAACGTGCATCTTTCCGGCGGCGTCGGCATCGGCGGCGTGCTGGAGCCGATGCAGGCCGGCCCGACCATCATCGAGGATAATTGCTTCATTGGCGCGCGCTCCGAAGTGGTCGAAGGCTGCATCGTGCGCGAAGGCTCGGTGCTCGGCATGGGCGTCTTCATCGGCCAGTCGACCAAGATCGTCGACCGCGCCACCGGCGAGGTTTTCTACGGCGAGGTACCGCCGAATTCCGTCGTCGTCGCCGGCTCGATGCCGGGCAAGAATTTCCCGAACAATGAGCCGGGTCCGAGCCTCTACTGCGCCGTGATCGTCAAGCGCGTCGACGCCAAGACCCGCTCCAAGACCTCGATCAACGAATTGCTGCGCGATTGATCCTGCCTAAAGCGCGTCGCGATCTTTCAGATTCGCTCCCTGCGCTTTAGGTTTTTGATCCTGCGCATGTCTTTGTCCCGAAACCGGTTCCCACTTTCGGGAGACATGCTTTGACGGAGCGGACGCGGTTGTCTGAAAGATCGCAATTCCTCTGGCTGTTCTTCAGTCTTTCGGGGCGGCTGAGCCCCGTCGCCTATGCGCTGGCCGGGGTTTTGCTGGTGCTTGTCCAGTTCTTTCCGTTCTACCAGTTCGCGCGGGTGGAGCTGAACACCACCGCCAGCCAGAACTGGGCCATGATATGCTGGGGGGTGCTGCTGATCTCGGCCTGGGCGACGTTCGCGGTGACGGCAAAGCGCTTCCATGATTTCGGCAAGCCGACCTATTTCGCGCTGATCTCGCTGGTGATCGGGCCCATCCTGCTCATCATCCTCTCCTGTTTCCGCAGCGATCCGGGACCGAATCGTTACGGCAGGCGCACCAACGCGCCGGGCGATTCGTGAGGCCGCCATGCGCTATCGCGCGCTCGACCCGCAACTGATCATCGAGACGGCCGAAAGGCTGGAGGGGCGGATCGGCGAGCGTTTTCCGGAAGCAGGCCTGCGCGGCGTCGCCGCCGAGCTGGTGTCGCTGTCGCGGGATCTGGCGAAGGCGGCCAAGGCGCTGGAGACGCCGATCTGGTGGCTGCGCGGCGTCATCATCGCCGCCTTCGCCGCCGGCGTGGCGGTGTTCCTGTTCGTCGGCACGATCCTGCCGCTCGACCGCATCTCCGGCGCCGACGACGCCGTGCAGTCGATGCAAGGCATCGAGGCGACGATCAACACCGTCATCCTGGCGGTGCTCGGACTGCTGGCGCTGGTCCGCACGGAGGAGCGGATCAAACGCAAGAAAGTGTTTCGGCAATTGCACGGGCTGCGCTCGCTGATCCACGTCATCGACATGCACCAGCTGACCAAGGACCCGGCGGCGTTGTCGGCCGACTTCAAGCCGACCGCGCATTCGCCGCAGCGCATCACCAACGCGGCCGACCTTGCGCGCTATCTGGACTATTGCTCGGAGATGCTGTCGATCACCGGCAAGATCGCGGCGCTGTTCGCACAATCGGTCAATGACGACGTCGTCATCGACGGGGTTAACGACATCGAGAATCTGAGCTCCAACCTGTCGCGCAAGATCTGGCAGAAGATCACGCTGATCGAGGACCGCCGCTAGGCTGTAGTGACAATTTAATTATTTGAGCCAGAGCATGATGGCAGCGAGCTTGACGAAGCCGAGGAAGTTTGCG
>NZ_JAGXJY010000119.1:365-450 GCF_019091085.1 Mesorhizobium sp. GbtcB19 | reverse complement strand
CTCGTGGTCGCAAGCTAACGCTTGCTCGTGGTCGCAAGCTAACGCTTGCTCGTGGTCGCAAGCTAACGCTTGCTCGTGGTCGCAA
>NZ_JAGXJY010000119.1:0-265 GCF_019091085.1 Mesorhizobium sp. GbtcB19 | reverse complement strand
GCTAACGCTTGCTCGTAGGTGACGCGGGGTGGAGCAGCCCGGTAGCTCGTCAGGCTCATAACCTGAAGGTCACAGGTTCAAATCCTGTCCCCGCAACCAACAAAACAGCCCGCCTCGCGCGGGCTCTTTTGTATCTGCTGCAAGCGCCGCCGATCTTAACCCCCAGCAGCAGCCCGAAACACCCAAAGCCCACCACAACCGACAAAACCAATTCCTGCCCGCAAAGCCAAATAAACGGCCCGATCTAAGCGGGCCGTTTTTGTTT
>NZ_JAGXJY010000118.1 GCF_019091085.1 Mesorhizobium sp. GbtcB19 | reverse complement strand
CGTCGCCATTGGCGTCGGTGTATTTGGTGCCCGAGATCGAGAACTTCACGAAGTTGGCGAAGTCCTCGCCGGTGGTGTTGTTGCCGCTGGTGGCCGCGACGATGTAGCCGTTGTTGCCCAGCGTCTGGATGTCGCCGTTCGGCAGCACCTCCTTGACGACATAGGTCTGGCCGCCGGTAAGCGGGCCGAGATTGTCGAAGTGGTAGCTGCCGTCGGCCGCCGTCTGGACGGAGGCGATCGGATTGACCAGGTCGCCGCTGGCATAGAGGTTGATGGTGATGCCGCCAAGGCCGACATCGCCCGCCGTGCTGCCGTCGCCATTGGCGTCGGTGTATTTGGTGCCCGAGATCGAGAACTTCACGAAGTTGGCGAAGTCCTCGCCGGTGGTGTTGTTGCCGCTGGTGGCCGCGACGATGTAGCCGTTGTTGCCCAGCGTCTGGATGTCGCCGTT
>NZ_JAGXJY010000117.1 GCF_019091085.1 Mesorhizobium sp. GbtcB19 | reverse complement strand
ACGCATAAAAAAACAGCACAAGAGATTGTTGTAATTGTGAGTAATTTTATTGAAAGTGTTAAACAGTATGAACGAAACAAAAGAAGATTAGATTCTTGGGATGTGAAGGGTGTAGGTTTGGACTTAACACAAGAAATTGCCAATACAGCTATTCCTTTTTCTGGGTTTATAACCAAACAAATCGGGAGAGTGATTGAGAAAACTGGTGAGCGTTACGAATCAGTTGGAAAAGTTGTAGATAAAGTACAATCTAAATTAAGCCGGACATCACCAAATATCATATTAGTCAGCAGAATGAGAGATAAGGTTAAAGATTTATTGTAAATGTATCTGATAGACACGTTATTGGTAGAAATTTTTATAATCGAAACAGCTAAAATTTATCAGTTTAAAATATGCTTTTTTCCACAATCGGGCGCGTTTGTGGAGTAACAAAAAAGGTCTAATTTCCTAATTCTAATGCTGGG
>NZ_JAGXJY010000116.1 GCF_019091085.1 Mesorhizobium sp. GbtcB19 | reverse complement strand
TATCCCTTTTTTCTTATTTTGTAATTTATAAAAAAGGTTGAACATCTTGAACGGAGGATGACTTCAATGAAAGGCGAAGAAATTAAAGATAAAAATTTAGAAGCTTTAGCAGAGTTAATCTCTGAAAGGATTTTTGATAAATTAGAACATTATTTTTCTAATAAGGATGTTGAAAAGGACGATGAATCATCGGAGGAAAGTGATTTTCTTGAAGAATTTGAAATTGATGGTGTCTTCGAACGAAATGATTGTCTATGGAAAGAAAAGAGTAAAGGATATTATTTTAACTTAAAAAATGAAGAATATATACAATTTTATTTAAGATACTTTTTTGAAAATGAGAAGTTTTTAAGCAATCGAGAATATGAAAAATTAAAAAATGATATTGCTAAAGATGTGCAAATGATTTTATTAAACGAGGCTTACTGTAATATTTATCACTATATAAAAAATACAGAAAATGTAGATA
>NZ_JAGXJY010000115.1 GCF_019091085.1 Mesorhizobium sp. GbtcB19 | reverse complement strand
ATGATTAGCATGAAAAAAAGAGATATTTTCAAGAGATATAATAGAAATATAGTCTGCCCACTCATTTCCCAAATCATCACATATGACATAATCTGAACCTATAGTTAATTGTTTCTCAACAAAATTAAATAATGAGTTGTTACTAAACTCTTTTGTCCTCGTTGGGCATTTACCCTTTTCACTATCTATATGTTCTAACCTTTTATATTTCTTAAATATCTTTAGAAAATGACTAATATTATTCAAAAGTTTACTATCTTTAAATAACTTTTTATTCCAATACATAATTTCAACTTGATTAAATGATACCATAAAAGTATGATATCGATTGATAAAAGCCAGCAAGTTCATTTCTTCCCCATTATCAAATGTTAAAATTACATCTTTTAATATTCTAGAATAAATACTAATTGAATTTTTATTTATTTTTTATCTTAATGAATCATCGAACCTATTCGGGATCATGAAATAGG
>NZ_JAGXJY010000114.1 GCF_019091085.1 Mesorhizobium sp. GbtcB19 | reverse complement strand
TGGCGAATAACGAATCATTATTAGAAATTTCTACTGATTTGTTTGATATTAGCTTTTTCGGGAGTCAGCCAACTTCATATAATTTGCTTAATTTAAAAGAAGCTTATGATTATAAAAAAAATGAAGTTTCTTTTCAAATAATGTTTGATTCTAATTCTCCAATAATAAAAATAACAAATAAATCAGCTTTAAATTTAAATAGAGTCAACGTATATAAAAGTGAGAATGATGGATATTTACCTTTATTTTACGAAAATCTTAATTATAAATTTATATTGAAAAGTAAAGATAATAATAAATATAGAATTAGATTTGATGGTAGCGGTGCACATAATTCGAATAATGATGTAATGGTTGATAATATTGTGACAGGTGCGTTTAATTTTAAAGGAAATGTTGGAGTTGCAACTTTATCAATTTTAAGGAATGATAGCGTACTCTCTACCATTGAATTTAGTGTGTTTTCATTAAAATTAAATTTTTTGGAAGATCGTT
>NZ_JAGXJY010000113.1 GCF_019091085.1 Mesorhizobium sp. GbtcB19 | reverse complement strand
AGCGGCCCGGTGCGCCCCACCCCCTGCACCGGGGCTGGCAGGCCCTCCCAGACAAAGGCGGTGCGCAGGATGGCGTGGCGATCGACCACGCGCTGCACCGCCGACAGATAGCGGTCCAGTTGAGCCCGATCGGCAAAGGCCATCTGGCCGCGGATCAGATAAGGATCGCCCTTCTGCGCCAGCAGATGGTGGAACAGAATGCCGTCCGGCAGCGGCGACAACGCATAGATGACCTGGACGTTGGCGACACCGCCCGGCACCGTGTCCACAACCCGGTCGATCTCCGCCTGACTGAGCTCCGCCAGCGGTACCATTGCCGGTGTGATCGTACGGCTCTCTCGTGTGATCCCGTTGGCGGGAACCACCACCTCGCGGCTGCGTCCCAGCTTCGTCGCGAAATCGGCCAGCCGGGGATGTTCGAACAGGTCCCGGATCGCCGCGCCCAGGCCGAGACGCCGCAGCCGCTCCAGCAGCTTCACCGCCAGCAGCGAGTGGC
>NZ_JAGXJY010000112.1 GCF_019091085.1 Mesorhizobium sp. GbtcB19 | reverse complement strand
GATCAGGGCCGGCACGGTGATGGCTTTCAGGGACTGCTCCGTGAACATGACGCCGACGGGCGCCATGGCGACGATCGCGCGGACACGCGGATCGGCGGTCGAGCCGAGCACAAGTGGCGCCTGCATCTGGCGAATGTCGCGGACCATTGCGCAAGAGATCGGGTCTTCCGCGGCGTCCTTCGCGCAATGCGCACCGAACCGGGATAGATCGACCCGCCCTCCAGCCAAGGCAACCACGGTGTAGCCGCCGGCCGAGTGCCCGGCGGCGCCTATCCGCGGGCCTTTGGCATCCGTCGCGATGCGGTCCTTCCATTCGGGATCCGCAAGCAGCGCGTCGATCAGGCGCGAGACCTGGCGGGGCCGTTCCGTGAAATAGGTGCCCAGCGGCTTTTGCCACAACGAACTGTCTTGGTAATTGTCGCCCGGATGACGCAGCGCCGCCACCAAATAACCGTCCCGCGCGGGCGCCACGGCCAAGCTTCTTTGGCCCGATTCCCTACCGCCGGTA
>NZ_JAGXJY010000111.1 GCF_019091085.1 Mesorhizobium sp. GbtcB19 | reverse complement strand
ATTAAATCCTCTAACAACTCTCATTCCTCATCTCTTCTATTTTAAACTATGCTATCAGAAATATTAAAAATATAGTGTAATCCCAATCATTATTCGTATATTTTCATCCAACTATTAGTTTAATTATATATATAATTTCCCTTATAATCCAATGCTCTTTTTTAATGATTAGCAAATATAGCATCCATTATTATTATCAATTTTAGTTTTTCAACTAGAAAATAATATAATTATTGTTAGATAGAACTTCAATAGTGGGTATCTGAACTACGTTATAATTAAATTTTTTATATTTAAATTATTAAAATATATACTCTTAATATTCATCTTCAATTTTGTAATTTCAATATACTATTACGATGGCTATATCTATCATGATGTCCATAAAAGATCTCTTTTATCAGTTCTTTTATTTCCTGATATTTGTCTAGACAATTTATTTGTTTAATCCAATAATTGTATGTACTCCGAACAATACCAACTTTTTCAATCACCACCTTATATAGTTTA
>NZ_JAGXJY010000110.1 GCF_019091085.1 Mesorhizobium sp. GbtcB19 | reverse complement strand
TATCTAGGTTTTATTATATCTTGTTAAAAATGGGAGTCAATGCTTCTATTTTCTTAGTTTATCCTCTCTAAATAAAGGAAAATTTCAGTCCTACTGATAATTCATTTACATCACTTCAATATTTACAATGGCTGTATTCAGCTAACGCCTTTCTTTACTTTTGAACCTTCATCCGGAACATTTTCCCCTATACATTACAGGCGAATTGGTTAAAAAACTATGGATTTCATAACATGCCAATACATTAAATCCTTATATTTGATATATACAATTTAATTATTAGAAATTTTATTATATATTATTGAAGAAGAGGTGATTACTCCATGTGGAAACAAGCCATTGGTTGGTTTCTCATCACTATGATGATATTTTTAATGATACATATTAACTTTCGAGATAGTGATACAAATCTCATTCAAACACGTGCACAAAATGGGACAATTAACTTAGGTGATCTTCCTTCAAATGCGAAAATATTATCTTTAGCAGGCGAATGGAAATTCACCCCAAA
>NZ_JAGXJY010000011.1 GCF_019091085.1 Mesorhizobium sp. GbtcB19 | reverse complement strand
GGGGCGCCCGGTGGCGGCTCCCCCCGAGCCCCCCGGGGTGAACCCCCCGGCCGTGCTGGGGCGCCACCCCCAGTTGGAGGGACGCCCCGGGGGGCAATTGTTCGAAAAGCTGCCTTCGGGCTCCCGCCTCACGGCTGCGGGCGAGGAGGTCCTCGAATTCGCGAACCAGATGGAAGCGTCGTCGCACCTTCTGGAGACGCGCGTCTTCGGGCGCGATCAGAGCGTGCGCGGGCTTCTGCGGGTGACGCTGGCGCCGCCCCTTGCGACACACCTGCTTATGCCGGACTTCGCCGATTTCGCGCGTCTGCATCCGGACATCGAGATGGAAGTCGTGTCATCCGGCGAACTGGCAAATCTGACCAACCGCGAGGCCGACGTCGCGATCCGCGTTGTCTACGACCGCAAAACCCTGCCGCTCAATCTTCACGGCCTGAAGGGGCCGGAGGTGTTCGGCGGCGTCTACATGTCCCGCGATCGACTAGCCGCGTGGCGTGCGGGCGCGCCTGATCCCATCCGGTGGATTGTCATAAGCATTCATGGAATTCCGGATTGGGCCAGCGACGGCGAGGTTCGCACCACCGGGGTTCCATTCAGGACCACGGACGGCGAAGCGCAGATCGTTGCTGTGCGGCAAGGGCTGGGGATGACCACGCTGCCGTGCTTCGTCGGTGATGCCGACCCCTTGCTGGCGAGAGTGCCGGGCACCGATCTGCACATGTACGGAACGCTTTGGCTTCTCACCCAGGGGGAGGCACGTAAGACGAAGCGTGTGCGGCTCTTCACGGAGTTTATATCCCGCAGTCTCGCCGAGTACGCTCCGCTTCTCGCGGGGCTGTCTGTGTTGCGCGACTGATGCGCACCGGATCGCCAGCGACGCTTGCGGCGGACAGGTGCCTGCAAGCGAGGGCATTCCCGGCTCTTCAGCGGGGGGAGATCAACTTGTCGGCTCGGCTTCGCAAACCGTCAGTAAGGTGCCGCCACGTCTCCCGTCTCGACATAGACCGCCTTCAACTGCGAATAATGCGCCAGCGCGGCAAGCGAGTTCTCGCGGCCGATGCCGGATTGCTTGACGCCGCCGAAGGGCATTTCCACCGGCGTCAGATTGTAGGCGTTGATCCAGCAGGTGCCGGCCTGCAGCTCGGCGATGACGCGATGCGCGCGCGGCAGGTCGCGCGTGAACACGCCGGCGGCCAGCCCGAATTCGGTGTCATTGGCGCGCTCGATCACCTCATCCTCGCTGTCGAATTTCAGCACGCTCATCACCGGGCCGAAGATTTCTTCGCGCGCAATGCGCATGGCGTCGGTGACGCCGGTGAACACCGTCGGCTCGATGAAGAAGCCGCCGTCGAAACCTTGCAGCGACGGCACATTGCCGCCGCAGGCGAGCGCGGCACCCTCCTGCTTGCCGGCTTCGATATAGGACACCACCTTGTCCTGCTGCGCCCTGTTGACCAGCGGTCCCATCTGCGTTTCGGGATCGAGCGGATCGCCGATGCGGATCTTTTTCGTCCGCTCTACCAGCCGCTCGACGAAGCGGTCGTGCAGGCCGCTTTGCACGAAGACGCGCGTGCCGTTGGAGCAGATCTGGCCGGTCGAGTAAAAATTGCCGAGCATGGCGCCGCCGATGGCGTTCTCGAGATCGGCGTCGTCGAAGACGATCAGCGGCGACTTGCCGCCGAGCTCCATCGTCGCGTGCTTCATCTTCGAGCCGGCAAGCGACAGCACCTTGCGCCCGGTCGGCACCGAGCCGGTCACCGAGACCTTTGCCACCACATCGTGGCCGACCAGGCCGGCGCCGACATCGCCATAGCCTTGCACCACGTTGAACAGCCCGTCAGGCAGGCCGGCTTCAGAATAGATCTCGGCCAGCGCCAGCGCCGACAACGGTG
The DNA here is from genome assembly GCF_019091085.1 of Mesorhizobium sp. GbtcB19. Classification (GTDB taxonomy): domain Bacteria; phylum Pseudomonadota; class Alphaproteobacteria; order Rhizobiales; family Rhizobiaceae; genus Mesorhizobium. Next base: position 197,332 of record NZ_JAGXJY010000011.1, on the reverse strand, counting down.
TGTTTTCCGACGGCTTGAACACCATGGCATTGCCCATGGCCAAGGCCGGCGCCGACTTCCAGCCGGCGATCTGGATCGGGTAGTTCCAGGCGCCGATGCCGACGCAGACGCCGAGCGGCTCCCGCCGCGTATAGGCAAACGGCCCGCCGAGGTCGATCATCTCGCCGTTGAAGCTAGCCACCGCGCCGGCGAAATACTCGAGGCAGTCGGCGGCCGAGGGCGCGTCCGCCACCAGAGTCTCCTGGATCGCCTTGCCCGTGTCGAGCGTCTCGATACGGGCGAGGTCGGCATTGCGCGCGCGTAAAATGTCGGCGGCGCGGCGCAGGATGCGGCCGCGCTCGACCGGCTTCAGCCGCGCCCAGGCCGGCTGTGCCGCCCGCGCGGCCTCGATCGCCAACTCCAACACGTTGGGCGTCGCCGAATGCAGCGTAGCGATGGTCTCGCCTGTCGCCGGATAGATCACCGGCAAAGGCGCGCCGCCTTCGTCCTCGATGTAGCGGCCGTTGACGTAGTGCGATGCCGTGGGCTGGGCGCGCATGATCTTCTCCGTTCGTAATCGCAGGGCGGGGAGGGCGCCCGCCGGATCATGCTCTATCTGTCCGCCACCTGCCAGCGCGGATTGATCCAGGGTTCCTGGTTGGACGGCGCCAGCGGCGTGCGACCGAGAATGTGGTCGGCAGCCTTCTCGCCGGTCATGATCGAGGGCGCGTTGAGATTGCCGTTGGTCACCCGCGGGAAGATCGAGGAGTCGGCGACGCGCAGGCCCTCGACGCCGATCACCCGGCATTCCGGATTGACGACGGCGGTCAAATCGTCGGCGCGTCCCATCCTGCAGGTGCCGCAAGGATGGTAGGCGCTCTCGGCATGGTCGCGGATGAAGGCGTCGAGTTCGTCGTCCGACTGCACATGGCTGCCCGGCGAAATCTCCTTGCCCCGAAAACCGTCGAAGGCCTTCTGGCCAAAGATCTCGCGCGTCAGGCGGATGCAGTGGCGGAACTCGCTCCAGTCGTCAGGATGCGACATGTAGTTGAAGCGGATCACCGGCTTGGCGCGGGCGTCGGGCGAGCGCAGCGTAACCGAGCCGCGCGATTTCGAGCGCATCGGCCCGACATGCGCCTGGAAGCCATGCGACTTCGCCGCCGCCTTGCCGTCATAGCGCACGGCAGCCGGGATGAAGTGGTACTGGATATCGGGATAGTCGACGCCGGCAGCAGAGCGCACGAAGGCCGCCGCCTCGAAATGGTTGGTGGCGCCGAGCCCCGTCTTGAAGAACAGCCATTGCGCTCCGATCAGCGCCTTGGAGAAGGGATTGAGCACCGAGTTCAGCGTGATCGGCTTGGTCGCTTCCTGCTGGATGTAGAGCTCCAGATGGTCCTGCAGGTTGGCGCCGACGCCCGGACGGTCGGCAATCACCGGGATGCCGTTTTCCTGCAGATGCGCGCCCGGGCCGATGCCGGACAGCATCAGGATCTTGGGCGAATTGATCGACGACGCCGCGACGATCACCTCACGCCGCGCCTTAACGACTTGAATCTTTTTGTTAGCTTCGATCTCGACGCCGATCGCGCGTTGATTCTCGATCACCACGCGGCGGGCGAAACCCTTGACCAGGCGGACATTTCCGCGCTTCAGAGCCGGCTTGAGATAGGCGTTCGCCGCCGACCAGCGGCGGCCGCCCAGGATGGTCTGCTCCATCGCGCCGAAGCCTTCCTGCTTCGAGCCGTTATAGTCGTCGGTGAGCTCGAACCCGGCCTGGCGGCCTGCCTCCGTGAAGGCGCCATAGAGCGGATTCTCGCGCGTGCCGCGCTGGACGTGCAGCGGCCCGCTTTTGCCCCGCCAGCCATCCTCGCCGCCGTCGGCATCCTCCATGCGCTTGAAATAGGGAAGCACGTCGGCGAAGGCCCAGCCGGCCGCGCCCTGTTCGGCCCAGTGGTCGAAGTCGTGCGCATGGCCGCGCACATAGACCATGCCGTTGATAGAGGACGAGCCGCCGATCACCTTGCCGCGCGGCGTGGCAAGCACGCGGCCGCCGAGATGCGGCTCGGGCTCGCTGGCAAAACCCCAGTCGTAAAGGCTCATATTGAGCGGGATCGACAATGCGGACGGCATCTGGATCAACGGCCCCATATCGGTGCCGCCGAACTCGATGACGATCACCGAGTGCTTGCCGTCTTCCGACAGCCGGTAGGCCATGGCCGAGCCGGCGGAGCCGGAGCCGATGATGACGAAATCCGCTTCAAGCATTGTTCATATGCGCCATAAAATCGGCGAGCGAGACATTGCCGCCGGTTGCAACAACGAGGACGGTTTTGCCCGCCACATCCACCTTGCCGCCGAACAGCGCTGCCAGCGACGCCGCGCCCGACGGCTCCAGCACCAGCTTCATCCGCTCGAAGGCGATCTTCATCGCGCGCCGCACCGAGGCATCGTCGACGGTGACGCCGCGAACGCCGGCAGCGCTCACCGCCGCGAAGGGCGCGTCGCCGGGTTTTCGGGCCATCAGCCCGTCGCAGATCGATTTCGGCCCGATCGGCATCGTCTCGATCGCGCCATGCGCCAGCGACGACCCCATGCCGTTGAAACCTTCCGGCTCGACGGCGATGATGTCGGTCTTCGGCGAAAGATAGTGGAAGGCGAGCGACACGCCGCCGATCAGCCCGCCGCCGCCGACCGAACAGAACACCAGGTCGGCATGCGCCTTCTTCGTCGCCAACTGGTCGAGCGCTTCCAGCCCCGCGCCGGCCTGGCCGGCGACGATCTCCGGGTCGTCGAAGGGATGGAGAAGCGTGAGGTGCTCGGTCTCGGCGATCTCGCGCGCCTTGGCGGCCGCAACCTCCTCGCGGGCGCGCTCGCCATGATCGGTCAGCACCACCCGCGCGCCGTAACCGGCCGTCGCGTCGCGCTTGGCGGCGGGCGCATCGATCGGCATGACGATGGTGACCGGAATGCCCAGCGCCTGGCCGGCCGCCGCAAGCCCTTGCGCGAAATTGCCGGAGGAATAGGCGACGACGCCCTTTCTCGCCTCATCCGGAGAAAGCCGGTTCAGCCGCCAATAGGCGCCGCGCACCTTGAAGGAGCCGGCCCATTGCAGCGACTCCGGCTTGACGAAGACGCGCGCGGCACCCGTCTCCCGGGCAAGTGCGGCCGACTCCAGCAGCGGCGTCACCTGCGTGGCCGTCGCGGTGACGGCATAGGCGTGCTTCAGGTGATCAAGGGTAGGGACGAGAATGTCTGCCATCATTCGCCTCTCGGATACCGTTTGCTCTCTTCCAGATTGTCGAGGTTCATGTGATTGCGCATGTAGCGCTCCGATGCCTTCTGCAGTGGCTGGAAATCCCAGGGATAGTAGGCGCCGTTGCGCAGCGCCGGGTAGACGACCCAGCGGCGCGCCTGGCTTTCGCGCACGGCGGCATCGAAACCGGCCATGTCCCAGCGGGCCCTCACTTTTTCCATGAATGCCGCCACCAGGGCAGCGTTCGCCAGATCTTCAGCCAGATTGTCGCGCTCGAGCGGATCGGCTTCGAGATCGAACAGCTGCGGCGGGTCGAGCTCGCAATGGACGAACTTGTACTTGCCCTCGCGGATCGCGACCAGCGGCGCATAGGAACCCTCCGCCGCATACTCGATCAATACCGGCGCCGTGCGCGCCTTGCCATCGAGCAGCGGCAGCAGCGACTGGCCATCGGTCCATGGCGCGATCGCCGCGATGTCGATGCCGGCGAGGTCGCACAGCGTCGGCGTCACGTCGAGGTTGGAGACCGGCGCCTTGATCAGCCCGGCCGGCACGCCTTTGCCGGCGATCATCAGCGGCACGCGCGCCGAGCCTTCGAAGAAGCTCATCTTGAACCACAGGCCGCGCTCGCCGAGCATGTCGCCGTGATCCGAGCAGAACAGGATGGTGGTGTCGTCGAGCATGCGGGTGCGCTCGAGGACGTCCAGCAACTCGCCGAGCTTGTCGTCGACATAGGAGATGTTGGAGAAGTAGCCGCGCCGCGAACGGCGCACCTGTTCGGGCGTGATCTCGAAGGATTGATAATCGCTGGCGCGATAGAGCCGCTGCGAATGCGTGTCCTGCTGGTCATGCGCAATGAACGGCGTTTCCGGATCGAGCGCCTGACAATTCTCGTAAAGATCCCAATATTGCTTACGCGCGACATAGGGGTCGTGCGGGTGCGACAGCGAAACGGTGAGGCACCAGGGCCGGCGGCCCGTATCGTCCTGCTCCCGCGAGAGCTGGTAAAGCTTTTGCGAGGCCAGGAACACGACCTCATCGTCATACTCCATCTGGTTCGTCGTTTCGGCGACGCCGGCGCCGGTGACCGAGCCCAGATTGTGGTACCACCAGTCGATGCGCTCGCCGGGCTTGCGGTAGTCCGGCGTCCAGCCAAAATCGGCGGGATAAATATCGGTGGTGAGCCGCTCCTCGAAACCGTGCAACTGGTCCGGCCCGACGAAATGCATCTTGCCCGACAGGCAGGTGTAGTAGCCGGCAGACCGCAGGTGATGAGCGAAGGTCGGGATCGAGGACGTGAACTCGGCTGCATTGTCATAGACGCCGGTCCGAGACGGCAATTGCCCGCTCATGAACGAGGCCCGGCCAGGCGCGCAGAGCGGCGAAGCCGTATAGTTGTTGGCAAAGCGCGCCGAGCGGGCGGCGAGCGCCTTCAGATGCGGCACATGCAGGAAGTCGGCCGGTCCATCGGGAAACAGCGTGCCGTTGAGCTGATCGACCATGACGATCAGGAAGTTGGGTCGCCGGGTCGTCAAGGCAGGCTCCGTCCGTTGAGCTTGGTTTCGAGGTAGTCCTCGACGAGCGCGATCGCTGTCTGCGCGTCCGGCACGCCATCCTTCAATGCGCGGCGGATATAGAGCCCGTCGATCAGCGCCGCGGTCGCTTCCGCCACGCGGTCGGCCTCGAGCCGGGGCAGGATACCGGTCAACCCGCTCATCAGGTTCGAATGCAGCCGCCGCGCATAGATGCGCAGCAGCCGCCGCAGCTCGGATGATTTCTGCGCCTCGACATAGAAGGCGAGCCAGGCGGCGATGATCTGAGGCTGAAATTGATCGTCGGAGAAGCTGACCGCGACCACGGCCGAAACGCGCTGGCGCGGCGTGACGGCGAGGCCGAATGCGCGCCGCGTATCGGTGTTGAGCTCGGCCAGGATATGCCGCATCGTCGCGAACAGCAGTTCGTCCTTGGCGCCGAAATAGTGGTGCGCCAGCGCCGACGACACGCCGGCGCGCCCCGCGATCTCCGACATGGTGACGTCCAGCGAGCCGCGCTCGCCGATCGCAGAGATCGTCGCGTCGATCAACGCCTTGCGGCGCACTGGCTCCATTCCGATTTTCGGCATTTGGGGATCCGGTTCCGGAGTGAGATTATTTTTTATTGACGGATCAATCAATAAAAAATCGACGCCCGGATCAAGCGATCGTGCGGCACTGGCCTATCGCGAAAGACTGGAAAACGGTTCATCGTTGAACAATATTAGTCACATGCCGCGCAAGGATCGTGCTAGGTTTGCGGCAAATGGAGGCTGTCATGACCGCATGCATCGTCGGCTGGGCGCATTCGCGTTTCGGCAAGCTCGAAGGCGAGACGCTGGAGGGCCTGATCACCAAGGTAGCCGCCGAGGCGCTCGATCATGCCGGCATCGGCCCGGACGATGTCGACGAGATCGTGCTTGGCCATTTCAACGCCGGCTTCTCGCCGCAGGATTTTACCGCGAGCCTCGTGCTGCAGGCCGACGACCGGCTCCGCTTCAAGCCGGCGACGCGCGTCGAGAATGCTTGCGCGACCGGCTCGGCAGCAGTGCGGCAAGGCATCCGCGCCATCGACGCCAATGCTGCCCGCATCGTGCTGGTGGTTGGCGCCGAGCAGATGACGACCACGCCCGGTCCCGAGATCGGCAAGAACCTGCTCAAGGCGTCCTACCTGCCGGAAGATGGCGACACGCCGGCCGGCTTCGCCGGTGTCTTCGGCAAGATCGCGCAGGCCTATTTCCAGCGCTATGGCGACCAGTCGGACGCACTGGCCATGATCGCCGCCAAGAACCACAAAAACGGCGTCGACAATCCCTACGCGCAGATGCGCAAGGATTTCGGCTACGAATTCTGCCGCCAGGAAAGCGAGAAGAATCCGTTCGTCGCCGGTCCGCTGAAGCGCACGGACTGCTCGCTGGTCTCGGATGGCGCGGCCGCCCTTGTGCTCACCGACACCGCGACGGCGCTCAGGATGCGCCGCGCCGTCACCTTCCGCGCCAACGAGCATGTCCAGGATTTCCTGCCGATGTCGAAGCGCGACATCCTCTCCTTCGAGGGCTGCGAGCGTGCCTGGGAACAGGCGCTGAAGAAGGCCGGCGTGACGCTCGACGACCTTTCCTTCGTCGAGACGCACGACTGCTTCACCATTGCCGAGCTCATCGAATATGAGGCGATGGGTCTGGCCAGGCCCGGCGAGGGCGCCAAGCTGGCGCTGGACGGCACGACGGCCAAGGACGGCCGCCTGCCGGTCAATCCCTCCGGCGGCCTGAAGGCCAAGGGTCACCCGATCGGCGCCACCGGCGTCTCGATGCACGTGCTTACCGCCATGCAGCTGACCGGCGAGGCCGGCGGCATCCAGGTGCCGGGCGCCAAACTCGGCGGCATCTTCAACATGGGTGGCGCGGCCGTCGCCAATTACGTTTCCATTCTCGACAGGATTCGCTAGAAGCGGCCCGCAATAAAGCGGCGCGCCTATAGGCGCGCGTGCGGGAGGCAGCATGGCAAATCCGGTTCTGGTTGAAGTCACGCGCGGCGCGGTGGTCGAAAGCGCCCATCGCGGCGCCATCTGCGTGTTCGACGCCGACGGCAAGGCCGTGTTCGAGATCGGCGACACGGAACGCCCGGTGTTCCCGCGCTCGGCGGTGAAAGCCATCCAGGCACTGCCGCTGGTTGAATCGGGCGCCGCCGACGCCTATGGCTTCGGCGACAGCGAACTGGCGCTGGCCTGCGCTTCGCATTCCGGCGAGCCGGTCCATGTCGAACTCGCGCGGGCGATGCTCGCCAAGGCCGGTCTCGACAAGACCGCGCTGGAATGCGGCGCGCATTGGCCCAACCATGAGGCCACCATCGCGCTTGCCCGCGCCGGCGACGTGCCGAGCGCGTTGCACAACAACTGTTCCGGCAAGCATGCCGGCTTCCTCTGCACATGCGTGCATTCGGGCATAGCCCATCAGGGCTACGTCAAGGAGGGACACGCGCAGCAGGAAATGGTGCGCGACGCCATGCAATCCGTCACCGGCGCCGCCCACAACGCCGACAATAGCGCCATCGACGGCTGCTCGATCCCGACCTATGCCGTGCCGTTGAAAAGCTTTGCGCTGGGCTTTGCCCGCATGGCGACGGGCAGGGGTTTTTCACCGGAACGCGCCAAGGCGGCGAAGCGCCTGCTTTCGGCCTGCATGGCCGAGCCGTTTCTCGTCGCCGGCACCGGCAAGGCCGATCTCGCGCTGATGCAGGCCGCGCCCGGCCGCATCTTCGTCAAGACAGGCGCCGAAGGCGTCTATTGCGCGGCTTTGCCCGAACTCGGCCTCGGCATCGCCTTGAAATGCGATGACGGCGCCGCCAGGGGGGCGGAGGTGATGATCGCGGCGGTATTGGCAAAGCTGCTGCGCGCCGATGAAGCGGTTGCGGCCAAGCTCACCCAACTCGCCCATCCCGCGGTCGAAAGCCGCATCGGCGCCAAGGTAGGCTTGCTGCGGCCGACGCCGGCGCTCAGCTAGCCGTCTTCAGCGACAGCACCAAAGTCATCGGATTTTTTGGCGAAGCCTGGAAGCCATAGTGCTCATAAAACGCTTTGGCCGCATCCGATATGGCGTGAACCAGGAGTCCGCGAATGCCGAGAATGGCTGCCGCTTGACCGGTCCGCAGCACCGCGTCCTGCAGCAGGGCGAGGCCCAGGCCCTTGCCTTGCCAACTGGCATCGACAGCCAGCCGGCCAAGTATAGCAATGGGCACGGGATCGGGCATATTGCGCCGGATCGAACCGGGAGCATCCACCAGGTCAAGTCCACCTGATGAAAGGCAATAATAACCGACGACACGCGTGCCTTCCGCAATCACATAGGTTCTGGACGCGCCGCTGACTTGATTGGCGCGCGCCCGCCGCCGAAGCCATTGATCCAGGCTGTCGGTTCCGCTTTGAAAAAGGTCGAGTTCGTGACTATCGGCAAGAAGGATTGGCGCCGAAAGCATCAATCCCGCCAGGGCTTGGGCGCATTCATCAGACGGGCAAATCCCTCGCCGCCCGGTGGCTGATCGAGGATATCGAGATAATGCTGATAGCTCTCGGCATCGACCTTGACGAGCGTCTGGTCCAGCAGCGTGTCCTCGGCTGCGCGGTAAGCTGCGTCGATCATGAAGTCGGAGCGGGTCTTGCCGCGGATCTTCGCGGCGCGGTCGATCAGGATGCGGACATCCTCGCGGATGCGCAGATTGACGGGCTTGGCGTGGGTGTCCTGGTTTTTCGTGACCATGGCAATGAATCCTTCCATCACCGATATAGCATTTTTGCATACACAATGTGTATCTAATTCTGGGGTCGCCTGTTTTGGCCGCCAGCGACCTGGAAAACGCCGTTCTGCTACAAACTGAACAGCAGCGAGTTCATGTTTTTGCTAGTCTCCTCCACCATCAACGGATGGCGGGGCTGACCATGCTGGAAGCGGACAAGGTGTTTGCCGGGTCTATCCCGGAAAATTACGATCGCCACATGGTGCCGTTGATTTTCGAGGCCTATGCCGCCGAGACCGCGCGGTGGGCGGCGTCCTTCTCACCCGTCGCCGTTTTGGAAACCGCCGCGGGCACCGGAGCCGTCACCCGCGCCCTGGCGCCGAAACTTGCTCCCCATGCCAGCTACATCGTGACCGACCTCAACCAGCCGATGCTCGACTATGCGGCTTCGCGCCAGGGTCCCGACAGCCGCATCACATGGCGCCAGGCGGATGCGCTGAAGTTGCCGTTCGACGATGCGGCCTTCGACCTCGTCTGCTGTCAGTTCGGCGCCATGTTCTTTCCCGACCGGCCGGCTGCGTACCGCGAGGCAAGGCGGGTCCTGAAGCCCGGCGGACATTTCCTGTTCAGCGTCTGGGACCGCATCGAGGAGAATATATTCGCCGACGACGTGACGAATGCTCTCGCCCGGATCTTTCCTCATGACCCGCCACGTTTCCTGGCACGCACGCCGCATGGCTATCACGACAAGGACCTGATCCGCAGCGACCTGCAGGCTGCGGGATTTTCCGGCGTGGCGATCGATACCCGGGCCGAGCAGAGCCGCGCATCCTCGCCGCGCGTTCCGGCCGTCGCCTATTGTCAGGGAACCCTGCTTCGCAACGAGATCGAGGCCAGGCAGGCCGGCAGCTTGGCATCGGCAACCGACTACGCGGAAGCCGCGCTTGCCGAAAGGCATGGCCATGGCGAGGTGGCGGCCAAGATCCAGGCGCACATTATCGTGGCTGTGCTCTAACCCGTGTCGTTGCGTGTGGTTGGCATCCGTCCATAGTCGACCGAAATGCCTTTGGCGATACATTGTGGTCGTTCAAATTTAATGCTCTGCTTTTAACGGGTTTCAGAGCTTTGCGAGCAAGCCGGCTGCATATTCAAGACTGGGAATGGCATGGCGTATCACCGAATTGCACTTGGTCTTCTATACGGACTTCTTTTTACCGGCTTGGCGCTTTTAGGCTATGCTGAGCGGACAGCGCATTGGGTTGCCGACAATGCGGGTCTGAAAGCAATGCTTGCATGTGTGTTGGCCTATATCGGTGTTATGTCCGGCTTGGTCTGGGCCATTAACAAGATCAACAAGGCTTTTCCGACGCTCAATTTTCCGCCTTCGAGCAGGCACTCCGACCATGCCTGGTTCGTGAACCAAGTGACGGTCGATGTCGTACCGGACGTCGCTCACGAGAAGTCGCCGCCAATAAAACGCGAGAAGCCGGGCGATCGTTGAAACCGATCCCCGGCATCACCTGACTGTCCTAGCTCACCTTGTTACGCTCGACGGTCAGGTGCGCATAGCCGCTCTCGCTTGCCTTCGCGAGGTCGCCCGTCACCGGATCGGCCCAGCGCTGGCCGATGATGGCGCCGTTCCGAGCGCCGTCGATGACATTGTCCGAGATGACGGCGGTGCCGGACCCTTCGACGACCGAAACCACGATACCGGTGCCGGCCTTGCGGATGATGTTGCCGGTCGCCACGACATTGCGCAGATACGGCCCCCAGCCGAGCTGCATGCCGTAGAGCGGCGCGTTCTCGACGACGTTGCCTGAGACCGTGGTGTCGGCCTCGGCGCTGATGCCGACGCCGAAGCCGGGCGGGTCGGCCGCGTAGGGACCAACTGTCGTAAGATTGCGCACGATGTTGTTCGAGCACACCGCCATGCGGCCGCCCTCGTTGAAATTGACGATCGAGATGCCGTTGGCGGCGCCGTCGACCAGATTGTTGCTCAAGATCGCGCCTTCGAACGAGAATTCCGAATAGATCCCGGTCTCGCCCGAGCGCGAGCAGGTGTTGCCGGTGATCTGCAAATTGCTGGCGCTGTTGGCGCGGATCGCGGTGAAGGCGCAGTCGGAGACGACATTACCCGAGATGATGACGTTGCCGGCGCGGAAGGCGTTGATGCCGTTGCCGTTCTGGCCGGTGCCGCCGCTCCGCGCGCCGATGCGCTGGACCCGGTTGCCGCTGACGATGGTGCCGTCCTCCGCTGCCTGCCAGCGATGAACGAGGATGCCGCCATTGGCGCAGTCCGAAACCGTATTGCCGGAAATCTCCAGCCCGCCGGCCTCGACCGAATAGATGCCTGCATCCGCCGCGCCCGAAATATCGGAGCGGCCGACGCGACCGACGGCATGCTCGAGCGCCAGCCCGTTCTTGCCGCTGCCGGTCACCTGGCAATTGTCGATGACGAGATGGGCGACGCGGCGCAGGTCGAGCAGCCCTTGCGTGTAGTCGGCCAGCCAGCGGTTGGCACCGTCCAGCACCAGCCCGCTGAGCTCGATATGCTCGGCCTGTTCGGCCATCATCAGATGGCCGTTGCCGCCATAGACGATGCGCGTCGCGCCGGGCACGCCCGACAGGCGCACGCGGGCAGGCAGCTTGAGATTCGAGACGAGATAGGTGCCGGGCGGCAGGAATACCGGCTGGTCGCGGTCGCTGGCCTCGGCCAGCATCTCGGCGAAGACCTTGCTCTGGTCATCGACCGCGCCCGGCTGCACGCCGATCTCTGTGGCATTGATCGAGCCGCGCATCGCGGCCATCTCGATACCCGGCAGCGATTTCGCCGCTGCCCTGCCGGCGTAGAGGCCGGCGACGGCGAAGCCGGCGGTCCGGGCAAGCAGCGTTCGTCTGTTCAACATCGGCACAGGTCCTGGCGTTTCGCCCTGTCCATCGCAGGAATCGTGCCAGAGTGGGCTCATAGGCAAACCGCTTGTGCAGTTGCCTTGCCAAGCCTAAGTTCACTGTATGAGCAGAGCTTTTACCCGCGAAGAAGACAGCGAAAACGCCATTGCCGGCGTCGGCGAACGTCCCGTCAGCACCCACCGCAATCTGGTGACGGAGCGCGGCCTGGCGATGATCGAGGACAACCTCGCCGACCTGCGCGACATCCTGGCCAAGGCCGAACGGAAGGGCGACCGCGAGCGCATCGCGGTGGTTTCGCGCGACCTGCGCTACTGGACCGCGCGGCGCGAGAATGCCGAGCTTTCCGTGCCCGAACCCGGCAGCGACGTGGTCCGCTTCGGCATGGGCGTCACGCTGGAAAACGACGACGGCAAGAAGGTGCATTGGCGCATCGTCGGCGAGGACGAGGCCGATCCGTCGAAGGGCAGCATTTCCCACGTCTCGCCGATGGCCGTGGCGCTGTTCGGCAAGAAGGTCGGCGATGTGGCTGCCGTGAACGGCAAGCAATGGGAAATCGTCAAGCTCTCGGACAAGGCCGAGAGCTAGCAACTAAGCTTACTTTGCCAGCTTCTGCAGCGCTGCTTCATATTTGTCCATGACATCGTGGGCGGCGTTGATTTGCCGTTTGTAGTTGTCGTGGCGGATTGGCCTTAGAATGACGCCGTCGTCGGTTTCGATGATCTGGAACTCATCGCCAACCTGAAGGTTCAAGCTGCCAAGCATCTCTCGTGGCAGCAGCAGGGCTCCCGATCCGTCCTCAAGCCTGTGAATGGTCGTCTTGACCATAATCGCGTCCTGGTTGTGTCTTCTGCAATAGAGCAACCTGTCGGCTAATTCAACAAGCTGTCACTGATCGGCCAGCAGCCGATCCATCAGCCGGTTCGCCGCGTCCGGTATCACCGTCCCCGGCGGGAAAATCTCCGCCGCGCCCGCCTGCAGCACCGCATCATAGTCCTGTGGCGGGATGACGCCGCCGGCGACGATCAGCATGTCGCCACGGCCGAGCTTCTTAAGCGATTCCTTGAGCTCTGGGATCAGCGTCAGGTGCCCGGCGGCTAAAGAGGAGGCGCCGATGATGTCGACGTCGTGCTGGACCGCCAGCTTGGCGATCTCGTCCGGCGTCTGGAACATCGGCCCGACGGTGACGTCGAAGCCGAGGTCGGCAAAGGCGCTGGCGATCACCTTCTGGCCGCGGTCGTGGCCGTCCTGGCCCATCTTGGCGACCAGGATGCGTGGCTTGCTGCCGGATTTCTTCTCGAACGCCTCGATTTTTTCCTGCAGCCGGTCGAGCGCCGGGTTGTCGCCAAGCGCGTCGCGATAGACGCCGGAGATCGTCTGCACCGCCGCCGTATGGCGGCCGAACACCTTTTCCAGCGCCAGCGAAATCTCGCCGACCGTGGCGTTGGCGCGGGCGGCGCGGATCGCGAATTCGAGCAGGTTCTCGTCGCCCTCGGCGGCACGGGTCAGCGCCGTCAGCGCGTCCTCCAGCGCCGCCACATCCCGCGTGCCTTTGAGCCGCTGCAGCTTCGCCAATTGCCTGGCCTTGACCTCGGCATTGTCGATCTTCAGCACATCGACTTCGATGTCGGTCTGCGGCCGATGCGCGTTGACGCCGACCAGAATTTGTTCGCCGGAATCGATGCGCGCCTGGGTGCGCGCCGCCGCTTCCTCGATGCGCAGCTTCGGAATGCCTTTCTCGATCGCCGCCGCCATGCCGCCGAGGCTTTCCACCTCCTCGATATGGGCGAGCGCGCGTGCCGCCAGGTCGTGCGTCAGCCGCTCGACATAGGCCGAGCCGCCCCACGGATCGATCATGCGCGTGGTGCCGGATTCCTTCTGCAGGATGAGCTGGGTGTTGCGGGCGATCCGCGCCGAATGGTCGGTCGGCAGCGCCATCGCCTCGTCGAAGGAATTGGTGTGCAGCGACTGCGTATGCCCTTGCGTCGCTGCCATCGCCTCGATCATCGTGCGGGTGATGTTGTTGTAGGGATCCTGCGCCGTCAGCGACCAGCCCGAGGTCTGGCAATGGGTGCGCAGCGACAGCGAGCGCTCGTCCTTCGGCGCAAAATTCTTCTGCATCAGGCTCGACCACAGCAACCGTGCCGCCCTGAGCTTGGCGACCTCCATGAAGAAGTTCATGCCGATCGCCCAGAAGAACGAAAGCCGCGGCGCGAAGCGGTCGATGTCGAGGCCCCCGGCAACGCCGGCGCGCGCATATTCGATGCCGTCGGCAATGGTGTAGGCAAGCTCGAGGTCGGCCGTCGCGCCGGCCTCTTGCATGTGGTAGCCGGAGATCGAAATCGAGTTGAACTTCGGCATATGCTTGGAGGTGTAGGCGAAGATGTCCGACACGATCCGCATCGAAGGTTTCGGCGGATAAATGTAGGTGTTGCGGACCATGAACTCCTTCAGGATGTCGTTCTGAATGGTCCCGGCCAAATCCTTCTGCGCGACGCCCTGTTCCTCGGCCGCCACGATGTACAGAGCCATGATCGGCAGCACCGCGCCGTTCATCGTCATCGACACCGTCATCTCGTTCAGCGGAATGCCGTCGAACAGCTGCCGCATGTCGAGGATGGAATCGATCGCCACGCCGGCCATGCCGACATCGCCGGCGACGCGCGGATGGTCGCTGTCATAGCCGCGATGCGTGGCGAGGTCGAAAGCGACGGACAGGCCTTTCTGGCCGGCGGCGAGGTTGCGCCGGTAGAAGGCGTTGGATTCCTCGGCCGTGGAGAAGCCGGCATATTGCCGGATCGTCCAGGGCTGCTGGACATACATGGTGGGGTAGGGGCCGCGCACGAAAGGCGGCAGGCCCGGATAGGTGTCGAGATTGGCGAGCCCCTTGAGGTCGCCTTGCGTATAGAGATGCTTTACGGCGATGCCTTCCGGCGTCATCCGCTGGCCCTTGAGCTCGACCGGCGCGCGACGCGGCGCCGACCAGCCGACCTTGCTGAAATCCGGGATCATGATCCGGCTCCGATCGACTGGTCGATGCGCAGCGGAAAAAGCGGCTCGCAGGTCGCCACGCCTTCGGTCAGCGCCGGCCGCCGTTCCGCCGGCAACGTCTCGACCGGCCGTTCATTCGGCGCGCGGAAAAGCGTCGTGCCGACAATGCCGCGTTCGCCAGACCGATAGGCGGCGTTGCGTTTGGCGGCGGCCGTCTGGACGCGGTTCTGGATATAGCCCTGCTGCAGGCTGGCGAGCACGCCGCCCTCGGCCTCGATGCGCTGGAATTCCTCCCAGGCTGAAGCGCAGAGATCGTTGGTCAGCGCTTCGACGGCGCCCGAGCCGCTGGCGGGATCGGCGACATGGCCGACATGGCTCTCCTCGGCCATGATCAGCTGCGCGTTGCGCGCCACGCGGCGGGCAAAGCCGGCCGGCAGCCCATGCGCGATCGTGTGCGGCAGGATCGAGATCGAATCGGCGCCGCCGGTCGCTGCCGCGAAGGCCGCGATCGCCGTGCGCAATATGTTGGTCTCCGGATCGGCCATCGTCATCATGCGATAGGAGGTCTCGGCATGGATGCTGGCGGTCGAGGCCGGGATCGAGCAGGCCTCCTGGACGCGCGCCCACAGCTTGCGCAAGGCCCGCACCTTGGCCATCGACAGGAACTGGTCCTGGTCGACGCTGAGCGCGAAGCCGATATGGGGTGCTGCATAGACGAGCGGCTGGCGCGCCTTCTCGAACATCCTGAGATAGGACACGACCGAGGCCATCATCGTGCCGAGCTCCTGCGCCTCGGTGGCGCCGGCATTGTGGAAGACGCGGCCGTCGGCCTCGAGCAGCACGCCGGGCACGCCCATCGAGAAGAAATGCGCCAGCGATTGCGGCATCGATTCCTGCAGCGCCTCGATCGAGGTGCGCAGTCGCCCTGTGCCGGCGAAGATCGCCGCCGGGTCGATGCCGAAGGAGAGGTTGAGCTTGGTCGGGTCGGAGCGGCGTTTGCTCAAGAAGGCGAGCAGCCAGTCGGCCACGGCGCGGCTCCACGGATGCGCGTCGATGCGCACCTGCACACGGTTGAGTGGCACGCCGTCGAGCACCGCCTCAAGCGCTTCCGCGGTGCGCGGCAGGCCGTAGCCGAAGGCGTTCGGCGCGCCTTCGAACACCAGCGACAGGCCGGTCGCGCCTTGGGCGATGTCTTCCAGGGCTTGCGCGCTGGCCCGCGCGATGTCCGGGTCGTCGACACGCTGGCTGACGATCCAGGGCATTGTCGGATTGGTGCGCGGCCATGGCTCGGCGGCCGTCGAGCGCTGGCTGAGTGGCTCGATGCGGATACCGTCATCGGTGCGGGAAACAAGCTTTTCCTCGAAGGAACCGCCGGCAAGCGCCTTCTCCGCCAGCGCCTGCCAACGCTTGGCGTCCGGGTTCGGAAGGTCGACATCCCTGGTCAAGGCGCCGGCGCCCATCGCTCTCCTCGCTTCTCGGCCGCATCAGCCGGTCCAGCCAATCTAAGGTCAGCAACCGGATATCACAATGCGTCATCCGGCCGGGTTAAATCGTGGCCAGCTAACCGATTGCCAAACATGGGCAAAATCCGCAAGCGCCAAAGACCAAATTCGAAGCCGGTCCCAAACGCGATACTGGCCATTGCCGCCTGCCGCTTGCGTTACTATACCTCGGGTGAGGCCCTTGAGCGGAACAGATTGCGGAGACCGGACATGGTTGACGAGACCAGCATCTTCATCGGCGCCAGCCGCAAGCCCGACGATTCCTACCAACGCGCGGAAGAGCTTTTGCTGCGCTACGGCAACCGCCACGGCCTTGTCACCGGCGCCACCGGCACCGGCAAGACGGTCAGCCTGCAGATCCTGGCCGAGGGCTTTTCGAATGCCGGCGTGCCGGTGTTCTGCGCCGATATCAAGGGCGACCTTTCCGGCATATCCATGATGGGCGAGGCCAAGGATTTCCTGGTCAAGCGTGCCGAGCAGGTGAAGCTCGATCCCTACCAGTTCCAGGAATTCCCGGTCATCTTCTGGGATCTGTTCGGCGAGCAGGGCCATCCGATCCGCGCCACCATTTCCGAAATGGGGCCGCTGCTCCTGTCGCGGCTGATGAACCTCACGGAGGCGCAGGAAGGCGTCATGAATATCGCCTTCCGCATCGCCGACGAGGAAGGCCTGCTGCTGCTTGATCTGAAGGACCTGCAGGCGCTGCTCGCCAACATCGCCGAGCGCGCCGACGAGCTCAGCGCGCGCTACGGCAACGTCACCAAGCCTTCCGTCGGCGCCATCCAGCGCACGCTCCTGGTGCTGGAGCAGCAGGGCGCAGCGAACTTCTTCGGCGAGCCGGCGCTGCGCATAGCCGACATCATGCGCACCACCCGCGACGGCCGCGGCGCGATCAGCGTTCTGGCGGCCGACAAGCTGATGATGAACCCCAGGCTCTACGCCACCTTCCTGCTTTGGCTGATGTCGGAATTGTTCGAGGAACTGCCCGAGGTCGGCGACCTCGACAAGCCGAAGCTGGTCTTCTTCTTCGACGAGGCGCATCTTTTGTTCGAGGACGCGCCGAAGGTGTTGATCGACCGTGTCGAGCAGGTGGTGCGACTGATCCGCTCCAAGGGCGTCGGCGTCTATTTCGTCACCCAGAATCCGCTCGATATTCCGGAAAAGGTGCTCGCTCAACTCGGCAACCGCGTCCAGCACGCGCTGCGCGCCTACACGCCGCGCGAACAGCAGGCGGTGCGCACGGCCGCCGACACGTTCCGGCCCAATCCCGATTTCGACTGCGCCACGGCGATCACCCAGCTCGCCACCGGCGAGGCGCTGGTCTCGATGCTGGAGGACAAGGGCGTGCCGGCCATGGTTCAGCGCACGCTGATCCGCCCGCCATCCTCGCGGCTTGGCCCGATCACGCCGGACGAGCGCCGCAAGATCATCGCCCAGAGCCCGGTCGCCGGCCAGTACGACCAGGTCGTCGATCGCGAATCGGCCTTCGAGATCCTGCAGAAGAAGGCGAAGGAAGCGCAGGACGCCGAGGCGCAGGCACAACAGCAAAACAGCGGCGGCTCGCGCTGGACCATTCCGGGCTTCGACGATGTTCTGGGAACCGGCAACCGGCGGTCTTCCAACCGCCAGACGGTCGCCGAAGCGGCGATCAAGTCGGTGGTGCGCTCGGTCGGCTCGTCCGTCGGCCGCGCCATCGTGCGCGGCATACTGGGCAGTCTGGCGCGTGGGCGCTAGTGCCAGGCGGCGACTGTCCGCTTGCTTAGCCCACCAGATCAAACAAGGCGACCGTCCCACCGCCGGCATGGTCCCCGTCACTGGCATTTGGGCCGATTGGATCTGACGCTCGCCGCTCTAGGCGAATTTGCATGGCGCGCGCTGACGCCTCGGAGGCTGCCTTTGTTACCTCAGGACGAAAAAATCTTACCTGAGAACAAGCAGATAGCATCATTGGTATCTAAAGTTTTCGTGAGTGAAGTTTTTCCTCGCCGAACCGCAATTTCGTGAAATACCGGACGCCTCAAATCATGGCTCTTGCGAGGCTGCCGTTGGGTCGGAATCCGATGGCGTTCACCAACCATGCGCTTGATCACGATTTGTTTTGCCTGGGGAACCGAAAACACGTGTTGAGGTTGGGCCAAGACGGGCGGGGGCTGAGCATCAGGAGGCCGTGTTGCGGCGCGACGATGATCTACCAGCCCTGTTGTCGGAGATCGCTTCCGACAGGGCTCCCTTGCTGAACGCGAAAGGCGGATTGTCGGCAAGGCATACCCACCAGATCCAGCAATTCCTGAAAGAGAATTTCTCGCGCAAGCTGTCGCTGGCGGAGATGGCGGCCGTGTGCGACTTGTCCCCTTACCATTTCGCCCGTGCTTTTTCGAAGACGTTCGGCGTGTCGCCGCATCAATATGTTCTGGTTCTTCGCCTCGACCTCGCCGAAAAGCTGCTTGCCGACAGCCGCATGTCGATAACGGACATTGCTGATTTGACCGGGTTTTCAAGCCAGAGCCACTTCACCACTATGATGAGGAAATATCGCCATGCGACGCCTCAGCAGGTGCGCATCGGGCAACGGCGCGCGCAGTCCGAAAAATAAGACCATTCTAAATTAGGAATATGCAAGTTTAATGCCTGCTAATTAAGTCTATTGCTTGAGTAACTCATTGTTAACTCCCGATTTCTCAATGGATATTTTTGGATAGAACAGCAATTTATTGGAATACCTCAGTTCAAAAACATGACCTCTTGAAGCAATTCCGGCTGTCTCGGATTCTGATTTGGCTGTGAGGGGACATGAGCGACGACACGGCGATTCGCCGAAGCCTTTCCGAGGAGATCGGTTATTGGCTGGAGTCGGCCTCGAGGACGCTCGAAAAGCGCTATGGAAATGGCGTGCCTGTGGCCAAGCAGGATGCCCTGCTCGCCCACTATCTCTACGGCCTCACGGCAGTGGTCCACGCCGGCGATGAGCCGGCCGTCCATCTGGCGGCCGTGCAGTCCTATCTGGAGCGGTTGATTCCCAGGGAGCGCGTTGCGGCGGCGCTCCGCGCCGTTCCCGAAGAGGGCGATTCCTGGCTTGAGAACACCCTCGATCGCGTCGAGGCGATCGGTGAAAAACAGGGCCATGCGCTGCTCGCGCGCGGCGCCGACGTCGTCATTCCATTTTCGAGCAGACACGCTTCGGCGGCAGGGTCGGCGGAACCTGTCGTCATCGAGCGCGACGCACCAAAGGAGGCATTCTCGCAATGAACTTCAGGCAAGGACATACCATCGGGCGCGACCGATTTGCCGGAAACTGGGTTTCCGGCGCCGAAGGCGGTCGCTCGCTCCGCCGCCGCCTGATGGCGGCACTACGCAACGCGCACCGCGTGCTCGGCATGCGCCGCAAGGGGCTAGGGCTTGGCGCGCTGGGCGCCGGCAGGACACTGGCGGTGGCGCTGGGTGCGATCGCATTGGGCGGCATCGCCACGCCGGCATCAGCACAAGTTTTCGGCGGCGGTGGCACGGCAAACGGCGTGCGCGGTATCGCGTTTGGATCCGGAGCCGTGCAAAACGGAGCCGACTCGATAGCCGAGGGCACCAATGCCAACGCGGGCGCCCAGAATGCCGTAGCGATCGGCTTTGGAACGATCGCGTCCCAGATCAACTCCATCTATCTTGGCTCACGAACCGTTGTGGGAACAGGTGCCACTGCCACGAGCGCCATCGGCATCGGCACGGATGTTACGGCATCCCAGGCCGACGCCATCGGGATAGGACGTTCCTCCGTTGCGTCGGCACAATATTCCGTGGCTCTCGGCCTGAACGCGAAAGCCACGGGCACAGGTGGCGCGATGGCGCTGGGCCAAGGCACGATCTCAAACAACGTCAATTCTGTAGCGCTCGGTGTTCAGGCCCAAGCCATCGCGGCTGGCGCCAACGCCTTGGGTACCTTCTCCGTCGCTTCAGGAGGGAATTCCACTGCCGTCGGCACCAGCTCTTTGGCCAGCGGCGCCTTTTCGTTCGCCGGAGGCTGGTCATCTGTTGCTAGCGGGGGCAGTGCCGTCGCCGTAGGCAAATCGGCCAGCGCGGCAGGGCTGAACTCGACTGCGCTCGGCTCCAGCACCAATGCCTCGGCCGATTTCTCGTTGGCGCTAGGCAACCAGGCTGTGTCGAGTGGAGTCGGCTCTGTCGCGGCGGGCTCGGGAGCCCAGGCCACCGGTGTTTCCGCCACCGCACTCGGCAACAATGCCGCGGCGACGGGCGCAGACGCAACCGCGCTGGGATTGGGCGCCACGGCGAGCGGTGTGGACGGCACGGCGGTTGGCAAGCAAGCTAATGCGAGCGCGCAAGACGCCATCGCCATGGGCACGACCTCAAAGGCGAGTGGCACCGCCAGCACTGCGGTTGGCAACACCGCCGTTGCCAGCGGCGCGAACGCCTCCTCGTTCGGGTCCGGAGCAACTGCGGGAGGAGACAATTCCCTCGCGGCCGGCGTCAGCGCCAACGCCGGTGGACTCGACAGCACCGCTCTCGGCATCGGCACCGTAGCCAGCGCCGACAATTCCACCGCCGTCGGACGCGAAGCCCGCGCCACCGGACTCAACAGTACCGCGCTCGGCCGCGGCGCCCAAAGCAGCGCCCTGAACTCCATTTCTCTCGGCGCAGGCACGAGGGCGACCGGGATAGGCGCCGTCTATGTCGGCTCGAGCACTTTTGCAACGAGCGCCAGTGGAGACAACGCCATCGGCATCGGCACGGACGTGACGGCATCTGCGGACGACGCTCTTGCGATGGGACGCGAGAGCCAGGCGACGGCGACCAACGCCATCGCGGTCGGTCTGCAGTCCGCGGCGCTTTCCGCCGACTCCATCGCCATGGGCACGGGCGCGACTGCCGATGGCGGCAAGGCCGTCGCCATCGGCGCCGGCAACACAGCCTATGGTGACGGCTCGGTGGCCATCGGCGATCCGAGCTATGCCAGTGGCACCGGCGCCTTCACCGGCGGCGCCAACAACATCGCCAATAGCGACGGCACCGCCAGCGCCACCGCCGCCAATATGGCCAACGGTGCCGTCGCCATCGGCAACAGCAACAAGGCGATCGGACAGGGCTCGGTCGCACTGGGCAACGGCTCCACAGCAGGCGCCGCTGGCCTCGCGGGCAATGTCGCGCTGGGCAATGGCGCCACCGCCGCGGCAAGCTCCGGCGACGTGGCGCTGGGTTCCGGTTCGGTGACCACGGCGGCGGTCGGCACGGCCAGCGCCGTGATCAACGGCACGACCTATGCCTTCCAGGGCACCGCGCCAACCTCGACGGTCAGCATCGGCGCGCCCGGTGCGGAGCGCACGCTCACCAATCTCGCGGCGGGGCGGATCAGCGGAAGCTCGACCGACGCGGTCAATGGGTCTCAGCTCTTCGCGACGAACCAGGCGGTCGACGCCATCGGCAACACGGTCAACAACATCAATACCGGCGGCGGCATCAAATATTTCCACGCCAATTCGACGCTGCCGGATTCCCAGGCGCTCGGGACGGATTCCGTCGCCGTCGGCCCCAATGCGGTGGCCAACAACGCCGGCGACGTGGCGATCGGCCTGAATTCCGTATCAGGCGCCACGACGGCAGTTGGCGGCACGACGATCGGTGGTGTCGCCTATACCTTCGCCGGCACCACGCCGGCTGGTGCGTTCTCGGTCGGCTCGGTCGGCGCCGAGCGCCAGATCCAGAACGTCGCGGCCGGGCAGTTGAGCGGCTCGTCGACCGACGCAGTCAACGGCTCGCAGCTCTTCGCCACCAACCAGCAGGTGACAAAGAACACGACCGATATCGCCGCCAACACCGCCGACATCACCAATCTCGGCAACACGATCAACAACATAAACACCGGCGGCGGCATCAAGTATTTTCATGCCAATTCGACGCTTGCCGATTCCCAGGCTCTCGGGACGGATTCGGTCGCCGTCGGCCCGAATGCGGTGGCCAACAATGCCGGCGATGTGGCGATCGGCCTGAATTCGGTGTCCGGCACCACGACGGCGGTCGGCGGCACGACGATCGGCGGTGTCGCCTACACCTTCGCCGGAACCACGCCTGCCGGCGCGTTCTCGGTTGGCTCGGTCGGCGCGGAACGTCAGATCCAGAACGTCGCGGCCGGGCAGTTGAGCGGCTCCTCGACCGATGCGGTCAACGGCTCGCAGCTCTTCGCAACCAACCAGCAGGTGACGCAGAACACCACCGACATCGCCGCCAACACGGCCGACATCACCACGCTCGGCAACGCGATCACCAACATCGCCGGTGACACCTCCACCGCTTACACCGACGCCAATGGCGACGGCATCCGCTATGTGCGCACCAACGACACGACGCTTCCCGTCACTGACGCCTTCGCGCAAGGGGTCGGCTCGTCCGCGCTCGGCTACCAGGCGACGGCATCCGCCGCCAATTCGCTCGCGCTCGGCCGCGGCACCACGGTCTCCATCACCGACGGCGTGGCGCTGGGCTCAGGCTCGGTTTCCGATCGTGCGGTGGCACCGGCATCGGGATCGATCCTCGCTGGCACCGGCCTCGTCCCCTACAACACCACGGACAAGACTTTGCTCGGCGCCGTCTCGGTCGGTACCTCCACGTCCTATCGCCAGATCATCAACGTGGCCGACGGAACCGAGGATCAGGACGCGGTGACGCTTCGCCAATTGAAGGGCGCGCTGAGCTCCTTCGCGGTGACGCCAACCATGTACTTCCATGCCAATTCGACTGCTTCGGATTCGGTCGCGGTCGGCACCGATTCGGTGGCGATCGGTCCGCGCACGACCGTCAACGGCGACAACGGCATCGGCATGGGCAACGGCGCCATCGTCCAGCAGACGGCGCCGGGCGGCATCGCCATCGGCCAGACGGCGACCGTCAACCAGGCCGACAGCATTGCGCTTGGCACCAACTCGACCGCCAACGGTGCCCAGTCGATGGCGCTCGGCGCTGGCGCCACGGCCAACGAGCCGGGCAGCGTCGCTCTCGGTGCCGGCTCGAAGACGGCGGCCGCTGTGGCGACCACGGGCACCACCATCAACGGCGTCGCCTACACCTTCGCCGGAACCGCTCCGACGAGCACGGTGAGCGTCGGCGACGTCGGTAAGGAGCGAACCGTCACCAATGTCGCGGCCGGCCGGATCAGCGGCACCTCGACCGACGCCATCAACGGCAGCCAGCTCTACGCCACCAACCAGGCTGTCGAAGCCGTGCAGGGAAGCGTCGGCAATCTCACCGAGTTCTCTGTCCAGTACGACAAGAACCCGGACGGCACCAAGTCCAACTCGCTGACGCTCGTCGGCGGCGATGTGAACGCGCCTGTCGTCATCCACAATGTCGGCCCCGGGGTCGCCAACACCGATGCGGTCAACGTCCAGCAGCTCAACCTCGGGCTGGCGACGACGTTCGACAACTCCAAGACCTACACCAACCAGGTGGCGGCCACCACGCTCCAGCAGGCAAACGCCTATACCGACTCCAAGCTCAGCCAGCTCAACATGGACATGGACGAGGCCAAGGGCGAAGCGCGGCAAGCCGCCGCGATCGGCCTTGCAGCCGCCTCGCTGCGCTATGACGACCGTCCGGGCAAGCTGAGCGTCGCGGCCGGTGGCGGCTACTGGCGCGGCGAGGGGGCGGCGGCGTTTGGCGCCGGCTACACCAGCGAGGATGGAAGAGCCCGGGCAAACGTCTCCGGCACGACGGCTGGCGGGCACTGGGGTGTCGGTGCGGGCCTCAGCTTCACCCTGAACTGAGTCTATAGATGGCAAGGCAAGCGGTCTCTGCTGTCGCACTGTGCGTGGCTTGCCTGCTCCTGTCCGGCCCGCGCGCGGCCGCACAGGAGGCGGCTCCGTCTGCCTATCGGATAAAGCCTTCGGACGTTGCGGTGCCTGCGGGCGTAAAACTCGGCGACTACCAACGGACCACGCGCCCGTTCGAGAACTGGACGCTGATCTGCGACGAGAACCTGCAGGCCAGGAAGAAGGTCTGCAACATCAGCCAATCCTTCGTCGACCGCAGCCAGGCCCTGGTCTTCAGCTGGTCGCTCGCGGCCGATGAGAAAGGCAAGCCCTTCATGATATTGCGGACCCCCAGCGCGATGGGCGCAGGCAGCAAGCTCTCCCTCAAACTCGCTGGCCGCAAGCAGCCGGTCGACGTTCAGCTTCAAGGCTGCGACACGTCGGTTTGCGTCGGTTATGTGTCCGTCGGTCCCGTGCTTCGCGAGCAGATCGGCAAGGAGACCACCGTCCAGGTTTCCTACTCGCTGCCGTCGGGCGCGACCGTCAGCCTCGATGCACCTTTCAAGGGGCTCAAAACAGCGCTTTCGACCATCAAATAGAAAGATTTGCGAATGACCCGGCAATCCATCGAGGACAGAATCCTGACGCGCCCTCAGCCTGTTCCGCTGCCGGAGCCGCCGGCAGGCCCGCCGCCGGTGCGCTCGTCGGCCTGGCGGCTCATCCGAAACGCCGCGCTGCTCGGCGCTTTCGCGGTCGTGGTCGCGGCTGCAGTCATATCGTCGCTGCGTTTCTTTCCCGCGCTCGCGACATTCGCCGGAACCGCCTCAGCGCAAACGCAGGCGCCCGCCCAGGGCAAGCCGGCCGAAGCCGGGTCCGCGGCGGCGGATGCGGCGGCGAACCAGAATCCGTTCCAGGCGCATGTGAGCCAGGCGGGTGTCCACACCTGCGCCAATCTCTTTGCCGCGCTCGGGCAGTCGCTGACGGCGGGGACGACCTATGCGATCCAGACGCAATGGGACAAAGCATCGCCGGACGCCCATGCAGTGCAGGCGGTGGCCGGAATGACCTACGACCTGCCGGACTACAAGACGCAGGCCGCCGGCGTCGTCATCGCTTCGCCGGTCGGCCAGACCTGCGAGGGCAGCCTGGTGCGCGTGGCTCCTTTCCAGAAGACCTGCCAGCAGGTCACGCAGACCCTGCCGAAGGGCAGCGTTGCGGCGGACAATCTGTCGAACACGATGCTTTTCAACCTGGCCAACAATGGCGGTCAGGCCCTGCTGGTTCCGACCGGAAACACCTGCATCGTCGTCTCGGTCGCGCGCATGGGCGGATAGCGACGGAGCACGGTCATCGATTCTGAACCGCTGCAATTGGGAGCTACGAAAATGCTGGTCAACCTTCGCCTCTCAGTCCCGCTGCTGGCGGCACTGGCCGGACTTACGATCGCGGCCCACGCCGCCGACCTGGTGGCGCCGCCGCCGGCTGAGACGGGTGAGGAAAAAGGCATCTGGGGGGCGATCGCCTATTCGCCGGACGACGGACGGCACGGCTTCTTCTGGGGTGCCGACAAGCGCCAGGAGGCCGAGGACATCGCGCTCAAATATTGCGAGAACGCGGACGGCAAGGGTTGCAGAGTGGTCGAAGTGTTCCGCAACCACCGCCACTGGGACGATGACGACGGCACTGGCTTTCCCTATGAGCATTGCGCGGCTTTGTCGGTCGGCAAGAGCCGCGGCGCGGCCACTCCGTTCTGGGGCGTCGCGTCGGCCACGACCCGCAAGGACGCGGAGGACAAGGCCACGGCGCAATGCGGCGGCGAGGGGAAGGAGTGCAAGATCCGCGAGTGGGTCTGCACCTGAGCGCCGGCTGCGCGATTCAAGCGGCTGAGGTGATCAGCCGATCTCGATGTTCATCTCGGCGATCAGCCGCTCGCGCCCGGCCAGCGAGTTCAGCGCCTTATCGCCGAGCTCGCGGGCGACGAGGTTGAGCAGCGCTTCGCAAAACACGACATAGGCGCCCATGCTGTTCGAATAGAAGCTGCTGGCATGCGGGATGAAGAAGGCATGCTCGGCTGGAGGAACGAGCGGCGAGGATCGGGAATCGGTGATCGCGATCACGCTCTGGCCGTTTGCCGCAGCAACACGCCCGACCTCGGCGACGCTGCGGGTATAGGGGGCGCAGCTGGCTATGATGACGACATCGCCCGGCTCAAGCTGTGACAGCGCTTCCGCGACGCCGAGGCGCGGCGCGTCCAGGAGGGCCACGTCCGAGCGCACCATGCCCAGGCAATAGGTGAGGAAGCTTGCCAGCGAATGGAACTGGCGGACGCCGTGCACGCGCACGCGCCGCGCGCCCGCCAGCAGCGCGATCGCGCCCTTCAGCGAGGCGTCGTCCAACTGGCCGAGGAAGCCATCGACATTCGCCGCCGTTTCGCGCGCCAGCCGCTCGAAGACCTCGACTTCGGCGCCGCCCGCCGACGGCGTCGTCATCAGCCTTCCGGCCTGGCGGCTGTAGAAATACTGCTGGTCGTCGGCGATGGCCTTGCGGAAGACGGCCTGGAAATCGCTGAAACCTTCAAAGCCGAGCCGCTTCGCCAGCCTGGTCAGCGTCGACGGATTGATGCCGAACTGATCGGCGAGTTCCGAGATGGTGCGGACGGCCGATTGTTCGGGCGCCTCGACCAGCTTGGCGAACACATCATGCGCCTTGGAGCCGAGGGAAAAGCCTGCTTCGTCGCGGCCGACCGAGAGGGCCAGCGCCCTCAGATCCTCGATGGTGCGCGGCGGCTCCGCAACGGCTTCCTCTGGCATCGTTCCTGTTCACCCCGCGACAGGGACCAGCCCATCCCGCATGTCGAAGCGCGCTGCTTCGTGTGCCGCATCGTAGACAGCCCACTCGACCTTGTCAGCCCCGACGCGAAAGACGGCGCTGGCAAGCGTGTTCTCGACATCGCTGTCGGCCGGGTCGGTGCGATAGATCGGCAGCTCCGGGTCGGCCGCGTCCCACAAGATGTCGAGCGCGCGGCGTTGCGGCTCGGACCGAGGCGTCTGATCCAACAGCGCTTCGCCGCGTCGCTGGCGCACGCCGGACGAGCCGGTGACGATCTGTGACATGCGCCCGGTGTCGGCATGGATGAGGTGGTTCGAGTGGACGCGCGCCGCTTCGACGCGATCGACCGACAGGGCCTGCGCGGTGAACTCGACGCTGAGCAGCCGCTCGTCGCCGGCCTGCGCCAGGGTGAGGTGAAAGGCGCCGGCGCGCGGCACCGATTCGAGCAGGGCCAGCGCCGCGTCGAGGTTCGCTGCGTCGAGAACCGCACGGGCAAGCACCATGCGCGGCGCCCCGGCGCCGCCGGCCAGCGGCCTGGTGTTGTTGACCGTCTGCACCAGCCCTGTCGACGTCGCCGCGAACGTGTGGCCGGGCAGCGAGCCGGGATAGACGAAGGCGGTGAATGCGTTACCGCCTTCGGACGTCACATGGGCCAGCGCGCAATGGCCGGCGAAATCCGGATCGCCGTCCTCGTTGTGACCGATGACATGCGGGGATCCCGGCAATTGCACCGTCGTGCAGCCATCCGGCGCCATCGCCCAGATGTCGCCGCGGCAGTTCCACAGGAAGACGTCGTCGAAAGCCAGTTCCAGCCCGGCGGCCAGGCCCTGCAGTTCGGCCCAGTAGCGCGGAAACCGCTCCCGCACGATCGTCGCCATCGTGCCGATGCGCGGATCGGCGCGGCGCGCGTTGAGCTCGCGCCATGCGGCGGACGTCTGGAAATGGTCGTTGAGCGCCGTCCGGCCGAAGCGCCCGAGGGCGGCCCCGACGTCATAGGGCGAACCCGCGACATCGATGAAGGAAAGCCGGCGGCCGGCATCATGCAACATGCTGGAGAAACTCTTTCAAGCGAGGGTTCTGCGGGTTTGCAAGCAGCTCCCGCGGCTCGCCGTCAACAGCGATCTTGCCGCCTTCCATGAAGATCAGCCTGGTTCCGACCTTGCGGGCAAAGGCCATCTCATGGGTGACGACGATCATCGTCATGCCTTCCTCGGCCAGCGCCTGCATCACGCGCAGCACCTCGTGCCTGAGTTCGGGGTCGAGCGCCGAGGTCGGTTCGTCGAACAGCATCAGCTTCGGCTTGACGGCAAGCGCGCGCGCAATGGCGACGCGCTGCTGCTGGCCGCCTGAAAGCTCGCTCGGATAGTGATGCGCGCGTTCGGCAAGGCCGACCTTGGCGAGCATTTCCAGCGCCTGCTTGCGTGCTTCCTGCCGCGTTTCGCCACGCACGCGGCGCGGGCCGAAGGCGACGTTCTCCAGCGCCGTCATCTGCGGAAACAGGTTGAACTGCTGGAAGACCATGCCGGCTTCCTGGCGGATCAGGCGGACCTTGCGGCCACCTGATTTGACGCTGATGCCGTCGACGACGAGATCGCCGCCGTTGATCTCCTCCAGCGCGTTGATGCAGCGCAGCAGCGTCGATTTGCCGGAGCCGGAAGGGCCGATCAGCACGACCTTCTCGCCGGGCTCGATCGAAAGATCCACCTGGTCGAGTATGGTGACCTGGCCGAAGCGCTTGGTGACTTTGTTGAACGCCACGATGCTCACAGGATGCGCATCCTCTTTTCGGTCAGCCGCAGGATGAGCGTAAGCGTGCCCGTCATGATCAGGTAGAACATCGCCACTGCCGACCAGATCTCGACGGCGCGGAAGTTGGCCGCCATGATTTCCTGGCCTTGCCGGGTGAGTTCGCCGACGCCGATGACGATGAACAGCGAGGTATCCTTCAGGCTGACGATGAACTGGTTGCCGAGCGCCGGGATCATGCGGCGGAAGGCGAGCGGGCCGATGATGTAGACAAGCACTTTCCAGAACGGCAGGCCGAGCGCCAGGCCGGCCTCGCGCAAGCCGCGATGCACCGAAAGGAAGGCGCCGCGCACGATCTCGGCGATATAGGCGCCGGCATTGATGATGATGGCCATGATCGCGGCGGCCAGCGGGTTGATGCGGACATCCGCCAGGATCGGCAGCGCGAAATAGATGAACATCACCTGCACGATGATCGGGGTGCCGCGGATGATCTCGACATAGACCATGGCGATGGCGTTGAGCACGATGTTGCCATAGGCGCGCGCCAGTCCGGCGGCGAAGCCGATGACAAGGCCGCCAGCGAGACCGGCGAGCGCGATCAGCACGGTGAGGCGGGCGCCCTTCAACAGTTCGGGCAGGGCCTGCCAGATGACGGACCAGTCGAAATCCATGAGAGCTATCCTTCAGGGGAGGCGCGCCGGCCATGCCGGCGCGCCAGAAGATCCAACGGGAACCCCGGTGATCAGCTCTTCGGCGGCTCGGTGCCGAACCACTTCTTGTAGATGTCGGCGTAAGTGCCGTCGCCCTTCAGCTTGGCGATGGAAGCATTGACCTTGGCAACGAGCGGGCTGCCCTTCGGGAAGGCGATGCCATATTGCTGCGCCATCATCTGCGGGCCGACCGTCTTCACTTTCCCCTGACCGTTAGTCTTGATGTAATAGAGCACGTTCGGGGTGTCGTGCATGGCGGCGTCGGCGCGTCCGGTCGCGACTTCGAGATAGGCGTTGTCGCTGTTCGGGAACAGGCGCAGCTCCGTGCCCTTGAAATGCTCCTTGGCGTAGTCGGTCGCCGACGTGCCGGTCTTCACGGCGAGCGTCTTGCCGACGAGATCGTCCGGTCCTTTGATCGTGCTGTCGACCGGCACCATCAAAAGGAAGCCGCTGTCGTAATAGCCGTCGGAGAAGTCGATGACCTTCTTGCGCTCGTCCTTGATGGTGATGCCGGCCAGCCCGACATCGACTTGCTTGGTCTGCAGCGCCGGGATGATGCCGTTGAAGTCCATCGGCTGCAGCGTGTAGGTCACGCCGATATCCTTGGCGATCGCGGCCCACAGGTCGATGTCGAAGCCGACATATTTGTCGCCCTCCTTGAATTCGAACGGAACGAAGGCGGTGTCGGTCGCCACGATCAGGTCGTCGGCGAAGGCCGGCTGACCGAAGGCGAGCGTTGCCGCGACGGCCGCGGCGGCGGTGAGGCTTGCAAGTGCGAACTTCATTTTCGGGTTCCCCTTTTTGTTGGAATTGCCCGGGAAGCCTAGCACCGTTGAGTCATGTCGGCAAATTGAAAATGCATTGTAATATAAAATGCACTGCAAATTTGCAAAATGCTGATGCATTAGGCATTCAACCACTGGCTTCGCAACACGTCGGCGTCGGCAACGGCGAGGCCGCAGGCTTCGACGGCCCGCCTCGTGGCCACGACGAGGTCCTGGTTTCCGGACGCCAGGGCTCCATCGGGCAGGAAAAGATTGTTCTCGAAGCCGACGCGCGCATGTCCGCCGAGCAGCGCCGCTGCGGTCACGCAGGCCGTCTCCTGGCCACCGAAGGCGCAGACCATCCAATGGCTGGCGGCGGCGATGCCAGGCGCTAGGAACGGCAGCAGGTCGGCGGGGCGGGATGTCTGGCCGACCGTATAGCGGCCGAGCACATAGAGAACCGGCAGATTGTCGAAGGGGATCAGGCCGCGACCAGCGAGCGCCGCGAGATAGCTCGCCTCTTCGGGGGTATAGAGGATGATCTGCGGCGTGACTTTTTCCACCCGCAGCGTTTCGAGAAACGACGCGAAAGCCGCTTCATGCGTTGGGTCGGGCACGAGTTCGCGCAAGGCCAGCGAAGCCGCTTCGGGCCGCGCTTCCAGCACTACCCGCATCTGCTGTTCCGGGCGATAGAGACCCAGCGCCTCGCTGGTGATCTGGAGCACGAGCCTGTCGCCGACGCTGGCCCTGATCGCCGCTGTCGCGGCCCGGTAAGCCTCGGCGTCGAGCAAGTGGCGTCCGTCGCGGTCGCGAACATGGACATGGATCATGGCGGCGCCGGCATCGAGCGAGGTGGCGGCCACATCCGCCAACTCATCCGGAGTGATCGGCAAGGCTGGATGGTCGGCCTTGGTGCGCCGGCCGCCATTTGGCGCCACGGCGATCGCAACGCGATTTTGGTTCGGCATCGATTGCTCCATTTGTTGCAATAGATAAACTTGTGCAACATATATTGCACAACCATGCATTCGCGTCTATGGTTGTGGCATGATCCGCGCGCCGCTCACCGATGCCATCGTCGAGGTCTTCGACAGCTTGCCTTCGCAGCTCCAGGACGCTGCCCGCTATCTTCTCGACAACCCCGAGGACGTGGCGCTGCTGTCGATGCGCGAGCAGGCGCGGCGCGCCGGCCTGCAGCCCTGGACGATGGTGCGTCTGGCCAAGCGACTGGGCTTCGATGGCTACGAGCCGCTTCGCTCGCTTTACGCCAATGCCATGCGGCAGGGCGAGCTCGGCTTTGCCGGCAAGGCCGGCACACAGCTGGCGCACCAACAGGAGGTTGGCGACCGGGCGTTGGCCGCCGAAATGATAAGATCGCTGTCCAGCCAGATCGCCGAACTTGGCGAGCCGGAGCGGCTCGACACGCTAGTCGCGGCGGCGGAGCGGCTGCATGCGGCGCGCCGGATATTCTGCCTCGGACTGCGCTCCAGCCATCCGGTCGTCGCGCATTTTTCCTACGTCATGTCCTTCCTCGGCGAAAAGGCGGTGATGCTCGACGGCGCATCGGGAACCGGCACCGACGCCATTCGCCTCGCGACCTCGCAAGACATCCTGTTCGTGGTCAGCGTCGCTCCCTACACCAGGCTCACCGTCGATCTTGCCCGCCGCGCCGCGGCAGGCGGCGTGCCGGTGATCGCGCTGACCGACAGTGCCGTGTCACCGCTTGTCGGCCTCGCCGCGCTGTCGGTGCTGGTGCCGACGGAAAGCCCGTCCTTCTTCCATGCCATGGCGCCGGCCTTCGTCGTCGGCGAAATCCTCGCGGCGCTGATCGCCGGCAAGGGCGGGGACAAGGCGCTTGCCGCCATCCGCCGCACCGAGGACCAACTCTCCCAACTCGACATCCACATCTTGCCGCCGCGCGGCCGGAGGAAATCATGACCCATATCCTGCATCGCCAGATCCACGCTTCGCTGCCGGTCGCCAGCGGCGGCAAGGGCATCGAGCTCTTCGACAGCAATGGGCGCGCCTATATCGACGCCTCGGGCGGCGCCGCCGTTTCCTGCCTCGGCCACGGCCATCCCGATGTCATCGCCGCCATGCACCGGCAGGCCGACACTCTGGCCTACGCCCATACCAGCTTCTTCACCAGCGAGGTCGCCGAAGCCCTTGCCGACCGGCTGGTCGCCGACGCGCCTGCCGGCATCAGCCACGCCTATTTCGTGTCCGGCGGCTCGGAGGCGGTCGAGGCGGCGCTCAAGATGGCGCGGCAGTATTTCGTCGAGATCGGCCAGCCGCAACGCCGCAACATAATCGCACGCAGGCAGAGCTATCACGGCAACACGCTCGGCGCGCTCGCGACCGGCGGAAACGAATGGCGCCGCGCCCAGTTCCGGCCGCTGCTCATCGAAACGCATCACATCGACCCATGCTTCGCCTATCGCTTCCAGGAAGCCGGCGAGACCGACGAGGCCTATGCGGCGCGCGCGGCGCAGGCGCTGGAAGACAAGATCATCGAGCTCGGACCGGAAACGGTCATGGCCTTCGTTGCCGAAACGGTCGTCGGCGCGACGGCGGGCGCGGTGCCGCCTGTGGTGGACTATTTGCGGCGTATCCGCGAGATCTGCGATCGTTACGGCGTCCTGCTGATCCTCGACGAGGTGATGTGCGGCATGGGCCGCACCGGAACGCTGCATGCCTGCGAGCAGGATGGCGTCGCCCCCGATCTGATGACGATCGCCAAGGGTCTGGGCGGCGGCTATCAGCCGATCGGCGCTGTCCTGCTCAGCCGCAAGATATTCGACGCCTTCGCCAACGGCTCAGGCCTCTTCCAGCACGGCCACACCTATATCTGCCATCCGATGGCCTGTGCCGCGGCGCTCGCCGTCCAGGAGGTCATTGCCCGCGACAGGCTGCTCGACAATGTGAAAGCCATGGGCGCGCATCTGGCGCGCCGGCTCGGCGAGCGCTTCGGCAATCATCCTCATGTCGGCGACATTCGCGGGCGCGGCCTGTTCATGGCCGTCGAACTGGTCGAGGATCGTTCGACCAAGCAGCCCTTCGATCCGAAGCGGAAGCTGCATGCGCGCATCAAGAAGGCCGCCATGGCAAACGGCCTTCTCGTCTACCCGATGGGCGGCACGATCGATGGTGCAGTTGGCGACCACGTGCTTCTGGCGCCGCCCTTCATCTGCGATGTCGTGGCCATCGACGCGATCGTCGATCGTCTCGACGACGCCATCGGCGAGGCATTGCGGACCTAGCCAGATCCGCAGCCCACCGTGCGTGGCCGGGCAATCACAGGGCAGGGCGCTTGGCTATGGCCAGGCCTATGCCAAGCGCGATCATTGCGCCGCCGGAGGCCTCGCGCAGGCGGCGGATCACGCCTGAGCGCCCGGTTGCGCCCTCACGGATTCGGCTGGCCGCAAAGGCGACCACGACGTCGGCGAGCGTGTTGAGCGTTACCGATATGAAGCCGAGGACCATGAACTGCAAGGCAACGTGGCCAGCGCCCAGGTTCACGAATTGCGGAATGAAGGCCAGGAAGAAGGCAGCCGTCTTCGGGTTCAATGCCTCGACGAGCACACCTTCGCGAAATGCTTTGCTCGCGCCGACCGCAGGCGCCGGCGGGCCGCCTTCCAGCATTGTCTTTGCCTCGTGGCGAGCGGCTTGAAAGGTGCGAAAGCCGAGCCAGACGAGGTAGACGGCGCCAATCAGCTTCAACGCCGTGAACAGCTCCGCGCTGGCGAGCACGATGGCTGAAACGCCGAGGCTGCCGGCGAGCACGTGCACCATGCCGCCCAGCCCCGTCCCGAAACTCGAGGCGATGCCTTCCGCGCGTCCTCCGGCCAGCGTGCGCGCGGCGACATAGAAAATGCCCGGGCCGGGCGTGATGGCGAGCAGGAGGGCCGCGGCGAAATACAGGGCGAACTGGGTCAGGTCCGGCATGATGGGCTCACTGGCAATCAGCTGGTGTCGGCTGTCACGACGGGATGAGCGGCGCGACCTCACGATCGGAAGCCCGCTCGCTCGCCGCCAGACCGGACACGACGCCGGCGCGATCGGCCGCGTTGCGGTTCTGGCTCATCTTACGCTTGCCTTCGAGCCTCGTGATCGGGATGCGCAGGCCAACAATGCCTCGCAATTGCGACTGGATGAAATCCGCCGGCGCATCCGATACGGACCAAGGCGCAATGCGCTCGCCTTCATGCAGGTTGGTCAGGCGGGTCACGACCTCGAGCAGCCTGTCGGCGTCCTCGAAGAATTCGATCGGTCCATGCGCATGGACAGCGACATAGTTCCAGGTCGGCACGACTTTCCCGGTCTCCTGCTTGGTCTGGTACCAGGCCGGCGTCACGTAAGCGTCCGGCCCCATGAAGATCGCCAAGCCGTCACCCAGTTGCGGCACGCGCCATTGCGGATTTGCCTTCGCGACGTGGCCGTAGATCACGCCATGTTCGCCCTCGTTGGCGTCGAATAAAAGCGGCAACGGCGTCGCCAACGGCCCCTCCGCCGTGGCGGTGACCAAGGTGGCCAGCCGCGTAGCGCGGATCGTGGCTGTGAGGCTCTGCTTGTCGTCATCGCGGAAGGCGGGGGGCGTGTACATGACAAAACTCCTTGCGTCGCAACTGAAGATGCCTCAATTCTGGCTTGCTTTGAACATCCAGTTTTGAAGGTTTTCTGTGGTCCAGTTGGAGCAGGAAGGCGTCGCGCGCCGGATCATCGCGGCGATCAAGGCGCAGATCCACAACGGCACTTACCAGCCCGGCGACCGCCTGCCGTCGTCGCGAGCCTTTGCCGCTGAATGGGGTGCGTCGCGAACCACGGTGACGGCGGCCTATAACCAGCTCGATGCCGAAGGCTATCTGATCATCCGGCAAGGGGCGCGTGCGATCGTGGCTCCAGGATTGGAGAGGGTGTCGGGCGAGGTGCCGGTCACGACTGGTTCGCCACGAAACCTCTCGGCATTCGCGCGCCGGCTGCTCACCCTGCCTTCGCCGACGGAACAGCGGCCGGCCAAGGTTGCGGATTTTCGCTATGGCGACCTGTCCGGCGCTGACTTCCCCGTGCTGGCCTGGCGGCGGGCCTCGAACAAGGCAATCCTCAACCGTGCCGCGCGACTGCGCTATGGCGACCCGCAGGGATCTTTCGTACTGCGCAATGCGCTTCAGGCCTATCTCTGGCGCGCCCGCGGGATCAATTGCACGCCGGACCAGATCGTCATCGTCAACGGCTCGCAGCAAGGACTCGACCTCTGCGCGCGGCTGCTGCTCGATCCCGGCGACCCGTTCATCATCGAGAATCCCGGCTATGTGCTGGCCCGCCATGCCTTCGTGGCTGCAGGCGGTATCGCCGTGCCGGTTGCCGTCGACGCGGATGGGCTAAGGGCGGATTCGCTGCCGCCGGCCCGTCTGGCTTATGTGACGCCCTCGCATCAGTTTCCGCTCGGCGGTGTGCTGTCGGCGACGCGGCGGCGTGCGCTGCTTGCGTGGGCCACGGCATCGGGCGCCTATATTGTCGAAGACGATTATGACGGCGAATACCGCCATGACATTAGTCCCATTCCGCCTCTGCAGGCGCTCGACGCGGACTCCGTCATCTATGTCGGGACGATGTCCAAGACGCTCTCGCCCACCTTGAGGCTCGGCTATCTCGTTGTCCCCGCCAGCCTACGGCGGCCGTTCAGCGAGGCAAAGCGACTGACCGACCGGCATGCTCCGATGCTGGAACAGGACGTGTTGGCCGAGCTGCTGGCGAGCGGCGCATACGAGCGCCACGTGCGCAGCATCCGCAGAAGGAATACCGAGCGAAGGCAGGTGCTGTTGCAGGCTTTGGCCGATCATTTCGGTTCAAAGGCCGTCGTCGAGGGCGCCGACACGGGACTGCATCTCGTTGTCTGGATGAAGGGCACGGCCGCTGAACAGGAGGACGCGATCATCGCGGCGGCTCGCTCCGCCGGGATCGGTCTCTATCCCGTATCGCCGCTCTACCAACCGACCGGCCCTCGGCCGCGCGAGGCCGGGTTCATCCTGGGTTACGCCGGGCTTGATACGGAGGCATTGCGACGCGGCGTTGCGGTGCTGGCCGCCCTATTGGCCGAGCACCGCTGACGACCAATGCATGTCGCCCAAAAGTGTGCAGCGGTTTTGGGAAAACGACATGCACGAGAAACAAAGGCTCAAAGCCCATCGCGCTTTTGAGCAGGTCAGAAAATCTCGTTGGTGAGCTTCTTCACCGGACCGAGCAGGATCGAGCCCGTCGGCACGCCGTTGTCGATCGGGATTGCTTTGCGCTCCGGCATGTCCTCTTCCGGCGCGCCTATATTGGCTGTCACGATGACCGGCGTTTTGGTGGGCACGCGGTCATAGAGGTCGATGATGTCCTGGTTGATCAGGCGCACGCAACCCGACGACACCGACTTGCCGATCGACCACCATTCGGGCGAACCGTGCAGGCGGTAGAGCGTGTCCTGGTTGCCCTGGAAGAGATACAGCGCACGCGCCCCGAGCGGGTTCTTCAGGCCGCCCGGCATGCCGCCATTCTTGGCACTGTATTGCGTCAGTTCCGGCTGGCGCGCGACCATCTCGTCCGGCGGCGTCCATTTCGGCCACTTCTGCTTCCACTGCACGACCGCGTCGCCCGACCATTCGAAGCCGGCGCGGCCGAGGCCGACGCCGTAGCGGATCGCCTGGCCACCCTCGCGCACCAGATAGAGGAAGTGGCCGGTGGTATCGACGACGATGGTACCGGGGCGCTGCCCAGTCGGATCGGGAACGATCTGGCGCAGGAATCGGTGATCGATCTTGTTCACCGGAATGGCCGGCAGGTCGAAACCATTGTCGGACATCGCGCCATACATCGTCTCATAGTCGCCGAGCGGCGGCTCGACATAGGCCTGGGGCGGCGGCGTTTGAACCGGTGCCGGACCCTGATCACTGGTGGTTGTGCAAGCCGAAACAGCGGCCGAAGCAGCGCCGAGAGCTGTCAAATTGAGGAAGCCACGGCGGCTGAGGCGGAAGGAAACGTCTGACATGGTTGCCTTTTCTTAGATCAGAGCGGCGTTTCGTTGAACCGCTGCTCTGATCTAACTGTTTGTTGGAGCATGATCTTCTCCGAAAACCGGTTCCCACTTTTCGGGATCATGCTCTAGGTCTTAATTCGCAAGAAAGCATGAATGCGAAGGCTTATCGCCGACGGCATCCATAACAGTCGGCGGCGATAGGCGGTTCCAATTCTGGCCTGAGGGTGGACAGAAAAAGGCGAAGCTGTGACCGCGCCACGGCTGTTGCGCTGCAGCAACAGGACGGTTCAGGGCGGTTCGCCGTTTCGGGGGAACGCCGAACCGCCCTTTCTCCTTTTTTGACGCAATTCCGGACGGAAAACCGCCTCACACTTTTCCTGGAATTGCTTCAGCTACCCCGTAAGCAGACCTTCGAGCGAGGGCAGGATCAGCCCCGGCGGAAAGTCGCGGTACTCGTCCGGCTGGTCGGCGCGGTTGATCCACACCGTGCGGAAACCGAACCTTGTGGCGCCCGCTATGTCCCAGCGGTTCGACGACTGGAACGACACCGCGCCGGGATAGAGCCGCCAGCCGGTGACCACCATGTCGTAGACCGACGGGTCGGTCTTGAATTTGCGCACCGCATCGACCGAAAACACGTCGTCGAGGATCTGATCGAGGGCAGCGGATTTCACCGCCGCCTGCAACATCTCCGGCGAGCCGTTGGAGAGGATCGCGAGCTTCGCGCCGGACCCTTTCAGCGCTTTCAGCACCGCCGGCACTTCCGGGTAGCAGTCGAGCCGCCAATAGGCTTCCAGCAGTTTGGCCCTCAGCGCCGGGTCGGCCGAGGGCACCTTCTTCAGCGCGAAGTCCAGCGCCTGCTCGGTGAGCTGCCAGAAATCGGCGTAGGCGCCCATCAGCGTCCGCACCCAGGAATATTCGAGCTGCTTGGCGCGCCAGATTTCCGACAGCAGCTGGCCGTCCGGGCCGATCTCGCCGGCATGGCGGCGCACGGCGGCGTGCACGTCGAACAACGTGCCATAGGCGTCGAAGACATAAGCCGCGTGATGCATGGAAGAGTTTTGCGGCGGCCAGCCTCGCCGTGCAAGCGCTGATTGCAGTTAAGTGCCGCTGGCCTCAACGATTTTTGCCCATGTCGGTTGACGCCGGCCGTCAAAGCATCGTCCTATGCCGGCCTGAAATCATCCATACGGACGGCAGACATGACACTGGCGGCAGCGGCGCAAACCGCGACTTGGACCTATGTGGACGGCGACTGGTACGAGGGCAATGTCGCGATACTGGGCCCGCGCAGCCATGCCATGTGGCTCGGCACCAGCGTCTTCGACGGCGGCCGCTGGTTCGAGGGCGTCGCGCCCGACCTCGAGCTTCACTCCGCCCGCGTCAACGCCTCGGCGATCGCGCTCGGTCTGAAACCTTCCATGACCGCGGAAGAGATCGTCGGGTTGACCTGGGACGGGCTGAAGAAATTCGACGGCAACACGGCGGTCTATATCAGGCCGATGTACTGGGCCGAGCATGGCGGCTATATGGGCGTTCCGGCCGATCCGGCCTCGACGCGCTTCTGCCTCTGCCTTTACGAATCGCCGATGATCCCACCATCCGGCTTTTCGATCGGCGTCTCGCCGTTCCGGCGCCCGACCATCGAGACCATGCCGACCAACGCCAAGGCCGGATGCCTCTATCCCAACAATGGCCGCGCCATCCTGGAGGCCAAGAACCGCGGCTTCGACAACGCGCTGGTGCTCGATATGCTGGGCAATGTCGCCGAGACCGGTACCTCCAACATCTTCCTGGTCAAGGACGGTCATGTGATGACGCCGGCCCCGAACGGCACGTTTCTGTCCGGCATCACCCGCTCGCGCACCATCAACCTGCTCGGCGACTATGGTTTCAGGACCACCGAGAGGACGCTGTCGGTCCGTGATTTCCTCGAAGCCGACGAGATCTTCTCGACCGGCAACCATTCCAAAATCGTGCCGATCACCCGCATCGAGAACCGCGACCTGCAGCCCGGACCCGTGGCCAAGAAGGCGCGCGAGCTCTATTGGGAATGGGCGCATTCGACTTCCGCCGCTTGAGCGGCTGGAGTTTCAGCGTTTCACGGAACGGCGAACCTCTCTTTCTCTTGTTTGACGCAATTCCGGACGGAAAACCCTTTCACACTTTTCCGCGAATTGCTCTAAAGTCGCTCGGCGCTTCATTCCGGAGTTGCCCCAACCCATTCCAGACCTATCTAAGTTCGGTAGTTTCACCGGACTTTTTCCTCGAGGGAGTACCATCCATGGCTTTTGAGTTGCCCGCTTTGCCTTACGACTACGAGGCGCTTCAGCCCTATATGTCGAAGGAGACGCTGGAGTATCACCACGACAAGCACCACAAGGCCTATGTCGACAACGGCAACAAGCTGGCCGCCGAGGCCGGAATGGGCGACCTGTCGGTCGAAGAGGTGGTCAAGCAGTCCTTCGGCAAGAATGCCGGGCTCTTCAACAACGCGGCCCAGCACTACAACCACATCCATTTCTGGAAGTGGATGAAGAAGGGCGGCGGCGGCAACAAGCTGCCGGGCGCGCTGCAGAAGGCCGTCGACAGCGATCTCGGCGGCTATGACAAGTTCAAGGCGGATTTCATTGCCGCCGGCACCACTCAGTTCGGTTCCGGCTGGGCCTGGGTTTCGGTCAAGAACGGCAAGCTCGAAATCTCCAAGACCCCGAACGGCGAGAACCCGCTGGTGCATGGCGGCTCGCCGATCCTCGGCGTCGACGTCTGGGAGCATTCCTACTACATCGACTACCGCAATGCGCGGCCGAAATATCTCGAAGCCTTCGTCGACAGCCTGATCAACTGGGACCACGTCCTGGAAATGTACGAAAAGGCTCGCGCATGACCCCGAAAATCGAGATCGATTTTCGGAAAGGATCATGCGCAGAATCAAAGCGTTACAGCGTCCTTTGCGCGCCGAAAGGCGCGCGGCGCTGTAATGGCTGAGCGATTTTTGATGAAAAGCCCCGGCACGCCGGGGCTTTTCTTTTTCGAGCAAGGAGAACGCAAGCCAGCCAGCAAAATCGTCACGGCGAAGGGGAATAATCCCGCTTTGACGCCCGTTAACGTTCAGTCCCCGTAGTTCTCTTCCCATGGAGCCAATTGAATGAGAAAGCTTGTCCTCGCCATCTCTATGCTCGCCTTTGCCGGCTCGGTCGCCTTTGCCGATCCGATTCAGGATCGCCAGGCCCTGATGAAGGAGCGCGGCAAGCTCGCCGGCCAATTGTCCAAGGTGGTCAAGGGTGAGGAGGATTTCGACGCGGCCGCCGTGCTGACGACGCTGAAGGCCCTGCAGGCCAATGCCGAGAAGTTCGATGCCGAGAAGCTTTTCCCGGCCGGCACCGATCAGGGCGACACCACGGCCGCGCCGAAGATCTGGGAAGACATGGCCGGCTTCAAGGCCGCCGAGGACAAGTTCCTGGCCAACACCAAGGAAGCGGTCGCCTCGCCGCCGGGTGATGTCGATGGTCTGAAGGCGCAGCTCAACACCCTTGGCGGCGATTGCGGCGCCTGCCATCAGAGCTACAGGGTCAAGAAGGGCTGATCGCCTGAAATGGCCTGGCTGAAGAAGCTGGTCGGCGCCGCCATCGTGCTTGGCGGCGCCGCGGCCGCCGCCGGCTGGGTGCTGTCGGCGCCGGTCAGGCTTGACACCGGGGCCGTCGCGCAGCTTGGGCCGGGCGACGCGGCAAAAGGCAAGCGCATCTTTTATGCCGGGGGCTGCACCTCCTGCCACGCCAAGCCGGGATCGCAGGGCGATGCTCGCCTGCAACTGACCGGTGGCCTCGAGCTGAAGACGCCGTTCGGCACCTTCGTGCCGCCCAACATCTCGCAGGACGCCAAGGACGGTATCGGCGCCTGGAGCGAGGAAGACTTCGCCAACGCCATGCTGAAAGGCGTCTCGCCTTCCGGCGAACATTTCTATCCGGCCTTCCCTTATGCGTCCTACGCGCGCATGAAGCCGACCGACATCGCCGATCTCTACGCCTTCATGAAGACGCTGCCGGCGGTTGCCGCCAAGGCGCCGGATCACAAGCTGTCCTTCCCCTTTAACATTCGTCGCGGCATCGGCCTGTGGAAGCTTCTCTATCTCAGCCCCGAACCGGTGATCGCGCTGCCCGGCGGCGCGCCGGACAAGGTTCTGGCCGGCCGCTATCTGGTCGAGGGTCCTGGACATTGCGGCGAATGCCATACGCCGCGCGATTTCGCCGGCGGCGTCAAGAAGGGCGAATGGCTGGCCGGCGCCGTGGCGGCCGAAGGCTCGGGCGTGGTGCCCAACATCACGCCCGACGGGAAGAGCATCAAGAGCTGGTCGGAAGCCGACATCGCCAACTACCTCGAAACCGGCTTCACGCCCGATTTCGATTCCGTCGGCGGCGCCATGGTCGAGGTGCAAAAGAACATGGCGCAGCTGACCGCCGACGACCGCGCCGCAATCGCGGCCTACCTCAAGGCCGTGCCGCCGCATCCCAACGGCTATCCGGCGCGCAAGCCGGCGAGCTGAGAACACCGCCGATTTATTGCTCCGGCTGGCCGATATTTATCAACTCGAGCACCCTTCCGAGCCGCGCGACGACATCACTGGTTTCCAGAAGCTGCTGCTTCTCATCGATACCTATCGATAGACGCTGAGCGACTGTATCGGCCAACAGACTGGGATTTTCGGTTGAAGGAAGACCGAAGCGGACTCGCTGGCGCACCGGAAGCGAGGAAAGGTCGATCTTGGCGTGGATTTGATACGCATCAAGCACCATACGAGAAAGTGAGGCAGCCTCCTCCGACTTGCCGCGCTGTTCTTCAATGGGCTCTATCTCGGCTGCTAGGAATTCGCGACTGATCAGGCGTGTGATGGCCGTGCGCTGAAGGCCGGACACCGTGACTTTGAGAACCCCGTCCATCTGTGTCTGGCTATTTATTATGTTCGCCGTAACGCCCACCGAATGGAGAGATTGAAGAGTGCTGGGATCGTCATCGGCACCATGCTTCTGAGCGACCACAAGAACCCTGCGATCACCTGCCATGGCATGTTCGACGGCGCGCCGCGTTTTGTCGCGCGCCACGAAAATAGGCGTGATCGCTTGCGGGAACAGCACAAGATCCCGCATGGGAAAAATGGGGATCTCTGTCTGTGTGAGACTGGAAGGGACCGCTACTGGCGCCGCTCCGGGTGCAGTTGCATGCTGGCTCGCCTGAATCCTTGCGGCCAATATGTTCCAGTCACGGAGGCCAAGAATCTTGGCAATCAACTCCAGGCTTTCGCTGTGAGAAAGGGAAACGGATTTGGCGGCCAGCGCTTCACTTAGCGTTTGCGCCATAGCCTTAGCGTCGCGGAAAACGCGCATGAGATCATCCTCTGCGTAAACGAACGGAAAGCGACAGGGGCTTGCGTTACTGACCCGTTCGTTCGGGCAAAGGGAGCCTGAATTGGCTCGATACATTCACCGTACCCAAGGGGGTGCAAGCAGCAGGTTGTATCTACCGGCCACGAAGGTGCGCCGAAGCTGCGGAGTTTGTCAATCCTGACAGCGAGTCTGCCCGCTGCTCACGGGTGGCGGTCGCCCAGAAAATCAAAACCGTCTTCGAAGAAGTGATTGTAGTTGCAGGTCAGCTCCTCGCCGGGTGCGATGTCGCGCAGGGCGTAAGTCTCTTCGGACGAAGAGACGTCGCAGTTCGGGTCGTCGTCGTGGTTCATGTAACGCGCGTCGTCCGCTTCGAAGACGATGAAGCTCGGGTCGTGCCGGTCCGGATAGGAATAGCGGTCGAGATAGGATTTCACCGGACCGATCTGGGCCTCATAGGTGTCGACCGGGATGCGTCGGTCGAACCTCGGATCGAGCTTCCAGACCAGCGTACCCTTCGCGATGCGGTGCCTGGCGAAGACGCCGA
Organism: Mesorhizobium sp. GbtcB19; assembly: GCF_019091085.1. Classification (GTDB taxonomy): domain Bacteria; phylum Pseudomonadota; class Alphaproteobacteria; order Rhizobiales; family Rhizobiaceae; genus Mesorhizobium. Next base: position 154,699 of record NZ_JAGXJY010000011.1, on the reverse strand, counting down.
TACCCTGGATGGACGATTTGTCGAGATAAGTGTCGACGAGCAGCATGACGAGCCTTGTGAATGGGAACTGGCGGCCCGGAGGGCCGCGGCCAAAAAATGACCGCGCATTGCGTAACGCGCGGTCCTCTGGATTGCGAGCGGAAAATCAGGCCTTGCCGGTCACTTTCAGGGCATAGGCGTAAATGTAGGCGATCTCCTCCAGCCGCGAGAAGCGGCCCGATGCGCCGGCATGGCCGGAATCCATGTTGATCTTGAACAGGACCGGGTTGCCGCCCGCCTTGCGTTCGCGCAGCCGCGCCACCCATTTCGCCGGCTCCCAATAGGTGACGCGCGGATCGGTGAGGCCAGCCAGCGCCAGGATCGGTGGGTAGTCGAGCGCGTCGACATTGTCGTAGGGCGAATAGGCCGCGATCGTGTTGTAGTCGTTGGCCGAGGCGATCGGGTTGCCCCATTCCGGCCATTCGGGCGGCGTCAGCGGCAGGCTGGCGTCGAGCATGGTGGTGAGCACGTCGACGAACGGCACCTCGGCGACGATGCCGCCGAAGCTCTCGGGCGCCATGTTGGCGATAGCGCCCATCAGCATGCCGCCGGCAGAGCCGCCTTGCGCCACGATGCGGTCGTGCTGCGTGTAGCGCTCGGCGACGAGATGGCGGGCGCAGGCGATGAAATCGGTGAAGGTGTTCATCTTATGCGAGCGCTTGCCGTCGTCGTACCAGCCATAGCCCTTGTCCTTGCCGCCGCGCACATGCGCTATCGCATAGACGAGGCCGCGGTCGACCAGCGACAGGCAGTTGGTGTTGAAGGCCGAAGGCACCGTGATGCCGTAGGAGCCGTAGCCGTAGAGCAGGCAGGGCGCGGAACCGTCGAGCGGCGTGTCGCGATGGTATAGCAGCGAGATCGGCACCAGTTCGCCGTCGGCGGCGGGCGCCATCAGACGGCGCGTGACATAGTGGTCCGGATCATGGCCGGACGGCACCTCCTGCGTTTTCAAAAGCGTGCGCTCTCGGCTGCGCATATTGTAGTCGAATACCTGCGCCGGCGTCGTCATCGACGAATAGGTGAAGCGCATCACTTCGGTGTCGTATTCGTAGGAGCCGGAGAGACCGAGCGAGAAAGCTTCCTCGTCGAAGGAGATGAAATGCTCCTCGCCGCTGGCGCGCTCACGCACGACGATGCGCGGCAGGCCCTCCTTGCGCTCCAGCCTGACCATATGGTCCCTGAAACCGAGCACCGAGAGGATCAGCCGCCCCGGCTCGTGCGGCACCAGTTCCTGCCAGTAGGCGCGCACCGGATTGGCGACCGGCGCGGTCATGATCTTGAAGTCCTTGGCGCCGTCGGCATTGGTCAGGATGAAGAAGACGTCGCCGCCTTCTTCCAGATCGTATTGCAGCCCGGTCTCGCGCACCGCCACCAGCTTTGGCCCGGCCGATGGATCGTTGGCCGGCAGAAGCCGATACTCCGATGTCTCATGATCGTTGATGCCGATCATGATCCAGTCGTTGGCGCGCGTGCCGCTCACATCCATGAAGAAGCCCGGATCGGTCTCCTCATAGATCAGCCGGTCGTTCTCGGGCTTGTCGCCGAGCGCGTGGAAGAACACTTTCGACGGGCGATGGTTGTCGTCGAGGCGGGTGTAGAAGAAGCCGTCATCGCCGGCGTTCCACACCCCGCCGCCGCCCGTATCCGGGATCTGGTCGGCAAGTTCCTTGCCGCTTGCAAGGTCGCGCACCCGCAGCGTGAAGAATTCCGAGCCCTTGTCGTCGAAGGCCCAGATGAGCTTCTTGTGGTCTGCCGAATGGTCGACGCCGCCCAGCCGGAAATAGGCCTTGCCCTCTGCCTCTGCGTCGCCATCGAGCAGGATCGTCTCGGCGCCGCCGTCGCGCGGCGTGCGGAAATAGCGCGGCTGCTCGCCGCCCTGCCGGAAGGACGAACCATAGGCGTAGGGACCGTCCTTCATCGGCACGCTCGAGTCGTCTTCCTTGATGCGCGCTTTCATCTCGGCAAACAGCTTGCCGCGCAGGTCGGCCGTGCCGGCCATCAGCTTGGCCTGATAGGCGTTCTCAGCCTCGAGATGGGAGCGGATCCGGCCGTCGAGCAGGGAAGGGTCGCGGAACACGGCCTGCCAGTTGTCGGCCCGCATCCAGGCATAGTCGTCGCTGCGGGTGATGCCGTGATGGGTGTCGGAAACCGGATGTTTCTCGGGCGTCGGCGGGTTGGCGGCCGGGAAGGCGGAAGTCAAGGCGGAAGCTCGGGTCATTACGTCTCGCTGCGGAATTTGCTTGAATGACGAATGAACACGCCGCTCGGCGGCGGTTCAAGGGGCGTGGTTCAAGTTGCTCTTCAGAAGCTAAGTTGAAGGGGGAAAGATGAAATCCTGTGTACTTATGGCTATGGCTGTTGCTGTCGCCGCATCGGTTCTGGCTTTTTCCAGCCAGTCTCATGCAACCGTCTTTGCCGCGTGGCAAGTGGCGGGAGTGCCGTTCGGCGACACGCTCAACGCGCGAAAATATCCTTCCAACGCGTCGCAGAAGCAGGCCGCCTATCCGAACGGCACCGTGCTGCAGATGACCGGCCGCTGCACCGGTGGCGTGAACCTGCTCGATATCGCCCGGCAGCCGAACTGGAAGCAGCGTCAGATGATCCGCTATCGCTGGTGCGAGGTCTGGCACGACCCGGCCCAGAATGGCCATTTCCTCACCGGCTGGGTCTACGGCAAATACGTCGCGCCTTACTGAGGATCTTGTCATCCACCTTGCCGGTTCGGCCGGCGAGGCGGTGTCCTTGCGCCGCGTTGCGCTGCAGGATTCATCGCGCTGGCGCAACAGGCACGCAAGCATTGCCAAGCATTGGGCGCCGTGTCGAATGGCGATCGGATGTCTAACATATCGATGACGTAACGTCACGGCATGCTGGTCTGGCCAGAAAAATCTCGCGAAGTTACACGGTGCACGAATTTTTGAAGCTGAATCGGCAATATTTGATGAATATCGGCGAATATAAGTCAATGGACGAATTGACTTACTTGCGATGCAGCGCCATTAAGATAACTGACGCGAATCGCAGGCTTTCCTGCATGAAATTCGCGCGATGCCCGATCCTAGAAAAAAGGGCGCAGTTTTAGAAACAACTCTCGTTGGGGCCTTAGCACTATGGAAATCGTCGAAACACCTTCGAAAAACGGTGATGCGCTGATCGAGCTGACAGCCGATGTCGTCGCCGCCTATGTCAGCAACAACCCGGTGCCCGTTGGGGAACTGCCGAACCTTATCGCCGACGTTCATGCCGCGTTGGGCCGGGTCGGCGGCTCGCCGGAGCAGCCGTCGGCCGAGAAGCAGAAGCCGGCCGTCAACCCGAAGCGCTCCGTCCATGACGACTATATCGTCTGCCTTGAGGACGGAAAGAAGTTCAAGTCGCTGAAGCGTCACCTGATGACCCACTACAATCTCACGCCGGAAGAATACCGGGAGAAGTGGGGCCTGGACGCCAACTATCCGATGGTCGCGCCCAATTACGCGGCTGCCCGTTCGCAGCTCGCCAAGAAGATGGGCCTGGGCCGCAAGCGCAAAGGCCGCTGAGAGGCCGCAGCTCTTCAAGCAGTTCGACGGCGCCCTATGGGGCGCCGTTTTGCTGTCTTGGGTATTTGAAATGTCGACTTGATCAGGCCGTCTGCTTCAACGCCGCTTCAGCGTCGCGCTTGATGCGCTTGACCATCGAGCGCAGGCCGTTGGCGCGCTGCGGCGACAGATGCTCGTCGAGGCCGAGCTCCTTCAGGGTCGCTTCGGCGTCGGTGTTCTGGATTTCGCTTGCATGCCGACCTGAGAACAGAGCCAGCATGATGGCGACGAGGCCACGCACGATATGGGCGTCCGAATCGCCCTGGAAGCTGATCACCGGATCGGCACCCGCTCGCTGCTCGGTGGTGAGCCACACCTGGCTCACGCATCCAGGCACCTTGTTGGCGGCGGTGCGCGCCGCTTCGGGAAACGGCGGCAGGCCTTCGCCGAGTTCGATCACATAGCGATAGCGGTCCTCCCACTCATCAAGCAGGGAAAAGTCGTCGCGGATCGTCTGGATCGAGGTGGTCATTGTCCCGCATATAGTGACCCGGCACTGCCGCGTCACGGAAAAAGAAAGACGCCGCGGGCGTCGAGAGGTCGGACGGGCCCGCGGCGTTAGAGCAATTCCAGGAAAAGTGCGAAGCGGTTTTCCGTCCGGAATTGCGCCAAAAACCAAAGAGAGAGCAATTCCAGGAAAAGTGCGAAGCGGTTTTCCGTCCGGAATTGCGCCAAAATCAAAGAGAGCAATTCCAGGAAAAGTGCGAAGCGGTTTTCCGTCCGGAATTGCGCCAAAAACCAAAGACAGAGCAATTCCAGGAAAAGTGCGAAGCGGTCAGGCTCGGCCACGTCGCCCTCGTCCGGAATTGCGCCAGAACTAAAGAGCCGAGTGAAACGGCTGGAAAGAACTCAATTCTTCGCGGTCAGCATTACCGGGATGTTGACCTTGGCGGGCAGCACGATGTCCTCGGCGACGCTGCCGGTGGTCGTGACGGCGCCATCCGCGACCTTCGTCTCGGGCGCGGCCGGCTGCCCGGACTGCTGGTCGTCGATCATGGCCGCGGCGATCTTGGCCGTTTCCTTGGCGCGAACGGTGATGGTGTACATGGCCGATTTGCCGGTTTCGCAGACGTCGGGCTTGCGCTCGCAGAGCCCTGCGATGTCGCCGACCGCCTCGCGCGCCGCAAACAGCGCCTGGATCGGTCCGACGCTCTGCTGGCCGTCTTCGCCCGGTCCGACGCCGAGCGGCAGCGCCAGCAGCACCAGCGAAAACCAGAAAGCCATCCTGATCAGAAAGCCCATCTTACTTGCCTCTCATCCGGGATGGATCGTCTATCCATCCGTGACGGATCATGCATCCTCGGCATGACCTCTTTTATGGGCACTATGATGACACGCTCACGCAAAAGACGGCTTGCAGCGAAGCCGCGAATTTTCCTCAAATTTTAGGCAAATTCGAAAGGATTGGTTTTTATGTCGACTTGTGTCGAATCTCATCGACAGAATTAACTTTACGATAACCATATATCATATTGTTATTGAATGATTTTTTCTTTGAATGCGATTAGCCGGGTCAGGTTCCGGCCCGTTTTGGCACAGGCCTCGCGGCTAACCCGCCGTTTACCATGGCGGCAACTCGGCGTGCTTTGCGGGGCCGGCATCACAATATTTGCCTCGGGGCGGGTCGCCGGCTCCGTCAGCCTTATCCATTCCTTAAACGCTGGATGCGAGTTTCAAGTCATTGATTGAGTCACCTGCCAGGCAGGGCGTTTTTTACCACCGGGTACGCGTGCGTTGAGTTCTATTTCAGCCAGATACGTTCAATTGCCCGGCGCGGTCGCCGCCGGCTGCGAACGCATGGTTCATCCGACCGTGACGGGTGAAGCCGAACGCCTGCGCCAGCGGCGCTTCATCGGCGTCATGCTCGCCGCGCCCTTCCTCGCCGCCGGTGCCGCGGTTACACTTGTCACCTCGAGCCTCGGCGCTGCCGTCACCGTGGCCGCCATCTTCGCCGCTTTCGGCCTGTGCTGGTTCGCAGCCCTTCTGGTCGCGGCCACCGGCCATATGGCGCTCGCCGGCCGTATGGCGGTCGTGTCGGGCGGGCTTGCCCTTGCCGGCGCCATCGCGGCGGCGGGCGGATTGGCCTCGCCGGTCGCGCTGCTCGCCGTCGCATTGCCGGTCGAAACCTGGTGGGTCTCGGGGTCGCGGCGCGCCGCGTTGTCGGGCGCGCTGGCGTCGCTTGCCGCCATCGTGCTGCAGCCTGTTGCCGGCCATGTCCTGCCGCTTGGCGAAATCGCCACCTGGCATTGGCTGCTGCCGCTCGCCTGGGCACTGACGCTGTTGCCGCGCGCGGCCGCCTTTGCCAATCCCGCCAGTTTGCGGCTGGCGGAGCCCGTCGCGGACCGTCTCGAGGACGTCATCGACGCCGTCGTGCTGCGTGTCGGGCGCCAGGGCGAAGTGCTCGACGCGTCCGCCAAGGCGCGTTCCATCCTGAAACTGGCACCGGAGCTCCTGCTCGGCACCGGCCTGTTCGACCGTGTTCATCTTTCAGACCGCGTCGCCTATCTCACCGCTTTGGCCGACATGCGCGAGGATGCGCCGCAGCGCCGGCTGGAGCTGCGCATCCGCCTGCCGCGCGAGGGTTCCGCCGCGGCCGACAATTTCCGTCCGTTCAGCCTCGAGCTGATGCGCGGTGAAGCCGACCGCGACCTGTTCACCCTGGTCCTGCGCGAGAACGACGCTGTCGCGGCGCTGCGCGAAGAACTGGTGGAAGCCAAGGAAGCCGCTGCGGCAGCCGAAGTGTCCAAGGGCCGCTTCCTGGCCGTCGTCAGCCATGAGCTGCGCACGCCGCTCAATGCCATCATCGGCTTTTCCGACATGCTGCTGCATGAGATGTTCGGCGGCTTCAAGGATCCGCGCCAGAAGGAATATGTCGGCCTGGTCAGGGAGTCCGGCCAGCATCTTTTGTCCGTCGTCACCTCGATCCTCGATGTTTCGCGCATCGAGGCGGGCGCCTATGCGACCGAGCTGGAGCCGTTCCGCTTCGTCGAGGCCGTCGACATGTGCCGTTCGATGATGCGGCCGCTGGCCGATGCCAAGAGCATCGTGCTTGCCACGCAGATCGCGCCGGACGCGGGCGAGATCAATGCCGACCGCCGCGCGGTGCAGCAGATCCTGATCAATCTCGCGTCGAACGCCGTGAAGTTCACGCCCGATGGCGGCAGCGTCGTGATCGGCGCCAAGCGTGTCGGCTCGCGGCTGCATTTCTGGGTGAGCGACACCGGCATCGGCATCGCCGAGGAGGATATGGCCAATCTCGGCAAGCCGTTCATGCAGATCCAGAACGACTACACGCGCCGTTTCGAGGGAACCGGGCTCGGCCTGTCGCTGGTCAAGGGCCTGGTGGCGCTGCACGACGGCACGATGTCGATCGAGAGCGCGCCGGGCGAGGGCACCACGGTGACGATCGGCCTGCCGGTGAATGGGCCGAAGCGGCATTCCGGTGCGCCTTCCGGCGTGCTGGCCATGCCGGTGGTGAAGCCGAAGGGGGATAGAGATGGGGAGAGAAATGGCTCGCTCCGCAAAACGGCCTAAGGTCGTCGAGCCCGAGCGCGGTGTTCTTGCCGAGGGCGCGGTTGCCGTCGGCCAGATGATCGCAAGCAATCCGGTTCTGGTCGGCGGCTCGACCGCCTTCCTGGTGACGCTGTTCTACGTCTCGGCCAACGCGCTCTGGTATCAGCCCTTTCCGCACACCGGCGCTTTCTTCGCCACCCGAAGCATCGAGAACTTCCCCCACACCCTGTCCAACGAACCGGAAACCACCATCAACATCGTGCGCCAGGCGCCGGCGCAGCCCGCGCCCAAGCCGGATCCGGTCGTCGAGCAGGTGCAGGGCATTCTGAAGGATCTCAGCTTCTACGACGGCACGGTCGACGGTTTGACCGGCCCGGCGACGCGCAAGGCCATCCAGGCCTATCAGCTGAAAGTCGGGCTGCCGGGATCGGGCGAAATTGACAACACACTGCTCGACCAGCTTGGCGCGCGCCAGACGACGGCTGCCATTCCGCATCCGATGCCGCGGCCGGCTGACAGCGCGGTTGCCCCGGCTGCCAAACCGCCGGTGATTCCGGTTTCGGCCCCGGCCGATGGCGCCACGCAGTCGCCCGACGCCCGCATCGTCAAGATTCAGGCCGGCCTGAAGGCCTTCGGCAACAACGACATGCAGCTCGACGGCAAGGTCGGCGCCCGCACCAAATCCGCGATCAAGGAATTTCAGGCATTGTTCGGCCTGCCCGAGACCGGCGAGCCGGACGAGGCCGTCTACGTCAAGATGCGCGAGATCGGATTGACGAACTGAGCGGCGGCAACGATCGTTTCGGTTCCTTCATTCTTGCGGTAAGGAACCGCGCATGACATCCGGAACCTTCCCATGCGCGTAACCACCGATCTCTGGGTCTCGGCCCTCCTGCGCCGCGTCTTCAGCGCCGGCGGCTTTGCCGCAGTGGTCAAGCGCGGTGCCACCGAGGCGGGCGCCGTCTTCGTGCTGTCGCGCGGGCGTTTGGGGGAGGTGGCCCTCTACGGGCCGGCGCCGCAGACGAGCTACGATTCGGCCAAGCCCGACGAGCGCTTCTTCACCAAGCTCGATGCCAGCGACAATGGCTCGGCCTTCGATGCGCGGCTGGAGCGGGAGAAGAAATTCGATCCCGACATCTGGGTGGTCGAAATCGAAGCAGGGACCGTTCCGGTCGAAGAGCTTCTCTCCGTGAAGGCGGAATAACCGCGTCAGGATGCCTTGAGGCTGGAGCTCGCCTGGTCGCTGTTCGACGGCTGGTGCTCGGCGCCGGCTGCGTCGGACGAATTGCCATGGATCGCCAGCGAAAGGGACTCGGTCTTCCAGGCGCGCACCTTGTCGAGCGCCGCCTCGCGGTGCAGCAGCCGGTAGCGGTCGAGGAAGAGCCGGATCGCCTGCGGATGCGGGAACTCGCCGGGATAGACCGCCACCGCGATCAGGAAGGCCCTGTCTTCGCTGAGGTCGAGCGCGCGCAGCGCCGCAAGCAAGGCGGCATAGCCTGACTGCCCCGTCACGGAGCGGGCGGTGGCGAAGTCGATTTCCAACGCGTCGGCAAGGGCGGTCTGGAAGAAGGCCGCATTACCGGTCAGCGCTGTCTCGCGCAGCTTCACATAAGCCGGCTGGCCGAGGAAGGCATTGACGTCGGCGCTGTCGTCGGCCGGGCGCATCATCGAACGCAGGCGGCGCCGCGCGTTCTCCGCGGCTTCGCCTGGGACGGAACTGGCAGCGTCCGCTTCGGTTGCGGGCTCCGGTTTCGGCGCCAGCTTGGTGACCGTTTCCGGCGGGCGCGTCTTGACCAGCGCCGGTCTTTCGAGCGCGCGGATCAGGTCGGCGATCGTCGGGTTGAGCTCCTTGCGGCGCGCGATGGCGCGCGCATGCGGCAGTCCGTGCCGGCCGATCAGCGCGATCAGGTCGATGTCGCTCAGCGCGTTGGAACGGGTAAGCAGCGGGGCCGCGACCTCGACGGGCTCCTCGGCCAGCCGCCTGACCAGCGCGGTCGGCGCATATTCGCATTCGGAGAGCGCGGCGGCGACATAGCGGCGCGACTCGACCGAGACCTCGTCGAACAGCGGCAGCGTCAGATCCTCGAGTTGGGCGATCTCGCGCCGCGAGGGGCGCGTCAGCGAGCAGAATGCCGACACGGCGGCGCGGAACAGCCTCTCGGCTTTTCCCGCTTCGGTCCGGATAGCGATTTGCCTGAAATCCGAAGATGACACGGAGGATACGCCCGACACTCGACACAGTCCCGAACCGCGCAATCCGGCCGGGCCGGTTTCGCAACTCCAGGAAAAACAAACATCAAATTAGCCGCGATCCGTTAGCGCTACGTTAACCCTCTAAGCCCCTTAATCAACATTGGAGGCGTTGCGTTGTGCTCCGGTCAAACCGAGAGGGAATGCGCGAACCATGGGCATGGTCCTGTCATTTGTGCCGCGAGCGGCACCTGTAAATCGAGCAAGTCACGACACCACTACGGCGGCGGCGGTCATCATTTTTCCCGGCGTCCGTTATGAATTGCGTCCGCAGGCCGGTGAGGCTCAGCCCGGCAGTCCGGACAAGCCTGGCTCGCCGCCACCTTCGACACCGCATCACTGATAGGACGTAAATTTCCGGACGGAAGGCTACGGCGAAGTCGCCGGGCCTGATCGTTCCCGGCTCTAATAATCTTGCAATTCGCAGGCGCTCTGTTCGAGGAAGCGTGACACGATCGGCTTCCAGCTCTCGTCCGGCACGAAGGCGCGGACGACGAAAATGCCTTCCTCGATCGGCGCCTCGACGAAGATCGCGCCCTGCAGATCCTCCGGAAGGTCGCGCCGCACATCGATCATCTGCGCCGGCGTCAGCACCACCGCATCGAGCTTCTCGCCATTGGCGTTGTGGTCGTTGAAGGAATAGATGTTATGGCCGCTGCGGTCATAGACCGAGGCCGACCAGAACGGCACATCGCCCGGCGCCTTGATCCGCACCAGCCCGTCGGCAAGGTCGAAGCGGCAGGCCGCGGCATAGAAGAGCGGATCGACCGATTTCACCACCGGCGCGCCGCCGGCCTCGGCGTCCAGCCGCGTCATCCTGTAGAGGTCGGAAGCCATCGCCAGCCGCGACCAGGCATCGCGCTCGGAGAATTCCGGCACCAGGAACAGCACCACGATGTGCACGATGCCGGCGCCGAGCAGGCCGAGGATCAGGGCATGCAGCAGCCTACGCATTGCAGCCCGCCTTCAATATGCGCGGCAGTGTCACGTCGGAGAGGCCTGTGCTCGAGGCGATCGGCGTGTCGTAGAAGGTCAGCACGAAATACATCTTGCCCGAGCCGCCGGTGAGCAGCCAGTTGCCGGGGGCAGGTCGGTTGCCGACGGTGATGACGACGGAATTGTCGGGCTGGCGCAGCACCTCGTAGGACTGCAGCGCCGACTGTCGCGTCTTGCCGGTGTCGATCACGCCAAGCGACTGGTCGGCGGCATAGAGCGTCCAGAAGCGGGCGGTCGGATAGCCGCCTTCGATCGAATAGGTGCATTCCCGCTTCAAGGGCTCGCCGCTCTCGTCGCGCTCGGCGACGAAGGCAAGTCCCTCGGCCTGGCCGAGCGCCAGCACGCCCTCGCGCGCCACGCGGGCCTTGGAGTAGGGATCGGCGGCCAAAGTTCCCATTTCGGGGAAGGCGGTCCACCGGCCGATGCGGATCGCGCCGACGCCGTCCTGCGCATTGAGCGCATACCAGACGCTGTAGCCGCCAAGCCCGATGGCCATGGCAAGCGAAAGCAGCGTCAGGATGGCGTTCTTGAGCATGAGAGCCGCAAACAGAGGAGGTAGCCCGGGATATCGCGGCGCGGGGTGCTGTGGCAAGCCGGCTTCACGCGCGAGCCGTCTTAAAGCGCCGACAGCGTCTCCGGCGAGGCCGGGGCGCTTAGCACAGGCGCCGCCTCGAATACCTTTGTCATGTCGCGCAGCATCTGGGTGGTCTTGGCGGAGAGCACCGGCGGGCGTTCTGCTTCGGCCTGAGCGGCAGCGTCGTCGGCTTCCTTCTTGGCCGCTTCCTCGGCCTTGGCCGCCACCTCCGGATCGACGAACGGGTGATCGATGCCGGGGATCGGCTTCAGGTCGATGTTCTGGTGCGCGTAGACCATCAGCCGCTGCCAGACCATCGCCGGCAGCGAACCGCCGGTCATTTTGTTGGTCGGCGTGAAGTCGTCATTGCCGAGCCAGACGGCGGCCGTGTAATTGCCGGTGAAGCCGACGAACCAGGCATCACGGTAGGACTGTGTCGTGCCGGTCTTGCCGGCAACCACGATGTTGGGGATCTGGGCGCGCCTGGCCGTGCCCATCACCGGCACGGCGGTCAGCATCGTGTTCATCGATATCAGCGCCTGCTCGGACAACACGCGATGCGGCGGCGGCGCGTCCTTGGTCCAGTCATAGACGACTTCGCCGGTGCGGGTGACGAGCTGCGTTATGCCGTGGCGGCTGCCGGTAAAGCCGTTCTGCGCGAACACGCTGTAACCCGTCGCCTGGTCCATCACCGTCATCAGCGACGTGCCGAGCACCATGGTCTTGTGCGCTTCCAGCTGCGACTCGACGCCGAACGACTCCGCCATGGCCTTGATCGGCGCGATGCCGAGATAATCCTTCGCCAGCCTGACCGGCACCGTGTTGATCGATTTGGCCATCGCCACGATCAGCGGCAGCTTGCCCGCGGATTCGCCGTTGTAATTGTGCGGCGACCAGTTGCCCCAGCTGATCGGCCCGCCCGAAATGATCGAATTCGGCGTGAAACCATGTTCCATCGCCGTGGCGTAGACATAGGGCTTGAACGACGAGCCGGCCTGGCGCAGCGCCTTCGTGGCGCGGTTGAACTGGCTGGCGCCATAGTCGCGGCCGCCGACGATGGCGCGCACCGCGCCATTGGTTTCGATCACCACGACGGCGCCTTCGGTGACGTTGTATTCCTTGCCGAACTGGCGAAGGTGGAACTCGACCGACTCCTCCGCCGCCTTCTGGATGTTGGCATCGAAAGTGGTATGGGCGACCAGCGAGTGCTGGCCTGGCTTGGCGATCTTCTTGACCTCGTCGAAGGCCCAGTCGAGGAAGTAATCCGGGCTCTTCTGCTCGCCGCGGTCGACGACGTCGGCCGGGTGCAGCCGCGCCTGCAGCACTTGGCCTTCGGTCATGAAGCCGGCGTCGACGAGATTTGACAGCACCACATTGGCGCGCGCGCGGGCAGCGGGCAGGTTGATATGCGGGGCGTATTTGGTCGGCGCCTTGAACAGGCCGGCCAGCATCGCCGCCTCCGCCAGGTTCAGATCCTTGACGCTCTTGCCGAAATAGAAATCCGCCGCCGCCTCGATGCCGAACGTGCCGCCGCCCATATAGGCGCGGTCGAGATAGAGCTGCAGGATCTCCTTCTTGGAGAGATTGGCTTCCAGCCACAGCGACAGGAAGGCTTCCTTGATCTTGCGCTCGAAGGTGCGCTCGTTGGACAGGAACAGGTTCTTGGCGAGCTGCTGGGTGAGGCTCGATCCGCCCTGCACCACCGAATTGGCGCGGACGTTTTCGAAGATCGCGCGCGACAGGCCGAGTATGTCGATGCCGTAATGCTCGAAGAAGCGCCGGTCCTCGGTCGCCAGCACCGACTTGATGACGATGTCGGGCATCTCGTCGACCGGCACGGAATCGCGCTGGATGATGCCGCGCTGGCCGATCTCGTTGCCGTAGCGGTCGAGGAAGGTGACGGCGAAGTCGCCCTGGTTGCGCCAGTCGCCGGTGGTGATGTCGAAGGCCGGCATGGCGAGTGCGAGCAGCACGACGAAGCCGCCGGCGCCCATGGTGAAGCCTTCGCTCAGCATTTCGATGATGACGCGGCGCCAGCCATGCACACGGAAACGGCGCGAAAAGATGGTCGCCGCCTCCCAGAATTCGCGCGCCTTGAAACCGATCTCGTAGAGCGAGGTATCGAGCCACGCGTCGACACCGAGCAGCGCCGAAGCGATCCGGCCTCTTCTCTTGCGTGGTTTAGAGGGACTGTCCATTCCAGAATTCCACCCCGGCACTTCCGCCCGAAACCGCCGATGGCAGTTCCGGGGCGCCCTCCCTGCCAGACTAATCGACCATTTTAGCACCGCTCACAAGGGCAGCGAAGCCACACCCAAGCTTTGTTGAACGCTGAGGCCGGGCGGCCCGCCTTCGCAGGCACGTTCCATCGTCTTCTGAAATATCGCGCCCACGATGCCGGACGTCGGCTGTTGACGTCAGCGAGCGATCCATTATAGAACTAGATAGTTCCAGAACTAAACGGTTCCAGATGACTATTTCCCTCAATCAAACTTTTGCCGCTCTTGCCGATCCGACGCGCCGGGCGATCCTGGCCCGTCTGCTCGACGGGGAAGCGTCCGTCGCCGAGTTGGCTCAGCCCTTTGCCCTCACGGTGCGGGCAGTTTCCAAGCATGTCGGTGTGCTGGAGCAGGCCGGCCTGGTCACCCGCAGCCGGGCGGCGCAGAAACGGCTCAGCCGGATAGAGATCAAGCCGTTGCGCGACATTGACGGCTGGCTCGCCGACTACCGCAGGCTCTGGGAAGAACGGTTCGATCGCATGGAGGATCTTCTGAGGCGTGACCAGGGGATGGGAAAATGAGCGCAACGCAGCCTGTTGCCTCCCAGCCCGAACGCAGCTTCACGATCGAGCGGACATTCGCCGCGCCGGTCGAGCGCGTGTTCAGGCTATGGACCGATCCGCTGTCTGTCGCGAAATGGTGGGGCATCAAGGACTGCACCATCCCTTATTGCGCGCTGGATGTGCGGGTCGGCGGCAGATGGCGCATCGATATGCGCACCGCCAGCGGCGCGCTCTATCGCAATGAGGGCGAATATGTCGACTTGGTCGCGAACCGGCGGCTCAGCTACACCGACGAACCGGATCCTGAATTGCGGGAATGGGCCGGCAACCCGCCGGGACGAAGCCTCCACACGGTCACGTTTAAAGCCGACGGTGCAAGAACCCACGTCCGCTTCGAGGTGATGTTTGCAAGCGCCGCCGACCGCGAGCGGTTGCTGGCGCTGGGTGTGCGCGGCGGCTGGATGCAAAGCTTCGACAGGCTGGAGCGCGAGATCAGCCTGCTCGCCACGCCGCAAGACGAAGCCGGACCGCCGCGTGAATGACAGTCTGACCAAAGATCCATCGAAACGATTGTGGAGTGCCCCATGCAGCAGTCCGTGCAAACACCGCGGGACCGTGACACGCCGGCGGCGGGCCGCGCTGTCTCTGCCGACGTGCCGGGAACGCAAACGGCGATTTCGGCCGACGGCACGCCGATCGCCTACGAACGCCAGGGAAAAGGCCGTCCGCTCATTCTCGTCGATGGCGCGCTCTGTTTCCGCGGCATGGGTCCGAGCCGCCCGCTTGCCGCGGCGCTGGCAGCGCATTTCACGGTGTTCAGCTACGACCGCCGCGGCCGCGGCGAGAGCGGAGATGCCGTGCCTTACGCTCTCGAGCGCGAAGTGGACGACATCGAGGCTGTGCTCGATGCGGCAGGCGGAGAGGCCTTCGTCTGGGGCACCTCGTCAGGCGCCATGCTGGCGCTGATGGCCGCCAAACGTCTACCGGGCGTCAGGAAGCTCGCGCTCTATGAGGCGCCGCTGATCGTCGATGGCAGCCGCCCGACCACCGAGGCCGACTGGGCCGGCATCCGGACGGCCGTGGCCGCCGGGCGTCGCGGCGACGCGCTGCGCATATTCCTCAAGTCGGTCGGCATGCCTCGCCCGCTCGTCTTCCTGATGCGGCTGACGCCGATCTGGCCGAAGCTCAAGGCAGTGGCGCATACGCTGCCTTACGATGGCGCCATCGTGGCCGACGATCAGCGCGGCAAGCCGCTGGTCCCCGGCCGGTGGGCCTCGATGACGGTGCCGACATTGGTGACGGACGGCGGCAGGAGTCCGCCCTGGATGCGTCACGGCAACAAGGCCCTGGCCGATACCCTCCCGAACGCCCGCTACCTGACGCTGGCTGGCCAGAACCACATGCTGAAGCCCGGCCCGCACGTGCCCGTGCTGGTGGACTTCTTTTACGGGGCATAGCAGCGACGCTGAGCTAGCGGCTTCCCAATCACCTTGCCGCGATGAAGCGCATGAAATGCGCCACATCCGCCTCGCTCGGCTCCAGGCCGGTGAAGGCGCGCAGATAGGCGGCGAGGTGGCTAACGCGCGCTTCGACCGGCTCCTTGAGGTCGAGCACGTAATAGCCGATCTGCATGTAGTAGAGAACGCGGGCGCGGATGAAGGCGTCCTCCACGTCATAGCCGTGCCGTCGGTACATGTCGCGGATGGCCGTGAGACGATCGTCGTCGGCCTGGTCGATCATGCGCCGCACGTCGTCGGATCGGCGTGCCCATTCGCGCACGGCGAAATCGAGCCTCGGGTCGAACATGCGCTCGTCGGCCCAGCATTCGAACACGTTCAGCACGCCCATGATGATGGTTGCGGCCGGGCGCTGGGCGCGCTCGACGATCGCCTTGGTGTTGGTCTCATGCCAATGCTTCAGCAACTGGTCGAGCAGATCCTGCCGGCTTTCGAAATACCAGTAGAAGCTCGAGCGCGACACGCCGAGCTTCTGTCCGAGCGCGAGCACGCGCACACTCTCGATGCCGTCGGAAATCAGCGTTTGCAGCGCGAGGTTGATCCAATCCGCGCGGGTCACCTTGATATTGCCGGCTGCCGGCTCATCCCGGGGTGCGGTCATGGTCATGACCGAACAAGTGGCACGGCAAGGGGCCGCGCGCAAGGTCTGGACATATATGTCTAGACACATATGTCCAGACTATGTATCGTAGAGGCTCCAACGAGAGGGAGAGGCTCGTGAAGTCGCATTATCGCGCGGTTGTCATCGGAGGAGGCGTGGTCGGCGCCTCGGTGCTTTACCATCTCACACGCTTCGGCTGGAGCGATGTTGCGCTCATCGAGCGAGCCGAGCTGACAGCCGGCTCCACCTGGCACGCGGCCGCCGGCTTCCACGCGCTCAACGCCGATCCCAATGTCGCGGCGCTGCAGGATTACACCATAAAACTCTATCGCGAGATCGAGGCCGAGTCCGGCCAGAATGCCGGCCTGCACATGACCGGCGGCGTCAACATGGCGAGCGATCCGCAGCGCTGGGAATGGCTGAAATCGGCCTGGGCGGTGTTCCAGTCGGTCGGCATCGAGACGGCCCGCCTGGTGACGCCCGAAGAGATCAAGCGGATATGCCCGATCGTCGACGTCAGCGATGTGCTGGGCGGCCTCTACGATTCCAACGAAGGCCATCTCGACCCTTATGGCACGACACAGGCCTATGCGGGCGCCGCGAGGAAGCGCGGCGCCGAAATTATCCTGCGCAACCGCGTCGTCGAATTGAAGCCGCGCGCCGACGGCGGCTGGGATGTCGTCACCGAGAAGGGCACGATCGTCGCCGAGCATGTCGTCAATGCCGGCGGCCTGTGGGCCAAGCAGGTCGGGCTGATGGTCGGCGTCGACCTGCCGGTGACCCCGATGGAGCACCATTACTTCGTCACCGAGGACATTCCCGAGGTCGCCGCCCTCGACAAGGAACTCGGCCTCGCCGTCGACCTCGATGGTTTCTCGTATCTAAGACAGGAGCGAAAGGGCGTGCTGCTCGGCGTCTACGAGCAGAACCCGAAACACTGGAACATGGACGGCGCGCCCTGGGACTACGGCATCGAGCTGATCCCGGAGGACATCGACCGCATCAGCCCGGAGCTTTCCAAGGCGTATCAGCGCTTTCCCTGCCTTGCCACGGCAGGCATCCGCAAATGGGTCAACGGCGCCTTCACCTTCACGCCGGACGGCAATCCGCTGGTCGGTCCGGTCAGGGGGCTCAACAACTACTGGGTCGCCTGCGGCGTGATGGCAGGTTTCAGCCAGGGCGGCGGCGTCGGCAAGTCGCTGGCCGAGTGGATGATTTATGGCGAGCCGCAGGCCGACATCTTCGGCATGGACATCGCCCGCTACGGCGCCTTTGCCGCCAACCGTGAATATCTCAGGCAAACCACACGCCAGTTCTACGCCCGCCGCTTCGTCATGACCTTCCCCAACGAGCGGCTGCCGGCCGGCCGGCCGCTGAAACGGCCCGGCGCCTATGACGGCATGAGCGCCGCCGGTGCCGAGTGGACGGCGTCCTGGGGCCTGGAAATCCCGGCCTATTTCGCGCCGATGGGCTTTCGCGAGCAAACGACGCTGAAGCGCTCCAACGCCTTCGACATCGTCGGCGACGAGGTGCTGCAAGTCCGCCGCGCCGCCGGCCTCGTCGATACCACGGCCTTCTCGCGCTACGCCGTGTCAGGCCCAGGCGCCGGGGCCTGGCTCGACCGCCTTCTCGCCTGCAAATTGCCGCAGCCGGGGCGCGCGAAGCTGGCGCCGATGCTTGGGTCTGACGGCAGGCTGAAGGGCGATCTCACCGTGCTCAACTGGGGCGGCGGCGAATACTGGATCATGGGCTCCTATTACCTGCGCGAATTCCATATGCGCTGGTTCGAGGCGCATATGGCCGAAGGCGTCACCGTCACCGACATCTCCGACACGGTGTCCGGCTTTCTCGTCACCGGACCCAACGCCAGGAAAATCCTGGAACGCACCACGCATCAGGACATCTCCGCCAAAACCTTGCCGTTCATGGCCTGCGGCGAATTCGACGTCGGCATGGTGCGCGCCCGCGTCGCCCGCCTCTCCATCGCCGGCGAGCTCGGCTTCGAGATCAACTGTCCGGCCACGCTGCATTCGGCCTTGCGCGAAACCCTGCTCGCCGCCGGCGAGGATCTCGGCCTCGCCGAGATCGGCTACTACGCGCTGAATTCGCTCAGGCTGGAAAAGAGTTTCGGCATCTGGTCGCGCGAATTCACCCAGGGCTATACGCCCGGCGAGACCGGGCTCGACCGCTTCATCGCCTTCGACAAGGGCGATTTCATCGGCCGCGAAGCGGCGCTCAAGGAGCGCAAGGCGGGTGTCTCGCGCCGTGTCGTGACGCTGGAAGTCGATGCTGTCGATGCCGATGCCAGCGGCTTCGAGCCAGTCTGGTCCAAGGGGCGGCGCGTCGGCTTCGTGACTTCCGGCGGCTATGGCTACACGCTCGGCAGGAGCGTCGCCCTGGCGTTGTTGCACGACGATTTCGCCGGGGAGGGGACCGAGCTTTCCGTACACATTGTCGGGGTCGAACGGCCGGCGCGCGTCATTGCGACTTCGCCCTACGACCCGGACGGCAAGGCGATGCGGTAATAAGGAGCAGATGCCATGGTTGAAGACATTGCACGCGACCTGAGGCGCGAACGCCGGCGCGGCCGCACCGGCGAGGCCGGCTCGGAATCCAGCCGCCATCCGAACTACCGCGCGCTGAAGAACCCGTTCCTGCCGCAGCCGGTCCTGTCCGACGACCAGGTCGCGGCGATCCACGACACGGCGCTGCGCGTGCTGGAGGAACTCGGCATCAAGGTATTGCTGCCTGAGGCCCGCGCCACCTACGCCAGGGCGGGTGCGCTGGTCGACGAGGACAGCCAGATGGTTCGCCTCGGCCGCGACATCGTCACCGCCGCGCTTGCCACGGCGCCGAAATCAATTCAGGCGCTGGCCGGCGCCCGAGAGCGCGACCTGATGCTCGAACTCGGCTCCATGACCTTCCTGGCCGGGGCCGGCGCGCCCAATGTCACCGATCTCGAACGCGGCCGGCGGCCGGGCTCCCTTGCCGCCTACGAGGAACTGACCAAGCTCATCCAGCATTTCGATGTGCTGCATATGCTTTGCCCTTCGATCGAGCCGCAGGACATCGACAACCGCTTTCGCCACTACGCCGTCAACCGCGCGCAGCTGACGCTTTCCGACAAATTCCCCTTCGTCTTCGCGCGCGGCACGCCGCAGGTCGACGACAGTTTCGAGATGATCCGGCTGGCGCGCGGCCTGTCGCAGGACGAATTCCAGGCGGGCGCCTATTGCTACACCGTCATCAACACCAACTCGCCGCGCCAGCTCGACATCCCGATGGCGCAAGGCATCATCGACTTCGCCCGGGCAGGCCAGGTCTCGATCATCACGCCCTTCTGCCTGGCGGGCGCCATGGCGCCGATCACGGTCGCCGGCGCGCTGACGCTGCAGCATGCCGAGGCGCTGGCCGGCCTGACGCTCGCCCAGATCGTGCGGGCAGGCTCCCCGGTGGTCTACGGCTCCTTCTCGTCCAATGTCGACATGAAGTCCGGCGCGCCGGCCTTCGGCACGCCGGAGCACATCAAGGCGACGCTGGGGGCAGGGCAACTCGCCCGCTTCACCGGCCTGCCCTGGCGCTCCGGCGGCGGCAGCGCGGCCAACATTTCCGATGTTCAGGCCGCGCACGAGACGCAGTTCGCGCTGTGGGGCTCGGTGCTTGCCGGCGCCACTGTCTGCATCCACTCGGCCGGCTGGCTGGAAGGCGGCCTGAGCGTCTCCTACGAAAAGCTGATCACCGACATCGAGGCGTTGCAGACGGTCGCCGAGCTTTGCGCGACGACGCCCGGCGATGCCGACGCCATCGGCTTCGAGGCCATCGCCGAAGTGCAGCCGGGCGGTCACTTCTTCTCGGCCGCCCACACCATGGCGCGCTACCGCACCGCCTTCTACGAGCCGCTGGTCGCCGACTGGTCGAATTTCGGCAACTGGACGGAGGCCGGCTCGAAGACGGCGACGGAGCGCGCGACCGGCATCTGGAAAAGAATTCTCGCCGATTTCCAGCCGCCGCAATCCGCCGCCGCTGCAGTCGGCGTGCTCGACGAATTCATAGCAAAGCGCACCGAGGAGGGTGGCGCCGCGCCGGTCTCGTAACTGGATAAGCGCCCGTCACATCGGGCGCTTATCCTTGGCCTTTTGCGCGTCCTGGCATGTGGTGCCGGCATCGGCTTTCCGGTGCTTTTCCGCGGCAAGACGGCGGATGCGATCGAAGCGGTTTTCCTCGGCTGCTTCGGTCGCTGGCGCGGCATTTGGCTTCGGTGCGAACGTAATCATTTGTCGATCTCCTTAGAGTTGGGCCGAGTTCGTTCGCTCGCACATGTCGAGAAGCTCAGGCGGCGAGGGCTACCGCACAGCTCTCGACACCTAAGTCGGGAGAGGTCTTGCCGGGCATGGTCGCCCAGCCCCCTGTCTCGATGAACTGCCGTTTCTTGTAGCTGTCGGTCAGGGCCTTGAACTCGACACGCTTGGCGGCGGCGTCGGGCGCCGCGTTGAAACGATCGACCCAGATGGCCGAGGCCAGCTCGCCGCGTGCTACATCGCCGGCGGTTGTCGCCAGCGAGCGCGACGTGCCGCCTGTCACCCAGCCGCCCCAGCTGAAACCGATGGTCATCGTAGCGACGGCGGTCACGGCACATGCCCAGAAAAGCGCGGATTTGCTCGGCTGGTAATCTTCCCATCGACGCGCAAGAGATGGCTTGCTGCTTTGTGTGGCCACGGAACAAGTTCCTTTTTTGTTGGTGTTCGGATCAGTCGCCCGGCTTGCCGGCGCCGGCATGCGGAACCTGTTTCCGGCAGTGGTTAGTAGCCCACGCCACCGCCGCTGGGAGAAGGCGCTGCATCCTTGGCCGGTATGTCGGTGATCATGGCTTCAGCGGTGATCAACAGGGCGGCGATCGAACAGGCGTCCTGAAGTGCCGTCCGCACCACCTTTGCCGGATCGACGATGCCGGCCTTGATCATGTCGACATAGATCTCGTTCTGCGCGTCGAAACCCTGATTGTTGTCCTTGCCGTCGGAGAGCTTGCCGACGACGATCGAGCCCTCTACGCCGGAATTCTCGGCGATCTGGCGGATCGGCGCCTCGAGCGCCCTGAGCACGATCGAAATGCCTGCCGTCATATCGGCATTGGCGCCGTTCAGGCCGTTCAGCGCCGACCTGGCTCGCAGCAACGCCACGCCGCCGCCTGGAACAATGCCTTCTTCGACGGCGGCGCGCGTGGCATTCAGCGCGTCGTCGATGCGGTCCTTCTTTTCCTTGACTTCCGACTCGGTGGCGCCGCCGACGCGGATGACCGCAACGCCGCCGGCGAGCTTGGCCAGCCGCTCCTGCAGCTTTTCCTTGTCGTAGTCGGAGATGGTTTCCTCGATCTGTCCCCTGATCTGGGCGATGCGCGCCTGGATGGTGGCCTTGCTGCCGGCGCCGTCGACGATCGTTGTCGTGTCCTTGTCGATCAGCACGCGCTTGGCACGGCCGAGCATCTCGATGGTGACGTTCTCAAGCTTGATGCCGAGATCCTCCGAAATCATCTGGCCAGCGGTGAGCACGGCAATGTCTTCCAGCATCGCCTTGCGGCGGTCGCCGAAGCCTGGCGCCTTGACGGCCGCGACCTTGAGGCCGCCGCGCAGCTTGTTGACCACCAGCGTCGCCAGCGCCTCGCCCTCGACGTCCTCGGAGATGATCAGTAGCGGCCTGCCGCTCTGCACGACCGCTTCCAGGATCGGCAAAAGTGCTTGCAGATTGCCGAGCTTCTTTTCGTGGATGAGGACGTAAGGCTCTTCCAGCTCGGCGCGCATCTTGTCGGCGTTGGTGACGAAATAGGGCGAGAGATAGCCGCGGTCGAACTGCATGCCCTCGACAACGTCGAGCTCGGTGTCGGCTGTCTTGGCTTCCTCAACGGTGATGACGCCGTCATTGCCGACTTTGTTCATCGCCTTGGCGATCATGGCGCCGACGGTGTCGTCGCCATTGGCGGCAATGGTGCCGACCTGCGCGATCTCGGCCGAGGACTTGACCTTCTTGGCCCGCGCCTGGATCTCCTTGACCACAGCCGCAACCGCCTGGTCGATGCCCCGCTTGAGGTCCATCGGGTTCATGCCGGCGGCTACGAGCTTGGCGCCTTCGCGCAGGATCGAAGCGGCCAGCACTGTGGCTGTGGTGGTGCCGTCACCGGCAAGATCGTTGGTCTTCGAGGCCACTTCGCGCACCATTTGCGCGCCCATGTTCTCGAACTTGTCGGCGAGTTCGATTTCCTTGGCGACGGTGACACCGTCCTTGGTGACGCGCGGCGCGCCATAGGCCTTGTCGATGATCACGTTGCGGCCCTTGGGACCGAGCGTCACCTTGACGGCGTTGTTGAGGAGTTCGACGCCGCGCAACATGCGGTCGCGGGCATCGGTGGAGAATTTGATTTCCTTGGCGGGCATGATTTTTTCCAGTTCAAGCCGCCATAAGTGGCTGCTGCCCCTCTTATAGACCCGCTGGCACTCGATAGATAGGAGTGCCAAAAATTATTCGTGAGCCGTGAAAAATATTGAAAAGTATTATTTTGCGGATTGGGTTCGCAAACTCGAACAGATCAAAATATTTGGAAAATTGAAATTTCAGTTGTGAATAACTATCTCAACAGATGAATTCATTTCGCCGCGCTAGTCCCAAAAAGGAGATTTCGACGATGGCCGAAGTCAGCCAAACGATCATGGAAAAAGCTGAAGCCCGCTTCCTGGAAAGGCAGAAGAAAACCGTGGAGCGAAACAAGGCGACGGCTGAGTATCTGTCTGAGACGAAGGCAAGGGCTATCAAGACGGCAAGGCTGAGGGAGTTGCGGCTGGCCAAGGAAGAGGCCGACCGTGTTGCCGAAGCCTTGAACCCTGCACCGAAAAGGAAGCGGGCACCGCGGACGGTGAAGAAGACCGCTTCAACGGAGGTAAAGTCATGAGCCTTACATTCCCCAACAGAAGCCGCAGCTATGACGAGGCTGGCAGACGAATTCGCTTCGTCGGCCATGACGGCATGTTCCAGATCTCCTTCTCTGTCGCCGCCGATGCAATTTCCGACGCACCGCCAGGAACGGCGACCGCCGAAGCAACCTATCTGGCGGCCTTCGACACGGCTTCCGGCTCCATCCACGACGTCGCCAGCAAGGCCTATGCCCGCACTCGCAAAAGCATATATGTGCTGACCGCCGCCGATTTCGCCTGAATGGGATTGCGACGTCTTTTGATTGCCGCACGCTATCCGACAGATGTAGACGGTGTCAGGCCTGCGACCGGCTGGTTGCGGAAGCCTCGTGATCTGGCGCGGCAAGTTGAAGGTGGTTACGTTGCGCCGCGAAGGCTTGTTGGCGAAGGGAGAGAAATGACGACGCCAGGCGATTTGATGCAGGCCCTGTTCCTGCGGCTGAAGACCGATGCGTCCCTGTCGGCGCTGCTGGGCGGCGTTGGTCTGCTCGAAAGCGCGAGTGACAAGGCGGCATTTCCCAACGTCACTTGCGGCCGCACCAGCGCCTTCAATCTGGAAAGCGGTGCCGACAACGACAATGACCAACTCGTCACCTTCCATATCTGGTCGAAAGCTCAAGGCGAGGCCGAGACGCGCCTCATCATGGACAGCATCAGGGCGCGGCTGGACGGCGCGGCCTTTTCCATCGGCTCGCGCGGCCAGACCCGCCTGTCGCTGGAATTCGCCGAGGCACGCTATGACGAGGACCTGTCCGTCCATCACGGGCTGCTGCGCTTTCGCGCGCTGACGCAGGAAGCCGCCTGAAGGATCGCCGGACGGAAGTCAGAGCTGCGCCTGGATGGCGGCTTTGTCGATGACCGACCAGACCTCGCGGATGCGGCTGTAGCGAAACTCGTAGAAAACATTCTCGGCGAAAGAAACCCGTTTGCCGTGAACCGGCAGGCCGAACAGCACGCCCTTGGGATGGCAGTCGAAATGCAGGCGCGCCGCCAGGCGTGGCGGCTCCGAGATCAGAAATTCGATGGTGAAGCGCAGGTCCGGAATGGCCTCGAAATCGCCCTCCAGCATGCGGCGATAGCCCGAAAGCCCGATCGTCTCGCCATTATATTGCACCTCTTCGCCGACGAACCGGCCGAGATTGTCCCAGTCCTGGCCGTTCAGGCAGGCGATGTAGCCCCGGTAAAGATCGGCAAAATCCTCGCGCGCCATCGCATGCTCCTATGGTCGGCCGGCCGTTCTACACTAGCTAGGGCAGGGCGCGGAATCCGTAGCCAAAAAGCGTGGCGGATCGAATGATTTTCCGGCTATGAATTCGAAAGCCGGGCTTGAGGGAGGCCTTGGCATCGACACTCGCGCAGGGGGAATGGCGGGCATGGCGTTTCGGGCGTTCACCGTTCATTTCACGTTCAGCCCATATGCGTTAGAACCGTGACTATGAAAAACCTTGGCTCAATTCTCCGCAAAGCGGCGCTGGCGCTTGCCGCAGCCGGCCTCTTTGCCTCGCAGGCGACCGCCCTGCCGGTCGTCGAGCCGTCGGTCGATCAGCCGGTCGTGCTCGCCGCGGGCGATTGCTACGCAATCGGCCAGGAGGTCGCCGCGCAGAATGGCGGCACGTTGGCCAAGGCGTCGCAGGCGACGCGTGGCGGCCAGCCGGTCTGCGTCATCGTCGTGCTCGTCCCCGGCAAGGACGGCCAGCGTCCACGCCGCTCGGAAATCGTGGTGCCGGCAGGCTGACGCCCTCGTTTCCCAGGCCGGCGGAATCGGCCTATACGTCTATCCAGCAACAGGCTTCAACCCATGCGCGTGCTCGTCGTCGAGGATGACAAGGATCTCAACCGGCAACTGGCCGATGCGCTGGTCGACGCCGGCTATGTCGTCGACCGCGCCTATGACGGCGAGGAGGGGCATTTCCTCGGCGACACCGAGCCATACGACGCCGTCGTCCTCGATATCGGCCTGCCGCAGATGGACGGCATCAGCGTCGTCGAACGCTGGCGCCGCGGCGACCGCAAGATGCCGGTGCTGATCCTGACCGCGCGCGACCGCTGGAGCGACAAGGTGGCCGGCATCGACGCCGGCGCCGACGACTACGTCACGAAGCCTTTCCACATCGAAGAGGTGCTGGCGCGGGTGCGGGCGTTGATCCGCCGCGCCGCGGGCCACGCTTCGTCGGAACTCACCTGCGGACCGCTCCGCCTCGACACCAAGGCGTCCAAGGCCGATGTCAACGGCGTGCCGCTGAAACTCACCTCGCACGAGTTCCGGCTGCTCGCCTATCTGATGCATCATATGGGCGAGGTGGTGTCGCGCACCGAACTGGTCGAACATCTCTACGACCAGGATTTCGACCGCGATTCCAACACCATCGAGGTGTTTGTCGGCCGGCTTCGCAAGAAGATGGGCATCGACATGATCGAAACCGTGCGTGGCATGGGCTATCGCATGCGCGAGCCGGAGGCGTGAGGCGGAACCGCTGAAGCCAACCATAAATACGCGGCTGTCGAAGCTGCGGCTGTGGCCGCGCTCGCTGACCTTTCGCGTTATCGGCTTTTCGACCATCTGGGCGATCCTGACGCTGGTCGTCATCTTCACCCTCATCACCACGCTTTACCGCCAGGCCAGCGAGCGCGGCTTCGACAGCCTCTTGTCGGCGCATCTGTTCAACCTGATCGGCTCCGTCGGCATATCCGACAATGGCGCGCTGACCGGCTCGCCCGACCTGGGCGACCTGCGCTTTTCCCAACCGAATTCCGGCTGGTACTGGTCGGTGGAGCCTGCCTCCGAAGGCGTGCATGGTGAACTTCATTCTTCCTCGATGACGACTTCGATCCTGTCGCCCAGCGTCGCCGACGTGCCGTTCAACTCGAATTTCCAGCGCAGCTACGCGACGGAAGGCATCAAGGGCGAGCAACTCCAGGTGTTCGAGAGCGAGTTCGTTCTCGACGCCAAGAACCGCGCCGCCCGTTTCCGCGTCATGGGCAACCACAGCGAGCTGGAGCAGGAGATTGCGAGCTTCCAGCGCCGGCTGCTCACCTATCTGTCGCTGTTCGGCGCCGGCATGATCGCCATCAACGCCATCGCCATCCTGCTCGGCCTCCAGCCCCTGCGCAGGGTCCGCAACGCGCTCGCCATGGTGCGCGAAGGAACGGCGCAGCGGCTCGACGGCAGCTTTCCGGCTGAGATCGAGCCGCTGGCCAACGAGACCAATGCGCTGATCGAGAACAACCGGCGCATCGTCGAACGCTCGCGCACCCAGGTCGGCAATCTTGCCCATTCGCTGAAGACGCCGCTTGCCGTGCTGATCAACGAGGGCCGGGCGCTGGGCGGCGCCAAGGGCCAGCTGATCGCCGACCAGGCCGCCTCGATGCAGAAGCAGGTCGACCACTATCTGCAGCGCGCCCGCGTCGCCGCGCAGCGCGACAGCGTCGTCTTCCGCACGCCGGTCTCGCCGCTGGTCCAACGCATGGTGCGCGTGCTGCAAAAACTCAACCCGCAAACGCGGCTGACGCTGTCGCTGCCGCCGGCCGAAATCGTCTTTGCCGGCGAGCGCGAGGACCTGGAGGAACTGCTCGGCAATCTGCTCGACAATGCGATGAAATGGGCAAAAAGCGCCGTCGCCGTGACGATCGGCACTATTTCGGGAAGCGCTAACCTGTTTGAAATCGTTATAGAGGATGACGGTCCGGGCATACCCGAGGACAGCGCGCGGGAGGTGTTGAAGCGTGGCAAGCGACTGGATGAGACGAAGCCAGGAACCGGGCTTGGGCTTGCCATTGTCGCCGACCTCGTCAACGAGTACGGCGGCATCCTGGCCCTCGAACGTTCCGGCATGGGCGGCTTGAAGGCGGTGGTGAAATTGCGGAGCCTCCAATAATGTTTTTTATCGATTTGCGTGTGGTCGGCAGCGGCCAAATTTCCGACAAATATCAACACTATGGCCACGAAAATCCCCTTGATGACGCAGCCCCCAGCTCATCCCGCCCAAGAGAACCGGTTGTTGGCATGAAGATCCGCGTCGCGCTCATTTCCGCCCTGCTCGCCGTTTCCGGCTGCTCGACGCTGAGCAGGGGCGGACCAACCTCTCCGGTCACGCCTGTTTCGACGCCGCCCACGAGCGGCAAGGTCTCGACCAGCATCGTCTCGGCCATGAATGGCGGGCTCATCGGCGGATCGATCGGCTCGGGCCTGAGTGATGCCGAAAAGCGCAAGGGCCTGGAGGCCGAGTACAAGGCGCTGGAATACAACACCAGCGGCCAGAAGGTGACGTGGAAGAGCGACAACTCCTCGCATTACGGCGAGGTGACCGCTGCCCAGCCTTACCGTGTCGGCTCGCAGGACTGCCGCCAGTACACCCATACCGTCTACACCAGCGGCGCCGGCGTCACCGCGCGCGGCACCGCCTGCCGCAATGCCGACGGCAGCTGGACGCCGCTGACCTGACGGTTGACAGCTGGCGGCGCGGCCGTCAAAGCGTCGCAGCAAGCCTGTGTTGGCAGGGCAGGGCTCTGCCTTTATTGGAAGAGCCATGCTGTTCTGGGTCATAGCCGCAATCCTCACGCTGGGCGCCAGCCTGGCGGTGCTGTTGCCGCTTACCGGCGGCGTGAAGGGCTCCTCGCCGGCCGGCGACCACGATCTCGAAGTCTATCGCGACCAGCTGTCCGAGCTCGACCGCGATATGGCGCGCGGCCTGATCCAGCCAGGGGAAGCCGAAGAGGCGCGCGCCGAGATCGGCCGCCGCATCCTGCGTCTCGGCGCGGCTGCGCAGTCGGGCGCCACCAATTCCACATCTTCGCGCAGCGCCAGATTGCTCGCCAGCGTGGCCGTGCTCGCCGTTCCGCTGCTGAGCTGGGGGCTTTACGGCATGCTCGGCTCTCCTGACCTGCCCTCGCAGCCGCTGGCCGAACGTCTGGCCAAGAATCCGGCCGATTCTTCCGTCGACGAGTTGGTCGCCCGCGCCGAAGCACACCTCGCCGCCAATCCGTCGGACGGCAAGGGCTGGGACGTGCTGGCGCCGATCTATCTTCGCCTGCAGCGCTTCCCCGACGCGGTGACCGCCTACCGCAACGCCATCCGTCTCGACGGCGACAGCGCGGTGCGCCAGGCTGGCCTCGGTGAGGCGATTGCAAGCGCTGCCGGCGGCATCGTTTCGGCCGACGCCCAAAACGCTTTCGAGGCGGCCCTGAAGCTCGATCCGGCCAACGCCAAGGCGAATTTCTATTTGGCGGTCGGCCTCGCCCAGGAAGGCCGGAAAGCCGAGGCTGTCGCCGCCTGGCAAAAGATGCTCGGCCAGCTTGCGCCGGATTCGCCCTGGCGCAACGCTGTCCAGCAGGCGCTTGCCGAGGCGGGCGAGCCGGCGTTCGCCGAAGCCGCGCCGGCCAACGGCCCGGATGCGCAACAGGTGGAAGCCGCGCAGCAGATGTCGCCGCAGGACCGGCAGGCGATGATCGAGACCATGGTCGCCGGGCTCGATGACAAGTTGAAGCAGAATCCGCGCGACGAGGAAGGATGGATGCGGCTCATTCGTTCCTATGTCGTGCTCGGCAAGGCCGACCAGGCGCGCGATGCCCTCGGCCGTGCTGTCGCCGTCTTTGGCGCCGACAGCGAGCAGGCGAAGAAGTTCACCGCTTTCGCCGCCTCGCTCGGCGTGACGGCGACGGAGTAAGGCAATGACGCGCAAGCAGAAGCGATTGTCGGTGATCCTGGCGGGGCTGGCGTTCCTCGGCGCCGCCGCCGGCCTCACTTTCTATGCGCTCGGCCAGAAAGCGTCCTATTTCTACATGCCCGCCGATCTCGCCACGGCAAGCGTGCCGCCTGGACAGCGCATCCGCCTTGGCGGCCTGGTCGAAAAGGGCACCATCGTGCGCGGGCAGGGCGCCACCGTCGCCTTCTCGGTCACCGACAAGCAGAAGTCGGTCAAGGTCACCTATACCGGCATCTTGCCCGATCTGTTCCGTGAGGAGCAGGGCGTCATCACCGAAGGCGCTTTCGGTCCCGACGGCGTCTTCGTCGCCGACAGCGTGCTGGCCAAGCATGACGAGCGCTACATGCCCAAGGAAGTCGCTGACGGCCTGAAGGCCAAGGGCGTCTGGCAGGAAAGCACGAGCCAATAATGGTTGAGACCGGACATTTCGCGCTTGTGCTCGCCTTCGCGCTGTCGCTGGTGCAGATGCTGGTGCCGCTGGTCGGCGCCCGCACCGGCAATCAGCGGCTGATGGCGGTCGGCGGTCCGGTCACGGTCACCGGCTTCGCGCTGACCGCGCTGTCCTTTGCCGCGCTGGCGAGCGCCTATGCCGGCTCGGACTTCTCGGTGGCGAGCGTCTGGGAGAACTCACACTCCTTGCAGCCGATGATCTACAAGATCACCGGCACCTGGGGGAACCACGAAGGCTCGATGCTGCTTTGGGTGCTGATCCTGACCTTCTTCGGCGCGCTGGTCGCCGTCTTCGGCAACAATCTGCCGGCATCACTCAAGGCGAATGTGCTGGCCGTGCAAGGCATGATCGGCGCCGCCTTCTTCCTGTTCATCCTGGCGACGTCCAACCCCTTCCTCCGCCTCAATCCGGCGCCGATCGAGGGTCGCGACCTCAATCCGATCCTGCAGGACCTTGGCCTCGCGATCCATCCGCCGATGCTCTATCTCGGCTATGTCGGCTTCTCGATCTGCTTCTCCTTCTCGGTCGCCGCTCTGATCGAAGGCCGCATCGACGCTTCCTGGGCGCGCTGGGTGCGGCCGTGGGCGCTGGTCGCCTGGATGTTTTTGACCGGCGGCATCGCCATGGGCTCCTACTGGGCCTATTACGAGCTCGGCTGGGGCGGCTTCTGGTTCTGGGATCCGGTCGAGAACGCCTCCTTCATGCCGTGGCTCGCCGGCACCGCGCTGCTCCATTCGGCGATCGTCATGGAGAAGCGCTCGGCGCTGAAGATCTGGACGCTGCTGCTCGCCATCCTCACCTTCTCGCTGTCGCTGCTCGGCACCTTCCTGGTGCGTTCCGGCGTGCTGACCTCCGTGCACGCCTTCGCCACCGACCCGACGCGCGGCGTCTTCATCCTGTGCATCCTGACGCTGTTCATCGGCGGCTCGCTGGCGCTGTTTGCGCTGCGCGCTTCTAGGTTGACCGCCGGCGGCCTGTTCCACCCGATCTCGCGCGAAGGCGCGCTGGTGCTGAACAACCTTTTCCTCACCACCGCCACCGCCACGGTGCTCGTCGGCACGCTCTATCCGCTGGCGCTGGAGGCGCTGACCGGCGGCAAGATCTCGGTCGGCGCCCCCTTCTTCGACCTGACCTTCGGTCCGCTGATGCTGCCGCTGCTCGCGATCGTGCCGTTCGGCCCGCTGCTCGCCTGGAAGCGCGGCGACGTCATTGCCGCCTCGCAGCGCCTGATGGCGGCCTTCGCGCTGGCGATCGCCGCGGTGTTGGTCACCGGCCTGTTCGTCGATGGCGCCTCTGTCTTTGCGGCGCTTGGCGTCGGCCTCGCCGTCTGGCTGGTCGCCGGCGCGCTGACCGACCTTGCCGTCAAATCCGGTGCCGGCTCGGTACCGCCGGTCGTCATGCTTCGCCGCTTCGCCGGCCTGCCGCGCTCGGTTTTCGGCACCGCACTTGCCCATCTTGGCCTTGGCCTGACCTTGCTCGGCATCGTCGGCACGCTTTGCTTCGGCACCGAAAAAATCCTCTCGATGCATCCCGGCGAGACGGTGGAGCTTTCGGGCCACACGCTGCGCTTCGAAGGGCTCACCCCGCAGAAAGGTCCGAACTTCACCGAGGATCGCGGCCGCTTCCTGCTGCTCTCAGACGGCAACGCCGATGGCGAGATCACCTCGGCCAAGCGTTTCTATCCGGTGCGCCAGACGGTGACGACCGAGTCCGGCATCCGGACGCTGGGCTTAAGCCAGCTTTATCTGTCGCTCGGCGACGAGAACAAGGACGGCTCCGTCGTCGTGCGCCTCTGGTGGAAGCCGCTGGTGACGCTGATCTGGGGCGGCGGCCTGGTGATGATGGCGGGCGCCGCCATGTCGCTGCTCGACCGCCGCCTGCGCGTCGGCGCGCCGGCCAAGCGGCGCAAGCCGGCCGCCGCGTTGGCGAGCCCGACATGAGGCCAAGATTTTCACTCGCCTCGCTGGTCCTGCTGCTGGCCTTGCTTTTTGCCGGCGCGGCACAGGCGGTGAAACCCGATGAGGTGTTGCAGGACCCGGCGCTGGAGGCCCGCGCCCGCGCGCTCTCGGAAGGCCTGCGTTGCATGGTCTGCCAAAACCAGTCGATCGACGAATCCGACGCCGATCTCGCCCGTGACCTGCGCATCCTCGTGCGCCAGCGCCTCGTCGCCGGCGACACCGACCAGCAGGTGATGGACTACATCGTCTCGCGCTATGGCGAGTTCGTGCTGCTCAAGCCGCGCTTCAGCCTGCGCAACGCGCTTCTGTGGGGCACGCCGGTGCTCCTGCTTCTGGCCGGCGGCCTCTTCATCGTGCTGAGCGCCCGCTCGCGCCGCCCGGCATCGGGTACGCTTTCGGCCGAAGAGCAGGCGGCCCTGGATAAGATGCTCAGCGATTAACGCACGAATTGCGAACCGCGGAGGTTGGCCGAGACCCCTGCGTCGTCGTCATCCACGGGCGAAGCAAGGAGCGAAGCGACGCGGCGCAGACCCGAGGATCCATTCCGTGACTTCGAGGCGTCGCGGCCGTCCAGAATTCTGCTCTTGGCACCCCTCGCGCGAGGTAACGGAATGGATCCCAGGGTCTCCGCGACGCCGCTTGGCGGCTGCTCCGCCCTGGGATGACGACGACGCGGATGCATCCGCTAAAATCCAAGCGCGGCATACCTCACACCTTGCCTGCGCGCTCGGCCTCCACGATCTCGATCACTGCGTCGATTTCCGCCATTGCCGCTTCGTGAGGCACCACACGGCCCGCCTTTGCATCGGCTATCCCGCGCTTGATGTCTTCGATCAGCTTAGTCTCCCAATCGACTGAGACTCGAATTCGCGTGGTACGCCCCTTGGGCATCTTGAAACCTCGTGATTCTACGCGTCATCGCCGGTCCGCCAACATTACAAAACTTTCATGTATCGGAAATGGCGCCGTAATGTGCGGCCCTCTAATCCTCTCGCCCGAGGATGCTTCGCCTGAGCGCATCCGCTTCGACAGAGGATAAGAAACCCCATGAATAATGCCCCCAATTCATTTTCCAGCTCCCGCAAACGCCTGATGGCGGCCGTCGCTTCCCTGGCCGTGGTCGGAACGGTCGGCGCCGGCATGCTCGCAACCGGCACCGCCCCCGTGCTGGCCGATGCCGTGCGCGTCGAGGCCCCGCAGATGCCGAGCTTCGCCGATGTCGTCGAGCACGTCTCGCCGGCGGTGGTCAGCGTCAAGGTCAAGGCCAAGATCCAGCCGACGGCCGACGACGGCTCCGACGACCAGGATGGCTTCGACAACCTGCCCGACAATCCGCAGCTGCGCCGCTTCTTCAAGGAATTCCGCGGCTTCGGCGACCAGGGGCAGGGCGGCCAGTTCGGCATGCGCCGCTTCAACCACCGCGACCATGGCAATGGCCAGCCGCGCCCAGTTGCGCAGGGCTCGGGCTTCTTCATCTCCGAGGACGGCTACCTCGTCACCAACAACCACGTCGTCTCGGAAGGCTCGGACTTCAGCGTCGTCACCAATGACGGCAAGGAGCTCGACGCCAAGCTGATCGGCACCGATCCGCGCACCGATCTCGCGGTGCTGAAGGTCGACGGCGGCGGCAACAAGTTCACCTATGTCGACTTCGCCGACGATTCCAAGGTTCGCATCGGCGACTGGGTGGTCGCCGTCGGCAATCCGTTCGGCCTCGGTGGCACCGTGACCGCGGGCATCGTCTCGGCCCGCGGCCGCGACATCGGCGCCGGCCCTTATGACGACTTCATCCAGATCGACGCTTCGGTCAACCGCGGCAATTCGGGCGGCCCGACCTTCAACCTCAACGGCCAGGTGATCGGCATCAACACCGCCATCTTCTCGCCCTCGGGCGGCAGCGTCGGCATTGCCTTCGACATCCCGGCCTCGACCGCCAAGCAGGTCGTCCAGGATCTGATGAAGAGCGGCTCCGTGCAGCGCGGCTGGCTCGGCGTCGAGATCCAGCCGGTCACCTCTGATATCGCCGAATCGCTCGGCCTGAAGTCGGACAAGGGCGCGCTGGTGTCGAGCGCCCAGGATGCCGGTCCGGGCAAGAAGGCGGGCATCACCGCCGGTGACGTCATCACCCAGGTCGACGGCAAGGATGTCGCTTCGCCGAAGGAACTCGCCCGCCTGATCGGCGGCTATTCGCCGGGCAAGTCGGTCGACGTCACGGTCTGGCGCGATGGCAAGTCCGAGACGGTCAAGGTCGATCTCGGCACGCTGCCCGCAAGCGACAAGCAGGCCTCGAACGACGACAACAACAAGCAGTCGGCGCCCGCCGCCAAACCCGACACGCTGGCCGATCTCGGCCTGACCGTCACCAAGGCGGAAAACGGCAAGGGCCTCGTGGTCACCGATGTCGATCCCGACAGCGCCGCGGCCGACCGCGGCATCCAGCCGGGCGACGTCATCACCTCGATCAATTCGAACGATGTGAACACCACCGACGACGTCTCCAAGGCGATGACCGACGCCGCCAAGGCCGGCCGCAAGGCGGTGCTGATGCAGATCACCCGCGACGACTCGAACCGCTTCGTCGCGCTGCCAGTCGGCAAAGGCTGACGTTTCAGCTTTCAGCTTTTCCCTGTGGCGGTATCAACACCCCCGAGCCGCCACCGGGAAAACATGGGGCCGAGCACGTAAGTCAGTCACCGTGTTTCGCTCCTGGCGGCAGCGGGTTTCCCATCACCCGCTGCCGCTTTAACTTGAAGGCGACAAGAATGACTGCCCCTCAACCTTCCAATGAAATCGCGTATAACGGCTCCATGAAGATTCTCGTCATGGAAGATGATCGCGAGGCAGCGGACTACTTGCAGAAGGCCTTCGCCGAGGCGGGCCATACCGCCCATGTCGCCGGCGACGGCGAGACCGGCTTCGCGCTCGCCGATGCCGGCGACTATGACGTGATGGTGGTCGACCGCCTGATGCCACGCCGCGACGGCCTTTCGGTGATCGCGGCCCTTCGCTCGCGCGGCAACACCACGCCGGTGCTGATCCTTTCGGCGCTGGGCGAGGTCGACGACCGCGTCACCGGCTTGCGCGCCGGCGGCGACGATTATCTCACCAAGCCCTACGCCTTTTCCGAATTGCTCGCCCGTGTCGAGGTGCTGAACCGCCGCGCCAGCGCGCGCGAGTCCGAGACCGTCTACCGCGTCGGCGATCTCGAGCTCGACCGGCTGTCGCATTCGGTCAAGCGGGCCGGGCGCGAGATCACGCTGCAGCCGCGCGAGTTCCGCCTGCTCGAATATCTGATGCGCCATGCCGGCCAGGTTGTGACGCGCACCATGCTTCTGGAAAATGTCTGGGACTATCATTTCGATCCGCAGACCAACGTCATCGATGTTCATGTCTCGCGCCTGCGCGGCAAGATCGAGAAAGGTTTCGACAAGCCGATCCTGCACACCATTCGCGGCGCCGGCTACATGCTGAAGGGCGGCTAAGGGCAAAATGGCTCTTTCCCTGCCGGCCATCATGAAGACGACGGCGGCCCGGCTCTCGGCGCTTTATCTTCTGCTTTTCGCGCTCTGCGCGGTGCTGCTCGTCTTCTACATGACGTCGCTGTCGGCGCGCATGCTGACGGCGCAGACGCAGGAGACCATCAA
Organism: Mesorhizobium sp. GbtcB19; assembly: GCF_019091085.1. GTDB lineage: Bacteria > Pseudomonadota > Alphaproteobacteria > Rhizobiales > Rhizobiaceae > Mesorhizobium. Next base: position 120,138 of record NZ_JAGXJY010000011.1, on the reverse strand, counting down.
CGATGAGGTGCTGGGCCTGGCCCGCGCCTACCAGCGCGGCGGCCTGCCGGTGCTGGTGCGCGTGGTCGAAAACCGTTCCCGCCAGCCCGGCGCCAACCTCTATCTGATCGCCGATGCCAACGGCCAGATCCTGACCGGCAACGTGCAGAGCCTGGAGCCCGGGGTCATCGAGACCGAGGGCTGGACGATCGAGCCCTTTTCCTACCAGCGCTTCGGCGAGGGCGAACTCGACCGCCTGCGCAGCGGGGCAACCGACCAGGCCGCGCCTCAGGCCGGCGACAAAAACAATCCCCAGTCGACAGGAGAAAAGGGCCACAACGCCATCGCCCTCGTGCTGCGACTGCCCAACCAGATGATCATGCTGGTCGGCCGCGATCTCGGCGAGCCCGAACGCTTCCGCGCCGTCATCAGCCGCGCGCTGACCCTGGCGCTCGGCATGATGGGCCTGGGCGGCATCCTGATCTGGTTCTTTGTCGGACGTGCCGCGCTGAAGCGCATCGACAGCGTCTCGGACGCCAGCCGCCGTATCTTGGGCGGCGACCTCAGCGGACGACTTCCGGTCACCGGCGCCGGCGACGAATTCGACCGCCTGTCGGAAAACCTCAATTCGATGCTGGCCAGGATCGCCATGCTGAACGAGGGGCTGAAGCAGGTCTCCGACAACATCGCCCACGATCTGAAGACGCCGTTGACCAGGCTGCGCAACCGCGCCGAGGCGACGCTTGCCGGCCGGCACAAGACGGAAGACTACCGCCAGGCGCTGGAGGGCACGATCGCGGAATCCGACCAACTCATCAAGACGTTCAACGCCATCCTGATGATCTCGCGCCTCGAGGCCGGCTATTCCTCGGAACAGACCGGTCCGGTCGATCTCGCCGCCACGGTGAGCGACGTCGTCGAACTCTACGAGCCGGTGGCGGAGGAGGCGGGCGTCGCGCTGGAAACGACCGCGCCCGAGGCCTTGACGATCAACGGCAACCGCGAGCTGATCGGCCAGGCGCTGTCCAACATCGTCGACAACGCCATCAAATACTCGACCGACGCGGCGGAGACGCCGAAGGTGCGAGTGGCGCTGGAGCGCGCCGGAGGCGAGATCAAGCTCACCGTCACCGACAATGGCCACGGCATTCCGGACGACGCCGATCGCGCCCGGGCCACCGAGCGTTTCGTGCGTCTGGAAAAGAGCCGCTCGCAACCGGGGTCAGGCCTTGGCCTCAGCCTTGCCAAGGCAATCATGACTTTCCACAACGGAAGGCTTGATCTTTTGCCCGCCAATCCCGGATTGTCCGTGGTCATGAGTTTCCCGTTGCGGGAGACGCATTAAAGCAGGTCGCGAGAAAAAGGATTCACGCGACCTGCTTTAAGTTTTTGATTTAAGCATGTCTTTGTCCCGAAACCGGGCCCACTTTCGGGAGACATGCTTTAATGGCGCGGATAAATGGCGAAGAAGAAAATCGAATCCGAGTTGCGGCTTAGCCCGACACTGGCGCTCCAGTCTCTGGACGTGGATCGTGCCTGGCGCGAACTGTCGGAAATCGCCGACGCCGCGGATGAAGAGGGGCTTTCCCGTCTCGCCATATTCCTGGCGGGCGAGGGGCCGCTGCAGGACCTCCTTGCGGCCGTCTTCGACCTCTCGCCCTTCCTGCGCGATGTGGCGCGCCGGCGGCCGGCAATTCTCGACACGTTGTTCGACCGGACGATCGAAGCGCGGCTTGGCGCCATCGGCGAGGCGATCGGCGGCGCGGCCAAGGCGGAGGATGCCTCGGAATCCGGCCTGATGATGGCGCTGCGGCAATGGAAGACCGAAGCGCATTTTCTGATCGCGCTCGCCGATCTCTCGGGCGAGGCGGAGACCTCGGTGACGGTGCGCCGCCTCAGCGATCTCGCCGACGCCTGCACATCCGCCGCCGTCGATTTCCTGCTGCTCGACGCGCATCGGCAAGGCAAGCTGAAGCTGCCCAAGCCAGCGGTCCCGGCCAGGGATTCAGGCTGGATCCTGCTCGGCATGGGCAAGCTCGGCGCGCATGAGCTGAATTTTTCCTCCGACATCGATCTGGTGGTCTTCTTCGAGCCGGAGGCGCCGGCCGTCATCGATCCGCTCGACGCGACCGAGCTGTTCTCGCGGCTCACGCGTCGTCTGGTGCGCATCCTGCAGGACCGCACCGAGCACGGCTATGTCTTCCGCACCGATCTGAGACTCCGTCCCGATCCCGGCTCGACGCCGTTGGCGATCCCGGTCGAGGCAGCACTTCGCTATTACGAGGCACGCGGCCAGAACTGGGAACGCGCCGCCATGATCAAGGCGCGGCCGGTGGCCGGCGACCTCGCTGCGGGCGCGGCCTTCCTCAAGGAATTGCAGCCCTATGTCTGGCGCAAATACATGGACTATGCGGCGATCGCCGACGTTCATTCGATCAAGCGCCAGATCCACGCCCATAAGGGCCATGGCGAGATCGCGGTGAAGGGCCACAACGTCAAGCTCGGCCGCGGCGGCATCCGCGAGATCGAGTTCTTCGTCCAGACCCAGCAGCTGATCGCCGGCGGCCGCTTCCCGGAGCTGCGCGGCCGCGAGACGGTGCCGATGCTGGGCGCGCTCGCCGCGCGCGGCTGGATCACCGCCGACGCGCGTGATGCGCTGACCTGCCAATACTGGTTCCTGCGCCGCGTTGAGCACGCCATCCAGATGGTGGCCGACGAGCAGACACATACCCTGCCGGACAGCGACGAGGAGCTAAAACGCATCGCGCTGATGCTGGGCTTTGCCGGCGAGGCGGAATTCACCGAGGCCTTCCGCGCCGCGCTGCAGCAAGTCGAGCGCCACTATGCGGCGCTGTTCGAAACCGCGCCCGAACTTTCCGCCGGCGTCGGCAATCTGGTCTTCACCGGCGATGTCGATGACCCGGACACGCTGCAGACGCTGGATCGTCTGGGCTTCCAGCGCCCGAGCGACATCTGCCGTGTCATCCGCGGCTGGCATTTCGGCCGCTACCGCGTTACCCGGTCGGCGGAGGCCCGCGAGCGGCTGACCGAACTGACGCCGGCGCTTCTCAAAGCCTTCGGCCAGACGCGACGCGCCGATGAGGCGCTGATACGCTTCGACGAGTTCCTCGCCGGCCTGCCGGCGGGCATCCAGCTTTTCTCGCTGCTGCAGTCGAACCAGGCGCTGCTCAAGTTGATGGCGACCATCATGGGCGCGGCACCCCGGCTCGCGGCCATCATCACGCGCCGTCCGCACGTCTTCGACGGCCTGCTCGATCCGGCGTTGCTCACCGAACTGCCGAACCGCGCCTATCTCTCGGCGCGGCTTGCCGCCTTCATCGAGGGCGATCGCGCCTATGAGGATGTGCTCGACCGCCTGCGCATCTTCGCTTCCGAGCAGAAATTCCTGATCGGCGTGCGCCTGCTTGCCGGCTCGATCGATCCCGCGCGCGCTGGCCGCGCCTTCTCCGATCTCGCCGACCTCACCATCGAGGCGGCGCTCAATGCGGTGATCGCCGAATTCGCGCTGCGTCACGGCAGGATCGCCGGCGGCAGGGTGGCGCTGCTCGGCATGGGCAAGCTCGGCAGCCGCGAGCTCACCGCGGGTTCCGATGTCGATCTCATCCTGCTCTACGACCATCACACCGATGCCGAGGACTCCGACGGTGATAAACCGCTGGCGCCTTCGCACTACTACACCCGCATGACGCAGCGCCTGATCGCCGCCGTCTCGGCGCCGACGGCCGAGGGCGTGCTTTACGAACTGGACCTGCGCCTACGCCCCTCGGGCAATAAGGGGCCGGTCGCCACCCACATTGACGCGTTCAAGAAATATCAGCGCCAGGACGCCTGGACCTGGGAGCATATGGCGTTGGCAAGAGCCCGCGCCATCGGTGGCGACGCCGAACTCTGCGCCGAGCTTGACGACGAGGTGGCCGCGGTGCTGGCGCAGCCGCGCGATGCCGGCAAGGTCAAAGCCGAAGCCTCGGACATGCGGGCGCTGATCGAGAAGGAGAAGCAGCCGCGCGACCTCTGGGACATCAAGCTGATCCCCGGCGGGCTGATCGACCTCGAATTCATCGCCCAGGTCGCGACCATCACCGGCAATGTCGAACCCGGCCGCCGGGTGACGGCGACAGCCGACATTCTGGCGCGGCTTTCTCCAGGTTTTGCCCCAGCCGATATGCGTGAAGAGCTTGGCGAGGCCTACCGGCTCTACCTGGCGCTGACCCAGATGATCAGGCTCTGCCTCACCGGCGAGTTCCAGCGTGACGATGTCCCGCCGGGGCTTTCAGACCTGCTTCTGGCGGTCACCGACCTGCCGGATTTCGCCGTGCTGGAGGCACATCTCAAGGAGACTTCGGGGAAGGTGAGGAGGGACTTCGACCATCTGCTTCGCGCGGGCGCGCCGAAACGCGCGCCTGGCTACTCGGAGCGCTGAACCTGGCGGAGCCTGCGTTGCGCGTGCGCCTGCAGGATTCGATCGCGCAGATGGGCGTAGAAGCGGGGCGGCACCATGCCGTAGTGGAAGCGGGCTGGGCTGTTTCCTGGGATGGGTCGGAGATCGGGACCTGGCCATAGGAAATCGTTGGTTTCGCTGACCAAGACCCAGGACCGCATGTCGTCGAACCCTAGATGCGCCTTGAGCGGCGCGGGCATCTCTATTGCGTCGGCGGGGTCGGCCGGGGGCGAGTGCGTGATTGGAACGACGGTCACGACCTCACGACCTTCCACGATCCGGCGCGCCGCAACGATCGCGCAGGGCCGGTTCTTGCGACCCTCTTCGACGCCTCTCCTGTGCTCGTCCGACCATAGGTAGGAATAGGAAATCACCAGGCCGGGAACAGGCTTGGGCAGGCTCACGGCGTCCAGTCTTTGAGCATCTGGTCCAGCTCGTCATGCTGGGAAGGGACCGCGCTCTCGGCGATGGCTTTCAGCGTCTCGTCGTCGAGTTCCTCGACGGGGCGGGCGACGCGTCCCTTGACCAGCACTTCGAACATTGCGGCCGAAAGAAGCACCGTATGGGTTCGTCCGTTTTTCGTAATCGCGACCGGCGCCCGCTGCGCGGCATCCTGGAAGCGGCCGACATTCTGCTGGAATTCCGTCGATGTTATGCGCATGGAAAGTCACCTCTTATCCAAAATAGATAAAATAGATAACTTTTTCAAGTTTGATCCAGCTGTTGCGGATGCTGGCTGGTCAGGCCGCCGCCTTCACCGTCGGCGGCGCCTTCTTCAGCGGGATTCGCACCGACACGATGGTGCCGGTGCCTTCGGTCGAGCGGATCTTCAGGGCGCCGCCCTGCAATTCGGCCAGCGAGCGCGAGATGGCGAGCCCGAGGCCCGAGCCGGTGTGGTTCTTGGAGAACTGGTTCTGCACCTGCTCGAATGGCCGGCCGAGCTTGCTCAGCGCCTGCTTGGGGATGCCGCAGCCATTGTCCTCGATGGTGAGCAGCAGCGCGCCCGATGTGTTGCGCGCCCTGACCGTGATCTTGCCGCCCTGTCCGGTGAACTTCACTGCGTTGGAGAGCAGGTTGATGGCGATCTGCTTGATGGCGCGGCGGTCGGCGTAAAGTCGCATCGTATCGGCGATGCGCGTCTCGACATTGATCGACTTTTCCGCCGCCTGCAGTGAGATCACCCGCACCGTTTCCTTGATCAGCGGGCAGAGGTCGATCTCCTCGCGGTCGAGCGAGAACTGGCCGGCTTCGATCTTCGACATGTCGAGGATGTCGTTGATGACACCGAGCAGGTACTTGCCGCTGCCGTTGATGTCGGTTGCGTATTCCTCGTAGCGCTCGGAGCCGAGCGGCCCGAACAGGCCCTGCTGCATCAGCTCGGAGAAGCCGATGATGGCGTTGAGCGGCGTGCGCAATTCATGCGACATGTTGGCGAGGAACTCCGACTTGGCCCGGTTGGCCGCCTCGGCGCGCTCGGTTTCCTTCATATATTTGCGGTTGAGCTCGACCATCTCGCTGGCGCGTTCTTCTTCGGCGCGCCGCGCGAGGCTGAGGTCGTGGATCGTCGCCATCAGCCGGCGTTCGCTGTCGACAAGCTTTTCCTGGTGCAGCTTGATCTGGGTGATGTCGGAGCCGACCGAGACGATGCCGCCGTCGCGGGTCCTAAGCTCGTTGACCTGCAGCCAACGGCCGTCGGCAAGCTGGCGCTCCAACGTAACGCCGCCATGCGGACCGTTGGCATTGGCGAGCCTGCGCTCGGAAGCGAAGGCCAGCATCCGCTCTTCCAGCGTATCGCGAACGACGCCCGGCACGACGTCGCGGTCCGACAGTCCGTTGTCCTTCTGGAACTTCGAATTGCACATGATCAGCCGTTCGGCGGCATCCCACAGCACGAAGGATTCGTTGATGTTCTCGATAGCGGTCCTGAGCCGCATGTCGGCCGCTTCCGAGCGCAGCGCCAGGTGCCGCTGCTCGGTGACGTCGACGGCGATACCGATCAGCTGGATTTCCGGGGCTTCCGGGTCGATCACCTGGGCGCGGGCCCGCATCCACACCCATTGCCCGTCGGCATGGCGCATGCGGAACACCTGGTCGATATGGTCGATCTCGCGTTCGACGATGCGGTTGGCGAGCTCGAACAGATCGCCGTCGTCGGGGTGGATGATCTCGTCGACCTCGCCGAAGGACAGCATTGAATCGCAGGGCTCGTAGCCCAGCATGTCGTACATGGAGCGCGACCAGTACATCTTGCCGCGCACCATATCCCAGTCCCACAGGCCGCAGCGGCCGCGCACCAGCGCCATGTCGATGCGCTGATGCGCCTCGAGATAGATGCGGTCCGCTGCCTGGGCGCGCGCCGCCTGGCCGAAATAGGCGTAGAGGATGACGATCAGCACGCCCGCCGTCAGCACGAACAGCGTGACGTTGAGCGACATCGACTTGCGCCAGCTGTCGAACACCGCTTCCTGCGGCACCAGCACGGCGGCTGCGTGTTTGTGGTCGCTGGCGAGGCTCACGGCGGCAAACCAGTCCTGTCCGGCGATGCTGACATCCATCACGCCGGCCCGGTCGCCGAACATGAACAGCGGCTGGCCGCCCAGCACGAGACTGTCGAGCGTGCGGCCCTGCCAGCCCGTCGACAGCGGCGAGACGGCAATGACCTTGAACGCGCCGTCGGTGATGGCCAGCACATGGGCACGGCTCATAGCGCCCTGACGGCTGGTGCTTTCCAGGAGACCTATGGCATTGGCGCCGGCCGCGCTGGGGTCCGCGGTGACGGCCTGCGCCATCTGGCCGGCGGCCAGCGCCAGCACCGCCTTGGCGTCGCGCTCGATCTCGTCATGCTCGTTCATCAGCGACAGGAAGCGCAGCGCCGCGATGACGACGAGGAAAATCACGATCAGCGCCGGGATCGACCGGCGCAGCAGCGGCTCGGCGGCCAGGAGCCGCTGATAGGTGGGTTCGGCGATCAGGCGCGTATTGCCGGCAAGTCCATCGCTCCTTGCCTTGCGACGCGCAAAAGCCTTCCCTCCGGGCGCGCCCCACGCGTCCGCCTTGGCCATAAATGGCACTCCCCGATCTGCCGTATACTGGATGATCCGGATACGCCGCACGCCCGAATCGCCATTAAAGAATCAAAGGTGATTCGCCTTGTCCAGAGGCGCGGGCGAAAAAGATTAAAAGTTGATTGAAATTTGTCTTTTTCCCTTCTCCCCTTGTGGGGTGAGAAGCGGTCCGCGTTAGCGGACGAAAAGCCAATTGCTTGGCTTTTCGAGCTTCGAACGCCCTGAGCCTGCGAAGGGCCGGGCGGTGGATCGGCGCGACAGCGCCGAGACGGATGAGGGGTGTTCCAGCGGAGTGAGACGTCGGCTTTCCCTGGAACACCCCTCATCCGTCGCCTTCGGCGACACCTTCTCCCACAAGGGGAGAAGGTGAGTTGGTGCTACGCCAGCGTCCGTTCCACGATATCGCGCAGATCCGCCGACAGGTTCTCGGCCTTCGCCATGTCGAGTAGCGCCTGCTTGGCCTTGGCCTGCCGCCCAGGCTCCAACGCGCGCCAGGACCGGAGCGCCGTCGCCAGCCTTGCCGCCACTTGCGGGTTGCGCTTCTCGACCTCCAGCACCGTCTCGGCGAACAGGCGATAGCCTTCGCCGTCGGGGCGGTGGAATCCGGTCTGGTTGGCGCTGGAGAAGGTGCCGATCAGCGAGCGCACCCGGTTCGGATTGGCGATCGAGAAGGCCGGATGCCGCATCAGCGCGCGCACTTTCTCGACGGTCCTCGCGCCCGGCACGCCGGCCTGGATCTGGAACCATTTGTCGAGCACCAGCGCGTCGCCGCGATAGCGGGCCTCGAAGGCGGCCAGCGCCTCTTCGGCGTCGGCAGTGCCCGAATGGCGATGCGCCAGCACGGCAAGCGCCGCGGCGCGGTCGGTCATGTTGGTGGCGGCAGTGAAATGTCGCGCTGCGAGGGCGGCGCCGCCCGGCAGCAGTGAAAGATAGTCGAGCAAGATGTTGCGCAGCGCCCTGCGTCCCGCACTTGCCGCGTCCGGTGTGAACGGGCCGTTGTCGGTAAGGCTTTCATAGAGCGCCAGGAAGGTCTCGCGGTTCGCCTTGGCGATCGTGCGCGCCAGCGCCTCGCGCGCGGCAAAGATGGCGTCTGGGTCGATGCCTTTGCCGATATCGCGGGCAATGTCGGCTTCGCCGGGCAGCGCCAGCGCCAGCGCCCGGTAGGCCGGCTCAAGCGTCTCGTCGCCGGCGATCCTGCCGGCGAGTTCGGCGAGCTTTGCCGTGAAGACCGGCTGCTTGCCGCCGAGCACCTGGCGGAAGGCCGCGATCAGTGCGTCGGTCAGCAGCGTGTTGAACGCCTGCCAGCGCGAGAAGGCGTCGCTGTCATGCGCCGCGAGGAAGAACTGGTCGTCGGCTTTCTGCTGCACCGAAAGCGTGATCGGCGCCGAGAAGCCGCGGTTGAGCGACACCGAAGGCCGTTCCGAAACGCCCGAAAAGCGCACCGTGTGCCGGCGCTTGCGGATATGGATGACGCCGTCATCCACCGTTGCGCCTTCGACGGCGTCCCAAGCGACAGGTTTGCCGCCAGCGCCGACGAGTCCGAAAGCAAGAGGAATATGCATCAGGCGCTTGCGACTTTCCGACGGCGTCGGCGGCACCGACTGCTCGATCTCCAGCGTGAACTCCTTTGCCGCCGCGTTGTGCGTCGAGCTTACCGTCAGGTTCGGCGTGCCGGCCTGGTGATACCAGAGCGCGAATTGCGCCAGGTCCCGCCCGGAGACGTCCTCGAACACTTTCAGGAAATCCTCGATCGTCGCGGCCTCGCCGTCATGCCGCTCGAAATAGAGGTCCATGCCGGCACGGAAGGTTTCCGGCCCGAGGATGGTGCGGATCATGCGCACCACTTCCGAGCCCTTCTCGTAGACCGTTGCCGTGTAGAAATTGTTGATCTCGCGGTAGCGCCGCGGCCGCACGGGGTGCGCAAGCGGCCCCTGGTCTTCCGGGAACTGATGCGCGCGCAGCGTGCGCACCTCGGCGATGCGCTTAACCGCCCGCGAGCGCTGGTCGGCGGAGAATTCGTGGTCGCGGTAAACCGTCAGGCCTTCCTTCAGGCAGAGCTGGAACCAGTCGCGGCAAGTGATTCTGTTGCCAGTCCAATTGTGGAAATATTCATGCGCGATGATCGCTTCGATATTGGCGAAGTCGGCATCCGTGGCGGTCTCTTCGTCGGCCAGCACATATTTGTCGTTGAAGACGTTGAGGCCCTTGTTCTCCATCGCCCCCATGTTGAAGTCCGACACGGCGACGATGTTGAAGACGTCGAGATCGTATTCGCGGCCGAAGGCTTCCTCGTCCCACTTCATCGAGCGCTTCAGCGCGTCCATCGCGTAGCCGGCAAGCCGCTCCTTGCCCGGCTCGACATAGATGCCGAGCTCGACCTCGCGGCCGGACATCGTGGTAAAACTGTCCGCCACCTTGCCAAGCGCGCCGGCCACCAGCGCGAAAAGGTAGGAGGGTTTGGGGAAGGGGTCGTGCCACACTGCGTAGTGCCGGCCGTTGGCGAGCGCGCCGCGTTCGATGGGATTGCCGTTGGAGAGTAGCAACGGCGCCTCGTTGTGCGGAGCTTCGATGCGCACCGTGTAGACCGACAGGATGTCGGGGCGGTCGAGGAAATAGGTGATGCGGCGAAAACCCTCGGCCTCGCATTGCGTGCAATAGACGTTGTTCGAGCGATAGAGGCCCATCAGCGCCTCGTTGCGTGACGGCGCGATCTCCGTCTCCAGGCGAAGCTCGAAGCGCGCCGTCGCCGGCGGCCTCAGGATCGTCAGCCCGTCCGGCGTCGCCTCATAGTCGCTGGCCGGCAGCGCATGCCCGTCTATCGCAACGCCAAGCAGCGTCAGCCCGTCGCCGTCGAGCACCAGCGGTGCCGAGGCGGCGACGCCCTCGCGCCGCTCGATGGTGAGCAGCGCGGTGACATGGGTCGCGTCCGGCGACAGCCGGAAGTCGAGGCTGGTCCTCGGGATGAGATAGTCGCTGGGGCGATAGTCTTCGAGCTTGAAGACATGGCCGGTATCTGTGCGCATTCCTTGGGCTTTTCCTGTCGACTAGGGGCGGCCAGCAAGCTTGCTGGTCCAAGAATTTTGAGGTGCGCGCTCTTTACACGAAACGGGCACTCGACAAAACTGCGGGATAGGGCGTTTCGCAATTCCGGACGGAGGCTACGGCGAAGTCGCCGAACCTAACCGTTTAACCCTTTTCCTGGAATTGCTCTTAGGCTATTTCGCGGCTTTGTTTTCCGACCATCCTCTCGAGGCAAGATGACCGTCGATCATGCCGTCGGCCACAGCACGCTGCGCGGCATTACGCTGAAGATCGTCTCGGTGACGGTCTTCGTTGGCATGCAGACCTGCATCAAGGCGGCAGGCGATGTGCCCGCCGGGCAGATCGTCTTCTTCCGTTCCTTCTTCGCTATCTTCCCGATCATCGCTTTCCTGGCCTTCAAGGGGGAGCTTGCCACCGCATTCACCACCAGGCGGCCGTTCAACCACATCGCGCGCGGCCTGGTCGGCGTCGGCGCCATGGGGCTTGGTTTCTTCGCGCTGACCAGGCTGCCACTTCCCGAGGCGATCACGCTGAACTACGCCCAGCCGCTGCTGGTCGTTGTGTTCTCCTCGGTCTTTCTCGGCGAGACGATCCGCGTCTATCGCTGGAGCGCCGTTGCGGTCGGCCTGATCGGCGTGCTGATCATCTCCTGGCCGGAGCTGACGCTGCTCAATTCCGACCAGGCGCTCGACGACCAGGAATTGTTAGGCGTCATGGCGGCTTTGATCGCCGCGGCGATCTCGGCCGTCGCCATGCTCCTGGTGCGCAATCTCGTGCAGACCGAAAAGACGGCGACCATCGTGCTATGGTTCTCCTCGACGGCTTCGGTTTTGTCGCTTCTCACGCTGCCCTTCGGTTGGCAGGCGCTGACGCCGATGCAGGCGGCGCTGCTTGTTTTCGCCGGCTTCTGCGGCGGGCTCGGCCAGATACTGATGACCGCGGCCTATCGCCATGCCGAGGCTTCGGTCGTGGCGCCGTTCGAATACACCTCGATGATCCTCGGCGTTGTCGTCGGTTTTTTCGTCTTTGGCGACGTGACCTCGTTCAACACGCTGATCGGCGGCGTCATCGTGGTCGCTGCCGGCATCTTCATCATCTGGCGCGAGCGGCAACTGGGTCTGGAACGCACGCGCACAAGGACGGCGACGCCGCCGCAGGGGTAGGTCAGCTTGCCGCGCCCCGCTCCTTCGCCAGCCGCACCAGCACCGTCCTTGTCTGCTCATCGGCCGGGAAAAAGGATTCGATCGCCAGTTCCGACAGGGTGACGTCCAGCGGTGTGCCGAACACGGTGATGGTGCTGATGAAGGACAGCACCTGATCGCTATGGGCGAGCCTGAGCGGATGGACGATGCCGCTCGGCTCGACTGGTGTCGGGCGGCTGCTTTTTAAGCCGGACGGATAGGTACGCAGCTCGCGCTCCAGCTCGATCAGCACCGGATCGCCGGTCGCGTCGTTCTGATGCTTCAGCCGCTCGAGCAGATGCGCGCGCCATTCCGCCAGATTGACGATGCGCGGCGCGACACCGCCCGGATGCAGGCTGAGCCTCAGCACATTGACCGGCGGCCGGAGCAGGGACGGCTCGGAGATATCGGCCAGGAAAGGGGCGATCGCCGCATTGGCGGATATAAGGTTCCAGTGCCGGTCCACCGCCAGAGCCGGAAAGGGTTCGTGGCCCTTGAGCACCGTCTCGACCGCGGCCATGGCCGGCGCAAGGGTTGTGTCGGTGAGCGATTTTTCGCTGAAGCTCGGCGCGAAACCAGCCGCGAGCAAGAGCTGGTTGCGCTGCCTGAGTGGGATCGACAGCTGCTCGGCCAGATGCAGCACCATGTCGCGCGAAGGCTGGGCGCGCCCGCTCTCGACGAAGGAAAGATGTCGCTGCGAGATGTCGGCCTCCATAGCAAGGTCGAGCTGACTCATGCGTCGCCGCGTGCGCCACTCACGGATCAGGCTGCCGGCGGAGATGTCGGATGTCGTCATGGGGGAGGCGTAGGGCTGCGAGGGGCGCAATTCAATTACCTGCGAGGTTATAGCTCCCCCTTCTCCCCTTGTGGGAGAAGGTGTCGCCGAAGGCGACGGATGAGGGGTGCTCCAGATACCACCGACGTCTCACTCCGCTGGAACACCCCTCATCCGTCTCGGCGCTGCGCGCCGATCCACCTTCTCCCGCAAGGGGAGAAGGAGAGGGCTCATGCCAACCCCCTCAGCTTCGCCTTAACCTCGAGAAAATCCCGCCATGCCAGCTTCTTGTGCGCCGGCGTCCTCAAGAGATAGGCCGGGTGCAGCGTCGGCATGGCCGGAATGGCGATGCCCGATGCGGTCGTATGAACTCGCCAATTGCCGCGCAGGCGCAGGATGCCTTCCGTCGTGTTGAGCAGCGTCTTCGCCGACGGTCCGCCGAGATTGACCAGCACCTTCGGGTTGACCAGCTCGATCTGCCTTTCGATGAACGGGCGGCAGATTTCGGTCTCGTGCGGGGTCGGCGTGCGGTTGCCGGGCGGCCGCCAGGGAATGACGTTGGCGATATAGGCCGAGCTGCGGTCGAGGCCGATCGCGGCGAGCATGCGGTCGAGCAGCCGGCCGGAGCGGCCGACAAAGGGCAGGCCTTCGAGGTCCTCGTCGCGGCCCGGCGCCTCGCCGACCAGCATCAGGTCGGCGTTGGGGTTGCCGTCGGCGAAAACCAGGTTCTTGGCGGTGAATTTGAGATTGCAGCCGTCGAAGGCGGCCATGTGCTGGCGCAGCTCATCGAGCGTCGTCGCGCGTGCCGCAAGCTGCCGCGCCGCGGCGGCCTGCGCCTCGTCGGGAACGGCCGCGGCCGCCGGCATCCGCGCGGGCGCGTCCGGAATACTGCTCACATCGATACCGGATGGCGGTGCTGGCGGGTTGGGTGTCTCGGCTCGCGCCGGTGCCTGCTCGGGTGCCGGGCGGCTCTCTTCGCGGCGCGGCGCCGCGGCCGCGCGCTCGGCAGGACTGCGTTCGCCCGGCCCGCGTCCAGCCGGCCTTGCAGCCGGTTCGGCAAACCGATTGATCGGCGCGTCTTCCAGCGCGTCGTCGACGCCGGCGCTGGCATAGAAGGCGAGCAGCTCGGCGATCTCGGCAGGTGTGCTGGGGGAGGCGGCAGTCATGGCGCCACCATCGTCCGCGCGGCGCCGATTTGCAAGGTAAGCCACGTTCGCCTGCATTGAAGCATGTCGAGATTCAGGTCAGGCCGAGTCGAAAATGGTGGTTTCCGAGAACCGGAGCGGAGCGTACTTTTCGTACGTGAGCACCGGAAGCGCAGGAAGCCACCATTTGCAGGCCGGCATCACCTGAATATCGATATGCTTCACCCTGTCGGTATGCGCGGATCCTGCACGATGTAAAACGTCCAGCGCGGCGTGTAGTCGGTGACCAGGAAATCGAAGGTCGCCGTCTTCAGCGGGTCGACCTTGCCGTTCTTGAAGAGCAACTGGTCGTAAGGTTCGAACTTGCGATCGAAATCGGCGAAGTTGCTCGACCAGATGTTGTCGGGCGTCTTGTTGCGCTGGTCGAAGGACAGGCCATCGCCGAACACGCTCGGCTGGTCGAGGATCTCCTGCAGCTCGAACTGGAACTCCACCCAGGGCAGCGCGCTGTTGTTGAGCACGTCGATGCGCATATACATCACGCCATTGGCGACCTCGCCGGCCTTGCCGAAGGGCTCGATCGGCTTGGTTGCGCGGATGGTCAGCGTCACCGGCGTCGCCGTGTTGAGCTCCTCCTTGATGACCAGCGGATCTTCCTTGGTGCCGATGCCGGACACGCCGGTGATGCGAAAGCCGCCCAGCTCATCGGAAAAGGAATAGGCTCCGGTCGCCCAGACCTTCACCGGGTCGGCCCGGACTGGCATGGTCAAAAAGGCTGGCGTGGTCAAAAAGGCCGGCACGGTCAAAAAGAGGAGCGGAAGAACCACGCGCCAAGCCAAGCCGGGCGTGAAGAGTAAGCGCTTCGATGGAAAGCCGGATGGCTCTGGACTGCGCATGGCGTGAAGTATTGCCGATAACCAAGCCGCCGAACAATTAAAAACATGCGGGCGCGGCCTGGCCTGCCAACCGGTTGGCCCTGGCCTATGCTTGGTTCGGGCCGTGCCATCGCCCGTTTCGCATGCAAAACCGCGACTTTTTGTCGAAATCGGCGTTGTCACGTCAGCGCCGGTTTCGCGTCGCTAATTGATGCGCTATGCAGCGCGTGAGCCAGCAGAATGCGAAAACATGGCGAGCCAGTGAGGGGCCGATGAGCGAAATCGAACGCGAGAGCATGGAATTCGATGTGGTGATCGTCGGCGCGGGCCCCGCCGGCCTCGCCGCCGCGATCCGTCTGAAGCAGCTCAACCCCGAGCTCTCCGTCGTCGTGCTGGAGAAGGGCGGCGAGGTCGGCGCGCACATCCTGTCCGGCGCCGTCGTCGATCCGATCGGCATCGACCGCCTGCTGCCCGGCTGGCGCGAGGAGAGCGATCATCCGTTCAAGACGCCGGTGACCGACGATCATTTCCTGGTGCTCGGGCCCGCGGGTTCGTTCCGCCTGCCGAACTTCCTTATGCCGCCGCTGATGAACAATCACGGCAACTACATCGTCTCGCTCGGCAATGTCTGCCGCTGGCTGGCGACCAAGGCCGAGGCGCTGGGCGTCGAGATCTATCCGGGTTTTGCCGCGGCAAGCCTCGTCTACAACGATGCCGGCGCCGTCACCGGCGTCATCACCGGCGACATGGGCGTCGAGAAGGACGGCACGCATGGCCCGGCCTACGCGCCGGGTATGGCGCTGATGGGCAAATACGTGCTGATCGGCGAGGGCGCGCGCGGTTCTCTGGCCAAGCAGCTCATCGCCAAGTACCGGCTTGCCGACGGCCGCGAGCCGGGCAAGTTCGGCATCGGCCTCAAGGAACTGTGGCAGGTCAAGCCGGAGAACCACAAGCCGGGGCTGGTGCAGCATTCGTTCGGCTGGCCGCTCGACATGAAGACCGGCGGCGGCTCCTTCCTCTATCATCTCGAGGACAACCAGGTCGCAGTCGGCTTCGTCGTCCACCTGAACTACAAGAACCCCTGGCTCTCGCCCTTCGAGGAATTCCAGCGCTTCAAGACGCATCCGGCGATCAAGGGCACCTTCGAGGGCGCCAAGCGCATCGGCTACGGCGCGCGCGCCATCACCGAGGGCGGCTGGCAGTCGGTGCCGAAGCTGTCTTTCCCCGGCGGCGTGCTGATGGGTTGTGCTGCCGGCTTCGTCAACGTCCCGCGCATCAAGGGTTCGCACAATGCGGTGCTGTCCGGCATGCTGGCGGCCGAGCATGTCGCCGAAGCGATCGCCGGCGGCCGCGCCAATGACGAGCTTGCTTCCTATGAGCAAGCCTGGCGCGGCACCGACATCGGCAAGGACCTGAAGAAAGTCCGCAACGTCAAGCCGCTGTGGTCGCGCTTCGGCACCATCGTCGGCGTCGGCATCGGTGGCCTCGACATGTGGCTGAACACGCTGTTCGGCTTTTCGCCCTTCGGCACGCTGAAACACGGCAAGGCCGACTATGCGACGCTCGAGCCGGCCTCAAAGCATCAGAAGATCGCCTATCCGAAGCCCGACGGCGTCCTGACCTTCGACCGGCTCTCTTCGGTGTTCCTCTCCAACACCAACCATGAGGAAAACGAGCCAACCCATCTGATCGTCGGCGACACGGCGCTGCAGCAGCGCTCCGAGCACGACGTCTTCGCCGGTCCGTCGACCCGTTATTGCCCGGCCGGCGTCTATGAATGGGTGGATAAGGACGGCAATGCCGCCGCCGATCCGGCGGCCAAGGATGTGCGCTTCGTCATCAACGCGCAGAACTGCGTGCACTGCAAGACCTGCGACATCAAGGATCCGAACCAGAACATCAACTGGGTGCCGCCACAAGGCGGCGAAGGCCCGGTTTACCAAGGCATGTAAGCGGCTCCGACCGGGCCGTCTCGACCGCCGTCCAAGAAAAAGCCGGCGAAGGCCCGGTTTACCAAGGCATGTGAGCGGCTCCGACCGGGACAATACGGAAAGCCGGCGAAGGCCGGTCTGTCGAGGCATGTGGGCCGCGCTGCCGGGGCGGGAGACCACTATCTAAGTATCCGCCCGGCCATTATTGTTGAAACGGAAACGTGGCTGTGGTTCCTTCTCCTCGGATAGGGGGAAGATGGATGCGACTGAAGGTTCTGACGTGTCTCGTTGCCATCGGCGCGCTCTGTGCGCCGCAAGCCTCGGCCGGCAGCAGGATCCAGGTCGAAACGCGCACATATGACGTCAGCGGCGATACCGGCGCCGCGCTCATCGTGGCCATCAACCGCAAAGGCCCGAAGCGTGGCTTCATGACGCACGCCATCGCCCAGACGTCCTACGTGGCCAGCTGGGATCTCGTCGTGCTCCAGGACAAGGGTTCCTGCCGGGTACGCCAGGCGAACGGCACGATGAGCATGCTTTACACCTTTCCCCGTGTCGTTTCGCCCATGACACCGGCGCTAAGGAAGCGCTGGAGCCGGTTCTTCGCCGGCGTGCGGGCGCATGAGGAGACCCATGGCCGCGTCGCCAGGCAAATGATGCGCGCCGCCGAGCTATCGGTCGCCGGCCTCAGGATCGCCAACGACTCCTCTTGCAACAAGGCGCGTCGCGAAGCGCGACGCCGCATCGAGGCAGTCTATGCGCAATATGAGGCCAAGCAGATCGCGTTCGATGCGAGCGAGCATCGCCAAGGCGGCCACGTCGAGCATCTGGTCATGGCCCTGATCAAGCCTTGATAGGCCGATCGGTATGCTCGGCTCCGCATCCCTATGCGCTGGGATGACGACGCGAGCGCGTCAGCCGCGTGGCTCGGTAGACGAGGTATTCTGAGCCAGCGCCGATTTATGCTCATCCTCGGGCGCGTCGGGCCGCAGCGTGAACTCGACCAAAACAGGCAGATGGTCGGAGCCGGTATCCTCCAGCCGGGCCGAAGACAGGATCGTCACGCCGCCCTTGCTGAACACCTGGTCGATCGGCAGGCCGGCATAGCGGCGCAGGAAGTCCGGCAATGTGCGGTGGATCCAGGTCGGGCCGGCCGACGGCATCATCGTCATGCCGCTGAGCCGCGCCACCCGCCGCACCGCGGCACTCCACGGCACGGCGTTGCAATCGCCGGCCATGATGGCGGTTTCGCCGAGCGCGGCCAGCGACTCCGACAGTTCGCCGATCTGCCAGTATTGCTCCTTCGGCCATGGCCAGCTCAGATGGATCGCGGCGACCTTGACGGGAACGCCGCCGAAATCGATCGTGGCGGTGGCCATCGCGCCGCGCGGCTCGCAACGCGGCGCCGTGCCGGCGGCAAAGGGGCGGCGCGACAGCAGCGCGACGCCGAATACGCCGTTGGGATAGTCGCAAAGGATGCGATAGGGGTAGGCGCCGGCGATATAGCCGAGCTCGGTCGCCCACATCGCTGACACTTCGTCCAGCGTGATGACGTCCGGATTGGTCCGGCCGATCAGCGACAGCACCTTCTTCGGCGTCGGGTTGTTGAAGCGCAAATTCATCTGCAGCAGGCTGTAGACGATCCGGTCGGCCGGCTTGGCGATCGCCTGCTGCGCCGACAGTCTGGGCAGCGCGCTCATCGTCGTGGCGAAGCAGGCAATGGCGAAGACCAGCACCGCTACTGCCTGCAGCCGGTAGGAGCCGGCAAGCAGCGACAGCGCCAACAAGGCCGTCAGCACGCTCAGATGCATGCGGAAATGCGAGAAGGAATCGAAGGCCGGATGCAGCGCGCCGAAGAACCCTGCCAGGAGCGCGGCCGAGCATGCCATCATCGCCAGGAATGTCAGCTGAGCCACCATGCTCAAGCGCGCACCGCCCGTTGTCATCTGCTCCGACTACCCCGACCTTCCATCCGGATCGCTTATCGGCCAAATTGCGGCCCAAGCAAGACGACGGATTGCCTCGCCGTGTCCCTGCGGCTCCCGCTGGCTACTGGAAGGCCGTCTCGGAAAAACTTCTGAGCTTGCGTGAATGCAGCCTTTCCATCGGCATTTCGGCGAGCTTCTCCATCGCCCTGATGCCGATGGTGAGATGCTGCGCCACTTGCCGCTTGTAGAATTCAGTCGCCATGCCCGGCAGCTTCAACTCGCCATGCAGCGGCTTGTCGGAGACGCACAGCAGCGTCCCGTAGGGCACGCGGAAGCGGAAACCGTTGGCGGCGATGGTGGCCGATTCCATGTCGAGCGCGATGGCCCGCGACTGCGACAGGCGCTGCACCGGCCCGCGCTGGTCGCGCAGTTCCCAGTTGCGGTTGTCGATCGTGGCGACGGTGCCGGTGCGCATGATGCGCTTGAGGTCGTAGCCGGACAGCCCGGTGACTTCGGCGACCGCCTCCTGCAGCGCCACCTGGATTTCGGCCAGCGGCGGGATCGGCACCCAGACCGGCAGGTCGTCGTCGAGCACATGGTCCTCGCGCACATAGGCATGCGCCAGCACATAGTCGCCCAGCGCCTGCGTGTTGCGCAGGCCGGCGCAGTGGCCGAGCATCACCCAGGCATGCGGCCGAAGCACCGCGATGTGGTCGGTGATGGTCTTGGCGTTTGACGGGCCGACGCCGATATTGACCATGGTGATGCCGCCATGGCCGGGCTTCTTCAAGTGATAGGCCGGCATCTGCGGCAGGCGCTGCGGCGGTGTACCTTCGCCCGGCGCGGCGGCTCCAGCCTTGGTCACGACATTGCCCGGCTCGACGAATTCGCTGTAGCCGCCGCCACCGCTCTCCATCAGGTCGCGGGCGCGCTGGACGAACTCGTCGATGTAGAACTGATAGTTGGTGAACAGCACGAAGTTCTGGAAATGCTGCGGGCTGGTCGCGGTGTAATGCGTCATGCGATGCAGCGAATAGTCGATGCGCTGCGCGGTGAACGGCGCCAGCGGCCGTGGTTCGCCGAATGCCACCTCGAACGTGCCGTTGGCGATCTGGTCGTCGGTGCCGTCGAGATCCGGCACGTCGAACAGGTCGCGGATCGGCCGCTTGATGCGCTCGGCCGCGGCGCCGTCGACATAGGTGCCTTCCAGGAAGGCAAAATGCAGCGGGATCGGCGTCGTCGATTCCGACACCGTCACCGTTACGCCGTGATTGCGCATGATGAGCTTCAGCTGCTCGATGAGATAGTTCTCGAACAGCTGCGGCTGCGTGATCGTGGTGGAGAAATTCCCTGGCGTCGGCATGTGGCCGTAGGCCTGGCGGGAGTCGACCTGGCTGAACGAGGTCGTGGTGACGCCGATCTGCGGATAGAAGGCCCGGTAGCGCTTGCTCTCGTCGCCGCCCGCGGCAAGGGCCGCGAAGGAGTCGCGCAGGAATTTGGTGTTTCGGGCGTAAAGCGCCTGCAGTGCCGCGACGGCCTTTTTGGCGTCGTGGAATTCCTGCTTGCCGAAGGGCTCCGGCATGACGACAGATTCGATGGCTTGGGGGTAGATTCGCTTTTCCATGGCTCAATATAGAGACTCAGGAGAGCGCTTGGGAGGGGGCGGCGGTGCCGCGAGGGCCGACAGCGTCGATTTTCTTCAGGCGCGTTTAAGCCGGGTTCGGATTGGAGGCGGCCGGCCTGGCAATCCGACCCCACAACCTATAGAGCCTGCCCGCGCTGCAGGCTGACCAGCAGCACGAAGCCGACGCTCCGGTTCTTGTTTGCCGGCGCTTCGATCCGGTGGTCGGTGTCGGCGCGCATCATCGGCACTGCCAGCACCGGGGCGGCGAGCAGCATGAGGATGAGCGTCGCCCGCGGCAGCAGCCGAAGGATCTTCGTTGCGGTGGCGGCGATGCGGTTCATTTGGTGGTGTCCCCGGTTGTTCATTTGATTGCTCTCCAGCTTGGTCGTTTCAGCGCTTGACTTGGTTCACCAAGCCGAGAACGCAGCCACGGGCCGTTCCCACGAGCGAGCCGGATGCCCGGCCTCCGCCACGAGAATGGCGAAGAGCATGCCGAACAGGCTCATCAGCAGGCAGACGATGGTGAAGCGACGCGCAAGCATTTCTCTCTCCTTCAATGCGGGAGAGAATGCCGCAATGCCTCTGAACCGGTTCTGAGACCGGTATTCATCTGCGGTTCAAATTGATTGACGAGGGTTTGAGCGGCGCCTGCTGCTTGGGTCGGTTCCGGCGAAGCGCAGCGGCTGCAAAAAGAAACGGGGCCGCTCAGGCCCCGTTTTGGACAATCAGAAATTCCGATCAGAGCTTATGCCAGGTCTGGCTCTTGCAGATCAGACCGCCGAGCACGCAGCCGCTCATCTTGAGCGAAGTGCCCGACAGCGTCGCCTTGCCGGAATAGGTCTTGTCGTTCGCCGGGTCGGTGATGCTACCGGCATATTTGTTGTCGCCGGTCGCCTTCAGCGAGCCGATGGTCTTGCCGGCGTATTTACCGGTCTTGAGCGTGATGGAGAAAGACCCGCTGCCGCCGATCGCCGCGGTGTCGCCGGCCTGCGTCTTCCAGTTGCCTTCGATCGGGTCCGCCAGCGCAGCGCCCGCCATGATCATGGTGGCCGCCAGGGCCAGGCTCACTTTTCGAAACATATCTGTCCTCCCTATGGTTTCCGGCGGGGCGATCCGCCCGTCTGCCCCTTACGCAAAGGTAAAGCTAATCCAGCTCCCGCCAAAACAAAAGCGGTGCCGCCACGGAAGGTTGCAAGGATTTTCGCCGCGCGGATGGCTGAAAATAAACGCGGCCGGAAAAACGCTTCGGTTTCCGTGGTTAGCGAAGTCTTGATTCCGCTCCTGGAAATTTTCATCGAATTTGACGCAAAATGGCTGAAACGCTGGATTCCCATGCTTAATGAATTTCAGCGTTTACCTATTGTTTTAGCTTTGTTTTCCTCAAATTAAGCAAGCCATTTAACGACGGATTCAATGGCAGCCGTCATCCTCGAAAGCATCGAAAGAGCGGCCCGCCCCAAGGGACACCAAGGGAAAAAGGAGGCAGCTCTCGGGAGCCAGACAGGGGATTGAAATGGCACGTTTTGAGATGCTGGAAGACGGCTTCGGCGCCATGGGGGCAACTGCCCAGGCCGACATTCTTTTCGAACTGGGCATGATGTATGCGACGGGCCGCGATTGCGACACCGACGTCGTCGCCGCCCACAAATGGTTCAACATCGCCGCGATCAAGGGTTCGGCCCGCGCCGCCGAGCTGCGCTCGGAACTGTCGGCCACGATGTCGAAGATCGAGATCGCCAAGGCGCTGCGCGAAGCGCGCGAATGGATGACGATGCACTGATCCTGCCGGCTTCGGGCCCGAAAGTCTTCAGAGGATAAGGCCGCGACAAGACGGCCGGTTTCCAAGAGCAAGAACGCAACAGGCCAAACCCGGCAAAGTTGCGCGAAATAACAGGGAAGCGAGCGGGTTTCAGGCGCGGGGGCGTCTGGGGAGCTCGACTGCAAAAGCCGTGACCGACCGAAACAAGGTCGGCGCGGCTTTTTGCATTACGCTTGGTAATCACGCGCGTGGCCCAAGAAATCCTCGCCGGAATGAACCAAAACCGGCCTCACTGTCCTCTCGACAGTTTCGGCGAAGGGTGAAATTGTCCCGGCTCTGTGGAAGAAGCGCGGCCATGCCGCCGCGCATAAGTGGAGGAGTTCTATAGTCATGAAAAAATTGGGTATTTTGAGCGCGGCCGCATTTGGCCTGATGATGAGCGCACCGGTCGCCTTTGCCGACGACATCACCATTTCGGTGGTCGGCCCGATGACCGGCCAGCTCGCCACCATCGGTGACCAGTTCAAGCAGGGCGCGCAGGCCGCCGCCGCCGCCATCAACGCGGCGGGCGGCGTCAACGGCTCCCAGATCAAGCTCGACATCGAGGACGACCAGTGCGATCCGAAGCAGGCGGTTTCGGTCGCCAACCGCATCGTCGCCAACGGCGTCAAGTTCGTCGACGGCCATGCCTGCTCGGGCTCGAGCATTCCGGCCTCGGCCGTCTACGCCGAAGCCGGCACGCTGATGATGAGCCCGGCCTCGTCCAACCCGGTGCTGACCGACGCCGCCGCCAAGTCCGGCTGGCCGACCATCATGCGCCTCTATACGCGTGACGACGCGCAGGGCGCCTTCATCGGCCCGTGGATCGCCAAGAAATACGCAGGCAAGAACGTCGTCGTGCTGCACGACAAGAGCGCCTACGGCCAGGGCGTGGCCGACGCCGTGAAGGCGACGATGAATGCCGGCGGCCTCAAGGAAGTCGACTATGAAGGCATCAATGCCGGCGAGAAGGACTATTCGGCCCTCGTCACCAAGCTGAAGGAACTCAAGGCCGACGTCGTCTATTTCGGCGGCTACCACCCTGAGGCGGGCCTCATCCTGCGTCAGGCGGCCGAGCAGAACGTCAAGTTCCAGTTGATCATGCCGGACTCGATCGCCTCGCCGGAATTCTGGCAGGTCGCCGGCCCGGCCGGTGAAGGCACCATGTTCGTCTTCCCGTCGGACCCGCAGTCAAAGCCGGAAGCCAAGGACGCGGTCGCCAAGATCAAGGCCGGCGGCTTCACCCCGGAAGGCTTCACGCTGTTCTCCTATGCCGTGATCCAGGCCGTTGCCGAAGGCGTCAAGCGCGCCGGCAGCGACGATCCGGCCAAGGTCGCCGAGGCGCTCAAGGACGGCAAGCCGATCAGCACCGTCGTCGGCGACGTCATCTTCGACGAGAAGGGCGACCTGAAGAACGCCAGCTACGACATCAACCAGTGGCACGACGGCAAATACGCGCCGATCCAGCCGTAATCGGTTCTGCAATTGAGGAAATGGCCGGGCTTGTCCCGGCCATTTTCGTTTGTGCGATGGCATTGACGTACAGGCGAGGCCGACGCTCTACGACGCCCGCTCTGTCCGGCAGGACAAAGGGGCGCTGTCCCGCCATACCTAGCTATTTTTGTCTCGTTAACGAGACAAGCGAACGAGCGTTCAACCCTGGCCATCCTCCGCGAACCGCACCAGCACCGTGCCGTCGCTGACCTGCGCGCCTTCGGTCGCGATCTCGGCGATCACCCCGTCATGCGGCGCGGCGATCATATGTTCCATCTTCATCGCCTCGAGGATCAGGAGCGGCTGGCCCTTGATCACGGCATCGCCCGCCGCTGCCCGCACCAGCTTGACCAGCCCAGGCATCGGCGCGCGCAGGCTGCCCGAGGCGGCTCCCGCCTCGTCGGCCTTGGCCAGCGGATCGGGAACCGCGAACGTGTAGCCGAGCGCGCCGTCGAAGACGGTGACGTGGCCGGGCCAGCAGGCGGTATGCGGCATGGTCCTCAAATCATGCGTGTTCACCGCATCATGCGGCGCCTCCAGCGCCACCTGGAAGCGGCCGTCCGGCCGTGCCGAAACCCTGGCCAGGATGTTCTCCTCGCCGTGGCGCAGGCGGATGCGGCGGGCGAGCGTATGGAAATGCGCGTAGCCTGAAAGCGCGGACCACGGATCGGCGGCAGCACCCGGCGCGCCGGCGTCGGTCGCGGCCAGCGCGGCGGCGGCGATCGTCTCGTCGCTCGGCGCGGGAATGGCGGTGAGCGCCCCCTGATGCCTGCCGATCAGGCCGGTATCGACGTCGCCCGCCGCGAAATCGGCGTCGGCCGCGAGCGCCGCCAGGAAGGCGGTGTTGACGGTCGAGCCAGCCACTTCCGTCCTTGCCAGCGCCTCGCGCAGAGCGCCGAGCGCCGTGGCCCGGTCCTTGCCGTGCACCACCAGCTTGGCGATCATCGGATCGTAGAAGGGCGAGATCGCGTCGCCGGCGCGCACACCGGTCTCGATGCGCATCGCGGCGCTTTGCGGCGCCGCGTCGGGGAATTTGAGATGATGCAGCGTGCCGGTTGCCGGCAGGAACCCTTTCGCTGCGTCCTCGGCATAGAGGCGCGCCTCGAAGGCGTGGCCCGATAGAGTGATTTCTGCCTGCGTCTTCGGCAGTTTTTCGCCGGAAGCGACGCGAAGCTGCCATTCGACGAGGTCGACGCCGGTGACCATCTCGGTGACGGGATGCTCGACCTGCAGTCGCGTGTTCATCTCCATGAACCAGAAGCGGTCGGCTTTGAGCCCCTGCGAGGCATCGACGATGAACTCGATGGTGCCGGCGCCCGAATAGTTGATCGCCTTGGCGGCCTTCACCGCGGCTTCTGTCATCGCCTTGCGCAGCGCCGGCGTCATGCCCGGGGCAGGGGCTTCCTCGATCACCTTCTGGTGGCGGCGCTGCGCCGAGCAGTCGCGTTCGAAAAGATGCACCGCATCGCCAAAATTGTCGCCGAACACCTGCACTTCGATATGGCGCGGCTTGTCGACATATTTTTCCACCAGCACGCGGTCGTCGCCGAACGCCGCTTTCGCTTCACGCCGCGCGCTCGATAGCGCCTCGGAGAAATCGTCGGGGTGGTCGACGCGCCGCATGCCCTTGCCGCCGCCGCCGGCACGTGCCTTGATCAGCACCGGATAGCCGATCTCGCGCGCCTTGGAGGCCAGTAGTACGATCTCCTGCGCCTCGCCGTGATAGCCGGGCACCACCGGCACGCCGGCCGTTTCCATCAGCCGCTTGGCGGCGTCCTTCAGTCCCATGGCGCGGATCGAGGCGGCGGACGGACCGATGAAGACCAGCCCTGCCGCCGTCACCTGGTCGACGAAGTCGGGGTTTTCCGACAGGAAACCGTAGCCTGGATGGATGGCCTCGGCACCGGTCGCCAGTGCCGCCGCGACGATCCTGTCGCCGCGCAGATAGCTTTCGCCGACGGGCGAAGCGCCGATATGCACCGCCTCGTCCGCCATCTCGACATGCAGGGCACGCGCATCCGCATCCGAATAGACGGCGACGGTGTGCACGCCAAGCTTGCGGGCGGTGCGGATGACACGACAGGCGATCTCGCCGCGATTGGCGATCAGGATCTTGCCGAACATGGAACCTCCCGGATATGGCGCGGGCGGTTCCGATTGGATCTTTGCCCGCTTACTTCGAAGCCGCGATTAGGCACACGCTGCCGGACGCCACCTTGTAGTGCGCCCGGGCGGATTGGCAGGATTTCATCGCCAGTTCCTCGGCTGCCTTTTGCGACGGCGCATTGTACTTGGCGCCGCACAGGACGTAGCCATCCATGACCCGCACATACGCTGTCGTCGCATAGGCCGAGTGGCCGCTCGCGGCGATATAGGCGTTGTAAGCCTTGGTGCAGGGCTGTTTGGGATCGAGCGACAAAGTCGGAGCAAACCGCTTGTCGCCCACGCTGCCCGCCAGCGATCCGGCCATGCCTATACCGGGCGTCGCCAAAACCAGCGCGGCCGCCAGCGCCGCAGCCGCTCGTCGCAAGTCCATTGATTTCATTCCGCCCCTCCCGGGAAGAAAAAGCCTGTGGCTGATCACCTATTTCGACGCGGCGATGCTGCAGGCTCCGCTGGTCTGAAACTTGTATCTCTTCGAGCCGCCCTGGCAGTTGCGCAGCGCGAGATCCTCCGCAGCCTGCTGACTCTTGGCGTTCACGGACAAGCCGCAGATGAAGAACTCCGTCATCCTGGCGATCGGGGTGGACGCGTAGGCCGAATGGCCACCCGCTGCGATATAGGCATTGTACGCCTTGCCGCAGTCCCCCTTCGTGCCAGGAGGGAAGTATACCGGATAATGAACGTCGCCCTTGCTGCCTGCCAGCGATCCGGCCATGCCGGCGCCAGGTGCTGCAATCAGCAACAGCGCCGCCAGGAGCGAGGCCGCGGTCCGTTCGAAAAACCGGGAGTTCATTCTGTTTCCCCTGGCAAGAAAAAGCTGGCGGTTCACAGCCTATTTGGAGGCCGCGAGGCTGCAGTCGCCGGCGACCGTAACCTTGTATTTGCTCTTGCTGGCCTGACACGATTTCAGCGCCAGGTCCTCGGCCGCCTTTTGCGACGGGGCGTTCAACTTCGCGCCGCAAATGAAGTACTCGGTTTGCGGAACGATCGGTGTTGCCGCGAAGGCCGAATGGCCCGAAGCCGCTATGTATGCCGCATACGCTTTGCCGCAGCCACCCGTCGTGCCCCAAGGAATGGTCACCGGATAGCGCACGTCGCCTTTGCTGCCGGCCAGCGATCCGCCAGCCTGGGCGGCGGGTGTCATAAATATTAGAAATCCTGCAAGTATCGAAACAATCGGCTTGCGGCAATATTTCAAGATCATTTCCACCCAACCCCATCTGCCCAATGCAAGATGAGGAATAGCGAATATTTTCGGCCCGCGCCAGCGGCCACGTGGAAATTCGCATTTGGCTGTATTGAGGAATCCTTTGGTCCATAAGTTCAGCCCTTCCCGGCGCCAGCAACGGTTTGCCGGTAAAGCTCCGCCGTCTGGTCGTCGAAGCAGCAGAAGGTAACGACGTCCGGCAGTGTGTTTTGCCGCAGGAAGTCGCTTGAGGCGCCGACCGCTATCCCGGTCGCCTCGTCCTTCGGGAAGCGGTAGATGCCTGTCGAGATTGCCGGAAAGGCGATCGTGCGGCAGTCATGGTCGCGGGCGATTTCGAGCGAGCGCCGGTAGCAGGAAGCGAGCAACTCCGCTTCGCCCATGCCGCCGCCCTGCCAGACCGGACCGACCGTGTGGATGACGTAACGCGCCGGCAGGCGATAACCCTTGGTCAGCTTGGCCTCGCCGGTCCTGCAGCCATTGAGCATACGACACTCGGCGACCAGTTCCGGCCCAGCCGCGCGATGGATGGCGCCATCGACGCCGCCGCCGCCGAGCAGCGAGGAATTGGCGGCATTGACGATGGCGTCGACCGCAAGTTTGGTGATGTCGCCGGTGTGGATGCTGATCCTTGCGCCAATATCCATCGTCACATCCTGAACACGCCGAACCTGGTTTCATCGATGCCGGCATTGAGCGCGGCGGAAAGGCTCAGCGCCAGCACGTCACGGGTCCTGGCCGGATCGATGATGCCGTCGTCCCAGAGCCGCGCCGAGGAATAGAGCGGGTGGCCCTCATGCTCGTATTTCATCAGGATCGGTTTTCTGAATTTCGCCTCCTCCTCGGCGCTCCATTGCCCGCCCTTGCGCTCGATACCTTCGCGCTTGACCATGGCGAGCACGGTCGCCGCCTGCTCGCCGCCCATCACCGAGATGCGCGCGTTCGGCCACATCCACAGGAAGCGGGGCGAATAGGCGCGGCCGCACATGCCGTAATTGCCGGCGCCGAACGAGCCGCCGATGATGACGGTGAGCTTCGGCACCTTGGCCGTCGCGACCGCCATCACCAGCTTGGCGCCGTCCTTGGCGATGCCGCCCGCCTCGTACTTTCGCCCGACCATGAAGCCGGTGATGTTCTGCAGGAAAACAAGCGGAATGCCGCGCTGGCAGCACAGTTCGATGAAATGCGCGCCCTTCAGCGCGCTTTCGGAAAACAGCACCCCGTTATTGCCGATGATGCCGACCGGCATGCCGTGCAGATGGGCGAAGCCGGTGACCAGGGTGGTGCCGTAATTCTGCTTGAACTCGTCGAACTCCGAGCCGTCGACGAGGCGGGCGATCACCTCGCGCACGTCATAGGGCTGGCGCAGATCCGTCGGCACGATGCCGTAAAGTTCCTGCGGATCGTGAAGCGGTTGAATCGGCTTCCGCAGATTGAGGCTTACGGCCTTGTTCCGGTTGAGGTTCCTGATAATGCGCCGGCAAATCGCCAGTGCATGCTCGTCGTCCATCGCATAGTGGTCGGCGACACCCGACAGCCTGGTATGGACGTCGGCGCCGCCGAGTTCCTCGGCGCTGACGTCCTCGCCGGTCGCCGCCTTTACCAGCGGCGGGCCGCCGAGGAAGATGGTCGCCTGGTTGCGCACCATGATCGTCTCGTCCGACATCGCCGGCACATAGGCGCCGCCCGCCGTGCAGGAACCCATAACGCAGGCGATCTGCGGGATGCCGGCCGCCGACATGTTGGCCTGGTTGTAGAAGATGCGGCCGAAATGCTCGCGGTCCGGGAAGACCTCGTCCTGGTTGGGCAAATTGGCGCCGCCGCTGTCGACCAGATAGACGCAAGGCAGGTTGTTCTGCAGCGCGATTTCCTGCGCGCGCAGATGCTTCTTCACCGTCAGCGGGTAATAGGTGCCGCCCTTCACGGTCGCGTCGTTGACGACGACCATCACTTCCGTGCCCTCGACGCGACCGACGCCGGTGATGATGCCGGCCGCGGGAATATCCTCGCCATACATCGACCATGCCGCGAACTGGCCGACCTCGAGGAAAGGCGAGCCGGTGTCGAGCAGTTGCGCCAGCCGTTCGCGCGGCAGCAGCTTGCCGCGGCCCTGGTGGCGCTCGCGCGCCTCGTCGGAGCCGCCGCGCTCGATAGTGGCGGCCTTCTCTGAAATGTCGGCGACCAGCGCAAGCATGCGCTCGGCATTGGCGCGGAAGGTGTCGGAGGCGGGGGAGATCTGCGAGGTCAAGGCGGGCATTGACAAACCTCAAATGATATCATATTTTAGTATCACTTCGGGCTCTCGCCCTAACCCCAAAGGAACTGACCACAAAGGTATTCGATTGGGGAGGGCGAAAGCCATGAAAGCAGCGCACCGGCAGACACTAGACAAGATATTTGCGAACCCGGTCAGCGCCTCGATCAAGTGGCGCGACGTCGAGGCGTTGTTGATCGCGCTCGGAGCCGAGGTTTCGGAAGGTAGTGGCTCGCGGGTCCGGTTCACGATATCCGGCCAGACGCTGTTCCTGCACCGGCCGCATCCGTCACCCGATACCAAGCGGTGGGCGGTCAGGGATATCAGAGAATTTTTGACGAACGTTGGAATAAGGCCATGAAGCTTTACAAGGGATATGCCGGCTCGATCGAATTCGATGATGAGGACATGGTGTTCCACGGCCGCATCCTTGGCATTCGCGACATTGTTACCTTTGAGGCCGAGACTGCCGAGGAATTGGTGAAATCGTTCCACGACAGCGTCGACGACTACCTTGCCTTTTGCAAAGAGCGCGGTGTCGATCCGCAAAAACCCTATTCCGGCAAGCTCGCTCTCCGCACCACGCCGGAAATCCATGCCTTGCTTGGCAAGGCTGCTGCCAGCGATGGAAAATCGATCAACCAGTGGGTATCTGACACGCTCGCCGAAGCAGCCCGCAAGCGGGTCGATGAAAGCTCGACGAAGGTGACGAGCAGAGCTCACTAAACCCCCTCCTTCATGATCTCGCGGCCGATCAGCCAGCGGCGGATTTCGCTGGTGCCGGCGCCGATCTCGTAGAGCTTGGCGTCGCGCAGCAGCCGTCCGGTCGGATAGTCGTTGATATAGCCGTTGCCGCCGAGCAACTGGATGGCGTCGAGCGCCATCTGCGTCGCCTTCTCCGCCGCGAACAGCACACAGCCAGCGGCGTCCTTGCGCGTGGTCTCGCCGCGGTCGCAGGCGGCCGCCACCGCGTAGACATAGGCGCGCGCGGCGTTCATCGTCGAATACATGTCGGCGAGCTTGCCCTGCACCAGCTGGAATGTTCCAATCGGCTGGCCGAACTGCTTGCGCTCGTGCACGTAGGGGATCGCCACGTCGAGACAGGCCGCCATCAGCCCGATCGGGCCGCCGGAAAGCACCGCGCGTTCATAGTCGAGCCCCGACATCAGCACCTCGACGCCGCGCCCTTCCTCGTGCAGCACGTTCTCGAACGGCACCTCGACATTCTCGAACACCAGTTCGCCGGTGTTGGAGCCGCGCATGCCGAGCTTGTCGAGCTTCTGCGCCACCGAAAATCCGGCCATCGTTTTTTCGACGATGAAGGCGGTGATGCCGCGCGAATGCCGCTCCGGATCGGTCTTGGCGTAGACCACCATCGTCCCGGCGTCGGGACCGTTGGTGATCCACATTTTCGAGCCGTTGAGCACATAGCGGTCGTTGCGCTTTTCGGCACGCAGCCGAAGCGACACCACGTCGGAGCCGGCGCCTGGCTCCGACATCGCCAGCGCGCCGACCGTCTCGCCCGAGCAAAGGCCGGGTAGGTACTTCTCCTTCTGCGCCGGCGTTGCCCAGCGGTTGATCTGGTTGACGCAGAGGTTCGAATGCGCGCCGTAGGAGAGGCCGACCGAGGCGGACGCGCGAGAGACTTCTTCCATTGCAATTACATGCGCGAGATAGCCCATGCCACTGCCGCCGAAATCCGGATCGGCGGTGATGCCGAGCAGGCCGAGCGCGCCGAGCTCGACCCACAAATGGGCGGGAAACTCGTTGGAACGGTCGATCTCCGCCGCGATCGGCGCGATCCGGTCCTGGGCGAAGCGCCGAACGGTGTCGCGCAAGGCCTCTATGTCGCTATCAAGTCCAAAGTTCAGCGTATTCGTGTACATGCCGTTCCTCCCTGCGCACGCCCCGGTCTTCGCGGGGATCATGCCTGTATCAGAGTGCCACGACGTCCCCGGCGCGCCTGGTGGGACGCGCGGTGCCATGGCTGATTGTCGCGCCGACCAGGCGCATTGTCATCGACAGATATGATGCCGTGACTTCAGCGACGGACAGCCGCTCGCCGGGCCGGAACCAGACGATGACGCCGGTCATCATCTGGATCAGCGCCATGGCGGTCAGTCCGGTGTCGTCGATCTCAAAGACGCCGGCCTCGGCGCCGTCGCGCAGGATCATGCGCAACTCCTTCTCATAGGCCGTGCGCATCTTGAGGATCTGCGTCAGCCTTTCATGCGAAAGGCTGCGCAATTCCATGTTGGAGACATGGGTGGCGTGGCGCCGCTCGATGTGGAAAGCAATGTGGTTCTCGACATAGGCGGCAAGCCGGCCCACTGGATCAGTCGCGGCCGGCCGCGCCATGCTCCAGGCTTGCTGCAGGCCTTCCATGTGCTCGCGCATCAGCGTGAACAGGAGGTCTTCCTTGGTCGGGAAATAGCGATAGAGCGCCGCCGCCTGCACGCCGACTTCCGCCGCCAGCTGCCGCATCGACATCGCCTCGTAGCCCAACCGCGCGATCAGGTTGACCGCCGCCTCGCGGACGGCCGCTTCCGTTTTTTCTCCGTCGGAACCCGTGGTGCGCGCCATGATCGCCTCGTCGATGCCAATTAATAAAACGAACGTTCAATTAATTCAAGTCTCATCAACCAACGTCCGCACACGCCGCTGGCCCTCTGCCCGCAGCTGCGTAAAAACATCGGAATAAGAGCGGTTCGGCGTTTCAGTGGAACACTCTAGACGATTATCCTGAAGTCGGCAGGCGCTTCGCCGGAAATGTCCTCGATCTCGACCCTGGAGACTACCGCGCCACGCGGTCCCTGCCACAGGCGATCGATCATCGCGGCAACCGCTGCGTCGGCGCCGGCGATCAGCGCCGATACCGAGCCGTCGCTTTCGTTGCGCACCCAGCCCGTGAGGCCCAGGCGCACAGCTTCGCCACGCGTCCAGACCCGGTAGCTGACGCCTTGCACCTTGCCGGAAATACGCGCCCGAACCGCTCTTTGCCCGGTCTGCACTTGTCCGCTCCTTCCCATCAATCTGGAGCAATGCGGATCAAATGCAAAGGTCACGAGCGATTGGTGACTCTGTCATACAAATAGTTGACGTGGTCAACTTATCGGAGAATTATCGGGAGCGGCGCAAATGTCTCTGAAGGAGGTCCGCATGTCGCACCAAGCCCTGGTCGACGAGATTCGCCGCTTCAACCGGTTTTACACCGGCCTGATTGGGCTGCTCGACGAGAGATTGATCCAGAGCCCGTACACCCTGGCAGAAGCCCGCGTGCTGTTCGAGCTCGACCGAAGACCCCGGACGGCAAGAGGCGAGGCCGGCTTTCTGGCACGCATGTTTGATCTCGATCTTGCGCCGGTGGCATCCGAACTTGCCGGCGAACTGGGCATTGCCCCGGCCCATGTCACGCGGATCGTTCGGAAATTTGCCGCCATGGGATTGGTTGAAATGCGCAAAGGCCCGGCGAACTGCCAACCCGCTCTTTCATTGACCGTGCGGGGTAAGACCGCGCTGGCCGACCTTGAGACCGGGACGAACCGTGATCTCGGCCGTTTGATCGCCGGGCTCGGTAGCGAGGAAGCGCTGGAGCTTTCGGATGCGTTGAAGCGCGCAACACGGCTGCTGGACAAATCCAGTCAGACCGGGCCTTCTGCCGTGTAAGCAGCTACGCCGGTCAGTTTCCGCGCGCAGCCGCCAGCGCGCCCGGCAATTCCTCGGCGAAGATGTCGAGCTCATGGTCGAGACCGACGCTGACCCGGATGCAGCGGTCGAGCCTGGGTGCCATCGGCTTGCGGATGAACACGTCGCGCGACAACAGGCCCTGCATCACTTTCAGCGCGAAGGCGCCGTCGCGGCCGCAGTCGATGGTGACGAAGTTGGTTGCCGACGGCAAAGGCTTCAGGTCGTTCTGCCTGGCGATGGCCGAAATGCGCTCGCGGCCCGCGGCCACCCGCGCCACCACGGAGCGCAGATAATCCTGATCGGCAAGCGCCTCGAGGCCGGCAATCTGCGCCATGCGACTGACGCCATAGTGGTTGCGGATCTTCTCGAAGTCGCGGATCACCTCGGCCTCGGCCACAGCGTAGCCGCAGCGTATGCCGGCCAGACCATAGGCCTTGGAGAAGGTGCGCATACGGATGACGTTCGGTCGGGCGACATCGATCGGCGGCAGCGCCGAGGCCGGTCCCAACTCGCCATAGGCTTCGTCGAGCACCAGCATGGTGGTTTCCGGCAGCGCCTCGATGAAGCGGATGACATCCGGCGCCTCCCACCAGCTTCCCATCGGATTGTCGGGATTGGAGAGATAGACCAGCGGCGCCTTTTCGCTGACGACCTTGGCGAGAAGCCCGTCCAGGTCTTCCTTGTCATTGGCATAGGGCACCGTCACCAGCCGGCCGCCGACGCCGGCGATGTGGAAATTGAAGGTGGGATAGGCGCCGAGCGAGGTGACCACGGCGTCGCCCGGCGCGACATACATGCGCGCCACCAGGCCGAGCAGGCCGTCAATGCCCTCGCCGACGACCACGTTCTCAGTGGCCACGCCATGATGCGCGGCCGCCGCCACCTTGAGCTCGTAATTGTCGGGGTCGCAATACATCCACTGGTCGCGAGCGACGCTCTCCATGCGGGCGATAACGCGCGGCGAAGGCCCGAAACTGCTTTCATTGGCGCCGATGCGGGCGCGGAAAGGCCGGCCGCGCTCGCGCTCCTGCGCCTCCGGGCCGACGAACGGCACCGTGGTGGGAAGCGCGCCGATGATCGGCGTGAGGGAAGGGCGCTGGCGCATGGCTTAGGCTCGCATGGAAAGGGGCCTCTTGCTAGCGCGAGCAAAGGGTGGCCGCAAGAGATCGATTGGGCATCCAGTCCGGACTGGATTCTCAGGGCCCTTTTTGCTAGCGAGACGCAATGAACAATCGTCTGCCGCCAGCCTGGTCCAAACATCTCAAGCCCGGACCCGCGCAAAAACCACGCTTGCCGCAGGGAGCAGTGCCGAAGGCAAATGCGCTGCCTCGCACGCCGGCCGACGACCAACTGCTGAAACAAGCCTACAGCCTGCAGCAGGCCAAGCGGCTCGACGAAGCGCAGGATCTGTGCCTGAAGGTTCTTGCGCGCACGCCAAACCACCCGTTGGCGCTTTATACTTTGGGAACGATTTATCTGGGCTATGACGACGAGCGGGCCTTGCGCTATTTCGCGCGTGCGGTCGGCGAGGAGCCCGGCAATCCTTTTTACCATCTTGGCCTGGGCACGGCCTATGTGAAGGTCACCGAATACTCGTCGGCCATCAAGCATATGCAATATGCCTTGAAGTTGCAGCCGGACCTGATCGAAGCGCTTTGTGAATTGGGGAACGCCTACCTCGAATTTGGTAAGCCCGACCTGGCTTTGCCGCTCTACGAGAAGGCCCTGAAAATCAATCCCGATCATCCCAAGGTCAGGATCGGATTGGCCAAGGCGCTCACTAGCGTCGGGCGCATGAACGATGCCGCCGCCTACCTCCACGAGGCCATCGACCGCCGCATCGCGCTTCCGACGGCCTATAACGAGCTCGTGCAGACGCAAAAGTTCACCGAAGAACCTGAGGAACTCAAA
Source organism: Mesorhizobium sp. GbtcB19 (assembly GCF_019091085.1). Classification (GTDB taxonomy): domain Bacteria; phylum Pseudomonadota; class Alphaproteobacteria; order Rhizobiales; family Rhizobiaceae; genus Mesorhizobium. Next base: position 85,623 of record NZ_JAGXJY010000011.1, on the reverse strand, counting down.
TCCATCCTTGCCGAGTTGCGAAACCCCAGGCTGGACCCCGATGGCGCGGAAAAGCTCCATCTGGCGGCCGGCAAGGTGCTGAACGACCTCAAGCGCTACAAGGATGCGTTCGACCACTTCAACAAATCGAAACAGGTCTCGGATCGCTACTTCAATATCGATCAATACCGTCGCTGGGTCGATTCGATCATTGAGACCTTCACGCCCGAAATGGTGGCGGCCACGGCCGGCTATGGAAACGCTTCCGAGGTGCCCGTATTCGTGGTCGGCATGCCGCGCTCGGGAACGACGCTCACGGAACAGATCTGCGCCAGTCACCCCGATGTTCATGGCGCGGGCGAGCTTATGAAGCTCAGGCGGGTCGCAAACGCCATCGACCTCAGGAAGTCGTCGGCCGAAAGTTTGGGTCAGGCGGTGGCGTCGATCACCAAAGACCTGTCCGCGACGTTGGCCGAAGAGCATCTGAACTATCTGAAGGAACGGGCGCCTGCCGCGCTTCGGATCGTGGATAAGATGCCCCATAATTTCGAACTGATCGGGCTTATCGGTCTGCTGTTCCCGAACGCGAGAATTATCCACTGCCGCCGTGACGCCATCGATAATTGTGTCTCTTGCTTTGTCCTAAAATTCGGCGAAGGGCACGCCTACAACACCGATTTGCAGACATTGGGCCTCTATTATCGCGAATATGATCGCCTGATGCAGCATTGGAACAAGGTTTTTCCGGGCCGTATCTTCGAAAACAGATATGAAACGCTGGTGGACGATCAGGAGGCGCAATCGCGCCGGCTGATAGATTACCTCGGATTGCCTTGGGACGATGCTTGTCTTCGGTTTTTCGACAAGGACGGCTCGGTGAACACGCCCAGCCGCTGGCAGGTCCGACAACCGATCTACAAATCATCCGTCAAGCGCTGGAAGAATTACGAAAGCGAGATACGGCCGCTGATCGAAACGTTGGGCGATCTGGCGAATACCTAGAGCAATTCCAGGAAAAGTGTGAGCGGTTTTCCGTCCGGAATTGCGTAAAAACAAGGAGATAGGGCATTTCACCGTTTCCGTGAAACGGTGAAATGCCTTAGCCCGATTTGGCATTTTGCTTAACCGGCTTCGCGGCGTCGAAGCGCAGCGGCGCTCCCCGTTTTCATTCTCGAAGTTGTGACAGATCGGCAGCGCTGCTCGTAGTTCGACAGGGTCGGATCTCGTGGATTCGATTGGTCTTTTCTGCTATCTGGAATGATGAGCAATCGTCTGCCGCCCGCCTGGTCCAAACACCTCAAGACAGCGCCCGGGACGAAGACTTCACAGCCGAGAATCGCACAGCCGAAAGCGAACCTGCCATCGCAGGCCCAGGCCGACGATGTGCTGCTCAGACAGGCGGTCGAGCTTCATCGGGCGAATCGTTTGCCCGAGGCGGAAGCCTTGTGTCAGCGGGTATTGGCCCGCAGCCCGCGGCACTCCCTTGCTTTGTACATACTGGGAACCTTTGCGCTCGATCTGGACGACGAGATGGCCATTCGGTGCTTTGAGCGGGCGGTGAAGGAAGCGCCTCAAAATGCGCAATATCATTTCATCTTGGGAGAGACCTATCTGAAAGTCGGCGAGCATTCCGATGCGATCAGGCATCTCGAGCTTGCCGGAAAACTGAAGGCGGACTGGATCGAGGCGCTTTGCGCGCTGGGCCGGGCCTATGCGAAATCAGGCAAGGTCGACCTTGCGCTGTCTGTTTATGAGAGGGCGCTCGAAATCAACGAGGACCATCCCGCTGTTCGGATGGGATTGGCCAATGCGCTTGTGAGCTTGGGCCGCATGGATGAGGCGGCACGATACATGAAGGAGGCGATCGACCGTCGCCAGGATATCGGCGCTGCCTACGATGGCTTGGCCAGCATCCGGAAATTCTCGTCGGAACCGGCCGAGTTCCAATCCATTCTGGCTGAAATCGAAAATCCGGCGCTTGATAGAAAGGGCATGGAACGGCTCCACTATGCGGCCGCCAAGGTACTGAATGATCTGCGGCGCTATGAACAGGCCATGGCACATCTGCGAAAGGCAAAACTGCTTTCGCCCGACCGCTTCGACATCGATGGCTACCGCCGCAGCGTCGATTTCATGATCGAACTGTTCAGCGCGGACATGATGGCGGACAGGACGGGATATGGAAGCGCTTCGGAGGTGCCTGTCTTCGTGCTCGGCATGCCGCGCTCCGGCACCACCTTGACCGAGCAAATCTGCGCAAGCCATCCCGATGCTCACGGTGCCGGCGAATTGACGAAGCTCCGGCGGATCATGAACAGGCTCGCGCCCCGAACGCGATCTGCGGAAGAATTGCGCAAATCGATAAGGGAAATGACGATCGATCAGTCGAGATCCCTGGCCGACGAGTATCTTCACCACATCAGGCAAAAAGCGCCTGATGCGCTGCGGGTCGTCGACAAGCTTCCGCATAATTTCGAGCTTGTCGGCCTCATCAGGCTGCTGTTTCCCAGGGCGCGCATCGTTCATTGCCGGCGCAACGCGATCGACAATTGCATCTCGTGCTATTTTCTGAACTTCAATGAAGACAACGTCTACAATGCCGATCTGAGGTCGCTCGGGCTGTATTATCGCGAATACGATAGGCTTATGCGCCATTGGGACAAGGTTTTTCCGGGGCGGATTCTGCGCAATCGCTACGAGGATCTGGTGTCGGATCAGGAAGGTCAGTCACGCCGCCTGATCGAGCATCTCGGTCTGCCGTGGGACGATGCCTGCTTGCGGTTTTTCGACAAGGGCGGTCCGGTCGACACGTTCAGCCGCTGGCAGGTCCGGCAGCCGATCTACAGCTCGTCGATAAACCGCTGGAAAAATTATGGCGGCTCCATTGAGCCGCTGATCGAGGCCCTGGGCGATTTGGCCGGGAATTGATCAGGCGCACCGACGGACCGACAAGCAGTCTCGGCTGAGTGATCGGCGATGGGAACTGGGCTGCTGGCAAGGCATCGAGTGAACTGCCACACCGACGCCCGGCCTTCGTCGGCCGGCCTCGTGGCCGCCAAGCCGCATTTTTGACGGACGCCAAGAAAAAACCCGGCGGGCGCCCGCCGGGTTTCGATTTCAACAGGCGAGATTGATCAGAAGTCGCGCTGGAAGCGCAGCAAGCCGCCAACGTTGTTCTTCTTCTGCGCGTCGAACAGCACGGAGTCGTGGTCGAACGAGCCCTGACCGACGCGCTGCCAGTCGACTTCGGCCGTGACGGTGAAGCCGGGGACAAGGGTATAGGCAACATTCGCCGCGAGACCGATGTCCTTCCAGTCGTCATACGAAGCCTGCAGGTTGAACGCGGTCTTCTCGTTGAACTTGTAGGTGCCGCCGCCCCACACAGCCCAGCTGCCGCCCCATGGCTTGTAGAAGCCACGACCGGCCACGTCGATGTTGTTGTTGATGTCTTCGAGGTGCTTGGTTTCACCGTAGCCGACCATGGCGAACAGCGAGAAGGCATCGTTGACGTTCACGTCCAGGCGGACCTTGCCGGAGACGGACTCATAATTGCTGTCATAGGCGACGACGCCCGTGACCGCGCCCCATCCTTGAGTCCACTTCAGGCCGCCGACGACGTGCGGAACGTAGCTGTCGATGGAGTCGGTGCCCGAACCTTCTTCCAGCGAAACCACCGCCGAAATGCCGTTGCCAGCGTCGAAATAGTACTGGACGACGTTGGTCTGGAAGCCGCCATAGGGAACGATCGTGTCGTTGATGACGTTGCCGGCATAGCCGACGAACGTATCGAAGGCCGATTCGTCAGCGCCGACGCGCAGACCGCCGAGCTGGATGTAGGCGAATTCCAAGGCATAGGACTTGTTGTTCGCCTGCCATCCCGTGCTGAACGGATTGCCATTGTAGTCGCCGTAATTGTTGCCGAAGTTGAATCGGGTTTCGGTATACGTCTTCAACGTGCCGAGCTCGGTTTCCTGGCCGGTCCAGGTCTTCAGCGTGAAGCGGGTATTCTTCCAGTAGGTCGAGTTGGAGTCACCCACGTCCCTGTGATCCGGAGAATGGTTGACGCCGTCGAGCGAGCCGGCATCGCCCACGCCGATGTCCTCGCGGACGTAGCCGCCGATGCGCAGGCAGGTCTCGGTGCCCGGGATGTAGAAGTAGCCGGCGCCGTAGACGTCGCAGATCTTGACGTATTCGGCCGGTTCCGGCTCGGCGACGGTCACCGCGTCGGCGGCGCGAGCACCGGAAACTGCGATCAGGGCCGCAGCTGAGCCGAGAAGAAGGCTCTTGATGTTCATTTTCTGACCTCCAGTCAGAATCGAACGGAAGCGACGCGAACTTTCGACCAAAATTATGAGCAACGCCTTGTTATTGCGCTCTTTTTCGCCCCCGCGCAGCGCGGCGAAGGGGCGTCCGCCGGTGATTGCGTGTCCGGTTTCTGGTCTACGATGGCGCTCCAATGAAGGCGCCTCTGCTGGCTCGAAAAGGCCGCATAAGTCACGCTTCGCCACGTCTGGGCCGATGCTCCACCGCTTTCCGAAGTTGCCGGCCAGACGATTTTTCGGCGATTATGGCGCCGCCTTGTTGATTGTGCCCACGCTTTTCTTTATCCAGCGGCGCGACGGAGAGGTGGCCGAGTGGTCGAAGGCGCTCCCCTGCTAAGGGAGTAGAGGTCAAAAGCTTCTCGTGGGTTCGAATCCCATCCTCTCCGCCATCCTCCGCTGCGCTGTACGCAACAAGCCTCCCTTCGCAAGGCGATTCTGCGGCAAGAACCGGACAGGGCGACTCGCCGGGACGCCGCAATTCAGCCGGCCGGTCGCCGGATTCGGCCGGATTCGACCGTCTCGCGGGCCTCGATGGTTAACGAGAGCTTTCGGAGTGAGGCCAAATCGTGTCATTTGTGCAACAACGCCCGGGGATAGCGTTCGGACAGCCCTTGCGCCGATACGATCGTGGTTGAACGGCGCCGGCTCATGGGTAAAGGTCACGTTCGAAGGAGCGGCGCGGTGCGCATCTTTTTCGGTAGTGGGGATGGGGCAGGGAACGCTGTCCTTCAGCAAAAAATACCCAGACCCGTTTTTTAACTTTTGACTGGAGGTCAGAAAATGAACATCAAGAGCCTTCTTCTCGGCTCAGCTGCGGCCCTGATCGCAGTTTCCGGTGCTCGCGCCGCCGACGCGGTGACCGTCGCCGAGCCGGAACCGGCCGAATACGTCAAGATCTGCGACGTCTACGGCGCCGGCTACTTCTACATCCCGGGCACCGAGACCTGCCTGCGCATCGGCGGCTACGTCCGTTACGACATGGGCGTGGGTGACTCGGGCGTCATCACGGGTTCGAACAACGCTCCGGACCACCTGAATGCCGCCGACCCGCACGACACCTATTGGAAGCGCGCTCGCTTCACGCTCAAGACCTGGACCGGCCAGGAAACCGAGCTCGGCACCTTGAAGACCTACACCGAAACCCGCTTCAACTTCGGCAACCACGCCGTCGACAGCGGTGGCTACGGCACGGGCTGGGAAGCTGGCAACTCCTCCTCGCTGAACTTCGCCTGGATCCAGCTCGGTGGTCTCCGCGTCGGTAAGGACGAATCGGCCTTCGATACGTTCATCGGCTACGCCGGCAACGTCATGAACGACACGATCGTTCCTTACGGCGGCTTCGACACCAACGTCGTGCAGTACTACTTCGACGCCGGCAACGGCTTCTCGGCGGTCGTCTCGCTCGAAGAAGGCTACGGCATCTACTCGATCGACAGCTACGTTCCGCATGTCGTCGGCGGCGTGAAGTGGACCCAGGGTTGGGGCGCCATCACCGGCGTCATCGCCTATGACAGCAACTACGAAGAAGTCTCCGGCAAGGTCCGTTTGGACGTGAACGTCAACGACGCTCTGTCGCTGTTCGTCATGGCCGGCTACGGCACCGACGACAACCTGCTCGACCCCACCGCCAACATCAGGGCGTTCGGTCGCGGCATGTACAAGCAGTGGGGCGGCAAGTGGGCTGTGTGGGGCGGTGGTACCTACAAGTTCAACGAGAAGACCTCGTTCAACATCCAGGCGTCGACTGACGACTGGCAGGACATCGGTCTCGCGGCGAACGTTGCCTACACCGTTGTTCCGGGCCTCACCGTCACGGCCGAAGTTGATTGGCAGCGTGTTGGCGATGAAGCCAGGGATCCGGGCCACAGCGTGTGGTTCGGCGCTTCCAAGAAGGACAACGTCGGCGGCGTCCTCCGCTTCCAGCGCGACTTCTAAGGGCTGGTTCGATACAGTTGAAATCCGGTCCGGGCGTCTCTACGCCCGGGCCGTTTTTATTTTCCGCGGTTGGTCAACGCAAACGAAAGGATGGGGGTGAAACGATAAGCTGATTTGAGTCTGGTGGAACGATTTTGTGGGATCCGCTGCAGTGGATGGGATCGGCCGCGAGACTCGAAAACTCTTGAAAGGACATCTCCAAACGGTTAGGGCTGGTCCCTTAACCACAGGGGGTGTGGCTAAAAATGTCGAACGAAGCGGTTCAAGAGGCCGAGGCCTCTGGTCATTTTGCGGTCTTTTCTTCTCAGAATTCGAAGTTTAACTACACGTTTAACAAGATCAGGGAAGTAAAGTCGTATAAGATCGGGGAGCTGTTTGCAGCTTATCGAGATATACTCTGGGATGACGGGCGGCATAAATACAATGTCAGCTCCTTCATCGGTGAAATAGACGAGATCCTTCTCGGAGAGCGTTTCAGCACCTTTGACCAGAACACCCTGGACAATCTTATCGGTACATTGCGCCAACGCGGCAACAGCAACGCAACCATCAACCGCAAGATGGCTGCCCTCAGCAAATTGCTGCGCAAGGCTCATAAGATGGGAGATATCCACAGCCTGCCCGAATTCCGCCGCCAGAAGGAGCGTGCGGGACGGATTCGTTTCCTCGAAAGGGACGAAGAGGCGAGGCTGTTCGCGGCGATCAGGAGCCGCAGCGAGGATGCCTACCGGCTTTCCGTCTTCCTGGTCGATACCGGCTGCCGTCTCGGCGAGGCGCTCGGGCTGATCTGGAACGACATCCAGGAGCATCGCGTCTCCTTCTGGATCACCAAATCCGGCCGCAGCCGCACCATTCCGATGACCGAACGGGTCAAGGACGTGATCAAACTGCCGCCAAACACCGAAGGACGCCGGCCGAAAGGCCCGTTCACCAAGCTCACCCAGGCGCAGTATCGCGCGATCTGGAACGAGGCGAAGACGGAAGTCGGCCTTGGCGCCGACGAGCAGGTGGTGCCGCATATCCTGCGCCACACTTGCGCTTCACGCCTCGTTCAGGGCGGCATCGACATCAGGCGCGTTCAGATGTGGCTTGGCCACCAGACGCTGTCGATGACCATGCGTTACGCGCATCTGGCCACCAACGATCTCGATGGCTGCGTCGTCGTGCTCGAGAAGCCGCGAGCCGACGACTCGTCGCCGCGCTCGGCGGAAGCTTCCGCGTTTGCGTCGCCTCTCACGACGCCGACCACGCGGAAAGAGCAAGGGCCGGAACCGGCCAAGGCGCCCAAAAAGCGCTCTAAAGGCAAGTAGGCCGGGCGGATCGGCCTCGCTGGCGGACGCAAATCTATATTCTAGTGGCAGAGCCCGGGGCTGATATAGTCTCGGGCTTTACTTATATTCGACTTGATTTTCGGCCCGATCGAGGAACGCCGCGATCCTTGCCGGCAGCTCGCCGGTCTCGAGGAAAGGTGCATGGCCCTGGCCTTCGACGATGATCGCCTCCATGCCGGGATGCCGCCGCTGCATCTCGCCAAGCGTCGCCGCCGATAGCAGTTTCGAATTGGCGCCGCGGATGGCAAGCAGCGATACGGCGGCAAGCGCGTCGAACTGCGGCCATAGATCCGGCAGCGGCTTCGACAGATCGGCGCCGGCCAGCGTGTCGACCAGCGCGGGGTCGAAATCCGGTATCCATCCGGCTTCCGTCTTGCGGCTGATCGCGTTCACCATGCGCGCCCAGTCGCCATCGCCGAGTGCCGGGAAGCCGGAGCCATGCACGCTCCGCTGTGTGTCGACCGCCTCGGCGAATGTCTTCGGTTTCGGCGCGCGGTCGAGATAGGAGCGGATATGGGCGAGACCCTCAGCCTCGATCACCGGCCCGATGTCGTTGAGCACGATGGCCTTCAGCACGGCCGGCTTCAATGCGCCGAGCACATGGATGATCAGGCCGCCGCGCGAGGTGCCGATGAAGGCGGCCTGTTCGATGTTGAGCGCCGACAGCCCGACAAGCACGTCGCCGGCTTCGACCCCGACATTGTAATGGCCGATATCCGGATCGTAATCGGATTGTCCCCTCCCGCGATAGTCGAAGGCGACGACTTTGCGCGACTTCTCCGCCTTGCTTGAGAGATGGAGTGCCAGCTCGTGGAAGTCGCGAGCGTTGCGGGTCAGGCCGGGCAGGCAGACGACCGGAAATCCGGCATTTGCCTCGCCATAGATTCGGGCATGGAGCTTCAGGCCGTCAGGCGACGCATAGAAGAAGTCGGAGAAACCTTCGTCGCTCGCCATCGCAATGCCGCTCCTCGCTGGGGATGACCGACAGCTACAGGCGAGGGCAGGGATCGTCAAATGGGGAAGCTCTTTTCCTTCTCCCCTTGTGGGAAAAGGTGGCCGCGCAGCGGCCGGATGAGGGGTGTTCCAGGGAACGCCGACGTCTCACTCCGCTGGAACACCCCTCATCCGTCTCGGCGCTGTCGCGCCGATCCACCTTCTCCCACAAGGGGAGAAGGAAAGAGCGCCCTCAGCTGCGTCCGTTCACGAGATCCCCCACGATGTCGTATTTGCCTGAAATACGCATCTTGTAGACCTCGTAATTCTCCATCACGCGCTGAACGTAACTTCTTGTTTCCGTGTAGGGGATCCGTTCGATCCAGTCGACGACCTCGTCGACCTGCTTGCCGCGCGGGTCGCCGTATTTGGCCAGCCACTGGGCGGCGCGGTTGGGGCCGGCATTGTAGCCGGCGAAGGTCAGCACATAGGAGCCGCCGAAGCGGTCGAGCTGCTCGCCGAGAAAGGCCGAGCCCAGCGTTGCGTTGTAGCCGGCATCGCTCGTCAGCCGCGCCTGCGAGAAGCTCATGCCGGCCTTCTTCGCCAATTGTTTGGCCGTGCCCGGCATCAACTGCAGCAGGCCGCGCGCGCCGGCGCTGGAAACGGCGCCGATGTTGAATTCGCTTTCCTGGCGGGCAATGGCATAGGCGAGCGCCTTGCCGGACCCGGAAATGTTGGCCGAATCGGGAATGACGCCCAGCGGATGCGACAGCGCGCCGACATCGATGCCGCGCTGGGCGGCGATCTTGCCGACCTTGAGCGCCATGAAATGGTTGCCCTGCTTTTCGGCGAGCACCGCAAGCAGCGCCAGCTCGCCCGGGCTGGTCAATTGCCCGGCAAGGTCGCGGTAGAGTGTCTCGGCATAGCGGTCGTAACCCGCTTCCTGCAGCCGCATGATCGCGCTCACCGCCTCGCGGCCGTCAAAACTCTGGCGGTCGGCCGCGCTCGGTTTTGGATAGGCGATGTTGAGGGTTCTCAAGCCCACGCGCTCGCCGGCGAGCTGGCCGTAGAAGGTCGTGCCGTAGCCGGCCGCGCGCGTGAAATAATCCTTGGCGCTGCCGGGGCCGCCGACCTCCGCCGCGCGGCCGAGCCAGTAATAGGCGCGCGACAGCGACACCGGTCCCTGGGCGAACTCGGTAATACGCGTGAAGTGGCTGGCCGCGGTCGCCGGGTCGTTGAGGCCGCGCAATGCATACCAGCCGGCATGGAATTCGGCTTCGGCGGCGTTGAGCGGGCTCTCGGCGGCATGCATGGAGACGATTTTGTAGGCGGTCTTCATGTCGCCCTGGTCGACCAGCTCGCGCGACAGCACGCGGCGCTCGACCCACCAGGCATCGGGGTCGACCAGCGAATCGCGGTCGGCCGGTGCCTTCATCACGACGGCAGCGGCATCGGCGAATTTCTGCTGCTTGCGCAGATATTCCGCCTCGGCGAAGAAATAGCCGGCCGAGCGCTGCGTCGCCGGCACCGCCTTCAACAGCTTGGCGGTGTTCTTGTCGCCCTTGTCTGCCGCCGCCCAGGCGTCCGCCAGCGGCTGCGCGCCGGCGAGGCCGGCGACGCGCAGCGCCGAGGCCGGCCGGTCGGCATAAAACATCCGCTCCATGCGGTAGCGATGGTCGGCCGCCGGGATCAGCGTCCCGAATTCCTTGATGACGGTCGCCTCGTCCCTGGCTTCCAGCTTCTCGCTGCGCCAGAACGGCACCAGCACCGCGCGCGCCGCGGCCTGGTTGCCCAGCGCCACTTGCGAGCGGGCAAGGATGATCACGCCCTCCGGCGTCAGCGGCTGGCTGCGGCCGAAGGCCTGCACCACCACCTGCGGCGGCGGGTTTTCGCGATAGAGCGCGCGCTCGCTGTTCTTGCGCAGCGCGATCGTGCCCGGCCACCCGGGCAGCATCTTGGCCGCGTCGGCGATCTCGCCGCTCGGCACCTGGTCGCCACCGTAAAGCGCGATCGCCCAGCCAAGGATGTGCCGGTCGAGCGAGATGGCGGGCAGCGTATCGCGCGCATTGCGCGCGCCGGCGATATTGTTGGCGGCTAGCGCGTCGAGCCCGCTCTTCAGTTGCGCGATGTCCGGGGCGACCGACGTTTGGCCCGGCGCCTGCGGCGCGTCGGGCATGGGAATGGAGGCCGTGACGCGCGCATCGACGCTGCCGCCGACCGCCATGCCAGGCGTCAGCGCGGCGATCGCGCCCAAAAGCGCGAAAAGATGGGGCCGCCTTGTCGGCATTGCTCTATCCTAGCACATCGTCAGCGAGTACGGGGCCTCAAAGCCTAAACAGACTCTAAACTTAGGTGGTGAAGGGCCCGTAAACAAAAGGTTATCGAGGCCGTTCGAATTGCGCTTGCTGGCTCTATTGCGATCCTTGCCGCTGAACCATGTCGAGACTATGGTGCGCGGCTTCGCTTTCGGTTAGAAGGCGCGCAAATAAACCGACCAATGAAACACCGATGCATGTCGCCCAAAAGTGGGAACCGGTTTTGGGGTGACGACATGCATAAACGAACAAAGTTCCAAGGAGTTTGGACGATATGCTGAGAGGCTCGCTCACCGCGCTCGTGACACCGTTCGAAAAGAGCGGGCGCTTCGACGAGAAAGCCTTTCGCGCTTTCGTCGAATGGCAGATAGCCGAGGGCACCAAGGGCCTCGTCCCGGTCGGCACCACCGGCGAGTCGCCGACGCTCTCGCATGAGGAGCATCGCCATGTCGTGAAGGTCGCCATCGAGGTGGCCAAGGGCAGGGTGCCGGTCGTGGCCGGCGCAGGCTCCAACAACACGGAGGAAGCGGTCGGCTTGGTGAAGTATGCCGAACAGGCCGGCGCCGATGCCGCCCTTGTCGTCACGCCTTATTACAACAAGCCCACGCAGCGCGGCCTTTACGAGCACTTCGCCGCCGTTGCCCGCGCGAGCAAGCTGCCGATCATCATCTACAACATCCCGCCGCGCTCGGTGATCGACATGACGCCCGAGACGATGGGCCGCCTGGCGCACGACTTCAAGAATATCGTCGGCGTCAAGGATGCCACCGGCAAGGTCGAACGCGTGTCCGAGCAGCGCATGACCTGCGGCAAGGATTTCATCCAGCTATCCGGCGAGGACGCCTCCGCGCTCGGTTTCAACGCTCATGGCGGCGTCGGCTGCATCTCGGTGACATCGAATGTCGCGCCGCGGCTCTGCGCCGAATTCCAGGAGGCGACACTTTCCGGCGACAGCGCCAAGGCGCTCGAGCTGCAGGACCGTCTCCTGCCGCTGCACAAGGCGATCTTCGTGGAACCTGGCCTGTGCGGCGCCAAATACGCGCTGTCGAAGCTCGGCAAGGTCGAGAATGTCGTGCGCTCGCCGCTGGTGACGATCGAGGCCTCGACCGCCGAGAAGATCGACGCCGCGATGAAGCATGCCGGCTTGATAAATTAGGAATGAGGCTCCACCTCTCCGCATTATGAATCAAGTCAAGAAAGCCGACCCCAACAACAAGACCGTTGCTGAAAACCGCAAGGCGCGCTTTTCCTACGAGGTGCTCGACACGATCGAGACCGGCTTGGTGCTGACCGGCACTGAGGTCAAGTCGCTGCGCCAGGGCCAGGCCAACATCCAGGAATCTTACGCCTCTGCCGAAGGCGGCGAGATCTGGCTGATCAATTCCTATCTGCCGGAATATCTGCAGGCCAACCGCTTCAACCACGAGCCGCGCCGGCGCCGCAAATTGCTGGTCTCCAAGCGCGAGATGGCCAAGCTCTCGCAAAGCGTCGAGCGCGAGGGCATGACGCTGGTGCCGCTCAAAATCTATTTCAACGACCGCGGCCGCGCCAAGCTGCTGCTCGCAGTTGCCCGCGGCAAGAAGCTGCACGACAAGCGCGAGACCGAAAAGCAGCGCGACTGGTCGCGCGAGAAGGGCCGGCTGCTGAAAGAGCGCGGCTAAGGCAATTCCAGGAAAAGTGCGTAGCGGTTTTCCCGTTCGGAATTGCGTCAAAACAAAAGAGTTTTGGTTCGTCGGCAGAAACGGGCCGCCTGAAAAAAGCCACCTGCCGGTTCTCTGGTCCGGCGCAATCTCACCTTCCGACGGGGGACGGTCTTGGGGAAGCGGATTGTTTTCTGGGGCCTTGCCGGCGTGGTCGTCGCCTGTGCCGTCGCGGCGGGCGCCTATTTCTGGTTCCGCGGCTTTTCACCCGACCGCGCCGAGTTCCCGATCAGGGGTATCGACGTCTCGCACCATCAGGGAAAGATCGACTGGCCGCGCGTCGCTGCCGATGACGTCGCCTTCGCCATCATCAAGGCGACCGAAGGCGGCACCCATGTCGACACTGAGTTCGCCACCAACCTGCGCGAAGCGCGCGCGGCCGGCCTGGCGGTCGGCGCCTACCACTTCTTCACCTTCTGCCGCCCTGGCGCCGACCAGGCGAAGAACTTCATTGCGGTCGTGCCGCGCGGCGAACCGCTCTTGCCGCCGGTGGTCGACATCGAATTCGGCGGTAATTGCCCGCAGCGTCCGTCGTCGCAGCAGCTGAACGCCGAGCTGGCGGCTTTCCTCGGTCCGGTCGAGACCGCGTTCGGCAAGCAGGCGATTTTCTATCTGACCGACGAGGCGGCCGACGCCTATTCCGGCGAGATCATCGCGCGCCAGCGCTGGCTGCGCTCATTGGCGATCAGGCCGAGCGGGAATGGCTGGATCTACTGGCAGTATCACAACATGGGCCGCGTCGACGGCATCAAGGGCGATGTCGACCTCAGCGTGCTGAAGGGCGACCGCGAGACGCTGGCCGAGTTGTTCGCGCCAACGCCTTGAATTGCTCGATTTTCGAAGCGTTCGCCGCAACGCTGAAAGGCTCACGAGCCGCCGGGCGCCGACGCGTTCAGGCGTTCGCCCGCACTACGTCCTGCGATTGCCGACAGGCCCATTCCGGCGGCCATGATCGCGATGGCCGCGAATTGGATCGGCATCGGCGTTTCGCCGAGCACCGCCATGCCGACAATCACCGTGGCGATGGGGATGCCGGGCAGGAACAGCGATGCCGTCTGCGGCCCCAATTGCCGGACGATATAAGTATAAAGGAACATGGCCGCTGCGCCGGACAGAATTCCCTGGATCACGATCTGGCTGACGATCTCCGTGGCCGTCGCGGCATGGATATGGCTTGGCGCGACGAGATAGAGAACCGGCAGCGGCAGGCACGACAGAAGCACCACCGCGGTCGTCGCGGTGACGGGATCGGCACGCCAGCGCCTGACAAGAACGGCATAGGCCGAAAACATCAGACCGGATCCGATGAAAAGCATATCGCCGAGGAGGACGCCGCCAGTGCCGTCGCGCGCCGGCGCGATGAACAGCGAGAGGCCGGCGATGATCGCCAGGACACCGATGGTCCGTTGCTGCGAAGCGCCGTCAAGGAAGACGATGCGTGACAGCAGGAACGAAAAGAAGACGATCGACGCTGGACAGAGCGCCGCCGCATGAGCGGCAGGCGCATAGGTCAGGCCCCAGTTGATGACCAGCGGATAAGGCAATCCCGCCAGCGCCGCCAAAGCCAATGCCCGCCGCCAGCCCAGGGCCTTCAGGCTCGCGAAGCTTCTTGACAAGACGATCGGCAGAAAGACCGCCCCGGCGCCGCCAAAACGCAACGCGGCCAGATCCGTCGCCGTCAGATGCTCCCTGAGGCTGAAGCGCGCGGCGACGAATTGCACGGCGTAGATGCCGATCATGATCAGGCCCGCGATGATTGCCAGCCTGGAGTTTCCTGAGTCTCGTGTGTCCGTCATGTTCCGCCGCCGTCATGACATCGTCGCCGAAGATCGTCTCCGCCGATACGATGACAAGCGCAGGCTATTGCTGAAAGTTCTGTGACGAAATACGATCTTTTGCTGAAATTAGAGTGAGACTCGCACATAAAAGGAAGATTTTGCGTGAACACTGAAGTGACCGATCTCGACAGCGTCGACCGCAGTCTTCTTCGGCTGCTGCAGGAGGATGGGCGTCGCACCACGCTCGATCTGGCGGCGCGTGTCGGCCTGTCGCCGACCGGCACGAGCCAGCGGGTGAAGCGGCTGTTCCGCGAAGGCTACATCACCGCGGTCAGGGCCGTGCTCGATCCGGCAAAGATCGGGCGCGGCACGCTCGTCTTCATCGAGGTGCGTCTCGACCATACGGCGCCGCATATTTTCGAGCGCTTCGCCGAAGCGGTGACCAAGGCGCCCGAGGTGCTGGAATGCCATATGGTCGTCGGCGGCTTCGACTATCTGGTAAAGGCGCGCATTTCGGAAATGGCCGCCTATCAGGATTTCTTGACCCGGGTCATCCTGCCGCTGCCCGGAGTGAAGGAGACGCACACCTACGCCTCGATCGGCGACGTGAAGCCGGATGCGCTGCTGCCGGTGTGAGCTAGGTGATCACCGCAAGGCGCTTGAATCTAGCTCTTCAGGAACGCCGCAATCTCCTTGAACACGCTGACGAACATTTCTTCCGTCAGCACGCCCGTATTGGTGTTGTAGCGCGAGCAGTGATAGCTGGAAAACAGCGCGATGCCGCCGGCCTCCTGCCGTCCGCCATGACGGAACGGAATGGCCGCGACGCGCTCGCCCAGCGCCCGCACCGTCGACTGGTGCGCGATCGAACCCAGCGTCAGGATGGCGCGCAAATTGGGAAAGCGCGCGATGGTTGGTTTCAGAAACGTCCGGCAGGTGGCGATCTCGGCGCCCACCGGTTTGTTCTCCGGCGGCACACAGCGCACCGCGTTGGTGATGGCCGTGCCGACCAGCTCGAGCCCGTCGTCGGGTCTCGCCTTGAACTCGCCGCGCGCCAGGCCATGCGCGATCATCGTGCCGTAGAGCAGGTCGCCGGCATAGTCGCCGGTGAACGGGCGTCCCGTGCGGTTGGCGCCTCGCAGCCCCGGCGCCAGGCCGACGATCAGGAGCTTGACCGAAGCCTCGCCCTCCGGCGGCAGGAACGTCGGCACCGGAGCGTTGAACCAGCCTGGCTCACGCTCGCGCCAGCCGGCGATGAAATCATGCAGCCGCGGGCAAAGCGGGCAGTCGCGGCCGGGTTCGGGGGAGGGCGCGGCGGTCAAGGCCGCCGCTTCTCAATAATCGTCCTCGTCGACTTCGGCGGGTTCCGGCCGGCGCACCGGCCGCTCCGACGGGTCGCGGCCGACTTCGCTCTTCAGCGTCATCAGGTCGATGAAATGATCGGCCTGGCGGCGCAGATCGTCGGAGATCATCGGCGGCTGCGAGGCCATGGTCGAGATGATCGACACCTTGCGGCCGCGCCGCTGCAGCGCCTCGACCAGCGTGCGGAAGTCGCCGTCGCCGGAGAAGATCACATAATGGTCGACGACGTCGGCGAGCTCGAGGGCATCGACGGTGAGCTCGATGTCCATATTGCCCTTGATCTTGCGGCGTCCGGTCGAGTCGGTGAACTCCTTGGCCGGCTTGGTCACCACCTTGAAGCCATTGTAGTCGAGCCAGTCGATCAGCGGCCGGATCGAGGAATATTCCTGATCCTCGACCAGCGCGGTGTAATAATAGGCGCGCAAGAGATAGCCGCGCTTC
Source organism: Mesorhizobium sp. GbtcB19 (assembly GCF_019091085.1). Lineage (GTDB taxonomy): Bacteria > Pseudomonadota > Alphaproteobacteria > Rhizobiales > Rhizobiaceae > Mesorhizobium. The sequence goes on along the minus strand of NZ_JAGXJY010000011.1, from coordinate 69,527 downwards.
TGGAAGCTCGACAGAAGCTTGCGGTAGTCGATGTCGAAGCCCAGCGCGCGCGACGTGGCATAGAGATTGGCGCCGTCGATGAAAAGAGCGATCTTTTCACGGGGATCGAACATTGAAAAACATTCCTTTCGAAAATTTCTGTCGTTTAAAAGCGTTTGACGTATGGGCCGACAAATGGGCCTTCGTGCCGTCACATCCGAAATAACGCGCAATTTATGGATATCCAAGGGCACGAGCCCGCATTGCAAGCAATTGTGATCGCGGCTATGTGAGCTGTGTCATGGCGCGGTGCGATGATGAGCCGGGCAAAGGTCCGCAAAGCTGGCGCCGCAGCCATAAAGCTTGTATTTCGGCCGCGCCCGCGTTATGGAGCGCGCCAGCTTTCCATCAAATCCATCGCATGAAAGGGGCAGTCCATGGCCCGCGTAACCGTTGAAGATTGCATCGACAAGGTCGACAACCGTTTTGAACTCGTGCTGCTCGCCGGCCACCGCGCCCGCCAGATCAGCCAGGGCGCGCAGATCACCGTGCCGCGCGACAATGACAAGAATCCGGTCATTGCGCTGCGCGAGATCGCCGACGAGACGCTGTCTCCCGACGACCTCAAGGAAGATTTGATCCACTCGCTGCAGAAGCATGTCGAGGTCGACGAGCCGGAGGCCGAAGGCGAGGCGATCGCCGACCAGACCGGTACGGCTGCCGTCGCGGCCGACACCGACGACGCCGAGGAGAACATCGCCTTCGACCGCATGAGCGAGGAAGACCTGCTCGCCGGCATCGAAGGTCTGGTACCCCCGGAAAAGAGCGACGACTACTAAGAGCTTTTGATAATTCTACTCAGCCGGCCGCCTGGCGCGGTTTTCTGCGCTTCCGGTGCTCACGGACCCGAATGTCCGCTCCGCTCCGGTTCTCGAAAACCACACCATGCGACTCGGCTGAGCGAATTCTGAAAAGCTCTTCCGGGAACTTGCCTGGATCAAGCATCCGGCACTTCCGTCCCGTAAGTTTCGTGGCTATCTATGGGATGCGTCGCACCTTGGTGCGGCGCATCAATCATTTCAGCACCGCGAGATTCCGCCCATGATGCGTCAGTATGAGCTTGTCGAGCGCGTCCAGCGCTACAAGCCTGACGTCAACGAGGCGCTGCTCAACAAGGCCTATGTCTATGCCATGCAGAAGCATGGCCACCAGAAGCGCGCCTCGGGCGATCCCTATTTCTCGCATCCGCTCGAAGTCGCCGCCATCCTCACCGACATGCACATGGACGAGGCGACCATCGCGGTCGCGCTCTTGCATGACACGATCGAGGACACGACCGCGACCAGGGCCGAGATCGACGAGCTGTTCGGCCCGGAAATGGGCAAGCTGGTCGAGGGCCTGACCAAGCTGAAGAAGCTCGACCTCGTCTCCAAGAAGGCGGAGCAGGCGGAGAACCTGCGCAAGCTTCTGCTGGCGATCTCCGAGGATATTCGCGTCCTTCTGGTCAAGCTCGCCGACCGCCTGCACAACATGCGCACGCTCGACCATATGCCCGAGTCCAAGCGCCTGCGCATCGCCGAGGAGACGATGGACATCTATGCGCCTTTGGCCGGGCGCATGGGCATGCAGGGCATGCGCGAGGAGCTGGAGGAGATCGCCTTCCGCTACATCAATCCGGAGGCCTATCGCGCCGTTACCGCAAGGCTTGCCGAGATTTTCGAGCGCAACAAGGGCGTCCTGCAGGAGATCGAGACGGCGCTGTCTGGCTTGTTCGAGAAGCACGCCATCAAGGCGAGCGTGAAGAGCCGGCAGAAGAAGCCGTGGTCGGTGTTCCGCAAGATGGAGGCCAAGGCGCTTTCCTTCGAGCAGCTCTCCGACATTTTCGGCTTCCGTGTCGTCGTCGATAGCGTCGACGACTGCTACCGCGCACTCGGCGCCATCCACACCACCTGGTCGATGGTACCCGGCCGCTTCAAGGACTACATCTCGACACCGAAGCAGAACGACTACCGCTCCATCCACACCACCATCGTCGGCCCGTCGCGCCAGCGCGTCGAACTGCAGATCCGCACCAGGGAGATGAACAAGATAGCCGAATACGGCGTCGCCGCGCATTCGATCTACAAGGACAGCGGCGGCAAGACGAATGGCGCCGGCCACGCGATCTCCAAGGAGACCAACGCCTATGCCTGGCTGCGGCGCACCATCGAGCAACTGGCCGAAGGCGACAATCCGGAGGATTTCCTCGAGAACACCAAGCTGGAGCTGTTCCAGGACCAGGTGTTCTGCTTCACGCCCAAGGGCATGCTGATCGCGCTGCCGCGCGGCGCCACCCCGATCGACTTCGCCTATGCCGTCCACACCGATGTCGGCGACACCTGCGTCGGCGCCAAGGTCAATGGCCGCATCATGCCGCTGATGACGGAACTGAAGAACGGCGACGAGGTCGAGATCATCCGCTCCAAGGCGCAGGTGCCGCCCGCCGCCTGGGAATCGGTCGTCGTCACCGGCAAGGCGCGCGCCGCCATCCGCCGCGCCACCAAGAACGCGATCCGCAAGCAATATTCCGGCCTCGGCGCCCGCATTCTGGAGCGCGCTTTCGAGCGCGCCGGCAAGACCTTCACCAAGGAGAGCCTGAAGCCGGTGCTGCACCGGCTGGCGCGCAAGGACATCGAGGACGTGCTCGCCTCTGTCGGCCGCGGCGAGCTGAGCTCCACCGATGTCATGAAGGCGGTCTTTCCCGACTATAAGGACGAGCGCGTGACGGTCGCTGCGCCCAAGCAGCGTGAGGAGGGCTGGTCGAAGATCCGCAACGCCGCCGGCATGCTTTTCCAGATGCCCGGCAGCCGCGCCGCGAAGAAGGACAAGGACCAGCCGCGCGACGGCGCGGTGCCGATCCGCGGCGTGCGCGGCGACCTGCCGGTGCGCTTCGCACCGGAAGGCGCGGTGCCCGGCGACCGCATCGTCGGCATCATCCAGCCGGGAACCGGCATCACCATCTATCCGATCCAGTCGCCGGCCCTGCAGGCCTTCGACGACCAGCCCGAGCGCTGGATCGACGTGCGCTGGGACATCGACGAACGCACCAAGGAGCGTTTCCCGGCGCGCATCTCGGTCACCGCCATCAACGCGCCGGGCTCGCTGGCCGACATCGCCCAGGTCGTGGCGTCCAACGACGCCAACATCCATACGTTGTCGATGATCCGCACGGCGCCCGATTTCACCGAGATGCTGATCGATCTCGAGGTCTGGGACCTGAAACATCTCAACCGGCTCTTGTCGCAGCTCAAGGACAATTCGAGCGTCAGCGATGCGCGGCGTGTAAATGGGTGAATAGTGAATAGTGAATAGAAGACGCTCTCACTACCATTCACCATTCACCACTCGCCAAGGGGGCATGGAGCGAACAATGAACACCGATGAAGTGCTGGGCATTTTCCGCGAGGCCGGCGCCGTTCTGGAAGGGCATTTCATCCTGACGTCCGGCCTGCGCAGCCCCGTCTTCCTGCAGAAGGCGCGCGTCTTCATGCATGCCGACAAGACCGAGCGCCTGTGCAAGGCGCTGGCCGAGAAGATCCGCACGGCTGTGCCCGGCAGGATCGACTATGTCGTCGGCCCGGCCATCGGCGGCCTGATCCCGGCCTACGAAACCTCGCGCCATCTCGGCGCGCCGGCGATCTGGGTCGAGCGGGAAGGGGGCGAGTTCAGGCTGCGCCGCTTCGAGATCGCCGAGGGCTCGCGGGTCGTCATCGTCGAGGACATCGTCACCACGGGTCTGTCGATCCGCGAGACCATCGACTGCCTGCGCGAGATCGGCGCCGAGGTGGTGGCGGCAGCCTGCATCATCGACCGATCGGCCGGTAAGACCGATGTAGGCGTGCCGCTGATCGCGCTCGCCGAATATGAAGTGCCGGCCTATCCCGCCGATCGCCTGCCGCCGGAACTTGCCGCCATCCCGGCCGTTAAGCCCGGAAGCCGCAATATCTGAGGGTCTCAACAGAATGATCGCCGGCATCGACCATTTCGTGCTGACGGTCCGCTCGATCGAGGCGACCTGCGATTTCTATCGACGCGTGCTTGGCATGCGCCGCTTGGACGAGCCGAACCGGCCGACGGCGCTTTTGTTCGGATCGCAGAAGATCAACCTGCATGAAACCGGCCGCACGTTCGAGCCGAAGGCAAAGGCGCCGACGCCGGGCTCCGGCGATTTCTGCCTCGTGGCGGCGGTGCCGCTTGCCGAAATCCAGGCCAGTCTCACGGCCAATAGCGTGGCGATCGAAGTCGGCCCGGTCGAACGCACCGGCGCGCGCGGCCCGATGATGTCGGTCTATTTCCGCGATCCGGACGGTAATCTGGTCGAGGTCAGTGAGTACCGGCTCGACTGAGATCAAGCCGCATGGCGCAGCGCTGGTCCGAAGGCATACCGTGCTCGGCCTCGTCGCCGAGCACGCTGGCCAACCGTTCGTCGATCTCGGCGCCTTCCAGGATGCGAAATCCGAACTTTCGATAGAAGGGCGCGTTCCAGGGGACGGTGCGAAACGTCGTCAGCGTCACCCCTGCCAGGCCACGCCGCCGGGCGTCCGCGACCGCCCGCTCGAGCAGCGCGCGGCCGATGCCTTGGCCTTGCCGGTCGAGGTGCACGTCCAACTCCCAGATATGCATCGCACCGCCCTCGATCCCGGCGCTCAGGAAGCCGACCGGCTGGTCCTTCTCGTCGGCGGCAATCCAGCATGCGCCTCCTGCAATCAGAGCACGGTGTCGCCCGACGGCGACATTGTCTCCGTCGGCGAGCCACGCCAGGTCCGCAATGGCGCGGAAAGCCAGTCCGGCCGACTGTTCGATGGTCGGCAATGCCTCCGCGTCCTCGGACCGCGCCGGTCGAATGGTGGTCATCGGTACTGCATCCCGGTTCTTTTCCTCAGTTTCGCCAGAAATGAGGCTCTTGTAACAGCCTGCGGCAGACCATCGCGGCGGCGTTTTCGTTGTTTCGCGGCCTGACGGTCTCTATATCAAAGTCTTGTTGCCTTACTGCGCCATCGAAGCGCAAGATGTGTTGGCGCGACCCGGTGGGCAGGGGCAGCGCGTGTTGGACCGGGAACTGGAACAGAGTGCTTTTTCGACGCCGAGTGCCTGATGGCCTCCTGGAGCGGGTGCGTACTTATCTTTGGCCGCGCCGCTCGTTCTCACGTTCCGTGCAATATTTCTCCAAGCGCATCCTGCGGCTGAAGTCGACGCCGCATTCGGTCGCCGCCGGCGTCGCCGCGGGTGTTTTTGCCTCCTTCTTCCCGCTTGGCGTCCATTTCGTGGTTGCCGCGGTGCTTTGCTGGGTGATCGCCGGCAATCTGGTCGCGGCGGCGCTTGGCGCGGTGTTTTTCGGCAATCCGCTGACCTCCCCGCTGCTGTGGGGCGCGTCCTGGGAAATCGGCAAGCTCATCCTGCATGAGCACCTGCCGAGGCACGGGCCGCCCGAGCATCTCGGCGAAATGATGCACAAGCTCTCCTTCGACAAGCTATGGCACCCCGTCCTGGAGCCGATGCTGATCGGCGCGGTGCTGCTTGGCCTGATCTTCGGCCTCCTGTTCTATGGTATCACGCGCTGGGGCATGACCGTATTTCGCGAGCAGCGCAGGAAGCGCATGGCAGAGCGCGCCGAGAAGAAGGTGCGGCAGGGCGGACGGGAAATGCCGGCGCAATGATCATCGGCATCGGCAGCGACCTCATCGACATCAGACGCATCGAGAAATCGCTGGAGCGGCACGGCCAGCGCTTCGTCCAGCGCATCTACACCGAGGTCGAGCAGGCCAAGTCGGAAAGGCGTGCCGCCCGCGCGGCCTCCTACGCCAAGCGCTTCGCCGCCAAGGAGGCTTGCGCCAAGGCGCTGGGCACCGGCATGGCCGAGGGGGTGTTCTGGCGCGACATGGGCGTGGTCAACTTAGCCAGCGGTGCGCCGACCATGGCGCTGACCGGCGGCGCCGCGGCCAGGCTGGAGAAGATCCTGCCGAAAGGCCACCGCGCGCTGATCCATCTCACCATCACCGACGATTTTCCGCTTGCTCAAGCCTTTGTGATCATCGAGGCGGTGCCCGCCGAACAAGCGCCACATTGATTCCATCTGACCACGACGGCATGACGTTGCCCAGCGCGCGCCGAGACTCTATACCAACATCGCACAATCGAGGACGACATGAGCGTGGCTGAAAAATCGCAGAAGAAATCCGGCGGGCTTGGTGAGACCTTTTCCGTCATCATCCAGGCTCTGCTTCTCGCGCTCGTCATCCGCACGCTGCTCTTCCAGCCCTTCTCCATTCCGTCCGGCTCGATGCGGCCGACGCTGCTCGAAGGCGACTATCTCTTCGTCACCAAATGGGCCTATGGCTATTCGCGCTATTCGCTGCCGTTCGGCCCCGACCTCTTCTCCGGCCGCATCTGGGGCTCGGACCCCAAGCGCGGCGACGTGGTGGTGTTCAAATTCCCGCCGGATCCGTCGGTCGACTACATCAAGCGCGTCGTCGGCCTGCCCGGCGACAAGATCCAGGTGAAGAACGGCCAACTTTTCATCAATGATGTCGGCGTGCCGCGGGTGAAGACCGGCCAGATCGAAAACCCCGACATCACCGAAGTGCCTCAGCCGGTCGACGTCTATCGCGAGACGCTGCCGAACGGTGTCAGCTACGACACGCTCGACCTGACGCCGAATTCGATCGGCGACAACACCCCTGAGTGGACCGTGCCGGCCGGCCACTACTTCATGATGGGCGACAATCGCGACAATTCTTCCGACAGCCGCTTCACCGTCGGTTTCGTGCCGGCTGAAAACCTGGTCGGCCGCGCCAACCTCATCTTCTTCTCGATCGCCGGCAAGGCGAGCCCGCTCGAGGTCTGGAAGTGGCCGTCGCTGATGCGCGCCGGGCGCCTGTTCCATTTCGTCCACTAGAGCGATGGCGGCCAGCAAGCGTTTGACCGCCGATGCCCTGGCCGAAGCGCTAGCCCCGCGCACCGGCCATGTCTTCGCCGACCGCCAGCGCCTGCAGCGGGCGCTGACGCATGCCAGTGCGCGCTCGACCCATGCCGGTGTCGATTACGAGCGTTTCGAATTCCTGGGCGACCGCGTTCTCGGTCTCGTCGTCGCCGACATGCTGCTCGCGACCTTCCCCGATGCCGCCGAGGGCGAGCTTTCGCTGCGTCTCAACGCGCTGGTCAATGCCGAGGCGCTGTCCGAAATCGCCGAGGAGATCGGCCTGCCGGACCTGGTCCGCGCCGGTTCCGACGTGCGCAACCTCGAAGGGCGCAAGCGCACCAATCTGCGCGCCGATGCGCTGGAATCGCTGATTGCCGTGCTCTATTTGGATGGTGGCCTTGAGACTGCCCGCGCCTTCATCCACCGCTACTGGCAGCCGCGCTCGCAGGCGATCGGCGCTGCCCGCCGCGACGCCAAGACCGAATTGCAGGAATGGGCCCACCAGGCCGCCGCCGGCGCCGTGCCGGCTTACAGCGTCGACGGCCGCGAGGGGCCGGATCACGATCCGCTGTTCACCGTCAGCGTCAAGGTCGGCTCATTTGCCCCGGCAACCGGCAGCGGCCGCTCCAAGCGCGAAGCCGAGCAGGCCGCGGCGGCTACTCTTTTGCTGCGCGAAGGCGTATGGAGCGCGGCATGACGGAAATTGAAACCCCTGAAGTCCCCGCGACGCGCTCCGGCTTCGTCGCGCTGATCGGCGCGCCCAATGCCGGCAAGTCGACGCTGGTCAACCAACTGGTCGGCGCCAAGGTGTCGATCGTCACGCATAAGGTGCAGACCACGCGCGCCATCGTCCGCGGCATCGCCACGCATGACAACGCGCAGATCGTCTTCGTCGACACGCCCGGCATCTTCAAGCCGAAGCGGCGACTGGACACCGCGATGGTGACAACCGCCTGGGGCGGCGCCAAGGATGCCGATGTCGTCGTGCTTTTGATCGATGCGGAGCGCGGCATCAAGGGCGATGCCGATGCCATCCTCGACCGGTTGAAGGACGTCCGGCAGCCGATGCTGCTCGTTCTCAACAAGGTCGACCGCGTCAAGCCGGAGACGCTGCTGGCGCTGGCAGCGACCGCCAACGAACGCGTGCCGTTCAAGCGCACCTTCATGGTGTCGGCGCTGACCGGTTCCGGCTGCAAGGATCTGCTCGATTATCTCGCCGAGACGCTGCCGGCGGGTCCTTGGTACTATCCGGAAGATCAGATCTCCGACCTGCCGATGCGCCAGCTGGCGGCCGAGATCACCCGCGAGAAGCTCTATCTGCGGCTGCATCAGGAGCTTCCCTATTCCTCGCATATCGAAACCGAGAAATGGGAAGAGAAGAAGGACGGCTCGGTGCGCATCGAGCAGGTCATCTATGTCGAGCGCGACAGCCAGAAGAAGATCGTGCTTGGCCACAAGGGCGAGACGATCCGCGCCATCGGCCAGGCCGCGCGCACCGAGATCGCCGAGATCCTCGAGCAGAAGGTGCACCTCTTCCTGTTCGTCAAGGTGCGTGAGAACTGGGGCGACGATCCCGAGCGCTACCGCGAGATGGGGCTGGAGTTTCCCCATTAATGCATGTCGCCCAAAGGTGCGAAGCGGTTTTGGGACAACGACATGCATAACTCGGAAGTCGCCATCGATGCCGGTCTAGCGCGCCGGCTGGTCGACATGCAGTTCCCTGAGTGGCGGCATCTGCCGGTGAACCCGGTCGCCTTCGGCGGTTGGGACAACCGGACCTTTCATCTCGGCGACGCGATGGCGGTGCGCCTGCCGAGCGCCGCGCCTTATTCGTTGCAAGTTGAAAAAGAGCAACGCTGGTTGCCGAAGCTCGCGCCGCTTTTGCCGCTGCCGATCCCGACGCCGCTTGCGATGGGCAAGCCGGCGGAATTCTATCCCTGGCATTGGTCGGTCTATCGCTGGATCGAGGGCGAGACGGCGAAGACTGCGCAGATCACGGATCGTCGAGCGTTTGCCATCGCGCTAGCCGATTTCCTCGTCGCGTTGAGGGGTATCGACCCAACGGATGGGCCGGGTCCCGGCCCGCACAATTTTCATCGCGGCGGGCCATTGAGCGTCTATGACGGCGAGGCGCGACAAGCCATCGACGCGCTCGAAGTCCGGATCGACACGCGAGCCGCCACCGCCGTCTGGGAGGCGGCCCTTGCCGCCACCTGGCATGGTACGCCGGTGTGGTTCCACGGCGACGTCGCCTCGGGCAATCTGCTGGTCGAGGACGGGTGCTTGAGCGCCGTCATCGATTTCGGCACGTCGGGCGTCGGCGACCCGTCCTGCGATCTGGCGATCGCCTGGACCTTCTTCGAGGGCGACAGTCGCGAGGCTTTCCGCGGCCGTATCGCCGTCGACGATGCCACCTGGGCACGCGGCCGCGGCTGGGCACTGTGGAAGGCGCTGATCACCGTCGCCGGACACGACGCGAACCAGGCCGAGGCCGAAAGGCAACGCCATGCGATCGAGGAGGTGCTCGCCGACCATCGGAAATGGGCGTGATGCGGGTATCAGCGAATGTCAGTACAAATTGGACCCCGGCGTGCCGAAATCTTGATTTCGCCGCGCAACGGGTGAAAAGCTCAAGCCTATGGAATGGCGCGACGAGGGAATCGTTCTCGGCACTCGCAAGCATGGCGAAACCAGCGCCATCCTCGAGGTGATGACGCGCGCCCATGGCCGCCACCTCGGTCTGGTGCGGGGAGGGCGCTCGCGCAAGCAGCAGCCGGTGCTGCAGGCCGGCAACCGCGTCGACCTTCTGTGGCGGGCGCGGCTCGACGAGCATCTCGGCGTCTTCCAGGCCGAGGCGATCGAGATGAACGCCGCGCGGCTGATGGACAGCGCGGTCGCTGTCTACGGCCTGCAGACCATGGCCGCGCATCTCAGGCTCCTGCCGGAACGTGACGCCCATGGCGGGCTCTATGAGGCGCTTGCCGTGATGATCTCCCATCTCGACGATGCCGATGCGGCGGGCGAGCTGGTGGCGCGCTTCGAGCTGCTCATCCTCGATGAACTGGGCTTCGGCCTCGATCTCAGCCAATGCGCGGCGACCGGTACGCGGCAGGATCTCGCCTATGTCTCGCCGAAATCCGGCCGCGCGGTGTCGCGTGGTGCCGGCGCTCCCTGGCATGACCAGATGTTGGCGCTGCCGGCTTTCCTGCAGCGCGGCTCCGGCCTGCGCGCCGACGCGGCAGCGCTGGAAGACGCCTTCCGGCTCAGCGGCTTCTTCTTCACCCGCCATGTCTACGAACCGCGCGGCATGGAGCCGCCCGACGCCCGTGCCGGCTTCCTGGCCGCGCTGCGCCGGCATCATGCGGTGGTCAAGGCGGTTGCGGGCGAGCCAGGATAACAGAGGCAATCGCGCCTAATCCGCTCCGCGCCGCTCCAGGAAATCGTCGAGCATGGCGCGCTGACCTTTGAGGATCTTGAGGCCGGCTTCGGGAAGCGAAAACCAGCCGGCTCGATCCACTTCGGGAAATGCCTTCATGTTTCCCGATTTCGGCGGCCACTCCATGGTGAACATGTTGCTCCTGACGGCATTTGCGTCGATGTCCGCTTCGACGCTCCACGCGATGACGATCTTCCCGCCCGGCTGCTTGTAGCTGCCGAGCGGCTGGAAGTCGCCGTCGATGGCGACGCCGAGTTCCTCTTCGGCTTCGCGCCTGGCGGCTTCGAACTCATCTTCGTTGTCGTCGATGAGTCCTTTCGGAATAGACCACGCACCCTCATCCTTTCGCGCCCAGAACGGTCCGCCCGGATGCACGAGCAGGAATTCGAACGCACCGGCGGTGCGCCTGTGGATCAGCAGGCCGGCACTTCGCTGCGGCATCGGTCACCTCGCGGCATTTCCTCAATCATGGGAGAGTAGCATGAGTATTTCGCGGTGGGGTTGCGCAATCCCGTCGGCAATGCCGCCAGCATCGGCGGCTCGGCATGGGATAAACCGGCAAGTTGCTGGCAATCGGCGACGAAACATGCTCGATCTTGTCAGTCGGCAAGGCGCTGATTTGGATAGTCGTCTCATTGCCGCATTTATTGGCCACGACTGGTCTGGTTTTGAGGGAAACCGCCATGTTTTTCAGCCTGATCGCCATTGCCGCCGTCATCGCTCTTTTCGTCATTGTTTCACGCCAGCAGAACCGCATCAGCCTGATTGAACGCGAGCTTGGCGCGTTGCGCAGCCTGATGCTTTCCGGCGCTGTGCTACCCACATCCAAGGCGGCTCAAAGCGCTCCAAGTGAGGAAGCACCGGCAGCGGTTTTGGTCGCTGAGCCTGCGGCCCAGGACGCCGCTGTCGCCGAGCCAGCCGCGGCGAAGACCGATACGGCTGATACCGAGGTCGTGGCCGGGCCGTGGAAAGGCGAGGCGGGCAGGGACGGCGCGAAGGAACCCGAAAAAGCCGAACCCGCTGACACGGCTACGCCCGCCGGAACGGCGGTACCAGCCAAAGCCGCGCGCCAGACCGATGTCGAGACGGCTCTGGGTACGCGCTGGGCGGTCTGGGTCGGCGGCATCGCGCTGGCGCTGGGCGGCGTCTTCCTGATCCGCTACACCATCGAGGCCGGCATTTTCGGCCCCGGCGTGCGCCTGACGATGGCCGGCATCCTCGGGCTGGTGCTGGTTGGCGGCGCCGAGTTCATCCGCCGCACGGGCTTCAAGGTGCCGGTGCAGGGCGCCGCCGGCGCCTATATCCCGGCGATCCTGACCGGCGCCGGCGCCTTCATCCTGTTCGGCACGGTTTACGCCGCCCACGGCATCTACGGCTTCATCGGTCCGGCGACCGCCTTCGCTCTGCTTGGCGTCATCGGCGTCGCGACCATTGGCGCTTCGCTTGTGCATGGCCTGGCGCTGGCCGGCATCGGCCTCGTCGGCGCCATGGTCACGCCGGCGCTGGTTTCCTCGCAGGCGCCCAATCCCTGGGCGCTGTTCGTCTATCTGGCGATCGTGCTTGCGGCGACAGCGGCAATCGCCCGCATCCGCGACTGGAAGGCGCTGGTGGCCGCCGCCTTCGCCGGGACCGGCATCTGGACCATTCTCTACATGACCGACGCGCCGGACATGAACCTCGCCGCTGTGCTGTTCATCAGCCTCGCCACGCTCGCCGTGCTTGCCTTCGTCTGGCTCGCCCCGTTCTTGACTATTGGCCGCGACGGCGCGGAGCGCGGCTTCGACTGGCCGTCGATCGTGCCCGGCTTCTTCATCGCCCTGACCGCGCTCGGCCTGTCCGTCGACCCGGCCTTTGCCAGCGCCGGCGATGCCTTGCACGGCGCGGTCCTGCTGGCCGCGCTGGTCGCAGTGGCGCTCTACCGGCCGCGTGCCCTGCCGCTCGTCTTTGCCGCCGGCATTGCCACCGTACTGATCTATCTCGGCATCATCCCGCCCGCCACCGTCGGCGCCAATGCGCTCGACGTCGGGCTGGATGCCCAGCCCTTGGCCTCGTCCGACGCGCTGACATTCCGCGTCGGCATCGTGCTCGGCCTGGTCTTCCTCGCCGCCGGCTTCTGGGCGGCACGCCGCTTCGTCGTCACCGCCCCGGTGCGCGCGGCCTGCTGGGCGGCCTGGGGTGTCATCGCCCCGCTGGTTGTGCTGCTCGCGCTGTGGCTGACCTTCGGCGACATCGACCGTGACCTCTTCTATGCGCTGCCGGCGCTGTTGCTGGTGCTGGCCCTTGCCGCCGGCGGCGAATGGATCGCGCGCGCCGAGGCGCCGCCGCTGACCGGTGGTCCGGCCGTTTCATTCGCGCTTGCCGGCGCCGGCGTCGCCGGCCTGCTGATGCTGCATATGGCCTTCGGTTCGGGCTGGACGACCGTGCTGCTCGGCGCCGCCGCTGTTATGCCGGCGCTGGCGACGCGTTGGCGGTCCTACCCCGTGCTGGGCTGGATCGCGGTGGGCGCTGCTGTCGCCGTGCTTGGCCGCGTCGCCTTCGATCCGACCATCGTCGGCGCGGCGTTTCTTTCCAGGACGCCGGTCTTCAACTGGCTGCTGCCGGGCTATGGCGTGCCGGCGCTCGCCTTCGGCTTCGCCGCGTGGCAGCTCGCCCGCACCACCAACGGCCGGCCGCGTCTTGCCATGGAGGCGGCCTCGGCGCTGTTCGCGCTGCTCGCCATTGCCATGCTGGTCCGCCACGCCATGCATGGCGGCGTCATCGACGCCGGCACCGTGACGCTTGCCGAACAGGCGATCTACACGCTGATCGCGCTCGGCGCCGGCGCTATCCTGGTCGCCATCGACATGCGCTCGCCGAGCTCGGTTCTGCGCTATGGCTCGATGGCCGCCGGCGTTGTCTCGGCCGGCTTGATCGCGGTTCAGCACTTCGTCGTGCTGAACCCACTGCTGACGGACGAGTCGACCGGTACGATCCCGGTTTTCAACCTTTTGCTCCTGGCCTACCTGCTGCCGGCGATCGCCGCCGGCGCGCTGGCCCTCTATGTCCGCGACAAGCGTCCCAGGTGGTATGCGGCGATGCTGGCGCTGATCGCCTCGCTGCTGGCCTTCGCCTATGCGACGCTCTCGGTGCGGCGCCTGTTCAAAGGCGAGTTCATCGCCTGGTGGAGCGGGCTTGGCCAGCTTGAGACCTACACCTATTCGGCGCTCTGGCTGATCATTGGCGTGGCGCTTCTGACCGCCGGCGTCTGGCTGAAATCGCAGGTCCTGCGCATCGCATCCGCGGTGCTGATCGCGGTCGCGGTGGTGAAGGTCTTCCTCTTCGACATGTCGGAGCTGGAAGGCGTGCTGCGCGCGCTCTCCTTCATCGGTCTCGGCGCCGTGCTGATCGGCATCGGGCTGTTCTATCAGCGGCTGCTGACCAGGGCGGCAAGGGAGAAGACCGAAAACATTCAGGAACAAGCGGATAGCCGGGAATAAACCGCCATCCACCGTCGTTATTCGCGTGCTTGGGTAATCGCAGCGGTTCGGCCGCTTCGCGCTGACTGCTTGCACCGCGCCGGAAAGGCGCGTTCTATCGGGATGGAAAGCGACCTCGAAACAAAGCGGTCATGGACGACAAGAAGGCAGCGATCCTGAGCGAAATACCGCGGTTGCGGCGCTATGCGCGCTCGTTGCTGCGCGACCGGGATTCCGCCGACGATCTCGTCCAGGACTGCCTGGAACGGGCGCTTGTGCGGCTCGACAACTGGCAGACGGGAGAAAGCCCCCGGAGGTGGCTGTTTACGATCATGCATCACTTGTTCATCGACCAGATGCGCAAGGTCAACCGGCGAGGCGAGGCGGCGATGCTGCCTCTCGAAGCCGGGGAAGCCCAAGCCGCACCCGCCGATCAGGTCGAGACCATCGCCTCGCGCGAGATCATGGATGCCTTGCAGGCGATCAGCCCCGATCGCCGCGCGGCATTGGTGATGGTCGCCATCGAGGGCTTTTCCTATGCCGAGGCCGCCAACATTCTTGGCGTGCCGGCAGGCACGCTGATGTCGCGCATCGCGCGCGGCCGCGAGGAACTGCGAGGATTGCTCGACGACTCATCGCGCCGCCGCTCGATCAGGATTGTTGAGAAATGACCCGCCGCGATTTCTCCGAACGCGATATCCATATGGCCCTCGACGGCGAGCTGCCGGGCGAGGAGCGCATGGCCTATGACGCCTGGCTCGAAGCCAATCCCGAAATGAAAGCAAAGTCGGCGCGCTACATTGCCGACCGTGCCGCCATGCGCGCCGCCTTGGCCGGCGTGATGGACGAGCCGGTGCCGGCAAGGCTGCGGCAGGCTCTGTTTGGTCAGGCGCCTGCCAAGGCGTCGGCCTGGCGTTCGCGCTGGTGGCTCTCGGCCGCCGCTGCCGTGGTGCTCGCCGTCGGCGGGCTCGGTGGCTATGTCGCCGGCGTCGACAGCATTGCCCGCGGCGGTGGCGACGACGACCAGCTCGCCGAGCAGGCGATCGCCGCCCATGTCATCTACGCCGCCGAGCAGCGTCATGCCGTCGAGGTCCCGGCGAGCGACAAGGATCATCTCCAGACCTGGCTGTCGAACCGCGTCGGACTGAAGCTGGTCGCCCCCGACCTTGCGGCCGAGGGCTTCCAGCTGGTCGGCGGCCGGCTGCTGCCCGCCGGTGAGCAAGGCAAGGCGGCGATGCTGCTCTACGAGGACGCCAAGGGCGAGCGCATTTCGCTCTTCGTCACCGCCGAATCGTCCGCAACCTCCAAGGGTACCTATACGGCCGAAGGAGGCGGACCGGAGGCGGTCTACTGGCTCGACAAGGGCTATGCTTGCGCCGTCGTCGGCTCGTTGCCGCCGGAGCGGCTGTCGGATGTCGCCAAGACCGCCTACGGCCAGCTCCTGGCCGGCATATCGAGCTGAACCGGCTGCGTTTTTCGGCGGCCGGCAGCCTCTTGAACGGCAATTCTGTTCAAACACTTTGCCCTTTTCTGCCGTGGCGGAAACTGTCACAATTCGGCCCTAATCAAGGAGCGATAGCGCTTGATGAATGCCGGCATTTCAGCTGGTATTCGCGACGCATCCACCGGGGCCGTTTCCACAACCCAATCGAGGTTTTCCCAAGCCCGCATGCCTGCCGAGATTCGAAAGGCCCGCGCGTCAGACGTCGATGACCTCGCCGCCATCGAGAAGGCTGTCTTTCCCGGCGACCGGCTCTCGCGCCGCTCCTTTCGTCAGTTCATCGAACGCGAGACCGCCGAGATGCTGGTGGCTGAGAGCGAGGGCCGCGTCGCCGGTTATGCGGTGGTGCTGTTTCGCAAGGGCAGCGGCGTGGCGCGACTCTATTCCATCGCTGTCGGTCCCTTCTTCGGCCGGCTCGGCATCGGCCGTCTTCTGCTTGACGCCGCCGAGGAGGCGGCCTTCGAGCACGACCGGCTGTTGCTGCGCCTTGAAGTGCGCGAGGACAACGATCGCGCCATCCGTGTCTACGAGCAGGCCGGCTATCGCAAATTGGGCCGCGAGCCCGACTATTACGAGGATGGCGCCACGGCGCTGCGCTACGAAAAGACGCTGCGCGGCGACACACCCACGGCGACCAAAGTGCCGTTCTATCAGCAGACCTGCGAGTTCACCTGCGGCCCATGCTGCCTGATGATGGCGATGGCCAATTTCGACCGCGGCTTCGTGCCGGACCCGGTCATGGAAATCCGCCTCTGGCGCGAGGCGACCACCGTCTTCATGATGTCGGGTCCTGGCGGCTGCGAGCCTTTCGGCCTGGCGGTCGCCGGCTATGAGAGCGGGCTTGCCGCCGAGATATTCGTCTCCTTCTACGGCGCGCTGTTCCTGCAGTCGGTGAGGAGCGAGGACAAGCGCCGGGTGATGGAGCTCGCTCAGGTCGATTTCCGCCGCCGCGCCGAGCTTTACGGCATCCCCGTTAACTACCGCCCGTTCGGCATCGGCGACATCCGCCAGGCTCTGGCCGAGGGCAAGCTGGTGGTGGTGCTGATCAGCGGCTTCCTTATGTTCGGCAAGAAGGTGCCCCATTGGGTGCTGGCCATCGGCGACGATGGCGACCATATCCTGATCCACGACCCCTGGGTCGAGGATGAAAGGCAGGAAACCATTCTCGATGCCGCGAACATTCCAGTGCCCTACGACATCTTCATGAACATGGCGCAGTTCGGCCGCGACGGTTTGCGCGCCGCCATCACTCTGGGAAAACGCTGAACAATGACCTGGGTAATCCTGACAGGCAGGCAGAACGATCTCGATCAGGTGGCCACACCCCACAAGATCATCACCAACCGCGACTATCTCGCGCATCCGGCGCTGTTTCGCGGCCAGCGGCCGAAGGTGATCAACCTGTCGAACAATTACGGCTATCAGAGCCGCGGCTACTACGCCTCGCTGCTCGCCGGATCGCGCGGCCACAGGGTGATTCCGACGGTCGAGACGATGATCGACCTGTCGGAGCGCAAGCTGTACGAGCACGCGCTGCCCGAGCTCGAGCTCGCCTTGAACAAATGCCGCAAGGACCTCGGCGGGACGTTTCCGGCCAAGGTCGCGATCTTCTTCGGCATCGGCCCGTCGAAAGTCTGGGACCGCTTCGCCAAGCTGCTGTTCGACTGGTTCCGCGCACCGGCGCTCGAGGTCCATATCAAGGACAGCGCCGAATGGGCCTCGATCCGCAAGATCGGTTTCCTGCCGCTCGCCCGCATGACCGAGAGCGAGGAAGAGTTCTTCCTGCAATGCCTGGACACCTACACCAACCGCGAATGGCGCGACACCAAGGGCCGCACGCCGGCGCGCTATACGTTCGCGACGCTGGTCGATCCGCATGAGGAATTGCCGCCGTCGGAAATCTCCTCGCTGCGCTATTGGGCGAGGATCGCCGAGAAGATGGGCGTAGAAGTCGAGCCGATCACCAGGAAGGATCTCGCCAAGCTCGCCAATTACGACGCGCTGTTCATTCGCGAGACCACCTCGATCTCCAACCACACCTACCGCTTCGCGCGCCGCGCCCAGCAGGAAGGCATGCCGGTGATCGACGACCCGCTGTCGATGATCCGCTGCACCAACAAGGTCTATCTCAACGAGCTGATGACCTACAACAAGGTGCCGGTGCCGCCGACGGTGATGATCGCCGGCACGTCGGACTTCGAGGTGGCGGCGCAGACGCTGGGCTTCCCGCTGGTGCTGAAGATCCCGGACTCGTCCTTCTCGCGCGGCGTCAAGAAGTGCGAGACCATGGCTGAGCTGACCAAGCTCGCGACCGAGTGGCTGGACGATTCCGACCTGCTGATCGCGCAGAAATTCATCCCGACCGAATATGACTGGCGCGTCGGCGTGCTCGGCGGTCAGCCGCTGTTTGCCGTGCATTATCTGATGGCGAAGAAGCACTGGCAGATCGTCAACCACAAGGCGAACGGCAAGCCCGATCAGGGCGGTATCAAAACCTTCACGCTGAAGCAGACACCGCCGCATGTCGTCGAGACGGCGGTCAAGGCGGCCAAGTGCATCGGCGACGGTCTTTACGGCGTCGATCTCAAGGAGACCAAGGACGGCGTCTTCGTCATCGAGGTCAACGACAATCCCAATCTCGACCATGGCTGGGAGGATTCCGGCGAGAAGGACGAGCTGTGGGTGCGGTTGACGCAGTGGTTCCTGGAGCGGCTGGAGAGGCCGGAGAAGTAGCGGGCGGGGGAAGAGGAACTGAAGAACTGAAGAATTGGGTCATCACCTTCTCGGTTCCCCAGTTCCCGTCATTCAAACCGAGGGAAAAGAATGCTGTTCTTCGTGATCGAGGATTTTCACGGCGCGGACCGCAAGGAAATCTACCGCCGCTTCCGTGACAAGGGCCGGCTGAAGCCGGACGAGCTTGTCGTCCACCACAGCTGGATCGCCGGCGACATGAGCCGCTGCTTCATGCTGGTGGAAGCCGACGATGCGACGATCCTGCAGCGCTGGGCCATCGAATGGAACGACCTGGTCGAGTTCGAGATCGTTCCGGTGGCGACCAGCAAGGACATGGTCGCGGCCCTGGCCGGGCATCTGTGAGCAGGTGCCCGGATTGCCGTTGTCAGGTTGACAGGGCACCGAGCGCCGGTGACCTGACCGCGCTCGCGCATTCCCCGATCAGCCATTCGCGGAACGCCGCCACGACATCGCGTCTTGCGCTGCGTTCCGGGATGGTCAGGCAATAAGGCTGGCGCAGCGCGAGGGATCGGGCGACGGGCCGGACCAGCCTTCCGTCGTCAAGCGCCTGGGCGCAATAGATGCCCTGGGCCAGCGCCACGCCCAGTCCTGAAATAGCGAGATCGAGCGCTGCCCGTGACGAATTCGCCGAAAGGCCGCGCTGGACGGCACGGCCCGGCTCGCTTCCCGCTGCCTCGAACCAGTTGCGCCAGGATGGAAAAGACGCGCCGGTCGGCCCCCAATCGGTGTGGATGAGTGGCAGGCCGGCAAGGCTTTCGGGTCTCCCCGCACCGGCGAGCGTTGGCGCGCAGACGGGATAGACGGCGTCCCTGACGATCTCCTCGGTCGGATGCTCCCGATAATGCGGACCGTAGGAGAGGCGGATGTCGATCAATTCATGATCGAACGGGACGGGGTCGTCATCGCCGCGCAAAGAAATGTCGGCGGCGCCATGACCGGCGACGAAGCCGGCGAGCCGCTCCGACAGCCAGCCCATTGCCATCGAAGGCGGCACCGAGATGACGAGCCTTGGCCGGAACGCATCGCCGCCGACGTCGCGCGCGACGCTGCCGATTTCGCGGAAAGCCATGCTGAGCCTCGGCAGCATCTCCACCCCGGCCTCGGTCAGCACCGCGCGCCGGTTGACCCGGTGGAACAGTTTTCGCCCCATCTGCTCCTCGACGGTGCGGATGAGCTGGCTGACGGCCGCTGGCGAAACCGACAATTCCTCAGCGGCGGCGGCAAAGCTGCCTGTGCGCGCCGCCGCTTCGAAGGCCTGAAGTCCGCGCAAGGAGGGAAGGGCGACCATGACAACCCGAAAGATAAGGTGGTCTTATCTATTTTACAGAAATCCTCGTTTTTCAAAAGATTTCTTTCTGGGTATCGTGAAGCCATGAACGCAATCGACCACGACGCCACTGTCGACCATCGCTACGTCATAGCCTCGCTAACCAATGAGGAACGCGGCCGGCTGACCGGCAAGTCGGACGGGCCGGGCCTCATCCAGTTCGCTCTCCATCTCGGCGCGATCATTGCTCTCGGCGCGCTGATCGCGGCCAAGGTGCCGTACTGGCCGCTGCTGATGCTGCCGCAGGGCATCCTGATCGTGTTCCTGTTCACGCTGCTGCACGAGACCGTGCACCGGACCGCCTTCGAAACGCAGTGGCTGAACGATATGGTCGCGCGCTTCTGCAGCCTGGCGATCGCGCTGCCCGCCGACTGGTTCCGCTATTTCCACTTCGCCCATCACCGCTTCACCCAGGATCCCGAGAACGATCCGGAGCTGGCCTTCCCGAAGCCCGAAACCTTGTGGCAATACATCGTCCACGTCTCCGGCCTGCCGGTCTGGTGGGGTCATTTCAAGACGCTCTACAGCAATGCCACCGGTGGCTGCCGGGACAGTTACGTGCCGCCGAAGGGGCTGCCGAAAGTGACGGCCGAGGCGCGCGCGATGATCGCCTTCTATGTCGTCCTGCTCGCGCTGGCCGTGTGGTTCAAGGCGTCGGTCGTGCTTTATGTCTGGATCGTGCCGGCGCTGCTTGGCCAGCCTTTCCTGCGGCTCTATCTGCTGGCCGAGCATGGCCGCTGTCCCTTCGTCGCCAACATGTTGGAAAACACCAGGACCACCCTGACCAACTGGTTCGTGCGCAAACTCGCCTGGAACATGCCTTATCATGCCGAGCACCACGCCTATCCCGGCGTGCCGTTCCACCAGCTGCCGGAATTCCACCGGCTGATCGAGCGTCATCTCAAGGTGGTCGAGCCCGGCTATGTGAGCTTCCATGAGAAATACATCGAGGGTCTTCGCTGACGGGCGACGGTACTTAGCCCGACTGACGCAGCAGCGCCTGCGAGCGTAGCAGCCGGCCGATTTCGGACGCCTTGGTCGGCCTGCCGATCAGATAGCCTTGCGCCTCGCCGCAGCCGGCCTTGCGCAGGATGTCGAGCTGCGCTTCGGTTTCGACGCCTTCGGCGGTGACGGTGATGCCGAGCTCGGCGCCGAGCCCGATCACCGTGCGCACGATCGCCGCCGTGTCGCGCTTGTCGAGGTCGCGGATGAAGGAGCGGTCGATCTTGATCTTGTCGACGGGAAAGCGGCGCAGATAGCCGAGCGAGGAATAGCCGGTGCCGAAATCGTCGAGCGCGATGCGCACGCCGAGACCGCGCAACTGGCTGAGCGTCTTCAGCACCGCGTCGCTTTCGTCCATCATCACCGTCTCGGTGATTTCGAGCTCCAGCCGGTGGGCCGGCAGCCCGGAAAAGGCAAGCGCCGAGATCACGCTGCGGGCGAAGCCGCCGCTCTTGATCTGCGCGGCCGAGACATTGACGGCCATGCGCATGTCCGGTGGCCAGTTCGCAGCCACGTTGCACGCCTTGCGCAATGCCCAGTCGCCGAGCTGCACGATCAGTCCGGTCTCCTCGGCGACGGGGATGAAGTTTTCCGGCGACACCAGGCCGCGCGCCGGGGAGCGCCAGCGCATCAGAGCCTCCGCGCCGACAATGTCGCCGGAGCCGATGTTGAGGATCGGCTGGAAGTCGAGCTCGAATTCGCGCTTCGGGAGTGCGGCTTCGAGCTCGACCTCGAGCGCCCTGCGCTCGCGCATCAACGCATCCATGCCCGGCTCGAAGAAGCGATAGACGTTGCGCCCTTCGCTCTTGCCCCGGTAGAGCGCCATGTCGGCGTTGGTGAGCAGCGTGTCGGCGTCGTGCCCGTCGCCGGGATAAAGCGCGATGCCGAGGCTCGCGCCGACATGCATTTCGCGTCCCTTGTCGCGATAAGGTTTGCCGACGATCTCGACGATCCGCTTGGCGAGCTTTTCGGCGTCGGCGGCGCTTTTGATGCCGGACTGGATGATGGCGAACTCGTCGCCGCCGAAGCGCGCCACCACGTCCTTGCTGCCGCGCACGGCGTGCTGCAGCCGCTTCGCGACGCATTTCAGCAGCCAGTCTCCGGCCGGGTGGCCGAATGTGTCGTTGACAGCTTTGAAGCGGTCGAGGTCGAGCGAGAAGATCGCCAGCGGCCCGGCCTTTGCCTCGCCAAGCGCCTGGTCCAGCTTTTCGCGAAACATCGAGCGGTTGGGCAGGTTGGTCAGCGTATCGTGATGCGCAAGATGCGTCATGCGCTCTTCGACACGGCGCCGTTCGGTGACATCCTCGAAGGTCGCCACCCATCCGCCGCCGGAGAGCGGCCGGCGAGAGACGAACAGCGTTCGGCCATCGACGAGCTCGCGATAGCTCGAGCGCGACTGGCCCGCGTCCAGGGCGGCCTTCGTCTTTCCTACCTCGATGTCGATCTCGACGGGCATGAAGATGCGCAGACCAACCAGTTTCTCCAGCATCTGGCCGTGGGTCATGCCGAGCGGGAAATCCGCGGCCTTGGCGTTGCACAGATCCAGGAAGCGCTGGTTGCGCACGATCAGGCGGCCCTCGGCGCTGTACATCAGCAGGCCTTGCGACATGTTGGCCAGGGCGGCGTCGAAGCGGCGATGCTGCTCCTTCAGTTCCGCCTCCGCGTGCCGCTCTCCGGTCACGTCCTCATAGATCGACACCCAGCCGCCGACGGCGATCGGCCGATGCGAAATGACGATGATGCGCCCGTCCGAAAGAACTTCCTCGTAGGTCGAAGGCCTGGCGCCGTCGATATAAGGTTTGCGGATGGCATAGAGCTCGCCGGCGCTCTGCGAGGCGATGCCGATGTCGACGCTATGCTGCAGGATGTCGAAGAAGCGAATGCCTGGCTTCACCACCTTGGCGTCGAGATTGAAGATGTCGAGATAGTTGCGATTGCAGATGATCATGCGCTCATCGGCATCGAACATGCACAGGCCATGCGACATGTTCTCGACGGCCGCCGCGAAGCGCTCGTTCTGGGCCCGCAATTCTTCCGCTATGCGTCGAGCCGGGCCAATACCGGTGGTTCTGCGCCTGCCGGCGACCGAACCAGTCTTGACATGTGCGCCAGGCATGAGCACGCCTTCGGACCGTGACCGAACGCAATACTGTCGTGGTCGCCGGTTAATTTAGCGTTCTTTTATGGGCTGAATTCACGGCAGGAAAGCTTGCCTTTGGCTGAGCGCCTTCAGCCGCTTATCCAGGATGGTTCTCTAACGCCGCCAGAAACCGCGGCCTTTATCTTGCCGCTTTGGCGCCTGGAGATCCTGTAGACGGAAGCAGGCGGGACGTTCAACATCGTGCGCCCAACATGCGTCGCAGTGAGGTCCAGTCCTTCGAGGATAGGCCGCGCGACCGGACACCGAGGCCCATAGGTGAACTGGTAGAATGCCGCTCCGGGCCGCAGATGCGCGAACGCGCCGTCGAGGATTGCTATCACCTTCTGGTCGGGCATGCTCAGCAGCGGCAAGCCGCTGATCACTGCCCCCACCGGTGCATCGCGAAATTGCAACTCTCCGACGCGGGCCGCGTCCATCCGAAGCACATGCGCCCCAGGATATCGAGCTTCCAGATGTCGCGCGAAATTCTCGCCATATTCAACCAAGGTGAGGTCCTCCGGCCGCACGCCGCGCTCCAGGAGTTTGGCCGTGAAGACGCCGGTACCGGGTCCCAACTCGAGCACCCGTCCCGTCCCGGCGTTGATGTCCTGGGTGATGATCCTCGCGAGCGCGTTGCCGGATGGAGCTATTGCAGCCACCCGCAGCGGTGCGGCCATCCAGGACCGAAAGAACATCCAGAAATCGCCCCGCATCGAGCCCCCTCGGAAGAGCCTGTGACAATTCAATGGGAATTCGGATAGCGCCTGGTCGCGCGCAGCGCTGTGGCGGAAGACGCCAATGCACTTGCGCGATACGCCAATGTGGTCGGCTTCAGTCGGGCCGAGGCACCGCGCCGGATCGGTCGCGCATCAATGCAGGAAGCCGTTCGATCCAGACTGTTTGACGTCGTCGAAATTGAGTTCCCGCCAACGGTTGGGCGTCGTGCCTTCCCAGTCGCGGAAGGCGCGATAGAAGGAACTGGTATCCTGGTAACCGAGCAGGCAGGCGACCTCGTCTATGTCGGCCGAGGGATCGGACAAGAGCTGCCGGCCGAGTTCCTGTCGAGCGTTGACGAGAAGCTCGCGAAAGCTCGTTCCTTCCCCGGTGATGCGCCGCTGCAGCGTGCGTTCGCTCATGCCGAGCTCGCGAGCGATGTCGGAAAGCTCCGGCCTTCCGCTGGCAAGGCTTCGCTTCAGAACGATCTTGACCTGCTCACTGGTCGAGCTTTGCGCCTGAAGCTCGCCCAGCGCTGCGGAAAGTGCGGGCGTGAGGACATCGAGAAGCTCGGGGTTGTGGCCGGGAAAGGGGCGATCGAGGTCGGCGGAGCGCAGAACCAGCAGGTCGCGCGCTGCTCCATAGCGGATCGGACAGCCGAAATAGTCCCGAACCATGTCGCTCTTGGGATCAGGGCGCGTCAGTTCGATACGAAGTGGGAGAAGATGCTGCCCGGTTCCCCGCCGGCCGAGCTCGACCAGAAAGGCAAAGGCGACGTCGGTGGCAACCGCAGGCGTCGGCTCGGCGGCGTAGAGCCACTCGGAGCTGATCGCGCATTCACCGTTCTCTTCGACTACATGCAGTTGCTCGGGCGAGCATAGGCGTTTGAAACGAGCGATCCGGCTGATGCCGTCGCGGTAGTCGCGCGCGTGGAAGGCGGCGAGCGTGGAGGGTGGATGGATCGCGGTGTCGGCGGCCTCGACCAGCCGCAACCCCAGATCCGGTTTCGCGTAGAGCTCTTCGAGAGCCCTCCACAGCGCGAAATATTGGGCGGTCGTGACGAAGGCCTGCTCGTTGAGGTGGAGGGTGGCGGGAAGCCGGGCCTGCCGCAACACGGCTGGCGCGGGCAGACCGAGGCGCTCCACGGCGCGCCAGAACGCCCGCGGCACCTTGCATCTGTCGCCCGGAACGCCGCTCATGCCCGGTTTCCCCTGTTCACGCAGCTTGCGCCGCTCATTTCATCTGGCTGAGGATCAGGCGGTCGAACATGCGATCGCCGAACCACTTCCTGACGCCGATCATCATTTTCGCATACTTGCCGGCGGCGTAGCGCGTCCGCGGCCTGGCCGATCGCACGGCCGCCGAAACCACGTCGGCGATAACGCGCGGGTCGCTGCCGAGCCCGTGGCCGTAGCTCGCTTTCGTCGTCTTCGCCACCGTCTGGGCCACCTTCGCGTAGGCGCTGGCGCCGGATCGCTTCAAAAGTCCGTCGGCGACGACATCGCCGAATCCGGTTTCGATGAGGCCCGGCTCGACGACCACGACTTTGATGCCGAAAGGGGCAAGCTCGAGCCGCAGGCTGTCCGACCAGCCTTCGAGCGCATGCTTGGTCGCGTGATACCAGGCGCCGAGCAAGGTATAGATCTTGCCGCCCATCGAGGTGATGTTGACGATCGTGCCTGCCTTCTTCCGGCGCATCGCCGGCAGCAGGAGCTGCGTCAGGCGGGCCGGGCCGAAGACATTCACTTCGAACTGATAGCGCGCTTCGTCGATGCCGATATCCTCGACCGGCCCGTACAGCCCGAAACCGGCATTGTTGACGAGCACATCGACGCCGTCGACTTCGGCGAGGATGCCGGCAACAGCCGCTTCGATATCGGTGTCCTTCGAAATGTCCATGCGCAGCGGGTGCGCCCCGAGCGCCGCGAGGTCTTCCATCTTCTCGACTTGGCGTGCGGCAACATAGACCTGATAGCCGTCCTGGATCAGGCGCTTGGCGATTTCCTTGCCCATGCCGGACGACGCGCCGGTCACAAGGGCTGTCTTTTTCTTCCTGTCAAACATGATTGCCTCTTAATCTTGCTTGACCGAAATCTAGGGGCGAACACTCACACGTTCACTGACGAAGCACGCCAAGAGAGTAGCAGATTACGCCAAACCCGCGTCGCTTTCTTGGAAAACTCCGACCAGGTCTGACGGCCATGTCTTGTATTGGTCGCCGGCTGGCGTTCAGGTTGCGGAACTGGCGGCAAGAAAAGACTGGCGCTTGGCATCCAGCGTCTTGAAACGCTTGAGAAAAGCCGCCTGGGCCCAGGTCACGGATTTGGGCGTGATGTCGAAGCGTTCGGCGGAGAAGCCGCGCGGCCGGCCGAAATACTCGGTCGCCTCCGCGGTCGAAAAGCCGGCCAGCAGCGTCGCCTCGTAATAGGCGGCGATCTGGTCGGCGCGCTTGATGTCCTTGCCCAAGGAGGCGGCGAGCTCCGCCGGCAATGAGAAGCGCAGATGGATGGCGCGCTGCAGGCGCAACTCGCAGTCCTTGTAGGAGCCGCCCATCACCGACTTGAAGGGCGAGATCATGTCGCCGATGACATATTCCGGCGCATCGTGCAGCAGTGCTGCAAGCCTTGCCTCGGCGCTGGCCTCCGGTGCCAGCTCGCCATAGAGCGCCTCGACCAGCAACGAATGCTGGGCGACGGAAAAGGCATGATCGCCACTGGTCTGACCGTTCCAGCGGGCGACGCGGGCAAGGCCGTGCGCGATGTCGGCAATCTCGATGTCGAGCGGCGAGGGGTCGAGCAGGTCGAGCCGCCGTCCCGAAAGCATGCGTTGCCAGGCGCGCGGCGGCGCGCCCGCCCGGTCGGCCGCCATCAGGCCTCCTCCGCGCTGGCCGCATCCTGCGGGAAGGTGAATTTTGCCCAGGCGGGGATCGCGAGCGCCAGCGGAGTCTCGCCGGCCATGATCGCCTCGCCGGCATCGAGCGCCGCCTTGACGCGGTCGATACGGGCGATGGCGAGGCCGGTCCGGCCGCCGACAGACCCCAGCGTGCCCACCGGCCGGCCGGCAACGGAAAGCTCGGTTCCCGAAGCGGGCAGGGGACTTTCGGCCGACGCGATCAGCACACGACGTCGCGCGGTGCCGCGATGCTGCATGCGCGAGACCACCTCCTGGCCGATATAGCAGCCCTTCTTGAAGCCGACGCCGCCGGTTTCGTCGAGCAGCACATCATGCGGGAAGGCATCGCCGAGCTGGTAGTCGCTGCCGCTTTCGGCGATGCCGTAGCCGATGCGTAGCGCCTGCCATGCTTCGGGATCAGCGCCGTCGCTTGCTGCGCCGCCATAGCTGCGCCTGACCGCCACATCGCGGAAGCGCGTGTCTGCAAGCGCAGTTGAATCAGCCGCGATTGAATCGAAATGTGAGGCGGTTGAATCACCGCCCCATGCGATCGTAACAAGCACCTGATCCTGCTTGGCAATATCGGCCTTCGCCCTTAGCCGGTAAAGCATCAGCCGGCGCATGAAATCATCGGCGATGTCGGCCCGGCATTCCAACTGGAAGCCGTCGTCGCCGGCGCGCGAGATCAGGAAATCGAACAGGATCTTGCCTTGCGGCGCCAGCAGCGCGCCGGGCTTTGCCTGACCCGGCCCGAGCGTGTCGAGATCGGTGGTGAGGATGTTCTGCAGGAAATGTTCGGCATCCGGGCCTGACACGGAAATGAGCGCGCGGTCTTTGAGCTGGGCAAAGGGCATGAGGGTAAAATCGGCCTGATCTTGCAAAACGTTCGGTCATTACGTAAGCCGGCCACACTCCCCCCGCAAGAGATTGGACCTGCCAATGGCAACCACCTTCGACCTCATCCTGACAGGCGGCACGGTGATCAACCACGACGGCGAGGGAAAGCGCGACATCGGCGTGAAGGCCGGGCGCATCGCGCGGATCGGCGATCTCGGTCAGGCTTCGGCAGGCGAGACCATCGACTGCGCGGGTCTGCACGTCCTGCCGGGCGTCGTCGACAGCCAGGTGCATTTCCGCGAACCGGGGCTGGAGCACAAGGAAGACTTGGAGTCCGGCTCCCGCGCCGCGGTGCTCGGCGGTGTCACCGCCGTCTTCGAAATGCCCAACACCAATCCGCTGACCACCAGCGAGGCGGCGCTCGCCGACAAGGTGCGCCGCGCCACCGGGCGCATGCACTGCGATTTCGCTTTCTGGGTCGGCGGCACGCGCGACAATGCCGGCGATGTCGGCGAACTGGAACGGCTGCCGGGAGCGGCCGGCATAAAAGTGTTCATGGGCTCGTCCACCGGCGATCTTCTTGTCGAGGACGACGAAGGCGTCGCTTCGATCCTGCGCAACACCCGCCGCCGCTCCGCCTTCCACTCGGAGGACGAGTTCCGCCTTCGCGAACGTCTCGGCGAGCGCGTCGAAGGTGATCCGTCGTCGCATCCCGTCTGGCGCGACGAGATCGCAGCACTTCGCTGCACGGAGCGCCTTGTGCGTATCGCCAGGCAGACGCGCGCGCGCATCCATGTGCTGCACATCTCGACGGCCGAGGAGATCGTCTTCCTCGAACAGCACAAGGATGTCGCGACCTGCGAAGCGACGCCGCACCATCTGACGCTGACCGCCGACGACTATGCGCGGCTGGGCACGCTGATCCAGATGAACCCGCCGGTGCGGGCACCGCGCCACCGCGACGGCGTCTGGCAAGGCATTTCGCAAGGCATCGTCGATGTGCTGGGATCCGACCACGCGCCGCACACGCTGGCCGAAAAGGCAAAGCCCTACCCGGCCTCGCCGTCGGGCATGACCGGCGTGCAGACCCTGGTGCCGATCATGCTCGACCATGTGAATGCCGGCCGGCTCACCTTGCAGCGCTTCGTCGATCTTTCCAGCCATGGCCCGCAGCGCATCTTCGGTATGGCGGGGAAGGGTCGCATCGCCGCCGGCTACGACGCGGATTTCACGGTCGTCGACCTGAAGCGGCGCGAGACCATCACCAATGCCCAGGCCGGCTCCAGGGCCGGCTGGACGCCCTATGACGGCAAGCAAGTGACCGGCTGGCCGGTCGGCACCATCGTGCGCGGCACGCGCGTCATGTGGGAGGGCGAGATCGTGACACCCGGCCAGGGCAGGGCAGTGGAGTTTTCCGAGGCGCTGCCGGCTTAGCCCTGCCAAAAATTGGATTTGTTAAGCGCTCTGCATTATCTTGGATGCGCTATGACCGACAACATCGCGCCAATCATTCCTGCAGAGTTTCCGGAGCTCCAGGCACTCGCCTGGAACCGCGATGTCGCGCGCCCCATCCCGGCTAAAGAGGCTTTTGCGCTTTACGAGCGCAACTGGCGCTTTGTCGATCAAAAGCGCCTCACGGCGCGTGAGAAGCTGCTTATCATGAAATTGGCTGACGAATTCGGCCACGGCATCCTTCTGACCACATCGTGATAATCCATCTTTCTGTCCCCGACGCGCCCAATCGCTGCGGCCGACGGGAATATTGCGGGTAGAAATAATGAAGGCGTTTGGAAAACCGGAACATAAGGTAATTGCCGAAGCGCTCGGATTGATGGATCGCGACTTTCTGACGGCCAACCAATGCTGGTTTGGCGGTGGCACGGCCATTGTTATGAAGCTCGGGGAATATCGCCGGTCACTGGATCTGGATTTTCTTTGCGCCGATGCTGGCGGCTACCGCGAGCTGCGAACACGAGCATCCGAACTCGGCGTTCGAGCCTTTTTTCCCGGGCCAGTCGAAGCTGCTCGGGATTTCCAAATCGACCAATATGGCCTGAGGACAGTGGTACGCCTGAGGGAGCAACCTATCCGGTTCGAAGTCGTCCGGGAGGGCCGCATCGATTTGCGCGGTCATTTTGACGAGGATTTGGGGATACCGGCCCTTGTTCCTGCAGATATGTTCGCGGAGAAGCTGCTGGCGAATGCCGATCGATGCCAGGATCGTGCTGTCGCATATCGCGATGCCTTCGATCTCGGAATGCTGATCAAGACCTACGGGAAAATCCCTGCCGACGCTCTCGACAAGGCGCAAGCCGCCTATGGCCCCGACATCCAGCGCAAAGTCATCTGGGTGGTAGACAAGCTCCGAGACAAAGACGAACTGCGCGATGCGGCCGAGGTCTTGCAAATGGACCCAGCGGTAGGTGCTGACGCCATCTCGGCCTTGCAAGAGGAAGCGGCTCGCATCTGGCCGGAGACCGGAAAGAGATAAGTTTCCCGCTTAATCCCCGGCGACAAAGAAGAGCCACTGCCCCGTCGGCGTGATGCCGACGCGGTAGAAGATGTAGGCGCCGAACTGCTTCATGTCGTCATAGTCGCTTGCCGTGACCAGCTTGAACAATTCGACGCGCTGCCTGGCATCGAGCGTGTCGAGCGGCAGCGCGAAGAAATACGGCCAGACATAGAGTTCCTGCGGCGAGCCGGTGTCGACATGAACGTAGCCGGCCGACAGCACCTCTTCGAGGATGGCGAGGATTTCCTGGCCGTCGCCGTCGCCCGAAAGGCTCTTGAGGAAGGTGACCGGGTCGCCGTCAATGTCGCCCAGCGACAATTGCGTCATCGCATCGCCCTTACCGATCAGCGGCCTGAGCTTCTCGATATCGCCGCTCCTGCAAGCCTCGATGATCAGCCCATGCATGCGCTTGACCGGTTCGGGAAGCGTGTCGAGGTCGTAGACGACCGCAGGCGGCGGCGCATCGGGATCGGCGCGCGGGCTGGTGATACCGCCATTGGCCGGCGGCGTTTCCGGCTCCGACTTGTCCGTGTCGTCGGCCGGCTGGCCGCTGTCCGAAGGCTTGGTGCCGGGCGCCTCCGGCGTCGGCACGGCGATGCCCGGCGCACCACTGGCGGGCGGAGTGACCGGGGAGGGCAGATCCTCGCGCTGGATCTCGCTCAGCGCGTAGGACGGCGTGCTGGTGAGGCACAGGGACAATGCCAGGCAGGAAGCGGCGATCAGGATGTTGAGGGTCAGCCCGCGTGGCTGGCCGGACATCGAAAATCTCACCGCTTGCCTCTCCATTGTTACCGGGCCCGATCCGGGCGGCGCTTTAAATGACCAAGCGCGTTGGGCATGATGCCCAAACGGTACGCATCCGTCAAAAAGTGACTGCTAAAAAGTCGCTGTCAAAACGGGCGACTAAGCATGTCTCCCGAAAGTGGGAACCGGTTTCGGGATAAAGACATGCGTAAAATCAAAAACCTAAAGCGCATGGAGCGAATCTGAAAGATCGCGACGCGCTTTAGTGCTTCAGCCGTTCCGGCTCGAACGCGCCGGCGATCACCTTTTCCCGCATGCGGTCGAGCAGCGCGAGCGCCGAGGTCTCGCCATTGGCGCGCAGCATCTCGCCGAAAGCGGTCTCGAGCGCTGCTTCGGCGATGATTTCCGGTTCGATGCCAGCCGACAGGCCTTCCGCCCAGGCTTCGCTGTGGCTCTCCACGGCGGTCAGGCGCTTTTCTTCCCTGACCAACGCGTCGATGTCGCTGACACCATGTTCCATTGCGATGTCCACCTTCTGCAAGCGGCGATCCGGACCGATGGATCTGGCTTGGTCTGCCAGTTCGTCCGCAGTCTCACTTAAGTTCTTGTAAATACGACATTTTTAGGGTCGCAATTCACATTGCCGGCAAGGCTGCCCTCAATCGATGCCGAGCTTAGCCGATTAGACCGGCTTGCGGCATCAAAACCTTCAGTTTGAGTTAATTCCACAATTGTGCACTAACGTTTCATTAACGCTGTTGCGCAAGTGCCACACATGATTGCACCAGAGCGGGACAGGAGACAATAAGGCACGTCACATTGGCGCCAATTGTCGCAAAAAAATCTGGGCAAAACGCGCTTGGCGGCCGAGCCGGCCTCAATTGCCATAGCGGGAAGCGATGTCGCGTGACAACGTCTCGCCTTCCTTCATATAGCGGGCGATGGCCTCAGTGGCCGAAGGCGTGCATTGCGTATAGGTGCCGCTGAAGGAGCGGTAGCCGCGGTTGAACGAGGCGATGAAGCGGGCGCGCCGGTCGGGATCGGGGTTTTCCGATTCGAGCAGCTTTTCCATCTCGACCCGCCACTGGTCACCCTTCTCGCCGCAAAGGTTGCGCAGGAAATGCAGCGAGCCCAGCACTTCGGCCAGCCGCATCAGCCCGGGCTCGAAGGGCGCCTCGGCGGCGAGCGTCGGCCGCGCCACCACTGCCATGCTGATGGCAAGGCATGCGGCAAGAAAGGGCGAGGCGCGGGTCATCAAAGCCTTGGCGTGAGGGAGCTAAAGCTTTGTGGCGAAACATTTTGTCGCCGGCAAGGTGATTTTGCCGGTTGCCTGCGCGTCCTAAACGACCCCGAGCAATTCCTCGGCCACCGAGAAAACGTCGCCGGCCAGCGGCATCGCGGCCATTTCCGCCAGCGTATAAAAGGCCGCGGTCTCGGCGTCGTCGCTGGCCACGGGTTCGCCGCGGGCATAGGCGGCGCCGAACACCGTCAGCAGATAGTCGACCGCGTGATTTTCGCCGCTGCCGTCGATATGGATGTCGCGCAGCGGGCGGTAGCCTGTCGCCTCGAGACCGGTTTCTTCCAGCAATTCGCGCGCGGCGGCCTCCGCCAGCGTTTCGCCCGGCTCGACCTTGCCGCCGGGATAGGCGTAGAGCCCTTGCGACGGTGCCCGCGCGCGTTTGACGAGAAGCACTGTCTTGCCGCGCACGACGGCGACGGAGACGGCTGGGACGATCTTTCTGGATTCCATATTAGCCGATTTGCGTTGCAGCCTTGTTGTGGACCGATTGGCCCGATCAAGCTTTAGCCGTTGCGGCGTGGCGGTTCCATCGCCACTTTCATCGAACATCAATCGACGAGCCAGATCCATGTGCGGACGCTTTGCCCTGACCGCCACGCCGGACCAGACCGCCGCCTTGCTTGGCCTTGCGGAGCTGGAGGAATTTCCGGCGCGCTACAACATCGCGCCGACCCAGCCGGTGCTGATGGCGCTTGCCGGCCCGCAGCGGGAGCCGGGCTCGAACCTGCCGGACCGCCAGGCGATGCTGGTGCGCTGGGGTCTGATACCGGCCTGGGTCGAAGACACAAAGGCGTTTCCGCTGCTCATCAACGCCCGCTCCGAAGGCGTGCTGCAAAAGGCCTCGTTCAAGACCGCCATGCGCCACCGCCGCGCGCTTGTGCCGGCCTCCGGTTTCTACGAGTGGCAGCAGTCGGGTAGCGGCAAGGGTCAGCCCTACTGGATCCGCCCGCGACGCGGCGGCGTGGTCGCCTTCGCCGGCCTGATCGAGACTTTTTCCGAACCGGGCGGCTCCGAGATGGATACCGGCGCGATCATTACGACCGAGGCCAATACCGGCATAGCTCACATCCACGACCGCATGCCGGTGGTGATCGAGGAACGCGACTTCGCCCGCTGGCTCGATTGCCGCACGCAGGAGCCGCGCGACGTGCTCGACCTGCTCAAGCCCACTGAGCCCGATTTCTTCGAAGCGATTCCGGTTTCGGACCTCGTCAACAAGGTCGCCAACACCGGGCCTGAGATTCAGGAGCAGGGCATCGTTTCGCCGCAGGCGGAAAAGCCGAGGCGCCAGAAGTCTGGCGCGGACGAAAACCAGATGACTTTATTTTAGCGAAGGCTGCCTCGGGAGGGCTGCTTTGGGGCCTTCATCTCAAAGGCGCTCTATGGCGCCTTCATCGCCGGCATCCCCATCGTCGGGGACGGTGCCGGTCGTGCCGTTTCAGGCAGCGCGCGGCGAGACGATCTTCTGCGCCGGCTTCTTCTTCTTCGCGGTGTGAAGAAGGGCTGCGACGATAGCCGCCGGGCCGATCGCGCGGTAGTGGCTGGCCAGTGCGGGCTGCGTTTGTCGGTTCTGTTCTTGCTTGCTACGAGCCATGATTCTCTTCCCTGGTAACGGTTTCGTGTTCAGCGTTTGGCGGCGGATTCCGACCAAATCGTGACATCTGGCGGTCTAGCCGGCGAATGTTTCATCACTGTGCCGACATGTTTAATAAAATGTTTCGGCCTGTCTTTACCTGTGATCCGACGACATCTTTCCCAAGTGGAGCGACTTGACGGCAACACCTGCCGGCGCGATAAAGCCGGCCATGAAAACGTCTTTCGCCATTTGTGGCATTTGCATTATTGGCTAGCCTCGCGCTGGTCCGGACGTTTTCGCCTCATCTTTCCCTAGAGTGGACAAACGCCCCGGCCAGCAGGCTGGAGCCAGATTTGTGCCTGCGGCGCGGATTCGGTTTCAGCGAACCCAAATTAAGGACCGGGACCGCATGTCTGACGCATCGAAAGGCCTCAGCCTCTACAACACGCTAACGCGGGCGAAGGAACCTTTCGTTCCGATCGACCCGCAAAATGTGCGCATGTATGTTTGCGGCCCGACCGTCTACGACTTTGCCCATATCGGCAATGCGCGTCCGGCGATCGTCTTCGACGTGCTCTTCCGTCTGTTGCGCCAAGTCTACGGTGAAAGCCATGTCACGTATGTGCGCAACATCACGGACGTCGACGACAAGATAAACGCCCGCGCGCTGCGCGACTTCGGCGACGACATCGCGACCGGAAAACTGTCGCTCAACGACGCCATCCGCAAGGTCACCGAAAAAACGGCCGACCAGTACCACAAGGACGTCGCCGCACTCGGCTGCCTCGAGCCGACCTATGAGCCGCGCGCGACGGAGTTTGTAGCACCCCGCGCGGACGGCAAGGCCGACATGCTGTCGCTGATTTCGCAACTGATCGAGCGCGGCCACGCCTATGTCGCCGGCGGCGAGGTGCTGTTCGACACCGCCTCGATGCCTGACTATGGTGAATTGTCGAAGCGCAATCTCGACGAGCAGCAGGCCGGCGCCCGCATCGCGGTCGACGCGCACAAGAAGAGCCCCGGCGATTTTGTGCTGTGGAAATTGTCGAGCCCGGAAGAGCCCGGTTGGGAAAGCCCGTGGGGCAGGGGCCGGCCCGGCTGGCATATCGAATGCTCGGCCATGTCGGCCGCCTATCTCGGCGAAGTCTTCGACATCCATGGCGGCGGGCTGGACCTGATCTTCCCGCACCACGAGAACGAGATCGCCCAGTCGCGCTGCGCCCACGGCACCAGGGTCATGGCCAATGTCTGGATGCACAACGGCTTCCTGCAGGTCGAAGGCCAGAAGATGTCGAAGAGCCTCGGCAATTTCTATTCGATCCACGAATTGCTGGAGACCGAGACTTTTGGTGGCCGCACCTGGCCCGGCGAGGTGCTCAGGCTGGCGATGCTGATGACGCACTATCGCGAGCCGATCGACTTTTCGGTGCGCAAGCTGGAGGAGGCGGAAAACACGCTGCGCAAATGGAAACGCGCCGCCGATCTCGCCCCCGCGGCCGCGAAGGAATTGCCGGCCGAGGTGGTGGAAGCGCTGTCCGACGATCTCGCCACCTACACGGCGTTCCAACGCCTGACGCAGCTGACCGGCGAGGCAGGTGAGTTCGGCGGTGCCGGCGAGAATAAGCCTGCCGCATCGCTCAAGGCAGCGCTGGCCTTCCTCGGCTTCGATGTCGGCGCCGCCAAGGTGGACGAGGTAGCGGTGGCAAAGGCGA
The DNA here is from genome assembly GCF_019091085.1 of Mesorhizobium sp. GbtcB19. GTDB lineage: Bacteria > Pseudomonadota > Alphaproteobacteria > Rhizobiales > Rhizobiaceae > Mesorhizobium. The sequence continues at coordinate 34,688 of NZ_JAGXJY010000011.1, read as the reverse complement.
TCGCGGATCGGCTCGCGCTGATTGCGGCCAAGAATTGGGGCGAAGCGGATCGCGTTCGCGACGAGCTGCTGGCGCAGGGCGTGCAATTGAAGGACGGCAAGGACGCGGTCACGGGCGCGCGCATAACGACGTGGGAGGTGAAGCGGTGATGGTGTCGCAGGACATCGTTGCAAGACTGGCGGAGGCGCTTGTGACGGCCAATCTCCCCCCTTGCGGGCGAGATGTCCGGCAGGACAGAGGGGGGTGTGACGGAACGCCGACCTCTCCGCCTGCCGTAGGTGACAGTGTGCATCTTCTGAAAGTCCAGCGCTCTTTCGTTGCCACGTCGGCGGGACAGCACCCCCCTCTGTCCTGCCGGACATCTCCCCCGCAAGGGGGGAGATGTGCTGTCGCGTGCGGTTTCGCTAACCTCCAGCGTTGGGCGGCCTGAGCATGGGCCACGACCGCGTTCCATCCCGTCAGCGCAAGAACGCCAAATCGATGCGCAAAGCGATGACCGATGCCGAGCTGAAGCTTTGGAACGAGTTGCGTGCTCACAGGCTGATGGGCATGAGCTTTCGGCGACAGGTGCCGATAGGGCCTTACATCGTCGATTTCGCATGCTCGACCCATTGTCTCATTCTCGAGGTCGACGGCAGTCAGCATGGCGAGACCGAACACTCTCTGCGTGACGAGGAAAGAAGCGCCTTTCTGGCTGCCAGCGGCTGGACCATCCTGCGCTTCTGGAACGACGACATAATCCGCGATATCGACAATGTCTGCCAGCACATCGTCATCGTGGCCGGCCTGGCCGATGCGCCCGCGCCACCAAGGGAGGAACTCGTTCCATGATCGACCATCTCGGCATCAGCGTCGCCGATTTCGACGCATCGAAGGCCTTCTACGACAAGGCGATGGCGCCGCTGGGGGCTTCGCTGCTCTACATGGTGCCGCAGGAATATACCGGCGGCGCCAAGGTCGGCGGCTATGGCCGCGACCGGCCGGTGTTCTGGGTGAGCGCGGGCAAGGAGAAGCCGAAGGACCACCAGCATATCGCCTTCACCGCGCGCAGCCGCGCCGAGGTCGACGCCTTCCATGCCGCGGCGCTTGCCGCCGGCGGCAGGGACAATGGCGGGCCGGGCCTGCGTCCGCATTATCATCCCAACTATTACGGCGCGTTCGTCTTCGATCCCGACGGCAACAATGTCGAGGCGGTTTGTCATGACCCGGCGTGAGCCCAAGATCAGGAGCGAGCGATGAGCCTCGACAACCGGCCGATCTACACCGGCGGCTGCCAATGCGGCGCGGTGCGCTTCCGCGTCGAGGGCGCGCTTGGCGATGCCTCCGTCTGTCATTGCCGCATGTGCCAGAAGGCGAGCGGCAATTTCTACCTGCCGCTGGTGTCGGTGCGCGGCGCCACGCTCGACTGGACGCGCGGTGAGCCGAAACGCTTCCGTTCGTCCAACGCCGCCTGGCGCGGCTTCTGCGCCGACTGCGGCACGCCGCTGACCTTCGAGGCGCCGGATGGCGTGGCGCTGGCGATTGCCGCCTTCGACGACCCGACCGGCATCGCGCCCACCGTCCAGTGGGGGACGGAGGCAAAGCTCCCCTATGTCGACGGCATCCCGAAACTGCCGTCCGAGGACACGATGGCCGATATCGCCTCGGCGCCGTATCTCGCCGAGCTCGTTTCCTATCAGCATCCCGATCACGACACCGACCAATGGCCGCCGGAGGAAAGACCATGACCGATCAAGTTCGAACCGGCGGCTGCCAATGCGGCGCGGTGCGCTTCCGTATCAAGGGCAAGCTCGGGCGCCCGTCCATCTGCCACTGCCGCATGTGCCAGAAACAGTTCGGCTCTTTCTTCGGCGCGCTGGTGACGGTGCCGAAGGACGGCGTCGAATGGACCCACGAGGAGCCGAGCTATTTCCAGTCGTCGGTCAACATCGATCGCGGCTTCTGCGCCCGCTGCGGCACGCCGCTGACCTACCGCCAGCCCGGCGCGCTGGAGATCGCCATCGGCGCTTTCGACGACCGCTCCGATCTCGCGCCGCAGATCCAGGTCAACTACGCGGTTCGCCTGCCCTGGGTGGAGAAGATCTTCGAGGCGCCGACCCTCGACGATCCCGATTTCTATCGACGGCAGGAGCAGATCATCTCCTTTCAGCATCCCGACCACGAGACGGCCAACTGGCCACAGCAGGGCTTGAAACTATGACGATCCACGGCAGTTCCTTGCGCAGCCTCTATCCGGAGGTCGAGCCGTTCGAGTCCGGCATGCTCGATGTCGGCGACGGCCACACCATTTATTGGGAGCGTTCCGGCACCAGGGGCGCCAGGCCCGCCGTGTTCCTGCATGGCGGTCCGGGCGGCACCATCTCGCCGAAACACCGGCGCCTGTTCGACCCGAAGCTTTATGACGTCATCCTGTTCGACCAGCGCGGCTGCGGCAAGTCGACGCCCAACGCTTCGCTCGAGGCCAACACCACCTGGCACCTCGTCGCCGACATCGAACGCCTGCGCGAGATGGCCGACTTCGACAAATGGCTGGTGTTCGGCGGCTCCTGGGGCTCGACGCTGGCGCTCGCCTATGCCGAGACGCATCCCGAGCGCGTCAGCGAGTTGGTCGTGCGCGGCATCTACACGCTCACCCGCGCCGAGCTCGAATGGTACTATCAGTTCGGCGTCTCGGAGATGTTCCCCGACAAATGGGAGCGTTTTGTCGCCCCGATCCCCGAGGCCGAGCGCGGCGACATGATGGCCGCCTACCGCAAGCGGCTGGTCGGCTCGGACCGCAAGGCACAGGTGGAGGCGGCGCTCGCCTGGAGCCTGTGGGAAGGCGAGACGATCACGTTGCTTCCCGAGCCCGAGACCAGCGGCAAGTTCGGCGAGGACGACTACGCGGTCGCCTTCGCCCGCATCGAGAACCATTATTTTGTCCATGCCGGCTGGCTGGAGGAGGGCCAGCTGCTGCGCGATGCGTGGAAGCTCAAGGACATCCCCGGCACCATCGTCCACGGTCGCTACGACATGCCGTGTCCGGCTAAATATGCCTGGGCGCTGCACAAGGCCTGGCCGAAGGCGGATTTCCATCTCATCGAGGGGGTAGGGCACGCCTATTCGGAGCCGGGGATACTCGATCAGTTGATCCGGGCGACGGATCGGTTCGCGGGGAAATGATGATGCACGTCCGCGCTCTACGGCGATCGCGGCCTTTCGAGCTACAGCCATGACAAAGCAACGCCTCTATCTCTTCGACACCACGCTGCGCGACGGCCAGCAGACGCCGGGCATCGACTTTTCCGTCGAGGACAAGATCGCGATCGCAAAACTGCTCGACGAGTTCGGCATCGACTATGTCGAGGGCGGCTATCCGGGCGCCAATCCGACCGACACCGCCTTCTTCCAGAAGAAGCGGACGGCGAAAGCCAGCTTCGTCGCCTTCGGCATGACCAAGCGGGCAGGGGTCTCGGCTTCCAACGACCCGGGGCTGGCGGCGCTGGTGCAGTCGGAGTCCGACGCCATCTGCTTCGTCGCCAAGAGCTGGGACTATCACGTCCGCGTCGCGCTCGGCTGCACCAATGAGGAGAACCTGGAGTCCATAAAAATCTCGGTCGAGACGGCTGTCGCGGCCGGCAGGGAAGCGATGGTCGACTGCGAGCATTTCTTCGACGGCTTCAAGGCCAATCCGGACTACGCGCTGGCCTGCGCCAGGACCGCCTATGATGCCGGCGCGCGCTGGGTCGTGCTGTGCGACACCAATGGCGGCACGCAGCCCTCGGAAGTACGCGCCATTGTCGAGAAGGTGATCGCCGGCGGCATCCCGGGCGATCATCTCGGCATCCACGCACATGACGACACCGGCCAGGCGGTGGCGAATTCCCTCGCCGCCGTCGAGGCCGGCGTGCACCAGATCCAGGGCACGTTGAACGGCATCGGCGAGCGCTGCGGCAACGCCAATCTCATCTCCATCATCCCGACGCTGGCGCTGAAGCCAGCCTTCGCCGACCGATTCGAAACCGGCATTTCGGCCGAAGCGCTGACCGGGATTTCCAGGCTTTCCCGCGCGTTTGACGAATTGCTCAACCGCGCCCCGGAAGCGCAGGCGCCCTATGTCGGCGCCTCAGCCTTCGCCACCAAGGCCGGCATCCATGCCTCCGCTTTGGCCAAGGAGCCGGCGACCTACGAACACGTGCCGCCGGAAGCCGTCGGCAACCGCCGCCGGGTCATGGTCTCCGACCAGGGCGGCAAGGCCAATTTCCTCGCCGAGTTGAAGCGGCGCGGCATCGACGTGCCGAAGGACGATCACCGGCTCGACGCGCTGATCGCCGTGGTCAAGGAGCGCGAGGCCGAAGGCTACGCGTATGAGGGCGCCGACGCGTCCTTCGAGTTGCTTGCGCGAAAAATGCTGCACGGCTTGCCGGAGTTCTTCAACGTCACCTCTTTCCGCTGCATGGTCGAGCGCCGCTTCGACGCCAACGGCAATCTGAAGACCGTCTCCGAGGCGATCGTGAAGGTCGAGGTCGATGGCGAGGAGAAGATGTCGGTGGCGGAAGGTCACGGCCCGGTCAACGCGCTCGACATCGCGCTGCGCAAGGACCTCGGCAAATACCAGAGCGAGATCGTCGACCTCGAGCTTGCCGACTTCAAGGTGCGTATCCTCAATGGCGGCACCGAGGCCATCACCCGCGTCCTGGTCGAATCGCACGATTCCACCGGCGCCCGCTGGTGGACGGTCGGCGTGTCGGAAAACATCATCGACGCCTCTTTTCAGGCGCTGATGGATTCGATCATCTACAAGCTGATGAAGAACCGCGAGATGGCTGGATTGGTGGCTGCGGAGTAGCACCGCCTCATTTCCTCGCCCCCGCAAAGCGGGGGAGAGGTGGCCCGGCGAAGCCGGGACGGAGAGGAGGACGCCCTCCGCGAAGCCAGAGTGGATGCAAGAGAGGGTGGGAGGCTGGTCATCCCGAAGCGGTAATTGTCAACCGCCGCGCTGGCCCCTCTCCGTCCCGGCTTCGCCGGGCCACCTCTCCCCACTGCGTGGGGCGAGGAATAGCGCCCCGGCCGCTTGAACCATCACCATAAGTCCATTGATCCATCATAATTTTGTGATGGTTTTGGGCGACCCGCTGGGCCATAGCGTTGGACCATGGTCACCGCTACAGCCGATCTCGATCAAGATGCCAAGGCCCGCCGCGGCTTCCTTTTGGCGCTTGGCGCCTACTTCCTCTGGGGACTGCTGCCGTTTTACATGAAGGCGGTGGCGCATCTGCCGCTAGCCGAGGTGATCGCCAACCGCGTCGTCTGGTCGGTGCCGATCGCGGCTTGCGTTCTGGTCTGGACCGGCCGCACCGCCGACTTCAAGGCGGCGATCCGCTCACCGAAGAGCATCGCCATGGCAGCGCTGACGGCGACGCTGATTTCGATCAACTGGGGCATCTATGTCTGGGCGATCGCGGTCGACCGTACAGTGGAGACGGCGCTCGGCTATTACATCAACCCGCTGGTGGTGGTCGTTGTCGGCGCGGTGCTTCTCGGCGAGCGGCTCGACCGGCTGCAGATTGCCGCGGTCGCGCTTGCCGCCATCGCTGTGGCGGTGCTCACAATCGAGGCCGGAAAGCTGCCCTGGGTGTCGCTGGCGCTGGCCTTTTCCTTCGCTGCCTACGGCTTCTTCCGCAAGACATTGCCGATCGGCCCGAGCCAGGGTTTCCTGCTCGAAGTGCTTTTGCTGTCGGTGCCGGCGCTCGGCTACATCGCCTATCTGATCGCCACCGGGCAGGATCATCTCATCTCCAGCACCGGCTCCGACACGGCCTTGCTGATCGGCTGCGGCCCGATCACCGCGGTGCCGCTGCTGCTCTTTGCCTTCGGCGCCAAGCTGCTGCGCCTGTCCACCATCGGCATCATGCAATACATCGCGCCGACCATGGTGTTCCTGATCGCCGTGCTGATCTTCGGCGAGCCGTTCGGCACCACGCAGGCGATCGCCTTCGCGCTGATCTGGACGGCGCTGGCGATGTACAGCTGGTCGATGTTCAGGGGTCGCGAGGTCCGCCCGCCGGCGCCCGCGACAAGATAGGCAAAGGGCGAGACGGCTGGCCGTCTGGAAATTGCATAAGCGAGAAGGAGAGGGCGCCCGATGTATGTTCTGCATATCGGCAACAAGAACTATTCGTCCTGGTCGCTGCGGCCCTGGCTGCTGATGCGCGTCCTCGACATTCCCTTCGAAGAGCGGCTGACGCCATTCCCGGCCGGACCGAGTTTCAGCCTCTACCGGCAATTCTCGCCGAATGGACGCGTGCCCTGCCTGGTCGACGATGGCTGGGCGGTCTGGGATTCACTCTCGATCGTCGAATACCTGGCCGAACGCCATCCGGGCGTCTGGCCGGCGGATGCGAAAGCGCGCGCCTGGGCGCGCTCGGCTGCCGCTGAGATGCATTCGAGCTTCACCGCGCTGCGCAACGACTGCCCGATGAGCTGCGGCGTGCGCGTCGAGCCATTGCCGATGTCCGCCGCGCTGGAACACGACCTCTTCCGCATGGGAGATCTTTGGAACGACGGCCTTGTGCGTTTCGGCGGACCATTCCTGACCGGCGACCGGTTCGGCGCCGTCGACGCCTTCTTCGCGCCCATCGCGTTCAGGGCGCAGTCCTATGGCCTGGCTTTCGAAGGCGCCGCCGCAATCTATCCGCAGCAGCTGCTCGACCTGCCGGCCATGCGTGAATGGCACGCGGCCGGACTTGCCGAGACATGGCGCGAGTCTGGCCACGAAGCGGAAGTCGGCGCGGCCGGCACGATCGTCGAGGATTTGCGCGCGATCGCTTAGAGCTACACCCGGCCCAGCCGCCGCACGATCTTGTAGACGATGCCGGCGATGACGATCGAGATCGCCGTCACCACCCAGAAGCCGTGCGGCGTATCGACCAGCGGCAGCCCGCCGACATTCATGCCGAACAGGCCGGAGATGATGGTCATCGGCAACAGCACCGCCGTCATGACGGAGAGGATGTAGAGCAGCTGGTTCGACTGCTCGGTCAGCTTGGCCATCAGCTCGTCTTGCAACAGCCGCGTGCGCGCCTGCAACTGCTCGCCGTCGTGATGCAGCGTGTGCGCCCGGTGCGACAGGCGCGTGGCCATGTCGTTGATCGGGTCGGGCAGCTCATTGCGATGCGAATGGTCGAGATGGCGGAAGAGATTGGTGAGCGTCGCCATCTGGCGGTGGATCAGCACCAGCTGGCGGCGCGCGTCGACCAGCGCCTGGCGCTCATTGTGCCATGCATCGCAAACGATGCGGTCCTCGATGCCGTCGAGCGTGTCGCCCATCTTGTCGAGCTCGACCGCCATGCCGTCGAGCGACTGGCCCATCACCGCCTCGATCAGCTCGGACGGTGTGCGGAACTTGCGCGCGCCGCTTTCCACCAGCTTGCGAATCTTGTCGACCGATTCCAGCGGCTGTTTGCGGGCGCCGATCAGCATCCTGTCGTTGAAGGCGAAGCGGAAATGGGTGAGCCCGCGCGCTTCGGCGAAATCGTGCCTGAGGTCGGGCAGGTCGCCATAGAGAAAATCGTCCTCGAAATCGATCTGGCAGCCATGGCTGGGCGACAGGAAGGCATCGCGCACCGGCGCCGGCAGCGCCTGCTCGGCGCCGATCTCCTGACGCGCACGCATGTCGGTGATCTGGTAGCTGCGCCAGCTCCAATGCGCCTCGGCGGGGTCCTTTGTGCGGGAACCGTCTTCTTTGAAATGGTAGATGAAGAACAGTCCGTGCTCGTCCGGCAGATAGGGCGAGAGATCGGTGCCTTCGGAAGGAACAGCAATGTTCATGGCGGCTTCGCCGGTCTTGGTTCTGCAAACGGCTCGCTGGGCGGCCATGGCAACCTTACCATGGAGGTTTCCGCCTGGTGTGACGGTTTGGTGACCGCGTTTCGGCCGCTTCACTCGCCGCGTTTGGCGAACGGGTTGCGCAGCCAGCGCAGCGGCGCGGTCAAACGCCAGCTGTGCGAGGCGAGCATCGCTTCGCGCGCTGTGACGAGGCCCTCTCGCTCCCGGTACAAGGCCTCCCTCTCGCGGTGCAACGCATCCCTCTCGTGCAGCAACGCCTCTCGCTCACCGGACCGAGCCGCATTCTCGCGAAGCAACCGGTCGCGATCGCCAAGCACAGCGTCGCGGTCCCGATGCAATTCTGCGACGATCGCATGCAACTGCTCGGACTGCGTATGGAACTCGCCCAGCCGGCTTTGGAGATCGTCGACCGACCGCCTCGCTGCGGCCCTTTCGCCGGCAAATGTCCGCCCCACCAGGGCTGAGGCGCTGTCCAACTTAACGCGAATCCCGTCGAGTTGATCGCGAAGGTCCTGGCTGTCGCCGTCGCGCGCCATCGCGCGCAATATCGCATAGGCATCGGCCACGATGGGCGGAGCATCCCGGTGGTCGCGCAGCTGATCGACGGTGCATCGTTGATGATGCAGCTCTTGCGACAGGAAGCTTTCCACGTCGCTCCCGGCCTGCTCCGGCCGGATCGGCCAGGCAAGATCGATCGCCCTGGAGGCTTTCGTCAGCTGACCTTGCCAGTCGGCAAGCAAATCTTCGTAGAGCAGAAAAGAGCGCGGCATGTGCCTGGAGTGCAGCTCCGCATCGAGCACGTGCCTCAGCCACACCAGCAGCGAGCCGGCCACTGGAAAACCGTCGCGCCGCTCTATCGAATAGGCGACCTCGAGGGGATTGCGGATTGGAAGCAGCGCGGCCGTGTCGATCCGCATGTCGGCGAGGATCGATGACATCCATGGCAGGAAGCGGCAGCTGCGCGGCTCCTTGATGAAAAACAGCGCCGCATCGCCGAACTCGCTTTCCAGGATCGCCTCGATCCTGTGGCGATGCCCTTGCGCCACTTCGGAAGCCATCCAGCCCGGATCGAGCGGCAGCCAGTCGTGCCAGCCGGAACCGGCCGCGGCGAGCAGATCGTTGGTCGCCGCGTTGAGGCGCAGGCTTTCCCAATATCCCGTCGGGTTGTGACGGTCCCCCGACATCAGGCTGTGCGGGCCGGCGACGCCCAGCGCGTTGACCATGCCGCCCAGGACGGAAGTGCCGCTGCGATGCATACCCAGGATAAGAATCGCTTCTCGCTTCGCATGGACAGAGCGGGCTTTCTCGTCCGCGGGCTGCGGCTCTTCCGGTAGCGGCAAACGCGCCTGCAGCCATTCGGCGATACCGGCCGGCAGCTCGAGCCTGCCGTCGAATATTGGATTGGCTTCGCTGGAGTTGGCCGAAAACAGCCCGTGATAGTGGATGTGGATCAGCTTCGCGGGGTCCGGAGCCTTCGTGCGCGCCAGATTGTGCAGCGGAAAATTATGCGTCGCCGGCAAATGGCGCACCGCATGATTGCCGGCGACGGCCGCCAGCGAAAGAGCCGCCTGGCTGGTCCCCCAATAGGCGGTTGCTTCGCCGCTCTGGAGGCCGGTGCCGGTCCTGTAGGTCGGCTGGTCGGTGCGCCAGGGCTTCAGCTCCGCCGCCACCAACTGCCTGAAGATGCCTTCGGTGCGCTGGAAAAGGGCACAGCTTCTGCGGGCGGCGATCAGCCCGCCATTGTAGCTTGCCCGCACGACAGCGGCGCCGTCGCTCGTCCATACGACCGGCAGGTGCTCGTATTCGACGCCGGCAAGCCCGCACAGGTCCCGCCAATAGGGATCGAAGGCATCGCCTGGGCCTGTCGTGCACATGCCCTTGCTGTCGACCGGGCGCGCCGCCGCGTCGCAGTCTTCGAGCAGAAGATCGGGTTCGCCGATGAAGACCGCGTCGCTGTCGAGCTGGACGATGACCGGCGGCCCCGGCCGGCGCTCGACCGCGGCAAGCGAATGGATGCGCCAGGAGGTGCCGTATTGCGGGCAGCAGCTGTCGATCTCCAGTGGCAGGTATTCGACCCCCATCTGCTCGAGCTTCTGGATCGTCGACGCCGACGGCCGACGGTCGCTTCTCGGCGAAACGACAATGATCGGACATTGCGAATAGCTGCCTGCGAAAGAACGTATGCTCTCGCAAAGCAGCAGCGCCTGCGCCTCCAGCACACCGGCCTCGGCGATCAGAACGAATTCGACGCTTTTGGCCGGATTGTCCGGCAACGGCTTTGCGAAAGACGCAGTCCGATCCGTACGCGGGTTGGCCGCTTCCAGAGGCACGGTCTTCTGGATGATGAGCTGTTCGCCGCGATGGAGTTCGCGATATTCGCCTTTGTGCCTCGCGAGGAAGGTGTCGACCCCGAGCTTCGGGCGGTCGGCCTCGTCCGCGAAGAAGGCCCATTCATAGTCGTCGAAGATGATGAGGCCGCCTTTGTCGATCATCTGCCATGACGCCACGGCGTCGGCCAGCACGTCGGCACTGTGGTGGCTGCCGTCGATATAGATCAGGTCGAAGCGGCGCCGCTCGGCGATGAGGCCGGCCAGCGCCGCCGAAGACATGGCCTTCAGCTTTTCGAATCGCCCCTGGAACTCGGCGAGATTGAAGTCGAAGCGCTGCTCGATATGCGGCAGCTGGTTCGACCATTTGAGGCGAAGCGCATGCTCGGTGCTGCCTTCGAAACTGTCGATGCAGGTCAGGCGGCAGGAGGCTAGATAGCGCAGGAAGAAGATCGCCGAGCGGCCCTCCCACGATCCGATCTCGAGCACGTCGAGCGGCGCTTCGCGCCGCGCCGCGAGCAGCGTCGCCCAAACCGGGAAGAACCGCGACGTCCAGTCGGTGGAGAGCGCCTTGCCTTCGAACCAGCTTGCGAAATCGGCGTTCATCATTCCCGCTCTTGTCCCGACGGGTTCGATCCGGCCGAACCCATCCTGGATGCCACGCCCAACGCCAGGCGCCTGGCGGCGGCGCGGGTCGCTTCGAGCGGATGGACGGGCAGGCACCGCAAGCACAGCGCCAGCGCATCCTTGAGCCGCTGCGGCGGGCTGGCAAGCATGCGGGCGGTGATGTGGCGCTTGAGCCGTCTTGCCGCCGCCGCATCGTCCGGGCGCTTGAAAGGCCCGGAGGCGGCAAGGAAGACCCCGAGCACGTCCAGCAGCTTGCGATAGGCGACGGCCCTTCGCTCGATGGCGATGTCTGTGCCGCGGATGAAGCCGGTCAGGTCGCGCGCGAAGGCATCGTCGTAGAGGTCGTAGGTGAGCCCGATACGGGCCCAGGAAGCCTCGCGGATCGCATGCGTGCGGTTGCGGGCATTCGTTGCGTTGGCCACCGTCAGTCCCAGCGTGTTCAACCTGTAAAGCGTCAGCGGCTCGGCAAGATTGCGCGCCCTGCAGAGCGGCAGCATGTCGAACCACAGATAATGGTCCTGGGAGACGAGCTCGTGGACCCGGTATGTGCCTGCCGCCTCGAACAGGCTTCTGCGATAGGCGACCGCCGAATGGTAGAACGGATTGTGGAACAGGATCGTCCAGCGGATTTCGAGGTCCGTTTCGGGCATGGCCTGAGCCCCGACCACCCGGTCAGCTTCGTCGATCAGCGTCACCGCGCTTCCGACGAGGCCGAGCTCGCTGTCCTCGTCGAGCGCCGCCACCAGCCGCGCGACATGGGAAGGCTCGGCCACGTCGTCGGAATCGAGCCGCAGGATGATGTCGCCGCGCGCCGCGGCGATGCCCCGGTTGGCTGCCGCGGCCGTGCCGAGATTGGTCGGATTGGTCAGGATCAGGATGCGCGGATCGCGCCGCGCCAGCGCCTCGAACACCTCGCCACGGCCGCTGGCGTCGTCGACGATGATCAGTTCGAGGTCTTCGAAGTCCTGGCTGAGGACGCTGTCGACCGCCCTGTCGAGAAAACGCTGGTCGGTATAGGCCGTCATCACCACGGATGCGCGCGGAATGTGATCTGACATTTCGTCCTGTCGCCGCTGCAAGCCTGCCTCCGATCCGTACCATCCGATAGCCAACCGGGCCGGCCACCGCAAACGGAAATCGAAGGCCGCAACCACCTCTCAGGACGAGAGTGCGGCCGCGTTGGGTCGGTATCGGCAAACTGGGGCCTGACCTACGGCTTTAGGAATTCGCCGACCCCGTATCCGCGAGGTTCGTTCAGCGGGATAGTTTCCCCGACATTATTGCTTTCCAGATGCGATCCTTGCGTTCTGCTGGGGTGAGGCTGTCATCCTCGAATATCTCAAGCAGATAGAGGAGGGCCTTCTCGCCATCTTGATCGCCTCGACGGCGTGTCTCTTCCAAGATGGCATTGAGGACTGCTCTCACCTTAACCGGTGAAAATTCCTCTTCTGCGAACCAGAAAACGTCGCGCGGGTCGGCAGAACGGGCAAAGACGAACGCGAGAGGGGGTACCTCGTTTGACATAGGGTTAATTGACATGAGCTTTTTCAAAGCAAGCGACGCGATTGAAGTCACCTGACTCATCTTGGAAAGTTCTAAGCCAAGCCATTCGCGAAATGCGGCCTGACCAGGTGTTAGGTCGCCAAAAGCGGAAAAGGCTGGATAGACGAAAATGTGGGTATCGTCTGGATGGCAGACCGCCAGGACCTTTTCGAGATAATCGCAGAACTGGGAGACTTTGGCCTGTTCCAGGGTCGTTCTGTAGCAAACCTCTTCGAGCGCATAACGCACATCACTGCTCATCTTCTCACGGGGAGGAAAATAAGCCTTGAGCAACGGGACCAGATCGTCGAGCGAAAGCTGCGGATCGTCGGGCTTCCAATGATTTGTCAACCGCAGGACGACTCGCTTCTCCAGTCCCAGACGCTTGGCGATCGCAAGTGCGTCATTGATACCGACGATGTTCGTTCTGACGCCTGCAACCAACGTTGCCTCATGCAGACAGTGAGACGCAACGATCCTATTGAACAATTGTTGCGACGTCTCGGGCGGCAGTAACCGCGTTGGCGCGCAGGCGATGAACATTTCCTGCAGTTGAAGGTCGTCCAATCGGTCGATTAGCTGCAACAAGCCGTTGCGGATACGCGCTCGAATTTCTTCATTTGGTTCTGCCTTTTCCAGCAACGTCATCCAGGCCTTGCGCAGAACAACAGGCGTTGGCCCAGGCCTCTGCTGCGCCGACTGCTCGAGTTGTTCCGCCACCAGGCTTGGCTCATCCTCACAAAGGGCTTCCAGGAGGGAATCGCCACCCTGTCGCTCGACAAGGATGACCTCCTTGAACACTCGGCCAAGGCCGATCCGCTCGCGATGGGCGAGCAGCATGCATAAGGCGAAGCTGCCGACCGTCGCTTCGCGAGATGCTCCGCGCTCGCTGTGATGGGACAACGTTGCGCCATCCGAGAGCAGGTCGATCAAAATGCCCGCTCCGTCGATCGTATCTTCCTGCACGAGCTCGGCCACCAGACGCGTCAGCCCGAGTCCAAGTCGGGCGGATCCCACCGTGCCGGGGCGATGCCACTTGCTGTAGACGTCCTTTTCACGCCAGCCATAGCCCTCCTGCAAAAGGATAGCCTCTCTCAGCAAGATCCGAAGAGCGGGCAAAGGCAGGCTGGCAGGCAGGTCGGTCTCGGCGCTGATCGCGCTTTCGACGAGCTCTTTTTCGACGAGCGCATTCACGATTGAGATTTTCGCCGCATCCAATTCGGGCCTTCGTTCCAAACCAACCAGGATGCCGAAGAAGCGGAGCCAGTCCCAAATACTGGCATTCCCGCTGCCCGTGGCGACCTGCTCCGCCATCTGCGTGGCCTTCGCCTGATCTTTGTCCAGCAGAAGCTCGATCGTCAGTGTGACGACATTGGGTGCCGCGGTTGGCCAGTTTGACGCGCCGTCCGCGGCTAATTTCAACGCCAATAAAAAGTCGTTCAATTCGTCGAAGATGATGCGGTAACCTGCCTCGACCGGTTCAAGGATGTTGGCGTGGCATAACGCATTGACCAGCGCGGCGTCCGCGACGGCTTCGTGGTCGAAGCCGAGTACGCCGGAAGGTTCTTTGGCCATCTCCGCCGCCAGCGCGATCGTCTGTGCACGAGCCTTGGCGGGATGCCTGTCCTTCAACTGCACCATTGCCCGGTCGAGCAGCGTGTCGAGATAACTCGACAGGACGGCGCTGCGGTGCTGGGTGCCCGCGCCAGGTGTCGCCAGGCGAAACATCAAAGGTTGGCGACCGATCGCGCGGGCAAGACTGGCCGGGAGGTGGTAGGCCTGCGCCGCTTGAGCGGCCTCATCAGTGGTGAATTGACCCAGTCGGAACCAACCCCGTTCTTCGTCCGCAGCCTTCGCCATGAACAGCTTTTTGCCTACCTGCTTTTCGACGCGGGAGAACAGTTCGCGCTGCGTGGTGAAAACCATGCGCCAACCCGTTCGGTCGATTAAGCCCAGCAGGTCGGGAAGCCATTCATCGGCGACCTTTCGAAGTTCCAGCGGCACTTCGTTGAGGCCATCGAGCAGCAACAGCGGCTTTGGCTCGCAGCGGCTTCCAAGCGCCTGCATGCCGCACCCGGCGGGCATGGCTGCGGACGCTGCCAGGAGCGCTTCAAATGCCTGCGCTACGGGCTGGTTGCTGGGTAGGTCGGCGCCGCGAACGAGCCAGACAGGGTATTGCGAGCGCTGCGTTGCCAATTGCACGAGGAGCGTCGTTTTGCCCTGGCCGGCGGCGGAGATAATCGGAAAGGCTGCGACGTTCGATTGCAGGAAATCATTCAGGGCTTGCTCGAAGCCCTCGCGCGAAACGATACGGTCGGCCGTAACGATGATGTCGCGGTCGCGCATCCGCTGCAGCGTCGTTTCCGTGGCCGACCTCAGCAGCTCTTTGGCCGCCAGACGATTGGGCGAATTGCCGTAGCGGGGAACGGTTTGCTCGTTGTGGGCGAGCAGTCGCTGCAGCGTCTGGGAAGCGGCTGCTTGCGCTAGTGGGCTGACGAAGCCCCCGATATTGCCCGGTTCGGAGCCGACCGCGAGCAAGCCGGTGACCGCGCCTCGGACAGGGTCCCAGATCGGCGATCCGCTCATGCCGCCAAGCACCTGGAAGCCCGTTACCAGGCCGCCGGTGATGGTGTAGGTGCGGGCATCGTGCGGGTAGCTTATCTTCATTTCCCCCGTGACGGTTCCGCTCAATGGCGCGCTTTCGCCGAAGGCCCCGGCGGCCAAGAGCTGGACACGTGTCTGGAAAGGCCCTCCGATAGCGGCGGACAGAAGCGGGACGGCGGCTGGAAGGGAAGTGTCCGGCGGCATGTCGAGTCGCATCAGCGCCAGGTCGCAAGCTGCCAGTACGTTGTCGGAGGAGGTAAGCCAGGCGACCTTTGCTCTTACTCCGTCCCGGCTGGTCGCCACGAGCTCGCTGCCTGTCGCGGCGACATGATGACAAGTCAGCAGGGTGCCCTCGCCATCGACGAGAACAGCCGTGCCGGCCAGCTTGCGATCCTTGGTCTCCAGGCGGAACGTCGCCGCCTGGAGAACATCGGCATTCATGGTCGCCTCAACCGGGCGTCAGTGTAAGTTTCAGGTTGAGCGAGGCTTCCCCCGACGATCCCACGACGATGAAATCGCCCTTGGCGGTGACCTTGAGGCCGAGGGTTATCTCCGCCGCGCCGACTTTACGTCCCTTGAAGGCGTCCGCGAAGGCGTCGGCAAGAGCCCCGACCATTCCGATGGCCGCCTTGAACGGCTTCTGCGCCACATGCGCCACATCCTCGGCGCCGGCGGCCTTGAGCGGCCCTCCTGTGTCCGAGACTTCAGCCCGGATCTCAAAACCTTCCACTTGGAAAACGACAGTATCCGCCACTTCGAACTCCCCCTCCGTGATTGTCACGCCAACGCCAGTATTGCCGATAATACTTGGGTAGGCGAGCCATTTCTTGCCGGTGCATGGCCGCCGCAAAATCCGTGATGCCTCCGAACCAGCAGCGTTCGGTGCTGCCGGTTCGGGCAGTACTTCCCATGCCCGCGCAAAAAAATCTGCCGCGCCCCGGGAATAAAGCCCGGGCCTTCCGGGTCTTGGCTGTAGCGAGGCCATCCTCCCAAGGCACGCATCGATCAAACCGGAAGGAATACCGACATGAACAGAACCGTCTTCGCCGCTCTCGCCATTCTCGTTGCCACCGGCAGCGCCTTTGCCGGCAGCGACCACTTCTCCGCGACCGGCCAGCAGGCTGTCGCCGTCGACACCACCACCACCGCTTCCATCGTGAAGCCCGAAATGGCCGCCCACGACATGAAGCCGGCGGCCAGGATTGCTGCGGATGAGCCCGGCCAACGCATCTGGGGTCATTGAGCTCGGAGTTCGGGGCCGAACGTCCCATCCGGGTGAGGAAGGCACGCCTCGTCGGTTAAGGAACCGAAGTCCCGATCTCCCCGGCGCAGGTCGGTCTTCAGTCGGACCGGCCGACTCCGGTTTCCGCAGCCGGCGGAGGGTCGCACCGGGCCCTCCGCCATTCAATCGTACCGCCTGAAACCTGAAGCAGAACGTAGCCACAAGAGGAGATTTCTGATGTTCAACATGACACGCCGCATGGTGCTCGGATCAGCCGCCGCCGCTGCCGCCTTCGGCATTGCCGGCAAGCTGGAATTCGCGCCCGCGGCTCACGCCGAAACGCCGGTCGAGCCGCTGGTCGGCTTCTACAAATACAAGGTGGGCTCGCTCGAGGTCACCGCCGTCTATGACGGCATTTGGCGCAAGCCACACGACCCGGCCTTCATCAAGGACGTGTCGGTCGACGACACCAAGGCAGCGCTCGCCAAGGCGGGGCTCACCACCGACTTCATGCCGATCCCGCTCACCGTCGTGGTGCTTCAGATGAACGGCCGCACCATCATGATGGATGCCGGCTCCGGCGTCGGCCAGTGGCAGGCCAACGCCACGCATCTGCCGGCCAATATGAAGGCCGCCGGCATCGACTACAAGGCGATCGACACCATCTTGATCTCGCATTTCCACCCCGACCATGTCTGGGGCCTGATGGAGAAGGGCACCAACGACCCGGTATTCCCGAACTCCGAGCTGATCGTCAACGCCACCGAGTACAACTGGTGGACCGATCCCAGCCGCCTCGCCAAGCTGCCCGAGGGCCGCAAGCCGGCGGGCAAGCGCATCGCCGAGAACTTCCCGAAATGGAAGAACTGGAAGCTGGTCGAGGACGGCGCGGAGGTGGTGCCCGGCATCCGCATCATGGCGGCGCCCGGCCATACGCCCGGACATTCCGTCTACCATGTCGATGCCGGCGCCGAGCAGTTCCTCGTCTCGGCCGACACCATGTACGTGCCGGCGCTGCTTGCCCCGCATCCCGAATGGCAGGGCGCCTACGACCAGGACGGGCCGATGGCGATCACCACGCGTCACAAAATCATCGATCAGGTGATTGCCGACAATGTCCGCATCTGCGGCTCGCACTTCCCGTTCCCCGGCACCGGCAGCTTCGTCAAGGACGGCAGCGCCTACGCCTTCACTCCAACCGAGATCTGATTGAATCGGATCCTGAACAGAAAGCGACAACTTCCATGAAACACGCACTTTTCGCGGTGCTCGGCGCCATTGCGGTCTTGACCGCGGCCCCGATCGCCATCGCCGTTCCGGCCTATGCCGTCGACGACATCGAAGGCGCCGATGCGCCGGACCTCACGGCCGTCAAGGCCAAGATCGACGCCAAGGACTACAAGGGCGCGTTGGCCGACCTGCGCGACCTCGCGCAGGACACCCAGCAGGCCGACGTCTACAATCTGCTCGGCTTCACGCTGCGCAAGACCGGCGACTATCAGACCTCGCTCACCTACTACACAAAGGCGCTCGAGCTTAAGCCCGACCACAAGGCCGCGCATGAATATCTGGGCGAGCTCTATGTCGAGACCGGCGACATGGCCAAGGCCAACGAGCAGCTTGCCTCACTGGAAAAACTCTGCCCGGCCGGCTGCGAGGAGCTTTCGGACCTCAAGCAGGCCATCGACACCAAGGTGACGAAGTAACCCCGCCTGTTTCCTCGCCCCACGAAGCGGGGAGAGGTGGCCGCGAAGCGGCCGGAGAGGGGGCCTCGCGCTGATCTCTCTCGCTAACACCAACTTTTTGGGCGCCACGGCGGTAGCGCCCGAAAACCGGAGCCGGCGTTCCTCTCCCTCGCGCCGGCTCCGACCTTTCAATCTCGATCCTGCCTGTTTCCAAAGACTGGAGCCGACCATGACATCGACCGAACTTGCCGAGAAGCTGCATGCCAGGGACGTCGTCCTGCTTGCCGGCCGGCTGCTTCTGTCCCTGATCTTCGTGCATGAGGGACTGCAACTGGCGACGCATTTCGAGGGCGCTCAAAAAGCGATGGCCGCGCTCGGAGTCGGCACGCCGCTGCTCGTCGCCACCATCCTGCTGCAGCTCGGCGCCGGCCTGTCGGTGGCCTTGGGCATACTGGCGCGGCTGGGCGCGGTCGGGCTCGGCCTGTTCTGCCTGATGACGGCAAGCCTCTTCCACACCAATTTCGCCAGCCAGAACGAATTGCTGCATTTCGAAAAGGACCTCGCGATTGCTGGCGGTATGTTCATCCTGGCGCTGAGCGGCGCGGGCGGATTGTCGGTCGACCGCGTGCTCGTCGAGACGATGAAGGGCAAAGCGGGCGCAAGCGCCAAGGTTGGCTCCACAGCCACACCGGCCGAGCCGCATCTTTCGACCGGCGTGACAAGCCTGCCGGTGTGACGGCCAGGCTGCCGCCTTCTCTCAGCCCTGGCCGGCGAGCGCCGAGAGGCTGCTCAACAGCTTCGTCCGGTCCTTGCCGATCATCAGCACGCTGCTGTCGGGCGCAAGCAGGGCCGAGAAGGGCAGCATGGCGGCGCCGATCGGCGAGGCCTCGGGGCCAAACTGTCCCGGTACTATTTCCGGCGCGACGATGCCGATGGCGCTCACCCGGTTGAACTGGTTCTGCACTTTCGCCAGCAATTCGAGATGGATCGAACGCGGCAGGATCGAGTCCAGCACGATCGCCTCGATGTCGATGACCGAGGTGATGGCGATGATCGCCTCGACCAGCGCGTTGGCGCAGTCCTCGATCCATTCGAACAGCGGCTCGCGCGCGCCGGGCGGCATGGGGTCGAGCTCGCGCACGCGGACGATCTCGATGCCGCGCGATTTGAGATGATTGACCAGCACATAGATCGAGGCGCGGTGCAGCAGGCTCTGGTAGCGCGCCGGCTTCGCCGCCACCGAATCGAGGCTCGACGGCGAGACCGGCAACGGGCCGAGCGCGGCGCTGTTGCCATGCGGCCCGGTATGCACCTTGCCGCTCTGCACCAGGCCGCCGCCGACGAAAGTGTCGATCGAGATGTGCATGAAGTCGCGGAAGCGCGAACCCGCGCCCTGCACGAGCTCGGCCAGCGCGGCGGAAGTGGCGTCGTTTTCGATGAACACCGGTGCCTTCGGCGGCGTGGCGAAGAAGGTCATGAGATCGATCGCTTCCCAACGATCGCCGAGGTCGTCAGGGAAACCCAGTTCCTCGCTCCAGCCGCCGAGGAAATAGGGCGAGGCGATGCCGACGCCGACGATCGAGGCATCGTCGAGCCCGTCGACCAGCGCCTCGAAATTGGCGAGCGAGGTGTTGCCGGCCTTGCGCACCAGATCCGGGTCCGGATAGCGGTATTCATGCGAGGCACGCGCCCGCACCTCGCCGGCGAAATCGACCAGCACCGCCTCCAGCGCGCGCCGGCCGATCTTGATGCCGACGCTGTAGATGCGCTCCGGCGCCAGCCGGTAGAGGATCGAAGGCGATCCTCGCTGCCCGAACCTTTTTCCCACTTGCTTTACGAAACCGGCCTGCTCCAGTCCATCGACGATGTCGGCAACGGCGGCGGGCGTGAGATGGGCGGCGCGCGCCAGGTCGGATTTGGACGCCTCCTTCAGGCGGCGGACGGCGTCGAGCACGAAACGCTCGTTATAGTGCCGAACCTTGACCGAATTGCTGCCTTTTCCCGACAAACCGCCATCCCCCAGGTCTTGCCGCCGATGCGGCCGGCTCTATCTGCAATCGCGGTCGTGAAGCCGCCGGATCGCGTCGAAGCGTGGCGCGACACTGCGCGTTGCGCGTCAGGAAGTCAATTTTCCGGTTGCGGCTTGGAGGCATTTAATATAGCAAACTGAAAAAATAACTACGACCAGGGAGGAAACGTGCTGCAGCAAGGCGCGCTTGGTGAAGCCGTAGCAACGGCGCAGGGGAAGGCTGCTCCGGTAGCGCTGGTCGGCGCCACCAAGGCCTTTGGCGGCACCGTCGCACTGAAGGATGTTTCTTTCGACCTGCGTCCCGGCGAGGTGCTGGCGCTGCTCGGCGAGAACGGCGCCGGCAAGAGCACCTGCGTAAAGCTGCTCGCCGGCGTATATTCACCGACCGACGGCCATGTCGAGGTCGACGGCAAACCCGCCGCCTTCCGCTCCCCGCATGATGCTCAGGCCGCCGGCATCGCCGTCATGCACCAGCATCCCGGCCTGTTCCCCGACCTGTCGGTGGCGGAAAACATCTATCTCGGCCACATGCCACGGGACCGTTTCGGCGGCATCGACAATTCAGCCATGCTCGCCGGTGCGAAGAAGGTGCTGGCGACCGTCGGCCTTGCCGTGCCGACCGACACCAGGCTCGGCGCCTTACGCACGTCCGAGCAGCAGCTGGTCGAGATCGCCCGCGCGCTCTCGCTCGACGCGCGCGTGCTGATCATGGACGAGCCGACCGCGGCACTCTCGCAGCGCGAGGTGGAGCGGCTTTTCACTGTGGTCGCCGACCTCAGGCAACATGGCGTGGCGATGATGTTCGTCGGCCATCGCATGGACGAGATCTTTCGCATCGCCGACCGCATCGCGGTGCTGCGCGATGGGCGCCTTGTCGGCGTCAGGCCGAAGGCCGAGCTCGGCCGCGCCGCGGCGATTTCCATGATGGTCGGCCGCGAGGTCAGCGATCTCTATCCGGACCGTCGCGAAAAACCCGGCGCGCTGGTGCTGGAGGCGAAGGGACTGTCGCGCACCGGCGCCTTCGCCGATATCGACCTCGAGCTCAATGCCGGCGAAGTGGTGGGCTTGGGCGGCCTGGTCGGCAGCGGCCGCACCGAGATCGCGCGTGTCCTGTTCGGCATCGACCGGCCCGATGCTGGCGAGATCCGCATCGACGGCGAGCCGGTGCGCTTTGCCTCGGCGCGCGACGCCATGAATGCCCGCATCGCCTATGTCTCGGAAGACCGCATGGGCCAGAGCCTGGTGATGGATTTCGGCGTTCTCGACAACGCCGTGCTGCCGGTTCTGGACAAGGCGGCGCGCTTCGGTCTCTACGGCACCGACCGCGCCACCGGTCTCGTCGCCGACTGGCTGAAGCGCATGAAGCTGCGCTTCGCCGGCTACGGCCAGCCGGTCAAGGAACTGTCCGGCGGCAACCAGCAGAAGGTGGTGCTGGCCAAATGGCTGCGCACCGAGCCGCGCGTGCTGATCCTTGACGAGCCGACGCAAGGCATCGATGTCGGCACCAAGGCCGAGGTGCATGCCATGATCGCCGACTCGGCCGCGCAGGGCATGGCGATCCTCTTGATCTCTTCCGAAATGCCCGAGCTGATCGGCATGTGCGACCGTATCGTCGTGCTGCGCGAGGGCCATCGCACGGCCGAGTTCGCGAGCGGCGAGGCGACGCAGGAAAAGGTGCTGGAAGCCGCGACCCGCGCGGTCGAGCAGGCTGGTGCGCCGACCGAGGCCGCGCAGGCCGCGCTCGCGGAAGCCAGCAAAGGTCCGGCAAATATCCTCAAGCGCCGCGAGTTCGGCCTGCTTGCCGCGATGCTGGCGGTCGCCATTCCGGTCACCATCATCAACCCGCGCATGGTCAGCGCCGCCAATTTGACGGCGGTCTCGATGGACGCCGCACTTCTGGTGGTCGCGGCACTTGCCCAGATGCTGGTGCTGATCACCCGCAACATCGATCTTTCCATCGCTTCGGTGATCGGCCTGTCGGCCTATATGGCGGCCAGCATGGTCCAGGCCCATCCCGGCCTCGATATCGCGATCGGCCTCGCCACCGCCTGCGCCGTCGGCGGCGTCTGCGGGCTGATCAACGGCCTCGTCGTCACCCGGGGAAAAATCCCGGCAATCGTCGTCACCCTGGCCTCGATGTCGATCTTCCGCGGCTTCAATTCGATCTGGGCCGCCGGCGACCAGGTCAGCGCCGATGAGGTGACGCAGCGCTGGCTCGACATGACCGGCCTGAAGCTCGCCGGCGTGCCGCTGATCGTCGCCATCGCCGTCCTCATCCTCGGCGCCGGCTATGTGCTGCTCTACCGCACGGCGGTCGGTCGCGAGCTGTTCGCCACCGGCTCCAATCCGGACGGCGCGCGCCTCATCGGCATTCCTGTCGACCGGCGCATCCTGATGGCCTTTGGATTGGCGGGCCTGCTCGGCGGCCTCTGCGGCGCGCTCTGGGCCTCGCGCTACGCCACCATCGACGCCCGCGTCGCGCTCGGTTTCGAGCTGACGGTGATCGCGTCAGCCGTGGTCGGCGGCGTCGCCATCCGCGGCGGCTCCGGCACGCTGCTCGGCATCGTGCTCGGCTCGCTGACGCTCTTGGTCATCAAGAACGGTCTGACCCTGGTGCGCGTCGATCCGCTGTGGCTGCAGGGCGTCTACGGCCTGGTGATCCTGGTCGCCATCGGCATCGACACCTTCATCGTGCGGCGCGCCGAACATGCCAGACAGGCGAGGATGAGATGACGAAGTTCCTCCGCTCGATCGATTTCTGGGACCTGCTGCTGGCCGCCGCCTGTCTCGCCGTCTTCCTCTACGCCGCGCTTTTCGCGCCGAACTTCGTCTCCGGTTTCAACCTCTCGCAGCTCGCCGCCAGCGCTTCGGAAAAAGCGCTGCTGATCCTGCCGATGACGCTGCTCATCATCTGCCGCGAGATCGACCTGTCGATCGCCTCGGTGCTGGCGTTGACCTCGGTGATTTTCGGCCTTGCCGTTCAAGCGGGCATGCCGACCTTCGCCGCGATCCCGTTGACGCTGCTCTTCGGCGCGCTGCTCGGCGCCTTCAACGGCTTTCTGGTGTCGCGCTTAGGCCTGCAGTCGCTGGTGGTGACGCTTGGCACCATGGCGCTCTATCGCGGCATCGGCTACATCCTGCTCGGCACCGGCTCGGTCAACATCCTGCCGCCCGCAATCGTCGATTTCGGCATCGACAATCTGCCTGGAACGCAGATCCCCTGGACCATCGTGCCCTTCCTCATACTGGCGCCGGTCTTTGCGGTCGTGCTGCAGAAGACCGCGACCGGCAAGCGGCTCTATGCGCTGGGCGGCAGCCCCGAAGTCGCGCGCTACTCCGGCATCAACACGCGCCGCATGGTGCTTTGGCTGTTCGTCGTCTCCGGCGTCGTCGCGGCGATTGCCGGCATCGTCTACACGGCGCGCCTTGCCAATGCGCGCGCCAACAACGCGCTCGGCATGGAGCTCGACGTCATCACCATCGTGCTGCTCGGCGGCGTCAGCGTCTTCGGCGGCAAGGGCAAGCTCACCGGCGTCATGCTGGCGCTGGTGCTGATCGCCATCATCCGCAACGTGCTGGCGCTCAACCAGATCGGTGGCGACGCGCAAGGCATGATCATCGGCCTGCTTCTGATCGGCTCGCTGCTCATCGGCAATTACTGGCGCTCCCTGGAGGAGCGCCTCTCAAGATCGCGCGCCTTGCGCGAAACCAAGGGGTGATATCGGGCCCCTTCCAGCAAGCCCGAACTAAACGGAGGAGTGTACAATGAAAGCGTTTGGACTAGCCCTGCTCGCATCGACCATTCTGCTTGCCCCCGCATCGTTGGCCCTGGCCGACGAATGCGCCAAGGAGCCGGTGACCGTCGGCTTCCTGCCGAAGCTCGACACCGATCCCTATTTCAAGGTCGCCCAGCAGGGCGCCGAGGAGGCCGCCAAGGAGATCGGCGGCAAGGCGATCCAGGTCGCGCCTTCGCAGGCGACTGCCGAGGCGCAGATCGATTTCATCAACAGCCTGGTCACCCAGAAGGTCGGCGTCATCGCGATCTCGGCCAATGATGCCAACGCCGTGGCGCCGGCGCTGAAGCGCGCAGCCCAGCAGGGCGTCAAGGTGGTGTCCTACGATTCCGACGTCGCGGGTGATGCCCGCGCGGTCTTCGCAAACCAGGCCAAGGGCGACAGCCTGGCCGAGATGATGCTGGAAAGCGCCTACAATCTGATGGGCGGCGAGGGCGACTTCGCCATCCTGTCGTCGACGCCGACCGCCACCAACCAGAACGCCTGGATCGACTTCATGAAGAAGAAGATGGCGGCCGAGCCGAAATTTTCGAAGATGAAGCTGGTGCAGGTCGCCTATGGCGAGGAGAGCGAGCAGGTCAACCAGCAGCAGGCGCTGGCGCTGGTCCAGGCCTTCCCCGATCTGAAGGCGATCATCGTTCCGGCCGGCATCGGCCTGCCGGCCGCGGCGCGCGCGCTCGAGGAAGCCGGCCTGATGGGCAAGGTCAAGCTGACGGGCCTGGCGCCAGCCACGCTGATCTCGAAATACATCAAGGACGGCTCCGCGCAGGACATCTGGTGGAACGTCTCCGACCTCGGCTACCTGACCTATCAGACCGCGCAGGCGCTGGCGCAGTGCAAGATCACCGGCAAGGAAGGCGAGAAGTTCAAGGCCGGCCGTCTGGGCGAATACACGATCGGCGCCGGCGGCGAGCTGGTGCTCGGCCCGGCCAAGATCGTGACGCCGGAGAACCTTGCCGAGTTCAAGTTCTGATCCCCCAAACCCGGCGGGCGCCACGGCGCCCGCCGCTTTCTCTCGATCGACAGCACGGTGCGCAATGAAAATCCTGCTTGCGGGCGAAACCTTTTCGGCCACGACATCGGTGGCATCCGGCGCCGAGGTGCTGACGAGCGCCGCCTATGTCAACGGCGCCGCTGCCTTCAACGCCGCTCTGGCCGCCGAGGGCATCTCGGTCACCCAGATCGGCGGTGAGCGCTGCCCGGCCGAATTCCCCTACGACCTCGAAGCGCTGGCGCCCTACAACGCGGTGGTGATTTCCGACGTCGGCGCGCTGAGCCTGCTGGTCACACCCGAAGCCCGCGCCGGCTGCGTCGGCGTCAACCGCCTCGATGTGCTGAAGGCCTATGTCGAGGCCGGCGGCGGGCTGATGCTGGCCGGCGGCTATATGGGTTTTCAGGGCATGTTCGGCACCGCGCGTTTCCGCGACACGCCGGTGGAGGACGTGCTGCCGGTGCGCTGCCTGCCGTTCAGCGACGGACTGGAAGTGCCGCAGGGCCTGCAGGCCTCCATCCTGCAGTCCTCGCATCCAATCTTCGCCGGCATCGAGGGGCCGCTGCCGCCGATCCTCGGCATGAATAAGACCGACTTCCGCCGCGACGGCTCTTCGCGGCTGCTCGCCTCCTGCCATTATCGCGGCGCGGATTGGCCGCTGCTTTCCGTACGCGAGCTTGGCAAGGGCCGGACCGCCGCCTGGACGACCGATATCGGCCCGCACTGGCTGTCGCAGGATTTTCTTGCATGGCCGCTCTACGGCCGGCTGATGGCGAACATCATCCGCTGGATATCGGCCGACTGACCTTCACCGCCTTGACCAGTGCCGCCGCCCGGCGCTCCCTGCGGGCATCGCCAGGTTGACCGCCTTGGCGAGGCGGCACTGGTCAACCCCTTTCATCATCAGAGCATGATCCCGAAAAGTGGGATCCGGTTTTCGGAAAAGATCATGCTCCAACAACATCCTTGCAACAGCCAGGCCCAAGGACCGACCATGAGCGACTGGAACGATCTCGTCTCGCGTATCCTGGCGACCGACGCCTCCGGCGCGCGCGTCATGATCGCCGTCGCTGGCCCTCCCGCCGCCGGCAAGTCGTCAATCGCGGAGCGGCTGCGGAAGGAACTCGCCTCGGAGGGTGCGGAAATCCTGCCGATGGATGGCTTCCATTATGACAATGCGGTGCTCGACCGGCTTGGCCTGCGCCAGCGCAAGGGCGCGCCGCAGACCTTCGATTTCGACAATTTCGAGCTCACCTTGCGGCGCGTGCGCGATAGCGCGCAAAGCGTCGCCGTGCCGACCTTCGACCGCCCGCTAGACCTTTCGCGCGCCGGCGCCAGGCTGATCGCGCCATCGACCCGCTATGTCATCGTGGAAGGCAACTACCTGTTGCTCGGCCGCGCGCCCTGGTCCGGCCTCGCCCGCCTGTTCGACCTGACGGTCTTCCTGACCGCGTCGCGCGCCGAGCTGGAACAGCGGCTGCTGAAGCGCTGGACCGACCTCAGCTACCCGGATGAATATGCGATCGCCAAGGTCCGCGGCAACGACATGCTCAATGTCGACCTCGTGCTGGAGCACAGTGTGCCGGCGGATGTGACGTGGGAGTAGTGTCTCAGTTTGAAATTTGGGGTTTCGCCTTGAGCAAAATCGGATCGGTTTCGAGTAGGCGGAGCGACTTGACCATATCGGCGGTCCCGACCTTGTATTTGAGAAAGTGCGGCGCGGTCAGATGCGCTTCATATGCTGCTTGGTCAGCATAACCTTCGATCACTCGTACCAGGTGGCTATTTTCTTTCACGGCAACCGCAAACAAAAACAGCACCCCAGGCTCCAGTCGCACCGAGGCTTCGATCTCTTCTGAGAGCAATGCGTTGAACGCGTCGACGCTGCCTGGGTCGATCTCCAGCTCGGCCATCCTTACGATCATTGTTCGATCCGCTTAAAGCACGCTCGTAATCCCGCCATCCACCAGCAGCGTCTGCCCGGTGACGAAACTCGCCGCGTCTGACGCCAGGAACACCACCGCACCCGCCAGTTCCTCCACATCGCCCCAGCGGCGCATCGGGGTGCGGCCAGTGAGCCAGGTTGAGAATTTTTCGTCGGCGACCAGCGCGGCGTTGAGCTCGGTTTTGAAATAGCCGGGCGCGATGGCGTTGACGCGCACGCCGTGCTGGCCCCATTCGCCGGCCATCGACTTGGTCAGCATGGTGATGGCGCCCTTGCTCGCCGCGTATGGCGCGATCGAGGGACGGGCGAGCGTGCTCTGCACCGAGGAGACATTGATGATCACGCCCTTGCGGCGTTGGATCATGCCCTTCACGGCGGCGCGGCTGACCTTGAACACGCCGTCGAGATTGGTCGCCATCAGCGCGTCCCAGTCGGCGTCGGAAAAACTCTCGAGCGGCGCGCGGCGCTGGATGCCGGCATTGTTGACCAGGATGTCGATCGGGCCGGTGCCGGCTTCGCTCGCCGCGATTGCCGCATCGACCGACTGCGTGTCGGTGACGTCGATCAGTGACTCCGCAATCGGGTAGCCCTCGGCGCGCAGCCGGTCACCGGCGGCCTTGAGCTCGTCGGCCTTACGGCCGCCTATGGTGACGCGCGCGCCGGCGCCTGCCAGCGCCTCCGCGAAGGCAAGCCCCAGTCCGCGGCTGGCGCCGGTGATGAAGGCATGCCTGCCTTCGAGGCCGAACAGACGGCCGAGATAATCAGTCGAACGCAATTTGCACCTTCATCGATTGCGATTTGTCGCTGGCCAACTCGAAGGCTTTTCTCCCCACAGCTAGCCGGAAAGCCGCGGCGGCTTCAACTCAATTTATCTGACAAATCAGATGACATGGACAGGCACAACCCGGTGCGGTAACACCGACCGGTTGTTGGCAGGCTAAGACGAACCGGGACAAATGGCAGGCAACCAGACCTCGTCGGTGACTGATGAGATAACCAATAGTCTTGGCCGCGAGATCCTCGGCGGGCTGTTTCCGCCTGGCGCGACGCTGCTGGGCGAGGAAGAGATCTGCGCCCGCTTCGGCGCCAGCCGCAGTGCGGCGCGCGAAGCGGTGAAGATTCTTTGGGCCAAGGGCCTGCTGCTCACCCGGCCGCGGCGCGGCTCGCGCATCCGCCCGCTGAAGGACTGGAACTTCTTGGACCCCTCGGTGCTGGGCTGGCTGCGCGCAAGTGCTACGCCGCGCCACTTCATCATCGAGCTTCTGGAAGTGCGGTTGGGCTTCGAATGCGAGGCCGCGGCCCTTGCCGCGAGCCGCAACGACCCGGACGAAATTGCCGTCATCCGCGAGGCCTTCGAAGCGATGCGCGCCGCATCCTCCGGCGAGGGCGATCCGGTCTCTTCGGACGCTGCCTTCCACGAGGCCGTGCTCGCCGCCACCGGCAACCGCTTCTTCCTGCCGCTCTCGGCGCTGATCCACACCGCCTTGCAATATAGCGTGCCCACCACCAACGCGCTGTTCGGTCACCCGGTCGGCGATCTCGACGCGCACGGCAAGGTGCTGAGGGCGATCGAGGCCGGCGATGCCGCCAAGGCGCGCAAGGCCATGCACGACATGCTGAGCGAAGTGCTCGCCCGCGTGCGCACGGCCGTCGAGCTGACAGGTGCCGGTTGAATCGTTCGGACCGGAACCGTAGCTCGGCGCGGCGATCGTCGGCGGCCTCATCGTCTCGCAGCTCTTGACGCTCTACACCACGCCGGTCGTCTATCTGTATCTCGATCGGCTCGGCGCGCGGAAGCCGTCGCTGCGGCTCGCGCCGGCGGCGTGATGGCAATCGCTGCTTGGGCTCGCCGGCTACTTGCCCGCGACGCGCTGGTGAATGCGCTCCAGGCTTTCCGCGAAGGCCTCGAACGTTCCCCGCTCGGTCAGCTCGCGCAGCACCTGCTCGTTGATGCCGCCGCGCGTCGCATAGTCCTGCGCAAGATGCGTGAAATCTTCGTCCGGCGCAGTATCAGGCGCGTTGGCCAGCGCCTTGTAGATGCTGGTGATGTAGTCGCGGGCCTTGTCGCCGTCCACCCCCTGGCTGCGCACCCAGGTATGGATCGTGTCGAGATATTTGAAATAGCTGGCATAGGTCGCGGTGACGACGCTGAGCGCGTCGAACTCGCTCTGATCCTCGACCTCGATCACGCCGCCCAGCCTGCCGAAGAACGCCGCCACGATCGGGTCCGGCGGGCAGATGAGCGTCGCGCCCTGCAGGCGGGCGATCATCGGCATGGGCAGGGCCTTGCCGACATGCGTCGCCGGCGCCACGAGGCCGGCGATCTCCTCGCGCGAAACGGTGGCGATTAGGCTGACGACATGATGGTCCGGCCGGAACCGCAATTCCCGCAACACCTCGCGCGCGATCTGCGGCCGCACCGCCAGCATGACGGTGTCGCACTGGTCGAGCACGGCCTGGTTGTCGGCGGCGATGCGCACATCGGGGTAGCGCGCGGCGAGCTCGGCGGCGATCTCCTCGTTGCGCGGCGAGACCACCACCGGCGTCGTCTCGCCCGGCAGCGATTTCAGCCCGGTGACGATGGCCGAGCTCAGCGCGCCCGTGCCGACAAAGCCAAGTTTCATGAAGTTCCGTCCCCACTGTTTCGGATCGCCGTCGACAATAGCGACGGTTCCGTTGCCGGCAAGGGGAGGGAGGTTTTGGCCATGCTGCGCCTCCGAAGACCCATGCCGTTACGCGCGATTAAGGCCGGACTGGTACATTCCTCCGCGTTAGGTCGGGGAATGTGGCCATGAGCCAGCGCGCGTTCATCACCCTGCTCATCCTGCTGGCGGTGCTCGTCGCGCTGTCGGCCACGTCCTTTCCAGGCGCGATGATCGGCTTCCTGTTCGGCACCGCCATTGCCTTCTTCGTCGCCGGGCCGGCCATGCTGATCGGCAAGGTGCTCGAGAACAACGGCATTGCGATATCCGGCCAGACGGCCCTTTGGCTGCTCGCCGGCTTTTATGCGCTGCTCATTTTCTTCGCGGCATTCCAGATCTGGCGCCGGCTTCAGCGCCAGGAGCCCGACCAGGCGCGATCCGCGGGGCTGCGGCTGGCGCTGCTGGTCGCGTTGCCGATGATGGCATGGCTGTCGGTGAACGCTATGCAGGACGCATGGCCGTAAGCCACTGAACGCTCTAGGCTCCGGCCCGACAAACTGGCAGGATGGGCCGACCAAAGCGATTGGGGGCGATCGCATGACCTTGCTGCAATTCCCGGTCACCGGCGAACAGGTCTCGAACGAGGAGACCGAAGAGGTCATCCGCGAGGCGGAACCGCATCGCGCCCTGGTGCGCTATCGCCCCGACGGCGGCGAGCTGTTCATCCATACAAGGGTGAACATGGCGCTGCTGCGCGCCGCCGCATCGCTGCCGATCCTGCGCCTGAAGATCACGCCACGCGCAAACGAATTGATGCCGCGCGATGGGTTGCTGACGCCCAAAGGGTCGCAGCGAAACTACGCTTTCCTCGAAAGGCTTTGCGAGGATCTGGCCGCCGCGAACTGCCCCGCCTGTTACATCGCCGAACAGCATGGCGAGGGACGCCGGGATTTCTACTTTACGACCGAAGACATCACCGGTTTCGAACGGATAGCCGGCAAGGCCGCCGAGGCGCTGGCCTTCCCGCTCACGCTGGAACGGCATTCGCTTGCAGCACTTGCGCCGCTCATTCTTCCCGCCGAGGCTATCGGCGACCTCGGACTGGAAGTCGCCGCGGATGCCCGCATCCGGCCGACGCGCTTCGAGTTCTGGGGCGCGGAGCCGTCCCTGGCAAAGTTGCGCGCCGCGCTCGAAAAGCGCGGCTTTCGCTTCCTTGGCATGGAGATATTCTCGCACGAGCTCAGGATGGCGAAGGACGTGCCGATCGATGGCGAGGGGTTTCGCGCTGTGCTGCGGGAAATCGCTCCCCTGGCCCGTTCGCTGCAATGCAGCTATTGCGGCACGGAGACCGTCGAGGGTCTCGATCAGTTCCTGCTCACGCGCCCGCTACCCGAGTGCTACGGCGGCGCGCGCCCGGGGCTTTTCAGTCGTCTTTTCGGTCGCGGATAGGCGCAGCCAAAAAGGGCGGCAGCAGCTCGCGCTGCCGTTGCCTCAGCGCTTCGGGCCGAAACCGGGATAGGGGTTGAGCGGCACGATCGCCGCGATGTCCATCATGCCGGCCTCGATCAGCGGCAGCGTGGCGAGATGGCCGCGGACTTCCTTCTCGTCGGCTGCTTCGAACATGATGCCGGTGCCGGGAACGTCGCCACGGTTCCAGATCTGGCGTACCGCGCCTTGTACGTAGAGCGTCTTGCGCTGTTCGGACTCTGGCGGCAGCAGCGGCGCGAAGTCGGCGTCGCTGAACTTCTGGGTATTGCGGGTGAGCAGGGCAAAGAACTGCATGGCTGTCTCCTTTGTGGCCGGTTGATGCCCGGAGATATCGCGTTGACTGGCCAGACTGTCCAAGACTGATTAGGCTATAGTTAAGACCATCAAAGTCTTAACCTGTTGGAGCGAAAAATGCTCGACCTGCGCCAGATCAGATATTTCGTCGCCGTCGCCGAGGCCGGCAATGTCGGCCGAGCCGCCGAGCAATTGCACATTTCGCAGTCACCCTTGAGCCGGCAGATCATTCAGCTCGAGGAGCAGCTCGGCGTCACTTTGTTCGAGCGGGCGAAGCAGCGCGTCCATCTCAACGCCGAGGGCAGGGCCTTCCTCGCCGAAGCGCGAGCGCTGCTTGCCAATGCCGCGCGGCTGGAAGAGCTCGGCCGCAACCTCGCCAGCGGCGCGGCAGGCAGCCTCGCCATCGGCTATGTCGAGGGCGCGGTGCATTCCGGACTGGTCGCCGACATGCTGAGGGATTTCCGCCGCGCGCGGCCGGATTTTCATCTGCAATTGCGCAGCCGCCGGACGGCGGCGCAGTTCGAGGATTTGCGGCAGCGCGTCCTCGATCTCGGCTTCGTCTATTCGCCGGCGCCGGAGGGCGATCCCGATCTCGAAAGCAGGCTGGTGCGGCGCGAGCCGCTGGTTCTGGCAATGCCGGAAGGCGATCCGCTGGCCAGTATCGCCGACATCCAACCCGGCCATCTCGACGGCCGCGTCTGGATCACTGTCGTGCGCCAGCCCGGCGACACCAACCGCGCACAATTCCTTGCGGCCTGCGTCGAATCCGGCTTCGTGCCCGACATCGCTTATGAGACCAACGACCCGTTGACGTCGCTCGGCCTGGTCAGCGCCGGTCTCGGCCTGGCGACGGTTCAGGAAAGCCTGCGAAGCGCCGCACCCCCCGGCGTGATCTTCCGCGACCTGCCGTGGTTCAAGCGCAGCGTGTCGATCCATCTGGCGTGGCGCAGGAATGACCGGCGGGCGGTGATTGGGGATTTGAGGAAGGCAGTAGGGCAGTAGGGCAGTAGGGCAGTAGGGCAGTAGGGCAGTAGGGGGCGTGTTCCGCAACCTCACATACTGCCTTACTGCCCTACTCCCTTATTGCCCTACATTTTATCTATCACCGCCCTTACACCCTCCGTCGGCGCGTCGACCGACGATCCGGCCACCATGATGGCGGCGACGATGGCTTCGGGGTCGTTGACCACCAGCGGCTTCACGCGCTGCGCGGTGTGGATGAAGCCTTCGGCCGACATATGCTCGATCAGCGCCAGCATCGGGTCCCAGAAACCCTTGACGTTGGCGAAGACGATCGGCTTGCGATGATGGCCGAGCTGCGCCCAGGTCATGATCTCGACGATTTCCTCCACCGTGCCGATGCCGCCGGGCAGCGCCACAAAGGCGTCGGATTTTTCGAACATGCTGTGCTTGCGCTCGTGCATGTTGTCGGTGATCAGCAATTCGTCGAGCTTGTCGAGCGCGGTTTCGGTCGCTTCCCTGTTGATCAGGAAGCGCGGGATGATGCCGGTGACCTTGCCGCCGGCCTTGAGCGCGCCATCGGCGACGGCGCCCATGATGCCCTTGGTGCCGCCGCCATAGATCAGGCGCAAACCGGATTTGGCAAGCGAGCGGCCGAGTGTGTGGCCGGCCTTGATATAGGCCTCGTCGCGGCCCGGAGACGAGCCGCAATAGACGCAGACGGATCGAATCGTGTTCATGGCGATGATTGGTGATAGGGACGGTCGGCGGGGTCAAGCCCGCGGGCGGGCTTTTTCTTGTGAGCTAGGAGAAAACACGCTAGACCGGGCGTTAGGTGGCTAAGGGGGCAATACGGAATTATGGCTATCAATCCTTCTAAGGCGTTTTTGTTCGCGGCGGGCGGCGTGGTCGTCGTCGCGGCGGTCGCCTACGGGTCGGGCGCGCTCGACCCTTACATCAACAACCAGAAGCCGGCGCAGGTCGCGGCATTGCCGCAAGGCGATGCGAAACCGGCTGAATCCTCGAGCACGAGCACCGAGGGGCGCGTGCCCCAGGCGCCTGCGAACACGATGGCTCCGGCCAACACCATGGCGCCAGCCAACACCATGGCGCCTGCCAACAAGATGGCCCCCGCCAACACGATGGCATCGGCCAACAACGCGACCGCTCCAGCCGCCCAGGCGCCTGCCGCCGCGGCCGGCCCGGCACTGCCGACCTTCGATGTCGTGCGCGTCGAAGGCAATGGCTCGATCGTCGTCGCCGGCAGCGCCGCGCCCAATGCCAAGGTCGAGATCCTGAATGGCGGGACGGTACTCGGCGCGACCGATTCAGGCCCCGACGGCGCCTTCGCCATCGTGCTCGACGATCCGCTGAAGCCCGGCGACTACACCATCACGCTGCGCCAGACGGTTGGCGGCACGGCCGTCGCCTCGGCCCAAACCGCTGTCGTCTCGGTGCCGCAGAGCCCGACCGGCCAGGTGCTGGCGATGGTCGAGGAGCCCGGCAAGGCTTCGCAACTGATCACCGTGCCGCAGGCCGAGACCAAGCCGGCGGCGCCGACCGCCACCGACCAGGCGGCACCGGCTGCGCAAGCTCCGGCAACGACCGCGCCGGCTGCGTCCGATACGACCTCGGCGCCCGCCGCGACCGCGCCCGCCGCCACCGATCAGGCGGCTGCGACCGCGCCGGCTGCCGCTGCGGCCGAGCCCAAGATCGCCGTCGAGGCGGTCGAGATCGACGGCAGCAAGATCTTCGTCGCCGGCACCGCCGATCCCGGCCGCAAGGTGCGCGCTTATGCCGACGCCATCCTGCTCGGCGATGCCAAGACCTCGGCCGACGGCCATTTCCTGATCGAAGCGACGCGCGACATTCCGGTCGGCAGCTACACCATCCATGTCGACGGGCTGGACGATGACGGCGTCAAGGTCGTCGCCCGCGCTGCCGTGCCGTTCGAGCGCGAGCCCGGCGAGGCGATCGCCGCCGTAGCCCCAAGCGAGACGAAGGCTGGCGAGACAAACACCGGCGAGGCCAAGCCAGCGGAGACCAAGCTCGCACAGGTCCAGGGCGCGGGCTCCCAGGCCACGGAAACCAAGCCGGCCGAAACCACCACGCAGGTCACGACGACGGCCGAAGCGGCCAAGCCCGCGGCACCGGCAGCCGAGGCGCCCGCCAAGGTTGCCGAGGCGACGCCTTCGACCGATGTGCCCGAGACGGTTGCGCCGAAGCTCGAACATGCCGACGGCGCCGTCATCATCCGCCGCAACGACACACTCTGGCGCATCTCGCGTCGCGTCTACGGCCACGGCACGCGCTTCTCGACCCTCTATCTCGCCAACAAGGACCAGATCCGCGATCCCGACCGCATCTGGCCGGGCCAGGTGTTCAAGGTGCCTTCGACGTCGAAGGAAGGCGAGGCTGCCGACATGAAGGCCATGGGCGAGCAGATGACCGCCGCGCCGGCGAAGACGGAATAGCGACTTCGTCATCCTAGGGCGGAGCAAGGAGCGAAGCGACGCGCGCAGACCCTAGGATCCATGCCGTGACGGCTGCTGAAGGATGCAGCGGTGCAGAAATGGCCGCTGCCAGCGCCCGTCGGCACGGGTGAGAATTCTCCATCGCCGGTTTCGACGTAATGGCATGGCAACTGTGTTCATGCGAATGCGATTTTGTCCCTGATGATGGCGTTGAGGACGACCAGGAGCTTCCTTGCG
>NZ_JAGXJY010000109.1 GCF_019091085.1 Mesorhizobium sp. GbtcB19 | reverse complement strand
CTGAGCGCGAACGGCAAGCTCGACCGCAAGGCGCTGCCGGCGCCGGAGGGCGGAGCCTATGCGCGTGGCCTTTACGAGCCGCCGCAGGGCGAGGTGGAAGCGATCCTTGCCGGCCTGTGGGCGGAACTGCTAGGTGTCGAACAGGTCGGTCGGCAGGACAGCTTCTTCGAGCCCGGCGGCCATTCGCTGCTGGCGGTCAAGCTGCTGGAGCGTCTGCGGCGCCTAGGCCTGGGCGCGGCGATCCGCGACCTGTTCGAACATCCCCGGCTGGCGGCTTTCGCGGCCAAGCTGGGATGGAGCCGCGAGGTGGTGGTGCCCCCCAATGGCATTACCCCGCGGAGCCGGACGATTACACCGGCGATGGTGCCGCTGGCGGCGCTGTGCCAGGCCGAGATCGACCGGGTTGTCGAGACGGTGCCGGGCGGGACCGCCAATGTCGAAGACATCTATGCGCTGTCGCCGTTGCAGGACTGCATCCTGTTCCATCACCTTCTGGCGCAGAAGGGCGATCCGTAACTGTTCCGAGG
>NZ_JAGXJY010000108.1 GCF_019091085.1 Mesorhizobium sp. GbtcB19 | reverse complement strand
TAAAAGATCCATATAAGCTTTTTAAGCCGAAAGAAATAGAGAAAATGTTACCAAATCTAGAAAAAGATTTGTTAACAAATCACATGTTAAACTCCGATCCACCTAATCATACTAGATTACGCAAAGTTGTTCATACAGCTTTTAGTTCTAGAACAGTTAAATCTTTACGCAGGCAAATTGAAGATATCTCTCAAGACTTAATAGATAAAGTTGAATATAAAGGAGAAATGGATATAATTGACGACTTCGCCTTCCCACTCCCGATTGCAGTTATTGGAAGTCTCTTGGGAGTACCAGAAAGTGATTATAAAGTGTTTCGTAAATGGTCTAATACATTAGTGGAGGCAAGTAATTTTCCAAGTAAAATGAAAGATGCGCGTCCGGAATTCCAGGCTTTTTCTGATTATCTTCAATTTTTAATTATGAAAAGGAAAGAACAACCTAAAAATGACCTTATTAGTAAATTAATTTATACTAAATCTGAAGAAGACCAGCTTACACAACAAGAAATATGTTCCATGATTTTTTT
>NZ_JAGXJY010000107.1 GCF_019091085.1 Mesorhizobium sp. GbtcB19 | reverse complement strand
ACCGTGGCTGACCACGATGAGGCCTTTGGCCTTTGCCTCCGGAACGGCCATGAGGGTCGCGTGGATCGTGAACGATCCCACCGCGACCGGGCGCATAGGCGCCTGCGTCGGGTAGTACAGAGCGACCGGGATCTTCTCAAGGTTCGTGATGGAGGGCGGGACCTCGTAGGGCCGCCACCCTGCCTCGGCCGCTCTCACCGCGCCGGAGAGCAGACCCATCACCATCGGTGTGCTGCAGAACAGCAAGGCGGCCAAGCGGAGCCGCTTGTAAATCGCGAATGTCATTGATGCACCTCTTGTGAGCCGCTACCCTGTTAGGTAGGGCCGCCGAGCAGGTCGGGGCCGATTTCGCGCACGGTGGGGCTTTTTCCCCAGTGACCATTCCCGGCATCCTCTCGGCGACCGCGTCCCTTCAGTGGCGCCGTCCCGCCGCCATCTGGCTCCCGCTCGTCGTCGCGGTGGCGCCCGCGGTAACGGGTGCGCTCGGGACCTTTGTCAGCATGACGCTTCCGCCCCGCCCGTTGCATTTCGGCG
>NZ_JAGXJY010000106.1 GCF_019091085.1 Mesorhizobium sp. GbtcB19 | reverse complement strand
GCCTTCGCCGGCGGGCTGCTTGCCGAACCGGAAGGCGATCCGCGCATCCAGCGCTTCGTCATCCCGCCCTTCACCGCGGCGCGCGAGGTCAAGGCGATGCTTCAAGCTACGTCGGTCAAGGTCGGAGCGCAGAACATGCATTGGGCCGACGACGGCGCATGGACCGGCGAGATTTCGCCGGTGATGCTGAAGGATTGTAGCTTGGACATCGTCGAGCTGGGCCATTCCGAGCGCCGCGAGCATTTCGGCGAGACCGACGAGACGGTCGGCCTCAAGACCGAAGCCGCCATACGCCATGGCCTCATTCCGCTGATCTGCATCGGCGAGACGTTGGCCGAGCGCGAGGCAGGCCTTGCCCGCGAGGTGCTCGACCGGCAGGTGCGCGGCGCTTTGTCAAAGCTTTCGGCCGCGCAGAAGCGCGCGCCGATCCTGTTCGCCTATGAGCCGGTCTGGGCGATCGGCGTCAACGGCATTCCGGCGACCTCGGACTATGCCGACGCCCGCCAGGCGGAGATCATCGCAACCGCTGAGGATGTTCTCGG
>NZ_JAGXJY010000105.1 GCF_019091085.1 Mesorhizobium sp. GbtcB19 | reverse complement strand
TTTTTTTATGAAAAATTGCTCTTTGAATTGAGTGAAATAAGAGTTCTATCTAAAGGAGTGGAAGCAATGACAAGTCCAACAGTGAATTTAAATATCAAAGATGTGGAAGTAGATATGAGTGTAGATGGTGCTTTTGGGAATGAGAATGGAACTTCACTAATGAAGATAACTACAATAGAAGAACATTCTATTTGTCTATACTTTTTCATTAATATAAAAAACAATGCTATTGGAGCAGTAAATGCCCATACAATCAGAGATATTTGTCCTTGTTGTAAAGTAAAGATATTGCAGTGTGAAGTGCTAAATAAATCAGAAAACAAGAAAAAAGTTTTACAAGATGCATATGCTTGGATGATAAAAGCAGAAAAATATCGTCTTCAATTATCATTAGGTAATTATGGAAACTTAAATGTGATAGGGTAAAATTCTCGTTTTACCTTAAAGGAGGGGGAGTATGATAGTACTAATTAATAACAACACATATTAATGTCTATCTAGTGGAGAGGTAAGCTGGTCTTTTACTTCTACTGGAGAAACAAGTTTATGTCTTTGTTGTGCAGTAGAAGAA
>NZ_JAGXJY010000104.1 GCF_019091085.1 Mesorhizobium sp. GbtcB19 | reverse complement strand
AAAGGGATAATACTTTACCAACAGTGTTTCTGTCTCTTTTTAGTTATGTATGCAGAATGAGAAAAGAGAATCCATTAAGATTCTCTTTTCTCAAAGTATTTAAGTTCAAAATTCCAGGATAATCCAATTTAGAAAGTTCAGCACCATATGAAATCATTAGGATGGAAACCTACAGACCACCACTGACTACCATTAACTTATTGGTTAGAAGAACAGGAACTAAAGGTTGTGCTCTTGAATACAACCTATGTGAAAAAGTCCAAGAAACTGGACGATATCCGCGAAGGAATGAACTGTACGAACGAACATCTCATAAAGAATCTTCAAGCGGTTTGAAGGCTCGTTCATCAATGAATTAACTGGTACTTCCCTAAGTAGACAAAGGTCTTTAATGGTTGAGAAAGGAAAAACACCTTACAAGAATAATTATAATTCTCAAAAAATTAATCCAATGGAACCTTTTATTTAAACTATGGATACATATTGTATAAAAAAGTTCCATTGTTTTGTTGAACTTTTTATACAAGTGCTTTCTATCGTTAAATAGTGAACTTTTTAACGATACTATTCCAA
>NZ_JAGXJY010000103.1 GCF_019091085.1 Mesorhizobium sp. GbtcB19 | reverse complement strand
AAAGAAAATCTAACCTTTTAAACATTTTTAGTAACCATCTATCAGCGTACAGATAAATGGTTACTTTGTTTTTAAGAATATAATTAAACGACTTTATTATCTCTATACAGGAATTATGCATAAGAGTATTATAGCCCATAGCGGGAGGCGTATCCGCAGATGCGCAGTATCGAGGACCCTAGAAACAAGAATAACGGACCAAATACTAGCTTTTAATCAAACCAAAATAATCAACTATTTAGAAAAGAAGTAGACGATACAATGTTATATGAAATATAATGATGTTGCCAGTGCATCTCTGGAAATAATGTGGGAGTGCTTTCGAGCAGTAACTCTTATCAAACTTTTGGAGCAT
The DNA here is from genome assembly GCF_019091085.1 of Mesorhizobium sp. GbtcB19. Classification (GTDB taxonomy): domain Bacteria; phylum Pseudomonadota; class Alphaproteobacteria; order Rhizobiales; family Rhizobiaceae; genus Mesorhizobium. The sequence continues at coordinate 220 of NZ_JAGXJY010000103.1, read as the reverse complement.
TGGCATACATAGAAAAAAGGCTCCTTTTAGTAAGGGAGTCTTTTTTATGCTTGTATTTAGGATATATATTCCAGTATTCTATAATTAGGATTATACTTAAAATAAACAATAATTAGATAATTATATTTATTTAGAGTGTGCAGGCCCTCTATCCACAAATAGTGGAGTGCCCCACTTACTTATAAGAGGTCTAAGGATTAATATTAGCCCCAATCCAATT
>NZ_JAGXJY010000102.1 GCF_019091085.1 Mesorhizobium sp. GbtcB19 | reverse complement strand
ATGAAAAAAATAATGAACGGATATTTAGGGAATTATATAAAAAAGTTTTTGTATATCCTGAAAATCAAATTTTAGAATTGTTAGGAAAAATAGAGTTAAATACAAGTGAAATTAGAGTTTCAGAACGAATTGGAAAAATAAAAAGAGCATCTTGAGATAAGTTAATTAATGAAATAGACTCAGATGTTTTTATTCAAGAGCTATTGGGATATATATTAACTCAAGTTGTTAATCCGCCATATATTTGGGAAATAACAGAAAAGGATTTTAAGCGGAAAGCTATAGAGGTGAGAGATAGGTTTTCTAATACTAAAAGACCACTACCAAATTTATTTGAGGATAAAAATCCCCCGAGTTATACAACATATAAAGATAAGCATTTTGTTAAAGCGATTGAAGAAATAGAATATCTTGATGAAATTGAGGAAGCGATAGGGAATTACTGGAGAATGAGCCAAACGATTATTAAATACTTTCAAGATAACCCTATTTACTTGAGGGATAAAGAAGAGTAAAAAAAGGATTTGAGGAAAAAAGTGACGGGATAAAAGAAAAAGGGAAGGGGGAATGGCAAGGGAAGGGACCATGAAA
>NZ_JAGXJY010000101.1 GCF_019091085.1 Mesorhizobium sp. GbtcB19 | reverse complement strand
ATTAACCCTAATCTTTGGATGAACGCAGTAATAGGAACACTATTGGATAAGCAATTAACAATTACATTAGCAAAAGTACCTGTAAATGGTTGAGCAATTAACAATAGAAGATGCTGTCGTATATGAGCAAATTGATACCTATATGGTGGATATTGTTACAAACATTGGATTTAAGTTGGAATTTTGTGAAGCAGAAACAAGGGAAGACGCAGCCCGTATAGTCCGTGAGCGTTATTGTAAACACTATGATTTTCGTATTCGTAGTATTGAAGTTTCTAATAGATCGTTGAAAGAAATAGAAGCATTAGATTAAGGGGGAAATGATGATGAATTTACAAATAGGTGAAACAAAAGTGGTTCCTGGTCATTGGGTTGTATGTGAAATGGAAGATGGCCTACAAATTGTACAAGTGGAAAAAGTTATTAAGGATACTATTAATGACAAAGTAGAGATATGGGGTCAATGGAAAAGTGTAGGTTCCATTGCAGGTGACTATGGATTTAATCATATTGAAAAGTGCCGTTTTGCTACTGCAGTAGAAATTGATGATGAGGGTTGGCGTGAAGTATTTAGACGTAAAGGGAGAGTCCCAGGGAA
>NZ_JAGXJY010000100.1 GCF_019091085.1 Mesorhizobium sp. GbtcB19 | reverse complement strand
TTCCCGATACTATATGATATTTAATCTCAAGTTCATCGAGTGTTCTAAGTAATAATTCATCCGATAATTGTCTAAACCTTTCTGATACAGGTCGGTGTCCATCTGCCACTAATGGAAATTCTACTGGTAAATGAATAAACTCATCATAATTACGTTTAGCATGCTGTTTCATAACAGCTCCCATATTATCAATGACTTCTTCAAAAAACACCATACTAGCATCTTTTTCTATGTCTTTATTCATTCCCACTGTATCATTTGGGTTAATTCCAACTCTAATTCTTATTTTTCCATACACCCATTCATGGAGTGAGGAACCATCAGATATAAACCCATTTGGCAAATGACTTTCATGTACTGCACGTTCGACCAAACGACGCATACCTAACTGGAAAAGTTCTGCTGGAGTACAATCTTCTAGTCTTTTTCCTGGCAATGCATCAGGTAAAATTTCACGCATAGTTTTTGCATGTGTTCGTGGAATCCCTGTTAAATAAGCTAATGCCAATGTAGTTGTTGTTTTACCTGAAGGATAGGTAACTGAAATCGCTCAGTTCATATTCTATTCACCTCATTTTATTATTTAACTATGTTAATTTTTTACCT
>NZ_JAGXJY010000010.1 GCF_019091085.1 Mesorhizobium sp. GbtcB19 | reverse complement strand
CGTCGCAAGGAAGCTCCTGGTCGTCCTCAACGCCATCATCAGGGACAAAATCGCATTCGCATGAACACAGTTGCCATGCCGTGACTTGGAAGCGCTGCTGCGGTGCAGAATTCTGCTCCGTTGCACGCCTTGGCGAAGGTAACGGCATGGATTCTAGGGTCTTCGCGACGGAGCTTCGCTCCTGCTCCGCCCTGGAATGACGATCGCGATGGGCGTTTCGGCCAATCTCCAAGGCATGCCGCCTACCAACGCAAACCGAGCCGACCGGGTGAAATCCCTGTGCAGTGCCACTAGCCGGATTCAATTCAATCCGATCAGCTTCGAGCCGTTCCGGAACAGAGCTTCTCCATCCCGGTCGAAGCGGAAGGTGGCGATGAAATCGTCGGCGCGATAGTTCGGCAACGTGTTGCGGATCGCGGCGGCGAAGGTTCGCGCCTCGTCCTGCCGGCCGGCCAGCGCCAGGCAATGCGCGGCGATCGCCAGGATGATGACATGGGCGTTTGGGCGCGCTGCGGCCTTGAGCGCCCATTCGGCGGCCGCTTCGAATTCGCCCAGCCTTGCATGCGCCATGGCGCGCGCGCCCATCATGCCGAACAGCAGCGGATCGAAGGGGCTGAGATGGCGCGAGTGGTCGGACGAGCCGATCGCCGATTGCGGATCGCCCGACTGCGAATGGACGAAGGACAGCGCGTAGTGGCCGAGCGCGAAGTTTGGGCTGAGGTCGACGGCGTTCGCCAGCTCCAGCAAGGAACCATCCTGTTCGCCGCGCAGCCACAAGGCGCGGCCCATCGCCCAATGGGCGGCAGGGTTGCGGTCGTCGACCAGCAGGCTCTGCCCGGCGCTTTCGAAGGCAAGCGCGGTCTCGAGGTCGCGGTCGCCCCAGCGCTGGAAGGCATTCTGCCAGTGGGTGAAGGACATGCCGGCATAGGCGCGCGCGAAAGTGGGATCGAGCTTCAGCGCCTCGCCGAAGAAATGCTGCGCCAGTTCGTTTTCCTGACGGGTGAAGCGATACATGTGCCAGAGGCCGCGATGGTAGGCCTCCCAGGCATTGAGCGAGTTGGGCGCTTTCAACAGCGCGCGGTTGCGCTCGACGGTCGCGATCTCGGCGGCGATCGAGGACACGATGCTGTTGCCGATATCGTCGATGACGATGAAAATGTCGTCGGGCTTGTGCTCGAAGGTCTCGGCCCAGACGATCCGTGCCGTGCGCACCTCGACAAGTTCGACCGAAACGACGACCCGGCCCGGTTGGCTGCGCACCGAGCCCGTCGCGACATAGTCGACATTCAGCCTGCGTCCGGCGTCGTCCGGCGCGATGTTCTTCTCGGCGAGCGCGAAGACCGAGCCGCGGGCGATGACGAAGAAATCGCGAAGCTTGGCAAGCCGCGTGATGATGTCGTGGGTAAGGCCATCGGCCAGCCCGCCGCGGAAGCCGCTCGTACCCGCGCTTTCCGCAAACGGCATCACGGCGAGCGAAGCCCGGCGTGTCGCAACCGCATCGGATTCGAGCGTGGTGACCGGCGGTTCCGGAATCGGAAAGGCCGGCCCGGATCGCGCGCATGGCGTTGCAGTGGCGTGCCGGGCCCTTATCTCCTGCCACGCCTCGCGCAGCGGCGTGAAGTCCAGTTCTTCGGAGTGGAACAGCTCCGCGGCGGTGGCAAGATGCTCCTCGCCGGCGCCGATCTGTCCGCGCCTGGCGAGGTTCTCCAGCAGCGCCACATGGGCGCGCCCGTCGAACGGCGCGAGCTCCAGCCATTTGTCGATATAGGCGCCGGCTTCGTCGGCTCCCTGCGGGACAAGGCCGATGATGTGCTCAAGGACGGCGACATGGCATGCGCTGAAACGGCGGCGCTGCGCCGTCAGCCAGCTGCCGAAATGCGGGCTGCGATCGACCTCCAGCCCATCGAGAAAATCGCCGGCGAACAGTTGCGCAAGCGCCCGCAGACGCTCGAGGCCGAGCGTCTCTATCCCTTCCGCCACGGCGGCGGCGGCTTCGATGGCATCGACGCTGGTACCGCCAAGGCGCAGCGCCACGGTATCGCCTTCGGTCTCGATTCGGTGAAGGCCCGGCTCGTCGAGCGCGGCGCGCAGCTTGCTCAGGCACCAACGCAGCTCGCCGCGCGGGTCGTTAGGCACGTCCCAGAGAAGCTCGCAGAGCCGGCTGCGGCTGACGGGGTGGGGCGCCAGCGCCAGATACGCTAGCAGCGCGCGCAATTTGCGCGACGAGGGCAGCGCGACCGGAACGTCGTGGCGCACAATCGCCAGCGGGCCGAGCAGCCGGATCGACAGGCCGGCGGCATCGCCTTTCAGGGCCGATCGGACGGATTCCACGTCCGTTTCCACGCTCGCTCCCACGCTGACCAGTTGGTCCATGTTCTATCACCAAACACGACAGGGCGCATCCGGCGGCGAACTCTCGCGCCGGACGCGGCCTTTACCGATTTGCCGGCAAGTCACATGCAACTAACGCGGCAAGGTGTCGAAACCGCGCCGCCCGAGCCGCCGGTCTGTAACCGGCGCGTGAGATATCGAGGAGAAAGCCCATGCTGCAGCAATTGAAAATCAGAACCACGGCCGGTCGCGGCCGGCTGTTCGACAGCATTCTCGACACGGTCGGCGACACGCCGGTCATTCGCATCAACAATCTCGGTCCGGGCCATGCGACGATCTATGTGAAGGCCGAGTTCTTCAACCCGGCGGCCTCGGTCAAGGACCGGCTGGCGCTCAATATCATCGAAGAGGGCGAGCGCAGCGGCCAATTGAAGCCCGGCCAGACCGTGGTCGAAGCGACGAGCGGCAACACCGGCATCGGCCTTGCCATGGTCTGCGCGCAGAAGGGTTACCCGCTGGTGGTGACGATGGCCGACAGCTTTTCCGTCGAGCGCCGCAAGCTGATGCGCATGCTGGGCGCCAAGGTGGTGTTGACGCCGCGCGCCCAGAAGGGCTTCGGCATGTACAAGAAGGCAGTCGAGCTTGCCGAGGCCAATGGCTGGTTCCTGGCGCGCCAGTTCGAGACCGAGGCCAATGCCGCCATCCACGAGGCGACAACCGGCCGCGAGATCGTCAATGATTTCGCCGGGTCGCGTCTCGACTATCTGATCACCGGCTACGGCACGGGCGGCACTGTCGCGGGCGTCGGCCGCGTGCTGCGTCGCGAACGGCCGGAGGTCAAGATCGTGCTCGCAGAGCCGGCCAATGCGCAGCTGATCGGCAGCGGCAAACACCAGGAGCGCGGCGCCGGCGGCGCGCCGGCCGCCAGCCATCCGGCCTTCGAGCCGCATCCGATCCAGGGCTGGACGCCGGACTTCATCCCCAATGTGCTGCAGGAGGCGATCGACCAGCGCTATTACGATCAGGTGGTGCCGATCCCCGGTCCCGAAGGCATCAAATGGGCGAAGGCGCTGGCGCAGCAGGAAGGCATCTTCACCGGCATCTCAGGCGGCGCCACCTTCGCCGTGGCGCGCCAGATCGCCGGCACCGCGCCGGCCGGCTCGGTGATCCTGTGCATGCTGCCCGACACCGGCGAGCGCTACATGTCGACGCCGCTCTTCGACGGCATCGAGGCCGAGATGGACGCCGAGGAAACCGCGCTGTCGCGTTCGACGCCGAGCTGCCAGTTCGAGGCCTGAAGATAGATACCGCGACGCCGCCGTTCGACCGGCGACGTCGCCATTTTTTGCGCATGATCGCCCACATGCCGGCGGGAGATACGGATGGACAGTTTTCGGGAATCGATGATCGCGGACGAAACGCTCGACCCGCCGGACTGGACCGATGCGGGAGCGCTGTCGCACCGGATCGTCGACGACGCCATCGCCTATCTCAGAGATGTCCGCGAGCGTCCGGCCTGGCGCGAGATGCCGGCCGAAGTGCGCGAATTCTTCAACTCGCCGATGCCGCGCTCGCCGGCGCCGGTGAGCGCCGTCTATGACGATGTCGCCCGTAACGTCATGGCCTATCCGATGGGCAACATCCATCCGCGCTTCTGGGCCTGGTACATGGGCTCGAGCAATTTCACCGGCGCGCTCGGCGATTTCCTGGCGGCGATCCAGGGCTCCAATCTCGGCGGCGGCAACCATGCCGCCGGGCTGATGGACAGCCAGGTGGTCAATTGGTTGAAGGAGATGGTCGGCTTTCCTGCCTCGGCCAGCGGCACGCTGGTCAGCGGCGGCTCGATGGCCAACATCATCGGGCTGACGGTGGCGCGCAACGTCAAGGCAGGCGTCGACGTGCGCGAGCGTGGCGTCGGCGCCATGCCGAAGCCGTTGCGGTACTATGCCTCGGACCAGGCCCATTCCTGCCACCGCAAGGGCATGGAGGCGCTTGGCCTCGGCAACCGGGCGCTGCGGCGGATCCCGACCGATGCGGGCCTGCGCATCGATATCGCCGCGCTCAGGGCGGCAATCGCCGAGGATCGAGAGGCGGGCTTCAAGCCGGCCTGCGTGATCGGCACCGCCGGGACGGTCAACACCGGTGCCGTCGACGATCTTCAGGCGTTGGCTGTGCTGGCGGCCGAGGAAGGCCTCTGGTTCCATGTCGATGGCTGCATCGGGGCGCTGATTGCGATTGCGCCTGAGAACAGGTCGCTCGTCGCCGGCATCGAGCAGGCGGATTCGATGGCGCTCGATCCGCACAAATGGCTGCATGCGCCGTTCGAGGCCGGTTGCGCGCTGGTGCGGGACGCATCCCAGCATCGCAACACTTTTGCGGTCACGCCGGAATATCTGGAATCGGCGCCGCGCGGCCTTGCCTCCGGAGAATGGCTGTTCGATTACGGGCTGCAAACGTCGCGCGGCTTCCGCGCGCTCAAAATCTGGATGGCGCTCAAGGAGCATGGCGTCGAAAAGTTCGGCCGGCTGATCGACCAGAATATCGCCCAGGCCCGCTACCTCACCGGGCTGATTGAGGCCGAGCCGACGCTCGAACTGATGGCGCCGACCACGATCAATATCGTTTCCTTTCGCCATCGGCTGGCGGGCGCATCGGAGGACCGGCTCAAGGCGTTCAACACCGAGATCATGCTGCGGCTGCAGGAAGAAGGCATCGCGGCTCTGTCCGACACCACCGTGCACGGCCGGCACTGCCTCAGGGTGGCGATCGCCAATCACCGCACGCGGCGCGACGATCTCGATCTTCTGGTGTGTGAGACGCTTCGGCTGGGACGAGGGATCGAGGCGGCCGCGACACCGTTGTGAAGCGCGTCGCCGCGGTCGTCTCAACTGGCCGGCAGCGCAGCGCCGGGCCTAAAAAGCATGATCGGCCGGATCTCGTATACGGCGGTGGGGTTGACGCGTTTGAGGTCGCGCGCGGCGACGATCGCCTCGTCCAGGCTCGCGCAGTTAAGCACATAGAGGCCCAGCAACTGCTCCTTGGTCTCCGCAAACGGGCCGTCGATCACCATGGCGTCGGCCGGGCCACGCAACGTCACCGCTTCCGCCGTGGGGCCAAGCCTTGCCGCAGGCCCAAGCTTGCCCTCCCGGGTCAGCCTGGTGTTGACCTCGAGCAGGTCCTCCATCAGCGCCGCGTCCTCGTCCGGAGACCAGGACTGGACAGTGTCTTCGACGTGGTAGGCAAGGATGGCGTAAAACATGGTGCGGGTTTCCTCATGCCGGAGCGGCCGCACTATCACAAGGAAGAGGCAGCCGATCCAGTGGTCGAGCGAGGCCAGGCAGCCGCCTGCTGACTCAAGCTGCCACCGGCAGCCGCAGCTCCGTCAGCAGGCCGCCGCCGGGATAATTGGAAAGATTGACCTCGCCGCCGGCGCCGCGGGCGATGTTGCGGGCGATGGTCAGCCCAAGGCCGAGGCCGCCGGTCGTGCGGTTGCGCGATTCCTCCAGCCGCACGAAGGAGCCGAACACCGAATCGAGCTTGGCCTGTGGGATGCCCGGGCCCTCGTCGCGTATCGACAGCGTGATGATATCGCCGGCTCTCCTGACGTTGAGATGCGCCTTCTTGCCGTAGGTCACGGCGTTCTGGACGAGATTGGTGATGCAGCGGCGCAGCGCCACCGGGCGCGCGACGCAGATCAGGCCGCGCGAGGGCGTCGCATCGTCTTCGAAAGATGCATCCTCAAAGCCGTCGGCGACCGACTCCACCAGCGACCAGAAATCGATCCGCTCGTCCTTTTCCTCCGTCACCTCGAATTTGGCGAAGTCGATCACGGAGCTCGCGATGCTTTCGATGTCGGCGAGGTCGTGCGCGAGCGCCTCGCGCGCCTGCGACCTGCGCAACAGTTCGAGGCGCAGGCGCATCCGCGTCAGAGGCGTGCGCAGATCATGTGCCAGTGCGGCGGCAAGGTGCTCGCGGTCCTCGACATAGTCGCGCAGCCTGCCTTGCATGGCGTTGATCGCCTTTGCCGCGGCGCGGATCTCGCGGCTGCCGGTTTCGGCGATCGGCGGGCTTTTGAGGTCGTTGCCGATGCGCTTGACCGCCGTTTCCATCATCCGGTAGGGCGCGGTCAACCGGCGCAGCGACCAGATCGACATGATGACGACCAGCCCGGCGATCAGCGAATAGAGCGGCAGGCTGTCGAGGCTGAGGATCGGCCCAGGCGGCGTGATCGGCTCGGTGAAATTCAACCACTGGCCATCGGAAAAGCGCAGCGACGCCGTCAGCTTGTCGCTCTGGGCGAAATCCGCGGCCAGCACCAACAGGTCGCGCTCGACCTGGCCGACATCCCTGTTCATCGCCTCGCCGTCCGGAACGTCGGACTCCTGGGTAGCCGGATCACGCCGCACGCGCGCGTCGGTGATGCCGAATTTCGACAGGCGGCCGACCAGTATGTCCTCCAGCTCGGCCAATTCGTCGTCGCCGGCGATCGAAGAGGTGACGGCCGGCGTGTCCGAAACCGTCAGCGCATAGGTCGAGTTGAACAGGCCGGACGCGGTCGCTTTGCGCTCTTCGGGCGTGGCGTCATGCATCAGCTGCACCAGCGAATAGGCGCGGTCGTTCAACCGGTAGAGATCGACGATGCCGTTGGCGGCGGCCCGGTCGCGCGCGACGATGTAAAGCGTCGCGACCTGGCTGATCATCAGGCCGGCAATGACGATGAGCAGCACCCAGACAGGCAGGGTCTGCGGCAGGAAGCGTCTCATTCGGACGTGGTCTCGGGCAGGAACTGGTAGCCGCCGCTGCGCACGGTCAGAATGAGTTTCGGCATCTTCGGATCGTCTTCCATCTTGCGGCGGAGCCGGCTCACCAGAATGTCGACGCTGCGGTCGAAGCTGTAGCCAGTGTCACCGCCGGAAAGCTCGATCAGCTGCTCGCGGGTCAGCACGCGCTGCGCGCTCTTGACGAAGGTCTGCAACAGGTTGAACTCCGCCATCGTCAGTTCCACGCGGACGTCGTCAGGCGCCGTCAGGCGGCGTCGCGCGCAGTCCATGGTCCAGCCGGCGAAGCGGTAGACCTGCTTGGCGCTCGGGCGGCGCGGCTCGGCGCTGCCATTGCGGCGCAGCACGGCGCGGATGCGGGCCAGAAGCTCGCGCGGATCGAAGGGCTTGGGCACGTAGTCGTCGGCGCCCATTTCGAGGCCCACCACGCGGTCGGTCGTTTCGGTGACCGCGGTCAGCATGATGATCGGCGTGGTGTAGTTGGCGCGGATCTCGCGGCAAAGCTCGAGCCCGCTTTTGCCGGGCAGCATCACGTCGAGAACGATCAGGTCCACCGGCGTGCGGCGCAGGACCGCTTCCATCTCGACGCCGTCGCCTGCCACCGTGGTGTGCAGACCGCGCTTCTGGAAGAACTCCTGCAACAGGTCGCGTATGCCCTTGTCGTCGTCGACGATCAGTATGTGTGCGTCGGATTTCACTGGAACCCTGTCATTTGTTGGCCAAGCAATCCCTTCGCCGACCACCCACACGATAGAATTCGGGCCACATCTTGGCCAGTGGCCGCTGTCGGCGCCGCGGCCGGCTTCCCCAGAAACAATCCAGAAACAAAATTCTACAATCGGGAAAAACTGGTGAAAAATTTAAAGGCCATAACCGGTGCCGTGGCGGTCAGGTGATGGCTGCGACGCAAGTTTCCGGAGTAACGGGCAAGACCAATGCAGAGGTTCTGGATCAGCGTGACGGGTGCTTTGCTCAGCATGTCGCTCATCACAGCAGCAGCCGGTGCCTCTAGTCCCGCAAAGGTCGCGCCACCGCTCACCCGGACGGAGCGCTGCACCAATCTCAGCCGTCAAGTTGACGAAGCCCTCGAAAACCATGCCGCGGCAACGCAGGTCACCGCGGCGAAGGCACTGCAAAGAAAGGGAGACCGGTTCTGCGCCAACAAGAAGCAGGCGCAGGGCATCCGGATGCTCGCAAACGCTTTGAAGCTGCTTGGAGTGACACCGGTCGACCCAGATCAGTGACGCTCAACTACCGACCCGCACAAAAAAGGAAGCAAGCCATGAAAAAGTCCCTTCTCTCCGCCCTCGGCCTCGGTGTTGCCCTGGCCTTCTCGATGCCGGCTCTCGGCAACGCCGCCGCCACCACCACCGCTGCTCCGGCCGCCGCCACCACGACGACGACGACCGCTCCGGCGGCCGACGCGACCGCCAAGCCTGCTCCCAAGAAGGTAGCGGCGAAGAAGGTCTGCAAGCCGACCAAGAAGCACAAGTGCCCGGCTCCGAAGAAGGCGCCGGCTGCGAAGCCCGCTGCTGCGAAGCCGGCTGCCAAGAAGCCCTGATCCAGAGCTCGGCATCACTTTTGACGAAGGCCGCTCCAGCCGATTTCGGCCGGGGCGGCTTCTTGGCGGCTGGAGCCCGAGACCGGCAGGTTTCGGCCGCACCGAGTTCAACCCTTAACCCGATCGCAATGCCGGTGCTGTAGGACAATCCGCATGAAGAAGCGGTTTTCGTCCCTGATGCGTTCGCTGACCCTCGGCGGTCTGATCGCCACCGCGGTGGCGCGCGCTTTGATCATCTTCACCGCCAGTCCCGTGCCGGATCCCGCCAGCGGCAGGACCGAACCCGAGCTCTTCGCCCCGCTGATCTCCTCCAGCTTCGATTACATCACGCCGGCCCGATCCTGGCTCCTGATCGTGCTCACGGGCGCGACCGTCATAAGCTTTGTCGCCTGGATGCTCTTCGCACTCCTGGAGCGCGGATCGGGGGTCGACGACGGCCCCTCCGGCAGGTCGCGCACGGCCGGGCGGCAAGGCCGTTGACCGGCAGCCAGCGCTTCCCCACATAGAGTTCATCGCCCTGGCCTCATCGCCGTTGCGCAGTCAAATGGACGAGCGCGTTCCCGCGTGACAAAGTTAAGTGAAACCCAGTTCATCGCTGGTGGATTCCGATGCCCGAAACCGTCATCAAACCCCGCGTCAAGACGCAGCCGAAGACCGAGCGGCCGAAGCTCTACAAGGTCATCCTGGTCAATGACGATTTCACGCCGCGCGAATTCGTGGTGAGCGTGCTCAAGGGCGAGTTCAAGCTCAGTGAGGACCAGGCGCACCGCGTCATGATCACCGCGCACACACGCGGCGTCTGCGTCGTTGCGGTGTTCACCAAGGATGTCGCCGAAACCAAGGCGACGCGGGCGACCGACGCCGGCAAGGCCAAGGGCTATCCACTGCTGTTCACCGTCGAGCCGGAAGAGTAGGGCTCCCTCCCTCGCCCCGTTTACGGGGAGAGGGACAGCGAGGCCGGCTTGCCGGTCGAGCAGGGTGAGGGGTAAGGCAGGCGCCATATTTTGATGGGCAGGCGCTGCCCCTCATCCGCCCTTCGGGCACCTTCTCCCCGTGAAACGGGGCGAAGGGAAAGATCACCGCCCCTCGCGATACCACATCGAGCCGATGGCGAGCAGCAGCAGGCCGAGGCCGAGGAAGCCGCCGAACAAAGGCACGCGCGACACGGCCTTGAGGGCGCTGTCATCCGTTGTGCGCAAGCCGATCCAGTCGTCGCCGGAAGCGGCCGCCGAAGAGCGGACCGGTACGATCGACGGCAAGGCGACACCGCCGGCGAGATTGCCGAGCGTGGAGGAGGGGGCAAGCCGCCGCACACTGCCGCCGGTCGCCTCGGCAGGGGCCTTCAGCCTGTCCTCGGTCGAGATCACGTCCGAGAATTCCGGCGCGTTGATCGGGCCGACATGGGCAAGCGCGGTCAAGTCGCCATTGCCGATCTGGTAAAGGCCGATCTCGCTGGTCTGCAGGCTGCCGGTGAAAATGCCGGGCTCGGATTTCTCCAGCTTCACCGTCACCGCCTTGCCGGAAGGCGTGATCACCTGGGCGGGGCCTGGATCGTCGCTCATCGTCTGGCGGCGGATTTCAAGCATCATGCCGCGGCCGTCGGCGGTCAGCCGTTCCTCTTCCAGTTCCGGCTCCTTCATCAGCCAGTGGGCGATGCGGCGATAAAGCTGGACATGCGGCCCGCCGCCCTCGAAGCCGCGCGCCCACAGCCAGCCTTGGTCGGACAGCAGCATGCCGACACGGCCTTCGCCCTTGCGGTCGAGCAGGAGCAGCGGCCGGTCGTCGGCGCCCTTCATCACCACTTCGCCTTCGGGATTCTTGACGCCGATGGTGCGGAACCAGCGGCTCCAATGCGGCGGTTCGCTCGCCGAGCCGTCGAGCCCGCGCGTCACGGGGTGGCGCTGGCCGAGATCCGTCAGGCGCGGATAGAAGGCCTTGTCCACCACCTCGCCGGTTGGCATGGCCGGCAGCGCGGCATTCAGCGGCGTGCGGGCAATGGAGTTCTCGCCGGCATATTCGGGACCGGCCGCGATCAGCAGCGCGCCGCCCTTTTCGACATATTCGGAGATGTAGTCGTAATAGAGGATCGGCAGCACGTCGCGGTGCTGGTAGCGGTCGAAGATGATCAGGTCGAAATCCTTGATCTTCTCCACGAACAGCTCGCGCGTCGGGAAGGCGATCAGCGACAATTCGTTGATCGGCGTGCCGTCCTGCTTTTCCGGCGGGCGCAGGATGGTGAAGTGGACGAGATCGACCGACGCGTCCGACTTCAAAAGGTTGCGCCAGGTGCGCTCGCCGGCATGCGGCTCGCCGGAAACCAGGAGCACGCGCAGGTTCTCGCGGATGCCGTCGACCAGCGCGATCGCCCGGTTGTTGGCGTCGGTCAACTCACCCGGCTCGCGGTCGATGCCGAGCTGGACGATGTTGCGGCCGGCATTGGGAATGGTGACCGAGAGCTTCATCGGCAGGCCGATCGTCGCATGCTCGACCGAAACCTGCTCGCCATTGACCGAGACCCGCACGTCCACCGGAGCGCCGTCGCCTTCCGTCGAAATGACGCGGTAGGTCATGTCGAGCGGCTTGCCGACGAGGCCGAAGCGCGGCGCGTTCTCGAAGCGGATGCGGCGGTCCTTCTCATGCTCGTTGCCGGTGATCAGCGCGTGCAGCGGCGCATTGAACTCCGGCGCGCCGGCGGGCGCGTCATGCACCTCGCCGTCGGTGATCATGATGGCGCCGCCGATGCGCGACGGCGGCACGTCGCGGAAGGCGCCTTCCAGGGCGCTGAACAGCTTGGTCTCGGTGCGCTCGTCGGCAGCCTCCGACTTGCCGGCATCGACGACACGGACATCGAACTGCTTGAAGCGGGCGAGCCGTTGCTGCATTCCGGCGACCGCTTCGTCGGTCTGCCTGGTGCGGTCGCCGATGTCCTGGCTCTGGCTGCGGTCGACGATGAGGGCGACGACGCTCTTCAGCGCCTCGCGCTCCTCGGCGAGGAACACCGGGTTGAGCAGCGCCGCGGCCAGCGCGAGCAGCGCGATGAAGCGCAGCGCCGAGCCGCGCTGGCGGAACCACAGGCCGACCAGCGCGAGCAGCAGCAACGGCACGAAGAGCAGGCCGAAGAGCGGCCAGGAGACGAGCGGTTCGAAGGAGATCGACCAGTTCATGAGCTACTGCCCCAGCCGTTCGAGCAGCACGGGCACATGCACCTGGTCGGATTTGTAGTTGCCGGTCAGCATGTACATCATGATGTTGACGCCGGCGCGCAGGGCATAAACGCGCTGCATCGGATCCGGCGGCACGGTCGGCAGCATCGGATCGCCGTTCTCGTCGACGGCCCAGGCGCCGGCGAAATCATTGGCGGTGATCATGATCGGCGAGACGCCGTCGCCGGTGCGCACCGGGCGGTTCTCGGTGTTGCTGGCCTCCAGCGAAGCCTCGACCCAGAGCGGGCTGCCGTTGAAGCGGCCGGGGAACTCCGGAAGGATGAAGAAGGATTTGGTCAGCACGTGGTCCGACGGCACCGGCTCCAGCGGCGGCACGTTGAGATTGGCGAGGATGTCGCGCAGCCGCTCCGTCGCCGGGCTCGCCGAGCCGGCGCCGATGCCATTGGAGAACTGGTCGCGCGTGTCGAACAGAACCGTGCCGCCCTGCTGCATATAGGCGTCGATGCGGGCGATCGCCGCCTGGCTGGGCATGGGCGCCGTCGCATCGATCGGCCAATAGATCAGCGGGAAGAAGGACAACTCGTCCTTGGCGATGTCGACGCCGGCGGGAGGACCGGGCTCGAGCGCGGTCTTCTCGATCAGGAAGCGGGTCAGGCCCTCGAGGCCGGCGCGGCTGATGGAATCGACGCCGGGCTCGCCGGTGATGACATAGGCGATGCGGGTTTTCGAAATGTCCTCGATCGCCTGGGCATCGCCGGGCTTGGAATCGTCGGCGCGGGCAAGATCGGCGTGGCCGAAGAGGCCGCCCAGCACGACCAGGACGGCTGCGGTGGTCGCCACGGCCGTTCGGCGCGGCCGGCGCGCCAGCAGGCCGCCCATCCAGAACACGGCCAAAGTGTCGAGCGCCATCAGCAGCAGCGCAACGGCGACCAGCGGCCCTTTGAGGTTCTCCGATTCATCGAAGGCATACGGGATGGCGGTCACCGGCAGCGACACCTGCGGCCGCGCCAGCGGCGCGAAGGTGCTCGACGCGTTGAGGAGATTATGCGCGAAGACGCCGGTCTCCGAGCCGTAAAGGCCGGGCGGGTTTTCCAGCGTCACCGGCAGCGGCCCGGCGCCGGGCACCAGCGGCCTGGCATCCGGCGAGGGCGGCGTCAGCATGCCGTCGGCGCCGATCATGCGGTAGGGGGCCAGCGAGACTGCCTTGGCTTCGGCATTGGCGACGGCCGCGCCCTGGTTGCGCGACAGCTGCACGACGCGCCGCAGCATCTCGACGAAGGTGCCGGAGATCGGCAGGTTCGACCATGTCGCCTCCGGCGTGACATGGAACAGCACCAGCGTGCCCTTGTCTTTCTTCATGCCGGTCACCAGCGGCGTGCCGTCGGCAAGCGTGGCCCAGGTGCGCTCGACGATGTCGGGCGTCGGCTCGGCCAGAACCTGCCGGCTCACCGTCACCTCGGAGGGCGGGGAGAGATCGGCGAAAGGACCGTTCTTCGGAAATTCCGTGACCGCCTGCGGCGTCGTCCACGACAGCGCGCCGCCAAGCGCCCGCTCGCCGCTGCGCAACCGTACAGGCAAGAGGTCGTCGTCATTGCCGGCGGCGGCCAGGCGCGGTCCGGCAAAGCGCACCAGCGTGCCGCCCTTGTCGACCCAGTCGACCAGACGCTGCTTGACCTGTTCGGGAATGGTGCCGACATCGGCCATGATGATCATCGCCGGCTTCTGGTCGAGAAGCTGCGGAATGGCGTCGGCAAGGTCGGCGCTCGACGGCTCGACCAGGTCGGCGAAGGGCTGCAAGGCGCGGCGGATATAGTAGAGCGGCGACAGAAGCGGCTGCGCCTGGTCGGCCTCGGCCTGCGACAAAAGCCCGACGCGGCGGCGCTTCGAGCTTTCATCCAGCACGCGCACGGCGCCGGCCTGGTGCTCGCCGTCGAGCGCGATCGAGGCGAAATCGTTGCGCAGTTCGAACGGCACCGTCATCGTCGCCGTGGCGGTGGCTTCGCCGGGCGAAAAAGTCAGCGTCGCATCGGCGATACGGCGGCCCTTGTCATCGAAGGCGCCAGCGGTGACCTGGGCCGGCGCCGGATCGCTGGGCGCGCGGATGGCGGTCAGCGCGAAGCCGTCGACCTGGTTGTCGGCACCGATCAGGCCGGTCAGCGACATCCGGTCGGACGTGGCCCAGACCAGCCGCGTCGCGTTCTTTTCGAGCAGCGTCCTGAACGCGGCCTCGTCGCCTTTGGCGGCAAGTCCGTCGGCCAGCACGGCAACGCTGGCGCCGGGCAGGCGCTCCAGCGCAGCGGCGACGCGGGCATAGACGGCCGGACGGTCAGTCGGGACCGGTCGCGGCTTGGCGGCGCGCAGATGATCGAGCGCGGCCGAGGCATCGAAGGGACCGATCTCGGCATTGGGCTTCTCGGCGGTGAAGGCGATGACGACCGGCACGCCGTTCGAGCCGGCATCGCCGATCAGCCGCTCGGCGGTGGCGACCCGCTTGCCCCAATCGGCGGCGCTTGCCCAGCCATTGTCGATGACCAGCGCCAGGGCCGCGCCTTCCGCCGGCAGTTTTTCGCGCGGATTGAAGACAGGCTCGGCCAGCGCCAGGACGACGAGCGCCGCCATCAGCAGCCGCAGCAGCGTCAGCCACCAGGGGCTCTGCTGCGGGGTCTCTTCGCGCCTCAGGACGCGGGCGAGGATTTTCAGCGGCGGAAACACTTCGGTCTGCGGCTTGGGCGGGGTGAGCCTGAGCAGCCACCAGATCACCGGCAGCGCCAGGAGGCCCCACAGAACCATCGGCGCCCCAAAGGAGAGCGGCAGCCAGCTCATGCGACCGCCTTTCCAGCTCGATTGGCAATTGACGCTGCGTGCCCGCCTTCCACGGTCATCGCCATATGGACGCGCACCAGCGCTTCGGAAGCGAGGCGGTCGGTGTGATTGACGGTGTAGCTCCAGCCGAGACGCTTGCACCAGGCGGCCAGTTCCTCACGGCGCGCCCTGTAGAGCAAGCGATATTCCTCGGCCAGCATCTCGGCGCGGCCGGCGGTCAGCTTGTCGCCGGTCTCGGGATCGGTGAACTCGGTGCGGCCGGCATAGGGGAAGGTTTCCTCAGCCGGGTCGGCGACCTCGATCAGGTGCGCACGCACGCCGTGGCGGGCGAGCACGTCGAGCCAGGCCATCGTCTCCTCGACCGAATCGAGGAAGTCGCTGACGAGGATGATGTCGCAGAAGCGGCGAATGGCCGACAGGTCGGGCTTGGCGGGCAGCGCGCCGGCATGGCTCAGCTGCGCGGCGATGCGCTCGGCGCCGTTGCGGGCGGTGAACGGGTCGGTCAGGCCCGGCCAGGCGATGCGTTCGCCACTGCGCGACAAAAGCTCGGCCAGGGCCAGCGCCAGCACCAGCGCGCGCGATTCCTTCGAAACGCTGGCGCCCGCCGATTTGTAGAGCATGGAAGGCGAAGGATCGGCCCATAGCCAGACGGTGTGGGCCGCTTCCCATTCGCGGTCGCGCACATAGGTGTGGTCGTCCCTGGCCGAACGGCGCCAGTCGATGCGCGAGGAATCGCCTTCGACATAGGGCCGGAACTGCCAGAAATTCTCGCCGATGCCGCGCTTGCGGCGGCCATGCCAGCCGGCAATCACCGTGTTGACGATACGGCGCGCCTCGACCAGCAGATCAGGGACCAGTGAGGCCCGCAACCGGCCACGGGCGAGCGCGTCGCGCGTCGCAACCGGTGCCTGGACCTCGCCTATTCGACCCATCAGATGCCTTTTGCCAGTTTCGCCACCACGTCGCGCACCGAAGTGCCTTCGGCGCGGGCGGCGAAAGTCAGCGCCATGCGATGCTGCAGCACCGGTTCGGCCAGGGCGCGAACGTCGTCGACCGAAGGCGCCAATCTGCCATCATATAGGGCGCGGGCACGGGCGCACAGTGTCAGTGCCTGGCTGGCGCGCGGGCCCGGGCCCCAGGCGACATGCTTGTCTGTTTCGGCGTTGCCCTGGCCAGGCCGGGCCGAGCGCACCAGCTTGAGGATCGCTTCGACGACGCTTTCGGGCACCGGCATGCGGCGGATCAGCGTCTGGATTTCCCTCAGTCTGGCCGGCTGCAGCACGTTGTCGGCCTTGGCCTCGTCGACGCCGGTCGTTTCGAGCAGGATGCGGCGCTCCGCCTCGATTTCCGGATAGAGGATGTCGACCTGCATCAGGAAGCGGTCGAGCTGGGCTTCGGGGAGCGGATAGGTGCCTTCCTGTTCCAGCGGGTTCTGCGTCGCCAGCACATGGAAAGGCGAGGGCAGGTCGTGGCGGGCGCCGGCGATGGTGACGTGATATTCCTGCATCGCCTGCAGCAGCGCCGATTGCGTGCGCGGCGAGGCGCGGTTGATCTCGTCCGCCATCAGCAGCTGTGTGAAGATTGGCCCGGAAATGAAGCGGAAGGAGCGCTTGCCGAACTCATCCTGCTCCATCACCTCGGAGCCGAGGATGTCCGACGGCATCAGGTCGGGCGTGAACTGGACGCGGCGCGAATCAAGGCCGAGCACGATGCCCAGCGTTTCGACCAGCTTGGTCTTGGCGAGGCCGGGCACGCCGACCAGCAGCGCATGGCCGCCGGCAAGCAGCGCCACCAGCGTGCGCTCGACGACCGCCTCCTGGCCGAAGATCACCCGGCCGACGCCGTCACGGACCCTCGAGATGTCGGCCAGCGCCTTTTCGACTTCCTCGATCATCGCTTTTTCGCTGATCGGGCTTTCCTTGATCATCACGCTCATGCCGTTTCGATCCTTGTGGTTGGAAATACCGGCCTGCATTCTCAATGTCGCAGAATGCCGCGATTCGGCCCCGCCTGGCGCCTCTAATCGAACTTAAATCACAGACTTAGGCGGACAAGGCTGACAATCGGGACAACAGTGACTATTTCGTGACCATGGCCGAACGCAGCGAACATCGTGAACAAAGCCTGAGCGAACAAAGCCTGACTGGCGCCACCGAGGCGCGGGGCCTGGAGGCGCTGATCTCGCGGGCCGCGCGCGCAGGCAAGGGACCGGCGCCGGTCGAGCGCTGGAATCCGGAATTCTGCGGCGACCTCGATATGGAGATCAAGGCGGACGGAACCTGGTTTTATCTCGGCACGCCGATCGGCCGCATGCCGCTGGTGCAGCTGTTTTCGAGCGTGCTGCGCAAGGATGCGGACGGCAAGACCTATCTGGTGACGCCGGTCGAGCGCGTCGGCATCCGTGTCGCCGACGCGCCTTTCATCGCCGTCGAGATGAATGTGTCCGGGAGCGGCGATGACCAGGTCATCACCTTCCGCACCAATGTCGGCGATGTCGTCGCCGCCGGGCCCGGCCATCCGCTGCGTTTCGTCGACGAGAACGAAACCGGCGGCCTGAAACCCTATGTGCTGGTGCGCGGACGGCTGGAGGCGCTGGTGGCGCGGCCGGTGATGTATGAGCTTGTCGAGCATGGCGAGGAAATCGATATCGACGGCAAGGCGATGTTCGCCGTCCGCTCGGGCGGCGAGGCCTATCCGATCATGCCGGCCGAGAAGCTGAAACGGCTGAGCGCGTGATGGACCAGGTGACGCCGGCGCCGTTCTCCGTTCCTGACTTTCGCGCCCGCGTTGCGGCGCAGGCGGCGATCGTCCCCGGCGACGATTTCGGCGACCATCGCTTCAATCCCGGCCACCCAAGGCTCGAACACGTCAAGCCGCTGCGCGACGCCGCGGTGCTGATCCCGGTGATCGACCGCGCCGAGGGCGCCATGGTGCTCCTCACCAAACGCGCCGAGAAGCTGCGCAGCCATTCCGGCCAGGTGGCTTTTCCGGGCGGCACCATCGACCCGACTGACGAGAGCCCTGAGGCCACGGCGCTGCGCGAGACCTTCGAGGAGATTGGTCTCGATCGCGGCCATATCGAGATCATAGGGCGTATGCCTGATTATGTGTCGGGCAGCGGCTACCGCATCGTGCCGGTGCTTGCCGTGGTGCGTCCCGGCTTTTCGCTGACGCTCAATACCGACGAGGTCGATGCGGCCTTCGAGGTGCCGCTCGGCTTCCTGATGAACCCCGTCAACCACAAGCGCGACAGCCGCTTCTGGAACGACCTCGAATGGTTCTTTTACGATATGCCCTATGGCGACCAGCGCATCTGGGGCGTCACCGCCGGCATCGTCCGCACCCTTTACGAGAGACTCTACGCTTGAGCGCCGACATCACTTTATCGGGCAAGGCCGACTGGCTGCACGACGAGCAACTGCAGCGGCTTCTGGCGGCGCTGAAGCAAGGCGGCGAGGAAGCGCGCGTCGCCGGCGGCGCGGTGCGCAACACGCTGCTCGACCAACCCGTGGCCGACATCGACATCGCCGCGACGACCTTGCCCGAAGAGACCATCCGCCGCGCCGAGGCGGCCGGCTTCAAGACGGCGCCGACCGGTATCGAGCATGGCACCATCACCGTGGTGGCGGGCGGCAAGCCTTACGAAGTGACGACGCTGCGCGCCGATATCGAGACCGACGGCCGGCGCGCGAAGGTGATTTTCGGCCGCGACTGGAAGCTTGACGCCGAGCGGCGCGATTTCACGATCAACGCGCTCTATGCGGAGGCAGATGGCACCGTCGTGGACCTCGTCGGCGGCATCGCCGATATCGCGGCGCGGCGGCTGCGTTTCATCGGCGACGCGGAAGCGCGTATCCGCGAGGACTATCTGCGCATCCTGCGCTTCTTCCGCTTCTTTGCCTGGTATGGCGACGGCCGGCCGGACGCGGAAGGGCTGAAGGCCTGTGCCAGGCTGAAGGAAGGACTTGCCCAGCTTTCGGCCGAACGCGTCTGGTCCGAACTGAAGAAGCTGTTGTCGGCACCGGATCCCTCGCGCGCGTTGCTGTGGATGCGTCAGGCCGGCGTGCTCACCGCCGCGCTGCCGGAAAGCGAGAAATGGGGCATCGATGCCATCCACGGCCTGGTCAGGACCGGGAAGGATCTCGGCTGGGCCGTCGATCCGATGCTGAGGCTGGAGGCGATCGTCCCGCCCGACGCGGTGCGTATGAAGACGCTCGGCGAACGGCTGCGACTTTCGAACGAAGAGGCGGGTCGCCTGCGGCATTGGGCGCTGACCGTCGTCCCGGAATCCAAGGCAACCGAGACCGAACTCGCCAAGAAACTCTATTACGGCGATCGCGACGGCTATCTCGACCGCATCCGGCTGGCGCTCGCCGCCGCGCGGACGCGCGCGGTCGAGGACAATCAGGCGATGATGGAGGCCGGCGGTTTTTCGCGCCTGCTCAATTTCGCGCTGAAATGGGAAAAGCCGGTGTTTCCGATCAAGGGCGCCGACCTGACCGAACTTGGGGCGGCGCCCGGGCCGAAGCTCGGCGCCACGCTGAAGAATCTCGAGAAGGAGTGGGTCGGGTCAGGCTTCACCCTGGAACGCGGCACGCTGATGCAGCGCGCCGCGCAAGCCCTTGAGATTTAGCCGGTCAGAGCGATCGGCCGTCAACGGATCGCCACGGGGGCCAGCGCCCGTGAGAGGCTTGCCTCGCCCTTGCCGTAGACGGACGGATCGTAATTGACCAGCGTGTCCGTGCGGGCCGTGTTGAGCAGGTCGTTGGTGATCTGCACCGGCGTCGCCTTGGTGAACTTGCTGCCGATGATCGCGGCGTAGCCGGAGATGATCGGCGCGGCGAAGGACGTTCCGTAAAGACCGGTCTTGTCGCCTTCGACGCCGACCACCAGGAAGTGGCTCTGCACCTGCGTATTGGCACCGGCATAGTCGGAATACCAGGCAAGCTGAGCCTTGTTGGCCGTCGTGCCGTTCGTCGACAGCGCGCCGACGAAGATCGCCGTCGACTTGCCGATCAAAGCCAGGTCGAGATAGTCCTGCTGGCCGTTAATGGCCGCGCCGACGGCGACGGCGTCGTTGCCGGCCGCCTTCGAGACGATCGCCGAGCCCCTGGTCGCGTAAGTGATGATCGACGCCTCTTCCGGGGCCCAGCCGATCTGGTTCACGCTGTAGCCCGCGGTCGTATACATGCCATAGCTGAGGTTGAGCACGTTGCGGCCGCCGGCCAGCGGGACATAGGTGCCGGTCGAGAAATCCTTGGAGCGGATGGTCGCCGCGGGGGCGATCATGCTTGCCTCCTCGCGTGTCCATTCACCGTGCCGCTGCGTCTGGACGCCGATGCCGAAATTGCCGGAGAAGCGCGACGTGCTGCTGAAGTCGTCGACCATGGTGATGGTGACGCCCTTGCCCTTGTAGCCGGCGGCCCATGCGGCGCCGACATCGGGGCTCATCCAGCTCTGCACGGTCTGCGTCGTCCGGGCCACCGGGATCGTTGCGCTCACGCATATGGATCCGCCGCCATGGCAAAGCGCCGCCGTCTCGTCCGGGCTGAGAGCCTCCTGCGCCGATGCGATCGGTGCCGAAAGCATGGCCAGGGCAGCAGCCACGCCCAACTTCAAGGAATTAACCGACATGTTCATTCTCCAGTCAGACAGGAACCAGGACGGACGATCGCGAATTTCGAGGCGAGATGATTTCATTTGCCGCTCCCGCGATCAGAAGGTGAGACGATAATTCAGCCAGAGATGCATGGTCTCCGGCTTGGCGTTGACCAGATACTTCAGCGTTTCCTCAGGCGCCGTCTCGCCTGCCGCGAGCCGGCAGTTGACGCTGTAGGTTCCCAGGTCACCATAGTCGGCCTGGCAGGGTTTTTCCGTGAGATTGCCGCCGATGATCGAGGTGACCGACAGCGACAGGGTGCTGTTCGGATTCGGATGGACCTGGGTGAGAAAACCAAGCTTGAGGCTGGGCTCGATGCGGTATTTCTCGGCCTGCTCTCCGGTGCCAAATCCCCAGAGAATGCCGGTATCGGGCGTGATCTGGGTGAGAAAGTCGATATGCGTGTCGACCCAGGTCGCATGATACCAGCGCGTGAACGACACCCAACTGCCGCTCTGCAGCTCGTAGCCGCCATTGCCGAGGCCCCTGGCGCGGTCGCTGAGCGGAGAGCCCTGATGGATGTCGACGAGCG
Organism: Mesorhizobium sp. GbtcB19; assembly: GCF_019091085.1. Taxonomy (GTDB): domain Bacteria; phylum Pseudomonadota; class Alphaproteobacteria; order Rhizobiales; family Rhizobiaceae; genus Mesorhizobium. The sequence continues at coordinate 186,927 of NZ_JAGXJY010000010.1, read as the reverse complement.
AGGTGGTCCATTCCTGGGCAGCTGCGGTGGACGCGCAGAGAAGCAGGCACAACAGCAGCGCCGCCCTGCAGAGACCGTCTCGGATATTGGATCGCTCGCGCATGCGCGAAGCACCTCGCCCCACCATTCCGGACAGCGCCTTGATGGCGAAGGGCTCCTCGGGCAGCCGCCTCTGGCCGGATCATACGCCGCAGAGTCGCACGCGCACCGTTACCGGGAGGTTATCCAAGCCGCTACGAATATAAGAATTTGCTTGAATTATGCGGAAAAATGCCTCGGCAGGCGATGCCAAGGACCGCCTGCCGAGAGAGCGCCGTGTGCGGGAAGCGACGTTCGGCTCCTGCCTGTCGGCCTGCTTGGTTCGAATTCCGTGATGTGGCCGCTCAGGCGGCGTCGCGGACCTTCTGGATGCGCGAGCGGATCGCCTCGATCATCGTCTCACGGATGACGGTCTCGCCATGGGTCTCGCGCATATGCTCGACGGCGCGGCGCATGACTTCCGCTTCCTCCTCGGCGCGCGTGTGCCACTCACAGCCGGGAACCAGCGATCCGCACTGAAATTCCTTCATAGGGTTTTCCTTTCCTGTCGCGGGGTGGTTCGCTCGGCCGGCCGCCCCTGATGTTTTGTCTTGGCAGTCCGGGAGGGAAACGGCGGCGTGCCTCTTCCGGTTGCTCTGCCGGACTACCATAACACGCGTCGAACGGTTCGGTTGCATCCTGTCTCGGATTAGATCTCGGATTGGAAAGGAAAGGCGGAGCGTGATGCCCCGCCTTTCCCTGCTGCCTGAGCACTGGACCTTCAGCGCAAGGTCGTTACTTCATGATCTTGACGGCCTCGGCAATTTTGTTCTTGCCGCTCATATCCCAGGACACGCGGACCTTTTCGCCGGCCTGGATGCCGGGATCCTTGAAGGCCTTGGACAGGGTGAAGGTCGATCCATCGTCCAGAACAAGGCTCATGGCCGTCCCGTCGAAGTTTTTCACGGTACCGGTGGTGTGTTTGACCGCCGCGAACGCGGCGCCACCGGAGGCGAGAAAGGCGGCGGCTGCCGCCGTCACGATAAGCTTGCGCATGGCATGCTCTCCTGGAAATGCGGGCGCCCATAGGGGGGCACCCCCTCGATCAGGGCCGTCAAGTCGCGTCGGGTCACGGCTCGCAGCGATGGCGAACCGCCCGCGCTTCCCGACCCGACGACCTTAAATAACTCAATTTTTTCAAAAGGATATTAGACGAAAAAGAAATCCGGCCTGCCACATTGGCGGCCAAGATTCGGCGAATGGGACGGCAATGCGGCTATCGCCGCGATCACCCGATCGTTACGGCCATTTTACCTCGGGCGGCAAGCTGGACAGGATCGAGGCGACATTGCCGCCGGTCTTCAGGCCGAAGATGGTGCCGCGATCGTGAAGCAAATTGAATTCGACGTAGCGGCCGCGCCGGATGAGCTGCTCGTCGCGCTCCTCATCGGTCCAGTTCTGGTCGAAATTGCCTCGCACCAGATGGGCATAGACGACGAGGAAAGAACGTCCGACGTCCTGGACGAAATTGAGGTCTGCGTCCCAGCCGCCTCTGTCCTCGTCCGAATGCAACCAGTCGAAGAAGATGCCGCCGATGCCGCGCGGCTCATTGCGGTGCGGCAGGAAGAAATACTCGTCGCACCAGGCTTTGAATTTCGGATAGTCGGCGACCGCGGCGTTCTTCTCGCAAGCGAATTGCATGGCGCGATGGAAGGCGATCGTGTCGGGGTCGTCCTGGGTGCGGCGGCGGTCGAGCACCGGCGTCAGATCGGCGCCGCCGCCGAACCACTGGCGCGTGGTGACGACCATGCGCGTGTTCATGTGAACGGCCGGCACGTTGGGGTTCCAGGGGTGGGCAATCAGCGAGATGCCGCTTGCCCAGAAGCGCGGGTCCTCCTCGGCGCCGGGAACCTGCTTCCTGAACTCGGGCGAGAATTCGCCATGGACGGTCGAGGTGTGCACGCCGACCTTCTCGAAGACGCGGCCGCGCATCATCGCCATGGTGCCGCCGCCACCGCGGCCTTCGTCGCGCTCCCAGGGCGTCTTCTCGAAATGGCCGGGCGACCATGCGGATTGCGGTCCGCCGAGTTCCTGCTCGATCTGCTCGAAGGTGGCGCAGATGCGCTCGCGCAAAGCCTCGAACCAGAGGCGCGCCTTCATCTTCTTCTGCTCGATGTCGGCCGGCAGCCCCACGGGAAGGTCAGGTCTTTCCAATTCAGTCTCCAGCCACAGGCGCGCTTGCCTGACAAATGACTCGTTTTTTCTGCGCGCGATCCCTAATCTCTTGAGGGCAAGGGTCAAGTCCTGTCTGACCAAGGTGCAAAGGAGATCCTTCGTGCGCACCCCGGCGAGACCGCCGCTGGATGGCTTGAAGAAGAGGCTGGAACGCTCGCGGGCCGAGCGCGCAAACCTGCCGCGCGACGGATTCCTGCGCGAGACCTTCGTGTTGCCGAGGTCCGCCGCGCGCCTCAAGGCCAAGGAGTGGTTCGAGCGCTTCCCCAAGCAGGCCTACTGGACCGAGATCGAAAGCTGGTTCGAGCGCCCGGGCGACGTGATCGAGTTTACCATGCGGCGGCTGCCGGCAGCGGACTAGGATTTCCTCGCCCCGTTTACGGGGAGAGGATGCCGGCAGGCAGGTGAGGGGCGGCGCCGGCTTTTTGAGATTGTCGCTCAGCCAGACAACGGTCCTTTAGCGGGGCCGAAACCAATTGCCGAACTCAGCGCTGCCCCTCATCCGCCCTTCGGGCACCTTCTCCCCGTGAACGGGGAGAAGGAAGAACCAGCCGTCTCGCGCCCGTTCCCTCCCTGGCCAGCCGGTCTTCCTTGTTCCGCAGCGGGCATTTGTCGATCGACATGCAGCCGCAGCCGATGCAGTCGGTCAGGCCGTCACGCAATTTCTTGAGCTGTGCGATCTTCTGGTCGAGCTCGTCGCGCCAGGCCGTTGAAAGCAGGTTCCAGTCCTCGCGCGTCGGGGTGCGTTCTTCGGGCAGGGACTGGAACGCCCGGGCGATCCCGGCGAGCGGGATGCCGACTTCCTGGGCGACACGGATGATCGCGACGCGCCGCAGCACGTCGCGGCTGTAGCGCCTCTGGTTGCCCGACGTGCGGTGGCTGCGGATCAGCCCGCGCGCCTCGTAGAAATGCAGCGCCGACACCGCCACGCCGCTGCGCACCGCCACCTGGCCGACCGTCAATTCCCTTACCGGAGCCATTCTCAAATTCCTGCTTGACCTCAAGTTAAGTTGAGCTTGTAGCCAGGAAACGTTGATAGAGCAATTGCAGGAGAAGGCGATGTGCGCCTGGGTAAGAATGACGCCGCGAGTGGAGCCCGCGCGCGGCGAAGACGCGGGGCGCGAGGTTCTAGCCGAGCTGGCGGAGCGCTTCGCCCGCGACCATGGCGACCGACAGCGCGACATTGATGCTGCGCGCGCCCGGCCGCATCGGAATGGTCAGTCGCGCATGAGCCGCCTCGTGGACTTCTTGCGTCACGCCGGCGGATTCGCGGCCGAACAGAAGAATGTCGCCGGCGGCGAAAGCGAAGTCGGTATAGGCGGTCGTGGCCTTGGTGGTGAGCAGCACCAGGCGGCGCGCATGCGCCTTGCGCCACGCCTCGAAGGCGTGCCAGTCGGCATGGCGCGAGAGCGCCGCCATTTCGAGATAATCCATGCCGGCCCGTTTCAACGCCCGGTCGGAGAGCGGAAAGCCGGCCGGCTCGACGATGTCGACAGCGAGGTCGAGGCAGGCGACGAAGCGCAGGATTGTCCCGGTGTTGCCGGCGATATCCGGTTGGTAGAGCGCGATGCGGAGACGATCGTTCATTTCCACGTCCTGCTAATAAGTGGCAGATCGGCCACAGGCGTCTCCGGCTTTCGGCGATTTCTGGACTGGCGGGTGGCCATTTTCTGCGAAGTCGAGTATATGCCCATCATCGTCAACCCGAACCGAATGGAGGGGACCACATGATGACCATGCACATCCAGCGCCTCTCCTGGGCACTCGTATGCCCGACGGCGGTTTCGGTACGACGATTCTTCTGACACTTTAAGTCCTCATCGCACCGATTCCCGCCGAACCCAGTTTTCGGCCTTCGAAGGAATCTTGCGATGTTTTTCAAACTGCCAAAGGGGCGCCATGCCCCAGCTGAACGTGCCGGGACCGACGCTTGCCGTCGTGTCCCGCCCGATTCGATCCGCGCCTCCGGCCGAATGCCGGTGGCCGAGGTCGCATCATCCTTTTTCACGCATTTGCATATGGAGGACGGACCGATGTTCGATCCCTACAAAATACCCGGTTCAAGAAGCCTGCACGAGCGCAAGGCGGCGACCTGGGCACTGCTGATCGGCGAGACCTATTCGTCGGCGGTGCATGCCGAGGAGCGCCGCAGGCCGCATCGCGGCATGCTGCCGGATGTCGATTTCTCGCGTGCGGTGCCCGACCACAGCCGGCCGACGCTGGTGCGCCGGATCATCCGCTTGATCCGGCCCGGGGCCAAGAACCGGGCCGGATCAAGCCTGCCGTCAGCATCGTCGAGCGAGCCCGTCGGCGAAAAGCCCGCGACACCCTATATTGCGCGAAGCAGGGCCGACGATACGGGTGATTCCGTATCGCCGGCCCGTCGCGCCGCGCGGCCGCAAAGCCTTGCCCGTCAATCCCGCGCCGCGTGAGCGCGCATAGCATTTGTGAGTGCCTGGAATGTTCCGCTGGTTTGAAAAGAGGCTCGATCCGTTTCCCGCCGAGGAGCCGGTCGAGCCGCCGAAGACGCTGATCGCGTTCTGCGTTCATTACACGCGCGGCGCCTGGCCTTACATCGCCATCGACGCTGTCCTGGTGGCGGCGATCGCCGTCGCCGAAGTGTGGATGTTCGGTTTCATGGGCCGCATCGTCGACTGGCTGTCGGCGCAGAACCGGGAAACCTTCCTGCAGACGGAGAGCTGGAAACTGGCCGGCATGGCCTTCATCGTGCTGTTTGCGCTGCCCGGCACGGTCTGGCTGCGTTCGCTGGTCAATCAGCAGACGACGATGGGCAATTATCCGATGCGCATCCGCTGGCAGGTGCATCGCTACCTGCTGAAACAGTCGATGGCTTTCTACCAGGACGAGTTCGCCGGCCGCATCGCCACCAAGCTGATGCAGACGGCACTCGCCGTGCGCGACTGCGTCATGAAGGTCATAGACGTCCTCAACTACATCATCGTCTATTTCCTCGGCATGCTGTTCATCGTCGGCTCGGCGGACTTGCGCCTGGCCGCCCCCCTCGGCGTGTGGCTGGTCGGCTACATCGCTCTGCTGTGTTATTTCATTCCGCGGCTCGGCAAGGTCGGCGAAGAGCAGGCCAATGCGCGTTCGATGATGACCGGTCGTGTCGTCGACAGTTATTCCAACATCCAGACGGTGAAGCTGTTTTCGCACGCCCGCCGCGAGGCGTCCTTCGCCAGGGAAGGCATGGCCGGCTTCCTCGAGACGGTCTACCGCTCGATGCGGCTGGTGACGGTGCTCTACGGCCTGCTCTACATCCTGAACGCGCTGCTGTTGTCCTCGGTCACCGCGCTGTCTTTGTGGCTGTGGCTCGGCGATGCGGTGACGATCGGCGCCGTCGCCGTGGTCATCGGCCTGGTGCTGCGCATGTGGGGCATGTCGCAGTGGATCATGTGGGAAATGTCCGGGCTGTTCGAAAACATCGGCACGGTGCAGGACGGCATCCAGTCGATCTCGCTGCCGCGCCTGGTCGAGGACCGGCCGGGCGCCAAGGATATTGCCGTCACCAGCGGCGAGATACGCTTCGAGGACATCCGCTTCCATTACGGCAGGCAGAAGGGCGTCATCGAGAATCTGTCGCTGACCATAAAACCCGGCGAGAAAGTCGGCATTGTCGGCCGCTCCGGCGCCGGCAAGTCGACGCTGGTCAACCTTTTGCTGCGCTTCTACGACCTGGAAAGCGGCAGGATCCTCGTCGACGGCCAGGAGATCGCGGCGGTGACGCAGGATTCGCTGCGCGCGCGGATCGGCATGGTGACGCAGGACACCTCGCTGCTGCACCGGTCGGTGAAGGAGAACATCCTCTACGGCCGGCCTGACGCGACCGACGAGATGCTGGTCGAGGCGGCGAAGCGCGCCGAAGCGCTCGACTTCATCTCCGAGCTTTCCGATTCAGAAGGCCGCAAGAATTTCGATGCCTATGTCGGCGACCGCGGCGTCAAATTGTCCGGCGGCCAGCGGCAGCGCATCGCCATCGCCCGCGTCATGCTGAAGGACGCGCCGATCCTGATCCTCGACGAGGCGACCTCGGCGCTCGATTCGGAAGCCGAGGCGGCGATCCAGGAAAACCTCTACAAGCTGATGCAGGGCAAGACCGTCATCGCCATCGCGCATCGCCTGTCGACGATCGCGGCGATGGACCGGCTCGTCGTCATGGACAAGGGCCGCATCATCGAGGAGGGCTCGCATGAAGAGCTGGTCGCCAAAGGCGGGCTCTATGCCCAGCTCTGGCAGCGCCAGTCCGGCGGCTTCCTGCTCGATGACGGTCCGGCCGAGTCCGATGCCAAGGCGCCCGAAACGGGGATGGCGGCGGAGTAACGCGATCGCGATTGGTAGCGTGGTTACGACGATTGCCGGGAATCGATCCCGGGCGTAACCACGGCATGGTCGGAGGCCGGCCAGTTCCCGGACCGGGGTGCGGGCGGGTTTCCGGCGCATATGAGAGAAAAATGTTCGACCGCATCTTCACCTGGTTCGAAAGCCGTTATTCGCCGGTGGCGCTCGCCGACGACAGGCAGCCGCCAATGGGGCTTTGGCGGTTCTACTGGTATTTCATAAGCCAGTTTCGCGCCGCCTATCGGTTGCGCATGGTCATCGTTGCCGTCGCCGCCATTTCCGACGCGATGCTGCCGATTTTCGTCGGCCTGATCGTTGGCGCGCTCGCCGACGCCAAGCCCGGCGACTTCTTCGCAGCGCATGGGCCGCTGCTTGCCTTGATGGCGTTCGTGGTGCTTTTGCGCCCGCTGTCGATGGTCGTCGATGCGTTGATCCGCAACCATGCCATCGCGCCCAATCTCATCGACCTCATCCGCTGGCAGAGCCACTGGCATGTCGTGCGCCAGGACTGGTCGTTCTTCCAGAACGACTTTGCCGGCCGCATCGGAACCAAGGTCATGCAAAGCGGCGATTCGGTGGAGATGAGCGTCAATCTCACCGTCGACGCCGTCTGGTACGCGCTGGTCTTCGTTGCGGTCGCCGTCGTGGTGCTGGCGCGGCTCGATCCGCTCCTCCTGGCTGTCGTGGCGATCTGGCTGGTGTTCTATTGCCTGATCTTCTGGTCCGCGATGCCCAGGATCACGCAGCGCTCGTCCCAGCTGTCGGAGCGGTGGTCGCAGGTGAGCGGCCGCATGGTCGACAGCTACACCAACATCCTGACGCTGAAGACATTCTCGACCGGCGAGCATGAAGACAAATATGTCTCGCAAGCCGTGGTCGAGCACGCCGACACGTTCTACCAGCTGATGCGCGTTTTCACGCTGATGTGGTCGGCCTTGTTCGTGCTCAACGCAGCGCTGCTCATCGCCATAAGCTGGCTGGCGCTCGCCGGCTGGAATGCCGGCGCGATGACCACCGCCGCGGTGGCGACGGCGATGCCGTTCGCGCTGCAGATCGCCAACATCTCCGGCAGGATCCTCGATGTCGGCGCCAACGTCTTCCGGCAGATCGGCGTCGCCAGCAACTCGATGACGACGATCGCGCGTCCGATCGTCATGCAGGACGAGCCTGACGCACCGGCCCTCGTTGTGACCGCCGGAGGAATCGAGTTCGACCATGCGCCGGGCGAGCGGGTCGGCCTGATCGGGCGTTCCGGCGCGGGCAAGTCGACGCTGGTCAATCTCGTGCTGCGGCTGTTCGACGTCCAGGACGGCAGGGTGCTGATCGACGGGCAGGATATCCGCAACGTTTCGCAGGAGAGCGTTCGCGCCGCGATCGGCTTCGTCAACCAGGATACGTCGCTCTTGCACCGGTCCGTGCGCGAGAACCTCAAATATGGACGTCAGTCCGCCAGCGACGAGGCGATGGTCAGGGCCGCCAAAGCCGCGCAGATCGACGACGTGATCGCGGGGCTGACCGACCCGCATGGACAGAGCGGCTATGAGGCGCTCGTCGGCGAGCGTGGCGTGAAGCTGTCCGGCGGCCAGCGGCAACGCATCGCCATTGCCCGCGTCATGCTGAAGGACGCGCCGATCCTCATTCTCGACGAGGCGACGTCCGCGCTCGATTCGGAGGTGGAAGCGGCGATCCAGGAGAACCTCTACAAGCTGATGCAAGGCAAGACGGTCATCGCCATCGCCCACCGGCTGTCGACCATCGCGGCGATGGACCGGCTCGTCGTCATGGACAAGGGGCGCATCATCGAGGAAGGCTCGCATGAGGCGCTGATCGCCAAGGGCGGACTCTATGCCCAGCTCTGGCGCCGCCAGTCGGGCGGCTTCCTGCTCGAGGAAAGGCCGGCCGGCGACGACCTGTCGACGAAAGGTGAAGCCGCGGAATGATGCAAGCCATCTATCGCTGGTTCGAGCACTGGGTCTACCCGTTCCGCGAGCCGGCGAATCTGCGGCCGCCCGCCAGCGTCGGCGGGTTCCTCTGGCACTATGTCGGGCAAGCGAAGCTCGCCTTCTTCGCCATGCTGATCATCGGCGGCATCGCGCCGCTGGTCGAGGCCGGTCTGTTCTATTTCGTCGGCAGGCTGGTCGATATCCTGGACCAGTTGCCCGGCGAGCGCAGCTGGCACGCGCTCTGGGCCGCGGCCGGACCAGAGCTTTTGTTCATGGGCGCGGTGGTGCTCATCATCCGCACGGCAGTCGTCGGATTGGCCGCGCTGGTCGACGAACAGACGATCACGCCCGGCTTCTACAATCTGGTGCGCTGGCAGGGGCACCGGCACGTCTCGCGCCAATCCTACGCCTTTTTCCAGAACGATTTCGCCGGCCGCATCGCGACGAAAGTCTGGCAGGCGGGGCAGGCGACGGGCGACCTGATGGAAAGCTTCATCGAGGTGGTCTGGTTCATGATCGTCTATACCGTCACCACGCTGGCGCTGGTCGCGGGGCTGGATCTGCGGCTGGCGGTGCTGGTGGTGGTGTGGATCGCCGCCTTCGGCTGGCTGGCGAAACTCTATCTGCCGGCGATCCGCAAGCATGCCGAGGCGACCGCCGAGGCGGGCTCGATGATCACCGGCCGCATAGTCGATTCCTACTCGAACGTGCAGACGCTGAAGTTGTTTTCGGCCGATGGCGACGACCGCTATATCCGCAGCGGCTTCGACATCTATCTCGACGCGCTGCGGCCCTTCACGCGCCGGCTGACCGGCGTGCGCATGGCGCTCACCATGCTCTCCGGCGTCATGATCACCGCGATCGCCGCCTTCGCCATCTATCTGTGGGTCGAAGGCTCGATTACTGTCGGCGCCGTCGCTTTCACCCTGTCGCTGGTGTTGAGGCTCAACATGCTGCTCGGGCGGCTGATGATGCAGCTGAACGGCATTTTGAGGAACCTCGGCGTGCTGGAGAATTCCAAGGCGCTGATCTCGCAGCCGCTCGGCCTGACAGACGCGCCGGACGCCAGGGAACTCGCCGTCACCGGCGGCCGCATCGACGTCAGCAACGTCACCTTCCATTACGGCAAGGGCGGGGGTGTGCTCGACGGCATCGACCTCGTCGTGCGTCGGGGCGAGAAGGTCGGCCTGGTCGGCCCGTCCGGCGCCGGCAAGACGACCTTGGCTAATCTGATCCTGCGCCTTTACGACCTGGAAGGCGGCCAGATCCTGATCGACGGCCAGGACGTCGCCAGGGTGACGCAGAATTCGCTGCGCGGCAATATCGGCGTCGTCAGCCAGGATACGGCGCTGTTCCACCGCTCGCTGCGCGACAACATCAAGCTCGGCATGCCGGACGCGACCGATGCGCAAGTGATCGCCGCGGCCAGGAAAGCCGAGGCGCACGACTTCATCCTCGGGCTGCGCGACAACCGCGGCCGCGCCGGCTACGAGGCCTATGTCGGCGAGCGCGGCGTGAAACTCTCCGGCGGCCAGCGCCAGCGCGTCGCTATCGCGCGCGTCTTCCTCAAGGATGCGCCGATCCTGATCCTCGACGAAGCGACGTCGGCGCTCGATTCGGACATCGAGGCGGCGATCCAGGAAAACCTGACCAGGCTGATGGAAAACAAGACCGTGATCGCCATCGCGCACCGGCTGTCGACGATCGCGGCGCTCGACCGGCTGGTGGTGCTCGACGGCGGGCGCATCGTCGAACAGGGCACGCATGACGAGCTGGTCGCGCTCGACGGACTTTACGCCCGGCTATGGAAAAGGCAGTCGGGCGGCTTCCTGTTCAACGAGGAAAGCGCGCTGGAAGAGACGCGGCCAGCGGAGTAGAACAAGGCTATGTCGTTCAGAATGCCCACCAATTTCGGACGCTCAGGTGCGCAGGAAAGCGCCCTCGACCTGCTCGGTCACGAAATCCTGGCTGAAAAGGCGGCAGCGCTCGGACGCGCCGGCCAGCGCGTCGAGGAGACGCTGGCGAAGTTGCGTAAGGGCGGCGAGGGCGAGCATCGCAACCGGCTGCTGAAGGAGGCGGCTGCGGCCGTGCACGCCTATTTCATCCAGCGCGAGCTTTGCGGCCTGCGCAAGCACGATGCGGTCATTCGCGAATACGACATCCCGCGCGCCGTTCTTGTCAGGCTCGGAGCCAGCTAGCGCTCTCTATGATCGTCTACTCCAGCCACTCGGTGATGAAGTGGCCGTTCTCATGGATGTCGGTGCTTTCGAGCGGACCGGGGCCGAGATTGGTGAATTTGTGCGGCGTGTCGGGCGGCACGATCAGTATCTGGCCGGCGGTGGCCGTGATTTCCCGGTCGCCGATCGTGAACAGGCCGGTGCCGGCGCGGATGACGAAGATCTCGGCATAGGGGTGCTTGTGCAGGCGCGGGCCGGCGCCGACCGTCGGCTGATAGTTGAAGATCAGGCAGGAATTGGCGCCGAACTGGCCGCATTGCAGCTCGCCTTTCCAGTGGTCGGCGGCCTCGGCCCAGCTATCGCGTTCAATGACATGCGCCATGGCGGCAGAATAGACCGGGCCAGGAGTCGATGTCGAGGCGAACGCGGCCCCGATTTCCCGCGGATTCCGCGCCGTTTCACCTTGTCAGCCGCCCCGGCGAGGACATGCCGACGACCGCCGCCGCGCATCCCCGCGACAATCTGCCCTTGTGCCTTCACCCCGCTGGACAAAAACGGGCCGCACGCATAAACCGAAAATCCAAATGCCGGAGGAATTCGCTAGCCTGTTCGCCATGCGCTGTCGGGCAGGTGCGATTGAGCGGGGACAAGGCTCGGCCTCCGGTTAGGAAGAGGCGAAAGGATCAGGCACCCGTGAGCGCAACCGACATCCACGATCCCAACCGTCGCGATTTTCTCTATGTAGCCACCGGCATGGCCGCCGTTGTCGGCGCCGGAGCCGTCGCGTGGCCGTTCATCGACCAGATGCGTCCCGACGCCTCGACGCTGGCGCTGGCCTCGGTCGAGGTCGACGTCGCCTCGCTGCAGCCCGGTTCTTCGCTGATCGTCAAGTGGCGCGGCAAGCCGGTCGTGGTGCGCAACCGCACCGAAAAGGAAATGAAGGACGGCGAAGCCGTCAATCTCGCCGATCTGAAGGATCCGATCGCGCGCAACGCCAACCTGCCCTCCGATGCGCCGGCGACCGACGCCAACCGCACCACGCCCGGCAAGGAAGCCTGGATGGTGATGGTGCAGGTCTGCACCCATCTCGGCTGCATCCCGCTCGGCCAGGAAGGCGATTTCGGCGGCTGGTTCTGCCCTTGCCACGGTTCGCAATACGACACCGCCGGCCGCATCCGCAAAGGCCCGGCGCCGGAGAACATGGCGATCCCGGTATTCAAGTTCATTTCCGATACCAAGATCCTTATCGGTTGAGGCAGGGGATATTTCGATGAGCGAGGGACACTCGACCTATACGCCCAAGACCGGTATCGAGCGCTGGTTCGACGCCCGCATGCCGCTGCCGCGGCTGATCTATGACAGCTTCGTCGCCTATCCGGTGCCGCGCAACCTCAACTACATGTGGACGTTCGGCGGCATCCTGTCGATCATGCTGGTCTCGCAGATCCTGACCGGCATCGTGCTGGCGATGCACTACACGTCCGATACCAATCTCGCCTTCGATTCGGTCGAGAAGATCATGCGCGACGTCAACTCCGGCTGGCTGTTGCGCTACCTGCACGCCAACGGCGCTTCGTTCTTCTTCGTCGCCGTCTATATCCACATCTTCCGCGGCCTGTTCTACGGCTCCTACAAGGCGCCGCGCGAGCTGCTGTGGATCCTCGGCTGCATCATCTATCTCCTGATGATGGCCACGGGCTTCATGGGCTATGTGCTGCCCTGGGGCCAGATGAGCTTCTGGGGCGCCACCGTCATCACCGGCTTCTTCAGCGCTATCCCGCTGGTCGGCAACTGGATCCAGCAGCTGCTGCTCGGCGGCTTCGCCGTCGACGATCCGACGCTGAACCGCTTCTTCGCGCTGCACTACCTGCTGCCGTTCATGATCGCCGGTGTCGTCGTGCTGCACATCTGGGCGCTGCATGTCGTCGGCCAGTCGAACCCGACCGGCATCGAGGTCAAGTCGAAGACCGACACCGTCGCCTTCACGCCCTATGCGACCATCAAGGACGCGTTCGGCATGATCGTGTTCCTGTTCGTGTTCGCCTATTTCGTCTTCTACCTGCCGAACTATCTCGGCCATGCCGACAACTATATCGTCGCCAATCCGCTGAAGACCCCGGCCCACATCGTTCCGGAATGGTACTTCCTGCCGTTCTACGCGATCCTGCGCGCCATCACCTTCAACATCGGCCCGATCAACTCCAAGCTCGGCGGCGTGCTGTGCATGTTCGGCGCCATCGCCATGCTGTTCCTGGTGCCGTGGCTCGACACCTCCAAGGTACGCTCGGCGGTCTACCGCCCATGGTACAAGCTGTTCTTCTGGCTGTTCGTGGCCGACGCCATCCTGCTTGGCTGGCTGGGCTCGCAGCCGGCGGAAGGCAGCTACGTGTTCATGGCGCAGATGGCGACGCTGTTCTACTTCACCTTCTTCCTGATCGTCATGCCGGTGCTCGGCCTGATCGAAACGCCTAGGCGGCTGCCGAACTCGATCACCGAGGCGGTGCTGGAAAAGAACAAGGGTGGCAGCGGACATCCGGCCGGCGCCGCGGCGGCACCACAGACCAAGGGCTGAGCGGTAGAGAATCTAAGGGGATTTGGCATGAAGAAGATTCTCATCTCGCTGGCGCTGATCGGCCTTGTGGCCGCCGGCACCGCGGCAATGGCCGCCGAAGAAGCGCACAACGCCGCCGCACCGACGCATTTCCCGATCAACGAACCGAAGGAAATGAGCTGGAGCTTCACCGGCCCGTTCGGCACCTATGACAAGGGCCAGCTGCAGCGCGGCCTGAAGGTCTACAAGGAAGTCTGCTCGGCCTGCCATTCGATGAACCTGGTGGCGTTCCGCACGCTGTCGGACCTCGGCTATTCCGAGGCCCAGATCAAATCGCTGGCGGCGAGCTACACGATCCATGACGGCCCCAACGATGCCGGCGACATGTTCGATCGTCCCGGCAAGCCGTCGGACCATTTCCCGGCGCCGTTCGCGAACGTAGAGGCCGCGGCTTCCGCCAATGGCGGCGCCGCTCCGCCGGACATGTCGTTGCTGGCCAAGGCGCGTGGCGTCGAACGCGGTTTCCCCCAGTTCGTCTTCGACATCTTCACCCAGTATGATGCCGGCGGCCCCGACTACATCCATTCGCTGCTGACCGGCTACGACCAGACACCGCCCGCCGGCATGGTCATCCCGGAAGGCACGCACTACAACCCGTACTTCATGTCGGGCGTGTCGCTGAAGATGCCGAAGCCGCTCTCTGACGGCCAGGTGACCTATGACGACGGCGCGCCGCAGACCGTCGACCAGTATTCCCGCGACGTGGCGAGCTTCCTGGCATGGGCCGCCGAGCCGCATATGGAAGACCGCAAGAAGACCGGTTTCCGCGTGCTGTTCTTCCTGCTGATATTCGGCGCGCTGGTTTACATGACCAAGCGTAGGGTGTGGGCCGACGTGGCGCACTGAGGCGCCATCGACCGCAAGAAATCCGGAGGGCGCCGCAAGGCGCCCTTTTTGCATTCCGGCGCGCGCAATCCGGGACCCATGTCACATGGCCGTCATCGCGCGCGGCGATCCTGATTTGCCCTCATCAAAGGATCGCACCCCATGAAAAGATACGCATCGCTCGCGGCTGGTTTCCTGCTGCTCATCACCGGATACGCCGCCCATGCCGAAGACGCCCAGCCCTTCGTCACCAACAAGGACATCGACCTGACGATGATCCTGCCGCCGCCGCCGGCCAATGATTCGGTGGAAACCAAAGCCGAGCTCGGCGAGGTGCTGACGCTGCAGGTGACGCGCACGCCGGAGATGGAAAAGCGCGCCATCGCCGATGCCGAAGAGAATGTCTGGCGCTTCGCCGACGTCATGGGGCCGAAGTTCAACAAGGAAACGCTGCCGAAGTTCAGCGCCTTCTTCGATCGCGTCGTGGCGACCGAGGGCGCCGTCGTCGATCCGGCCAAGGACGTCTGGAAACGTCCGCGTCCGCATCAGCTTAGCGATCTGGTCAAGCCGGTTGTGAAGCTGTCGAATTCCGGTTCCTGGCCGTCGGGCCATGCGACGGTCGGCACCATGATGGGCATCATCCTCGCCGACATGGTTCCGGAAAAGCGCGCCGAGATCATGGCGCGCGCGGCCGAATATGCCCATAACCGCGTGGTCGGCGGCATCCACTATCCGTCCGATATCGAGATGGGCAAGATTTCCGGCAGCGTGATCGCCGCGGTCCTGCTCAACCGTCCCGATTTCAAGGCCGAGTTCGAAGTGGCGCGCTCCGAGCTGCGCTCGGATCTCGGCATGTAACTGCGGGGTATCGCGTACTTTTCGAAGGGCGCCTTCGCGGGCGCCCTTTCCTTATGGCGAAGGCCGTTCAGCGCCGATCCTTTGCCGGATGTGCTTGTCTCTGGCGCGACATCGCGGTAGCCCTTGTCGGTCGCGTCGGGCAGCAATGGCCGACGCCGTCAAATCCGACAGCCGGACACGCGGAAAGCCTCGATGAAATCCTCGCTCGAAGACACGCTGCTTGCGGCCATCCGCACCATTCCGGATTACCCCAAGCCCGGCATCCTGTTTCGCGATATCACCACGCTGCTTGGCGACGCGCGCGCCTTCCGCCGCGCCATCGACGAGCTGGTGCATCCCTATGCCGGGCTGAAGATCGACAAGATCGCCGGCATCGAGGCGCGCGGCTTCATCCTCGGCGGCGCCGTGGCGCACCAGCTTTCGGCCGGCTTCGTGCCGATCCGCAAGAAAGGCAAGCTGCCTTATGAGACCGTGCGTGTGGCCTACAGCCTCGAATACGGGCTGGACGAGATGGAGATGCACAAGGACGGCGTCGCGCCGGGCGAGAAGGTGATCCTGGTCGACGACCTGATCGCCACGGGCGGCACGGCGGAAGCGGCGGTGAAGCTGCTCAGGCAGATCGGCGCCGACATCGTCGCGGCCTGCTTCGTCATCGACCTGCCGGATCTCGGCGGGCGTCAGAAGCTGGAAGCGCTGGGTGTGCCGGTGCGGACGCTGATCGGGTATGAGGGGCATTGAGCGGTTTCCCCTTCTCCCCTTGCGGGAGAAGGTGTCGCCGAAGGCGACGGATGAGGGGTGCTCCAGGGAAGGCCAGCGTCTCACTCCGCTGGAACACCCCTCATCCGTCTCGGCGCTGCGCGCCGATCCACCTTCTCCCACAAGGGGAGAAGGGAAGGGCTCTCATCCCACCTTCACCAGCACGGCGCTGTCGAATTCGATGACCTTGTCGCCGGTGGAGTCAAAACCTTCCGAGCGCAGCGTGAGCAGGTTCCAGCCGGGACGTCCGGCGAGCGGGCGGTGCGCCTGCGCGGTGCGCGTGAAGGTCACCGTCTCGCCGGCATAGACCGGCTTCAGCCATTTGAGGTTGCGGAAGCCGGGCGAGGGGCCGAATTCAGGCTGCGGGCCGGGCCCGGTCCAGCGCACGCCCTCGGTCTCCATGCGCTTTTCGAGATTGTATTTCATCCAGGTGGCGGCGGTGTGCCAGCCGGAGGCGCAGAGCCCGCCGAGCACGCTCTTCTTCGCCGCCTCCTCGTCGACATGGAAGACCTGCGGGTCGTATTTTTTGGCGAAGGCCTTGATCTCGTCCGGCTCGAATGTGTGCGAGCCAAGCGTGACGGTTTCGCCTATCAGGAAGTATTCGTCGAGCGTCATGCGATGGCCTCGCGGGTCAGGAACATGCCGGTGTTCTCGAGCTCGAAGACAGATTCGCCGCGCTGATTGAAAAGCTCGCTGCGCATCGCGACGAGGCCAAGCTGCGGCCTGGATTTCGACTGACGCTTGGAAAGTATTGTGAGCTTGCCGGTGAGACGGTCGCCGGCCAGCACCGGCTTCTTCCATTTCACATGCTCGATGCCGGGCGACCCTTGAGAGGTCGAGTCGAGCAGGAAGGCGTCGCACAGCATGCGCATGAACATCGCGCAGGTGTGCCAGCCCGAAGCCGAAAGTCCGCCGAGGATGCTTGCCTTGCCGGCTTCCTCGTCGAGATGCATCGGCTGCGGGTCGAACTCGCCGGCGAATTCGATGATTTCGGCAGCACTTACGTCCTTGCTGCCGAGGTCGAGCGAGGCGCCCTCGACGAAATCCTCATAGGCCCAGGTCTTTCCGGTCATGTCGGCAATCCGGTTAAATCCTTAGATCGTGGTGGCGTTTCGTCGAAGCGCCACCACGATCTAACTTTTTTGTTGGCGCATGATCTTCTCCGAAAACCGGTTCCCACTTTTCGGGATCATGCTGCAAGATCGGGCAACCCGGATGCAGGCCTAGGACGATTTGGTCAAGCCCTTTCTGGTAAGCCAGCCAGTGGGCGGCGCGATCAGAGCCAGCCGCGGCGGCGGAAATACCAGAAAGGCAGGATGGCCGAGGCCACCATTAGGCCGATGGCGAAAGGATAGCCGAACTCCCATTTCAGCTCGGGGATGATGTCGAAATTCATGCCGTAGATCGAGGCGACCAGCGTCGGCGGCAGGAAGATGACGGCGGCGACCGAGAAGATCTTGATGATGGCGTTCTGCTCGATCGAGATCATGCCGAGCGTGGCATCGAGCAGGAAGGAGATCTTCTGCGACAGGAAGGTGGCGTGGTCGGCGAGCGACAGCACGTCGCGCGACAGCGTCTTGATACGGGCGCGCACATCCTTGCTCATCTTGGTCTGTGCCGCGACATGGGCGAGAAAACCGGCCAGGCGCTGCAGCGAGATCAGGCTGTCGCGGACCGAGGAAGCAATGTCCTCCTTGCGGCCGATGCCTTTCAGAAGTTCCTGGAAATCGCGGTTGCGCTTGGAGGCCTTGGTCGAGCGCGCCTCGAAGATATCGCGCGAGATCACTTCAACGTCGCGGCCGGCGCGCTCGAGGATATCCGCCAGGCGATCGACGATCGCTTCCAAGAGACCGATCAGGATAGTGTCGCCGCTGGTGCAGCCGGTCGCCACCTTTTCGGCGCGCAGCGGGAAGGTCTTGAAGGCCTTGGGTTCGTGGTAGCGGATGGTGATCAGCCGGTTGCCGGCAAGCGCGAAGGTCACGGGCGACATCAGCGGGTCGTCGGCTTCGGTCTGCGCCGGCAGCACGGCGGTCATGAAGTAGCCGCCGTCCTCGATATAGAGGCGGCTCGAAATCTCGATCTCCTCCATCTCCTCGCGGGTCGGGATGGCGATGCCCAGCCAGCTCTCGATGCGCGCCTCTTCTTCCTTGGTCGGATTGAAGAGGTCGGCCCACACGACCCTGTCGCCGTCCGCCGCGAGGTCCTCGGTGAGGCGCAGCCGATCATTGTCCACGACGAAGGTTTTTATCATCGCCGGGTCTCCCTTGCTGGGTCAAAGGTGTGTTCAAGACGGACGCATTATTCGGATTGCCCTAGCGGGCACTTTGGATGAGGGCTCCGACCGCGTGCTGCAGCCGATTAAACCCGTGATGTGACAAGGTCAAGGCAGGCGGAAAGCTGGCTGTGCCGAGCTCGTCAACACCCTATCGCACCTTCCCGGGCAGTTTGCATAGAGGTGAAAGAGCGATTTACAGGCTTGACGTTATTTCCTCTCATGTATGTTAGAGCGTCTGGACATCTATCCATTTTCCAGATTGGATAATGTTCTGGATGGGGATGTTTCGAATTGGCAAAACACGTCTTTGGTGGACCTGATACGTCGAGAAAACTTAGGTGTCTGAAAGAGTATTTGCAGGCGTTTTCGATTGCGCTTCAAAATCAGCAGTTCGCTTGCATCTACATTGACGCGTTTGCCGGCTCTGGTACTCGCACCGAAGTACATCCCGGCTTGCCGCTGTTCGGACCCGATTTTGCAGAGCCAGAGGAAATAACGACGCCAGGATCGGCGCGGATCGCGATCGAGATCGAGCCGCCAATGCATTCAATTGTCCTAATTGAGCAAGACACGTCCCGGTTTTCGGAACTTCAAACTCTGGTTGATGAGTATCCAGATCGCAAAATCATCGTCCGAAATGGTGACGCTAACAAGCTCGTGCAGCGTTTGTGCACGAATACCCCTTGGCGGGGCTCTGAAATTGTTGGCCGTGGAATACGTGGTGTTATCTTTCTAGATCCATATGGCATGGAGGTGTCTTGGCAGACGGTGGAAGCAATTGCCAAGACCGAGGCACTAGATTGTTGGTATTTCTTCCCGCTGTCCGGTCTCTATAGGAATGCTCCGCATGATCCGGCAAAACTCGACCTTAGCAAACAAGCAAGTCTAGATAGGGTCCTGGGTGCAACCGATTGGCGTTCCCGTTGGTATAATCATCAAACTGCACCTGAGGACATTTTCGAAACGCAAGGGCAGGCAGTGCGCCGAGCTGATGTCAACGCAATTGAGGCTTATGTGAAGGAACGCCTCGAAACCGCTTTCAAAGGTACGGTCCTTGATCCGGTTCGGCTTCATCATAAAAACGGTGCGCCGCTTGCGTCGCTGTTCTTTGCGGTCTCGAACACTAGCTCGGCAGCTGTGAAGTTGGCGACGAAGATGGCTTCTCACATTCTCAATTCTGGTAGGTCATCCCACAAGCGCTCCCGATAGGTCCGTCCCGTCGCTTTCTTGTTCTTCCCGCCCCATTGTTTGAAAAAGAAGGCTGCATCAGCATCAGTACATTGATCAAAAATCTCATCGATCCAAATTGGGTCCATTGGGCGGGCGTTCGGACCACTCTCTCCGCCGACAATCGCCCAATGAATACCTGCCAGGCTTCCGCCCGCTACGGAGCCTATTAACGGCTCATAAGACACAAATCTGATGGCCGCCGGGACAGATCGAAGTTCATCCAATCTGTAAAGCACACGACCGTCTTCTACGCTCGTTCCGAGCCAGACGTTTGGCAGTACTTTGAAACTATCTGCCGACAGGATTTCAGCCATCCTATCTGGCCGCTTTGTCAGGATCTGATACGTGTGGCGCGGGGTGATTTCCATGACGCGCCAAACCTTGCGAATGAAGTCTTTTGGCACATCTGGATGGAAAAGGTCCGACATCGAATTCACGAAAACGCGGCGAGGCTTCTTCCACGAAGCAGGAATTTCGAGCGCTGTCGCATCAAGCCTTATCTTGCCGGTCCACTTTGCACGGCTGCCACTTTTCCGCGTCAGCCCTGCGTATTTCTCAACACCCATCGCTTCAAGGCGGGCGGCCATACGCATCGCGTAGCAGTTAGTGCACCCTGCCGTGAGGATTGTGCATCCGGCAACCGGATTCCACGTCGCGTCAGTCCATTCGATTGATGTTTCGGCCATTTTCGCTCTTCTCTTCGACGGCTTTGAGGCCTCATTAAGATCGCAAACACCCTAACAAGTTTACTTTAGGAATTTTTTCATATCAAGGCTTTGTCGTCGCTATTACGTGTTGAACTTGAACAGCATGATGTCGCCGTCCTGGACGACATATTCCTTGCCTTCGTCGCGTGCCTTGCCGGCTTCCTTGGCCGCCACTTCGCCGCCCAGCGTGACGAAGTCATTGTAGGCGATGGTCTGGGCGCGGATGAAGCCGCGTTCGAAGTCGGTGTGAATGACGCCGGCGGCCTGCGGCGCCTTATCGCCCTTGTGGATCGTCCAGGCGCGCGTTTCCTTCGGCCCGACGGTGAAATAGGTGATCAGATGCAAGAGCTCGTAGCCGGCGCGGATCACCTTGTTGAGGCCCGGCTCGTCGAGGCCGATCGAGGCAAGGAATTCCATTTCCTCCTCGTCGGAGAGTTGAGCGACTTCCGCCTCGATCGCCGCCGAGATCACCACCGTGCCGGCGCCCTGCGCGGCTGCCATCTTCTCCACCGCCCTGGTGTGCTCGTTGCCGGTGGCGGCGTCCGCCTCGGCGACGTTGCAGACATAGAGCACGGGATGCGAGGTGAGCAGGTTCAGCCCCTGCAGGATACGGAGATCCTCCGGCGAAATCCCGTTGAGCAGGACGCGGGTCGGCTTGCCGGCCTGCAGCAGCTCGAGCGCGGCCTCCATCATCGGCAGGACGGCCATGGCTTCCTTGTCCTTGCCGGCGGCGCGCTTGCGGATCTGGGTGATGCGGCGCTCGAGGCTTTCAAGGTCGGCAAGCATCAGCTCGGTCTCGACCGTCTCGGCGTCGGCGACGGGATCGATACGGCCCTCGACATGGGTGATGTCGTCATCCTCGAAGCAGCGCAGCACGTGCACGATGGCGTCGACCTCGCGGATGTTGGCGAGGAACTGGTTGCCGAGGCCTTCACCCTTGGAGGCGCCACGCACCAGGCCGGCGATGTCGACGAAGGAGATGCGGGTCGGGATGATCTCCTTCGACTTGCCGATCGCCGCGATCTTCTGCAGGCGCGAGTCCGGCACCGCGACCTCGCCGGTGTTCGGCTCGATGGTGCAGAAAGGATAGTTGGCGGCCTGCGCGGCGGCCGTCCTGGTCAGCGCGTTGAACAGCGTCGACTTGCCGACGTTGGGCAAGCCAACGATGCCACATTTGAAACCCATGTTCGTCCAGTCCTGTCGGAATTCGATTTTGGTGAGGGCTATGGGCGATAGGGGTGACGAACGTCAAGCCCCGATCGGACGGGTTGCCTCATGGCCGCCGATCTGGTTATCGCGGGATCATCGCGCAAGCTGGCGAAGTCTGGCGAGACGCTCCGGTTTGCCGCCAACGAAGGCCTGGTCTTGCTCCAGCACCGCCAGCGCCTGCCTTGCGCTGTCGCGGGCGCCGTCCATGTCGCCGACAAGGGCGCGGCATTCGGCCAGTTCCTCTTGCACATAAGGCGCCTGCGCGCCATCGGCGGCTGCTGTTCCGGCTGTTTCCTCGGCGAGTCGCCGGGCTTCTTCCAGACGTCCCAGCGCGCGCAACGTCCTGATCACCGCGTAACGCGCGATGCGCAGATCGCGTTTGTCGCCGGCGGAACGGCGCAGCTCGACCGCCTGCTCGAAGATTGGCAAGGCGTCCGCGAATTGACCGGCATCGAAATAGGACCAACCAAGATTGTTGAGCAGCGGTCCGCGCCAGCTTTCGGCTTCCGGATGCTCGCCGATATAGGCGAGGGCGGTCGCGGTCCATTCGATGGCTTCGTCAGGCGTTCCAACGATCGCCAGCATATGCGCGGCGTCCACGGCCAACGCATGGGCTCCGGCTTGCCGCGCCAGTCGCCAGGCTTCGCCAAATAGCGGCCGGGCCTTTTCGCGCTCGCCGGCGGAATTGTAGAGACGACCGCGTTCGA
The DNA here is from genome assembly GCF_019091085.1 of Mesorhizobium sp. GbtcB19. Lineage (GTDB taxonomy): Bacteria > Pseudomonadota > Alphaproteobacteria > Rhizobiales > Rhizobiaceae > Mesorhizobium. Next base: position 165,020 of record NZ_JAGXJY010000010.1, on the reverse strand, counting down.
GGGCGCATGTTGCGCGGGCTTGCGGGTCGCCGCCGGCCAGCCGCACAGCCTGGTCGATCAATGCGTGGCCCGCGGCGAAGTCCCCGGCAAGGCCGAGTTGCCTGGCACGTCCCGCCAGATCCGAAACGCTGTCCGCCATGCCGATCTCACTTGTGGCCCGGGTGGGTTGCCGGCGCCGCTCTTAATCTTTTCCGAACAGCTTCTTAAGCATCGCGGCCATCGGGCCGCTTTCGGGCAGCTTGGCCGGCGCCTGCTGCGGACGCGCCTGGCGGATGTGGCTTTGCGCCTTCTTCTCCTTGGGCGGCGGACGGTCGTCGTCGCCGGTCGGCACGAGTTTTTCACGCAAGGTGAGCGTGACGCGGTTCATAAAGGAGTTGTCGTCGCCCTTGGCGAGCAGCGCGGCGTCCCCGGCGATCGCGTCGAGCAGGACATCGAGCCATTCGCGGTCGGCCTTGGCGAAGTCGCCGAGCACGTGGCCGTGCACCATTTCCTTGACGCCGGGATGACCGACGCCGATGCGCACCCGGCGATAGGCGTTGCCGACATGCTGATCGAGCGAGCGGATGCCGTTATGGCCGCCGGAGCCGCCGCCGACCTTGACCCTGAGCTTACCCGCGGCAAGGTCGATCTCGTCATAGAAGACGGTAAGCGCCGTCGGTTCGAGCTTGTAGAAGCGCAGCGCTTCGCCGACCGCCTGCCCGGAAAGATTCATGAAGGTTTGCGGCTTGATCAGGAGGATCTTCTGGCCGCCGAGCGTGCCTTCCGAAACCAGGCCCTGGAATTTTCGCGACCAGGGCGAAAAGGAATGGCGGCGGGCAATCGCGTCCGCCGCCATGAAGCCGACATTGTGCCGGTTGTTTTCGTATTTCGCGCCCGGATTGCCGAGGCCTGCAAAGACAAGCATTGTCTTCTCTGGCATCGCCGCCTCCGGACGCTTGAGAGAAATTACTTCTCTTCGGCCGCCGGGGCCGCCGGTTCGGCTGCAGCCGCCTCGGTGGTGGCTTCCGTCTCCGGCTTCATCGCCGACGAGCCGGCAACGGTCGCGATGGTGAAGTCGCGATCGGAGATGACCGGCTTGACGCCGGCCGGCAGCTTGACCGCCGAGATGTGGATCGAATCGCCGATGTCGGTGCCGGTGAGATCGACGGTGATGAATTCCGGGATCGCATTGGCCGGGCAGTGGAACTCGACTTCGTGGCGAACGATGTTGAGCACGCCGCCGCGCTTGATGCCGGGCGACTTGTCCTCATTGATGAAGTGGACAGGCACGTCGACATTGACCTCGGTGTCCTTGCCGATGCGCAGGAAGTCGACATGGACAGGGAAATCCTTGACCGGGTCGAGCTGGAAATCCTTCGGCAGGACCTGGATCTTCTTGCCGTCGACATCGATCGTGGCGATCGTGGTCAGGAACCCGCCGCCATGGATCTTGTAGAAGAGATCCTTGTAGTTCAGCGCAATCGCCAGGGGAGGCTGCTTGTCGCCGTAAATGACTGCAGGCACTTTACCGTTGCGGCGAACTGCACGGGCGGACCCCTTACCGACCTGTTCGCGCGCTTCGGCCTTGAGCTCGTAAGTATCGTGGCTCATGGCATTTCCTTTCGCGTGTTATGGAGCGCTTGCGGCAGGCACGAGGCCAAACCGTAAACGTCGAAAGCCGTCGCGGCCCTGCACGATCTGTCCGATGCGTTTGGCGATCCAAATGCGTCTGGGGATCATGCGAGGCCTAGCCGGCCTTCCTCCGCGTTGCCTCCAAGGGTGTCTACGCGGGTGGCGGCTCTATAGCGGAAGGCGGCGGGAGGCGCAAGCGGTTGGGCTGGAAGGCTTGCAGGGTGTTTTTCCGGTGCCGAAACATAAACCGGACCTCCTGTTCGTGACAAATGTAGGATCGGGCGGTTCCCAGTCGTCCTGCGGCATGCAACCAAAGCCCGTGGGGACCACACAATGAAACTCCTGTTCAGCCGCAATCCCAATCCTCGCCTCGCGGTCGCGACGGCACGCTATCTCAAGGCGGAGATCGCATTTGAATTCGCATCGCCGATGGCGCCGGGGCAGGCCGAGCGCTACCGGACGCTCAATCCCAACCTGACCTTGCCGATCCTGGTCGGCCCGGGATGGAGCCTTTGGGAGGCCGACGCCATCGCCTGTCGGCTGTCGCGCGACGTTCGCTCCGATTTCTGGCGCAGCGGAGATGACGAGCCGGACATGATCCGCTGGATAAGCTGGGCCAAGGAACGGTTCGCCTTCGCTTGCGACATGGTGCATTTCGAGCGCGGAACCAAGCAGCGCTATGGGATCGGTCCGATCGATCAGGCGCTGGTCGAGGAGGGGTTGAGGCAATTCCATAGCGCCGCGGCCATCCTCGAACCCGAGCTTTCCGGACGCGAGTGGCTGGTCGGCGGTTCCATCTCCTATGCCGATTTCCGCATGGCGACGTTCCTGCCCTTCAACGACGCTGCTCGATTGCCGCTCGACGACTATCCGGCGATCCGCCGCTGGTATGGCCGGCTGGAAGCGATCGAGGCTTGGCGCGACCCGTTCCAGGGGCTGGAAGCACCGCCTCTGCCGCCGGTCAAGATCGAGGCATGACCCGCATGCGCTGAACCAAGCAACGGCGTCGGGACGCAAACTCAATCTCCCGATCCCGCTGCTTTTGAAATCTTCTCGCTCATCTAATTCTATAAAATCGGTAGTCTTAATGAGGAAACGCCTGCGAGGAGAGCCCGAGAATGACCAAGAAGCTGGTGGTGGGAATATCCGGCAACCTGACCCGCCCATCGAAGACCAAGGCCTTCATCACCCAGATCGCGGGAGAGGTGGCGGGGCGCATCGGAGCTGGTTCGGCGATCTACGACATTGAGGATCTCGGTCCGTCCTTCCCGTCGGCACGGCGCATCTCCGATCTCGACGCGGCGGCGCGTGCCATCGTCGAACAGTTGACCTCGGCCGATGTGCTGGTTGCCGGATCGCCGACTTTCAAAGGCAGCTATACCGGCCTTTTCAAGCATCTGTTCGACCTGCTCGATCCGTCGTCGTTGCGCGGCAAGCCGGTCATTGTGACGGCGACCGGCGGTGGCGAGCGCCACTCGCTGATCGTCGAGCATCAGCTGCGGCCGCTGTTCGGCTTCTTCGAAGCGCTGACCATGCCGACCGCGATCTACGCTTCGGACAAGGACTTCGCCAATGGCGCACTGGTTTCGGAGGCGATCCATGCCCGTGCCCGGCAGGCCGTTGCCGAGGTTTTGCGCGTGGTCGGCCAGAGCGGCAGTGTCGGCCTCGCAGCCTGAGTTCAGCCAGTCGTTCCCGAACCCGAGGGATCAGCCATGACCAGCACGTCCAGACAGATCAAGCTTGGCGCCTTTCTACCCGGCGGCGGCCAGCATGTCGCGGCCTGGCGGCATCCGGATGCGCCGGCCGACGGGGCGACCAATTTCGAGTTCCACAAGCAGCTTGCGCTGACCGCCGAGCGCGGCCTGTTCGATGCTTATTTCCTCGCCGACAATCTCACCGTCGGCCTCGGCGCGCGTGAGGGCGGCAACGCCAAGATCGCCGGCTTCGAACCGGTGACGCTGTTTGCGGCGCTGGCGCCGCTGACCACGCATATCGGCTTCATCGCCACCGCTTCGACCACCTATGAGGAACCCTACACGCTCGCCCGCAAATTCGCCTCGCTCGACCTTCTGTCGAATGGCCGCGCCGGCTGGAACGTGGTGACGTCGGCCGGCGACGACACGGCGCGCAACTTCAACCGCGACGTCCAGCCCAATCACGCCGAGCGCTACGCAAGGGCGCATGAGCATGTCGAGACCGTCAAGGCATTGTGGGACAGCTGGGAAGACGACGCCTTCATTCGCGACAAGCAGACCGGCCGCTTCTACGACAAGGACAAGTTGCACGACGTCAACCACAAGGGCGAGCACTTTAGCGTCAAGGGTCCGCTCAACGTGCCGCGTCCCGTGCAGGGCTATCCGGTGGTGGTGCAAGCGGGGCAATCCGAGGATGGTCGCGGCCTGGCGGCAGCCTCGGCCGAGGTGATCTTCACCGCGCACCAGAAGCTCGAGACGGCGCAGGAATTCTATCGCGACATCAAGGCTCGCGTGGCCGCGGCCGGCCGCGATCCGGCGCAGGTGCTGATCATGCCCGGGGTAGCGCCTTTCGTCGGCCGCACCGAGGAAGAAGCCCGTGCCAAATACCAGCAGTTGAACGACCTGATCCTGCCCGAGGATGGCGTGGCGCTGCTCAACGGGCTCGCCGGCCAGACGCTCGACATCAGAGGCTATCCGCTCGACGGGCCGCTGCCGCCGAGCAAAGAGACCGAAGGCATGAAGAGCCGCCAGGCGCTGATCCGCCAGATCGCCGACGAGCACAACTTCACCATCCGCCAGCTCTATCAATGGGTGGCGACCGCGCGCGGCCACTACACCATCGTCGGCAGCGTCACGCAGGTCGCCGATCAGCTGGAGGAATGGTTCACCAACGAAGCCGCCGACGGCTTCAACATCCTGCCGCCCTGGCTGCCCGGCGCGCTCGACGATTTCGTCGACCTGGTCATCCCGGAATTGCAGCGGCGCGGCCTGTTCCGCACCGCCTATGAGGGCCGGACGCTGCGCGAAAATCTCGGCCTCAGGCGGCCGCTGAACCCGTGGACTGTCGCGCGCTCGACCGTGCTCGCCGCCGAATGATTTTTTCGAACCGAGAGGCAAGACAATGACCTTGCAGCACATCGAAAGGACGGCCGGCATCGCCCGGCATGAAGGCGGCAACAGTTTCACCACGGAGGCGCTGCGTCTGCTGCACCGGACGTCCGCGCGGATCCTGTCGCGCTATGGCGTGCTGCTCGGCTTCCTGGCGCTCTGGCAGGTGGCGGCGAGCAGCGGTTGGGTCAACGCGGCGGTGCTGCCGCCGATCGACGCGATCGTCTCGGCGCTGTGGAAAGGTCTTGCCGGCGGCACCCTGCTCGGCGACATCGCCATCAGCCTGCAGCGCGCCGGCCTGGCCTTCGCCGCGGCCGTCATCGTCGCCATCCCGCTCGGTCTGGTCATGGGCCAGGCGCGCGCCGTGGAAGCCGCGCTCGACCCGATCCTGCAGCTGTTCCGCCAGACCTCGGCATTGGCGCTCTACCCGGTTTTCATCCTGCTGCTTGGGCTGGGCGAGGCCTCGAAAGTGTTCGTCATCTTCTGGGCGACGCTGTTCCCGCTGCTGCTCAACACGATCAGCGGCGTGAAGGAAGTCGACCCGAAACTGCTCGAAATGGCGCGCGTCTACGGCGCCGGTCAGCTCACCATTTTCCGCCGCGTCGTGCTGCCGGGCGCGGTGCCGTCGATTTTCGTGGGGCTAAGGTTAGGGGCCACCACCGCGCTGCTGCTCTTGATCGCCTCGGAAATGATCGGCGCCAACAAGGGCATCGGCTTCCAGGTGATGAATGCGCAGTACAATTTCCAGATCCCGCTGATGTTCGCGGCGATCGTCATCCTTGCCGCGCTCGGCCTGATCGCCAACCAGGCGCTGCTCCTCCTGCAGCGGCGGCTCTGCCGCTGGAGCAATCCCGCCGCTTGAGCGGACATCCCATCATCGTCGTTCAAAAAGGAAAGGCCTGATCATGAGCATCACACGCCGTTCGCTTCTTCTGCGCGCTCCGCTTGCCGCCGGCATTATCGCCGCCGGCCTGCCATCGATCGCGCGCTCGCAAGCCGCTTCCGTCAAGATCCGTTATCTCGCCAGCCGGGGCGGCATCTCCCCGCACGAGCTTGCTGAAGAACTCGGTTACTTCAAAGGCCTTGGCATCGAACTCGAGAATATCGGCTATGTCGGCGGCGGTCCGGAGTCCCTGTTCGCACTGGCCTCGGGCAGCGTCGATCTGGGCTCGGCCGCCACGCCGGCGGTGATCAACTCGATCGCTGGCGGCAACGACTTCGTCGCGGCTTACCCCAGCAACGGCATCAATAAGGACGTCAAGAGCGTCTTTTATGTGCTCGAAGACAGTCCGATCAAATCGATCGCCGACATTGCCGGCAAGACGATCTCGGTCAACACGCTCGGCGCCCACCTCGACTATACGGTGCGCGAGGCACTGCACGGCGTCGGCCTGCCGCCGGACGCCGCCAAGCTGGTGGTGGTGCCGGGACCGCAGCTCGAACAGACCTTGCGCTCGAAACAGGTCGACATCGCCGGGCTGGGCTACTGGCAGGCGACCTTCGCCGGCCAACTGGTCGCCAATGGCGGCGTGCGCGGCGTCTTCAACGACACCGACGTGCTCGGCGAGATCGCCGGCGGTTTCGTGGTGCTCAGGCGCGATTTCATCGCCGCCAATCCTGACGCCGCCCGCAACTTCGTCGAGCAATCTGCGCGCGCGTCCGACTGGTCGCGGCAGAATCCTGACGAGACGCGCAAGCTGTTCGCCGATATCCTCAACAGGCGCGGCGAAAATGGCGAGCTGGCGCGCTACTGGACCGGCTTCGGCCTGCGCGAAAAGGCGGCGGTCACCGACCGCGACGTCGACTTCTGGGTGAGCATTCTCGAACGCGACGGGCGCCTGCCGAAGGGCAAGCTCAAGGCCGCCGACATCCTCTACCGCCCAGGCGCAACCAAAACCAATTGAGCAGAGAGGCGCAAGCCATGGCAAGGCCAAGCGGCGGCGAGGTCACGATATGCGACCTATCGAAATCCTTCAGCCTCGGCGGGCGTAAGCTCCCGGTGCTGCGCTCGCTCAATCTCGACATCCGCTCCGGCGAGTGCCTGGTCATCGTCGGCGCCAGCGGCTCGGGCAAGACGACGCTGCTGCGCATCCTCGCCGGACTGGAACGGGCCGACGGCGGCGGCGTTGCCATCGACGGCAGGGGTGTCGAGGGCGTCGGCGAGGAGCGTGCGGTGATCTTCCAGGAGCCGAGGCTGCTGCCCTGGCTCACCGTGCTCGGCAACGTCGCCTTCGGCCTCGAAGTGCGCGGCGTGACGAAGCGGCAAGCCGAGGAGCGGGCTCGCTTCTACATTGCCCTGGTCGGCCTCGCCGAGTTCACAGATGCCTATCCCAGGCAGCTTTCGGGCGGCATGGCGCAACGCGTCGGCATCGCGCGGGCGCTGACGGTGCAGCCCGAAATCCTGCTGCTCGACGAGCCGCTCGGGGCGCTCGACGCCATGACCAAGATCTCCATGCAGGAGGAACTGGCGCGGATCTGGAGCGAGGAGAACGTCACTATGGTCATGGTCACTCACGACCTGGAAGAGGCGATCTATCTCGCCGACCGGGTGCTGATCCTGCCCAAGGAGAAAGGCGGCGCGGCAAGACTGATCGATGTCGACCTGCCGCGGCCGCGCGACCGCAGCGAAAGCCGCTTCGTGCGCCATCGCGAGGAGTTGTTGCGCGAATTCGGCCTGCACTGAGGTGTGTTGATACACATCAGGCGGCGTCGACCGCCTGATTGCCGCCCAGCGCATCGCGCAATTTCTGGATTTGCCGGTTCAGGGCATCGAGTTCGGCCAGCTTCATGCCTGAGCGCTCGATCAGTGTTTCGTTCAGGCAATTGCATTGGACGAGCAGGGCTCGTCCGCTGGCGGTCAGGTCGACCTGCACCTGGCGCTCGTCGGTCTGGCTGCGCTGGCGGGTGACCAGGCCTGCCTGCTCCATTCGCTTCACCAGCGGCGTGATGGTGCTCGATTCCAGGGCCAGCCGATGCGCGATGCTGCCCACCGACATGCCGTCCGCCTCTCCCAGCGCGTTGAGCACCAGATATTGCGGATAGGTGATCCCCATCTCGTCCAGCATGGGCTTGTAGGTGCGGTTGATCGCCATCGAGGTGGCGTAGAGCGTGAAGCAGAGCTGATTGTCCAATGGGAGAGGCACGGCGCATTCCTTTTGCCGACTGAGCATTTATTGTGTACCACGAAAAATGATATCGCGATACATATTTTCATGGACACGGGTTCCGATCTCCGTTACGAAGATAGTTATCGCGATATTGTTTATCGCGGCATCAACAGAAGGAGATTGAGATGACCTCGCAGACCAAGCCGGGCTCGGGCAGCGGCACGATCACCACCAAGGACGGAACGCAGATCTTCTACAAGGACTGGGGCACCGGCCAGCCGATCGTCTTCCATCACGGCTGGCCACTGAGCAGCGACGACTGGGATGCCCAGATGCTGTTCTTCCTGGCGCAAGGTTACCGCGTCATTGCGCACGACCGGCGTGGCCATGGCCGTTCGAGCCAGACGGATACCGGCAATGAGATGGACACCTATGCCGCCGATGTCGCGGCGCTTGTCCAGCATCTCGACTTGAAGGATGCCATCCATGTCGGCCATTCGACCGGCGGCGGCGAGGTGGCGCGCTACGTCGCGCAATACGGGTCGGGCGGTCGCGTCGCCAAGGCGGTGCTGATCGGCGCGGTGCCGCCGATCATGCTGAAGACGGAAGCCAATCCGGGCGGCCTGCCGATCGAGGTGTTCGACGGTTTTCGTGCCGCCCAGGCGGCCAATCGCGCCCAGTTCTTCCGCGACGTTCCGGCTGGCCCATTCTATGGCTTCAACCGTCCGGGCGCGGTGGTCTCGCAGGGCGTCATCGACAATTGGTGGCGCCAGGGCATGATGGGCGGCACCAAGGCGCATTACGATTGCATCAAGGCCTTCTCGGAAACCGACTTCACCGAGGACCTCAAGGCAATCGACGTGCCGGTGCTGGTCATGCATGGCGACGACGACCAGATCGTGCCGATCGCCGACTCGGCGCTGCTGTCGATCAAGCTGCTCAAGAAGGGCGAGCTCAGGATCTACAAGGGCTTTCCGCACGGCATGGCGACAACCCAGGCGGACGTCATCAACGCCGATCTGCTCGCCTTCTTCAAGGCTTAAGTGTTCTTGCCGCCAAATGAAAAAAGCACCCGCCTGACGGCGGGTGCTTTGACTGTTTGAAACCGACGGCCGAGCGCTCAAGCCTTCCTGGCTTCCTTCATGTTCGGCAAAAATACCGTCAGCAGGCCGAGGAAGGGCAGGTAGGAACAGACCTGGAAGACGAAATCGATGCCCTTCATGTCGGCGATGACGCCGAGCACGGCAGCCGCGATGCCGCCCATGCCGAAGGCGAAGCCGAAGAAGATGCCGGCGATCGTGCCGACGCGGCCCGGCACCAGTTCCTGCGCGAACACCACGATATTGGAGAAGGCCGACGACAGGATCAGGCCGATCAGAACGGTCAGCACCATCGTCCATTCCAGATTGGCGTAAGGCAGCGCCAGCGTGAAGGGCAGCACGCCGACGATCGAGAACCAGATCATCGCCTTCTGTCCGTAACGGTCGCCGAATGGGCCGCCGAGCAGGATGCCGAGCGCCGATGCGCCGAGAAACAGGAAGAGCATCACCTGGCTGGTCTGCACCGAGACGCCGAACTTATGGATCGAATAGAAGGTGTAGTAGCTGGAGAGCGAGGCGATATAGGCGTTCTTGGTCAGCACCAGCAGCGTCAGGACGGCGAGCGCGCCCATCACCTTTTTGCGCGGGAAGGGCGACACATGGGCAACCTGCTTGCGGGTGGCCTGCGAGGCGCGCATGCGGCTGTACCAGCCGCCGACCTGCCACAGCACGAAGATGCCGATGAGCGAGCCGACGGCGAACCAGGAGATGCTGGTCTGACCGAAGGGCACGACGATGAAGGCGGCGAGCAGCGGTCCCATCGACTGGCCGAAATTGCCGCCGACCTGGAACAGCGACTGCGCGAGGCCGAAGCGGCCGCCCGAGGCGAAGCGGGCGATCCGCGAGGATTCCGGATGGAAGATCGCCGAGCCGATGCCGATCAGCGAGGCGCCGACCAGAAGCAGCACATAGTGGCCGGCATAAGCCAGCACGATCAACCCGACCAGAGACGAAGCCATGCCCCAGGGCAAGGAATAGGGCATCGGCCGCTTGTCGGTGACCATGCCGATCACCGGTTGCAGCAGCGAGGCCGTGACCTGGAAGGTGAAGGTCAGAAGGCCGATCTGCCAGAAATCGAGACCGTAATTCTCCTTGAGGAGCGGATAGATCGCCGGCAGCAGCGACTGCATGATGTCGTTGATACCGTGGCAGAAGCTCACCGAAAGGATAACGGCAAACACCGTCGCTTGCGCCGAGGTGCTGCTTGCCGTCGCCGGCGCGGCGACGGATGTGGCGGTCGTATCAGTCAAGGTAAAATGCTCCGTGGTCTTCTCGCGGCGAACCGCAGGCGGCCTTATAGGCCTGTTGCCAAGCGACTTCTTTCGTGGTTTGGTCCAATAGTTTCGCAAGTGGGCCACATCCGATGCCACATGGCCGGGAAATCTTCAAAGGCGATGCCGCCGAGCTCGGCCGGTTGCATCAAAGCCGCTGGCAATGGCTGGAGGAGGCCGTCGGGCCGGCGGTGGCGCTGCCGACGGAATATCCGGACGGCTATCACGTGCCGCAGCACCGCCACAGCCGCAGCCAGCTTTTGCATGCCCTGGTGGGTGTGGTGCTGGTGACGACCAAGCACGGGCGCTGGATGGTGCCGCCCGACCATGCGATGTGGATACCGGCCGGCACCGAGCATTCCGTCGAGATGCTGGGCGACGTCTCGATGCGCTCGGTCTATGTCATGCCGGAGGCCATTGCCGGTCTGCCAGAGGGCTTGCGCGTCGTCGGCATCACCGAGCTGATGCACAGCCTGATCGTCGAATCGGAGAAGCTGCCGCAGGGCGGCGAACTCGAAGGGCGGGCGGCGCTCGTCATGGGACTTCTGCTGCACGAGATCCCGAGCCTGCCGGAACGGCCGCTCGGCCTGCCTTTCCCGTCCGATCCGAAGCTCGCGGCGCTTTGCCGGCGCTTTGTGGCGGCGCCTTCGCCGCATGCGACGATCGACGAATGGGCGGACGCCGCCGGCATGAGCCGGCGTTCCTTCACCCGCGCCTTCCATCGCCAGACCGGGCTGTCGCTGTCGACCTGGCGCCAGCAGGCCTGCCTGTTCGCAGCACTGCCCAGGCTCGCCGACGGCGAGCCGATTACCAGGGTGGCGCTCGATCTCGGCTATGACAGCGTGCCGGCCTTCATCACCATGTTCAAGCGCATGCTCGGCGCCTCGCCGCGCGGCTATATGCGCGGCGCGCGTGAGACGGTCGAAGGTACGCGGCGCGGTCCGATCGCTGCGTGACGCATATCCGGTGGCTCAGGTTGAAGCGTCGATCTCGTTCCGGGATTCCATTTCCGAATACTGATTGCGAAATGCAATCGGTTGTGCTCTGTTGCGTGAAAGCAAAAGTCGGAGGAGCCTGGTGGCAACGATCGTCTATGCCATGCTGACGTCGCTGGATGGCTACATCGCTGGGCCGGGCGGAGACATCGACCTGCCTATTCCCGAGGAGGAATTGCATCAGCATTTCAACGACGAGATGCGGCGGACGGCGATCGCGCTCTGCGGACGCCGGATGTATGAGGCCATGCGTTTCTGGGACAGCCCGGAGCGGGAGATCGCCGCCGAAGAGGTCGAGCGGGATTTTGCCCGCGCCTGGCGGGAAACGCCGAAGATCGTGTTTTCGACCACGCTTCGAGAGGTCGGGCCGAACGCCCGTCTGGAGAAGGGCGATGTCGAGGCGGTGGCGAGGTCGCTCAAGGCGGAAACGGAGGGCGAGATTTCCGTCACCGGCGCCGAGCTTGCAGGACATCTGGCGCGCGCGGGGCTGATCGACGAATACCGGCTTTATGTGCATCCGGTGGTGCTGGGTGGCGGCAAGCCTTATTTCCAGTCTGGCCTGTCACCGGCCTTGAAGCCGCTCGGCACTGAGCGTTTTACGCAAGGCGTGACGCTGCTGCGCTACGCGCCCGCCGGAAGTGACAATTAGTCGAACAGGCTCGAAACAGACTCTTCCGTCGCGGTGCGCGAAATCGCTTCGCCCATCAGGTCGGCGATCGAGATGACGCGGATGTTCGGCGCGTCGAGCACGGCCTGGCTCGGCTGGATGGAATCGGTGATCACCAACTCCTGCAACTTCGAGCCGGCAATGCGCGCCACCGCGCCGCCCGACAGCACGCCATGGGTGATGTAGGCGGTGACGCTGGTGGCGCCGTTGGCGAGCAGCGCGTCGGCCGCGTTGCACAGCGTGCCGCCGGAATCGACGATGTCGTCGATCAAAAGGCAGTCCTTGCCGGCGACCGCGCCGATGATGTTCATGACTTCCGATTCGCCTGGCCGCTCGCGGCGCTTGTCGACGATGGCGAGCTGCGCGTCGAAGCGCTTGGCCAGCGCGCGCGCCCGCACCACGCCGCCGATGTCGGGCGACACGACCACGACATTGCCGAGCTGCTTGTATTTGGCCTTCACGTCGCGGGCCATCACCGGCACCGAGAACAGATTGTCGGTCGGGATGTCGAAGAAACCCTGGATCTGGCCGGCATGGAGGTCGAGCGTCAGCACCCGGTCGGCGCCGGCGCGGGCGATCATGTTGGCGACGAGCTTGGCCGAGATCGGCGTGCGGCCCGACGCGCGGCGGTCCTGCCTGGCATAGCCGAAATAGGGGATGACCGCCGTGATGCGCCGCGCCGATGAACGCATGAAGGCGTCCATCATGATCAGCAGTTCCATCAGATGATCGTTGGTCGGATAAGAGGTCGACTGCAGGATGAAGACATCCTCGCCGCGCACATTTTCCTGGATCTCGACGAAGATTTCCTGATCGGCGAAGCGCCTGACGCTGGCCTTCCCCAGCGGTATGTTGAGATAGCGAGCGACCGCCTCGGCCAGCACCCGGTTGGAATTGCCCGCGAAAAGCTTCATGCACCGTTCCTGGTGAAGGATGGAGAGGCCGGAGAGACTCTCATGAGCCTTTTAAGCGGGGCTTTTAGCGGCCCGCGCCGGTATTGCAAGCCTCGTTGTGGGGAATCCTTCCGGCGAGCGCAACAAACACGGAAAAACATCGCAAGCCGGCAACAGTTCGGCCGGCCGGTCAGCCGGCGCCGCCGCTGCCGAGCCAGGCGGCGAACTGATCGATCGTCTGGTCGGCAATGGCCTGCATGGTCGCCGGCGCCACCGTGGGCCAGCCCTCGCCGCTGCCGACCGAAGGCGCCTTCTGCTGGCCGTTGATGCGATGCAGGCGGTTTCCGGAAGGATCGTAGATGTCCCAGACATAGATGACGGTCGTATCCTTGCCTTCGGACATCGTCGAAAAATAGCCTTTCAGCACATGCGTCGCGGTCTGGTCCGTGCTGCCGACAAGCGTCAGGCCGCGCTGCTTGGCGCGGGTCTGGAGCTCCGCCGTCAGCGGCGCCGCCACATCCACCGATGCGCCGACGATCGGCGCCACCTGCAGCCGCGTCTTGGCGATGGCCGCGGTTTGGGCTGGCGTCCTGGGTGTCGCAGATGCCACCGCAGTCGAAGGCGCGGGCGAAGGGGCGGGCACGGTCGTGGTCGAAGACGTTGCCGCCGATGGCGTGCCTTGCGTGGGGGGCAAAGGCTGGGCAGAGCTTGCGGGAGGGGTGATGGCCGAAGGTTCCAGCACGTCCTTGGCATTGGTGCAGGCGCCAAGCGCCAGCGCCGCAAGCAATGACACGGTCGTCACCCGCGATCGTCTCATTTGCCCGAAAACTCCCTACTGGCGAACGCCCCCGCGTGAACCAACCATTATGGATTCACTGCACGATCAAGTCGAGATCATGGCGCGACAGCGGCTTCGGCGCCGATTCCGTCGTCAGGTAGGTGCGGCCAAGGGTCATCGCGGTCTCGGTCTCGGAGTCCATGATGATCATATGCGCGAACAGCGTCATGTTGGGCGCGATCGGTTCGGGGTTCCCCTGATAGAACATCGGCATGTCCATCCAGGACGGCGTGAAGCGGGCGCCGACCGAATAGCCGCAGGCGTTCAGCCGGTGCTTGGTCAGATTGTGCGCCTCGAGCGTGCGGGCATGCGCGTCGAAGACATCGCCGAAAGTGTTGCCCGGCGTCATCACCTTTTCGACCGCGAGCAGCGCGGCGCGTGAAGCGTCGAACAGCTCCTGGTGACGTTTCGACACCTTGCCGGTCAAAACCGTGCGCATCATCGGGGCATGATAGTGGTGGAAGACGCCGGCCCATTCGAGCGTCAGCTGGTCGTTCTTGGTCAGCTTGCGGCGGCCGGCCTTGTAGCGGCAGAGCAGGGCGTCGGCGCCCGAGCCGATGATGTATTCGTTGGCGGGATAGTCGCCGCCGCCGGCAAAGACGGCGCCCTGCATGGCGGCCAGGATGAGCCCTTCGTCACCGCCCTGCTTGATCAGCGGCAGCGCGGCATCGAGAGCGTCGTCGGAAAGATTGGCGGCCTTTTCGGCCTTGGCGATCTCGGCGGGGCTCTTGAACAGGCGCAGCCTGCCGACGATGCCGGAAGCATCGGCGATCTGGCCGAAGGTCTGCAGCTGCTCGTCGACGCGACGGCCGTTATAGGCGGTCAGGCCGTGGGTGTCGTATTCGACGCCGATGCGGGCGCCGAGCAGATCGAGGTCGTTGAGCAGGTTGCGCAGGTCGATCGCCGGATTGGCGCCCTGGCGGTCGGTCCACAGCATGATGTTTTCGATGGTCGAGGTGTGGCGCGCCTGCCTCAGATCGGCGGAGCGGGTGAGCAGCACCATCGAGCCGTCGGCCTTCACCACCAGGCACTGGAAGAAGCAGAAGCCGAACGTGTCATAGCCGGTCAGCCAGTACATGCTCTCCTGTGCGAACAACAGCACGGCGTCGAGCTTCTTGTCGGCCATCTCGATCAGCAGCCGGTCGCGCCGCGCGTCGAATTCCGATCGTTCGAAATGCAGCGCCATTATTCTTTCTCCAGAACGATTGCCGAAACCTGGCGCCCGTAATCCGCTTCCTTGCGGTGGGTGGTGCGCCGGTAGGAATAGAAAAGATCTTCTTCCGCGTAGGTGCAGCGGCCAAGGCCCTCTGCGCTCACGCCGGCCTTGCGCAACCGGTCGACCGTATATTGGTTGAGGTCGAACATCGAGTGGCCGGCCGTCTTGGACGGTCTGAAATAGCGGTGATTGCCGGCATCGGCTTCGGCGAAGCGGGCGACGAATTCCGGTCCGACTTCGTAATTGTCGGGGCCGATGGAGGGGCCGAGCACAGCGACGATGCGCTCGCGGGCCGCGCCGAGACCTTCCATCGCGGCGACGGTGTTTTCGAGCACGCCGGTGAAGGCGCCCTTCCAGCCGGCATGGGCGGCGCCGATGATGCGCGCCTTGGTGTCGGCGAAAAGCACCGGCCCGCAATCGGCGGTCGAGGCGCCGATGGCGATGCCTGGACGATCGGTGACGATGGCGTCGGCCTTCGGACGAGGCCCCGCGAAGGGTTCCCGGGCGACGACGACATCCGGCGAGTGGACCTGATGCGCGGTCAACAGATGATCCGCCGGCACGCCCATCCAGGCGGCAACGCGCCGCCGGTTCTCGGCGACCAGCGTTTGATCGTCGCTGGAGCCCGTGCCGATGTTGAGCCCGCGATAGATGCCGTCGGAGACGCCGCCGATGCGGGTGAAATAGCCGTGGCGTATGCCTTGTGCCTTTTCAAGCAGCGGCGAGCGAACTGGATCGGGTCTGGTCTGATTCAGCATGGCTGGGTTTGTCGTCCGTGCAAGGCGGTTTCGTCAAGGCGAAGTTCGGACGACTGGCAGGACCAGGCGGCGCGACTGCCCGCCAATCTCAAGTGGCTCTCACCGCCGACAGGACCTTCATCACCTTGAACAGCTCACCCATCGCGTCGGGACCGGCCAGGCGTTCGACCGCGTCCGAAATAGCTTTACGTGTCCCGGCATCGGCATCGGCGCCGAGCGTGCCGGCGCGCTCGAGCAGGCCCATGCCGAGCAGGAACTCGCCCTGGGTCGACAATTGCACGTCGAGACCGCAAGCGCGCGCTATGTCGGCAAGAGGGGCGAAATCGACATGGGCGGTGAGATCGGCTTCACCCGGATTGGCCAGCACATCTTCGCGCCGATGCCGGCGCAGCGCCTGGAAGGTGTCGCCGATGCCCGGCTGCAAATGGCCGTAGTCGATGAACAGGCCGGCGCCGCCGTGGCCGGCGATACGCGCGGCGATAGCCGACATCAGCGCAGAACGGGCGGGTGCAACTTCGGCAATGGCGCCTTGCGGAGCATCGGCCGCATTCGCCGGCAGCAGTGTCGTGTCGACGGATCCCGCGCCGGCGAAGAAGTGCAATTCACCGGCGCCGTCGAGACCGACCACGCGCTCGCGCCAGCCCGAGCCGGCATAGACGAATTGCCGGATCGGCACCGCGTCGAACAATTCGTTGCCGACGATGAAGAGCGGCTGCGGCGGCAGCGTGTCGATGGTCTGGTGCCAGGCAAGCGCCGCGTTCTGCCCGGCAAGCGTCTGTCGCTGGATTTCCGCCAGGCGCGGGCTGGTCTCGATCATGGCAAAGGATGCACCCGCGACCAGCGCGGGGTCGAGCCGCGACCAGGTGCGCAGCATATCCTTCATCAAGGTGCCGCGGCCCGGTCCGATCTCGGCAAAGGTCGCCGGCGGAGGCCGGCCGGCGGTCTGCCAGGCCTGGTAGAGCCAGACGGCGACGAGCTCGCCGAACATCTGGCTGACCTCGGGCGCGGTGATGAAGTCGCCGTCAGCGCCGAAGGGCTCGCGCGTCGTGTAATAGCCCGCGTCAGGATCGAACAGGCAGAGCGCCATATATTCGCTGACCGGGATAGGCCCCGTCGCGCCGATCAGGCCGACAATGCGCTCTTTCAGCCGGGTCATGCCGCCTGCGGCTGCGCCATCGGCTTTGCCGTGACGATGGCCCAGATGCCCGCCAGCACCATCGGCGTCGACAGGATCATGCCCATGGTCAGCCAGTTGGTGCCGAGCAGATAGCCGAGTTGCTTGTCGGGCTCGCGGAAGAATTCGACGAAAATGCGTGACAGGCCGTAACCGCAGATGAAAGCGCCGCCGACAAAGCGCGGCGTCTTCAGTTTGAGCCGCGAATGGGTGAGGAAGCGCAGCACCAGGAACAGCACGAGGCCTTCGAGCAGGGCTTCGTAGAGTTGGCTGGGGTGACGGGTGAACGGGCCGCCATTGGGGAACTCAATCGCCCAGGGGACGTTCGACGGCCGACCCCAGAGCTCGGAATTGATAAAGTTGGCCACGCGCACCAGGCCGAGCCCGACCGGCACACCGGCCGACACCACGTCGAACAGCGTCCAGGTGTGGATGCCACGTTTGAGCGAAAACAGCGTCATGGCGAGGATGACGCCGAGCAGCCCGCCGTGGAACGACATGCCGCCCTGCCAGACGGCGAAGATGTCGAGCGGATGCGCGATGTAGCGCGACAGGTCGTAGAACAGCACATAGCCGGTGCGCCCGCCGAGCACCACGCCGATCGCCGCCCAGACGATGAAATCGTCGAGATCCTCGGGCTTCATCGGCAGATGGCCATCCGGCCACAGGCGAGGGGTGGTGACGAGACGCTTGGCGTACCACCAGGCAAACAGGATGCCGACGATATAGCCGACGCCGTACCAATGCACCGCCAGCGGCCCGATGTTGACGATAACCGGATCGATGTTGGGGAAGGGCAGGGAGGCCAGCGGCAGCAGGAAATATTCGCTCAAAAACGGGGTCCCCGGTGACGGTCACGATTGCGCGCGGACCATGCGGCAGGGTTTTGGCGGGGTCAAGGCAAGCGCGCTTGTTGTTCCGACCGCCACGGCAAGCGGTTTCAAACCCGAGGCTTGCCGGCGACAATTTGCCTTAGTGCGTCGTTGATCCTGTCCTGCCAGCCGGGACCATCTTCCTGGAAATGGTCGAGCACAGCTCGATCGATCCTTATCGAAACAAGCTCTCTGACGTTTGGCGCCGCCGCGGCCTCGCGAATTGGGGCAGCTGGTTTTTTGACCGGCTTGAAGGCGGCTTCCGCGGCGGCCATCGGGTTTGTCGGTCGGCGCGGGGGCGTTGCCATCGGTTGATCCTGACTGAAGAGTACGGAAACAATGCGCACTACAGTAGGCGATTTGGCGTCCTGAAGTACAGGTCGGGGCGATGTGATAGTTTGGTTCAGGCATGGCGCTGCCATGCGCCATAGCAACGCAGACGAGGCATCGAACCTCAACGTTCTTGCATTCCGCGCCGCGCCCCACTACGTCAAATCGAGCAAGCGAGGATTTGCCATGTCGACCGGACCGAACCGCATTCTCGACGAATTCGCCAAGCTGATGACCGATGCCGCGGGTGCCGCGCAGGGCGTGCGGCGCGAAGTGGAGACGGCGTTCCGGGCGCAGGCCGAGCGCATGCTGAATTCCATGGATATCGTGCAGCGCGAAGAGTTCGAGGCCGTGCGCGAGATGGCGGTCAAGGCGCGGGAAGACAATGTCCAACTGGCGACGCGCATCGAGGCGCTCGAGGCCAGGCTCGCCGAACTGACCGGACAGGCCGCACCTGCGGGTGCTGCCAAGCCCCGCGCAAAAAAATAATCGTTAAACTTTTCCACATAGCGCGATCCGAAAAATCGCTTTGCCGTGAATCGCTTACCGGCATTGCATGAATCTTTGTGACAGCGACCTTTCCACATGCGGATGCCGCAGTGCGAAAAATTGGGCTGTTCACGCGACTCCCGATCAATAGACTGAATTTGTTGCATGATTCGAAGCAGGGTCATGCGCCGGGCGGTGGGGTCCGGTCTGGGGTCTTTGCGTTGAGAAGTTCCTGGCCGTCCGAGTTCTAGACAAGATTGTTCGTCGTGTGTGCCCCGCGGAGCGTGTGGCGCTCCCCTGAACACAGGAAGCATCCATGGAACTTCTCGAACTCGAATTCTCCCGCGAAATCCACCCGGTGGATGTCATCGAGCAGGTGGCCCACAACAACGACTGGTCCTTCGAGCGTGCCGGCGACGACGAGATTTCAATTTCGGTGGCGGGCAGCTGGACCGACTACCATGTCTCCTTTTCCTGGATGGAGGATTTCGAGGCCCTGCATCTGGCCTGCGCCTTCGACATCAAGGTGCCGGAGACGCGGACGCTGGAAGTGATGCGGCTGTTGTCGCTGATCAACGAGCAGATGCTGTTCGGGCATTTCGATCTGTGGGAGCAGGAAGGCGCCATCATGTTCAGGCAGTCGCTGCTGCTTGCCGGCGGGGTCGAGCCGTCGAGCCAGCAGGTCGAGGTGCTTTTGTCTTCGGCGCTCGAAGCCTGCGAATGCTACTTCCAGGCTTTCCAGTTCGTCGTCTGGTCCGGCACTTCGGCCAAGGACGCGCTGTCCAGCGTGCTCTTTGAGACGCACGGAAACGCCTGAGCACAACCACCGATGAGTTCGAGCAGCGCGCGCAAGCCCGAGATCAGCTTTGCCGATTTCGACCGTGTCGACATCCGTGCCGGCACGGTCGTCGAGGCCGAGCCGTTTCCGGAAGCGCGCAAGCCGGCGATCAAGCTGAAGATCGATTTCGGCCCGTTGATCGGGGTCAAGAAGTCGTCGGCACAGATCACCAAATACTACACGCCGGAAGCGCTTATCGGCCGCCAGGTCTTCGCGGTGGTCAATTTCCCGCCGCGCCAGATCGGTCCGTTCATGTCGGAAGTGCTGACGCTCGGCTTTCCCGATGAAGAGGGCGCGGTCGTGCTCGGCGCTATCGAGCGCAAGGTACCGGATGGCGGGCGCCTATTCTAGGACCAGCCTCGGCCGGCCGGAAGCCACGACATCCTGATCGGCGCGCTTGCGCGGCATGCCCATCGCTTCGTCGACCACATCCAGGAACATTTCGGCGCAGGCCTTCCATGTGTAGCGCATGGCGCGCTCGCGCGCTTCCGCGCGATCGATGTCCAGTGCCTTGAGCGCGGCCTCGCGCAGATCATTGGAAACCGCGCCGCCGACGCCGTCGCCGACGATGTCGATCGGCCCGGTCACCGGATAGGCTGCGACCGGCGTGCCGCTGGCCAGCGCCTCGATGATGACGTTGCCGAACGTGTCGGTCCGGCTCGGGAAGACGAAGACATCGGCCGAGGCGTAGATTTCAGACAACTCATCGTTCGGGCGATGACCAAGGAAATGCGCGTTCGGATAGCGCGCCTTGAGCTTTGCCAGTTCCGGACCTTCGCCCACGACGATCTTGCTGCCGGGCAGGTCGAGGTCGAGGAAGGCGGTCAGGTTCTTCTCGATCGCGACACGGCCGACGCTGAGGAAGACGGGACGTGGATATTCCGTTTCCTTGCGTTTGTCGGGCCTGAAATGATCGATGTCGACGCCGCGCGTCCAGGGCTTCAGCTTGTTGAAGCCGCGCGCTGCCAGGTCGTTCGCCAGCGACTGGGTCGCGACCAGGGTGCCCCGACCGGAATTGTGAAATGCGCGCAGCCAGCGATAGGCCCAGCTTTCCGGCACGGGCAGCCGGGCGCTGAGATATTCTGGAAAGCGCGTATGGTAGCTGGTGGTAAAGGGACGGCCCGCCTTGCGGCAATAGCGGCGCGCCATGAACCCCAGCGGGCCTTCGGTGACGATGTGGATGTGGTCGGCCTTCGAGGTCTCGATCAGGCGCGCGACACGGCCTGGAGTCGTCAGCGCCAGACGGATGTCGGGATAGGTCGGCATCGGCAAGGTGCGGAAGAGGTTGGGCGTCAGGAAATCCACGTCAACGTCGAAGGACTTCAGCGCTTCGGTAAGCCGTTCCAGCGTGTGCACCACGCCATTGACCTGCGGCCGCCAGGCGTCGGTGACCATCAGGATACGCATGGCGATCCCGATACGCATGGCGATCCTTTGCAATAGTTCCTGGGCGCGCCGGCGCGGTGCCGGAACGGCAGCCAGGCAGCCGCTCGCGCCTCGCTCCAGCGCACCCGGGCAGGGGCGGGATCGAAGCGGGGCGGCAGGGCCGAATCAACAAGGGTCACGCGCTTCATGCGCGCGATTGACCATGATTTCATGACAGGCGGATGAAGCTTGCTTTTACGGCAGCTTAGGCAGGAACTTTGATCACCGCGCGCAAGCCGCCGAGCGGGCTGTCCTCGAGGCTGATGTCGCCGCCATGGCTGCGGGCGATGTCACGGGCGATCGACAGTCCAAGCCCGGTGCCGCTGGCATCGAGGTTGCGCGCCTCGTCGAGCCGCAGGAAAGGCTTGAACACCTCTTCACGCTTGTCGGGGGCGATGCCCGGGCCGTTATCGTCGATGGTGACGGTGAGCGAGCCGCGGCCGTGATTGGCGTGGACCTCGACGGTCTTGGCGTAACGGAAAGCGTTGCCGATGACGTTCGAGAGCAAACGGGCGAAGGCGTGCGGCCGCACATGCACGGTCGGATCGCCGGTCAGCGTCGTGGTGAGCTTGCACTTGCGCAGTTGCGCTTCCTCGCCGAGCTTCTGGAAGTAGGTCTCGAGGTCGAAGCGGCCGGTGTCCTCCGCGGCCTCGCCGCGGGCAAAGGAGAGATAGCCCTCCAGCATCGACTGCATGTCGTCGATGTCCTGGTTGAGCGCGGCCTTGGTCTCCGCCTTGCCGCCTGCCAGCGCCAGTTGCAGCTTGAAGCGGGTGAGGATGGTCCTGAGGTCATGGCTGACGCCGGTCAGCATGGCGGTGCGCTGCTCGATCTGGCGTTCGATACGCTCGCGCATCTGGATGAAGGCGAAGCCGGCGCGACGGACTTCCTCGGCGCCGCGCGGGCGGAAATCGCGCGGCATCGGCCGGCCCTTGCCGAAGCTTTCGGCGGCCTCGGCAAGCGTCAGGATCGGCCTTATCTGATTGCGCAGGAAGGGGATGGCGATCATCAGAAGCACCAGCGAGGTGCCGACCATCCAGATCAGGAAGATGTGGGTGTTCGAGGCATAGGCCTGGCTGCGACGCACGAAGACGCGCAGCACCTTGCCTTCCAACTGGACGCGAACCTCGACGACGTTGGAGTTGCCGACCGTGTCGATCCAGAACGGACGGTTGATCTGCTTGGTGATCTCGGACGACAAGGCCTCGTCGAGGATCGAGAAGAACGGTCTCGGACCGGGCGGCGGCAGCGGATCGGGCGGCAGCAGGTCCACCTTCAGCTGCATGCGGTCCTGGGCGATGCGGATGATGTTGGCGTAATCGGCGTCGTGCGGATAAGTCTCCATCATGTCGATGACGGCCGCTATGTCCGCGATGGTCGCCTGCGACAGGCGCTGGGTGACCGTCTGCCAGTGGCGCTCCATGAAGACGAAGGCGACGACCGATTGCAAAAGGATCATCGGGGCGATGACGATGATCAGCGAGCGGGCGTAGAGTCGCTTCGGCATGTAGAGCGCGACCAGGCGCCAGAACCGGTTCCAGGCGCGCGGCATGGCTCTCAGCGTTCGCATCACGAGATCGCCGAGGCCGCCCCCTTCAGGCTGTTCCAGTTGCGTGGTCGCCATTCGCCCTTCCGCTCGTCGATGGCCTGTTCAGCAAAGGGCCTTCGACGGTAACCTATTCGACGCTGAGCCGATACCCAATACCGCGCACCGTCTGCAGCCATACCGGGTTGGACGGATCACGCTCGATCTTGCGGCGCAGCCGGTTGATCTGCACGTCGATGGTCCGCTCGCCGACATCCGATTCATCGCCGACCAGCTCATGACGCGGTATGGTCTCGCCCGCCCGTGCGGCAAAGATCGCCAGGATCTCCTGCTCGCGGTCCGTCAGCTTAAGCGCCTCGCCGCCGCGCTTCAATTCGCGCTTGGCGATCTGGAACGTATACGGTCCGAACACCAGCTGTTCCACCTTCGGCGTCGCCGCAGGGCCGCCGCGGCGCAGGATGTTGTTGATGCGCAGGATCAATTCGCGCGGATCGAACGGTTTCGGCAGATAGTCGTCGGCGCCGGCTTCCAGCCCGGTGATGCGGCTGTCGGTCTCGGACAGCGCCGTCAGCATCAGGATCGGCACGTTCTTCTCGGCCCGCAGCGCCTTGGTGAGGTCGACGCCGGTTTCGCCCGGCATCATGACGTCGAGCACCAAAAGGTCGAAGTCGAGCCCGGCGAGCTTGCGCCTTGCCTCGCCGGAATTGCCGGCGACGGTGACGCGAAAACCGTTCTCGGACAGATACTGCTTGAGCAGGTTGCGGATACGCGTGTCGTCATCGACAACCAGAAGGTGCGGCGCGTCATCGTCGGGCGCGGCCGGATGATCAACCTTCTCAATGGTCTCCATGGTTCTTCCCCGATGTTTGCGCAGGCACAATGTCGATCTGCGCTCTTAGTTCCGGATTGACCATCGCTTCCAGGAATCGCTCGATCGTGGCGCGTTCGGTGGCCCCGGAATCCTCCAATGCCGCACGGATGCGGCGCGACTGTGGCCGCGCCAGCGCAAGCGCAAGGGCGCGGCCCTTGGCAGTCGGGTAGAGTTCGCGTTGCCGTCGGTCGCGCGGACCCTGCACCTGGACGATATGATCGGTGTCGATCAGCTGTTTCAAGACCCGCGCGAGGCTCTGCTTGGTGATTTTCAGCACGTCGAGCAGCTCGGCGACGGTGAGGCCTGGCCTGCGATTGACGAAGTGCAGCACACGATGATGGGCGCGGCCAAAGCCGTAATCGGCTAGGATCTGGTCCGGATCGGAGGTGAAATCGCGATAGGCGAAGAAAAACAGCTCGATGATGGCGAAGTCGATGCCGTCCTCATCGGTAATCGCCGTCCTGATCGGTTTTCCGGCTGCGGGGCTCGTCATCATTTCTCCATGCGAGGCGGGAATTATGTCAGTACTATTGACGTAATTTCCGGGCAATGATAATTTTTGACAAGCTTTTCGGCGGATTGCGAACGAAAAGGCAAGCGGAAGCCGTTTTTCCGGAACTTCCTGAGTTTGCCACGGATTGAATATCCGCCTACGCTTTCAAACACTGGCCAGCGTTCCGAACCCTGTGGCGGGGCCGGCACGAAAGCCATATGACACAACGATTTGCGGGCACCCCGCCCGCGGGAGGTTTCCATGGCATCCGTTCCCTTCGATCAATTGGAAGGCTTCATCTGGATGAACGGCGAGTTCGTCAAATGGGCCGACGCCAAGATCCACGTTCTGACCCACGGCCTGCACTATGCCAGCGCCGTCTTCGAGGGCGAGCGCGCCTATGGCGGCCAGATCTTCAAGCTGACCGAGCACAATGAGCGCCTGCACGAATCGGCGCGCCTGCTCGGTTTCAAGATTCCCTATCCGGTCGCCGAGATCGACGAGGCCTGCCGCACGCTTCTGAAGAAACAGGGTTTCCAGGACGCCTATGTGCGTCCGATCGCCTGGCGCGGCAGCGAGCAGATGGGCGTTTCGGCGCAAAACAGCCGCATCAACTGCGCCATCGCCATCTGGCAGTGGCCGAGCTATTTCGACCCGGCGCAGAAGCTCAAGGGCATTCGCCTCGACGTCGCGGAATGGCGCCGGCCCGATCCGCGCACCGCGCCGTCCAAGTCGAAGGCCGCCGGCCTCTACATGATCTGTACCATGTCCAAGCACGCCGCCGAGGCCAAGGGCTATGCCGACGCCATGATGCTCGACTGGCGTGGCCAGGTGGCGGAAGCCACCGGGGCCAACATCTTCTTCGTCAAGGACGGCAAGATCCATACGCCGACGCCCGACTGCTTCCTCGATGGCATCACCCGCCGCACGGTGATCGGCCTGGCGAAGGACCGCGGTTTCGAGGTGATCGAGCGCGCCATCATGCCGGAAGAGCTCGAAGGTTTCGAGCAGTGCTTCCTCACCGGGACGGCCGCCGAAGTGACGCCGGTCTCGGAGATCGGGCCTTACCGATTCGAAGTCGGCGAGATCGCCAAGACGTTGATGAACGACTATTCTGCCGCAGTGCAACCAAAGCACGCCATCGCCGCCGAATAGCGATAGTCACAGCTTTTTTGTGCAATAGGGGCGGTTTTGCAGCCGCCCTTTTTATTTAAGCTTTTGCGCATTTGACTTTCGAACAATTCGGCGTCTCATGATGGCGTCGGCCCGAGGAGGCTGGCGGCTATGGAGGGACTAGATACATGGATACGAACACGCTTATTGCGATCGTTATTCAGGTGATTACGGGTGTTATCGGCGGTCAGGCAGTCGGCGCGGCGCTGAAGCAAGCGGCGTTGGGTCAGCTTCCTAAAATCCTCGGCGGCGCGATCGGCGGCGTCGGTGGCGCGGCCATCCTGGGCAGCCTGCTCGGCGGCGGTACGGTCGATCCGGCGGCAGCCGCGGCGGCCGCTGGCGGACTGGGCAGTTCACTGAACATTCCAAACATCGTCGGCGGCGCCGGCGGCGGAGCCATCCTGACCGCCATCATCGGCGCGGTCATGGGCGCCATGAAGAAATAGACCCAGATACCCTTCGGACCTGCGCATGGGCGGCTCCGGCCGCCCATTTCTTTTCGAGGATTATTCGCTTCGGCCGACGGTGGACGCGGCTCGCCATGGTCTCTACATCAGGGCGACATCTCGAAAGGAAAGCCATGGGTCAGCTCAACGCCGGCATCGTGCCGGTCACGCCCTTCCAACAGAATTGCACCATCTTGTTCGATATGGACGACAAGGCCGGTGTCGTGGTCGATCCCGGCGGCGATATCGACCAGGTGCTCAGGGCGCTGAAGGACAACGCCATCACCGCCGGCGCGATCTGGATCACGCACGGTCATATCGACCATGCCGGCGGCGCGATGGAGCTGAAGGAGGCGCTGGGCATCGACATCATCGGCCCGCACGCAGCCGACAAGCCGCTGCTTGCCAGTCTCGAGAACCAGGCCAAGCGTTTCGGCCTCACCGATCCGGTGCGTAATTGCGTGCCGGACCGCTTCCTCACCGAAGGCGAGACGGTGTCGTTCGGCAATCACGTGTTCGAGGTGCTGCATTGTCCGGGACATGCGCCCGGCCATGTCGTCTACTACAACCGCGCGGCCAAGTTCGCGCATGTCGGCGACGTGCTGTTTCGCGGCTCGATCGGTCGCACCGACCTGCCGGGCGGCGACCACGCCGCGCTGATCGCCTCGATCAAGGAAAAGCTCCTGCCGCTCGGCGACGATATCGGCTTCATCTGCGGCCATGGGCCGGGCAGCCGTTTTGGCGATGAACGACGGACCAATCCCTTTCTCACCTGATTTGCAAGCAAAGAAAAAGCGCCGCTGGAGGCGGCGCTTTTCAGGGCAGGGAACCAGCTTTATTGGACGCAATTCCGGACGGAAAACCGCTTCACACTTTTCCTGGAATTGCTTCGACTCAGTTGGCGACGCAGAAGTGCTGGTCGCCGTCGCTGCCGGTGAAGGTGCCGGTCCGCGAATTGAAGGTGCGGTAGCGGTCCGAGCAATACTCGTACCAGGCCCGCGTCCAGGGCTCGGCATAGCGATCGGCATAGACGACGCGCGGCTGCACGTAGTAACGGCGCACCGGCCGGTCGACATAGTAATCGTCACCACCATAGGCCGGTTCGTAATAGCGCGGCCCGGGATTGCTGAGCGCGCTGCCGATCAAGGCGCCGGCCGCGAGGCCGACAACGCCGGCGGCAAGGGCGTCGCCGCCATGATGGCGATGATGGCGCCAGCGCCAGTCGTCGGCATTGGCCGCCGAGAAGGTGGCCAGAGTGGTCGCGGCGATGCCCGCGGTCAGGATGGCGGTCTTGAGAAAACGGTTCATTTTCGGTCTCCTTCGCGCCGGCCCGCGCATTTTTCAGGGGATGCGGACCGGCTTTAGCAAAGGTTAATAGAAGACCGTGGCTGAACGGAGGCTGAACGGAAATCGGCGCAATCGATTTTTCGAGGCCCGGCTCTTTTTCGAAAGCACGGGCACAACCCGTTCCGGGCGGGAGCAGTCCCGCCTGAAGCCTCCGTCGGATCCGTCGTAAGCCGGCTTAGCCGATCGACAGATTGACGGCCTTCGGACCCTTGCCGCGCTTGTCCGGCTCGGTGTCGAATGTCACTTTCTGCCCATCCTCGAGACCGGGAAGGCCCGACGCCTGCACAGCCGATATGTGGACGAAGACATCCTTCGCGCCATCGTCGGGCGTGATGAAGCCGAAGCCCTTGGCATGGTTGAAGAATTTGACGGTGCCGGTCTGCGGCATGGGAAACTCCTTTGATCCCATCAAGTCAAGTCTCGGGCCGGCAAATTGCCCGAGAGGAAATTTGTCCTTTATTTTAGCGCTATCGGCAAGAGAAAGTTTTCGCCTGCCGACCCAAGGATTTGCGCGCGAAAAAGGCGCGACGGTACGGTCGCGCCTTCGCAATTTCGAGCCTGTCCAAAAGCCCGTTTATGATCCTGCCGCATCATTGCATCCGCAAGGACAGGCGGTCGCGCCGATCAGGCGGCGCGCAGGTTGACCGCCTTCGGGCCTTTGCCCATGCGGTCCGGCTCGACGTCGAAGGTGACCTTCTGGCCGTCGACCAGCGTGCGCAGGCCAGATGCCTCGATCGCGGAAATGTGGACGAACACGTCCTTGGCGCCGCCATCCGGCGTGATGAAGCCGAAGCCTTTGGTGGCGTTGAAGAACTTTACGGTACCGGTCTGGGCCATTGGGGAAACTCCTTCACCCGTGTCAGTCTTGGTGGTCTGCCCGCTGCCTCGCGCCTTGGGCAAATCCCGGTGGTTGCTTCGGCAGTCATGCATTCGCGCATGGTCAAACCCCCCGCCGAAAAACGGGGCTGTCAGAGATTCACACTTATCGGGGAAAGGTCGTCCAAAACGTTCCGCTCTCCGGGTCGCAAATGCCCGAACGGGGAAATTTATTACACGGAAACGTGATGGTTGCAAGACGACGGTCGCGGGCGGCCCGCGGCGCGTCCAACGCAGGCGCCTCGATAGACCCCGTGCCAGCACGGGTCATCGGCCAGAGGCGGGCCAAGCATGGGCCAGAGTGAGGCCGCCGATCGAGGGTTGCGGCTGCACAAACGGCGGTTGCGTTTGCCGCGAGGAATGCGAGGATGTCGCCGGCCGATAGCATGGCGCCGGATGGAGGGGGGACATATGCGATTTGTTGCGATCTCTCGGCAGAGCCTGGTCATCTTCATCCTGTCCGCGCTGCTGGCGGCCTGTACCGTGGTCGTCGACGACGGACCGCGCCCGCGTCCACCCAGGCCGCATCCGCAGTTTTGCACCATGCAGTATCAACCAGTCTGCGCCCGGCGCGACGGTGAGCGCCAGACCTTCGCCAATGCCTGCCTGGCCGAAAGGGAAGGGTACCGCATCGTGCGTGACGGCCCATGCCGCGACGGCGGCGGTGGAGAGCAGACGTTCTGCACACGCGAATACGCCCCGGTCTGCGCCAGGCGCCACGGGCAAGTGCGCACCTTTCCGAACGCGTGCGAGGCGCGCGCGGCGGATTATCGGATCGTCGGCGATGGGCCGTGCTGAGAAGTCACGGTGTCCATCTCCACAGGCCGATATGGACTCAGCAACGCGCGTGGTGTTGCTTAGCCTTGAATCTCTCGCCCGTATGGCTTAGGTCCGGCGGACCAACAAACACGGCAGGTTTCCCATTAACAGAGATCAAAGAAGAGCGGCGAACGCAGGCGGCAAGCCAGGAACGGCCAGCCCGCTCGATCCCTATGTCCAGCGGGCGCTGCAATTGCACCAGGCCGGCCGCCGCCAGGAAGCCGAGACGCTGTACCGGCAGGTATTGGGGCAGCAGCCGAACCATGCCGCCGCCCTGCACTTTCTCGGTTTGCTGCTGCATCAGACCGGCCGCGGCGAGGAGGGGCTCGAGCTCATCGAGCAGTCGGTGACGCTGCAGCCCAGGAACGCCGACTTCCTCAACAATATGGGCACGGTCATGCGCGACCTCGGTCGGGTCGCCGCCGCGGTCGATTTCTTCCGCGGCGCGGTGGACATCCGGCCGGAGCAATTGGCGGCGCGCGACAATCTCGGCTCGTCGCTGAAGCAGCTCGGTCAGTTCGACGCGGCCGAGGAGATCTACCGCGGCACGATCGGCCGCAATCCGTTCCATGTCCGCGCCCGCATCGGCCTTGCCGAAACCCTGCAGGAAGCCGCGCGCCTCGACGAGGCGATCACGCTGTTCCGCGAGTCCTTGTCGATCCGGCCCAAGGATGCGGAACTGCTTTACGGGCTGGGCGTCGCCATGATGGAGAAGGGCAAGCTCGACGAAGCCGCCGATCTTGCCCGCCAGGCCGTGGCGGTTGCGCCGGCCATGGCCAAGGCCTGGCTGCTGCTCACGCAGGTCAAGCGCCAGACCGAGCGCGACAAGGAGCTTGCCGGCATGGAGGCCGAGCACGCCAAGGCGCCACAGGGCAGCCTTGCGCGCATGCAGCTTTCCTTCGGTCTCGGCAAGGTCAATGACGACCTCAAGGACTATGGCCGCGCCTTCGACTATTTCGCCGAGGGCAACGCCATCCGCCGCCAGGGCATCGATTACGATCCGGTCCGCACACGTGACGAATTCGCGGCGATGAAGTCGGCATTCGACGAGGCGTTCTTCGAAAAGCACCGGACGAGCGACATTTCCGACGACACGCCGATCTTCGTCGTCGGCATGCCGCGCTCCGGCACGACGCTGGTCGAGCAGATCATCGCCAGCCATCCGCAGGTCTATGGCGCCGGCGAGTTGAACATCCTGAAGACGGCCGTCGGCAAGCAGTTTCCGATGAGCATGCCAGGCGGCTTTCCGGGGGGGATCGGGGACATGCCGGACCAGGCGTTCGCCGAAGCCGGCCAGGCGTATCTCGACATGCTGCATGCCAGCTATCCGCACTTCCGCCATATCACCGACAAGATGCCAGGCAACTTCATGTTGATCGGCTTCCTGCACATGATGCTGCCGAAGGCCAAGATCATCCATTGCGCCCGCGATGCGGCGGCCACTTGCCTGTCGATCTTCAAGGTGCATTTCCGCGGCGACAGCCACCGTTATGGCTACGATCTCGGCGAGCTCGCCGATTTCCACAACCTCTACACCGACATCATGGCGCATTGGCACAAGGTGCTGCCGGGCGTCGTGCATGATGTGCGCTATGAGGATTTCGTCGCCGATCAGGAAGGGCAGACAAGGGCGCTAATGGCGCATCTCGGCCTGCCCTGGGACGACAAGGTGCTGTCATTCCACGAGACGGACCGGCCGGTGCGCACCGCTTCCGCCGCGCAGGTGCGCCAGCCGATGTATCAGGGCTCGGTCGATCTGTGGAAGCGCTATGGGGACCGGCTGAAGCCGCTGCTCGACAAGCTGGGCTGATATTGAGGTGAGGCCGGCCTGCGAACGGCGGTTCTCTGCGCTTCCGGTGCTCACGTACTTTAAGTACGCTCCGCTCCGGTTCTCGGGAACCGCCATTCTCGACTCGGCCTGACCTCAATCTCAACCCAGCTTGGGGCCGAGCTCCTCAAAGCTCGATAAATGGCTGGAAGCCGCCGAAGATCATGCGCTTGCCGTCGAACGGCATGGCGGACCAGTCCATCTTGAGACGCTCATCGGCCATCACCTTGGCCATGACCGCGTCGCGAATTTCCCTCGATTCATAGACGACCCAGGCGAAGATGACGGTCTCGTCGTCCTTTGCCTGAACGGCGCGCGGGAACGAGGTCAGCTCGCCATAGGGCACGTCGTCGCCGATGCATTCGACATAGGATAGCGCGCCGTGCTCCATCCATATCGGACCTGCGAGATTGGCCAGCTTCTTGTAATCATCGAGGTTGGCCTTCGGCACGGCAATCACGAAACCGTCGACATAGGACATGATGAAACTCCTTGGTTGAAAAACGAGCGCCGGGTCGGCGGGGATACGACCCGGCGCGGGTGAGCGCGTCAGCCGCGCCGCAGACGGGCGACGTCGCTCGCTACAAAATTCAGTTGACCGGCGCGTTCATCGCCCAGTCGACGCCGAACGGGTCCTTCACCTGGCCCCAGCGGTCGCCCCAGAACATCACCTGCAGCGGCGTCACGATCTCGCAGCCGGCATCGACGGCGCGCTGCCACCAGGCGTCGATGTCGTCGCTGCCGAGATGGAGCTGCAGCGTGTAGCCCTGCGCGGGCTTATGCGGATGGCCGTGCTCGGGATAGGCGTCGCACAGCATCAAGGTCGAGTCGTTGACGTAGAGATGGATATGCATGGTGCGGCCTTGCTCGTCCGGCGGATAGGCGAACACTTGCTCGGCGCCAAAGGCCTTCTTGTAGAATTCGGCGGCCTTGGTGGCGCCGTCGACCTGCAGATAAGGGGTCAATCCGCCAAGAACCTTGGCGCGGGGCGGGGTCTGGTCGTTCATGCTCGTGTTCCTCTTCACGGGTTGATCTGGCCTGCGAGCCAAAGGACGGACGAAGCGGCGGCGATCCTACATGCCTCTCGAAAATTTTCTAAAGGCCCGAACAGTCCGGGTGGCCGGATGAGCTGGAAAACAATCGCACTGAAAGTGCCACTTTATATGACCTTCGCCGAGAAGGTGGCGGCGCGGCTGCTGTCCCGGGTTTCGAAGATCTCCGGAAAGCCGATGTCCTTGCGCAGCTCGGCGGGCAGCGAAAGCAGGATGCGTTCGCTGCGATGACGGGCGCGGGCCGCGGCATAGCGATTGGCGAGGCGGTGACGCCGGCATCATCGTGTCGGCATTCCAAGGACGAGGCGGCAATCGGCGATCCGACAGATCGCCGCAAACTTTTTCAGAACACCGACGCGGCCAGCGCGGTGTCGTAATATTCCACCATCTCGACGATCCGGCCGTCGCGGACCGTCCAGAAATTGGCGGTGCGCATGACGAACGCCTGGCCGGTGGCGCGGCGCGTCATGTGGATCTCGACCTGCGCCGCGACCTTGTCGCCGCCGTCGATGATGTCGACCGGGACGAAGCTGCGATATTCGAAGTCGTCGTCGAGAGCCAAGAGCCTGGCGAGGAATTCCTGCTTGCCATGCGCGGTGCCGGCGTGACGCGATTGCCGCGGATCGGCGATCCAGCGGAACACGACATCCTCGGAACACTGCGACAGCGCGCCCTCGATGTCGCGGTCCGCATAGGCTTTGTAGAGATTGCTGACGATTTCCACTGCACGCATGGCCGCTCCCTCCATGGTTAAGCAACTCAGCATGCTCCCTTTTTAGCATGTGGAAAAGTATTGCCGGGGGAACATTTGTTCGCCGGGCTGGCATTACTTCCAAACGCCGGCCCGGCGGATGGAGCGTCTCTCAGCTCGGCGTTTCCGCGACCGAGCGGAAGAACGCTTCCGGGTCTTCGACTTCGGTCAGCCGCCGCTTCTCGATCAGCCAGAAGCGGTTGCCGACGGCGCGGATAAAGGAGCGGTCATGCGAGGCGAGCAGGCAGCTCGCCTGGTGCTCCAGCAGTTCCGCTTCCAGCGTCTCCTGACCGTCGATGTCGAGATGGTTGGTCGGTTCGTCGAGCAGATAGAAGTTGGGGTTGGCGAGACGCAGCACCAGCATCATAAGCCGCGCCTTCTGTCCGCCCGACAAGGCGCCGATCTTCCTGTCCTGCATCTCGATGACGACGCCGGCGCCGGCCAGCAGCGAGCGGGCGCGCTGCTCGCCGACCTCGAACCGCCGCGAGACCAGCGCCAGCGGCGTGTCGTCGCCGCCGATGCCCGACAGTGCCTGGTCGCTGTAGCCGAGTACGGTCGATGGCGTCACCTTGATGTTCGCGACCGAGCCGGGTTCGGCGATGGCGTTGCGGATCATCGCGATGAAGCGCGTCTTGCCGACGCCGTTGCGGCCGAGCAGCACGATGCGATCGTCCTGGCAGATATGGCGCTTGCCGGTCCTGAACAGCAGCGCGCCGTCGGGCGTTTCGACCGCCGCATCCTCCAGCGTGATCAGCACCTTGGCGTGGGTGCCGCGGTTGGCGAGCCTGATCGCGCCGGCCGAACGCTCGCGATGCGCCTGCACGGCGGCATCCTCCAATCGTTCCGCCCGCTCCTTGAGCTGCTTGGTTTTCACCGTCAAAAGGTCGCTGCCGGAGTTGATGCCGATGTTGTTCAGCTTGGCGGCCTGCTTGCGCAGTTGCTGGGCGACCTTCATGTCGCGTTCGAACTTGCGCGCCGTGGAAGCATCGAGTTCGTCGAGCGCCTGCCTGGCCCGCGAGTAAGGTAGCGCGAACACCGGCGATTCTTCCGGGCGCAGGAACAGCGTGCGGTTGGTGACGGCGTCGAGGAAAGCGCGGTCGTGACTGGCGACGATCACCGGCACCTCGCGCGGCAGCGCGTTGAGCCACGTCTCCAACTGGCCGATCTTGGCGAGGTCGAGATGATTGGTCGGCTCGTCGAGCAGAAGCACGTCCGGATCGGTGACCCAGACGCGGGCAATCAGCGCCAGCCGCTGCCAGCCGCCGCTCAAGCCGCGCATTGGCCGGCCGCGCATCTCTTCCGGGACATCGAGCGAATCCAGCACGACGTCGACGCGCCAGAGCTCGCTGTCGCGCTGCTCGGCCGGCAAGGCATCGGCGACGACATTGTGGAAGCTGCGATCGAGCAGCGTTAGGGGAAGGGATTGCTCGACATGGCCGACGCGCAGGCCGCGCGACCTTGTGATGTCGCCGGTGGTGGGTTCGAGTTCACCAGCCAGGCATTTGAGCAAGGTGGACTTGCCACGGCCGTTGGCCGCGACGATGCCCAGCCGGTCGCCGGCGCCGATGGTGAGGTCGAGGTTGGAGAAGAGCGGCGCACTCATGGTGACGCCGAGGGATTTGAGGCTGATCAGGGCCATGTCGATTTCTCTGGTCTCTGCCGGAAAGTCCGGCTGGTGCACTTGACGGTGCGCAGGCTGATCAACGGATCAGCTTAGCGGCACCACGAAGGGCAGACCAAAAATCGAAACGGGAAAAGCCCGGACCGTCCCGGTCAGCCCTGCAAGCAAGCTCGCAGGGCGCAAATCGGGCCACGCTGACGATGGTGATCGATAAACACGCAGCCCTCCTTTCCAGATGTTCGAGGCGGGGAATTGGGTACACCGGGGGAGGGGCGAGTGGCAAGAGGGCGGTGGAGTGCTTCCCTTCTCCCCTTGTGGGAGAAGGTGTCGCCGAAGGCGACGGATGAGGGGTGCTCCAGCTTGGCGTCGCCCGAGGAGACGGCAAGTTTGCTAGCCTCTCACTCCGCTGGAACACCCCTCATCCGTCTCGGCGCTGCACGCCGATCCACCTTCTCCCACAAGGGGAGAAGGAAGAAGGCGCTACTGTCCCGGCCGGCCCGTCTTGCCCGGCCGGCGTTTCTGGCGGCGTTCGTCAACCGGGTCCTCATAAGAGCCGATACCTGAGCGTTGGCGAACAATCGGTTTGTCGTCGCGTTCCTTCGCGCCCCGTTCGGTCTCGCCAGCTCCCGAGGTTGGCTGCGGCTTGGCCGGCATCTTGCCCTCGACCGGCTTTTCGGTGCGGCGCACCGTCATCTCGTCGAGCGAATTCTTGCGGAACAGCGGCTTGGTGCGGTCGCCGGGAATGCCGAAATCCGAGCCATGTGCTTCTGCCGCCGACTGCTTCTTGAACAGCGAGCGTGAGACCGCGCCCGCCGGCGTCGGCATGTCGGTGCCCGGGCCCATGTCGTCGATCGAGGGCTTGGCGAAGAGCGGCTTCTTCACCGGCACGGCGCCGTCAGCGCCCATCTCGTCGAGATGCGGCTTGCGGAAGAGGTTGGGCCGGGCAGCCTTGGCCGCCTCTTCGGCGGCGCGGGCTTCGTCGAGCTTGCGGAACCGCTCCTGTTCCTCGGCGGTACGATGTTTCGCAACGCCCTTGTTGTGCTTGCCCTTCTCGCGGCCCGAGGCGGGACTCTGGCTTTCCACCTCGCGCGCCAGCGGATCGTCGGAGATCGCAAGCTCCATCTCGCGCAGCCGCTTGATCTCGTCGCGGACGCGGGCCGCCTTCTCGAAGTCGAGATTGGCGGCGGCATCACGCATCTGCTTGTCCAGCGCCTCGAGGTGGGTTTTCAGATTGTTGCCGATCATCGCACCGGCATCGTCGGTGAACTGCGAGATGTCGGCGCGGACATGGTCCTTCTCGTAGACGGAATCGAGGATGTCGGCGATGCGCGACTTGACCGATTCCGGCGTGATGCCGTTGGCGGCGTTCCACTCCATCTGCTTCTCGCGGCGGCGGTTGGTCTCCGCCATCGCCCGTTCCATCGAGCCGGTGATCTGATCGGCATAGAGGATGACCTTGCCGTCGACGTTGCGGGCGGCGCGGCCGATGGTCTGGATCAGCGAGGTTTCGGAACGCAGGAAGCCTTCCTTGTCGGCGTCGAGGATGGCGACGAAGCCGCATTCGGGAATGTCGAGACCTTCGCGCAGCAGGTTGATGCCGACCAGCACGTCGAAGGCGCCGAGGCGCAAATCGCGCAGGATCTCGATGCGCTCCAGCGTGTCGATGTCGGAATGCATGTAGCGGACGCGGATTCCGTTCTCGTGCAGATATTCGGTGAGATCCTCGGCCATGCGCTTGGTCAGAACCGTGACCAGCGTGCGGTAGCCGGCCCGGGTCGTGTCGCGGATCTCGCCGACCACGTCATCGACCTGGCTCTTGGCCGGACGCACCTCGACCGGCGGGTCGATCAGGCCGGTCGGGCGGATGACCTGCTCGGCGAAGACGCCGCCGGACTGCTCCAGTTCCCAGCCGCCGGGCGTCGCCGAAACCGCGACGGAGAGCGGGCGCATGGCGTCCCATTCCTCGAAGCGCAGCGGCCGGTTGTCCATGCAGGAGGGCAGGCGGAAGCCGTATTCGGCCAGCGTCGCCTTGCGGCGGAAGTCGCCGCGATACATGCCGCCGATCTGCGGCACCGTGACATGGCTTTCGTCGATGAAGATCAGCGCATTGTCCGGCACATATTCGAACAAGGTGGGCGGCGGATCGCCGGGCTGACGTCCGGTGAGATAGCGCGAATAGTTCTCGATGCCGGCGCATGAGCCGGTCGCCTCCAGCATCTCCAGATCGAAGCGCGTGCGCTGCTCCAGCCGTTGCGCCTCCAGCAGGCGGCCAGCCTTTTCAAGCTCTTGCAGGCGATGCTTGAGCTCTTCCTTGATCGACTTGATGGCCTGATTCAAGGTCGGTCGCGGCGTCACATAGTGCGAGTTGGCGTAGATCTTGACGCTCTTCAATTCCCCGGTCTTCTGGCCGGTGAGCGGGTCGAACTCGGTGATCTGCTCGATCTCGTCGCCGAACATCGAGATGCGCCACGCCCGGTCTTCCAGGTGGGCCGGGAAGATCTCGATCGTGTCGCCGCGCACGCGAAACGAGCCGCGCACGAAGTTGATGTCCTGACGCTTGTATTGCTGGGCGACGAGGTCGGCGAGCAGGGAACGCTGGTCGAGCCGGTCGCCGACCTGCATCTGGAAGGTCATCGCAGTATAGGTCTCGACCGAGCCGATACCGTAGATACAGGACACCGAGGCGACGATGATGACGTCGTCGCGCTCCAGCAGCGAGCGCGTCGCCGAATGGCGCATGCGGTCGATCTGCTCGTTGATCGAGGATTCCTTCTCGATATAGGTGTCGGTGCGCGGGACGTAGGCTTCCGGCTGGTAATAGTCGTAGTAGGAGACGAAATACTCGACCGCGTTCTCGGGGAAGAATTTCTTGAACTCGGCATAGAGCTGCGCGGCCAGCGTCTTGTTGGGCGCCAGGATCAAGGCGGGGCGCTGCGTCTCCTCGATCACCTTGGCCATGGTGAAGGTCTTGCCCGAGCCGGTGACGCCGAGCAGCACCTGGGTGCGGTCGTTCTGGTCGACGCCTTCGACGAGGTCCTTGATGGCGGTCGGCTGGTCACCGGCCGGCTGGAAATCCGACACCATCTTGATGGCGATGCCGCCTTCCGACTTTTCCGGACGGGCCGGACGGTGCGGCGTCCAGAGCTGGCCGTCCTTGTGCAGCGGGTTGCCGGATTCGATCAGCGCCGACAGCGCGGCGACGGTCGCGGTGACGCCGCTCGATGAAACCGTCTCGGCGTCCTCAAGGCTGATGTCGAGGCCGGCGACCGGGTTGAGGCCGGCGGCGGCGCGCTCCTTGGCCGAGGCAGCGCCACCCATCGAGGTGCCGCGCGCCGTGCGTCCGGGCGCCGACGAGCGCTCGGGAATCTTCTTCGGGGCTTTCGCCTTCGGCTGCTTTTCCGCTTCGCGTTCGATCTGGCCGGCCCAATCGGCGATCGAGCCGGTCAGCGGCGCGCCGGTAAAATCGGCCTGCGGTGCCTCGGCGAAGCCGCCGGAATTCAGCGGCTCGGCGGCGTCGAGAAATTCGGTCAACGGACTGCGCCGCTTCGGCGCGCCATCTTGCGAAGGCGTCTTCTTGTCAGGATGTTTGGCCATGACCCGAATATGGGTGGACTCGGCCAAAATGGAAAGAGCCGAGTGAAACGGTCCCGTCCGCTGGCGGATGCTGCTGACAGAAGGCTGTCAGGAGTGGCGTCACGACACGGCGGATCGGAGGCCGTCCGCCTCCGCCCTGGCGACCGCGGCAAGCGCCATGGCGACGGCGGAAGCCCGACGGGCCTTCGGTCCATCAACCGGCCAGACC
Organism: Mesorhizobium sp. GbtcB19; assembly: GCF_019091085.1. Lineage (GTDB taxonomy): Bacteria > Pseudomonadota > Alphaproteobacteria > Rhizobiales > Rhizobiaceae > Mesorhizobium. The sequence goes on along the minus strand of NZ_JAGXJY010000010.1, from coordinate 127,731 downwards.
AGGCGGCGCTTGATGGTCAGCGCGGGAACATCGCGGGCGATCTCGACGAGCTGACCGGAGTCGAGATGCTGCCTCAGCACGAGTTCGCTGGCGAGCAGCGCGCCCATGCCGGAGACGGCGGCCTGCGCGGCCAGCACCGTCAAGGGGAACCGCGGTCCGTGGTCGATGTTCTTGCGCTTGCGGCCGGCGGCGGTGAACCAGTTTGCCCATGTGGGGTATACGTCATCGCCCATCGTCTGGTCGATATGGAGGAGGGGAAGGCGGTCGAGCATTTCGACGCCATCCCGGTCGGAGCGGTTCCGGATCAGCGTCGGAGCGCAGGCCGGGATCACCCTTTCGGTGAAGAGATCGGCCGATGCCAGATCCCTTGCCGAGCTGTAGCGGTAGCTGATGGCGAGGTCGATGCCTTCCTCCAGCATCGAATCCAGCGCGATCGACACGACGATGCGCACATCCAGTTTGCCGAGGGCTGCGCGGACATTGCCAAGGCGAGGCGCCAGCCAGAGCGAGGAGAAGGAAGGATCGGCAGCGATGGTGAACGTATCGGCGCGGCGCTCGAAACGCAGCCGCCGCAGCCCGGAGGCCAGCGCGTCGAAGCCACGGTCGATGTCAGGAAGAGCCGCCTCGGCGATGCGCGTAAGCACGATGCCGTTGCCCTCGCGCCGGACAAGCTTGACGCCGAGCCGATCCTCCAACTGCCGCAACTGATGGCCGACGGCGCCCGGCGTGACGCCGAGCTCCTCGGCGGCGCGCGTCAGGCCGCCGGTGCGCGCGGCGGCGGCTAGGGCACGCAGAGCCGAGAGCGGAAGGTCGCGAAGAAGCGTCATGGGTTGAGCTTACCTCAAAACTTGAGAAAGCAAACTCGTTTGCAGCAAGGGCCGTCACCGACCTAGCGTTGTTGAAGATAGCTCAATCCAGGAAAGCCATCGCCATGCTCGAAATGCAAACGCAGTCCGTCCCGGTCGATCGGGCTCTTGCGTCGCCGCGCTCGTTGCGGTCGATGCGCAACGAAGGGGCGCGCATCGCGGTGGAATTCGACGACGGCACTGCCGGCCGGCTGTCGATGCGCTGGCTGCGGCTCGTCTGCGAATGCGAGACATGCGGCGACACCGCTTCCGGAAAACGCTGGCTGGCGCCCGCCGACGTTCCCGCCGATGTCCGCGCGGCCTCGATCGAAATCTCGTCGCGCGAGACCATGGACGTGGTCTGGCAGGACGGCCATGTCTCGCGCTTTGCCGCAGGGTTTCTGGCTGCCCATGCCGGGCAGGCCGGCGACCGTGGCGCGCCACGCTTTCAGCCGGCGCTGTGGAACAGCGACCTGTCGGCTCGGCTCGGCTGCTTCGCCTTCGACGCGGTGGTCGAGGACGACGAGGCGCTGTTCCAGTCACTGCGCGCCTTGCGCGACCACGGCATCGCGATGCTGACCGGCGTCCCGGCCGAGCCGGAGGCGACGCTGCGTGTCGCAGGCCGCTACGGCCTGGTGCGCGAGACCAGCTACGGCAAGGTCTTTGACCTGATCTCGCGCCCGGACGCCAGGGTGGCAGGGGAGACGGCGCGCGCGCAGATCCCGCACACCGACGAGCCGTTCCGCTACTCGCCGCCGGGCTTCATCTTCTTCCATGCCATCAGGACCGGCGCCGGCAGCGGCGGCACGTCGCTGATGGTCGACGGCTTCCAGGTCGCCGCGCTGATGCGCAGGAACACGCCTCATTTGTTCGACCGGCTCTCGCGGCATGGCGTGACGTTCCACCGCGAGCATGCCGGCGAGGTGTTCTTCAGCGCCGAGGCGCATGTCATCAGCCTCGATGCGAGCGGGGCCGTCACCGGCATGCGTTTCAACGACCGCTGCCTGGCGCCGCAGGCAGGCGCCGTCGAGGAGATCGACGGTCTGATCGAGGCGCTTGCCGAGCTGACGCGGCTGATCTGCGACCCGGCGAACCAGTTCCAGCACCAATTGCAACCGGGCGAGGTGCTGGTGTTCGACAATCAGCGCGTCCTGCACGGCCGCACCGAATTCGATCCGACGCTGGCCGTCCGGCACCTCAGAAGCTGCAACCTCGACCGCGACGGCGTCCACAGCGCTTTTCGCACGCTGGCGCGGCGCTTCGCACCGGAGGAGGCCGAGGCGGTGCTTTACCAGGGCGCTATTTTCTGACGATAGTTATGGGTTGGCGCCAACCTCGAAGGTTCGGTTCCTCGCCCCCGCCAGAAGCGGGGGAGAGGTGTCCGCGAAGCGGACGGAGAGGGGGCTTCGTAAGGCGGAAGCCCTTCTCTTCGAAGCGCTTTCGCCGCCCGGACCGGCGCTCCCCTCTCCGTCTCGGCTTCGCCGAGCCACCTCTCCCCCATTTCATGGGGGCGAGGAACCCAAGCTCTTTCAGGCCTCAATTGAACCAGAGCGCAAAGGTGAGGAACCCGGCGCCGCCGAACTCGCGCTGGATCTGGTTGAAATCGTCGCTGGCGAGGATCCTGCCGCTTTCGAGATAGGGCGCGATGCCGGGGCCGGTGATCGACAGCACGAGGTCGAAGGGTTTCGGCTCGTCGAAGAAGCGCTTCATGTTGATGCCCTTGCCGGCGATGCGGAAATGCGGCAGCAGCACGCGGCCTTCGAGAAGGTCCTCGGCCATGGTCAGCGTGGCGAGCCAGGCCGTCACCTGCTCCTGGCCGACTTCCAGGCCGGTGAGGGGATTGGCGCCTTTCTGCTGCGGTCCCGGCAGCCATTCACGGTCATTGTCGGTTTCCGCCAGGATCGCTTTCCAGTCCTCGCGCGACAACCGGATCATTTCCAGCAGATGGCGGCGCGCGGCCTGCCGGCGCTCCGGCTCGACCACCGGCCAGTTGACGAGATGCACCAGCGAGACGAAGTCGGCGAAGCGCCATTCGGAGGCGAAGATGCTGCCGCTCATGCCGCCATCCGGCGGCACCAGCGCATCCTGCAGGGGCAGTTTGGCGCGCGGGAACAGCATGTGGAAGGAGCCGTCGAACATGGCCCTGAAATCATGCGCCAGCCAGAAGTCGGCCTGCGCCATCAGAAACTCGGCATAACCTTGCAGCCAGAAACCGTCGGCGCGGTCAAATCGGAAGGTCAGCGAAGGCGCGGTGTTGCTGGTGTCGATGCTGCCGTGGGCGAGCGAGGCCATGATCGCGGCGATGCTTTCGTCGGGCGCCAGCTTTCCATCCTCGTTGAGGTCGATGCCGACGCGGGTGAGGTCGACCACCATGCCGATATCGGCATCGTTCGGCACCGAGCCCAGCGTTGCGGCGGATTTTTCCAGCCGGTCGCGAAAGGCGACCAGCATGGCGCGGAATTCTTCGTAAGTCAGCGGTTGCGGGTTGGGATTGTCCGGAACCGGCAACTGCATCAGCGGCAGCATGAAGGATTTCGGGCTTTCGAAACCGTGGCGATGCAGCCCGCCGGCGAGCAGTTCCAGGGCGGTGAAGAATTCGCCGGCGCCGGCGGCGTAGGCCGATGCCGGGTCCTTGGCCGCTGCTGACTCCAGCGTCGACAGCGCCGTGTTGCGATCAGTTACACTCCTGGCCTCGAACATCGCCTTGGCTGCTTCCGGCATCTCCGCCCGGGCGAAGGACGCCGGCAGGAATGCAAACAAGGCTGCTGCAAGGATCGCTCTACGCACCATAATCATCGCCTTCCACTGCGTCATGTTGCGAGCATACACGCATTTGGCGCAAGGCGTCCTCCAGCCGTGCCGATCAGCGAGCATGCTTTCGCAATGGCGCCCGGCTTCAACCGGCCGGGCGGACAGTCTACAGAGGGCGAAACTGGACGTGCCCGTGTCGAACTATCCGCTTTCCTACAAGCTGTCCTGGCTGCCGCGCCTGCTGAAACCGTCGCTTGGCGGCGACAGAGGCGGTTTCGCGGCGCCGGCCGCGACGTTGATCGATCCGCCGCCGATGCGGACGGTGCGGCTGGCGTTCGTCGGCGATATTTCGGCGGTCGCCAATCGCGATGCGCCGGAATGCGATCCGGCGATCGCCGCGCTGCTCTCCTCCGCCGACCTCGTGGTCGGTAATTGCGAAAGCCCGATCGTCGAGCGGCCGCGCGCCGTGATGGGCACGTGGCTCGGTACGCACCACGCGATGAGCGAGCGTTTTCTGGCGGACGCGCTTGCTGCTGTCGGCATCGCGCGCGACAGGCTCGTGCTGTCCCTGGCCAACAACCATGTGCTCGACCAGGGGATTGCCGGTTTCGAGGAGACGGTCGCGACGCTGAACCGGCTCGGGATTCGCGCCATAGGCACGGTTGCAGGCGGACCGGTCCAGCGTCATGCCGCCGGATCGCTGACCATCGGCTTTGCTGCCTTCACGCTCTGGCGCAACACCGCTGCCGCGCCGTTTGAAGAACGCATCGCGACACGCGCCGCCCAATGGCCGCACGGCGTTGCTTCCGGCATCGACCTTATCTGCGCAGTACCGCATTGGGATTGGGAATTCCGGCATTTTCCGAGGCCGGCGACACGCGCGTTGGCGAAGCGGCTGGCGGATCTTGGCGTCCGGCTGATCGCCGGGCATCACGCCCATGTCGTGCAGCCAATCGAGCGGATCGGCGACAGCCTCATCGCCTATGGTCTGGGCGATTTCCTCGGCACTGCCCTTGCCAGACTGCCATGGCCGGCGCGCATCGGGTCGATATTCGTCGTCGATGTCAGCGCCGATCCCGCCACGCGCGGTGCCATCGCCGCCTACAAGATGCATTTCTTCATGCGGCTGCGAGCTGGTCGCCATGAGCGACTGGTGCCGGTGGAGTCGCTGGATGGCACGCTCAAGCAGCGCGTTGCGACGCGGCTGGAGGCGGTTTTCCCGGTTTCGGGGAACTAGCGCCGATTGCAGCTGGCGCAGGCGACTTTCGCGCCGAAACCGTTATCATCGCCACATCTCAGCGGCGGCCGGGGGTAACGATGGAAGCAGCGGATTTCATGCCGAGCGAAGCGGTCATCGCCGGCATCAGGCGCGACATCGAGGCCTATGAGGCAGAACGGGCCTCGGCCCAGAGACAGGTGCGCTGGCGGGTGCCTGTGTTCGTCGGCCTCGTCGTCGTCTTCGTTGCGCTCGTGGCCTGGCTGTTCAACGCTGCCGCCGATCCTCACGAACAATGGCTCTCGACACCGCATGTCTTCCTCTATCTTGGCGGGATGGTGGCCGCGGTATTCCTCTATTTCCAGGCGCTGCGGCCGGCGACACGGCTGCAGCAATCCTTCCGCGATACGCTGCTGCCGATGATCTTCGGCTTCGTGCGCGACGTGCGCTACCAACACGGCGTGCGGCCGAATTCCTTCGACAGGATGCCGCGCGAAACGGTCGGGGCTTTCAACCGCCAGAGCTTCGACGACATCGTTTCGGGACGCTACGAGGATTTCCCGTTCGAGCTTTACGAGGCGAAGCTCTGGGAAGGCTCGGGCAAGAGCGAGACGGTTGCCTTCAAGGGCGTCATCGTCGCCTTCGAGACCATCGAGCCGTTCCCGGGAACGCTGGTGGCAGCGCGCAAGGCCGGCAAGGTGACGCACTTCTTCCGCGGCATGTTCGCCTCGAAGATGCAGGAGCTGTCATCCGGCGTCGAGGAACTGGATGCCACCTATGAGTTCCGCACCGACAATGTCGAGGCGGCGCGGCCGTTGGTGACCGGCCGGATGGCGCAGGCGCTGACGTGGCTGCGCGAGACATGGCCCTACGACCAGGCCAGAGTGGCGCTCAGCGGCAGCGACGGCTTTCTGTTGATGCCGCGGTCGAAGAACTTCTTCGAGCTTCCGGATATTGCGCAGCCGATCGACTACAACATGCATGTCGCGCCGATGATCACCGATCTCGGCGCCATGCTGGCGACGGCGGCGCTGGTGCGCAAGATCGGGGCGAGGGACGAAGCGGCTGAATAAATGCTCAACAGTCGAAGCCATATGCGGCGCGCACATGGTCTGCCTCTTCCTTCGACATCTTCTTGAACATCACGCAGACGGTGAAGCTGCCGACCTGATGGCCGTCCCTGGTGTAGCCCCAATCGGAAATGTCATCCCTTGTGAATTCGATATTCTGGCCCAGGACGACATTGTGAACGAGTTCCGGTTCGTTGGCCAATATGCCGACGAAGCCCGTGGCGGTCCGCTTGAACGGGATGACCCAGAAGTGCTCCCTCGCGTCTCCGTCGACGATCATCACCTTCAGCTTGTACTTATCGGTTCCCGGCGGCGGAGCGTCGGACAATGCCAGGAATTCATCCAGGCTGAACCGCGCCTTCGCGATCGCGGCCGCCATCTCGGCGTCATCGGAGCCGATCATCACCGTCTTGTCGTCGCCTTGCGCCTGGGCATGTAAGGGAGTGAGCGCCAGCAAAAGGCACAATGCGATACGAACGGCGAAAGTCATGAATGCCCCCCAAGGCTATTGATTTCCTGCCCATTATCCTCCCGCAATGTGTCGGCTTTATCAATCGCAGCCGCAGTTTGCGCCGCCGCCAACGTTAGGCGCCAAGGATCAGGCTGATCGGTTGGCGCCGGCCTTTCAACATCCGGCTCCAAATGGCGCATGCCAGTTGTCATCGGGCAATGATAAGGGAAGGAATGGGCTTCGGCTGCCGACGCAAGGCCATCGAATGCGCGGAGAGGACGGGACATGCGAATGAGATTGGCGGCCGCGGCATTCGCCGCGATCATGCTTTGCGCCGGGCTTGCCCGCGCCGATGACCCGAAGGCGTTCAAGCTGACGATCGACGGTGTGACGGTCGACATCGATCCGGGCGAGGATGTCGATGTGAGTTTGCCCGGCGGCAAGACCAGCAAGGTGCGGATCGACCACAACGATTTCGCCACCTTCTCGGGCGGCACGTTTTCCTTCGTCCATCCAAGCAGCAACTCGGTCACCAAGACCGATCTCGGCGACGGCATCGCCCAGTATCTCATGGCTTCGGCGCTCGGTACCCTCGTCGTGGTGCAGAAATACGACAAGATGAATCCCGTCTCCCTCAACCAGTTGATGCTGCAGGAGATGACCAGGGAAACGATCCAGGCGGGCGGACAGCTGACGCAGGCGCCGACAACCCGCAAGCTTGCCGACGGCAAGGAGCTGAGCGGACTGAAGGCCACGGTGAAGACGCGCACCGACAGCGCGGATTTCGAGATCGTCGGCTTCGGCACCGCCGATCAGGGGCTGCTGTTCATCACGCGCATCGGCGATCAGGACAATGCCACGGAACAGCCGCTGATCGACAAGTTCTGGGACACGCTGAAGATCAAGCTGTGAGGCGCGTCGATTCAGGCCAGGCCGGCCTGACCTGAATCGACGCGCCTTGGATTGGCTTACAGACCGGTCAGACCGGCCAGCCAGCTTGCCGAGCGCTTGGCCGCGTCCACTGTCGCGCCGGCGGCGCGGCTGAGGTCGGTCTTGACCACCGCATAGCCGGCCTTGGTGCGGTAAAGCACGGCGCGGCCGCCATCGACCGACCCGTCGAAGGCAACCGGCTTGGCGGCTTCCGTTTCGCTGGCCGTCACCGTTGCGCCGACCGGAGCGCTCGGGCGGTGGTCGAGTTCGGGCGGCAGCGGGGCGATGGTTTCGACGACGCGGTTCGTGGGCTTCAGATCCGGCTTGGAAGCCTTTGCTGCAAGCTCCGAGGACGAGGCCGAGCCCTTGACGCGGCAGATGCCGGAAACCAGCGGATAGTTGAAATTGCGCTGGTGCAACATCTGGCTCTTCATCGCCGCTTCGCAGTCGGCGATCGTCGCCCATTTGGCCGGCGTCTCACCGATATATTCGCACAGCTTGGCGTCGCAGTCGCAGCCGACAATGGTCATGGCGACAAGGGCGGTCTTGATCACGGTCTTGTCCCTTCGAGATGCTCCCTGGCATTCGGCTCCTCCATCGCGCGCGAACAAGGCGGGATTTTGGCCCCGTTCGCAAAACCGGCACGGCCGAGCGTTTTGCGATGGGCCATCGCGGCCGCGAACGTCCCCGGTGTCAAAGACATGGCAGCAGCGCGGGATGGCTTGAAATATTTGAGCCTGGACGGCACTGCGCCAACTGTTTTTCCGACCGTTTTTCTTCTACGATACTGTTGGGGTCATGTGAAAATGATGGAGGGGTTACATGGGAAGAATTGTCCGTACCGCGCAGCCTGCAGTTCCAGTATTGCGCGGACGCCTCGAGTCCACGGTGGGTCGGGGTAACCTGCAAGCAGAGGCGGTTCAGGAGAACTTGCCGGCAGACGCCGGGGATGGCGAAGCGAAAAAGGGTGACGGTTATCTGGAACGGGTGGCGAAATACGTGCCGGCCGAAATCGTGGCGTTCTTCGTCTTCGTCAACTCCATTCTCGATAATGCGGTCGACGAACCGGTCGCCAAGGCATTGACGAAAGCATTGGACGAAAAATCCACCGATGTTCCCGGCGCGATGCGGGCAGCCATCGACGGCGTCAAAATGGCCGGTTTCAGCGTCTGGATTGTTTCATGGATCGTGTTCGTCATCGCGCTGGCCATGACGCCGCTCTACCTCAAATCGATCAGCGATGCCGCCGACCAGGCGGAGGCGCCGGGCGCCAACATCGTCATGTCGATGCTTGCCTTTCCGTTCTGGGCCTACGCGGTCGACGCGGTGGCGTTCAGGCCCTGGCATGATGGCGCGCTGGCCAGCATCATGCTGGCGATCTTCACGGTGATCAGCGGCGCCGTGCGTCCGGAATATCTAAGTGGTCTGTTCAAGCGCAAGCCGGCCGTCGCGCCGAAAAAGTAGGACGACGAGCGCACGCGGCTCGAAACTCCCCGACCGCAGCATCGCTTCAGGCGGTACAGATGCGCGCCAATTTGGCGCCGGCCTTGGCCAGCCCGGAAAGCCGCCCCCCAAAAGACAGTCGGCGCTGGGATTTCTCCCAGCGCCTCCCTGTCAGATCAGAACCGGTTAAGGCAGCAACTTCCGTAAAGTCGTCGCGCCAGGCCAGCCTTGATTTTGACGGTCCTGCCAGTCACCACCAGAGGGCAGCGCCCGTTCCAGACCACGCCGATCTCCACCCTTGCGGGCTTCGCCCAGCGTGCCATCGAAGGTTTTTCCCGGCCTTCATGGCAGCATCGGTCCGCCGTCGGCGTTGGCACGCTTTCCGCGGCACCCGTAGGTCTCGGCATCCGTCCCTCCAACAGGCGAACCTGCTTTCGTTCCGGGCCGTACGGGCCTCAGGAAATCCGCCTTGCGCTTTTGCCTTTCGGCTGGGGCGTTCAGTGGCCGCCTGAGATGGGTTGAATGTACGCCGGGTAAGCGGTTCGGGGAATGCCCGCAGCCCTGTGGATAGCGGGATTATCGGGGACCACCGGCAAAAGCCTCGGAATCTTTCGGCCCGACCGCTTAGACAGCCTGCCCGCTTTTTTGGCGACCCTGGATATCGAAGCCTTGCCCCGCCGCCCGGTCCGCGTTTCAATGCCGGCAAAAGAAGTTTGGGCCGGCAGAAGACTTTGGCCCGGTAAAGGACTTTGGGCGCCAGCGCGGACTCTGCCGCGCTTTGCGCGACTTGCCTCGGGGGAGGTCAGCTTGAAGGTCGGGGTGGTTCTCAATCCGATAGCCGGCGGCGGCAAGCTCAAGCGGCATTGGGCGGAGATCGCCGGATCGATCAGGAAGCATTTCGGCGATTTCGACCTGCGCGAGACGCAGACCAGCGGCGACGCCGAGCGGCTGGCGATCGACCTCGCGGCCGGCGGTTGCGACCTGGTGATCGCGGCGGGCGGCGACGGCACCGCCAGCGAGGTCGCCGACGGGCTGCTGCAGGCACAGTATGAGACAGGCCGCGAAAGCGCGCTTGGGCTTCTGCCCTGCGGCACCGGCATCGACTTTGCGCGCGGGCTTGGGCTGCCGCGCGACATCGACGCCGCGTTGAAGCGGATCGCCGATGCCGAGGGCCGGAAGATCGATGCCGGCCGCATCTGCTACATCGACGACCATGGCGCGCTGGCCAGCCGCCACTTCATCAATATCGCCAGCCTCGGCCTGTCCGGCGCGACCGATCGCGCCGTCAATGCCGACAAGCGCAAGGGCAGGGTCTCGGCCAAGGCGCTGTTCTTCTGGCGCACGGTTCTGGAGTTCGTTCGCTACCGCTTCCAGGATGTGCGGATCACCATCGACGACGGCGAGCCGGTCGAGGCGCGCATGGCGCTGGTGGCGGTGGCCAATGGCAAATTCTTCGGCGGCGGCATGATGATCGCGCCGGACGCCGAGCTCGCCGACGGCCAGTTCGACATCGTCATCGTGCGCGCCGCAGGCAAGCTCGGCCTGATAAGGGACATCCGCCTGCTCTATGGCGGCCGGCATCGCAACCATCCGGCGATCACCATCCTGCGCGGGCGCAAGGTGCTGGTCGAGCCGCTGGGCGACGTCGAGAAGAACGGCGCGCTGGTAGACATAGACGGCGAGTCGCCGGGGCGGATCCCTGCGACGTTCGAGATCCTGCCGGGCGCGCTGACGCTGAGAGGTTGAATCAACTGGCTGAGTGCCTGATTCAACCGGTGCGGTCAGGTGGTTGAAACGGCTGGCTAAATTTTTGCCGGATTACTATTCGAGCTTGGCCGGGAAGCCCGGCGCGCGGAGCTCCGTCCCGACCTCATCCTCCAAAAGCTTGACGATCTTGGTCGACCAGGCATCGCCGCCATATTCCTGTCTGCCGACCTGGAAAATCTCATTGACGAGTGGTGCCAGCTGGAGCGGCACGCGGGAATCCCTGGCCATGGCCAATGCGAAGCCGAGATCCTTCAGCGCCAGATCCATGGTGAAGCCGATGTCGTAAGAGCCGTTCAGGATGAGCTGGCTTTCGGTCTCGTGGACGAAGCTGTTGCCGGACGAGGCGACGATGGCGTGATAGGCTTGGGCGAGGTCGAGCCCGCCCTGATCGGCGAGCATCAGCGCCTCGCCGGCGGCGACCAGATGGATGAAGGCCAGCATGTTGGTGATGACCTTGATCACCGCCGCCGAGCCGACCGGCCCCATCAGAAACGACTTCGCGCACATCGCCTCGATCGCCTGGCGGTGCCGCTCATAGAGGGCGGCATCGCCGCCAACCAGCGCGGTTATCTTTCCCGCCGCGGCCAGATGGACGCCGCCGGTGACTGGGCATTCCAGTGTCTCGATGCCTTTTCTCGACGCAAGCCCGGCAAGCCGTAAAATCTCGTCGCGGCCGTTGGTCGACATTTCGATCCAGGTGCCGCCGGCGGGCAGGCCCTGGAGCAATCCGTCGGGACCGGCCAGCACCGCCTCGCTGACCTTGGGCGAGGGCAGGCAGGTGATCGCATTGCCGGCGCGGGCGGCGGCCTCCGCCGGGCTGGCAGCCGCCGTGGCGCCGAGCGCCACGAGGCGCTCGACCGCCGCCGGGTCGCGGTCGACGACGGTGATCGCAAAACCGTTGCGCAGCAGGCTGGCGGCAAGGTTGCCGCCCAGGTGGCCGAGGCCGATGAAGGCGTAAGCGAGGGTCACGGCATCAACGGCGTCTGCATCATCTGCAGATGCAGATCCTTGCCGCTATAGGGATGCGCGTCGCAGACCGCCTCGTTGAGCTCGACGCCGAGGCCGGGCTCCTTCGACGGGATGACGTTGCCGTCCTGCCATTCGATCTTCTTCTTGAGCAGCGTGGCGTGAAAACCGTCCCACTGCTTCAGCGATTCCAGGATGAGGAAGTTGGGCAGCGTCACCGCAAGCTGGATGTTGGCGGCGCCGACGATCGGGCCGCAATAGCAGTGCGGCGCGACCTGGATGTGGTAGGCCTCGGCCATGGCGGCAATCTTCTTGGTTTCGAGGATGCCGCCGGAGCGGCCGAGATCCGGCTGCAGGATGGTCGCGGCGCGGTTCTCGATGACGCGGGCGAACTCGAACTTCGTCGTCAGCCGCTCGCCGGTGGCGATCGGGATCGACGTGCCGCGGGCAACCTGCGCCATCACCTCGGGCATATCCGGCGGCACCGGCTCCTCGAACCACAGCGGATCGTAAGGCTCGATGGCGCGCGCCAGGCGCAGCGCGCCCGAGGCGGTGAACTGGCCGTGCGTGCCGAACAGGATGTCGGCGCGGCTGCCGACCGCCTCGCGGATCGCCTTGATCATGCTGGCGGAAACCTCGATGTCGAGCAGCCGCGGCTGGTGGCCGTCAAAGGCCGTATAAGGACCGGCCGGGTCGAGCTTCACGGCATTGAAACCCTGCTCGACATATTCGAGCGCGCAGGCGGCGGCGAGGTCGGGATCGTTGTAGACATTTCTGCCGCTCGGCGCGTCCTCGGAATGGACGCTGCCGGTATGCGGGTAGAGGTAGGTGTAGGAGCGCAGCGTCTCGTGCACCTGGCCGCCAAGCAGCTTGTAGACCGGCTTGCCGGCCTCCTTGCCGATGATGTCCCAGCAGGCCATTTCCAGCGCCGAGAAGCAGCCCATGCCGGAGACATCAGGGCGCTGGGTGAAGCCGGAGGAATAGGCGCGGCGGAAGAAGTTTTCGATGTCGTGCGGATCGCGGCCGACCAGATAACGCTCGGCCATGTCCTCGATCATCCTGGCGGTGACATGGGCCGAGAAGGTGGCGTTATAGGCCTCGCCATAGCCGACCACGCCGCCATCGGTGGTGAGCTTGACGAAGATGAAATACTTGCCGCCGATGCCGGGCGGCGGGTTGCCGACAACCCAGGTTTTGACGTCGGTGATTTTCATTTGTGATCCTCCAGAACCAGGTCGGCGCCTTTCCATCCGGTCAGGATCGAGGCGGCGTTGGTGTTGCCCGTGATGTTGTCGGGGAAAATCGAAGCGTCGATGACGCGCAAGGCTTCCAGTCCGTGCACCTTCAGCCGCGGGTCGACGACGGCGCGCGACGCGTCAGGTCCCATGCGGCAGGTCGAGACCGGGTGATAGACCGTGCCCGAGCGCTTCCTGAAGTCCTGGATGAGGTCGGCGTCCGACTGGATCGACGGTCCAGGCAGCACCTCTTCCTCGATGATCTCGGCCATGGCCGGCATCGCGGCGATCTTGCGCACGAACTTCACCGCCGCCAGCATCTCGTCGACATCGGCATTGGTCGAATAGGCGTTGGCCGTGATCCTCGGGTAGGCACGCGGATCCTTCGAGCGGATCATGATCTCGCCGCGGCTCGAGGGGCGGCAATTGGAGAGGCCGATGGAGAAACCTGGCCAGGGATCGGGTGTCAGGATCGGCCGCTCGCCGCTTTTTGGAATGACGGTCGAGAAGGCCTGGAAATAGAGCTGCATGTTCGGCCGCGTCATCGAGGCGTCGGTGCGGAAAAAGCCGCCGGCATTGTTCATCGACAGCGACAGTGGACCCGAACGTGTCAGTATATACTGCATGCCAACCAGGAGCTTGCCCCACCAGGGCCGCAGGGTCTGGTTGAGCGTGGGCACCTTGCCTTTAAAGGTGTAGTTGATGCCGACATGGTCCTGCAGATTGGCGCCGACATTGTCGTTGGCATGAATCACAGGGATGCCGAGATCGCCAAGCAGTGCCGACGGCCCGACGCCGGACAGCTGCAGCAATTGCGGCGAGTTGATCGAGCCGCCCGAAAGGATCACCTCGCGGCCGGCGCGGACCGTTTTCTTCTCACCATTCTGCTCATACTCGACGCCGACGGCGCGCTTGCCCTCGAACAGGATTTTTGTCGCCAGCGCGTTGGTCTCGACATGGACGTTGCCGCGTTTCATCGCCGGCCGGAGGAAGGCGCGGGCGGCCGACATGCGACGTCCGTTCCTGGTCGTGATCTGGTAGACGCCAACGCCTTCCTGGGAGGCGCCGTTGAAGTCGGCGTTAAACGGCAGGCCAGCCTGCTGGGCAGCCGCCAGATAGCGCTTGGTCAGCGGGTGCACCGCGTTCGAGCAGTCGGTGACGTGCAGAGGGCCGCCGACGCCGCGCCACCGGTCGGCGCCCGCCGCATTGTCTTCCATCGCCTTGAAGGAAGGCAGGAGGTCGTCATAGGCCCAGCCGGGATTGCCGGCGGCGGCCCAGGCGTCGAAATCCTCGCGCGCGCCGCGGATGAAGACCATGGCGTTGATCGAACTCGAGCCGCCGAGCAACTTGCCGCGCGGCCAATGATCGGCATTGCCGGCGAGGCCAGGATCGGGCTCGGCCTTGTAGTTCCAGTTGACGGCCGGGTCGAAGAAGGTCTTGCCGTAGCCGAGCGGCATCTGGACGTAGAAGCGCCGGTCGGTCCCGCCGGCCTCCAGCACCAGCACCGAGAAGCGGCCGGAAGCCGACAATTTGTCGGCAACGACAGAGCCGGCCGAGCCGGAGCCGACGATAATGAAATCATAAGTCTGCATGATGGGCGGGCGCGCTCCGAAATTCGCTGCCTAGCCTAGACATTGCCGGTTCAGGTCGTCGCCGGGCCTTCCGGCATGGCTTGTGAAAAAAGCGACCGCTGCGGGGGCGTAGTTTTCGCTTTCAGCAGAGCTTGCGACATCGCAACCGCATTGGTACGGGTTCAGGAAAGCAGCGGCTGAAGGACTTCCCCATGGTGCATTACGCGGACGGCAAGCCGCTTGGCGATCTCACCTTGAGGACGCTCGCCATGCCCTCCGACGCCAATGCCGCCGGCGACATCTTCGGCGGCTGGGTGATGGCGCAGATGGACCTTGCCTGCGGCATCCGCGCCGCCGAGCGCGCCAAGGGCCGGGTGGTCACCGCCGCGGTCAAGGAGATGTCTTTTGCCAAGCCGATGAAGATCGGCGACACGCTCTGCATCTACACCCATGTCGAGCGCGTCGGCCGCACCTCGATGGTGCTTAAGGTCGAGGCCTGGGCGCAGCGCTACCTTTCCGACCTGATGGAAAAGGTCACCCATGCCGATTTCGTCATGGTGGCGCTCGACGGCGAGGGCAAGCCGAAGCCGGTTCCGGCCGAGAGCTGACCGGTCCCGATTCTCCCAAATCTGCGTTCTGTAACAACGCTGGCGCGCGAGATGCGCTTCGCGACATCGAATGGTTGCCTTCGCCGCCCAGTCTGCGGGTGCGGGGAGGGAAGACAATGCGTCAACATATGCTGAACGGGTGGCTCGTGGCAGCCCTCGTCGCCCTGGTCTGCCTGCTTGGCATAACGGCCTATATGGAGGTCCGGAAAGACCTTCCGCGCGTCGCGTGCCTGCGAGGTCTCAAGGCGGTCGACAAGAAGGCTGCGCAGCCGGAGAACTGCTCGACGGCATGCTGCGGCAGCACCGCTTCAAGCGCCTGATCGGTGGTCGGCTAAAGACAGTCGCCCTTGTCGAGGCGGTCGCGCGGCGACGCCAGCGAGACCAGCTGTGAGGCCGCAGCGGATCTGATCAAAGCCGGAAGGTGCGACATGGCCGGCGCAGAGCCGCACGGTTCATCCAATGGTTCAGAAACCTTTGAACTACAAGGGTTTCAGGCCTGCAGGCCATCGAATCTGGCGCGCGCTTCCTGCACCCGATTGGTGTTCTTGCGCGCCCATTCGCCGAGCGCGCCGACGGGCACGAGCAGCTCATGGCCGAGCTCGGTCAGCTCGTAATCCACACGCGGCGGAATGGTCGGAAAGACCTTCCGCGTGACGAAACCATCGCGCTCCAGACCGCGCAAGGTGGTGGTCAGCATCTTCTGCGAAATGCCGCCGACGGCGGCGCGCAATTCATTGAACCGCATCGCTCCGCCGCCGAGCTTGCCGACGACGAGCACGGTCCATTTGTCGCCGACCCGTTGCAGGATTTCCGACACGGCTCGACAGTCCTCGGTGTTGTGCGGGTGCCTCAGTAACAAAAACGTGCCTCCTTGCGCGCCGATTTGTCAGTATCACATATAGCGCCGGTATCCAAACGATACCAGAAATCCCCCAAGGAGAGCCCCTTATGTCCAAGCCCAAAATCGCCATTGTCGTCGGTTCGACGCGCGCCGCCCGCTTCGCCGACGTCCCGACGCAGTGGATTGCCAAGATCGCCAAGTCGCACGCCGACATCGATGTCGAGATCGTCGACCTGCGCGACTGGCCGCTGCCCTTCTTCGACGAGGTCGCATCCTCCGCCTGGGCGCCGTCGCAGAACGAAGTGGCGCAGCGCTGGCAGAAGAAGGTCGCCGAGTTCGACGGCTTCATCTTCACCGCCGCCGAGTATAATCACGCCCCGACCGGTGTCTTGAAGAACGCCATCGACTACGCCGCCAACGAATGGAACAAGAAGCCCGCCGGCTTTGTCGGCTATGGCTCGGTCGGCGGCGCGCGCGCGGTCGAACAGCTCCGCCTGATCGCCGTCGAGCTGCAGATGGCTCCGGTCAAGTCGGCCGTGCATATCGCCTGGGGCGATTTCCTGGCTGTGCGCCAGGGCGAAAAGAAGCTCGAAGACCTCGAGCATCTGAACCAGGCTGCGTCCGCGCTGGTCAACGACGTCGCCTGGTGGGCCAAGGTGCTCAAGGCCGCCCGCGCCGCCGACGCGATCGCCAGCGAAGCCCAGGCCGCCTGAGCCACGACAGACATCATCCTCCCGAAGGGCGGCGCTTGCGCCGCCCTTTTTAATTTGCGGGAGCCTTAGTGGCTTGTCTTGGCCTGATGATGCCATCGGCAAGATGCGCCTGTTCGTCCAACTCGTCGGCGTAGTGCTGTCCCCATCGGCAAAGCGCCAGAAGGATAGGCTCACGACTTCGTGTCGGCCGGTCCTTAGTGTCCCGTCGCATAGTGACTTGCATAATGCAACCAACTCAGCTATTTGTGACTTGCATATTGAAAGTGAGTCACGAAGATGGTTGCCAGGACGAGCTTCGAAACGCGCCCGTGCCCTATCGCGCGCAGCCTCGACGAGGTCGGCGAATGGTGGAGCATCCTGTTGCTGCGCGACGCCTTTCAGGGCCTCACGCGCTTCGACCAGTTCCAGAAGAGCCTCGATATCGCGCCCAACATCCTGACGCGGCGGCTGAACAGCCTGGTCGAGCGCGGTTTGTTCGAAAAGCGCGCCTACTGCGAGCGGCCGCTTCGCCATGGATATGTGCTGACCGCCAAGGCCCGCGATTTCCGGCCGGTGCTGCTCACCCTTCTTGCCTGGGGCAACCGGCATCTGGCGCCCGAAGGCCCGAGCCTGGTCGTGGTCGACAAGGCGGACGGGCGCTGGGCCGAGCCGGTCCTGGTCGACCGGGAGACCGGCAGGGAGCTGGACGGCGGCGGCTTCGCCATAGCGACCGCCCCGATGGCCACCGACCGAATGCGGCAGCGCTACCGTTTCAGCACCGAAGGTTCGGGCCTTCCGCTGGTCGAGAATAGCGATGGCGGCCAGGAAGAGGCGCGAAGAAGATGAACAAGGCTCTTTCCCCGGCCGAATTGCAGAGCACGGTCGTTGATCTTCCGAAACCAGCCAGGAAGCGGCGCAAGCCGCTGCTGCTCGGCGCCGCGCTGGTCGCGATCGCTGGCGCCGGTTGGTATGGCTTCGAGTGGTGGCAGGCCAACCGCTTCCTGGTGACGACGGACGACGCCTATGTCGGCGGCAATGTCACGCCGCTGGCGCCGCGCGTCGCCGGACATATCGACCAGGTGCTGGTCGAGGACAACCAGCATGTCGCCGCCGGCCAGCCCGTCATCCGCATCGACGACAGGCCGTTCAAGGCGGCGCTGGAACGCGCGCAGGCATCGGTTGAGCAGAAGCAGTCGGCGCTCGACAATCTGCGTGCCCAGGTGTCGCTGCAGAACTCGCTGATCGAGCAGGCCAAGGCTGATCTTGAGGCCAAGAGCGCCGCCGCACTCTTCACCGCCCAGGACGCCAAGCGCTACGCGGTGCTTGCCAGCGCCAGGACCGGCTCGCAGCAGGATGCCCAAAAGAGCGCCGCCGCCGACGGCCAGGCGCAGGCATCCGTCACGGCCGCGCGGGCAGCGCTTGCGGCGTCGAGACAGCAGCTCGACGTCTTCAACACTCAGATTTCGGAAGCGACGGCGGAAGTCGCGGCCGCCAAGGCGGATCTCGATACGGCGGAGCTCGATCTGGGCTTCACGGAAATCCGCTCGCCGATCGACGGCATCGTCGGCAACAGGCTGGCGCAGGTCGGCACCTATGTTTCGCCGGGCAGCTACCTCTTGACCATCGTTCCGGCCTCGGGCCTCTGGGTCGACGCCAATTTCAAGGAAGACCAGCTGCGCGCCATGGCCGATGGCCAGGCCGCCACGGTCTATGCCGATGTCGCTCCCGACCGGCCGCTCAAGGGCCACGTCACCAGCCTGGGGCCGGCGACGGGGGCGATCTTCAGCGTCATCCCGCCGCAGAATGCGACCGGCAATTTCACCAAGATCGTGCAGCGGGTGCCGGTCAGGATCACCATCGACGCCGACCAGGCGGGCAAGGTCGCGCTGCGGCCGGGCCTGTCGACGGTGGTCACGGTCGATACCGGATCGCACTGAGGGCGCCATGTCAGCGCCGGCCGCCCCGCAATCCTTCCTCGCCAGCATCCTGCCGTTCATGGTGATGTGCGTGGGGATGTTCATCGCGCTGCTCGACATCCAGATCGTCGCCTCCTCGCTGCAGGATATCGGCGGCGGCCTGTCGGCCGCACAGGACCAGATCGGCTGGGTCCAGACCTCCTACCTGGTGGCGGAGATCATCGTCATCCCGCTGTCGGGCTGGCTCACCCGCGTCTTTTCGACCAGATGGCTCTTCACCATCTCGGCGGCCGGCTTCACGCTTGCCAGCATGCTTTGCGGTTTTGCCTGGAACATCGAAAGCATGATCGTGTTTCGGGCGCTGCAGGGGCTGCTCGGCGCGTCGATGATCCCGACGGTGTTCACTTCGTCCTTCCACTATTTCCAGGGTCCAAGGCGCGTCTATGCCGCCGCCGTCGTCGGCAGCATCGCCTCGATCGCGCCGACGCTCGGCCCCGTCATCGGCGGCTGGATCACCGACACGCTGAACTGGCACTGGCTGTTCTACGTCAATGTCGTCCCCGGGGTGGTCATCACCATCCTCGTTGCGCTTCTGGTCAAGATCGACAAAGCCGATCCGTCACTGCTGAAGGGCGCGGATTATATCGGCATGGCGCTGATGGCGGTCAGCCTCGGCACGGCGGAATACGTGCTCGAGGAGGGCTCGCGCTGGAACTGGTTCGACGACGCGACGATCCGCAACGGCGCCGTCGTCGCCGTGATCACGCTCATTCTGTTCGTCATCCGCAGCCTGACCTATGCGCAGCCGGTGGTCGACTTCCGCGCTTTCGGCAACCGAAATTTCGCCATCGGCTGCTTCCTGTCCTTCATCACCGGCATCGGCATCTTCGCCACGATTTATCTGACGCCGCTGTTCCTCGGCTATGTGCGCGGCTACAACGCGCTTGAAACGGGGCTGGCGGTATTTTCCACCGGCGTCGCCTCGATGGTGGGCGTTCCGGTCTACATCTTCCTCGCCAAGCGCTTCGACACGCGCTGGCTGATGATGTTCGGGCTGGCCTCCTTCGGCGCGTCGATGTGGAGTTTTTCCGCCATCACCAGCCAGTGGGGCTCGGCCGAGCTGCTCATCCCGCAACTGTTCCGCGGCTTCCCGCAGGTCTTTGCCGTGGCGCCTAGCGTCAATCTCGGTCTCGGCAGCCTGCCGCCGGAACGGCTGAAATATGCCAGCGGCCTGTTCAACACCATGCGCAATCTCGGTGGCGCGGTCGGCATCGCCATTTGCGGCGCGATCCTCAACAACCGCACCAACTTCCATTTCCTGACGATCGCTTCGCATCTGACGCCGCAGAACGTGGCAGCCATGCACCTCGTCGACAACGTGGCGCGACGCTACGGACAATTGCCTGGCGCCATCGACGACGGCCACGCCGCGGCGCTGAAGCAGCTCTGGCAGCTCACCTATCGCGAGGCCTCGACCATGGCCTATGCCGATGCGTTCCTGGTCATCATGGTTGCCTTCGTCATCGCGACCGCGCTGGTTCCGTTCCTGCGCAACGTGACGCCCAAGGCGCCGCCACCGGACGCGCATTGAGCAGACCCGAAGCGACAGCAAGTGACTTCGGCGGGATCTACCACTTCACGCTGAAGCCGACCGAGCCGCCGAAGGAACGGCTGTCCGAAATCCTCGAGGCTGGCGCGCGCCAGAAACTGGCCATGGACGGAATAGCGGTCGTCGGCCCAGCTCAGCGAGCCACCAAAGCGCGCGCCGGCTCGCTCCTACAGCCAGCCGCCCGAAAATCCGGCCCGCCGCAGGCCTGTGGTGATGGCCGGCACACCGCGCAGCAGCCGCCACGGGAAATCCGACCGGTAATTCTCGATCATCAGCGCGATCGGCCCCTGGTTGATGCCGACATGGTCCGGCGAGACCCAGCCGCAGGGCCGGCCGCCGGCGTCGGCGATCGTCGGATTGAAGCTCGCGGTGAAGCCGTAGGGATTGCCGTCATGCAGGTCGATCTCGTGGAAGTAGCGCAGCGTCGGCAGCACGATCTCCGGCGCAAAGGGCAGTGAGGCGATCGCCGCCCAGGGCGACAGCGTGCCGTCGTCGGGGCCGAAAGGCGCGCCGCGGGCCAGGTAGGTGAAGAAGCGGCGCCCGCCGGCCTGGCTCGGTTGCAGGCCCGGTCCGTCACTGGCGGTGATGCCCCAGCAATTCTCGCCATAGCCGGTAAAACCCTTCGGATTGCGGATGGCATAGTCGCGCTGGAGAAAGGTCGCCTGGCGGCTGTTTTCGAAATAGTCGCTGCCGACATTGCGCATGAAGGCGTCGCGAATGCCGCGAAAATCGATCCAGATATGTGAGAACTGATGGATGAAGAGCGGGCCGGCATAGATCAGCTCCAGGCCATAGATCTTCTTCCATTTGTAGCTCGACAGCCAGGCGGCGTAGCTCTCGGGCGGCAGCGGAAAAGTCGGCGAGCCGAGGCCCAGCATGTAAAGGATCAGCGCCTCGTCATAGCCTTCCCAGCGGTAGCGCAGGAAGCCTTTTTCGGGCCGCCAGCCATGGGTGACGTTGGCGCCGCCATTCTGCGCCCAGCGCCAGTCGGTGCGGTGGTAGAGCGCGTCGGCAAGCTGGCGGATTTCCGCCTCGAACTCGTCGTCGGCATCGAAATAGGCGCCGGCGGTCAGCACGCCGGCAAGCAGAAGCGCGG
Organism: Mesorhizobium sp. GbtcB19; assembly: GCF_019091085.1. Taxonomy (GTDB): domain Bacteria; phylum Pseudomonadota; class Alphaproteobacteria; order Rhizobiales; family Rhizobiaceae; genus Mesorhizobium. The sequence goes on along the minus strand of NZ_JAGXJY010000010.1, from coordinate 106,724 downwards.
TGTCGATGGTGGACAATTCGCAGTTCCAGACGCGGCGTCCGGTCCGCATGTCCAGGAAATGGTAGTAGAAGCCCTTGTAACCGGTGGCGTCGGGCTCCGGCCCTTGCGGCGCATTCCAGAAGAAGCGAAGCGTGGCGAGCGTCCGCTCGACCGCGGCGGCGCGCGTCATGAAACCGCGCTCGACGCCGACCGGATAAGACGACAGAGCGAGGCCAACGGCGGCTATGCTGGCGGGCGACGCCGCGGTGTTGCGGTCGGCGACCAGGCCGTTGACCGGATTCGCCTCTTTCAGAAAATAGTCGAAGGACAGACGCTGGATGTCAGAGAGAAGCTCGTCGTTCAGCGCGTGGTCGCTCGATGCATCCATGGTTGCCGATATAGACGCTTTTGCAGCGCTTCGAAGCTTTGAGGCAGTCAATCATAAGTGAGGAAAGCGAAGCTTGACGACGGCGTCAACCGCCCCGACCGAACTTTGCCGGCCGCTCAGCGTGCCACCGGGCGATGGCCATCGGACAGGCGGGTGGCGATCAGCTTGTCGATGCGGCGGCCGTCGAGGTCGACCACCTCGAAGCGCCAGCCTTGCGCGTCGACGCATTCGCCGGTCGCCGGCAGATGGTGGAGATGCGACAGCACATAGCCGGCGACGGTCTCGTAGTCGCGGTTCTCGGGCAGGTCGATGCCAAGCACCTCGGCCATCTCGTCGGCCTGCATGTAGCCGGCGAGCAGCCAGGAGCCGTCCTCGCGCTTGACGGCGTTTTCTTCCTCGCCGGCCTCGAGGTCGGAACGGAACACACCGGTAATGGCTTCGAGGATATCGGCCGGCGTGACGATGCCTTCGAAATGGCCATATTCGTCATGGACCAGAGCCATCGGCACGTCCGATTCCCTGAGCTTCTGCAGGACGTCGAGCGCATCGGCCTGATCATGGACGATTGGGGCGGCGCGCACATGCTGGCGCGGATCCAATACCCTGCCGGCGAGAAGGGCGGCCAGCACGTCGCGCGTCTGGATGACGCCGACCATGGCGTCGACATTGCCGTCGCCGACGGGCAGGCGGGAGTGCTGTGTATCCATCAAAAGTTTTTTGACGGCGGTCTCGTCGGATTGCAGGTTCAGCCAGTCGACCTCGGTGCGCGGCGTCATGACGGCGCGCACGGCGCGGTCGCCGAGGCGCATGACGCCGGCAATCATGCGGCGCTCGTCGGATTCGATCGTGCCGTGATGCTCGGCCTCGGCGACCAGCATCTTGATCTCCTCGTCGGTGACCTTCTCTTCCGCTTCGCCGGCCTGGCCGAGCAGCCACAGAACGGCGCGGCCGGAGAGGTCGAGCAGGAAGACGAGCGGCGCCGAGACGGTGGCAAGGATGGTCATTGCGGGTGCCGCGCGGACGGCGACGCGCTCGGGGTCTTTCAGCGCGATCTGCTTCGGCACCAGCTCACCGACGATCAGCGACGCATAGGTGATGATGGCGACGACGATGCCGACGCCGACCGGGTCGGCGATGGTTTCGCGGATGCCGGTCGAGGCCAGATATTGCGCCAGCCTTTCGCCGAGCGTCGCGCCCGAAAACGCGCCCGAAAGCACGCCGACCAGCGTGATGCCGATCTGCACCGAGGACAGGAACTTGCCGGGGTTCGAGCCCAGCGCCAGCGCCCGGCCGGCGCCCCTGACGTTGCGGTCGATCATCGCCTTCAGCCGGGCCGGCCGCGACGAGACGATGGCAAGCTCGGACATTGCCAGAAGGCCGTTCACCAGGATGAGGACGGCAACGACAGCGATTTCAACATAAAGCATGGGCGGTCAATAGCATTGCTGCAGTGCATTCGAAAATAGCCCGCCGGTATTTTTGGAAGATGACAGGTTTGGTGCTGGAGGGGCCGGCTGATGGAAGACCGTTCTGCAAACGCATCCTCGGCGAGCGGCTCGATTTGCAAACCATGTGGGGCTCGACCGCGCGAAGTGCCCGACAGCGGCTCATTAAAAATCAAGGGGATAGAGTGGAACCAATATCAAATGATATGGTTAGAACTGCTTATCGGGGATTACCCTTTGGCGCTCAACCCAAAACACGGCCTTGTCCAGAAGCTTCTGGAGGAGACCGGTATTACCGAGGCGCAGGCGCTGGAGTTGATCGCGCTTCTGGGCTCGAATTGGTCGTCGCTGGTCCGCGAGGCGAAAGCCATAAGGGACAGCCTGAAGCCGCCGGGAGTGCCGCCGACCGCGTAACGGGAAGCGGCGTCGGCATTGCGGGCCGACCGTCACTGCAACGTCTTCAACACGCCGATCACAGCCATGCCGTCGGTGAAGTAAGGATCGCCACCGCCGTTGCGCCCCGTCCTGGTGGCGCCAATTCCCGGTATCTGGCTGGTCGATGCCAGCAGGCCGGCGGCCTGCAGGTCGCCGATCAGGAAGGTGCGCTCCGCGTCGATGTCGGGACCGATATGGTGGGTGACGGCGCCCGTATCATGGCTGAGGCCAACGCCGCGATCGAAGCTCGCCGCACCCAGCCAGAACGGGCGGCCGTCGTCGCCGACGGTGTCGGTCAGCCAGAAGCGGACGTGGTGGCGCCGGTCGGCGCTGTCGCCGACCGGTTTCTCGAAGGCCAGATCCTGGGCGCGGCCTTCGAACAGCAGGCGGCTCATCGGAGCGTCCGGGTAGGGGCGGGAAAACAACACGCTTTCGCCGATGTCGATCGCGGTCCTCAGCGTCACGGCATCGGCCGTATCCCAGCCGGCGACGGCGAAAGCGTGGACGACTTCCTTCTCGGTACCGACAAGGCCGACATTGATCGGGTCGCCGGGAATGCCCTGCGGCGTATGCGTCACCATCTCGAACGGCTTTGTGCGGAAGCCGCGCTCCCGCCATGTCCAGAATTCCGGTGCGGCGATATAGGCGAGCGCCAGATAGGAGGCGCAAACCGTCGCCAGCCAGATCGCCACACGTCGTCTCAAGCTGCGTTGGCTCATGAATGCCGCCCGACCCCGTCCGGCACCCCGTTGCGTGACAATCATGGGAAATTAATGGCCAGCAATCTGGAGAGCGTTTATCATCGGCTATCGCTTGAGCGGGGAGCGGGGAATGGCGACAAAGACAGGCCACAGGACAATGGCGCTGACCGCCGAGCTTGTCGCGAAGGTCGAGCGCATGGAACCCGATCCCGGTCCCGAGCCCGGAACAAGCGAGCACAGCGACGCCGAGTTTGACGGTCTGGCCGAGCAACTGCTCGCGCAATATCGACCTGAGACGATCTGGGTCTTTGCCTATGGCTCGCTGATCTGGAATCCAGAGTTCACCTATGTGGAGCAGCGTCCGGCGACAGCGCCAGGGTGGCACCGCTCATTCTGCCTGAAGCTGACACGTTGGCGTGGAACGCGCGAATTGCCGGCGCTGATGTTGGCGCTCGACCGGGGAGGCAGTTGCAATGGCATCGCCTACCGGCTGCCGCAGGAGAACCATTTTGGACAGATCGTCCAACTGCTTCGACGCGAAATAGACGCGAACCCGCCGACCAACGTGCCATGCTGGATCAAGCTCCGGACCAAGGACGGACCATTGCGTGCTCTGGCTTTTGTCGCGGCCCCTGACGGCAGGGCCTATGCCGGCCGCCTGGCGTTGGAGCAGGTCGCGCATACGCTGGCGCGTGCCGCCGGGCATTGGGGCTCCTCGGCGCAGTATCTTTTCCGAACAGTCGCCAAGCTGGAGGAGAGCGGGATCCGCGACAGAAACCTTTGGCGCATCCAGGACCTGGTCGCCCGGCAGATCATCGCTTCCACCGAAGCTCAACGGCAGAGCTGATCTACCGGCAGGCGCGGTAGCCGCTCTTGCGGTTCTTGATGTCGAAATGGAAATGGTTGCGGTGGTCGTAATTGTAGCCCGGGCCGAGCACGGTGGTGAAATATTCGCAGCCATCGGCGCGCACATTGTTGAGGAAGCCGCGGGTGCGGAAGGCGAATAGGCCGGGCTTGCGCACGTCGATATCGTCGCCATTGTTGAGCTCGATGCTCATGACGTCGAGCGCGTTGCCCTTGCCGTGCTCGGACAACACGCCTTCGCCGGCGATGTTGCGGCAGGAATAGCTCGAGCCCTGGTGGATCGCCTTGACGCCGGAGAAATAGCGCCAGCGGGCGGCCGGCTGCAGCTCGTTCTTGGTCCAGGCGGCAAAGGTGGCGGCCATGTTGCAGGTCAACGTTGCCGCCGGCTTCATGGCGACGTTGCCGATCGCCGAGACCTTTACCGGGAAATCGATGCCGCACTGGCCCTCATGGATCGGCTGGACGTCCTGATAGACGACGCCCATCCGCTTCAGCTCGTTGCGGCAGTCGATTTCGCTCGCCGGCATCTGCTCGACCGGCGACATCGGCTCGTCCATGCGTGGATAGGCGGCCTGGGTCATGTAGGGATCGGAGGGCACGAGACGCTGCATGCCGGAATATTGCGGCGCGTCGGGCTGCGGCACGGCGGCGGTCTGGCTGCCGACATCGACGGCCGGCTGCAGCGCAAAGACGTCGCCGGTCGTGCAGGCCGATATCGCGGCGATGGCAGCGCTGGCGGCCAGCCCGACAGCCGTGACGCGCGCACGCTTGCTCCGTCGCGCCGCCACCAGCATAGCGCCAAGTCTTCGAGCCATTGAAAGGCGTCCTTGTCCCCGAATGGCACAAGGTTAACCGTCAATTGTAAAGGAAAGATCAGCGCCGGCATTCACGCCTGGGGCGGAAATGCGGCGCTGTTCTTGTCGGTACGCGACCCGAAACTTTCGAGGTCGTCTTTACTGGCAAAAAGTGCCGCCGTGGCGGCGCGGTTCCAGGTCGAGATGGAAATGCAGCGCGTGGTCAGGGTCGGCGCCCGGACCAAGCACCGTCTTGAACGGCCCGCAGGCGGCCTTGCGCACCGCGTCGAGGAATTTTCCGTCCTTCTCCGGCGGCGCTGGGCCGATTTCGATCTTCTTGCCGTCCGACAAGGTGAAGCTGGCTATGTCGAGCGCGTTGCCGAAGGCGTGTTCCGACAGTTTGCGCGTGCCGTGGCGCGGGCGGCAGACGAAGGCCGAGGCCTGGTTGATCGATTTGAGATCTGCCCGGAATTCGGCCTTCGCGGCCGGCTGTACGGTGTCGGCCATGAAGCGCGCCGCTGCCTCGGCCATCTGGCAGTTGAGCTCGGTGCCGGGACTGATGCCAATGGATTTGCCGAGTGTCTTTATGACGACAGGGTAGGGGATCGAGCAGCCGATCTCGGCATCGTGCTCGGCCTTGTGCTCCTCGAATTCGACGCCAAGCGCCTTCAGTCGCTCGCGACATGCGGTTTCGTCCGCCGGCACGCTGTCGGCCGGCATGGCGGCGGAACGCGGATCGGGAAGCATCTTTTCCTCCGCCGGCTGGGTGGGTTTTTCCGGCGGTTGCGGCGCGGTTTCCGGTGGCTCCGGCTCGAGTTCGACGGGCTTCTGTGGCGGTGTGGGCACGACATCCGGCGTCAGTGGCTCGGATTCCGTCTGTTGCTCGGATGCGGTGCGCTTCGAACGCGGCGGACGGGCATCCCATTTCGGGTGCGACTTCTCCTGGTTGAGGAGGTCGTCATCGCTGTTTGCGCGCGATTTGCCTTCCCCGGATTTGTCGGCGCCGTTCTCCATATCCTGGGGCCGCGCCCCCGGAACCGGCGTCGCGCCGGGCGTTTCCGGCGCGGGAGCAGCGCTCTGGCTGGCCGGCGGCAGGTGCCTCTTATGCCGATGATGATGCTTGGCCATGGCTGGCGTGGCCAGCAGGGCCGCGGCTGCCAGAGGCAGCGCCAATTTGCAAATCCGTGAAAAGCTCAGCGTTGCCATCGCCCCGAAACGGCGGTCGCGTTGCGAGGTTGCCTGCTTCACCCGCCTTGCCGATCACAATCGGTTACCGGCGCGTTACGCGCCGATGGCTTCAAGGCCTTCCTCCAGCCAGTCGGCAAGCATCGGCAGGCCGAGCAGGTACTTGGCCGTGCGCTTCCTGGGCCGTTCCCTGGCGGCAGCCACCGCATCCGCCCACTCGGACGCGTCATAGTCGCCGCGCCCGACCCAGGCGAGCGCTATGAGCTCGGCCGCCTCGTCGATGTTGAGATCGTTGATCAGCTCGCGGAATTCTTCCTCGGTGAGGTCTTCCGAGGCTTCCTCGACAAGGCCGTCATGGTGATGGCTGGCATGGGCGTCGCCATCGAATTCGACTTCGTGTTCGGCCCCGTCGTCATAATCCTCGTTGACGGCGGCGCTCAGCGCCTTGGCCTTGAGGATGAACAGGCGCACCGTGTCCGGGTCGATCGAAAGTTCCCATTCCTGTTCGAGGCGCTGCTGCACGGTCCTTCTCCACGTGATGCGCTCGGCCCGATGATAGCGGAATTAAAGCGCGCGTCACGTCTGCAGGTAAATGCTTTCCTCCCGCCGTTCAAAATAGTTTGGCATCCGCCTGCATTTCGGGATGAAACCGCGCCGAGGCGGCGTTAATCTGCCATTGTCACGCTCAAGGAGGCTTAGATGCGCAGACGTTTGCTTGTTCAGGTCATGGCCATTGCGGCGCTGCCGCTGTTTGTGGCGCCGGCCTTTACGGCCGGTGAAGGTGGCGGCAGTGCGGGCAGCAGTGGTGGCCAAACCACCACCCAGTGCAAGAAAGGCGAGGTCTGGGACAAGAAGAAGAACAAATGCGTAAAGCCGCAATATGGCATGCTGGACGACGACAGCATCTACGAGGCCGGCCACGATCTGGCGATGGCAGGGCGGTATGACGAGGCGATCTCGGTGCTGACGCTCGCCGCCAACAAGCAGGATCCGCGCATCCTCAACTATCTCGGCTATTCGCATCGCCATTCGGGCCGCGTCACCGTCGGCCTCGGCTATTACGAGGAAGCGCTGCGCATCGACCCGAACTACACGCTGGTGCGCGAATATCTCGGCGAGGCGCATCTGCAGATCGGCGATCTCGCCGGCGCTCAGGAACAGCTCAAGGAAATCGAAAAGCGGACCGGCACGGGCTCGCGCGAATACGGCATGCTGTCCGAGCAGATCGATCATTTCCTGAGGAGCTGATACGGCTCCGACACCGGTCCAGCCGGCTGCGAGCTATCGCAGCCGGCTTTTTGTTGTCCGCCGCCGGCTGAGGCCTCGCGAAAGCGGTGATCAATTTGCCGAACTTCATTTTTGGACGTGAAAATCGCGCCAAGATCGCTATATTCGGGGAAATTGTGGTGAAACGGCTCCGTTAGCCCGAGGCTGCCGGACCGTTTTCTTTTTGTACCCATTGACAAGGCTGCTCCCGAAAACGGGGGTGGCGGCAGGAAAGGCCAGGCATATGATCAAGGTCCCGATGACAGGCGAGGGGTTCGCGTCATTGAAGGAAGAACTTCGCTGGCGTCAGCAGGAGGAACGTCCTCGTATCATCGAGGCGATCTCCGAGGCGCGCTCGCATGGCGACCTGTCGGAAAATGCCGAATATCACGCGGCGAAAGAGTCGCAGAGCCACAATGAAGGCCGCATCAACGAGCTCGAGGATCTGATCGCGCGCGCCGAGGTCATCGACGTCTCGAAGCTTTCCGGCGACAAGGTTAAGTTCGGCGCGACCGTCGTGCTCGTCGACGAGGACACCGAGGAAAAGAAGACCTACCAGATCGTCGGCGACCAGGAAGCGGATGTGAAGTCCGGCCGCATCTCGATCTCCTCGCCGATCGCGCGGGCGCTGATCGGCAAGGAAGTCGGCGACGCCATCGAGGTCAACGCCCCGGGCGGTGCCAGGGGCTACGAGATCGTCCAGGTGCAGTTTATTTAGCTCCCCCTCGTGGGGAGATAGCGATTTCAACATCTTAGCGAAGCTAAGTGTTAGAAATCGCAAGAGAGGGAAAAAGCGCTGTGCAACGAGGGTCAGGCGCCCTACGAAATCCCCTCTCTTGGATTTTCTACGACTTAGCCTCCGCGAAGTGCTCCGGCTAAGGCCGTGAAAATCCATTCTCCCCCACAAGGGGGGAGATAGCGCGCTGCGCCAGCAGCCGTTCAGCCTCCACTACCACTTCAGCCGGCGTGACCTTGCCGCCGGATCCTGCCAGCAAGGTCGATGCAAACGGTCCGCGCGGGCCGGTGAGGCCCGGTTCCGTCGCCAGGAAGATGGCGACCGTCGGCAGGCCGAAGGCGCTGGCGAGGTGGGTGAGGCCGGTGTCGGCGCCGATGACCAGCGTCGAACGGCCAAGGATCGCTGCGATATCCGCGAGCGGCGATTTCGCAACCAGCACCGTCCTTGGCACGGCACCGGCAATGGCGTCCGCCACTTTCTTTTCCGCCTCATTCGACCAGGTGACGACCGGCGTGAAGTGCCGGTCGGCCAGTTGGCGCGCTGTTTCGATCCAGTCCTCGACCGGCCATTTCTTGTCTTCGCGGCTGGTGCCGTGCAGCAGGAAGGCGGTTCTGCCATCAACTCCGGCCAGGCCGCCGGCCGGCGGCACGATGCCGGATGCGAGCACCGACAGGTCGGGCTGATAGCCGAGCGCCAGGCCGAACAGCCGCCTGGTGCGCTCGATGGCATGCAGGTCGCGCGGCACGGCGTATTTGCGCTGATAAAACAGCGTTGCAGAGGGCTCGCGAGCGCTTGTCCGATCGAAGCCGGCAATCGGCGCGCCGGCCTGGATGGCGACCACGGCCGACTTCAACAAGCCTTGCGCGTCGATGACGAGATCGTAGCGGGAGGCGCGTAGCGCTCGGCGCAGCCCGGCCATCTCGCGCCATGTGCCGCCGTCGAAAAGCGTCTTGCGCCAGCGCCGGACGGCCACCTTGTGGATCACTCCAATCGCCGGATGCAGCGCCACGATCCCGGCAAACGGCTCCTCCACGCACCAGTCGAAACTGATATCGGGGCGATTGCGGATCGCGTCCTCGACGGCGGGGAACGTATGAATGACATCGCCCATCGACGATGTCTTGACGATCAGCACTTTCATGCGGCGGCCGGAACCTTGAGCAGCCGGTCGGCCGCGGCCGAGACGCGCGCGACGTCAAGCGTCTTCAGGCAATTGAGATGCCCGAGCGGGCAGACCTTCTTGTGGCAGGGCGAGCAGGACAGATGCAGCCAGATCAGCTCGGAGTGCTCGCTGAGCGGCGGCGTGTTCTCCGGCGAGGTCGAACCGTAGACGGCGACGATCGGCGTGCCGACGGCGGCCGCGACATGCATCAGCCCGCTGTCGTTCGACACCGCAAGTTTCGCGGCGGCGATCAGGTCGATGGCGTCCTCCAGCCGCGTCTTGCCGGCGAGGTCGATGGCGCCCGGCGCAAGTGCCGCGATCTCGCCAGTCACGTCTGCGTCGTTCTTGGAGCCGAGCAGCACGACGCCCAAACCCTTTGCCATTATGTCCCGGGCAAGCCCGGCATAGTGGTCGCTCGGCCAGCGCTTTGCCGGACCGAATTCGGCGCCAGGCATAAGCGCCACGAATTTCCGGCCTGTCAGCCCGAACCGCGCCAGCAAATCGGCCTGGTTGGTCTTGTCGACGGTAAGCTTCGGCGCGCGAAACGTGCCGCCGCGCGCGAGGCCGAAATAGGCCCGCGCCGTGCGCCGTTTGAGAGCATCGGGCAGCGGCACGATGTCGGTCAGCAGGCCGTAGCGCATTTCGCGCAGATTGCCGACGCGGCGCGGGATGCGGGCAAAGAACGGGATCAGCGCCGATTTCCAGCTTCCCGGCAGCACATAGGCCATGTCGTAGCGGCCGCGCAGCAGGCGGCCGAAGCGGCGGCGGCTGCGGAATTCGAGCGCGCCCGGCATCAGCGGAAAGTCGATCTGGCTGCGTATCTCGGGCATGCGCCTGACCAAGGGCGCCGCCCATGCCGGCGCCAGCACGTCGATCGCGGCATGCGGATGTTTTTCCTTCAGCGCCGCAAACAGGCACTGCGCCATGACCATGTCACCCACCCAGCGTGGGCCGATCACGAGGATCGTTGGGCCTTCAGCCATTCGACATAGTCCCTGACGCCGGTTTCGACTGTGCGGAATTGGCCATTGTAGCCGGCCGCGCGCAAGCGGGACATATCAGCCTGCGTAAAACTCTGGTAGCTGCCCTTGAGATGATCGGGAAAAGGGATGAACTCGATCTCGCCCTTGCCAAGTGTGTCGATCACCGTTTCGGCGATGGCGCGGAACGGCTGGGCGCGGCCGGTGCCGCAGTTGAAGATACCGCTCAAACCACGCTTCCACAGCCACAGATTGACCTCCGCGACGTCGCCGACATGGATGAAGTCGCGGCTTTGCTCGCCGGGGCCAAAATCGCCGTAAGCGCCGAACAGTTTCGGGTTCTCGCCACGCTCGACCTGGTTGAACAGATGGAAAGCGACCGAGGCCATGGCGCCCTTATGCGCCTCGCGCGGCCCGTAGACGTTGAAGTAACGCAGGCCGACGACCTGCGAATGGTCGGTATCGAAGACGTTGCGGCGGACGTAATCGTCGAAGAGTTTCTTCGAATAGGCATAGACGTTGAGCGGGCGCTCGAGGTCGGGCTCCTCGCGGAACTCGCTGCCGCCGCCATAGACCGAAGCCGAGGAGGCATAAACGAAGGGGATACGCAGTTTCAGACAAGCATGCAGGAGCCGCTTCGAATAGGCGTAGTTCACCTCCATCATGAACTTGCCGTTCCACTCGGTGGTGGTCGAGCAGGCGCCCTGATGGAAGACGGCCTCGATGCGGCCGAGCGCGCCATCCTCGAGCCGGGCGAGAAAATCGTCCTTGTCGAGATAGTCGGCGATGCGAAGGTCGGCCAGGTTGGCGATCTTGTGGCCGTCGGTGAGATCGTCGACGACGACGATGTCATCACGCCCCTCGGCGTTGAGCGCGGCGACGATGTTGGAGCCGATCATGCCGGCGCCGCCCGTGACAATGATCATGAAGGCCTCTGTCTGGTAGCGATTCCGGCCCTTATAGGGGAGGCTGGCCGGGCTGTCGATAAAGCAGCCCCAGCCCCGCATCGACGCCTCCATGCTTGTCTATTTCGTCTGTTTTGTCTATTATGTACAAAATGGAGCGACCCATGAAACAATACCCTTCGACCGATTTGAAACAGAATCTCGGAGACGTGCTCGCGGCTGCGAGCCAGCAGCCTGTGTCTATTACTCGTCACAACAAGCCGAGATATGTCCTGATGAGCATCGAGGCCTACGAGGCACGCTTCGCCAACGACAGCCGCCGCGCTTACGCTGCCAAGGACGCTCCGTCAGACCATGTCGAAATGCTCGAGGAGTACGCTGCCGAGTTGGATCGTGATTAAACCGGTTGCCGCAGACGTCTGGCGATATCCGTATCTGTGGTACCGCCAGCATGAAGACGGCGAGACCGAAGGCCGCAAGACGCGACCTGTCGCCTTCGTAGCCGTCCTTCCCGGGAAAGCCGGTGGCACAAACCTCTTCATCCTGGCTATCACTTCGACGCAGCCAGGTCGCGATCGCCTCGCCCTCGGCGTTCCGGAAATCGAACGCCGCCGCGCCGGCCTTGACCCGATCCCCCTTTGGATCATAGTCGACGAGTACAACCACGATATCCTGGAATCCTCAGCCTATTTCGAGCCGGGTGCGCGCATCGGCGCATTTAGTCCGACATTTCACAAGAAGGTCATGTCGCTTTCATCGCGGCTGTGCGCGCAGGCCAATCGAAATCCATCCCGCGCGCGGACTGAACGAGCTGCAATCAGATCATGAGGGCGTAGATGCCATCGACCGAACTGCTCATCGCCTTCTTCGCTACCACGGCGATCTTCGCCTACATTCCCGGTCCCGCCATGCTTTACGCCGCCGCGCAGACCATGGCGCGCGGGCGCTGGTCCGGGCTGACGGCGGCACTTGGCATCCATCTCGGCGGCTATGTGCACGTCTTCGCGGCCGCCGCCGGCCTGTCGGTGCTGTTTCACGCGGTGCCGCCGCTCTACCTGGCGGTCAAGCTCGTCGGCGCGCTTTATCTGGTCTGGCTCGGCGTCTCCATGTTCCGTAAACGCACGGGTGGCGAGACGGAACTGCCTGTCATCGAGCGGAAATCGGCCCGCCGCGCCTTTTTCGAGAGCATCACCGTCGAGGTGCTCAATCCGAAGACGGCGATCTTCTTCATGGCGTTCCTGCCGCAGTTCATCGACGCCTCGGCGGCGTTCCCGGTCTGGCTGCAGTTCGTCATCCTGGGAACCATCGTCAATCTGATGTTCTCGTCGGCCGATATTGTCTGCGTGTTCCTTGCCGGCGCACTGGTCGCGCGGTTGCGGCGCTCGGGCCGGGCGCAGCGCCTGATGCAGCGGGCGGGCGGCGCGGTGCTGGTCGGGCTCGGCGTGCATGTCGCCCTGCAGAAGAGCTGAGGCGGCGCTCGGCGTTGCGCTGGCTCAAATTGCGGTATATCGGCATCGCTTTGAGCGACCCGCGCCACAATTCCGGCGCTGAAACCTAATCAAGTCCGGCCGTCTTCAGGCATATGTCGAGTGAGATGATCAAGCACCATCTGCCTTCCCCAGAACCTTTGCATCGCACCATCGCCCGGTTCGGCGACGTCACCGTGCTGGTGGTGGGCGATTTCATTCTCGACCGCTTCGTCAGCGGCGTGATCGAGCGTATCTCGCCGGAGGCCCCGATCCCCGTGCTGCATGGACGGGGCGAAACGCTGAATATGGGCGGCGCCGGCAATGTCGTCTCCAACATCGTTTCGCTGGGCGCGGCCGCCATACCAGTTTCGGTGATCGGGGCCGACCAGGCGGGCAACAATCTGATGCGCATGCTGGGCGAGATCGGCGTCGACACCGACGGGCTTCTGCAGCGGTCGGACCGCATGACCTCGTCGAAAAGCCGCTTCAGCGCGCTCAACCAGCAGGTGCTGCGTTTCGACGAGGAAGAGATCAAGCCGCTCACATCCGCCGAGCGGGCGAAGCTCATCGATCATTTCCAGGCGGTGCTTGGCCGCGCCGACATCGTCATCCTCTCCGATTACGGCAAGGGCATCCTGCTCGACGGCGTCGCCGGCGAGCTGATTTCGATCTGCCGCGATGCCGGCAAGCCGGTGCTGGTCGATCCGAAGGGCCGCGATTACGCGCGCTATGCCGGCGCCACGGCGGTGACGCCGAACCGCAAGGAACTTGGCGAGGCGGTCGGGCGCAAGGTGTTCGGCGACGACGAGATCGTGGCCGCGGCGCGCGACCTGATCGCCGCGCATGACTTCGAGTTCATCGTCGCCACGCGCAGCGAGAAGGGCATGAGCGTGGTTTCGACGGAGGATGCCCGCCACATCTCGACCCAGGCGCGCGAAGTGTTCGACGTTTCCGGCGCGGGCGACACGGTCATCGCGAGTTTCGCGCTTTCGCTTGCCGCCGGCGCCGACCGGGTGCATGCGGCCGTCATCGCCAACGCGGCCGGCGGCGTCGTGGTCGGAAAACGCGGCACCGCGCGGCTCAATGTCGAGGAATTGTCCGGCGCCCTGTTCCGCTCACACGGGCCCGTGGCCCACACGGATGCCATTCTTGACGCCAATGCCGCGGCCAGGATGGTCGGCGCCTGGAAGGAAGAGGGGCTGACCGTCGGCTTCACCAATGGCTGCTTCGATATCCTGCATGCCGGCCATGTCAGCCTGCTGCATGCGGCGCGCAGCCAGTGCGACAGGCTGGTGCTCGGCCTCAACAGCGACGCCTCGGTGCACCGGCTGAAGGGGCCGGGGCGCCCGGTCAACAACCAGCACGACCGCGCCTGCGTGCTGGCGGCACTTGCCTCGGTCGATGCCGTCGTCGTCTTCGAGGAAGACACGCCGCTGAAGCTGATCGAGGCGCTGCTGCCGGACATTCTGGTCAAGGGCGCGGACTACACGATCGAAACCGTGGTCGGCGCCGATGTGGTGCAGAAGGCCGGCGGGCGCGTGGTGCTGGTCGACCTCGTCGCCGGCAAGAGCACGACGAACACGATCGGCAGGCTGCGTGCCGCAAACTGAGGGTCTCATGTCCGAACTGAATGACTATCTGGTCCGCTCGGCGGCCGCGATCACGGCGACGGTCGAGCGCGACCTGACCGGCGAGATGGAACGTGCCGTGGACAAGACGGTGACCGCCCTGTCGTCCGGCAAGGCGCTGCTGATCTGCGGCAATGGCGGCTCCGCCAGTGACGCCATCCACATCGCCGGCGAGCTGGTCGGCCGCTTCCTCAAGGAACGCAAGGCCTACAACGTCATCGCGCTGCCGGCCAATGCCGCGGTGCTGACCGCCTGGGGCAACGACTACGGCTTCGATACCGTCTTCTCGCGTCAGGTCGAGGCGCATGGCTCGGAGGGCGGGGTGCTGCTTGCCATTTCGACCAGCGGCAATTCGCCGAGCATCCTTGCCGCCGCCGAGCAGGCGCGGGCGATGGGCATGACGGTGATTAGCCTGACCGGCGAGACGGGAGGCAAGCTCAAGCCGCTGACCGACATCCTGCTCAACGTGCCGTCGACCTCGACGCCGATCATCCAGCAGGGGCATCTGTGCCTCTACCATTATCTGTGCGAGGCGGTCGAAGCGCGTCTCAGCAATGGCTGAGAGTGCAGGCTTCCCGCTTGCCGAGCCCGGTCTGTGGGTCGAGCGGATCGGCGACAGGAGCTTTCCAACCGGCCGGCCGGCGCTGTTTCTCGATCGCGACGGCACGATCAACATCGACACGGACTATCCGAGCGATCCGGCGGAGATCGTGCTCAGGCCGCAGATGCTGCCGGTGATCGAGACGGCCAACCAGGCCGGCATTCCGGTCGTCATCGTCACCAACCAGTCGGGCATCGCGCGCGGCTATTTCGGTTGGGACGCCTTCGCCCGGGTCAATGGACGCGTGCTCGGTCTGCTGGGCGAACAGAATGCCTTGGTCGACATGGTGCTTGCCTGCGGCTACCACGAGAAAGGCAGCGGCCCCCTCGGAATAGCCAACCATCCGATGCGCAAGCCCAATCCGGGCATGCTGGTCGAGGCGGGCAGGCAGTTGGGCCTCGATCTTGGGCGTTCATTGATCGTCGGCGACAAGCTGGCTGACATGGAAGCCGGCCAGCGCGCCGGCCTGGCGCGCGGCTGGCTTGTCGATGGCGAGTCCTCCACGATCGGCGGGTTTTCGGTTTCGCCGTTGCGCGATGCGCACGATGTTGACGACCTGCTCACCGCGATACGATCGCTCTGATCGCGGGTTGATTCAAAACCGGGCGGCAAGCCGCTGTTTTTTAAGCATGTTCTTTTGAAGCCGGCACATTAAGCGGGGAAGGCGACCAACCCCTCATCCTTGACCCGGCGGATGGTCAGCGCGGTGCGCACGGTGTCTACATTCGGCGCCGAGGCCAGCTGTTCGATGACGAACGTCTGGAAGGTACCGAGGTCGCTCGCCACGCAATGCAGCAGGAAATCGGATTCGCCGGAGACCATCCAGGCGTCGCGCACAATCGGCCAGCCGCGCGTGCGCTCGGCGAAGGTTTTGAGCTCGGCGTCGGCCTGGTGATGCAGGCCGATCAGGCAGAAGGCGACGACATCCATGCCGAGCGCCGGCGCGTTCAGGAGCGCGCGGTAGCCGCGGATGATGCCGGCTTCTTCCAGCCGCCTGACGCGGCGCAGGCAAGGCGGCGCCGAGATGCCGACACGGCTCGACAATTCGACATTGGTCATGCGCCCGTCACCTTGCAGCTCGCGCAGGATCTTCCAGTCGATGGCGTCGAGGTCGGCTTTGAGCGGCATGGCTGTCTCGGCTCTTGCGCAAGAATCTTTCGCAATTTTGTAATTAAACGACTTTTGTGTCCGCGCCAGCCCCTCTGCGAAGCGATTTTTCAGGCGTAACAAAAGTCGCGATTTTAGCGAATACCCTGTTGATCGCAGCTTTCCGGGGACGACGGCCCGTTCGTCTTGCTGCCATGGTTGGCAACCCTTACATTAATTGCAACAAACCACGGCCGTTGAGCCGCAGGGGACTTTTTCATGACCACCAAACACGCACCCGTTCTCATCATCGGTTCCGGCCCGGCCGGCTATACGGCGGCGGTCTATGCCGCGCGCGCCATGCTGAAGCCGATGCTGGTCGCCGGCCTGCAGCAGGGCGGCCAGCTGATGATCACCACCGACGTTGAAAACTATCCAGGCTTCGCCGATCCGATCCAGGGCCCCTGGCTGATGGAGCAGATGCTGAAGCAGGCCGAGCATGTCGGCACCGACATCATCAACGACATCATCACCGAGGTCGACCTTAACGTGCGGCCGTTCCGCGCCACCGGCGATTCCGGCACCGTCTACACCGCCGATGCGCTGATCATCGCCACCGGCGCGCAGGCGAAGTGGCTGGGCATCCCGTCGGAGCAGACCTTCATGGGCTTCGGCGTCTCGGCCTGCGCCACCTGCGACGGCTTCTTCTATCGCGGCAAGGACGTCGCGGTGATCGGCGGCGGCAATTCCGCCGTCGAGGAAGCGCTCTATCTGTCGAACCTCGCCAAGAGCGTCACCGTCATCCATCGGCGCAGCGATTTCCGCGCCGAGCGCATCCTGCGCGAGCGGCTGTTCAAGAAGGACAATGTCCGCGTCATCTGGGACACGGTCGTCGACGAGATCACCGGACGTCCGGGCAAGGCGCCGCTGCCGCCGTCGGTGGAGGGCCTGACGCTGCGCAATGTCGTGACCGGCCAGGAATCGAAGCTGCCCGTCGACGGCGTCTTCGTCGCAATCGGCCATGCGCCGGCGGTGGAACTCTTCGCCGGCAAGCTGAAGCAGAAGCCGAACGGCTATCTGTGGACCGCGCCGGATTCGACCCGCACCGACGTGCCCGGCGTGTTCGCCGCCGGCGACGTCACCGACGATGTCTACCGCCAGGCAGTGACGGCTGCAGGGCTTGGCTGCATGGCGGCGCTCGAAGCGGAAAAATACCTGGCGGGCATCGAGGTTCACCGCGAAGCGGCGGAATAACAGATCGGCTGAGAAAAGCCGTTTAAAAGCCTGATTTTTCATTCAGACGCCAAAGGCAACGCGAGGGGAATCATGGCGCTGGACTGGGACAAGCTACGCGTATTTCACGCAGCGGCGGAGGCTGGGTCGTTCACCCATGCCGCCGAGACGCTGCATCTGTCGCAATCGGCCATTTCGCGGCAGGTCAGCGCGCTGGAGCATGATGTCGGCGTAGCGCTGTTCCACCGCCATGCGCGCGGCCTGGTGCTGACCGAGCAGGGCGAGATGCTGTTCCGCACGGCGCATGACGTGCTGATGAAGCTCGAGACAATCAAGACGCGGCTGACCGAGACCAAGGACCGGCCGTCGGGCGTGCTGAGGGTGACGACCACGGTGGGCCTGGGCGCCGGCTGGCTGACCGAACGCGTGCAGGAGTTCATCGAGCTCTATCCCGAGATCAGCCTGCAGCTGATCCTCGCCAATGAGGAGCTCGACCTCACGATGCGCCAGGCCGATTGCGCCATCCGGCTGCGCCAGCCGCAGCAACCGGACCTGATCCAGCGCCGGCTGTTCACGGTGCATTTCCATCTCTATGCGGCGCCATCCTATATCGCCAAATTCGGCAAGCCGGCCTCGATCGCAGAGCTCAGGAACCACCGCATCGTCACCTTCGGCGTGCCGGTGCCTTCGCATCTGTCGGAGTTGAACTGGCTGGAGACGGTCGGCGATTTCGAGGGCGCGCAGCGGGTGCCGACGCTGCAGATCAACGACATCCTGTCAATCAAGCGGGCGGTGCAGGGCGGCGCCGGCATCGCCATGCTGCCGGACTATGTGATCAGCAAGGACACCAACCTGGTGCAGCTGCTGCCGGAGACCGAGGTGCCGTCCTTCGACACCTATTTCGCCTATCCCGACGCGATGAAGAACCAGGCGAAGCTGCATGTTTTTCGCGACTTCATCATCGCGAAGGCCCGCAGCTGGTCGTACTAGATAGAGAGCCGTTCACCCGCGCCATGGCGTCAGCCGCGGCAGCCAGCCGGGGACGGCGCGGCGGTAGGCTTCGTATTCCGCGCCGTAGCGGCTGGCGAGTGTCGGCTCTTCGTAGACTTTGACGAAGGAGATCATCGCCGCCGCGGCGATGAGACCGTAGATCAGCACCGCCCAGCTCGAAAATATGAGAACCTGGCCGAGGATGATCGCCAGCACCGCGACATACATGGGGTTGCGCACATGGCGGTAGATGCCGCCGACGACCAGCTTCTCGGTTGGTGCCACGGGAGCGGGCGTGCCGAGGCCCTCCAGCGCAAAGCGGGCGAAGGCATGAAGCAGGATGGTGGCCGCGCCGACCACAAGAATCGAGCCAACGGGCACGAAGCCGGGCACGGCCGACAGCGGATTGCGATAATGGTCGGTCAGCAGCCAGGGCACCAGCCCGGCGACAACGCCCGGTGCTGCGACAAGGAACAGCGCGCTGCCGGCGATTGCTAAAAAAGTCCGCATCATCGGTCTCCTGCCATAAAAATAGACTCGGCTTGCCGAAATCGGCATCATTTTGCCGACTTGCATATTTCCGAGCAAAATCGGCGCGGTTTTGCATTTCAGCAGTCGCTTTAGGCCTGGAAATGCCCCGAAATCGGAGATTTTCCTGGTCCTATGGGAACCGGGAATAGGTTGGACCACAGCCTGCGTCTTTTTGCATGCGTGTGTTGCAAAATAGATGCTTGTTTCTTGGGCATGATGAGCACATATATAGTGTCATCTCCAGGGCGCGTTCTCCTCCCATTAGCGCCCTCGAGTGTTCCCCTCTGGAGGTTAGCCCTAATCGGCACTTCCAATCAAACTCAGCCGGATCTTTATTGATCCGGCTTTTTTGTTGCCCGCATGTCTCCCGGCCGGCAACAAAACGGCTGAATCCACCGCGTAACAGTGACATGTAACATCGGGTAACATGTCGCGGACGCAGTCTATCGATTAAGTAGATCATAGGACGCGGTTGGTCGGTTCGGGAGATGGGGGCATCACTCGGATGACCGGGCTCAGGCAAGCGCCGCGTCCGAACCATTTTTTCCGGATGCGGCGGACCTGCCGTTGCCTCCCAGGAAAACGGTCCGCAATAGGAACGGCGTCCGGATCATCCGGACGCCGTTTTCATATCTTCAGCGGCAAGACCGCTCAGGCAGGCCGACTTGTTCAGGCGGCTTTGCCGTTGGCGTTCATCGCCTCATCGGCAAGGCGGCCGGTGAGTTCGGCCATGTGGTCGAAAGCGGCCTTGTAGCTGGCAACACCGGCCGTGGCCGAGCGTAGCTCGATGATCAGGTCGCCGATTTCAGCTTGCGGCATGGTCGCCTCGACCACGTCCCAGCCCGGCCAGTCGGGCCGGGCGTCATAGCCGAGGATCTGACCGCGGCGCTGCGGGATCAGCGCGATGATCTTCGAGGTCGCGTCGGAGGGCGTGACGATCTCGACCTTCATCACCGGCTCGAGCAGAACCGGCGAACAGGCGGCCATGCCTTCCTTCATCGCCAGCTTCGCCGCCATCTGGAAGGCCATGTCGGAGGAGTCCACCGCGTGGTAGGAGCCGTCCGACAGGTTGACGGCGACATCGACGACCGGAAAGCCGAGCGGACCCGTCTTCAGATAGTCGCGAATGCCGGTCTCGACCGATTGGATATAGGTCTTCGGCACCACGCCGCCGGTGATGGTGTCGGAGAACTGGAAGCCGGTGCCGCGCGGCATCGGCTTGATTTCGATCACCACGTCGCCGAACTGACCGTGGCCGCCGGACTGCTTCTTGTGGCGGCCACGCTGCTGCGCCGACTTGCGGATGGTTTCCCGGTAGGGCACCGCCGGAGCATGGCCCTCGATCGGAATCTGGTTCTTGCCCTCGAGGCGCTCGCGCACCACGCGCAGATGCATTTCACCATGGCCCGACAGGACGGTTTCGGCCGAGTCCTGGTTGTGGCGCAGACTGAGCGAGGGATCTTCCTCGGCCAGCCGCTGGATGGCCGCCGACATCTTGACCTCGTCCTTGCGCTCCTTGGGGCGGAGCGCGAAGGCAAAGACGGGCTGCGGCGGCTCCAGCGCCACCAGCGGCCGGATGCCGCCCTTGGCCGAACCCAGCGTCTGGCCGGTCTTGACGTTGTCGAGCTTGCCGAGCGCGACCGTATCGCCCGCCTTGGCGGAGGTCAGCTTCGACTGGTCCTTGCCGAGCATCCTGTAGATGCCGGAGACCTTCGCGGTATCGCCGCTGGAAAGGTAGAGCTCGGCCGCGTCGGCCAATTGGCCGGAAAGCACGCGCGACACCGAAAGCTTGCCGCCATGCGCGGTGTGGATGGTCTTCATCACCTGCACCACCGTCTGGCCGTCCGGCGCGCCGAGGCGCTTCCTCGTCGCCTCGACATCCGGAGCGTCGTGGCGGATGGCTTTCAACAGGCGCAACACGCCATTGCCCTTCTCGGCGGTGCCGATCAGCACCGGCGTCACCGCGCCGGCGCGCAGGTCGGCCGACAAATCGTCGAAGATCGCATCCTTCGGCGGCTCGATCTCCTCCAGCAACTGCTCCATCAGGTGGTCGTCATGGTCGGCGAGCGTCTCCAGCATGGAGAAACGCGCTTCCAGTTCGCGTGCCTTGTCGTCGCCCGGAATTTCGGCCACTTCGCTCTCGGCGTATTCGCGGTAGATGTAGGCGCGCTCCAGGGCCAGATCGATCGAGCCGATGACGACACCGTCCTTGCGCACCGGAATCTGGCGCAGCAGCAACGGCACCGAACTTGCCGGCTGCAGCATCTTCAGCGTCTCGCGTACGCCCGCAATCGCCTTGTCGACCTTGTTGAGGAACAGGACGCGGGGAATGGCGAGATCGTCGAGCTTGCGCATGATCAGCTGCAGCGCCGGAATCTTCTTCTCGTCGGCCTCGGCGACGACGACCGCGAGGTCGCAAGCGGCAAGCACGGGTTCAGCCTCGAAGGCGAATTCGATGGAGCCGGGGCAATCGACGAAGGTGAGCTGCTCGCCCATGAAATCGGTGGTGGCGAAGGTCGCCTCGACGCTCATGGCGTGGGCGCGGGCCTCGGGCGAATGATCGGAAACGGTGTTGCCCGATGAAACGGGCGACTGGCGGGGAATGGCGCCCGTGCGGGCGAGTATTGCTTCGAGAAGTGTCGTCTTACCGCTTGCAAAGGGACCGACTATGGCGATGCATTTCGGTCCCGTGCGTCGTCCTCCGGCGCGAGTACCCATGGCTGACCTCCACTCAGGCGTTTCCCAAGAGAGCGATCAGCAAAAGTGGAAACCGGTTTTGCGTCCGATCGCACCCTGTGCAGAGCGGCGGCCGGCCTGTTCGGCCGTCGCGGACGGGGTTTATCCACCCCTGCCCAAAACCATCGTCACACGGGTTTGCCGGGAGGGCAAGAAAAATAGGATGTTCGCCGGCTTGGGTTCGTCAGGCCGTCATTTTTCGTCAGGCTGTAAGGGCCAGCGGTTCGCGAGCCGCGACACACAGTGCGCTTGCCTTGTCGCGGGGCGCCGGCTTGCCGAAGAAATAACCCTGGAAGCGGCTGCAGCCGGCGGTCTTGGCCAGGGTGAACTCCTCCGCCGTTTCCACGCCCTCGGCGACGATGGCGATGTCCTGGATGCGTGCGATCTGGGCAAGCGCCGAAACGAAGATCTGCGCCACCTGGTCATGGGCCAGGCTGCGGATATAGGAGCGGTCGATTTTGACGCTGTCGATGGGCAGCGACTTCAGATAGTTGAAGCCGCAATGTCCAGTGCCAAAGTCGTCGAGCGCGATATGGAAGCCGAGGCCGCGCAGCGCCTCCAGGCGCCGCAGCACCTCGGGCGTCGCGGCTGTCGCCACTGTCTCTGTGATCTCGATGATGAACTGCGACGCGGACCGTCCGGTTTCGCGCAGGACCCGGTCGCACATCGTGACGATCTCGTCGCGCTTCAGCTGCTCGCCCGAGACGTTGATCGAGATGCGCCGTCCGGGAAAATGCCCGATATCGGCGCAGGCGCGCTTGAAGACCCATTCGCCGATCATGTCGATCAGCGTCGAGCGCTCGGCGATCGGGATGAATTCGGCCGGCGAGATCAGGCTGCGCACGGGATGACGCCAGCGGATCAACCCCTCCAGCGCGTCGACCGAGCCGTCGGGATCGACGATCGGCTGGTAGTGTAGTTCCAATTCGCCAAGGTAGATCGCGGCGCGCAGCTCGCGCTCCACCAGCCGGCGATAGCGTTTGTCCGACAGCATCTCCTCGTCGAAGACGGTGACGCGGCCTCGGCCGCCCGCCTTGCTTTCGTAGAGCGCGAGGTCGGCCAGCATCATCAATTCGGTGCCGTTCGAAGCATGCAGCGGCGCAAGCGCGACGCCCACCGAGATCGATAGCGGAATGATCTTGCCTTCATGCCGTTTGCCGGCCCGCATCGCATCCAGCAGCCGACGGACGTCCTTGTTGAGGAGGGCGACGTCGCCATGCGGAACCATGACGCCGAACTCGTCGCCGCCGAGCCGGCCGATGACGCCGTCTTCGAAGATGCGCTGCGCTTCCGCGACCAGATACGCCAGCGCCAGATCGCCGAACTGATGGCCGAACGTGTCGTTGAGCTGCTTGAAATGATCAAGGTCGATCAGAAGCAGGCTCGCCTGGCGGCGGTTGCGCAAGCCGCCCAGCCGGTCGCGCAGCGCTTCGATGAAGTAGCGCCGGGTCATGGCGCCGGTCATGGCGTCGACGGTGAGAAAACGGTGCTTCTCGGCCTCGGCGTCTTCCGCCGATTGCAGGCGCTGGACGACACTGGAGCGCATATACATCAACACCAGAAGCGCCATTAAGGTCGATGCCGCCGATATCGTCAGAGCGCCGGCGCGAGAGGCGTTCTCCGTCAGCGCGAAGGCGGCGAGCCCGGTGGCGGCGATGCTCATCGCGAGCAAAGCCTGGATGCCGCGATAGACGCGGCCGCTGTGATCCTTGATTGTCGCCAAGATACTCATGTCCGCGCCTCCACAGCACGCGGCATGGCTAGGACCTCAGCCGTTAAAAAACACTGAGCGCGGCTTTCGCTTCGCACCATTCTTGCGCGACAGGATGAAGACCGCGGTTTTATGGTTAAAAAGCAACGATTTATGACAATATTCAGACAGCCTAATGCTGCGCTTGGGGTGAATACTCGAACATGAGACTGAGGGTATTGTTCAGCGACAGCTTCAAGCTGGTTGCAACAACCCCTCTATAGGATGAAACTGGACCGCGAGACGCCGTGCGCGGCTTTTGTCCAATCAACGATCCGAGGATTGAACGATGAAGATCATTGCGTGCGGCAGCGTGCCGACGATCATTGCGCCGGAGACCTATTTCACCGGGCGGGTGCTGCAGACGCCGATCATCGACAAGGAAGCGCCGGCGCGGCTCAGAGCGACGCTGGTCAGTTTCGAACCCGGCGCGCGCACGCATTGGCACACGCATCCGCTCGGACAGACGCTTTATGTCACCGCCGGCGCCGGGCTTGCCCAAACCTGGGGCGGACCGATCCAGACGATTCGGGCAGGGGACGTCATCTCCTTCGCGCCGGGCGAAAAACACTGGCATGGCGCCGGATCGAAAACCGCCATGACCCATATCGCCATGCAGGAGGCACTGGACGGCGTCCACGCCGATTGGCTGGAAGAAGTTTCCAACGAACAATATGGCGGCTGACTGGCGCTGCCAGCCGACTTCCAGCATTTCGCAGCCCTGTCCGTTGCCTCTGCCGCGCTCAATCGTATCGCCGCGCGATGCAGCCCTTCGGGCGGTTACAGATTGGAATTCATAATGCCGAAGAGCCGATTGCCACTCGTTGCCGCCATTTACCTCGGCTCCTTCGTGGCACTTCTCGACGTCAGCATCGTCAACGTCGCGTTGCCGACAATCCAGCAGGCGCTGCACACCGATTTTGGCGGTCTGCAATGGGTGGTCGATGCCTACACGCTTTGCCTTTCGGCCTTCATGCTGTCGTCGGGGCTGATCGGCGACCGCTACGGCCGCAAGCGTTCCTGGCTTTGCGGCGTCGGCATCTTCGTGGCCGGCTCGCTGATTTGCGCGGTGGCGCCGAACCTGACGGCATTGCTTGCCGGGCGCGTGGTCCAAGGCATTGCCGGCTCGCTGCTCATTCCCGGCGCGCTGTCGATCCTGACACAGGCGTTCCCGGATCCGCGCGAGCGGGCCGGCGTGATCGGCGGCTGGGCCTCGTTCGCCGCCGTCTCACTGCTGGTCGGTCCGGTGCTGGGCGGCATACTGGTGCAGTCGGTCGGCTGGCAAAGCATCTTCCTGATCAACCTGCCGCTCGGCCTCGTCACGGTTGTTCTCGGCGCCATCTCCATCAGCGAGACGGCGCATCCGGAACACGCGCATCTCGATCTCGTCGGGCTTGCGCTCAGCATCCTGTGGCTGGGCGCGTTGACCTTCGGGCTGATCTCGGCCGGCGAGGCCGGCTGGAATGATCCCAAGACCATCGCGGCGCTCGTCGTCGGCGTCGTCGGACTGGCGATTTTCCTTGGCTTCGAGGCGCGCACGCCGCGGCCGATGCTGCCGCTTGGCCTGTTCAGCGACGTGCGCTTTGCCGTCGCCAATGTTGCCTCGTTCGCGCTTGGCTTTGCCTCCTACACCAGCGTCTTCTTCTTCTCGATGTTCCTGCAGCAGGTGCAGGGCTGGTCGCCGACACAGACCGGCCTGCGCATGGCGCCGGCCTTCCTTGTCCAGATCGTCGTCTCGCCGTGGATCGGTGCCCTCAGCGGGCGCTACGGCCATTCGCTTCTGATGACGGCGGGCTATGCGCTGATCGGGCTTTCGATGCTCGGCATGTGTTGGGCCGAGCGGTCGACGCCCTACGCGATGCTGTGCCTCCTGTTCGCGATCAACGGCCTCGGCAATTCGCTGGCGATCCCGACTGGAAGTGCCGCGGCCATGTCCTACGCGCCGCGCGAGCGCTCAGGCATGGTGTCGGCGGTGATCAACGCCACCCGCCAGAGCGGCCTTGCCATCGGCATCGCGCTGCTCGGCGCGCTGATGAGCATGCGGGCGACCAGTCTGCTGGCCGGTTACCTTGGCGATGCCGGCGTCGCCAATGCCGAAGCGCTGGCTCGCGCCGCCATCGCGCGGCATGATTTTGCCACCGAAGCAGCGATCGGCGAGAGCGGCGTGCACCAGCTTTTCACCATTGCCTACGCAGGCGGCTTCCATGCCGCGATGCTGACGGCGGCGATCGGCGCGTTCCTCACCGCCGCGTTGCTGATTACCGTGCTGGCGCCGGCCGAAGCACGCTCTGCCAGGCAAGCAAAGCAGCAGGCGTAGTAACAAAAAACCCGGCCGAAGCCGGGTTTTTCTGGTGTTGGCTGGCTGTGCCGGTCAGGTCAGCGATCCGGTAAAGCGCTGGATGCGCGTGCAGGCTTCTTCCAGCAGCGCGTCCGACGTTGCGTAGGAGATGCGGAAGTTGGGGCCGAGGCCGAAGGCCGAGCCGAACACCACCGCGACACCCTCCGCCTCGAGCAGTTCGGCGCAGAACGCCTCATCGCTGTCGATGACCTTACCGTCCCGGGTCTTCTTGCCGATCAGCTCAGCGCAAGACGGGTAGACATAGAAGGCGCCTTCCGGCGACGGGCAGGAAATGCCGCGCGCCTGGTTGAGCATGGAGACGACGAGGTCGCGCCGGCCCTGGAAGATCGCTTTGTTCCTGGCGATGAAATCCTGCGGGCCGTTCAGCGCCTCGACGGAAGCCCATTGCGCGATGGTGCAGGCGCCGGAGGTCTGCTGACCCTGGATCATGTCCATCGCCTTGATCAGCGGCACAGGACCGGCGGCATAGCCGATGCGCCAGCCGGTCATGGCATAGGCTTTCGACACGCCGTTCATGGTCAGCGTGCGCTCATAGAGGTTCGGCTCGACCTCGGCGATGGTCTTGAAGACGAAGTCGCCATAGGTCAGGTGCTCATACATGTCGTCGGTCAGCGTCCAGACATGCGGATGCTTGAGCAGCACGTCGGCCAGCGCCCGAAGCTCGGCCTCCGTGTAGGCGGCGCCCGACGGGTTCGACGGCGAGTTCATCAAGAGCCACTTGGTCTTCGGCGTGATCGCCTTTTCCAGCACCTCCGCCGTCAGCTTGAAGCCATTGTCGATCGAGGTGTCGGCGAAGACCGACGTGCCACCGCAGATCGCCACCATTTCGGGATAGCTGACCCAGTAAGGGCGCGGGATGATGACCTCGTCACCCGGGTTCAGCGTCGCCATGAAGGCGTTGAACAGGATCTGCTTGCCGCCGGTGCCGACAATGGTCTGCTCCGGCCGGTAGTCGAGATTGTTCTCGCGCTTGAACTTCTTGGCGATCGCCTCGCGCAGCGGCACGATGCCGGACACCGGCGGGTACTTGGTCTCGCCGCGACGGATGGCTTCGATCGCCGCGTTCTTGATGTTGTCGGGCGTATCGAAGTCCGGCTCACCGGCGCCGAGACCGATCACGTCACGGCCGGCATTTTTCAGCTCGCGCGCTTTCTGCGTCACCGCGATGGTCGCGGAAGGCTTAACGCGGGAAAGGGCGTCGGCGAGAAAGGCCATGACAGAATGTCTCCTAGGAAAGCGGCCAGGAGCGGCCGCGGCGCCTCTCATGTCGCATCGTCGCGCCAAGCGCAAGCATTGTGCGATGAGCCAGAGGTCAACGAGGCGTGACAAAGGTCAAGCCTGGGTGAGCGGCAACACTAAATTCATCAACGGCCGGTAAACCCTTGGCTGGCAGGATGGCTGATTGAATTCCGCTGGTTTCGCGGAGCGAGGGACCTTTGTCGCGCAGCATCGGGCTTGCCCATATCATCCGTCATGATGACGGCACCTCGACCGGTGTCTGGGGCATCTATACCTTGCAGAGCGCGTTCCAGCCGATCTTCGCCTTCAAGGAAGGCAAGCTTTCGCTCGCCGCTTTCGAGGGGCTGATCCGGCCGTTCCGTGACGGCGAGTCGCAGTCGCCGGGAACATTTTTCGGCACCTGCCCGGCCGGCGACCGGCTGCATATCGAGGCGCTGACGCGCACGCTGCATCTTCTCAACGCCGGTGCCTGCCTGCCGGAAGAAGCGTCCATCTTCGTCAATTTCGACCCGTCGGTCTTCACCGATCGCAGCATCGCCGACAAGGCGCTGCGCGACATGCGGCTGGTGCTGCACGAAGCCGGCATCGATCCGCGCCGCATTGTGTGCGAGGTCACCGAGCAGAAGTCGGCCTCGCAGGAAACGCTCTACGGTTTCGTCGAGGCGCTGAGGGCCAATGGCTTCCGCATTGCGGTGGACGACTACGGCGCCGATGAATCGGACATCAACCGGATCAAGGAACTCAAGCCCGACATCGTCAAATTCGATGCGCATTGGATCACCCATCTGATGGAGTCCGGCCCGGGCTTCGCGTTGCTGACGGCGATGGTGCACAGCTTCGAGAGCCAGGGCATTCGCACCGTCTTCGAAGGCATCGAGGAAGGCTGGCAGCTGGAGCTTGCCGAGCGGTCCGGTGCCTCCATGGTGCAAGGCTATGTGCTTGCCCGGCCCGAGCTCGCCCCCACCAGCTTTCGCGTTTTCGGCAAGGTCGCGCCGCAGGCCGCGACCGAAGCGAGCAAGGAACCGGCCGCCGCGAGTCCGGCGACCCCGGCGCCGACGGCGCGGCAGGCCAGGGTGTTCGGGCGCAAGGTCGCGCCATGAGCGAAGCGCGCGAGAGGCGGCGCAATGTCGCCAGGGCGATCTTCGCTGACGAGATCGGTCTCCAGTTCGGCATCTATGGCGATTTCCGGCTGTGGAGCGCCTACCAGCCGATCTTCGCGCCGCAGGGCAGGGAGCTCCGGGCGGTCGCCGTCGAGGGCCTGATCGAGCCGCGCCGCATTGCCCAGCCGGTGGCTCCGTCGACCTTCTTCGACGGCGTTCCAGCGTCCGACCGGTTGTTCGTCGAAACGATGTGCCGGATGCTGCATCTCGGCAATTATCGCAACATCGGCGTCGCGGGGCTGATGCTGTTCTTCAACTACAACCCGATGATCAACGACCATCTCGGGCGGGCGCTGGCCGAGATCCGGCTGATGACCAAGCATCTCGGCGATCTCGAACTGGAGCCCAGCCTGCTGGTCTGCGAGATCACCGAACAGGCTGCCGACGACCGCGTTCTCACCAGCCTGGTGCGCGAAATGCGGCGCGACGGTATCCGTATCGCCATCGACGATTTCGGCACGGGACATTCGACCGAGGAACGGATCAACCTGCTTCTACCGGATATCGTGAAGATCGACGGCAACTGGTTCGCCGAGTTCTGCCGCCATGCCGCGGCCGAGCGGTTCTTCCGGCCCCTGGTGTCGATGCTGCATGACCGTGGCGCCAAGGTGCTGGTCGAAGGCATCGAGCAGGCCAATCAACTGCGGGTCGCGCTCGATGGCGGCGTGGATCTTTTGCAAGGTTTCCATCTTGCCCGCCCGGCGCTCGCCGGCACGATCTTCAACGAAGAGCCGCTGTCGATCGACGCGCTGCTTGATGCCGACAACAAAGTCGTGCCCCTGCATCGGCGTAGCTGACGCCAGACCCGAAGAACGCATCAGCGACGCTGATGGTTCTCTCCAAAAACAAATCACTGGATGGCGTTGCCCAGGCGCGTTAGAGCCTCCTTGGTTTACGCTCGAGGGCAAGCGACATGATCCTTTACGACATGGCGGACAGCGGCAATTGCTACAAGCCGCGGCTGTTGATGGCCAAGCTCGGCATTGCCTTCACCCGGGTCGAGGTGAGCTCGCATAGCGGCGCGACGCGCAGGCCCGACTATGTCGCCAAGAATCCGAACGCGATGGTGCCGATGCTCGAGCTTGACGACGGCAGGCGCATCGCCGAGAGCAACGCCATCCTGCTCTATCTTGCCGAAGGCACGCGCTTCCTGCCGGCCGACAAATACGAGCGGGCGCTGGCTTACCAATGGCTGTTCTTCGAGCAATACAGCCACGAGCCCTATATCGCGGTGCGCAAGGCGCTGCTGACCTTCCCGGAGCGGGCCAAGGACGCGACGCCGGAGCGATTGGCGCAGACGCTGGAGCGCGGCAACAAGGCGCTCGGCGTGATGAACAAGCATCTGGAGCAGAACGAATTCTTCGCTGGCAGCTCCTATAGCGTCGCCGACATCGCGCTATACGCCTATACCCACACCGCCGAGAAGGGCGGCTTCCAGCTCGACGCCTATCCGGCCGTGGTGGACTGGCTGAAGCGGGTGGAGGCGGATGAAGGGCACGTGCCGATCGGGTGGGTGGGGTAGTCTGTTTCTACGCCGCGAGTATTTTGCAGTCGCCGGCTGCTGGCTATTTGATGAGACGATCGTATTCGGCATGGCTGCCGATCCAGATCCAGTCAAAGCCATCAGCGCTTTCGAGGGCCAAGGCCCGATAATTGTCGTCTATCCTTGCCGACCAAAGCTCTCCCACCTTTTTGAAATGGAGGGATGGATGCCGCGGATTGGTCTTCATCAAAGTGAAGCTCTTGTCGGCCATATGGCGAACAGCCTTTGGCAAAGAATTGTATTTCGTCCAAAAGCTAGCGGTGGCTCTGTGCTTCACAGGTCACGAAGTTTGCCGGCAGCTATTTCAGCGCGTGCTTCCGCAACCAGCTTGTCCAGCCCGCCTGCCTTCGCGTCGGCTTCTATTTGCTTGTCCCACAAATCAGCCTGCAGAACCTCGAACCAAGCGGCAAAGGCTTTCAGCTCTTCGGGGCTCAGTTCGGCAACGGATTTTTCGATCTGTTCGAGCTTGGTCATTGATTGATGGTAGCACACGGTGGGCCAAAAGTATCACCAAGTGATCCTGTTAGACCTCGTCGGTAACTCGCCCAAAATCCAGACAACAAAAAAGGCGGGCAATGCCCGCCTTCCTCTGTCGGTAGCCTGATCGGGAGCGTCCGGTCCGGGCTGGCAGCTATCTGCTGTTCCAGCTTGTCGGGTCTTTCCGCTCCGGCGCGCTTCTCGCGCGACCGTCAGTACATCCGTGACTTGCCGCGCGCCCCGAACCTTCGTCCGGCGCGCGCCTTACTCAATCGCACCTTCGCGGCACCAAGCGCTATGCTTTGCCGCAGAAATGCTTAAGCCAAATCAGGCTGCCTTGCTCAGAGATCCAGCAGCGGACTTGCCGGTGCGGCGGTCCTGCTCGATCTCGAAGTTGATCTTCTGGCCTTCAGCCAGGCTCGTCATGCCAGCGCGCTCGACAGCGGAGATGTGGACGAAAACGTCCGCGCCGCCATTGTCAGGCTGGATGAAGCCGTAGCCCTTGGTGGCGTTGAACCACTTGACCGTACCAGTTGCCATTTAGAATGCCCTTCACATTTGCTTTTGTTTGACCTGACCAACGTCCGGCCGGCGGTATCGAAATTTTGGAGATAGACGTCAGCAAACGCGAAGATCGCGGCCCGATCGATCGGCCAAATTCAATGCAGCGGATATAGGATAGTTTGAGCGAGAAAACAAGACGGGTCGCTCGAGGCGCCGCCGGCATGTCGTTCCCATCGGAGGCAATGGAAGTTTTGACAGCGGCGGCGCGTTGTGGAGGGATGAGATGCTTGCCATTCCAAGGAAGGGAACCATGAAGATCATTCTGCTTGCCGCTTGTTTCTTGCTGGTGGCCGCCGAGGCGCAGGCGGTGTCGCGCTACGATCCGACGCGCATGAGCTGCAACCGGGTGCAGGCGACGATCGCCAGACAGGGCGCCGTCATTCTGCGCTATCAGTCGACGCGCGTGCCGGGCTTGCCGCTCTATGACCGCTATGTACGCGACGAGCGCTTCTGCAACATGGGCGAGGTGCGGTCACGGGCCTATGTGCCCACCGCCGACACCAAATCCTGTGCCGTCTATGTCTGCAAGCGGCCGGACTTCGACCATTTCCGCCGGCGATTCCCGCGCCGCCACTAGAGCGTTTCACCGGAAACGGCGAACCGCTCTATCTCTTTGTTTTGACGCAATTCCTGACGGAAAACCGTGTCACACTTTTCCTGGAATTGCTCTAGTAGTGCGGGCGGGACCTCAGAAACCGAACGAGGCCTGCGCGGCCGGCGGCGGGCCGACGCGAACGCCTTCCATGGCCAGCATCTTTTCCTTGGTGGCCGAGCCGCCCGGCGCCGAGAAGCCGCCGATCTTGCCACCGGCCGCCAGGATACGGTGGCACGGAATGACCAGCGGCACCGGGTTGGCGCCTAGTGCCGCGCCGGTTTCGCGCGGCAGGCCGGCATGACCGGCGCGCTTCGCCAACTCGCCATAGGTTGTGGTCTCGCCGAAGCCGAGCTTGCGCGCGGCGTCATAGATCGCCAGCCGAAAATCGTCGACGCCGTCGAGGTCGACCGGCACGCCGGAGAAGTCGACATCCTGCCCGGCCGCATAGGCTTTGATCGAGGCGATCAGATCGACCACCCAGGACGGCTGGTCCGTCGAGGCCGAGACGCCGGGGTGGCGGAGCAGCCGGCGCTCGACCGCTTCGCGGCTGCGCTCAGGCAGGCAAAGCCGGATCAGGCCCTTCTCGCTCCAGGCGATGCCCATGAAGCCGATCACTGTTTCTAACACTGCGTGGCCGGCCGTGATCTCAGATGTGGGTTTCATGGCGTATTCCTTCCGCAAAACGGCGAAAAACGAGTACATATCCGGAACAATATGGCAGTTCCGCCCTGTTGTCGCCACCCGAAAACCGCCTACCCGCCCCGATTGCCGGGTGTGAATCGCTGGTGTAAGGACTTCTTAACAACCGACAAACCGGACCCGCACGGCTTGCCAGCTAAAATCATCATCACCGCGGTCGGCGCGCTCGTTGCGGCAGCCGGTCTCAGCGGGTGCACATCGACCTCGCAGATGAAGGCCGCGCCCGCGCTTGCGGCGGCTTCGACGCCTGTCGTCGCGGACGATACGCCGACGCTCGCGCTGCCCGAAACGGTGGCCGTGCTGCCTGAGCCTTCCGGCCTCGCGCAGGTGCAGACCGCGGCGCTGACCAGCGACGCCGTTGCGCTGGCGACGACACCCGGCGCACCCACGACGCCGGGCGCGTCTGCGGCGCAAAGCGCGCTTTTGCCGCCGCCCGTCCAGCCGGGCGCTGCCCTGCCGGCGCAGCCCGCGGCCTTCGCCGGTTCGACGCCGGTCGCCGGCCAGTTTCCGCCGCCGCCGGTGCTGACGGCGGGCGGCTCGCCGACCGGTCCTGGGTCCATCAAGCAAGTGGGGTCCATCAAGCAAGCGGCGGCCTACACGACTGCGGGCGTCGCCATGCCGGTCACCGGCCAGTCGGCAAAAGTCGCTCCGATGCCCGGCGTCCAGCAGGTCGCCTATGTGGTGCCGGGAAATCCGGCGCTGCTTGCGGCCCCCGGCCAGGTCGAGCAGCATGCCAGCGGCCCGCGCGGCGAGATCGAGCGGCTGATCGAGAAATATTCGGCGATCTATGAAGTGCCGGTCGACCTGGTGCGCCATGTCGTCAATCGCGAGAGCACCTTCAACCCGAAAGCTTTCAATCATGGCCATTGGGGACTGATGCAGATCAAGCACGCGACGGCGCGCGGCATGGGCTATGACGGGCCGGCGAGCGGCCTGTTCGACGCCGAGACCAATCTCAAATACGCGGTGAAATATCTGCGCGGCGCGTGGCTGGTTTCGGGCGGCAACGCCAAGCGGGCCGACATGCTTTACCAGACCGGCTATTATTACGACGCCAAGCGCAAAGGCCTGCTCGAGGCGACGGGCCTCGGCGTCGATCGCAAGCGGCACCGCCTGCCACCCGACGCCTGAGCGGACTAGTCCGGTCATCCGCGGCGTTTCGAGACAGCGCCATGCCTGAAAACACGACGGCCCGCCCTCCGGCGCCCAACGACATCCGTCTGCGTAAGATGCTCGACGACACTCTGGCCGCGCCGCATTGGCCTGAAGGCTTCGTCATGCGCGCGTTCGAGCCCCGGGATGCGTTGGAGACGGAGCCTGATGTCGCCCGAAAACCGCTTCACACTTTTCGGCATCATGCTCTGGCCCTGCACGCGCTGCTGCAAGAGGTGTTCGACGACGGTGCCGATGGGCCGTTCGAGGAATGGTGGCCGCGCATTGCCGGCGATGCCGAGTTCGATCCCGCTCTCTGCTTCCTGGTGATCGACGGCAAAGGCCTGCTGGCGGGCGCCGCGCTCTGCTGGACCTCCGGTTTCGTCAAGGACCTTGCCGTCCATCCGGAGTCCCGAGGGCAAGGCATCGGCGAGGCGCTGATGCGGCACGTGTTCGTGACCTTCCGTGAGCGCGGGGCGGCCCATGTCGATCTCAAGACCAACACGGTGGAGAACACCGCGGCCTTCAGGCTCTACGAGCGGCTCGGCATGATCCCGGTCGGCTGGGAAGGCTAGCGCTCCTCCTGTTTGCGGATGTTGTCTGGATTGCCGCGGCCGTCACCGTGACAGACAGCAAGGCGCTGTCTGTGAGCTGCTTCACATCGGTTTATTACAAGTAAATGCTAATAGAAAATCGCTTTGCAGTGCATATCCTCAAATATTTTTCCACGGATAATTTCATCACGGAGGGACAAGACTATGGCAGGCCCAAATCTTAGGCAGAGAATTGGCCACGGCTTCGTAAGCCGGCAGGTTTTCGCGGAAAATGCTATTGAAAAGGAAGCACTTGTCGCCAGGAGGCAAGAGGCCGCACCGGCCAAGGCGCCCAAAGGTCCGACCAAGGCCAAGGGATTGGCGGCGGCCAGGGCGGCTGTTGCGCCTGGCGGCGAGCAGGGCGCTGGCTTCTTCGACTTCATGTTCAAGGGGCTCCCCGCCTTCAGCGCCAGCGATGCCGACCTGCAGACCCTGGCGAACGCCATGAAAGAGACGGCCGCGGTTGACCAGCCCAATCCCGACCCGCTTGAGAACACGAAGATCCCATCGGGATTCACCTATCTCGGCCAGTTCGTCGACCACGACATCACGCTCGACATGACGCCGCTCAGCCGGGCGCTCGCCGATCCGGAAATGGTGAAGAATTTCCGTTCGCCGAGCCTCGATCTCGATTGCGTCTACGGTGCCGGGCCGGGGCCGCATCGCTTCCTGTTCGAGCGTAGCGGTGGCGTCGACACGCCCAAGCTTCTGATCGGCACGGCGCAGGCTTCCGCCGAGAACAGCGATCGGGCCGGCCAGGTGCCCGAACTGCCCAACGATCTGCCGCGCAACATGCAAGGGGTCGCGCTGATCGGCGATCACCGCAACGACGAAAACCTGATCGTCGCGCAGCTGCATCTGACCTTCCTGAAATTCCACAATGCCGTGATCGACCATCTGAAAGCCAAGGGCGTGGCCGCCGACACGCTGTTCGAGGAAGCGGCGCGCACGGTGCGCTGGCACTATCAATGGATGGTGCTGCACGATTGGGTGGAGCGGCTGACCGGCCCCGGCTTCGTGGACAAGACGCTGCATGACGGCCGCAAATTCTACCGCTTCCAGACCAAGCCGTTCATGCCGTGGGAGTTCTCGGCGGCGGCCTATCGTCTGGGACATTCCATGGTGCGCGAGAAATACAGCCACAACCGCATTTTCCGCACGCCCAATCCACATCTTGCCGAGGGCACGCTGAGCTTCCTGTTCCGCTTCACCAATCTTTCAGGATCGCTTTCCAGCAGCGTGCCCGGCAACGGCACCTTGCCCAGCGACTGGGTGATCGACTGGCGCCGCTTCTTCGAATTGCCACCGCCGGCGAACAAGGCGCAGTTCGAGTTCAATTTCTCGCGCCGGCTCGATCCCTTGCTGACGCCGGCGTTGCACAATCTGCCCGGATCAGGCGGCCCGGACGCACCGCCAAGCCTCGCCTTCCGCAATCTGAAGCGCGGCGTTCGCGTCGGCCTGCCTTCGGGCCAGGCGGTGGCCAAGGAGATGCTCAAGCAAATCACGTTCACGCCGCTGACGGAGAACGAGATCGCCAGCGGACCGGACGGCGCGGTGGCCAAGTCGCTGGGTTTCCACAAGAACACGCCGCTCTGGTACTACATCCTCAAGGAGGCCCAGGTGAAGGGCGGCGGCGAACGGCTCGGGCCGGTCGGCGCGCAGATCGTCGGCGAGGTCTTTGTCGGCCTTGTCCAGGGCGACGAGACCTCCTTCCTATCACAGCCGGGCTGGAAGCCCGACCTGCCGGCGGCGACGCCGGGCACGTTCCTGATGACCGATCTGCTGACGTTCGTCGCCAAGGCGGCCGACCCGGCAAATCCCGGCAAGGCGCTCAATCCGATCGGCGATTGACGCATCCCGCATCTGTGCGGGCTCCGGAGCTTCCCGGG
This sequence comes from Mesorhizobium sp. GbtcB19, assembly GCF_019091085.1. Lineage (GTDB taxonomy): Bacteria > Pseudomonadota > Alphaproteobacteria > Rhizobiales > Rhizobiaceae > Mesorhizobium. Next base: position 71,590 of record NZ_JAGXJY010000010.1, on the reverse strand, counting down.
ATCCGCACAGGCCTTTGTGAAGTCCTTCACATAGGCTGACGTTAGGTCATGCTAATGCGTCGTCGTGCCGGGCGGCCGATCGGCGGATCGACGCTGGCAAGGCGTCGGAGGAGGCTGTGCCGGCATGCGTCAGCCACTCCCAGGCGGGCTCCGGGGCGGGGGTTTCGGAGCCCGTCCGCTTTCACGCGAAGTGAGGCGGAGGAGATTTGGCCATGGCCCCGTTCACCGTCAATCCGCAGCGTTTCGACCCTTACAAGAACTACCGGTTCCGGCTGAAATGGGACGGCAAATATGTTGCCGGCATTTCGCGGATCAGCGGGCTGAAACGCACCACCGAAGTGATCGAGCACCGCGACGGGGGTGCCGCCGGCAACACGCGCAAATCGCCCGGCATCACCCGCTTCGAGCCGATCACCATCGAGCGCGGGGTGACCCACGACCTCGAATTCGAGCGCTGGGCGAACAAGGTATGGGACCTGCAGAACGGCCTCGGCGCGGAAGTGTCGCTCAAGGACTTCCGCAAGGATGTCATCCTCGAATTCCTCAACGAGGCCGGCCAGGTGGCGCTCGTCTACAGGATCTATCGCTGCTGGCCCTCCGAAGTGCAGATGCTGCCCGAGCTCGACGCCAACGCCAATGCGGTGGCGATCCAGTCGATGAAGCTGGAAAACGAGGGCTGGGAGCGCGACACCGACGTGGTCGAGCCGGCCGAGCCGGATTTCACCGATCCGCCGCCCTGATTGTCGGTACCGGTATGGGAACCGAATGCGGCGCTCTGCATTCAACGCAGGGTGGGTCTTGATGAGCTGACGACGCGCGAAGATTCGTCTCGCCGGCTTTGAAGCGAGATCAGCCGCCCCGTGAAGTTCTTCCACGCATTCCTGGCATTCGCAACCGGCATCCTGCTGGCGGTCGCTCCGGTCCGCGCGGTGGAGCTGTCGATCGTGTCGGGCGACACCGGCAACGGCATCAAGGTTTTGAGCGAGATCCTCGACCTCTATGAGAAGAAGAGCGGCAACAAGGTCGACATCGTCGTCATCCCGCCTTCGACCACCGATCAGTTCGGGCAATACAGGCTGTGGCTCGCCGCCGGCAGCAGCGATATCGACGTCTACCAGACCGACGTCATCTGGGCGCCGCAGCTTGCCAGCCAGCTGGTCGACCTGACGGAGGCGACCAGGGATGTGGTGGGCGAGCATTTTCCGTCGATCATCCAATCGCAGACGGTCAATGGCAGGCTGGTCGCGCTGCCGATCTTCACCGATGCGCCGGCGCTCTATTACCGCAAGGATCTGCTGACCAAATACGGCGCCAAGGTGCCGGCCACCTGGAAGGAATTGCAGGACACCGCCAGGCTGGTCATGGACAAGGAGCGGGCGGCCGGCAACAGGGACATCTGGGGCTTCGTCTTCCAGGGCAATGCCTATGAGGGGCTGACCTGCAACGCGCTCGAATGGGTGATGTCGAAAGGCGGTGGCGGGATCATCGAGCCGGACGGCCGCATCTCCATCAACAACCCACAATCGGCGGCGGCGATCGAGATGGTCAAGGGCTGGATCGGCACGATCGCGCCGCCGGGCGTGCTCGCCTATCAGGAAGAGGAGGCGCGCGGCGTCTGGCAGACCGGCAACGCCGTCTTCATGCGCAACTGGCCCTATGCCTATGCGCTCGGCAACAGCGAGAATTCGCCGATCAAGGGGAAGTTCGACGTGGCGCCGCTGCCGGCGGGCGACGGCGGGCATCCGGTCGCGACGCTCGGCGGCTGGAACCTGGCGGTCTCCAAATATTCGAAGCACCCGAATGCTGCGATCGACCTGGTCAAGTTCATCGCGTCGCGCGAGATGCAGAAATACCGGACGCTGAAGACCTCCAACCTGCCGACCATCGCGGCACTCTATGACGATCCCGATATCGCCAGGCAGCAGCCGATCGTGCCGCGCTGGAAGCCGATCTTCCTCAACGCCCAGCCCAGGCCTTCGGCAACCGCCAGGATCAAATACAATGAGGCGTCGAGCCAGTTCTGGACGGCCGTGCACAACACCCTCTCGGGCAATGGCACTGCCGCCGACAATCTCGCCGACCTCGAAGCGAGGCTGACCAGGCTGAAAGGCAAAGGCTGGTGAGCGGGGCAAGGCCGTCGCCGCTGATGCGCCGGCGCGTGCGCACGGCATGGCTGTTTCTCGCGCCGATGCTGTTCGTGCTCGCCACCGTTGCCGGCTGGCCGTTCCTGCGCACGGTCTATTACAGCTTCACCGACGCTTCGCTCGCCGATCTCGACGCGCGGCAATGGGTGGGCTTCGACAACTACTTCTCGGTGCTCACCCTGCCGAGCGGCCGCGTGCTTTACGACGGGTTGCTCGTCGATCCGGTCTGGTGGCGCGCGGTGTGGAACACGGTGCGCTTCGCCGTGGTCTCGGTGGCCTGCGAGACCGTGCTCGGCATGATCGTCGCGCTTGCGCTCAACGCCGAATTTCCAGGACGCGGCAACGTCCGCGCGGCGATCCTCATTCCCTGGGCGATCCCGACCATCGTCTCGGCCAAGATGTGGCAGTGGATGCTCAACGACCAGTTCGGCATCATCAATGCCGTGCTTCTCGATCTCGGCCTGATCCACGAGAAGATCGCCTGGACCGCCAGCGCCGACACCGCGATGATCGCGGTGCTGATCGTCGACATCTGGAAGACGACGCCGTTCATGGCGCTGCTGATCCTGGCAGCCCTGCAGATGCTGCCGCGCGAGATCCTCGAAGTGGCCAGGCTCGACGGCGCCAGCCCGTGGCAGATCTTCTGGCGGGTGACGCTGCCGCTGATCCGCCCGGCGGTCATGGTGGCGGTGATCTTCCGCGCGCTCGACGCGCTGCGCATCTTCGATCTGATCTATGTGCTGACGCCGAACAACGTCCAGACCAAGTCGATGTCGATCTTCGCGCGCGAGAACCTGTTCGAGTTCGACAAGTTCGCCTATGGCTCGGCCGCCTCGACGCTGCTTTTCCTGATCATCGGCCTACTCACCGTCGCCTATATCCGGCTCGGCCGGCTCAACCTCGACGGAGACCGCTGACATGCGAATGCTGAAGCGCGTTGCCTTCTATCTTCTGCTTCTGGCGATCGTCTTCGTCGCGGTCTTTCCGTTCTACTACGCCATTGTCACCAGCCTGAAATCGGGGACCGAGCTGTTCCAGGCCGGGCTCTGGCCGCGATCGTTCAGCCTTGCCAATTACCGCAACGTACTTACCGAAGGGCCCTTCCTGCGCAATCTCGTCAATTCGCTCATCGTTTCCAGTGCGGTCGTGGCGGTCTCGCTGCTGCTCGGCGTCACCGCGGCCTACGCGCTGGCGCGCATCCGTTTTCGCGGGCGCTCGGCGCTGATGCTCGCGATCCTGTCAGTGTCGATGTTCCCGCAGGTCGCCGCACTGGCCGGGCTGTTCGAGATCATCCGGGCGCTGCACCTCTACAACTCGCTGCTCGCGCTCATCCTGTCCTACATGATCTTCACCTTGCCGTTCACCGTCTGGGTGCTCACCACTTTCGTGCGCGACCTGCCGGTCGAGATCGAGGAGGCGGCGATCCTCGACGGCGCCGGGCCGTGGATCATCCTGACACGCATCCTCCTGCCTTTGATGTGGCCGGCGCTCGCCACCACCGGGCTGCTCGCCTTCATCAGCGCCTGGAACGAGTTCCTGTTTGCGCTCACCTTCACCTCGACCAACACGCAGCGCACCGTGCCGGTGGCGATCGCGCTGCTCTCGGGCAATTCGCAGTTCGAGATCCCCTGGGGTAACATCATGGCCGCCTCGGTGATCGTCACCGTGCCGCTGGTGGCGCTGGTGCTGATCTTCCAGCGCAGGATCGTTTCCGGGCTGACGGCCGGCGGCGTGAAGGGCTGACGCGTCTCAGATATCCGGCGCGTTGCCGACCTTCTTCTTCATCTCGAGCGCCCAGGCGCGGCCTTCGTCGCCGCCCCATAAAAGCCAGGCGATGTAGCCGGCCGAGGGATTGTCCTCGTTGCCGTAATTCCTGCCTTTCTTGTCGACCTCGTGGCGGGCGAAATAGCTGACCATGCGCCGGATGGTCGAGGGCGACAGGTTCCGGCGGTTCTTGAGCTCGGTGGCGCGCGCGACGCCGATCTCGGTTCCGCCGCGGCCGAATTCCTTGCGCAGCCTGAGACCCTTGGCGGCATTGTCGGCAACGATCTGCGGGCAGCGCAAGTCGATCTCGTCGGTCATTTTCTCCCCCTTTTTCGGAAGGTTTTAGCCAATGAACAGGAATGCCGCAAAGCGGGGCAGGTTCCCGCGTGAAAAAATGTCGGAACCGGTCTGGGCGGCCCGTCCTTGGACTGTAGAGCAACCCGCGCCGGGACGCCGGCGGCGGCCAAGGAGACGATCATGATCACCTTTCCCAATGAATCCGCCAGATACCGCACCGCGCGCGAAAGGCTGCTGCGCAAGGAAATCGAGCTGCGCCGCGCCATGGAGGCGGTGGCTGAAGCAAGACGCGCTCTGCCGCCGGGCGGGTTGGTGCCGCAGCACTACGAGTTCGATACCCTGGACGCCCAGGGCCGGCCGGCGAAGGTGAAGCTGCCGGACCTCTTCGCGCCGGGCAAGGATTCGCTGATCCTCTACCAGATGATGTTCCCGCGCCATCCGCAGGAGACGCGCGATGTGGCGGCGGGCGGCGAGACGGCGAAGCTTGCCCGGCAGGACCAGCCATGCCCGTCCTGCACCGCGCTGCTCGACCAACTCGACGGCGCGGTCGGCCATCTGCAGGCGGCGGGCTTCAACTTCGCCGTGGTGGCGAAGACCGGGCTCGACAATATGACCGCGCTTGCCCGCGACCGCGGCTGGAAGAACATGCGGCTGGTCTCGTCGGCCGGCAACGCTTTCAAACGCGACTACAACTCCGAAACCGCCGAAGGCGCGCAGATACCGCTGCTTTCCGTGTTCCACCGCGACGGCGACGGCATCCGGCATTTCTGGTCGTCGGAGCTCGGCTTCGCGCCGTCCGAACCCGGACAGGACCCGCGCGCCATCGGCACCTGCGAGATCCTGTGGAACCTGATGGATTTCACGCCGGAGGGCCGCCCCGACTGGCACGAGCAACTGCAATATGCCGGACAAGCCGCCGTCGCGCACTGCCATTGAAGGCGAGGGCGGGCGCTCAGCCAGCTACGTCTTTTCGAGGCAACCCCAACGCGGATGCCGCGTTGGGGTTGGCGGAGGGGCTGTTTCGGATCGGAGTTTTGCGATGAAAACGCTGCTGCCCCTGGTCGCCGTCGCGCTGTTTGCCGGCGCGCCCGCCGCCCAGTCGGACGACACCAATACGGATGCCGTGGGACCGATGGTGACCGACAACAAGGTAGACACCCAGACCTTCGTCACCACGGTACCCAATGCCAATGAATTCGAGATCCAGTCGAGCAAGCTGGCGCAGCAGAAATCGGCCTCGGCTGACGTCAAGGCTTTTGCCGCCGATATGATCAAGGATCACGGCAAGGTCGCTGAGGATTTCAAGGCCGCGCTGAGCCAGGGCCAGACCACCGCGTCGATCAAGCCCGCCGGGCCCGCGCTGCAGCCCAAGGAGCAGCAGATGCTGGGCGAGCTGAAGGCTGCCAGCGGCAAGGACTTCGACGCCAAATACATCAAGATGCAGACCGACGCGCACAGGCAAGCGGTCGCGCTGTTTTCCACCTATGCCAATTCCGGCGACGACCCGGCGATGAAGGAATTCGCCAAGAAGACGCTGTCGGTGCTGAAGATGCACGAGAAGCATGTGAAGGCACTGGCGGTGGCGCATCAGTGAGGAGCGTCGGGAGGCTAAACTGTTGGAGACGGCGCTCTACGGCCCCCCTCTCTGTCCTGCCGGACATCTCCCCCTCAAGGGGGGAGATCAGCCGTCACGCCGGTTTTCGCCAATCTCCAGCGTTGCAGGAAAGGCGAGGCGCCGAAGCTGCCAATCTCCCCCCTTGAGGGGGAGATGTCCGGCAGGACAGTGAGGGGGGCGAAGGAACGCTGCGTTGCGCGGCCTTCTCCTTCTCCCCTTGTGGGAGAAGGTGGCCGCGAAGCGGCCGGATGAGGGGTGCTCCAGCGGAGTGAGACGTTGGCTTTCCCTGGAACACCCCTCATCCGTCTCGGCGCTGCGCGCCGATCCACCTTCTCCCACAAGGGGAGAAGGGAAGGCTGGCGTTCCCTCGCCGCCGCGATAAGCTCCCTCCAAATCACGGAGAACCACCATGGACAAGGAAGTCATCGAAGTACCCGTGATGTCGGCAAAGGTCCGCTCACTCGGCCTGCCGTGCTCGACGGCGGTGCGGGCCAACGGCTTCGTGTTCATCTCAGCGACGCCGCCGGTCGACATGGTGACCGGCGAGATGGTGCGCGGCGACATCGAGGTCCAGACCGACGCGTCGCTGAAGGCGCTGAAACACTGCTTGGAAGCGGCCGGCACCTCGCTCGACAAGGTGGTGATGGTCCGCATCTACGCCGTCAATTCGGGCTTCTACAACGTGATCAACCGGGTCTATGCGAAGTATTTTGCGACCAACCCGCCTGCGCGCAGTTTCGTGCCGGTGGCGTCATGGCCGATGGAGTTCGATATTGAGATTGAGTGCGTGGCGGTGGCGTAGGTCTTTGATTAGCCTCCGTTCGGAGCTGGAACGACCAAACGGTCAAAAAACGCCTTGTGTCGCCTTCTTGCATCGCGACCTACGCGTTCGAAAGGTACGAACTCGATATACGCGTTGAGTGTTGGATTAAATATAAAATAACCCTCGACGCCGCCAAACATCGGATGGAATTGGTATTCCTCCACAATGGCCTGAGTCATCTTGTCGCTTATATCGCATATTATGTAAGCATAGAATCTGGTTGATTGATTTGCCTTAATCTTCGGACCGTTTTGTGACCATTTACCTTCCCGAATATTGCGTATGTAACGAATCACTTGCGTGTAAGGATGCTCGTCCCTGGACGGTAACGGGCCTGGGCGCTTAAATTCAACGATTACCACTTCTCGGAGATCAGTGAGACTGTCGTCTGTGGAAAAGGCAAAGCTGAAATAACACGCTATATCCGGCTCGTTTCCGCTGTTCACCTCGAAAAGAGCTTGGTGCTTTGTAATGTCACGATCAGAGTCAATGAAGTTGGCAAATGTTAGTCGCTCATCAACTAGCCAAAGATTGTTATCGTCGAAATCGCGATCACCGCTGACGGCGCTATGCCTTGGAAAAATGAGGCTGTGGACGGCAGCTTCCCTCTCAAATTTGTCGCCGGATCGTGCAATTACTTTCTCATAAAGCTCAATGATCTTTCTTCTAAAAAGAAGGTATCCGATCAGCGACGATTGATGAGCTTTAATTGACTCTAGATATACACTGTCGAACTCCTCAACAATCTTTTTAGGGTTTACTTCACCAGAATGTTCAAATTTTTGGAGCGTTGCTTCGAGCCTAGCTCGGCCGTGGCTGAGCCGCTGGGCATGAGCGATAGCCAAATGATCTGCTATGTCCTTGCCGCTGGACCCTAGGGGAATTTTCTCGGTCTCGTCATTGGCGCCTGTTACGAGATATCTATATTCAGGATACTGACGATTGATGACGAGTTCTACCTCTGAAGCGCGCAGAGTACGGGCCTCATCGATATATGGCCGCAGGTGATTTTGGACTATGTCATCTATCGTTTCGTCGAGCACTTGATAGCTTATTGGGTCCAGTAGGCTTGGCTCCTCAGGGAGGTCGATGGATGTTCTTTGTCCGCTCACTCGCTGATCCAGATACGATCCGGTCACATAACAATGATAATAAAAATCACCGCCTTCATCTTGAAGCTTTTGTGAGGGTATAGATTCTATTTTACTCGTTCGTACAGATCGCCCGTCTGCGCATATAGATATTGTGTGGTTTCTTTCATATGGAGACCTAATTCGCACGTGATGCGCTGTAAAATCGACACCCTCGATCGTGAACGCCTCGTTCACGACTGAACTATAGTCACCCACCTCAATCTCAAGTCGGTCCAAGCCATCTACTAAGATGACTTTGGGAGGATTTGGAGAGATAAGCACCGGCATAAAATGTCTACAAATCTCTCTCGCCAAAATGTCGATATTTCGGGGGATTCGATCCCGAAATTTCGGCAGCGAATTTGTGAGGCTGACGATTGTTCCAGTGGAGGATGGTCCAACTTGGCGAGACGTCTCACCATGGATTCCCGAAGGCAATGAGAACTGGAACTGCCTTTCGTAGAGCTGGTCACCTTGCCTATAGGTTGACCCGATACTTACGCCTTCGAAAGCTTTTAGCCACGAAAGTCTGCCAACTCCCTTTCCTCCAATCCCGATACTCTCTTTGTAGGATGATGCGATCTCATTAAACGCTTTCATGTGAGCATTGGTGAAGCCAACACCGTTGTCAGTGACTGTGAATGATGAGATTGGGGCGAAACCTTGAAATTCGTCACTCGACAGAGTGCTCTGTTCCTCGTCTCTTTTGAGAATTACTTCTATCTGTGGAAAGGGGTTTTGGCTCTCTTTAAGAGCGTGTATAGCGTTTGAGATAGCTTCAAATAGTGGAAACAATGCTCCCCCTATCGGGGAAAGCGGCCAGTGTTGCACTAGCCTCTGAAAGTTCGTTTCCAAATAGCCGCTCCAGTCAAAAGCTGTCTTTCGCGCAGAACGTTTCTGTCAGCAAATTAATCAGCGATCGTCGCCTTGTCACCCAAAATACTCCTGCAGCGGCCGCACTTCGAGGTTCCCCGCCCGCAGCGCCGCAATCGCTTCCGCCACAGCCGCGGCGCCAGACAGCGTCGTATAATACGGCACCTTCTGCATCAGCGTTGCCCTGCGCAGCGACTTCGAGTCCGACACCGCCTTCTGGCCGTCGGTGGTGTTGAAGACGATCTGGACCTGGCGGTTGCGGATGGCGTCCTCGATGTGGGGGCGGCCTTCGAGCACCTTGTTGATCTTCTCGGCCGTCACGCCGTTCTCGGCGAGGAAGCGGGCGGTGCCGGAGGTGGCGAGCACTTTAAAACCCTGGCCGGCTAGGCGTTTTACCGCCGGCAGGATGCCCTTCTTGTCCTCGTCGCGGACCGAGACGAACAGCGTGCCCGCGCGGGGGAGATCAACACCCGCTCCCAGCTGGCTCTTGGCGAAGGCCAGCGCGAAATCGCGGTCGAGGCCCATGACCTCGCCGGTCGAGCGCATTTCCGGGCCGAGCAGGATGTCGACGCCGGGGAAGCGAGCGAAGGGGAAGACGGCTTCCTTGACCGCGATGTGGCCGGGATTGCGCGGGTCGGGCATGGCGCCGTAGTGCGCAAAGGCGTTTTCCAGCGTCTCGCCGGCCATGATGCGGGCCGCGATTTTTGCAATCGGACGCCCGATGGTCTTGGCGACGAAGGGCACAGTGCGCGAGGCGCGCGGGTTGACTTCCAGCACATAGACCGTGCCGTCCTGGATGGCGTATTGCACGTTCATCAGGCCGCCGACATTGAGCGCGCGGGCGAGGCTTGCTGTCTGGCGCTCCAGCTCGTCGACGAGGTCCGGGTGCAGCGAATGCACCGGCAGCGAGCACGCGCTATCGCCCGAATGGATGCCGGCCTCCTCGATATGCTCCAGGATGCCGGAGACGAAGGTCGCCTTGCCGTCGCACAGACAGTCGACGTCGACCTCGATGGCGCCGCTGAGATAAGTGTCGAACAGCAGCGGGTTCTTGCCCAGCAGCGTGTTGATCTGGCCGGTCTTGTCGTTGGGGTATTTCTGCTTGATGTCCTCCGGCACCAGGCCGGGCACGGTGTCGAGCAGATAGGTCTGCAGCATGCCTTCGTCATGGATGATCTGCATGGCGCGGCCGCCGAGCACATAGGACGGGCGCACCACCAGCGGGAAGCCGAGCTCGCCGGCGACGAGGCGGGCCTGCTCGACCGAATAGGCGATGCCGTTTTTCGGCTGGGTGAGGTTGAGCTTGTGCAGCAGCTTCTGGAAACGGTCGCGGTCTTCGGCCAGATCGATCATGTCGGGCGAAGTGCCGAGGATCGGGATGCCGGCCTTTTCCAGCGCGTCGGCCAGCTTCAGCGGCGTCTGGCCGCCGAACTGGACGATGACGCCGACCAACTCGCCCGAGGCCTGCTCGGCGCGCAGGATCTCCAGCACGTCCTCCGCCGTCAGCGGGTCGAAATAGAGCCGGTCGGAGGTGTCGTAGTCGGTCGAGACCGTCTCCGGGTTGCAGTTGATCATGATCGCTTCATAGCCGGCGTCGCGCAGCGCGAACGCCGCGTGGCAGCAGCAATAGTCGAACTCGATGCCCTGGCCGATGCGGTTCGGGCCGCCGCCGAGGATGACAACCTTGCGGCGCGACGAAACCCGCGCCTCGTTGGCAAGCTCGCCGACGAAGGGCACCTCGTAGGTCGAGTACATATAGGCGGTCGGCGAAGCGAACTCGGCGGCGCAGGTGTCGATGCGCTTGTAGACCGGATGGACGTCCAGCTTCTGCCTGGCCTTCTGGACGGCGTCGGCGTCGGTCTTCGTCAGCGAGCCAAGGCGGGCATCGGAAAAGCCCATCGCCTTCAGCATGCGCAGGTTCTCGGCATCCTGTGGCAGGCCGTGCTCGCGGATGCGTTCCTCCATGGCGATGATGCCGGCGATCTGCTCGAGGAACCATGGGTCGATCTTGCACATGGCGTGCACGTCCTCGAGCGAGGTGCCCATGCGGATCGCCTGCGCCACCATGCGCAGCCGGTCCGGCGTCGGCGTGCCGAGCGCGGCGCGGATGGCGTTGCGGTCGTCGGCGTGGCTGGCGGGCGCGCTGCCGTGGCCAAGGCCGGGGATCTCGATCTCGTCGAGGCCGGTGAGGCCGGTTTCCAGTCCGCGCAGGGCCTTCTGCAGCGATTCCTGGAAGGTGCGGCCGATGGCCATCACCTCGCCCACCGACTTCATGGCGGTGGTCAGCACCGGCTCGGCGCCGGGGAATTTTTCGAAGGCAAAGCGCGGGATCTTCGTCACCACGTAGTCGATGGTCGGCTCGAACGAGGCCGGAGTCGCGCCGCCGGTGATGTCGTTCTCCAGCTCGTCCAGCGTGTAGCCGACGGCAAGCTTGGCGGCGACCTTGGCGATCGGGAAGCCGGTCGCCTTCGAAGCCAAGGCGGAGCTGCGCGAGACGCGCGGGTTCATCTCGATGACGACCAGGCGGCCATCGGCCGGATTGACGGCGAACTGCACGTTGGAGCCGCCGGTCTCGACGCCGATCTCGCGCAGCACCGCGATCGAGGCGTTGCGCATCATCTGGTATTCCTTGTCGGTCAGCGTCAGCGCCGGCGCGACGGTGATGGAATCGCCCGTGTGCACGCCCATCGGATCGAGGTTCTCGATCGAGCAGATGATGATGCAATTGTCCGCCTTGTCGCGGACGACCTCCATCTCATACTCCTTCCAGCCGAGCACGCTTTCCTCGATCAGCACCTCGGTGGTCGGCGAGGCGTCGAGGCCGGACTGGACGATGTCGTAGAATTCGGCGCGGTTGTAGGCGATGCCGCCGCCGGTGCCGCCCATGGTGAAGGAAGGGCGGATGATGGCCGGCAGGCCGACATGGTCGAGCGCCTGCGCTGCGATCGCCATGCCGTGGCTGATATAGCGCTGCTTGCGGTCGCCTTCGCCAAGGTTCCAGCGGGTCTCCAGCGCATCGAGCGCGGCGTCGAGGTGTTCCGGGTTCTTCGCCTTGAGCGCGGCGCGCTCGGCCTCATGCGTCTTGCGGTCGGCGTTCTTGACGTCGGTGGCGTTGGCCAGCATCGAGCGCGGCGTCTCCAGGCCGATCTTGCTCATCGCGTGGCGAAACAGCGCGCGGTCCTCGGCCTTGTCGATGGCATGCGCGTCGGCGCCGATCATCTCGACATTGTAGCGCTCCAGCACGCCCATGCGGCGCAGCGACAGCGCGGTGTTGAGCGCCGTCTGGCCGCCCATGGTCGGCAGCAGCGCGTCCGGCCGCTCCTTGGCGATGATCTTGGCCACCACTTCGGGCGTGATTGGCTCGATATAGGTGGCGTCGGCCAGCTCCGGATCGGTCATGATGGTGGCCGGGTTGGAGTTGACCAGGATGACGCGGAAACCCTCTTCCTTCAGCGCCTTGCAGGCCTGGGTGCCGGAATAGTCGAACTCGCAAGCCTGGCCGATGACGATGGGGCCGGCCCCGATGATCAGGATCGACTTGATGTCGGTGCGTCTTGGCATATTCGAAAATTCCGTTCGGCGAGCGGCTTGCACGAAAAACCGGGACGGGGAGGACCCGGCCGGTTGTGCTTGCGATTCTGGTATCAGGCTAGGAGGGCCTTATAGGGAAGAGTTTTGCGGGATGTAACCCCGAAAATGAGGCAGTAGGGGAGTAGGGGAGTAGGGGAGTAGGGGAGTAGGGGAGTAGGGCAGTAGGGCAGTAGGGCAGTAGGGCAGTAGGGCAGTAGGGCAGTAGGTGCATTCTTTCCCCTACTGCCTTATTGCCATACTGCCCTACTCCCCTAGAGCCAGCTGGTCCGTGATCTCGAAGCGTTCGGAAACGCCGACGCGGATCATGTTGAGGCTGCCTTCGCGCGTGAAGCGGAACTCTTCGGCTGAGTCCGAGCCGCTCGGCTTGCCGTCATGGAAGGTGATGACGCGGCTGCCGCCATCCGGCCAGGTCACGGTCACGGCGCTGTCGCCGTCCGTGTGCGCGACGCTTATCTCGCAACGGGTCATCGGCTGGCCGACATGGCGCGCGCAGGGGATGCCGGCGTCCGGGGTAGGGGCATCGGACCCGGCATTTGCCGCGGCCGCGAAAGCGAGGCCATAGGCGTCCTGCATGGCGGTCCTGCCGATATCCTCGGCAGATGGCGGGTCGGCCGGCTCGCTGCCGCCCAGCCGCGTCGCGATGTCCGGCGGCGGCGTTTCGGCGGGCGCAGCTGCACTGTCTCCGGTGGTCGGAACCGTGCCGTCATCAGGCGCCGGCGCGGGATTGCTGGGGCTGAGATAGCGGGCCGGCGCCCAGCCGACGATATGCGCGTCCTGCGTATCCTCGACCTTGCACCAGGGATGGCCGTTGACGACGTTGCAGCCGAAATTCTTGACGGCCACGCCGTTGGGCAGGCGCGCGGCCACCTTTCCGCCCGGCGAAGCGGTGACGCGGATGTTGAGGAGATCGTCCGGCGCGAGGCCGCCGATAATCGAAACAATCGGTCCCGGCGCATCTTGAGCCAAGGCCGGCAGGGCGACCAGCAATGGAGCGGCGAAGAGCAGCGTCGATGGGAGCGTGACCTTGCGCTTCATATGAGATTTGCTCAGTGGATATAAGCTCCGCTTAGTCTGGATGCGAACTCCGTTCAATCGGGCGCTCCGTTCAATCCTTCATGAACCCGGTCCGCAGCGCGTGCGCCCATTCCGGCCGTCCCGCCTGTTCGGCCTGCTTTGCGGCGGCTTCATGGTCGTAGTCCACGGCGATCGCCTCGAAGCGGCCGGGATGCCTGTCCGCTCCAAGCTCGACGATGCCGTAGCGGGCGTGCGGCGAGCCTTGCTCGGAGACATGCGCCGGCGGCGTGTCGTCGTCATAGGCGGGACAGCCGACGCTGCCGGGGTTGAAGATGACCGGGCCGTCGGGGACGCGGATCAGCTCGTTGCGGTGGCTGTGGCCGCACAGCACCAGGCGGCAGGCCGGATCGAGCGGCTTCAGCCGGCGCCTGATCGCGGCCAGCGGCGCGCGCACCAGCTGGCCGTCGACAATGGCGTCGGCAAGATATTTTTCGTCATGGTCCGGCCGGGCGTGGAAGGCGACGATACTGGGCGCGATCTCCAATCGAAGCGGTAGGTCGAGCAGCACCTGGCGCTGCGCCGATGTCAGCCGTTCCTGGGCATAGCGATCGGATGGCCACATCGCCTCGTCGGCCGGATCCTGCGCGACGCGGCGATCGTGATTGCCGCGCACCGTCGGCAGGCCGAGCGCCTGCAGCCGCTCCATCGTCTCGCGCGGCCAGAGCGGACCGGAGACGCAATCGCCGAGATCGACGGTGATGTCGGCGCCGCCGCGGCGCGCGAGGTCGTCGAGCACGGCGTCCAATGCGAGCACGTTGCCATGGATGTCTGCGAGAACGGCGATGCGCATGCGGTTCAGGCCGAAACCTCGACCTCGGACACGCCGACCGCCGGCAGCGCCTTGTCGCCGTCGGCCGCGGCAATCACGCTGTCGAGCAGGCCCGGAAAACGCTTGTCGAGGTCGTCGCGGCGCAGCGTGATCAGCCGGCTGGTGCCGACCGCTTCGCTGCGGGTGACGCCTGCCTCGCGCAGCTTGGCGAGGTGGTAGCTGAGATTGGTCTTGGAGGCGAGGTCGAGGAACTTGCTGCAGTTCAGCGGCACGCCTTCCTTGCTGGCCAGATAGCGCACGATGGCAAGCCGGGTCGGATCGCCGAGCACGGCAAGCACGATCGGCAGGCTGATCTGGTCGGTGGTGGGATGGGGCAGGCTCATGACCCAGAATTAAGCACAAACGGCACGAACTTCAACGCGGCTTCCTTTCCTGCCGATAGACATGGCTTCTCTATTTCGGCCCCGTCCTGACACAGTGCTGTCAGCAGGGTTCAGCTATTTTGTCGCGGCTCGGTTGACATCATGCCTTGCTATGTCCAATTGTTCAATAACTTTTGAACTAAGGACATTCCCCATGGACAAGCGGATCTTCTGGCTGGCGCTCGGATCGTTTGCGATCTCGACCGAAGGCTTCGTCATTTCAAGCCTTCTTCCCGACATTGCATCCGACGCCGGCATATCCGTGCCGCTCGCCGGCTCGCTGATCACCGCCTTCGCGCTCGCCTATGCGATCGGCGCGCCTGTTCTGGCGACGCTGACCGGCGAATGGGACCGGCGGCGCGTCATCCTGTGGACGCTGGTATTCTTCGTCATCGGCAACATCGTCGCTGCGCTGAGCTCGTCCTTCGAGCTGCTTTTGATCGCCCGCATCGTCATGGCGCTGTCGTCCGGCCTGTTCGCCGCGACCGCGCAAGGCACGGCCGTGGCGCTGGTCGACGACCACCATCGGGCCCGCGCCATCGCCGTCGTCGTCGGCGGCACCACGGTGGCGGTGGCGGTCGGCGCGCCGCTCGGCGCGCTGGTCGCGGCGATCGCCGGCTGGCGCGGCACCTTCTTCGCCATCGCCGGGCTTGGCGCGCTGTCCGGCGCGATCCTGTGGTGGCGGCTGCCGCGCGGCATCGTCGGCACCAGGCTGCCGCTGAAGCGCCGGCTGGCGGCGGCGCTGCGCCCCGGCGTGATGCCGATCCTTTTGACGACTGCCCTTGCCCTTGTCGGCGCCTTCACCGTCTTCGCCTTCATCGCGCCCTTGGCCATTCAGGGCGGCGGGCTCTCCCCGATCGCGCTGCCCGGCATGCTGCTCGCCTTCGGCGTCGGCGCCGTCATCGGCAACATTGCCGGCGGCCAGGCGGCCGACCGCTTCGGCGCGACCCGCACCGTCGCCTGGTCGCTGACCTTGTCGGCCGCGATGCTGGTCACCTTCTCGCTGATCCCGACCTTCCTGCCGCATTCGATCGCCGGACCGGCGCTGATGGCCATGATGGTGCCGTGGGGCATCGTAGGCTGGGCCTTCCCGCCGGCGCAGGCGAGCCGCATCCTCAAGATCGCGCCCGACGCCGCGCCCATCGTGCTGTCGCTCAACGCTTCGGCGCTCTATTTCGGCGTGGCGCTGGGCGCTGTCGTCGGTGCCGCGGTGCTGCGCTTCGGCGCGCCGGCCGATCTCGGCTTGATCGCCGCCGTGTTCCCGATCGTGGGCCTGGGCGTGGTGCTGGCCGGTCGTGTCTTCGCTCGCCCGGTCGCGATGCCAGCCGAGTGACTGTTTTCAAAGCCTGATCAGCGGCCGCTTCCTCAGTTCGAGGGAGCGGCCATCGGCATTTCCAGATCGAGATCAGCCACCGCGTCCAGCGCCGCGCGCAGTTTTGCCGCCTGCTCGGCGCCGACCTTCTCCTCGAATTGCCGCTGCGCGACGCTCCAGAGCTTGAGCGCCTCGTCCAGCTTGGCCTCGCCTCGTGGCGTCAGCCGCACGCGCTTGACGCGGCGGTCGTCCTTGTCGGCGAAGGTTTCGACATAGCCGTCTCTAATCAGCGGCTTCAGCGTGTGGCCGAGCGCCGAGAGATCCATGATCAGCGCCTCGGCGATGGTGCCCATCGCCGGCTCGTCGCTGATGTGGATCTGGAAGAGCAGGCCGAACTGGGTGCTCTTCAGGCCCGAAGGCCCCAGCGCGTCGTCATAGAAGCGGCCGAGACTGCGCGCGGCGCGCCGCAGCGTGGCGTTGTTGCAGTCGCTGAATCCCGGTTTCTGGGCTTCGGTCATGATCACTCCTTGCCGGCGCAAAGACCGCCAGCCTCCCGCAGAAAATAGTTTTCGCCGCCGCCGTTGACAAGATAGTGGCATATACCTACTTCGGCAAAAGTGGCATATGCCACTAATTGGAATTGGAGACCGCGGCGGATGACAAGGTCGTCGGCGCCGGGCCAAGCGAACCGAACAAAAGGAACAGGACAATGAGCACGAAGGACAACAAGGGCACGGCCGTCATCACCGGCGCGTCGTCGGGCATCGGCGCGGTCTATGCGGACCGGCTGGCGGGGCAGGGCTACGATCTGGTGCTGGTGGCGCGCCGCGCCGACCGGCTGCAGGACGTGGCCGACGGGCTCGCCTATGCCTACGGCCGCAAGGTCGAGACGATCGTCGCCGATCTTGCGGTCGATGCCGATTTGCGCCGCGTCGAGCAGGCGGTGTCGACGGACGACAGCGTGACGCTGCTGATCAACAATGCCGGCGTAGGTGGCCTGGAGACGATTGCCGACGCCGACGCCGACGCGGCCGAGCGCATGATCAAGGTCAATGTCGTGGCGCTGACCAGGCTGACCCGCGCGGTGCTGCCGGGCCTGCTCAAGCGCAATCGCGGCGCGATCATCAACATCGCCTCGGTCGTCGCCTATGGCATTGCGGTCGGCGGCATCTACAGCGGCACCAAGGCCTATGTCGCCAACTTCACGGAAGCGCTGCAGAAGGAAGTCGCCGGCACCGAAGTGAAAGTCCAGTCCGTCGTGCCCGGACCGGTCCGCACCGAGTTGTGGGACGTGTCCGGAATCAGCCTCGACAGGCTCAATCCGGACTGGATCATGAGTGCCGAGGATCTGGTCGACGCGGCACTTGCCGGGTTCGCCCAGGGCGAGACCGTCACCGCGCCCGGCCTTGCCGATGCGGCCGGGCTGACAACCTATCTCGGCGCCAGGGACCAGTTCTTCGGCAGCCTGTTCTCCGGCAAGCCTGCGGCGCGCTACGCCGTCTGAGGCTAGTTCCTCGCCCCCGCAAAGCGGGGGAGAGGTGGCCGCGAAGCGGCCGGAGAGGGGGCCTTCGTAGGGCAAGTCCCTTCGCCGGATATTTGGTCAGGGCGACGCCAGTCCCCTCTCCGTCTCGGCTTCGCCGAGCCACCTCTCCCCCACCTTCGTGGGGGCGAGGAACCGGCGTCATACGGGCCGCCACATCTGCAGGATCGAGGCGGCCAGCAGCAGGCCGAGCACGATGTTGAGCGCGCGCCACTGGCGCTCCGTCTTGAGCAGGCGGGCAAGCAGGGTTCCCGCCACGCACCACAGCGACAATGAGAAGGCAGCGGCCAGGCCGAACACGGCGCCGAGCAGCAGCGCAAGCTGCAAGGGACCGTCGGCCAGCGCCGCGAAGGATGCGGCGGCGCCCAGCCCCATCGCCCAGCCTTTCGGATTCATCCACTGGATGCCGGCGCCGCCGAAAAAACTGTTCGGCCTGGCCATGCTGATGTCGAGCTTGGGCGGTCCGCTGCGGCCGATCTTGACCGCCAGCCAGATCAGGTAGAGCGAGCCGATGATTTTCATCGCGAGCTGCAGGGAAGGCACGGCGGCAAGCAGACCGGCGAGGCCTGCCGCCCCGGCGGCGGCGACGGTGGCTAAGCCTGCTGCGCTGCCGGCCATCAGCGGCACGGAGCGGCGGAAGCCGAATTGCGCGCCGGAGGCGGTCGAGAGCGTCGTGGCGATGCCAGGTGTCGAGGTCGAGATCAGCGCGAACAGGACCAGCGGGATGATGGTTTCGGACATGCGGGCTTCCCTGTCTGAGGAGCCGGCATGCTTAGGCGCTTCGCGGCATCAGTAAATGCAATGTTTGATATGGCTTGCATTAGGGAATATAATGCTGACCATGATCCGCGATCTCGACACGACCCTCATCCGCACCTTCGTCACCACCGCCGACAAGGCGAGCATGACGGCGGCTGCCAATGCGCTTCATTTGACGCAAGGCGCCGTCAGCCAGCAGGTCAAACGGCTGGAAGAGGTGCTCGGCCAGAGCCTGTTCGAGCGCGATCGCCGCGGCCTGAAGCTGACGCGCTCTGGTGAGCGGCTGCTCGACAAGGCCAGGCGCCTGCTGCGGCTCAACGACGAGATTCTGAGCGAGATCAGGGGCAGGGCGGTTGCCGGACAGGTGCGGCTCGGCGTGCCTTACGATCTCGTCGGCACGCTGCTCGCGCCGGTGCTGAAAGCCTATGCCGAAGCCCATCCGCAGGTGGAGATTTCGCTGGTCTGCGCTTCCTCGCCCGAGCTCGCGGCGGCCTTGGCGGCGGGCACCATCGACCTTGCCGTCATCGAGGAACGCGCCGGTCCCACCGCCGGCGAATGCCTGCTCGTCGACCGGCTGGTCTGGGTCGGCGCCAAGGGCGGTGTGGCGCGGTTGAAACGGCCGCTGCCGGTTTCGATCGTCGCCGACACCTGCGCCTTCCGCCCGGCGGTGCTGGCGGCGCTCGGCGAGCATGGGCTAGACTGGCGCACCGTGTTCGAGAACGGCAACATCGACGCGACGACCGCGACGGTGCGGTCGGACCTCGCGGTGACCACCTGGCTTGCCTCGACGGTGCCGGCCGATCTCGACATCCTGTCCGACGCCGGACTTCCGGCGCTGCCGAATTTTTCCGTCAACCTGCATCTGCCGAAACATGCCGCCGAGCCGGCCGCGCAGGCTTTCGCCAGGCATATCCGCGAGGGTCTCTCACGTTATCGCCAGGCGGCGTGAACGGTCAGCCGTTCGACGCGGCCATGGCGACCGCCAGTTGCGCATCGAATGCACGCTTGAACGCCGGTCGAGCCTCGCCACGGGCGACATAGGCGGCGAGGTTCGGGAATTCGTTCAGAAGTCCCGATCTCTGCAGCCGGCGCAGCACGCCGATCATGACCAGGTCGCCGGCGCTGAAGGCGCCATCGAGCCAGTCGGAATCGCCAAGGTGGCGGGAGAGCTCGGCCAGCCGCTGGCGGATCCGATCATCGACCAAGGGCAGGCGCTCTTCGCGCCACGGCGCATCGTGCTCCAGGATCACCGCGGTTGCGCGCTCGAGGATCGGCGGCTCCACTGTGCTGTACGCGGCAAACATCCAGGCGACCGCGCGCGCCCGGGCGTTCGCATCATCAGGCAGCAGGCCCGCGTGACGCACCGCGATGTGGAGGACGATCGCGCCTGACTCGAACAGAGCGAGATCGCCTTCTTCGTAGGTCGGGATACTGCCGAAGGGGTTGAGCGCGAGGTGCGCCGGCTGCTTCATCGCAGTGAACGAGACGAGACGAACGTCGTAAGGTTGGCCGACTTCCTCGAGCGCCCAGCGCACATGCATGTCACGCGCGAGCCCCCTGCCGCCGTCGGGCGATCGTTCGAAGGCGGTAATGGTGGGGTTCATGGGCGGGCTCCTGGTGGTTTAGGCCGTTGTTGCGAAGGGGAGGCTGGTGACGCTAGTGCGCGGCAGGACCGGGCCGCCGCGCACCGGATCTCGTGCTACTTCCAGTTCCTGCGCCGCTCGAGCTCGGCCTCGGAGGGTTTCTCCTGCGCGAACGACCCGACCTTGATTTCGCCTGAACGCTCATAGGTCGTCATGATGACGCCGGTGCTCGTTACCTGTGATTTGACGAGCTTGAAGGCGGCCGGCATCGCGTTGTCGCCGAACAGCCGCTTGCCCTTGCCCAGCACCAGCGGGAAGATCATCAGTCGGATTTCGTCGATCAACCCGTTGGCGAGCAGGGTCTGGATCAGATTGCCTGAGCCCTGGATGAGCAGGTCAGGTCCTTCCTCCTGCTTGAGCCGGCGCAACGTCGCGACGATATCCGGCCCGAGCGGCTTCGTGTTCTCCCAAGTCAGGCTGTCCGGCCGATGCGTCGCCACATATTTGGTCGCGGGGTTGAAGACATCCGCGATCGGATCGTTCTGATACGGCCAGTGCGCTGCGAAGATGTCGTAGGTTCTGCGGCCGAGCAGCAGGTCGAAGGGTTTTGAGAACATCTCACCCATTGCCGCGCCGGCCACTTCGTCAAAGTAGTGGAAGGTCCAGCCGCCGAATTTGAAGCCGCCGACCGGGTCTTCTTCCGGTCCGCCCGGCGCCTGCATGACGCCGTCGAGGCTGACGAAGGTGGCGGCGATGATCTTGCGCATCTTTGTTCTCCGTTTTCACGATCCGCGCCGTCGAGGCCGGACTTCTCTTAGAGTGGTTGACGCAATTCCTGACGGAAAACCGCTTCGCACTTTTCCTGGAATTGCTCCAAGGACGAACGGCCAGGCGCAATTTCGACAAGGCCCTGAAAAAATCTATCGGGCGCTGTCGGCGCGGATGGCGCGCGATGAAAACCAGACATCGCCGAAGATGGCGGTCGCCGTGCGGTCCGCAGCCTTGTCCGCCGTCAGCCAGATCGAGCGGGTGCGGGCGGCGCGCTCGCGCGTCGGTATTCTTGCCGCCACGCCGGCAACCGAGGCGCCGACACAGGGGATGAACCAGGAACCCATGAAGGGTTGGCAGGCGAAGCCGTTTTCCCGGCGGGTGACGACGACCGCGACGCCGACGGTTTCGGACGGGCGCCACGGAAAGATCATGCGGCCGCCGGGCTGCAACGCTTTCAGCCACGCGGCGGGCGGCGCGACGACGCCGGCATTGACATAGATGACGTCGGACGGCGGCAGCGGATCGGTGACGGCGTCGCCATGGACCACGTCGACGTTGGCGTATCGGGCAAGGTTCGCCTCGGCGCGCGCGGCGAGGCCTGCCTCCAGCTCGAAGGCGGTGACGCTGCCGCCGGGCTCGACCAGCCGCGCCAGCAGCGCCGTGTAGTATCCGGTGCCGGCGCCGATATGAGTGACGGTCTCGCCCGGCCTCGGGGCGACCTTGCCGAGCCACATGGCATGCAGCATCGGCTCGCCATTGTTGATGCCCTTGTCGGCATCGAGCACGACGAGCACGTTCTGGTAGATGTAGGAGGGATCGGCGCGCGGCGTTTCGAATCGGCCCTTGCCGGCAAAGACAGTCCATGGTCCCGGGCCCAGGAACGCCTCGCGCGGCACCGAGGCGAACGCCTCCTCGATGCGCGGGTCGGCCGACTGTGCATGCGCGGCCATCAGCTTGGCGTAGAATCTGCGGGCTTCGTCCGGCTCGGTCATAGCGCGAAGATAGCGCGGCCGGCGCGAATGTCGCGGTCAGCCGGCGATGGTGTCGTAGAGCAGCTTGAAGTTAAGCACGAGGATGACGGCGGCCACCACCCACGCCAGAGCCGCAATGCCGCGCGGTATGGCGAAACTGCCCATCTTCTTCTTGTCCGACACGAACTGCACCAGCGGGATGACCGCGAAAGGCAGCTGCATCGACAGCACCACCTGGCTGAAGACCAGCAGCTGGGCCGTGCCCTTTTCGCCGTAGAGCGCGGTGACGATCACGACCGGGACGATGGCGATGCCGCGCGTCAACAGGCGTCGGGCCCATTGCGGGATGCGCAGGCGCAAGAAGCCCTCCATCACGATCTGGCCGGCAAGGGTGGCGGTGACCGTCGAGTTGAGGCCGGAGGCGAGCAGCGCGACCGCGAACAGGATCGAGGCAATGCTCAGGCCCAGTAGCGGCGACAGCAGCTCGAAGGCCTGGCCGATCTCGGCCACGTCCTGGTGCCCGGTGTCGTGGAAGGCGACCGCCGCGACGATCAGGATCGAAGCGTTGACGAACAGCGCCAGGATCAGCGCGATGGTCGAATCCGTCGTTGCCCATTTGATGGCGTCGCGCTTGCCGGCATCGGTGCGCTCATAGGCGCGGGTCTGGACGATCGAGGAATGCAGGTAAAGGTTATGCGGCATGACCGTCGCGCCGATGATGCCGATGGCGATGTAGAGCATTGCCGGATTGGTTACGATCTCGGGCGATGGCAAGAACATCGAATGCAGAATGGTGCCGGCCGGCGGCGCGGCGACGAAGATCTGGATGGCAAAGCAGCCGAAGATGATGATCAGCAGCGCGATGACGAAGGCTTCGAGGTAGCGGAAGCCCTTGTTCATCAGGAGAAGCACTAGAAACGCGTCGAGCGCGGTGAGCATGGCGCCGCCGATCAGCGGAATGCCGAACAGAAGCTGCAGGGCGATCGCGGTGCCGATCACCTCGGCGAGGTCGCAGGCGATGATCGCCAGCTCGCAGGCGATCCAGAGCATCAGGTTGACGGGGCGAGGATAGTAGGCGCGGCACGCTTGGGCGAGGTCGCGGCCGGTGGCGATGCCGAGGCGGGCCGCCAGCGCCTGCAGCAGGATCGCCATCAGGTTCGACAGCATGATGATGAAAAGCAGCGTGTAGCCGAACTGGGCGCCGCCGGCGAGGTCGGTCGCCCAGTTGCCCGGATCCATATAGCCGACCGAGACCATGTAGCCCGGCCCCATGAAGGCGAACAGCCGGCGGAACCAGACGCCGGTCTGCGGCACCGCGATCGAGGCGTTCACCTCGCGCAGGCTGGGCTGCTCGTCGTCCGGCCTGTCGAATCGCCACGCGGGTCGGGCTACGGTTACTGCATCGGCGTCGGACATGAGGGATTTCCGCTGGGACTGTATCGAAGTCCCCTTTATCTACGCCATGGCTCAACATTATGCAATAGGCTATATTTCATTGATCATGCTTTCGTGATGCGCCAGAGCAGGCTAACGGCGGGCTGCCGTAAACGCCGGTTGCGCCTGCGCGGGAATGCAAATAAACGGCCGGACCGACAGGGGTTCGTGCTATGGATGCGATCCCGATTCAGCATTCGGGCAACAGGAAGGAGCGTTTGTTGGCGCCGAGGAACAGACCCGTTCGACGCGAAGAGCCGCTTCCGGATGCCGAGATCCATTCGGAAGGGTTCCGGCAGCAGCGCCAGGCGCGCCGCAGCGCGCTGGTCGAGGACTATGTCGAGCTGATCGCCGACCTGATCGAGGACGGCAACGAAGCGCGGCAGGTGGATATCGCCGCAAGGCTCGGCGTAGCGCAGCCGACGGTGGCGAAGATGCTGACCAGGCTGTGCGCCGACGGGTTGGTTTCGCGAAAGCCCTATCGCGGCGTGTTCCTGACCGAGGCCGGCCGCAAGGTCGCCGACGAAAGCCGCATCCGCCACCAGACGGTGGAAGCCTTCCTGCGCTCGCTTGGCGTCAGCGCCGAGACGGCTCGCATCGACGCCGAAGGCATCGAGCATCATGTCAGCGCCGAAACTCTGGACGCGTTCCGCCGGGCGATGACGCATCGCTGAAGCGTATTTCCGATCCGAGTTGACTGCCCGCCGTCCTGCCAGGGAGCACAAAAATTTTGTGACTCCGGCTGGCCGTTACGATAATTGTCTGGAGGGGGCGGTGGCATACCGGTCCCTCCAGGACATTCGCATTGCGAGGAGTTGCCATGCTTTGGAGAGGCCGTCGTCAGAGCGACAACATCGAGGATGACCGCAGCGACAGCGGCGGTGGCGGCGGATTGGGCGGTGGCGGCCAGTTCCGCCTCCCCATTGGCGGCCGTACTGGCGGCGGCGGCAGCATCCTCCTGGTCATCCTGGTCGTGCTCGCAGGATGGTATTTCGGCTTCGATCCCTCGCAGATCCTGGGCGACGGCAGCGGCGGCCTGCTGCCGGGAGGCGGTGGGCAGATCACCGAGACGCAGGACAATGGCAACGCGCCCGCCAATGACGAGATGAAGCAGTTCGTCGCGACCGTGCTTGCCGACACCGAGGATACCTGGACCGGCATTTTCAAATCCCAAGGGTTGACCTACGAGGATCCCAAGCTGGTGCTGTTCAGTGGCCAGGTTCGTTCGGCCTGCGGTTTCGCCTCGGCGGCGGCCGGGCCGTTCTACTGCCCGGGCGATCACAAGGTCTATCTCGATATGACCTTCTTCCAGCAGCTCGACCAGCAGTTCGGCGCTTCCGGCGAGTTCGCGCGCGCCTATGTGGTGGCGCACGAAGTCGGCCATCACGTGCAGAACCTCACCGGCATCATGGGCAAGTTCAACCAGATGCGGCAAGGCATGAGCGAGGCCGACGCCAACCAGCTCTCGGTGCGTATCGAGCTTCAGGCCGATTGCTTCGCCGGTGTGTGGGCGCATTACACGCAGCAAAAGGGTATTTTGGAGCAGGGCGATATCGAAAGCGCGCTGAACGCCGCCAAGCAGATCGGCGACGACACGCTGCAGAAAAAGATGCAGGGCTATGTGGTGCCGGAAAGCTTCAACCATGGCACCTCGCAACAGCGGCAGACCTGGCTGGCGCGCGGCTTCAAGAGCGGCAAGCTCTCCGACTGCAACACGATGAGCGGTCCGATCTGAGGCGGCAACAGCTTCAAGCTTCATTTGTGGCTGAGCTTGCGCGGCGGAATGTCGTCACTTACTGTTACTGTCACTTTCAAGCGAGAGGGGCTCAGGCGCCTTGCGCAGACAGTGGCCATGAGGCATGGCGGGGAATATTTTTATCAGCTATCGCCGAGAGGATGAGCAGGCATTCGCTGTTCGTCTCTATGAACGGTTGAGCGAAGATTTCGGTACGGATCGCCTGTTCTTTGACATAGATAGCATTCCGCCGGGTTTTGACTTCGTAGAATACATAGAGACGCAGATCGCACTTAGCGACATCGTGCTCGTGGTGATCGGGCGTGACTGGCTCGGCGCAACGGACCAGCAGGGGCGGCGGCGGCTGGACAATCCCGAGGATTTCGTTCGCGTCGAGATCGAATCCGCGTTGAAGCAAAAGAAGCATGTGGTGCCTATCCTCGTGCAGGGGGCACTAATGCCGCTTTCCACCGAATTGCCGCGCAAGCTGCAACCGCTGGCGCGACGCAACGCTTTCCTGGCAACCCACGGAGGCTCCAGGGCCGAAGAAGCTCAGCTTATCAAGGCGCTTCAAGCCGCATTGGAACGACGCGAACAGGAGAGGACTTCCGCCGATGCGCGCGTGGCAGAAGAGGAAAAGCGACGAACGCAAGAACGCCCTGCCTCGATCGAGACGCTTGCGGGGCCAGAATTATCGGGTCGTCCAGACCTGAAAACCACACAAGGAAAGGAACTTGTTGAGCCAGAAAGACACGGTTTGAACGATGCTGCTCAGCAGCAACCGGGACGGCAGGGCGCCCCAGTCGGGGAAACGGCGACAGCCTCAGATAGGGCTACTGGACAAAACGCTAACCTGGAAAGGCACAAGGATTCGGACAAGGAACTGCCACCGAAGAGGGCGCCAGCACTCAGCGGGCAGTTGTCAACTAAAAGAGACCCAAGTCGTATTTCGCCTCCAGGCACCGAGCACAAAGGAATATTTGGCGAATCGTTGGATGTAAATTATTCTTACTATATTTTAAGAATAATAATTGCGATATTGGCGGCGGCATCTATTTTAATATATTTTCGGCTGGTAGTTTGGAACAGTGAAACCGAAAGGTTGGCGGCAACCAATCTTAACTACTTCATAAAATCTGGGGTGTCATTTTCTGAATTGTCAGATGTCAAGCCGACCTATGGCATAGAAGGAACCGGAGTCGTTGTCAGCTCTGTTGAGCATGGCTCGACAGCGGAAATTGCTGGTGTAAAATCAGGATTTCTATTGGTCTCTATCGGAAATAAATTCGTGCGCACGATACAAGATCTTACGTCGACTGTTGAAGATTTAACGCGGCGCGGAGAAAAGCGGTCTATGTTTGGGTTCCGTGATCCGAATAGAAGCGGTATCACCGTATTTATTTTCGTGCCGCTTGACTGACAGCGGACAAAAGCAGTGCTGAATTGTCCTGTTTCTCCTGCTGCTCCACGCCGTCAGTTGACGTCAGGATGAGGCTGCCCAGCGCGTTCTTCTATTGTTCCAATCGGCTGGCTCGCCTATAAGGTGCGTCCCGCCTTGCCCCGGGCGGCCCGAGGAGCTTATCGCCATGATCGATCCGAAAACCGCCAAGCGGGGCCTTGCGCTCG
This sequence comes from Mesorhizobium sp. GbtcB19, assembly GCF_019091085.1. Lineage (GTDB taxonomy): Bacteria > Pseudomonadota > Alphaproteobacteria > Rhizobiales > Rhizobiaceae > Mesorhizobium. Next base: position 45,354 of record NZ_JAGXJY010000010.1, on the reverse strand, counting down.
TTTTCACCACGCTTTTGCTCGACATCATCGGCTTCGGCATCATCATGCCGGTGCTGCCGGCCTATCTGGAGGAATTGAGCGGCGTCAGCGTCAGCGAGGCCGCGATCGAGGGCGGCTGGCTGTTCTTCGTCTATGCGGCGATGCAGTTCTTCTTCGCGCCGATCATCGGCGGCTTGAGCGATCGCTTTGGGCGCCGGCCGATCCTGCTCGCCTCGGTGCTGACCTTCTCGATCGACAATCTGATCTGCGCCATCGCCTGGTCCTATCCGATGCTGTTCATCGGCCGCGTGCTTGCCGGCATTTCCGGCGCCAGCTATTCGACGACATCGGCCTTCATCGCCGACATCTCGAACGATGAGAACCGGGCGAAGAATTTCGGCCTGCTCGGCATCGCCTTCGGCGTCGGCTTCGTCATCGGCCCGGTGCTGGGTGGGCTGCTCGGCACCTTCGGGCCGCGCGTGCCGTTCTATTTCGCCGCGGGGCTTGCGCTGGTGAATTTCCTGATCGCGATGGTCTTCCTGCCGGAAACGCTGGACCAGAAGCATCGCCGTCCGTTCGAATGGAAGCGCGCCAATCCGGTCGGCACGCTGATGCAGATGCGCAATTATCCGGGCATTGGCTGGATCGGGCTGGTCTTCTTCCTGATGACGCTCGGCCACATGATGTATCCGGCGGTCTGGTCGTTCGTCTCAACCTACCGCTATGGCTGGAGCCAAACGCAGATCGGCTTTTCGCTCGGCGCCTTCGGCCTGTGCGGCGCGATCGTCATGGCGACGGTGCTGCCGCGGGTCATCCCGAAGCTCGGCGAGTGGAAGACAGCGGCGATCGGGCTGACCTTCACCGCGCTCGGCGCCTTCGGCTACGCCTTCGCGACACAAGGCTGGATGATCTATGCCGTGATCGTCGCCGGCTGCCTCGAGGCGCTGGCGGACCCGCCGCTCAGAAGCCTCGCTGCCGCCAAGGTGCCGCCTTCGGCGCAGGGCGAATTGCAGGGCGCGATGACCTCGATCTTCTCGATCACCTCGATCGTCACGCCGCTGCTCTACACGGCGATCTTTTCCTGGTTCACGAGCCCGGCGGCGCCGGTCGTGTTCGGCGGCGCTCCCTATGTGCTCGGCGCGATCTTCCTGACGCTGGCGGTCATCGTCTTCGTGACGAAGGTGGCCAAGCCGACGCCGAAGGAAGTCGAGCGCATGCACACGCAGGAAGCAGCGGTGTCGGACGCGGCCTGAGAACGACTAAGGCTCGATCCATTCTCCGGGGATATCGAGCGCCTTCGCCAGCATTGCGCTGGTTTGCTCAGACGGCTTGCGGCGATTGGATTCGAGGTCCGACAGGAACCCCTGGCTGACACCGATCGCTGCGGCCAGTTCGGCCTGGGTGAGCTTTCGCCAGTTGCGCAGCGCCTTGAGTCGACTGGAGCCGCGCAAGACATCCATGGTCACGTCTGCCGGCAGCGCCTTTTCGGTTTTGAGGTCGGCTTTGCGCTCGTCATAGATGGCGACATCCGCAGCATCTTCGAGAGCCTCCTCGGCGGCATGCAACAACGCCTCGTAATCCGCCTTGGGGATCACGACCAATTCTTCGCCGGTCGAGGTTTTGATGATTTGCGGGGCATTCATGACATCTTGTCCTGCTATGACCTGCTGTAGGTTATTGTCTCGCGTTTTCCTATGTAGATCGCTAGGACGGTGGTGCGGTTCTCATCGAATATAACTCGGTAGCGACCGATCCGCAGCCTGTAGCCGTCTCTACCAGTTAAGCGCTTTACATCTCCTCGACCGCTCATCGCGTAATCTATCAGGCCCTCGGATATCTGGTTCCGAACGTCGGCGGGTAGATTGTCGAGATCACGAGCCGCGGCCGCCGAGAGGATGATGGTCTTCACCGGATATCGCCGCTCTTATCTCCATTTGGCGATATTATAGCTAACCCACAGAGTGTGTCAACGTTCGGCCAGCGCTTCCTCGCCGCGCCGTTCGCGGATCAGGTTGACGAAGCGGCGGAAGAGGTAATGCGAATCCTGCGGGCCGGGCGACGCCTCGGGGTGATGCTGCACCGAGAATACCGGCCGGCCGGTCAGCGCGATGCCGCAGTTGGAGCCGTCGAAGAGCGAGACATGGGTTTCCTCGACGCCTTCGGGCAGCGAGTCGGCATCGACGGCGAAACCGTGGTTCATCGAGACGATCTCGACCTTGCCGGTGGTATGGTCCTTGACCGGATGATTGGCGCCGTGGTGGCCCTGATGCATCTTCTCGGTCCTGCCGCCGAGCGCCAGCGCCAGCATCTGATGGCCGAGGCAGATGCCGAACACCGGGATGTCGGTCTTCAAGAGGTTCTGGATCACCGGCACGGCATATTCGCCGGTCGCTTCCGGATCGCCGGGGCCGTTCGACAGGAAGATGCCGTCCGGCTGCATGGCCAGGATCTCCTCGGCGCCCGTCTTCGCCGGCACGACGGTGACCTTGGCGCCGAGGCCCGCCAACAGGCGCAGGATGTTGCGCTTGACGCCATAGTCGATGGCCACGACGTGCATCGACGGCACGCCCCGCTCGCCATAGCCCTCGTTCCAGATCCATGGGGTCTCGCGCCAGACCGAGGACTGGCCGGACGTCACTTCCTTGGCGAGATCGAGGCCGATCAGGCCCGACCATGCGGCGGCCTGCCGCTTCAAGTCCTCGATGTCGAAGACGCCGTCCGGCGCGTGCGCGATAACGGCATTGGGCATGCCCTTCTCGCGGATCAGCACGGTCAGCGCGCGGGTATCGATGCCGGAAAGCGCGACGATGCCGCGCCGCTTCAGCCACTGGTCGAGATGGCCGGCGGCGCGATAGTTCGAGGGGTCGGTGACATTGGCCTTGAAGATGGCGCCGACGGCGCCGGCGCGGGCAGCCGGATGCAAATCCTCGATGTCCTCGTCATTGGTGCCGACATTGCCGATATGCGGAAAGGTGAAGGTGACGATCTGGCCGGCGTAGGACGGATCGGTGAGGATTTCCTCGTAACCGGTCAGCGCGGTGTTGAAGCAGACTTCCGCGACCGCCGACCCGGTGGCGCCGAGACCACGGCCTTCGATCACCGTGCCGTCGGCGAGCACCAGAAGGGCGGTCGGCTTTTCGGTGGCCCAGGGGGCAGTGGTCGTGGCCATGGCGGCACTCCTGTCAGGCGCTTCAAAACGGGCGGCAGGACCGTTTGCGCGGCAAGACGCGCGGGCTGGATATTTTCAGCTCCCTCGCGTCAACTCATTGTCTCATGCAGGACCGAGTACATAGGGGAAGGCGCGGGAGCGGTCAATGCGGCGGCCCCAAGCCAGGATAGATTTGCATTCGTCCAGCAATATCAGCGGCTTGCCGGGATTTGCGTTACCCGTCCCGCAAAGCTATTGTCCGCCGCATTCGAAGGAGAAGCACGATGCGCGAGAAAATCGCCGAATCCATGAAGAGCGCGATGAAGGCGCAGGACAAGCACCGCCTGCCGACGCTCAGGCTGATTCAGGCAGCCATCCATGATCGCGATATCGCCAATCGCGGCGCCGGCAAGCCGCCCGCCAGCGAGGAGGAGATTCTGCAAATCCTCGCCAAGATGGTTAAGCAGCGCGAGGAATCGGCCAAGGCCTTCGAAGACGGCAAGCGCCCGGAACTGGCGGCGCAGGAGCGCGGCGAGATGGAGGTCATCCGCGAATTCCTGCCGACGCAGCTCGACGATGCGGCGATCGAGGCGGCGGCGCGCGAGGCGATCGCGGCGACCGGCGCCGCCAGCCAGAAGGACATGGGTAAGGTGATCGGCGCGCTGAAGCAGAAATATGCCGGGCAGATGGACTTCGCCAAGGCGAGCGCCATCATCAAGGGACTGTTGCAGTAGAAGACAGCCTTAGTTCTTGCAGATCGGCACCGGCTGCGGCGGCGGCGCCGGATGATCCTTCTTGTACTGCGCGATGATCGGCTCCAGTGTCTTCTTCGGCCAGAACTTTGGAGTGCCGATTTCCTTCAGGCAGGAGGCGTTCCAATAGGCTCCCGCGGCCGAGGGCGCCTGGCCGCCGGACTTGGCGCGGGCGACGGCGGCGATGTCGCGCGATTCCGGATAGATGTAGAGCGTCGTCGGGCTGTTCTTCACCATCGGGATGATCTGCTCGGCATCGGCCGGCGACCAACTGGTGCAGCCATTGCTGCGGCCGCCGGCATAGTTGACCAGCTTGCCGAACGGCACGAAGCCGTCATGGTCGGCGTAGGAGCTTTGCGGGCTCTTGCGCATGCACAGGCCCTTCAGAATAGCCGCCGGATGCCCGCCGATCACACGCTGCCTGGCGTTGGCCGCTTCGCCTTCGCCGTCGAACTGGATGAAGGTGCGCATGAACACGGCGTCCTGCGCGCCGACGCGGTAATAGCCCTTGAAGGACGTCTTGGTCTCGGCGGTGATGTAGGCGCCGCCGGCGGTCAGCTCGGAGTCCATCGCATTGCCGAAGTTTTTCGCGCAACGCCTGCCGTTGGAGAAATCGGCGACGCCTTTGAGGTTGCGGCCGCCGCCATGGCCCGAGGAAACCGCGCGGAAGAGCTGCTTGGCTTCGCAGACGACGTAATAGCGCTGGCCAAGCACGCTGTTGCCGAGATCGCCGGGACGCGTCGCATCCATGGCGAAGTAGCAGGGGTTGCTGACCGAACCGTCGCTGACTTTCTTCTGGTAAAGCGCGCGCGCCCGCTCCAGCACGACCTCAGAGATCTGGCCCTCGCCATCGCCGACATGGCGCTGCAGCCAGTCGGGAATGTTCGACGGCCGCAACGCCGCAAAGGAGCTGACCGATACCGTCAGGGCGGCCAGGATCGCGACAAGACCGAAGATGGCCGTGCCCAGCGGAACAGATCTCAACCGCACCGTTTGCCCCTCCCGTCGATGTGTCTCGTACCCGTGAATCACCCGGGCCGATCATAGAAGGTCTCGCACGCATCGGCGAAACACATCTAGTTTAGCGACACCTTTTGGAGTTCGGATTTTCGGTCCGCCTCGATTGAGGTATCATCCGATTCCCGGCGCGCCCACGCCTCCTCCCTCCATCGGGAAAGCATCGTTCATGCAGGGCAGTCGATCACTCAACCAACTGTTCGAGCGCCAGGCATAAGGAGGGGTTGCGAAGACTGCTCGCGGCAGGAGGTTTTCGATGCGGCTTTCCGCACCCGTCTATCATCTGAAACGCCAGGCGAGGCTCCTGTCTCGCAGGGAAGATGTTCCGCTCCATCAGGCGCTCGACCGCGTCGCCGCCAGGGAAGGCTTTGGCAGCTGGAGCCTGCTTGCGGCCAAGGCCGCCGAAGCTGCGCCCGCCGGCCATCTTTTGGCTCGGCTGATGCCCGGCGACATGGTTCTCATGGCGGCGCGGCCGGGCCAGGGCAAGACGCTGATGAGCCTCGAACTCGCCGTGGCGGCCATGAAGCAAGGCAGTCGCGCCGCGTTCTTCACCCTGGAATATATGCACGCCGACATACTGGACCGGTTCCGTGACATCGGGGCCGAACCGGCCGACTTCGACCGCCTGTTCGATTTCGACAATTCAGACGCCATCAGCGCCGGCTACATCATGGAAAGATTGCGGTCGGCGCCGCGCGGCACGCTCGCGGTCATCGACTATCTGCAACTGCTCGACCAGAAGCGGGAGAATCCCGAGCTCATGGTCCAGATCCGCGCGCTGAGATCGTTTGCCCGGGAACGCGGCCTGGTGCTGGTCTTCATCTCGCAGATCGACAGGTCGTATGATCCCGCCAGGAAGCCGTTCCCGGATATCGGCGATGTAAGGCTGCCGAACCCGCTCGACCTGTCGCTGTTCGACAAGGCCTGCTTCCTGAACAAGGGTGAAATCCAGTTTCAAGCGACTTGAGAGCGATCCGTCCGGCGGCTATCCGTACCCATCTCGACAGGAAACGGGCCATGATCGAAATCGTCAAACCGGCGCTCGAACATCTGCCGTCCTACAGGGCGGCGCTGGAGCGCGGGTGGTCGCCCGACAATGTGCGGCTGCTGGAAGCGACGCGCGAGCAGCTCGAAGCGATCGAGAAAGATCCTGTCAAGTTTCTCGCCGGCCTTGACGACCCGCAAGCGAAGGGACCGCCCATCACCTTGCCTGACGGCAGCAAGGTCGCGCGGCTGCCGGGCTTTCGGCGCTGGATCTGGGATGGCGAGGCCGCCGGCTCGATCGGCTTTCGCTGGCAGAAGGGTACGTCGGCGCTGCCTTCGCATGTGCTCGGCCATATCGGCTATGCGGTGGTGCCATGGAAGCGGGGCCGCGGCTATGCCACCGAAGCGTTGCGGCTGATGCTCGGCGAGGCGAGGGCGGTCGGGCTCGACTATGTCGAGATCACCGCGAAGCCGGGCAATCCGGCTTCGCACAAGGTCATCACGGCCAATGGCGGCAGGCTCGTCGGCCGCTTCTTCGAGGACGCCGCCTATGGCGGCGCGGAGAGTCTGAAATTCCGGATCGATCTTTAGGTTGTAACGGCTTGGCGGTTTTATTCGCCAGGCTTGGCCAGCCTTCCTTCTTCGGCCTTGTAATAGAACTGGCTTGCCACGAGCCAGCCCTTGAGCGGCCTCAGCGGTGGGATGCAGGTTGCGAGAACGATCGGCACCGAGACGAAGGCGTGGAACCACATGGATGGCTCGAAGGTCACCTGCGCCCAGACGGCGAAGAGCACCGAAGGCACGCAGGCAAAGCAGATGACGAAGAAGGCTGGGCCGTCGGCGGGATCGGCAAAGGAATAGTCGAGCCCGCAGACATCGCATTTCGGCGCCAGTTTCAAGAATCCCTCGAACAGGTGGCCCTCGCCGCAACGCGGGCAGCGGCCCCGGATCCCTACCTGCCAGGGTACCAGATGTGGATAGTGCGCAAGGTCTTCCATGATCGTCGCTCCAGCGGACCTCGCGTGTGGTTACCGGCTTGAGGTCTCTGATGCATACATATATCATTCTTGTATGCATACAATGCGACAAAATGTATGGATTGGCGGCAAGTGAGCAACGAAGGCGACATCGGCTGGTTACCAGTTCTGGAGGCAGGGCCGCGACCGGTCTATCTCAAGATCGTCGACGCCCTCGCGGACGCCCGCTCGAACGGCCGCTTGCAGCCTGGCGACAGGTTGCCGCCACAGCGTGAGCTCGCCAGGCTGCTGGGGGTCGATCTTACGACCGTCACCCGAGCGTTTTCCGAAGCCAGGCGCAGAAACCTCATCGACGCAACGGCGGGCCGGGGCACCTTCGTCACGCCGGGCGATCCGGAAGAGCCTGTCCTCGATCTCAGCATGAACATTCCGCCGGCACCGGCCGGCCTCAATCTGCCGGCACTGATCCGGACCGGTGTCGAAGGGCTGCTCAAGCGATCCAGCGCCGAAGCGCTGCTTTCCTATCATCCCGGTCCGGGTTCGCCGGTGGAGCGCGCCATCGGTTCATCATGGCTTGCCCCAACGGGGGACAGGTTGCCGGTCGACAGGGTTGTCGTCGGTTCCGGCGCGCAGGCGTTGCTCACGGCCGTCGTCCTGTCAGAGACGCGCGAGGGCGACACGATCCTTGCCGATGCGCTCACCTATCCCGGGCTGATCGGGCTGGCTGGGGCCACGCGACGCAAGCTCGCCGCCGTCGGAGGCGACGGCGAGGGCATGCGGCCGGACGCTCTCGAAGAGGCGGCGCGGCGGCATGGCACCCGCGTCCTCTATCTTAATCCGACACTGCAAAATCCGACCGCGCTCGTCATGCACGAAGGCCGGCGGCGCGAAATCGCCCGCATGGCCGACAAGCTCGACCTGACCATCGTCGAGGACGATCCTTACAGAAGGTTGCTCGCCGCGCCGCCACCAGCCTTTCTGAACCTATCGCCGGAGCGGACCTTCCATGTCGCGACACTGGCGAAATGCATCTCGCCTTTCCTGCGCACAGCCTTCCTGGCGGCGCCCGACGCGCAAGCTGCTGAGCGGATCGCGACAGCCATACGCGGCACGACCATGATGGCGCCACCGCTGATGACGGGGCTTGCCTGCGAGTGGCTGCGCAGCGGCCTTGCCGGGGAGATCACCGCCGGCGTGCGCGCCGAAGCGCAGGCCAGGCAAGAAATCGCCCGCAACATCCTGCCCAAAGGTTTTGTGGCAACGGCCTCCAGCCTGCATCTGTGGTATCCGCTGGACAGCCAATTGCGCTCGGCGGAACTCGCCGACATTGCCCGCCGTCGCGGGCTGGCCATCAGCCCCGCGGAGGAATTTGCCGTCGGGCAAGATTTTGCCAACGGCTTTCGCCTGGCGCTGGGCGCCACCCCCAATCGCGAACGACTGACGGAAGGCCTTCACAGCCTGGCGTCCATCCTTTCGAGAGCTTCCGGCTCGTCGCGACCGAAGGTCTGAGCCAATAGGCCCGACAGTCAGGCGCGGGCCGGTTACTCCGCTGCCGCCGGCAGCGGCGGCGTCGCGCGGCTGCGCCATTCCCAGGCCTGCGAGGCGACAGCCACCACCACCGCCACCAGCATGGCCAATGCGCCGGCCAACGGCAGGCTGCGATAGCCATAGCCGGCATTGAGCATCGCCGTGCCCAGCGATGCGGCGAGCGCGATGCCGACGTTAAAGCCGGAGGGGATCAGCGAGGAAGCGAGGTTGGAGGCGTCGGCCGTCCAGGCGAGGATGCGCGTCTGGATCGGCGCGCCGATGGCGAAGTTGAGGCCGCCCCAGATGACGATCGCGACGACCATCGGTAGCGGGTAGGGGCTGACGACATGGATGACGCCCAGCATCACCGCCTGCAGGGCGAGCATGGTGATCAGCGACGGCATCAGCTTCCAGTCGGCGAGCTTGCCGCCGACGAGCACGCCGATCGTGGCGCCGACGCCGTTGAGCAGCAGCACCCACGGGATCAGGCTCTCGTCGAGGCCAGTGACCTCGAGCAGCATCGGCGTGATGTAGGTGAACAGCGCAAACTGGCCGATCATCAGCATCAGCATCAGGATCAGCGACGTCCAGACCTGCTGGCGGCCGAGCACCCGCACTTCACGCGCCAGCCCGGCGGGCCGGTTGGCGGCGCCCACCGTGCGCGGCAGCAGCGCCAGCATGGCGACGACGGCGATGATGCCCAGCGCGCCCATCACCCAGAAGGTCGCGCGCCAGCCCCACAGGCTGCCGATCGCGGTGCCGGCCGGCACGCCGATGACATTGGAGACTGTGAGGCCTGAGAGGATCACCGCGACCGCTCGGCCGCGCTGGTCCTCGCGCACCAGGCTGACCGCGACCACCATGGCGACACCGAAATAGCAGCCATGCGCCACCGCGGTCGCGATGCGCAGCAGGAGCATCGCGGTAAAGTCGGGCGCCAGCGCGCAGGCAGCCTGGCCAAGGGTGAAGGCAATCGTCAGCCCGATGAGCAGCGTTTTGCGCGAGACCTTGGCGGTGGCTAAAGCCAGCAGCGGGCCGCCGATGGCGATGCCGCAGGCATAGCCGGAGACGAGATAGCCGGCGGTCGGCACCGAAACGCCGAGGCCCTGCGCCACCTCGGGCAGCACGCCGGCGATGACGAATTCGGTGGTGCCGAAGGCGAAGGCGGCAAGGAAAAGGGCAATCAGCGGCAGCATGGCGCAAAGGCTTGGTTTGAATGCAGGGCGTCAAACCATGGACGCGCGCCGCCGGCAATGCAGAAAATGTCGATGCCGCTTTAGCTTTTCTTGACCGGATTTAGATCTGCCTCGGTAGCGGACGGCGAGGCAGGCTTGTTGTTCCGGCCATAAGGAATTTTCAGCCACGCCCGCTCGTGAAGGTAAAAGAGCAGCGACTTGGTAACGACTTCGGTCCCGCCGATGGCCGCAGCGAGCTTTACGCTGCCGGTGACCACGAGCGATATGATCATCGTGTCGATCGTGCCGGTGGCACGCCAGGAAAGCGCCTTGGCGAAGCTGCGCGAATGCGTGTCCATCGACCGATCGTCCTCCCAACAGGTCCTCGGGCGATCCATAGCCGACGGAAGCGAGGGTGGGCAAAGATTTTATTCGGTCCGGCAGGGCGAGTCAGCTCGCCTTCAGCCGCGAGCCGCCGAGCAGGCCGCGCTCCTCGAGCACGGGATAGGCCATGGAAGCCAGCAGCGAGTTGATCTGCTTGAGGTCACGGATAGTGTCGAGGTGAATGGAACTGGTCTCGACGCTCTTGGCCGTGCCGTCGCGCAGGCGAACGAAATGGCTGGCGCTGGTTTCCTTTTCCCGCTCGCGCAAGAGGTCCTTTTCCAGCACAAGCTGACGTGCGGTTTCCGGGTCGCGCGAGACCAGCACGTTGAAGGCAAGGCGCGCGTTGGCCAGCACCGAGGCATGGAAGGCGCAAAGCTCGCGCCAGCCTTCCGGTGTGAACTCCAGGCCGCGCTCCAGCTTCTTCTTCACGTGCACCAGCATGTTGCGCACGATGATGTCGCCGACCTGCTCCAGCTTGACGCAGGCGCCAATCAGTTCCTGGCAGCGCAAAGCCTCGTCTTCGCTGAGCGGGTTCTTGGTGACCTTGGCCAGATAGAGTTTTATCGCCGCATGCTTCTTGTCGACGCGGTCGTCGAGCGCGGCCAGCGCCTTGATCTTGTCGCCATCGGCGCTTTCGTAAAGTTCGATGATACGCTTCAGCATGATCTCGACAGTCTCGCAGACCCGCACCACCTCGCGGGTGGCATTGGCCAGCGCCTGGCTTGGCGTGTCGAGAGCGCTTTCGTTCAGTGCCGACAGCTCGACGACGTCGAGCGCCGCGGCCGGGTCCGGCTTGGTGCCGACCGCCACGATCTTCTCGGAAACGCGGTAGACAAGGCCCGCGAGCGGCAGGCCGGCGAGCAGGATAATCACATTGAACAGGATGTGCGCGTTGACGATCTGATCGGGCACGGTGGCGCCAAGAAAGCCGATCGGCGGCTTCACCGTCATGAACAGGATCAGCATCACCAGCGAACCCATGCCGCGCATCAGGAGGTTGCCGATCGGCACGACGCGGATGCCCGGATCGGCATTGCGGGTGAGCAAGGGCGCGATAACAGAGGAACCGAGATTGACGCCAAGCACCAGCACGATGCCGAGTTCCGGAGGAATGAAGCCCCGCCCCGCCAGCGTCACCAGAAGCAGCACCGCGGCGATCGAGGAATGGAAGAGCCAGGTGACAAGGGCGGCGAGCAGATAGGCGGTGACGAAATCGCTGGAAAAATAGCTGATGATCATCGGCATCAGCGAACTCTGCCGCAACGGTTCCGACGCCTGCCCGATCATCTCCAGCGACAGGATCAAGAGGCCGATACCGATCAGGATACGGCCCAATTGCCGCCAGTCGCGCCGCTCGGTGGCCATGAACATGACCGTTCCCGCGATCAGGCAGAGCGGCACCAGCAGCGTCAGGTCGAAGGTGAGCAGCTTGACCACCAGCGCCGAACCGATCTCGGCGCCGCGCACCGCCAATTGTCCCGCGGCGCCCGAAACGATGCCGGCGCCGGCGAAGGAGCCGACCAGCAGCGTCACCGCGGTCGAGCTCTGCAGCGCGATCGACAGCCCGCAGCCGGCGAGCACCGCCATGATCGGGTTGCGCATGGTGGCGCGCAGCCTGTGGCGCAGCACGTCGCCATAGGCGCGCTCGACACCGGTCTTCACCATGCGGGTGGCGAACAGCATCAGCGCCACCGCGCCGGCAAGGTGCAGGAGGACGACGGAGCCGCTCATAGCCGACCTCGCGGGGTGGCGCTTGCAGCATGCAGGGCGTGACGAATCTCAGTCATTTCAAGGCTTGCAAATATACCAATTACCATTAGCCGGATAATAGATTTTTCTGATGCGACGATCGCCTGCGCTCGACGGCGCATGTCGGAAATGAATGGGCGACCCATTGGTTGCAGTTCGGTCGGCGTCGCGCTCGGCGCGACAATGTCGTGGCCGGCAGACGACGGGTGGGCTCGATTTGAGAATCTGTTGAACACGATCCAGCAAGCCTCGGAAACAATTACAGAATTGTAATCCTCATGTTCAGTTTCGGTTCATCAACCGGCGGTTATTCCTCTGCTTATCGACAACCAAGGAGTTTGACCATGAAGCGTCTCATATTGTCCGCCGTCACTGCCTCGATGCTGGCCGCTTCGGCCTTTTCAGGCCAGGCCGCGCCGCTCGTCCAGCCGAGCGCGCCGCAGTCGAATTACGCCCAGGTCGACTGGCAGAAGCCCGGCACGCATCGCGACGTGAAGAAGCGCGTCATCAAGAAGAAGGTCATCGTCAAGCGCGACCACGGGCGTAACAACTGGCGCAACGGCCAGCGCTACTCCGACTGGAAGCGTCACCAGGCGGTGCGCGACTGGAACCGCTACGGCCTGCGCCGCCCGGGTCCCGGCCAGGAGTGGATCCGCGTCGGCAACGACTATGTGCTGGTCAGCATCCTTTCCGGCATCATCTTCGGCGCGATCGCCGCGCAGTAATCGCGCCAATCCGGAATTCAACAAGAAGGCGGCCGCTCGGCCGCCTTCTTTTCGTCTGTGAAAAGCGGGTACGATGGGCGAGACAGAGTCGCCGCGCCCGGCCGGCTTGATTATATGAAGGGCAAACGAGCTTTTTAGATGCGCTTTCCGCCCGCCTTCCTCGACGAGATACGCGACCGCGTGCCGATTTCGCAGGTGATCGGTGCGCGCGTCGCGTGGGACAGGCGGAAGACCAATGCCTCGCGCGGCGACTATTGGGCCTGCTGCCCGTTCCACGGCGAGAAAAGCCCCTCCTTCCACTGCGAGGACAAGAAAGGCCGCTATCACTGCTTCGGCTGCTCGGTGTCGGGCGACCATTTCAAGTTCCTCACCGAGCTCGACGGCATGAGTTTTCCCGAAGCGGTCGAGAAGATCGCGGAGATGGCGGGCGTGCCGATGCCCGTGCGCGATGCCCAGGAAGAGCGCCGCGAAAAGGAACGCGCCAGCCTGACCGACGTGATGGAGATGGCGACCACCTTCTTTCAGGAGCGCCTGCAGGGCCCGGAGGGAGCAAAAGCCCGCGCCTATCTCAGGGAGCGTGGACTGACATCGGCGACGCAGCAATCGTTCCGGCTTGGCTTCGCGCCCGACAGCCGCAATGCCTTGAAAGAGCATCTGGCGGCAAATGGCGTGCCGAAAGCCGATATCGAGGCCTGCGGGCTGGTGCGGCATGGCGACGACATCCCGGTCTCCTATGACTGGTTCCGCGACCGCATCATGTTCCCGATCCCGGATTCGCGGGGCAAGATCATCGCCTTCGGCGGACGCGCGCTGGCGCCCGATGCTCTCGCGAAATATATGAACTCGCCCGATACCGAGCTCTTCCACAAAGGCAACGTGCTCTACAATTTCGCCCGCGCCCGCAAGGCACTCGCGAAAGGCGGCACGGTGATCGCGGTCGAGGGCTATATGGACGTGATCGCGCTGGCGCAGGCCGGCTTCGAGAACGCCGTGGCGCCGCTTGGCACGGCGCTCACCGAAAACCAGCTCGAACTTCTTTGGCGGATGGCGCCGGAGCCGGTGCTGTGCTTCGACGGCGACAAGGCCGGGCTGAAGGCGGCATGGCGTGCCGCCGATCTTGCGCTGCCGTCGGTGCAGCACGACCGCCGGGCACGCTTTGCCCTGCTGCCCGAAGGCAAGGATCCCGACGATCTGGTCAAGGCCGAGGGGCCGGATGCGTTCCGCGCGGTGCTCGCCGAATCGCGGTCGCTTGATGAACTGCTGTGGATGCGCGAGACGGCCGGCGGTGCCTTCGATACGCCGGAGCAACGGGCGGGGCTGCGAAAGACGTTGCGCGACCTGACCAGCCGCATCCGCGACGAAAGTGTGCGCTATTATTACCAGCAGGGGATGCGCGAGCGTGAAGAGGCCTTCTTCGGCTCCAAGCGTGGCGCGCGGCAGGACCGTCAGGATGGCGGCCGGCCAGGCGAGCGCGGCCAGGGCAAGACACCGGCACCCGGCGGACAGTTCGCCAAGGGTGGAGGCAGCCGCATCGCCATCACCGAAAGGCTCGGACAGTCGGCGTTGGTCAAGCGCGGCGACGAGGGCATGTCGGTGCGCGAGGCGACGATCATCGTGGCATTGGTCAACCATCCGGCGCTGATCGACGAGAATTTCGCGCATGTCGAATTCCTCGACCTTGCCAATTCGGATCTGCGCACGCTTCACGCCGCCATCCTCGACGCCATGGCGCATGACGCGGCCGACGATCGCGGCGCGGTCATCGCCACCATCGAGCGCGCCGGGTGCGGCGGCATCTGGGAAAGGGCGGTGGCGCTGATCAAGCGGGCGCGGCAGTGGCCCGCGCTCGAAACCGCGGGGCTCGACGACGCCCGCGACGCCTTCAACCAGGCGCTGCACTTGCAGCGCAGCGCCCGCACATTACATAGAGAGCTGAAACAGGCGCAGGCAGCGCTCGACGCGGATCCTTCGGACGAAAACTTCCGGCATCTGGTCGAGATTCAAGCGCAATTCAACGATGTGCAGGCAACGGAAGCGCTGATCGAAGGGTTCGGCGTTTCGTCGGGCAGGGTTGGACGCGTTTAGGCCGGACTGCTCCTGGAAATGAAGTGGAAATGTGCAGCGCGTCGAATCGACGCCTCTAAGTCGGGTAATTGATTCGCTTTTTTCATGCGAATCATGCCAGAGGCGCTTGACCTTCTGGCAGATTGGCGGAATCAGGACGATTCGAAACGTTAACCGTGCCCCGGCGTCGGCGGGAAATTTGAGCGATGTGAGGTATCGGTGACGTCTGGACAGGCAAAGTGCCTGCTCCAGATATCAGGGTTAATCTGGACTTAATGCATGTCGCCCAAAAAGTGGAAACCGGTTTGGGACCAGCGACAGGCACAAACAAAAGCGATGACACGGTTGCCGGGCCGGTAAAAAGCGTTCTGGTGCGAGCGCATCCGGCATAACCGATCAGACAGTTTACGCGGCCTCGATATTCGGCCGCTTGGAGACGACAAAGAATGGCGACAAAGGAAAAGGAAGAGGTCGAGACCGAACGTGAAGGTGCCACCGATGGCCCTCTGCTCGACCTTTCCGACGATGCTGTCAAGAAGATGATCAAGGCCGCGAAGAAACGCGGCTATGTCACTCTCGACGAGCTCAATGCGGTGCTTCCCTCGGAAGAGACGGATCCGGACCGCATCGAAGACATCAATGCGATGCTCAGCGACATGGGCATCAACGTCGTCGAGGACGACGAGGTCGGCGAGGAGGCTGAGGCCGAGGCGCCCGCCGACGCCGAGGAAGACGCCAACGAGCTCGCCGAGCAGACCGGCACCGCCGTCGCCGCCACGACCACCAAGAAAGAGCCGACCGATCGTACCGACGATCCGGTGCGCATGTATCTGCGCGAAATGGGCTCGGTGGAGCTTTTGTCGCGCGAGGGCGAAATCGCCATCGCCAAGCGCATCGAGGCCGGTCGCGAAACGATGATCGCGGGCCTGTGCGAAAGCCCGCTGACCTTCCAGGCCATCATCATCTGGCGCGACGAGCTCAACGAATCGAAGATCCTGCTGCGCGAGATCATCGACCTCGAGGCGACCTATGCCGGTCCCGAAGCCAAGCAGGCGCCCGTCGTCGAACGCATCGAGGAAACGCCCAAGCCCGATGAGAAGCCGCGCGGCCGCGCGGCGGCACGCGAGGAAGAAGACGACATCACCAATGTCGGCGGCGACACGCGCGGGCTGGAGGAAGAGGAAGACGACGAGGACGAGGCGAGCCTGTCGCTGGCCGCGATGGAAGCGGAACTGCGTCCGCAGGTCATGGAGACGCTCGACGTCATCGCCGACACCTACAAGAAGCTTCGCAAGCTGCAGGACCAGCAGGTCGAGAACCGTCTGGCCGCCGCCGGCACGCTGTCGCCCAGCCAGGACCGGAGGCTCAAGGAGCTGAAGGATCAGCTGATCAAGGCGGTGAAGTCGCTGTCGCTCAATGCCGCGCGCATCGAGGCGCTGGTCGAGCAGCTCTACGACATCAACAAGCGCCTGGTGCAGAACGAGGGCAAGCTGCTCAGGCTCGCCGAAAGCTATGGCGTGCGCCGCGAGGAATTCCTCAAGGAGTATCAGGGCTCGGAGCTCGATCCGAACTGGACCCGCTCGATCGCCAACCTGACGTCGCGCGGTTGGAAGGAGTTCACCAAGAACGAGAAGGACGCGATCAAGGAACTGCGCGCCGAGATCCAGAACCTCGCCACCGAAACGGCGATATCGATCCTGGAATTCCGCAAGATCGTGAACCAGGTGCAGAAGGGCGAGCGCGAGGCCGCGATCGCCAAGAAGGAAATGGTCGAGGCGAACCTGCGTCTCGTCATCTCCATCGCCAAGAAATACACCAACCGCGGCCTGCAGTTCCTGGATCTCATCCAGGAAGGCAATATCGGCCTGATGAAGGCGGTCGATAAGTTCGAGTACCGCCGCGGCTATAAGTTCTCGACCTACGCCACCTGGTGGATCCGGCAGGCCATCACCCGCTCGATCGCCGACCAGGCGCGCACCATCCGCATTCCGGTGCACATGATCGAGACGATCAACAAGATCGTGCGCACCTCGCGCCAGATGCTGCACGAGATCGGCCGCGAGCCAACGCCGGAAGAACTGGCCGAGAAGCTCGCCATGCCGCTGGAAAAGGTGCGCAAGGTGCTGAAGATCGCCAAGGAGCCGATCTCGCTCGAAACGCCGGTCGGCGACGAGGAGGATTCGCATCTCGGCGACTTCATCGAGGACAAGATGGCGATCCTGCCGATCGACGCCGCGATCCAGGCCAATCTGCGCGAGACGACGACGCGGGTGCTTGCCTCGCTGACGCCGCGCGAGGAGCGCGTTCTGCGCATGCGCTTCGGCATCGGCATGAACACCGACCACACGCTGGAGGAAGTCGGCCAGCAGTTCTCGGTGACGCGCGAACGCATCCGCCAGATCGAGGCCAAGGCGCTGCGCAAGCTCAAGCATCCGAGCCGTAGCCGCAAGCTGAGAAGCTTCCTGGACAGCTGAGCGGGAACGCAACCATACGAGATCGAAAGGGCGCCTCCGGCGCCCTTTTTCATTTCCACCCCGCGCTTGCCGGGAACGGCAGGCGGTAGGATACTCATCGTCGAACGCATTTCCGGACGGTTGGCCGGATGCCCCGGCCACCTCGCTCCGATGGGAGGTGTGCCATGACGACCTACATCTTGCTCCTAAACTGGACCGAGCAGGGCGCAAAGAACGTGCGCGAGTCGCCAAAGCGGCTCGATGCCGCCAAGAAGCAGCTTGCCGACATGGGCGGATCGTTCAAGGCGTTCTATCTCACCATGGGCGAATGCGACATGGTCGCCGTGGTCGAGGCGCCCGACGACGCGGTGCTGGCGCGCTTCGCGCTGATGCTGTCGTCCGGAGGCAGCGTCCGGACGCGGACATTGAAGGCGTTCCCGGAATTCGCGTATCGCGAGATCATCAGCTCACTTGGATGAAGCGCGGCTGAAAAATAGTCTGGCCGACGCGTCGCATTGCGGCGCAGCGCCCGGTCGACGATAGTCGCGCCATGCCCAAGCCGCCGCTGACCGTCTGGTACAACACACGCTGCCCGGTGTGCGACGCCGGCATCAGCCACCAGAAGCGGCGGCTCATCGAAGCGGTCAAGGCGGGCTGCGTCGAATTCCGCGACATCAATTTCGAGCCGCAAGCGCTTTCAGCCTTCGGCGCCTCGCTTGAGGATATCCGCCGCCGGCTGCATGCGACCGATGGCGAAGGGCGGCTGCTGGTCGGCGCCGACGTCGCGATCGCGGTCTGGCGGCTCACGCCGGGCGAGGGGTGGCTGGCGTCCCTGTTCGGTAACGTGGCCACACTGCCGCTGACGCGCTTTGCCTATGACCGCTTCGCGGACCTTCTCTACGCCTGGAACCGGCGCAAGGGCCACTGGTAGGCGGTATGGGCCCTGGCATTCGAAGACGCATGAGCCATCTTGGCCGCACCTTAGATACATCGTAAGATATATCTTGACTCCGCAAACGGCGCGCCTTACTTAAGATGTATCGTAAGATATAACTCAAGGAGCAATCCATGCACAGACACGATCATTCCGGGCATTTCGGCGAGCGCATGTTCATGCACATGGCCGGCAAATTCGGCGGCCGCGGTGGCGGCTTCGGGCCGTTCGGCCATGGCGGCAGGGGCGGCGGCCGCGGCGGCCCGGGCGACATGTTCCGCGCCGGGCGCATGCTGGCCGACGGCGATCTCAAGCTGATCACGCTGTCGCTGCTGGCCGATGCGGCGCGCCACGGCTACGACATCATCAAGGCGCTGGAAGAGCGCACCAGCGGCGTCTACAGCCCGAGCCCGGGCGTGGTCTATCCGACGCTGACCTTCCTGGAGGAAGCAGGCTATGCCGTGTCGTCCAGCGAGGGCAACAAGAAGGTGTTTTCGATCACCGAGGCCGGCAGGGCGCATCTGGACGAAAACCGCGAGATGATCGACGGCGTGCTCGACCATCTCGAGCGGTTCGGCCGCAAGATGGCGGCGGCGCGCGAATGGTTCGGCTGGGGCGACGACAGGGACGAGGGGCGCCGTGGCCGCTCGGAAAAGCGCGACCAGTTCCGCGCGCTGCGCCACCGGCTGCGCGCCGCGCTCGGCGACATCGCCGACGCGCCGGAAGACAAGCAGGCCGAAGCGATCAGCATCCTCGAAGACGCCGCCGAAGCGATCGAGGCGCTGGCACGGCGCTAGCCTAACTGCAATTCTTCAGATCAACGAAATAAGCCCGGATCGCTCCGGGCTTATTTCGTTCGATTGACGATCAGGCAGGGCGGTCAATCCTTGCCGACATATTCGCTGATCAGCTTCTCGTTGCGCGCCTTCTCGATCTTGGCGGTGGTCTCGGCGGAGATGCGCTCGTCGGTGCGATACTTGACCAGGTTCACCAGGCTGCCGGTGAGCAACAGGATACCCATCGCCCAGTAGCCCTTGGTCGAGAGGTCTACCGGCGCCAGCCACAGCGACAGGCCGAGCATGAAGTAGGCGGCGCCCACGGACACGGTGTTGAACAGGATATAGGTCTGATTGCCGTTCATCGTATTGCTCCTTGGATTGGTTTTGTTTCGGGGATTTGGTCTGTTTCGGGAAAATTGCGGGTTCAGTTCAGGGATTTGAGGCGCGCCAGAACGTCCTCGGCGCGCACCTTGGTGGCCGCCCCGTGGCCTGCTTCGGCGAGGCGCTCGCGGATCGCCTCATGGCGCAGCTCGCCGTCGATCTCGTCGAGGATACCGGCTTCCTCGAACGGGTCGGGGCTGTCCTTGATGCGGGCCAGCAGCTCCTCCGCCTCGTTGATGCTCGCCGTGCGGCCGATCGAACGGTTGAGGCGCGACTGCGCCTTGCGCTCGGCATCGATCGCCCGGGCCGAGATCATGCCCTGGTTGAGATCGATGATGCGGCGGTGCGCCTGTTCGACGGAGAGACGCATCCGCAAGGTCTTCTCGCCGAGGCTTTTGACCGTGGCGCGGCGGACCTCGCGCTCGTTCTCGAGTTCGGCGATTGCGGAGGCGCCGCCTTCGGCAAGCGCCTGGTTGCTGGCGGAAAGCGCGCTCAGCGTGCGGGTTTCCAGATCGGCGATGCGGCGGTCGAGCTGGTCGAGGCTGGTCTGTTCGGCACGTTGACGCACGATCAGCGAGGCGAGCGTCTGCTTGGCGGCGGCGAGGCCCGCCTCCGCGTCGCGGATGCGCTGGGCCAGAAGGTCGATGGCGAAACGGTCCTTCAGATTGTCCTCGGCGCGAGCGCTGGCGCCGTCAAGCAATGTCTTGATCAGGCTAAACATCTTGTCTTCTCCCTGTTAGCGTGAACGTTGTTCACAAACTCAACATAACAGGAAATGAACATTGTTCAAGAGATATTTTGAACGCTGTTCACGAGGCCTTGGACATGGTAAACGGAAAGAGATGGAATGAATTCCGGCGTGGGCGTGCAGCCCTCCGGATTGAACGACAGGAAACAGCATGGCGCTGGACAAGGAAGAAATGAGCGAGAAGGTGCTCGCCATCGCCGAGACGCTGCTCAACGAGGGCGGCGCCGCAAATCTGAAGGCACGCACCATAGCCGAGCAGGCCGGCATCTCGGTCGGATCGGTCTACAACCTCTTTGCCGATCTCGACGAGGTGCACCGCGCCGTCAACATGCGGTTGCTCGACCGGCTCGGCGCGACAGGCCTCGCGGCCATGGCCGATCTCGAAAGGCAAGGGGTGAGAGATGTCCAGCATCGCATCCTGGCGATGGCGGCCGCCTATGTGCGCTTCGTCGAGGCGCATCCCGGCAGCTGGCCGGCGGTGCTTGCCTTCAACCGCCGCCGCGCGACGCGGCCAGGCCCCGACGCCTATGACGCGCTGCTCGACGACTTGTTCGACATCGTCGCCGGCGTGCTCAAGGCCGGAGACTTCGGCCTCGACGACAAGCGCCGCGCGCTCGCGGCCCGCACCTTGTGGTCAAGCGTGCATGGCATCGTGACCAGCGGCTATGTGGCCAATTCGGACAGCCGCCAGGCCGAGGAGATCTGGCACCAGGTCGAGCTGCTGGTCGGCGTTTTCGTCAAGGGGCTGGAACACGGCGGCGCATTCGCGCATGCTGGGACAAAGCCTGTGTGAAACAGGGCCTGCGTGGACAAGGGGCGCCGCGATTTCCTGGTGCCCGCGTGAAGTGGAGTTTTGAGGAATGTCTTTTCTGAAGAAGCTTTTTGGCGGCGGCGGTGGCGAGGCAACGGAGGCCGGCACCGCCAAGCCGGCCAAGCAGGTCGAGCACAAGGGGTTCCTCATCAGCGCGACGCCCTACAAGGCCGAAGGCCAGTACCAGACCTGCGGCGTCGTTTCCAAGGAAGTGGACGGCGTGTTGAAGGAGCACCGCTTCATCCGCGCCGACCGTTTTGCCGGGCTGGACGATGCCGTCGACATCTCGATCAAGAAAGGCATCCAGCTCGTAGACGAGCAGGGCGAGCGCATGTTCAGCTAGCTGCCGCGCAGCGGCTTCCGATCCGCTGGCTCGCTCCCCTCCGCTCCGATCAGAACGCGACCTTGTCGCCGCCCTTGAGCTGCAGGATCTGGCGGGCCTCGTCGGGCGTGGCGATCGAGGCGCCGAGGCCTTCGATGATCTGGCGCACCTTGGTCACCTGCTCGGCGCTCGAGCGGGCGAGCTTGCCCTTGCCGATCCACAGCGAATCCTCGAGGCCGACGCGCACATTGCCGCCGAGCGCGATCGCCTGCGTGGCGATCGGCAATTGATGTCGGCCGGCACCGAGCACCGACCAATGATAGTCGTTGCCGAACAGGCGGTCGGCCGTGCGTTTCATGTGCGCGACGTCTTCGGGATGCGTGCCGATGCCGCCGAGGATGCCGAACACGCTCTGGACGAAGAACGGCGCCTTCACCAGGCCGCGCTCGACGAAATGCGCCAGCGTGTAGAGATGGCCGATGTCGTAGCACTCGATCTCGAAGCGCGTGCCGTTGTCGGCGCAAGTGCGCAAGATGTGCTCGATGTCGCCAAAGGTGTTGCGGAAGATGCGGTCGCGCGAGGATTCCAGATAAGGCCGCTCCCAGTCATGCTCGAAGGTCTTGAAGCGCTCCAGCATGGGGAACAGCGCGAAATTCATTGAGCCCATATTGAGCGAAGCGACCTCGGGCGCGAAGGTCTTGGCCGGCCTGACGCGCTCCTCCACGCTCATCGTCGCGGCACCGCCGGTGGTGATGTTGACGACGCAGTTGGAGCGCTGCTTGATCACCTGCAGGAAAGGGGCGAAGGCCTCGGTCGATTGGTCGGGGCGACCGTCGACCGGATTGCGGGCATGGAGGTGGACGATCGCCGCACCCGCCTCGGCCGCCTCGATTGCCGCGGTGGCGATCTCCTCGGCCGTCACCGGCAGATGCGGCGACATCGATGGCGTGTGGATCGAGCCGGTTACGGCGCAGGTGATGACGATCTTGTTCTGGTTCGCCACTTATGATCCTCGATCTCTTCGCTATCTGACCGCGCTCTATTTCACCGCGCCTTGCGTGATGCCGGAGATGAACTGCTTCGACAGCACGATGTAGAGCAAGGTAATTGGCAGCGCCGCCAGTGTCAGCCCGGTGAACAGCACCCCCCAGTCGGTGGTGAATTCGCCGACGAACACGGTCAGCCCCTGCGGCAGTGTCTTCAAATTGTCGGAGGTGATCAGCACCAGCGGGAAGAAAAAGTCGTTCCAGATCGGCACCGCGTTCTGGATCGCCACGATGACCAGCGCCGGCCGCGCCAGCGGCAGCATGATCGACCACATGATGCGGAGCTCGCTGGCGCCGTCCATGCGGGCGGATTCCTCCAGCTCGCGTGGCAAGGTGCGCAGGAAACCGGTCATGATGAAGACGGCCGAGGGGATGCCCATCGCGACATAGACCAGCACCAGCCCGAGATAGCTGTCGACGAGACCGAGCGTGTCGAGCTGGATGAACAGCGGGATGATCGCGAGCTTCAGTGGCACCGTCATGCCGCTGAGGAAGAACATCAGCACCAGCGAACTCAGCCGGAACCGGTAGCGGGCGATGGCGTAGCCGGCGAGCGTGCTGAACAAAAGGATCAGCGCGACCGAGGCGGCGGTGATGCCGACCGAGTTCGCCAGATAGCGGACGAAATTGGTCTCGGTCCACACCTTCTCCAGATTGGCGGTCGAGAAATGCGTCGGCAGCGAGAGCGGCGAGGAAAAGATCTCGGCGTTGGTCTTGAACGACGACGTCACCATGACGAACAGCGGATAGACCATGATGACGGCGTTGACCGCCAGCAGGAGCTGGATGGCGCCGTTCCTGATCGTCTCGCCGCGATCCCTCACTGCTCGATCTCGCGGCGGCGCAGGTAGCGCAGGGCGATTGCCGTGACGCCGGCAACGAGGATGAACATCAGCACAGCCAGCGCGCTGCCTTGGCCGAAATCCTGGATGCCGGTGGTCGTGCTGCCGAAGGCGGTGCGGTAGAAATAGAGGCCGAGCACATCGGTCGAGCCGCCTGGCGAACCGGTGAGGCCCGCCATGACATAGGGGATCTCGAACCAGTTGAAGCTGCCGATGAAGGTCAGGATGGTGACGATGGTGACGCTCGGCGCGATCAGCGGCCAGACGATCTTCGTCATCAGCGCGTAGTCGCCGGCGCCGTCGAGACGGGCGGCTTCCAGCACGTCCTTGCTGATGCGCTGCATGCCGGCGAGCAGCACCAGCGTCGGAAAGCCCAGCCAGTGCCAGATGTTGGCGAAGAGGATGCTGCCGAGCGCGGTGTTCTCGTTGCCCAGCCACGGAATGGCGCCGATGCCGACCAGGCCAAGCAGCTGGTTCACGAGGCCGAACAGCGGATGCAGGAACAGCTTCCACAGGAAGCCGACGATCACCGCTGACAGCACCACGGGCAGAAAGACGATGACCTGGTGGACGCGATGCCCCGGCAGCGCCTTGAGCAGCGCGAAGGCGATCAGGAAGGCGGTGCCGTTCTCGAACAGCATCAGCGCCAGGAAGGCGATGACGTTGTGCTTCAACGCATTCCAGGTCCAGTCGCTGTATGGCTTTTCGAACAGGACCTGGCGGAAGTTTTCGAGCCCGATGAAACCGGATGGCCGCAAGCCGTTGAACTCATAGAAGGCGAAGCGGAAGGCCGACAGAAGCGGCCACAGCACGAACAGCACCATGACCACCAGCGCCGGCGTCAGCAGCGCGGCAAGCCAGAGCGACCGACGCCACGCAAAAGGTCCTTCGCTGTGGCGCCAGCCGTCTGTCATTTCATTTGCCCTGGAACGGCTTGTACCATTTGGCGAGGCCGTCGGTGAGGTCGGCGGCGAGTTGGTCCGGCGTGATCGAGCCGGACATCATCTTGGTGATGTCGCCCTGCAGCAGTTCCGATCCCGTCGGCTTTTCGAAGCGGAAATAGACGACATTGATATGCGGCATCGCCGTCTCGTTCAACTTGGCGACATGCGAGAGCAGCTCATCCTTGATGACGACGCCCTTGATCGGCGAGATGTTGCCGAGAAGCGCGGAGAACTTGTCGCCGAACTCCTTGGTGCCCATCCAGTTGACCAGCTTGAGCGCCGCTTCCTTGTTGGCCGACTTGGAATTGACCGCGTAGCCGCCGTCGAAGAATTTCGTGGCCTGCGGCGTGTCGCCTGCCTTGGCCGTCGGCGGGGCGACGAAGTCCATGTTGATCGGCGGGTTCTGCGACCGGTAGGTGGCGATGTCGAAGCTGCCGCCGGCGAGCATCGCCGCCTTGCCGCTCAGGAACAGCTGGCCGGCCGTCTCGTAGTCGATGCCTTCGAAGCCGTCGGGCATATAGGGGCGCAATTCAAGCAGCTTGCCGAGCGCCGCGACATAACGGGGATCCTTGAAGGTGGTCTTGCCGCTGGTCAGGTCGCTGACGAAGTCCTGGCCCAGGAATGGGTTGGTGAAGATGGCCACGAACATCTCGTTGAACCAGCTGGTGCCCATGCCATTGGCCAAAGGATAGATGCCCTTCTCCTTCAGCGCCTTGCTGACGGTGATGAACTCATCCCAGGTGGTCGGCGGCGTCAGGCCGGCCTTGGCGAAGACGTCCTTGTTGATGAACAGGCCAAGCGTCTGCGAGGCGAAGGGCAGGGAATAGACCTTCTTGTCGGCGCGGTAGGTGCCGGACACCAGCGCATCGGCCGGCTGGTTGGCGAGCGAGGGCACGGTCGGCATGTCGAGCGGCTCGAAATAGCCGGCCTTCACGAACTGCTCGAGCCAACCATAGGCGTGCGTGTGGATGACATCGCCGCCCTTGCCGCCGGCCAAGGCCGTCGAGACGATGGTCGGGTAGTTCTCGTCCGGGAAGGACTCGAACTTCACGTGGATGTCCGGATTGGCCTTGGTGAAGTCGGCGAAAAGCTCGTTGTAGGCGGCCTTGTCTTCCTGGCGCCAGGTCCAGAACGAGACGTCGGTGGCGTGCGCCAGACTTGTTGCGAATCCCCATGCGAAAGAGGCGGCCGCGAGGGCCAGGCCGATCCTTCTCCTGTTCATCTTCCTGATCTCCCATTCAGCGCTTCATGCGCTTTGACGGGATTAATCAAATCATAGTTCTTGCCGTCTGGAAAGATAGTTTGTAAAGTTTCCTAACTAATGTGATTGTCGCGCCGCGCGGAACTTCGGTTGTCCGTCCGGCGAGGGGAATGTTCGTGGATCAGAACGTACTGGCGGGCGTGGACATAGGCGGTACCAAGACGCGCATCATGGGGCGCCGAGGAAACAGCGTTCTGTTCGATAAGACGCTCGTGACCGACGAGTGGCGCATTCGTCAGATGGAGGCCGATGCGGTGAAGCTCTCGGCCATCGTCATGGATCTGTGCGGCGGTACCACGCCGGCGGCAATGGCCGTCGGCGCGCATGGCTGCGATACCGACGAGCAATGCCGCCGGTTCCAGGCGCTGCTGTCGGCCAATCTGAAAACCAGCGTGCAAGTGGTCAACGACGCCGAGTTGATGGTGCCCGCCGCCGGCTATGATGACGGTATCGGCGTCGTGGCCGGAACCGGTTCGATCGCGGTCGCCCGCACCGCCGAGGGCAAGATGCTTGCCGCCGGCGGTTGGGGCTGGATCCTCGGCGACGAAGGGAGCGCTGCGGCCCTGGTGCGCGAAGCCGCCAAGGCGATCCGCCGTGCGCTCGATCGCGGCCAGGACGGCGATCCGCTGGTCGCCATGCTGATGCGCGAAATCGGAACCGACGACCAGACCAAGCTCGGTATCTTGCTCAACGAGACGAGGGGCGCCGCGGCCTGGGGCCGCTATGCCAACGCCGTCTTCGATGCCGCAAATGCGGGCTCGCCGCTCGCTTCGCGCGTCATCGAGGAAGGCGGGGAGGGACTTGCGGCGCTCGTGCAATTGCTGATCGAACGCGGCGCCAATGCCTCGCTGGTCGTCGCCGGCGGCGGCGTCATTGCCGAGCAGCCGATGCTGATGGAGGCTTTCGTCAAGGCCATGGCGTCGGTGTCGCCGGCAAGCCGCGTGGTTCTGCTGCGCGAGCCGCCGGTGATCGGCGCGGTGGCTTTGGCTGGGCGCCTTGTAGCGGGCAAGAGCCGTGGCAACGGCTGAGGGCGTATCGAGGAGTATTGCAATGAAGCGTATCGGTTACCGCCCTGCGGTCTCACGCCAGGCTGAAAGCCTGGAATTGGGAAGGCAGGCCGTGGCGCGGGCGCTCGATGCGCTCGATCTGTCGGGCTTTGCCGGCGGCACGATCGGATTTGCCGGCATCGGCGCCAGCTACCAGGCGGCGCTCGCCGGCGCCATCTATCTGCGCCAGTTCGGCAGGCGGGGTTTCGCCTTTGTGCCGACCGAGCTTTACGGCCGGACAGATGCGGCGGCGGACGCCTTTGTCGCGCTATCAGCCTCCGGCCAGAGCCGTGAAATCGCCGATGTGATGCTGGAGGCGAGAGCCTATCCGCGACTTGCCATCTGCCGTGGCGCCGACAATCCGCTAGCGGACATCACCGGCGCGGTGATCGCCATGGAATCGGGCGCCGACAATGGCGCCAGTTCCACCGGCTATACGGGAACGCTGCTCGCGCTCGGCATGCTGATCGACAAGATCGCCGGCGGCTCCTTCGACTGGGCTCAACTGCCGGTGGCCGTCGATAGCCTGCTGGCAAACGGCTGGCAGAGCGCCGGTCGGTCGGCAAGGCTTCTGGCCGGTCGCGCCTCCATCGACATCGTGGGTGCCGGTATCGGTTTCGCCAATGCCGGGGAGGCAGCGATGCTGATACGCGAGGCGGTCCGGGTTCCCGCCTCCGGCTGGGACACGCTGAACTATCTGCATGGCCCGATGGAAGCGCAGGACGCGGCCACCGGCCTGATCGCCTTCGGCGAGAATCGCGAGACCAAGATCGCGCAGGATGTCGCCGGCTTCGGCTGTCCCTCGGCGCTGATCACGCGAAGGACCGACATCGCCGCCACGGAAAAGCTCGCCCTGATCGTCATCCCGGCGCTGGGCAATGCGATCGCGGACGGCATCCTTGAGATCATCGCGCTGCAGATGATCGTCGCGGACATGCAGGACGCGGCCGGCCTGACCGACATCACCTTCCGCTACCGGCAGACCGACACCAAGCTGAAGCCTTGGTCGCCGACGGAGCTTTAAGTCTTCTGGCCGTCCGGTGAATTCGCGCAATCCGCCGAAACGCATCACAATGGCAATGGTCGCGGTTGATTCGTGATATGCGATCCGGCGCAGCTGGCCGCGTGCCGAGAGGGATTAGAGGCGGAACGAACGTCGCAGATGGCTCCATCCGAAATCCCCAGCCTGACGGAAAGCGCGCGCGCCGTGCTGCGGCTGCTAGCCTCGCAGGGGCCGGTGACGCGGCCGAAGCTCGGCTCGATGCTGGAACTCTCCAAGCCGACCATGTCGGCCGCGGTTTCCGAGCTCAGCGCGCTCAGCCTCGTCGCGTCACGCGGGACGGAACGCGGCGCCATCGGGCGCACCGCGACCATCTATGGCATCGGCCCTGGCGCCGGCTACGTGATCGGCATCGATGTCGGCGCCGCCCAGGTGCGCGCCGTCGCCTATTCGATGGATGCGCAGCCCCTGGCTACGGTGGAAGAGAGCATCCCGGACGGAGCGGCTACCGATGAGATCGGCGCGGTCGTTCTCTCGGTAGCCAAATCGATCCCGGCAAAGGTCGGCAAGACTTTCCGGATCCTTCGCAGCATCGCGGTCGCGGTACCGCGCATCGTCTCGCATAGCCGCCTCGGCAATGGCCAGGGGAGCGGTCCGGATGCGGTGCTTCACACCCTTCGCCGCAAGATCGACGTGCCGATCATCCTGGAGAACAACGTCAACTGCGCGGCCATCGGCGAAATGCATTTCGGCGCCGCGCAGGGTCACCAGACCTTTGCCTTCCTGCAGGTCGGCGTGCGCGTCGGCCTGGGCCTGATCAATGAAGGGCGGCTTTATCGCGGCGCCGGCGGCGCTGCCGGCGAAGTCGGTCGCATGCCCTTTCCATGGTCAGCCAGCGAAGTGCCTTATCGCGAGGGGCTGGAGCACTATCTCGGCTCGCGCGCGCTTGTCGAGCGCAGCCAGCAGTCCTGGCCGGCGGAAGAGGGGGACCCGCCGGGCTCGGCCAAGGAATTGTTCGCCCTGGCGCTGGCCGGATCGCGCCCGGCCGCCGAGGCGGTCTCGCGCCATGCCGCCGATATCGGCCGGCTTGCCGCCGGCTGCATCGGTATGTTCGATCCCGGGCTGATCGTGCTCGGCGGCGGCGTCGGGCGGAATGCGCTGATGACGGCCGAGGTCGAGCGGGTCGCCGGCGAACTGGCCTGGCCGACGCCGGTCGCGGTCAGCACGCTGGAAGATGTCGGAACCGCGCTCGGCGCGATGAAGCTGGCGCTGGATTACAGCCTTGGGCTGATCCTGCGCGAGGACCGCCATCCGGCCGTGGTGCTGCCGCCGCTGTAGGGCGACCGATCGCCCCAAGTCGAGATGCAGGGGGCCAAATGCAAAAAGAGGCAGGCGCTGGCGGGCGCCTTGCCTCTTTCATTTCCGGCGTCAGCGATCAGGCCGCGGCAGCGACCTGATTGGCGTTTGCGGCAACAATCGCCTCGACCTTGGCGGCCGCCTTGGCGAGCGCGGCGTTGACCGCGTCACCACCTCTGGCAACGCCTTCGACGCGGATGACGTCGACATCGGTCATGCCCACGAAGCCGAGCGCGGTGCGCAAATAGGGGATGGCGTGGTCCATCTGCACGGCGGGGCCTTCAGAATAGATGCCGCCGGAAGCGAGCACCACATAGACCTTCTTGCCGGTGAGGAAGCCCTTCGGGCCGTTCTCGCCATAGGCAAAGGTCTTGCCGGAGCGGACAACGTGATCGACCCACGATTTCAGCGTCGAGGAGATGCCGAAATTGATGAAGCCGGTGGCGAGGATGACTGTGTCGGCGGCGAACAGTTCATCAAGCACGGCGTCGGAGACGCCAACAACTTCCGCCTGGCGGGCGGTGCGGGATTCGGCAGGCGTAAAGATCCCGGTCGAATAGTCGGCATCGATATGCGGCAGCGGGTTGGCGACCAGGTCGCGCACGACAAGCGTGTTCGAGGGATCGGCAGCAAGCAGCTTCAGGGCGAGGTCGTTGGCAATGCGGGTCGAGTGCGAAGCAGCGCCGCGCGGGCTCGACGTAACGAGAAGGATGGACATTTTAGGCTCTCCAGCGGTTGGGAATTGTTGTTGCGCCGTATATGGAGTGCCTGACTCATTTGGAAAACTGGTATATTATATATACAATCCATCTACAAATTGGATATGATAATGCAACCCAATCCTACCCTCGACCAGCTTCAGGTCTTTGTCACCGTTGCCGAAACCGGCAGTTTCTCTGCCGCCGGCCGCAAGCTCAACCGGGCGCAATCCGTCATCAGCTACACCATCGCCAATCTGGAGGAGCAACTCGGCCTGAAACTGTTCGAGCGCGGCGGCACGCGCGAGCCGCAACTGACCGAGATCGGCCGGGCGATGCTGGAGGACGCGCGGCGCATGCTGGGCGCGCTGCAGCGTCTGCGCTCGCGGGTCGACAGCCACGGCCAGGGCCTGGAGGCCGAGGTCGCGCTGGCGGTCGACCCTGCGCTGCCTTCCTCGGTTCTGGTCCGGGTGCTCAAGGCGTTCGAGGCGCAATTCCCAACCGTCACGCTGCGATTGCATATCGGGTCGCTCGGCCTGGTACCGGACCTCGTCGTCAACGGACAGGCGGATCTCGGCATCGGCGGTCTGCTCGGCGAGGTCGACGTGCATCTCGTGCGCATCGGCTTCATGTCGATGGTGCCGGCGGCCGCGCCCGATCATCCGCTCGCGCTGCTACCCAAGCCGGTGCCGATCGAGGATGTGCGCGAATACACCCAGCTGGTTGTCACCGACCAGTCGGAACGCACGCGCGGACGCGACTACGGCGTCTTCGCCTACCGCACTTGGCGACTGACCGACATACGCACAAAGCACATACTGATGCGCGAGGGGCTGGGCTGGGGCGGCTTGCCGCGCTGGCTGATTGCCGACGACTTGGCGAGCGGTCGGCTGGTCGAGCTCGATCTCGAACCGTACAAGGAGGTCAGGGGACCCTTGTTTGCCATGCACCGCAACGATCGCAGCCCGAAACCGGTCGCCGCGTGGCTCATCGATCAGTTCAAGCGCGAGCTCGGTTGTTTTAACGAGTTCGAGCCGAACAAGGTGCTGGAGGAAGAGCCGGACAATCTCAACCGGCAAGCGTGAGTTTTTCGTTCTCAAGCTAGAGATAGGCCGTCGATCAGCGCGGTCAAAGCCATCCGGAAGTTTTCATCTGGCGCGCCGGCTTCGATGGCCAAAGCTGCCCTGTCGAAGGCGGCCGCCAGTAGCGCAGTCAGCTCTTCGATCGGAAGCCTCATCATCGATTTTTCCCGCATGGCCGCGACCAGGCCTTCGCGCAGCGAGCGGTTACCGTGGCGGTTGTCGATTGCGTCCATGGCGGCGCGGCCGAGCACGGCCGGGCCGTCAAGCAGCAGCAGGCGTGTGCGGCCAGGCGCGCGCATCGCCGCCAGATAGGCATCCGAGCCGGCGATCAAGGCGTCACGCGCGGATAGCGACGGCGGCGAGGCATGGTCGATCTCGGCCGCCACTGAAGCCGCCTCCTGTTCCACGACCGCGGCGAACAGCGCCTGCTTGTCGGCGAAGTGATGATAGAGCGCGCCGCGCGTGACGCCGGCCGCGGCGACGATCTCCGGCGTGCCGGTCTCGGCATAGGATTTTTCCGTAAATAGCTTTCGCGCCGCACGGATCAGATCGGCGCGCGTTGCCTCGGTGCGGTCGCGGTTGGATCGGCGTCCAGAGTCTTGTTGCATACATGCAGCCTGTATGTTATTGAATTTACATACAGACTGTATGTTGGACGAGAGGAGAAGGAAAGATGAAGACGACCAGCTATTATCCGGTGCTGATGACCGGTGACGTCGCCGGCACGGCGGATTTTTATGTCGAGCACTTCCGCTTCGAGCCGCTGTTTGCAAGCGACTGGTATGTCCATTTGCGCTCCAGCGAGGACCGGCGCGTCAATCTCGGCATCGTCCAGGGCGACCATGAGACGATCCCGCAAGAGGGGCGCGGACGCACGTCCGGCCTGCTGATCAATTTCGAGGTTCGTGATCCCGACGCCGTCTACGAGCGCGTCGTCACCGCCGGCCTGCCGATCCTGCGCACGCTGCGTGACGAGCCTTTCGGCCAGCGCCATTTCATCACCAGGGATCCGAATGGAGTGCTGATCGACGTCATCAAGCCGATCCCACCCAGCGAAGAGTTTCTGGCGCAGTATGCCGATGGCGCTGCCGGAACCTAGACTAGCGGGTTTCAGTTTGTCCGCGCCACCGGTACCACCGCCACCTGGCTGACGCCGGTGCGGCGCACCACCGTGCAGAGCGTTTCGCGACCGATGCGCTCGGCATCGAGGATGCGCACCAGGTCGTCGACGCCGGTGACCGGCCGGCCGTCTATTGCCGCGATGATGTCGCCTTCCTTCAGTCCGGCCTTGGCGGCGGGGCCGTTCTTCTCGACGCTGCGCAGGCGCACCGCCGTGCTCGTGGTGACCTGCGACAGGAGTGCCGCGCGGCGCGGCAGGTTGGTCGTGTCTGCGGAGACGCCGATGAAGGCGCGGCGCACGCGGCCGAAGCGGATGATTTCGGAGATGACGAAATTGGCGGTGTTGGAAGCGACCGCGAAGGCGATGCCCTGCGCGCCATGGATCATGGCGGTGTTGACGCCGATCACCTCGCCCGCCGACGACACCAGCGGACCGCCGGAATTGCCGGGATTGAGCGCGGCATCGGTCTGGATCACGTCGTCGATCAGACGGCCGGTCGAGGCGCGCATCGAGCGGCCGAGCGCGGAGACCACGCCGGCGGTGACGGTCCATTCGAAACCGAGCGGATTGCCGATCGCGATCGCGATCTGGCCGCGGCGCAGCCGCTTGGAATCGCCGAGCGGCGCGACGTCGGCAAAATTGCCGTCGGCGCGCACCAGCGCGATGTCGGTATCCGGGTCGCGGCCCAGCACCCGGCCTTCGCGTGAAGCGCCATCCGGCATGGTGACGCGCACGGCGCGCGCATCGCCGACGACATGGAAGTTGGTGACGACCAACCCATCCTGCGCGATGACGAAGCCGGAGCCGTGGCCGCCGGCGCCGATGCGCTCGATGCGGCAGACGGCCGGGCCGATGCGGTCGACGGCATCGGCAACGGATGCCGAATAGGCATCGAGCAAGATGTCGTCGGATGGAAGTTTTTCGGCTGCGAAGGCCATCGGCGTGTTCCCGTGTGATCTTGCGGAATGATGACTATATGTGCGGAGCAAGCTCGGCAGCCGCGACCTGACCATGTGGCCAGTCCGGCCGGTGACTAGCCGTCAGGCGAGTACCCCCGACGCCGCTACGGAGCGATATCTGGGTCACCGAACCCAGGAGATATTTCTATGAGCGACTTCAACCTCAGTGCCTTTTCCGACGCCGTTGCCGATGTCGCGGCGGCGGCCGCGCCGGCGCTGGCGAGTTTCGCCACGCACCATCACCGCACCGCGAGCGCCTTCCACTGGCGCGACGGCTACTTCGTCACCGCCGAGGAAGCGGTCGAGGCGGGCGAGGAGATCGAGCTGACGCTGGCTTCAGGCGAAACCGTCAAGGCAGAACTCGTCGGCCGCGATCCGTCGACCGGTGTTGCCCTGCTGAAGCCGGCTTCCGCTGCCGCCAGCCTGCCGCAACTCGCTCAGGCCGGTGCCGTGCGCCCCGGCAATCTGGCGATCGCCGCCGGCAACAGCGACGGCGCCGCGCTCGCCGTGTTCGGCACGGTCGGCGAAGTCGGGCCGGCCTGGCGCTCGATGCGCGGCGGCACGATCGACCGGCGCATCAACCTCGCCATCAACACAGGCGGCCGCTTCGAGGGCGGCCCGGTGCTCGACGCCAAGGGCGGCCTGATCGGCATGCTCTTGTTCGGGCCGCGCCGGCGCGCGCTGGTCATGCCCTATGAGACGATCGAGCGCGCGGTGGCGACGCTGCGCGAAAAGGGCCATGTCGCGCGCGGCTATCTCGGCGCCGGACTGCATCCGATCCGCAATGGCGAGACGAAGGGCGCCATGGTGATGAGCCTCGACGACAATGGTCCGGCCAAGGCAGCCGGGCTGCATGTCGGCGACATCATCGTCGCCTGGAACGGCGAGGCCGTGCATGGCCCGCGCGAGCTGATCCGCAAGCTCGGGCCGGACAGCGCCGGCACCACGGTGACGCTCGGTGTTTCGAGCGGCGGCGCCGCGCGCGACGTTTCGATCACCATCGGCGAAAAGCCGCTGAGCTGAGAGGGCTGATGGCAAGCAGCGCAGCACAAGTGATCGCACGACCAGCACTGGCAGCCCACCTGACGGTGCTGGTGGCGCTTGGCGATGCCCAGCGCGCCGAGCAGCTTGCCGATGCGCTCGCCGCCAGTGACGATCTGGTGCCGACACTGGCCGGAACCAGCCCAGGCCAGGCGGCGGACGTCGCGGTAACCGACGATATGGCTTTGGAAAGCCGAGCCGTCGGCTCGACGACGCCCGTTGTGCTGCTTTCCCGTCGCACCGGGCACGAGCGGCTGCCCGGCAACGTGCTTGCCGTGCTGCCGCCGTCGGCGGATAGCCTGTTGATCGCCGCCGCGGCGCGGTTGGCCGCCTCTGGCTATCAGATAAGCAGGTCGGGATCGCCAGAGGTCGCGCATGGCGATTTCCATGACGGGCTCGCCGAAGAGGATGTGCCGGACGACAATCAGACGCGTCCGGCCTTGTCGCCGCGCGAGGCCGAGGTGCTGGCGCTGCTGGCCGAAGGCGCGCCGAACAAGGTGATCGCCAGACGGCTCAACATTTCGGTGCACACGGCGAAGTTCCATGTCGCCGCCATCCTGATCAAGCTCGGCGCCGCCAATCGCACCGATGCGATCGCGATTGCGATGCGGCAGGGGCTGGTGCTGGTTTAGGGGTCACTTGATATTCAGGTGAGGCCGGCCTGCAAACGACGGCTTCCTGCGCTTCCGGTGCTCACGTACTTCAAGTACGCTCCGCTCCGGTTCTCGGAAGCCATCATTCTCGACTCGGCCTGACCTGAATCTCAAGTGACCCCGGCCGGTGTCACCAAGGTTTCCTACGCTACGCAACGTAACCACCTGGGCTGTTTTCCGCTCTTGCGCCATGGCTGCCCGCCGCGCAAGTTGCCTGCCTGTTGCAGAGGGAGGCAAAAGATGTCGCTCAACGGAAAGACGCTGTTCATCTCGGGCGGATCGCGCGGCATTGGCCTCGCCATCGCGCTGCGCGCGGCGCGCGACGGCGCCAATGTGACTATCGCGGCCAAGACCGCCGAGCCGCATCCGAAGCTGCCGGGCACGATCTACTCCGCGGCCGAGGAGATCGAGCAGGCCGGCGGAAAGGCGCTGCCGGTGCTTTGCGACATCCGCGACGAAGCGCAGGTCGCCGACGCGGTGGCAAAGACGGTCGAAAAATTCGGCGGCATCGACATCTGCGTCAACAATGCCAGCGCCATCCAGCTCACCGGCACGCTGGAGACCGACATGAAGCGCTACGACCTGATGCATCAGATCAACACGCGCGGCACCTTCCTGGTCTCCAAAATGTGCATTCCACACCTGAAGTCGGCGAAGAACCCGCACATCCTCAATCTGGCGCCGCCGCTCGACATGAAGGCCAAGTGGTTCAAGAACCACGTCGCCTACACGATGGCGAAGTTCGGCATGTCGATGTGCACGCTGGGCATGAGCGCTGAGTTCGCCAAGGACGGCATCGCCGTCAATTCACTGTGGCCGATCTCGACCATCGATACCGCCGCGGTGCGCAATCTTCTCGGCGGCCCGACGGTGGCCGCGATGAGCCGCTCGCCCGACATCATGGCCGATGCCGCGCATGCGATCTTCATGCGCCCCTCGCGCGAGGCGACCGGCAACTTCTACATCGATGAGGAAGTGCTGCGCGCCGAAGGCGTCGCCGACTTTTCGGTCTATGCGCCGGGCGCAGCCGGGCCGCTGGCCGGTGACTTTTTCGTGCCGGACGAGGTGTTTGCCAGGACCGAAACCAACATCAAAAACATCTACTGACCGAGATCACGCGGTCGTTTCTTCATTTCGATAAAAGATTCGATATCGAACGGTTGCGGGTCACCCGACCGGTCACCCTCATCGATCGCTTTGCGAAGTTGTTCGAGGCGCAACCTATCTTGAGTCTCTTTCAAAGGTGTCATCCTTCAGCCTTCTTGCCCTTGGCCAACGCCATGACCCGGTCGATATAGGCCAGCATCAGCGCCGAGACGACGAAGGCGAGATGAATGATGGTCAGCCACATCAGCTGGTCGGTGGTATAGGACACGGAATTCAGGAACACCTGCAAAAGGTGGATGGAGGAGATGGCGACGATGGTCGAGGCGACCTTGACCTTCAGCGAGCCGACATCGATCGTGCCCAGCCAATGGACCTCGCCGTCCTGCTCGTCGAAGCGGCTGACGAAATTCTCGTAGCCCGAGATAATCACCATCACCACCAGCGAAGCGACGAGCGCAGCGTCGATCAGGCCGAGCATCTTCAGGATCGTATCCATGTCACCGAGCGTGAAGGCGGTCATGACGAACTCGTAGAGCTTCTTGCCGAAAGAGAGCGCATAGATCGCCAGCGCCAGGCCGAGCCCGAGATAGAAGACGACGAGCAGCCAGCGCGAGGCCAGGATAACGGATTCGATGGCAAGTTCGAGACGCTTCATGAAGGGTTCCGGTCAAGTTGAGGTAAACGGTATTTCGGCCAGATAGGCCCGGTTTTCAAGACAAAAAACCCCGCCGGAGAGGGGGACCGGCGGGGCTCAGTGTGTCCCGCTGGAGTCGGGACAGGGCAGGGAACGCCCTGCACAGAATTTGGGTGTCGCAATGCGGCAATTCAATGAGTTAGCTCTAATCGACCGGACAATTCTTCTTGAGCCGGCAAGGAAAAAGGCCCGTCCGGACGGACGGGCCTTGATCTTACGCTCTGATTGTGAAGATCCGGACAGGATCTTGAAATCAAACGCTCATTGCTGGTCGCTGTTGTTCGCCACCGGCGCCACAAGCGAGGTGATGCGGCGGATGGCGACACGCCGGTTCTCACGGTTCGGACCGGGCGTGTTCACCTTGAGATATTGCTCGCCATAACCCTGCGTGGTGAGGTTCTCGGCCGGGATGCCAAAGGCGTTGGTGAGCGCCTCGGCAACCGCTTCGGCGCGGCGGTCCGAGAGGGCAAGATTTGCCTCCGGCGTGCCGACGGCGTCGGTGTGGCCTTCGATCAGGAAGGTCTCCGCCGGGTTCTTCTTGAGCAGCTTTTCCATGGCGCTGGCGACGCCATCGAGCTTCTGCACTTCGGTGTCCGAGATCGTGGCCGAGCCGAAGTCGAAGTTCAGCGTGTCGAGATCGATGCGCCGGGCGATGTCGCGCACGCGGGCCGAGCGCTTCACCTCGTCGATCGAATAGAGACGCTGCACCCTTTCCACCGGCGGCTGCTCGAGGAAGGTGTAGTAGTCGTCGTCGCTTTCGACATCCTCGGAATCGAGGATGTAGTCCCGGCGCGGGATGGTGAGCCGCATCGGCGGCAGGTCGTCGCCTGGATCGCGCCAATCCTCGTCGTCCTGGTACTGCCGCTCGTCGACGTAGCTGAGGATATATTCCCGGCCGTCCGGCATGATGCGCGAGCGCTGGATGACATCGCCATAGCGGTTGCGGATGGTGACGACGCGCACGCCGTTGCCGCGTTCGACCGTCTCGCGGGTGCGGCCGCCCGACAGATCCTCGTAGTAGACGTCCCTGGCGCCGCGGGTGATGCGAGGCGCCTCGTTGCTTTCGACGAAGGTCTGGTTGTTGAACTGGAGGATGACGCGGTCGCCGAACTGCTTGACGACGTCCGTGCCCTGCGGCCGGCGGCGCTCGCGGACAACCTGGTCGGGCGTAAGCTCGATCCGCTTGCCCTTCTCCTGGTCCACCGGGACGATCTTCTCAGGTTTGATCGCCTGCTGCGCCGACTTGTCATCGGTGGGCGGCGGACCCTGATCGACCGGAGCCGGCTTCTGCACCTGCTGGCCCTCCTGTTGGCCGGCTTTATTGCCGGCCTGGCCAGTACCGGCCTGGCCATTGTCGTTCTGGCCGCCGGCATTTTGACCGCCGCCATTTTGGCCACCCCGGTGCTTGCGGAAGGTATCCTTCTGGCTGTCGAGGAGGGGCGCCTCGTTAGGGTTCGCGGGCGTTTCGCCTTGCGCGGCGTTGCCGCCATTGGCGGGCTGTTCACCTGTAGCAGGCTGTTGGCCTGTCGCCGGCTGCTCGCCAGTCGTGGGTTCTTCGGTCACGGGCTTCTTCTTGCCGAACTGCTTCCCACCCTGGGTTTGCTCACCCGTGGTTGGCTGCTGAGTGCCTGTTGCCGGCTGCTCGCCCGTCGCCGGCTGCTGGCCGGCGGCAGGCTGCTCGCCCACCGGCTTCTTGCCGCGTTTCTTCTTGTCCTGGGTCTGCTCGCCCTGGACCGGCTGCTCGCCGTTCTGCAACGGCTCGGCCTGCGGCACGGGTTCGCCTGCGGGCGCCAGCTTTTTGGTCGGCTCGTTGGTCTGCGTCTGCTCGGCCGGAGCGGTCTCGCCCTGCTGGTTCTGCTTGTGCTTCTTCTTGAACTGGTTGCCGCCTTGCTGATTGTCGTTGGCGGGGGCGGCCTGGTCGGCCGGCGAGACCTGCTCGCCGGCCTGGCCGGCGGGTTCGCTCTGCTGCTGATCGTGCTTGCGCTTCTTGCGGCCCTGGTTGCCCTGCTGCTGGTCGCTCTGTTGCTGGTCACCAGCGGCCGGCGCGACCTGTTGCGCAGGCTGTTCGGCCGGCGTTTCGATCTGCTGCTGGTTGCGCTTCTTCTTGCGTGGCTGCAGTTCCTCGGTCGCGGGCGCGCCACCCTGATCGGCGGGAGCCATTTCGGTCTGCTGCTGTTGCTCGCGCTTCTTGCGCGGCTTGATCGGCTGTTCGTCGGTTGCGGGCTGGCCGCCCTGGTCGGCGGGCGCGGCCTCGATCTGCTGTTGCTGTTCGCGTTTCTTGCGCGGCTTGAACTGCTGCTCGGCCGGAGCTTCTCCGGACTGGGCATTGTCCATCTGCTGCTGCTCATGCCGCTTTTTGCGCGGCTGTTGCTCGGTTTCGGCAGGCGCGGCCTGCTCGGCAGCCGGCGCCGATTCGCTTTGCTGCTGCTTCTTTTTGCGCGGCTGTTCGGCTTCCCCCTGCTGGCCGCCACCCTGTTGGGCGCATTCCTCGGCCGACTGGCCTTCGGCGCAGGC
This sequence comes from Mesorhizobium sp. GbtcB19, assembly GCF_019091085.1. Classification (GTDB taxonomy): domain Bacteria; phylum Pseudomonadota; class Alphaproteobacteria; order Rhizobiales; family Rhizobiaceae; genus Mesorhizobium. The sequence goes on along the minus strand of NZ_JAGXJY010000010.1, from coordinate 7,082 downwards.
GGCCTGCGCCAGGACGAGCGGTGCGCCGTGCAGACTGCCGGAAGCGACACCCCCCTGCAGCGGGTACGCGCCCAACGGCGCGGATGCCATAAGCAGGCCGATTGCCGTGCCCGCCAGAATCCGTGGTTGGCGTTTCATGTCAATTTTCTCCTAGTGGGGTCCCATCCCTGCCCAAACTTTCATCAACCGCAATTGGTTCCGTTACAAGGCATTGGCGCCAACCAAGGATGCCTGGCCGGCCTTTTGAAGGCAATTTCGTGTTTTTCTAATGTTGATACCGGGTCACTGTGACAGCAGCGCTTGACCGGAGGGCCGCGGAGGGCCAAATCCACCCAAATGACCGCACCGTTCTGGAAAACCAAGACGCTTGAGACGATGACCCCGGCCGAGTGGGAATCGCTCTGCGACGGCTGCGGCAAATGCTGCCTCTCGAAGCTCGAGGACGAGGATACGGGCGAGATCTACTGGACCAGCGTCGGTTGCCGGTTGTTCGATGCCGACAAATGCCGCTGCTCGGACTATGAGAACAGGCTTGCGCGCGTGCCCGATTGCGTCGGGCTGACGCCGCAGAATGTGCGCACCATCACCTGGCTGCCAAAAACCTGCGCGTACCGGCTGATCGCCGAGGGCCAGGATCTTTACTGGTGGCACCGGCTTGTTTCGGGAAGCGCCGAGACCGTGCACGAAGCCGGCATTTCGATCCAGGGCCGGGTGAAGGCCAAGGAAACCGACCTGGCCGAGCCGGACGACTATTTTGATTATATATTGGATGACGAGCCCTGAGAGGGCGCGTTTTTGATGAGGAACGACGAACCCTGCGGGTTCGCGTTTTGACCCTTGATGGGGTTAGCGTTTTTGACGACGAGCGACGAACCCTGGCGGGTTCGCGCTTATATGAACCGGACATGAATGGCCGGTTCGCGGAAAGTTCAGACACAAAAAGGCATTTTCCAATCATTGGTTCGAAGGGCAAACGCCCACAACAAGGAGAGAGACGATGTTCAACACGATCAAGACGGCGGCACTTTCGGCCCTTATCGGGCTCGGCACGCTCGGCGCGGTCATCCCGGCGCACGCGGACAGCCTCTATCTCGGTTTCGGCAACAAGCACGACCCGCGTTTCGGCGTCTACACCGGCGATGACGACAACTATAACCGCCGCGACTGGCGCCGTGACCGCGATTGGCGCGGCTGCTCGCCGGATCGCGCGCTCGACAAGGCCGAGCGCATGGGTCTGCATCGCGCCCGCATCGTCGACATCAGCCGCCGCACGGTGAAGGTGGTTGGCCGCCAGTATGGCGACCGCGTGGTGGTGGTGTTCGCCAACGAACGCGGCTGCCCGATCATCTACCGCTGAGGCGTGTGAGCAGAAAGGACGATCCTCGCGAGGATCGCCTGTGGATATGATCCTCTGCGAGGATCAATCCTGGCTAGCGGAGCCCCTCTAGGTGAGGCGCGGCTCGAAAAAAGCCCCGGTGGATCGATCCCCCGGGGCTTTTTTGTTGACGGCATGCCCGCGATGCGGGCCGGATGTCACTTCAGCTCGAAGGTAACCGTGACCTGGACATTGTAGGAATTCTCGCCAGCCTGCACCGGCACGGCCGAGCGGGCGGCATCGAAGGACTTGGCGGCCATCGGCATCGGCACCGGCGCAATGTTCTGATCGGTGATCTCGAGCACCTTGCCGAGGCTGACGCCAGCCGCTTCGGCCAGCGTCTTGGCCTTCGCCATCGCATCGGCGACGGCCTTCTTGCGCGCCTCGGTGATCGTCGCCTTCGGATCGTCATTGGTGAAGGCGATGCCGCCGCCCTGGTTGACGCCGAGCGACACCGCCTTGTCGAGGATCTCGCCGGTCTTGTCGACGTCGCGCACGCGCACCGACAGCGTGTTGGTCACCTGATAGGCGACGAGCTCGGCTTCCTGGCTGCCGTCGGCCTTGTTGGTGTAGTTGTAGCGCGGGTTGATCTGGATGCCGGCGGTCTGCAGGTCGCGGTCGGCAATGCCGGCGGATTTCATCGCCGCAATCACCGCCGCCATGGCGTCGTTGTTGGCATCGAGCGCCTCGCGCGCGCTCTTTGCCTCGCGCATGACGCTGAGCGAGAGGATCGCCATGTCAGGCGCCACCGTCGCTTCGCCTTCGCCCGATACGATGATGCGGGGCGGCGGCTGTGTGTCGGCGGCGCTTGCCAGCGCCGGGAACGCGACCGCGGCAGCGAGCGCGATGGGCAAAAGATGTCTGGTCATGAAAACTCCTCGAGGTCTGCGGTCCGGCCCGTTTGGCGCAACATCCGCCTCGACCCGCAATGGCGTCGATACGGCAGTTCGGCGCAAGCCCGGACCTTGTTTCGCGCCATATGGGCGCAGGCCGCTCTACGGCGCGAATATGGGCTGATTTTGACGTTTGGCGCCAGCGCTTTCGAAAGTCTTGTGCGGACGGGCGAAAAACACTAAGCCAGCCCGCGTGGGGCCTGTAGCTCAATGGTTAGAGCCGGCGGCTCATAACCGCTTGGTTGGGGGTTCGAGTCCCTCCGGGCCCACCATTATCGTTATTTATCAATGCTTTATAGGGTGGTTCGCCACGAGGTTCGCCAAGCATCGGCTTGCGCGTCACGAGGCACACGACTCGATCCATCCCCTGGACTGCCAGCCGAACCTGGGACGCCTCGCGCGAATAGAGCTCGGCATGATCGATATCGTCGTGCTCCAGCACGTCCATGAGCTGCCTGGTCGAGGCCTCGGCCTCCGCCAGATAAACACCGAGCGACTTCCTCAAACCATGCAGGGTCAGGCCCTTCGGAAGATCGGCAAGCTTGCACCAATGCGCCATCATTCCAGTCAGCGACTTGGCGGAGAACGGCTCACCATGGCCGTTGACCAGAACGGTCTCGCCGCGCCTGTCGGCTGCGTCCAAGACCTCGGAGAGCATTGATGTGATCGGCACAAAAGCCGCTTGCCGCCAGTTCGTCCCTTGTCTTCGGCCTGGACGATATCAAACCCGTCGAAGTGACGCTCGACGCCGTCGGTCGGGCAACGTCTGGGACAATGCTGCGATGGAGAGCTTCTTCTCGTCGCTCAAGACCGAGCGCACGGCCCGCGAGGTCTGCAGGACAAGGGATGACGCCAGGGGCGGACGTGCTCGATTATGGCGAGCGCTTATACAACCCCTCGGCGAAGGCACTCGACACTGGGCTATCTCAGCCGGTCGAGTTCGAGGAACAAGCTACGCTGGCTCAACTGCGTGTCCGAAAAACCAGCAGCAGGCCAGACTGCTCGGCCCGAAAGGGCGGGGCTGAAGGATGCTCATGCGAGCACAAGTTCCGCGCTCTCCGCGACATAGCTGACGTAGCGATAGTCCCGAATAAACGTGATGCGCCCGTCTCGCCACTCCAACCACATGAAGTGGCTGGGCTTTGCCGCTGGCCCATTCTCGAATACTGCGATGACTTCACGGCCCTCCAACCAGGCCGGAGCCAAGTGAACTGTTTCGCTCCGAGCGTAGATGGTGAAGAACATGCTAACGTCGGCCGCTCCAACGCGGATTGGATGCGTCGCTTGATTGAGCTTGACGTCGTCTGCGAGCAGCGCGCGCAAAGCCTCCCAGTTTCGCTGATTGAAGAGCGCGACGTAGCGTGCCACTGCAGCGGACGGCGGCCGCGAATTCGTCGGCGGGCCGGCTTGCGCATTGATCTCCCGAAGTCGCGCGCGACCCCGCGCCAGATGCCCCTTAACAGCATCGACCGTAATGTCGAGCAGGGCAGCAATCTCCGTCAGGGACCCGTCCAGCACATCCTTCAGGATAACGACGCTCCGTTGAGGGATGGGTAGCTCCACAAAGCGCGATACGGCGGTCTTGACCGCTTCCTGGCGCATCAGCACCTCCACAGGGTCAGGGTGGGTCGAATCGGCGACACCCGAGGCGGCTTCGAGTGGTTCGGCCGTGCGCACCGCACGGCCGCGTAGCAGGTCGAGGGCGCGGTTGTGGGCGATCCGGAATAGCCAGGGTCGAAGCGGCGGCATCTCCTCCAAGTCCTGCAACGCCGCGAAAGCCCGGACGAGCGTATCCTGCACGACATCTTCACCGTCGATGACGGATCCCATGAGACGCGCGCAATAGCGGTGGAGTTCGGACCGCAACTCGCCGACCAGCGTGACAAGCTCCGCCCGGCGGTAGCTATTCGGCGGGGATCGTTCCGTGCTCAAGCAGCGGCTCCCTCGAGGATTGTCACTCCCGCACCCCCCTTGAGTCCGAAGGCAAGCTCCCCGGAATATCTCGGGTCGTCCAGCACTTCGACAACCTTTTCCCCGAATTCCCTCGGCGGCATTGGCGCTCCGAAGCGGGCCAGGAACTGTTCGGTCGTAACACCCATTGCGTGCGCATAGGCGTTGGCGCCGGCGTCGCCGACACCGGTACCACCGACAATCTGCAGCGGCACAATGGCCTGGAAGTGAATCCCGAGGTGCTTCTGCTCCGAGACACTGTTGGCGTATTGGGCCATGAACCACAACATGCGTTTGGCACCGCCGTATCCACCTGACATCGGCGATCCGCTCACGCCGGCACCACTCGACATCACCAGAACGCGACTCCCAGGCTTGAGCGGCACATTAAGCGCCGCCTGCAGCCAGTACAGTCCGGCCTTGACGTCGTGCTCCCAGGTTGCGGTGAAATCCGCCCAACTCACTTGGTCGAACCGACGCATTGGCGGCGGCATGCCGGCGTTTAGCACCAGTATGTCGGGCCGCACCTCGGTGAGGATGCTGTGGGCTGCCGTCTCGTCCGTAACATCGGCGGCGATCGTGGAAACACCCAGTCGGGTCCGGACCGCCTCGAGCGCATCGGCGCCGCGCGCAACTACCGTGACCCTGGCCCCGCAACCCACAAGCGCCTCGACCAATCCCAAGCCAAGGCCACGGCTTCCGCCGGTGACGACAATATTCTTACCTTTGAGGCTCATAATTCTTCTCCTCTGTCTGGCTATGGTTAGGACGATCCAGGCGCCGAAAAGGAGTCACCGCTTTGATGGTGAACGCCCTCTGTTCGCGACCGGAAGGACGGTTCAGGGCAGACGGGGTGACGACCTCGGCAATGGCGACGTCAGTGAAGTCTTCGCTGAGCAGGCCGCTGCATCCGGCAAGAGTATCTTCGCAGACATATGGTTGTGGCAAACCGCTTGGCGTGTATCCCAATCACGCCGCGTCCAGCTCGCCATGTGCCATTGATGCGCGAAACCCGCCACAAGGGCGACCTCGCGGGCATGCCTTGCAACAGCGGGGTCTTGCCGACTGCGCTACGCGAACCCGTCTGTGGACCGTGTTGAGACTGCCGCGGAGTGAAGCAGATTAGCGCAGGGAGGCTGGTTCGGATCCATGCCGAAAGATCCGGACATACCTCCGTGACGTTTACGCCATAACAGCGCTTCCCCCATTCGAAATGGTAACTGACTATCGACCAGATGCGCCATGAGGGCACCGGCGCGAAACTCGCCAAGATCCAATTGACGGATGCGCGTGTCTCCAGGCTTTGGATGTCGGCGATGCTGAACAGTCTCAGCGGGCGGGCTGAGGGCTCTATCGCGCACACGCCACCTTCCGAGCCGATCGTCAGTGACTCTTTTTTGCGGCCTCATTCGTCTTAGCTTCAGACAATAACGGAGCGAATGAAATGACCCTCGAGAACAAAAGCGTGATGGTAACCGGCGGCAATCGCGGCATCGGCCAGGCCCTGGTCCAGGAAGCCTTAAGGCAAGGCGCCAAACGAGTGTACGCTGGTACGCGTCAGCCTCTGGTCCATTCAGACAGCCGCGTTACGGCCGTGACCTTGGATGTGACAAACCGTCAGCAGATTCAGCGCGCTGTCGAGAGCATCGAATCCCTCGATATTCTCATCAACAATGCCGGCGTGGCGTTTTATGACGACCTGAGCGATCCTGCGGTGCTTGAACAACATCTTGCAGTCAATCTCTTTGGCACGCACAGCATGGCCCTGGCTTTTTTGCCACTGCTCACGCGCTCCCGCGGTGCCATCGTCAATGTGCTGTCGGTGGCGGCCCTTGCTGCCCTGCCGGTCATTCCTGCCTACTCGATCTCGAAGGCGGCTGCATTTTCCCTAACACAATCTCTGCGTGCTCTCCTGGCTCAGCGGGGCGTGCGCGTGCATGCAGTCCTGACCGGCCCCGTCGATACCGAAATGTCACGCGACCTCGAAGTGCCTAAGGCCTCGCCGGCATCCGTTGCGCAAGGCATCTTCGATGGCGTGGCGAAGGGGGAGCAGGACATTTTCCCAGATCCCACGTCGGCGTCGATGGCGGAGAGCTGGCGTGGCAGCGCTGTCAAGGCGGTTGAGCTCCAGTTTGCGATGCTCGTGGCGGCACAGCCGGCCGCCGCATAGGCGAAGTCGAAAAAGGACCGCAACACGTGAAGGGTTCGCTGACGTCCAGGCTGGAACTGCCTGAGGACGAGAAAGCTGACGCGGCTTAGCGACGAACTGGCGCAGCGCCGGCAGGATCTGCCCTGAGTGGTCCGGCTTGGACCCGTAGATAGGAGAGCAAACATGCCTGTTACCTACCTGGACGTTCCTCAGGGCATCCGGATCACCGAAAAGAAGAAGCTTGTCAAAGCGATGTATGACGCGCTCCACCAGGCCTATCCTTTCCCTGACGATGTCCGGATTTTTATTCGCGAATGGCCGCTGGAGAGCGTCAGTCAAGATGGGCGCCTCGATTCCGAGCCGGCCAGACCTGTTTTGATGATGCACGTACCACAAGGCGTCAACATCGATGCCAAGCGCGCCATGGTGAGCGCTATCAACGCTGCGGTTGCTGAAGCATATAACTTACCGAAATTCATGATCTTCATGCACGAATATCCTCTCGACTTGGTGGCCTTGGACGGCGGTCTGCATGCCGATAACCAGCAACGCGTTGAAACTCAGCGGAAAGTCTATGATGCGGGCTAGTATACAGCACGCATGGGTTCGACGGCGCTCTAGCGCCGCTATGACGAGCACTAGGCTGTAGTGACAATTTAATTATTTGAGCCAGAGCATGATGGCAGCGAGCTTGACGAAGCCGAGGAAGTTTGCG
>NZ_JAGXJY010000001.1 GCF_019091085.1 Mesorhizobium sp. GbtcB19 | reverse complement strand
TGCTGGTCCTGCCTGCGCTCCTCGCCGGCACGGTCGGGCCATTGGCGACCATGACCATCATCGCGCTGACCTCCTGGCCATGGGGCGCGCGCATGACGCGGGCGCAGACCATGGCCCTGCGCAACCGCGAGTTCATCACCGCCGCGCGCATGGTGGGCGAGCCTTCGTGGCGCATAATCTTCGTCGAGATCCTGCCCAACCTGGTGCCGCTGATCGGCATCAACATCGTCGGCTCGATCATCTACGCCATCGTGGCGCAGACGACGCTCGAATATCTCGGCTTCGGCGATCCGCTCAACGTCACCTGGGGCACCATGCTCTACAACGCTCAGAACTCGTCGGCGATCATCGTCGGCGCCTGGTGGGACATCGGCGCGCCGGCGATGGGGATCGCGCTGGTTGGGCTTGGGCTGGCGCTGCTCAACTTCACCTTCGACGAGATCGCCAACCCGCAACTGCGGTCCGGCCCGGCGCTGTCGCGCTGGCTCAGGCTGACGCGGCTGCGCCGGCGCGAGCTGGAGGCGGCAGCGTGAGCGGACCCCTGCTGCAAGTCCGCGACCTCAGCGTCGACTACCTCACCGAGAAGGGCGCTTTCCGCGCCGTGAAGAACGTGTCCTTCGACATCGGCCGTGGCGAGTTGTTCGGACTCGCCGGCGAATCCGGCTGCGGCAAGAGCACGATCGCCTTTGCCATCACCCGGCTCGCCAAGGCGCCGGCCTGGGTGGCGGGCGGCGAGATCCTGCTCGACGGCCAGGACCTTTTGAAGCTGACCGAGGGAGCGCTGCAGAAGGTGCGCTGGCGCCGCATCGGCATGGTGTTCCAGAGCGCGATGAACTCGCTCAACCCGCTGATGCGGGTCGAGGACCAGTTCCACGACGTGCTGCGCCGGCACAACGGCTTTTCCCGCGAGCAGTCGCGAGCCCGGGCCGAGGCGATGTTCAAGCTGGTCGGCATCGCGACCAACCGTCTGCGCGACTATCCGCATCAGTTCAGCGGCGGCATGCGCCAGCGCATCGTCATTGCCATCTGCCTGGCTTTGGAGCCGGAGCTGATCATCATGGACGAGCCGACGACGGCGCTCGATGTGGTGGTGCAGCGCGAGATACTGGAGCAGGTGATCGACCTGCAGCGCAGCCTCGGCTTCTCGGTGCTGTTCATCACCCACGACCTGCATCTGATGTCGCAACTCTGCAACCGCATCGGCGTGATGCTGAAGGGAGAACTGGTGGAGGTCGGCGACGTCAGGCAGGTGAGTCACGCGCCGAAACACGATTATACGCGCAAGCTGTGGGCTTCGATCCCGCAACTGCCGGCGCGGACGCGCGAGGCCGTATGAACGCGCTGCCATCTTCGCTTTCCGCCGCGGCGCTCGCCGAGCCGCTGATCAGGCTCGAAGCGATCGAGCGCAGCTTCGGCCTCGTGCAGGCGCTGCGCGGCATTTCGCTGTCGCTGCGGCCGGGCGGGGCGCTGGCGCTGGTCGGTGAATCCGGCTGCGGCAAGACGACATGCGCGCGTATCATCGCGCGCATGGATCACCCGACGGCGGGCAAGCTTCTGTTTCGCGGGCGCGATGCCACGCAGGCCGGCACCGGCGAAGAGGAGCGGACCTACCGTCGCGCGGTGCAAATGGTGTTCCAGGATCCGTTCGCCTCGCTCAACCCGGTATTCACGGTGCATCATCATCTGGCGCGGCCGCTTTCGCTGCATGGGCACGCCAAAGGCTAGGCGGCGGTGGCCAAGGGCGTGGCCGAGCTGCTGGGCGGCGTTGGGCTTGATCCCGACATCACGGCGCAGAAATTCCCGCATGTGCTGTCGGGCGGACAGCGCCAGCGCGTCTACATCGCGAGAGCGATTGCCGTGCAGCCTGAGGTGCTGGTCGCCGATGAGCCGACCTCGATGCTCGACGTCTCGATCCGGCTCGGCATCCTCGACCTGCTCGCCCGCATCAAGCGCGAGAAGAATTTGGCGCTGCTCTACATCACGCATGACATCGCCACCGCCGCCCATGTCGCGGAAGAAATCATCGTCATGTTCGCCGGGCAGATGGTCGAGTGGGGTTCGACCAATGCGGTGATCGGCGACCCGCGCCATCTCTACACGCAGCTCCTGCTCTCGGCCGTGCCTGACCCCAACCGCCCCTTCGTGCCGGGCGACAGCGCGCGCTTCCTCGGCCATGCCGAGGAGGTGAGGCGATTGTCGCGACCGGCCTCGTCGGTGATCGAGCAGGTCGGGCCGGATCACTTCGTTCGCGCGCTCGGCATGCCTTCCTGATTTGGATTGTTGAATGGATTATCTCGTCAATCTTTCCTTGCTCGGACCCGATGCGGCGCTCGACGCGCGCATGGCGAAGGCCGGCGTCATCATCCGCCGCGCGCTGGCGCCGGAATATGAGCTCGTCACCGGCTGGGTGCGGCGCAAGTTTTCCGCCGGCTGGGCGGGCGAGACCGCTGTTTCGATGATGCGCCAGCCGCCGACCTGTTTTCTCGCTACCAAGGACAAAAAGCTGATCGGCTTCGCCTGCCATGAATCGATCGCGCGCGGCTTCTTCGGTCCGACCGGGGTCGACGAAGCGGCGCGCGGGCAGGGCGTCGGCCACGCGCTGCTGCTTGCCTCGCTGCTCGATCTCAAGGTGATGGGCTACGCCTACGCCATCATCGGCGATGTCGGCCCATCCGAATTCTACGAACGCACCGTCGGCGCGACGCAGATCCCCAACTCGGAACCCGGCATCTATGCCGGACTGCTGAAATCCGCCGACTGACCTTTTTCACGCTTACCTTTCGAAGAGACTGAAATGACCGAGATACTTGCCTTGCGGCTCGAAAGCTTTTGGACGCCGGCCAAAGAGGGCCAACCACTGGCCTATGAGCTACGGCTCACCAATGCCTCCCGCCAGGCTTTGCGCGGCTTCCGGCTTTGCATCAGCGGACCGGACCGGATCGATCCGGCGGCCACCATCGAAGGCGGCACGCTTGCGGTGCGGCTCTCCAATCATGCCGAGTTCTTGCCGCGGGAGGGCTTTGCGCTCGAGCCGGGCGCCACATGGACGCTGACGGCGCGCGGCCTGAGCTACCCGCTGCGCCACTGGACCGACGGCGCCACCGGCGCCTATCTCGCTTTCGCCGACGGCAGCACGCGGCGCATCGTGGTGGAGCCGACGCGAGCGGTCGGAGACAACGCGCCGCTGAAGCGCGGCGCGGAACCCTATCCAGTGCCCGCCGTGGCGCCGGTTGCCGTCTCGGTCATTCCCTGGCCGCGCCATGTAGAAGTCGCTGGTGCCGTCTCGGCGCCGGCGGGGCTCGACCCGCAGCCGGAAGGCGAAGCGGCCAGCGCCGCCGCCTCGGCCTTCGCCGAACTCACCGCCAGCCTGTTTGCGGTCGAAGGCATCGTGCGCCCGGCGGCCGAAGGCGGGTTTCCGGTCAGGATGGCGCTGCAGGACGGGCTTGGCCCGGAAGCCAACGTGATCACGTTCGGCTCGGATGCGGCAAGCGTCGCGGCGACGACGCGCGCGGGGTTCCTCTACGGCCTGATCACGCTCGGCCAGATCCTGCGCGGCGCGAGACAACATCCGGCGACGTTCACGTTCCCGGCAAGCGGTGAAATCCGCGACGAGCCGTCGCTCGACTGGCGCGGCTGCCATCTCGATGTCGCACGGCAATTCTATGCGTCGGCCGAGGTCGAAAAGTTCCTCAGGATACTGGCCTGGAACAAGCTCAATCGCTTCCATTGGCATCTGTCGGACGACGAGGCCTGGCGGGTCGAGATATCGGCCTATCCGCAACTGACCCGCCTCGGCGCATGGCGCGGCCACGGCCTGGCCGTCCCGTCGCTGCTTGGCTCGGGCGCGCAAAAGACCGGCGGCTATTACAGCAAAGCTGCGGTTCGCCATATCGTCGCGCTGGCCGGCAGGCTTGGCATCGAGGTGGTGCCGGAGATCGACGTGCCGGGCCACTGCTACGCCATGCTCAAGGCATTGCCGGAGCTGCGCGATCCCGGCGAGCATGGCGAGTATTTTTCGGTGCAGGGCTTTCCCAACAATTGCCTCAACCCGGCGCGCGAGGAAACTTTTCGCGTGCTGGAGACGATCTTCGACGAGCTGATCGAGTTGTTCCCGTTCAAGACCATCCATATCGGCGCCGACGAGGTGCCGCCCGGCGCCTGGTCGGGTTCGCCGCAGGCGTTGAAACGGCTCGGTGAGATTGCCGGCGAGGCCGCCGCGCAGTCGCATGCGAAGCGGCTCGATGTCGTCACCAACACGCATGGCGCCGACGAGATCGAAGGCTCGGGCGCGGCCGTGCTGCAGGCCGAGTTCCTCAAGCGCGTCCAGGCCTTCCTTGCCTCGCGCGGCTGTGTCACCGGCGGCTGGCAGGAGGCAGCCCATGGCAATGTCATCGACAAGACGAAGTGTTACCTCAATGGCTGGCGCAGTGTGGAAGTCTCGGCGGCACTCGCCGGCGAAGGCTACGACATGGTCGTCAATCCGGGACAGGTCTATTACCTCGACATGGCGAACAGCCCGGAATGGTCGGAGCCGGGCGCGGCCTGGGCCGGCTGGTCGTCGCCGGAAAAGCTCTACGGTTTCGACCCGGTGGAAGGATGGAGCGAGGCGCAGAGGAAGCATTTTCTCGGCGTGCAATGCTGCATCTGGTCGGAGCCGATGACCGATCGCGCCGTCTTCGACCGGCTGATCTTCCCGCGGCTTTCGGCGCTGGCCGAAACCGGCTGGACCGCGCCCGAGCGGAAGTTGTGGTCGCGTTTCAGCGCGCTCGCTGGACTGATGCCGGTGCTTTACGGTTTGGCGTAGCCTCGCCAATTTAGCGTTGTAATTTGTTGTAGCGCTTGATCAGGCGGTCACGCTTCAGGCGCGACAGCCTGTTTATCCAGAAGATCCCGCCGAGCTGATCGATCTCGTGCTGGTGGCACACCGCCAGCAGCCCGTCGGCGTCCTCGAAATGCTCTTTGCCCTCGAGATCCTGGTAATGAACCCGAACGCTGGCATGCCGTTCGATCTCTTCCGTGACACCGGGCATCGAAACGCTGCCTTCGGTATGCCGGATCATTTCGGACGAGCTCTGGATGATCGATGGATTTACATAGATCAAAGGCTTTGCGGCGGGCGGCAACTGGATCACGACCAGGCGTTTCAGGATGCCGATATGCGGGCCCGTTATGCCGATCCCGGGCGCCGCGTGCATGGTGTCGATGAGATCGCCGGCCAGGTTGCGCAGATCGCTGTCGAACAACTCCACGGGGTGCGCGACAACCCTCAGCAGGGGATCGGGGAATTTTACGATCGGCCGAACCGCCATAGGAATTCAGCCCACAGGCTTCTGCAGCACGTCGAATTGCGGATTGGTTTCCGAAAAGATCGGCAGGGCCGCCGCGCCGAGCACGGACGTGTCCTTGCCCGCGGCGCCGACCACGACGCGCGGCGTGGCGCGGGCGCTGGCCGAACTGACCGAGAGATGCAGCGGCTCGAGCCGGCCGGCCAAAGCCTCGATCACCGGCAGCGGCATGAAGCCACCGAGCACGACGGTCTCGGGATCGAGCGCCATTTCCACGACGTCGATTGCCTGGCGCAGCGGTTCGACCGCCTCGGCGAGCCAGGCCTCGAAACGACTGTCGCCATTGGCTAACAGCTCTTCCAGCAGGTCGGGCGAGGCGTGATCGGGATCCGGCAGGTCAAGCCTGTCATAGGCCGCGCGCAGCGAGACGTAGCGTTCCAGGCAGCCGCGCTTGCCGCAGCCGCAGGGCAGGCCGCCCGGCTTGACGATGATGTGGCCGATCTCGCCGGCATTGTGGCGGCTGCCCTTGTAGAGATGGCCGTCGAGGAAGAGACCGGCGCCGAGGCCGGTTCCGATGAACAGATAGACGAAGCTGTCGAGCTTGCGGGCGACGCCATAGAGCCGCTCGCCTATTGCGGCCGCGGTGGCGTCGTTCTCGACGATCACGGCGATGCCGGTCAGCCGTTCCAGCTCTTCCGCCACCGGAAAGTCATGCCAGCCGGGCAGGGCGGTCGGGCCGACCGAGGTCATGCCCTCGACGCCGAAAGGGCCGGGCATCGCCATGCCGATGCCGAGCAACTTTGTCCGGTCGAGGCGGGAGGTGGCGATCAGGTCGCTCGAGATCGCGGCAAGCAGCGGCATCGCTTCGGCGGGCGTCGGTCGGTCGACATTCCGCTCGACGCGGGCGCGCATCGTGCCGGAGAGATCGGTGACGACGCCGACGGCGAGCTGATGGTCGAGCTGCAGGCCGATCGAATAGCCGCCATCCGGGTTGATGGAGTAGGGGACGGCCGGCTGGCCGCGCGCGCCCTTCAGCGTCGCTTCCGGGCGCAGCAGCCCGGCCTCTTCCAATTCCTCGACAATGTTGGAGATGGTCTGCGACGACAGCGCCGTCAGCCTGGCGATCGCCGCGCGCGACAGTGCGCCGTTGGTGCGGATCGTTTCGATCACCACACGCCGGTTGTGCGATTTCGCCTGCTCGAGATTTGTGCCGGAGATGGCTTTCTTGAGGATCATGAGGTACTTACCAGTCACAGCAAGTGTATAATACCACTTTAGAAAATCAAGTTGATTTAATTATATTGATGGTGAGCAGCCAGCCAGAGGCCTGGGTCCAGCTCCAGTAAGGGCACACGGTTTCGACGTATAGGAAATATCCAACCGCCTGGCGCGGTGGCTCAGCCGAAACGCGCCGCGGCAAAATCGACGGCTGACGGCACGCCTTGGCCGGCGATGAAGCGGGCGACCCAGCGGGCTGTCACCGGGGCGAGCGTCAGCCCCAGATGGCCGTGGCCGAAGGCGTAGATCACATCAGGCGATTTCGTCGATGGCCCGATCACCGGGCGCGAGTCCGGCAGCGACGGCCGGAAGCCCAGCCATTGCGATGATGGCTTGTCGAGATCGGGGAAGAACTGCCGCACGCCGCGATCGAGCAGCGCCAGCCGGCGCGGATTGGGCGGCGCTTTCAGGCCGCCCAACTCGACGGTGCCGGCGACCCGCAGCCGGCCGTCCATCGGCGTCATGTAGAAACCGAGATCGACCGGGCAGACCGGTCGGTTGAGCAAGGGCGCTGAAGTCTGGAACTCGAGATGGTAGCCACGTTCGGTGTCGAGCGGGATCCGGTCGCCGGCCTGGGCAGCGAGCGGCCGGGAGCGCGCGCCCGCCGCAAGTACCACCTTTTGCGCCGTGACGGCGAGCCCCGGGCCGCTCAGCCGCACGCCGCCGGCACGCGTTGCGAGACCGGTGACGCTCGCACGCATGAATTGAGCGCCTCGCGCGGCAGCGGCGGCGGCCAGCCGCGCCATGACCGCCCCGGGATCGCTGACATTGATCGAATCCGGGAAATAGAGGCCTTTGGTCTCGAACGCCGCAAGCCGCGGCTCCAGCGCGGCCACCTGATCGGCGCTCAGCACCTGCTGATGGACGCCGAGTTCGGCCCGCAAGGCCCGGCCGCCCGCGGAGGCGGCGAAATCGCCGTCGCGGCGATAGACATAGAGGCAGCCATTGCGGCGCATCAGATCCTGAAGCCCGGCCTCCTGTACCATTTCGCCCCAGGCCGGCAGGGCTTCGGAAAGTAGACCGGCCAGCGCCAGCGCATTGGCGCGAGTGGCCTTAGGCAGCGACTGCCGAACGAAGCGGACCAGCCATGGGGCGAGCTGGAAAAGCGCTGCCCAACGCAGCGAAAATGGGCTGTCGGGATCGAGCAGCAGCTTCGGCAGCGCGCGCAGCACGCCGGGATTGCCGACCGGCATGTAGGCATATTCGGCGATCGTGCCGGCATTGCCGAACGAAGCGCCCGAGCCCGGCTCGTTCGGGTCGATGAGCAGGACCTCGCGGCCCTCGCCGGCCAGGCGCAAGGCTGTCGCCAGGCCGACGACGCCGGCGCCGACGATGGCGATCTCGACCGATTTCGGCGCGGCTGCGGAGGTCATCGTCTCAGACGAAACCGGGCAATTGCAGGTGACCGGCGGCGAGCAGCTCGGCCATGGTGGTCAGCGCCGAGCGCAAATCCTCTTGCGAGCGCGCCGCGCCGACATTGATGCGCACGCCGTGCTGCACCGGTTCGCGGCCGACGGCGAAGGCGTCACCCGGCAGCACGGCGACGCCGCGCTCCAGGCAGGTGCGGGCAAAGCCGGCGCCGCGCCACGGTTCCGGCAGGCGTAGCCAGGCATGGGTCGAGGTCGGGTGGCTCTGGACGTCGAAGCGGCCAAGGATTTCGGCGAGGATCGCCTGGCGCTGGCGCAGTTCCTGTTTCTGGATGTCGATGATGCGAGCGGCCGCACCTTCCTCGATCAGCCTGGCGCCGATCAGCGCCGTCAAGGGGCTGATGCTCCAGCAATTGATGCGCAGGGCGGCGGCAACCTGGCCGGCGATCGGGCGCGGGGCGATGACGAAGCCGAGGCGCAGGCCGGGCGCCAGGCATTTCGACAGCGCGCCGAGATGGATCGTCAGCTCCGGTTCCAGGCTGGCGAAGGAGGGCGGCGGGTCATCGGCCAATGGACGGTAGACGTCGTCCTCGATGATCAGCACGTTGTGGCGGCGGGCGACCGCCGCCAATTCGCGCCGGCGCTCCGCGCTCAGTGTGATCGTCGTCGGATTGTGCAGTGTCGGCACCAGGAATACGGCACGCGGCCGGAGCTGCGCGCAAGCGGCCTCGAAGGCGTCCGGACGCATGCCGCCGCGATCCATGGCGACGCCGCGCAAGTCGAGACCATGAACCCGGCACAGCGCGTTGATGCCCTGATAGGTCACCTCGTCGGCAAGTATCACCTCGCCTTGCCGGGTGACGGCGCCCAGAACGCAGTCGAGGCCATGCTGGGCGCCGGCTGCGAGCACGACGCGGCCCGGGTCGCCGTCGCCGGCGACGGCTTTGAACCAATCGGCCACCGCCACACGACCCCAAAGCGGTCCTTCCGGCGGATGGTAGTCCTGCAGCGAAGCGTAGTGGCGATCCTTGGAAAGGCGCGGCATTAGCGCCGCGACCGCGTCGAGATAGGCTGACGTGGGCGGCCGGTTGACCGAGAGGTCGATGATGCCGCTCTGGTCGCTCGGCGCCGACACGAAACCCGGCCGCTCGACTATGTCGCGGGCGGCAACCGTCGTGCCGCGCCCGGGACGCGCCTCGAGCAGGCCTTGCTCCTGCAGGGTGGACAGCGCCCGCGTCACGGTCGTGACGTTGATGCCCAAAGCGCGCGCGATCTCGCGCTGCGGCGGCAGCCGGTCGCCGACGGCGAGCGTGCCCGCGGCGATGCGTTCGGCGATCGCGTCGGCAAGACGGCGATAGACCGGGCTTTCATCCTCGGTGAGGCGAAGATCTTCGAGCATAGGGGATTCGAACTGCGGCTGACGTCTCACTTGTCGGGCATCTAGCATAAGACAACGATCCGTACAATAGAGCTTGTCCGACATTCAATTCGACAAAAATTATCACACAATCCTGCAATTTTCGGCTTGATGGGCAAAGTTGTCCGCATTTATGGTCGATTTCAGCTTGATTGTATGACCATACAAGTCGGACGGCGCGCTGTTTCCACGGGCCGGTACCGGGAGGACGAGGCATGGATCGCAAGCCGCATGACGAATCGCTAACTGGCAGCCGGGATTCCACGCGATGAGCGCCAGCCGGGCCCTTGCGGCGGCAGGCGGCGCCTCGACCGCGCGTCCAGCGCAGGCGAGCGCCGGCCAGGGATTCGTCGAGTTCGCCGATGTCGAGAAGTCCTATGACGGCCGCACTTTCGCGGTGACGCGGATGAACCTCTCCGTCGCGCGCGGCGAATTCCTGACGCTGCTCGGGCCGTCCGGCTCCGGCAAGACGACGACGCTCAACATGCTGGCCGGCTTCGAGCGGCCGACGCATGGCACGATCACGCTGGAAGGGCAGCCGGTCGACCGCCTGCCGCCCTATCAGCGCAACATCGGCATGGTGTTCCAGAATTATGCGCTGTTCCCGCATATGACGGTCGAGGAGAATGTCGGCTTCCCGCTTTCCGTCCGTCAGGTGAGCAAGGCCGATATCGCGGCGCGCGTCGGCCGGGCACTCGACATGGTGCGGCTGAAGCAATTCGGCGATCGCCGGCCGACGCAGCTTTCCGGCGGCCAGCAGCAGCGCGTGGCATTGGCTCGCGCGCTGGTGTTCCAGCCGAGCCTGGTGCTGATGGACGAGCCGCTCGGCGCGCTCGACAAGAAATTGCGCGAGCACATGCAGCTCGAGATCAAGCAGATCCACACGATGCTCGGCGTCACCATCGTCTATGTCACGCATGACCAGAGCGAGGCACTGACGATGTCGGACCGCGTCGCCGTCTTCAACCAGGGCGGCATCGCCCAGCTCGGCTCGCCCGACGATCTCTACAACACCCCGCAAAGCTCGTTCGTGGCCAGCTTCATCGGCGAGAACAACACGCTGGAAGGCGTGGTCGACCGCGTCTCGGGTGGAGAGTGCCGCGTCCGCCTGAATGGCGGCGGCGAGATCACCGCGCTGGCGGTTGGCGTGACGCAAGGCAGCGCCTGCCATGTTGCCGTCCGGCCCGAACGGCTCAGCCTGTCGGCTGCCGCCAATGGCGGCAACGCGCTGCCGGCGACCGTCGACGGGCGGATCTATCTCGGCGATCACCTGCGCCTCCTGGCCAGGCTCGCCAACGATCAGGTGCTGACCGTCAAGGTCGGCCCCGAAGCGACGATGGCGAATGGCGAGACCGTGACGGTCTCCTGCGCGCCCAACGATTGCCGCGCCTTTCCGGCCGATGCCGGAACGGGCGGCGCCATTCCAAAACAGGGGAAAATGAAATGACACAGTTGAGAACACGCCTATTCGCGCTTGCGGCCGCCACCGCCTGCATGACGATCGCCGGTACCGCCTTCGCCGAGGAGCTCTCGATCATGGCGAGCGGCGGCGCCTGGCAGGACGCGCAGCGCAAGGCCTGGTTCGAGCCGTTCAGCAAGGAAAGCGGCGCCAAGATCCTCGAACAGGAATATCTCGGCGATCTCGGCAAGGTCAAAGCCATGGTCGAGACCGGCAACGTGCCGATCGACCTGGTGACGGTCGAGACCGCGACCGTGCTGCAGGGCTGCGACGCCGGCATCCTCGAGCGGCTCGACTATGCCAAGATCGGTCCGCGCGACAAATTCATCGAAGGCTCGGCGCTGGATTGCGGAGTCGGGCTCGATGCTTACGGCGACATCCTCGCCTATGACCCGACTGTGCTGAAGGAAGCGCCGACCTCGGTGCTCGACCTGTTCGACACGACCAAATTCCCCGGCAAGCGCGCGATGCGCAAGTTCCCGGCGCAGAACCTCGAATGGGCGCTGATGGCCGATGGCGTCGCACCCGCCGACGTTTACAAGGTGCTGGCAACGCCGGAAGGCGTCGACCGCGCCTTCAAGAAGCTCGACACGATCAAGAAGGACATCGTCTGGTGGGATGCCGGCGCGCAGCCGGCGCAGCTTCTCGCCTCCAAGGAAGTGGTGATGACGACCGCCTGGAACGGCCGCATCCAGAACGCCATCGACACCGACAAGAAGCCGTTCAAGATCGTCTGGAACAACCAGATCCTCGAATACGACATGATCGCCATCCCGAAGGGGGCGCGCAATCCCGAGCTCGCCTACAAGTATCTCGCTTACATCAGCGAGCCTAAGAACAACGCCAAGCTCGCCAGCTTCATCACCTACGGGCCGGTGCGCACCGACGCGGCGTCCTTCGTCGCGGCCGACGCGCTGCCGAAACTGCCCAACGCTCCGGATCATCTCGCCGGCGCCTATCTCGTCGCCGACACCGAGTTCTGGGGCGACTATGGCGAGGACCTCGTCAAGCGCTTCAACGCCTGGCTTGCCCAGTAGGATTATCTGATGTCGGCGCTCCAGCCCAGCGAACTCGACCGGCCGACGCTGGCCCGCGACCGGTCAGCCGCCGATGCGGATCTCAAATCCGTGTCGGCGGCGCTCCGGCGCGCCGAATTCGGCGACCGGATGCGTTCGCTGCTGCTGGCGGCGCCGCTGCTCGTCCTTCTGGCGCTGAGCTTCGGCATTCCGATCGTGCTGCTTTTGTCGCGCGCGGTCTATGACCCGACCATCGCGGATGCTTTGCCCAAGACGACCGTGGCCCTGGCCGGCTGGAACGACCAGGGCCTGCCCGGCGACGATGCGTTCGCCGCGCTGGCGGCGGACCTGAAGGACAACCAGGCCAAGGGCACGGCTTATGAACTGGCGAAGAGCCTCAACGCCCGTTTGCCCGGTGCGCGCAGCCAACTCCTGAAGACGGTGCGCAAGCTCGAAAGCGCCGACGGCCAGGCCGCGCTCGACGCCATGAAGTCGGTCCCGTTCTGGTCGGCGCCGACGACCTGGCCGGCGATCCGGAGCGGCACAAACAGCCTCACTTCCTTTTACCTGCTGAGCGCGCTCGACCTGCGCTGGAACGCCGATGGCGGCATCGAACGGGTGCCGCCGGAGCAGGCGATCTTCATCCAGGTGTTCCTGCGCACCTTTTTCGTCGCGGCGTCGGTGACGCTGGCAACGCTGATCCTCGCCTTTCCGCTCGCCTATCTGATCGCCAACGTGCCGAAGGGGCTGGCCGCCATCCTGATCGTCGCCGTGCTCTTGCCATTCTGGACCTCCATCCTGGTGCGCACAGCCGCCTGGACTGTGCTGTTGCAGAAGTTCGGCCTGGTCAACGACTTCCTGCTGTTCATCGGTATTGCCAGCGACCGGCTCGACCTGATGTACAGCCGCATCGGCCTGATCATCGCCATGACGCATATCCAGCTGCCGTTCACGCTGCTGCCGATCTACAGCGTCATGCGCACCATCCCGCCATCGCAGATGAAGGCCGCCTATTCGCTGGGAGCTCGGCCGTTCACGGCGTTCCGTCGCATCTACATTCCGCAGGTGTTTCCGGGCGTGATGGCCGGCTGCATGCTCACTTTCATCCTGTGCCTCGGCTATTACATAACCCCGGCGCTGATCGGCGGCGCGAGCGATCAGCTGATCAGCAATTTCATCGCCAACTACGTCAATGTCGAACTGAACTGGGAGATGGCGGCGGCGCTGTCCTTCATCCTGCTCGTCTTCACGCTGGCGCTGTTCGGCATCTTCGCCCGCGTCCTCGGCCTCGACCGCCTGAAGCTGGTGTAGCCATGCTGTTGTCCCCTTACCCTACAACCAGCGAACGCATCCGCATCACGCTGCTGTGGATCTGGTGCGGGCTGGTCATCCTGTTCCTGCTGGTGCCGATCCTCATCCCGGTGCCGCTCTCCTTCAACAGCGGCGCCTTCTTCATCTTCCCGCTGGAGGGGATTTCGACGCGCTGGTACGAGGTGGTGCTGGGCACCCAGCGCTGGCAGTCGGCGATCGGCAACAGCCTGATCGTCGCCTTCGGCACGACGGTGATCGCGACGACGCTCGGCACGCTGACGGCGATCGCGCTGTCCGACGAGAAATTCCCCGGTCGTCGCATCATCATGCCGCTGCTCTTGTCGCCGCTGATCGTGCCGGTGGTGATCACCGCCGTCGGCTCGTATCTGTTCTACGCCCGCGTCGGGCTGGCCAGCACCTATGCCGGCATCATCCTGGCGCACACGGCTCTCGCCAGCCCCTTCGTGGTGGTGACTGTGGGCGCCAGCCTCACCGGCTTCGACCGCAACCTGATGCGCGCCGCGGCGATCTCGGGCGCCAGGCCGCTGACGTCGTTCTTCCGCGTCATGCTGCCGCTGATCCTGCCCGGCGTGCTGTCGGGGGCGGCCTTCGCCTTCGTCACCTCCTTCGACGAGGTGGTCGTCGTGCAGTTCCTGGCCAGCGCCGGCCAGCGCACCATGCCGCTCGAAATGTTCATCGGCTTGCGGGAAAAACTCTCGCCCGCGATCACCGCCGCGGCAACTCTGATGATGGGCCTGTCCATCCTGCTTTTGCTGGTCGCGAACCTTCTCGCGCGGCGCGGAAGGAAGCCCTCGGCTTAGCCCGCGACCAATTGGGCAGGAACGATCTCGCGGCTGACGCATTTTGCTTCGCGTCAACCGCTGAGGGACTTAATGCGCATCGCCCATGTCGCGCCGCTCTATGAATCCGTGCCACCAAAACTCTATGGCGGAACGGAGCGGATCGTCTTTTACATCACCGAAGCGCTGGTCGAGCTCGGCCATGATGTGACTTTGTTCGCCAGCGGCGACAGCGAGACGTCGGCCAGGCTGGTGCCTGGGCGCGACCAGGCGATACGCCTCGACCCGCGGCCGAAGAAATCGGAGATCGCCGCGCATCTGGCGATGCTCGCCGATGTGCGCGAGCGCGCCCAAGAGTTCGACGTCATCCATTTCCATCTCAGCCACTTCCTGCATTTTCCGTTCTTCGAGCAGATCGCGGGGCAAACGGTGACGACGCCGCATGGCCGGCTCGACTATGTCGACCTGGCGCCGGCCTACAAACGCTTCCCGCGCTTTCCCATGATCTCGATCTCGCACAGCCAGAAGCGCGGTTTGCCGGATGCGAACTGGCTTGCCACGATCCACCACGGGCTGCCGCTCGACGCCTATCTCCCGACCTACGAACCACGGGCGGAGGAGCCGTATCTCGCCTTCCTCGGCCGCCTGTCGCGCGACAAGCGGCCGGACCGCGCCATCGAGATCGCGCGCCGGTCCGGGTTGAAGCTGAAGCTGGCGGCCAAGATCGGCGACGACGACCGGGCCTATTTCCGCGACAACATCGAGGCGCTGATCGATGGCGACCGGATCGACTATGTCGGCGAGATCACCGAGGACGAGAAGGCCGCATTTCTCGGCAATGCTGCGGGCCTTCTGTTTCCCATCGACTGGCCCGAGCCCTTCGGCCTTGTCGCGATCGAGGCGATGGCCTGCGGCACGCCGGTGATCGCCTGGAACAGCGGCGCCCTGCCGGAGATCGTCGACAATGGCGTCACCGGCTTCGTCGTGGACAGTGTAGATGATGCGGTCGCGAAGATGCCGGCGCTTCTCGATCTCGACAGGCGACAGGTGAGGGCGGTCTTCGAGACAAGGTTTTCGGCGGCAAGAATGGCGCGCGACTACCTCGCTGCCTATATGCGCCTGACCGGCATGCCGGAGGCCAAGGCCTCCTGACCTTGACTGCCTAGGGCGGGGCAAACGAAGAGGTGACGAATGACGGAGCTCGACGAGCGCAAGCTCGATCCCGCCGTGGCCCTATCCTCACTCGACGCAACGGCACCAAGGGAACCGCATCGGCTGTTCGCCCTCAAGCAGGGCGACTGCTTCGCCGTCGCCGACGCCTATGGCGACATCAGGGGTTCGGGCGACGGGTTCTTCCGTGACGACACGCGCGTGCTCTCTGAATTCCGGCTGACCATCGGCGGCAGGCAGATGTCGCTGCTCGGCGCCTCGCTGAGCCAGGACAATGTGCTGTTCACGTCCAACCTCACCAACCTGCCGATCCAGAGTGCCGGCGGCCGCGATATCCCGCAGGGCGCGATCCATATCGAGCGGGTCAGGCTGCTGTGGCAGGACAGGCTGTTCGAGCGGATCACGCTTTCCAATTACAGCCGCGAGCATTCGACCATCACCGTCTCGCTGCATTTTTCCGCCGACTTTCGCGACATGTTCGAGGTGCGCGGCTCGACGCGGGTGAAGCGCGGCACGACGCATGTCGCCAAGACCGACAAGACCTCGGTGCTGCTCGGCTATGATGGCCTCGACGGCCTGCCGCGGCGTTCCGCGATCTCATTCTCGCAGGCGCCCGACCAGTTGAGCGACAACCGCGCCGATTTCCTCATCGCGGTGACCAAGCGCAGCCAGAAGGTGCTCTATGTCGAAGTTGGGCCCGAGGTCACCGATCCGCCCGACCGTGACCGTTTCCGCGCCGCGGCGGCGCGCGCGCGCTTCGGCATGCGCGCCAAGCGCAGGCATGGCGCCACGGTGCACAGCTCGGGCCGCGTCTTCAACGATTGGGTCGAGCGCGCCCGCGCCGATGTCGCACTGCTCACCACCGAGCTTTCGACCGGGCCTTATCCCTATGCCGGCATCCCGTGGTTTTCGACGGCGTTCGGCCGCGACGGTGTGATATCGAGCCTGCAGATGCTCTGGCTCAACCCAGGTCTTGCGCGCGGCGTGCTGGCATTTCTCGCCGAGCACCAGGCGACGGAGACCTCGCCTTTCAGCGATTCCCAACCCGGCAAGATCATGCATGAGACGCGCAAGGGCGAGATGGCGGCGCTGCGCGAGCTTCCCTTCGGCCGTTACTATGGCGGCGTCGACACCACGCCGCTCTACATCCATCTCGCCGCGGCCTATGCCGAGCGCACCGGCGACATGGCCTTCATCGACAAATTGTGGCCTTCGCTCAGGGCCGCCGTCGAATGGACCGAGGAGGCAAGCCGCGCCACCGGCTTCGTCACCTACCAGCGCGCCGCCGAGTCCGGCCTCGCCAATCAGGGCTGGAAGGACAGTTTCGACTCCGTCTTCCATGCCGATGGGCGCATCCCTAGGGGGCCGATCGCGCTGGTCGAGGTGCAGGGCTATGTCTTCGCCGCCTTCCGTGGCCTGGCGGCGCTGGCGCGCCGCCGTGGCGAATTCGCGGACGCCGAGCACTGGGAAAACCGCGCCGAGGAAATGCGGGTCGCCGTGGAACGCGATTTCTGGCTGGACGACTTGAATTTCTACGCTTTGGCCATCGACGGCGAGGGCCAGCCCTGCAAGGTGCGAACAACGAATGCCGGGCACCTGCTCTTCGTCGGGCTGCCGCAACCCGAGCGCGCCAGGCTGGTCGCCGAACAGCTGCTGTCTGCCTCCTTCCATTCCGGCTGGGGGCTGCGGACGCTCGCCGACGACGCGGTGTTCTTCAACCCGATGTCCTATCACAACGGCTCGATCTGGCCGCACGACACAGCACTTTGCGGCGTTGGCCTTGCGCGTTACGGCGAACGCGACAGCGTGGTGCGGCTGATGAGCGGCACCTTCGAGTCGGCCGTGCATTTCAACATGCGGCTGCCGGAACTTTTCTGCGGCTTCACCCGCGCACCGGGCGAGGCGCCCATCGCTTATCCCGTCGCCTGCCTGCCGCAGGCCTGGTCGGCAGGCTCCACCTTCATGCTGATGCAGGCGTGCCTCGGCCTGGAAATCGACGGCTGGGAGGGCGAATTGCATGTCACGCGGCCAAGGCTGCCGATCGGTATCGACACGC
Organism: Mesorhizobium sp. GbtcB19; assembly: GCF_019091085.1. GTDB lineage: Bacteria > Pseudomonadota > Alphaproteobacteria > Rhizobiales > Rhizobiaceae > Mesorhizobium. The sequence goes on along the minus strand of NZ_JAGXJY010000001.1, from coordinate 836,010 downwards.
TGACACTGCGGCATCTCAGTGTCGGCGACAAGGCGGTCGATCTCACCTTCCAGCGGGTCGGCGACCGCGTCGTCGCTTTTCTGTCCGACCGGCATGAGGGCCAGGTGCCGCTCATCGTTCGAACGTAAACAAAGCGCTGCAACTCCGCATTCAACAATCGAAAAATGTCGGAACCGATATCCGCCTCGCGCGTTTGCAAACTTGAACCGGTCTCCCGGTCCGCAGCCGGCAACAACGAAAACAAAAAAGAGCGGACAGCCGGAGGCAACCTGGCATCTCAATGACACAATATGGCGTCGACCTGTTTTTGGTCCTTGTTCTCGCAAGCCTCGGACTTTCCGCTCTCGCGATCTTCGTTACATTTTCACGGAATCGGCGCCAGCATGCGCGAGGCTCGCCTCCGCCGGGCGATGATGTTGCGTCCGAGGCGGCGCGAAAAGTCCTGCGCGAGTTCGAGAAGAACGGCCAGTCGGTCGACGCGGCGCTCGTGAGCTGGTCGCCCGAGACCTTGCGCAAGATCCTTGCCGAGGACCTGCCGGATGCTCAAGTCATCGTCGTCTCCAACCGCGAACCCTATATCCACAACGAGACCGAGGACGGCGATGTCGAATTGGTGGTGCCGGCGAGCGGACTGGTCTCGGCGCTGGAGCCGATCACGCGCGCCTGCGCCGGCACCTGGATCGCCTATGGCGGCGGCACCGCCGATCGGACAGTGGTCGACAGGAACGACCGGGTGCAGGTGCCGCCCGGCCATCCTTCCTATACGTTGCGGCGGGTCTGGCTGAGTGACGAGGAATATCAGGGCTATTACCTAGGCTTCGCCAATGAGGGCCTGTGGCCGCTTTGCCATATCGCCTTCACGCGGCCGATCTTTCGCGAGTCGGACTGGGAGGCCTATGAGGCCGTCAACCGCAAGTTTGCCGAGACGGTGGTTGCCGAGGCGCGCAACGAGCGGCCGATCGTGCTGGTCCAGGACTATCACTTCGCGCTCTTGCCGCGCATGATCCGCGAGCGGCTGCCCGAAGCGATCGTCATCACCTTCTGGCATATTCCGTGGCCGAATTCGGAAGTGTTCAGCATCTGCCCGTGGCGCGAGCGCATCCTCGACGGCCTGCTGGGCAGTTCGATTGTAGGCTTCCACACCCAGTTCCATGCAAACAACTTCACCGAGAGCGTCGACCGCTTCATGGAAAGCCGGATCGAGCGAGCTGACGCGGCCATTTCCTATGGCGGCCAGGTGACGCTGGTGCATGCCTATCCGATCTCGATCGAATGGCCGGTCGAGCTTCTGCAGTCCCTGCCTAGCGTCGAGGAGTGCCGGGCGCGCGTTCGCAGGCGGTTCAAAATTCCAGCCGGCGCCAAGCTGTGCGTCGGCGTCGAGCGTCTCGACTACACCAAAGGTATCCTCGATCGCTTCCACGCGCTGGAGGAGCTGTTCATCCGTCATCCGGAACTGGTGGGCAAGGTCGTGTTCCTGCAGATCGCGGCGCCCAGCCGAGGCACCCTGCCGGCCTACAAGCAACTGTACGAGGAATGCCTGCGCTATGCCGAGGAGTTGAACGAGCGCTACGGTAGCGAGAGCTACCGGCCCGTCCTCATGGTGGCCGAACATCATTCGCAGGCCTCGGTCTACGAAATCTATCGCGCGGCCGACATCTGCATGGTCACCAGCCTGCATGACGGCATGAACCTCGTCGCCAAGGAGTTCGTAGCGTCGCGCGACGATGAGCAGGGCGTGCTGCTGCTCAGCACTTTTGCCGGCGCTTCGCGCGAACTCCTGGAGGCGCTGATCGTCAATCCCTACGACGCGGCGATGATGAGCGAGGCGATGCTGCAGGCGCTGACCATGGGGTCGGACGAGCAGCATGAGCGCATGCGCCGCATGCGCGAGATCGTGCGCGACAACAATGTCTATCGCTGGGCCGGCAGCATGCTGCTCGACGCGGCGCGGCTGAGAAAGCGCGGCGACCTGGACCGGGTGACCGCCTCATACGACCGGGCGAATGGTCCCGCCGGGGACAATGTCGTTTCCATGTTCGAACGCAAACAGGCAGTTGGATTTAGATGAACATTCAGGCAGACCTCACCCCGCCGCTTCCCGAAGGCCGCTGGGCGCTTTTCCTCGACATCGACGGTACCCTGCTGGAGCACGCGGCGCATCCAGACGCGGTATCGGTCAGCGAGGAGCTGCGCGTTCTCCTGCAGAGGGTCGAGCAGCGTCTCGACGGAGCGCTCGCCTTCATCACCGGCCGCTCGATCGCCGCCGTCGACCATCTGTTCGATCCGCTGAAGTTGCGGATCGCGGGTCTTTACGGACTGGAGCACCGGCTGGCGCCGGCCGGCGCGATCGAGGCCGCCGATGCGCCGGCGGATATGGCGGCACTTGCCGACGAGATCGAACTGGAGCTGGCAAGCAAGGCCGTCTATGTCGAGCGCAAGGGGCCGGTGCTGGCAATCCATACGAGAGCCGCGCCGCAGCTTCTGGCGCGAGCGACGGAACTGGTCGAGGCTGCGCTTGTACGCCTGCCGAAGGGCTATCGTGTGATCGCCGGCAATGCCGGCGTCGAGCTGATGCCGCTCGAAGCTGCCAAGGGCGCCGCGATCCGGCGCTTCATGCAGCTCGATCCGTTCACCGGCAGGCGCCCGGTGTTTCTCGGCGACGATACGTCCGACGAGAACGGCTTCGACACGGTCAATGCCGCCGGAGGAATTTCGATCCGCGTGAAGCCGCAGGGCGAAACGGCTGCGCGCTTCGCCATCGAAGATGTCGCCAGCGCGATCGCCTGGCTCGAAGCCAATTTCGGCGATCATGCCGAACAGGCTGGTCGCGGCAATCTCGTAGCCTAGAGCGTTTCACCGTTTCACGGAAACGGCGAAACGCTCTATCTTTTGTTTTTGCGCAATTCCGGACGAAGGCTACGGCGAAGTCGCCGAGCCTAACCGCTCACACTTTTCCTGGAATTGCTCTGGCGGCCGTCAGGCGGGAAACAGGAAAGCCGCGCCCGGATCGAAAAACACCGGGCGATGAGAGGATGCGACATCCTGCGCGGCGAGCGCGGTGGAGGTTGGCCGGATGTCGATTTCCTGTCCGGCGCCGGTACGCGCGACAATTCGCCGGCGCTCGCCATAGAAGGCGACGTCGACGATCTCGACGGCAAGCTTGGCGCCGTTCGAGCCCTGGTCGAGCCGAAACGCCTCGGGCCTGATCATCAGCCTGGTCTTCTGTCCCCGCTGGAAACTGCCATTCGCATTGATGCCTGAGACGAGCGAGCCGTCAGCGAGGCGCACCGTCGCCGCGCCATCAACCGTTTCCAGGTGCTCGGCGGCGAGGAAATTCGAGTTGCCGATGAAGCCGGCGACGAAATCGGTGGCGGGTCGGAGGTAGAGGTCCTCGCCCGTGCCGATCTGCTCGATGCGGCCGTCGCGAAAGAGCGCGATGCGGTCCGACAGATGCAGCGCTTCCTCCTGGTCGTGGGTGACGTAGAGGATGGTGACGCCGGTCTCGCGATGGATGCGGCGAATCTCGGCCTGGATCTCTTCGCGCAGTTTCTTGTCCAAGGCCGACAGCGGCTCGTCCATCAGCAGGATCGGCGGATCGTAGGCCAAGGCGCGAGCAAGCGCGACGCGCTGCTGCTGGCCGCCCGAAAGCGCGGCGGGCAGACGTTCGGCGAAGTTTTCCAGCCGCACCAGCGAAAGCATGTCGGCGACCTTGCGCTTGACCTCGGCCTCGGGCCGGCGACGTACGCGGAGCGGGAAGGCGACGTTTTCGGCAACGCTCAGATGCGGGAACAGCGTGTAGCGCTGGAAGACCATGCCGATGTTGCGCTTGTGCGAGGGCACCGACAGCAGCGATTTGTCCTGCAGCAGCACGTCGCCCGAGGTTGGGTCCTGGAAGCCGGCGATGGCGTAGAGCGTGGTCGATTTGCCCGAGCCGGACGGCCCGAGAAAGGTCAGGAACTCGCCCTTCGGAATATCCAGCGTCACATCATGAACGGCGGTGAAGGCACCGAATGCCTTGTGCAATTTGCGGATCGAGAGAAAGGCTTGAGTCATGTCTGGAGCTTTCGGCGCAAGAGTGCCGTGACGATCATCAGGGCCAGCGTGAGCGCGACCAGCAGGCTGGAGGCGGCGGCGATGACAGGGGTGAGGTCGGAGCGGAGGCTGCCCCAGATCTTGACCGGCAAGGTCTGCAAGGTGGGGCTCGCCATGAAGATCGCCACGACCACCTCGTCCCAGGAGGCCAGGAAGGAAAAGATCGCGGCGGAGAAGATGCCGATGCGGATGGAGGGCAAGGTGATGCGGAGCTTGGCCTGGAGTGGGCTGGCGCCGCAGACGATGGCCGCGTCCTCGATCGACTTGTCGAAGCCTTCGAGCGCGGTGGCGATCGGGATGATGGCGAAGGGCAGCGCCAGCACGGTGTGCGCGACGACGAAGCCGATCGTGGTGCCGCCAAGGCCGAGCCGCAGGAAGAAGGCGTAGATGGCGATGGCGAAGACGACGACTGGCAGCACCATCGGCGTGAGCAGCAGCCCGCGCAGGACCTCACGGCCGCGGAACTGGCCGCGGACCAGCGCAAACGAGGCGACCAGGCCGATGGCGACGGCGAGGATTGCCGTCATCGTGGCGATGCGGGCGCTGGTCAACGCGGCCTCGATCCAGGACGGATCGGCAAACAGCTCCTGATACCATTTCAGCGTCCAGCCGGGCGGCGGGAAGGCCAGCCAACGCGACGAGCCGAAGGAGAGCAGCACGATGAAGACCACTGGCAGCAGCAGGAAGGCGGCGACCAGGGTGGTGAAGCCAAGCAGCGCGACCTTCAGCCAGCCGAGGCGATCATAATCGAGCAGCATCTCAGGCGCCTCCCGCCGCGCGTTTTGAGCCGACCAGGCGCAGCTGCAGCGCATAGAGCGCCATGGTGACGACGAGCAGGATGAAGGCGGCAGCACTCCCCAGACCCCAGTTGAGCAGCGACTGGATCATCTGCGCGATCATTTCGGCGAGCATCATGTTCGACGTGCCGCCGAGCAGCGCCGGCGTGACGAAATAGCCGAGCGACATGACGAACACCATCAGGCCGCCGGCGGCGATGCCGGGAAGCGAGAGCGGCAGCAGGATACGGCGGAAGGCAGCAAGCGGGCTTGCGCCGCAAAGGGCTGCGGCGCGCAAGGTCATCGGGTCGATCGCACGCAAGGTGCCGACCAGCGGCAGGATCATGAAGGGCAGCATGATGTAGACCATGCCGATGGTGACACCGGTGAGGTTATTGATGAGCGGCAGCGGCTGGTCGATGATGCCGGCGCCGATCAGCGCCCGATTGATGACGCCGGTGCGCTGCAGGAGCACCATCCAGGCATAGGTGCGGGTCAACAGGTTCGTCCACATCGATAGGATGATGATGCCGAACAGGATCGAGGCAAGTGCGGCCGGCATGATCGCCAGCATCCAGGCAACCGGAAAAGCAACGAGCACGGTGACGATGGTGACGACGGCGGCGACGAGGAAGGTGTTAAAGAACACCCGCGCGTAAGTCCCGTCGCCGAGCAGCGCCGCGTAATTCTGCAGGCCGGGAGAAGGGTCGGTGACGCTACGCAGCAACAGCGCCAGCACCGGCACGACGAAGAAAAGCCCGATCAGGGTCAACGCCGGCAGCAGGCCGCCAAGGCCTGCCGGTATGCGCGGGGTTGCGATGCCTTGCTGTGCTTCCACCGACATGGCGGCTCCCAAGTTGCGGATCAGGACGGCCCGCGTCCCGATCCGGTCACGAAAAGGCTGATGTCACTTCGCCTGCCAGGCGTACCAGCGCTTGGCGATCTCATCGCGGTGCTCGGCCCAATAGTTCATGTCGAGATTGATCTGGCCGTCGACATGGGCGTCGGGCAGGCCCTTGACCACATCGGCCGGCATCTCTGCCTTGGCCTTGGTGTTGATCGGCGCGTAGCCGCTCGCCTCGGCGAACTTCGCCTGGCCGGTCGGGCTGGTCGCGGCGGCGAGGAACTTCATCGCCGCGTCCTTGTTCCCGGCGCCCTTCGGCACGACGAGAACGTCGGCAGCGGTGAGGTTCTGGTTCCAGGAGACGCCGACATCGGCGCCGTCCTTCTCCAGCGCGAAGACGCGGCCGTTCCAGAGCTGGCCGAAGGCGGCCTCGCCGGAAGCGATCAACTGCTGCGATTCAGCGCCGCCGCCCCACCAGACGATGTCCGACTTGATGGTGTCGAGCTTCTTGAAGGCGCGGTCGAGATCGAGCGGATAGAGCTTGTCGGCCGGCACGCCGTCGGCGAGCAGGGCGATCTCGATCACGCCCGGCGCCGACCATTTGTAGAAGGTGCGCTTTCCAGGGAATTTCTTGGTGTCGAACATGTCGGCCCAGCCGGCTGGCTCGCCGGATACGGCGCCCTTGTTCCAGGCCAGAACGAAGGAATAGTAGAAGCTGCCGACGGCGTTCTCGTTGCTGAAGCGCGGGTCGAGATCGGCCTTCGGCACGGCGGCGAAGTCGATCGGCTCGAGCAGGCCGTCCTTGGCCGCCTTGATGGCGAAGTCCATCTCGACATCGACGACGTCCCAGGTGACGTTCTTGGCGTCGACCATCGCCTTCAGCTTGCCGTAATCGGTCGGCCCGTCCTGCAGCACCTTGATGCCCGACGAAGCGGCGAAAGGTTCCGCCCATGACTTGGTCTGGGCTTCCTGGGTCGTCCCGCCCCAGCTGGTGAACACCATCTCGTCAGCCTTGGCGGCCGTGGTCGCCATAAGCCCGGCAAGGATGCCGGCGAAAATCAGTTTCATGTCATTCTCCTCTGATTGGTTGTTCCGTTTCTTGTTCTTGTCAGTCCAACCTTCGCCATGCCGTTTTCAGCGCATGACGAAGGGATCGGGGATCGGGTCGTCCGACGTGCGGATCCACACCGATTTCGAGCGCGTGTAGTCGCGGATGGCATTGAGCCCGCCTTCGCGGCCGAGGCCGGAGAGGCCGTAGCCGCCGAACGGAACCAGCGGCGAGACGGCGCGGTAGGTGTTGACCCAGACGACGCCGGCGTGGATGCCGCGCGCCATGCGATGCGCCTTGGCGAGATTCGAGGTGAAGACGCCGGAAGCGAGCCCGAAGGGCGTGTCGTTGGCTAGAGCCAGCGCCTCGGCCTCGCTGTCGAAGGCAATCGCGCTGAGCACCGGACCGAACAGTTCCTCGCGTACGCAGGCGAGGGCCTGATCCTGCGCCTCGATGATCGTCGGCGCGTAGTAGTATCCGTCAGCCTTGTCCTTCGGCCGCGCGCCGCCGGTGATCAGCCGTCCGCCTGCGGAGATACTTTCCGCAACGATCGTCTCGATCCTTTCGCGCTGGCGCGAGGTCGCCAACGGACCCATCTCGGTTGCTGGATCCTGCGGGTCACCGATGACGATGGCTTCGGCCTTACGCTTCAGCCGGGCGAGGAAATCATCCTTGACCGAACGCTCGATCAAAAGCCGCGAGCCGGCGACGCAGCTCTGGCCGGTGGCCGCGAAGATGCCGGCGACGACGGCATTGGCGGCGCTGTCGAGATCGGCGTCGGCGAAGACGACCACCGGGCTTTTGCCGCCGAGCTCCAGCGTCGTGTACGCAAGGTTCTCGGCCGTGTTGGCGACGATCCGCCGGGCAGTCGAGGGACCGCCGGTGAAGGCGACGCGGGCGACCAGCGGATGGCTAGTCAGGCGATGGCCGCAATCATGGCCGAAGCCGGTGATGATGTTGACAACGCCGGCCGGGAAGCCAGCCTCATGCACGAGCTCGGCGAAGGCGAGCAGCGGCGCCGGACCATCCTCGGAGGCCTTGAGCACGACGGTGCAGCCGGCGGCCAGCGCCGGACCGAGCTTGACCGCCGACAGGAAGAGCTGCGAGTTCCACGGCACAACGGCCGCGACGACGCCGATCGGTTCGGGCCGCACCGTCACCTCCATGTCGGCCTTGTCGATCGGGATGAAGGCGCCTTCGTGCTTGTCGGCCAGCCCGCCGTAATAGCGGTAGTAGTCGCCGACATAGGCGATCTGGGCGCGCGTCTCGCGGATGATCTTGCCGGTGTCGCGCGTCTCCAATTCGGCCAGCCGGCCGGCATTGGCGGCGACGAGATCGCCAAGCTTGACCAGCAGTTTTCCACGCGCCGTCGCGGTCATCGCCGCCCAGGGGCCGGAGCGCAGCGCCCGGTGTGCGGCCTCGACGGCCCGGTCGACATCGGCGGTTGTCGCGGCCGGCATCGTCGCCCAGGGCAAGCCCGTCGACGGGTCGATGCTGTCGAAGGTGGAGGCGGGCTCGGCGAACTGGCCGTCTATGTAGTTCCTGAAGGCCGTGCTGCTCATCGCGACCCCGCCTCCTGGAAGGCCGGCATCACCTTGTCGATGAACAGCTGCAGCGACTTCTTCTTGCGCTCGTGCGAGAGGCCGCTGTCGATCCAGATCGAGTACTGGTCGTAGCCCTGCGCCTCGTAGGTCTTCAGCCTGGCGATCACCTCGTCGGCCTCGCCGATGACGAGGTTCTGCCGGATCTTGTCGGGCGCGTATTGCGGCATAGCCGCGATCTCGTCCTCGGTCAGCGGCTCCAGAACACCCTGGCGCACCGGTTTCTTGTTCTGGAACCAGGCGCCGAACTGGCAGTAGAACTGCGACAGGTCCTGGGTCAGGCGGTCGGCGTCGGCCGCATCCTCGGCGACGAAAGTGTGCATCAGGAGCATGATTTCCGGCCGCTCGATGTCCGGATGCGCGGCACAGGCGGCGTTGAAGCGCTCCATCAGGCTTGCGACCTCGCCATCGCCTGAGGCAAGCGGCGTCACCTGCACCTGGCATTTGTTGGCGACGGCAAAGTCGTGCGAGTTCGGATCGCGCGCCGCCACCCAGATCGGCACGTAGGGCTTTTGCAAGGGCTTGGGCGAGGAGGTGGTCGGCGGGAATTGCCAGAACTCGCCGGAGTGCCCGTAGTCGCCGTCCCAGAGGCCGCGGATCGCCGGGATGATCTCGCGCATGCGCTGGCCGGCGCCCCAGGCATCAAGCCCCGGGAACACGCGCTGATACTCGTAGCTGTAAGCGCCGCGCGCGATGCCGAGATCCAGCCTGCCGCCGGTGATGACGTCGGCCATGGCCGCTTCGCCGGCGAGTTTGATCGGATGCCAGAAGGGCGCGATGATCGTGCCGGTACCGAGACGGATGGTTGTCGTCTTCGCCGCGAGATAGGCGATGTTAATGAACGGGTTCGGCGAGATGGTGAATTCCATCCCGTGATGCTCGCCGATCCAGGCCGTCTCGAAACCTGCTTCTTCCGCCAACAGGACGAGCTCTTCCAGTTCCGCCAGCAATTCGGAATGCGGCTTGGCGAGATCCGAGCGCTCCATATGGACGAAAAGCGAAAATTTCATCGGTCTCACCGCTGGCCGGAATGGATTGGGCCGGAATGGAGTGGCGCTGACGCAGCCGGCTTGGCGAGCGGCCGGACCTCGCCTTCGACCTCGTTGCCGACATAGACGCCGAACGTGTCCTCGGCGCGCTCGCGCGCATATCGCGCAAGCATCGAGCGGACGGCCGGGTCCGCGATCTTCAATTCAGCGATGCGTTCGATCTCGACAAAGCGGATCTGGCCGTCGCCGGAGACGGGAGCATCCACCGTTCCGCGATAATAGACATGGGTGCGCGAGGCGTCCGTCGCATCGTCCCAAACGGCGTAGAGGAAGCCGAGCTCGGCGTCGATCGCCTTGGCGGCAAGTTTTCCCCTGAGGCTGCGAGCATCGTTCGCGGCACCGAGGCCGCGGCCGGCGGGCAGTTGGCAGGATCCCTCGGCAGTCTCGAAGAAGAGCACGCGGCCGTCATTCTCGAGGATGGCGCCGACCTCGGTTCCGGGCGGCGCGGCCGCGGCAAGCGCTTCCTGGCTGAGGCCCGGCGTGACATAGGCACCGCGGCAGTAGCCGAGCGGCTGGGCGCCATTGTGGGTGAAGTCATGGACGCGGCCGATGAGGATCGAATGATCGCCTGCATCGACCAACTGCTCCATGTCGCAATCGAACACCGCGACCGATCCCTCGATCCGCGGATTGCCGGTCTGCCCGGGCTGCCACGCGACGGAGGCGAACTTGTCCGCGGCCTTCGAGGCGAAGATGCCGGACGCCGCCTTCTGGGCTTCCGCCAGGATGTTGATGGCGAAACCCCTGGAGGTCGAGAAGGCCTGATGCCCCAGCGCCTTCTTGGCGATGCAGACCAGCACCAGCGGCGGCTCGAGCGAGACCGAGGTGAAGGAGTTGGCGGTGAAGCCGCGCGGATCGCCTGTTTCGTCGATCGTGGTGACGATGGTGACGCCGGTCAGGAAGGAGCCTAGCGCGCGCCGGAACTCCATGGCGTCGAATGCGGGGGCGTCGAATGTGGCGGCATCGAACGCCGGACCCGTCTCGGCGCTTGCGGGAACATCTGCCACCTGGTCGAGAAAAGCCGTGATGCGCTGAGTCACTTTTTGCGGCGAAGCGATTGTCATCATGTGTTTTTCGCCGGCGAGCACCAGGCATTGTCCGGCTGGCGCAAGCCGCGCCATGGCGGCGGACATGGCGGGCGTGGAGTTACGATCTTCCGATCCGGTCATAAACAGTGCCGGTGCCGCGAGATCGGCCAGGCGATCGGCGTGCGCGGTATCGGCGCCGGCAAAGAGGCGATAGGTGCGGGCATAGCCTTCGGCGTCGACGCTTTCGAGCGCCGCGTGGGCCGTCGTGGCCGCGCCTGCCAGAGCGGGCGGGATCGGATTGCCGAACCAGCGGGCGATCGTGGCGGCGATCGCCGACGGATCGCCGGGGCCGCCGAGCGCCGCCGCCCGTTCGCGCACTGCCTGTGAGAGCTCGGGCGGGCGACGGAAGACGGCATTGAGGCTGACGAGCGAACTGATGCGCGACGGGGCGCGAAGCGCGATCTCCTGCGCGACCAGCGCGCCCATCGAGTGGCCGACGACAGCGACGCGGTCGAGGCCGAGATGGTCGAGCAGCCGGATCGCCTGATCGGCGAAATCGGAGAGGCCGGCATTCTCCGGGGGCAGGGGCGAAGCGCCATGTCCCAGCATGTCGATGGCGACGATGTCGAAGCGGTCTTGCATGGCGGCGATCTGCGGCTGCCAGATCGCGGCGCTCATGCCGACGCCGTGGATCAACAGAACCGGCGCGCCGGCGCCGGCGCGGATGAAGCCGGTGCCGTCGGGAGCCTTGCCCCGGATCGTCGCGGCGTCAGCCATGCACGTCTCCGAGTTCCTTCAGGTCCTGATAGCGGTCGCCGATGCGGTGGTGCGGGCGGCCGCCGATCGAGGCGCCAAGCGCCACCACCAGCTCGTCGGGGGCGGGCGCATCGCCGATCTGGAAATGCACGGTCAGATAATGCGAACGGCGGCCTTCGTCGTTCTTGTCCATCAGCGGGATCATGATCGGCGTATTGGGACCGCCACGCAGATTGGTGAAGGCGAGATAGGTCTTGGCGCCGACGGCGCGGCGATAGTGGTTGCCGAAATGCAGCGTGTGGATCAGCGCCGAGGCATGCTCGACCTCGCCCGACGTGCCGCAGATGGCGGCCTTGCCGTAGCCTTCGATGGCTTCGCCGGAGCCCGCTATGCCGATGATCTCATTGGTCAGCGTCTCGCCGAGCACTGGCGCGAAAGCGCGGATCTCGGGAGAGAGGTCCTCGGTGAAGCCACGGCCGGCCCACGGGTTGGTGAGCACCGCGGCGACGCCGATCAGGCGCAGTGGCCGCGGAGCCGCCTTGCCCCCTTCGATCAGCGTGTTCTCGGTATAGGTCACGATCTTGCGAATGGCCGGCTGCATGGAATTCCTCGGCACGGGCCGCGCTCGCGGCTGCGTCATTTCTGTATCGTCTTATGGTATACCATGCTATGGAGTGCCGCGTGCCTTGTCAACCGGTCATGGAATCTGTTTTTGTGACGAGGCTAGGGATTCAGGAAAAATGGCTGACGCCACGCTTCGCATCGACCGCCCCGCCAAGACGTTGAGGACGCTGGCGCTGGAGCGCATGCGCGAGGCGATCATGGATTTCCATTTCCAGCCCGGCGAGCGGCTAGTCGAGCGGCCGCTTTGCGATCAGCTAGGGGTCAGCCGTTCCGTGGTGCGGGAGGTGCTGCGCCAGCTGGAGACCGAAGGCCTGGTGCAGATGATACCCGGGCACGGGCCGGCAGTGGCCAAGCCCGATCTCGGCCGGACCGACGAGATCTATGAGTTGCGTGCGCTGCTGGAAGGCATCGCGGCGAAAGCCTGCGCCACCTCGGCCACCGACAATCAGATCGCCTTGCTCGATACGGCGCTGGCAAAGCTGCTCGAAGCGTGGGCGTCGGGCGTGCCGGCCGAGGTGATGCGGGCGACGGCGAGGTTCTACGAAGTGCTGTTCGAAGCCGCCGACAAACGCATCGCCTGGGAGATCGTCACCGGCCTTAATGTGCGCATCAACCAGCTGCGCTCGATGACGATCCTCTCGCTGAACCGCCGCGACGCGGCGATCGCGGAGATGCATGCGATCATGGATGCCATCCGTTCGCGCAAGCCGGAAGCGGCCGAGGCCGCGGCCCGGCGCCACGTGGAGACGGCCTGGAAAATCGCGCGCGAGGCGCTGCGGCTGGGTTCGCTGTAGCCGGGTTGTCCGGAAATCAGTTCCGGTCGACAGGCTTGGAGCGCATCCGCGACACCGTCTCGCGTTCGGCGCGCTTGGAGCGCAGCGGCGGCAGGCCGCGGTCGACGAGATCCATATCCTCCAGCACCATGTCGCCCATGCGCTTGAAGGCGATATCGAGGGCGCCGGCGCGGTGCGCCGACCGCAGGAAGCCGGGCAGGGTCCGGACGGGATGGTCCTGCGCCAGCGGCTCTTCCGGGAAGACGTCGCTGGCGGCGAAGATGTGGCCACTTTTCACCGCCGCGATCAGTGCAGCGAAATCGACGACGCCGGCGCGGCTGAGCAGGATGAAGGCGGCGCCCTTGCGCATTTTGGCAAAAGAGTCCGCGCCGAGGAAACCCTGGTTCTCGCTGGTGACCGAAGCGACCACGAAGACGAAATCGCTTTGCGACAACACCTCGTCCAGCGAGGCCGGCTCGACGCCGTTGTCGATCAGGATCGACGGCGGCAGCCACGGATCGTAGACCTTGGTGCGGGTGCGGAAGCCGGTCAGCAGGCGGTTGAGCGCGCGGCCGAGATCGCCGAAACCGACGATGCCGACATCGGCGCCGGAGAGCAGTCGCGCCGTCTGGTTGCCGTCGCCGCCCCACAATTCCTTGCCCTGCCGGAAAGCGAGGTCGGCATCGACGATGTTTCTGGCCAGGTTCAGCGCCATGGCGAGGCCGAGCTCGGCCACCGGTTCGGCAAAGACAAGGCCGGTGGTGACGACATGGATGCCGCGGGCAAACAGCGTCTCATAAGGCATGTTGTTGAGGAGGTTGGTCTCGACGTTGAAGATGCAGCGCAGCGCCGTCATCTTTTGCAGCGTTTCCGAGGCGATCGGCGGCTGGCCGACGATGTAGCGCGCTTCGGCCAGCACATGCGGCGGCAACTTTGCGACGCCTTCCGGCGTTGTCTCGACGATGCGATATTTTTTGCGAAACTGCGCCAGCTGCGGCGGCGTGAAGATCAGATCGAGCGTGCGCGGTTCGGGTGCGCTGATCACCAGCGGCAAGGCTTTGTCGGACATGATGGTTCCTCCCGGCGCGATTGGATCGCGTCAATCACATCTGTGTTTTTACTCCCGATGAAACGATTTACAACAGCAAAAAATCGATTTACCGTTTACACTGGTGAGAAGGTGGGCGGCCACCTGCCTTCGGGAGGAGATTGATGGCGCAACAGGAAAGCCCGCAGCGGCGTCCGTCGATCCACGACGTGGCAAGCCATGCCGGCGTGTCGGCGGCCACCGTCTCCAAGGTGCTGGCCGGCGTCACCACGGTGAAACCGGAAAACGCGCAGCGCGTCTTCGATGCCGTCGAGCGTCTGGGTTATCGCGTCGATCCCCTTGCTTCCGACATGCGCAGGGCCAAGCGCCGCATCATCGGCGCCATCATGCCGGAATTCGAAAGCGAGTTCTTCGGCCAGATGGTCACCGAACTCGAAGGCCTTGCCGAGCAGCGTGGCTACACGCTGGTCGCCGCCTCGAGTCGCGAGTCCGAAGTGCGGGAGAAAGAAATCCTTGCCCGCATGCATGACTGGCGCGTCGCCGGCGTGGTGCTGGCGCCGGTGCGCAACGAGCATGGTCCGGCGGCCGATTTCATGAAAGCCAACGGCATGACCGGCGTCCTGATCGACCGCGTGCTGTCCGACGATGCCTTCGATACGGTCTCGGCCGACAGCGCGGCGGCCAGCGCCGAGGTGGCGCGGATGCTGGTCGGCAAGGGCCACAGCCATATCCTGGTCATCGGCCTTGCCGAGCAGGCGGCGACGGTGCGCGCTCGCCTGGAGGGTTTTCGCTCCCAGGCGCTGGCGCTCAATCCGTCGGTACGCATCGACGTCATCACCTCGGAGGTCAGCGTCGAGCCGCTCAGGTCCTCGCTGCGCGACTATTTTGGGCAAGGTGAGCGGCCGACAGCCGTTTATTCGCTGCTCTTGAAGGGCACGCTCGTCGCGCTGTCGGAGTTCCGCCGGCGCGGCTGGCACTGCCCCGACGATATCTCGCTGGTCGGCTTCGACGACGCCGAATGGATGCAGGTGACATGGCCGGCGATCGCCGCCGTGGTGCAACCGGTGCGGCGGATCGCCAGCGAGGCGATGAATCTTCTGTTTCGCAGGGTCGAGGGCGCCGTGGGACCACCCACGGCGCGGCTCGAGCCCTGCCAGGTGTTGATGCGGGAATCCGTTGGCTCGCCAGGCAGCGGCCCGCATTCCGGGGGAGGAGACCGACAATAGCCCCCATTGTCGACAACGGAAGGACGGTGTCGGCCTGGCCAAGGCATCCGGCACGCCAGATCAGAAGGAGGACTGGAATGACATCGCTTAGCCTGAAGATAAATCGATTTACCCTTGCGTTTGGCGTCGCCCTGGCGTTTTCGGCCATCGGCGTCGCCAAGGCGGAAGACGGCGAATACGGCGTGCTGATGAAGACGCTGGCCAATCCGTTCTGGGGCGCGATGGCGCAGGGCGTCGAGGACGGCGCCAAGGAAGCCGGCGTGAAGTATTTCCAGCAGGCGGCCGAGAGCGATCAGGCGGCCGAGCCGCAGCTCAACCTCTGCAACACGATGCTGGAGCGCAAGCCGGTGGCGATGATCACCGCCGCCATCAACTCGACCAACCTTCTGCCCTGCCTGAAGTCGGCGCAGGACGCCGGTGTCAAGATCGTCGACCTCGACAACAATCTCGACCAGGCGGTGCTCGACAAGGAAGGCGTCAAGGTGACCTTCCATATCGGCTCCGACAACATCGCCGCCGGCGCGCAGGGCGCCGAATACCTCGCCAACAAGCTCGGCAAGGACGCCAAGGGCCCTGTGCTGGTGATCGAAGGCCTCTCCGGCAACATCACCGGCGAAAAGCGCGCCAAGGGCTTCGCCGACAAGCTGAAGGAACTGGCGCCCGGGCTCGAAATCGTCGCCTCGCTGCCGGGCGACTGGGATCGCGGCAAGGCCGCCTCGATCGCCACCGACACGCTGACCGCGCATCCTGATCTCGTCGCCATCTTCTGCGCCAATGACGGCATGGCGCTGGGCGCGGTGGAATCCGTCTACGCGGCCGGCAAGGGTCCGCAGGTGACGATCATCGGCGTCGACGGCAATTCGGACGCCGTGAAGTCGATCAAGGAAGGCCGCCTCAACGCCTCGGTGGCGCAGCTTCCCTATCTGGTCGGCAAGCAGGCGGTCGAGAACGTCAAGAAGGCGCTGGCCGGCGACAAGGTCGAGGACAGCATCGCGGTGCCCACACTGGTGCTGACCAAGGACGTGATCGACGCCGGCAAGGAACCGATGCTGCAATATGTGAAGTAGTGAAAGGAAGGGAGTAGGGGAGTAAGGCAATAGGGGAGTAGGGGAGCGTGGTTTGCGCTTCGTCGGCTTGGTCCAACCGCCTTCCTTCCCTACTCCCCTACTGACCTACTCCCCTATTCCCCTACCCGAAGGGTCAAAAATGGCTTCCGAAACGACGCAGCTCGGCTTCTGGGCTCGGGTGCAGCGCGCATCCGTTGAACGGCTCCACATAAGACTGGAGTCGCTGGTGGTGCTCTTGGCGCTGAGCACGGCGATGGCGTTGTTGTCGCCATATTTCCTGTCGCTCAGCAACTTCCTCAACATCCTGCTCGCGACCTCGACGATCGGCGTGCTGGCGATCGCCGCGACCTTCGTCATCGGCTCCGGCGGGCTCGATCTGTCTCTCGGCTCGGTCATGGGGCTGGCCGGCGTCGCGGGCGCCTTCGTCGCCGTCAATCTCGGCTGGCCGTCGGTTCTCGCGGTGATCGCCTGCATCCTGGCCGGCGCGATTGCCGGCTACATCAATGGGCAATTGGTGACCCGCGCCTTCGTGCCGGCCTTCATCGTCACGCTCGGCATGCTGGGCCTGGCGCGCGGGTTGGCGCTGGTCATCTCGCAGGGCAGGGCGATCTACGGCCTGCCGCCGGAGATCGTCTATATCGGCCAGGGGCGGCCTTTCGGCATTCCGATGCCGGTCATCATCCTGGTGCTGACGGCAATCGTCGCGCATATGGTGCTCGCCTATACGCGCTTCGGCCGCCACACGCTGGCGCTGGGGGACAGTGAGGGTGCTGCCCGCGCGGCCGGCATTCGCGTCGAGCATCATCGCCGCATCATCTATACGCTCTCCGGTGCGCTGGCCGGGCTCGCCGGCCTGCTCTTCACCGCTCGCGTCAATGCCGGCGACCCGACGGCCGGCATCAACTACGAGCTCACCGCGATCACCGCGGCGATCATCGGCGGCACCAATCTGTTCGGCGGCCGCGCCTCGATCCTCGGCACCATGATCGGCGCGCTGATCATGGGCGTTCTGCAGAACGGGCTGACGCTGCTCGCCGTGCAGTCCTACTACCAGCAGATGGCGATCGGCGGGGTGTTGATCCTCGCCGTCTTCATCGACCAGTACCAGGTGCGGAAGGAGTCACGCGTATGACCCTGCTTTCGCTCCACGGCATCCGCAAAAGCTTCGGCGCGGTCGACGTGCTGCATGGCGTCGACCTCTCGGTCGCGGCCGGCGAGGTGGTCGGCCTGGTCGGCGACAATGGCGCCGGCAAGTCGACGCTGATGAAGACCATCACCGGCATCTACCGCGCCGACTCGGGTTCGATCGAATTCGACGGCAAGGACATACTGGCGCTCGACCCTGGACAGCGCCGCCGCCTCGGCATCGAGATGATCTACCAGGATCTTTCTTTGGCCAAGCAGCAGGACGTGGCCTCCAACATCTTCCTTGGACGCGAGCCGACGAAGCGCTTGTTCGGCCTGTTCCCCGGCTTCGTCGACAAGAGCGAGATGGATCGTCAGGCGGCCAGGATGATCGAACGTCTCGGCGCGCATCTGCCTTCGATAAACCGGTCGGTCGGTTCGTTCTCCGGCGGCCAGCAGCAGACGGTGGCGATCGCGCGTGCGCTGACCTTCAATCCGAAGCTCGTCATCATGGATGAGCCGACGGCGGCCCTTGCCGTGCGCGAGGTGCAGAGCGTGCTCGACCTGATCCGGCGTCTGCGTTCGGAAGGCATCGCCGTCATCCTGATCTCGCACCGGCTGAACGACGTGCTGTCGGTCACCGACCGCATCGTCGTACTGCGCCATGGCAGGGCGGATGCCGATCTCGTCACGGCAAAAACCAATATGAACGAAGTCGTCAGCCGCATCGTCGGCGGCGGCGACATTGCCGCCGCGGCGGCGCACGAACAACGAGGCTGATATGAATACCTTCGGACTGCACACTTTCGCCATCGCTCCGGTCTGGGACCTTGCCCGCATCGAGCCGCGGATGGACCGGCTGAAGGAGCTTGGCATCGGCCTGATGGAGATCCCGCTGCTGCGCCCCGAGGAGATCGACACCAAGCGCACGCGGGGCTTCGCCAATCATTACGGTGTCCAGCTCATCCCGTCGCTCGGCCTGCCGCGCGCGCTCGATGTGGTCGAGCGGCCGGAAGAGGCGCTCGACTTCCTGCAGCCGGCCTTCAAGGTCTGCAACGAGGTCGGCGCCGAGGCGCTTGGCGGCGTCACTTACGGCACGATCGGTAAGACCACCGGCCGGGCACCGACGCAGCGCGAGATCGACGGCATGTGCCGCTTCCTCGAACGGGCAGCGAAGTCGGCGAAGTCACGCAGCCTCAAGCTCGGCATCGAGCCCTGCAATCGCTACGAGACGCATCTGATCAACCGCGGCATCGACGCGGCGCGTATCATCGAGCGCGTCGGCGCCGACAACATCTTCATTCATCTCGACACCTATCACATGCATATCGAGGAGGAGAGTTTTGCCTCCGGCTTCGAGGCGGCGGCGCCCTATCTCGGCTATGTGCATGTGTCGGAAGCCAATCGCGGCGTGCCGGGGCGCGGCATGCTCAACTGGGCGGCCTGCATGAAGGCGATCGCTGACATCGGCTATCAGGGCGCGATCACACTCGAAAGCATGAACCATGTCGATGTCGACATCGCCGGCGGTCTTGCCGTGTGGCGGCCGGTGGCGGAGGATCCGCGCGACGTCATCGAGGTTGGACTGCCGTTCCTGCGCGATGAAGCGAGGAAGGCCGGACTGACGCTGGGGTGAGGGCATCTCTTCCTTCCCCCCTTGTGGGGGAAGGTGGCCTCGCGAAGCGAGGTCGGATGAGGGGTGCTCCAGGGAACGCCAGCGTCTCACTCCGCTGGAACACCCCTCATCCGTCTCGGCGCTGCGCGCCGATCCACCTTCTCCCACAGGGGGAGAAGGAAGAAGCTGCTAATCAGAACGGGTAATGCTGTCCCGGATCCTCGATCGTCAGCCAGCGCAGGTCGGTGAATTCGGCGATCGAGGCCTTGCCGCCGAAACGGCCATAGCCCGAGCCTTTCACGCCCCCGAACGGCATCTGCGCCTCGTCGCCGACGGTCGGGCCGTTGATGTGGCAGATGCCGGCCTGGATGCGCGCGGCGACGGCCATGGCGCGGCGTATGTCGCGGCTGAACACGGCCGACGATAGGCCATATTCGGTGTCGTTGGCGACACGCACGGCCTCCTCTTCGCCTTTCACGCGAATGACCGGTTTCACCGGGCCGAAGGACTCTTCCGCATAGACGCGCATGGCGGGCGTCACATGGTCGAGGAGCGTTGCTTCCACGACCGTGCCGGTGCGCTTGCCGCCGGCGGCAAGCGTCGCGCCTTTCGCGGTCGCGTCGGCGATCAACTCTTCCATCTTGTCGGCCGCCTGGCTGCTGATGAGAGAGCCCAACACGACATGGCCGCGTGGATCGCCGGCGGGAAGTTTTGCGGCACGCGCGGCCAGTTTGGCGACGAACTCGTCGGCGATCTTTTCATCGACGATGAGGCGCTCTGTCGACATGCAGATCTGGCCCTGATGCATGAAGGCGCCGAAAACAGCGGCATTGACCGCGGCGCCGATGTCGGCGTCGTCGAGCACGACAAGCGGCGCCTTGCCGCCGAGCTCGAGCAGCGCCGGCTTGAGGTGGCGACCGGAGAGCTCGGCGATGATGCGACCGACCTTGGTCGAGCCGGTGAAGTTGACGCGCTTCACCGCCGGATGCGCGATCAGCGCCTCGACGATGCCTGCTGCGTCCTTCGGGTCGTTGGTGACGACGTTGACGACTCCCTTGGGCAGGCCGGCCTCGACCAGCACCTGGCCGATCAGGCGATGCGTGCCGGGGCACATTTCGGAAGCCTTCAGCACCACCGTGTTGCCGCAGGCGAGCGGCATCGCGAGCGCCCGCGTGCCGAGGATAACCGGCGCGTTCCATGGCGCGATGCCGAGGCAGACGCCGGCCGGCTGGCGGATCGCCATGGCGAGCGTGCCGGGCTTATCCGAGGGAATGATCTCGCCGGAGATCTGCGTCGTCATGGCGGCTGCTTCGCGCAGCATGTTGGAAGCCAGCATGACGTTGAAGCCGGCCCAGGGGCCGGTGGCGCCGGTCTCTTCCATCATCAGCCGGGTGAACTCGCCGACCTTGGAGGCCATGACGTCGGCTGCCTTGGAAAGCAGGGCACGGCGCTCGCCCGGGCCGGTCTTCGACCAGGCATCGAACGCAGCAGCTGCGGAATCGACTGCCGCGTTGGCGTCGGCGATGCTTGCAGCGGCCGCGCGTGTGGCCAGCTTGCCGGTGAACGGGTCAAGGCGCTCATAGGACGCCTTGCCGGTCGCTGCCCGCTCGTCGCCGTCGATCAAAAGTCCGATGTCCATTGGTCTCTCCCTTGCGCCCGATCGAGCGTCGCAGATTGTCTCAGAAGCCGAGCACTTCGGCGTTTATAGATGCTTCGAGGCCGCCGTCGACGGGCACGTTGGCGCCGTTGATCCAGCGTGCGGCGTCGGAGCACAGGAACAGCACGACGGGCGCGATGTCGCCAGACGTTCCGGCGCGGCCGACGCGGGCGATATCGCTATCGACCTTGGAATCGCCGAGGACCGCACGGAACTGTTTGAGGATCGGCGTCTCGACCGGACCAGGGCTGACCGCATTGACGCGGATGCCTCGGCTCTTGAACAGCTCCTGATGTGCTGCGCGAAACGTCCACAGGAGCAAAAGCTCCTTCGAGACCGGATAGCCTTCCTCGTTCTTCACCGCGTGGTCGGCAATCACCTTGGCGACATCGGGAAAGCCCTCGACGCTGACCATCGAGGCTGCGCGGTTGAGGTTGGCGCGCCAGCCGAAGCCCGCGATCGAGGCGACGTTGACGACGGCGCCGCCTTCGCGAAGTTTTGGCGCCAGCGCTTCCGAGAGCGCGCGCAGGCCGTAGAAGTTGACGGCGAGCGTCGATGCCGCGCCCGTGTTGCCGGAAAGGCCGGCGACGTTGCACAGCGCGTCCAGGCGCTGCGGCAGCCGCGTGACGAGATCATCGACGCCGGCCTTGGACGAGATGTCGGCCTGGACGAAGATGCCCTGACGATCGGCCGGTTCGCGGACGTCCATGCCGATCACGTCGGCGCCAAGCTGACCCGCCAGTTCGGCCGTGCGGGCGCCGATGCCGGAGGCGACGCCGGTGATAAGGATCGTCTTGCCGAACAGGATGCTCATGCCTTTTCCCTGTGTGTGGTTGTCTGTGCCGATGCGGTTGTGTCGGCGGCGAGGTCTGCCGCGCCAACAGCAGGAAGCCTGACCCGGTAGCCGACCGACAACAGGCGCCAGCCGAAGCGCTCTTCCAGCGTGCCCCACAGGCCGCGCGGCAACAGCAGCGAGAAGACGAGCGCCGTGGCGCCGAGGCCGATCAGGTACCAGACGCCGGCGCCGCCGAACCAGGTTTCGATGAGGAAGAAGATCAGCGCGCCGATGATGGCGCCCTCGAAGGTGCCGATGCCGCCGACCAGCACCATGAAAATCATGTAGGCGGTCCACTGCACGCTGAAATAGGTCTTCGGCTGGAAGGTGATGGCGGTCGCCAGCCACAGCGCGCCGGCGACGCCGATGCCGAAGGCGGCGAGCACGAAGAGCAGCCGCTTGGTGCCGGTGACGCGCACGCCGACGGAGGCAGCCGCATCCTCATTGTCGCGGATGGCGCGGATGGCGGCGCCGGTGCTGCCGCGCAGCAGGCCGAACAGGACGGCCAGCAGCGCCGTCATCGACGCCAGCGCCAGCCAGTAGATGGTCACCCGGCGCATCGACGCGTCATAGACGTTGAGCGAGATGAGCGAGGTGCCGGTCTCGCCCTGGATCAGCCGGTCGAGATTGACAAGGAGATGGGTCAGCGCGGCGATCACCCACATGCCGATGGCGAATTCGCCGTTCTTCAAGCGAAGCATGAAGAGCGAAATCGGCCAGGACACGGCCCCGACGATGATTGCCGAGACGAACAGCGAGACGAACGGATTGAGGCCGGCATTGGCAAGCCGGATGGCGAAATAGGCGCCGAGGCCGAAGAACACCTGCTGGCCGACCGAGACCAGTCCGCCGAAGCCAGCCAGCGCGTTCCACATGGCGGCGAGGATCACGTAGATGAACAAAGCGGTCATGCGGTCGACCGAGCCGGCGGACAGGAACTGCGGCGCGATGGCGAGCATCGCGATGATGGCCACGACGCCGATGCCGGCGATGCGCGACGCGGAAGTGCCGCGCTCGATGACGGGAGAGACGGCGCTCATGACGCCTTCCCCGAGGCGAGACCGAGCAAACCGCGCAGGCCGAGGCCGGATGTGTAGAGGCGGATGAACAGCACGATCAGGAAGGCGACGTGGCCCCCGATCAGAAAGCCTTGCGGATGCACTGTCGCGCCGAGCGTCTGGGCGAGCGCCAGCACGATGCCGCCGATCAGCGTGCCCCAGAGCGAGCCGGCGCCGCCGATGACGGCCGCCTCGAAGGCGAACAGAAGTTGCGTCGCGCCGGCATAGGGATCGAAGGTGGCGCGCATGCCGAGGAAGGCGCCGGCAAGGCCGACCGTAACCATGGCAATGGCCGCGGCGATGGCGTTGGCGCGGCGCGCATCGACGCCGACCAGGCCGGCGGTATCAGGGTCTTCCGACGTGGCGCGGATCGAGCGGCCGAGGCCGGTGCGGGTGAGGAACAGCTGCAGCCCGCCGAGCAGGACGACAGCGGTGACGAATATGATTACCGCCAGCTTGCCGACATAGATGCTGCCCGGCCATTCCCAGGAATCGTAGGACAGGCTGCCGATGAACGGCGCCAGCGAGCGCGTGTCGGCGCCGAACTGCTCGAACAGCACATTGTCGATGACGATGGCGAGACCGAAGGTGGTGAGGATCGGCAGCAGCGCGCCACCGCGCGCGCTGCGTTCGAGCAGAAATCGCTGCAAGGCCCAGCCGATCACGGCCATCAGCGGCAACACGATGGCGAGGCCCAAGAAAGGCGGGATGTGGAAGCGCGAGGCGAGCAGCCACAGCGCGAAGGCCGACAGCACGGCAAGACTGCCATGCGCCAGGTTGATGATGCGCATCACCGAGAACATGAAGGAGAGGCCGCAGGCGATCAGCGCGTAATAGCCGCCGAGCAGGATGCCCTGGACGATCTGGTTCATCATGCCGGTACGCCTCCGGCGCGGTGCAGGCCGAAATAGGCTTTGGTCACCTCGTCGCGCGAGACGTTCCTGCTGTCGCCGGCAAGCGCGACCCGGCCCTCCAGCATGCAGATGACCTTGTTGGAGACGGAGAGCGCGCGGTTGAGGTCCTGCTCGACGAGGATGATCGTCGTGCCGGAGCTGATCAACCCGTGCAGCGAAGCATAGACGCGGTCGACGACCAGCGGCGACAGGCCGAGCGAGACCTCGTCGAGCAGGAGCAGGTCGGGATTGCTCATCAGCGCGCGGCCGATCGCCGTCGCCTGCTGCTCGCCGCCGGAAAGATGCCCGGCCTTGGCACGGCGGCGCGGCTTGAGGTTGGGGAAGGTTTCGAGCACGCGCTCGACGCTCCAGTCACCGGGACGGCCGGCGGTGCGGCCAAGCAGCAGGTTTTCCTCGACCGTCATCTGCACGAACAGCCTACGGCCTTCAGGCACCAAGGCGACGCCCTTGCGGACGCGTTCATGCGATGGCACGCCGGAAAGGTCGGCACCGTCGAAAACCACGCGGCCGGAGGCGGCCTGGTGCGCGCCGGCGATTGCCCTCAGCAGTGTCGTTTTGCCTGCGCCATTGGCGCCGACCAGAGCCAGCGTCTCGCCGCGCTCCACACTGAGGGTCACGCCGCGCACCGCCTGCAGCAGGCCGTGGCGGACGACGAGATCCTCAACCGACAACAGGCTCATTTCGGGCCTCCGCCGAGATAGGCGCTGATCACATGCGGGTCGGCCATCACCGCCTGTGGCTCGCCATCGGCGATGATTTTTCCAGCATCCATGCAGATCAGGCGTTCGGCGACCTGCAGCAGGATGTGGACGATGTGCTCGATCCAGACGATGCCTATCCTGCGGCGGCGCAATTCGCGGATGGTCTCGACCAGCTCGCCGGCCTCGCCGTCGGTCAGGCCGCCGCCGATCTCGTCGAGCAGGAGCAGGGTCGGCCTTGCGGCCAACGCCCGCGCCAGTTCCAGCCGCTTGCGGTCGAGCAGGCCGAGCGTCTCGGCGCGCCGGTTGGCAACGCCCAGCATGCCGCAGAGTTTCAGCGCGCCGAGCGCTTCTTCATAGGCCTCGTCGCGGCCGAGCCCAGCGCCGTGCGAAGCGGCGACGAAGACATTCTCGAAAGCGGTCATGCCGCCGAAGGGTTTTGGCACCTGATGGGTGCGCACCAGCCCCAGCCGGCAGCGCCGCGTGGCCGGCAGCGCCGTCACGTCATCACCCTTGAAGGCGATGGTGCCGGCGCTCGGCGGATAGGCGCCCGAGAGCACGCTGAGCAGCGTCGTCTTGCCGGCGCCGTTCGGGCCGACGATGCCGACCGCTTCCTCGGCGCCCATGGCAAAGTCGATGTCGTCCAGAACCACCAACGCGCCAAAGCGCTTGTGGATACCGGCGGCATCGAGGATCGCACCGTTGGGCATGGCGTTCACGATGCGGTTCCTCGACAGATCAGCCGTTATACGGCTGGAGCTTGGCCTCGACCGGCACTTTCGGGTCGGTGGCGTTTTCGGTCACGACATAGTCGAGCGGGAATTTGCTGCCATCCTTGGCGGCGACCCATTGCGTGCCGATGATCGGGCCGGGCGAGACATTGGCGACCGGGCCGCTGGTGAAGTCGACCTTGCCGATCATGGTCTCGGTCTTCAGCGTGCTCAGCGCCTTGGCGACCGCCGCCTTGTCCTTGGCATTGGAACTCGCCTTCAAGGTTTCGAAGCCGGCGTCGAGCAGCGACATCGAGGCGCCGAGCTGCTGCGTCCACTGCTTGCCGCTTGTCGCTTCATAGCCATCGGCAAGCTCGGTTCCAGAAACGCCGGTCAGCGGCGACTTGTAGGGGAAGGCCTTGTGCCAATAGGCGGCGCTGGAAATCTTCATGCCGAGATCGCCGAGCGCCTCGATGTCGGAGGGGAACAGGCCGGTCTTGGCGACCTGGGCGATCTTGATCTGCCGTGTCAGGCCCTGTTGCGCGGCCTGGCGCCAGAAGGCGGCGAAGTCCGGCGGGATCGGGAAGGAGTTGAAGATCTCGACGCCTTCCTGCTTGAACAGCGCGATCTGCGAGGAATAGTCGGTCGTGCCGGTCTCGTAGGCGCCGGGATCGACGATGGTGAAACCCTGCTTGGCCAGCAGCGGCGCCAGATGGGCGCGGATGGCGTTGCCGTCGGCGTCGTTGGGATACATGACGCCGACCTTCTTGTTGGTCTCGATCAGGTTCCACTGCGAGATATAGGCCTTGAAGAATTCCTCGACGCCGAAGCCGAAATGATAGGTCCATTTGAAAGGCGAGGGCGCGCCGGGCTTGGCGCCGCGGCCGAAATACCAGGCCTCCCAGGGCATGACGGTGGAGAGGCACGGCACACCGGCGGCTTCGCAGGCGTCGGCCACCGGGTTGATGACCTCCGGCGTCGAGACGGCCAGCATCAGGTCGATGGCCTGATTGTTGATCAGGTCCTTGGCAAGCTGGCCGGCCCGGGACGGATCCGACTGCGTGTCCTGATCGAGGATTTCCACGCTGTATTTCTTGCCGCCGAGTTCGATGCCGTTGGCCAGAGCCTTGCGGGCAAGGTCGAGCACATAACCGTCAGTTTCGCCGAAGCCGGCAAGCGGGCCGGTGCGCGGGCTGACGAAGCCGACCTTGAGCGTGTCGGCTGCTTGCGCGAACGCCTTGCCGCCAAATGCCAATGCCGCGCCTCCGGCCACCGAAGTGGCGATGAACTGGCGTCGTGAAATGCCGGAAATTGCGGTTTTGCCGCCGATAATGCGAGACATCTGCTCCTCCCTCAGTGGCCGTTCGACACGGCGGCAAACGGGTCTTCCGTTTGCTGCCGGACGGCACGGCTTTCGATCCTCCAGAGTCACATTGCACTAGCGGTTTGGTTCGGTAAAATGATATTTTACGGTGTTTTACTAACCTCTGGGTTAGCAAAATTCGAACTGCCGAGCCCATCGTCAGGCGTGGTGCCGCGCAGCCTCGCGGATCGTCTGCAACAGGATGGTGAAGGCGGGCGAGGGCGCGGTGTCGGTGCGCATGGTCAAGCCCACCGGCCCTTTGGTTTCTTCCGTATCCACCGGCAGGGCGATGAAGGCGCCGCTGGCGATCTCGTTGGCGACGACGCCGGCCGAGATGATCCATACCGCATTGCTCTGGCGCATGAAGGAGCGGCCGAAGGAATCGGAAACTGTTTCGATTTCAGTCGCCGGCGCGGTCATGCCGTTGGTGATGAAGAGCCGGTCGACGAAGGGGCGGATGACGGATTCCCGCGTCGGCATCAGGACGGGAAACTCGTCGAGCCGCGCGAAAATGTCTGTCCCTGGCTCTGTCAACGGATGCCCGGCGCGGACGACGAACAGCACCTGTTCGGAATAGAGGTGTTCGAAGAAGAAGCCGGTCATGTGCTCGGGCGCCGCGAGGCGGCCGACGACGAGGTCAAGCGCGCCGACGCGCAACTGCTCGAGCAGCACCGCGTTCTCGCCGGTGACGATCTTGAGCGCAGCGCCGGTGTTTTCCTCGAGAAACAGGTTCATGGCGAGCGGCATCACCCGCGCCGATACGGTCGGCAGCGCGCCGATGCGGATCGGGTCGCGATTGAGGGCGCCATCCTGGCGCACGGAATCGACGCCGCGCTTGAGCGCCGAAATCGCCGAGCCGGCATGGCCGAGGAAAATTTCGCCGAGACGGGTGACGCGGATGCCGCGCCCGTCGCGCTCGACCACCGCGATGCCGAGCGCCTCCTCCAGCTCGCGCAACGTCTTGGTCACGGCAGGCGCGCTGACATGCAGGAAGTCGGCCGCGCGCGCGACGCTGCCTTGCCGCGCGACTTCGAGAAACGCCTGCAGATGGCGGAAGCGAATCCGGCCTTCGGCCATGGTTCGATAACCTCAGAGTTAATGAAACGCCGCAAAATATCATTTTACCGAACCAAACGGCTCGTGCAATGTGGCTTTGGAGGATCGAAATCGTGCCATTCGTCAGCATAGGCGGCGTGACGCTGCACCACCGCTACATACAGGCGGCCGGCACGTCGCGCCCGATCATCTTCATCAATTCGCTGGGCACCGATTTCCGGATCTGGGACGATGTCGTGGCAAAGCTTGCCGGTGAAATGCCGGTGCTCGTCTATGACAAGCGCGGCCATGGGCTTTCCGATATCGGCGGCGGCGTGCGCGCGATCGACGACCATGTCGACGATCTGGTCGCCCTCATCGATCATTTCGGCTTCGACAAGGTCGTGCTCTTCGGTCTCTCCGTCGGCGGCATGATCGCGCAGCGGCTCTATACCCGCCATCCCAAATGTGTCGAGGCGCTGATCCTCAGTGACACGGCGCATAAGATCGGCACCGCCGAAAGCTGGAATACGCGCATCGCAACCGTCGAACGCGACGGTATCGAGGCGATTGCCGATGGCGTGCTCAAGGTTTGGTTCACGCCGGAGTTCCACGCCAGACGCGGCGCCGAGCTTGCCGGCTGCCGCAACATGCTGACCAGGCAGGCGCTGCCTGGTTACATCGGCACCTGCAAGGCGGTGCGCGATGCCGATTTCACCGACAGCGCCCGCCGCATCGCGGTGCCGACGCTTTGCATCGTCGGCGATCAGGACGGCTCGACGCCGCCCGATCTCGTCCGCTCGCTGGCCGGCCTGATCCCTGGCGCACGCTTCGAAGTGATCCGCAATGCGGGACACATTCCCTGCATCGAGCAGCCCGAAGCGATCGTCACTTTGATCCGCGATTTCGTCACCTCGTTGCCTGAGGGAAAGTCAGCTCATGGATGATGTCACGAAGAACCGCTACCGGACCGGTCTCGAGGTCCGGCGCTCCGTGCTCGGCAGCCCGCATGTGGACCGCGCCGAGGACGCGGCGACTGATTTCGACAGGCCGTTCCAGCAACTGATCACCGAGGCCGCCTGGGGAACAGTGTGGGCGCGGCCAGGCTGGTCGAGGCGCGAGCGCTCGATCGTGACGCTGGCGCTGCTTGCCGCGCTCGGCCATGACGAGGAAGTCGCCATGCATGTGCGCGCCACCGCCAACACCGGCGCCTCGCGCGACGACATCTGCGAGGCCTTCCTGCATGTCGCGATCTATGCCGGTGTGCCGGCCGCCAACCGCGCCTTCAAGATCGCCAAGGAAGTGTTCGCGCAGATGGACGGAGCCAAGACCGCCCATGGCTGAGCGCGGCTCCAACCGGGCGCCGGAGACCGGCGCCTTCTTCCAGCGCGACCGGCAATGGCATCCGCCGGCGTTCACGCCGGGCTACAAGAGCTCGGTGCTGCGCTCGCCGCAGAAAGCGCTGCTGTCGTTCGACAACACGCTGTCGGAGCTGACCGGCCCGGTGTTCGGGCACGCGATGCTCGGCGAGCTCGACAACGACCTGATCCACAACTTCGCCAACCCCGGCGAGAGCGCCATCGGTGAGCGCATCATCGTCCATGGACGCGTGCTGGACGAGCGCGGCAAAGGCGTGCCGGGCGTGCTGCTCGAATTCTGGCAGGCCAATGCCGGCGGCCGCTACCGCCACAAGAAGGACGGGTATCTCGCGCCGCTCGATCCGAATTTCGGCGGCTGCGGCCGCGCGATCACCGGCGAGGACGGGGGCTATGTCTTTCGCACGGTGAGGCCCGGACCCTATCCATGGCCGAATGGCCCGAACGACTGGCGCCCGGCGCATATCCATTTTTCGGTGTTCGGCCACGGCTTCGCGCAGCGGCTGATCACGCAGATGTATTTCGAGGGCGACCCGCTGATCTGGCGCTGCCCGATCGTCGGCGGCATTGCGGACAAGGCCGCCATCGAGGCGCTGATCGCCGCGCTGGACATGCACGCGACGATCCCGATGGACGCGCTCGCCTACAAGTTCGACATCGTGCTGCGCGGGCGCCGCTCGACGCTGTTCGAGAACCGGCCGGAGGGCAATTGATGGCGCAGTCGCTCGACCGGCTGAAGGAGAGCCCTTCGCAGACCGCCGGCCCTTACGTGCATATCGGGCTGACACCGAATTTCTGCGGCATCGAGGGCATCTATGCGAGCGACCTCGGCTCGACCATAGTCAATGATGAGACCAAAGGCGAGCGCATCGAATTGCGCATCCGCGTGCTCGACGGCACCGGCACGCCGCTGAAGGATGCATTGATCGAGATCTGGCAGGCTGATGCCGAAGGTCTCTACAATTCACCGGCCGAGCTGCGCGGCGCGGCCGATCCGAATTTTTTGGGCTGGGGCCGGCAGCCGACCGACATGGAAACGGGTGTCTGCCTGTTCCAGACCATCAAGCCGGGCCGGGTGCCGTTCCGCGACGGTCGGCTGATGGCGCCGCACATCACGCTGTGGGTCGTGGCGCGTGGCATCAATATCGGCCTGCACACCAGGCTCTATTTTTCCGATGAAGAAAAAGCCAATGCCGAGGATCCGATCCTTGCCCGCATCGAACATCGCCTGCGCGTGTCGACGCTGATCGCCGCGCGGCAGGGCGATACTTACGTCTTCGATGTCCATTTGCAGGGCGAAAAGGAGACGGTCTTCTTCGACAGCTGACCGTAACCGCCATGACCGTTTCGCCTTTCGATCATCCGCTGCTTTCCGGCCTGCTCGGCGACGAGGAGGCGGCCAGGCATTTTTCCGTTGAAGCCGATATCGCCGCGATGCTCGATTTCGAGCGGGCGCTGGCTGAAGCAGAGGCCGAATGCGGCGTCATCCCGCGCGATGCCGAGTCGGCGATCGTGAAAGCGCTGGCCGCGTTCAGGCCGGACACGGCGAAGCTGCGGGCAGGGGTTACCAAGGATGGCGTCGTGGTGCCGGAACTGGTTCGGCAGATCCGGGTGGCGGTTGGTGAGCCGCATGGCGAGTTCGTTCATCTCGGCGCCACCAGCCAGGATGTCATCGACACCTCGCTGGTGCTGCGCCTGCGGCAGGTCATCGACCATATCGGCCTGCTGCTTGGCGAGAATGTCGTTCGCCTGACCGGCCTGGACCTGGAATTTGGAAATCGTGCGCTTGTGGCCGTGACGCGCATGCAGCCGGCGATCCCAATCACAGTCGCAGACAGGATCGCTTCCTGGCGAGCGCCGCTGGAACGCCATCAAGTCCGTCTTGCCGAAATGTCGGGACGGCTGCTGGCGCTGCAATTCGGCGGGGCCGCCGGCACGCTGGAGAAGCTCGGCGACAAGGCCGCCGCCGTGCGCGCCGCGCTCGCCGCGAAGCTCGGTCTTGCCGACGCGCCGCAATGGCATAGCCAGCGCGACGGGCTCGCCGAGTTCGCCGGCTGGCTGTCGCTGACGACCGGCAGCCTCGGCAAGTTCGGGCAGGATGTCGTGCTGATGGCGGAGTTCGGCCCCGACATCAAATTGTCCGGCGGTGGCGGCTCGTCGGCCATGCCGCACAAGCAGAACCCGGTGAAGGCGGAGGCGCTGGTGGCGCTGGCGCGCTTCAACGCCGTGCAGCTCTCCGGCATGCATCAGGCGCTGGTGCATGAGCAGGAACGCTCGGGCGCGGCCTGGACGCTAGAATGGCTGATCCTGCCGCAGATGGTGGTGGCGACGGCGGCCGCGCTCCGGCTCGCGGCCGAGTTGGCCGGACAGATCGAGAGTCTTGGCCACTGATGCGCACGCAGGTCGTCATCATCGGCTCGGGACCGTCCGGCCTGTTGCTCGGCCAGTTGCTTGCCGGCATCGGCGTCGAGACAATCATTCTCGAACGCTCAAGCCGCGAGCACGTGCTTGGCCGTGTGCGCGCCGGCGTGCTCGAACAGGGCACGGTCGACCTGCTCGGCGAAGCGGGCGCGGCGGACAGGCTACATGCCCAGGGCCTGCCGCACGCCGGCATCTCGCTTGCCTTCGACGGCCGGGCGCATCGCATCGACATGACGGCGCTTACCGGCGGCAAGCATGTCACGGTCTATGGCCAGACCGAGGTGACGCTGGACCTGATGCAGAAGCGCGAAGCGGCGGGACTCCCAACGGTGTTCGAAACGTCGGATGTCGCGCTGCATGATTTCGATGGCTCGTCCCCCTTCGTCACCTATGACAAGGACAGCGCGACGCATCGCATCGACTGCGACTTCATCGCCGGCTGCGACGGCTATCACGGCGTCAGCCGCAGGTCGGTGCCGGAGGGCGCGCTGAAAACCTTCGAGCGGCAATATCCGTTCGGCTGGCTGGGCGTACTGGCCGAGGTGCCGCCGGCCGACCATGAGCTGGTCTATGCCAATCACGAGCGCGGCTTTGCGCTTTGCTCGATGCGCTCGCCGCAGCGCAGCCGCTACTATGTGCAGGTTCCCGCCGACGAGCGCGTCGAGGCCTGGTCCGACGAGCGCTTCTGGGACGAGTTGCGCCGCCGCCTGCCGCCGCAGATAGCGGCCGCCGTCACCACTGGGCCGTCCTTCGAGAAATCGATCGCGCCGCTGCGCTCCTTCGTCGCCGAGCCGATGCGCTTCGGAAAACTGTTCCTGGTCGGCGATGCCGCCCATATCGTGCCGCCGACCGGCGCCAAGGGCCTCAACCTCGCTGCCAGCGACGTGCGCTATCTCTTTGCCGGACTTCGCGAATTCTATGACGGTAAGTCAGAGGCCGGGCTCGATTCCTATTCGGCCAAGGCGCTGGCGCGGGTGTGGAAAGCGGTGCGCTTCTCCTGGTGGATGACGACGATGCTGCACCGCTTTCCCGAGACGGGCGAGTTCGGCCAGCGCATCCAGGAGGCCGAGCTCGACTATCTCGTGCATTCGAAAGCCGCGTCGACGGCGCTGGCGGAAAATTACGTCGGCCTTCCCTATTGATCGGAGGCCGTCAAACGCGCTCCAGCGCGATGGCGATGCCCTGGCCGACGCCGATGCACATGGTGGCCAAAGCCAGCTTGCCGCCTCGTTCGCGCAGCTCCAACGCCGCGGTGCCGGTGATACGCGCGCCCGACATACCGAGCGGGTGACCGAGCGCGATCGCGCCGCCATTCGGATTGACGTGCACGGCGTCCTCGGCGATGCCGAGCTGGCGCAGAACCGCGATGCCTTGCGAGGCGAAGGCTTCATTGAGTTCGACCACGTCGAACTGGTCCGGCGCCAGGCCGAGGCGGGCGCAAAGCTTCTTCGTGGCCGGGGCGGGGCCAATGCCCATGATGCGCGGCGCAACGCCCGCGACGGCACCGCCGAGGATGCGGGCGATCGGCGTCAGGCCGTGCTTCCTTGCCGCCGCTTCGGAGGCGATGATGAGGGCGGCGGCGCCGTCATTGACTCCGGAAGCGTTGCCGGCAGTGACGGTGCCGCCCGGGCGGAATGGCGTCGGCAGTCTGGCCAGTGCCTCGATGGTCGTGCCGGCGCGGGGATGTTCGTCCTTCGTGACGATGATGGCTTCGCCCTTCCTCTGAGGGATCGTCACCGGCGTGATCTCCTTCGCCAGCCGGCCGCTCGCTTGCGCGGCCACCGCCTTGTCCTGGCTGCGCACCGCGAGGGCGTCCTGGTCGGCTCTGCCGACGGAAAAATCCTCGGCGACGTTCTCGCCGGTCTCCGGCATGGAGTCGACGCCATACTGCTTCTTCATCAGCGGGTTGATGAAGCGCCAGCCGATGGTGGTGTCGTAGATCTCCGCATTGCGTGAGAAAGCCGTGTCGGCCTTGGGCATGACGAAGGGAGCGCGGCTCATCGATTCGACGCCGCCGGCGATCATCAGCTCGGCCTCGCCTGACTTGATGGCGCGCGCGGCGATGGTGACGGCGTCCATGCCCGAGCCGCACAGGCGGTTGACGGTGGAGCCCGGGATGTCCTGCGGCAGGCCGGCAAGCAGCAGCGCCATCCGCGCCACGTTGCGGTTGTCCTCGCCGGCCTGGTTGGCGCAGCCATAGACGAGGTCATCGACAGCCGCCCAATCGACGCCCAAATTGCGCTCGACCAACGCTTTCAGCGGGATGGCGCCGAGATCGTCGGCGCGCACCGAGGACAGCGAACCGCCGAAGCGGCCGATCGGCGTGCGGATGTAATCGCAGATGAAGGCCTCGGTCATCTAAGCAGCTTTCCCTTTGGCGGTTCCTGCATGCGCCGCCTTGGTGCGGGCCTGCAGGTCGCGCAATGTCTTGAGCTCGAGTTCCGTCGGCGCCGGCGTCTCGTCAAGAGCCTCGGCGAATTTTACGACCCAGCCACAGCTATCCTGCACCTGCTCGCGCGTGACGCCGGGATGCAGTGAGACGACGGTGAATTCCTTGGTCACCGGGTCCGGTTTCCAGATGGCGAGGTCGGTGATCAGCAGCGTCGGGCCGGCGGTGTCGATGCCGAGGCGCTGCCGATGGTCGCCGCCTTCGCCATGGCCGAAGGAGGTGAAGAAGTCGATCTTCTCGACCATGCCACGCTTGGACTGCGCCATGGTGATGTAGACCTGCTTCGACGAGGTAGCGATCTCCGGCGCGCCACCGCCGCCGGGCAGGCGGGTCTTGGGATGCGCATAGTCGCCGATGACGGTGGTGTTGATGTTACCGAACTTGTCGAGCTGGGCGGCACCCAGGAAGCCGATCGAGATGCGGCCGCCCTGCAGCCAGTAGCGGAACATTTCCGGCACCGCGACGGTGGTGACCGCCGTCTCGCACAATTCGCCGTCGCCGATCGACAGCGGCAAAACATCGGGCGCGGTGCCGATGGTGCCGCTCTCGTAGATCAGCGTGATGTCGGGTGCATGCGTCAGCCGCGCGACGTTGCAGGCGGCCGACGGCGCGCCGATGCCGACGAAGCAGACATCGTCGCTCTTCAAGGCGCGGCTGGCGGCGATCGTCATCATCTCGTTGGGAGTAAAACCGAGTTCGCTCATGCGGCTTTCCTCAGATGCTCGACGCGGCCGGCAAAATCGCCCGCGCTGCTTTCGATGACGTTCTTCTGCATCCACGCCTGAAAGCGGTCGCGGTCGGCGGCGATCTCGTCCCATTCGAGGTAGGCGGCGTTGTCGCGCTCGTAATAGCCATGCGTGTAGGAAGGATGCGAGCCGCCCGGCACGACCGAAATCGCCGCGATCGTCCAGTTGGGCAGCACGGTGAGGTTGGGGTGGAGGTCGTCGAAATTGTCGACCACTTCCTCGACCGTTACGACGGCGCGCTTAGCAGCAAGCACGGCCTCCTTCTGGATGCCGATGATGCCTTCGACCAGCACGTTGCCTTTGCGGTCGGCCTTCTGCGCGTGGATGAAAGTGACGTCGGGACGAATTGCCGGAACGGCGGCCAGCACCTCGCCGGTGAACGGGCAGGTGACTGATTTGATGTTGGGATTGACTTCAGCCAGACCGGCGCCGCGATAGCCGCGAAACACCGCGCAAGGCAGGCCAGCGGCGCCTGCCTCATAGGCATTGGCCATGCCGGCATGGCTGTGCTCCTCGACTTCGATGGCGCGGGGAAAGCCGGTCTCGATGGCATCGCGGGCGCGCCTCAGCAGGCCGACGCCCGGATTGCCGACATAGGAGAAGACGATCTTCCTCGCCATACCCATGCCGATCATCTGGTCGTAGATCAGGTCCGGCGTCATGCGGATCAGCGTCAGGTCGCGAAAACCCTGGCGGATCGCTTCATGCGCGGCAGCGGTCGGGATCAGATGGGTGAAGCCCTCGAAAGCGACACTGTCGCCGTCATGCAGATTTTCCGCGACAGCCTCTTTCAGCGGCAGGAATTTCACCATTTCCAAACTCCGGCGGTCCGAAAAGTTCGCATTGCGAACATATGTTTGATATGCGATACTTTTTAATCTGACAATTATTGGGAGTCAACGTCATGGAAGCGGCGGCGGACGATGAGGCTGGTTCGCGCGACCATGTCGGTTCGCTGGAGCGCGGCCTGACGGTGATGGAAATCCTCGCGCGCCATCCAGAAGGCATGACGCTGACCGAGATGGCCGAGGAAGCCGGATTGACCCGCGCCGGCGCGCGGCGCTTCCTGCTGACGCTGACTGCGACCGGCTACGCGACGCATTCGGGGCGCTTGTTTTCGCTGTCGCCGCGCCTCTTGACCGTAGCGCGGACCTGGCTCGGCGGCGCTTCGCTGTGGACCTTCGCGGCGCCGGTCATGCGCGAGGTGGCGGCCAGGTTCGACGAAGCCTGCAACGCGGCTGTGCTGTCGGGCGAGGATGTCGTCTATGTCGCGCGCATTCCCGGGCGCCGCATCCTGAGCGTCGCGCTCGATGTCGGCACGAGGCTGCCGGCCTACTGCACCTCGATGGGCCGTGTGCTGCTCTCTGGCCTGGCCCCGGATGAATTGAAGACGTTTCTCGGCGAGGCGAGGATCGAACGGCGGACGCCGAAGACGGTCACCGGCCGCGCCGCGCTCGGCATGGCCATCGACCAGGCGAGAGCGGACGGCTTCGCTATCGTCGATGAGGAACTGGAGCTCGGCCTGCGCTCGATCGCGGTGCCGATCAAGGATCGCGCCGGCCGCACCGTCGCGGCGATCAACGTCTCGACGCAGTCGGCGCGGTTTGAGGTCGATGCAATGGAGCGCGACGTTCTGCCGGCGCTGCGGACAGCCAAGCAGCGGGTGGAGGAGTTCTTCTTCGTTTGAGTGGGGCGGCCAATCGTCTAAGGCAGCGCAGGCCCCCGCTCCGTCTCGGCTTCGCCGAGCCACCTCTCCCCCACGTTGTGGGGGCGAGGAAACGCTAATCTTCGAGGGTCGCTGCCGTTGAAAGGCTTGGGTTCCTCGCCCCACGATAGTGGGGAGAGGTGGATCGGCGAAGCCGAGACGGAGAGGGGAGCGCCCTATCCGATTAGCATCGCCGTGCAAACAAGCGACACCTGAGGGCGAAGGGAGCGCATATGCGTGAAACAAAATATACCGTTGACCGCGCGTCGAAACTTCAATATTGAACAGGATTATACAGGTTCATTGAACAGGTATCGATATGGCCCGTCGCGCAACGCAGATCACTCCCGGCACGGGCAAGCCCGAGCAGATCGCGACGGTTCTGGAGCATGAAATCCGCTCCGGCGTGCTCGGCTTCGGCGACCGCCTGCAGAGCGAGAACGAGCTTGTCCAGCGCTTCTCCGTCAGCCGCAACACCGTCCGCAAAGGGCTCGAAGAACTGTCGAGTCGCGGGCTGATCACCACCAAGGTCGGTATCGGCTCCTTCGTCACCTTCGACGGCATGCCGGTCGATGATGCGATCGGCTGGTCGCGTGCGCTTGCCAATGCCGGCGCCAATGCCGAGACTCGCACATTGCGTCTCGAGATTATCGAGGATGCGGAACTGGCGGCCAGGCTCGGGGTCGACAACCCGTCCTTCATCGCCGTCGACCGCGCCCGCACCAATGCCGACGACGGCCACGCCATCTCGATCGAGCGCAGCCGCCTGCCGCTGTCGCCCGAATTGGAAGATGTGCCTTTGCGTGGATTGCGTGAAGGCTCGCTGCACCAGACGCTGCGCGAGGCAGGGCTCGTGCCCGACCATGGCGAGGAATGGGCCGACATCGAGATGCTGAGCGCGGCGGATGCCGCCATTCTCGACTGCGCGCCCGGCACGCCGTTCCTGCGCACACGCCGCCTGACGCGCGCCGCCGACGGACGCGCCATCGAATTCGTCACCAGCCTGCTCAACCCGGCGCATTTCGCGCTGCATCTGGAGTTCTGAGCATGGCGGACGCTGCCTCGATGGATCGGGCAATGGGCGCGCTGATCGGCGGCGCGCTTGGCGATGCGCTCGGCATGCCGACGCAGCTTCTGTCGCCGGCCCGCATCGCCGAGCTCTACGGTCATGTCGAGGGATTCGTTGCGCCATCCGACGACCATCCGGTTTCCAAGGGACTGCCGGCCGGCGCCATCACCGACGACACCGAGCAGGCGCTTCTTCTCGGCCGCATCCTCGTCGAGTCAGGCGAGCGTTTCGATCATGCGCGCTGGGTCAACGCGCTGCTCGATTGGGAGCGCGACGTCAAGGCGCGCGGCAGCTACGACCTGCTTGGACCGTCGACCAAGCGCGCCATCGATGCCATCAACAGCGGCGTGGCGGCCGAAGAGGCCGGGCGCAGCGGCGACACCAACGGTGCCGCGATGCGCATCGCCCCGGTCGGCATCATGATGCCACCGGAGCCGCTCGCGGCACTGGTCGCCAAGGTGGCGGAAACCTGCCGGGCCACGCACAACACATCCATCGCAATAGCTTCCGCCAGCGCCGTCGCCGCCGCTGTCAGCCTCGGTGTCTCGGGCGGCGACTGGCGCGCCGCTTGCGGCCATGCCGTCGCGGCGGCACGGCTGGGCGCCGAGCTTGGTCATTGGGTTACCGGCGGCGACATCGCCGCGCGCATTGTCTGGGCGCAGGAGCTAGTGCGCGGCAAGGCGGAGAAGGAAGCCATCAAGCTGATCGTCGACCTGGTCGGCACCGGCGTCGCCAGCCAGGAATCGGTTCCGGCGGCCTTCGCGGTGCTGGAGGTCGCGCAGGGCGATGCATGGCGGGCTGCCGTGATCGCCGCCAATCTCGGCGGCGACACCGACACGATCGGCGCGATCGCCGCCGGCATGGCCGGCGCCTGCACCGGCCTGTCGATGCTGCCGCAAGATCGTATTGCCGAGTTGCATGGCATCGACATCGCCGACGTCCGAGCGCTGGCCGGCGATCTGGTGGCGGCACGCGGCTCCAAGGCCGGTTCAGGCAAGGAGGACGCCGCATGAGCGGGCGGCTCGTCCATGTCGGCAGCGCCGTGGTCGACTATGTCTACCGCATCGATGCCTTGCCGGCAGCTGGTACGGAAAAGACCGCGTCGGCTTACGCGCGGGTCGCCGGCGGCGGCTTCAACATGATGGTCGCGGCAAGCCGCACCGGCATGACGGTGGTGTTCGGCGGCCAGCTCGGCACCGGGCCGGACGGAGACTTCCTGCGCGCCGCTTTCGCCGCCGAAGGCATCGAGACGCTGACACCGCCGTCACCCCTGATGGACAGCGGCAATTGCGTCGCCATGATCAGCGGTGACGCTGAGCGCACCTTCGTTTCCTGGCCGGGGGCCGAGAGCCGGCTCACGCTCGACATGATGGCGCCGGTCCAAGTCGTTCAGGACGACTGGGTTTTCACCTCGGGCTATACGCTGAGCTATCCCGGCAGCCGCGACGCGCTCGCCGATTGGATCGAGGCATTGCCGGCTGACATTCCGTTCGTGTTCGATCCGACGCCGGTGATCGCCGACATTCCGCGCTCGATCCTGGACCGGGTGCTGGCGCGTACGAACTGGCTGAGCTGCAACACCGACGAGGCCGCCGAAATCGCCGGCGCCGGCGATGCCCAGACCGTCGCCATCCGATTGCTCGCCGAGCATTGCCCCAGGGCCGAAGGCGTCGTCATCCGCGCCGGCGCGCATGGCTGTCTCGTGCGCATGGCCGAGGGCGGTACCCGTTCGGTGCCCGGCTTCAAGGTGGAAGCCGTCGATACCAATGGTGCCGGCGACACGCATATCGGCGCCTTCGTCAGCGGCCTTTCGCGCGGCATGCGCGCTTGCGACGCGGCCCGCTACGCCAATGCGGCGGCCGCGCTTTCCGTCACCCGCCATGGCGGGTCATCGGCGCCGACCGACAGCGAAATCCAGGAATTCCTTGCCCATCGCGATCGAGCGGCGAGCGCGCAGGGCCAGGAACAAGAGGCCACAACTTAACAAGCCCGCAAACCGGGCGAACAATGAGAGGAAAGAAACATGCGCATGCCCAGACTGACCGCTTTTCTGACGGCGACGGCCGTCTTCGTTTCCGCCTTCACGCTGGCCGCTCAGGCCGCCGAAGAAGTGCACGTCCTCAACTGGAAGGGCTATGGCGCCGACGAGCCGTGGGCGGTCGCCAATTTCGAGAAGGCGACCGGCTTCAAGGTGGTCAACGACTTCTTCAACTCCGAACAGGAGATGCTGACCAAGATCCGCACCAATCCCGGCCTCTACGACGTCGTCATGATCAACGCCGCCTTCAACGACCAGGCGATGGCCGGCAAGCTGATCCAGCCGATCGACGTCTCGAAGCTTTCCAACTATGCCGACATCGCCAAGGACAAGGCCGGCTCGCCGATGCTCAACCATGACGGCAAGGTCTACGGCGTGCCGTGGGTGTGGGGCCTGACGGCGCTCGCAATCAATGAAAAATCCTTCGACAAGCCGCCGACGAGCATCGCCGAAATGTGGGACCCGGCGCATAAGGGCCGCGTCATCATCCGCGACGACGCCGTCGAGGCGGTGCAGTTCGGCGCGCTGGCCTCGGGGCAGAACATCAACGACATCAAGGATATGGAAGCGGTCAAGGCGAAGCTCACCTCGCTGATGCCGCAGATCAAGACCTTCTGGAGCTCGGAGAACGACTGGAACCAGATGGTCGCCTCCAACCAGATCGACATCGGCACCTATTGGAGCGGCTCGGCCGATCGCGCCAAGACGCATTTCAAGCTGCCGGTCTCGCTGGTCATCCCGCAGGAAGGTTCCGTCGCCTGGCTCGATGCCTTCTCGATCCCGGCCGGTTCCAAGAATGTCGCCGGCGCCGAGGCCTTCATCAACTACATGATCGACCCGAAATTCTATGTCGAATGGGTCACCAAGGTCGGCGCGCCGGTCTCGGCCAACACCAAGGCGGTCGACGCCCTGCCTGAGGATGCCTTCAACCGCAAGGTCATGGGCAGCCCCGATGTCGCCAAGCGCATCCAGTTCCAGGCGCCGGTCACCGACGAGCAGCGCGAGAAGTACCTGGCGCTGTGGCAGGAGCTGAAGGTCAACGTCAAGTAATCGACGTCTTTCGGGGAGGAGAGGCATCATGGCTGACCAGCTTGCGATCGGTTCGCGCCGCGGACTGAGGCCGGCCCTGCCGCTTCTCCTTCCCGCCTATCTGTGGCTGACGGTGGCGATCTTCCTGCCGCTGTCGGCCATGGTCTTTTTCTCGTTCATGACCGACCTCCCGCTGGCAGGCAAAGACTGGGCCTTCACGCTCGGCAATTATGCGGCCTTCTTTTCGCAAAGCCTCTATTCGACGCTGCTGTTCGCCTCGTTGCGGCTCGGGCTCGAGGTGACGCTGTGGTGCGTCGTCATCGGCTATCCGGCGGCTTACGTGCTCGCCAAGGTGCTGAAGGGGCGTAGCCGCGAGGCGATCTTCCTGCTCGTCATCCTGCCGTTCTGGTCGAACGGGCTGGTGCGCATCTTCTCCTGGGCGATGGTGCTGCGTGAAGGTGGCATCCTCGACACGGCGCTCAATGCCGTGCTGCCGTTCAAGATCAACATCGATCTCATGTATTCCTATCCGGCCGTCATCATCGGCCTCGTGCACTCCTACGTGCCCTACATGGTGCTGACCTGCTATCTCACGCTGCAGGCTATCGACGACTCGCTGATCGAGGCGGGGCGCTCGCTCGGCGCATCGCGTCGGCAGGTGCTGTGGCGGGTGATCATTCCGCTGTCGATGCCCGGCCTGATCGCGGGCTCAGCGCTCATCTTCGTGCCGGTCGTCGGCTCCTTCATGGAGCCGCGCATCCTCGGCGGCCGCACCGGCACCTTCTACGGCACAGTCATCGAGGACCAGTTCGTCGCCGTCTTCAACTGGCCGCTAGGCGCCGCACTCTCCTTCATTCTGCTCGCTGTGGTGCTGATCATCCTGGCGCTGGCAGCACCTGTGCTGCGGAGGGCCGGCTGATGGCGACGACGCGCATCCTCGAAGGACTGGGGCGCTTCTACATCGTGCTGTTGCTCGGCTTCCTCTATCTGCCGATCATCATCATGGCGGCAATGTCCTTCAATGCCTCGCCCTTCTATCAACTGCCGTTCGAATGGACGACGGACTGGTACGCCTCGCTCTGGCAGAACGACCAGCTGATCGCGGCGACGTGGAACAGCATCGAGATCGCCGTCATCACCACTTTGATCTCGACTGTGCTCGGCTCGATGGCCTCGCTGGCGCTCTATCGCTACGAGTTCCGCGGCAAGAAGTTCCTGCAAGCGCTGCTCTTCCCGCCGATCGCCATTCCATGGCTGATCACCGGCACTGCGATGCTGATCTTCTTCTTCGGCGTCGGCATCGGGCGCGGGCTCATCGCCATACTGCTCGGCCATGTCGCGCTGGCACTGCCCTATGTGATCGTCGTCGTCTCGGCGCGGCTGCAGACTTTCGCGCCTGAGCTGGAAGAGGCGGCGCGCTCGCTCGGCGCCAACCAGTGGCAGGTGACCATGCGCGTCACGCTGCCGTGGATCCTGCCCGGTGTGATCGCCGGCGGGCTGTTTGCCTTTGCCGTGTCGTTCGATCAGTTCGTGGTTTCGTATTTCCTGTCGACGCCAGGCCAGACGACGCTGCCGGTCGAGATCTACGCCGCGATCCGCAAGGGTTTTACCCCGGAGATCAACGCGGTGTCGACGATCATCATCGTGGTGTCGATGGCGCTGATGCTGCTCACGGCACGCTTCTTCAAATTCGGCGGAGAGAAATAATGGCTGGCGTCCAGGTCGCGAACGTCTCTCGCAGCTTCGGCGCGCACAAGGCGCTCGATGATGTCTCGATCGACTTCGCAGATGGCGGTTTCTATGCGTTGCTCGGACCTTCGGGCAGCGGCAAGACCACGCTGCTCAGGCAGATCGCCGGCTTCGACTTTCCCGATTCCGGCCGCATCACCATCGGTGGAGAAAGCGTCGAGCGCGTGCCGGTCGAAAAGCGGCGCATCGGCATGGTGTTCCAGAACTATGCGCTGTTCCCCAATATGAGCGTCGCCGACAATGTCGCCTTCGGCCTGTCGGTGCGCGGCGAGCCGAAGGCGACGATCGCAGCGGAAGTGCAACGCGCGCTCGACCTGGTGCAGCTCGGCAAGCTCGGCGGGCGCAAGCCGCACCAGCTTTCCGGCGGCCAGCGCCAGCGCGTGGCACTGGCCCGCGCCATCGTCACCAAGCCGCGCGTGCTCCTGCT
The DNA here is from genome assembly GCF_019091085.1 of Mesorhizobium sp. GbtcB19. Classification (GTDB taxonomy): domain Bacteria; phylum Pseudomonadota; class Alphaproteobacteria; order Rhizobiales; family Rhizobiaceae; genus Mesorhizobium. The sequence goes on along the minus strand of NZ_JAGXJY010000001.1, from coordinate 794,059 downwards.
CGACGAGCCGCTCGGCGCGCTCGACAAGGCGCTGCGCGTCGACATGCAGATCGAATTGAAGCGCATCCAGCGCGAGATCGGCATCACCACCATCTTCGTCACGCACGACCAGGAAGAGGCGCTGACGATGAGCGACCGCATCGGCATCCTGCGTGACGGCCGGCTGGTGCAGGAAGGTCCGCCGGAAGAGATTTACGATCGGCCGCAGAGCGAGTTCGCCGCGACCTTCCTCGGCGACGCCAACATCTTTCGCGGCAACGCCACCGGCTCTGGGATAAAACTGCCGGACGGCACGACGATTGCGGCTTCGACAGGCGCATCGGTGCCGGCGGGCGCCAGGGCGAGCTGCGCGGTTCGGCCTGAGCGCATCCAGATTTCGACCGGTGCGGCAAAGGCCGATCCAGCCAATGCCAACACGCTCAAGGGGCAGGTCTCGAAACGCATCTTTGCCGGCAACAACAGCACCTATTTCGTCGAGCGCGACGGCCAGACGCTGAAGGTGATCGTCCAGAACACCGGCGCCGAGCGTCTGGCCGAAGGCCAGCCCGTCGTACTCAGCTGGTCGCCGGACAGTACGGTGCTGATCGCGGCCTGAGGCAGCCGGTCATTGCAGGCGGGCTGAGAGTGCTCAGATCTCCGGAATGCTCTCGCGGAAGATAACCTGCAGCCGCGGTTGGTGGAGATCGTACGGCAATCCCCGCACGGAATGGGACAGGATGTTGAGCGCCTCCCTGGCCTCGACACGCGGGTTCTGGTCGATCACGGCGTCGAGCGTGCCGTCGAGGAGGAGCTCCTTGGTGCCGTCCGTCACCTCATGGCCTAAGAAGAGAATGTCCTTCGCGCGTCCGCGTTCCTTCAGTGCGCGCGCAATGCCGGTATTGCCGGCGCCGACATTGTAGATGGCGGCGAGGTCGGGGTGGCGCTCGAGCAAAGCGGAGGCCTCGGAATAGGCTTTCTCGCGGTCGTCGAGCATTTCACGCATCTCGACGATTTCCAGGTTGGGGGATTCTTCCGCAAGGATGTGGCGGAACCCCATCTCGCGCTCCTCATGGCCGCGATAGGCGAGCGAGCCGGCGAACAGCGCGACCTTGCCCGGGTGTCCGGCGCCCATGAAACGGTTGAGCAGATAGCCGGCGAGACGGCCGGCGGCGCGGTTGTCGATGCCGATATAGGCGACGCGTGGCACATGCAGGATGTCGGAGGCGATGGTGACGACCTTGATGTCGCTCGCCGACAGCGAGCGGATCGCCTCGCGCACCGTCGGATGGTCGAGCGCGATGACGCCGACGCCCTGCGTCTGGCCATGCAGGTCCTGCAGCAGGCGGGCGAGGCGGTCGGGATTGAAGCCTTCGATGGTCGTCACGCGGACGTCGAGGTCGGGCCGCGTCAGCGCCTGCGCCTCGATGTGGCGATGCAGCAGCTTGATGAAGGAGTTGGTGCCGGCCGGCAGCGCGAAGTCGAGCCGGATCGTCTGTCCCGGCACGGCTCGCTGCGGCGTACCGTTCGGCGTTTCGGCGATGTAGCCCAGGCGCTGCGCCATCTCGATGACGATCTCGCGCGTGCGGGCCCGCACGCCCGGCCGGTTGTTGAGCACACGGTCGACCGTGGCCGGAGAAACGCCGGCTTCGCGAGCTATGTCTGTCAGGGTTGACCGCACGTCGAGCACCTCATCGCAAGCATCAAAATCACGCAGCGTCCGATCTGTTCCGGGAAACCGCTCAGCCGCAGCAGCGATTCTGATGCGAAATGATGTAACCGGGCTTGGCCTCTGCGCAAGCCGAGGCGTTACACAAGGCTGCGAAGGTTCGGCCAGGCCGGCCGGGTCGAGGCAAAAGCCCCTCAAATCCAAGCAATGGGTGCGACGTGACAAGCTCGGTAAACTGCATTCTCTCCCTCATTTGCGATCTTATGACGTGTTTTGAGTATTTATGATGTTGACAGGCTTCACGCACTGTCGTCAATATCCCTCACGTGGGCCACGGAGGAACAGGCCCCGAGGGAGGAATTCGATGTCTCAATTGATCCGCATGTCGCGGCGCCGCCTGTTGGCGTCCGGAGGAAAGGCGGCGGTGTTCGTCGCCGCGACTGGCATTGCACCGCAGTTCATTCGTCCCGGCCGCGCCTTCGCGGCGGACGCGCTGGCGCCCGGCATGATCGGCGGCCCGACCGGCTTCGACGGCGCCGAGCGCTATCAATACGGCCCCGACACGCCGGAAGGACGTGCCGTCGAGGCGGCCAAGGCGCTCAAGGCGGCGGGCAAGGCGCCCGCGAAGATCGTGCTTGGACTCTCGGACGGCTCGATCGGCCAGCTGACCAAGCCTTTCCCGGCCGGCGCGCCATCGATCAAGGAGCTGTGGGAAAAGGAAACCGGCATTGCGATCGAAATCGTCGGCCTGCCGAACGGCCAGGAATTCACCAAGACGATGCAGGACATCTCCACCAAGGGTGGGGCCTACGACATCTATTCGACCGAGTGGAACCGCCTCGGCGATCTCGCCGAAACCGGCGGCATCGCCAAACTCGACGACTTCGTTGCCATGCATAAGCCGGAATGGGACGATCCCAAGACCGGTTACGTCAACGGCGCCAAGGGTGTATCGCTGCTCAACCAGTATCGCGGCTCGACCTATGGCGTGTCGCTCGACGGCGACTTCCAGACCTGGGTCTACCGCACCGATCTGTTCGGCGATGCCGCCGAGCAAAAGGCCTTCAAGGACAAATACGGCTACGACCTTGCGCCCCCCAAAACCTGGAAGCAGCACGGCGAGGTCGCGGCTTTCTTCCAGCGGCCGGACAGGGGCTTGTTCGGCTCGACCGACCTGCGCAACCAGGGCTGGGGCTACACCAACTGGTATCAGCGCTATGTCTCGATGGCCTCGCCCAACCAGTTCCTGTTCGGCGACGACGGTAAGCCGCTTATCAATTCCGAGCAGGGCGTCGCGGCCACCAAGGAATACGTGGAGTCGCTGGCGCATCATTCGCCGGACGCGATCTCGTGGGGCTGGCCGGAGCAGTACGGCAATTTCGCCAAGGGCGGGGCGGCGATGACCTGCGCCTTCTCCAACCTGCCGAAATTCCTCGACAATGCCGGCAACAAGGATTCGGCCGTCACCGGCAAGATCGGCTCGATGCTGCCGCCGGGACGCGAGATCGACGGCAAGCTGATCAGCCGTTCGGTGCTCTGGTTCTCGCTGACCGGCATGGTGTCGTCGCAGTCAAAGAATCCGGAGGCCGCCTATCTCTTGCTGCAATGGCTGGGCTCGGCGCGCATCTATGCCTGGATGAGCGCCAATCCCGGCGGTTATCTCGATCCGTTCCGGCTCTCGGATTTCTCCGATCCGCTGGTCCGCCAGACCTACCATGCCTACCACATGGATGTGGTGCGCGAGACCGTGGCGCGCACGGTGCCGACCATCAACTATCCCGGCGCCACCGCCTTCCACAATGCGCTCGACGAGAACCTGATGGCCTCGCTGACCAAGGCCAAGACGCCCGAGCAGGCGATGGCCGATACCGAGCGCGAGTGGAAGAAGATCGCGCGGCGCACCGGCGAGGAGAAATTGCTCGAAGCCATCAAGACCAACAAGGAGGCATGGCCGACCGTTCTTGACCCGATCAGCTGATCCACCTCCCTGGATCAGGACTCGGAGGGGAAGGGCGTCGGCTTTTCCCCTCCGCCTTAACGCCACTAGCAAAGCAGCCAGATGAAGCGTTCCATCCCCTTCGAGATTTTCCGTTACGCCGCGATCCTCGCGGCGATGGCGGCGACGCTGGTGCCGATCCTGTGGATGGTGTCGATGGCGTTCAAGCCGATCGGCGAATGGTCGGCGACCGGCGCCGATCTGACATGGTGGCCGAAGCAGCCGACGCTTGCCAACTTCCAGTTCGTGTTTGGCCACTCCACCAACGACCTGATCGTCGCGCTCGACCACACCGCGCTGAAACCGATCCTGTCGTCGCTGCTCTCAGCGGTGTTCGGGACCGCGATCGCCATGTCGGCGGGCACCGCCGCGGCCTATGGCCTGTCGCGCTTCGGCTCCGGCCAGAACCTGCCGCTGGCGCTGATCCAGCTCAGGCTGTTTCCGCCGATGGCCGTGATGATCCCGGTGATGATCATGTGGGCCTTCCTCAATCTCAACGATACATGGTGGGGACTGGCGCTGATCTACGGCATCGTCACGCTGCCCTTCGCCTTCTGGCTGATGAAGACCTTCTTCGACGACATGCCGCGCGAGATCGAGGAGGCCGCGCTGGTCGAGGGCTGCTCGCGGCTGCGCGTCTTCACCCGCATCACGCTGCCGATGATGCGCGCGCCGCTGGCGAGTGCCGCGCTCTTCGTCTTCATCCTCAACTGGTCGGACTATCTGATCGCGCTGCTGCTCACCACGCGCGAATGGGTGACGATCCCGGTCTACATGGCGTCGCTGTCGTCCTCGATGACCGGGCAGCTCTACGGCGCCAAGGCCGCGCTCGGCCTGATCGCGGCGGTGCCGCCGGTGATCATGGGCATCGCCATCCAGCGTCACTTGGTGCGCGGGCTGACCTTCGGAGCGCTCAAGCAATGAGCGCGGTGACGGCGACGATGTCGGAGGGCGATATGGACGCGCGGACAAAGCCCGCCACGCCTGACGAGGGCGCGCGGCTGGGCTTCCGCCTGACCCTGCCGGCGCAGATCCTGGTGCTGTTCATCTCGGCCTTCCCGCTGCTGATGCAGCTCTACATCAGCGTCACCGACTGGTCGCCGCTCTCGGGCGTCGGCTGGTGGAACGCCTGGGAGATGTGGAACAGTTTTGCCAACTACACAGACCTCGCAGCCGACACCCGCTTCTGGAGCGCGTTGCAGCGCACCGCGATCGTCATGCTGGTCTGCGTGCCGGCGGAGTTCCTGTTGGGCCTGGCGCTGGCGACGCTGTTCGCCGACGACTTTCCCGGCAAGCGCATCTTCTATTCGATCCTGTTGATGCCGATGATGGTCGTGCCAGCGGTCGCCGGCTACATGTTCTTCATGCTGTTCCAGTCGGGCGGCCCGGTGAACGACATCCTGGCGCGGATCATCGGCACGCCCCTGACGATCGCCTGGCTCTCCGATCCGACCCTGGCGCTGATCGCGGTCATGATCGCAGACATCTGGCAGTGGACGCCACTGATGTTCCTCATCCTGCTCGCTGGCCTTGTCGGCGTGCCGGAGGACCAGATGAAGGCGGCGACGCTGCTCGGCGCCAATGCCTGGCAGCGCTTCACGACGATCGTGCTGCCGAAGATGAAGACGATCATCATCATCGCGCTGGCGATAAGGGTGATCGAGAACTTCAAGATCTTCGACACGCTCTACATCATGACCGGTGGCGGTCCCGGCGTCGCCACCGAGACGATCTCCGTCTACATCTACAAAGTCACCACCCAGGACCTGATCTGGGGCTACGTCGCGGCCATCGCTCTCGCCATCCTGATCGTGCTTTCGATCGTCGCGGTCTACGCCATGAAGCGGATGGCGAAGAGCCGGGAGGTGCCGGCATGAGCGCCATCCACCTCAAGAACCTCACCAAGAGCTTCGGCGACTTCGCGGCGCTGAAGACGATGGATCTCGAAATCGCCGATGGCGAGTTCATGGCGCTGCTCGGACCCTCGGGCTGCGGCAAGTCGACGACGATGAACATGATCGCCGGCATGGAAGAGCCGACCAGCGGCAAGATCCTGTTCGGCGAACGCGACATGGCCGGCGTGCCGATGGGACGGCGCGGCGTCGGCTTCGTGTTTCAGAACTATGCCATCTTCACCCATATGACGGTGCGGCAGAACCTCGCCTACGGGCCTAGGATGCGCGGAGCCGCCAAGGCCGAGATCGACAGCCGTGTCGGCGCGATCGCCGAGATGCTGCAGCTTTCGCCCTTGCTCGACCGCAAGGCTGACCGGCTCTCGGTCAATATCCTGCAGCGCGTGGCGATCGGCCGCTCGGCGATCATGGAGCCGGCGATCTTCCTGCTCGACGAGCCGTTGTCGAATGTCGACGCCGCATTTCGCGCGGTGATGCGCACCGAGCTCAAGCAGCTGCAGCGTCAGTTCAGGCAGACCATGGTCTATGTCACGCATGACCAGCTCGAAGCCATGACCATGGCCGACCGCATCGCGGTGATGGACCATGGCGTGCTGCAGCAGGTCGGCACGCCGCTCGAGGTCTACAACAATCCGGCAAACGTCTTCGTCGCGCGCTTCATCGGCGCGCCGGGCATGAACCTGCTGAAGGGCAGGCCGGCGGAAAGCGACCGCGGGCTGGTCGTCGATCTCGGACCGCTCGGCGTCACGCCGCCTTTACCGGATGAACTGGCTTCGGCCGTGAGAGCGGTGCGCGGTGACGTGCTCTACGGTTTCCGGCCCGAGCAGGTGGTGCTGGCCGAGCGCGGGCTGTCGATGCCGGTGAGCTTCGTCGAGCGGATCGGCGCGCGCACCATCGTGCATCTTGGCGAAGGCGCAAGCGCGGTGAAGGCGGTGTTCGAGAACGATGTCGAGCTGTCGGTCGGGCATGCGGCGGTCGTCGCGCCGCTGGCCTTCTCGGTGCGAGTCTTCGACGCCGCCACCGGCCTTGCAGTGAAGGCGGGCTGAACCATGGCCGATATCGTCTTCCGCAATGTGACCAAGCGCTACGGCAAGACACTTGCCGTCGACGATGCTTCCTTCACCGTCAACGACAACGAGTTCTTCTGCTTCTTCGGGCCGCCGCTGTCCGGCAAGTCGACGATACTGCGCCTGGTGCTCGGACTGGAGGCGCCGGATCAAGGCGAGATCCTGATCGGCGGCAAGCCCGTCAACAGCGTCTCGCCGGCCGAGCGCAATGTCGCCATGGTGTTCCAGAACCTGGCGCTGTTCCCGCATATGAGCGCGCGCGACAATGTCCGCTTCCCGCTGGTCGAGCGCCGGGTCACTGAGCTCGATATCAGGAAGCGAGTCGCCGACGTCGCCGCCAAGCTGCATATCGGCCATATCCTGCACAAGCCGCCGGCGCAGCTTTCCGGCGGCGAGCGGCAGCGCGTGGCGATCGCGCGCGCCCTGGTGCGCGATCCGGCCGCCTATCTGATGGACGATCCGATCTCGGCGCTCGATGCGCGGTTGCGCGAGGAGACGCGCGTCGAACTGAAGCGCATCCAGCGCGAGCTCGGCAAGACGCTGATCTATGTCACGCATGACCAGGAAGAGGCGATGTCGGTCGCCGACCGCATCGCCATCCTGGAGAACGGCCGGATCAGGCAGGTCGGCGCGCCGGCGGAGATCTACGACCGCCCGGCCAGCGCCTATGTGGCGCGCATGCTCGGATCGCCGATGATGAACATCCTGCCGTCGGTGCGCGGCGCCGGCGGGGTCGAGGCCGCCGAAGGGACGATCCGGATTGCCGATGCCAGTGCACCGGCCGAGGCGATCGAGATCGGGCTGAGGCCCGAAGACATCAAAGTCCGGCCCTGCGCAGAAAATGAGACGGCGGAAGGGGGCTCGGGCCGCCCGGCGCGGGTGTTCGAGGTCGAGCCGCTTGGCGGCTACACCGTGGTGACTTTAGCTGCCGGGCAGGCGCGGCTGAGGGCATTGCTGCGCGGCCAGCCTGACATCAGGCCGGATGCGATGGTGGCGATATCCTGCGAGCCGGCCCGCGTGCATTATTTCGGTCAGGACGGAGGCGCGTTGTGACGGCGGCCGCGAAGAAAGAGTTTCGGGAGGAAGACATGGCAGGCAAAGGTTTCGAGCCGGACGTCAAGGTTCGCACCAAGGAATACCGGATCGGTTGCGTCGGCGCGGGTATGATCATGGCCGAGTGCCATCTCGCCGCCTACAAGGAAGCCGGTTTTCCGGTGGTGGCCATTGCTTCGCGGACCAAGGCGAATGCTCAGAAGGTTGCCGCCCGCTGGGGCATCCCGACTGTGCATGATACGCCGGAACAGCTGATCGAGGACCAACAGGTCGAGATCATCGATCTCGCCTTCCCGCCGGACCAGCAGCCAGCGCTGATCCGCCACGCGCTGAAGCAGAAGCACATCAAGGCGATCCTGGCGCAGAAGCCGCTGGCGCTGTCGGTCGAGGAGGCGGTCAAGCTGCGCGACGAGGCAGCCAGTTCCGGCAAGATCCTCTCGGTCAACCAGAACATGCGCTACGACCAGTCGATGCGGGTGCTGAAGCAGATCATCCACAATGGCGAGCTCGGCGACATCGTCTTCGCGCAGATCGACATGCACGCGATCCCGCATTGGCAGACATTCCTGCAGGGCTACGACCGGCTGACGCTCGCCAATATGAGCGTGCACCATCTCGATGTGCTGCGCTTCCTGTTCGGCGATCCGGGCGAGATCACCACGCTGACGCGCAAGGACCCGCGCACCCAGTTCGACCATTCCGACGGCATCACCGTCTCGACGCTGCGCTTCCCGTCCGGCGTGCTTGCCGTGTCGCTGGAGGACGTGTGGTCCGGCCCGCGCCAGGAAGGTTATCGCGACGACCAGCACATCAACTGGCGCGTCGACGGCACCAAGGGCGTCGCCAAGGGCACGATCGGCTGGCCGACAGGTGCCGCCTCGACGCTGACCTATGCCTCAGCCGAGACGACCGGCGGCGAATGGGTGAGCCCGAGCTGGGAGACGATGTGGTTCCCGCATGCCTTCATCGGCGTCATGGAGCAGTTGCAGCATGCCGTGAAGACAGGCACGCCGCCGGCGCTCTCCGTCGCCGACAACGTCAAGACCATGGCGCTGGTGGAAGCGGGCTACCGCTCGATGGCATCGGGCCGCACGGTCAAGCTCTCCGAAATCCCGACAAACTGAATCAACTCATTCAACTGAAATCGCTGGCAACTGAATCGCTTACAGGGAGGAATTCACATCATGATGCAGGCAGGTATTTTCACGGGCTATTTCCCGTACGGCCTCGAAGAGACGGCGAAGAAGATCCGCGGCCTCGGCTTCAACACGGTGCAGCTCGACCTGCACTTCAAGGACGTCGATCTGTCGGCCGGGCAGATTACCAAGGACAAGGCGAAGACGGTGCGCGACGTCTTCCGCGACCAGAACCTGCCGGTCTGCTGCGTGTCGGGCTACACCAACATCATCCATCCGGACAAGGCGGAGCGCGAAAGGCGCGTCGGCTATCTCAAGGAGATCATCCGCAACGCCCGCCATTTCGGCTCGCCTTATGTGATCTCGGAGACCGGCACCTACAACACCGAATCCGACTGGGTGCATCACCCGAAGAACAAGACCGAGGAAGGTTTCGAGGAGTGCCGCAAGGTGATCGCCGACCTTGCCCAGACGGCTTACGACCATGGCGCGGTGTTCCTGCTCGAAACCTATGTCAACAACGTCGTCGGCTCGGTCGAGGAGACGGTGAAGATGTTCGCGCAGGTCGGCCATCCCGGCCTCGGCCTGCTGATGGATCCGACCAATTATTTCGAGACCCACAACATCGACCGCATGGACCAGATCCTCAATCAGGTCTTCGACACGCTGACCGACAAGATCAAGATCGCGCACGCCAAGGACGTGAAGCGGTCGGGCAGCGACAAGTCGGAAAAGCACGCCGATATCGGCGACGCCGACGCGATGGAAAGCCACACCTTCCGCGGTGTCGGCGAGATCGAGCTGCCGGCGCCGGGCCTCGGCTCGCTGAACTACGACCTCTATCTCAAGCGTCTCGCCGAGAAGCACCCGAACATCCCGGTGATCATCGAGCATTTGTCGGAAGACGATGTGCCGCGCGCCAAGACATTCCTCGACGGGAAGTTCCGCGAGAACGGCCTCTGAGGCCGGGACGCGCCGCCGGCTGAAGGAATGACAGCAAAGTGAAGGATTCCGCCGTCGCATGGTGAAGCTCTTTGGACAGACGCTGTCTCGCCGGCAGGTCGCCGAACGCTCCGGCATGCTGTCGCAATTCGCCGGCGTACGGCTGATGACGCTCGGCGACGGCGTCGAGCGCGGCATCCGCATGCTCGAATTCCGCACCGGCTCGGGCCTGCGTTTTACCGCGCTGGTCGACCGGGCGCTCGACATCGCCGATTGCGAATACAAGGGCCACGCGATCGGCTGGCATTCGCCGAGCGGTTTTCGCAATCCGGGCCTGCATGACTATGAAGGCGAGGACGGGTTTGCCTGGGGCCGCTCCTTCTCCGGCCTGCTGGTCACCTGCGGCCTCGATCACATTCTCGGCCGCAGCGAGGTTCCGGCTGAAAACTACAATTATCCTGGACGCAGGACCGTAACGCATTCGCTGCACGGCCGCGTCGGCACCATCCCGGCGCGGCTGACCGGCTATGGCGAAAGCTGGGACGGCGATCGCTGTGTTTTGTGGGCAGAGGGGATCGTCCAGCAGGCCAGCGTGTTCGGCGAGGACCTGCATCTCATCCGCCGCATCGAGGCCGATGTCGGCGGCAGCGAGATCCGGCTCTCGGACCGTGTCGTCAATCACGGCTTCCATCGCACGCCGCATATGTATTTCTACCACGTCAATGTCGGGCATCCGTTGCTCGACGAAGGCGCGCGCTACCTGGCGCCGATCCGCGACGTGGTCTGGGCCGCGCATGCCGGCGAGCGCTACCAGGCGCAGAAGGTCGGCTACCGCATCGTGCCCAAGCCACAGCTCGGCTTCAACGAACAGGTCTGGCAGCACGAGCTTGGCGCAGACGCCAGGGGCGAGGTGCCTGTGGCTGTCGTCAACGACCGCCTCGGCCTCGGTTTCGAGGTCGTCACCCGCAAGGACCAGTTACCCTGTTGCTACGAGTGGCAGAATTTCCAGGCCGGGCAGTATGCGCTCGGCATCGAGCCCTCGACGCATCATGTGCTCGGGAATCTCGCCGCGCGCGAGCGTGGCGAGATGATCTGGCTGGAGCACGACGAAGCCCGTGCCTATGACGCGGTGTTCCGCGTCCTCGACGGCAAGGATGCGATCGCCGATGCGGAACGAAGGATCGCGGCCATCACCCGGCAGCCCGAGCAGGATTATCCTCAGCCTTCCGGCACGTTTCCAAAACTGGCGGGCAGGGCATGAGCGCGACAGACATCCACAGCAAGCCCTCCGGCCGGCGGACCGGATTGCCAGCGCTGCGTGAAAATTGGAGGCCGATGTGACGACGGCAAAGAAGCGCGACTACAGCCTTGTCGGCGAAAGCACGCGCCGGGCGATCGAGACCGGGCTTGCCTCGGCCGAGTGGTATCACACCGACGTGGCGCGCAAGGCGATGAAGGAGCTGATGCAGCGCTCCGACGGGCCGGCGATCCGCGACACAATCATCTGGATCGTCGCGATCCTGGGCTCGGCGGCCGGCATCGTCTGGTTCTGGGGCACCTGGTGGGTGGTGCCGTTCCTGTTCGTCTATGGCGTGCTCTACGGCTCATCGAGCGACTCGCGCTGGCACGAATGCGGCCACGGCACCGCCTTCCGCACGCGCTGGATGAACGATGTCGTCTATCACATCGCGAGCTTCATGCTGATGCGCAATCCGGTGCAGTGGCGCTGGAGCCACGCGCGTCACCACACCGACACCATCATCGTCGGCCGCGACGCCGAGATCGCGGTGATGCGGCCGCCGGACCTGATCAAGGCGGGTTTGGCCTTCACCGGCATCCTCGATTTTCGCTATTCACTGCCGACGCTGGTGCGCCAGGCCTTCGGCACATTGTCTGACGACGAGAAGAGCTACATCCCAGAGATGGAGCAGCCCAAAGCGGTGACCGCGGCGCGCTGGCACATTGCGGTCTATGTTGCGACGATCGCTGTCGCGATCGCGCTTCGATCATGGATACCGCTGGTGCTGATCGGGCTGCCGCGCCTCTACGGCACCTGGCACATGGTGACGACCGGGCTATTGCAGCATATCGGGCTGGCCGACAACGTCATCGACCATCGGCTCAACACGCGCACCGTCTACATGAACCCGGTCAGCCGGTTCATCTACTGGAACATGAACTACCATGTCGAGCACCACATGTTCCCGATGGTGCCCTATCATGCGCTGCCGAAGCTGCATGAATTGATCAAGCACGATCTGCCGGTGGCGAACCCGTCGATGTGGCATGCCTATCGCGAGGTGTGGCCGGTGCTGCTCCGGCAGCTCAAATACGAGGACTATTATCTCAAGCGCGAATTGCCGCCGACGGCCAAGCCTTATCGCGGCGAGTTCCACGATCTCGACATAACGGCCGCGGCCGCCGAATAGACGCCGCGCAACAAATTCAAAGAAAGATGATGGCCGGAGAAGGACGATGGCGGAATGGGTCGAAGCATGCGCTGTGGAGGACGTGGACGAGGAGGATGTGATCCGCTTCGACCATGGTGGCCGCAGCTTCGCGATCTACCGTTCGCCGGACGACGCGTTCTTCGCCACCGACGGCTTCTGCACGCATGAGAAGGCGCATCTGGCCGACGGGCTGGTGATGGACGACATCATCGAGTGCCCCAAGCACAATGGCCGCTTCAACTACAAGACCGGCCAGGCCAAGGGCGCGCCGGTCTGCGTCAACCTCAAGACCTATCCGGTCAAAGTCGAGGCCGGCAAGGTAATGATCGATATCGGCTGAGAGCCGTCAGACAGACAAAAACGGGGATATACCGATGAGCCGAAAGAGACCGACCGTCGCCGATCTGCGCGCCATGAAGGGCAAGCGGCAGCTGACTATGCTGCGCGTGCTGACGCTGGACGAAGCCGAGGCGGCCGAACGCGCCGGCATCGACATCGTCTCGGTGCCGCCGGAGCTGGTGCTCAATCCGCAATACCGCGACGCAGCGCCCAGCCTCTTCACCATGCCGGGCGAGAATTTTTTCGAGATCGGCACGGCCGACGATTTCGTGCGCTGGTCGTTCCGGCTCTACAAGGCTGGCGCCGACGCCGTCTATTGCAGCGCCGGCTATGCCACGATCAAGCGGATGGCCGACGATGCCATTCCCGTCATCGGCCATGTCGGCCTCATTCCCTCCCGCGCCACCTGGACGGGCGGCTTCAAGGCGGTGGGCAAGACCGCGGGCACCGCCATGCAGGTGTTCGAGGCGGTCAAGCAACTGGAGGCCGCCGGCGCCATCGGCGCCGAGATCGAGGTGGTGCCGGTCGAGGTGGCGAAAGCGATCTCCGAGCGCACCCCGCTGATCATGCTGTCGATGGGCGCGGGCACGGGCTGCGATGCGCAATATCTGTTTGCCGAGGATATCCTCGGCGCCAATCGCGGGCACATGCCGCGCCATTCGAAAGTCTACCGCAACTTCGCGGCCGAATATGACCGGCTGCAGCAGGAGCGCATCGCGGCGTTCTCGGAATATGTCGCCGATGTCAACAGCGGCGCTTATCCGGAAGACAGGCATATCGTGCATATGGACCCGGACGAGCTCGCGCTCTTCATGAAGAAGGTGGACGCAAAACCCTGAACGAAAATCCTCAACCTGCGGCCGGCGGACCTTGCCAGGCTCCGCCGGCGAGGGCGGCATAAAGCGCATCGGAGTCGGCGCCGAGCGGCCTGTCTTCCTTGAGCGTCGCCACATGCGCGCGCACGGCCGCGTGGATTGCGCCGGTCGCCGGCGCCAGCGTCATGCCCTCACGCAGATCGACGGCCTGCGCCGCGGCCATCAGTTCGAACGCGATCAGCCGCCGCCACAGCACGATCATCTCCGCGCACTTGGCGACCGCGAGCGGCGTCTGTGTCGCGTGATCCTCGACGCCCTCGGACACAGGCAGGAAGTCGAGCATCACCGGATTGGCCTTGTGGCGGATCGCGGCCAGGATCGCCGTCACCGTCTTCTGCAACGGCACGAAGCCGGCAGAAGCGCCGCCGACCGGCGAGAGGTATTTCGGCAGGCCGTGGCGGGTCGAGCCGGTGAGCTGGATGAAGCGCGCGGCGGAAGCCGCCGCGCATTGCGCGATCGCCAGGCCAAGCGTTTCGAAGGCGAGCGCCAGCGAGGCGGTGTGGAAATTGCCGGTCGACATCACCAGCGCATCCTCGGCAAGCACCAGCGGGTTGTCGGCGGCGGCGTTGAGCTCGATCTCGGCGGCAAGCCTGGCATGGTCTATCGCCTGGATCAGAGCGCCGTGGATCGACGGCATGCAGCGGATCGACAGCGGATCCTGGATGGTGGTCGGCGGCGGCGCTTCATCGCGCGCCAGCAGATCGCGCAGCGCCTTCGCCGCGAGCTGCTGGCAGGCGCCGGGGCGGGCCAGATGCTGGCGCGGGTCGAGGATGGTGCGGTTGGCGCCAAAGCCTTCCATCGTCAGCGCGCCGGCCTGCTGCTGCTGGTCGAGCGTCGAGAGCGCATCGGTCAGCGCCAGCGCGGCGGATCCGGTGGACACCGCCGAGGCGTTGATCAGCGACAGACCGTCCTTGGGGGCGAGACTGACGGGCGCAAGGCGCGCCATCATCAGCGCCTTGACGGCGGGCATGCGTCGGCCCTGGTATTCCGCTTCGCCTTCGCCGATCAGCACGCGGGCAATCGCCGTCATCAGCAAAAGATCGCCGGCGCCAATCGAGCCCAGCGACGGCATCACCGGATGCACGCCGGCGTTGAGCGCCTCGACCAGCGCCGTGAATACGCGCGGCGACAGGCCCGAACCGCCGGCCGCGAGCATCGCGATGCGCGCAAACATCGCCGCTCGCACCATCGGCACAGGCAGGGCTTCGCCCACGGCGGCGCTGCGGCCTTCGAGCAACTGGCGCTGGAAGGCGCTGGCGTCGCCCTCGATGGATGTGACGAGATTGGCGCCGAGGCCCCTGTTCAGCCCGTAGATCTGCTGGCCGCTGGCCGCGGCGGCATCGAGGACCTGGCGCGCCTTGTTGAGCTTTTCGAGGACCAGCGGCGTGACTTCGACCTTGGCGGCGTTGCGCGCGGCGGCAACCACATCTTCGATGCTGACGCCGGCGCCGGTGAGAACGAGCGGGCTCATGCGAAGCGCAGCCTCTGGCCGATGCCTTTCTCGCCGGCCTTGGCGAGCATGGCCTTGCCGAGCGCGATGTCGGACAGCGACAGGCCGCGATGCCAGAACAGGATCGTCTCGTCATCGCTTTCACGCCCGGCTTTCAGGCCGGCGGCGATCTGGCCGAGCTCGGCATGCAGCGTCGCCTCGCTCAGCTTTCCGGCTTCGACATGGGCGCGCAGCGAACCGAACTTGCCGCCCTTGCACTGGCCCCAGTCGTCGACGACGATCTTCGCCATGATGTCGGTGAGCGACAACTCCACCGCGCTCATCGTGCCATAGGGCACCACCAGCGCGCCGGGCTTGATCCATTCGGTCTTGAGCAAAGGCTGCGGTTCGTCGAGGCGCGACGCCTCGACGACGATATCGGCGTCGTCGACGCAGCTTTTCCAGTCGGCGACGGCGGTGACTTTCTTGCCGAGATCGGCCGACAATTTAGCGGCAAAGCGGTCGCGGCTTTCCGGCCGGCGCGAGTGGACGCGGATCTCGTCGAAGTCGAAGAGGTGGTCGAGCAGCCGCACGTTCCAGTACGCGGTGCCGCGTGCGCCGATATGGCCGAGCACTTTCGATTTCTTCTTCGCCAGATGCTTGGCGCCGATGGCGGTGACCGCGCCGGTGCGCATGTCGGTGATGACGGTGGCGTCGAGGATGGCGCGCGGCGTGCCGGTGCGCGGATCGAAGAGGTTGAGGATGCCGAATTCGGACGGCAGGCCATGCTTGTAGTTGTCGACATAGTCGCCGACGATCTTCACGCCGGCGGCATCGAGCGGCGCCACATAGCCGCGCAGCACATTGAAATGGCCGTGGAAGGAGGGGTCCGGTTCAAGATGAACGCGCGGCTCGATCACCGTCTTGCCGTTGCCTTGCGCGACGAGCCCGGCCTCGACGGCGCCGATGATCTCGGCATCGGTCATGGCAAGAGCCTCGATGTCGAGCGCATTGAGGTAGTCGATATAGATGGGCTTCATGCATTGTCCTCGGCCACCCCGGCTCATCCATAACAGGCGAAAGGGCGACACGGAAGTTTGTTGGATAAGCTCTGGACTGGACCAGGCTTATGCTGTTCAACCAGCGCGTCATGACCAGCATCCCCGACAACGAAGCCGTGTCCCGGCCCGCAAATCCCGCGCGGCAGGCACGACGCGTGGCCTTGATCGTCGCCGTCGCCTTCTTCATGCAATTGCTGGATTCGACGATCATCTCGACATCGCTGCCGCAGATGGGCCAGTCCTTCGGCGTGCCGGCGGTGGCGATGAGCATCGGCATCACCGCCTATATGCTGACCATGGCGGTGTTCGTGCCGCTGTCGGCCTGGCTGGCCGACCGGTTCGGCGCGCGCAACATCTTCCTCGTCGCGATCGCGCTGTTCACGCTGGCCTCGGTCGCTTGCGGCTTTTCGCAGAGCCTGACGCAGTTCGTGGCGGCTCGCATCGTGCAGGGGCTGGGCAGCGCGCTGATGACGCCGGTCGGCCGCATCCTGGTGCTGCGCAATGCCGAGAAATCCGAGCTGATCGCCGCGACGGCGCTGATCACCTGGCCGGCTTTGTTCGCGCCGGTGGTCGGGCCGGTGCTCGGCGGCTTCATCACCACCTATCTCTCCTGGCACTGGAACTTCTTCATCAATGTGCCGCTGGGGGCGGCCGGGCTTGCCTTGGTCGCCCGCTTCGTGCCGGGCGACCGCGACTCCGAGGCGAAGCCACTCGATTGGCCAGGCTTCTTCCTGACCTCGCTCGGCCTTGCGGTGATGCTTTACGGGCTTGAACGCCTGGCGCATCCCGAGGACGGCTTGCTGCCGACCGTAGGCTCTATCGGCATCGGCATCGTGATCGGCTGGTTCGCCGTTCGCCACCTGTTGCGGGCGCAGCATCCGCTGCTCGACCTTTCGGCCTTCAAGGTGCTCACCTTCGCGATCTCGACGCTTGCAGCGGGCACGATCTTCCGCGTCGCCATCAACGCCACGCCGTTCCTTTTGCCACTGCTGTTCCAAGTCGGCTTCGGCCTGCGTCCGGTCGATGCCGGCCTGCTGGTGCTGGCCTATTTCCTCGGCAATCTCGGCATGAAGACGGTGACCACGCCGACGCTCAGGCGCTTCGGCTTCCGCACCGTGATGGTGGTGAACGGGGCGATCGCATCACTGGCGATCATGGCTTCCGGCGCAATCTCGCCGCAGACGCCGCAAGTCTTGGTGGTGGCGCTGATGCTGGTCGCGGGCCTCACGCGCTCGATGCAGTTCACGGCGCTCAACACGCTTGCCTTCGCCGACATCGAGGCGCAGCAGCGAAGCTCGGCGGCGACGCTCTCCTCGATGCTGCAGCAGATATCGATGTTGTTCGGCGTGGCGATCGCGGCGGCGATCCTCAACCTGTCGCAGATCGTCAGGCGCGAAGCCCTACCTGATCTCGTCGACTTCAGAATCACCTTTGTCGCGATCGGCCTGCTCGGTCTCGCGGCGGCGCTGCGTTTCCTGGTGCTGCCGGCCAATGCCGGCGCCGAGGTTTCGGGGCATTCGACGAACAATTGACGTCGCGCCGGGCGCATTTTGCGGACTCAAATTGCGCCGGCCGCGCCGCCTTCGAACGGGTTCTTCCGCGGGCCGCGCGATCAGGGTAACGAACCGCCAAAAAGCCTAAGAGTTTCCGCCTATTGCGCCAGTTACGGCAATCGATGCGTCCACTCGGAAAATAGTCGGAGAGGCGCGGTTCTTGAACGCGGATTCATTTGACGAGCCTGTGTTGAGCCGATTAGCTTTCGTCCCGGGACACAGGCCCGGCCAAGGCCTGTCCGAGGGGCGAAAGACAATGGCGATGATTGCGATCGGCTGGCCGAATTGGAGGCGCCTTAATCAGGAAGGCATCGTCTTTGCCATTGCGATCCTGCTCTTCGCCGCCGCAGCCATCGGTCTGCCCGGTTTCCTGACCGCCGACAATCTGGTCGCCATCGTCCGCTCGGTCTCGGTGCTGGGTATACTGGCGCTCGGCATGGCCGTCGTCATCATCGGCCGCGGCATCGACCTGTCGGCAGTCGCGATCATGGCGATGTCGGTCGCCTGGTACCTGCAATTGCTCAACACCGGCACTTCGGATGGGCTCGCCTTCGCCTATGTGCTGGCTGGCGTGCTCGCCATCGGCCTGTTCAACGGGTTTCTCGTCGCCTATGCCGACGTGCCGGCGATCTTCGTGACCTTGGCCACCGGCTCCTTCGTCTTTGGCTATGTGCGCTCGCAACTGATCACGCAGGATGCCGTTCCGGTGCCGCAGGGCCATTGGGTGGAACTGCTCGGCGGCGTGCGCTTCCTCGACATCCCGGTCGAGGTGTTCGTCTTTGCCGGGCTCGCCTTCCTGTTCTTCCTGTTCCTTCGCTACACCAAATGGGGCCGCTATATCTATTTCGCCGGCGACAACCCGGTCGCCGCCCGCAACATCGGCGTTCCGGTTCGGCCCATGCTGGTGCTGCGCTATGTGCTTTCGGCCTTCGTGGCCCTGATCGCCGGGCTTTTGACGGCGGCCAGCCTGCATTCGATCAACACCCGCATCGTCAACTCGACGCTGCTCTACGACATCGTGCTGGTGGCGGTGATCGGCGGTATCGGCTTGTCGGGCGGCAGGGGTGGGGTGCGCAATGTGCTGGTCGGGGCGGCGCTGATCGGCATCCTGCTCAACGCCATGACCATCATCGACATTCCGCTGCTCTACCAGAACCTCATCAAGGCGGCGATCCTGCTCGGGGCCATCATCGTCGACGGCATCATCAATCCGCGCGACGAGCAGACCGCGCAGCAGGGCGACATTTAGAGCAGGTGGGCTAGCCCATCCTGCTCTCGGGTACCCGGACCGATCGCGACGATCGCCCGGCAATGAAAACCGAACCAGAGGATGTGACATGAGACTATTCAGAACATTGATAGCCGCCGCCACGGCGCTCGCCGTTACCGCCTTCGTGGCACCGAGCTTCGCCGCCGACGACCCAGGTCCGGCTGCCTATGCCAAGTCGCTCAATGGCAAGCGCGTCATGCTGGTGCCGCTGGCGATGGGCTTCGACCTGGCGCAGGGCTGGGCGCATTATCTGAAGAAGGAAGTCGAGGCCTGGGGCGGCACCTTCGAAACGCGCGATCCGAACTGGGTTGTCGATGCCGGCGCGCAGGCGATCACCGACGCCATCGCCTCCGACACGCGGCCCGACGTGCTGATCATCCACGCGCCCGACCTCAACTCCTATTCGAAGCTGATGAAGAAGGCGCAGGCTGCCGGCACCTATGTGCTGCTCGTCGACAACCCGGCCAACTACCCGGCCGATGCCTTCGTCGGCAGCGACTGGGACAAGCTCGGCCAGCTCGAGGCTGAAGCGGCGATCAAGGGCTGCGGCGACAATTCGTCCAAAAAGATCGGGCTGGTGCAGGGCGACCAGGCGAATTCGTCCAGCCTCTACCAGTATGCCGGCATCATGAAGGTGCTGGAGAAGCATCCCGACTTCCAGGTCGTCGCCAAGCCGGACTCCAACTGGGACGCGACCACCTCGCGCAACGTGACGACGACGATGCTGCAGCAGCACCCCGACATCTGCTCGATCATCGACTTCTGGGACGGCGACGCCACCGGCGCCTCGGCCGCGATCCGCGACGCCAAGCTCGACGGCAAGGTGTTCCTGGTCACCACCGGCGGCGGCGAGAAGGCAGCCGACTGCGACAAGCTCAACGACGGCACCTATGGCGCCGTGGTGATGACCGACCTCGCCCGCCAGTCCGGCGACATGAACGCCATCATCAAGTTCCTGCTGCAGAGCGGTCAGCCGGCCGGCACCTCGCACAGCTACATCTACACGCTGGAGAAGGCGACGACCAAGGCCGACCTCAAGCCCGACAGCTGCTGGGACCTAAAGGCGCTGCAGGCGGAAGCGGCGGCGAAATAGGCCGCGCTTCCGGAAAGTATCCACGAGGTGGCCGGATCGCTCCGGCCGCCTCTTTCCCATTGAAATGACAGCAGCAGCCGATGACCTTTCGTGAACGCCTCCAGGCCTGGCGCTACAATCTCGTGCCCGACCATCTGGTCGGCGAGATCCTGACCAAGCGCTGGACCGACAATGCCATCCCCTTCCTGGCGCTGGTGGCGACGCTCGGCGTGTTCGGCTCGATCATTCCGGGCTTCTTCAAGCTCACCTCCCTGCAGGAATCGACGCGCCAGCTCGGCGAGTTCTCGCTGGTCGTCATCGGCATGACCGTGGTGATGCTGGGCGGCGGCATCGATCTTTCGGTCGGCTCGATCTTCGCGCTGTCCTGCTTCTCCGCCGTCTATGTCTTCTTCATCCTCGAACAGTCGATCTGGCTGGCGCTGGCCGCGGCGCTCGCCGCCGGATTGGTCTTCGGCGCCATCAACGGTTACCTCGTCGGCTATCTGAGGCTGCGCGCCTTCCTTACCACGCTGGTCACCTTCATCTTCGGGCGAGCGCTGTTCGACATCCTCGTCACCACCTATGCCGCCGACGTGCAGCTTTCGCAGGCCTCCTCTGATGTGCTCGACTTCATCGGCGACGGCACGTTCTGGGGGCTCTCGGTCTCGGTCTGGCTGGCCATTATCCTGGCCATCGTCACGCACATCGCGCTGACGCGCTCGCGGCCGGGCTGGCATGTGCTGGCCGTCGGCGGCTCCCGGCGCTCGGCGCACAATGCCGGCATCCGCGTGCGCCGCACCGTGTTCATGACCTATGTCTTTTCCGGCTTCTGCGCCTCGATCGGCGGCTTCCTGATCGCCTGCCGATTGAGCGGGGCAGGGCCGGGCACCGGCCTCAATCTCGAGATCATGGCGCTGACGGCGGCCGTGGTCGGCGGCGTCAGCCTGGGCGGCGGGCGCGGCTCGGTGGTCAAAGGCCTGATGGGCGCCATCATCGTGCTCACCATGACCAACGGGCTGATCCGGCTGGGCTATGGCACCGGCACCAACCAGATGGTGCTGGGTATCCTTTTGGCGGTCGCCGTCACCATCGACATCCGCTGGCTGAAGAACCGCCACAAGGTGCTGAACGAGGTCTATGTCGCGCCGGTCTATCTCAGGATGGGCGAGACGCAATCGGCCGCGCCCGGTTCCGGCACGCCCTACGAGCTCGACAACCGCCTGTCGGCCGCCGACCATATCGGGCTCGGCGAGCTGGAAGGGCCCGAGGACGTCATCCTCGACCGCGACGACCATCTCTATTGCGGCACACGCCATGGCGAGATCGTCCGCTTCTTTGCGCCGGACTACATACGCTCCGAGGTCTTTGCCCATATCGGCGGCTTTCCGCTGGGGCTCGCTTTCGACAAGGAAGGCAATCTGATCAGCTGCGTCGGCGCCATGGGGCTCTATTCCGTCTCGCCGGATCGGGACGTGAAGCGCCTCTCGGCCGAGACCGCGCGCTCCTGGACCTCGATCGTCGACGACGCGCGCCTGCGCGACCCGAACGATTGCGACATCGCGCCTGATGGCCGTATCTATTTCACCGACTCGACCAAGCGCTACGATGCGCATGACTGGGCGCTGGACTCGATCGAGAACCGCGCCACCGGACGCCTGCTGGTCTACGATCCGAAGGACGGGTCCACCAAGACGCTGCTAGACGGCTACCGCTACACCAATGGCGTCTGCATGGCGCATGACGGCAAGTCGCTGTTCTTCGCCGAGAGCTGGGCCTGCCGCGTGCACCGCTACTGGCTGGAAGGGTCGAAGGCCGGCACCGCCGAATGCGTCATCCGCGACATGCCGGGCTACCCCGACAACATCAACCGGGCGTCGGACGGCAATTACTGGATGGCCTGGCTCGGCATGCGCACGCCGAGCTTCGACCTGTCGCTGCGCCACCCTGATATGCGCAAGCGCATGACGCGCCGGCTGCCGCAGGACGAGTGGCTGTTTCCCAACATCAACACCGGCGGCGTGGTGAAGTTCAACGAGAAGGGCGGCATCGTCGAGACGCTTGGCGATCTCTCCGGCAATGCGCATCCGATGGTCACCTCGATGCGCGAGCACAGGGGTTATCTCTTCGTCGGCGGCATCCTCAACAACCGCGTCGGACGCTACAAGATCGAGGGCGCGGATCCGAACTGGACCAGCCCCGCTTCCTATTGGGGAGGCAAGCCATGATCCTCGATCCGATCCTGGATGTCTTCCGCGGCAAGGCGGTCACCATCCCGCCGCTCGACGGCGCCTTCCGTCCCAACACACGGCTGGACGACGCACCGGCCTTCGCCGAGTTGGCCGAACCGGACAATCTGCTGTCGGTCGACGGTAGGCTGCTTGTGTCCAGCGGCAATGCGGTCTCTGCGATCGTGGCCGGTTCTGAGCCCGTCGTGGTCGAGATGTTTCCATCCGCCGTCACCGCGCTGGCGCTGTCGCCATCGGGCGACCTGGCCGTCGGGCTGGAAAGCGGCACGCTGCTGATCGCCGGCAAGGACGTTCCGCTGCCGGCTGACGTCAGCTGCATCACAGCACTTGCCTATGCCGAGGACGGCACGCTGTGGCTGGCCAATGGGTCAGCCGAACATGCGCCGTCGCAATGGGCGGCCGACCTGATGAAGAAGGGCGCGTCCGGCTCGCTCTGGCGGTGCGGGCCTGGGGGTATCGGTTTTCAGAAGACCGCCGGCGATATCGCCTTTCCCTATGGGCTCCATCCTCTCGGCGGTGACGTGCTGGTCAGCGAAAGCTGGCGGCATCAGCTTGTCCGTTTCGACGGCTCAATCGGCAACCGTTCGACGGCGCTGACGCATCTGCCCGGCTATCCCGCGCGGCTATCACCCGCCAGCGACGGCGGCGCCTGGCTGACGCTGTTTGCACCGCGCAACCGGCTGATCGAATTCGTGCTGCAGGAAACGCATTATCGCCAGGACATGATCGACCAGGTGCCGCCGGCTTACTGGATCGCGCCGGCGCTGGCCTCCAACCGCAGCTTCCTCGAGCCGCTGCAATGCGGTGGCATCCGCACCATGGGCATCCACAAGCCCTGGTCGCCCAGCCGCTCCTACGGGCTCGTCGTGAAGCTCGACCCGAACATGCAGCCGCAATTCAGCCTGCACAGCCGCGCCAACGGCACGCGCCACGGCATCTGCAGCGTGGCGGAACAGGATGGCCAGCTATTGATCGCCTCCAAGGGCGGCGACTGCGTGCTGGCAATCGATACGGGAGGTTTCTGATGGAACCGATCGTCCGTCTCGAGAACGTCACCAAAACCTATCGCGGCGTGCCGGCGGTGAAGAACGTCACATTCGATCTGAGGAAGGGCGAGATCCACGCGCTGCTCGGCGAGAACGGCGCCGGCAAGTCGACGCTGACCAAGATCATCGCCGGCGTCGTCGACGCGACCTCCGGCAAGATGTTCCACAAGGGCGTCGAGACGGCTTACGCCTCGCCGCATGCGGCACTTGAAGCCGGCATCGCCATGGTGTTCCAGGAGACCAGCCTGGTGCCGTCGATGACGGTGGCGCAGAACCTCTATCTCGGCACCGAGAAGTTCCTCAACCGGCTGCGCGGCACCTATATCTCGGCACAGCAATTCCTGCAGTCGCTGAACTTTCCCGTCGATCCGAACGGGATGGTGGCCACGCTCGGCGCTGCCAAGCGGCAGATGGTC
Source organism: Mesorhizobium sp. GbtcB19 (assembly GCF_019091085.1). GTDB lineage: Bacteria > Pseudomonadota > Alphaproteobacteria > Rhizobiales > Rhizobiaceae > Mesorhizobium. Next base: position 770,550 of record NZ_JAGXJY010000001.1, on the reverse strand, counting down.
GAGATCGCGCGCGCCGTCCACCACAATGCCGAGATCATCATCTTCGACGAGCCGACCGCGACGCTGACGCCGGAGGAGAAACGCCACTTCTTCGCGCTGATCCGCCGCCTGAAGGCGCGCGGCGTCTCGATCGTCTTCATCAGCCATGCGCTGGAAGAGGCGCTGATGATCGCCGACCGCATCACCATCCTGCGCGACGGCGAACTGGTGATCACCGACGACACCTCGGCCTTCGATCGCGACAGGATCGTCGCCGCCATGGTCGGGCGCTCGCTGTCGGGGCAGATCTACCGCCAGCGCGACGAGGCGAAGTTGCGCAAGGCGGGCAAGAAAGTGCTCTCGGTGCAGGACATCTCGATGAGCAACATCGTGCGCAACAATTCCTTCTCGATCTTCGAGGGCCAGATCACCGGCGTGTTCGGGCTGATCGGCTCCGGCCGCACCGAAACCTTCAAGATCGTCTCGGGCATCTACAAGCGCGACTTTTTGCGCGGTGGCGCGATTGAATTGGATGACAAGCCGGTGCGTTATCTCGTGCCGAGTGAAGCCGTGGCCGACGGCATCGTCTATGTCACCGAGGACCGCAAGAGCGAAGGCATTTTCGAGACGATGGGCATCGCCGAGAACCTGTTCGGCGGATTGCTCGCGGCCGGGCGCGAAAAAGCCTGGGTGATCAACCAGCAGGAGATGCGGCAGCTCTCGGCCGAGTGGACGAAGACGCTCAACATCAAGGCGATCAACGACAATGCGCGCGTGGTCGAGCTCTCCGGCGGCAACCAGCAGAAGGTCGTGATCGGCAAGGGGCTGGTGCAGCGGCCGCGCATCGTCATCTTCGACGAGCCGACGCGCGGCGTCGATGTCGGCGCCATCGTCGAGATCCACCAGATCATCAACCGGCTGGCTGACGAGGGCCTCGCCGTCGTCGTCATCTCGTCCTACCTGCCGGAGATCATGAACCTGTCCGATCGCATCCTGGTCTGCCGCCAGGGCCGCATCGTCGAGGAGTTTTCGCCGGTGGAGGCGACGGAGGAGAAGATCATGTACGCGGCGGTGCACTAGGGTGTTGGCTGGTAGGCACGTCGACCGTTGGCCGAGTCGTCCGTCCCGTCGTCATCCACGGGCGGAGCAAGGAGCGAAGCGACGCGCGCAGACCCGAGGATCCATGCCGTTACCTTCGAGCGCTGCTCACGGCGCAGAATTCTGCTCCGCTGCATTCTTTGGCCAAGGTCACGGAATGGATTCTAGGGTCTGTGCTGCGTCGCTCCGCTCCTTGCTCCGCCCTAGAATGATGGGTGGACGGCCCCTTGCGGCATCGAATGTGCCAAGCTGGGCTGTGATTAACTCCAGCGGAGGAGACCGTCCGTCATGCAAGCTATCAGATTGGAATCGATTTGGCCAAGAATGTGTTTCAGGTGCACGGCGTGGATGCTGCCGGGCAGGTGGTGGTGCAGCGCCAGCTGCGCCGCGCGCAGGTGGAGAAGTTCTTCGCCGCACAGCCGCCGGCGTTGATCGGCATGGAGGCCTGCGGCTCGGCCCATCATATTGGGCCCGCACGCTGAGCGCGCTCGGCCATGAGGTCAAGCTGATGCCGCCGGCCTATGTGAAGCCCTATGTTCCCCGCAACAAGAACGATATCCGCGATGCGCAAGGCTGTTGCGAGGCGGTGAGCCGACCCGACATGCGCTTCGTACCGATCAAGACCGTCGAACAGCAATGGGCCAGGGGGCTGCATCGCTCGCGTGATCTTCTGGTGCGCCAGCGCACGCAACTGGCCAACGCCAATGCGCGGCCTGCTCTATGAGATGGGCCTGATCGGTGCCAAGGGGGCGGCGGGCATCGAAGCCCTGCTGCAGCGCATCGAGGCGGCCGATGAAGCCATCCCCGCGGCGTTGTTGATCTGTCTGGTGCCCCTGGCCGGGCAATGGCGGGCGCTGGATGGCGAGATCGAAAAGCTGGACAAGCAGATCCTGGCTCGGGTCAGGCAACAGCAAGCGGCCTTGCGGCTGACGACGATCCCGAGTGTCGGCCCGATCATCGCGCATGCGACCCTCGCAGCCATCGGCGACGGACGCCAGTTTGCTTCTGCCAGGGACTTCGCCGCCTGGCTGGGCCTGACCCGCAAGAGCCATGACACCGGCGGCAAGCACAGGCCGACAGGCCATATCAGCCGTGCCGGCGACAGGGACCTGCGCAGGCTGCTCATTCTCGGCGCCAGTTCCTGGCTGCGTCAGGTCAGGGCCAAGCCCGACAAGGGCTCGCCCTGGATACGCGGTCTGCTGGCTAGGCGGCCGGTCAAGGTCGCCGTCGTGGCGCAGGCGGCCAAGACCGCCCGCATCATCTGGGCAATGCTGCAGTCGGGACAACAATACAGGGCACCAGCTGCGGCTTAACCGCAATCGAGGCCCTTAACAGCGTAAGGAGCAAAAAGGCAGCACGGCAAAATGGTCAGGACCTGGGTCGGCATACTCCGTTGTCGTCATCGCGATCAAAAGCGCGCTAGAATGATTGGAACCGATCCGCGTAACCCCTACAGGTCAGCGGTCATCAAAATCGACCGCACTAAAGGCCGAATACATGACCGCTCCAGACTTACGCCGTCGCCGTCATTTTGCCTCTTGCCCAGAAGGGGCCGTCCATACATGACGAGGCTGAGATGCTTCGACAACCTATGCGGCAGTGTGCTGTTTTAAGCCGAAATGTGTTGTTTCGAGCCAAAAGCTGAATCGGGCCAACCGGTTAGCCGTCTGTGCGCAACACTTGATTCAACGACCTCGACCAACGATTCAAGCGAAGGGAAACTCCATGGCCACCACGAGACTCTTGAGCGATGCCGAGGTCGAAAAGATCCCGGCGGTGAAGGCCGTGTTCGACGATATCCGCGCGACGCGGAAGTCCGACTTCGTCAACAATTTCTGGCGCGGGCTCGCCAACGATCCGGCCTCGCTGAAGCGCGTGTGGGAGCAGCTCAAGACGGTGATGGTCGCCGACAGCGCGATCGATCCGTTGACCAAGGAGATGATCTATATCGCCGTCTCGACCGCCAATGGCTGCTCCTACTGCGTCCACTCGCACACGGCCGCCGCTCGCGCCAAGGGCATGACCGACGCGCAGCATGGCGAGTTGGTGTCGATCATAGGGCTGGCGGGGCAGACCAACCATCTGGTCACGGCGATGCAGATACCGGTAGATTCGCAATTCGAGGTGAAGTGAAGCGCTTTTCCTTCTCCCCCTGTGGGAGAAGGTGGCCTCGCGAAGCGAGGTCGGATGAGGGGTGCTCCAGCGGAGTGAGACGCTGGCGTTCCCTGGAACACCCCTCATCCGTCTCGGCGCTGCGCGCCGATCCACCTTCTCCCACAAGGGGAGAAGGGGAAGTCCGCGCTACACCGGCCGATACACTCTCTCTGCCGTATTCCAGAAAATATCCGCCTCGGCCTCGGTGCCATGCTTCGCCACCGCCGCGCGGTGCGCGTTGATCAGTTCGGCATGACTGGTCCAGAGCTTTTCGATCGGGAAGTTCGAGCCGAACATCAGCCGGTCGCTGCCGAGGATTTCGATCGCGTTGTCGACGATGTAGGCAATCAGTTCCGGGTCGTTGCGATGCTCGAACGTGCCAAGCCCCGACAGCTTGGCGTAGAAATTGGGCGCTGCCGCCAGCGTGCGCAGGCCGGCCTTCCACGCTTCGGTCGTTTCCGGCTCCATGCCGGTCAGCATGCCGGCATGGGTGAGGATGAAATTCGTCTCAGGGTTTTCGCCGACCAGCGTCAGTCCGTCCTTCATCTGCGCCGGGAAAAGCTGCAGGTCGAAGGAGAGGCCGTAATCCTTCAGCCGCGCCACGTTTTTCCGCACTTTCGGATCGATCACCTGGTCGGCCGAGGCGGCGAAGCGGAAGGCGGGCGTCTCATGCCAATGGAGCTGCATTCGCACGCCACGCAGCAGCTTGTACTTCATCAACCGATCGATCTGCGGGCGAACGTCGTCGACCGTCATGTCGGCGTAGCCGACGATGGCGTGCGGCCAGCCGGTTTCTTGCGCCGTCTTCTGCAGGAAGGCGACTTCCTTCTCGAAATCCTCCTTGGCCCAGTTGGTCTGGACGTAGACCGCCTTCTCGACGCCAGAGCCTTTCTGGTCGTCGAGGAATTCGGTGATCGGATAATCGCGGCGGATCGGCTCGTATGGGCCGAAGATGCGCGGCACCATCGGTCCGACCAGCCAAGGCTGGTCCTTCTGGCGCCAGATGTGGAAATGCGCGTCGACCGCTTTCTGCATCACGATACCCTTTTCCAGATGGAATCGGCCGCAGGCGCTGGCCGGGCGAGCGACAAGATGAAATCGGTGAGACTTCCGACCGACGAGCCGTCGACCAGATCGTCGAGCACCGGCAGGATAGCGCGCAGTGCCGCCGTTGCCGGACGGAAACGCCGGTCGCCGGCGAGCGGCGTCGCCAGCGACAGCCGGAAGGCGCGGGCACTGAGCCGGCGCATCGCGGTTTCAAGCTCGGCATGGCCACCGCGCTCGAGCGCGTCCGACAGGATGACGACGCTAGCGCCGCGCGCGAAGGCGGAGAAGCGCGGCACCGAGAGAAACGCAAGCAGCGTCGGTCCCATGCGGGTGCCGCCGTCCCAATCGTCGACGAGCGTCGCGGCGCGGGCGAGCGCCTGCTCGCGGTCGCGGATGCGCAGCGCCGAGGTGATGCGGGTGAGCCGCGTGCCGAAGGTGAAGACCTCCGCGCGCTCGGCGCCCTGCACCGCCGCGTGCGCGAGCTTGAGATAGTCGGCGGTGTGCAGCTTCATCGAACCGGAAATGTCGATGAGCAGAAGCAGTTTTCTCGGCACGGTCTGCCGGCGGCGCAGCAGCGGCACGGGGATGTCGCCATCGGCGCTCACGATTTCGCTGAGTGAGCGCCTGAGGTCGAGCGTGCCGCGTGATCGCGTGCGGGTTGTTCGGAAGGAACGGCGGGCGGGCAGGGCGGAGGCGAGCTTGCGGCGGAACTGGTCGAGACCATCGGCGTCGCGCTGGAAGTCGCGGCTGCTCAGCTGCTCGAGCGTGGAGGATAGGTCGCCGCCTTTCTCCTCTCGCGTTGTCTGGTTCTCTTCTTCGCGTGTGCCGCGATCGTCCTTGACGCGGGTTTCGTCGTCCTCCTCGCCTTCGATCGAAGGTTTGGCGTCGCCGTAGAAATAGGCGCGGAAATGCGCCTCGAATTCGCCGCGATGGTCGGGCGAGGGCGCGAGTGTGGCGAGCGCCGCTTCTCGGATGTCGTTCATGGAACGAGGGCCGAGCAGGGTTACGGCTTGCATGAAGCTGATGGTCTGTTCGGGCGCGATGGGGAAGGCGTGATCGCGGAGCAAACGGGCGAAGCCGAGGAACGGCGCGGCGGCAGGGCGTAGGTTTTCCGGACGCCTCATTCCTTCGCGCCCCCCTCTGTCCTGCCGGACATCTCCCCCACGAGGGGGGAGATTGGCGGCTTGGGCGCGCTGCTCAATTCTGCAATGCTGACAATTGGCGAAAGCCGACGCGACAGCTGATCTCCCCCCTTGCGGGGGAGATGTCCGGCAGGACAGAGGGGGGTGCTGTCCCGCCAGCGCTGCGCATTAACCCTGGGGTATCGCGTTAGCGCGTTGCAATTGCTCATCACGACAGCGCCTCCGCGACGATCCTCCCGAGCTCCGGCGCGATCGCGGACAAATCCTCCTCGTCCTTGATCAGCACGCCGATGGCCCGCCGAAAGGCCTCCGGCCACGGGCTGCCGCCTTTTTCGAGAATGGTCGCGGCATTCGCCCATTCGACGGCTTCGGCAATACCCGGCGGCTTGGCCAGCGGGCGAGCGCGGATCTGCTGCACGGCAATCGCCACCGCGCGTGCAGTCGCCTCGGCGACATCGCCTGCGCGCAGCATGATGATCTCGGCCTCGCGCTGGGCGTCGGGATAGCCGATCCAGTGGTAGACGCAGCGCCGGCGCAGCGCCTCGGCAAGCTCGCGGGTGCGGTTGGAGGTCAGGATGACGATCGGCTGCGTCGCGGCGCGGATCGTGCCGCGCTCCGGAATGCTGATCTGGAAGTCGGAGAGGAATTCGAGCAGCAGCGCCTCGAACTCGTGATCCGAGCGGTCGATCTCGTCGACCAGCAGCACGCGTCGCTCGGGCGCGCGCAGCACCTGCAGCAGCGGGCGGGCGATGAGAAAACGGTCGTCATAGATGTCGATCTCGTGCTCGCCGGCATGGCGGATGGCGAGCAGCTGGCGCTGGTAGTTCCACTCGTAGAGCGCGTGCCCGGTGTCGATGCCTTCATAACATTGCAGGCGCACCAGTTCGCGGCCGAGCAGTTCGGCGACGGCCTTCGCGGCTTCGGTCTTGCCGACGCCCGGCGCGCCTTCGAGCAGCAGCGGCTTGCCGAGGCGGATCGCCAGGAAGATAGCGGTCGCAAGGCTGTCGTCGGCAAGATAGCGCGAGGCGGCAAGGCGCGCGGCTATCGCCTCCGGAGACTCGGCAACCTTGGCTGCATCGGCGCTGGTCATCGTCCCGCTCAGCCCGCGGCCTGCGCCTTCAGCGCGCGCAGGATACGCTCGGGCGTGATCGGCAGCGTGTCGATACGCACCCCGACCGCGTCGAAAACCGCGTTGGCGACGGCCGGTATCTGCGGGTTGGCGCACATCTCGCCCGGACCCTTGGCGCCGAACGGCCCATCGGCCGAAGGACGCTCCAGCACGATGATCTCGGTTTCGGCAAGATCGCCTGGACCCGGCATCAGATACTGGTTGAAATCGGTGCCGCCATGGTCGCGGTTCGGATAATAGGGCTCGGTCGTCTCGTAGAGCGCGTGGCTGATGCCCATCCACGAGCCGCCGACCAGCTGCTGCTCGACCATCTTCGGGTTGAGCGCGCGGCCAATCTCGAAGACGTTCTTCACAGTGAGCACCGTCACTTCGCCGGTCTCGTCGTCGACCTCGACCTCGGCCACGGTGCAGGCGTGGGCGTAGCAGGTCGACGGCTTCATCGCGCCGGTCTCCTTCTCCGGGTAGGAGCGCGGGATCAGGAACATGCCGCGGCCGGAGATCGAGCGGCCGCGCTTGAAATGGGCGGACAGCGCCACGTCGAAGATCGAGATTGATTTCTGCGGCGCGCCTTTCACCTGTATGTTGCCCTGGCCGTCTGTGTCGAGGTCGGAGGCGTTCACCTCCAGCTCTTCGGCCGCCACTTCGAGCATCACCTGGCGGGCTTCCTTGGCCGCCTGGATGACGGCGTTGCCGGCGCGATGCGTGCCGCGCGAGGCGAAGGTGCCCATGCAGTGCGGGCCGGTGTCGGTGTCGGCGGTGTCGATGACGACGCGGTCGGTCGGAACGCCGATCGTCTCGGCGCAGATCTGCGCCATGATCTGCTTCATGCCCTGGCCGAGATCGACGCTGGAGAGCGTGACCATGAAATTGCCGGTCGGCGTCGAATGGACCAGCGCCTGTGTAGGGTCGCCGCCGAGGTTCATGCCGGTCGGATAGTTGATCGCGGCGACGCCGCGTCCACGCCGGATCGCCATCTCAGGCTCCCTTCCTGTAGGAGGACATTGCCATGTATTTTTCCGCCACCGGCCAGTTGGCGGCGCGCGAGGCTTCCTGCATGCATTCGATCAGCGCCGCGCCCTCGGTCGGCTGGCGATGCGCCTTCATGTCGCCGTCGCGATAGGCGTTGATGAAGCGGAATTCGAGCGGATCCATGCCGATCAGCCGCGCCAGCTTGTCCATCTGCACTTCCAGCGCGAAGTCGCCGATGGTGACGCCGAAGCCGCGCATGGCCGACGAAGGGGTGCGGTTGGTGTAGACGCAATAGGCGTCGATCCAGACGTTGGGGATCGTGTAAGGGCCGGGATAGTGCGCGGCACCCTTCTGCGCGCCGTAGGGCGAGTGGCGCGAATAGGCGCCGGCATCGGTGTACCCGCTGACCTTGCGGGCGACGATGCGGCCGTCCTTCATGACGCCGTCCTTGATGACGACCTTTTCCGCCGCGCGCGGCGAGGAGATCTGCATCTCCTCCTCGCGGCTGTAGATGAAGGAGACCGGACGTCCGGTGAGCTTGGCGGCGAGGATGGCGATCGGCTCGACGATGACGTCGACCTTGCCGCCGAAACCGCCGCCGACGGTGCCGCCGACGAAGTGCAGCTTCGAGCCCGGCATCTGCAGGATGATCGAGGTGTTGTCGAGGGTGAAGAACATCGCCTGCGTGTTGGTGTAGCAGGCGAAGCGGTCATTGCCCTCGGGTGCCACCACGCAACCGGTCGTCTCGGTCGGCGCGTGCTCGATCGGCGAGGACTGGTAGGTCTGTTCGAGGATGTGGTCGGCCTGGGCAAAGCCCGCCTCGACATCGCCGAAACGCACCTTGCGGCATTCGCCGCTGTCGTAGAGATAATAGTTCTGGCCGTGATATTCGTTGACCAAAGGCGCGCCGGGTTTCAGCGCCTCCTCCATGTCGAAGACGGCCGGCAGCACCTCGTAGTCGACCTTGACCTTGGCGGCGGCTTCCTGCGCCGCGCGTTCGGTCTCGGCCAGCACCGCCACCACGGCCTCGCCTTTCCAGCGCACCTTGCCGTCGGCGAGCACGGTTTCGTCCTCGGGGCCGACCTGGATCAGGATCAGGATGGTGTAGACATTGTGCGGCACATCCCTGGCGGTCAGCACCCGCACGACGCCCGGATGCTTCTCCGCTTCCGACGTGTCGATCGAGCGGATGCGGGCGTGGTGGTGCGGACTGCGCACCATCTTCAGATGCAGCATGCCCGGAAAATTGCGGTCGGCGAAATAGGTGGTCTTGCCGGTGACGTGTCCCGGCGAATCGAGGCGCGGCCGCGGCTGGCCGATCTCGTGCAGGCCATCCTTGCGGACATCGGCGAAATAATCCTTGCGCATTTCCATGGCTCGGTCCTCTCAGGCGGCGTTCTGCGAGTTGGCGCGCGCCGCCGTCAGCACCGCCTGGATGATCGGCTCGTAGCCGGTGCAGCGGCAGATGTTGCCGGACAGCGCCTCGACCACATCCTCGCGGCTGGGGTTCGGCGTGCGGTCGAGCAGCACTTTTGCCGCCACGATCATGCCCGGCGTGCAGAAGCCGCATTGCGTGGCGAAGGCATCGAGGAAGGCGCGCTGCAGCGGATGCAGCACGCCGCCTTCGGCAAGACCGGCCGTCGTCTTGATGTCGGCACCGTTGCAGGTCTCGGCCAGCGTCAGGCAGGAGAGTTTCAGCTCGCCGTCGATGATGACCGAGCAGGCGCCGCAGGTGCCCTGGTGGCAGCCGCCCTTCGGCGAGGTGTCGCCGATCTTGTCGCGCAGCGCGTTGAGCAGCGTCGTGCCGCTTTCGATGAATTCGGCTGTTTCGGAGCCATTGAGCGTGAACTGAACCGGGACCTTCGCCATTTTTCCTCCCTGCGCGCCTGCCCGGATGCACCGGACAGACGCGCGCCCCCCACGGATTAATTCGACAACAACCGGCCGAGATGCACCGGCAGCACCTCGGTGCGATACCAAGCGCTTGCGATCGGGTCGGTGATCGGCGCGATGCCTTGGCCCGCGGCGGCGAGCGCCGGGGCGATTTCCCGCGGCGTGAGCTTGCGGCCGAGCAGCGCCTTCTCCGCCGCCTTGGCCCGTATCGGCCGATCGGCCATGCAGCCCAGCGCGATCCTTGCGGCAGTCACCGCGCCGTCGGCCGTGCGCTCAAGGAGCGCGGCGATGCTCAGCACCGACACACCCTTCGGCTTGACGCGCGACACTTTCAGGAAGCGGAAGCTCTTCGGCCCAGGCAATGAAAAGCCGACAGCCGTGACGATGGCGCGGCTGGTGTCGCGGCCGGCCAGGAAGGTCTCGATCGGCAGTTCGCCGTCTTCGGCGATGACAGTCGCGTCCAGCGCCAGCAGCGCCACCGCGAAATCGCCGTAAGGGGCAGGGGCGAACAGGTTGCCGCCGACGGTCGCCATGTTGCGGATCGCCGGCCCGCCGACGGCGCGCGCGGCCGGCGCGAGCGCGGCAAGTTCGGGATGGCGGGCAATCGCAGCCATGGTGACGGAGGCGCCGAGCCGGACATTGCCGCCGGAAACCGCGATCTGCGACAGGCCGGGATCGGTGACGCGGACAAGGCTGGAGGTGGACACGTCGCCTTCATTGGCCGCGCGGACGACAAGCGTACCGCCGCCGAGATAGCGCGTGCCGGCCGCCTGCAAGGCGGCATTGGCGTCTTTCACGCTGGAAAAAGTCTGCAGGGCAAGCGACATGGCGCGCTCCCAGCTCAGCTATTGCCGGCGAAATGGGTCTTCAGGGCATTGAAGCCGCCCTGAAAGACATTGGCGCCCATGCCCTCGGCCAGCTTGTCGGCCTCCTCGGGGGCGGCGTCGAAGCTCGCGGTCCATTCGCCATAGGTGCGGTTGCCGTCGGTGACGCGCCGCAACTGCAGCGTAGCCTTGTGATTGGTGAGCGGCTGCGGTGTTTCGAGGATCGAATAGCTGACCAGGAAATTCTCGTCGGAAAAGTCGAGCAGTTTCTCGCGCAGCGTCGCGCCGCTGACCAGCTTGAAGTTGCGCACGCAGCCGATCGCGGTGGCGTCTTTGCCCTCCTCGATATGGCTTTCCACCATGCGCGGATGCCAGGTCGGCAGACCGTTGAAGTCGCGGATGCGCGCCCAGACCTGTTCGACCGGCGCGTCGATGACGCTGGAAATGGTGACTTTCGCCATGGGCTCGCTCCCTCGCAGTGATTGAGGTGAGGCTAGAGCGGTCGATCAATCGGTGCTTATCAATGCGTCTTGCACGCGTATCAACCAGTCGGAAAAACAGGCGCGCCTTAGGCCGTCGCCCGAGCGGCTTCGCGGTAGAGCGTCGGCGGTACGCCGACATGGTCGCGGAAGAAGCGCGAGAAATTGCCCTGGGTGGTGAAGCCGAGATTGCAGGCGACCGAGATCAGCGGCGCTTCGGACCATTGCAGCTGGCGCACCGCTTCCTCCATGCGCAGCGTGTTCCAGTAGACGTTCGGCGTCAGGTTGGTCTGTTCCTTGAAGAGCGCGAAGAAATGCGGCCGGGACAGGCCGACCGAGCGGGCGACATCGTCGAAGGAGATGCGCTCGCAGACATTGGCTTTCATCAGCTGGATCGCCTTGCGGACACGGAAGTCGAGCATGGTGTTGATGCGCGCGCGGGCTATCTGCGGCGCAGAGGCGTCCGCGGCATCGAGCACTGAGTCGATGAAACGCTCGATCTCGTAATTGGCGACGTCGTCGATGCTTTCATTGTCGGTGAGATGGTCGAGCAGGTTCGCCGCCGCCTGATGCAGCCAGGGTTCCAGCGTGATCGCGGCCTGCGTGAACAGTGGCGCCGAGGAGGGCAGGTCGCGGCGCCGGCGCGCCCAGTCGGGATCGACATAGAAGGCGAGGAACAGGCCGGGCCTGCCGTCATGCGAAAGCGCATGGCTGTGCGGCTGGAACGAATTGATGCCGGCCGCGATGCCCGGTCCAAGCCGCACCGTCTCGCGGCCGATGGTCATTTCGCCGGCCGTGCCTTCGAGCCAGATGATGAGATGGGCCTCGCCATGGGCATGGGTGACGAAGTCGTTGGCGACATTCAGCACGGAGACATGTCCGAACCGGCCCCAGTAGAGCCTGATCGCGTCCGTCATGGGTATCGTTCCTCCAGCGGGCGACTGGCCTCCCTTCGCCCGCCGGGGAATAGTGCGGCCGGGGTACGGCCGCGTCAAGGCAGGCGGAATGCCATGGAAGCTGTGCTGCCGACGCCGAAAATGGATTTTCAGACTGAGCGATAGGGCGTTCCCTTCTCCCCTTGTGGGAGAAGGTGTCGCCGAAGGCGACGGATGAGGGGTGCTCCAGGGAACGCCAACGTTTCACTCCGCTGGAACACCCCTCATCCGTCTCGGCGCTGTCGCGCCGATCCACCACCCGGGGGCGAGCCACGGGTCTCGCCCCGTCCTTCGGACCCCACGAGGGGAGAAGGGAAGGGTGCGCCCTAATCGCTGCGCCTGAAATTGCGGATGCGGTCGAACAGCACCGCCAGGATGATCGCGCCGCCGATGAAGGTGCCCTGCCAGAAGGCGTTGATGCCGAGCAGCCCAAGGCTGTTGCGGATCACCTCGATCAGCGCGGCGCCGACGATGGCGCCGATGGCGGTGCCGACGCCGCCGGCAAGATTGGCGCCGCCGATGACGGTGGCGGCGATGACTTGCAGCTCCATGCCGGTGCCGAGATTGGTGGTGACGGCGCCGAGCCAGCCGGTCTGGATGATGCCGGCGAGCCCGGCGGACAGCGCCGAGATCATGTAGACGGCAACCTTGATCTGCTTGACCGGAACACCCGTCAGCGTCGCCGCGTGCTCATTGCCGCCGATGGCGAAGATGTGCCGGCCGAACTTGGTCCAGCGCAGGATGAAGCCGGTGATCAGTGCCAGGATGATCATGTAGAGCACCGGATTGGCGATGCCGAACACCCAGGCGCCGCCCCCCAACGCCAGAAGCTTCTGGTGATCCGGCCCGAACTGGAAGACCACGGTGTTGTTCGAGGCGACCATGGCAAGGCTGCGCGCGACCGAGAGCATGCCGAGCGTCACCACGAAAGGCGGAAAGCCGAGATAGGCGATGAGCACGCCGTTGAAGGCGCCTATCGCGAGCGCCGTGACGATCGTGGCCAGGATGCCGATCTCGATCGAATAGCCGGCATGCATGGTGACGGCGAGCACCATGGAGCACAGGCAAAGCACCGAGCCGACCGACAGATCGATGCCGCCGGTGATGATGACGAAGGTCATGCCGAGCGCGACGATGGCGACGAAAGTGATGTTGCGGGTGATGTTGAACAGATTCTTCTGCGTGGCGAATGCGTCGGTGGCGAAGGACAGGAACAGGCAGGCGAGGATGACCGCGATCACCACCCAGAATGTCTGGTTGGCAAAGAGTCGCGACAGGAAGGTGTGCTGCTTCTGCGCGATCGTCTGGTCAAGGGTAACTGCCATTATCGACCTTTCCTGCGTGGCTGAAGGTACGCCAGATTTCAACGCGACTATGCAACCTGTTCGATGGCGCCGGTGATCAGTCCGGTGACTTCCTCGGGCGAGCTCAAGGCGATCTTCTTGTCGGCCACTTTGCGGCCGCGCCGCATGACGATGACGCGGTCGGCGACGTCGAACACGTCGGGCATGCGATGGCTGATCAATACCACCGCGATGCCCTGGTCGCGCAGGTGGCGGATGAGGTTCAACACCTCGGCGACCTGCCGGACGGAGATTGCGGCCGTCGGCTCGTCCATCAGCACGATCTTGGCCTGCGACAGCATGGTGCGGGCGATCGCCACCGCCTGGCGCTGGCCGCCCGACATCTGCTTGACCAGGTCGCGCGGCCGCGTTTCGGATTTCAGTTCGGCAAAGAGCTGGCCGGCGCGCTTGTACATCGAGGCGTAGTCGAGGATTCGGAAGGGTCCGATGCCCCGGCGCAGCTCGCGGCCGAGATAGACATTCGCCGCGGCCGTCAGATTGTTGCAGAGCGCCAGGTCCTGGTGGACGATCTCGATGCCGTGCTGGCGGGCCTCGGCCGGCTTGTGCATGACAATCTCCTTGCCCTCCAGATGCATGGTGCCATGGCTCGGGCGGAAATTGCCGGCGATCATCTTGACCAGCGTCGACTTGCCGGCGCCGTTGTCGCCCATCAGGCCGACGACCTCGCCGGCCTCCAGCGAAAACGACACGTCGTTGACCGCCTGGATGGCGCCGAAATGTTTCGAGATGTTGGCGAGTTCGAGAACCGACACCAGCCTTAAGCCTCCCCATTTTGTCGACGCAGCGGTTTGCCGGTTGGCCAGCAGCGCTTGCGTCCCGCCCGTCCATCACCTCCCGAACGGCGCGTACACGCATTTAGGCAAAAGCCGGCAAAGCCGTCAATCAATTGTCAGACGATTAATTTCGACACTCGACAAAAAATCGGTTTTGTAGGACAAATAGGAATTGACCGTTGGCGAAAAGCCGATATTAGCTAGCCTCGGAGGAATAATTTGCCCTCGAGCGCGTATATGGCGGAACGGGGCAAATGGTTTGAGGATCAAGGATCCGGTTGCGCCCGTGTTCGGGCAAACGGATCGGCAAATGCTTATCAGCCCGGCCCGGGACACGAGCATTGGGAAGATGCTCGTTAAGGCTCCTGTGCATCGGCTGATCGGTGTGGCGGGCACGCGGTGTCCGTTTGTTTCAAGGGAGGACTGATATGAGGAAGACACTTTTGCTTGCCGCCGTCGCCGCCATGGCGTTGGGCGCCGGGCCGGCTTTGGCCAAGAAACAGCTCGTTATCGTCGTGAAGGGTCTCGACAATCCGTTCTTCGAAGCCATCCATCAGGGCTGCGAGAAGTGGAACAAGGAGAACGCGAGCTCGGAATATGAATGCTTCTACACCGGCCCGGCATCGACCTCGGACGAAGCCGGCGAGGCGCAGATCGTGCAGGACATGCTGAGCAAGCCTGACACGGTCGCGATGGCGATCTCGCCGTCGAACGCGCCGCTGATCGCCCAGACGATCAAGAGCGCCAATCCGTCGATCCCGATCATGACGGTCGACGCCGATCTTGCCAAGGAAGACGCCGCGCTGCGCAAGACCTATCTCGGCACCGACAACTACCTGATGGGCAAGAAGATCGGCGAATACATCAAGAAGGCCAAGCCGAATGGCGGCACGATCTGCACCATCGAGGGCAACCCGGCGGCCGACAACATCCTGCGCCGCGCGCAGGGCATGCGCGACGCGCTGACGGGCAAGGAAGGCCTGGCGGCACTGAAAGGCGAAGGCGGCTGGACCGAAGCTCCCGGCTGCCCGGTGTTCACCAATGACGACGGCGCCAAGGGCGTGCAGGCGATGACAGACATCCTCGCCGCCAATCCGAAGCTCGACGCCTTCGGCATCATGGGCGGCTGGCCGCTGTTCGGCGCCCCGCAGCCCTATCGCGACCTGTTCAAGCCGATGGCCGACAAGATCGCCAAGAACGAGTTCGTCATCGGC
Source organism: Mesorhizobium sp. GbtcB19 (assembly GCF_019091085.1). GTDB lineage: Bacteria > Pseudomonadota > Alphaproteobacteria > Rhizobiales > Rhizobiaceae > Mesorhizobium. Next base: position 755,550 of record NZ_JAGXJY010000001.1, on the reverse strand, counting down.
GCCGCCGACACGATCGGCGACGAGGTGGCGATCGCCAAGGAGGGCCTGGTGACCGCGCTGGTCGGCCAGCGGCCGTTCGAAATGGGCTACAAGGCGCCTTCGGTCATGCTCGACCTCATCGGCAACAAGAAGGTTGATGATCCGGTCTTCACCGGCCTTGACGAATGCACCAAGGAAACGGCCGACACCTGCATCCAGAAGTAGGCACCGACTGCGTCCGGAACCAAATGTGAAAAGGGGCGCCCGCGAGGCGCCCCTGATTTTTCCAAGCTTTGCTGTCGCGGATTGAGCGGGGCAGGCGTTTCCCGCGCTCAAATCTTCTGCTTCACGCCGTCCTTCGAAGGCATCAGGTCGACGCCGTTGAGCTTGCCGATATGGGTGGCGAGCATCGGCACATATTGTTCGGCGGGACCGGCGGCGTGCGCCGTCGCGAAGGAATTCTTCGTGGCGTTGCCGAGCGGGTTGGCGATGCCGGCCGCGCCCGCCATCGAACCCAGATAGGTCAGGTCCTTGAACGCGTTGGCGATGGTGAATTTATGCGCGTCGCGGTCGCCTTCCAGCGTCCAGCGCATGAAGGTCTGGTAAAAGCCGCAATCCATGCGGCCGTTGCGGATGACGCTGTCGAAACGCTGCGGCGAGATGCCGACCTTCTCGGCGAGCGTGAGCGCCTCGGAATAGATCGCGGCGTAGCCCAGCGAGATGAAGTTGTTGAGCAGCTTCATGCGGTGGCCGTCGCCGGTGTCGCCGATATGGACGATGCGGCCGGCCCAGGTCTCGAGCACCGGCTTCAGCCTGGAAAACAGCGCGTCCGGCGCACCGACCATCGCATCGAGCGTGCCTTCCCAGGCCTCCTTCGGCGTGCGGCTGAGCGGGGCGTCGACGAGGTCGACACCGATCGCCTTGAGCTCGGCGGCGAGCGCCACGGTCGAGACCGGATCGGAGGTCGAGCAGTCGACGACAACCGCGCCCTTCTTCAGGCCTTCCTTCAGCCCGCCCGGGCCGCGGATAATCTCTTCGACCTCGCGCGAGCCGGTGACGCAGATGAAGACGATGTCGGAGGCCGCCGCCACTTCCTTGGATGTCGCGGCTTCCTTCGCCCCGCGGCCGAGCAGATCCTCCGCCGGCTTGCGGTTCTTGCGGCCGAGGAAGGTCAGCGGATAGCCCTTGTCGACGATGTTCTTGGCAATGCCGTGCCCCATCAGGCCGAGGCCGATGAAGCCGATTTTTTCGCGCGCCGCGTTGGTGGTCATGTGCTTTGTCCTGTCGTTTGTCCGGCTCGGGGGATTATCGATAATTCTACGCTCGTTCTTGCCGCATATGGTTGCGGAATGCAATATTGTCTGACAATACACCTCAGACCCCGAGCGATGTGGAGAGAGCGAAAATGACCAAGCGGATCATGTTCACCGGCGGCAGCGGCAAGGCTGGCCGCCACGTCGTGCAATATCTGGTCGAACATGGCTGCCAGGTGCTCAACATCGACACCAAGCCGCTCGACAATCCCAAGGTGCGCACGCTGATCACCGACATCACCGACGGCGGCCAGGTATTCAACGCGCTGTCGAGTTATGCGGGGCTGCACGAGTTCGACCCGTCGCTGCGGGCCCAGCCGGTCGACGCCGTGGTGCATTTCGCCGCCATCCCGCGCATCATGATCACGCCTGACAACGAGGTGTTCCGCATCAATGCGATGGGCACCTACAATGTCATCGAGGCGGCGGTGAAGCTCGGCATCCGCAAGGTCATCATCGCCTCATCGGAGACGACCTACGGGCTGGTCTTCGCCAACGAGCCGCGCAACCCGACGCATTTCCCGCTCGACGAGGATTACGACGTCGACCCGATGGACTCTTACGCGCTGTCGAAGATCGTCAACGAGAAGACGGCCCGCGCCTTCGCACTGCGCAGCGGCTACGATATCTATGCGCTGCGCATCGGCAATGTCATCGAGCCGCATGAATATTCGCTGTTCCCAAAATGGTTCGCCGATCCGGGTTTCCGCAAGCGCATCGCCTGGAGCTACATCGATGCCCGCGATCTCGGCCAGATCACCTTGCGCGCCATCGAGAAGGATGGGCTGGGCTATCAGGTGTTCAACGCGGCCAATGACGACACCTCGTCCGACCTGGCGACGGCGGAGCTCTTGAAGCGCTTTTATCCGGGCGTGCCGGTCAAGGCCGAGCTTGGCGAATATGAGACGCTGCTTTCGAACCGCAAGGCGCGGGACATGCTTGGCTTCCGGCCCGAGCACAGCTGGCGCAAATACGTCAAAACCGCGTGAGGTGCCGACAAATGCTTGTTGATCTGTGCACATCCTCGCACCTTGTGGCAAAGCGTGCTCGCCATGCTTGACAGCCCCTGAAAACCGGATTTTCTGGATCATATGCGGGACGCGAAGCCGAACAACGAAAAGAAGCCGACGAAAACGGCGGCCGCGGAGCGTCCGGCCGGCGTTCGACGGGCCAACGCGCCACGGATCCCCGGCGCCAGCGTGCACACCTCGCTAGCCAGCGAAATCGGTCTTAGGATCGTGCGCGGCGACTATCCGCCAGGCACCATCCTGCCCAATGAAGCGAAATGGTCCGAGACCTTCGAGGTCAGCCGCTCGGCGGTGCGCGAGGCGATCAAGATGCTGATGGCAAAGAGCCTTCTGGCGTCGCGGCCGAAGATCGGCAGCTGGGTCGAACCCAAGGAACGCTGGAACCTTCTCGATCGCGACGTGCTGTCCTGGTACGCGACGTCGCCGGACCGCGAGGTGTTCCTGAGGACAGTGCAGGAATTCCGCCACATCATCGAGCCGGAGGCGACGGCCTTCGCGGCGATGCGGCGCACCGAAGAACAGATGGCCGAGATCAGCGAAGCCTGCCGCGAAATGGGCGAGGCCACCAATTTGCAGGAACGCACGCGCGCCGACACGCGCTTCCACCTCGCCATCCTCAGGGCCTCCGGCAACGACCTGCTGGTGCCGCTCGGCGTGCTGATCGAATCCGCCTTCGACCATCTCTTCACCTATACGACGCGCGAGCTGGACGATCTGCACCATGCCCAGAAGCTGCATGAGGCGATCGAAAGGAGCATCCGCCTGCAAAGGCCGGATGCGGCGCGCAACGCGGTGCGCAAGCTGCTGGCCAATACCGACGAAGTCATTCAATCACGGTAGTCGGGACCTAATCCTGCTTCTCGCGGCCGAAGGCGGCGCGCAGCTCATCCTTCGCCTTTTCCAGCACCTTCCTGCGCTCGTCAGGCAGGTTGCTGCCGGCGCGATTGATGTAGAAATTCAGCATCGACATGGCGGATTGGAACGGCTCCGCCTTGCGGCGGTCGCTGTGCTCGGCCGAGCGTTTCAACGATGCGGCGATCTTCTTGGCTTCGTCGGATTCGAACACGTGATCCTCGAGATCCATCGCGTCGCTGTGCCCGGTCACGTCGGCCGACCATTTCTTCCTGGCGGTCATGGCGAACTCCTTCCTTGAGGGCAAAACCCGATTGGGAGCGGCGGGTTCCGGTTCTGGAGCCACGGATTTGCCGGTTGTGGCGCTGCTCGGTTCGGCAAATGCGCCGATAGTGCGCTCAAACACGCGATCTCGCAGAAATCGCGGACAGGAGACGCCGTGACGACAGTTCCAGCAAACGCGGCAAGCAGCGCCGGCATCGACAGCGTCTATGCGTGGACGCGGCTTGGCATTTCCCTGCTGCTGGCGACCATCGGCGGTGTCGGCATGTGGGCGGTGGTCGTGGTACTGCCGGCGGTGCAGGCGGAATTCGGCGTCGACCGCGCCGCCGCCTCGATGCCCTACACAGCGACGATGGTCGGCTTCGCCGCAGGCAATGTGCTGGTCGGCCGCGCCATCGACCGTGTCGGCTACTGGATCCCCGCGCTTGTTTCCTCGATCGCGCTGATTGCCGGCTTCGTGCTGGCGTCACTCTCCACCTCGATCCTGCAATTCAGCCTCGCTCAAGGCTTGCTGATCGGGGCGGGGACATCGGCGATCTTCGGACCGCTGATCGCCGACATCTCGCACTGGTTCAATCGCCGACGCGGCGTTGCGGTGGCTACGGCCGCAGCCGGCAGCTACCTCGCCGGAACGGTCTGGCCGGCAATCATAACACCGCTGATGAAGGCGGAGGGCTGGCGCTTCACCTATGTGGCCATCGGCATCGCCTGCCTGGTGACGATGGTGCCGCTGGTTCTGATGCTGCGACGTGGCGCCCCGGCGGTTGTTTCGGGATCGCCAGGCGCGCGCCTGGTTCAGCCGATTTCATTGTCGCCGACGGCACTTCAGGTGCTGCTCGTCATAGCCGGTCTAGGCTGTTGTGTGGCGATGTCGATGCCGCAGGTGCATATCGTCGCCTATTGCATGGACCTCGGCTATGGTGTTGCGCATGGCGCCGACATGCTGTCGATCATGATGGCCGCCGGCGTCGTCAGCCGCCTCGCTTCCGGCTTCATCGCCGACCGGATCGGCGGGGTGAAGACCTTGTTGATCGGTTCGGTGCTGCAGTGCCTGTCGCTGTTCTTCTATATTCCCTTCGACGGTCTTGCCTCGCTCTACGTCGTCTCGCTGGTGTTCGGCCTGTCGCAAGGCGGCATCGTGCCTTGCTATGCGATCATCGTGCGGGAATACATGCCCGCCAAGGAGGCTGGCCAGCGCGTCGGCATCGTCATCATGGCGACCATTTTCGGCATGGCCATCGGGGGCTGGATGTCGGGCTGGATCTACGACCTCACTGGTTCCTACTCAGCGGCCTTCCTCAACGGGATCGCATGGAACCTGCTCAATATCATGGCGATGGCCCTGGTGTTCTGGAAAGCGAGACGCAGCGGCGTCGTCATGGCCTGACGGCGCACGCCTTCATTTCTCCAGGAAACGCATCAGCTTGACAACAAGTCGCGGCTGCGCGACGCCAAGGCCAATGAACGTGGCGCAGGCCTGTGACATGGCGACACCAGGAGTGATGGCACTGCGAGCGCGCAGCGGGCGGTATTTGCTGCGCGAGGTTCGCCCTTGACCAAGCCGCGTTCCCGCCGTGGCGGTGGCCGTCCGACCATTGCCGATGTTGCGCGCAAGGCCGGCGTCGGCGCGATCACCGTGTCTCGCGCGCTGCGCGAGCCCGGGCGGGTTTCGCAAGACCTGCGCCGACAGATACAGGCCGCGGTCGACGAACTCGGCTATGTGCCAGACCCGAACGCGCGCGCGCTCGCCTCGGCGCGGGCCGACGTGTTCGGCGTGCTGGTGCCTTCGCTCACCAACAACGTCTTCGCCGAAGTGGTGCGCGGCATCTATGACAGCCTGTCGGACAGTCCCTTCCGCATCCAGCTCGGCAACACCCACTATTCCGGGCTGGAGGAGGAGAGGCTGCTGCAGGTATTCGCGCCACAGCGCCCGGCGGCGCTGATCGTGGCGGGGATCGACCAGACGCCGCTGTCGCGAAAATTGCTGGAGACCGCCGGCTGCCCGGTGGTGCAAGTGATGGAAACCGGACCCGATCCGGTCGACATGATGGTCGGCTTTTCGCATTTCGACGGCGGCAGGACGGCCACCGAACACCTGATCGAGAAGGGCTATCGGCGCATCGGCTTCATCGGCGCGCGGATGGACCCGCGTTCGCAGCGGCGCCTTGCCGGCTATCGCGCCGCCATGGAGGCCGCGGGCCTGTTCGATCCGCGGCTGATCACCACCACGCCGGTTCCGTCGAGCGTGACGCTCGGGCGCGAGCTGTTCCGCGACGCGCTGGCCAAGATGCCGACGCTGGACGGGGTGTTCTGCAACAATGACGATATCGCGCTCGGGGTCCTGTTCGAATGCCATCGGGCGTCGATCGACGTGCCGAAGCTGATCGGCATCGTCGGCTTCAACGATCTCGACATGATGCATGTGTCGTTTCCCTCGATCACCAGCGTGCGCACGCACCGCTATGAGATCGGCACCCGATCCGTCGCCATGGCGCTGGCGGCGATCGCCGGAAACCCACCGGAACGGCGCATCGTCGATCTTGGTTTCGAGCTCATGCAGCGCGAAAGCACGGCGCGCTGAGCGCGCGGAAAAATGTCGAAGGCGACGCTTTACAGCCTTTCATGGTAGCGCTACCATTTGTCTGTAAAATCAACATCCGGCAAGATTGGAAGGCTGTTTATTATACATAAGCAACAGTCCACGCTTGTTTATTATGTATAATATGATAGTTTTCTAAACTGCCTGGAGAGGCGAGGGGAAGAGGAGGACTAGGGCGACGCGGCCGTCCTGTCAGGGCTTTTGGCTGTGCGGAGGATGCCAGCTGATAGCGCCGGAATTCATTAAAAGCAGAACTGCAACTGGGAGGAATATCGATGATCAAGTCACTCGTTGGCGGCATCATTGCCGCCACTGCATTCGTCATGCTGAGTTCGTCGGCGATCGCCGGACCTGAAGTGGTCAAGGGACCCGCGGCCGAGCCGGATTGCTTCGCGCCCTGGGCGGCCGATACGCAGTTTTTCCAGTATCCGAAGAAAGACGGTCCGTACCGCATCGCGCTCGCCAACGGCTACATCGCCAACACCTGGCGCATCCAGATGATCCAGACGGCGAAGGCCTATGCGGCGCAGCCGGACGTCGCCAAGAAGCTCAAGGAATTCAAGGTCGTGTCGACCGGCGAGGATGTGCCGGCGCAGATTTCGGCGATCAACAACTTCATCGATTCCGGCTTTGACGCGATCGTCGTCAACGCGCAGAATCCGACCGCCTTCGGGCCGGTCATCAAGCGCGCCAAGGAAGCCGGCGTCGTGCTCGTCGCCTTCGACAACATCCTCGACACCAAGGACGCCATCAACGTCAATGTCGACCAGAAGGGCCTTGGCGAACTCTGGGGCAAGTGGCTGGTCGCGCATGTGCCGAACGGCGGCAAGGTGCTCGAGGTGCGCGGCGTCGCCGGTACGTCCGTCGACACCGATCGCCACAATGGCATCCACGAGGTGCTCGACGGGTCCGGCAAGAAGTGGGAGGTCACCGAGGTCGTCGGCAAGTGGGATGACGGCGTGGCGCAAAAGGCCACGGCCGACGCGATCGCCACCAGTGGGCCTTTCGACGGCATCACCGGGCAAGGCGGCGACACCGGCATCGTACAGGCGATGATCGACGCCAAGCATCCCTTCGTGCCGTTCGGCGGCGAGACGGAAAACGGCTTCCGCAAATTCTGCGCCGCGCATGCGGGCGATGGGTTGAAATGTTCTTCGGCCGGCACCGGCCCCGCTCAGGTTGCGGTCGCCATCAAGACCGCGATTTCCGCGCTCGAAGGCAATGTCGTGCCGCAGTCGGTCAAGCTGCCCCTGGCTATCGTGGAGGATCCGAACTTCAAGGCCGGTCAGGACTTCTTCCCCGACCAGTCCGACAACTTCTTCGTCGGCAATTCCTTCCCGACCTGCGGCATCAATTTCACCGCGCAGGAAATCATGGGCCAGACCAAGGAAAACAAATAGTCTGACTGGACGGTGTCGCGGCGAGCCCGCGGCACCGTCTCCTATGCCAACTCGAAACCGGCCGGGGAGGGCTGATGGACGGCGCGGCTCCGCTCTTCCGCATGGAAGGCATATCCAAGCGCTATGGCGGCGTGCGGGCCTTGGAAAAGGCCGACCTGACGGTCACCGCCGGCGGCATTCACGCCATTCTCGGCGAGAACGGCGCCGGCAAGTCGACGCTGATCAAAGTCATGGCGGGCGTCGTGGCGCCCGATGAAGGCACGATGACGCTCGACGGCCGTGAGGTCAGTTTCGCCTCGCCGGCAGCGGCCAATCAGGCCGGCATCGTCTGCATCTTCCAGGAACTGTCGCTCATTCCCGAATTGAGCGTCGCCGACAACATCGTCATTTCCGGCCCGCCGAAACGCTTCGGTATGATCGACCGCAAGGCGCAGCGGCGTATCGCGGAAGAGGCGCTGGCCCGCGCGGGCGCCTCCGACATCCATCCGCGTGCCCTGGTCAAGGACCTGCCGCTGTCGCGCCGGCAGATGGTGGAGATCGCCAAGGCATTGGCCAGGAAACCGCGCATCCTGATCCTCGACGAGGCGACCTCGGCGCTGACGGCGTCGGATGTCGCCAAGGTCTTCGAAGTGTTGAAGCGGCTGCGCTCGGAAGGACTGGCGCTGCTCTACATCTCGCACCGCATGAACGAAATCGCCGAACTTGCCGACCATTGCACGGTGTTCCGCAACGGTCGCAATGTCGCAAGCTACCCGGCCGGCTCGAAGAGCGACAATGAGGTGGTCGAGCTGATGATCGGCCGCGAATACAGCCATATCTTCCCGCCGAAACCCGGTTCCGCTCCGGCCGCCACGCCAGTGCTCGAAGCGCGCAACCTGTCCTGGGCCGATCGGCTCGACAATATCTCGTTGAGCGTCAGGCCCGGCGAAATCGTGGGCCTGGGCGGCCTCGACGGGCAGGGCCAGCGCGAATTGCTGCTCGCCTTTTTCGGCGTGCTGCGCGGCCTGCGCGGCGAGGTGCTGATCGACGGCAAGCCGGTTTCGATCGCCAGCCCGACCGCGGCCAGTCATGGCAGCATCGGCATGGCGCTGATCCCGGAAGACCGCAAGACCGAAGGGCTGATGCTGCCGATGACGGTGCGCGAGAACCTGTCCTTCGCGGCCCTCGACAGGTTGTCCAAAGCGGGCATCATCGACCGCGCCGCCGAGCAGCGGCTGATCGACGACATGGTCGGGCTTTTGGCCATCAAGACGGCTGGCCTCGACATCCCCGTCGGCGCGCTGTCCGGCGGCAATCAGCAGAAGGTCGTCATCGCCAAATGGCTGATGCGGCAGCCGCGCATCATCCTGCTCAACGATCCGACGCGCGGCATCGATGTCGGCACCAAGCAGGAACTCTACCAGCTGATGCGCAAGCTGGCGGATGAGGGCGCCGCGATCCTGTTCTATTCGACCGACTATGACGAGCTGATCGGCTGCTGCGACCGCGTGCTGGTGCTCTATGACGGCGCGGTCAAGCGCGAGCTGATCGGCGATGGGATCACCGAGCACGCGCTGATCGCCAGCGCGCTCAACATGCAGGGCGATGACACCCGCTTCGGGCTGGGAGGGAAGGCGTGAGGGACTGGCGCTACTGGCTGGCCGAGCAGCGCGGAACGCTTCTGGCCTTCGGCATCTTCATCGTCATGTTCGCCATCTACAGCGCGAACCATCCGGCCGGCTTCACCGCCAACGTCGTGCAGACCGCCGCCAACAAGGGCGTGCTGCTCGCCTTCGTCGCCATGGCGCAGACATTGGTGGTGCTCACCGCCGGCATCGACCTGTCGGTCGGCATGATCTTCACGCTGACCAACTGCATGGCTTCATGGCTGGTGATCGGCACCGGCCTGGAGACGGCGTTTGGAGTGCTGGCGGTGCTCGGCACCGGGCTCATCTGCGGCGCGGTCAACGGCGCCATCGTCATCTACGGCCGGCTGCAGCCGATCGTGGCCACCATCGCCACTGGCGCCGTCTTTTTCGGTCTGGCGCTGCTGTTGCGGCCAGTTCCCGGCGGTTCAGTCAACGAGGACCTTGCGGATTTCCTGACCGGGCGTTTCTTCGGCGTGGTGCCGGCGAGCCTGGTGGCGCTGCTCGTCGTCGTGCTCGTCGTCTGGGTGCCGTTCAGCCGCTCCGAATTCGGGCGCGCCGCTTATGCGGCGGGCTCATCGGAGACGGCGGCTTACATGTCGGGCGTGCCGATCCGCAGGGGCAAGTTTCTGGCCTACACGCTTGCCGGCCTGCTGGCGGCCATCGGCGGCCTGTTCCTGACCTTCTTCACCTATACGGGCGAGGCGGCCTATGCGAGCGGCAACGCCTACACGCTGTTTTCGATCGCCGCCGTCGTGCTTGGCGGCGTGTCGCTGTTCGGCGGCAAGGGCAGCGCCATCGGCGCCATCTTCGGCGCGCTCGCCTTCCGCACCATCGGCGACCTCTTGTTCGTCTTCGACTTCGATCCGCTCTGGCAGCCGCTGTTCCAGGGCGTTATCCTGTTGATCGCGGTCAGCCTCGGCGCCTTCGCGCTGTTTCGAGTGCGCAACCGGCTGGAGTGGTTCCTGTGAGCGAGACGACGCTTAGCGGCATCGTGGGCGGCATCGCCGGCCGCATGCCCAAGTTTCTGCGACGCGCCGATCCGGCTGTGGTCACCGCCTTTGCCTGCATCGTGCTGCTGCTTTTCCTCGGCAGCCTCTATTCGCGCAGCTTCCTGTCGCCGGAATATCTCCTGCAGCAGTTGAAAGTCGCGTCCTTCCTCGGCGTCATCGCCACCGGCATGATGCTGGTTATCCTGCTCGGCCAGATCGACCTCTCGGTACCATGGGCGGTCGCGGCCGGCGCCATGATGGCCTGCGCGGCCGCCGCCTACGGGCCGGCCGGCGTCGCTTTGGCCATCCCCTTCGGCGTGCTGTGCGGCGTCGCGATCGGCATTGTCAACGGCATCGGCGTCGCTTATCTGCGCATCCCTTCCATGATCATTACGCTCGCTACCAACGCCGTCGCGCAGGGGCTGATGGTGGTCTATACGGGCGGCTTCTCGCCACAGGATTCGGCGACGGCGGCGATGCGCTATCTGGCGACCGGGTTCACCATTCCAGGCGTTCCCAATGCCGTCATCATCTGGGCGCTGATCGGCGCCGCGATGGTCTTCGTGCTGACCCGCAGCAGTTTCGGCCGCGCCGTCTACGGCATCGGCAACCGCGAGCGCGCCGCCTATCTGTCCGGCATCGACACGCGCCGCATCGTGCTGATCGCTTTCGCCGTCTCCGGCGGGCTGTCCGCCTTCGGCGGCGTGCTTTTGGCGGGCTACGCGTCGAAGGCGGCGCAGTCGATGGGCGATGCCTATCTGTTGCCGTCGATCGCCGCCGTCGTGCTGGGCGGCACGTCGATCCTTGGCGGGCGCGGTTCCTATCTCGGCACGGTCGCGGGGGTGATCCTGATCACGCTCTTGCAATCCATCCTCTCGGTGATGCAGATGCCGGAAGCGGGGCGGCAGATCATCTATGGTGTCGTCATCGTCGCCATGCTTCTGCTCTACGGGCGCGCGCCGGCAAGCCGGTGACCCGTGGATGAGGCGAGCGCAAGACCGTAGATCCCGGAGCCTTGCATGAACGATCTCAGGACGGCGCCGGCCATCGTCGTGATGGGTGTTGCCGGTTGCGGCAAGACGGCCGTCGGCGAGGCGCTCGCCAAGGCGCTGGGCGCCGACTTCATCGAAGGCGACAGGCTGCATCCGCCGGAGAACGTGGCGCGCATGGCACGCGGCGAGCCGCTGACGGACGCGCTGCGCGAGGGCTGGCTCGACGCCATAGGCGAGCGTATCGCGAGCTCCGTTGCCAGCGGACGCAAAGCGGTGGCGGCCTGCTCGGCGCTGAAGCGCGGCTACCGCGACCGGCTGAACCGCTTCTGTCCCGGCATCGTCTTCCTCTATCTGAAAATCGATCGCGACACCGCCTGGCGGCGGGTCGCCGATCGAAAAGGCCATTTCATGCCGGCAAGCCTTGTCGACAGCCAGTTCGCCACGTTGGAAGAGCCCGCCGCGGATGAACGGGCGGTGACGGTCGACGGCACGCGAAGTGTTGCCGGAATACTGAAATCGATCGTTGGTTAGAGCAATTCCAGGAAAAGTGTGAGCGGTTTTCCGTCCGGAATTGCGTAAAAACAAAGAGTTAGAGCGTTCCACCGTTTCCGTGAAACGGTGAAACGCTCTAGAGAAGTCTCGGGCGTTTCAGGCGCCGTCATTGCCGATCGCGGCCTCGGTCGGCCGCTCGGTCAGCCGCGTGGCGCTCGACCAAGCCATCATCTGCTCCGGGCGGAGTTTGAGCGTTGCCAGCATATGGTCGCGCTTCGACAGGATAAATGCCGCCTGAACGGCGAGGTTCTTCGCGGTCGTGTCCTTTGCCGGCGATGAGGAAGCCTGTGGGTCGGCGCTCAGCTCGCTGACGATCGCGCGGTACTGGCGAAACGGAACCGTCTCGATCGTCGCCATATGAAACAGCGCCGCGCCGGCGCGCGCGGCGAAGTTTGCCGGCGCCGAGGCGAGGTGGGTCCAGCCACGCTCGCCCATGGCGGCCTCGGTGAAGGTGGAGCCGGCATAGACGGTGTTGGTCATCAGCACCACGCCGTTTGCCTTCAGCACCTTCTGGATGCGCGTGGTGACCTGATAGGCATCGGTGCGCTCGAAGACGATCCGGCTTTTGAGGAAACGGTTCTCGACCTTGACCAGCGGCGGGTTGATGACGCGAAAGCCGAACCTGCTCGGCGAGAAGCCGTGATACTGCGCGCTCACCTGATGAGCGTCGACACCGGCCTCCTGCAGGGCGCGCTTGCCGATGATCGTCTGCGCGGTGAACTGGTCGCACCATATGATGGCGCCGCGCCCGTTGCACAGGGCCTCTTGCAGTTTTTCGAGGCCTTCCAGCCGGATCACCGGCGACCAGCGCCAGCCGGCGACGAGATGCGCCGCAACCAGCAGCCGTCGGTTGTGAAGGGCGGCAAGCTGTGCTTCGAACATGCTTTTCGTGTCGGCGGCATCGCCGAGCACGGCCTTCACCGCGACATCGTAACGGGCGAATTCCTTGCGGACGTGGCGCTTGCGCCTGAACCCGGACACCCAGCCACAGATCGGCTCCCACCAGGAGACCGGCACTGCCGCCGCGACGCCGAGATAGAAACAGGACAGCAGGCTCTCGCGTAGGTCCCGATTGGAGAAGCGGCGCAATTTGCCGGGGCGGACGACCTTGCGGCTGAAGAAGCGGACGGACTCACCGCGCTCCGGCACCGGCACGTCGGCAATGATCTCGGTGTGAAAGATGTCGCTGGACGTCGGCTGTCGGTTGGCCCTGCGGGATTTGCCAAGCCAAGGCAGCCTCATGCGTCAGAGCCCTGTTTCGTCCTCCAGCCGCTTTACTGCGTCCGCGGCAGACTGGCAACCAAAGGCGACAAGTCAGGGCGAACGGGGTCTCGTTCGGCGCAATTGCGACCTGAAGGTTGCGGCGAAGCCGCCGCCCCCACTTCCTGCCTTAGATCTGGGACGTAAGTTCGGCCGGGAAATCGTCGTTGTCGGCGTCGCGCATGGCGGCGAGGCTGCGGTTGTCGAGCACCTCGGCGATCGCCTGGCGCACTTCCAGCATCATGTGGCGGACCTGGCAGGTGGCCTCGTCGCAATCCTCGCAGCGCTGGTACTGCGTGCGGCTGGCGCATGGGATCGGCGCCAGCGGCCCGTCGAGCACGCGCACGACATGGCCGATCTTGATCTCGGAAGCCGGCCGGGCAAGGCGGTAACCGCCTTCCTTGCCCTTGCGGCTCTGCACGAAGCCGGCATTGCGCAACTCGCCGAGGATCGCGTCCAGGAATTTCTTCGGGATGTTGTTGGCGACCGCGATGTCGTTGACGAATGCAAGCTGGCCAGCCGGCAGGCTGGATAGATGCACGAGGGCCTTGAGGCCGTATTTGCCTTTTTTGGTCAGCATGCCCGATTCAGTTCATCAAACCCCAATCGCCCTGCATCTGGCGGTTGTTTGTGTGCAAATCATGACAGTTTGACCGTCGAACGCCCTCTGGACCAACAATTTGCCGGTGCAGCTTAGGCATAAACGCGTTGATTCTTCGTAACGTTTTTCACGTTGAGAGCAGGATTTCCCCCGCGAACTCATGCCGGCTGCTTTCATGAAGAAAGCCGGCAAAGCCGGCTCTCATCGTTTTACTTCCTGATGTCCTTCGGGTTGAGCGGCTAGCGGCTGCCATAGGCCTGATCGAGCAGCCCGCCGGCGGCGAAATGCTCTTTCTGCACCTTGTCCCAACCGCCGAAGACCTCTTCCACCGTCAGCAGGCGCACATCCGGAAAGTCGGCTTTGTATTTCGCCGCCACGGTCGCATCGCGCACCCGCAGGCCATTGCCGGCGGCAATGTCCTGGCCTTCGGGCGTATAGAGGAAATCGAGATAGGACTTGGCGAGATCGCGGCTGCCGTGCTCGTCGGCGACCTTGTCGACGATCGCCACCGGGAATTCGGCCAGCAGGCTGACTGAAGGCGTGACCTGCTCGAATTTGTCGTCGCCATATTCCTTGCGGATGCCGCGCGTCTCCGACTCGAAGGTGATCAGCACATCGCCGATCTCACGCTGGACGAAGGTGGTGGTGGCGGCGCGGCCACCGGTGTCGAAGATCGGCACGTTGTTGAAGAGCTTGGTGATGAACTCCTTCACCTTGGCGTCGTCGCCCTTGAAGGCTTCCTTGGCGTAGGCGGTGGCGGCGAGATAGGTGTAGCGCGCATTGCCCGACGTCTTCGGGTTGGGGAAGATCACCTGCACGTCGTCGCGCACCAGGTCGTTCCAGTCCTTGATGTGCTTGGGGTTGCCGGCGCGCACCAGGAAGGACGGCAGCGAATAGAAGGGCGAGGCGTTGTCGGCGAAATCCTTCTGCCAGTCGGCCGAGACGAGGCCCTTCTTGACCAGGAAGTCGACGTCGGTGACCTGGTTGAAGGTGACGACATCGGCGGCAAGACCCTCGGCGATGGCGCGCGCCTGCGCCGAGGTGCCGGCATGCGACTGATCGATGGTCACGCCTGGATGCTTGGCGATGAAGGCTTTGTTGATGTCGACGAACAGCTCGCGGCCAACGTCATACGATGCGTTCAAAAGTTTGTCGGCCGACCAGGCTTGGGAGGACGCGAGGACGAAGCCGGCAACAGCCGTGATGCCGAGCAATAGGCGCTTCATGAAAACAGACTCCGAGGAAAATATGCTAATTACGGGATGATAGTCGGAACCCTGACGCGCGACGAGACACGCGTGCTGGCTCGACAGCATCGCGGTGAGAAAAGACATCGTTGAAACAGTCAGTTGTTAGGATTTCTTTCCAGCGAAAATCCCGCTTAGCCTAGGTCTAGAAGCAAAAAGATTGCATTGTGACGCCTTGGCATATACATATGGCATATACAAGGAATGCCACCATGACCCGACACCGCCATGCAACGACACCGCCGAAAGAGGCAAAGCTGTTCCGCAACAACCGCAGCCAGGCGGTGCGGATCCCCGTCGAGTTTGAACTCCCCGGGGACAAGGTGCTGATCAGCCGCGAGGGCGACCGCCTTGTCATCGAGCCGGTTCGTAAGTCAGGTCTCACGGCGTTGCTCGCCCAATGGGCGAAAGAACTCCCGCTCGGTCCTGAGGATGACTTCCCCGAGATCAACGATAGCCCCGTCGAATCCGAGGACATTTTTTGATGCGGTTCATGCTCGATACGAACATCATAAGCGACATGATCCGTAACCCGGCCGGCAAGGCTGCCGGCGCAATGGCGCGCGAGGGAGACGCTGCCGTGTGCACCAGCATCGTCGTCGCTTCGGAGCTGCGATATGGCTGCGCCAAAAAGGGATCGGCCAAGCTGCTCAAGAAGGTCGAGGAACTGTTGGCCGAGATTCCCGTGCTGCCGCTCGATGTGCCGGTAGACACCGAGTACGGCGCACTCCGCGCCGAACTGGAAGGCAGGGGCGAGACCATCGGCCACAACGACCTCTTTATCGCTGCCCACGCCTGCGTATCAGGCTCGACACTGGTGACGGCTAACACGGCCGAGTTCACCCGGATCAGGAAGCTGAAGGTCGAGAACTGGCTGGCATAGCGCTCGGTGGATGATCAAGCCGCCGGAAAAAGCTTCCAGCGCCGCGGCCTGAAGGCCACCCGGCTCTTCTGCGCGGCGGGATGGTCGACCGGCAGTTCGATCTCGACGCGCTGGCGCTCGCCGCCGACCTCGAGCTCGACACGTCTGGTGCCGGCGACGCGGCGGCTGGCGGCAACCGTGCCGGCGATACAGCCGCTGCAGCCGTCGAGCAGGTCGACATCGTGCGGACGGAAGTAGAGAACCGCCTCGCCGGACGGCGCATGCGGCGCCTGCAGTCCGATCGGCCGGTCGGCGATCCAGACCTCGCCATTCTCGACCTTGACCGGCAGCGAGCTGGACTCGCCGATAAAGGAATAGACGAAGGGTGAGTTCGGCGTGTCGTAGATATCGTCGGCGGTGCCGACCTGTTCGATGCGGCCCTGGCTCATGACCACGACGCGGTCGGCGAGCTCCAGCGCCTCTTCCTGGTCATGGGTGACGAAGACAGTCGTGTGGCCGGTACGGTCATGGATCTCGCGCAGCCAGCGGCGCAGCTCGCGGCGGACCTGCGCATCGAGCGCGCCGAACGGTTCGTCGAGCAAGAGCACCTTGGGCTCGATCGCCATGGCGCGGGCCAAAGCCACGCGTTGGCGCTGGCCGCCGGAAAGCTGCGCGGGATAGCGCTTTTCCAGTCCCGACAGCTGGACGAGGTCGAGCAGTTCCAGCGCGCGGCGGCGGATTTCCTGCGCCGGCGGCCGCGCGGCGCCATGCCGGACCTTCAGGCCGAAGCCGATATTGTCGGCGACCGTCATGTGACGGAACAGCGCGTAGTGCTGGAAGACGAAACCGACATTGCGTTCCTGGATCGACTTCTGCGAGGCGTCCTCCTCGCCGAAGAAGATCGCGCCCTTGGTCGGCCGCTCCAGGCCGGCGATCAGGCGCAGCAGCGTCGTCTTGCCGGAGCCGGACGGTCCAAGCAGTGCGATGAGCTCGCCGGACCGGATGTCGAGCGACACGTCGTGGAGCGCCGGAAACCGCTCGAACTCCTTGCGCACGTTGACGACGCGAACTTCCATACAAATCCCTCAGTTCGTTGATGTTGTCGTTGTCCCGAAGCCGGCAGGCTTCGGGCGACAGATATTCCTCAGTGCCCGCGCGTCGCGGCCAGCTCGGCGCCGTAGCGCATCTCGAGCAGCGTTTTCAAGACCAGCGTCACCAGCGCCAGGCCGGCGAGCAGCGAGGCGACCGCAAAAGCGCCGACGGCGTTGTATTCATTGTAGAGGATCTCGACATGCAGCGGCATGGTGTTGGTGAGGCCGCGTATGTGGCCCGACACCACCGAGACGGCGCCGAACTCGCCCATGGCGCGGGCGTTGCAGAGCAGCACGCCGTAGAGCAGCCCCCATTTGATGTTGGGCAGCGTCACGTGCCAGAAGGCCTGCCAGCCGCTGGCGCCGAGTGAGAGCGCTGCCTCCTCGTCGCCATTGCCCTGTTCCTGCATCAGCGGGATGAGCTCGCGCGCGACGAAAGGGAAGGTGACGAACACTGTCGCCAGAACGATGCCCGGCACCGCGAAGAGGATCTGGATGCCATGCGCCTTCAGCCATGCGCCGAGCAAGCCCTGCGCGCCGAACAGCAGCACATAGACCAGGCCGGAAATGACCGGCGAGACCGAGAAGGGCAGGTCGATCAGCGTGGTCAGGAACGCCTTGCCCTTGAACTCGAACTTGGCGATGGCCCAGGCGGCCGAAAGGCCGAAGACGAGATTGAGCGGCACCGAGATTGCCGCCACCAGCAACGTCAGGCGGATGGCCGAGCTCGTGTCGGCATCGCCCAGGGATTGGAAATAGGCGCCGACGCCCTTGGCGAAGGCCTCCTTGAACACGATGATCAGCGGCAACAGCAGGAAAACGCCGAGGAAGACGAGCGTGACGATGGTCAGCGTGATGCGGACGGGACGGCTTTCGGTGACCGCCGCCGACCGGCTCTCGTGCAGTGGTTCGTAGGATTTGATCTCGGGATCAGCCATAGCGCTTGCGGCTCCATGTCTGCACGAGATTGATGACCAAGAGCATCGCGAAGGACAGTCCCAACATGATCGCGGCGATCGCCGTCGCTGCAGGGTAGTTGTACTCTTCCAGCCGGATGACGATCAAAAGCGGCGCGATCTCGGATTTGTAGGGCAGGTTGCCGGCGATGAAGATGACCGAACCGTATTCGCCGACGCCGCGCGCGAAGGCGAGCGAGAAGCCGGTGACGATGGCGGGTGCAAGGCCGGGCAGAAGCACGCGGGTGATGATCTGGAAACGGCTGGCACCGAGCGTGGCGGCGGCCTCTTCCACCTCCTTGTCGAGCTCCTCCATGATCGGCTGGACGGTGCGCACGACGAAGGGCAGGCCGATGAAGACGAGAGCCACGACAATGCCGAGCGGCGTATAGGCGACCTTGATGCCGAGCGGCATCAGCAATTTGCCGAGCCAGCCGGTGGGGGCATAGAGCGTGGTGAGCGCGATGCCTGCGACCGCGGTGGGCAGCGCGAAGGGCAGGTCGACCATGGCGTCGACGATACGGCGGCCAGGGAAGCGGTAGCGGACCAGCACCCAGGCGACGAGCGTGCCGAAGACGACGTTGACCGCGGCGGCGATGAAGGCCGTGCCGAAACTGATCTTGAGAGCGGTGAGGGTGCGCCGGTCAGTGGCCAAGGCCCAGAAATCGGTCCAGCCAAGTGCCGCCGAGCGCCAGATGAGCCCCGAAAGCGGGATGAGGATGATGAGCGTGAGGTAGGCAAGCGAGAAGCCGAGCGTCAGTCCGAAACCCGGAATGACACTCGGCTGTCTGAATCGCCACCCCGCATGAGCGGGTGCTGTGGTCATGCTGTTCTGGATCGTCCCTTCTTACTCAACCAGATTGCCGTGCCTGATACGCTGCCTGTGCAGCTTCGCGCATCAATTGGCCGGCTTGTAGATCTGGTCGAATATACCACCGTCGCCGAAATGGTAAGGCTGCGCTTTCTTCCAGCCGCCGAATTGCGGGTCGTCGATGGTGACCAGCTTGATCTGCGGCAGTTTGGCAAGCTCTTCCGGCGGCACCAGGTCGGGCTTGGCGGGGCGATAATGGTTCTTGGCGATGATGGTCTGGCCTTCCTTCGAATAGAGCCAGGAAAGATAGGCTTCGGCGACCTTGCGCGTGCCCTTGGCGTCGACATTGGCGTCGACGACGGCGACCGGCGGCTCAGCCAGGATCGAGGTCGGCGGGTAGACGATGTCGAAATTGTCGGCGCCGAATTCGTCGAGGGCCAGATAAGCGTCATTTTCCCAGCCGATCAGCACGTCGCCCAGGCCCTTTTGCGCGAAGGTGACGGTCGAACCACGCGCGCCGCTGTCGAGCACCGGGGCATTGGCATAGAGCTTGCTGACAAATTCCTTGGTCTTGGCCTCGTCATTGCCGTCATTCGCGTTGGCGTAGGCCCAGGCCGCGAGATAGTTCCAGCGCGCGCCGCCGGAGGTTTTCGGGTTCGGCGTGATCACCTGCACGCCGTCCTTCACCAGGTCGCTCCAGTCATGGATGCCCTTGGGATTGCCCTTGCGCACCAGGAAGATGATGGTCGAGGTGTAAGGCGCTGAATTGTTTTCGAATTTCTTGCGCCAGTCGGGATTGATCTTCTTCGACTTCGAGACGATGGCGTTGATGTCGCCTTCGAGCGCCAGCGTCACCACGTCGGCATCGAGACCGTCGATCACCGCACGGGCCTGGGCGCCGGATCCGCCATGCGACTGCTGGATGGTGACGGTCTCGCCGGTCTCGGCTTTCCAGTGCGCGGCGAAGGCCTCGTCATAGGCCTTGTAGAGCTCACGTGTCGGGTCGTAGGACACGTTGAGGATGGTCGTATCGGCAAACGCGAAACCGAGCGTGCCGAACTGGACAGATGTGGCGACCAGCGCGCCGAGCAGTTTCTTGAAATGAGGTTTGGTCATTCCCGCCTCCGTTGAACTGCTGCGAACTCTACCGAGTTTATAGAAATTAGATGCATTGAATGTTGCCTTTTTCACCTCCTCGAAGCAATTTTTCGCCGTATGTCCGTCGATCGAAGAAATATCTTCCTCAAGCTGGCGCGGACATGATTCCTCGCCAGCCGGCCTAATTAGAACCGGCGACGGTTTGGGCAAGGCTGCAAGGCTTCCGGCTACGCTGCGGTGACCGGAAAATCGAAGCGCTGTTTTGGAAAAGGCTCTTTGGCCAGGGTGAAGTGCCACCATTCGCGCGCATAGTTGCGGAAGCCGGCGGCGCGCATGGCGGCAAGCAGCATCTTGCGGTTCGCTGCAGCTTCGGCGGGAAGAGGACGGTACGCCGTCTCGCTCATCGGATCGAAGCAGTCGAAACCGGTGCCGAAATCGAGCGTGCCGCCATCGGGCGCGCCGCAGGCCGGATGTACCGCGCCTTTCCTGCCGGCCTCGGCGATGGCAAGGTCGACTGTCGAGCCGCGCGAATGGCTGGACAGTTCGCCGACATAACCCTTGGCGATGAGATCGCCGCGTTCGACCGCCGGATACCATTGCGGATCGGGCGGGCCGCCTTCTCTCGTCCATCTGCCCATGTCGGAAACGGCGCGGGCCGGGCGGTAGCAGTCGAAGACGATCAGCGTGAGGCCTTTTTCGGTCATCGCTTTCTGGACGCGCGATAGAGCCTTCGCCGCTTGCGTGGTCAGGATGCAGACCGGCGCGTCATAGCCGTCGACCTTGCGGTGCAGGAAGTTTTCGAGACCGGCGTAGCGGATGTCCTGGCGGATGGTCGGGTCGACATCGGAGAGCCAGACGAAGCCGGCGGGCAGGGGATCGGCGCGGGCGGGGGGAGGGCTCGCGATTGCTAGCGCAAGGGCTGCGAAGAATGCTCCCAACAGAGGGCGGCGCGAGGCCCCCCTCTCTGCCCTGCCGGGCATCTCCCCCTCAAGGGGGGAGATTGGCGGCTTCGGCGCCGCGTCCATCCTTCCTGCGTTGAAGACTAGCGAAAGCAGCGAAGCGAATAATCTCCCCCCTTGAGGGGGAGATGGCCGGCAGGCCGGAGAGGGGGGCCTCGCGCTATACATTACGCGGAGAAGCGTAATCCCCTGAATCGCTTGCCGCATCCTATTCAACGAAAACCTTCACGCTCGCCGCGCGGCCGGCGGCGTCGATCACGGTCAGCGTCGAATAGCCGGTACCGTCGGGCTGCCAGGTCGCGGTGCGGCGGCGGTCGATGCCGGCGAGCGGCTTGCCGTTGGCGAGCCAGCGGAAGGGCGCGCGGCCGCCCTGCAGTTTCAGCACCAGCGGCGTGGCGTCGGCCGAATTGGTGCCGAGGTCGACGCGGGCGCCATTGGGCGGAAAGATGATGGTTGGCGCCCGCTCGGTGGCGGTCGCCTGCACCAGCCCGTCGGCGCCGGCGCCGAAGCGGGCGAGCGTCACCGGCAATTCCTCGCGCTTGGGATTGAAGACGCCCGGCGGCCGGCCGGGCAGCGGCACGCTGGCAAGGCCGGAACGCACGAAACCTTCGAACAGGATGGGGGCTGCCGAGACATAGCCCGACAGGCCAGGCACGGGGCTGGCATCGGCGCGGCCGACCCACACGCCCAGCACGTAGCGGCCGTCGAAGCCGACTGACCAGGCATCACGATAGCCGTAGGACGTGCCGGTCTTGTAGGCGATGCCGCGCTGCATGGCGCCTTCCGGCGGTTTTACGCCGGAGAGGATGTCGTTGATCTGCCAGGCCGCCTGGTCGTCGAGGATAGTTGCTGTGATGCGCTCGGCATTGGCCGGCTCGGTGCCGTCATGCAGCGTGTGCATCTTGCCGCCATTGGCGAGCCCGGTATAGAGCTGCACCAGATCGCGCAAGGTCACGCCGACGCCGCCAAGCCCGATCGCCAGCCCCGGCGCCTCGTTGACGGGCAGGATCGGGTTGACGCCGGCCTGGCGGAAGCGCGCCGTCAGCCGCGCCGGACCGACCGCGTCGAGCACGCGGATCGCCGGCACGTTGAGCGACAATTGCAGCGCTTGCCTGATGCTGACGTCGCCCTGGTAACCCATGTCGAAATTCTTCGGACGGTAGCCGCCAAAGTCGGCCGGACTGTCCTCGATGATCATCTCCTGCGCCACCAGGCCTTGCTCGAAGGCAAGCCCGTAAATGAAGGGCTTCAGCGTCGAGCCGGGTGAGCGCACCACCTTGGTCATGTCGATCCAGCCGGAGCGGCTGGCGTCGAAGAAATTGGCGGAGCCGACCTCGCCGAGGATATCGCCGGTGCGCGCGTCGGCCATGACCATGGCGACTGAAAGTTTGGGCCCAAGCTTCCCGGCGGCATCCCTTGCCACCTGTTCCAGC
Organism: Mesorhizobium sp. GbtcB19; assembly: GCF_019091085.1. Lineage (GTDB taxonomy): Bacteria > Pseudomonadota > Alphaproteobacteria > Rhizobiales > Rhizobiaceae > Mesorhizobium. The sequence continues at coordinate 733,618 of NZ_JAGXJY010000001.1, read as the reverse complement.
CCTTGCTGCACACTCTTGCGGATGGTGAGCTGCAGCGGCTTGCCGGGCACTGCCTTGGGCAGCATGGCGTAGGAGGCATGCGCCGCCAGCGCCGGCAGTTTTCTGCGCAGGCCGGACACGTCGTCCAGCGCGGCTCGCTGAGCCTCGCGTTCGCCGAGCAGGCCGGCCGAGACCATGCGGGTGAGCACGCGGTCGCGCGCGGCATGCGCGATGTCGAGATTGCGGTCGGGCCGGCGCTTTTCCGGCAATTGCGGCAGCGCCACCAGGAGCGCGGCTTCCGAAACGGTGAGCCGCTTCGGCTCCTTGCCGAAATAGGCGAGCGAGGCGGCACGAACGCCTTCGAGATTGCCGCCATAGGGCGCCAGCGTCAGATAGCGTTCGAGGATTTCCTGCTTGGTGAGCCGCCGCTCGATCTGGATGGCGCGCAGCATCTGCTTGAGCTTGGAGCCGAGGCTGCGGCTGTCGCGCGGCTCGATGAGCCGGGCAAGCTGCATCGACAAGGTCGAGCCGCCCGACACGATGTGGCCGCTGGTGACCAGCTGGCCGGCAGCCCGGCAGAGCGCCAGGACGTCGACGCCGCGGTGATCCCAAAAACGCTTGTCCTCATAGGTGACCAGCATGTCGACGAACTCTCTGTCGACCTGGTCGAGCCGGGTCTCGAGCCGCCAGTACCCGTCGGGGGTCGCGAAGGCGCGCAACAGCTGGCCGTCGCGGTCCTGCACCTCGGTCGAGACCGTCAGTTTTGCCGGAAGCGGGGGCGGGAAGGCGCGGTCGAGCTCCCAGAGCGCGGCTATCGAAAGCGCTGCGAAGCCGGCCAGGCAAAGGCCCGCGATTGCGGTTCGTTTGAGGAATTTTCTGGAGAGCATTGCGCTGCCCCTCATCCGCCTGCCGGCACCTTCTCCCCGTATAGAGACGGGGAGAAGGGAGATATCGGCGACCTCTTCATCGCTATTCCGCCTTCACCTCCATCACGCCGGTGGCGGTGCGGGCCGAGTATTGCGGCCGGTACATGTCTTCCACCGTGGCCGCCGGATGGGCATAGGTGCCTGGCGTCACGGCACGCACGACATAGGCCAGCGTGATGTTGCGGTCGCCGTCGCCTTCATTCGGGTTGAAGGCGGCTACGAAGCGGTCGTCGCGGAACTCAAGATGCGCCGCGTCGGTTTGCGCCAGCCAGGAGAAGTTCGACAATTGCGCGCTGGACACCAGGCTCGGATTGTCGATTTCGAAGCCAGCCGGCAACAGATCGGTGATCAGGAGGCGCGACGGCCATTTGTTCTGCTCGTAGACCTTGAGCACCACGACATAGCGCTCGTTCTGCTTGGCCTCTGTGACGTTGGCTTCGGTGCCGTCGAGCTTGTAGTAGGTGCGATCGATGGTGAAGCCGTCGCCGCCGGCCGGCAGCGGATCGACCGGCGCGGCAACCGCGGTGACCACGGCCTGCAGCGGCGTGGCGCCGGTGTTGGCGATAGTAAGCGGGCTGTCGATGAGCTCGCTGCCGGCAACCTGGTTGGAGTAGCCGCCCGAATGCGGCGCGCCGTTGACGGAAAGCGTGATGGAATCATTGCCTTCCTTCAGCGCCCGCGCGGCGAGCAGCATCCAGGATTCGTCCTGCGTGCTCGTCCAGCGGGCATCGGCGCGCGCCACGCCCACCAGCTTGATCAACTGCGGCATGATGCTCGGCACGGGCTTGGCTTCCGCCGCCAGCGCCAGCATCGCCGCGCCGTCGCGCAGCCGCGAGCCGTAGTCCGAGCGGTACCAGTCGTAGTCGGTTTCGGATTTCGCCAGCCTGAGCGCCGTCTGGAAGGTCGATTCCGAGCGTTGCGTGTCGCCGTAGAGCGCGAGGCTCGCCGCCAGTTGGGCCACGGCCATCGGGCTGGAGAAGGCTTCGAGCTGCGTGTCGGCGTAGTAGCGCAGATCGCCGATCGAGGCCTTCTTGTTGCGGGCGAGCACATAGAGCGCGTAAGCGATTTCGCTGCCGCGATCCTGAACGCTCTGGTCGTAGCCAAGCGAGTTCTGCAGATTGTTCAGCGCCTGGTTCATGGCAAGCGCGGGAACGTCATACTTCTCCTCGCGCGCCCGGGTCAGGAACTCGCTGACATAGGCATCGAGCCACAGATCGCCGGAGCCTGGGCCCCAGAGGCCGAAGCTGCCGCTTGACGACTGGTAGGAGAGCACCTTGTAGATGGCGTCTTGGATGCGTTGATGCAGGTCCGGGTCGCTTTCCATGCCGATGCTCTTGGCCATGTCGTTGACATAGAGCAACGGCATGGCGCGGCTGGTGGTCTGCTCGGCGCAGCCATAGGGGTAGCGGTCGAGTGACATCAACAGCGACGGCACGTCGAGCGCGGACGACTGCGAGACGCCGACGCTGACCGAAGCGCCGTCGAGCACGCTTGCGGCAAGCAGTTCCTTGTCGACGCGCAGCGAGCCGCCATGCGGCTTCAGGTCGACCACCATGCGGTTGGTGACCGGAAGCTGCGCCGGGCGGACCGGCAGATAGAGCGTCTGCTCGACCGCAGTGCCGTCGGCATGCGCAAGCTTGACGGTGACGGAAGCGTCTCCCGCGGTTTTCGCGACCAGCGGGAATGTGAGCGACTGCCGCTTGCCTTGGGCGAGCGTCAGCTTCCCTGGCAGGGGCTTGTCGCCGGTCGAAAGATCGCCGGTCGTGGTGACCGAGAGCGCATAGTCGCCAGCCGGGCCATCGGTGTCGGCGATGTCGAGGCGCATGGTCGCCGCGTCGCCCGGCGCCAGGAAACGCGGCAGGCCGGCGGTGATCACCACCGGATCGCGCACGATGACATCGGTCTGGGCATGGCCGACGGCTTCCTTGGTCCAGGCGACGGCCATGACGCGCACGGTGCCGTTGAACTGCGGGATGTCGAAATCGACCCGCGCCTTGCCATTGGCATCGAGCTCGACCGGGCCGGAGAAGAAGGCGACCAGCTTTTCGGTCGGCGGGCTGCCTTGCGCCTGCATGTTGGCGCCATCGCCGCCGGTCCTTATCTTGCCCATGGTGCCGAGCGAGCCGTCGATCAGGCGGCCGTAGAGGTCGCGGATCTCGAGCCCCAGCATGCGCTGGCCGAAGAACCATTCCTCGGGATCCGGCGCCTTGTAGTTGGTGAGATTGAGGATGCCGACATCGACGGCCGCCACCATCACATAGGCGTTGGAGCCGGCCTGGGCGCCGTTGACGGCGATCGGGATCGACAGCTGCTGGTGCGGCAAGGTCTTCTCCGGCGGCGTCAACGTGACCGCCAGCTTCTTCGAACCGGGATCGACCGACAGCCACTGGATGCCGATGGCGCGGGCCGGCATGCGCGATTCCTGCGCGTCGCCCGGGCGGAACAAGGTCGCCGTGACGTAGGCGCCGGCGCCCCAGTCGTCGCCGACCGGGATGTCGACGGTGCTGCCGCCAGCCGGCACGGAAGCGGTGACGGTCTTCAGCAGCTTCTCGGCGCCGATGGTGACCAGAAGTTCGCCGGCAAAATGCGGCGAGACCTTCAGCTTGGCGACTTCGCCGGCGGCGTAAGTGTCCTTGTCGAGCGCGATCTCCAGGCCGTCGGGCGTCTCGGTGGTGGTGGAGGCGACATACCAGCCGGCGTCGAACTCATAGCTGGTGGCCGGACCATCCGGGTCGGCGGTCTCGACCTCCAGCCGGTAGCGGCCCCAATCCACAGGCAGCGACACCGTAGCCTCGCCGTCGGCCTTGAGGTCGACGGCGCCGTTGGCGACGGCCTTGGTGAGGCTCACCGCCTCGTAGTTCCAGGAATTGTTGTTGCGGTACCACTGATAATTGCGCTCGACCTTGACCAGCGACCACTGGGCGCCCTTCAGGTCCTCGCGCTTGCCGTTCGGGTCGACGGCGATGATGCTGAACTTGGCGGTTCCGCCTTGCGGCACCTCGTCATCCGCGAAATCCGGCCGGATGCCGATGACATCGCGCTGCGGACGAACGCCGATGTCGAGCGAGCGCTCGACGGCGCGGCCGCCGGCCTCGCGCATGCGCACCGTAACCTTGGCGTTGACCAGCTTGGTGGTCGAAGGCAGCTGGTCGATGGTGATCGGGAAGGTCGCCTTGCCGTTGTCGCCGACGACAGGAAGGTTGGCGAGAGGCGTCACGGTCGGCTCGCTCGACTGCTCGTCGGCGAGGCCGAAGGTGAAGTCCTTGAAGCTGTCCCAACTGCTCGTGGTCGACAAAGTCATCTCGCCTTCCAGCGCCAGGCCTGCGGCCGGGGCGCCGTAGAGAAAGCGACCGTCGACGGTGGCGTTGGCCGTTTCGCCCTGGGCGATCTCCTTCTTGTCGGCGGTCAGGTCGAATTCGATGCGATCCGGCACGAAATCCTCGACCAGGAACATCTGGCTGGCGACGGCCGCCTGCTTGGGGTCGGTGTAGATCGACACCGTCCAGGTGCCGCGCATGGCGTTGGCCTCGAGCGGCAGGTCGACTGCGTGACCGCCGGCGGACTCGCCATTGCTGACGATGCGGCGGTTCTCGACGCCGTCGGGACGCGTGAAGATGAAGGTGAGCGGCAGGTTCTCGACCGCCTTGGCGGCGCCGTCGCGGGCAAGCGCTGCGACATGCACGTCCTCGCCGGCGCGGTAGATGCCGCGCTCCGTCCAGGCATAGACGTCGAGCGCGCCGGGTGAGGCACGCCCCTCGACGCCGCGATCCGACAGGTCGAAGCCGGCCTTGGCCATGTCGAGGAAGACGAAGTCGTTGTCGCCCTGCTTGGCCATCAGCACGGCCGGCACCATGCCGTTTTCGCCGCGTGTCAGGCCGGGATTGAAGACGGCGTGGCCCTCGGCGTCGCTGGTCGCGGTGCCGAGGATCTCGTTGTTCTTGGCCAGCAGCGTCAGTTCGGCGCCGGAAATCGGCTTGGCCGAGCCCAGCGACCGGGCAAAGACGTTGAGGCCGTCCTGGCCCGTATAGGTGGAAAGGCCGATGTCGGAGACCACGAACCACTGCGTGGCGCGCGAGCCATAGTCGTCGCTCTTGTCGTCGACCGGCTGCGCGGTCAGCACATAGACGCCCGGCTTGCGCTGCGGGATCGCCTCATCCACGGGGAAAGAGGTGGTCACTTCCTTGTTGAGATCATTGGCGATGTCGAGCGTGCCGGACCAGACGGGCGCGCCCATCTGGTCGGAAATGGTGGAAATGTCGTAGCCGTCCAGCTGATGCAGGAACTGATAGCCGGACAGAAGCTGCGCCAGCGAACGATCGCCGATGCGGTAGAGCGTCATCTTGGCGGCGTTCATGTTGACGGTGACGACCGGAATGCCGCGGCGGGCGCCGGCCGGCAGCACGAAGCTGTCGCCGGTGAAGCGGGCGGACGGCGCACGATCCTGAACGTAGATCGACAGCACGACCGGAGCCGCGAGCGTTTCGCTGATCGCGGCCGGCAGGCCGGCGCGGAAGGTCACGTCATAATGCTGGCCGTGCTCCAGGCCCTCGACGCAGATCTGCTTGTCCTTGGCCTCGACGGCCTTGGGGGCGGCGTTGTCGACGGTCACGAACTGCGAATAGTCGACGCCGGTCTTGACCAATTCCTCGGAAAACTGGGCGCAGATGCGCGGCGAGGAGGAATCTGCATCGACGGTGTGCTCGATGACGCGGAAACCCTTGCGCGCCTTCAGGTCGGCATAGTCGGCCTGGACGGCCGGCGAGCTCACCAGCGCAAGGCTCGCCTCATAAGCCTGCAGCGACGGGCGGTAGAGGTCGCGCTTGTCGAGACCGGCGGCAAGCAGCGCCAGCGCCTCGGCGCGAGTCTTCGTGGTTCGCACCAGCTTGTAGGCGTTGAAGGCCGCCGAGGTGGCGTTCATCGGGAAGGTAGAGGGTTCGGTGGTGTTCGACGCCGGCTGCACGGCGAGGATCTCGCGCGCCAGAGCCAGCCACAGCGCGCCATCGTCGGGCAGCACCGAGACCGCGGCCTGGTATTTCTGCATGGCAAGGCGGTGGTCACCGGTCAGCGCCGCCTGCTCGGCGGCGGCCTGCAGGGCGGCAAGCCCTTCGGTCGGCTTGTCATAGGCCGGATCGGTCAGCTTGTTGCGGAACTGCTGGGCCTGGTCGGCCATCCAGTTCGGGAAAAAGGCCAGCGCCGGCGGGGCGCCGATATCGGGGTCGCCATCGACATTGGCGATTTTTCCGGCGACAGCGCCCGTGAAGGATTTCAACTGGTTATAGTCGGATTTGAGAAAACACCACTTCGCCTTGGTGTTGTAGGTGAAGGCGCGGCAGGCGGAATCGCCAAGACAGGTGGTCTTGCACTGGTCGAGGCTGACATTCTGCTCCGACCGCAGGTCGAAGCCGAAATAGTCGGAATTGTCGGTTGTCACGATTCGCCGGGCTTCGGCCGCCAATGCCGCCCCGCCCAGGGCGAAAAAGATGAGAAAAAGGAAAGAGAGACCACGAGCCGCGCGCATTGCCACATCACCCTCCAGACGTTGCCAGCGTCCAGGCATGATCAAGCTTCGCTCAGGCTTGTCAACGCCCGGAACGCTGCAGGTTTTTCACCCGCAAACGGTTTCCATGCCGGCCAAAGGCCGGTATCTCGACATAACCTCTGTGAGACGGATCACACTTTCTTGCGAAAATGCAAAAGGTGTGAATTCCAAGCCCGGACTATTTCAGACAATTGGATTGTGGCCCCTTTACGAACGATTTGGAACTTCATTCCAATTTTAGTTTTGTCGACTAGGTTGTCTTAATGCCGGCGCATGAAACGCAGATGTCAGGAGGGTTCGCGCCAGGGCGCGGGCTTTCGCGCGCCCTGCTTTTCGCGCTCGTCTGCTCGATCCTGCTGGCCGGTGAAATGCGGCAGGCGGCGGCTTTCGAGATTTTCGGCATCAAGCTTTGGGGCTCGTCCAAGGACGAGGATGCCGACATCGTCGATCCGCTGCGCTATTCGGTGACCATCGATGCGCCGGATGCCGACAAGGATCTGGTCAAGAAGCTCGAAAACGCCTCGGCGTTGAAAAACGACGAAGACCATCCGGTGTCCGGATCGCTCGGCCTGATGGCCAAGGCGCGCGGCGACCGCGAGCAACTCGTCGCCGCGCTCTACGCCGATGCCCGCTACGAGGGCGTGGTCACCATCACGATCGACGGCAAATCGATCGACGACTTGCCGCCGGACGCCGAGTTCAAGGGGCCGCAACCCATACCGGTCGTCGTCAGCGTCGCGCCTGGGGCGAAATTCACACTGGGCAACATCCGGTTGAAAGGCGATGCCGCTGGGCTGGCGAGCGCCGACTTCGGGCTGATCGCCGGCGGCGATGCAGGCTCCGGCGCCGTGCTCAAGGCCGAAGCCCTGATCGTGCGGGCGCTGAAGGACGAGGGCAGGCCGCTGGCCAAGGTGACGGACCGCGAGATTGTCGCCGAGCATGCCAGCTCGACGCTGGACGTCACGCTGACGGTGGCGGCCGGCCCGGTCGCCGGCTATGGCGACACGACGGTCGAGGGCACCGAGAAGGTCGATCGCGGCTTCACCGAGTACATGACAGGCCTGCAGCGCGGTAAGCAATATTCGCCGCAGGAAATCGACGATGCCCGCGACCGGTTGCTCGGGCTCGAAGTCTTCAACAGCGTGACCATCAAGGAAGGCGACAGCCTCGACGCCAACGGCAACATCCCGATCGATGTCCAGGTCAGCGAGCGCAAGCCGCGCTATTTCGGCATCGGCGGCACGGTCTCGAACACCGAAGGTCTGGGGCTCGAAGGCTATTGGGGACACCGCAACCTGTTCGGCCAGGCAGAGAAGCTGCGGATCGACGGCTCGATCAGCGGCATCGGCAGCAACAGTATCTCCGCGCTCAACTACAATGCCGGCGTCATGTTCGAGAAGCCAGGCGTGCTCGGGCCGACGTCGAAATTCTTCACCGGCATCAAGACGGTGTTCGAGCATCCCGACGCCTATGACCATTTCTCGGTCAAGGGCGACGTCGGCGTTTCCTACGACCTCGACAAGAAGCAGCGGGTCTCGGCCGAATTCGACCTCGACTATTCAAGGATCACCGACGCCTTCGGCAAGCACACCTATCTGATCGCCAGCGTGCCGCTGCAATATGTCTATGACAGCCGCGACAACAAGCTCAACCCGACCAGAGGCTTCCGCTTCCTCGCCTATGCCGAGCCAAGCTACGACATATTGAATGGCGCGACCTTCCTGAAGCTGAAGGGCGAGGGCTACACCTACCAGTCGCTGGACACGGCAAGCCGGTTCGTGCTGGCCGAGCGCGCCACGCTGGGTTCGATCGTCGGCACCGGCCTGCAGAACGTGCCGGCCGACCGGCGCTTCTATTCCGGCGGCGGCGGTTCTGTGCGCGGCTATTCCTATCAGGGCATCGGCCCGAAGGACATCAACGGGCAGCCGATCGGCGGCCTGTCCTTCTTCGAGACCTCGGTCGAGATGCGCATCGGCGTCACCGATTCGATCGGCATCGTGCCGTTCGTCGATGCCGGCACGGTCTCGACCAAATCCTTCCCCGATTTCTCGAATGTGAAGGTCGGCGCCGGCGTCGGCCTGCGCTACATCACGCCGTTCGGGCCGCTGCGCATCGACGCCGCGGTGCCACTCAACCGCGATCCGGGCGATCCGCATTTCGGCATCTATGCCGGCATCGGGCAGGCGTTCTGACGATGAAGATCTTTTGGCGCATCCTCCGCATCTGCCTTTACACGCTGCTTCTTTTGCTGGTCGTGGCGATCGGCGCGCTTGTCGTTTTGACCGGCACCGAAGGCGGCCGCCAGAACCTCGCCAGCCTGATTTCGAGGATGGCTTCGAGCGAGGACCGCAAGGTGACGGTCAGCGGCATCGAAGGCATCTGGTCGGGTCAGCTTCGGGTCGACCACGTGGTATTGGAAGACCGTGCGGGCCCCTGGATGGTGGCGCGCAAGGTGGCGCTCGACTGGTCGCCGACGGCGCTGCTCTCCCGGAATTTCAACGCCGACCGCCTTGCCGCCGAGCGCATCGAGCTGGCGCGGCTGCCGCAGCCGAGCCAGCAGCCCTCGCAAGGCGGTTCGAGCAGCCTGCCGTTGTCGATCGACGTCAAAGCGATCGACCTGCCGGAGATCGCGCTCGGCCAGGAGCTTGCCGGCAGCGGTATTGCCGAACTGGCCGCCAAGGGCTCGCTCAAGGCCGATCCGTCGCCGCTGGCAGTCGAGAGCGTGCTCAACGTCAGCCGCCATGACGGCAAGCAAGGCAATGTCGACGCCAAAATCCATTTCGCGCCAACCGACAACAAGCTCGACCTCGATCTCAAGGCATCGGAGCCGGCCGGCGGCATCATCGCCAATTTGCTGAAGTTGCCGAACGCGCCGCCTGTCAACATCGTCGTGACCGGCAGCGGACCTCTAGCCAACTGGAGCGGCGTCGGCACCTTCATGGTTGATGGCCAGATCATCAGCCAGCTGACCGGCCGGCATCAGCTCACCGACAAGGGCCACCGTATCGAGGCCAAGGGCGACGGCCAGTTCGAAGATTTCCTGCCCGAGAAGATAAAGTCGCTGTTTGCCGGCAAGACGAGCTTCGATGTCGCTGGAACGGCGACCATTTCGGGCGGCGTTGATATCGAGCAAGCCACGATAGAGAGCGACTCCGTGCACGGCACCGCGACCGGCAATGTCGATCCGAAGGGCGCAAGCGACCTGGCCGTCGAGCTCTCCGCCAAGGACAAGCCGGTCACCATCGATGTCGGCAACAGCGCCGCGCCGATCCTGGTCGCGGTCGAAAAGGCAACGGCGCGTGTCTTCGGGGACGGCAAGGCACCGATGGTCGATATCGGCGCGTCCCTTACCTCGGTGGCCGTCGGCGGCACGCAGCTCAACAATGTGACGGGCACGATCCACTCGGACGGCTTCGACGTCGCGAACCGCAGCGGCCCGGTCAGCGTCAACCTCGCCGCCGCCGGCCTTAAGACCGATGTGGCGACGCTGGCGCCCATGGTGACCGGCAAGCTCTCGGCCGATCTTTCCGGCACGATCAGCCGCGAGAACGTGGCGATCGAGAAGGGCAATTTGCGCAGCGACGCGCTCAATGCCGCGCTGACGGCGGATGTGTCGCTCGCCGATCTGTCGATGACGCTGAAGATGAATGCCGACGCCGTCTCCAAGGCATTGCCGCCGCAGATCAGCTCGCTGCTCGGCGAGCGGGTGAGGTTTTCGGCGACCGCGACCCGCGATCCGCAGGGCGCGTTCGCCGCCAATTCGCTTGAACTCACCTCCGGCTCGCTGAGCGCCAGCGGCACCGGCAGCATGCAAGGAGCGGACATCCAGGCCAGCGTGAAGGGCACGTTGGGCGACGTCTCGCCGCTGTCGTCGCTCGCCGGCACACCGCTCGCCGGCGGGGTCAATTTCGCGCTGAGCGCAAGCGGTCCGCGCCTGGCGCCGGATTTCACGGTCTCAGCCGACAGCGCCAGCCTGACGGCGGCCGGCCGCACGGTGAAGGACATCAAGCTCTCGGCCAAGGGCAAGGCCGATGTCGCCAACCCGTCTGCCGAAATCTCGCTCACCGGCAGCGCCGAGGGGCAGGCGCTCGATATCGCGGCCTCGCTGGTGACGGCCGACGGCAAGCGGTCGATCAAGGGCCTGACCCTGGCGCTCGGCGACAACAAGGTCTCGGGCGATCTCGCGCTCGACGACAAGTTCCTGCCGCTCGGCACGCTGACGCTTGCCGTGCCCGATATCGGGCCGCTCGCGGCGCTGGCGGATCAGACGGCGACCGGCGACATCAACGGCACGATCGCCTTCGCCAAGGAGGGCGAGGCGCCGACCGTCACCATCAACGCGGCCAGCACCTCGATCGCGCGTGGCGATCTGGCGGCAAAAGCCATCACCGTCAACGCGCTGATCGCCAACTATCTGAGGGGGCCGGCGATCTCGGGTACGATCAAGGCCGATAGCGTGACGTCCGGCAGCACGGTCATCAGCGGCATCGGCATCGATTTGAAGCGCGACGGCGACTGGACCAATTTTACCGGCGGCGCCACCGCCTCCGGCATTCCGGCCACCGCCACCGGCCGCGTGAAGATCGCCAACGGCACGACCAGCGTGGAAATCGCTTCCGGCGAGGCGACGGTGCGTGGCATCAAGGCGGCCATCGCCGAGCCTTCCAGCCTTTCCATCGCCAATGGCGTGACCACAATCGAGAAGCTCGCGCTCAATCTCGGCGGCGGTTCGGCGACGGTTTCGGGCAGCGCCGGTCAGACCCTCGACCTGACGGCCAATCTCGCGAACCTGCCGGTGGCGCTGGCCAATGATTTCGTGCCTGGCCTCGACGGAGCCGGAACCGTGGAGGGCACGGCGCACGTGACGGGTCCTTCCTCCAATCCCGACATCCAGTTCGACGCCAAGGTGGCGGGCGCCGAGACCAGCCAGACACGCCAGGCGGGGCTCGGGCCGCTCGATCTCGATGCCGCCGGCACTTATACGCTTTCCGGCGGCGTGGCCCTGGACCACGCCACGCTTTCAGGTGACAAGATTTCAGGCAAGGCTGCCGGCACACTCAACCCCAACGGCGCCAGCGATTTCTCGCTCGACCTTACGTCGTCCGGACCCAGCCTGCCGCTGACGGTCGGCAGCGCCGAGAGCCCGGTCAAAGTCGAGGTCCAGTCGTTGTCGGCAAAGATGGCGGGCGAAAGCACGCAGGCGCGGCTTGATGTGTCCGCTATTCTACCCTCGATTGCCGCCAGCCAGGCGAAGGTGGATGGTCTCACCTTGGCGCTGCATTCGGACGCCTTCGACCTCAAGGGGCGAGCCGGCCCGGTTTCCGGCACGGTGTCGGTGGACAGGGTCGCCCTCGACAATCCGATGATCGCGCCGCTGATTGCCGGCAAGGTCACTGCCAACGTCAATGGCCGCCTGACGACCGATGCGGTCGCCGTCAACAGCGGCTCACTCAGAAGCGATGCGCTCAACAGCCAGGTCGCCGGCCGGATATCGCTGGGCGACGGCGCCGTCGACCTCAATATGACGGCCGATGTTGTGTCTTCCGCCCTGCCGGCGGCGGCGCGCGGCATGCTCGGTGAGACCGCGAAGCTGAGCGCCGCGCTGAAGCGCGATGCCAACGGCAATGTCAATGTCGACGGCTTGAAGCTCAATTCGGGCGCGCTCAGCGCCAACGGGCAGGCGAGCCTTGTTGACGGCAAGCTCGCCGCCGACATCAGGGGTGCGTTGAGCGACGTGTCGCTGCTGTCGAAAGACGCCAAGGGCGCCATCGCCTTTGCCCTGAACGCGCAAGGCCCGGTCACCGCGCCCGACCTGTCGATGACGGTGGACAGCGACCGGCTCCTGGTGGCGGCGCGCGAGATCACCGGGCTGAAGCTGACGGCTACCGGCAAGGCCGATGCCGCCAATCCAGCCGCCAATGTGCAGCTCACCGGCAATGTCGCCGGGCAAAACCTGCAAGGCAGCGCTGTGCTCGCCACCACCAATGGCAGCCGCGCGATCAACGGGCTTTTGCTGTCGCTCGGCCCGAACAAGATTTCGGGCGATCTGGCGCTCGACGATGCTTTCGTGCCGGTCGGCACGGTTTCGCTCGACCTGCCCGATATCGGACCGCTGGCCGCGCTCGCTTTGGAAAAGGCCGAGGGCAATGTGCGCGGCACGATCGCCTTCTCCAAGACCGCCAACGGCGCAGACGTCGTGGTCAAGGCGAACACCTCGGCCATCAAGCGCGGCGACCTCTCCGCCAAGAACGTCGCCATCGACGCGCAGATCACGAACTATATGGCAGCGCCCGTCATCGTCGGCACGGTGCGGGCCGAAAGCGTCACTTCCGGCGGCACCGCCGTCACCGGCATCGATGTCAATCTGAAGCGGGACGGCGACTGGACCGGCTTTTCGGGCGGCGCCACCGTCAAGAACATTCCGGCGAAGGCCGCCGGCCGGGTGAAGGTCGCCAACGGCACGACGACGATCCAGCTGTCGTCCGGCGAAGCGACCGTGCAGGGCATCAAGGCGGCGATCGCCCAGGCCTCGACGGTGACTATCGCCAACGGCGTGACGACGCTCGACCGGCTGGTGCTCAACCTTGGCGGCGGCACGGCGACGGTGACGGGCAAGGTCGCGCAGGCGCTCGACATCAACGCCAATCTGGCCAAGGTGCCGATCTCGCTCGCCAACAGTTTTTCGAAGGGGCTCGACGCGGCCGGCTCGATTTCGGGGACGGTCAAGGTGACCGGCGCGCCGGCGAACCCGTCGGTCGCCTTCAACATCGACGCTTCCGGTGTGCAGACCTCTCAAACGCGCGGGGCAGGGCTCGGCGGCATGAACGTGTCTTCGTCGGGAACCTTCGCCGGCAACAAGCTCGCCTTCGACGCCAATATCAGCGACGGCGCCGGCCTTGGCCTCAAAGGCGGCGGTTCGGTAACGACCGCTGGCACGCCGGCGCTGGTGCTCGACTTCAACGGCAAGGTGCCGTTCTCCTTCCTTGCCGCGAAACTTGCCGCGCAGGGGTTGGGGCTGACCGGAACGGCCAATGTCAACGTGCAAGTGCGCGGTCCGGCGTCGTCGCCGGTGATCGGCGGAACGGTCAACACTTCCGGCGCACGCCTGATCGACGCGCGTTCGGGCCTCGCGGTCAACGACATCGCGGCCGATGTTTCGATCGGCGGCGGCGCCGCCAGGATCACCCGCCTGACCGGAACGCTGTCGACGCGCGGCAGCCTGTCGGCGAGCGGCACGGTCGGCATCAATCCGGCGCAGGGTTTTCCGGCCGATCTCGCGATCAAGCTCACCGACGGCCGCTATACCGACGGCCGGGTGGTGACCGCCAATCTCGGCGGCGACCTGACCATCAAAGGACCGCTGGTTTCGGCGCCGGTGGTTGCCGGCACGATCAATCTGGCAAGAACGGTCATCACCGTCCCGGACAGGCTGCCGGCCTCGCTCTCGGAATTGGATGTGAAGCACAGGAACGCGCCGGCTGCCGTCCGGGCGCAGGACAAGGCGCTTCGGCCGGCGACGGCCAGCGGCAGCAGCAATGGCGGCAGCGGTCTTGCCCTCGATGTGACGGTCAACGCGCCCAACCAGATCTTCATCCAGGGCAGGGGCGTCGACGCCGAGCTTGGCGGCTCGCTGAAACTGACCGGCCCGGCCTCGTCGCCGCAGGCGATCGGCACCTTCACGCTGCAGCGCGGGCGGCTGACCATCCTGGCCAAGCGGCTGACCTTCACCGAGGGCACGATCGGGTTCCAGGGTTCGCTGGTGCCCTATCTCAACATGACGGCGACGACGACGACCAGCAGCGCGACGGTCACCATCGTGGTATCGGGCGAGGCGACCAATCCGAAGTTCACCTTCTCTTCCGTGCCGGCGCTGCCGCAGGACGAGGTGCTGGCGCAGCTCATCTTCGGTCAATCCATGTCCAAGCTGTCGCCGCTGCAGATCGCGCAGCTTGCGAGCGCCGCGGCGCAGCTGGCGGGTGTCGGCGGTTCGACCTCGCTGCTCGAGAACCTGCAAAACGCCATCGGCGTCGACGATCTCGACGTCACGACGGACGAGAAGGGCGGCACCGCCGTTTCGGCCGGCAAGTACCTCAACGACCGCACCTATGTGACCATCCAGAAGGGCGACAAGCCGGGCTCCGGCAAGGCGACCATCGACCTCAATGTCGGCCGCGGCGTGAAGCTGCGCGGCGAGGCCAATGACGCCGGCGAAGCAAAGGGCGGCGTCTTTTACGAACGCGAATACTGAGGCCGCGCCGCTCTTATCCTTATAAAATGTATTGATTTAATCGCCCGTGGCGATTTTTTCGGAAATCGCGTCGCGCTAGCAAATTTGCGTCAAGACTGTCGCTATCGCGCGAACCGGGTTGTACCCAAAGATGCACATTCCCTAACATGTTCCTGCCCCAAACCGTCTTTGACAACGCGGTCTGGATGCGGAATGTTAAAAGGCGGAAAGCCAACAATGGGAGTAAGTCATGGCAATCTATAAGAGCAATGGTGATCGCGTTCCGGATCACATCCTGAAAATGGCCGAAGACGCCAAATCGGGAGGGGTGGACCGCCGCGAATTTCTGGCTTTGGCCAGCGTCTTCGGCGCATCGACGGCAATGGCCTATGGTATGCTCGGCCTCGCCGATCCGACCCCGGCCAGGGCCGAGGACGTGCAGGGCAAGAAGGGCGGCGTCCTGAAGGTCGCGATGTCGGTCAAGGACCCGAAGGATCCGCGCACCGCCGACTGGTCCGAAATCTCCAATGCCGAGCGCCAGGCGCTCGAGCCGCTGGTGAAATACACCAAGGAATACACCTTCGCGCCGTATCTGCTGGCGAGCTGGGACATCAATGACGACGCCACCGAATACACGCTGCATGTGCGGCCGGGCGTCGAATGGAACAATGGCGACAAGTTCACCGCCGACGACGTGGTCAACAATTTCACGCGCTGGGCCGACAAGGCGGTGGAAGGCAATTCGATGCCAGGCCGCCTCGGCACGCTCGTCGACGAGAAGACCAAGAAGCTGCGCGACGGCGCCGTCGTCAAGGTCGACGACATGACGGTCAAGCTCAAGCTGACCAAGCCCGACATCGCCATCATCCCGAACCTGTGCGACTATCCGGCACTGGTCGTGCACAAGAGCTTCGACGAGAAGGGCGCCAACTTCAAGAACTGCCCGATCGGCACCGGTCCGTTCGAGCTGGTCTCGTACGACGTCGGCCAGAAGGTGGTCTACAAGCGCCGCACGACCGGCAAGTGGTGGCAGGGCGAAGCCTTCCTCGACGGCGTCGAGTTCATCGACTACGGCACCGATCCGGCTGCGACGGTCTCGGCTTTCGAGTCCGGCGAAGTCCAGACCAACCACGAAACGACCGCCGACTACATCAAGATCATCGCCGATGTCGGCGCTCCGGTATCGGAAGTCGTGACGGCGGCCACCGTGGTGTCGCGCTTCAACGTCACCAAGAAGCCCTATGACGACCAGAAGGTTCGTCAGGCGATGTTGCTTGCCGTCGACAACGCCACCGTGCTGCAACTCGGCTACGGCAATGCCGGCACGGCGGCCGAAAACCACCACGTCTCGCCGATCCATCCGGAATACGTCAAGCTGCCGGAGGTCAAGCGCGACATCGCCAAGGCCAAGCAGATGCTGACGGAAGCCGGCCAGATCGATTTCGAGCACGAGCTGATCAGCAACGACGAGGACTACCACAAGAACACCACGGACGCGATCGCCGCCCAGCTGCGCGAAGCCGGCATCAAGGTGAAGCGCACCGTGCTGCCGAGCTCGACCTTCTGGAACGACTGGACCAAGTATCCGTTCTCGGAAACCAACTGGAACATGCGTCCGCTGGGCATCCAGGTCATCGCCATCGCCTATCGCAGCGGCGAAGCCTGGAACGAGACGGCTTACGCCAACCCGGACTTCGACAAGAAGGTGAACGAGGCGCTCGGCATCGCCGATGCGGAGAAGCGCAAGGTTGTGATGAAGGACATCGAGCAGACGCTGCAGGATTCCGGCATCATCATCCAGCCCTACTGGCGCAAGCTCTACATCAACATCAAGCCCGAGGTGAAGAACCACTCGATGCACCCCACCTACGAGCACGACTTCGGCAAGGTCTGGCTCGATAAGGCGTGATCCATGACGCGATGAATATGAGGGGCGACAGCCCCTCGTATCTCAAGCTTCGTCACCGTTGCATGTCCTGCAGCGGTGGCGGGGCGTCATCAGGTTTCCGAAACAGGGTTGAACCTATCTGACCCCAACCCGGCCGGCAGGGGGTGCTCATGTTCTCATTCATCGCCAGACGCATCGGCACGATACTGCTCACGATGCTGTGCCTGACGCTGGTCGTTTTCTTCCTCGTCAATCTCGAGCCCAATCTGAAGAAGCTGGCGATCAGCCAGACCGAGATGCACACGCCCGCCGACCAGCTCGAAAGCTGGCTGGCCAATCACGGCTACCGGCAGAACTTCTTCGCCCGCTACGGCCAGTGGCTGGGGGTGTTGCCGAAGCATCCGATCACCGATCCGGCGACCGGCAAGACGACGCAACGCTTCTCTTTCTGCAACGATCCGACCGAGCCGACATTCTCCGGCGTGCTGCAGGGCGATTTCGGCTGCTCGACCAAGTTCAAGACGACGGTCGGGGCGAAGCTGTTTCCGGCCCTCGGCGCCACCGGATTGCTGATGTTCTGGGTGCTGGCGGTGATGGTGCCGATCTCGCTGCTGATCGGTATCCTGGCCGGCATGCGCGAAGGCTCGCGCACGGACCGCACGCTCTCGGTCGCCTCGATCGCGTCGACGGCGACGCCTGAATATGTGTCGGGCGTGATCTTCACCGTCATCTTCGCTTCCTGGCTCGGCTGGCTGAACGGCTCGGCCGCCTCCGCCAGCCAGGGCATCACCTTCTACAATTTCACGCTGCCGGTGATCACGCTGGCGATCTACGGCATCGGCTATATCGCGCGCATGACGCGCGCCTCGATGGTCGAGGTGATGACGCAGCAATATATCCGTACCGCCCGGCTGAAGGGACTGTCCTTCGGCAGCGTGGTGGTCAAGCACGCACTGCGCAACGCGCTGATCGCGCCGTTCACCGTCATCATGCTGCAGTTCCCGTGGCTGCTCACCGGCGTCGTCATCGTCGAGGTGATGTTCCGCTACCAAGGCTTTGGCTACACGCTGGTCGAAGCCGCCGGCAACAACGACATCGACCTCCTGCTCGGATGCTCGCTGGTCTCGGTGTTCATCGTGCTGATCACCCAGCTCATCTCGGATGTCGGCTACGCGTTCCTCAATCCGCGCATCAGGGTTCAATAGGGGCAGGCCGATGCAGATCGAATATATCAACGCCTTCGATGTCGTTATCGGCGTGCTCTGGCGCTTCTGGCCGGTATGGGCCGCGCTCATCCTGGTGATGGGCGCCAGCTTCACCTACAAGAAGCGGCTGGGCCTCTACGGCCAGCTCTTCGACAGCGGCGTCGGCATCGCCGGCGTCTTCATCTGCCTGTTCTGGCTGTTCACGGCGATCTTCGCCTCGACCATCTCGCCCTTCGATCCGCTGGCCCAGGTCTCGGTAATGAAGGACACGCTGCCCGGGGCGATCGAGCCGGCGTCGAAGCTGGTCTACTATTTCGGCGGCGACAAACTGGCGCGCGACGTGTTCTCGCGCATGGTCTATGGCAGCCAGATCGTGCTGATCATCGCGCCCGCCGCCACCGGCTTCGCGCTGATGGTCGGCATCACGCTCGGCCTGCCGGCCGGCTATTACGGCGGCAAGATCGACACGCTGCTGTCGTTCCTTGCCAATCTGGTGCTCGCCTTCCCGGTGATCCTGCTGTTCTACCTGCTGGTGACGCCGGGCATCATGGATACGCCCATCCCCTATGCGATGGCGGGGCTGTTCTTCCTGTTTCCGATCATCTTCTTCTGCGTGCTGTTCTGGACCCGCTACAAGAACCGGCCGGACCGGCTCTATATCCTGCTCGGCATCACGCTCGTCGTCGGCGGCTGGATCTATACCGGCCTGGTCTTCGACAAGGATCCGTTCAAGATCGTGCACATCGATCCCAACCAGCTCAACATCTTCGTGGCGGTGGTGTTCGCCTCCAGCCCCGGCGTGTTCCGCATCGTGCGCGGGCTGACCATGGACATCAAGACGCGCGACTATGTGGCGGCGGCGCAGACGCGCGGCGAATCGCCCTGGTACATCATGCTTTGGGAGATCCTGCCCAATGCGCGCGGTCCGCTGATCGTCGACGCCTGCCTGCGCATCGGCTACACGACGATCCTGCTCGGAACGCTCGGCTATTTCGGCCTCGGCCTTGCCCCGGAAAGCCCCGACTGGGGCACCGCGATCAAGGACGCCAGCCGCCTCTTGCGCTCCTTCATCCACCCGGCGCTGCCGCCGACGATCGCGCTGATGTCGTTCGTGCTGGGGCTGAATCTTTTGGCGGATTCGCTGCGTGAGCAATCGATGAAGGATTGATGGCGGGGCCTGCGGCCCCATCTTCTAAAGATCAGGGATTGGAGCGACCCATGAACGAGGCAGTTCGAGATCCAGCCAAGGCGACCGGTCAGCCGATCATCGAGATCGAGAACCTGTCGATCTCCTTCTTCACCCGCAAGGGCGAGATCCCGGCCGTGATGGATTTTTCCTGCACGGTCATGCCCGGCGAGGCCATGGGCATCGTCGGCGAATCCGGCTGCGGCAAGTCGACGGTTTCGCTCGGCATCATGCGCGACCTCTCCAACATCGGGAAGATCGTCGGCGGCAAGATCAAGTTCCAGGGCAAGGACATGGGCGAGCTCTCCGAGGAGGAGCTGCGCGCCATTCGCGGCAACAAGATCGCCATGATCTACCAGGAGCCGATGGCAAGCCTCAATCCGGCGATGAAGATCGGCCAGCAACTGATGGAAGTGCCGCTGATCCACGACAAGGTGTCGAAGGAAGAGGCCTACAATCGCGCGCTGGAGATGGTGCGGTCGGTGAAGTTGCCCGACCCCGAGCGCATGATGCGCTCCTATCCGCACCAGCTTTCCGGCGGCCAGCAGCAGCGCATCGTCATCGCCATGGCGCTCTTGTCCAAGCCGGCGCTGCTTCTGCTCGATGAGCCGACCACCGCGCTCGACGTCACCGTCGAGGCCGGCATCGTCGAGCTGGTCAAGGGGCTGGGCGAGAAGTTCGGCACCTCGATGATCTTCGTGTCGCACAATCTGGGTCTCATCCTGGAGACCTGCGACAAGATCACGGTGATGTATTCGGGCGAGGCGGTCGAGACCGGCAAGATAGAGGACGTGTTCGACCGGATGCGCCACCCTTATACGCAAGGCCTGTTCCGCTCGATCCCGCTGCCTGGCGCCGACAAGAACTCGCGGCCGCTGATCTCGATCCCCGGACAGTTGCCGCTGCCGCACGAGCGGCCGAAGGGCTGCAATTTCGGGCCGCGCTGCCACCATTTCGTCGAAGGCGTTTGCAACGCCGCCGAAATCCCGATGGTTCCGGTCGACGGCCATGAGGGGCATTTCTCGCGCTGCGTGCGCTTCAACGAGATCGACTGGGAGGCGCTGCCACCCGGCGCCAAGAAGGTCAACGAAAAGGTCGAGCCCGGCGCGCCGGTGTTGAAGATCCAGGACCTCAAGAAATACTACAAGGTCGGCGGCAGCGAGGTGTTCGGCTCCAGCGAGGGCCGCGTCGTCAAGGCCAACGAGACGATCTCGTTCACCGCACGCGAATCCGAGACGGTGGCGATCGTCGGCGAGTCCGGCTGCGGAAAGTCGACGCTGGCCAAGGTGCTGCTGGGGCTGGAGACCGCGAGCTCCGGCACGGTGACTTTAGCCAACAAGGAAATCCAGTCGACGGGCATCGAGAGCCGCGGCGTCGACACGGTGTCGTCGATCCAGATGGTGTTCCAGAATCCGTTCGACACGCTGAACCCCAGCCACACGGTCGGCTCGCAGATCATCCGCACGCTGGAAAAGTTCAATGTCGGCAAGACGGTCGCCGAGCGGCGCCAGCGCATGCTGGAACTGCTCGACCTGGTGAAGCTGCCGCGCGCCTTCGAAACCCGCAAGCCGCGCCAGCTGTCGGGTGGCCAGAAGCAGCGCATCGGCGTGGCGCGCGCCTTTGCCGGCGATGCCAAGGTGGTGGTGGCCGACGAGCCGGTCTCGGCGCTCGACGTCTCGGTGCAGGCGGCGGTGACCGAGCTGCTGATGGACATCCAGCGCAAGAACAAGACGACGATGCTGTTCATCAGCCACGACCTGTCGGTGGTGCGCTACATCGCCGACCGCGTCGTCGTGATGTATCTCGGCTATATCGTCGAGCAGGGCACGACCGACCAGATTTTTTCGCCGCCTTACCATCCCTACACCGAGGCGCTGCTGTCAGCGATCCCGATCGCCGACACCAGCGTGGTCAAGAAGCACATCGTGCTGGAAGGCGACATCCCGTCGGCCATGAACCCGCCGACCGGCTGCCCGTTCCAGACGCGCTGCGGCTACAAGAAGCTGGTGCCGGACAATCTGTGCGAGACGAAGGTGCCGCCGGTGAAGAATCTCGGCGACGGCCATATGAGCCTGTGCTGGCTTTCGGACGAGGTGCTGGCCAAGATGGAGCCGGTGATCAAGTTCGACAAGGAGCACGCGGCGCATGAAGGCGTGCCGGACGACGCGCACGGCACCGGGCCGGGTTTGACCGGAACGGCGCCCAACCGGCCGCGTGGCAAAACGGGCAGCGCGGAAGCCGACCAGATCGGGGATGCCGTAGAGCAAGGCGAGGCCGGCATGCGGGCTCGCCGCCACGCAGTCCGTGACGAGGTTTCCGAAACCGGTGTTAAAAAGCCGAAAGATACGACAAGGCGGCACTAAACCCGGCTGGGTATCAGTTGCCGCACTGCCGTAACTGCGCGGCGTAGTCCTGCGCCATCTTGTCGGTGGCGCGCGCATAGTTCTGCACGCCGCCGTCGCCGCGATTGCCGCGGCTATAGGCGGTCCAGCCGAGATAATAGGCCAGATAGAGATTGTAGGTGTCGTTGCGGGCAACGCCGAAGGTGTCAGCGGTCTTGGAATGGTACCAGCCGACGAAGTCGACGGCGTCGGAGAATTTCGTGCGGCGTGCCGTCCAGTTGCCGGTCTCGCTTTGATATTGCGACCAGGTGCCGTCGAGCGCCTGCGAATAACCTGTGGCGCTCGAGACATGCGTCCACGGGATGAAGCCGAGCAGCTTGGTGCGCGGCGGGCGGGCATTGCTCTTGAAGCCGGATTCCTTGCGCACCGTCGCCATCAGCACGGGAACGGGAATGCCGTATTTCTGCTCGGTGCGTTCGGCGGCGGACTGCCAGTTGTCGAACCAGCCGTCATTCTGGTCGAAGACGGCGCAGACATTGTTGATGTGGCTGGGCGCCGTCGCGCAGGCCGAAAGCGCCAGCAGCACGGAGACAGTGACAATTTTACTAAAACTCGACCTACGCATGGGAAGACGAATAGGCCGAAATCATAAAAGGAGTCTTGCGCGGTTCCTTAACGCGGGCGTGGGAGGCGTGAAAAACCGATTGTCGATATTACGACCATTCGTGTCGCCATTCTTTTCTTCAATCTCGAAAAATGCCGCTTAGGCTAAAATCACGCCGGCAAACGGCGAATTCCTGACAGCCGGCTTGCGAAGCGGGCGCTCTGATGCGCGCATGAGCGAACCAAGACGCAAGCGCGGCGCCGAGCGCAGCAGCAACCGGGGACCCGCCGCCATTCCGCAACTGCCGCGGCGGCAGGTGGAGAATCCCTATCCGCCGATGGCGCTGCTGTCGGTCGACCAGATCGAGGCCATCCACCAGGCGTCGATGCATATCCTGGAAAATTTCGGCATCGAGGTGATGAGCCTGCGGGCGCTGGCGCTGTTCGAGCGTGCCGGCGCCAGGGTCGACCACGCCACGATGAATGTGCGGATCGATCGCGGCATGGTCGAGGAAGCGCTAAAGTCGACGCGCAGCAGTTACACGCTGACCCCACGCAATGCGCAAAACGCCATCCATCTCGGCGGCAACACCATCAACTTCACGCTGGTCGCCGGGCCGCCCAATGTGCACGACATGGAGCGCGGCCGCCGCGCCGGCAATATGCGCGACTATGGCGACCTCGTGCGGCTGGCGCAGCATTTCAACTGCATCCATATGCTCGGCAACCAGGTCTGCGCGCCGATCGAGCTGCCGGCCAATACCAGGCATATGGACACCTATCTCGCCAATCTGACGCTGACCGACAAGTGCTTCCATGTCTCGGCGATCGGCCGGGGCAGGGCGCTGGACGGCATCGAGATGATGGCGATCGCGCGCGGGCTGACGCTCGAGCAGATGGCGCAGGATCCCGGCGTCACGACCATCATTTCGGTCAACTCGCCGCGCCGCTTCGACGAGATGATGGCGGAAGGGCTGATGACCATGGCCGAATACGGCCAGTCGGTGGCGGTCACGCCGTTCACGCTGATGGGCGCGATGAGCCCGGTGACGCTTGCAGGTGCCTTGGCGCAGCAGAATGCCGAGGCGCTGTTCGGCATCGTGCTGACGCAGCTCGTGCGTCCCGGCGCGCCGGTGATGTATGGCGCCTTCACCTCCAATGTCGACATGAAATCCGGCGCGCCGGCCTTCGGCACGCCGGAAAACACCAAGGCCAACATCGCCTCCGGTCAGTTGGCGCGGCGCTATAATTTGCCCTACCGCACGACGCCGGGCTCGGCCTCGAATGCGGCGGACGCGCAGGGCGCCTATGAGACGCTGATGGCTTTGTGGGGCGCGGTGCTCGGCCATGGCAATCTCGTCTACCATGCCGCCGGCTGGCAGGAGGGCGGGCTGACGGCCTCGTTCGAAAAGCTCATCATCGATGTCGAGATGATGCAGCACATGATGGAATTCCTGCGCCCCATCGTCGTCGACGAGAGCGAGCTGGCGGTGGACGCGCTGGGCGCGGTGCCGACCGGCGGCCATTTCTTCGGCGAGCCGCACACGCTGGAGCGCTACGCCACCGCCTTCTACCAGCCCATGCTTTCCAACTGGCAGAACTACGAGGCCTGGCAGGAAGCCGGCGGGCTGGACACGACGGCGCGCGCGACGCGGCTGTGGAAGAAGGCGCTGGAGGAATATGTCGAACCGGCCATGGACCCGGCTGTTCGCGAGGCGCTCGAGGCCTATATGGCGCGCCGCAAGGAAACGATCGGGCAGGGCGAGCCTTGAAGGAACAGCTTGCCAATCTGATTCATTTCAATCTTTCAACGCACTGAAGCAACGAGAAAAACCCCATGAAGTCGCATGCAAAGGTCGTGGTCATCGGCGGCGGTGTCGTCGGATGCTCGGTGCTGTTCCATCTTGCCCGCCACGGCTGGACCGATGTGGTGCTTCTGGAACGCGACGAACTGACCTCGGGCTCGACCTGGCATGCGGCTGGCGGCATGCACACGATCAATGGCGACCCCAACGTCGCCAAGCTGCAGAAATATACGATCTCGCTCTACAAGGAGATCGAGGAGCTTTCCGGACAGGCGACCGGCGTGCATCTGACCGGCGGCGTGCTTCTGGCCGCGACCGAGGCGCGGCTCGACTGGCTGCGCGGCGTGGTATCCAAGGGCCGCTATCTCGGCATCGACCTTGAAGTGATTTCGGCGAAGGAAGCGGCGGAATTGATGCCGCTCATCGATCCCAGCCAGTTCGTCGGCGCGGTGCGCAACAAGGAGGACGGCCATCTCGACCCCTCCGGCGTGACGCACGCCTATGCCAAAGCCGCGCGCAGGCTCGGCGCCGAGGTCGAACGCTTCACCAAGGTCGAGGACATCGTGCGCCGGCCCGACGGGCTATGGCGCGTCATCACCAACAAGGGCGAGGTCGTGGCCGAGCATGTCGTCAATGCCGGCGGGCTGTGGGCGCGCGAGGTTGGCCGCATGGTCGGGCTGGAACTGCCGGTGCTCGCGATGGAGCACATGTACCTGATCACCGAGGACATGCCGGAGGTTGCCGACTGGAACAAGAAGACCGGCACCGAGATCATCCACGCCGTCGACTTCGACGGCGAGTTGTACTTGCGCCAGGAGCGCGGCGGCATGCTGATGGGCACCTACGAGAAGGCCAACAAGGTCTGGTCCGAGTTTCAGACGCCATGGAATTTCGGCCACGAATTGCTGGAGCCGGACATCGACCGCATCGCGCCGTCGCTGGAAGTCGGCTTCCGCCACTTCCCCGCCTTCCAGAAGACCGGCATCAAGCAGATCATCAACGGCCCCTTCACCTTCGCGCCGGACGGCAATCCGCTGGTCGGTCCGGTGCGCGGACTGCCCGGCTTCTGGGTCGCCTGCGGCGTCATGGCGGGCTTTTCCCAAGGCGGCGGCGTCGGACTGGCGCTCTCCAACTGGATGATCGAGGGCGATCCGGGCGCCGATATCTGGGCGATGGACGTGGCGCGCTACGGCGACTGGGCGACAATGGCCTACACCAATGCCAAGGTGCGCGAGAATTATTCGCGGCGCTTCTCGATCCGCTTCCCCAACGAGGAACTGCCGGCAGGGCGTCAGCTCAAGACGACGCCGGTCTACGACACGCTTGCCGCCAAGGGCGCGCAATGGGGCGTGTCCTACGGGCTCGAAGTGCCGCTGTGGTACGCGCCGGAAGGCGTCAAGGATGAGTTCTCCTGGCGGCGTTCGAGCGATTTCGACCATGTCGCCAAGGAAGTCGCGACCGTGCGCAACGGCGTCGGCCTCTCGGAGATTTCCAACTTCGCCAAATACAAGGTAACGGGCGAGGGCGCGGCTGCCTGGCTCGATCGCATGCTTGCCTGCAAGCTGCCCGGACGCGGCCGCATGACGCTGACGCCGATGCTGAAGGACGACGGCAGGCTGATCGGCGATTTCACCCTTGCCAATATCGACGACCGCGAGTGGTTCATCGCCGGCTCCGGCATCGCCGAGCAATATCACATGCGCTGGTTCGAGGCGCATCTGCCCAGGGATGGTTCGGTGCGGATCGAGGCGCTGGGGCAGAAGCTCACCGGCCTTGCGATCGCCGGGCCCAAGGCGAGGGCGGTTCTCGCCAAGGTCACCCGCGCCGATGTTTCAAATGCGGCTTTCCCGTTCATGGCCGTGGCCAGGATGGATATCGGCATGGCGCCGTGCCTTGTCGGCCGCGTCAGCTACACCGGCGATCTCGGCTACGAGATCTGGGTGGCGCCGGAATATCAGCGCGCCGCCTTCCACGCGCTGGTCACTGCGGGCGAGGAATTCGGCATCGGCCTGTTCGGTTCGCGCGCACTGAATGCGCTGCGGCTGGAGAAGAACTACGGCTCATGGGCGCGCGAATACCGGCCGATCTACGGGCCGGTCGAGGCCGGGCTCGACCGTTTCGTCGCCTATGGCAAGGAGGCGGACTTCATCGGCAAGCAAGCAGCGCTTGCCGAGCGTAGAGAGGGCGGCAAGCTTCGGCTGCGCAGCTTCATCGTCGAGGCCACCGATGCCGACGTCATCGGTGACGAAGCGATCTGGCATGACGGCGTTGTGCGCGGCTGGGTCACGTCCGGCGGCTATGCGCACAATTCGAGGAAATCGGTAGCCATGGGCTACGTGCCGAAGGAGATCGCCGACAGACCGGACGGTTTCGAGATCGAGATCCTCGGTAAACGCCACGCCGCGCTTATCCAGGCGGCGCCGCTGTTCGATGCCAATTTCGAACGGATGCGCGCCTGACGGTGGTGCGCATCCCGCCATCAGGCCTTGGCGCTCTCGCGATTGTCCAGTGCGAAGGCACCTGAACCGGCAAAGAACAGATAGAGGAAGACAAAGCAGAACAGGATGGCAGCGTCGCCGCCGTTGTTGGCCGGAAAGAAGTCGCGCGGAAAGTGCGCCATGAAATAGGCGATCGCCATTTCGCCGGCCAGGAGGAAGGCGACCGGGCGGGTGAAGAGGCCGAGCGCCAAAAGGATGCCGCCGGCGAATTCGAGAATGCCGGCAGCCGTCGTCAGTCCGGTGAGGGCATGCGGCTCTGCGCTGACCGGGAAGTTGAACAGTTTTTGCGACCCATGTTCGATGAACTGCAGTGCGGTCATGATGCGCAATATGCCCAGCGCCTGCGGCCGGTACTGAGCAAGGCGTTCGAAAAGCTTCATCCAAAACTCCATTTTACCCCCACTCGGGCCTTAAATTATCGCCCGGCGACGGACCACTCACTTCCCTTGGCCAACCATCAACAATCGGTGAGCGGTTATGGTTTCAATCCGCATATTTCTTCTCGCCATGGTTGCATATCTATTCCTATGGTTGTATTGGGGAGGTGATGGATCAAACCAAGCGAGTCTCCCTTATCATGAGAAAAGTCGTCATCGGCCTCTTCGCAATCCTTGCAGGCACCAGCTTCGCCATGGCCGCCGATACCGGCTGCGATGCGTTCAAATGGCCGGTCGAGCGCGAGCAGGCGCTGTTTCCGGAGGCGCCCGCCGCGCAATCGGGCGCCAAGCTGACGGTCGGGGAAGCGGTGGATTTCTCGCTCGCGGCGGTCGACACGATCAACTTTGAGGTGCCGCCGGAGCGTGCGCCGGCTGCCGGCACGTTTGGCGCGACGGCAAATGTGACCGTCCCGCCTGAAGGTGAGCTCCAGCTCAGCCTGTCCGATGAGGCCTGGATCGATGTCGTGCAGGATGGCAAGACCGTAAAATCCGCGGCTTTCAGCGGCGTGAAGACCTGCCCGGGCATTCGCAAGAGCGTGCGCTTCAAGCTCGCCGGCGGCGCGGCGATCATCCAGCTCAGCGGCGCGAAAAAGGCCGATCTGAAGGTGGCGGTGCTGACGCCGGAGTGATCCGGCGCCAGCCCATCCAATTAAGTGCTGATAGAGCGGTTCACCGTTTCACGGAAACGATGAACCGCTCTATCTCTTTGTTTTGACGCAATTCCGGGCGGAAAACCGCTTACACTTTTCCTGGAATTGCTCTAGCGCACCGGCGCCAGCAAGGCGAAATGTGCGCCTTGCGGGTCCTGGCACTGGATGATCCACTGGCCGCTCGGCACGTCCATCGGTCCCATGATGACCTTGCCGCCATTGTCGGTGACGCGCTTGGCGGCGGCGTCGATGGCGTCGACGTTGAAATAGAACTGCCAGACAGGAACCGGGATCTGCGGCGGTTTGTTCATGATGCCGCCACCGGAGTCCGGGCCGGCGCCAAAGGTTTTGTAAATACCCATCTCACCCATGTCGAACTCGCCGGCGCTCGTCCAGCCGAACTGGCTGGAATAGAAATCGAAGGCGGCTTTCCAGTCGGAGGTGTAGAGCTCATGCCAGCCGACATGGCCGAGCGTGGTCGCCGGCACCGGCGGCTGGTCAGGCTGGTTCGGCTGAAGGAACATGAAAGTCGCGCCTTGCGGGTCGGCAACGACCGCGAAGCGGCCTACACCCGGAATGTCGTCCGGCGCCCGGTGCACCGCACCGCCTGCCTGCTTGAGCGCCTCGGTCGAGGCATCGACGTCCTTGGTGTAGATATAGCCGATCCATGCCGGCGGCATGCCCATCTTGGCGGCGTCTTCCGGCATGGTCATCAGCCCGCCGACACCGCGCACGGCGGAGTTCACGACGATATAGCGGGGCATGCCGGGCGCCTTGTCGAAGGGCTCGGCCTTCCAGCCGACAATTGCGGTGTAAAAAGCCTCGGCGGCGTCGAGGTCGGTGGTCATCAGTTCGTACCAGAAGAAAGGCGTTGGGGCATTCGGCATGGTCGGTCTCCTCACCGGTTCAGGCAGCGATCGCGGTTCGATCCATCTTAGGACGATCCTGGCGACAGAAATCCGACATCTGGTCCAGAAATCGGGAACGGCAAGGCTCTGGACCGGCGATCTTGCGTATCCGAGGGTTTTCGACTTTGCTTGGATTCAAAGAGGGGTTTGCCTTCCATGCGTCGAATGTCGCTCACGCCTGAGCTTGTCGCGCTCTGCCACCGCGAGGAGGTCGATCCCGGTCCGAGCGGGGAGTGGACGCAGCTCAGCGACGACGATTTCAGCGCCCTCGCTGCTCGTCTCGCCGGTGAAGCCGACGAGGGTCCGCTCTGGGTGTTCGCCTATGGTTCGCTGATCTGGAAGCCGGCCTTCGAGTCTGTCGAGCAGTTGCGCGCTTCGGCCCATGGTTGGCACCGCTCGTTCTGCCTCGACCTGGTTCGCTGGAGAGGCAGCGCCGCGCAGCCGGGGCTGATGATGGCGCTCGAACGCGGTGGGCGCTGCGACGGCGTCATCTACCGCCTGCCGAACGGCGAGAAGGCTGCCCAGATCGAAAGGCTGCTGCGACGTGAGATCGACGATCACGAGAGCGTCGCCTCGGTCAGATGGGTTCCGGTGCGCACGGCGCAAGGGCGGCTGCGGGCATTGGGCTTCTGGGTTGGCGTGACCGGCAGGGGCACGTCACTCGGGCAGCCGCTGGAGAAGGTGGCTTGGGTGCTGGCGCGCGCGTGCGGCCATGTCGGTTCCGGCGCTGAATATCTCTACAACACCGTCAGCCACCTCGAGACCTTCGGCATCCATGACCGCAATCTGTGGCGGCTGCAGGAACTGGTCGCGGATGAGATCCGGTCGATCCACGGCCATAGGATCACAAGCCTTGATGCCGCAGGGGTTACCGGGGCGGCTATAATATGACTGAAACTATCATGTTTTTGTCCAGCCATTACAGTGACTTGGCCGAAAATTGACCAATTGATAAAAAAATAAAACGTGCTAGCCTTCCCCAAAACGACAACAAGGGGAACTGGAATGGCGACTGGTCATTTCATCGAAGGCATTGCCGGCGGCAGGCTGTCTTCCGAGCAATATGCCGACAATTTTTCCGATCTGCACCCGCCGCTGGACCATCATGAGGCGCTGGTCGAATCCGATCGATGCTATTTCTGCTACGATGCGCCGTGCATGAATGCGTGTCCGACCTCGATCGACATCCCGCTGTTCATCCGCCAGATCGCGACCGGCAATCCGCTTGGCTCGGCCAAGACGATCTTCGACCAGAACATCCTGGGCGGCATGTGCGCCCGCGTCTGCCCGACCGAGACGCTATGCGAAGAGGTCTGCGTGCGCGAGGTGGCGGAAGGCAAGCCGGTGCAGATCGGCCGGCTGCAGCGCTACGCCACCGATGTCGCCATGAGCGAGGACAAGCAGTTCTACAAGCGCGCCGAAGCGACGGGCAAGAGCATTGCCGTGGTCGGTGCCGGGCCGGCCGGGCTGGCGGCGGCGCATCGTCTTGCCCGCCACGGCCATGAGGTGACGATCCTCGAGGCGCGGCCGAAGGCCGGCGGTCTCAACGAATATGGCATTGCCGCCTATAAGAGCGTCGACGATTTCGCCCAGGCCGAGGTCGACTACGTCACCGCGATCGGCGGCATCGACATCCAGAACGGCAAGGCGCTCGGTCGCGACTTCCAGCTGGCCGACCTGATGCGCAACTACGACGCGGTGTTCCTCGGCATGGGGCTTGGCGGCGTCAATGCGCTGCGCGCCGACGGCGAGGATGCCGACGGCGTCACCAATGCGGTCGAGTTCATCGCCGAACTGCGCCAGGCAAGCGACCTTTCCAGCCTGCCGGTCGGCCGGCGCGTCGTCGTCATCGGCGGCGGCATGACGGCGGTCGACGCCGCCGTGCAATCGAAGCTGCTCGGCGCGGAGGAAGTGACGATCTGCTATCGCCGTGGCCAGGAGCATATGAACGCTTCCGGTTTCGAGCAGGATCTGGCCGCCGCCAACGGCGTCACCATCCGCCACTGGCTGCAGCCGAAGCGCGTCATTGCCGAGAACGGCAAGGTTTCTGGGATCGAGCTCGAATACACGGCATTGAGCGGCGACAAGCTCGCCGGCACGGGCGAACGGCTGACGCTCGTCGCCGACCAGGTGTTCAAGGCGATCGGCCAGAGTTTCGTGCCGGCGCATCTCAACGGCAGCGAGGAGGCGATCGAACTCGAAGGCGGCCGCATCAAGGTCGATGCCGAAGGCCGCACCTCGCTGGCGAAAGTCTGGGCCGGCGGCGACTGCATCTTCGGCGGCGACGACCTCACCGTATCGGCGGTGGCGCAAGGGCGCGACGCGGCCGAGAGCATCCATCGGGCATTGACCTCTAACGGGAGGGCATGAGCATGGCAGACATCCGCAACAATTTCATTGGCATCAAGTCGCCCAATCCGTTCTGGCTGGCCTCGGCGCCGCCGACCGACAAGGCCTACAATGTCGAGCGCGCCTTCAAGGCGGGCTGGGGCGGCGTGGTGTGGAAGACGCTGGGCGAAGAGGGCCCGCCGGTCGTCAACGTCAACGGTCCGCGCTACGGCGCGATCTGGGGCGCCGACCGCCGCCTGCTTGGCCTCAACAACATCGAGCTGATCACCGACCGCGACCTGCAGACCAATTTGCGCGAGATGAAGCAGGTCAAGATGAACTGGCCGGACCGGGCGCTGATCGCCTCGATCATGGTGCCTTGCGTGGAGGAAAGCTGGAAGGCGATCCTGCCGCTGGTCGAGGAGACCGGCGCCGACGGGATCGAGCTCAATTTCGGCTGTCCGCACGGCATGAGCGAGCGCGGCATGGGATCGGCGGTCGGCCAGGTGCCGGAATATATCGAGATGGTGGTGCGCTGGTGCAAGCAGTACACGCGCATGCCCGTCATCACCAAGCTGACGCCCAACATTACCGACATCCGCAAGCCCGCGCGGGCGGCGCACGCCGGCGGCACAGACGCGGTGTCACTGATCAACACCATCAACTCGATCACCGGCGTCGATCTCGACAGCTTCGCGCCGCAGCCGACCATCGACGGCAAGGGCTCGCATGGCGGCTATTGCGGCCCGGCGGTGAAGCCGATCGCCATGAACATGGTGGCCGAGATCGCGCGTGATCCGGAAACCCGCGGCCTGCCGATCTCCGGCATCGGCGGCATCACCACCTGGCGCGACGCGGCCGAATTCATGGCGCTCGGCGCCGGCAATGTGCAGGTCTGCACGGCGGCCATGACCTATGGTTTCAAGATCGTGCAGGAGATGATCGCCGGCCTGGAAAATTGGATGGACGAGAAGGGCCACGCGTCGCTCTCCGACATCATCGGCCGCGCCACGCCCAACGTCACCGACTGGCAGTATCTCAACCTCAACTATGTCGCCAAGGCGCGTATCGACCAGGATGCCTGCATCAAATGCGGCCGCTGCCACATCGCCTGCGAGGACACCTCGCACCAGGCGATCACCAGCATGGTCAATGGGGCCAGGCATTTCGAGGTGATCGAGGCCGAATGCGTCGGCTGCAATCTCTGCGTCAATGTCTGCCCGGTCGAAGGCTGCATCACCATGGAGCCGCTGGCGGCCGGCGCGATGGACCAGCGCACCGGCAAGCCGGTGTCGCCGATCTACGCCAACTGGACGACGCACCCCAACAATCCGATGGCCAAGGTGGCGGCGGAGTAGGGCTGCCTTCGGAGAATTCGGGTTCCTCGCCCCACGAAGTGGGGAGAGGTGGCCCGGCGAAGCCGGGACGGAGAGGGGCCTTCGGGACGGCTGAGAGCTAGCCCCGGGCTCCTGATCGCCTGTTTATCTTGCTAGCACCACATTCTTCACCGGCTCTGACTTCGCAGAGGGTGTCCCCCTCTCCGTCCCGGCTTCGCCGGGCCACCTCTCCCCCGCTTTGCGGGGTGCGAGGAACCCAAGTCCTGCGAGGGCCCTTTCTCTCTCAAACTGCCGTTGTGAATTGGCGCAGCAATTCGCATTTCTCTATTGCAGATAAAAATTATCCAGGATAAAAGATATCCAAGAACAGGAGATCGGCATCATGAAGCTGGGCGAGGGCGTTGAGGCGGCCATCCACTGCGCGGCGACGCTGGCCAGCGTCGACGGCAACAGCACCATGTCCGGCGCGGCACTCGCGGAATGTTTCGGACTGTCGCCGAGCTATCTGCTGAAACATCTCAACCAACTCACGGCGGGGCGCATCCTGGAATCGGTGCCGGGGCCGGCGGGCGGTTACCGGCTGGCGCGAGCGGCGGAACAGATCACGCTGCTCGATATCGTGCTGGCGGTCGAGGGCAGGGAGCCCGCGTTCCGCTGTGGCGAAATCCGCCAGCGCGGCCCGGTCAAGATCGATGCCTCGGCCTATGTCAAACCTTGCGGCATCAATGCCGCGATGCTGAAGGCCGAGCGCGCCTATCGCGCAGCGCTCGCCGAAGTGAAGCTGTCCGACATCGTGGCCGAATACGCCGCGGAAGGCGATCCGCGATCCTATGCCGCGAGCTGCGCCTTCGTCGAGCGCCACCAGCGGCCGCAGAAATCCGCTGCACCCAAGCAGATCTGAACCCAAACCCACCCAAACCTGGAAGGAAAGACGATGAAACCGAGACTGCAGTTCTTTGCCAAGGCGCCTGAGATCATGAAGGCGGTGTCGGCGCTCAACAAGGCCGTGGACGAATGCGGGCTGGAAGTGAGCCTGCTCCACCTGATCAAGCTCAGGGCCTCGCAAATCAACGGCTGCTCGTATTGCGTCGAAATGCACAGCCGCGAGGCGAGACGCGACGGAGAGACCGAGACCCGGCTCTATCTGGTCGCCGCCTGGAAGGAATCGCCGCTGTTTTCCGAGCGCGAGCGCGCCGCCTTCGCCTGGACCGAAGCCGTGACGCTGATTGCTGACCATGGCGTATCGGACGAGCTCTACGCCAGCACGCTGAAGCATTTCTCGGAAGAGGAACTGGTCAAGCTCTCGGTCGCGCTCGGCATGATCAACACCTGGAACCGGCTGTGCATTCCGTTCCACGCCATTCATCCGATGCCGGCCGCCAAGGCTGCTTGAGTTTATCCATCGAAAGCGTGGGCTCGTGACGGGCGCACGCTTTTTCAATGACATATTTGAGAATCTTCAGAACGAGATTCTGAATCCGCCTGACGGTCGGCGCAATTGACGGTCCGGCGTTAATCGCTCCGTCGCGATTGTCCTGTATGAAAGCCGCGGGTTGGCGCGGGTAGAACGGCGATGGAGCAGAGCTGGACTGCATTCTGGACGCGCGTTTCTGACGTCGCCCACCAGGCGCTGTTCCCGTTTCGGGCAATCGCCGAAGCATTTGGCGGGCATCCGAGCGACATCCAGATCTGGTGTTTTCTGTGCGGCGTCTTCTTCCTGTCGATCCTCGCCATACAGACCTATGGCGACGCCATGCTGAGGCGACGCGGCGCCTTTGCCACCGGCAGGGTGGTCAGCATCGACAAGTCGAGTGACGGGCCGGACACGCCGGTCATCGAATTCGCCGACCGGCAGGGCAAGATGTGGCGTTTCGACTCGCATCTGCCGGTCAACAGAACGACCGGGACTGTCGGCGCTCCGGTCGAGGTGATCTACGATCCGCTTCACCCGAAGCGGGCACGCGAGGTGGGCCGCCGGCTGACGAAGGCGATCCATCTGATTGTCTGGTATGCGATTGTTGCCGGGCTGTTCCTACTAGCCTTCCTGCCCGGCCTCATTTCCAATTGATCCGTTGGCGATTACGCGGCGAAGCGCAGGCCGCCGTCGCAGGTCAGCACTTGGCCGGTCATGAAGCCGTTGGAGACGAGGAAGGCAATCGCTTCGGCGACATCCTCGGCGCGTCCGATGCGGCCGACAGGCGTCTTGCCGGCATATTCGGCAAACACCGCCTGCCGCTGGTCGTCCGGCAGGAAGTCCCACCACGGCGTGTCGATGACGCCCGGCGCCACGACATTGACGCGCAGCGGCTTCAGCTCGACCGCCAGGATCGGCGCGACGGTCAAAAGCATGCCGTTGATGGCGCCGATGCCGGCGACGCCGGGCGCTGCGATCTGCGCCGAGACGGCCGAGATGAAGGTCACCGATCCGGCTCTGTTCAAGGTCGGCAGGGCCGCCTGCAAACAGGACAATTGCGGCCGGATCTTTTCCTCGACGCCGCTGCCGATATCGGCGAGATCGAGCGTCGCGAACGGCCCCAGCCCCTTGCCGCCGCTGGCGGCGAGAACCAGGTGATCGAACGGCCCGAGCTCGGCGAAAAACTGCCGGACCTCATCCGGCTTGGTGGCGTCGAAGGCGGCCTTGTCGGCGGTGCCGTCGAGGCTCTTCCAGGCGCTCTTCAGCTTCTCCTCGTTGCGGCCGGTGATCGTCACTTTCATGGCCGGGCTGACCAGACGCCTGGCCGTGGCCAGGCCGATGCCGGATGAGCCGCCGATGATGACGCAATGTTCGATGGTCATGAATGTTGTTCCTTGGATGATGGTGATGGGTGGCCGATCAGTTCGAGGCTCAAGGTCCGCAATTGGCGGCGAGCCTTCTCGTTGTAAGCCTGCGCATCGGCACGCGATTCCCGCTGGCCGTCGAAGTAGAGGCCGCTCTTTCCTTCAAGCGCCGGCGAAGCCGCGAGGTTGAAGATGGCGTCGGCGCCGGTCTCGACCGAGCTCCATGGCGTGACGCCGGCCTGCCGGACCATGGTGGTGTCCATGTAGCTTGCCGGATGCAGCGCATTGACGGTGATGCCGGTGCCGTCGAGCTGCTCCGCCAGATCGACGGTGAACAGGATCTGCGCCAGCTTGCTCTGGCAGTAGGCGCGCACGCCGCTATAGCCCTGCGTCAGCATGACGTCGTCGAAATCGATCGCCTGTTGACCGGCCGAGGCGACGTTGACGATGCGCGCCGGCTCGCTTGCCTTGGTGAGCGGCAGCAGTTCCGACGTCAGCAGGAAACCGGCGAGATAGTTGACGGCGAAGCGCAGCTCATAGCCGTCGGCGCTGACCTGCCGTTTGGCGCCCTGGCCGCCGGTGCCGACGCCGGCATTGTTGATCAAGACATCGAGCCGGTCGGTCCTTGCGCGCACGGCTTCGGCGAGGCGGCGCACTTCGGCCAGCGAAGCCAGGTCGGCGGCGAGAAATTCCGCCTTGCCGCCCTTGGCCTCGATGGCAGCAACCGTCGCCTTGCCGCGGCCTTTGTCGCGGCCATGTACCAGCACGCGGGCGCCGGCGGCGCCGAGCCTTTCCGCGACCACACGGCCGACGCCATCGGTCGAGCCGGTGACGAGAATGGTTTTGTCCTTGAGTTCCATGTCCAGAGCCTCCTTGCGCTGCTCTGAGCGACAAGATGGGACACCGCGCGCGTCCCAAACAGTTCAAACTTTATCCTGGTATCAATACTGCTATAATGCGTGCATGGATATCGCGACCCATTCCCCCGAAGATCACCGCCGGCGCGAGCTCGGCGCCTTCCTGCGTTCGCGCCGCGAGAGGCTTTCGCCTGATGCCGCCGGCATCGCTTGCGGCGCGCGGCGGCGCACGCCTGGGCTTAGGCGCGAGGAGGTGGCGATGATCGCCGGCGTCGGCACGACCTGGTACACCTGGCTGGAGCAGGGCAGGGACGTGCGGCCTTCGGTCGAGGTGCTGTCGGCGCTCTGCCAGGCGCTCCGGCTCGACGGCGCCGAGCAGCGGCATTTGTTCACGCTCGCCGGCCGCCAGCAGCCGGAGCGGCGGCGCATCGTTGCGGGAAAGGTCGAAGGACCCTTGCTGCACATGCTGCAGAGCTTGGTGTTGCAGCCTGCCTATGTCGTCGGCCCGCGCTGGGACGTGCTGGCCTGGAATGACGCAGCCGTCGCCATTTTCGGCGATTACGGCCTGTTGGAGGGCGATGCCCGCAACATCATCCACGGTGTCTTCACCGATCCACACCGGCGGCACCTTTTGGTGGATTGGGAGCAGCTGGCACGCGCAACTCTCGCCGCGTTCCGCGCCGAGAGCGCGAAATACACCGGCGACCCGGATTTCGAGCGGCTGATCGCGCTGATGATGCGCTCAAGCCCGGAGTTCCGCGAATGGTGGCCGCAGCGCGATGTCGTGCATCGCCTGTCCGGACTGAAGCATCTGCGGCATCCGATCGCTGGCGCGATGACGTTCGAGCATATGAGCCTGTCGATCGACGACGGCTCGGATATGAGATTGATCGTCTACACGCCGCTGGCGGAGCAGAATTCGGTAGCGAAGCTCAAGAAGTTGCTCGACGACCTTCCAATTGAGCGACGCAGCGCGTAGGCGATTGGCGATGCCTTCTCCGCTTCGTCATCCACGGGCGGAGCGGGAGCGAAGCGGACGCGGAGACCCGAGGATCATGCCGTTACCTTGATCGAAGGGCGCAGCGGTGCAGAATTCTGCACCGTCGCAGCGCCTCAATGTCACGGAATGGATCCTCGGGTCTGCGCTGCGTCGCTACGCTCCTTGCTTCGCCCGTGGATGACGAAGCTGAGGGGCCTCGGCCAATCTCCAAGGTCGGCAACAACCATACGGCGGACAAGTAGCCGCACATACGGTCCACCTGCTAAGCCACCTTGTCGACGCTAGCCCTTCGGCTTCAACCCATCGAGGAACAGTTGTTCCAAAAACCGCGCCGCGTCCTCGAAGCGGCCGTCGCCGCCGCGGTCGGCGCCGAGCACGGCGCGCACCTGGACGTCGAAGTCGGCATAATGCTGCGTCGTCGCCCAGATCGAGAAGATCAGATGCCAGGGGTCGGTGCGGGCGATCTTGCCGGCACGCATCCAGCCCTTGATGACCGCGGCCTTCTCGTCGACGAGCGACTTCAATTCGCCCTCCAGCAGCGGCTTGATGCGTGGCGCGCCCTGCAGGATCTCGTTGGCGAAGAGCCGGCTTTCGCGCGGAAAATCACGCGCCATTTCGAGCTTCCTGCGGATATAGCTTCTGAGCTCCGTCAACGGATCGCCGATGTCGTCCAGCTCGCGCAGCGGCGCCAGCCAGGTGTCGAGCAGGCGCTGCATCAGCGTCTCGTGAATGTCTTCCTTACGGCGGAAATAATAGAGAAGGTTGGGCTTCGACATGCCGGCGGCTTCGGCGATCTGGTCGATGGTCGAGCCGCGAAAACCGTTGGCGGAGAAGACTTCGAGCGCGGCTTCGAGGATAAGTTCGCGCTTTTCCTGCTGAATGCGAGTGCGGCGGGGAGCGGAGCCTTCCATCGTGTCCGTCATCCTTGCAGACCGCCGCGCTGGCTTTCTGGACCAATTCTCTGGACCAGTTTTTCCTGAGGCTGTGGAGCGCGCTTTTTATGCGGCATTTCCGCTAGTAATCCCCTGACCGCCGACAGGCGGTGCTAACGTTTGTCCAACCGGTCAAAAATTTGCGTAGCACGAAAACGCAGCAAAGACCAAGCGTTGGCCGCACCGAAACAGGTTACAAGGGGAAGTCTTGGTCATGTCCAACCGGCTGAAAGTCACGCCGAACGATCTCAGCGCATTCTGGATGCCGTTCACGGCAAACCGGCAGTTCAAGCAGGCGCCACGCATGTTCGTGTCCGCCAGGGACATGCATTATACCACCAGCGACGGCCGCAAGGTGCTCGACGGCACCGCCGGCCTCTGGTGCGTCAACGCCGGCCACTGCCGGCCGAAGATCACCGAGGCGATCCAGAACCAGGCCGCCGAACTCGACTACGCGCCGGCCTTCCAGATGGGCCATCCCATTGTGTTCGAGCTGGCGAACCGCCTGGTCGACATCGCGCCCAAGGGCATGGACCATGTCTTCTTCACCAATTCAGGTTCGGAATCGGTCGACACCGCGCTGAAGATGGCGATCGCCTATCACCGCGCCCGCGGCGAAGGCGCGCGCACCCGCCTCATCGGCCGCGAGCGCGGCTATCACGGCGTCAATTTCGGCGGCATCTCGGTCGGCGGCATCGTCACCAACCGCAAGATGTTCGGCACGCTGCTCGGCGGCGTCGACCATCTGCCGCACACGCACCTGCCGGAGAAGAACGCCTTCTCGAAGGGCGTGCCGGAGCACGGCGCGGAACTCGCCAACGAGCTCGAGCGTCTCGTCACGCTGCATGACGCCTCGACCAT
The DNA here is from genome assembly GCF_019091085.1 of Mesorhizobium sp. GbtcB19. Taxonomy (GTDB): domain Bacteria; phylum Pseudomonadota; class Alphaproteobacteria; order Rhizobiales; family Rhizobiaceae; genus Mesorhizobium. The sequence continues at coordinate 695,332 of NZ_JAGXJY010000001.1, read as the reverse complement.
CGCGGCCGTCATCGTCGAGCCGGTCGCCGGCTCCACCGGTGTCATCCTGCCGCCGAAGGGCTATCTGCAGAAGCTTCGGGAAATCTGCACGAAGCACGGCATATTGTTGATTTTCGATGAAGTGATCACCGGCTTCGGCCGCCTTGGCGCGCCGTTCGCGGCCGACTATTTCGGCGTCACGCCCGACATCATGACCACCGCCAAGGGTGTCTCCAACGGCGTCATCCCGATGGGCGCGGTGTTCGTGAAGAAGGAAATCCACGACGCCTTCATGACCGGCCCCGAGCACATGATCGAGTTCTTCCACGGCTACACCTATTCGGGCAATCCGATTGCCTGCGCCGCGGCGCTCGGAACGCTGGACACCTACAAGGAAGAGGGCCTTTTGACGCGCGGCGAGGAACTGGCGCCGTACTGGGAAGACGCGCTGCATTCGCTCAAGGGCGAGCCGCATGTCATCGACATCCGCAACATCGGCCTGATCGGCGCGATCGAGCTGGCGCCGATCGCCGGCAGCCCGACCAAGCGGGCGTTCTCTGCCTTCGTGAAGGCCTTCGAGCGCGGCGCGCTGATCCGCACGACCGGCGACATCATCGCGCTGTCGCCGCCGCTGATCATCACCAAGGGCCAGATCAACGAACTGATCGACCATGTTCGTGATGTTCTGAGGTCCATCGACTGATAAGCCGGCGCGGACACCCTTCCCGTCGGGGGAGGGTGTCCGTGGAGCGGCTGGGCGAGGTCGACGGACATGCGCTGACCTCAAGAGCGGTCCCAATCAGGCAGGCTGCGCGCCGATGCCGGTCAGGATTACCCGTTTGATATTTTCCTTGGCTTCCCGCCATTGCCGGTCGGAAAGGGACTTGCCGCCGTTCAGCGTCTCGATCTGGTGGCCGAAATCGGCGTAGTGCTGGGTCGTGGCCCAGAGCATGTAGAGCAGATGACGCGGATCCACCGGGTCCATCTTGCCTTCCTCGATCCAGCGCCTGATGATCTCGACGCGACCGTCAGTCCACTCGCGCAGCGTCGATTCCATATAATCCTGAAGCACCGGCGCGCCGTGCATCACTTCGGAGGCCCAGACCTTCGAACCGTCCGGATGACGGCGCGAGATTTCCATTTTGGCGTCGATATAAGCGCTGATGCCGTCCACCGGGCCGCGCGCCGCGTCGAAGCAGTTGGCCGCCTGCAGCCAGATTTCAAAAATGTTCTGGACGACGGATCGGTAGAGTTCTTCCTTGGTGGCGAAGTAATAGTGGAGGTTTGCCTTCGGCAGTCCCGCCAGATCGGCGATCAGCTGCATCGTGGCGCCGCCGAACCCGGCCTCCGCGAACACTTTTTCGGCGGCGAGCAGAATGGCTTTTTCATTCTCCCGCCTTATGTCTTGTCTGCGCATGGGGCGGGTGGTTTCGGCCATGTCTTCCCCAAGATTCTCGTTGACCGCTTGGTCAGGTTGTGTAGTCTGAAAGCTGACCATACGGTCAGGATGCAAACCACTCAAGAGGCGACAAGACCTCTGGTGCAAATGGGAACCGCAAATGGCCGCACCCGGCGAAAATCTGCGAATCAATTCGGACCGCTTGTGGGATTCCATCATGGAGATGGCGAAGATCGGCCCCGGCATTGCCGGCGGCAACAATCGCCAGACCGTGACGGACGAGGACGGCGAAGGCCGCCATCTGTTCAAGCGCTGGTGCGAGGCGGCGGGGCTCGAAATGGGCCTCGACGAGATGGGCACGATGTTTGCCCGCCGCGAAGGCACCGATCCCAGCCTGCCGCCCGTCTATGTCGGCAGCCATCTCGACACTCAGCCGACCGGCGGCAAGTATGACGGCGTGCTCGGCGTGCTGGGCGGGCTGGAAGTCGTGCGCTCGCTTAACGATCTCGGCATCAAGACCAAACACCCGATCGTCGTCACCAACTGGACCAACGAGGAAGGCGCGCGCTTCGCGCCGGCGATGATGGCGTCCGGCGTCTTTGCCGGCGTGCTCGACCAGGCCGACGTCTACCAGCATGTCGACAAGGACGGCAAAAAGTTCGGCGAGGAGCTGGAGCGCATCGGCTGGAAAGGCACCGAGAAGGTCGGCGATCGCAAGATCCACGCCTTCTTCGAGCTGCATATCGAACAGGGGCCGATCCTGGAGGACGAGGGCATCGACATCGGCGTCGTCACGCATGGACAGGGCCTGAAATGGCTGCAGGTGACGCTGACCGGCAAGGAGGCGCATACCGGCTCGACGCCGATGCCGAAGCGCCGCAATGCCGGGCTCGGCATGGCTCGTGTCATCGAGCTGGTGCATGAGATCGCCATGGACTACCAGCCGGATGCGGTCGGCGCGGTCGGCCACATGCAGGCCTATCCGAACTCGCGCAACATCATCGCAGGGCGCACCGTCTTCACCATCGACATCCGCTCGCCGGAAAAGGAAGTGCTCGACGCCATGGATGGCCGCATCCGCGAAGGCATCGCCACGATCTGTGAGGCGCTCGACATCAAATACGAGATCGAGCAGGTCGGTCATTTCGATCCTGTCACCTTCGACAAGAATTGCGTCAAGGCGATCCGCGACGCCGCCGAGCGGCTGGGTTACTCGCACCGCAACATCGTCTCCGGCGCCGGTCACGACGCCTGCTGGATCAACCGCGTCGCGCCGACCGCGATGGTGATGTGCCCCTGCGTCGACGGGCTCAGCCACAACGAGGCCGAAGAGATCACCAAGGAGTGGGCATCGGCGGGCGCCGACGTGCTGTTCCACGCGGTGGTCGAAACGGCGGGAATCGTCGAATGACCGACTAGAGCATTCACCTCGCAACGCCGCTCGCAAAAGAAGCGCGAAAAGAACAGGGGAACAGATATGACCAAAGTCATCCGGAACGGCACCGTCGTGACCGCCGACCGCACGTGGAAAGCCGACGTGCTGATGCAGCACGGCAAGATCGTCGCCATCGGCTCCAACCTGCACGGCGATCATGAGTTCGACGCCACGGGCTGCTACGTCATGCCGGGCGGCATCGATCCGCACACGCATCTCGAAATGCCGTTCATGGGCACTTACTCGGCCGACGATTTCGAATCCGGCACGCGCGCCGCCCTTTCCGGCGGCACGACGATGGTGGTCGATTTCTGCCTGCCGGCGCCGCAGCAGTCGCTGCTCGAAGCGCTGCAGATGTGGGACAACAAGACCTCGAAGGCGGCCTGCGACTATTCCTTCCACATGGCGATCACCTGGTGGGGCAAGCAGGTGTTCGACGAGATGGCGACCGTCGTCGACAGGGGCATCACCTCATTCAAGCATTTCATGGCCTATAAGGGCGCGCTGATGGTCGACGACGACGAGATGTATTCGTCGTTCCAGCGCTGCGCCGACCTCGGCGCGCTGCCGCTGGTCCATGCCGAGAACGGCGACGTGGTCGCGGCGCTCTCGCAAAAGCTGCTGGCCGCCGGCAACAACGGCCCGGAAGGCCACGCCTATTCGCGCCCGCCGGAAGTGGAAGGCGAGGCGACAAACCGCGCCATCATGATCGCCGACATGGCGGGCGTGCCGCTCTATGTCGTGCATGTCTCCTGCGAGCAGAGCCATGAAGCGATCCGCCGCGCCCGCCAGAAGGGCATGCGCGTCTATGGCGAGCCGCTGATCCAGCACCTGACGCTCGACGAGACCGAATATTTCAACAAGGACTGGGATCATGCCGCGCGCCGCGTGATGAGCCCGCCCTTCCGCAACAAGCTGCATCAGGATTCGCTGTGGGCCGGCCTACAGGCCGGGTCGCTGCAGGTCGTGGCGACCGACCACTGCTCCTTCACCACCAGCCAAAAGCGCAACGGCATCGGCGACTTCACCAAGATCCCGAACGGCACTGGCGGGCTTGAGGACCGCTTGCCGGTGCTGTGGACGAGAGGCGTCAACACCGGGCGGCTGACGATGAACGAGTTCGTCGCGGTGACCTCGACCAACATCGCAAAAATCCTCAACATGTATCCGAAGAAGGGCGCCATCGTTGAAGGCGCCGACGCCGACATGGTCGTCTGGGATCCGAAGCGCAAGAAGACCATCTCGGCCAAGAAGCAGCAGTCGGTGATCGACTACAACGTTTTCGAAGGCGTCGAGGTGACCGGCCTGCCGCGCTTCGTCTTCTCTCGCGGCGAATTGTCGATCGAGGAGGCGGACATCAAGGCCAAGGTCGGGCATGGCGAGTTCGTCGCGCGTGAGCCGAACGCCGCGGTCAACCGGGCGCTGTCGACCTGGAAGGAGATTTCCGCGCCGCGCAAGGTCGAGCGTTCCGGCATTCCGGCCACCGGGGTCTGACCATGCGGGCTCTTCATCTTGCGATCGCGGCGGCCGCGATGCTGGCTGCCGGCCACGCGCTCGCCGCGGGCATCGACCTCAGCAAGCCTTATGGCGACAAATATGGCTGCATCAACCGGAACGGCCAGCAGGTGGCCGCCGACAAGATGCTGCTTCTGACCGATAAGGAACTGATCACGGCGGCCAGCGCCTGCACCTTCAGCGACAGCCAGGCGCAGACCGACGGATCGCTGGTGGTGACGGCAAAGTGTGAGGCGGAGGGCGAAGAGGGACAGGCGCCCACCAAGTTCACCATCAAGCGCAGCGCCAAGAATGCCAAGAAGCTTGTGGTGGCCGACGAGGACGGCAATGTGATGGGCGAAGTCTCCCGGTGCAAGTAACGGTGGTCCCGCCAGCCTCAGGCAACCAGAGCATCCAGGTCCGGCAGCAGGACGACGCTTTCCTGCTCGTTGGGATCGGTGCGGGCGATGACCGCCGAGGAAGGGGCACCGCTGAGATTGGCCGGCAGATGCGGCACGCCGGCCGGGATGTAGAAGAGGTCGCCGGCCTTGACGACGATGTGGTGCTCGAGCCGGTCGCCGTACCAGGTGTGGACTTCGCCCGAAAGCACGTAGATGGCCGTCTCGTGGCTTTCATGCATATGCGCCTTGGCGCGGGCGCCGGGCGGCATGGTGAGAAGATGCATGCAGATGCCGGAGGAGCCGACGGTCTCGGCGGCGATGCCGGCGAAATAGCTCAGCCCTTGCTTGCCCTGATAGGTGCTTTCGGGGCGAACGAGATGACAGGTGGGTTTAGGCGACATCGGCAAGGCTCCGGGCGGCGTCGATCGGGTGGGACAGGACGAGTGGAAAGCAACGCTATCATAAAATCAACCGGATTGCGGACAGCGCGGCAGCGGCCGCGAAAGGCAGGCTGCCAGCAATGACCGAACAGCCGCCAGCCGTCGTTTCGGCAAGCAAGCTCGGCCTCACCTTCCAGACCAATGACGGTCCGGTGCAGGCGCTGTCCAATGTCGATCTGACCATCGGCAAGGGCGAATTCGTTTCCTTCATCGGCCCGTCCGGCTGCGGCAAGACGACCTTGCTGCGCGTCATCGCCGATCTGGAGAAGGCAACCTCGGGATCGATCTCCGTCAACGGCATGACGCCGGAGCAGGCGCGCGAGAAACGCGCCTACGGCTATGTGTTCCAGGCGGCCGCCTTGTTCCCGTGGCGCACCATCGAGCGCAACGTGGCGCTGCCACTAGAGATCATCGGTCTCTCCCAGGCCGAGCAGGCGGAGCGCATCAAGCGCACGCTGGAACTCGTCAACCTTGCGGGCTTCGAGAAGAAATATCCCTGGCAGCTTTCCGGCGGCATGCAGCAGCGGGCCTCGATCGCGCGCGCGCTCGCCTTCGATGCCGACCTGCTGCTTATGGACGAGCCGTTCGGCGCCCTCGACGAGATCGTGCGCGACCATCTGAACGAACAGCTCCTCGATCTGTGGGACCGGACCAACAAGACGATCTGCTTCGTCACCCACTCGATCCCGGAGGCTGTCTATCTGTCGACGCGCATCGTTGTCATGTCGCCGCGGCCCGGCCGCGTCACCGACATCATCGAATCGACGCTGCCGAGGAAGCGGCCGCTCGACATCCGCGAGACGCCGGAGTTCCTGGCGATCGCCGCGCGCGTGCGCGACGGCTTGAGGGCAGGGCACAGCTATGATGATTGAGGGGGCGGGAGATGAGCTCCCTCCTCTCCCCACCGGGGAGAGGGTGGCCGGAGCGAAGCGGAGGTCGGGTGAGGGTACGTCAACGGACCCAACCAAAAGAAAGGTCGGGGCAACGGCCCGGGCCCGCGAACTTCGGATCGATGAGACCGAAGCCGAGTACAAGCTTTGGGGCGAACTGAGAGGGCGGCACCTCAATGGCTATAAGTTCGTGAGGCAGGTGCCGCTGGGTCCTTTCTTCGCGGACTTCGTCTGTCGTGAGAAAGCGTTGATCGTCGAAATAGATGGTAGCCAACATGCGGATTCTCCAACCGACGCAGCGAGAACCGCCTGGCTGAATCGCCACGGCTACTCTGTTCTTCGATTCTGGAATCAGGAGGTTCTGGCAGAGCGGAGGGCGGTGCTGGATACTATCCTGGCCGTGCTCGATGGACGGATACACTCACCCTCACCCGGCCTTCGCTTCGCTCCGGCCACCCTCTCCCCGGTGGGGAGAGGAGAAGGGGAGCGCTGATGGACTCCTTCCGCTCCAAGATCATCCCCGTGACCACCATCCTCGCCGGCGTGGTCGTGCTCTGGTATGTCTTTGTCGTCATCCTCAACGCGCCGTTCCAGCGCGATCTCGATCAACGCGCCAACGAAACGCCCGGCGCGGTCGAGTTCATCGGCAAGACGCTGGCGCAGCCGAAGCCGACGCTGCCGGCGCCGCACCAGGTGGCGGTGAATTTCTTCGAGAACACCTTCCTTCGGTCCGTCACCTCGAACCGCAGCCTGGTCTACAATGCCTGGGTGACGCTGTCCTCGACGCTGCTCGGCTTCGCCTTCGGCACCGCGCTCGGCATCGTCATCGCTGTCGGCATCGTGCATGTGGCGACGCTCGACCGCAGCCTGATGCCGTGGATCATCGCCTCGCAGACCATTCCGATCCTGGCGGTGGCGCCGATGATCATCGTGGTGCTGGCGGCGATCGGCATCACCGGCCTGATCCCGAAGGCGCTGATATCGACCTATCTGTCGTTCTTCCCGGTCGCCGTCGGCATGGTGAAAGGCCTGCGGTCGCCCGAGCTCATGCATCTCGATTTGATGCATACCTACAATGCCAGCGCCTCGCAGACCTTCTGGAAACTGCGCGTGCCGGCCTCTGTGCCGTTCCTGTTCACCTCGATGAAGGTGGCGGTGGCGGCGAGCCTGGTCGGCGCCATCGTGGGTGAACTGCCGACGGGTGCCGTCGCCGGCATCGGCGCGAAATTGCTCGCCGGCGCCTATTACAGCCAGACCATCGATATCTGGTCGGCGCTGGTTGCCGGCTCGATCGTCGCGGCCCTGCTGGTGATGGTGGTCGGCATCGCCGGACGTCTCGTCGATCGCGCCATGGGCGGGAGGCCGGCATGAACTGGCTGAAGCCATCTTGGCAGTCGGTACTGGCCATCCTGCTTTGCCTGATAGCCTTCGCGCTGGGTGCGATGTCGAAACCGGAAGTCGCGGCCTTGGCAGAGCCGACGGCGACAATTGCCTATCCTTATATGGGAGCAAAAGGCCTGATCATCGGGCTGCTGCTGATCGCGGCGCTGGTCTCGATGGTGAGGCTCACGCCGATCGTTGAAGCCGTCTTGCTGTTCGTTGGCGCCCACGCCGCGGCCTGGCTCCTGATCAAGGGCATTGCCGGTTTCGAGGGCACGGCGCTGGTGCCGTATTTCCTGCTGCTTGCCGCCGCCTGGCTGCTTGCCTGGCGCTGTGTCGCCTTGCTCTCGTCGCTGCGCCCCACTCAGGGCTCGGCCAAGACGGCGCTGCGCCTGATCATTCCGGCGATCTTCGGCGCCTGGATCCTGATCATCTGGGAAGCGGTGACGCGCGGCGCCGGCATTCCCTTCATCCTCCTGCCGCCGCCGAGCGCCATCGGCGCGCGCATCGCCAACTCGCTGCCGATCCTGGGGTCGGATGTGCGGCAGACGATCTTCAAGGCGGTGCTCATCGGCTATATCGTCGGCAATCTCGCCGGCTTCGCCGTCGCCATCCTCGCCGACCGCGTGCCGTTCCTGCGGCGCGGGCTCTTACCGATCGGCAACATGGTTTCGGCGCTGCCGATCATCGGCGTCGCACCGATCATGGTGATGTGGTTCGGCTTCGACTGGCCGTCCAAGGCCGCGGTCGTCATCATCATGACCTTCTTCCCGATGCTGGTGAACACCGTCGCGGGGCTCGCTGCCTCCGGGCATATGGAACGCGACCTGATGCGCACCTATGCGTCGGGCTATTGGCCGACCTTGCTCAAGCTCAGGCTGCCGGCGGCAATGCCGTTCATCTTCAATGCGCTGAAGATCAACTCGACGCTGGCGCTGATCGGCGCCATCGTCGCCGAGTTCTTCGGCACGCCGGTCGTGGGCATGGGATTCCGCATCTCGACGGAAGTCGGGCGGATGAACATCGACATGGTGTGGGCCGAAATCGCAGTTGCAGCACTTGCGGGTTCGGTCTTTTATGGCGTGGTCGCTCTCATCGAGAGAGCCGTCACGTTTTGGCATCCCTCTGTCCGAGGTGGATAGGGGCGGTGGGTTTGGGTACTAACTTCAGAGGGTAAAAAGATGAAAAGACTGCTGATTTCTGCTCTGGCCGGCGCCATGTCGCTGGCCGCTTTCCAGGCGATGGCCGCCGACAAGGTGACACTGCAATTGAAATGGGTCACGCAGGCCCAGTTCGCCGGCTACTATGTCGCCAAGGCCAAGGGTTTTTATGACGCCGAAGGCCTCGACGTCGACATCAAGCCGGGCGGCCCGGACATCGCGCCCGAGCAGGTGATCGCCGGCGGCGGCGCCGACGTCATCGTCGACTGGATGGGCGGCGCGCTCGCGGCCCGTGACAAGGGCGTTGGGCTCGTCAACATCGCCCAGCCGTTCAAGAAGGCGGGCATGGAACTGGTTTGCCCGAAGGCCGGCCCGATCAAGACGGAAGCCGACTTCAAGGGCCATACGCTCGGCGTCTGGTTTTTCGGCAACGAATATCCGTTCTACGCCTGGATGAACAAGATCGGCCTCAAGACCGATGGCGGCCCGGACGGCGTCACCGTGCTCAAGCAGAGCTTTGACGTGCAGCCGCTGATCCAGAAGCAGGCCGACTGCATCTCGGTTATGACCTACAACGAATACGGTCAGGTGCTGGACGCCGGCTACAAGCCGGAGGACCTTGTCGTGTTCAACTACTCGGCGATGGGCAACGACCTTCTGGAAGACGGGCTCTACACGCTTGAGGGCAAGCTCAAGGATCCGGCCTTCGAGGACAAGATGGTGCGCTTCGTGCGCGCCTCGATGAAGGGCTGGAAATACGCCACCGAGAACACCGACGAAGCGGCCGGCATTGTCGTGGACGCCGGCGGCCAGGACGAGAACCACCAGAAGTTCATGATGAAGGAAGTGGCCAAGCTGGTCGACAATGCCGACGGCAAGCTGATCCCGGCCGCCTATGAGCGCACCGCCAAGGCGCTGCTCGACCAGAAGATCATCAGCAAGGAGGCGAGCGGCGCCTACACGACCGCGATCACCGACAAGGCGATCAAATAAGCCCCCTCGGAAACATTTCGATCCTGAACGCGGCGCCTCTGGCAGATGTCAGAGGCGCCGTTCCTTTATGGTGTTCATGACGAAGCTGGTTTCGATCGAGGCGACGCATTTCAGCCGTGCGATCTTTTCCTTGATGAAGCGCTCATACTGCTCGAGGTTTCCGGTCACCACCTTCAGCACATAGTCGCGTGAACCGGTGACGAGGTGGCATTCCAGCACCTCGTCCCAGCCGCGGATCGCGTCCTCGAACATCACAATCTCGTCCTCGTTCTGTCGGCTGAGCCGTATGGTTGCGATGGCGGCCATGCCCCAGCCGAAGGCGGCCGGATCGATCAGCGCTGTGTAGCCTCTGATTACCCCCGTCTCCTCCAGCCGCCGCACGCGCCTCAGGCACGGCGATGGCGACAGGCCGATCCGCTCGGCAAGCTCGTTGTTGGTGATGCGTGCGTCGGCCTGTAGTTCGCGCAAAATCTTGCGGTCGAAATCGTCGGCTATCTTCTGCTGCACTTTTGGCACCCTTGGGCAATTTGTTGCGGAGATGCAGCCATGCGAGGCCGGAAATAGCAAGGACTGCGTGAGGGAGATCGCATAAATTGCCGGGCGATACGTCTTGAAGATGCCAACCCTCGATCAGCAGGAAAAGCCATGACCGCGCCGCGTCCGTCGAAAACCCATATCGGCAACCACAAGCTCCATCCGGAGACGCTGATGCTGAGCTATGGCTTCGATCCGCTCCTTTCGGAAGGCGCGGTCAAGCCGCCGGTGTTCCTGACCTCGACCTTCGTCTTCAAATCAGCGGAAGAGGGGCGCGACTTCTTCGACTACACGTCGGGCCGCAAGGAGCCGCCGAGCGGCACGGCCTCCGGCCTGGTCTATTCGCGCTTCAACCATCCCAACAGCGAGATCGTCGAGGACCGGCTGGCGATCTACGAAGGCACGGAGGCCTGCATCCTGTTTTCGTCCGGCATGTCGGCGATCGCGACGACGCTGCTGGCCTATGCGCGCCCGGGCGACGTCATCCTGCACTCGCAGCCCCTCTATGGCGGCACCGAGACACTTTTGACGCGCACGCTCGCCGGCTTCGGCATCGATGCCGTTGGTTTCGCGGATGGTGTCGACGAGGCGGCGGTGCGCGTGGCTGCCGACACGGCCTTAGCCAAGGGCCGCGTGTCGGTCATCCTCATCGAGACGCCGTCAAATCCGACCAACAGCCTTGTCAACATTGCGCTGATGCGCAGGATCGCCGACGAGATCGGTATCCGGCAAGGGACGACGCCGATCATCGCCTGCGACAACACGCTGCTCGGCCCGGTGTTCCAGAGGCCTATCGAGCACGGCGCCGATGTTTCGGTCTATTCGCTGACCAAATATGTCGGCGGCCATTCCGACCTGATCGCCGGCGCTGCCATGGGCAGCAAGGCGGTCACCAGGCCGATCAAGGCGCTGCGCGGCGCGATCGGCACGCAGCTCGACCCGCATTCTTGCTGGATGCTCGGCCGCTCGCTGGAGACGCTGTCGATCCGCATGGAACGGGCAAACGACAATGCGCGCTTGGTCGCCGAGTTCCTGCGCGATCATGCGAAGGTCGAGAAGGTGCATTATCTGCCATTCCTGGCCGAGAACACGCCGGCCGCCCGCGTCTACCGGGCACAGTGCGGCGGCGCCGGCTCGACGTTCTCGTTCGACATACGCGGCGGGCAGAAAGCGGCTTTCGCCTTTCTGAACAGCCTGCAGATCTTCAAGCTGGCGGTGAGCCTCGGCGGCACGGAATCGCTGGCCAGCCACCCGGCGGCCATGACCCATTCGGGTATTCCCTTTGACGTTCGTCAACGCATCGGCGTGCTTGAGACCACCATCCGGCTTTCGATCGGTGTCGAGCACCCGGACGATCTGATCGCCGACCTGACGCAGGCGCTTGCGGCCGTCTGAGCAGCGCTTCGCGGAATCCGGAAAGGGGCGGGCGACCGCCCCTTTCTCGTTCGGTGCGGTAAAATAAGCGTGTGCCGGGATACAAATCGCCGCTCAACCGTTTCAGGGAGGCATCCGCGCGTCGGGGGGCCGTGCGGGATGTTGCCATCAACGGAGGTTCTTCATGCGCATCCTGTCCGTGCCGATGCTTTCGGCCCTAGCCGTTTCGACCGCCTTCCTTCTCGCATCGCCGGCCATGGCCGAGACGATGAAGTTCAAGGCGACGCTCGACGGCAGCCAGCAGAGCCCACCCGTGACGACCAAGGGCAAGGGCACCGCGACATTCACCTTCGACACAACCAAGAAGAAGCTCACCTGGAACGTGAAATATTCCGGTCTCAGCGGGCCGGCCGTGGCCGCCCACATCCACGGTCCGGCGGATATGGGCGCGAACGCGGATCCTGTCATCCCGTTCAACGGCAAGCTCAAGAGCCCCATCAAAGGGTCTGCGACGCTGACCGATGCGCAGGCAGCCGACCTCGAGGCCGGCAAGTACTATGTCAACGTCCACACCGCCGCCAACAAGGGCGGCGAGATCCGCGGCCAGATCGAGAAGGCGATGTAGCGCCAGATAGAATGGCGATCAATTCGGAAGTCGGCGGGACAGCCCCCCTCTGTCCTGCCGGACATCTCCCCCTAGGGGGAGATTAGATATGATGCCGGCTTTCGCCAATCACAAGCGTTGCAAGGAAGGCGAGGTGATGGAACTGCTAATCTCCCCCCTCGTGGGGGAGATGGCCGGCAGGCCAGAGGGGGGCGCGAAGGAACGCGGCCTAAACTCTTGTCGGCACTCAGTTCTTCTCGCGGATCTGCGTCAGCGTGCGGGTCGGCGTGATCGCTTCGGGGTCGAGCCTGATCTCGACGATCGCCGGCTTGCCGCTGGCGCGCGCGCGTTCGAAGGCCGGTGCGAAGTCGGCGGTCTTCTCGACCGTCTCGCCATGGCCGCCATAGGCGCGGGCAAGGGCCGCGAAGTCAGGGTTCTTGAGGTCGGTGGCGACGACGCGGCTCGGATATTCCCGCTCCTGGTGCATGCGGATGGTGCCGTAGATGCCGTTGTTGACGACGATGACGATGATCGGCAGGTCGTACTGGACAGCCGTCGCGAATTCCTGGCCGTTCATCAGGAAGCAACCGTCGCCGGCAAAGGCAATCACAGTGCGATCCGGGAAGAGCGCCTTGGCGGCGACGGCCGCGGGCGTGCCGTAGCCCATCGAGCCGGACGTGGGCGCCGCTTGCGTGCCGAAGCGGCGGGAGCGGTAGAAGCGATGCACCCAGGTGGCGTAGTTGCCGGCGCCGTTGGTCAAAATGGCATCTTCCGGCAGGACCTTCCCGAGATGCTCGATGATCGGGCCCATCTGGACCGCGCCGGGGCCGGTCTGCGGCGGCGTCGACCATTCGAGATAGGCGGCATGCGCCTTTTCCGTCTCCGCCACCCAGGAAGGCCTGGCGGCCGGCTTGCGCTTGGCAAAAGCCTCGACGAAAGCGGCGGGCGAGGCATTGATCGCCAGCGTCGGCCGGTAGACGCGGCCAAGCTCGCCGGCATCGGCATGGACATGCACCAGCGCCTGGTCGGGGTAGGGGCTCTTCAGCAGCGTGTAATCTGAAGACGGCATCTCGCCCAGGCGGCCGCCGATCAAAAGCACGACATCGGCCTGCTTGATCTGCGCCGCAAGCTTCGGATTGATGCCGATGCCGACATCGCCGGCGTAGTTGGGATGCAGATGGTCGAACAGCATCTGGCGGCGGAAGGAACAGCCGACAGGCAATGCCCATGTCTCGGCGATCGCGCGCATATGCGCCACCGCGTCCTCGTTCCAGCGCGTGCCGCCGAGAATGACGAACGGGCGCTTCGCGTTGGCGAGCAGCATTTGCAGCGCATCGAGCTCGGCTTCGCCCGGACGGGTCTCGACTGGCGTGTGCGGCAGCGCTGCCGGCGCCTCGACCTCGTCGGTCAGCATGTCCTCCGGCAGCGAGATGACCACCGGGCCGGGACGGCCCGACGTTGCGACGGCGAAGGCGCGGGTGACGAATTCGGGGATGCGCGCGGCATCGTCGATCTCGACCACCCATTTGGCGATGTCGCCGAAGAAGCGCTTGTAGTCGACCTCCTGGAAGGCCTCGCGTTCCTTGGCGTGGCTGGCGACCTGGCCGATGAACAGGATCATCGGTACCGAATCCTGCATGGCGATGTGGACGCCGGCCGAGGCGTTGGTGGCGCCGGGGCCGCGGGTGACGAAGCAGATGCCGGGCTTGCCGGTCAGGCGGCCCTGGCAGTCCGCCATCATCGCGGCACCACCTTCCTGGCGGCAGACGATGGTGCGGATCGCGGAGTCATGCAGGGCGTCGAGCACGGCCAGATAGGATTCGCCCGGAACGCAGAAGATGCGGTCGGTGCCGTTCGCTTCGAGCGCCTCGACGATCAGTTGTCCGCCGGTCTTCATTTTGCTCTCTCCAGTTCGGCAAGGATTTCGTCCGTGTGCTCGCCGAGGCGCGGCGAGGGGCGCTCATAGACGAGCGGCGTGCCCGACATCACCATCGGCGCGCGCACGGAAGGCAGGCTATTGCCATGGCCATCGTCGAGGTCGAGCCGCATGCCGCGCGCGATCGTCTGCGGATCGTCGAACATCTGGCCGATCGTGTTGATCGGGCTCGCCGGCACGCCCGCGGCCTCCAGCTTCGCCAGTAACGGATCGCGGTCGAACGCCGCCAGCGTCTCGATGATCCGTTCGCGCAGTTTCGCGCGGTTGGCGACGCGGGCGGGGTTGGTGGCAAAATCGGGGTTTGACGGCAAGTCGCCGAGGCCGACCACGGCGCAGAACTTGCCGAACTGGCCGTCATTGCCGACCGCCAGGATGATGTGGCCGTCCCGCACGGGCAGCACCTCGTAAGGCGCGATGTTCATATGGGCATTGCCCATCTGCACCGGCGACTTGCCGGAGACGAGATAGTTGAGGTTCTGGTTGCCGAGCGCCGAGATCTGGCTGTCGAAGAGCGCCATGTCGATGTGCTGGCCCTCGCCGGTCTTTTCGGCATGGCGCAATGCCGCCTGGATGGCAATCACCGAATAGAGGCCGGTGAAGAGATCAGAGATGGCGACGCCGGCTTTCTGCGGCTCGCGGCCCGGCTCGCCGGTGATCGACATCATGCCGGCCATGGCCTGGATGATGAAATCGTAGCCCGCGCGCGGCGCATACGGCCCGTCTTGGCCGAAACCGGTGATCGAGCAATAGACGAGGCGCGGATTGATCGCCTTCAGGCTCTCATAGTCGAGGCCGTATTTCTTGAGGCCGCCGAGCTTGAAGTTCTCGATCAGCACGTCGGCGGTGGCGACCAGCTTGCGCAGCGTCTCGGCGCCCTCCGGCTTGGAGAAATCGACCGCAATGGAACGCTTGCCGCGATTGCAGGAATGGTAGTAGGCGGCCGAGAGGTTCTCGCCGTCATGGCTCATGACGAAGGGTGGACCCCATTTGCGGGTGTCGTCGCCGCCGTCCGGGCTCTCGACCTTGATGACATCGGCGCCGAGATCGGCGAGCAACTGCCCGGCCCAGGGGCCGGCCAGGATGCGGGCAAGTTCGATAACGCGGATGCCTTTCAGCGGGGGTTCGGCCATGGATCACCGTGGTTAAACAAAGCGCAGCCTCTAGCAATCGGGGCCGCCCGTGTCACGACCCATGCGATAGGCCACCGCGTCAGGATTTCACCACGCTGTCCGCCCAGGCGGCAAAATCATTCATCACGGCGTCGCGGTTGATCTCGTTCAGGCTTTCGTGGCGGGTCTCGGCGTAAACCTTTGAAACCAGATTCGAAAAGCCCATCGCCCGCATGCGTTTGGCGAGGTGGCCGACCGCCTTGCCGTAATCCGACGCCGGATCCTTGTCGCCACCGATGAGGTTGAAGTGGAGATCGCGGCGCACATTCGCGAAGCTGGAATCCTTGCCGGCGTGCTGCGCCATGTTGACCACGTCGCGCCACATCGAGATGGAGGCATCCCAGCCACAGAGCGGGTCGACGACATATTTGTCGACCTCGACCGGGTCCCGCGACAGCCAGTCGAACAATGTCCGGTGGTTGGGAACCGCCTTGCCCCAGGCCTGGAAGGTCAACTTGGGCAGAAGGCGGGAAGGCACGTCGGAGCCCAGCCGCATCCGCTCCCAGCCCAGGATGAGCAGTGCCAATTGGCCGAGCAGGCCTTGCGAGAAATTGCCGTTCCAGATCGCAGCGGCGTGGATGCGTTGCGAGTGGCGCAGCACGAAGTTCAATGCGATCGAGGCGCCGAGCGAGTGGCCGAACACGACCACCGGCAGTCCCGGATGTTCTCTCTCAATCAGATCGTGCACGGCGTCGACATCGGCGATCACCTTGGCGATGCCGTCGCTGACCGCGAACTTGCCGAGCGGCGCGTCGGCTGCCTTGGTCGCGCCATGGCCGCGATGGTCATGGGCGTAGACGTGGAAACTTCGCCCGCTGAGGAAATCGGCAAAGCGGGCATAGCGCGCCGCATGTTCGGCCAGGCCGTGGTTGATCTGGACCACGGCGCGCGGATTTCCCGCTGCTTCTCTCACATAGAGGTTGAGCTCTGCCCCGGTCGGTGAGGCCAGCCTTGTCTGTTTGTCGAATGGCATGTCTCGCTCCCTCCTCGACTGTTGGGCGAGGCTTTTGCCGGCGTCAAGTGGATGAGGCGTTTGACGATATGCTACGCTGGAAATCCCGCCGCCTCGCGGAGACGGTGAGGGCAGCGCGCGGGTTCGCGGATCGAAAGCGTTGAGATTTGGGGATTGTTTCTTGGCGCCGTGAAAAAAATCGCAATTCTGACACGTCGCCTGTTCTAGTGTGCCGAATCCAATACGGATCAATGATCGCCGGGAGAGCGCGAATGCGGGTTTGGGCATTGTGGGGTTCGATGGTGCTGGCTCTGGCCGGCGCCGGCGTGGCTCAGGCCGACGTGAAGATGAGCGGCACCTTTGTGGCCGACAGCGCCTGTCCGGCGACGCAGGCCATCAAGAACGGCAAGAACCCCGGCAACATCTCGACCGAGACGGGCAAGAGCTACGATCTTCTTGCCGGCAACAAGGACGAGCCCACGCACTATCTCATCCAGGTGCCGGGCGCCGATCCCGAGCGGCGCTGGGTGAAGATCGGGTGCGGCCATGTCACCGGCGGCAGCGCGGCGACCACGCCGGCGCCGTCCGGCCAGACCAAGCCGTCGCCGTCAGCCTCCGGAAAACCGGAATATGTCTTTGCGCTGAGCTGGCAGCCGGCTTTCTGCGAGACCAAGGCAAGCAAGCCCGAATGCAAGGCCCAGAGCCCGAGCGAGTTCGACGCTTCGCACTTTACGCTGCATGGGCTTTGGCCGCAGCCGAACGGCAATTTCTATTGCCAGGTTTCGGCGAGCGACAAGGCCAACGACAACCCGGCGCATTGGACGGACTTGCCGCCGGTCGATCTCGACGCCAAGACGCGCGCCGAGCTCGACCAGGTGATGCCGGGCACCGCCTCCAAGCTGGAGCGGCACGAATGGATCAAGCACGGCACCTGCTACGGCAAGAACCAGCAGGAGTATTTCGCCGACGCGCTCAACCTGATGCGGGCGGTGAATGCCTCGGCGGTGCGCGACCTGTTCACCAAGAACATCGGCAAGCAACTGACCTCGGACGAGATCCGCGGCGCCTTCAACACGGCCTTCGGTGCCGGCGCCGGCGATCGTGTGCGCGTCTCCTGCCTGGTCGATCCTTCGAGCGGCCGGCGCATGATCGGCGAATTGACGCTTGGCCTTTCCGGTCCGATCGGGCCCGACAGCAAGCTCGCCGATCTCTTGATGGCGTCCGCGCCGACAGGCAAGGCCGGTTGCCCGAAGGGGACGGTCGACGCGATCGGCTTCCAATAATAGATTTTTGATCAGGCCGTCGTCCGGTCAGGCAGTCCTCGGGGCCGCCTGCAGGATGATCGCTTCGCCGCCGGGCTCGCCGACCACGCGGTCGCGGCCGCTCAATTTGGCCTTGTAGAGGCGCTGGTCGGCCAGCGCGAAAATGTCGGCGAGGCTACGCGTCGTCTCGCTGACGGTGGAGACGCCGGCGCTTACCGTGAGGTTGAAGCGGGCGGTGTGCGCCGAGGTCTTGGCCGCGTTCCGGATGGTCTCGCCGAGCAGCCTGGCGGGCGCATGCGACTGTTGCGTCAGTACGGCGAATTCCTCGCCGCCGATGCGGAACACCTGATCGTTGGCGCCAACCGTCTCGGCCAGCAGGGCGGCCACCGATTTCAGCACCTTGTCGCCCTCGGCGTGGCCGAAGCGGTCATTGATCGACTTGAAATGGTCGACGTCGACGATGAGCAAGCTGAGCGGCTTGCCGATCCTGATGGCGGCCGAGACGGCGGACTCGCCGTCCGCGTCGAAGCTGCCGCGGTGCAGCAGGCCGGTGAGGCCGTCGCGGCCGACATATTTGATCAGGGCCTCATAGCGCTCGCGATAGGTAAGGGTGTCGAAAATGTCGGAGAGGCCGCGCGGCACGGCGATATCGTTGTCCTCGACCCTTTTGAGATAAGCGACGAGCATGCCGCTATAGGCGAGCGCGGCCCCCATCTTGGCGAACCAGCCGCCGAAGAAGACCGCGATCGGCGCGCCGGCAACGAAATGCAGCGCGGTGAAGAAGCCGGCCTGATCGAAGGTGAGCACGCAGGCGACCGATGCCAGGATGCGGATGAACGGCCTCGCGCGCAGATGGGCGCCGAGCTTCTCGTAGAGCAGGATGATCAGGATGGCGTCGATGAAGAGCAGCGTCGTGCCCCAGACCATCAGCCAGCCCATCTCGTCGATGAAGCCGATATCGGGAAGCCTGCCGTTGGGAAGCGGCGCGATCGCGTGCAGGCGCAGGATCAGCACCAAGCCGATCATCAGCGCGTTGCCGAGCAGCAGGCCGTAGATCGGCTGGCGCACGGTCGCGGCGTCTTCCTTCATGTAAAGCAGGAGGATCATCACCAGCTTGCCGGAGAACAGAACGGCGGAGCCCGGCGAAACCATGCCGAAGGGAAGCGCGACATAGAAGACGCTGGCGAGATAGGTTTCGAGGAAATGCATGACGCCGAGCGCGCAGATGAACACGCCAAGCCCGATGCGGCGCCGGAAGCGGAAAAGCGTGACCATGGCGCCGAAATACAGAACCGCTTCGGCAAGGAGCAGGACACCGTTCAGCACGTCGTCGATCCGATCTTTTCCCGAAACCGCGGCTTGGCCGTGATTTCACAACCTATTAGCGTTTTGCAGGCGAATGGTTAACCACTGATTTCGCGCAATCGCCGGCAGCGATGAAAAGCCGTGGACGTAGTTGGGGGCATAAAACCGGCGAATGCGCGCCGTTTGGCCGCCGCCGCGCCGAAAGCGATTGCCGTTCGGCGCTTCATCGCCTACATAGCGCGCAACCCCCATCCACCTTGACACTTCAGTTTCCAGGGAAAGCGCGCGTGGCTCGCCAGTTCATCTATCACATGTCCGGCCTGTCGAAGGCCTATGGCACCAAGAAGGTGCTCGATAATGTTCATCTCTCCTTCTATCCGGATGCCAAGATCGGCATTCTCGGCCCCAACGGCTCGGGTAAGTCGACGATCCTGCGCATCATGGCCGGGCTCGACAAGGAGTTCCAGGGCGAGGCCTGGCTGGCCGAGGGCGCGACCGTCGGTTACCTGGCGCAGGAGCCGCAGCTCGACAACAGCAAAACCGTGCGTGAAAACGTCATGGACGGCGTTGCCCGGAAGACCGCCATCATCGAGCGCTACAACGAGCTGATGATGAACTATTCCGACGAGACGGCGGACGAGTCCGCCAAGCTCCAGGACGAGATGGACCGTCTCAACCTATGGGACCTCGAACAGCAGGTCGAGATGGCGATGGACGCCTTGCAGTGTCCGCCGCCGGAGTCCGAAGTGACCAACCTCTCGGGCGGCGAGCGCCGCCGCGTGGCACTGTGCCGGCTCCTGCTCGAGCAGCCCGACCTTCTCTTGCTCGACGAACCGACCAACCATCTCGACGCCGAGACCACGCAGTGGCTGGAAAAGCACCTGCGCGACTATCCGGGCTCGGTGCTGATCATCACCCACGACCGCTACTTCCTCGACAACGTCACCGGCTGGATCCTCGAGCTCGACCGCGGCCGCGGCATCCCCTACGAGGGCAACTACACCAAATATCTCGACGCCAAGGCCAAGCGCCTGATCCAGGAAGGCCGCGAGGACGATGCTCGCCAGAAGTCGATCTGGCGCGAGCGCGAGTGGATCCAGTCCTCGCCGAAGGCGCGTCAGACCAAGTCGAAGGCGCGCATCAAGGCCTATGAGGAACTGGTCGAACAGTCGCAGAACCGCAAGCCGACCGACACGCAGATCGTCATCCCGGCGAGCGAGCGTCTCGGCAACGTCGTCATCGATGTCGAAGGCCTCAACAAGGGCTTTGGCGACGAGCTTCTGATCGAGAACCTGTCGTTCCGGCTGCCGCCGGGCGGCATCGTCGGCGTCATCGGGCCGAACGGCGCCGGCAAGACGACGCTGTTCAAGACCTTCACCGGCCAGGAAAAGCCGGATTCCGGCTCGATCCGCATCGGCGAGACGGTGAAGCTCGGTTATGTCGACCAGAGCCGCGACGCGCTCGATCCGAACAAGACGGTGTGGGAAGAGATCTCCGGCGGCGCCGAGGTGATCAAGCTCGGCAAGCACGAGGTCAACAGCCGCGCCTATTGCTCGTCCTTCAACTTCCGCGGCGGCGACCAGCAGCAGAAGGTCGGCAACCTCTCAGGCGGCCAGCGCAACCGCGTGCATCTGGCCAAGATGCTCAAAGGCGGCGGCAACGTCCTGCTGCTCGACGAACCGACCAACGACCTCGACACCGAAACGCTGGCAGCACTTGAAGACGCGCTGGAAGCCTATGCCGGCTGCGCCGTCATCATCAGCCACGACCGCATGTTCCTCGACCGCATGGCCACCCACATGCTCGCGTTCGAGGGCGACGCGCATGTCGAATGGTTCGAAGGCAATTTCGAGGAATATGAAAAGGACAAGCTGCGGCGCCTGGGCGCCGAAGCGGCCGCCCCGCACCGCATGACGCACAAGCGGCTGACGCGGTAACATCAGTCCAAAGGGCGGCGAACAGGAGGAGGTTCCCAATGGCTGACTGGTCCGCCGCCCAATATCTGAAGTTCGAGGATGAGCGCACGCGGCCGGCGCGCGATCTCGTGGCGCAAGTGCCGGTCGATTTTCCGCGCCGCGTCGTCGATATCGGCTGCGGCCCAGGCAACTCGACCGAGCTTCTCGTCGAGCGCTGGCCGGATGCGCAGGTCAGCGGCTTCGACACCTCGCCCGATATGATCGAAAAGGCGAGGGCGCGGCTGCCGAACGTCAATTTCGAGTTGGCCGACGCCGCCAAATGGCAGCCGGAGCAGCCGGTCGACGTTATCTTCGCCAACGCCGTCTTCCAGTGGCTGCCGGAACATCCGGCGGTGTTCCAGCGGCTGATGGGACTCTTGGCGCCGGGCGGCGCGCTGGCCGTGCAGATGCCCGACAATCTCGGCGAGCCCTCGCATCAACTGATGCGCGAGACCGCGGCGGAAGTGCCGTTTGCGGCCAAGCTCGAGGGCGCGGCGCGCGGGCCGCTGCCGCCGGTGTCGTTCTACTACGATCTGTTGTCACCGCTCGCCGACCGGCTGGATATCTGGCACACCGCCTACAACCATCCGCTGGCCGACGCCGAAGCGATTGTCGAATGGGTCAAGTCGACTGGCCTGAAGCCGTTCCTCGATCCGCTCGATGCGGATGAGAAGAGGGTGTTTCTCGACAGCTACACCGCCAGGATCGCCAAGGCCTATCCGAAGACGGCGAACGGCAAGGTGCTGTTGCGCTTCCCCCGCATCTTCATTGTCGCCAAGCGCGCCTAGGTTTCCCTGCTTCCGGGGCGCTTGACCCCTTCGCGCCGTCATGCGCATTTCATCCATCTGGACCATAGTCGGCTATCCCGCAGAGGGGCCATAGGGCAGGGGGTGAGGGATGACACGGGGCAAAATCGCGCTCGCAAGCAGCCTGTGCATGGCTGCAGTGATTTCTTTTTTCGCAGCAGCCGAAGCCAAGCCGGCACGCTGCTTCACCACCGATGATGGCTACTATCCTTGCAACTACAAGGCATTGGACGGCGAGGGCAGTTTTCGCGTCTCGGCGCCCGGTTATCCCACCATCACGCTTGAAATCGACCAGCCTGGCTTTGCCTTCGGCTATGCCAGGTTCGGCAGCCGCAACCGATCGCTGCCCGGGCAATTCGTGCGCAGCCGCGACGACGGCGCCTGCTGGAACAATCCGCAAACCAACACCAAAGTCTGCGCCTGGTGAACGCCCTCACGGATTTGTGGGGTCCCTAGTTTAAGCTGGCATAAACCGGCCAAATGCGACAAGGGTTGCGCCGGGCCATTTCCGCGCCCACATCAGAGCCCGTTACGCCCGGGCCATTGGTTTCAACGCAATTCCGGACGGAAAACCGGTTCCCACTTTTCCTGGAATTGCTCTAGACGGATTGGACATGCACCGCGTCATCATCAGCGGCATCGGCGCCGAAATCCCTAAACCCGTCATCACCAATGAAGAGCTGGTCGCCTCCTTCAACAGCTGGGTCGACACCGAGAATGCGCGCCGCGCCGCCACCGGCGAAACGCCGCTGCAGAAATCGGATAGCGACTTCATCGTGCATGCCTCGGGCGTGAAGAGCCGCCATGTCATCGAGCGCGAAGGCATTCTCGACCCGACCCGCATGACGCCACGCATTCCGGCGCGGGCGGACGACGCGCTGTCGCTGGAGGCGGAGTTCGGCATCGCCTCGGCCAGGAAGGCGCTCGCCCATGCAGGCGTCGACGGGTCGGACATCGATCTGGTCATCTGCTCGGCCTCGCATCATCAGCGGCCCTATCCGGCCATCGCCATCGAGATGCAGGAGGCGCTCGGCACAAAAGGCGCCGGTTTCGACATGGGGCTGGGCTGCTCTTCGGCGGCGGCCGCGCTGCATGTCGCCGTGAACCTGGTCAGGTCGGGGGCGCACAAGCGCATCCTGGTGTCGACGCCTGAGATCATCACCGGCCATCTCAACTTCCGCGACCGGCAGACGCATTTCATCTTCGGCGACGCCTCGGTCGCCATGGTCGTCGAGGGGCTGGCGCAGGGCGAGAAGCGGCCGGGGCGCTTCGAGGTGCTCGACACGCGCACCTGGACGCAGATGTCCAACAACATCCGCACCAATCTCGGCTATCACACGCGCACTGCCCAGGACGATCCCTACATGATCAACCTGGAAGGCAACCTCATCAAGCAGGTCGGCAACAAGGTGTTCAAGGAAGTCACCGTCGCCGGCCAGAAGTTCATCGTCGAGTTCCTGGCCGAGCACGGGCTGACGCCGCAGGGCATCCGCCGCTTCTGGCTGCATCAGGCCAATGCGCGCATGAATGCGATGATCCTGAAACTGTCCTTCGGCCACGATGTCGATCACGACCGCGCGCCGATGGTGCTGGAGCGGCTCGGCAACACTGCCGGCGCCGGCGCGATCGTGGCGCTGTCGGAAAACCATGCCGACATGAAGGCCGGCGATTTCGGGCTGATCTGCGCCTTCGGCGCCGGCTATTCGATTGGCGGTGCGCTGCTGCGCATGCTCTGAACTTCAACGCATCCTTTAAGCCGGCGCGAAGGGCACCAGCATCGGCACGCGCCTTGCGTAGTCGTCATAGGCCGGGCCGAGCTCGCCGCGCAGGAAGCGCTCTTCCAGCTTCGCCTTGACGACGACGCCGACGAGCAGCAGGGCAGCGCCGGCGATGCCCCAGACCGTGCCCTTGACGGCCATGGTGGCGAGGATCGACAGCATCAGACCGGTATAGATCGGGTGGCGGACCAGGCCATAGGGGCCGGTGTCGACGATGCGATGATCGGCCTTGGCGGTGACATTGGCCGACCACAAGCGGCCGAGATGCAGCCGCGCCCACCAGGCGAAGGCAATGCCGATCGCGATCAGGGCAACGCAGATCCAGGCCTCGGTGAGCGTCGGCATCCAGAGCCGCAGCCGGCCGGCATAGCCGTGCGCCGGCACGAACAGCAGCGCGGTGCCGGCTACCCAAAAGACTCGATAGCGTGCCTCTGACTTGAAGTCCGCTCGCTTTTGCGCCGGATCGGCCCAGGACGCGGCAAGAAGCCAGGATACCAGCCAGAACAGCCAGAGGGCGGCGACAGCTTGTCCAACCTGCATGATCGAACCTTTCGTCTGCCATGCGTTTAAGACGGCGCGGCAGACGAAAGAAAGTCGAAGCCGGTAAGAATGTCGTGATCAGACCGGCGCCGTCACGCGGCGGCCATCGCCGCCGCGACAAGCGCCTCGCCCGAATATTGCCGGCCGCCGATGCCCCAACCGCCGTCGGGCGCGTTGAGGATGTTGATCCAGGTGTTCTCGGGCTTGTGGCCGGGCACGCAATATTCGGCGACGATCGTGGTGGCCGCCGTGATGAAGGCCTCGCGCGCCTCGTTGGTCGCAAGGCCGATATTCGGCAGCTTCAATTCCACCATGACGACGGGCCGGTTGGCGCCGCCCGCATAGATGCGATCAAGGGGCAGGATATGAACCGTTCCGCCGACAATCGCGGTGAAGAATGAATTCCCGGTGGCGCCAGAGGCTTCGATGAGGGCGGCGCTGAGGCGAGGCAGGATTTCACGCTCGCCGGCTGCGGTCAGCACGCCCGCGGGGGCGGTCACGGTGATCGGCATGTTTGTTCTCCTTCGTGCTGCGGATGGCTCCGCTTGTCAGGTTACGTATTGATTGTTACGTTACTCAAAAGCGACGAGTCAACAGGTTTCGTATCGATCATTATGGAAAACTCTGAGAAGCCACGCGGCGGCAGGCCGCGAGCGTTTGATCCGGAAGCCGCGCTCGACGCGGCGATGCTGCTGTTCTGGGAACACGGCTATGAAGCGACCTCGCTTGCCATGCTGCGCCAGGCCATGGGCCTGACGCCGCCGCAGATCTACAACGCCTTCACCGACAAGGAGACGCTGTTCCGCCAGGCGTTGAAGCGCTACCACGAGAGGGAGATCGGCTTTGCGCTGGATGCGCTCGGCGCACCGGTCACGGCCGAGGAGGCGATCCGGTTGCTGCTGATGGGGGCGGCACAAGCCTATACGCGGCCGAATAAGCCCGGCGGTTGTCTGTTCATCAGCGGCGCGTTGGCGACGTCACCGCAAGCACAAGGTATAGCGGATGAACTCAGGGCCTATCGCCGGATGACCGAAGCGGCGATTGCGGAGCGGCTGGACAAGGCGCGTCAAGCCGGCGAGTTGCCGACGGGCCTGCCAGTCGAGCGGCTGGCCAAATACCTGGCCGGCGTCATGAACGGAATGTCGATCCAGGCTCGTGACGGCGCTTCGGCCGATGATCTGCGCGCCATGGCCGAGACCGCTCTTGCCGCATCGGCAGTCGAAGTGCAAAAGGCGGTTCGACCCACTGGATGAGACCGATGCTGGAACTGTTTCCCACCGCTGAATCTGTCGCCGACATCGTGCCGGGCCGCAAGCTGACGGCAACGGCGGCGGCGCTCTATGCCGCGCCGCACGATCATTTCGAGACGCGGGCGGTCGATGAACTGCGGCTCGGCTTCGACGGCATCGCCGGCGACTTCCACGGCGGGACGACGCGGCGTTCCGGCGGGCGCGAGCCTTGGTATCCGCGCGGCACCGAGATGCGCAACGAGCGGCAATTGTCGCTTGTCGCCGCGGATGAGCTTGCCATCGTCGCCCAACGCATGGGCCTCGAGGAGATCAAGCCCGAGTGGATCGGCGCCAATCTCGTGGTCGAGGGCGTGCCGCATCTGTCGATGCTACCGGCCGGATCGCTGATGTTCTTCAAGGGCGGCGTGACGCTCAAGGTCGACGGCCAGAACAAGCCGTGCCGCTTTGCCGGACAGTCGATCGCGGAGCATGTCGGCGCCGCGGATCAAGAGGCAACCGCATTGCTTTTTCCTAAGGAGGCGAAGCGCCTGCGCGGCCTGGTCGCCTGGGTCGAAAAGCCGGGCGTCATTCGGGCCGGCGAAGAGATTTCCGTGCGGGTGCCGGAGCAGTGGGTTTATCGCTGACTGAAGGGCCATGCCGCGCAGGGCGACATGGCAGAGTGTTTTGGATCAGGCTGCCTTACGGTTCTTGTTGGCGCCCTGCGCCATTACCGAGACATGGTCCCACTTTTCCCAAGTGGCGATGCGGTTGGCGTATTCCTGCCTGATCATCGGCAGGCCGCCATCTCCGAAGAAGACCCTCAGCGGCGGCTGGGCGGCGTCGACGATCGCCAGCATCGCAGGGCCGGTTGCTTCCGGATCGCCGGCGACGGAACGGCTGCGGCGCTCGGCCATGGCCGCGCGGACCGGTTCATAGACGTCCAACGGCTTGGAGACCTTGGCCGACGGTCCGGCCCAGTCCGTCGAGAAACCGCCGGGCTCGACCAGCGTGACGTGGATACCGAACTGCGCGACCTCGAGGCTGAGCGACTGGCTGAAGGCTTCCAGCGCCCATTTCGAGGCGTGGTAGAGGCCGATGGAGGCAAAGGCGTTGACGCCGCCGATCGACGAGATCTGGATGATGTGGCCGGAGCGCTGCGCGCGCATGATGGGAAGCGCCGCCTGCGTCACCCAGAGCGCGCCGAAGACGTTGGTCTCGATCTGGTCGCGTGCCTCCTGCTCGGTGACTTCCTCGATGGCGCCGAAATGGCCGTAGCCGGCATTGTTGATGACGACGTCGAGCCGCCCGAAGCGCTTGTGCGCCGCGGCGATCGCGGCATCGACCGCTTGCTTGTCGGTGACGTCGAGCTTGATGGCGGCGATATTGTCGCCGTATTTTTCGACGAGATCGGCGAGCGTGCCCGCATCGCGGGCGGTGGCGGCGACGCGATCGCCGCGGGCGAGCGCGGCCTCGACCCAGACGCGGCCAAAGCCCTTCGATGATCCGGTGATGAACCAAACCTTATCAGTCATGATCTGTGATCCTTGCTGTCGGAGCAGCGTTCCATAGAAACGCTGAACTGCTCCAACTCTTTGTTTTTACGCAATTCCGGGCGGAAAATCGCTGCCTGATTTTCCTTGAATTGCTCTGGGGGCGATGTATTCCGGATATAAGCGGAGGATACTCCGCTTGCTGCATGTACGGCGCCCTGAGCGTTTTTCCAGAGGCGCCGCCGGATTTATTTGGCGTCAGGGATAGCGCACCGCGCTCGACCAGGCCGGATCCTCATGCCTTTTCCAATAGAGCCCCATCAGGCGCTCGGTGATCGGACCGACCTTGCCGTCGGCGACAGGCGCGCCGTCGATCGTCGTGACCGGCATGACGCCGCCGGCGGTCGAGGTGATGAATACCTCGTCAGCCGTCTTGAGCGCGGCGACGCTGACATCGGCGGCCAAAGCCGAAAGGCCGGCCTCGGCGCTCAGGTCAAACACGGTGCGGCGCGTGATGCCGGGCAGCACGCCGACGGCCGGTGTCGACAGCTTGCCGTCCTTGACGCAGAAGACGTTGAAGCCCGGGCCTTCGGCGACATTGCCGTTGAAGTCGAGGATCAGCGCGGTGTCGGCACCACGGTCATAGGCGTCGTAGAGGCCACGGACGAGATCGAGCCAGTGGTAGTTCTTGATCGAAGGATCGATCGAGGCTGGCGGGATGCGCACCTTGTCGCTGATCGCGACATGCAGGCCGCTGCGCAGTTGCTCGGCATTGGCGACCGAGCCGAAGGGGACGGCGAAAGCCATGAACCGGTTGATCGCCTGGCGCGGATCGCGGCTGAAGGTCGGCGAGGCACCGCGCGTGCACAGCATCTCGACGTACGCCGCGCGATGGCCGGAGAGTGCAACGCAATTGTGGAGGATCTCGGCAACGCCGTCGCGATCGAACGGGATCGTCATGCGCAGTTTCTCCAACCCGCCGAAGAAGCGGTCGAGATGCAGGTCGAGGCGGAAGAAGCGGCCGTCCCAGACATGGACGGTGTCGTAGGTGGCGTCGGAATGCAGAAAGCCCCAGTCCAGCACCGAGACCTTGGCTTGCGACATCGGCAGATATTGCCCGTCGAGGAAGGCGACGCCGTCGGGATAGGCATGCGGGTCGAGATGGCGTTCGGAGAGAAAGGGCAACGGCTTGGCTGGCGTGGCGGCGGCCTGGCTCATTTCATTCGTCCTCTCTGTTCCGACGAGGCAGGCTAGCGTCCGGTTGCGGATACAGTAGAGCCAGGCAGGCAGCGCTGCTTGGCCTCATTCGTTCTCGTCGTCGTCCTCCAGCAGCCGCGTCGCGCGCCAGCGGGTGAGCACCACATTGGTCTGCTCGATGACGAAGAAACGCGCCGAATCCCGATCGTAGCCTTCGGCGAGCAGCTTTTCGTAATCGGTATGGGCGTGGCGGATATGGGCGATGGTCGCCAGCCACACCGCGATCGTCGGCGGCAAGGTCTTCATGTGCACCGAACCCGCATCGGCGCGGATCTTTTCCATGTCGGCATAGGGTGCGAGCGGCAAGAGCGCGGTCAGCGCCTTGGCGATGGCGCGGCGGCGGCCAGTGGGGGCGCTCATTTCTCGTCGCGTCCGGCGATCGTCGCTTCGGGAAAGGCGTCGGTCGAAGCGTAATAAGGTTTGATGTCGATGACCGGCGTGCCGTCGAGCACATCGATGGCGTCGATCCCAATCCGGCCGGCCGCTATGTCGAGCGCGACGAGCTTCGCCACATGAAGGCCGACGGGGTTCGGCCGGGCAGGGGAGCGCAGCGAGAAAACGCCTTTCGGTTCAGCCGCATGGCGCGGTTTCTGCACGATCAGATTGCGCGGCGCGTGCTGCAGCCAGGACAGGATGACGACGTGACTGGCGCGGTCGAGGTTGCGCAGCCCAGGGCGATAGGGCTCGTCGATCAGAACGGTCGCGGCCCGTCCGGATTCGCGGGCGGCGCGCATGTTTTTGGGGCAATCCTCGCGGCTCGCCCAAGGTGAGGCAATGCGGCCGATAAAGACGACATGGCCGTCCGGCCGGATTTGCCCAGGATCAACTTCAAGAAGAGTTTCGCCTTCGCGCGTCTCAAACATCCTATTCATCCTCCGGAGGAGCGGCCCGCCAGGCGCGGATCACGGCTGCGCCATTTTCTTGTCCGGAAGCGACATAGGTGCTTGCCAGAGTTTCAAAATCGACATAAACATATCTTTATATCTTTCAACGAGAACCCGCTCATGCATGTCTCGCTCGACACAATGGTAGATACATTGAAGGCGGCGGCCGAATCCAGCCGGCTGCGCATCCTGGTGCTGTTGTCGCGTGGCGATCTTACCGTCTCCGACCTCACCGAGATCCTGGGGCAATCGCAGCCGCGCGTCTCGCGCCATTTGAAGCTGCTGCTCGATGCCGGGCTGATCGGCCGCTATCAGGAAGGATCCTGGGCCTTTTTCAGGCTGACCGATACGGACAATTCGCGCGACTTCGTGCAGCGTCTGGTCTCCGGCATCAGCGAGACCGATCCGCAGGTGGTGCGCGATCTCGAGCGGCTGGCGGCGGTGAAGCGCAAGCGGCAGGACCGGGCCGCCGAATATTTCTCCGAGAACGCCGCGAGCTGGGATCACATCCGCTCGCTGCATGTGCCGGATCGCGCAGTGGAAGCCGCACTCATCAAGCTTGTCGGCAAGCGGCCGTTCCAGTCGATGCTCGACCTCGGCACCGGCACGGGCAGGCTGCTCGAAATCTTCGCCCCACTTTACCGGCGCGGCGTCGGCATCGACATGTCGCGCGAGATGCTAACGGTGGCGCGCGCCAATCTTGACAAGGCCGGCGTCGCCAATGCGCAGGTGCGCCAGGGCGACATCTTCTCGCCGCCGGTCGAGCGCAACGCCTTCGACCTCGTCACCATCCACCAGGTGCTGCACTATCTCGACGATCCGGCCCGCGCCATCGCCGAGGCGGCGCGGCTGCTGCGCCCGTCGGGCCGGCTGATCGTCGTCGACTTCGCGCCGCATTCGCTCGAGTTCCTGCGCGACCAGCATGCGCATATGCGGCTGGGCTTCTCCGACCGCCAGATTTCGGAATGGTTCGCGGAGGCCGGGCTCGACCTCGAGGACAGCCAGGAATTCGAGCCGCGCGGCGGCAACGAGGCCAGGCTCACCGTCAAGCTCTGGCTCGGCCGTGACCGCCGCCTGCTGATCGCCGATCCGTCCAACGATTCCTTGCCAGTGAGGGAAACAGCCTGATGAACCAGTTCCGCTTTTCCCGCCGCCCTGACATCGGCGACAAGGTCAGGGTCTCGTTCGAATTCTTCCCGCCGAAGAATGATGAGATGGAAGCAAGGCTGTGGGACACGGTCACCCGGCTGGAGCCGCTCAAGCCGAAATTCGTCTCGGTGACCTATGGGGCCGGCGGCTCGACCCGCGAGCGCACGGCGCGCACGGTCAAGCGCATCCTCAACGAGACGACGCTGACGCCGGCGGCGCATATGACCTGCGTCGACGCGGCGCGTGACCAGGTCGATGCCGTCATCCGGGAATTCGTCGACTTCGGCGTCACCCGTTTCGTGGCGCTGCGCGGAGATCCGGCGGCCGGCGTCGGAACCGCTTATCGCCCGCATCCGGACGGTTACGCCAATGGCGCCGAGCTGGTCGGGGCGCTGAAGAGCGCCGGCGATTTCGATATCTCGGTTTCGGCCTACCCGGAAAAGCATCCGGAAAGCCCGGATTTCGCCACCGACATCGACATGCTGAAGCGCAAGGTCGACAATGGCGCGACGCGGGCGATCACCCAGTTCTTCTTCGACAACGATCTTTACGAGCGCTATGTCGAGCGGGCGCGCCGCGCCGGCATCTATATCCCGATCGTGCCGGGCATCCTGCCGGTGCATAATTTCACCCAGGTCGCGAATTTCTCGTCGCGCTGCGGGGCGCTGGTGCCGGCGTGGCTCGCTGAGCGCTTCGAGGGGCTGGAGAACGATCCGCAGACGCACGCGCTGGTCGCCTCGGCCGTTGCGGCGGAGCAGGTGCTCGACCTCGTCGAGCGCGGCGTCGGCGACTTCCATTTCTACACGATGAACCGCGCCGATCTCGTCTTCGCCGTCTGCCATATGATCGGCATCCGCTCGCATGAGGCGGAAGCGGCCGGTTCGGCCGCGGCGTGAAGCAGGCTGCGAGGGAAGTGAGCCTTTAATGGAAAAGGCCGGGTGGAACCCGGCCTTTTCGAACTGTTGGACTATCTTCGGTGCTTAGTCTTCCCGGCTTTGGCGGGTCAGGGAAGAACGCCTATGATAAGGGCACCGATGAATGCGAATGCGGCACAAATCATCAAAGCGTTGATTGGCCTCGTCAGTCCCATGTCATAGCCTCCTCTTCAGAGCTATGGGCAGGAGTCTAGGGTCATTTGTGCCACAGGCAAGCGGAAAACGTGCTGCAATGCGACATGATTGTGGAATTTGCGACTTGGGATTTGCCGTTAGCCGTTGAAACTCTTCGGCAAAAGCCGGCTCAGCGGTTGTGAATAAATTGTGGCGGCGGTGTGGCATGACACCGCTACCATCGGCCGAACAGCCGCCCGTCGATGGTGATGAGGCCGAGTCCGATCAGCGTCATGCCACCGATTTCGAACAGCGCCAGCCGTTCGCCAAGGAACAGGAAACCGAGCAGCACCGCGCTGACCGGGACGACCAGCGTGACCAGCGAGGCATTGGTGGCGCCCGCCGAGGCGACGAGGTTGAAATAGAGGATGTAGGCGAAGGCGGTGGAAAGCAGCGCCAGCGCCAGCACCGCCGCCCAGACCGACGGCGAGGCGGCAAGCAGCCCGGCCGGGCCGTAGGCGATCAGCACCACCGGGATCATGATGATGGTTGAGGCCGTCAGCTGTCCCGTTGCGATGACCGGGGAAGGCACGCCCTTGAAGCGGCGGGCGATCATCAGGGCGACGGCGTAGGAGAGCGAAGCGCCGATCAGCGCGAACTTGGCCCAGACCGGCCCGCCCAGCCCGGCAATAAGGCCCGGGCCGATCATGACCGCGGTGCCTGCGAAGCCGAGCGCGATGCCGGCCAGCTTGTTCCAGGACAGCTTCTCGTCGGTGGTGAGCGCATTGGCCAGGATCAATGTCCAGAACGGCGTGGTCGCGTTGAGCACCGAGGCGACGCCGGCGCCGAGCTCAGTCTGGCCGGCGAAGATCAGCGAGAAGGGGACGACGTTGTTGGTGAGCGCAAGCAGGAAGAACAGGCCGGCATGCGGGAAGGCGAGGCGGAAGGACGGGCCGCGGATCGCCAGATAAAGCTGAAGCGCTGCCGCGGCGATGGCGACACGAAACAGCACCAGCGCCAGCGGATGGATTTCGGACACGGCAATGCGGGCAAAGAAGAACGAACCGCCCCAGATCGCGCCGAGCAAGAGAAGCTGCGCCCAATCCTTGAGCGTCATCGGTCCGCGCGTCGGCGCGGCGCCGGCTATGGTGGACATATCCTGTTCCTCCCGGGGCCGACCGCAATCCCGGCCCGTCAACACCTCACCAACCGATATCGGGTTTGACGGCAAGGGCCACCCGAAACCTGACCGCTGGTTTAGCGTCGGCAGAGATTTGCGCCGGGCGCGCGCGATAGCCAGACACAGAACTGTTTTCTTTGGCGGCTAGCTAGGATTAATTGTGCGCGCTCCAGACTTGAGGATTCGTCCATGCAGCGATTCGAAAATGCCCGCGAGGCGGCACTGGCGCTTCGTCCGGACGATCCGGTCTACTGCTTTCGCCCGCAGGTGCTGAAGGCGGACGCCTTGCAGTTCATGGGCATGTTTCCCGGCAAGACCGCTTATGCGGTGAAAACCAATGGCGAGCAGATCGTGCTGAGGACATTGGTGGAAGCGGGCGTCGGCACCTTCGATGTCGCTTCGCCAGGTGAGTTCGCCGCCGTGCGCGCGGTCTCGGCGGATGCCGAGATGCTCTACATGCATCCGGTCAAGGCGCAGTCGGACATCAAGCTTGCGCTGGAGAAATACGGTATCCGCGTGATCTCGCTCGACCATGAGGACGAGATCACCAAGCTGACGCGCGTGGTGCGGGCGCTCGATATCGACCCCGGCGCCATCACCGTCTTCGTGCGCATTCAGACCAAGGGCCATGCAGCCTACGAATTGTCGAAGAAGTTCGGTGCCGGGCCGGCCAATGCGGTCGAGCTTGCGGAACGCCTCAATCGCACGGGCTACAAGGTTGGGCTCTGCTTCCATGTCGGCAGCCAGATCGAGGATCCCGACACCTATGAGCGGGCGCTCGCCTCGGCCGACTGGGTGCGCAACCGCCTGACCTTCGACATTGCCGGGCTCGATGTCGGCGGCGGGTTTCCGGCCGAGTATGGCCATGATCCCAACCGCAAGCACATCGAGATGCCGTCGCTCGGCCAGCTGATGTCGCGGCTCGCCGGAGACCTGAAAGAGTATCAGTTCGACCAGATGCCGCTGGTCGCGGAGCCCGGCCGCGTGATCGTGGCGCGCTGCCTGTCCCTGATCGTGCGCGTGCTCTTGCGCAAGGGCAAGCGGCTCTACATCAATGACGGCATCTGGGCGTCGCTGTCGGATTCGTGGACCGGCAAGATCACGCTGCCGGCGCGCTTCATTCCGGATCCCGCGATCCGCACGCGCAACGGCGCGGAAAAAAACATCGTGCCGTTCAAGGTCTGCGGCGCGACCTGCGATTCCGTCGACATCCTGTCCAGGCCGTTCTGGCTGCCCGAAACGGTCGACACCGGCGACTGGATCGAGATCGGCCATATCGGCGCCTACTCGCTGTCGCTCAGAACCCGCTTCAACGGCTTCTTCCCCGATACCTTCGTCGAGGTGACGACGCCGTTCGACGAAGGCGACGCGCCGCAGGGCTTTGCCAGCCTGGAGACGATGGCGGATTAGGAAGTAGGGATTAGGCAGTAGGGAGTAGGGAGTAGGGATTAGACATTATCCCTATCCCTTTGAGTATCGCCTTGGTATTTTTCTACTGCCTACTGCCTACTGCCTACTGCCTACTGCCTACTGCCTACTGCCTACTGCCTACTGCCTACTGCCTACCGCCTATCCTCACGCCACCCCGCCGCCGGCCTGAATGTTCTCCCCGGTCAGCCAGCGCGCTTCATCGCTGGCCAGGAAGACAGCGACATCGGCAACGTCACGCGGGGCACCGATCCGGCCGAACGGCGACATGCCGGCTGCCACGGCGCGATCGCGTTCGGGCAACAGATCGGTATCGGTAAAGCCTGGCGACAGCGCGTTCACGGTGACCCCGCGCGGTCCCAGCTCGCGCGAGAGCACGCGAACGAACTGTTCGACAGCGCCCTTGCTGCCGAGATAAAGCGCCGTCTGGGTGAAGAACATCTTGGTGCCGCCAGTCGAGACGGCGATGATGCGGCCGCCGTCGCGGACACGTCTGGCCGCCTCCTGAAGCGTGAAGAAAGTCCCTTTGGCATTGGTGCCGAAAACGAGGTCGAAGTCGGCCTCGGTTGCCTCGACGAGCGGCTTGATGACCGCGACGCCGACATTGGCCACGACAATGTCGATCGCGCCGAGCTTGGCCTCCGCTTCGTCGAACAAGCGTCGGACATCGCCCGGAACGGA
Organism: Mesorhizobium sp. GbtcB19; assembly: GCF_019091085.1. GTDB lineage: Bacteria > Pseudomonadota > Alphaproteobacteria > Rhizobiales > Rhizobiaceae > Mesorhizobium. The sequence goes on along the minus strand of NZ_JAGXJY010000001.1, from coordinate 661,199 downwards.
AACATCGGCTTGAACGGCGACTGCCTTGCCGCCCTTGCCGGCGACGGCGGCGACGACTTCGTCAGCGGCATTTCTGTTGCCGACATAGTTGACGACGACGGCCGCGCCATTGGCCGCAAGCCCTTCGGCTATTGCGCGGCCGATGCCGCGCGAGCTGCCGGTGACGATTGCGGTTTTGCCTTGCAGCGATTGAGGCATGATCGATTTCCTTCAACACTTCGCGGGTCGCCGATGTGGCGGCCGGTTGAGAGATAGTGATCTGCAATTGATCGCATAATCGCCTATTATCTGACTAACTTGTTAATCCAGGAATACATAATGCGCGGACCCGAATTCACCGAGCTCAAGGCTTTCGCGGCAATCGTGGAAGAAGGCAGTTTCGTTCGCGCGGCGGCGCGGCTGCGGGTGTCGCCGCCGGCGCTAAGCCAGACGATCCGACAATTGGAGGCGCGTGTCGGCGTGAGGCTGCTCAATCGCACGACACGCAGTGTCTCGCCAACCGTGGCTGGCGAGACACTGTTTAAGCGCCTTGGCGTTGCCTTCGGAGAGCTGGAGGACGCTGTCGCCGAGGTTCAGGCCGCGCGGGACAGGCCAGCCGGTTCGTTGCGCATCAATGTTCCGCGCGTTGCCGCAATGCGGTTCATCGCGCCAGTCCTCGGCGATTTCCAGCGCGCCTATCCTGACCTTGCCCTGACTGTCATCGTCGACGACATGCTGACCGACATCGTCGAGGGGCGTTTCGACGCCGGTATCCGCCTCGGCGAGCGGCTGGAAAAAGACATGGTGGCGGTGAAGCTGAGTGACGATCTGCAAATGGCAGCGGTGGCCGCTCCGGCCTATCTGGAAGGCCGGGCAGTCCCCCGTCGCCCACAGGACCTATACCAGCACCGCTGCATCAACTTCCAATGGCCCGGCAGCGGCAGCATCTACCGATGGGAGTTTTCGCGCGGCAAGCGATCGTTGGAAATCGCAGTCAAGGGAAGTCTGACCGTCAACGATACGGATCTGATGCTCAACGCGGCGCTGGATGGGGCAGGGGTGGCCTACATGATTGACTATCAGGTCCAGCCATGGATCGAAAAGGGCAGGCTGGTCCGGTTTCTCGAAGCCTGGTCGCCCAGCTTTCCGGGTTTTTATCTTTATCATCCAAGCCGGCGGCATGTGCCGCCGGCGTTGCGCGCCTTCATTGATTTCGTGCGGTCGAGACGATAAGGGCCTACCAGCCGATCATTGTTACGAAACTATCGAACTTTTCGATTCCCAACGGCTTATGGTAGCGCCTGAAAAATTCGGCTGGTTTGAACGGCTTCGAAAAATAGCCGAAAGCCCATTCCCGAGAGTCGAAGTGGTAATCCACTCGAAGATTTTCGCGATTGAGTTCGATGGGATTGTTCACGCTAACAACCAGCGTGTGCATCGAGGTGAGGGCATGGAATCTGCCTTCCGCATATGCGGAACGTATGTGCCGAACCAACTCTACCATTGACTGCTGATCGAACGCCGTTTGTGTGAGTGAGGCATAAAAGCCCTCGATCTCTGCCCACGGCTTTGGAGATGCAGTAAGCGGATTGTAGCTGCTCTTTGAGTCGAAACGGCTCATTCACCGCCTCCGAAGAATCTATAGCTTGGCCAACAGCTCCGGCGTCGGCCAGCCGTCCACGGCCATGCCAAGCCGCATCTGCTCCTTGCGGATCGCTTCGCGCGTGTTGGTGCCAAGGATACCGTCCACCGTGCCGACGTCGTAACCCTTGGCTTCGAGCTTGGTCTGCAGCGCCTTCATCTGGTCGCCGTTGAGGCCCTGCTCGGGCGTGCGCGGGTCGAATTGCGGCGCGCCGGCAAACCGCGTCGCCATGACGGCGGCGGTCAGCGCATAAGTGAAGGACTGGTTCCATTCCAGATAGACGTCGAAATTGTCGTAGGTCAGGAAGGCGGGACCTTTGCGGCCCATCGGCAGCGCCAGGCCGGCTTTCAGACCATTGTCGATGAGCGGGTTGCCGTTGGGCTCGGTCACCCCCCACTGAGCCCACTGCGACAGCGGCAGCTTGTTGGTGCGGCCGGTCTGGTCCCACGGCATTTCGTCGGGGACGCGCACTTCCTGGACCCATGGCTGGTCGCGCTTCCAGCCGCGCGACTGGATCTTGCTGGCCGTCGTCATGATGACATCCGGCACGCTGTTCCTGAGGTCGACCTTGCCATCGCCGTCGCCGTCGACACCGTGCGACAGATAGTCGGTCGGCAGGATCTGGGTCTGGCCGATCTCGCCGGCCCAGGCGCCTTTGACGTCGGCCGGCAGCACGCCACGGTCGATAAGCGTCAGCAGCGGCACCAATTGCTGCCGGAAGAGCTGAGGCCGGCGGCAATCATGCGAAAGCGTGACCAGCGCATCCAGCGTATGGAAGTCGCCCTGCACGGCGCCGAAATCGGTCTCCAGCCCCCAGAAAGCGGTGATGACGGCCGGCTGGACACCGAATTCCTTGTCGGCGCGGGCGAAGACGTCGGCATATTTCTTCAGATTGGCCGCGCCCTGTTTCAGGCGATAGGCCGAGATCATGCGGTTGGAGAATTCGGTGAAAGTCTGGGTGAAGACGCCCTGGGCACGGTCGCGCGCCAGTGCCCGCTCATCGATGGTGGCGTCTTCCAGCGCGTCGAGCCCTTCGGCGCCGACGCCGGCCGCCTTGGCTTCGGTCGCCACGCCCTGTTTCCAAGCGTCGAAGTCGCCGCCGCATTCCTGCGCCATGGCGGGCAGTGCAAGCGCGCCGACAAACAGCGCCGCCAGGATTTCAACGCGCAATCGCATCGCTTCCCTTTCGAGACCGGCGCATGGCCCCATCGTGACCCCGGACCGGGATCGGACAGGTGCATGCGAGGATTTCAAAGCTCAGGAGACGCCAGGCACTCGCACGAGTGCGCCGCTCCAGATTACCAGCGGTTGCATGTTTCGCCGCCCGCCGTGTCGAAAAGCAGGCGGGAGATCGGATGTCAACGGGTGTTCTGCCGCAGCCACTTCTTCCAGGCGGCTTCCGAGCCGTTGAAGACGTTGATGTCGGATTTGCCGGTCATGCCGGGCACGATGCCGGTTCCGGTGTACTGCCAGAAGGTGAAGGGGTGGCTGCCGTATTTCTCGCGCGGGTGGCCGGCGACCGAGCGCAGCCAGTAGGGATAGCCGCGGAAGGTCGCCAGCTGATTGTCGTCGAAGAAGTCGATCGAGGTGTAGATGATCGGCTTCTTGCCGTAATGGCGCCCCACGATTTCGAGGAAGGTGGTCATCTCGGCGCGCACCGTCGCCGGGTCCGGCCGCAGCCTGCAGGTCGGCGATTTCGGATTCCACTCCATGTCGAGCACCGGCGGCATCGCCGACGGGTCTCTCGGAACATTGGCGATGAACCAGCGCGCCTGGGTCTCGGCCGGCGTGCAGAAATAGAAAAAATGGTAGGCCGCGCGCGGAATTCCGGCGGCCCGGGTGCGCGTCCAGTGCTCGTTGAAATAGTCGTCGAAGCGATCGCCGCCTTCCGTCGCCTTGATGAAGGCGAAGGAGATGCCGCTGGCCCTGGCCGCCGGCCAGTCGACCGAGGTCTGGTATTTGGAGACATCCGTGCCGTGGATGGCGTAGTTCCACGGCGCGCCGCTGTCCCATTCATGCGGCTTGGAATCCTCGAATTTGGGCGCGCGCACGGCGACCGTCGGCGCGGACGGCGACAGCGGCGAAAGATCGTCCACCGTCGAGCAGGCGCCCAGCAGCGTCAGCATCAGAATGGCCGCAAGCCGGCGCATGATATTCCCCCAGCCGGGTTCAGCCGGCCGCTGATGGGTCCTTTACCGATGGCGGTCGCTTACGCAGGCCCCCTCCGGACGATCGCCCCACAGGACCGTCCTAGTCTCATTTGTCTGTCCAAGTCGTTGTCCCAAAACCGCTGCGCACTTTTGGGCGACATGGACAAAGTAGATCGCCGAACATGGTTGACAATCCATTGACGACGCTCGCCGACACCGATGATTTTGCGGAAGCAATGGCGGCAAATCGATGACATAAATCGTGCCGGCGAATCCAAAGGGCGGAAAAGATGCGGGTTGTCGCGAAGTTCTTCAAATGGCTGCTTGGCCTCGTGATCCTGGCGGTGGCAGCGCTCTTCGCCTGGCTCTATTTCGCGCCGCCGGAACTGATCCGGGTCGGCTCGGGCTATTCGGCCAAGATCGTCTGCTCGAATGTGTTCATCGCCGGGCGTGACGCCAACCAGGTCCTGGCCGTCGACGTGCAGGCGCCCGGACATCCGCTGCTCAGGTTGATGAAAGTCTCCGTCGACAAGGAGCGGGGACTGGTTTCGGCCGGCCTGCTTTGGGTGCTGGGCAAGAGCGTCGCGGTGGAGCGTGACGGTGTCGGCTGCGCCTCGGTTCCCGACGGCGACACCGGCAAGGCGCGGCAGACGTCGCTGCGCGCGGCGGCGTCCACGCCGGCGCAGGCGGACGCGCTCTGGCCCGACGGCGAGCGCGTGGATGCCTCGCAAAATCCCGAAATCGCGAAAATCGTCGACGACGCGGCGATGGCCGGCACCGGCATGCGCGCCATCGTGGTGGTGAAAAACGGCCGCATCGTCGCGGAGCGCTATGGCGAGGGCTTTTCAGCCAGGACGCCGCTGCTCGGCTGGTCGATGACCAAGACGGTGAATGCCGCGATCGTCGGCACACTGGTCAAGGACGGCAAGATGGCCGTCGACAACAAGGGCCTGTTCGCGCCGTGGAAGGCCGACGGCCGCGCCGCCGTCAGCCTTGCTGACATGATGGCGATGTCGAGCGGGCTGGAGTTTAACGAGGATTATGGTGACGTCGCCGACGTGACGCGCATGCTCTATCTCGAGCCGGACATGGCGCGTTTCGCCGAGGCCAAGCCGCTGACCGGCGAGGCCGGAAAAGTGTTTTCCTATTCGAGCGGCACGGCTGTGATGCTGTCGCGGCTGTGGCAGGATGCGATCGGCGACAAGGCCAAGGCGCTGGCATGGCCGCGCACGGCGCTGTTCGAGCCGCTCGGCATGAAGAGCGCCGTGCTCGAAACCGACGAGCAGGGTACTTTCGTCGGCTCGTCCTATCTCTATGCCACGGCGCATGATTGGGCGCGCTTCGGCCAGTTCCTGCTGCAGGGCGGTATCTGGAACGGCAACCAGATCCTGCCCGCCGGCTTCGTCGACTGGATGCGCGAGCCGGCGCCGGCGTCGAAGGTCTACGGCAAGGGTCAGCTCTGGATCGAAGGACCGGGAGATGAGGAAAAACCCGGCGCGGGCACCGCCGCCGGCCTGCCCAGGGACATCTACTGGATGGAGGGCCATGACGGCCAGACGGTGGCGATCATCCCGTCGGAGCAACTGGTGGTGGTGCGGCTGGGGCTGACGCCGGCAAAGCTGGGATATCGACCGCAGACGATGGTCGGCGCGCTGGTGAAAGCATTGCACTAGCGTCCAATGATGTTGCTTAGGCAGCGGTCGGCAAAGGCTTGGCGCGGGCAACACGCGCCCGTTCATCGGGCGAATTCATCACCAGCCAAAGATCGTTGCGGCGCTGGACGTTCAGCCAGAAATCCGGGCTGTTGCCGAATACCCGCGCCAGGATGAGCGCTGTCGCGGCGGTGACGCTGCGGCGGTCGTTGCACAATTCATTCACATGCTTGCGCTGGACGCCCATGGCCTCAGCCAAAGCCGCCTGTGTCAGACCAAGCGGCTGCATGAATTCTTCAGTAAGGATTTCCCCAACCGTTGCAGGCTTGCGCGCGGTCATCAACATGTCTCACCTCACTTGTAGCTGTAGTCATCCAGATATAAGTCCGTGGCCTCACTGCGGCCGCCGTCCCAGCGGAAGACCAGCCGCCATTGCTTGTTGACGCGGATTGAATGGTAGTCTTCGAGATTGCCGCGCAACTTCTCGAAATGATTGCTGGGCGGCACCCGCAAATCCTGGTCTGTTGCCGCATCGTCGATCATCTGAAGCTTGCGGAACAAACGGCTTTCGAGATCGGACGGAATGTTGCGAGAGTGGGTATCATCCAAAAAGAAGGCTCGCAGCCATCAATCTCTGAAGCCGATGATCATCACATGCGCCCGAGTTCTGAGTTAATGTACCACTCCTTGGGTCATGCAGCAACATGCGATGTGCAGGTTCCAGTTGCTGCGCACCGACGGCGGGTTCGGACAGGCTCGCGGGTAATAAACTTGAGAATGCCGAATCAGATGGCGGTCTTGATTATCGCCAGCCAAGCATAGCCGCGATAAAGCGTTCTGAATCGGAAGGTTGCGCCGGCACGCTGCGATTCCGATTCAAGCACGTCACGCAAAGAGGCGCGCGGCTCGACATGGAACTTCCGCAGCCAGCCGCGGAGCAAGGCCCTGAACCAGCGCGGCAGGCCTTCCTGCTGGCCGAAATCGACGACGTGCAGCGAGCCGCCGGGCGCGAGCGCGGCAAGGGCAGCCGATACCGTCTTTTCCCAGCCGGGGATCATCGACAGCGAATAGGAGACGAAGACGCGGTCGAAACGCTCGACGCCGAAGAGAGCCTTGGTGTCGAAATCGGTGGCGTCGCCGCGCGCCAGATCGACCTTGCCGGACAGGCCTTCACGAGCGATGGCCGCGCCCGCCGTCTCCAGCATCTCGGCCGAGATGTCGAGGCCGAAGAAGCGGGCGCCCGGATAGCGGCGGGCGGCAAGCACGATGTTGCGGCCGGTGCCGCAGCCGAGCTCCAGCACGGTGCCGCCTGGTGGCACGTCCAGCCCGTCGATCAGCCGGTCGCGGCCAAGCAGGTAGTATTTGCGGGTCAGGTCGTAGATATGGCGCTGCCAGCGGTAGACGCCGTCCATCAGCTCGGCATGGCTGGCCGGCAGCTCCGTCGTGCTCATGCGGCGCGCTTCACATAGAGGTGGAAGCCGCCATAGATCGCCGAGCGGTCTTTTGCCGAGAATTCGCGCGAGGCGTCGCTCTCATAGGTCCACTGGTCGAGCAGCGAGCTGGAAACGCGGCCTGGCAGCAGGCTGGGCTCGGCCGCGGTGCGGAAGATGACGCGCGCGCCGGCTGAAGCCGTGCGGGTGATCTCGGTCCACAGCGCGTTGAGCAGGTCGTCGGTCATCCAGTCCTGCGCGTCGAGCAGCACGAAGCGGTCGACGGTGCCCGCATCCTTGGCGGCCAGGAACTTGATCAGATTGGCGTGGTGGATGGCAACGCGGTCGATGTTGGCGCGGATCGTCTTGTAATTGCGCTGTTCCAGATAGGCAGGCAGCGCCGCCTCGCCGGGCTCGGGGTAGCGGCGGGCGAAGGCCTGCCAGGCGAAATAGTTGTTCTCCAGCGGGAAGTCGCAGGCGAGCTTTTCCAGCCGCGCCTTCAAGACGCTCGCCATCGAGCCGTCGCCGGAGGTGATCAGCGAGTCATACTGCGCCGGCGGGATGCCGAGGCCGAACAGCGAGGCCTTGCGCGACGTCGCCCAGCGCAGCAGCTTCCTGTCGAAGACCGGCGCCAGCTCCTCGTTGAAGAAGCGTCGCTGCTCGCCGATATTCTGCGCCTTCATGATGCCGGCCGGATCGACGCCGAACAATTTGCCGACGCGATGGCCCATGGCGATGAAGAGACCGAGCAGGCCGGTCTGGTAGAAATTGCGGTCGAAGACCGAGATACGGCGGCGGCCGCGCCAGCTGCGGCGCTCCCAGTAGTGTCGGCTGACCGGATCGAGATGCGGCGCGATGAAGCGGTCATAGGCATCCGAATTGTGGCTGGTGCCGGCGGCGCCGAAGAAGCGGAACAGATCGCCCTGCGACGGCAAATGGCGCACCGCTTCCAGCTTCATGCGGTTCAGCGCGATATGCGCGGCATTGAGATCGACGGCGTCGATCCGGGCTGGCGAGCGGGTCAGGTAGGCCAGAATGTTGCAGCCGCCGGAGGCGATCGTGACGACCCGGTGACCGGGCCCAAGCTGCATGGCCTCCATGTCGACATCCGGGTCTTCCCAGATCTGCGGATAGACCAGGCCGGAGAACAGGAAGGCAAAGAGCCGCTCGGAAATGCCGTCCTTCGACAATGCGCGGTTCTGGTAGACGGCCTTTCCGACTTCCTTGCCTCGACGGTAAACGAGTTCTCCGGATACGTCCGACATGGAAAGGTGATTCCCCGTTTGCTTTGGCGCAAGCGGGTAGCGCAGCGTCATGACAGGCAGGTGACAACCTGTTGACGGCAGGCTGATGTTGATTTCACACTTTTCCGAACGCTCCGGGCGTTGGCGTGGTGACGATGACGGCCTCGCCGGCCTCGAGCACCGTCTGGTCGCAGGCCTTCAGCACGTCGACCGACCCGTCATTGCGCCGGACCTTGGTCGAGCCGGCTTCGCCGTCGCCGCCACCATCTAGACCTTGGGGCGGCCGGTTGCGGTGCGAGGACAGGATCGCGCATTCCATCTTTTCGAGGAAGCGGATGGTGCGCCTGGTGCCGTCGCCGGCATTCCATTTGCCCTTGCCGCCGGAACCCTCGCGGATGTGGAAGTCTTCCAGCACGACGGGGAAGCGCAGCTCCAGTACCTCCGGATCGGTGAGGCGCGAGTTGGTCATGTGGGTGTGAACGCCGGAGGTGCCGGCAAAGCCGCGTCCCGAATTCATCCGGCCGGCCGGCGAGCCGGAGCAGATCGTCTCGTAATACTGGTATTTCTTGTTGCCGAAGGTGAGGTTGTTCATCGTGCCTTGCGCGTTAGCGATAGCCCCCATCGCGCCGAACAGCGCATTGGTGACATGCTGCGAGGTCTCGACGTTGCCGGCGACGACGGCGGCAGGGTAGGCGGGCTTCAGCATCGAGCCGTCCGGGATGACAATGTTGATCGGCCTCAGGCACCCGGCATTCATCGGGATCATGTCCTCGACCATGACGCGGAAGGCATAGAGCACGGCGGCGCGGGCGACGGGCTCCGGCGCGTTGAAATTGTTCTTCTCCACCTTCGAGGTGCCGGTGAAATCGACGGTCGCCTCGCGCTTTTGCCGGTCGACGGTGATCTTGACCTTGATCACCTGGCCGGTGTCGGTGGGGTATTCGTAAGCCGCGCTGTCGGGAAGCCGCTCGATCACGCGGCGCACGCTCTCGGCGGCATTGTCCTGGACATGGCCCATATAGGCCTCGACGACATCGAGACCGAAATGCACGACCATCTTGCGCAGCTCCGCCACGCCCTTTTCGTTGGCGGCTATCTGGGCCTTGAGGTCGGCGATGTTCTGGACGGGATTGCGCGCCGGGTAGGGGTGGTCGGTAAGCAGCGTCTCCAGTTCCTTTTCGCGGAAGCGACCGCGATCGACGATGCGGAAATTGTCGAACAGCACGCCTTCCTCGTCGACCGTGGTAGCCAGCGGCGTCATCGAGCCGGGCGCGGTGCCGCCGACATCGGCGTGATGGCCGCGCGACGCCGCCCAGAACAGGATCTCGTTTTGCGCATCGTCGAAGACGGGCGTCACCACCGTGATGTCGGGCAAATGCGTGCCGCCATTGTAAGGGGCGTTGAGCGCGAAGACGTCGCCGGGGTGGATGTCGCCTGAGTTCAGGCGGATGATGGTTTCGACGGAACGGTCCATGGAGCCCAGATGCACCGGCATGTGCGGCGCGTTGGCGACCAGCGCGCCATGGCGGTCGAACACGGCGCAGGAGAAGTCGAGCCGTTCCTTGATGTTCACCGAATAGGCGGTGTTCTGCAGCGTCACGCCCATCTGTTCGGCGATCGACATGAAGAGGTTGTTGAAGACCTCGAGCATCACCGGATCGGCCTCGGTGCCGAGGGCTGCGGCACGCGCCTTTCTTTCCGTGCGGCGGATCACGACGTGGTTGAGATTGGTGATCTCGGCGCGCCAACCCGGCTCGACGACGATGGTCTGGTTCGGCTCGATGATCAGGGCGGGGCCAGCGACCGTGTGGGACGGCCGCAGATTTTCACGGCGATAGACGCCGGCCTCATGCCAGCGGCCTTCGGTGTGGAAACGCCTGCTCTCCAAAGGCCTGGCCTCGATCCCTGCCGGTCCGGCAGGAGCGTAGGCTTCGGCCTTGTCCTGCCCAGCCGCGTCCATGCCTTCGACGGCGACGGTCTCGACGACGATCGGCTTGTCGTCATAGACGAACCCGAACTGTGCCTTGTGCGCGGCCTCGAAATCGCTTCTGGCGCGGAAGATCGAGCCATGCTCGAAATTCACCGGCAGTGCCGTATCGGTGCCGTCATAGCGGATATGCAGGACGGGCTTGGTTGAAACCGCGTCTTCGGCGATGCCTTGTTCGCCGAGTTCGGCGATGACGTCGCCGCGCAGGGCCGCGATGAGTGTCTCGATCGCCGCGCGCGATTCCTCGGCGAGCGGCTGCAGCAGACCCTGCTGGCGCGAGGCGAAGACCGAAGACAGGCCGATGCCGTAAGCCGAAAGCAGACCGGAGAAGGGGTGGATCAGCACGGCTTCCATGCCGAGCGCGTCGGCGACCAGGCAGGCATGCTGGCCGCCGGCGCCGCCGAAACAGTTCAAGAGATATTCTGTGACGTCGTAACCGCGCTGCACCGAGATCTTCTTGATGGCGTTGGCCATATTCTCGACGGCGATGGTGACGAAACCCTCGGCGACGGCCTCGGGCGTCCGGCCATCGCCGATTTCAGCGGCAAGCGAGGCGAATTTCTCGCGGACCGTGCCGGCGTCGAGCGGCTGGTCCTGGCCGGCGCCGAAAATCGCCGGGAAGAAATCGGGTTGCAATTTGCCGAGCATGACATTGGCGTCGGTGACGGCGAGCGGGCCGCCGCGCCGGTAGGCGGCCGGGCCGGGATTGGCGCCGGCGGAATCGGGGCCGACGCGGAAGCGGCCCGCCTCGTAATGCAGGATCGAGCCGCCGCCGGCGGCGACCGTATGGATACGCATCATCGGCGCGCGGATACGCACGCCGGCCACCTCGGTGTCGAAGGCGCGCTCATAGTCGCCGTCATAGTGGGCGACGTCGGTCGAAGTGCCACCCATATCGAAGCCGATGACCTTTTCGAAGCCGGCGAGTTTTGCCGTCTCGACCATGCCGACGACCCCGCCCGCCGGACCGGACAGCAGCGCGTCCTTGCCCTGGAACATGTCGGCGGCGGTGAGCCCGCCCGACGACATCATGAACATCAGGCGCGGGCCGGCGCCCAACTCTCCTGCCACCTGCTGCACATAGCGCGACAGGATCGGCGACAGGTAGGCGTCGACCACGGTGGTGTCGCCGCGGCCCACCAGCTTGATCAGCGGCGAGACCTCGTGCGAGACCGAGATCTGGCCGAAGCCGATCTTCCGGCAGACTTTTGCCACGGCCTTTTCGTGGTCCGGGTACTTCCAGGCGTGCATGAAGGCGATGGCGACCGCGTCGATACCGTCGGCCTTGGCCTGTTCGATCGCCGGGCGGCAGGCGGCGATGTCGAGCAACCGCTCGACGCAGCCATCGGCGCGCACACGTTCGTTGACCTCGATCACCCTCTCGTAAAGCTGCTCTGGCAGGATGATTTCCTTGGCAAAGATATCCGGCCGCGCCTGGTAGGCGATACGCAAAGCGTCGCGAAAACCCTTGCTGATAAGCAGGAGCACACGGTCGCCCTTGCGCTCGAGCAGCGCATTGGTGGCAACGGTGGTGCCCATTTTGACATCGCCGATCGCATCGGCGGAAATGGCGGCGCCGGCTTTCAAGCCCAACAGATCGCGGATGCCCTGGATGGCGGCATCCGCATAGGCCTCGGGATTCTCGGACAGCAGTTTTCGCGGATGCAGCCGGCCTTGCGGGTCACGGCCGATGACATCCGTGAAAGTGCCGCCGCGGTCGATCCAGAAGTCCCATTTGTCTCTTCCCGCTTCTGCCGGCATTCTGCTTATCCACCATCTCTTCGAGCGTATGTTCTGTTAGTTCGGGATTTCGGCGCCAGCAATTGCAAGTTGATGTTACAGATCGAAATGCAACGTTACGAAACCGGCGGCCTGTTGATGCATTTCCCTTGCGACCGCTCACCGAAACGTGAGCGTCTGTTGAAGGAGAGATACCATGAAGAAGCTCATTCTGGCGTCTGTGTCGGCGCTCGCCCTGCTGGGGGTCGCGGCTTGTAGCGACAGTGGCACCGATAAGACCACAACCCAAAGCACCAATCCCCCGGCCAGCGAGCAGCCGATGAAGCCGGCCTCGCCCGACGCTTCGAAGCCCGCTGAACCGGCTCCGGCAACAAATCCGGCTCCTGCCGCGCCCGCGCAGTAAGAGCTGACCGACGAATTCAAGGAAGGCCGGCCATTGCCGGCCTTCCTTTCGCACCGGTCCGTACCATTCCCAGGTTACCTGCGGCATCGTCCCGGCTTGATAGAACCGCCCGGTTCGCACTATGAAGCCGACATGTCGATTTGGGACCGCCTTGGCGACTTCATCGCTCGTGTTTCGTCATCGGCGTCCTCGGGCGTCGCGGATGTCGTGGAAGCCGTGCGCACCGTGTTTTCCGGCGACCCGGACCTGCGCCGGCGCGTTGCCTTCTCGGTGGCGATGATCGCGCTCTCAGCCAAGATGGCCAAGGCCGACGGCATCGTCACCCAGGACGAAGTGCGCGCCTTCCAGGAAATCTTCGAAGTGCCGCCAAGCGAGACACGCAACGTGGCACGGCTCTACGACATCGCCCAGCAGGACGTTGCCGGGTTCGAGATCTACGCCCAGCGCATGGCGCAGCTGTGCGGTTCCGGCCACGCGAACTGCATGATGCTGGAGGACATCCTCGACGGTCTGTTCCACATTGCCAAGGCGGACGGCCTGATCCACGAGCGGGAAGGGCAGTTCCTGCATCGGATCGCCGAGATTTTTCGCATCGACGAAGCGCATTACGAGGTGATCCTGTCGCGGCACGTCAATCTGGGTGCCGCCGATCCTTATGTCGTTCTAGGCATCGAGCGCGGCAAACCGTTCGAGGAGATCAGGAAACGCTATCGCAAGCTGATCTCCGACAATCATCCCGACAGGTTGATCGCCCGCGGTCTGCCGCAGGAATTCATCAAGATCGCCACGACCAGGGTCGCGGCGATCAACGCCGCCTATGAGATGATCGAGCGGGGCCTCAGGCACGCATGAGCGGCTTTCTGCCCGACCAGCCAGGTGCCGAGGTCCGGGTGTCGCCGAATTTCGGCCCGCGCCGCGAGACCCTCCGGCCCGATATGATCGTGCTGCACTATACCGGCATGGCGACGGGCGAGAGCGCCGAGGCGTGGCTGTGCGATCCGGCAAGCGAGGTGTCTTCGCACTACCTCGTCCATGAGGACGGCCGTATCGTGCAAATGGTGCGCGAGAGTGACCGCGCCTGGCATGCCGGCAAGAGTTCCTGGTTTGGGCGAACCGACATCAACTCCTGCTCGGTCGGCATCGAGATCGTCAATCCCGGGCATACGCTGGGCTACAAAGCCTTCCCGAGGCGGCAGATCGGCGCCGTGATCGATCTATGCGCGGGTATCGTGGGTCGTCATTCCATTCCTGCCACAAGGGTGCTCGCGCATTCGGACGTGGCGCCGGGCCGCAAGGTCGACCCGGGTGAGAAATTCCCTTGGAAGGCGCTGTTCGCGGCCGGTGTCGGTCAGCTCGTGCCGGCGGCGCCGATAAAACCGGGCGCTGCGCTGAAGACCGGCGACACCGGCTCTGATGTCGAAGCGCTACAATCGATGCTGGCGCTCTATGGCTATGGCGTCGAGATATCGGGTGTTTACGACCAGCCGACGGAAATCGTTGTGGCGGCGTTCCAGCGGCACTTCCGGCGGCGGCTGGTCGATGGCGTGGCGGACAATTCGACAATCCGCACGCTGCAGAGGCTTCTGGCTTCCGTAAAGGCACTCCCGGCAAAATAGCCGCTACAAGTTCCTTAAATTACAATCTGTCACTTAAAGTGAATTGCGCCGCCCTCATTGCCGCCAATTCCACCGCCAAATGCCTCTCCCGCAAGTCGTCGGGCATCTATCCCCCCGGATGATCCGATGTTGAATTGGCGCAGCCGCGTGAAGTTCTTCGCGCGGTTCTAACAGAACAGGACTACATGCAGAAATTGACCGTTGTAGCGGCAGCTGTTGCTGCCGGAGTAATAAGTTTTGCCTTCAATCAAGCCAACAGCGCCCCGCTGAGCCCCAGGGCAGTGGACAATGGCTTCGCAGCCGTTCCCGTAACGTCGAAGGCGAACGCCAAAACACCAAAAACCGCGAGGGCGGCGCCAGCAAAGGTGCAGAAGGCCGCCGCGGCCCGGGTGACAAAATCGACGGCCAAGCGCGCCAAGCGTGGCAGAAAGGCCATCGATCTCACCACGACGGCCTCGATCAACCCCGGCAAGATCACCCCGGCAATCCCTGCCGCGGCTGGCGACGGCCAGTATTCGGCGATCATTGCCCGCTATGCCGCGAGCTATGGCGTCCCGGTATCGCTGGCCAAGGCCGTCATCAAGATCGAAAGCAATTATCGGCCGAACCTGGTCGGCGGCGCTGGCGAGATCGGCCTGATGCAGATCAAGCCGGCGACGGCGCGCATGATGGGTTACACCGGCTCGGCCAAGGGATTGTTCGATCCCGATACCAACATCAAATACGGCATGAAGTACCTTGCCATGGCGCGAGACCTCGGCGGCGGCACCACCTGCGGCACGATCCTCAAATACAACGCAGGTCATGGCGCGACGCGGATGAACCCGGTTTCGGCCGCCTATTGCAGCAAGGTGAAGGTGCAGATGGTGGCGCTGGGCTCACCGGCCTGAGGCTTATCCATTGAGGCGGATTTGGGCTGCGCGTGTTCGTTATGCATGTCGTCGTCCCAAAACCCGTCGCGGACGCTCAGGTCGGCCCGAGGGCTTTGGGCGGGATAGGTCAGCTTTTTCGTTTGCGTTTTCAGGCGGGAATCCCTTTATACGCCCTTGCCAGCTGGCCGGGCGGCCGCACCCGCGAGAGCCGAAAGGCTGCGGGTGAGGAAAGTCCGGGCTCCATGGAGACACGGTGCCGGCTAACGGCCGGCGGGGGCGACCCCAGGGAAAGTGCCACAGAAAGCAAACCGCCGCGGCATCCGCCGCGGTAAGGGTGAAAGGGTGGGGTAAGAGCCCACCGCGCGACCGGCAACGGAAGCGGCACGGCAAACCCCACCGGGAGCAAAACCGAATAGGGGCGGTGCGAGGGGAAACCTTCGAGGGCTGTTTCCGGCCCACCGCCCGGGTAGGTTGCGTGAGGCGCATGGCAACATGCGCCCAAGATGAATGGCCGCCACGTTCTCGCCGCAAGGCGAGGGCCATACAGAACCCGGCTTACAGGCCAGCTGGCATTTTTCTCTCGTAAATCAGAAGGTTGCGCCGATGGGTGTGCCTTTTGAATCAGGCGTTGGCGCGATGGCCGCCCAAGCCTCCGTCAATCCTCTCCTTGAAGCTGGTGCGATTAAATCGTACCTTCTGCGAAAGACAGGAGCGTGCCATGGGACAGGTCGACAAACGCAGCATCACGCTTTCGCCGGAACTGGCGCAGGCGGTCGACGATGTGGTCGCCGCCGGAGAATATGCCTCCGCGAGCGAAGTGATCCGCGATGCGCTTAGGCAGTGGAAAGACCGCCGCGACCTGCTCGGCTACACCGTGGAAGAGTTGCGCAAGCTGGTGCAGGAAGGGATCGATAGTGGGCCGGCGCTGGAGGGACCTCCGATAATGGAGCGTTTGCGGGCCAAGTACGCGAAGATGGTGGAAGCCAAGGGCGCTGGCGAGTGAAATACCGCCTGCTTCCACGGGCTCTCGTCGATCTCGAAGCTATTGGCGATTATATCGCTTCAGATAATCCAAACGCTGCAGTGCGCCTTGTTGAAATGCTTCAGCGGCGATTCACTTGGCATCCGCCACCTCGTTGTCGGTGAATACCTTACCTTTTACCGAATTGGCGACGACGCTATCGAAATCGTTCGCGTGCTGCACGGCAGGCGTAAGATCGAAGCTGAGGATCTGGCACCCTAACCCGTCAACCGGCAACGCTGTTAAGCGATGCCTCCATCGCCTGCCACAACTCCTCAACCGGTTCGCAGCCGATCGCCAGGCGAACGAAGCCCGGCGGCACGGCGTCGCCGCGTTTCGAACGCCGCTCGGCCGACGTATGCACGCCGCCGAAGGACGTCGCCGATTCAATCAGCGGGCAATTGTCGATGAATGCCTCGGCCTTCTGCTCCGAGGCCAGTTCAAAGGAGATGAGAAAGCCGAAGCGCTCCATCTGGGCTCGGGCCAGATTGTGCGAAGGATCACCGTCGAGCCCGGGATAGCGCAGGCCGCTGACGGCGCGATGGTCCTTCAATCGCCGCGCGATCGTTTCGGCCGAGGAACACATCCGGTCGAAACGCACCTCCAGCGTTTCCAGGCCGCGATGCACCAGCCATGCCTCGAACGGCCCGGGAATGCCGCCAACCAGGCTGCGCCAGTCCGTCACCTTGGCGATGATGTCGGCATCGCGGCTCGCGACATGGCCGAAAAGTACGTCCGAATGGCCGTTCACCGCCTTGGTGTCGGCCGAGACGACGATGTCGGCGCCGAGGTCGAGCGGGCGCTGGCCGAAGGGCGTCATCGTCGTGTTGTCGATGGCCAGCAGCCCATCCTGCCTGTGGACGGCTTCGGCCATCGCCGTGATATCGCAGATGTCCAGCCGCGGATTGGACGGCGTCTCGGCAAAAACCAGCCGGTAGCTGTCGAACCCGCCGTCGAGGAAGGTCGGTGTCGGCCTGGTGTCGCAGGCGATGCCGAGCGGTCCCAGAAAGCGCTCCGCCATGGCGCGTGTGGCGTGATAGCCGTCGGACGGCAAAAGCACACGGTCGCCCGATTTCAGCAGCGCGAAAAACACCGACGAGATCGCGCCCATTCCGGACGGGAAGGCGACGCATTGGGCGTCTTCAAGGTGACCGAGCGCGTGCTCGACCGCGCGCCAGGTCGGATTATCGTAACGGCCATACTGATCGAAGCCGGCCTCTGCGCCCGGTGTGTGGAAGATCGAGGCCATGGTCAGCGGCAAGGGGATCGGGTCGCCCTTGGCGAAATCGCGGCTGCGCAGATGGGCAAGCGCGGCGGCGCGGGACTTCGCGGTTTCGGACATGAGGCTCGATCCTTCGGCTGGGCGGCAAATCGCCGCCGACGCTATGCGCGGCAGGCATTCGCAGCAAGCCACGTCTTTTTGGGCCAGAGGGCTCTAAACGCTTCGTTAGGCTTAATAGAGGATAAAGACGAGACGTGCCTTCAGCCTGCGCTTTCTGGTTGTGGCCTGCGTGTTTGTGATGCCTGTTCCCGTTGACGCCCATAGTGCCCCATGATATCCCACTTAAATCAAGCTTTCGTTCCGCGTCAGGGTGAAGCGTACGCCAATCGGGCAGTCGCGGCGGCTGCGCGTTCGTCGGTTTTCGCCTCGGTGAACGAAGCGATCTATCGCGAGCGCGGGGGCGCGGAGAACAACATGGGAAGGGGTGCGGCGGCGGAAGCGGCTGTAGTGTTCATTGGACCGATTTCTGTCAAATGCGGTGAACAGGATCGACGCGAAGGGGCGGGTGTCCGTTCCGGCGCATTTCCGTGCCGTGGTGCAGAAGCGCGGGTATTCGGAACTCTACGCGCTACGCTGCCTGGACCTGCCGGCGATGGATGTCGGCGGGCTCGATCTGCTCGACCGCTACGAGCAGCGGATCGCGCTGGAAGACCCATTCCTGCAGACGGCGGACGACATGTCGTTCTTCTGCCATGGCGACGGGACGTTTCTGAAATTGGACCAGGACGGCCGCATCACCATGACCGATTTCATCCGCGAGCATACAGGCATCGCGAACGAGGTGGCCTTTGTCGGCCGCGGCAATTTCTTTCAGGTTTGGGAGCCGGGACGGCTTGCCGCCTATGGGGCGCAGGCGCGGACCAGGCTGTTGCAGCTTCGGCAGGGGACGAAGCCTGGGGAGCGATCGGAATGATGGCTGGCCACGGCGATGACCCTCACGCCGTTGGCGGACCGGCCCGTCACATTCCGGTCCTCCTTGCCGAGGTGCTCGACGCGCTCGCGCCGAAGGCAGGCGAGACGATCGTCGACGGGACGTTCGGCGCCGGCGGCTATACCAGCGCCATCCTCGATCGCGGCGCCTCCGTCATCGCCATCGACCGCGACCCGGACGCAATCGCGGCGGGCAGAGCGCTCGAGCAGCGGGCCGGCGGACGGCTGAAGCTTGTCCAGGCGCCGTTCTCGACGCTGGACGAACATGCCGAGAGCGCCGACGGCGTCGTGCTCGACATCGGCGTTTCGTCCATGCAGCTCGACCAGGCGGAGCGCGGCTTTTCCTTTCGCGCCGACGGACCGCTCGACATGCGCATGGCGCAGGCGGGCCTCAGCGCCGCCGACGTCGTCAACACTTTCAAAGCCGGCGATCTTGCCCGGATCTTCGGCTTTCTCGGCGAGGAGCGTCATGCCGGCCGCATCGCGCGCATGATCGAGAGCCGGCGCGAGAAGAAGCCCTTCGAGCGCACGCTCGATCTCGCCGACGCCATCGAGACGCATATCGGGAGAGGGCCGAAGGACAAGATCCATCCGGCAACGCGCGTCTTCCAGGCGCTGCGCATCTTCGTCAATGACGAGTTGGGCGAGCTGGCACGGGCGCTGCTGGCTGCCGAGCGGGTGCTGAAACCCGGCGGGCGGCTTGCCGTGGTGACGTTCCATTCGCTGGAAGACCGCATCGTCAAGCGCTTCATCGCCGATCGTTCCGAGGCCGCCAGTGGCTCGCGGCACATGCCCGATGCGCCTATGCGCATTGCCACCTTCCGCAAGTCCGGTGGCGGCGTGACGCCGGGAGAGGCCGAGACGGAAGCCAATCCGCGCGCGCGCTCGGCCCGGCTGCGCGCGGCGATCCGCACCGAGGCGCCGGCGCGCACCGGCGATTTTTCGATTTTCGGCCTTCCAAAGCTTCCCGCCGTCGAGCGGCTGGGGGAGAGGTGAGCACGTGTTTCGTACCAGCGACATAGTCCTGATCGCCGTCATGGTCTCGGCCGCGGCCCTGACCTACAAGACGAAGCGCGATGCCGAAGAGCAATTGGCGGCGGTGCAGAAGATCCAGGCGCAGATCCGCTACGAGGAAGAAACGATCGATCTCCTCAAGGCGGACTGGAGCCTGCTCACCCAGCCGTCGCGGCTGCAGAAACTTACCGACGTCTACAAGAGCCAGCTTGGGCTCGAACCGGTCAACGCGCATCAGATCGGCGGTCTCGACGACATTCCGGTGAAGCCCGTGACCATCGAGGACCTCTCCTCGCAGCGGCTCGGCGGCATGGCCGACAACTCCGGCAAAGACCCTTCGGACGACAAGGATCCGGTCGTCACCGGGAGCACCGTGCAATGATCGGCAGGCTTCCAAGGATCGGCAACCTGCTGAAGCGCCGCAAGAAGGCAGCCGAGGACGGCTCGATCGTCGTCGATGCAGCCCGCAAGGCGACCGGCGGCAGGGCCAAGACGCGCATCATCATGACGATGGCGGTGTTCTTCACCATCTATTCGACCATTGCCGGCAGGCTCGTCTATCTCGGCATGCAGAATCCGGACCTCTCGGGCGGTCCGGAAAACCGGGTCACGGCGTCGCGTCCGGATATCGTCGACCGCAACGGCGAGGTGCTGGCGACCGACATCAAGACGGCGTCGCTGTTTGCCGAACCGCGCCGCATCGTCGACGCCGACGAAGCGATCGAGAAATTGTCGAGCGTGCTGCCGGAGATCGACTACGAGCAGACCTACCGCAAGCTCAAGAGCGGTGCCGGATTCGTCTGGCTGCAGCGCCAGCTGACGCCGAAGCAGCAGTCCGACATCATGGCGCTGGGCGTCCCCGGCCTGGGCTTCCGCACCGAAAAGCGCCGCTTCTATCCGAGCGGCGAGACGTCGTCCTACATCGTTGGCCTCACCAACATCGACAACCAGGGCATCTCCGGCATGGAGAAATACATCGACGAGCAGGGGTTGAGCGACCTGCAGGCGTCGGGCCTGGCGGTGGCCAAGGATCTGAAGCCGGTCAGGCTCTCGATCGACCTGCGCGTCCAGCATGTGGTGCGCGACGAGATCGCCGCCGGCCTGGAGCGCTATCGCGCGCTGGGCGCCGGCGCGGTCGTGCTGAACATCAAGACCGGCGAAGTGATCGCCATGGCCTCGGTGCCGGATTTCGATCCGAACAATCCCTATAACGCCCAGGAAAAGGACCGGCTGAACCGCATGTCGGCGGGCCTTTACGAGATGGGCTCGACCTTCAAGAGCTTCACCTCGGCCATGGCGCTGGATTCCGGCAAGGCGACGATGAACAGTCGTTTCGACGCTTCGCATCCGATCCGGGTAGGCCATCAGGCCATTCACGATTTCCACGGCAAGAACCGTGTGCTGTCGTTGCCGGAGGTGTTCCTCTATTCGTCCAACATCGGGTCGGCCAGGGAGGCCGAACTGGTCGGCATCGAGGGCCACCGCGAATTCCTGCATCGCTTGGGCATTCTGGAAAAGATGCAGACCGAACTGCCGGAAATCGCCCGCCCGACCGAACCCAAGGTTTGGAAACAGGTCAATTCGTTCACCATCGCTTTCGGCCACGGCGTGTCGACGACGCCGCTGCAGGCCGCTGTCGGCTGCGCGGCGCTGATGCAGGGCTTTCTGATCCAGCCGACATTCCTGGTCCGCAGCGAGCAGGACGCCATGGCGGTGGCCAAGAGAGTGGTCAGCGACAAGACGGTCGAAGGCATGCGCTACCTCTATTCGCTCAACGCCGAAAAGGGCTCGGCCAGGAACGCCAGGGTTCCCGGCTACCGCGTCGGCGGCAAGACCGGAACGGCCGAGAAGGTCATCAACGGCCGTTACTCGAAGGAATTGAACTTCAACACCTTCGTCGCCGCCTTCCCGATGGACGATCCGCAATTTCTGGTGTTTACGATCGCCGACGCTCCGCATCCGGAAAAGCCCGGCATGACGGACGTCGCGGCCGCGAATGCGGGAGTTATCGCCGGCAATATCATCAGGCGCTCGGCGGCCATGCTTGGCGTGAAGCCAGATTTCAGCCATGAAAATGGTGCAACGCTGGTTTCCTATCAGTGATTCTTGGGGCGCGCCGGCAACTGCGCGCTATTTTGTTGCGGTGAACGGGACTCAATGCATCTAAAAGATCTAGCCGGCGTCCTGCCTGTCGAGGGAACAGCTTCCCCCGATCTGGAAGTGACCGGACTTTCCTCCGATTCCCGCGCGGTCAAGACCGGCGTCGTCTTCTTCGCGCTCGCCGGCAGCAAGGCCGATGGGTCGACCTATGCGGCCGATGCCGCGGCCCGTGGGGCTGCCGCGATCGTTACCAGCAAGGGGACGGTCGTTTCCGGCCTGTCGATCCCGGTCATCGCAGTCGAGGATCCGCGCCAGGCGCTGGCGCTCAGCGCGGCGCGCTTCTTCGGTCGCCAGCCGCAGACCATGGTCGCCGTCACCGGCACCGCCGGCAAGACGTCCGTCGCGGCTTTCACCCGCCAGATCTGGGAGCAGGCCGGTCTTGCCGCCGCCTCGATCGGCACGACCGGCGTGGTCGCGCCCGGCCGCAACGAATATGGCTCGCTGACGACGCCCGATCCGGTGGCGCTGCACCGACTGCTCAAGGAACTGGCGGATGCCGGCGTCACCCACGCTTCGATGGAGGCCTCGAGCCATGGTCTCGACCAGCGCCGCCTCGACGGCGTGAAGCTCGCGGCCGGCGCCTTCACCAATCTCGGCCGCGACCATATGGATTACCATCCGACGGTCGAGGATTATCACCGCGCCAAGCTGCGCCTGTTCGACACGCTGCTGCCCAAGGGCGCGCCCGCGATCGTCTTTGCCGACGATCCGTGGTCGGAGCCGACGATAAAGGCCGCAAAGGCGGCGGGGCTGAAGGTGCTGACGGTTGGCCGTCACGGCGATTTCCTGACGCTGAAGCGGGTCGAGCATGAACGCCACCGGCAGCGCGCCGAGGTCGTGGCGGACGGGGTGCTCTACGAGGTCGATTTGCCTTTGGCCGGCGATTTCCAGATCGCCAACGCGCTGGTCTCGGCCGGCCTTGCCATCGCGACTGGAACATCCGCCGGCAAAGCCTTGGCGGCATTGGAAAAATTGAAAGGCGCGCCGGGCCGGCTCGACCTCGTCGGCACCACCGCCGCCGGTGCTCCGGTCTATGTCGACTATGCGCACAAGCCGGACGCGCTGGAGAACGTGCTGACCTCGGTCCGGCCTTTCACCACGGGCCGCGTCGTCGTGGTGTTCGGCTGCGGCGGCGATCGCGACCGCGGAAAACGGCCGATCATGGGCGAGATCGCGACGCGCCTTGCCGATATCGTCATCGTCACCGACGACAATCCGCGCACGGAAGTGCCGCAAACCATCCGCGCGGCGATCCTTGCCGCCGCGCCCGGCGCCATCGAGATCGGCGACCGCCGCAGGGCGATCCATGACGCGGTGGCGATGCTCCGCGCCGGCGATACGCTGATCGTCGCCGGCAAGGGGCATGAGGAGGGCCAGACCATCGGCAGCGAAACCTTCCACTTCTCCGACCATGAGGAAGTGCGCGAAGCGCTGAAGGAGCGCGCCGCATGAGCCTGCTGTGGACGTCGGAAGCCCTGGTCGAAGCCATGGAAGGCAGGCCGATCGGCTCGCTGCCGCAAGGCATCACCGGCATTTCGATCGACAGTCGCAGCCTGGAGCCGGGAAACGCCTTCTTCGCCATCAAGGGCGAGGCGATGGACGGCCACGATTTCGCGACAGCGGCGGTAAAAGCGGGTGCCGCCGTGCTGGTCGTCGCCGAGGGCAAGCTGCCGTCGCTCGGCCGGCTGACGGCGCCGATGATCGTCGTTCCCGATGTGCTCGCGGCGCTGGAGAAACTCGGCGTCGCGGCCCGCGCGCGCTCGAAGGCGAAGATCATTGCTGTCACTGGCTCGGCCGGCAAGACGACCACCAAGGAAGCGCTGCGCCATGTGCTGTCGGCGGTCGGCAAGGTGCACGCCTCGGCGCAGTCGTTCAACAACCATTGGGGGGTGCCGCTGACGCTCGGCCGCATGCCGCAGGATTGCGATTACGCGGTCTTCGAGATCGGCATGAACCATCCGGACGAGATCAGGCCGCTGGTCAAGATGGTCAGGCCGCATGTCGCCATAGTGACGATGATCGCCGCCGCGCATCTCGGCTTCTTCAAGAATCTCGACGAGATCGCCAAGGCCAAGGCGGAAATCTTCGAAGGGTTGGAACCCGGCGGCGCGGCGGTGCTCAACCGCGACGATGGCCGTTGGAAGCTGCTCGAGAAAATGGCGAAGGAAGCCGGTGTCGAGCATATCTTCGGCTTCGGCGAAAACACCCGCTCGACCTTCCGGCTCACCGGCTGCGAGCTTCACGCCGACCATTCCGACATCACCGCCAAGATCGGCAAGGAGGATGTCGCGGCGCGGATCGGCGCGCCCGGCCGCCACATGGTGCAGAACGCGCTGGCCGTGCTGGGAGCAGCAAAGCTTGTCGGCGCCGATCTCGAAAAAGTGGCCGCCGCGCTTGCCGATCTTGCGGCCGAGCGCGGGCGCGGCCGGCGCCATGTCCTGCACCATCCAAACGGGCCGATCACGCTGATCGACGAGAGCTACAACGCCAATCCGGCGTCGATGGCGGCGGCCATGGCATTGCTCAACGCGACGCCCGTCACGGGCGACGGCAGGCGCATCGCCGTGCTCGGCGACATGCTTGAGCTCGGCAGCCATTCGGCGAAGCTGCACGCCGCGCTTGCCGAGCTGATCGTCGGCACGGGCACACGCAATGTCTTTCTAGGCGGCCCGGAAATGCAGGCGCTGGCCGAGGTTTTGCCCGCCGATGTCCAGACCGAGTATCGGCCAGGCGCCGAGGAACTGAAACCGATCGTGATCTCCGCGCTGAGGCCTGGCGACGTGGTGATGGTCAAGTCGTCGAAGGGCATCGGGTTTTCAAAGCTGGTCGAGGCGTTGCTCGGCAAATTTCCGGCGGAAGCCGCAAACATCGAACCGACCTAGGTCGGGCTCCGGGGGACGGAAAGACCATGTTCACACTGCTCGTCGATTTCGCGGATCGGATCTCGTTCTTCAACGTCTTCCGCTACATCACCTTCCGCACCGGCGGCGCGCTGATCACCTCGGCGCTGATTGTCTTCATCTTCGGGCCGACGATCATCAACTCGCTGCGGCTGCGGCAAGGCAAGGGCCAGCCGATCCGCGCCGACGGTCCGCAAACGCATTTCAAGAAGGCCGGAACGCCGACCATGGGCGGCCTGATGATCCTGTCCGGAATCATCGGCTCGTCGCTGTTGTGGGCGAACCTTTCCTCGATCTATGTCTGGGTGGTGCTTCTGGTCACCGTCGGCTTCGGCTCGATCGGCTTCTACGACGACTATCTCAAGGTCACCAAGCAGTCGCATCTGGGCTTTTCCGGCAAGGCGAGACTGGCGATCGAGTTCATCATCGCCGCCATCGCGGCATGGGTGATCATGCACAATGGCCAGGCGCCGTTCTCGTCATCGCTGACCTTCCCCTTCGCCAAGGAATTCCTGATCAATCTCGGCTGGTTCTTCGTGCCGTTCTCCTGCTTCGTCATCGTCGGCGCGGGCAATGCGGTGAACCTGACCGACGGCCTCGACGGCCTGGCGATCGTGCCGATCATGATCGCGGCGGCGTCCTTCGGCGTCATCGCCTACCTCTCGGGCAACGCGGTGTTCGCCGAATATCTGCAGATCCATTTCGTTCCCGGCACCGGTGAGCTCGCCGTCGTGCTCGGCGCGGTGATCGGGGCCGGCCTCGGCTTCCTCTGGTTCAACGCCCCGCCGGCCGCTATCTTCATGGGCGACACCGGCTCGCTGGCGATGGGCGGCCTGATCGGCACCATCGCGGTCGCCACCAAGCACGAGATCGTGCTGGTCATCGTCGGCGGCCTGTTCGTGGTCGAGATCCTCTCGGTCATCATCCAGGTCGGCTACTTCAAGATGACCGGCAAGCGCGTCTTCCTGATGGCGCCGATCCATCACCATTTCGAAAAGCTGGGCTGGACCGAAAGCCAGGTGGTGATCCGCTTCTGGATCATTGCCGTGATCCTGGCGCTGGTCGGCCTCTCCACCCTCAAGCTCAGATAGGACGCCCCGTTTGATCCCCGCAGCTTCCTTTTCAGGCAAACGCGTTTCGCTCTTCGGGCTTGGCGGCTCGGGGATTGCCACCGCGCATGCGCTGATCGCGGGCGGCGCCGAGGTGCTGGCCTGGGACGACAATCCAGACAGCGTCGCCAAGGCAGCAGCCGCGGGCATTGCGACCGGTGATCTGCGCGCCGCCGACTGGCAGCACTTTGCCGCCTTCGTCCTGTCGCCCGGCGTGCCGCTGACGCATCCCAAGCCGCATTGGGCGGTGGAACTGGCGCGCGGCGCCGGCGTCGAGGTGATCGGCGACATCGAGCTGTTCTGCCGCGAGCGCATCGCCCAAGCGCCGGCAGCGCCGTTCATTGCGATCACCGGCACCAACGGCAAGTCGACGACGACGGCGCTGACGGCGCATATCCTGAAATCGGCCGGCCGCGACACGCAGATGGGCGGCAATATCGGCCGCGCCATCATGACGCTCGATCCGCTCGAGCCGCGGCGGCACTATGTGGTCGAGTGCTCGTCCTACCAGATCGATCTCGCGCCCTCGATCAATCCGACCGCCGGCGTGCTGCTCAACCTCACGCCCGACCATCTCGACCGGCATGGCACGATGGCGCATTACGCCTCGATCAAGGAAAGGCTGGTCGCCGGTTCGGACACCGCGATCGTCGGCGTCGACGATTCCTGGGGCGCCCAGATCGCCGACCGGCTGGAGCGCGCCGGCCGGCAGGTCGTCCGCATCTCAAAGCGCCTGCCGCTGACCGACGGCTATTTCGCCGACGGCAGCAATCTGATGGAAGCCGAGCACGGCCGCTACAGCCGCGTCGCCTTCCTCGAAGGCATCGGCTCGCTGCGCGGCCAGCACAATGCGCAGAATGCGCTGGCCGCCGTGGTCGCCTGCCTCAAGGTCGGGCTCGAGCTTGGCGAAATCCAGGCCGGGCTCGAGAGCTTCCCGGGATTGGCGCACCGCATGGAGCAGGTCGGCCGCAAGGACCATGTGCTGTTCGTCAACGATTCCAAGGCGACCAATGCCGACGCGGCGGCGCCGGCGCTGTCGAGTTTCCCCAACCGCATCTACTGGATCGCCGGCGGTCTTCCCAAGGAAGGCGGCATTGAGCCGCTGCGCGGCTTCTTCCCGCGCATCGCCAAGGCCTATCTGATCGGCGAGGCGGCGCCCGCCTTTTCCGCGACGCTCGGCGAGGCCGTGCCCTACGAGATATCGGGAACACTTGCCGCGGCGGTCGAGCATGCCGCCAACGACGCGGCAAATGATGCCGGCGGCGAGGCGGTGGTGTTGCTTTCGCCGGCCTGCGCCAGCTTCGACCAGTTCAAGAATTTCGAGGTTCGCGGCGAAGCCTTCAGGCAAGCTGCGACTGCTATTGATGGGGTGAAACCCATCGGAGGGCCACGTTGATGCAAAGCCGTCTCGACAAAAGTCCCGTCGCAACCTGGTGGTGGACGATCGATCGCTGGTTCCTGGCGGCATTCCTGTCGCTGATGGGACTGGGCATCATCCTGTCCTTCGCGGCAAGCCCGGCGGTCGCCGAGCGCATCGGCCTCACCAGCTTCCACTTCGCCACCAGGCAGATCATCTTCACCATCCCCGCGCTCATCGTCATGCTTGCGGTTTCCTTCCTGGAGGCGCGGCAGATAAGACGTATGTCGCTGGTGATGCTCTGCATCATGCTGGTGCTGATGGTGGCGGTTCTCTACATCGGCGTCGAGGTCAAGGGCGCGCGGCGCTGGGTGTCGCTCGCCGGCCTTTCGATCCAGCCATCCGAATTCCTGAAGCCGGCCTTCGTCGTCATCTGCGCCTGGCTCTTTGCCGAGCACAGGCGCCAGCCCGACATTCCCGGCAATCTGTTCGCCCTGCTGCTTCTTGTCCTGGTGGTCTCGCTGCTGGTCGCTCAGCCCGATCTCGGCCAGACCATGCTCGTGACCGGCACCTGGGGCGTCATGTTCTTCATGGCCGGCCTGCCGTGGCTGTGGATCATGGCTCTCGGCATCACCGGGGCAAGCGGTCTGTTTGCTGCTTACACGGTCTTTCCACATGTTGCCGCGCGCATCGACAAGTTCCTCACCGGCGAAGGCGACACCTTTCAGGTCGATATGGGCCGCGAGGCGCTGATCAATGGCGGCTGGTTCGGCGTCGGCCCGGGCGAGGGCACGGTGAAGCGGGTCATCCCCGACAGCCATGCCGACTTCGTCTTCTCGGTCGCGGGTGAGGAGTTCGGGCTGATCATGTGCTTCTTCATCATGTCGATCTTCGCCTTCATCGTGCTGCGCGGATTGAACATCGCCCTCAAGGAGCATGACGATTTCACCCGCTACGCGGTCGGTGGGCTGGTCACCGTGTTCGGCCTGCAATCGGCCATCAACATGTGCGTGAACCTGCAACTGATGCCGGCCAAGGGCATGACGCTGCCCTTCATCTCCTATGGCGGCTCCTCGCAGATCGCCATCGCCGTCTCGATGGGCATGGTGCTGGCATTGACGCGCAAGCGGCCGGAAAAGCGCAAGCAGATGGGCTTCGTCCTTGCGCAACGCGCAATGCCGGCGGAATGAGGCGGGATGGCAAAGGGTGTCATCCTGCTTGCAGCCGGCGGAACGGGCGGACATCTGTTCCCGGCCGAAGCGCTTGCGCATGAGCTGATCGAGCGCGGCTGGAAGGTGCATCTTGCCACCGACCGTCGCGCCGAGCGTTATTCCGGCCAGTTTCCCGCCGCCGACATCCATGCGATCCCGTCGGCGACGCTGGGCTCGAAGAATCCGGTCGCCGTGATCTCGGCCTTCTGGAAGATCTGGCAAGGCGTGCGCGCAGCCGGACGCATCATCGCCCGGATCAAGCCGGAGGCGGTCGTCGGCTTCGGCGGCTATCCGACGCTGCCGCCGCTTTATGCGGCGACACGGCGCAAGGTGCCGACGCTGATCCACGAGCAGAACGCGGTCATGGGCCGCGCCAACAAGGCGTTGGCAAGTCGCGTCGATGCGATTGCCGGCGGCTTCCTGCCGGAAGGGGAAAGCGCGGACGGCGCCAAAACCGTGACCACCGGCAATCCGGTCAGGCCGCAGGTGCGAGAGGCGGCGAAAACGCCTTACGTGGCATCGAACGAGAGTGAGCCGTTCCGCTTCCTGGTGTTCGGCGGCAGCCAGGGCGCGCAATTCTTTTCCGATGCCGTTCCGGCTGCGATCGCGCTCTTGCCGCAAGACCTGCGCAAGCGGCTGGCGATCACCCAGCAGGCGCGCGCCGAGGATGTGGCGCGGGTGAAGGCCGCCTATGCCGAGCTCGGCGTCGACGTCCAGGTCTCGCCCTTCTTCACCGACATGGCGGCGCGCATGGCGGCGGCGCATCTGGTGATGTCGCGCTCCGGTGCTTCTACCGTTTCGGAGATCGCCGTCATCGGCCGGCCGGCATTGCTGGTGCCTTACCCGCATGCGCTCGACCACGATCAGGCGGCGAATGCCGCGGCACTTGCCGCGGCCGGTGGCGCGGAGCTCCATCCGCAGTCGACCCTGTCGGCCGAACGGATTGCCGAGCTGGTCGGCGGGCTGATGCAGGATCCGAACCGGCTGGCGACCATGGCCGCCGCGGCCCGCTCCGCCGGCAAACCCGACGCGGCGCGGTTGCTCGCCGATCTGACAGAGGCTATTGCGTCCGGCAAAACGGTTTCAGACTACAGGAGGACGCGCGCATGAAGATGCCGCAGACGATCGGCCTCGTGCATTTCATCGGCATCGGCGGCATCGGCATGAGCGGCATCGCCGAGGTGCTGCACAATCTCGGCTACAAGGTGCAGGGTTCCGACCAGGCCGACGGCGCCAATGTGCAGCGGCTGCGCGACAAGGGTATCGAATGCTTCGTCGGCCACAGGGCCGAGAATCTCGGCGACGCCGAAGTCGTTGTCGTCTCGACCGCGATCAAGAAGTCCAACCCCGAGCTCAAGGCCGCGCGCGAGAAGCTGCTGCCGATCGTGCGCCGGGCCGAGATGCTGGCCGAGCTGATGCGCTTCCGCCAGGCGGTCGCCATCGGCGGCACGCATGGCAAGACGACGACCACCTCGATGGTGGCGACGCTGCTCGAAGCCGGCGGGCTCGACCCGACCGTCATCAATGGCGGCATCATCAATGCCTATGGCACCAATGCGCGCATGGGCGATGGCGAATGGATGGTGGTCGAAGCGGACGAGAGCGACGGCACTTTCCTCAAGCTGCCGGCCGACATCGCCGTCGTCACCAACATCGACCCTGAGCATCTCGACCACTATGGCAGCTTCGACAAGGTGCGGGAGGCTTTCCGCCAGTTCGTCGAGAACGTGCCGTTCTACGGCTTCGGCGTGATGTGCACCGACCATCCCGAGGTTCAGGCATTGGTCGGCCGCATCGAGGACCGGCGCGTCATCACCTATGGCGAGAACGCGCAGGCCGACGTGCGCTTCACCAACCATCGCACGCAAGGCGCGATCTCGGAGTTCGATGTCGTCATCCGCGACCGCAAGGGGCGCGGCACCTCGATCATCGAGGGGCTGCGCCTGCCGATGCCCGGCCGGCACAACGTGTCCAACGCGACGGCGGCGATCGCGGTCGCGCATGAGCTCGGCCTCTCGGCCGAAGCGATCAAGAAGGGCCTGTCCTCCTTCGCCGGCGTCAAGCGGCGCTTCACCCATACCGGCTCCTGGAACGGCGTCGAGGTGTTCGACGATTACGGCCACCATCCGGTCGAGATCGCGGCGGTGCTGAAGGCCGCGCGCAGCGCGACCAAGGGGCGCGTCATCGCCATCGCGCAGCCGCATCGCTTCACCCGGCTGCACGACCTGTTCGAGGAATTCTCGGTCTGCTTCAACGACGCCGACACCGTCATGGTGGCGCCGGTCTACCCGGCAGGCGAGGAACCCATCGAAGGTGTCACTTCCGACGCGCTGGTGTCGCGCATCCGCTCCGGCGGTCATCGCGATGCGCGCTATATCGACGGCGCGGCGGCGATCGCGCCAGCCATTCGCGAGTTGGCCAAGCCCGGCGACTTTGTCGTCTTCCTCGGTGCCGGCAACATCACGCAATGGGCCTATGCGCTGCCCAAGGAACTTGGCGGGACGCCCTCATGATGCGCGGCCAGGATCTCATCGACAGGCTTGGCGATAAGCTTTCCGGCCTGCGCGGCCGTGTCACGCCGAACGCCGAGATGGACAAGATCACCTGGTTCCGGGCCGGCGGTCAGGCTGAGGCGCTGTTTCAGCCCGCCGACGAGGAGGACCTTGCTGCCTTCCTGCGGGCGGTGCCGGAAGAGGTGCCGGTCATGGTGGTCGGCGTCGGCTCGAACCTTCTGGTTCGTGACGGCGGCATTCCGGGTTTTGTCGTCAGGCTCTCGGCCAAGGGTTTTGGCGAGGCCGAGGTCATCGGGGCGACCACGATCAAGGCCGGTGCTGCAACGCCGGACAAGCGTGTCGCCGCGGTGGCGTATGAAGCCGGCATCGGCGGCTTCCATTTCTACCATGGCATTCCCGGCGCCATTGGCGGGGCGCTCAGGATGAATGCCGGCGCCAACGGCGTCGAGACGCGCGAGCGGGTCGTCGAGGTGAGGGCGCTGGACCGCAAGGGCAATCTCCATACGCTGAGCAATGCCGATATGGGTTACGCCTATCGCCACTCATCGGCGCCCGCCGGACTGATCTTCACCTCGGCGACCTTCGAAGGCGTTGCCGAAGACAAGGCGGCGATCAAGGCGGCGATGGATTCAGTGCAGAACCATCGCGAGACGGTGCAGCCGATCCGCGAAAAGACCGGCGGCTCGACCTTCAAGAATCCGGAAGGCACTTCGGCCTGGAAGGAGATCGACAAGGCCGGCTGCCGCGGGCTGATGATCGGTGGCGCGCAGATGTCGCCGATGCATTGCAACTTCATGATCAACACCGGCACGGCCACCGGCTACGACCTCGAATATCTCGGCGAGACGGTACGGGCGCGCGTGCTCGAGAATTCCGGCATCCGCCTGCACTGGGAGATCAAGCGCCTCGGCAATTTCCGGCCGGGCCACGCCGTGCAAGAGTTCCTCGGACAGCTCCTTTGAGGTGCGTTGACATTCAGGTGATGCCGGCCTGCAAACGGCGGCCTCCTGCGCTTCCGGCCTTTGCCGGCCGAAGCATGTGTTCCTGGGAGTGGCGTGGCAGTTAAGGCTACGGCCGGCGTAGGCCGGTGCTCACGTACTTTTAATACGCTCCGCTCCGGCCTTCGCCGGCCAAAGCCCTCATAAGTGTCTCCGCCCGATGAAGGCTACGGCCGGCGTAGGCCGGTTCTCGCATGCCACCTTGTTTGGTCGCTTCGCGCCCGTGTTCGACTCCGACTCGGCCTGACCTGAATCTCAACGCACCTCAGCGCCTCGTGAAGTTCAAGTAGTACTTGAACTTCGGTGCTCCGCGGCGGCGTCAACCGTTGCTGCAAAGACTCAACAACACACTTTTCTCGGCTGTTTTCGCGGAAAGTGAATCTCTCGGAATCATAGGCACTTGCCAGCGAATCAACTCTCTGATTCTCTGCCCTAAAGCGTTTCCTGATTTGAGTCGTTCGACGCGTTCAGCCGCGTTTTCCGTCTGGGGGGGCAACCTGCCGGAAGACTCGGACTCAATGCTTGGGAATGTCGTGCGGGAATATCGGTTGCAGGCCCGGCGTGAGAGGGGATGACGGGAAATGAAGAAGAAGCATGTGGCTGTTCTCCTCGGTGGATTCTCCTCGGAGCGGCCCGTGTCTCTGTCCTCGGGGAAGGCGTGTGCGGATGCGCTCGAGACTGAAGGCTATCAGGTCACCCGCGTCGATGTTTCGCGCGATGTCGGGTCTGTGCTTGCCGAGCTCAAGCCCGACGTTGCCTTCAACGCGTTGCACGGCCCGTTCGGCGAGGACGGCACCATCCAGGGAATTCTCGAATATCTCGCAATTCCCTACACCCATTCGGGCGTGCTCGCCTCGGCGTTGGCCATGAACAAGGAGCAGGCGAAGAAAGTCGCCAAGGCGGCCGGCATTCCGGTTGCGGAATCCAAGGTGGTCAATCGCTTCGCTGTCCAGAACAAGCACCCGATGAAACCGCCCTATGTGGTCAAGCCGGTCAATGAGGGGTCGAGCTTCGGCGTCGTCATCGTGCATGAGGGGCAGTCGCATCCGCCGCAGGTGATCGGCTCGACCGAGTGGAAATATGGCGAGATCGTCATGGTCGAGCGCTACGTCCATGGACGGGAGCTGACCTGCGCGGTGATGGGCGATGTGGCGCTCGGCGTCTGCGAAATCATCCCGACCGGGCATTCCTTCTACGACTACGATTCAAAATACGTTCCGGGCGGATCAAAACACGAAATCCCTGCTAAAATTTCACCGAATATTTACCAAAAAATACAGACACTGGCCCTTAAGGCTCATCTTGCCATCGGTTGCCGGGGCGTCTCCCGGTCGGACTTCCGTTACGACGACCGCCACTCCGAAAACGGCGAGGTTGTCTGGCTTGAGGTCAACACCCAGCCGGGCATGACGCCGACGTCTCTGGTGCCCGAAATCGCCGCGCAAGCGGGACACTCGTTCGGCGATTTGTTGAGTTGGATGGTGGAGGACGCTTCGTGTCTGCGTTGAGGTGGGGACAGGGTAATGGCGGAGGCGCGGCTGGTTTCGCGCTGTTCGGCATGTCGCTGTCATTCGACCGTTTCGTGTTGCCGCGTCAGCTTCGCCGGCCGGTGCGGGTGCTGGGGCGCCTGTGCGGCGGCGAGTATGAAGCGCCGCGCTTTTCGGCGGCGATCCTTTCCGCCGCGCTCATCGCGTCGAGCAGCGCCTATGGCGCCTATCTTGGCGGCTACACCGACGCCGTCGTGCAGGGCATCACGGCCCGCACCGGTTTTGCCGTCGACCAGATCAAGGTGGTCGGCAATCGCCAGACGTCCGAAATCGATGTGCTCGACCGGCTCGGCCTCGATGGCTGGACCTCGCTGATCGGCTTCGACGCCGAGGCCGCGCGCGAGCGCATCGCGACGCTGCCCTGGGTCGAGGGCGCAGCGGTGCGCAAGATCTATCCGCACACGCTGGAGGTTCGCATCGAGGAGCGTGAGGCTTTTGCGCTCTGGCAGCAGGGCACTTCGGTCTCGGTCATCGAGCGGTCGGGCGAAGTGATCGCGCCGTTCTCGGGCGGCAAGCAGGCACAGCTGCCGCTGATCATCGGCACGGGCGCGCCGGCCATGGCGCCGGCCTTTCTGGAGAAGATCAAGCGCTATCCTGAGCTTGAGGCGCGGGTCAAAGGCTACATCCGGGTCGGCGAGCGCCGCTGGGATCTGAGGCTTGAAAACGGCATCACGATCAAGCTGCCGGAAGACGACGAGGGCCAGGCGGTCGCCGAATTGGTCAAGATCGATCATGACAACGGGCTTTTGACGCGCGACATCGCTGCCGTCGACATGCGGCTCCCTGACCGGCTGGTCGTGGAGCTTTCGCCGGAAGCCGCGACGCAGCGCGAGGCCGCGCTCAGCGACAAGCCGAAGAACCTGGCCAAGCGCAAGGCGGGGACAAAGATATGAACTGGCTTGGCGGCAGTGCCGATGCTTCTTCGCGCCGGTCGGGCACGCTCACGGTGCTCGATGTCGGCTCCAGCAAGGTTTGCTGCGTGGTGGCGAAGCTCAAGCCGAACGAAGACGGCAAGCTGCTGCGCGGGCGTTCGCACCGCATCCAGGTGATCGGCATCGGTCACCAGAAGTCGCAGGGCGTGAAGTCGGGCGTCGTGGTCGATCTCGACCGCGCCGAACATGCCATTCGCCTGGCCGTCGATGCAGCCGAGCGCATGGCCGGGCTCACGGTCGATTCCCTCATCGTCAACATGACGGCCGGCCGGCTGAAGAGCGAAGCCTTCTCGGCGACCATCAATCTCGGCGGCCATCAGGTCGAGGAAGTCGACATCAAGCGCGTGCTTGCGGCCGGCGCCAAGCAGGCGCTGAGGGCCGAGCGCGAGGTGATCCATTCGCTGCCGGTCGGTTTCTCGCTTGATGCCGAGCGCGGCATGCGCGATCCGCGCGGCATGGTCGGCGATGCGCTTGGCGTCGACATGCATGTGCTGACGGGCGATGCCGCACCCATGCGCAATCTGGAGCTTTGCATCAACCGCTCGCATCTGTCGGTCGAGCGTATGGTGGCGACACCCTACGCCAGCGGGCTTGCCTCGCTGGTCGATGACGAGCTCGAAATGGGCGCCGCCTGCATCGACATGGGCGGCGGCACGACGACCATTTCGGTGTTCTCGGAAGGCAAGTTCGTCCATGGCGACGCCATCGCCATCGGCGGCAACCATGTGACGCTCGACATGGCCAAGGGCCTGTCGACGTCGCTCGACGCCGCGGAACGGCTGAAGGTGATGCACGGCTCGGCGCTGCCCGGCAGCGCCGACGACCGCGACCTCGTCTCGATCCAGCCGATCGGCGAGGAAGGCGATGTGCCGCTGCAGATCCCGCGCTCGGTGATGACGCGCATCATCCGCGCCCGCATCGACGAGACGCTGGAGCTTCTGCGCGACCGGCTGAACAAGTCCGGCTACGGCAACGCCGTGGGAAAACGCGTCGTGCTGACCGGCGGCGCCAGCCAGCTCTCCGGCCTGCCGGAAGCGGCGCGCCGCATTCTGGGCCGCAATGTGCGCATCGGCCGGCCGCTCGGCGTGGCCGGCCTGCCGGAAGCGGCCAAGGGACCGGCGTTCTCGACCCCGGTCGGACTGATGATCTATCCGCAGATGGCGAGCTTCGAGAGCCATTCGGCGAAAGGACTTTCCGGTTTCAGGATGACCGGGACGGGCGGAAAACTGCATCGCATGAGTCAGTGGTTGAGAGACAGTTTTTAATTTGACGGGGACAGCCCCATAGGCGGCCGCAGCGGCGAGGCGGCGGGAAAGGCAAAGGACGGAGACAATGACCATCAATCTGCAAAAGCCGGACATCACCGAGCTTAAGCCCCGCATCACCGTGTTCGGTGTCGGCGGCGGCGGCGGCAATGCCGTCAACAACATGATCACCGCCGGTCTGCGCGGGGTCGAATTTGTCGTTGCCAACACCGACGCGCAGGCGCTGACCATGTCGAAGGCCGAGCGGCTGATCCAGCTCGGCGCGCATGTCACCGAAGGCCTTGGCGCCGGCTCGCAGCCGGAAGTCGGCCGCGCGGCGGCGGAAGAGTGCATCGACGAGATCATCGATCACCTGTCCAACACGCATATGTGCTTCGTCACCGCCGGCATGGGCGGCGGCACCGGCACGGGCGCTGCTCCGGTCGTTGCCCGCGCGGCGCGCGAGAAGGGCATCCTCACCGTCGGCGTCGTCACCAAGCCGTTCCATTTCGAAGGCCAGCGCCGCATGAAGACGGCCGATATGGGCATCGAGGAACTGCAGAAATGCGTCGATACCCTGATCGTCATTCCCAACCAGAACCTGTTCCGGCTGGCCAATGACAAGACCACCTTCGCCGACGCCTTCGCCATGGCCGACCAGGTGCTCTATTCGGGTGTCGCCTGCATCACCGACCTGATGGTCAAGGAAGGCCTGATCAACCTCGACTTCGCCGACGTGCGCTCGGTGATGCGCGAGATGGGCAAGGCGATGATGGGCACCGGCGAGGCTTCGGGCGAAGGCCGCGCGATGGCCGCGGCGGAAGCCGCGATCGCCAACCCGCTGCTCGACGAGACCTCGATGAAGGGCGCCAAGGGCCTGCTGATCTCGATCACCGGCGGCCGCGACCTGACCCTGTTCGAGGTGGACGAAGCCGCGACCCGCATCCGCGAAGAGGTCGACCAGGACGCCAACATCATCCTCGGCGCCACTTTCGACGAGGAGCTGGAAGGCGTGATCCGCGTATCGGTCGTCGCCACCGGCATCGACAAGTCGGCCGCCGAAATCGCCGCGGCGCCGATTTCGATCCGCGCGCCGCAGAAGCCGGCCGGCCGTCCGGCGGCGGCTCCGGTGGCTGAAATCCGCCCGGCACCGGTTCAGCAGCAGGTCTACGAACCGCGCGCGGTCGATCCCGTCGCCGAGGCGATCCAACTCGCCGAGGCAAACGCCGCCGCCATGGCGCAGGCGCGCCCCATGCCGGTCGACGACTTCCGGCCGCAGAGCAAGATCTTCCAGGCTCCGCCGGCCCAGCCGCAGCCACAGCCTGTGGTGCCGCAGCAGGTCATGCAGCAGCCCGCGCCGCAGCGCGAGATGCCGCAGCCGGTGGCCGTGGCGCCGCAGCGCATGCCGCGCGTGGAAGACTTTCCGCCGGTCGTAAGGGCTGAAGTCGAAGCCAAGACGCGGCCCGCGGATCATGAAAACAGCGGTCCGATGGGGCTGATCAAGCGGTTGACCAACGGCCTGACCCGCCGCGAGGAAGAGCCGGCCCGGCTCCAGCCGGCGCAGCCGCGCGAGCCGAAGCTGCGCCAGGCGGCACCGGAGATGCGCCGCCTCGCCAGCCAGGATCCGCAGCTCTACGCGCCGCGCCGTGGCCAGCTCGACGATCAGGGCCGGCTGACGCCGCAGGCCCGCACGGTCCAGGAAGACGACCAGCTGGAGATCCCGGCTTTCCTGCGCCGCCAGGCCAACTGAGCGATACAGCGGACCGCCGATCGCCGATACGGCGGACCGCCGATCGTTAACGATATATAACGGTTGTTAACAGGCAGGCGAGAAATCGTCTGCCTGTTGCTTTTATAAAGGGTATTTATAACAATGCGTTACGAGATATTTCTGACGCGTTCCGGTGGTTACACGGGGTAAGAAACCGTGATTTGGAGTCTCCCAAGGGGACCATTATCTTCGCCACGGACTAAAGTCGGTTTGCCGGGATTCGGGGAGTAGCCCTGCCTGCCGATCATACAGAGCCGCATGCTCTTGCTTATTTTGCCGCCTTTGTGCGAGCGCCAGACCATCCATCTGGCTGCAAGATACCCAAGGCCGATAGAGCGGACGCAGGCATTTTGGGCGTATGGGGTTACTCTTGCACGACTATCAGACGACAGTGAAATCGCGCGCGACGCTGACTGGCATCGGCGTCCATAGCGGCAAACCCGTCACCGTTCATTTCCTGCCGGCCGACGCCGATACGGGCATCGTCTTCCTTCTTTCGAATGGCGGCGAAGCCCGTGAGTTCCGCGCTCTGGTCGCGGAAGTCGGCGCCACCGATCTTTGCACCATGCTCGGCGATCCGGCAGGCGAGCATATCGGCACCGTCGAGCATCTGATGGCCACTGTGTTCGGTCTTGGCATCGACAACCTCGTCATCGAGATCGACGGTTCGGAAGTTCCGATTCTCGGCGGCAGCGCCATGGCCTTCGTCGAAGCCTTCGACCAGGCCGGCATCGAGACGCTGGCGATGAAGCGGCGCTATATCCGCGTGGTCAAGCCGGTGCGCGTGGAAGCCGGCGCTTCCTGGGCGGAGTTCCGGCCCTATGACGGCACGCGCTTCGAGGTCGAGATCGATTTCGAGAGCCCGGCGATCGGCCGCCAGCAATTCGCCTCCGACATTAACCCCGATATCTTCCGCCGCGACATTGCACGGGCGCGGACCTTCGGCTTCATGAAGGATGTCGAGCGGCTGTGGGCCGCCGGTTACGCGCTCGGCTCATCCCTGGAAAACTCGCTGGTCATCGGCGACGACAACCGCGTCATCAATGTCGGGGGCTTGCGCTATCCCAACGAGTTCGCCCGGCACAAGACGCTCGATGCGATGGGTGATCTGGCATTGGCCGGCGCGCGCTTCATCGGCTGCTTCCGTTCCTATCGCGGCGGCCATCGGATGAACGCTTCGGCGTTGCGCCGGCTGCTTTCCGACCGGACGGCTTTCGAGATCGTCGAGACGCGGCGCCGCGAGCGCGGCCGCGTCGCCGAGATGATCGCCGTCAGCGGGCCGGTCTACGCGCCTTGGGTCATCTAAGGCGTCTGATCTCATAGCCGACATCGCCATGCTCTGCGCGCCGTCCTTCGAGCGCGAAAGCTCGGTCACAGGCGTCAGCCGCGGCGTTTCCAGGCCCTCAATATGTAACGCTTCCTTTGCCACCTTGTGGCAGGGTCCCGATCGATGTCGCAGGACATCGCCGCCGGGTTTGCTCTAATGCAGGGCGGTGTGGTATTAATACATCACCGAGGCACGAAATCGTGCTCGGATCGCGGCGTTCGGCAGCCGCCACAAAAATGTGCGATTGGCCGGACATAGCGTTGCCGGGCAAGGGGATAATGGTTTATGGCTGCGGCCCGGACCGAAACGACGCCGAAGGGGCGGAATTCAAACATGTTTTTTTCGCGAGTTGGTCAATCGGTAGCGCCGCGTCGAGGTGTTTTGCTGGCGCTGTCGGTGGTTGCTCCCGCGCTCGTGCTGTCGGCCTGCATGTCCTCCGAGAAGGATGTCAACCTGGCGACCTATGTCGACCAGACCGAACCGGCCGACGTTCTCTACAACCAGGGCCTGGCCAACATGAATGCCGGCCGCCTCGATGAGGCGAGCAAGAAGTTCGACGCCGTCGACCGCCAGCATCCCTATTCGGAATTCGCGCGCAAATCGATGGTGATGGGCGCTTTCGCCGACTATCGCGCCGGCAATTATGACGAGGCGATCGGCACCGCGAAGCGCTATCTGACGCTTTATCCGTCGACCGACGAGGCCGCCTACGCGCAATACATCATCGGCTTGAGCTATTACCGCCAGATCAAGGATGTCACCCAGGACCAGAAGGAAGCGCGCCAGACCATCCAGACCATGCAGGATCTGGTGACGCGCTGGCCGAACTCCGAATATGTCGGCGACGCCAAGGACAAGATCCGCTTCGCCAACGACCAGCTCGCAGGCAAGGAGATGCAGATCGGCCGCTACTATCTCGAGCGCCGCGATTACATCGCCGCCGTGAAGCGCTTCCGCAACGTGGTCGAAAACTATTCCAGCACCCGCCATGTCGAGGAGGCGCTGGCGCGCCTGACCGAGTCCTACTATGCCATGGGCCTAACCTCGGAAGCGCAGACGGCCGCCGCGGTGCTGGGCAACAACTACCCTGACAGCCAGTGGTACAAGGATTCCTACAAGCTCCTGCAGAGCAACGGGCTTGCGCCGCGCGAAAATGCCGGGTCGTGGATCTCCAAGGCGGGGAAGCTGATCACCGGCGCCTGAAGCTTGCGGACAGGCTAAGGCGCATGTCGCGCTTTTCGGATTGATCCGGCGCAAAAACAAAAAGATAGTGCGGCGCTGCGACTCCCTATGGTCGCACCTTAGGGCGTCGCGCTTGAACGGGCCGATGCGACGCGCTTTAAGTCTCTTGTTTTTGGCGCGTGTCGTTGTCCAAACCGGGTCCATTTTGGCCGACATGCAATAGGTCCGGGTTCTGATGCTGTCCAGACTGTCGATCCGCGATATCGTCCTGATCGAGAAGCTGGACATCGACTTCCTGCCCGGGCTTTCGGTGCTGACCGGCGAAACCGGCGCCGGCAAATCCATCCTGCTCGATGCCTTGTCGCTGGCGCTCGGCGCGCGCGGCGATGCCTCGCTGGTCCGCCACGGCGCCGCGCAAGGCCAGGTGATCGCCGTGTTCGACGTGCCGCGCAACCATCCGGCGCGCGCGCTGCTTGCCGGAAACGACATCGAGGATGATGGCGACATCATCCTGCGCCGCGTGCAGACGGCCGACGGCCGCACGCGCGTTTTCGTCAACGACCAGCCTTCCAGCGTCACGCTGATGCGCGATGTCGGCCGGGCGCTGGTCGAAATCCATGGCCAGCATGACGAACGCGCGCTGGTCGATCCCGGCGCGCACCGCGAATTGCTGGACAGTTTCGGCGGCCATCTGGGCGCTGTGCGCGGCACGGGCGAGGCCTGGCGCTACTGGCGAAACTGCGAGCAGGAGCTTTCGCGGCATCGCGCCAAGGTCGAGGCTGCGGCGCGCGAG
The DNA here is from genome assembly GCF_019091085.1 of Mesorhizobium sp. GbtcB19. Taxonomy (GTDB): domain Bacteria; phylum Pseudomonadota; class Alphaproteobacteria; order Rhizobiales; family Rhizobiaceae; genus Mesorhizobium. The sequence continues at coordinate 621,193 of NZ_JAGXJY010000001.1, read as the reverse complement.
GCCGACTATCTGCGTGCCTCCGTGGCCGAACTGGCAAAGCTCGATCCGCAGCCGGGCGAGGAAACCGAGCTTGCGGACCTGCGCGCGCAGATGATGCGCGTCGAAAAGATCGCCGGCGAAATCCATGACGCGCAGGACGTCTTGTCCGGGCCGTCCTCGCCCTTGCCGCAGCTCGCCAGCCTGTTGCGCCGGCTGCAGCGCAAGGCGGGCGAGGCGCCGGGCCTGCTCGACGATGTGGTGAAATCGCTGGACGAGGCGATGATCTCGCTCGATGCGGCGCAATCCGGGGTCGAAGCCGCGCTTCGCGCCACCGAATATGATCCGCAGCGCCTGGAGAAGGCGGAAGAGCGGCTGTTCGCGCTGCGCGCCGCCTCGCGCAAGCACAATGTCGCGGTCGACGATCTGGCGCAGTTGCGCGACACGATGGTGGCCGATCTTGCCGATCTCGATGCCGGCGAGGGGCGGCTGCATGCGCTGGAGAAGCAGGCCGCCGCCGGTCGCGAGGCCTATGATATTTCCGCCGGACAGCTTTCGTCGCTGCGCCACGCGGCGGCGGGGGGGCTGACCAAGGCGGTGATGACGGAATTGCCGGCGCTCAAGCTCGAGCGGGCCGAGTTCATCGTCGGGATGACGAGCAATCCCGAAAGCCGCATGGAGGAAGGCATCGACCAGGTCGAATTCTGGGTGCGGACCAATCCGGGCACCAGGCCGGGGCCGATGATGAAGGTCGCCTCCGGCGGCGAGCTGTCGCGCTTCCTCCTGGCATTGAAGGTGGCGCTGGCCGATCGCGGCTCGGCGCCAACCCTGGTCTTCGACGAAATCGACACCGGCGTCGGCGGCGCGGTGGCCGACGCCATCGGCCAGCGGCTGGCGCGGCTGTCGAAACGGGTGCAGGTGCTTTCGGTCACGCATGCGCCGCAGGTGGCGGCACGCGCCGCGACGCATTTCTTGATCTCGAAATCCGGCGGCAAGGACCGCGTCGCCACCGGCATTGCCGAAATGGACCGCGCCGCCCGCCAGGAAGAAATCGCGCGCATGCTGGCAGGCGCCACCATCACCGACGAAGCCCGCGCTGCCGCCGACAGGTTGCTGCGCGAGAACACGGCGGCAGCTTAAGATTTCCGGACGCTGGCAGGCTGAGTCAGCAGATGGCTGCATCTTGCTGTTCAGGAATGATTTTTGCGCAAGCCGACTTCATGCCGGCGAATCCTGATTTATAGTGGCCCGCCATCATTCGAGGACAGCGCTGCATGTCGGAAAAAGCCGTCGATTCGTTGAGCGAAAGCGAAGCCACGAATGAGCTGAAGCAACTGGCGGCCGAGATTGCCGAGCACGACCGGCGCTATCATGCCGAAGACGCGCCGACGATCACCGACGCGGAGTACGATGCGCTGCGCCGGCGCAACCTCGCCATCGAGGAGCGATTCCCTGACCTGGTGCGTGACGATTCGCCGTCGCGGCGGGTCGGCGCGCCGCCCGCGGAAGGCTTTGCCAAGGTGCGCCACGCGGTGCCGATGCTCAGCCTCGCCAAGGCCTATACCGACCAGGACGTCACCGACTTCATCGAGCGCGGGCGGCGTTTCTTCGACCGCGACAAGGACCTCGACATCGCCTTTACCGCCGAACCGAAGATCGACGGGCTGTCGGCCTCGCTGCGCTACGAGAACGGCGTGTTCGTGCAGGGCGCGACGCGCGGCGACGGCGCCGTCGGCGAGGACATCACCGCCAATCTCAAGACCATCGCCGATATCCCGAAGACGTTGAGAGGCTCGGGCTGGCCGGGGACGATCGAAATCCGCGGCGAGGTCTACATGACCTATGCCGAATTCGAGGCGCTGAAGCAGCGTTCGGCGGCGGTCGGCGGCCAGGATTATGTCAATCCGCGCAACACCGCGGCAGGCTCGCTGCGCCAGAAGGATCCGTCGGTTACGGCCAGCCGCAACCTGAAATTCTTCGCCTATGCCTGGGGCTACACGACGGCGGACCCCGCGCCGACGCAGTTCGAAGCGGTGCAGAAGTTCGGTGAGTGGGGCTTCAAGATCAGCCCGCTGATGGTGCGGGCGAAATCGGTCGAGGACCTGATCGAGCAGTATCACCGGATCGAGGAGCAGCGTTCCTCGCTCGGCTATGACATCGACGGCGTCGTCTACAAGGTCGACCAGCTGGAGCTGCAGCGCCGCTGGGGCTTCGTCACCGGCGAGCCGCGCTGGGCGGTCGCCCACAAATTCCCGGCCGAGCAGGCGATGACGACGGTCGAGAAGATCGACATCCAGGTCGGCCGCACCGGCACGCTGGCGCCGGTGGCGCGGCTGGCGCCGGTGACGGTCGGCGGCGTGGTGGTCGAGAACGTCACGCTGCACAACGAAGACTACATCAAAGGCTTCGACAGCAACGGCCAGCCGATCCGCGACGGCATCGATGTGCGCATCGGCGATACGGTGGTGATCCAGCGGGCAGGGGATGTCATCCCACAGATCGTCAGTGTCGTCATCGACAAGCGGCCGGCTGCTGCCGTGCCTTACGAATTCCCGCATACCTGTCCGGTCTGCGGCTCGCCGGCGACCCGCGAGATCAACGAGAAGACCGGCAAGGAGGATTCGCGGCGCCGTTGCACTGGCGAGCTGATCTGCGCCGCGCAAGCCGTGGAAAGGCTGCGCCATTTCGTGTCGCGCGGGGCGCTCGATATCGAAGGCCTGGGCGCGGAAAACATCGACCTCTTCTTCAATTCGGGGCTGGTGAAGACCGCGGCCGATATCTTTACGCTGAAGGATCGCCGGCCGGCCGTCACCAAGGCCTTGGCCGAGCGGCGCGAGGAGCAGGCGAGGCTGCGCGAGGAGGCGTCGGGCAAGGCGCGCAAGAATGTGCGCGGCGTCGAGGAGCGCAACTATGAAGGCCTCGACAAACTGTTTTCGGCCATCGATGCGCGCCGCGAGCCGGAGCTCGACCGCTTCATCTTTGCGCTCGGCATCCGCCATATCGGCGAGACTACCGCCGCCGTGCTTGCCCGCCAGTTCTCGACCATCGAGGAACTGATCCGCGTCGGCAAGGAAACCGCAAAGGCGGAAGATCCGCACACCGTATTCCCGTCGATCAACGGCATAGGCGACACCGTCATCGATGCGTTGCGCGATTTCTTCGGCAACGAACGCAATGACGACGTGCTCGACAAGCTTCTCGAACAGGTCAAGCCGAAGCCTTATATCGTCACCGTCTCGGCCGACAGCGAGGTTGCCGGCAAGACCATCGTCTTCACCGGCACGCTGGAAAAGATGACACGCTCCGAAGCCAAGGCAATGGCTGAACGGCTCGGCGCCAAGGTCGCGGGCTCGGTATCGGCCAAGACCGATCTGCTGGTGGCCGGGCCGGGGGCGGGTTCCAAATTGAAGCTTGCCGGTGAACTCGGCGTCGAAGTCATCGACGAGGACACCTGGCTACAGCGGGTCGGCAAGGCGTGATGGCGGGCGCGTTCAAGGGTTTTGGGCCAAAAGCCATTCCGTTCTTCAAGGCGCTGGACTTCCACCAGAGCCGCGAGTGGTTCCAGGAAAACCGCGACCTGTTCGACAGCGAGCTGCACGGGCCGTTCTGCGATCTCGTCGAGACGCTCAGCGAGCGATTCGAGGCGGCGAAGCTCGGCTTGCGTGGCGACCGCAAGAAATCGCTGTTCCGGATCAATCGCGACGTGCGCTTCGCCAAGGACAAGCGGCCCTACAACCGGCATCTGTCGGCGATCCTGTCGCCGGACGGCACCAAGATGTCGCAAGGCGTCTTCTACGTGCATATCGGGCTGGAGCGCTGCTTCGCCGGCGTCGCCTGGTGGCAGCCGGCACCTGAACTGCTGCAGGCGATGCGCAAGGCTATCGTGGACAAGCCAGCCAAGTTCCGCACCATGGTCTCCTCGCTCAAGAAGGCAGGTCTCGAGCTCGATTCGGAGGATCGCCTGAAGCGCGCGCCGCGCGGCTTCGAGGACGTCGGCGACGACGACCTCGCCCAGGCGGTGCGCAACCGGCATTTCGTGGTCCGGCACGACATCGATCCGGCGACGATCCATTCGCCGGCGCTGGTCGACGATCTCGTCGACTTCACGCTTGGCGCCAGGCCGCTGCTCGACTGGGGCAGGGCGATTCAGGGCACGGCTGTGGCGGCTTGACGCCGTTGCCGCAGCCTACATCCGCATCAGCAGGCCACCGTCGACGGCGAGCTCGATGCCGGTGATGTAGCTCGCGCCATCCGAGAGCAGGAACAGCGCGGCATTGGCCATATCCTGCGGCGTGCCGATGCGGCCGAGCGGTGTGTAGTCCGCCACGGCGGCACGTTTCTCCTCGGTGTCCCAACGCGCCTGCAGCGGCGTCAGCGCCATGCCCGGGCAGATGGCGTTCGAGCGGATGCGCTCGCCGGCAAGCTGCATGGCCAACGACTTGGACAGCGCACAGACGCCTGCCTTCGAGGCCTGATAGGCATCCTGCGGCTTTGGATCGCCGCGATACCACTGGATGGTCGAGAAATGCACCATGGCGCCGCCGCGCCCGCCGGCGCGCATATGGGGGACGACCGCGCGTGCCGTATGCACGAAAGACTTCAGATTGATGTTGAAGACCTGGTCCCAGACATTGAGATCCATCTCGAGCGCCGACTTGTCGCGGCCGAACCACAGCACGCCGGCGACATTGGCGAGATAGTCGATGCCGCCGCGCTCGCGGCCGGCGGCGCTGATGGTCCTCTCGACGAAGGCGGCATCGGTCAAATCGCCTTGGGCGAAGGTCAGCCTGTCGTCATAGGCGGCAAGCGAGACCGGGCGCTGCTTGATGTCGATGGCGGTGACGGAGGCGCCGGCATCGAGCAGCGCAAGCGCGATCGCCTCGCCCATGCCGCCGCCTGCTCCGGTGACGACCGCATGCCTGCCGGTGAAATCAAAGACGATCATTCATTACCCCTCTTTTGTCCTGATCTTGGCACCGGGTTTGATCGCTCGACAATAGGGACGGGTGGAAAATCCATCTTTGTGCAACTGCTCGGACGCTTCTCGGTTTGTCACCGGTCACAGCGCGGGCGATCAGTTCCGCTGATCGTTGGGTCAAGCGAATTGGTGTGACATTGAAGGCGACGCTCCCTACATCAGGCCGCACTTGAAGCGCGTCGCGCTGGAACGGATTCAGGCGACGCGCTTCAAGTCTTTGTTTGATGCATGTCGTTGTCCCAGAGCCGCCGCGCACTTCTGGGTGCCATGCATAGGAGCGGCTGATGACAGCGGAAGCAATCTCTGAGGGCAGAGCCGGCAACGATTTCTGGGACGGCGTGCGGTTGTCGATGCCGGTCGTCGTCGCCTCGGCGCCATTCGCGGTGCTGTTCGGCGCCTTGGCCGTCGACAATGGTTTCTCCGTGCTCGAGGCGTTTCTGATGAGCGCCATGATCTATGGCGGCGCCAGCCAGATGGTCGGCATCGAGCTGTTCGGCCAGCATGTCGCGCCATGGCTGATCGTGCTGTCGATCTTCGCGGTGAATTTCCGTCATGTGCTCTATTCGGCCGGCATCGGCAGGCGGATCGCGCATTGGCCGCTGCTGCAGCAGGCCGCCGGCTATTTCATCTTGACGGACCCGCAATTCGCCATCGCCGAGGCAAGGGCTGAATCCGGCCGTCCGGTCGGTTTCGTCTGGTATCTGGGGCTCGGCCTGCCGGTCTATGTGTTCTGGGTGATCGAAAGCGGGTTAGGCGCCGTATTCGGCAAGATGATCCCGGACACGCATGCGCTGGGCATCGATTTCCTGCTGCCGATCTACTTCCTCGGCCTGGTGCTCGGCTTCCGCAAGCGGCCGCTTTGGGCGCCCGTGGTTGCTGCCAGCGCCGTCGCCTCGATCATTGCCTACAGAACCGTCGGCTCGCCCTGGCATGTCTCGATCGGCGCGATCGCCGGTGTTCTCCTGGCGGTGATCCTGCCGCCGCATCACAGCGGCGTGGGCAAGCGGCCATGAGCACGACCTTCTGGATCATCCTCGCCGGCGCCATCGCCACCTATCTGACCCGTGTCGGCGGCCACCTCGTCATCTCGCGCTTCGAGAACATCCATCCGCGCGTCGAGGCCGGCCTCAACGCCGTGCCGGCCGCTGTGCTGACGACGCTTGTCGCGCCGGCTGTGCTCGGCGCCGGCCCTGCCGAATGGGCAGCGCTGATCGTCACCGCCGTCGTCTCTCTGCGCGGTGGCCTGATGGCGATGTTCCTGGCCGGCGCGGCCGTTTTGATCTTGGCGCGGCAGTTCGCCGGATAGGTCAAATCTTGGCGTCGTGCGGCAGCGGCGCGGTCGCCTTCTCCAGCCAGGCCAGCGTCTCGCCGTCGACCATCGGGCCGATCTCGGCCAACACCCAGGCGTGATATTGATCGAGCCAATGCAGCTCGTCGCGGGTGAGCAGGTCGGTGCGGATGAGCCGCTTGTCGATCGGCGCCAGCGTCAGCGTCTCGAAGGCGTGCATGGCGATGTCGCCGCCTTCGATTTGCTCGGCCTGCGTGACCAGAATCAGGTTCTCGATGCGGATGCCGTAGGCACCTTCCTTGTAGTAGCCGGGCTCGTTGGACAGCATCATGCCGGCAAGCAGTTTTTCGGTGCCGGTGCGGGCGATGCGCTGCGGGCCTTCATGCACGGCAAGGTAGGAGCCGACGCCGTGGCCGGTGCCGTGGGCGAAATCGCAGCCATGCTTCCACAGCGCCATGCGGGCGACGGCGTCGATTTCCGAGCCGCGTGTGCCGGCGGGGAAACGCAGCGTCGAGATGCCGATCATGCCCTTCAGCACCAGCGTGAAACGCTCGCGCATTTCCTCGGTCGGCTGGCCGATCGGCACGGTGCGGGTGATATCGGTGGTGCCGTCCTGATATTGGCCGCCGGAATCGAGCAGGAACAGTTCGCCGCTCTCGAGCTTGCGGCTGGTGGCGCGCGAGACGCGGTAATGCATGATGGCGCCGTTCGGGCCGGCACCGGAAATCGTGTCGAAGGAGACGTCGCGCAGCGGCATCTGCGTTTCCTCGCCGGTTCGCCGGCGCATCTCCTCGAGCTTGGTGACGACGGCGATTTCGTCGAGCGTGCCGGGCTTCTGGCGGTCGAGCCAGCAAAGCAGTTTGGCGACCGCGGCGCCGTCGCGGCGATGCGCGGCGCGGCTGCCGGCGATCTCAGCCTGGTTCTTGGTGGCGCGCGGGATGCGGGCCGGGTCGGAGGCCTGCACGACCATGCCGCCATTGTCCTCGACAAGCATTCTCAGCTTGTCAGCCGCCAGCACAGGATCGAGCGCGATCTTGGCTCCGTCCTTTGCCAGGTCGACGATTGCCGCTTCGAACTCGTCCGGATCATGCGGATCGGCGAGCTGGGTGAGGTATGCCGCGACCTGGCGCGGGAATTTGCGCTGATCCATGAACAGCTGATGCTTGCCGTCGGCGGCGAGGATGGCGAAGCCGAGCGCCAGCGGCGTGTGCGGCACGTCGCCGCCTCGGATGTTGAACACCCAGGCGATGGACGAGGGGTCGGTGAGCACCGCATGGGTCGCGCCTTCCTTCTCGATCGCACGCGCCAGCCGCGCCAGCTTGTCCTTGGCGAGCTCGCCGGCAAAGGCGATCGGGTGAAGCTCCACCGGCGCGCGCGGCGGCTCGGGCTGGTCCTTCCAGATGATGTCGATGGGATTCTTGTCGAGCGGCACCAATGTCGCGCCGGACTGCTCGGCAGACGCCTTCAGCGCCTTGACCTCGCCGATCGTATGCAGCCAGGGGTCGAAGCCGAGCCTCGCGCCCTTGCCGAGATTGTCCTTGATCCAGCTGGCCGGCGGGTTGTCGATGAGGCTCTCGATTGCGAAGATGCCGAGGTCGACTTCGTTGCGAACCTGCAACGTGTAGCGGCCGTCGACGAAGACGAAGGCGCGGTCGCGCAGCACGATGGCGACACCGGCGGAACCGGAAAAGCCGGTCAGCCATTTCAGCCGCGCCGAGCGGTCGGCGACATATTCGCCCTGGTGCTCGTCCGCGCGAGGCACCATGAAACCGTCGAGACCGTTTTCGGCCAGCCATTGCCGCAGCAGCGCCACGCGCGGCTTGCCGACGGCCGGATCGCCAGCGGAATCAAAGGTCTGGAACATTGTGGCATCTCCCTCGAATGGCTTGCCGCGACCGTAGCGCATACGCCTGGAAACCGGAATCGGTTTCGGCAGGGCCAGGCTGGATTGATCGGGTCTGATCACCGCTTCAGGTGGATGGTCACCCAGCCTTCGCGGTGAAGCGTGCGGACATGGCGGAAACTCTGGCCGACATAGGCCGAGATCACGGCGTCGCGCTGCCGGTCGAGGATGCCGGAGAGCACCAGCGAGCCGCCGAGCCTGATGTGCTTGGCCATCTCCGGCGCGAGCCGCATCAGCGGCCGCGCCAGGATGTTGGCGACGATGAGATCGAAAGGCGCGCGCCTGGCGAAGATCGGATGATGAAAGCCCGGCGCCGTCACTGTCTCGACCAGCGCCTTGACGTGGTTGAGGCGGGCGTTGGCGGCAGCGACGCGGACGGCAACCGGATCGATGTCCGTCGCCAGCACCGGGATACGCGCGAGCTTGGCAACCGCGATCGCCAGCACCGCGCTGCCGGTGCCGAGATCGAGCGCGTTGCGCGGCCGCTCGCGCTGCACCACCTGCTCCAGCATTTCGAGGCAGCCGGCCGTGGTGCCGTGGTGGCCGGTGCCGAAGGCAAGGCCTGCCTCGATCTCGATGGCGAGATCGCCGGCGTGGCGTTTGGCCCGGTCATGCGAACCATGGACGAAAAAGCGGCCGGCGCGGACCGGCTTCAGGCCTTCCAGCGAGCGCGACACCCAGTCCACGTCAGGCAGGACCTCACGCTCGACCGGTTTCTGCAGGCCGAGACCGGCGAGGATATCCTTGACCAGCGCCTCGACGGGGTCGACGTCGCCGTCGGCATAGAGCGACACTTCGTGGATGTCTTTTTCCTCGTCGAGTTCCAGCACGGCGATCGGCAGGCCGTCGTCCTCGAAGGCAGCGTCGAGCGCCGCGAAGATGCGGTCGGCCTCGAGCTTGCTGGCGGTGAGATGTAGACGGGTCTGCGACATCAGAAAGACTCATGTTTGAACATGATCTTTTCCGAAAACCGGTTCCCACTTTTCGGGATCATGTTTGACCCCCAGCTGCCAGCCGCTTCAGCTTGGCGATAGCGGTGTCGGCGCTCTCGCCATAGGCGATGGTGCCGGCGAAATCGCCCTTGGCGTTGAGCAGCAGCACGGAGGCCGTATGGTCCATCGTGTAGTCGCCGTCGCCGGTATCGACCTTCTTCCAGTAGATGCCGAAGGCCTTGGCCATGGCGTGCACCTTGTCCGGATCGCCGGTGATGCCGGTGATGCGGTCGGAAAAATTGCTGACATAGGTGTTCATCGTCTCCGGCGTATCGCGCTCCGGATCGACGGTGACGAAATAGGCGTTGAGGTTCTTGCCGCTGTCGCCCATCGTCTTCAGCCAGCCGGCGAGCTCGAACAGGGTCGTCGGGCAGACTTCCGGACAGTGGGTGAAGCCGAAGAACACGACGCTCGGGTGGCCCCTGAAGGCCGCCTCGGTGATCGGCGCGCCTTTCTGGTCGACCAGCGTAAAGGGCGCGCCGTAGGGCTCGCCGCCATAATGGCTCCGGTACCAGTCGAATGTCAGCCAGCCGATGCCCGCCGCCATCAGGACGAGAATGCCGACCAGGATTGAACGCATCATCAGTGAATGTCCGTCGCGATTGCTTTGGCCGGAAGCCGGTTTGGCCACAGTCTTAACGGGTCGGCGGCGGTCGCGCAAAGATGTCGCGTTGCCGCAATCGGCTGGACAGGCCGATCGCGTGGTGGACCATTACCGATCCTTAATTTGACCGGCTTGGCTGCCCAATTATCTTCCATTCCATAAGACCTTCGTGATGGAGCCACCTGATGGCCGGCGCGCCAGTATCGTCCTATTCGAAGACCCAGATCTGGCTGCACTGGAGCATCGCGGCGCTCATCCTGGTCCAGTTCCTCGCGCATGACGGCATGCAACATGTCTGGCGCGCTCTGCGCCGCGGGCAGGAAGCCGCCGCCGGCGACTGGCCGCTGGCCTATATGCATGTCGTGCTCGGCCTCGCGCTGCTGGTCCTCGCCGCCTGGCGGTTGTGGCTGCGGGAGACACGCGGCGTTCCACCTGTTTCAGGCATGGAACATCCGGCGCTGCAGCTGCTCGCCAGGCTGACGCATCTGGTCATCTACGCGCTGATCTTCATCGTGCCGCTTTCCGGCGCGGCGGCATGGTTCCTGCAGGTGCCCGGCGCGGGCCTTGTGCATGTCCTCGGCAAGAACATCCTGTTCTATGTGGTGCTGCTCCACATCGCCGGAGCGCTCGTCCAGCATTTTGTCCTCAAGTCGAATGTGCTCAGGCAGATGCTGGCCTTCCGCCAGGCATAGCGTGTTCGCCGTCGTCGGGCGGCTTGCAAACGCCACGATCCTGTCCCACCTGACATCGGCAACGCCAACCGAGGAGGCTTCCTTTGCGAAAACTGATCGGCTTGTTCGCCGCATGTCTTGCCCTCAGCGCCGGCGCGGCCATGGCCGACGAGGTGGGCAAAGTCGGTGTCGACTGGGTCGGCAACGACATCATGATCGATGCCATCAAGGACCCGAAGGTCGACGGCGTCACCTGCCATGTCGCCTATTTCGACCGCAGCATCATCGACCGGCTGCACAAGGGCAACTGGTTCGAGGATCCCTCCGATTCGTCGATCTCGTGCCGCCAGACCGGGCCGATCACCATCGGCGACATCGATATGGGCGAAGGCGGCGAGGAAGTGTTCAAGCAGGGCCTCAGCCTGATCTGGAAGAAGCAGGTGGTGAACCGCATCTACGACAAGAAGAACGAGACGCTGATCTATCTGTCGCATTCGCGCCAGGTGCAGAACGGCTCGGCCAAGATGTCGGTCACGACGGTGCCGCTCTATGGCCAGAACGTGGTGTGGACGAAGGGCAAGCCGCAATAGGTTCGAGCGGATTATGTGTCCCGCTTGCGGGAGCAATCGCTCGGGCGTAAAGCCCGAGCATGGACCGCCCTGAAAACCTCGTTCTCAAGGACCCCGAGCCGCGCATCCATCCGACCGCGGAGCTGAAGGCATGCAAGCTCGGCCGCTATGCCTCGATCGGCGAGCGGGTGATTCTGCGCGAGGTGAGCGTCGGCGACTTCTCCTATTTCGAGCGTCATTCGGAGGCGATCTACACGACCATCGGCAAGTTCTGCTCGATTGCCGCCAACAGCCGCATCAATGCGCTCGAGCACCCGATCGAGCGGCTGACGCAGCACAAGATCAGCTACCGGCCGAACGAGTATTTCCGCTGGCTGGGCGTCGACACGGCTTTCCGTGCGAGGCGGCAGGCAAAATCGGTCAGCATCGGCCACGATGTCTGGATCGGCCATGGCGCGGTCGTCATGCCGGGCGTCGCGATCGGCAACGGCGCCGTCATCGGCGCCAATGCGGTGGTGACGCATGACGTTGCGCCCTACATGATCGTCGCGGGCGTTCCGGCAAAGCCGTTGCGCCAGCGATTTGAACCCGACATCGCCGCGCGCATCGAAAGCCTCGCCTGGTGGGACTGGGCGCCCGAGAAACTCGCCCGGGCCATTCCCGACATGCAGGCCATGCCGATCGAGGCTTTTCTCGATTGCTGGGAAGACAATACGCACTGACACACAGAGAACGCGGTCAGGAAGCATGACGGCGCTGCCCGGATGTTACGCTTCGGTGTCGGGAGTGGTTGCCCCTTCCGCCATGCGGGGGTGGCGCAGCGGAAGGGGCTGGAGGTAAACCGCCGTGAAGCGGAAGGAACAGGCTCTCTTGCCTGCACCGGTACTATCGCAAGCAAACCGATAAGGTGTTTCTTCACGCGCCTGCGCTTCCTGCGTGCATCCGATTGCGACCCTCCGGTGGCCAAGAAAGTTCAATCCCTGGGAACCGCAAGCAGCGGCAGTTTGTTTCTTCGCAAATGCCTGCGCGTCCACGGTTTTCGAGGGATTTCGATGATCGAGAGGATTTTCACCGCGATAGCCAACCGGGTGGCGCATCTGGCGGGCCTGCCGTGGACCTTCGCCACCTGCGTGCTGATCGTGGTCGTATGGGCGGCAAGCGGTCCGATCTTCGGGTTTTCCGACACCTGGCAACTGGTCATCAACACCGGCACCACCATCGTCACCTTCCTGATGGTGTTCCTGATCCAGAACACGCAGAACCGCGACGGCGCGGCAATCCAGGCCAAGCTGGACGAACTGATCAGGGTCAGCCGTGCCCACAACCAATTCATCGGCATCGAGCACCTGACGGAATCGGAGGTCGAGGAGATCCGCGACAAATGCGAGGCGGCGGCGAAACGGCATGACCGCAAGATCGCCGACATGGCGGCCAAGAAGGCCGTGGCCGGCAAAACCGGCGCCAAGAAGAAAACCGCCGCTTGAGCGGATGTCAGCGGTTCATGAAGGCGGCGAAGGCGTCCTTGTGGTCGGGATGCCAGCGCGACAGAGCGGGGCGGTTCTCGATGATGTCGCCGACCGCCCAGGCCATGCGCTTTTCATCCGTCGGTCGCGCGACCTCGTTGTCGGGGCACAGGATGTAAAAGTCGTCGTCCAACAGCGATGCCAGCATGAAGTCGATCACCTGTTCGCCGGTCCAGGCACCGGCGGGTTTTTGCGTCGCGCCTTCGGTCAGGCCGGTATAGGTGAAGCCGGGGATCAGCAGATGCGCCGAAACTTTCGCGCCAGGCTCGTTGCGCAGCGCATGCGCCAGCCCTTCGGTAAACGTCTTCACGCCGGCCTTGGAGACGTTGTAGGCGAGATTGCCGGGCGGCGTGGTGATGCCTTGCTTGGAGCCGGTGTTGATGATCAGGCCCGGCTTGCCGGCAGCGAGCATGCGCGGCGCGAAGGCCTCGACGCCATGCACGACGCCCCAGAAATTGATATCCAGCAGCCGCTTCCAGGCGTCGCGGTTCTCCCAGGGCTTGCCCGGATTGTTGCCGACGCCGGCATTGTTCATCAGCACCGACACCGCGCCGAAGGCGCCGTAAGCGAGATCCGCCAGCCGGTCGATCTCTTCCGCCTTGGAGACGTCGGTGGGAATCGGAAGCACCGCATCGTCGCCGGCGATCGCCGCAACCGCTTCCTTGGCCTGGTCGAGGCGCACGCCGCCGATGTCGGCCAGCACCGTCTTCATGCCCATCGCCGCGAAGCGTTTCGCGGCGGCAAGGCCGATGCCGCTGGCGCCGCCGGTGATGACGGCGACGTTGCCGGAAGCGAAAGCGGGCAGGGCGGTCTGGATTTCGGCGTCGCTGGTCATGATCTTCATCCTCGTTCGGGTCGGGCCGAACTTAACGCCGGGCGCCGCCGAGGCAAGGCCGGTTCGTCTGCAACGGGTTGACCACCGCAACGCCCGCCGCGCATGTTGTCCCGAAAAAAGGAGCTCGGCATTTGACCGACTGGATCGGAATCCTGAAGGAGCAGACCGTCAACGGCGACCAGATGGGCCGCGAAGTGCCGAAGATGCTCGCCAATCCCGACATCAGCGAGACGCAGGTGAAGACGCTGTTCGCGGCACTGGAGAAGCAGGCGGAATTCGCCGAGAAGCTGCGGCTGGCGCTGGAGAAGTTCGGCCACGACTTCCCGATCATCAAGGCGGCGGAACGGCTGGAGGAGCGCTATGCCGACCTTGCCGCCTCGGCGGCCGAGAAGCTGAAGGCGATGCGGGAGTAGGCGCTATTTCTCAACCAGCCGCTCGAAGCGCTTGTCCGGCACGAACCAGACGGTCGCCACAAGCACATAGATCGCCACACTGACCCACTGGTTGAAGAAGCTCAGCAGCACGGCGACGATATAGAGCGCCAGCGAGATCTTGCCCTTTTTGTCATGGCCGACCGCCTTGGCGAAGGTCGTGTCGGCGCCGTGCAGATGACGAAGCTTGATGACCAGGATGGTATAGGCGACGGCGCAAAGCGCTAGGTCGATGCCATAGACGGCCACCGGCACCGGGGCAAAATGGTTCTCGCCCATGAAGGCCGTGGTCACCGGCATCAGCGACAGCCAGAACAACAGGTTCAGATTGGCCCACAGCACGCGTCCGTCGACGCGCTGCACGGTGTGGAACATGTTGTGCAAATTGTTCCAGTAGATGCCGACATTGATGAAGGAGAGCACATAGCAGAAGAAGATCGGCCATAGCGGCACAAGAGCCGAGAAATCCTCGCCATGCGGCACTTTCAGCTCTAGCACCATGATGGTGATGATGATGGCGACGACGCCATCGGTGAATGCCTCGACCCGTCCCTTGCCCATGATTCCTCCCTCGCTCTCGGCAGACGTTACGGGAGGACGATGCGCCTGACCATCCTGCCAGGATTGTCAGGAGGAGATTAGGTGGTCGGAACAGCGCCACTAGATAGGCGTTGGGCTTGCAACCTCCGGAGGTGGCCATGGCCAGCTACGCTCAAACCATGACTCGTGACAATGAGCTTCGCGGCGGTGCCGCCAAGGCCGCCGTCGCCGCCATGATCGCCGCGCTTTTTGCCGGCAGCACCGCGCTGACGCCGCTTTACGTGATTTACAAGCAGGCCTTCGGCTTCTCGCAGATCACGCTGACGCTGGTTTATGCCGTCTACGTCGTCGGCAACCTGACAGCGCTCTTGTTTTTCGGCCGGGTGTCGGATGTCGTCGGCCGCCGTCCCGCCGCGCTCGCCGCGATGGCGGTTGCGGTGGTCAGCGCGCTGCTTTTCCTCTTTGCGGAAAACCTCGCCTGGCTCGATATCGCGCGCATTCTCAGCGGCCTTGGCATCGGGGTCGGCGCGGGCGCCGGCACAGCCTGGCTGGCCGAACTGATCGAAGGCCAGGACAAGTCGCCTGCCGCGGTCATCGCCACCAGTACCAATTTCATCGGTCTCGGCGTAGGCGCGCTGGTGTCGGGGCTGCTTGCCCAATATGCGCCGTGGCCGCTCAGGCTGACATTCGCGGTCTATCTCGTCCTGCTTGCGCTGGTCACTTTGCTGATCTGGCGCACGCACGAAACGGTCTCCAGCCCCGGACGGCTCTCCGACGTCTCGCTGCGGCCACGGCTTTCCGTGCCCGACGACATCCGCGCCCAATTCGTCGCGCCGGCGGTGACGGGCTTCGGAGCGATGGCGCTGGTCGGCTTCTATGCGGCGCTGGCGCCAAGCATTTTGGCGCAGCAGCTGCATGCGACCAACCATGCTGAAGCCGGCGGGCTTTTCTTCGAGCTGTCGATCGTGGCGGCGGCGACAATCGTCGGCACCACATGGCTCTCCAGCCGCTCCACCATGCTCGCCGCGCTGGTGCTGATGATCCCGACCGTGGCGCTGATCGTGGCGGCGCAGGTCTATGCCTCGACGGCGTTGATGATCATCGGGACGGCGGTCTGCGGCGTGGCGGCGGCGCTCGGCTATCGCGGCGGCCTGCAAGTGGTGAACCAGATAGCGCCGGCCGACCGCCGCGCCGAAGTGGTATCGGCCTTCTTCATCTGCTGCTTCTGCGGCAATGCGCTGCCGGTGATCGGCATCGGCGTCCTGTCGAGCCTGACCAATGCCACCGCGGCAAGCCTGGCCTTTGCCGGCATGATCACCGTGTTTTCGCTCGTGGCGCTCGGCTTCGGCGCCAAATACGCGCGCTAAATTTCAACCTGCCGGTGTCTCCGGCGCAAGATTGGCGCGCTGGCGCGGCATGCCGAGACCGGTGTCCGGCGGTTCGCCGGCGGCCGGGCGATCCTCGATCATATGCATGGTCCGCCACCGGCCGAAGCGATAATAGGCGGCGGCCAAAAGCAGGGAGGTGATCGAGCCTGCTGGAAAGCTCCACCACAGCGCCTCCTGGCCGATCCAGCTTCGGAAGTAATAGGCGAAGCCGGTGCGCACGATCAGCACCGATATGACCAGAATGATGAGCGGCGGCATGACCGCGCCGGTGGCGCGCACCGTGGCGAAGAGCACGATGGTGATGCCGAACAGGATGAAGGACCAGGACGCCGCCTTGTTGATGTGGGCGGCGATGTCGATCGCTGTGCCGTCGCCGCTGAGGAACAGACTGAGCACGGCGCGGTCGAAGACGAAGAGCAGCGCCACCAGCGCGCCGGTCAACACCAGGTTGAAGCCGACACCGGAGGCCGCGACCTTGCCGATGCGGTCCCAGCGGCCGGCGCCGACATTCTGCGCCGCCATCGAGGAGACGGCGGCGCCGATCGCGAGCGCCGGCATCTGGATATAGGTCCAGAGCTGCGCGGCGATGCCATAGGCGGCGGCGACCTGCGAGCCGTAGGAATTGACGATGCCCATCACGGTCAGCGCGGCAGCCGAGATGACGATCATCTGCAGGCCCATCGGGATGCCCTTGGAGACGACGATGCGCAGCAGCGCCGGATCGGGCCGCAGCAGAGCGAGGTCGGCGCCGGCCAGCCGCAGCGGATGCTTGCGGACATAAAGCACGATCAGGATGGCGATGACGCTCACCGTTTGGCCGATCAGCGTCGCGGTGGCCGAACCGGCGATGCCGCGCGCTGGGAAGGGGCCGATGCCGCGGATCAGCAGTGGATTGAGGACGACGTCGAGAACGACCGCCAGCGCCATGAAGACAAACGGCGTGCGCGAGTCGCCGGCGCCGGGCAGCACGGTCATGACGAAGGACAAAAGGTTCATCATCGGCACGGCGACGAAGATGATGCGCAGGTAGCTGCGCGCCAGCGGCAGCGCGTCGGCCGGCGTGCCGAGCCCGTTGAGGATGGCGTCGACCCAGATCCAGCCGCAGACGGCGAATATGACCGAGATGAGGAAGAAAAAGCTGGCGCTGGTGCCGACGATACGCTTTGCCTCGGGGAGGTCGCGGGCGCCGACCGATTGCGCCACCAGGATGGTTGCTGCCATGCCGATGCCGAAGACGGTGCCGAGGATCAGGAACAGCACCAGATTTGCGTTGGAGGTCGCCGTCAGCGCCGCCTCGCCGAGGAAGCGGCCGACCCAGACCGCGTTGATCGAGCCATTCAGCGACTGCAGCACATTGGAGCCCAGCACCGGCAGCGCGAACAACAGCAGCGTGCGTGGGATCGGCCCGCTGGTCAGGTCGCCGACGCGCGGGCGGGCGGGTTTTTTGTCATCCATGGCAGGCACCGGAAATGAGTCAGGCCTGCGATGCTATCGCAGGCCTGAGACGCATGCACCCTTTTCCGGGCGAGCCAGATGGCCAGGTGACTTACTGGGTGTTGTTGGAAAGGCCGGGCAGGGTGACCTGATAGACCAGGAAGGTGGTGTCGACATTGGCGCCATCCTCGGCCTTGTAAGGCGCGCCGACCTGGAAACCGTCTTGGGTCAGGAAGTCGTTGTCGTTGGCGACGAACAGGAAATAGTCGTCGGGCAGCTTCGGATCGAGCACCGGCGCCAGCGACATCGCCTCCCACTTCTCCGAGAGGTTGTTCTTGTCGTTCGGCGCGCCATTGTGCAGGCCGAAGCGGCCAAGCTCGCCCTTGTCGTTGATGTCGATGAATGGCGTCAGCTTCGCCGGCGTCACCGAGGCATCGACGACGCCCTTCGGCGCGACCGGCTTGTCGGCGGCGTCGAACGGACCGTTGGCGATATCGGTCGCGCCGGAGAGGTCGACGATCTCGATCTTGCGATAGAGCGACTCCTCGCCCTTCAGGCCCTGGCCGTTGCCGCTGTCGCGCGCCAGCATCAGGAAGCTCTTGTCGGAGAGCGCGACGATCTCGCTCTGCGCGGCTACCTTGGTCTTGCCCTTGGCATCCTTGAACGCCGGCAGCGGCACGACATATTCATGCGCCAGCTTGAGATGGGCGAGATCGGAGGCGTGATAGACCAGCGCCCTTGTGTTCTGGCGGGTCGAGCCGGAATCGCCGCCATCCTGACGGGTTGCCGACTGCAGCACGGCGATCAGGAACTTGCCGTCCGGCGTCATCGACATGCCTTCGAGGCCCTGGTTGTTCTGGCGGCCGGTCTCGGGGTCCTTCGGATCGGGCTCGGCCGCGCCCGGGCCCGGATTGTCGGAAGCGAAGTTCGGCTTGCCATGGCGCATCGGCACCAGGGCCGCCGGCGGCTGCGTGGCCGACATCAGGCGGCCTTCGGCCGAGAAGCGGTAGATGTTCGGACCATACTCGTCGGAGATGAACATGGTGCCGTCGGGCAGGCGCACGATCGCCTCGTCGTCCAGCGCCAGCTTGCCGTTGTCGGCCTGCGGCAGGATCGGCATGTCGCCGGCGGCCGGGCGCACGCCGTTCAGCGGATCAAGGCCGGTGGCATCAGTGCCCTTGTCATCGGTCAAAAGCATGGTGTCGGCCAGCGTCGCCTTCACGCCCGACTGTTCCTGGCCGGCGGCGGGCGCGGCACCCGGCACGGTCGGGGAGAGCTCGATCGCGATCGTGTTGAGGCGAGGGCGATAATCGGTGGTGCCGACGACATTGTAGCCGCGGTCCGGCAGCAGCCAGAGCGAACCCTTGTAGCCGGCGCCATCCCGCGCCCAGCCCTTGGTGTCGATCGCCATGCCGGAACCCGAACCGAAGGTCTCGCCGAACTTGTCCTTCTGGCTGGCGGGAATACGCCCGACGCCGACGAGGCCCTTGTTGACATAGGCAACGCCATCGGCGAGCGCCGGGGTCATGGCGGTGAACAGGGCAAGTGCCGTGCCGAGCACGACGGTTCGGTTGAGATGTTTCATGGATATCCCCTTCGTGACGAGCAGAGCGGCCATTGGCTCGAAAGGGCGCGGCATCGACAACGCGGCCAGCCCTTGCCGTCGAGCGGTCTAGGACTTGAACGTGATGGTTGCGTGACAGTTTTCCCTTCTCCCCTTGTGGGAGAAGGTGTCGCCGAAGGCGACGGATGAGGGGTGTTCCAGGGAATGCCGACGTCTCACTCCGCTGGAACACCCCTCATCCGTCTCGGCGCTGCGCGCCGATCCACCTTCTCCCACAAGGGGAGAAGGGAAGAGCTTGCGCTCAATCGCTCTCTCTTGCGATCAGCTCCAGCGGCCAGACCTCACGCATGATGCGCGTGCCTTCGGGGCCGGCGAAGGCGGGAAGGGAGGCGAGCAGCATCTCTGCCAGCCGCCGGCCCATCGGTTCCAGCGACGGACGGAAGGCCGTCAGCGCCGGCGAGAAGTAGCGGCAGAGCGGCGTGTCGACGATGACGATCACCGCGATGTCGTGGCCGGGCCTGATGCCCATCTCGGCCAGCGCCTTGCAGCCGCCGAGCGCCATGGCGTCATTGTTGAAGATGATGGCTGTCGGCCGTTCCTTGGAGGCCATGACGCGCGGCGTCACCTGGTAGCCGCCGGCCTCGTTGATGAAGCCGTCGGCGATCAGGCCGGGGTCGACTTCGATGCCGTGCCGCTTCAGCGCCTTGCGATAGCCGTCGAGGAACAGGTAGCCGAAGTTGAGATCATGCGAAGGGCGGATGGCGGCAATGCGGCGGTGGCCGCGCGCGACCAGCCGGTCGACCGCGTCGCTGCCGGCCTTCTCGAAATCGATATCGAGCGAAGGATAGGTGTCGCCGCCTGATTGACTTCGGCCAAGCGTGGCGAAGGGAAAGCCGGCCTTGCTGAGATAGTCGATCCGATCGTCTTCGCGCCGTGTATTGGCCAACACGACCGCGTCGGCTCGACGCGTCTCAACCACGCGGCGCAGCCTCTCCTGCTGATATTGGCCGGGCTCACCCATGACGACCATCAGATCCAGATCATGCTCGGCGAGCCGCGCCTGCAGACCGGTCAGGAACGGGATGAAGAACGGCTCGCCATATTGCTGGTCGCCGGGATGCGGTTGCAGCATGAAGGCGATTGAACGTGTGGCGCCCTGGCGCAGGCTGCGGCCCGACTGGTTGGGCGAATAGTTCAGCTGTCTCGCTGCTTCCAGCACGCGCTGGCGCGTGTCGGCATTGACGTCGGCGCGGCCGTTCAGCGCGCGCGACACGGTGCCGATCGAAATGTTCAGATGACGCGCAAGGTCGTGAATGCTGGACGCCAAGAGCCGCTCTCCCCGCACCTTGGCTAGCACCGGCTGCCGCTCAGGCCAAGGCTTCGGGACGATTTTCACGGACAGCCGGTTGACATTCTACGCCATCGGGTGTGTTCTCGTAAACGTTTACGGAAAAACGTTTACGGTGACACCGTGGATGCCGTGACACTCGGCCAGGAGGGGCCGAGCGGAGGAGGAGCGCTGGATGATGAAGGTCGTCCTGGTCGGGTGCGGAGCCATGAGCAAGCACTGGCTCGATGCCGCAAGGCGGATCGACGGACTTGCCATTGCCGGCCTTGTCGATCTCGATGCCGAACGGGCGCAGGCGAGGGCGCGCGAATACGACCTCACCAACGCAGTCATCGGCACCAGCCTCGACGCCGTTCTCGACGAGACGAAGCCCGACGCCGTGTTCGATGTCGTGGTTCCGGCGGCCCGCCGCGAGGTCGCGCTTTCGGCCTTTGCCCATCACTCTCACCTGCTCACCGAAAAGCCGCTGGCCGACAGCCCGGACAATGCGCGGGCCATCATCGCGGCGGCGCGCCAGGCCGGCCGCGTCCATGCGGTTGTCCAGAACCGGCGCTATGTCGCCAATGTCCGGCGCATCAGGCGCTTCCTCGATTCCGGAGCGATCGGCAGGCCGACCAGCATCCATGCCGACTTCTTCATCGCGCCGCATTTCGGCGGCTTTCGCGAGGAGATGCGCCACGTGCTGCTGCTCGACATGGCGATCCACACGTTCGACGCCGCGCGCTACATGGTCGCCGGCGAACCGGCCAGCGTCTATTGCCAGGAATGGGAGCCGGCCGGATCCTGGTACCGGCAGGGCTCGTCGGCGAGTGCCGTCTTCGACCTCGGCGGCGGCAAGGTCTTCACCTATGCCGGCTCCTGGTGCGCCGACGGTTTCCGCACCAGCTGGGAAGGCAGCTGGCGCATCGTCGCCGAGCGCGGCAGCCTGTTGTGGGATGGCCATGACGGGCTGAAGGCGGAGGCGGTTGCGTCCGGCCGCGACGGCATCATCGACAAGACGCAAGCCATCGAGGTGCCGGCGCTCGACCCGGCCGACCGGGTCGATGGCCATCTGGGCATCATCCAGGATTTCATGCGCGCGATCGAAACCGGCACCGAGCCCGAAACGCGCGGCGCCGACAACATCAAGAGCCTCGCCATGGTGTTCGGCGCGATCGAAAGCGCGGAGACCGGACGGCGCGTGGCGATCAGGCAGGACGCAGAATGATGCCAAACCCGCTTCTCGACATCAGGATCGGCACGATGGTGCGGGCCAATCTCGACGATCCGGCCGCCTATGTCAGGCAGATCCTGCCGCTCGGCTTCGAGAGCATCCAGCCCTTCTTCTGGCAGACGCTGGGCGGCAAGGATCTGCCTCGGCTGGCCGGCCAGATCAAGGAGGCGATCGGCGATGCCGATGTGACCGTGTCGTCGATCGGCGTGTTCGGCAATCCGCTGGAGAGCGGCGAGGTCGATCGCGGCGTGCTCGCGGCCTGGGAAACGGTGATCGACAATGTGCATCTGTTCGGTGCTTCGATGGTCTGCGGCTTCACCGGCCGCCTGCGCGGCAAGAAGCTGACCGACAGCCTGCCGCGTTTCCGCGAGGTGTGGGGGCCGCTGGCCAGGCGCGCCGCCGACAAGGGTGTGCGCATCGCCTTCGAGAACTGCGCCATGGACGGCAACTGGGCGAGCGGCGACTGGAACATCGCCCACAATCCCGACGCCTGGGAACTGATGTTCAACGAAGTGCCCGACGACAATCTCGGCCTCGAATGGGAGCCCTGCCACCAGCTCGTCTATCTGATCGATCCGATCCCGCAGATCCGCAAATGGGCGCCGCGCATCTTTCACGTCCACGGCAAGGACGCGACGGTGCGCTGGGACGTCATCCGCGAGCATGGCGTGTTCGGCCGGCTGCCCTTCGTGCAGATGCGCACGCCGGGCTTCGGCGACAGCGACTGGACGCGGGTGATCAGCGAATTGCGGCTGGCCGGCTACAAGGGCGCCATCGACATCGAGGGCTGGCACGACCCGGTCTATCGCGGCGATCTCGAGATCACCGGCCAGGCGCGCGCGCTCGATTATCTGAAGCAATGCCGGGGAGGGACCAGCTACCTGCCCAATCCGGTTTGAGTGCCGGCCGGCGGGAGGAGCCGGCCGATCGGAGTGACTGTCGAAAACCCTTGATCGCGAGGGACCAAAAGGGAGGAACGTGCATGAGCATGACGACCAGAAGGACTGTTCTGCGCTCGACCGTCGTGGCGGCCGCCACGGCGCTCTGCGCCTCGATTTCCACCTTGCCGGCACAGGCGCTCGACGCCCAATGGTGCAAGGACGTCCACATCCGCTTCTTCGTCGGTGGCGCCGAGGGCGACGCCTTCGGCACCATCGTCTACAATGGCGCCAAGCAGGCCGCGGCCGATCTCGGGCCGAAGGTCGACTACATCTTCTCGCAATGGGACGTCGAGAAGATGGTGCAGCAATTGCGCGAGGCGGTCGCGGTCAAGCCGCAAGGCATCGCCATGATGGGCCATCCTGGCGATGCCGCGATCATGCCGCTCGCCGAACAGGCGCATAAGGACGGCATCAAGATGATGTACCAGAACGTGCCGGTGCCGAAGGTGACAGCGGCGTTCGGCGGCGGCTATGTCGGCGCGCAGCAGGAGCAGCAGGGCCGCGCGCTCGGCGCCGAGGCGTTCAAGCTCGGCAAGCTCAAGGCCGGCGACAAGGCGATCATGATCGGCCCGTTCGAGAACGAGAACCGCGGCGCGCGCGAGCGCGGCACGGTCGCCGCGCTGAAGGAGGCGGGCGTCGAGGTCATCCAGCTCTCCTCGCCGCCGAGCGGCGAATGGGCGTCCGACCCGAACCTCGCCATTCCGGTGATCACGGCGGCACTGCTCAACCACCCCGACGTCAAGGCGGTCGGCTATCCAGGCGGCCAGATGCTCGGCAACGTCGCCACCTACATGCAGGCGGCGGGGCGCAAGCCCGGCGACATCTTCAATTTCGGCTTCGACACCAGCCCGCAGATCGTCGAAGGTTTCAAGGGCGGCTGGGTGCAGTTGACCGCCGACCAGCAGCCTTTCCTGCAGGGCTATCTGCCGATCCTCAGCCTCTGCCAGCAGGTGGTGCTCGGTCTTGCGCCCATGAATGTCGACACCGGTGCCGGCTTCGTCACGCCGCAGAACTACGAGATCGTCTCAGAGCTCGCCAAGCAGGCGCTGCGCTGACCTCCCAGGCCGCCGGCCGGACCCAACCCGGCCGGCGGGACCGCCGGCGAAGAAGCCGTCGAACAGACATTGCAAGCGAGGATCGCATGGGCGAACGCATCATCGAACTGCGCGACATCAAGAAATCCTACGGCCAGGTCTATGCGCTGGGCGGCGTCAACCTCAGCGTCGATCGCGGCGAGGTTGTCGGCCTGATCGGCGACAATGGCGCCGGCAAGTCGACGCTGATCAAGATCCTGTCCGGCGTGGTCAAGCCGACCAGCGGCGACATACTGGTGCGCGGCAAGCCGGTCAGCGGATGGAGCGCGGCGCGCTCGCGCGACGCCGGCATCGAGACGGTGTTCCAGGACCGGGCCCTGGCCGTGCAGCAGACCATCGTGCGCAACATCTTCATGGGCCGCGAGCTGACCGGCTTTCTCGGCTGGCTGAAGGTCAACAAGGAGATCGCTGAGGCGAGCCGGCTGATGCGCGAGATCGGCTTCACCTCGAAAGTGTTCACCCCGCATTCGATCGTCGGCCAGCTCTCCGGCGGCGAGCGCCAGGGCGTGGCGATCGCGCGCGCCATCTACAAGCAGGCCGAGCTGATCATCCTCGACGAGCCGACGACGGCGCTGTCGCTGACCGAGACGGCGAAAGTCTTCCATTTCGTGCGCCAGGTGCGGGCGAGCGGCCGCTCGATCCTGTTCATCGGCCACAACATCCACCATGTCTTCGACATCGCCGACCGTTTCGTGGTGCTCGACCGCGGCAAGGTGGCGCTGACGGCCGACCGCAGCGAGGTGAAGTCGGCCGAGGAGCTGATCAACTTCATGGAAGACGTGGCGCATCCCGGCGGCTTGCCGGGACTGCATGAGGGCGCGGAGCAGGGGGCGTGATGAGCAAGGCCATGGAACCCGATCTGCAAAACCCTCTGGGAAGAACCAGCGGCCAAGCGGCCAAAGAATGGAGCCATCCGTCCAATCACTGGCTGCGCGGCTTCGTCCTCGACAACCGCGCCTCGCTCGGAACACTTGCCGTGTTCATCGTCATGATGGCGGTGTTCATCGCCGCCAATCCGACCGTCTTCACCACCTGGTATCTCTACAGTTCGGTACTGACGACTCTGCCTGTCGCATTGTTCGTGGTCGTGCCGCTGGTCTTCGTCGTCACCTGCGGCGAGATCGACCTGTCGTTTCCGGCGACGATGGGCTTTGCCTCCTGGGTCTTCGCGCTGGTGGTGCAAGCGGGCTACGATCCGTTCCTCGGCATCGCCGCAGCGCTGGTCACCGGCACGCTGCTCGGCTTCCTCGTCGGGTCGCTGGTCGTCTATGGCGGGTTGTCGTCGCTGATCGCCACGCTCGGCATGAACTTCCTGCTGCGCGGCCTGATCCAGATCATCAACGAGGGCAAGTCGACGGCGCTGACCAATCTGGCCGACAGTTGGGCTTACGCGATCTTCTCCAGCCAGCTCTGGGGCATTCCCGTGCAGATCTTCTGGGCGGTCGCCTTCGTCGTCTTTGCGGCGCTGCTCTACAACCGGCACCGCTTCGGCGCGCAGGTCAAGGTGGTCGGCGACAATCCAGACAGCGCCAAGCAGATGGGCATCGACGTCAAGCTGGTGCGGGTGAAGGTGTTCGTCTTCACCGGCATAGGCGCCGCCATAGCCGGCACGTTTTCGGTGATGATCAACTTCACCTGGTGGCCGACGGCCGGCGACGGCTATCTGCTGCCGGTGCTCGCCTCGGTGTTCGTCGGCGGCACGCCGACCTGGGGCGGCATCGGCACGGTCGTCGGCGGCGCGATCGGCGCGGTCACCGTGTCGTTCATCCAGACCGGCGTGGTGGCGGCGGGCCTGAGCGGCTTCTACGTCCAGTTCTTCAACGGGCTGATCATCATCCTGTCGCTGCTCGGCCATAAGTGGAACCAGGCGAGGTACAGGTGAGAGAGTTCACACCGGCGCGACGAACCCGTCCAGCACGCGTTTTTGGCCGGCCTTGTCGAAATCGATGGTGAGCTTGTTGCCTTCGATGGCCGCGATGTTGCCGTTGCCGAATTTCTGGTGGAAGACGCGGTCGCCGACATTGAAAGCTGACGGCGTGTCGGCGACGGATTTGGCGACCAGCTCGCCCTCGATGGTGCGGCCCTTCACCGAGGTGCGGCCGGCGCCATAGCCGCTATCGGTCTCGCCATAGCCGATGCGCTCGACCTGGTGGCCGGAGCGGGTGCCCCAGTTGCGATCGGTCGCCTCGGTGCGGTTGGCCTGCGCGCGCTGCCAGCCGGGCGTGGCATAGGTGTTGGAAAAACTGCCCTGGTCCTTGGCGCCGACATTGTCGAAGCGCGAGGCGCCATAGGGATTTTGCCGGCCGCCGCCACGTCCTGAGGCAAAGGCGCCGCCGCCATAGGGGTTGCCGTAGCCGCCGTAGCTGTTGCCGCCATCGGCGACATCGACATGGGTCTCCGGCAGTTCGTCGAGGAAGCGCGACGGGATCGTCGATTGCCACAGCCCATGGATCAGGCGGTTGGAGACGAACCAGAGGTGCAGGTTCTTTTTCGCCCGCGTCAGGCCGACATAGGCGAGCCGGCGTTCTTCCTCCAGGCCGGAGCGGCCGCCTTCGTCCAGCGCGCGCTGATGCGGGAACAGGCCCTCCTCCCAGCCAGGGAGGAAGACGGTCTCGAATTCGAGGCCCTTGGCAGAATGCAGCGTCATAATCGAGACCGCGTCCTGCTCGGCATTCTGCTCGGCATCCATGACGAGCGCCACATGTTCGAGGAAGGAGCGGAGCGATTCATACTCCTCCATGGAGCGGATCAGCTCTTTCAGGTTCTCCAGCCGCCCGGGCGCCTCCGCCGAGCGGTCGTTCTTCCACATGTCGGTGTAGCCGCTCTCTTCGAGAATCGTCTCGGCAAGCTCGGTGTGCGGTGTCGTCTCCAGCGCCTTCTGCCAGCGTTCGAAATTGGCCGCGACCTCGCGCAGCGCGGCGCGCGGCTTCGGCTTCAGCTCGTCGCTTTCGGCAAGCGTGGCGGCCGCCTCCAGCATCGGGATGCGCATCGCGCGGGCAGTATCATGAATTTGACGAATGGTGGCTTCGCCCAGCCCGCGCTTCGGCACGTTGACGATGCGCTCGAAGGCGAGGTCGTCGCCGCCATTGGCGACGACGCGGAAGAAGGCCAGCGCGTCGCGGATTTCCAGCCGCTCGTAGAAGCGCGGGCCGCCGATGACGCGGTAGTTGAGGCCGAGCGTGATGAAGCGGTCTTCGAAGGCGCGCATCTGGAAGGACGCGCGGACGAGAATCGCCATGTCGTTCAGATTGTGCTTCTGCCGCTGGTAAGCCTCGATGGCGTCGCCTATGGCGCGCGCCTCTTCCTCCGAGTCCCAGGCGGCATGGACATGCACCTTGTCGTCCTCGGGGTCGTCGCGGTCGGTGAACAGCGTCTTGCCGAAGCGGCCCTCATTATGGGCGATGAGGTGCGAGGCGGCGCCCAGAATATGCGCGGTGGAGCGGTAGTTGCGCTCCAGCCGGATGATGGTGGCGCCCGGAAAATCCTTGTCGAAACGCAGGATGTTGTCGACCTCGGCGCCGCGCCAGCCATAGATCGACTGGTCGTCGTCGCCGACGCAGCAGATGTTAACCGGGGATTTGCCTCGGCCTTCGGAGGAAGGGCGCGAGGCCCCCCCCTCTGTCCTGCCGGACATCTCCCCCTCAAGGGGGGAGATCGGCTTGCCTTCCGGCCGCTGCGCCAAAAGCCGCAGCCACATGTATTGGGCCGTGTTGGTGTCCTGGTACTCGTCGACCAGTATGTATTTGAACTTGCGGTGGTATTCCTTCAGCACGTCCGGATAGGCGCGGAAGATGCGGATCGGATGATAGAGCAGGTCGCCGAAGTCGCAGGAATTCAGCGTCTGCAGCCGCTCCTGGTAGGCCTTGTAGAGCTGGCGGCCCTTGCCGTTGCCGAAGCTGCGCGCGTCGCCTTCGGCAATCTCGTCGGGGCCTAGCCCCTTGTTCTTCCAGTTGTCGAGCATCTGGGCGAAGGTCTTGGCCGGCCAGCGCTTGTCGTCCAGCCCTTCGGCCTGGATCAATTGCTTGATCAGCCGCACTACGTCATCGGTGTCGAGGATGGTGAAATCCGATTTCAGCCCGGCAAGCTCAGCATGCCGGCGCAGCAGCTTCACGCCGATCGAGTGGAAGGTGCCGAGCCACGGCATTCCCTCGACATTGCCTTCGCCGATCAGGTGGCCGATGCGCTGCTTCATCTCGCGCGCGGCCTTGTTGGTGAAGGTGACGGCGAGAATCTGCGACGGGAAAGCCCGGCCGGTGGCAAGGATGTGGGCGATGCGGGTGGTGAGCACGCGCGTCTTGCCGGTGCCGGCGCCGGCCAGCACCAGGACCGGACCTTCGGTCGTCTCGACGGCGAGCCGCTGTTCCGGGTTCAAACCCTTCAGGTAATCGGGCGCGCTGTTGTGGCCGCTGCGGGCAGCCATGGCGCGCGCGGCTATGCCGGATGGGGCCGCTGCCGGCCGCGCATTCGGTTCATCGAAAAAAGGCATGTCCTCGGAAAAACCCGACATCGCCCCCGAATGTAGTGATTCGGCAGCGAAAGGCCAGAACTTGTCTACGTTTTGTTCTAGTTTCGCGTGTCCCGGAGCAACTTGACAGCCGGAGCGGGCAAGGGAAAGCTGTGACGGCAGGGCAGGGACGGCATGACGTCTCTAAAGCGCGCAACAGTCGAAGGAGCACCGTCTTGGCTGTCACCATCACCTCCCTCGTCCTCTTCCTCATCGGTCTTGCTCTCGGCGGCGGCGGCATCTGGCTCGCCGCGCTGGGCGGCAGTTGGTATTACTTGATCGCCGGACTGGTCTTCCTGATCACTGCCTGGCTGCTGTTCAGGCGCCGGTCGACCTCGCTCTGGCTCTACGCGCTGTTCGTGCTTGCCACGCTCTGCTGGGCGGTCTGGGAAATCGGTTTCGACTGGTGGCAGCTCGGTCCGCGCGGCGGCGTCATCGTGCTGATAGCGCTCTGGCTTTTGACGCCATGGGCAAGGCGGGGCCTGCGCGGGCCGGACGCGCGTGCGCCGCTGATCCTGGCCGTGCTCGCCTCGCTCGCGGTCGCAGGCTATTCGATGACGGCCGATCCCAAGGATATCGCGGGTACGCTCGGCACTGAGAAGGTGACGACGGCGGCCAATCTCGGCGGCGACATGCCGGACGGCGAGTGGCACTTCTACGGCCGCACGCCCTTCGGCCAGCGCTATTCGCCGCTCGACCAGATCACGCCGGACAATGTCGCCAAATTGCAGCCAGCCTGGACCTACCGCACTGGTGACGTCAAAGGGCCCGACGATATCGGCGAAACGACCTATCAGGTGACGCCGCTCAAGATCGGCGATGCGCTCTACATCTGCACGCCGCATAATTTCGCCATCGCCATCGATGCCGCGACCGGCAAGGAGAAGTGGCGCTACGACCCGAAGATCAAGCTCGACCCCAACCGCCAGCACCAGACCTGCCGCGGCGTGTCTTATTATGCCGACGCCAAGATCGCCGCCGGCCAGCCTTGCGCCCAGCGCGTCTACCTGCCGACCTCCGATGCCAGGCTGATCGCGCTCGATGCGGCGAACGGGCAGGTCTGCCCGTCCTTTGCCGAGGGCGGCACGCTGAACCTGATGGCCAACATGCCTTATCCGAAGTCGGGCTATTACTATTCGACCTCGGCGCCGCTGATCGTCGGCGGCAAGATCATCGTCGGCGGCGCGGTCAACGACAATTACTCGACCGAAGAGCCATCAGGCGTCATCCGCGCCTTCGACGCCGGCACCGGCGCGCTGTTGTGGAATTGGGATTCCGGCAATCCGGACGTGACGACGCCGCTGTCCGCCGGGCAGACCTACACCCACAACTCGCCCAACATGTGGTCGACGGCAAGCGCCGACGAGAAGCTCGGGCTGCTCTATCTGCCGCTCGGCAACCAGACGCCGGACCAGCTCGGCATGGGCCGCAGCGCCAATGTCGAGAAATTCTCCTCCTCGATCACCGCGCTCGACCTCAACACCGGACAGTTGCGCTGGGTGCGGCAGACGGTGCACCACGATCTGTGGGACATGGACGTGCCGGCGCAGCCGACGCTGGTCGACATCGCCACCGCGAACGGCGTCGTGCCGGCGCTGGTCGGGCCGACCAAGCAGGGCGACCTCTATGTGCTCGACCGGCGCACGGGCGAGCCGATTATCCCAGTGAAGGAAGTGCCGGCGCCCGGCGGCGCGATCGAGGGCGATCATGCCTCGCCGACGCAGCCGGCCTCCGACCTTTCCTTCAATCCGAAGCCGCTGACCGGCGCCGACATGTGGGGCATCACCATGTTCGACCAGTTGGCCTGCCGAATCGAGCTTAGGAAGCTGCGCTATGAGGGACGCTATACGCCGCCCTCACTGCAGGGCTCGCTGATCTATCCCGGCAATTTCGGCGTCTTCAACTGGGGTGGCGTCGCGGTCGATCCGGCGCGGCAGGTGATGTTCGGCATGCCGACCTATCTCGCCTTCACCTCGAAGCTCATTCCGCGCGCGGACGTGCCGCCGCCGGGCGACAACACCAAGGGCTCAGAGCAGGGGCTGAACCGCAACGAGGGCGCGCCCTACGCGGTGGTGATGGGGCCGTTCCTGTCGCCGCTCGGCGTTCCCTGCCAGGCGCCGCCCTGGGGTTATGTCGCCGGCGTCGACCTCAAGACGGGAAACATCGCCTACAAGCACCGCAACGGCACCGTCTACGACATGACACCGCTGCCGCTGCCGCTCAAGGTCGGGGTGCCGGGCATCGGCGGACCGATGATCACCGGGGGCGGCGTCGCCTTCCTGGGTGCCGCGGTCGACGATTATCTGCGCGCCTACGACCTCGCCACCGGCAGGCAGCTCTGGCAGGCGAGGCTGCCGGCGGGTGGACAGTCGACGCCGATGACCTATACGGTTGCCGACGGCCGCCAGTTCGTGGTCATCGTCGCCGGCGGCCACGGCTCGGTCGGCACCAAGCCGGGTGATTACGTGATGGCCTATGCTTTGCCGAAATAGATACAGGTGAGGCCGGCCTGCGAAGGCGAGTTCCAGCGCTTCCGGCTTTTTGAGCGTCCAGCCAATTGTTTGGCATTTGCTGGAGATTGGCCGAAGCCTCCGCGACTTCGTCATCCACGGGCGGAGCGACGCGAAGCGGAGCGCAGACCCGAGGATCCATGCCGTTACCTTGATCGAGGAGCGCAGCGGTACAGAATTCTGGACTGTCGCAACACCTCTGCGTCACGGCATGGATCCTCGGGTCTGCGCCGCGTCGCTTCGCTCCTTGCTCCGCCCGTGGATGACGAAGTCGCGGAGGTTTCAGCTACGCAACAGCTGCGGCCTGTCGGACAGCCCGCCGGGTTTCGGCGTTGCCAACGTCGGTGGCATGCGTCAGCGTGAAGAGTTCGCCGAACGGCGCGGGGCGTCCGAGCAGAAAACCTTGCGCCTCGTTGCAGCCTTCGGCGCGCAGGATCGACAACTGGCTGTGCGTCTCGACGCCTTCGGCGAGCACCGGGATGTGCAGGCTCTGGCCGAGCGCCAGCACCGCGCGGATGATGGCCTTGGCCTGCGGGCTGGTCTCGACCTCGGACATGAAGGAGCGGTCGAGCTTGATCTTGTCGAACGGGAAGGCGCGCAGCGTCTCCAGCGAGGAATAGCCGGTGCCGAAATCGTCGATGGCGATGGTGACGCCGAGCGCTTTGATCCGCCGCAGGATGTTCAGGGTGCGGATCTTGTCGGCGATGATGGTGGTTTCGGTGATCTCGAGCTCCAGCCGGCTCGGCTTGAGCCCGGTATCGAGCAGGATTTCATGCACGAGCTTCGGCAGGTCGGCATGGGCGAACTGGACCGGAGAGAGATTGACCGCGACCTTGTAGGGATGATCCCATGAAGCGGCCTTGGCGCAAGCGGTACGCAGCACCCATTCGCCGAGCGGCAGGATGAGGCCGTTTTCCTCGGCCAGCGGAATGAATTCGGCCGGAGAAATATTGCCCCTGGACGGATGCTTCCAGCGCAAAAGCGCCTCGTAGCCGCGAATGTCGCCGGTCGAGACCGACGTCTGAACCTGATAATGCAGGTCGAGCTGACTGTTCTCGACGGCGTCGCGCAGATCGTTGGCCAGCGTCCGGTTGGCGCGGACGGCCTCGTCCATGGCCTGCTCATAGAAGCAGACGTTCTGGGTTATGTTGGCCTTGGCGCGATACATGGCAAGGTCGGCATTGTTGACCAGCGTTTCGCGGTCGAGCGCGTCGTTGGGGTAGATGGCGACGCCGAGGCTGGCGCCGGTGGCGGTTTCGACGTCGCCGACCCTGACCGGCGCGAACAGCGCCGCTTCGAGGCGCGAGATGAAATCGACAAGGTCCGACTGGCTCTTCATGCGCTTGACGCCGGCGAACTCGTCACCGCCGAGGCGGGCGACGAACTCGCCCTCCTGCAGCAACGCGCTCATGCGTTCGGCCAGGTTCTTCAAGGTCTGGTCGCCGGCGCCGTGCCCCCAGATGTCGTTGATCTCCTTGAACCGGTCGAGATCGATGCCGACGATTGCCACCTTGCCGCCGAGTTCGCTGGCGCGGTCGATCTCGCGGTCGAGATGATCGTTGAAGTTCGCCCGGTTGGGCAGGCCGGTCAGCGCGTCGTTCATGGCCAGGTGATGCAGGCGTTGGAAGGCTTCCGAGCGTGTCTTGTCATCGATCAGATAACTGGCAAGGCCGGTGCCGATGATGATCAGCCCGGCAACGGCGACGCCGAGCGCCATGGCATGCAAAGCCAGGGAATCGCTGTTGGCGCCGCCTGTCGCCAGCGGCGTCACCTGGACTGCCGTCATCGCGGTGAAATGCAGGCTGACGATGGCCAGCACCAGAACGGCGGCGGCCCAGTAGTTGCGGCCGGATATACGCTCGTTCAGGGCGACGCTGACGGCGAGGCAGGCAAACACCACCGAAAGCAGGACCGAGGCGGCGATATAGGTTTTGTTCCATTCGACGATGCCGTCGACATGATAGGCGGCCATGCCTGTGTAGTGCATGCCGGAGATTGCGAGGCCGACGATGACGCCACCGACGATCGGGGCAATGCGCGGGGCGTGGGTCGTCGCCGCGATGAAACCGGCGGCGGTGCCGGTGATGGCGATGAACAGCGAGGCGATCGTCAGCACCGGATCGAAGGCAATCGGCGCGCCGGGATCGTACGCCAGCATGGCGATGAAATGCGTGCACCAGATGGATGATCCGGCGCAGACCGAGGTCAGGAAATGCCAGCCGACCTGCTGCAGGCCCTTGGCTTCATGCGCGCGCAGGAAAAGCCTGATGGTCGCCCAGGAGCCAGCGCTGCAGACCAGCGCCGCGAGCAGCACGAGCCACAGATTGTGATCGACTGTCACGCAGGAGATGACGCGCATCATGGCTGGGTAGCCCTCTTCGATCTCGGAGGTGCCGGACCTTTCGCCCCGTCAGATCATCGCCCGGTGTCCTTGGCGGACATCCTGCTCGTCGCGGCGAGGGGTGTGACACAGACGTTGGCAGCCGCCCCCAATGCGGATACCGATAATTCGGTCCACAACCTGATGCGCAACTTCTAATAGGTGGTTAATTGTGCCGGGCGCCCGGGATCGGTGCGCCGGGATGGTTTCCGGAATGTGTACGATAGCTCGATAGGAATTATAATATCGATATTCTTGAAAAGCGGATCAGCTCCGTCGGATGGCTGATCCGCTCAAGGGCTGTTCGCAACGCTTCAAAGCCCGAGATGACCTTTCAGGCTCGGCACCTGGTCCAGCACCTGGTTGGTAAGATCCGGGCCGGCGGCGGCTTCGGCCTGTTTGATCAAGGTCTCGCCGGCCTGCCGGATCTGCGCCATGTCGAGGCCGGACGCCTTGAGGGCGGCAACGCCGTTGATCAGCGCGCCGGCCTTTTCGCCGAGCACGCCGCCGAGCGCGCCCTGCAGCGACGACAACAGGCCGCCGCCCGAACCTGCCGCCGCACTGGGCGCCATCACGTCATATTTCTGCGCCAGCGCATCGGCGCCGGGGATCTGGGCGAAGAAAGACGAAACGCTGGTGCCTTCGGCCTCGTGCTCCAGCACGGAAAAGATGGTGCCGACGACCTTCTCGGTGGTGGGCTCGTCGAGCCCGGCCTTTTGCGAGACGGTGTTGACGATGTCCTGGACATTCATGGCATTCCCCTTTCGTCCTTCGGATCGAAGCTGGATCGGCAGCTTTCCTTCCTAATGTGACAGCACCATCAAGGCTTTCGGAAATGACCAAAATGTGATGGGCGAGTCGCGGCTCTCCGGATCGTCATCTCCGCGTGACTGGACCGTGCGGATCCTGACCCTATCTTGCGGATCGACCTGCCCAATCATCGAGAGAGTTATGACCGAAGCCGTTGCCAAGCCCGTCATCACGCAGGCGATGATCGATGCCTATGACGAATACACGCATCTGACGCTCGACCGGCGCCGCTTCATGGAGCAACTGACGAGACTGGCGGGCTCGGGCGCCGCAGCGGCCGCGATCGCGCCGATGCTGGCGGCGAATTCCGCCCAGGCGGCGATCGTTGCCGAGGACGATGCCAGAGTGAAGGTCGAGGACATCGCCTATCCCGG
The DNA here is from genome assembly GCF_019091085.1 of Mesorhizobium sp. GbtcB19. Classification (GTDB taxonomy): domain Bacteria; phylum Pseudomonadota; class Alphaproteobacteria; order Rhizobiales; family Rhizobiaceae; genus Mesorhizobium. The sequence continues at coordinate 587,323 of NZ_JAGXJY010000001.1, read as the reverse complement.
TTCAAGCGGTGAAATGAAAGGGTACCTGGTCAAGCCGGCCGGCCAGTCCGGCAAGCTCGGCGCCGTCATCGTCATCCACGAAAATCGCGGGCTCAACGCGCATATCCGCGATGTCGCCCGACGCGTGGCGCTGGAGGGATTCGTGGCGCTCGCGCCGGACTTTCTGTCGCCGTTTGGCGGAACGCCGTCCGACGAGGACAAGGCGCGCGACATGTTCACCAAGCTCGACGCTGCCCAGGTCGCAGCCGACGGCGTGGCGACGGTCGCTTACCTCAAGAGCCTCAAAGACGGCAACGGCAAGGTCGGCGCGGTCGGCTTCTGCTGGGGCGGCGGCGCGGTGAACCAGCTTGCCGTGCATGCACCAGACCTGAGCGTCGGCGTCGCCTATTACGGCATGCAGCCCAAGGCAGAGGACGCCGCGAAGATCAAGGCACCGCTGCTGCTTCACTATGCCGGGCTGGACGAGCGCACCAACGCCGGCATCGATGCCTACAAGAAGACGCTCGATGCCGCGCATGTCGAATACAAGGTCTATGTCTATGAAGGCGCCAACCACGCCTTCAACAACGACACCTCGGCCGCGCGCTATGACAAGAAGGCGGCCGATCTTGCCTGGGGCCGGACGGTCGCGTTTCTCAAAGAGAAGCTCGCCTAGTCGATTAATTCATGTATTTGCCGCCGGTTTGTGGAAGGCGACGCCGGCGATCACCATTGCGATACCTATACAGTCGGTCACGCCCGGCACTTGGCGCAGCACGACGATGCCGATGAGCGTCGCCGTAAGCGGCAGCAGCGACAGCATCAGCGCGAAGCTGGCGCGCGGCAGCCGCGCCATGGCGAGCTGGTCGCATATGTAGGGGATGACCGAAGAGCAGACGCCGACGCCGATCGCGGCGATCAGCAGTTGCGGCGACGAGAAGGCCGGCAGCGCTTCGCGGAAGCCGATCGGCAGCACGACGAGGAACGCGACCGCCATCGCGCTGCCGAGGCCGGCAATGCCGATGCCGGCCCGGGCGACGCGGTGCCCGATCACGATGTAGCCGACGAACAGCGCGCCATTCAGAAAGGCCCAGAACAGGCCGATCGGGTCGCTCGACCATTTCACGTCGATGAGCAGCAAGGTGCCGGCAACGGCAACGGTCAGCGCCGCGAAATTGCGCCGGCTGCGCAGGCCGACGAGCGCCACCGCGATCGTGCCGACGAATTCGATGGCCGCCACCAGCGAGATCGGCAGCCGGTCGAGCGCCAGATAGAAGGAGCAGTTCATCACCGCCAGGCAGGCGCCGAAGGCCAGCAGCAGCAGTCGCTGGGCGCGCTCGGCGCGGGCGAAAACGTGCCAGGGCTTTGTCAACGGGGCGAAGATGAGAGCGGCGGTGGCGATGCGGAGCCAGGCCATGCCGAGCACGCCGACCTGGTCGAAAAGCAGCACCGCGAAGGCCGGGCCGAGATAATGGAACACCGCGCTGACGCAGAACCAGACATGCGGAGGTAGCGCATCAGCCAATCCGGTAAAGGCGGGGCCGGCGAGGGCAGGGCGCACCGTTCCGGTACCACCGGAGGCCTGATTTGCGGCGGGAATTTGCTTTCGATCGCTCATGCGCGCATTATCGCAGGCGAAATGCGCAAACTACATGCGCGATCATCGGCATTCCGGAGAATTTTCATTCTGATGGAAGAGAAAAGATTTGAAAAACCTTCGAAATGAAAATGCCGATCTGGACGCCGTCGATCTGAAGATACTGCGGCTCCTGGAAAAGGATGCGCGTATCAGTACCGCGGAAATGGCGCGCGCTGTCGGCCTGTCGGCGCCGAGCGTGGCGGAGCGTATCCGCAAATTGCAGGAGAACGGCGTGATCGAGGCCTATACGGTGAGGATCAATCCGGCGGCGCTCGGGCTGAAACTGTCGGCGTGGCTCAGAATCAGGCCGGTGCCGGGGCAGCTTTCGGTGGTGGCGGACATCATCCGCGAGCTGCCGGAAATCGCGCAATGCGACCGGGTGACCGGCGAGGACTGCTTCATCGCGCTCGCCCATGTCGGCTCGGTGAGCGAGCTCGAGCGCGTGATCGACCGGATCATTCCCTATGCGATGACCAACACCGCGATCATCCAGTCATCGCCGATCGAGCCCCGCTCGCCGCTCGGCGGGTTCAGGCAGAAATGATGAAACAGCGATAATGATCAAGCGTGGCCGCGCCTCATGCGCGCCTGGGTCAGAATCGCGCGCCAGCGGATCATGTCGAACGGAATCGGTTCGTTGTTGTTGGCGATGTGGAAGATCTCGTTGTTGACGTTCTTCAGCGATCGCCAGAAATCATAGTCGGTGATGCGTGGATCGGCCGCCAGCCGCTCCACCTCGACCTTGATGTCGGTTTTCATGCACTGTCCTCGCACCGCATTCCGCCAGCCGCCCGTGCGCAACCCGGTACGGCGGTTTTCGAACGCGCCACTGAGTCGTTCAACGGACTCAAGCGGCTTGTTCACGTTAAAACCTTGGTAAGGTTAACGTGGGCGTTTGCGTGCTTCAAGCGCTCTTGCGTTTGATGCCGATCGAACGGCCGGCGCGTTCCGGCATCGGCAATCCCGCATGGGCGGCGCGCATGGCCTCGACCTCGGCCATCACGTCGGCCGGGAAGGGGGCCACTCTCGGCCCCTCCATATCGACATGTAGCGAGAGCGATTCGGAGGTCGCCGCCAGCCAGCCGTCGACATGACGGATCTCCTGATAGGCGCGCAGGCGCTTCTCGTCATGGTCGATCAACTGGAACGAGACGTTCACCTTGTGGTCGAGATGCAGCTCCTGCACGTAGCAGACATGAACCTCGGCCGTGTAGATCGTCAGGCGCCGCTCCTTGGCGTAGTTCGGCCCCATGCCCATCAGCTCGAACGCCTGGTCCGAGCAGCGGTCGAACAGCACGTTGTAATAGGCCATGTTGAGATGGCCGTTATAGTCGATCCATCCCTTTTCGATCGCCATTGGGCCGGAAATGATCGGTGCGGGGATCGTCATTTTGGTTTCCTTGATCGTCGCTGGACAGGGCGGCTGGTGAGGTTCTCGTCGTTCTGGCGCAATTTCGGACGGAAAACGGCTTCACACTTTTCCTGGAATTGCTTTAGGCATCATCCATAGCTGCATTACAAGAGTGGCCACTGGTCCATTCGCGGAGGAATTCATGGCTTTGAGCGACCTCAACCCGGTCGAGCGCAACGAGGAAGGCATCACTGCTGTGCTCGGCATCCTCAAGCAGCAATTCGGCGAGCGCTTCCAGACCGGCGAGGCGATCCGCGGCCAGCACGCGCACACCACCACCTATATCCCGACCCAGGCGCCTGACGGCGTCGCCTTCGTCGAGACAACGGCGGAAGTGCAGGAGGTCGTGCGCGCCTGCGCCGCCCACCGTGTGCCGGTCATCGCCTTCGGCGTCGGCTCCTCGCTCGAAGGCCATACCAACGCGCCGGGCGGCGGCATCTCCATCGACACCTCGCGCATGAACCGCATCCTGTCCGTCAACCCGCAGGATCTCGACTGCACGGTCGAGCCCGGCGTGACGCGCGAGGATCTCAACCGGCATCTGCGCGACACAGGCCTGTTCTTCCCGATCGATCCCGGCGCCAATGCTTCGCTTGGCGGCATGGCGGCAACCAGGGCATCCGGCACCAACGCCGTGCGCTACGGCACCATGCGGGAAAACGTCCTGTCGCTGACGGCCGTGATGGCCGACGGCGAGACGATGACGACCGGTAAGCGGGCGAAGAAGAGCTCGGCAGGCTACGACCTGACGCGGCTCCTGGTCGGCTCCGAAGGCACGCTCGGCGTCATCACATCGCTGACACTGCGGCTACAGGGCATTCCGCAGGCGATCTCCGGCGGCGTCTGCCCATTCCCCAGCCTTGAGGCGGCCTGCAACACGGTGATCGCGACCATCCAGATGGGCATCCCGGTGGCGCGCATCGAGCTGGTCAACGCGCTGCAGATGCGGGCGATGAAGAATTATTCCAAGCTCGATTATCCGGAAAGCCCATGCCTGTTCGTCGAATTCCACGGCAGCGACGCCGGGGTCGCCGAACAGGCCGAGACCTTCGGCATGATCGCCGAGGAGAATGGCGGCGGACCGTTCCTGTGGACCAGCGTCGCCGAGGAGCGCGCAAAACTCTGGAAGGCGCGGCACGACGCCTACTGGTCGTCGCTGACGCTGCGCCCCGGCGCCAAGGGGCTTTCGACGGACGTTTGCGTGCCGATCTCACGGCTTGCCGAATGCGTTACCGAGACAGAGGCCGACATCGCCGAGATGGGGCTGGTGGCACCCATCGTCGGCCATGCCGGCGACGGCAATTTCCATGTGCTGGTGCTGATGGATGTCGACAACCCGGATGAGATCGCGCTGGCCGAAAAGTTCGTCGCCAGGCTCAACATGCGCGCCATCGCCATGGAGGGCACCTGCACCGGCGAGCACGGCATCGGCCAGGGCAAGGTCGGCTTCCTGCGCCATGAGCTCGGCCATGGCGTCGATGTCATGCGCACGATCAAGCAGGCGCTCGACCCGCTCAACATCATGAACCCGGGCAAGATTTTGCCGGCGGCAGGATAATCCGCCAGCGGAGAACTATTCTCCCACGCCTTCGACAAGTTTCTGCAGCATCGGCCTTGTCGGCGCGAAAAAGGTCGTGCCGGTATGTGGCGTCGAGAAGTCGAGCAGCCGGTCGTAGGCGCCGGGCGGCTCGCCGACATACATGCGCTGCAGCATCTTTTCGATCACCCACAGATAGCGCGTGTAGCCGATGAAATAGGTGCCGAACTCGTTCTGCCCCGGGCGGCCGAACGGCATGTTGTCGCGCAGGATGTCGAACTCGTTGCCGGCATCGTCCTCGATCGTCGCCAGCGACTTGTGCGACTTGCGCGGCTTGTCGTCGTCATCGATCTCGATGTTGTCGATCTTGGTGCGGCCGATGATCTCTTCCTGGACATGCGTCGGCGTTTTGCCCCAGGCGGTCATGTCGTGCAGGTATTTCTGGACCACGACATAACTGCCGCCGGCAAAGTCGTCATCCTCGTCGCCGACCAATGCGGAGGCAGGCAGGTCGAGGCCGGCCGGATTGGCGGTGCCGTCGACAAAGCCCAGAAGATCGCGCGCGTCGAAATAGCGAAAGCCGGATACCTCGTCGACGACGTTCACGCTGTCACCGAGACCGTTCAGCAAAATACGCTCGAACTCGAAGCACATGTCGGGGCGCTCGGCGCGGATATGGAAGAGCAGATCGCCCGGGGTCGAGGGCGCCGAATGCGCCGAGCCCTCGATCGGCGCGAAGGGTTTCAGCTCGCGCGGCCGCCGGTTGGGCGACAGACGGTTCCAGAGCCCGGCGCCGATGCCGGCGATGCAGGACAGCCGGCCCGACAGGTCGCGGAAGCCGACGTTCTTGACGAGGTCGTCGAGTTCGCCGAGCACCGATGCGACCTTCGAGAGAGCCTCTTTGTCGTTGCCGACCGTGACCACCAGGAAGACCGCCGCCGAGGAAAGCGGAGCGTCGACGCTCTGCGCGTCGATGGGCACTCTGTCCCAGTTTTTGCCTGACATCGGGAATGCTCCGTGCTGGGTTGAGATGCGACGGCCAGGGACATGACCGCTGCGGCGAGATGGTCGGGAAAAAGATATCGCGAGCGCGAGCGGTCGCGCAACAGCGGACATTGCCGGTAACTATGGGCAGTCGCTAACGGAATTGCCTCTTTATCGACACGCGGATGCGGGTAGAGTGCGGCTGACTTTCAACCCGGGAAACAGATGCTCGCCCGCCTGTTCGTGATCTTCGGTGGCCTGTTCGTGCTGGTGCTGTGCGCGGCGCTGGTGGTGCCGTATTTCATCGACTGGACGGGTTACCGCGGCGATTTCGAGCGCGAGGCCAGCGCCATCCTCGGCCGCAAGGTTACGGTGAAGGGCGATGCGACGGCGCGGCTGTTGCCGTTTCCCTCGGTGACCTTCTCCAATGTCGAGGTCGCGGGCGGGCCGGAAGGCCAGCCGGCGATGACAGCCGAGACCTTCTCCATGGATGCGGAGCTGGCACCTTTCCTGCGCGGCGAGGTGCTGATCTTCGACATGCGGCTGGTGCATCCCAGGGCGACCATCGACGTTGCCGGCAATGGCACGGTCGATTGGGCGCTCCGGCCCTCGACGCCGCTCGATCCCGGCCAGATCGCGATCGAAAAGCTGACCATCACCGAGGGGCAGATCGAACTGCGCCACGCCGCCGGCGGACGCCGTCATCTGATCTCCGAGATCAACTCGACGATTTCCGCCAAAGCGCTCATCGGCCCCTGGCGCATGGACGGAACGCTGCGCTTCGACGGCATGCGCACGGACGTGTCGGCTTCCACCGGCAAGCTCGAGGCCGACGGCCAGATGCGGGTGAGGCTGAAGGCGGATCCCGACGCCTATCCGCTGATCATCGAGACCGACGGCAATGCCGGCATCGTCAAGGGGGCGGCGGTCTATTCCGGCCAGTTCAAGATTTCGGGGGCCGACAGGAATTCGGCCGAGCTGCGCGGCAACGATGGCGAGCCGGTCAAGATCAGCACCGGCAAGCCCGATCCAGGCTTTCGGCTCAACGGTAAATTCGCGCTCGACCACCAAAAACTCAATGTCGACGAGTTCCGCTTCGAGACCGGGCCGCTCGACAACCCCTACACCGCCGACGGCAAGGCCTCGGTCGATCTCGGCCTGAAGCCGCATTTTGCGGTCGAGGCGAGCGGCGCGCAGATCCAGTTCGACGAGGCCGTCGGCGGCGCCGCCGGATCCGGATTTACGCTCGACCAGCGCATCGCGGCCTTGGAGCAGACGTTGCAGCATATGCCGAAGCCGACGATACCGGGCACGCTCGAGGTCCGGCTGCCGGCGGTGGTGGCAGGCGACACGACGGTGCGCGACGTTCGGCTGTCGGCCGAGCCGGTCGAGGGCGGCTGGTCGGTCAAGTCGCTTGCCGCGACGCTGCCCGGCCGCACGACGCTCGAAGCCGACGGCATGCTGAGCGTCGAAGACCATTTCGGCTTCACCGGCTCGTTGCTGCTTGCGGTCGGGCAGCCTTCCGGTTTTGCCGCCTGGCTGTCGAAGGATGTCGACGAGGCCATCCGCCGGCTGCCGGCGGCAGGATTCAAGGCCAAGGTCGATCTCAGCGAGAACCGGCAGTCCTTCAGCGATCTCGAACTCATCCTCGGCAAGGCGAAATTCTCCGGCAGCATCGATTCCAGCCAGCCGGACGGCGCCAAGCCGTCGGTGCTGATGCGGCTGACGGGCGGCGAGATGGACCTCGACGGGCTCGCCGCTTTCGCCTCGATCTTCATCAGCGACAAGGGCGCCAACCGCTTTTCGGATCGCGATCTCGATTTCCAGATCAAGGCAGGGCCGGTCAGTGCCGTCGGGCTCAGTGCCGACACGGTCGACACGGCGCTCAGGCTGCGCGAGGGCCTGCTCGAGATCGACCGGCTTTCGATCGGCGGCCTCGCCGGCGCCTCGATCAGCGCCACCGGCCGGGTCAAGGATTTTCCGCAGAGCCCGACCGGCAAGCTCAATGCTTCCGTGGTAGCGGTGGACCTGAAGCCGTTGATCGATGTCGCGGCCCAGCATTATCCCGACAATGCCGTGCTCAAAGGCCTGGCCGGCCGCGCGGCCGCCTATCCCGAGCTTTTCCAGGACGCACGCATCGATCTCTTGACCAGCGCCGCCGACAATGGCGACGGCAGCACGGGGCTCGCGCTCTCCGCCCAGGGCAAGGCCGGCGGCTCGGCCTTCTCGGCCTCGCTTTCCGGCAAGGGAACGGCGGACAAGCTCTCCGAGGCGCCGGTCGCGATCACCTTCAACGCCCGCAACGACAACGCCACCACGCTGCTTGCGCTTTACGGCCTGCCGGCGCTGCCGCTCGGCATGCTCGGCCACGCCAATACCGACATCTCGGCGAAAGGCTCGATCGCCGGCGGGCTCGCGACCAGCTTCAACCTGACCGCCGACGATTTCAGGGCGAGCTTCGACGGGACCGTCGCCGATACGGCGCAAGGCCCCACCGCCAAAGGCAAGCTCAACCTCGACGCCGCCGACATCGAGCCGTGGCTGATGACGACGGGCGTCGGCCTGCCCGGCATGGGGACCGGAACGTCGACGTCGCTGGCCGCCGATGCCGATTTCGGCAACGGGCTTCTGGTGCTGAGCGGCCTGACCGGTTCGATCAACAAGGCGGCCGTGTCGGGCGACGTCAACATCGACGCAAAGGATCGGCTGCCGCATCTCGCCGGGGCGCTGGCGCTCGACGAGCTCGACCTCGATCCGCTGGCGGTCTCGCTGTTCGGCGACCAGTCCTTCGCTTCCGCCAAGAGCGGATGGCCGACGACGCCGTTCAGCCAGAAGTCGACGCTGCCGTTCAACGCCGACCTCGATCTCAACACATCGGCGCTCGCCGTCGGGCCATTCGCCACGGCGCATGACGCTTCATTCTCGCTGAAGCTCGACGGCGAAGGCATCCACGTCTCCGACCTCAAGGCGAAGCTCTACGGCGGCGACCTGACCGGGCTGTTCGACCTGAAGAACACCGAGGGCACCGGCCTGTTCTCTGGCCAGATGCGGCTCGCCGGCGGCAATCTTTCCGCCGTGCTGCCCAGTGCCGGCATCGGCGGTAGCGCGGACCTTTCGGCGGCGCTGTCGACCAGCGGCAAATCGGTCGATGCCATGATTGCCGCCCTGTCCGGATCCGGCACCGCGGCGCTGAAGGGATTGAAGGTGGACGGCATCAATCCGGACGGCTTTGCCGCCATTGTCAGCAAGGCCGACGCGATCGGACGCGACATCGACGCGGCCAAGACGGCGGGCTTCGCGCCTGAGATCGCCGGGCAGGGCAGCTTCGCCGCCGGCGATATGGATGTGGCCTTCACCGTCGCCAACGGCACGGTGCGGGCGCCGCCGATCAGCCTCGACAATCCAGGGGCGACATTGTCCGCCGATGTGACGGCCGATCTCAACACCAGCACCGTGACGGCGAAGGGAGCGCTGACCTATCGTCCCGGCGACGAGGCGCTGGTCGGTTCCGAACCGGCCGTCAATTTCAGCCTGGCCGGCCCGCTTGGGGCGACGGCGCTTCAGTTCGACAGCGGCCCGCTGGCGCAGTTCCTGACGCAGCGCGCGCTTGAGAAAGAACAGCAGCGGGTCGAGGCGATGCAGGCGGCGCTGCTGGAGAAGCAGCGGCTGCGGCGTGAAGTGCGCTATTACGCGTCGCTGCAGACGGAGCGCGACAAGGCGGCCGAGGAGTTGCGCCGGCAGGAGGAAGAGGCGCGGCAGAAGGCCGAGGCGGAAGCCAAGGCGAAAGCCGAAGCGGAGGCGCAGGCAAAGGCTGAGGCTGACGCGAAAGCCAAGGCGGACGAAGAGGCGAGGGCCAAGGCCGAAGCCGACGCCAAGGCTCAGGCCGAGGCGGACGCCAAAGCCAAGGCTGATGCGCAGGCGCAAGCCGAGGCCGAGCAACGGGCGGCTGACGAGGCGGCCAAGGCGCAGGCCGAAGCCGACCGCAAGAGGGCGGAGCAGGCGAAACTGGAAGCGGAGCGCAAGGCGGCTCAGCAGACGCCGAAGGCCGACCAGTCACTTCCCGGCGTCAACGACGGTTCGGGCCCGGCGCCGGCGAAGCCGAAGGCCAATCCGTTCACGATCGACAATCTGTTGAAGTCGCTCGACGGCGGTTGAGCTTCATCCGCCACGACAGGACGAGGCGATCTGGCGTCTAGAGCAATTCCAGGAAAAGTGTGAGCGGCTTTCCGTCCGGAATTGCGTCAAAACAAAGAGATAGAGCGGTTCGCCGTTTCCGTGAAACGGTGAAACGCTCTAGGACTCTTCCTGACGCGAGAGCAGACGCCGCAGCATCGGTTCGATGCGCGAAAGCTCGTCGAGATGCGCGGCCGACAATTCGGCCAGCCGATCGTCCGCCAGAGGGGTGAGCTGCAGCAGCACGCGCCGGTGATCGCTCTTGTCCTGATCGCGGATGACCAGGCCTGCCTCGGCTAGGCGGTTCACCAGCTCCACCGCGCTGTGGTGGCGGATGCGCAGCCGCTCGGCGAGATCGCCCACCGCCACCGGTCCGCCGTCTGGAAATCCCTTGATCGCCAGCAGCGCCTGGTGCTGGCGCGGCGTCAGGCCCGCGTCATTCGCCTGGATCTGGCTGAACTCGAGGAAGCGGCGGATCAGATAACGGAACTGGGACAGCCTCTGGTAGTCAGCCTGGCTGATGGCGGGGCGTGGTTTCGGCGGAGACTTCATTTTTCGATTTATGGCTGTTTCCCGTCAAAGCTCTACTCTTTTGAAAGCGTGGGCGAAAGTTCGAGGCCTGGCGCGATCCTTGTCCAAAATGACGCGGATCGATGATCGAAAACGGCCTTGAAGCATTATATCGTATTACGATATTAAGTCGCCGAAAACAGGGCGGTCTGTTGCGCCGCCAGAAAGTTCAGGCTCCCACAATGAAATCCGCTCACGCCGGCAACGGCCATCTTCGCGACTTCACCACCGATCCGCGCGTGCTCGTTATCGCGGCCATCGCCGTGGTGGTGGCGACCGCCGGGCTGTTTGCCGGCATCGTGCTCCTGAAGCTCATCCGGCTCGCCACAAACGTCGCCTATTTCGGTCAGTTCTCGCTTGCCGAACTGAGGCTCGAGGACACGCCGCTTGGGTTGGCAGCGGTGATCGTGCCGGTCATCGGCGCGCTGATCATCGGCCTGATGGCGCGCTTCGGCAGCGAGAAGATCCGCGGCCACGGCATTCCAGAAGCCATCGAGGCGATCCTGCTCGGGCGCTCGCGGCTCGACGCCAAGGTCGCGGTGCTGAAGCCGTTGTCGTCGGCAATCTCGATCGGCTCGGGCGGACCGTTCGGCGCCGAGGGACCGATCATCATGACCGGCGGCGCCATCGGTTCTCTGATTGCGCAGATGCTGCCAGTCAGCGACAATGAGCGCAAGACGCTGCTTGTGGCCGGTGCGGCCGCCGGCATGACGACAGTGTTCGGCACGCCGATCGCCGCGATCATGCTTGCCGTGGAACTGCTCCTGTTCGAATGGACGCCGCGCAGCTTCATCCCGGTCGCGGTCGCGGCGATCGTCGCCGAAGTCGAACGCACCTTGCTGCACCTGCCAGGACCGATCTTTCCGTTCTCGGGGACCATGGAGGCGTCGGTCACAGGGCTGGGCGGCTGGGTGCTGATCGGTGTCTGCGCCGGCCTGCTTTCGGGCCTGCTGACGCAATTGGTCTATGCCTGCGAGGACGCCTTCCTGAAGCTGCCGATACACTGGATGTGGTGGCCGATGATCGGCGGCCTGGTGGTCGGCATAGGCGGCTTGATCGAGCCGCAGGCGCTTGGCGTCGGCTATGACAACATCGCCAACATGCTCGACGGCCGCACGGTGGCGACCGCCGCGCTGCTGCTTCTGGTGGTGAAGGCCATCATCTGGTCGGTTGCGCTGGGGTCGGGGACCTCTGGCGGCGTGCTGGCGCCGCTGCTGATCATGGGCGGCGCGATGGGAGCGGTGTTGTCGGGTATCCTGCCCGAAGCGAGCCCCGGCTTCTGGCCGCTGCTGGCGATGGCCGCGACCATGGGCGGCACCATGCGCGCGCCGTTGACCGCGACCTTCTTTGCCACGGAGCTCACCGGCAACACGCATGTTCTGGTGCCGCTGATCGCAGCCTGCGCCACCGCTCATGCCGTGACCGTGCTGCTGATGAAGCGCTCGATCCTGACCGAGAAGGTGGCGCGGCGCGGGCATCACATCATTCGCGAATACCGCGTCGATCCCTTCGCGCTGACCAGGGTGCGCGAGGTGATGACGACCACGGTCGAGAGCGTGCCGGCGACGATGACGCTGCATGGCGCCGCAGCCTTCCTGACCGCGCCGGACACACGGCATCCGAGCTTCCCGGTGATCGACGAGGCGGGGCATGTGCTGGGCGTCATCGATCCGCCGGCGATCCTGCGCTGGCGTCGTAACGGCAAGCATCGCAAGGCGACGCTCGGCGAACTGCTCGCCGGCAGCAAGATCACGCTCGCTTATCCGGACGAATATCTGGAAGCGCTTTCCGACAAGCTGCTCTTGGCCAATGTCTCGCATCTGCCGGTGGTCTCACGCGAGGATGAACGGCTCGTCGGCTATATCGGCTGGAAAGACATGATGCGGGTAAGGTCGAAAAAGCAGGCGGAGGAGCGCGACCGCACCGCCTTGCTCAGCTTTGGCGCCAGGCGCAAGGCACGACAAAGCGTCGACGATCCGGCCTGAAACCATCCTCAGGGCGTCGCGCCGCCGCGCTTTGCCCAGGCAAGCACGTAGAGCCTGAGCGCCGACGACAGGTTGGCGTCTCGGGTGCGCGTCTCGTCGATCTCGGCGACCAGAGCCGCGAGCGACTGCGAGCGCTCCGCGGCGATGGCGATGAGATCGTCATAGAAGGGCTGTTCCAGCGAAAAGCTGGTGCGGTGACCGCGGATCGTTACAGAACGTTTTTCGACCGCGGCCATGGCAGCTCTCAGCGCTTGCCGGGATCGTCGGGTTTTTCACGGCGATGGCCGGCGACGAATCTCTCCGTCTTTTCGGACGTCAGCCGATCCCGCTCGCGCTCTGCCTTGGTGCGGCCATGGAGCGCCCGGTTCTCGCCAGCCTGGCGTTCTTTCTCGATGCGCGCTTTCTGCTTGCGGGCCTGGCGGAGATTGACGATCTCTCCCATGGTGCCGCCTACTTCTTGCGGAAGGCGTCGAGCGAAACGACGTCGGCGCCCTTGCCGCCGGTCTCGGCGACCGCCGGCTTCTTCTCGGCCTCGGCAGCCTTCTTCTTGGTTTCGGCCTTCTTCTCGGGGACGACGGCGATCGGTTCGGCGGCCGGAGCAGCGGCGGCCTCTTCTTCCATACCCTCGGTCTTAACATCGAATTCGAGTTCGAAGTTGACCGACGGATCATAGAAGCCGCGCACGGCGGAGAAGGGGATTTCGAGCTTTTCCGGCACGTCGGAGAAGGAAAGCCCGACTTCGAAGCCGGCATCCGTCACCTTGAGGTCCCAGTACTGGAACTGGATGACGATGGTCATCTGCTCCGGATAGCGCTCGCGCAGCCTGGATGAGATGCGCACGCCCGGCGCGCCGGTCAGGAAGGTGATGAAGAAATGATGATTGCCCGGAAGGCCGGTGCGCGCGACCTCGGCCAGGACCTTGCGCATGACGCCGCGCAGTGCCTCCTGGGCCAGAATGTCGTAGCGGATGTGGTCGTCGGCCATGTGATGGTCGGATTCCGTTGAATCGTCCGCATAGCTGTAATCAAGCTTAAGCGCGGCGTAAACCGCATATAGGCGCAAAGCCGTGAGGCCAAGAGGGATACCGGCGATTTGATCGCTCAGGCGTGAACGAGTGCCGCCTGTTTGCCGGCTGGCGATTTCTTCCTGCCGAAGGCGTTGAGAAAGGTCCGCACGCCGTTCGTGGCGGAGCGCAGCACCTCTTCCTCGGTCGGCATGCCGCCCAGCACGAAAGTGATCTGAAGCTCGGCGTTGACGAGGGCGAGGAACTGACGCGCCGCGACATCCGGGTCGCCGATCGACAGATGGCCGGCGAAGGCAAGCCGGGCGAAGCGCGCGGCAAGCGCCGACCAGGTGCGGCCCGGGCCCTGTTCGCGCCATTCGGCAAACAGTTCCGGATAACGCTCGCCCTCGGCCTGGATCAGCTTGCGCAGGAAACGGCCATCGCGGTTGCAGATGCAGTTGCGGTTCATGCGCACGGCAAAGGCGATCAGATCGGCTTCAAGCTCAGCGGGCTGGTCGGGGAAGCTGGCGATGGTGGCGAATATGCCGGCATTGCAGCGCTCCGTCAGGTCGCGCACGACGGCGACGAAGAGCTTTTCCTTGTCACCATGATGGTTGTAGACGGTCTGCCGCGACACGCCGGCCTCGGCCGCGATCAGGTCGATATTGGCGCCGGCATAGCCTTCCCGGCAAAAAACAGAAGCAGCAGCGTCGACCACCGACACGCGCTTGGCCTCATGGCTGCGTGGCGGGAAAGTGTCAGGAGAAACGCCGTGCTTCATGAAAATCTATATAGCTGTGATTGACGAATTGGACAAGGCTGTCTAAATTTGTGGACACAACAAAGGGAAGTCCGGGCTGCGGAAACGGATGTGTTCGTTCCTAAGAGACGAACAAATTCGTTCTCAGATGTCGAATTTCCGCGGGATGGAACGTCCTGGGTTCAGACGCCGATATTTCGCGGCGGCAACCAGATCCGAAAAGAGCCTTATCATGAGTCCCAAATTCCTCCGCATTGCGGTCGTGCTCGGCTTGTTGTCCGCAATCGGCCCGTTCGCGATCGATATGTATCTCCCCGCGCTGCCTTCGATCGGCCAGGACCTGCATGCCGGCACCGCCGCCGTGCAGATGAGCCTTTTGATCTTCTTCCTGTCGATGGGGTTCGGTCAGATCGTCGTCGGGCCGATCTCCGACATGGTCGGGCGCAAGCTGCCGCTTTACGCAGGCCTGGCGCTGTTCATGGTCGGCGGCGTCGGCTCGGCGATGGCGCCCAATATCGAATGGCTGATCGCGTTCCGCTTCCTGCAGGGTCTCGGCGCCAGCGCCGGCATGGCCGTGCCGCGCGCCATCGTGCGCGACCTGCACACCGGCAACGAGGCCGCCAAGCTGATGTCGCTTCTGATGCTGGTGTTCTCGGTGTCGCCGATTCTCGCGCCGCTGACCGGCAGCCAGATCATCGAGAGTTTTGGTTGGCGCGCCGTGTTCTGGACCGTCACGGGCGCGGCTGCCTTGGCTACCATCCTGCTGGCCACCTCGCTCAAGGAGACGCGGCCGGTCGAAGAGCGCGCCGGCTCATCCTTCGGCACGGCGCTTGCCGGCTACCGCTACCTGATGGGCGACCGCAACTTCCTCGGCCTTGTGGCGATCGCCGGCTTCGGCATTGCGAGTTTCTTCGTCTATCTGTCGAGCTCGTCCTTCATCCTGATTGACCATTACGGCCTGTCGCCGTCGGTCTACAGCGTGTTCTTCTCGATCAACGCGGTCGCCTTCATCGGCATGTCGCAGCTGACCGGCCTCTTGGCCGATCGGTTCGGTCTGAAGCGCGTCGTCTGGGTGGCGGTCACCGGCTACGCCACGGTGATGGTGGCGCTGTTCGCGATCATGGCCGCCGGCGTCGACCGGCTCGACGTGATGGCGGCGCTGCTGTTCGTCGGCTACGGCTTCCTTGGCCTTGTCATCCCGACCACCTCGGTGTTGGCGATGGAAGAGCATGGCGAGATCGCCGGCACGGCCTCGGCGCTGATGGGCACTTTGCATTTCGCAATCGGCGCGCTCGCCATGGGCGTCGCCGGCATCTTCTTCGACGGCACGCCGCTGCCGATGGTGGCCGGCATCACGCTCTGCGCGGTGATCTCCTTCACGCTGGCCAAGCTGACGCTCGGCCGCGCGCGCGAAGCGGTCGAAGCGCCGGCGGAGTAGGGCGCGCCTCGAAACAACCAAAAGGCCGGGCTTGCCCGGCCTTTTTTATGCCTGTCGCAACCTGACCTGCTCAAGCACGAAGCGCATCCGCTCTTCGACAGAGACAAGCGGCAAGGTCACCAATTCGTAGCCGAGCTGCGCATAGACGCCGGTCACCGAGCGGAATGTGCGCTCGGCTTCGTCGAGCGTCTGCTTGCGCTCTTCATCCTGGGCGAAGATTTCAGGCCATGGCGGGGCCACGAAAACGCGGCGCGCATAGCGGAATTTCCGCGCGGCGTTTGCGACGTGATCCGGCACCGGCAAGCCGCAGAGCCTGAGATAGCCGATCGTGTCGGGTGCGCCACGATCGAAGAAGACCGGACCGGTCTCGCCATGCGCGGCGTGCCAGGAGCGCAGTTCCCACGACAGCATCAATTCGGCGAACCGCGCGCGGTCCTGCCAGGGAAGGGCAGCGCCGCCGATCGCCATCTGGTCGCGGATGATGCCGCGTCCGGCTTCGGGCGCGGTCGCGAAACCTTCTGTCCGCAGCGCTTCGATCAGCGTGGTTTTGCCGGAGCCGGGGCCGCCGGTCAGCACGAAGAATCGGTCGGAATCGTTTTGCATCGCTTGTCCATGGATGATGTGCGGCAAGGTTCCGCCGCGCACCAGGCGCCGGACGAGCCTTGGCCGTTCGGTTGATTGAGGAAGAAGCAAAAAGGGGGGAAGGTGGAGGTTTCTGTTGCCAGGTACCTCCGAACCCCGCCTAGAAGTGCGAACCGCTAGGACTTGATTTGAAGCGTTCGCGCCGCATTAAGCAGCGAGACGAGCTTCCGCATAGTTGTCGTTGGCAACTATAAGTTTAGCCCGATGACGGTGGTACAATGCCGGGCAAAAGTACGATCTTTACACCTTCGTCGATCCTATTTCGCCCCCAGCAAAAGCCGCTCCGTCAGCCAGAGCGGTTTTTGGTGGAGGCGCCGGGTACCGCCCCCGGGTCCGAACGGCTTATTTCATCGCCTGTTTATCGCCATAGTCGGTCAAGCCGACGAAGCGAATATAGGGAGCGATGAGGCAAAAAGAAAGGCCAAACCGGCGCTTATCCAGTTATGCCAAACTGCGCAGCCAAGGGTTGACTTGCGCGCTGACACAATCAAATCTCGCTCACGGTGAGGAGTCTCTGACCTAGCGCACAAGTTGCGCAACGCGCCGCAACCCTCATCGACCGGATCCGTGGCGCCGACGAGGGGAAGTTTGATGGCCGATTATCTAGCGGACGTGAAGAAATACGACGCCGGCGCCAGCGCCGACGCTGTCGACAAGATCGTCAAGCATCTGGGCATTGCGCTCCGGAACCGCGATTCCTCGCTGGTGTCCTGCACCGACCCGAAGGAGCTCGACCGCGTGCGGGAGAATTGGATCGGCAAGAAGCTCGGCATCGCGGATGCCGCCAAGGCCAACGCCTCGATCGAGAAGACCTGCAAGGCGATGCATGCGGACAACACCAAGAGCCGCGTGACCTTCTATTATCTGGTGGCGAAGGACCTCGGCAAACTCGGCTCGCTCTGAGGCGCAAGCCACCCGGCGGCCGGCACGAAGCCGTGCCGGCGCCGCGGAGTTGTATGGCGTGGTCCACATTTGCCGCCGGGTTTGCGGTGTTCGATCGGCGGTCAGTCGGCTATGATTGGCTGTCGTCCCGAATCGAGGCAGAGCCGATGCGCCAATATCTCGACCTGTTGAAGCATGTGCTGGAGAACGGCGCTGACCGCGGCGACCGCACCGGTACAGGTACGCGCTCGGTGTTCGGCTACCAGATGCGCTTCGACCTGTCGCGCGGCTTCCCGGTCACCACCACCAAGAAGCTGCATCTGAAGTCGATCATCCACGAGCTTTTGTGGTTCCTGGCCGGCGACACGAATATCAAATATCTCAACGACAACGGTGTCAGCATCTGGGACGAATGGGCCGACGAGAACGGCGATCTCGGTCCGGTCTACGGCAAGCAGTGGCGCTCATGGCCGGACGGCCACGGCGGCACGATCGACCAGATTGCCGGCCTTTTGAAGGAGATACGCAAGAATCCCAACTCGCGCCGGCTGATCGTTTCGGCCTGGAACCCGGCCGAGGTCGAGGCGATGGCGCTGCCGCCCTGCCACTGCCTGTTCCAGTTCTATGTCTCGGAAGGCCGGCTTTCCTGCCAGCTCTACCAGCGGTCAGGCGATATCTTCCTCGGCGTGCCGTTCAACATCGCCTCCTATGCCTTGCTGACCATGATGGTGGCGCAGGTCACCGGGCTTAAGCCCGGCGACTTCGTCCACACGCTGGGCGACGCGCATCTTTATTCGAACCATTTCGAGCAGGCGCGCGAGCAGATGCGGCGCACGCCCAAGGCCTTGCCGACGATGTGGATCAATCCGGAGGTGAAGGACCTTTTCGCCTTCCGTTTCGAGGACTTCCGCCTCGAGAACTATTTCGCTGACGCCAACATCAAGGCGCCGATCGCAGTGTAGCGCTTAGCCTGTTTCGAAATCACCCGCCTGCGGCGGTGCGATCGGCTTGAACAAGGTCCGGTCCGGCTTGATGTCGAGCAGCGGCGTGCCGTCGACGCAATCAAGCCCGCGTACCAGAAGCGTGCGCCTTCGAGATCGACGAAAGCTGCGATCGAAGTGCCGATTGGGTTCGGGCGCACCGGCGAGCGCAAGGCGAATGTGCCGCGCGCCGTACCGTCGCTCGCCGGGCTTTGCATGACAAGGTCGCGCCGCGACAGATGCAGCCAGTAGAGCACCTCCAGGCGCTCGAATTTTTCCACGCCGTCAAGCGCCGGCCACCATGGCTCGAAGATCTCGATGCGGCAGACCGGGCCGTCGGCCCGGCCTTGGCGCGGCGTGACAAGGCGCGAGGCCCATGAGGTGCGGATCACGCCGATGAAGACCAGCCCGGCATCGGTCGCCGGCGGTGGATCGACGGCGACCTCGCCCGGGCGGATCTCGTTCTCGCGGACCACGCCAGCTGCCGGCTCAGTCGATGCCGACCATCACATCCGAGGCCTTGATCACCGCATAGGCCTGCTTGCCTTTTTCGAGCGCGAGGTCGGCGACCGCCTCGTTGGTGATCGAGGCGGTGACGATGACGCCGCCGCCGATGTCGATCCTGACATGCGAGGTGGTGGCTCCCTTGACGATATCGGTGACCTTACCCTTGAGGATGTTGCGGGCGCTGATCTTCATGGATGCTTCCTTTCCGGTTTCGTTTGGGAATCGTCTTACCAGAACAATCGCGCCCTGCCACGCCGATTGAGGCACGAAAATGCCAATGGCGCAGGCCTTCCCTTGTTATGTTCATCCGGATATATCGGTCCGAGGCTTTGGGCCGTACGGATTTGAAAACCAGGGAGAGATTTGATGACGGGCAAGGGTTTTGGATTGAAGGCGATCGCCGTCGGCGGTCTGACGGCGATGCTGATGGCCGCGGTGCCGGCGGCCCATGCCGACGACAAGGTGATCGTGTTCGCCGCGGCGAGCCTCAAGGACGCGCTCGACGCGGTCAACAAGGCCTGCGAGCCGGAAGTCGGCGAGGCCGCGACCATTTCCTACGCGGCGAGCTCGGCGCTGGCCAAGCAGATCGAAGGCGGCGCGCCGGCCGACATTTTCGTCTCGGCCGACCTCGACTGGATGAAATATCTCTCCGACAAGAAGCTGACCAAGCCGGATACCGAAGTGAAGCTGCTCGGCAACCAGATCGTGCTGGTGGCGCCGAAGGACTCCAAAGTCGAGATCAAGATCGAGAAGGGTTTCGATCTCGCCAAGCTCATCGGCGACGGCAAGCTCGCCATGGGCGATTTCAAGGCAGTGCCGGCCGGTAAATACGGCAAGGCGGCGCTGGAATCGCTGGGCGTCTGGTCGTCGGTCGAGGGCAAGGTCGCTCAAGCCGAGAATGTGCGCGCAGCACTTAAGCTGGTGTCGACCGGCGAGGCGCCGCTCGGCATCGTCTATGCCACCGACGCGCATGCCGACAAGGGCGTCAAGGTCGTCGGCACCTTCCCGGAGGATTCGCATCCGCCGATCACCTACCCGATTGCCCAGACCGCGGATTCGAAGGACAAGGATACGGCTGCCTTCCTGAAGTGCGTCGAGTCGGCCAAGGCCGCCGATCTCTTCAAGGAACAGGGTTTTACGGTGCTCGCGCCGAGCAACTGAGAAAGACCTCACACCGCATATGAACTGGCTGCTGGACCTTACTCCCGACGAATGGAATGCGGTCCGGCTGTCGATCAAGGTGGCGACGGTGGCGATGCTCGCCAGCCTGCCGCCCGGCATCCTGATCGCGCTCCTGCTTGCGCGGGGGCGCTTTTGGGGCAAGACCCTTCTCAATGGGCTGGTGCACCTGCCGCTGATCCTGCCGCCGGTGGTGACCGGTTATCTGCTCCTGCTCAGTTTCGGCCGGCGTGGACCGGCCGGCGCCTTTCTTGCCGAGCATTTCGGCATCGTCTTTTCGTTCCGCTGGACGGGCGCCGCGCTGGCCTGCGGCGTGATGGGCTTTCCGCTGATGGTGCGCGCGATCCGGCTGTCGATCGAGGCGGTCGACCGCAAGATGGAGGCGGCAGCCGGCACGCTCGGCGCCAATCCGCTCTGGGTGTTCGCCACCATCACGCTGCCGCTGATCCTGCCCGGCCTGATCGCCGGCGCGATCCTTTCCTTCGCCAAGGCGATGGGCGAGTTCGGCGCCACCATCACCTTCGTCTCCAACATCCCCAATGAAACGCAGACGCTGCCCTCGGCGATCTACACCTTTACCCAGGTTCCCGGCGGCGACGAGGGCGCGCTCAGGCTGACGCTGATCTCGATCGTCATTTCGATGCTGGCGCTTGTCGCCTCGGAAGTGCTGGCGCGGCGCGTCGGGCGGCGGATGGACATCGAATGACGCTCTCCGTCGACATCCAGCACCGGTTCGGCGAATTCGCCGTGGAGGCGCGTTTCGACAGCGCCGGCCGGCTGACGGCGCTGTTCGGGCCGTCCGGCTCAGGCAAGTCGACGCTGATCAACCTGATCGCCGGGCTGATCCGGCCGGACAAAGGCCGCATCGCCGTCGACGGGCGGGTGCTGGTCGACACCGAAGCGCGCCTCTTCGTGCCGATGCACAAGCGGCGGATCGGCATGGTGTTCCAGGACGCGCGGCTGTTCCCGCATCTGAGCGTCGCCGGCAATCTGCGTTACGGCCGCTGGTTCACGCCGTCTTCCGAGCGCTACGCCAAAATGGATGCGGTGGTCGACTTGCTCGGCATCGGTCATCTGCTCGACCGGCGGCCGGCGAAACTGTCGGGCGGCGAGAAACAGCGCGTCGCCATCGGCCGCGCCCTGCTTGCCAGCCCAAAACTGCTTCTGATGGACGAGCCGCTCGCCTCGCTGGACGAGGCGCGTAAGGCGGAAATCCTGCCCTATATCGAACGGTTGCGCGACGAGACGAAGATCCCGATCGTCTATGTCAGCCATTCCGTCGCCGAGGTGGCGCGGCTGGCGAGCGACGTCGTGGTGCTTGCGCATGGCAAGGTCGCGGCCTCGGGCCCGACCGAGGCGATCATGCAGCGGCTGGACCTGTTGCCGGCCGAAGAGCGCGGCGAGGGCGGGGCGGTGCTCGAGACCAAGGTTCTGCACCATGACGAGGCTTTCGGCATGACGGTGCTTGCCTCGCAGGCCGGCGAGATACGCGTGCCGCAACTGGCCCGGCCGGTCGGAGCCACGGTGCGGCTGCGCATCCGCGCCCGCGACGTCATGGTCGCGACGGAACAGCCGACCGGCCTCAGCGCGCTCAACATTCTGGCGGGGACGATCACGGCAGTCAGGCCGGGCATCGGGCCGACGGTGGAAATCGCCATAGACTGCAATGGCGCGATCGTGCTGGCGCGTATCACCGAACAGTCCAAACACACCCTTCGTCTGGCGCTCGGCCGCCAGGTCTTCGCGGTCATCAAGACAGTGAGCTTCGACAGCGCGACGACCGGGGCAGGGCTGACGGTTGAGGCGGATGGTTGACGAAAGAGCAATATCGCTATGTTGATTTGGAATAGCGGTCTGGCGGCAGTGAGGATAATCTCGACATGATCGCGGAGGACAGGACATGCCATCGCTGAGCTTGCGGATAAACCTCGACCCCGACGGCCGGATCGGCCCGGGCAAGATCGAGCTTCTGGAGCAGATCGCCGCCTTCGGCTCGATCTCGGCCGCGGCGCGCGGCATGGAGATGTCCTACAAGCATGCCTGGGACCTGGTCGAGGACATGAACCGCGTGTTCGGCAAGCCTCTGGTCGCGGCGCAGACCGGCGGCAAGAAGGGCGGCGGTGCGCAACTGACTTCAGTGGGTCTGGCGGTCGTCAGCCGGTTTCGGGCGATAGAGCGCGCCGCTGCTTCCGCAGCGGCGGTGCATATGCAGGCTTTGCAGGCGGAGATCGATGCTGGGTAGAAATAGGCAGTAGGCAGTAGGCAGCAGGTTGCCATTCGGTGCAGGTGCTTTTCCCTACTGCCTATTGCCTATTCCCTACTGCCTCCCGGTTCCTCCGGCTTTCTCAGCAGATAAGTATCCATGATCCAGCCCTTCCTTTGCCGGGCTTCTTCGCGCACCTTCTCGATTTCGGCGCCGACATCGCCTAAGCGTCCGGAGATGACGATCTCGTCCGGCGTGCCGAGATAGGCGCCCCACTGGATGAAGACATCCTTGTCGGCCAGCGTGTTGAAGGCGCATTTGCCGTCGAGCATCACCACCACCGAGCCGGCATTGGCCGGCAGTCCTTCCTCCGTCAGTCGCCGGCCGGTCGTCACCAGGATCGAATCGCCGATGCGGTTGAGCGCGGTCGCGTGGCTGGCGGCAAGCGCCTGGATCGCGGTGATGCCGGGGATGACTTCGAGCTCGAAAGCGACATTGGCTCTGAGGCGAACCCGTTCGAGGATGCGCAGCGCGCTGTCATAGAGCGACGGGTCGCCCCAGATCAGGAAGGCGCCGCAGCCATCTTCGGCAAGCTCGTCGCGGATCAGGCTCTCGTAGATTTCGGCGATCGCTTCGTGCCAGTCGTCGACGGTCACGCGGTAGGACGATGTCGGTTCAGCCCGAACCGGCACGTCGAACTCGACCCGGCGCGATTTCGGATTGGTCACGAATCGGTCGCAGATCTGCCGGCGCAAATCGGCGAGATCGTTCTTCTTCGCTCCCTTGTCGGGAATGAACAGCACGTCGGCGCGGTTCAGGCCGTCGATGGCCTGGACCGTCATGTGGTCGGGATTGCCGGCGCCGATGCCGATGACGAGAAGCTTGCGCATGGCGATCTCCTGCCCGATCGGCGGCGCTGTGTCCAGAAGTCCCGGCAGCCGGTGCGGAAGGGCTTTGAAACACCGTGTTGAAACGGGTAGATGGAAAGGAGCGTCCGGCTGGTCCGGTAGCGCCGTCGAGGAGGGGTCCATGTTACGCACCGTATTGACCGCAGCGCTGGCGCTTCTGGCCGCTCCGGCCTTCGCCAATGATTCCGTCGCCGAGCTTGGCACCGGCGGCCTGATCCTGTCGCGCAGCGACGCCGTCGCCATGCAAAGCGAGGACCTTTTCATCTCGCCTGAAAAGGTGACCGTCGACTATGTGTTCCACAACAATACCGACAAGGATGTCGATGCGATCGTCGCCTTCCCGATGCCCGACATTTCGGGCGATCCCGAAGAAATGCCGGCGATCCCGGAGAACCAGAGCGACAATTTCCTCGGTTTCGAGGTGACCATCGACGGTATCGCCGCCAAGCCGCAGCTCGAACAGAAGGTTTTCGCGCTCGGCATCGACATCAGCGCCGACCTGAAGGCGCAGAATGTGCCGTTCAACCCGTTCGGCGATGCCGCCAAGGCGGCGCTGGCGAAATTGCCCAAGGCGGTTGCCGAGGACTGGGAGAACCGCGGCATCATCATCCAGGACCCGGAATCGGACAACGGTGCGGGCGCGACCCCTTCCTACACGCCGTTCTGGCAGTTGCGCTCGACCTATTGGTGGCGCTCTACCTTCCCGGCCAACAAGGATGTCCACGTCTCGCATCGCTACAAGCCGAGCGTCGGCGGCACCTCCTCGGTCAGCTTCTTCTCCGAAGGCCAGTTCCAGAGCCCGCAATACGATACCTACAAGACCCGCTATTGCATGGATCAGACATTCGAGAACGCCGTGCGCAAGGCCGCGAAGGCCAATCCGGACGGCTACCCGAAATACTACGAGAGCCGCATCGCCTATATCCTGACCACCGGCGGCAACTGGGCGACCGGGACCATAGGCAACTTCAAGCTGACCATCGACAAGGGCAGTGCCGGCAATCTGGTCTCCTTCTGCGGCGACAATGTCCGCAAGGTCGGTCCGACCACATTCGGGATGACCGCCAAGGACTTTTATCCCGAGCACGATATCGACATCCTTCTGCTCGTGCCGTCCGACAGCGGCGGGAACGGCGGCTGATGGGCATCGCGATCTATGTCGCCATTGCCGAAAACGGCGTGATCGGACGCGAAGGCGGCCTGCCGTGGCGGCTTTCCACCGATCTGAAGCGGTTCAAGGCCGACACGATGGGCAAGCCGATCATCATGGGTCGCAAGACCTATGAAGGCATCGGCCGGCCGCTGCCCGGCCGGCTCAACATCGTGGTGACGCGCGACAAGGCCTGGCGCGCCGAAGGCATCGAGGTGGCCCATTCGCTGGGTGACGCGATCGCGCTTGCCAAGGTGCGCGGTCGCTGCATGGCGGGTGCGGAGGAGATCTGCGTGGTCGGTGGCGGTGAGATCTATGCCCAGGCCCTGCCGCTTGCCGATCGCCTGCATGTCACGCATGTGCTGGCCAGCGTCGAGGGCGATGCGCATTTCCCGCCGATCGATCCAGATGTCTGGCAAATCGTGCGCGCCGAGGATTTTCCCGCGGGCGAGAAGGACAGCCACGCCACCCGCTATACGGTGTATGAACGCCGCAGCGACGCTCGTTGACGACGACAAAGGGTCGCTACCGATCCAAATCGCATGGTGGCGATGGCACATCGCGTTGAAAGCGGATCGACGCGTCCCTATAGAAGAACGACGTTACAGCGCCGCGCGTCCAATCGGACGCGCAAGAGGCCGCTGTAAAACTTTGATTTTGGCGCATGTTTCCTTTTCGAAAACCGATATGGGTTTTTGGGGTCATGCGCTAGGATTGCGCCGTAAGGCCTGAGGGAACCGAAGCGAAAGGACATTCATGCCCTGGAACGACAAGAGCGGTGGCGGCGGCCCTTGGGGCGGCGGCGGCAATCAGGGGCCCTGGGGGCAGGGACCGAAGGGGCCGAGCGGCCCGCAAGGTTCGCCTCCCGATCTTGAAGACATCATCCGTCGCGGCCAGGACAGGCTGCGGCGCGCGCTGCCGGGCGGCGGAGGCGCCAGCCCGGCCGTGCTCGGCCTTATCGCGCTGGCGCTCATCGTGCTGTGGGCGTTCAAGGCGATCTACACCGTGCAGCCCGACGAGGTTGCCGTCGAGCTGCGCTTCGGTCAGCCGAAAAACGAACTTTCGCAGCCAGGCCTGCATTTCCACTGGTGGCCGATCGAAACGGTCGAAACGGCCAAGATTTCCGAGCAGCTCGTCAGCATCGGCGGCGGCACGACCAGCGGCTCCGGGCTGATGCTGTCCGGTGACCAGAACATCGTCAACGTGCAGTTCTCGGTCGCATACCAGGTCTCCGATCCCAAGGCCTATCTGTTCGACGTTTCCGATCCCGACGGCATGCTGACCCAAGTCGCCGAGAGCGCCATGCGCGAAGTTGTCGGCCGGCGTCCGGCGCAGGACATTTTCCGCGACGATCGTCAGGGCATCGCAACGGCTGTGCGCGAGATCATCCAGGGCACGCTCGACGGCTACAAGACCGGCCTCCAGGTCAACGCGGTCTCGATCGAGGACGCGGCGCCGCCGCGTGAGGTGGCCGATGCCTTCGACGAGGTGCAGCGCGCCGAGCAGGACGAGGACAAGTTCGTCGAGCAGGCCAACCAGTACTCCAACCAGAAGCTCGGTCAGGCACGCGGCCAGGCGGCGCAGGTCCGCGAAGACGCAGCCGCCTACAAGAACCGCGTCGTGCAAGAGGCGGAAGGCGAGGCGCAGCGCTTCATCTCCGTCTACAACGAATACGCCAAGGCACCCGACGTCACGCGCAAGCGCCTCTATCTCGAAACCATGGAGAAGATCCTGAAGGACTCCAACAAGGTCGTCGTCGAGCAGGGCAACGGTCAGGGCGTGCTGCCTTACCTGCCGCTGCCGGCATTGCAGCCGAAGGCGCCGCCGGCGCCCCTGGGCGCCACGACGGGAGGTAACCAGTGATGGCCAACCGTCTTCCCATCATCGCCGTCATTGCGGCTGTCCTGTTGTTCCTGCTCTACTCCTCGATCTTCGTGGTCAATGCCGGCCAGCAGGCGATCGTGCTCAGGTTTGGCGAGATCATCGACGTGAAGAACGAGCCCGGGGTCTATTTCAAGGCGCCGTTCGCCTTCTTCGATGCCGACAGCGTGCAAATGGTCGAGAAGCGGGTGATGCGCTTCGACCTCGACAACATCCGCGTCCAGGTCTCGGGCGGCAAGTTCTACGAGGTCGATGCCTTCATCGCCTACCGCATCTCGGATCCGCGCACTTTCCGCGCGGCGGTGTCCGGTCAGGTGGAACTGGCCGAAGCCCGGCTGAGGACGCGTCTCGATGCGGCGCTGCGCCGTGTCTACGGTCTGCGCGACTTCGAGGCGGCGCTCTCCGAGGAACGCGGCGTCATGATGCGCGAAGTGCGCGATCAGCTTCGCCCCGATGCGACCTCGCTCGGTCTCGATATCGAGGATGTGCGTATCCGCCGGACCGATCTGACGGCGGAGGTCTCGCAGCAGACCTATGACCGCATGAAGGCCGAGCGCCTGGCCGAGGCCGAGCGGCTGAGAGCCCGCGGCAACGAGGCGGCGCAGCGCATCAGGGCGCGGGCCGACCGTGAGGTCGTCGAGATCGTCGCCGAGGCGCAGAAGGAATCGGAAATCCTGCGCGGTGAGGGCGAGGCCCAGCGCAGCGCCACCTTCGCGGATGCCTATAAGCGCGATCCGGCTTTCTTCGACTTCTATCGCTCGATGAACGCCTACGGCACGGCGCTGGACAACAGCGGAACGACGATGGTGCTCTCACCGGAATCCGAGTTCTTCCGCTACTTCCGTGATCCGCAGAGCAAGCCCCAGCCCGGACAGCCGGTGGCGCCGCAATCCGGAGCGGCGCAACCGTCGGCACCAGCCGCGCAGCCCGCTCAGTAGCGGCGGTGCAGGATTTTGTCGCGGCGATCGGCTTGGTCCTGGTGATAGAGGGCCTGGTCTATGGCGGGTTTCCGGGCCTGGCCCGGAAACTGGCGAGCGAAGTGCTGTCGATGCCCGAGAATGCGTTGCGGATCGGTGGGCTGGTCGCGATCGCCGTCGGCGTCGCGATTGTCTGGCTGGTTCGCGGTTGACCGAATTCATTGGTGCCGCGACGACCGACGATTTATCCTGAGACCATGGCCATAGCCGCAAACGTGCCTTATTTCTTGCCAACATGAGCTTGACGGGGCGTCTTTGCGAAAGCGCCTGTCCTTTTCAGACACACCGGGAGGCCACGATGATATCCGACACCTTTTTGCGCGCGACGCGGCGCATGGTCTTCGCCGGCGCCACGGCCTTCGTGGTCGGCATTGTTGCCGTTCCGTCCTTCGTCACGCCGACGATCGCCTCCGATGGGCCGCCCTCGGTCGCTGATCTGGCCGAGCGCCTTCTCGGCGCGGTGGTCAACATCTCGACCTCGCAGACGGTGAAAGGCACGGAAGGGCCAGGTGCGGTGCCGATGCCTCAACTGCCCGAGGGCTCGCCGTTCCAGGACTTCTTCGACGATTTCTTCAAGAACCGTGGCGGCGACAAGGGCGGCGCGGCGCAGAAGGTGCAATCGCTCGGCTCCGGCTTCGTCATCGACGCCGAGCAGGGCATCGTGGTGACCAACAACCACGTCATTGCCGATGCCGACGATATTGAGGTCAATTTCTCCGACGGCATCACCCTGAAGGCGAAGCTGATTGGCACCGACACCAAGACTGATGTCGCGGTGCTGAAGGTCGAGCCCAAGGGCCACAAGCTGACGGCGGTGAAGTTCGGCGATTCCACCAAGATGCGCGTCGGCGACTGGGTGATGGCGATCGGCAATCCGTTCGGCCTCGGCGGAACGGTGACGGTCGGCATCGTCTCGGCGCGCAACCGCGACATCAATTCCGGCCCCTATGACGACTTCATCCAGACCGACGCCGCCATCAACCGCGGCAATTCCGGCGGTCCGCTGTTCAACGCCGCCGGCGAGGTCATCGGCATCAACACGGCGATCATCTCGCCGTCCGGCGGCTCGATCGGTATCGGCTTCTCCATTCCCTCGCAGCTTGCCGCGGGCGTCGTCGACCAGCTTCGCCAGTATGGCGAAACGCGGCGCGGCTGGCTCGGCGTGCGCATCCAGCCGGTGACGGACGACATTGCCGAGAGCCTCGGCATGGCAACCGCCAAGGGCGCGCTGGTGGCCGGCGTCATCAAGGGCGGTCCGGTCGACAACGGTTCGGTGCAGGCCGGCGACGTCATCATCAAGTTCGACGGCAAGGACATCCATGAAATGCGCGACCTGCCGCGCGTCGTGGCGGAGAGCCCGGTCGGCAAGGCGGTCGACGTCGTCATCGTGCGCAAGGGCGTCGAGCAAACCGTCAAGGTGACGCTCGGCCGCCTCGAGGATGGCGAGAAGCTGGCCAGCGGCGAGAACGGCAACACCGACCAGGGCACGGGCGACAAGGCGACGCCGCCGGTGTCGACGGCTTCGGTGCTTGGCATGACGGTTGGCGAGCTCAACGACCAGACACGGCAGAAATTCGGCATCGCCGCCGACGTGTCGGGCGTGGTCATCACCGATGTCGCCAAGGATTCGGCCGCGGCCGAGCGCGGTATCCAACCCGGCGAGGTGATCACCGAGATCGCGCAGGAATCGGTCGGCACGCCGAAGGACGTGATGGACCGGATCGGCGCGCTGAAGGAGCAGGGCCGCAAGAATGCGCTTCTGATGCTGGCCTCGAAGACCGGCGAATTGCGGTTTGTCACGATCCGGATGGATTGAGTCCGGAAACGCCTTCAACATCTTGATTTGGAAGGCACGGCTAGAGCATCCCCAGCGTCCTGGATGCTCTAGCAACTGCGCGATACCTACACCCTGGCGTCATCCTTGTTCAGCATAATCCTGAACAATATTTTGAGGCCAGAGCCATTCGCGCTTTGCATTGTCGCCTCAAATGCCTCATCGCACATATCCCGTCTTACCAGCTGGATAAGATCTTCGGTCGTCAACCTTTGCAACGCCTCGAAATTCTCGAATTCGGGATGACAAGCCCAGTGGGTTCTGTCCAACAAGTTGCCCGCGCCGTCGTGCCGCCAGACCTCCAATCCATGTCCCCAGGAACGGTCTAGCCGCTCGACGACACAGCGATAGGATTGTCCTCGGAATGCGTAGTCAAATTCCAGCTTTGTCATCGGTTCCATTGCAAACGGGAATGGTTCATTCCACACATGCAGACAGAACGCCTTCGAAAACTCTTCAGCAAGTATGCCCGCGATGTCCAGGTTATAAGATTGGTCGAATTCCTGGAAGCACTTCGAACATGAGCAAGGCGACTTATCCGTTGAGACTTCTATCGTCGGTTAAAGAAGCAGCCGTGCGCCTGGCAAAGGCGGACGGTGTCTCACTCAATCAGTGGATCGTGTCGGCCGTTGCACAAAAGGTCGGTGCGATGGAGACCGCGGCCGACTTCCTACGCCATGGGACGGGCAACGCATCCGGCGTGGATTTTGCTGGAATTCTCGACCAGGTCACTGATGCCCCGCTACAGTCCGGGGACGAACGTCCTTCCAAGAGGCATTGATCAGGAACGCCGTTCCTGCCAGTCCGCGTGCGACAGCCGGTACATGACGTGCCGCTTGAGGTGCGGATGGCTGTCCGGGACGGCGGGATGGTCGAAATCAGCGCTTGGATCGGCGCGCATGCCGAGGCGTTTCATGACGGCGGTCGAGCGGTGGTTTTCGGCAACCGCGAAAGAGACGATCTCGTTGAGCTTCAGCGTTTCGAAGCCGAAGGCGAGCCAGGCTTCCGCTGCCTCGGTGACATAGCCCTTGCCCCAGAATTTCGGTGCCAGGCGCCAGCCGATCTCGATCGTGCCGGGCGCAAGCACGTCGATGTCTTCCGTTCCGGACAATCCGACGAAGCCGATGCATTCGCCGGTTGCCGCAATCTCGGCCGCGGCGAAGCCGTAGCCGTCCTTTTCGATCCAGGCGCGGACTTCGTCCATCTTGGCGTCCGCCGTGGTGCGGTCGCGGCGGAACGGGAAGAACTCCATCACGCGCTCGTCGGAGTTGATGCGGTGGAAGAGTGCGCGGTCGCGATCCTCCCAGTTGCGCAGGATGAGGCGCTCGGTGCACAGGGGTTTCATTCGACGAACTCCTCGCGCCGATAGCCCTGCAGATAGAGCAGGGCGGTCAGGTCGGCATTGTCGATGCGCACCTTGGCCTGTGCCGCCACCGACGGCTTGGCGTGCAGCGCGACGCCCGTGCCGGCAAGGCGGATCATGTCGAGATCGTTGGCGCCGTCGCCGACGGCGATGGCGTCCCCGCTCGTCAGGCCAAGCCTGGCCGCGATGTCGCTGAGCGCTTCGGCCTTGGCAGCGCGGCCTAAGATCGGCTCGGCCACGATGCCGGTGAATTTGCTGTCTTCCTCTATCAGGCGGTTGGCCCGGTTTTCCTGGAAGCCAAGCATCGCGGCGATGCGGCTGGTGAAGACGTCGAAACCGCCCGAGACCAGCGCTGTCCAGGCGCCGTTGGCGCGCATGGTTTGCACCAGCGCGCGGCCGCCGGCGGCGAGCGTCAGCCGGTTGGCGATGATGCGGTCGACCACTGCGGTGTCGAGACCTTTCAGCAAGGCGACGCGTTCGCGCAAGGCGGGCTCGAAGGCGATCTCGCCATTCATCGAGCGCGCGGTGATCGCCGCCACATGGTCCTTGACGCCGATTTCGTCGGCGAGCTCGTCGATGCATTCCTGGTCGATCATCGTCGAATCCATGTCAGCGAGCAGGATCTTCTTGCGCCTGCCTTCAGCAGGCTGGACGATGACGTCGACCGGCTCGGAAGCCAGTGCCGCGCGCAGATTGGCCGTCATTTCGCCGATATCCGGCGCCTGCGGCAAGACGAGATCGCAGGCAACGTCTTCAGCCAGCCAATGAACGGCGCTTGCGCCGGCGGCCCGCAAGGCCATATTCGCAAGCGAGGCCGGCACGGCGCGGGCTTCTGGACGGGACACTAGCGTGGCGATCAGCAGCATCGAGACTTCCGGCAGGCAGGCGGGCGAAGGCCGCGTCAAGAACGCGATCCTGATAGCCGGGCCGACAGCCAGCGGCAAGTCGGCACTGGCGCTCGACCTTGCCGAGCGTGGTGGCGGCGTCATCGTCAACACCGATTCCATGCAGGGCTATTCGGTGCTCGATATCTTGACGGCGCGGCCGAGCGCCGCCGAAATGGCTCGCGCACCGCACTTCCTCTACGGCCACGTGCATCCTTCGACAGCCTATTCCACCGGCGCCTGGCTGCGCGACGTGACGAAGCTGATCGACGACGGCGTTCTGTCGGGCCGACCGGTCGTTTTCGTCGGCGGCACCGGGCTCTATTTTCGTGCGCTGGCCGAAGGCATCTCGGATATGCCGGACATTCCTGCGTCCGTGCGCGAGCGCTGGCGCTACGAGCTCAAGGAACAAGGGGCTGAAAGGCTGCATCGCCTGCTGATGCACGAGGATTCGGCGGTCGCCATGCAGCTCCGGCCGACCGATGGACAGCGTATCGTGCGGGCGCTCGAAGTGCTCGACGCTTCGGGGCGCTCGATCCTGGAATGGCAGGCGGCGCGCGGCCGCCCGCTGATCGACCGCGACAGCGCGCGCTTCCTGGTCATCGAGCCGGACCGGACGGAATTGGTCCAGCGCATCGAGACGCGGTTCGACCAGATGCTCGACAAGGGCGCGCTCGGCGAGGTGCGGCAGCTTGCGGCGCTCGACCTCGACCCGGACCTGCCGGCGATGAAAGCGATCGGGGTGCGCGAACTGCAGGCGGCGATGGCCGGACAGTCCGGTTTTCCGGAAGCGATTGAACGCGCCAAGATCGCGACCAGGCAGTATGCCAAGCGTCAGTCGACCTGGTTCCGGCATCAGCTGGGCGCGGAGTGGCGGAGGCTGCGGCCCGGCGATGAACCGGCGATCGCCGACTGACTAATACCATTTTCAATCAAGGCCTTAAAATCCCTGGCTCTAATTCTCGCCAAGGTTGTTTGGATTAACGCTCCGTAAGGTCGACCATGCCATAACCTCAGGGGTTGCAGTGCCGTGGGGAGTAGATGCGTTTCCATAAGGCGGAATCCGCATTTTTCGTGTTTATTTTCGTGATCCTGGCCGCCGGCCTGGTGACCTTCCATGCCTATGGCCAATTGCAGGATATCGCCTCCGACACCGACGCCGCGTCGCGCCTGGAAAGAATCATCTATCTCAACAAATTGCTGTTCGTGACTGGAGCGCTGCTGGCCGCCTCACTGTCCTTCGGCATCTTCTTCATCTACCCGCTGATCCGCGGCCAGGTGCGGGAAGAGGGCAAGCTCAGGGCGATGACGGTGTCGCTCAGCGCCCGTTCGCAAACATTCGAGCAGGCGGCTCTCACCGACGGCCTGACCGGCATGCAGAACCGCCGCTATTTCGACGACGCGCTGCGCGAATATCTGCACGAGTTCCGCCGCATCGACAGGCCGGTCGGCCTGATGATCCTCGATCTCGATCATTTCAAGCAGGTCAACGACACGCACGGCCATGATGTCGGCGACGAAGTGCTGAGGGCCGTCGCCAGTTGCCTGCGAGGCATGACGCGCTATCACGATGTGGTGGCGCGGCTCGGCGGCGAGGAGTTTGCCGTCGTCACCCCCAACATGGATGTCGAACTGCTTGCCAGATTCGCCGAGCGCATCCGCAAGGCGATCGCCAGCATGTCGATCCTGTCGGGCAATGTGCGGCTGAAAGTCACGACCAGCGTCGGCCTTGCCGTCTGGGACCACAAGGAAAGCGCGGAGGATTTTTATCGCCGCGCCGATCGCCAGCTCTATGAGGCGAAGAAGCAGGGCCGCAACCGCGTCTGCGCCTAAAATCTCATCATCAAATTCGTGAGGCTGGCCGTATGCCGCCGTTTGCTGCGCTTCCGGTGCTCACGGACTGAATGTCCGCTCCGCTCCGGTTCTCGCAAACGGCACCATCCGACTCAGCCTGACGAATTTGCCGACGAGCTTTACCGAGCCCGCTGAGGTCGGTCGGTCAATCGTTGAGCTGGCGCATGCCGAAGGTGGAGGGCTTCAGGCCGTAGCGCGTGTCGAAGTCGTCGTCGGGCTGTCCGCGCGAGGTGGCGGCCGGCTTCTTATAGTCCGGATCGCCGGCCTGCCGGGTCGAATCCACCGCCTCGGCGAAGGCCATGGACTGCGTCGGCTTCGGCACGTTGCGCAGCCGCTCGACGACCAGGGCGAGGTCGACATCGTTGCCGAGCTCTGTCTCTTCGGTCTGTTCGCCTTTTGCCGTGCCGGGGATGAATTGCTGCGCCAGCCTTTCGAACTTCAAGCGCATGGTCGTGGCCACGCCTTCGCCGAAAGCGATGGCTTCGCGCTGGCCCATCGACGACAGGAACGCCAGCGTCGAGGCCGAGGAGTCGGCGATCGCCGAGCGGATGATCGCCTGGTCCTGCTCGTTGGCGAGCCGCATGGCGAAGAACGTCGAGCATTGCGACAGGATGGTCGGGTCGAGTTCGCCCGGGCGCTGCGTGACGACGCCGAGGTAGCAGCCATATTTGCGGCCTTCCTTGGCGATGCGCGACAGCGCGTGCCTTGTCGGCGCGAAGCCGAGGCGCGGATCG
Organism: Mesorhizobium sp. GbtcB19; assembly: GCF_019091085.1. Lineage (GTDB taxonomy): Bacteria > Pseudomonadota > Alphaproteobacteria > Rhizobiales > Rhizobiaceae > Mesorhizobium. The sequence continues at coordinate 553,866 of NZ_JAGXJY010000001.1, read as the reverse complement.
GCCGGCATGTAGCGATGCGCTTCCTCGCAAAGCAACAGCAGCTTCAGCCGGCCCTCGCTCCACAGCGCCAGGTCGAAGGCAAGGCGCGCCAGAACCGAGCAGACCGAATTGACGACTTCCGAAGGCATGCCCGCCATCTCGAAGCAGGTCACCGGGCGGCCATGGCTGGGGACGCGGAAAATATTGCCGATCGTTTCGTGGATCGTGTCCTCGATCAGCCGCGAATTGAACATGAAGCGGTAGCGCGGGTCGGCCGCCGCCGATTCGATGCGCGTCTTCAGCGACTTCAAGGTCGGGCGGTCGTTCTTGCTCTCGAGCATGCCCATGCGCTCGTCGATCTGCTTGATGAGATCGGCGATGCGGTAAGGCACCGGCGTGTCGGCGGTCAGCGCGTCGCTGCCGCGCCTGATATAAGTTCCGGAATTCGGGTTGCGGTAGAGGTTCTTGGCGGCCGGGATCAGGTCGCGCAGCGCGTCGACTTCTTCCGGCACCGTCTCGCGCCCGCGAAACAGCACCTCGGCAAATTCCTCCAGCCTGAACATCCAGAACGGCAGGTCGAGCGTCTTGGAATCGACCTTGACGCAATATTCCGGCAGCGAGGCGGCAAACTCGTTATGCGGGTCGAGGATCAGCACGCGCAGGTCGGGACGCGCCTCGATCGTCTTGCGCAAAAGCAGCGAGACCGCCGTCGATTTGCCGACGCCGGTGGTGCCGACGATGGCGAAATGGCGCGCCAGCGTGTCGTCGATGGCGATGTTGGCGTCGATCGATTCATCCTGCGACAGCGTGCCGATGGTTACCGAATGGCGCCCTGCCAGGTCGTAGACCGCCTGCAGGTCGCGGGTGCGGATGCGATGGGCAACGGCGCCGATATGCGGATAGGTGGTGATGCCGCGGTCGAAGACCGGCTTGGCGCCGGGATCGGCGCCGTCGCGCACCTCGCCGACCAGTTCGACGCTGACCTCGATCGGATTCTGCCCGTCATGGTTCCAGGCGCGGTCCGACTTGCCGATGGCGTAGACAAGGCCGACCGTTCGTGTCGACCCGAGATTGATTGAGATCATCTTGCCGACGGTCCAAAGGCCGGTGACCGCGCCTTCGATGTCCTCGGCATGGGCGCTGATGGTGGCGCGCGCGCCGTCGCATTGCACGACATTGCCCAGAATACGCTTGTCACTCTGTTGGATGTCGCGGCGTTCCTGCGAGGTCGGTTCTCCCACGGAGGCTTCGCGTTCAACAAACATAATGCCCTGGTCCCATTCCCCTGGAGCGGGAACCCTATCCAATCGGGGTTAAAGTCAGGTGATGTCGAATGGTGTAGGCGCCGTTAAGCCGGCCATGACAATTCGATCGAAGAGCCTCTTCTCAGTTTGCGTAATTTCGATATATTGGACGAATGGATGATATATCGAATAATATTACCGCCACGATCGGCAGACGGGTACGCTCCGAAAGGACGCTGAGGGGCTGGTCACTGGCCGAGCTCGCCGAGCGCTCGGACGTTTCCAAGGCGATGCTCAGCGCGATCGAACGCGGCACGACCAGTCCGACCGCGGCGCTCCTGGTGCGTATCGCGGCGGCCTTCGGCATGACGCTGTCGACACTGATCGCGCGGGCCGAGATGCAAGGCGGCGGCATTTCGCGCAAGGACGAGCAGCCGGTGTGGCAGGATCCGGCAACCGGCTACATCCGGCGGCATCTGTCGCCTGCATCGCAGATGCCGCTCGAACTGATCAGGGTCAGCCTGCCGGCGGGCGCCAGGGTCAGCCTTCCGGCCGCGTCCTACGCCTTCATCAAGCAGCAGATCTGGTTGATCGACGGAAGGCTCGATTTCACCGAGGGCGATGTGGTGCACAGGCTCGAGCCCGGCGACTGCCTCGCGCTGGGCGCACCGTCGGACTGCGTCTTTTATGCTCCCGGACCGGACGCGGCGGAGTATCTCGTGGCGCTGGTCAGGGACTGATCGGGATGCCTCGCCGGCCAAAACGCTCGCACAATGGCGGGCCGCCGCTCGACGACTATGACGGCCCGCCCTGGGGCAAGGGCGACGCCTATATTTTCCTCGCCTGGCGGGCCGCGCACGACAAGGCCTGGAAGGCGCCAAGCCACGCCGTCATGCTGATGCGGCTGGAACGGGCCGAGCGGCTCGGGCTGACCTATGAGGAATATACGCTCGAGATCCTGGAGCGCGGCCGCCATCTCAGCGACGACGACGCCGAGCGTATCGCCGAAATCCGGCGGGCGCGGCGGCGCAGGCGGACCAGCCATTTCGAATGACCTTTCCCCGATGCCGCGTCACCTGGAGAACAACACCATGAACTCCCTTGAAATCCGGGCGTTGAACGATGATGCGCCGACCATTGCGGTGCTCGCCGATCTGTTGGTCGAGACCGTCGCCGGCGGCGGCTCGGTGAGCTTCATGCATCCATTGTCGTCGGAAGCGGCGCGGGAGTTCTGGCGCGGATCGCTTGCCGCGGCCGCGCGCGGCGAAAGGGCGGTGCTGGGCGCATGGCAGGATGGGGCGCTTGCCGGCACTGTCACGCTGCTGCTCGACCTGCCGCCCAATCAGCCGCACCGCGCCGAGATCGCCAAGCTGATGACCGGCCGCGACCATCGCGGCAAAGGCGTTGCGACCCGCCTGATGCGGGAAGCCGAGAAACTCGCCGTCGAGAAAGGCCGCACGCTGCTCGTGCTGGACACGGCGAGCGAGGAGGGTGCGTCCGGTCTTTATGAGAAACTTGGTTTCACGCTGACTGGTGAGATCCCGGACTTCGCGCTGAAGCCGCATGGCGGGCTGACCGGCACCATAATCTACTGGAAGCGGATAGGCGCGGCGGCCCACACGCTATCCTGAACCCCACACTATCCTGAACTTCCTGCGATGCGCGACAGTAGCCAGCGGCGGAAATCAGTTTCGGCGCCGGACAGCCGCGACGATGATGGCCTTGTCAGGAAATGGCCCGACGGGCTCGACAGTTCGAAATCCGAGAGCCTGACCAGAGCTTTGTCCTTGAGCGCGGCGTCGACCAGCGGCCGGGACCCCAGCAGCACCCCGGCGCCGGCCTTCGCCGCTTCCATGGCGGCGACGAAACTGTCGAAGCGATGCGAACGTCGGGAGTGGCCGGCAAGCCCGGCCGTGGCAAACCATTCCGCCCACATCTCACGTGCGCCGGCCACGAGAAGCAGCGGGTGCGATGTCCAGTCACCATCACGGGCAAGGGCCGGCGCCGCGACGGGGACAAGCCGTTCGACGGTCAGCCGGTCGGCCTCGCGCCCGGGAAACGAGCCGTTGCCGAAGCGTATGTCGAGCGCCGATCCCGGCTGGTCGTAATCCGTCGGCCGGTGGATGGTCACCAGGTCGAGCCTGACCAGCGGCAGCGCCTTTGCCAGGTCGGGAAGGGCCGGGACCAGAACCAGCAGCGCGAAGGAGATCGGAGCGCGGATCGAGACGGTCTGCACGGCGCGCGGCTCGAACAACTCGTTGGTGCTGTTGCCGATGGTGGCGAATGCCGACTGGATGTGGGGGAGGTAGGCCGCGCCCTCCGGCGACAGCGCGATGCCGCGCGCCAGCCGCGCGAACAACCGCGTCTTGAGCCGCTCTTCCAGGAAACGGATGTGCTGGCTGACGGCGGCCTGGGTGAGCCCGAGCTCCGCTGCCGCCGCGGTGAAGTTCGACAGGCGCGCGGCTGCCTCGAAGCTGCGCAGCCAGTCGAGGGGAGGCATCGTATCGAATGCTTTTCCAGACATCAGAAATTTTGTGCCATTACCCGAAAAACGATAATTTGAATTATGCCTCCGACGACGTCAGCATGCAATCCGTGCCCGCAATGACGGGCAGAAGATAGGAGCTTCCGGGATATGCTGACGAGGGTAACGCTGGGCGACGATGGGCGAACGATCGAGCTCGGCTGGCAGGACGGAGCGCTGAGCCGCTTCCATGCCATGTGGCTGCGCGACAATGCGCTGGACGACAAGACGCGCAGCGCCGGCAACGGCCAGCGGCTGATCACCATCCTCGACATTCCGGCCGAGACGCGGATCGGCGCGGCCTCGATCAAGGGCGAGGTGCTCGAAGTCACCTTCGTCCCCGAAGGCAAGACCGTGGGCTTTCCCGCAGGCTGGCTTCGCAGCCACGTCTACGATCGCCAGGAGGTTCGCGAGCCCGGCTGGACGTCAAGCGACATACAACGCTGGACGGAAGCCACCATGCAGAATTCGGTGCCGCGCGCTGCCTACACCGATGCCAGCCGCGACAGCCATGTGCTGCGCCAATGGCTGGCCGCGGTGCGCAGCTACGGCTTTGCCGTCATGGATGGCCTGCCTGCCGAGTCCGGCGCGTTGTGCAAGGTGGCCGATCTATTCGGCTATATCAGGGAGACCAATTACGGGCGCTGGTTCGAGGTGCGCGCCGAGGTCAATCCGAACAATCTCGCCTACACCAATCTCGGGCTACAGGCGCATACCGACAATCCCTACCGCGACCCGGTGCCGACGCTGCAGATCCTTGCCTGCATCGAGAACACGGTCGAAGGCGGCGAATCCAGCGTCGTCGACGGGTTTGCGGTGGCGGCCGCACTGCAGGCGGAAAATCCCGAGGGTTTCCGGCTGCTCTGTTCCCATCCGGCGCGCTTCGAATATGCCGGCTCGTCGGGCGTGCGGCTGCAGTCCAAGCGGCCGATGATCGAGCTTGGGCCTGACGGCGAGCTGATCTGCATCCGCTTCAACAACCGCTCGCTGGCGCCGGTCGTCGACGTGCCATTCGCCGAGATGAACACATACTACGCGGCCTATCGCCGGTTCGCCGAGTTGATCGAGGATCAGGCCTTCGAGGTGACGTTCAAGCTCGAAGCCGGACAGTCCTTCATTGTCGACAACACGCGCGTCATGCATGCGCGCAAGGCGTTTTCCGGCAGCGGCAAGCGCTGGCTGCAGGGCTGCTACGCCGACAAGGATGGCCTGCTGTCGACGCTGGCCGCGATCGAGCACGGTTTCAAGGAGGCCGCGGAATGAACCCGAATGAATTGAACGCCGGCAACATCGTCGAGTTCATCGCCGATATTTTCGAGCGCCGCGGCGCCGAATCCTATCTCGGCGAACCGGTCACCATGTCGCAGCATATGCTGCAGGGCGCATGGCTTGCCGAGCAGGACGGCGCGCCGGAGGAGCTTGTCGCGGCGGCGCTGCTGCACGACATCGGCCACTATACCAGCGAGTTCGGCACCTATTCGCCGGACGATGTCGAGGACAAGCACCATGACGAGGCGGGCGGCGAGGTGCTTGCGCCTTTCTTTCCACCGGTCATCGTCGAATGCGTCAGGCTTCACGTCTCGGCCAAACGCTATCTGTGCGCCACCGATCCAAGCTATTTCAGCAAGCTGTCGCTGGCCTCTGTCCATACGTTGTCGCTGCAAGGCGGACCGATGAATGCCGAGGAAGTGGCTGAGTTCCGCGGCAACCCATTCCACGACGAAGCGGTGCGCGTGCGCATCTGGGACGAGGGCGGCAAGATCGCCGACATGAAGACGCGTGCTTTTCGCGATTACGTGCCGTTGCTGGAGCGCGTGGTGAAAAAGTTCGCGGCTGAGAAGGCGGCCTAGCCAGATACGATCGGGGAGGGGACGGCCATGTGCTTTCGCTTCGACGGCGAACAGGCACTGGTGGCATATCAACCGGACGAATGCAGCGGACTCCGGCCGGCAGAGCGCGCCGCCGCATCACGACCGGCCGAACGCAAAGTGTTGTCGACGGCTCAGCAAAGGCGCCGCGAGGGCGACGCCTTCGCTGGAAGGAGTTCGGAAGTCGTCTAACCCTTGTGATGGACCTTCTGCAGCCCATAGACCGGCGTCGGCACACCGACCTGCCTGGCTTTGAGCTGCAGCGACAGGAACTGCGAATAGTGGCGCGACTGATGCAGGTTGCCGCCGTGGAACCACAGCGCCTCCTGTTGCGTCGGCTTCCACATGTTGCGCAGCTCGCCTTCCCAGGGGCCGGGATCCTTGGTGGTGTTCGAACCCAGGCCCCAGCACTTGCCGACCTTGTCGGCCACTTCCTTTGAGATGAGATCGGCCGCCCAGCCGTTCATCGAGCCATAGCCGGTCGCGTAGACGATGAGATCGGCCGGCAACTCGGTGCCGTCGCTGAGCAGCACCGAATGCGCCTTGATCTCTTTCACGTCGATCCCGCTCTTCAGCTTGATCGAACCGTCGATGATCAGCTGCGAGGCGCCGACATCGATATAGTAGCCGGAGCCGCGCCTCAGATATTTCATGAACAGACCGGACTCGTCATCGCCCCAGTCGAGCATGAAGCCGGCCTTCTCCAATCCGCTGTAGAAGGCCGCGTCGCGCTTCTTCATCTCGGCATAGGCCGGGATCTGGAATTCGTGCAGGATCTTGTAGGGTAGCGAGGCGAAGATCAGGTCGGCCTTGGCGGTGGTGATGCCGTTCTGCACTGCCTGTTCCGAGTAAAGCGAGCCCAGGCCGATTTCCATCAACGTGTCGGACCGAGAGATATGGGTGCTCGAGCGCTGCACCATGGTCACATCGGCGCCGGCTTCCCAAAGTGCGGCCGATATGTCGTGGGCGGAATTGTTCGAGCCGATCACCACGGCCTTCTTGCCGGCATAGGCGTCGGGGCCGGGATGCTGCGAGGAGTGGTGCTGGTCGCCTTGGAAGTTTTCCATGCCTTTGAATTTGGGCAGGTTCGCCTTGGCGGACATGCCGGTGGCCAGCACCAGCTGCTTCGGCTTCAGCGTGATGTCCTTGCCGTCGCGGCGCACCACGACGGTCCATTCCTTCTTCTTGTCGTCATAGGATGCGCTCCTGGCCTCGGTCGACGACCAGTAATTCAGCTCCATCACCTTGGTGTACATCTCCAGCCAGTCGCCGATCTTGTCCTTGGGCGAGAAGACCGGCCAGTTCCTGGGGAAGTCGATATAGGGCAGATGGTCGTACCAGACGGGGTCGTGCAGGCAGAGCGACTTGTAGCGCTTGCGCCAGCTGTCGCCGGCGCGCTCGTTCTTTTCGACGATGATGGTCGGCACGCCAAGTTGCCTGAGCCGTGCGCCGAGCGCGATGCCGCCCTGGCCGCCGCCGATGATGACGGTGTAGGGCTGCGTCTTGAAGCCGAGCTCCGCCGCTTCCTTCTCGCGCTCTTCCTTCCAGGTCGGGCGGTTCTTGCCGGAGCCGTGCTTGGCGCCCATCGGTCGCGCGAAACCGGCCGGCTCCTCATGGCCTTTCAGTTCGGCCATGGTGGTGAGCAATGTCCAGATCTTGCCGTCCTTCAGCCTGATGTGGCCGAAACCGCGCGCCACCTCCGTCTCGAAGCTGATCCAGCCGTCGATCACTCCGCCGCTCTCCGTGGCGTCCTCACCCTTGGCGATGGCGAAATGCGAGGGTTTCGTCTTCGACAATTGGCTCTTCAGCATGTCGCGGACCTGGTCGCGGCCCTCCATGGTCTTGATGTTCCAGGTGAAGGTGACGAGGTCGCGCCAGTAGCAGTCTTCCTGGAAACAGCCGACGGCCTTTTCTATGTCGCCGGCGGCAAGGGCGCCGCCGAATTGGTCGAGCAGGTCGGACAGCTTTTTGTTGGGGGCTTTGTCGAGCATGAATTTCCTCCGGGATTCGCAACGCTTCTTGGTCGAGCGGATATGGCCGGGCAGAGACGGCCCGGCATGGATGAAGTATCCCGTCAAAAGCTTCGCTGCGTCACGCCCTCCAATAGTTTGGCGTATTTTCAAGGCCTTATCGGAAACCTGGCCGGCAACTGCCGGCCATGGCTGGAGCGCCGGCCCCTGCAAAAGCCGGCCGCTAATTCGTGTTCATGCCCTGCAGATTGACCGTTGACAGCGGCGCGGAACCAACCTTATTGTCCGCGACCATGAAAACGGCACTCATTCTCGTAGGCTGGCGCGTGGGCAAGGCGGTGTAACCGCCGGGCGAAAACCTCCCATGCGCACCACACAGGCTCCCTCGGGGGCCTTTTTTATTGCCTGAAATCCAACTAAACGACCAGCAATCGCCAGACGGCGGACAGTACGGGACCAGACCGATGAGCAATGGACAGAACGAGCGGCGCGAGATGACGGGCGCCGAAATGGTGGTGCAGGCGCTGAAGGACAACGGCGTCAAGCATGTCTTCGGCTATCCGGGCGGCGCCGTTCTCCCGATCTACGACGAGATTTTCCAGCAGGACGAGGTCGAGCACATTCTGGTCCGGCACGAGCAGGGCGCCGGCCACGCGGCCGAAGGCTATGCGCGCTCGACCGGAAAGGCCGGCGTGCTGCTGGTGACGTCCGGCCCCGGCGCCACCAATGCGGTGACGCCGCTGCAGGACGCATTGATGGATTCCATTCCGCTGGTCTGCCTGACCGGCCAGGTGCCGACCTCGCTGATCGGCTCCGACGCCTTCCAGGAATGCGACACGGTGGGTATCACGCGGCCCTGCACCAAGCACAACTGGTTGGTGAAGGACGTCAACGAGCTCGCCGCCACCATCCACGAGGCCTTCCATGTCGCGACGACCGGCCGCCCTGGTCCGGTCGTGGTCGACATTCCGAAGGACGTGCAGTTCGCCAAGGGCATTTACGTGCCGCCGCAGACGGCACCGCGCACCAGCTACCAGCCGAAAGTCCAGGGCGACCTGGAGAAGGTGAAGGCCGCGGTCGAGCTGATGGCGGCTGCCCGGAAGCCGATCATCTATTCGGGCGGCGGGGTCATCAATTCCGGTCCGGAAGCGAGCCACCTGCTGCGCGAGCTGGTCGATCTCACCGGCTTCCCGATCACCTCGACGCTGATGGGGCTCGGCGCCTATCCGGCATCGGGCAAGAACTGGGTCGGCATGCTCGGCATGCACGGCACTTACGAAGCCAACATGGCGATGCATGATTGCGACGTGATGATCTGCATCGGCGCCCGCTTCGACGACCGCATCACCGGCCGGCTCAACGCCTTCTCGCCGAACTCGAAGAAGATCCATATCGACATCGATCCGTCCTCGATCAACAAGAACGTACACACCGATGTGCCGATCATCGGCGATGTCGGTCGCGTGCTGGAGGATCTGGTGCGGCTGTGGCGGGCGACCGCCAAGACCGACAAGAAGACGCTCTATCCGTGGTGGGAGCAGATCGCGAAGTGGCGGGCGCGGGATTCGCTCGCCTACAAGATGAACAACGATGTCATCATGCCGCAATACGCCATCCAGCGGCTCTACGCGCTGACCAAGGACATGGACACCTACATCACCACCGAGGTGGGCCAGCACCAGATGTGGGCGGCGCAGCATTATCATTTCGACAAGCCGAACCGCTGGATGACGTCGGGCGGGCTGGGCACGATGGGCTACGGCCTGCCGGCCGCGCTCGGCGTGCAGATCGCGCATCCCGATGCGCTGGTCATCGACATCGCCGGCGATGCCTCGGTGCAGATGACGATGCAGGAAATGAGCTCGGCGGTGCAGTATGAAGCGCCGATCAAGATTTTCATCCTGAACAACCAGTATATGGGCATGGTGCGCCAGTGGCAGCAGCTGTTGCACGGCAACCGCCTGTCGCATTCCTACACCGAAGCGATGCCCGACTTCGTCAAGCTGGCGGAAGCTTATGGCGGCCACGGCATTCGCTGCGACAAGCCGGACGAGCTCGACGACGCGATCAGGGAGATGATCTCGGTCAAGAAGCCGGTGCTGTTCGACTGCCGCGTGGCGACCTTGGCCAACTGCTTCCCGATGATCCCGTCCGGCAAGGCGCATAATGAGATGCTGTTGCCCGACGAGGCCACCGACGAGGCGGTCGCCAATGCCATCGACGCCAAGGGCAGGGAACTGGTGTAGGGCAGGATGCCGAAAAGTGTGAAGCGGTTTTCGGGCAACATCATGCTCTACTCATAACAGCCACCAAGGCGGGGCTGTCGCGAGAAAGCCGTGCGCAAACAGAGAATTAGCTCAAAAGTCTGAAATCGAGATTCACGTCATGAACGCACAGCACCTTCAACCGACCGGCTCCGCCTACTTCATCGCCAAGGAAACCGAGAAGCCGGAAACGCACACGCTTTCCGTGCTGGTCGACAACGAACCGGGCGTGCTTGCCCGTGTCATCGGTCTGTTCTCCGGGCGCGGCTACAACATCGAAAGCCTGACCGTCTCCGAGACCGAGCACGAGAAGCATCTGTCGCGCATCACCATCGTGACGCGCGGCACGCCACATGTGATGGAGCAGATCAAGAACCAGCTCGAACGCATCGTGCCGGTGCATCGGGTGGTCGACCTTTCCGTCCGTTCCCGTGAGCTTGGCCAGGAGCGGCCGCTGGAGCGCGAACTGGCGCTGGTCAAGGTCGCCGGCACCGGCGACGCCCGCGTCGAGGCGCTCCGCCTTGCGGATGCCTTCCGCGCCTCGGTTATCGACGCCAACACCGAGCATTTCATCTTCGAGATCACCGGCAAGGGCTCCAAGCTCGACCAGTTCATCGCCATCATGAAGCCGCTCGGCCTGGTCGAGATCTGCCGCACCGGCGTGGCGGCGATGAACCGCGGGCCGCAGGGGATGTAACAATGACGCGGGGGGCGGCAATTCTGGCGGCCATCGCGGCCATCGTCGCCGCTGCGACGCCAGCGCTTAGCGACGAGCCGACGTTCGACCCCCGAGTGATGCCGAAATTGCTCAGGGAGATCGGCCGCAGGGGCACCCCCAATGCCTATTTCCAGCAGTGCCCGAAGGACATCTGGCGCAAGTCGGCGCCGCGCAGCAATGTCGTGCTGCCGGACATGAATTACGACCGTTGTGAGAGGGACGCGCTGGCCTGCGCCAGGCTTTGCTTCGATGGGCACAACCCCGAAGCATGTTTCGAGACCGCCAGGGTCATCCAGGAGAATGGCGGCGAAGACCAGCAACTGAAAGCCGAGGCGATGTTCGCCCAGGCCTGCGCCACCGGCAGCGCGGCCGGCTGCACAAATCGCAGCGCCGGTATGCGCATAGACAGATTGCCGGACAGTTTGCGCGGAAACGATAAAGCGGCAAACCTCTGCACGTATGAGACCTTCAAGTTGAGCTGCGGCGAAGGCGATGCGTGGGGATGCACCATGTATGGCGCAGCGCTTCAGAAGGGCGAGGGGGTGGCGAAAGACGAAGACGCGGCCATGACCGCGTTCAAGAAGGCCTGCGAGATCGATGCGAGCTTCGTGGCCTGCCAATACGCTAAATCTTACATGGAAACTCTACGCAGCCACTAGCTTGCCGACGGCAGCATTTCGTCTGCTCGCTGGTGGACCAATGGAATCCCTTTGCCTCGGAGCTCATTGCAAATTAAGTCAACATTGTTGACCTTTGTGATCTCGATGTCTCTTGAAGCTTTTTCCGCTTTGCTGGTCTACGCCTTCGTGACTTCGATCACGCCCGGGCCGAACAACCTCATGTTGCTCACATCCGGCGTCAATTTCGGCATCGTCAGAACGATCCCGCATATGCTGGGTATCAGCATCGGCTTTTTCGTCCTGCTTTTGGCAGTGGGCTTCGGGCTCGGCGCGGTTCTGACGGCGGTGCCCGCGCTGCATACGGCGTTGAAGATCGCCGGCGCGGCCTATCTGCTCTATCTCGCCTGGAAGATCGCCATGTCGCGTTCGATGGCCAGCAAGGGCGAAGCGGAAGCGAAGCCGATGCGCTTCATCGACGCGGCGGCCTTCCAATGGGTCAATCCCAAGGCCTGGGTGATGGCGATCACCGCCATGGCCGTCTATACGAACGCCGACCATCCGTTCATCTCGGTGATGCTGATCTCGGCCGCCTTCGCCATCGTCAACCTGCCGAGTGTGTCCATCTGGGCCGGGTTCGGCACGGCGCTGCGCGGCTTCCTGTCGGATCCGGTGCGGCTGAAATGGTTCAACATCGCCATGGGCGTATTGCTCGCGGCAACGCTGTGGCCCATGCTCCGTTAGATGTGCCGATATTCAGGTGAGGCCGGCCTGCAAACACTGGCTTTCTGCGCTTCCGGTGCTCACGTACGAAAAGTACGCTCCGCTCCGGTTCTCGAAAGCCACTGTTTTCGACTCGTCCTGACCTGAATCTCAACACATCTGGGCAGCTTTTCGGGCAGGCTGAAGGCGGTTCACCGTTGAGTTAGCCGGCTGCCCAACGTTTGTGCACTGCACATTAAATCTTCGTAATGCCGTGTTTTGGCCCTTTTCCGCCAAAGCCTTGTCCTATCTATTCGGCGAAAATCGCGGCAAGGCGCCGTGAATCGAGCTAAGATAGACCACCGGGATCGGCGTGTCGGTAGAAGGTTTGTTTGTCGATGCGCGGAAAAATCGCCTTTGCAGCTGTAGCGGTCGCCTGCCTGGCGGGCGCGGGGCTCTATTATTCGCCGACGACACTGGCCAAGGTCCAGCAGCTGATTTCGGGCAAGCAGGTTGACGCGACCGCCACGGACAAGACGGCGGGCAACGACAAGACGGCCAAGGCTTCGGACAATTCGAAAGGCGACAATGCGAAAGGCGGCGGCGCACGTTCCGCCTCGATCGTCTCCGCGACCGCCACGACCGCGGATTTCCCGATCCGCCGCTACGCCATCGGCTTCGTCTCCTCGCCGGCCGTGGTCAACATAAACGCCCGGGTCTCCAGCCAGATCGTGTCGATCGACGTCAAGGACGGCCAGATGGTGAAGGCGGGCGACGTGCTGTTCCAGCTCGACGACCGCGCGCTGCGGGCGCAATTGGCGAAGGACCAGGCGACCCTTGCCAAGGACCAGGCGCTGCTCATCAGCTCGAATTCCGACCTCCAGCGCGCCAAGGACCTTGTCGCCAAACAGGCCGGCACCCAGCAGACCTACGATCAGGCGGTGGCGGCGCAAAAGGCGGCGGCTGCGACCGTCGATGCCGACAAGGCGACGATCGACGCCGACAACGTTCAACTCGGCTTTGCCACGATCTCGGCGCCGATCGCCGGCAGGCTCGGCGCTGTCAACGTCTCGGTCGGCGACCTCGTTACCGTCAGCAACGGCAACTCAAGCAACTCGACGCCGCTGGTGACGATCACCCAGATCGATCCGTTGCAGGTGAACTTCACCTTGCCGGAGAGCAATCTGGCTCTGTTGCACAAGGCGCTCGCCGATCCGCAGCAAGGCGGCGTGACGCTGACCAAGAATGGCGATCCGACACCGATCGGCAAGGGCACGCTCGACTTCGTCGATTCCAGCGTCGACACCGCCTCCGGCACCATCGCCACGCGGGCGAGCATCCCGAACCCGGATCTCTCGCTATGGCCCGGCCAGTATGTCAACGTCGTGCTCGACGCTGGCACGATGCCGCAGATGATTTCGGTGCCGACGGTGGCCGTGCAGCCCAGCCAGAAAGGCCCGTTCGTCTATGTCGTCAAGCCGGACAGCACTGTCGAGATGCGGCCTGTGCAGGTGGCGCTGACGGAGGGTGAGAACAGCGCCATCAGCAATGGTCTCAAGAGCGGCGAGAAGGTTGTCGTCGAGGGCCAGACACGGTTGAAGAACGGCGCGGCGGTGCATGAAGGCAAGGCCGCGGCCGGATCCGGCAACCAGGCGTCCGCGAAGGTCGCGGAGGCCGACAAGGCCGGCGGGGCCGCCCAATGATCTCCGAATTCTGCATCCGCAGGCCTGTAGCCACCCTTTTGATGTCGTTCGCCCTCGTGCTGGGCGGCATCTTTGCCTACAAGTTTCTGCCGGTGGCAGCGCTGCCCAGTGCCGAATTTCCGGTGGTCAACGTCTCCGCGTCGCTGCCGGGCGCCTCGCCCGAGACGATGGCGACTTCCGTTGCGACGCCGCTGATCAAGCAGTTCGCGACGATCGCCGGCATCGATTCGATCTCGACCACCAACTCGCTCGGCCAGACCTCGATCGCCATCCAGTTCGTGCTCAACCGCGATATCGACGCCGCGGCGGCGGACGTGCAGGCGGCGATCGCGCGCACGCAAAAATCGCTGCCGCCGCAGATGACGTCGCCGCCGAGCTATCGCAAGGTCAATCCGGCCGATGCGCCGATCCTGCTGATGTCGCTGGTCAGCGACACGGTCCCGCTGACCGATCTCGACGCCTTTGCCGAAAACGTCATCTCGCCCTCGCTATCGACCATCGACGGCGTGGCGCAAGTCTCGATCTTCGGCCAGCAGAAATACGCGGTTCGCATCCAGATCGATCCGACCGCGCTTGCCGCGCGCGGCATCTCGATCGACCAGCTGCAGGCTGCCGTCGCTTCGGCCAACAGCAACACGCCGCTCGGCGTGCTGCAGAACAACAAGCAGCAGCTGACCATCACCGCCAACACGCAGCTCACCGACGCCGCCGGCTTCTCCAACCTCATCATCGCCACCAAGAACGGCCATCCGGTGCGGCTGGGCGAGGTGACGCGCGTCGTCGATTCGGTGCAGACCACGACGACGGCGAGCTGGTATGACGGCACCCGCGCGATCATCATGGCCGTGCAGCGCCAGCCCGACGCCAACACCGTCGACGTCGTCGACAAGGTCAAGGCGATGCTGCCGTCCTTCCAGGACCAGCTGCCGGCTGCCGCGCAGATCAAGCTGCTCAACGACCGCTCGACCTCGATCCGCCAGGCCGTCGACGACGTTCAGTTCACGCTGCTGTTGACCATCGCGCTCGTCGTGATGGTGATCTTCGTCTTCCTGCGCAGGATAACGGCGACGATCATCCCGGCGGTGGCGGTGCCGATCTCGCTGATCGCCACCCTCGGCGCGATGTTCCTGTTCGGCTTTTCCATCGACAACATCTCGCTGATGGGACTGACGCTTGCGGTCGGCCTTGTCGTCGACGACGCCATCGTCATGCTCGAAAACATCTTCCGCCACATGGAGGAAGACGGGCTGTCGGCCTTCGACGCTTCGCTGAAGGGCGCGCGCGAGATCGGCTTCACCATCATCTCGATCTCGATCTCGCTGGTGGCGGTGTTCATCCCGGTGCTTTTGATGGGCGGCGTCATCGGCCGCATCTTCAACGAATTCGCCGTCGTCGTGACCGTCGCCATCCTGGCCTCGATGTTCGTTTCGCTGACGCTGACGCCGATGCTTTGCTCGCGGCTGCTGTCGGTGACCAGGGCGGATCGCGAGGCGCATGGCGCCGGCCACAGGCACGACATCGTCACCCGCACCTACGATTGGCTGCTGAGCTTCTGCCTGCGCCACACCTTCCTGATCTTCCTGGTCTTCGTCGCCACCGCGGCGGCGTCCGTGTGGGTGATCCAGGTTTCGCCGAAGGGCTTCTTCCCGCAGGAAGACATCGGCCAGATCTCGGTGACGACGATCGCGCGACAGGATATCTCGTTCGATGCCATGGCGAAGCTGCAGGGGCAGGTGGCCAGCGTGTTCTCGAAGTCGCCCTATGTCGACCATGTGGCGTGGTCGGCGGGCAGCGGCAACAACGCGCTCAACCAGGGGCAGCTCTTCGTTCAGCTCAAGGGCAAGGATAAGCGCCCCGACATCGAGAAGGTGCTTTCGGATCTGCGCAAGCAACTGGCCGGCGTGGCCGGCATCGAGACCTATATGCAGCCGGTGCAGAACCTACGGCTCGGCTCGCGGTCGTCGGCCAGCGCTTATCAGCTCGTGGTTCAGGGGCTCGATACGACCGCTACCGACGTCTGGGCGCAGAAGCTCAACGACGCGATGGCGGCCGACCATACGACCTTCACCGACGTCACCAGCGATCTGCAGAACAACGCCTTGCAGGCGTCGCTGGTGGTCGACCGCGACAAGGCCGCCCAGCTCGGCATCGACACCGACACGCTGCGTTCGGCCCTTTATGGCGGCTTCGGCACCGATCAGGTCTCGACGATCTTCGGTTCGACCGACAGCTATGAGGTCATCACCGAGCTCGATCCCAAGATCGAATGGTCGCCCGAGCGGATGCTGGCCATCCAGGTAAGGACGGCGAGCGGCAGCCTGGTGCCGCTCGGCGCTTTCGCCCGCGTCGACCGCACGGCCGGCGCCTTGACGGTCAACCAGCTTGGACAGCTTCCGGCGGTGACGATCTCCTACAATCTGCCGCAGGGCGTGGCGCTCGGCGACAGCGTAACGCGCATCGATCAACTGAAAGAGCAGATCGGCATGCCGACGGCGATCTCGACCAGCTTCGCCGGCACCGCCAAGACCTTCCAGGATTCGCTGGCCAACCAGGGCCTGCTGATCGGCGGCGCCATCCTGACGATCTATATCGTGCTCGGCATGCTCTATGAGAGCTTCATCCACCCGCTCACCATCCTCACCGGCCTGCCGTCGGCAGTGCTTGGCGCGGTGGTGGCGCTTCGCTTCGCCGGCATGGATCTTTCGGTGATCGCGGTGATCGGCATCCTGATGCTGATCGGCATCGTCAAGAAGAACGGCATCATGATGGTCGACGTCGCGCTGGAGCTCCGGCGACAGGGCATGTCGGCGAAGGAGTCCATCCACAAAGCCTGCCTGATGCGTTTCCGGCCGATCATGATGACGACGCTGGCCGCGCTGATGGGCACGTTCCCGATCGCGCTCGGCACCGGCGCCAGCGCCGAATTGCGCCAGCCGCTCGGCGTCGCGGTGGTCGGCGGCCTGCTTGCCTCCCAAGCGCTGACGCTGTTCGTGACGCCGGTGATCTACGTCTATTTCGAGAACTTCTCCGGCTGGCTGCTCAGCTTCTCGTCGAGGAAGAGTCAGCCGGCGCTGCATGTGGTGGAAGATAGCGAGCAACGCTCGCTGTTCGACGGCGAGGCCGAGCCGAAGAAAATGGCGGCCGAGTAGGGGCCTGGTCCCGAGAAGTTGCTGACTTTTCGGACCAGATCTTGCTTCAGAAAACAACGCTGGAGCGAGCGATTCAAGGAAACGCGCTTTCGTTCCGATCGCCTCTGGCCCAAGGCGTTGCGCTTGCGGCCAGCCGCGGCCGATCCTAGTCTCGGATCATGACCCACGATCATGATCACGACAACGAGCTCGACCCGTTCGCGGCGCGGGTGCGCGCGCTGGAAACGATCCTGACCCAAAAGGGCCTGATCGATCCGGCGGCCATCGACGTCATCGTCGACACCTATGAGACCAAGATCGGCCCGCGTAACGGCGCCAGGGTGGTGGCTAAGGCCTGGAGCGATCCTGCCTATGCCGACTGGCTGAAGCGCGACGCGACGGCGGCGATCGAATCGCTCTCCTACACCGGCCGCCAGGGCGAGCACATGCAGGCCGTGTTCAACACCGAGGAGACGCATAATCTCGTCGTCTGCACGCTGTGCTCCTGTTACCCGTGGTCGGTGCTCGGCCTGCCGCCGGTCTGGTACAAGGCGCCGCCCTACCGCTCGCGGGCGGTAATCGATCCGCGCGGCGTGCTCGAGGAATTCGGGCTGACGCTGCCGGTCGAGAAGAAGATCCGCGTCTGGGATTCCACCGCCGAGCTTCGTTACCTGGTGGTGCCGATGCGGCCGAAAGGCACCGAGGGCTGGAGCGAGGAGCAACTCGCCGATCTGGTCAGCCGCGATGCGATGATCGGCACGGCTTTGGCCAAGGAGCCGGCATGAACGGACCGCAGGATCTCGGCGGGCAGATGGGTTTCGGGCCGGTCGCGCCCGAGAAGGACGAGCCCTATTTCCATGCCGCCTGGGAGCGACGGGCGCTTGGCGTGACGCTGACCGCCGGCGGCATGGGCGCGTGGAATATCGACGAAAGCCGGCATGCCCGGGAATCGCTGCATCCGGCTGATTATTATTCATCGAGCTACTACCAGATCTGGATCAAGGCGCTGGAGACGCTGCTGCAGCGCCACGGCTTCGTCACCGAGCGCGACCTCGCCGCCGGCAAGGCGGTCGATGCGGCCGCGACGCCGAAGCGAGTGCTGAAGGCGGCGGACGTGCCGGCGGTGCTCGCCAAGGGCGGACCGTGCGACCGTCCGGTCGTCACACCGGCTCGGTTCCGAGCGGGCGATCGCGTGCGGACGAAGAATTTCAACCCGACCGGACATACGCGCCTGCCACGTTATGCGCGTGGCAAGACCGGCACGATCGAGGCGGTGCGGGATGGTTTCGTCTTTCCCGACAGCAACGCTCATGGCAAGGGCGAGAACCCGCAATGGGTCTATACCGTGGTGTTCGACGGGGCCGAGATCTGGGGCGAGGGCGCGGATCCCACGCTCAGCGTCTCGATCGACGCCTGGGAGAGCTATCTTGAGCCGGCATGAGGCCAAGTTGCCGGCGGGTTTCGACGAGCCGGTCTTCGCCGAGCCGTGGCAGGCGGAAGCTTTTGCCCTGACCGTTGCGCTGCACGACAAGGGCCTGTTTTCGTGGAGTGAGTGGGCAGATGCCTTGTCGGCTGAGGTGAAGCAACCGGGCGCGGCGAGTGATGGCCACGACTATTACGAGCATTGGCTGGCGGCGCTGGAGAAGCTTTTGTCCAGGAAGGGTGTCGCCCGCAAAAGCGAGGTCGATGAACTCGCCGCCGCCTGGGAACGCGCCGCGCACGCCACGCCGCATGGCAAGCCGATCCTGCTGGAGAATGATCCAGGGCTCTGATCGCAGCTTGCCAGCAGTGGAACAAGTTTAGGCTTCTGTTATCTCAGTCTGGATTTCGGCCCGATATTCGGTTGCAAATATCGGAGCAGCCTGCAACCGTGCGGTCACTATGGAAAAACCTGCCGCGCCATGGCCTATGCTGCAAATCGCGATCGAGCCGAAGTCGAGGGCCGATGAGCGGAAGTTTCGTGCCGCCTTATCGACGCTGGCAACAGAGCAACCTGGCTTTGAGGTGAAATGGGACGAGGAATCGGGCCAGACGATCATCGCCGCAATGACTGAGCTGGACCTTGACATCATCGTCGACCGCTTGCGTCGCGAGTTCGAAGTCGCGGTAAATGTCGGCGCTCCGCAAGTGGCCTGTCGCGAAACGATTACCCACGCCCGCGAACAAGACTATACGCATAAGAGGATTTTCGCCGGCCAGGGACAGTTCGCCCGTGTCAAAATCCTGTTCGAGCCGAACGGGCACAACCCGGATTTCGTATTTGTGTCGAGGGTTCCTGACGGCGCTTTTCCGAGTGATTATGCCGCCGGAGTCGAAAAAGGGGTGCGCACCATCCTGGTCTCTGGTCCCTACGCCGGATTCCCGATGATCGGTATCAAGGCGACGTTGGTGGACGCCAGCCACCATCACAGCGAGTCTTCGGCTTCCGCTTTCGAGATCGCCGGCCGCGCCTGCTTCAAGGAAGCCGCACCCAAGCTCGGCGTACAATTGCTCGAGCCGATCATGAAGGTCGAGGTGGTGACGCCGGAAATCTATGTCATCGGCATTATCGGCGACCTGCACGGTCGCCGCGGTGTGGTCAAGAGTCGGATAAGCCACGGCGAGGCCATCGTCGTCAACGCGATGGTGCCGCTGACCAACATGTTCAAGTACTTCGACAACCTGCGCTCGATGAGCCGGGGCAGTGCGACCTACACGATGCAGTTCGACCACTACGCGCCCATTCCAAGGCCTGACCGCGACCCGCCGCCACCGGCAGTGGCTGCTTACGCCTGATTTGGTACTCGCTGGGCTGAGTTTCTTCACGGCATCAGCGGTTTTGTTCTCTTTACGTTCTGGTTTGCGGCTGATAGCCTGACTTGGCGGAGGCGCTTGTGACTGCCACCGACAACGGCCGGTATGACGGCCAATCTTGTCTTTCGCTTGCGAATCCGGTCTGTCGCACAGATGGAATTTTCTCCCCAACAGGATGAGGCTCTGAAAGCGGTCGGGCGCTGGCTCAAGGAGGGCCGGCCGCAGATCTTTCGCCTGTTCGGCTATGCCGGCACCGGCAAGACGACGCTGGCGCGCTATTTTGCCGAGCATGTCGACGGCCAGGTGCAGTTCGCCGCCTTCACCGGCAAGGCGGCGCAGGTGCTGCGCTCCAAGGGGGCGACCAATGCCCGCACCATCCATTCGCTGATCTATAGGCCCAAAGGTGAGGAATCGGTCGAGGACGAGGTGACGGGCAAGACCTCGATGTCGCCGACCTTTTCACTCAACCGGCAGAGCCCGATCGCGCGCGCCAAGCTCGTCGTCATCGACGAATGCTCGATGGTCGACGAGCAACTTGGCCGCGACCTGCAGAGTTTTGGCACGCCGATCCTGGTGCTGGGCGATCCGGCGCAGCTGCCGCCGATCTCGGGCGGCGGCTTCTTCACCGAGCACGAGCCGGACGTGCTGCTGACAGAGATCCACCGCCAGGCGCGCGACAATCCGATCATCAGGCTGGCGCTCGATGTGCGCGAAGGTCGCGAATTCATGCATGGCGATTACGGCACCGCGCAGGTGATCGGCAGGGAAGGCGTCAACCAGGATCTCGTGCTCAAGGCCGACCAGGTGCTGGTCGGCACCAACCGCACGCGCCGCCGCTATAATCAAAGGCTGCGCGAGCTGAAGGGGTTCAACGCCGACTTTCCGCAAGCTGGCGACAAGCTGGTCTGCCTGCGCAACGACCCGGCCAAGGGTCTGCTCAACGGCTCGCTGTGGAAGGTGATGACCTCGTCGCGCGAGACGGTGAAGCCTGGTATCAACCTGCTAGTCTCGCCGGAAGAAGATGATCCGGACCGTGGCGTCGCCAAGATCAAGCTGCTCAAGGCGGCCTTCGAGGATCCGGATGCCGAAATCCCCTGGCAGCAGAAGAAGCGCTTCGACGATTTCGACTATGGCTATGCGCTGACCGTGCACAAGGCGCAGGGTTCGCAGTGGAACGATGTCGTGCTGTTCGACGAGAGCTGGGCTTTCAAGGAGACCCGGCAGCGCTGGCTCTATACCGCCATTACCCGAGCCGCCGAACGGCTGACGGTCGTGCGCTGACCCTCGTGAGTGTCACGTCGGCCTCGCGCCAATCCACTGCCAGGCGGCCTCTTCATCGTCCATGTCGAAGCGTTTGAACTCGAATGGCAGCGCCTTCGGGAAGACGCCGGTAACGAGGGAAGCCCAACGCGGATCGCCGATGGCCGCGCAGCGCACGACGTGTTCCATCGCGCCGGTCATGCCTTGCCTGAGCGTGTCTGGCGAAATGTTTGCCCAGTCGACGTTTTCCGCGTCCGTCAGCCGCACCAGCACGTCGATCCTCGGATGCAGCGCATAGGCGGCCTCGAGCAGCCCGAACAGGTTCTCCGCATCGGCGGGCGAGACTTCACCGACGACATCGATGGCGAAAAGCGCGTCGCGGTTGGTTTCGATGCGGCGGACCGCCGGCACGGCTTCGAGGAATTTCACTGGCAAATCCTTGTGTTGGACATCACCTGGTCCTCTGGAACACCGGAAACCCTCTATCTGTTCCCTGCAAAGGCGCTATAGATGCGCGCCAACGCCAACTGGACGCCGGATGATGCCCGCGAAGCTTTCGGTCAACCTCAATGCCATCGCCATGCTGCGCAACCGCCGCGACCTGCCGTGGCCGAGCGTCATCGGCATTGGCCGCCTCGCGCTCGCCGCCGGCGCGCACGGGCTGACGGTGCATCCCAGGCCTGACGAGCGGCATACAAGGCATTCCGACCTGCCCGAGATCAGGGCGCTGATCGACGATGAGTTTCCGAACGCGGAATTCAACATCGAGGGCTATCCGAGCGAGGATTTCCTGGTGCTCGTCGAGAAGAACCAGCCCGAGCAGGTGACGCTGGTGCCGGACGATCCGGCGCAGGCGACGTCGGATCATGGCTGGAACTTCGTCGCCCAGGCGGCGTTCCTCACACCGATCGTCAAGCGCTTGAAGAAAGGCGGGTTGCGCGTGTCGCTGTTTTCCGACTCGGACCCGGAGGGGATAAATGCGGCCCGCGATACCGGCGCCGACCGTATCGAGCTCTATACCGGCCCCTATGGAGGCTTTCATTCCGATTCCACAAAGGCGGCGAAAGAACTGGAACGATTGGGAAAAACCGCGGACGCCGCATTCGCGGCCGGGCTTGGCGTCAATGCCGGCCATGATCTTACCGTGCAGAACCTGCCGGCACTGGCCAAACGCATCCCGGCATTGGCCGAAGTATCGATCGGACATGGGTTGACAGCGGATGCGCTGGAGTATGGCATGGCCGGCACGGTGGGACGGTTCTTGAAGGCTTGTGGATGGTAGGGCGCCTTGCGTAGCTTCGGCAGTTCCGGTGCTTCCCGCGCATTGCGGCGACCTCGGACCGCGGCGAATCCGGTGAAATGGGGTTCATGGTGCTAGCCAACACCGGCGAAACGGAATCGCTCGAACGTTCGGGCCATGCCGAAAGCGAGCGGCAGCACAGCACCAAGGTGCTCATGCTTGGCGCGCTGGGCGTCGTCTATGGCGATATCGGCACGAGCCCGATCTATGCCTTTCGCGAGGCGCTGCATGCGTCTTCGAGCTCGGTTGCCCGCCATGACGTGCTTGGCGTGCTGTCGCTGATCGTCTGGGCGCTGACGATCATCGTCACGATCAAATATGTCGCCTTCGTGCTCAGGGCCGACAACAAGGGCGAGGGCGGCACGCTGTCGCTGATGGCGCTGGCGCGCAGCGCCTACCCGCCGGGCTCCAGGCTCATCCTGGTGATCGGCCTTTGCGGCGCGGCGCTGTTCTTCGGCGATTCGATCATCACCCCGGCGATCTCGGTGCTGTCGGCGGTCGAAGGCCTGGAAGTCGTCACGCCGGCGCTCGATGCCTTCGTGGTTCCGATCACCCTGGTCATCCTGGCGGTGCTTTTCGCCGTGCAGCGCTTCGGCACCGGCAAGGTCGCGGCGGTGTTCGGACCGGTGACGGCGACGTGGTTCATGGCGATCGGCGCGGCCGGCCTTTATCACATCGTCGACGATCCATCGGTTTTTTTGGCGATCAATCCGTATTACGCGATCTACTATCTTGCCACCACGCCGACGGGCGCCTTCGTCACCGTCGGCGCCGTGTTCCTGGCGGTCACCGGCGCCGAGGCGCTCTATGTCGACCTTGGGCATTTCGGCCGCAAGCCGATCGTGATGGCCTGGTTCGCAATCGTGTTTCCTTGCCTGCTCTTGAACTATTTCGGTCAGGGCGCTTTCGTGCTCTCGCATGGCGGCAAGCCGACCAATCCGTTCTTCCAGATGCTGCCTGAATGGGCGCTGATGCCGATGGTCGGCCTGGCGACGGCGGCCACCGTCATCGCCAGCCAGGCGGTTATTTCCGGCGCCTTCTCGCTGACCAGGCAGGCCGTGCAACTCAACCTTCTGCCGCGCATCGAGGTGCAGCATACATCCGAGATGCAGAGCGGCCAGATCTATATGCCGCGGGTCAATCTGCTGGTGGCGCTCGGCGTGATGCTCCTGGTCGTCGGCTTCGGCAGTTCGAGCGCGCTGGCCGCCGCCTACGGCATTTCGGTCACCGGCGAGATGCTGATGACGACGATCCTTTTATTCGTGGTGATGCGCTGGCTGTGGAAATGGCAGGTTGCGGCCGCGCTGGCCCTGGTGGTGCTCTTCGGCATCATCGATCTCGGCTTCTTCTCGGCCAATGTCGTCAAGATCGTCGAGGGCGGCTGGGTCTCGATCACGGTCGCCTCTCTCATGGGGCTGATCATGTGGACCTGGATCCGCGGCACCCGCTACCTGTTCGACAAGACGCGCCGCAACGAGATCCCGCTCGACTTCCTGGCGGTGAACCTTCTGAAGAAAAAGCCGCAGCTGGTGTCGGGCACGGCGGTGTTCCTGACCAGCGACCCGCTGAGCGCGCCGACGGCGCTGATGCACAGCCTGAAGCACTACAAGGTGCTGCACGAAAAGAACGTCATCCTGTCGGTGGTGACGGCGCCGCAGCCGGTGGTGCCCGACAGCGAGCGCGTCAAGCTGGAGACGGTCAACGAGCTGTTCATGCGCATCACGCTGACCTTCGGCTACATGGAGCAGCCGAATATCCCGCGTGCCCTGGCGATCTGCCGCAAGCAGGGATGGAAGTTCGACATCATGACGACATCCTTCTTCCTGTCGCGGCGTTCGCTGAAAGCCTCGCCCAATTCGGGCATGCCGGTGTGGCAGGACAGGCTGTTCATCAGCCTGGCGCGCTCGGCGGCCGATGCGACGGAATATTTCCAGATTCCGACCGGACGGGTGGTCGAGATCGGCACGCAGGTCGCCATCTGATGAGGTCGGACGAACAAGCCCGGCCGTTCCGTACACCGAAAGCCCTGCGTCGGCGGCATGGGAGCCCTCACGCAAGGGCACTTGATATTGCACCGCAGCAAGCGTAGAGCACCGCGCGTTTTATCGGAGTGTCGTCCATGGCCCTTGCCAATGGCGCTGAGGCAGAACCCGCCGACCAATCGAGCCACGCGGAAGTAGAGCAGCACAGCACCAAGGTGCTGATGCTGGGTGCGCTGGGCGTCGTCTATGGCGATATCGGCACCAGCCCGATCTATGCCTTCCGCGAGGCATTGCATGCCTCATCCGGCGGCGACGTCGCCAATCGCGCCGACATCCTTGGCGTGCTGTCGCTGATCATCTGGTCGCTGACCATCACGGTCACCATCAAATACATCATGTTCGTGCTGCGCGCCGACAATCGCGGCGAGGGCGGCGTGCTGTCGCTGATGGCGCTGGCGCGCGGCACCTTCCCGGCGCGCTCGGCGATCGTGCTCGGCATCGGCATCGTGGGCGCGTCGCTGTTCTTCGGCGACGCGGTCATCACGCCCGCCATCTCGGTGCTGTCGGCGGTCGAAGGCATGAATGTCGTCACTCCGGCCTTCCAGCCCTATGTCGTGCCGCTGACCCTTTTGATCCTTGCGATGCTGTTTGCCGTCCAGCGTTTCGGCACCGGTGGTGTGGGCCTTGTGTTCGGCCCTGTCACCGCCATCTGGTTCCTCGCCATCGGCCTCTCCGGGTTGAAGCATATCATCACGGATCCCGAAATCCTGTGGGCGATAAGCCCGCATTACATCGTGGCTTTCTTCATCAATTCGCCTGACGTGTCTTTCGTCACCGTCGGCGCGGTCTTCCTGGCCGTTACCGGCGCCGAGGCGCTCTACGCCGATCTCGGTCATTTCGGCCGCAAGCCGATCGTGCTGGCGTGGCTGGCGATCGTGTTTCCCTGCCTGCTTTTGAACTATGCCGGGCAGGGCGCCTATGTGCTCGCCAAGGGCGGCACGGTCGGCCACCCGTTCTTCGAGATGAACGAGGGCTGGGCGCTCATTCCGATGGTGGTGCTGGCCGCGGCGGCGACGGTCATCGCCAGCCAGGCGGTCATCTCCGGCGCCTATTCGCTGACCAGGCAGGCGGTGCAGCTCAACATGCTGCCACGGCTCGAAATCCTGCATACGTCCGAGAAGCAGTCCGGCCAGGTTTATATGCCGCGCGTCAACATGCTGATCGCGCTCGTCGTGATGATGCTGGTGGTCGGATTCGGCGAATCCGGCAAGCTGGCCTCTGCCTACGGCATCTCGGTCACCGGTAACATGCTGGTGACGACGACGCTGCTGTTCATCGTCATGACCCGCATCTGGAAATGGAACATCTGGCCGGCGGCCGCGCTGACGGCGATGTTCGCGCTGATCGATATCGGCTTCTTCGCCTCCAACATCGTCAAGGTGTTCGAGGGCGGCTGGGCCTCGCTCGCGGTCGCCTTCGCCATCATCCTCGGCATGTGGACCTGGGTGCGCGGCAGCCGGTACCTGTTCGACAAAACCCGGCGCAACGAAATCCCGCTCGATTTCCTGGCAGCCAACCTTCTGAAGAAGAAGCCACAGGTGGTTTCCGGCACGGCGGTGTTCCTGACCAGCGATCCGCTGAGCGCCCCGACGGCGCTGATGCACAGCCTGAAGCACTACAAGGTGCTGCACGAAAAGAACGTCATCCTGTCGGTGGTGACGGCGCCGCAGCCGGTGGTGCCCGACAGCGAGCGCGTGAAGCTGGAGACGGTCAACGAGCTGTTCATGCGCGTGACGCTGACCTTCGGCTATATGGAGCAGCCGAACATCCCGCGCGCTTTGGCGATCTGCCGCAAGCAGGGCTGGAAGTTCGACATCATGACGACGTCCTTCTTCCTGTCGCGCCGTTCGCTGAAAGCCTCGCCCAATTCCGGCATGCCGATCTGGCAGGACCGGCTGTTCATCGGCCTGGCGAAGACGGCGGCGGACGCAACGGAGTATTTCCAGATTCCGACCGGGCGCGTCGTGGAGATTGGCACGCAGGTCGCGATCTGAGAGACTGCGCCGCATAGGCTGGTTCAGCGACGAGGGGAGGCGGGCATGAGCGGCGAGTTGGTGCTTGTGACCGGCGGTTCCGGCTTCCTCGGCGCTCATTGCATCCTCGCGCTTCTGAACGCCGGCTACCGTGTGCGCACGACGGTGCGCTCCGCCAAGCGCGAAGCCGACGTGCTCGCCATGCTGAAGGTCGGCGGCGCCGAGCCGGGCGAGGCGCTTTCCTTCGCCTATGCCGATCTCACGAGCGACAAAGGCTGGCCCGAAGCGGTCGCCGGATGCCGGTACGTCCTCCACGTCGCTTCGCCGTTTCCGCCGGGCGTGCCGAAACATGAGGACGACCTGATCGTACCGGCCAGGGAAGGGGCGTTGCGGGTGCTGCGGGCCGCGCGCGATGCCGGTGTCGAACGGGTCGTGCTGACCTCGTCCTTCGCCGCCGCCGGCTACGGCCAGACGCCTGTTGCCGGCCATCCGTTCACCGAAGAGAACTGGACCGATCTTTCGCAGAAGGTCAGCGCCTATGTGAAGTCGAAGACGCTGGCCGAGCGGGCGGCGTGGGATTTCATTGCCGCTCAGGGCGGCGCGCTGGAACTGGCGGTGGTCAATCCAGTCGGCATCTTCGGGCCGGTCCTGGGGCCGGATCATTCGACGTCGACCGATTTCATCCGGCGTTTGATGGATGGCGAGATGCCGGGCCTGCCGCGCATGGTGTTCGGCGTGGTCGATGCGCGCGATGTCGCTGACCTGCATTTGCGCGCCATGACCAATCCTGCCGCCAGAGGCGAACGGTTCCTGGCCATCAGCGGCGATTTCATGACGATGCTGGAAATCGCGCGGACGCTGAAGGCGCGGCTCGGCAATGCAGGGTCGCGCATCACGACGAGAGTGCTGCCGGACTGGCTGGTCCGGATCGTCGGCCTGTTCGACGGGCAGGCGGCCCAGATCGTGACGGAACTGGGCAAGCCGAGGAACGCGACGAGCGCCAAGGCCATGCGCCTGCTCGGCTGGACGCCGCGATCGCGCGAGGACGCTCTTGTCGCGACGGGTGAAAGCCTGGTCCAGCTTGGATTGCTGAAGAAGTCGAAGTGAAGCGCGCCGGGGACGGCTTCCCCAGGCGCGCTTGGCTTCAGCCGAGCAGGGCGGCCTTGTTCGCTTCGAGGAACTGCCTCAGCGTCCGAGACTTGCGGCCGGAGAGCTTTTCGACCGTGTCGGTCACCTCGCCGATGCGGCCGGCGCGGGTGTTGGCGTCGAAGGAGACGATGATGCGGGCGAAGTCCTCCGGGACACCATTCGCCTTGATGCCCTCGGTCAAGCCTTCGTCCGGAACCTGCACGACCTCGATCGGCTTTCCGGTCACGTCGCTGACCATCGCCGCGACCTCGTTCGTCGTGTAGGCCTGCGGGCCGGTCAGCGTGTAGATGTGGCTCGCCTTCTCGCCCGAAGCGAGGCTGGCGGCGATCGCGGCGGCCATGTCGTCGCGCGCGCCATGGGCGACGCGGCCGTCGCCTGCCGACGTGTACCACTTGCCGGACGAGATGGCGTGCGGCAGCGCCATGAACAGGTTCTCCTGGTACCAGCCGTTGCGGAAGATGGTGTAGGGAATACCGCTCGCCCTGATCGCCTGTTCCGTGCCGAAGTGGTCATTGGCAAACAGCACCGGCGAGCCGGGCTCCGGATTGGGCATCGAGGTGTAGAGCAGATGCGAAACGCCTGCCGCCTTGGCCGCGGTCACCGCCGTCTCATGCTGCTTCAAGCGCCGGCCCGTCTTGAGGTCGAGGTCGCCGGTCGAGATGATCAGCACCCGGTCGGCGCCTCCGAATGCCTTCTCCAGCGAGGCCCTGTCGTTGAAATCGGCGACCCTGACGGCGACGCCGCGTGCCGCGAGATCGGCGAGGTTCTCGGGGTTGCGGGTGGCGGCGATGATGCTCGCCGGCGCCACTTTCTGGGCGTCCAGCAAGTGATTGATGACGGCTCGGCCAAGCTGGCCGGAAGCGCCGGTGACGAGGAGGGTTTCGGTCATGGGAGGTTCCTGAATTGCGCCGATTGGCGGGTGCTGTTGGCAGTCTCAAAAAGAGACCAGCACTAAATTAGGAATTGACCCCCGGCCGTAAAGAAGGCAGTTTTTCGGGAGGTAGGCACACGCAGGGAACCACCGATGGACGGCAAGATCGTCAATCTGAAATCCAAGATCGAGATCTACAAGGCCATGACGGACGGCGCCAATTTCGCAGATTGCCCGGTTCGCGACGTCATCCATGGCATCAACGGCAAATGGAGCCCGCTGCTGGTCATGGCGCTTGCGGAGAAGCCCTATCGCTTCGGCGAGTTGCGGCGGCTGGTTCCGGATATTTCGCAGCGCATGCTGACCCAGACGCTGCATGAACTGCAGCGCGACGGCTATGTACATCGCGAAGTGTTCCCGACCAAGCCGCCGAGCGTCGAATACAGCCTGACCGATCTCGGGCGATCGATGTTCGTTCCGCTCTATCACCTCGTCCAATGGGCCGAGCTCAATCACGACGCGGTGCGCGACGCGCGCGCTGCATTCGATGCCCGGATGTGAGCCCGGTCTTTTTCCGGTGGCCCGGTTTTTTCCACTGATAAGCGTCAAAGCGCCAAGTTGATTTGACGCGATCAATCAGGAATTGTGCCCGCCGGTCGGTCTGGGCGGGCAATGGACAAAAAACTCGACATCGCGATTGCCGGCGCCGGTCCGGCCGGGCTGGCGGCAGCGCTTTATCTCACGCGGGCCGGGCACCGCGTCACCATTTTCGAGCGCTTCGATGAGCCGAAGCCCGTCGGCTCTGGCCTTATCCTGCAGCCGACCGGGCTGACCGTGCTCGCCGATCTCGGCCTGCTCGACGAGATGCTTTCGCTCGGCAGCCGCATCGAGCGGCTGCACGGCACCGATGCCCGGACCGGGCGCACCGTGCTCGAAGTCCGCTACGATGCGCGGCGCGGCCGCCGCTTCGGCCTTGCAGTGCATCGCGCAGCGCTGTTCGGGGTGCTCTACCGCGCTGCCTCGCGCGAAGCGATCGCCATTGAAACCAATGTCGAGGTCGAGACGCTGGAGACGGCTGAGCGGGCGACGCTCGTCGGCGGCAACGGCAAGCGGCTGGGGCCATTCGACCTCATTGTCGATGCCAGCGGCGCGCGCTCGAAACTGCGGCGCTATCTCGGTGATGCCGCCATGCCGCGGCCGCTCGCCTATGGGGCATTCTGGGCGTCGCTCGGCTGGCGGGACGACTTTGACAAAAGCGCGCTGCTGCAGCGCTATGACAAGGCAAGCATCATGGTCGGCGTGCTGCCGATCGGCCGGCCGGAACCAGGCGCGCAAGAGATGGCGGCCTTCTTCTGGAGCCTCAAGCCGGCAGATGCCGAACAGGTGAAGGCAGAGGGGCTGGAGGCATGGAAGGCGAGGGTGATCTCGGTGTGGCCGCAATGCGAGGCTTTCACCGGCCAGATCGACAGCTTCGAACAGCTCTCGCTCGCCCGCTACGGCCACCACACGATGGCGCTGCCGGCCGGCCGACTGCTTGCCGTCATCGGCGACGCCGCGCATTCCACCAGCCCGCAACTCGGGCAAGGGGCGAACATGGCGCTGCTCGATGCGGCGGCGCTCAGCCATGCACTGGCAAAAGCGAAAAGTGTCGAGCACGCGCTCGATACCTATGCGAAGGCCAGGCGCTGGCATGTTCGCGTGTTCCAGGCGCTTTCCCTGTCGCTGACGCCATTCTACCAATCGGACTCGACGATGCTCCCCTTCATGCGCGACCGCATGGTGGCGGCCCTGGCGAGAATCCCGCCAGGGCCGCAATTCCTCGCCGCCATGGTCGCCGGGACCGTGATCGACCCGTTCAAGCGGATCGGGCTTGCGGAGTTGCAATGGCCTGAAGCCGGATGATGTCGGACAGATAAGATCTTCTTGCCTGCAGGAAGGCGTGCAGCCGCCGCGGATAGTCCGCGCCGACCGCCTCCTTGACCGATTGCCGCCCACTCAGGGTTTCGCGCCACGCCTGGATGAGCGGCTTGCCGTCGAGAATGGCGAAATCACCGATGCGGTCGAAGGTGTCGAAATAGCGGAAGATCGGCCCGTAGACGGCATCGACCAGCGAGAAGGACCCGCCGGCGAACCACGGGCCATTTTGCCTGGCCGCAAGTTCCGCCTCCACGCGCGGGAACATCTCGGACAAACCTTTGCTTTCGTGGAGGAAAGCAGCTTCGTCGGCGGCGGAATAGAAGCGGCCTATGGCATTCAGGATCGCCGAACCGAATTCGATCCAGGCGCGATGCCTGGCGCGTGCCAGCGGATCGGCCGGGTGCAGAGGATTGGCCTCGGTCTCCTCGAGGAATTCGAGGATGACGGCGGATTCGAAGATCACCTCGTCCGCGTTGTCATGCCGAACGCGGAGCAGTGGGACCTTGCCGAGCGGCGAGATGGCCTTGAACCAATCGGGCTTGTCGGCAAGGTCGACGTTGACCCGCTCGAACGGAACGCCTTTCTCGGCGAGTGAGATCGCGGCGCGCTGGACATAAGGGCAGAGGTGATGGCTGACGAGGGTGAGCCTGGCGGTCATCTCACTCTCCCCAGACGTAGTTGAGCGCGCCATCTTCGACGCGGGTCGACAGGAACATCAGGCGCGAGCCCTTCGGCGCCGGTCCTTCGACACGCTCACCGCTTTCCATTTCGAATTTCGCGCCGTGCCACTGGCAGACGAAGGCGCCGTCCTTGCAGTCCAGCGGTCCGCCGAAATGCAGGCAGACATTGGCCGCGGCGCGGATGCGCTCGCCGCTACGCCAGACATGCACCTCGCGGCCGAAGAAGGGCGCGATCAGGCTGCCGGTTTGCGGGACATCGGCGATCTTGCATATTTCATGTTTCATGGGATTTCTCCATATCGATGCACTTGCATCTATATGGATGCAATTGCATCGATCGTCAAGCTTGATGCATTTGCATCTATCTTATAGGCTTTACCGATGACGAAGAGATCGCCATCACCCGAAGCCGTCGCCGCCTGGGCGCGCCTCATGCGCGTCTCGCGCCAGCTGGTCGAAAAGACCGAGGATGCCCTGAAGGCCGGCGGCCTGCCGCCGCTCGCCTGGTATGACGTGCTGCACGAGCTTGCGGAGGCGGGCGAGGGTGGACTGCGGCCGTTCGAGCTGATCGATCGTGTTCTGCTGGCGCAGTACGGCGTTTCGAGGCTGCTGGCCCGGCTCGAAGCGGAAGGCCTGGTGGAAAAGCTGCCTGTCTCGGATGACGGCCGGGGACAGACGGTGCGCATCACGCCGGGCGGCCGGGACATGCGCCGCCGCATCTGGGCCGTCTATGGCGCTTCGATCGCCGAACTGATGGGCGACAGGCTTTCAGCCGAAGAACTCAAGACGCTGGCAACGCTGCTCGCGCGGCTGCGGCATCCGCCAACCGGGAACTAACGGCGAAGGCCTGGGAGCTGGGCTGGTAGGCTCGAATTTTCGATATCGCCCCTTGCGCCGGAAACTGGAATGCGCCATAAGGCGAACCGTAACGTACGGTACGCACTTGAAGCGTATCCGGAATTGGGAACAGTCGTGTTGCAGCCGGCCGAGATCGACACAAGCGAAACCCTGACGGAGCGCCAGCAGGCAGTTCTGGATGCCGCGCTTCGCCTGCTGGTCGAGGAGGGCGACAACCTCACCATGACCGCGGTAGCGCGGCGCGCCAGCTGCTCCAAGGAAACGCTCTACAAATGGTTCGGCGACCGCGACGGGTTGCTGACGGCTACGGTGCAGTGGCAGGCGTCGAAAGTGCGTGTCGCGGCGGTCGATCGCGAGAAACTGGATCTCGTCTCGCTCACCGCGACGCTCGAGCGCTTCGCGTCCGACTGGCTCAAGGTGATCTCCAGCGACACGTCTGTCGCGCTCAACCGCGTCGCGGTTGGCCATGCCGGTTCCGGCAAGGATGACCTCGGCGCCGTTGTGCTGCAGAATGGTCGCTTCGCGCTTGCCAGGCGCTTGAAGCCGGTGCTTGAAGCCGGCCGGCAGGCCGGGCTGCTCGAATTCGAGGACGCCGAGACGGCGTTCCGCACCTTTTTCGGCCTGGTCGGCCGCGACGTGCAGATCCGTCTGCTGCTCGGCGACCGGGTGGACTTGACTGAGGCGGCGATCGGCGGCGACGCCCGCCGGGCGACGCAACAGTTTCTCGCTCTTTTCGGAGCAAACAACCGGCCGAAAGGCCCTTAGAACCGGATGATATCAGGTCAAGTGGACCTGATATCTGAATCCGGTTCTAAATCAAAGAGATAGAGCATGATGTCGTCCGAAAACCGCTTCACACTTTTCGGCATCATGCTCTAGCTTCAAAACGGGAAGGAAGACGAAAATGCGTGTCTATTACGATCGTGACGCCGATCTCAATCTGATCAAGGGCAAGAAGGTTGCCATCATCGGCTATGGCAGCCAGGGCCGCGCGCATGCGCTCAACCTCAAGGATTCCGGCGTCAAGGACATCGCCATCGGTCTGAAAGCCGGTTCCGCCACGGCCAAGAAGGTCGAAGCCGACGGGCTCAAGGTGATGAGCGTGGCGGATGCCGCCAAATGGGCTGACCTGATGATGATGGCCACGCCCGACGAATTGCAGGCCGACATCTACAAGAACGAAATCGCGCCGAACATCCGCGATGGCGCTGCGATCGCCTTCGCGCACGGTCTCAACGTGCATTTCGGCCTGATCGAGCCGAAGGCGTCGGTCGACGTCGTCATGATCGCGCCGAAGGGCCCTGGCCACACGGTGCGTGGCGAATACCAGAAGGGCGGCGGCGTGCCGTGCCTGGTCGCCGTCAACCAGGACGCCTCGGGCAACGCGCTCGACCTCGCGCTCTCCTACGCCTGCGGCGTCGGCGGCGGCCGTTCGGGCATCATCGAGACCAATTTCCGCGAGGAATGCGAGACCGATCTGTTCGGCGAGCAGGTCGTGCTGTGCGGTGGCCTGGTCGAGCTGATCCGCGCCGGCTTCGAGACGCTGGTGGAAGCCGGCTACGCGCCGGAAATGGCCTATTTCGAGTGCCTGCACGAGGTGAAGCTGATCGTCGACCTGATCTATGAAGGCGGCATCGCCAACATGAACTACTCGATCTCGAACACCGCCGAATGGGGCGAATATGTCTCGGGCCCGCGCATCATCACCGCCGACACCAAGGCCGAGATGAAGCGCATCCTCAAGGACATCCAGACCGGCAAGTTCACCTCGGAATGGATGCAGGAATACCGCGCCGGCCTGTCGCGGTTCAAGGGCATCCGCCGCAACAACGACAGCCACCAGATCGAGGAAGTCGGCGCCAAGCTGCGCGGCATGATGCCGTGGATCGCCAAGAACAAGCTGGTCGACAAGGCCAAGAACTAAGGCGCTCCACGTCTTTTTGCCTGCGCGTCCTCGGGCTTTGCCCTGCGGTCGCGCGGGTGATCGCCAAGAACAAGCTGGTCGACAAGGCCAAGAACTAGGAAGCCTGCGCCAATTCTACCCTGCCGGCCATCTGCCGCAGGTTTCTGCGCTTCCGGTGCTCACGGACTTGAATGTCCGCTCCGCTCCGGTTCTCGAAACCCGCACCAGCTGACTCGGCAGGGCGAATTGTCATCAGGCTTCCAGTCGCCACGACATCAAAGCCGGCGGGATCGATCCCGCCGGCTTTCTCTTTTTGAGATTTGCGGGCAGTGCCGCTGTAGCTCAGCCGTAGTGCCAGTGCGGCTTGGGCTCGGTGCCGGTGAACTGGACGCCGATGCGATCCTCGCGGCGCCAGCGCACCACGGCCCTGTAGCCGATGCCGTCGACCGGCACATAGAGCAGGAATTCGTCCGGCACGCGCGCGTCGATCGGCACCTTCAACTCCGCGCCGTTCGAATGCATGTTGCGCACCGTGCACGTCACCTCGGAATTGTTGATGCCGGTCAGGATCGCCGCGCCTTTCAGCACGCGCTGCCGATGTTGGATTCTGTGTTCGTTTTCGGCCATGGCGGGCACGTCCTCGCGATCCGTTCGCACGAATCGCCATTCTGAGAACATCAGCATAACGAATAGCCGCAGACAAATTTAGGGCTATCGCCAATCGCGGCCAAGGGCTTTGACAAAAATAGAAACGGCGCCGCGAAGGGCGCCGTTTCTTATCTTCGTTGGCAGATCAGGCAACTCAGTCGTAGGGCGACCAGCATTGCCTGCGTGGGCCGTAGTTGGGCTGGAAAGTATTGTCCCAGGCGCGATACGACCGGTAGCGATCGTAGCACCACCGGACATGCGCGCTGGACAGCCGTTCGGTCCGGTAGATGCGCCGCGGCTGAACGTAGCGCGGATAGGGATCGTAGTAGTAGGGATCGTAATTGTTACCATAGGCGAGGCTGCCTAAGCCGAGGCCGAGGCCCAACCCCAGGATCGCGGCATCGCTGTCACGGAAGTGCCGGCGATGATGATGCCGCCAGCGCCAGTCGCCGCCGCCGTCCCACCTGCCTCTGTCCCAATTGTCGTCCCAATTGCGGGAGAAGTGCCGCCGGTTGCCGTCGCGCCATCTGAAATCGCCGCCGTGCCGCCAGCGCCAGTTCTGCATTCCGCCGTCGCCGCCGGCCCAGCTGTCGCGCACCGGAATGATCGTCGGCGCGGCGGTGTTCGCGGCGATGCCGAGATCGGGTTGCAGGATCGGGCCGGCGACCGAGGGCGCGGTCACGCCGGCAACCAGCCCCAGGGCCAAAAGCCCGGATCTGAAGGAAGAAAAGAGCGGTTTCATTTCACTCTCCAAGGAGTAAAGGCCCCACGCCCAGAGCACCCGGGAAATGGCCTATTGTTGGAACTTTCCGTCTGAACGGGGGATGAACGGAAAGGTTCCATCAACCATAACGAGCATCGAGGCTGGCTCTTGTCTTCGCCCTCGCTTGCAGGCAAAGGTCACGGCCATGTCGCTGCGGCTCGCCACCTTCAATGTCGAGAACCTGATGAACAGGTTCGATTTCTCGGGCTATCGCAACCAGCTCAATGAAGACCGCACGCTGGCGTTGTTCGACATCCAGAGCGAGGCCGAATACCGGATCCTCGAACAGGCCCGCACGATCGCCCAGTCCGACGACACCCGCCAGTTGACGGCACTGGCGATCGCGGCCACCCGCGCGGATATCATGTGCATGCAGGAGGTCGACAATATCGAGGCGCTGAAGGCCTTCGAATATGGCTACCTGTTCAAGATGGTCGGGCAGGGGTACCGCCAGAAATACACGACCGCCGGCAACGACACGCGCGGCATCGATGTCGCCGTGATGATGCGCAACGAGACCGCGCAAGGCCAGCCGATCGAATTCGTGCGCATGACCAGCCATGCCTATGTCACCTTCGAACAGCTCGGTCTGTTTACGCCGGAGCTCGCCGCGCTCGGGCATCTCGCCACCGATCGTATTTTTCGCCGCGACTGCCTGGAGGTCGACGTGAGGGTCGGCGGCGCGCCGCTGACGCTTTATCTGGTGCATTTCAAATCGATGGGCCCGCCGCGCAACGGGCTGGACGGCCGCGAGGCGACGATGCCGCTGCGCATCGCCGAGGCGCAGGCGGTGCGCCGCATCGTCGAGGATCGCTTCGGCAAGGAGCATGCCGCCGACAAGCGCTGGGCGATCTGCGGCGACATGAACGACTACCGGCAGCGCGTGAAGATCGATGGCGACGCCTTCGACGGCTATCGGTTTGAAGTCGTTGACGAAGTCCAGTCGTCAATCAACACGCTGACTGCCGGTGGCTTTTGCGAAAACGTCGTCGAGCGGCGGCCGGAGATGGACCGCTGGAGTTTTTACCACACGCGCGGCCCAGAGGAGCGGCATCTGTGCCAGCTCGACTATATCCTCCTGTCGAAGGCACTGGCGGCGAAGAACGCCACCGCCGTGCCCGACATCATTCGCAACGGCCAGCCCTGGCGCACCATCTTTCCGCCCGGACAGGAGGTCGAACGTTTCCCGCGCGCCGGCTGGGACAGGCCAAAGGCCTCCGATCACTGTCCGGTGGCGATCACCCTGAACATGGCGTGACCCTTTGAGTTTCGATCTCCCCCGCAACGTCATCCTGCCGGTCGACGCGATCGACGTCCGCCTGGATCCCGGCCCGCACCCCTTCGCTGTCAGCAACGCGGAGGCGATCGCCGAGAACTGGCGACAGGAGATCGCAGCCAATCCGGCATTGTTCGACGGCACCGTGGTGCTGCTTTCCGAACTTGCCTACCGGGACAGCCGCCTCGTCGGCCGCTGCCATGCGGTCAATTATTCGACCTTCATGTTGTGGCGTAAGCGGCGCGAGAATTCCGGCGCCGAGCACGCCTATGCGCATGCCATGCTGGTCGCCGGGGACAATGCGCTGGTGGCGATCCGCATGGGGTCGCACACGGTCAATGCCGGCCGCGTCTATTTCGCCGCCGGCTCCTTCGAGCCGGTCGACTTCCGCGACGGTCTGGTCGATGCCGACTTCAACATGATCCGCGAGGTCGGCGAGGAGACCGGGCTCGACCTGTCGAAGGCGGAACGTGGACAGCGCTATCACGCGCTGTCGACGGCGAGCGGCACGGTGATCTTTCGCCGCTACCGCGTTGCCGAGCGGGCCGACGAACTGGCGCGGCGCATCGGCGCCTTCGTCGCCACCGAGGCGGAGCCGGAGATCGAGGGACCGGTCATCATCCGCAATGCCGCCGATCTGCCCGACGGCCTGATGGCGCATATGAAGCCGCTGATCGAGTGGCATTTCGCGGACAGCGACAAGGTTTCCTGACCTGCGGCATCCGTGCCGGCGCGTGCGCTCTATGGAAAGAGCGGTGGCAGCGCGTCGTCATGCGGCGCGCTTTTGCGGGGGCCGCCGTCATCCTTGTAATAATAGCTGTAGCCGTTGATGGCCGGCGCGCCGCCGAGATGCGCATAGAGAATTCTCGAGCCTTCGGGAAAGAAGCCTTTCCTGGTCAGGTCGATCAGCCCCTGCATCGATTTTCCCTCGTAGACCGGATCGGTGATCATGGCCTCGGTGCGGGCCGCCAGCCGGATCGCTTCGTTCGTTTCTTCGGACGGAACGCCGTAGGCGGGATAGGCATAGTCGGGATTGATGACGATTTCGTCCTCCCGCATGGCGCGGCCCAGCCCGACGAGAGCGGCGGTGTCGTCGACGATGCGGCGGACTTGCGCGCGCGTCTGGTCGAGCGTGCCGGAGGCGTCGATGCCGATCACCCGGTCGGCGCGGTTTTGCGCGGCGAAGCCGACGATCATGCCGGCCTGGGTCGAGCCGGTCACGACGCAGACGATGACGTAGTCGAAGGCAAAGCCGAGTTCGCTCTCCTGCCTGGCGACCTCCTCGGCGAAGCCGACATAGCCGAGACCGCCGAACTTGTGCACCGAGGCGCCAGCGGGGATAGGGTAGGGCTTGCCGCCCGCGTCCTTCACCGACTGGATCGCGTCCTGCCAGCTCTTGCGGATGCCGATGTCGAAACCGTCGTCGACGAGCCGGCTGTCCGCGCCCATCAGGCGCGTCAGCAGGATGTTGCCGACGCGGTCATAGACCGCATCGTAGTGCGGCACCCATTTTTCCTGGATCACCACGCATTTCATGCCGATCTTGGCGGCCGTCGCGGCGACCATGCGCGTGTGGTTCGACTGCACGCCGCCGATCGACACCAGCGTGTCGGCGCCCGACGCAATCGCATCGGGCACGATATATTCGAGCTTGCGCAATTTGTTGCCGCCCATGGCCAGCCCGGAGTTGCAATCGTCGCGCTTGGCGTAGACCTGCACTTTTCCGCCGAGCGCCGCGCTGAGGCGCGGCAGATGCTCGATCGGCGTCGGGCCGAAGGTCAGTGGATACCGTTCAAATTTGTCGAGAAGTGACATCGATCTGCCTCCGCCGGGTTCGTTTCGATACGAGGAGAATAGTCCAATTGCGGCGAAAGGTGCTCTCGAAGGGCTCTCAGCTTTTTTGCATCCTTGCAAAGGAATGCGATATATTTTGTCCAATCGTCCATTGAGGGCTGGAAAAATGGAAGAATCTTCCGAACAGACTTTCGACCGCATCGACATCAAGATCCTGCGGGCGCTTCAGGCCGAGGGGCGGCTGACCAATGCCGAGCTGGCGGCCCGCGTGAATGTCAGCGCCGCCACGTGCCATCGGCGCACGCAACGCCTGTTCGAGGAGGGCCATATCACCGGGGTCAGGGCGGAGATCGCGCCCGCTTCGGTCGGGCTCGGCGCGCTGGTCATGGTCGGCGTCGTGCTCGACCGCTCGACACCCGAAAGCTTCGCCGCTTTCGAGGAGGCCGCCCTCAAGCTCAAGGAGGTTCTGGATTGCAATCTCGTGGCCGGCGACTTCGACTATCTGTTGAAGATACGCGTGCGCGACATGGCCGATTTCAACAAGCTGCACGGCCAGAAGCTGATCGCGCTGCCGGGTGTGCGGCAAACCAGGACTTTCTTCGTCATGAAGGAGGTCAAGGAGAACGCGCGGCTGCCGTTTTGACAGCCAGTCGCCGGCTCCGATCTTTCGCGGCGATCAGGGCCGCCCCTTTTGCGGCAATGCCTTGCGGTCGTTACGCGCCGCGACGAAGAACAGGATGACGCAGAGGCCGAGAACTCCGCCCATCGCCATTCCCATGGTCTGGCCGACCACTTCCTGGAAGTTAGGGGCGACGCGGTCCGGATTGCTCAGGCCGTAGCGCGCAAGATACCACCAGATGCCGGCCAGCGTTGCTTCGATGATCACCGCCGTCAGGATGACCCGCGCTTTCTTGCTCATTCGCCCCTCCTTCGAAGTCCAAGGAGACCGCTGTATCATCGCAGGGTTTGCGGCGACAGAGCGAACGCGCCGCCCTACTCGTGCCTTAACGCGTCGATCGGATCGAGGCGCGCACCGCGCAATGCCGGGAAGAAGCCGAACACCATGCCGATCAGCGCCGAGAAGCCGACGGCGAGCAGCACGACGGCCGGGCTTGGCGCGAAAGGTATCGTCAGCGCCATCGACGTGAGGCCGGCCAGCGAAAGCCCGATCAGGATGCCGATGATACCGCCAAGCAGCGACAACACGGTCGCCTCGACCAGGAACTGGATGAGGATGTGTTTTTCATGCGCGCCGATCGCCAGCCTGATGCCGATCTCGCGCGTGCGCTCGGTGACCGAGACCAACATGATGTTCATGATGCCGATGCCGCCGACCAAAAGGCTGACGCCGGCGACGGCGCCCAGCATGCCGGTCATGGTGGTGGTGGCGCTCGTCATCGCATCGGCGATCTGGGTCATGTCGCGGATGGCGAAATCGGCATCGCGGTCCGGGGTGATGCGGCGCGTGTCGCGCAAGATGTCCTCGACGCGCGGCTGCAGCTCGCTGGTCGGCGTGCGGTCGTCGGCGGCGATGTAGATGCTGTCGATGTCGCGGTTGCCGGCGATGCGCCGCTGATAGGCGTGCAAGGGCATCAGCACGACATTGTCCTGGTCCTGGCCGAAGCCGGTATAGCCCTTTGGCTCGAGCAGGCCGATGATCTTGCAGGAGGTGCGGTTGACGCGGATGATCTCGCCCTCCGGATCGCCGGCGCCGAAGAATTGCTGGCGCACGGTTTCGCCGATCAGGCAGACACCGGTGCCGGCGCGCGTTTCGGAATCGCTGAACGGCCGCCCGGAAACCAGTTTCCAGTCGCGGGCGTCGAGATAGGCGCTGTCGGTTCCCGTCACGCCCGAGGTCAGGCTTTCGGTGCCGAAGATCACACGCACCTGTTTTTGCGAGGCAGGCGAAATCGCGCGCGCGCCGCTGAGATGCGCAACGAGCGCGGTGACATCCTTTTCGGCCAGCGGCCGCACCGCCTGGTCGAGACCTCCCGGTCCTCCCGGACCTGCCGGGCGGCCGGCGCGGACGACGAGCAGGTTGCTGCCGAGCTTCGAAATATCGGCCCTGACCTTTTCCGTCGTGCCCGAGCCGATGGTGAGCATGGCGATGACGGCCGCGACGCCGATGACGATGCCAAGCAGCGTCAGGAAAGAGCGCAATATGTTGCGGCGGATCGAGCGCAGCGAGAGACGAACGGTTTCCCAGATCATGCCGCCGCCTCCGCCTTCAAGGTATCGGAAGCGACATGGCCGTCGAGGAAGCGGATGGTGCGGCCGGCATAGCCCGCGACGTCGGCCTCATGCGTGACCATGACGATGGAGAGGCCGAGCTGGGCGTTTAACCTGGTCAGCAAGTCCATGATCTCATGCGTGCGCGCGGTGTCGAGATTGCCGGTCGGCTCGTCGGCGACGAGCAGCGTCGGCCGGGTGACGATGGCGCGGGCGATCGCCACACGCTGCTGCTGGCCGCCCGAAAGCTCAGCCGGGGTGTGATGCTCGCGCCCGACAAGCCCGACCTCGGCCAGCGCCTGCATGGCGAGATCGCGGCGCTCGCGCGCGGCGACGCCGCGATAGATCAGCGGCAGCTCGACATTTTCCGCCGCCGTGGTGCGCGGCAGCAAATTGTAACCCTGGAAGACGAAGCCGACATAGAGGTTACGCAGCAAAGCGCGGCGGTTGCGGTCGAGCCGGCCGGCATCGACACCCATGAAGGCGTAGGTTCCGGCGGTCGGCGTGTCGAGGCAGCCGATGATGTTCATCGCCGTCGATTTGCCCGAGCCCGAAGGGCCCATGATGGCTACGAATTCACCGCGACGGATGGCGAGATCGACGCCGGCCAGCGCGCGCACGCGGGCCTCGCCCTCGCCATAGCTCTTCCAGACCTGGTCGAACGTGATGAGCAGGGGAGCCGACACTTCGTCAGCTCCGCTGCTGCGCGCCGGTGATGACCTGCGCGCCCTCGTCGAGGCCCGACGTGACCTCGGTCAGTTCGCCGTCGGTCGAACCGATCCTGACGTTGACCGGATGCGGCCTTCCGTTCTCCAGCACGTAGAGTGTGCGCGAGCCGTCGGTCGGCGCCTTGGTCGCCTCGCGCTGCCGGTTGGGGCGCCCCATGCGGCCAGTGAAGAGGTCGCTCAGGCTCCAGCCGCGCGCCGCCTGTTGCATCGGGCGATAGCGGAAGGCTGTCGAGGGAACGGTGAGCACGCCCTTGGCCTGCCGGGTGACGACCGAGACCGTCGCCGTCATGCCGGGCCTGAGCAGAAGCTCGCTGTTGTCGACCTCGAGCCGGGCCTTGTAGGTGACGACCCCATCCGTGGTGACCGAGGCGAAAGAGATGTCGCGGATCTCGGCATCGAACGGACGGTCGGGGAAAGCGTCGACGGTGAAGCGGGCGTGCTGGCCGGGTTTCACCGCGCCGATATCGGCCTCGTCGACCGCGGCCTGCAATTCCATGTTGCGAAGGTCGGCGGCGATGACGAAGAGCACGGGCGCCTGCAGCGAGGAGGCGACCGTCTGCCCGGGATCGACCGAGCGCGTCAGCACGATGCCGTCGATCGGCGCATAGATGGTGCTT
The DNA here is from genome assembly GCF_019091085.1 of Mesorhizobium sp. GbtcB19. Taxonomy (GTDB): domain Bacteria; phylum Pseudomonadota; class Alphaproteobacteria; order Rhizobiales; family Rhizobiaceae; genus Mesorhizobium. The sequence goes on along the minus strand of NZ_JAGXJY010000001.1, from coordinate 512,348 downwards.
TTCGCCAGGTCGGTCTGCTGCGCCTTGAGGTCGGCCTGGGCGATGGCGAGATTGGCCTCTGCGCTGTCGAGCGCAGCCTTGGAGCGGTCGCGCGTCGCGGTTGCCGCTTCGAGCGACTGGTCCGTCGCCATGCCGCGCCTGGTCAGCGCGTTGGCGCGCACCACGGCGTTCTCGTTCTCCTGCAAGGTGACCTTGGCGTCCTCGACGGCCGCTGCCGCCGCCTTGGCGGAGGCGGTGGCGCGCTCGATCTGGACCTCCAGCTTGGCGGTGTCGAGCGTCGCCAGCACGTCGCCCTTCTTGACCTGCTGGTTCTCACTGGCCGCGACCGAGCGGACGATGCCTGACAACTCGCTGGAGATGTCGACCTGGGTCAGCGGCTGCAGCGTACCGGTGGCCGATACCTCGACGGTGAGGTCTGCGGTCGCGGCCGGCACGGTGGTATACTCAATCCTGGGCGGCGCGACGGCATACCATTGATAGAGAGCGAAGCCTGCCGCGACGACCGCTAGCGTCAGCAGCGCGTAGAGCCAGAAGCGGCGGCGCCTGCGGCTCACACCCTTACGGTCGAGCCCGAGCGCTGCCTCGATGGAAGTATCGGATTCCGCCTTTGGCGGATTGACAACTTGGTCCACCCCGGACCCCTATGCTGAAAATTGAAGTCCCTATCCGTTCACAGATCAGGCCTCAAAGTTCGAATTTCAAATTAAATTTCCCTCATGTTGGGATTGAGGCAGAAATTCGAGGCGAGGCGAAAGGTTTTCTCGATGGCGCGCAATTACTTGCTTTACGATGTGTTTACCACCGAAAGGCTGGCCGGAAATCCGCTTGCGGTGGTGCTCGACTGCGAGGGGCTCGCCACTGCCGGCATGCAGGCGATCGCGCGCGAATTCAATCTGTCCGAGACGGTGTTCGTGCTGGCTGCCGACAATCCGAAGCACCGCAACCGCATCCGCATCTTCACCCCCGATTATGAAATGCCTTTCGCGGGGCATCCAACGGTCGGCTCGGCGATTGCGCTGGCGGAACTCGCGGGCGAGGCGGCCGGCATCTTCGTGCTGGAGGAGAATATCGGACCGGTCCGCTGTGCGGTGAGCGGCCATGACGGCTCGACCTTCGCCGAGTTCGATCTGGCGAAATTGCCGGAGCCGCTGGAGCTGAAGGCCGATCCCGAGGCGATCGGCGCGGCGCTCGGCCTTGCCCCGCACGAGATCGGCTTCGAGAATCACCGCGTCGCCTTCTGGTCGGCCGGCGTGCCTTATGTGACGATTCCCGTTGCCGGGCTGAAGGAGGCGGCCAAGATCAGGCTCGACAACCAGGCATGGTCGGAACTTGCGCCCCGCAAGAGCGATTGGGCCTTCGCCAGCCCCTATGTCTATTGCCGCGAGACGGTGCATCATGAAAGCGCCTTCCATGTGCGCATGATCGTGCCCGGCACCCCGTCCTATGAAGATCCGGCGACCGGGTCGGCTGCCGCCGCCTTTGCCGGCGCCATCATGCATTTCGACGCTCCGACCGACGGAACCTCGCAGCTCTGGATCGAGCAGGGGCTGGAAATGGGCCGGCCGTCGCGCATCCGCCTCGAGCTCAATGTAGAAGCCGGGAAACTGGCCTCCGCGCGCATCGGCGGCCACGCCATCAAGGTCGCGGAAGGCAAGCTTTTTGTGTGATGGGTGCGGCAATTCGGCGATTTGTCGGGAAATGATCCGGCAGGGCTAGACATGACCGAAAGCGGCGGCTATATGCGCCGCCGACGCTGGTTTTCCCGGCGGTGTGGGTGTGTAGCTCAGTTGGTAGAGCAGCTGACTCTTAATCAGCGGGTCCACAGTTCGATCCTGTGCACACCCACCAAAATCCTTCTTCAAGAGCAAGGAAATCGGCCGATCCTGGGCAGAGGCGAGCTTACTGAGCTGCCCTGTTGAGACTGGCCTTGAATTTGACCTTCATCGTGATCTGGCCGGTCACCGTGACCGCCGATCCGCCATAGCCATCGAAATTGCGGTTCCGGCCGTTGGTATTGGTCGTCATGCCAACGATCTCGCACGTGTCGGCGACAGTCTCGACGACCATGGCGCAGCTTCCGGCCGCCACTTTGTAGAAGGAGCGAAGCGCAACCTCCTGCTGGGCGGCGGCGTCTTGGTCATCCTTGACCGGAAGGGTCATCGAATATGAAGACTGGATCATGGCCGATCCATCTTGGCCGCCACGAAATGGGCGTACAAACTGCTCCTGAGACAAAGCCGGCGAAGCCACAGCAACCAGAATTGCGACGGATATTAGATTTTTCAAATACATCGATCGACCTCCCCTGAAACAACTCTATCTCAGGGAATAGCCAAATGACGTTATTTCGATGTTTCAACAGTGTTGAAATTTCGGCGGAGTATTATTTTTCGGACACGCCCGCCTCGGCAAAGCTCGCCATCTTTGCATGACACTCCAGTGCCGAACGCACGATGTTGATGGCAAGGCAGGCGCCGGAGCCTTCGCCGAGACGCATGCCGAGGTCAAGCAGCGGCGGCAGGCCGAGCGCCTCGATCAGGCGGCGGTGGCCGGCTTCGGCCGAGACGTGAGCGGCGATGGTGTGGGCGAGGCCGGTCGGGTGCAGCCGGGCCAGGGGTGCCGCGGCGGCAGTGCAAACAAAGCCGTCGAGCAGCACCGGCACGTTGTTCTTGCGCGCGGCGAGCGTGGCGCCAAAGATCGCCGCCAGTTCACGCCCGCCGAGCGCCGCGGCAATCTTCAGCGGGTCGGACAGCGAATCGGCATGGCGCTTCAGGCCCGCTTCGATCGCCACCACCTTGCGCTTCAAGCCGGCGTCGTCGACGCCGGTGCCGCGGCCGGTCCATTTTTCCGCGCCGCCGCCGAACAGGGCGGTCGAGATCGCGGCCGCCGGCGTGGTGTTGCCGATGCCCATCTCGCCGAAGCAGACGAGATCGAGGTCACTGCTCACCGCGTCGTAGCCGGTAGAGACGGCAGCGAGGAAGGCATGTTCGTCCATCGCCGGCACTTGCGTGAAATCGCCGGTCGGATGGTCGAGATCGAGCGGGATGACATCGAGCCTGGCGCCGGCAATGCGGGCCAACTGGTTGATGGCCGCGCCGCCGCCGGCGAAATTCGCCACCATCTGTACGGTCACTTCGGACGGATAGGCCGAGACGCCTTGCGCGGTGACCCCGTGATTGCCGGCGAAGACGAACACTTTCACGTTGTCGAGCTTCGGCATGTCGCGGCCCTGCCAGCGGGCCAGCCAGGCTGCGGTCGTCTCCAACCGGCCGAGGCTGCCCGGCGGCTTGGTCAGCGTGTCCTGGCGCCTGGCGACAGCAGCGGCAGCGGTGTCACTGCCATTGGAGAGATCGAGGCAGGCGGCGCGCAGGTCTTCGAGGGATTTGAACGAAGTTGATTGGGAGGACATGGGGGCAAGGTCTCCGAGAGAGAATCAGGAAAGGCAAACGGAAGCGATAAGCAGCACCGCGATCTCGCCGAGCTGCTGCAGCGCGCCGATCGTGTCGCCGGTCTGGCCGCCGATCTGGCTGAGGCAGAGCGCGCGAAAGCCTGCAAAGAGCAGGCCGAGCAGGATGAGAGCAGCGATCGCGCCGCCAAGGCCGAGCGCCAGCAGCGCCACCGCGCCGAGCGCAGCACCGATGACGGCGGTCTCAGTCGTGACGGAGCCCGCATTGGCGGACAGCCCGTCGGCCCGGGCAGGGGGCAGAAGATGCATGAAGGCGCCGAACAGGCCGCGCGAGGCTGCATGCGCGGCAAGCAGCGCCAGGAAGATGTGGCCGGGGCCGGCGAGTTCGGAGAGCGCGCTCCAGCGGATCAGCAGCGACAGCCCAAGCGCCGCAGCGCCATAGGCGCCGATGCGGCTGTCGCGCATGATTTCCAGTTTCCGGTCGCGTGTCCTGCCGCCGCCAAAACCGTCGGCGATGTCGGAAAGCCCGTCCTCATGCAGGCAGCCAGTGACGAGCATCGTGGCGGCGAGCGTCAACGCCGCCGCCGGGCCGCTGGCAAGACCCAAACTGTAGGCGATGGCGTAGACGAGCGCGCCGATGGTTGCCACCGCGAGGCCGGCGAAGGGTGCCGCCCAGATCGCGTCCGCAAGGCTGCGGCCGCCGAAATCGCTCGACGGCAACCTCAGCCGGGTGAAGAAGACGAGGCTGAGGCCGATATCGTCAAGCAATTGCCTTGGTGCGGAAGGGCCGCTCATGTGCCCCTCGCTATGGCATGGAAGAAGGTGCCGCTGACATGGCCGCGCCGGTAACCCGAGGCGCCGAGCGGATTGCCCTGGCCATCGGCGAGGTCGGCCAGCGGCTCGTCGTTACCGGTGGCGGTCATCTGCGCATAGTGGAATTCATGGCCGCGGATCAGCGTGCCCTGCGGCCCCAACGGGCAGGCGGCGCGGAGCCGCGCCTCGCGATAACCGAGGTTCATCCTGCGCCTGGCGAAGCTGGTCGAATGTCCGAGCAGGCCGAGCATCCTGTGGCTCTTGCCGTCCGCGTCTTCCAGCACTTCGCCCAGCACCATGAAGCCGCCGCACTCGCCATGCACCGGCTTCGTCGCCGCAAAGCGCGCCATTCCGGCCTGGAAGTTCGTCGCGGCTGCGAGCTTGCCGGCGTGCAATTCCGGATAGCCGCCTGGCAGCCAGCAGACATCGCAGTCCTGCGAAGGCGCCTCGTCGGCAAGCGGCGAGAAAGGCACGAGCTCGGCGCCGGCTTTGCGCCAATGGTTGGCCACATGCGGATAGAGGAAGGTGAAGGCGGCGTCTTCCGCCAGCGCGATTCGCTGCGCGGGCGGCTGCAACGCGTCGGCAAAGTCGCCGGGAGAAGGCGCGAGAGGTGTTGCGAGTTTGAGAATCGCGTCGATGTCGAGCGATGTCTCGACCATGTCGGCCAGCCGATCGAGATGCGCCATCAGGTTTTCGTATTCACCTGCCTGGACGAGGCCGAGATGCCGCTCCGGCAGGTTGAGCGTCGGATCGCGCAGGATGGCGCCGACCACAGGCAGGCCGATCGCCTCGATGGCGTCGCCCGACAGACGCCGGTGGCGTTCGCTGCCGAGGCGATTGAGCACGACGCCGGCCATGCGAACATCCGGGTCATAGGTAGCGAAACCCTTGGCGACGGCGGCGGCCGTGGTCGACTGTCCCGAGACGTCGAGCACCAGCAGCACAGGCAAGCCATAGAGCCGGGCGAGATCGGCTGCCGAGCCCGAGCGGCCTTCCGGCGCGGGAATGCCGTCGAACAGGCCCATGGCGCTTTCGAGGATGACGTATTCGGCGTCATCCGCGGCTTGGGCCGCCAGCGCGTTGAGCAGCGACGGCGACATCGCCCAGCTGTCGAGATTGACGCCGGACAGGCCGGTGGCGGCGGTGTGGAAGCCGGGGTCGATATAGTCCGGTCCCGACTTCGCGCCACGCACTTTCAGCCCGCGCCGGGCAAGCGCGCGCAACAAGCCGATGGTGACGCTGGTCTTGCCCGAGCCGGAGCGCGGCGCGCCGATGATGATCGCGCGCGCCGTCATGTTTCGCCCGCCAATGCCGAGCGTATGGCGACGATGCCGCCGACCACGATCAGCGCAGGAGAAGCAAGCCCGGCCGCTGCGGCTTCGTCCGCGATGGTGGCGAGCGTGGCGACGACGATGCGCTCCTGCGGCGTGGTTGCCGCGACGATCACCGCGGCGGGTGTCGACGGCGCGAGGCCGCCTTCGAGCAGCTTTGCCGCGATCACCGGCAGATTGGCCATGCCCATATAGACGACGACCGGCTGTCCGGTGCGGGCGATCGCCGCCCAGTCGATGTCGTCATCCGTGCCGGCGGCATGGCCGGTGGCGAGGATGACGGCCTTGTTGATGCCGCGCATGGTGGCGGGAATGCTGGTGGCGGCAAGCGCGCTGAGGCCGGAGGTCAGGCCGGAAAGCACCCGGAACGGAATTTTTTCGCCTGCGAGCGCCAAAGCCTCTTCGCCGCCGCGGCCGAAAATATAAGGGTCGCCGCCCTTCAGCCGCACGACCCGGCGGCCTTCGCGCGCCAGCTTCACCAAAAGAGCGTTGATGTCGTCCTGCTTCATCGATGGCTGGCCGCCACGTTTTCCGGCGTAGAAGAGCTCGGCGCCCTGGGCGACCGCCACGACGTCGGGCGAGACCAGCGCGTCATAGACCAGCGCATCGCATTGCCCGAGCGCCGCCAGCACCTCCAGCGTCAGGCAGCCGGGATCGCCCGGGCCGGCGCCGGCCAGCCAGACATTGCCGGGCTCCAGTTCGCGCGGCTTGAAGTTCAGCCGCGCCAGCGCCTGCTCAACCGTAGCCCGTCCGTTTATGTTGGCGCTGCCGTTCACAACCCGTCCCGTCCGCGAAAACGCCGCTGGTAGTGGGCGTCATAGAGTGAGCTTTCGCCGAAATCCTGCGCGGCGAGCGCGCTGCCGACGAAGATGATGGCCGTGCGCTCCATCGGGTTTTGCGCGAGCAGCGCCTCGATGGTGCCCAGCGTGCCGGTCAGGATGCGCTCGTCGGGCCAGGAGGCGCGGAAGACGACCGCGACCGGGCATTCGGCACCGTAGAGCGGCGTCAAATCGGCAACGACGCGATCGATGGCATGGATGGCAAGGTGGATGGCGAGCGTGGCGCCGGTGCGGCCGAAGCCGGCCAGCGTCTCGCCCGGCGGCATTTTCGAGGCGCGGCCGGAGACGCGGGTCAGCACCAGGCTTTGTGCGAGCTCGGGAATGGTGAGCTCGCGGCGAAGCGCTGCCGCTGCCGCCGCGAAAGAGGGCACGCCTGGGGTCAGCGTATAGGGGATGCCGTGTTTTTCCAGCCGCCTGATCTGCTCGGCGACCGCGCTCCAAACGGAGAGGTCGCCGGAATGCAGGCGCGCGACATCCTGGCCGGCCTTGTGCGCGGCGACATATTCGGCCTCGATCTCGTCGAGCGACATCGGCGCGGTATCGATCAGTTTCGTGCCCAGCGCGCAATGCTCGAGCAGTTCCGGCGCGACGATCGAGCCGGCATGGAGGCAGACCGGGCAACTGGCCAGGAGCCGCGCGCCACGCAGCGTGATGAGATCGGCCGCGCCTGGACCGGCGCCGATGAAATGGACCGTCATGGCGCATCTCCGCTGATGGCGATGGCGCAGGTGACCGGGCCGACCACCGTGCGAGGCCCGAGCAGTCTCGCACCAGCCCCGGCAACCGCGAGGGCGGAGGCCTCCGAAACCGACGGCGTGCCGGCGCGGCTCTGCGAGAGATCGCAACGGCTGCGGGCGCCCGGCGAGGCCAGCTGCAGGACCCGGTCATCGGCAATGACCACCGGCAGGTTGAGCGCGCGGCCGGCGGCGGAAATCGCCGCCTCATCCTTCTTGAGCGGCGCGGTCGCCAGCGCCGAAAGCGCCGTCGTCGCGAGGCCATGCGCTTCAAGCGCGGTCTCAATCGCCGCCAGGACGTCTTCCACGCTCACGCCTTTGCGGCTGCCTATACCCGCGACCATCATGGTTTTATCCAGCTCCACTGCGTGACCGGCATGGCCGGACGCCAGCCCTGCATGGAGCCGACCGGTGCCGCGCGCGAAAGGGCGATACGGGTGAGATCGCCGCCGCGCCTGTTGTGCTGGTCGAGCAGCAGCGCCTCCATCTCCAGCGTCACCGCGTTGGCGACGAGCCGGCCGCCGGAGCGGAGCGCCTTGATCGCCTTCTCCAGCACTCCGGCATCGCTGCCGCCGCCGCCGATGAAGATCGCATCCGGTGTTTCCAGCTTGGCGAACGCCTTGGGCGCGGCGCCTTCGACCACGGCAAGGCCGGGCACGCCGCAATGCGCGGCGTTGCGGGCGATGCGGACGGCGCGCTCGTTGTTGGCCTCGATGGCGATGGCGCGCAACGAGGGGTGCGCCAGCATCCATTCGATGCCGATCGAACCGGAACCGGCGCCGATGTCCCACAGCAGCTCGCCGCGCCGCGGTGCCAGCGCCGACAGCGATATGGCGCGGATCTCGCGCTTGGTGATCTGGCCGTCATGCTCGAACAGGTGATCGGCAAGGCCGACGGTCAAAGGCAGGACGCGCGCATCCGGCGTCGATTCAATTTCCAGCGCCAGCACGTTGAGCGGGTTGATGTTTTTGAGATCGAAGGCGTCGGCGCGGGCGGTTCGACTAGCTTCATCCGCGCCGCCGAGCGCTTCGAGCACCGTCAGCCGCGATGGGCCGAAGCCCAGTTCGTCCAGCAATGCGGCGATAGCGGCCGGGGCGTCGCCGTCGGAGGTCAGCGCGAGGATGCGCGCGCCCGGATGAAGCAGGGGACGGATCAGGTCGATCGAATGGCCATGCAGCGAGATGGTTTCAACGTCCTGCAAAGCCCAGCCGAGGCGCGATCCCGCCAGCGACAGGGAGGAGGGCGCCGGGAGGATGAGCATCTCGTCTGGCTTCACCTTGCGCGCCAGTGTGACGCCGACGCCGTGGAAGAACGGGTCGCCGGAAGCCAGCACGCAGATTTTTTTGCCTTTGAGCGCCAGCACGTCGCGCATTTCGGCGTCGAAGGGCGTCGGCCACGGGCGCGCCTTGCCCTTGGTCAGGTTTGAGACGAGAGCAAGATGCCGCTTGCCGCCGAACACGATAGTCGCATCGGCGATGCGCTGCTTGGCCTCGTCGCCGAGACCCGCTACACCGTCCTCGCCGATGCCGACGATGGTGAGCCACCTTGTGGCGGGCTTGGCGGCGCGCGAACCCTTAGCAGGCATGATGACCCACCGTATCCTGATCCTCGGCGGCACGACGGAAGCCCGGCAACTGGCGGGAAGGCTGGCGCGTCGCGAGGATTTCTTCGTCACGCTGTCGCTTGCCGGCCGAACCGAAAGTCCTGTCGCGCAAGGTGTGCCGGTGCGCGTCGGCGGCTTTGGCGGCGCGGAGGGACTGGCCGCCTATCTCAGCGATGACAAGATCGACCTGCTGATCGACGCCACCCATCCATACGCCGCGCGTATCTCGGGTAACGCTGCCGAGGCGGCGCGACAGTCCGGCGTGCCGATCCTTGCGCTGCGGCGCTCCGGCTGGGAGCCTGTCGCAGGCGATCGCTGGACGCTGGTCGACAATGTCGCCGAGGCGGCGAGGGCGCTTGGCGCGGCGCCGCGCCGGGTTTTCCTGGCGATCGGCCGGCAGGAGGCCGGGGCCTTCGAGGTCGCGCCGCAGCATAGCTATCTGGTCCGCAGCGTTGATCCGGTTGAGCCCAAGCTTGCCGTGCCGGATGCACTCTATTTGCTGGCGCGCGGACCGTTCCCGGAAGCGGATGAGCGAGCGCTGCTTGGGAGATACGCCATCGACGCCGTCGTCTCGAAGAACAGTGGCGGCGAGTCGACTTATGGCAAGATCGCCGCGGCGCGGGCGCTCGGCATCGAGGTGGTCATGGTCCGTAGGCCGCCCCTTCCGAACGTGCCCTCGGCCCAAACCGTCGATGCGCTCGCCGCGATGGTCGATCATCTTTTCGACCCCGTTGCCGAACGCGGCGTGTAGACCAGCGCCGGCTTCTCGCCGCGCTTGATGATCCGGGTCTCGGGCGAGCCGATGATGATGCAGGTCGACATGTCGGCCTTTTCGGCATCGGCATCCGCCAGCAAAAACACCTCGATGCGCTCGTCGGGCCGGCCGGCGGCGCGGCCGAAGATCACCGGCGTGGTGCCGGGCAGGATCGCCTTCAGGCATTCGAAGGCGCGGCCGAGCTGCCAGGGGCGGGCCTTGCTGATCGGGTTGTAGAGCGCGATGACGAAGCCGGCTCCGGCCGCTGCCAGCAAACGCAGTTCGATCAAGTCCCACGGCTTCAGATTGTCGGAGAGCGAGATGGCGCAGAAATCGTGGCCGAGCGGCGCGCCGATGCGAGCCGCGACTGCGAGCATGGCGGTGACGCCCGGAACGACCGAGAGGTCGATGGCGCGCCATTCGTCTGGTCCGGCTTCGATCGCCTCGCAAACGGCGGCGGCCATGGCGAAGACGCCGGGATCGCCGCCGGAGACGACGGCGACGCTGTGGCCCTCGGCGGCCTTGGCCAATGCCTCGTTGGAACGGGCAAGCTCTTCGCGGTTGTCGGACGCGATGCGGGTCTGGTCCGGCCGCAGCTCGAGCCGGTCGAGATAGGGCTTGTAGCCATAGAAGAAGGAAGCCTCAGCGACGGCGTTGGCAGCCTGCGGCGTGACCTGGTCGGCATTGCCGGGGCCGAGGCCGATGACGGTGAGGCGGCCGCTCATGGCTTTGCCCCGGGGCGAGCCGACCAGCCGGCGACCAGCACGATGGCGAAATAGGGCGCCTTGTCGTCCGGCTTTTCGGCAAGCCGCATCGAGACGCTGCCCGGCATGGTGCCGCGCTCGACATAGACGGCCTTTGCCAACTTGCCCGTCGCTTCCAGCGCACGGCGGATTTTCGGCAGGTTGCGGCCGACCTTCATGATCACGGCGGCATCGGTGTCGGCGAGGCGACGGGTCAGTTCGAACTCGCTCATCGTGCCAGGCAGCACGGTGAGCACGTCGTCGCCTTGCACGATCGGCAGGCCGGTCTGCGACCAGCAGCCGGACATGGCGGTGATGCCAGGAATGACTTCGGTCGGGAAGCGATGCGCGAGGCGCACATGCAGGTGCATGTAGGAGCCGTAGAACAGGGGATCGCCCTCCGACAGCACGGCCACCATCCTGCCGGCGTCGAGATGCTCGGCGACCTGTTCGGCCGACTGCTCGTAGAAATCGGTGATCTGCGCGCGGTAGTCGTCGTGATCCTTGTCGATCTCGGTCGTCACCGGATAGAGCAGCGGCAGCTCGATCATGTCCGGCCGGAAGCGCGCCTCGACGATGGCGCGGGCATTGCTGTTGTTGCCGCGCTTGGCGAAATAGGCGACGACATTCGCTTCAGCCAATGCTCGCGCGGCCTTCAGCGTCAACAAATCCGGATCGCCGGGGCCAGTGCCGACGCCGACCAGGCGTCCTTTCGGGAGAGCGTTCACAGGCCAGGCCTCGCCAGGGAATTGAGCGCCGCCGCTGTCATGGCGCTGCCGCCCAGCCTGCCGCGCACGATGGCGTAGGGCGCGCCATAGGAATTGTCGGCCAGCGCGTCCTTGGATTCGGCCGCACCCACGAAGCCGACCGGCATGCCGATGATCGCGGCGGGCTTCGGCGCGCCGTCGCGCAGCTTTTCGAGCAGATAGAAGAGCGCGGTCGGCGCATTGCCGATGGCGACCACCGATCCGGCCATGCGCTCGCCCCAAAGGTCGATCGCCGCGGCTGAGCGGGTGTTGCCGATTGCCTTGGCGATGTCATGGGTGCGCGGATCGCGCAGCGTGCAGATCACCTCGTTGCCGGCCGGCAGGCGGGCGCGGGTGACACCGTGGGCGACCATCTCGGCATCGCAAAAGATCGGCGCGCCGGCGGCAAGGGCCGCGCGGGCTGCACCAACGAAATCGCTGGAGAAGATAAAATGGCCGGCGGCTTCGACCTGGCCGCAGGCATGGATCATGCGGATGGCGACATCGGCCTCGGCCTCCGAGAAGCGCGAAAGGTCCGCCTCGGCGCGGATGATGGCGAAAGAGCGTTCGTAGATCGCCATCCCGTCATGGATATAGTCGTAGGCGGCCATTTTCAGTTCCGTCGATAGAGTTCAGCGATGCCTGCAGCGCCAAGCCTTGCCAGGCAGGCGGCGGCGGTCTCGCCTTGATGTCGCGCGTCGTGGATCGCCGCCGCAATGCCGGCGACCCCGCGCGCGGCGTCATAGCCCGGCCTGTACGCGGCAGGAAGGGCTTTTGCCGTCCCGTCCACGACAAGTCCGGCTCCGTTTTCGTCGCCCACCACTGTCAGCGCTGCCGTGCCCGGATGTGCGCAACCCTTGGCGCAGCCGGAAATGTGGAGGGTCAGCGAGGTGTCGAGGAGATCGGCGCTTTGCTTTGCGATTGTCTCGGCGATGGCACGGGTGGCGATGCGGCCGGAGGCGCAGGCCGGCGTGCCGGGGCAGGCGGCGATGCGGGTGCGCCGGTCGGCGGCGGAGGTGACGAAGCCGAGGGTGTCGGCTGTATCGCGCAGAGAGGTGCAGGCGGATGGGGAGAGGCCGAGGAAAAGCAGGGCTCGGCCTGGGGCGAGGCGGATTTCGGTGGCGTCGAGGCTTGCAGCTTGGTTGGCGAGATCGATGAGGGGTTGGGCCGGCATGCTGCCGAAGGGGAGGCCGATGCCGAGGGTGAAAGTGTCGCCGGCTAAGGGAAAAAGGCCGATAGGTTTGCGCGAGGCCCCCCTCTCTGTCCTGCCGGACATCTCCCCCTCAAGGGGGGAGATTGTCTTGTCACCGTGGCTTTCGCCAATCTCCAACGCTGAAAGTGGAGAGCCGGCGCGGGAACTGCCATTCTCCCCCCCTGAGGGGGAGATGTCCGGCAGGACAGAGAGGGGGGCGACAGAGTGCCAACTTGCGAGTGAATTAAGCTGTCTTTCGGTCAAATCGCGCGTGTGCGCCTCGCGTCCTTTTTCGGCCACCATCCGCAGTGCCGCCACAGCGATGTCGCGCGCAGCATCGGCATTGACCGTCGAGAGCGGCCTTGCACTGCGCGCGTCGCCTGCAACCGATACATCCCAACGAACATCCTCGCCGGTCCGCACCGCCTTCAACCTCACATCGGCCGTCACCGCGTCCAAGCTCAACTGTCCGCCGCCGTCGACAATCACCGACACCTTCGGCCCCAGTCGCTCCGTCAGCCCGGCCTCTTCAATCGCCGTCCTGATCCGCTCAGCCAGCGGCCGAGGATCGGCGATCTCTTTCGGATCGATACCTGCCAGCGGCCCGATCTCGACCGGCACGCCGCTGCGGACCGCAATGCCCAGCGCATCGACCTCCGCCGCCAGCAGCCGGGCGCTTCCCGCCGTCAGGCCGCGGATCTGCAGGCTGCCGCGCGCGGTCACCTCCATGATGCCGTTGCCGTGACGCAGAGCCGATTCGCCGAGTCCGATCAGCGACTTCGCAGCAATTCCTCCAGCAACCGGGTTGAGCCGCACCAGCAAGCCGTCGCCGGTCTGCATCGGGGCGCTCAAGGCAGGGCAGGTGTCACGGCGCGAAAAGGCGTTCATGCCGCTACCCCGCTTGCCTGTGCTTCCGCAATCAAAGCAGCGAGATCGTCGTCGATGGAATTCCTGAGCGGATGCCAGAGGCCGCGCCGCCGCGCGGCGAGGAAGCGCTCGGCGATGACCTTCGCCGCCGCCGGGTTCTCGCGCAACAGGAAGGCGCGCACGTCCGGGTCGCCGACATAGGCGTCGTGCACGGCCTCGATCAGCGCACCCGAAATGGCGTGCGTTGTTTCGGCAAAACCCACGAGCCGGTCGACCGTCTCCGCGAATTCCGAGGCGCCGCGCGGGCCGTGGCGCATCTGGCCGGCGATGAAGCGCGGGTTGACGGCGCGCGCCCGCACCACACGCGACACCGCTTCGCCGACCGAACGGGGCTTAGGCTTCTTGGGATCGGTCGTGTCGAGCACGATGACGTCGGCATTCCGGCCAAGTGCTGCAAGCGCTGCCGAAAATCCACCGATGAAGGCGACGTCGGCCGAGCCCTCGAGGATATCGCGGCCCGGGTCGTCGCCGGTGTGGACGAGAAGGTCGGCCTCGGCGATGCGGCCCTCGAAGGCGCCTGGCGCCGAGATCGCCTCGCCGTCGGCGCCGCCATAGGCGTGCGAGGTGGCCTCGAGATAGGCGCGGCCGATCTCCTCGCGCACGCCCCATTCGCCGCGCGACAGCAGATCCTCGACGCCGGCGCCATAGGTGCCGGGCGAGGTGCCGAAAATGCGCGGACCGATCTTGCCCTGCGCGCGGGTCGCGGCGGCGAGCGGGTTTTCCGAATCGTCCTCGTCGCGGCCGGCGACCGCGTTCGCAGCTGCGTCGATCAGCGCGATCTGGGTCGGGAACATGTCGCGGAACAGGCCGGAAATGCGCCAGGTGACGTCGACGCGCGGCCGGCCGAGCGTGGCCGGCGGCAGCACCTCGATGCCGGTGACGCGGCCGGTCGCGGCATCCCATTGCGGCCGGCAACCCATCAGCGCCAGCCCTTGGGCGATCTCCTCGCCGCCGGTGCGCAAGGAGGCCGAGCCCCAGAGGTCGATGACCAGCGAGCGCGGCCAGTCGCCATGGCCCTGCATGTAGCTGCGCACCACTTCTTCCGCCGCCGCCTGGCCGAGATCATAGGCGGTCGGCGTCGGCATGGTGCGCGGATCGGAAGTGAAGAGGTTGCGGCCGGTCGGCAGCACGTCGGAACGACCGCGCGCCGGCGCCCCGGCGGGGCCGGCCTTGATGTGGCGGCCGTCGAGCGCGGCGAGCAGGGCGGCCTTTTCGGCTTCCGCGCTTTGCCGGCGCAGTGGATCGGATTCGTCCTCCGGCGCGCGGCCATAGACATGCAGCCCGTCCTTGACGGCGAAATCCTTGAGGTCGCAGAGCCAGGCGTCGATGCGGCGCAGCGCCTCGTCAGGTTGATCGGTCTTGGCGACGCCAGCTTCCGAGGCAAGCCCGGTTTTCCGTGCCGTCTCGACGATAAGCTTTGCCAAGCGGTCGCGGCGTCGACGGTCGAGCCCATCGGCCTGGGCATATTCGTCGACCAGCCGTTCGAGCTTCTGTTGCGACTCGTCGAGGCCGGCACCGGTCAGCGGTGGCGGCAGATGTCCAAGCGTGACGGCCGAGATGCGGCGCTTGGCCTGCGCCGCCTCGCCGGGATTGGAGACGATAAAGGGGTAGATGACCGGCAGCGAGCCGGTGACGATCTCGGGAAAGCAGGCGCCGGAGAGCGCGACCGTCTTGCCCGGCAGCCATTCGAGCGTGCCATGGGCGCCGACGTGGATGATCGCATGCACGCCGAGCGATTCTTGCAGCCAGAGGCCGAAGGCGATCAGCTCGTGGCGCGGGGGAAGCGTCGGGTCATGGTAGTCGGCGCGCCGGTCGGCGGAGCGGCCGCGGTCCGGGGCGAGAGTGACGGTGATGTTGCCGAAGGTCGCGGCGCGGAAGGGGAAGTGGGTTTCGCGCGCTAGCGGCGAAGGCTGGCGTTCTGTCGCCCCCCTCTCTGTCCTGCCGGACATCTCCCCCTCAGCGGGGGAGATTATTCCTTCGCCACGGCTTTCGCCAATTTCCGGCCTGGCAAGGGTTGCGCCGTCGCCCGAACTGCCAATCTCCCCCCTTGAGGGGGAGATGTCCGGCAGGACAGAGAGGGGGGCCTCGCGCAACCCTATCCGGTCTTCCGCGCTACCCCAGGCGGCTCTGACGGCGTTACGCGCGCCTTCCGGCAGTTCCGTGGACAAGCGCAGGTAGTCTTCTGAACTCAACCTTTGACCACCCACCTCCAGCGCATCCAACAACTCCCGCGGCGATTGCGGAATCCCATCAACTGCGTAGCCCTGTTCTTTCAGGTCATGCAGCATGGCGAGCACGCTGGACGGCACATCGAGGCCAACCGCATAACCGGTACGCCCGGGGGCGCTCGGATAATCCGGGATCAGGATCGCCAGCCTGCGCTCGGCCCGCTCCGTCCGCTGCAGGCGGATGAACGAGGCGATCCGCTTGGCGACTTGCGCGACGCGGTCCGCCTCGGGCCGGTTGGCGAAGGCGCGGAAGGCCAGTGCGGGATCGGCCTCGATCTCGCCCTTGAAGGATATCGCGCCGGCGAGGATGCGGCCGTCGAGCTCGGGCAGCACGACATGCATCGCGAGATCGGCGGGCGCCAGGCCGCGCTGGTTCTTCTCCCAGACTTCGCGGCGTGTCGTGGCGACGATGACCTGGAACACCGGCACGCCGGCGCGGTCGAACAGGGTTTCGGCGCCTGGCTCGGCGCCGGAGGCGAAAGCGGTGGCGGTGACGATGGCGGCGGGGTTCAGTGCGGCGAGGGCGGCTTCGACGAAGGCCAAGGACACCGGGTCCTTGAGGCTGGAGACGAAGATCGGTGCCGGCGCCAGGCCTTGCGAGCGCAATGCGTCGACCAGCGCGTCAACCGGCGCGACGTCGGCGGCCAGCAACATCGAGCGGTAGAAGAGGATTGGAACGACGGGGGTGCCGAGATTGTCGGCGTCGAGTTTCGTCGCCCCCCTCTCTGTCCTGCCGGACATCTCCCCCTCAAGGGGGGAGATTGAACTGTCGTCGATGGTTTCGCCAATCGCGGATGTTGCAGATGGCTCTTTTTCGGCAGATGAAGAAAAGGCGCCAGGCCCGGCGACGGCTGATCTCCCCCCTTGAGGGGGAGATGTCCGGCAGGACAGAGAGGGGGGCGAAGGATCGCCAACGTTCGATAAGCTAGGCTTTTCTACAACCCCCAGCCCAGGCTCGTAATACCCAGCCTTCGGCACACCGACCGGCTCGGCAGCCGCCGCGTCCGACCCGGCAAGTCTTGCCAGTCTCTTCACCAGCGCCGCCATATTGGCCGGACCGCCTTCGCGGAAATAGCTGAGCAGCGCGTCCAGCTCCTTGCGCGGTAAGGTCGAGGCTTCGATCAGCCGCAAATCCTCGTCATGGCTTTCGCCCGGCAACAGCGCCAGCCTGATGCCGCGCTCGCGCGCCACCGCGGCAAGCTGGTCGCAGCCGTAGCGCCACCAGTCATAGCCGCCGAGGATGCGCACGAGAACGACCTTGGCGTGGCGGGCGACGCTGTCGATCCACAAGTCCACCGACATCGGATGGCGAAGGTCACGCAGCGCCGCAAGCCGCATCGAGGGCAGCCGCGCGGCATCGGCTTTCCAGGCGGCGGCCAGGCCGGCGAGATCGCTGTCGGTGAAGGACAGAGCCACGACATCCGCAGGCGTCTGCCTGAGATCGATCGGCTCGGCGAGATCGTCGAGCGAAGCGGATGTCGTGGCGAGGATATGCATCGCGTTTCGTGTTGGGCCTTTCGTGTTGGCCTCAGCCGGCGAGGATACGCTCGATCGCCGGGCGGTTCAGCCCCTTGAGGCCGATGACGACGAGCCGCGAGCGGCGGTCGTCCCCGGCCGTCCAGGCGCGATCGTAGTAGTGATTGACGCGCGGGCCGACGGCCTGGAGCAGGAGCCGCATCGGCTTGCCGCCGACCTCGACGAAGCCTTTGACGCGCAGCACGTTCTCCTGCTCGGCGGCAAGGGCGACGCGCTTTGCCAGCTCATCCGGGTTGGCGACGGACGGGATGTCGATGACGAAGGAATCGAAATCGTCATGCTCGTGGTCGAGCTCGTCGTCGTGATGGGTCTTGCGGTTCTCGATGTCGTCCTCGACGGCAAGGCCGAGGCCGAGCAGCACCGAAGGATCGACCTTGCCCTGCGCGGTCGGCACGACTTTCACGGCGCGCGCGACGTGTTCGCCGATGACGGCGTTGGCGCGTTGCGAGCCCGCCGCGTCCATCAGATCGCTCTTCGACAGGATGATCAGGTCGGCGCAGGCGATCTGGTCCTCGAAGACTTCTTCAACCGGATCGTCATGGTCGAGCGAGTCGTCCGCGGCTCGCTGCGCCTGGAGCGCATCCATGTCGGAGGCGACCCGGCCTTCGGCCAGGGCCGGGCCGTCGACCACGGCGACGACGCCGTCGACAGTAACGCGGCTCTTCACCGTCGGCCACTGGAAGGCCTGGACCAATGGCTTCGGCAAAGCGAGGCCGGAGGTTTCGATTAGGATGTGGTCGACTTTCGGCGTGCGTGACAGGATCTGGTCGAGCGCCGGCACGAAGTCGTCGGCGACGGTGCAGCAGATGCAACCATTGGCGAGCTCGACGATGTTTTCCTCAGGGCAGGTGTCGACGCCGCAGCCTTTCAGGATTTCGCCGTCGATGCCGACATCGCCGAACTCGTTGACGATGATCGCCAGCCGCTTGCCCTTGGCGTTTTCAAGCAGGTTGCGGATCAGCGTCGTCTTGCCGGCGCCGAGGAAGCCGGTGACGACAGTGCAGGGCACGCGGGAAACGGAGGCGTTCATGGTCAGTCCTTCAGCATGTCGAGGGGAGGGATGCGGGCAACGAGGCCGCGCTTGAGGGAATCGGGCCGGCCGCGCCAGGGGATGAGGCCATCGGTCGAGGTGGCGAAGAGCTTCGCGCCGGTGACAAGGTCGGCGCCGCTGGTGGCATTCAGGTCACCGAAGACGTAGCTCCAGCAGCCATCGCGCAGCAGTGCCGCGCTCAGGCGGCGCTTGCAATTGCCGAGGCATTCGACGGTGCGGATGTTGATCTTTTCGCCGGAAGCAGCCCGGCGCGTGTCTTCGGCGAGCAGCGCGCCGGCGCGCGGATGCCCATCAGAGCCGGTTTCGTCACGGCAGGACGAGCAGACGATGACGGTGACGCCGGCCAGCGCGTCGGGCTCGGACGAAATGTCCGCATTATTTGCCGGGAAACTGCCGTTACGATCCAAAACAGGCTCCTTGCCCGGAAAACCCGCCGGGCATTCGGATACTTAAAGTCTCAGACGGCAGGTCTCCTGGCTCGCGGGTCGTCGCCTCGAATGCCGCCTTCCCGGGGATATCCCAGTGGTTTTCGGCCAAGGCTCGTCGCTTACAGTTGCGGGGACAGCCGCGGATTTGGGAATCTTTCCCGCACCGCATTCCCTCTTGGCTCCTCCCTTTGCCGGGAGAAGACCGTCTGGGTCAGGATTTAGGCCTACCACTAGGCGCCTGTCAACGCGCGGCTACGACACCGCGATGTCGGCCAGCGCCGGTCCGAGATCGCCGGCGGGCGTCACCTCGATGCGCTCCAGGCCGAGCCAGCCCTGCATCTGCTTCAGCTCTTCGTAGAGCTGGGCTGCTGTCTCCGGTGGCGCGCCGGCCTCGGCATAGGCGGCGTGGACGCGCAAGACGCTGGCCGGCCGGTCGGCGCGGAGGTCGACGCGAGCGACGAGGCGGTCGCCGAGCAGGAAGGGCAGCACATAATAGCCGTACTGGCGCTTTTCGGCGGGCGTGTAGATTTCGATGCGGTAGCGGAAGTCGAAGAGCTTTTCCGTCCGCGTCCGCTCGAAAACGACAGGATCGAACGGCGCGAGCAGGGCGCGCGCCTCGATCTTGCGCGGAAAGCGGGCGTCCTTGTGCAAATAGGCGGTCTTGTCCCAGCCTGCGACGCTCACCGGCAGCAGTTCGCCGGTTTCGACCAGTTCCTCGATGCGGTCCTTCGTGTCGCCCGGCGCCAGACGAAAATAGTCGCGCAGGTCGCCGTAGGTGGCGACGCCGTGGGAGCGGGCGGAAATGCGCAGCAATTCGCGGTGCGCGTCCTCAACCGACGGCACGGGCAGGTCGAGCACGGCCTGCGGCAAAACGCGCCCCGGTAGATCGTAATAGCGTTCGAAGCCGCGGCGGTAGGCCGTGGTGATGCGTCCGGCCCAGAACAGCCATTCGAAGGCGTGCTTGGCCTCGCTCCAGCCCCACCAGCCGCCATTGCCCTTGTGCCCCTCGATGTCGGACGCGGCGATCGGCCCGCGTTCAGCAACCTCCTTATAGATCTCGTCGATCATCGCCTTGCGCTCACGGCCCCATTTCGCCAGGCCGAGATACATCTCGTCGCCCTGCTCGGCGCGCTGCATGCGCCAGCGCATCAAAGGGTAGGTCTCGACGGGCAGGAATGAGGCCTCATGCGCCCAATATTCAAAGACGGCGCGCTTGCGGGTGACCGCGGCGTTGTCGAGCAGCGCCAGGGGGTAGGGGCCGAGGCGCGAATAGAGCGGCATGTAATGCGCGCGTACCACCGCGCTGACGGAATCGATCTGCAAGAGGCCTGTTCGCGAAAGCACACGGGCAAGGTGCCGGCGATCCGGAACGCCACCGGGCCGAGGGTCGTTAAACCCCTGTGCTCCAAGCGCGATGCGCCTCGCCGTGGCCAGCGAAATCTTATCCTTCATCGAGGCGCCCTTGCCTGACCGTTTGCCGGATTTTCAGCCGGTGATTCCAGCGATGCTAGCAGGCAAATGGCGGGAGATGTGTCAGGAGAAAAAAAGTGGAGTAAAAAATGAAGGAAATCAAACAGGAGCGGATCGGACCAGTTTCATCCGATATGGCATCCAGGGCCGCGATTTGAACAAGGTTTGACTTGCGTCACCGAAACCGCTGCGCTAACCCTCGCCGCGTTGCAGCATGGGCCTCTTAAAACGGTTCAGCGGTTAAACTGTCACGCTTCCGCATTAGAGTTCGTTGCTGTAATCAAAGTGAACTGCCCCGCCGAAGGAAAGCCGCCGCATGAGCGCACTCCTGAGTTCATATCTGCCCATCGTCCTGTTCATCGCCGTGGCGATGGTCGTTGGCTTGGCGCTTATCATCGCCCCCTTCCTGGTGGCCTATCGCAATCCCGATCCGGAAAAGCTTTCCGCCTATGAATGCGGGTTCAACTCGTTCGACGACGCCCGCATGAAATTCGACATCCGCTTCTACCTGGTGTCGATCCTGTTCATCATCTTCGATCTCGAGGTCGCCTTCCTGTTCCCGTGGGCGGTGTCTTTCTCCAAGCTCGGCATGCTCGGCTTCTGGTCGATGATGGTGTTCCTGGCGGTGCTGACCATCGGCTTTGCCTATGAATGGAAAAAAGGAGCGCTGGAATGGGATTGAACGACAGTTCAGGCACCCTCGTCGCGCCGAAGCCCAAAGGCATCATCGACCCCAATACCGGCAGGCCGGTGGGGGAGGACGATCCCTTCTTCCTCGAAATCAACAATGAACTGGCCGACAAGGGTTTTCTTGTCACCTCGACCGAAGCGCTGATCACCTGGGCGCGCAGCGGCTCGCTGATGTTCATGACCTTCGGCCTCGCCTGCTGCGCGGTCGAGATGATCCACACCTCGATGCCGCGCTATGACTCGGAGCGCTTCGGCGTCGCGCCGCGCGCGTCGCCGCGCCAGTCCGACATCATGATCGTCGCCGGCACGCTGACCAACAAGATGGCCCCGGCGCTGCGCAAGGTCTACGACCAGATGCCTGAGCCGCGCTACGTCATCTCGATGGGTTCCTGCGCCAATGGCGGCGGCTACTACCACTATTCCTATTCGGTGGTGCGCGGCTGCGACCGCGTCGTGCCGGTCGACATTTACGTGCCCGGCTGCCCGCCGAGCGCCGAAGCGCTGCTCTACGGCATTCTCCTTCTGCAGAAGAAGATCCGCCGCACCGGCACGATCGAACGGTGAGCCGATGACCCAGGCGTTGAACGAACTCTCCACCTATCTCGGCGAGAAGCTCTCCGGCCGCATCGGCGAAGCCGTGCTCGCCTATGGCGAGCTGACGGTTCCCGTCGAGCCGGGCAACCTGGTCGAGGTGGCGACCTTCCTGCGCGACGATGCGCGCTGCCAGTTCATCTCGATCATCGACATTTCCGGAGCCGACTATCCTTCGCGCGCCAGGCGCTTCGATGTCGTCTATCACCTTCTGTCGCCGAAGCAGAATGTCCGCATCCGCCTCAAGGTCCAGGCCGACGAGGAGACGCTGGTTCCCTCGTTGACAAGTGTTTATCCGGGCGCTGATTGGTATGAACGCGAGACCTATGACCTCTACGGTGTGCTCTTCTCCGGCCATCCTGACCTGCGTCGCCTTCTGACGGACTATGGTTTCGAGGGGCATCCGCTGCGCAAGGATTTCCCGCTGACCGGCTTCGTCGAGGTTCGTTACGACGACGAGGCCAAGCGGGTCATCTACGAGCCGGTCGAGCTCAAGCAGGAATTCCGCAATTTCGATTTTCTCTCGCCCTGGGAAGGCACGGACTACGTGTTGCCGGGCGATGAGAAAGCGAAGGCAAACTGAGGCGCCACGATGGCTGAAACCTCCGTCCGTAATTTCAACATTAACTTTGGGCCTCAACACCCTGCAGCGCACGGTGTTTTGAGGTTGGTTCTTGAGCTCGACGGCGAAGTTGTCGACCGGGTCGATCCGCATATCGGGCTGCTTCACCGCGGCACCGAGAAGCTGATCGAGGCCAAGACCTATCTGCAGGCCGTGCCCTATCTCGACCGGCTCGACTATTGCGCGCCGATGAATCAGGAGCATGCCTTTGCTTTGGCCGCCGAGCGCCTGCTCGGCATCGAGGTGCCGAAGCGCGGCCAGCTGATCCGCGTGCTCTATTCCGAGATGGGCCGCATCATGTCGCACATCCTGAATGTGACGACGCAGGCGATGGACGTCGGCGCGCTGACGCCGCCGCTGTGGGGCTTCGTCGAGCGCGAAAAGCTGATGGTGTTCTATGAGCGCGCCTCGGGCTCGCGCATGCATGCGGCCTATTTCCGGCCGGGCGGCGTGCACCAGGACCTGCCGCAGAAGCTGGTCGAGGACATCGGCAAATGGATCGATCCGTTCCTGAAGTCGATCGATGATCTGGACGCTCTGCTCACCGGCAACCGCATCTTCAAGCAGCGCAATGTCGACATCGGTACGGTATCGCTGGCCGATGCCTGGGCCTGGGGTTTTTCGGGCGTGATGGTGCGCGGCTCGGGTGCGGCCTGGGACCTGCGCAAATCGCAGCCATATGAATGCTATTCCGAGATGGATTTCGACATCCCGATCGGCAAGAACGGCGACTGCTACGACCGCTACCTGGTGCGCATGGAAGAGATGCGCCAGTCGGCCAAGATCATGCGCCAGTGCGTCGATCTTCTGCTCGGCAAGGAAGGCGCCGGCCCTGTATCGAACCTCGACGGAAAGGTCGTGCCGCCGAAGCGCCAGGCGATGAAGCGCTCGATGGAAGCGCTCATCCATCACTTCAAGCTCTATACCGAAGGCTACCGCGTGCCGGCCGGCGAGGTCTATGCGGCCGTCGAGGCGCCCAAGGGCGAGTTCGGCGTCTATCTCGTCTCCGACGGCACCAACAAGCCCTATCGCTGCAAGCTGCGCGCGCCCGGTTTCGCGCATCTGCAAGCCATGGATTTCCTGTGCCGGGGCCACATGCTGGCCGACGTCACCGCCGTGCTGGGTTCGCTCGATATCGTGTTTGGTGAGGTCGATCGCTAAATGTCAGTCCGCCGTCTCGCAGATGCCAGCGTCCAGCCAGCTTCCTTCGCCTTCAACAAGGCCAATGAGGCTGCGGTTCAGCAGTGGATCGCCAAATACCCGAAGGGACGCGAACAGTCGGCCATCATCCCGTTGCTGATGATCGCGCAGGAGCAGGAGGGCTGGGTCACCAAGGCGGCGATCGAGACGATCTCCGACATGCTCGGCATGCCGCGTATCCGCGGCCTCGAGGTCGCGACCTTCTACACGCAGTATCAGCTCAATCCGGTCGGCACGCGCGCGCATATCCAGGTCTGCGGCACCACGCCCTGCATGCTGCGCGGCTCGGAAGCATTGATGGATGTCTGCCGGTCAAAAATCCATCACGACCAGTTCCACACCAACGACAAGGGCACGCTGTCGTGGGAGGAGGTCGAATGCCTCGGCGCCTGCGTCAACGCGCCGATGGTCATGATCTTCAAGGACACTTTTGAAGACCTGACGCCGGAACGGCTGGCCGAGATCATCGATCTCTACGACGCCGGCAAAGGCGCCGAGGTGAAACCCGGCCCGCAGAACGGCCGCCATGGCTCCGAGCCGGCCGGTGGCTTGAAGACGCTGACCAGCGAGAAGGCGATCCTGAAGTCGACGCGCGACAAGGAAGCCAAGGCTGCCGCGAAGGCGGCCAAGGATGCTGCAGCGGCGGCGCCGGCTGCGGCCGCCGCCAACGTCGTTTCGCAGGCGGCACCTGCTCCGGCCGCGCCCGCGGCTCCGGCGCCCGCCGCGCCGCCGGCTTCCGGTCCGGTTGCGCCGTCCAAATCCGGCAAGCCGAAGACCCATGCGGTTGAAACCAACCCGGCGCTTAACACCCCGTCGCCGGTCAAAGTCGCCCCGGCCACCGAGAACGGCGCCAGCGTCAAGGCGCCGCGCCATTCGGCCGCCAACGCGAACCAGGCCGATCCGGAAGTCGAGGCCGTTTCCAAGCCGCGCAGCGGGCCGAAGACCAAGGCCGAGCCAGCCAGCGCTTTCAAGGCGCCGGAAACCAAGCAGCCTGTCGCCAAGACGGCGAAGCCCTCGCTCGAGGACAAGAACCGGCCCGCCGGCATCGAGCGCCCGGCGACGGTCGACGACCTCAAGCTGATCTCCGGCGTCGGGCCGAAGATTGAAGCAACCTTGCATACGCTGGGCATCTATACCTTCGCGCAGGTCGCCGCCTGGAAGAAGGCCGAGCGCGAATGGGTCGACGGCTATCTCTCCTTCCACGGCCGCATCGATCGTGACGACTGGGTGAAGCAGGCCAAGGCGCTCGCCAAGGGCGGCGTCGAAGAATACATCCGCGTCTTCGGCAAGAAGCCGGTCTGAGGGACGACAAATGCTTCAGGACAAAGACCGCATCTTCACCAACATCTATGGCCTCTTCGACACGTCGCTGGCTGGCGCGCAGTCGCGCGGCATCTGGGACGATACGCCCGGCCTGATCGCCAAGGGGCGCGACTGGATCGTCAACGAGATGAAGGCCAGCGGGTTGCGCGGCCGCGGCGGCGCCGGCTTCCCGACCGGGCTCAAATGGTCGTTCATGCCCAAGCAGAGCGACGGCCGGCCGAGCTATCTGGTCATCAACGCCGACGAATCCGAGCCCGGCACCTGCAAGGACCGCGATATCCTGCGCAACGACCCGCACACGCTGGTCGAGGGGGCGCTGGTCGCCGGCTTCGCCATGGGCGCGATCGCCGCATACATCTATGTGCGCGGCGAATTCATCCGCGAGCGCGAGGCGCTGCAGCGCGCCATCGACGAGGCCTATGCGGCCAAGCTGATCGGCAAGAACAACACGTCCGGCTACGACTTCGACGTCTACATGCATCACGGCGCCGGCGCCTATATCTGCGGCGAGGAGACGGCGCTGCTCGAAAGCCTGGAAGGCAAGAAGGGCCAGCCGCGGCTGAAGCCGCCATTCCCGGCCAATGTCGGCTTGTACGGTTGCCCGACAACCGTGAATAATGTCGAATCCATCGCCGTGGCGCCGACCATCCTGCGTCGCGGCGCGGCCTGGTTCTCGTCCTTCGGCCGGCCGAACAATGCCGGCACCAAGCTGTTCTGCGTCTCCGGCCACGTCAACAACCCGTGCACCTTCGAAGAGGCGATGTCGATCCCGTTCCGCGAGCTGATCGAGACGCATTGCGGCGGTATCCGCGGCGGCTGGGACAATCTGCTTGCGGTCATCCCGGGCGGCGCTTCGGTGCCGCTGGTGCCGGCCGAGCAGATCATGGACGCGCCGATGGATTTCGATGCGCTGCGCGACCTGAAATCCGGCCTCGGCACCGCGGCTGTCATCGTCATGGACAAGTCGACGGATATCGTGAAGGCGATCGCCAGGCTTTCCTACTTCTACAAGCATGAGAGCTGCGGCCAGTGCACGCCGTGCCGCGAAGGCACCGGCTGGATGTGGCGGGTGATGGAGCGGCTGGTGCGCGGCGAGGCGCAGAAGCGCGAGATCGACATGTTGCTCGACGTCACCAAGCAGGTCGAGGGGCACACGATCTGCGCGCTGGGCGACGCGGCGGCCTGGCCGATCCAGGGGCTCATGCGGCATTTCCGCGGCGAGGTGGAACGCCGCATCGACGAGTTTTCGCGCAACGCCCACCGGGTCGAGCCGGTAATGGTCGCAGCGGAATAGAATTTTGGAATATGGGCGAAAGCCCAAGACTGAAAGCAGGGGCGGGGCATACGAAGAAACGACCAGGAGATCTCTATGGCGCCGTATTCGATACCCTATCCGTTCATACCTGATTTGGACCAACTCGAAAAAATGAACCAGGACCTGACCAAGATGATGCCGAAGGAGATGGCCAGCGCCGTCAACCTTCTGGCGCATCCGGTCGCGGGCGCCGCCGCGATGTCGGCGCTCGGCATCGGTCTTGCCAACCATGCCGTCGGCATGTGGATGGGAGCGTTCACCGGCGCGCTGGAAGCCTCGCAGCGCATGTTCCAGCCGTTCCTCGACGACCTCGAGGCGCAGAACGAAGCGGCGGCCAACGCGTCCAAGGCGCGCAAGGCGACCGAGACGCTGATCGCCAAGGCGCAGACCTTTGCCCGCGACGTCACCGACATTGCCGCGACCGCGACCGAGAAGGCGATCGGCGCCGACGCCGTCGAAGAGCCGGCCGCATCGGCGTTGATGCCGGAAGATTTCCGCCAGCCGAAGGCCGTCGACAAGCCGGCGACGCCGTCGGACCTGAAAGCGATTTCCGGTATCGGACCGAAGCTGGAGAAAGTGCTCAACGGCCTCGGCATCTGGACCTATGGCCAGATCGCGGCCTGGACGTCGCAAGAGATCGCCTGGGTAGAAGATTATCTGTCGCTCGCCGGCCGCATCGGCCGCGATGACTGGACCGCGCAGGCGGCGGCGCTCGCCGCGAAGTGAATTGAAATACCGGGCGCGGCGCAAGCCGCGCCCGGAAGATAGAGATTGCGGGATATCCGCGAGGGTTTGAGGCGAATGGCAAAGCTCAAGGTCGACGGGAAAGAGATCACGGTACCCGACCATTACACGCTGCTGCAGGCGGCCGAGGACGCCGGCGCGGAAGTGCCGCGCTTCTGCTTCCACGAGCGCCTGTCCATCGCCGGTAATTGCCGCATGTGCCTGATCGAGGTGAAGGGCGGCCCGCCCAAGCCGCAGGCGTCCTGCGCCATGGGCGTGCGCGACCTGCGCCCCGGCCCGAATGGCGAGCCGCCGGAAATCTTCACCAACACGCCGATGGTAAAGAAGGCCCGCGAAGGCGTGATGGAGTTCCTGCTGATCAACCACCCGCTGGATTGCCCGATCTGCGACCAGGGCGGCGAGTGCGACCTGCAGGACCAGGCGATGGCCTTCGGCGTCGATTCCTCGCGCTATCACGAGAACAAGCGCGCCGTCGAAGACAAGTATATCGGCCCGCTGGTCAAGACGGTGATGAACCGCTGCATCCATTGCACGCGCTGCGTCCGCTTCACCACCGAAGTCGCCGGCATTTCCGAACTCGGCCTGATCGGCCGCGGCGAGGATGCCGAAATCACCACCTATCTCGAACAGGCGATGACCTCCGAGCTGCAGGGCAATGTCATAGACCTTTGCCCGGTCGGCGCGCTGACCTCCAAGCCGTTCGCCTTCCAGGCGCGGCCGTGGGAACTGACCAAGACGGAATCGATCGACGTCATGGACGCCGTCGGCTCGGCGATCCGCGTCGATAGCAGAGGTCGCGAAGTGATGCGCATCCTGCCGCGCGTCAACGAACAGGTGAACGAGGAGTGGATCTCCGACAAGACCCGCTTCATCTGGGACGGCCTGCGCACGCAGCGTCTCGACCGGCCTTATGTGCGCAAGAACGGCAAGCTGGTGCCGGCAAGCTGGGCGGAGGCCTTCGCCGCCGTCAAGGACGAGGTCGGCAAGACCGCGCCCGAGCGGATCGGCGCGATCGCCGGCGATCTCGCGGCTGTCGAGGAAATCTATGCGCTCAAGCTTCTGATGAATGCTCTCGGCTCGAAGAACGTCGATTGCCGCCAGGATGGCGCCGCGCTCGATCCGTCGCTCGGCCGCGCCAGCTACATCTTCAACCCGACCATCGAAGGCATCGAGCAGGCCGACGCGGTGCTGATCATCGGCGCCAATCCACGCTTCGAGGCCTCGGTGCTCAATGCCCGTATCCGCAAGCGCTGGCGTGTCGGCAACCTGCCGGTCGGCGTCATCGGCGAGATCGGCGACACCCGCTACGACTATGAGTTGATCGGCGCCGGCCCTGAATCCCTGAAGGGTCTTGCCGACGGCACCGGCAAGTTCTTCGAGGTGCTGAGCAAGGCCACGCATCCGCTGATCATCGTCGGCCAGGGCGCCCTGGCGCGCGCCGATGGCGCCGCGGTGCTCGGTCAGGCGGCAAAGCTCGCGGTGGCCGTCAACGCGGTCAGCGCCGACTGGAACGGCTTCGCGGTGCTGCATAACGCAGCGGCGAGAGTCGGCGGCCTCGATGTCGGCTTCGTGCCGGGCGAGGGCGGCAAGGATGTCGCCGGCATGCTGGGCGACACCGATGTGCTCTTCCTGCTCGGCGCCGACGAGATCGACATGGCTGCGACCGGAGGCGCCTTCGTCGTCTATATCGGCACGCATGGCGATGCCGGGGCGCATCGCGCCAACGTCATCCTGCCAGGCGCCGCCTACACCGAAAAGTCCGGCACCTATGTCAACACCGAAGGCCGCGTGCAGCAGACCAACCGCGCCGGCTTCGCCCCTGGCGAGGCGCGCGAGGACTGGGCGATCCTGCGGGCGGTGTCGGACGTGCTCGGCAAGAAGCTGCCCTTCGATTCGCTGGTGCAGCTGCGCGCCAAGCTCTATGGAGAATTCCCGCATCTTGCCCGCATCGACCAGGTGCAGGCCGGCAGCGGCGACGATATCGCCAAGGTGGCGAAGCTCGGCGGCCGGCTGAACAAGGGCACCTTCGCCTCCTCGGTGAAGGACTTCTATCTGACCAACCCGATCGCGCGGGCGTCGGCCGTGATGGCTGAATGCTCGGCGCTGGCCAAGAGCGGCTTCAAGCAGGCGGCGGAATAAGCATGGAAACCTTTTTCTCCTTCTACGTGCTGCCGGCGCTGCTGATCCTGTTGAAGTCGGTCGTGTTGATCGTCGTGCTCCTGATCGGCGTCGCCTACCTGCTCTATGCCGACCGCAAGATCTGGGCAGCGGTGCAGCTGCGCCGCGGCCCGAACGTCGTCGGTCCGTGGGGAACGCTGCAGGCCTTTGCCGACCTTCTGAAATTCGTCTTCAAGGAGCCGGTGATCCCGTCGGGCGCCAACAAGGGCGTGTTCCTTCTGGCACCGCTGGTGTCGGCGGTGCTGGCGATCTCGGCCTGGGCGGTCATTCCGGTCAATGAGGGATGGGCGATCGCCAACATCAACGTCGGCATCCTCTATGTCTTCGCCATCTCCTCGCTCGAGGTCTACGGCGTGATCATGGGCGGCTGGGCGTCGAACTCGAAATACCCGTTCCTCGGCGCGCTGCGCTCGGCCGCGCAGATGGTGTCCTACGAAGTCTCGATCGGCTTCGTCATCGTCACCGTGCTGCTCACCGTCGGCTCGCTCAACCTCTCCGACATCGTCATGTCGCAACAGGACGGTCTGGGCACCCGGCTCGGCCTGCCCAACACCTTCCTCGACTGGCACTGGCTGTCGCTGCTGCCGATGTTCGTGGTGTTCTTCATCTCCGCGCTCGCCGAGACGAACCGCCCGCCTTTCGACCTGGTGGAGGCGGAATCGGAACTCGTCGCCGGCCACATGGTCGAATATTCGTCGACGCCGTTCCTGCTCTTCTTCCTCGGCGAGTATGTCGCCGTCGTCCTGATGTGCGCGCTGGCGACCATCCTGTTCCTCGGCGGCTGGCTGCCACCGTTCAACTTCGCGCCCTTCACCTGGGTACCAGGAGTGATCTGGTTCGTGCTGAAGATCTGCCTGATGTTCTTCATGTTCTCGATGGTGAAGGCTTTCGTGCCGCGCTACCGCTACGACCAGCTGATGCGGCTGGGCTGGAAAGTGTTCCTGCCGATCTCGCTGTTCATGGTCGTGGCCACCGCGGCCTTCCTCAAGATCACGGGGTTTGCGTGATGTCCGCTCTGGCCCAGGCCGCAAAATCGCTGCTGCTGAAGGATTTCGTCAGCGCTTTCTTCCTGTCGATGCGCCAGTTCTTCGCGCCGAAGGAAACGATCAACTATCCGCATGAGAAGGGGCCGATCAGCCCGCGCTTCCGTGGCGAGCATGCGCTGCGCCGTTATCCGAACGGCGAGGAACGCTGCATCGCCTGCAAGCTCTGCGAGGCGATCTGCCCGGCGCAGGCCATCACCATCGAGGCCGGTCCGCGCCGCAATGACGGCACGCGCCGCACCGTGCGCTACGACATCGACATGGTGAAGTGCATCTATTGCGGCTTCTGCCAGGAGGCCTGCCCGGTCGACGCCATCGTCGAGGGGCCGAATTTCGAATTCGCGACCGAGACGCGCGAGGAGCTTTACTACAACAAGGAAAAGCTGCTCGCGAACGGCGATCGCTGGGAGCGGGAGCTTGCGCGCAACATCGCGCTGGACTCGCCGTATAGGTGATTAGCGTGCTTCTCCCCGTTTACGGGGAGAAGATGCCGGCAGGCAGATGAGGGGCGGCGCCAGCTTCTGGAAACTTGGCGTTACCCCTCATCCGGCCCTTCGGGCCACCTTCTCCCCGTAAACGGGGAGAAGGAACAAGAAAGTGGACGGCGCAACGTCGTCCGTCTAAGGAACACGCGGTTTCGAACCGGAGGCGGGTCGGAGTCGGAATTTGTAACCCGGGGAATCCCATGCTGACTGGATTAGAGGCGGCCTTTTTCTACCTCTTCGCCTTTATCGCCGTGGCGTCGGCCTTCATGGTCATTTCGTCGCGCAACCCCGTGCATTCCGTGCTGTTCCTGATCCTCACCTTCTTCAACGCCGCCGGCCTGTTCATGCTGACCGGCGCCGAGTTCCTGGCGATGATCCTGCTCGTCGTCTATGTCGGCGCGGTGATGGTGCTGTTCCTGTTCGTCGTCATGATGCTCGACGTCGACTTCGCCGAGATGAAGCAGGGCGCGCTGCAATATGCGCCCATCGGCGCGCTGGTTGGGCTGATCCTGGCGGCGGAGCTGATTGTCGTGCTCGGCGGCTACACATTCGCGCCGCAGCTGGCCTCGACGGTCGCCAAGGCGACGCCGGATCTCGCCACGCGCTCCAACACGGCGGCGCTCGGCGACATCCTCTATACGGACTACCTCTATTACTTCCAGATTTCCGGGCTGGTGCTGCTCGTCGCCATGATCGGCGCCATCGTGCTGACGCTGCGCCACAAGGAAGGCGTCAAGCGGCAGTCGATCGCCGCCCAGGTCGGCCGCACCCCGGCGACGGGCATGGAAATCCGCAAGGTCAAATCGGGCGAGGGCATCTGAGATGGTCGTCGGCATTGCACATTATCTGACCGTATCCGCGATCCTGTTCACGCTCGGCGTGTTCGGCATCTTCCTGAACCGCCGCAACATCATCGTCATCCTGATGTCGGTCGAGCTCATCCTGCTTGCGGTCAACATCAACTTCGTCGCCTTCTCGGCGGCGCTGCATGACCTCGTCGGACAGGTCTTCGCCCTGTTCGTGCTGACGGTCGCAGCCGCTGAAGCCGCGATCGGTCTTGCCATTCTTGTCGTCTTCTTCCGCAACCGCGGCTCGATCGCGGTCGAAGACGTGAGCTCGATGAAGGGTTGACGGGAACCACCATGTATCAGGCTATCGTCTTCCTTCCGCTGCTTGGCTTCCTGATTGTCGGCCTGTTCGGCAATTCGCTCGGCGCCAAGGCTTCCGAATACATCACCTCCGGCTTCCTGGTGATCGCGGCTATCCTGTCGTGGATCGCCTTCTTCACCGTCGGCTTCGGCCATGGCGAGGTGTTCACGGTGCCGGTGCTGCGCTGGATCCAGTCGGGTGGCGTCGACGCCTCCTGGGCGCTGAGGATCGACACGCTGACGGTGGTGATGCTGGTCGTCGTCAACACGGTGTCGGCGCTGGTTCACATCTATTCGATCGGCTACATGCATCACGATCCGAACCGGCCACGCTTCTTCGCCTATCTGTCGCTGTTCACCTTCGCCATGCTGATGCTGGTGACCGCCGACAATCTCATCCAGATGTTCTTCGGCTGGGAAGGCGTCGGTCTCGCCTCCTACCTGCTGATCGGCTTCTGGTACAAGAAGCCGTCAGCCAATGCCGCGGCGATCAAGGCTTTCGTCGTCAACCGCGTCGGCGACTTCGGCTTCGCGCTCGGCATCTTCGGCGTGTTCGTGCTGTTCGGCTCGGTCAATCTCGGCACAGTGTTCGCCAATGCCGCATCGTTCCTGCCGACCGAAGGCGCGCCGGCGGGTGCGGCGGTGCTCACCTTCCTCGGCCATGCGCTCGACAAGCAGACGGCGCTGACCGTGGTCTGCCTGCTGCTCTTCATGGGCGCCATGGGCAAGTCGGCGCAGGTGCCGCTGCACACCTGGCTGCCGGACGCCATGGAAGGCCCGACGCCGGTCTCCGCGCTTATCCATGCCGCGACCATGGTGACCGCCGGCGTGTTCATGCTGGCGAGGCTGTCGCCACTGTTCGAGCTGTCGCATACGGCGCTGACCGTCGTCACCTTCATCGGCGCCTTCACCGCCTTCTTCGCGGCGACCGTCGGCCTGGTCCAGAACGACATCAAGCGCGTCATCGCCTATTCGACCTGCTCGCAGCTCGGCTACATGTTCGTGGCGCTCGGCGTCGGCGCCTACGGCGCGGCGATCTTCCATCTGTTCACGCACGCCTTCTTCAAGGCGCTGCTGTTCCTCGGCTCCGGCTCGGTCATCCATGCCGTGTCCGACGAGCAGGACATGCGCAAGATGGGTGGGCTGCGCAAGCTGATCCCCGCGACCTACTGGATGATGATCGTCGGTACGCTGGCGCTGACCGGCGTCGGCATCCCGGCGACGGTGATCGGCACCGCCGGCTTCTTCTCCAAGGATGCCATCATCGCGACCTCGTTTGCCAGCCACAATGCGGTCGCGGCCTTCGCCTTCATCCTGCTGGTGGTCGCCGCCTGCTTCACCAGCTTCTACTCCTGGCGGCTGATCTTCATGACCTTCCACGGCGAGCCGCGCGCCAGCCACGAGGTGATGCATCATGTCCATGAATCGCCGCCGGTGATGCTGGTGCCGCTTTACGTTCTGGCTGCCGGCGCGCTGTTCGCGGGCATCATCTTCCACGGCGCCTTCATCGGCGAGGGCTATGCCGAATTCTGGAAGGCGTCGCTGTTCACGCTCCCCGACAACGACATCCTGCGCGAGATCCACGAGTTACCGCTCTGGGTCGAACTGGCGCCGTTCGTGGCCATGGTGATCGGGCTTGCGGTTGCCTGGAAGTTCTACATCCGCTCGCCGGAACTGCCTCGCAGCGTCGCCGCCAACCACCGCCTGCTCTACGCCTTCCTGCTCAACAAGTGGTATTTCGACGAGCTCTACGACTTCTTGTTCGTGCAGCCGGCCAAGCGCCTTGGCAGGTTCCTGTGGAAGACCGGTGACGGCACCATCATCGACGGGCTCGGCCCCGATGGCATCTCGGCGCGCGTTGTCGACGTCACCAACCGCGTCGTCAAGCTGCAGACCGGCTATCTCTACCACTATGCCTTCGCCATGCTCATCGGCGTGGCCGCTCTCGTCACCTGGATGATGCTCTGATGACCGCCTGGCCAATCCTCTCGCTGGTCACCTTCCTGCCGCTGGTTGGTGTGCTCTTCATTCTGCCAATCAGCGACGACAGCGAAAACGCGCGCCGCAACATCCGCGCGATCGCCTTCGCCACGACAGCGTTCACCTTCGTGGTGTCGCTGTTCATCTGGACGGGCTTCGACAACTCACAGGCCGGCTTCCAGTTCGTCGAGAAGCATGCCTGGCTGGATTCCGGCATCTCCTACCATATGGGCGTCGACGGCATTTCGATGCTGTTCGTCATCCTGACCACCTTCCTGATGCCGCTTTCCATCCTCGCCT
This sequence comes from Mesorhizobium sp. GbtcB19, assembly GCF_019091085.1. Taxonomy (GTDB): domain Bacteria; phylum Pseudomonadota; class Alphaproteobacteria; order Rhizobiales; family Rhizobiaceae; genus Mesorhizobium. Next base: position 478,928 of record NZ_JAGXJY010000001.1, on the reverse strand, counting down.
CCTGGGAGGCGATCGAGAAGCGGGTCAAGGCCTATATGATCGCCTTCCTGATCCTCGAGACGCTGATGATCGGCGTGTTCTGCGCGCTCGACATCGTGCTCTTCTACGTCTTCTTCGAGGCCGGCCTGATCCCGATGTTCATCATCATCGGCGTCTGGGGCGGCAAGCGGCGCGTCTATGCCTCGTTCAAGTTCTTCCTCTATACGCTCGCCGGCTCGGTGCTGATGCTGCTTGCCATCATGGCGATGTTCTTCCAGTCGGGCACCACCGACATCCCGACGCTTTTGACGCATCACTTCCCGGCCAACATGCAGACCTGGCTGTGGCTCGCCTTCTTCGCCTCCTTCGCAGTGAAGATGCCGATGTGGCCTGTGCATACCTGGCTGCCCGACGCTCACGTCGAGGCGCCGACGGCAGGCTCGGTGATCCTGGCCGCCATCTTGCTGAAGATGGGCGGGTACGGCTTCCTGCGCTTCTCGCTGCCGATGTTCCCGGAAGCGTCGGCGATGTTCGCGCCGCTGGTGTTCACGCTCTCCGTCGTCGCCATCATCTACACCTCGCTGGTGGCGCTGATGCAGGAGGACATGAAGAAGCTGATCGCCTATTCGTCGGTCGCCCATATGGGCTTCGTCACCATGGGCATCTTCGCGATGAACCAGGAGGGCGTGCAGGGCGCGATCTACCAGATGCTCAGCCACGGCCTCGTTTCGGGCGCGCTGTTCCTGTGCGTCGGCGTCATCTATGACCGCATGCACACGCGCGAGATCGACGCCTATGGCGGGCTGGTCAACAACATGCCGAAATACGCCACCGTGTTCATGATCTTCACCATGGCCAATGTCGGCCTGCCAGGCACCAGCGGCTTCATCGGCGAATTCCTGACCATGCTCGGCGTGTTCAAGGTCAACACCTGGGTGGCGTTCTTCGCCGCCACCGGTGTCATCCTGTCGGCTGCCTACGCGCTCTGGCTCTATCGCCGGGTGATCTTCGGCGCGCTGACCAAGGACAGCCTGAAAAACCTGCTGGATCTGTCGCCGCGCGAGAAGGCGATCATCTACCCGCTGGTGGTGCTGGTCATCTTCTTCGGTGTCTACCCGGCGCCGGTGTTCGACGCGACGGCCCAATCGGTCAAGACGCTCGTCACCAACGTCACCGCATCCATCAATTCCGCGCAGACCGCGGCGGCGAACTGACTGGGGATAAACCATGACGCCGGACCTTCTCTCCAGTCTTTCGCTCTCGACGCCGGAACTGATCCTGGCCGTCGGCGCGCTGGTGCTCCTGATGATCGGAGCCTATTCGCGCAGCAACAACACCATGACCGTGACCGGCCTGGCCGTGATCGTGCTCGTGGTGGCAGGTCTCTGGCTTGCCTTCTCAGGCGGGCAGGGCGCTGCCTATGGCGGCGCCTTCGTGCAGGATCCCTTCAGCGCCTTCATGAAGATGCTGGCGCTGATCGGCTCGGCGGTGTCGCTGGTGATGTCGATGCGCTTTGCGCGCCAGGAGCATTTCGACAAGTTCGAATTCCCGGTGCTTATCCTGCTCTGCACGCTCGGCATGATGCTGATGATCTCGGCCAACGGCATGATCGGGCTCTATCTCGGGCTCGAACTGCAGTCGCTGGCGATCTACGTGCTGGCCGCGATCAACCGTGACAACCTGCGCTCGACCGAGGCGGGCCTGAAATATTTCGTCCTCGGCGCGCTGTCGTCGGGCATGTTGCTCTACGGCATCAGCCTCGTCTACGGCTACACCGGCAACACCGGCTTCCACGAGATCGCGACGGCTCTGGGCAGCGGCGAGCGCCAGCTTGGCCTCGTCTTCGGCCTGGTGTTCGTGCTTGCGGGCCTCGCCTTCAAGATCTCGGCCGTGCCGTTCCATATGTGGACGCCGGACGTCTATGAGGGCGCGCCGACGCCGATCACCGCCTTCCTGGCGGCGGCCCCGAAGATGGCGGCGATGGCGCTGATCGTGCGCGTCACCATGGGCGCCTTCAAGCCGGTTGCCGCCGACTGGCAGCAGATCGTGGTCTTCATCTCGATCGCCTCGATGGCGCTTGGCGCTTTCGCGGCCATCGGCCAGACCAACATCAAGCGCCTGATGGCCTATTCCTCGATCGGCCATATGGGCTACGCGCTGGTCGGCCTTGCCGCCAACAGCCAGGCGGGCGTGCGCGGCGTCGCCATCTACATGCTGATCTATCTGGTGATGACGCTGGGCACCTTCGCCTTCATCCTGGCCATGCGGCGCAAGGAAGGCAATGTCGAGCAGATCAGCGACCTTTCCGGCCTGGCCTCGACCAACCCGATCATGGCCACCATCCTCACCATCTTGATGTTCTCGCTGGCCGGCATTCCGCCGCTCGCGGGCTTCTGGGGGAAGTGGTACGTGTTCCTCGCTGCCATCAACGCGCATCTCTACGCGCTGGCGATCATCGGCGTGCTGGCCTCGGTGGTGGGCGCCTACTATTATCTGCGCATCATCAAGATCATGTGGTTCGACGAACCGGTCGGCGGCTTCGTGCCGATGGCGAGCGAGCTGCGCCTGGTGCTCGGCGTCAGCGGCGCCTTCGTGCTGTTTTATGTGCTGATCGGCGGGCCGATCGGCAGCTATGCCGAAGCCGCGGCGAAGACCTTCTTCTGACGGGATGGCGTTTCGACTGGCTCCAACCGCTGCGTCGGAGGGGTTCCGGCTCGAGGCGCATGACAGCGTCGGCTCGACCAACGCGCTGGCGCTGGAGCATGCGCGCGCGGGCGATCCGGGAAAGCTCTGGGTCGTCTCGAAGAAGCAGGAAAGCGGGCGTGGCCGGCGCGGCCGCGCCTGGGCGACGCCCGAGGGCAATTTGGCGGCGACGCTGCTCCTGGTCCCCGGCGGCGAGTTGCGGCTTGCCGCGACGCTCGGCTTCGTCGCGGGCCTTGCGCTGGCCGACGCGCTCGACGCCGTCGTGCCGAAAGGCCGGATCGCCGTCGCACTGGATGGCGCAAGCCAGGACCGCAACCGCTTCGAGCTGAAATGGCCGAACGACGTGCTGGCTTCGGGCGCCAAGCTTGCCGGCATCCTGCTGGAATCGGCGATGCTCGATGGCGGCCGTTTCGCCGTTGCCATCGGCATCGGCGTCAATGTCGTGGCGTATCCTGAGGATTTGCCTTATCCGGCGACGTCGCTGCAGGCGCTGGGCGCCAATTGCGATGCCGAGACGCTGTTTCTGGCGCTTTCGGACGCCTGGAGCGAGAATGCCCGGATGTGGGACGACGGGCGCGGGCTCGATGCCATCCGTAAGCGCTGGCTTGCCCGCGCGGCGGGCCTTGGCGGCGAGGTTGCCGTCAGAATCGACGGCAATGTGGTGCGCGGCGTCTTCGAGACCATTGACGAGGACTGCCGTTTCGTGATCCGCGACGATGAGGGATCGGTGCTGACGATCGCGGCTGGCGACGTGCATTTCGGCGCCGTCGCCTCGGCGCGCGTATAGTTTGTTTTTGCGCAATTCCGGACGGAAAACCGTTAGACACTTTTCCCGGAATTGCCCGATTGACTTGGCCTGAGGGGTCAGGAAGGAAAGAAACTGATGGCGAATAAGGAAAACGCCGAACTCGTCTTCGCGCCGCTGGGCGGCGTCGGCGAGATCGGCATGAACTTCGCCCTTTACGGTTATGGGCCTGCCGACGCGCGCGAATGGATCATCGTCGATGTCGGCGTCACCTTTCCGGATTCGGCGCATCCGGGCGTCGATCTCATCCTGCCCGACACGCGCTTCATCGAGGAGAACCTCGACGGTCTGCGCGGCATCGTCATCACCCACGCGCATGAGGACCATTACGGCGCGCTGCTCGACATCTGGCCGAAGCTCAAAGCGCCGGTCTGGATGACGCCGTTCACCGCCGGTCTGCTCGAAGCCAAGCGGCAGGGCGAGCAGAACGCGCCGAAGATTCCGGCGTCGATCTACCGGGCCGGCGAGACATTCACCGTCGGGCCGTTCGAGATCGAGGCAATCCCGGTGGCGCATTCGATCCCCGAGCCGATGTCGCTGGCGATCACCACGCCCGCCGGCACCGTGATCCACACCGGCGATTGGAAGATCGACCCGGCGCCGACGATCGGCCCGAAGACCGACGAGGCGCGTTTCCGCGCCTATGGCGACAAGGGCGTGCTGGCGTTGATCTGCGATTCGACCAATGCGCTGAGGGAAGGGGAGTCGCCGTCGGAAGTGGCGGTCGGCGAAGGTCTCAAGGGCGTCATCGAGAGCGCCAAGGGGCGCGTGGCGGTCACCACCTTCTCCTCCAATGTCGGACGCATCGTTTCGATCGCGCGTGCGGCGCGCGATGCCGGCCGGCAGTGCCTGGTGCTCGGCCGCTCGCTGAAGCGCGTCATCGATGTGGCGGGCGAACTTGGCTACATGGACGGCCTGCCGGAGTTCATCGCCGAGGAGGACTATGGCTATATCCCGCGCGAGAACCTGGTGATCATCTGCACCGGCAGCCAGGGCGAGCCGCTGGCGGCACTTGCCAAGCTGTCGCGCGACGAGATGAAGTCGGTGGCGCTGACGGCCGGCGACACGGTGGTGTTTTCCTCGCGCACCATTCCCGGCAACGAAAAGGCAATCCTCGAGATCAAGAACCGGCTGATCGATCTCGGCATGAAGATCATCGAGGACGGCGACGCGCTGGTGCATGTCTCGGGCCATCCGCGCCGCAGCGAATTGCGCAAGATGTATGAATGGGTGCGGCCGCAGATCGGCGTTCCGGTGCATGGCGAGGCGGCGCATCTGGTGGCGCAGGGCTCGCTGATGTCGATGTCGGGCATCGGCCAGGTGGCGCAGGTGCGCGACGGCGACATGCTCCGGCTGTGGCCGGGGCCGGCGACGATCATCGACCAGGTGCCGTTCGGCCGGCTCTACAAGGATGGCAATCTGATCGGCACCGACCAGGCGATGGGCATACGCGACCGGCGCAAGCTCTCCTTCGCCGGCCATGTCGCGGTCAATGTCGTGCTCGACGACAAATACGAGCTTGCCGGCGACCCCGATCTGGTGGCGATCGGCGTCGCCGAGGCCGATGCCAAAGGCGAGACGCTGGAAGACCTGATGGTCGATGCGGCGGTCGGGGCGGTGGACTCCATCCCGCGCCAGCGCCGGAAGGACCTCGACCTGGTGCAGGAAGCGGTGCGTCGCGCCGTGCGTGCCGCCGCCAACGAAGCCTGGGGCAAGAAGCCGCTGGTGACGGTGTTCGTGACGCGGTGACGAATGAGGGAATAGGGGAGTAAGGCAGTAAGGCAGTAGGGAAGAACGAGCAGTTTCTTGTTTTCTTGTTTTTCCCTACTCCCTTACTGCCCTATTCCCCTACTCCCCTAAAAGCGGAGCGCTTTATGCTTGGACGCCTGAACCATGTCGCGCTTGCCGTGCCGGACCTGGCCGCGGCGATGGCCGCCTATCGCGATAAGCTGGGCGCGCGATTGAGCGCGCCGCAGGCGCTGCCGGAGCATGGCGTGACCGTGGTGTTCGTCGATGTCGGCAACACCAAGATCGAGCTGCTGGAGCCGCTGGGAGATGCCTCGCCGATCGCGGCGTTCCTCGAGAAGAACCCTTCGGGCGGCATGCATCATGTCTGCTACGAGGTCGACGACATCCTGGCTGCCCGCGACCATCTGAAGGCAAGCGGCGCGCGCGTGCTGGGCGACGGCAACCCCAAGACCGGCGCGCACGGCAAGCCGGTGTTGTTCCTGCACCCAAAGGATTTCTTCGGCACGCTGGTCGAACTGGAGCAGGCATGAACTGGATCCTGTTCTGCGCGCTGTTCTTCGTCACCTGGTGGCTGGCGCTGTTCGTCGTGCTTCCGTTCAGCCTGCGCACCCAGGATGACGATCAGGATGTCACGCTGGGCACCGTTTCCAGCGCTCCGCGCGGGCCGCATATGCTGCGCGCCTTCCTGCGCGCGACGATTGTGACGGTGATCGTCATGGGCATTCTCTACGGCCTGACGATGGGGCTGGGTTTCAGCTTCGACGACATCATGCGGATCATGCCGGACTTTAGTCCGAATGCCAGTCATCAAGGCTGACAATACAGTTTCCGCAAGTATTGAGCGGGATTACGCGCGCCAAGGTTGAAATCGGAAGCCGACTTCCGATTTCAACCGCCAGATATGGCTGACGCTGTTCGGCAGGCGGTAGTGCTAAGCAGATGATTGCACAAAAAAAATGCAAGGCACGAGGCCTTGCAATTTAAACGCGTCCGATCCGTTTCCGGTGTCCGGCGGCAGCGAGTTACCGCGCCTAGATCGCATCCTCCCAAGACTTTGACCGCGTAGGAGAGCAGATTTTTCTCCGCCCTCTCGGTTATCGGCGCACACTAGACCAAGGCAGGTGAAAATGTCACGAAGAATTTTGCCTCGAAACAGGCAATATCGTGCTGCACTGCACAATAGTGCGGCAAGGCTTGCTTGTGAATCGATCAAATAGCCATTTGCGGCACTTTGCGGCCAAAATCGCCTTTTTGGTAAGGTGCAGAAGACCCCGATACTTTGGGGCACTCGGGTTCCCATTCCGCCATGAAATGGCTATGAAGCCCGGGCAAGCAGCCCTTTCGCGCCGATTCCCGCGCGTCATTTTTCATTCACGGACCAGTCCATGCGTTTGTCGCGCTATTTCCTGCCCATTCTCAAAGAAAATCCCCGCGAGGCCGAAATCGTCTCGCATCGGCTGATGCTGCGCGCCGGCATGATCCGCCAGCAGGGGCAGGGCAGCTTTTCGTGGCTGCCATTGGGCAAGCGCGTGCTGGACAAGGTCTGCCGGATCATCCGCGAGGAACAGGACCGCGCGGGCGCGCTGGAAATCCTGATGCCGACCATCCAGTCGGCCGATCTGTGGCGCGAAAGCGGCCGTTACAACGATTACGGCAAGGAGATGCTGCGCATCAAGGATCGCCAGGATCGCGACATGCTCTACGGTCCGACCAATGAAGAGATGGTCACCGAGATTTTCCGCGCCTACGTCAAGTCCTACAAGGACCTGCCGCTGAACCTCTACCACATCCAGTGGAAATTCCGCGACGAGGTGCGCCCGCGCTTCGGCGTCATGCGCAGCAGAGAGTTCCTGATGAAGGACGCCTATTCCTTCGACCTCGATTTCGAGGGCGCCAGGGCCGCCTACAACCGCATGTTCGTTTCCTATCTGAGGACGTTCACGCGCATGGGCCTGCAGGCGATACCGATGCGCGCCGACACCGGTCCGATCGGCGGCGACCTCAGCCACGAGTTCATCATCCTGGCCGAGACCGGCGAGAGCCAGGTGTTCTGCGACCGCGCCTATCTGGCGCTCGACGTGCCGGGCGCCGGGACCGACTTCGCCAACGACGCCGAGATCGGCGACATCGTGAAGAAATGGACCACACCTTACGCCGCCACCGACGAGATGCATGACGAGGCGGCCTGGGAAAAGGTCTCCGAAGGCGACCGGCTCTCGGCGCGCGGCATCGAGGTCGGCCACATCTTCCATTTCGGTGAGAAATACTCGAAGCCGATGAACGCCAAGGTGACCGGCCCCGACGGCAAGGACCACTACGCTTCGGGTGGCTCCTATGGCATCGGTCCGTCGCGGCTGGTCGCGGCGATCATCGAGGCGAGCCATGACGAGAACGGCATCATCTGGCCGGAAGCCGTGGCGCCGTTCGATATCGGCCTGATCAACATGAAGGTCGGCGACGCCGAATGCGACCGTGTCTGCGGCGAGCTCTATGCCGCGCTCAACGCCGCCGGCAAGGATGTGCTCTATGACGACACCGACCAGCGGCCCGGCGGCAAGTTCGCCACCGCCGACCTGATCGGCCTGCCGTGGCAGGTGATCGTCGGCCCGCGCGGCGTCGCCGCCGGCGAGGTCGAGATCAAGAACCGCAAGTCGGGCGAGCGCGAGACGCTGCCGATCGCCGAGGCCAAGAAGCGCCTGGGTATCGCCGCATGAGCGAACCGGCGGCAGCGGCCAGGTCAGGGGCGGGCGCCTTTTCCGGCTTCGAACGCATGGTGGCGTGGCGTTACCTGCGCTCGCGCCGCAAGGAGACGGTGATCTCCGTCATCGCCTCGATCTCCTTTCTCGGCATCATGCTCGGCGTCGCGACGCTGATCGTCGTCATGGCGGTGATGAACGGGTTTCGCGCCGAATTGCTGACCCGCATCCTCGGCGTCAACGGCCATCTCATCGTGCAGCCGCTCGATTCGCCGCTGGAGGACTACGCCCAGGTGGCGAGCCGCATCAACGGCGTCGCCGGCGTCAAATACGCCATCCCGCTGATCGACGGCCAGGTGCTGGCGCAAGGCAATGTCGGCGGCGGCACCGGCGCCCTGGTGCGCGGCATCCGCGGCGAGGACCTCGGCAAGATTTCGATTGTCGCCAGCAACGTCAAGCAGGGCACGCTCGACGGTTTCGATACCGGCGACGGCGTGGCGATCGGCAAGCGCATGGCCGAGAATCTCGGCCTCGTGCTTGGCGACACCATTACCCTGATCTCGCCCGATGGCGACGTGACGCCGCTCGGCACCACGCCGCGCATGAAGGGCTACAAGGTGGCGGCGATCTTCGAGGTCGGCATGTCGGAATATGACGCCTCGATCGTCTATATGCCGTTTTCGGAAGCGCAGCTTTATTTCAACATGGACGGGCGGGCGCAGACCATCGAGATCTATGTCGACAATCCCGACAAGGTCGACGCGCTGAAACCGCTGGTCGAGCAGGCGGCGCAACGGCCGATCGACATCGTCGACTGGCGCCAGCGCAACGAGACCTTCTTCTCGGCGCTGCAGGTCGAGCGCAACGTCATGTTCATGATCCTGACGCTGATCGTGCTGGTGGCAGCGCTCAACATCATTTCGGGCCTGATCATGCTGGTGAAGGACAAGGGCCACGATATCGCCATCCTGCGCACGATGGGTGCCTCGCGCGGCGCGATCCTGCGCATCTTCCTGATGACGGGGGCGGCGATCGGGGTCACCGGCACGATAGCCGGCGTGCTGCTCGGCGTCGTCATCTGCGTCAACATCGAATCGATCCGCCAGTTCTTTTCCTGGATGACCGGCAGGATCCTGTTCAACCCCGAGCTCTATTTCCTCAGCCAGCTGCCGGCGAAGATGGACCCGCGCGAGACGACCTATGTCGTGATCATGGCGCTGGCCCTGTCGTTCCTCGCGACCGTGTTTCCGGCCTGGCGAGCGGCCCGGCTCGATCCCGTCGAAGCCTTGAGGTACGAATGATGGCCGAGGCCATTATCGAGTTGAAGGGCGTCGAGCGGCACTATGTCCAGGGGCCGCGCAAGCTCACTATTTTGAACGGCGCTGATTTTTCGCTGCGGCGTGGCGAGATGGTGGCGCTGGTGGCGCCGTCGGGCACCGGCAAGTCCACCCTGCTGCACACGGCCGGCCTGTTGGAGCGGCCCGACGCCGGCGACGTGATCCTGGCCGGCCGTGCCTGCGGCCGGCTGTCGGACGAGGAACGCACGGCGATCCGCCGCAACGATGTCGGCTTCGTCTACCAGTTCCATCATCTGCTGCCGGAGTTCTCGGCGCTCGAGAACATCATGATGCCGCAGCTGATCAAGGGGCTTTCGCGCAAGGATGCGGCGGAACGGGCGGCACAGCTGCTCGACTACATGCAGATCGGCAAGCGCGCGCAGCACCGGCCGGCCGAGCTTTCGGGCGGCGAGCAGCAACGTGTCGCCATTGCCCGCGCGGTCGCCAATGCGCCGCTGGTGCTTCTGGCCGACGAGCCGACCGGCAATCTCGATCCGACGACGGCGTCCTATGTCTTCGATGCGCTCGAGGCGCTGGTCCGGCAGTCGGGCCTGGCGGCGCTGATCGCCACCCACAATCACGAGCTGGCCGGGCGCATGGACCGGCGGGTGACGCTGGCCGAGGGGAAGGTCGTACCGCTCTGAGGCCAGGCGATATTCGGATGAAGCTCGCCTGCGGACGGCAGCCCCATATGGTTCTTGGCGTAGTCTTTTCCGGGAAGTCGCTTCGGACCGAGTAAAGCTTTCGAAGTCGGCGCCGCCCCTCATTGCCCTGCCGGGCATTTCTCCCCGTAAACGGGGAGAAAGAGGCTGGCCGCAATGCTGGCTCCCTTCCTGCGACGTTGGCGATTGGCGAAATCCTCGGCGACAGGCTTCCTTCTCCCCGTTCACGGGGAGAAGGTGGCGGCAGCCAGATGAGGGGCAGCGCAAACGCCCGAGAGGACTTCAAATCCGAGGAGGCTTGCCGCGCGGACAGTCGCGCGTGTCTTAAGTTCTCGGTCCCGCATCTCACGTCAACCTTTCCTTAACCCTGCCCAATCGGACCCCTCGAATTTCCCCGGCGTGCTGCTTGGCGGTCGTTGACATTCGAACAAAATTAGAACAAATTACGAACATACTAACAACGGAGAGAGTTATGTCTGATCTGGTTCAGGATGTCGTCTCGCTGGTTTGCATGAGCACCTTCCTCGTTTCCATGGCCATCTGGATCGGCGCCATGTGAGAATGCGGCTATCGCCGCCGTTCGGGACGGGCAAGAGCCCGCCCATTGTTGTTAAGTCTTTCTTGGCCGCGCCGCCGCTAGGCTGCTCCTTCAAGACAGGGAGCGAAGGCAGTGTCGGTCATCGTCACGGTCACCCTCGTGGCCGGCAATCTCGGACTGATCTTTCTTTTGATGACCGTGCCGCTCGGGCTGCGCACGGTGACGGTCAGCCGCGTGATCAAGGCCGACCGCAATCGCCTCTGGCAGGCGCTATGGCCGTTCGGCAGCGATGCCGGATGGTCCGGCGAAATCCTCTCCGCCGAGCCGCTGGACGGCGAGGGGACCGCGCTGATCAAACTGTCCTGGGAGGGCCGGGACGGTCGGCCGATCGAACGCAAGGCGCGGTTCGAGGATGTCGTGGACGGCAGCCGCTTCTCGATGCGGGTCGTCGAGGATACGGCGCTCGATCCGTCGTTCTGGGCGAATTATCGCGAGACCGCGGAACTCGTCTCCGAGGGAGATGCGACAAGAGTGACGCTCACGCAGACCGACCGCTATCGTGGCGTCGCCTTCCTGATCTTTCGCTTCTTCGCCATGCGCCGCGAACTGCGCAAGCTCGACGTCTGGGCGGCAACCGGCACGTATCGCAAGGGCGGCTGGTTCGAGCATCCGGTGAGCCAGGTCGGCTTTGCCGTGCTTTCGGCCTTGATCCTTTGGCCCTTCTTCGGCCTCAACCTCGGCGGCTTGGCACTGGCCGCGATCCTGACTTCCGTAGTCGCCTTGCACGAGCTCGGTCACATGGCGGCCTTCCGTCTGACCGGGCATCGCCGGGCGCGGATGATCTTCATTCCGCTGCTTGGCGGCATCGCCATCGGCGGCAGGCCCTATGACAGCCGCTTCGAGGTCGCCTTCGTGGCGCTGATGGGCGCCGGCTTCTCGGCCTTCCTGGTGCCGGTACTGATCGCCGCCAGTGGCTTTGCCGGCAGCGAGGGACACCGGCTGGCCGCGGTGATGCTGGCCACGCTCGCCGGCTGCGCGTCGCTGTTCAACATCGCCAATCTCGTGCCGGTGTGGAAATTCGATGGCGGCCAGGTGCTGCGTCAGATCTGCCCCGGGCCGGTCGCGCTGGCGCTGGCGTCCTTCTTCCTGCTGTCGGCGCTTCTGGCGCTCGGCTGGCGGGCCGGTTTCTCGCCGAGCTTCCTGCTGATCGCGGGCGCGGTGTTCTCGATCCTGAGCCTGATCACCATGGGCAGCGGCGTGAAGCCGCGCCACGAGCTGAAGCCGATCCAGCCCTTCGACCGGCTGGCCATGGCCGGCGCGCTGCTGGCTGTGTTTGCCATTCACGGTTACGGCATGCTGTGGGCGTCAGCTCACCTTATGTGACGGCGAGGGATCAGCCTGCCCTGCGGGCCATTTCGCTGGCAGGGGCTGCGGCAGGCCCAAAAACATCCTCGAAAGCGGATTTCAGCGCCAGGTCGAGATCGGCCATGGTGACCGGCAAGCCGAGGTCGACCAGGCTGGTCACGCCATGGTCCGAGACGCCGCAGGGCACGATGCCGCCGAAATGGCCGAGCTCCGGCTCGACATTGATGGCGATGCCGTGAAAGCTCACCCAGCGCCGCAGCCGGATGCCGATCGCCGCGATCTTGTCCTCGGCCGGCGTGCCGCCCGGCAGGGCAGGGCGGTCCGGCCGCACCACCCAGACGCCGACGCGGTCCTCGCGCCGCTCGCCGCGCACATTGAAGGCGGCGAGCGTGCCGATGATCCATTGCTCGAGCGCCGCGACGAAGGCGCGCACATCCTCGCGCCGGCGCTTCAGGTCGAGCATGACATAGGCCACGCGCTGGCCGGGGCCGTGATAGGTGTATTCGCCGCCGCGCCCGGCGGCAAAGACCGGAAACCGGTCGGGATCGATCAGATCCTCGCTGCGGGCGCTGGTGCCGGCGGTGTAAAGCGGCGGGTGTTCGACCAGCCAGACCATCTCGCCCGCCGCGCCGCTGCGGATCGCCTCGGCGCGCGCTTCCATGAAGGCCAGCGCATCCGGATAGGCGGTGAGGCCGGGTTCGATCACCCATTCCACCGGCGCCGAACCGGGGAGTGGCAGGAACGACGTGGCGATCTGGCTGCGTTCTGTCATGGAACTTTCTCGATGTTCCTCTCATATGGCGGCAATCGGCCAAAACGTCCAGTTCCGCCGCGTGAAGCCGACCTGCGGAGGGTTGTGCAAGCCGCTTTGCACGCTGCATGTCGTTCGCCCAAAACCGCTGCGCACCTTTGGGCGACATGCATTCACGAATATTCCGCACAGCGCACTTGTTTCGCCGGAAACGATTTGCTACAGGCCCCGGGCCGGACGGTTCCGGCTCCTACCACGTGCGGTCGTGGCGGAATTGGTAGACGCGCAGCGTTGAGGTCGCTGTGGGGCAACCCGTGGAAGTTCGAGTCTTCTCGACCGCACCATTCTCCTCCAAAGATGTTACTTGGATGACCTCGCAAGCCGGCGAGCGGTTGCCGCGCCGCCTGTATCCTGCGGGTCAAAACAGAAGCGGCGCCAAGTCCTGAGGACCGCGCCGCTGCTTTGAGTTTTCCGGTCAGTCACTGAGCAAAAAACCGAGCCTACCCCGTCCATCCCAGGCCAGCCGAGATGCAGTTGATCGACACCAGCAGGGCGTCGGTCGCCCGCTTTTGATCCGCCGTGCCAGTGCTTCCCCGGACTTCGCGCAGCAGGTCGACCTGCAGCCGGTGGATGTCGTCCATCTGCCGGCGCAGATTGTCGAAGCGCCGCTTGAACATCGGGAAGCGCGCGGAGAGGTCGCCGCCGGTGAGGTCGCCGATCAGGCGTCGCGTCAGCTCGTATTCGGCGGCGATGCGCATATAGATTCTGCTGGCCGCATCGCTGTCGGACACCAGGCCGGCATAGAGCCGCGCGATCTCCATATCGGACTGGTAGAGCGTCTTTTCCGCCTCGTCGACGATCAGGCGGAAGAAGCGCGAGTGCTCGAACATGCGCGCCAGAAGCTCGCGCCCGGCCTCGCCGCGCACCGTAACGAAGGCGCTGAGCGCGCTGCCGATGCCATACCAGCCGGTCAGCAGGTGCCGGTTTTGGCTCCAGGCGAACACCCAGGGGATCGCGCGCAGGTCGGCAATGCCGCTGGCGCCGAAACGGCGGTCTGGGCGTGAGCCCATTTTCAAGAGCGCCAGTTCGGCGACCGGGCTTGCCTGGTTGAAATAATCGAGGAAGCCCGGCTCGGCCATCAAGCCGGCATAGGACGCCTGCGACATGCCGGCCAGCGCTTCCAGCGCTTCATCGAACTCCGGCGATTCCTTCGTCACGGCATCGCCGGCCGATCGGACACCGTGCGCCAGCACGGCGGCGGCGAGAACCTCGAGCTGGTTGAGGCCGGTGCCGCGATTGGCGAATTTCGACGACACGACCTCGCCCTGCTCGGTCACTCGCATGGCTCCGGCGACCGTGCCTTGCGGCTGTGCGGCGATCGCCCGACCGGTCGGCGCGCCGCCACGGCTGACGGAACCGCCGCGGCCGTGAAAGAAACTGACCCGGGTGTTGTGCTTGCGGCCGATGGCGGCGAGGCGCTTTTGCGCTTTTGCTAGTTCCCAATTGGAGGCGAGGAAACCGCCGTCCTTGTTGGAATCCGAATAGCCAAGCATGATTTCCTGGCGCGCTCCGAAATCGCGCACCGTGCGCCGCACCAGCGAAACGCCGAGCAATCCATTCAGGATGGCGGGGGCGGCCTGCAGGTCGGCGATGGTCTCGAACAACGGCACGATCCGCAGCCTGATCGTGCCGCCGCCACCGGGCGCGGTCGACAGACCGCAATATTGCGCCAGCAGATAGACCGCGAGCAGATCGTCGGCCGAGCGGGTCATGCTGAGCACGAAGGAGCCGACCGCGTCGGCATCAGTGCCCGAGATTTGCCTGGCGACAACCGAGAATGTCGAGAGCAGCTCCGCTGCCTCCGGCGAGAGCCGCCCTTCGTCGACCTCCAGCCGCTCGCCCTGGCTGAGGCCCGCGCGAATGCGCGCCGACCATTGCGGCGTGCCGGGAATGGCCGGATCGGCAGGATCCGTCAGCGCGAACAGTTCGGCCAGCACCCGGTTGACCACCGTGGAGTTCTGCCGGATGTCGAGCGAGACGGTGCGGAAACCGAAGCTGCCGACCTGCCAGAGCAGCGGCTGGACGAAACGCCTGGCCACCGCACGCCCGCCGATCGCGTCGAGCACCGAGGACAGCGCGTTCAGATCGGCGCGAAACGCCTCGGCGGACGGGTAGGCTGCCTTACCGCCGTCCCGGGTGGCGACCAGCCGGGCAAGCAGGGCCGAAGCGAACTGGCGCAGCGGCTCGTCAGGGTTACGCGCTGCGATCTCTTCAGCCTCGCCGCTCTTCTCAAGCGCGGTTTGCAGCACCAGCCTGAAGCTCATCGGCAGGTCGATGACGTTCGAGCTGGCGCTGAGCACCGACACCAGCCGCTGCACCTGCGTCAGATACCAGCCTATGGCGGTGTCGCGGTATTCGGCCATGGCCTGGGCGGTGACTTCGGCCGTCACATTCGGATTGCCGTCGCGGTCGCCGCCGATCCACGAGGCATAACGCATGAAGGAAGAAATTTTGATCGGTTCGCCCGGATAGTGACGCTCGAACGCACCTTGCAGCTTGCCATAGAGTTGCGGCGTCGCCTCGAAGATGACTTCGCGGAAGAAATGCAGGCCCCAGGCGATCTCGCGTTCCACCGTCGGGCGCTCCAGCCGCAGCTCGCCGGTCATCCACAGAAGCTCGATCTCGCTTTCCAGGTCGGCGACCAGAAGGTCGCGCTCGCGCGGCGCCCAGCGCGGTTGGTCGAGCTCGGTCAGCTTGCGATAGATGCGGCGGTGGATCTCCAGCACCGTGACTCGTTTGGCCTCGGTCGGATGCGCGGTCATGGTCGGGCCGACGCAAAGCGCGTCGAGCGCCGCCTGGGCTTCCGCCGCCGAATGGCCGCTCGCCGCCATCTGCGCGATGACGCTGGCGAAGGAGCCGGGCACCTCGTCGACGCCCGCGCCCTGTTCGAGCTCGCGCCGTGCCCGCATGGCAAGCAGCTCGTCGGCGATCGTCAGCAGTTGGAACCACACGCCGCTCGCCTGAAGCGCCGGGATGCGCTGCTCCGGGGCGAGGGAGACAAGCGACCTGCGCCCGCTCAGGACCGCGGCGATCTCGGGCTCGCGCGCGCTTGCCACCTGAAGCAGCAGGCGCAACAGCAGGCTGCGCTCGTCCTCGCGAAATCTTATGCGCTTGCTCTGTTCCAAAGCCGCTTCCTCGTCCGCATCGATTGCAATTGCGGCCGCGCCCTGAATGGAGAGCGGTGCCGGCTGTCAGGCGACCCGGTCGGGGACCGGGCGACCTTCGAAGAAGGCGGTCAGGTTCTCCACCACCTTCATGCCCATCGCCACCCGCGTTTCCTCGGTCGCGCTGCCGAGATGCGGCAGCAGCACCACGTTCTCCAAGCGCTTCAGCGCCTCCGGAACGGCCGGCTCGCCGTCAAAGACATCGAGACCCGCGCCGGCGATCTCGCGCCGTTCCAGCGCGCCGGTCAGGGCATCCTGGTCGACGACGTCGCCGCGCGCCGTGTTGATCAGGAACGCGCCGGCTTTCATCAGCCGCAGGCGCCGGGCATCGATGAGGTGGCGGTTCTCCGCGCCGCCCGGACAGTGCAGCGACACGAAATCGGATGCAGCAAGTACATCGTCCAGATTTGGCATCTGCACCGCGCCCATGGCGCGCGTCTCGGCGTCATCGACCGGCGAGCGATTGAAGAAGACGATCTTCATGCCGAAGCCGAAATGGGCGCGCCTGGCGGTCGCCTTGCCGATGCGCCCCATGCCGACGATGCCGAGCGTCTTGCCCGACACTTTCGCGCCGGCCATGTGGGTCGGCGACCATCCGCGCCATTCTCCGGCCCTGAGCTGCCGTTCGCCTTCACCGGTCCGGCGCGCGACGGCCAGGATAAGGCTCAGCGCAAGGTCGGCGGTGCAGTCGGTCAGCACGCCGGGCGTGTTGGTCACGACGATGTCGCGGTCGCGGGCCGCCGCGACATCGATATGGCTGAAGCCGACGCCGAAATTGGCGATGATCCTGGTGCGGGCGGCACTGTCTGGAAACACCGCGACCGGCAAGCGGTCGCTGACCGTCGCCAGGATCGCGTCATAATCCGCGAAAGCGGACGTCATGGCGGCTGGGCTCAGCGGCTCGTCGCTGGCGTTGAGCGTGGTGTCGAAGCGCTCGGCGAGGATCGCCTCGACGGCGGCCGGCCATCTGCGGGTGACAATCAAACGCGGTTTCATCGAATTTCCTGCCGATCGATGGGCCGCCGCGATACTTGCGCCGGCCCGAAACAGACTTCACAGCTTTGCGGCCTTCGCCCGGTCGGCCGTCACGCTGCCTTCTTGGTCCGCGCCAGCGTATCGGCCACGACCTCGCCGAAGGAGGCAGGCGTCGGCACGATGACGACGCCGGCTTCCTTGAGGATCTCGACCTTTTCCTGCGCCGACTCGCCGAAGGCGGAGATGATGGCGCCGGCATGGCCCATGCGGCGGCCCTTCGGGGCGGAAAGGCCGGCGATATAGGCAATCAGCGGCTTCCGCATATTGTCGCGCGCCCAGATCGCGGCTTCGGCTTCCTGCGGGCCGCCGATCTCGCCGATCATCACCACCGCGTCGGTGTCCTCGTCGCGCTCGAAGAGCTGCAGGATGTCCTTGAAGGACGAGCCGTTGATCGGGTCGCCGCCGATGCCGACGCTGGTCGAGACGCCGATGCCCAGCGCCTTCATCTGCGAGGCGGCCTCATAGCCGAGCGTGCCGGAGCGACCGACGATGCCGACGCGGCCGGGCAGATAGATGCTGCCCGGCATGATGCCCATCAGCGCCTGTCCGGGCGTGATGACGCCGGCGCAGTTCGGGCCGACCAGGCGCATGCGGTCCTCGAAGCGGTAGCGGCGCATGTAGCGCTTCACCTGCATCATATCCTGCGAGGGGATGCCGTCGGTGATGCAGACGCAAAGCTTGATGCCGGCATCGGCCGCTTCCATGATCGAATCGGCGGCGAAGGGCGGCGGCACGAAGACGATGCTGGCCTCGGCGCGGGTCTCGCGCACGGCGCCCTTGACGGTGTTGAAGATGGGCAGGCCGAGATGCGTCTGGCCGCCTTTGCCGGGGGTGACTCCGCCGACCAGCTTGGTGCCGTAGCGCTTCATGTCCTCGGCGTGGAAGCTGCCGATCTTGCCGGTGAAACCCTGGACGATGACGCGGGTGCTGCGGTTGAGCAGGATTGCCATTTCTCGACCTCCCTCAGGCTGCTTTTTTGTTCTTGGTGGCTTCGCGCCAGGCCGCGACGGCCTTTTCGGCGGCTTCGGCCAGCGTGTCGGCGACGATCACCGCCTCGCCGGAGTCGGCCAGGATCTTGCGTCCTTCCTCCACCTTGGTGCCGGACAGCCGCACCACCAGCGGCACGTCGACGCCGACCTCGCGGATCGCCTTGATGACGCCCTCGGCCACCCAGTCGCAGCGGTTGATGCCGGCGAAGATGTTGACCAGGATGGTCTCGACGTTCTTGTCGCCCAGCACAGCGCGGAAGGATTTCGCCACGCGTTCCGGCGAGGCGCCGCCGCCGATGTCGAGGAAGTTCGCCGGCTCGCCGCCGGCGATCTTGATCATGTCCATCGTCGCCATGGCGAGGCCGGCGCCGTTGATGATGCAGCCGATATTACCTTCCAGGCCGACATAGGAGAGGCCGCGATCGCTAGCGAAGGTCTCGCGCGGATCTTCCTGGCTCTTGTCGCGCAACTCGGAGATTTCCGGGCGGCGGAACAGCGCGTTCTCGTCGAACGACATTTTGGCGTCGAGCGCGACGAGGCTGCCGTCGCGCGTCACCACTAGCGGATTGATCTCCAGCATCGAGGCGTCGTAGTCGCGGAACACCTGGTAGCAACCAAGGATGGTTTCGGTCGCCTTGCCGATCAGATTGCTCTCAAGCCCGAGGCCGAAGGCAATCTCGCGCGCCTGGAAACCCTGCATGCCGACGCCGGGATCGACGGTGGCGCGGATGATCGAATCCGGCTGCTTCTCGGAGATGTCCTCGATCTCCATGCCGCCGGCGGCCGAGGCCACGATCATGACGCGCTCTTCCTTACGGTCGAGCACGAAGCCGAGATAGAGCTCCTGCGCGATGTCGACGGCTTCCTCGAGATAGAGGCGCGAGATCAGCTTGCCGCGCGGGCCGGTCTGGTGCGTCACCAACTTGCGGCCGAGCATGGCTTCGGCGGCGTTGGAGATCTCCTCGTCGTTCGAGCAGAGCTTGATGCCGCCGGCCTTGCCGCGCGCGCCGGAATGGACCTGCGCCTTCAGCACCCATTTCGAGCCGCCGATCTCCCTGGCGCGGTACGTCGCCTGCTCGGGGCTGTAGGCGAGGCCGCCGCGCGGCACGTGCACGCCATGACGGGCGAGCAGTTCCTTGGCCTGATATTCGTGAATGTCCATTCTGTCCTCCCGGTATTTTCTACTGCGCGGCGGCGTGCGCCTGGCTGGCGCGTTCGATCGCCTCGTTCACCACCAGCACGTTGCGCGCCATGCGCTCCGACGCGGCGTCGATCATCTTGCCGTCGAGGGCGGCGGCGCCCTTGCCGAGCGCTTCCGCTTCCTTCAGCACTTCGAGGATGCGGCGGGCGCGCGTGACTTCCTTTTCCGGCGGCGAGAACACGTCGTTGGCCAGCGCGATTTGTGAAGGGTGGATTGCCCATTTGCCCTCGATGCCGAGGGCCGCGGCGCGCCGGGCGGCCGCCTTGTAGCCTTCCGGATCGGAGAAATCGCCGAACGGCCCGTCGATGGCGCGCAAGCCATAGGCGCGGCAGGCAACGGTCATGCGCGACAAAGCGAAATGCCATTGATCGCCGGGATAATCGGGGTTGAGCCCGCCGATGTTGACGGTGCGCGCCTTGTTGCTCGCGGCATAGTCGGCGACGCCGAAATGCATCGCCTCCAGCCGTCCGGGCGTGGCGGCGATCGCCTCGACATTGGCCATGCCGAGCGCCGTCTCGATCAGCGCTTCGAGGCCGACACGGGTCTTGAAGCCCTTGGCCATCTCGATCTGGTTGACCATCGCCTCGACCATATAGAGGTCCGCCGGAACGCCAACCTTCGGCACCAGGATCGTGTCCAGCTTGTCGCCGGCCTGTTCCATGACGTCGACGACATCGCGGTACATGTAATGGGTGTCGAGGCCGTTGATGCGCACCGAGACGGCCTTGCCCTTGGCGCGCCAGTCGATGTCGTTCAGCGCCTGGATGATGTTCTTGCGGGCGCGTTCCTTGTCGGGCGGCGCGACGGCGTCCTCGATGTCGAGGAAGACGAAGTCGGCTGCGCTGTTCGCCGCCTTGTCGATCATCTCCGGGCTGGAGCCGGGCACGGCCAGTTCGCTGCGCTGGAGTCTGAGCTTCTTCAGATGGTTGATGGTGTGGCTCATGGTCCCGCTCCTCACGCAGCCTTGGCGACGGGCATGTCGGCCGTGCGGCGGAAGTGCTCGATCGCCGCCGCCACGCCCGAGCCTGGCGCCAGGCGCACGCCGCAGTCGAGCAGCGTCATTTCGGCGGCCGACAGCGAGGCCAGCACCATCACCTCGTTCAGCCAGCCGAGATGGCCGATGCGGAAGACCTTGCCGGCCACCTTGTTGAGGCCGCCGCCCAGCGACGTCTGGTAGGCGTTGTAGGCGCGCTTGACGACGTTGGCGCTGTCGATGCCTTCCGGCACCAGGATGGCGCTCACCGTATCGGAGTGCCATTGCGGGGTCTTGGCGCAGAGCTTCAGGCCCCAGGCGTCGACCGCCTTGCGCACGCCTTCTGCGAGGCGATGGTGACGGGCGAAGATGTTCTCCAGCCCTTCCTCGGCGATCAGGTCAAGCGACGCGCGCAGGCCACGCAGCAGCTGGGTGGCCGGCGTATAGGGGAAGTAACCGGCGTCGTTGGTGCGGATCATGTCGTCGAAGGAGAAGTAGCAGTGCCGGTGCGTGGCGACCCGCGAAGCGGCAAGCGCCTTCTGGCTGACCGACAGGAAGCCGAGGCCGGCCGGCAGCATGAAACCCTTCTGCGAGCCGCTGACGGCGCAGTCGACGCCCCATTCCTCCTGGCGGAAATCGATCGAGCCGATCGAGGAGACGCCGTCGACGAAGAGGAGCGCCGGGTGGTTCACCGCGTCGAGCGCGGCACGGCAGCCGGCGACATCGCTGGTGACGCCGGTCGCGGTCTCGTTCTGGGTGCAGAAGACGGCCTTGATGCGGTGCGCCTTGTCGGCGCGAAGCTTCTCGGCATAGAGCTCGAGCGGGACGCCGGTGCCCCATTCACAATCGATGACGTCCACCTCGAAGCCGAGACGCTCGGCCATGTCGACCCACAGATGCGAGAACTGGCCGAAGCGCGACATCAGCACCCTGTCGCCGGGGCTGAGCACGTTGGTCATTGCCGCTTCCCAGGCGCCCGTGCCGGAAGAGGGGTAGATGAAGACGCGGCCGGTCTCATTCTTGAAGACCTTCTTGATGTCCTCGAACAGCGGCAGCGTCAGGTTGGGGAAGGAGCCGGCGCGCATATCCTCCATCGGCAGGTTCATGGCCTGCCGGACTTGTTCCGGAATGTTGGTGGGTCCTGGGATGAAGAGATGAGTGAACCCAGCCATGCGCGAAACTCCTCCGATCGTTTTGGATTGTGGAGGAATTCTGGTTTTGAAGAGGCTCGCCAACAACACCTTGCCGGGTAAGTTGTTGGCCCTTGCGGGTGGGATGGTCCTACCCGATTGGCGACCTGGGCGGCCTACCCGAAAGGCGATTTCGAGTTGCGCCGCTTCTCGCTGGAATAGAGCGCGACGGCCATGGCGCGGTTGCGGACGTCCAGCTTGTCGTAGAGATTCTTGAGGTGGTACTTCACCGTGTTCTCGGAAATTCCTGTCCGCGTTGCGATCTGCAGGTTGGTCCAGCCGTCGGACAGCACCGCCAGCAATTCGCGTTCGCGCACGGTGAGCCGGGACAGCGGCGTGTCGTTGACCTTGTTGATGTCGATATAGGGGATGCAGATGCGGCCATGCGCGACCGCCAGGATCGTCTCGAAGATCACCGGCGGATCGTCGAACTGGAAACAGTAGCCCTGCGCGCCGAGGCGCACGCACTGCTTCAGAATGCCGATATCGTGGTCGTTGGAGAAGACCGTGATGCGCACGCCAAGCTGGCGGCTCTGAACCTCCGTGAGCACGTCGGCGCCGTCCATGTCCGCGAGCTTCCAGCCGATGATGCCGACATCGAATTTCGTGGCGGCGGCCAGTTCCAGAAATTGTGAGCCGCTGTGCACGGCGCTGAGCAGATCGAAGCGGCCGTCGCATTCCAGCATTTCACGCAGCGCCGAAACAACGAGCGGATTGCGTTCGGCAACGACCACGCGAACGCGCCGCTCGGTATTTGCCTGGTTCGTCTTTGCGGACTTGATGTTCAAGGGCAGCGTTTGTCCTCGGACCGTTTGGCAATGCGCAAATCCGGTTGGATCATGCATCATGACAATTCTGCCTCAAAGGTGAAGGGGTGCTCTTTCCCCAGCGACATGCGCTGTCGCGTCGGCTGGAGGGATTGTCACAGCTGCGACCTTTCGTAAGTCAGCGACTATGAGGGCAAGATCGCCGCGATATTTCCTCGGCTATTCCGGACTCTAGCGCGACATCTTCCCAAGAAGAATCTCATCGTCGTGCTATCTGCCGCAAAGGTCTGGGATTTCTCCGAAAGCGGTTTCCCGTTCTCGGAGTCATGCGCTAGACCTGATTTTGAACCCTTTCGGGATTCCTGTTGCGGGAGGCGCTGGTGGAAGGCCAGGACAGAGAGATGACCGGCGCCGCGCCCGCCGAGGAGCAGCACGCCGACATCTATGGCGAGGATGGCGCCGTGCGGGCCGCGTTTCTTGCCCAGATCGGCGCGGCGATCGCCGATCGTGACACGACCACGCTCAAGCGTGAAGTCGACGACCTGCACCAGTCGGAACTGGGCGACGTGCTCGAGGCGCTGCATCCCGAACAACGCCGGGCGCTGGTCGAGTTGCTCGGCTCCGATTTCGACTTCTCCGCGCTGACAGAAGTCGACGAAGCGATCCGCATGGACATCGTCGACAATCTGCCCAACGAGCAGATCGCGCAGGCGGTGCAGGAGCTCGATTCCGACGACGCCGTCTACATTCTGGAGGATCTCGACCAGGAGGACCAGGACGAGATCCTGTCGCAACTGCCGTTCACCGAGCGCATCAGGCTCAGGCGCGCGCTGGATTATCCGGAAGAGACGGCCGGCCGGCGTATGCAAACCGAGTTCGTCGCCGTCCCGCCCTTCTGGACGATCGGCCAGACCATCGACTACATGCGCGAGGACAAGGACCTTCCCGAGCGCTTCAGCCAGATATTCGTCATCGATCCGAGCTTCAAGCTGGTCGGCGCCATCGACCTCGACCAGATCTTGCGCACCAAGCGGGCGGTCAAGGTCGAGGAGGTTATGCATGAGACGCGCCACGCCATTCCGGCCACGATGGACCAGGAAGAGGCCGCGCGCGAATTCGAACAATACGATCTCCTTTCGGCCGCCGTGGTCGACGAGAATGAGCGGCTGGTCGGCGTGCTCACTATCGACGACGTGGTCGACGTCATCCAGGAGGAGGCGGAGGAAGACCTGCTGCGCATGGGCGGCGTCGGCGACGAAGAGTTGTCGGACACGGTGCTCGCCACCTCGCGCTCGCGCGTGCCATGGCTGCTGGTCAACCTGTTGACCGCTTTCCTGGCCGCTTCGGTCATCGGCCTGTTCGACCGCACGATCGAGCATATCGTGGCGCTTGCCGTGCTCATGCCGATCGTCGCCGGCATGGGCGGCAATGCCGGCTCGCAGACCATGACGGTGACGGTGCGGGCGCTGGCGACCAAGGACCTCGATATCTACAACGCCGCGCGCATCATCCGCCGTGAGCTCGGTGTCGGGTTCATCAATGGCGTGGTGTTCGCTGTGCTGATCGGCATGGTCGCCGGTTTCTGGTTCCGCGACGCCAATCTGGGCGGGATCATCGCGGCGGCGATGATCATCAACATGTTCGCGGCAGCACTTGCCGGGATCCTCATTCCGCTGGTGCTCGACCGTTTCAAGATCGATCCGGCGGTGGCCTCCGCAGTCTTCGTCACGACTGTCACCGACTGCGTCGGCTTCTTTGCCTTCCTTGGTTTGGCGACGTGGTGGTTTAGCGTGCCCTAAAATCAGCAAGCCACGTTAATTGACTTTTACGTAAATGCCGTGCGAGGTTGCCCCGGGGTTAAGTGCCGATTCCGGCATGGAAGGGTCTGATCGGCGGGAAGGGCGACGCTCCAGGCGGAGGTGTCCGGACTTTGGGAGCGGGAATGCGGGAATATTATACGATCACCGAGCTGACACGCGAGTTCGACGTGTCGACGCGGACGTTGCGGTTTTACGAGGACGAAGGGCTGGTGCAGCCCGTCAGGCGCGGCCGCACGCGGCTGTTCCGGCCGTCGGACCGGCACCTCATCCGTCAAATCATGCGGGGAAAGCGGCTCGGCTTCTCGATCAACGAGATCCGCGAGATCATCCAGATGTACAAGGAGCCGCCCGGCGAGGTCGGCCAGCTCAAGCTGATGATCAAGCGTATCGAGGAGAAGCGCGAGGACCTGCGCCAGAAGCGGCGCGACCTGGAAGAGACGCTGGCCGAACTGGACCAGGCCGAGGAGTCCTGCGTGGAGCGGCTGGCCGAGCTGGGTGTTAATACGTAGACGGCGCCTGGCATAGTGGGCCCTGGTGATTGGCGAAGCGCTCCAAACTTCGTCATCCTTGGGCGTAGCGACGCGAAGCGGAGCGAAGACCCGAGGATCCATTCCGTGACTATCGAAGGGCGAAGACGGTGCAGAACAAGGCTTTCTGCACCGCCGCAACGCCCATAGGTAACGGAATGGATTCTAGGGTCTGCGCGCGTCGCTTCGCTCCTTGCTCCGCCCTGGAATGACGACGTTTCGGACGCTTTTGTTGACCGCTGAGATGCGACCTGCTTGCACCAACCAACCTTCATTGCTGACGCGGCCTCAAATCCAGCGCCGCACCCTTTTTGCGTAGTCGCGGTATTTCTTGCCGAACTTCGCCGTCAGGATCTTTTCTTCCTTCTCGATCGCCAGCTTCTGCGTGGCGAAAGCGGCGAGGAAGGCGAAGATCAGGAACCAGGCGATGCCGGTGACGAAGGCGACGCCGATCAGCAGCAGCGTGTTGGCGAGATACATCGGGTTGCGGGTGATGCCGAAGGGGCCCGAAGTCACCAGATGGTCCGGCTCGGCGTTGGGATCGAGCGTCGTCCTGGCCTTGAACATGGCGCGGATGGCCGTGATCCACAGCATGGCGACCCCGAACAACGCCACCCAACCGACGCCGAACATCAGATCGCCGAAGATGTCGCCGATCCAGGGCAGCGGGTAGAGCATGCCGAGGGCGATGCTCGCCGCAATTGCCGCGACATAGATCACCGGCGGCCAGGGAATGATCCCGTGTCTGGGCTTTGCGATGCCCGTCATTGCTGCCCTCCCTCCATCTGGTCCTCGGTCGCGGCGGTGCAGGTTTCCGCCAGGTCGGCCAGATGCGATTTCCAGACGCTGGACTGGTCGTTGCTATAGAGCTTGTCGAGAGACCCTTCGCCCTTCAGCGTGTCCAGCATGCAGCTACAATAGCTTGAACAGAACTTGCTGTCCCGCTGCTGTTCGCACTGCGCCTGGCAGGCCGGCAGGAAGGCGGCTTCCCTGTCCTGAGGGGCGGCAGGCATGACCTGCGAGAACAGCCACACCGAGCCGAACAGAAGCGGCTGGTGGATGAGGTAGAAGGCGAGGCTGTGCCGGCCGATGAAGGTCAGCGGGTTCGACCAGCGGCCGGGCGTCCACGCTCCCAGCCGGGCAAGCAGGCCTGACGCTGAAGCAAGTTTGACCGCCGCGATCCCCAGCAGAACAGGGCCGAACCAGGGAAAGAACGGGACATAGTCGTTGGAGCGCGGGTTGGTGGCGGAAAGGCCGACCCACCACAGCGCCGGATGGTCGAAAAACTCCGACCGTAGATAGTAGGGTGCTGCAATGACGGCCGCGGCGATGATCGCGGTCAGCAGTGCCGGCAGCCTGAGAAAGGCGAGGCCGAGCAGGCTGGCCAGCGCGATCTCGTGCAGGATGCCGAAGAAGATGAAGCCGTCCGGGGTGACGAAATAAGTGACGGCAGAAATTGCTGCCGCCGCCACGGCGACCATGGCAAAGCGCCTCCAGAAGCCCGGCCAGCGGATCCGGCGGCCATGGGCGAGAAACAGGCTTACGCCGACCAGGAACAGGAAGGTCGAGGCGATGCAGCGGGCATAAAACTTCCACCAGCCGAAAGCGGTGAGGCCGGGCGCGGTGTAGCCGAAGTTTTCGAGATCCCAGGTGAAATGGTAGCTCGCCATCGCAATCAGCGCGATGCCGCGAAGGATGTCGAAGGCGACGATGCGACCCTGCTTGGGCGCGTCCTGAACGGGTTCGCTCGTCGTTTGAAGGTTCATCGTCACGCAATCCGATTCAGTGGTGCCGAACGACTATCACGGTTCGATTGGACGACAGAAGCTGCCGGCCATCAATGCGTTTGATGGCAGCCATGAAATTCCGCCTTAGGCCAGCGGCGGAAAGCCTTTGACCGGCTTCGCTTTTCGGCCGGTGAGAGTCGGTTTCCTGCTACCGGGCAGGGACTGGTCCGGCCAGATTCGACAAACGATTCATTTTCGGAGGGCCGATGTCCACCCATGTGCGCCATCCGATCTGGCTTCCGGCCCTGCGGCCGGCGGATGCGCGCACCTTCGCCTCGCTCTATGCGGTGGAATCCTTCGCCCGCGCGACAATCTCTAGCGTGATCCCGATCCAGGCCTACGAGATCCTGCACAATGAGCGGATCGTCTCGATCCTTTACACCATCGTGTCGCTGATGGGCCTTTCGGTCACGCTGTTCATGCCGATGCTCATCCGCCGGTTCGCGCGACGCTGGGTCTACACGGCCGGCTGCATGTTGCTGGCGATCGGCTCGGCCTTCTTCGTCACCCACACTCTGCCCGGACAGATCGCCGGCATGCTCTGCCGCGTCATGGGGGCGAGCGCGCTGTCGATCACGCTCAACCTCTACATCATGGATCACATCCGCAAGACCGACTTCATGCAGGCGGAATCGCTGCGCATGGCGTGGTCGATGTTCGCCTGGACGGGCGGGCCGACGCTCGGCATCTTCCTCTACACGCATTTCGGCATCTATGCCGCGCATGGCGCGGTCGTGGTCTTTGCCTTCGCGCTGCTTTGCCTGTTCTGGTTCTACCGGCTGACCGACAACCAGTCGATCCGGCCCGGCAAGTCGCGCCCCGCCAATCCGCTGGCCAATATCGGCCGCTTCGTCAGGCAGCCGAGGTTGAGGCTTGCCTGGCTGATCGCCTTCGGCCGCTCCTGCTTCTGGACGACGTTCTTCGTCTACGGCCCGCTGTTCATGGTGATCACCGGCGAGGGTAAGCTTGCCGGCGGTTTGCTGGTTTCGGCCGGCAACGCGCTTCTGTTCATGGCGATCTTCTGGGGCAGGGCGGGCAGGCGTTTCGGCGGAAGGCGGGTCATGACCTTCGCCTATTTCGCCATGGCGGCCGTGCTGTTTGCGGCCGGCGGCGTGGGCGAGGCCGCGCCGCTCTTGACCGGCGCGCTGCTGCTCTTCGGCGCCCTGTTCACCATCGCGCTCGACGCGCTCGGCTCGACCGCCTTCATGCGCTCGGTGCGCTCCTACGAAAAAGCGCAGATGGCGGCGGTCTATCGCACCTATCTCGATTTCTCCGAGCTGACGCCGCCGCTGGTCTATTCGGTGGTGCTGTCTTTCTTCGGGCTGGGTTCGGTGTTCGTCACGCTCGGCATCCTGGCCGCCTTCTGCGGTTTCGTCACCTGGCGCTACCTGCCGAAGTCATTTTGAATTGGCTTGGAGTGCCGCATGACGTCCGCGCACCCAATCGTGGAAGCGGTGCAGGTCGTATTCTTCCGGCATCAGCACGCCGGCTTGATGGCGCATCGAGCGCAGTCCCTTCTGGTTGACCTCGCAGATCGCGGCGTCTTCCTCGAGCACCTGTGTGCCGAAGGCGACGATGTTGTCGATATCGGTCTTACCCAGCGCATCCGGCGCGAACAGCCATTCGGCCGTCAGCTCGGTCTGCTCGGGGCCGAGCGGGGCGAGCCGCACCGTGCGCATGTAATCGACATGGCCGACAATGAACATTGAGGGCAGTGACGTGGCGTAGGTCTGGCCGGCGGCCCGCTCGGCCGGCGTTAAGCCCGGAAAGACCGGGCCGTGGACATGGCCGTCCCGCGACCAGGTCTCGGCGCCGGCGCGCAGGCGGCCGGAGAATTCCGGATCGTCATTGTCGGCATGGTGCACCCATTCCGGGTCGTCATGCCTTGCCATCAGCCCGCGGCCGTAGATCGGCACCAGCCGCGACAGATCCTTGTGGACGCCCGGGCAGTGCAGGCATTCGTTGAAGTTTTCCCAGAAGATCTTCCAGTTGCAGTTCATCACCTTGGTGAGCCGGTGACCGGTGACGAGGCTTTCCAGCGGCCAGTTGGAAAGATCGCCGGAGGCCCGGTCGAAGGAAGCTTCCGCTGAACCGCTGGCATCTTCCGCGAGGTTGACGAAGACGAAGCCGCGCCAGACCGAGAGCGCGACGCGGTAGAGCGGATAGTCGGCCTTGTCGAAGCCTGCAGGCAGCGATTTCGAGGGCACGCGCACGAGATCGCCGCGCAGCGAATAGGACCAGGCGTGGTAGGGGCAGGTCAGCAGCCTGGCCTTCAGCCGCCCGGCGCTTTCCTGGCAGAGCTGCGAGCCGCGATGCCGGCAGGTGTTGTGGAAGGCTTGCAAGGCGCCGGTCTCGTCGCGCAGCACGACGATCTCCTGCGTGCCGATGCGGACCGTCCGGAAGGCGAGTGGCTCGGCGAGGTCGGCCTCGCGGCAGACCATCAGCCAGCTCCGGTACCAGATAGCCTCCAGATCGCGCCGGTAGGCGTCCACGTTCCAATAGGTCGCCGACGGGAGCGTCGTCTGCAGGGTGGTCAGACCGTTATAAGGGTCGCGCTGGCTAGGATCGGGCTGCATCGGCTTCTCCCTGGCTGACGACAGCCGACACCTCGACAAAGCTGTTGTCAATTGCCGGTCCTCCCGGATTGTAGCGCCTGCGCGGGGACTTTAAGGTCACGCCCATGCTGCCAAGAACCATGTCGCTTACCGAGGAACTGGTCGCCCGCTGCTTTCGCATTGTCGAGGATAGCGGACCCGATCCCGACGCGGCGCATCTGGATGACAGCGACTATAACGCAATGGTGCGTACGCTGGAGTCGCAGCTTCCCGCCAACGAACCGCTTTGGCTGTTCGGCTATGGCTCGCTGATCTGGAAGCCCGAGATCGAACATATCGAGGAGCGTGTGGCCCTGCTGCGCGGCTGGCACAGATCCTTCTGCATGAACATGACGCGCTGGCGCGGCACCAAGGAGCAACCCGGGCTGATGATGGCGCTGGATCGCGGCGGACAATGCAAGGGCGTAGCGTTTCGGTTGGGTGACGGCGACAGGCGCGAGCAACTCGACAAGATCCTGCGGCGAGAGGTGACGCTGAAGCCGACCAGCTACCATCCGCGCCTGCTCAATTTGGCGAGCGAGGGGGGCCCGCTGCGGGCGTTGGCCTTTGTCATCAACCGCCAGGGCACTACCTATGCCGGGCCGATGAGCGAGGACGAAGTGGTCGAGAGGCTTGCGACTTCATGCGGTCATTGGGGTTCGGGCGCCGATTATCTCTACAACACGGTGAAGAATCTCGAGCAGCGCGGCATCCACGACGCGCATCTGTGGCGGCTGCAGCAGCTCGTCGCCGCCCGGATCGCCGCTTCGTAGCGCCCGCAAGCCGTGCCGCAATCGCGCCCGGCGGTGGCGGGATTTGGTTTGCCGGTGGTTGTGCTTCTCCCTAAAGTCGCGGCCTGTGGGCCTATTGGCTGCTACAAGATTTCATCCAAGCACGAAGGTAGGGAATGACCGGCGCGACA
Source organism: Mesorhizobium sp. GbtcB19 (assembly GCF_019091085.1). Classification (GTDB taxonomy): domain Bacteria; phylum Pseudomonadota; class Alphaproteobacteria; order Rhizobiales; family Rhizobiaceae; genus Mesorhizobium. The sequence goes on along the minus strand of NZ_JAGXJY010000001.1, from coordinate 449,314 downwards.
GCCGCGAGCGGCAATAAAACTTCCGATCGGAAGCTGACCTTCGTTCTGGGCGGCGCGCGCTCGGGCAAGAGCTCGCATGCCGAGAACCTGACGACCGCCCATCCGTCGCCCTGGGCCTACATCGCCACGGCGCAGGCCTATGACGACGAGATGCGCGAGCGCATCGCGCTGCATCGGTCGCGGCGCGGCGAAGGCTGGGTCACCGTCGATGCGCCGCTCGATCTGGTGGGCGCAATCGAAGCCCTGCCGGACCGTCAGCCGGTGCTGATCGATTGCCTGACGCTATGGCTCACCAACCACATGCTGGCCGAGCATGATGTCGAGGCCGAGTGCCGGCGGCTGGCGGATGTGCTGTCGCGACCGCGCGGACCGTGGTTCGTGGTCTCGAACGAAGTCGGGCTCGGCATCGTACCCGATAACGCACTGGCGCGCCGGTTCCGCGACGCCGCCGGCCGGCTCAATCAGCAGGTAGCGGCCGTTGCCGATAGTGTACTGATGATGGTGGCGGGGCTGCCGCTCAAGGTGAAATGACATGGCCGAAATCGAAGATAAGCCCATTGACGAAAAGGAAGCCGAGCGCCATCGCGCCAAGATGGCCAAGCGCAAGGCGGTGCAGGATGCCGAAGTGGCCGGCAAGACGATCGAGAAGGGCCTGCTGATCGTCAACACCGGGCCGGGCAAGGGCAAGACCACGGCGGCCTTCGGCCTGGCGCTGAGGATGCTGGGCTACGGCAAACGCGTCGGCGTCGTCCAGTTCATCAAGGGCAAATGGCATACCGGCGAAAAGGACGCCTTTGCCGCTTTTGGCGACCGCGTGGTCTGGCATGCGATGGGCGAGGGGTTCACCTGGGAGACGCAGGATCTCAAACGCGACGTCGCCGCCGCCGAAGCCGCCTGGGCCAAAGCGCTGGAGCTGATGACCGATCCGTCGATCAGCCTTGTCGTGCTCGACGAGCTCAACATCGCGCTGCGCTATGATTATCTCGACCTGGAGAAGGTGGTCGCGGCGCTGAAGGCGCGCCGGGACGATCTGCACGTGATCGTCACCGGCCGCAACGCCAAGCCCCTGCTGGTGGAAGCGGCGGACCTGGTCACCGAAATGGGGCTGACGAAACACCATTTTTCGGCGGGCGTGAAAGCCCAGCAGGGAATTGAATTTTAGCCGCTGATCAAAATGGTCAGGTAGATTACGATGGCCGAGAGGATCGCGAACAGGCCGAGCAGCAGCCAATCCGCCATGCGGTAGAGTTTCAGCGCCTGGCGGATGTCGGTGCTTTCGGCCTCGCGACGGCCGCCTTCGCCCATGAAGGCGTCCTCGACGACCTCGCCGCCATAGCTGCGCGGCCCGGCGAGCGACAGGCCCAGGGCGCCGGCCATCGCGGCTTCCGGCCAGCCGGCATTGGGCGAGCGGTGTTTCCTGGCGTCGCGCCGCATGACTTGCCAGGCGCCGCGCGGATCGGCGCCCGGGACCAGAACGGCGGCGAGCACGATGAGCAGGCCGGTGAGCCGCGACGCCGGCAGGTTGATCAGGTCGTCGAAGCGGGCGGCGGCCCGGCCGAAGGCTTCGTATTGCGGCGTGCGGTGGCCGATCATCGAATCGGCGGTGTTGGCGGCCTTGTAGGCAGCACCTCCGCCAAGGCCGCCGATGCCGGTCCAAAAGGCGGGGGCAACGATGCCGTCGGAGAAGTTTTCGGCCAGGCTTTCGATCGCCGCGCGGGCGACACCTGCCTTGTCCAACTTTTCCGGATCGCGGCCGACGATGCGCGAAACGGCGATGCGGCCGAGCGTCAGGCCGCCGGTCTCCAGCGCGTCGGCGACCTCCTCGACATGCTCGGCGAGGCTTTTTTGCGAAAGCAGCGTGGAGCCGAGGATGGCGGCGATGACGAGACCCGTTGGGAACATCATCCACAGCAGAACGTGCAGCGCCAGGCCGATCAGGCCAGGCACCAGCAAAACAATGAGCAACGCCCGCACACCCTGGCGGCGACGGATTTCGTCGGAATCGGTGGCGCGGTTGAGCCGGCGATCGAGAAAGGATATCAGCCTGCCGATCCAGGTGACCGGATGGCCGATGGCGTTGAACAGCCAGTCCGGATAGCCGAGGGTACGTTCGACGGCGAGTGACAGGAAAGCGATCAGGATCGACATGAAGCTTCTAAGCGGAGCGATTGCAGCGGTGGATCACGGCGGCAGCCTTGGCCGCGCAAGCGCGCTTTTTCCTCATGCACCAAGACCTTTCGTGGACCTGTCGACAGGTATCAATCCGCACTCCTATCCGCTTTTCGAATTGCCCGCCACCGCCCTGTCCCGATTGCCGGAGGCAGCACAACTGCGCGAATTGGCCGAAATTGCGGCTTCGGCCTATGGCGCGCCGTCGGCGGCGCATGTGGCGGCGGCGCCCGGCACGCAAATTCTCTTGCCTCGCGTCGCTTCGCTGGTGCGGCCCGGCAAAGCGCTGGTGCTCGGCCCGACCTATGCCGAACATGCCCGGGCCGCTGCCATCGCCGGCCATGCGGTTGCGGAAGTCGGCGACTTCGACGCGCTGGTCGAGGCGGACCTTGCGGTGCTGGTCAACCCCAACAATCCGGACGGTCGGGTGATCGAAAAGGCCCGGCTGCTCGACCTTGCCGCGCGGCTTCGCGCCAAGGGCGGGCTGCTTGTCGTCGACGAGGCTTTCATGGATGTCGGCCCGATCGAGCATAGCCTGGCCGGCGATGTCGGGGAGGGCGGCATTGTCGTGCTGCGCTCGTTCGGCAAGTTTTTTGGCCTCGCCGGTGTACGGCTTGGCTTCGCGCTGGCCGATCAACTGACGGCCGAGCGGCTGGATGTGCAGCTGGGGCCCTGGGCGGTGGCCGGCCCGGCGCTCGAATATGGCATCCGCGCGTTGTCGGATACGGAATGGCAGGCCGATATGCGGCAACGCCTGGCCCAGGATGCCGGGCGGCTCGACACGCTGCTTGGCCGGTTCGATGTTGCGGTCGCCGGCGGCACCAGCCTGTTCCGCTATCTGTCGTTTCCCGAGGCGCCAAGCCTGTTTTCGGCACTTGGCTCGAGCGGCGTGCTGGTCCGTCATTTTGCCGGGCGGCCGCAGGTCTTGCGCGTCGGTCTGCCGGGCAGCGAGACGGAATGGCAGCGCCTTGAAGGCGCCCTTGCGGCCTGGCCTGCGCGGCGCGAGGATGCGCCGAAGGAGTTCGGACGATGATCCATGTCTGTTCGCTGTCGAAGGTCGACGAAACCGTGGCAAGGACCGGGGCGCAGCGGTTGCTGTCGCTGCTCGCCGCCGGCACGGAAGTGATCCGTCCGGCTTCCATCGTGGCGGAAAACCACCTGCACCTGGTCATGCACGACATTGCCGTCGCGCAGGAAGGCATGACGATGCCCGGCGAGGAGCATGTCCGCGCCTTGCTCGATTTCGCCTACCGTTGGGACCGAGCAAAGCCGCTGGTGGTGCACTGCTATGCCGGCGTCAGCCGCTCGACCGCGTCGGCCTATATCATCGCGGCGGCGCTTTCGCCCGAGCGCGACGAAATGGAACTCGCCCAGACGCTGCGCTTTCTCTCGCCGACGGCGACGCCCAATCCACGGCTGATCGCGGTGGCCGATACGCTGCTTCAGCGCGACGGCCGCATGATCGCGGCGATCGAGGCGATCGGGCGCGGGGCGGACGCTTTCGAGGGCGTACCGTTTGTTCTCGGGATCGACGGCTGACCGCCAAGCTCGCCATGCTCGGGCTCCATGCCGGGACCGAGAGTTACAACCTTCGCGCCGTCAGCACGCCGCGCGCCGTTCGCCCGGGGAACTTCGGATGGGTTTGCCAAGCCGTGGTTATCGACAAAGTGTCACCGTCAACATTAACGTATCGAACTTGTTCAGAGCCGACCCAAGCCGGATGCCACGCTGCGTCTACCTTTATGACCAGCCTGGCGTCATCTTCGATACGGAACGAGCCAGAGTAGGCGATCATCGTTTCGAAGAGGGCTGCAGCGTCCGTGTCGGTGCGCTCTCTCGATGTGAGGATCGACATCATCCGGTCATCGATGATGACGATGTGGCCGAGAGGGTCGACGCCGTAAGCGTCTAGGCACTCGCCAGTGTCTTCCAATTCGACATGGAAAGATGTGATCTTCCACCATCCCGGCAATGCGCCGCGCCCCGATGCTGAATTGGACATGACACTTCTTGTTCCAGTTAAGGGCGTCTCATCGAAATTCTAAGTTTCTCGGCCTGGTCGAACGCCCTATGCCAGCCACTCCGCAAGCTTCGCCTTACGAACATCCTTGACCAGGCTGATGAAACCGTCGGCCTGCATTTCCGCGGTCAGCCGGCCCTTCTCGGCCGTGGCGATCGAGGCATCGCCGACCACGCCGTTCGGATTGAGGTCGCTGGCGATCCAGGCGAAGGCATGCGTGCCGGTGTGGCGCAGCAGGGCGAATTCCTTTTCGGCGCGGCCGACATTGGAAACGAAATTGTCCGCCTTGCTCATGTCGACGAGGTCGGGCCGGAAATGCAGCATCAGCGAGGTCTCGACATCACCGCCATGGATGCCGTGACGGTCCTCGAGATCGGTGTACATGCCGGCCGGGCGGCCGAAGCGTTGCCAGCTCGTCTTCACCGACAGCATTTTGGCGCGCACACGCAATTCGCGCGAAACGATGCCCATGATCTCTTCATTGCCGCCATGCGAATTGACAATGATCAGTTTTCTGACCCCGGCGCGGGCGACCGACAGGCCGAGCTCGGTCCAGGCGTCGATCAAATTGGTGGCGGGCAAGGTCAGCGTCCCCGGTGCATGCAGGTGCTCGTTCGATTTGCCGACCGCCTGCACCGGCAGGATGCGGATGTCGAGATCCTCGGGCAGGCGGGCGATCACCGTCTCCAGCATGCCCGTCATGATCGAGGTATCGGTCGAGACCGGCAGATGCGGGCCATGCTGCTCGATCGCCGCCACCGGCAACACGGCGATCGTCGCCTCGGCGTCGATCGAGGCGTATTCGGTCGTCCGGTAGTCGCCCCACCACACTCGTCTTGTCGTCAATGTCGTCTCCGCTGGCTTGTTTGAGATGATCTAAAGCGCCTCACAGCTACGGGCAACCTTCAGCCGGCAGCCAGCACCTCCACCTCGACCTTGAATTCCGGGCGGGCGAAACCGGAAACGATCATCAGCGTCGAGGCTGGCGCCGGGTCGGAAAACAGGCGGTTGCGGACATCCATATAGGCCTGCAGATGTTCGCGGCCGGTGACGAAGGCATTGATGCGCACGATGTCGTTCAAGGTCAGGCCGGCCTCGCTCAAGATCGCGGCGATGTTCTTGAAGCACAGCTCCGTTTGCGCGCCGGTATCCTCGGGAACAGCGTCGTCCGGACCGATGCCCAATTGGCCGGAGCACAGCACCAGGCGCTTCCCGGCCGGGATTTCGACGCCGTGGCTGTAGCGGGCGAAGGGCGGCTTGATCGATTTGGGGGCGAGGTATTTCAGCATGGCATTCTCCTGTTCGCCGGCAGACTAAGGCTCGATTCATGAAAGCTTCAAGATGCGGTGCATGCCGCCGGGGCGATTATGGACAGGCGTCCAAAAAATAGGCACCATGCCTCGCGCACAGCATGACCCCTTCCGGTCTTGGCAATGACTGCCGCGCAAGCAGGCGGCCCAGGCGGTGGCATGTGTCTTGCTTCTTGAACAAATGGTGTCGAGCCCAGCGCGCAGCGCGCCGGAGCCAAGAGAGGGTGATGTTTATGATCGGAAAAGAAAAGATCCTGGCGGGCGCCATCGCCCTGCTTGCCGCGAGCACGCTGGGTGCGGCCGCCAACGAGAAGGTGACGTTCGGCACCAACTGGCTGGCCGAGCCGGAGCATGGCGGCTACTACCAGGCCGTTGCCGACGGCACCTATGCCGCCTGCGGCCTCGACGTCACCATCATGCAGGGCGGCCCGCAGGTCAGCGGCCGGCCGATGCTCTTGGCCGGCAAGATCGATTTCTACATGGGCGGCAATCTGCTTTCGGCCTTCGACGCCGTGCAGCAGGGCATCCCGATGCGCGTCGTCGCCGCCGATTTCCAGAAGGACCCGCAGGTCATCATGTCTCAACCGGGGCAGGGGTTGGACAAGTGGGAGGATCTCAAGAACGCCGACCAGTACATTCTCGGCGACGAGGGCGCGCAGACCTTCTTCCAGTGGATGGTCACCGAGCTCGGCTTCGATGCCGCCAAGCGCGTGCCCTACACCTTCAATCCGGCGCCCTTCATCGCCAACAAGAAGTCGATCCAGCAGGGCTATGTCACGTCCGAGCCGTTCGCGGTGCAGAAGGCGGGCGGCTTCGTGCCGAACCAGTTCCTGCTCGCCGATTATGGCTGGGAAACCTATGCAACGACCGTCGAGGTGATGCAGGACACGATCGACAAGCGGCCTGAGGTCGTCCAGTGCTTCGTCGATGGCTCGGCCAAGGGCTGGTACAAGTATCTCTACGGCGACAACAAGGCCGCCAACGACATGATCAAGAAGGACAATCCGGACATGACGGATGAGCAGATCGCCTTCTCGATCGAGCAGCTGAAGAAGTTCGGTGTCGTCGATTCCGGCGATTCGGAAAAGCTCGGCATCGGCGCCATGACCGACGCGCGCATCCAGAGCTTCTACGACAAGATGGTCAAGGCCAAGGTCGCGCAGCCGGGCATCGACATCAAGAAGGCCTACACGCTGGCCTTCATCAACAAGGGTGTCGGGCTGGAGCTGAAGAAGTAAGGCGGCCCGCCTGAGATGATCCAGGAGAAAGTGGCGCAGAAAGCGGCATCGGGCGAGGCCCCGATGCTGCTGTCGCTGCGTAATGTCGGCAAGGTCTTTTCCAACGGCGTGACGGCGCTGAGCAAGGTCGACCTCGCCATCCGCGAGGGCGATTTCCTCAGCCTGCTCGGCCCGTCCGGCTGCGGCAAGTCGACGGCACTCAGGCTGATCGCCGGCCTGTCGACGCCGACCTCCGGCCAGCTCGACTGGCGCGGCCCGGTCGACCGCTCGAATATCGGCTTCGTCTTCCAGGAGCCGACGCTGCTGCCCTGGGCCAGCGTCTTCGACAATGTCTGGCTGCCGCTCAGGCTGAAGGGCGTGTCGCGCACCAAGGCCGAACCGGCGGTGATGGAGATGCTGTCGCGCGTCCATCTCACCGGCTTCGAGAACGCCGTGCCGCGGGAGCTTTCCGGCGGCATGAAGATGCGCGTTTCGATCGCGCGCGCTATGGTGACCAAGCCGCGCATCCTTTTGATGGACGAGCCGTTCGCGGCGCTCGACGAGATCACCCGCTTCAAGCTCAACAACGACCTTCTGGAATTGTGGCAGGACGAGCGCTTCACCGTCGTCTTCGTTACCCACAGCGTCTTCGAAAGCGTGTTCCTGTCCAGCCGCGTCGTCGTCATGGCCGCGCGGCCGGGCCGCGTTTTCGGCGAACTCCCTGTCGATGCGCCTTACCCGCGCGACGAGGCGTTCCGGACCTCGCCCGATTACGCAGCACTTTGCCGCCAGGCTTCGGACGTACTGGTCAACGCCATCAATTCAACCGCCGGACCCCATCATGACGGCCATTGAAGACACCGCGCTGAGGCTCGATCCCGAGGAGGCGCGCCGCGCTCGTCAGGAGCGTCTGGAGCGCATCGGCAAATGGGTGCTGCCGCTGGCGATCATGGTGCTGGCGATCGTGCTGTGGGACCGTATCTGCGCCTGGAACGAGATCCCGCAATATATTCTGCCGCGGCCCGGCGTGGTGCTGCAGACGCTGCATAGCGACGCCGGGCTGTTGTTTTCCTCACTGCTGGTGACGCTCAGGATCACTTTCCTCAGCCTGCTGCTCGCCGTCATCGGCGGCGTCGGACTGGCGGTGCTGTTCGCGCAGTCGAAATGGGTGGAGATGTCGTTCTTCCCCTTCGCCATCGTGCTGCAGGTGACGCCGATCGTCGCCATCTTCCCGCTGATCAACATCTATGTGAACAACCAGACGGTCAAACTGCTGCTTTGCGCCTGGATCGTCGCCTTCTTCCCGATACTGTCCAACACCACGCTCGGGCTGAACTCAGTCGACCGCAACTTACGCGACTTGTTCAAGCTCAACGGCGCGACGCGCTGGCAGCAATTGCGCTATCTGCGCCTGCCCGCGGCGATGCCGTATTTCCTCGGCGGGTTGAAGATCGCCGGCGGCCTGTCGCTGATCGGCGCGGTCGTGGCCGAATTCGTCGCCGGTGCGCAGGGGCAGTCGTCGGGGCTCGCTTCCCGTATCATCGAGGCCGGCTATCGGCTCAACGCGCCGCGCCTGTTCGCGGCGCTGATCCTGATCTCGCTCACCGGCATCCTGATCTTCCTGGTGCTGTCCCTGGTGTCGCATCTGATACTGCGCCGCTGGCACGAGAGCGCGCTCAAGCAGGAGCGCTAGGGTGGTTGGAACCGCAGAGGAAATCGCGAAGAGGACCAGATCTTGATACCTGCCTCTGGTTCTTACCAGCTTACCAATGCCCGCGTTCACCGTTCGCTGACGCCTGGGCTTGCCGCAAGTTACGACGCTGATGGTTTCGCGCTTGCCGACATAGCCGTTGCCGATGGCAAGATTTCGGGCATTGCGGCGCATGCCAAATCGAAAGTCCAGGCCGATGCGATCGACCTTGCCGGCCGCATCGTGCTGCCATGCTTCGTCGACTGTCACACCCATATCGACAAGGGCCATATCTGGCCGCGAAAACCCAATCCCGACGGCACCTTCATGGGCGCGCTCAACGCCACGGGCGCCGACCGCGCCGCGCGCTGGAGCGCGGAGGACGTCGCGCGGCGCATGGATTTCTCGCTGCGCTCGGCCTACGCCTACGGCACCAAGGCCGTGCGCACGCATCTCGACAGCGTGCCGCCGCAGGAGGAAATCTCCTGGCCGGTGTTCGAGGCGATGCGGGAAAAATGGCGCGGGCGGATCGACTTGCAGGCCGCCTGCCTGCTCGGCATCGAAGGCGTGCGCGACAAGGCGTGGTTCGAGCGGCTGGCCAAACGCGTCGCCGCGGCCAAGGGCGTGCTTGGCGTGGTCACCTATATGGTGCCCGACCTCGAGGAACTGCTCGACCAGGTTTTCGCGCAGGCGATCAAGCACGGGCTCGATCTCGATTTCCATGCCGACGAAACCGACGACGTGGCGGCGATCTCGCTGAAGAAGATCGCCGAGGCGTCGCTGTGGAACGGTTTTGAGGGCAATATCCTGGTCGGCCATTGCTGTTCGCTGGCGCGCCAGCCGGACCTCGAGGTGCTCGACACGCTGGACAAGGTGGCGAAGGCGCGGCTCGCCGTGGTGTCGCTGCCGATGTGCAATCTCTATCTGCAGGACCGGCGCAACAACGGAACCACGCCGCGCTGGCGCGGCGTGACGCTGCTGCATGAGATGAGGGCGCGCGGCATCAAGGTGGCGGTCGCTTCCGACAACACGCGCGATCCGTTCTACGCCTATGGCGACCTCGACATGCTGGAAGTCTACCGTATGGCGACGCGCATCCTGCATTTCGACCATCCGGTCGGCGACTGGCCGAAGGCGGTGGCGGCTACGCCGGCCGAGGTGATGCGTCTCGACGGCGCCGGCACGCTTGCCGCCGGCGGCAGCGCCGACTTCATCGTCTTCAAGGGACGGAGCTGGACCGAATTGCTGTCGCGGCCCGAATCGGATCGCATCGTGGTGCGCGGCGGCAAGGCGATCGAACGCCAACTGCCCGACTATGCCGAACTCGACGAATTGATGGTGGGATGATGGATATCGCAGCGCTGAAGCGCGATCTCGACGGGATCAAGGTCGACGACCATCCGGCCATCGTCCAGCAGAAGAGCCGCGACTTCTACTGGTACAGCCCGGTGCTGAAAGCACAGCTCGACCATGTCAAGGGCGACCTGATCGTCACGCCGAAAAGCGAGGATGAGGTCATCCGCGTGCTCGCAGCCTGTCACCGGCACGGCGTCCCGGTGACGCCGCGCGGCAGCGGCACCGGCAATTACGGGCAGGCGATGCCGCTGTCGGGCGGCGTGGTGCTGAACCTCGCCGAGATGAACGCCGTCAAGTCGATCGCCCCGGGCCGCGTGGTGACCGGACCGGGCGCCGTGCTGGCCGAGATCGACAGGGCGACGCGGGCGCATTCGGCGCAGGAATTGCGCATGTCGCCTTCCACCTACAACACGGCCTCCATCGGCGGCTTCGTCGCCGGCGGCTCGGGCGGCGTCGGCTCGATCCGTTGGGGCGGATTGCGGGACCTCGGCAATGTCATTCGCCTGCGGACCGTGACGATGGAAGCCGAGCCGCGCGTCATGGAGCTCACCGGCGAAGAGGTGCTCAAGGTCATGCATGCCTATGGCACCAACGGCATCATCACCGAGGTCGAGATGCCGCTGACAGCCTCCTACGACTGGATCGACGTCATCGTCGGCTTCGACGATTTCATGGACGCGGCCGGCTTCGGCAACGATCTCGCCGTGCAGGACGGGATATTGGCCAAGCTGATCACGCCGATCGCCGCGCCCATCCCTTACGACTATTTCAAACGGCACCAGAAATTCTTCCGGCGCGAGCAGAGCATCGTGGTGTGCATGATCGCGCCGCACGCGATGGACGCCTTCGTCGCCTTCGTGCGCAGCACCAGGGGCGAGATCGTGTTCCGGGCCGACCAGGAAGCCGATCTCAAAGGGCTGCCGCCGGCCTATGAGCTGACCTGGAACCACACGACGCTGCGGGCGATCCGGGTCGATCCGACGATCACCTATCTGCAGACGCGCTATCCGTCGCCGGATCATCTTGCCCATGTCAAGGCGATGGTCGAGCGTTTCGGCGACGAGGTGCCGGCGCATCTCGAATTCATCCGCTTCGATGGCGCGATCGGCGCAGCCGGCCTGCCGCTGGTGCGCTACACCACCGAAGAGCGGCTCGACGAGATCATCCGCATTCATGAGGACAATGGCTGCTGGATCTTCAATCCGCACCGCTACACGCTGGAAGAGGGCGGCATGAAGCGAACGGACGATGTGCAGCTTGCCTTCAAGCGCGAGACCGATCCGCAGGGACTGCTGAACCCCGGTAAGATGATAGCGTGGGAGAATCCCGGTTACGACTACCGCTCGGGCAAGCCCTTTCTGTTCAAGGGGTTGCAGAAGGCGGAGTGATGAGAGGTTTGCGCCTGGGCCCCCCTCTCTGGCCTGCCGGCCATCTCCCCCTCAAGGGGGGAGATCAGCAGTTTCGGCGCCTCGCTCCTCTTTCGGCGTCGACAATTGGCGAAAGCGACGCCGCAGTTCAATCTCCCCCCTTGAGGGGGAGATGCCCGGCAGGGCAGAGAGGGGGGCCTCGCGCTGACATGGGCAATCCTTTCCAATGAATATCCTCGTGCTTTACGCCCATCCGGTGGAGACCAGCTTCAATGCCGGCCTGCACCGGACGATCGTCGAGCGGTTGAGCGCGGCGGGTCACACGATTGACGATTGCGATCTCTACGCCGAGGATTTCGACCCGCGCCTGACGCGTGCCGAGCGGCTCGGCTACCACGATCCGCGGAGGCCTGACGATGCCGTCGCTGGCTATGTCCAAAGGCTGCAAAATGCCGAGGCGCTGGTGCTGTCGTTTCCGGTCTGGAACTACGGCTATCCGGCTATCCTGAAAGGTTTCTTCGACCGCGTCTTCCTGCCCGGCGTGTCGTTCAAGCTGGTCGACGGCAAGGTGCGGCCGACGCTGCACAACATCCGCAAAATGACGGCCATCACCACCTATGGCGGCAGCCGTTTCCGCGCCATGCTGATGGGCGATCCGCCGCGCAAGATCGTCAGGCGCATGCTGCGGGCCACGATTCTGCCTGGCGCTCCCGTCTCCTATCTCGCGCATTATTCGATGAACCTCTCGACCGACGCGACGCGCAACGCCTTCATGGCGAAGGTCGCGGCGGCAATGGATGCCTTCTGATGCGCGTGCTGGTGGTCTATTGCCATCCGGTGCCGGAAAGCTATTGCGCGGCGATCCGCGACACGGCGATCGAGGTGCTGAGAGGGCGAGGCTGGAATGTGCGGCTGCTCGACCTCTATGCCGAGAATTTCGATCCGGTGATGAGCCGCGAGGAGCGGCGTTTTTACAACGATCGCGCGCCGGACGATCCGGCCCTTCAACCGCATTTCGAGCATCTGAAATGGGCGCAGGCGATCCTTTTCATCTATCCGACCTGGTGGTACGGCCTGCCGGCGATGCTTAAGGGCTGGTTCGACCGCGTCTGGGCGACTGACATCGCCTTCCAGCTGCCGGCCGGGAAGGGCCGCATCAAGTCGCTGATGACGCATGTCACCAAGGTCGGCGTCATCACCACCTGCGGCGCGCCGACCTGGTGGAGCGTCGTCGTCGGCCAGCCGGGCCGCAAGACCATCCTGCGCGGCATGCGGGCGATCTGCGCCGCGCGCTGCAAGACGTTTTTTCTGGCGCATTATCTGATGGATGCCTCGACCCCGAAGACGAGGGCGGCGTTCCTCGCGAAGGTCAGGGCGAGGCTGGAGAGGTTTTGAAGTGCGGACTTCCCTTCTCCCCTTGTGGGAGAAGGTGGATCGGCGCGCAGCGCCGAGACGGATGAGGGGTGCGCGAAGGAATGAGGCGGAGAAAAATCTAGCGCTATCAGGTGCTTATGCCTTCAAGGGAGCGATCCTTCCAGCACCCCTCATCCGTCCGAGCTTCGCTCGGCCACCTTCTCCCACAAGGGGAGAAGGGAAAGCCGCGCTACATCTTTACCCGTTCCGCTTTCGGGTCGTACATCGGCTTCAGCGATGCTTCGGCCGCGAATCTCTCGCCGGCGATCTCGACCTCGTAGGACGAGCCAAGTACATCCGCCTCGCTCTCGCCCTGGCACGGCACATAGCCAAGCCCGATCGCGCCGCCGAGGTGGTGGCCGTAATTGCCTGAGGTGATCGGGCCGACGATCCGGCCGTCGCGCAGGATCGCCTCGTTGTGGAAGAGCAGGGGCTGCGGGTCTTTCAGGCGGAACTGCACCAGCCGCCGTGACAGGCCGGCTTCCTTCTTCCGCAGCACCGCGTCACGGCCGATGAAACCGGCCTTGGCCGTCTTCACCGCGAAGCCGAGGCCGGCCTCAAGCACATGGTCCTCGTCGGTGATGTCGTGGCCGAAATGGCGGAACGCCTTTTCGATGCGGCAGGAATCCAGCGTATGCAGGCCGCAGAGCTTCAGGCCGACATCGGCGCCGGCGTTAGTGATCGCCTCGAACACATGGGCGGCCTGCTCGGTCGAGACATAGAGCTCCCAGCCGAGCTCGCCGACATAGGTGACGCGATGGGCGCGGGCGAGGCCCATGCCGATCTCGATCTCCTGAAAAGTGCCGAACGGATTGGCATCGTTGGAGAAATCGTTCGGGCTCACCTTCTGGATCAGTTTTCGCGAGTCCGGCCCCATCAGGCAGATGACGGCCTCGGCCGCGGTCACGTCGGTGATGACGACGAACTCGTCGACCACATGCTTGCGCAGCCAGGCAAGGTCGCGCTGCAGCGTGGCGCCCGGCACGACCAGGAAATAGGCTGTCTCCGAAAGCCGCGTCACGGTAAGATCGCTCTCGATGCCGCCCTTGGCGTTGAGCATTTGCGTATAGACGATTTTTCCGGGCGCCACGTCCATGTCGTTGGCGCAGAGCCGCTGCAGGAAGGCGCAGGCATCGCGGCCTTCGATGCGGATCTTGCCGAAGGAGGTCATGTCGAACAGGCCGACGCCGTTGCGCACGGCGAGGTGTTCCTCGCGCTGGTTGTCGAACCAGTTCTGCCGCCTCCAGGAATAGCGGTATTCGCGCTCCTGGCCGTCGCGGGCGAACCAGTTGGCGCGTTCCCAGCCCGCCACCTCGCCGAAGACTGCGCCGCGTGCCTTCAGATGCTCATGCAGAGGCGAGCGGCGCACGCCGCGCGATGTCGCCATCTGGCGGTAGGGGAAGTGGTCGGCATAGAGCAGGCCGAGCGTTTCCGATACGCGCTCCTTCAGATAGCGGCGGTTCTTCTGGAAGGGCTGGGCGCGGCGGATGTCGACCTCCCAGAGGTCGAAGGGCGCCTCGCCGTCATTGATCCATTGCGCCAGCGCCATCCCGGCGCCGCCGGAGGAAACGATGCCGATCGAATTGTAGCCGGTCGCCATCCAATAGCCAGCGAGTTCCGGCGCTTCGCCGAGATAGTAGCGGTCGTCGGGGGTAAAGCTTTCGGGGCCGTTGAAGAAGGTATGGATGCCGGCGCTGCCCAGCATCGGCATGCGGTTGACGCCCATTTCGAGGATCGGCTCGAAATGGTCCATGTCCTCGGGCAACTGGTCGAAGCAGAAATCCTCGCGGATGCCGTCCATGCCCCACGGCTTCGCCACCGGCTCGAAGGCGCCGAGCATCATCTTGCCGGCGTCTTCCTTGTAGTAGGCGCACTCGTCCGGCACGCGCAGCACGGGCAGCCGCGACAGGCCGGGGATAGGCTCGGTGACGAGATAGAAATGTTCGCAGGCATGCAGCGGAATGGTGACGCCGTTCTGCCGGCCAAGCTCGCGGGCCCACATGCCGGCGCAATTGACGACGATGTCGGTTTCTATCGTGCCTTGCTCCTCGCCCTGTGCCCAGGAGACGCCGGAGACGCGACCATTCTTGGTGTGGACCTTGGTGACCTTGACGTTCTCGATGATCGCAGCACCCCGCTGGCGCGCGCCTTTGGCAAGCGCCATGGCGATGTTGGCCGGGTCGCATTGTCCATCGAGCGGCAGATGCACCGCGCCGACCACATCCGAGACGTTGAGATGCGGGTACATCTCCTTGACCTCGCTCGGCGAAATCTCGCGCACATCGACATCGAAGGCGCGGGCGAGAGAGGCCTGCCGGTAGATCTCGTGCTTGCGCTCCTCGGTCAGCGCCACCGTGATCGAGCCGACCTGGCGCATGCCGGTGCCGACATCGGTCTCGGCCTCCAGCTTGACGTACAGGTCGGCCGAATATTTCGCCAGCCGCGTCATGTTCTGCGAGGCGCGCAACTGGCCGATCAGCCCTGCCGCATGCCAGGTGGTGCCCGAGGTGAGCTGCTTGCGCTCCAAGAGCACGATGTCGGTCCAGCCGAGCTTGGCCAGGTGGTAGGCGACCGAGCAGCCGGAGACGCCGCCGCCGATGATCACGGCGCGGGCTTTCGTGGGAATGGTCTTGGTCATGCTGCCTCGCGGCGGTAGGTGGACGCAAAGCGGCGCAGGCGAAGTGCTGCTTCCTTGAGGATGGGCTCGGGCTGACAGAGGCTGATACGGATATGGCCGGCGGCGGCTTCGCCGAAGCTCGATCCCGGCATGACGCCGACCTTCTCCTTGTCGAGCAGGCCCCAGGCGAATTTCTCGTCGTCGGGCTCGATGGACGAGATGTCGAGCATGACATACATGCCGCCTTCCGAGCCGTGCACGGTGACGTCGTTCATGCCGCGGATGGCATCCAGCATCAGGGCGCGGCGCGCCGCATAGCGCTCGGCGATCTCTTTCACGCCATAGTGGTTCTCAAGCGCTTCGGCGCAGGCGATCGAGATGAAGGCCGGCAGGCCATAGGTCGTCACCAGATTGAGGTCGGTGAACAGCCGGATCATCTCCTTCGGGCCAGTCAGCCAGCCCATGCGCCAGCCGGTCATGCCGTGGCTTTTCGACATCGAGTTGATGACCAGCGTGCGCTCGGCCATGCCGGGCAGCGAACGCGGCGAGATATGCTCGCCGCCGCCCAGCGTCCAGTAGACCTCGTCTGACAGCAGCCAGAGATCATGCTCCTTGCAGACGGCGGCCAGCTCTTCCAGACGCTCGCGCGAATAGACGGCACCTGTCGGATTGTTGGGCGTGTTGATCAATATAGCGCGGGTGTTGGGTCTCAGCGCGGCGCGGATCATCTCCGCGCGGGGTTGGAACCCGTCTTCGGCCGGTGTCTCGACCACGGTGAACGTCGCCCCGGCGGCGCTGAAGGTGTTGGGGTAGGTGGCGTAATAGGGCGCAACCACGATGGCGTGGTCGCCGGGATCGAGCACGGTCTGCACGGCGGCGTAAAGTGCTGCCTGGCCGCCTTGCGTGGCGATGATCTCGTCGGGTTCCGTCTCGATGCCGGTGCAGGCGGTGGACGCCGCCGCCATCGCCTTGCGCAGGCGCGGCAGGCCAGGCAGCGGCGTGTAATGATGGTTGCTGCCGCGGACGGCGTTGACGCAGGCCTCGATCGTCTCCGAAGGCGTATCGAAGTCATGGTCGCCAACCGACAACATGATGATGTCCTCGCCAGCCTGCTTGCGCGCCCAGGCGGCCGAATGGACTTCCCAGCCATCCTTGCCTGAAGGCACGATGCCGGTAATGCGCTTTGATGGTTTTGGCATCAGGAAACTCCCGAAATTTGGTGGCCGGCCTGCGCGAGCCGGTCGCGCAGGGCGGCGATATGGGCGGGGCCGACCTCGCAGCAGCCGCCGACGATATGGGCGCCGGCTTCGACCCAGCCGATGGCTTGGTCGGCATAGGCCTGCGGGTCGAGATCGTGGCGGGCGTGCAGCACCTCGACGGTGCCACCATGCTTCAGCGCCTCGACCGAGGTGAAGCCATTGGCATAGGCGCCGACCGGCCCGCCAAAAGCGATGAGCTCCGGCAAGGCGGCGGCGATGGCTTCGGGCCGGCAGCAGTTGAGCAGCCGGGCCGCGACCGGCAGGTCGCCGAGGGCGCCGACCGCATCGGCAATGGCCTCGCCGCTGCGCAGGCGCGGTGCGCCATGGTCGGCAAGCGTCCAGGACACCCATACCGGCTTGCCGCTTTCCGAGGCCGCGGTAACCGCCGCGCGCGCCTCTTCGGCGGACGCCATCGTCTCGCACAGGAACAGGTCGACGCCATCGGCCTGCTCGGCGACGATGCGGTGATAGATGTCGAGCGTCTCCTCGAACGATATGGTCAACGCCGGCGCGTAGCTGCCGAACAGAGGCGACAGGCAACCGGCGATCGCCGTGTCGCCCGCTTCATCGCGGGCCTGCCTCGCCAGTTCGATGCCGCGCTTCTGCAGAGGCTTGAACAGGTCTTCTGCGCCTTCGCGCGCCAGACGCTCGGGCGTTGCCGAATAGGTGTTGATGGTGATGACACGGGCGCCGGCGCGGATGAATTCCGCATGCAGGTCGCGCACCAGGTCCGGCTCGTCGATCAGCACCCTGGCCGACCACAACGGCGTCGGCTCGGACTTGCTGCGCCGGACCAGTTCCTGGCCCATGCCGCCATCGGTAAGGACGACCGATGTCATGCTCGCAACCTCTCGTTCTTCGGATCCCAGAGCGGCTCGTCATTCTGCACGACGGCCGTGAAGCGATCGCCGAAAATCTCGACCTCGATCGCCGTGCCCGGCTCGGTGAGATCGGTGCGCAGCATGCCGAGCGCGATTGACTTGCCGACGCGGTGACCCCAGCCGCCCGACGTCGTCTCGCCGACGATCCTGCCGTCATGCCAGAGTGTCGACATATAGGGCGCGTCGCAGTCGCCGGGGTTTTCGACGACCAGCGTGACGAAGCGCTTCTTCACGCCCTGCTGCTTTTCATTGAGCAAGGCTGCCTTGCCGCGGAAGTCCGGCTTGTCCCATTTGACGAAACGCTCGAGCCCGCCCTGCAGGATCGAATAGTCGGTCGAAAGATCGCCCTTCCAGGCGCGGTAGCCTTTTTCGAGCCTGAGCGAATCCAGCGCATACATGCCGAACGGCTTCAGCCCGTGCTTCTGGCCGGCGGTCCAGACAGCATCGAAGACGGTCGCGGTGTCGGCGATCTTGGTATGGATTTCCCAGCCGAGCTCGCCGGCGAAGGAGACGCGCACAAGCTTGGCCCAGCGGCCGGCGATGGTGGTTTCCTGGTGCGTCAGCCAGGGCAGGGTCAGATCGGCGTCGCAGACATCGGCCAGGATTTTTCGCGAGTTTGGTCCGGCGAGGATCTGCGTCGAGTATTCCTCGGTACGGTCGGTCAGCTTGAAGGGGGCGTCCGTCGGCATGCGCGACTTCAGCCATTCGAAGTCGTGCCACTGGGCCACCGCGGCGGTGATCAGCGTCATCTGGTCCTCACCGTGGCGCACCACCGACATTTCGGTGACGATGCGGCCCTTGTCGTCCGAGAAGTAGACCAGGCCGATGCGGCCGGGCTTCGGCACGAGACCGGTCACCTGCGTTACCAGCCAGTCGGCGGCGCCCGGACCTTCGAGGTTGAAGCGCGAAAAGCCGGGCAGGTCGAGGATGCCGGCGGCGTCGCGCACGGCAAGGCATTCCTCGCGCACTGCCCGGTGCCACGGCCCTTCGCGGCGGAAGGTGAGGGTCGATTCCTCCGAGGTATCGTCGCCGGGCTTCGCGTACCAGGTGGCGCGCTCCCAGCCATTATAGGCGTCGAACTGGCCGCCAAGCGCCTTGATGCGCTCATGCAGCGGCGAGAGCTTACGGTTGCGCCCCTCCGGCCAGGCATGACGCGGGAACTGGATGGCGTATTCGTTGCCGTAGATTTCCATGCCCTTGGCGACGCAATAGTCGGGTGCGGAGGCGAAGCTGGTGAAGCGGCGCGGGTCGCAGGACCACATGTCCCATTCTGTCTGGCCCTCGGTGACCCATTCGGCCAGCACCTTGCCGGCGCCGCCGCCTTGCGCAATGCCGAAGGTGAAGACGCAGGCCTCGAAGGCATTGGGCACGCCGGGCATCGGCCCGATCAGCGGGTTGCCGTCCGGAGCGTAGGGGATCGGCCCGTTGATCACCTTGGAGAGACCGGCGGTGCCGAGGATCGGCACGCGGGTAACCGCATCGGCGAGGTAGTGCTCGAGACGGTCGAGATCGTCGGGGAAAAGCTGGAAGGAAAAATCCTCCGGCATCGGATCGTTGTGGGTCGCCCAATGCGCGCGGCAATTGCGTTCATAGGGGCCGAGATTCATGCCGCTCTTTTCCTGGCGCAGGTAATAGGAGGTGTCGACGTCGCGCAGCAGCGGCAGTTTTTTGCCTTGCTCTTTCGACCATGCCGCCAATTCGGGGATTTCCTCGAACAGGATGTACTGATGGCTCATCACCATCATCGGCACTTCGCGGCCAAACATTTTTCCAACCTCGGCGGCGCGGTAGCCGGTCGCGTTGATGACGATCTCGCAGCGGATCTCGCCTTGCGGCGTCGCGATCACCCATTCGCCGTTCTCGCGGCGGACGCCGGTGACGGGGCAGAAGCGAATGATCCTGGCGCCCATGTCGCGCGCGCCCTTGGCGAGCGCCTGGGTCAGCTGCGCCGGATCGATGTCGCCGTCGCTCGGATCGTAGAGCGCGCCCTTCAGTTCATGCGTCTCGATGAAGGGGTAGCGGCGCTTGATCTCGTCCAGTCCGACGACGTCGATGTCCATGCCCTGGTAGCGGCCCATGCCCTTGGCGCGCTGGAATTCCTGCATGCGCTCCCTGCTATGGGCAAGCCGCAGCGAGCCGGTGACATGGTAGTTCATCGGATAGTCGACGGCTTCCGCAAGACCCCGGTAAAGCTCGGTCGAGTAGCGCTGCATGTTCATCAGCGACCACGAGGACGAGAAGGTCGGCACGTTGCCGGCGGCATGCCAGGTCGAGCCCGAGGTCAGCTCGTTCTTCTCCAAAAGCACGCAGTCGGTCCAGCCTGCCTTGCACAAGTGGTAGAGCGAGGAGGTGCCGACGACACCGCCTCCGATGATCACCACGCGTGCCGTGGTCGGCAAACCGGCCATTCTTTCCTCCAAAATAAATCAATACACAGGCGGTGAAACCACCCAGATGACGACGGCCGGCTCGGTGCCCGGATTGCGCCAGCGGTAGGGCTTGCCCTCGAAGCGGAACGAGTCGCCCTCGCCAAGCCGATGCCAGACGCCGGCGATCTCGATGTCGAACAGTCCCGAGGCGATGTATCCGGCCTCCTCGGTCGGCCGCAGCGCCGCCGTCTTCATCTCGGCGCCGGGCGCGAACACCGAGCGCACCATCTCGAAACTACCGCCGAGATCGGGTGACAGAAGCTCTTCCACGAGGCCGGATTCACTTGTGCCAAGCACACGGCGGCGGCCGGCGCGCACGATCACGCCGCGCTCCTCCTCCGCAGGCACGTCATGGCTGAAGAACAGGCTGATCGACACGCCGAAGAGGTTGGCGAACGCCCTGAGATCGCCAACCGAGGGGATCGAGAGACCGCGCTCGACCTGGCTGACCCAGCCGACCGAACGGCCGAGCTTCAGCGCTATTTCAGCGAGCGTGAGGCCGCGCGCCTTGCGAAGCGCACGGATGTCGCCGGCCAGCAGCCGGTCGCCATTGTCCTGCTCCGATTTGGTGACGGTCGAGGTCAAATGCCGCTCGTGAAAAAATCCGAATAAATTTCATGGGAGGGTAAAATCATGAAAAAATCAAGGGGATTTTCATAGGCCACAAGATTTGCTTGCGCGATTTCGGCGGTTGATGCAAAGGCTCGCGCACGAGCGGCGAGTGGGGCGCCGGGTCGGGGACTAGTTTTAGCTTATAGTCTGCGGATGGTCGTCAAGGAAACCGGGTTGCGGGTTTCTGGCCATGCCGAAAGGGACGACCCATGCTTGAGAAGAACATCCGGATCGCGTCGGATGCGGAGATCGTCGATGAGGCGATCATGTCGCGCCGGTCGGTGCGCGCATTCCTGCCCGATATGGTCGACGACGATACGATCCGCGCGATCCTGGCGGTTGCCGCGCGCGCGCCGTCGGGCACCAACATGCAGCCTTGGCGTGTCTATGTGACCAAGGGCGAGGTCAAGCAGCGCATCAGTGACGCGATCCTCAATTCCGGCATCCGCGCCGAAAAGGTCGAGTGGGACGAATACCGCTATTATCCCGACCAGTTCTTCGAGCCCTACCTCACGCGACGCCGCGCTAACGGTTTCGGCCTTTACGGCGCGCTGGGCATCGGCCGGCGCGAGGTCGACAAGATGCGCGCGCAGCATGACCGCAACTTCGTCTTCTTCGATGCGCCGGTCGGCATGATCTTCACGATCGATCGGAGGCTGAACCAGGGGTCGTGGATCGACTACGGCATGTTCCTGCAGAACATCATGGTCGCGGCGCGAGGCAGGGGGCTGCATACCTGCCCGCAGGCGGCCTTTGCGCCCTATCACAAGCAGATCCGGCCGGTGCTCAACATTCCCGACGAGGAGATCGTCGTGTGCGGCATGGCGCTCGGCTACGAGGACACCTCGAAGCCCGAGAACGAATTTCGTACCGACCGGGCGCCGCTCGAGGACTGGGTAAGCTTCTCGGAATAGTGCCGGCGACCAGCTAGTCGGTGCTCATATGCGCGCCGTGCCCGCTGACATGGGCGCCGTCCCGCGGCGTCAGCCGCAAGTAGGCCGACAGCGCGCAAAGCGTGATCAGCCCTTCGATGACGAACAGGATGCGGTAGTCGTTGACGCTGGCCTTGCCGCCGCCGGCAAGCAGCGACAGCAATGCCGCGGCGAGACCGACGCTGACCGCCACCGCGAGCTGCCACAGGATGTAATAGAGCGCGCTGAAGCGCGCGAGTTGCTCCGGCGCGATGTCGGAATAGGAAAGATTGCCGGTCGAGGCCCATTGCACTGACCGGAAGACGCCGAAGGTGAAGATGTAGGCCAGAACGATCCAGGCCGGCGTGCTCGCCTGCATCAGGGCAAAGCCGGCGACCAGAGAAGCCACGATCGGCGTGTTGGTGACGAGCACGCGCCTGAAACCGAAGCGGTTCAACAGGCGCGGCATGAAGAAGCGCATGATCAAGGACCCGATCGCGGCGACGAAGGTCAGCGATCCGGCCTGCACGGCGCTCATGCCGAAGCCGAGCTGGAACATCAGCGGCAACAGGAAAACCACGGAGCTCAGGCCGATCGTGTCGAGGCCGCCGCCGGTGAGGAAGGCAATGCGGAAGGTGCGGATGCGCAGCAGATTGAGGTCGAGCAGCGGGTTGCGGGCGCGCAGGCAGTAGAGGGCAGCAACCGTCAGGATAAGGATCGCAAGGCCAAGCTCGATGCCGATAAGGCTGCCCGCGGCATCCTTGGCGGCGAGCGAGTCCATGCCGAAAACCAGCAAGCCCATGCCGCTGCCGACGAGCAGGAAGCCGGGGAAATCGAATGGCGTGCGCACCGGCTTGGTCGTCGACGGAAACAGCGAGGCGGCAAGCAGCGCGGCGGTCAGCGCGATCGGGATGTTGATGTAGAAGATCCAGCGCCACGAGACATAGGTGGTAAGCGCCCCGCCGACGAGCGGCCCGACCAGCGGTCCCGATTGCCCGGCGAGCGAGATATACATGTTGATCTTGAGCGTGCGATCGCGCGGGAAGCTCGATAGGATCACGACCTGGCCGAGCGTACCCATCAGCGCGCCGCCGCAGCCCTGCAAGGCGCGCGAGCCGACCAGCATCCAGATGTTTTCCGAAAGGCCGCACAGCGCCGAGGCGCTGGCGAAGACGAGCAGGGCGAAGCAGTAGACATTGCGCAAGCCGAAGCGGTCGGCCAGCCAGCCGCCGAGCGGCATGGTGACGATGAGGCTGGCGACATAGACGGTGATCAGCAGGCCAAGCTCGCTAGGCGGACGATCGAGGCTCTCGCCGATGCCGGGAAGCGCGGTGACCACGACGTTCTGGTCGAGGCTGGTCATAAACACGCCGCAAGCGACGGTTGCCGGCAACAGCATCGACGGACCCTCCGCCGGAGCAAAGCGGGTCGTGGCCGTCGCCGAAGTCTCAACAGTCATGGGAAAGGTATGGTCGAACTGGTTGCCTGAGCGGACGTTTGCCCAGGCAAACGCCGATGATTCCTTATCTATCGCCTTGCTGGCCCAACGCTCAAGCAGCAGTTGTAGCCGTCAATAGTGCCAGATAATCGGCTGGACCAATTCCTGACCTGCCTGCCGGTTACTGCACCTCATAGCCGACCTCTTCGCTGGCGTGGCACAGCGCCTTCCAGAACGAGCGGGCGAAGGAGCGAAAGACATAGATGTCGAACTGGTCGGCGCCGCTGCGCTGGATCTGGGCGAAGATGTCGTGATGATTGGTCGAACGGCCGGCGCCGAGCGGAAAGGCCGGCAGGGCGAAGTCGATGGCGAAGAATTTTGCCATCACCCATTCGGCCTTCGGGCCGGCGATGCGGATCGCCGTGCGGCCATGCGAAAGATCCGTCAGCGTGCCGATGGCCGGCGTGATGGCGCCCGCGAAGGCCGCGGCCAGCCCCTCGGCCTCGTCGACGACGGTGAATTTGCCAGGCGCGAAGCCGAAGGCGGCGCGGCCGCCATTGCTAACGCCGCCGCCGGCGCCGTCGGGCAGGGCAAGACCGGTGACCTTGCGGATGGCCTCGATCAGTCGCTTCTCCTCGCTCGGCCATGCGGCAAGCTGCAGGATCGAGCCCGGCCGCGTCTCGGACAGGATGACATCGACGCCATGTTCGAAATTGCCATGCGAGCCCGGATGATATTCCGGCTCCAGCGGCGACAGGCGTTCAGGCAACTGGTGGTCAGCCATGCATGCGGCTCCCGTCCGGGTCGTAGAAGTGGTTGGAGACGATCTCGATAGGTCCGAACCGGTTGCGCAGCGGGTCCGAGACGAAGGCGCGGGTCCCATGCCTTGCCTTGCCGCCCTTGACCAGCGCAAGCGCTATGTATTTGCCGAGCGCCGGCGAATAGCAGCAGGCGGTGATATGGCCGAGCGAATCGTGCGGATTAGCCTCGTCCAGTTCCTCGACGATGTGGCCGCCGCCGTTGAGCGGCCGGTTGTCGAGCGCGATCAGGCCGACGAGCTGCAGCCGGTCATTTGCGACAAGACCCTCGCGGTCCATCATGGCCGAGCCGATGAAAGGCTTCTTCTTCGACAGCATCCAGTCGAGATGGAGATCGCGCGCGGTGGTGCGGCCGTCGATCTCGGCGCCGGTGACATGGCCCTTCTCGATGCGCATGGTTCCCAGCGCCTCGAGACCGTAGGTGACAAGGTCGAAAGGCTTGCCGGCCTCGATCAAGGCCTCCCAGACGTGCGTGCCGTAGCCGGCGCCGGAATAGACCTCGAAGGCCATTTCGCCGGAGAAGGACAGCCGGCAGATCATCACCGGAACGCCGGCTATCTGCCCGTGGACGATGCCCATGAAGGGGAGCGTGGCGTTGTCGACGGCGGTGCCGGTGACGCAGGCGGCAAGGATGGCGCGCGCCTTGGGCCCGCCGATCGCGGCACCCGCCCATTCGTCGGTGACGGAGGTCACGCTGACCTTCAGCTCCGGCCAGATGACGTCGAGGAAATATTCCAGATGCTGCATCACCTTGCCGGCATTGGCGGTGGTGGTGGTCATCAGGAATTCCTGCTCGCCCAGCCGCCAGGTGGTGCCGTCGTCGAAGGCAAGACCGTCCTCGCGCAGCATCAGTCCGTAACGGGCCTTGCCGACCGCAAGCGTGGAGAACATGTTGGTGTAGACGCGATCGAGGAACTCGGCCGCGTCGGGTCCCTGAACCGCTATCTTGCCCAGCGTCGAAACATCGACGATGCCGGCGCTTTCGCGCGTTGCCTTGGCTTCGCGGACATAGGCCTGCTCGACCGTTTCGCCGGCAAGGCCGTAGATCATCGGGCGGTACCAGAGGCCGGCCGAATACATTCTTGCGCCGTTGGCGATGTGCCAGTCATGCATCGGCGTCAGCCGTTCCGGCTTCAGGTCGCCAAAACGTTCGGCGGCCAGCGAGCCGATCGACACCGCCGTGTAAGGCGGGCGGAAGCGTGTCGTGCCGACTTCGGGGATCGGCTTGCCGAGCGCTTCGGCCATGATGGCGAGACCCGGCACGTTGGAGTTCTTGCCCTGGTCGGTCGCCATGCCGAGCGTGGTGTAGCGCTTCAGATGCTCGACCGAGACGAAGCCTTCGCGATGCGCGAGCCGCACATCCTCGGCGGTCACGTCGTGCTGGAAATCGACGAAGCTCTTGCCCTTGGCTTTGATCTCGAAGATCGGCGCCGGATCGGGGTCGCCCGGGGCCGCTTCGACGACCGTCAGCGGCGCGGGCGATGCTGCCCCGCCGGCGGCTTGAAGGCCAGCCGCGCGGCCTTCGGCAATGGCCTCAGCAGTCGAAAAGCTGCCGGTGAAGGCGCCGGCGCCGATCCAGCGCTGCGTCGGCTTTGGCGGCAGGAAGGCCTGTCTCGCCGGATCCCATTCAGCCTTCGCGCCGGCCTGGCTGGCGAGGTGGATCGTCGGCGACCAGCCGCCCGACATCAGAAGGCAGTCGGCATGGATGCTGCGCTCGTCGCCACTGAGCGCACCGCTCATAAAGTCGAAGCGCTGCACCTTGAGGCCGGTGAGCGCCTTACCGCCTTCAGTCGCGATCACCGCATGGCCGGCAAGCAGCTCGGCCTCGGCTTCGCTCGTCAGCTTGCGCATCTCGTTTGAGACGTCGCTGCGGACATCGACGATGGCGACGATCGCCGCTCCCGCCTTCTTCAAGGCAAGGGCAGAGCGGTAGGCGCTGTCATTGTTGGTGAACAGCGCGATGCGCTGTCCAGGCAGCACGCCATATTCATTGGCGTAGCGCTCGGCCGCATGCGCCAGCATGACGCCGGGACGGTCGTTGCCCGGAAACACCAGCGGTCGCTCGAAGGAGCCGGTCGCAAGCACCACCGTGCCGGCGCGGATCGCCCAGTAGCGCTGACGCGGCTCGCCCTTTGCGGGCGCTTCCTTGTGGTCGGTTACCCGTTCCAGCGCGGCCAGCGTGTTGCCGTCATAATAGCCCCACACCGTCGTGCGCGGCAAAAGCCGCACATTGTCATTGCCTTCGAGCTGCTTGACCGCGCGCTGGGCCCAGTCGGCGGCTGGCATGCCATCGATGGTTTCGCCCGACCAGTTGGCGGAGCCGCCAAAATGGGCTTCGAGGTCGGCAAGGATGACGCGCGCGCCCTGGTCGGCGGCGGCCTTTGCCGCCATCAGGCCGGCAGGACCGGAGCCGACCACCAGCACGTCGCAGAACGCGTTCATGCGCTCGTAGCGTGACGGATCCGAAGCGGTGCCTGCCTTGCCGAGGCCGGCGGCGCGGCGGATGAAATGCTCGCAGAACATCCAGAAGCGTGTGCCCTTCATCGGGCCGATCACCGGACCCATGAAGGTCTTGTAGTAGAAGCCGGCCGACAGGATCTTGCCGCCGAGCTGGTTGATCGCGCCGATGTCCCAGGCGAGCGAAGGCGTGCGGTTCTGGCTGACGGCGACAAGCCCGTCATAGATCTCGACCATGGTGGCGGCGATATTGGGCTCGCGCACTTCGCCGCGCAGCACCGTCACCAGCGCGTTCGGCTCCTCGACGCCGGCGGCGAGCAGGCCGCGCGGGCGATGGTACTTGAACGAGCGGCCGAACAGCGTCACGCCATTGGCAAGCAGCGCCGAGGCCAGCGTGTCGCCGGCATGGCCGGTATAGGGCGCGTCGTCGAAGGTGAAGCGGATGGTGCGCAGCCGGTCGATCCGGCCGCCGGTCTCGGCACGACGCGGGCTCACGAGCGGCCCTCCGCCCTGTTGTCAGCAGATTTGTGGCCGCCACGGGCAAAGGTGGTGCTGCGGATTTCGTGCGTGAGCGTGTTGCGCACGACGCGCAGATGCGAACGGCAGCCGCCGGAATGCTGCCAGATTTCGTTGTGGTCGCCGGCCGGGTTCAGCCGGTCGTAGACATAGGCATTCCAGGCGTCGAGGTTCTGCGAGGCGGGCTGCGGACGCTCGCGGTTGCCGTCGCCCTGGTAGGTGAATTCGATGACGTCGCGCGGGCCGCAATAGGGACAAGTGATCAGCATTTTCTTGTATCTTCTTGTTCAACCATGATCTTTTCCAAAAACCGGTTCCCACGTTTTGGGATCATGGTCCCCTAATGCAATCTGGGCGTCGCGCCCTGGCCTTTGTCGTCGATGACGAGGCCGCGGTAGAAACGGTCGAGCGTGAAGGGCGCGTTGAATTCGTGCGGCTCGTCCTTGGCGATGGTGTGGGCAAAGCACCAGCCGGAGGCGGGCGTCGCCTTGAAGCCGCCGTAGCACCAGCCGCAATTGAGATACATGCCCGGCAGCGGGCCGGTGGTGATGATCGGCGAGCCGTCCATCGTCATGTCGCACAGCCCGCCCCAGGAGCGCAGCATGCGTACCCGTGCCAGGCCAGGGAACAGCGCCACCATCTCGCTCATCACCTCGTCGACGATCGGCAGGCTGCCGCGCTGAGCGTAGCTGTTGTAGCCGTCGAGGTCGCCGCCATAGACGAGGCCGCCCTTGTCGGACTGCGAGATGTAGAAGTGGCCCATGCCGAAGGTCAGGATCGTGTCGATGATCGGCTTCAGCGATTCCGAGACGAAGGCCTGCAGCACGTGGCTTTCGATCGGCATATGCGAAATGCCGGCGAGCTGCATGACGCGGCCGGTGCTGCCGGCAACCGCCAGCGCGACCTTCTTGGCGCGGATCTCGCCGCGCGTCGTCGAAACGCCGGTGATGCGGCCGCCGTCGCGCAGGAAGCCGGTAACCTCGCAATTCTCGATGATGTCGACGCCGCGCCGGTCGGCGCCGCGCGCATAGCCCCAAGCGACGGCGTCGTGACGGGCGCTGCCGGCGCGCCGCTGCATCAGCCCGCCAAGAACCGGGAAGCGCGCCGATCCGGAGATGTCCAGCGCCGGCACGAGCCGCTTGATCTGATCGACGCTCATCAGGTCGGCATCGACGCCGAGATGGCGCATGGCGTTGCCGCGCCTTGCGTAATCGTCGAGCTGGGCGGGCGTGTGCGCGAGGTTCAGACAGCCGCGCTGCGAGAACATGACGTTATAGTTGAGGTCGTGCGAAAGGTTCTCCCACAGCTTCATCGAATGTTCGTAGAAGCGGGTGTTCTGCGGCAGGAGATAGTTGGAGCGCACCGCCGTGGTGTTGCGGCCGACATTACCGGAACCCAGCCAGCCCTTTTCCAGCACCGCGACATTGGTGATGCCGTGTTCCTTGGCAAGGTAATAGGCGGTCGAAAGGCCGTGGCCGCCGCCGCCGATGACGATCACGTCATAGGAAGCCTTTGGGTCCGGCTTGCGCCAGGCGGGCTTCCAATCCTTGTTGCCCGTCAGCGCGTTCTTGAGCAGCGAAAAGGCTGAATATTCCGCCATTCTTCCTATCGTCCTTATGATGCGAGGCGGCAGACTATAGAGCAGGCGGGAAGCGCAAAGCCAAGATTGCGCCATCGCTTTTCGACAGGCCGACTCTTGCCGGCATGATCGGGACGGCTTGCCGCCTGATAGGCCGGTCTTTATCAAGGGCGGGAATTTCGAGGATATTTCGGCCGCGAGTCGCCAACAAACTCATGTTCCTGCGCCTGCTACGCCTGATTCTGGTCGTCATAGTCGCTGCCTTCGGGCAGCCGGCGCTCGAGGCGTCGGCGCAGGCGATCGGCCATGGCTCGTCGCAGCTCATCGCCGACCAGACCAAGGTCATCCAGGACCTGACGACCAAGACCGACGGGCTGGAGAAGAAACTCAGCGACCCCGACGAGGACGATGCCGGACTGGTCGACGTCCGGCTGCAGCTCGAGGATATTTCGCGGGCGGCGCTGACCAGCGCGCTGGCATTCCGGCCGCGCCTCAACGACATCAACAACCGCATCGAAGTGCTTGGCGCGCCGCCGGCGCAGGGGCAGCCTCCCGAGCCGGTGATCGTCAGCAACGAGCGCGGCGCGCTTGCCTCGGAGAAGGCCGAGATCAACGCGGTCGTCGCCAGCGCGCAAAACCTGTCGATCCGCGTCAACGGGCTGGTCGACAAGATCGCGGTCATGCGCAGCGAGCTTTTCCGCAACGTCATCACCAAGCATTATGATCTGACCGAAGCGCTGAGCCCGCAGGCCTTTTCCGACGCGCATGAGCAGTTCACGGGCCTCTACAAGGCGGTGTCGTCCTGGCTGAGCTTCGCGCTCAAGTTCAAGTTCCAGGCAATTCTTGCCGCGACGTTCATGGCGCTGGTGCTTGCGGCGGTGCTTTTCATCGGCGGCAGGCGCCTGTTCGGCCGCATCTTCGAGGCCGATCCCACCGTTGAAGAGCCATCCTATCTCAGCCGGCTTTCCGTCGCCTTCTGGTCGACATTGCTGCCGACCGCGGCGCTTGGCGCCTTCTTCGCCTCGGCCGTGTTCTTCTTCAACTACTACACCGTTCTGCGTGGCGATATCGGGACGTTCCTCAACGCCTTGCTGACCGTGATCGGCACGGTGTTCTGCGTCAACCGGCTGACCAATGCGGCGCTCGAGCCGCGGTTGCCCAACTGGCGGCTGATCCCGGTCGCGACCGGTCCGGCGCGCTGGCTCGTCGGCCTGGCAACGGCGATGGCAATCGTATTGGGCTTCAACTACTTCCTGTCGGTCGTCAACGAGAAGATGGGGTCGCCGCTGTCACTGACGATTGCGAGGAGCTTCGTCGCCACCATCATCGTCGGCGTCATCCTGATCCTGATGGGGTTGCTGCGCCCGTTCAGGGCGGCCGACGGTTCATGGCGTCCCTGGCCGGCCTGGCTTCGTTTCATCGCCATCGGGCTCGGCCTGTTCACCATTGCCGCGGCGCTGCTCGGCTATATCGGTCTAGCGCTTTTCGTTTCGTTCCAGGTCGTGGTCACCGGCACCGCGCTGGTGACGGCCTATATCGGCTTCCTGTCGGCGCGCGCGATCGGCGAGGAGGGCGGCTTCGCCGACACTTCGGTCGGGCGCTGGCTTTCGACAAATTCCAGCTACGAGGATACCGCACTCGACCAGCTCGGCCTGGTGGTCAGCATCGCCATCAACCTGATGATCGTGCTGGTGTTCCTGCCGCTGATCCTTCTGATGTGGGGTTTTCAGCCCGGCGACATCGAGGCCTGGGCCTATAAGCTTGCGACCGGTGTCACCATCGGCTCGGTAACGATCTCTTTCCTCGGCATCCTCAGCGGTATCGTCGTCTTCATCATCGGCTATTTCCTGACACGCTGGTTCCAGGGTTGGCTGGATGGCTCGGTGATGGCGCGCGGCAAGGTCGATGCCGGCGTGCGCAACTCGATCCGCCTCGGCGTCGGCTATGCCGGCGTCGCGGTTGCCGGTCTTGTCGGCATCTCGGCTGCAGGCATCGATCTTTCCAACTTGGCGCTGGTTGCCGGCGCGCTTTCGCTGGGTATCGGCTTCGGCCTGCAGAACGTCGTGTCGAATTTCGTTTCGGGCCTCATCCTGCTTGCCGAGCGGCCGTTCAAGGTCGGCGACTGGATCGTCGCCGGCGACGTCAGCGGCACGGTCAGGAAGATCAGCGTGCGCGCCACCGAGATCGAGACCTTCCAGCGGCAGTCGGTGATCCTACCCAACTCGAACCTCATCAACAATGCCGTCGGCAACTGGACGCACCGCAACAAGCTCGGCCGCGTCGACATCAAGGTCGGCGTCGCCTATGGCAGCGACGTCAAGCGCGTCCATGCCTTGTTGGCCAACATCGCACGCGCCCATCCGATGGTGCTGAAGAATCCCGAGCCATTCGTTCTCTTCGCCAATTTCGGACTTGCCGCGCTCGAATTCGAAGTCCGCGTGTTCGTGGCCGACATCATGAACGGCAGCGTCGTGCAGAACGATATCCGCTTCGCCATCTCCGATATCTTCGAGGAAGAGCAGATCGAGATCCCATCGACACCGCGCGCCGTGGTCGAGAGCAGGAAGCACGAAGCTTGGCCGATCGACGACGACAAGATCGAGGCCGAATTCGCCGAGCGCCAGAGGCTGGAGGAGGAAGCCGCGGCCGAGCGGGAGCGGCTAGCCAAGATGAAACGGAAGGGGCGGAAGCCCGATCCCAGCTAAGGTGCATCGACATTCG
Organism: Mesorhizobium sp. GbtcB19; assembly: GCF_019091085.1. GTDB lineage: Bacteria > Pseudomonadota > Alphaproteobacteria > Rhizobiales > Rhizobiaceae > Mesorhizobium. The sequence goes on along the minus strand of NZ_JAGXJY010000001.1, from coordinate 418,534 downwards.
GGTGAAACGCCGGAGCACGTTGCTCATCCGATGCCCCAAAACCGATTGTGGCATGAATGCGGCATTCAGTTGCGGTTCAGGTAACATCTCATATAAGCTTCGATGCAAAGGGCGAGAATGCCTTGCAAATTTGAACAGAGGCGGTGTGTGAACACCGGAATAGCAATGTGGAAGTCTGTCGTTGCCGCCATCGCTTTGCTGGCATTGGGCGGTTCGGCTTTCGCCGCCAGCGCGATCAACAAGGACGCTCAGACGCGGACCCTGGTCGTGACCGAAGGCGGCGCCAAGAGCGAGCTGACGCTCGGTGCCGGCGAGACGGTGGAGTTCTGCTCGAACGGCTGCTTCGTCACCTTGCCCAATGGTGACCTCGAAGCCCTGACCGGTTCCGAAACGGTCGAAATTTCGGGCGGCGCGGCCCGTATCAAGTAAGCCTCGCCACGAGTTGGCGTTGCAGGATTGGCAAAGGCCGGACCGATGTCCGGCCTTTTATCGTTCCCGGTAGGCGTCGCTTAACGATGACGCTGAAAAACCGGTATGACAATGCGCTGCAACCGGGCGTTTTAACGTTCGCTGCGTCATCTCCCGCTATATCCGAACCCGAGGACGCCGGCACATGGCGTGGGTTGAATTGGCGCGTGATCCTTTCCGAGATCGGAGTTTCGGGATCCTGCGCCTGATCGGGGCAGGACAATGGACGCGAGGTCGGACAGGAACGCAATTGCGCTTGCGGTCGATCTCGACGGGACGCTGATTGCAACCGATCTTCTGTGGGAAGGCCTGTTCATCCTCCTCAAGAAGAACCCGCTCTATCTCTTTCTGCTACCGCTCTGGCTGACCGGCGGCCCGGCGCGGCTGAAGCAGGAAATCGCCAGGCGCGTCGACATAGACCCGGCCTCGCTGCCTTACCGTCAGGACTTGCTTGACCGCTTGCGCGCCGAGCATCGGGAGGGCCGCGTGATCGTGCTGGCGACGGGAACGCCGCGCAAATTCGCCGAAGCGATCGCGGCGTATCTCGGCATTTTCGATCGCGTGCTGGCGACCGACGGCCCGCACAACATGACCTCGGGCCGCAAGTGCGCAGCGCTTGTCGCCGCCTATGGCGATGCCGGCTTCGACTATGCCGGCAACAGCCGCCACGACCTCAAGGTGTTCGACGCCGCGCGCAACGCGCTGGTCGTGGCGCCCGACCGCAGCGCTCGGCGCTGGCAGGCGGCGCATCAAGCCGAGGCCATGCCGGCGCCGAAGCCGACGCTTCGGACCTACGTCAAGATGCTGCGCATGCATCAGTGGCTGAAGAACGCGCTGATCGCCGTGCCGATGGTGCTGTCGCACGAATATTTCAATCCCAATATGATCTGGGAATGCCTGCTGGCGTTTTTGTCCTTCAGCGCCGTGGCGTCCGCTATCTACATCCTCAACGATTTCTTCGACCTGGCGCTCGACCGCAAGCATCCGACAAAGCGCAACCGGCCCTTCGCCAGCGGCGCCTTGTCGATCCCGTTCGGTCTCGGCGCGATTGCCGTGCTGCTCGCGATCGGCATCGCGGCGAGCCTCTTCCTTCCGATCCAATTCCTGGGCGTGCTTGCCGGCTACATGGCGGTCACCACCGCCTATTCGCTGTCTTTCAAGCGCATGCTTCTGGTCGATGTGCTGACGCTTGCCGGCCTCTACACGATCCGCGTGCTGGCGGGCGCGGCCGCCACCGGCGTCGACGTCTCCTTCTGGCTGCTCGCCTTCTCGATCTTCTTCTTCCTGTCGCTGGCGCTGGTGAAGCGCTTCGTCGAATTGCGCACCACGGCCATTCCGCCGGGCGAGCGCATCGCCGGTCGCGGCTACCGCACCGAAGACCAGGAAATCGTCGCCCAGGCCGGCATGGCTTCGGCCTTTTCCTCGGCGCTGGTGCTGGCGCTCTATATGGACAGCCCGGCGGTGCGCGAGCTCTATCCGCATCCCTGGCTGATATGGCCGCTGGCGCCGATCGTGCTCTACCTGACGATGCGCGTCTGGATCCTCGCCCGGCGCGACGAGATGCATGACGACCCGGTCGTCTTCATCATCCGGGACTGGCGCAGCCAGATCGTCGTCGCCATCGGCGCGGTCTTCCTCGTCGCCGGAGGCTGGTGATGGGGGACAGGCAGTTCGGCAGCTTTGGACGGGCGACCCCGCCGGCGCGCGGGGCGATTGCGGCGGATGAGGCGATCGCCTTGCTGAAGCGCGGCGAGGCGAAAACCGGATCGCTGCTCGGCTACGGCAATGGCCGTTCCTATGGCGACAGCTGCCAGAATGCTGCCGGCGCCGTGGTCGACATGCGGCCGCTCAGCCGCATCCGTTCCTTCAACGCCGAGACCGGTTTGCTCGAAGCGGATGCCGGCACGCTGCTTTGCGACATCATCGCGCACGCCGCGCCCTACGGCTTCTTTCCGGCTGTGGTCCCAGGCACGCAGTTCGTGACGCTGGCCGGCGCCATCGCCAATGACGTGCACGGCAAGAACCATCATCGGCGCGGCACTTTTGGTTGCCATGTCGAGGCTTTCACGCTGCTGAGATCCGATGGACGCATCCATCAGTGCTCGCAGACCGAGAACGCTCAATTGTTCAGGGCGACCATCGGCGGCATGGGCCTGACCGGGCTGATCCTGTCGGCCTCGATCAAGCTGATGCGGGTGCCATCGCTCGACATAATGGAAAAGGCGACGCGGTTTCGCGATCTCTCAGAATTCTTCGATCTTGCCGAGGCCGCCGACCAGGCCAACGAATATGCCGTCGCCTGGATCGACCAGCTTGCCGGCGGGCATGGGCGCGGGCGCGGCGTTTTGTTCACCGGCAATCATGCCGAGCGCGGCTCGCACGCCGCCGCGAATGCCGGCAGCCAGCTTTCCGTGCCCGTGCAGCCGCCGTTCAATGTGCTGAACCGGCCGTTCCTCACGGTCTTCAACGCGGCCTACCGCTGGAAAAAGGGCAAATCTCCGGTTCCGCGCCAGGCGGGCTATCAGGGCTTCTTCTTTCCACTCGACGGCGTCCGCGACTGGAACCGGCTCTACGGGCCGCGCGGGCTTTTCCAGCACCAGAGCGTGGTGCCGGAGGCCAACGCCCGACACACCGTGCCGGCGTTGCTCGAAGCGGCGCGGCGGGCAGGGCAGGGATCGTTCCTTACGGTGCTGAAGCGCTTCGGCAATGTCCGCTCGCCGGCGCTGCTGTCGTTTCCGCGGCCCGGCTACACGCTGACGCTCGATTTCCCGAACCGGGGCGAAAGGACGTTGCGGCTGCTTGCCGAACTCGACCGCATCACGGTCGGGGCCGGCGGGGCGGTCAACCCCTACAAGGACGCCCGGATGGGGCCTGAGACTTTCGCCGCGTCGTTCCCGCAATGGCAGCGGCTGGAGGCGCTTCGCGATCCGGCTTTCCTGTCGAGCTTCTGGGCGCGGACGGCCATGAAACTGGATATCGGACAAGGGAGTGCCGAAGCCGCGGAATAGATAAAGATTGAATAAATCACGGTAAACGAAGCGTTAAACCTCGATTTGCTCAAACATCATCGTGGCTTCATGAAATATTTGCAGGTTTGTAATAGGACCGCTCAAGGGGCGGGGTGGCAACAATGAAATACATAATCTTCATTCTCTTCACAGTCATGACCAATGCGGCGGCACAGCTGATGCTGAAGCAGGGCATGATGTCGATGGGGCCGATCTCCTTCGAAGGCGTCAATCCGCTCGTCAAGCTGCTGCAGATCGTATTCAGCCCCTGGGTGTTCCTCGGCCTGTGCACCTTCGTCATCTCGATGGCCTCGCATCTTTATGTGCTGTCCAAGGTCGAGCTCAGCTTCGCCTATCCGTTCCTCAGCCTGGCTTATGTCGCCGTGGCGATCTTTGCCTATTTCGTCTTCCGCGAGGATCTCAATGGCTGGCGCATCGCCGGCATCGCCTGCATCTGCGTCGGCACGGTCCTCATCGCGCAAAGCGGGCGCGGACATGAAGAGCAGACCGCCTCCATCACTCCCGACAAGATCGGCACAAGCGAGATCGTTCGATGAGACATGTGATTTTCGGCGGTGACGGCTTCGTCGGCCGTCACCTTGCCCCCAAGCTCGTGGCCGATGGCGAGAACGTCGTCGTCGCCGACATCGTCAAGAGCGACCTGCCGCATTACCGCTCGGTGCGCTTCATCACATGCGACGTGACCGATCCCGCCTCGGCCGCGAAGGTCGGGCTCAAACCCGACGACATGGTCTACAATCTGTCGGCCAAGATGCTGTCGCCGATCCAGGTGCGCGCCAAGCGGCATGATTTCTTCTTCCCGGTGAATTTCCACGGCACAGAGAACATCATCCAGGCGATGGACAAGGCCGGCGCGCAGAGGCTTGTCCACTACACGACCGACATGATCTACGGCCACACGGTGGTGCTGCCGATGACCGAGGACCATCCGGTCTCGCCGCTCGGCGAATATGGGCTGTCGAAGCTGAAGACCGAAGAACTCGCCGCCGAATGGCGCAAGCGCGGCATGTCGATCTCGCTGTTCAGGCCGCGCCTGATCATCGGCCCCGGCCGGCTCGGCATCCTCGAAAAACTGTTCAAGCTGATCGACTGGAATCTGCCGGTGCCGATGATCGGCTCGGGCAGGAATCCGTATCAGTTCATCTCGGTGTTCGACTGCGCGGAGGCCGCCCGCGCGGCATGGAAGGCCGGCGTGCCGAACGAGGCCTACAATCTCGGCTCGCTCAATCCGCCGCCGGTGAAGAAACTGCTGGGCGAGCTGATCCGCCATGCCGGCTCGAAGTCGATCCTGCTGCCGACGCCGGGCTGGGCGGTCAAGCGCACGCTCGACCTGCTCGATCTGTTGAACATGCCAATCATGGATCCGGAGCAGTATCTGATCGCCGACGAGGAATGCGTGCTCGACGTGTCCAAGGCCGAGCGCCAGCTCGGCTGGGTGCCGCAATATCGCGACGAGGACATGCTGATCGCCGCCTATAGCGAATACCGCGCCAAGAAGGACGGCCACGCCGTCGCTACCGAACACGTGCCTGCCGAATAAGGCGACGAAGGGGAGATTTTTCAGATGACCGTCATGGCCAAGCCGGAACACACGGGCGCGCGCACGCTGGTCGATGCGCCGGCGCTGTCACCCGCTTCCATCGCCAAGCCCGACCTGATCAGCGTCGAGCAGGCAAAGGCGATGGACGTCGCCCGCATCACCGACCTGTTCAAGGCGCATCTCAACCCTGGACAGCTGCATTTCATGAAGCTGCTCGGCTTCCACAAGGTCAAGATCGAGCGCGCCGAAGGGATGTTCTATATCGACCAGAACGGCCGCAAGATCCTCGACTTCTTCGGCGGTTTCGGCTCGCTGGCTTTCGGCCACAACCATCCGCGCATCCTGGACGCCCGCAAGAAATTCCAGGAGGAGAAGCGCCAGGAGATCGCCATCGCCTTCATGTCGCAATATGCGGCCGCACTTGCCCACAACATCGCCAAATGCTCGCCCGGCGACCTCGACATGGTGTTTTTGGGCTCCTCCGGCTCGGAAGCCATGGAAGCGGCGGTGAAACTCGCCGAGCGCGCCGCCGGCCCGAAGCGGCCGAAGATCGTCTATGCGGAAAATTCCTTCCACGGCAAGACGAAGGGCGTGCTGGCGATCACCGACGGCCAGCTCTATCGCGCCGACTTCAAGGTGGCCGACAATGTCGTGCGGGTGCCTTTCGCCGACATCGACGCCGTCGAGCGCCTGTTCAAGAGTGATCCGGAGATCGGCGTCATCGTGCTGGAAACCATCCAGGGTGGCGGCGGCATCATCCAGGCGCCGAGCGAATACTGGCAGAAGCTGCGCGCGCTTTGCGACCAGCATGGTGTGCTGTGGGTGGCTGACGAGGTGCAGTGCGGCTATGGCCGCTCGGGCCGCTTCTATGCCTTCGAGCACTATGGCGTGGTGCCGGATGTGACGGCGCTGGCGAAATCGCTCGGCGCCGGCAAGGCGGCGGTCGGCGCCATGATCGCCAAACGCGAAGTCTATATGAAGGCCTATGGCACGCCGAAGACGGCGATGATCCACGCCATGGCGACCTTCGGCGGCATGGGCGAGGCCTGCGTCACCGCGATCGAGGGCATCAACGTGCTCTATGACGAAGGGCTGATCGACAACGCCGCCTCGACGGGCGACTACCTTCTGCAGCGCCTGCAGGCGCTGAAGGAGAAATACCCGAAGATCATCAAGGACGTGCGCGGCAAGGGCTTCATGATCGGGCTCGAGTTCCACGATTTCTCGCAGACCTTACCGATGGTGCTCAGACCGGTGGTGAGTGTGCTCGACGACAAGCTGAAGGGCTCGCTGTCGGGCTTCGTCGGTTCGCTGCTTCTGCGCGACTACGACATGCTCGTCGCGTTCACCGAATACAATCGCAACGTCATCCGGCTCGAGCCGCCGCTGATCTGCCAGCGCGAGCATGTCGACCGCTTCGTCGATGCCTTCGACAGCCTGTTGTCACGCGGCATCGTGGCGATCGTGAAGGATTTCGTGAAAAGCCAGGTCGGTAAATAACGGATGCTGACCAGGCCGTCCGCTCCGACCAATCCGCTGGAACGGTTGACCGGCGTCGGCCTGGCGTGGGGCGAGGGGACTTACGCGACATGGGCCGCTTCGATCGGGGCGATTGCGTTTTCGCTCTACATCCTGCTGACCGCCGCGACCGCCTGGTTCATGCCCGATGCCAACTGGGACATGCTGCCTTATCTGGCGATCGCCGAGGAAGGCAGCCATCCCGATCCGCAGGCCCTGCATGACTATGCCTACGGCACCGTCAAGGCCGGCGTGTCGGCTGCCGACTACAAGACATTGACCGACGATGGCGGCGGCTTCCGCAGCCACATGACGGAGAATGCAGCCGACTTCCACTCGCTGCTCGGCATGTACCGCATCAAATTCCTCTATGCCGAGATCCTGTCCAGCCTCAGCCATGTCGTCTCGCCGGTCGAGGCGATGCGGCTGGTGCAGGTGTTTTCCGTGCTTCTGTTCGGCGCCATCACGCTGGCCTGGTTGCGCGCGGAAGGCGCGCTGGCGCTGGCGCCGGTGGTCGGCGCTATCCTGATCATGGCCGATTTCGGCGACGCGGCGCGGGCCTCGACGCCGGATCTGCTGTGCTCGGCATTGTTCCTCGGCGGTCTCTTTGCCTATGTGCGCAAACGCGAGGCGGCGACGGCGGTCCTGCTCTTCCTCGCCTTCATGGCCAGGCCCGACAACATCGTCTTCCTCGCCATTTTCGCGGTGCTGCTCGTCGCGTTCCGCGAGCGAGCGTGGGGCGCGCTGGCCGGCTTTGCCGCCTCCTTCGTCGCCTATTTCGCCATCTCGCACTGGGCGCAGCATCCAGGCTGGTGGCCGCATCTGTGGTTTTCCAGCATCGAGCAGCACTACAACATGGATGGGTTCGAGCCGCCGTTTTCGGTGGCGGCTTATCTCAAGGCCTTTGCCGCTTCGGTCGTGCGCGCTGTCACCGTCAACAGCTGGGTCGGCGTATCGGTGCTGGCGCTGGCTGGCTGGTTCGGCTTGAGCCGTGTCGGCTTCCGGCTCGACCGCCGCGCCGGCATCCTGCTTGCGGCGCTGGTGCTCGGCGTGCTGGCGAAGTTCACCGTCTTCCCGATCCACGACACCCGCATCTACTTCCCCAACCTTCTGCCGCCCTTCCTGCTGCTCGCCGCGCCGCTGACGGCGCTGTGGGCAGCGGCAAGCCAGGGCGGGCATCACACGGCGCCGCAGGCCATTCCCGGAGACAAGTCATGAGCTCGCTGTCCAGCTTCGCGCGCATTCTCCTGTCGCTCGGCCTGCCTGCGGGCCTGCTCGATCGCGGGCCGGCGCTGCACGGCACGAAATTTCTTGCCAAGGCGGCGCTCAAGGCGCGCTTCGGCGGCCGGCCGTTCCAGATGGTCAATGTCGGCGCCTGCGACGGCGCGCTGTTCGACGACGTCACGCCATGGCTGCACAGCATCCGCGGCGCGCGCGCCATGCTGGTCGAGCCGATCCCCTATAACCAGAAGCGGCTGCGGGCCAATTATCCAGATGCGACGCGCTTCGTCATCGAGCCGGTGGCCGTCACGAAAACCAAGGGCACGATCACCGTCCATACGTTCGATGCCGCCGCGCTCGAGGCCGGCACGCTGCCGATCGAGTTCATCGGCTGCTCGTCGGTCACCGACACCAATCTGATGTCGGGCAAGAATGCCTGGGGCGAGGCGGACGCCAATTTCAACAAGTTCGCGCCGCATCTGAAGGACATCGAGGTGCCGTCGGAAACCTTGCAGACGCTGCTCGACCGCAACGGCATCAGCCATATCGACGCTTTCCTCGTCGACTGCGAGGGCGCCGACTGGATGGTGTTCGAGCAGCTCGATCTGCAACGCTACCGTCCCGGCATGATCAAGATCGAGGTCGGCGCGCTGCCCGCCGCCGAGATCGGCCAGGTCGTGGTCAAGCTCAAGACCGCCGGCTACCAGGTCGGCTTCCAGGCCGAGGACATCTGGGCCTTCGCCTGAGTTAATTCATGCTCGGCCTAGGGGTCGCGGCGCACCTGCGGCGTGTCGCAAACAGGCGGTAGCCCGAACCGCGTCCTCTGCATATTGTGCGCCATTCGAAGGGCGCGCAAACGCGCCCGTCTATCCCTTTGGAGTCGCGGGCAATGGCAGAGTTTCCGAAAAAGGCGAAGGTCGTCATCGTCGGCCTGGGCGGTATCGTCGGCGCATCGGTCGCCCATCACCTGATCGAACGCGGCTGGGACGACATTGTCGGCATCGACAAGTCGGGCATCCCGACCGATATCGGCTCGACGGCGCATGCCTCGGACTTTTGCTACACGACCAGCCACGATTTCCTGTCCTGCTGGACGACGCTCTATTCCATCGATTTCTATGAGAAGATGGGCCATTACGCGCGCGTCGGCGGTCTCGAAGTGGCGCGCGTCGGCGACGCTGCCCGCATGGACGAGATCAAGCGCAAGATCGCCTCGGCGAAATCCTTCGGCACCCGTGCGCGGCTGATCGAGCCGGCCGAGATCAAGGAAAAGTTCCCGCTGATCGAGGAGCATCTGGTGCAGGGGGGACTGTGGGATCCTGATGCCGGCCTCGTCATCCCGCGTTCGCAGACGGTGGCGGGCAAACTGGTCGACCAGGGTGTCGCCGCCGGAAAGCTGCAGGCCTTCGCCAACACCTCCGCCAAGTCGCTGGTCGTCGAAAACGGCCGCATCAAGGGCGTGGTGACCGAGCGCGGGACGATCGAGGCCGACTATGTAGTCGTCTGCACCGGCATCTGGGGTCGTTTGACCGCAGCACTTGTCGGCGAAGACCTGCCGGTCATGCCGATCGACCATCCGCTGACCTTCTTCGGCCCCTACAACGAGTTTGCCGGCACCGGCAAGGAGATCGGCTGGCCGCTGCTGCGCGACCAGGGCAACTCGGCCTATATGCGCGATACCGGCGATCCCAAGACCGCCGAGGGCGGCCAGATCGAATGGGGCTATTACGAGGAGAACAATCCGCGCCTGTGCCACCCGCGCGACCTCCTCGAAAAGGACCAGGCGCGGCTGTCGCCGTCGCAGCGCGACCTCGACATGGAGCAGATCATGGCGCCGCTGGAGCGCGCCATGGAGCTGACGCCGATCCTCGGCGAGCTCGGCTACAATGAAGGCCATTCCTTCAACGGCCTGCTGCAGGTGACGACCGATGGCGGCCCGTCGATGGGCGAAAGCCAGAAGGTGAGGGGCCTATGGTACGCCGTCGCCATCTGGGTCAAGGACGGCCCGGGCATGGGCAAGCTGATTGCCGACTGGATGACCGACGGCCGCACCTCGATCGACCATCACGCCATCGATTATTCGCGCTTCTATCCGCACCAGACGCAGGAACAGTTCATCTGGGATCGCTGCACCGAAACGGCGATGAAGGTCTACAATCCGGCCGTCCATCCGCGCGAGCCATTCTCCAAGGGCCGCAACATCCGTCGCTCGCCGTTCTGGGAGCGCGAAAAGGAACTCGGCGGCTATTTCATGGAGCTGGGCGGCTGGGAACGCGCCCACGGCTACGCCGCCAACGAGCATTTGCTGGAGAAGTATGGCAACCGGGTTCCGGTGCGCGAGAACGAATGGGATAACCGCCATTTCTGGCGCGTCTCCAATGCCGAGCACCTGGCGATGAGCGAGGATTGCGGCATCGTCAACCTGTCGCATTTCTCGATGTATGACGTCGAGGGCCCCGACCATGTCGAGCTGCTGGAATGGCTGTGCGCGGCCAAGATCGGCGGCGACAACAATATCGGCAAGGGCATCTACACCCACTTCCTCGACGAGGAAGGCATGGTGCGCGCCGACTTCACCGTGATCCGGATGGCCGATCGCTGCCGCGTGATCGACGGCGCCGATGCCGGTCCGCGCGACTTCCGCTACATGCAGCGCACCGCGCAGGACAAAGGCTTCGACGCGACCGTCACCGACGTGACGGAAAAATACGTCACCATCGGCATCTGGGGTCCGAATGCGCGCACGACCCTGCAGAAGGTCGTTGAGAATCCGGCCGGCCTTTCAGTCGAGAATTTCCCGTTCGCGGCAATCAAGCCGATCAAGATCGGCGGCAAGGACGTCACCGCCTTCCGCATCTCCTATGTCGGTGAGCAAGGCTGGGAACTGCATATGCGCTACGAGGACGGCCTGGCCGTCTGGGACGCGCTGCGCTCGACCGGCGTCATGCCGTTCGGCGTCGAGACCTATGCCAACACGCGCCGCATGGAAAAGAGCCTGCGGCTGCAGAACGCCGACCTCCTGACCGAATACAATCTGCTCGAAGCCGACCTCGCTCGGCCGAAGGTCAAGGAGAACGACTTCTGCGGCAAGGCCAAGCATGTGGAGTACCGCGCCCGCGAGCACCAGCCGGCGATGCTGTGCACGCTGGTGATGACCGAGAACAAGGACGCCAAGGGTGTCGCGCGCTATCCGGTCGGCACCATGCCGGTGCAGGATCCCGCGACCGGCGAGACGCTGGTCGACGAGCTCGGCCGCCGTTCCTTCACCACTTCGGTCGCCTACGGTCCGACCATCGGCAAGAACATCGCGCTTGCCTATCTGCCCCGGGCCTACGCCCAGGAGGGCCGCAAGCTCAATGTCGAATATTTTGGCGAGACCTATCCGGTCGAGGTCGCGGGTGTCGGCTACAAACCGCTCTACGACCCGGAGAACCTCAAGCCGAGGAGCTGAGATCGCGGACGTCGCGGAGCACCAATGCGAAAGCCCGGCTTCGGTCGGGCTTTTGCTTTTGTGCGGGCCGAGATTCTCGCGTAGCGTTGCGCCGGGCGGAGTGGGCAAGCTTGCAACGGTTCGGCTGGGACAGGAAGAACGACGCATTCGTCTTCACGATGAAGGGGAACATTCCCGTTCATGTCAGCTGGACTTTTGCCATTCCCGCCGCCCTGCCGTTCCTGCATGAGTGGTCGAGGCGCCCCCAGACCGCCCTGATCCACACCGCCATATTCGCCGCGCTCCTGTTCCTGTCGGTGTTTCTGCATGAACTTGCCCATGTCTGGGCCGCGCGACGGCGAGGCATCGGCACCCAACGGATAGACCTGTATCTCTTCGGCGGCATTGCCTGGTTCAAGCCCGGCGCAACCTCACCCTATGGCTGGGCATGGATTGCCTTCGCCGGGCCGTTGGTGAACATCATCCTGGTGGCGGCCTTTGCCGCTGCCTATTACCTTTTTGCCCGGCCCTTGTTGCCTGTCGATCCGGACGGTCTTTTCAGCTCGCCGCCTCCGAGACCGGACACGCTTCTTGCGTGGACGTGTTGGCTTGGCGCCTTGGTGAATGCGGTTCTGGCCATTCTCAACCTCCTTCCTGCCTATCCGCTCGATGGCGGGGCCATCGCGAGGCATCTGCTGGCGCCGCGCTTCGGCGCGGAGACCGCCGCGCGGATCGTCGGCTTCTGCGGTGTCTTGCTTTCGATCCTGCGTTTCGCGGTCATCGTGCCTGCCGCAATCGCCGGAATCCTGCTGTGGATTCCGCCTTCCTTCAGGCCGAACTGGCGAGCGTTTCGCGCTACCGGCAACAAGAAGCCTGTTCCGCAGCGTCCGGCTTGATGTCCAGAGGGCCAGCGGCTTATGTGGCCCGATCAGAAGCCTGCGAAAGCCGACGCCCCATGCGCATCCTGTCCGACGCCTTCATTCCCGAACTGCCCAATCGCTACAACGGCAAGGTACGCGAGAATTACAATCTGCCGGACGGGCGCCGCATCATCATCGCCACCGATCGTCTGAGCGCGTTCGACATCATCCTGGCCTCGATCCCGTTCAAGGGCGAGGTGCTCACCCAGACCGCGCGCTACTGGTTCGAGGAAACCGCCGACATCTGCCCCAACCATGTGCTGGAATATCCCGACCCCAATGTTGTCGTCGGCACGCGGCTCGACATGCTGCCGGTCGAGATGGTGGTGCGCGGCTATCTGGCGGGGACCACCAGCACCTCGATCCTGACCAAGTACCGGAAAGGCGAACGCAGTTTCTACGGATACAGCTTTCCCGATGGGCTGCGCGACAATGAAAAGCTGCCGCAAGCGATCATCACGCCGACCAGCAAGGCTGCCCATGGCGGCCATGACGAACCGCTGTCGGAAGCCGAGATCATCGACCAGGGGCTGCTCACGCGGGCGCAGTGGGACACGGTATCGCGCTATGCGCTGCAATTGTTCGCCCGGGGCCAGCAGCGCGCCGCCGAGCGCGGCCTGATCCTGGCCGACACCAAATATGAATTCGGCACCGCGCCGGACGGCACCATCGTGCTGGCGGACGAAATCCATACGCCCGACAGCAGCCGTTATTGGATCGCGGCGAGCTACGACGAGGCGTTCGAAAGCGGCGGGCGGCCGCAGAGTTTCGACAAGGATTTCGTTCGCTCCTGGGTGTCGGCGCGATGCGACCCCTACAAGGACCCGATCCCGCCAATTCCCGACGAGATCGTCAACCAGGCCTCGACGGTCTATATCCAGGCCTATGAAGCGATCACCGGCGCGAAATTCGTGCCCGACCTTTCCGGCGATACCGTGCTGGAACGTATCCGCTCAAATCTGGCGCGGTATTTTTGAGGTTCTGCGCCGGCGGACATCCGATGCCCGGGAATTGCCGGCTTTTGCGCGCGGCGGTTTTCGCTTAACCTTCCCCCATGTCTGCTTATGCCAGCGCAAGGCATATCGTCTGGGGAAGCGCCGTCCTGGCGCTGACGCTTGGGCTGACGTCGGCAGCGTCTCCCGCCGAACCCGTCGATGTCGAGCTGGTGCTGGCGGTCGATGTTTCGCTCTCCATGTCGCCGGCCGAGCTGGAAATCCAGCGCCACGGCTACGCGGCGGCGCTGACGCATGACAATGTGCTGAAGGCCGTCGCCGACGGCGCTTATGGCAAGATCGCCGTCACCTATGTCGAATGGGCCGGCACGACCTGGCAGCGTGTCATCGTGCCGTGGACGCTGATCGCCAACCGCGCCGACGCCGAGGGGTTCGTCGCGCAGCTCGACGCGCGCCCGCCGGACAGCGCCCGGCGCACCTCGATCTCCGGTGCGCTGACCTTCGGCAGCGACCTCTTCGCCGAAAGCGGTTTTCAAGGCACCAAGCGCGTCATCGACGTTTCCGGCGACGGGCCCAACAACCAGGGCGCGCCCGTCAACCTCACGCGCGATGAGGTGGTCAGGCAAGGCATCACCATCAACGGGCTGCCGCTGATGACGCGGGGCGGGATCGGCGGCGCTTTCGACGTCGACAATCTCGACCGCTATTACAGCGACTGCGTGATCGGCGGACCGGGCGCCTTCATGATCCCGGTCAATGACTGGACGCAGTTTCCCGAGGCGATCCGGCGAAAGCTGGTGCTCGAGCTAGCCGGCCCCGCTTCGCCGCAATGGGCGGCGGAAGAGGCCGCGCATGTGCCGGTCGTGCTTGCCGACGACAAGCCTGCCACCGACTGCCTCGCCGGCGAGAAGATGTGGCGCAACCGCGGCTGGGGGCTGGATACCCACTGAAAGCAGTTTCAGGCGAGGGCGCTCCTGATCATGCGCTCCAGCGCGTCGGCCATGCGGGGCATGGAGGCTACCTCGCCGGCATCCGTGGGCACCCTGCCGGGCGTCTTGTTGGCGTCCATCAGATAGGTCTTGCCGTCGTGGACCGCGAAATCGAACTTGCCGTAGTCGAAGCCCAGCTCCTTGCGCCGTTCACGAAGATCATCGGGGACCGGACAGGGCTCGCCGCGAAAAACGCCCGCGCCCTTCACAATGCGGTCATGGGAGACAAAGCGGCCGCAGAAATCGTAGTCGCCGCAAAACAGCCAATAGCGCAGGGCAAAGCCGTCCGGCACGATCTCGGGGAGGAATCGTTCGACCAGAAGATCAGGGTCGCTGAAGACTTCGGGTGGCACCTCGCAGACTCGGTCGAAGACCCGGTATTCCTTCATCACCCTGGCATTGGGGAAGGGCAGAGGACGCCTGGCCCGCGCGGCGCGATGGTTGAGGCGGCTCTCCGGCAGCCCGCCGCAATTCAGAACGCCCTTGACGATGACGGGACCTTCCCAGCCATCGTGCGGAGCCACCCTTGCCATGCTGACGCGCGATTTTGAAATGTCGGTCACACCGATATTGAGGCAAAGCGGAAAGCTGAGCCCATAGTCGACGTATGCCCTGTCGACGATCGTGGAGTCGACGTGGAGGACCGCGGCGTCTCCGGCAAATCTGGTCGAGACACCCTGGGCGATGGTCCAGGAATGGCCCCGCCGACGCAAATCCTCAAGGATCGCGTGGAGCATGTAGCTGCTTTCGGCTCGCCGAAACAGCTTCCGCTCGAGCAATCGATCGTGCTCGTGCGTGATCACCACTATGTGCGCCACCCTGGCCCCCCGGCCATCTTCCGTTTGAGCAGGTGATAATATACAGGGCTGCCCCTGGGGAAGTGCGATGCACTACAAAAAGGGGTGAGGGGCATGTCCGATCTGTGGGCAAATCTTTTTCGTACATGGGATCTCATCGGCGCGCCGTTACGCCCGCATTCCGATGTGGTGGCGGTCATGAAACGCGAGCTTCGGACCGATGGCGCGGACATGGCGCTGCTCGGCGTCACGCCGGAGTTCGCCAGGCTCGGCAAGTCGCTCATCGCCGTCGATGCCAATCCGAACATGATCGGTGCACTGTGGATCGGCGACGACGCCAGCCGCAAGGCGGTGGTCGGCAACTGGCTCGACCTGCCGCTGGCGGACCGGAGCGTCGATGCGATCGTCGGTGACGGTTGCCTTTCCGCCGTCATTACCGAAGCTCAGCGCCTCAGATGTCTGGAAGAGATGGCTCGCGTGCTGAAGCCGGGCGGCCGAGCCGCCATCCGGCTGTTCGCAAGGCCAAAAAAGGTGGAGCCGCTCGGCGCCATAAAAGCCGATGCCCTGGCCGGCAGGATAAAGGCGCTGGCCGAAATCGTGCTCCGCACGGCACTGTCGTTACCGGCTGCCGCGCCCGACTACGGGCTGAAGATGTCGGCGGTTCTCGACGGCATCAACGAGATGTTCGGCGACCGGACCGAACTGATGGCGGCGGGCGGATGGCAGCCGGGAGCCTTTGCCTTCATCGACCTCTATCAAGGCTCCGACACGATCTGCTGCTGGCTGAACGAGGACATCCACGTGGCGGAGGCTTCACGTTATTTTGAAGATGTCCGCCTGGTTGCCAGCGGTGGCTATCCGGTCGCCGAGCGCTGCCCTATCCTTGTCGTAAGCGCGCCGCGAGACTGATACGCGAACGCCGGATGCGCCGGCGCAACGCCCGGGGATTGGACCATCGTCCAGTGCGGCTTCTGCTTCATTGACAAGCCTTTTGGCGTCTGTGAGACAATTTGGGCTCACCAAAAAAAGGGGAACCACAATGAACAGGACCACCATTTTCGCGGCGGCGCTGACGGCGGCTGCCGTGCTCGGCGCGCCGGCGATGGCTGCAACGTCGCTCACCATCGGCATCAGCGGCTGGACCGGCTTTGCGCCGCTGACTCTCGCCAAGCAGGCTGGGCTTTTCGAAAAGCACGGGCTCGACGTCACGCTGAAGAAAGTGCCGCAGGCGAGCCGTCCACTGGCCATAGCCAGCGGCGACCTGCAATGCGCGGCGACCACGGTCGAGACCTGGATGGTGTGGAACGCCAGCGGCGTCACCACCAAGCAGATCTTCCAGCTCGACAAGTCCTATGGCGCCGACGGCATCGTCGTGCGCAACGACATCAAGACCGTTGCCGACCTGAAGGGCAAGAATGTCGCCTCGTCGGCGCCTGGAACGTCGCCCTATTTCCTGCTCGCCTGGGTGCTCAACAAGAACGGCATGTCGACCAAGGACGTCACCGTCGTCAATTTGGAGCCGGATGCGGCGGCACAGGCCTTCCTGGCCGGCCAGAACGATGCCGCCGTGACCTATGAGCCGTTCATTTCGGCGGTCCGCGACAAAGCCGACCAGGGTCACATCCTGGCGACCACGCTCGACTACCCGATGGTGCTGGATACCGTCGGCTGCACGCCGGACTTCCTCAAGGCCAACCCCGACGCGGCCAAGGCACTCGCCGACAGCTATTTCGACGCGCTCGACCTGATCAAGAAGGATCCGCAGAAATCCTATGAGATCATGGGCGCCGACGTGAAGCAGTCGGCCAAGGAGTTCGAGGATTCGGCCAAGTACCTGAAATGGGCCGACAGGGAAGAGAACAAGCAGTTCTTCACCAAGGAATTCCAGGATTTCTCCAAGACCGCTGCGGACCTTTTGCTGCAGATGGGGCTGATCAAGGAAGCGCCGGATGTGACGACGCTTGCCGACCCCAGCGCGGTGGCCAACTGATCGCGCATCACCCGATCGGCGGCACAAGGCCGCCGATTCCTTCTCGCTAAAGCGCGTCGCGATCCTTCAGATACGCTCCTCGCTTTGATTTTACGCATGTCTTTACCCGAAACCGGTTTCCACTTTCGGGAGACATGCTTTGAGGACAGGGCCTGATGCTGCGTCCCTTGCATCCCGTTCGACCGGGCACGCGAACCGTGCTCGGCATCCTC
Organism: Mesorhizobium sp. GbtcB19; assembly: GCF_019091085.1. Classification (GTDB taxonomy): domain Bacteria; phylum Pseudomonadota; class Alphaproteobacteria; order Rhizobiales; family Rhizobiaceae; genus Mesorhizobium. Next base: position 401,467 of record NZ_JAGXJY010000001.1, on the reverse strand, counting down.
TTCTTCGTGCTGTTCGTGGTGTTCTGGGCATGGATCACGCTCGGCGGCCATGTGAACCGGATCTTCCTCGCCGATCCGCTGTCGATGCTGAAGGACGGCTGGCGGCTGCTCACCGAAGATCGATTCTGGCTCGACATATTGATCACCATCTGGCGCGTCTTTGGCGGCTTCGCGCTCGCCTCGATCGTAGCGGTGCCGATCGGCATCGCCATGGGCGCCTGGAAGCCGGTCGAAGCCTTCCTCGAACCGTTCGTGTCCTTTGCGCGCTACCTGCCGGCATCGGCCTTCATCCCGCTGCTCATCCTGTGGGCGGGCATCGGTGAATTCGAAAAGCTGCTCGTGATCTTCGTCGGCTCGGTGTTCCAGATCATCCTGATCGTGGCGGTGAAAGTCGGCAGCACCAGGCGCGACCTTGTCGAAGCTGCCTATACGCTAGGGGCGACCGACAACGGTATCGTCAAGCGCGTCATCATGCCGGCCAACGCGCCGGAGATCGCCGAAACGCTGCGGCTGGTGCTCGGCTGGGCCTGGACCTATGTGATCGTCGCCGAACTGATCGGCTCGTCGTCAGGCATCGGCTACATGATCATCAACAGCCAGTCGCGGCTGGCAACGGGGCAGATCATCTTCGGCATCATCGTCATCGGGCTGATCGGGCTTCTGTCCGACTTCGCCTTCAAGGCGCTCAACCGCTGGCTCTATCCATGGAGCCTGGCATGAGCAAGCTTCTGATCGAAGGCGTTTCGCGGACCTTCGCCGGGGTCGGCGGAGGCCAGCCGGTGCAGGCGCTGCAGCCCGTAGATCTTGCCGTCGCGGCCAATGATTTCATCACCATTCTCGGCCCGTCCGGCTGCGGCAAGTCGACATTGCTCAGGATCGTCGCGGGACTGGAGGCGCCGAGCACAGGTCGCGTGGTGCTGGACGGCAAGGCGGTCACCAGGCCTGGACCGGACCGCGGCATGGTGTTCCAATCCTATACCTTGTTTCCCTGGCTGACGGTTGCCGAAAACATCGGCTTCGGCCTGCGTGAACGCAGCATGCCAGAGCGGGAGCGTACCGAGGTCGTCGCTTCCTACATCGATCTCGTTGGTCTCAAGGGTTTCGAGAACCATTGGCCGAAGCAGCTGTCGGGCGGCATGCAGCAGCGCACGGCAATCGCCCGCGCATTGGCCAACGACCCAGCTATCCTGCTGCTCGACGAACCGTTTGGCGCGCTGGACAATCAGACGCGCGGGCTGATGCAGGAACTGCTGCTCGGCATCTGGGAGCGGCGCAAGAAGACGGTGCTGTTCGTCACCCACGACATCGAAGAGGCGATCTTCATGGCGTCGCGGGTGATCGTGATGAGCGCTCGGCCCGGCCGTATCAAGTCCGACGTTCCGGTCGACCTGCCGCATCCGCGCCACTATACGCTGAAGACCAGCGCGGAATTCTCGGCGCTCAAGGCGCAGCTCACCGAAGACATCCGCATCGAGGCGATGCGGACGGCGCAGACGCAGTCCGCTTAGACTTCGTTTCTGCCTGCTTAAGCCGCCAGCAATTGCTTGCGGTCGACGCGCTCCTGCTGCGGCGAGCGGGCATAGAGCTCGCGATAGCATTTGGAGAAATGCGAGGCGGAGACGAAGCCGCAGGCGACCGCCACCTCGACCACGGGCATCGACGACTGGATGAGCAGGTGCCGGGCCCGGTCGAGCCGGATCTCCAGATAGTAGCGGGCGGGCGACCGGCCCATCTCGGTACGGAACAGGCGCTCGATCTGCCGGCGGGAAAGATCGACATGGTCGGCGATCTCTATCAGCGACAGCGGCTCGGAAAGGTTCGCTTCCATCAGCTCGATGATGGTGAGCACCTTGGAGTTCTGGACGCCGAGGCGGGCGCGTAGCGGCAGGCGCTGGCGGTCGGTCGGGCTGCGCACGCGGTCGGTCAGCACCTGCTCGCAGACGCGGTTGACGAGGCTCTCGTCAAAATCGTCGCCGATCAGCTTCAGCATCATGTCGAGCGCGGCGGTGCCGCCGGCGCAGGTGTAGACGTTCTGATCGACCTCGAAGAGGTCGGCAAAGACATTGGCTTTCGGGAAGGCCTCGGAGAAGCCCGGCAGGTTCTCCCAATGGATGGCGCAGCGCTTGTTGGACAACAGGCCGGCGGCGGCCAGGATATGCGCGCCGGTGCACAGGCCGCCCACTGCGACGCCGCGGTTATACTCCTCGCGCAGCCAGGCGAAGGCCGACTTGTTGTGGTAGCGCTCGACATTGATGCCGCTGCAGACGATCGCCATGTTCGGCCTGTCCGGCCCGGCCATCTTCTTGCGCTCTTCCTCCAGCGAGGTGTTGACGGCGCATTCGACGCCGTTCGAGGCGCGCACCGGCTTGCCGTCGATGCTGGCTAGGCGCCACCGGTAGGCCTCGTAGCCCAGCATCCGGTTTGCCGAACGCAGCGGGTCGAGCGCCGTCGCGAAGGCGATCATGGTGAAATCAGGGACGAGGAAGAACACAAACGATCTCGTGATCGGATGCTTTACGGCATTCACGGGGAAACCTCACGCAGCCATGACGCGAACAGGATGTCGCGAACAGCATAGCGTCATCAGGAAAAACCATTCCTGTCAATCGGGTAGGCGGCTAAGTGAAGATTATATTTGCGACACGGGTCGCAAATGGGCAATGCGTGCAACCGCAGCGCGTCACTGCACCGACGGTAAGTGGCAACAGCCAAATGAAAACGCCGCCTCGGCAAGCCGGGCGGCGTCGAATTCAGTATGCCGGATCGTCTTAGGCGACAAAGCCGAGGCGGGCAGCGGCCACGGCGCCGGTCTGGCCGGGCATGGTCTTGGCGAGGCGCTGACGCTCCAAAGCAGTCGTCAGGTTCATTTCACGGCGGGCGAACAGGCGGGCAAAGAGCTTCATCATCATCTCCATTTGGTTGCTCAGACGGGTCGCCTTCGCTTAAGGAGTGGGGCAGCTCGTTTTTGCTGACGCTGATATAGGTTCGCTTCAGTAAAAACTAAATCGCAAAAACGAAGCGCTTGATATGAAAAGCGACATGATTTGCGACGTTTTTGAGCGGGCTGCCTAAAATTTCCTATTATTTACAGTGCTTTAATTTGCAAATTAACCCGTTATGCGGGTGGTTCATATGCGTCATGCAGCGGCCGCATGGCTGGGAAAGTCGTTTGAGTGCAAACAAAAAAGGCCCAAAACAAGCAAAAGGCCTGCCGAGCTGACGCGGCAGGCCTTCAGAACTCCATACACACGTGATTACTTTGCTCCGGCCCAGCTTCCGACGCCGAGGCGCAGGCCGCTCTTGGCATCGGCGGCTTCCGGCCAGCCGATATCCTTCTGCAGTTCGATCGGCAGCGCGTGGATGGCGCGTTCGGTCTGGTAGCGTGCGCGGGCCGCGCTGAATTCGGTCGCGAGCCGACCGATGGACGACAGGATGGACATTTTCTTTCTCCTCTAGCGGGCAGGGAGGCGCCCGGCATTGCGTTAGATCAGGTCTGTTTCAGCTTCATTTCATGTCGATTGCAGGACTATGTCGGGGTCGTTTGATGGCTGCTTTTGGCAGCAGCCTGCATCGATCGGGTTGACTATGCGCCTGGAGTGATGTTCAATCAAACGAAATGGAATGATGGATTGCATCAGAAAAATTGAAGGCAAACTTCCATGAATGCCCCGCTTAATCATCCTTTGCCGCTGCTTGATCTCGATGTGCTGCGCACGTTCGTGGCGATTGCCGAGACCGGTAGCTTCACCACCGCCGCCAATGCCGTGTTCCGCACGCCCTCGGCCGTCTCCATGCAGATCAAGAAGCTGGAGGACATCCTTGGCCGTTCCGTCTTCGCGCGCGACGCGCGTTCGGTGACGCTGACAACCGATGGCGAGATGCTGCTCGGCTATGCCCGCCGGCTGCTGTCGATCAACCGCGAGGTGGTGTCGAAATTCATCATTCCCGACATCGTCGGCGTGGTGAGGCTCGGTTCCCCGGACGATTATGGCGAGCGCGTGCTGCCGCATGTGCTGAAGCGTTTTGCCCAGTCGCATCCCTCGATCGCCGTCGACGTCACCATCGACCAGAGCATCAATCTGCGCCGCCGCATGGACGACCGCGCGCTCGACATCACGCTGCTGACCAATTCCTACAAGACCAGCGCGATCGGCGCCGAGGTGCTGTTGACCGAGCCGATCGTGTGGGCGGGCGCCAAGGGCGGCTGCGCGCATCTGCGCGAACCGCTGCCGGTGTCGCTGTGGGAAGAAGGCTGCGCATGGCGGGCCGGCGCCCTGGAAGCGCTCGGGCGCGAGGGCCGCAATTACCGCATCGCCTATATGAGCGCCCATACGGCCGGCCAGCGCGCCGCCATCATGGCCGACCTTGCGGTGGCGCCGCTGCCGAAATCCTTCCTCGGCGACGATATGGTCTCGCTAGGCGCCAAGGACGGCATGCCGGAGATCGGCACCTACAATCTCGCCATGGTGGTGGCGCCCGACGCCAGCGCGCCGGTGAAGGCCGTCGCCGACCATATCCGCGCGACGTTCGAACTGTTCCGCGAAACCGGCAAGTTCTAAAGCTGTTCGCCGTTTCACTGAAACGGCGAACAGCTTTATCTCTTTTCCTTAGCGCAATTCCAGACGGAAAACCGCTTCACACTTTTCCTGGAATTGCTCTGGTTATTCGGCCGCCGGCGCGGGACGGGCAGCGAAAGCGGCTCTTGTCCTGCGCGGCGCATGGGCAGGACGCGGTGCCGGAACACTGAGGAAGTCGACGATGCGTTCGCGCGCGCGGCGCGCTTCCGGCATTTCGATCAGCGGCCAGACGTGGAACATGCCTTCCTCATAGACCACGTCGACCTCGACGCCGGCGGCGCGCGCGCGTTCGGCGAAGATCAGGCTGTCGGGGCTGAGCAGATCGCGCGAGCCGGTGAGCAGCAATGTTTTCGGCAGTACCGAAAGATCGCCGTAGAGCGGGCTGATGTGCCAGTCGGAGCGCTCGAAGCCGGCGCTGTAGAGGCGGATCGCCTCCAGTCCGCCTGGAATGCCCAGCCAGGGATCGTGGCGTTCGGCCTCGAACACTTCCGGATTGGACAGCGACATGTCGAGGCCGGGCGAGATCAGCACATGGCGCGACGGCGAGGGCAGGCCCTCCTCGGCGGCCATCATGGTCAGCACGACCGCCATGTTGCCGCCGGCGGAATCGCCCATGAAGACGATGTCCTCGGCGTCGGTCTCCTCGAGCATACGCCGGTAGACGTCGCCGACCATGCCGAACATGTCATGGAAATCATGCTCAGGCGCGATCGGATAGACCGGCACGGTGATGCCGAAGCCGAGGCGTTCGGCCATCTCGGCGATCAGTCCCCAGTGGTAGGACGTGATCTGGAAGACATAGGCGCCGCCATGCATGTAGAGGATGCGCCGGCGTTCGCCAGCCTTGGGGGCGATCTCGTAGACAGGAAAGCCGTCGATTTCGGTCTCGGTGATGTCCAGCCGCGCCTTGAGCAAGGCCGGCGGATGGTGGTCCTCGGTCTTGCGGGCGTAGGCGATCCAGCGCTGCAGGTTCTCGGGGCTGGAAAAAGCCTTCTTGCGGCTGTGCCGCAGAACGAATGAAACGAGATGGCTTTTCAAGCTGGGCATACGAATACACGGATCTCGGCGGAGCCGACTAAGAGAATTCCCCTGCTATCCGAAGATTGTATGTCAGTTAAAAATTTCAAGGTTTTCCTGCTGGCACATCGGCGTGAACCGATAATGCCAGTGTCCGTGTTTGCGCAGTTCCGGACGGAAGGCTACGCCGCTGCGGCAGCAGCGCCGAGCGCAATTTGTTGTCCGCGGTCGCCGAGGCCGATTTCTGGCCCCGGCGCTTGCCGAGCAGCTTGCATTTGTCGGCGAAGGTCATCAGCGCGGCGTGCCTAGCAGCAGCTTGTGAAGGGCTGCCTGCGGATCGCTCGGCGGCGAGGCCGGCCAACCGATGTCCTTCTGGACATGCGCCGGCAGGCTGTTCAACTCGCGGATCGCCTTGTTCTTGGCATGCGCCTGCCTGATGGTCACACCGAAGCGGCCGAGATTATCGAACATCGACATTTTCATCTCCCTTTGAGAGCAGCGGCGGCCGAGTTATCCCCGCCGCCATGCGATGCCCGTTAAATCGCTCACGCATGTATCGGATCGATTTCACGAAAACAGCGTTTCGGTTTCCGGACTGCGCGATTCCGGAAACATTTGCATACAAACGAATTGGATCGGTCGGCATTCCGGCTTTTACCCGGATGCGGCCTTTAGCGGGTTGACAGCATTGACCCGATGCTTTGTTATTGTGCAATGCGATATCGTCTGTACGCACTGCAGCATAGTGCGATCTGGACCCGAGCATCGTGACCAGCATCCACAGTATTCAATATCTGCGGGCGCTCGCGGCATGCGCGGTGGTGTGCTTCCACGTCAGCGAGCAGTTCGGCGGTCCGTTCGACGTTGGAGCCGCCGGCGTCGATATCTTTTTCGTCATCAGCGGCTTCATCATGTGGGTGACGACGGCCGGCCGACCGGCCGATCCCTGGCGATTCATGAGCCGCCGCATCACCCGCATCGTGCCTCTCTACTGGATCGTCACGCTGCTGACCGCGGCTGGCATCCTGATCAAGCCGCAGTTCTTCTACGGCCATGTCCTCAGTGTCGCGAATTTCGTCGGCTCGCTGTTCTTCGTGCCGGTGCTGCAGGACAACGCGCTACATCCCGTGGTCATACAGGGTTGGACGCTCTGCTATGAAATGATGTTCTATGTCGTCTTCACCCTGGTCCTGTTCCTTGGCGAGCGCTGGCGATTCGGCGTTCTGGTAGGCGCCTTGGTTGCCATCGTCGCGCTGCATTTCGTTCTTCCTGCGGGACATGCGCGAGCCTTCACCGATCCCGTCGTGCTCGAATTCGCGGCCGGCGTCGTCGTGGGGCGCCTGTGGCTCCAGGGCGCAAGGCTTCCGCTCGGGGCGGCGCTGGCGATGGCCGGCGCGGGATTTCTCCTGCTTGCGGCCAGTCCGCTGCTCGACGCCGACATGCCTCGCGTCCTGCGCTGGGGGCTTCCAGCCACATTGGTCGTGGCGGGCTCAGTCTTTGCCGAGCGGGCGAGGCCGTTCAAGCCCAGCGCCTTGCCCAGCTTTCTCGGCGACGCGTCCTATTCGATCTATCTATGGCATGTCGTGGTCGGCGTCCTGGCGACGGGTGTCGTCTTGCGGATCGGACTCCCGACGGCCTTGCAGCCGGCAGCGATGCTGGTCGGCACGCTCGCGTTATCGGCAATGCTTTATCTGGTCGTCGAAAAGCCACTCGTCGCGCTGCTGCACCCGCAACGCCCCAAGGGCCCCGTGAAGGCAGCAGGCGCCACGGCCGCTGCCGAATGAGCCTCTAGCCGCCGCCGCGCCTTGCAGCCCGCTCCTCGCGGGAGCGCCGGCGCGGGGTGGCGTCGCCGGCCGTGCCGTCCTCGCTCATTGCCTTGCGCGGCGGCAGCTTCACCGCGGCCGCCAGCTTCGGGAACGGGTCGACCTTGTTCGGCAGCGCCATGGCGTAGACGAAGTGTTCCTGGAATTTCGGCTCCAGCGCTGTCTCAATCTTCTCGATCCGGCTCACCGTCTCCTCGATCTCGCGGCGGTAGCCGCGATTGAGCAACGCCATGCGCGCGCCGGCGCCGGCGGCGTTGCCGACGGCCGAGACCTTGTCGAGGTCGCAGTCGGGGATGAGGCCCAGCACCATGGCGTATTTCGGATCGATGAAGGAGCCGAACGCGCCGGCGAAATGGATGCGGTCGACATGCTCGGTGTGCTGCTTTTCCATCAACAGCTTGGTGCCGGCATAGAGCGCCGCCTTGGCAAGCTGGATGGCGCGCACGTCGTTCTGGGTGATGGTGATCCTCGGCTCGCCTTCCTTCAGCACATAGGAGAAGGTGCGGCCGTTGGCGACGATGCGCGGCGAACGCGCGGCCAGCGAGCCGTCGACGACGCCGTCTTCGGAAATGATGCCGGAAAGGTACATTTCCGCCACGATCTCGATGATGCCGGAGCCGCAAATGCCGGTGACGCCGGTCGCCTGCACGCTTTCGGCGAAGCCCGGCTGATCGGACCACAGTTCCGACCCGATTACGCGGTAGCGCGGCTCGAGCGTTTCGGGATCGATGCGCACGCGCTCGATGGCACCCGGCGCCGCACGCTGGCCGCCGGAAATCTCGGCACCCTCGAAGGCGGGGCCGGTGGGCGAGGAGGCCGCGACGACGCGCGTCGAGTTGCCGAGCACGATCTCGGCATTTGTGCCGACGTCGACGATCAGCATCATCTCGTCCTGGCGATGCGGGCCTTCCGACAGCGTGACGGCGGCGGCATCGGCGCCGACATGGCCAGCGATGCAAGGCAGCATGTACAGGCGGGCGCCCTGGTTGAGCTTCAGGCCGATGTCGGAGGCCTTGATGCGCACGGCGCCGGAGACGGCCAGTGCGAAGGGCGCGCCGCCGAGTTCGGTCGGATCGATGCCGAGGAAAAGGTGATGCATGATCGGATTGCCGACGAAGACGGAATCCAGGATGTCGGCGCGCTGGACATTGCCTTCGGCGCAGACCTTGTCGACGAGGCTAGAGACGGCCTCGCGCACGGCCACCGTCATGCCTTCGCGGCCGTCGGGGTTCATCATCACATAGGAGACGCGGCTCATCAGATCCTCGCCGAAGCGGATCTGCGGATTGGACGTGCCCGAGGACGCGGCAACGCGGCCCGACAGCAGCGACACCAGATGCATGGCGATGGTGGTCGAGCCGATATCGCAGGCAAGGCCGTAGGCTTCGTTCTTCAGGCCCGGCCACAGCGCGATGACGCGCGCGATGTCGCTGTCGGCATCCTTGTGGATGGCGGCCGTCGCTGTCCAGTTGCCCTTGCGCAGGATGCCCTGCACCTGCGGCATGAGGTAGAAGTCGAACTCGAGGTTCTTGAGGCCCCAGTCCTTCATCAGGGCGATTTTGAGCCGGTCGAGATCGCCGAGCGGCTTGTGCATGTCGGGCTCTTCGATCTCGACATAGCACATGCGGATCGCCGTATCGCGGGCGATCACCCTGGTGTCGGCGTCCTTGCGGATGGTCTGGGCGTTGATGACCGTATCCTGCGGAACGTCGATGACGAGGTCGCCGAGGATCTGCGCCGAGCAGGAGAGGCGACGGCGCTCGGGCAGGCCGCGCACGCGCTCGTAGCGCTCTTCCTTGGCGCCCTTGGGCGAGATGTGGTCGTTGGACGAGACGATCTTGTGCTTGGCGAAATTGCCTTCCTGCACTTCGATCTGGCAGCGCCCGCAGGTGGCGCGGCCGCCGCAGACGCTTTCGACATAGACGCCGAGCTGGCGCGCGGCATCGAGCACCGGCGTGCCGACCGGGAACCGGCCGCGCTTGCCGGACGGCATGAACAGCACGAGCGGATCGGTGATGTTGGGCGGAGGGTTCATGCTGGCACGCGTCTCGATGGCAATTGCCGATGCCGTTTAACGGATCGTTTTACTGTTGGGTGGAGAGTCTGCTGGTCCAGGGGCCAACCATGTCGGATCTGCTGCTCTCCGCCGTCCTCACCGCGTTCACCATGGTGCGCGTGATCAAGGGCTCGTGGCTGCGCAATCCGCAATATCTTGCCACCGGGATTCTCGGCGCGATCGTCGGCGCGCTGCTGCTGCACGCTTTCTGGCCCGCCTATGACGATGATTTCATCGTCGGCGGGGTGACGGGCATCTTCGGATCGTGGGCAGGCATGGCGCTGTTCGACGCCATATTGGGCACGGCCTGAGCGCAAAGCAGAGCTGTCCGACCGCATCCTCGATGCGATCGGACCAGCACTGTTTGCGATGCGGCTCACGATTGCGCGCTTATCCCCTGGCCATGCGGGCTTCACGGCCGCCGCGGCGGCGGCCGCCGTTGCCGGCGCCTTCGCCGAGAGCGTTGACTGCCGTCGGAGCCGCGACCGCCTGGCCGCCTTCGGCGGGCTTGTAATCCTTGTAGGTGCGGATCCAGTTGGTGCAGTTCTCGTCGGTGCCGTTCAGCACATTGGCGCCACGCACGGCTTCCATTTCCTGCGGGCGCACCGGGTTCATGATTGCCGAGGTCATGCCGGCGCCGATCACCATCGGGATGAAGGCGGCGTTGATGCCGTGGCGGTGCGGCAGGCCGAAGGAGATGTTGGAAAGGCCGCAAGTGGTGTTGACCTTGAGCTCTTCGCGCAGGCGACGCAGCAGCGCAAACACCTGGCGGCCGGCATCGCCCAGCGCGCCGATCGGCATCACCAGCGGGTCGACGACGACGTCATGTGCCGGAATGCCGTGGTCGGCGCAGCGCTGGACGATCTTCTTGGCGACGGCGAAGCGGACGTCCGGGTCCATCGAGATGCCGGTCTCGTCGTTGGAGATGGCGACCACCGGGACGTTGTATTTCTTGACCAGCGGCAAGATGGCCTCGAGCTTTTCTTCCTCGCCGGTGACGGAGTTGACCAGCGGGCGGCCCTTGGCAACCCTCAGACCGGCCTCGATCGCGGCGGTGACGGAAGAGTCGATCGACAGCGGCAGATCGACCAGTCCCTGCACGATCTCCAGCGTCTGAACCAGCAGGCCCGGCTCCGTCTCATTCGGGTTGACCGAGGTGACGCCGGCATTGACGTCGAGCATGGTGGCGCCGCAGGCGGCCTGCTCCAGCGCGTCCTTGATGACGGTCTCGAAGTTGCCGGCCACCATTTCGGCGGCAAGCTTCTTGCGGCCGGTCGGGTTGATGCGTTCGCCGATCACGCAGAAGGGCTGATCGAAGCCGATGACGATTTCTCGGGTCGCCGAGGCGACGATGGTGCGGGTCATGCGATCTCTCCGTCTGGATATAAAGAGTTCTTTATATCGTTATCTGATTTCGTTCAAGCAAATGGTCGTCGCTCGCGCCGTCAATGCGCGGTCTTCACCATGTCCACCTGGGTTTCGGTAATCTCGTCGTGCAGAATGTGGTCGAGCCGGTCGGCGACCATCTGGTCGTCGCGGCGGATTTCGCGCTTCCATGGCTGGCGGCCCTTCAGCACGCCCGATTCATCGACGATCTCGGCGACATATTCTTCCTGGCGGTAGGCCATCACATGGACGCCGGCGACGCCCGGGATTTCCTTCACCTCGTTGATGATGTCGATGCAGAGCTGCTTGCCTTCCTTCTTTTGATCCTGCGCGCCTTCCAGCCGCTTGATCACCGCGTCGGGGATGTGGATGCCAGGCACGTTGGAGCGGATCCATTTCGCCGTCTTGGCGGAAGCCAGCGGGCCGACGCCGCAAAGCAGGAAGAGCTTTTCGGTGTGGCCGAGGTCGCGGGCCTTCTGCATGAAGGTTTTGAACATCGGCACGTCGAAGCAGTACTGCGTCTGCGCGAACTGGGCGCCGGCGGCGATCTTCTTCCCGAGATGGATTGGCCGGAAATCGTAAGGCGGCGCGAAGGGATTGACGGCGCAGCCGAGGAAGATCTGTGGCGGCGTCGTCAGCTTGCGGCCGGACAGGAACTTGCCGTTGTCGCGCATGATGCGGCAGGTCTCGAGCAGCGACATGGAATCGAGGTCGAACACCGGCTTGGCGCCCGGCTGGTCGCCGGCCTGCACGCCGTCGCCGGTGAGGCACAGCATGTTGGCGACGCCCATCGCGGCGCCGCCGAGTACGTCGCCCTGGATGGCGATGCGGTTCTTGTCGCGGCAGGCGATCTGCATGATCGGCGCATAGCCCATGCGGGTGAGCAGCGCGCAGATGCCGACCGACGACATGTGGCAGTTGGCACCCGAGGCATCGACCGCGTTGATGGCGTCGACCCAGCCGTCGAAGATCTTGGCGCGGTTGTAGACGTCTTCCGGATCGGCGCTGTCGGGCGGGTTGAGCTCGGTCGTCACCGCGAACTCGCCGCGGCGCAGGACGCGCTCCAGCCGGCCGCGCGACGTGTGGCCAGGCAGGGGATCAAGCGGCAGGTGGATGCCGGCCGGGTTCTCGTCGAGCTGGCGGGCAGTCATGACGAAGCTCCGGGGTTCTGGGTCGTTTCGCGCGCCGCGGCGGACTGGGCGGTCACCCGCAGCCAGGCCGAGGTTTCGCGCAGCGACTGATCGACCGGCTTCTGCACGGTCAGGATCTTGTCGCCATGCACCATGTTGCGCGAGCCTTCCCAGGCCTTGACCCAGACGCAGGGCATGTCCGGCTCGACCTCGCAATTGCCGTTGGCACGCACGCCGCCGCAGGGACCGTTGCGCAGCTGCTTGGGGCAATTCATCGGGCACGACATGCCGGTCGACGAAAGCACGCACTGACCGCACATGCGGCAGTCGAACATGAAGCCCTTGACGCGCTTCTCGACGAATTTCACCGGGGCCTCGACACGGCCGTAGCCGATGCCCTTCCACAGCGGGTGCAACAGCAGGAAGACGTCGGCGAACCGGCTGTAGAACCATTCGAGCAGTCGCGAGTGCCGGATCGACCACAGCCGCACGGCAAAGGTGCGCTGGACGCGCCGCTGCGGCGACACGTCGGCGGGCTTGTAGTCGGATTTCGGCGCTGCCTTCTTGACCAAGGTGGCCTGGGTAACCGTCGGCTGCTTGTCAGACATTTTCTTTCCCGCCAGCCTTGACCAGAGCGACCAGCCGCTCGCGGTCATATTTCGCGTCGAGTTCCTGGAACGCCTTTTCGACCTCGGCCTCGATGTCGTCGCCGACAGGGATAGGGTCGGCCTTGCGCCATTCCGCCAGATAGTCGTCGGTGCCGCCGGCGCCGGTGCGCATGGCGCACATGTCGATCGCCTCGGTGAAGCGCAGCGGCAATTCGCGCTTGGCGTTCTGCCGGCCCTTCTTGACGATGACCTGGGCGGGTATGTCGCGCCAATAGACGACGATCAGATCGGCCATGAATTCTCACTCCTCGAAGTCTTGGAGCATTGCCGCAAGCGCTGTTGGGCCGCTTGTTATGGGACGACGCGCGCGCCTTCAAAAGCGACGCTGGCGATGACGCAAAGCGAATGCTGAAATCCGTCGCCGGCTGATTACCAGACGCGCTTCGTCAGGCCGGTCCAGAGATAGAACCAGATCGTCGGGTGATACCACTGCCTGGACGGCAGTGCGGGGTCGATCGTATCCAGCCTGCCGGCCAGCGCATTGCCGACCGCCTCGACGCAGATGTCGCGCGAAAAGGCCGCCTGGCGCAGCGCGTAGCTGGCGATGGTGTCGCCCGTTTGGGCTTTGCCGCGCGCCTGTTTCAGCACGCCGCCGGTGTCGACACCGGCATCGACCAGGTGCACGGTGGTGCCGAAATTCTGCGCGTCGCCGGACGCCAGCGCCCAGTAGCCGCCATTCATGCCGCGATATTTGGGGGCGATGCCGGCATGATAGTTGAGAACGGGGCAAGGTATCTTTGCCAGCATATCCTTCGACAGCAGCCTGCAGCCGGCCAGCAGGACCACGCCAGGTTGGATGCCCTTGATTTCCTTCAGGCATTCCGGCCCGTTGGCCGAAGGCACATGGATGATCGCCTGGCCTTGCCGCGGCTCGGTCGCAAGCTTTTCCTCGGCGATCAGCCGCTCGGCGTGGCCGGCAAGGAAGCGTTTGCCGAGCCTGGTCAGCACCATGGTGCCGAGCTGGCCGATGGCCGAGATCCAGCCCTGCCGCCGCGCGCGGCCGACGAGCAGCCGCTTTTTGGATTCGGGGGATTCGAGAATGACGCTTACCGGGCCGACGCGATCGGCAAGCGCATTGACAATGGCCCAGATATGCGGACCACCTTCGGTGACGACCGCGATTGGTCGCGTACTCGATTCCGACGCTGCCATGGCAAGCACCCGCTCTGGAGACCGGCGGATGCTATTCGGCGCGGGTTAATCCTTGGTGTGCCGCAGTCTTTCAGTCAGCCGCCAAGGCTCTAAATCAAAGAGACAGAGCATGATGTCATCCGAAAACCGCTGCACACTTTTCGGCATCATGCTCTTGGCTCAGCGCTTGAATTCCATGATGTCGAGTTTCGATTCGTAATGGGGCGCGGGGAATTCGATCCGCCATTCGGTAGCGCTGTTGCGGAAGGCGTAGCCGACCTGGTCGCTCTCGGGGCCGCTGCCATAGGGCTTGGCCTTGTCGTTGTTGACCGAGAACGAGCCGAGATAGATGGCGCGCTTTTCGTTGTCGTCGAAAAAGCGGCCGGTGGTGCGCTGCGAGCCGCTGATCTTCGCAAGCCGCCAGCCGGAGCCGTCGTCGGTGACCTTGCATTTGAACCAGCCATAGATGATCAGCGGACTCAGGCCGCCGGCCTTGATGGTGCGGCACTTCCAGTTGCCGGTGAGATCCTTGTCGGAGAAGGCGACGAGCGGCTTCGCGAGCAGGTCATCCAGTTGCTTGACCTCGGCAGGATCGCCGGCCTTGGCCTCGGCGAGGGCCGCCTTGCGCGTCTCGCCATACTTGTCCAGCCGCGCCTTGTCGGCGGATGTGATCAGCTTCTGCACCTCGCCGTCGGCATGGGCGGGCAAAGTGAAGGCGACGAGGCCGAGGGCGGCAAAAAGCAGGCGAGGGGTCATGAAATGTCTTCCTCAATCAATGGCTGGAACAAAGTTCTTTCTATCGCTGGCGCACAACTTACCGGTTCGCCATCGTCTGTCATCCGTGCTTAACAGCGTGAGCTCGGAAAAATGGTGGTCGATCAATGCGAATATTGCTGACGGGATCGTCCGGCTGGCTGGGCAGCGGGCTTCAGCCAAGGCTCAAGGCGCTTGGCCATGACGTCATCGGCCTCGATCCGGTTGCTTCGGCGCGCACGCAGATCGTCGGCTCGATCGCGGATCGCGATCTTGTCCTGAGAACCGTCCGTGAGAATCGCATCGAGGCCATCATTCACAGCGGCGCGCTGCATAAGCCCAACATCGAGCACTTCGAGAATACAGACTTCGTCGCGACGAATGTGCAAGGCACGCTGAACCTGCTCGACGCGGCCGTAGCCTTCGGCGTGCAACGCTTCGTCTTCACCTCGACGACATCGCTGATGATCTCGCAGGCGATCCGCGCCGGTTTTCAGGGCGGCGCGCGCAAGGCAGTCTGGCTGACCGAGGAGATGTCGCCGGAGCCGCGCAACATTTATGGCGTGACGAAGCTTTCGGCCGAGCATCTGTGCCGCCTCTGTCATATCGAGCATGGATTGCCGGTGGTGGTGCTGCGCACGGCGCGTTTCTTTCCCGAGGCGGACGACATGGCGCACGCCATCGAGCAGTCCGACGCCAACACCAAGGCGAACGAGTTGCTGTTCCGGCGGCTGACGGTGGAGGATGCGGCGGAAGCCCATGTGGCGGCGTTGGAGAAGGCGCCGCGGCTCGGTTTCGACACCTTTATCATCTCGGCGCCGACGCCGTTCCGGCCGCAGGACTGCGCCGAGCTGATCGCCGACGCGCCATCCGTCGTCGCGCGCTATTTCCCGGATTATCCACGGCTCTACGCCATGAGGGGGTGGACGATGTTCTCGTCAATCGACCGCGTCTACGATCCGTCGCGGGCAAGGGAGCGGCTGGGTTTTGTTTGCAGGACCGGCTTTGCCGACGTGCTGGCGGCGCTCGAAGCGGAGGCGTGAAATCCTCAGGCGTGAGCCGCCGCTCGCGCCAGCTCGCTGGTCAGGTCGCCATAGCCGGTCGCTCGGCGCTCATAGGCAAGCCCGAGCATGGCCGCGGCTCTCTCAGCGACCTTGTCGAGTTCCGGATCGTCGGTCTGGGCGAGATAGATGAGCTTCTCGTAGTTGCCGAAATAATCCTTGATGAGCTCGGGATGCCGGTCGAGGCCGAGCGGCTTGATGAAGAAGGCCTCGAACTGGCGGCAGAGGAAGTCAGTCATGTAGAACGACATCATGTCGTCCTCGGCGACCTTCGCGTAGGTGTCCATGCCCTGGTAGAAGGCAAAGCAATGCGGCCCGGCCATGCGCTCGACGCCATGCTTCTCGATGACGCGGTCGAGCAGGCCGCCGGTGCCGCAATCGGCATAGCCGACGAAGATGCGCTGGTAGCCTTCTGCCTTGGCCTTCTCGATCGCCTTGTCCATCGCCGGCACGATGCGGTCCGGATAGAAATGGAACTCGGCCGGCAGGCAGGTCAGTTCCAGATGGTCGAGCTTTAGCTGTTGCTTGACGGCCAAAACTTCGCGCGCAATCATCCCGCAGGCGATGACGAGCAGCCTGTCTGTTTGATTCGGTTCCGTTTTTTGCGTCTTGACCAAGTCGGGCCGGCTTTCGCTGCGGGGCTAATATCTGTCGAGGGAGACACCGTTTATGAAACTGCTACGCATCGCGCCGATCGCCATCCTTGCCTGCGCGCTTGCACTCACGGCCTGCGCCAACACCATTCGGGGCGTCGGCAAGGACGTCAAATCGACGGCAAGGGCGGTCAAGGACACCGTCAACTGATCTTCAGCTTCTTCCATCATCTGGGAACAAAAAAGCCGCGCTGCAAGGCGCGGCTTTTTCGATCCATCCTGATGCCTTGGGGTCAGGCGGAAGCGCGAACGTTGTGCTTGCGCTTCATGAAGTCCTTCGCGGTCTCGACAGCAACCGCCGCATCGCGGCAATAGGCGTCGGCGCCGACGGCCTTGCCGAATTCCTCGTTGAGCGGCGCACCGCCGACCAGCACGACGTAATCGTCACGGATGCCCTTTTCCTTCATCGTGTCGATGACGACCTTCATGTAGGGCATGGTGGTGGTGAGCAGTGCCGACATGCCGATGATGTCGGGCTGATGCTGCTCGATGGCGTCGAGATATTTCTCGACCGCGTTGTTGATGCCGAGGTCGATGACGTCGAAGCCGGCGCCTTCCATCATCATGCCGACGAGGTTCTTGCCGATGTCGTGGATGTCGCCCTTGACGGTGCCGATCACCATCTTGCCCTGCTTCGGCGCGCCGGTGGCGGCAAGCAGCGGACGCAGGATCGCCATGCCGGCCTTCATGGCGTTGGCAGAGAGCAGCACCTCCGGCACGAACAGGATACCGTCGCGGAAATCCTCGCCGACGATGCGCATGCCTTCGACCAGCGCCTCGGTCAGCACCTTGTAAGGCGCCCAATTACGCTCGAGAAGGATATGCGTGCCTTCCTCGATTTCTTCCTTCAGACCGTCATAGAGGTCGTCGTGCATCTGCTGCACAAGCTCCTCGTCGGAAAGCTCGGAAAGGATGATCTCGTCGTCGGACATTTTTTCTCGGGCTCCTTGCTGCTCGGAATGACTGCGGCAGCCTAAAAATCGATGCGCCAATACCTAACCCGTGAGGGCGAGCTAGCCATAGCTGATTTGCGACTTCCCGCAAAAGGAAAGCGACTGAAAAAATGGCGCTTTTCTTGTCGATTTTGCGACAGGCGTTGGCGCTGGCTGGCCGTTTCCAATAGGGTGCATGGCTACGATCCGGCAAGAAGCGGCGACGATGGGCCGCCCCAGCCAATTCAGGCCAAGTTATAGGAAGAACGATCATGAGCGATAACGCGGCAGTCGAGCAGGAAGCGTCGGGTGGACGACGCGGACGCGGCGCCAGCGGCGGCGCGGCGGCACGCCGGGCGGCCCGTTCGGGCGGCGGCCCGGGCACCCAGCTCACCTACATCAAGCGCAAGATCAACGTTTACGAGGTCCTCAACGAGGAAGGCCTGGCGCTGATCGAAAAGAACACCGACACGGTGCTGGAAGAGATTGGCATCATCTTCCGTGATGATGCCGAGGCGCTGGCGCTGTGGAAGGAAGCGGGCGCCGACGTCAAGGGCGAGCGCGTGCATTTCCCCAAGGGGCTCTGCCGCTCGCTGCTGAAGACCGCCCCCTCGATCTACACCCAGCATGCGCGCAACCCGGAACGTTCGGTGCAGATCGGCGGCAATGCGACGGTGTTCGCGCCAGTCTACGGTCCGCCCTTCGTCCGCGACCTCGACGGCAACCGCCGCTACGCCACGATCGAGGACTTCCAGAATTTCGTGAAGCTCGCCTATATGGCGCCGTCGATCCACCACTCGGGCGGCACGGTGTGCGAGCCGGTCGACGTGCCGGTCAACAAGCGCCATCTCGATATGGTCTACAGCCACATCAAATATTCCGACAAGCCGTTCATGGGCTCGGTCACCGCCCCGGAGCGCGCGGAAGACACGGTGGCGATGGCCAAACTGGTGTTCGGCGACGATTTCGTCGAGAACAACACAGTGCTGACCAGCCTGATCAACGCCAATTCGCCGATGGTGTTCGACGAGACCATGCTCGGCGCGCTGAAAGTCTATTCGCGTCATAACCAGGCCTGCATCGTCACGCCGTTCATCCTGGCCGGCGCGATGAGCCCGGTGACGGTGGCCGGCACGCTGACGCAGGTGCTGGCCGAAGTGCTGGCCGGCGCCTCGTTCACGCAGTTGATCCGGCCCGGCGCGCCGGTGCTGTTCGGCACCTTCGCCTCGTCGATCTCGATGCAGTCGGGTGCGCCGACCTTCGGCACGCCGGAGCCGTCGCTGGTCTCCTATGGCGCCGCGCAGCTCGCGCGCCGGCTCGGCCTGCCGTTCCGCACCGGTGGCTCGCTCTGCGCCTCCAAGGTCCCCGATGCGCAGGCCGCCTATGAAAGCGCCAACACGCTCAACTCGACGATCCTTGCCGGCACCAATTTCGTGCTGCATTCGGCCGGCTGGCTCGAGGGCGGTCTCGCCTCCTGCTACGAAAAATTCATGATGGACATCGACCAGCTCGGCATGCAGCAGAAATTTGCCGAGGGCGTCGACCTGTCGGAAAACGGCCAGGCGATGGACGCCATCCGCCAGGTCGGGCCGGGCAGCCATTATCTCGGCTGCGACCACACCCAGGCGAATTTCCAGACCGCCTTCTACCGCTCCAACATCGCCGACAACAATTCCTACGAGCAGTGGCTGGCCGAAGGCGAGAAGACCGCGCCGCAGCGCGCCAACGAGCTCGCCCGCCGCTGGCTGGAAAGCTACGAGGCGCCGCATCTCGATCCGGCGATCGACGAGGCGCTGAAGGACTACATCGCCAGGAAGAAGGGCTCCATGCCCGACGCCTTCACTTGAAAGGAGCCCGATTCAGGCCGGGCTAAAGTGGCCGACATCATCCACAAGGAAGTCTGGCGGAGCGCTTTCTCCGACCCGGACCGGAAGGGATGATTCTTTCGCGCGAAGCGGTCGAGGAGATTGCGGCCGCGCTCGCGGCCCACGGCCTGATTCTTCGCGGCGGTTTCAACTTTGGCGACGGTGAGATGGCGCCCGCGGCAGGGGCCGCCGCGCCAGCCCGATCCGTGCTGCTGGTCGGGCAGGCGGGCGCGGCGCCCTGGCCGCATTTCCAGCGCTGGCGGGAACGGCAGGCGAAGGGTATCGCCAATCCGCTCGACAGTTGGTCGCGCGAGGTGATCGGCTCGGTCGCCCGGGAATTCGGCGGCCGTGCCGTGTCGCCCTCCGACCGGCCCTATCTGCCGTTCCAGCAATGGGCGATACGGGCGGAGGGGCTGAAGCCGTCGCCGCTCGGCATCCTCATGCATCCGACCTATGGGCTCTGGCACGCCTATCGCGGCGCGCTGCTGTTCGAGGACGAACTCGCGATCGCCGAACCTCATGCGGTGATTCATCTTTGCGACACATGCATCGAAAAACCCTGCCTGAAATCCTGCCCGGTCGACGCCTATTCCGGGCAGGGCTTTGCCCATGAGGCCTGCCTCGATCATGTGTGCGGCCCTCACGGGGCGCCTTGCCGGACAGGCGGCTGCCTCGACCGCAACGCCTGCCCCTACGGGAAAAGCTATCGGTATCCGGCCGAGGTCCAGGCCTTTCACATGGCGGCGTTCGCCGGCCTGTAGGCATTTTTCTGAGCCGCACGGAAACTTGACCGCGATTGAGATGTCGTGGCTTGCCCTGACGGGCGGCGCGGATATCTATCGCGTGGCAACATGCGGAGCGCGCAATGACGAAGCAGGACGTCGAGATCAAGACCGAGGACGGCACAGCGAAAGCACGGCTGTTTCGTCCAGCCGCGCCGGCCAAGGCCGGAATCATCCTCTACATGGATATTTTCGGTCCGCGTCCGGCGCTCGACCAGATGGCCGAGCGTCTCGCGGGGCATGGCTATGCCGTTCTGGTGCCCGATCTATTCTATCGCATGGTGCCCTATGGTCCGTTCGACCCCAAAACCGCCTTTGCCGAGGACAAGACCAAGGCCCAGCTGACGCTGTTGAGCGGCGGCACGACGCAGGGCATGACCATTCGCGACGGTGCCGCCTTTCTCGATGCGCTCGCCGCCGAGGGCATCGCCGGACCAGTCGGCGTCGTCGGTTATTGCATGGGTGGCGCGCGGGCCTTGAACGCGGCAGCGAGCTATCCGGACCGGATCGTCGCGGCAGCCAGCTTCCATGGCGGCAATCTGGCAAGTGATGCGCCCGACAGCCCGTACCGCAAGGCGGCTTCGATCAAGGCGCGCGTCTATGTCGGTGTCGCCGGCGTCGACCGCAGTTTTCCGCCGGAACAGTCGGCGCGGCTGGCGGAGGCGCTCAGGGTGGCAGAGGTCGACCATGTCATCGAAAATTATGTCGGCGTCGGCCATGGCTGGTGCGTGCCGGATCATAGCGTTTATGACGAGGCGGGCGCCGAGCGGCATTGGAAGCGGCTGACGACGTTTTTTGGCGAGACGCTCGGCTAGCCTGCAGATCGCGGAAAGGGCCCCGTGTAGCGCGAGTCTTCGAACGCTCGCGCCGCCCCTCATCCGCCCTTCGGGCACCTTCTCCCCGTGAACGGGGAGAAGGAAACGGGTGCCACAAAAAAAATCTTTTCATCGCCCCAAGGATTGGCCATTAGCCTTCGTCCAACAGGCAAATGATGGCGATGATGCTGGACGACAGCGAAGCCTCCGATGCCGAACTGATCGGGCGGGCGAGGGGCGGAGACAGGGGGGCTTTCGGCAAACTGCTCGAAAGGCACTATGGCTTCGTCTATCGCGCCGCCTATCGCTGGTGCGGCAAGAAGGCCGACGCCGAGGACATCGCCCAGGACGTCTGCGTGCGGCTTGGCCGCGCGATCCGCGATTATCAGGGCAGCGGCGCCTTCACGACATGGCTCTATGCCATGACGCTGAATGCTTCACGCGACATGATGCGCAAGCGCGCCCGCGACACCGCCAAGGTCGATGCCTATGGCGCCTATGCGTCGATCGCGGGCGAGGCCCCGGCGGAGGCCGACGATCCGGCCGAGGCGCTGTGGGCGGCGGTGCGGATGCTGCCCGACAAGCAGCGCGACGCGGTGCTGCTGGTCTATGGCGAAGGTCTCAATCACGCGGCGGCGGCGGAGGTGATGGCGATCTCGGAGACGACGGTTTCCTGGCACATCCATGAAGCGAAGAAACGGCTGAAAGTGCTGATGCGTTCAGCCGGGGAAGTGTGACCATGGTCGACGACAACGAACTCGAAAGGCTGCGCAATCTCGCCGTGCCGGCGCCGGACGGCGAGGCGAAGGCGCGCGCGCTTGCCGCCGCCATGCAGGCCTTCGACGCGCAAGAAAAAATTTCGACGGTCTCCCAAGGAACGTCCGCAGGCCTTCGTCTCACGGAGCGAGCAAGACAGCTCTGGAGAGAAATCATGCAACGGAAACTCATTGCCACGCCGGCCATCACCGCGCTGGTCGCGCTGCCCATCGCCGGCTATGCCGCTTTCGAGATGCTGAAGGAGCAGCCGCCGGTCATCGGCGGCAAAGGCACGGTCACCGAGACGGTGGCCGACAAGCCGGTTGCGCAAAAGCCTGCGCCCGAACAACCCGCGATCAACGAGCCGGTGGTGGCGGCGCCCGCCAAGGAAAAGAAGACCGACGCGGACGCCGAGACCCGGGCCAATTCGCAAGCGGTACCGGCAGCTCCGAAGCCGGCGAGCGAGGTCGACAGCCTGCTCAAACAGGAGGCGGCGCCCGAGGCCGAGCCCGCCCTGCAAACCGCGCCGGCCGAAAGTGGCCAACTCGCGGCCGGTGGCAAGGACGGTTCGTCCAACAAGGTGATCATGTCCATGACGCCGCCGCCTAGTGCCGACGAGGCCGAGCGCTCCGACCAGGCGCCGGCGGGTGTAGCCGCCGCCATTCCGGCGTCTCCGCCCGCAATGGCCGATTCCAAGCTGATGGTGCAGCCCGCGCCAATGCCTTCCGACCAAATGCAGCCGCAGGAGGAAAACCGCGACCGCATCGAGACCTTCAAGACCAATCCGGTGCATGAAACCGCGCAGGACCCGGTCTCGACCTTCTCGATCGATGTCGATACGGCGTCCTACTCCTTCGTGCGGCGCTCGCTGAAGGAAGGCTCGCTGCCTCAGGCCGACACGGTGCGGATCGAGGAGATGATCAACTACTTCCCGTATGACTGGAAGGGTCCGGATTCGGCCGCAACGCCGTTCAATTCGACCGTCACCGTCATGCCGACGCCGTGGAACGAGCACACCAAGCTCATGCATGTCGCGATCAAGGGTTTCGACGTGAAGCCGGCCGAGCAGCCGAAGGCCAACCTGGTCTTCCTGATCGACGTCTCGGGCTCGATGGACGAGCCGGACAAGCTGCCGCTGCTCAAATCCGCCTTCCGGCTCCTGATCAGCAAGCTCAAGCCCGACGACACCGTCTCGATCGTCACCTATGCGGGCAATGCCGGCACGGTGCTGATGCCGACCAAGGCGGCAGAAACGCAGAAGATCCTCGCAGCCATCGACAATCTCGAGCCCGGTGGCTCGACGGCCGGCGAGGCAGGCATCCGCGAAGCCTACAAGCTTGCGCAGCAATCCTTCGTCAAGGACGGCGTCAACCGGGTCATGCTTGCCACCGACGGCGACTTCAATGTCGGCCAGACAGATGACGACGACCTCAAGCGGCTGATCGAAACAGAGCGCAAGACCGGCGTGTTCCTGTCGGTGTTCGGCTTCGGCCACGATAATCTGAACGACCAGATGATGCAGACCATCGCCCAGAACGGCAACGGCACCGCCGCCTATATCGACACGCTCGCCGAGGCGCAGAAGGTGCTGGTCGATGATGCCTCCTCGACGCTGTTCACCATCGCCAAGGACGTCAAGATCCAAGTCGAGTTCAATCCGGCGACCGTGTCGGAATATCGGCTGGTCGGCTACGAGACCCGGGCGCTCAAGCGCGAGGATTTCAACAACGACCGCGTCGATGCCGGCGATATCGGCTCGGGACATTCGGTGACGGCGGTCTATGAGATCACGCCGAAGGGCAGCGGCGGCGAGCAGGTCGATCCGCTGCGCTACGGCCAGGCCAAGGTCGACAATGGCGGCGTTGCCAATGCCGACGAATATGCCTTCGTCAAGATTCGCTACAAGCTGCCGGACGAGAACGTCTCGAAGCTGATCACCACGCCGGTGACCGCCGCCAACGAGGTCAAGTCCTTCGACGCGGCAGGCGTGGACCAGCGCTTCTCGGTCGCGGTCGCCGCCTTCGGGCAGAAGCTGCGCGACGAGGATCAGACGGCGAATTTCGGCTATGACCGGATCGCCGAGATCGCCAACGCCGCGCGCGGCGCCGATCCTTTCGGCTACAGGGCCGAGTTCCTGTCGCTGGTGCGCCTGGCCGCATCGCTGGACGGCAACAAGTAGGGTCGAAAGGCAGAGACCGAATAGCGAAGGCCGGCAGGTTGTCCTGCCGGCCTTATTTGTGATCGTTAAATTGCGTGGCTTTTCCGGAACCTCGTCGCAATTAACTTTTGTTAGTTCGTGCTGATAGACGAGCATGAGGGGCGGGCATTGCATATCACCACGAACTGGAACGCGACGGCGACGGCAAACACGACGCCGGCGCGTGCTCCGACGCCGGAAGCGACGCGCATCCGCAGCGAGGTTGATGCCGCCCGCAAAACCGCACTTTCGGCGCTCAACAATGACCGTTTCCGCGCGATGCTGGAGCAGATCAGCGACCCGGGCACGTCGGGCGCCCTGATGACGATGGGTTCCGACAGCCAGAAGGTTGTCGATTTCAATACCGCGCTGTCGCGCTACGCCGAAAGCAGCGAATAAAACAGACCTGTCAGGCGCGGCTGCGCCTGCGTTCGCGCCTGCCTTCACCGGCATCCCCGGCACTTGCCGTCTTGTTGCGCATAGGACCGATGCGCTCGACGATCGTCTCGACGGTCGGACGCTCCGCCTTGGTGTGCGCGTCCAGCGCCTTGCGCATGGCGGCAAGATGGGCGAACGAGGTGCCGCAGCAGCCGCCGACGATCCTGGCGCCGGCATCGACCGCCAGCCGGACGTAGTCGGACATCAGCTCCGGCGTGCCGGAATAATGGATCTCGCTGCCGCGGAATTCGGGAATGCCGCAATTGCCCTTGACGATGACGGTCGCCTCCGGCTTCGCCTCGGTCATGTCGAGCAGCGAGGCGAGGATGTCTGAAGCGCCCACGCCGCAATTGGCGCCGACGCCGAGCGGAGCCTGCGACAACCCATCGACAACGCCGTGGATGTCTTTCGGCAGCAGGCCCATCATGGTGCGGCCGGCGGTGTCGAAGGAACCGGTATAGGTGTAGGGCAGGCCAACCTTGATCGCGGCTTCCGCCGCGGCGCGGATCTCGTCGGGCGCCGACATGGTCTCGATCCAGGCGACTTCGGCGCCGCCGGCCTTGAGACCTTCGATCTGTTCGGCGAAAGCATCGACGGCGTCGTCATAGGTCATGGCGCCGAGCGGCACCAGCAGTTCGCCGGTCGGACCGACGGAGCCGGCGACGATCACCTTGCGGCCGGCCTTGTCGGCAACGGAGCGGGCGATTTCAGCGGCGCGCCTGTTGAGGTCATGCACGCGGTCCTGCGCGTGATGCAGCTTGAGGCGGTGGCGGGTGCCGCCGAAGGAGTTGGTCAGGATGATATCGGCGCCGGCGTCGACGAAATTCTGATGCAGGCTGGCGATGGTCCCGGGCGACGTCTCGTTGAGCAGCTCGGGCGCTTCGCCGGCCTCAAGACCCATGGCGAACAGATTGGTACCGGTGGCGCCGTCGGCCAGAAGCACACCCTTTTCGGCAAGCAGAGCGTCAATCGGATTGGTCGCGGTCATGGCCATAGCTTTCATGTCAGGAATTCAAATAACGATATAAAGAAGTCTTTATGTCCAGTCAATGAGTTTGCGGCCAGGGTGGCCCTACGAAGCCGGAGTGATCTCGACCTCGATCTCGGTGCAGGCATCGCCATTGGTCGGGTGGTGGTCGACCGAGCAGGCAGTGACGACAAGCAGGAGGTCCTGTTCGGCGCGCAGCGTGACGTAACCGCCCGGCGGATTGATCGAGGCCTCGACCACCAAAGTCCCGTCAGGTTGCGGCATGGAGTTCTGGAAGAGATCGACCGGATCGGGCGTAAAGGGGAGTTCGATGCCTTCCGCGCCGAGCGCCTTCATCAGATTGTCGCGGCAGTTCGGATGGTTAGGCAGGCCGGCCCGTTCGTAGAGCGCGCTGTCACAGGCCGGGTAAAGCATATCATGCGGTCCGGGCGAGGCATCCTCGACCAATGTCAGCATGATCTTGCCGGCAGCGCTGTAGAAATGGTCGCCCGGTTTGGGAAACAGCCGCTCGGTGATGTCGCGGGTCTGCGACGTGCTCAGCCAGTCGAGCCTGCCTTCGGTCGAGAAGGCCCAGAGGTCCGAGACCTGCTGGCCCTTGGGATCGACGATGCGGATCAGATCGCCGCGCCTGACGCGCATGGACCGGCCCGACTGAGGAGGAACGACGAGGTGACGCGGTTCTCGCATGGATTTCCCTGAAACGATGATCGGCGGCCGGGACGGCGGCCGACCGTCACCATGATAGCGCGGCCGGCGATCAGACAGAGCCTGATGGGAAGGACATTGCGGCCAGTTTTTGCGCGAAGCTCGCGGCTTCGTGGGCGTTGATGTCGGCGGCGCGGATCAGATTGTCGAAATGGCTGGTCAGCGTCCGGATCGGCTGGGTGGCGCTCAAGACGATATACATGTCGCCGACATAGATGGCGGCGCGATAGGGGCCGAAGATCGTATAGGGGATCGAATAGCGCATGCGGCCGTCATAGAGGAATAGGCGGAAGGTCGGGTAAAGGTCGTCGAGCAGCGCCGCCATGTGCAGCAATTGCTTGCGCCGCTCGGCCTCGGGGAAACGATCCCAGACGCCGAGGCCGCGCGCAAAAATCTCCAGCGTGTGGCGCGGCATGCAGACCTCCATGTCGGTCTCGGGCCGGCGGTTGTAGTCGATGCGGTATTGCGTCTCGCCGGCCTGCGCCTCGCGGCTCTTGTTGGCGATGCCGGCTTCGTAGTCGACCAGCGCCTCGGTGCGCAAAAGGTCGGGAATGCCTGCGGGCACGTAGCGGATCTTGGTGCCGGCCGCCTCGGCATGCCATTTTGCCAGCAGCGTGCGGTCGAAGCCGTCGGGCGCCTCCTCGATCTCCAGGCTTTCGCGGATTTCGCCGGTCACGCCTTCGTCGTGGCTCAAGCCCAGCAGCCAGTCGAGCGACACCTTGAACTCGGCGGCGATGTTGAGGAGCGTCTCGGCGCGGGGCAGGCGGGTCGAGGCGCCGGACAGCAGTTGCGACAGCGCCGAGCGGTCGATGCCGACCGCCGTCGCGAAGGCCGACTGGTTCAGGTCGGAGCGTGTCAAGAGCAATTTCAGGCGCTCCCGGAAGGTCGTCGACAGATCGCGCTTGTCCATCAGGGCTGCTCCCGGTTCGAAGAGGAAAAATTTGCGCCGGAGCCGTACTGAACGTGGCTCAGGCGGAAATGAATCCCCATATTTGTTTACAATGTATAACATCTGCCGCCAAAAATGCGCATTCGCAACAGTTTGTGCGCATTGTCGCGTTGATGTCACGGCAGGCTCCTGACACAATGCTGTCAGGAATCGAGGGGGTTCCGGCGACTGAAAGGCAGTGGTCGATAGCATGGCAAGCATGAATACCGGCATGAACAAGAGACGTAGCAGCACACCAGCGGTCGAATGGCCGACAGTCTTTCTCACACTCTTCTGCTACGGTGCCTGGCTCGCCATCGGCTTCCTGCTCTGGCCTTCCTGCCCGCTTCTCGCCCTCATCCTTCTCGCCTTGATCGCGGCGCTGCAATCCTCGCTGATGCATGAGGTGCTGCATGGTCATCCGACCCGCAACGCCAGGATCAACGAAGCCTTCGTCTTCCTGCCGATCGGCATGGTCTGGCCGTTCCGCCGCTTCAAGACGATCCACCTTCGCCATCATGCCGACGAGCGTCTGACCGATCCGCTCGACGATCCGGAAAGCTATTACCAGGCGCTCTGGATGCATGAGGAACTGCCGCCGGCAATGAAGGTCCTGCTCAAGATCAACAACACCATGGTCGGCCGCTTCATCCTCGGCCCGTGGCTGTCCTCGGTCGGCTTCTTTATCGACGATGCCAAGCATATCGCCGCCGGCGACAAGGCGATCCGCAAGGCCTGGCTGCTGCACGCCATCGGCCTCGCCGTGGTGGTGCCGATCGTGACGCTCGGCTTCGGCATTCCGCTCTGGCTCTATATCCTCGTGCCGGTCTGGCTCGGCCAGTCGCTGATCTCGGTCCGCACCTATGCCGAGCATCAGTGGTCGGAACATCCGGAAGGGCGCACGGTGATCGTCGAGCGCTCGCCGCTCTCCTTCCTGTTCCTCAACAACAATCTGCATTTCGTTCATCACAAGAGCCCGACCATTGCCTGGTACAAGCTGCCGAAGCTGTTTCGCGATCGTCGCGAGGAATGGCTGCGGATGAACAATGGCTACGCCTATCCGAACTATTTCGCCATGCTGAAGGCCCATGCCTTCAAGGCCAAGGAACCGATCGTCCATCCGGTGCTGAGGCGCTCGCCTGAACCCGGCCGCGCTTTCAAGCCCCGTGTCCGGGCGCGCAATGTCAGCGGGCTTGGCACGGCGCCGGTTCCGGCCGAGCCGCCGAAAGAGTAATCTCGACTTTCCGCGACCGCTTTTTTCGCGGCGGAACGCAGGCGCCGAGGATCGCCTGCCTTTGAAAGCTATTCGACATGAGCAAGTTCGTTGCGGCCCTGCCGATGTATGACTGGCCCGAAGCGCGTGGCGAGGTCGACGCGCAATGGGCGCTTCTCGGCGACGCCATCCGGCAAAGGGGCATCGATGCGCCGGAGGCGGTGGTGCGCAGCAATCGCGAGCTGCCGGAGGTGCCCGGCGGCATCCTCGACGCCGCCGGCGAGCTGATCGCGCCCGACCCGGCGACTTTGCCCCCGGACGAGCTGGATTTTCACCAGCTCTGGCTGAGCCCGGCGCTGCTCTTCGGGCAGACCTGCTGGGGGCCGATGGAGCTCGGCCTTGCGCGGCATGTGCAGGTGATTGCCCAGCCGAATTACGATGCGTTCGAGGGCGGGCAGGGCGAACTCTATTCCAGCGCGCTGGTGATGGCCGCGGATGGCGGATCCTCGGTAGCCTCGCCGCGGGACGGCAAGGCCGCCATCCCGATCGATCTTCTGCGCGGCAAGCGCTTCACCTTCAACAATCCGGATTCGATGTCCGGCTTGCTCGGGCTGACGCGCGACCTGGAAGCGATGGGCGAAAGCCTGGATATCTTCGCCTCGCGCAGCGAAAGCGGCGGCCACCGGTCGTCGATCGTCGCCATCGCCGAGGGCAGGGCCGATATCGCGGCCATCGACTGCCAGAGTTGGGCGCTGGCGCAGCGCTTCGAACCGGCCGCGCGGGACGTCAAAATCGTCGGATGGACGGCGCGGCGCAAGGGCCTGCCCTATATCACCGCGAGGACCACCCCGGCCTCGGTCGTTGCCGCGATGCGCGAGGCCGTCGCGGCGGTCGAAGGCGGTGCCTCAGCGCAGTCGCGCATCCAGCGGATAGGATGAAAGCTTCTCGTTGCCGGTCCCGGTGACCAGGATCTGCTCCTCGATCTTGACGCCTTCGCGCCCGCCCAGCCTGCCGATGTAGCTCTCGACGCAAAGCACCATGCCGGGTTCGAGCTCGCCGTCCGGCGTGTCGGCGGTCCAATCGCTTGCGTGCGGCAGCGTCGGATATTCGTCGGCCAGGCCGACGCCATGGTAGAGCACGCCGTAGCGGGTCGGGAAGCAGTCGCCCGGCGGCACCGCCGAGCGCTCGACGAGGTCGCGGAAGGAGATGCCCGGCCGCATCAGATCAATGTTGTGGGCGATCTGGTCGGCGGCGATGCGGAAGAGATCACGCTGCTCGTTCGAGGGTTGCCTGTCGCCGCAAAGCCAGGTGCGCGAAAGGTCGGCGCAGAAGCCGTATGGACCGATCAGGTCGGTGTCGAAGGCGACGAGGTCGCCGTTCTCGATGACGCGCGAGGAGCATTCCTGGAACCAGGGGTTGGTTCGCGGCCCCGACGACAGCAGCCGCGTTTCGATCCATTCGCCGCCGCGCGCGATGTTGCCGCGATGCAGTTCCGCCCATAGCTCGTTCTCGGAGATGCCGGGTTTCAGCGCCGCTTCCATCTCGCCCATCGCCGCCTCGCAGGCGACGATCGAACGGCGCATGGCAAGGATCTCGTCCGGCGATTTGATGAGCCGGGCTTTTTCCATCACCGCCTCGCCATTGCCGACGGAAATGCCGCGGCGGGCGAGCTCTTCGACGCCTTCGGGATTGATGTGGTCGACAGCGATGCGGCGATTGCCGCCGAACTCGGCCATGAGCTCGGCAATGCCGGCTCCCCAGCGGCGGACCTTCGCATCGGTCAACTCGCCGCTGTAGAGATACATCCACGATACTGCCGGCCTCACTTCGTCGACGACGCCCGAATGGTCGGACAGGTGCTCGCAGGAAAAATAGTCGAACAGCACCACCGGCCCCTCGGTGGCGACGAAGCAGTGGCGGGTCGGATTGTGCGCGACCCAGAGCTGCATGTTGGTCGAGTCCGTCGCATAGCGGATGTTGACCGGGTCGTAGAGCAGGGCGCCCGCATAGTCGCGGCGCTTCAGCTCGGCGCGGATGCGCTCCAGCCGGTATTTGCGCATGGCGGGCAGGTTGGGCGCCGCAATGCCGGCCGCCGCCCATTCGGCCTCCGCTGTCGCGCCATAACCCAGCACATGCTGGTTGAGCGAGGCCGCCTTCTCACGCGAGGCTTCGCGAAGCGCTTCGACCGAGCCGGGTTCGAAGGGCATGATCTTGCGGTGGCGGCCGAAGCGTTGCGTATCCAATCGTTCCCCCTGAAACTTACTGCCCGGCCATCTTGTGCAGCCTGGTGACGATGACCTGGCGCGGCGGGAAGCCGAGCGCCTGCGGCACCTCGACACGGCGATGGACGGTGTCCATCGCGTAGCCGGCCTTCGCCAACTCCACGAAAACATCCGAGGGCGGTTCCCTGTCATCGGCGAGCACAAGCACCGCCGGTTCGCGGATGAGGCGGGCGAAGTCCGGTATCTCGTCATCGAGCACGATGAGGTCGGCATCGACGAGGCGCAGATTGCCGACCCAGAACCAGCTCGAGACCACGGTCTTGACCGGACCATCGGCTTTGATCTGGTCGTAAAGCGACCGGTAGTCCATGCGCACAATGCCGCCGCGGCTGTCGCCGCCGTTCACGTGCATGTACCAGCTTACCGGCAGCACAAGGATGGCGAGGACCGCGCCGACGAAGACGATGGTTGCTTGCGCTTTTGCGCCCCTTTGGCCGATGGCGTCAAAACGCATGGCAAGGGCGGCGGGCAAAAGGACGAATATGGGCAGCACCCAGCGATCGCGAAACTGCGTGATGCCGCCGGCCAGAACCACCACCAGCGTAACAGCCAAGGCAAGGGCAATCGTGCGCCACAGCAGCTTTTCGGGCCAGCGCATCGGCTGTGGGGTCGTCACGGTTTTCCGTGCGACCAGGAAAAACGCGACGGCAACGATAGCGATCGGCAGACCCGCGAAATTGAGCATCGCGTTGCCAAGCCCCCGCAGGGCGAGCGCCGCCGTCTCCACGAGGTTGTCGCCTTGGCCGGCGCCGAAGCCACCGCTGTGCGCCAGGAAGTCATCCGGGTGCGCGAGGTTCCAGTGAAGTGTCGGGAGGCAGGCGAGGATCGCCACGGCCACGCTGATCAGGAAGCGGCGGTCGAAGATCGACTCCCGCGTTTCGCGAAGCGACAGAGCCGCCAGGAACAGCGCGGCAAGGAAGATGACGATGTTGTACTTCGACAGCATCGCCGCCGCCGTCGCCAGGCCGAACAGCGCATAGGCGATGGCCGACCGGCGCTTCTCGACCTCGACCAGCGCCAGAAGCAGCACCGAGGTGAAGCAGAATATGGCGATGGAGTGGGTGAGGGCATGCTGCATTTCCCAGAAGATCTGCGGGAACAGAAGCAGCCCGAACATGCCGGCGGCAGCGGCGCGGTTCGAATAGCCGAAGCGGCGTATGGCCGTGAAATACGCGATCAGCCCCGCAGCCAGCAGGCCGTATTTGACGATCTTGAGGGCAAGAACGCTGGTTCCGACCAGCGAGGCCGCGAGCATGGCGAGCCAGGTGTATAGAGGCGGCTGCGAGCTGCCGTAGCCGGCGGCCAGGAACCGCATTTCCATCAACTGCTCGGAATCGTCGACGCCGACGCCGGTGCCCGCGACGTGGGACAGCAGCGCCATCACCAGGATCTGGGTGAGGCAGTAGAGCAGGGTAAACGTAACCGCGGCGCTGAAGGGACCGACCCGTTCATCGCAGAGCCAGTCGGTCCATTTCTCTAACTGCCGCAAGGGGATCGTCTTCTCATGCTGATGCGCCGGTAGCAGGCTCGACCATGCCATAGCAACCGGCGCAATCCAACGACAGGGCGCGTCAGGTCCGCATCTTCTCGCCGCTCGGGTCGAAGGGCGGCTCGACATTGATGCGGGCCGGGCGGCGGTGGCCGAGGATCTCGATCTCGAATAGGCCGGCGCTTTCGTCCTCGGCGAGGGCGGCTGGCACGTAGCCTTGCGCCATCGACTTCTGGACGTAATGCGCATAGCCGCCAGACGTCACCCAGCCGACCACGCGCCATTCGCCGTCGACGATGCCGCGCACGGCCGATGCGCCTTCGGCAGCCTTGGAGCCACGCACTTCCTTGCCCGATGTGTCGAAGCGGGGTGCGCCATAGCCGTGCGGCTTCTCGACCGTGCCGTAATCCTTGCTGACCTTGGCCCAGATCGGCTCGTCGCCCATCACATCGGCATCGGCCGCGTCGACGATGAAGGAGACGCGGCGCAGCTTCGGCCCTTCGGCGTGTTCCTTGGCCGAGGCCTCGCGGCCGATGAAGTCGTTCTTCTCGAGCTTGATGAAGCGGTCCATCGAGCCTTCGAACGGCCCGTAGATCGGCCGCAGCTCGCGGAACCAGGTCGGGAAGTTCTTTTCGAGACGCATCGACAGCAGCGCGCGCATGCCGAAGTCGACAATGCCGAATTCCGCGCCGGCGTCCTTGATCGCCTTATAGACCAGACGCTGATAGGCCGGGGCCATCCAGATCTCGTAGCCGAGGTCGCCGGTATAGGTGATGCGATTGACCATGCAGGGCGCGCCGCCGACCGCCATCTGGCGGAAATCCATGAAGCGGAAGGCCTTGGTCGAGACGTCGACATCGACCAGCTTCTGCAGCAGGTCTCGCGATTTCGGTCCGGCGATCGACAGACCCACAAGCGTCTGGTCGAAGCGGTGGATGCGCACCTCTGACGCCCTTGGGCCGTCCTTCGGCAGGTGCTTCTCGAACCAGCGCATATGGTATTTCTGCGCGGCCGACGAGCCCCAGATCATGAAGCGGTCCTCACCCGACTTGGCGATGGTGAAGTCGCCGATCAGCTTGCCGAATTCGTTGACCATCGGGGTCAGCACGATGCGGCCGACCTTGGGCATGCGGTTGGTCATCAGCCGGTTGAGGAAATCCTCGGCGCCGGGCCCGGAGACTTCGTATTTGGCGAAGTTGGCGATCTCGGTGACGCCGACATGCTCGCGCGTCGCACGCACCTCCTCGCCGATCGGGCCGAAATCGTTGGAGCGGTGGAAGGAGACGATGTCCTTGGGCTCCTTGCCCTTCGGCGCGAACCAGAGCGGGGTCTCCAGGCCCCAGCTATCGCCCATGACGGCGTTGTTGGCGACCATGGTGTCGTAGAGCGGCGTGGTCTGCGCCGGACGCGCGGCCGGCAGTTCCTCGTTCGGGAAGCGGATGGAGAAGCGGCGCGAATAGTTTTCGCGCACCTTGGCGTTGGTGTAGCGCAGGCTCGCCCATTCGCCGAAGCGGGCGACGTCCATGCCCCAGACGTCGAAGCCCGGATCGCCATGCACCATCCAGTTCGACAGCGCCAGGCCGACGCCGCCGCCCTGGCTGAAGCCGGCCATGACGGCGCAGGCGCACCAGAAATTGGTCAGGCCCTGCACCGGGCCGACCAGCGGATTGCCGTCGAGCGCGAAGGTGAAGGGGCCGTTGATGATCTGCTTGATGCCGGCCTTCTCGATGCCCGGAAAATGCTTGAAGCCGATCTCAAGCGACGGCGCGATGCGGTCGATGTCGGGCTGCAAAAGCTCATGGCCGAAATCCCACGGCGTGTTGACCGGCGACCACGGCTTGCAGGCCTTCTCATAGGTACCGAGCAGGATGCCGTTGCGCTCCTGGCGGGTGTAGATCTCGCCCTTGAAGTCGAGGACGCCGATCATCTCGCGGCCGGTCGACTTGTTGAATTCCTCGACCTCCGGCATCGGCTCGGTCAAGAGATACATGTGCTCCATCGCCAGCACCGGCAGCTCGACGCCGACCATGCGGCCGATCTCGCGCGCCCACAGGCCGCCGCAATTGACGACATGCTCGGAATGGACCGTGCCCTGTTCGGTGACGACGTTCCAGGTGCCGTCCGGCTGCTGCGTCAGGTCGACGACGCGGTTGCGCAGCACGATCTCTGCGCCGAGCTTTTTCGCCGCCTTGGAATAGGCGATGGTGGTGCCGGACGGATCGAGATGGCCTTCGACCGGATCCCACATGGCGCCGACGAAGTTCTTCTCGTCCATCAAGGGGAACATTGCCTTGGCTTCCGAAGGCGTGATCAGCTCGGTGTCCATGCCAAGGTAGCGGCCCTTGGCGTGCGCCAGCCGCAGGAAGTCCATGCGCTCGGGCGTATCGGCCATCATCACGCCGCCGGTGAGGTGCAGCGAGCAGGACTGGCCGGAAATCTCCTCGATCTCCTTGTAGAGCTGGACCGTGTAGGCCTGCAGCTTGGCAACGTTCGGGTCGCCGTTCAGCGTGTGGAAGCCGCCGGCCGCATGCCAGGACGAGCCGGAGGTGAGCTCCGACCGCTCGATCAGCATGATGTCGGTCCAGCCGGCCTTGGCGAGGTGATAGAGCACCGAGCAGCCGACGACGCCGCCGCCGATGACAACCGCTTTAACGTGAGATTTCATACAGATGGGTCCGTTTTTGAAAATACTGTATCGGATGATCGGGGTGTGAATACGAAGCGCAGATCGGAGGCGACGATGTCTTCGGCCAGCCTGCCGTCAAGCGCGGCAAGGATGGTTTCACAGACGGGAGTGCGTTGCTTCAGGACATCATGGTTCCAAACACGCAGGATGGAATAGCCCTGAGCCTGCATGAAATCGTCGCGGTGCCGGTCATATGAGCTGTCGGCGTGTTGGGACCCATCGATTTCGACGACAAGCCAACGCTCGCGGCATGCGAAATCAGCAAAAAAGGGGCCGATGGAAAACTGGCGTGTGAATCGGTAACCGCCGAGCTTGCGGCTCTTAGGTTCAAGCCACAGTAATGCTTCCGCTTGATTGCCGGCCTGGCGCAGGTTTCTTGCCCGCTGGGTGGTGCCCTGTTTGCGGCGGCTTCGCGTTTGAGCAGCGCCTTCCCCCACTCCGTCGCCGCTTCGCGGCGCCACCTCTCCCCCCTCCGGAGGGAGAGGAAGGGCGCCAGCTGGAATCGCCGCGCGCCTTTCCTCTCCCCCGTCGATCGGGGGAGAGGTGTCGAGCGAAGCTCGACGGAATGGGGGTCGACTGCTCATCCTCAACCCAGAAGATCAGAAATCCGTCGGCGCGCCGCCTTCGGCGCGGCGCTTCTCGACGAAATCGTTGAGTTCCTCGCGGATGGCGGGGTCCATGTAGGGCTCCTCATAGGACGCAAGGCGTTCCTTCCAGACCTTGTTGGTGCGTTCCATCGCCGTCGGCGAGCCGGCTTCCGTCCAGGTCTCGAAATTGCGCCAGTCGGAGACGATCGGCGAGTAGAAGGCAGTCTTGTAGCGCGCCTGCGTGTGCGGGGTGCCGAAGAAATGGCCGCCCGGACCGACCGACTGGATGGCGTCGAAGCCGAGCGCGTCCTCCGACAGGTCGAGCGGGGTCAGGTACTCGGCCACCATCTGCAGCAGGTCGATGTCGAGGATGGTCTTTTCGTAGGAGCAGCGCAGGCCGCCTTCCAGCCAGCCGGCGCCGTGCATCATCAGATTGCCGCCGCCCTGGATCGCGCCCCACAGCGAGAAGACGCTTTCATAGGCGGCCTGCGCGTCGACCGTGTTGGCGGCGCAGGTGTTGGAGGTGCGATAAGGGATGTTGTAGCGGCGGGCGAGCTGGCCGCCGACGAGCTGCGCCTTCATGTATTCGGGCGTGCCGAAAGCCGGCGCGCCGGATTTCATGTCGACGTTGGAGGTGAAGCCGCCATAGCCGACCGGGGCGCCCTTCTTCACCATCTGCGCAAAGGCGATGCCGGAAAGCGCCTCGGCGTTCTGCTGCACCAGCGCACCGGCGACGGTGACGGGCGCCATGGCGCCGGAGAGCGTGAACGGCGTGACGATGACGACCTGGCCCATGCTCGACATCTGGATGATGCCTTCCATCATCGGCACGTCGAGCTTGAGCGGCGAATTGGTGTTGATGATGGTGAAGACCGAAGGCTCCTGCATCAGCTGTTCGCGGCTGATGCCGCGGGCGATGCGGGTGATCTCGATGCCGTCGACGTTGCGCTCCTTGCCGAGCGAATAGATGTGGAAGACCTTGTCGGTCAGCATGGCGAGGTCGCGGATGCATTCGAGGTGGCGGACCGAGGGATGGATGTCGATCGGCTCGACCGGATAGCCGCCGGTGCAGTTGAGGATATTGTGCATCTGCGCCAGGCGCAGGAAGTTGCGGTAATCGGCCTGGTTACCGGGCCGGCGGCCGCGGTCGAGGTCGGAGCAGTTGGGCGCCGAGGCCATCATCGACAGGATGACGTTGTTGCCGCCGA
The DNA here is from genome assembly GCF_019091085.1 of Mesorhizobium sp. GbtcB19. Lineage (GTDB taxonomy): Bacteria > Pseudomonadota > Alphaproteobacteria > Rhizobiales > Rhizobiaceae > Mesorhizobium. Next base: position 365,341 of record NZ_JAGXJY010000001.1, on the reverse strand, counting down.
AACGAAGATTGTGCGCGGGGTTGCGGGCATGCAGCGTGAATTCCGACGGGCAGTGCGAGACGAGATCGAGGATCATGTCGCTGTCGAAGCGCACGCGCTCCGAGCCTTCGCGCACATCCGCGCCATGCGTCTTCATGATGCGGCGGGCTTCATCATGCAGGACGTCGACGCCGATTTCCTTCAGCACGCGCAGCGATGCGAGGTGGATCGATTCCAGTTCGTCGTCGGAGACCAGCTTGGTCGGCGTCAGCGGGTTCTTCAGCTGCCGGAAGGCGGGCTGCTCGAAAGCGGCCGAGCCGCCGGCGCGTTTTCCCGCGCGGCCGCCACGGCGGGCGCGATCGGTTGCCAGGGCCGGTTCGGCGGGATGGAGGGCAGCGGTCATGAAATGCCTCGTCAGGGTCCGTATTTGGCCGGCATAATGGACCGGCGGCCATGCAGCCGGTGAGGAGGCGGCGACCACTAGGGCGAGGGAAGCGACATGACGGAGGGGAGGGTGCGCCAGCCTCAAGGCTCATGATGGAAGACGAAGTAGCTGCGGTACACGTAGTCGATGGAATGCATTGCCGTCGCCCGCGCGGCACGCGGCGACATGTGGAAGGTCGAGCGATAGTACGATGCCAGTGACGCAACCGCGCGGGGGTATTGCCCGCGGAGCGCGCGGTAGGCGCTGCGATATCGGGGGCCGCGCACCGCCCATTTTCTAAGACCGTCGTCAACTTCTGCGCGTGAGTTGTAGGGCTCGCGTTTCAATGCCCATGGACGCATGACGGCGTTGGTCCAGGCTTGTTCGGCCAGATGCGCTATGCGCGCGGTTGGCTGCAATGTGCCCTCATTTGTTCCGGACCCCAGCGCCTCGGCCAGCAAGGTCGCGAAGCGTTGTACCGGCTTTGGCAGCAGCAGGACAGCCCGGCTCACATTCGCCATGAAGGCGATGCGGCAACGCGCGGACATCCCGGCTTCGTCCAAGACGTATACGTCCCAGCCTGTTTCGTCGTTTTGGTCGATTGCCCATATCCGGTTCGAGACCGGGCCCTGCAAAATCTGCAGAGGCCACCATACGCCACTGATGATGGGATGCTGGGCGCTGATTTCCGGGTCGTCGGGATCGACCAGAAAGGTATCGGCGGGAAGAGAGCCGTCGGCCAGGTAATAAGTGTAGCGATCGCCACGCCAGCCTACCTGCTGCTCGGTCACAAGCAGGCGCTTGCCGTTCTGCGGCGTGACCTGCCAATACAGGTTGCGCAGCGTGTTGGGATCACCCTTGTAAGGTATCTTTTCGAAAACCTGAGAATCGGCGTTCTGAACGTCGTCTCCTCCCAAGATTTTATCCTGGTCGAGGCCGAGCACCAACCGAGACGCAACGTCGGCCGCTGCCGACAGTGGCGCCATCATGCTGAACGCGTCCGACTTGAATAGCACCGAGGCCATGGCCAGAGCCTCGCGGCACTCGGATCGCTGTATGTCGCCAGTCATCAGCGGCCATGCGAGCGCTGCTTTGGCTGTGAAAAGTACACAGGTCCAGGCGATGGCCAACTGCCTGTAGAGGATGGAAGTTTTCATCGGATCCCGGCTCTCGTTCGAGCGCGAACAATGCGTTTCGCGGTGTCCACGAGGCCAGCGTCTTGTTTGGCCTTGATTGGCACCGGCAGCCGCGCGATGTATGCGGTTGTGCGGATTTGTCCGGTGCGAGATGAGGCCAGATATCGAACCGTCCGAGAACCAGAACACAGCGATGGCGGAGCGCGTTCGGGAAGAATTGGCCCGCCGTCGCATGTCTCGTCAGACGCTGGCGGAGTCAGCCAAAATCAGCATTTCGACGCTTGAAAAGGCCCTGAACGGAAGCCGTCCCTTCACCACCGCGAGTGTCGTGCGGCTGGAAGCCGCCTTGGGCGTTTCGCTGCGCGACAAGGCTCCCAAGCTCTCGTCGTCGAGCCCGGATCTGGGCGGATATGCCAAAGCCGGCGTTGCTTGGCTCGAAGGAGATTACCTGACGCTGCGGCCTTCCTTTGAGGTCGCGGACACCATCTATGCCTACCGTACGCAGATTTACTGGGATGAGGGCCAGGGGTGTCTGGCGTTCCGCGAAATGGACCGCCTGGACGCGCCGTTTTCGCAAAAGGGCGTGGTCTCGATACCCAGCAAATCCGGGCAAATCTATCTCTACACCAACGACCAGGGGCAGATGCGGGTGGCCATCCTCAATCGCCCGCATATCGGCGGCGAAATCTATGGATTGCTCGCGACGCTGGCCGTCGGCGCAGGCAGCAATCTCACTCCTGTTGCAACGCCGATCGCGCTGCTGCCATGGCCTGGCATCGGCAATCCGAAATTGGGGCGCATTCAGCAAGGCGATGCCGAATATCAGGATTGTCAGAGGCATCTCAGCATGATCGTCGACGCCGGATACGCGAAATTGCTGACATGATCGGGTGAAGCGCCGCAGCCTGCTGGTGGCGTTCGCCTTGTATCGTTCGCTGCAGCGCCGGGGCTCCTGACAGGGTTTGGCTGGAGCATCCGCTTTCGCCGGCGGTGGGCCTTACGGCAATCGGCCGCAACGGCTAAGCCTCCAAGCGATTGGAGCAGGAAACGATGGCTCTGGCGGATTCGAAGAGCAGCGAGAGCGTAGAGTGGGCCGCGATCACCGGCGTGATCGCGACCGTGTCGGTGTTCGCCATCGCGCAAGGGCTTTCCTATCCGCTGCTGAGCTTCATCCTGCAGCGGCAAGGCGTTTCGCCGGCCATGATCGGGCTGTCGGCGGCGATGACCCCGGTCGGCTTCATCCTGTCCTCGCCGCTGATCCCGGGATTGGCGCGCCGGTTCGGGGCAGGGCGCACCGCGCTCACTTGCGCGGCGCTCTCGGCGCTGGTGCTGGCGCTGGTCGGCTGGACGCAAAATCTCTATCTGTGGTTCCCGCTGCGCTTCCTGATCGGCGTGGTGACCAATCCGCTTTATGTGCTCAGCGAAATCTGGGTGATCGCGCTGGCGCCGCCGGCACGGCGCGGCCGCGTCATGGGCATCTATTCCACCATCATTTCGGCCGGCTTCGCGGCCGGGCCGCTGTGCCTGCTTGCGGTCGGCACCGAGGGCTGGCCGCCTTTCCTGGTCGGCATCTTGGCTTTCCTCTTCTGCGGCGGCTGCCTAGCCGTGGTGGTGAAGCGGCTGCCGAAGGTCGACGAGGCCGAGAACAAGGTTTCGGTGCTGGGCTTCATACCGATGGCCTGGCTGCTGATGTCGGCGGTGGTCGTCGCGGCAGGGTTCGAGCAGGCGATCCTGGCGCTGCTGCCGGTCTATGGAACGCATCACGATATTCCCGAGGCGCGCATGTCGGCGCTGCTGTCGGTGATGATCGCCGGCAACATCGCCATGCAGGTGCCGCTCGGCCTGCTCGCCGAAAAGCTCACGGCGCGCCTGGTCCGCTTTGGCTGCGTAGCCGTGACGATTTTGGGCTGCGCGCTGTTGCCTGTTCTGATCGATACCCCGCTGATCTGGACCTGCGTCTTTGTCTGGGGTGCCGTTTCCTATGGCATCTACACGATGTCGATCATCGAACTCGGCGAACGTTTTACAGGCTCGGCGCTGGTTGCCGGCAACGCCGCCTTCTCGCTGATGTGGGGTCTCGGCGGCATCATCGTGCCGCCGCTGACTGGCGGCGTGATGGACGTCGTCGGCGCCGCCGGCCTGCCGGTCACGCTCGGTGCGATCTGCACGGCGCTGGCGGCGGCGACGGTTGTGCGAAAACGAGTGTTATAGGGCGGTCGGAATCCTCAGCCGCCTTGCCGTCGGAAGATTGCCCAAAGATCGCAGTCGGCGTGTCGCTCTTCCGGATATGTTCTGTGCAGCAGATCGCGAATTTCGACCGCGCGATCGAAGTCGTCCAACAGCCCGACGTTGGAGAGTTCCGAGTTCGCGAAGACATCGGGAAAGCCGCCGCAATTGCTCAACGCGCTGTTGCCGACAACCTTGTCCATGAGATCGTAGCCAAGGAACGCGAACCCGCCCCACGCGAGCGAACGCACATCGGCCAATGGCCTTCGGATCACGCCAAGGACGTTGAGGTCGTGCGCATCGCCCAATTCCGAAAGCAAGAAATCCAGGTCCACGAAGAAATCCAGCATATAGTCCTCATTTACAATATGAGGCCAGTAGCTGTCCTTTATGTCGCCAAGCGCCGTTGGACAAAGAATCCCATCAATCGTGACAACTTCGGTCAATTGGGCTAGGCCCGACCACTCGACGTATTCCTCCCACCCGCTGCCGTGGGACGGATCAAACTTCTCCGTTGCGATATAGAGACGCTGCATAATTTCCCCGCCCGGCCATAGCGATTTCGAAGTGCTCCTTTTTACCGGCTGCAATTGAATGTCGGTAGCGCCGTGCCGATGTTTGTGGCACCGAGCATGACGAAATTCGGAGACCGCATGACCCAATCGACCGCACAAATGCAGCCCGCTTCGGCCGATAGCACCGAAGATCCCTTCCTCTGGCTGGAGGATCGCAACAGCAAACAATCGCTCGACTGGGTTCACCGCCAAAATGCGCTGACGGTCGCCGAACTGCAGGGCGATCCTTCCTATCAGGCGGCGTTCGACACCGCGCTCGACCTGATGACGGCCGAGGACAACATGCCGGTCGGGGCCGCACTAGCCGGCTACGTCCATAATTTCTGGCAGGACAAGACCAACGCGCTGGGCCTGTGGCGGCGCACCACGGTCGCTTCCTACAAGACCGACAGACCGGATTGGGAAACGATCATCGACTTCGACCAGCTCTCGGCGAAAGAGGGCGTGAAGTGGGTGTTCGGCGGGGCAAGCCGGCTCTATCCGGATTTCGACCGTTGCCTGCTTTCCATGTCGCCCGACGGAGGCGACGCCAGCGAGATGCGCGAATTCGACATTGCGACGAGGTCCTTTGTCGAGGGCGGGTTTTCCGCGCGCGCCTCGAAGTCGGGCTTTTCCTGGCTGGACAAGGACACGGTTCTCGTCTCGGCGGCTTTCGAGGAAGAAGACAAGACGCAGTCCGGCTATCCGCGCGTCATAAAACTCTGGCGGCGCGGCACGAAGCTCGAGGATGCGACGCCGATCTTCGAGGGCGAAAAGCACGACCTCGCGGTCGGCGGCGGCGTCGAGTATGACGGCGACAAGCGGCATGTGCTGCTCGGCAAGACCATCGACTTCTTCACCTCTCATAGCTTCCTGCGGCTGGATTCAGACGAAAACAGACGCATTCCGCTGCCGGACGACGCCACCGACACGGCGGTCTTCAAGGGACAGATGATCTTCGGCGTGCGCAGCCCATGGACGACGCCCGGCGGCACGCGCTGCCTGCCCGACGGGCTTTACTCCTTCGATTTCGATCGTTGGATCGCGACCGGCGAATTTGGCCCATTCCAAACCGTGCTCGAGCCGGCGCATCGCGTGTCGATCGCCGGGCTTGCCAGGACGCAAGACCGGCTGTTCATCAACCTGATGGACAATGTGCGCGGCAAGGTCATCGCCTGCGACCGCACCGCCGACGGCTGGTCGCTGAAACGGATCGCGCTGCCCGACAACGGCAATGTCGGCATCAGTCACGTCGAGCATTTCGGCTCGAGCGTGTCCTTCTCCTTCACCGATTTCCTGACGCCGAGCTCGATCATCTGGTCGGACGACGATGGCGAGACGCTTAAAACCGTGAAGTCGCAGCCGGCCCGCTTCGATGCCTCGCCCTATGTTTCGGAGCAGTTCGAGGCGCGCTCGAAGGACGGCACGATGATCCCGTATTTCGTGGTGCGGCGGCGCGGCCAGAAAGGACCAGTGCCGGCGCTGCTCTACGGCTATGGCGGCTTCGAAGTGCCGCTGCTGCCCGGCTATGCCGGCATTCGTGGCAAGCTTTGGCTGGACAAGGGCAACGCCTATGTGCAGGCCAACATCCGCGGCGGCGGCGAATTCGGCCCAGCCTGGCACCAGGCGGCGCTCAAGGGCAAGCGCCAGATCGCCTTCGACGATTTCGCGGCGGTGGCCGAGGATGTGGTCAGGCGCGGCATCACCACGACGGCTCAGCTCGGCATCCAGGGCGGCTCGAATGGCGGCCTGCTCACCGGCGTGTCGCTGACGCAGCGGCCGGAACTGTTCGGCGCCGTCATCATCGACGTGCCGCTGCTCGACATGCTGCGCTACACCGAACTGCCGCCCGGCGCCTCGTGGATCGCCGAATATGGCGATCCCTCGAAGCCGGAGGAAGCCGCCTGGCTCGGCGCCTACTCGCCCTATCAGCATGTCGCGGCGAGTGTTGCCTATCCGCCGGTGCTGTTGATGACGTCGACCGCCGATGACCGTGTCCATCCTGGTCATGCCCGCAAGATGGCGGCGCGGCTGCAGGAGGCAGGGCATGGCCGGACGCTGTTCTTCGAGGAGACCGAAGGCGGCCATGGCGGGCGCGGCGACCGCCGGCCGCAAGCGGCGCAGACGGCGATGCGCTATATGTTCCTGCAGCGGGCACTCGGAAAGACTGCCTGACTGGATGGCTTGAATTTTAGGCCTCAGGCGGCATAAGCTGCCGCCATGATCCGTTTCAGCACTTCAGGCGCCTTCGGGGTCGCGGTGACGCCGTCACCGCGGACCCTTCGCGCCGAGCTGTTGCGGCTGTGCGCCCGCATCGGCTATTCGCCGCCTGCCTTCCTCTAAGAATCCGCCCCCGGCCGTTGCCGGATTGATTCAAGAGGAAAGATCAAATCCATGACCTATCAGAATTATTCGCTGAAGCAGCTTCAGCAGATCGACGCCGCGCATCACCTTCATCCCTTCACCGACCACAAGGAGCTGCGCGAGACAGGCTCCCGCATCATCACCCATGCCAATGGCCCGTTCATCTACGATGCCGACGGCACCGAAATCCTCGACGGCATGGCGGGCCTTTGGTGCGTCAATGTCGGTTATGGTCGCGACGAGCTGGCCGAGGCCGCCTATGCGCAGATGAAGGAGCTGCCCTACTACAACTCCTTCTTCAAATGCTCGACGCCGACGCCGGTGCTGTTGTCGAAGAAGCTCGCCGAGCTGGCACCCAAGCATGTCAGCCAGGTTTTTTACGGCTCGTCCGGGTCGGAGGCCAACGACACGGCGCTCAGGCTGGTGCGCCACTATTGGGCGCTCGAAGGCAAGCCCGAGAAGAACCGCGTCATCTCGCGCAAGTCGGCCTATCACGGCTCGACCATCGCCGGCACGTCGCTCGGCGGCATGGAGCCGATGCACAAGCAGCTCGGCGGCGCCGTGCCCAACATCGTCCATGTGATGATGCCTTATGCCTATGAGCTGGCGCTTCCCGGCGAGAGCGACCATGATTTCGGCATCCGCGCGGCCAAGGCGGTCGAGGACGCGATCCTCGAAGCCGGCGCCGACAAGATTGCCGCCTTCATCGGCGAGCCGGTGATGGGCGCCGGCGGCGTGAAGATTCCGCCGATGAGCTACTGGCCGGAAGTCGAGCGCATCTGCCGCAAATACGATGTGCTGTTGATGCTGGACGAGGTCATCACCGGCTATGGCCGCACCGGCGAATGGTTCGCGGCACAGACCTTCGGGATCGAGCCCGACACCATCACCACGGCCAAGGCGCTGACCTCGGGTTACCAGCCGCTATCGGCGCTGCTGGTCGGGGATCGTGTCGCCAGGACGCTGGTCGAGAAGGGCGGCGAGTTCTATCACGGCTACACCTATTCCGGTCATCCGGTGGCTTGCGCGGTGGCGCTCAAGAACCTCGAGATCATCGAAAAGGAAGGGCTGGTCGAGCGCGTCAAGAACGACACCGGACCCTATTTCGCGCAGGCGCTGCAGGAGCGGATCGCCGGCCACAGGTTGGTCGGCGAGGTGCGCTCGATCGGCCTGATGGGCGCGATCGAGATCGTCAAGGACAAGGCGACCAAGGAGCGCTATCTGCCGTCCGGAAGCGCCGCGGTCGTGGTGCGCGACCATGCGATCGCGAACGGCATGATGCTGCGCGCCACCGGCGACACGATGATTCTTTCGCCGCCGCTGATCTGGACGCGCGACACGATCGACATGGCTTGCGAGCGCATCGCCAAGGCGCTCGATCTGGCGGATGCGGATTTGCGCAAGCGCTAAGACAAAGGGCCGGGCGCCTGTTGGCATGGGGCGCCCGGCTCAACTTCCTACGATTGTCGAGCAAGACATAAGCCAAATCGCTTTGGAAAACCGGCTGCCCGGCCAGCAGAAACGTAACCGCATCCGAGGACCGGTATTTCACCCGACCGTCCTGAATTAGCTCGGATGGCTTGCCGGCCAACCGTTGCAGTGGCCGACTTCGTGTCGGATAACCGCGTTTGGCGTTGCGCGCATGAACGTCTTGTTCACGACGATAATTATGCATGAGCGTTTCGACACAGGAAGCGAACACCCGCGCCAGGCGGTGACGGACCCTACTCGGATTTTATGTTTCACGAAAAGCGCACGACAGGTTGCTTCGACTTCCCGCTGAGGCAAACGCTTGATGGTCAGCTTGCCGGCGAAGGCATGATCGAAGCGACGGGGCGGGTTCCAAGTGGGATCGTTGGCCCCCGCAAATGCCGACGAGCATCCCAACAACACGATAGCGGCAAGTACTGTCCGCATGCTGTTCAATGTAGTCATGTCATGTCCCCCCCCTTTTTTTGGTCAGCATTCAGCAACATCGATGAATAGGCAAGGATGAGCGTTCACCGGCTCAGGGTGCAAGGCGTCGATGCGCCGATCGTGCTGGACAATGAAGACCATGTGGCCATTCCGAACGTGGCAATCGGAACATGATGCGGACCGCGCGGTACAGTCCCTGAAACGCAAAAACCGCGTCCCTGCGGGAACGCGGCTCTGCCAGATACGCATGGCGTTTCGCGACAAGAATACTTGCGAAACTTACGGGCTCCGGTACGCGAGACCTGATCCGGAGCGCCGGGCAGACGCGATGTCCGCCTCGCAATCCGTTTTAAAGGCACATCGTTACCGGTGAGTTAGCGAGACCTTAAGCAAATCTAAATTTGCCGGCTTCGGATCGGAAAATTTTGAAAATAACCTTTTAAAAGCAGTGGCTTAAGCTGAATTTCCGCGCAGGAAATTAATAATGCCGGAAAAATCGACGCCGGCATGTCCTTGGGCGTTGAACAAGGCATAGAGTTGCGTGGCTTCGGCGCCGAGCGGGGTCACGGCGCCCGCGCTTTGCGCGGCTTCCTGCGACAGTTTCAAGTCTTTCAACATGAGCGCCGCGGCAAAGCCCGGCTTGTAATCGCGGTTGGCCGGCGAGGCGGGCACCGGACCGGGCACCGGGCAGTAAGTCGTGAGCGACCAGCATTGGCCGGACGAAGTGGAGGCGACGTCGAACAGCGCCTGGTGCGACAGGCCAAGCTTTTCGGCCAGCACGAAGGCTTCGGCGACGCCGATCATCGAGATGCCGAGGATCATATTGTTGCAGATCTTGGCCGCCTGGCCGGCGCCGTCGCCGCCGCAATGGACGACGCGCCCGGCCATCGGCTTCAGGATCGGCTCGGCGGCGGCGAAGGCTTCGTCCGAACCGCCGGCCATGAAGGTGAGGGTGCCGGCCGTGGCACCACCGGTGCCGCCGGAAACCGGCGCGTCGATCGAGGGCAGACCATGCCTGGCGGCAATCGCATGCGCCTTGCGCGCCGATTCGACATCGATGGTCGAGGAATCGATGAACAGCGCGCCCTTCTTAGCCTTGGGCGCGATGTCCTCATAGACCGACAGCACATGCTTGCCGGCGGGCAGCATGGTGATCACCACATCAGCGTCCTTTGCCGCCGTGGTGGCGTTCGCCATCACTGTCACGCCGTGTTCCTTCGCAACCGTAAGGTTTTCGGGTACCAGGTCGAAGCCCAGCACCGCATGCCCCGCCTTGACGAGGTTGGCGGCCATCGGATTACCCATGTTGCCGAGCCCGATGAAGGCGATCGTCGTCATAGTGGTGCTCCCAGGTTAGGCAGTAGGCAGTAGGCAGTAGGCAGTAGGCAGTAGGCAGTAGGGGGTAGGGGGTCTATTCAGGTGCGAGCTTGATAATAAGCTGGCGAAGCATTTTTCCGATGGCTTCCGTGGCTGACAGCATGTGATGAACCTCATCGCGAGTGGCCAAGCCGATGCGTTCAGCGATCTGGAGATGCGTCTCAAGCTCCTTTAGAGAGCCTTGGGCTATCCTGAGAAACTGCTGATAAGAGCCGGTGTTATCTCGGCCGTAGCCTTCCGCAATGTTTGCGGGGATAGATGTGGCTGAGCGGCGAATTTGGCTGGTCAGCCCATACAGTTCCTCTTTTGGCCATTTCTTGGTCAGGGAGTAGGTGGCGACAGCCAGATCCATCGCCTGCTGCCACACGATCAAATCCTTGTATGAGTTGATCTTACTGGTCATCTTTCCCTACTGCCTACTGCCTACTGCCTACTGCCTACTGCCTACTGCCTATCGCCCAATCAGCGAGCGAGCGATGATGACGCGCATGATCTCGTTGGTGCCTTCGAGGATCTGGTGGACGCGCAGATCGCGCACCAGCTTCTCGATGCCGTAGTCGTGCAGATAGCCGTAGCCGCCATGCAACTGCAGTGCCTGGTTGGCGATGTCGAAGCCGATATCGGTGACGAAGCGCTTGGCCATCGCCGACCATTTGCCGGCGTCGGGCGCCTTGCGGTCGAGCTTGGAAGCTGCGGCGTAGAGGAAGATGCGGGCGGCCTGCAACTCCGTCTCCATGTCGGCGAGCCTGAATTGCAGCGCCTGGAATTGGTTTATCTTGGAGCCGAAGGCTTTGCGCTCAGAAGTGTAAGCGAGTGCCTTGTCGAGCGCCGATTGCGCGCCGCCCAGCGAACAGGCGGCGATGTTGAGCCGGCCGCCATCGAGCCCGGCCATGGCGATGCCGAAACCGGCGCCTTCCGCGGCAAGCAGGTTCTCCGCCGGCACCTTGCAATCCTCGAAGATGACCTGGCGAGTCGACTGCATGTGCCAACCCATCTTGTGCTCGTTGGCGCCGAAGGAAAGGCCGGGCGCGTCCTTGGGCACGACGAAGGTGGAAATGCCTTTCGGGCCGTCGGCGCCGGTGCGTGCCATCACGACATAGAGATCGCTGTCGCCGGCGCCGGAGATGAACTGCTTGGCGCCGTTCAAGACATAGTCGCTGCCGTTTTTCACCGCGCGCGTCTTCAGCGCCGCGGCATCCGAGCCGGAGCCCGGCTCGGTCAGGCAATAGCTCGCCAGCCACTCCATCGAGGTCAGTTTCGGCAGGAAGCGCTGGCGCTGCTCGTCTGAGCCGAAGCGGTCGATCATCGAGGCCGCCATGTTGTGGATCGAGATGAAAGAGGAAAAGGCCGGGTCGGCGTGGGCCAGCGCCTCGAAGATCAGCACTGCGTCGAGCCGCCCAAGCGCCGAGCCGCCGACATCGTCGCTCACATAGATGCCGCCCAGGCCGAGCGGCCCGGTCTCGCGGATCACATCGGCGGGGAAGTGCTTTGCCTTGTCCCAGTCGAGCGCGTTGGGCGCGACGCGGTCCGCCGCGAAGGCCTGGGCCATCTCCTGGATGGCGCGCTGCTCCTCGTTGAGTTCGAACTGGCCAGCACCAGCATCGACTGCCGCGTCCATGGCGTGCTCCCTGTCGTTTCAGGCCTTCTGGCCTGTCGTTTTTGGCTTTGCGCGCCGTTCAATCTAGACCAATGATGCCGCCGCGCAACCCGGGCCGTTGAGAACCGGCTGTGCATGGAATGACTAACGGAGCTCTTGCGTGCCGACAATTTTCGATGCGTTGCTGGACCATTTCCACGCCTATCTGGCCGGCGTCGACAGCGATCTCGTCGCGCTCGAAGTCGCGCGCATCGGCTGGGACATGCCTGTCCGCTCGCTAGAACCGCGCGCGCTTGACTGCCTCCGCTATCTCGATCGCATCGCAGAACTTGCGCCGATCGACGCCAAGCCGTTGGCGCGCTTCGCTGCCGACCATCGGAGCGCGTTGCGCTGGGGGCAGACCTATACCGCCGCCGATTTCGGGCAGGGTTTCATCGACAATTACGGCTGGCTGGAAGTGTTTGGCACACGCGGGCATTTCGCCAATGACCAGGTCGCTGCCGGCCTGCTGATCCTGGGGCCTGAAATCGTCTATCCCGACCATCATCACATCGCCGAGGAAATCTACATTCCGCTGACCGGCGGCACGGAGTGGCGGATGGGCGAGGGCAGTTTCCATCGTCGCGACGCCGGCGAGGTCATTCACCATGCGTCCAACGTCAATCATGCCATGCGCACCGGCAAGGGGCCGCTGATGGCGCTTTATCTCTGGCGCGGTGGGCCGCTGGCGCAGAAGTCGACTATCGGCTCGGGGGGCAGGCGCTGATGGCAAAAGCGATCATGCTGCAGGGCACCGGCTCGGATGTCGGCAAGACCGTGCTGGTGGCGGGGCTTTGCCGGGCCGCAAAAAATCGCGGGCTGAAGGTCAGGCCGTTCAAGCCGCAGAACATGTCGAACAACGCCGCCGTTGCCGACATCCCCGGCGACAACAGTTCCGGCGGCGGCGAGATTGGCCGCGGGCAATGGCTGCAGGCGCTGGCCTGCGGGGTTCGGCCGACCGTGCATATGAACCCGGTGCTTCTGAAGCCGCAGAGCGATATCGGCTCGCAGGTGGTGGTGCAGGGTAAGGTTTTTGGCGAGGCGCGGGCGCGCGACTACCAGGCGATGAAAGCCGGATTGATGGAGGCTGTGCTCGATTCCTGGGTCAAGGTCGGCGAGGGCGCCGACCTGGTCATCGTCGAGGGGGCGGGCTCGCCGGCCGAGATCAATCTGCGCAGCCGCGACATCGCCAATATGGGTTTCGCCACGCGCGCCAATGTGCCGGTGATCCTGGTCGGCGACATCGATCGCGGCGGCGTCATCGCTTCGGTTGCCGGCACGCACCTCATCCTGCCGGAGGAAGACCGGCGCATGATCGCCGGCTATCTCATCAACAAGTTCCGCGGCGATGTTTCGCTGTTCGACGAGGGGATAGGCGCGATCGAGAAGTTCACCGGCTGGCGCTGCTTCGGCGTCGTGCCGTGGCTGAAGGCGGCCGGCCGGCTGCCGTCAGAGGATTCCGTCGTGCTCGAGCGCCTCGCTTCCGGCGAGAGGCGAGCGCTGAAAGTGGCGGTGCCGATGCTGGCGCGCATCGCCAATTTCGACGACCTCGATCCGCTCAAGGCCGAGCCGCAAGTCGAGGTGGTGTTCGTGCCGCCGGGCAAGAGGCTGCCGGAGGATGCCGGGCTGATTGTCGTCCCCGGTTCGAAGTCGACGATCGGCGATCTCATCAAATTCCGCGAGAACGGCTGGGACCGCGACCTTCTCGCCCATCGCAAGCGCGGCGGCCATATCGTCGGCATTTGCGGCGGCTACCAGATGCTCGGCAGAAGGGTCACCGACCCCGACGGCATCGAAGGCAATGTGACCGAGGCCGAGGGCCTTGGTCTGCTCGACATCGAAACGGTGATGGAGCCTGAAAAGACCGTGCGCAATTCGAGCGCGCATTCGGTGCAGTTCGGCCTGCCGCTGGAAGGCTACGAAATCCATCTCGGCCGTACCACCGGCCCGGATACGGCGCGGCCCTCGACCATCCTCAACGGCGCCGAGGACGGCGCGGTTTCCGCCGACGGCAAGGTGATCGGCACCTATCTGCACGGGTTGTTTTCCGCCGACGCTTTTCGCGCCGCCTACCTCGCGAGCCTCGGCGTCAGCGGCGGCGGCATCGACTACCGCGCCGAGGTCGAGAAAGCGCTGGACGAGGTCGCTGCGGAATTGGAAGCGCATTTGGATTGCGACGCGATTTTTTCGCTGGCGCGGTAGGTTGTCCTGCCGAACCGCACACGTTTGCGATTGGCGAAAACGTCCATCCAGTCGTCATCCACGGGCGGAGCAAGGAGCGAAGCGACGCGCGTAGACCCGAGGATCCATTCCGTGACGTTCAGGCGCTGCTACCGTGCAGAATTCTGCTCCGCTGCGCTCCTCGATCGAGGCCACGGAATGGATCCTCGGGTCTGCGCGTCCGCTTCGCTCCCGCTCCGCCCGTGGATGACGAAGTTCGGACGCATCGGCTAGTCTCGAGCGTGGCAATGATCCTCAGCCTTTCTCGCCCGCCTTCGGCCAATAGGTGCCGAAGGACCAGACATTGCCTTCGGGGTCGAGGCAGATGAACTCGCGGCTGCCATAGTCGCGGTCGACCAGTTCCTGGATGATTTTCGCGCCGGCCAGCTTCGCCCTTGCATAGGCGGCGTCGGCGTCTTCGACGGCGATGTAGATCGACTTGCCGCCGCCACCGCTTGGATCGCCGACCATCTTGCCGTAATCGTCGTCGCGCGCGCTACCCAGCATGATCATCGAGGATCCGAAGGTCAGCTCCGCGTGGTGGACGATTTCGCCCTCGCCATAGCGGGCGCGTAGTTCGAAGCCGAAGGCTTCGCTCAGCCAGTCGATCACCCTGGCGGCGTTTCTGTAGCGCAGGGCGGGATAGATACGGGGTGCTTCGGTTGACGAGGGCATGACGATCTCCTTGTTCGCGTCGATAGGCCCAGCGTCCATCACGGCCGTCTTGGCGTCTTGAAGAAATGTTACCTCGCCTGGGCCTACATCAACGCCGCGAGCCCGGTCGGCGTTTCGCCGGCCAGCTGGCGGAACTCGCGCACCAGATGCGCCTGGTCGGCATAGCCGCAATCGGCGGCGATGCCGGCCCAGTCGTCGTCCTGCTGCTTCGACAGGGACAGCGCGCGGTTGAAGCGTACGATGCGCGACAATGTCTTCGGGCCGATGCCGATCGCGTCGGTGAACTTTGCCGCCAGGTGCTTGCGGCTCCAGCCGATCTCGCCGGAGAGCGCCGCAATGCGGGTGCGGCCGCCCGACGCGATGACCGTCCTGTAGGCCCAGGCGATTTCGGGTGAAAGCGCATTCGCTTCCGCAAGGCGGTTGGCGACATAGGTCTCGGCGATGTCGAAACGCATGACCCAATCCGACGCCTCGCCAAGCCGTTCGCGCAGCGCCATGCCGTCAACGCCCAGCGCATCGTCCAACCCGACCATGCGGTCGCGCAGCTCGCTCATCGGCAGGCCGAAGAATTGCCTTGCGCCGAGCGGCGTGAAGTTGACCTGGACGCAGCAGGCTGCGCCGAAGGATTCGATCATCACCGGCCCGGCATAGAGGCCGGCGGCGAAGCTGGCGTAGCGGTCATTGTCGCCGGGCGTGTGGCCGAGCCCGATGGCGAAGGCTTCGGCAAAGCTGATCACCAGCGGCACGGTGAGCGAGGCATATTCGACGATGCGGAAATGGCCCGGCCTTGTCTCGCGATAGCCGCAGATGTCCGTGACGATGCCCGCGAGCGAGACGGCCGGCTTGCGCCGCACCATCTCGAAGTGGAGGGCGTGAGAGCGATTATCCTGTCGATGGCGCTCCGTCTCGTCGGACATGGCGCGAGCCTAGCAGAACACGCTCGCAAAAATCAAAAGCGCCCGGCAGGGCCGGGCGCTCCGAGTTGCCTAAGATTGCTGTTAGCAGCTAACGCAATTCCGGACGGAAAACCGCTGCACACTTTTCCTGGAATTGCTTCAGGCACCGCGCATCAAACAGCCGGCGGCGAGCACGATATAGGCGATGAGCATGATCCAAACGGACGCAAGCGGAATGAATGCAAGAACGCCAAGAGCGGCGAGAAGGCCGATGATGGCGATGACCAACGAAATAATGAACACGATCTGGGTGGGTGCACTGAGATTCATGTCTGTCCCTCCAACATGATTCGCAACACCCGAACTTTACCAGCAGGAGCCTCACACACCAATGAGCTGGCGCAGGGGATTGGCCGGGTCGGCTAACAACTTGACCGCCAGCGCCAGGCATACGACCACCAGCAGCGGCTTGATCAGCCTGGCGCCGATGCGGATGGCGAGGCTCGCGCCGACGCGGGCGCCGATGAACTGCGCCACGCCCATCATCAGGCCGATCTTCCAGTCGATGACGCCGACGGCGGCGAAGACGACGAAGCCGCCGATGTTGGAGGCGAAATTGAGCAGCTTGGTATGCGCCGTCGCCTTGAGCACGCCATATCCGGCCAGGGTGACGAAGGCGAGCATGTAGAAAGAGCCGGCGCCGGGGCCGAAGACGCCGTCATAGAAGCCGACCAGCGGCGGGATGATCAGCCCGAACAGGAAAGGCGACAGCCGCTCGGCGCGGTCGACATCGTCCATGTTCGGCTTCAGCGCGAAATAGAGCGCAATCGCAATCAGAAGCAGCGGCAGCAGGGCGCGCAGGGCATCGCCGGGAACGACCGTCGCTAAAAGCGCCCCGACCGCGCCGCCGACAAGCGCCAGCAGCGCCGACGGCAGTTGGCGGCGCAGGTCGACCTGGCCGTTGGCAGCATAATGGATGGTGGCCGAGCCGGAACCGAACATGCCTTGCAATTTGTTGGTGCCGAGCGCTGCGACCGGCGAAAAGCCAGCAAGCAGCAGCGCCGGGATGGTGATCAACCCGCCGCCGCCGGCGATCGAGTCGACGAAACCGGCGGCAAAGGCGGCGGCGATGAGAATAAGGACGGTCTGCAGTGTAAGGGCGATCATCGGGGAGGGCGCTGTGAGGGAATGAAGCTTCCATCACGCTCGTCCCGTTTGCGCAAGAGCGATTCCACGCCAGATCGGTCCGCCGTTCCACGCCGAACCGCTCTGCCCTCTGTTTTGGTGCAATTCCGAACGGAAAACCGCTTCACACTTTTCCTGGAATTGCTCTAACAATCAGGCCAGACTCGCAAAGGGAGCTTGGTGGCAATGGCGCTGCTCGACCAGATACGTTCGATCTTCGACGGCGACCCAGGGGTTCGCAAGGTAGCGGACGATCCGGTGCTGTCGGCGGAGCTGTTGATGCTGTTCCGCATGATCCTGGCCGACGGCTCGGTCTCGGAGAGCGAGATGGTCGTCTTCCGGCGCATCTGCAAGGAAGCCTTCGGCATTCCGGAAACCTCGATCGACAGCGTCATCGAATATCTCAACGACTATGGCTACGAGACCAACGGCTCGCAGGCGATCGCGCTGTTCCGCGACCTCGATATCGAGCGCCGGAAACTGCTTGCGCGCCACATGGCCGAGATCGCCAAGGCCGATTCCAAGCTGGCGGAGAGCGAGGTGCGGCTGCTGCGCCGCACGCTCGACCTGCTCGATATCAGTCCGGTCGACGTGGTGAAGCCGGAAGGCTGAACTACCCCTGTTCCTGCATGCGTCGCGCGATCGCGCGGTGCAGATCGGGCGCCGCCGAGACAAGCGCCTTGGCAGCTTCCGATTGCGGGTGGTCGAGCACGTCACTCGCTCTGCCGCGCTCGACGATCCGGCCCTCGTGCATCACCAGCATTTCGTCCGCCATCGCGCGGGCGACTGTCAGGTCATGGGTGATGAAGAGATATGCGATCCCTAGCTTCTGGTTGAGCTCGGCGAAAAGGTCGAGGATCTGGGCGCGGATCGAGACGTCGAGCGCCGAGACCGGCTCATCGGCCACCACGAGCTTCGGGCGGGTGATGATGGCGCGGGCGATCGACAGGCGCTGGCGCTGGCCGCCCGAGAATTCATGCGGATATTTGTCCATGTCACGCGGACCGAGCCCGACCTCGTGCAGCGCGTGCGCGACCATCTCGCGGCGCTCGGTCCCGGTCGGCTGCTTCTCCAGAAGATGCAGCGGCTCGGCGACCAGCTTCTCGACCTTCTGGCGCGGGTCGAAGGAGCCGTAAGGATCCTGGAACACGACCTGCATGTCGCGCCGGGCCGGCTTCAGCGCCTGTTCCGGCTTGCCGGTGATGGCCTCGCCGCGAAAGCGGATCGTGCCCGCCGTTGGTTTGTCCAAAGCGAGGATCATGCGGGCGAGGGTGGACTTGCCGCAGCCCGAGCGGCCGACGAGCGCCACCGATTGCGCGGGCTCGATGGTGAGCGAGACATCGTCGACGGCGCGGATCGGCGGCGCCGGCCGGAACAGCGATGTGCGCCGACCCGGATAATCCCGGACGACGCCCTCGACTTCGAGCAAGGGTTTCGCCGAGCCGGCAAGGTGCGATTTCGGCCGCGCCGGCACATGCATCGAAGCCAGCGCCAGCTCGCGCGTGTAGGGATGCTGCTGCTCTGATAGCGTGCGCGCCGTGTCGCCGGCCTCGGTCACCTCACCGCGGCGCAGGATGGTCAGGCGGTCGGCCATCTCGGTCACCACCGCGAGGTCATGCGAGATGAGCAGCAGCCCCATGCGGTTCTCACGGACCAGATCGCGCAGGAGATCGAGGATCTGCGCCTGCAGCACCACGTCAAGCGCCGTCGTCGGCTCATCGGCGATCAGCAGCTTCGGCTTGAGCGCGCAGGCGATGGCGATGACGACGCGCTGGCGCTGGCCGCCGGAGAGTTCGTGCGGATAGCGCGACAGCGGGAATTTGGCTTCCGGCAGCCCGACCCGGTCGAGGATTTTTCGTGCACGTTCCTCGGCTTCGGCGCGGCCTGCCTTGGTGTGCCAGCGAATGCCTTCGGCGACCTGTTCACCGATGGTCTTGACCGGGTTGAGCGCCGTCATCGGCTCCTGGAAGACCATGCCGATATCGTCGCCGCGCAGGGCGCACATCTGGTCCTCGGTCGCGGCGAGGAGGTCGATCCCATCGAAGGTCACGCGGCCGTCGGCACGCGCCAGATGCGGCAGCAATTGCATGATGGTCAGCGCCGTCATCGACTTGCCGGAGCCGGATTCGCCGACAAGGCCGACGACCTCGCCGGGCGAGAGCGCCAGCTCGACGCCTTTCAGGATCGGCGTGGCGCCGATCTTCAGCGACAGGTTCTCGATCTCGAGCAGGCTCATCGGCGCCGCCGCGATTTCGGATCGAGGATGTCGGCGATGCCGTCGCCGAGCAGGTTCAGCCCAAGCACGGTGATGACGATCGCCATGCCGGGAAAGATCGCCATCCAGGGCGCGGTCACCATGCGCGTCTGCGCATCGAACAACATGCGGCCCCAGCTCGGCATCGGCGGCTGGGCGCCGAGGCCGACATAGGAAAGTCCGGCTTCGGCGAGAATGCCCAGCGCAAACTGGATCGTGCCCTGGACCAAGAGCAGCGTCGCTATGTTGGGCAGGATGTGCTCGACGGTGATGCGCGTCATGCCCTTGCCGGCGGCGCGGGCGGCGAGGATGAATTCGCGCGGCCAGATCGCCAGCGCGCCGGCGCGGGCGACGCGGGCGAAAACCGGGATGTTGAAGATGCCGATGGCGATGATGGCGTTGACGGCGCCCGGGCCGAAGATCGCGGTGATCATGATTGCCGAAAGCAGCGCCGGGAAGGCGAAGACGAGATCGTTGACGCGCATCAGCGCCTCGTCCGCCAAGCCGCCGCGCGCGGCGGCGAAGGCGCCGAGCGGCACGCCGATGCCCATGCCGATGCCGACCGCGACCAGCGCCACGGCGATCGAATTGCGGGCGCCGACCATGACCATCGACAGGATGTCGCGACCGAAATGGTCGGTGCCGAACCAGTGCGCCGAAGAGGGCGCTTGGGTTTTGTCGGCGATCACCAGCCTGGTGACGTCGTAAGGCGTCCAGACGAAGGAGATGAGCGCGACGGCAACTATCAGCAGCGTAATGGCCAGCCCGATCAGGAAGGAGCGGTTGCCGAAGGCCTTGGCCAGCACGCCGGCAAGGGTTTCCTCGGGCAGATCGATGCGCATGGTCATTGCCGGCCTCTGAGGCGCGGGTCGACGATTGCGTAGGAAAAATCGACGAGGAGGTTGATGAGGATCACGGCGGCGACCAAAAGCATGACGATGCTCTCGACCACGATCAGGTCGCGCTGGGTGATGGCCTGGAAGATCAGCCGGCCGAGGCCAGGCAGGTAAAAGACGTTCTCGATGATGATGGTGCCGGCGAGCAGGAAGGCGAATTGCAGGCCGAGAATGGTGAGCACCGGGATCATGGCGTTGCGCAGCGCGTGGCGCCAGAGCACGGCGCGGTAGGGCAGGCCCTTGGCGCGGGCGGTGCGGATATAGTCCTCGTTGAGCACCTCGATCAGCGCCGAGCGGGCGACGCGCGCCAGGATCGCCGCCTGCGGCAGCGCCAGCGCGATGGCGGGCAGGATCAGGGATTTCAGCGCAGCCCAGATGCCTGCATTCCAGCCGGGAAAACCGCCGGCAGGCACCAGCCGCAGCCAGACGGCGAAGAGGTAGATCAGCATCAGCGCGAACCAGAAATTCGGCACGGCGACGCCAAGCTGGGAGGCACCCATGGCGAGCGTGTCGCCTGCGCGGCCCTGGCGGCTGGCGGAGAACACGCCGACCGGAATGGCTATGATGGTCGAGAGCGCCAGCGCAATCAGCGCCAGCGGCAGGGAGACGGCAATGCGTTCGCGCACCAGATCGATGACGGGAACCGAATAGGTGTAGGAGCGGCCGAAATCGAGGCTGAGCAGCCCACCCGCCCAGTGCAGGTAGCGCAGCGCCAGCGGCGCATTCAGCCCCATCTGGTTGCGCAGCACTTCGACCTGATCAGCGGTGGCATTGAGGCCCAGCATCAGGCGTGCCGGATCTCCGGGCAGGACCTCCATGACCGCGAACACGACCATCGAGGCCAGCACCAGGGTGAGGGCCGCGATGACGAGGCGTTTCAGGAGGTAGGCGGTCATGGGAGGCGATCGGGCGATCGCATAGGCCTCAATCCGTCCACTTCACCTTGGTCAGATCATCCGCCTCGATCGGCCAGTTCGTCCACATGCCCTGCAGCTTGGCGTCCCAGACGCCGATTTTCGGCAACTCGAACAGGTAGACGGCGGGCACATCGTGCGCGAGAATCTTCTGCGCCTCGCCCAGCAGTTCCAGCCTCTTGTCCTTGTCGACCGTGGTGCCGAGCGCCTTGATGACATCGTTGAACTTCGGATTGTCGTACTGGAAATAGTAGCCGGGCCGCGAATAGATATCGATGTCGTTTGGCTCGACATGGGAAACGATCGTCAGGTCGTAGTCCTTGTTGGTGAAGACCTGGCTCAGCCACTCCGCCCATTCGACCGGAATGATCTGCAGATTGACCCCGATGTCCTTCAGTTGGGACTGAATCACCTGGCCGCCGTCGCGTGCGTAGGGCACGGGCGGCAGCTTGATCGTGGCCGAGAAGCCGTTCTCCAGCCCCGCTTCCTTCAGATATTCCTTGGCCTTGGCGATGTCGTGCGGATAGACGCCGGTGAGATCGACATAGCCCGCATCGCCTGGCGAGAAATGAGAGCCGATGGGCTTGCCAAGACCGTTCGAGGCGGCTGCGATGATGGCACTGCGATCAATCGCCGAGGCGAGCGCCTGCCGGACCGCAAGCTTGTCGAAGGGCGGCTTCTTGTTGTTGATCGACAGGATCGTCTCGCCCTCGGTCGCGCCGATCACGACGCTGAAGCGCGGATCGGACTGGAGCTGCGCGAGCGCGTCTTGCGCGGGCATGTTGGCGAAGGCCTGGATGTCGCCCGAGAGCAAGGCGGGGACAGCCGCGGCGGCGTCGGGAACGATGCGGAATGTCGCCTTGTCGAGCGCGGCTTGTGTGCCCCAGTAATCCGGGTTCTTGACGAGCGTGATCTCTGCACCCTTGGCCCAGTGATCGAGCTTGAATGGACCGGTGCCGATCGGCTTGTCCTTATTGCCGTCGGCCGATCCCTTGCCCACGATCACCGCCGCAACCAGGCCCATGTTGTAGAGGAAATCGCCCTGCGGCCCGTCGAGGGTGACCTTGACCGTCGCCGGATCGACCGCTGTGACATCGGTGATATGCGCAAAGAGTTGCTTTTGCGGATTGAGCGAATCCTTGGCGCGCGCCCGGTCCAGCGAGAATTTGACGTCGTCGGCGCTGAAGGCCGAGCCATTGTGGAACTTCACGCCGGCATGCAGCTTGAACGTGTAGACCTTGCCGTCGTCGGAGACGGTCCAGCTCTCGGCCAGACCGGGCTGAACCTGGCCGTTGTCGTCGATGCGGGTCAGCCCTTCAAAGACATTGGCATAGGTGATTTCGCCGATGGCCGCGGCCGCGCCGGCGGTCGGATCGAGATGCGGCGGCTCGAGCACGATGCCGAGCGTGAGATCGGTGCGGGCGGCAAAGGCCGACGTGGCGGCGGCAAGCGACAGGACGGCCGCGGCCAGGGTGGTCTTCCACAGTTTCATCGCTGAACTCCCATTGCTTGCTCAAGCCGGCGGATAGAAGCGTGATTTCGCGTGCGAGTAAATTGCGTTTCGTGCTTCCCGGCGGCGCCAGGCGGAATGTTTTTACCTGTCATCCGGTCGTGCCGCGCAAGAGCACATTGAGGCCGACCGCCATCACCTTGGCCGATTCCACCATGTCGGCGATGCCCACCCATTCGTCCGGCCTGTGGGCGAGGTCGAGAATGCCCGGGCCATAGGCGATGCAGTCATAGAGGTGGCCGATGCGCGCGACGTGCTTCTGGTCGTAGGTGCCGGGCGAGATCACGTAATCGGGCTCGCGGTCGAACACTTCCATGATGCCTTTGGCGACGGCTTTCACCACCGGGGCGTCGCGCTCGGTCATCAGCGGCAGCACCTCCATCAGGTCGCGGATCTCGTAGTCGAATTTCTTGCGCTCGTGCTTCAGCCGCTCGAGGATGCCGGTGACCTCGCTTTTGACGGTGGCGATATCCTCTTCGAGCAGGAAGCGCCGGTCGATGGTGAGCCGGCACCAGTCCGGCACGTTGGGCGAAGGAAGCCCCGGCCGGAAATCCTCGGTCTGTCCGCCATGGACGGAATTGATGTTCATGGTCGAGCGCCGGGCGCCTTCCGGCACCACCGGCATGCGCGTCATCTTGCGGTCGAGCGCCGGGAACAGCTCGTCCTCGAAAGCCTGCAGGACGGCGCCCATATGGCGTACCGCATTGTCGCCGAGGAACGGCATCGAGCCATGCGCGATCTCACCCTTGGTCTCGATCTCGGCCCACCAGACGCCGCGGTGGCCAAGGCAGATGCGATCCTTGTTCAGTGGCTCCGGGATGATGACGTGGTCGACCTTCGGCTTCGAGAAATAGCCGAGCCTTGCCAGATGCGCGACGCCGCCGAAACCGCCCGATTCTTCATCCGCCGTGCCCGATATCTCGATGGCGCCGGGAAAGTCCGGATAGGTTGCCATGAAGGCTTCGACGGCGATGACGGAGGCTGCCAGGCCGCCTTTCATGTCGCAGGCGCCGCGGCCATAGACCCTGCCGTCCTTCACCACGCCGGCAAAGGGATCGACGGTCCAGCCGTCGCCGGCCTCGACCACGTCGATATGCGAGTTGAAGTGCACGCAGGGACCGGGCGAGCGGCCGTCGAAGCGGGCGACGACATTGACCCGCGGGTAGCGGTCGCTGTCGCCGGGCGCGCCCTCGGCACGGATGAATTCGGTTTCGAAGCCGAGCTTCCTCAAGCGCGCGCCAAGGAACTCGGCGCATGGCCGATAGGCGTCGCCTGGTGGATTGACGGTCGGGAAGCGGATCAGGTCCGCGGTCAGCGCGACCAGGTCGTCGACCCGGTCCTCGACCGCCTTGAAAAGTCGTTCACTCATTCGGCGGATTGAAGAAGGAACGCGGCACTTTTGCAAGCAAGCAGTCGCGCATTGCCACACGACGATCCGGGCATGGCCCAACGCCAGGCTTAAACTTCAGAGGGTGCGTGTCGCGGCGGCAACTATGCCGGGAAAATCGTTCAAATTCACCGCATTGGATTGGCGGATTCGTCAACGAGTGTGTGGTATTTAACGCATCTGCCGACAAAAAGATGGAAAAACCGCGCGAATGGCAGGGGGCAATCAAAGGGGTTTGATCGCATGAAAAAGTTCGTTCTCATGGCAACCGTGCTGGCAACCGCGTTGTTCGGCATGTCCATCGCAAGCCGGGCGGCCACGCTGGTCGCCAATATCGACGTCTCGTCGCAGACCATGACCGTGAGCAAATACGGGCAGGTGCTCTATCGCTGGAGCGTGTCGACGGCGCGCCCAGGATATTTTACGCCGCGCGGCAGCTACCGGCCGCAATGGACCGCCCGGATGTGGTATTCGCGCAAGTATGACAACTCGCCGATGCCCTATTCGGTGTTCTTCCACGGCGGCTACGCCATTCACGGCACCGGAGCGGTGAGAAATCTCGGACGCCCGGCCTCGCATGGCTGCGTGCGCCTGCATCCGGCCAACGCCGCGACCTTCTATACCATGGTCAAGGAAGTCGGCTTCGGCAACACGCGGATCGTCGTCACTAATTGATCCGGGTGGGCAGTGCCGGCCGACTACTGGCCGGCCGCCGCCTTCGCCTGTCCGCGCTTGCGGCGGCGGCCGCTGATTTCCCAGCGCTTGTGGAACCACATCCACTGGCCGGGGTCCTCGCGCACCCAGCGCTCGACCACGTCGGTGAGAAGCTGGGTGGTGGCGGCGACGTCGACGCTGCCGCCATCGGTGCGCGGCAAGGTCAGCTTGTCCTCGATTTCCAGCCGGAAGCGATTGCCCGGCAGCCTGACGCAGCGAGCGGGGTAGACGTCGCAGTCATAGTGGCGGGCCAGCATGCCAAGCATCGGGTTGCTCTGGCATGGCCGGCCGAAGAAGGTCGTCTCGACGCCGCCCGAGAATTTCTGATCGACCAGCACGCCGATATTGCCGCCATTCTCCAGGATAGCGGCAAGCGCGAAGGACGCGCCGGTGGAGGAGGGCAGCAGCGCGCCCATCGAGGAGCGGCGCGTCGAGTGGATGTAGTCGGCGAGATAGGGATTGTTCGGCGGGCGGAACAAGGCCGTGATCTTCATGCCGAACGTGGCGGCGGCCACCGGCAGCAGCTCGAAATTGCCGAGATGGCCGGTAAACAGGATATGCGGCTTCTTCTCGCCGGCGATCTCGACGAAATGCTCGATGCCGCGGACCTCGACCCGGCCCGGCTTCGAGGCGTTCGGATCGAAGTCGAAGAGCGCGTCGAGGAAGATGTACTCGGCCGCGAGGCGGGCCATGTTGCCCCACATGTCGAGCGCGATGGCCTGGATCTCGGCGTCACTTTTTTCCGGATAGGCAAGGCGCAGATTGTCGACCGCCACGCGGTGGCGCCCGACCATCGGGCCGACGCGGCGGGCGGCACGGTCGGCGAAGTTGAGCGCGCTGTCGGGCGGCAGCAGGCGCAGGATCGACAGCAGCACCATGGCGAGCCTGGCGACCAGCCAGTGCTCCGTCTGGCGCAGCCGCAGGCCGTAGCGGAACATGAAGTCCCGGCGGGCTTTCCTGAACACCTTGCCGACCATCCGCCTTTCCTGAAATGCTTAGGAAACGCGCAGGATGATCTTGCCGAAGACGTCGCGGCCTTCCATGCGCTTCAGCGCCGCGTCGATGTCGTCGAAACCCACCTCGGTATCGATCACCGGGGCAACGAGGCCGGCAGCCATCTTCTGCATGGCATCGGCCATGTTCTCCATGCGGCAGCCGAAGGAACCGAGCAGCTTCAGCTGCTGCTGGAAGAGCTGCATCAGGTTGACCTGCGTCGACACGCCGGACGTCGAGCCGCAGGTGACAAGGCGGCCGCCGCGCCTCAGGCACAGCATCGAGCCGGCGAACGTGTCGGCGCCGACATGCTCGAACACGACGTCGACGCCCTTCTTCTTGGTCAGCTTGCGCACGACGCCTTCGAACCGGTCCTCGCGGTAGTTGATGACATGGTCGGCGCCAAGCGCCTTGGCCTTGTCGATCTTGTCGTTCGAGCCGACCGTGGTGATGACGGTGCAGCCCATCTTCTTGGCGAGCTGGATGGCGGCGGTGCCGATGCCGGAGCCGCCGGCATGGACCAGGATGGTCTCGCCGGGTTCCAGCCTGGCATTGTCGAACAGCATGTGCTCGACGGTGCCGAAGGTGACCGGAGCGACCGCCGCGCCGATTTCAGACACGCCGGGCGGAGCCGGCACCAGCAGGCGAGCCGGCAGATTGATCTTTTCCTGGGCGAAGCCATCGAGATGGAAGCCGTGGACGCCGGAGACGTGCTCGCAGAGATTGTCGCGGCCTTCGCGGCAGGCCCGGCACAGCCCGCAGGTGCGAGCGCCATAGATCGACACCAATTGTCCGGGCAGCAGGTTGGAAACGCCAGGGCCGACCGCCTCGACCTCACCCGCGGCCTCGGCGCCGACGACAAGCGGCAGCTTGCGCTTGGCGAAGGCCATGCCGCGCCAGCCCCAGACGTCGATGTGGTTGAGCGCCACCGCCTTGATGCGGAGCGTCACTTCGCCGAGCAAAGGCGGCGGGGGAGGCGGCAGGTCCACCGTCTCAAGGCGGCGGTCCTCGATAAGTTGCAATGCGCGCATGGGGCCTGTCAGTTCGGTTCTAAAGCGCGCTGCGCTTTAGTTTCTTTGTTTATGCATGTCGTTATCGCAAAACCGATTTCACTTTTGCGCGACATGCAATGGCGGAAAAAATCCGCTTAGACCGGTTCCCGCGCCATGACAAGGCAGGTGTTCTGGCCGCCGAAGCCGAAGGAATTGGACAAAACCGAGCCGACTTCGGCATTGCGCTTCTTGTTCGGCACCACGTCGAGGACAATCGCCGGATCGGGATTGTCGTAGTTGATGGTCGGCGGGATGACGCTTTCGCGCATGGTCATCAGCGAGAACGCGGCCTCGACCGCGCCGGCGGCCGACAGGGTGTGGCCGATCATCGACTTGTTGGACGAAATCGGCATCGAGCCGATGCGCTCGCCGAACACGGTCGACAGCGACAAATGCTCCATCTTGTCGTTTTCAGGCGTCGAGGTGCCATGCGCGTTGACGTAGTCGATCTCGTCCTCGCTCATTCCGGCATCGGCAAGGGCGGCGCGCACCGCCGCGATCGCCGGTGAAGCATCAGGCTTGGAACGGGTGCGGTGGAAATCGTCGGCCCTCTCGCCGCAGCCGCGCATGATGCCGAGGATCGTCGCGCCGCGAGCCAAGGCGGCTTCCAGCGATTCCAGCACCAGCGCGCCGGAGCCTTCGGCCAGCACGAAGCCATCGCGGTCCTTGGAGAAGGGTTTTGACGCCTTCTCGGGAATATCGTTGTGGGTGGAGAGCGCCGAAAGCAGCGAGAAGCGGATCAGCGCCTCGGCCGTCGCCGAGCCGTCGGCGCCGATCGACAGCGCCTTGTCGCATTCGCCGCGCTGGATCGCCTCGACGCCGAGCTGGATGGCGGTGGCGCCCGAGGCGCAAGCCGTCGACAGCGTGATTGGCAACCCGCGGGTGCCGAAGCGGTCAGCCAGGCGGTCGGCGATCGAGCCGAACTGCGTGGTCTCGAAGATGCCGAGTTCTTTCAGCGCGCGCGCCACGCGCAGCAGCCTTTCGGCGCCGGCGTCCTTTTTATCGGAATTGTAGAGCGAGAAGCGGTCGGCCCAGTCGAGTTCGACCGGTGGAGAGGCGAGGAACAACGGGCCGCCGAAATCACCGGAATCGAGGCCGGCCTCGGAGACCGCTTCCTGGGCTGCCGTTTCAGCCAACTCATAGGTGAGGGGGCTCGCGCCCTTCGTGCTCGACGGCAGGAAGTCGACCATGCCGGAAATGCGGGTGTTCAAGTGATCGACCGGGAAGCGGGTGATCGGGTGGATGCCGGATCTGCCCGAGGTCAGCGCCGCCCAGTTGTCGTTCTTGCCGACGCCAAGGGAAGTGACCACGCCGATGCCGGTCACGGCGACGATCGGCCTGCCCATATGATCGCGGAGATTGGCCATGCTTGTTTCTTTCTAAGCGGCTTTAACCAGTCCAAGGCCCTCGAATTGGTGATAGCCGATCGCCGTTGCAAGGACGGAGGTGGGAGCACCTTCGAATGGACGCTCCACCGTGGCATCGAAGACAGGGTAGCCAGCCTTGCGGTCGACGGCCAGAGCCGCCAGCGCCACGGCGAAGGGGAACTGCGCTTCCTTCATATGGCCGGTCAGCGTCGAAAAGGCGCGCGCTGCCAAGGCCGGATTGGCGTCGAACGCCGCCTTTTCGGCCGCGGTGGCAGCATGCGCGCCGGAGGCGGCGGAAATCGTAAGCAGGTCGCCATCGGGAAGGCGCGCCTGCTTAAGCAGCGCGGCGATCTCGGCATTCAACTCGCCGCGCCGGCGCCTGGCGCGGCCGGAAACGACGGGGCCAAGCTCGGCATAGATCTTGCGGCCGCGGCTCTGCGCGTGCTCGCGCTGTTCGAGCACCAGGAAGGCGCCGCCGGAGCCGGTCACGACACCGCCGCCCTCGGCGCCCTGGCGCTGCCAGACCGGCTTCCACGGGCCGCGATGCAAATAGCCGGCGAGCTCATAGCCGAGCAGCATGTCGGAATGCTCGGTCTGGAAGGCGCCGCCGACCAGCACATGGGTCGACTGTCCCGAGCGGATGCGCGCGGCGGCCGTCTCGACGGCCGAGACGCCGGCGCCCTCCTCGCCCATGAAGGTGCGCGACGAACCGGTGACCTTGTGGACGATCGAGATGTTGCCGGCGAGCAAGTTGGAGAGCTGGGCGAGGAACAGCGTCGGCCGCAATTCCGTGGTCAGCTTCTCGTTGAGCAGCACGTCGCGGTCGTTGCGGCTCTCCGAAGCAGCGAGGATCGCGGCATCGACGGCCTCGTCGCGCTCGCCGCCGCCGGCCGCCACCACCATGTCCATGGTCGTGCAAAGCTCGTCATTGCCCTTGATGCCGGCGTCGTCCAGCGCGAGGCCGGCGACATAGGTGCCGAGGCGCTGCCAGGTTTCCATCTGGCGCTGGTCGCCGCGCTTGGCGATCTGCAGGTTCCAGTCGATCTCGGGCAGGGGATGGATGGTATAGGGCGCGAAGCGCTCGGCCTCCAGCACCGGCTGGAAACCGGGCTGCGTCAGCTTCTGCCAATGCGCGTCTGGGCCTTCTCCCAGCGAAGAGACAAGGCCGATGCCGGTGATGACGACGTCGTGGGAACTCATGGGCGGCTGTTGTGGGTCAGGCGACTTTTTGATTTTGCGCATGATCCTTTCCGAAAATCGATGCCGATTTCGGGGTCATGCGCTGAGCGCGTCAAGTTCACGCGCCCTCTGAACATCAGGCGTTCTTGGCCGCGACCAGGGCGTCGATCTTGGCGCAGAGGTTCTTCATGACGAAGTAATCGTCGGTCGAGGCCTTGCCGTCGTTGACTTCCTGCGTCCACTTCTCGAGCGGCACCTTGATGCCGAATTCCTTGTCGATGGCAAAGACGATGTCGAGGAAATCGAGGCTGTCGATGCCGAGATCGTCGATGGTGTGGCTCTCCGGCGTGATGGTGTCGATATCGATCTCGCTGGTGTCGGCAATGATCTTGGCGACTTTCTCGAACGTGGTGGACAAGGGCTCTTCCTTCGGTTGCGGGCGGAATCTGTCCGCATCTTGTTTGGGCGCTGTCTAATCGGTTTTTCCCGGCAGGAAAAGGCCTGATGCGCCGGCCGCAGATGGGATGCCGGCTTTGGGAACGCAATCCGAAAGCAGTGCGCCGGGCTTCCCGATTTGCGTTTGCGGCCGCCGCCGGTGGCATTTCTGCAACAAAAGCGCCTTAAAAATGGATAACCGGCCGTCAGAACGTCACGCGCCCCAGTACCTTGAGGCCGTCGCCGTCCGGCGCCACCACCACGGCCTCGCCCTCGCGCGGCGCCACGCCGGTCAGCGCTTCGATGTCCTCGAGATGCGTGACCAGCACCAGATTGTCGGAACCGGAATAGCCGCGGATCTCCTTGATGATCGCGGCGATCTGCGCGGCTTTCTCGCCAGGGTCGGTTTTCAGCAGATCGAGCGGCGCGAAAGGTTGCGGCTCGGATTCGAAAGCGATGCGGGCCGTGTCGAGGCAGCGGCAGTAGCGGCTGGAGAGCACGTGATCGATCGGCGCCGCGCGAGCCGCAAACAGCGCGCCGATGCGGCTTGCCTGCTGCTTGCCGCGTTCCGACAGATTGAGTTGGGTCGCGCAATTGCCGACGTCGAAATTCGCCGGGTCGGTCGCCCCGGTGACGAAGGCATGGCGAAGCAGCACGACATGGCCGCCGTCGCGCAGCAGCGCCCAGCCGGCGTCGGTCGCGTGGGCAAGGTTCGGAACAGCCAGGAGGAAAAGCGCCAGGGCAAGTCGCAGCATCGGAAGTCCTTTGGCGGCCCGGCGGGGCCATGCCGTGATTGGCATATAGGGACCGCAAAGCCGGACGGAAAACAAGCGGAGGGCGTGGGAACGGCGCGTCACGCCGATTGCATGGCGCTCAGGGCTCGCCTATCACGGGAAAAATGTCTCCGCCCAAGAAATGACTCCGCTCACCGAAACCGTCCTTTTCGTCTTCAGCCTCGTGGCGCTCGGCTATCTGGCCGGGCTGACCGGTTATCTGAAGCCGGCGAGCGGGGAGGGCATTTCCGAATTCGCCGTCAACGTGGCGAT
Source organism: Mesorhizobium sp. GbtcB19 (assembly GCF_019091085.1). Taxonomy (GTDB): domain Bacteria; phylum Pseudomonadota; class Alphaproteobacteria; order Rhizobiales; family Rhizobiaceae; genus Mesorhizobium. Next base: position 335,005 of record NZ_JAGXJY010000001.1, on the reverse strand, counting down.
GCCGCTGCTGTTGTTCCAGACCATGGTCAAATCGGATTTCCATGGCGTCACGCCCTGGTCGCTATGGGGCGCCTATTTCACCGCCGTCGCCATCACCTGGGCCGCTGGCCATCTGGTCACGACGCGCGTCTTCGGCCGGGATGCCCGCGCGGGCATCGTCGGCGGCGTGTCCTCGGCCTATTCCAATGTCGTGCTGCTCGGCGCGCCCTTCATCCTCGGCATTTTCGGCGCCAGCGGCTTCGAGGTGCTGTCGCTGCTGGTCTCGGTCCACCTGCCGATCATGATGATGGCCTCGATCGTGCTGTTCGAGATGTTCGGGCGCGGCAGCGGCGAGACGGTGCATCCGCTGCGCGTCATCAAAAGCTTCCTCAGGCGGCTGTTCATCAATCCGCTGATCATCGGCATCCTGGCGGGGCTTGCCTGGCGCCTGACCGGCTCGCCGCTGCCGGACCTGGTCGAACGGCTGGTCGACACGCTCGCGGACACGGCCGGCCCGGTGGCGCTGTTCGCCATGGGGCTCAGCCTGCGCCGCTTCGGCATCTCCGGCAATATCCGGCCGGCGCTGGCGCTGTCGGGGCTGAAACTGTTCCTTATGCCGGCGCTGGTGCTGGCCTTCGTCTGGCTGCTCGGCCTGCCGCCGCTGACGGCCAAGGTCGCGGTGGTGGTTGCAGCACTCCCGTCGGGCATCAACTCCTATCTGATCGCCGTCCAGTTCAACACCGGTCAGGCGCTGGCCTCGAACCAGATGACGCTTGCCACGGCGAGCGCCGTGCTGACCACCTCGTTCTGGCTCACCGTGGTGGTGCATATTTTCGGATAGGCTTCAGCAGGCCTGCCTGCGCTCGATTTCGCTGGCCCAACCCCTATATGCCATCTTGTGATTGCCTGCCCGCCTTTCCCTAGGTAAGAGCAATGCGCCGGCGTGCGGCTCTTAAAGCACGCTCCAACGGATAAACACAAAAAACGGCCGGATCAGCGGGCCGAACGGAGGCCAGACCATGCTTCAGAAAACCAGCCATTTCATGCGCCAGGCCAATCTCATCAACGGCGAATGGGTGCAGGCCGACAGCGGCCAGACCATCGACGTCAACAATCCGGCGACGGGCCTCAAGATCGGCACCGTGCCGAAGGCCGGCAAGGCCGAGACGCGCCGCGCCATCGAGGCGGCGAACGAAGCCTTCAAGAGCTGGCGCAAGACCACCGCGCTCGAGCGCTCGAAGCTTCTGCGCAAGCTGCATGACGCGATGATGGACAATCAGGACGTGCTGGCCGAGCTCTTGACCATCGAGCAGGGCAAGTCGCTGTTCGAGTCCAAGGGCGAGATCGGCTCCGCCGCCGCTTACATCCTGTGGTTCGCCGAGGAAGGCCGCCGCACCTATGGCGACATCGTGCCGTCGCCGTGGGGCGACCGCCGCATCCTGGTGACCAAGGAGCCGGTCGGCGTCATCGCCGCCATCACGCCTTGGAACTTCCCGTCCTCGATGCTGGCGCGCAAGCTCGGCCCGGCGCTGGCCGCGGGCTGCACGGCAGTGGTGAAGCCGGCGACGCAGACGCCTTATTCGGGCCTGGCCTGGGGCGCGCTCGCCGAGGAAGTCGGCTTCCCCAAGGGCGTCGTCAACATCCTGACCGGCTCGGCCGCCGAGATCGGCGACGAAATCTGCGCCAATCCGCTGGTGTCGAAGATCACCTTCACCGGCTCGACCGAGGTCGGCAAGCTTCTCATCCAGAAGTCGTCGGTGACGGTCAAGAAAGTGTCGATGGAGCTCGGCGGCAATGCGCCGTTCATCGTCTTCGACGATGCCGACATCGACCGTGCCGTGACCGGTGCCATCACCGCCAAGTACCGCAATTCCGGCCAGACCTGCGTGTGCACCAATCGCTTCCTGGTGCAGGCCGGCGTCTATGACAAGTTCGTCGAGAAGCTCGCCGCCGCAAGCAATGCCTTGAAGGTCGGTTCCGGCCTCGAGGAAGGCGTGCAGCAGGGGCCGCTGATCGACGAGAAGGCAGTCGAGAAGGTCGAGGAACTGATCGCCGACGCAACGTCCAAGGGCGGCAAGGTCGTCGCCGGCGGCAAGCGCCATGCGCTGGGCGGCTCGTTCTTCCAGCCGACGGTGATCGCCGACGCCACCCCGAAGATGCGCTTCATGAAGGAAGAGATCTTCGGGCCGGTCGCTCCGGTGTTCAAGTTCGAGACCGAGGAACAGGCGATCGCCTTGGCCAACGACACCGAGTTCGGCCTTGCCTGCTATTTCTACACCGGCGATCTCGGCCGTGCCTTCCGGGTCATGGAAGGGCTGAAATACGGCATGGTCGGCGTCAATGAAGGCCTGATCACCACGCCTGAGGCGCCGTTCGGCGGCGTCAAGGAATCCGGCCTAGGCAAGGAAGGCGGACATCAGGGCATCGAGGACTATCTCGACACCAAATATGTCTGCATCGGCGGCCTTGGCCTCTGATATCTGCCCACGGATCGGGGCAGGCTTTACGCCTGCCCTTGCCGGACTGTGCGCCGTCGGCCTAAATCGCCGGATCAGGAAATGACATTTCGGGCATGGCGATGAAAGACGGCGAGGTCTTTGGCACGACGCAGGCAGGCGAGGCCGTGCGCCGGTTCACGATCCGGGGAGGCGGGCTCACCGCCAACATCATCGGTCTCGGCGCGATCGTGCAGGACCTGCGTCTTTCCGGCCACGATGCGCCGCTGGTGCTGGGCTATGACCGCTTCGAGCCCTACGAGACCGACCGCGCCTTCTTCGGCGCCGTGGTCGGCCGCTTCGCCAACCGCATCGGCGGCGGCCGCTTCACCATCGCCGGCAACCGCTACCAGACCGAGCAGAATTTTCTCGGCAAGCACACACTGCATGGCGGCTCCGAGGGCTTTTTCCACCGGCCATGGACGGTCTCGCTGCACGGCCGCGATTTCGTGACGCTGACCTTGCACGACCCGGATGGCGCAATGGGCTTTCCCGGCGCGCTCGACGTCACCTGCACCTACCGGCTGAAGATCCCCGGCACGCTCAGCATGGAGCTGACCGCGACCTGCGAGGAGCCGACGCTCTGCAATCTGGCGCAGCATTCCTATTTCAACCTCGACGATGGCGGGGCCGGCGACATCCTCGACCACCGGCTGATGCTCAACGCCGGCGCCTACACGCCCGTCGACGACGAGATGATCCCGACCGGCGTGGTGAAGCCGGTCGACGGCACGCCTTTCGATTTCCGGCAGGCGCGGGCGCTGCGCATGGAAATGGAAGGTGAGCAGCTTCGCTACGACCTGAATTACTGCCTGGCCTCCAGCCGCGGCCCGCTGCACCAGGCGGCCTGGGTGCAGGGCGCCAATTCCGGCGTCGAGATGGAAGTCTGGACCACCGAACCGGGATTGCAGCTCTACAGCGGCCAGTTCGTCGCGCCGGCATCGCCGGGGCTCGACGGCCGCCGCTACAAGGCGTTTTCCGGTCTCTGCCTCGAAGCGCAGACCTGGCCGGACGCGCCGAACCGGCCCTATTTCCCCCAGGCCACGCTATGGCCGGGACAGATCTATCATCAGGTGACGGAATACCGGTTCCGTCTGCCCTAAGTTCATCGATATTGAAGTGATCTGCGGTTAAGCTTCGACAGCGCTTAATTGTCGAAGGCTGTCCGCAAGGTTTCGAACGGGGCAAGGGCGCCGCGTACCTGCACCACCGCGGCCGCGACTTTGTGCGCGCGGCGCGCCGCGTCGGCGGGTGCATGGCCGGCGAGCCTAGCGGCGAGATAGCCGCCGTTGAAGGAGTCGCCCGCGCCGGTGGTGTCGACCGGCCTGGCAACGTGAACCGCGTCAACGGTTTGCGAAGCGCCGTTCAGCGCAATCAAGGCTGGCTGCTCGCCATTCTTGACGATAACCTCGCCGGTCAATCTACCCAGGCGCTGGGCCGTGACCTCCGGCGTTTCGTCGCCGAACAGCATCTGCTCATCCGGGAAAGTCGGCAGCGCTATGTCTGAGACCGCAAGCGCCTCGAGGATCGCGGCCTGCGCCGCCTCACGGCTCGGCCACAGGCGCGGCCGGTAATTCGGGTCGAAGGCGACGAGCGAGCCGGCCTTGCGGGCGGCCGCCACGGCCGCAAGCAGGGTTTTTCGCGCGGCCGCGTCCAGAATTGCCAGGGTGATTCCGGAAAAATAGACAAGTGCCTGGTTTTCGAGGCTTTTTGCGAGTGCCGCCGGATCGGAGGCGAGCTGGCGCGCTGCAGCGTCGCTTCGCCAATAGGTGAAGGCGCGTTCGGCCCCGGTGAGGGTGATGGCGTAAAGGCCGGGGCGCGCGCCGGCGATGATCGGACTGTTGCCTATACCTATGCCGTTTGCGGCAAAGAAAGCGATCTGGTCGCGCGAGAAGGGGTCATCGCCGAAGGCCGAGACATAGGTCGCCGGCCGGGCCGGGCTCAGCGCGTGCAATGCCCAGAGCGTGTTGAAGGTGTCGCCGGCAAAACCCATCTGCCAGCTGTCGCCGGCCTGGCCCGACAGTTCGATCATGCACTCGCCGATCGATGCGATACCGTTGGCCATGCGAGCTTATCCCTTCCTAAGATGTTGTTGCTGTAGCTTTTCGCGGCTGGCAGCGCCATGCTTGGCGAAGGCTGAATTTTGCGCCAGAAGCGATTTCCCACAGGCAGGGCGGGACGCGATACGCGGCCCGCTACGTTAGCAGCCGAAGAGGAACGGGTTTGGCATCGATATGGCGTTACATTCTTGCGGGTCTCGGTCTGGCTGCCCTGCTGGTCGGCATCGTGGCCGCCGTTTATCTGACGCTGCCGCAATCGGCCCCCGGTCCGGATACTTCCCGCGCGAAGAAGACGGCGAACGGCCTGTTCGTGGCGGGCTTCGAGCCGGAGCGCGGCGTCATCCGGCAGGGCGAATTGCAGTCCTGGCTGCTGACGCTGAAGACCGCCGCCGGCGCGCCGGTGGAGGGCGCGGCGATCACCGTTTCCGGCGGCATGCCGCAGCACGATCACGGCCTGCCAACCAGTCCGCAGGCGACCGATTATCTGGGCGACGGGCGCTACCGCATCGACGGCATAAAATTCACGATGAGCGGCTGGTGGCAGTTGCGCTTCGCCATCTCGGCGGCGGCCGGCTCCGATTCCGTCGACTTCAACATCGTGTTGTGAGCGGGCGATGAGGCGTCTGGCGAGCGTCGCAAGCCTGCTGGTTCTGGCCGCTCTCGCCTTGCTGGGCGGTTGCGGCGAGCCGCAGTTCAGCGACGCGGAGAAGAAGACCATCGCTTCGCTGGCGCTGAACGCGCTGCCTTCGCTCAAGGCGGACACCACCAACCAGTACGCGGATGTGCCGGCGGCCGCCGCGCTCGGCTCGACGCTGTTCTTCGATGCCGGCATGAGCCGCGACGGCACGGTGTCCTGCTCGACCTGCCACAAGATCGACCGCCAGTTCCAGGACGACCTGCCGCAGGCGGTCGGGGTCGGCCACACCAACCGCCGCACCATGCCGCTGGCAGGCGTGGCCCGCAATCCATGGCTCTTCTGGGACGGACGCCGCGACAGCCTTTGGGCGCAGGCGCTGACGCCGCTTGAAAACCCGCTGGAGCAGGCCGGCAACCGGGCCGCTTTCGCGCATTACATCAAAAAACGCTTCGGCGAGCGCTATGAGCGCATTTTCGGGCCGCTGCCGGACCTTTCCACCGTGCCGGCCAATGCCAGCCCGCTCGGCAGCGAGGCTGAGAAGGCGGCATGGAGCGCCATGCCTGCCGGCCAGCAAGATGACGTCAATCGCGTCTATGCCAATATCGGCAAGGCAATCGCGGCCTTCGAGCGCTCGATCGAGCCTCAGCAGACGCGCTTCGACCGCTTCGCCATCGACCTCGCGACCGGTGCCAAGCCTCAAGGTGACGGCGCTTTCTCCCCCGAAGAAGTTCTTGGGCTGAAACTATTCATCGGCAAGGCCAATTGCGTGACCTGCCACAACGGTCCGCGCTTCACCGACAACTCCTTCCACAACACCGGCGTGCCGCCGGTCGACGGCCTGCCGCTGGACCGGGGCCGGGTCGATGCGGTGGCGCAGGTCCAGGCTGACCCGTTCAACTGCCTCGGTAAATTCCGCGACGGCGACGAAAGCGCCTGCCGCGAGCTGCGCTTCATGGTCAAGGACGGCCCGCAAATCGTGCGCGCCTACAAGACGCCGTCACTGCGCGGCGCAGCGGATCGTGCGCCTTACATGCATGCCGGGCAGTTCGCGACGCTCGACGAAGTGGCAGCGCATTATTCGAAGGCGCCGCTGGCGGTGGAAGGCGTGTCGGAAGTGCATCCGCTCGATCTGTCGGATCGCGAGCGCGCTGCGCTCGTCGCCTTCCTGAAGACGCTGTCGGATTAGCGGTCCTTGACGGTCTCCATCGCCACGAAAGTGGAGGTCTGGGCGACATGGGGGAGCGCTGAGATGCGCTCGCCGAGCACGCGGCGATAGGCGGCGATGTCGGTGGTGCGGACCTTCAAAAGATAGTCGAAGCTCGATGCCATCATGTGGCATTGCTCGATTTCCGGCACGGCTTGCACCGCGCGGTTGAAGGCATCGAGCGCTGCCGAGCGCGTGTCCGACAATTTCACCTGGACGAAGGCGACATGGCCTTCGCCCATGCGTTCGCGGTCGATGACGGCGCGGTAACCTCTTATGTAGCCGTCCTTTTCCAGCCGCTTGACGCGTGCCTGCACCGGCGTCTTCGACAGGCCGACCTTACCGGCCAGTTCCGACATGGAGAGACGGCCGTCGCGCCCGAGCGCGGCCAGGATGTTGCGGTCGATGCGGTCCAATTGGTCTTCAGTCATCGATTTGGCAGTTAAAATGGTGGAAACTTGGCCTAAATGATAGTTCAATCAGCCTATCCTGTCGATTTCTTTGGACCGACTGAAATTTTAAGCTGTGCTAGCTTGCGCCATTCGGTCTGGTGGCCGCCAGACCGCGCCCCAACGCTCGTTTTCATGGATCCGACATATGCCGCTCGACGCCATCCGCCAGCAGATCCGCGCCAATTATTTGCCCGACGAAGATGAGGCGGTGAAGCGCCTGTCGGCGGCGGCAGGGCTTTCAGCCGAAGAGCGCAAGGCGATCTCGGCCCGGGCCGCCGACCTGGTGCGCGCGGTGCGCGGCTCGACCGATCCCAGGCTGATGGAGGTTTTCCTCTCGGCTTACGGCCTGTCGACCAAGGAAGGCGTGGCGCTGATGTGCCTTGCCGAAGCGCTGCTGCGCGTGCCCGACACCGAGACGATGGACGATCTGATCGCCGACAAGATCGCGCCGCATGACTGGTCGGCGCATTCGGGCGGCTCGAGCTCGATCTTCGTCAACGCCTCGACCTGGGCGCTGATGCTGACCGGCCGCGTGCTCGACGAAGGCGAGGGCGGCATCGAAGGCACGCTGCGCGCCATGGTGCGCAGGCTGGGCGAGCCGGTCATCCGCAAGGCGGTCGCCGCGGCGATGCGCGAAATGGGCGAGCAGTTCGTGCTCGGCCGCACCATCGCCGAGGCGGTCAAGCGCGGCCGGCCGATGACGCAGAAGGGCTATCTCTATTCCTTCGACATGCTGGGCGAGGCGGCCCGCACCGAGGCCGACGCGCTGCGCTATCACCGCGCCTATGCGGATGCCATCTCCTCGCTCGATTCCGGGTCGAACGGCCCCGACATCCGCTACAACCACGGCATCTCCGTCAAGCTCTCTGCGCTGCATCCGCGCTACGAGGTGGCGCAGCGGGAGACGATGCTGCCGGTGATGGCGGAGCGGCTTCTGTCGCTGGCGCTCGCCGCCCGGCATTCGCGCATGGGCCTCAACATCGATGCCGAGGAGGCCGACCGGCTCGACCTCTCCTTGGACGTCATCGAGCGCGTGTTGGCCGAGCCGGAGCTCGCTGGATGGGACGGTTTTGGGGTTGTCGTACAAGCCTATGGCCCGCGCGCCGCTTTCGCCATCGACTGGCTCTACGCGCTGGCGAAGAAATACGACCGCAGGATCATGGTGCGGCTGGTGAAGGGCGCTTATTGGGACACGGAGATCAAGCGGGCGCAGACGCTCGGGCTCTCTGGCTACCCGGTCTTCACCCGCAAGGCCAACACCGACGTTTCCTACATGGCCTGCGCGAAGAAGCTGCTGTCGATGACCGACCGCATCTATCCGCAATTCGCCACGCATAACGCGCATACGGTCGCCGCGATCCTGTCGATGGCGAAGGATCGCGACAGCTTCGAGTTCCAGCGCCTGCACGGCATGGGCGAGGCGCTGCACGAGACGGTGCGGCAGGCCGAAGGCACGCGCTGCCGCATCTATGCGCCGGTCGGCGCGCATTCCGACCTGCTCGCCTATCTGGTGCGGCGCCTGCTGGAGAACGGCGCCAACTCCTCCTTCGTGCATCAACTGACCGACGAGGAGGTCGAGCCGGAGGAGATCGCGCGCGATCCGCTGCAGACGGCGGAAAGCCAGGGCCCAGCCGCCAATCCGGCGATCGCGCGTCCCGCCGCGATCTTCGGCGCCGGGCGCCGCAATTCGAAAGGCTTCGACATCACCGATCCGGTGACGCTCGCGGCGCTCGACAAGGCGAGAGCGCAGTTCGCCGGTGCCGACCGCTGGCACGCCAAGCCGGTGACGCGCGCCGCCGGCTACGGCAAGCCGCGCCAGATCGTCAACCCGGCCAAGCCCGACGAGGTCGTCGGCACGGTGCACGAGGCCGCGGCCAAGCAAGTGGCGACCGCCGTGCGTATCGCGGTCGACGCGCAGCCCGCCTGGGCAAAGCGCCCGGTCGCCGAGCGCGCCGCGATCCTCAACCGCGCCGCCGACCTCTATGAGGCCAATGCGCCGGAGTTCTTCGCCCTGGCCACGCGCGAGGCCGGCAAGTCGCTGGCCGATGGCGTGGCGGAAGTGCGCGAGGCGGTCGACTTCCTGCGCTACTACGCGGCCGAGGCGGCGAATGCGGAAGCCGGCACCGAGGCGCGCGGCGCCATCGTCTGCATCTCTCCGTGGAATTTCCCGCTGGCGATCTTCACCGGCCAGATCGCGGCGGCGCTGGTCACCGGCAATTCGGTGATCGCCAAGCCCGCCGAACAGACGCCGCTGATCGCCTTCCGCGCCGTGGAAATGCTGCGCGAGGCCGGCGTGCCGGAAGATGTCATCCAGCTTCTGCCGGGCGACGGCCCCACGGTCGGCGCGCCGCTCACCGCCGATCCGCGCATTGCGGGTGTGTGCTTCACCGGCTCGACCGAGGTCGCCAAGCTGATCGAGAAGCAACTGGCCGAGACCGCGGCGCCCGACGCCATGCTGATTGCCGAAACCGGCGGGCTCAACGCCATGATCGTCGATTCCACGGCGCTTCCCGAACAGGCGGTACGCGATATCCTGGCGTCCTCCTTCCAGAGCGCCGGCCAGCGCTGCTCGGCGCTGCGCGTGCTCTATGTCCAGAAGGATGTCGAGAAGAAGATGCTGGAGATGCTGAAAGGCGCGATGGAAGCGCTCAACATCGGCAATCCGTGGCTGATCTCGACCGATGTCGGCCCGGTCATCGACGACGAGGCGCAAGCTGCGATCAGCGAGTACTGCAAGAAGAAGGGACAGGAGGGCCGGCTGATCGCCAAGCTGGAAGCGCCGACAACCGGCCGTTTCGTCGCGCCGCACGTGTTCCGCGTCAAAGGCATCGAGGAGATGGAGCGCGAGGTGTTCGGCCCTGTGTTGCATGTCGCGACCTTCGACGCCGACGAGATCGACCAGGTCATCGCCGCCATCAACCGCAAGGGCTACGGCCTGACCTTCGGCCTGCACACCCGCATCGAGGGCCGCGTGCAGCATTTCGTCGACGGCATCCATGCCGGCAACATCTATGTCAACCGCAACCAGATCGGCGCCGTCGTCGGCTCGCAGCCTTTCGGCGGCGAGGGGCTGTCGGGCACCGGGCCGAAGGCCGGCGGGCCGCATTATCTGCGTCGTTTCCGCAAAGGGCCGGAGGCCGGCACCGAGGTTGCCGACGGCCATAAGGTGACCGCGACCGAACTCGCCGACAATCTGCCGGATCCGACGCTGGGCGGCTGGTCGACGCGGCCGGACCGCGTCGCGATCCTGCGCAAGCATCTGCGCGGCAAGGGCGCGGCGGCGATCGCCGCTGCCGCCAGCCTCGATTTCGGCCAGGTCGACCTGCCCGGACCGACCGGCGAGGCCAACACGCTGTCGCTGTCGCCGCGTGGCCGCGTGCTCTGCCTCGGCCCCGACGCCGAGACGCTGCTTTCCCAGACGATCCAGGCGCTCGCGGCCGGCAATGCCGTGCTGGCGGTGGCGCCGGGCGCGCCGGCGGCGCTGTCGGCGCTGACCGGCAAGGGCCTGCCGCTGGCGGCCATCGACGGCCGGCCGGATCCGGTCGAGGCGCGGTCGCTGCGCGTCGATGTCGTCGCCTTCTCCGGCACGCCGGAAGCGGCGCGCATCGTGCGCAAGGTGATCGCCGAACGGACCGGGCCGATCGTGCCGCTGGTCAGCGAGGTGCTCAACCCGGCGGCCTATGCGCATGAGCGCGCGGTGTGCGTCGACACGACTGCCGCCGGCGGCAACGCCAGCCTGCTCGCGGCTGCCTAGCAAACCGGCAGCCAGAGAACCCACAACCCCAACCTTAGCGGTCCCTGCTCGCCGCGTTGACGTGAGGCCAGATCGTCGATCGCACGACGCAGATGCTCGGCGCCGAAAGGCGGGTCACGAATGAAGCGCTCGCCGCTGTCACTCAGACGAGCGCCCGATGACGACGCCGGGTACTGTTCGGCCCGCATCTATTCGATCGCAAAGTCAATCGCGGCGATACCAACCACGCCGTAGTCGGCCATCGACTCGAGAACGCCGGTCACGCCGTCAAGATCGACCGTTTGCCGGACGAGCTTGCCGGGGTCGAGGCGTCCAGCTTCGCACATCGCGAGCACCGTATCGTAGCGATGCCCCTGTAAACCGAATGCGCCAATCAGCTTCAGTTCCCTGAGGAGGATCTCGTCGATGGGAAGCGGCACATACCCCTTCTCAATGCTGGTCGTGTGCCCGATCTGGACATGCCGTCCTCGGCGACGCAGCGAGAGAACGGAGTTGAGACAGGTTTCAGCGATACCTAGGGCGTCGATGGAGGCGTGGGCGCCACCATCCGTGAGTTGACGGATCGCCTCGACGGGGTTCGCTTCGGCGGGATCGATGGCATGCTCGGCACCGATTTCCCGAGCGAACTCGCGCGCGCCCCGGGAAGAATCGATCGCGATTACCCTCGCGCCAAGGGCGACCGCTACCTGTACGGCAGCCATCCCCATGCCGCCGCAACCATGGACGGCAACCCACTCCCCAGGTCGCGTTGCCGCCTGGTCGACCACGGCGCGGAACGATGCGACGTAACGGCAACCCAGGCTGGCCGCGCTTAGCAGAGGCATGGTCTCCGGCACGCGGACGAGGTTTACGTCAGCGTGGCGTACGACGCTATACTCGGCGAAGGCACCCCAGAACGATACACCTGGCACCAATTGCTCGACGTGCTCGCAGACGTTTTGATGCCCGTCCCGGCACTGCCAACACGTGCCGCAGCCCGGGTTCATGGGATAGACAACGCGGTCGCCGCGCTTCCAGCCCCTCACCTCGCTTCCTATTTCCTCGACAATGCCCGCGAACTCATGGCCGAGCACGAACGGAGGCTGGATTGCGATCCCGCGCCACGCCCAGTCATCGGTCCAAAGATGCCAATCGGTGCGGCATATCCCGTTTGCACCAATCCGAATGATGGCGCCGTCCGGGGGACATTCGGGCTCGGGAATAGAGCGCACCACGAGGGGCTTTCGGAGTTGTTCGATGACGGCAGCGCGCATAAGCAATCCCTTTCTTTGTTGATCACTCAAGAATGCAGCCTTGCACACGACAGTCAAGCGATTTATTGTCGATCGACAAAGAAGCGAAGGAGACTGGGATGGCCGGCCGGCCGAGAGAGTTTGACCGCGGCGAGGCGCTGGCCAAGGCCCGCGACCTGTTCTGGGCCCGTGGCTACGAGGGTGTTTCGATGGCCGACCTCGTCGGGGAGTTGGACCTAGCGTCCGCCCGCATCTATGCGGCGTTTGGGTCGAAGCAGGCACTTTTCCGAGAGGCGGTTGGCCTGTATCAAGCGAATGAGGGCGGGTTCGCGCTGCGCGCGCTGGAGGAGGCGCCGAGCGCTCGCGCCGCCGTCGAGCGCATCCTGATGGACGCGATCGAGCTTTACACCCGTGACGGCGACGCGCCGAAAGGTTGCATGATCGTCTCGGCGGCGGTCAACTTCGCTTCGGAGAACCAGGCAGTCCGCGATCTGCTCGCCGATCATCGGCGAGCACAGACCGCAGCCCTCATTGCGCGTTTCCAGCAGGCAGTTTCAGAAGCTGAGCTTGAACCGGATGCAGATGCAGAAGCGCTTGGCGATTTTGTCGCTCTGGCGCTGCACGGCCTATCCGTTCAGGCCCGTGATGGCGTCAGCAGAAAACGGCTGCTGGCGACGGTTCCGATGGTGATGGCCGCCCTCTGAGCTTAGCAGCGAAGCCTCGAAAGCTGTATCCGACCGTTCGGCAATGAGCGGACGTGGCGCCCCGCCTTTGCTGGCTGGCGCGAAACGATCTCGTTTGTCGCAGGCCTGTCTTATGCGCCTTCGACGACCGAAAAGCCCTCGAATTGCGGATGGCCGAGATAGTGCACCTTCGAACCGCCGGCGTTGCGGTGGGCGGCGCGGAAATTCTCCGACTTCGTCCAGGCGACGAAATCCTCCTGGCTTGCCCAGACGGTGTGCGAGGCAAACAGCGTGTAGCCCTCGGTCTCGTTGACCGGCCCGCGCAGCAGGTGGAATTCCCTGAAACCCTGCATTTCGGAGAGGCTGGAATCGCGGTTCTTCCAGACGTCCTCGAAAGCCTCCTCAGAGCCGTTCTGGACCTTGAAGCGGTTCATGGCGATGTACATTGGTTTCCTTTCGAAATGCACGAATTCCGGGATTTAAGGTGAGGTTCAAAAAGGACCGATCCGCGCCTTGAACAGCCAGCTCGACCTTCCCGTCTCGGGCGGAATGGGAGGGAAGGGGGCTTGCTTGCGAACCAGCGTCAAGGCGAATTCATCCAGCTCCGGAGACCCTGAGCTTTCGGCGAGTTGCAGATCGCTGATGCTGCCGTCGGCCGCGACGATGAAAACCACCCTGGCATTGTTGCGGGCCTTTGCCTGGACCGATTTCGAAACGCGACGGTTGGCGCGAGCGAGCTTCTTCTGGATTTCGCCGCTGTAACGGGATTCCAGGGCATTGCCAGTCGCGGTCTGTTTCCCGCCCTTGCTGGCAATCTTCCCATCGTCGGCTTCATTGCCATCGGTTGTTGCGCCAAGCGTCGCGATCGGCCGTGGGGATCCGGCGGCTGCATCCGGCTTCGTGCTCGGGATCGGTGGCTGGGCGGCTTCGGCGGGGGACGCATCGGCGCCTGGCGCCGGACTTGGCGACGCCGCCGGTTCACTGCTCGCGGCGACGGTCTGATCGTCCAGGCGCGGGGAGTCCGTCGCCAGTATCTCGGGAGCGGCAGCTGCCTGCCTGATGGCTTCCGGTGCTCGCTGCGGCGTCGGCTGGTTCGTATCGGGTTGCGGCGCCTCGGTTGGCGGTGCGGGCTGAGCAGTTTCAGGCTCGGGAGGTCGCGGATCTGCAACCAGGGTGACATTCACCGCGCCGGAAGGCTGGTTTTCGAGAACGTTGCCGGTGACATCGGCACCCGACCGATCGGTGCCTTGTGCCTGGATCGCATCGGTGGATTCGAACATGTCGGCGGGCGCGATGAAAAACGCCGCCGCGACGGCGGCATGCAGCAAGCCGGAGGCGATGATCGCCACCGGCCATTTGCGGTCAGCCGCTGATTGCTGCGCGAGCGGCTCGGCCGGCGGGATCGCCGGTTCGCTGTCGGTGTCAGGGAGGGGATCGATATCCTGCATGGCTCGCGGGGAGACCTGCGGCAAGCGACCCGACATTGTCAAATCAAGATCGGTTGCCGCAGGCAGCGCCAAGCCCATGCCGGCGGCGGCCAGTGCAAGGGTGGTCCGTGCCGGCTCGCAGCCCACCGCTTGTCAGACCCCGAAAGCGATGGCGGTCCTGGTCGACGTCTTCAGGCCGCGCATGCAGGTCGCCGGCTCGACGCCGTTGCCGGTGCATTCGGTCGCGCTGTTGATCAGCACGCGGCTGAGCTTGCCGCAATCGGCGCCGGCAAGGTCGAAGCGGGTGACTTTGGTCTTGCCGGCCGGCAGGTCCTTGAAGTCGAGCACGGTGAGGCGGTCGACAATGCCGGCCCCGTTGAACAACGCGATCTCGAACGCGGCCTTCGACAGGTCGGTTCCGAGCGCGTTGTTGACGACGAAGGTCAGCCGGCAGCCTTTTTCCAAAGGCTGCGCGGCATTGAGTTCGAGACTCAATGTCGAAGCTGGGGCCGGAGCCGGCGCGGACTGCGCCCACGCCGGCACCGCTGCAAGCGACATCGCAAACGTCGGGGTCAGCAGACGAAAGGATGTCATCAAGCGCTTCATATTCTCCTAGCCTCCAAAGCGCATGGTTGCCGCCAGCTTCAGCGTGACGCCGGGTTCATAGAGAACGGCGGTCGTGCTGCCGTTGAGCGGGTTGGTGTATTTGACGTCGAACAGATTGTCGGCGCGGAAGTCGACCTTGAAATTGTCGGTCGCCTGGTAGCTGGCGAAGGCGTTGACCAGCGTATAGTCCTTGGCCACTGCATTGCCCTTCGGCTTGCCGTTGTACTGCACTTCGCCGCCGACGGTCAGCTTGTCCTCGAGGAAGCGCAAGCCGAGCTGGGCCGTCACCTGCGAAGACGGGATGGTGGCCAGATCGGCCCGCTCGCCCTCGTAGGAGATGGTGTGGCCGTTGATGATCGAGGCTGACAGCCCGGCATAGCCCCAGCCGGCGTCGTAGACGCTTTCCAGCTCGAAGCCGTTGATCTTGGCCTTGGCGAAGTTCTGGTACTGGAAGCAGATCGGAATGCCGGGGCCGAACGGGCAGCCGCTGGTGGGGTCGAACGGCGAGAGCGTCACGCCGTCGATGTAATCGTCGACATTGTTGTTGAAATAGGCGGCCTTGAGCCGCAGCGCGTCGCCCGCCGCGATGATGTCGTTCTGCTTGTAGTTGACGCCGAACTCGACCGTCTTGCCGGTCTCGGGCTTCAGGTTCGGGTTGGGCAGGAACGGGAAGCTGACGCCGGCCGGATGGTTGCCGCTGATCAGCGTCTCGGTCAGCGAGGGCGAGCGATAGCCTTCAGCATAGGTGCCATAGAATTGCAGGCCAGCCAGGCCGGCGCTTTCAAAGGGCGTAACACCGACGGTGACGCGCGGCGATACCTTGTCGCCGGATGTCTCGTTCTTGGAATCCTTCAGGCTGTAATTGTCATAGCGCAGGCCGCCAATGACCTCGAGCCATTCCCAGGTCAGCTTGTCCTGGACGTAGGCGCCGGAGACGGTGCGCTTGCCTGACGGCGTGTAGAAGCTGTCGCCGCCGGCGGTGCCGCCGGTCTCGACATCGTCGCCGACCCAGTCGCCACCATAGGTCAATTCGTGGGCTACGCTCGCGGTCTCGAAGCGCGAGGTGTTCCAGATGTCGATGCCGGTCGTGCCGACATCGAAGGTCGAGAGCGAACCAGCCGGCAGCACCACCGGCAGGCCGGTGGTGGGGTCGAACCGCTTCTGCGGGACAAGCGTCGTCAGGTCGAGATTCGTTCTGTTGTAGGAGGCGTTGATGTGGAGGTCGAGCCAGCTCTTGGCGTCGTCGGTGATGTTGTAGCGGGCGGTAAAGGTGTTCGACTTGAGATCGACGTCGTTGGCCGGCACGCCGCCGCTGGTCTCGGTCCAGCCGTCCTTGGAGCCGACCCAGCCAAGCTTGAGCTCGCTGTTCTCGGTCGGGCGTATGGAGGTCTTGAGCATGCCGCTCAGCACGTCGAAACCGGTGCCGGCGACGGTGTCGCCGCCGCCGTTCTTGTAGTTGTCGTAGTCGCGGTAGACGATGTTGCCCAGGACGTCCCAGTTCTCGTTGATCCGGTAGGCGCCGGTGGCGCTGGTGGTCCAGCCCTTGCCGTTGCTTTCATAGCGGCCGGTCAGCGAGGCGGCCCAGGTTTCCTCCGGCTTCAGGAAATCCGCCGCGTCCTTGGTGTCGAAGAAGACGACACCGCCGATAGCGCCGGAACCGTAGGTGTTGGCGACCGGGCCGCGGATGACGTCGACCGATTTGATCAGCTCGGGGTCGACATAGAAAGTCGACTGGGTGCCGTGGTCCGAGCGCTGGAAATCCTGCCTTGCGCCGTCGACGATCACCGCGACGCGGCCGAAATCCTGCAGGCCGCGGATGTTGATGCTGGAGGAGACGCGGCGCGCGTCGGCCTGCACGGCGACGCCGGGCACGCCGAGCAGCATCTCGTTCGGCGTCGTCGCCATGCGGCGGTCGAGCTGCTCCTGGCCGACATGGCTGGCAGAAGCCAGCGACTGGATCGCCGTCTCGCCGGTGCGGCTGATGACCAGGATCTTGTCGAGCAAGGTTCCTTCCGCGGCGGCCTTCTCGTCAGCCTTCTTTTTCTGATCGGCCTGCTGGCTGACCGCCGGCTGCGCGGCCTGTTGGGCTTGCGCAGCCGGCGCACTGAGCGCGATCGCCGCCGCGCCGGTCATCAATGCGGCGATTGCCTTCGCCATAGATCGGAAGCCCGGACCCGCGCTATCGCCCGCCAGGCCCGTCCGTCCCCAAGTCACCAACCCCATGCCCCAACTCCAGATTTTCAGGCTCGCAGCTGGCTGGCCGGTGGCTCGCTCGCATTTTTGATCATGTCCGGCGTGTTAAATGTTGACTCATTTAGTCCGGTAATGCACTGACTAGTAAACATGATGATTTGAGTCAAGAATTGAATCGGCATTTTACGAGGCTGCGGCCAAGGCGGCCGTCAGAGGAAAGGACCGACCCGATGAACACGCACAATCCCAATGACTTCCGCTACCGCGTCCGCCGTCCGGAAGACACGCAGATGCGCTACGAAAGGGTGCCGCTGGCGGTGAGGACACTGTCCAGCAACACGCTGTTCCAGGGCGAGCACGAGATCGGCATCGAGCATCACGGTGCGCTCTACCGTTTGAAGATCACCCGCCAGGGCAAGCTGATCCTCAACAAGTGACCGGAAATGGCAAACGAGCAGATATCAGGCACGACAGGTGGACGATATGGACCAGCGCGTAAAACCGTCGCCGGAAGAGATCCGGCGGGCGCGAGAAGAAAATCCGAAGATGCGGGAGCGCGACCTCTCGGCGCAACTGGGCATTTCGGAAGCGGAGCTGGTCGCGGCGCAATGCGGCATCAGCGCGGTGCGCGTCGAGCCGCGCGTCAACGATCTGCTGACCGGCCTCGAGGCGGTCGGCGAGGTGATGGCGCTGACCCGCAACGAGAGCGCCGTACATGAAAAGATCGGCGTCTACGACAAGGTCGTCACCGGCAACCACAACGCCATGGTGCTCGGCGAAAACATCGACCTGCGCATCTTCCCGAAGGTGTGGGCGCACGGCTTTGCCGTCGAGAAGCGTGACGATGGCGAGATCCGCCGCAGCCTGCAGTTCTTCGACGCGGCGGGCGAGGCCGTGCACAAGGTGCATTTGCGGCCCGCCTCGAACCTCTACGCCTACCAGAAACTGGTGGCGGGCCTCGAATCGTCGAACCAGGAACCGACCGTCGCGATCCTCCCAAGCGCGGCGGAAGGTGAGGGCGAGACTCGAGGGTCGGTTGCCTCGATCGACGATCTGCGCGACCGCTGGAGCCGGATGACCGACGTGCATCAGTTCTTCGGCATGCTGAAGACGCTGAAGCTCAGCCGCCGCGAGGCGGTGCGCATGGTCGGCCAAGACTACGCCTGGCTGCTCGACAAGGACGCCGTCAGCGCCATGTTCCACCACGCGGCGGAAGGCGAGACGCCGATCATGTTCTTCGTGGGAAATCGAGGCTGCATCCAGATCCATTCCGGCCCGATCAAATCGGTCAAGCCGATGGGACCGTGGATCAACGTGCTCGACGAGACCTTCCACCTGCATCTCAGGACCGATCACATCCAAGAGGTCTGGGCGGTGCGCAAGCCGACCAAGGACGGTCATGTCACCTCGCTCGAGGTCTATGACGCCAATGGCGGGATGATCATCCAGTTTTTCGGCAAGCGCCATGAGGGCGAAAGCGAGCGCGAGGACTGGCGTTTTCTCGCCGAGAACCTGCCCCGCATTCCCAGCCCGACCGCTGCATAAGGCAAGACCCGATGCGTGTTGTTTTCCGTTCCCGCGCGGCGCTTGCGCCGATGCTCGGTGTCCTGCTTGCTTTCACGGCGCTGCCGGCCGGCGCCGAGGAAGGGACCTCCGTCTTCTCCGATACGTCGCGGATCGTCGCCATAGGCGGCTCGATCACCGAAATCGTCTATGCGCTCGGCGAAGAAGGCCGTCTCGTCGCCCGCGATTCGACCAGCAATTATCCCGAGGCGGCGGCGAAGTTGCCGGATGTCGGCTATATGCGCGCGCTGTCACCGGAAGGCGTCCTGTCGGTCAATCCGTCCGGAATCCTGGCGCTGCAGGGCAGCGGCCCGAAGGAAGCGGTCGATGTGCTGAAGAAGTCGAGCGTGGCTTTCATCGAGGTGCCGGATCACTTCAACCATGAGGGCATCCTCGAAAAGATCCGCGTCGTCGGCAAGGCTTTGGGGGTCGACGCCAAGGCGGAGAAGCTTGCCGGGGAGACGGACGCGAAGCTGACTGCGGCCGAAAAGCAGACGGCGGCGATCAAGGACCGCAAGCGCGTGCTGTTCGTGCTGTCGACACAGGGCGGCAAGATCCTTGCCGCGGGCAGCGATACTGCCGCCGAAGGCATCATCAAGCTGGCGGGCGCCGTCAACGCGGTCGATGGTTTCTCCGGCTACAAGTCGATGACGGACGAGGCGATCGTCAGCGCCAAGCCGGATGTGATCCTGACGATGAAGGGGGGCGGACCGCCGATCTCGGAAGACGAGCTGTTCGCCAACCCGGCGGTCGCTTCGACACCGGCAGGCGCGAACCGGAACCGCAAGATTATCAGCATGTGGGGCGGCTATCTGCTCGGCTTCGGGCCACGCACGGCGGACGCCATCCACGATCTTGCCGTCTCGCTCTATGGCAACCAGGTCACGGACTGAGCGGCGATGGCCGAACAGTCTATTGCTCGCGGCGCGAGCAGGGTGATGGCAGCCGACGGCGACCGTTCTAACCGGGCAAGGTTCGTCATCCTGCTTTTGTGCCTGGCGCTGGCGCTGTCCGTGTTCCTGTCGCTGACGGCGGGCGCTTCCGATGCGTCGGCCGTCCGCGTCATCCGCAACTGGTTCACCGGCACTGTGCCGGCCGATGCGGCGCTTGCGGCGCGCGACCAGCTGATCGTCTATGACATCCGTATGCCGCGCGTGCTGCTCGGCGTGCTGATCGGCGTGGCACTCGCCGTCTGCGGCGCGGTGATGCAGGGACTGTTCCGCAATCCGCTTGCCGACCCCGGCCTGATCGGCGTCTCCGCCGGTTCCAGCCTCGGCGCGGTGGCGATCATCGTGCTCGGCACCACATGGCTCGCGCCGGTCACGCTGGCGTTCGGCGTGCTCGCCTTGCCGCTCGCGGCTTTCTTTGGTGGTCTCGCGGTGACCTTGCTGCTCTACGCCATCGCCACGCGACAGGGCAGGACGTCTGTCGCCACGATGCTGCTTGCCGGCATCGCCATCAGCGCGCTTGCCATGGCGCTCACGGGTATTCTCATCTTCATGGCCGACGACCGGCAATTGCGCGACCTGACCTTCTGGCAACTCGGCTCGCTGGCCGGCGCGACATGGCAGAAGGTCGGCACCGTCGGTCCGGTGATCGTGCTGGCGCTGACCGCGATGCCGTTCCTCTCGCGCGGCCTCAACGCGCTGGCGCTTGGCGAGGCGACCGCGGGGCATCTCGGCATCCCGGTGCAGCGGCTGAAATACACGGCCATTGTCGGTGTGTCGGCAGCGGTCGGCGCCTCGGTCGCGGTCAGCGGCGGCATCGGTTTCATCGGCATCGTCGTGCCGCACGTCCTGCGGCTCGCGATCGGCCCGGACAATCGTTACCTGCTGCCGGCGTCCGCCTTGCTCGGCGCATCGCTGCTGCTCATCGCCGATTCGGTCGCCCGCACCATCGTCGCGCCGGCCGAACTGCCGATCGGCATCGTCACCGCGGTCGCCGGCGCGCCGTTCTTCCTGTGGATCCTGCTGCGCAAGCGCGGCATCGTCGATTTGTGAGCTGCCCATGATCGAAGCGCGCGACATCTCGGTGGCGGTCGGCGGCAAGCGCATCGTGTCGCATGTCGACTTCGCGGCGCGCCCCGGTGAGGTTTCGGCGATCGTCGGGCCGAACGGATCCGGCAAGACGACCTTGCTCAAGGCGCTGACCGGCGAGCTTGCCTATACCGGAACGGTGAGGCTCAACGGTCGCGACCTCGTTTCGATGAAGCCGGTGGAGGTGGCAACGTTGCGCGCGGTGCTGCCGCAATCGACGGCGCTGTCCTTTCCCTTCACCGTGCGTGAGATCGTGCGCCTCGGCCTGATCGGCGGACGCTCGGGCGTATTGCCCGGTGAGGATGCGCGCCTGCCGGAGCGGGCGCTGGCGCGTGTCGACCTCGACGGCTTCGCCGGCCGCTTCTACCAGGAGCTTTCCGGCGGCGAGCAGCAGCGCGTGCAGCTTGCCCGGGTGCTCTGCCAGGTTTGGGCGCCAGTGCTGGAAGGAAGGCCGCGCTATCTCTTCCTCGACGAGCCGGTTTCCAGCCTCGACGTCAAGCATCAGCTCATCATCATGAACATCGCCCGCGATTTCGCCCGGCGCGGCGGCGGGGTCGTGGCGATTCTGCACGACCTCAATTTGACGGCCATGTATGCCGATCGCATCTTCGTACTGCATCGAGGTGAGCTGGCCGCCGCCGGCGCGCCAATGGACGTACTCAAGGATGAGCTGATCGAGAGGGTGTTCGATTGCCGCCTGAAGGTCGGCGCGCTGCCCGAGGGAAGCGTGCCGTTCGTGCTGCCGCAATCCGCCGCTTAGGCCGGTTGGCGAGGGAGATTTGCCGAAGCCTTCCCGTCTTCGTCATCCACGGGCGGAGCGGGAGCGAAGCGGACGCGTAGACCCGAGGATCCATTCCGTTACATCAACCGAAGAATGCGGCGATCCAGAACGAGCGCTGGAGCCAACGGCGCCAGTTCTGCATCGCCGGGGCGCTCGAATGTCACGGAATGGATTCTAGGGTCTGCGCTGCGTCGCTGCGCTCCTTGCTCCGCCCTAGAATGACGAAGTCATGGGCGGCGTCGCACCTGGGGAAGTCATCGGTGGCGCCTCTCGAAAACCAAGCCGCCAAGGCGCGATCACGCCGCCGGGGCGCGCTGTTCCAGAAGGTCGATGCCGAGCAGATGGCGCACGTTCGGGCGTGCGGCGACGAGGTCGGCAATGGTGTAGCGGGAAAGCACGGCGAAGAAGGCGTTGAGCGCCTCGCGCAGCGCCGAATTCAGCGCGCAGCTGTCGACCAGCGGGCATTCCGCCGCGTCGTTCTCGAAGCACTCGGCCATGGCAAAGCTCTCTTCGGTGACGCGCACGACATCGAACAGGCTGATCTGCTCCGCGGCGCGGCCAAGCCGCACGCCGCCATTCCTGCCGCGCACGGTCTCGACCAGGCCGGCCTCGACCAGCGGCTGCAGGATCTTGAACAGGAACAGTTCGGACACCGAATAGGCGGCGGCGATCTCGGGGATGCGGCTCAGCCTGTCGTTATTTGCGGCGCAATACATCAGAATGCGCATCGCATAATTGGTCTGGCGCGTGAGCCGCATGGTGTCCTCGCGAAAATATTAGCTTGAGCCGGAATATGGCCCATAGTTTGGAACAATTCCAGACTGGACACCTACATAGCTGAATAATCGTGTCAACTTTTTGTGCATGCTGGCGCTTATGGCGATCCGATACGCCCTTTGCGCTTCGAGCGAGCGTTTCGCCGGCGCAGGCTCTAGATAAGTTCACGTGCAAACAGGGAACGGCCTTTCCATGTCACAATCAGCTCCGGCTCTCGCGCCGGTTCGGTTCGACGCCGATGCGCAATCAAAGCTCTCGGCATTGCGGCGCACCAAATTCATTGCTGCCGCCGCGCTCGCCCTCTGCATCCTTGTCTTTGCGCTGGCGAAGTCGTTCCAGGCTACCTATCCGTGGCTGGGTTTCGTCGCGGCCTTTGCCGAGGCGGCGACCATTGGCGGCCTCGCCGATTGGTACGCCGTGGTGGCGCTGTTTCGGCGGCCGCTCGGGCTGCCGATCCCGCACACGGCCATCATCCCGGAGAACCAGCACCGCATCGCCGACAATCTCGGCCGCTTCATCGAGGCCAATTTCCTGGCGCCGGAGCCGGTGCGCGAAAAGCTCGCCGAGGTCGACTTCGCCGCCTTGGTCGCCGACTGGCTGGCCGATGCCGAGCGCGCCGCCGGCCTGTCGCGATTCGTCGCGAGGCTGGTGCCGCAGACATTGACGGCGGTCGAGCAATCCGGCCTGCGCGACTTCGTCACCAGTCGTATGCTCGAGCAGATCGAGAAGGTGCCGCTGGCGCCGCTCGCGGCGGATCTGTTGTCGGCGCTGACCGACGATCGCCGCCATCAGAAGCTGTTCGACGAGTTCACGCGAGTCGTCGGGCGCTTCCTCAATGACGAGCAGGCGTTGGCGACGATGCGCGAAAAGATCCGCGAGGAATTGCCGTCGCTGTTCAACCTGTTTCGCGCCGACGCCTATCTCCTGAAGAAGATCGTCGCTTCGGCCGGCTCACTGCTCGACGAGGTGAGGGCCGATCCCGAGCATCCGATGCGCGCCGAATTCGACCGTTTCGCGCTCGCCTTCATCGAGCGGCTCAGGACCTCGAGGCAATATGCAAGGCGCGCCGAGAAGCTGAAGCGCGATTTTCTCGGCCGCCCGGAGGTGAGGGCGCTGGCCGGCGATGCGTGGACAAGCCTGCGCCTGTTCATCGAGCAGGACGTCAACGCGCCGAATTCGACGATCCGCGAGCACCTCGCCAACATGTTCGTCGAGGTCGGCCGGCATCTGGCCGACGATGCCCAGATCAGGGCCGACATGAACCAGGGTTTTGTCGTGGCGCTGGCCTCCTTCGTCGAGAGCCAGAAGAGCGGGGTGTCGAAATTCATCGCCGACCAGGTCAAGCGCTGGGACCTGGCGCAACTGACGCGGCTTATAGAGATGAACATCGGCAAGGACCTGCAATATATCCGTTTCAACGGCATGATCATCGGCGGGCTCGCCGGCCTGGTGCTTTACGCAGCTGAGCGGCTGTTCCTGGTCAATTGACGTGGACTAGCCGCGCACTATTCTGCTTATAGGGCGCCGCGTGGCGGCTGGCAGGGAGGCACAGCATGGCAAAACAACCGGGTTCCGACTCGTTCCTCGACATGTTCAGCAGGTTCGGCCGCGACCTCAAGTTGCCGAATGTCGATGTCCAGGCGATCCTCGATCACCATCGCAAGAACCTCGAAGCGCTGGAAAAGTCGGCCCGGACGAGCGCGGCCGGCGCATCCTCGGTGCTGGCGAGACAGCATGAGATGGTGCAGAACGCCATGCACGAGGTCACGCGGATGGCGCAGAACTACCAGACGCCCGGCAATCCGCAGGAGCTGATGGCCAAGCAGGCCGAATTTGCCCGCAGGTCGTTCGAGACGACGCTGAAGAATGCCAGCGAAGTGGCTGACCTGGTGCGGAAATCCAGCACCGAATCGGTCGAAATCCTGCGCGACCGGATCAGGGATGCGATGGCGGAAATCCGGGCCGGCTACGACAAATAATAGGTTGGCCGGCATTCCTGGCTTGCAATTCAGGGCGCGCTGATATGCAACCGGCTAGTGCGCCCATGCGTTCTGGCTTGCCGCGAAAGCATCAACTCTACCTGCGAAAATAGCGCGGCCACGAATTGACAGAGGTCGCCGCTTCATGGTCGGGAGACATGCAGGAGTGATGGGAAGGCAGGAATGACGGAGACACGGCCGAAAACGCCGCCGACTTTCGAACAGTTGCGCACGATGTCCGGGCAGGAGCTCGGCGTGTCCGATTGGACGACGGTCGACCAGCAGCGCATCGACCAGTTCGCCGAGTGCACGGGCGACCATCAATGGATCCATGTCGATCCCGAGCGGGCGAAACGGCAGAGCCCGTTCCGCACCACGATCGCGCATGGCTACCTGACCTTGTCGATCATCGGCGCGCTGGCGCTGGAGATGGGCATCGTGCCGGAAAACACGCAAGCCGCCTTCAACTACGGCTTCGACAAGGTGCGCTTCCTGGCCCCGGTGCGGGTCGGCGCGCGCATCCGGCTGCGCACGACGCTGCTTTCCATGGAGGATCGCGGCCCCGGCCAGTATCTGATGAAGGCGGAGAACACGGTCGAGATCGAAGGCGAGCAGAAGCCGGCACTGACAGCCGAAACGCTGGTGATGATGTATGAGCGCCGCAAGCGGGCAGGTTAGGTCTGCCGATATTCGGGTGAGACCGGTCTGCAAATGGCGGCTTCCTCCGCTTCCGGTGCTCACGTACGAAAAGTACGCTCCGCTCCGGTTCTCGGAACCCACCATTTTCGACTCGGCCTGACCCGAATCTCGACAGACCTTGCGGCGTCGGCTCACCGGCTGATCAGGCCATCTAGGCGGCTTTGCGCCGCGATGCGGCCATGGCGTTATCGAGCGCCCGAAAGACGCGTTCGTCCCCGCATTGCGCGACGTTGAAGCGCATGAAGCGGCCGGCGGTGTGCGACAGGCTGAAGGCGTTGCCGGGCGCCAATACGACATTGTCCGAGAGCGCATGCCGCGCGACATCGGCGGCGTCGATGCCGTCGGGCAGCCGGCACCACAGGAACATGCCGGCAGTCTGGTCGATCCACGGAGCGATGCCCAACGCTTTCAGCCGGCCGGCCGTCTCGGCCATGGCGCGCGACAGGCGGGCGCGCAACTGCTCGACATGCTTGCGGTAGCTGCCGTCTTTCAACAGCGTCAGCACGAGCTCCGAAGCCAAGCGCGCGCCGCCGAAAGTCGTGGCGATCTTGAGATCGGTCAGGCCCTCCATCCAGTCGGCGGGTGCTGCGATGAAACCGCAGCGCACCGAGGCCGACAACGTTTTTGAGAAGGAGCCGATCTGGACGACGCGCTGCAGCCCGTCAAAGGCCGCGAGCCTTGGGGCAGGGCTATGTTCGAAGTCAGCGAAAATGTCGTCCTCGACGATGGTGAGGTCCGCCTGGTCGGCGAGTTTCAGCAGCCGATGCGCGGTGACCGGCGACAGGATCGCACCTGTCGGGTTGTGGATGCCGGAATTGGTGATGTAGAGGCGCGGCCGGTGCTCGGCGAGTGCTTCGGCGAAGCGCTCGATATCTGGTCCAGAAGGCGTGTAGGGCACCCCGACCACTTTGGCCTGATGCGCGCGCAGCAGCGCGTGAAAGTTGAAGTAGCAGGGATCGTCGACCAGGACGGCATCGCCGGGCTCGAGCAGGAAGCGGCACAAAAGGTCGATCGCCTGGGTGCCGCAATCGGTCAGCATGATCTGGTCGGGCGAGGCTTCGACGCCATGCTCGGCCATGCGCCGCGCCAGCAACTGGCGCAGCGGCGGCAGGCCAAGCGGCGTGCCGTAATCGGCAAGTGCCGCGTCGTCGGCGCGGGCGGCTGTTCTCAGCGCCCGGCGCAAGGCGGCCTGCGGCATCCAGGACGCCGGCAGCCAGCCGCAGCCGGGTTTCAGCATCTCTTCGCCGGCCTCCAGCGACTGCCGCGACACCCAGAGCGGGTCGACGGCCCGATCGAGCTTAGGACCGATCTCGGCGAGCGACAGCGGCGCGAGCTGGCCGGCGGCGTAGAAGCCGGAGCCCGGCCGCGAGCGGATCGTACCTTCGGCGGCAAGGCGCTCATAGGCCTCGACCACGGTGGATTTCGAGACCTGCAGGGATTTGGCGAGCGCCCGGATCGACGGCAAACGCGCTCCGGGCGTCAGCGCGCGCGCCGCGATGCGGTGGCGGATCGTCGCCATCACGCTTTCGACCAGCGTGCGCGCGCCGTCAATCTCAAGAGGAATATCCGTCATCTGTACTGCTCATAATGCCATTACAGTTTTGCAGAATTGTACTCCATTGTCTCTGGCGGGACCATAGGCATCCAGCCGATAGGAAAGCGAAACAACGGAGCCTCGAATGGACAAGACTGCGAGCGGCTGGCTGAACGGATTCATCGGCGTGCTGATCTTCAGCGGCTCGCTGCCGGCAACGCATGTGGCGGTGGCCGATTTCGATCCGACATTCCTGACGTCGGCTCGCGCGGCGATTGCCGGCCTGCTCGGGATTGCGATGCTGCTGGTGTTCCGCCAGAAGCGTCCGGAGCGCGGCGATCTCGCCTCGCTCGTCGTCGTGGCGCTGGGCGTCGTCGTCGGCTTTCCGTTGCTGACGGCGCTGGCGTTGAAGCATGTCACCACGGCGCATTCGATCATCTTCGTCGGCCTGCTGCC
Organism: Mesorhizobium sp. GbtcB19; assembly: GCF_019091085.1. GTDB lineage: Bacteria > Pseudomonadota > Alphaproteobacteria > Rhizobiales > Rhizobiaceae > Mesorhizobium. Next base: position 308,458 of record NZ_JAGXJY010000001.1, on the reverse strand, counting down.
GCTGGCGACCGCGATCTTCGGCGTGCTGCGCGGCGGCGACCGTCCTCGTCCGGCCTTCTGGCTGTTCTCCTGCATCGGCAGCGCCCTGGTCGCGGGCTTTGCCCTGTCGCAGGGCGTGACCGCGTCGCCGGTCGGCGACGGCCTGATGCTGGGGGCCATCATCGTGTGCGGGCTTGGCTATGCCGAGGGCGCCGCCCTGTCGCGCCGGCTCGGCGGCTGGCAGGTGATCTGCTGGGCGCTGGCGCTGTCGCTGCCGGTTATGCTGGCGCTGACTTTCGTGACGCTGCCGGCCTCTTTCGCCGGCGTCGGCTCGGGCGCCTGGATAGGCCTCGGCTATGTCTCGCTGTTCAGCATGCTGATCGGCTTCATCTTCTGGTATCGCGGCCTCGCGCAAGGCGGCATCGCCGCCGTCGGGCAGTTGCAGTTGCTGCAGCCCTTCTTCGGCCTGGCGCTGGCGGCGAGCCTGCTGCACGAAAAGGTCAGCCCGATGATGGTAGTCGTCACGCTGGGCGTCGTGGCCTGTGTATTCGGGGCGAAGAAGTTCGCAAGGTAGGCACCTGCTAAAACTTCGTCACCACCCCGATGCCGATGCCCTCGAAACCACCCATCGCCATCAGGGCCGCGGGCGCTTCCTCGAGGCTGATCTTCTTGCCGACCAGCAGCTCGGGCTTCAGCTTGCCGGTGCGGATCATCTCCATCATCGCGGTGTAGCGGTAGGCCTGCATGCCGTGGCTGCCGAGGATTTCGAGCTCGAAGGCGATCACCTTGTCCATCGGCACCTGGGGGCGGGCATGCTCGCCCAGCATGAGCCCGACCTGAACGTGGCGGCCGCGCCGGCGCAGGTTCGAGATCGAGTTGAAGGATGTGGTGGGGTGGCCGAGCGCGTCCATCGACATATGCGCGCCGCCATTGGTGATCTGCTTGACCGCCTTGACCACGTTCGGCGTCGTCGAGGCGTTGATCGTCGCCACCGCGCCGATCTTCCTGGCGAAGTCCAGCTTCTCGTCGGTGAGGTCGATGGCGATGACATTGGCGCCCATGGCGCTGGCGATCATGATCGCCGACAGGCCGACGCCGCCGCAGCCATGCACCGCCACCCATTCCCCGGGCGTCACCCGGCCCTGATCGACGATGGCGCGGAATGAAGTGACGAAACGGCAGCCGAGGCTGGCGGCCGTGGCGAATTCCATTTCCTCCGGCAGGCGAACCAGATTGGTGTCGGCATGCTCGATGCCGACATATTCGGCGAACGAGCCCCAGCCGGTGAAACCAGGCTGCGTCTGGTGCTCGCAGACCTGATGGTTGCCGGAGGTGCATTCGAAGCAGCGGCCGCAGCCGACGGCGAAGGGGACCGTAACGCGATCGCCGGCCTTCCAGCGGCTGACCTGCTTGCCTGCGGCGACGACGATGCCGGCCAGTTCATGTCCTGGAACATGCGGCAGCGTGATGCCGTCATCATGGCCCATCCAGCCGTGCCAGTCGCTGCGGCAAAGGCCCGTCGCCTCGACCTTGATGACCACGCCGTCGGCGGCCGGTTTGGGATCGGGCACGGTCCGGATCGTCGGCGCCTCGCCGAATTTTTCGAAGACGACGGCTTTCATCGGCAAACTCCCATTACTGACGCGTTTTGAGGCGACGATAGCCGATTCCACTGCCGGTTGACCGGAAATCGATTCTGCCAGTCCTGAACCGGCTTGCCGATCCAGCTAATCCGGCTGCTGGCGGAAATCGGCCAGCCGCGTTTCGCCCGGCACAAGCCTGCGTCCGTCCTCGGCATGCACTTCCAGGCGCCTGATCGGCCTGCCGGTCCGGGTGTCGACCATGAAGGTGTAGGGTTCGCCCGGCCCGGAGAAATAGGTCTCGCCCCACTGGCGCAGTGCCACCAGGACGTAGAACAGGCCACGGCCTTTTTCGGTCAGCACATATTCATGATGCGCGCTGCCGTCCGGCGCCGGAACGGTTTCGAGGATGCCATGCGCGACCAGATTGCGCAGGCGCGCCGACAGGATGTTCTTGGCCACGCCGAGGCTTCTCTGGAATTCGCCGAAGCGCCGCATTCCGTCGAAGGCATCACGCACGATGAGCAGCGACCACCAGTCGCCGATTGCGTCCAGCGGCCGGGCGATAAGGCAGTCCGCGCTTTGATGGCTCGTCCGTTTCACCATGTGGTTGGTCCAGTCTCCGATTTTGGTTGCAAGATAAAACCTTCTTGCATATCCCGCAATGGTTTCAAGTTGAAACCGAATGGAGGGGGCGATGAATCTGCAACTGCAAGGAGCCGACCTGCGGCAGCTCGAAGACGGCAAGGCAGCGAAGGCCAAAGCAGGATTGCCGCGCCTCACGGCGCTGACCTTTGCGATTGCCTGCGGCTTGAGCGTCGCCAATGTCTACTTCGCGCATCCGCTGCTCGACGCCATTGCGCGCGACTTTGCGATCGATCCGGCCTCGGTCGGCATCGTGGTTACGGTGACGCAGATCGGCTATGCGGTCGGTCTGTTCTTCATCGTGCCGCTCGGCGATCTTTTCGACCGCCGCAAGCTGGTGGCGACCCAGGCGGTGCTTTCGGCGCTGGCGCTGGTCGTTGTCGGCCTGTCGCCGAGCGCAGGCGTCTTGCTCGCGAGCCTCGCGATAGTCGGCCTGCTTGCCGTCGTCGTCCAAGTCCTTGTCGCCTATGCCGCCGACCTGGCGGCGCCGGCGGAGCGCGGGCGGGCCGTTGGCACCGTGACCAGCGGCGTCATCCTCGGCATCCTGCTGGCGCGCTTCGTTTCGGGACTAGTCGCCGATTTCGCCGGCTGGCGCTCCGTCTATCTCGTCTCGGCGCTGCTGACGCTGGCGATGGCGGTGATCCTGTTTCGCGTCCTGCCTCGCCATGAGGCCGCGCGGCCACGCACATCCTATACCCGGCTGCTGGGCTCGGTGCTGCTTCTTTTCGTGGAGGAGCCGCTGCTGCGCGTGCGCGCAGTGCTCGCCATGCTGATCTTCGCCGGCTTCAACGTGCTATGGGCGCCGCTGGTGCTGCCGCTGGCGGCGCCGCCTTTTTCGCTGTCGCATACCGCAATTGGATTGTTCGGCCTGGCCGGTGTTGCCGGTGCGCTGGGCGCACGCTGGACCGGCATGCTTGTCGATCGCGGGCAAGGCCAATTGGTGACCGGCCTCAGCCTGTTGCTGATGGCCGTCGCGTGGCTGCCGATCGCCTGCATGGGTTCCTCACTCTGGCTGCTTGTGCTGGGCATCGTCATGCTCGACCTCGCCATCCAGGCGGTGCACGTCACCAATCAAAGCTTGATCTTCGCGCGCCGGCCGGATGCCCGCAGCCGGCTGGTCGGCGGCTACATGATCTTTTACTCACTAGGCAGCGCGCTGGGCTCTATTGCCTCGACCATGACCTATGCAGCCTGGGGCTGGACCGGCGTCTGCCTGCTCGGCGCGGGAATCGGGCTGCTTGCGCTGGCGTTCTGGGCGGCGACGCTGAAGGTGGGGCGCTAGTTATGGCGGCGGGGTGTCAAGCAGTGGCTGCCGTTCGCGAAACCATTCATCCGCTTCGGCGTCCCACGGCCAAACCCCGGATGTTGACGGGAAAATAAGCTGCATAATCCGGAAATCCGGTCCGTCGTAGAACCATATGTCCCAGCCGAAATGCTCCGGGTAATGATCGGGATGGACAGCACCGAACTGACAGTCGAAGCCGCCTCCCAGGAAACCCGACGCCCGCTCACCGACGCTGAACCTCTCGCCGCCGCGCACGCGTCGGCAATACTCGTTGATGATAGTCATCGAAAGCTCCGGCTTGAGTCCGATGACGACCAATTCGGGGGTGCCAAAATTATGCTCTATCCCGACCGAGTAGGCGAAGGGCGGATGCTCGTCCTCCTCCAGCACATAGAGAATGTGGCAGCCATACTCTTCGATGTCGGCGAGCGTCTTGGCCTCGTCGGCGTCTTTGGCTTCCCTATTCGGCATCGATCTGATTCTGCGGCGCGGCTTTCTGGAACGCCGGCAGTGCCATGCAGGCGGCGTGGACGCGCGCAATCACAGGGTAGGGCGCCATGTCGACGCCGAAGCGGGCGTTGTTGGTGACCTGCGCGGCAAGGCAGATATCGGCCAGCCCCGGCGTGTCGCCATGGCAGAACGTGCCGGTCTCGGGCGATGAAGCCAGAATCTTCTCAAGCGGCTGGAATCCCTCGTTCACCCAGTGCCGGAACCAGTTGACGACATCCTCGTCGCCGGCGCCGAACAAGCTGCGCAGCGACGTCAGCACGCGCAGATTGTTCACGGGGTGGATATCGCAGGCGATCATCTGCGCCAGCATGCGGACACGGGCGCGGCCGAGCGCATCCCTGGGCAGCAGCGGAGGCTCGGGCTCAATCTCGTCGAGATATTCGATGATCGCCAGCGACTGGGTCAGCAACCTGCCGTCGTCCAGCACCAGCGCCGGCACCAGACCTTGCGGATTGACCGCGAGATAGGCGGGCTCGAGATGCTCGCCATGGCGTAGATGATGCGGCACATAGGTGTAGTCCAGCCCCTTCATCGCCAGCGCGATGCGCACCCGGTAGGAGGTGGAGGAGCGGTAGTAATTGTGGAGGACGAGATCGCTCATGCCCTTGGCTGTCCGATGGTCACTTCGATCGTGCCGATGCCGTCGACGCCGCCGGTGATTTTTTCTCCCGGCCCGACCGCGCCGACGCCGGCCGGCGTGCCGGTGAAGATCAGGTCGCCGGGCTGGAGCTCGACCGCCTCGCTGCAGATCGCGACGATGTCGGCGATCGGCCAGATCAGCTCGGCAAGGTCGCCGTCCTGCTTCACCACGCCGTTGACGGCAAGCCAGATACGGCCTTTCTCCGGATGGCCGGATTTCGCGGCAGGCACCAGCGGACCACAGGGCGCCGACTGGTCGAAGGCCTTCGACCAATCCCAGGGACGCGCCGCCTTCTTGGCCTGGTCCTGCAGGTCGCGGCGGGTCAGGTCGACGCCAACGCCATAGCCCCAGACATGGGCGAGCGCGTTCTCGCGCGGGATGCGGAAGCCGGCCTTGCCGATGGCGACGACCAATTCGATCTCGTGGTGCAGGTTCGAGGTCAGCGGCGGGTAGGGGATCTCGGCGCCGCTGTCGACCACCGCGTCGGCGGGCTTGGTGAAGAAGAAGGGCGGGTCGCGCTCGTCATTGCCGAGCTCGCGCGCATGCGCCGCATAATTGCGGCCGACGCAGAAGATGCGGCGCACGGCAAAGCGCTCCGCCGAATCTGCGATGGCCACCGAGGCGACGGTCGGCGGCGGAAGGACGTAGTCTGTCATTTCATGTCTCTGCTGTGAGCTACGAAGTCGCCCGCACCTTCGACCGATTTCGACGCCTGGGCAAGGCGCTGCGCTGGCGAAACGGCCTTGCCGTTTCGGTGGCGACATCGTTTGCCATTGGGCGATGTACTATTTGGCAATAATCTGGACATCTTCAGGGGACTATCCTCTGGCCACAGAAACCGAACCGATGCCCCTGTCATGACCACCGTCAACGATCGCGCCCGCTTCCTGATCATCGACGACCACCCGCTGTTTCGCGAGGCGCTGCATAGCGCCGTGCAGATGGCCTATCCGGATGTCGACACGGTCGAGGCCCGCTCGATCGCCGAGGCGATCGAGCTGCTCGCCGGCGCCAAGCCGTTCGATCTCGCGCTGCTCGATCTCAGCATGCCCGACGTGCATGGCTTCGAAGGCCTGCTGCAACTCAGGACCCGCTATCCGCGGCTGCCGGTGGTGATCGTGTCCGGCTACGAGGAGCCGAAGATCATCTCCGAGGCGCTGTCCTATGGTGCCGCCGGCTTCATCCCGAAATCGGCTCGGAAGAGCGACCTCGCCGCCGCCATCCGATCGGTGATGGACGGCGCGGTCTATGTGCCGGAAAACTATGAGGGCCAGCCGCCGGACCCCGACAGCACCGATCGCGCCGACATGGTGCAGCGCCTGGCGAGGCTGACGCCGCAGCAGCTCAGGGTCCTGCAGATGCTGCGCCAGGGCATGCTGAACAAGCAGATCGCCTATGAACTGCAGGTGGGCGAGACCACCGTGAAAGCGCATGTCTCGGAGATATTGCGCAAGCTCAATGTGTATAGCCGCACTCAGGCGGTGATCGAGGTATCGAAGCTCGACAATGCGGAGCTGTTTCGGGATCAGGCGGGGTTTTGAGGTTAGAGGAATTGGTCTGCTCAGGAGTTTCTACAAATCCGTATTACGCAGTTTGACTCGAAAGTTTGTCTAACGATCTACTGTACAACTCTTGGATGCTAAACCCTCTTTCTTCGAAATATATCTCTACGACTTCGAATATCCAGTCGACGGTGGTTCCCTTGTCAAGCCATCGATCTCTAGTTACGAGACCCCACAAAAGAAAAAGAAGACTTTCGTCGTATTCGTATACTTTTCCCATCTTTTCAAATAAAAAAAGTTATGTAAGCTCCGTAAGATTCTTTGTACTCATCTTTCATATCGTAGCTCAAATTATATCGGATCGTATCGATAAAAAAAGAATATCTGACCCGGTCAACGTCGGAAAAATTTCTTTCAAGCGTATCGGTAATTCCCCAAACGAGCACCTTTACGACGTGATCAATTGGAAATCTGTCCAACAGGTCTACTACATCGATTTCGGTCTCGCTCGTCAACGCAGTCGATAATTTGGAAGAGGTGTGGCGTGATTTCCTATTGACCGTGTGTTTGCCTATTAACCCCTTCCAATCGATCAGCGGCCCGCTCCCCTCAGTTCAAAGGGATACGGAGAAGCTAAGCCAACAGATGCGCCAGCAGCGCCCGCAACTGCGCCGGCTTCAGCGGCTTGCGCATCAGCTCGATGCCGGCGGCCCGCGCCGCCTTGGCGACAGGTTCGGAGCCGTCGGCGGTGACGATCAGGGCCGGCACCGGACGGCCGAGATAGTCGCGCACTTCGGCGATGGTCGCGGTGCCGAGGTCGCCGCCGTCGAGATGCTGGTCGGCAATGACGATGTCGGGCACCCATGCGGTGTCTCCCAGGAGATCGAGCGCATCGTCGGTCGAGGTCGCGGCGCGCACCAGGCATTGCCAGCGTTCGAGCAGCGAGGTCATGGCCGAGAGCACGTCGGCGTCGTTCTCGACCAGCAGCACCTTGGTGCCGAACAGGCCATAGCCGCGCGGACGGTCCATGTCGGCGACGGCCGTCGCCGGTTCGGCCGGCGCCATGCCGACCGGCACGTCGATGTGGAAGATGGTGCCGCGCCCGACCTTGGAGGAGAAGGTCACGGGGTGGCCGAGGGCGGCGGCCATGCGGCGCACGATCGCCAGGCCGAGGCCGAGCCCGCCGGCGAGCCCGGTATCGGCAAGCGTCGCGGTACCTCGGTGGAATTCCTCGAACACCGCCTCGCGCTGGTCCTCAGGGATTCCGCAGCCGGTGTCGGCGACATCGATTCGGATGGTGTCGCCGCGATGCCTGGTGCCGACCAGCACGCCGCCCGAGCGGGTGTAGCGCAGCGCGTTGGAGAGGATGTTCTGCAGGATGCGGCGCAAAAGCGTGCGGTCGGAACGCACGACGACATTGACCGGCCGGAATTTCAGCGACAGGCCCTTCTTTTCCGCCTCGGGCAGGAAATCCGAGCGCAGCGAGGAAAACAGCGTCTCCAGGCTGACATCGCCGGTCTCCGGCTGCACCACGCCGGCGTCGAGCTTGGAGATGTCGAGCAGCGTGCGCAGCAGGTCTTCCATCGTCTCCAGCGAGCGCTCGACCTGGCGCACCAGTTTTTTGCCTTCATCGCTGGTCTGGACCTCGGCCAGCGCCGACACCGACAGATGCGCGGCGTTCAGCGGCTGCAGCACGTCGTGGCTGGCGGCGGCGAGAAACCTGGTCTTGGAAAGGTTCGCCAGTTCGGCGTTCTCCTTGGCGGCGCTCAGGTCGATGTTCGACTGTTCCAGCCGGCGCAGCGTGGCGTGCAGCTCCTCGGTGCGGTTGCGCACCCGGTTTTCCAGCGAAATGGCGGTCTGGAACAGCGTGAAGGCGTTGCCCTGCTGGTCCATCGAGCGCTCGACACGGCTGACCAGCGCCGCGTTGATCTTCTTCAGTCGTTCGATGTCGTTGATGTCGCGAAGCGGCATCGCGCTCACTCGGCCGCCTGGCGCTCGCCGAAGGCGATGCCGGTGAAAGTCTGGTTGAGGTGCATAGAGCGATACTGCTCGCCGTAAGTGCCGAAGCCGATGACCTTGTTGGTCCGATAGAGCTCGGAGATATCGCGAAAAACCTGGCGGTTGCGCGCGTCGAGCCGGCGCAGCACGCAGTCGAAACCGAGGATCATGTCGATGCCGCCGAGCCTGTGCTCGACGTCCTGGAGGGCGCTGCGCGTCGCTTCCACCATGTTCTTCGGCTGGGCGATTGACAGCACGACGCCGTCGTCGATGGCGCAGAAGAAGGACAGCGAACCGTCGGGGTGCATGCGCTGGATCGAGCGGCAGTAATATTCGCCGCCGACCTTCACCACGACGGGGTGCGAGGCAAAGCTCAGCGGTGTCAGCGTCTGCGGCACGATGCCGACGGAAGCGGCATATTCTTCCGCCGCGTTGGTGGCGTTGAATTCGCGCACGACGCGATGGTCCGGATCCGACGCCGTCACCACCAGCTTCTCGTCGGTGGGAATGAAATTGTCCGTCTTGAAGACGTGGAAGGGAATCTCGGTCGCGACCAGCACGACGATGGCGCTGTCGGACGCGACCTTGCCGTTGGCGATCAGCCTCGTCGTCTCGAATTTCAAGTCGTCGCCGGCCGAGCCGCCGATCAGGGGAATGTCGTCCAGCCCCCAATGGATGGCCGAGGTCACCGCTTCCTCGGCGTAGGACAGCCCGTCGATGAAGCAGAGCGCGAATATGTTCTTGGCCCGGTCGTGGCCGGCGCGGCCGCGCAGCAGGCGCCGCAGCGCCGCGACCTCGCCGGTGATCCTGTCCATTCCGGACGAGGAGAGGTTTTCGACCATGGTACTGACGACCGAGAACGATGCCGACGGCAGAAGCAGGGCAAGGATATGCCCTTCCTCCAGTCCCTGCGGCGTGATTTCGCCGGCGGTCGAGCAGCCGGCATAGGCAAGCGATGGCGCGTGCAGTTTAAGCGCCAGCGCCAGCGCCGACGCATCGACAAGACTTTGCGAGAAGAACAGGAGCGCGAAGCTGGCGTCGACGATTGCGGCTTCGGCAGCGACAGCGCGGGCAAAGGCGTTCGGATCGGGCTCATCCGTGGTGAGCGCCGAAAGGCCCGATGCATAGCGTGTGCTCGAACTGGCCAGCTGCCTTCTCCGCGATTCCTCCAACGCTTTTATACGTGTCTTTTCTTATTCTATGCGCATCTTTTCTTGTGCGCCCGCGTCGAGGGTATCTTTGCCCTCAATCCCTGATTTGGCAATGGGCCGGGCGCCGTGCTCAACAGCCTGCCGGCCATGACCGAAAGTACAAGGGGCGGAGCGCTGGCAGCGCTGTTTTGCGCGTTGTACGGTGCCTGAATAACGCACTGCCGAAGCACAGGCACGGCATCGGCACGCGATAACCAAGGTTAATACCCAGGGAGGTTGCATGTCGGACGTGTCGTTGACTGTGAATGGGAAACGGGTCAGCGGGAGCGTCGAAGACCGAACGCTGCTGGTGCATTTCCTCAGGGAACATCTGGGCCTCACCGGAACGCATGTCGGTTGCGACACTTCGCAATGCGGCGCCTGCGTCGTGCATGTCGACGGTCGGGCGGTTAAATCCTGTTCCATGCTGGCCGCGCAGGCCTCGGGCTCGACCATCGTCACCATCGAAGGGCTGGCAAACGGCGCCGAACTGCATCCTGTCCAGGCCGCGTTCAAGGAGCATCACGGGCTGCAATGCGGCTTCTGCACGCCGGGCATGATCATGGCGGCGACCGACATGATCGCGCGCCACCCGCAAGGCCTCGACGAGGCGACGGTGCGGGCCGAGCTCGACGGCAATATCTGCCGCTGCACGGGCTACCACAACATCGTCAAGGCGATTCTTTCGGCATCGCAGACGATGTCGAAGGGCGCCAAGGGCAGGGCGAAACAGGCAGCTTAGAGTGGATGGTGAATAGTGAATGGTGAATAGAGCCGCTGCCTGGCTCGTTCGACCATTCACCATTTTGCAATTCACCATTCACCGAATTCCGGAGGAGGAATTTCCGCAATGGGTATCGAAGGCGTCGGCGCCCGCGTGGCGCGCAAGGAAGACAAGAGGTTCATCACCGGCGGCGGCCGCTATGTCGACGACATGGTGGTTCCCGGCATGAAGCATGCCGTGTTCGTGCGCAGCCCGCACGCGCATGCGCAGATCAAGAAGATCGACGTGAAGAAGGCGCAAGCCATGCCAGGCGTCATCGGCGTCTTGACCGGCAAGGAGCTCAAGGCCGACGGTATCGGCAATCTGATCTGCGGCTGGATGATCCACTCGAAGGACGGCTCGCCGATGAAGATGGGTGCGTGGTCGCCGCTCGCGGTCGACAAGGTGCGCTATGTCGGCGACGCGGTCGTGATCGTCGTCGCCGAGACCAAGGGCCAGGCGCGCGACGCGGCCGAAGCGGTCGAGATCACCTACAAGGAACTGAAGGCCGTGGTCGACGCCACGAAGGCGATCCAGGCCGGCGCGCCGCAGATCCATGCCGAGTCCGACAACAACCTGATCTTCGACTGGGAGATCGGCGACGGCAAGGCGACCGACGCGGCGATCAAGTCGGCGGCGCATGTCACGCGCATGAAGATCGTCAACAACCGCCTGGTGCCCAACGCGATGGAGCCGCGCGCCGCACTTGGCCATTACGACAAGGCCGAGGACCACTACACCTGCTGGACGACCTCGCAGAACCCGCATGTCGCGCGGCTGGTGATGAGCGCCTTCTACAATGTCGCGCCGGAGAACAAGCTGCGCGTGATCGCGCCGGATGTCGGCGGCGGTTTCGGCTCCAAGATCTACATCTATCCGGAAGAGATCGTCTGCCTGTGGGCCTCGAAGAAGACCGGTGTTCCGGTCAAATGGGTGGCCGACCGCACCGAGAGCTTCCTTTCGGACGCGCATGGCCGCGACCATGTCTCGACGGTCGAGATGGCCTTCGACAAGGACAACCGCATCACCGGCCTCAAGGTCGACACGATAGCCAATCTCGGCGCCTACATGTCGCTGTTCTCGTCCTGCGTGCCGACCTATCTCTACGCCACGCTTTTGTCGGGTCAGTACAACATCCCGGCGATCCACGCCAATGTGCGCACCGTCTACACCAACACCGCTCCGGTCGATGCCTATCGCGGGGCGGGGCGGCCGGAAGCGACTTACCTCCTGGAGCGCACGATGGAGACCGCCGCGCGCGAGCTCGGCGTGTCCCCAGCGGAGTTGAGGCGGCGGAACTTCATCACGTCCTTTCCGCACCAGACGCCGGTGATCATGAACTATGACGCCGGCGACTATAACGCCTCGCTCGACGCGGCGATGAAGGCGGCCGACTATGCCGGCTTCACCAGGCGCAAGGCGGATGCCGCCAAGCGCGGCAAGCTGCGCGGCATCGGCATGAGCTGCTACATCGAGGCCTGCGGCATCGCGCCGTCGGCGGCCGTCGGCTCGCTCGGCGCCGGCGTCGGCCTGTGGGAATCGGCAGAGGTGCGGGTGAACGCCGTCGGCACGATCGAGGTGCTGACCGGCTCGCACAGCCATGGCCAGGGCCATGAAACGACCTTCGCACAGGTGGTCAACCAGCGTTTCGGCGTGCCGCTCGACTCGGTCTCGATCGTCCACGGCGACACCGACAAGGTGCAGATGGGCATGGGCACCTACGGCTCGCGCTCGGGCGCCGTCGGCTTGTCGGCGCTCTCAAAGGCGCTCGACAAGGTCGAGGCAAAGGCCAAGAAGATCGCGGCGCATCTGCTCGAAGCGGACGAGGGCGACATCGTCATCGAAAATGGCGAGGTCAAGGTCGCCGGCACCGACAAGAGCCTGCCCTGGTTCCAGGTGGCGCTTGCCGCCTATACCGCTCACAATCTGCCGGCCGGCATGGAGCCGGGCTTGAAGGAAACCGCCTTCTACGATCCGGCGAACTTCACCTTCCCGGCGGGCTGCTACATCAGCGAGGTCGAAATCGATCCGGAGACGGGTGTCACCGACATCATCCAGTTCGTCGCGGCGGATGATTTCGGCAACATCATCAACCCGATGATCGTCGAGGGACAGGTGCATGGCGGCATCGCGCAAGGCATCGGCCAAGCGCTGCTCGAAGGCGCTCACTACGACGGAAGCGGGCAACTGCTGACCGCAAGCTACATGGACTACACCATGCCGCGCGCGGGTGACCTGCCGTCGTTCAAGGTCTCGACCTCGAACACGCCGTGCCCCAGCAATCCGCTCGGCATCAAGGGCTGCGGCGAGGCCGGCGCCATCGGCTCGCCGCCGGCGATCATCAATGCCATCACCGATGCGCTTGGCGTCCCCGACATCGCCATGCCGGCGTCGCCGTCGACCGTGTGGTCGGCCATCCGCGCCAAGAAGCACTGAGGAGGAGCGATCATGTATTCGGTCAACTATCACCGCGCCGCCTCGGTCGCCGATGCCGCCAAGCTGTTGAAGAACGGCGACGCCAAGCTGCTCTCCGGCGGCATGACCTTGATCCCCGCCATGAAGACGCGGCTCGCGGCGCCGTCGGACCTGGTCGACGTGTCGCGGCTGAAGGAACTGCAGGGCGTCAAGGTTTCCGGCAAGACGGTCACCATTGGTGCGGCGACCACGCATTACGACGTCTCGGCCGACGAGAAGCTGAAGAAGGCCTGCCCGGCGCTTGCCCATATGGCATCGCTGATCGGCGACCCGGCGGTGCGCTACAAGGGCACGATCGGCGGCTCGATCGCCAACAACGACCCGGCGGCCGACTATCCGGCGGCGCTGCTGGCGCTGGGCGCGACGATCATCACCAACAAGCGCGAGATCGCGGCGGACAAATTCTTCAAGGGCCTGTTCGAGACGGCGCTGAAGGAAGGCGAGATCGTCACGGCGGTGAGCTTCACCGCTCCGGCCAAGGCGGCTTACGAGAAATTCCGCAACCCGGCTTCGCGCTACGCCATCGTCGGCGTGTTCGTGGCCAAGGGCAAGGACGGGGTGAGGGCCGCGGTAACCGGGGCCGGCGAGGACGGCGTCTTCCGCTCCAAGGAAGTCGAGGCGGCGCTGGCGAAGAGCTTCGATGCCTCGGCGCTCAACGGTCTCAAGGTGCCGGCAAAGGGGCTGATGAGCGATATTCACGCCTCCGCCGACTACCGCGCCAACCTCATCGCGGTGATGGCCAAGCGCGCGGCGGCCGCCGCCAACGCCTGAAACGCTTTCAACCCGGATCAAAGGAAGGGGCCGTCGCGGCCCCTTTTCCTTTTGTATTCGCAACCACTTGGCGGGATTTACCTGAGAATTCGCAGCTTCGCACTTGCACAATAATATCCCGCACTGCAAAATAAACGTGGCGGGAGACGAAGCGGTTCCGGCACGGCGATCCCGTGCGGGACCTCGAGTTGCGAAAGACGGGCATGACCGACATCTCCGCGTCCGCCGGTGTCCTGCCACGGGCCACAGAAGACAAAGCGGCACGCGCAAGGCTGGCCTATCTCGACGGCTGGCGCGGCCTTTCGATCGCCCTGGTGCTGATCGGCCATTTCTTCCCGGTGCCGGGAATCAATCTCGGCGTGCTCGGCGTCGAGTTCTTCTTCGTGCTCAGCGGCCGGCTGATGGGCGAGATCCTGTTCATCGAGCGTTTTCCGCTGAAGAAATTCTTCAAGCGCCGCTTCTCGCGCATCTATCCCGCGCTGCTGGTGTTCGTATTTGCCGCCATGACCGGCCTTGCCGGGACCTTCATCACCTTCAAATGGAAGGCGGCGCTGACGGCGCTGACATTCACCTACAATTACGCCGGCATCTTCATCAACCGGGCCGGTGCGCTCGACCATATCTGGTCGCTCTGCGTCGAGGAGCATTCCTATATCCTGCTGGCGCTGATCAGCGTGGTGGTCACCGGAAGGGCGAATGTCGTGCGGCTGCTCCTGGTGCTGGCGCTGCTCGCGATGGCCAATGGCGCCATTTCGTATGGGCTTCTCGGCATGAGCTACGAGACCACCTACTGGCGCACCGACGTGCACATCGCCTCGATCCTTTTGTCCGCCGCGATCTGCCTGCTCAAGGCCGACGGCCGCCTGCCGGCCTTCCTGAAGAGCCAGCATGCGGCGCTTGCGGCGGCGATTGGCGGCGTGCTGCTGTTCCTCGATCCCGTGCCGACCCCGATCCATTATGTCGTTGCCCTGCCGCTGCTGGCGCTGGCCGTCAACACGCTCGACTTCGCCGGCGGCTATCTGACGGGGCTGTTGTCGTCGCGGCCGATGGTGATGCTCGGGCTGTGGTCCTACTCGCTCTATCTCTGGCAGCAGCCTTTCTACAAATTCGTCTATGAGCGCGGCAGCGCGCCGCTGCCGCTGCTGGCTGCGGTGTTCGCCTGCGCGCTGGCGAGCTATTACATCGTCGAAAAACCGGCTCGCGGCTGGCTCAACCGCAACTGGTAAGGTCAGGCCTTGCCGTTCTTTTGCGCGGCGAGATAGCGGCGAAGCCCGGCCTCGCCGCGCGGTGTGGTCCAGCGATGGTTCCAGGCGAAGGCGGGTCTCAGCAGCGGCGCCAGGAGCTTGAGAATCGGCCTCTCGACCGTGACCTGCCAGATCAGCTCGACATGCGTGCCTTCTCCGGAGGGCGACAATTCGGCCCGCCACAGCCCGTCGAAATCGCCGAAGGTCTTGACCACCACCAGCCGGCCGGGCTCGAGCTCGGCCGCCTCGATGATGAAGTTCAGCTCATAGGGCAGAGCACCGCGCGCCCTGGCTCTCGCGCGCGAGCCGACGACACCCTTGCCCTTCTTGTCGAGCGGCTCGACCTCCTTATAAGCATCACCCCACCAGAGCGGCAGAAGCTCGGCGTCCGCCAGCACATCCCACACTTCCTGGGGCGTGCCCTCGGGGATGTCCCAGCTTTCGTCGAAGCGGAAGACATTGCTCGGCATGATGTCGCGCCCCCCAGCCAGCGGAGTGGCTATATTAGCCGGGGCTTGTTTTCCTGGCCAGTGGCGCCGCGCTGCTCAGTCTGCGATGGGCTTCGCCCAATAACGCACCGACTTCTTGCCGCCGTGGATCACCGCATCGCCGACTTCGGCGAAGCCGAGCGCCGCGTGGAAGGCGTCCGAGGCTGGATTGGGCGGATCGGCATTGACCTCGCATGTGACGATCGTGTGGCCGGCGCGCAGGGCCTGCTCGAACAGATCCTCATAGAGCCGGCGGGCATGGCCGCGGCCACGCGCCGCGGCCGCGACCACGACGCGGTCGACATAGACGAAGCGCGGATAGCGCTCGCGGAACCAGAGGAAGTTCGGGCTGTCATAGCCGGCGTCCTGGTCGAAGCACATGATGAAGGCTTCGAGCGAGCCGATGCGCCGCGTGTAGAAAGCCTCGCCGAGCAGGAATGAAAGCCGTTCCGGCTCGAGCCAGGACAGCTCCGCCGCATGCTCGTTGTTGAGCGCCAGGATGACGGCCTCGTCGGCGGGCGAAACCTGTTCGATCGGCAGCAGTTCTTTGGTCATCGTCTTGGCCATCAGGCTCTCGCGGCCGCGATCGTCGCCGCCACCTGGGCCTCGTCGGTCACGGTGTTGCGGTATTCGCGGTCGAGGTCGGTGCCGCCCATGCCGACATTCGGGTTGCGGTAGCGCATGGCGCTCGGCACATCCGCAAGTGCTGCAAAATGCATTTCGGTCAGTCCGGTCCGCTTGCGCACGTCGCCGATGGTGTCGGGCGCCAGCGCCCCGCAGCCGAGGATGATGATGCGCGAGCCGGCCAGGCGAACGAGCTCCGCCAGAAGCTCGGCCCCTTCGACCGCCGTGTCGCGCTGGCCGCTGGTCAGCACGCGGCCGACCTTGCAGCGGATCAGCGTTTCGAGCGCCTCGGCCGGATCGCGCGTCATGTCGAAGGCGCGGTGGCAGGTGACGTTGAGCGGGCCGGCAGCCTCGACCAGCGCGCTCATGCGCGCCTCGTCGATGGCGCCGTCCGCGGTCAGGCAGCCGACGACGACGCCGGCGACGCGGAGTTCGCGCAGCGCTTCGACATCGGCCAGCATCGAGCGATATTCGGCCTCGCTGTAGAGGAAGTCGCCGCCGCGCGGCCGCACGATGACATGGAAGGGAATGGTCGCGCTTGCGAGCGCGGCGCGCACCGTGCCGAGGCTCGGCGTGATGCCGCCCTCGACCAGGCTGGCGCAGAGCTCGACCCGGTCGGCGCCGGCGGCCTGCGCGGCGAGCAGCCCGTCAATGCCTTCGACGCAGATTTCGATCAGGGGTTTTTGCGTGTCCACCACCGGTTTCCGTCCATGCTTCTCGAGGAAATGTCCTGCCCTAGCATCGGGCGCGCCATCGCGAAAGCCGCAACCATCGGTCCAGTCAGGGAAGTCGCTTGACAACACATAACTCCAAAGTTATGGATAACTCATAACTGAAAAGTTATTGATTGATGCGGACCTGTCGGCCGCAGAACCTGAGGAGACGGATGATGGAAGCAAGATTGAAGAACCCGGTGATGCTCATTCCCGGCGCGCTGCAGGCGCTGCTGGCGCTCGACAAATCGACCGAAGCCGGCGACGTGCCTTATGTGACACGCAAGCTCATTCATCTTCGCGCCAGCCAGATCAACGCCTGCGCCGTCTGCGTCGACATGCATGCGCGCGAGCTGAAGAAAGCAGGCGAGAAGGATGAACGGATCTTTGCCGTGTCGGCATGGCGGGAGACGCCTTACTTCACCGATGCGGAACGCGCGGCGCTTGCGCTCGCCGAGGCCGCGACGCGCCTGGCCGACCGTTCCGACGCGGTGCCGGACGACGTCTGGGACGAGGCTGCGCGCCACTATGACGACAAGGCGCTCGCCGCCCTGGTGATCCAGATCGCGTTGATCAACGCCTTCAACCGCCTGAACGCCACCACGAAGCAGCCGGTGGGCGCCTGGGGATGAGGCACAAACAGGCCCCCGCGTCGAAGCGGGGGCCTTGTCGCTACTGCTTCAGGATCGTGTTCTTGGCGCCTTGCTCGACCTGGTCGATCACCAACAGCTTCACCGGATCGGCGCCGATGTTGGTGGCCTGGTGCCATTGCCCGATCATCTCGACGATGAAGTCGCCGGTCTTGTAGGTGTTGGCGGCGCCGGTCTCGACATTAGTGACCTTCAGCGTTCCCTGCTCGACATAGGCGTAGCGCGGGAAGGGGTGCTTGTGCACCGGAAGCGTCGCGCCCGGCGCTATCTGATAGGCTGACACCTGAACCTCGACATTTTTTTGCGGCAGCGTGATCGGCTGGCCGGACGCCGTCGTCGTCTTTGACGCCAGCGGGGTCACCACGACCGGCGTGTTCGAACTGTCCAGCGCGCTCGCGTTGGTCGTGAAAAATGCCGCCACCAAAAGCAGCGCCGATGCCGTGATGTTGCGCATGTGGTTCCTCCAGAGGCCGCCAGCTTGGCGCGGAGGACGCTAAGGCGCAAGCTCCGGATGGCGGAATAGCTAACGCTTCGCTGGCGCCGGCTCGGGGATGATCCGCCCTTGGCGAAGCGCCGGCAGACAGGCCTCGTTCCACTGCCAAGTGCGTCAGCCGGCCATCCAGCCGCCATCCACCATCAGGTTGATGCCGGTGACGTAGCTGGCCATGTCACTGGCGAGGAACAGCGCCGCGCCCGCCACGTCGTTGGGATGCCCGAGCCGGGGCCAGGGCGTGCGGCGGCGCGAATAGTCGAGCGCGTCGGGATCGTTGGCGACGCCCGGTTTTCCGGTGATGATCTTGCCCGGAGCGATGGCGTTGCAGACGATCAGGTCGTCGGCATGGTCGACCGCGATCTGGCGCGTCATCTGCACGATGCCGCCCTTGCTCACCGAATAGGGCAGGTCGCCGGGGCAGGCGACCATGCCGTGCTGCGAGGAGATATTGATGACGCGGCCGCGCACGTCGTTGACCGGCGCCTGGGTCAGCATCTGCGTGACGGCGCGTTTGTTGCAGTAGAAAAAGCCGGTCAGGTTGACGCCGATGACGCGGTTCCACTGCTCCGGCGTGGTCTCGACCAGATTGGTGCTGGTGTAGATCGCGGCATTGTTGACCATCACGTCGAGCCGGCCAAACCGATCGACGGTTGCGCCGACGAGCGCATCGACCGCGCTCCAGTCCGAAATGTCGGTCTTGACGTAGATGGCCGTGCCGCCGTCGGCGTGGATCATGTCGACGGTGCTCTCACCACCTTCGATCGGACGCTCCACCGTGTCGGCGACGACGACGTTGGCGCCTTCGGCCGCGAATTTCAGCGCGATCGCGCGGCCGATGCCGGAACTCGCTCCGGTGACGATGGCGGTTTTGTCTGCGAGCAAGGCCATGGTGTTCAGCGCTCCCGGGTGACGATCTTTCCAAGCGTCGGACCGACCAGCCTGCCTTCGCGCACGATCTCATGGCCGCGCAGGAAGACGCTGGTCAGGCGCGCTTTCACGGTCCAGCCGTCGAAGGGCGTGTAGCCCGCCCGCGACACCTGATCGGCATTGGCGATGGTGCTGGATTGGCGCGGGTCGACGATGAGCAGATCGGCATCATAGCCGACGGCGATCCTCCCCTTGCGTCGGCTAAGGCCGAAGCGCTCGGCCGGATTGGTTGAGCACATGCGCACGAGGTCGGGCAGGGCGATGAGCCCTTCGTCGGTCAGCTTGAGCATGGTCTGAAGCAGCGTCTGCAATCCCGGCATGCCGCCCGTAATGTCGGCGAAAGCAGCATAGCGCGCAGCCTTTTCGGCCGGCGCGTGTGGGGCGTGGTCGGTGGCGACGATGTCGATCAGGCCGGCGCTTAGCGCGGCGCGCAACGCGTCGACGTCGTGTGGCGATCGCAACGGCGGCGAGGCCTTCAGATTGGCGCCTTGCGTCTCATAGTCGGCGGCGGTGAAGAACAGGTTCTGCGGCGTGGTCTCGACGCTGGCGTCAGCCATGCCGCGCAGCCGGCTCCAGGTCTCGACGCCAAGCTCTGAGTTGATCTGGCGGACGTGGATTTTTGCCTCAGCCGAAGCAGCGGCGACGAGCGCGCGGGCGACACCGTTGGCCTCCGCAAGCGGCGGCCGGCTGTCCAGGAAGGCGGCGATGCTGCCGGAACGGTCGCGCATCGCGCTGCCGGCCAGGATCGACTGGTCGCCGGACGAGATGCCGATCAGCGTCTCGGCGCCCGCGAACGCCTTCAGCGCCTCGGCGACGGCGTCGAGCGTTGCGAACAGAAAGGCGTCCGGCACGTCGGCGGTGAACAACTCGAACGAGACCGGCGCGCGGTCGAGCAGGCGAGGGACAAGCGACAGGTCGCGGCTGACCACGGTCTGCAGGCCGACATCGACATGGATGCGGCCTTCGGCCATCGCCATCTTGTCGGCGAGCAGCTCAGAGGTGGCCGTCCACGGCTCGTCAGTCGGCATGTCGAGCACGGTCGTCACGCCGCCGAGTGCCGCCGCATGGGTGCCGGAGGAGAAGTCTTCTTTGTGGGTCAGTCCTGGATCGCGCAGATGCGCATGCGCGTCGACAAGGCCTGGCAGCAGGAAGCAACCCGAGGCATCGACGATTTTGCCGGCTTCCGTCGTTTCGCCGGGAGGCATGAGTGCGGCGATCCTGCCTGCCGTGATGCCGACATCGGCACGCGTAGTCCCCTCTGCGTTGACCACCGTTGCGCCGCAGATCAGCGTTTCGAACACGTAGCTATCCCTCAGCCGCGCTGTTCGAAACGCGCGTGGTTCGCGAGCCAGAAGCGCGCGATATCCTCGCGGCGCATGAAGGCGGCGCCGTCGCTTTGCTGGACATGCTCTATGACCTCGCGCAGGCCCGAGGCGCGGTTGGGCTGGCCCGTCCAGCGCGCGTGGATGCCGATGGTCAGCATGCGGCCGCCGGTCTCGTCGGCTTCGGAGAGCATATAGTCGATGGCCGAGCGGCAGTCCTCGGCGAAGTCGCGCGGATTGCCGTAGCCGGGGGCGACGAGATAGCGGCTGTCGTTGAGTGCCTTGGAGTAAGGCACGACCAGGATCTCAGTGCCCTGGTGGTCGAGGAAATAGGGCAGGTCGTCATTGCAGGGATCGGAGTGGTAAAGGAAGCCGCCTTCCTTCACCAGGAGATCGCGGGTGTTGACGCTTGGCAGCGAGCGGCAGTTCCAGCCCAACGGGCGCTTGCCCAGCAGCTTCTCGTAAAGCGCGATCGCCTCATGCAGATGGCGCTCTTCCTCAACTCGCTCCATCGTCGTGTAGTCGATCCAGCGCAGGCCATGGCCCATCAGGTCATGCCTGCGCGCCTTCATCCACTCGACCAAAGGCGGATTGCGTTCGAGCGCCACGGCGCAGGCGGAAAAGGTGACCGGAATGTCGTAGCGGTCGAACAGCCTGGCCAGGCGCCAGACGCCGGCGCGGCTGCCATATTCGTAATGCGTCTCGGTGCCGAGGTCGCGCACCGGCATGCTGCCGGACAGATTGTACTCGCCCCAATTGTCGTTGCGGCCGTCCTCCAGCCATGAGTATTCGGAGCCTTCCTCGTAGTTGAGCACGAGGTTGATGGCGAGCTTGATGCCGCCCGGCCAGGTGACGAAGGGCGGATGCGGTCCGTAGCCGACGAAGTCGCGCGGCTGCTGCGCTTGCTGCGGATCGGTCGGCATCGTCGTCCTCCTTCGGCTCAGTTTGGCTCAGCTTTCGTTGGCGGCAATCCAGTCCATATAGGCGTGGAAGGCTTCCTTGCCGGGGCGCGGCCGCCATTCCGTGTCGCGCAGGATGCGGGCGATGTCATAGGCGCCCCACATGCCGCCTTTCAGCCGCACATCCTGGACGATGTTGGCGTCATCGCCGACCGTCACCTCGGCCTTCAGCCCGGGCACGCGTTCCCTTGCCCAGCCGATGATCTCGCCGATGGTCTGGCTGGAGCCGGAGCCGATGTTGTAGTGGCGGTAATTGAGGCGCGGCGCATCGATCAGCGCCAGGATCGCGGCGGCAACGTCGGTCGAGGTCAGGTAATCGCCGACGGGTTCGAGGCTGTTCGGCTTGATCGTCTCGCCGGCCAAAGCCATATGCGCGACGCGGTTGGGAACATGGCGAAAATTGCGGCTCTCGGTGGCGCGGTCCATCGGGCCGTAGACGGAGGCAAGCCGCACCGAGACCGCCGACAGGCCGAACAAGTCGGCATAGCGGTTGGTGACCATCTCGGAGGCGAATTTCGAGATGCCGTAGAGCGTCAGCGGCGCGACATAGCCGTCTTCCGGCAGCGGCTCGCTCGCCCAGTCGGGCCCGTTGTGGCGGTAGACGGAACCGGAGCTGACATAGACGAAGCGCTTCAGGTCCGGATTTGTGCGCGCCCAGTCCAGCATCCGCACGGTGCCCATGAGATTGACGTCGACGATCCGGGCGGGGTCCTCGGCCTCCGGCTGGCGTTTCGCCTCCGAGGCGCTGCCGCGCGAGATCGGCGTGATCGTCGCGCCATGCACGATCGCCGTGATGCCGTGCTTGTCGAGCGTCGCGGACCAGTCCTGCGGGTTGAGGATGTCGGCGGAAATCACCGTGAGCCTATCGCGCACCGGCGCGAAATGCTTTTCGGCCGCCGCGTCGAGGCCGGAGCGATCGAGGATCACGGCGCGGGCCAGAGGGTCGCGGTCGAGCCATGCGCGCGCGACCACGCTCATGACGAAGCCGGTGCCGCCGGTGACGAGCAGCGTCATGGGAACTCCTTTGAAAAAGCGGTTTCGGGTTCAGCGCGTCGCATAGCCGCCGTCCACGAGCATGTCGGATCCGGTGACGAAGGATGCGTCGGAGGAAAGCAGGAAGGCCGCCGCCGCGGCGATCTCTTCAGGCTCGGCGATGCGGCCGAGCAGATGCGCCGGCCCAAGGCCGGCATTGGCGGCCTCGAAATCGGCAAATCGGCGCAAAAGCCGCGTCGTCGCCACGGCGCCCGGCGAGAGGCTGTTGACGCGGATATTGTCGGGCGCGTGATCGACGGCCATTGCCTTGGCGAGGTGGATCAGCCCGGCCTTGGCGGCGCAATAGGCGACGGCCCTTGTGGTGGCGACGCGCCCGAATTGCGAGCCGATGAAGACGACAGAGCCGCCGCCGCCGGCAGCCATCAGCGGCACGGCGAACTTGCTCATCAGGAAGGCGCCGGTCAGGCCGACATCGATCTCGTGCCGCCAGGCGCTCTCATCGAGATTGACAACGGTGGCGCTGGTCGAAGGCGCGGCCGCATTGTGCACCAGTCCGTCGAGCCGGCCGAATTTCTTCTCGGCGAAGTCGACGGCCGATCTGGCGGAGTCAATCTTCGTCACGTCGCACTGGCAAACGGCCGCGGAAGGCCCGAGCGCTGCGGCAAGTTTCGTCGCTGGCTCAAGATCGTAGTCGGCGCAGACAACCTTTGCGCCTTCAGCGATACAGCGGCCGGCAATCGCCGCGCCGATGCCGCTGGCCGCGCCGGCGATCAGGATGACTTTGCCTTCAAGGCGTTTCATATCCGTCATCAGACCTGCTCCTCGATCGGCTGCAGGGTCGCCATTGTGACGGGACGGCGCAGAAGATTGTAGCAGGCGGCCAAGGTCACCAGCCCGGCGCCGCCGCCGAGCAGCAGAAACATCGCCGGCGCGCCCATATGCTGCATCAGACCTGCGGAAATGCCGGGCGTCGCGACGTTGCCGATCGAATAAAGGAGGAGCAGCGTGCCGGAAGCGCCGACCATGTGCCGGCTGTGCAGTTGCGAGGCGCCGAACGCCATCGCCACCGGATAGACGGTCAGCGCGGTGCAACCGTAGAGGAAGAACAGCACGAAAAGCAGCGGCACCGAGAAATTGCCGAGCCAGGCAATCGTGGCGCACAGCGTGACGGACAGGATGCCCTGGACCAGCAATATGATGCGCCGCTCAAACCGGTCCGACAGCCAGCCGACCGGCGTCTGGGCGAGCATGCCGGCGATGCTGATGGTCGTGACCAGCCCGACCGTCGTGCCCGCCGACAGGCCGATCTGCGTGCCGTAGATCGGCGTCAGCACGAAGATGTTCATGTTGGTGATGCCGCCCTGGAAGATCGCGACGACCGTGACGGGCGCCAGCCGGAACAGTGCCAGCGGGCCTAGCCGCTTGACCGGTCTAGCAGAACTCGCATGGTCAGGATCGACAGACACGGCAGGCAACGCCGGCCAGCGGCCGCCGATGAATTTGGAGATCAGCGCCAGCAGCACGGTCGCGGCCGCAACCGGGAACAGATGCGGAGACTGTGGGCCGACCAGTCCGACGAGGAGCTGTCCGAGCAGCACCGCGATCGCCGTGGTCAGCATGTAGAGCGAGAACAGCGCGCCGCGATTGTGCTGCTCGGCATAGAGGTTGATCCAGCTTTCGCAGACGACGAAGAGCGATGCCATCGCCATGCCGCCGAGCAGGCGGAAGCAGATCCAGCTCGGCAGGAAGTCGGTGAAGACGAAGCCACAAGCCGCCAACAGCGCCAGCACCAGGATCACCACGAAGGTCCGCTCGTGGCCGTATTGGGCGACTGCCGGGCGGGTGACCAGGCATCCGATGAGAAAGCCGACGGGATAGGCGGTCAGCACGATCTGCACGACTTGCGGTGAGATGCCGGGCTTGCCGAGATGCAGCGACACGGCGGTGGTCAGCATGGCGCTGCCGATGCAGGCGAGGCAAACGCCGACCATGATCGGCAGCATGGCGCGGGACCGCTCGGCATTTTGCCAGAGCCGCGCCGCGGATTGAGCGATCGACCTCATGGATGCGGCTGCAGTGGCTCCCCTGGCGTGACCGTTGACCGACGGCAGCCCGAGCAGAAGCTACACTCTGCCGTGGTTGCCACAAACGAAGATTGACGCGGCTATGGCCATAATTTTTTTGGCCATGCCGGCAAAGGAAAGCGGCATCTCGGCGCGTGGCGGGCTTTACAGCGGTTTTGCACCCTCCTTACCATAGGCAAAAACCAAACCCGGGAACCAGCGGAAGGGAACAGCATGACCATCGAACGCCTCGAAAACGGACAGCGTTTCTGCCGGGTGCTCCGCTACAACGGCACCGTCTATGTCGCCGGCCTGACAGCGGATGACCTTTCCGGCGACACCACCAGCCAGACCAAGCAGATCCTTGCCAAGATCGACGCGCTTCTGGCCAAGGCCGGCAGCGACAAGTCGAAGCTGCTCAGCGCGCAGATTTGGCTGCGGGACATCGCCGATTTCGAGATGATGAACACGGCCTGGGACGCTTGGATCGACAGGAGCGCCATGCCGGTGCGCGCCACGGTGGAAGCGCGGCTCGCCGGCGACCAGTATCGCGTCGAGATCATGGTGACGGCGGCTGTCGGCTGAGCCGGCCGGCGGGGCAGATTTGAACAGAAGAGCTGGCCAATGCATGAGCTGGTGATCAAGGGCGGGCGCGTAGCGCTCGACGACGGCTGGGCCGAGTGCGACATCGGCATCGATGACGGCCGCATCGCCGCCATCGGCAAGAGCCTCTCCGGCGAGAAGGCTATCGATGCCAATGGCCGCTGGGTGATGCCCGGCGGCATCGATGCGCATTGCCATCTCGACCAGCCGGTTTGGGGCGGGGCGGGCAATGCCGACGATTTCTATTCCGGCACGATCTCGGCCGCCTTTGGCGGCACCACCTGCATCGTGCCGTTCGGCATGCCTGGACAGGACATGACGACCATCGGCGCCATCGACCGCGCGCTGGAGCGCGCCGCGGGACGTGCTGTGATCGACTACGGACTGCATGCCGTGGTGACCATGGGCACCGGCGCGGACGTCGAGGGTCAGCTCGACGCGCTTGCCGGGCGCGGCATCGCCTCGGTCAAGTTGTTCATGACCTATCAGGGTTTTGCCGTCGACGACGATTTGTTCTTCAAGGTTCTCGATACGGCGAGCCGCCTTGGCTGGATCGTCATGGTCCATGCCGAGAACGACGCCGCGATCCGGCGCACGCGCCAGCGGCTGATCGATCTCGGCCGTACCGACATGCGCTATCATCTGGTGGCCCACAGCGAGACGATGGAGCGCGAGGCGACGCATCGCGCGCTGGCCTTCGCCGAGATGACCGGCGCGCGCATGACCATCGTGCATGTCTCGTCCTGGCAGTCGGCCGAGGAGGTGGCGCGGGCGAAGGCGCGCGGCGTCGACGCGATAGCCGAAACCTGCCCGCAATATCTGTTCGTCGGGGCCGTCGACCTCGATCGTCCAGGCAAAGACGCGGCGCGCTTCGTCTTCTCGCCGCCGCCGCGCTCGCCGCGCAGCCATGAGCATCTGTGGCAAGAACTGATTGACGGCGGCATCGACCTCTGGTCGTCGGACCATTCGCCATACTATTTCGCCGACAAGATCGGCCGGTCCGAAACGCCAGGCTTCACCACGACGCTGAGCGGCATTCCCGGCATTGAGACGCGTCTGCCGCTGCTGTTCTCGGAAGGGCTGCTCACCGGCCGCCTGACGCTCGAGCGCTATCTCGATCTCACCTCGCGCAACGCCGCGTCGATCTACGGCTTTGCCGACCGCAAGGGCCGTATCGCCGTTGGCCTCGACGCAGATATTGCCCTGTGGGACCCGACGGCGCGCTGGACGCTCGGGCACAAGGCGCTGCATTCGCGCGTCGATTTCACGCCTTACGAAGGCAGAAGTGTCACCGGCAAGCCGACCACGGTGCTGGTGCGCGGCGTGCCGGTGGTTGTCGACGGCAAGCTGCAGGCCGAACCGGGGTTCGGGCGCTTTGTGGCGCGCGCCGCCGCCGATCCCACGCATCTTAGAAAACCAGTCGAGGATTGGACACCATGGCTCGATGCCTGACCATCGCCGTCTGCCAGACCGGACCGATCCAGCGCAGCGCCTCGCGCGCCGAGACGGTCGGGCGCCTAGTGCATCTGCTTGAGAAGGCCGCTTCCGCCGGCGCCGAGATCGCGGTCTTTCCGGAGATGGCGCTCACCACCTTCTTCCCGCGCTGGCGCATCGACGACCAGGCCGAGATCGACGCCTTCTTCGAGGCCTCGATGCCGGGGCTGGAGACGCAGCGGCTCTACGATGCCGCCGCGCGGCTGAAGGTCGGCTTCGCGCTGGGCTACTGCGAGCTCGCGCGGGAAGAGGGGCGCACGCGCCACTTCAACACGATGGATCTGGTCGGGCCTGACGGCGTCTTCATTGGCCGTTACCGCAAGATGCATGTGCCGGGTTCGAGCGAGCCGGAGGCAGGCACGACAACGCATCTCGAACGCCGTTACTTCGAACCTGGCAATCTCGGCTTTCCGGTCTTCGATTATCGCGGCGTGCGCGTCGGCCTTGCCATCTGCAACGACCGCCGCTGGCCGGAAACCTACCGCATGCTTTGCCTCAACGGCGCCGAGGTGGCGCTGCTCGGCTACAACACGCCGCTGCTGCTCGACGAGGCGCCGGCGCTGGCGCATCTGAGAATGTTTCACAACCATTTGCCGATGCAGGCCGGCGCCTACCAGAACACGCTCTGGATCGGCGCCGCCGCCAAGGCCGGGCAGGAAGACGGCCAGGCGCTGATCGGCGGCTCCTGCATCATCGCGCCGACCGGCGAGATCGCGGCGCAGGCGATGTCGCTCGACGACGAGGTGATCGTGCACCGCGCCGATCTCGACCTGATCGAGATGTGTCGCAAGGTGAATTTCAACTTCGCGCTCTACCGGCGGCCGGATCAGTACCGACGCATCTCTGAACCGGTCTGAGATCGACATCGCGATGGGCGTGATCGAAACCAGCCACAGCCAAGCCACAATGCCGCTCTCGCCCGATCCGCTGACGCTGAGCGAGATCGTCGAAAACGGGCTTTGCATCGGTTGCGGCCTCTGCCGATCGATCGCCGGCCCCGGCGACGTCGAGATGGTGATGACGCCGGAAGGGCGCGAGCGGCCGGTGGCGAGGCGGGCTTTGGACAAGGCGACACTGGCGAAGATCAATGCCGTCTGCCCAGGAACGCGCATCGCCGGTCCGCCACAGTTGGATGAGGCCGTGTTGACGGACACTGTCTGGGGACCTGTCGAAAGGCTGGTGCTCGGCCGCGCGGCCGACCCTACGGCGCGGTTTGTCGGCTCGGGCGGCGGGACGCTGACGGCGCTCGGGCAATTCCTGCTCAACTCGGGACGGGTAAAATTCGTGCTGCATGTCGCGGCGTCGCGTTCCATGCCGATGCGCACGGAACGCAAGCTGAGCTTCGACGCGGCTTCCGTGCTCGAAGGCGCCGGCTCGCGCTATGGTCCAGCGGGAGCCCTGGTCGACTTCAACGACATCCTCGACCGTGGTGAGCCGTTCGCGCTGATCGCCAAGCCTTGCGATATCACCGCGGTGCGCAACCTGGCGCGGCTCGATCCGCGCGTCGACGAGCACATGCGCTATGCGCTCGCCTTCGTCTGCGGCGGCGCCTCGGACCTGACCAAGTCGGAACAGGTGCTGCAACGTTTTGGGCTCCGCGAGGAGGAGTTATCTCTGTTCCGCTACCGGGGTCACGGCAATCCCGGCCTCAACCGCATCGAAACTCGCGATGGCCGCGCCTTCGAGATCAGCTACCGGCAGCTCTGGGAAGATGAGGACAAGTGGATGATCCAGCCGCGCTGCAAGATCTGCCCCGACGCGATCGGGCAGGTCGCGGATATCGCGGTTTCGGACGCCTGGCTGAATGGTGGACCGGCGGTCGAGGACGAGCCGCTCAACGGTATCATCGTGCGCACCAAGCGCGGGCTGGAGTTGTTCGATGCGGCAGTCGAGGCTGGCGTGCTGGAGATCAAGCGGCAGAGCGGGATCGCCGAGATCGGCGACTTGCAGTCGCATCAGGTGCGCAAGCGCCGTGCCGTCTGGGCGCGGCTGAAGGGCATGGCAATCGCAGGCAGGCCGGTGCCCTTGATCAGCGACCTCGCCTTGCGGGATTGCGCCTCGCAGAATTCGCTGGCCGAGAATCTTGCCGAAGGCCGCGGCGCCCGCGATCGCGCCCGGCGCGGCCGCCTGGGCGAGCCGCCTGCCGTGCCGCGCGGAACAGTTTTGGGGGATCCATGAGCGAGCAGACCGACGTGATCATCATCGGCGGCGGCATGGCCGGCGCCGGCGCTGCCTTCGAGATTTCGCGCGACAGGAAGGTCATTCTGCTCGAGCGCGAGAGCCATTGCGGCTACCACACCACGGGACGTTCGGCGGCGAGTTTCACCGAGAATTACGGCAACGGCGTCATCCGCCGCATCGTGCTGGCAAGCCGAGCCTTCCTCACCGAGCCGCCGGCGGGATTTTGCGATTATCCGCTGCTCAGCAAACGCGGCATGATCACGGTAGCGCGCGCCGATCAGCTTGACTTGCTGCGCGAGGATCTGGAAGCCGCGCAGGCGCTTGTCCCCTCGATCGTCGCGATGACACCGGCCGAAGCGATTGCACGCGTGCCGGTGCTGCGCGAGGATTATCTCGCCGGCGCTTACATCGAACCGCATTCGATGGACATCGACGTCAACGGCCTGCATCAGGGTTTCTTGCGCGGCGCGCGTGCGCATGGCGCGCGCGTCGTCACCAAGGCCGGGGTGAGAGGTATCGGCAGGCATGGCGGCCAATGGCGGGTCGAGACGGAAGCGGGGACATTCCTTGCGCCGCTGATCGTCAATGCGGCCGGCGCCTGGGGCGACGAGATTGCGCTGATGGCGGGCGTGCGTCCGGTCGGCCTAGAGCCTAAGCGCCGTACCGCCTTCAACATTCCCGCACCTGAGGGTGTCGACATTTCCGATTGGCCGCTGGTCAACGATGTCGGCGCTGAATTCTATTTCAAGCCGGATGCCGGGCAGTTGTTCGTCTCGCCGGCCGATGCGACGCCGTCGGAACCGATGGACGCCTTTGCGGAAGACATCGACGTCGCGATCGGCGCCGAGCGTCTCGAACGAGCGACCACGATTGAGGTGCAGCGCGTGTCGCGTTCCTGGGCGGGCTTGCGGACCTTCGTTTCCGACGGGTCGCCGGTGGTCGGGCCAGATGACGAATTTCCGGATTTCGTCTGGCTGGTCGGGCAGGGCGGCTACGGCATCAAGACGTCGCCGGCGCTATCGCGCGTCTGCGCCAGCCTGATCGCCGGTGGCGGCATGCCGGACGATGTCGCAAGGCAAGGCGTATCGCTTGCAGAACTTACGCCGCATCGGCTGCGCGGCGCAGAGACTGCCGCCCGGCAGGTTGCGTCATGAGCGATGCCGTGTTGACGGCCGGTGACAGGTTGGCCGGACGCCTGCTGGAGAGACTCGCCGAAGCCACGACCGATGCGCCAGGGATCACGCGCGTCGCTTACGGACCCGGCGAGCGCTTCGCCCATGATCTCGTGCGCGCAGAAGGGGAGAAGCTTGGAGCCGCTGCGCGCATCGATGCCGCCGGCAACCTGTACCTGACGCTGAAAGGCCGTAGCCCCGACCTGCCCGCGATCGTCATCGGCTCGCATCTCGACAGCGTGGCGCATGGCGGCAATTTTGATGGGGCTGCCGGTGTCGTGGCTGGGCTGGCGGTGATGGCCGAACTGCTCGAACAAAACATCCAATTGCCGCGCGATCTCATCGTGCTGGCGACGCGCGCCGAGGAGGCGGTCTGGTTTCCGCTGTCCTACCCGGGCAGCCAGGCGGCACTTGGTTTGCTCGATCCTCAGGCACTCGAAGCAAAACGCTCCGACAGCGGCCGCACGCTTGCCGACCACATGCGCGAGGAAGGCTTCGACCCCGACGCGGTGCGGCGGGGCGTGCCGGGGATTGATACAGACAAGATCGCGGTCTTCGTCGAAGCCCATATCGAGCAGGGACCGCGCCTGGTCGCCGCCGAAGCGCCGGTCGGTATCGTCACCGGGATTGCCGGCGGGTTCCGCTATGTCGACGCGAAGTGCCTCGGCGCTTACGCCCATTCGGGCGCGGAGCCGCGCTTTGCCCGGCATGACGCCGTGCTCGGCTTTGCCGATCTGGTCGCGGGTTTGGAGGCGGAATGGGATGCCCTCGAACGCGAGGGGCTCGAGGCCACCATCACCTTCGGCCGCGTGCAGTCCGATCCGACGCAGCACGGCGGCAGCCGGGTGTTGGGAGAGCTCGGTTTCACGCTTGACGTGCGCAGCGCCGAGGCAGTCGTTTTGGAGCGGATCGAAGCGCGGCTGCGAGCCATTCTCGCCGAGGTCGGCGGCAAGCGCGGTGTGACCTTCGAGACCGGTCCGCGCTTCACTTGGGAACCGGCGACCATGTCGCCGGCACTGATCGCGAAGCTCGATCGCGCCGCCACCGAATTGCAGATGCGGGCGCCGCATGTGCCGAGCGGGGCAGGCCACGACGCAGCCACGTTTGCCGGCGCCGGCATTCCAACCGCCATGCTGTTCGTGCGCAACGAGAATGGCAGCCACAATCCGCATGAAGCGATGGAGATCGCCGACCTCGACCAGGCGATCCGGCTGCTTCTACGCTTCGTCACCGACTTCGACACGGATCAGCCATGAACCTTGCCAAGACCGCCTTGCTGGTCACCGACCTGCAGAACGAATACCGTCCCGGCGCCGCATGGCCGGTCATCGGCTATGACGCGGTGCTCGCCAACGCCGCAACACTGATCGAAGCAGCCCGCAAGGCGGGTGTGCCTGTCATCCATGCGCAGGCCTGGGTGAAGCCGGAGGAACGTGACGGCTATGCGCGGCAGGAAGAGATCCTGACCGAGGAATTCCGCTCCGCCGTTGCCGGCAGCGAGGGAGCTCAAATCTGCGCCGAGGTGGCGGCGCTGCCGGGCGACATCGTCATCCACAAGCACTGGCCGAGCGCCTTTCGCCGCACCGACCTGTCGCAGCGGCTCGCCGCGCTCGGCATCGAAAATCTCGTCGTGGCCGGCGTGCTGACCGACAGCTGCGTGACCGCAAGCGTGTTCGACGCGGTTTACCAGGGCTTTCGCGTCTGGCTGGTCAAGGAAGCCTGCGGCAGCATGACCGAGGCCATGCACCGCACCGGCATGCTCGACATGGCGAACCGGCTCTATGGCGGCGGCATATTGCGTCTGCCCGAGGCGCTAAAGGCGCTCGCCGGCCAGCCTTTCGATGGCTGGCGCTGCACGCGGCCGGTGGAGTTCGCCTACACTCTGGAGAGCGTCGACCGGATCTATGAGGCGCTATGATCTTCGGCGCAGCCGCACGCGCCTCTGACGAGCGTCTTTGAAGCTGACGGTTTCAGAACCGCGCCGGGTAGCGCACCGGTCGCCCTGCCGCCGCGCCAGACGGGCACGCCGTTGACGAAGACATGTTCGATGCCGGCAGCGGGCCGGCGCGGCTCCTCGAAGGTCGCGGTGTCGATGATGGTCTCCGGATCGAAGATGACGAGGTCGGCGAAGTTGCCTTCGGCCAGCAGGCCGCGTTGCGCAATGCCGAATTCCTTCGCGGGCAGCCCGGTCATGCGGAACACAGCCTCTTCCAAGGTGAGCAACCCGATGTCACGCGCGTAGTGCCCGAGCACGCGTGGAAACGTGCCCCAGAGCCGCGGATGTGGATGGATGTCGTGCGGCAGGCCGTCCGAGCCGATCATGGTGCGCGGATGCGCGATGATGTTGCGCACGTCGTCCTCGTCGAGCTGGAAGTAGACCGCGCCGGCCGGCAGCAGGCGCTGGCCGGCCTCGCGCTCCGTGCAGTTCCATTCGCGGGCAATGTCGGCGATCTCGCGCCTGGCCATTTCCGGATGCGGATCGGACCAGGTGACGAGGATCTTCAACCCTGTGTCGCAGCGCTGCAGCCGCAGCACCGTCGAGCTCGCGGCATAGGGATAGACGTCCATGCCGATGTCCATCGTCTCGCGCGCCCGGTCGATCCTTTCCAGCGAGGGCCGGCTCTTGCCGAAATTGGCGCGGCCGGTGCACTGGTGGTGCGAGATGAACAGCTTGCCACCGGCGTGATCGGCAATGTCGATAGCCTCCTCGATCGCCTCGTCCATGGTTTCGAAATAATTGCGGGTGTGGGTGACGTAGGGGCCGCCGAGATGCGCAGCGGTCGCAGCCAGCGCCTTGACCTCGTCGGTCGATGAGTCGATCGCCGGTGGATAGTCAAGCCCGGTGCTGAGGCCGAACGCACCCTCGGCCATGGCCTCTGCCACCGCGTCCTGCATGGCCACCGTTTCCGCTTCATTGGCCGGACGATCGGTCACTGGCATGCAGCGCTGGCGCAAGGTGGTGTGGCCGACGAGCAGGGCGGCGTTGGTGGCGATGCCGCGGCGCTTCAGCTCCGCGACATAGTCGGCAAAACGGTCGAAGCGGAAATTCTCGCGGCCGCCGACCAGCGTGAAGGGCGGCGGCGGTGTGCCGTTGAGAAGCAGCGGCGCCAGGCTGACGCCACAATTGCCGGCGATCACCGTCGTCACGCCCTGGCTGATCTTCGGGTCCATGCCGAGTGGGGCCAGCAGCGCGCCGTCGTCATGGGTGTGCACGTCGATGAAGCCCGGTGCGACGACCTTGCCCTTGGCGTCGATCTGCTCGATGCCCTGCGCGTCGTCCAGCCGACCGATCGCGGCGATCCTGTCGCCGTTGACCGCAATGTCGGCCTCGAAGGGTTTCGAGCCGTCGCCGGCGATCAGCGTCGCGCGGCGGATGACGAGATCATAAGGCATAAGGCGGAATTCCTAAGTTTCCGGATTGGCGGCGATCTCCTCGCGGCGACGCGCGACATAGGCGTCTAGCTCCTCGCGGATCGCGGGATCCATCACCGGTTCCTCGTAGTCGTGCAGAGCCAGCTGCCAAAGGTCGGTCGCGCGCTCCAGCGCATCCTTGCCGCCGGCCTCCTCCCAGGCGCCGTGGTTCTGCCAGTTGGAGAGCATCGGCTGGTAGAAGGCGGTGGTGTAGCGCGACATGGTGTGCTCGGCGCCGAAGAAATGGCCGCCGGCCGGCACCGACTTGATGGCCTCGAAGCCGAGGTCGTCTTCCTGGAACGGCAGCGGCCGCAGGAATTCCATCATGTTCTGCAGGATCTCGACGTCCAGCACGAGCTTCTCGTAAGACGCCGTCAGCCCGCCCTCCAGCCAACCGGCGGCGTGATAGATCAAATTGGCGCCGCCGAGCACCGCGCCCCAGGTGGCCATCTCGGTCTCGTAGGCGGCCTGCAGGTCGACGACGTTGGAGGCATTCGCATTGGAGGTGCGGTAGGGCAGATTGTAGCGCCGCGCCAACTGCCCGGCGATGATGTTGGCCTTGGCGTTCTCCGGCGTGCCGAAAGCCGGCGCGCCCGACTTCATGTCGACATTGGAGGTGAAGGCGCCATACATCACCGGCGTGCCGGGATTGACGAGCTGCGTCAGCACGATGCCGAACAGCGCCTCGGCGTTTTGCTGGCAAAGCGCCGCGGCCAGCGTCACCGGCGTCATCGCCCCCATCAGCGTGAACGGCGTGACGGTCACCGGCTGGCCATGCTCGGCCATGGCGATCAGGCCTTCGGCCATCGCGTCGTCGAACAGGCGCGGCGAGTTGATCGAGATGATCGTCGTCACGCCCGGCGAGGCGCGCATCTCCTCGACGGAGATGCCGCGCGCGATCGCCATCATGTTGATGCCGTCCATGGCCCTGGCTCGGCCGATCGCCGTGCAATGGAAGGAGAGGTCGCTCAACGTCAGATTGGCATGGTAGGTGTCGAGATGACGCGCATTGGCCGGCAGTTCCATCGGCGCCACCACCTGGTTGCCGATGATGTGGATGGCGTTGAAGTGGTGCGCCAGCCGGATGAAGTTCTGGTAGTCGGGGAGATTGCCCTGGCGGCGGCCGTTGATGCGGTCATGTACATTGGGCGGACCGGCGACCAGGCCGAAAACCAACGAGTTGCCGCCGAAATGGACCTGCTTTTCCGGATTGCGGCTGGTCAGCGTGAAGGACGAGGGAACGTTGCGCAGAGCCTCGGTGACGATGCTCTCGTCGATGCGGATGGTCCGCTCCTCGCGGTCGACGATGGCGCCGGCCGCGGCGAACAAGTCCATCACCTTTTCACTCATGACGCGGATGCCGAGCTCGGACAGGATGCGCATCGAGGTCTTGTGCAGCTGTTCCATGCGCTCTTCATCGAGGAGCCGCATCGGCGGGTAGGGGTTTTTCACGCTCTGCCACGGCAATTGCGAGATGCCGCCGCCGCTGCGTCCGAGTTTCGATCTGCGGCCACCGCCGCGCCTGTCCTGCGACATCGGATTATTCCCTTCCGGCCTTCAATAGCCGCGTTCCGGATTGACCACGTTTTCCAGCGGCTCGCCTTTGCGGTAGCGCGCCAGATTGTCGGCGAACATGCGCACCGACTTGATGTCCCAGCCGTCATAGACCGCCGCGCAATGCGGCGTGACGGCGACATTGTCGTAGCGCCAGAGCGGATGCTCCGCAGGCAGCGGCTCCGTCGCGAAGACGTCGAGCGCCGCCCCTTTGATCCGCTTACCGTCAAGGGCGGTGAGCAGGGCCGCTTCTTCAACGACGCCGCCGCGCGAAATGTCGATGAGGACGGCGGAGGGCTTCATCGCGGCAAAAGCGGCCTCGCCGAGCAGCCCCCGCGTGGTCGGCAGCAAAGGCACGCAGCAGACGATGAAATCGGCGCGGGCAATCAGTGGCAGCAGGGCGTCGACGCCATGAACCTCGTCGAGGCAGGGCGTCGGCTTCGGCCGCGCGCGGACGCCCAGCGTGTGCAGGCCCATCGCCTGCGCGCGTCGCGCCACGGCCTCGCCGGTCTTGCCGAGGCCGATAATGAGGACGGTCTTGCCTTCGATCGGCTCGACACGGCCGCCGCCCCACTGCCTTGCCTGCTGCCGGCGTTCGAAGCCGCGCTGGTCAAGCGAGAAGGAGAGCATGGCGCCGAGCGCATATTCGGCCAGCATGCCGGCGGCGACGCCGGCCGAATTGGTCACCGTCACCCGCGTCGGATCCCAATGCCCGAGATGGTCGGTGCCGGAGCCGCCGATCGACACCCATTTCACCGTCGGGCCCTCGACAAGGGCCTGGCGCGGATAGCGCGGCGTGCCGTCGAAGCGGATCGAATAGACCACCTCGGCGCCGGTCCGCTCGATCAGCGCGGGAAGGCCGGCATAGGTGTCGCAGGTGTGGACGTCGAGATCGGGATGCGTCTCGGCGAGCACGGCGAGCGCGCCGGCCGGCTTGTCGGTGTGCAGGATGATGGTTGGGCGCGCCGACATCGCGATCTCAATTGCGGCCAATATGGTCGGCGGCGCTGCCGAGCGCGGCAAGCAGCGCCTGGCCGCTTTCCAGCGTCGCATTCTCATGCGGCGCGCGCAGGTTCAGCCAGCGCCGGTCGCCGGACTTGACCGCAAGCACCGCCTTCATCGCCGGAATCAGCCCTGCATCCTGGATCACTTTCCTGAACGCTTTGACAGCGGCATCCGCCTCGGTGACGTCCTCGTCCCTGCGGGCCGCGTCATAGAGCCGGCGGATGGCGGCGGCGTTCAGATTGACGGTCGCCGAAATGCAGCCGGCGGCGCCGCTGGCGAGACCCTTGGTGAGCTGTGCCTCGGAGCTCGGGAAGACCGAAATATCGGGCGCGGCGGCGATGACGGCGGCGGTGTTGTTCCAGTCGCCGGCGCTGTCCTTATAGGCGACGACCGTGTCCGGGAAGGCCTTGCTCAGCCTGGCCGTAAGCGTCGGGCTGACCGGCACGCCCGAATTCTGTGGGATGTGGTAGAGGATCACGCGCATCGAAGGCTTTGCCACCTTCTCGATCAACTCGCTGTAATAGCGCGCCTGACCGTTGTCGCCGGCACCGGTGTAGAAGAAGGAGGGCAGCACCATGACCGCAGCGCAGCCGAGGCCGACCGCGTGGGCTGACAATTCCACCGTTTCGGGCAGCGCGGTGACGCCGGTGCCGGGCATCAGCCGGTCCGGCGCGATACCGGCCTCGACCAGCCACTCCAGCGCCTGCATGCGCTCTCGCAAGGACAACGAGAGCGCTTCGCCCGTCGTGCCGAAGGGCGAGAGGAAATGCGCGCCCTGGCCGAGGACCCATTTGGCATGGGAAATCCAGAGATCGCGCGCAATGCGGCCGTCGTCTTCGAACGGCGTCAGGATGGGGGCGATGGTTCCTTGCGGGCGGGTCATGAAAATCCTCTAGGCATTGTGCTGGTCGATATGCGTGGCTACCGCCGCCACGCTGCGGGCGAAGTAGGCGGAAGCGGTGATGTCGAAGAGTATGTCGAAACCCGCCGGCGAACGGAACGTCACGGCCTCGATATGGCCGACGCGCGTCTGGGCGATGTCGTCCGGGCCGAACTTTTCGGGTCTCAGGTCCAGCGCGCAAAGCCCGTTCATCGCCTCGGCGAGGCGAGGGCCGGAAAGGCGCAGCCATGCCCAGCCTTCCTCGCGCCATGACGAATAGCCTTTCGGCGCCGTCGCGGCGTGCCAAGCGGTTTTGACTTCGGCGAGCGTCTCGCCCACGCCCTCGGCGAGAAGCAGGATGTCCTCGTTGCCGAGGCGCAGGACCTGCATGCCGTGATGCTTGCCGATGCGATTGACGGCCGGGAGGGGAATGCCTTGCGCGGCAAGCCAGGCGGCGCTGCCGCAGCCCTTCAGGCCAAAACGCGGGCTGGCGGTAAGATCGCTCAGCACGACCGCGCCGGAAACCAGCTTGATGCCGTCGGCCGCGCCGCCGGGCATGAAGGGATAGATGCGGGTTGCCGTGCCGGCGGCCATCTAGATCTCCTGCCGCGCGTTGGTCGGGTCGAAGAAGGCGTGGGCGACGACTGGTGCTTCGATGAGTTCGCCGTTGCGGCATTTCACCGTCACGCGGCTGCCTTCCGCCTGGTCGTCGACATGGACATAGGCGAGCGCGATATGGCGCCCGAGCGACGGCGAATATCCGACCGAGGTGGTCTGGCCGACAGGGGCGCCGCCGCGCAGAACCAGGCAGCTTTCGCCCGGGATGTTTCGGGTGCCGGCGGGGAAGTTCAACCCGACCAGCTTGCGGGTCTGCCCGAGCCTTGCGCGCATCTCGATGGAGCGCTTGCCGACGAAGAACGGCTTCTTCTTCGAGACCGCCCAGCCGAAGCCCAGTTCGTCGGGCGTGGTGATCGCGTCCGTGTCCTGGCCGATCAGGATATGACCTTTCTCCAGGCGCAATATGCGGGACGCTTCCAGGCCGTAGGGACGCAAGCCATGCGGTCGGCCCGCCGCCATCACCGCATCCCAGAGGCTGGGCGCGAGGCTCGAGGGACAATGCAGTTCGTAGCTGAGCTCGCCCGTGAAGCCGATGCGCATCACCCGCACCGGCACGCCGGCGACCATGCCGTCGCGGCCGCTGAGATAGGGGAAGGCATCGCGGCTGAAATCGATGTCGCTCTCCAGCGCCCCAAGCACTTGACGCGCCTTGGGTCCGGTGACGTTGAGGCCTGAGAACGCGCCGGTCAGGTTGAGCACGTCGACCTTCAGGCGCCACTCGGCGTTCCAGAATAGCATGTCGGCATAGACGCGCGCGACGGCGCCGGTGGTTGCCGTCACATAGAACTGATCCTGCGCCATCCGGTAGGCGACGCCATCGTCGACCACCGAACCCATCTCGTTGAGCATCAGGCAATAGCGGACGCGACCGACAGGCTGGTTGGCATGCGCCATCGTGTAGAGGCGGTCGAGAAATTCACCGGCGTCCGGCCCGCGGATCTCCAGTTTGCCGAGGGTCGAGACGTCGAGCAGGCCGACGCCTTCGCGCACGGCGAGGATTTCCTCGCGGACGGCTTCCCCGGCGCTGCTGGCGTCGCCGTAGTAATAGGGCCGCCACCAGGCGCCGACCGGCTTCATCGCGGCATTCAGCGCGACATGCCGCGCGTGCAGCGCGGTGCGGCGCTCCAGCACTTCGTGGTGGCCGGCGAGCACGCCGAGCGTTTCCGGCCCGACGGGAGGACGCGCCGTGGTGATGCCGATTTCGCCGACGGTTCGGCCGGTCGCCTCGGCGACGATCCGGGCCGTGGCCAGGGCCGAATGGCGCCCCTGGCTCGGACCCATGCCGACGGTGGTGAAGCGCTTGACCAGCTCGATCTCGCGATAGCCCTCCTTGGTCGCGTTCTGCAGATCCTTGACCTGCAGGTCCTCGTCGAAGTCGACGAAGTCGCGCCCCTTGGGGTCGGCGACGATGGGCTGCACATAGCGTGGCCGAATGGTTTTCGGTGTGACCGGAGATTCTACCGCCACTGCGTGGCCGAGCCGTGAAAGCGCGTTTGCAGCCGCGCGCCGGCCGCTGGCGATCGCATCTTCCAGATCGTCCGCTCCGGCAACGGCGCCGGCGAGATGGACGGAACCTTGCGGCAGCGTGATCGTCATCGTTTGCATGCCGGCATCGTAACCGACCTTGCCGCCGGCCTGACATGGCAATTGCCATGCCGGCGCGCTGCCGATCGAAACGGCGAGCAGATCGCAGGCGGTCCAGCTTCCACCGACGCGGACGCGGGCGAGGTGACGATTTCCGGCCGTGCCTTCCGCCGCCTCGACGGTCGCGCCGTTGCGGATGGCGACGCCCTTGCCGCGGAGTTCGGCTTCCAGCGAGCCGGCTACACCGGCAGGCCTCGGATCGACAAGCTCGACGACCGATAGGCCCGCATCGAGCAGGTCGAGGGCCGTCCGATAACCGTCGTCATTGGCGGCGAGCACCACCGCACTTTGGCCGGGCCGCACGCCATAGTGGCGGATCAGGCGCTGCGCGGCGCCGCCGAGCATGATCCCCGGCAGATCGTTGTTGCGGAAGACGGCCGGTTGCTCGATGGCGCCGGTCGCCAGGATCACTTCCCGGGCACGCGTGCGATGAAGCCGGTCGCCCTGGATCAGCGGCAGCCAATTGTCCTCGTACCAGCCATTGCAGACGGTG
This sequence comes from Mesorhizobium sp. GbtcB19, assembly GCF_019091085.1. Classification (GTDB taxonomy): domain Bacteria; phylum Pseudomonadota; class Alphaproteobacteria; order Rhizobiales; family Rhizobiaceae; genus Mesorhizobium. The sequence continues at coordinate 269,589 of NZ_JAGXJY010000001.1, read as the reverse complement.
CCGGTCAGCACCTTGAGATTGGGAAGCGCCTCAAGCTTTGACGACAGGCCGGAGAGGATGGCCGGATCGTAGCGGCCATAAGTCAGCGCGCCGCCGATCTCGGGATTCTCGTCGCACAGCACCACATCTGCGCCGGCCTCGGCGGCGGCGATCGCGGCGCTCAGTCCCGCCGGGCCGGCGCCGACCACGAGCACGTCGCAATGCAGATGGGTCTTGTCGAAATGGCGGTGCGGCGCCTTGGTGTCGACGAGGCCCAGGCCTGCCTTGCGGCGGATTATAGGCTCCCAGAATTTCAGCCAGCTGTCGCGGCGCGGGCCCATGAAGGTACGGTAGTAGAAACCGACCGGCAGGAAGCGGCCGAACCTGTCCATGACGGCGTCACGATCATGCTCGAGCGAGCCGTTGACGTTCTGCGCGCTGACCCGCAACCCTTCGCTGATCGGCGTGCGCTCGGCGGCAACGTTCGGGTCGGACGGCAACTGCACCAGCGCGTTGGCGTCGGCCCCGGTCATCGACAGGATGCCGCGCGGACGGTGATATTTGAACGAGCGCGACAGCACCCATTGGCCGGACGCGGCGAGCGCGCTGGCCATGCTGTCGCCTGCATAGCCTTCGAAGGGCTTGCCTTCGAAGCTGAAGCGGATGGGGCGGCTGCGATCGATGCGGCTTCCGAAAGGGGCGGGCAGCCGGTTCATGCGCGGCCCCGCGGTTCGGACGCGTCGAAGGTGCGGATGATCTCGTTGCTGACCAGATCGCGCTCGGCCAGGAAGAAATAGTTGCTCGGCACGTGCCGCCACCACTCGACGACGACGCCCTGGCGGTTCTCGGCGCGGAACAGATGCCGCGACCATTCCGGGTCAGCGGTTGCGTTCGGATCGGGCCTCGCGCGCACCGGTCCGAAGGACTGGAACTCGTCGATGTTGCGCGGGCCGTTCATGGGGCAGGTCAGCAGTTTCATCTGTCAGTGGCTCGCGGCGGTCGCGCCCATTTCATTGAGCAGCCTGAAGGTTTCGAAGCGCTCCAATGCGAATGGTTTGAGGATATCGGGCACGCGGCCATCGGCTATCGTCTGCGCCATGCGCTTTCCCGCGACGGGCGTCGCCTTGAAGCCCCAGGTGCCCCAGCCGCAGTCGAGCCAGAGGTTGGCGAGCGGGCTGGCGCCCATGATCGGACTGTAGTCCGGCGTCATGTCGGTGATGCCGGCCCATTGCCTCAGCAGCCGCACGCCCTGCAGGAAGGGGAACAGATGGACGGCGCCTTCCGCGAGGTGCACCTTCATGTCGAGCGTCGAGCGCGTCGAATAGAGCTGGTAGGGATCGGAGCCGCCGCCGATGACGACCTCGCCACGCGAGGACTGGACGAGATAGGTGTGCAGCGACACCGAGGAAACCAGTGTGTGCAGCCAAGGCTTCAGGGGTTGGGTCACCATCGCCTGCAGCGGATAGCAGCGGATGGGAAGCTCAACGCCGGCCATCAGCGCGACGTCGTAGTTCATGCCGCCGGTGGCGATCAGCACCTGGCCGCAGGCGACGCGGCCCCTGTTCGTCTTGACGGCCTGAACGCGGTCGCCGACGACCTCGAAGCCCTGCACCTCGGTGCGCTGGTGGATCTCGACGCCGCGCCGCGACGCCTGCGCGGCATAGCCCCAGGCGACCGCATCGTGGCGCGCCGTTCCGCCGTCGGCATGCCAGAGCCCGCCGAGGATTTCGAGCGCGCCACCATAGTCCATGTTGATGAGCGGGCAGAGCTCTTCGACGCCCTTCTGGTCGACGACCTCGGTGCGCGTGCCCATGTGCTTGCCCATTTCGGCGCGCATGTGGAAGCTGCGCATCGTCGCTTCGGTGTGCGCGAGCGTGAGCTGGCCGCGCTGCGAGAACATCACGTTGAAGTCGAGTTCTTGCGACAGGCGCTCGAACAGCTCGACGCCTTCCTTGTAGAAGGCGATGCCTTCCGGCGTGATGTAGTTGGAACGGATGGTGGTGGTGTTGCGCGCGGTGTTGCCGCCGGCGAGGTAGCCTTTCTCCAGCACCGCGACGCTCTTTATGCCGTGATACTTTGCCAGATGATGCGCGCAGGACAGTCCATGTCCGCCGCCGCCGATGATGACGACGTCGTAGGCAGGCTTCAGCGCGGGTGTGGCCGGGATGTCGCCGCTGACCGGATAGTCCCTGCTGAGACCGTATTTCAGAAGCCTGAGGGGCATTGCGGGCTCAGCTCGAAATCTTGGGCGGATTGTAGAGCAGCGCCGAGAGATCGGAGAAGCGGCTGTCGCGGTCATTGAGCGAAAGCACAGCGTCGCGGATCGCCGTGGCGCGGCCGGAGCCGAGCACGGGCGCGGCGAACTCCATGTATTTGGCCTCGACATCCTGCTTGGTCATCGGCGCTTCCGGGCCGCCGCGCGCGTGCACGTCGCCCGACATCAGCACACGTCCATCGTTGGTCGAGATCACGACGTCGGCCCAGCGGCCGGCCGGGAAGCGGGCGCTGTGGCGCTCGCTTTCGGTGACCGCAATGCGGGTGAGCATGTCCGCGACCGCGGCATCCTTGAGCCCGGCGCCGGAAATATGCTCCAGCCCGATGCGCCCATGGAGAATGAAGGTCGCGACGGCGAAGCGCAGGCTGTACTGCGCCTTCGAGGTCGTGTCCGGCATGCCGTCGAACAGCGTGGCCGCATAGTGGAAGCTGTTGACCTGAACGTTGGCGATGTCCGAGGCGTCGAGATTGTGCGCCAGGCAAAGTCCGCGCACCGCGTCGATCGCCGCATGCGCCCAGCGGCAGATAGGGTAGGGTTTCACGTATTGATGCAATGATTGCCAGAAGACGCCGAGGTCCTGCCAGTGCGCCGCGACGTCCGGCGCCTCGACGGTGATCGCCGGCGCGCCGGTGAAGCCGCGTTCGGCGAGCACCGCCGCCGAAAGGCCGATGAGAGCGCCCGGGCCGGAGCCGTCATGCAGCATCGTCGGCGTGGCGATCTCGCGCATCATCTGGCTGCGCGGACCGTGATATTCGGCAATGCCGAGCGCTTCGCGCAATTGCGTTTCGTCGAGTCGCCGCAGCCGTGCCGCCACCGCCGCCACGCCCAGAGCATTCCAGGCGCCGGAGGTGTGGTAGTCGCTCACCGTCGCATGCAAGGCAATGCCGGCCCGGCCGGCGACTTCGTAGCCGATGATCAGGGATGCGAGCGCCTCCGGCCCGGTAAGATCCGACCTCGCTTCCGCGAGCGCGGCAAGCGCTGGCACCACCGCGACGCCGATATGGCCTTTGGTGGGGCTGTAGCCGTCATGGCCGTCGAGGTTGTCGGTCTGCGTGGCGACAGCGTAAGCCGCGCCGGCGATGCTGGCGCGGCGCCCGTCGAACAGCATGCGGGCCGAATATTGCGGATCGCTCGAACCATAGAGCAGCACGGCGGCGTCGCGCGCGATCCGGCCTGCGTCCATCGGCCCGGCCGCGACTGCGATCCCCAACGTGTCGAGCAGAAGGTAGCGTGCCTGTTCCAGCACCGGTTGAGGGAAGACGGAAGCGGGACGCCGCAGCACAAAATCGGCAAGGCGGGCGAACGTATCGGAACTGACGACAGGCCCCTCACGCCGGTATGACGGCACAGCCACGCGCTTCTCTCCCCCTGTCTCTTCACAACATCATTAAATTGGGTTCATCGCGCAGGCACGCGATTAGTTTGGCGGCTTTGGCCAAAAATATTGATGCCATGTCGCTCGTCTGCAATTCAATGGCCGATTGCTCGTGCGATAGCTATGGCGAGTGTGGAAGCAGGAGACCGGGATGAAGCCGCCACCCCCCTTGAATTATATCCGCTCGTTCGAGAGCTCGGCCCGTCATTTGAGCTTCACCACGGCGGCCAAGGAGCTGGGCTACACCCAGGCGGCGGTCAGCACACATGTGCGGGCGCTGGAACACTATATCGGCCGGCAATTGTTCATACGCTATCCGCGCAGCCTGAAGCTGACCGAGATGGGGGAGGCGTTCCTGCCGACGCTGCGGCAGGCGCTCGACCAGATCGACCAGGCGACCGAAGCGATCGTGGCTTCCTCACGCAACCGCACGGTGGTGGTTTCCTGCCCGATGAGCCTCGCGGAGAACTGGCTGGCGGGGTGCATGGCCGCATTCCGGAAAAAGCATCCGGAGATCGAGATCGTGCTGCACGGCACGATCTGGGAGGACATCAGCGAGCAGATCGCCGACATCACCATCTCGACGCGACGCTTCGACGACCGGCCGCCCGCGGCCATTCCGCTGTGGAACGACGAACTGGTCCTTTTGTGCGCGCCCGGCATGCTCGAAGGCGAGCATGCGCTGAAGACGCCGCAGGACATGCTCAAGGTGGACTGGATCTTCGTTCACGGCCGCCAGGAATATTGGCAAGTGGTCGCAGAGGCGCTTGGCGTCGATCTGGAGGAGCACGACAAGGGCCTGTCGACCAATGCCTCCAACATCGCGCTCGAGCTCGCCGCCATGGGCGCCGGCCTGGTCGCCACGCAGCGTTCGCTCTCACACGCCTACATGGATCGCGGGCTGCTCGTCGAGCCGTTTCCGGTGCGACCGCCAAGCCCCTGGAATTACTATCTGACCGAGAGCCAGCTTTCGAAAGGAAACATCGCGCGCACGGTCAAGGAATGGATCCTTTCGAGAGCCAGGGAAGACGCGGCTCGGCCTTAGCACCGGTTTCGGCCTCAAAAATTTGACGGGCCAATGGCATTGTTTTTTTAGGTCTCAAAGGCCGGTTTTCTGCGGTTTGTGAAGGATCGAGCCCTTCCGGGATTTTTGCATCGCCCCTAACATGCGTGCCGCAAGGGGAATGCAACGGGCAAAAAGCCCTGAACCGGAGAACAACGATGACAATGTTCAAGAGCGACGGTGACCGCGTCCCGGCGGTCATCGAAAGCTACGCAGTCGAAGTCAAAAAAGGCGGGATGGACCGCCGCGAATTCCTCGCCATGGCCAGCGTGATGGGCGCTTCCACGGCGCTCGCCTATTCGATGGCAGGGATCGAGCCGGCCAAGGCCGCCGCACCTTTGCCCGGCAAGAAGGGCGGCATCCTGAAGATGCAGATGATCATCAAGGACATGAAGGATCCGCGCGCCTGGGACTGGTCGGAAATCGCCAACGTCATGCGCCAGTGCAACGACTATATGATCCGCTACACCACCGACTTCACCTTCGAGGGCCACCTGGTCGAGAGCTGGGAGGTGAGCGACGACGCCACCGAATACACGCTGCATTTGCGCAAGGGCGTGAAATGGTCGAACGGCGACGACTTCAACGCCGACGACATCGTCTACAACATCGCACGCTGGTGCGATAAGGCGGCCGAAGGCAATTCGATGGCCGGACGCATGGGCTCGCTGATCGACACGACCACCAAGAAGGCCGCCGCAGGCGCCATCACCAAGGTCGACGACCATACGGTGAAGCTGAAATGCAACCAGTCGGACGTCACCATCATCCCGGGCTTTTCCGACTATCCGGCGGTCATCGTCCATCGCGACTTCGACAAGAACGGCGCCAACATGCTGAAGACGCCCGGCACCGGCCCCTATGAGCTGATCTCGTACAAGGTCGGTGAATCGGCCTCGGTGCGGCGGCGCAAGGACTTCACCTGGTTCGGCGGCGAGCCCTATCTCGACGGCGTCGACTGGACCGACTACGGATCCGACGCCTCCAACCCGGCCATCGGCAGCGCCTTCGAGGCCGGCGAGATCGATTGCAACTATCAGACGGTCGGCGGCACGGTCGATCTCTATGACAGCATGGGCCTGGTCAAGGAGCAGGTGGTCACCGCCGGCACCATCGTGCTGCGCACCAACGTGACCAACAAGCCTTATGACGACAAGCGGGTGCGCAATGCCATCCAGCTGGCGGTCGACAACGAGACGGTGCTGAAGCTTGGCTACAGCGGCCTGGGCCAAGTCGCCGAAAACCACCATGTCTGTCAGATCCATCCGGAATATTACGCGCTGCCGAAAGTTCCGCGCGACCTGGCGAAGGCCAAGGCGCTGATGGCCGAGGCCGGCCAGACGGATCACGAGTTCGAGCTCATCTCCTACGATGCGGACTATGTGAAGGACCCGGCCGACGTCGTCGCCGCGCAGATGCGCGATGCCGGGTTCAAGGTCAAGCGCACCATCATCCCGGGTTCCTCGTTCTGGAACGACTGGACGAAATATCCCTGGTCGACCACCGACTGGGGCATGCGGCCGCTGGGCGTGCAGGTGCTGGCGATCGCCTATCGCAGCGGTGAGGCGTGGAACGAATCTGGCTACGCCAATCCGGATTTCGACAAGAAGCTCAACGCGGCGATGGCCATCGCCGACCCCGAAAAGCGCAAGGAAATGATGAAGGAGGTGGAGTTCATCCTGCAGGACTCCGGCATTCTCGTCCAGGCGTTCTGGCGCTCGCTCTACCGCCACCATGCCCCTTACGTGAAGAACCTCGGCATGCATCAGACCTTCGAACTGCAGCTGGACAAGGTCTGGCTGGACAAGGCCTGAACCGGCCAGATCAAAGCAATGGTCAGGGGCGCAATTTTGTGCCCCTGACTTAGCCGGCGACTGCGCTTGATCAGTCAGCTAAATGAAATCCCAAAGCGCTGCCAGAGAGCGCCAAACAAGTCGCCGAACCAAGGGAAGAAAGCTCAACTATGCGTACTCATGCACAAGCCGTCGTCATTGGCGGCGGTCTGATCGGCTGCTCGATCCTCTATCATCTCGCCAAGTTCGGCTGGACGGATGTCGTCCTCCTCGAGCGCAACGAGCTGACCTCGGGCTCGACATGGCACGCGGCGGCCAACATCCACGGCCTGCATGATTCCACCAACATCAGCCGGCTGCAGCATTACACGATGGCTCTTTACAAGGAGCTTGAGGCCGAAACCGGCCAGGGCTGCGGCATCTTCCAGCCGGGCTCGCTCTACCTTGCCCAGACCGAGGCGCGCGAGCATCAGCTGCGGCTGCAGGAAGCCAAGGCGCGGCGCTACAAGATGAACTTCTATGAAGTCGGCCGCGACGAGGCGGAGCGGCTGCATCCGCTGGTCGATTTCGACGGCATACGCTGCATCATGTATGAGCCAGAGGGCGGCAACGTCGATCCCTCAGGCGTGACGGCGGCCTACGCCGCCGGCGCGCGGCAGCGCGGTGCGGAAATCCATCGCTTCACGCCGGTTACCGCGACCGAGGCGCAAGCCGACGGCAGCTGGATCGTGCGCACGCCGAAGGGCGACATCCGCACGCAATGGGTGGTCAACGCCGCCGGGCTGTGGGGCAGGGAGGTCGCCGCCATGGCCGGGCTGCAGCTGCCGCTGATCCCGACCGAGCACCAGTATTTCGTCACCGAGACCATTCCGGAAATCGCCTCGATGGGCCGGCGTCTGCCGTCGGTCGCCGACCGCGACGGCGAATATTACCTGCGCCAGGAAGGCCTCGGGCTGCTGATCGGCGCTTACGAGCGCAACATGAAGTTCTGGGCCGAGGAAGGCACCCCGCTGGACTTCGGCCACGAGCTGTTTCCCGACGACCTCGACCGCATCGAGGAGAACATGATGCGCGCCGTCCAGCGCGTTCCCGCGGCCGCCACCGCCGGCGTCAAGAAGGTGATCAACGGTCCGATGATCTGGTCGCCGGACAGTGCCGTGCTGTTCGGGCCGGTGCCGGAGCTCAGCAATTATTTCTGCTGCAACGGCATCATCCCCGGCTTCTCGCAGTCGGGCGGCATGGGCAAGCTCGCCGCCGAATGGATGATCGAAGGCGAGCCGACGCTCGACATGTTCGGCTGGGACATGGCGCGCTTCGGCCACTGGGCCGGCAAGGCCTTCACCAAGGCCCGCGTGCAGGATCAGTACAGCCACCGCTTCAAGATCCATTTCCCGAACGAGGAACGCGCCGCCGGCCGCCCGGTGCGGACCCGGCCGGCCTATGAAATGCAGAAAGAGATGGGCGCCGTCTTCGGTCTCAATTTCGGCTGGGAGCATCCGCTGTGGTTCGCGGCCGAAGGCGAGCCGCGCGAGGAGACGATCGGCTTCACCCGCCAGAACTGGTGGGGGCCGGTCGGCCGCGAGGCGCGCATGCTGCGCGAGCATGCCGGCATCATCGACATCTCCAATTTCGCCAAATACGAGGTGAAGGGCCCGGGCGCGGAAGCCTGGCTGAACGAGCTCTTCGCCAACCGCATGCCGACCAAGGTCGGCAACTCTTGCCTCACGCCGCTGATCGGCAAGCGCGGCGGCATCGCCGGCGATTTCACCGTCACCAGGCTGGCGGAGGACGAGTTCATGGTGGTCGGCTCGGGCATGGCCGAGCGCTACCATCAGCGCTTCTTCAAATCGGTGCCGCTGCCCGAGGGCACCACTTTCCGCTCGCGCACCGAGGAGCTTGGCGGTTTCAATGTCGCCGGGCCGAAATCGCGCGAGCTCTTGCAGCGGCTGACCAATGACGATCTGTCGAACGAAGCCTTCCCGTTCATGCGCTCGCGCCAGATCACGGTCGCCGGCGTCGATGTGGTGGCGCTCAGGGTCTCCTTCACCGGCGATCTCGGCTGGGAGTTGCACTGCAAGGCCGGCAACCAGGTCGAGCTCTACAGCGCGCTGCTCAAGGCAGGCGCGGAAGTCGGCGCCGGACCGGTCGGATCGCGCGCGCTGATGTCGCTGCGCGTCGAAAAGGGCTACGGCAGCTGGAGCCGCGAGTACTCGCCGGAATACTGGCCGCAGGAGGTGCAGCTCGATCGCCTGATCAAGACGGACAAGGAATTCCTCAACCGCGATGCCTATCTCGCCGTCGCCGACAAGCCGGCGCGGGATCAACTGATCATGCTTTCCGTATCGGCGAAGGATGCCGACGCCACCGGCGGCGAGCCGATCTTCCTGCCGGACGGCACGCCGATCGGCCAGGTCTCGTCAGGCGCCTATGGCTATTTCGTCGAGCAGTCGCTGGCCATGGGCTACGTCAAGGCCGGAACCGCCAAGGCCGGGGACAAGGTGACCGTCGCCATATTGGGCAGGCCGCATGACGCGGTGTTGCTTCCGCATCCGCCCTTCGACCCGGGCGGCAAGCGACTGCGGTCGTAAGCGGCGAACACCCGGCGATTGGCAGGCCCGGCATTCGAAAGGGACTTCAAGCAACTAAAGGGGAAACGCATGATCAAACGGCATTTGCTGGGCACGATGCTTGCCCTGGTGATGGTGTCCGCCGCGCAGGCTGCCGACGTCAAAGTGGTCAACGACGACGCGTGGTTCGCCGAAGGTCCGATCTGGTATCAGGACAAGCTTTTCTACGTCGAATATGGCCGCGGCTCCGTGGACATGTGGGACGGCACGAAGAACGACATTTTCTGGAAGATGGATGGCTGCGGCCCGTCTGCCGTCCTGCCGACGACGACCGGCGAGTTCCTCGTCACCTGCTACGACAACAACACGATCGGCCGCATCTCGGCCGACGGCAAGACACTGCCGGCCTATGACAAGGACACGGACGGCAAGCCGTTCAGCGGACCGAACGATTTTGCGCCCGACAAGGATGGCGGCGTCTATTTCACCGGCTCCGGCAAGGGCGGTCCGTTGATCGATGCTTCGGCCTACTACATCGGCAAGGACGGCAGCGTGAAGAAGGTCGCGGGCGACCTGCACAATGCCAATGGTCTCGCCATGTCGAATGACGGCAAGATCCTCTATCTGGTCGAGACCGAGGACAACAGGATCATCGAATTCGACGTCTCGTCCGACCACACCTTAAGCAACCGCCGCGTCTTCCTGCGGCTCGACGATCTCTTCCCGAGCCAGGCGCATATCTGGCCCGACGGGATCAAGATGGACAAGGCGGGCGAGATGTATATCGGCCAGAGCCCGCGCTCGCTCGATGCGCCGGGCAAGATCATCGTCGTCGACAAGGACGCCAAGCTTTTGCGCACGCTTTCGGTGCCGTCGCCATCGATGCCAAACTTCGCCTTCGGGCCGGATGAGAAGGTGCTCTACGTGATGGCGCTCGACCAGATCGATGCAGCACCTTGGCACGGCAAGGTGTACGAGGTGCCGAACAAGTAGGGGCTTCGCCGGTAACGGTTCGGTGGCTCCGCTGTTTTTGACGCAATCCCGGACGGAAAACCGCTTCGCACCTTTCCTGGAATTGCTCTAGCCGCCGAACCGGCTGAGCCAATGCCGGGCGAGGTCGGAGCGCCGACAGACCCAGATGTCGGGATGGGACGTGACCTTATCGAGGAAACGCTCCAGCCCGATCATGCGGCCGGGGCGCGCCGCCAGCCGGCAATGCAGCGACACCGTCATCATGCGCGGTGCCGTCTGGCCTTCCTTCAGCAGCCAGTCGACGCCGTCGCTGACATATTCGAAGAACTGGCTCCCGGTCTCGAGGCCTGAGCCGCGCGAAAAGCGGCTGTCGTTGTTGTCGAAAGAGTGCGGGACGACCAGATGGCGCTTGGCGCCGACTTCGACGAAATAGGGCAGGTCGTCATTGTAGTCGTCGCAGTCGAACAGGAAGCCGCCATGCTCGGCGACCAGCCTTCTGGTGTTGAGGCTCGGCCGGCCGGTGTACCAGCCAACCGGGTCGATGCCGGTGATCTTGCGCACAGTATCCACCGTCATGGCGATATGCTGGCGCTCTTCCTCTTCGCTGAGCGGCGCGTAGTCGATCCAGCGCCAGCCATGGCAGACGATGTCGCTGCCAAGCGTCGCGATCGCCTTGCCGGCGGTCGGGTTGAGCTCCAGCGCGCGGCCGACGACATAGAAGGTCGGGATGACGCCCTTGTCCTGGAACAGCGAGATCAGCCGCCAGACGCCGACGCGCGAGCCGTATTCGTAGAGCGATTCCATGTTGCGGTTGCGCAGGCCGGGCACGGCCGGCGACACGGCAAGGTCGGACAGGATCGCCTCGGAAACGCCGTCGCCTTCGCCGATCGAGTATTCCGCGCCCTCCTCGTAGTTGACGACGATGTTGAGCGCCAGTTTCGCGCCGCCCGGCCACTCAGCCGCCGGCGGCCGCTCGCCATAGCCGATGAAATCGCGGGCGGGCAGATACGGCGCGTCTGACGTCATGAAATCCCCTCGGATGAAGCCGCTACCAGGATTGCCGGCCGCGCATGGCGGTCAGGACGCGCAGCGCGCGGTCCATGACGTCCTGCGGCCCGACGGTTATGCGCAGGCAGTCGGTCAGGCCGTAACCGGCGAGGCCGCGCACGATGATCTCGGCGCCGCGAAGAGCGGTGTCGGCGGCCGCCGCTGCTGCTACGTCGGCAAAGCGGACCAGCACGAAATTCGTCCGGCTTTCAGGCACCTCGTAACCGGCCGCCCGCAAGCCTTGCGCGAAGCGGCCGCGACTATCGGCGGTGCGCGCCACGATGGCGCGCATATAGGCCTGGTCCTCGACGACCGCGACGGCCATGGCGAGGCTGACGGTGGAGACCTGGTTGGAATTCTGCATCTTGCGCACTTCGGCGGCGATCTGGGGTGGAAACAGCCCCCAGCCGATGCGCGCGCCGGCCAGTCCGTAGGCCTTGGACAAGGTGCGCAGGACGACGGTGTCGCCGCGCCCGGCCAGCGCAAAGATGGCGTGCGGATCCTGATCGTCGAATTCGCCATAGGCCTGATCGATCAGCAGCAGAACGTCGCCGGGAAGCGCCGCGCGCAGGCGCAGCAATTCGGCGTTGGGGATGCGTGTGCCGGTCGGGTTGCCCGGATTGCAGACGAAGACGATGCGCGTCGCCGGCGTCACCGCTGCCAGAATGGCATCGATCGACACCGCATAGTCGCGCTCTGACGCCTTGACATAGGCGGCCCCGACACGCGCCGCCGCCGAAGCGGCAAAATTATAGGCATAGTCCGTGCCCAGCACCTCCGCGCCAGGACCGGCGAAGGCCGCGATAGTGCAGGCGATCAGCTCCATCGAGCCCGCGCCGCACAGGATCAGGTCACGTTCGACCCCGTACACCTCGGCGATCGCATCGCGCAGCAAGGTCCAGTCCGGGTCCGGATAAAGATGGCTGCGCGCCACGGCGTCGCGGCCGGCTTCGACGGCGCGCGGGCTGGGCGGGAAGGCGCTCTCGTTCTGGGCCAGCGTCGGCCGGTCATAGCCACCGAAATTCGCCAGCGCAAAAGCGGACATGGCCTCGATATGGGCGGTGGCTTTCAGGGGCACGGCATGGTCCGGCGATCGGCTTGTCGGCAAGGTGTTGCGAGGAGCGAGGCTAAGGCAGGGTGGCCGAGCCGCAAAGCAAAATTCGCCGGCACAATGGGTAGGCGAATTTGGCCCATGCGGGGTGGGCAGAGGGCAGCGGCGCGTGGGCTCCCGTCGATTAGCCGGGCCAGCCGGCTCTCTTTGCTATCGGGGTTATCGAGATTCAACCCACCCTGCGAGGCGTTCAGGGTTTATCAGGGTTTGAATGCATCGCGGTTGACGGTGATGGTTGGAGGCTTCCACCCTCCGCCTCCCGGCATGTCCAACGATGCGTCCCGGAAACTTCGCTCGACTTCGGCGGTATAGGTGCCGTCGTTCTCGAAGCGGTCCCACAGAATGAAGCCAATAATGAGCGCGATGACGAACAGGGGCCAACGCATCGGACAGTCCCTCAGATGCCCGACCGATATTATCTGCCTGCGGGTCAACAAATACAAGCTATTGCTAATATATGGCGGCGCAGCCTGACAACCGCGTACGATCGGGAACTACGGTGACAGTGCACAAATCAGCCATGACGGCTGTTGGTCAAAGCCCAGCGCCTTTGGATTCAGGAACACGAAGCAGGCCGCATAGGGCTACATATCGTATCGGGGGACCAGTTTCGGCGACCGCAGTTCCTGGGCCATTTTTGCCGCCTGAAAGACTGTCATGAGAACGTAGGTCGTTTCACCTTCGGTGGAGTTTATGGCCAAGACCACGCGGCCGATCTCGTCGCTCATGGCGCATGACCAGTCTTTGACAGCAATCGCCCGTTTTCCCGCCATGTACCCCTGCCTTTCCCCTTCGCGAGGTTATTGGGCGTCGTGAAAGCCAGCAATTTGGACTGAATGCCCATTCCGTTGGGCCTAACGTCGTTCTCCCTGGTTTGCCTTCAACTGGCGAGCAATCGCGACGCCGGTCGCAGACTGGCGAATTGCGGTGGCTAATGATCAAGGCCAGCGCTCCTGGATTCAGCAATCCGAGGCTGGCCGCAAAAGGAAAAGGTGCGCTGTCACCGTAATTCGTGTCTCCGGTAGCGGCTTCGAGGGGGGCGCTGGTGTGGGACATTGGGTAGCCCCGAACGCCTCCGGACCGGCCGGGGACGCCATTTGCCATGCACAACGAACGTTGGCGTTGGACAAGGGCTAGGCTTTGTCGTCGTCAATCTTCTCGGCATCTACGACGGAGTAGGACGCTCCGCCGTTGTCCTTCGAGCGAAGGGCGAGTTCTTCGTAAAGGTAGCGTACGAACATCGAACCTGCGCCAAGCACCACCCACAATGGCACACCAACGGCCCCACCAAGGGCAGCAATGCCCGCGCTTTGGCCGCCGAACACTGCAACGCCAACAGCGGCAGCACCAAGGCCCAATCGCTGGGCGACGGAGCGATTGTCCCAGCCAACGCTTTTGGTCTGTGATGCTACGATCTTCACCAGCGGCCAGATGACCTTGCTTGAGACCGTTGCGGCTATTGCCTTCTTCGCCTTTTGGCGGACAGGCAGGTCCGAGTTCCGAATGTCGAGAAGCTTGAGTGCCCAAGCCTTGAGCGCGTCGCTTTGGGCCGGCGTTGCCTGTTCAGCGATCCGAACCGCAAGTTGACGATAGTTCTTCTCATCCATGTAGAGCCCCCATGTGCGCCTTCGGCTCGTATCAGAGCCGAGGCTGCAATGACAGTGTGCGGAAAGCCCAGCGTACAGCAGCGGCGCCGCCCGAATGGGGGGGCGGTTCAACGGAGTGAAGGGCCGTCCTCCCGTTGGCCCGCGCCAGCGATTGCGGAGTGGATAGGGGCTTGGGGGGATTTACGGTGACAGTGCGCAAATTTGCTATGAAGGCTATTGGTCAAAGCCCATCGCTCCTGGATTTCAGGAGCCCGCGGCTGGCCGAAAAGGAAAGGGCACCGTCACCGTAGTCCCCAAGACCTTCGCTCCAGTGTGTTTGCCATTTTGACGTTGCGAGGCTACTGGCGAGCACAATTGTTTCTTCACGCCTGACAGCCATGCGCTCGACGGTGAGTTCCTGGAACCCGGAAAAAGGGCGGGCCGCAACAAGAAAAAGTGCACTGTCACCGTATTTTCCTGACAGCCATGCGCTCGACGGTGAGTTCCTGGAACCCGGAAAAGGGCGGGCCGCAACAAGAAAAAGTGCACTGTCACCGTATTTTCTAAAGCGGGACCGGCAGCGAGGCTTTCTCAGGATACCGGCTGGACGGATGGCTTGCTGTGCAGAGCCGACTGAACCGCGTCGAAGAAGCGACGGACTTCGGCCCGCGCATCATTGATATTCTGGCCGCGTTCGATCGCGACGGAAAGCAGATGCGTAGCAGTTTCCCTCCAGAGCTTAGCCGCCTCGTCGCTGGGAAGCCGAGCAATTGCGCTGGCCACGATTCGAATGGCGGGAAGTTCTCGGCTGATTGGGAAGGCATGCACTGACACGGATCGGACAACTCCCGAAATGTTCCGCGCCGAACCTACCGCTCGAAAGGAAATGGAAGCTTAAGAGCGCCACCTGGCGGCCAGCGGGCCTTTCGTTTGCTTACCGGTAAAGCTGCGCTTCGTTCCGCAGCGCCTTGTCGAGTGTGCCGTTTCCGAACGGTCCGTCGACGTCCACAATCTCCAAGCTGATCGGTTTCTCGGCTCCGGTCGACGACTCGTCATCATCGTTCTTGTTCTGCTTCTGGATCGGACTGATGAGGAAAACGCTGGCGTATCCGTCCGGCCGGAGTTGCGTATGGCCATTGATTTTCGTGGCGTCAGAAAGGCAATTCACGATCGCCATATTCAGCAGGCGCCGGTCAGGGTCCCCGGTCGGCGTGTCACCCTTGAAGCAAGAGGGGGTTCCAACTTCGTTAGAAGGCCCCTTGGATTTGTCCCCGACCAGGCCGTGCGAAATCTCGTACTTGTAGACGTCATATCGAGATGCCGGCAACGTGGTTGTCCGCAACGGATGGCTCGCCGCGGGGACGTTAGGGTAGGCCGCGTTTTTGTGGTTGGTGGCCCAGTAGGTATTCCAGAAGCTTTGCGAGGTGATCTTGTCGGTCATGCCCTTGGAGGAATCGTAATTGGTTCCCGATGGAAGAGGCAGCGCGGATCCGTCCGTGGCGACGTCGTATTTGTTGCAGTTACTGGTTTTGCTTGCGCCCTTGCGAACATTGGTCGCTGGCCGGTACTGCCAATTTCTGTCCTGCTTCTTCAAGGACTGGCTGTAGATATCGAACCGCACGTTCAAGCCGGCGTTCACTTGCCCGAGCGTGACACCGGTCTTGGTTGTGAGAGCGTCACGGCTGTAGCATGTCCCGGCCGTTCCAGTGGCGATAGCATCCCTCAGCGAAGTCAAGTTGTTATCGATCAATCCAAAGTTCCCAGGGCCTGGATTGGAATCGACCTTGAGAATGCGAAATTCACGGCTGTAGGTGTCGCCGGCAGCAAAGGCCTGTTGAATGGTCTTGCTGGTAGCTGGGGTTGTCGTCTCGAATGGGTTGCACATGAAGATCGGGACAGTCTCGCAGATTGACTGCTTGAAGCCGGCAACGGCGACCGCGCCTATGGTGAAGGAATCGCTGGTGGAACTGCCGAAGACGGGAAAGATCGCGTCGAAGCCTACCGGAGTGACGGTGACCTCCACCAGTTGCGCGTTCTTCGAGTCGTTCACCTCATCAGTGATGACGTCCTGCACTCGGATCGCTGTGTCGTCGGATGGCGGGAGCGAGCGCAGGTAGCGACGCGTCACGCCAGCTCTGGCAAGCACCGTGGGGACATCAGAACCGCTGGCAAACTGATACTTGTTTGACAGAAGGGCCGCCAACGCACGGTCGGCGCGCGTAATGCTGTCAGACCTTCCGTCCAGCTCGGCCGCCGACGCCAAAGCCATGGCGTCGGCTCCCTTTTGCAGGTCGTTGTGCAAAGAGGTGGCCCGGCTCATGTCTATGGCTAGCACCGCGAAGCCGATGAGGACCGGCAACATGATCGCGACCAGGATCATCGCCACGCCGCGTTGATCCTTCCAAAACGCACGAATCCCCCGAAACATCGCAGCCACCCCCTTGCCCCTGTGCCGCTGACATTCCTCGCAATTTTAGGATATTCTTATATTTGGGACTTTAGCAAGGGGGTCTGGCAGACCTTTGCGTCGGACGACCTAAGACCACCGAACGTTCTGGACTGCGACATTTGGCAGTTGCAAGTCGCGGACCTTCAGGCCGCCCGACCTGCACAAATTTGCTATGAAGGCTATCGATCGAAGCCCGGCGCTCTCGGGTTCAGGAACCGAGGCGGGCTGCAAAGGAAAGGTGAACGCGTTGCCGCACTGATAGCGCCGACGCTGAGAGAGATGATCTGCTGGATTGAAAAGAAAACTCGCCGGGCGAAGATTGTCCCCAATCCTCAAGCCCGGCGAAAGTTCTGCCCGATCCCCGCGATCAGGACCAGTGGGAGGAACACCGGCAATCTCTACGGTGCAAAATCCGGGCCATGATTTTGGTCTCGAATTGAGACATCATGCCGGCTTCCACCGGAAAGAATAAGGGCTCGCCCAAACGGGAACGAGCCCTTCATTTTCAGGTTGCCACCAAGTGAACGGCGCCGCTGCCTGGTTGGGGTTAAACCCGGCGCCGGCCCGCGAGAATATCTTCACCTGCATGATAGCTAATGTTCGCCAGCGCGACATGGTGTGATCGCGGAAGCTCTCGGCAAGCGATACCGCCCTTGCGGCCGAGCACAGCGCACTGGGGCGCGCGTCGTGGGCCGGGAAGACGCCGGACGTTTTAGTGGTGGACGCGATCTGCAAGAGCGCGGGTGCTGGCGGCCTGCCGTGTCGGCTTGTCAGAGGCTTTCCGAAGTCAGCCGGCAGGAGTATCCTGTTTCGTTGCCTGAAACGGCAGGATTTCCAGGGAGGAACCGATGGCACGCAAATACATAGACTGCCGAGAATTCCCGAGTGAAATGAAGTGCACGGTCGCGATCTCGGCAGATCGCGAGGACGAGCTGATTGAGGCAGCGGTACAACACGCGGTGTCTGTTCATGGGGAGCACGATACGCCGGAGTTCCGCTCCGAGATCAGGAAAGCCATCCATGAAGGCGTACCCGCCTGAGGCAGGCAGTTCTTATGGCGCTCTCCTTTGGCCCGCTGTCATCGCCTTTGACCGCGGGCCTTTTTCGAGCCGCGCGCAAGATTACCTGACGGGGCGGGTCGGCCTTCTTGGTCCTGGCAAACTTTCACACGGATTCGCGGCCAATCTGGCGGATCGTCTGTCTCTCAGCCAAAGTGTCTTCAGCTTCTCATTGCGACCGCTGTCAGCAGTCGCCCGGCCTTGCATCGCGGCAATCACATAGTCGGCTCTATTGGTCCGATAGTCCTCTTTTTGTGCAGGCAATGTCGTTCCTCCCGATGTTCGAGGCCCTCCGTCCCTTTTTGTGCTGATGGGGAATTAACTGCCGATATTTCGGGCGAGTCCACCAATTGGGAATTGTGTAGAACGATACATTCTCTGGCGTGTGTCACCTACGGCACCAGGAGCTCGTCCTAGGCTCCTGCCTAAGCGATTTTGCGGACGATCTCGTCCGGCGTTGGCCATGACGAATCCAGCCAGCAAAGCGGCCGTTCGGCTTTCGGTTCAGTGCTTGAGGTTAGTTGGCTCCCCGGGCCGGAGCCATTTTGGTAACCATTGGTGACCATAGCGCACACGTACGCACGTGTAACACGTTGAAATTATGCAAATCGGTTGCCCATGCTGTCCATGTCGTATACTGCTAGCCACCGACCCAATAGCGGGGAAAAAGCGGGGAACGGCGATTTGGGGAGCCATGCACGGAACGTTCTAACGGTCAAGAAAATCGAGGTTAGCAAAGCGAAGAAGCTGCGCGACGGCGGTGGGTTGTGGCTGGTTACGAAAGGAAAGGCGAGATACTGGATTTTGGACTACAGGTTTGGTGGCAAGCGGCGCGAGATGGGGCTGGGGCCGTTACATACCGTGGGGCTTGCCGAAGCACGCCAGAAGGCCGAGGAGGCCCGGAGTCTACTGCGCCAAGGGACAGATCCTGTCGCCAACCGGCGAATCCAGGCTATCGAGGTGGCGAAGGCCAAAAGCGCCTTGAGGACATTCGGCGAGTATTCGGACGATTACATTGACGCGGCCGTGAAAGCCGGACGCTGGCGCGGTGCTAAGACGGAAGCAGGGTGGCGCAACACTCTAAACAATCACGCGGCGCCGCTGCGCCCTAAGGCGATTGCTGGCATCGATGTGCAGGACGTGCTTTCCGTCGTTCGGCCGCTGTGGGGTGAAAAGCAGGAGACCGCTGAAAAGCTGCGAGAGCGCATTGAGCGTGTGCTTGATGCTGCGACGGTAGAGGGGTTGCGCAGTGGCACGAATCCGGCCGCCTGGAAGGGCAATCTCGAGCACGTCCTGCACAAGCCCGATGCCATCGCCAACAGCAGCAACCATCCGGCGCTCCCGTGGAGGCGGTTGCCGGCGTTTATGACGAAACTGCGAGCAGTCGAAGGCGCGGGCGCTAGGGCGTTGGAGTTCACGACCATCACAGCCGCCCGTAGCGGCGAGGTCAGGGGCGCAAGATGGTCGGAGATTGACCTTGTCGGAAGGATGTGGGTGATCCCGGCTAGGAGAATGAAGTCGGGCAAGGAACACCGGGTAGCACTGTCTCTTGCCGCAGTGGCTCTGCTGAAGGCCACGCGGCGTTTTGAAGACAACGACCTCGTATTCCCTGCGGTGCGCGGAGGTGAGCTTTCCGACATGACGCTAGCCGCGGTCATCAAGCGGATGGATGCTGCGGAACGGAAGGCTGGTCGCGAGGGCTGGGTGGACCCGAAGCAACTTGGCGAAGACGGCAAGCCGAAGATTGCTACGCCTCACGGCATGCGGTCAGCGTTCAAGGACTGGGCAACGGAGGCGTCCGATCATCCGCGCGAGCTGGCCGAGATGGCTTTGGCCCATGCTGTGGGTGATGCGGTTGAGCGAGCTTATGCGCGTGGTGATGCACTAGAGAAGAGGCATCGGCTCGCGGACGACTGGGCGGCTTACTGTGGCGTACTGTCGCACATAAAAGAAATAACTTGACACATTGAAAATTCGCGAGATTGGCTTGACTTTTTAGAAAAAATGTGCTAACTTTGTTGGTACTATTGTCAATGTCGACTCGACATGTGACTGCGGTGTTTTCCGCCTCAAACCGCCGGTGAACCGGTCGTAGCGCCACGAGACGGCGCCGCGCGTAGCGTGACGAAACCTCCAGATCAGACCATTCACGATCAGAGTCTAATAGCGACCGGATCTTCCGAGCGCACGGAGGAATTATGAACGACAACCACCAGCTACTTTCTTTGAATGACGCGGCCCGCCTGACATCCTTGTCACGGTCTATGTTGAATCGATACCGTCGGGAAGGGCGCTTCCCGCGCGCTGTGCCGCTCGGTGAAAAGAGGATTGCTTTCGTGGCGTCTGAGGTGCGCACCTGGATTGCTGACCGCATCGCAGCCCGAGCAGCCTGAAAGACGCTGGCGATCTTACTGGCGCCAAGAAGCCCTACCACCCACCAGGACTGATGAAAATGGAAAATCATTACGGCAGGGCGCGCGAGCGCCCTGACGACGCGCGCTTTGATGACGCTTACCGCGGTCGACGACTTTCTTGGCAACATTTTCACACGTTGACCAGGCGCCAACCCACCGTCGGCAAGCATTGCCGGAGGGAGATAGGATGAGAATCCTCGCAATTCGACCCCAACTAGCTGCCGGCAACGTGCGTGCTCGCTTCGACGCCGAGCTAGAAAACGGCGTGCGCCTCTATGATTTGAAACTGACGCGAGCGGGCAATGGGTGGCGCGTTTACGGGCCGCAGCACTTTGGTGGTGCCGCAGTTACCTTCCCGCCAGCCGTTGCAGATGAACTTGCTAGAGAGGCCGTCGCCTGTGTTGAAAACGCTACCTGAAGAAACCGGATCCACCCGAGCATATTGGACCCACGAAGTAGGCGAAGCTCACGGTCCAGTGGCCCAGTTCCGCATGTCCCAGTTGATTGATTACGATGAGCGCCTTACTGAGCCCGCCCGCACCGTCTATCGCTTTCTTATCGGCTGGTACATGCACACATACGGTGACGCTCTTGCCTCCGTTAGGCATATCGTAGCCACGATGCGTGGACGTGCGCCAGACGGTGCGCGCAATCTTTCGCGGTCGGCTGTTCAGCGTGCGATCATTTTGTTGATTGAGACAGGTTGGCTAGTCCGTACATTCGTCGGCAAAGGCCGCGGCGCTTCGCGCTACGTGCCGGTGCTAAATGTGCTTGAACTGGCAACCCAGGGAACATTACCAACCCCATCACCGATTAGCGTCCCACCTTACCGGGACGCTAATGATAATCCCTTAGCGTCCCATTCTACCGGGACAGAGGTGTCCCGCTCTACCGGAACACTAAGCAGTGATGCGTCCCACTCTATCGGGACGAAGACTCTCTTACCCGACCCGGGTACGAAAGACCCGGAGACGGGTAAGGGTACTGATGTATCCGCCGCTGGGGCGCCGCACCCGGCTGGCCCTATCGGGGCCACCGGGGCGGCTACGGCGGGTTTCGAGCGCGTGTGGGCTGCCTACGGCAAATACGGCAGCCGGCAAGCCAGTAAGGCGGCCTTTGCCGCTATCGCTGATCCCGATGTTGACCGTATCGCTGAGCGGGCTGCGGCTTGGGCAGCCAGCGCGAAGCCGGGCAAGAGGCGAATGCCGCTCGAGAAGTGGCTTGCCGAGGAGCGTTACGACGAAGCCGACCGCAAGGTTATACGGCAGCCGCCACCCGCCAACGACAACCGCACGACGCCTGCAGCAAAGGCCGCGGCGAGGCACGTCGAGATTGAGCGCGCCGAGATGACGGAGAACGTCGCGGGCGATAAAGTTATAGTGTTTCACCTCATCGAGCCCGGAACGACCGATGGCGTAATCGAGGGCGCGCCGTCTGGCATCCTTGAGATTGTCATAGAATCCAACAGCAGCAAGAAACAAGACGAAGGCCAGGAGCGATTGCAGCGTTTGGCGCAAGCGTGCGGACGCGATGAAGTGGAATCGACTGACTGCCTCGACTTTCACAGGTTCACATTGCTTCCCGATGGAAGATTTCGCCGTGCGCCGCAGGAGATTCTCGATCTAGTGTACGAACCGGAGGCAGCATGAACGCCGCCGCACGATGCAAACTGCTAGAACAGGCAGCAGATCGGATCCTGGCCGCCGACAATGACAACAAGCCGCCCGAGCCACCTGTGCGCTTTCGCGGCACTCGGCCGGCCTGGAGTTGGCTCGCCAAACACGATGCGCTTGGGGCGGCTTGTCTGTGGCTGGTGGCCCGCCAGCGCTTGCCGCAGGCCGCAAATGACAATCATGCAGAAGACGGCTTGAGGCTTGATCGGCGAAAGGACGGCAAGGCACGGGGCAAGAATGCCGCTCCCCGAAATCTTGAAGCGTACCTGGAGTTGCCCGCGGTCCGGCCACGCTTGGGTGATGCCGGACCCGTCGCCCGCGCGTTGAAAGGGTGGGACGGAGAATCCTGCGGAGTAACGATCAAAGCACAGACCGTTGACTATCCGCTTCATGATGATTGCCGTTTCGGCTTCGGTCCCCCAGTGATTGCCTACGGTGCCTTCTTTCTTGGTGCGCAGGGCGGACTTGGCCGACCGAGGCCGCACACCAGCCGCGGCGACGTTAGGCGTGTCGAAGAGCCGGACGCTGCTGTCCTGCCGGCAGAGGTCGATATCGTAATCGAGGCCATTCTCGCTCGGGCCACCGTCGCCGGCGTGGGTGAGGCGTTGGGCGCGCACGGCGGCTATGCGGATAGGCGAGGGCGCAAAGCACTTATGGACGCAGCGCGATGGGCAAAGACGGCCTCACCAATGCAACAGCAGGCCTAGCACCGTCAGCAACATCTGCATGATCTTGAACGCCTCGTCTCGTGAGAGGTGCCACCATTTTCGCTTTTTGGGGAGAGGTCGCCGCATACAATTCTCCATTTGAAAATCTCAAATCGAGAATCGTTTCGTGCCGATTTCTAATTATGGCGCGCGAGACGGTTGGTTTCACAAGCAGTTTCTTCAGAAAAAATGTGGACCGGGACCGCATCTGAGGATCCTCGCGGAAACCCATTGTTTTTCAATGTCTTATTGTCTGCGAACAATGGGCGTGGCGCTGTCGGCTCTGTGAACAACCTTTAAGGAGGTGCCAAATAGTGGCTCCAAAAACCTAAGACACGTAAGCTGGTTGAGAAGCGGGCTTGGCCCGGAGCGCCAGCCTTCGACAATACCTGCCTGGTTACAGTCCAAGCTGCCATGACGCCTGGGGCTAGATTCAACTGGGTAGTGGCAGAGCACTGAGTAGCCTAAACACCTATGACAGTGCGAAGCAATGTAAACAGATGTGGCGTCTGATCTAAGGCGGCACCCAAACCCGCCATCGCTACCGATCCAAGAGCATCAGAGGGCAGGGCCTTCACCTTTGCTATCATCTGGTCTTTGACCGACTGGTCTCCGTCAGATTTCTCGATCTTGCTAATCAACAGTTGGCGAATGGTGTCGTCATGAAGCTTCACTGTGACGACACCAAGAATGGCTCCAAGACCACCGTCTGCTGCAATGAAATCCATTCCTGCCGCAGTTATTTTTGCCGTGTGCATATGAATGTCACCGGACAGAAATCTGGTCCAAGTGAACTCTACCAGTCCATGCTCACGCAGATACTCCAGATTGACTAAGAGCCGGTTGTCGTGCTGCTGGCCCCAGCTTCTATTGACATCGGCGGATTGCGGGTAAAGGTCTTGCAACTCCGACAGCAATTGCCGCTGGAATCCTCGGTCGAGTAGCTCCCCCACGATTCCCTCCCACAAGGCCACGCTGACATCAAATCAGTGTGACCTTTAGGAGTCTATTGAAATGCGCAAGCCGAACGGGGTCGGGGGGTGCTTGCATCCCTGGCGATATCGATCGCTAGGACCGGCGTTTGCACAAACGCGCAGAGCGAGCGTGCCCCGGTTGAAAAAATAATCCGCCGACCAGCAAGCCTTGCTTCGCAACGACTTTTGAGTCGGTGACCCCAAAAAAGCAGGTGAAAAACCTATGGCAAATTCGCCAAAACCGCCGGCGCATCTGCGGCCGCCGACGCAGAAATGGTGGCGGGCCGTTGTGGCCGATTTCGACCTTGAGGGCCATCACCTACGCCTATTGCAGCTGGCGGCCGAGGCGTGGGATCAATCCCAGATTGCCCGTGAAGTGCTCGACCGCGACGGCCAGACATTCACTGACCGCTTCGGCCAGCCAAAAGAGCGGCCTGAGGTTGGAATTCTCCAGAACGCCAGGATTAGCTTCGCTAGGCTGCTGCGCGAGCTAGCGCTAGACGGTGTCGATGCCCCGGAGACGCCGCGAATGGCTAGAACAGCGGACTATGGTAGGAGGCGCTGATGCCGGTTAGACGTCGCATTAACAAGGCGCGCCCTGACGAGGTAAAGGCCTGGGCAATGTACTTTCAAAGTGGCCATGACTACTTTGACCATCTTGAGGGCGCTGGGCTTAGTTTGGCCCATATGGAAGCTCCGCCGCGGAAGCTCGCGGAGGAGACATGGCGCCGGATCGGCAACGAAGTCATCGCTTATTTGGATGATTTCTATCGAGGCTACCATCCACCTGATCATCCTTACTGGGCGGAGGAGCTTTTTGGGCCGCCTGGCGCAAGGCGCCGGCGACTTCGATAGCTCGCTCCACCACGCCAGCCGTCAACGATGCGGTACGGCGCGCCGAAGGCGGCCATGCGGTTGCGTGGGATCTAGTTAGAGGAATTCTCAATGACAATATCAGACGATCCGATCAATAGGCTGGCGCAAGCTATTTATGACGCGCTTGCCTCAAGCGGGAGCACCGCCATCATCGAAGGTGATCCATTGATTGCCGAATATCACGATGGCGATCTGATAGATGGCGTTACTCTAGATGGCCTTTTTGACTTCAAGAAGGCCGCCAGTCTTTTGCATACCTATCTGGAAAGGCAGAAAAATGAACCTTAATTATCTCTAGCAGCCCTATAAGTGAATCAGCGCTTATTTCGTACTTTAAGAGCTTACCATCATATCCAGTGGTGGTAAATTTATTGCCTTCCAAGTTACCCATAAAAAACCCACTCGATTCCTCGCCGATAGATATCGCATCGCTTTCGTAGCCGCCAGTAAAGGCATTCTTCTCAGGGTTCTTCAAAATATCCGCGTTGTGCGCGATAGCATTGCGAACTTCAGTAATATCAGGAAATTTTTCCCTGAACAACGAGAGCGACTTTTCAATGGTTTTCATCTCAACTTTTGTTTTGTCTCTTATCGCCTTTGATCGGTCTAAAGTCGTTTTTACCGATTGCATTGAGCGAAGAGTGTGAAAGAGCGTCATCCCCCCATCTCGAGCGGCTATACCCGCCCACAGAACATATGGTGCTGAGGATTTTCGTCTGTTCATATAAGCGCGAATCTTAGCAATTCGCCTTTCACCGTCTTCTGCGGGATGGCTTGCCGCATCTAAGCCCTCGGCCGTTTCCTTATCCGACTCACCATTCGCATAGTCAAAAAGTTGGACCGCAGCCCCAAACAGCATGGCGCACGAAGAGAGATTTGACAGCTGATAGAAGAGCACCGATCCCTCTGGATTCAAATCGTCGCCGATGTCCAGAGATGGCGGGGTCAAGTAAGCATCATATATCGACATTGATTGGCTCGCGAAAAAAACAATAATAGCCCAACTGCACCTTTGCCGAACATCTCCGATAAATCGGAAAGCCGGTCTTTTCACAGGAATCTCCGATGACCAACCAACCAGCCGCGGCCGGATCGCAGCCGCATGCCGTATGGGGCGCCCATGGCGTCTGACCTGGAGCGCCTTATCGTCTCGCTCGAGGCGCGCACCACCCAGTTCAACAATGCCCTCAACAAATCCAACCAGATTGCAAAAAAACAACTCGGCGATATTCAGAAGAAGTTTGCCGAGACGAATAAGAAATTATCCGAGGGCATCAAATTCGGCGGCTTCTCGGTTGGTGGCATAAACGACCTGAAGGCTGGCGCGGCAGGTTTTGCTGGTGCCTTTGCGGTCGACAAAATCAAAGACTATGCCGACGCCTGGACCGAGGCAGGCAACAAGATTGCCGCTTCCTCTGTGGTCAGCGGACGGTCGGCGCGCTCGCTTGATGACCTCAACAAGATAGCGACGGACACGCGCTCTGGGCTGACGGAAACCGTCGACCTCTATGCAAAGCTCCTGCGCGCTACCACAGGCGTTGCCAAAAGCGAGCAGGAAGTGGCGACTGCCACCGAGGTCGTCAACAAGGCGTTTAAGGCCGGCGGCGCCGAGGCAAGCGAGCAGGCGGCAGGCATCCTGCAGCTTAGCCAGGCGCTTTCCAGCGGCATCGTGCAGGGCGACGAGCTGCGCTCCATTCGCGAGAACGCGCCGCTCATTGCGCAGGCGATCGCAAGCGAATTCAAGACCACCATTGGCGGCCTCAAGCAGCTTGGCGCGGACGGCAAACTGACCGTCGACCGCGTGTTTAAAGCCATCCTCGACGCGAAGCCGCTCATCGACAAGGCGTTTGATTCCACTCAGGCCACTATCGGCGACAATCTCGGCCTCGTGAACAACGCGCTCACGGCGTTCGTCGGTAAGCTTTCCGATGTCACTGGCGCCGGCGGCGCGGTCAAACAGTTCCTTGGCCACGACCTGGTGGATGCAGTCAATAGCATTTCGACGGGGCTCGAGAACGTCAAGAACAGCGGCGCAATCGAGTTTCTCGGCCACATTGTCGACGGCTTAAACAAGATCAACGAGCTTTCTCAGAGCATCGGCAAGGCGAGCGCGGGCGGCGGGATAGTGCCCAATCTGGCTAAGGCGATGAGCGGCGACGGCATCGCCAAGCAATTCAATGACGCCGGCAAAGATATTGAGCAGCTATTCGACCGCCTGCAGCGGGCAGCGGATGCCGGCGTCATTTCGAAGGAGCAAGCAGATGCATTCGCCAACCTTCGCAAGCAGCTTCGCGACGGCACTATTGACGCGGACGGCGCTGCGAAGGCCATCCATTCGATAGCTGACGGCACGCCTGCCTTGGCAGACCTGGCTGGCAAGTTCGATGCTATCGTGGTTCGGGTGAGGGCGCTTACGGCCGAGGCCGAGAAGGCTGCTGCTGCAACAGCCAAGATTGCATCGGACAAGACTCTTGCCGATCTTGGTGCGGGTGAGGATGCGGATAAGGCTGCGTCGCGCAAGTTCCAAGCGGAATCCAAGGCGTATGGTGATTTCGTTGGAAAGCAACTAGCCGACTCCAACCGCTCTGATTTGCAAAAAGACATCGATGAGCGCGCCGACAAGATCAAGGCGGCGGCTGACCAAATCGGCGTCGCAATGACAGCTGCCGCAGCGAAGATTCTGGCTGCAAAGGAACTAGCAAACGAGGAAATTGCCAAGTCGGCCAGCCAATCGGTCAATGGCGCGGTCGGTCTGATCAAGGACTTCGAGGGCTTTGTATCAACCGCAAAGTGGGATCGCAATGCCTTCCGTGCTGGCTACGGCTCGGATACCGTCACTCTGGCCGATGGTACGATTCAGAAAATCACCGAAGGCATGTCGGTTTCGGTGGCGGATGCCAACCGAGACCTGGTGCGCAGGATCGGCGAGTTTCAGGACGGCATCAAGAAACAGATCGGCGCGGACACCTTCAACAGTTTCGATGACAAGCAGCAGAGCGCTCTTCTAAGTATTGCTTATAATTACGGCAGCCTGCCAGACCGCATCGTAGCTGCAATTAAGACGGGCAATCAGGAAGCGATAGTCAAGGCAATCCGCGGGCTTGGCGCGGACAATGGTGGCATCAACAAAGAGCGCCGCAACAGCGAGGCCGATCTCTTCCTAAGCGGCGCACCGTCTGGTGTACAGAAGGCCGTTAAGGCCGACGACAGGTTCGGCAAGAATCTGACGGAGACGCAGGCACAAATAGACCTCCTGAACAAGGAGGCGCAAGCGCTTGGCCTCGTTAATCCGCTTGTCAATGACTATGGCTATGCGCAGTCCAAGGCCGAAATAAAGCAGAAGCTTCTCAACGACGCGATGCAGAACGGCGTGGAAATCACGCCAGAGTACGCTGCGAAGATTGACGACCTGGCCGAGAAGTACGCCACGGCGGACGCCGCTCGCAACAAGATGCAGCAGGGCGTTGAAAACCTCAGCGCCAAAATGGCCGCATCGTCTGAGCTCGGAAAAAGCGTCCTTGGTGGTTTCCTTCAGGACTTGCGCGATGGCAAGACGGGTGCCGAAGCCTTTTCCAATGCCCTTGGAAAAGTAGCAGACAAGCTCGCAGAAATCGCACTGAACAACCTGTTTGACGGCGGCACGTTTGGCGCCACGCCAGGCAGCGCGTTGCTTGGCACGCTGTTCGTGCTCGGCGCGACAAACGACAATTTCCAACACGCAAGGAGCGCAGCTTGAGCGCATTTTATGCAAGGGCTTACGCCGATTGCGTCGAGCTTCTGACCGACGGAGCAATGTACGTGCCGGATGGAACGCTGGTCGATATCAGGGAAAAGATCTGGCGCTCAGCCAGCCTTCCAATCGCGGTCACCGGACGCGGCTCAGCAGCCTTCGCGGCGCTAGCCGAGACCATACTCGACACCCCTGCAGATACGGTCGACGCACTGGTTGCCTCGACGCAGGCGCGGCTTGAGCGCCTCAAAGCTGTCTATCTTGCCGAGGCGTGCGAGCTACTGCTTGTCGGGATTTCCGAAAGCCGCGGGCCGCGTCTGTGGTTCGTCACTACAACCAGCATCTATCCCGAGTACGAGCCGTTCGTGCTCCACGACGTTGGCTCGGAGTTCGGCGGCGGCAACGCGCTGGCGCCTGAAGAAGTCGCCAACCTACCCAGCGCTGAGAACGGCCTTGCCGAGCTAGCCATGCCGCTGTTCGAGGCTATGCGGCGCAAGCCGGGCCTCAATCCCACCGTGCCGCATCTGCCTGGCGTCTACGGCATCGGCGGTCACCTCGACCACACGGTAGTAACAGCCAGCGAAACCAGCACGACCCGGCTGCATACTTGGGCGGATGTCGTCGGGCATAAAATCGACCCATTCGCCGATGTCGGCATCATCACCCACGACGACGGCAGCACCTTCGATGACGGATCCGGCTACGACCAGTAGCGCTGCCTTCCTACAAAAACCCGACACCTTGCTGCCCGCTTCGCGCGGGCTTTCTTTTGGAATTTTCTTGAAATGGTTCAATTAGCAAACACCGTTTGGCGTGACTTCGTGACGGATGGCGTACCGGCCAGCGGCAACTGGAAGCCGCAGAAAAAAGACGCACGCCAGTGGGGCGCCTGGATTGAGGGCGTCGTTACGGCGTTCACCTCTAACGGCGGCCTCATCTACACAAGCCTGGCGGCGATGAATGCCGACCTGACGCCTGGCGCGAATTCGTCTGCGTGGGTTGTTGGCGATGCGACTGTCGCCAACAACGGCATCTATCGCAAGATCGGCGCGACGGGCACCGGATCGTGGTCGCGCGTCACCGATCTGCCTTACAGTTTCATTAAGGCGTCTAATGTCGGCGCAGGCACCGCTAACGCCATCGTTGCAATGACCGCGATTCCGCTGCCGGCGAATGATGCCGCGACGCTGATCGCGCTCAACATCACCACCAACAACACTGGTGCTGCAACGGTTGCATTTAACGGCGGATCGCCGCTGACGATCAAGACCAACAGCGGCAACGATGTGGCCGCAAACTACTTGGTCGCGGGCGCCGTCGTTGCAGGCTACGTTTCGGCTGGCACGTTCCGTCTGCTGTCTGATGTGGCCTCTGCGGCGGACCGCTCTGCGGCCGAGACTGCAGCAACCAACGCAGCGGCAAGCGCTGCGGCTGCGGCAGCTTCTGCCAGCAGCATCAACCTGCCCAGCCCGGTCGCAAGCACGTTCCTCGTGAGGAACGGTGGCAACACCGCCTATGATGCGAAGAACTTTGCCGATGTGCGGGATCTTCTCAACACGGCGCCCTACGTTGCTGATCGGCCCAGTCTGAGAGCTCTCGACATCCTCAAGGAAACGACCGCCATCATGACCGGCGATCGCCAGGGTGTCTGGGTCTTCCAAGACGATGATCTCGCCACCGAGTCGCTCGCCGACACGTCCGAGAACACCTATGTCCGGCCGGCCTCGTCCCAGGCCAACATCTTCCCGTCCACCTGGGACATCGTCACGGCGTTGCCTGGCGTTGTCGGCGTAGCCAAGGCCAACAATGTCGTCGCTGGTCCCTATGCCTCTCGCCAGGCTGCCTCCATCAAGGAGGATGCCTCCAATGGCCAGCACGTTGCCTATGCCACGTTCAGCTTCACCACGGGTGTCACTTACACCCTGTCGACTTATGTGAAGCAGGGCGTCGGATCCCGAAACATCCAAATGTCGCTGGGCAATGCGTTCCCAGCGACTGCTCAGGTTGCAACCTTCAATCCCTCCACCGGTGCGGTCGTTGCAGCGGGTGCTGGCCTGACGACGGCTGTCACCTTGATCAATGGCTTCTACCGGGTCAGCATTACCGCCACGGCCAATGCGACAATCTCGGCCTCGCCGTCGATCAGCATGGCCAGCGGCACCGCTGCATCATATGCCGGCGATAACACTTCGCTGTTCTACGTGACCGGCCTGAAGCTCGAGACGGCAGCCGCGCCTTCAACGCTCGGCGCCTGGAAGTTCAACTCGGCTCGCTTTGTCGGCCAGTTTCCGACACCGGCGCTGCGCACCGTCGAACAGAAGCTTTGGGACCGTGCAGATCTTCGCGACTGGAACGGTCTCGACCTGACCGACACGAACGACAACGCCACCTTGTTCCAGGCGGCGGTCAACGCTATGGGTGGGACCGGCAGCAAGCTCTATGTGCCCGCGGGCAAGATAGTCCTTGGCTCAACTGTCAACATCCCTGATGCGTGCCATGTCGAGGGTCCGGCGAAGGAGGGCGGCTACTTCAACGCGAAGTCCGCGTTCTTCCACTTCGGACATACGGGCGTCGGGTTCAAGATCAATACCAACCTGGGTTCTCGCTCGCTGAAGAACCTCAACACGTACCGGACCCAGCCGACGCCTGGTGCTGGTGCCTACACGCCGACTGCCCACGATTACGATCTCGACATCGAGGGCGGGCAGGACATCGAGTTGGAGAACATCAATTTCCTCAACCCGACCAAGGCGATCAACATTCGCGGTAACCAGACTACGTCGGCGCCATGCGGGCGCATCTCGATGAAGGGATTGCGCGGTCAGCCCCTGACCGAAGGCATCCGCATGACGCATTGCACCGACGTTTGCTACCTGGACGAAATTCATTTCTGGCCCTTCTGGAGCGCCAACGCCCAGGTTGTTACCTACATGCGTGCCAACCTGGGCGCCTTGATCATGGGGCGCGTTGACAACCCCAAAATCGGCCGGTTCTTCAGCTGGGGCGCTTTTCGCGGCCTGAACATCTACCAACAGGGTGCGCTAGGGTCGCTGCCGATAGGCACCGTTGGCCGGCTACACGCCTCGGTGTTCGAGGCCGACAACTGCAATGTTGGCCTGTTGATTTCAGGTACGGGTGTGACGGCCGATTTCGGAGCATTTCATTGTGCCTCCGATCCGGCTTCCCCCGCGGTCTCGAACGAGTCTTTGGTTTGGCTGCTGGGCAACAATGCGGACATCTATATCGGGGCTCTTCGCGGTCAGTACACAAACGGCGCGCTCGTAGCGATCAACGGCAGCGGCAATCTAGTCACGATTGATCGCTCGCAAAGTGCCGCGATCGATGCTGACGCCAATGGTCCTGCAGAGTTCGCTGTCGACGCAGGCAACAAACTTCGGCTGTTGTCGCAGCCAACGACAAGCGCAGCGACCCCATACAGCTCGACTGGGGAAATTCAGGTCAACGGGCAACTTTCCGCGACTGGAACGTGGGATCCGGCGTCGACTGCCAATGGGGCTTCAAGCTCCACGACGATCACCGTTACGGGAGCGGCGGTAGGTGACATGGCCTTGGCTTCACTTTCCACCGTCACGGCTGGCAACTGGCACATTTCGGCCATCGTCACGTCCGCCAACACGGTGACCGTGTCGCTCGAAAACGTCACCGGCGCCACCGTAGACTTGGCGAGCGGCACGCTGAAAGTCAGCGTGTTCAAGCGGTGACGCAGAAAGGGGCAAGGCATAGTGCCCGCGATCGCTTTCGTGCTCCCCACCGGCATTGTGGTGGCGCTAGCTTGGCCGTTTAGGTGGCAAAAGCCGTTATGTTGGCTGGTATCTTAACGAATTCTCTCCCCAATCGTTGGTGCAGGGATACAAACAGGCTATCGTCAACTCTATGTAATGCCTGACGTTGCGTTTCGATTCGTTGAAAGGAGGATCCGATGCACGATAGCAAAGTCGTTGCGAACCGCTTCCTCGCTCGCGCAAGGGAACGGGGCGACGCGATAACGCCGATGCAGCTTTTGAAGCTGGTTTACATCGCCCACGGCTGGATGCTTGGGTTGTATGGTCGGCCTTTGATCAGAGACGATGTGCAGGCGTGGCAATACGGGCCCGTCGTACCGAGGCTCTACAATGCCATACGCCAGTTCCGCAGTCAGCCTGTGGTGGGTCCGCTGCCTTGCCCGGACGAAGATCTAGATCCGCAGGAAAATAGCATTATCGATCAGGTCTACGATATCTACGGGCCGCTTTCCGGTCCGGAGCTCTCGAGGATGACGCATGCTGCGAACACGCCTTGGCAGTTGACCTACCGTCCGAACCAATTCGGGCTCGTGATTTCCAACGATGTTATTGAAGATCACTACCGCAGAAGGGCTGCTGAAACGGGCAGCACACCGGATTGACAGACGACGAGCAAGATGGCGGGGGTGAGCTCAAGCGCATCCCCGTCCTCTCCCGAGAAGACAGACCAAGGCCGCTCGTGCTGCCGGGTAGCGATACCGGGCTAAAGGAAGCGAACCTTCTCGGTAAGAACCTCACAGAAGAAGAGATTGCGAGTGCCGCCGCCAACAGCGAGCACAATCGAACAGAGAAATTCCGTGACCACTTTGAGCATATCGCGATATGCGGACTTTGGCTCGTGGCCGCCCTTGTGCTAGCCGCCGCTCTGGCTTGGTTCTGGCATTTGATCACGCCGGAATCGTGGCATTGGCTGACGGCCGATGCGGTCGGGAAGCTTCAGAACCTGCTCACCGGTGGCATTTTCGCGACGCTCGCTGCCGGGCACCTCAAAAAGAGGATGTGAGGAGTCCGAGCGCGATGCGCGAATAGGGATCACACCGAGCGGCCCGCGAACCGGCGCTGGACTGGTAACGGCAGCGGGTAGCGGGCCAATTTAAGAAGGGGGCGGGCCGCAAACAGCCATAAAAGCGAGCGCACCCTCTTTGTCGAAGCTTGTGGTCTCCACCGAGTGTTTGGTGGCGGCCGATATCGCGTCGAGGTTCTTCTGCAAACGATCCGTTACGAGCCGCACCTTATCGCCGCCGAGCTGCTCCAGTTCGAATTTCAAAAGCGCTAGATCGAGCGATGCGAGATTGATCTCCCTCAGCGCCTCATGAGTGTTTTGTGAGTCGGTCGCGGCGGCTATAAGTTGCTGGCGGATAAGCTCGCACTGTTGCCGCGAAATTTCCATGGCGTTAGTGCCGCTTGCCGCACCGACAAATATCGTTAAAACTGCGGAAGCCCTTAGCGCTAACACCCTGAAATCCCCAATTGTCTGGCTGCAGCGCATCGCATGGCGACACCGTTTCCGTTCAACGAGAAGACCCGAAACGTCTCATCGTTATTGCAGGTCGCAGTGATCGTGCCGTCGCCTAGGCGCCGAGCGTCGACAACAAGTGGGCACGCGTCAGATGGAAAGTTGCCCTGGATGACTTCTTGCGCGACCTCTGCCGGCTCACCGTCAGGTGCTCGGCTGAACTGCGCAAAGGCAAAAGACGACGTCATCATAATTGCAATGCCGATGGCGAGAGCAACCCTTCGGCCGGTCATTGGCCACCTGGACGGCTCTCAGCCGAACGCTTGCCGCAGCGGGAATTGTCAGTCGCTCGGCTTTCGTCCGTCGGACAACTGCCTGTGTAACCACCGCCGCCAGCGCCCGACTTGTATTGCTGGATAACAGCAACACTCCGCGCGCCGTCACCCTCAATGTGAGTGTTGTTGCTGTTCGGATTGAAAGGGTCGACGGTTTGCAGAAGCTGGTTGGTGTGGTTGGCGTCGCCCGACGCTAAGGTCATGGTGTCGTAATTGTTGAGATAGTCGGCGGCGCAGCCCGACATTGCAAGCGCGATTGCAAGCCAAGATAGCTGCTTGAGGTGCATTTCCCCCCATCCCCCTGGCAAGATACTTGCATAGGGTGCGTTACTTGGCAATCTTCTAATAGACAATAGGGGGTATACAGTTGATCCGGTTGCTTTCAGGCACTCTCGCGACACTGAACGCGGTTTTCGCGGTGCTCATAACGCTTGGCGGCGGGTCTCGCCAGTTGGCGGCACATGCATGGGCAAGGCGCCGGGCACTTGGTGTTAGTTATCGCCCCTTGGCTGGTGGCGGGCCTCGCCGTCGCGGCCGCGGTGTGCCGCACGCTCGCAACACTGGTCCTGATCGGGAACCATCTGCACAACTTGCTGACGGTAGCCGAGCGAGACCAACGAGCGCGAAAGTAGGCGCTATCGCTTCTTTCGCACCTCTTCCTGAAGCTTCCGAACTGTCTCGGCCAGCTTGCGCACCTCGCCATGGACTGTGTCATAGCGAGCCTCAAGCTGGCTGATTTTCACGTCATAGAATGCGCGCACGGCGTCGACAGCCGCCTTGATTGTCGCTTCGTCGGTCATTGGTCCATCCATCCTTTGTGCTGTCTCAATGTAGGCCTTCGCAAGGAATTCCATCGTTGTCGCGGTCGAGCTTTCCACCCCAAGAGCAGTTCTGCAAATACCAATTCGCTTCGTCGCACGAACTGATCTGCTTGCATATCCGTGGCGACCGTCACGAAGATTAGACGTCGCGGTACACTCGCCCATCGGCGAGCGCGTGAGCGCTTGGCGCCGGTGCGCTGACGGCACCGGTCAGAACGGTTATCGTAGCGGGATTTGTCCAAGCCCTCTCCCCCGACGCGAGGAGAATGCTCCGATATGAGGCATACGTCTAACTGCTCTGGGACGCGCGCCCACGCGAACGGTCAATCAGCCATCAAGCGTTTGCATGGCACATTTGGGGATCTGATTCTTAGATGATGCAGCATGCGACGCCGCTCTTTCCTCATCAGTCCGGCAGAGCGGCAACATCGTGATCGTGAAGCCGGCATTGCGCATGCATTTTTCCATGTATCGCTCTCGGAGCGACCCGTTGACGTCATAGGTCTGTGCCGTGGCTGGGATGTTGACACCGCCGGACTGATTGCAACTGGTCGTGCTTCCATATGTGTGGCAATCGATCGTGCCGGGAATGTTGAGCCCGGGTTTGATGTCGGTTGCCATGGTCTGGGGAATTTCCTTGAACGAGGCAATGCGGCACTGGTCGAGGGCAGCTTGTATCCCCGGCGCTGTTACGCCCGGCTTCGAGAGATACCTGTATTGCTGATTGGCGGTGGTGCAAGCGGTCAGTGCTAGGCCGATAAGCAATAATGCTCGAATTCTGCGCATATACCCCCCCAATTTTTACTTGGACAGAAAGCAGGCTGCCTCCTTCCCAAACCGCCACCGTCTCCCGCGCGCAATCAACAGTAGTTTGGTCTGACGAGCAACTGCAAATTCGATTGCCGAAAAACTATTCCAAGCAATAGCGCCAACCGTCCCGCGCTCGCGCGTCTGGAGGCTTCGGCCGGCCGAGCTGGCTCGTCACTCATAGCAGCTTGATCGGTTCGATAAGGCCGGCATGGTCGTTGGGCTGCTTGTTGATGGCGGCTACGTTCACCTCTCGGCCTACGCGATAGAATTGCAGTTGCCCGTCGATGTCGTGGCTGAGAATGTCCTTTAGGTCGACCGCCGGCGTCTTCGGATCAAGCCATGCGTCGTAGCAGGCAGGATCGAGAATGAGCGCCTGCCGATCGTGAACCTGGTTGACGGGCGCCGCCGACGGTTCCGTGATGATCGTGCAACTCGTCACGTCGAGATTCGAATTATACGCCCATAGGCCTGCGAACGAGAAAGGCGCGTGCCCCGGCTGGAAAATGTGCCAAGGGTCTTTGCCACCGTCCGCCGGGCTCTTGGTCCATTCGTAATAGCCATCAGCCGGGATCAGGCAGCGTTTCGATTTGAAGGCGTCCCGAAATGCCGGTGTCGTATCGACGGTCTCGATGCGGGCATTGAACGTCTGCCCCTTGGGCATTTCCTTTGCCCAAAATGGCACCAGCCACCAGCGGCCGGAGCGGACCTTGTGGTTGCCGTCGTCGGCGGCCGTGATGAATGGGACTTCATCGGTCGGTGCAATGTTGTAGCGCGGCGCGTCGTTCCGACCGACATCGGCCGGCGCGGTCAGCCGATAAAGACGATGGATTTCCGACCACGGCAGATATCTGGTGTAGCGTCCGCACATTGGCGCTAATCACTCCATGTCAGGGAACATCGCCGCTTATAAAAAAGGTGTTTGGGGATCCATAGTCCCCAAGCGCCGGATCGGCATCCCGGCTCCAAGCAATAACGCCGACGTACTTGCCTGCTAGGGCTTTGGCAGTCCGGATTGCCCGCTCTTCACTTTGCTGATCGGCCGGGCCGTACATCGGAAACAGCTCGCCATCCTCGCCGCGGTCAAAGCGACCACGACAATGAGTTTCGGCTTTTGCTCCGGAAGGACGTGGGTGGACATTCAACAGCCTTTCTCAATTGAGCGGCGCTGATCCCGCTTCAAGCGCGTCGATCGCGTCGAGCACCGCTTGGCGTTTAGGCTCTATGGGGTCATTCGGGTGGAAGCCAGCGAGCGACAGCGACGTGTAGGCAACCGTTACAGCGCTGACGAGTTCCTGCGCCTTTGAACTATCTGGAACCTCCGCAGTGGCGGCGAGCGCCAGAAAAAATACCCGATTGTCCCTAAACTCCCCTTGGCCATCCTCCGCCTGGATGATCTCGCGCATTCGCGCCAGCGCGGTTGCGCGGTCCGCTAGCTCCGTCTCAGGATCGTGGAGCAGCTGCAGGCCGCTGACCTGGCTGCGCTTCTCGTCCGACCAGCCTTCGCAACATGCATTGATGGCGGCATTGCTTGCCGCCCACCAAATCTCGGCCGCAGCATACTTGTCTTCCGATGGCTCTTGATCCGGCGGAAAGCCCATATCGTCCCACCGCTCAACGGCGAACGAGCCACTGGCGGCATCCTCTGCTGTCACGCCAGCGCGGTCGAGCACCGCTGTTGCAGCGGCGATGCCGCGCTGCTTTTCCTCCGCAGTCGCACTCCTGGCATCCATAAACATGCTCATGACTGCCTCCTGTGGCTGCCCTGCCCACAGTGAACAAAATGAGAACACTAGAGTCAAGAGGCTCTTGACGGCATAGGACTATGTTCATCATCTCAAGGTATGCCGGAACAACCCGAGAAGTGGCCGCGAGGTGCGGCCTGGACGCTGAGTTATGCCC
Organism: Mesorhizobium sp. GbtcB19; assembly: GCF_019091085.1. GTDB lineage: Bacteria > Pseudomonadota > Alphaproteobacteria > Rhizobiales > Rhizobiaceae > Mesorhizobium. The sequence continues at coordinate 232,816 of NZ_JAGXJY010000001.1, read as the reverse complement.
ATGATGCCGGGCAGATCGCTCGCATCTCATGCGGCCACTGCAACATCAAGCGCTTCTACAAGCCGGCTGAGTTATGCGAGGTCGTCGGCAACGTCACGATCGACGAGGTGCGCGAAAAGGTGCGGTGCCAGAGGTGTGGCAGTGGCGAATGGATGGATGCCGAGCTATTTCATCCGACCGGTGAGCAGGCGCACACGATCCGATACCGGCGCCTGGTGCAGATCCGTTGGGAGAAGCGCGTGATATGGCGTGACGAGTAGCGGGGGATTCTCCTACTCGTCACTGTTCTGGTTGTCGTTTTCATCATCGGATTGGCTGTTCCGATTTGTGTCGTCTGCTTGCTCTTCAACGTACGCTTGGCAGCCCTCGTTGAACGATCGGCTGTCCGCGTCACAATCCCGCTCGTCGGTGATGTCGTTTCTTGCCGCCCAATCATATCCGGCCTCGTGCCCCGAGCAGTCGTCGGTGCAATCGTAGCCGTGGAACGTCCCTTGCGCGTTTGCTGGGGCGGCAAGCAGTGCGGCCAGCGCAAGGGCGCCTGCCGCGGCAAGAATCTTGATCATCACAAAACACTCCAATCAAAGCCCCGGCGTCGGGTATTTTGTGACCTTGGCGAAGATGAGGCTGCCGACCCTAGCCCCAATCCTGATCAGACGTAGCGGGCGGGCCTGATCAGACGTAGCGGGCGGGCGATTCCGGTTTCTAACGGCGTTCGCTTCGTCGATGCAGACGGGGGCCGGATGCGCCGCAGTCCTCGCATCGCATGACCACCCGCCTCTCGGGTGCCACATGCGGCCTTACCTCATTGCTTGTGCAAAACGGGCAAGGCTCCCCAATCACCGTGCCGCGCGCTTTTTGCCGACGCTCTTAGCTGGCTTTGTTGCGGCTTTCCGCCCCAACCCGATCGACTTCGCCAATACTGATCGTTGAGCAGCATAACTCGGCGCCACCATCGGGTAATCGCGCGCCAAACCCCACTTCTCACGATACGCTTCCGGCGTGAGGTCGTAGGCCATCAGATGCCGCTTCAGCGACTTGAACTTCTTCCCGTCCTCGAGGCAGATAATGTAATCGGGGAATACAGATCGCTTCGGGTTGACTACGGGGACTAGGGCTGGTGTCTCGGGCTCGGCCGACTGTCCGATCTTTGACAGCGACGAATTCACGCTTTCGATCAACTCGGGCAAAGACGCCACCGGCACCGCGTTGTTGCCGACGTAGGCAGACACGATGTCGGCGGTGAGCGCGATCAACTGGTCGTTGTTGCCAATCTCGTCGGTCATTGGATCTCCTATCAGCTAGCAGAAATAGCGCGTTCTATTAGCATATTCTCAAATACAGCCCCGTCGAGCCGCGAGTTAGTAGCGGATACTGCTGACCATTTTTGGGTGTTTTATCAAATGCAATTGAATGATGCACCCTTATTTTGCAAAGAACATACTTTGTGGGCTTGGGGTTTGTGGAGCTTGGGGTGGATATCGGCATTTTTGAGTATTGCTTTCAGCGTGTTAGTTTAGAGCAAAACGAAATACCGCCGGCTGACAACGGCGTGTCGAATTCGACTGATAAGCCCGTGACATTTTGGGAAGACGATGGTCCGACTACGCGGGACATGGAGGTCGAAAAACAGGAGGCTGAAAAGGCGCTGCAGAGGTGGCAGTCGTCGTACGAAAGCATAGGTGACGTGATTTCGCGCAAGAGTTAGTTCAATTGGAAACTTTGCATCTTATCCGGCGGAAGGCAGCGCTGATACCGATTGCGCCTTACCTTTACGTGATCTATTGCGGCAGTACACGGGGTATGGGATGCGAGCTGGTATAGTCCGATCATCGGAACTCGGTGATTTTGTCAGGGAGTGCGACAATAGAGGGGGGCCGCAGCATCCCAATTGCGTAGAGTTCATTCGCGACTTCAAGCTGCAGTTCGACACACTTGTCGACCAGTCGATTGATCCGTTCTCTGAAGCTTACGTGGCGCAACAGGTGGCGCTCTACGAGGAATTGGCCTTACGCAAGCTCAACCAGGACGACGGCGAACAGGCAGCAGTTGGCATCGAGGAACGCGTCAACACGCCGAATCCCTACGGCCACGCCCACACTGCATTTTTGGCAAAGCACTCTCGCGCGGTGTTGTCTGCGCTAATGGCCGCCAACGTGCCGCCAGCCGCCAAGATTTTGGATATGGGCAGCGGCTGGGGGCTCAGTTCCGAGATCATGGCCTTTTGTGGCGTCGAGGTGACGGCAGTCGACATCAACCCCGACTTTATTGAGCTTAACCGCCGACGCGCCGAACGTCTCGGATTGCCGATCAAGGCGTTTCATTCGACCTTTGACGAGTTTGAGACGGCTGAGCGCTTCGACGCTGCGCTATTTTACGAATGCCTACACCACGCTGTGCGACCTTGGACAGCGATCAAACGCGTCGGCAGCCTTCTCAAGCCGGGTGGCAAGGTGGTTTTCACCGGTGAGCCTATCAACGACAACTGGAAGAATTGGGGACTGCGCACAGATCCGCTCGCTGTCTATTGCATCCACAAATTCGGATGGTTCGAAAGCGGCTGGTCGATGTCGTTCCTTCATTCGGCATTTGATAGGGCCGGCTTTCGACTTTCAATCGCGCAGGGTGTTGGCACGGACAACGGTCCGATAGGGGTAGCAGTCCGCAAAGATGAGGCTGATGGCCACGACTTCACTATTGCAGCACCCTACATGACGGCGTTGAGCCAGCTTCATGAGGCCTTGGGAAGGCGCCCGTCGGCGCGTCGACCGACGGCAGTGCTGGCGGCTCTTCGCCGCATTGCTGTCGCACCAGTCAGTCGATTTCTTCGGCCCTGAATCTACGCTCTTGCAGAGTCAATTCGCCGAACCATTTTCTCGGATTGCCACAGCACCACCCAGAGCAGGAAGCTATGTGATTTGCTAGCTTCTCGTGTCGTTTGGGATTGTCGCCTGGTCGGTCAAAAAACGAATAAATTCGCCTAGCCTTGGCCTTCATGCGCAGAAGGTCGCGCCTGCGCCGAGCTCTTTTCTTTTCCATATCCGCTCCGATCTTGGAGTGCGCCAGCAAGGCGCGCTCGTGGGATCGGAGAGATGGATTTAATAGGCATCGCTAGTCTTTAGACAATCGGTGCCGCGGCAGTCAACGAGGCTGGGGGCCGTTCATCATGGCAACTGGGGCACTTCACGGTCGCACCAGGACAGCCGATGCGGTGCGTGCCGGATGGGCAGCATTCGCCGTGCGTTCGCTCCCATTCCGGGCAAAGGTAGATGACACCAGCACCATGGCAGTGTGGGCAGTCAGCGGTCATCCGATTCCTTGCTCGTCAGCGCCATCCTCTTTCTCTCCAGATCCGTCCGCCGCCCGGTGCCCTCGGCCAGCCGCCCAGACCAGCCAAGCGGGTTTTCCCACCACGGCAGCGCCTTGATCGCGTCAGGCACGGGCAGTGTGTTGATGGCTGCAATAAGGGGCTCTTGCGGCACATTGGTGTAATGCCGGCTCATGCCGTCTGCCACGTGCCCAAGGATCTGGTCCTTGATGTGCGCGTGTACCCCATTGACCACTAATTGGGTCGATACCGAATGGCGTGCCGTGTACGGGCTGATGTCATTTTCACCGGTCCGCCGACGGGCACCCTGTATGGCTGATTTCAAACCGCCGCCACCATCGGCCACTGTGCTGTAGGGCTTGCCCCGTGGCGTGCGGAACACGCGCTTGTCGGTAGCCAAATTTCTGCGCTTAAGCAGCGCCTCGAACAGCGGCACCAGCACCTCGTGCATCGGCACACCACGCGGCTCATCGGTCTTGCTGTTGCGGATGACGATCCAGCGCCCAGCGACGTTGATGTCCTCTGCCTCGAGCGCAAAGGCCTCAATCGGCCGCAGACCGGTGTAGAACAGCGTCAGCATGAGCATGGCCGGCGCAGGGCTGATGGCTGCGAGGAAGGCAGCGGCGCGGCCGTAGTTCACTGGCTTGGTACCGCTACGTGTCGCAGTCAAACGAGGCGCATTAGTTCCCTTGCGGCGTCGAGGGCGAAGCCAAGGGCGCGGCTTGGCCAAGTCTGTTTTTGCGGCATGATTCCATACCGCTATGAACGGCGTGTAGACCTGCCGGTTTCGGGTCTGCGGAAGCATGTTCGGCAGTAATTCTTGCGCCAGGGCGTCCAAGTGGTCCTGCTTGATGTCACGCAACCTGGTCTGGCCGAAGCGATCGATTAGTGGGGTCAGAAATCGGTTGGATCCGCCGCGAGCCAAGTAGGCTTCGGCAGCTTCGCCGAACGTCGCCACGGCATCTTCGCCGTGGATGCTTTGCTCCAAAAGACGGTGCTCTGTCTTGATGCGGATTTCGTCCGCAAGCGCCTTGTTTGAAACCTTGGTTGAAAAATAGACGCGGATGCCTCGCACAGTGCCGCGAATGTACCAGATCTTGCCGCGCCGAAGCAGTTTGAGGGCCATGCCGACGAATTGCACAGAAGTTACGTGGAGTCGAGTCCGGATATAATTGCGTTCACGCCAATCGTTTTGGAGAAGATGTTGCGTAAACGCCTACCGATTTAGTGGAGAAGTATTCCGGTGAAGCGACATGCGGCAGAATTATGTGAGAAGATGACTTGATCGAACGGCGAAACGGAGCAATCAATCCGTCATCGACAACCCACAAGGAGGATTACACGTGACCACCTACACCAACAAATCGAACGCCGTACGCGCTGCCAAGCGGGAGTTTGGCGAGGGCAACTTCGAAGTGAAGGCCAGCGGCGACGGCCTGTGGGCCTACATCCGCAGCGGCGCGCTGGATGCCGATGCGGCACCCGCGCTCACCAACGAGGAAAAGGCCATCGTTGACAACTCGGTGGTCGTGTCGGCGACCGACGACGGCGCGCTCGTTGGCGAGGCCGAAGACGGCACGCTCACGACGATTGCACCCGCAACCAAAACCGAGGCGTCCACATCGTTCGGCGACCTCGGCGATGGAATGCTCGACTCATTGCTTGCAGCTTTCCACGCCAGCGACACTCGCGACGATGCCTTCATGCGCGGCCTCTTCCGCGCCGCCATCCAGCACGGCATCGACAACAAGCCTGCCAAGACCAAAGCGCCGCGCGACGGCGGGCCGACGCTGCGCGAACAGGCGGCGGCCTTGCTGACCCAAAAAGGCGGCACGACCTCCAAGGCCATCCTCGAACTTACCAAGTGGCCCTCGGTGTCGGTGCCAGCCCTCGCCAAAGCCAGCAAGCTCGACCTGCGCAAGGACAAGGTCGACGGCGTGACCCGCTACTACGGCACGGCGCAAAAAGCCGCCTAACCGACCACACACCCACAAACATGGCGGCTTCGGCCGCCATGTTCTTTTGCCAGTTCGTGACTGTGATGCCGGCTCGCAGAAGTCAGCCTTCAGATACTGCCAGCCAAGAATGACAGCCAGCCTAAACACACAGAAATAGCGGTCCAAGCGGCGGCCGTCTTATTGAGTTCGGCGGATTTCTGGCTGGCCTGCAAAATACCTATCACCCAGCCGTTCGGATCGCCCCCGGGCGGCTCGATAACGCCAAGCTGTTGCCACAGTGGGGTTATCTCCACCTTGCTGGCTTTGTACCATTTCCATGCTGCGAACAGCCCTGTTGCGGCGGCGACAACCGCTAGGACAAAGCTTGCATCCTTCATCTCAGCTTCACGCCCGTGCCGTTGATGAATTCGACCCCGGCTGCCTCAAGGGCGCGCCTCAGTACGTCCAACGTCGCGTGTTGCGGCGCCGATTTCCCACCCTCGAAATTTCTGATGGTAGCGTTGCCGATCTTGGACGCGTCAGCGAGGTGTTGCTGAGACCAATCGAGGAGCGCTCTGGCCGCGCGGCATTGTGCAGGTGTTATCATAGTTGGCTTTATAGCATGCTCTTCTTATTTCGCTAGTCATAGCGAATTTCGCTTGCCGTAGCGTTAATAGCGATTTACGTTACCCCTATCGAATTTCGCTAGAGGAGACCACCGTAATGAACGCACACGTCGAACCCACTGCCATCGATCCCAAGGAATACGAAGCGCTACGTAGTCGGCTGTTCGATCTGGAGGACAACGTCGCCGAACTAGCGAGGCACTGTAGGGCAATGCATATTGTGGCCGACAGCGTTTTTGGAGGACTGCGCACTTGGGAAAAGCACTACCCGCGTGCTACGAGCACCTTCGCTGAGTTACGCGAAGACTTTTCCGTGATGGAGACGATGGTCTGCGACGCCGATGTGTTGGCGAGGAAGCTCAAGGACCTATATTATCGCGGATTCGAAATCGCGCGACCATTGTCGCAGTGAAAGCCACCGTCAGGTCGCCGGGCGAGGCCCGTCTCTCGAAGGGGAGGCGGGCTTTTCGATTGCTCGATACTGTTCGGCGCCTTCGCCGGATGAGTGCGCCTAAAAGTCCGAACGCTGTCAAATCACAGCTGCTCGCTCAAATGACGTTGATTGTTCCACTTCGCGCGCGCATTATTGCCGTGGGTGGGGATCTTCCGAAATGGGCAACGTTGCTGCATTCGACTTTGTGGTGGAGCTTCAGCCACAGTTCGGTCGCTACGCCGATGCCGCTATGCTTCGGCTTCAGTCACTCTATCCTAGCTGTAGGATCGTCAAGAGTGCCGGTGGGATATCGGTAGCGCTAGGGCGCGATGTTACTGAGCATCAGATCCGCAAGGATATTCTTCACGCTGTCTACCGTGAGAAAATTTACGCCGAAACTCTGGCCATGCGGAACTCGCTTGTTGCCGCGGTCACAAGCCGATGAATATCTGGCCCCTCAGGTTTCGGGAACTATCAAACGGGTCCACGCTATTCGCTGACGACGCGGGAGGCTTCTTCAGATCCGGTCAGGGCTTTCTGAGCCGGTATGCCACTGACGACCTAACCGCTGCCGATGTAGCGTTCCTGCGGGAAGGAAATCATGGCTTCGATTGTGAATTCGATTTGTCTTGGACTTCGTTTGCCTACAGGTGGGCTCGGCGCCAGTCCAAGCCACAAAACCTCAGCTATGCGATTCTCGTGCCGACCCTGAGGTGCAATCTTACCTGCGGGTATTGTCAGGTTTCTCGAGCTCCTGAGAATTCTCGGGGTTTTGATTGGTCTGAGGAGACTCTGGCAGGCGTTCTGGCCTTTCTGAGCGGGCTGGACGGCCCCGATGTCAAAATCGAGTTTCAAGGCGGCGAGCCTTTGCTCCGGATAGATTTGCTAGAGGCTGTCCGCGACTACTGCAGAGGGAGATTCTCAAACACCCAATTCGTCGTCTGCACGAACCTGCAGGCCTTGGATGCTCGCGCGTGGGCCTTCCTCGATGCCGAGGACACGTTCATCAGTACTTCCTTTGATGGTGATCGAACCACCCATGAGCGTCAACGCACGCATAGTGCTGATGCAACGGATGCCTTTTTCCAAAACCTGGAAGCCGCGGTATCTCGTTATCCAGCAGGCAAGATATCGGCGCTGCCGACAGTTGATGTTGCGAAACCGCCAGATTTCCACGCGCTCCTCGACAACTTCGAGCGCTATGGCATCAGATCCGTGTATCTGCGACCGATCAACTATCAAGGCTTCGCGCGCAAGCTGGACCAAGGCGACAACGTCCTTGTCCGATGGAACCGCCTCCATTCAGAGTTCATCGAGCTACTCATCGCCCGCAACTACCAGACTGGGCAGTTCATGGAAGAGTACTACTTTGTCCAATGCCTGAAGAGGGTGTTACGTCTCGACGCCGACAATCACGTTGACATTCGGAACCCGAACTTCTTCGCGGCCGATTATGTGGTCATTGATCACGATGGAAAATTCTATCCTACCGATGAAGCCCGGATGCTGTCTCGGATCGGGCGCGTTGATCTCAGCATAGGTGATGTTGCGGCGGGGATAGACCGGGCGAAGGTAGCTTTACTCAACTCCGGAGCTTCTAACCACTTCGACCCTGACTGCATCCATTGCGTCTATCAACCGTTCTGCGGAACGGACGTAATCGATGACATTTCACGATATGGCAGGATAGACGTTGCGCGGCGTGATACGTGGTTCTGCGGCCGGCAGTTGTCAATCTTCGACAAGGTCTTCGAGATCTTATATCGCCAGGATAAACCAACTCGTGCTTCGGTAGCGGCATGGCTCGGTGTGAACAGCTGGAGTGCTGACATGGCGCCGGTTCACTCATGATCCCCCTTCGCATCAAAGTGGAGACGAATGCCGATCGGCCGTACGTGGTAAGGCTTCGTTCGCTCGAAGCAGAAGCATGGGATAGTGCTCCGACCCTACATCCGTCCGAGGCTGCCTTGAAGCACGCTGGTCCAGACGCTGCCGACTACGCGGGCGAGGGCGGAAGGCTACGGGTGCTCGGCATCGATCCTTCCAAAGTCGATGGAGACGTGCTGCTTGTGAACCCGTCGCGTGGAACAGCGGATCGCCTCATCCGCAGTTCGTCGCAGCACAACACCTTCCTCGTTACCGAGCGGTGCGATCAGGTGTGTCTGATGTGCTCCCAGCCACCTAAAAAGCATCACTTCGACCTATTCCCGTATTTCGAAACCGCGGCGTTGCTCGCTCCAGAACATGCAACGATCGGCATCTCCGGCGGAGAGCCGACACTTTTCAAGACTGAACTGTTCCGATTTCTGCAGAGAGTTCTCGAAGCGCGCCCAGATATTTCCTTCCACGTCCTGACAAACGGCCAGCACTTTGATGAAGAGGATCTGAACGCGTTGAGCCACATCGATCTGGGGAGGGTGGTTTGGGGTATACCTCTCTATTCTAGTGATGCAGGTGTGCATGACGAGATCGTCGGCAAAGAAGGAGCGCATGCGCAACTGTTGCGAAATTTAGCGCTGATGTGCCGTCTCGGTGCGCAGATTGAGCTACGCACGGTACTAATGCGTCCAAACGCCGACGGGTTGCCCGGCCTGGCAAGAGTCATAGGGTCGACGCTACCCTTCATCCGCACCTGGGCAGTGATGCAGATGGAGAACATCGGCTTTGGCCGCATGAACTGGAAGAGCCTGTTCTTCGACAGTTCGGAGGGATTCGAATTGGTAGGGCGGTCCATCGACTTCGTGAGAAGCCGCGGTATCGATGCTTGGCTCTACAACTTCCCGCTCTGCACCGTACCGCCTGAATATCGCCATCTAGCACCGGCCACAATCTCCGACTGGAAACGTGCCTACCGCGTTGAGTGTGAAGGTTGCTCGTTAAAGGAAGCATGCGGGGGATTTTTCGAATGGCATCCGCGTGACCACGGATATAGCAGATTGGGGGCTGTCCAATGAAGAAACGGCTTTTCGCGATACCGTCGCTGCTCGCGGCGGGTTTCCTACCTATCAATAGCCAAGCATATCCGGCAAAACCGACGTTCGATGGCGATCTTGGCAAGCGAAAATCCTTGTTCGACATCTTCAAGCTCGACCACCGGTACACCCTAGCGGGGCACAGCAGTCACAGCAGCCACAGTTCGCATTCGAGCCACCGATCCTCGACCGGCGGATATACATACGTTCCGCCGGCACCCGCGCCCTTGTACAGCGCTCCGTCGACACCCGCGCCGTCCTATCAACCGCCCGCACCAACCTATCAGGAATCCGCCCCTGCGCCTGCGCCTTTGAAGGTGCTTCCAGGCAATGCCTACAAGTTCAAAGAGATCGTCCAAGAAGTCGAGTTCGCGCTAATGGCGTTTGGCTACTACACCGGTGAGATAGATGGTGAGATGAGCCCCGAACTGAGATCAGGGCTGCAGCGGATGCAAACAGACTATGGGTTGAAGGTAACTGGTACGATCACACCTGAAACGCTAACTGCGCTGAGAATCGAGGCGCGGTAACGGACGAATCCCGGCAAAAAGAGCTAGACTAGGCTTGGTTCGATGAATGTAGATTTGGATAGAGATCGACCCCGCCCATCCAACATCGCGAGGGTGTGAGAAGCCATGTTAGGGCGCTCTTGCCAGCCCCTTACCTCGACTCACCACTGGAACACCCGGAGCAAACCCAATCGGCTTTGCACCGGCAATAACATTAGCTCGGACCGCCTGCCCGCTATCGGCATTGCCGGCTTCTCGCTCACTCTGCCACCACAACGCAGCTAAACCCGCGACATGCGGGCAGGCCATGCTGGTGCCGTTCATCGCCACTAGTCCACCGCCGGCTCTGGCCGAGACGATGTCTACGCCTGGGGCGCTAAGTCGTGGCCCGACATTGGAGAACGGGGCGATCTCAAAGGCGCCGGCAGCGTTGCGAAGCGCGGCTCCCACCGAGATGATGTCGGGCGAGGCGGCCGCGGGCACGCTGACGCCAATGACATTCTTTGGGCTTATATTCGCGCGGCTTTCGTTGCCCGAAGCCGCGGTTATCACCATCCCTTGGCTCTGCGCGTTCTCCTGCAGCAGATCGGCCACGCATAGCTCGAATTGTTTCAGCGTCTCGCGATAAGCAACGAGCGCGATCGAGGTGGCGAACGGCACGTCTTGACCGGACTTCACTAGCCGCTGCACCATGCCGGGAAAATCGAAGCCGATTGACATCGAAACCACTTGGGCCTTGTTCTCCGCCGCCCAGCGCAGCGCATCGAGCACGGCTTTAGTCGAGCCACGTCCCTTATCGTCGAGCGCCTTGGCGATAAAGACGTCCTTGACGCCCGGCGCCACCCCTATGCGCACATCGTCTACTGCGCCGCCAAAGATAGTGCCGGCGCAATGCGTGCCGTGCCCGTTCCCGTCGGCAAAATCGTTCGGATCGCCCCCGGTGAAGTTGCAACCGATGATCGTCTTACCGGCGAAAGCGGGATGCGCGCCGTCGATACCAGTGTCGATAACTGCGACTCTGACACCTTTGCCGTCCATCATCGACAGATTGGCACCGACGCTTTCGATGCCCCAAGCCATCTTCTTGGCCTTGGCATCGGCCACCGCGTCGACCGAAAGCTGAAGGTCGAAATCCGCGGCGATGCACGGCTCGATCAGCGTCACCGGCATGTTGGGGATGGCGATTAGGCCGGGTGTGTCATTGTGTTGTTGGGCCTCCTCGGCCGTCAGTACGGCCGACGTCACCGAGAGGATCGGGGGCGAGGGCTCGGCCGCCATTTCCAAAGTGCCACCAACAATGCCCTCGTTGATATTGTTGGCACTGCCGGACTGTAGATTGTCCGAGATCACCGGGCGCTCGATGATGATGTACTCCAAGTCCACCGGGCTGAATGCCCGCTTCTGCTTTGCCATGGCCTTTCGCCTCCCTTTCTGAGCTTGGTCGGCCGAAACGCGGCCTATGCGCCCTTCTTGGTGTCGGCCGCTGCCGGCGGGGTCGGCAGGCCGCATTCCTTGTATCCGTCGCGGGCTTTTACATTCAGGCACCAGGGCACCAGAACGCGTACATACGCGTCGGCTATTTCAGGTGCTAGTTCACGCACTTGTTGCAGAATGGCTTCGGCGCGCCCGAACGAGGTTTCGAAAACCGCTCGATAGGAGCCTTCCCGGAAATAGACCGCCGCATCGCCACTGTCAGTCAAGTTCCGATACGCCGGCAGTACAGTATCGACGCCAGCCGTTGCCGCGGCGAGGCTCGGATAGGAGCCGAACACGATGACGGCAGGAGCATCTTCGCGCGCGCCGGACTGCTGGTCGAGGAAGGCGGTGTCGGGGAATGTGCCGGGCGCGTCGTCTAGCCGGCGTGTAATCATCCGCGGCATCTGGCCATGCGACGCAAGCCCCGCTAGCGGCAGGCCCGCGACGAACCGCTCGCGGGCGAGATCGACGATGCGCACCCGCCCGTCGAGGCTGGCGGCGGCGACTTTCGCGCGATCGGGCGAGATCGCGATCTGGTTAACCACCGCTGCGTGTTCTGGCAGGTCGAAACTGCGGGGCGTGTCGCCGGTCAAGTCGATCTGCACCAGCGAATTGTCCGCTTCTCCGACCACAACGAAGCTGCCATCCGGGGCGATGTCAGCGGTGACGGCAGGGGAGTCGATAGGAATCTCGGTAAAGCGGACGGAAATCGGGACGAGTTGCCGGACATCCGTTCTCGCGACGTAGAGCCCTCCCTCGCGGGTGCGCAGCATCAGCTTAGCGCCGTCGGCAGAGAATTTCAGACCATCCGCGTCCGGCAGACCGACCGGGGCAACCACCATCTCAAACGCTTCGCCAGACTGATGAAGCCCAGGGCTGTCGACTTTGCGCCAGACCCTTAGGCTGCCGTCGGCCAAACTGAAGGCAGCCGTCTTACCGTCACCCGATACTTCCATATCCTCTATTGGCTGTCCCATATCGGCGCTGAGGACGGGTAACCCGGTCGCGGTGGCGATCATCTCGAAGGACCGTTCCGAGGTCCCGCGCAGGATGAAATCGCCTGCGCATCCACTTATGTTAGAAAAAGTGCGTTGGGTCTCATCCCTCCGAATTAGATGGAGATCCGTTGCCGAATAAATTTCGATAGAACCATCAAGATTGCACACGACGATTCGTCGGTTATCTGATGAAAAAGAAAGGGATGGCGCACCCATATTCAATTTTGATGGTGCTTCTTTACTCTTCTGAACTATACTTGGTTGGTGGAGATTGTATATATTAAGCTGCCCGTCCAAGCCGATTGTTGCCAACAAATGGCCGTCGGCATTGATCGCGCCAACCTGGCTCATGTGGCCATCCGCGCCGAATGCGGTTGGAGTAAGGCCGTTCACAAGGTCGATTTCGCGCGGCAGCGGGTCTGCGACCGTCACAAGCGCAACGGTGGCATCGAACATCCAGATCAACGCAGCATCACGGTTGCGGTCGACTGATATCGCAGCAATACCCCTTCCACCCGATTTTTGCGAATCCGAGGCCATTTTCAAAGCCGCCCTACGAACTACATCAGAAACCGCTCCGCCAAAATAAATTGCATCGGCCATAGCGGGAAACGTGATTGGGCCTTCATTGTAGACGAACGGCTCCGGCAATCTGAGCGGCTCACTAAAGGCGCCGTCTTTGTTAATTGTGGTCATAAAGTATTCTTCGGCTTGAGTACCGGCGTTCCATTTGCTAACAACAATCCGGCTGCCATCATTGCTGATTGTTCTGAGCGTATATTTCCCGGCAATGGCTTGAGTATGCCAGTTTGTAGCGGGAAGGCCCGCTTCGTTTAGCTGATAGTTGAAGGCAGAGAGATCGTTGACCAGTAGGCTTTGCTGCGGCTTGTCGGGGATGGCCTTAAATACCGAGATCAGTCCATCAGCGTTTGCAGCAGCAATCACTGGGCTGCTTATGGTGCCGCCGGCGGCAACGGCGACCACAGGAGAGCGCGTCACTGCCGCACCAGAACGCGGCGGGATCATCGCGGCGCCCGCCGTGCCGATCCGGAACGGCATCAACTCCTTGCTTCGTTTGAGATCAGTCTGAAGAAGGTCGATGGCAAATACCTGCCCGTTGTCCGTACCGGCGACTGCAAAGGTGCCGTCCGGCGTCGCGGCCAATGCCCGGACGTTCCCGAGGCTTTCCACCTGGCCGACCTCCCGTGGCTTTCCGTCCGCACTGACATCGTAGCGAAAAAGACCCGTCACCGGCGTCAGCGGCGCCATTTGTTGTTGCTGCTGCTGATTGGCCGGCAGTATGCGGCGTCCGGCGACAATAGGCACCGGTGCTCCAGGGCCAATAGCAAAAAGCCCGTCGTCGGCCTCCAGATCAGTCGTCCCGGTGCCCAGAAATACTCGCCGCAAAGGAGCGGCGGAGGGTGCCCCTGGCTCGAATTTCTGAGTGAGATTGGCGCTGACAACGACCGAGAAGAAGCCGTGAGTTCCAACTCCTCCTTTCATTGGCAAGCCAGCGATACCGACGATCGGGTCCTTCGTCGCCGTCATCGATACCGTCCGACCGTCGCCTATGCCATGAAGATGGAACGCACCGCTGGCCGTTCCGATCCCAATCTGGTCGTCGGCTAGCCACACCAAGCTAGTCACCATCTCCTGTGCGACATTTGGCTGAGCGATCTCTCCGTCGAGCGCGGTTTCGGCACCGCCCACGAGCCACTGGACGCAGAATCCTGCCGCCAGCGCGCCGACGAGGACAAAACCGGTCGCCGGGACGCGCCACATGAGACGAAGCGCGCCATGTAGGCCGGTTTTTAAGCGTCGCAGGTATCCACGCGTGGCCGCAGGGAACCGCCCAGATATGGTGCTGACGTCTCGCGCCTGCGGCTGATATTGCGTGGCGCCAGTTGAGGGCGCGTCGGTAGCCTGCCCGGAACGCGTTAACGACTGCGAAGCATCCGGGTCAGCCGACAACGATCCAGTTGCCCGATTGGGTGTCTGCTCAAGGTTGGTAGCTTGTTCCTCTCTTAGTCCGGGGCCGGTTTTCGCCGGTTCATCGAAAGTCTCCTGGTGTTGCAACCGATCACTGCTCTGTGGCGCCAGCGGTTGCTGGTGTTCCATCCCTTCAAGTTCAGGCTTTTCCGATTCCGCCATCATCCGAGCACCTCGCTGGGGTCACGTGACGGCATGGCTGAAGTGTCGCTATTCTCGCCCCGCTGCTCAAGTCCCAGCGCTGCGGACGAGCGCCCGGCAAACCAGCCGAGACTTTTCAGACGCCGGTAAACCGCGACCGCCAGCAGACCGAAAGCCGTGACGACCGCAACCGCTATCAGCGGCAGCCATACACCTGGCGCGTGCGGCGCGTTGGCGCTTGACGGCCAGAACCGCAGCATCGCCCAGCACCAAAGCCCGATGGCCGCGATGGCGGCGACACGCACCAGCACAATGCGAAGCGCGCGCCGGCGGAAAATTGCGCTGCTGACCGACAGGTGCAGCGTTGGCAATACCTCGGGCATGTCACGCAGCATGAAGTCGGCCACCACCTCGTCGGGCGCGATCTCGGCGCCGTTCTCGTCGGGCAGCCAGATGGTTAGCCCCCGCCTATCTCGGGCTTCTCTGTGCGATTTCTCCGCGGCAGTGGCCTTGGAAGACACGCTTTCAGCCGCGCGCGCACTGCTTAGCATCGCCGCCAGCGTCCGGCCAACCGCGCTGCGCTTATCGGGGGGCAACGCCGCAAACAGGCTTTCGCGAAGCCATAACGGCATGCGGCCTTGCCGGAACCAAGGCAGCATGCAGAGCTTGGCCATATCCTCCTCCTCGTAGATAGGCCCACGCGAGCCGTAAAGTCGGGTGCCGAGATAGACGGTGATTGCGTAGCGCAACTGCGGATAGCCGGCGCAGGCCGCCAGCCAGTAGAAGCCGTCGGCGCCGAGCCACTTGCGCAGGGCCTCGACCAGTTCGGCACGCAGCCCATCGGGTGGAGCTATGTCGGAAAGCATTAGATAGTCGTTGTCGCGCACCATTTCGGGGCGCGGCGGCACCGAGTGCGTGGCGCCGAGCAGGGCGGCCGTCGCCTTCAACCAGTCCTGGATACGCTCGACCAGTTCGCGGATACCGCCGCCCGAGACTGGCGATGGCGGACGCCAGCGGGCGATGCGGCGCGTGCCGAAGCCGGCAGCGAGATCCTGAAACCCTTCCGATGTTGCACGGCCGATCGGGGCGGCAAGTGCTGCGGACAGGTTCATCTCTCGCTCGCCCCATTCCGCCATGGGTATCGGCGTCAGCAGCATGCGCGCCGGCCATGCGCGCAGGTTCTCGGCAACGAATGGATAAGGTCGCATGGAAAAGTAGTCGATGAGGTCGTTGCCGTCGGTGACTAGAACGAGCTGTGCGTCGCCGTGCAATTCCTGCAGAGCGCGCAGGTCGAGCGGCCCCGATTGCGTGCTGCGCGCGCTGGCGCCGACCAGCGTGCGTGGGTCCGGACTGTATTCGTAGACGTTGAGGGTGGCGCCGCCCGCCTCAAGCGCGGCAATGAGCCTAGCGATGCGCTCGCGCTCATGGTCGTTGTCGCGGTGGCGCGGTACCAGGAACAGGAATTCCGCCGAACGGCTGCGCGTGCCGAAGACGGGCTGGGCGAACCCGCCGCGCTGCACCGTCTGCGCGATGCTGCGCCTGACGTCAAGCCGTCCGGAGGGCACTGGCGGGTGCCATGAAATCTGCCGCGCCAACCGGCGTTCGGGCTTCGGCGCGGTGTTGGCGAGCTCGCGCGAGGCAATCGGCGTCGGTGTGCCGCGTAGGCTTTCCGGCGGGTTGGTCAGTGCGGCGTTCCATGCGCGCCAGCCGCTGACAAGAGCCCAGCCGAGCACTGGCAGCAGAGGGAGGAAGAGCAGCCAGCGTGGCCAGTCGGGCCAGCGTCGGGGAACCGGTTGCATGCCGCCTTGCAGCACGGGCTGGTCGAGCGCCGCCGCCACGACACGCGCGACATCGGCTACCGTGACCTTTGCCCTGGAGTTGAGGATCGGCCTGGCGAGCGTGTCGGGAATCCTGACACCTATGGCATCCTGCAGCACACCGACCAATTGAAGGACATCGCCGTCGTCCATTCCGCTATCGGCAAGCAGCGAGGATCCGGTCACCCTGCTGACATCGACTTTGAAGCGGTCGGCGATGGTGCGGCGGACCAACTCCTCCGTTTCGCCATAGCGAAAGGCCTCTATCCTGGCATAGAGCCGGGCCTGGGCGCCTTCGGCATCGTCGGGCGTTTCCTGCGTCGCTACGTCGATGCCGAGCTTCAGCCGGTCGCGGTCGAGCCCGGTCGCCAGATCGAGTTCGGCGGCCGCAAGCGAATACTGGCCGAGCGCATAGGCGCCGGCGAGCGTCGGCGGGATCGGTTCGTACGCCGGCAGCGGCCAGCGCTTCAGCATCGCCTGCAGGAACAGCGCCGGCTCGCCGACGAAGTCGGCTTCGCCGGCATAATATTCGGCCAGCGTATAGGGCGAGATGCTGAACCTGTATTGTTCCGCGGCCGCTATCGTTATGTCGAGGAAGCGCAGCCGAGCCGAGCGCGCCTCGTCCACCGGCCGCGACGGATCGGTTGCGACTTGCGCTGGTGCCGCGGCATGCGGGTCGGCGGTGACGCAGGCAGGCGGACAGTTTGACGGGGCGGGTTCGTCCTTCCCGCCGAAACTCGCCCAAAGCCACAGCGACAGGACAGCCCCCGCCAGTACCCCGATCGCGGCCCCCGTCTCTCGGCGGACGACGACGTGAAGGAGGGCCTTCCAGATGTCGGCCAAACCAACTCGGGGTCGTGGCCGCGGTTTCGATTTCTCGACAGGCGGCACGGTCGGCCCCCGCCCTAGCTCCGCCTCGGTTCCGACCGCCGGCTCGAAATACCCCGGCAGTGGGTTGTCCTCGATCGCGCGGTCGAGCGCCGCCGCCGACTCGCGCGTCTCGGCAAGGACGGGCGTGAGATAACGGCGCCAAAGCGCCTTTGCGCTCTCCTCCCCGACGCGTCGCCAGCAGGCGCCGACATTGAGCCCGGTCATCGTCATGATGGCGTCGGCGCGCTGGCGGATGGACACATGCTGCAAGGTGGCGCCGACACCTGCCGTGATCCGTTCGCGCTCATAGGCCAGGAAGAAGGCGCTGAGCTCGGCCTCATCCCACACAAAGCGATAGGGTTCCGCGTGTTGCATGGCGCTGGCCGCTTGTTCAGCCCGCCTTTGACGGCAGCAGGGCGCGCAGGAGGTCGCGGTCGTTTTTCAGCTTGGCCAGCGCCACCATCGCCGCCTCCAGCCGCACGCCGAGCGGTTCCTGGTCCGCGCCCCTGGGCGAAGCTAGCAAGAACGCGGCGTCGACGATCTCGGAGACGCCGGCCTTCTTGTCGACAGGCTGGTTACGGAACCTGCCGACAAGGCCTAGCAACGCAGCTCGGTCGCCTTCGTCTAGCACCAGATTGACGCCGGTCTTGAGAAAGCGCCGCTTGAGGTTGTTTTCGATGATCTCGTGCAGCTGTGTGTCGTCGGGAAACTGAATTTGGTGGAACACGCAGCGGCGCAGGAAGGCGTCGGGAAGTTGGCGTTCCTCGTTCGAGGTGATGACGATGATGGGTCGGAGCAAAGGATCCGCGGGGAAACTCGGCGTCTGCGGGCGCTTCGATTCGGGACCCGCGTTGCTGCTGCCCAGTTCGGGCACGGCAAACTGCAAGGTCTCGATTTCGGACAGCACGTCGTTGGGAAAATCGCGTGATGCCTTGTCGATTTCGTCGATGATGACAATCGAGCGCTGTGCGTGTCGGTCCTCTTTCGGCAGGTCGGATTGGGGGTCTTCAGGATGTAGATAGGCTCGCTCGCCGTCGAGCATGTGAGCGACGCTGGCGTAAGGTTGCGCATCGAGGATAGCCGCCCCGAGCGCCTGGTAGTCGATGTAGTTGGCCGCAGTCACCGGCTTTTCGTGGTCGGCGTTGCGGAAGTTCGCGTCGCGAAAACGTCGAACCGCGTCATAAACGTAGAAGAGGTCACGGGCTTCGGAGACTGACCGTGTCGAAAAGAAATAGAGCCTGGAAATGCCAAGCCGCCGGGCGATCGCAAAGCCAAGCTCGGTCTTGCCGCCGCCCGGCTCTCCCGAGACTAATAACGGCCGTCCGAGCCCGATTGCAACATCGACCGCAGCTTCCAGTTCCGGATTGAAGACGTAGCCCTTGCCCTTGTAATACTCCGCCATGCCATTGGCAGTCAGCGGCGCTTCCTTATCCTCTTTTTGATCCGAGAAGGAATTGAACCACATTGCCGCTGTTTCCTATTTTCTTGTTATCTCGCAAAAAACCTTGGTAATGTCCCTGAGCTTGGGCTCAAGTGCCGCGAACGGTATTTTCTGGTCCGCAAAAATATCGTCCATCCGGTTGCACAGATCCTCGCTGTTTATCTGGAAGGCGTTGTTGATCGCCGAGATCCATCCCTTCATCTGATCGCGGCTCATGTCATCGAAATTCAAACACTGGCCAAGATTTGAACCCTTAGGTGGCGGACTTGCCCAGAGTTCCGCGACCGATGCGCGCTCGGCTGCCCATTTTCGGGGCGTTGGCGCATTATCCTGATAGATGAAGAAGACTTGGAACTTAGCCTGTCCAGTGCCAAGCAGGGGTGTGCAACAGCGTGCAACTTCGGTGATGAGCTGGCGCTCCCGCTCGAAGTCAAATCTTGCGAATGTTTGGCCGATGGCAAAGACCGTTCCTTGATCTTGCCTGATCTCGCTTTCGATCTTCCGGACGATCTTGGCGGCTGCGTCGACAGGCGTCAGACGCGTGTCGACGGAGGCCGACCCGTCCCCCCAACCGTTTTCGGAGAGGCCCTCGTTGAGGAAGCGTGAGATCCGCTCCTGCAGTTCAGGGCGAGGCAGCTGTTTCAGGCCAAGACTGGCCTCTCGCAGGCGCCGCATAAAGAACTCCAGCCCATCAACTGAGCGGCAGGCAATAGCATGCACTACGCTGTTTGCGGTGTTAATAGAATCGAGGATGTCCCACTGAGGATCATCCCGATCGAGCAATGCCATAGCCCGCTTGTGCCGCGTTTTGAGAAGTTCCAGTTTGATCGCTTCTTGGGTCGGATCGAAAATGGTCCTGATCGGCGGATCCTTCGCCGGCAGCATAGATTGATAGATCGGCGAGTGGCAGAGTTGCGCAACTATAGCGCCGAGGGGTATCGCGCGCTGACCGGGGGGCAGGGGTCTCTGATTTGGAAACTGTTCGCCGAGCGCCGACTCCGGATCACCGGCATGGTGCAGGGCGATTGGCTCCAGATTGTCACCATAGCAGATCGCGCCGGACGAGCCGTGCTGGGTATTCGCATCATGTGCAACTCGCAGCCAGCCTACATCAACCTCCGTGACCCTTCCCCGCGTCTCACCCATGGGCAGGCTCTGGAACTGGTTTTCGACGAACCCGCAGGGATGATGGTAGAGAACGATGTTGGCGCCGGTCGTGGGGCGCGTTTCGGGCGCGGGCAAGATAAGCCAGCCCCGCTTGGCCGGCTTGGTTCCGTCGGGCCAACCGGCCGCATTGCCTGCGGGCAAGGGCTCTTCGCCTATCCTTCTAGCAAGCCGGATAACTGCGTAATCGAGTTTATCAGGCGCGGGGGGCTCTTGGATGTTGAGGTCACGTTTGGCGAATGGCGAGAATGCCGGCAACCAATCAGTTGCCGCTAGCCCGAAACTTTCCCCCGCGCCCTGTTGAAAGTAGTCGAAATGAATTCGCGCGTCGGCGAGGCGCCTTGGGTTGTCTTGCAACGACTTTTGCAGCTTCTGAATGACATGAAAATTTGTTAGCACGAGATCGGGGGCGATCAGCACCCCGGTGCCATTGACACCAGCGAAGTCCTCGAGCGCGCAGGTCCAGCTTCTGCGCTGCGCTCGCAACTGCGCGTCGTTCGGCAATTCGGCCCCCGTCCAACCCCTCATAGCAGCTCAGACTTTATCATAAGCGTGAATTAGGCAAAACAAATATGCTCTTCCGAAGTAGAATACCCGCCTTACAGCGCGGCAAAGCAAGTGGACAGCTTTCTGAAACTCTCCTCTCACACGGGCAGGCAAACATTACTGGGGAGCTGCGTCGTGGCTGACAAGTGCCCAAGCCACTAGCAATAATGGAATAGAAACCGCTTCACAGCGAGGCTACCGGGACTCTGGAGCTCGGTCGCGTCAAAACGCTAACTCACGCTTTCTTCGCGAACGCCCACACCATAAGCGGATACTCCTCGTCGTTGCTCAGATCCCGCCACACGCCATAAGCCCGCACAGGGCCGCCGATATGCGCCCTGGCGCAGGCCTTGTTGCCCCAGCCGAAGGCCTGCACGTCGTCCTCGGCGAAGCCACCTTCGACCATCAGTTGCTTGAGGCCCGCGGGCGTCCAGCGGTTGTAGTCGTGCGGGCGGGCATGCACGCGAAACAGGAAGGGCGTCGCTACCATCGCCCAACCGCCGGGCTTCACCATGGCGTGGATGTTGGCCACGGCCGTCTGCGGGCGCTGCACATGCTCCAGCACCTGGTCGGCGATGACGACGGAATATTGCTCCTCGGTGCGATCCTTGCAGATGTCGAAGTCGGGAAAATCGACCGAGCGGTAGTCCGGGCACAGCGCCCGCCAATAGCGGTTCCAGCCCGGCGAAATCTCGATCACGTCGCGCGACTTGCGGTTGGCTGCTTCGAGAAACGTGGTGAAAGCTTCGATCTGGCGGATGCGCAGCCAATTGCGGTTGTCATAGCGAAGTAGCCGCTTCACCGCGTGTTTGCCCCGATTTTTCAGGGCGCCGGCAAGGCTTGTCATTCTCGACCTCCTCCTCCTGCCCGCCGCCCGATCTCCTTATCCCGCAAACCGTGCAAAAGAATGACAGCACGGAGGAGACCGGCATCAAAGGCGCCGATCTCCCGCCGGTCAGACGCTTCAATCAATAATTGCCGTTGTAATAGCGGTCATCGCAGGGCGCGGTGTAGATGCGGCCGTAGCGGTCCTGGTAGCGGCAGAGCTGGTCGCCGCGGCGCTGCGGCGTGGTGGCCGAGCCGACGACGGCGCCGAGCAGCGCGCCGCTCGCGGCGCCGATAACCGTGCTCTTGGTGTTGCCGCCGATCGCTTGGCCGACCAGGGCGCCGCCGGCGCCGCCGATCAGCGCGCCGGTGGTGGCCCGCTGCTGGCCTTCGGTCTGCGTCTCGCAGCCGGCGAGCGCGGCGGTCATGAGCACGGCCAGAATAGCCTTCTTGATGATCATCGCTAGAACTCCTCTGAAGCCCCAGGGATTGGAAAACGGGGGCGGAAGGGCCAAGTGCGGTCGCATTGCGGCGGAACGGCGGCACGTCGGCTCACGAAGTGAATCACGGTTTCCCGGCAGTTGAACACCATGGTTGCCAAACGGGAAAGGTATTGCCCGCGACGGTAAACAGCGCCCCGCTCCGCTCGCCAACGGCGGGACCAACATGCTGCTCTTGCCACAAGCCTATAGGCCCCTAGCTTACGGAGTCGGCACGACGGCGCAAGATGATGGACAAGGCTACATCGACCCGTACCACTCCTGAAGGGAGGCGGAGGGTTCGCGCTGCGCAGTATGTGCGCATGTCGAAAGAGCAGCAGACCTACTCGATCGAAAACCAGAAAGACGCCATCCGCGATTATGCCGATATCATGGGCTACGAGATCGTCGCCACTTACGAGGACGCCGGTCGCAGCGGCCTCATGTTGGAAGGGCGCCGCGGCCTGCAAAGTTTGCTCGCCGATGTGGAGAGCGGCCGCGCCGATTTCGAAACCATCATTGTCTATGATGTGAGCCGCTGGGGACGCTTTCAGAACATCGATGAAAGCGCCTCCTACGAATACCGCTGCCATATGGCCGGAGTTCGGATCGAATTCTGTGCCGAGCAGTTCTTGAACGATGGCAGTATCGGCTCGGACGTGCTCAAGGCCATCAAACGCAGCATGGCGGCCGAGCACAGCCGCATGCTATCGCAAAAGACGTTCATAGGGCAGGCAAGGCTGATCCGATTGGGATTCCGCCAGGGTGGGAAGCCAGGGCTCGGCTTAAGACGCCAAGTCATGGACCATTATGGACGTCCAAGACTTATTCTCTCCGAGCACGAGCAAAAGAGCGTGCACACCGACAGAACGATCCTGGTGCCCGGGCCGCCCGAAGAGGTTGCAACGGTTCGGTGGATCTTCCGTCAGTTCGTCAAAACGCAGATGACAGAACTCGAGATGGCAAGGCTCCTGAACAAGCGCGGCGTGCCGACGGACCTTGGGCGACCGTGGAAGCGAGAAACCGTGCGCGGCGTTCTGACCAATGAAAAATACGTCGGCACCAATGTCTGGAACAGGCGCTCCCGCAAGCTCAAAGCAAAGGCCGTGAGCAATCCTCCTGAACAGTGGGTGCGCGCGGAAGGCGCATTCGAGCCGATTGTAGGCCGCAAGCTGTTCGATCGGGCTCAAGCGATCCACAGAAAGCTCTATTCGCATCTGCGCCTGAGCAATGATGAGATTTTGGCTGCACTTAGGAAGGTCCTGGCGCGTTACGGCGCCCTGTCCAGCTCGATCATCGAGGCTGCGCCTGAATGCCCCAAGGCCAGCTTTTATCATCATCGCTTCGGAAGCCTTCTGAAGGCCTACGAATTGATTGGGTATCAGCCGCCCAAGAACTGGCAGTTTATCACATCGCGAGAGCGGCTGGCGTCGCTGCGAACTCAGGCGATCGGGGACCTGCTGGCCGCGATCGGATGCGTTGGCGGGAAGGCGACCTACGACAGAGAGGCCGACCTGTTGCGCATCAACGACGAGTTCACGGTTGCGGTCGAAATCGCACGCTGCCGCGCTTCCGACCACGGCTACCCTTTCTGGTCCTTGGACACCCAACGCCAGTCGGTGGCCGACATTTTCACCCTGATCAGGATGCGCCCTGGTGACCTGCTCATTCGGGACTACCTCATTGCCCCCGCTTCTGAAATCGTAGGCAAATCGCAATTGGCCGCGAACAATGGAGCGCAGCTGGACACCTATCTCTTTTCCACGCTCGACCCCCTCGTCAAGCTGTCAGCGCGAGCCAGTGCGGAGACCCTATGGTGCAGTTCAAGCGTCGTTTGACCCGCGAAGCAGCCTACAAGGCTTTACACGGCAGCGCTGAGAGGCACGCCCGCGAAATTGCTGCCGATCAACCCGGTTCGAAGGAGAAGCTGTTCGCGCCCAAACTGTTTCCGGCCTACAAGGCGGCGTGCCGCCGCAAGCGCGATTTCATCCGAAAAACCGAGGAAGCGGAACACTGCCTAGGCCGTCTGGCGGAAGCGCTTCGCGTGATAATGAATGACAAAGAGTTTCTCTCGTTGCTGAGGTCGGAGGGGCTTGCCACCATCCCAAATTGCTTGGTGCAGAGGTTACACGACGACGCTACGTTAGAGACGGCAACAGCAAAGCATGCCGGCATGTCGCCTGCGGGCAGCAGTGCGAGCCAGCAACCTGTCAGCGGGATTTGCCCGGACGTGCTCGCTTTCCTCCAGGACTGCTTTGTAAAGGTGAAGATCTTCGGTTTGCTGCGGCATGTGCTCCCGGCCAGGCAAATGGAAATTGCCCGACTGATGGTCGCCATGGAGCGGGTCACATTCACATACACAAAGATCCTTGTCGCCTTTACGCCGCGTCCTCTGCTGGCCGAGGGTTTCGATCCCACGACGATAGCCAACGTGTCTGAAGACCAACTCGGCGCGATGACGCCAGAACTTGGCCGACTAAGCACTGAGTTTCTGAGCACTGTGGAGCGACATGGCTCTGTGAGCTTGGAACTGTTGGCGGCGGGCCGCTATTTTGACCGGCTGATGGATAATTCCAAGGTGGTGCGGTATCTGGCTCATAACTTCCCAAGCCAATTTGAAGAGTTTCACAGCTTGTCGGTGCCCGCCCTCGGGTGAGGAGTGCCGACACGTGGCGGCACGCTCAATGATCGTTGCCTCGCGAAAGCGGATTGATGAAGCATTCATGCCAAAGTGCACCCAACATATGAAGGTGGCGCATTGAGCTTAGCCACACAGCTCCAGATTGGCATTGACGCTGTGAAGAGTGATGGCAGCGATGTCGGTGAGCACCGTACTCACATATCGCTCTCATATTGCGAGATGTCGTTGTTTTGCACTTTGCCCTTGGATGCAAAATAACTCTGTGGAAAACCCCACTGTGACAGTCGGGTGTCGTATCCGATAAGAGCGGATTGAGTATCGATAAGCAACTTCGCTTGGGGGTCTCATGAACCGGTTGCTTGTTGGCGCGGCGGTGTTTGCCGCGAGCGCGTTTGGCGCGGATATTTCTGTTGTCGCTTACATTAGCGGAAGTGCAGGTATAGCAGCCGTCGCGCAGGAGGGGCAAAGCCAGTCCGGCAATACATCATCGTCGGCAAATGGTTTGGGTAATGGCGGCGCTGGATTTGGGTCGGGCGCAAGTCAAGGTTTTGGCAGTGCTTCTACGTCCGGGGCATCCTCGAACGATACTCCGTCGGCCGGGGTTGACTCCGGCACAGGCCAAGTAACTGGTACGCCGGACGAGGCGGCCAAGGTCGGAACCAGCCCTGCGAGTGCAACTGCAACGAGCAGCGATCAGGCGGATACCGGGACGGCCGCGAAGACTGGCGATACGGAAACAACCGCCGATCAGCCTGCCGAGACTCAGGCGGCGACTGCCACAACCACGACGACCACAAGCGATCCCAGCGATCCCGAAGCGGTCGGCACGCCGAAGGTGGACCTCCCCAAGGCGGCAGGCAACGGCAATCTCGGCTATTCGATCGCCATTGATGCACCGGCCTTCCACGGCATCGAGCCGCACATCTCGCTCAACTACGATTCCTCGCGCAAGACCAAGCTCGGCGGGCTCTACCAGGGCTGGCTGGGTTATGCTTGGGGGGTCACCGGCTTTGACGTCATCGAGCGAGCCACGCCCGGCTATGGCATGCCGGCCTATGATGCCAACGACATTTTTCTCCTCGACGGCCAGGCGATGGTCGCCTGCGTTGCCGGCATGGTTTCGCCCTCGTGCTCGACCGGCGGAACGCATGCGACGGAGAACGAAAGCTATCGCCGCATCGCTTTCAACAGTTCCACCAATCAATGGACGATGACCGACAGGGACGGCACGGTCTCGACCTTCCGCTCGGTCGGCGCGGTCGCCAACCTCAACCCCGCTGCCGGCACGCCGGCCTATGATCTCGCCTTCAGCTATCGCTGGCTGTTGACCTCCGTCACCGACACCAACGGCAACACCGTCACCTACAGCTACACCTGCCCGGCAAGCCCGACCTGCTATCCGTCCAGCATCACCTATAACGGCGCCAGCATCCAGTTCTTTTACGAAACCCGTCCGGACCTGATCCTGATGGGCAATGGCCGCGACATCTCCGAGACCAGCCAGCGCATCAAGACGATCGGTGTGCTGGTCGGCGCCTCGATGCGCTCTGCCTATAAGCTCACCTACGACCAGGCGCCATTCTCCAACACGTCGCGGCTGACCCAGATCACCCGCTACGGCACCGATGCCACCGGCACCGCTGACGGCACCATCACCGGCGGGACGTCGAAGGTCATTGCACAGATGACCTATCAGAACACAGATGGGGTGTATGGGACTACAGCAGCTACTTTCGAGTGGGGGCTTGGCGGCTCTGATTTCCCGGGCTCTGCTTCCGATTTGGATTTTGATGGCCGCGACGAGATTGTCGGGGACAAAATCGAGGACGTGGATTCCTGCACCCACAATCAAGGTCCTTGCCCTGCTAAGCAGCGGACAAAGTACATATTCAAATTCAACTCGAATGGGACGCAGGCAGGCACAATGTCCCTGCTTCTGGATACGCTCGACAATCCGAATACCGATTCGTTTCCGCCGGTGTATTTCTCGGCACCTGGTCGCTTTCTCGGCACCAAGAATACGATGGATTTCGCGGATTCGGCGGTCCAGAACTATGTGAGCGGCGCGACGGGCCAGATCACCTATACGGCGACCAAATCGATCATCAAGACGGATGGCTCGTTAGGGCTGACCAAAACGGCGTGTGTTCCGACCGGCTATCAAGCGGTGTGCGACGCCTTGCCGACAAGTGGCACGACTCTGAATTCCCCGATCGTGGCCGATGTTGATGGCGACGGCGTGGATACGCTGAACGGCAAAAACGCCTCTCTGTCGGTAGTGGGTGTCGGCGATTTTCTCGGCAATGGCCGTCAGCAACCGGCATTCTGGGCAAGCGGCGGGATACAAAAGGGCGTCCTCGCAAACGGTGCATGGCAAGCAACCGGATCGACGTTTGGCGCCAACTGCCCCAACGATACCCAGGGCAACAATGGCATTAGCTTCAAGTGCGTGTTCGCCGACGTCAACGGTGACGGTGCCTCGGACCTCATCAGCTTCGCCCCGGGTTCTAGCACCGTCGGCCTTTGGCTATCGACCGGAACGGGTTTCAAATCCTATTCAGTGCCATCGCTCTCCGGCGCATCCCTTATCCTGCGCGACTTTGACAATGACGGCAAGGCGGATGCCATTACCATCGCCGGAACCGAGACTAGACAGCCGCAAAGGGTGGCCGGAGTAAAAGTTTATTCGCTGCGGCCGTCATCAACGGCGATGACTCCGGTGGAGTTCACGCTGCCGGTAGCGCTCAACGCGGGTTCGGTTATCGGCGACTTCAACGGCGACGGCCTGCCGGACTTCACCAACTACACCAGCAGCGTGTTCATCTCGAACGCAGGCACGGGCAATCCGAACCTGGTGAAGCAGATCGTGACGGAGCTCGGCGGCACGGTCGCTGTCGAGTACTCGCCGTCGTCGACCTGGACGAACAACTACCTGCCGCAGGTGGTGCATGCCGTGACAAAACTGTCGGTCGGCGACGGCCGCGGCCAGACGGCGGTGTCGACCTACCAGTATTCCGGCGGCACCTACGATCCGGCGGCGCGCAAGTTCCTGGGCTTCGCCTCGATCGTCGAAACCAAGCCGCTCGCCAACGGCGAGACGGCAGCACCCACGGTGACGACCACCTATCGCCAGGATCTGGCGAGCTACGGCCTTCCTTCGCTCACGGTGTGGAAGGATGGCGCGGGTGTCGTGCACAAGCAGGTGGCCGAGACCTATGTCGTCAACACGGCGTCAAAACCCTACACGGTGCAGAACACGGCGACCGACACGACGCTGACCGAGAATGTCACGCGCACGCTCCGGGTCGAGCGCGGCTTCGACGCCTACAACAATATCGTCAGCCTGAAGGACTATGGCCGCACCGATGTCAGCGGCGACGAAACCTGGAAGGTCAGCAGCTACACACCCAACACCTCGGCCTACATCGTGTCGCTGCCGGCCAGCGAGACAGTGCGCTCGGGGATGGACACCAGCTTCCCCTATATTGCCTATGACGAGACCTATTACGACGGCAATGCCGGCGCCAATGCGACGGCGCCGGTCAAGGGCAACGTCACCCGCAAGCGCAGCTTCTCGGACTATTACGGTTCGCCGCAGAAGGACGTGAACCAGTATTTTGCCTACGATACCTACGGCAACAAGATCTCCGCCACCAACAGCCTCGGTCACAAGACCGAGTGGGACTATGACGCGACCTATCACCTCTATCCGGTGACGGAGCGGGCGCCGCGCTATTTTGCCACCGGCGGCCAGACTGCCGACACGCGCTTCGTCTCGGCCGCCACCTTCAATGCGGTCTGCGGCCTGCCGGCAACCAAGACCGATCCCAACGGCCTGGTGAAGACTTTTACCTACGACCCCTTCTGCCGGCCCTACCAGGTCTCGCAGAGCGTCACAGGCGCCTACGCCAAGACCCGCTTCGAGAACGAGGGCAATCCGGCGACACAGGCGCTGGTCAAGTACACGCCGCTGCCGAATGGCGCGGGCGAAGACTTCACTCGCTCCTATTATGACGGGTTTGGCCGGGTCTACCGCGTCGAGACCCCCGGAGAGACCGCAGCCGGCGCCAGGCGCGTCGCCGACACCGACTACGATCAGCGCTCCAATGTGCTTCGCACCGCTTTCCCGAGGTTCGTCGGCGACACCGCGCAATGGACCACCAACTCCTATGACTGGTCCGACCGGCCGGTGCTGACGGTCAATCCGGATGCCAGCCAGCGCAGCTACGCCTACAATCTGGCCACGGTCGACCTCGTCAATCCCCGCCTCAACGGCACGACGATGACCGACGAGCTTGGCCACCAGACCCGCACCGCCTGGACGACGCATGGCGATATCGCCGTCATCGTCCGCGATGTCGGTGGCCTCGGCCTGATGGAAACGCGCAGCTACGATCTGCTCGGACGGTTGATTGGGGTCACCGATCCCGGCGGTTCAAACTGGTCCTATACCTACGATCTGGTCGGCAACCGGCTGTCGGCGACCGATCCCGATCTCGGCACCTGGTCCTATGTCTACGATGCCGCCAACCGGCTCACCAGCCAGACCGACGCCAGGGGCACCGTCACTGGTCTCAGCTACGACCAGATGGACCGGCTGACGCTCAAGACGGCAACGCCCTCCGGCGGCAGCGCGGTGACGCTGACCCAGAATACTTATGACCAGGCATCTGCCGGCTCCTACAACATCGGCCAGCTGACCAGCTCGACCAATCCGGCCGCCACGCAGAGTTTCAAGTATGACGGCTTCGGCAAGGTGGCGCGTCAGGATGTCACCATCGGCACGCTGACCCACACCACCACCACGACCCGCGATGCCTCCGGACAGCCGATCGCCACGCAATACCTGCCGGTGCAGCTCGACTTCGGCACGGCCGCCGCGCCGCTGCAATACACGGCTGGCAACAAGCTTGCCTCCGCTTCCGGCTTCATCACCTCGACGCTCTATGAAGCCGACGGGCAGACCAAGGAGATCAACTATGCCAACGGCGTGAAGACCGCCTTCACCTACTCGCCCACCCGGCGCTGGGTTGCGCGTGTCACCACCTCGCGAGGCGCGACCATTCTCCTCGACGATCAATATGCCCGCGACAACCTCGGTCGCATCACCGGCACGACAGGCCTGACCGCGTCCGACAGCTGGACCTATGGCTATGACAATGCCGATCGGCTGACCTCGTCCGACAATCTCGGCGACAACACGCTCGACGAGACCTTCGTCTATGCCGCCAACGACAACATGACATCGCGCAGCCGTGTCGCCGGCACCTACACCTACCCGGCGGCGACGGCGCCAAGGCCGCATGCGCCGACATCGGTCGGCGCCAAGACACTAGCCTACGACGCCAACGGCAACCTCATCTCCGACGGCAGCCGGACACTCACCTGGGACGAAGCCAACCGGCTGAAGACCGTCACGCTTGCCTCCAACACCGTCAACCTGACCTACGGCCCCGACGGCGCACGGGCGAAGAAAGCCTCGACCTTCGCCACCACGCTCTATCCCGACGCTTCCGTCGAGATCGATCCGGCAACGCCCGGAGCGGAAATCTACACCCGCTATCCGCATCCCGACATCAAGGTGGTCGGCGCAACAAAATACTTCCTACACCGCGATCACCTGGCCTCGGTGCGCATGGTCACCGACAGCTCAGGCGCCATCACTGAGGCCACCAATTACGCCACCTATGGCGAGCGCCTCAACACCGGCTTCCAGACGCAGAAGAGCTATATCGGCGAGCGGTTCGATCCCGAGACAGGGCTGCTCTACCTCAATGCGCGGTACATGGATCCGGTGCTGGGCAGGTTCATTTCGCCAGACGATTGGGATCCGACGAAGGAAGGCGTTGGCACCAATCGATATGCATATGCCCTGAACGATCCTGTTAATAATGCCGATAGCAATGGCCACGTTGCCGCCACGCCATCATCCGACAAAGCTGCCAAGGACAGAGCGGCGGAGGAAGCGTTTCAAGCACGTGCCAAGGCCATAAGAGATAACCGGGGGGATGCGTTCTTTAGTACAGATAAAGATGCATACGAACGCTTAAATCCTCGAGTTGCCGACGAGGTACAGAACCAGGAGGCCCAGAGCGCGTCGGGAAAGGTGGAACCGCGTGACGAGATGTTCGCCGCGACACCGAGCCCTTTGGGTGTCTTCAATCTGGCTCGAGCTGGCTTCTTTTCTGCAGCTGGTGGTGTCGAGACCGCGGTAGTGGCAAATGTTGCAGAAAGAACTCCAAACGCTGTCGCAATCTGGGATGGTGAATTCGCGACAAAGCAGATACTTGGAGTTACGAAGACACCTGCGGGTCGCACGATTAACTTTCACGCCGCTGACAGGATGGTTAACCCACCACCGGGTCGAGCACCAATTTCGCCTAAGGACGTCGATAGAGTTATGGATGAAGCAACTCGTGTAACCAAAAGATCTCCACACCCTCTCGGGGATACGTTGACGATCCAAAATTCAAAAATGCCCGGCAAGCCATCGGTAGTTGTCGATGAAGCCACGGCAACTAGAATAGTTAGTGTGATTAATCCGAAGGAGTGATTTTCATGGAGGAACTAATGGAATTAATTGGCAGGTTTATATCTGGAAATGATATAAGTATTAGTGCGGCAAACAAGATCGAAGTTCTTCTTGCAGACAACTTTGTTGATGACGAAACATTGCAGGATTTTTCGATAACGTTATCGATGTACAGACCAGGAGGCGGTGATTTATTATATGACTATGATTATGTTAGAAGTAAGATGATTTTGATCGAAAAATATATGCAAAATAAGTACAAATTGAGATAGGTGGGTTTTGATTCATTAGCCGGTGGACGGTGCTGCGGTCGTTGGGATGAATTTATTAGATTGTATATCGATTGAGCGTGGAATTTAAGAATAAAGTTGTTACAGACTTGGAAACATTTGATTGCCACTCGTTCAACCGTAGACATTGAGCTTGCGTATAATCTCCGAGCCTCCATTGAAGGTGGTGGGAGCTTTGACGATGGTTTTTGGGGGTCTGCTAGCTCAGATTGCTGACTGTCCATGTCTAGATAACCGGTCTTGATCGTCCTATGTACCTTTCCATCTTACCAACCCTGTGGATAGACTCGCGCCACCCCCATCAATCCGCCTATCCGCCCGCAAGAGGCCCTAAAGTAAACCATCAGGGGAATCGGGTGGATGCGGGTCAGGCCAGTCAGTAGCGTCGTGTTTTTCATGCTGCTGGCGCTCGGCGGCTGCCAGTCGCCATCGGGCGGCGACTTCTTCACCGAGACCGTCGAGAGCCTGCATGCCAAGAATTCGCCCCTGCGCGCGGGCTATACCGGCCCCACGACCATCGGCTCTGCGGCGGAGCGGGCGCAGCGCTTCAATGGCGCGCAGTATCAAGGATCGGGCGACTTCGTCGGCTCCGCCGCGCCGGTCGCGCAGGTGACCGGCGACGGCAGCGGGCAGTATGAGCTCAACCTCGTGAACGCGTCGGTGGCGCAGGCGGCCAAGGCGGTTCTTGGCGACGCACTTCAGGTCAATTACGTCGTCGATCCGCGCGTCCAGGGCACGGTGACGCTGCAGACCTCGACGCCGGTTTCCAAGGAGGCGCTGTCGGACATATTGGAATCGGCGCTGGCCGTGAATGGCGCCGGCATCGTCAAGCGCGCCGGCACCTACCAGATCGTGCCGCTGTCGGAGACCCTGTCGAGCACGCCGGCGGTCAGCGTGCCGTCCGTCTCGCCGTCCGGCCCCGGCGTGAAAGTCCAGGTCATCCAGCTGCAGTTCATCGCCGCCGACGAGATGAAGACCATCCTCGAGCCGATCACCCGGCAAGGCTCGGTGCTGCGGGTCGATTCGACACGCAATCTGATCACCGTCGCCGGCAACAACACTGATCTCGCCGCGATTCGCGAGGCGGTCTCGGTGTTCGATGTCGACTGGATGCGCGGCATGTCGGTGGCGCTGCATCCGCTCAAGGCCTCGAAGCCGGAGGCCGTGGCGACGGAGCTCGATTCCATCTTCGGCACCAAGGATGGCCCCGGCGCCAAGGTGATCAAGTTCATCCCCAACGACCGCTTGAACTCCGTGCTGGTGATCACCTCGCGTCCCGCCTATCTGGCGCGCGCCGCGACCTGGATCGGCAAGCTGGACAGGCTGGCCGAGACCAACGAGCAGCAGCTCTTCGTCTACCAGATACAGAACCGGCCGGCCAAGGAACTGGCGTCCGTGCTGAGTTCGGTTCTCGGCACCGCGGTCAAGACCGAAGGAGGTTCGGCTGGCTCGAATGTGTCGCCCGACATGACGCCGATCGCCATGCAGTCGGACGGCGTCACGCCGGCGCCGCTGACCGGGCCGTCGCCTTCGCTGCCTCAGCAAGAGGGCGAGGGGCCAGCCCATGCCACGGTGGTCGCCGATGTCGAGAACAATGCGCTGCTGATCCAGACCACCGCCCGCGACTATGAACGCATCCAGCAGATCCTGGCCAAGGTGGACGTGCTGCCGACGCAGGTCATGCTGGAAGCGGTGATCGCCGAGGTCACGCTCGACGACGATTTGAAATACGGCCTGCGCTGGTTCTTCGAAAACGGCGGCACCAAGGTCTCGGTATCCGACCTGGCCAAGGGCGCCGCCTCGGCCTTCATGGGAGGCTTCAGCTGGAGCTATGCGACTGACAACATCCAGGTGACGCTCAACGCACTCTCCTCGATAACCGACGTGAACGTCATATCGGCGCCGACGATCATGGCGCTCAACAACCAGAAAGCGATCCTGCAGGTCGGCGACCAGGTGCCGATCCTGACCCAGCAATCCCAGGACACCGGCAACGGCACCGCGCCGATCATCAACTCGGTGCAGATGAAGGACACCGGCGTCATCCTGACGGTGACGCCGCGCATCAACAACGCAGGTCGCGTCATGCTCGACATCCAGCAGGAGGTCAGCGACGCCACCCCAACGAAGAGCTCCGGCATCGATTCGCCGACCATCCAGCAGCGCAAGGTCCAGACGCGCGTGATGGTCAATGATGGCGAGACCCTGGCGCTGGGCGGCCTCATTCAGGAAAAAAACAGCGTCGGCCGCACCCAGGTGCCAATCCTCGGCGACATTCCGGTCATCGGCAACGCCTTCAAGCAGAAGGATGACGGCATCAAGCGGACCGAATTGATCATCTTCATCAAGCCGCATGTCATCCGTGATATCAACGAGGCCCGCGAGGTGACGGAAGAGTTCCGTGGCAAGATCAATCTGCAAACGCCGATCCAGCAGCGGCGCGGCGGCACCAAGCTGCAGCAGGATGTGAAGAGACTGGCCTACTGACCATGCAAGCGGATGTCGCGATCCTGATCGTTGCCGGCTTGGTGCTGGCGGCGCTGCTTGTCGCCATCGCCGTCATCGACTTCAGGCGGCTGGTCATTCCCGATGCGCTCAACATGGCGCTGGCCGCGGGCGGGCTCGGCTTTCAACTGATCGTCCAGCACGACAATGCAGCCATGCATGCGCTCATCGCCGCGGCGACGCTGGCGGTTTTCTGGACGCTGCGGCATGGCCATTTCCTGCTTACCGGCAGGATCGGGCTTGGGCTTGGCGACGTGAAGATGCTGGCGGCGGCCGCGCTATGGATCGATCCGCTGCTCTTGCCGGTGCTGCTGTTTATCGCCAGCACCGCCGCGCTGCTGTTCCTCGGCGGGCAAGTCGTCGTCGCAGGTCCTATGGCGGCGCGGTCGCGCGTGCCGTTCGGGCCGTTCATCGCGCTCGGGCTGGCTTGCTGCTGGGCGCTCGAACAATTTGTCGGACTGAATTTGGGGACGCCATGATGCAGATTTTCCGTCGTATCGGTTTGACCGAAAGGAGCCGGCTCGAAAACAAGCGGGACAACGAAGGCGAGGCCGGCTTCACCCTGGTAGAGCTCCTGGTCGTGCTCGCCATCATCGCACTGATCGCTACGCTGGTGGCGCCTCAGGTGCTGCGCTATCTGGGCTCGGCCCGAACCAGCGCCGCCAAGGCGCAGATCAAGAATATTGAGAGCGCGCTGGAGCTCTACTATGTCGACAACGCCAAATACCCGTCGAATGACGAAGGGCTCAAGGCGCTGGTGACGGCGCCGCCCGGCGACACGCATTGGAACGGTCCGTATCTGAAGACGACGACCGGTCTCACCGATCCGTGGGGCAAGCCGTATATCTACGAACTGAAGGCCGACGCCAGCGGCGTCGTGATCCGCAGCTTCGGACGTGACGGCAAACCGGATGGCACAGGCGAAGATCAGGACGTCACCAACTGACGGACGCCGTTTCAACGCCGGCAGGCCTGCGTCATGAGACGGCCGCCTCAGTTGTCCTGCTCTCCCGGAAGGCTTGCCAGGCTCAACCGCGCAAAGCCGTCGGACGCAAAGGTCGCGCCATCCCTGGCGACGGATAGTTTGAAACGGATCGCGGCCGGAAGGCGGCGGTTGAATTTCCAATCCGCCGACCAGACGCCTTTCGCGCCGTCGAGATATTCGAACTGCACGCCGGTCACGCCGGCAATCAGCGGCACGGCCCGGTTTTGCGTCGTGTCGTCGGCCGCGGCAGCGCCGCCCCGGCGCGGAATCTGGATGATGGTCAGGCTGCTGTCCGTGGGCTGGACCGCAATCTGCCTGAGAGCGGACGAGCCGAAGCCGATCGCCATGATGCCGTTGAACTGCAGCCGGTCAGGTCCGCCGCTCAAATAGATCACGTCGTCGGGTGTCGACTGCATGAGAGGCAGGGCCTCGGCATTGCTGAGCGCGGTTTCGAGAAACCGTGTCGCGGCGTCCACCTCCATCTGCATCTGGGTGGCGTTCTGGATGCGCACCATGGTTCGCGCTTGGCCGAGAAAGGTAACCATCAGGGCGGAAACCACGCCTACCAGGGCGAGCCCCACCAGCACGTCGATCAGCGCAAATCCTTCGATCGGCGATCGCTTGGCGGCCGGGCAGGATCGCGTGGTGGCGGCCTTCCTTTGGTCGCGCCACGCCCTCCAACGGAATGAAGCCGCGAGGATGCAGGTCGCGTCGGTAAAAAGACCGCTCATTGCGAACCTTGCCGTTTGGCGGGCATGAAGGTGAGAAATGTTCCCGCCACCGCGCCGGCCTTTTCAATGACGACCGCGTTGAGCTTGGCCTTTCCGGTGCCCATCGGCTGAACCCTGATCGTCCAGCCGGATTGGGCGATGGCATCGAGCGCGGCCGTTGCGCTGCTTTCGGCATCGGTGTCGTACTGCGCCATGATCGCGCGGACCTTGCGCGCCGATTCCATTTGTTCGCGCGCGGCCACGATGCTGCGGCCGGCGAGCACGATCGTCTGGCTGGCGATGCCCAGGATCAGCGCCAGAATGGTCATGGCGACGATCATTTCGAGGATCGAGAAACCGTCTTCGCTGTTTTCCGGCGTCATGGCTTCATCGTCCTGCTGACGAGCCCGGTCAGCCAGCTCACCTCTATATGCGCCGCCTGGCCGCCGCGCCGCAGGTCGATTTCGACGCCTGACGAGCTGCCGTCGGGAAGGAACGTCAAAGCCGCCTGGCGGCCGTCCGCCACGGTTTCGCGGCCCGTGGTCACGGTCATCTTCACGTCCGCAGGCAAATCGAGCACGGGCCGGTCGCCGAAGCGGATCGTGCGGCCGCCGAGATCTATGACGATCTGCTGCGGCCTGGCCGTGGCGATCGCCACTGTGCGCGACATGCGGATTCGGGCGACGATCTCGCCCGACAGCGCGTCCAGGCTTTGCGAGCGGTATCGCTGGACGATGCCGGGCGCCGCTATTGCCGCGACGACGGCGATGATGGCCAGCACGACCATCATCTCGATCAAAGTGAAGCCGGCTTCACCCTCGCGTTCCGGCGCGGCGGCGAATGTCCTCATTGCAGCGCCAGGTCGTTGATGCTGAGGATCGTCGTCATCACCGAGACGACCAGGCTGCCGACAAGGAAGCCGAGCGAGATCGTCATTGCCGGCGTCAGGAGCTTCAGCAGCGTGTCTATGCGACGCGTCACGGCCGACTGCAGCATTTTTCCCGCGCGGTCGAGCACGACGGGAAGCGCGTTGGCATCGTCGCCAAGCGAGATCAGCGACAGCGTGGCGTTGTCGAACAGCTTGGCATTGGCGGCGGCGTTGTGCAGCCGCGCGCCGTTCGCCACCTCCTCCTCGATCGCGGCAAAGCTCGCTGTCAACGAGGCCTGTTGCGAAACATTGGTCGCCAGACGAAGCGCCTCGCTCATCGTGACGCCGTTGCCAAGCAGCAGCGACAGCGTCTCGAGATAGCGTGCAAGCACCGCGTTGGCGATCAGCGGGCCAATCACCGGTAGTTTGAGAAGCCTGCGCGAGAAGACGCTTTTTGCCGCCGGGGACTTCGATGCGGCGAGATAGAAGAGCAGAGCCAGCAAGGCGGCAAGCGGGAAGACGAACGGATAGTCGTTGAAGACGTGGCCGAAGGTCGAGAGCATGCGCATGGTGAAGGGTTTTGGGGCGAAAGACCCCTCGAAGATCGGCTCCAGCGCCGGCACCAGCACCGTCGCCAGGACGACCATGGCGCCGCACATCACCAGGAGCAGGAAGGCTGGATAGGTCAGCGCCTCGATGATCGAGGTCCTGCGTTTGGCCCTGGCCTCGAACGCATCGGCCAGGCGCTGGCAGATATAGGCCATCTTGCCGCTGCGCTCGCCGCTGGCGAGCAAGGCGGCGACATCCGGCGTGATGCCGGGCAAGGTCCGGAAGGCGTCGGCGACGGAGCGCCCGCCTGTGGTGAGGTCGAGCACCGTCTGCAGTTGCTGGCGCCTGGTAGCGTTGCCTTCGCCGGAGATCACCGCATTCAAGGCACGGTCGATGGTGAAACCGGCATTGAGCAGCACCGAAAGCTCGGCAAAAAGCCGGCTGAGATCGACCCGCCGCGTCAGCATGAGGCTGGCCTTGCCCGGCAGCCTGATCTGCGCCTTCTCCTCGCTTGCCGGCACCAGATGGTAGGAGCGGCGGCCTTGCTGGGCGAGCTTGCGCGCGGCCTCCTGCTTGGTCGGCGCCTCGACGACGCCGTTCTCCCGGGCGCCGTCGGCGAGATAGGCGCGATAGGCGAATGCCGGCATCAGCCGCCTCCACCGAGATCGATGACGCGCCGCACTTCCTCTAATGTGGTGACTTTGCGCTCGACCAGCGTGGCCGCGTGCGCCGCGATCGGCGTCAGATCAGCTTCCGAAGCAGCCTTGGCGATCTCGAGCTCGCTGGCGCCCTCGTCGATGAGCGCCGCGATGCGCGGCGACACTTGCAGCATTTCGTAGGTCACGGTGCGCCCGCTATAGCCGGAGCTGTTGCAGCTTTTGCAGGACGCGACGCCGTCGGCGGCGCCATGGCAGGTTGGACAGACCCGTCGCAGCAGGCGCTGCGCGATGACGCCGCGGATCGTGGCGCCGAGCAGGTAGCCGTCGACACCCATGTCGCGCAGGCGCGTCAGCGCGCCGGCCGCGCTGTTGGTGTGCAAGGTCGAAAACACCAGATGGCCGGTCAGCGCCGCCTGGATGGCGATCTGCGCCGTCTCGCGGTCGCGGATTTCGCCGAGCAGGATGATGTCGGGATCCTGGCGCAGGATCGAGCGCAGCGCCGTGGCGAAATCGAGATCGATCGCCGGGTTGACCTGCAACTGCGTGATGCCGGCCATGCGGTATTCGACCGGGTCCTCGACGGTGAACACCTTGACGTCGGGCCGGGAGCACTCGGCCAGGACCGAGTAAAGCGTCGTCGTCTTGCCGCTGCCGGTCGGGCCGGTGACGAGCACGATGCCGTTGGCGGCTCGCGACATCCGCCGGATCTTGGTCTGCGCGGCTTCGTCGAAGCCGAGCTTTTCCAGACGCAGCTCGACGCCGGCGCGGTCGAGGATGCGCAGCACGATGGCCTCGCCATGGATCGACGGGATGACCGAGACGCGCAGATCGACGTCGCGCCCGCGCACGGCGATGCGCATGCGCCCGTCCTGCGGCAGCCGCCGCTCGGCGATGTTGAGCCGCGACAGGATCTTGATGCGTGTCGAAACGCCGGACAGCATCGCCGAGGGCGCCGTGTCGACGACCGACAGCATGCCGTCGTTGCGGAAACGGATGCGCACGTGATCTTCCAGGGGCTCGATATGGATGTCGGTCGCCTTGGCATCGACGGCGCGGTGGATGGTGTCGGCGACGAAGCGCACGATCGGCGCCTCGCGCGCGAAATCCTTAAGCCGCTCGAGATCGTCGGAGCCGAAATCGGCCGGCCCGGCGCTGCCGGCTTCGAGCGACACCGCTTCCGCCGCCGAGCGCTCCAGCCGATCGATGTATTCGCCGATCATGCGCCGCGGCAGGACGCGCAGCGACGGCGTCCTTTCCCAGTGAAAGGCCAGTGCATCGATGGTCGCCGACGACAAAGGATCCGCCACCGCCACGACCAGCTGGCGGTCGTTCATCTCCAGCGGCAGCACCGCGTTTTCCTTGAGATAGGAGAGCGGCACGCCGGCCAGCATCTGCGGGCTCAGCTCCTTCGGCAGATCGGCAAGCATCGGCACATCGAGGAAACGGCACAGGCTGCTGGCAAGCTCCTGCTCGCCGATCAGGCCGAGTTCGGTCATCACCGTATCGAACGGATGCCCCGATGTGCTCGCCGCACCCATGGCGCGCTGGACGCTGTGCGCGGTCAGCATCTTCTCGCTTTCCAGGAAAGCGAGGAAGGCTTCGATGCGGGAGGTCTGGAGCGCGGCGGTCATGGTCTAGCTCCAGCGGGCCAATATCTGCGCCGCGGCCGTGCCGAAAAGTGCGTCGCAGCTGATGCTAGATACCGATGCGGCAGGGCCGTAGATTTCGGCGGCGGGTATGCGCGAGATGCGGATGAAGCGCGTGGCGGCCAGCGCCGATTTCTCGATCACGAACCCAGCCTGGCCGGTAATGCCCGAGCCGTCGCGCCTGGCAGTGACCTCGACCGTATAAAGGCTGCCACCATTCTTGTTCGGATCGGCCGGCTGTTCGCCCTGCGACGCCGTGTTGACGAAATTGCGCAGCCTGCTCGGCGCCTTGGCCAAAACGATCGCCCCCTGTTTGAGATCGACGGTGAAGACAGCGTAGAGATCGCGCAAGGGGATCGCGGCGAGCGCGGAAAATTCCTGCAGCTCCGAAACGGATTCGAAGCCCGCGAATTTGTTCTGTGGCGGGCCGAGCGAAGAGCGCGGCTGCGCGCCGGCGGCAAAGGCGTTGGGCGGGCTTCTGAAGGTGACGATGGCCTTGGCGATCTCGCCTGCCATCTGCGGATCGAAGCCGAACGACGCGACGCCTTGCGCCAGCAACTCGTCGCTGGCGGCGTTGAGATCGATCAGGCCGCGATGATCCTGGACGCTAAGCTCGAAGCTAAAATGTCCGGCATGGCAGCGCGCGGGCCGGGCATTCTGCGGCAATTTCGACGTCGCCGAACCGTCGAACAGCTCGCCGGCCACGACATTGACCAGGCCGTCGGCGACCATCACGAGCCGCTGCTGCTCCGTGTCGTTGGCGGCGATCATCAGCCGGCTGCGCGCGGTCAGCGCAAAGGGGGCGACGATCGCGGAGACGATCAGCATGAACACCAGCACGGCGACCAGCGCGAAGCCCGCCTTCTTGTCCGCGGAGCGATCAACCATCGCCGCCTCCGGCCTGAGTGGCCGGCGGCGCCGGCGGATAGAGCAGGATGCGGGTCGATTTTCCACCGCGCTCCAGGGTCGCCGCGTCCCTCTCGACACCGGACACCGTCCAGCCGTCGATGGTCTCGCCATTGCCATACCAGTTGGCCGCATCGGCTCCCGCCGATTTGAGCAGGACCCGGGCGCTGGCGCCATTTATGCTGATGCCGAGCAGCGCCGGCGCTGGAAGAGGCGCAGCACTTGCCACCGGCTGGGTCGGCGGGGTGGGGTCCGTCGCCACCTGGGTAGGCGCCGGCGCCCCTTCGGCGACCGGGACGAATTTGCGCCGCGTCGGCGTGAACAACGGGCGCGCGAATGTCTCGGCAAAGCCGGTACTGTCGGCCGAGGCCGTCAGACCCGTAGCGCCGGCCTGCGCTTCGCGCATGTTGCGCTGCGCCGATGGCGCGGTCGGCGAGATGTCGACCGGTGTTTCGTAGAGCACAATATTGGTCAGCGCCAGCGCGGCGGCGGCAAGACCGAGACCGAGCGCTGCCACGAGACGGATCATGGCGCCGCCCCTGCCGCGGCCGTGGCCATACCCGGCGGCAGCGCGCCATAAAACAGCACTTCGGCAAAAATCTCCGGCTCGACATTGGGCGCTTCGGAAGGGGCGACGTTGGTGACCCGCAAGGTGGCTTCGCGGACGAACAGCACCGGCAGCGTGGTTTCGAGGCTGAGCATGAAACCATGCACGCCTTCAAGCGTGCCCGAAATATTGGCGCGCAGGCCGAGATAGGCGACGCCGTCCTCGTTGAGCGCCGGCGCGTTGCCGGCCGACAGAACCACCACCTTGTTCGCGGCGGCCATCGCATTCAGCCTTGTCTGCAGGGCGCCGCGGATGACCGCCTCGCTCTCGCCGGACAGGAACTCGCCATTGCCGGAGGCGGCGGCCGGCGGAGCGGAGGCCTCCATGGTCTTGGCCAACGACACCACGGCCTCGATCTGGCCCAGCGTCTCGCGTTTCTGGTCGATGTCGGCATTTGCCGAAGCGACGCTGCCCAGCGCGGCGAAGCTCAGCCAGCCGGTCACCAGCACGCCGAGGGCGGCGATCGCCAAGGCCAGGGAGCGGCGGACCAGAAGGCGGCTGTTGAGGATCGCGCTCAGCATCGACTCAGGGCTCATCCACTTTGGCCGTGATGGTGAAGCGCTCGCCGGTCTGGCCGGGAACCCTGGTCACCGGCGAGGAGAATTCCGGCGCGGAAAACAACGGCGAGGCGTCGATGGGCTGGATCAGGTCGGCGGCCGAGGTGGCGAAGCCGGTGATCGTCAGCTGGTCGCCCTTCGACGAAAGATCGCTCACCCAGGCGCTGTCGGGCAAGAGCCGCGTCAGCTCCGCCAGGATGCGCACCACCGGAACGGCGTTCTTCTTCTCGGCGCGCAGCTTTTCGGTCTGTTCGAGCTCGGCCTGGCGTTTCTGCAGCGAGGCTCGCGCTTTCCTCGCCTCGACCTGGGCGCCGGCGATCTCCTCATCGAGCACGCTGCCGGCCTGCCAGCTGCGCCATTGCGCATGGCCATAGGTGGCGGCAAGGCCAAGAAGCACAATTGCGACGGCGGCGGTCCAGGCGCGCCGCGCGAAGCGGTCGCGCGCCCGCGCTGGCCAGATCGCCGCCAGGCTGAGCGGGTCGGGCTGCAGGATCCGTTCGGCATCGGCGATGGTCAGCGCGGCGAGATTGCCGCCGACCGCGCGGATCGCTTCCAGCGCCGGCGCGAGCGTCTTTGTCTTGGCGACGAAATAGGACGAGCCGCCATCGGCCCCGTCGGCAAAGACGATATGGACCTGCGACGGGTCGATCGGCGTCGAGGCCATCAGGTCGAGCTCGGCCATGTCACGCGCCTGCCGCACCGGCAGCCGCCGCCCGGCAAGCTGCCGCTTGAGCAGAAGCGCGCTGTCGATGCGGATCGCGACGGCAGGATGCCTGCGGCCGGGGCTCAGCAGTGCCGCGATTTCGTCCGAGGTCGCACCGAGCGGCAGCGGCGGCGCCTGGAATTCAGGCCCACCTGCCGACTGCACGCGGATGCCGTCATCGGCGATGGTGATGGTGCAGTCGGAAGGTTTCGGCTGTCTCTGCTTGCGGGCAAGGCTCGTCCAGGCCGCGCGAAGCTCATCGCGCCACCAATCGAATCCATCCAGGATTTGCGCTTTGTAACTCGCCAAGCTGTCCCACCCAAACGGCACGGCTGATTCTGAGTCGTACGTTGACAGCACACGTTACAAGGACTGTTCATGGTGCATTTGAAACAAGTGGTGGCGCGCTTAGTTAGCCACAGGTTTATTGTGAGAGCACGCGAACGGTCAGCGTTGGAGTTTCTAACATTACGTGGCTGTAATCCCTCGCTTCCTGCCGCCTCCTGCGACGATGCATGCTCGCCGCTTTCAAAAGCGGGGAGGGAAAGTGGGGAAGCTGCGGGCTTCACCAACAAAAGTCTAACGATTTCAAAAGGTTGAATGTGCCAAATGGCTCCCCGGGCCGGATTCGAACCAGCGACCAACCGGTTAACAGCCGGTTGCTCTACCACTGAGCTACCGGGGAACAGGTGCTCTCATGTGAGTGGCGGTGCCTATAGCAAAACCGTTTGGGCTTTGTAAACGAAGCATTTCACATTTCTCCGGAGTTTTTCGGGCGTCAATTTGTAGCAATTTGCTGGCGGCGCTCTCATATCAGCCGTCTCTCATCCGGTTGGAACAAGGGGAGGCGGCATCGCTTTTGTCTCTCGAGCGGCCCGATCGCGGGGAAAGGAACGGATTTAGGCATGACCGCAGCGGACGATGACAGCGCCCCGGCGCGCAAGATTTCGATCTTCGGCCGCGAATTCGCCATGCCGCGGTCGCGCGGCTTGCGGATCGCGATCGGCGTGCTGCTCACCATCGGCGGTATTCTGGGCTTTTTGCCGATTCTCGGTTTCTGGATGATTCCGCTCGGCCTCCTGGTGCTGTCTTATGAATTCGCGATGGTGCGGCGCCACCGGAGGCGATTCGTCGTCTGGTGGGAACGGCGGCGGCGGCCTGACTGAAGGCGGCGACAGCCGGCCGTTGGCTTCGCGACAGCGATTCTTCGACTCCCCACAACCGATTGGTAATCACCACTTTCGCCGGCACAGGTGAAAGCGCCTGGAATGACGCGCCGGCGCTTGACGACCTTTGAGCGCCAACATAATGAGTTCGCTCGGAACGCCGGGAGCATTGCGAGGCCTCGTGGCGGAGTGGTTACGCAGAGGACTGCAAATCCTTGCACCCCGGTTCGATTCCGGGCGAGGCCTCCAGATGCTTGCGGGCTCCAGCGCAACCGCGCCGGAGCGGGGGTTCCATTCGAATTGAGCCGCGCGTGGCGCGGGGAGCGGATTGTTGGGACATGAGCGCTGATTTCTCCGAACGCCGCGTGAAGATGGTCGACGGCCAGGTCCGCACCACCGACGTCACCAGCGCGCCCCTCATCGAAGCGATGCTTTCCGTCCCGCGCGAGGCCTTTGTCGGCGCCGGGCAGCAGGCTCTGGCCTATATCGACGAAGACATCCGTATCTCGGACGGCGCCAATGGCGGCGGCGCGCGCTACCTGATGGAGCCGTCGCCGCTCGCCAAGCTTCTGCAGCTGGCCGAAATCGACGCGAGCGATTCGGTGCTCGATGTCGGTTGCGGCACCGGCTATTCCGCCGCGTTGCTGTCGCGGCTCGCGCGTTCCGTCGTGGCGCTGGAGAGCGATTCGGCGCTGGCGGAAGCGGCAAAATCCACGCTTTCCGGCCTTGGCTGCCAGAATGTCACGGTGGTGAGCGGACCGCTGCCGCAGGGGCAGGCGGCCAAGGGGCCTTACAACGTCATCTTCATCGGCGGCAGCGTTGAGGAAGTGCCGCCGGCGCTGCTCGACCAGCTCGCCGAAGACGGACGCCTGGTTGTGGTCGAAGGACGAGGCAACTCTGGCGTGGCCCGGCTGTTTTTCAAGGCCGGGGGGGTTGTAACCGGAAGGCGGGCCTTTAATGCGGCAATTAAGCCACTACCGGGCTTCGAACGCGCCCACGCTTTCGAATTCTAAGTGTTTTTGCCTTGCAGCGAAGGCGCTGTCATGATCGCTTGCGCCTGACAATCGTTGCTGATTGGTTAACCGGGATTGTTCGGGAGGCTGTCAGCGGGGGAACGATAAACAACGCGGCGCCGGCCGATCCGCAAGGGTAGGCCGACGTGGCGTGGTTCCCATGCAAACGAATGAGGGAAATAACGTGCCGTCCGTACGCAAGAGTGTTTTAGTAGCTATTCTCGTTTCCGCCACGGCGCTATCGCCGCTGGCCGCCTCCGCCGAAACCATTACGGGCGCTCTCGCCAAAGCCTACCAGTACAATTCGCAGCTCAACGCTGCTCGCGCCGGCGTGCGCGTCACCGATGAAGGTGTGGCCGTCGCCAAGTCGGGCTGGCGCCCGACTGTCAACGGTTCCGCCAACATCGACTACACCAATACCCACGGGTTCGGCACCAGCAGGAGATTGACGACGGGCAGCTTCGGCGTGCAGATCAACCAGACGCTGTTCGACGGCTTTCAGACCAAGAACAATGTCGCCGCCGCCGAAGCGCAGGTGAAAGCTTCGGTCGAAAGCCTGCGCAACACCGAAGAAAACATCCTGTTCAACG
Organism: Mesorhizobium sp. GbtcB19; assembly: GCF_019091085.1. Classification (GTDB taxonomy): domain Bacteria; phylum Pseudomonadota; class Alphaproteobacteria; order Rhizobiales; family Rhizobiaceae; genus Mesorhizobium. Next base: position 188,341 of record NZ_JAGXJY010000001.1, on the reverse strand, counting down.
CGGCAAGCGCCTATATGGACGTGATTCGCGACCGCCAGGTGGCGGCGCTGACCCAGCAGAATCTGCAATTCCTGACCGAGCAAGCGCGCGCGGCCCGCTCGCGCTTCGAGGTCGGAGAAGGCACCCGCACCGACGTCGCCCAGGCCGATGCCTCGCGTGCGACGGCCGTAGCGCAGTTGAGCGCCGCCCGCGCGACGGCGCTGGCGAGCGCCGCCACCTATCACCAGATCGTCGGCGACGAGCCGGGCAATCTCAAAGGGGCCTCGCCGGTGGGCAAGCTGCTGCCGGGGAACCTCGATTCCGCCCTGGCCGTGGCCTCGGCCGAGCATCCGGCCATCCTGTCGACCCAGCACCTTGTCGACGCAGCGGCGTTTTCGGTGAAATCCAGGGAAGGCACGCTGCTGCCGCAACTGACGGCCTCCGCCGGCATTTCCGACAATTATAGCCACCAGGTTCCCAGTTCTCTCACCAGTCCCAACGGTAGCTCGACATCAGCCAATATCGGCGCGACGCTGACCATCCCGATCTATTCGGGCGGGCGGACCGAAGCGCTGGTTCGGCAGGACAAGGAATCGCTCAGCGAGGCGCGCATCCAGGTCGATGTCAGCCGCGACCAGGTTCGCCAGGCCGTGGTCTCGGCATGGACGCAATATGTCGCCGCGCGAGAAAGCGTCGATGCCAACAGGCAGGTCATCGATGCCGCGCAACTGGCGCTCAACGGCGTCATCGAGGAGCGCAATGTCGGCCAGCGCACGACGCTCGACGTTCTGAACGCGCAGAACGCGGTCATCACCGCCAAGATCAACCAGGCCAGCTCCGAGCGCGACGTGGTGGTGGCGAGCTACGCCATCCTGTCGGCGATGGGCCGCCTGTCGGTCGATCGCCTGGGCCTGCCGGTCACCAAGTACAAGCCGGAAGAGCATTACAACGCCGTCAAGGATAAATGGACCGGCCTGCGTACGCCCGACGGGCGCTGATTTTCGGTACCGTGTTCCCGGCAAACGCCGCGTGTCCGATGGATGCGCGGCGTTTGTCTTTTCCGGATGGATCATCAGATCGCGGGTTCGCCTAATCTGTTGAAATCCAACGAGTCCCCAGATTGGGGATTCTCGGATGACGATCGGTCGGTTACGCTGTCGTCATTGATTCGAATTCCGGCCCGGGCAGGAGCGGAATTCTTGATTGGTCAAGTTTCTTGATCGGGTCACAAGGGCGGCGGATGTGACGATGGCGACGGCAAGCAGCGCGCAGCGCGAACCTTCCATGGAAGAGATACTGGCTTCCATCCGGAGGATTATCGAGGACAGCGACACCGGCCGCAAACAGCCGGCCGAGGCCGGTGAGCTGCGCCAGGATCTGGAACCGGCCGCGGTCAGCGTGCCCGCCGCTGCGGCGCCGAATGTCGAGGTCGACGCCTTTCGTTCCGAATTGCATGCCGATGCCGGCCCCCGCAAGCCGGTGACGCTGGCGGAAGTCCAGGCCCAGCTTGCAGCCGCCGATCCGGTGCCGGCTCGTCCCGAGCCGGTGAGGGCAGCACAGGCGCCAGCGGAAGCGAGGACTGCCGTCGCGCCGAGCGCGCCGGCGGCGAGCAAGCCCGCCGTGGCAAATGCCCCGCAGACCGCCGAGACCATCGTCGCCGATTGGCGGCGGGAAATCGCGGCGGCCGGCGGCAGTACGGTTACCGCGAAGCCGGCTGTCCGGGCGCCGGAAGCCGCACCCCCGGTTAACGCCGCACCCCCGGTTAATATCGATAAGGTCGAGATCGCCAAGATCGAGATCGAGCAGGACGAACCGGCGATGGAAGCGCCTGCGCGGGCCAGCGCTCCTCAGGCATCCGCGCCCGAGGCTCAGCCGGCCCGGCTCGCGATTCTTTCCGAGCATGCGGGCAGACAGGTCGCGGCGGCTTTCGGCGAGCTTTCCGACGCTTTCGCCAGCCGCGGCAAGAAGAGTTTCGACGAGATGGCCGAGGAGATGCTGCGGCCGATGCTGCAGGATTGGCTCGACAACAACCTGCCGACGCTGGTCGAAAGGCTGGTGCGCGAGGAGATCGAGCGCGTGGCGCGTGGCGCGCAGTAAGGTTTCAACCCCCATACCCTGACGAAGCGCCGCCTCCTTGGCGGCGTTTTGTTGGTAAGGTCGCCTCGCTATGATCGTGGCAAAGGATATTGCACTTTCAAAGCCTTATGCGATTGCTATCTTCGGCCGATGGACCGAAAACTGACGTACAGCTATCGATTGCGGGCGATGGTTCCGATGCTGACCGATGAGGAGTATCGGGAGGTCGTCGGCGACCCCGCAGCTCTATATTTCCAAGTCAAAAGGTTCGTTTCCGAGCACGGCCGGTGGACGGAAATGAAGCATCCGGCAGCCGATCGTTATCGTGAACGGACCGGAGTTACACTTCATCATACTTTCTCGCTCCTGCATGTCCGCCGCTCGGACTACGGTCCTGACTGCCCGTCCTGTGGAAAGCCCTACCGGACACCAAGGGCGAAGTTTTGCGCTGAGTGCGGGCATGGGCTTCCGTTGAAATGAACACCGGCACGCCTATTTGCTTCTGATGGACCGAGGCAACCCTTGCGGTTGACTTGGCCAAGACCTTCCGATTTACACCAAACCGGTAAAAAATCCCGACAGCGCGGACCGCTTTCCCATGCTTGAAAAGACCTACGACGCCAAAACCGTCGAGCCGAAGATCGCCAAAATCTGGGAAGAGGCGGATGCCTTCCGGGCCGGCGCCGGCGCGGAGGAGGGGGCGGAAGCCTTCACCATCGTCATCCCGCCGCCGAACGTCACCGGCTCGCTGCATATGGGGCACGCGCTCAACAACACGCTGCAGGACATTCTCGTGCGCTTCGAGCGCATGCGCGGCAAGAACGTGCTTTGGCAGCCCGGCATGGATCACGCCGGCATCGCCACGCAGATGGTGGTCGAGCGCCAGCTCATGGAAAAGCAGATCCATCGCCGCGATCTGACGCGCGAGCAGTTCATCGAGAAGGTCTGGGAGTGGAAGGCCGAATCCGGCGGCGCGATCTTCAACCAGCTGAAGCGTCTCGGCGCATCGGCCGACTGGTCGCGCGAACGTTTCACCATGGACGAGGGCCTCTCCAAGGCCGTGCTGGAAGTGTTCGTGACGCTCTACAAGGAAGGCCTCATCTACAAGGACAAGCGCCTTGTGAACTGGGACCCGAAGCTGCTCACCGCCATTTCCGACCTCGAGGTCGAGCAGCACGAGGTCAACGGCAATCTCTGGCACTTCCGCTATCCGATCGAGGGCGAGGCATTCGATCCGCAGAACCCGAAGACCTTCATCACGGTCGCGACGACGCGTCCAGAGACGATGCTCGGCGACACGGCCGTGGCCGTGCATCCGCAAGACGAGCGCTTCACCGATCTGGTCGGCCGTAACGTCGTGCTGCCGATCGTCGGCCGCAAGATACCGATCGTCGCCGACGAATATTCCGATCCGGAAAAAGGTTCCGGCGCGGTCAAGATCACGCCGGCGCACGACTTCAACGATTTCGAGGTCGGCAAGCGTCACAAATTGCCGGCGATCAACATCCTGACGGTCGAAGCCGCCATCAAGCTCAAGGACAATGAGGATTTCCTCGCTGGCCTCGAGGTGACGCCGGAGCGCCAGGCCGTTTGGGACGAGCTCGACGGGCTCGACCGTTTCGCCGCGCGCAAGAAGATCGTCGAGCTGATGGAGGCCGGCGGTTTCCTCGACAAGATCGAGCCGCACCGGCATGCCGTGCCGCACGGCGATCGTGGCGGCGTGCCGATCGAGCCGTTCCTGACCGAGCAGTGGTATGCGAACGCGGCGGAACTCGCCAAGCCGGCGATCGCCTCGGTGCGCGAGGGCCGCACCAACTTCGTGCCGAAGAATTGGGAGAAGACCTATTTCGACTGGATGGAGAACATCCAGCCCTGGTGCATCTCGCGCCAGCTCTGGTGGGGTCACCAGATCCCGGCCTGGTACGGGCCTGACGGGCGTGTCTTCGTCGAAAAGACCGAGGAAGAGGCACTGGCCGCCGCCATCGAATACTACCTGGCGCTGGAAGGGCCTTGGAAGGCCTGGGTCGAGGACAAGCTCGAGAACTTCCAGCCGGGCGAGATCCTCACCCGCGACGAGGACGTGCTCGACACCTGGTTCTCGTCGGCGCTGTGGCCGTTCTCGACGCTCGGCTGGCCCGATCGGACGCCGGAGCTCAAGACCTACTACCAGACCGACGTGCTGGTGACCGGTTTCGACATCATCTTCTTCTGGGTCGCCCGCATGATGATGATGGGCCTGCACTTCATGGACGAGGAGCCGTTCCACACCGTCTATGTGCACGCGCTGGTGCGCGACAAGAACGGGCAGAAGATGTCGAAGTCGAAAGGCAACGTCATCGATCCGCTCGACCTGATCGACGAATATGGCGCCGACGCGCTGCGCTTCACGCTGACCGTCATGGCGGCCCAAGGGCGCGACGTGAAGCTCGATCCGGCGCGCATTGCCGGCTACCGCAACTTCGGCACCAAGCTGTGGAACGCGACGCGCTTTGCCGAGATGAACGAAGTGGCGCGCAACGACGACTTCTGGCTGAACGACGCCAAGCTGCCGGTCAACCGCTGGATCCTGACGGAACTGACGCGGGCTGCGCGCGCGGTCACCGAAGGCATCACCAGCTATCGGTTCAACGAGGCGGCGGGCGCGGCCTATCGTTTCGTCTGGAACCTGTTCTGCGACTGGTACCTGGAGCTGTTGAAGCCGGTGTTCATGGGTTCGGACGAGGCCGCCAAGGCCGAGAGCCGGGCCTGCGTCGCCTTCGTGCTCGATGAGATCTACAAGCTCTTGCATCCGATGATGCCGTTCATGACCGAAGAGCTGTGGGCGCAGACCGCAGGCGAGGGCAAGGAGCGATCCTCGCTGCTTTGCCATGCCGCCTGGCCGTCGCCCGACTTCGAGGACGACGAGGCGGCCGCCGACATCAACTGGCTGGTCGAACTCGTCTCTGGCATCAGGTCAGTGCGTTCCGAAATGAACGTGCCGCCGGCGGCTATCGCGCCGCTGATGGTGATCGGCGCCAACACGCTGACGCAGGAGCGGCTGGAGCGTCACGCCCAGGCGATCAAGCGGCTGGCGCGCGTCGGCGATATCGCACTGGCCGATGCGCCGCCGAAAGGGTCCGCCCAGATCGTGCTCAACGAGGCGACGGTGAGCCTGCCGCTCGGCAGCCTGATCGACCTCCAGGCCGAGGCGGCGCGGCTGCAGAAGGAACTGGCCAAGGTCACCGAAGAGATCGCCCGCCTGCACAAGAAGCTCTCGAACGAAAAGTTCGTCGCCAACGCGCCGGAGGAAGTGGTCGAGGCCGAGCGCGAGAAACTCGCCGAATATCGCGAGGCGCAGGAGAAGCTTTCGGTGGCTTTGACAAGGGTTCGCGACGCCGGCTGAGCGGCAAGATTCGCTCGCATCGGAGAGCCGCTTTCCGATACGTTAGCTGCCTCAAAAACAGGCATGCCGCAGCGTTAATTTTGACGTAAACGGAAAGTTTGCGCCCCATTGTTGCCATAATGTAACAATGGGGCCTTCTAGCTTCCAAATCGGCTGTTTTTGCCCTGTTTTGGGTGGGTTTTTCGGATTTTTTCAACCGTTTGACGCTGGTTGGCGTGATTTAAGCGGCAATCGCCGCGCCAATCACCATGGCAAAATTGCGGGCTGTCAAGGTGTACATGTACAGCCCTTGAAATCGTTGTTGCGTCATTAACCCGAATTGGTTCTAGCTTGAGCCACTTGTATTTTGGGGAGGGATTTCCATGAACATTTTGCGGCTCAAAGCTCTGGCGGGGGCAGGCTGCTTTTCGATCGCGTTGCTCGGCGCCGCGATGCACCCGGCGCATGCCGGCGGCCTGGAGCGCGGCGGCTACGACATCGATCTGCTTTTCGATCCGTCGCCCGTCGCGACCGAGGCTGAGGCGACCTATGTGATGCCCGATCGCAAGTACAAGAATGCGAGGGGTCCCGGTGGCCTCGATCTAGGGTTCGGAACGTCTGCCAAAGGCGCAGAGGATTATTGGGTGCCGCGCATCGGTGTCAAAGCTCAAGTTGTCCCGGGCATTGACTGCATGTTCGACTACTCGCAACCGTGGGGCGCGCATGTCGCGCCGGGCGTCTGGAACGGTGCGTTTTCCAATATGGAAACTGACATCAAGAGCGACAATTACGCGGGCACCTGCTCGTACAAGATGGATGCAGGCAAGGGCCAGCTTCGCTTCATCGGCGGCGTCTTCTACCAGAAGGTCTATGGCTTCAAGGAAAGCCTGGTATCACCCCTGGTGCCGGATTTCGGGGGAACCGGCCGTGTCGATCTGACGAGCAACGGCTGGGGCTGGCGTGCCGGCCTTGCTTACGAAATTCCGGACATCGCGTTGCGCGCGAGCCTTGTCTACAATTCGAAGGTCAAGCTCGACAACATCTCGGGCACACTCGATCTTACGAATGTCGGCGGCACCGTCATCCCGATTTACGGCTCGACACAGTACATGCCGGATGTGGTGGAGTTGAAACTGCAGTCGGGCATCGCGCCCGGATGGCTCGCCTTTGGCTCGATCAAGTGGGTCAATTGGAGCGTTTTGCAAAGCGTTCCGATTTGTGCGGTGGGTACTCCTGCTGCGCTATGCGTCACGGGCGACAAGGCTCATTCGGCCCAGGTGACCTCGCTCGACCTAATGTATCGTGACGGCTGGACGGTTACAGGCGGCATTGGCCACAAGTTCAATGATCAATGGGCGGCTGCCGGCCAACTTTCCTGGGATCGTGGCACCGCGCACGGCTATGGCTCGCAGACCGATACGTGGACGGTGGGTGGCGGCGTCGCCTATACCCCGAAGCCGAACATCGAAATTCGCCTCGCCGGAGCTATAGGTGTGATGACTAGCGGCCATTCCGGAATAGTGAATGGTGAAAACGGGTACCAGGCCGGCACCGACGCCAGTTACGACTTCGGCAACGATCTGGTCACGGCGATCTCAGGCGGCGTCAAGATCAAGTTCTAAGTTTCTGAAAATTCTTCGAAAAGGCCGGGCGATGCCCGGCCTTTTTCGTTTATGCGGCCGCGATCCAATCCTATTGTCCGGCCGATGTTGCAGATTCGCTGCACAACGGGCGCCCGATACGATTGTGACGTTTTGGCAACAGTTTATGAACAACCCCCGGGCTAAAAGACTTGCCGAGGGAACTGCCCATTTCCCGCCATAAACCCGGAGCACCCGAGATAGGTCTCGGAACGCGTGCCAGGTTGGCGCGGCGAAGGGGCAGGCCGCGGGGTGTGCGGCAAGGACGATGATGGACGCCAAGGCAATCTCCAAGGCCAAGCTGCCGAGCCGCTACGTGACCGTTGGTCCGGCGCGGGCGCCGCATCGTTCGTATCTCTATGCCATGGGGTTGTCGGCGGCCGAGATCGCGCAGCCCCTGGTCGGCGTCGCCAGTTGCTGGAACGAGGCCGCGCCCTGCAACATCTCGCTGATGCGCCAGGCGCAAGTGGTCAAGAAGGGCGTGGCGGCCGCCAACGGCACGCCGCGCGAGTTCTGCACCATCACCGTCACCGACGGCATCGCCATGGGCCACCAGGGCATGAAGTCGTCGCTGGTGTCGCGCGAGGTGATCGCCGATTCGGTCGAGCTCACCATGCGCGGCCATTGCTATGACGCGCTGGTCGGGCTTGCCGGCTGCGACAAGTCGCTGCCCGGCATGATGATGGCCATGGTGCGCCTCAACGTGCCGTCGATCTTCATCTATGGCGGCTCGATCCTGCCCGGCTCCTATCGCGGCCGGCAGATCACCGTGCAGGACGTGTTCGAGGCGGTCGGCCAGCATTCGGTCGGCACGATAAGCGATGCCGAACTGCTCGAGATCGAGCAGGCGGCGTGCCCTTCGGCCGGTTCCTGCGGCGCCCAGTTCACCGCCAACACGATGGCGACCGTCGCCGAGGCGATCGGCCTGGCGCTGCCCTATTCCTGCGGCGCGCCGGCGCCCTACGAGATGCGTGATCGCTTCAATTTCGCCTCGGGCGAAAAGGTCATGGAACTGATCGCGAAAAACATCCGGCCGCGCGACATCGTCACACGCAAGGCGCTGGAGAATGCCGCGACCGTCGTGTCTGCCACCGGCGGTTCGACCAACGCGGCGCTGCATTTGCCGGCGATCGCGCATGAGGCCGGCATCAAGTTCGACCTGTTCGACGTGGCAGCGATCTTCGAGAAGACGCCTTACATCGCCGATCTCAAGCCCGGCGGCAAATATGTCGCCAAGGACATGTTCGAGGCCGGCGGCATTCCGCTCCTGATGAAGACGCTGCTCGACCATGGCTATCTGCATGGCGACTGCATGACGGTCACTGGCCGCACTTTGGCCGAAAATATGGAGCACGTTTCCTGGAATGACAGCCAGGATGTTGTGCGTCCCGCCAATCGGCCAATCACCAAGACAGGCGGCGTTGTGGGCTTGAAGGGCAACCTTGCCCCCGAAGGCGCGATCGTGAAGGTCGCGGGCATGTCGGAACTGAAATTCTCAGGCCCGGCGCGTTGCTTCGATTCGGAAGAGGAGTGCTTCGAAGCGGTCACGCAGCGCAATTACCGGGAAGGCGAGGTTCTCGTCATCCGCTATGAGGGGCCGCGCGGCGGCCCAGGCATGCGCGAGATGCTGTCGACGACGGCCGCGCTCTACGGCCAGGGCATGGGCGGCAAGGTGGCGCTGATCACCGACGGGCGCTTCTCCGGCGCCACGCGCGGCTTCTGCATCGGCCATGTCGGGCCGGAGGCGGCGGTCGGCGGGCCGATCGGGCTGATCAAGGATGGCGACGTGATCTCGATAGACGCCGTGAACGGCACGATCGAGGTGGCCCTTTCGGACGCCGAGCTGGCGGCCCGGGCAAAGAGTTGGAAGGCGCGCAAGACCGACTATCAGTCCGGCGCGATATGGAAATATGCGCAGACCGTAGGGTCGGCCCGCGATGGGGCGGTGACCCATCCGGGCGCGGCCAAAGAAACGCACTGCTATGCGGACATCTGAGGTGTTGAGGTCGTCTGTCTTTTCGGCACTGGTCGCTTTGGCGACCTTGGGCGCCGTCGGGCAGGCCATGGCCTTCGACGACAAGGTGTTCGACGACAAGACCGGGGTGAAGCCGCAGTCGAGCCCGTGGGCGGTGTTCCAGTTCGGTTTTTCGGCCTACAAGAACGGCCACAAGGATCAGGCGGTCGAGGCCTATAAATACGCCGCAGAGAACGGCCAGATCGGCGCCACCTGGAAGCTTGCGCGCATGTATGCCGAAGGCGACGGCGTGACGCGCGACGATTATGCGGCCTTCAAGTTCTTCTCGGAAATCGTCGACCAGGATGTCGAGCCGGGCTCGCCGGAAGAAAGCTATGTGTCGGACGCGCTGGTGGCGCTCGGCGACTATCTGCGCAAGGGCATTCCCGGCACCCCGGTCGAGGAAAACGACGTCGCGGCACAGGAATATTACATGCGCGCCGCCGCCAACTACCGCAATCCGAACGCCCAGTTCGAGATCGGCCGGATGTTCCTGAAGGGCGAGGGCGGCGTGAAGGCCAGCGTCAAGCAGGCGGGCCGCTGGCTGCAGCTCGCGGCCGAGAAGGGCCATGCCGGCGCGCAGGCGACGCTGGGCAACCTGTTGTTCCAGAGCGGCAAGGTCGTGCGCGGCCTGGCGATGATGACGGCAGCACTCGAGCGGGCTCCGCCCGCCGATCAGCCCTGGATCCGCAACATGCAGGAAGAGGCTTTCGCCGCAGCCGGCGAGGCCGATCGCCGTACCGCGATCTCGCTCGCCGACGACATCCTGACCAAGGGCAATAACGGCGACCAGTAAGCGCAGGTTTGGCGATAGCGTGCACGGTAGCTTGGCGCATGCATTGTCCAAGTAGCGCTGGTCGACCCCCCACTCCGTCTCGGCTTCGCCGAGCCACCTCTCCCCCGATCGACGGGGTAGAGGAAGGCGCCAAGCCTTTTGCCGTCAATGCCCCGTCCAGCAAGGCTCCCTTCCTTTCCCTCCGGAGGGGGGAAAGGTGGCGCTGCGAAGCAGCGACGGATTGGGGGAACCACGTGGCAAGCAAGCCTCGGGCCGATCAGTTACCTATGCATAGCGTACCCTGTATGGGGGTGATCAGCGGAGCCTCAGTTCTCCGTCGGCTCTGTCGGCGTTGGGCCGGGCGTCGGGGTGGAGATCGATGTCGGGTGCGGTTTTGGCGCCTCTCCCGAACATTCGTCCTTGATCCTGGTCCAGGACGTGTTGTTGAGGACCATATCGCAGCGGGCGAGGTGGCTTTCGCCGGCCACCGTCAGGCACGCCGTCTCGCCGACATTGAAAGACTTGCCGTTGGCAAGGCAGGCCGGCGCCGCCAGTAATGGCGTCGGCGCGGCAAGCGCCAAAGCAAGGCCGACCGGCCAGAAAAGAAATCGGATCGCCATTCAACCCCCACAGCAATCCGCATCAAAGACCGGATTTGTGGCGATATCTGGGTCCGGAATCGTCTCAGGCCGGCCGCAGGCTGAGCTCGATCGCGACCGGCACGTGGTCGGAAGGCTTTTCCCAGGCGCGTACGTGCTTTTCCACCGAGGCCGACGAGAAACGATTGGCGGCTTCCGGCGACAGCAGCAGATGATCGATGCGGATACCGTTGTTCTTCTGCCAGGCGCCAGCCTGATAATCCCAGAAGGTGTAGACGCCGGCCGAGTCGGTCACGCTGCGCACCGCTTCGGTGAAGCCGAGATTCTTCAGCCGGCGGAAGGCCTGCCTTGTCTGCGGCTGGAACAGCGCGTCGCCCAGCCAGTTTTCGGGAAAGCGGGCATCGGCGGGCTCGGGAATGACGTTGTAGTCGCCGGCCAGCACCAGCGCCTCTTCGAGCCGCAGGCGCTCCTGTGCCCAACGCTCCAGCCGCGCCATCCAGGCGAGCTTGTAGGAAAATTTCCGTTCATCGTCGATCGGGTTGCCGTTCGGCAGATAGAGCGAGGCGACGCGCAAGGCCCCCTGATCGGTCGAAAAGACGCCTTCGATAAAGCGGGCATGGTCGTCCGCATCATCGCCAGGCAGGCCGCGGTTGACCTCGTCGAAGGGCAGCTTCGACAGGATGGCGACGCCGTTGAAGCTCTTCTGGCCGTTGGTCTCGACATTGTAACCCAGCGCCTCGATCTCGGCGCGCGGGAACAATTCGTCGACCGACTTGATCTCCTGCAGGCACACGATGTCCGGCGCGCTTTCGGTCAGCCAGTGGGTGAGATTGCCGATGCGGGCGCGAACGCCGTTGATGTTCCAGGTGACGATCTTCATGCAGGCCTCGATGCTGTTCGGCGTTCGACGAAGTCGATCGTATTGCCTGCGCGGGGCTTTAGAAAGGCCGCCCATGCGCATTCCTGCCATAACCAGGCGACGGCTACGCGCTAGCCGGCGCGCCAGCCGCAAGCCTTGCGAGAGATTCAGCCGATCAGATGGAGAAGCTGGTGCCGCAGCCGCAGGAGGCGACCGCGTTCGGGTTCCTGATCTGGAAGGACTGGCCCATCAGGTCGTCGACGAAGTCGATCACCGAGCCGCCCATATAGACCAGCGACAGGTCGTCGATCAGGATGGTCGCGCCGTCCTTCTCGATGGCGACATCGTCGTCATTGCGCTCGCCGACGAGGTCGAATTTGTAGGAAAAGCCGGAACAGCCGCCGCCTTCGACGGAGACGCGCAGCGCCGTTTTGCCCGGTTCGCCGGAAACGATCCTGGCGATCCGCTTTGCCGCGGCATCGGTCATTTCGACCTTCATGGCAGTCTTGGCATCCGCGCCCATCGGCGTCACCTTGCTTTCGGTTTCACATGATAGGTATGAAGCAGGCAGGCCTGAGTCAACTGGTGGACCAATGGACGAGCGGCAGGGCAAGGAGGCTCTCGGCGACATCGGCTTCGGCTATCGGCCGCGAGCCGTCTATGCGAGCGATCCGGCGCGCTCGCGCGGACGCCTGTTCGAGGAGGCCGAAAGCCCGACCCGCACGCCGTTCCAGCGCGACCGCGACCGCATCATCCACTCAACCGCCTTTCGCCGGCTGAAGCACAAGACGCAGGTCTTCGTCGCGCATGAGGGCGATCACTACCGCACGCGGCTGACGCATTCGATCGAGGTGGCGCAGATCGCCCGCGCGCTGGCGCGTGCCTTGCGCGGCGACGAGGATCTCGCCGAAGCCGTGGCGTTGGTTCACGATTTCGGCCACACGCCGTTCGGCCATACCGGCGAGGATGCGCTCAACGAGAAGATGGCCGCCTGGGGCGGCTTCGATCACAATGCCCAGTCGTTGCGCGTGGTCACGAGGCTCGAACGGCGCTATGCTGAATTCGACGGGCTGAACCTCACCTGGGAAACGCTGGAGGGGCTGGTCAAGCACAATGGCCCGCTGACCGATGCGAGCGGGAAGGGGCTCAAGGGTCCGGTGCCGCAGGCGATCCGCGACTATTCGGAGCTGCACGACCTCGAGCTCGACCGCTTCGCCGGCATCGAGGCGCAGTGTGCGGCGATCGCCGACGACATCGCCTACAACACCCATGACATAGACGACGGCCTGCGCGCCGGCTTGCTGACGCTGGAGATGCTGGAGGAGGTCGGGCTGCCGGGCTCGATCCTGAAGGGCGTGCGCGCCAAATACCCTCAGCTCGACGATGTCCGCACCGGCCACGAGTTGATGCGCCGGCAGATCACCTTGATGGTCGAGGATGTCATCGCATCGACCGCCGCCAACATCGAACGTCTCAAGCCAAACAGCGCCGATGCGGTTCGGGCGGCGGGCGAAACCCTGGTGACCTTCTCGCCAGGCATGGCCGCGGCGGAGAAGGAATTGAAGGCGTTCCTCTACAAGCATCTTTACCGTCACCCGGAGGTGATGCGGGTGCGGGCCGACGCCGAGCGCATCGTGCGAGAGCTGTTCGATGTCTATTTCGCCGATCCGCGCGCCATGCCCGACGGCTGGCGCGAGGGGCTGGATCGGGCCGAGGATCGCATCAAGGCGCGCAGCGTCGCCGATTTCCTGGCCGGCATGACCGACACCTACGCACTGAAGGAACATCGGCGTCTGTTTGACCATACGCCCGATTTGAGCTAGGGCGAGCCTCGATTTTGCCGGCCGCTGAGCCGGTCGCCTCTTAAAGCCCAGAGCACTTCCAATGAATATCTTCGCCGATTTCAACGCGCGGGTCGTAAAAGCCGTCGAAACCCTTGACCTGAAGGACAAGGAAGGGGCCGCGCTCGACCTGTCGCGCATCACCGTCGAGCCGCCGCGCGACGCCAGCCACGGCGATCTCGCCACCAATGCGGCGATGGTGCTGGCCAAGCCTACCGGACAGAACCCGCGCGCATTGGCGGAAAAACTGGTCGAGGTGCTGCGCGCCGATACGGACGTGGCCTCGGCCGACGTTGCTGGACCAGGCTTCGTCAATCTCAGGCTGAAGGACGGCTTCTGGCATACGCATCTGGCAGCGCTTCTCGGCGAAGGCCGCAACTATGGCCGTTCGAAGATCGGCGGCGGCCGCAAGGCCAATGTCGAATATGTCTCGGCCAACCCGACCGGTCCGATGCATGTCGGCCATTGCCGTGGCGCCGTGGTCGGCGACGCGCTTGCCAATCTGATGGCCTTCGCCGGGTATGACGTGACCAAGGAATATGTCATCAACGACGCCGGCTCGCAGATCGACGTGCTCGGCCGCTCGGCGTTCCTGCGCTATCGCGAAGCGCTCGGCGATGACATCGGCGAGATCCCGTCCGGTCTCTATCCGGGCGACTACCTGGTTCCTGTCGGTCAGGCGCTGGCCAGGGAGTTCGGCCGCGGCCTGCTGCAGATGCCGGAAGACGAGGCGATGGCGATCGTCAAGGACCGTACGGTCGATGCGATGATGGCGATGATCCGCGAGGATCTGGCGCTGCTCAACGTGCATCACGACGTGTTCTTCTCCGAGCGCACGCTGCATGCCGACAACGCCAAGAAGATCAGGGCGGCGATCGCCGACCTGACGCTCAAAGGGCATATCTACAAGGGCACGCTGCCGCCGCCGAAGGGTGAGAAACCCGACGACTGGGAGGACCGCGAGCAGACGCTGTTCCGCTCGACCGCGGTCGGCGACGACATGGACCGGGCACTCGTCAAGTCGGACGGCTCCTTCACCTATTTCGCCGCCGACGTCGCCTATCTCAAGGACAAGGTCGAGCGCGGCTTCGTCGAGCTGATCTATGTGCTCGGCGCCGACCATGGCGGCTACGTCAAGCGGCTGGAGGCCCTGGCGCGCGCGGTTGCCGGCGACAAGGTGGCGCTTACCGTCTTGCTGTGCAATCTGGTCAAGCTGTTCCGCGACGGAGAGCCCGTCCGTATGTCGAAACGGTCGGGCGATTTCATTACCTTGCGCGAAGTGGTGGAAGAGGTCGGTCGTGACCCGGTCCGCTTCATGATGCTTTATCGCAAGAGCGACGCGCCGCTCGACTTCGACTTCGCCAAGGTGACGGAGCAGTCGAAGGACAATCCGGTGTTCTACGTTCAGTACGCTTCGGCGCGCTGCCACTCGGTTTTCCGGCAGGCGAGCGAGCAGCTTGGCGAGGCGAATTTCGACCGCAACCGGCTCACCGCCTCGGTGGCGGCGCTGACCGACGAGGGCGAAATCGCGCTGATCAGGAAGCTGGCTGAATATCCGCGGCTGATCGAATCCGCGGCGCTTTCGCTCGAGCCGCACCGGCTGGCATTCTACCTCTACGATCTGGCTTCCGGCTTCCATGCACAGTGGAATCGCGGCCACGATAATCAGGACTTACGTTTTGTTAAGGTTAACGACCGAGAATCAACCTATGCCAGACTAGGGCTGGTGCAGGCTGTTTCGGATGTTTTGACCTCCGGCCTGACGCTGATCGGGGCTGACGCGCCTACCGAAATGCGTTAGGTTTAACTAAAACACCTGTCACCTTTTGCCCACATTGCGCTGGTAAGGGCCAACCCTGCGCGACGTCCATGGCGTCCGACTGTGTGCGAGTTCGGGAACAATAATGGCAGACAGAACCCCGCTGAAAGTAGCCGACCACAACGATATCGCCGACGACGATCCGTTCGCGGAGCTGACCCGCATCATGGGTTTCGACCCGCGCCAGCCGGTCAGGCAGCCGGCCCCCGCGGCCGACAAGGCCATGCCGGCTAACCAGGCTCCCGCGGCGGACGACTTCGACATCGACCTCGAGAAGGAGTTGATGGGGGAGTTCGATTCCGTCGAGGAAAGCGAACCGGTCGCGCAGCAGGCTGTCGTGCATCAGATCAGGCAGGAGCCGGCTTTCGAAGCTGCCAGCGTCGCCTCGAATGACGACGAGCTGACGGCATCTTTCGAGCAGGATTTCGTCTTCGACGACGCGGCGGACCACGCCGACTTCGCCATGCCTCGCGCGCCGGAGCCGAATTTCGCCGCGGCGCCGCAAGTCGCGCCGGAGCCGCACTTCGCCTCCGAGGCGCATTTTGCACCTGAGCCGCATTTTGCGCCGGAGCCGGAAGCCGCTCTCGAGCCGGAAGTCGCTTTTGACGACGATTTCGACAAGGCGGTCGCCAGTTCGCTGGATGTTTCGGCGCTCGAAGACGATCTTCCGATCGATGAGGAGATGGCCGCGTCGCTGGACCAGGATTTCCAGATCGACCATCACGAGCCCGCCGCTCCCGAATATCATGAACCGGCCGACACCCGTCAGGATGCCGTCGAAGCGGTGCAGGCGGCCAGCGAAGGGGCGTTCGACGCCGATTTCGACAATGCGGTCCAGATGTCGCTCGAAGACGAGCTGTCGTTCGAGAGCCGCGAGCCGGAGCAGCATGCGCAGGTCGCCGAGCCGGTCGAAGCCCATGCGGCTGCACCGCTGATCTCCGAGGACGATTTCGCCGGTCATTTCGACCAGGCGATAGCCGATGCCGATCTGGATATTGGCCGGGACATGAATCTCGGCCAGGAACAGGAGCCGGAGCTGTCGCTCGACGACGAGCCGGCGCCGATGGTCGAGGCGCCGACTGCGACGGCCCATTTCGCCGCCGAGCCCGAGCCTGAGCTGGCCGCGCCCGAACCTGCCTCCGCGCTGACCCTCGAGGACGATTTCGAACTGAGTTTCCGCGATGCGCTGAGCGAGGAGCCGCAAGCCCCCGCCGTGGAGCCCGCCGCCACGGTGCAGCCGGCCATGGCCGAGCCAGCCCCCGTCGTCGCTGCTCCGGTTTCGCCGGTCGCCGCCGTCGCGCCGGCAAAGCCGGTCGCCAGCGAGCGCAGCCTGGAAGACGAGCTCAATGCGTTGCTCGGCGCAATGACCGCGCGGCCGATGCCGGTGGTCAAGGAGCCTGCTCCCGCGCCGCGGCTGGTTTCTGAACCTGCCAGCTTCGCGAGCGGCAAGGCAGACGCCGACAATCTCGATTGGGATATCGACGAGGATCAGCCGGCGCAGAACGAGCCGGTCGACAACGGCCTCGACGACCTGCTCGCCGGCGAGCTCGACCGTCAGGATTTTGCAGACTCGGCCAAGACCGAGCCCGATGTTGATTTCGACGACGATTTCGGTGCCGCTTTCGCCCGCAGCATCGAGGCCGAACAGGCTGCCGCCGCCACGACGAGGTCTCCGGCAAATTCGTCCGAATGGTTGCATTCGGCGCCTGCGGAACCGTCCAGGTCGTGGGGCCGGTCGACCCCGACCGCCGCTCCGCCTGTGCAAGCCTCGTTCGCGGCGCAGCCGGCCCCCGCGGCACCGGTGCAGATGGCAGCGCCTTCGGCGCCGCTGCAGATGACGGCGCCTGCCTACCGTAACGAACCGGCCCCGGATTATTCCGCCTATGCCAAGCCGGCCCAGGCGCCGACGTCTATACCGCAGCCTCGCCAGCATGACGACGTGCCGGATGTCGAGACGGTCGATGTGCCGGAGCGCGTGGTCGCGCTCGCCGACGATCTCGACATTCCGGAGCTCAGCTTCGAGGAGGATCAGCCGGCGGCCCCCGCTTACGACGATCTCGATGCGGAGTTCGCCAGCCTTCTCACCGACATGAATGCGACCGAGATCGCATCGGCGTCGACGCCGGGCCGGGGCTATGATGACGAATCCTACAATGCCGGCTTTAGCGGCTACGACCGTCGCGATCTGCGCGCCGAGGCTCCGGCGGCTCCCGCCGCTCCGGCTTCCTTTGCCGCCGCGAACGACTACGACGCCGACGATCTGCCCGGCAGCCGACCGGTCTCGCAGGCGGACGAATTCGCTGCCGACGAGCTCGACTACGATCCCGAGCTCGAAGAGGCGATGGCGATCCCCGGGCTTGCCGAACGCGAGGCGGCTCAGCCGCGCCGGCGCGGTATGATGATCGGGGCGCTGGTCGGCGCCGTGGTGGTTCTCGGCGGCCTTGGCGCGCTGGCCTTCTCCTTCGGCGGCAAGGGCGGCAGCGAAGCTCCGGTGATCGTCAAGGCCGACAATGCGCCGATCAAGGTGAAGCCCGAAAATCCGGGCGGCGCGGTGGTGCCGAACCAGGACAACAAGGTCTATGACGCGGTGGCCAAGGGCGGCGGTACTGCCAAGCCCGCCGAGCCGGTGCAGCAGAAGCTGGTCAACACCACCGAGCAGCCGGTCGACCTGGCCTCGAAGGAACCGCCGCAGAGCCGCGTGGTCGATCTCACGCCCAACGATACCGACGCTTCGGCTGGCGCCGATGCCGCCGACAAACCGGACACGGCGTTGCCTGGCGTCGCGCAAGCGACGGCGCCGGCAAGCACCCAGCCGGCCGCGCCGGCAAGCGCCGAGCCGGCCGCGCCTGCGCCGAAGTCGGAAGACCGCATCGCCCAGGTGCTGCAGCAGGATGCCGACAACGGGGCCAGCAACGACGTCGTCGCCGTTGCGCCGCGCAAGGTGAAGACCATGATGGTGAAGCCCGACGGCTCGCTGGTGCCGCGCGAGGATCCGGCTCCGGCCGCGCCGAAGGTCGCTGCGGCCGAGCCGAGCGATCCGGCGCCGCAGCATGTCGCGCCGGCCTCCGATGGCCAGCAGACGGGAACCGTGGCATCCGACGAAGCGGACCAGGCCGCCGTTCCGGCAGTGAAGCCCGCGAAACCCGCGAAGAAGACTGAAGCCAAGGCGCAGTCGACCGACACGCCGGCGGTGGTGCCGGTGGCGCCGGCGCGTCCGTCCGACCAGCCGGTCGATATCGTCGGCGAGGTCAAGCCGGACCAGGTCGCCTCCATCGATCCGGCGTCGGCTGCCAGCGGCGGCTCGTGGTCGATGCAGATCGCCTCGCAGCCGACGGTCGAAAGCGCACAGTCGACCTATCAGGACCTGCAGCGCCGCTACGGCAGCGTTCTTTCCGGCCGCACGGCCAGCATCGTCAAGGCGGAAGTCGCGGGCAAGGGCACGTTCTACCGTGTTCGAGTCCCGGCGAAATCGCGCAACGATGCGATCGCGCTCTGTACCAGCTACAAGGCGGCCGGCGGCAACTGCTTCGTATCGCGCTGAACTATCCCAACTTCGAAAGCCGGCGCCGCCGCAAGGTCGCGCCGGCTTTTCGTTGTGGACGGTTGTGCGCTTTGGCGGCCGGTGGGGCAGGGGTGATTCCCTTTGCCCGGCCAAAGCCTTAAGCTTGTGTGCATGAGCGAATCAAAATCCATGATCTTCGGCTGCGCCGGGAAATCCCTCACCGAAGACGAAATCCGCTTCTATCGCGACGAACGTCCGTGGGGCTTCATCCTGTTTGCGCGCAACATCGGCGAGGCCGGGCAGATCCGCGACCTGGTTGCCTCGCTGCGCGACTGCGTCGACCGCCCCGACGCGCCGGTGTTCATCGACCAGGAAGGCGGCAGGGTGCAGCGGCTGCGGCCGCCGCTGGCGCCGAACTATCCGGCCGGCGGCGCGCTCGGCGCGTTGTGGCGCGAAGACCGCGAGGCCGGCCGCCGCGCCGCCTGGCTGCTGGCGCGGCTGCATGCCTTCGATCTTTCCCGGCTCGGCATCACCGCCGACTGCCTGCCGGTGCTCGACGTCCCGGTCGAAGGCGCCAGCGACGTCATCGGCGCGCGCGCCTACGGCAAGGAGCCAAATGCGGTGATCGAGCTGGGCCGGGCTTCGGCCGAGGGCTTGATATCCGGCGGCGTGCTGCCGGTGATGAAGCATATTCCCGGCCATGGCCGGGCATCCGCCGATACGCATTTCGCGCTGCCCACCGTCGATACGCCGCTGGAGGAGCTCAGCCGGCATGATTTTGCCCCGTTCAAGGCGCTTAACGCGCTGCCGATGGCAATGACCGCGCATGTCGTCTACAGCGCCGTCGATCCCGACAACCCGGCGACGACGTCGGCCAAGGTCGTCGATCAGGTGATCCGTGGCGAGATCGGCTTTGACGGGCTGCTGATGAGCGACGACACCTCGATGAAGGCACTTTCTGGGGATTTCCCGACAAAGGCGGCCTCGATCCTTGCGGCCGGCTGCGATCTCGTCCTTCACTGCAACGGCGTTTTCGAGGAAATGTCGGGGATCGCGTCGCGCACGACGGCGCTCACGGGCAAGTCCTTGCAGCGCGCGGAGCGGGCGCTGACCTATATAAAGAACCGCGACGTCGCCGACGAAACGGCGATACGCGCAGAATTCGCCACCTACTTTGAAGCGGTGGCCTGAACCGAAGGGACGAAAGGCAAGTGGCGGAGACATTGGAAGTGAAGGCCGCGAAGGCCGCACCGATGGACCGTCTGTGGGCCGAGAACGACGATTCACGCCTGACCGGCGACCCGTCGCTGGTCGTCGACGTGGCGGGCTTTGAAGGCCCGCTCGACCTTCTGCTGCACCTTGCCCGCAACCAGAAGGTCGATCTGGCGCGCATTTCGATCCTGGCGCTGGCCGAGCAATATCTGGCCTTCATCGAAAAAGTGCGGGCGCTCAGGCTGGAGCTGGCCGCCGACTACCTGGTGATGGCGGCGTGGCTCGCCTTCCTGAAGTCGAAGCTCTTGATCCCGAAACAGCCGGGCGAAGAAGGCGAAAGCGGCGAGGAACTGGCGGCGGTGCTGCAATTCCGGCTGAAGCGGCTGGAAGCCATGCGCGACGCCTCGGCGCGGCTGGTCAACCGCAACCGCCTCGGCCGCGACGTCTTCGCGCGCGGCATGCCAGAAATGGTCATCATCGAGAAGCGTAACAGCTTTTCCGCCTCGCTCTACGACCTGCTCACCGCCTACGCGCAGCAGCGCCAGAAGCAGGCGATCAACAATGTGACGATCGCCCGGCGCGCCGTATGGTCATTGAAGGATGCGCGCGAGGTGCTGGCAAGGCTGATCGGCGCCGTCGGCGACTGGACGGCGCTCGACAGTTTCCTGATCGAATATCTGGCGGCGCCGGAAGAGAAGCGCACGGCGATGGCAAGCTCCTTCGCCGCGACGCTCGAAATGGTGCGCGAGGGCAAACTGGAAGTGCGGCAGGACCAGGTGTTCGCGCCGATCTATCTGCGCGGCCGCGCGCAAGGGGTAAGGGCAGTCGAGGTGGTATCATGAGCGAACGCGCCAACGCTTCGGTCATCCCGTTCAAGGTCGAGGACGAGCCGGAAGACGAGATGGCCGAGCAGGGTTCACTCGAAAACCCCGCCGAGCGGCTGCAACTGTCGGAAGCGGTGCGCATGGCCGAGGCGATCGTCTTCGCCAGCGCAGAGCCGGTGAGCGAAAAGCAGCTTGCCGCGCGTCTGCCCGAGGGCGTCAACATCGCCGCCGCAATGGCGGACCTGCAGGAAATCTATTCCAAGCGCGGCGTCAACCTGGTGCGGGTGGGCGATGCCTGGGCTTTCCGCACCGCCGGCGATCTGGCTTTCCTGATGAGCCGGGACTCCGTCCAGCAAAGGAAGCTTTCGCGCGCGGCGCTCGAAGTGCTGGCGATCATTGCCTATCACCAGCCGGTCACGCGCGCCGAAATCGAAGACATCCGAGGCGTGGAGACGTCCAAGGGCACGCTCGACACGCTGCTCGAAACGGAATGGGTCAGGATGCGCGGCCGCCGCCGCACGCCTGGGCGGCCGGTGACCTATGGTACGACGGACGCCTTCCTCGACCATTTCGCGCTGGAGGAGATCCGTGATCTGCCCGGCATGGAAGAGCTGAAGGGCGCTGGGCTGCTCTCGACGCGCATGCCTTCGAATTTCTCGATGCCGGTGCCGCCGGCCGATCCTGACGCGCTGACCGAGGACGAGGATGCGCTGACCGATATCGACCTCGAGGAGCTCGGGCTGCTGACGCCGCGCGTCACCGACGAGTGATCATCAAATCGCCGCGAATGGTCTATTAGCAGAGGCTGCGCGGATTGGTAGCAAGCCGCTCACGCCGAAACTGCGTGACATCCGCTAGCCATTTTATCAACTTCGTGGCGGTTGTGTTTGAATCCCCGAGCGAAAACGCATAGATCATCGCCAGGGAAAACATTCGAGAGAGAATAGCAATGGGTTCATTTTCGATTTGGCACTGGATGATCGTGCTGGTCATCGTGCTTCTGGTGTTCGGCCGCGGCAAGATCCCGGAGTTGATGGGCGACATGGCCAAGGGCATCAAGAGCTTCAAGAAGGGCATGGCTGACGACGACGCCGACGACAAGCGCACCGTCGAGCACCGCGCCGACGAGACCGTTTCGCCGGCCAAGGAGAAGGTCAGCAAGAGCTGATCTCGGTTGTTGCATTGAGCGTGCCGTTGTCCCAAAACCGCTTCGCACGTTCGGGCGGCATGCATTCGTCGGAATAGATTGCCATGTTCGAAGTCGGTTGGAGCGAACTGCTGGTGATCGCGGTCGTCATGATCGTGGTCGTCGGGCCGAAGGATTTGCCCAACATGCTGCGCACCTTCGGCCGCACGGCGGCGAAATTGCGCGCCATGGCCGGCGACTTCCAGAAGCAGTTCAACGAGGCGCTGAAGGAAGCCGAACTCGACGACGTGAAGAGTTCGATCGACAGCCTTCGCGGCCTCAATCCGATGAACGAGGTGCGCAAGCAGCTCAATCCGTTCGAGCAGGCAGCTGCCGATGTGCGCGCCGGCGTCGATACGATGATGAAGCCCAAGCCGGCCGCCGATCCGGCGGCGCCGGCGGCAGAGACGCCGCAAGCCGCCGAGCCGCTCAAAAATGGCGCCACGGATATGCCCGGCATCAATGCATCCGAGGCAACTCCGGCAGCGCCGATCTTCCCGGCCATGACCGACGCCTCCGTCACCGCACCGGCTTCCGCGGCCGCCGTGCCGGCGAAAAAGGCTACTGCCAAGGCAAAGGCGACCGGCGCCGCGGCAAAGGCAGCGGCATCGAAGGCGCCTGGCGCAAAGGCACCGGCCAAACCCTCACCGGCTCCGGCCAAAGCCGCAGCACCTGCCAGGAAGGCCGCGCCCAAGGCTGAGGCAAAGCCCGCCGCGGCGACGAAGCCGGCCGCCAAGAAGGCAGCCGACAGCAAGAAAGTGGCGGGCGACAGCAAGAAGATGGCGGGCGACACCAAGTGAGCGTTTCGGACAAGGAAAAGGAAGAAATCGAGAAATCGTCCGCGCCGCTGATCGAACATCTGATCGAGCTGCGCCGCCGCCTGATCTGGTCGCTGGGCGGCTTTTTCGTCGCTTTTCTCGTCTGCTTCTTCTTCGCCAAGCGCCTGTTCAACCTTCTGGTCATCCCGTTCAAATGGGCGACGCAATGGGCCGGGCTCGACCCGCACAAGGTCGAGCTGATCTATACCGCGCCGCAGGAATTCTTCTTCACCCAGGTGAAGCTCGCCATGTTCGGCGGCATGGTGATCGCCTTCCCGCTGATCGCCACGCAGATCTACAAGTTCATCGCGCCCGGCCTCTACAAGAACGAGCGCAACGCGTTCCTGCCGTTCCTGATCGCGTCGCCCATCCTGTTCCTGATGGGTGCCTCGCTGGTCTATTTCTTCTTCACCCCGATGGTGATGTGGTTCTTCCTCGCCATGCAGCAGGTCGGCACCAACGACCAGGTGCAGATTTCGCTGCTGCCGAAGGTGTCGGAGTATCTCAGCCTGATCATGACGCTGATCTTCTCCTTCGGCCTGGTGTTCCAATTGCCTGTGGTGACCAGCCTCTTGACGCGCGTCGGCATGTTGTCGTCGCAGGCGCTGGCCGAGAAGCGCAAATGGGCGATCGTGCTTTCCTTTGTGGTTGCCGCGGTGCTGACGCCGCCCGATCCGATGAGCCAGTGCGGCCTCGCCATCCCGACCATCATCCTCTACGAGGTCGCGATCTGGTCCTCGCGCATGATCGAGCGCAGCCAGGCGCGTGACCGCCTGGCCCGCGAGCAGGCAGAGGCGGGGGCGACTGTGGCTGAAAAGGCGGCCGACACCTCGTCGACGCAAACGCCGAGCTAGGCAAAAGGCCGGAAAAACACGGACGGCATAGCCGCCGTCTTGCATCGATGGCGGATGCGGTTTACGCCCTCGATCCTTACTTTGAGGATCGATCATGCTTGATATCAAATGGATTCGCGACAACCCGAAGGCCCTTGTAGAGGCGCTGGTGAAGCGCTCGTGGTCGGCGGATGACGCGCAGTCCACGGTCGACGACCTGGTTGCCAAGGACGAGGCGCGGCGTTCGCATCTCAGCGAATTGCAGGTCAAGCAGGAGCGCCGCAACGCCGCCTCGAAGGAGATCGGCAATGCCATGCGCTCGGGCGATGCGGCACTTGCCGAAAAGCTCAAGGGCGAAGTCAGCGACATCAAGTCGTTCATCCAGAACGGCGAGGCGCGCGAGCGCGAGCTCGACAAGGCGCTGAACGACGCGCTTGCGGTGCTGCCCAACGTGCCGCTGGACGACGTGCCGGTCGGCAAGGACGAGCATGACAATGTCGTCAAGCGCCTCGTCGGCGAGGTGCCGACGCGCCCGAACTGGGTCAAGGAGCATTTCGAGATCGGCGAAGCGCTCGGCATGATGGACTTCGAGCGGGCGGCAAAACTGTCCGGCGCGCGCTTCACGGTGCTGAAGAGCCAACTGGCGCGCCTGGACCGCGCGCTCGGCCAGTTCATGCTGGACCTGCACACCACCGAGCACGGCTATGAAGAGATCCAGCCGCCGCTGATGGTGCGCGACGAGGTGCTGTTCGGCACCAACCAGCTGCCGAAATTCGAGGAGGATCTGTTCTTCACGCCGCATGGCGACGGGCGGCTCGGCCTGATCCCGACCGCCGAGGTGCCACTCACCAATCTCGTGCGCGAGGAGATCACCGCACATGAAAAACTGCCGCTGCGCTACACGGCGCTGACGCCGTGCTTCCGCTCGGAAGCGGGTTCGGCCGGGCGCGACACGCGCGGCATGCTGCGCCAGCACCAGTTCTACAAGGTCGAGCTGGTGTCGATCACCGACCAGGAAAGCTCGCTCGCCGAGCATGAACGCATGACGCAATGCGCCGAGGAGGTGCTGAAGCGGCTCGGCCTGCCGTTCCGCACCGTCACGCTCTGCACCGGCGACATGGGTTTCGGCGCGCGCAAGACCTACGACATCGAGGTCTGGCTGCCCGGCCAGAACGCCTATCGCGAAATCTCGTCCTGCTCGGTCTGCGGCGACTTCCAGGCCAGGCGCATGGATGCCCGCTACAAGGACAAGGACGGCAAGGGCAATCGCTTCGTCCACACGCTCAACGGCTCGGGCACGGCGGTCGGCCGGGCTCTTATAGCTGTCATCGAAAACTACCAGAATGAGGATGGCAGCGTAACCATTCCTGAAGTGCTGCGGCCTTACATGGGTGGTCTGGTCAAGATCGGTCCGAAGTGAATCCATGCGCATCCTGCTGACCAATGACGACGGCATTCATGCCGAGGGGCTGGCGTCGCTCGAACGCATCGCCCGCACGCTGTCGGACGATGTCTGGGTGGTCGCGCCGGAGCAGGACCAGTCCGGCTATGCGCATTCGCTGTCGATCTCGGAGCCGCTCAGGCTGCGCAAAATCGGCGAGAAGCATTATGCCGTGCGCGGCACGCCGACCGACTGCGTCATCATGGGCACGAAAAAGATCCTGCCCGGACCGCCGGACCTCATCCTGTCGGGCGTCAATTCCGGCGCCAACATCGCCGACGACGTGACCTATTCAGGCACCGTGGCGGGCGCCATGGAAGGCGCGCTGCTTGGCGTGCGCTCGATCGCGGTGAGCCAGGCCTATTCCTATGTCGGCGAGGATCGCGTCGTTCCTTACGAGACGACCGAGGCGCTGGCGCCGGCGCTGCTCAAGCGATTGGTGGAAACGCCGCTGCCGGAAGGCGTGCTGCTCAACGTCAATTTCCCGAACTGCGCGCCCGACGAAGTCGAAGGCACCGTCGTCACCGCGCAGGGCAAGCTGGTGCACAGCCTGTGGGTCGACGAGCGCCGCGACGGGCGCGGCCTGCCTTACTACTGGCTGCGCTTCGGCCGCGAGCCGGTCGAAGGCAAGAAGGGCACCGACCTTTACGCGATGCGCAACCGGCTGGTGTCGGTGACGCCGCTGCAGCTTGACCTCACCGCCCATGAACTGCGCGACCAACTGACCAAGGCATTGGCATGAATACGGGTCTCGACGACCGCGAAGGGTTTGCCGCTTTCCTGCTCAGGCTGCGGGGCAGGGGCACGGCGCCGAAGCCGCTGGTCGCCGCCTTCGAGGCGACGCCGCGGCGCGGCTTCCTGTCGGCGCAGTTCCACGTGATCGCCTGGTCGGACGGCATGCTGCCGATCGAATGCGGCGAGGCGATCGAGGGGGCCGATCTTCAGGCTGCGGTGATCGCCGCGCTTCACATCGAGCCGGGCAACCGCGTGCTCGAGATCGGCACCGGCTCGGGCTACACGGCAGCGGTCATGTCGCGGCTTGCGGCGCGCGTCATCACCGTCGACCGCTACAAGACGCTCACCGAGCAGGCAAAGCAGCGCTTCGAGGCGCTCGCGATCAGCAACATCATCGCCCGCCAGGCCGATGGATCCAACGGCCTGCCCAATGAGGGGCCGTTCGACCGCATCGTCGCCTGGGCGGCCTTCGACAGCCTGCCGCGCTTCCTGCTCGACCAACTGTCGAGCGGCGGCATCGTCATCGCGCCGATCGGCCCGGAGGAGGGTGAGCAGGTGCTGGCCAAGCTCACCAAGGTCGGCAGCCGCTTCGAGCGCGAGGATATCGGCATGGTCAGGCTGCAGCCGATCTTGCGCAGCGTCGCGGCGGTGATCTAGGGCCGGGCCGATATTCAGGTGAGCCCGGCCTGCGAATGATGGTCTCCTGCGCTTCCGGTGCTCACGTACTGTTAGTACGCTCCGCTCCGGTTCTCGGACACCACCGTTCTCGACTCGGGCTGACCTGAATCTCAGCTCGCCCCAGATGCCCAAAATGTTTTAAGAAAATTTTCGTCGGATTCTAAGGGGTTAACCGGCCAGTAACATTAACGCGCTTTAATAAGGACCAGTTTGTACCGGGTCTGTGCGGGTTAGTGCGATGCAATTCAATCATTTGAAAGCAAACAGACGCAATCTGGCGCGCGGTTGCGCTGTCCTCATGATTGCCGGCGCGGCGGCCGGGTGCAGTTCCCAGTCGATGCGCTTCAACGGTGTCGATGATGTCTTCACATCGTCCACCAACAATCAGCGCTCCATCATCAACAAGCAGAATGCCGACCAGCCCTATCCGGGCGACACGGTGGCGCCTGCGCCGGTTGACGGCACTCACACCCAGTCGGTGAGCCGCTCCAGTCTCGAGCCGGTCACGGCGCAGCAGCTGCCGCCTCCGTCGGCGCCGACTGCCGCCAAGCCGATGCGCACCGCTTCGGCTCCCGCGCTCGCACCTGCTCCGGCGCTTGCACCCGCGCCGCATCTCGACAGAACGGCCACCGGCACGGTTGCGCCGGCAAAGCCGTTCAAGACCGCCGAGCCCGACGCGGTCCGCAACGCAAGCGCCGCGCCGCATGCGACCGAAATCGTCGTCCGGGACGGCGAGACGCTTTCAGGCTTGGCGGCGCACTACCGCGTGCCGGCCGACGCCATCGCCAAGGTCAACGGCATCGACCCGAAGAAGGGTATCCGGTCCGGCCAGAAGATCGTCATCCCCGCCTACGCCTATTCGAGCAAGGCCGAGCCGAAGGTCGCTGAAGGCAAGCCGGCGAATGCGCCGAAGCAGCCTGCTCCTGAAAAGGTCGCGGTGCTGCCGCAGCAGCCGAAGGTCAAGGACGGCAAGTCGGCTGCCCAGGTCGACACATCGGCAGCTGCCGCAGGTTCCAAGAACCCGAAGCCCGCGCCGCAGGTCGCCGAGGCAAAGCCGGCCGGCGCCGGAGGCACCTATACTGTCCAGCAGGGTGACTCGCTGTCGTCGATCGCCAGGAAGACTGGCGTCAGCGTCGTGGCGCTCAAGCAGGCCAACGGCATGCAGGCTGGCCTGCTCAAGATCGGCCAGACGCTCAAGGTTCCGGCCGGCGGCACCGTTCAGGTGGCAGCCGCCAAGCCGGCGGCCGCCAAGCCAGCGGTCGATCCGGTGACGACGGCAACGACGCCGCCCGCGGCCAAGACCACCGAGACGCTCGCCTCCTACACGCCGCCGAAAAAGGACGCCAAGGTCATCCAGCAGGCCGAGGACGACAATGCCGAGGCGCCCGATGCGACCGGCATCGGCAAGATGCGCTGGCCGGTGCGCGGCCGCGTGATCTCCGGCTTCGGTTCCGGCAAGGACGGCGTCGACATCGCGGTGCCGGAGGGAACGCCGATCAAGGCGGCCGAGAACGGCGTCGTCATCTATGCCGGCGACGGCCTCAAGGAGTTCGGCAACACCGTGCTGGTGCGGCATGAGAACGGCCTGGTCACCGTCTACGGCCATGCCAGCTCGATCGAGGTGCAGCGCGGCCAGAAGGTCAAGCGCGGCCAGGAGATCGCGCTGTCGGGCATGAGCGGCACCACCGACTCGCCCAAGCTGCACTTCGAAGTGCGCAAGAACTCGGCCCCGGTCGATCCGAGCGGCTATCTCGAATAGAACAAGAACCGTTTGCGGGCCGTCTGACCTCCAGTCCGGCCCGCCGTCTTCAGCCCGCTCCGCAAGGAGCGGGCTTTTTCAGTCGGGCGAAGGTACTCGGTCAGTCCTTCAGCGGCTTGCCGAGGCGGCCGGCCAGATCCTGCGTGAACTGCCAGGCGACGCGGCCGGAACGGCTGCCGCGCGTCGTCGCCCATTCCAGCGCCTCGGCGCGCAGCTGCTCGGGGTCGATCGTCAGGCCATGATAGCGGACATAGCCGTCGATCATGTCGAGATATTCGTCCTGCGAGCATTTGTGGAAACCGAGCCAAAGGCCGAAACGGTCGGAAAGCGAGACCTTTTCCTCAACCGCTTCGGAAGGGTTGATGGCGGTCGAGCGCTCATTGTCGATCATGTCGCGCGGCAACAGGTGGCGCCGGTTCGACGTGGCATAGAAGATGACGTTGGCGGGCCGGCCTTCGACGCCGCCTTCGAGCGCCGCCTTCAGCGACTTGTACGAGGTGTCGTCATGGTCGAAGGAGAGGTCGTCGCAAAACAGGATGAAGCGATAGGGAGCGGCCTTCAGGAGGCCCATCAGCTTCGGCAGCGTGTCGATGTCCTCGCGGTGGATCTCGATCAGCTTCAATGGCCGGTCGAGCTTGTCGGTGGCGTTGACGGTGGCATGCACGGCCTTGACCAGGGATGATTTGCCCATGCCGCGCGCGCCCCATAGGAGCACGTTGTTCGCCGCGTAGCCGGAAGCGAAGCGCTCGGTGTTGTCGAGCAGGATGTCGCGCACCCGGTCGACGCCGCGGATCAGGCCGATATCGACGCGGTTGACCTTGCGCACCGGCTCCAGAAAGCCGGGCTCAGCCTGCCAGACGAAGCAGTCGGCGACGCCGAGATCGGTCTCCGGGACGGGCGGCGTTGCGAGGCGGGAAACCGCCTCGATCAGGCGGTCGAGTTTCTTGTTCAAGGCGTCCAGGCTGTCGGTCATTGGGGGTCTTTTCGTTGAGGCATTTCAGCGTGTGGGAGCAGCTTCCACGACATCGCTGCAAGAACCAAGCCCAAGCTTTTGTTGGAGCATGATCTTTCCGGTGGCCTCGAAGCCGCTCCGCTGCGACGCTCTAGCACGCCGCAAACGGCTGGAAAAGCAACGGATTGGGCTCGCAGCGCAGTTGCATTGGCAACGTTAGCGACTATATTCCGGCCAAATTTTCGCGGGGCCGCCGCGGCGGTATTTCACCACCCAGGAGTTTCTTGATGTTCGTTACCCCGGCATACGCTCAAGGCATCGGCGCCTCGCCAGACATGTTCATCTCGATTTTGCCGTTTGTCCTGATTTTCGTGATCATGTATTTTCTGATCATCCGGCCGCAGCGCGCGCAGCTGAAGAAGCGTCAGGAGATGCTGGCTGCGGTGCGCCGCGGCGACACGGTGGTGACCGGCGGCGGCTTTGTCGGCAAAGTGACTAAGGTGATCGACGACAATGAGCTGGAGATCGACCTTGGCGGCACCAAGGTGACGGCTCTGCGCTCGACGATCTCGGACGTGCGCGTCAAGGGCGAGCCGGTGGCGAACCAGAACGCCAAGAAGTAAGCGAAGCCGGCGGCAATGGCCGCGGGCAGGGCTCCGACGAACGGCAACATATGGTTTATCTTTCGCGCCTGAAGGTCATGTTGATCGGGCTTGCCCTGGTCTCGATGATCTTCGGCGCGTCGGCTGTTTCCGCATCGGTGTCGGGCGCACATGTTCTGCTTCACCTGGATACGGATGAGTTGAGAAGCAGCCGCGCCGAAGCGATGCGCGACCAGATCAGGACGTTGCTGCGCGATGCCGAGCCTAGGATCAACTACAGCGGCCTGATCGCATCGGGCCGCGCCGTGCAGGTGCACATTTCCGATCCGGCGCAGGTCGAGGCTGCCAAGGCGGCACTCAAGACCTTGCTTGACCCCGTCGCCGACAAGGAAGGCCCGGTCCAGGAATTTGCACTGGACGACAGCGAACCTGGCCTGTTGAAGTTCACAATGACGGATGCAGGTTCGAAGTATCGAACATCCGCAGCGCTCGCGCAGTCGATTGAGATTATCAAAAATCGGCTGCACGAACTTGGCATCGCCGATGCCGCGATCCAATTGACGGACGAGGGGATACTCATACAAGCGCCAAGCGTCGCGGATTTGCATAGCTTGGCGCAGATTCTCGTCCGGCAAGGGCGGTTGAGTTTCCAACTGGTCGACACGTCGATGCCTGCTGATGACGCGATCAACAGCCGTCCACCCGCGGGATCGTCGGTCCTTTATACGATGGACGATCCGCCAGTTCCCTATCTTGTCGAAAACCGGGTAATCGTTGCCGGCGAGAGTGTGCTGGACGCCAATGCAACACAGGACGCTGCCGCTGGCGCGCCTGTCGTCGCATTCCGGCTCGATTCCAAGGGTACGGAACGTTTCAAGTGGGCGACCACGCGGAATATCGGCAAGCCATTTGCTGTAATTTTGGACGGCCAAGTGATTTCCGCGCCTATCATCCGGGAGCCGATCGAGCATGGCACCGTGCAGATATCAGGCAATTTCACGGCCGAAAGCGCCAAGGAACTTGCCCTATTGTTTCGCACTGGCGCGCTGCCCGCGAGATTGACAATCCTCGAGGAAGCACGATAGGGCCGGCCGTGGTTGAACTGACGACGATAGACGACAACCAAGCCGATGGCGGAACGCTGCCGCTTGTACGCCTGAACGGATAAGAACGAATGCTTTATTTCTCGCGCCTGAAGATGATCCTGATCTGGCTCGCCGTGGCCATCACAGTGATCCTCGCCGCGCCCAATCTTTTCCCGGCAAGCATGCTTGCGCAATTGCCGAGCTGGGTGCCGAAGCGGCAGATGACGCTCGGCCTCGACCTTCAGGGCGGCTCGCACATCCTGCTCGAAATGAATCAGAACGATCTGATCAAGGACAGGATGGAGACGACGCGCGACGAGATCAGGACGCTGCTGCGCGACGCCAACCCGAAGATCAACTACACCGGGCTTTCCGGCTCGGGGCGCACCGTGCAGGTGCGCATCACCGATCCGACGCAGCTCGACCAGGCCAAGAAGGTTCTGAAGCCATTGACCGATCCGGTGGCCGCCGGCCTGTTCAGCGGCGGCTCGATCCAGGAGATGGCGCTGGATGAATCCGAGCCAGGCCTGCTCAAATTCACCGTCACCGACGCCGGCCTCAAATACCGCACGTCGACGGCGCTGACGCAGTCGATCGAAGTGGTCGAGCGGCGCGTCAACGAGCTCGGCACCACCGAGCCGATCGTGCAGCGCCAGGGCGATGACCGCATCCTGGTGCAGGTGCCGGGCCTGCAGGATCCGCAGCGGCTGAAGGAAATCCTCGGCCAGACCGCGAAGCTCACCTTCCAGATGGTCGACCTGTCGATGCCGGTGCAGGACGCGCTGAAGGGCCGTCCGCCGGCAGGCTCCTCCGTGCTTTATTCGCAGGACGATCCGCCGGTTCCCTATCTGATCGAGAACCGCGTCATCGTTTCGGGCGAAAACCTGGTCGACGCGCAGGCGACCTATAATTCGCAGAACAACGAACCCGTCGTTTCGTTTCGCTTCGATTCAAAGGGCGCGACCCGCTTCGGCCAAGCCACGGCGCAGAATGTTGGCAGGCCGTTTGCCATCATCCTCGACAACCAGGTGATATCAGCGCCGCGTATCAACGAGCCGATTCTTGGCGGCAGCGGCCAGATTTCCGGCAATTTCACCCCGCAGAGCGCCAACGATCTCGCCGTGCTGCTGCGCGCCGGCGCGCTGCCGGCGACGCTGACGGTGATCGAAGAGCGCACCGTCGGTCCAGGCCTTGGCCAGGACTCGATCCATGCCGGTAAAGTGGCCGGCCTGATCGGCTCGATCCTCGTCGTCGCCTTCATGTTCGTCGCCTACGGCTTCCTCGGCTTCCTCGCCAACATCGCGCTGGCCGTCCACGTGGCGATGATCGTGGCGCTGCTGTCCTTGCTGGGGGCGACGCTCACTCTGCCCGGTATCGCCGGTATCGTGCTCACCATCGGCATGGCGGTGGACTCCAACGTGCTGATCTATGAACGCATCCGCGAGGAGCGACGAAACGGCCGCTCGGTGATCCAGTCGATCGACACCGGCTTCTCCAAGGCGCTGGCGACGATCGTGGACTCCAACGTCACCTCGCTGATCGCCACCGTCGTGCTGTTCTGGCTGGGCACGGGCCCGGTCAAGGGCTTTGCCATCACCTACGCGATCGGCATTCTGACCACGGTCTTCACCGCCTTCACCTTCACCCGCATGCTGGTGTCGATCTGGCTGCGCCGCGCCCGCCCGAAGGAATTGCCGCGGGCGCCGGTCACCTTCATTCCGCCAGGCACCAAGATCCCGTTCATGGGCATCCGCCGCTGGACGTTCGCCTTGTCCAGCCTCTTGTCGATCCTGTCGGTCGTCGGGTTCCTGACCATCGACATCAATTACGGCATCGACTTCAAGGGCGGCTCGATGATCGAGGTGCAGTCCAAGCAGGGCGACGCCAACCTCGGCGACATCCGCAACCGGCTGTCAGAGCTCAACATCGGCGAAATCCAGGTTCAGCAGTTCGGCGCGCCGAACGACGTCTTGATCCGCGTCGGCACGCAGGACGCCGGCGAGAATGCCGAGCAGACCGTCATCGACAAGGTGCGGGGCGAGCTGCAGGACCAGTATGATTTCCGCCGCGTCGAAGTGGTCGGTCCGACGGTTTCCGGCGAGCTCGCCAAGCAGGGCACGATCGCCATGCTGATCGCGCTGGTGGGCATCCTGCTCTATGTCTGGTTCCGTTTCGAATGGCAGTTCGCGGTCGGCGCCATTGTCGCCACGGTGCACGATGTGGTGATGACGATCGGTTTCTTCGTCCTGACAGGTCTGGAGTTCAACCAGTCATCGCTGGCGGCGATCCTGACCATCATCGGCTATTCGCTGAACGACACGATCGTGGTCTATGACCGCGTTCGCGAGGATCTGCGAAAATACAAGAAGATGCCGCTGCCGCAGCTGTTGAACAACGCCATCAACGAGACGCTGTCGAGAACCACGCTGACCTCGGTCACCACCATCCTGGCGCTGCTGGCGCTGGTGCTGTTCGGCGGCGAGGTCATCCGTTCCTTCACGCTGGCGATGCTGTTCGGCGTGGTGTTCGGCACCTACTCGTCGATCTTCATCGCCGCGCCGCTGCTGATCCTGTTCAAGTTGCGGCCGCAGGCCGCGGCGGAAGAGGACAAGAAGCCGGTGAACGGCAAGGCCCTGACGACCTGACGCCGCCAGATCAGGTTGGCGTTTCGTTGAACCGTCACCCTGATCTAACCTTTGTTGGAGCATGATCTTGTCCGAAAACCGGCTCCCATTTTTCGGGATCATGCTCTAGACCGATGGCCAAAGGCATCATCATCCGCGAGGCGCATTTCCCGGGCAAGGCGCCGATCGAAGCCTATGGCAATGGCGGCTTCCGCTTTGCCGACATGTCGCATCGCGGATCGCTGCTCGTCCTGCCGTCGGGCATCCATGGCTGGGAGCCAGCCGATCCGCTGGCGCTGAAGGCCTCGGACTTCGACAGGCTGTTCGCCGAGGCCGGCAAGGTGGAGATCCTGCTGGTCGGCATGGGCAGGGATCTGCGGCCGCTGCCGGCCGCGTTGCGCGCCGCGCTCAAGGAGGCAGGCATCTCCGCCGACCCGATGTCGACGGGAGCGGCGGTGCGGACCTACAATGTGCTCTTGGCCGAAGACCGCGCCGTGGCTGCGGCGCTGATCGCCGTCGACTGAATGGCCGGCATATCTGACATCGTCATGAATGCGGTGCGCGCCGCCGACCATGACCGGTATCTGTCGGCGCTCTATGCGCCGGCCGACAGGCGCGATGCGCTGTTAGCGCTCTATGCCTTCAACGCCGAGATCGCCGGCGTGCGCGACCGCATCCACGAGCCGCTGCCGGGGGAGGTCAGGCTGCAATGGTGGCGCGACGTCATCATGGCCGACGGGGATGCGGAAACAGGCCACCCGACCGCCGATGCGCTGCGCGCGACGATCGCCGCCAACAAGCTGCCGAAGACCGCTTTCGACAACATGCTCGAGGCGCGCATCTTCGATCTTTATGACGATCCGATGCCGTCGCGGACCGACCTCGAAGGCTATTGCGGGGAGACGGCCGCGGCACTGATCCAGCTTGCGGCCATGATGCTCGATCCGGTGGCGGCGCCAGGCTTTGCCGAACTGGCGGGCCGGGCAGGCTGCGCCCAGGCGATCACAGGCCTGTTGTTGCTCTTGCCGCTGCATCGCCGGCGCGGGCAGTGCTTTGTGCCCGCCGATATCCTCGCGGCTGCCGGCACGACACCGGAAGAGTTCATCAAGGGCGAGGGCGGGGCTGGCGCGGAGCGGGCAGCAGGCGCGATGATCGCCTTGGCTCGGGAACATCTCGGCGCTTTCGAGAAAGGCGCGCCGGCGCTCCCCGTGTCGCTGCGGCCCGCTTTCCTGCCGCTGGCGCTGACCCGCGCCTATCTCGACAAGATGGAGACGACTCACTGGTCGCCGCTTGGTAGAACG
The DNA here is from genome assembly GCF_019091085.1 of Mesorhizobium sp. GbtcB19. Taxonomy (GTDB): domain Bacteria; phylum Pseudomonadota; class Alphaproteobacteria; order Rhizobiales; family Rhizobiaceae; genus Mesorhizobium. Next base: position 153,826 of record NZ_JAGXJY010000001.1, on the reverse strand, counting down.
GCGACGCTCTCCACCTTGCGCCGGCACTGGTTGCTCCTGCGTCATGCGATGCGAGGCTGGACACCCCTTTGACGTAAACGTCAATCGTGCTAGGGGTTCTGTCGCGTGGACTCGCATCAAAGAAATGCGAGCCACCGGAGGAGCCCGCCTTTCCATGAGCCTGCCCGTCCTGGTCGTCCTTGTCGTGTTCGGCATCGCCTTGTCGGTCGCGGCCGTGCATTTCACCGGCGGCACGACAAACGCGACGCTTGCTGGCGCCGGTCAGGCGCTCGCACGCTTTGCCGAGGATTTTCCTGACGAAAAGCCGGGCACCGTACGGCTGACAGCCGACAACCATGCGGCCTTCCTCGATCTTGGCCCACGGCGCTGCGGCATCGTGCACAGCATCGGCGACTGTTTTTTGACGCGCATCGTCTCGCCGCACGACATTCTGGCACTGGTGAGGGAAGGCAATGTCGTCTCGCTGCGGCCGAATGATTTCACCTGGAAAGGCGGCAGGTTCGTCTTTGCCGACGAAGCCGATGCGCTGGCCATAGCGGCGGCGCTGCAAGGCCGCGATCAAATCCGAAAGGCGGCGTGATGGACGAGTATAATTTCCCGCAGGTCACCCAGCTTGCCATTCCGTTCTTCGTAACGGCGATCCTGATCGAGCTCTGGTTGGTGCGCACCGGCCGCGCCAAGGGATCGTTTGAGACGCGCGATACGCTGGCCAGCCTGATGATGGGAACGGGCAACGTCGTCGCCGGCCTGCTGCTCGGCGTCGTGTCCTATTGGGCGCTGCTGTGGCTATGGCAGTTCCGCTTCTTCAATCTCGGCCTGTCGGTCTGGGTGTTCGTCGCCGCCTTCCTGCTCGATGACTTGCGCTACTACGTCTATCACCGCATCGCGCACCGGGTGCGCTGGGTTTGGGCCGAGCACGTCAATCATCATTCCAGCCAGCACTACAACCTCTCGACGGCGCTTCGGCAAAGCTGGACCGGGCTGTTCACCTTCATGTTCGTGCTGCAGGCGCCGCTGGTGCTGCTCGGCTTCCATCCGGCGGTGATCGCCTTCGTCTTCGGCTTCAACCTCGTCTGGCAGTTCTGGATCCACACCGAAACGATCGGCAAGATGTGGGGCTGGTTCGAATTCGTCTTCAACACGCCCTCGCACCACCGCGTCCACCACGCCACCAATCCGCGCTATCTCGACGCCAATTATGCCGGCACGCTGATCATCTGGGATCGCATGTTCGGCACCTTCGTCGAGGAACTGGAGGAGGACAGGCCGCGCTACGGCATCGTCAAGAATATCGGCACCTTCAACCCGCTGAAGGTCGCCTTCCATGAATGGATCGGCATGTTCAAGGACGCGCTGGCGCCGGGCCTGACGCTCAGCCAGCGGCTGAACTATCTGATCCAGCCGCCCGGCTGGAGCCATGATGGCTCGCGCGATACGTCGGAGACGCTGAAGGCGGCTTATGTGCGGCGGAATCCGGGAGAGGCCGGGAAGCCGGGGTTGCCAAGCGCGGCCTCAGAGCCGGCGGAGTAGTCGGCCTGTCAGGACGGGTCGCCGCCGCGCATCAGCGCTTCAAAGTCGCGGCCGCCGTAGAAGATGTTGACGACATAAACAGCATCGCCCTCGCTCACGTAGGCGATGACGGCTGAATGCTCAAAAGGAACGGTTCTTAGCCCCGGTGCGATGTCGTCGCGCAAGCGGCCGCCGCGAGGGGCGTTGCCGATACTTTGGCAGCGATCTTCTATGCGCAGAACGAATTTCAGGGCGACTTGAGGATTTCCGCTCGCCTCGGCTATGTGTTTGAAGATGTTAGCAAGATCGTCTCTCGCGCTTTGACGGTATTCGACTTCAAGCCGATGAATCATCGTCGGAGCTCGAATACTCGGCAAAAAGCCCCTGAAGATGGGCACGAACCTCTTCTCTTGAAACGTTAGGCCTCTTGTCCTCAAGCGAAGCCTTCACCCGCGCTCGGATCGAGGCCATGCGTTCCGCATGCTCTTCTTCTTCGCGCTGGAAGGCGCGGAGCGCGGCGCGGATCACTTCACTGGCGGAGCCGAAGGAGCCGTCCTCGACTTTTTCGCGGATCATGCGGGCCATGGCCGGCGTGACGGTGATAGACAGTTTTTCGGCGGATTCCATGGCAGCACTCCTGGATGGGAGTAGGATAGTATCCTACTCCCGGCAGGTCAAACACCTAGAGCTATTTAGCTGATGCGCTGACCGGAGCCGAGGTAGCGCCCTGATTCACCGCCCATTGCGTCGGTGAAATTGGCCTCTAGTTCTACCAGAGCGTCGACAACAGCCGGCGCCTCGGAACCAGGTGCATCTCGCGAAAATCGGGCCATGACATAGGCGCCATGCGGGTGTGACGGGTCGAGGCGGGCCTGAATGCTCCAGAACGGTGCCAGGCGATAAAGGGTCTTCATGAAATCAAGGAGGAACTGATCGGTATAGGGCCCACCTAGCTGCTGCAACGCAACGATCCTCTGCAAGTTCGGGTCGCTGTCTTCCTCTTTCTCGATTGTCCAGCCCTTACCGCCGTGCGGCTGGCCGATAAGCGCCTCGAGCGCTGGTATGTGGACCTCGCGAAGTTTCCGCAGGTTGTTGCATCTGATGTAGATGCTCCACATGATCTCGTAGTTGCCGGTGAAGGGTTCACCGGTTGTCTGATAACCCGGCGGCAGAAGCTGCGGCATCCCGGAGCGTTTGGCCACGGACTACTCCGCTGCCTCGGCCCGCGCCGGCAGCCCCAGCCATTGCCTGCAATCGGCCAGCGCGCGCGAGGTGATCGCGTGCCTTTTGGCCACCGTCTTGTCCTTGCCGCGCAGGCGCTTGCCTTCGGTCTTCGGCGCTTCCACCGGCGGGAACAGGCCGAAATTGACGTTCATCGGCTGGAAGGAGCGTTTGCCGGGCTCGTCGTCCGAGACGATGTGGCCGCCGGTGATGTGGCTGAGCAGCGCGCCGAAGGCGGTGGTCGCGGGCGGCAGCGATGGCGCCTGGCCGAGCCGCCCGGCGGCGGCGAAGCGGCCGGCGAGCAGGCCTATCGCGGCGCTTTCGACATAGCCTTCGCAGCCGGTGATCTGGCCGGCGAAGCGCAAGCCCGGCCGCGACTTCAGCTGCAGCGAGGGATCGAGCAGCGTCGGCGAGTTGATGTAGGTGTTGCGGTGCAGGCCGCCGAGGCGGGCGAAGTCGGCATTTTCGAGCCCCGGAATGGTGCGGAAGATGCGCACCTGCTCGGCATGCTTCAGCTTGGTCTGGAAACCGACCATGTTGTAGAGCGTGCCCAGCGCATTGTCCTGGCGAAGCTGCACGACGGCATAGGCCTTGACCGTCGGATTGTGGGCGTTGGTCAGCCCCATCGGCTTCATCGGCCCGTAGCGCAAAGTCTCGACGCCGCGCTCGGCCATCACCTCGATCGGCAGGCAGCCATCGAAATAGGGCGTGCCTTCCCACTGCTTGAATTCCGTCTTCTGCCCGTCGAGCAACGCCTGGACGAAGGCGAAATACTGATCCTTGTCCATCGGGCAGTTGATGTAGTCCTTGCCCGTGCCGCCGGGGCCGACCTTGTCGTAGCGCGACTGGAACCATGCAGTGTTCATGTCGATCGTGTCGAAATGCACGATCGGCGCGATCGCATCGAAGAAGGCCAGCGCATCGGCGCCGGTAGCCTCGGCGATTGACTGCGCCAGCGAGGGCGCCGTCAGGGGACCGGTGGCGATGATCGCCTGGTCCCAGTCCGCGGGCGGCAGTCCGGGCACTTCCTCGCGCTCGATCGTGATCAACGGATGCGCCTCGATCTTCGCGGTGACCGCGTCGGAAAAGCCGTCGCGGTCGACCGCCAGCGCGCCGCCGGCCGGCACCTGGTTGGCGTCACCGGCGCTCATGATCAGCGAACCTGCCAACCGCATCTCGGCATGCAGCAGGCCGACGGCGTTGTTTTCGGCATCGTCGGAGCGGAAGGAGTTCGAGCAGACGAGCTCGGCCAGACCGTCGGTCTTGTGCGCATCGGTGCCGCGCACCGGGCGCATTTCGTGCAGAACGACCGGAACGCCGGCTTGCGCAATCTGCCAAGCGGCTTCGGAGCCGGCGAGGCCACCGCCGATGACGTGTACGGGATTTTTGCTCATGAGCGCCGGAATAGTCGCTTGAGAACGCGATTGCAATTGCCGGCTGAGAACGGGCGCGGGTGCCTGCGCCAGAAACAACAACACCCGCCGGGGGAGGAGGTCCGGCGGGTGTCGTTTTGTTGGTCGATCCTCGGGAGGAGGTGAAGATCGACCTAATTCGTCATCGCCGGGGAGGAGGTCGGCTTTGACGAAATTCCTTTCGCTTTTTAGAGGGGGCGAAACCCCTGGAAGACGAACTTCGTTCGCTTGGAAGACGAACTACGTTCACTGCTGAACAACGCCCGCCGGGGGAGGAGGTCCGGCGGGCGCCGTTTCGGTGGTCAACCCTCGGGAGGAGGTGAAGGTTGACCGTATTCGTCAGGGTCGGGGAGGAGGTCGACCCTGGCGAAATTCCTTACTTAGATCGCCTTGCGGGCGACCATCTTGATCTCGTCGCGAACGATGCCGAGATCATGGAGCTGGCGGTTCGAAAGCCGACCCAGCTCAGTAACGGTGTCGCGGTAGACGCGCCAGTTACGATAGCTGCGGATCAGGTTCATTGTCGTTACTCTCTTCAAAACTGGTTCGGACCATTTGCGGCCCGAAGCGGATTAGACCGCCTTGCGGGCGACGTAGTGGATGTCGCTGCGGCTGATGCCGAGGTCGGTCAGTTCACGGTTCGACAGGCGGCTCAGCTCGGAGACGGTGTCCCGGTAGCGGCGCCAGTTGCGGTAGTTGCGGATCAGGTTCATGGTAGTTCTCGTTTCGTCTTTGGTTCGGATCATTCCGTTTGTGTACGAACAGAAAATAGGTGGGATAATATCGGTTTAAAAGTGCTGTTGGCGCATGGCAGCAATGCAAATTGTGCAATGCAACATTAACGGCTATTCACGCCTGCGTCACAATGAAGGCCGAATCGGAAAAATGCCGCCGCGTCAACGGTTTGGCTGTTCCGGCTAAGGAAATGGCTCTTAAATCAAAAAAGCGGAGCATGATGTCGTCCGAAAACCGCTTCACACTTTTCGGCATCATGCTCTAGGCTCGGGGGAAAAGCATGGCGGGCTATGCGACACGGGTAAGGGCGGATATCGCCCGCTGGCGCGAGGCAGGGCTGATCGATCCTGCCACGGCGGATGCATTGACGCGCGACGTCGCCGCCAATGAGCGCGCGTCCCTGAGCTTCGGCTCGATCCTGGCGATGATGGCGGCACTTCTGTTCGGCGCCGCGATCCTGATCTTCGTCGCTGCCAATTGGGAGGCGTTCCCGCGTCTGCTGCGCGTGGCGGCACTTTTTGCCTTGATCCTTGGCGGCTATGTCGGCGGTGCGGTGCTGAAAACGCGCGACCACGCAGCGATCGGCGAAGCGCTGTGGATCGTTGCCGCCGCGGCCTTCGGCGGATCGATCGCGCTGATCGGCCAGATGTACCACCTTTCGGGCGACGAGACCTCGGCGCTGCTCACCTGGTGCGCCGGCACCGCGCTAGCTGCCGTGGCGCTGCGTTCGAACCCGCTGACCGTGGCGGCGATCGGCATTGCCGACGCATGGCTGGTGCTCAAGGGCTTCGGCTTCTACTGGCGGGCGGAAATTCCGCATCTCTTCATCGTCGTGGCGATCGTCCTGTTCGCCATTTCGTTCTGGACGCGCAGCCAGGCCGCGCGTCACCTGCTAGTACTGTCGGTCATTCTCTATCTGGTGCTGCTGGCGACGGATCACAACACGCTGCCGGTGGGCGTGTCGCTGGCCATCGTCTCGGCCCTGCTCTTTGCTGCTTCCGTCTTTGCCGGCGATCCGGTCGACAGGATCCTTCAGCTTGGCGGCCGGCTGCCCTTGCATGCCCTGTTCGGCTTCCTCACCGGCGTGGCGATAATCCAGTTCGATCTGGCCGATGAAAGCACTTACAACAGCGGCTTTGCCGTCGCCTCGATCGCAGCGCTGGCCGGCATCGTGGCGGCAATCATGCTGGCGGGCCGCGAGAGCAGGGGGCTGCGCTGGCTGGCCTATGCCGGCTTCGCCTTCGAACTCGCCATCATCTACAGCGTCACCTTGCAGTCGATGCTGGATACGGCGGGCTTCTTCCTGGCGGCGGCGGTGCTGCTCGGCATTCTGGCGCTGGTCATCATCCGCATCGAAAAGCGCATGAAAGCGCCCGCCGGGACAGGAGCAACCGCATGACCGGCAAGAAACTGATCGTCTCGGCGCTGGTGCTGGCACTTGTCCAGATCGGCTTTCTCAGCTGGATCATCGCCGGCCGCGCCGCCATCCTGCGCAACGGCAAGGAAGTGCTTCTGAAGGTGCAGCCCGTCGATCCGCGCGATCTGCTGCGCGGCGACTATATCTCGCTCAACAACAACATTTCGCGGATCCCGGTGAAGCTGATCGCCAACATTCCGGAGGGCAAGCTCTCCAGCGACGACACATCGATCGTGGTGCGGCTGAAGAAGGGCGCTGACGGCTACTGGCAGCCGACCACCGCCTGGTTCGGCCAGGCGCCGGCGCCGGCCGGCCCGGACGAGGCCGATATTGCCGGACGCGTCGCCGAAGGTTGGGGTCTGCGTGACGCGGACGCGACGGTCGCGCCGGACTACGGGATCGACCGCTTCTACCTGCCGGAAGGCGAGGGCGTGACGATCCAGGACGAGATTCGCGTGCGGCCGTTCGGCATCAAGCTGGCGCTCTCGGCCAACGGCACGGCGCAGATCAAGGCGCTGATGGATGGCGACAAGACGCTGTTCGAGGAGCCGCTATATTAGGGCGTTTAAGGGCCTTGGCGTCAGCGACAGCCCGTATGATGGTCTCGGTTACCGTTGAATATTGCCGGTCTCCGCGATGATTTTGGGATAGGGACCGATCGATATCGTATAGCTGAAGTTGGCTGCGCCTTTTTCCTGCTTCGAAGGGCTGCGCACAACCCAGTCGTAGACGCCGGAGACCGTGCAGCGATCGTCGGCGCAGGTGACCGCAATGCTTTCATCGCGGACGTTAGACACGCGATTGGGCCATCGCTTGTAGTAGTTCCTCTTGTCCTGGATGATCGACCTCAAGCTGGTTGGCTTGCCATAATAGTCGACCTTGGGAGCGTAGGACGCCTGGACCTGGGCAAGAGCGAAATCGTCGTTGTCGCCATGGTGCTCGATGAGATTCCGGACGAAGGCGACCGCAATGCTCTCCGGCTGTTGCCTGGCGTCGGGTGCAGGCACAGATACCGGGGCGGGGTTTGGCCTCGTTGGCACCTGCGATGTATCTGCGGGCGACTGGTTCACCGCGACATTGGTCACACGCAACTCAGCCATTTCGTTGGCCGATAGATATCTTAAGTCATGCTTGCCATAGCTCGCGGCCAATTCCAGCAGCTTGGGGTCCGCTCCCATCTCGACGACATAGGATGTGATTGCGGCCGTTCCGAGCTGGACACGGGCCTCCGCTTCTTGGGTGGACATCCCGTCAGCCGGTTTGAGAAACGCCCGATGAATGCCGATGGAATCTGGTTCGGCGAAACGGTGGATGCCGCCCAGGAAAGCCAGCGAGCAAGCTGAAGCGCACTGCAATTGGCGAAGCTGAAGCGTGTCCAACCCGGCTGCGCGGATCATACGCCCCAACCGAATGGCTCCGCCGACGTTGCCGCCGGGGGAGTTGAATATAATCACCTTGGCCCCGCTGCTCGCAACAGCGCGGTTAAAGCCGTTCAGGGACTCATTGGCGTCGAACTCACCGGAGACAACGAGCATTGGCCGCTGACCCGGAGGAGAAGCCGGAGTGTACTCCAAAGCCTCAACCTGGGACGTTGCCGCCGCGAGAGCTGACCCGATCCCCAGAACTAAAGAAACTACGCGCACAACCTGACAGAGCCCCCAACCTGCCTGTTGCAACTAAGAACCTGTTAATGGGCTATTTCAAGTGCGTCGGATGCGCGAAGGCAGCGTTGTCTACCCGAGTATAAGGGGCTCGTTTGCGCTGTCAGGGGATGTTGGTGCCGGTCCACCTTCTCCACGGCTTCGGAGGACACCCTACGCTCTAGCGAGCTCCAGGTGGCTTGCCACCCGAAGCTGGTCAGAGCGAAGGATGGTGCGGATGAAGGGACTCGAACCCCCACGCCTTTCGGCACTGGAACCTAAATCCAGGGCGTCTACCAATTCCGCCACATCCGCTTTCCCCGGCAATCCCATGTAGCCATCATTCTGTCAATGTCGGGGCTCAGATCATGCTTATCCGGCTAGACGCGAAGATAGTTGAAAATTGGCCTAGCCTGTGACAAAAGGCGTGTCGAATGTGACGGAACGTGAGTTTCCGCTTCTGCAAGATGTGAAAAGTTATAGGAAAAACAAAGACTTATTCGCATCTGGCAAGGCGTAGTTCAAGGGAGTTTGAACCGCGTTAGCGGTCAAATCGCCAGGTTCCGTACCAAAAGCCATTTCCGGCAACATCATACCGGCAGGCTGTAAACGGCTAGGACCGTTTGGCAGTCTCATTGTTGAAAACAAAGGTTCTAGGATGCAAGTCACCGAAACGCTCAACTCCGGTCTCAAGCGCGAGATCAAGATCACCGTGCCGGCCGGTGACATGGAAGCCAAGCTGATGGCGCGGCTTACCGATGCCCGCGACAAGGTGCGCATCAACGGCTTCCGCCCGGGCAAGGTGCCGGTGCAGCACCTGCGCAAGATGTACGGCAAGTCGTTCATGGCCGAGGTCGTGAACGAGATCCTCAACGACTCGACCCGTTCGATCATCTCGGGTCGCGGCGAAAAGGCCGCCATGCAGCCCGAAGTGATCATGACCGAGGACGAGAAGGAGGCCGAGAAGATCCTGGCCGGCGGCTCCGACTTCGAGTTCAGCCTCAATTACGAAGTCATCCCGGCGATCGAGATCAAGGACTTCTCCGACATCAAGGTGACGCGTCAGGTCTACGACGTGCCGGAATCGGAAGTCGACGATCAGGTCAAGCGCGTTGCCGAATCGGCGCGCAGCTACGAGCCGAAGACCGGCAAGGCCGCCGAGGGCGACCGCGTGACCATCGATTATCTCGGCAAGATCGGCGGCGAGGCTTTCGCCGGCGGCGCCGGCACCGACCAGCCGCTGGTGCTCGGCTCCAAGGAGTTCATCCCGGGCTTCGAGGACCAACTGGTCGGCACGAAGGCCGGCGATGAGAAGCAGGTCACCGTCACATTCCCTGAAAACTACCAGGCGGCGCATCTGGCCGGCAAGGAAGCTACCTTCGACGTCACCGTCAAGGAAGTGTCGGCACCCGGCGCGCTGGAGGTCAATGACGAGACGGCCAAGAATCTCGGACTGGAATCGTTGGAGCGCCTGCGCGAGATCGTGCGCGGCCAGATCGAGAACCAGTTCGGCTCGATGACCCGCCAGAAGGTGAAGCGCCAACTGCTCGACCAGCTCGATGCTTCCTATTCGTTCGAGGCGCCGTCGAAGCTCGTCGAGGCCGAGTTCAACAACATCTGGGCACAGGTCAACCGCGACCTCGAGGCCGCCGGCCGTACCTTCGCCGACGAAGAGACGACGGAAGAAGAGGCGCGCGCCGAATATATGCGCCTTGCCGAACGCCGCGTGCGCCTGGGCCTGGTTCTGGCCGAGATCGGCGAGAAGGCCGGCGTCACCGTGTCGGACGAGGAACTGCAGCGCGGCCTGTTCGAGCAGGTGCGTCGCTTCCCGGCCAACCAGCAGCAGGAAGCCTTCGAGTTCTATCGCGGCAACCCGGAAGCCATCAACGCGCTGCGGGCGCCGATGTTCGAAGAGAAGGTCGTCGATTATCTGCTCGGCCAGATCTCGGTCAACGACGTCAAGGTCGGCAAGGACGAGCTGATGGCCGACGACGAGGAGACCGAGACCGCGGCCAAGGCAAAGCCGGCCAAGAAGGCTGCCTCGAAGAAGGCCGAAGCCAAGGCAAGTGAAGGCGCCGACGAGGCCGAAGAGCCGAAGAAGAAGGCCGCGCCGAAGAAAAAGGCCGCCAAGGAAGCCGAGTAACAGGTTTCAGCACCGACTTCGAAAGGCCGCCTCAGGGCGGCCTTTTTCATTGTGGGGTATTTCATTGTGGCGGCGCGGCAACACCGGCAATCTGTCTTGATGGCCCGCTGCTGGCGATACGAACCGTTGAGCATTATCTGCGCTTCATCGCATTCGCGGGCGCTTGGAGGCATTGGTGAAGCTGGGGTTCATGATGAGAGGCGTGGTCGTTGCCGCGGCGCTCTTGTTTGCCGCAGCGGCCGGCGCCGCGCGGGCTGAGCCGAATCTCGGCAGCTGGAGCGTCGGCGCCGGCAGCGACGGCCAGATCACCGCGTCGCTGCATGCCAGCAACAAGCTGATCACCGGGGGCGGAGCGCTAGGCTACAGCCCGGTGCTGACCTTGGCTTGCCGGCCCGATGGCGAACCACGCTGGAGCGAATGGCTGCAGCTCAACGATTCGGTGTCCGCCAGCCGCAAGATCACCATCTCCGTCATTGTCGACGGTGGCGGCAAGACCGACGAAAGCTGGTCGGTCGGTGCGCATGGCAGGACGCTGGTCAGGGATGGAGACGACGGCATCAGGCGCCTGGCCTCGGCGAACCGGCTGACGCTGTCATGGCGCTTCGGCCTCCTGTCGGGACGCGGCGAGGCCGATTTCGAGCTCGCGGGTCTCTCCGAAGCGATCGGCCAGATCGCCGCAAGCTGCAAGACCGATCCGCCGTGAATTTCATCCGCCGGCTGCTTAGATCCTATTTCAGCAGATCCACCAGAACATCGAATGCGGCGTCGATATCGGCGCGGACGGCCTTGCTGACCGCTTGCGCGTCGCGGTCTCGCAATGCGGCAAACATCTCCTGATGGTGCTCGTTGGCTGTCGAATAGTTTCCGGAATCGTGCAGCATGTTGAAATAGGGGCTGATCTGCAGCCACAGATTTTCGATGATGCTGAGGATGTTCTCGGAGCCCGCCGCCCGATAGATCGAGAAATGGAAGGCGTAGTTGGCGCGCAGGTAGGATTTGACGTCGCCGGCGGCGTTGGCCTGTTCAAGCGCATCCAGAAGCTGGCGCAACCGCGCGATGTCCTGGTCGCTCATGCGCTCGGCCGCCCATGCGGCGGCGATCGCCTCGATCTCGAAGCGGACATTCCTGAGATCGATGAGACGCGCGCGGCTGAGAGCCGGAATTCCTATGGAGCGGCCTGACACGACCATCAGCGCGCCGGCGGCGGTGAGCCGCCGCAGCGCCTCCCTGACCGGCATCGGGCTGACCCCGAACGCATCGGCAAGGCTTTGCACCGTCACCATCTCGCCGGGCACGATGCTGCCGTCGAGGATCAATTCCGTGACATGGCGGTAGACCCTGTCCTGCAAGGTCTCCTTGGACAGCGGCGCGATTTCCACACCCGGCTTCCTGAACGCCGCTCCAGCCATCTCCTGTCAATCTTCCCGCGTAAGACCGCTCTGTTACCCGTTTCCCGAATGCAGGGTTCCGGCTGCTGCGTCAAGCGTCCGCACCTTAACCCGAAATAGGCACGATTTCATCATTGATCTTTGATCAAATGATGGTACGGTCGCAGCTGTCGAATGGCAAGGGTCACGTCTCGTGCCTTTGGGAGGCATTCGGCCGTTCGTATCGGGAGGAATTCACATGGGAATCGGATCGAAAGTCCGGCGGCTTGCGCTGCTGGCCGGCATGGCCGCTTGCGCCTTTGGTATGTCGGGCGCTGAAGCAGCGCAGAAGCACAAGATATTTCTCAGCATGAGCTACATCGGCAACGATTGGCAGGCCGAGGCGGCAAACATGGTCAAAGCCATGGCCGCTCACAAGAGCCTGGCCGACAAGGTCGACCTGCAGGTCCAGGTTGCCGGACCCAACGCGCAGCGCCAGATCCAGCAGATCAATGCCATGGTGCAAAGCGGCGCCGAGGCGATCGTCGTCTATCCGATCTCGCCGACCGCGCTCAATCAGGTCGTGAAAAATGCCTGCGACAAGGGGGTGAAGGTCTTCGCTTACGACGCCGAGATCACCGAGCCCTGCGCCTACAATGTCCATATCGATCAGCTGGAAGCGGGCAGGGTGACAGCCGAGTGGCTGGTCAAGAAGCTCAACGGCAAGGGCAACATCATCGCCATTACCGGTGTTCCCGGAACATCGGTCGATGACCAGCGGACGAAGGCGGCCAAGGAAGTCTTTGCCAAATACCCCGACATCAAGATCGTCGGCGAGGCTGTCGGCATGTGGAGCCAGGCGGTTGCCCGTACCGAGCTCTCCAAGATCCTCGCGACCCGTAACTGGGGCGATATCAACGGGCTGTGGATGCAGGTCGGCTGCTTCACCGCCAACTCGATGCAGCTCGAGGCCGGCAAGAAGGCCAGCGAACTCCTGCCTTGCGCCGGCGAGGGCTCCAATGGCGGCCGTATCCAGATGCTGCCGGAGGGCACCGAAGTCGAAGGCGCGGCTGCCCCTTATGCGCCGGCGGGCGCGCAGCGCATTTCATACGCTTCGCCTCCCTATTCGGGTGCGTTGGCGCTTAAGCTCGCCGTCGAAGCGATCGAAGGCAAGGACGTGCCGAAAACCACGATCCTGCCGCTCCCGGTTGTCACCAACGAGACGATCAAGCTGTGCAATGAAGGCACGTGGGCGGAAATGAAGGCCGGCTGCAACGTGTTCAAGCCGTCGCTGGTTTCCAACCCCGGCTGGTTCGCTTCGATCTTCTCCGACCAGACGCCCGAGATCGGCCTCAACGCCGCGCTTGTCGGGCAGCCGGAGAACTAAGCCTCCCAAGGCAAATCTCGGTGATGCGCGGGCGTCTTGTCCACGCATCGTCGATCCGCGCTAATGCGTTTCAAAGGGCGCAGCCCGGCGATCGAGGACATGACAGAACACTCCGCGCTCCCCGCCATTGAGATCGACGGCATCGGCAAGGCTTTTGGCCCGACCGTCGCGCTGGATGGCGTGTCGTTTCGCATCGAGCCCGGCAGCGTTCACGCGCTGTTGGGGGAGAACGGAGCCGGCAAGTCGACACTGGTCAAATTGCTGTCGGGACTGGTGCGACCGAGTGCCGGTCATATCAGGGTCTTCGGCAAGGAGATCGGCTATGGCGCGCCGCGCGCCGCACATGCTCTGGGGGTGCAGACGGCGTTCCAGGAGATGACCCTGGTGCGCGATCTCTCCGTCCTCGACAACATGCTTTTGCCCTATGCCCCTGTCGGCGTGACCGGGCTGATCCGCCGCAAGGCGGCGCGCAAGGCAGTGCGCTGCCATATCGACGATCTCGGTTTTTTCGTCGATCTCGACGCCGAGGTGGGCGAGCTCGAGCTTTCCGTGCGTCAGAAGATCGAGATCGCGCGAGCGGTCTACCGCAAGCCGCGCATCCTGCTGCTGGACGAGCCGACTTCGACGCTCGCCGGCCGCGACGTCGATTGGCTGGGCGACATCATCGCCAGGCTGAAAGCGGCGGGCACCACCATCGTCTTCATCACTCACCGCATGCGCGAGGTGCGCGCCTTTTGCGATACGCTGACGATCCTGAGAAACGGCCGCCACATCGTGACCGCGCCAGTCAGCGATGTCTCGGACGCCGACGTCATCGAAAAGATCATCGGCCGCAGCATCGAGCAGACTTTCCCACCCAAGCCCGACGGCGCCCAGGCTTTCGGCCCGCCGGTCCTGGGCGCGCGTGACCTCAAGGTCGGGCACAAGCTCGACGGCGCCAGCTTCGATCTGCGCCGGGGAGAGATCCTGGGTGTTGCCGGACTGCAGGGCATGGGCCAGCAGGATCTGTTCCTGGCCTGCTTCGGCATGGCCGAAATCACCCGAGGCCACATCCTTGTCGACGGCCGCAAGGTGTGGCTCGGCTCACCGGCGGACGCGCTCCGACCCAACATGGCGATCGGGCTCGTGCCTGAGGACCGCAAATCCGAGGGCCTGTTCCTCAAACTGTCGGGTAGCCAGAACGCCACGCTGCCGGTCGTGTCGCGTTTCACACGGCTCGGACTTGTCGACGCCGCTGCCGAGAGAAGCTCGGTCGAGGAGGCGTTCGCCACCGTCGAGGTCGACCGCCGCGCTTTGTGGACGCGGGCCGGGGCGTTTTCCGGCGGCAACCAGCAGAAGATCGCAATCGCCAAATGGCTGGTGGCGCAGAGCCGCATCCTGCTGCTGTTCGATCCCACGCGCGGCATCGATGTCGGCACCAAGCATGAGCTTTATGTGATGATGCGAAACTATGTCGCCGCCGGCGGCTCGATCCTGCTTCACTCGACCGAGATCCCCGAGTTGGTCCACCAATGCGACCGGGTTCTGGTTCTCTATGACGGAGGCATCGCCGCCGAGCTCGAGGGAGACGCCATCACCGAGCCTGCCATCATGCGGCCGGCGCTCGGGCATGCCGGGGATGTCGCCGCATGAGCAGCGTTTCGTCTCCCGCTTCCACACGCCTTGGGCTGCGCCGCGCGCTGATGCGCAATCGCGGCGCGCTGATCGCGGCGGCCGTGCTGGCGATCCTGCTTTTCATCGTCGACTGGATCAGCGCCGGGCCGCTCACCTATTTCGACGTGTCGTTCCTGTCCAGCGGCGGCGCGACATCGGCGCTTGCGGCGATCGGCCAGACCATCGTGATCCTTTCGGGCGGCTTCGACCTCTCCGCCGGCGCGGTGATTTCGCTGGTCAATGTCGTGCTGGCATCGAGCATGGACCCGATGGCTCCAGGCGCCAGCATCCTGTTGTGGACGGCGGTCGGCATAGGTGTCGGTATGGCCGTGGGCGCCTTCAACGGCTTCTTCATCGCGGTGCTGCGCATGCAGCCCATCGTCGTGACGCTGTCCACCATGTTCATCCTGCAAGGCGTGACGCTGCTGGTCATGGACAAGCCCGGCGGCTTCGTGTCGCCCGATCTCGGCACCTTCTATCTCGGCGATGCGATCGCCGGCTGGCTGCCGATGCCGCTGGTGGTGATCGGCGTGGTGCTGCTCGCCTGGTTCTGGCTGAAGGGTACCCGTTTCGGCACCGCGCTCTATGCCGTCGGCAGCGATGTGGATTCGGCCGCTTCCGTCGGCATCAACATCGTGCTGGTGCGCTTTGCCGTCTATGTGATCGCCGGCGGCTGCTACGGTTTTGCCGGCGTGTTCATCAGCGCGCAGACCGGCAGCGGCGACCCGCTGGTCGGCAATCCGCTGCTTCTGTCGATGTTCGCCGCGGTCGTCGTCGGCGGCTCGCGCCTTGGCGGCGGGCAGGGTGGTCCCGTCGGCACCGTCTTCGGCGCCTACATCCTGATGATGGTGGTGAACATCCTGCTGGTGCTCAATGTGTCGGCTTATTATTCGACCATCGCTGAAGGCACCATCCTGGTGCTGGCGGCCCTTGCCGGCTCCTTGTCCCACACGTCGGTGCTTGCCGTGCAACTGCGCGCGGCACGCGACCGGCTGGCCGCCTGGCGCGCCGGGATGTTGCCTTCGCAGCTTGAACCGATCGACCGGCGGCTGAAGATGGCCGGACCACCGAACGGCCAGCGCGGGCCGGCCTCGCCACGCCCGGCTTTTCGGCTGCGCAACGCCGAGGCGCTGCGTTATGCGCTGCCTGCCTATATCTGCCTGCTGGCGATCGTGATCGTCACACAGATCTGGCTCGGCCGCGCCATCTTCAATCCGGGTTACTGGAACTCCTTGCTGGTGCTGTCGTCCTTCCTCGCCGTGCTGGCGCTGGGGCAGGGCACGGTCATCCTGACGGGAGGCCTGGACCTTTCGGTGCCGTGGACGATCGGCATTTCCGGCATCATCCTGGCGGGCATGGTCAACGGCTCCGACGCCGCTCTTGTCTACGCCTTGCCGGTCGTGCTGGTGATGGCCTGCGCCATTGGTTTCGCCAATGGTTTCGGCATCGCCTATCTCGGCATCTCGCCGATCGTCATGACGCTCGCCACCAACGGCATCCTGCAAGGCTTCGCACTTGTCTATTCGCAGGGAACGCCGGCCGGTTTCTCCTCGCCGATGCTGCGCTGGTTCATGACGGCCAAACTCGGTTTCGTGACACCGATCGTGCTGCTGATGATTATCTTCGTCGTAGCGGCAGTGCTGCTGCTCGGGCGCACGCCGTTCGGACGCCGGGTGTATGGCATCGGCAACGGGCTGCGCGCGGCGCGCCTGTCGGGCATCGGCGTCGAGCGGACGCTGATCCTGGTTTATATGCTCTCGGCTTTCTGCGCTGCCATTGTCGGCGTCATGCTGACCGGCTTTTCGGGTCAAGCGAGCCTCGGCATGGGCGACGATTATCTCTTGCCGTCGATCGCCGTTGTGGTGGTCGGCGGCGCGCTGATCACCGGTGGGCGCGGCCACTATCTCGGCATGCTCGGCGGCGTGCTGCTGCTGACAGCGTTGCAGATGCTGCTTGCCGGCACGACGCTGCCGTATGCGACGCGGGCAATTCTCTACGGGCTGGTCGTTCTGGGCGCCGTCATGGCGCTGCGCGAACGGCGGCTGCAATGAAAGGACTGAACTATGAGCTCAAAGGCACCGGTGTCGGCGGATGAATTTCTGGCGGGGCTCAAAGGCCAGCGCGTGCTGGTGACGGCAGGCGCCGGCGGCATCGGCTTTGCGATTGCCGAAACGCTGTCGCGGCTCGGCGCACGCATCATGGTATGCGACGTGTCCGACGAGGCTCTGGCGGCCGCGCCTAGGAAGATCGCGCTGGTCGGCGCGATCAAAGCCGACGTTTCGCGCGATGACGACGTCGACCGGTTGTTCGAAGCCGTGGAGCAAAAACTCGGCGGGCTCGACGCGCTGATCAACAATGCCGGTATCGCAGGGCCGACTGGCGGCGTCGACGAGATCGACCCGGCGGATTGGCGGCGGTGCATCGACGTTTGTCTGACAGGCCAGTTCCTCTGCGCGCGCCGCGCGGTTCCGCTCATCAAGGCCGCCGGCGGCGGCTCGATCGTCTCGATGTCGTCGGCGGCCGGCCGCCACGGCTACGCGTTCCGCACGCCCTATTCGGCCGCCAAGTTCGGCGTCATCGGTTTCACGCAGAGCCTGGCCAAGGAGCTCGGCCCGCACGGCATCAGGGTCAACGCCATCCTGCCCGGCATCATCGAGGGGCCACGCATCGAAGGCGTCATCTCGGCCCGCGCAAAGCAGATCGGCATCAGCCATGAGGAGATGACCGGACGCTACCTGCAGAACATCTCGCTGCGCCGAATGACCAGCCCCTACGATGTGGCCTCGATGGTCGCCTTCCTGCTGTCGGACGCCGGCATCAACATTTCCGGCCAGTCGCTCGGCGTCGACGGCAACGTCGAAACACTCTGAGGAACCTTCCATGGCCAATGTCGCAATTGTCGGAAGCGGCTTCATCGGCCGGGCCTGGGCGATCAGCTTCGCCCGCGCCGGACATGATGTGCGCATGTGGGACCAGTCACCTGACGCGACGGGTGGTGCCCGCGACTACATTGAAGGGGTGCTCGGCGACCTTGCCGCGAACGACCTGCTGCGCGGCCAGCCCGTCGACACCGTGCTAGGGCGTATCACCATCGTCGGCGAGCTGGCGGAGGCGCTGGCCGATGCGGCCCATGTCCAGGAGAACACGCCCGAAAACCTCGAGGTGAAGCGAGAGGTGTTCTCGCTGATCGACAGGCTTGCCGGTCCGCACGCGGTGATCGCCAGTTCCACCTCGGCGCTGTTGCCGTCGAAATTCACCGACCATCTGCAAGGGCGGGACCGCTGCCTGGTCGTGCATCCGATCAATCCGCCCTATCTCATTCCCGCGGCCGAAGTCGTGCCGGCGCCGTGGACGTCCGCCGAGACGCTCGAAAGAACGCGCGCCTTCCTCATCGATGCCGGTCATGCGCCGCTGGTGATGAAGCGCGAGCTCGACGGCTTCATCATGAACCGCTTGCAGGGCGCTCTCCTGGAAGAGGCATTCAGGCTTGTCGCGGACGGCTACGCCAGCGTCGAGGATGTCGACATCGGCATTCGCGACGGGCTGGCGCTGCGCTGGTCTTTCATGGGGCCGTTCGAGACCATCGATCTCAACGCGCCGGGCGGCGTGCGCGACTATGTCGAGCGCTATCAGGGCATTTATTCCAACATCTTTCCGCAGATGCTGCGTCGCGTCGACTGGGGCGGCGAGGTGATGGAGACCGTCGAGGCCGAGCGAAGCAAGCGCTTGCCCAGAAAAGACCTGGGCGACCGGCAGGTATGGCGGGATCGGCGGCTGATGGCGTTGGCGGCGCACAAGAAGAAATCGGATCAGGAGTTTGGACAATGAACGAAACCAGCCGCAAGTCCGGCGCGCCCGCTGCCAAGGGTAAGGTCATCATTACCTGCGCGGTGACCGGCGCGATCCACACGCCGACGATGTCGCCCTATCTACCGATCACGCCAGACCAGATCGCCGCGGAGGCGATCGCCGCGGCGGAAGCTGGCGCTGCGATCCTGCATCTGCATGCCCGCGACCCCGAGACCGGCAAACCCGACCAGACGCCGGAGGCCTTTGCCCGCTTCCTGCCGCGCGTCAAGCAAGGCACCGCTGCCGCCATCAACATCACCACCGGCGGTAGCCCGTATATGAAGGTCGAGGAGCGGGTGCGCCCAGCCGCCCAATTCAAGCCGGAGGTGGCTTCGCTCAACATGGGCTCGATCAATTTCGGCCTCTACCACCTCGCCGACAAATACGAGACCTTCAAGTTCGATTGGGAAAAGCCGCATCTGGAAGCGACGCGCGACCTGGTTTTCCGCAATTCGTTCAAGGACATCGAATACATTCTGGCCACCTGTTACGACAACGGCACGCGCTTCGAGTTCGAGTGCTACGACATTGCGCATCTCTACAATCTTGCCCACTTCGCCGACCGTGGGCTGGTGAAGCCGCCCTTTTTCGTGCAGTCGGTGTTCGGCCTGCTTGGCGGCATCGGCACGCATCCGGAGGATGTCGCGCATATGAAGCGTACCGCCGACCGGTTGTTCGGTGACCAGTTCCGCTGGTCGGTGCTAGGCGCCGGCGCCAGCCAGTTGCGCATCGCCGCGCAGTCGGCCGCGCTTGGCGGCAACATCCGCGTCGGGCTCGAAGACAGCCTGTGGGCCGGCAAAGGCAAGCTCGCCAAGTCGAATGCCGAACAGGTCGTGCTGGCGCGCAAGATCATCGAAGGGCTTGGCATGGAGGTGGCGACGCCCGACGAGGCGCGGCAGATCCTGCAACTGAAAGGCGGCGACCAGGTGGCTTTCTGAGGCCGCCGGCAGACGCGCGAAAACCGAGGAGGATGGGATGAAGATCGACGTGGTCGTGGACGTCAAGACGACACTGGGCGAGGGGCCGCTGTGGGATGTCGAGCAGGAGCGCCTGTACTGGATCGACAGTTTCGACGGGCGCGTGTTCCGTGCCACCGCCGATGGGCGCGAGATCCGCTCCTGGGACGTGCCGATGAAGATCGGTTCGATGGCGCTGCGCAAGGATGGCAGCGGCGCCGTGGTCTCGCTGCAGCGCGGCTTCCATTTGCTCGACTTCGCCACCGGCGAGGTGACCCTTATCCACGATCCGGAACCGGATCGCCCGGCGAACCGCCTCAATGACGGCAAGGTCGACCGGCGCGGCCGCTTCTTCGCCGGCTCGATGGACACGATGGAAGAAGGACCGTCCGGCGGCCTCTACCGGCTCGATCAGGACTTCTCCGTCACCCGCATCGATTCCGGCATCATCTGCTCCAACGGTCCGTGCTGGAGCCCGGACGACCGCACCTTCTATTTCGCCGACACCTGGACCGGCGAGATCTGGGCTTATGACTACGACATCGCCACGGGTGCCGCCACCAACCGCCGCACCTTCGTTCGCGTCGACACCAGCAAGGGCGGGGCCGCCGACGGCTCGACCGTCGATAGCGAGGGCTATCTGTGGAACGCGCTGGTCTATGATGGGAGGCTGGTGCGCTATGCGCCCGACGGCACCGTCGACCGCATCATCGACATGCCTGTGAAAAAGATCACCAGCGTCATGTTCGGCGGGCCGAAGCTCGACACGCTCTACGTGACGTCGATGGCCAAGCCGCCGCTGCCACGGTTTCCCGGCGACGGCGTGCTGCGCGGCAGCCTGTTCGCCATCACCGACCTAGGCGTGACCGGCGTTCCCGAACCGAGATTTGGCGGCTGACGGGTTGCGCTCAGGCGTCCGCCTGGAGCTCTTGCGCCAGTTCGGCTGAACTCATGACGCGGCCAAAGACCTTGCCGATGATATCGAGCGTCGCATTGTGCGAGGCCTCGTCCAGCCCGCCATTGGCGTCGCTGACGAAGGCCACCTTGTAGTCGCGCATGAAGGCGCTGCGGGCGGTGGATTCGCAGCAGATGCTGGTCACCGTGCCGATGATGATGACGGTGTCGACCTGGCCGGCGCCGCGAATGTTGCGCAGCACCGTCTCCAGCTGCGTGTTATGGAAGGCGTCATAGCGATGCTTCTTGATGATCACATCGCCGGGCAGGGGCGCGAGCGCCGAAACGATCCCGGTGCCGGCGCTGCCTTCCCGCATGCCCTTGGCCTTCAGTCTTGGCTGGTAGGCGGTTTCGAGCGGCGAGATATCGAAATGGTCGCTCAAGACGTGCTGCGTGTAGATCACCGGGACGCCGGCCGCGCGGCATAGCTCTATCACCTGCCGCATGGCCGGAATGCGCTGCCGCGCCATCGCGACTTCCATGACGGCGCCTTCGTCGACGAAGTCGCTCTGCATGTCGATGACCAAGAGGGCGGCGCGCTTGCTGTCGAACGGCCAAGGCTCATTGCCGTGCTGAGGCATTGCTGTCTTCCTGTCGGTTGATGGCGGTCAGCCGTCCTCTAGCATAAATTTGGCCGAAATGGCTGGAGGTCATTCGCGTATCGCCGACGGCTTAAGCCTCGGCAAAAGCTGGCTTTTTCTATCCCATTTGGACGATTCTGTGGTATGTAGGTGCCGCAATTCCACTGAAGAAATCCGGATTCTCCGCTCTAACGTGCGGCGCACGCAAGCGGGTCAGGTGTGGTGCCGATCGTTCCAACGCAAAACGAGACCATCAGGGAGGAAATGCGATGCGTATAATCGCGCTTTTCATCGTCTTGTCCGCTACGACCTTCTTCGCAAGCCCATCGCAGGCGCAAGATGCTGCCGCGGGCGAAAAGGTCTTCACCAAGTGCAAGGTCTGCCACATTGCCGACCAGGACCAGAACAGGATCGGTCCGTCTCTGAACGGCGTCATCGGGCGTGTCGCCGGCACGCATCCCAACTTCACTTATTCCGCAGCCATGATCGCGGCTGGAAAATCCGGCGTCAAATGGGACGAGCCGACCCTGACGACCTACCTTCACGCCCCCCAGGCGATGGTCAAGGGGACGAAGATGACATTTCCCGGCCTCAAGGACGACAAGGACATAGCCAACGTCATCGCCTATCTGAAGCAGTTCTCCAAATAGGCGACCCTTCCGGGCACCATCGCTGGTCGTCCGGCAATTGCACCGTTGAAAGGTCGCGCCGCGTGCCGTTACGCCGGCAGCGCGAAGAACCCCAACAGCAGCAGAACAACTATGCCAAGGCCGAGTATGACAAGCGTGCGCGTGTCCATCACGTTCACCTTCGACCGGGCGTATGCCCCGAAAATCGGGATCGATTTTCGAAAAGGACCGTAGGCCCATCAAAGCGGTACAGCGTCCTTTGCGCGCCCAAGAGGGCACGCGACGCTGCAAGAGAATATCGAAAAATATCTTCTGGAGCCAGTATGCAGACCTGGCTGCCTGCCGCACCCGTTCCAATGAAATGACGACAAATCGGGCGCAAAGGAGTATGTTGGCGGTCAGTGCAGGTCGCGGTTTGCGTGGCCAGTCACGCAGAGCTGTAGCACCGTTGAAACCGCGACCTTGCCGGACCCGATCTGGAGGAACGGTCATGGCAAGCTTTCACGTGATTGCAGGCGCCAGCGAAACGCTGGAGCATACCAGAGTGAGAAAGATCGGCGTTTCCGATCTTTTCGATGCGCTCAGGCGCGGTGTCGACGACTTCATGGTCAAACCCTCGCACATCGTGTTCCTGTGCATGATCTATCCACTCGTCGGTGTCGTGCTCGCCACCTGGACATCGGGAGCAAACACGTTGCCGCTGCTGTTTCCGCTGGTATCAGGCTTTGCGCTGATCGGGCCACTCGCGGCGATCGGCCTCTATGAGATCAGCCGCAGGCGGGAAGCCGGGCTGGACGCTTCCTGGAAACATGCTTTCGAGGTCAGGAATTCTCCGGCGCTGCCGGCCATCGCCGCGGTCGGGATCATGTTGTTCGCGATCTTCATCGCCTGGCTTTTGACCGCCAAGATCTTCTACGAGCAGCTGTTCGGCCCTGAACCGCCGGCGTCACTGTCCAGTTTCATAGCCGAGATTTTCGCCACCGGGCGCGGCTGGACGCTGATCGTGCTGGGCCACGCCCTAGGGTTCGTGTTCGCCGTGGTCGTGCTGTGCACCACCGTGGTGGCTTTCCCGCTGCTGCTCGATCGCGACGTCGGCGCCTACGAAGCCATCCACACGTCGGTGCGCGTGGTCCTGGCCAACCCGATCGTGATGGCCGTCTGGGGGTTGATCGTCGCCGTCGCGCTGATCATCGGTTCGCTGCCGGTGTTCGCAGGCCTGGCGGTCGTGCTGCCGGTTCTCGGCCACGCCACCTGGCATGTCTATCGCAAGGTCGTGGAGCCGCCGGCCGTCCCCAGACCGGCGACGTAAGCAAGACCTGTCGCCGCGCGCAGGCGGCCTGCGCCGCCGCGCTCAGAAGGCCCGGTGGCTGAACCGGGCCTGGCGCGCGCCCGTGGTCAGGTTGCGGAAATCCTTGCCGCTGACATGCACCAGCGTCTTGTGGTCGCCGCCCTCGAAATAGATATCGGCTGCATCGCGCAGGCTTTCGTCCAGAATGACCGGCACGTCATAGGCCGCGCCGATCGGCGGTACGGCGCCGATGTCGCAATCGTCGAAGAGCGATACAACCTCATCCTCGGAAGCGAGCCCGAGGCGCTTGTCCATGACGTCCTGCAGCTTGCCGAGCTCGATCCTGTGGGTGCTTGGGACCACGGCCAGCGCGTAGCCGAGTTCGTGGTGAACGACCACGGACTTGGCCATGATGCTGCCGGGCACATG
Organism: Mesorhizobium sp. GbtcB19; assembly: GCF_019091085.1. Taxonomy (GTDB): domain Bacteria; phylum Pseudomonadota; class Alphaproteobacteria; order Rhizobiales; family Rhizobiaceae; genus Mesorhizobium. The sequence goes on along the minus strand of NZ_JAGXJY010000001.1, from coordinate 130,656 downwards.
CGCGGCGATGGCGGCCTGCCTGCTGGTGGAAGTGCGGTGATGCGCGACGGTGTCGTACGGGATTCCCTTGCCGTCGATAAAATGCCTCAGCCTGTTTGCTATGGTCATTGTCCGCGTCCTTTTGCTTGAGTTCACGACGCATATGTCAAACCAAAATGGACCAGCGGCCTGTTGTTTCAAGGCACCGCGATCGGCCGTTCCGCTGGTGCGCGTCAGGGGCCGGGTCCGAAAAACGCGATACGGGTCAGCAGCGTATAGTCGGCTTCGAAAACCATCATGGTTACGAAGACCAGCACCAGTATCGGCGGCAGGATGATCGCATACATCATCGCCAGCCGTTCCCAGGCCATGTGCATGAAGACGGCGACGATCAGCCCCGCCTTGAGCATCATGAAGATCAGGATCAGCGACCATCTGAGATAGCCGTGGATGCCGAAATAGTCGACCAGGTAGGAGCAGGTGCTGAGGATGAACAGCCACGCCCAGACCACCAGGTAGAGCTTGATCGGGTGCTCCTGATGAACCTCGGCGTGGGCGACCGCTGCCGTGGCCGCATCCGGCGCATGGGCGGCGTGCAGTGCGTGTTGTCCGAGACCGTTTGCGGTTGCTTCAGCCATATCTGCCTCTCACCAAAGATAGAAGAAGGCGAAGATGAACACCCAGACCAGGTCGACGAAGTGCCAGTACAGCCCCATGATCTCGACATTCTCGTAGCGACCCCGGCGGCTGGTGAAGTAGCCGGGCCGCCCGGTGTCGAAATCACCGCGCCAGACCTTTCGCGCCACGATGATCAGGAAGATCACCCCGATCGTGACGTGCGTGCCGTGGAAGCCGGTGATCATGAAGAAGCATGAGCCGAATTGCGCGGCCCCCCAGGGATTGCCCCATGGCCGGACCCCTTCGGTGATCAGCTTGGTCCATTCGAAGGCCTGCATGCCGACGAATGTCGCGCCGAGCGCAGCAGTCAAAAGCATCAGGATCGCGGTTTTACGGCGATCGCGGCGGTAGCCGAAATTGACCGCCATGGCCATGGTTCCGCTGCTCGAGATCAGCACGAAGGTCATGATCGCGATCAGGATGAGCGGGATCTCCGAACCGCCGATGCGCAGGGCGAAAACCTCGCTCGGATTCGGCCACGGCACGCGCGTGGAAATGCGCGCGGTCATGTAGGAGAGCAGGAAGCAGCCGAAGATGAAGGTGTCGCTGAGCAGGAAGATCCACATCATGGCCTTGCCCCAGGACACGTTCTTGAACGCCCGCTGGTCCGAGGCCCAATCGGCGGCAATGCCGCGCCAACCGGCGGGTCTGGGCTCCATCTGGCTGGTATGTGTCATGGTCGTCTCGGCCATCGCCGGTCTCCTAGGTCAGCAGTCCTCGGCAAATGTCGATGAGCGTCCCCGCCCAACCCGCCAGAAGGGCGAAGATGCAGAGCCAGACGAAAAGCAGGAAATGCCAGTACATGGCGCAGAGCTCGACGCTGAGGCGAAGCCGCTCCGGCCGCGCTTCGTTCCAGGCGCCGATGCTCGTCCTGCCAAGTCCCACCAGACCGCCGAGTATGTGCAGGCCGTGCACGCCGGTGATCAGATAGAAGAAGCTGTTGGCCGGGTTGGATGCGAGCAGATAGCCGTCTGCGGTCAGTTGCCGCCAAGCCACCAGCTGCCCGATCAGGAAAGCAACCGCCGTGAACCCCGCCGTGGCAAGGCCGAGCCTGATGTTGTCGGTCTGGCCTCGGCGGGCGGCGATCACCGCGCATTGCAGCGCGACGCTACTCAGCACCAGCACGCCGGTGTTCAGCCAGAGCAGGCGCGGCAGCGGCAGCGGCTGCCAGTCGGGAAGGCCCATACGCATGAAATAGGCGCTGGTGAATAGCGAGAACAGGCAGCCGACGACGGCGAGGAACACGCCGAGGCCGATCTTGGCGGTGGGCAGCGAAGACCGGTCGAAACCGACGAAATCCCCGGCCAGATTTTGCTCCAGCCAGGGCTTGGCCGTCAGCCGTTGGTGCGAGAGCCACCATCCGGCGAAGCCGGCGATCACCAGCAGAAAGACCAGGATGACGCTCATGCCGGCTCCCTGGAGGGGGCGAAGTCGCCCGGCACGTTCTGCGGGATGAAGTCTTCCTTGGCCCCCGGCACGCTGTAGTCATAGGCCCAGCGATAGACGATCGGCAGTTCCTTGCCGAAATTGCCGTGCGCCGGCGGCGTCTCAGGCGTCTGCCACTCGAGCGTCGTCGCCCGCCACGGGTTGCCGCCGGCCTCACGGCCATGGCGGATGCTCCAGATCAAGTTGAACAGGAACACCATCTGGGCGAAGCCGACGATGAAGGCCATGATGCTGATGAACGAGTTTAGGTGATGGGCCGACTCCGTCATGATGGTCATGTCGGTGAGCTCGGCGTAACGCCGCGGAATGCCCATCAGGCCGAGGTAGTGCATGGGGAAGAAGATCAGGTAGGCGCCGAGAAAGGTGACCCAGAAGTGGAACTTGCCGAGCGTTTCGTCGAGCATCCGCCCGGTGACCTTCGGATACCAGTGATAGATCGCGCCGAAGATCACCAGGATCGGCGCGACGCCCATGACCATGTGGAAATGGGCGACGACGAACATCGTGTCCGACAGCGGCACGTCGACGACGACATTGCCGAGGAACAGTCCGGTCAGGCCGCCATTGACGAAGGTGACGATGAAGGCGAGCGCGAAAAGCATCGGTATGGTCAGATGGATATCGCCGCGCCACAGCGTCAGCACCCAGTTATAGACCTTGATTGCCGTCGGCACGGCAATGATCAGGGTCGTGGTCGCGAAGAAGAAGCCGAAATAGGGATGCATGCCGCTGACATACATATGATGCGCCCAGACAACGAAGCTCAGGGCGCCGATGGCGATGATCGCCCAAACCATCATGCGGTAGCCGAAGATGTTCTTGCGCGCATGCGTGCTGATCAGGTCGGACACGATGCCGAAGGCCGGCAGGGCGACGATGTAGACCTCCGGGTGGCCGAAGAACCAGAACAGATGCTGGAACAGGATCGGGCTGCCGCCATTGTGCTGCAGCTGCGTGCCCATCTCGACAATCGCCGGCATGAAGAACGAGGTGCCGAGAACGCGGTCAAGCAGCATCATCACACAAGCGACAAACAGCGCCGGGAAGGCGAGCAGCGCCATGACGGTGGCGGTGAAGATGCCCCAGACGGTGAGCGGCAGGCGCATCAAGGTCATGCCGCGCGTGCGGCCCTGCAGGACCGTCACCACGTAGTTCAGGCCGCCCATCGTGAAGCCGATGATGAACAGGATGAGCGAAGAAAGCATCAATATGATGCCCCAGTCCTGTCCGCCGGGGGTGCCGGTCATGATGGCCTGCGGCGGATAGAGCGTCCAGCCGGCGCCGGTCGGTCCGCCCGGCGCAAAGAAGCTCGACACCAAAACCAGCACGGCGAGCAGATAGACCCAGTAGCTCAGCATGTTGACATAGGGAAAGACCATGTCGCGGGCGCCGACCATCAGCGGGATGAGGTAATTGCCGAAGCCGCCGAGGAAGAGCGCGGTGAGCAGGTAGATCACCATGATCATGCCGTGCATGGTGATGAACTGGTAGTAGGCCTCCGGAGTGATGAAGTCGAACGTGCCGGGAAAGCCGAGCTGCAGGCGCATGAGCCAGGACAGAACCAGGGCCACGAGGCCGATCGCGGTTGCGGTCGCCGAGTACTGGACCGCTATGACCTTTGCGTCCTGCGAGAAGACATATTTCGTCCACCAGCTGTGCGGATGGTAGAGTTCCACCTCCCCGACTTCGGCGGGCGGAACGGCATCTGCGGGTGTGACGTCGACCATTTGAGCACCTCCGCGCCCTATTGTGCGGACCTCGAAAGTTTCGAGTTTGCCGCGACGCCCAGATTGGACGCGATTATCTTTCCTGGCGGCTGGTTCGCCGAGCCCGATTGCTGGGGCGCCGACAATTGCGCGAAAGTCTGCTGCTGGCCGAGCCAGGCCAGATAATCCTGCTCGGTGTCGACCACGACCACGCCATGCATCAGCGGGTGCCCTTGGCCGCATAGTTCGGCGCACAGGACCTGGAAGGTGCCGGTCCTGGTCGGGGTGAACCAGAAATAGGTAACCGAGCCGGGGATCATGTCCATCTTGGCGCGGAATTCCGGAATATAGAAATCGTGCAGCACATCGATCGACCGCAGCAGCACCTTGATCGGCTTGCCGATCGGCAGATGAAGATCGGCGGCTTCGACCAGGACATCATCCTGGCCGTTCGGATCCTTGGGGGCGACGCCCAACGGATTGTCGGCGGTGACGTCGCGGGTGTCGGAAGTCCCGAGCTTGCCGTCCTTGCCCGGCAGACGGAAGCTCCACTGCCATTGCTGGGCGACGACCTCGACTTCGGTCGCATCGCTTGGAACCGTGACGAAGCGGCTCCAGACGAACAGGCCGGGAACCAGCAAGGCGGTGACGCCGACCGCGGTGACGATCATCAGCCACGATTCGAGGCGCTTGTTCTCCGGTTCATAAACCGCGCGATTGCCTTCCCGGTGCCGGAAGCGGAAGACACAATAAGCCATGAAGAGGACGACAGCGGCAAAGACGATGCCGGTGATCCAGAAGCTGATGATGATGGTGTTGTCTATATAGTCCCAGTTCGAGGCAATGGGCGTCCACCACCATGGGCTCAGGAGGTGGAACAACACCGAGCCCACGACGATTAAAACGAGTACAAGCACAACGGCCATGTCCCGTTCCTCCCGGCATTCCAAGCGCGCGAAGCGTCCCGAAAATGCCGAAGCGCATCATGCTCGATTTCCGGTTGAAATTCCAGAGCCGACTATCCGATTGGCAAAATGCTGCCCTAGCGGCACCATTTCTCCACAGCAATCGCAATTGCCTTGGTGCAGTCGATGAGATCGCGCACTGAAACGCGCTCATTGGGCTGATGCGCCTGCGCCGGGTCGCCGGGGCCGAAGTTGACGGTCGGCGTGTTGCCGAGGCCTGTTGGCAGGCCGATGTCGCTATGCGCGCCGAAGCCGCTGAGCACCGGCGACAGATCGGCGTCCTTCACAGCCTCCTGGAACACGCCGATGAACGGACTGTCGGACGGGATTTCGGCGCAGTCGGCATCGAGAATCCATTCGACGCGGGCAGGATGCAGGCGCAGATAAGGATCCGCCTGGCAGACATTGGCGATGTGCTCCTCGATCTCGCGCTTGACGTTGCCGCCCAGCCTGAATTCGTCATGCTCGCTCGGCAGGTACTGCGCGTCGATGATGATCTCGCCGCGCCCGGCCATGGAGGAGGGGTGCTCGCCGGCATTGATCTGGGTGACGATGATCTGGTTGGGCAGTTCCATCAGCGGATGGTTCTTCTTCGGGTCGAACATCCAGCGCCGGTTGAGGATGTCGATGCCGTCGAGGATCTGCCGACAGAGCTGCACGGCATCGACCGGGCCGCTCGAATACCAGGCATTCGGCGTGAGTTCCGCATGGCCGCCTATGCCGTCGACGATGATCCTGCCCCACAGGATGCCGTGACAGAGCGGCGCGATCCTGTTTGCCGTCGGTTCGGTCATGATGCCGGCATCGGCGCGAAAGCCGCGATCGACCATGGCAAGCGAGCCCATGCCGCCGATCTCCTCGTCGACGACGGTGGTGAAGACGACGTCTCCGGACAGGGGGATTTGCAGCTCCCTGAGAATTTCGACCGCCATCAGCATGCAGGCGACGCCGCCTTTCATGTCGACCGTGCCGCGGCCATGCAGGAAGCCGTCCTTCAGCACGGGCTGGAACGGATCGGTTGTCCAATGTCCGGCGGCACCTGGCGGGACGACGTCGATATGGCCGGTGAGCATGATTGAGCGGCCGCCTCCCGTGCCCTTCAGCACGCCGCCGAGATTGGGCCGGCCTTCAAAAGTCCTGCCCTTGTTGGCGCCGGCGCGTCCCTTGTATTTTTCATAGAGCGCCGGGCCGTCTGGGTCCCACAGGTCGGTGGTGAAGCCGAGCGCTTCGATGCGCTTTTGCAGATAGAGCTGACAATCGCGCTCGCCCGGCCCGGCCTCCTTCGGATTGGATTTCACGATCGAGGGGAAGGCGACGAGATCGCTCAGCGTCTGGACGATGCGGTCGGCCGCTGCCTCGACGCGCGCGGCGATGGTCTCTTCCATGGAAGGCATTAGGATCTCCAACGTTGGGAAAGCCGGTCGGCAAGAAGGACGAACACCAGAAGGGCGCCGACGATCCCCACTTGCCAAACCGTGTTGATGTTCAATTGCAGCAGGCCGGTCTTCAGCGTGACCAGGAGCAGAACGGCCGCGAACACGCCGCCGACGCCGCCGCGCCCGCCGGTGATGGCGATGCCGCCAAGCATCGCGGCGGTCAGCGATTCAAGCTCGAGGTTCTGACCGATATTGGGCCTGCCGCTGCCGAGCCAGGCGAGCGAAACCAGACCGGCGGCGCCGGCCAGCGCGCCGCTCAGCGCATAAAGGATGAAACGTACGCGATCGACCGGAATCCCGACCAACCGGGCCGAGCGTTCGTTGAAGCCCATCGCGTAGATCCAACGGCCCCAGGCGGTCGCCATCAGCGCCAGGCCGGCCAGCGCGAAGCAGGGGATGGCCAAAGTGAGGAAGGGCACCGGAATGCCGGCGACGACACCGCGCCCCCACACGAGAAGCCAGGCGGGCACGCCCGACTGGGCCGCGCCGCCGGTGACGGCAAGTGCAACGCCGGAATAGACGAAGAAGGTGCCGAGCGTAGCGATGAAAGGCAGCAGCGCCAGACCGTTCACCAGCAAACCGTTGAGGGCGCCGAGTGCCGCGCCGGCCAGGATGCAGACGGCAGGCAGCAGGACCGGCGGCAGGCCCAGTTTGAGCGACAGCATGGCGATGATGGCGGAGAGCGAAACCGCGCCGCCGACCGACAGGTCGATGCCTGTGCCGCCGGCCAGGATGACCAGCCCCTGTCCGAGGCCGACCAGCGCCAGGATGGTCGAGAACTGAAGAATGGTGGTGAGCGTGCCGAGATTGAAGACGGAAGGCTTGAGTGCCAGCAGGCCGACGATCACGATCAGCCAGAGCGCGCACAGCAAAGCCAGGGTCAGGGCAGGGCCCTGCAGATTCCGGAGCGTTCTCATGCGCGGGCTCGCTGGAACCGGGTGAGAGGAAGGCGATTGGAGACCGCTTCGAAGCCGAGTACGCCGATGATCAGCACGCCGGTGACGACGGGCTGCCAAAGCGAGGGAACGCCGATCAGCAGCAGGCCGTTCTGGAGAATTCTGAGCAGCAGCACGCCGAGCACGGTGCCTAGCAGGCTGCAGCGGCCGCCCAATATGCTGGTGCCGCCGAGAATAACCGCGGCGATGGCATCCAGCGCCGACGTGCTGCCGACCGACATTTCGACATTGCGGTAGGTGGCGACATAGAACGTGGCGGCGATACCGGTCAGGACGCCGCTGACGACAAAGGTCATGAAGCGGACCTTGATCACCGGAATTCCCGAAAGCCGCGCCTTTTCCTCCGAATTGCCGATCGCCAGCAGATGCAAGCCATAGGGCGTTCGCCGGACCGCGAGCCATACCACCAGATAGGCGATTGCAATCACCAGGGCTGGCACGGGGATTCCAAGCACGGTGGCCGCCAGCAGATCGGTGAGGTTCGAGGGCAGGCCGGAGAGCCATTGCCCGCCAAGCAGCGCAAACACGGCGGTGCGGTAGACGCCGAGCAGGCCGAGCGTTCCGACGATGGCCGGAACGCGGCCGAGGACGACGACCGCGGCGGTCACGCAACCCAGCAGCGCGCCGACCGCCGGCCCGGCGACAAGCGCCAGGAACGGGCTGCCATCGGCGCCAAGTATGCGGCCGATGGCGATGGCCGCGAGGCCCATGACGATGCCGATCGAGACATCAATGCCGCCCATGGCGAGCAGCAAGGTCATGCCGAGGCCGATGAGCAGCAGTTCGACGCTGTTGCGCAGCACCGTGACCGCGTTGCCCGAGGTGGCGTAGTGCGGCGAAGCGACAGAGAAGACGACGATCGCCACCAAACAGGCGACAAGCAAGGACAACTCCCGCCCGTTCATGGAGAGAACACCGTTTCCAGACTGCCGCACCGCGCTCACGTCAGGGCTCAGAAGTTGAACTTGTCGACATTGTCCTTGGTGAAGACGGCCGGCGGTCCGAGCAGCAGGATGCCCTTGGCGGCATCGTAGGTGGCGGGCTTGTCCAGGCCGGCGATCTTGTTCTCGGCCTCGAAGCTCTTGCCGTCGATCAGCTGCTTGCCGGCCCAGACCGTGAGGTAGCCCAGCTGTTCGGGATCCCACAGCACGGTGAAGCCGAAGGCGCCGCTCTTCAGATAGGAGCGGGCGGTGTTCGGGCTGCAGTAACCGGTGCCGATGACAGCGCCGATCTTACCGGCGGTCTCGATTGCCTGGGCAACGCCCGGGCAAGTCGAGGACGCGACGGCGATGATGGCCTTGATGTCAGAATTGGCCGCCATGAGGTCGCCTGAAATCTGCGCGGCGCGCTCGGCCGTGCCGCCGGCGAATTGCGGGGCGAGCAGCTTCAGCTTGGGATATTTGGCGGTGGCTTCCTTCTGCATGAAGCCGATCCAGGCGTTGAGGTTGGACGCGGTCGCCTCGCCCGAGACGATGCCGATCGTGGCGTCCTCGCCGACGCGCTTGACCAGTTCGTCGATGATCGTGGTGCCGAGGCCTTCGTCGGTCGCCTGCGCGACATAGACGGCGCGGCCGCTGTCGGGCGCATCGCTGTCGCTGGTGAACAGTTTTATGCCCTTGGCCTTGGCGCTTTCGACCACCGGCGCGATGCTGGAGGCATCGAGCACGCTGACCGAAATCGCCTCTACGCCCTGATCGATCATGTTCTGGACGATTTGCAGCTGGTCGACCGGATTGGTGTCGACCGGGCCGGAATAGACGAAATCGACGCCCAGATCCTTGGCGGCGCGATTGCCGCCGGCTTCCATGGCGTTGAAATAGGGAATGCCGATCAGCTGCGGGACGAAGGCGACCTTGTGCTTGTCTGCCGCGTGCGCCGCCGTCGCGACGACGAACGACAGCGCGGAGGCCGCGAGCACTTTCCTGAGTTGTGAAAGCATTGTGTTTGATCCTCTCTGGAATGACGTGCGTGTCAGTTTGTTTTTTCGAGCGCCCGCACGTCGGGATGGGCGCCTGTTATGAGCGAGACGACTTCTTCGTGATTGGTCTCGGCGGCCAGCCTTTCGGCCACCTTGCGGCCGCGCCGGAACACCACGATCCGGTCGGCAACCTCGAAGACTTCGGAAATGTTGTGGCTGATCAGCACGACGGCGCAGCCGCGCCCGGCAAGGCGCCGCGTCAGCGCCAGCACCTTGCGGGTCTCGGCGACGGCAAGGGCCGCCGTCGGCTCGTCCATGATGACCAGCCGTGCGTTGAGATTGAGCGCCCGGCAGATGGCGACGGCCTGGCGCTGGCCGCCCGACAGGCTGCCGACCGGGGCTTCGGGATCGGAGATATGGGCGTCGAGTTCCTGCAGAAGGCCGTCGACGCGCTGGCGCATCTCGGCGCGCTTCAGAAAGGGAACGCCAAAAATGGAGCGTTTCAATTCCCGGCCGAGAAAGACGTTTTCGGCGATCGACAGGTTCTCCGAAAGCGCCAGTTCCTGGAAGATTGTCGCGATCCCGGACGCGGCCGCATCCTTTGGCGAGGAGAACGCGACGGCGTTGCCTTCGATGAGAAGTTCGCCGTCGCTCGGCGGATGGGCGCCCGCCAGGATCTTGATGAAGGTCGATTTCCCTGCACCATTGTCGCCGAGCAGCGCCAGCACTTCGCCGGAGCGGATTTCCAGGTCGACATTTGCAAGCGCGGTCAGCGCGCCGAAGCGCTTGGCGATGTTCCTGGCGACGAGAAAGGGGGCGGTCATGGCGGTTCCTCCGGCGGTTGCGGATCGGCTAGACGGCCTTGCTGACCCAGCGCAGCACATTGGTCCAAAGGCGCGCATAGCCGGGCCATTCGACGAAGCTGTTGGGCAGCCAGTGCGGGCCGATATCCGATGTCCAGACCAGAGTGCGCCCCTCGCCATGGCGCCCGGTGACCAGCAGCGGGTGGCCGCCCTGGTCCTGCGGCAGCCGCGCCAGGATCTCGACATCTTCGCGGTCGCGGGCGACAACCTCGTTGGCGCCGAGCAGGATCGGCCATTCGCCTTCGATACCGGCAAAGAGCGGATGATCGCCGGGGCCGGTGATCTGGGGCCGGAAACCCTCGGGAATTTCGAGCCGGTCGTCATTGGGAAGGCAGGTCACCGGCAGCGCGTCCTCGACGGCCGTGCGGTGCCAGCGGGCCTTGCCGTCGATGCCCTGGAAGCTGAAATAGCCGCCGATCATGACAAGGCCGCCGCCGGCTTGCGTCCAGTCGCGCAGCAGCTTGAGACGGTTGGGCACAGTCTTGCCGTGCAGCCAGACATCAGGGTGCAGCAAGAGCGAATTGGCGCCGATGTCGGAGAGCACGATCGCCTTGTATTGCGACAGGCCCTCCATGGTGAAAGGCAACTTTTCGACGGCCTCGTGGGCCGGCATGTATTCAAGATCGAACTCGCTGCCCTTCAAGGCGTTGACCAGGGGCGTGGCGCCGAGATGGAAGGTAACGCTGCCGAACTGGTCGAAGCCCTTGTAGTGGGTGGCCGAACTCATCCAGCTCTCGCCGACCAGAAGGACTTTCGTTTTCGCCATGACCGTGTACTCCCGATATTGCCTGGTTGGTTGCCTGCCGGCCGCCTGGGTCGGTAAGCCGTTGATTTAGCTGGCCATCACGTCGCTCGCCGCGGCGGTCGCCTTCAGCGTCGCGAAGTCGGCGATGTAGCCTTGCGCGCCCTCGACCGTCGTCGTCAGGCTGGCGCCGACCGCCGCGTAGCGGGCGGCGGTTTCCAGCGAGGCGCCATGCAGCCAGAGACTGAGGAAAATGCCGGCGAAGCTGTCGCCCGCACCGGTCGCATCCACCCGGTTGACGGGCAGCGCCGGCACCTCGATCTGTGGACCGCCGGTCGCCGGAAAGACCACCGCGCCGAATTCGCCCAAGGTAAGCACGACCGTTCCGCGCGGCTTGATGCGCGACAGCGTCAGGCGAACTTCCTCGATCATCGTCGCCATGCGGGTGTGAAAGCCGTAGATTTCCCTGATCATGACGTCGTTGATGAAGGTCAGGTCGATCTGTTTGACCATCTGCGCGAAGATTTCCGGCGTGCGCGCGCTTTTCGGCAGGCCGGCCGAATGCAGGCTCACCTTCCAGCCGGCCTGACGAAAGCGCGCGATGGAAGCCGTCATCGTCTCATAGTGAAAGCCTTCGATGTGAAGACAGGCCGGGCGCTGCTCCGGCTGAATGTCGAGATTGGCGGTCAGGTCGACTTCGCCCAGTTCGAACGGTTCGCTGATGATGGTGCGGCTGCCGTTGCGCTCGATGATGACGATCGCCTGCGAGAGCCGGTTGTTGGGCGTGCTGCGGATCGGCAAGGCATGGACGCCCAGCTTGGAAAGCTCGCCCAGCGCCCAGTCGCTTTCCGCGTCCTGACCGACCGCCGTCGCCAGTTCCACGTCGAGCGCGTAGGGAGCGCCGACGCCGGCGGCGGCGACCGCGAGATTGGCGGCGGGGCCGCCCAGCGCCTTTTCGATATGGCTTGCCGTGATCCGGTCGTCGCGATGCGGCAGCACGTCGACGCGGCACAGGAAGTCGACGCTCACCCGGCCGGCGACGAGAAGCCTGGGCAGATGGTCGAGATTTTTCGGCCGCTGCGGCGCACGGCCGGGCAGGGAACGCGCAAACGAGCTCGGCCGGTACATCAAGGTTGCGATCGCCTTCTCGATGCGGTCGCGCGTGCCTTCCTTGAGGCCGGCCGTGCCATTGATGAAGTTCGAGACCGTGCCGATGGAAACACCGGCGGTCCGTGCGACATCCGCAATGGTCGGGCGTTTGCGTTGCAAAGGCGTGATCCAATTGAAGCGTTTCAAAACGCTAGCAGCGGACACGCCGGGCCTCAACGGAATTATCTTCTAAAGAAGCTGCTTCTGTCCTTTGCAGGTAGAAGATTGATCCGCGCAGGCACCGCTGCGGGGATCATTCGTTGCGCAATTGAACGATTTTCAAATCTCGCCCTTTTTGCGCCTTGGCCAACAGGCCCTGCCGTTCAACGGCAGACAGCAGCGCGCCGGAGCCCAAAGCTGCAGCAGCGTCGCCAGCCGCTCAAATCAGCAGCAGGCCTTTCATCGAGGCGTTGCCCTTGCGGCCGATGATGATGTGATCGTGCACGGAAATGCCGAGGGGCTTGGCCGTATCGATGATCTGCTTGGTCATCTCGATGTCAGCGCGGGACGGCGTCGGGTCGCCCGAAGGGTGGTTGTGGACCAGGATGACGGCGCTGGCGGAGAGCTCCAGCGCGCGCTTCACCACCTCGCGCGGATAGACCGGCGTGTGGTCGACGGTGCCGGTCTGCTGCACTTCGTCGGCGATCAGCCCGTTCTTCTTGTCGAGGAACAGGATGCGGAACTGTTCGCGGCTCTCGAAGGCCATGGCCGAACGGCAATAGTCGAGCAGTTGCGTCCAGTTGGACAGCACTTCGCGGCCGCGCACCTCGCCGCGCGCCATGCGCTGCGCCGTGGCGGCGATGACCTTGAGATCGGTCGCGACCGTCGGGCCGATGCCTTTGACTTCCTCAAGCAGGGATGCCGGCGCGCCGAGCACTTCGGCGAGCGAACCGAAGCGGGCGATCAGCGCCTTGGCGATCGGCTTGGTGTCGACGCGCGGGATCAGCCGGAAGAGCAGCAGTTCGAGCAGTTCATAGTCGGGCAGGGCGTCCGGACCGCCGGCGACAAATCGTTCGCGCAGGCGGTCGCGATGGCCATGATAATGCGGCTTCTCTTCCACCGCCGCCGCCTTCTTCAGGGGCTTTTGCGGCGGTTCGATCCAGGCTTCGGAAAAGAACGCCCGCTCGTCGTCGACTTTGCCCAATGCCCCATCCCCCCGAAGGCTTTGGCTGAAACCTAGGCCGGCAGGCCGGGGCGGTCGAGCTTTTTCGGCGACAGCGTGAAGATCTCGCAGCCGGTGTCGGTGACGCCTATCGTGTGCTCGTATTGCGCCGACAGCGAGCGATCGCGCGTGACGGCCGTCCAGCCGTCCGAGAGCACCTTCACATGCGGGCGGCCGAGATTGATCATCGGCTCGACGGTGAAGATCATGCCGGGCCGCATCTCGACGCCTTCATTGGCGGTGCCGTAATGCAGGATGTTCGGCGCGTCGTGGAAAAGCTGGCCGACGCCATGGCCGCAGAAGTCGCGCACCACCGAGCAGCGCTCGGCCTCGGCGTAGGTCTGGATCGCGGCGCCGATGGCGCCGGTGCGGGCGCCGGGCTTGATCGCGGCGATGCCGCGCATCAGGCACTCATAGGTCACTTCGAGCAGGCGCTCGGCGGCGCGCTTGATCATGCCCACCGGATACATGCGCGAGGAATCGCCGTGCCAGCCGTCTAGGATATAGGTGACGTCGATGTTGACGACGTCGCCTTCCTTCAGCGGCTTGTTGTCGGGAATGCCATGGCAGACGACATGGTTGATCGAAGTGCAGGACGACTTGGTGTAGCCGCGATAGTTCAGCGTTGCCGGCAGTGCGCCGTTGTCCATGCCGAATTCGAAGACGAAGCGGTCGATCGCTTCCGTCGTCACGCCGGGCTTTACCATCGGCACGAGCTCGTCGAGGCAGCGCGCGGTGAGATCGCAGGCCTTGCGCATGCCGGCAAAGCCTTCCTCGCCATAGAGCCTTATTTGGCCGGTGTTTCTCAAAGGGGCCGTCGAGGCGTCGAGATAGGTAACCATTTTGTCCGTTCGGAGTGCCGGCCCATGATGTGAGCCGATGCAAGGAAAGTTTCTCCAGATTTGGCACCGGAAGCCGCAAGGTTCAAGGACGAAGTGCGATTGCGCGCCTTACCGGGCATGTTTCGCGGGAACTGAGAGCGGGGGCGAAGCTTTCCTTTCCCGGCCTCCTGCGGTAGGGCGGGTGGATATCTGGAGAGATATTGCCTTGACGGCACCTGAACGCGAAAGATCGAAGCTGCTGTCTGTCAGGACCGCCTGCGCGGGCCTGATGGCGTTGCTGATGCTCGCGCTGCTGAGCTTCGCTCAGACCGAAATCTCCGCGTCAGCCGCCTCGTTCTCGGGCGGTTCCAGCATCAGCGCCGCCCGCCAGGGCGATACGATCGCGCTGCTCAGAACGACCGGCAAGGCGCAGGCGCTTGAAGTCCGCGCCAGCCGGCAGCTCCCGATAAAGCTGGTCAGCGGCAATACCGGCGCGCTCGCGCCCGCATCCGGTTTCCTGATTGTCGGCCAGGCCTTGCCGGCCGAGATCGGCGCCGCATCAGCATCGGCAAGCGCAACAGCTTCGCACGCCAACCAGCCGCGCGCGCCACCTGCCGCATAAGGCTCAGCCGCAAGGCGGCACTTAAACCAAAAACCTTTTCTTCGCGTCGCGATCCGGCGACGGCCGCTGGCCGTCCGCCGGTCGCGCGCGCATCAGTTCGGATTTTCATTCAATGCAACGCATCAAGACGTTCAAGACGCTTACGCGTGCGGCATCGGCCGCGTCTTTTCTCACGGTCCAGGCGGTCATTTGCATCGGCACTGTCTATTGGGCCGTTGCCGCGACCCTTCGGATGGAAGGAACGGCCGCGATGGTGCTCGGCGTCATCTTCGCCGTGCCTTCGGCTTATTTTCTGATGGTGGTCTGCCGCATGGCCTTTGAGGCGGAGACGGACCCCGCGAACCAGTAGGCGCACAAGTGAGGCGCCATTGGGCAGGGCGGTGCGGGTTGCGCCGCCCTGTCCGATCCGCCGCGCCCAAGCGCGGTCGGCGACCGCACTGAGGTCACATTTGCGAGTCAGAAGGCCGCCAAAAGCAACTTTTCAGAACGAGCGGCGTTGCCAGGGTTGCGCCAGTTCGGGAGACAGGGAATGGACAGACTGCAATTCGAGGTGCCGGTGCGCATCACGCCCGCATCCGGCCTGCCGGTCGAGGAAATCTACAGCGTCGAGCAGGCGCTCGACTTTCTGCAGGACTGGCCGAAGCGCCGCCAAGGCAAGGTTTATGACGCCGCCTTCAATGCCTGCTTCGGCGCGACGGTCGATATCGCCAGCACCGAGGAAGCCTGCCGCGCCTTCGCTGCCTTCTGCCGCGTCAGCGGATTGCTGGCGAGGGACGCTATGTTCCCCGGCAAGCGCGGCGGCGGGGCAAATTTGCCCCGCGAGGCAAGGATTTAACCACGGTTCCGCTGGGTCAGCCGCCGAACGACACGCCACGATAGCGCATCCCCACCTGCACGCCGCGCACGATCACGCGCGACAGGATTTCCATGTCGAGCGGCATCTTCGGACGCCAGACGTCGAGCAGCAGAGCGACGCGCGGCTGGTCCGAGTTGTTCATCACCTCGTGCTCGAACGTGTCGTCCCACAGCATGCATTCGCCGTCGGCGATGCGCCGCTCCTCGTGATTGATCATCATGATCGTTGCCGGCCGGCCATCCGGCTGCTTCGGGATGACCAGGCCGAGATGGAAGCGCATGATGCCGCGGAAGGGGCCACGGTGGGCGGGGATATGCTTGCGCGGGGCGAGAAACGAGACAGCCGCCGATTTGACCTCGGGACACTCCGTGAGCAGCCGGCTCAGCACCGGCATGCGCGCGAGGTTTTCGGGCACCGTCATATCGTAGGCCTTGAGCACGAACATGCGCCAGTCCAGGCCGTCATTGGCGGAGATGTCGGCCTGCTCCGGCATGATGTC
This sequence comes from Mesorhizobium sp. GbtcB19, assembly GCF_019091085.1. Classification (GTDB taxonomy): domain Bacteria; phylum Pseudomonadota; class Alphaproteobacteria; order Rhizobiales; family Rhizobiaceae; genus Mesorhizobium. Next base: position 114,858 of record NZ_JAGXJY010000001.1, on the reverse strand, counting down.
GTGGAAGCGAGGCGCCGTGTTCAGCTTTGCCGCCAGCGCCTCGTCGCGGATGCCCTGCCAGGCGGCGGCGAACTTCGCCGCATTGGGAAAATGCGTTCCGGCATCGAGAATGGCCGGCGCATCTATGCGCTTTTCATAGATACGGCGGACAAGATTGGTTCCCAGATCGTAGGCGCCTGACATCTCATTACCTCGAAGCCGTTGTTATTGTTATATAGTGGCTGATTGCTCGCGGCCATGACTCACGGAGATTTGTTCGGGCCGTCAACAGCGGAGTCGACATCGTGAGCTCGCCCGTCACTGCGCCTTCGACGCCAGCCGCGGGCCGGTGGCAGCATCGACGACTTCGGGCCTGGCGGTGTCGATCGCGCCGTTCCAGCCGCCGCCCAGCGCCTTGTTGAGGGCTATGTAGTCGGTGGCGATCGAGACGCGGCTCTGCAGCAGCGAGTCCTCGGCCGAATAGGCCGAACGCTCGGCATCCAGCACATCGAGGAGGCTTGCCTCGCCGGCCTTGTAGAGGGTGCGCTCCAATTGCGCTGCGTCCGTGTAGGATTTCGTCGAGGACGCAAGCTTGCCGTTCCTGATCCGCTCCTGAGCCAGCGACACGAGCGCGTTCTCGACATCTTCCAGCGCGGTCAGGACCGAGGCTTTGTAGGCGATGAAATACTGATCGCGCTGGGCGCGGGCGACGTCGACGGCCGCCTCCAATTGCCCGGCATTGAACAGCGGCACGCTGAGCGACGGCCCGAACGACCAGCCGATGGTGGAGTTCTTGCCGAGGTCGCCGAGCTTGAGAGCCGTGGTGCTGATGTCGCCGGTCAGGCTGACGCTGGGATAACGCGCCGCCTCGGCCTGCCCGATCTTGGCGGTGGACTGCGCATATTGCCGCTCGGCCATGCGCACATCCGGGCGCGCGAGCAGGATGTCGGACGGAATGCCGGTCGGGATCGGCAGGCGCGGCGCCGGGATCGGAGTCCCCCGCTTCAACCGTTCGACAAGGGTGGCCGGCGGCCGGCCGGTCAGCACCGAAAGCCGGTGCACGGCTTCGGCATAGTTCGCTTCCAGTGACGGAATCGTGGCTTCCGTGCTGCTTGCCTGTCCCATGGCCTTGGCGACATCGGCCGCCGACGCGGTGCCGGCTCGAGCCATCGTGCGGGTCAGTTCGGCGGTTTGCCTTTGCGATGCGGCCGCGCGCCGGGCAAGCGCGATGCGGGTCTGATAGCCGCGCGCCTGGACATAGTTGGAGCCGACATCGCCGACCAGGGTCAACAGCGTCGAGCGCAGGTTTTCCTCGGAAGCGTCGATACCATAGCTGGCGGCCTCGACGCCCCTGCGGTTGGCGCCGAAGAGGTCGAGCTCCCAGCTGGAATCGAAGCCCGCCTGGTATTGGCTATAGGTCTCGCTGGCCGTGGTGCCCGCGCTGCTGGCCGAGGCCCTGTTGCGGGTGGCCGAAGCCGAACCGTCCGCGGAGGGCAGCAATGCCCCGACCGACTGGCGGTAGCTCGCCCGTGCCTCGCGGATCTTGGCTCTGGCCGTGGCAACGTCGAGATTGCCGGCAACGGCTTCCTCGACCAGCGCGTTCAGCTCGGGATCGCGCAGCCGCTGCCACCATTTCGACAATTGCGCCGGCTGTGCCGGTTTGGCCGTCTTCCGTCCGGTCCAACTCGCCGGCATCGCCAGGAGCGGCTTCTGGTAATCCGGACCGACGACGCATCCGGAGAGCAGGACAGCGGCAAATGTGGGCAAAAAGAGCCCCTTCGCGGTCGCGAGACCGCGTTCAAAACCTGTCATTTGAGGGAAACCTTTATTCTTGAGTGGCTTTGGCTGGTGTCCCGCCCGAATTCTCGTTGGCTGCCTTGCCCTTGAAGATGCGGCGCACCGTGACGAACAAAAGCGGCACCAAGAAGACGCCGATCGCCGTCGCCGCGATCATGCCGCCCATGACGCCGATGCCGACCGAGTTCTGCGCGCCGGAGCCCGCGCCGCTGGCGATCGCCAAAGGCGTGACGCCGAGGATGAAGGCCAGCGACGTCATCAGGATCGGCCGCAGGCGTTGTCGCGCCGCTTCGAGCGTCGCTTCGACCAGTCCCATTCCGGCCGCCTGCCGCTCGATGGCGAACTCGACGATGAGGATTGCGTTCTTGGCGGCAAGACCGATCGTGGTCAGTAGCCCGACCTTGAAATACACGTCGTTGGTCTGGCCGAAGAGGGTGGCCGCCGCCAGCGCGCCGAAGATGCCGATCGGCACCGAGAGCATCACCGCGAACGGGATCGACCAGCTCTCGTAAAGCGCGGCAAGGCACAGGAAGACGACGAGCGCCGAAATCGCGTAGAGCGACATCGCCTGGTTGCCGGAAAGCTTTTCCTGATGCGACAGCCCGGTCCATTCATGCGAATAGCCGGCGGGCAATTGCGCGACCAGCCTGTCGATCTCGTCCATGGCGGCGCCCGAGCTCTGGCCGGCGGCCGCCGCGCCCTGGACCTCGACCGCGGCCGAACCGTTGTAGCGTTCGAGGCGGGGCGATCCGTATGTCCAGTGGCTGGAGGCGAAGGCCGAGAACGGCACCATGGCGCCGCCGGAGTTGCGGACCTGCCATTTGTCGAGGTCTTCCGGCTGCATGCGGAAGTCCGGATCCGACTGCAGATAGACCGGCTTCACCCGGCCGCGATCGATGAAGTCGTTGACGTAGTCGCTGCCCCAGGCCGTGGAGAGCGTGTTGTTGATGTCGGCAAGGCTGATGCCCAGCGCGCTCGCCTTCTCCTGGTCGATGTCGACCGAGAATTGCGGCTGGTCCTCCTGGCCGTTGGGACGCGTGTTGGCGAGCAGCTTGCTCTTGGCGGCGAGACCGAGAAGCTGGTTGCGCGTCTGGATCAGCGCCTCATGGCCGGCGCCGTTGACGTCCTGCAGGTAGAAATCGAAGCCGTTGGTGTTGCCGAAGCCCTGGATGGCCGGCGGGGCAAGCGCGAACACCTGGGCATCCCTGATCGCCCTGAAAGCGCCCATGGCGCGGCCGGCGACCGCGGGCGCTGCCAGAGCCGGTGATTTGCGCTGGTCGAAATCCTTCAGCCGCACGAAGGCGATGCCGACATTCTGTCCGGCGCCGCCGAAGCCGAAGCCGGAAGCGGTGAACACGCCTTCGACCGCGTCCTTCTCTTCGTTCAGATAGTGGTTCGTGACCTGAGCCAGCACGCGCTCGGTGCGGTCCTGCGTCGCGCCGACGGGAAGCGATGCGCTGGTGATCAGGATGCCCTGATCCTCGTCAGGCAGGAAGGAGCTCGGCAGGCGGGCAAACATCCAGCCCATGCCGATGACGATGGCCATGAACACGACAAGGAAGCGCCAGGAGCGGTTGATGATGCCGTGCGAGCCGTCGCGGTAGGCGATCGTGCCGCGATCGAAGACGCGGTTGAACCAGCCGAACGGACCTTTCTGCGTCGCATGATCCTTGGCCGGGCGCAGGATGGTGGCGCAGAGCGCCGGCGTCAGCACAAGTGCTACCAGCACAGAAAGCACCATCGCCGAGACGATGGTGACCGAGAATTGCCGGTAGATGATGCCGGTGGAGCCGCCGAAGAAGGCCATCGGCACGAACACGGCCGACAGCACGGTGGCGATGCCGATCAGCGCGCCGGTGATCTCGTTCATCGATTTGCGCGTCGCCTCTTTCGGCGGCAGGCCTTCTTCCTGCATCACGCGCTCGACATTCTCGACCACGACGATGGCGTCGTCGACGAGCAGGCCGATAGCCAGCACCATGGCGAACATGGTCAGGGTGTTGATCGAATAGCCGAAGAAGGAGAGCACGCCGAAGGTGCCGAGCAGCACCACCGGCACGGCGATCGTCGGGATGATGGTGGCCCGCAGGTTCTGCAGGAACAGGAACATCACCAGGAACACCAACACGATCGCTTCGGCCAGCGTCTTCACCACTTCCTCGATCGACAGGCGCACGAAGGGCGAGGTGTCATACGGGTAGACGACCTCGACACCCTGCGGGAAGGTGGAACTCAGGCGATTGATCGTCGCGCGCACCGCTTCCGCCGTGCTGATGGCGTTGGCGCCGGTCGCCAGGTTGATGGCGAGGCCCGCGGCTGGCTTGCCGTTGTAATGGGCTTGCGTGGTGTAGCTCTCGGCGCCGATCTCAACCTTGGCGACATCGTTCAGCCGCACCAACGAGCCGTCGGTGTTGCTCTTCAGGATGATGTTGCGGAACTGTTCGGCGGTCTGCAGCCGGCTCTTGGCCGTCACCGTGGCGTTGAGCTGCTGGCCCTTGCGCGCCGGCAGCCCGCCGAGCTGACCGGCTGATACCTGTGTGTTCTGCGCTTCGATGGCAGTGGCGACATCGCTCGGCATCAGCGCGTATTGCGCCAGTTTGTCGGGATCGAGCCAGATGCGCATGGCATAGCCGGAGCCGAAGAGCTGCGTCGAGCCGACGCCTTCGACGCGCTTCAGCGTGTCGTTGATGGTTGCGTCGACGTAGTCGGCGAGGTCGGTCGAGTTCATCTTGCCGTCGCTGGAGACGAAGCCGATGACCATCAGGAAGCCGGTCGAGGATTTGGAGACGGTGATGCCGTTGCTCTGCACGACTTGCGGCAGCTGCGACTGCACGAGCTGGAGCTTGTTCTGCGTCTGCACCTGCGCCGTGTCGGGATTGGCGGCGCTGGTGAAGGTCAGCGTGATCGACGCCTGCCCGGTCGAGGTCGATGTCGCCGTCATATAGTCGAGATTGTCTATGCCGGTCATGCCCTGTTCGATGACCTTGGTCACCGAGTTCTCGACGGTCTGGGCATCGGCGCCGGGATAGCTGGCGCTGATGTTGACCGTGGTCGGCGCGATCTGCGGATATTGCGAGATCGGCAGCGATTGCAGCGCCAGAAGGCCGCCCAGCATGATGACGATGGCGATCACCCAGGCGAAGATCGGCCGGTTGATGAAGAATCCCGACATCGCTCAGTTCCCGGCTGCGCCAGAGGCGGGCTGCTTCGCGGCGCCGGCGGCATTGCCGTCAGCCGCCGCCGACGCGGAGTTCTGCTCGCGGTCCTTGATCTCGCCGGTCGTCTCGTCGATGGTCACTTCGACCGCCGTCGCGTCGCCGCCGGCGCGCACCAGCTGCAGGCCCTCGACGATGACGCGGTCGCCATCGTTGATGCCGGAATCGACCAGCCAGTTGTTGCCGACGCTGTTGCGCACGCTCAGCGTCCGCTGCTCGACCTTGCCCTCGGCATTGACCACCATGGCCGTCGCCTGGCCCTTGGGGTCGCGGGTGACGCCGCGCTGCGGCACCAGGAAGCTGTTCTGGGCGACGCCTTCCTCGACGATGGCGCGCACATACATGCCGGGCAAGAGCAGGCGATCGGGATTGGGGAACTGGGCCCTCAGCGCGAAGGTGCCCGTGGACTGGTCGACATTGGCGCCGGCGAACTCCAGCTTGCCGTTCCGTGTGTAGATGGTGCCGTTGTCGAGCTTCAACTTGACGCTGACATTAGGCCCGCTGAACTTGATCCGGCCCTCGTTGATCGCCTGGCGCAGGTTGAGCAGATTGGTGCTCGACTGCGTGACGTCGACATTGATCGGGTCGAGCGAGCGGATGGTGGTCAGCACCGTTTCCTGGTTGGCGGTGACCAGGGCTCCCGGCGTCAATGTCGACTTGTCGATGCGGCCGGCGATCGGCGCGGTGATCGAGGTCCGGTCGAGGCTGATCTTCGCGGTCTCGACACTGGCCTTGGCCGATGCGACGTCCGCCTGGGCCTGCGCCAGCGTCGCGGCGGCATCGTCGTAATCCTGCTTCGAGACGACATTCTGCTTCAAGAGCCCGGAATATCGGTCGAATTTCGCCTGCGCGGTGGGCACCGCGGCCTCCGCCTTCTGCTGCGTGGCGACGGCGCTGTCATAAGCGGCCTGGTAGCTCGCCGGATCGATGAGGTAGAGCGGCTGTCCCGCCACCACCTCGGCGCCTTCCTGGAACAGGCGCTGCCGGATGATGCCGTCGACCTGCGGGCGTACCTCGGCGACGAGCGAGGCCGCCGTGCGGCCCGGCAGCTCGGCGGTGATCGCGACCGACTGCGGATGCAGCGTGACGACGCCGACCTCGGGCCTGCCGGCGCCTCCCATGCCGGGCGGCACCTGGCTCTTCTCCTGCGAGCAGGCGGCCAGAAGAAGCGCGGCACACAGCATCCCTGCCAAGGGAGACAGGCGGCGCGAGCTTGCCAGCGAAAGTGAACGACTAGGCTGGATGTGCATTGGCTGTTTCTTTCGCTGGAGTTGCGGTTCTCGCCTTTTCGGCTGCGCCGGGCGCCTCGACCAGCAGCTTGCCGAGGTGACGGGCGAGAAAGCTCTGGATGTCGTCCATGAAGGTGTAGACCACCGGCACGTAGACGAGGCTGAGCACGGTCGAGGAGATGAGCCCGCCGATGACGGCGATCGCCATCGGCGCCCGGGTCTCCGCGTCGGCGCCGATACCAAGCGCGATCGGCAGCATGCCGGCGCCCATGGCGATCGATGTCATGACGATGGGGCGGGCCCGCTTGCGGGCAGCGTCGAGCAGTGCCTCGAAGCGGCTCATGCCGTGCTCCTTCTCGGCGACCAGAGCATACTCGACGAGCAGGATCGAGTTCTTGGCCGCGATGCCCATCAGCATCAGTATGCCGATCAGCGGCGAGATGCCAAGCGCCTTGCCGGTAATGAGAAGGAAGCCGAGCGCGCCGCCGACCGACAGCGGCAGCGCGACCAGAATAGTCACCGGCTGCACGAAGCTGCGGAAGAGCAGCACCAGCGTCAGGTACATCAGGATGATGCCGGCGGCGATCGCGGTGGCAAAGCCCGAGAACAGCTCCTGCATGCGCTGGGCGTCGCCGCGCGCCAGCTCGTGCACGCCTTGGGGCAGGCTCTTCATGATCGGCAGCGCGCGAATGGCGGTCGTCGCCTGGCCGAGAGTCAGGCCGGAGAGGTCGGCCTCTATCGTTGCGCTGCGGCTACGGTCGACACGCGTGATGCTGTTCGGGCCGGCATTGAAGCCGATATCGGCGACGGCGCCGAGCGGCACCGTTCCCTTGCTGCCGGTCAGCGGCAGGACGGCAAGCTTCGCCGGCTCGTCGATGGCGCCGTCGGGCAAAGTGACGACGATCGACACCTGTCGGTCGCCGAGATTGTATTTCGCCAGGCTGGTGTCGGTGTCGCCGATGGTGGCGATCTTCACCGTCGCGGCGATCTCAGTCGGCGTGACGCCGAGCTCGGCCGCCTTGGCGCTGTCGGGCCGCACGATCAGCTCGGGCTTGGTGGTGGCGGCCGTCGAGGTCGGATTGATCAGGCCCGGCACCGATTTCATTTGCTCGATCAGCGCGTTGCTCGCCTTCTCGAGGCCCGCGCCATCATCGCCGACCAGCGTGATCGAGACCTTGGCGCCGGCGAAGCCGTCGGCGCCAAACTGGATGCGAGCACCGGGAATGTCGTTGAGCTTCGGCGAAGCCTCGGCCTCGAACTGCTGCTGGCTCACGGTCCGCTCGGCGCGCGGCTTGAGGTTGACGGTGACGGTCGCGGTGCGCACTTCGGCCGAGCTCAAGCTTTGGTTGGGTCCGCCACCCGACGAAGCCGCCGTGCCGATGGTGGCAAACACGCTGTCGACGTCCGGCTCCTTCTCGAGCCGTCTGGTGATGTCCTGCACCACCGCCGTGGTCTGCTCGATGGTCGAGCCGGGCTGCAGCTCGACCGAGATCATCGAGCGGCCACGGTCCGCGGCCGCCATGAACTCGGTCGGCAGCCGGGTCGCCAGCAGCACCGAACCGGCGAAGAAGGCAATACCGGCCAACAATGTGATCCAGCGGTAATCGAGCGCCTTGCGCAGCAGCCAGAGATAGGTCGGCACCCAGGCGGGCAGGTCGTCCTCGTTATGGCCGCCGGCGCGCACCAGATAGGCGCCCATCAGCGGGGTGAGCATGCGCGCCACCAGAAGCGAGAACAGCACCGACACGCAGACGGCGACGGCAAAGGAGAAGAAGAATTTGCCTGGAATGCCGGGCATGAAGGCCACGGGGAGGAACACAGCGACGATGGTCGCGGTCGTTGCCACCACGGCCAGCCCGATCTCATCCGCCGCTTCGATCGCCGCCTGGTAGGCGCTGACGCCGGTCTGGCGCATGTGGCGCACGATGTTCTCGATCTCGACGATGGCGTCGTCGACGAGGATGCCGACGACCAGCGACAGCGCCAGCAAAGTGATGTTGTTGAGCGAGATGTCGAAGGCCGCCATCACCGCGAAGGTCGGGATCAGCGACAGCGGCATCGCCACCGCCGACACCAGCGTCGCCCTGATGTCGCGCAGGAACAGCCAGACAACGCCGATGGCGAGCAAGGCGCCGAGCCACAAGGCTTCGAGGGCAGCGTCGTAGCTCTCCTGGACGAAGCCGGACGAGGAGGTGACTTCGGTGAATTTTGCCGTCGTGGTCTTCGCGCCCATGTCGGCGATCGCCGCGCGGGCGGCCTTGACCACGTCGATTTCGCTCGAACCGACCGACCTGTAGACATTGAAGGCGACGACCTGCCTGCCGTCGAGATAGGCCGCCTGACGCGGCTTTTCCCAACTGTCGGTGACGCTGCCGAGGTCGGAGAGCTTGACGTCGCCGGCGCCGCTCAGCGCGATGCGGGTATCGGCGAGCGCCTCGACAGTGGTGGCGCTGGCGAGCGTCCTGACCGACTGCTCCTGGCCGCCGATATTGGCGCGGCCGCCCGGCTGGTTGACGTTGTTCGAGGCGAGCGTCTGGCTGACATCGCCGGCGCTGATGCCGAGCGCCGCAAGCCGGTCGGGGTCGAGCTCGACGCGGATGACGCGGTCGACGCCGCCGGAACGGGTGACCTTGGAGACGCCGTCGACACCGAGCAGGACCTTGGCGACGTCATTGTCGATGTACCAGCTCAGTTGATCGGGCGACATGGCCGGCGCCTCGACGACGAAGGTCAGCACCGAATTGCCCGTGGCATTGACCTTCGCCACGACCGGGGTCTGCGCGGCGGCCGGCAGGCTGGACTGCACACCGGAGACGGCGTTGCGGACATCGTTGGTGGCGGTCTCGGGATCGGTGCCGAGGGTGAATTGGACGGTGGTGACGGACGAGCCCTCGCTAATCGAGGTCGAGACGTCGTCGACGCCTTCCAGCGTTGCGACCGCGTTTTCGATGACGCGCGCCACCTGGACTTCCATCTCGCTCGGCGCCGCTCCCGGTTGCGCCACCGTGACGGTGACGGTCGGCAGGTCGATGTCGGGCATGTTGTTGGTGCGCAGCTGCATGAAGCCGTAGACGCCGGCGATCGCGAGCGACAGGAACAGCACGATGGTCGGAACCGGATTGCGGATCGACCAGGAGGAGATGGCGTTCATTGCGCCACCTCCGCCGCGCTGGCGGCCTCGCCGGCCGCGACGCGCACGAGGTTGCCGTCGTTGAGGAAGCCGGCCCCGGCGACGACGACGGAAACGCCTTCGGACAAGCCGCTTTCGATGGCGACCCGGCCGTTCTGGCGCGTGCCGGTGGCGACTGGACGCGCGCTGACCTTGCCGTCATCGCCGACGACGAAAACCGCCGGCTTGCCGTCATGCCAGACCAGGGCCGTTTCGGCGACGGTCAGCTGCCGCGACGATGCCGTCTCGATCGTGACGCGGGCGAACATGCCCGGCTTCAGACCCGAGCCTTCGCCGACCGCGACATAGACGGTGGCGAGCCGCGTGGTCGCGTTGACGGTCTCGGCGATCGAGGAAACGCTGCCGGAGAAGGCGCGGCCGGCCGCATCGACGATGTTCGCCGCCTGACCGAGGGAGATTGCCGCGAGATCCTTTTCAGGGACGAGCACGCCGACCTCCAGCCTGCCGTCGCGGATGATCTTCATCAGCTCGGTGCTGGCCTGCACGATGGAGCCGGCCACGGCCGGCTTGCTGGAAACGATGCCGTCGAAGGGCGCGCGGATGGTCGTCCTGTCGAGCTCGGCCTGCAACCGCTGTGCGGCGGCCTCCGCCTGCTCGACCCCGGCCTTGCCGGTTTTGACCGAGGTTGCCTTTTCCTCGGCGGCCTCCGCGCTGACGGCATTGCTGGCCAACAGCTTGTCGGCGCGCACGGCGGCCGACAGCGCGGAATCGAGCGTCGCCTGCGCCTGGGCGACGGCCGCTTTCTCCTCGGCAAGCTGGGCTTTGAGAAGCGAGTCGTCGAGCCGGACGATGACATCGCCGGCCTTCACGTGGTCGCCTTCCTTCACCAGCATCTCGGTGAGGCGCAGGCCGCTTTCTTCCGCGCCGATGGTCGCTTCCTGCCAGGCGGAGATGGTGCCGGTGGCGCTGACCGAGGACGTGATCTGGCGCGAAAGCACCTTCTCGACGGAGACGGTGAGCGTGGCTGCCTGGACGGGCGCGGCTTTCTCAGCCTCCGGGGGCGTGCCGCGGCCATAGGCCTTCAGCATCGCGGCGACGCCGGCCGCGACCAGTATAGCGGCGAGGAGAAGATGCCTTTTACGCAATTTTCTGGCCATGATTTTCAGTGTTTGCAGACGCGACCGGAAGCGACAGGCGGTAAGCGGCGAAGCTCAGCCGGATCGCCCCTGTCAGCACCTGCCGCGGCAGAATCTGCTGCCCGGCATTGGCACCGAGGCGGATCGGCAAAGGCGGGCCGAGGGAGGCAAGCAGCCGCAGCATCATCATCGCTTCCCACATCATAATGCGTTCCATCCTTGACGGCGGTCGCGCGCACACGTCCGCCAATTCGCAAAAGAACCGGCCGGCCCTTGAACGGGTGGGTCAGCGGGGCCGGCCGGCGCAGCCGGTCAGAGTTGCTCGTCACTCCGGGGTAGGGGTGGAGGGAGCTGTCCGCCGTGATCGGGCAGACCTCCGGGGCCGGCTGCGTCCGGCGGATCACCCCATGGACCGGGGGGCGGGCCGTGCGGCCGATCCGCCGAAGCAAGTATTTCGAGCTGCTCGGGCGTCAGCGTGGTACGCAGCACCGCGATGGCGTCCTTGAGCTTGGCGGCCGAGGCGGCGCGTTTGGTGACCTCGTCGGCCAGCTTTTCCTGGAAGGCGAAGGGATCGCGGGCGGCACCTGGCGCCGGTCCGTCGGGACCCGGACCGCCTGTGCCGCCCAAACCGAAGTCCGGACGTGCCGGCGGCGCCAGCACCGCCTGCAGGGCGCTGGTGTAGTCGCGCCAGGCGTCGAGCTGTTCGGAGCGGATGCCGACCCGGGTCTCAAGCAATGAGAGGCGGGCCGCGAGCATTTCAGGCGGCGGGGGACCCATGTGGCGAGGACCAAAATCCTCGGGGCCGTGCCGCATCGCCCAGCGCGGGCCGTGCCACGGCATCGGGCCGGGGCCCGCGTCGTCCTGCCGGGCGATTGCCGGCGGCTGGTCTCCAGGCGCGGCGCCAGGCTGCGGCTGCGCGGCGAGCACCGGGTGGATGGCCGCGACCGAGAACAAGCCGAGCGCCAAAAGTCTGCTTCGCATGACGTGATCCTTTCCTGCATGCTTCGGATTGCTCGGAGGATAGGAAGCGTCTTTTGCCGCTTTGCGGCTGGGCGTTGCCGAAGGTTTCCGCAAAAAGGAGATTTGTTTCCGAATGTTGCCGGCGCCCTTCCGGAAACGTTGTGTTGCAATTTTCCATGCCGCTTGGCGGCGTCGCTCCCTATAATCACGAAACCAGAAGGCAAGCGGGCGAAGAATGCAGGCACAACCCCACATCCTCGTCGTCGACGATGATCGCGAGATCAGGACGCTGCTCGGGCGCTATCTCGACGGGCAGGGGTTTCGCGTGTCGGTGGCGGCGGACCGGCGCGAGTGCGAGCAGAAGCTCGGCTCCGGCCAGTTCGATCTCATCGTTCTCGACGTCATGCTGCCTGACGGTTCGGGGCTCGACATCTGCCGCTCGCTGCGCGATCGCAAACCGCATATCCCGGTCATCCTGCTCACCGCGCTGAAGGAGGATGTCGATCGCATCATCGGGCTCGAACTCGGCGCCGACGACTATCTCGGCAAGCCGTTCAATCCGCGCGAGCTCTCGGCCCGCATCCGCGCCGTGCTCAGGCGCGCGGCGCCGGAAGAGGCGGCGCCGGTCAAGGTGCGGGTCTATCGTTTCGCCGGCTACCGGCTGGAGCCGGACACGCGCAAGGTGATGGATGTCGAGGGTGCCGCGGTCGATCTCACCGGCGCCGAATTCGACCTGCTACAGGTCTTCCTCGACCGGCCGGGGCGGCTTTTGTCGCGCGACCAGCTGCTCGACCTGACGCAAGGGCGCGAGCGCGATCCGCTGGAGCGCTCGGTCGACGTGCTGATGAGCCGGCTGCGGCGGAAATTCGCCGAGGCCGGCGAGGGCTCCCTGTTCAAGACCGTGCGCAATGGCGGCTACCAGCTCACCGCGCGCGTCGAGACGACGGATGTCGAACCATGACCTCGCTCCGCCGCCGGCTGATCATCCTTCTCGTCGTTTCGATCCTGGGCGTGGTCGGCCTTGCCACCTTCGTCGCCGTCAAGGTGCTCGGCGGGCCCTCACCCGAACTGGTCATGGGTCCGCTTGCTCACCAAATCCAGTACATGGTGCAACTTGTTCCAGGTCACGTGCCGAATGCCGGCGACGCACCCGTCATCGTAAGGGATCGCCCGGCCGATGGTTTCGAGGATCGCAAGCACACAAAGGTTCTGAACGAGATCCTTCATCACAACGGCCTCGATGTTTCGGCCGTGGTCAGCCGCAATGCCGAACGGTCGGGAATGGTCGCTTCGGTGGCGCTGCCCGACCATCGCTGGATGATTGTCGACGTGCCGGATTTCGGCCCGCCGCGCGATGTCTGGTACGGGCTGGCGGGTTGGATGGCGCTGATCGTGCTCGGCGCCACGCCGGTGTCGATCTACTTCACCGGCGTGCTGGTGCGGCCGCTGGAAATGCTGGAGACCGCCGTCAGCAAGATCGGATCGGACGGCATGCTGGCGATCGTGCCGGAAAAAGGCTCGGCCGAGGTGCGGGCCACCGCTCATGCGCTGAACGAGCTGTCGGCAAGACTGAAGACCGCCATGGAAAGCCGCATGCGGCTGGTCGCGGCCGCCGGCCATGATCTCAGGACGCCGATGACCAGGATGCGGCTCAGGGCGGAATTCCTCGACGAGGATCGCGAGAAATGGCTCAACGACCTCGACGAGCTCGACCGCATCGCCGACAGCGCCATCCGCCTGGTGCGCGAGGAGGTGAACCAGGATGCGGTCGAGCCGCTGGAGCTCGACAGGCTGGTCCGCGATCTCGAGGTCGAGATGGCCTCGCTCGGCCATGCCGTGTCGATCGAGCATCTGGACAAGGTTTCGGTCAGGGCCGGCGCGCTTGGGCTGCGGCGCGCGTTGCGCAACCTCATCGTCAATGCGGCGACGCATGGCAAGGGCTGCACCGTCTCGCTCGCCGCGCAAGGCGGCCGCGCGGTCCTCACCATCGCCGATCGCGGGCCCGGCATCCCGGCGGATCTTCTGAACAAGGCCTTCGAGCCGTTCTTCCGGGTCGATCCGGCGCGCACACAATTCATCGCGGGCGCCGGTCTCGGCCTCGCCATCGCCAAGGAAATCATCGAACGCTACGGCGGAACGATCACGCTGGAAAACAGGCCGGAAGGCGGGCTGCGGCAGACGGTGGTTTTCGGCGCCGTTTCCTGATGGACGCGGCGCCGTCGAGCTTGCCTACTTGACCTTTTCAATCACCGGGCCGGCCGGCTGATCCGTCGCCGGAGCCGGCGTGCAATCCTGCCCTTTGCACTCCAAAGCGGGATCGTCCTGCGGCGGCAGGCAATTCTGCCCCTCGCAGTGAATGGCCGGTTGCTGTTGCGCCGCGCCATCGTTCGACTGGGCAGGCTGATCCTCGGCGCGGGCGGGGTGGAACCCCGCAAGTCCGGTCATTGCCGCGCACAGGAGCGCTGTTCGAAGCAAGTTCATCTTCGCCTCCACCGTTGGGAGCCGGCCCAACCCTACACTTTCGAGCCGCGATCGGCTCCCGCCGACCGCCAACGACGTTAACGTCGCGTTTCCGCTCCAAGAGGTGTGCGCTGGACGAGGCTGCGGCCTTGACCGCAGCCGTCGCCGTAAATGGGCTCTCGATCATTCCAGGCCCTTGGCGCGGTCCCAGGCTTTCGACCACATCTTCAATGCCCTCTGATCGAGCGCTTTCGGCAGATGGAAGCGCTTCTGGGCTTCTTCGGAGGGATAGAGATCGGGATCGGAACGCAGTTTCCCGTCGAGGAGCGCAAGCGCGGCCTTGTTCGCGGTCGAGAAACCGGTGTCGGTGGCCGCGGAAGCGGCGATCTCCGGGCGCAGCACGAAGTCGATGAAGGCGTGCGCGGCTTCCGGATGCGGGGCATCGGCCGGGATTGCCAATATGTCGGCCCACACCAGATTGCCTTCCTTCGACAGGCGATAGGCGATCGAGTAGGGGCGCTTCGCCTCCTTCGCCCGGATATCGGCGATATGCATGTCGCCGGAGAAGCCGAGCGACACGCAGGCGTCGCCTTCGGCGAGGTCGTTGATGTAGCTGGACGAATGGAATTTGCGCACGAAGGGGCGCACCTTGGTGACCACGTCCACCGCCTTCTGCAGGACATCGGGATCGGTAGTGTCCGGGTCCAGTCCGAGATAGATCAGCGCCAGGCCCAGCACCTGTTCGGCATCGTCGAGCATGGTGATGCCGCACGGCGCGAATTTCCTGGCGATCTCCGGATCGAAAAGCATGCGCAGCGAGTCGACCGGGGCATCGGGCATGATCTCGCGGACCTTGTCGACATTGTAGCCGACGCCGGTCGTTCCCCACATCCAGGGCACGCCGTGCTCGCCGTCCTTGTCGACCTCGTCGACACGGGCAACAAGGGCAGGATCGAGATTGCCGAGATTGGAGAGGCGGCCCTTGTCGAGCTTTGCCCAGACCCCCGTCGGCAATTCGCGCCGCAAGTGCGGCGAGAGGTTGATGGTGATGAGATCGTAGCCGGAACCGCCGGTGAGGATCTTGGTCTCGACCATGTCGTTGGAATCGAACATGTCGTAGGTGACCTTGATCCCGGTCTCGGCCTCGAATTTCTCGATCGTGCCGGGTCCGAAATAGGACTCCCAGGAATAGAGATGCAGGATCTTTTCCTCGGCCTGAACCGAGGTCGCAAAAAGGCATGCCGCGGCAAGCGCGAGCCAGCGTTTCATCATTTCCTCCCTTGGTAAGCCCCGGTCGGGGCCGTTCAATCAGGCCGCATTCTTGGCAAGCAGGCGATCGGGCGTCGGCTCCAGCAGCACGCCGTAGAGATCGGGGCGCCGATCGCGGAACACGCCCCAGCTGCGCTTGGCGTCGGCAATCGCGTCGAGGTCGAGCGCGGCAGTGATCACGCTGTCGGACACGCGGTCGGCTTCGGCCAGCTTGGCGCCGGTGTGATCGGCGATGAAGGACGAGCCGTAGAAGGTGGTTTCGCTGGCGTCGCCGCGCTCGGTGCCGATGCGGTTGGCGGCGATGACCGGCGTCAGGTTGGCGCCGGCATGGCCCTGCATGACGCGCTGCCAGTGGTCGCGCGAATCCCAACCTCGATAGGACGGTTCCGAGCCGATGGCCGTCGGGTAAATCAGGACCTCGGCGCCCATCAGCACCATGGCGCGGGCCGCCTCCGGAAACCACTGATCCCAGCACACTCCGGCGCCGACCTTGCCGACGGCGGTTTCGAAGACGCGAAAACCGGTGTCGCCATCGGCGAAATAGAGTTTCTCGGAGTAGCCGGGACTGTTCGGGATGTGGCTCTTGCGGTAGCGGCCGAGCACCTTGCCGTCGGCGTCGATCATGACCAGCGTGTTGTACAATCTCGAGCCGTCGCGCTCGAACAGCGAAACCGGCAGGACGACACCTGTCTCGCGCGCCAGCGCCGCCATGCGCGCGATGGTCTTGTGTCCTTCGACGGGGGAGGCGCGGCTGTTGTGCCGCTTGTCCTCGTCCATGCAGAAATAGACGCCTTCGAACAATTCCTGCAGTACGACGAGCCCGGCGCCACGCCTTGCGGCTTCGCGGACGTGACGTTCGATCTTGCCGAGGTTTTCCTCGACCTCGTCGGTGCAGGAAATCTGGACGGCGGCGGCAATCAATTGGCGCACGGCTCACCTCATCTCGGTTGCTGTTGTGTGACGCAGTGGATGCCGCCGCCATTCTCGTAGATGCGGTCCATGTCGAGCTGGACGATGCGGCGGCTGGGGTAGAGCCGGCCGAGCGTCTCCTCGGCGAAGGCGTCGGCCTTTGCGTCACCGAATTGCGGTGTGTAAAGCGCGCCGTTGCCGAGATAATAGTTCGCGTAGCTGGTCAGGAAGTCGTCGCTGTTCGAGCGCACATCGGTAGCGGCGGGAATGGACACGATCTCGAAGCCGCGTCCGCGCGCATCCTTCGACTTCGCCAGGATGGCGAGCGCTTCGGCATGGGCGCGGCCCCATTCGGAGGTGTCGCCAGCCACGCTGCTCGCCACCAGCATGCCCGGCTTGGCGAAGCGGAACGAGCCGTCGATATGACCGTCGGTGATGTCGAGCCCGCGCACGCCGGGAAGCCAGATCACGGTCTCCACGCCGAGCATCGTCTTGAGCTGGCTTTCGATGTCGGTGCGGCTCAGGCCGGGATTGCGATTGTCGTTGGCCCAGCAGCTCTCGGCCAGCAGCAGCGAGCCGTCGCCGTCATATTCGATGCCGCCGCCTTCGCCGCGGATCGTGGCGACATGACGGATCACATCGGCGTGGCGGGCGACATTGCCGGCATCGCGGGCATGCGCCTGCTTGTCGCCCCAGCCGTTGAAGTTGAAATCGACGGCGGCGATGGCGCCGTCCGCGGCGCGCACGAATACAGGGCCGGCATCGCGCATCCACATGTCGTCGGTCGCAATATCGACGAGCTCGACCCTGGGGCCGCACAGCGTCGCCGCCAATTCATGTTCGCCCGCCGGAGCGGCCATCGCCACCGGCTCGTTCTCGGCGATTGCGGCTGCCAATCGGCCGAGCGTCTCCTGCACGCTTTCGTAATAGGCGCCACGTCCGCCATAGACCGCCGGCGTGCTCGGCCACGCCATCCAGGTCCTGGCATGCGGTTCGGTTTCGGAGGGGACTGTGACCTTCCACTCTTCGGCCCGGGCCGTCTTTGTGGCGGTCTCAGGCATGAGTGCAAAGTGATGAAGTGACGCCGCGTCCATTTGGTGCTCATCGTTCGACCCGCCTACAGCGGCTGTTCCTGGGTGATGCAGTGGATGGCGCCACCGGCCGGCACCACGGCGCCGACATCGACGGTGACGATGCGGCGGTCGGGGAAGGCGCGGGCGACCGCGGCCCTTGCTTCCACGCCCGAGGGTTTTCCGAAATCCGGCATGACGACGCCGCCATTGGTCAAAGCGAAATTGATGTAGGAGCGGGCAAAGACAGCGCTCGTCGCCTCGACGTCATAGGCCTCGGGGATCGGAATGACTTCGAAATCGCGGCCATTTGCATCGGTCTGGCTGGCCAGAGCGGCAAGGTTGTCGGCAAGGATGCGGCCGTGCAGGTCGGACGGATCGGGATTGAATTCGAACATCACCACGCCGGGGCGCACGAAACAGCACATGCCGTCGACATGGCCGTCGGTCTCCAGATCGAGCGGGTCGCCCGGCAGCCAGACGATTTTCTCCAGGCCGAGCATGCGGATCAGCTCTTTTTCCACCCACGCCTTCGACAGGCCGGGATTGCGATTGGAATGGAGCAGGCTGGTCTCGGTCGCGATCAGCGTGCCTTCACCGTCGGTGGTCAGCGAGCCGCCCTCGCAATGCAGGAAGGAGCGCAGGATGAAAGCGTCCTCACGCGCCAGCAGCCGCTCGGCAAGCGCGTTGTCCTGATCATAGGGCTCATGCTTGCGGCCCCAGGCATTGAAGCGCCAGGACACGCCGGCAAGCCGGCTGTCGGCGAGCTTCAGGAAGGTCGGGCCGGAATCACGGATCCAGCAATCGTCGATCGGGATTTCGACCACACCGATGCGGCTGCCGAGCTGAGCGCGGGCGCCCCTGGCATGGTCGGGATGGGCCACCATGACGACCGGCTCGAATTGCGCGATGGCGTGGGCGACCTCGACATAGGCCTGCTGCATGGCGGGCAACGTGGCGCCATACAAATCCTGCCGGTGCGGCCAGGCCATCCAGGTCCTGGCGTGTGGCTCGAACTCGGCGGGCCGGCGGATCTTCAGCTGCTGGGCCGGCCACTCGATGGCGTTCATCGAAACTCTCCATTCATGTACCGGGTTCATTGTTAATCGAGCCGAACGCCCATACAACTGAGAAGCGTTCCTCGATCTGGTGAATGGGATTCATGAATGGTGAAGTTCCGGCATATTCCGCCGACGCAGTTCCTGAAGGGGTTCGAGGCGGCCTCGCGCCTGGAAAGCTTCAGCCGCGCCGCCGAGGAACTGGGCCTCACCCAGTCGGCGATCAGCCACCAGATGCGCCTGCTCGAGGGGCATATCGGCCAGCCGTTGTTCATGCGCTTCGGCCGCGAGGTGCGGCTGACGGACGCCGGACGCGATTACCAGCGCACCGTGCGGCGCTGCCTCGAAATGATGGAGGAGGGGTACCGGCGCCTGGAGCCCTACCGCAAGCCGGGCAGCGTCGTCATCTACGCACCGCGCGATTTCAGCCGGCGCTGGCTGCTCCATCGCCTGCCGGCTTTGCGGGCCGCAGTGCCGGCATGCGAGCCATGGCTCGACACCAGCGGCGCGCCGGTCGATTTCGAAACGATGGAGCTCGATCTCGCCATCGTCCACGCGGATGCGCCGCCGGAGGGCTGCGAGAGCTTTCTGATCGCCAGGGATCGTCTGTCGCCCGTCGCGACCAGGAAGCTGGCCGGCGGGCTGCGCAATCCGGCGGATCTGCTCGGCGCGTCCTTGATCCACGACGAGCGTCCGATCGGCTGGGCGGACTGGCTGCGCAACGCCGGCCTCGAGCCCAACGGCACCTGGCACGGAAGCAATTTCAGCGACAGCGACCTGGCGCTGGCGGCCGCCGAGTTCGGACAGGGCGTGGCGCTGGGCAGCCTGGTTTTGGCCGAGGAGGCGCTCGTTGCGGGAAACCTCGTGCAGCCCTTCGATCGCAGTCTCGAAGCCGGTCGCGGCTGGTACGCGGTTTCCACCCGCGACCGGTTGCGCGACGTCGACGTCATGGGAAGCTGGGATTGGCTGCGCGCGCAGGCGGCTCCGCTCGCCGCATCGTGACCGCGCCTCGGTTGCGGAGCCACGTCACAAGATGCGAATTTGGCGATACGAGGTTTTCGCGAGGATACCACCATGCCCATGGGCAAGATTACGCTTTGCGCTGCAGCGGCACTCCTTGCTGCTACAAGTTTCGCCGACGCCCGGCCCGACACGCGCAAGATGACCTGCGCGCAGACCCGTGACTTGATCCGGAGTGAGCGTGCCGTGGTGCTGACCACCGGGCCGAACACCTATGATCGCTATGTGCAGCAGTTCAGCAACGAGTGCATCGCCCCCGATGTGCCGATGGCTGACTATGTCCCGACCAGTGACGGTCAGTGCATGGTGTATCTGTGCAAGGAGCCTTCACCGATGGTTCCGGATTGAAAGGCGGCCAGCGCCGAGCACCGGGGCGGCCTCAAGGTCGAGTTTTTCGAGACGCTGGTGTGGACTGGTGTTTTGGGCGGACATGATAGCGCGCCTTAGCCGGACCTTCCGTGCAACACGGCAGCGCAACGCCTAGGGAAGCGGCCAATCGGGTAACGCCCGTAAGCTCCAACTGTGCCAGCCATCCCAAATGGCTGCCAGGACCGAACCGATTGCGATGGCCAATAGCAGATAGGCGAGCAGCTCCAACGGTCGATGAGTCCAATGTGATGGAAGGACCGGCGGTTGTCCCCAAGACGGGGGCGAGGGCAGTTTCGGAATTCGACGCTCTGCCCGCCGGGCTCGTTTCATGTCGAGTCGTTGTTGGGCGAATTGCTGCCGGGTCTGTTCCGACGACGAAAGCGAGTTGGCCTGCAGCCAGGCTTTGAATTTGCCGGCATGGATCTGAACCCTGATTGCGGGCGAGCCGCGGCGGCGCTGCTCAGCGTCGGATGCTTGGAAACCCTCCCACCAATCCTCCCAGGTCGCCGGCAGATCGCTGGTTGCTGAAAGCTCCAGGATGCGGAGATAGTCGCGCGGCTTATAGACCGGGACCGCCGGCCATTGACTGGTGTCGGTCATCGCCTTTGCCCATCGCCATCGATTCCAGTGCGGCTGGTGCTAAGTGGCTGAAAGGTCTGGTACGCCCAAGGGGAATCGAACCCCTGTTACCGCCGTGAAAGGGCGGTGTCCTAACCGCTAGACGATGGGCGCGCTCAGACGAAGCGGCTTATAATTGCGTTGTTGGCAACCGGCAACCCATCTGGCGCCACATGCGACAACTTTTTTCAGGAGCGGCAAAAGCCGCCCCTCGGTGGGCTGGAGTGGCGGTTTCGGCCCCGCCTGGTCGCGCATCCCTGGAGATTATCCGGAACCTCCCTCGCGGTCGTCATTCCATGGCGGAGCAAGGAGCGAAGCGACGCGGCGCAGACCATGGAATCCATTCCGTGACGTCGAGGCGTTTCCGCGGTGCAGAATTCTGCTCCGCTGAGCCCTTCGGCGAAGGTCACGGAATGGATCCTCGGGTCCGCGCGTCCGCTTTGCTCCCGCTCCGCCCGTGGATGACGAAGTTCGGAAGGCTTCGGCCAATCGCGAACGTTCCTGATGGCATGTTGAAGCAACGTGGCGGTGATCGGCTTCCAATCGGCCAAATGGCTATGCAGGGGCCCAGCAGGGGCCTAGCCGAACTCAGCCGTCCTCGCCACCGCCGCTGCGGCGACGGCAGCGCCAGTTCCAGTCGCGCTCGGGGCCGACGTCGACATGGACGGATTCGGTGTGGCAGTAGGTGCCGACGCCGCCGCGGCCGGGCATCGTGCGGACGTAATTCGCCAGTTCCCACTTCGACACGCCGGGCACCTGGATGTCGGCGGCGGCGCAGTACATGTGCAGCGAGTTCTTGGCGCCGTTGGCGCGGCGGTTGCGCGAGGGATCGCGATAGCCGGACGTGACGACCATCTTGCGGCCGAAATGGCCCTCGATCGTCTTCAGCACCCGCACCAGCGACGGTTTCAGGCAGGCGACGTCGACGCTTTCATTCTGCTTCAGCAGGCCGTTGGGCGCGAGCCTGGCCATGCCGGCGGCCGACGCCACCTGGTAGGAACCGCCGCCGCCTTCGTCCTCGTTGAGGTCGACGTCGCTTTCGTCGTCGATGCCGGACTTGCGCTTGATCTCGAACAGCGCCGTCTGGCGCACGCCTGGCAGGGCATCGGCGCCGGTGATGTGGTTGCTCGGGTCGTCGATCGAGGCGAGCTGCACCGGCTTTTCACCCGGCGTCGCCGAGGCCAGCGTCACGATCGGCTTGGCCGGCGGGGGTGGCGTGGTCTTGGCCTGCGCGGCAACGGGCTGGTCGCCAGAGCGCGCGTTGTTGATCAGCGGCGCGGGCGCGGCCGAAGCCGGCGTGGTGCTGAACAGCGAGGCGAACAGGCCTTTCTTCGGCGCGGCGATCTGCGGCTGCGTCGGCTCGCCCGCGGTGACATAGACGCCGTTGTTCATGGCCTGCGTGGTCGCCTGCGCCTTCGAGGCGACGGCGGCGGCATCGCCGGCGGCGACCTGCTGGGCGACGGTTTGCGTCTGTTCGGCTGTCTGCGTCGGCTGAACCAGCGGTTGCGGCGTGTTGCCGGCAATCGTGTCGGCGCCCGCGGGCACGGCGACGGCGGGGAAGGCGGCCTGCGGCCGCGTCTCCGGCACATAGGCGACCTTTTCGGGCAAAGGCGTGTCGCCTTCGCTCATCACGGTCGCCGCCGCATCGGCGGTCGCGGACGCTGCCTGAACCGACGAATTGGCGGCGGTCGCGGTCTTGGCGCCGGACGTCGCGCTCATCCCGCTAGCGGTTGCATTGTAGGCTGGCGAGACGACCGACATGGTCGGGTCGCCAGTCGAGGTGCAGGAGGCCAGAAGCACGGAGAAGAGCGCCGCCGCAATGCTGCGACTCTCCCTTCGTCCTAGACGCCAACCCGCTGATTTCAAAACAAATTCCCCCTCGGTATCCGGTCGGTTCGTCACCGCCACGCCACTCCAGAACCGCGTCGCGATAACCCTCCTGTTCCCAACCGGAAACGGGACATGTGTCGAATCTGCAAGCCTCGGAATTATTCTGCGTCGGAAGGTGATTTGAGGCCGCTAAAACGATTGACGCCACCATTTCGCCCTGTTTTGGCGGCCCGTCAACTCACCAGACATTACAGTCCGTTACACACGCACCTTGACATAGGTGCCCGGCGCATCTCCCAAGGTTTTCATGCGCTTGCCGGGTTTGCGGGCGGCTACGCGGATGTCGTCCTGGTTCTCGATCCAGTGCTGCCAGTGCGTCCACCAGGAGCCCGGATGCTCGTGCGCCGCGGCAAGCCAGGCATTGAAGTCGCCCACCGGTTTGCCGCCGGTCCAGTACTGATATTTCTTGGCCGCGGGCGGGTTGACGACGCCGGCGATATGGCCGGAACCCGCCATCACATATTCGACGTCGCCGCCGAAGAACTGCGATCCAAGGAATACGGAAAGCGCCGGCGCGATGTGGTCCTCTTTCGTGGCCAGGTTGTAGACGGGGATGGTGATGTCGGCCAGCGAGACGGTGCGCCCGGCAAGCTCCATCACGCCGCGCGAGAGATTGTTCTCGAGATAGCAGTTGCGCAGATAGAAGGAGTGGTTGGCGGCCGCCATGCGCGTGGAATCGGAATTCCAGTAGAGCAGGTCGAAGGGCAGGGGCTCCTTGCCGCGCATATAGTTGTTGACGACATACGGCCAGATCAGGTCGCCCGAGCGCAGCATGTTGAAGGCGGTCGCCATCTTGGTGCCTTCAAGATAGCCCTTTTCGCTCATCGAGCGCTCGACGGCGGTGACCTGGTCCTCGTCGACGAAGACTTTCAGGTCGCCGGCATAGGTGAAGTCGACTTGCGTGGTGAAGAAGGTGGCCGATTTGATGCGGTGGTCGCCTTCCTGCGCCAGGAGCGCAAGCGCGGCGCCGAGCAGCGTGCCGCCGACGCAATAGCCGATGGCGTTGACGCCGCTCTCGCCGGTCGCCTTCTCCACCATGTCGAGGCCGAATTGCAGGCCCTCGCGGATATAGGCCTCCCAGCCCTTGGCGCCGTGACGCTCGTCCGGGTTGATCCAGGAGATGACGAAGACCGTGTGGCCCTGCTCGATCGCCCAGCGGATGAAGGACTTTTGCGGGTTGAGGTCGAGGATATAATATTTGTTGATCCAGGGCGGGCAGATCAGCAGCGGCCGCTTCAGCACCGTCTCCGTCACCGGATCGTATTGGATGATCTCGGCGACATCGCTGCGGCCGATGACCTTGCCGGGCGTCGTGGCGATGTTCTTGCCGATCTCGAAGGGCGCGTAGTCCGCCTGGCGCAGCTTGAGGTCGCCCTTGCCGGCGGCGATGTCCTCGGCCAGCATCTTCATGCCGCGCACCAGGTTCTCGCCGTTGGAGGCGACGGTCTCGCGGAACAGCTCCGGATTGGTCAGGATGAAGTTCGACGGCGCGATCGCGTTGGACACCTGCTTGACGTAGAAACTCGCCTTGTGGCGGGTGTGCTCGTCCAGGCCCTCGGCATGCTCGACGAGTTCGTTCGCCCAGCGCGAGGTGACGAGATAGGCCTGTTTCAGGAAATCGAAGAAGGCATTGCGGCCCCATTCGGGATCCTGGAAGCGCTTGTCGCCACGCTCCGGCTTGACCGCGTCGTCGGCGGTTTCGGCATTGGGTGTAACCTTCTGGATGGCGTTCGCCCAGACGGTCATATAGCCGGCGAACAGCCGCGTCTGCGCTTCGAGCGCGCGCTGCGGATCGCCCAGCCAGTATTCGGAGAGCTTGGAGAAGGTCTTGACCATGTCGACGACGGGTTCGGCGACATGATCGCGCACCTCGCCCTTCTCGCGCGGCTCGGCCCAGGCGGAAGCCGCCTTGCCTGCCTGCTCGACCATGCGCGCCATGTTCAAGGCGAAGAGCTCGGGGTCCTTCACCAGATATTGCTCGATGGCCGAAGGTCCGCCATTTTCCGCTTTGTCCGAATCGTCAGGTTTGGACATGGTTCGCGGGGTTCCTCCGGGAGCGTTTTCTTGACATATTACCATGGGACATCTGACCGGGTCCAATTCGCAGTAACCCGGCTGCCAGGAAAACAATATGACGATTAATGTTGGCGGGACTTTTTTTCTCAGGCCGGGTCCGATTTGCCGCATGGCGGTCGTGGCAGGACTGGTCGGCGTGCTTTTGCCCGCCGGCGGCTGCACCAGCACCGGCACGAACAATGCGGCGCCGACGGCCCTGACCGAAGGCCCGAAGGACACCGGTTCCTATCCGAACCTCAACATCCCGCCGCAGGTGGCGGCCAAGCAACTCACCAAGGAAGAGACCGCAGCTAAACTCGCGCAGCTCAAGGCCGAGGAGCAGGCGCAGCTATCCAAGGGCAAAGGCGTCAAACCGCCGGCGAATTCGGCGGCGCTCAACACGCTGGCCAAGACGCATGGCGGCGACACGCTGAAGCAGATCGAGGGCAAATGCGACCCGACCCTCGACCCTAACTGCAATTAGGTTTATATCGCGCGCCGAAACTCTGATGGTCTGGAACTGAAATGGAAGAATTTCACAAGGTCCGCCGGCTTCCGCCCTATGTCTTCGAGCAGGTCAACCGGCTGAAGGCCAGCGCCCGTTCGCGCGGCGCCGACATCATCGACCTTGGCATGGGTAATCCGGACCTGCCGACGCCGAAGGCCATCGTCGACAAATTATGCGAGGTGGTGCGCGATCCGCGCACCCATCGCTATTCTTCCTCGCGCGGCATTCCGGGCCTGCGCCGCGCCCAGGCAAACTATTACCAGCGCCGTTTCGGCGTGAAGCTGAACCCCGACACGCAGGTGGTGGCGACGCTGGGCTCCAAGGAAGGCTTCGCCAATATGGCGCAGGCGATCACCGCGCCCGGTGACGTCATCCTGTGCCCGAACCCGACCTATCCGATCCATGCTTTCGGCTTCATCATGTCGGGCGGCGTCATCCGCTCGCTGCAGGTCGAGCCCGATGACGGCTTCATCCCGGCGGTCGAGCGCGGCATCCGCCACTCGATCCCGAAGCCGCTGGCGCTGATCCTCAACTATCCGTCGAACCCGACGGCGCTGGTCGCCTCGCTCGACTTCTACAAGGACGTGGTCGCCTTCGCGAAGAAGAACGACATCATCATCCTGTCGGACCTCGCCTATTCGGAAATCTATTTCGACGGCAATCCGCCGCCTTCGGTGCTGCAGGTGCCGGGCGCGATGGATGTCTGCGTCGAGTTCACCTCGATGTCGAAGACCTTCTCCATGCCCGGCTGGCGCATGGGTTTTGCCGTCGGCAACGAGCGGCTGATCGCGGCGCTGACGCGCGTGAAATCCTATCTCGACTATGGCGCGTTCACGCCGATCCAGGTGGCGGCCGCGCATGCGCTGAACGGCGACGGCGCCGACATCGCCGAAGTGCGCGAGGTCTACCACAAGCGCCGCGACGTGATGGTCGATTCCTTCACCCGCGCCGGCTGGACCATTCCGGCGCCGGCGGCCTCGATGTTCGCCTGGGCGCCGATCCCCGAACAGTTCCGCCACCTTGGCTCGCTCGAATTCTCCAAGCTGCTCATCGAGCACGCCGATGTCGCGGTGGCGCCGGGCGTCGGCTTCGGCGAGCATGGCGACGACTATGTACGCGTGGCGCTGGTCGAGAACGAGCACCGGATCCGCCAGGCGGCGCGCAACATCAAGAAGTTCCTCGCGACCACCGCCAAGCAGCCCAACAATGTGGTGCCGCTCGCCGCGCGCCGCTGAATTTGCCGGACATTTATTGAATTTGAGGGGCGTCGCCGGACATGGCTGAAGCGTTGCGTGTTGGAATTGCCGGCCTCGGCACGGTTGGCGCCTCGGTGGCGCGCGTGCTGCGAGACAAGGCGGCCGAGCTCACCCGCCAATGCGGCCGCGACATCGTCGTGACGGCTGTTTCGGCCCGTGACCCGAAGCGCGACCGCGGCGTCGATCTCAGCGCCGCGAAATGGTTCGACGATCCGGTCAAGCTGGCCGAAAAGGCCGATATCGATGTCTTCGTCGAACTGATCGGCGGCGACGAAGGGCCGGCTCGGCAGGCGGTGAAGGCGGCGCTCGAGGCTGGGCGCCATGTCGTCACCGCCAACAAGGCGCTGCTGGCCAAGCATGGCGTGGCACTGGCCGAGATCGCCGAGAAAAAGGGCGTGCTGCTCAACTACGAGGCGGCGGTGGCCGGCGGCATCCCGGTCATCAAGACGATGCGCGAGGCGATGGCCGGCAATGCGGTGACGCGCGTCTTCGGCATCCTCAACGGCACCTGCAACTACATCCTGACCCGCATGGAGGCCGAAGGCATCTCCTTCGACGCCTGTCTCAAGGATGCGCAGCGACTCGGCTACGCCGAGGCCGATCCGACCTTCGATATCGAAGGCCATGACACGGCGCACAAATTGTCGATCCTGACCAGTCTGGCCTTCGGCACCAGGATCGCCGCCAACGACATCTATATGGAAGGCATCTCCAACATCACCCAGGCCGACATCCGCGCGGCCGGCGACCTCGGTTACCGCATCAAGCTGCTCGGCGTCGCGCAGCGCACCGACAGCGGCATCGAGCAGCGCGTCCATCCGACCATGGTGCCGACGGCTTCGGTGATCGCGCAGGTGCATGGCGTCACCAACGCGGTGGCGATCGAAACCGACATTCTGGGCGAGCTTCTGCTTTCCGGCCCGGGCGCCGGCGGCAACGCCACCGCATCGGCGGTGATCGGCGACATCGCCGATATCGCCAAGAGCCGGCCCGGGTTCCAGCACGCTCCGGTGTTCGGCTGGCCGGCGAAGGAACTGAAGCCCTACAAGAAGGCGCAGATGCGCAGTCATGCCGGCGGCTACTTCATCCGCCTGACCGTGCATGACCGCACCGGCGTCTTCGCCGCCATCGCCAAGCGCATGGCCGACAACGACATCTCGCTGGAATCGATCGTGCAGCAGGCGGCCGGGCCGGAGACGCAGGCGCAGAAGACGGTGATCCTCGTCACCCACGAGACGACGGAAGCGGCGGTACGCAAGGCCGTCGAAGGCATCACCAAGGACGGTCATCTGACCGACAAGCCGCAGGTGATCCGAATCGAACGGGCGGAATAGCCACAGCCTTATTACACCTTAATCGATTGATTTTGCTTCGGTTTCAAAAATTGGCCGGGCAAGTCTTGCCGTTGTCACGGAGCTTTGCCAGAAGGGTCTCGCCTTTGGCGGAAGGCAGAAGCAATTCCAGGTTTCCCGGATTGCTCGAAGCAAAATAGAGCGGTTCGGACCTGAACCGCTCCTGTGTCAACGAGGAATGCGTCATCCATGAACATCGCCCAGAACATCGCAGCCGGACTTGACCGGATCCTGACCATGGAGGTCGTGCGCGTTACCGAACGCGCGGCCGTCGCGGCCGCCAGGCTGCGCGGGCGGGGCGACGAGAAAGCCGCCGACCAGGTGGCGGTCGATGCGATGCGCCAGGAGCTCAACCGGCTGGCCATCAAGGGCACGGTGGTGATCGGCGAGGGCGAGCGCGACGAAGCGCCCATGCTCTATATCGGCGAGGAGGTCGGCACCGGCAAAGGTCCGGCCGTCGATATCGCGCTCGATCCGCTCGAAGGCACGACGATCTGCGCCAAGAACCTGCCCAATGCATTGGCCGTCATCGCCATTGCCGAGAAGGGCAGCCTGCTGTTCGCGCCTGATGTCTACATGGACAAGATCGCCATCGGCCCAGGCTATCCGGAGGGGCTGATCGACATCGACGCTTCGCCGGCGGAAAACCTCGCCAACCTGGCCAAGGCCAAGGGCGTGGCGGTTTCCGACATCACCGCCTGCATCCTCGACCGGCCGCGTCATGCCAAGCTGATCGATGCCGTGCGCGCCACGGGCGCGGCGATCCGGCTGATCGGCGACGGCGATGTCGCCGGCGTCATCCACACCACCGATCCGGATGAGACCGGCATCGACATCTATCTCGGCACCGGCGGCGCGCCGGAAGGCGTGCTGGCCGCGGCAGCTCTGCGCTGCACCGGCGGGCAGATGCTGGGCCGGCTGATCCTCGACTCGCCGGAGAAGGTCGCGCGGGCCGCCAAGATGGGCATTTCCGACCCGAAGCGCGTCTATCGCGCCCAGGACATGGCGCGCGGCGACGTGCTGTTCGCGGCGACCGGCGTCACCGACGGCAATCTGCTCGACGGGGTGAAGTTCGGCCGCACCTTCATCACCACCCACACCATCGTGCTGCGCTCGTCCTCGCGCACGGTGCGCGAGATCAAGGCGCGCCACCAGGATCTGGACAAGTTCTGATTTCTTCGGCTTGAACGCTTTTCGCGCAGTCCGGGGAAAACCGTTCCACAGTTTTCCCCGGATTGCGCGGGTCCCTGGAATTGCTCCGGCGGCCGCGTGTTGATATCTGCGCAGTCATGATGTGCAGACGGCGCGTCGCATGACGGGCGAGAAACGCTTCTTCCTCGATGTCAGGCAGTCGGCGACCGGTGTTTCCTGGGAACACCGGCTGACCGAGCGGCAGGACATGGCCGCTTTGGCTATCGCGCAGGGCCATGGCGTGCCAGACGTCGTGGCGCGGGTGCTGGCCGGGCGCGGCGTGACCGCGGAGCAGACCGAGCGCTTCCTCGATCCGACCATCCGCGAGCTTCTGCCAAATCCGGCATCGCTGACCGATATGGAGAAAGCGGCGGCGCGGCTTGCCGACGCGATCGTCGCCGGCGAAAAAGTGGCGATCTTCGGCGATTACGACGTCGACGGCGCGGCCTCGTCGGCGCTGATCAAGCGCTTTCTCACGCATTTTTCGGTGCCGTCCGAAATCTATATCCCGGACCGCATCTTCGAAGGCTACGGACCCAATCCGGAAGCGATGCGCGAGCTGATCTCGCGCGGCGCGAAGCTGATCGTCACCGTCGACTGCGGCACCAACAGCGCGACCTCGATCGAGGCGGCCAAAGAGGCGGGCGCCGATGTCGTGGTGCTCGACCATCACCAGGTCGGCGGCCCGCTGCCGGCGGCCGACGCGGTGGTCAACCCCAATCGCGAGGACGATCTGTCGGGGCAGGGACATCTGTGCGCCGCCGGCGTCGTCTTCCTGTGCCTGGTGCAGACGGCAAAGGTGCTGCGCGAAAGGCTGCCGAACGCCGCGCCGGTCGACCTGCTTTCGCTGCTCGATCTCGTCGCGCTGGCGACCGTCTGCGACGTGGTGCCCCTCACCGGCGTCAACCGCGCCTTCGTGGTCAAAGGATTGCAGGTGTTGCGCCAGCAGAAGAATGAGGGGCTGGCGGCGCTGGCGCGGGTCTCGCGCATCGGCGAGCCGATCAACACCTTCCATCTGTCCTTCCTGATCGGGCCGCGCATCAATGCCGGCGGCCGCATCGGCGATGCCGCGCTCGGCAGCCGGCTTCTGGCCACCGACGACCCCGTCGAGGCGGCAAGCATCGCCGAGACGCTCGACCGGCTGAACCAGGAACGGCAGCAGATGGAGCAAGAGATGCTGGCGCAGGCGCGCGCCGAGGCCGACGCGGAGCTTGCCGGCGGCAATGGTCCCGCAATCATCGTCACCGCCAGCAACAACTGGCATCCGGGCATTGTCGGGCTGATCGCTTCGCGGCTCAAGGACTATGCGCGCCGGCCGGCCTTCGCCATCGCCTTCAATTCGACGGGTATCGGCACGGGCTCGGGGCGTTCGGTGACCGGCTTCGATCTCGGACGGCTTGTGCGCGAGGCGGCCGAGGCCGGGCTGATCGTCAAGGGCGGCGGCCATGCGATGGCCGCCGGCATCACCGTCGAGCGCGCCAAGCTCGGCGAGTTGCGCGCCTTCTTCGAGGAACGCGCCGCCGCCGATGTGTTCCGGCTGCAAAATGAGGAAAGCCTGGCGATCGACGGCGCTTTGGCCGCCGAGGGCGCCACGATTGCGCTGCTCGATGCG
This sequence comes from Mesorhizobium sp. GbtcB19, assembly GCF_019091085.1. Lineage (GTDB taxonomy): Bacteria > Pseudomonadota > Alphaproteobacteria > Rhizobiales > Rhizobiaceae > Mesorhizobium. The sequence continues at coordinate 84,775 of NZ_JAGXJY010000001.1, read as the reverse complement.
CTGGAGAAGGCCGGGCCGTTCGGCGCCGGACACATCGCGCCAGTGTTCGTGCTGCCGCGCCACCGGCTGACCGACGCGCGGGCGATCGGCACCAATCACATCCGCGTCGACCTGCAGTCGCAAAGCGGCGGCAACATCCAGGCGATCGCCTTCCGCGCCGTCGACACGGCGCTTGGCGAATTCCTGTTCAAGAACAGGGGCAGGACCGTGCACATCGCCGGCTCGCTGTCGGGCAATTACTGGAACGGCAACCGCACGGTACAGTTTCGCATCAGCGATGCGGCGCTGGCATAACGACGCAGTAGTACCTTAACACAGACGTTTTGACCGGTTGGTTAGTGTGCGTTGGCAGATCCCATGCCTTGGCGATTGGCCGAGACGCCTATCGCGGTCGTCATCCACGGGCTTCGCTCCTTGCTCCGCCCTGGAATGACGAGGTTCAGGAGCCTTCAGCTCATCGCCAGCGTTTGCGCTGAATACGGCAACGGACGTTGATAGCCTTGCCCGACAAGCCTGGAACCTTCCAAATCACTGTGTAGAGGAAGTAGCGGAATTCACACGAGAACGGACTGCAGACGGATCAGTTCGCTGATCTGCGACTTCGTCGCCTGGTAGCCGAGGGCAATCGCCTCGTCGGCGCGGTGGAATTCCGTCAGGCCGATATGGCTGAGCTTCGGCTGCAGCGACATATCCGGCGGATCGCCGGCGAGGCGCGCGCGCGAAATCCGGTCCTGGATGATGTTGAAGGCTTCGACCATGACGCCGGTGATGCCGAGGCGTGTCTGGTGTGATTGGTGATTGACCTGGCCGGGACGCGGCGCGTCGTTCTCGACGACCAGTTCGCCGGCGCTGTGTTTGATGACGGCGGCGCGTCCGAACAGGTCATAATGCAGGTTGACCGCCACGACGAGCGGCTGCTCATAGGCGCGGCAGACCGAGACCGGCACGGGATTGACCAGCGCGCCGTCGACCAGCACGCGGCCGTTGCAGGCCACCGGCTCGAAGACGCCGGGCAGCGCGTAGGAGGCGCGCATCGCGGTGACCAGCGAGCCGCTCGACAGCCAGATCTCGTGGCCGGTGCGGATTTCGGAAGCGACGGCGACGAAAGGCTTCGACAGATCGTCGAAGCGAGCGCCGTCGAGGTGCTCGCGCAGGCGCTGATCGAGCTTCATGCCGCCGAACAGGCCACTGCCGCGCAGATTGAGGTCGAGCAGGCCGAAGATGCGCCGCTTGGTCAGGCTCCTGGCGAACTCTTCCAACTCGTCGAGCTTGCCGGCCAGGTAGCAGCCACCGACCAGGGCGCCGACCGAGGTGCCGGCGATCATCGACACTTCGATGCCGGCTTCGTCGAGCGCGCGCAGCACGCCGATATGGGCCCAGCCGCGCGCGCAGCCGCCGCCGAGCGCCAACGAGATGCCTTTCTTCGTCGGTGGTTTCGGAGCAGGCGCGCCGCCGGACGAGGAGGGGCCGTTGGCCTCCCGAACGTCAGGTTTGCTGCGCAATGACGCCCATTCGAGCATCACGATCTCCCTTGTCCCATATCCCTTCTACCAAAAGGATATTTGAGAATAGTGAATCTGAGTGGTTTGTGAATATTGAATGGTTCACACCGGCTTCCGATACGTCCTGTCCGCATCGAACAGCGGCCTGCTGCCGTCGTCGGCAAGCGTCGCCTTGCCGTCGTTCAACCCCACCGTCCGATAAAAGCAGGAACGTCTCCCGGTGTGACAAGTTGCGTCGTGGCCCAACACTTTGACGCGCAACCATATCGCGTCCTGGTCACAATCCGTGCGCATCTCGACGACGTGCTGGAAATTGCCCGACGTCTCGCCCTTCTTCCACAGCGCGCTGCGCGAGCGCGACCAGTAATGGGCAATGCCGGTTTCGAGCGTAAGCGCAAGCGCCTCGGCATTCATATGCGCGACCATCAACAGCATGCCATCCGCGGCGTCCGTCACCACCACGGTGACGAGGCCTGCGGCATCGAAGCGCGGAGAAAGAACGGCGCCTTCCTCCAGCGCTTTCTTGTCTGACGGAGCTTGCGGAAATTGCAGTGCCGACATCGCCGGTCCTTATATGTTTGGCCGGCGAGGGCCGGCGATCAGCCGCCTGCGCGCACCATGGTGACGAAGCGAACCTGCTCCTCGGGCGTGTCCTTGAAGACGCCGGTGAAAGTGGAGGTCAGCGTCGTCGAATCCTGCTTGCGGATACCGCGCATGGCCATGCACATATGTTCGGCCTCGAGCATGACGGCGACGCCGCGCGGGTTGAGCACGTCCTGGATGACGCCGGCGATCTGCGCGGTCATTGCCTCCTGCGTCTGCAGGCGATGCGCGAAGATGTCGACGACGCGCGCGATCTTGGACAGACCGACGACCTTGCCGTCCGGCAGATAGCCGACATGCGCCTTGCCGATGATCGGCACCATGTGGTGCTCGCAATGCGAATGGAATTTAATGTTCCTGACGATCACGAGATCGTCATAGCCGGCGACTTCCTCGAAAGTGCGGCCGAGCTCGTCGGCCGGGCACATATCATAGCCGTTGAACATCTCGCGGAAGGCTTTGGTGACACGCTTGGGCGTGTCGATCAGACCTTCGCGCTCCGGATTGTCGCCGGTCCAGCGCAAGAGCGTGCGCACGGCGGCTTCGACCTCGGCCTCGGTCGGCCGGTCGGTGACCGGCTTTTCCATATATTCGGACGGGGGCATGATTTTCTTGATGACGGCATCCATAAAGGCGTCTCCCGTAGTCCCACTCAAAGGTGGAACGAGTTGAACGGACCACGACCTTTGGGGAGAAAATCGCCCATTTCCATCCCGCAAGCGGCGTGAACATTTGAGCAGGGACAATGGCTTGTCGTCGCCTTGTCGATGCCCGACTGCCACCATTATATATGGTTCCAGCGGAGCGAAAGGAAGACGCGAGAGCGGCAAAGCCTGTTCGCTGGGCGGCGACGGATTGGAAAAATATGATCGACGACGTCTACAATGCGAAAATTCTCGGCTTCGCCGGAAATATCGGGCGGATCGGCCGGCTCGACGATGCCGACGCGACGGCCAGGGCGCATTCCAAATTGTGCGGCTCGACCGTCACCGTGGACCTCAAGATGGACGGCGACGTGGTGACCGATTTTGCGCATGACGTGAAGGCCTGCGCGCTCGGCCAGGCCTCGTCCTCGATCATGGCCCAGCATGTGGTGGGCGCCAGGGCCGACGAATTGCGCGCCGTGCGCGAGACCATGCTGAAGATGCTCAAGGAGAACGGCGCGCCGCCGGAGGGCCGCTTCGCAGACCTGAAGTATCTGGAGCCGGTGCGCGACTACAAGGCGCGTCATGCCTCGACCATGCTGACCTTTGACGCGGTGGTCGATGCGATCGGCCAGATCGAGAAGAAGCGCGCCGGAGAGGCGGCGTGACAGCGTCTTTCGTCCTGCCAGGCTATCACGGAGGGGGAACTTGCGGCGTTTGATATCGATCTTGGGTTTTGCCGGTTCGATCATCTTGACTAATCAGGCAGCCGGAGCCGAAAACCCGGCACTCAAGAACGTCTCCAAGTATTTTGAGAGCACGGTCGGGAGCTGCTGGATCATTCCAGCGGATATCGACTTATCTGTTGTCACGCGTGTCAAGGTAAGGCTCAATCGGGATGGCTCCTTGGCCGAAAAGCCAGAGCCACTCGACCGCCAGACAGAACCCCAGCGTAAGATACTGAACGATAGCGCGGTGCGCGCTGTTGTTCGCTGCGCACCTTACTCAGGGTTGGCAGCCTATGCCGACAGCTATGAGACCTGGCGCGAAATGACCGTCTCTTTCGATGCCCGCGTGATATCCTCCAGTGGACAGCCGAAATAAAACAAGTCTGGAAAGATCATATGATACGGCCTATCGCTGCCGTATCAGCGCTTGCCTGTTTTCTGCGAATTCACTTCTCACCCAGTCGGCGAATGCCTTGGCCGGTTCCGGCAGTTCCCGCAAGTTCCTGGCCACCAGCCAATATGCGCCGGAAGCGACATCGATATCGAACGGCTTGATCAAGGTGCCCGACGCAAGCTCCTCGCCGATCTGCAGGAGATCGCCAAGCGCCACGCCGTGGCCGAGCAGCGCGGCCTGTTTCGAAAGCGAGACGTCGGCCAGCATCGGACCCCGCGCGGGTACCGCGTCGGCCGGCACGCCGGCTGCCTGGAACCAGCGCGCCCAACCCTGGCGGTTTTCCTCGTGCAGCAGCGTGTAGTGGCGAAGGTCGATGGGCTTTTCCAGGGGAGGGCCGGATGCCAGCAAACCCGGCGAAAGGACCGGTGAGTCGACGGTTGAAGCCAGACGCTCGGCCTCTGTGCGCGGCCATGACGTGGCGTGCGCGCTGAAGCGCAAGGCGAGTTCGGGCTGATCGCCGCGGAACTCGATCGGACGGGCATCGACCTCGAGGGATACGTCGATGTCGGGCCGCAACTGGCGAAAGCGATTGAGCCGCGGCACCAGCCACACGGCGGCCAGCGAAGGTTCGACGCTGACGCGGACTACGGATTGCGCCGGCGATGCGATCAGGTCCGAGAGCACCCGGTCGATATCGTCGAAGCTTCTGACCAGTTGGCCGAGCAGCCGTTGCCCCGCATCGGTCAGCTCGACGCGGCGATGCAGGCGCAGAAACAGCGGCTGGCGCAGGAAGGTCTCGAGCTCGCGAATCTGCCGGCTGATCGCTGCCTGCGAAACGTAAAGCTCCTCCGCCGCCCGGCTGAAGCTCAAATGCCGCCCGGCTGTCTCGAAGCTTCGCAACGCCGTCAGGGGCAGCCGTCCTCGCTTCATTCGCATAACCTCAGGTTATCCGACGCGGAAATTATACTCGTTTGAGGAGGAAGACCAGCGGCAGTCTAATCGGCGCTCAAAGGAGCCGCTGCCATGAACCAGCTTCTGGACATTCTGAACGACGTCATACGGATCGCAACGTTCCAGTGGCATGGGACAGCCATACGCAGCCGCCACCATGACCATTGCGATCTTCCTTCTCACCATGCCGAGTGGACTGACAGGCATCCCATCCGCCGCTCCAGGTCGTGAGAGGCAAAGACATTGCGTTTCAGCGTCGAAACCCACATCTATCGCGCAGTCAAGCAGGCTGCGGAGAGATGGGCGACCATCACGGACATACGCACGGCGCCCGGCCGATACAGCGAGGGCGCAACTGGCCGGGGCCATGGCGCAAGACGCCGGGGCGCGTGCTCGGCACATCGCTCGTGCGCTTCTATCAGCTGACGCTTTCAGGCTTCGTCGGCAACAGTTGCCGGCATCTGCCGACCTGTTCCGAATATGCGCATGAGGCGATCGCCCGCCACGGCCTGTGGGCCGGCGGCTGGATGGGACTGTTCCGGGTGCTGCGCTGCGGGCCGTTCGGCACGCATGGCATCGACCGCGTGCCGGAGACGCTTGCCCAACGCTATGTCTGGTTCATGCCCTGGCGCTATTGGCACATCGGCAAGAAACGCGGCGAAGCCAACGGCTGAAGCTTGCCCTGAAACGGGTGGCTGCGTCCGCTGACCGAAGCGACACTGGAACCTCCACAAGATGAGGTTGTCCCATGATGTCGCTGTTCCTGGCCTTTCACGTCCATGCCGCCAAGCAGGGTGACGGATTGCTGCCCCAATTCCTCGGAGTGACGCCTCGGCCGCACGATGCACCCAAAGTCGTGAATGAGAATCCGGTCTGCTTCGAGCAGCCGAAAGGCTCTTCAAAGCCCGATCCGCAGCCGCGCAAGACCGTGCGCAGGCCAGTCATCCTGTAGGCCGTATTTACGCTTCGGTAAGGTTAACGGCAGGCTGCACAAACACTGCGAATTTGAGACAAAATCGAGACAAGCCGCTTCGCTAAGCCGCTCCTGTAATCTCATACCGGAGTGACTTCGCCATGCGCCAGATGGACCGCTATCCCTTCATTTTTGCCATCGTCCTTTTCCTTCTGGCCTGGATGCTTGGCTGGCCGGTGCGGGCGCAATCGGCGCCGCTCGGCGACATCCACTGTACGCTGATCCAGGATCAGCAAAGCGGCGCAACGCTCTTTCAGGACGGCGTCTGCGACAAGCGCGTCAGCCCGGCCTCGACGTTCAAGGTGCCCCTGGCGCTGATCGGCTACGATTCCGGGATCCTAAGCGATGCGCATACGCCGAGCTGGGACTACAAGCCCGAGTTTAAGGCGGCAAAGCGCGACCAGAAAACCGTCGGTCCGACGATCTGGGAACGCGATTCCATCGTCTGGTATTCGCGCGAGATCACACGGCGGCTCGGTGCCGAAAAGTTTGCCGGCTACGTTTCGAAACTCGGCTATGGCAACAAGGATGTCTCGGGCGATGCCGGCAAGGGCAATGGGCTGACGCAGTCCTGGATCAATTCCTCGCTCGAAATATCGCCGGTCGAGCAGACGGCTTTCCTGCGCCAGCTGCTCGCCGGCAAGATGCCGGTGTCGGCGAAGGCGCATGAAATGACCAGGGGGATCCTCCCGACCTTCACGGCAGGGGACTGGACCGTGCAGGGCAAGACAGGCAGCACCAAGCTTGGCCAGGACGGCAAGCGCTCGCTCGGCTGGTTCGTCGGCTGGGCCGAGAAGGGCGGCCGCCGCATCGTCTTTGCCAGGCTGATCGCGGACACGAAGCGCACCGATACGCCGAAGGGCCTCGCAACGCGCGCGGCCTTCCTGAAGGATTTGCCGCAGCTGGTGAAGTAGCGTCTCTCAGAGCGTTTCACCGTTTCACGGAAACGGCGAAACGCTCTATCTCCTTGTTTTTACGCAATTCCGAACGGAAAACCGCTCACACTTTTCCTGGAATTGCTCTAGACGCTGCGGCGCGCGCGCAGGATGTGCCCGCCGGAATTGCTTTTGGTGCTCGGGGACCTGGCAAAGCGCGCTGCGATATCGCCGCTGTCGAGATCCTCGATGTCGTCGAAGCCGAGATCGGCGAGCGACTTCGCCAATTCATCGGGAACGAAGAAACTGATCCATGGCTCGCCGATCGCCGCGACGCGCGCGGCATAGAAGGCAAGCGTCGCCCGACCCTTCGTGTCGCGGTTCTCGGCCGGTTCGCTGTAGTCGAAGACGACTTCCGAGCCGGCGACGCCGGCAATGTAGCCAAGCGTGGCAAAAATCGCTTCGCGTGTCAGGTAAGGCACGACCCCCAGCCAGATGAAAAAGCTCGGTTCGGTCGGTTTCAAACCCGCGGCCGCCAATTCCGCCGGCAAACTCTGGCGTTCGAAATTGACCGGCACGAAGGCGGCGCCTGCCGGCTCGGCAAGACCCGTCTCGGCAATGCGTTGGCGTTTCCAGGCCTGTGTCGCCGGATGATCGACCTCGAACACCGCGAGGCCCGGATATGGATTGCGCAGCGAAAACGTGTCGAGACCGGCGCCGAGCACCACGACTTGGGCGACGCCACGCCGCACCGCCGCCGCCAGCCAGTCCTCGGCGAGGCGGGCCCGCGACGCCACGAACAGGCGCATGCGACGGCCGTGTTCGTCTTCCTGTTCGAGTTCCCCGGCATCCGGCGCGGCTTCGCCCAGAATCGCTAAAGCATAGGGATCGCGAAACAGCGCTGCCTGCGGTGACAACTGATGCAATGCCCGCAAGCGCGCGACGCGAAGGGCGGTTCGGCTGGGTGATGCGTCTTCCATACCTATATTGAAGCCGCCCCGCGCCGCATTCACAAGCCGTCGCGAAGCGCCTGCGACATCGCTGGCGACATTTCCTGACGGCCGCTCTTTACCTGGCGCGGCACTGCCTCTAAAACCGCGCCGCTTGCCGGACGCCTCCGGCTAACCCTCTGCATGCGGCAACGCATCCTGCGACATGCATTTAACCACCCGCGCTCGTTTGCGGGACTGGATAGGAGAACCTTGATGCCGAGTTCCGTTTCCTTGACGTTTCCCGATGGCTCGGTCCGCGACTACGACGCGGCGATGACCGGCGCCGGCCTGGCCGAGTCGATCTCCAAGTCGCTGGCCAAGAAGGCCGTGGCCTACAGCCTCGACGGCACCCTTCGCGATCTTTCCGATCCGCTCGGCAAGTCCGGCAAGGTCGAGATCATCACCCGCGAGGATCCGCGCGCGCTGGAGCTCATCCGCCACGATACGGCGCATGTGCTGGCCGAGGCCGTGCAAGAGCTGTGGCCGGGAACGCAGGTGACCATCGGGCCGGTGATCGAGAACGGGTTCTATTACGACTTCGCCAGGAACGAGCCGTTCACGCCGGACGATTTCCCGGTGATCGAGAAGAAGATGCGCGAGATCATCCAGCGCAACAAGCCGTTCACCAAGGAGGTCTGGTCGCGCGAGAGGGCAAAGAAGGTCTTCGCCGACAAGGGCGAGCGCTACAAGCTCGAGCTGATCGATGCCATTCCCGAAGACCAGGACCTCAAGATCTATGCGCAGGGCGATTGGTTCGACCTCTGCCGCGGTCCGCACATGGCTTCGACCGGGCAGATCGGCAATGCCTTCAAGCTGATGAAGGTGGCGGGCGCCTATTGGCGCGGTGACTCGAACAATCCGATGCTGACGCGCATCTATGGCACCGCCTTTGCCGACCAGGCGCAGCTCGATGCCTACCAGACGCTGCTGGAGGAAGCCGAAAAGCGCGATCACCGCAAGCTCGGCCGCGAGATGGACCTGTTCCATTTCCAGGAAGAGGGCCCGGGTGTGGTCTTCTGGCACGCCAAGGGCTGGAAGATGGTGCAGAACCTGATCAACTACATGCGTCGCCGCCTCGACGAGCACGGCTACCAGGAAGTCAACGCGCCGCAGGTTCTGGACAAGAGCCTGTGGGAGACGTCGGGACACTGGGGCTGGTATCGCGACGCGATGTTCAAGGTCACGGTCGCCGGCGACGACACCGACGACGACCGCGTCTTCGCGCTGAAACCGATGAACTGTCCCGGTCACGTACAGATCTTCAAGCATGGGTTGAAGTCTTACCGCGAACTGCCCGTGAAACTTGCGGAGTTCGGCAATGTGCATCGCTATGAGCCGTCCGGCGCGCTGCACGGGCTGATGCGGGTGCGCGGCTTCACGCAGGATGACGCGCATATCTTCTGCACCGAGGAGCAGCTCGCCGCCGAATGCCTGCGCATCAACGATCTGATCCTGTCGACCTATGCCGATTTCGGCTTCGAAGAGGTCAGCGTGAAGCTGTCGACGCGGCCGGACAAGCGCGTCGGCACCGACGAGGCCTGGGACCATGCCGAGGCGATCATGAGCAATGTGCTGGAGACGATCCGCGCGCGCTCCGGCAACCGCATCAAGACCTCGATCAATCCGGGTGAGGGCGCCTTCTACGGACCGAAATTCGAATATGTGCTGAAGGACGCCATCGGACGCGAATGGCAATGCGGCACCACGCAGGTCGACTTCAACCTGCCGGAACGCTTCGGCGCCTTCTATATCGGCTCGGATTCGGAAAAGAAGCAGCCGGTCATGGTGCATCGCGCCGTGTGCGGCTCGATGGAACGCTTCCTCGGCATCCTGATCGAGAACTATTCGGGTCATTTCCCGCTGTGGTTCGCGCCGCTGCAGGTGGTGGTGGCGACCATCACTTCGGATGCCGACGATTACGCGACGAAGGTGGTCGAGCGGCTGAAGGCTGCGGGGCTGCTGGCCGAAGCCGATCTTCGTAACGAGAAGATCAACTACAAGGTGCGCGAGCATTCCCTGGCCAAGGTTCCGGTCATCCTTGTCTGCGGCAAGCGCGAGGCGGAAGAGGAAACCGTCAATATCCGCCGGCTGGGCTCCCGCGACCAGGAATCGCTGAAGCTCGAGGATGCGGTGAAGCAGCTTTCCGACGAGGCGGTCTCGCCTGACCGCAAGCGTCGCGCCGCCTGACTTACGAACTGAATGGCGGTGGTGCGTCCACCGCCATTTTCACACGCCTGTCACGCCAGTTCTGTAACCAGCCGCCATGCTCAAGCTGAAACTTCGGGAAAGACGTTTTCCCGAGCTCTCCTATGCCAACGCGGATCAGCCGGTGCTGACGCGCTGGTTCATCCATTCCGTCGAGGGCTTGTCGGGCCGCGACCGCTTCGCGGTGCTCTATGACTTCTGGCGCAGCCAGGTGGTGCCAACCCGGGATCGCGTGTTCACCCGCATGCTGGACCTGATCGACGTCAAGGTCCGCAACGCCGTCCAGTGGCCGCCGGCAGCGCTGCCGGAGACGCCGCTGGTCATCGTGGCGAACCATCCCTTCGGCATCGGCGACGGCATCGCGGTGCTGTCGCTTGTCGAGCAACTGGGCCGCCCGTTCCGGGTGATGATCCATAAGGACCTGCTCAGGATCCGCGAGATGGAGCCCTATTCGCTGCCAGTCGATTTTTCCGAGACGAAGGAAGCGCTGAAGAACAACATGGCGGTGCGCCACGAAGCGGTGCGGCTGTTGAAGGAAGGAGTCACCATAGTGATCTTCCCCGCTGGCGGTGTCGCCACCGCGCCCAAGGTCTTTGGTCGTGCCATCGACCTGCCATGGAAGATGTTTCCGGCCAAGCTGGTGCAGGAGGCCAAGGCCTCTGTCATCCCGATGCACTTTTCCGGTCAGAATGGCCGACTGTTTCACCTCGTCAGCGGCCCGATGAACATGGCCGAGCGCGACAACCGCGTGGCCAAATTCATCGGCAGGACGTCGCTGACGCTGCGCCTTTCCTTGCTCATCCGCGAGTTCGCCCGCCTGTCGGGCAAGGCGATCGAGGTGCGTATCGGCGACGTGCTGACATGGAGCGAACTCGAACCGCTGCGCGACCGCAAGGCGTTGCTCGACCGCCTCTACCGCTCGGTGTTCGACCTTGCGACGCCGAGGGCGCAGCGTGGCCGCGTGCCCTTCCTGCCGAAGCGGATGCGCAAGGCGGCCTGACGCTAAAGCGTTCTAGTCCGCGCCTTCCTCGGGATCGATGGCCGAGGATTCGTTGGCCACGACCTCGATTTCCTGATTCTGGCCGGCGACGACCGTGAAATCCTTCTGATAGATTCGGTCGCGGTTCTTGGCGATGATGGTGTACTGGCCTTCGGCCAGCACCATCGAGGCGAAGGCGCCGACCGCTTCCTTGATCGGATCGCCGCTCTCGTTGAGCAGCGACCAGGAGGTGTCGGCGATGGCTTCGCCGCCGGGCTCGCGCACCAGCTTCATCGTCATCTCGGCGGCGCGGTGCTCGACGGTCGCCTCCGTCAGCTTGCCGGCCTCGACGCGGATGTCGGAGCGGATCACGGCGTTGACCGCGCCATAGGTCGAGACGACATGATAGGTGCCGGCGTTCAACCGAACCACCGTGTTCGGCGCGACGTCGGGGGCGATCAGCGCGCGGTCGCCATTGGTAGCGGCATGGTCTTCATAGATCGAGAAGCGCAGTTTCTTCGACTGGATCGGCGCGCCGCCCGATGTCACCGCGTCGAGCTTGAGGCCACCGGCGTCGAGCACCAGGCTTTCGCGCCTGGCGTCCTTGCCGACGGTGATGCGCTTGGTGGCGCCGGCGCGTCCATAGGAGGCGTGGACGAGATAGCTGCCGGGGTCGAGCTGGAAGACCGCCGTGCCGCCATGGGCGGACGCCACCATCGGAAGCTTGCCGTCGCTGGCCGGCTGAGGCTTGAACACCCGCCAGACAATGCCGCGGGTAATGTCGGCGCCCTTGTCGGTCAGCTGGGCCGACAGGGTGATGGCGCCGCCATTGCCAAGCGCCAACGGCGCTCCGGTCTTCGGCGTCGCGTAACTCGAAATGCCTGGAAGCTTGAGGTCGCCGACATCGTTGGCGTTCTGGGCCAGCGCGAAGGAAACCGGCACCGCGAACAACGCAGCGACGAGTGCGATCACGAAAAGGCGCAGTGTCCCCTCAAACATGCCTTGCGTTGAAGCCCAAGCCGGTGGCAATTTCAAGGCTTAAGAGTTCGAGGCCTTGCGCCGGCGGCTCTTTATCCGGCGCAATGCGCTACCCGCCCAAGCCGCCCGACCTCCCGATGGCGTGCTTCAGCTCAAAATTGAATGCTAGGAGACTTGCGCCCATGGCGTCGCCAATCATCGACTTCCTGCTTACCCGCAATTCCGCGCCGATCCCCGACCTCAAGGAGCCGGCGCCGGGCGATGCCGAAATCGCGACGATGATCGCGGCGGCCTCGCGCGTTCCCGACCATGGCAGGCTCGAACCCTGGCGTTTCATCCTTTATCGCGGCGAGGCGCGTATCGAGATCGGCAAGAAGCTGGCGGCACTAGCCGAACAGCGCGAGGGACCGCTGCCGGAAGGCCGGCGCAACCAGGAACTGGCGCGCTTCTCGCGCGCGCCGCTGGTGATCGGCGTCGTGTCGGTGCCGAGGGAGAGCCCGAAGATCCCGCAATGGGAGATGTTCCTGTCGGGCGGCATGGCGGCCATGAACCTGATGATCGCGGCCAACGCGCTGGGCTATGGCACCAACATGATCAGCAACTGGTATTCCGACGTTCCGGAGGGCAGGGCGGTCCTGGGGCTTTCGCCACAGGAGCGCGTCGTCGGCTTCGTCCATATCGGCTCCTACCAGGGCCCAGCGCCAGAGCGGCCGAGGCCCGATCCGGCGAAGCTCTATGCCGACTATGCAGGTCCCTGGGTCGGATAGCCGTGTTCTACGAGCCGTCCAAGGGGCATGGCCTGCCGCATGATCCGTCGAAGGCTATCGTGGCGCCGCGGCCAATCGGCTGGATCTCGACCATCGATGGGGAGGGCAAGGTAAACCTCGCTCCCTATTCTTTCTTCAACGCGCTTTCGACACGCCCCTTCATCGTCTGGTTTTCATCGGAAGGCGAGAAGGACACTGCCGCGATCGCAGCGCAAACGGGCGAGTTCGTCGCCAATCTCGTCAGCCGCGAGCTGGCGGAAAAGATGAACCGTACCGCGGTCGACGCGCCGCGCGGCGTCAGCGAATTCGGCTACGCCGGTCTCACCATGGCGCCGTCGCGCCTGGTTGCGCCGCCGCGTGTGGCCGAGGCACCCGCGGCTCTGGAGTGCAAGGTGACGGAAATCCTGCGCCCGCGGGCACTGGACGGCAGCGAGACCGGCGCTGTCGTCGTGGCCGGCGAGGTCGTCGGCGTGCATATCGACGACGACTTTCTCAGGGGCGGCCTTTTCGACATCGTCAAAGCCGGCAATGTCGGCCGTCTCGGCTATATGGACTACGCCAGCGTCAACGAGATCTTTTCGATGCGGCGGCCGCGCTGGGGGCGGGATTAGAGCGCCGTGCCGTCATGACGGCGCGCACATAACCGGGCTCGCCGATCCGGATGCTGCCGTCGGCAAGCCCCAGAATGCGGTCGAGCGCGATCTCGTAGAGCCTGACGCGCCTCTCCAGGGCTTCTATGGCCATGTCCATATCCAACTCGCTGCCGCCGACAATGGCCTTGGCGACAACGTCATGCGTGGCCATGCCGAACTGCATGACGATGTCGGCGACGCCTTCCGGATCGAAGGTGCGGAATGTTCCGTCCGCCACGCCTTGCTTGATGATTGCGACCAGTAAGGGCGAAAAGGCCGCGCTTGCCGCCAGGTTGATGCGGTGGAACAGCACCAGGTTTTCCGGCCGGAACATTGTCTCGAACAGCGCCCAGGCTTCCGCCGCGGTCTCGACCTTGGCCTGCCGTGATTTCGCGAGCAGGGCGTTGAGGCGTCCAAGCGGATCGAGCGCCGGATCGGCGAACACATCCTGAACGCCGGCCAGCGCCTGCCTGGCGAAGCGCTCGGCCAGTGCCTCCAGAAGGGCCTCCTTGGAAGGGAAGTAGTGATAGAAGGCGCCTTTCGAGATGCCGGCCGCCGCGATGACATCATTGAGGCTCGCTCTGTCGTAGCCATGCGTCAGGAACAGCGCCTGGGCATGGTCCAGCAGTTCCTCGCGCCTGAGTTCCGGATGCTTGATGATGCGGGGCATGGCGAAACCTTGTGCATATGGCGGCCGTTCTCGTCCAGAGGCCGATGCGATTGCGCTTGAGAATAGACCGTCGGTCGGTATAATAGACCACTGGTCGGATTCGGCCAATAGGGACGGCACGGAAGGTTGGTCATGATATCGAGATTGGTTTTCCAGACATTCATATGGTTCGGCGTCATGGGCGCGCTGATGTTTCTGTCGGCCGGCACGCTGCGGTGGAGCGGAGCCTGGGTGTACATAGTCGTGATGGTCGGACTGAGCCTTACCATGGGCGTGGCACTGGCCCGGCGCGATCCAGGCCTGATGAATGAACGCCTCCGCCCGCCGATCCAGAAGACCCAGACAGCGGCCGACAAGATCGTGCTGAGCATATTGCTGCTCAGCATCTTCGCCTGGCTGGTGCTGATGGGGCTCGACTTCCGTTTCGGCTGGTCGGCAGCTCCCGTCTGGGTGCAGGCGATCGGCATGCTGGTCCTGCTCGTCGGCATCTGGATTTGCTATCTCACGATGCTGGAAAACAGCTTCGCGGCGCCTGTCGTGAAGATCCAGGACGAGCGTGGCCAGAAGGTGATCACCACCGGTCCATACGGTTATGTCCGCCACCCCATGTATGCCGGCGCCATACTCTATTTCGCCGGCACGGCGCTGCTGCTTGGCTCCTGGTGGGGACTGGCGTCGGTCCTCGCCTTCATCGTGCTGCTCGCCATCCGCACCTTCATCGAGGAAAAGACCTTGAGGACCGGCCTGCGCGGCTATGACGATTACGCCGCGCGCGTCCGTTACAAACTGATCCCGATGGTCTGGTAGCGGCTCAGGCAGGAGCCTTGGCCGCCTTGGCGCGGGCGAGCAGGCGCTCGGCCAGCCGCAGATGCGGCCGGTCGTACATCTTGCCGCCGATGCCGACGACACCCGGGTTTCCCGCCGCCGCGAAGGCATCGACGATCGCCTGCGATCGCTCGACGGCTTCGGCGGATGGCGAGAAAGCGGCGTTGATGACCGGCACCTGCGCCGGATGGATTGCCATCTTGCCGGTGAAGCCGTCCCGCTCAGCCTCTCTGCACTCGGCTTCGAAACCGGCCATGTCGCGGAAATCGGGAAAGACGGTGTCGATGGCGGCGACTTCGGCCGCGCCGGCCGCCAGAATGGTCATGGCACGCGCCAGGCGAAACACGTCGGTGTAGCGGCCGTTCCCGTCGCGGGCCGCGCGCGCGCCGATCGCCGCCGACAAATCCTCAGCACCCCAGGTGAGGCCGGTGAGCCTTGCGCTTGCTCCGGCATAGCTTGCCGCCGCCAGCACGCCCGCCGCCGTTTCGGTGATGATCGGCAGGATTTTCACGCCGCCGTCCGGCAGCCCGCTTTCGGCTTCATGCACCCGAAGCTTCGCCGCCAGTTGCTGGACGTCCTGCCCGCTGTTCGACTTCGGCAGCATGATGCCGTCGGGCTTCACCGGGACAAGTGCGGCTAGATCGTCGTCGGTCAAGCCGGTGGAAAGGTCGTTGACCCGCACATAGATGACCGAACCCGTCCGGCGGCTTCGGCTCGATATGAAATCGGCCGCGGTCGCACGCGCCGCAACCTTGTTGGCGGCGGCGACGGAATCTTCGAGATCGACGATGACCACGTCGGCGCCGGCCGCAAATCCCTTTTCCAGCTTCCGCTCGGAATCGCCGGGCACGAACAGCAGCGAGCGCATCAGGAAACCTTCTTCAGCATCATCGCCTGCCTGGTGCATTTGGCGACAAGAACGTCGTTTTGATTGTAGGCGCGGTGCTCGAACTCGACGATGCCGCGATCGTGTTTCGATTTGGACTCGCGCACGGAGACCACCGTCGTCTCGACCCGGATGGTGTCGCCGTGAAAGACCGGATGCGGGAAGATCGTTTCCTTCATGCCGAGATTGGCGACGGTGGTGCCGACGGTGATGTCGTTCACCGAAATGCCGATCATCAGGCCGAGCGTGAACAGCGAGTTGACCAGCGGCTTGCCCCATTCGGTTTTCGCGGCGAAGTCGAAATCGATGTGCAGAGGCTGCGGGTTCAGCGTCATCACCGAAAACAGCATGTTGTCGCTTTCGGTCACGGTCTTGCGCAGCGTGTGGCGAAAGACATGGCCGACGACAAACTCTTCCAGATAAAGCCCGGCCATGGTCGATCTCCTGCAAATGTCCCTGTTTGATAGGCGTTGGTCGCGGCGCCATCAAGCCGGTTAAGAAACATGGTGAACCGTTCGTAAACCATTTCCGGCCTACCGTTCACAACGGGGCCGGGACCATTCCGGCAAGGGCGTAGCTGGTTGGTATGGTTGTTTCGCACTTTCTAAAATGGATTGATACGGCAAGGGTTTCCGAGCGCGCCGCGGCCGCGAGCGCGCTGGCGCGCGCCTATATCAATTCCGATCTGCCGTTCGAGGATCGCTGCGCCGCCGAGGCGGCGCTGACGCTGCTTTTGGACGATGCTTCCTCCAAGGTGCGCCAGGCGCTCGCGGAAGCGCTGTCGATGAGCCATCACGCGCCGCCGCAGGTGATCAGCGCCCTGGCCTCCGACCAGCCGGAAGTGGCGGCGCTGGTGCTGGCGCGTTCGCCACTGCTTACCGATGCCGATCTCGTCGAGCGTGTCGCCTGCGGCCAGAAGGCGACACAGAAGCTGATCGCCAACCGCCCGGTCGTCTCGATGTCGCTGGCGGCGGCGATCGCCGAGATCGGCGAGCCGGAAGCCTGTGCCACGCTGGTCGGCAACAGCGGCGCCGAGATCGCTTCGCTGAGCTTCCGCCGCATGGCCGAGCGGCATGGCCATCTGCCGCTGGTGCGCGAGGCGCTGATTGCCGACCGGCGCCTGCCGGCCGACTGCCGGCACATGCTGCTGGTCAAGCTCGGCGAGAGCCTGAAAGGGTCGCCGCTGGTGCTGGCCATGATGGGCGCCGCGCGCGCCGATCGCGTGATGCGCGACGCCTGCGTGAAGGCCTCGGTGACGCTGATCGAAGGCACGCGCATGGAAGAGCATGCCGCGCTGATCGAGCATCTGAGACTGCGCGGCGACCTCACCGCCGGCTTCATCATCCGCACCATCGCGCATGGCAAGGTCGACTTCTTCGGCTCGACATTGGTGGCGCTCGCCCGACAGTCCGAGCAGCGGGTGACGGCACTTCTGGCCGGCGGGCACGACGTGGCGCTGCAGGCGCTGTTCCGCAGCGCCGGACTTGCGCCGGCCACGCACGCCATCATCCTGCGCGCGCTCAAGATCTGGCGCGAGGTCGCCAATGGCCGGCGTGTCGCCGGCGTGCAGGAAGTGAGCTGGCTGATGCTGAAGGAACTCGGCGGCCAATCCGCCGAGGGCGATCTTGCCGGGCTGGTCAAGTCGATCCATCTCGACGCCTTGCGCGAAAACGCGCGCGGGCATGCGCTGGCGATTGCTGCCGCCTAATCCACGCGTCAGGTCTCAACCGAGCTCCTGGGCGAGTCCGATGAGAAGCCCTTCGGGCCCGCGGATGTAGCAGAGCCGATACGCGTCCTTGTACTGAACGACTTCGCCGACGAGTTCGGCGCCACGCTTGCGGAGCCTCTCAAGTGTCCCGTCGATATCGTCCACGGCGAACATGACACGGAGGTAGCCCAGAGCGTTCACCGGGGCGGTGCGGTGATCCGCGACGACAGGCGGCCTGATGAAACGGGACAGTTCGAGCCGGCCGTGGCCGTCCGGCATGCGCATCATGGCAATCTCGACGTGCTGATCGCCCAGTCCAGTGACGCGTCCGGCCCATTCTCCTTCGATCGTGGCTCGCCCTTCGAGTTCGAGGCCGAGCTCAAGAAAGAAATCAATCGTCGCACCGAGATCATCGACGACGATTCCTATGTTGTCCATCCGTTTGAGTGCCATGTGTCCACCCTACAAAGTGGCGTCTGGTCTAACAAGGAACGATCCTGGATACGGCACGGGCCTGAACCTCGACATGCCTTGAGCTGTTTCTAAGTGCGACCCTTTGCAAAGAAATCCGGATAATCTTCCATCGCCGCGGCGATGATGCGCAGCGAGGCGGCGATCTGCAGCATTTCGAGCCGGTCGCTGCGTTTGGCGATGCTGGCCGCATATTGACGCGCCACCGAGATGGTCGCGGTCTGCGGCTCGCCAGGTCGCCTAAACAGCAATTCGCGGGCCAGGCCGCGCAGGAAATTGCCGATGGACTCGACCGTTTCATGCGGCACGGCGGAGTTCAGCTGCGCGTGGCGTAGCCTGAGCACCTCCAATCCAACGGTGACCGCTGCGATGCTGCCGCCAAGGATGGGGTCGCCCTTGCGGCCCGTCTGCTGCACCTGCGGCATAAGCTGGTTGATCCGGTCATAAGCGAGGCTTTCGAAGGCCGAGCGCCGGGGAATGCGCTCATGCAGGCAAAGCCGCGCCAGGTCCTCGCGCATCGCCTGCGAGATGCGCTCGACAGTGACCCAGGGATCGGCGGGCAGCACGACGATGAAGACGCCGATGGCGATCAGGATGCCGACCAGGATCGAGGCCGATCCGGCGAAGAACGGTCCGGGATCGTAGATCATCTGCTGATGCGGGCTGAGGAAGGCGAGGAAGTTGATGGCGAAAGCGGTGGCGACGCCGACATGGCGCGGATTGGCCATGCCGAGCGCCGCCGGCACCAGGAT
Organism: Mesorhizobium sp. GbtcB19; assembly: GCF_019091085.1. GTDB lineage: Bacteria > Pseudomonadota > Alphaproteobacteria > Rhizobiales > Rhizobiaceae > Mesorhizobium. The sequence continues at coordinate 66,240 of NZ_JAGXJY010000001.1, read as the reverse complement.
CGGCACGACGAAGAGCGTGAACCAGCCGAAGCCGGGCAGCGCCGGCAGCGCGACCTGGCCGACGAGGAACGCGAAGGGCAGCGCGATCAGCGTGCCGGTGAAGAAACCCCAGGCGGACTGCACGGGGTCGGGGCGCGCCGCGAACAGACTGGAGACGACGGCGACGAGGATGACGGTGCCGGCCGCTTCCGACCATTTGGTCGTCAACCAGAAGATCGCCACCAGCAAGGTGGCCAGCGCGGCGCGCACGGCATTGCGCCACGCGGCCTGGTAATCGCGGTGGACGACCAGCGCCGGCTGGCCGCGCTCGCTCGATTTGCGGGAAACGGGCGAGCGCAGCGCGTCCAGCCCACGCATGACTTGCTTCAGCGCCTCTGCGAAATCGCCGGCAATGGTCAGTCGGGTGATGGTGCCGACCTTGTCTTCACCGGTAGCGTTGGGGCCAGTAGCGTCGGGCAACTCGGGCATCTCCCTGGCCTTGCCCGCGATCGCGTCGAGCCGGGCGACCCAGGGGCCCGTGTCGTCGAGCGCGCCAGGTGTCGCCGCCAGTTCGCCGACGAAATTTTTCAGATCCCGGCGCATCGGGATCAGCGCCGCATTCTTCGGCGCGCGATGGCTGTGCAGCGCGCGTGCCGCCGAGAGCGCCCACAGAAGCTGACCGATCGTGCGCCGCACCGGATGGGCGCGGGTGGCGAAGCTCGGCGCTTCAAGCCGCGCATAAGTGCGCATCTCGGCGAGCGTCTGGGCGTCGCTGATCAGCTTGCGCTGCAGCGCGGCAAGATTTGCCGGATCGCCGCCGGAAAAGGCGCCCGACGCATATTCGGCGAGGTCGAGGATGCTGCGCTTCAGCCTCGAAATGATGGCGTCGGCCGCGAGCTTCGGCAGGATCAGCCGGCTGGTGACGCCGGCGCAGACGATGCCAAGCACAATCTCGGCGCAACGCGCGATCGCCAAGTCGACGACGATATGCGGCTGTCCGAGCGCCGGCAGGGCGATGATCATCGCCGTATAGCCGGCAAGGGCGGCGCCGTAGGCTTCCGGGTTGCGCAGCAGTGATGAGACGAGCGTGCAGACGCCGATCCACAAGGCCAGGATTGTGACCAAGAGCCAGGGATTGGTGCAGAAAACCAATGTGATGCCGACCGCGGCAAGGCCACCCGCCAACGTGCCGATCAGCCGGTAAAAACCCTTTGCCAGCACCATGCCGGCCACCGGCTGCGCGACGATGAACACCGTCATCATCGCCCATTGCGGATGGTCGAGTTTCAGCGCGTAGGCGACGAGCAGCGCGATCAGCCCGGCCGAAACCGTGCGGAGCGCAAAGATCCAGTCGGAACGGGTCGGCCGCGTCAGACCGCTGAGCGGGGTCTCGACAAGCTCTTTCAGACGCGTCCAGGTCACAATCGTCTCCGTACCGGAGCCTGTTATGGACCAGTCCGCGTTCAGATATCCAGCACGTCCGTCTCGGCGAATTCGGCGCGCTCCTGGATGAAGCGGAAGCGGGCCTCGGGCTTGGTGCCCATCAGCGCGTCGACGGCATCCTTGGTGGACTGCTCGGCATCGATCACGTCGACCCTGAGAAGCGTGCGCTTCTTCGGATCCATCGTCGTCTCCTTGAGCTGCGAGGCCATCATCTCGCCCAGGCCCTTGAAGCGGCCGATCTCGACCTTGCCGCGCCCGGTGAATTCGGTGCGCAGCAACTCGTCCTTGTGAGCGTCGTCGCGGGCGTAGCCGACCTTGCCGCCCTGCCGGATCGAATAGAGCGGCGGCACGGCCATGTAGAGATGGCCGCCGCGGATCAGGTTGGGCATCTCCTGGTAGAAGAAGGTGATCAACAGCGAAGCGATATGCGCGCCGTCGACGTCGGCGTCGGTCATGATGATCACACGATCGTAGCGCAGGTCTTCGTCGCGGTATTTCGAGCGCGTGCCGCAGCCGAGCGCCTGGATCAGGTCGGAGATTTGCTGGTTGGCGGCAAGTTTGTCGTTGCCGGCGCTGGCGACGTTGAGGATCTTGCCGCGCAGCGGCAGCACCGCCTGGCTGGCGCGGTCGCGCGCCTGCTTGGCCGAGCCGCCGGCCGAGTCGCCCTCGACGATGAAGATCTCGGCGCCCGCGGCGGCGTTCTGCGTGCAATCCGCCAGCTTGCCCGGAAGGCGCAGCTTGCGCACCGCGCTCTTGCGCGAGACTTCCTTTTCCTGGCGGCGGCGCACGCGCTCGTCGGCGCGCGCGATCACCCACTCCAAGAGCTTCGAGGCTTCCTGCGGATTGTCGGCCAGCCAGTGATCGAATGGATCGCGGATGGCGTTTTCGACGATGCGCATCGCCTCGATGGTCGCCAGCCTGTCCTTGGTCTGGCCGACGAACTCCGGTTCGCGGATGAACACCGACAGCATGCCGGCGGCCGAGATCATCACGTCCTCGGTGGTGATGATCGAGGCGCGCTTGTTGCCGATCAGGTCGGCGTAGGCGCGCAGCCCGCGCGCCAGCACGTTGCGGAAGCCGGCCTCATGCGTGCCGCCTTCGGGGGTCGGGATGGTGTTGCAGTAAGAATTGAGGAACCCGTCGCCGCCGAACCAGGTCACGGCCCATTCCAGGGAACCGTGGCCGCCCTGCTTGTCGCTCTTTCCGGCGAAAACCTCGCGCGTGACCTGGAACTCGTCGCCCAGCGTCGCCTTGAGATAGTCCTTGAGGCCGCCAGGAAAATGGAACTCGGCCTTGGCCGGCGTCTGGTCCTTTTCCTTGATCAGCGACGGATCGCAGGTCCAGCGGATCTCGACGCCGCCGAACAGATAGGCCTTCGAACGCGTCATGCGGTAAAGGCGCGCCGGCTCGAAGGCCGCACCCTTGCCGAAGATCTGCTCGTCGGGGTGGAAGCGCGTCCTGGTGCCGCGGCGGTTGTGGACTTCGCCGAGATGCTCGAGACCGCTCACCGGAACGCCGCGGGAAAAACGCTGGCGGTAGAGCTGGCGGCCGCGCGCGACCTCGACCTCGAGGTGGTCGGACAGCGCGTTCACGACGGAGACGCCGACGCCGTGCAGGCCGCCGGAGGTCTCATAGACCTTGGAGTCGAACTTGCCGCCCGAATGCAGCGTCGTCATGATGACTTCGAGCGCCGGCTTCTTGAATTTCGGATGCGGATCGACCGGAATGCCGCGGCCATTGTCGGTGACGGTCAGGAAGCCGTCGGCGGAGAGTTCGACGTCGATGAAGGTGGCATGGCCGGCCACCGCCTCGTCCATCGAATTGTCGATGACCTCGGCGAACAGGTGATGCATCGCCTTGTCGTCGGTGCCGCCGATATACATGCCTGGACGCCGGCGCACCGGCTCTAGCCCCTCCAGCACCTCGATGTCGGCGGCGCTGTAGCCTTCGCTGCCGTCGCGGACGGCGGTCGAACGCTTCGCTGCCTGCACGAGCGGATCGGCGGGGCGCGAGGGCGCGCGCACCGGCTGTGCAGGCTTTTCCATCTTGCCGAAGAGGTCGTTGCTGTCGTCCATGCTGGGCCTAGCGTCCGGTAATGCGAATCACGTCTCGATACTGCCACGCTTTTGGCGGGCGAACGAGTTCCTGTTCCGTTCAGGGATCAAACTGTCTCTTATTCTAAAACCATTCGATAACCAAGCCGGCCGAAATAGGGCGGTCCGCGCGGCGCGGCGTTCCTTATTCTTTAACATTAATGCCTAGCGTGAGGCCCAACCAACAAAAGACCACGGGCGTCAGGGATTTCATCGTGCGGGGCAGAGCCATAACCATGATCGGTATCGCAGCCGTCTTCGGCGCGATCTCGATCTTTGCGGCGGACTTCTGGGTCAAGAGCCAGGCAAAGGCTCAGCCCGAGGTCAAGGTCGTCACGGTCGAAGCGCCGCAGCAGCCTAAGGTCGAGTTCAAGACCATCGTCGTGGCTCAAGCGCCGCTGCGCTACGGCATGGAGCTCGGACGAGCGCAACTGGCCGAGATCCCGTGGCCGCAGGATTCGCTGCCGCAAGGCGCCTTCCCGACGATCGACAAGCTGCTGGCCGACGGCAGCCGGGTCGTGCTGTCGCCGATCGAGGTCAACGAACCGGTGCTGCTGACCAAATTGTCGGGACCGAACGGTCGCGCCACCCTTTCCAACATGCTGTCGCCTGGAATGCGGGCCGTCACCATCCGCACCGATGAGATCGCCGGCGTCGGCGGCTTCGTCACGCCGGGAGACCGGGTCGACGTCGTGCTGACGCGTGACGCGGGAGAGATCCAGGAAGTCTCGAAGAATGCGCAGGGCGCGGCCGGCTCGACGGTCACGTCCGAGATCGTCGTCTCCGACGCCAAGGTGCTTTCGGTCGGGCAGGGCGCGGACGAGCGCAAGACCGAGCCGCAGGTCGCCAATTCCGTGACCCTCGAGGTGACCAACGAAGGCGCGCAGAAAGTGGCGCTTGCCCGCACCGTCGGCACCCTGTCGCTGTCGCTGCGCTCCGCAGCCGATGCCAGCGCCAGCAAGAGCGGGCTGACCACCATTTCGTCCTTCGGCGGTTCGGTTGCCGCAAGCGCTGAGGCGAGCGCCGCCTCGCTCGTCAATGCGGTGACGAAGGAGCCGGAGGGGCCGAAATTCAAGACGGTGATCGTGACGCGCGGTGAAAAGGTCGAGGAATACAAGGTTCCTTCACGGGAACCGCCGCAGGAACTGCAGCAATAGCCGGTGGGGACCGGCGGGGACAGGGCAAGATGTTCGGGCTTCATACATTTCGGACGACCGGAGGATGGCGCCTTCTTGGCGTGATCGCGCTGGCGGTTGCAATGCTCGGCGTTACCGCGTCGGCGAAGGCGGACAACGACGTCGTCTACGTCTCGGCGAACAAGAACGCCTCGATTAAGGTCGCCAAGGGCAAGCCGAAGACGATCATGACGAGCGCCGCCTTCTACCAGATCGTCATCGGCGATCCGGAGATCGCCAACGTCAACCCGCTGACCGACAAGTCCTTCTACGTGCTCGGCAACAATCTGGGCACCACGGGTATCGCCCTGTTCGACCAGAACAAGCAGCTTGTCGGCACCATCGACATCGAGGTGACGCTGGACACCGACCAACTGGCAAGCACCATCCGCGCCAGCGTGCCCGACGCCAAGATCAAGGTCGGTTCGGCAAACGGCCGCGTCGTGCTGTCGGGCGAGGCAGACGATGCGGTCGCCGCCGACAAGGCCAGCAAGATCGCATCGCGCTTTTCCGGCAACGAGGAAGTGATCAACTCGGTCAACATCTCGTCGTCGCAGCAGGTGCAGCTCAACGTCCGCTTCGTCGAAATCAACCGCCAGGCCGGTCAGGATCTCGGCGCCAAATACGCTGCCAATTTCGCCTATGGCATCGGCAACCGCAAAGTTGTGCTGAACCCGGACGGGGGGAGCCTGACGGGGGCCGGAACCGGTGAGATCATCGGCAGCCTGCTGTCGAACGGCGTTTCGATCGACATCGCCATCAAGGCGCTGGAAGAACGCGGTCTGGCACGGCGGCTTGCCGAGCCGAACCTGATTGCGCGCTCGGGCCAAACGGCGAGCTTCCTCGCCGGCGGCGAGTTCCCGATCCCGGTTTCCGAAGACAACGGCAAGATCAGCGTCACCTACAAGAAGTACGGCGTCGGCCTCGATTTCACGCCGACGGTGCTGAAGGACGGGCTGGTCAGCCTCGACATCGCGCCGGAAGTCTCGTCGATCGACCCGTCCGCCTCGATCCAGGTCAGCAGCGGCATTTCCATCCCGGCCTTCATCGTGCGCCGCGCCAGGACATCGGTCGACCTGAAGAACGGCCAGAGCTTCATGATCGCCGGCCTGCTGCAGTCGCAGAACGACATCACGACGTCGCGGGTGCCGGGGATAGGCAAGCTGCCGGTGCTCGGTCCGCTGTTTTCCTCGAAATCCTATCAGCGGCGCGAGACCGACCTGGTGATCATCGTCACCCCTTACCTGGTCAAGCCGGTCGATCCGTCGAAGAAGATGGTCGAACCGACCGATGGCACGCAGCCGCCAAGTTCCGCCGACTATTTCCTCAACAACAGTGAGGAAGTCGACGCCTCGGCGCCGAAGCGTCCGGTGGCACTGGCCGACGGCAGCACCGCCCGCCCCGTGGCCGCCACCATATCCGGCCATTTCCTCGACCTGCCAAAGGACTAAAGCCATGCGTGCACCGCTTTGCATCGCTCTGCTCGTGGCCGGCTTCGTCAGCGGCTGCACCAGCGACGACTATACACGGACCGAAGGGGTGACGCTGGCGGCTGGCAACGCGCAGGCGTCCAACACCGCCATGCAGATGGTCGATCCCTGGAAATACGGCGTCCAGAACACCAGGCTGCTGGTGCCGGCCCAGCGCCCGGGTCAGGAGAGCGCCGCCGTTGGTGCCAAGGCCGGCTCCGGGTCGGCGCCGCCGCCGACATCCGCATCAACGACATCGAACTGATCGGCTGACGACGATGGCATCTGGCACCAAGACCAAGAAGATCCTGCTTGTTTCGACGGACAGGGCGTTCCTGCAGGACACGCGGACGGCTTTCGCGGCTTCCGAGATCATCGAGCTCCTGACGCTGGAAAAGAGCGTCAACGAACTGCGCGGCGAGGTCCTCGAGGCGGATTTCGGCACCGTCATCGTCGACATGGATGCGGCGAAGCTCGAAGAGATCGAGTCGCTGCAGCGCGTCATGCGGCGGCTGGAAGGCAGCGTTCCGGTGGTCGTCGTGACCCAGGAATTCAACGCGGCGGCGGTACGCATCCTGGTGCAGCTCAAGGTCGCCGATTTCCTGGTCAAGCCGATCACCACGGCCGACCTCGTGCGTTCCGTGATCCGCGCGCTGCAAGGGCCGGGACGGGAGGAGAACACAGAATCGCATATCTATACGTTCATGCCGGCGGCTGGCGGCGTCGGCACCACGACGCTTGCCCTGCAGACAGCCTTCCAACTGCATCACTCGGTGACGCGCGGCGCCTCGACGTGCGTGGTCGACCTCAATTTCCAGCAGGGCGCCTGCGCCGAATATCTCGATCTCGAACCGCGCTTCGACATCACCGAAATCGAGAACCAGCCGGAGCGCCTCGACCGGCAACTGCTCGACGTGATGCTGTCCAAGCATGCGAGCGGGCTGTGCGTGCTTGCCGCGCCGACGCGCCCTTCGGACATGCGCTCGTTCAAGACCGATGTGGTGGTGCGCATGCTCGACCTCGTGGCGGCCTATTTCGACAATGTCGTCATCGACATGCCGCGCACCTGGTTCCCCTGGACCGAGACGGTGCTGCTCGGTTCCAACAAGCTCTATATCGTCGCCGAGATGACGGTGCCTTGCCTGCGCCACACGCAGCGTCTCATCCAGGCCGTCTATGAGACCGCCGGCAAGGAAGTGAAGCCCAACGTCATCGTCAACCGCTTCGAGCAGAAGATGTTCGACAGCGGCATCAAGCAGGCCGATGTCCAGGACATATTGGGCGAGCATTTCGTCGGCGGCATCTCCAACAACTACCGGCTGGTGCGCGAGGCCGTCGACCGCGGCGTGCCGCTGCACGCCATCGACCCCAACGCCAATGTCGTCAACGACCTGAAGAAGATCATCCTGCCGGAAGAGGCCGTCCAGACGGCGGTCAAGTCGAAGTCGCTGTTCGGCCTGGGCAAGGGCTTGCTGAAGAGGAAGGCAGGATGAACAGCCGCTTTTCCAACCTGCAGAGCCGCGACGCGCGTCCGCTGCGGGCGCCGGAACCCACACCCGTCGTCCACAATGCGGTGGTCATCCCGACGACCCGCAAGCCGGCGCCGCCGAAGCCTGAAGCCCAGCCTGTAAAAAGCGCCAACAAGGTGCTCGATGCGCGCGTGCGTATCCATCGCATGCTGCTCGAAGAGATCAACCTCGTGGCGCTCGAGCGGCTGCCCAAGGACGAGATGAGGCGCCAGGTTTATGAATTCGTGTCGGAAAAGACGCGCGAGGAGCGGATGGCGATCAACAACGCCGAGCTCGACGCGCTTGTCGACGACATCGTCGACGAGATGGTCGGCCTCGGACCGCTCGAGCCGCTGCTCAAGGACCCTGAAATCAACGACATTCTGATCAACGGCCACCAGAACTGCTTCGTCGAAAAACGCGGCAAGCTGCAGCAGGTCCACATCCCGTTCAAGGATGAGGCGCATCTGCTTCGGATCATTAATAAAATCGTCGCGGCTGTCGGCCGGCGCGTCGATGAATCGCAGCCGATGGTCGACGCCCGCATGCTCGACGGCTCGCGCTTCAACGCGGCGATCCGCCCGGTCGGCGTCGATGGGCCGCTGGTGTCGATCCGAAAGTTCTCGAAGAACAAGCTCGGCCTGCACAAGCTTGTCGAATTCGGCGCCATCACCCAGAACATGGCCGAGGTGCTGGCGGCGGCGGTGCATGCCCGCAAGACCACGATCATCTCCGGCGGCACCGGCACCGGCAAGACGACGATGCTCAACGCGCTGTCGGCGTTCATCCCCGAGGATGAGCGTTTGATCACCATCGAGGACGCGGCCGAGCTGCAATTGCAGCAGCCGCATGTCGCGCGCATGGAAACGCGTCCGGCCAACATCGAAGGCCACGGCGAATTGAAGCAGCGCGACCTGGTCAAGAATGCGCTGCGCATGCGTCCGGACCGCGTCATCCTCGGCGAGTGCCGCGGCGAGGAAGCCTTCGACATGCTGCAGGCGATGAACACCGGCCATGAAGGCTCGATGGCCACCATCCACGCCAACACGCCGCGCGACGCCATCTCGCGCCTGGAACAGATGCTCGGCATGACCGGCATGCCGATGACGGTGCAGTCGATCCGCAGCCAGATCTCAAGTGCCATCGACATCATCGTCCAGCTGACGCGCCTTTCCGACGGCAAGCGCAAGGTGACCAGCGTCGCCGAGGTGACCGGCATGGAAGGCGACGTCATCCAGATGCAGGAGATATTCCGCTTCGTGCGCACCGGCATGGAGGCGGACGGCAGGATCCTCGGTCACTTCGAGGCGACCGGCATCCGTCCGCGCTTCCTCGAGGACCTGCGCAATATGGGCATCGAATTTCCGGGCAGGTATTTCGAACCCGGCCGGCCGCAGGACTAGGCCGGTGTTCGAGGGATTCAGCCCGGTCTATGTCGTCTACGCGGCGGCGGCGCTCACCGGCATCATGATCGCCGAAGGCTGCTACCTGCTCTATGCCGGGCGCAGCGACAAACGTACCGCGATCAACCGCCGCATGAAGCTCGCCGAGAACAAGATCAGCCAGGAGCAGGTGCTGATCCAGCTGCGCAAGGAGCGCGGCATCGACGGCAGCAGCTCGTTCTTTTCCCTCGACCGCTTCCGCGCCTTGCGCACGCAGTCCGGCATGACAACGCCGCTGCCGAAGTTCCTGATGATCACTTCGGGTGTGGCCGCGGCATTGGCGCTGCTGGCAATCTGGAAGGGCTTGCCGCCGTTGTTCGGCCTTGGCCTGTTCGTCGTGTTGTTGCCGGTGCTGCCCGTGATGGTCATGCGCTTCTGGCGCAAGCGCCGTCACAAACGGTTCGGGATGCAGCTGCCCGAGGCGCTGGAACTGATCACGCGCGGCCTGAAGGCCGGCCATCCGGTGCCGGTGGCCATCGCCATGGTGTCGCGCGAAATGGCCGACCCGATCGGCACCGAGTTCGGCGTCATCGCCGACGAGGTGACCTATGGCTCCGACCTGGTCTCGGCACTGAACAATCTGTTCGACCGGGTGGGGCATGAGGATCTGCCGCTGTTCGTTACCGCGGTGTCGATCCAGAGCAGTTCGGGCGGCAATCTGCGCGAGATCCTCGACGGCCTGTCAGCGACGATCCGCGACCGCGGCAAGCTGCGCCGCAAGGTGCGCGCCATTTCGACGGAAGGGCGCATGTCGGCCTACATCCTGACCGCGGTGCCGGTGCTTCTGTTCACCGCCATCATGGTGCTGATGCCGCAGTTCTACCAGGATGTCTGGGACGTGCCGAAGACCTGGTACATGCTGGGCGGCTCCATCATCTGGCTGCTGCTCGGCAACGCCATCATGTTCAAGATGTCGAATTTCAGGTTCTGAGATGGAAGACATCATCCGCTTCCTCGCTTCGCTCGCGCCGACCTCGCTGGTGCCGGTTGCCGTGCTGCTTTTGGTGCTGGGCGGCGGCGCCGTCGCCTGGCCGCTGGTGCTCGCCAAGGGCGATCGCGGCGAGGTCAAGCGCCGGCTGAAGGTCGAGGTGATGCAGCCGGCCGAGCAGGTCGAGGCCGCGCCCAAGAAGAACGCCAATGCCGTGCGCGAAAAGGCGGTGAAGCGGGCGCAGGAATTCTACGCCAAGAGCGACCCGGAAAACGTCGCGCGGCTGCGCCTGAAGCTCATCCAGGCCGGCTATATGGAGCCGCGCGCCGTCGGCACGTTCTTCCTGATCCGTTTCGCCGCCCTGGTCGGCGGAGCGCTTGGCGCGTTCCTGATCAACCATTGGGCGGCAAGCGCCGAGTCGACCATGACCAGCCGCTGGACCTTCATCATCCTGTCGGGCGCCGGCGGCTATTTCCTGCCGGGCCTGGTGCTGACGCAGAAGGTGCGGGAAAAGATGCGGGAATACCGCAACGGCTTTCCCGACTTCATGGACCTGATGATCGTCTGCTCCGATGCCGGCATGAGTATGGAGGCCGGCATCGAGCGCGTCTCCAAGGAGCTTTCCCGCACCTATCCCTCGCTCAGCCAGAACCTTATCCTGGTGTCGCTGGAATTGCGGGCCGGCCGCAGCCTCGACGATGCGCTGAAAGCGCTCGCCGACCGCCTCAGCCTCGATGAGGTGCGGTCCTTCGCGACATTGCTGCAGCAATCCAAGGAACTCGGCACCAGCCTGTCCGGCTCGCTGCGCGTCTTCTCTGACGAAATGCGGCACAAGCGCATGTCGCTGGCCGAGGAGAAGGCGCACGCCTTGCCGGCCAAGATGTCGGTACCGGTGACGGTCTGCATCCTGCCGGTGGTGCTGATGATCGCGATCATTCCGATCATCGTGAAGCTGACGGCGCACCACTGAGGTGTGGCGATATTCAAGCTCCGCCTGACCTGAAGCTGAACCCACCTTAACGGTCGCTGGGGGCTGGTTAACGCATCCTTGGCGCGGAACCAAATTTTAGCTGCATTTCGGCACCGAAGGTTAATCGCTCTTCTGTATGGTCTTTCCCTGAAGAACGACCCGGCAAATCGGGCGATGGGGCAGGGGCATGCGTCAGAGACTTCCCAGGGCAGCGGCGGCATTGGCGGCCGTCTTGATGATTACCGGCTGCACGACGAACAACAACGTCGACACGACCAAGACCACGGCGATCCAGCCGGTGGCCAAGGACGTTAGCGCCAACGATCTCGTCGAAGGCAAGGCACAGTTCCGCGAAGCTAATTTCGGCCTTGCCGAACAGCATTTCCGCAAGGCGGTCGAACTCAAATCCGACAATGCCGAAGCCTGGATGGGGCTTGCCGCATCCTATGACGAACTCGGCCGTTTCGACTTCGCCGATCGCGCCTATGCGCAGCTGTTGAAGGTCGCCGGACGCAAGCCGCAGATCGTCAACAATATGGGTTACTCGCAGCTCCTGCGCGGCAACAAGAAAAAGGCGCGCGCCCTGCTGCTCGAGGCCAGGGCCGGCATGGCCGATCCGACGGTGGTCAACGCCAATCTGGCGCTCCTGAACAAGAGCTAGGGCTTATCGGGCTTGGATTGAATCGCTCTGGTAGAATTCACCCGCCACGGTCGAACGCCGTTTCTGCGAAACGGGACAGGTTCCACTCCGTTTGTCGATTGGCGAAAGCGACAGGGCGGAGTTTCCGGCGGGCCGACGCCCGCTTGTCAGCCGGTTACCAAGTGTACAACATCGGAAGAATGCCGTTTTCGCGCGGATCGCTCGAGCTTGTGGGAGAAGAACTGTCTCAATATAAACCAAAAATTTCTAGTCTTCCTGTCTGCCAGATGCAGTAGTGGATGCTTTGTAAACCTTGTCGGAAGGTTGGGTCGAAAGATTAGCTGAAAACGGTATCAGCGGGCCGCCGTTAACCTAGAATGCAGCGTAACTGACGACTCCCAAAAGGCTGCGGCTCAACAATGTTGGATTTTAGTTCGCTCCTGCTCGCGGCGGCGCTGTCGGGCACATGCCTCAGCATCACTATGCTAGCGATCTGGTTCACTGCTCCGCGCGCGCGCTTCGTGCTCACCGTCGCCTGCGGCATCCTCGTGCTCGTCGCTCATGTCGTCGCGTTCTGGCGCTATACCAAGGATGCCGACCCCTGGCTGTGCCAGGCAGTGCTGGCACTGCTGACCCTGGGTTTCCTGGTGATCTGCCTGTCGGCCATGCAGTATCTCGGTTTTCGCGACTACCGCCGCGCCGTCGTGCCGACGCTGGCCGCGATGGCCGCCTGCGCGATGGTCACTTATCTCGGCTTCGACGGCATCGGCTTCCAGATCACCTACGCTTCCGTGACGGCGCTGCTCGCGGCGATCGGAGCGATGTTCTGGATGAAAGGCGATCACGACCGCCGCATCCTGCTCGTCGTTTCGTTCCTGAGCGGCGCCTGCGGCCTGTCCTTCGCGCTGTGCTGCATGGCGCTGCTCGTCAAGGGGCAATGGGTGCTTGGCGCCGCGCCCGACAATTGGGCGGAACGGTTGAACTCCGTCGTCGCGGTCGCCTGCATGACGGGCCTCGGCGCGCTGACGCTTTCGCTGCACCATCTGCAGGCGCAGATCGAGCTCAAGGCGGAGACGATGACCGATCCGCTGACCGGCCTGATGAACCGCAGGGCGCTCAACGAGCTCTACGGCGATCGCAGCTTCGGCCCGTTCATGGCGATCGCCATGTTCGATCTCGACCATTTCAAAATGACCAACGACGTCTTCGGCCATCCCGTCGGCGACCAGGTCCTTTGCCGCTTCGCCGCGGTGATCAAGAAATACGGCAGGACGGGGGTCGACGCCTTCCGGTTGGGCGGCGAGGAATTCGCGCTCGTCATGACGCGTATCACGCCCGAGAAGGCGCATGACCTGGCAAGCCGGCTCGGCGTCGCTTTCGGCACCGAGATCGTTCCCACCCAGCGCGGCCCGCTGCGCAGCAGCGTCAGCGGCGGCATGGGTTTCGGCTCGGCCGCGGGCCGCCCGCTGGACGAGGTGCTGGCGCAAGCCGACGCGGCGCTTTATGCGGCCAAGCGTGCCGGGCGCAACCGCGTCATTGCCCGGGACGAAGCGGACCAGCCCGATTCCGGGCCGGTCCTGAAGACTGCCTGAAAGGCCCGCGCGGCTATTCGGCGGCGCCGAGATATTCAGACAGCGGCGGGCACGAACAGACCAGGTTGCGGTCGCCGGCGACATTGTCGATGCGCGACACCGGCGGCCAGTATTTCGCCGCCAGATCGGCGTCACCCGCCGGATAGGCCGCCTCCAGCCGCGAATAGGGATGGGTCCACGCGCCCGCCAGCGCTTCAGCCGCGGTGTGCGGGGCGTTGACCAGCGGGTTGTCGTTGGACGGCCATTCGCCTTTTGCCACTTTCGCCGCTTCGCCGGCGATGGCGATCATCGCCTCGCAGAAGCGGTCGAGCTCGCGCTTGGGCTCGGACTCGGTCGGCTCAACCATCAGCGTGCCGGCAACCGGGAACGACATGGTCGGCGCGTGAAAACCGTAGTCGATCAGGCGCTTGGCGATGTCGTCGACGCTGATGCCGGCGCTTTCCTTGAGCACGCGGGTGTCGAGGATGCATTCATGCGCGATGCGGTCGCTCCGACCCTTGTAGAGGAGCGGGAAATACGGCGCGAGCCGCGTCGCCACGTAATTGGCCGAAACGATCGCCGTCTCGGTCGCCTGCTTCAGGCCGGAGCCGCCCATCATGCGGATATACATCCAGGTGATCGGCAGGATGGAGGCGCTGCCGAAGGGTGCCGCCGCCACGGCATGCGCCGAGCCTTCGGTGACATGACCCGGCAGATAGGGCTTCAGATGCGCCCTGACGCCGATCGGACCGACGCCCGGGCCGCCGCCGCCATGCGGGATGCAGAAGGTCTTGTGCAGATTCATGTGGCAGACGTCGGCGCCGATATCGCCGGGGCGGGCGAGGCCGACCAGGGCGTTGAGGTTGGCGCCGTCGAAATAGACCTGGCCGCCATGCTCGTGGATCAGCGCGCAGAGATGGCGCGCGCCTTCCTCATAGACGCCATGCGTCGAAGGATAGGTGAACATCAGCGCGGCAAGGTTTTTCGAATGCTCGTTGGCCTTGGCGCGCAGATCGTCCATATCGATGTTGCCGTCGTCCAGGCATTTCACCACGACGACGCTCATGCCCGCCATCGCGGCACTCGCCGGATTGGTGCCATGCGCGGAGGACGGGATCAGGCAAACGGTGCGGTGGCCTTCGCCGCGCGCACGGTGATAGGCGCGGATGGCAAGCAGGCCGGCATATTCGCCCTGGCTGCCGGCATTGGGCTGCAGGCTGACGGCGTCGAAGCCGGTGATCTCCGACAGCCAGGCCTCCAGGTCGCCGGCCATCTTACGATAGCCTTGTGAATGGCCGGCCGGCGCGAAGGGGTGCAGATTGGCGACGCTAGGCCAGCTCACCGGCATCATCTCGGCGGCGGCATTGAGCTTCATGGTGCAGGATCCGAGCGGGATCATGGTGCGGTCGAGCGCCAGGTCCTTGTCGGCGAGACGGCGCAGGAAGCGCATCATCTCGGTCTCGGAACGGTTCTCGTGGAAGACCGGCTGCGTCAGGAATGCCTTGCCGCGCGGCTTGCCGGGCATCGAGAGCCCCTCAATGCCGGGCTTGGCGCCGAAGAGGCCGGCGATGGCCTCGAGATCGGCCTCGGTGGAGGTCTCGTCGAAGGCGATACCGACATGGTCGGCATCGATGACGCGCAGCAGCCGGCCGGTCTTCTCGGCGGCCTGCGCGAGCGAAGCGGCCTTGCCCTTCGCCTCGACTGTGACCGTATCGAAGCGGCTCGCGCCGAGCACGGTAATGCCCGCGGCCTTGAGGCCGGAAGCAAGGCGGTCGGCCAACCCATGGATTTGCCCGGCGATCGCCTGCAGGCCGGCGGGGCCGTGCCAGATCGCATAGGCCGTCGCCATGTTGGCCAGCAGCGCCTGCGCCGTGCAGATGTTGGAGGTGGCCTTGTCACGGCGGATGTGCTGCTCGCGCGTCTGCAGCGCCAGCCGGTAGCCGGGGCGACCCTTGGTGTCGGTCGACTGACCGACAAGGCGGCCGGGCATCAGACGGGTCAGCTTGTCGGAAACGGCGCAATAGGCGGCGTGCGGGCCGCCGAAACCCATCGGCACGCCGAAGCGCTGCATCGGGCCGACGGCGATGTCGGCGCCGAGCGCTGCCGGCGCATCGGTCAGCGTGAGCGCCAGGGGGTCCGCGATGAAGATGACAAGCGCGCCGGCGGCGCGGGCCTTCTCGATCGCCGCCTTGTGGTCGCCATAAACGCCAAAAGTGTCCGGCCAGGAGACGAGCAGGGCTGCGGTGTTGTCGTCGATCGTCTCACCGTCCACCTCGGTGCCGAGCGGCTCGGCGCGGGTGCGCACGACATCCAGCGTCTGCGGATGCGGCGTGCCGGCAAGCGCCACCTTGGTGCGCTTGTCGCGGTGGTGGCGGAGCGCAATGCCGACGGCTTCGGCAACGGCGGTGGCTTCATCGAGCAGCGAGGCCGAAGCCACCGGCAGGCCGGTGAGCTCGGCAACCAAAGTCTGGAAGTTGAACAGCATTTCCAGCCGGCCCTGGCTGATTTCGGCCTGGTAGGGCGTATAGGCGGTATACCAGGCCGGATTCTCGAACAGGTTGCGTTGGATGACCGGCGGCACGAAGACGCCATGATAGCCGGCGCCGATGAAGCTCTTCAGCACCGTGTTCTTCGCCATGATCGCCGACAATTCGGCCAGCGCCTCGGCTTCGCTCGCCGGGGCGGGCAGGTTGAGCGGCTGGTCGAGGCGGATCGATCTCGGCACGGCCTGGCTGATCAGCGTCTCGACGGATGGCACGCCGATGGTGGCGAGCATTGCCCTGACGTCGCTGACGCCGGGACCGATGTGGCGGGCCGAAAAGGGAGTAAGTGCTGCGGTCATTTCCAAAATCCTGATATCAGCCGATATGGGCTTTGTAGGCGGCCTCATCCAGGAGGCTGTCGAGCTGGCTTTCGTTGGCGAGCTTCATCTTCCAGAGCCACCCGTCGCCGGTCGCCGCCGAATTGACCAGCGAGGGGTCGGCCGACAGCGAGCCGTTGGCTTCGGTGATCTCGCCGTCGACCGGCGCGTAGACGTCCGATGCCGCCTTGACGGATTCGACGACGACCGCGGTGTCACCCTTGGCGAGCTTGCGGCCGATTTCCGGCAGCTCGACGAAAACGAGATCACCGAGCTGCTCCTGCGCATAGTCGGTGATGCCGACAGTGGCGACGCCGCCTTCGACGCGCAGCCATTCATGATCTTCGGTGAAATAGGTCTTTGCCATCTGGAAATCATCCTTTGCGGTAGCGATGTGGGGTGAAGGGCAGGGCGGCGATGTCGACGGGAATTTTCGTCCCGCGGACGTCGGCGAAGAGTTTCGTGCCGGGCTTGGCCAGCGCGGTGTTGATGTAGCCCATCGCGACCGGGTGTCCGGTCGAAGGGCCGAAGCCGCCGGAGGTGACGTGGCCGGCCGGGTTGCCGTCGGCATCGACGAGCGCCGCGCCGGCGCGCACCGGCTGGCGGCTGTCGGGCTTAAGGCCAACACGCTTCTGCGGGGCCCCGCGATCGAGGATCGAGCGCAGCGCATCGGCGCCGATGAAATGGCCGGCGGCGCGGACCTCCTTGGGGATTGCCCACATCAGCCCGGCGCTGGCTGGATCGATCTCGGGCGTCAAATCCTGGCCGTGCAGGCAGAGCCCGGCCTCGAGGCGCAGGCTGTCGCGGGCGGCAAGGCCGATCCATTGCACGCGCTCGTCTTCCAGGAGTTTGGCGACGAGACCGCGGGCATCCGCCTCCGGTAGGCCGATCTCGAAACCGTCCTCGCCGGTATAGCCGGAGCGGCTCATGAACCAGTTCTGGCGCGGCTCGATGCCATGCATGAACAGCAGCGAGCCGGTCTCGATGCCGGCCCGCGCCAAAGCCGCCCAGGCGTCCGGACCCTGGATCGCCAGGAAAACCCGGTCGAGCGGCTCGACCTTGGCGTCGAAACCGGCGGCCAGAGCGCGAAGATGCTTCTCGTCCTCGACGGCGTTGCCGGCGTTGGCCACGACCATGAAGCGGTCGTCGCCAAGGCGGGTGACGATCAGGTCGTCTATGATGCCTGCCGCCTCATTGAGGAAGAAGGTGTATTTGGACTGCGAGGCTTCCAGCGCGCCGGCATCGAGCGGGCAGGCGCGGTTCAGCAGCGCCGCCGCACCCGGACCGCTGACCGCAAAAAGCTTCATATGCGAGATGTCGAACAGGCCGGCATGCTCGCGCGTGTGAAGGTGCTCCTTCATCACGCCGGGTGGGTAGGTGAGCGGCATCGACCAGCCGGCGAAGGCGCCGAAACGCGCGCCGGCGGCCTGATGCAAATCCTCGAGGGGTAGGTGTCTGGTGTCTTCGCCTGTCATGTCTTCTCCAGAGTCGCACGGCAATCGACCGCCAATGGCGGCCTAGTCGTGCCCCTCTGTCTGAAGCCTGAGAGACTCGCGCCCCGTAACCCTGTCGGCAGCGCTTACACCTTCGGCGCGGGAAGATTCCCGACTTTCCAGAGTTGTCTTTCCCGTCCACGGTTCTTTTGCCTGAGAGATTTCGGGCGATTTCCCCTTCGGCGACAGCTTGCGCTGTTCTCTCCCGCAAACAGGAAGGACTCAGTCGCCTGAGCCCTCGACGCGCAATCCATAGCCCGTCGGCGACACGTTGTCACCTCCCAGCGACATCTTAGGCGCGTTGATATTCAGGTGAGGCCGGCCCCTTCCAAACTGCAGCACACCTTCGGCGACATGCATTGGCCGACAAGCCTTCGCTAACCACGCCATTTGCCGGTTTCTCAAGATACTTCTGATATACCCGCCGCATGACGCATTAAGTTCGCCGGCAACAGGCGACGGGCAGGGGCAGATGGGCGAATTGATCATGAGCGCTCCGGTGGCGGGGCTGACCTCGAAGAACAAGATCACGGCCGAGGACGTGACGATGCTGCGGCGCGAGGTGTTCGCGGACGGCGTGGTGAGTCGCGGCGAGGCCGAGGCGTTGTTCGCGCTCGACCAGACGGCTCGCGACAAATGCGGCGAGTGGGCGCCGTTCTTCGTCGAGGCGGTGACCGACTACATCGTCCACCAGGAAAAGCCGGAAGGCTATATCTCGCAGGAAAACGCCGACTGGCTGGTCCGTACCATCTCGCGCGACGGCATGGTCGACAGCCGCACCGAGCTCGAGTTGCTGGTGCATGTGCTGGAGGAGGCGAAATCCTCGCCCAATCAGCTTTCGGCCTATGCGCTGGAGCAAGTCGCGCATGCGGTGATCGACGGCAAGGGGCCGCTGATGCTCGGCGGCGAACTTGTGCCCGGACTGATCGCGAAAGCCGAAGTCGATCTCCTGCGCCGCATCCTCTATGCCTATGGCGGCGACGGCAACATCGCCATCAGCAAGGCCGAGGCGGAGGTCCTGTTCAGGATCAACGACCGGGCCGCGGCCGCAGACAACGATCCATCGTGGAATGACCTCTTCGTCAAAGCGATCGCCAACTATGTCATGTGCTCGGCAGGCTACGAACCGCCGACGCGCGAGGCAGCACTTCGCCATGAAAACTTCCTCGACGAGGCGGCGCCGACGCTTGGCGGGTTCTTCAGCCGCATGGTCTCGGGCGGATTTTCCGCGATCCTCGAGGCCTATAATTCCCCTGACAACATCGAGGCCGAATGGGAAGCCAGGAACCGGGCCAGCGAGGCGCTCGCCCGCCGCGCCGAGACCATCGACGCCGACGAAGCCCAATGGCTGGCCGAGCGCGTCGGCGGCGGCCAGCGGCCGCTGCGCGACAACGAACGCGCGCTGCTGACGCTGATCAAGCACGCTTCGCCGGAAATCCATCCGGCGCTGAAGCCGCTGTTGGATAAGGTCGCCTAGGCGTTTCCTCGAAGTGTCTTGCAGAGGATGATGTTGGAATGGCCTTCGGGCCATCCCGCCAGTTCGGCCATGCGCTCGAAGCCGGCCTTTTCGTAAAGGGCCGGCGCCTGGAAGTCGTGTGTCGACACCCAGATGCGTCGAACGCTTCGCGCGGAAGCCTCGGCTATGAAGGCATCGAGCAGCTTGCCGCCGTGGCCAAGACTTCGATGAGCCTCATCGACCCACATCAGCTTCAATTCGGCGATTCCCGCCCAGGAATAACCCGCGGCGATGCCGATCGGGCATCCGGCTGTGTCCCGCAGCAGAAAGACCAGGCCACGATCATCGTCGCAGCCTGTCAGACGCCGGTTGTGACCATCGAGACGTTCCTCGATGGCATCAAGTTCGGCCGGCGCAAGATCATGCTCGGCCAGCAGGCGAGGAACCATCAAATCCCGCCATACCAGTCGTAGCCATTGTCTTCCCAGTAGCCGCCGCGGCCGCCGCCGACATTGGCGAAACTGTCGACCAGCTCGATCTTGTAGAGATATTTCGGCATCTTGTAGCCAAGCTGGCGTTCGACCCGCACGCGCAGCGGCGCGCCGTTCTCGACCGGCAGCGGCTTGCCGTTCAGGCCATAGGCCAGGATGGTCTGCGGATGGCGGGCGTCTATAAGATCGATCGTGCCGTAATATTTGATGTCGCCGGACAGACTTTGTTCGATCGTGTCGAGGCAATGGAACATCACATAACGCGCCTGCGGCTTCACCACCGCCTGGTCGAGCACCAGCGATAGCGGCGTGCCGGTCCATTTGGCGATGCAGCTCCAGCCCTCGACGCAGTCATGGCGGGTGATCTGGGTGCGGCTCGGCATGTTCTGGAGCTGCTCTCGGGTCAGCGACAGCGGTTTTTCGACAAGCCCGGTTACCTCCAGCCGCCAGTCGGAGAAATTGTTGGCCAGCAGGCCCTTATAGGTGTCGTCGTCGGGTGCGGTGACGCCGTTCGGCCGCTGCGGCTGGCGGATATCGGCTTCGGTGAATTCGGGCGCCAGCGCGTCGCGTCCGGCAAGCAGGCGCTGTGCGCGGTAGGTCAGGCCGTTGGCGTTTTCGAGGAAGCTGCGCAGGCCGCCGCCGATACCGAGACCGCTGTCGAAGGCATCGCAGCCGGACAGCGCGATACCTGACAGGCCGAGGCTGCTGGCGGTCAGGAACTTGCGGCGGGTGATCTGAAACTTTGCCATCTCAGACGCTCCTCTCGGTCGGCTGGTCGTGCTCTGCGGGTGGGTCGGTGCGGTACCAGCCGGTGATGATGGAGCGCAACTCGTTGATCGGGCCGGCGGCAAGGATCATCAGAATGTGGATGATGAAGAAGCCGACCAGAAGCAGCATGATCGTGAAGTGGATGGTGCGCGCCGTCTGCCGACCGCCCAGGATTTCGTTGAGCCAGGGCAGCACCGAATCCATGCTCGGCGACATGGCGAGGCCGGTTATGATCATCAGCGGTAGAAGCACGAACAGCACGCCGCCATAGGCCATCTTCTGCAGCGTGTTGTATTCCCGCGTGTGATGGAACTTCAGCTTGGCGTGGTCGACGATGTCGCGCGGCAGCTTGCGCAGATCGGACAGGCGAGGGGCGAGATCGCGGCGGACATGGCCGTTGATCAGGCCGGCGATCAGCCAGATCAGCAGCGTCGCGCTGAGCACCCAGGCGAAAAAGAAATGCACGACGCGGGCGGTGCCGAGATCGTAATAGGAGGGGATCGTCGCCCAGGAAGGGAAGGCGCGCTGCGTCTCCTGTCCCGGCGGGCCTGACCAGCCGAGCACACCGGTGGTGTCGAAGCGATGGCCGAAGATTTGCGTGAAACCGCGCGGACCGTTCGCGGTGTTCTCGGCGCCAATCTCTAGGATGGTGTTGTGAAACTCGAAGCCTGACTGCTTGCCGATATAGAGTTGCGGCCGCGCGTTGAAGATCTGCAGGCCCGAAAGCAGCATGAAGAACAGCGAGAAAGCCCAGATCCAGTGAGTCAACCGCGTCCAGCGCGATTGCCGATAGATGAGGGTCGTATCGTTGCCATCCGCCTTGGCGGCGGATTGGTTGTTGGCAGCAGTATCCATCTTGCCTCCGGCCGCCTCATGGAGGCGGCTTCTCAGGTCATTGTCTCCCCCTCAATACGTCGCCGCACAAGGCAATGTTTCATGCGATCACGGATTTATTACGGGAGCGCCGAGGCCGACCGCGAGATTGACTGCCGCGGCGACGATCACCGTGTTGAAGAAAAAGGTCAGGATCGAATGGACGAGTACGACCATGCGCATGTGCGAGGTGGTGATGGCCGTGTCGGCGGTCTGCGCCGTCATGCCGATCACGGTGGCGAAATACAGGAAATCCCAGCCTTCCGGGCGTTTGTCGCCGGGAAAATCGAGGCCGCCGACCGGCATCTTCTTTTGCGTTTTCTCGTCAACCTCGTCGCCGTCCTTCCAGTAAACATGCGCATAGTGCAGCGACGCCATGGCGTGGATCGTGAACCAGCCAAGCGGGATCGACAGCATGGCAAAGCCGAGTTGCCAGGGGTGCGCGGCGTCTTTCTGGTTGATCAAAAGAAACAGCGAGACGATGGCCGCGACGACGACGAAGAGCGTGACGGCGAAGATCAGCAGCACGGGCATGTCGGTGGCGCGCGCGTTCTTGCTGAGATAGCGGCCGGTAAGGCTGGGCATCAGGGCCAGCACCAGGCCGATATAGCTCACAAAGAACACGTTGGCGCCGATGGAGTAAGGCAGCGGCCAGCGCAGCAAAAGGGCAAGCAGTAGCGCGACGATGCCGATGGCCGCGGCCAGGGCGAATTGCATATGCCGATGCATCGGCGTCTTCAAGGATGTGTCGTCACCCATGGCCCGGCCTTCTGGAAGGCGTTCGGATCAGTCCGGTGTGACGGATTTCAAGGCGCGCCGCAAGATGCGGTCGAGTTCGCCGAGAAACTGCGACCTATCCTTCGGCGTGAACGAGGCGTTGAAGCCCCGGCTTTCGCCGGTTTCGCGCAGATGCTGCTTCAAATCGCGCATCGCCACCGCCATGCCGATGGTCTCGGGCGTGAAGGGACGGCCGGTAGGCCCCAGCACATGCGCGCCGAACGCGACCGTGCGCGCGGCAAGCGGGATGTCGGCCGTCACCACGATGTCGTTGGCCCTTGCGTTCTCGACGATCCAGTCGTCCGCGGCATCCGCGCCCTTGGAGACGACGACGTTGCGGATCATCGGATCGCGCGACGGCCGCAGGCCGCCATTGGAGACATAGGTGACGACGACGCCATGACGCTCGGCGACCTTCTCGACCTCGGCTTTCACCGGGCAGGCGTCGGCATCGACATAAATTTGCGGGCGAATGCGCTCTTGGGGAGCCTGGCCTTCAATCGCGTTCATAGGGCGTGAAATTCAGGTTATAGCCGCGCGGCTCATCGCCGGGTGGTTCCGCAGGCTCGGTATCATAGACATAAACGTTGCCGGTACAGGTGAAACCTAGGTGCTTGCCGATTGCCCGCGCCATGTCGATTGCCTGATCGGAATCTGAAGCCCAGGCACTCATTCCGAAGAATGCCGGACCAAGTCGGGTCTCGAAGTCCGTATTAGGCGCCGTCACATCGCCGTCGGCCAAGATGGTGAAATGACGAAATTGCGTTTTCGCTCTTCCGTAGCGGAGCTTCAGCTTCCAGTTCTTGACGCCGCGAAGATCCATGGAGCGCTTTGTAGGTAAGAAGGGCCGGTCTGTCGACCAGCCCTCCTTACTCTGAATTATGCCGGCAGCGCGCCGGACTTCTTGGCGGTCCAGGTGGCGATGTAGTCCATCAGGCCGGGGTTGAGGCAGTCATAGGGTTCGAGCCCGATCGACTTCAGCTGAGCGCGGATGCCGTCCATGCGCTTGGGATCGACACCGGATTCGATGATCGAGGAGACGAAGGCGGTGAAGCCCGGCGGCGACCAGCCGTCCTCCTCGAAGCGCTCGGGATGGATGAAGGACAGGCCCTTGAACGGATGGTCGCGCTCGACCGGGCCGTACATGTGGACGCCGCAGCCGGTGCAGGCATGGCGCTGGATCAGCGCCGAGGGATCGACCACCTTCAACTTGTCGCCGTTCTCCGTGACGGTGACGTCGCCGCTGCCGGCAACGGCCACGACCGAGAAGATAGCGCCTTCCGGCTTCCAGCACTTCGTGCAGCCGCAGGCATGGTTGTGGGCGATCTGGCCCTTGACCTTCACCTTCACCGGCTTGCTGGTGCAGAGGCAGACGAGCGTGCCGCCGGCAAAACTCGCGCTTTCCTTCGGCAGGCCGTTGTCGATCGAGTGATGCAGTTTTTCCGCCATTCCTACTTCCTCCCATGTTTCGGTCATGCCGACGCTGTGTCGATGACCACCTCATTTTCCATGAAATGCACCTTCAGCAAGTGATGCACCTCACTCAGGCTCCTCTTCAAAAATCTGCGCCGAACGAGATAGGTGATTTCGTCCAAGGCACGGTCGATCTCCTCCAGATCGACTTCAACCTGTTTGCTCTCCCGAAAGCTGCGCCACAGATCCTCGCCAAAATTGCGTATCCGGTGGATCGTCGACTGTTCCCAATCGACGAAGCGTATCCGGACACGGACGGACACCTAGTAAACCACGACGCTCCGGATCGACTTGCCCTCATGCATGAGGTCGAAGCCCTTGTTGATGTCTTCGAGCTTCAGCGTGTGGGTGATCATCGGATCGATCTGGATCTTGCCCTCCATGTACCAGTCGACGATGCGCGGCACGTCGGTGCGGCCGCGCGCGCCGCCGAAGGCGGTGCCCATCCAGGTGCGGCCGGTGACCAGCTGGAACGGGCGCGTCGAGATCTCCTGGCCGGCGCCGGCGACGCCGATGATGACCGACTTGCCCCAGCCGCGATGCGAGGCTTCCAGCGCCTGGCGCATCACCTTGGTGTTGCCGGTGCAGTCGAAAGTGTAGTCGGCGCCGCCGATCTGGTCGGCGCCACGCTTGGTCATGTTGACCAGATGCGGGACGATGTCGCCGTCGATCTCCTTCGGATTGACGAAATGCGTCATGCCGAATTTCTCGCCCCAGGGCTTCTTGTCGTTGTTCAGGTCGACGCCGATGATCATGTCGGCGCCGGCAAGGCGAAGACCTTGGATGACGTTCAAGCCGATGCCGCCGAGGCCGAAGACTATCGCGGTCGCGCCTTGCTCGACCTTGGCGGTGTTGATCACTGCGCCGATGCCGGTCGTCACCCCGCAGCCGATGTAGCAGATCTTGTCGAAGGGCGCGTCGGGATTGACCTTGGCCAGCGCGATCTCGGGCAGCACTGTGAAGTTGGAGAAGGTCGAGCAGCCCATGTAATGAAAGAGCTTGTCCTTGCCCATCGAGAAGCGCGAGGAGCCATCCGGCATCAAGCCTTGGCCTTGGGTAGCGCGGATGGCGGTGCACAGATTGGTCTTGCGCGACAGGCAGGACGGGCACTGCCGGCATTCGGGCGTATAGAGCGGGATGACATGGTCGCCCTTCTTGACCGAGGTCACGCCCTTGCCGACATCGACGACAACGCCGGCACCCTCATGGCCGAGGATCGCCGGGAACAGACCTTCCGGATCGGCGCCGGACAGCGTGAACTCGTCGGTGTGGCAGATGCCGGTGGCCTTGACCTCGACCAGCACCTCGCCTTCGCGCGGCCCTTCGAGGTCCACCTCCATGATCTCCAGCGGCTTTCCGGCGGCGACGGCAACGGCGGCACGCGTTTTCATGAGGCATTCCTCCCAAGCGATTTGTAAGTTTTAGCTAACGGCAAGCTGCCCGTGGCGAATGCCAGCCTGCCATCCCTTCAGCCTTGTGGGTAACATTAGCGAGTTCCGCGCTGGCGGCCAACGTCTCTTGCGACGTTTTTCGGCGCGGTTTCTGCAATCGGCATCGGCCGGGAAGGCCAATCCGCGGACACTTGAGGCGCGCCGGAATTATCCATAGAACTGGACCGCTTCGCCGGAGGAACGACATCCGAATGTTCAAGAAGATCCTGATCGCCAATCGCGGCGAGATCGCCTGCCGCGTGATCAAGACGGCGCGCAAGATGGGGATTGCCACCGTGGCGGTCTATTCGGATGCCGATCGCGATGCCGTGCATGTCGACATGGCCGACGAAGCGGTGCATATCGGCCCGCCGCCCGCCGCGCTGAGCTATCTCCTGCCTGAGAAGATCATCGCCGCCTGCAAGGAAACCGGCGCTGAAGCCGTGCATCCGGGCTATGGCTTCCTGTCGGAGCGCGCCTCTTTCTGCGAGGCGCTCGAGAAACAAGGCATCGTCTTCATCGGGCCGAAACCCAAGGCGATCAAGGCGATGGGCGACAAGATCGAATCGAAGAAGTTTGCCAGCGAGGCCAAGGTCTCGACCGTGCCGGGCTGGCTCGGCGTCATCGAAGACGCCGACCATGCTGAAAAGATCGCCGGCGAGATCGGCTATCCGGTGATGATCAAGGCCTCGGCCGGGGGCGGCGGCAAGGGCATGCGCATCGCCTGGAGCAAGGCGGAAGTGCGCGACGGCTTCGACCGGGCGCGTTCGGAAGCGAAAAGCTCCTTCGGCGACGACCGCGTCTTCATCGAAAAATTCGTCGTCGATCCGCGTCATATCGAGATCCAGGTGCTGGCCGACGCGCATGGCACGGCGCTTTATCTCGGTGAGCGCGAATGCTCGATCCAGCGCCGCAACCAGAAGGTGGTCGAGGAGGCGCCGTCGCCATTCCTCGACGCCAGGACCAGGAAGGCGATGGGCGAGCAGGCGGTGGCCCTGGCCAAGGCCGTCGATTACCAGAGCGCCGGCACCGTCGAGTTCATCGTCGACAAGGACAAGAACTTCTATTTCCTTGAAATGAATACGCGTTTGCAGGTCGAGCATCCGGTGACCGAGCTCGTCACCGGCATCGACCTGGTCGAGCAGATGATCCGCGTCGCCGCCGGCGAAAAGCTCGCGATCAAGCAGAGCGACGTCAAGCTGAACGGCTGGGCGGTGGAGAGCCGCCTCTATGCCGAAGACCCGTACCGCAACTTCCTGCCGTCGATCGGCCGGCTGACCCGCTACCGGCCGCCGGAAGAAGGCACATTCGGCGACATCGTCGTGCGCAACGACACCGGAGTCACCGAAGGGTCCGAGATCTCGATGTTCTACGACCCGATGGTGGCGAAGCTCTGCACCTGGGCGCCGACAAGACTGGAAGCGATCGACGCGATGTCTGAGGCGCTCGATAGCTTTGTCGTCGACGGCATCGAGCACAACATCCCGTTCCTTTCGGCGCTCATGCAGCATCCGCGTTGGCGCGAGGGGCGGCTGTCGACCGGCTTTATCGCCGAGGAATATCCGGACGGCTTCGCGCCGGTCGCGCCGGACGGCGAGGAGAGGGCGGTATTCGCCGCCGTCGCAACGGCGATCGAACTTTTGCGCCGCGACCGGCTCGACCGCCTGAGCGGCCGGCTGGCCCCGCATTCCGGCCATCTCAAGCGCGACTGGGTGGTGAAGATCGGCGCGGAGTATCTTTCGGCCGAGATCGTCGACGGCATGATTTCCATACCGATGGAGGTCGATCTGTCGATCGACGGCGGCAAGCCGCTGACGGTTGCCTCCGACTGGCGGCCGGGCGACGCGATCTGGCAGGGCACGGTCGGCGCCGACAAAGTGGCGGCGCAGATCCGTCCCATGCTGAACGGTTTGCGCATCGCCTGGAAAGGCATGTCGGTGACGGCGCGCGCCATGCTGCCGCGCACCGCGGAGCTCGAAAGGCTGATGCCGGAGAAGGTGGCGCCCGACACTTCGAAGATGCTGCTCTGCCCGATGCCCGGCCTCGTCGTCTCGATCGCCGTCGCCGAAGGGCAGGAGGTGAAGGCCGGCGAGACGCTGGCTGTGGTCGAGGCGATGAAGATGGAAAACGTGCTGCGCGCCGAGCGCGACCTGACCGTCGCAAAGCTCAACGCCAAGCCCGGCGACAGCCTGGCGGTAGACGCCGTGATCATGGAATTTGCCTGAGCCTGTGCACAGTCTATCGCTGGACTCGCAAGACGCGCTCCCGGACAATACATCTCCACCGATGTTGAGTCTTTCGAGCGACACGAGCCCCCATGGCGGATGAACGACTTCCCCGCGACCCGTTGCAGCGCGAAGCGGCCTTGAAGACCGCGCCGCCCGAAACGCCGGCGCGCACCTTCATCCATTTGCGCGTGCACTCGGCTTATTCGCTTCTCGAAGGCGCGCTGCAGCTCGGCGCGATCGTCGGCCACGCGGTCAAGGACGAGGCGCCGGCGATCGCGGTGACCGACACCAACAATCTGTTCGGCGCGCTCGAATTCGCCCAGAAGGCGGTCAAGGACGGCATCCAGCCGATCATCGGCTGTCAGATCGATCTCGCCTTTTCCGGTGAGGCGAGCGACGGCCAGCGCGACCGTCGCCGCCATGGGCCGGAGATGTCGCCGATCGTGCTGATCGCCGCCAGCGAGGACGGCTACAGCAATCTCGTGCGGCTGATCAGCAAGGTCTATCTGGAGACGCCGCCCGGCGAGCCGGTGCATCTGACCAGCGCGGCGCTGGAGGGCAAAAGCAACGGGCTGATCTGCCTGACCGGCGGGCCGCGCGGGCCGATCGGCGCCGCGCTGAAAGCCGATCGGCGCGACCTCGCCGAACAGCGGCTGCTGTTCCTCAAAGGCCTGTTCGGCGACAGGCTCTATGTCGAATTGGAACGCGTCGCCGGCTATGACCGCATGGTCGAAAAATCGACGGTCGACCTTGCCTATACGCATGAATTGCCGCTGGTCGCGACCAACGAGTCGTTCTTTTCCAAGCGTGACGACTATGAGGCGCATGACGCATTGATCGCCATCGCCGAGGGTTCAGTCGTTGCCGCCGACAACCGGCGGCGGCTCGCGGCGGACAATTTCCTGCGCAGCCAGGCCGATATGGCGCGGCTCTTCTCGGACCTGCCGGAAGCGATCGACAACACCGTCGAGATCGCGATGCGCTGTTCCTATTATCCGAAGAACCGCAGCCCGATCCTGCCGCGCTTCACCGGCGCCGACGCCACCGACAAGGATGCGGCGGAGAAGGCCGAGGCGGCCGAACTCGCCCGCCAGGCCCGCGAAGGTCTGGATGCACGGCTTGCCGCGCACGGGCCGACGCCCGGCTATACGGTCGAGCAATATCGCGAGCGGCTCGAATTCGAGCTCGGCATCATCGAGAAGATGAAGTTCCCGGGCTACTTCCTGATCGTCGCCGACTTCATCAAATGGGCGAAGGCGCAAGGCATTCCGGTCGGACCGGGGCGCGGTTCGGGCGCCGGCTCGCTGGTCGCCTATTCGACCACCATCACCGACATCGATCCGCTGCGCTTCTCACTGCTGTTCGAGCGCTTCCTCAATCCGGATCGCGTGTCGATGCCGGACTTCGATATCGACTTCTGCCAGGACCGGCGCGAGGAGGTCATCCGCTACGTCCAGCAGAAATACGGGCGCGACCAGGTCGGCCAGATCATCACCTTCGGTACGCTGCAGGCGCGCGCGGTGCTGCGCGACGTCGGCCGCGTGCTGCAGATGCCTTACGGCCAGGTCGACAAGCTTTCCAAGATGGTGCCGCAGAACCCGGCCAACCCGGTCAAGCTGGCGGATGCGATCGCCAACGAACCGCGCTTCGCCGAGGAGGCGGAGAAGGAGCCGATCGTCCAGACGCTGCTCGACACGGCGCAGAAGCTCGAAGGCCTCTACCGCCACGCCTCGACACACGCCGCCGGCATCGTCATCGGCGACCGGCCGCTGTCGGAGCTGGTGCCGATGTATCGCGATCCGCGCTCGGACATGCCGGTCACGCAGTTCAACATGAAATATGTCGAGCAGGCCGGCCTGGTGAAATTCGACTTCCTCGGCCTGAAGACGCTGACCGTGCTGGAAACGGCGGTGAAGCTGATCCGCCGGCGCGGCGTCGACATCGATCTCGCGACGATACCGCTCGACGACAAGGACACCTACGCCATGCTGTCGCGCGGCGAGGTGGTCGGCGTGTTCCAGGTTGAAAGTGCCGGCATGCGCAAGGCGCTGATCGGTATGCGGCCGGACTGCATCGAGGACATCATCGCGCTGGTGGCGCTCTATCGCCCCGGTCCGATGGAGAACATCCCGACCTACAACGCCAGAAAGCATGGCGAGGAGGAGATGGCCTCGATTCATCCCAAGATCGACCATCTGGTCAAGGAGACGCAAGGCGTCATCGTCTACCAGGAACAGGTGATGCAGATCGCGCAGGAGCTGTCCGGCTATTCGCTCGGCGAAGCCGACCTTCTGCGCCGCGCCATGGGCAAGAAGATCCGCGCCGAGATGGACAAGCAGCGCGAGCGCTTCGTCACGGGCGCGGTCGAGCGCGGCGTCTCCAAACCGCAGGCCGACTTCATCTTCGACCTCCTGGCCAAGTTCGCCGACTACGGCTTCAACAAGTCGCACGCGGCCGCCTACGCGGTCGTCTCCTACCAGACCGCCTATCTCAAGGCGCATTACCCGGTCGAATTCCTGGCGGCGTCGATGACGCTCGACATGAGCAACACCGACAAGCTGGCCGATTTCCGCCAGGACGCCATGCGCCTTGGCATCGAGGTGGTGGCGCCGTCGGTCATGTCGAGCTTCCGCCCCTTCGAGGTCGGCGAAAACAAGATCTTCTATTCGCTGGCGGCGCTGAAAGGCGTTGGCGACGCGGCGGTCGAACACATCGTCGAGAAGCGCGGCGAGAAACCGTTCAAGAACCTTGCCGATTTCTGCGAGCGGGTCGATCCGAAGATCGTCGGCAAGCGCGTCTTCGAAAGCCTGATCATGGCCGGCGCGCTGGACTGCTTCGGGCATGACCGCGCCCAGATGGTGGCGGGTGTCGAGCGGATGATGGGGCTTGCCTCGCTGGCGCAGCAGAACGCCATCTCTGGGCAGGCCGACATTTTCGGCGCTTCGCTCGGCAGCCAGTCGCAGGCGCTCAACCTGCCGGCGACCGATCCGTGGCTTGCCGCAGACCGGCTGCACCGCGAGTTCCAGGTGGTCGGCTTCTACCTCTCGGCGCATCCGCTCGACGAGTACAAGGCAGCCCTCCAGAAGATGCGGGTGCAGAACTGGGGCGAATTCTCGGCCGCGGTCAAACGCGGTGCTGCCGCAGGCCGGCTCGCCGGCACCGTCACCACCAAGCAGGAACGCAAGACGCGCACCGGCAACAAGATGGGCGTGGTGCAGTTTTCCGACACGACGGGCCAGTACGAAGCGGTGCTGTTCTCCGAAGGGCTGGCGCAATATCGCGACATGCTTGAGCCGGGACGCTCGGTGGTGATCACCGTTTCGGCGGAAGACAGGCCGGAAGGCATCAATCTGCGCATCCAGACCGTGCAGTCGCTGGAGGATGAGGCCAGCCGCATCCAGAAGGCGCTGCGCATCTTCGTGCGCGATTCGGGACCGCTCGGCACGCTCGCCAACCAGCTTTCGGTCAAGGGCGAGGGGCAGGTAAGCTTCGTGCTGATCAAGGAAGCCGGACAGGGCGAGATCGAGATCGAATTGCCCAACCGCTACCGCATCTCGCCGCAGGTTGCCTCGGCGATGCGCGCGGTACCCGGTGTGGTCGAGGTGGAACTGGTCTAGAGCGTTTCACCGTTTCACGGAAACGGCGAACCGCTCTATCTCTTTGATTTAAAGCAATTCCGGACGGAAAACCGATCACACTTTTCCTGGAATTGCTTTAGCTCAGGGCGTTGCCGCTTCCGCCTCCGCCACCTGCGATGTTTTGCGCTGCAGGTTGAGCAAATTGCCGGCCAGGATCAGCGCCGCGCCGCCGGCGGTGAAGACATCGATCTGCTCATGATAGAGCAGCCAGCCGACCAGCGCCGACAGCGGCACGCGCAGGAAATCCATCGGCGAGATGAGGGTGGCGTCCGCGTAGGCCAGTGCGCGCGCCATGCAGAAGTGCGACGACATGCCCGTAAAAGCGATCACGACGATCCATGGCCAAAGCGCAAGCGGCGGGCTGCGCCACTCGTAAAGCGCTGGCAGCAGGCCGAGCACCGACTGGATGATCAGCATCCAGAAGATGATGCGCACCACGCTTTCGGTCCGCGTCAGCGACTTTACCATGACCACCGAGGTGCCGAAGCAGACTGCGGCGCCCAGCACGATGAGCTGCCCCGGATTGACCGAGCTGACGCCTGGACGCACGATGATGATCACCCCGATCAAGCCGATCACGATCGCCGCCAGCCTTGGCCTGGAGAGGCGTTCGCCAAGAAAACCGACTGCGAAAACCGCCGTCCAGATCGGCGTGGTGAACTCGATCGAGATCAGCACGGCGAGCGGGATAAGCGTCAGCGCGTAAAGCCAGGCAGCCTGGCCGGTATAGTGGATGACGTTGCGGGCGAGATGGGCGAATGGGCGCCCGGTGCGCATGGCGGCAAAGCCGCCGTTCG
Organism: Mesorhizobium sp. GbtcB19; assembly: GCF_019091085.1. Classification (GTDB taxonomy): domain Bacteria; phylum Pseudomonadota; class Alphaproteobacteria; order Rhizobiales; family Rhizobiaceae; genus Mesorhizobium. The sequence continues at coordinate 34,738 of NZ_JAGXJY010000001.1, read as the reverse complement.
TCATCACCAGCGGCAAAAGGATGAAGAAGCCGATTACCGAGCGCAGTTCCAGCACCTGGAAGACGTTCAGTTCGGCCGTCGTCTCGCGGCCGGCAACCGACATCCCCAGGAACGAGGCAATTGACAGAGCCATCCAGAACGCGGCTTTTGGGATCGAGGGAGCGGGTGCCATTGGCGCTATCTCGCAAGCCAGGGCTCCTGCCGCAACCCATAGTGGCGGCATTCGACTGGGCCAGCCGGAGGGTTAGCCTCCGGCGAGCGACAATCCTTTGGCGCGCTCGCGCAGCAGGTCGAGCAGCTGGTTGCGCCGCGGTTCCGGCGTGTCGACGGGCAGCACGAAGCAAAGCGTCCGGTTGATGGCGCCATGGCCGTCGCGGATGGGGGCGGCCATGCACCAGGTGAAGCGGTCGGCAAGGGCCGAGGTCTCGCTGAAACCCTGCAGACGCGCGCGCTCGACATCGGAAAAGAAGTCCTGCGTCGCGACGGTGCGGCCATCCGGCAGCTTGTAGTCGTCGGCCGGAATGAAGCTTTTGAGCTCAGCCTCGTCCATATGGCCGACCAGCAGCCGCCCGGACGCCGTCCATGGGATCGGCACCTCGACGCCGACATCGCTGGAGATGCGGAACGGGCCGGGCGAGTCGCGGCAGTCGAGCACGACATATTTGTTGCCGCGCAGTCCGCAGAGCTGAACGGTCTCGCCGGTCTCCGCGGACATCTTGTCCAGGGTTTCGAGAATGCGGCGATAGTGCGCGTTGTGATGCGAATAGGCCCAGCCGAACAGATGCATCGCGCGGCCGAAATAGACATAGCCCTCGGAGCCGACAGTCTCGAGCATTTCCGCCTCGAGCAGGCTGTTGACGATCTCGTAGGTCGTCGAGCGCGGCGCGCCGATCATCTTGGCGAGGTCGCCGACGCGCACCGGCGCGCGATGTTTCAGCAGAGCTTCCAGCAGCATGATGACGCGGTCGATGCCGCGGCGCCGCTCGCCGCCCTGCGGCTGCGCGCTCGCTTCGATCAGATCGCTTGCCCCATCAGTCATACCAGCCGCCCATGATCATTTTTCAGGCCCTCGTCTCAAGACGCTTGAAAGAAGTCAAGGCTGAGTCTAGCATCCGCTTTGTCCGATATACAGACACAATGTCTGAAATACCGGACAAACTAACGAGCCGGGCAGAGAAAGTCCAGACGAGAAAGCAGCGGTTTCCGCGATGCGGCGACCGAGGGTCTTTGTCGTCCCGACTTCGCGCGTCCGGACATAGCCACCAAGGGGAACCGTCATGAAGAAATCGTCGTTTTTCGCATCCGCCAGCGCCCTTTGCCTCGGTCTCGTCCTGGCCGTGAGCGCCGGCACCACGGCCAACGCGGCCGCCAACTGCATCAAGGGCGATCGCAAGCCGCCCTATACGATCGGCTGGGCCGACATCTATTCCGTGCCGACCTGGATGAAGCAGACGCAGGGCACGATCGAAGCCGAGGTCGAGACGCTGAAGAAGCAGGGACTTGTCGACAAGCTGGTCGTGACCGACGCCCAGGGCGACGCCAATGTGCAGATCCAGCAGATCCAGTCGATGATCGATTCCAACATCGATGCCATCATCCTGATCGCCGGCTCCTCGACGGCGCCGGCGCGCGTGCTGGCCGACGCCTGCGCCAAGGGTATCGCCATCATCAATTTCGACAGCCTCGTCGACACCGACAAGGTGACCGCCAAGGTCAACACCGATTCCTCGCAATGGGGCGACCAGGCCGCCAAGTTCCTGATCAACGCCATCGGCGGTAAGGGCAAGATCCTCATCCTCAACGGCCCGGCCGGGATTTCGGTCAGCGACGATCGCCGCAAGGGCGCCGACGCGGAGCTGAAGGCCCATCCCGACGTGAAGGTCCTGGCCGAGACGAACACGCCTTACAACGTCGCGCCTGCTCAGGAAGCCGTCACCAGCCTGCTCTTCGCCAACCCCGAGATCGACGGCATCCTGTCGCTCGGCGGCGCGCTGTCCGCCGGCGCGGTGCTGGCGCTCGACAAGCAGGGCCGCGACCAGGTGCCGATCACCGGCGAGAACGCGCGCCAGTTCCTCGAGCTGTGGAAGGAAAAGGGCCTGAAGAGCTGGGCCACCATGCAGCCGAACTGGCTGGGCGCCTTCGCCGCCTACACAGCGGTCCAGGCGCTGCAGGGCAAGGATGTGCCGGCCTTCGTCAAGATCCCGCTGCCGGTCATCGACAATTCCAACATCGACGAATACCTCGCCCGCGCCAAGGATTTCCCGGCTGACGGCTATATCTATTCGCCCTACGATGAGGAGCTGTTCAAGAAGCTGCTGGCGCAAAAATAAGCCGGAAGGGTTGTAGCATTGACAACCGTGGCTCCGCTCCTGGCCGCGCGGGGTGTGTCGAAGGCATTCTTCGGCAACCCGGTCCTGCGCGGCGTTTCCATCGCTCTCCAGCCGGGCCGCGTGCATGCGCTGCTCGGCGAGAACGGCGCCGGAAAGTCGACCCTGATCAACCTGTTGTCCGGCGCGCTGCGGCCGGACGGCGGGGAGATCGAAGTCGACGGACGCGCCGTGCCGCGCATGACGCCGGCGCTCGCGCGCCAGGCCGGCATTGCCGTCGTGCAGCAGGAGCTCAGCCTGACAGCCAGTCTTTCGATCGCCGAAAACGTCGGGCTGGGCGCCTATCCCAAACGGTTCGGCTTGATCGATTACAAGGAGCTCGCCGCGCGAGCGAAAGCCGCCTGCGCGCTGGTCGGGCTCAACGAGCCGCTGTCGACGCCCGTCGGGCACCTTGCGCTCGGGCGCCGGCAGATGGTCGAGATCGCCAAGGCGCTCTATCGCAAGCCGCGGGTGCTCATCCTCGACGAGCCGACCTCATCGCTGTCGTCCACCGAAACGAAGATCCTGACGGACCTTTTGGAACGGCTGCGTGGAGAAGGCATCGCCATTCTCTATATCTCCCACCGGCTGAACGAGGTGATGGCGCTCTGCCAGCATGTCACAGTGCTCAAGGACGGCACTTGCACGGCCGACCGTTCGCTGGTGGGAACCGACGCCACCGGCCTGGTGCGGCTGATGGTCGGCCGCGATCCCGGCGATCTTTTCCCGAAATGGCAGCCATTCGTATCAACGACCACGGCCATCTCCGTGCGCAAATTCTCGGCCGGCCTGATGCGCGATGTCGATCTCGACATCCGGGCCGGAGAAGTGCTGGGCATCGGCGGCCTGGTCGGGCAGGGGCAGGAGGATCTGCTGCTCGGGCTCTACGGCGCCATTCCAGGCAGGACTGCATCGGCGGTGGTCAATGGAATATCGGGCCTGCCGGGCGGTGTGCCGAAGGCCAACGCGCTTGGGCTCGCCTACGTGCCGGCCGACCGAAAGCGGGAAGGTTTGCACCTGATCCATCCGATCCTCACCAACATGATGCTGCCTGCCTTCGCCAGGCTGCCGGCACTGAAGCTGCGCAGCCGCAAGACCGAACGCGAGACGGGAAAAAGCCTTGCCGCCCAGCTTGCCATCAAGGGCGATCTGCAGCGGCCGGCGCAGGCGCTGTCCGGCGGCAACCAGCAGAAGGTCGCGCTGGCCAAATGGATGCCGCATGATCCGCTTGTGCTTCTGCTCAACGACCCGACGCGCGGCGTCGACGTCGAGACCAAGCGCGAAATCTATCTGATGCTGCGCACCTTCGCCGCCGCCGGCAAGGCCGTCGTGCTGCTCAGTTCCGACACGTCGGAGTTGGTGCATCTATGCGATCGCGTCGCCGTCGTGCGCGAAGGCCGCATCACGGCGACGCTGGAGCGAGCGGCGCTGAGCGAGGAGGCAATCGTGTCGGCGGCCATGGGTGCAGAGAAGCAGAAGGTCGCGGCATGAGCATCGTTCCTTCCGCGAAATCCACCGGCGCGCTCTACTGGCCGGTGCAGGCGCGCCGCAATATCGGCGTGCGCAGCCTGTTCCTCGTCGTGCTGGCATTCCTCATTGCCTATGGCGTCCTGTTTCCCGGCCTATTCGCCGCCTCCGGCTTCGCCAAGTTCACCCAGAGCTGGTTCCCGCTGGCGCTGGTGGCAATGGCGCAGGCGATCCTCATGCTGACCGGCGGCATCAGCCTGGCGATCGGCGCCACCGTCAGCCTGGGCGCCGTCATCGCCGCGACCACTATGGCCGGGCCGTTTGGCGTCGCCGGCGGCGCGGCCGCCGTGGCGCTGACAGGGCTGGGTATCGGGGCGGCGACCGGCTTCATTGTCGTCAAGCTACGCCTGCCGGCGATCGTGGTGACGCTTGCCGGTTCCTTCATCATCGGCGGCGCGGCGCTGTTGATCCTGCCGCGGCCGGGCGGCGCCATTCCGGCATGGCTCTCGGATCTGCTCGCCGGCGATACGCCGGCGGCGTTCGTGCTGCTCGTCGTCATCGTCCTGCTATGGAAGCTCTACCTCGCCACGCCGCTCGGCCTCAGCCTCTATGCTGCCGGCGAGAATCCGGTCGGTGCCTATCGCTCCGGCGTGCCGGTCGACGCGGCGCGCGTCGCCGCCTATGCGATCAGCGGATTGCTGTCGACGGGCGCTGGGCTGTTCGTCGCCGCGCAGACGGGCTCGGGCGATCCGGTGATCGGCACGGCCTTCACGCTGAACTCGATCGCCGCGGCGGTGCTTGGCGGCATCGGCTTCCTCGGCGGGCAAGGCACGATGCGCGGCGCGCTCGCCGGCAGCCTGCTGCTCAGCCTGATGATCAGCGTCATGTTCTTCCTCGGCTTCACGCCGGTCGCGCAATATGTCGCGCAAGGCCTGATCATCATCGGCGCCGTCGCCATCCCGCAATTCCGCAAGGTGTAGAAATGACAGCCTGGAACGACAGCGCCGGCGGCAAACGCGCGAGCGCGATCCTGAAAAGCCGGCCGTTTCTCACGCTCGCCATCGTCGCGGCCGTCTGGATCGTGGCGAGCTTCGTCTCGCGCGGCTTCGGCGCCTATGGTCATCTGCGCTACCTTGTCGAGCTCGGCGCGGTCATCGGCCTTGTCGCGGCGGGTCAGACCTTCGTCGTGATCGCCGGCGGCATCGACCTGTCGGTGGCTGCGATCGTCACCGTCAGCGCCATCAGCCTGCCGCTGCTGTCATGGCAGGCCGATCCGACCGGCCTCGTGTCCATCCTGGCGGTGCTCGTGCTGACCACGATCATCGGCGTGATAAACGGTCTGGGCGTGGCGTTGCTGCGCGTCCATCCGATGATCATGACGCTCGCCATGGCGACCTTCCTGCAGGGCCTTTTGATCATCATCGCCGGCGGCAGCGCCGTCACCGCCGAAAACCCGCTGGTCCATTGGCTCGGCAATGCGCGGCCGGCCGGCATTCCTGCGGGCATCATCCTGTGGATTGCGACCTCGGCCGTCGTGCTCACGGTCATGCACGCAACGCCTTTCGGCGCGCGCATCTTCGCCATGGGCGCCAATCCGCTGGCGGCTTCCTTGTCGGGCGTTCCCATGACGTCGACGACACTCGCCGTCTACGGCATCAGCGGCTTCACGGCGGGCCTGGCCGGCGTGCTGGTGCTCGGCATGAACGGCCAGGGCTATGTCGGGATCGGCGATCCATACCTGCTCGCCTCGATCGCCGCCGTGGTGCTCGGCGGCACCTCGATCCTGGGCGGGCTCGGCACCTATGCCGGCACGATCCCCGGGGCGATCCTTCTGGTGACGATCACCGCGCTGATCACCGTGGTCAATGCGTCGCCCGGCTGGCGCAGCATCCTGTTCGGTTCGCTGATCCTGGGCCTGCTGCTTCTCTCAGGCAGGGAGCAGGCGCGCCGATGAGATGTCGTCCAGCCGGTAGATGCGCCTTGCGTTGCCGAAGAACAGCGCCGCCTGCTCGTCCGCGGAAAGGTCGGCCGTGATGGCCTTGAAGCTGTCATACACCTCGTCGAACGAGGCATGCATTCCGGCGACCGGAAAGTCGGAGCCGAACATGGCTCGGCGGGCGCCAAAACAGTCGATGCAGTGCAGCACCACCGGCCGCAAGCTGTCGAGCGTCCAGTCATGATCGTAGGCGACGAGGTCCGAGATCTTGATGGCGACGTTTTCGCGCTCGGCGAGAAGCCGCAGCCCATCGCGCCATCTCAGCATGCCCTCGGCGTCGCGGTCGATCGGGCTGCCGCAATGGTTGAGGACGAATTGCTGGTCCGGGAACGATGCCGCGAGGCGCGCCGCGCCGGCCAGCTGGCGCGGGAACACCATCAGGTCGAAGGACAGCCCGTGCCGGGCAAGCAGGCCAAGGCCGGCGCGCCAGGCCGGATCGTCCATGATGCCGTCGCGCGCGGCGAAGCGGCGGGCGGGATCGGGATCCCAGCTCAATATCTCGCGCACGCCGGCGACGCGGTCGAAGGCGGCCTGCGCTTCGATGAGCGCCGGCGCATTCGGGCTAGCCAGCGGCACGTGGACAACATAGCGGGCGGCGACGCCTCGCTCCTTGTCCAGCGTCTCCAGCCAGCGCGTCTCGCCGACACTGTCATCGGCGGTCCATCCGGCTTCGACATGGACGGTGGCGACGACGTCGTGCCTCGCGGCGTCGCGCCGATAGTCCTCGGGAAGATAGTTCCGCCGCAGGCGATCAAGATCACCCAATCCACCACGCTCGCCCGCGGTTGCGGCGAGCCAGGGATGTCGGCCGAGGGAGAGATCCCACAGATGATGATGGGCGTCGACGATCGGTCCGGAGTACGGGCTGGACATAGGTTTCTCCGTGGCGACGGCCGGCGCCGGCGATCAGTCTGGAACGGCGAAAGGGTTAGCATCGGATGAGCGAGAACACACCCGGCCTGCCGCTTGCCGTGCATGAAAATTTCGTGCTCGACGACCGTATCCGCGGCGTGCCGCCGGGCACATCCGGCTTGGACAGCGGCCTTGTCGCTTCGCAAGGCTGGCATCCGGCCGACGGACGCATGGCCCTGCCGCTGCTCACGCTCGACGAGGCGGCCTTCACATCCAACCGCGACCTGTTCCTGCGCTATGCCCGCGAGCACGGCGCCAAGGTCGCGCCGCATGCCAAGACGCCGATGGCGCCGGACCTTGCCCGCTCGCTGGTCGAAGCGGGGGCATGGGGCACGACGGTCGCCGATATCAGGCAGGCGACAGTGATGCTGAAGGGCGGGCTGACGCGGCTGATCATTGCCAATGAGGTCGGCGGCGCTGGCGGCGCGGGCCGGCTCGCGAAACTGGTCGGCGCCTGGCCCGAAGCCGAGCTCTATGTGTTTGCCGACTCGGTCGTTGCCGTGGACGCGCTTGCGCAGACCTGGCGCGCCGATAGCGCTCTGCCGCCCTTGCGCGTCCTGGTCGAGCTCGGCGTGGCAAGGGCCGGCGCGCGAACCACGGCCGAGGCCGAGGCGATCGCCGATGCCATCGCGGCGACCGGCGGACGGCTCCAGATCGCCGGGGTCGCCACCTATGAAGGGGCTGCCGCCCAACCCGATCCGGTGCGAACCGACGAAGTCGTCTCCGCGTTGCTGGCCAATGTCGGCGACATGTTCCTCAGGCTTCGCGCCCGGGTCGGCGGTGAGGCGCCATTGATGGTGACAGCCGGCGGGTCAGTGTTCTTCGACAGGGTCGTCGCGCTGCTTCCTGCCCTTGTCGCCAAGGATCCCAATGCGACGCTGGTGCTGCGCAGCGGCGCCATCTTCTTCCACGACCACGGTGTCTACGACCGCTCGCTCGGCGCGGTCGACGCGCGAGACGGCTTCGCGATCGGCGGCGCCGGCGCTTCGGCGCGGCGTTCATTCCGCCCGGCGCTGCGCGTCTGGGCCGAAGTGCTGTCGCGGCCGGAACCTGGCCTCGCCATCTGCGGCATGGGCATGCGCGACGTCTCGTTCGACCAGGGTTTTCCGAAGCCGCTCGCCGTTTATCGCGCCGGTGAGCCGCTACCCGCCTCGCCGGTGAAGCCGCAAGTCATCAAGCTCAACGATCAGCACGCCTTCTTGTCGCTTCAGCCGGGCGACGACATCGCCGTCGGCGACGTCATCGAATTCGGTATCTCGCATCCCTGCACCTGCCTCGACCGCTATCGCGTCATCTTCGGCGTCGACGAAGGCGGGCGCGTCGCCCATGCTTTTCCCACCTATTTCGGCTGACCGGCCAAAGAAGAGAACCTCGAAAGGACCCGCTATGATCAAGTACTTCCAGTCCGGCTCCCGCATGTCGCAGGCGGTGGCCTATGGCGGCATGGTGCACATAGCCGGTCAGGTCGCGAATGACCGCAAGGCAGGAATCGAGGCGCAAACGAGCGACGTGCTGGCCAAGGTCGAGGCGCTTCTTGATGAGGCCGGCAGCAGCAAGTCGAAGCTGGTGGCGGTCAACATCTTCCTGCCGCAGATCGGCGACTTCGAAGCGATGAACAAGATCTACGACGCCTGGGTCGATCCGGCGCGGCTGCCGGCCCGGGCCTGCGTCGAGGCGCGGCTGGCCGATCCGGACTTGCGCATCGAAGTCACCGCGGTCGCGGCTGTCTGAAAGGGGAGCCATGCATACCGGCCTCGTCCACTCGCTCGATTTCGACCGTGACGGCAAGACGCTCGCTCATCTGAGCATCCCGTTCTCGATCGACCGGTCGCCCTATTTCCAGGTCAAGGTGCCGATCTGCCTGATTCGCAACGGCGAAGGTCCATCGCTGCTGCTGATGGCCGGCAATCACGGCGACGAGTATGAGGGCGAGCTGTCGCTGGCGAAGCTGGTGCGCCGCCTCGATCCGGCGGCAATCCGCGGCCGCGTCACCATCCTGCCGATGGCGAATGCTCCGGCGGTGATGGCGGCCAAGCGCTGCTCGCCGCTCGACGGCGGCAATCTCAACCGGGCGTTTCCAGGCGACCCATCGGGCACGCCGACCAGCCGGCTTGCGCATTTTCTGGAGAAGGAACTGTTTGCCCGTCACGACGTCGTCTTCGACGTCCATTCCGGCGGCACCTCGATGGAGCATCTGCCGACGGCGCTGGTCGAACGCAACGCCGAACCCGAACGCCACCGGCGCGGCGTCGACCTGATGCGCACCCTCGGGATGCCCTATGGCTTCATCGCCGACAACGGCCACGCATCGCCGACCTCGATGGGCGCGGCGCGTCGCGCTGGAGCCATCGGCGTCAGCGGCGAGTTCGGCGGCGGCGGCACGGCGACGGTCGATACGATGGCTCTGACCGCCCGCGCGCTCGACAGCCTCATGATTGCGCTGGGCGTGGTCGAGACGCCGGTGCTCGCGCCCGGGGCCGAGCCGGCGGCGCCGACGCGGCTGCTTTCGCTGTCGCGCCACAGCCAGGGTCTCTACGCGACGCGGCGCGGCTGGTTCGAACCGGCGGTCAAGCTCGGCGACAGCGTCAGCGCCGGACAGGTGGCGGGCTGGTACCATGATTTCGAACGGCTGGACGCCGCCGAGGAAGCCTTGCACTTTGCCGAAAGCGGCATCGTGCTGTCGCGCCGGCTGCACACGATGTGCGAGGCCGGCGACTGCCTGCTGCAGGTGGCCGAGCCGGTCGAAGGCTGACAACGAACCAGTGCCTGGCGGCGCCAGCAAACCCGAGGACCAGCATGCAGCTTTCGATATGGACCTATCCGTGGGACATCCAGGATCTCGGCCTGGAGACCGTCGAGCGCGACATTGTGCACCGCGCCGGGCTGAACATGATCAGCCTGGCGACCTCCTATCATGCCGGACGCTTCCTGCAGCCGCGCAGCCCGAAGCGGAAAGCCTATTTTCCGGAGGATGGCACGATCTATTTCAAGCCGACGGCCGCGCGATGGGCCGATCTCGCCATCCAGCCGAAGGTCGCGGATGTGATCGAGAAGGGCGGTGACGTGCTTGGCCAGCTTGTCCGCCACCGTGAGGCAGGCGGGCCGGGAGTCTCATGCTGGACCGTGTGCCTGCACAACACGCGCCTCGGTATGCTGTACCCGCAAGCCGTCACCCGCAACGCCTTCGGCGATCCCAATTATTACAATCTCTGTCCATCGCATGCCGACGCGCGCGCCTATGTCCGCGCGCTGGTCGCCGATATCTCACATGGCTACAGGCCGGACAGGATCGAGCTCGAAAGCCCTTGTTTCATGGGCTTTGCGCATGAATACCATCATGAAAAGGACGGCGTCGGGCTGGCACCGGAGGATGATTTTCTCCTCTCGCTATGCTTCTGCCCGTCTTGTCTGGAACGCGCGGCCAAAGCCGGCGTCCACGGTGAGGCGGCGCGAAAGCTGGTCGCGCAATGGATCGTCGAGACCTGTGAGCGGGAGGTACCGGCGCGGCGCTTTCCCGATTTTCCGGCGGGCGGGCTCGATGTCTTCCGGCCCTGGCCCGAACTCCACGCCTATCTCTTGTGGCGCTTCGAGCCGGTCACCAGCCTGGTCGCCGAACTGCGCGAGGTGGCGCATCCGGCGACGAAGGTGCTCATCATCGACCTCAAGGACGGCTGGCTCGGCGGCTGCGATCTTGCGGCGCTCGGCAAGGTCTGCGACGGGGCGATCCTGTGCGCCTACGACATGCAGCCGGACGATGTCGGGGAACTGCTCGAAGCGGGGCGCGCCGCGCTTGGCGCGGAGAAATTCCTCGGCACCGGTTACCGGCTGTTTTACCCGGAGATGTCGGGCCAAGAGGTGCTGGCGGCGAAGGTGAAGCCGGCGGGAGCGGCCGGCATCGACGGCATCAATTTCTACAATTATGGCCTTGTGCCGGCCGCGCGGCTCGATTGGGTCGGCTCGGCCCTGAGGGGCTGAGAGCGAGCTCGCTCAACCTGGCATTGTTGCAAAACGGTCATGTCGAAGGCGGAACCTGCCGCCGGCGCTGGCGTTTTGAGTCTTCTGTCGCCTATACAGCCGCAAGCCGCTTTCCAATCCACGCTTTCAATCAATTCACGCCGGGAGACATGAATCGATGAGGTCAACCGTCTCGCTCATCCTTGCCGCCTGCCTGCTCAGCGCGACCGGCGCGCATGCCGACGAGGCGGGCTTCCTGCGCTCTTTGCAGGGAAAGTTCGCTGGCAAGGGAACGGTGCGGATCAGGACGAACTCTCCGATCATGAACATCACCTGTTCCTTCACGTCGGACGCCACGGCGGACTCGCTGTCGCTCGACGGCACCTGCCGCGCCTTGCTGATCATGACGCGCGAGATCCGGGCGGATCTGAAGACCGACGGCAAGACCTATACCGGCACCTATATCGGCTCACGTAGCGGACCGGCCGGGCTCAGCGGCGCCCGGGAAGGCAACGCGATAAACCTCGACATCCATTGGGCGAAGATCATCAATGGCGACCGCGACGCGGAGCTGACCGTCGAGAAGGTCGATGGCGACGATATGCGTATGACGGTCACCGACATGGATCCGGCCACGGGCAAAATGGTCGTGACGAGCCAGATCGACCTCAAACGCGCCAAATAGCCCCCAGGGACATCGACTTGCCTCGATGTCACTCCTCTAGCGGCTCCGGCGGATTGGCGGCGCGGCCCTTGCCGAATGTGTAGCCGGTCTCGACGGCTTTCCTGCCGAATTTGTCGCGCAACGCGTCCATGGCGCCTTCTGCCAGCGCGCGCTTGCGTGACTGGACGTCGACCAGGTCGGGCGGATCGGCCTTTTCGTCGTCGGAAAGATCGCTGACGCCGATGCCGAGCAGGCGGAATTTGGTGCCGTCGGTCTCCCGGCGCAACAGATCGAGCCCGGTCTGGAAGATGCGGTCGGCAAGGCGGGTCGGGTCGCCGAGCTGCCGGTTGCGGGTGCGGAGCTTGAAATCCTGCGTCTTCAGCTTCAGCACCACGGTGCGGCCGGCGATGCCGGATTTCTTCAGCCGCGCCGAGACCTTTTCAGACAAGCCGCGCAGCACCGGTACCAGTTCCGCCAGGGCGGCGATGTCGGTGTCGAAGGTGGTTTCGGCCGAAACGCTCTTGGCGTCGCCGTCAGGGTTGACCGGGCGGTCGTCCTCGCCGCGCGACAGCCGGTAGAGCCGGTCGCCCATCACGCCGTAGCGGCGCATCAGGTCGCCGCGATCCATGCGCTGCAGCTGGGCGATCATGCGGATGCCGTCGCGTTCCAGCGTCGCGGCCAACGCCTTGCCGACGCCCCAGATCATGGTCACCGGCTGCGCGGCGAGAAAGCTCGGCGCCTCGGCCTCGCCAATCACCGAAAAGCCGCGCGGCTTGCGGAAGTCCGAGGCGATCTTGGCCAGGAACTTGCAGTAGGAGAGGCCGGCCGAAACGGTGATGCCGAGCTCCTTTTCCACCGTTTGCGCGAAGCGCGCCAGCACCAGTGCCGGCGGCATGCCGTGCAGTCGCTCGGTGCCGGCGAGATCGAGAAAGGCCTCGTCGATCGACAGCGGCTCGACCTGCGGCGTCAAGGCCTGCATCAACGCGCGGACTTCGCGCCCAACGCCGACATATTTTTCCATATTGGGCGGAACGACGACGGCTTCCGGGCAGAGTTCGAGCGCCTTGAACATCGGCATGGCCGAACGCACGCCCTGAATGCGGGCGATGTAGCAGGCGGTGGAGACGACGCCGCGCCGGCCGCCGCCGACGATGACCGGCCTGTCCTTCAGCGCCGGGTTGTCGCGCTTTTCGATCGCCGCGTAGAAGGCATCGCAATCGATATGGGCGATCCTCAGCCGGTAAAGTTCGGCGTGGCGGACAAGGCGCGGGCTGCCGCAGCGATCGCAGCGACGCGTCTCCGAGCGCTGGAGCGCCAGGCAGTCACGGCAAAAACCGTGTTCGGGATTGTTGACAGGAGCCGCCATCGCTGCGAACATAAAGAGAACAAACGCAATGGTACGACAGCGCAAGGCTGGCAACAAGCTTGGCCTGGGGAGAACGCATGAGCACGACCATAGCACCGCTGACCCCCGAGCTCTGGCCCGATTTCGAAGACCTCTTCGGCAAGCAGGGTGCCTGCTACGGCTGCTGGTGCACGCATTTCCGGCTGGCGCCGGCGGAACGCCGCGCCAGCGACAAGGAACGCAACAAGGATCTCATCAAGGCGCGCATAGAGGCGGGCCCGCCGCCGGGGCTGCTGGCGTTCGAGGACGGCAAGGCCGTCGGCTGGATGCAGGTCGGCCCGCGCGCCGACGTGCCCGAGTGGAACAATCTGGGCAGGGGGTCGGCGCCGGTCGACCCGGCCGATGCAGGCGACCCGAACGTCTGGGCGATCTCCTGTTTCTTCATCCGCGTCAAGGCGAGGGGCCGCGGCGTCTCGCACCGGCTCGTCGAGAGCGGCATCGCCTTTGCGCGTGAGAACGGCGCCAGGCTGCTTGAAGCCTGCCCGATCGACCTGTCGCGCGATTCGCGTTCGATCGGGCTTTTCGTCGGCTCCTCGCGGGTGTTCGAGAAGGCCGGCTTCGAGAGGCTTCTCGAACGCAAGCCGGGCCGGCCGCTGATGCGGCTGGTGCTTTAGCCGGATGCGCTTTTGGCCTACAGTCGGCGTCTTGCGGCTGTAACGCTTCTTGCCTACCAGAGGCGGATTGTTTCGTCTTCCGAGACCAACGGAGAACCGACGTGAAGCGTATTTTGCCACTTGCCTTTGCCCTTGCGTTCAGCGCGCCCGGCTTTGCCCAAACCGTAGACAACCAGGGCGCCAAACAGCTGTCAGACAATTTGGCGCGCTATTTCGGCAAGCAGGCGTTCGACAAGGGCGTGCTCAAGGTTTCGGTGGAGGGCGACGCCTACAAGATCGCACTCGACGTCAAAGCGCTCGTCAATCTTGTGCCGGAACAAAAGCTCCTGAAATTCGACATGGCGCCATACGCCTTGATGGTGAAGCCGCGCAGCGACGGGTCATGGGATGTCTCGTCGAATTTCTCGCAGGGCGCATCCTTCGAGTTCGATGGGCCGGAAGGCCGTCAGAGCATGGACTTCACGATCAAGGACGGCAAGCTGACCAGCGTTTACGATCCGGCGCTCGCGGCCTTCACCAACGCGACCAGCTCATTGGCCGGGATGACCATGACGTCCCGGGAAGCCAAGCAGCAAGCCGATGTCTCGACCGGCGCCGGCACGGCCACCATTACCGCGACCAAGTCCGCCAGTGGCGGCGTCGACTTCACGGCCACGCAAAAAATCTCGAACTTCGTCGAGATGATCAAGGTCGATGATCCCGAAAATGGATTGAACTTCCCGCTCACCCTGAAAACGCCGGAACTGTCGGTGGACGCGAACGGCAAGGGCGTGCGGACGAAGCCCCTGCTCGACCTGCTTGCCTTCGCCGTGGCCAATGAGGACGAAGCCCAGCTCAAGGCGAACCAGGCAGAGCTCAAATCGCTGATGCTGGCCGCGCTGCCCGTCTGGGAAAGGGTCAATGGCAATTACGGCTTCAAGGATTTCGAGGTGGATAGCCCCGTCGGCAAATTCGGGGCGGCGCAATTCAGCGCCGCATTCGGCATGGACGGCGTCTCCCAGAACGGCAAGGTCGACTACACGATCAAGGCCAGCGGCCTGACGATCCCGCATCAGACCCTGCCCGAATGGACCGTCCCGTTGCTGCCGACCGATATCGACCTCAACTTCGGCGGCGCCAATCTCGATCTCGATACGATGGCGAAGAAGGCGATCGAAGCCTTTGATCTCAATAAGAATCCGCCGCTTTCGGACGAGTTCGGCACGGCTTTGGTCGCTGATTTCAAGGCCAAGAATCCGAAGGTGGTGATCGCGCACAGCACGGTGAAGAACGGCAATATCGAGGTTGCGCTGGAAGGCGAGATGACGTTTCCCGGCGAGAAACCCGACGCGACCGTGACCATCGACGTCGCCGGCTATGACAAGATCGTCGATGCGTTGAAGGAAGGAGCCAAGAGCGATGAGCAGATGGCGCAGGCCTTCCCGTTTGCGCTGGCCGTCAAGGGATTTGGCAAGACGCTGCCGGACGGCCGGCTGGAGTGGATGATCAACACCAAGGCCGACGGGTCCGTCACGGTCAACGGCGCCATGCTGAAGGGGCCGGATGCCCCCCAGGACGACAGCGCGGGTCAGGACAACAACGCCGGCCAGGACAACAACTCGGGCGACGGCGGCGCGAACGGAACGGACAATTCAACCGGGGGCGACGATTCAGGCGGTGGTGACAATGGCGGCGGCGACAATGGCGGGGCCGGCGCCAAGCTGCAGCCCTAACGCCTGCTCTACAGCCCGAGCGCGGCCGCGATCTTCGGGGCCGCCTCCCGCCAGTTGTCGACCGAGATGATGTCTTCGGGCGTTGGCGGCAGGAAGGCGCGCAGCGCGTTGTCGGCCATAAGATGGAAGAGGTGCGCGTCCGGCACGGAATTGCGCGCCGAGACCAGGTTGGAGGGCTGGTCGTCGACGAAGGCGACCGGCCGGCCTTTCGTGCCGCGCAGTTTCGCAATGGCCGGGCCCTTGGCCATCTCCGTCGTCAGCAGCGGGTAGTCGAGCCCCAGCGCATCGAGATGCGCGCGGCGCACGGCGCGATGCCTGTGCGGCATGGCGGTCAGCAGGACGATCTCGGCGCCTCGACCGAGCATCGCCAGCGCATCCGACGCGCCGTCGGTGATGCTTTGCCAATCGGCCTGAGCGTCGAAAAATTCGCCGAGAAGCGCGGTTACTTCCGGCTGCTCGATCAGCCGGCCGGTCGCGGTCTCGGCGATGTTGCCGGTGAGGCGGAAGGAGGCGAGAGTCAGGCCGAAACCGCGCGACTTCAGATAGTGCGGGAAGGGCCGGATGAATTCCAGCACGACGTCGTCGACGTCGAGCACCAGCAGCGGCCGGTCATCGGCGGCAAGCTCCTCGATCTGCCGCGCCGTCTCTGGATCGTCGCTCATGTCGAGCGCTCGTGATCGTCATTGCCTAGCGGAAGCGCGCGCAATGCCTTGCCGACGGCGGCCGGCGGCGTGCCGGTCTCCTCGGCGAAGCGCAGCAGAGTCGGCTCATGGGCGAGGATGAATTGCAGCACGCCGGCGAGGAAGCCAGGCTCCGCGGCGGCTTTGCGGATCGACTGCGCGTCGATGCCGGTGATCGCCAGGAAGCGGGGCAGAAGTTCCGGGTCGGCGGCGACGAAGCCCAGCGCCTTGACGGCAATGGTTTCCGCTTCCTCGCGCATTGACGCTGCGTTCGCCATCATTACCTTTGCAATGGTGGATTTTTTGAGTCTCCCTTCGCAGTAGCGGCTAGCGTCGCTTGCGGCAAGCCTCCGCTCTCTCCCGTACAACGTCCGAAGGTGGAATTGGTGCAGCTTTCCAACCTCCGGTTTCCGTTTCGTCAATCATATTGGGCTAGAGTGGAAAAGGGTTGGGTGCGGTCCGAAGGGGACGCATTGCGATCGCCTTCGGCTTCGAGGGCGATCGGGACGGGAAATTGATGGCTAAGAAGGTCATGATCGTCGAGGACAACGAGCTCAACATGAAGCTCTTTCGTGACCTCATCGAAGCCAGCGGTTACGAGACGGTTCGCACCCGCAATGGGCTGGAAGCGCTGGATCTGGCGCGCCAGCACAGACCGGACCTCATCCTGATGGATATCCAACTGCCCGAGGTGTCCGGCCTGGAAGTGACCAAATGGCTGAAGGAAGACGACGAATTGCACTCGATTCCCGTCATCGCCGTCACCGCCTTCGCCATGAAGGGCGATGAGGAGCGCATCCGCCAGGGCGGCTGCGAGGCCTATATTTCCAAACCGATCTCGGTGCCGCGCTTCATCGAGACGATCAAATCCTATCTGGGCGATGCCTGATGCCGAACACCAGCAGAACCGGAGCCTTTTGAGATGACCGCGCGGATCCTCGTCGTCGACGATATCCCCGCCAATGTGCGGCTGCTGGAGGTTCGGCTGCTGGCCGAGTATTTCGAGGTGCTGACGGCCAACAACGGCCCGGATGCGATCGAAACCTGCGAAAACGGCAAGGTCGACGTCGTGCTGCTCGATGTGATGATGCCCGACATGGACGGCTTCGAGGTGTGCAAGCGCCTGAAGAGCGATCCGGCGACCTCGCATATCCCGGTCGTCATGATCACCGCGCTCGACCAGGTCTCGGACCGGGTGCGCGGGCTCGAGGCCGGCGCCGACGATTTTCTGACCAAGCCGGTCAACGACCTGCAACTGATGACGCGCGTGAAGAGCCTGGTCCGGCTGAAATCGCTGACCGACGAGCTCAGGCTGCGCGCCTCCACGACGCGCAATATCGGCATCGAGGAACTCCTGAGCCGCGATTTCGCGACCGAAGACGTCAAGCCGAAGGTGCTGCTGATCGACGAACGCCGGTCTTCCGTCGAACGCATCCAGAAGATGCTGCGCAACAGCGCCGAGCTCGATGTCGCGACCGATCCGAATGCGGGATTCTTCCAGGCGGCCGAGACGCCCTATGAATGCGTGCTGATCTCGACCGCCTTCGCCGACTTCGATGCGCTCAGGCTGTGTTCGCAGCTGCGCTCGCTCGATCGCACGCGCTTTCTGCCGATCATGCTGCTTGCCGACGAGGGCGAGGAGGGTCGCATCCTGCGCGGCCTGGAACTCGGCATCAACGATTACCTGATCCGGCCGATCGACCAGCACGAGCTGACGGCGCGCCTGCGCACGCAGGTGCGGCGCAAGCGCTACAACGACCAATTGCGCGCCAGCGTCGCCCAGACGATCGAGATGGCGGTGATCGATGGGCTGACGGGGCTGCACAACCGGCGCTACCTCGACAGCCATCTGCAGACGCTGTTCGATCGTGCCGTGGCGCGGCGGCGGCCGTTGTCGGTGATGATTACCGACCTCGACCGCTTCAAGTCGATCAACGACACCCATGGCCATGACGGCGGCGACGACGTGCTGCGCGAGTTCGCCAGGCGGCTGCGCAAGAATGTGCGCGGCATCGATCTCGCCTGCCGCTTCGGCGGCGAGGAGTTCGTCGTGGTGATGCCGGACACCGACGGCGCGGTCGCCGAGAAGGTGGCCGAGCGCATCCGCGCCGAGATCGCGCAGGCGCCTTTTGCCATCGGAACCGACGGCAAGACGATCGAGGTCACGGTCAGCGTCGGTGTATCCTCGCTGCTGAAGGGGGCCGACAGCGTCCAGGCGCTGATGAAGCGCGCCGACCTTGCGCTTTATGAAGCCAAAAGCGGCGGCCGCAACCGGGTGGTCGCCAAGGCTGCCTGACGCGCGTCGCCGGACTTCCAGATCCGCCGTTTATGCTTTACATTTAGGCTTTGCGCATATTCCCACTTTCGGAGACATGCTTCGCAAAAGGCGCTGATTCCTGGCCGCCCCCACAGGGTTACGAATTTACCTTAACCCAAGCGATTCGCGAGCGGTGGTTAAGAAATGGTTGATTTTTATAAGGTCTTGCGCAAATCTGCGGCCCATAGACCGAAGACGAGGCCGGCACGAGGGTAGACAAGCCGGCCCGATCCGAAAAATACCCCATGATGCTCAGGTCCGCCGCATCTCCTGGGTCCGTGGGGTCGGCCGGCCGGCGCTGGCACATAGTGGCCTCCTCGTACCGCTGCCAAACGCCGACCGGCCCCCTTTTTCAAAAGACTGAAACCGACGGGGGAACCTGCGCTGAACAGCGGCGCGGTTCCTTTGTCGTCCGGTCGTTTCCATAAACAAAAACGCCGCCCGGAGGGCGGCGTTTTGATTTCTCGGGATAACCAGATTACTTGATCTTGGTTTCCTTGAACTCGACGTGCTTCTTGGCAACCGGATCGTACTTGCGGAACGAGAGCTTGTCCGTCTTGGTACGGCTGTTCTTGCTGGTCACGTAGAAGAACCCGGTGTCGGCGGTCGACAGAAGCTTGATCTTGATGTTTGCGGCTTTGGCCATGATTTTCGTCCGTTAATGTTCGTGGAGTTTTGGCCGCTGGAGCACGGGGGAAAACGCCCGGACGCGGGAAACTTGGCGCGACACATAAAGAACGCGCCCGGAAAGTCAAGCCCGTGTCCGACCACCCGGCAGCAAGAAGAGGTCCGCTATCTTGTCTGCTCGAGCTCCCCCCGACAACGAGCGAGGGCGGAAACCTCCGCCGCTTACGGGTCGACGAGCAGGCGTTTTCGGATCGTTCCACAGCGGATCAGCCGGAATTTTCCGGCCCGTCCGCCCCGCGGCAGGCAGCGAACCCGCCGTGCGCAGAAAGCGTGCCTCGATCCGGGACCTAACGCGGCAGATGATCGCCTATCCAGGCCAACAGGGAGTTTTGCGGCAGGTATTGATTACGCTCCTGGTCCGTCAGCGCTCGTCCGAGCCGCGATGTGGCCAGCTTTGCGAGTTCGGGCAGGGGCAGACAAGCTTTGCATTCGTAGCGTCGCACGAGGCGGTCATCGCTGCCGGTAATGAAGCGGGTTTCGTCGCCGACGAACGAGACCATGCGGACGGAATCCCCGGCCGACAGATAGGTCTGGAGAAGGCGGCCACTGCGCATGTCCCAAAGATAGGCCGCGTTTCCGTCGACCGGACCGGCCCGGTCAGCCGGACCGTTGCCGCTTCCCGACAGCAGAAACCTGCCGCTTTGGCTAAAAGCCCCGGAGATTGCCTCGTCGCTGTAGCCCGTCAGGGCCATCTTCAGGGCTAGCGAGCTGAAATCGCAGACCTCGGCGGATTTCTCTTTGCTGACGAGAAGCAAAGCGCCGCCGGGACTGAGGGTGACGTCCCAGACGCGGGAATCGTCGCTGGGCCCGGCGTGGAAATTGACTTTTCCCGTACTCAGATTCTGCAGGAAAACACCATCCTCCAGCGTGGCGACAGCAGCGCGAACACCGTCCGGATGGATGGCAATACTGGTGATCCTGCTTTGTGCCGGTCGCCACTCGTTCCGCATGCTGGCGGCAGGCATGCCCCAGAGGCGGAGATTTCCCTCCTGATCCCCCGTCGCCAATTGGCTGCCGTCGTCCGAGAAGGCCAGCGACGTCGCGTCGGCGGAAGGAGCCGCGAGACGGTGCGCTGCCTGGCGGGTTGCAAGGTTCCAGAGCTCGACGGGTTCCTTGGCCGGTGCAAGCGCCAGGAGGTCGCCCGTTTTGTTCAGCGCCATGGCATTGATATCGCCGGCCGCCCTGTCGAGGCTGCCCGTCATAGCACCGGTTTCAGTGCTCCACAGGCCGATCCGGCCGTCCTCGCGTGTGCCCGCGACAAGCCGGCCTGCCTCGCCCGCGACGGCCTGGCCGGCTGAAAATGTCAGGCTCGGATACCAGGTCTCACGGTCCCAGATGCGGATCGTGCCGTCCCGGTGGGTGGTGAGGAAATGCCGGGAGTCGGGAGCGAATGCCACATCCCATGCCTCGTTGCCCTTACCGCCCAAAGCTGCAATCCGCCGCCACGTCGTCACGTCCCATAGAAAGGCGCTGCCATCGCCTGCAACTGACAGCATGGTGTTGCCGTCAGGACTGAACTCTATTGCGCGGATGTCGACGCCATGGCTGCTGTCTTCCATGCCGAGCCATTCGCCCGTCTCCAGGTTCCATCGGTGCATGGCGCCTGAACGGTCGCCGCACACGAACAGCTTACCGTCCGGGCTGAAGGCGAGGTAGGTCACCGCACCGAGGCCGAAGCTTGGTTGCTCCAGCGACCGTACTTTTTTGCCGGTCGAGGTGTTCCAAACTTCAAAGACGGTCTCCTCCGGTGTCTGGGAGACGAAGAAGCGGCCGTCTGGAGTGAGCCCGCTGCCATCTTCCAGCGGGCGCTCGGGCAGTTTCAGGAGGACCTTGCCTGACAGGGCTTCGGCAATGATCACGGCCGATCGAATGCCCTCCTCCCCCAGCAGCAGGACGCTGCCGTCGGCACTGACATCCAGCACCGAGAAGCCTTCCGGCAGGGCGGCAGTCACCTTGTGCTGTTGCAGCGACGGCAGATCCCACTGCTGAATCTTGCCCTCGTGCCACACCGTCAGCACTTTGCCGTCATGGCTGATGCGCACGCCTTGTCCCGGCAGCGTGGCGAGAACCTTCGAGCGCGCCGCATCGTAAAGCGTGACCTCTTCTCCCGAGGAGACTGCAACGAGTGACTGGTCGGACACAACACTGGATGCGCGAAGCCAGTTGTTGGCAACGGAGGGAAGTGCACCTCGGCGCTGCTTGGTGGTCACGCTCCACACGACAGGGTTCTTGTCCGTCTCCTCACCGACCACGAGGTCATCGCCCAGGAAGCGCGCCGTCAAGGTGGCTGCCACTTGAGAATGATGAATGATCGTTTCGGGATTGTGGAGCACGGCCTCACGCAAGGCATAGTCGACCTGGTCTCCATCGGCGTAGCGCAGGGCTTCGTGCGCGAGCAGAAGGGCAAGCTCGGGATTGGTAGGCAGCACGGCTTCGGAACTGGCAGCGAGCGAGCGGGAGGTGGCGACGAGCCCCTGCTGGATCGCGAACCAGGCGGTAAGCGAGGCGATGACCAGTAGGCCCGCCAGCACTCCGGCTGCCGACCAGGCTATCCTGCGAGTGCGGCGATGCTGGCGCACATCGTCGCCATCGAGTTCGTCCTTGGGCCGATCGAGCAGCGTTGCGGCAAGGTTCAGCACGGCGGCGCGGAATTGCGAATGGCGGAGCGAGAGCTGGTCGACGCCGCGGGCCCAAGTGATGTCAATATAAAGCGGCTCCTCCGCGAAGGCCTTGGCAACAGATCGCGGCAGCGCCGTGGTCGACGGCCAGTCGAAATCCCCAGCGGCGACGTCCCAATGAATGGCGCCGTCGGTGAGAACAATCAGGAAAGTCTGTGACGAGCGGTTGGTCAACCACCAGTCGACCTCCTTTTGCACCCAGCCTGACGAGACGGCGGTGGGTGAAGCAAGGAAGACGAAGTAATCGGCCTGATTCAGGGCCTGTTCGATCTTGGACCAGAGCCCGGGAGATGCCGCCAGATTGGTCTCGTCGCGGAAGACGCGCATCGAACGCAACCGATACCAGGGCTTGGCGATGTTATGGAGCGACCGCTGGAGGGCCGGCGCCAGCTTGCCATCGGCGGCGTGACTATAGGATATGAAGGCTTTGTAGAGCATCTGCCCACACGATCCAGCCATCAAATATCAAGCGGACAGCGTCCAGTAATTCCCCGGCAGTAATTCTGTATCGATCGTAGCGAACGTCGGTTGGCCCGGTCGCGATTGCTATCCTGTTACAGGCGTTCGATCAAGAAGGGGGCGGCAAGCGCCGATACGAATATTCGTCGTCCGATCTTGCCGCCAGCAAGTGATCGCCCATCTGGCTGGCGACCGCTCAGCGGCCCTGGCGATCCGCCAGGGCCAGGTAGTGGCTTGAAATCATGCGATTTCCGCCTCCGACGCAGCAACCTTTTTCCAGTCGCCTGTCGTGTTCCACCAGCGGTTCGGATTGGCGCGGTCGTCAAGGCCCTTGGAACGGCTGGCAAGCAGCGGTTGGATGCGGATGACGGGCTCCTGGTAGGAATGGGCCTGGAATATCGCCTCGACGATGCGGGCGGCAAGCGCCTGGTCGTCGGCGATCTCGAACGATACTTCCACGGTGCCAGGCCGGCGGCGCAACTCCGTCTCAGCGCCTGCGGCAGCGCCTTCCAGAGGCCGGTAGCGCTCGATGCCTTGCGCCGACTGATAGGCGTTGGCGTCATACTTACCCATGCGCAGCGGTGTGATCGCCACCACGGCCTCCATGATGCGCTCGACATCGGCGGCCGGCGCCTGGAACGTGACGAGCAGAAGCAATTCCATCCTGAGGGATTTGGTTTCAAAGCCGCTGTCGATCATCGCAATTCTCCTACCTCGCGTTGGAGGCAGGGTATAGCAGGGGGGCTGCTGACACGGTGATGTCAGGATGCCCGACATTCGCCTAGAGAATCTTGCGCACCAGTCTGACCAGAACGAGAAGCATGTAAGCGGCGAAGAAGAGCGCCAGCGACCAGCCGAAACCGGATGGGCCGAAGGCATCCATGCCGATGCCGATCGCCTGTGGACCCAGCACCATGCCGACGCCATAGCAAAGCACGAAGGCGGCGTTGGCGGAGGCCAGCTCATGGCCGGAAAGCTGCGAGCCGAGATGGGCAAGGCCGATCGTGTACATGGCGGCGACGACGCCGCCCCAGACGAACAGAAGCGCCGCCATCAGATGCCAGTTCTGGGCGAAGAACGGCATGAAGGCGGTTCCGATCAACCCGACCGTGGCGCAGACGAGGAGCAGATAGCGGCGGTCGGAGACGCGATCGCTGATCATGCCGATCGGGATTTGCAAAAGCACATTGCCGAGACCGATCATGGTCAGAAGCAGCGCCGCGTCGGCCTCCGAATAGCCGATACGGTTGCCATAGACCGGGAACAGCGCGAAGCCGCCGGTCTCGACCGCGCCGAAGACCAGCACGGCGAAGGTGGCGGTCGGCACCAGCCAAATATAGCGCAGGAAATGGCTGGTCTCGCTGTCGGCGACGATGGTCGGGCTCTCATTGCGGGCGGCTAGCACCGGGATGGCGGCAAGCGTCACCAGGGCGATGATGACGCCAAAGGGCCTGAACCCCGAGCTTCCAAGATGCGCGAACAGCCACGGCCCGGCGGCAAAGCCCAGGGACAGGACCGTGGCGTATATGCCGAGCACCAGGCCGCGCCGATGCGGTGGCGCGGAGGTGCTGATCCAGAACTCCGACAGGATGAACAGCACCGTCAGCGAAATGTGCAGCACGACGCGGAGCGGAAACCACATCCAGAAATCGGGCGCGAAATGGAAGCCGACAAAGGCAAGCGCGCCGAGGAAGATCATGAGGAGCATGGTCCAGGCGACGCCGAGACGCATGGCAAGCGGCGTGGCGAGCGGCGCGCCGGCGATCGAGGCGAGGCCGGCAACCGCGGTGTTGAGGCCGATCATCGAGGCCGAGTGGCCGCGCGTCTCCAGGATGACGCTCAGCAGCGGCATGCCGAGGCCGATGGCGATGCCGACGACGCTGATCGAGGAGATCGCCGCGATCATTGGCAGCCAGTGTACGCGTTCGTCGCCCTGTTGTTGGGTATCGACCGTCATGGGATCAAAATGCTCTGCTTTTCTAAAGGACTTCGCGGACAAAGCGGTTGCGGACAAGCCGGAAGAACGGCACAGCGCCCCCTGGCCGCAGCAAGGGATCGTCGGCAAGCCGTCTTTCCAGTTCTTCCAGGATCATGCCGGTAATGTCGGGGATGTCGGCCTTGCGGGCATCGGAAAGCGGCAGCCAGACCAGTTCTTCCAGCTCGTTGGTTGGGCCGCCATCTGGCAGTTCCACGGCGACGTCGTGCCGCCAGGCGCTGAAGAAGCGGGTGTCGAAGCGGCGCACGCGATTGGGCGGGGTGATGGCGCGGGCGATGAAGCGGAGCACGTCCAGCGAGGGCACGACGCCATGCTCGACGAAGCCTTGCCAATCGCGCTTCGCGGTCGAGAAGGCGCCTTTGCGGCCGAGCAGCAGGCCGGCCTCCTCATAGGTCTCGCGAATCGCCGACAGGGCAATTGCCCGCGCCCGCGCCGCGCTCGCGCGGCCAGGACCCGCGACCAGCTTTTTCTCTTCTTCGCCGGGCAGGGCGGCGGCGACGGCAATGCGGCTGTCCGCCGGATCGGTGCGGCCGCCCGGAAAGACGAATTTCCCCGGCATGAAGGCGTGGCCGGCATGGCGCCGGCCCATCAGCACCAGAACGTCCTTGTCCTTGCGATCGAGCAGAATGAGGGTCGCGGCATCACGCGGACGCAATGCCCGGCCGCTGCGTACGGCCAGGCCTTTATCGAGCTTGTCGACATCCGCCTTGGTCATTCGTTCCATGCGCTCGACCTAGCGGAAACTTCTCGGATGTGAAAGTGGCTTGCGCGCCGCGGTCTTTGCACCAGGGCGCAGAGCGATGCATTCCGGCTTATCAATGGCTCTCGAACTCGTCCTTCTCGCCGCCGAAGCCGTGCATATAAAGCGCCCATTGCAGGCCGATGACAGCGCCCTTGACCGGCTGCAGCAACGCGACGGCCAGAATAATGGTCAGCGGCACCCAGATCAGCGCGTGCTGCCAGGTCGACAGCGTAGTGGTCGCCTCCACTGCCATGAAGGAGCCAACCACGATGTGGCCGACAATGACGATGACCAGATAGGCGGGCAGGTCGTCCGCGCGGTGATGATGCAGCTCTTCGCCGCAGACCTCGCATTTGTCCACCGGCTTCACGAAAGCGCTGAACAGCTTTCCCTCGCCGCAATGCGGGCAGCGACCGAGCAAGCCGCGCTTCATCGCCGTCCACAGCGGACGCGCGACGCGGCCGGAATGATGCTCGCCGCCAAAAACCTGTTCTTCCACCGGCAAGTTGCCTGGCATTATCGTCTCCTGCCGCGCGGACCGACGCGCGATTGCGAGGCGCGGGCGCGGCCTTTGGCCTTATGGAACGACCGCTTCGAGCCGGGCAGGGGCTTCGGGTCGGTCAGCATCTCGAAACGCATCGCGCCGGCCATTGGCGCGACCTCGACCAGCCGGACTTCGACGCGATCGGCGAGCTGATAGCCCTTGCCTGTGCGTTCCCCGAAGAGCGAGCGGGCGGTTTCGTCGTAAATGTAGTAGTCGCCGCCCAAAGTTGAAACCGGAATAAAGCCGTCCGCGCCGTACTGCGGCAATTGGACAAAAAGTCCCGCCTTGGTGACGCCCGAGATGCGCGCGTCGAACGTGTCGTTGACGCGCTCGGCGAGATAAGCGGCGACCAGCCGGTCGACCGTATCGCGCTCGGCGGCCATGGCGCGGCGTTCCGTGGCCGAGATCAGCGCCGCGACCTCTTCCAGCCGATCCGCCTCGGCTTGCGTCAGGCCGCCTGGCCCGAGACCGAGCGCCGCGATCAATCCGCGGTGCACGATAAGATCGGCATAGCGCCGGATCGGCGAGGTGAAATGCGCGTAGCGCCTGAGGTTGAGGCCGAAATGGCCGATGTTCTTCGGCGAGTATTCGGCCTGGCTCTGCGAGCGCAGCACCACCTCGTTGACCAACGCCTCGTTGTCGGCGCCGCGCACCCGCTCCAGAATGCCGTTGAACTGGCTCGGCCGCATCTGCGCGCCGCGCGCCAGGGACAGGCTGAGCGTTTGCAGGAAATCGCGCAGCGATTCCTGCTTGGCGAGCGACGGCGCGTCATGGATGCGGTAGACGAGGGGCTCTTTCTTGCCCTCCAACGTCTCGGCGGCCGCGACATTGGCCTGGATCATGAACTCCTCGATGAGCTTATGCGCGTCGAGGCGCTCGGGCACGACGACGCGGTCGACCGTGCCGTCGGCCTTGAGTAGGATCTTGCGCTCCGGCAGGTCTAGCTCCAGCGGCTGGCGGGCGTCGCGGCCACGCTTCAGCACCGCATAGGCATCCCAGAGCGGCCTCAGTACGCTGTCGAGGATGGGCCGCGTCTTGTCGTCGGGGACGCCGTCGATCGCGGCCTGCGCCTGCGGGTAGGCGAGCTTGGCCGCCGACTTCATCATGACGCGGTGGAACGAATGCCTGAGCTTGCGACCCTCCGAGGAAAAGGTCATGCGCACGGCAATCGCGGGCCGGTTCTCGCCTTCGCGCAGCGAGCAGAGATCGTTCGAGATGCGCTCTGGCAGCATCGGCACGACGCGGTCCGGAAAATAGACCGAATTGCCGCGCTTCAGCGCCTCGCGGTCGAGCGGCGTGCCGCAGCGGACATAGGCGGCGACATCGGCGATCGCCACCGTGACCACAATGCCGCCGGGATTCTTCTCGTCGGTGTCGGGCGTGGCGAAGACGGCGTCATCATGGTCTTTGGCGTCGGCCGGATCGATGGTCACCAGCGGCAGGTCGCGCCAGTCCTCGCGGTGATCAAGCGTCGCCGGCTTCACTGCGTCGGCTTCGGCGATTACGTCCGCCGGAAAGACGTGGGGAATATCGTGGGCGTGGATGGCGATCATCGAGACCGCCTTCTCGCTACTCAGCGAGCCCAGTACCGCCAGCACCTTGGCGCGCGGCAGGCCGTAGCGGGACGCCCGCGCCGGCTCGACCTCGACCAGGTCGCCATTCCTGGCGCCGTTCTGGAATTCCTTGTCGACGATCAACTCGGGTTGGCGGCGCTCAACCGGCTCGATGCGGAACGTGCCGTCCTTCAGCACGCGGAAGACGCCGAGAACCGCGTCGCTGCGCTTCTCGAAGATCTTCATCACCCGCCCGGTATAGGCGGGGCCCGACGGATCGTCGGTCGGGAAGGTTTTTGCGAGCACGCGGTCGCCGATGCCCGGCGCCGGGCCGCCGGCGCCGCGCGAGATGCGGATGGCGATGACGGGCGGCGAGCCGTTGCCGGTATATTCGCTCGGATGCGCCAGGAGCACGCCGTCGTCGTCGCGGCCGAAAATGTCGAGCACGGCGACATGGGGCACGGCGCCGGCGCGGGTGAGACGCTTCCGCTCTTTGTTGAGCAGACCCTCGTCCTGCAGGTCGCGCAACTGGTCCTTCAGCCAGACGCGGTCCTCGCCGCGCAGCGCGAAGGCCTTGGCGATCTCGCGCTTGCCGGAGCGGTCGGGATTTTCGGCGATGTAGCGCAGGATCTCGTCACGCGAGGGCCGGTAATCGTCCTTGACCACCTTGGCCCTCGTGTCGGCGTGGCGCGGATCGCCGTGGCTTCTTCCGGAGATCCTGCGCGCCACGTCCCGCTAGCCTTTCTTTGCCACTCGGCGGAAGGGTTTTTTGCCGCCTCCGCCCTTGGCTTCCTTTTCGGCGATCAAAGCGAGCGCTTCTTCCATCGTCACCGATTGCGGGTCCTTGCCCTTGGGCAGCGTCGCATTGACCTTGCCGTAGTTGACATAGGGCCCGTATTTGCCGTCGCGCACGACGATCTTGCCGCCGCCGTCGGGATGGTCGCCGAGTTCCTTCAGCGCCGCGGGCGTCGCGCCGTTGCGGCCGCCCTTGCCCTTCTGCTGCTTCTCCGCGATCACCGAGACGGCGCGGTTCAAGCCGATCGAGAACACGTCCTCGATGCTTTCCAGATTGGCATAGGTGCCGTCATGCAGCACGAACGGGCCATAGCGCCCGAGTCCGGCTGAGATCATTTTTCCGGTTTCCGGATGTTTTCCCACGTCGCGCGGCAGTGCGAGAAGCGCCAGCGCCTTCTCGTGGTCAATCGATTCGGGAGTCCAGCCCTTGGGCAAGCTGGAGCGCTTGGCCTCCTTGCCCTCGCCGCGCTGGATGTAGGGGCCGAAACGGCCGCTGCGCAGCGTGATTTCCTCGGCGGTGTAAGGGTCTTTCCCCAGCAGCTTGACGCCGTCGTCGCCATTGCCGTTCTCGCCGTTGGGATTGGCGGCGTCGCCGAGCTGGCGGGTGTAGGAACACTCCGGATAGTTCGAGCAGCCGACGAAGGCGCCGAACTTGCCGAGCTTCAGCGACAGATTGCCCGAGCCGCATTTCGGGCAGATACGCGGATTGGAGCCGTCCTCGCGCTCGGGGAACACCAGTGGCGCCAGCTCGTCGTTGAGGGCGTCGAGCACGTCGGTGACGCGCAATTCCTTGATGTCGTCGACAGCGCCGGAGAAATCCTTCCAGAAATCGCGCAGAACGTCCTTCCAGGCGAGCTTGCCGTCGGAGATCTCGTCGAGCTTCTCTTCCAGCGAGGCGGTGAAGTCATATTCGACATAGCGCTCGAAGAAGCTCTCGAGGAAGGCCGAAAGCAACCGGCCCTTGGCCTGAGGCACCAACTTGCGCCGGTCGATGGTGACGTAGTCGCGGTCCTCGAGCGTCTTCAGGATGGCGGTGTAGGTCGACGGCCGGCCGATGCCCAGTTCTTCCAGCTTCTTGATCAGCGAGGCTTCCGAATAACGCGGCGGCGGCTCGGTGGTGTGCTGGGTGGCGTTGATCGCCTGGCGGGCGAGCTGCTCGCCGGCGCGGATCTCGGGCAGGCGGCGGCTTTCCTCGTCCTCGGCGTCCTCGTCCTTCTGATCGGTGTAGGCGGCGATGAAGCCGTCGAAGCGGACGACCGAGCCGACCGCGCGCAGCTCGGCGGTGCGGGCGCCGTTGACCGCCTCGATCTCCACCGTGGTGCGCTCGATCTCGGCCGGCTGCATCTGGCTGGCGATGGCGCGCTTCCAGATCAGTTCGTAGAGGCGGGCCTGGTCGGCGTCGAGATATTGCCGCACGGAAGCCGGCGTGCGTCGGAAATCGGTCGGACGGATCGCCTCATGCGCTTCCTGCGCGTTCTTGGCCTTGGTGGTGTAGAAACGCGGCTTTTCCGGCAGGTATTTCGCGCCGAACTCGCTGACGATGGCGTTGCGGGCGGCCTCGATCGCCTCCGGCGCCATCTGCACGCCGTCGGTTCGCATATAGGTGATCAGGCCGGCGGTCTCGCCGCCGACATCCATGCCTTCGTAGAGTTTCTGCGCCACCTGCATGGTGCGCGTGGCCGAAAAGCTGAGCCCTGACGATGCTGCCTGCTGCAGCGTCGAGGTGGTGAAGGGCGGGCCGGGATTGCGTTTTGTCGGCTTGGCCTCGACCGACAAAGCCTTGAAGGTCGCGCCTTCGAGCATCGCCTTGATGTCGTCGGCCTGCGCCTTGTTACCGATGTCGAGTTTTTGCAGCTTCTTGCCGGCGAAGGCGGTCAGCCGTGCCTCGAAACTGTCGTTGCGCGGCGTGTTGAGGATGGCGGCAATCTGCCAATATTCCTCGCGGATGAAGCGCTCGATCTCGGACTCGCGATCGCAGACCAGGCGCAGCGCCACCGACTGCACGCGGCCGGCGGAACGGGCGCCCGGCAATTTGCGCCACAGCACCGGCGACAGCGTGAAGCCTACGAGATAGTCCAGCGCGCGGCGGGCGAGATAGGCGTCGACCAGCGGCACATCGATCTGGCGCGGATTGGCCATCGCATCCAGCACCGAGGCCTTGGTGATGGCGTTGAAGACGACGCGGCTGACCGGCTTGTCCTTCAGCGCGCGCTTCTGCTTCAGCACTTCCAGAACATGCCAGGAAATCGCCTCGCCTTCGCGATCCGGGTCGGTGGCGAGGATCAGCCCGTCGGCATCCTTGACCGCCTTGGCGATGTCGGCGAGGCGCTTGCCCGAGGCGGTATCGACCGACCAGGACATGGCGAAATCCTCGTCCGGGCGAACCGAGCCGTCCTTGGCCGGCAGATCGCGGACGTGGCCGAACGAGGCCAGGACCTTATAGTTCTTGCCGAGATATTTGTTGATTGTCTTCGCCTTGGCCGGCGATTCGACGACGACGACGTCCATGAGGTCTCTTAATCAGCTGTGAGGTGGCGGAAGAACTCCGCGACGCACGACGAAATCCCACTCTTTTCGTCGCTCACATGGCCGCGCTTTTGCGATCGGTCAAGGGGAGGCGGCCAATTTGCGAAGCGCCAATCGGCAATACACTCTAAGAGTGTATGGCAAAGATCACATTTTTGGGGACGGCGAGGTAGGCGCTCAAATCGCGGCGAACGCAGTGCGTCCCGGCAGAGTCGAGACAGCGATGGAGACCGTCGAGGCCAACGTCATCGAAGGCGCAACGAGGCTGGCTGCCTGTGCGAATATGCGGCAGCCAGCCGATACCCGTGAAAAATCAGTCGGCCTTGGCGACGTGCCAGACGCCGGCGACGCCGTCACCGGCCGTGTCGCCGGCCTTCTTGTCCTTGACGAACGTGTAGAGCGGCTTGCCGTCATAGGCCCACATCTTGGTTCCGTCGGTGCGCTTGACGACTGTCCATCCGCCGGTAGCCTTCGCGCCGGCCGCGGCCTTCAGCGGTGGCCAGTTGGCGGCGCATTTGTCGTCGCAGTTGGACTTGCCCTTCCCGTCCTTGTCATAGGTATAGAGCGTCATGCCCTTGGCATCCGTATAGATCTTGACGCCTCCGACAGTCGCTTCCTTCCATGCCTCGGCGGCATGGGATGCCGCGGTTCCGAGCAAAAGCGCCGCGAAGCCTATTGCGATCGATTTCATGACAACCTCCCTGAGGTGAAAAACGAAGCAGGCGGAAAAACCGGCAGCCTCCTCTAGTCAACGCGTTCGAGGCACAATTTCTTCCAATTCTTCTCTTCCAATTCTTCCGGGCGAGGCGACCACGTGCCACACAATGGTGATTGGCGAAGAGCCATTCGCGTCGCTATATCGGCGCCAGCACAAGCAGGGCGGACGAAATGGCATTGGACATCGGCTATGTCAGCGCGGTCGGGGCCGGGGCGATCTCGTTCCTGTCGCCTTGCGTGCTGCCGTTGGTGCCGCCCTATCTCTGCTACATGGCCGGCGTTTCGGTCGAGGATTTTCGCGGCAATCAGAGCGTCACGGCGAAGGAAGGCGCGCGCGGTGCGCTGCTTTATGCCTCTTTAGCCTTCGTGCTCGGCTTTTCCACCGTGTTCGTAGCGCTCGGCGCCGGCGCCTCGACGATCGGGCGCCTGCTGCGCGTCTGGCAGGAACCGCTGGCGATGGTCGCGGGCGCGCTGATCATCATCATGGGCCTCAATTTCCTCGGCATCCTGCGCATCCCATTGTTGTCGCGCGAGGCACGCTTCCAGTCGCAAGGCAAGCCGGCCAACATGGTTGCGGCTTATGTCATGGGGCTGGCCTTCGCCTTCGGTTGGACGCCCTGCATCGGCCCGGTGCTGGGGCCGATCCTGACGCTGGCTGGCGGGCGCGAGACGGTGGGCGAGGGCGCGCTTTTGCTTGCCGCCTATTCGCTAGGCCTCGGTATCCCGTTCCTCATCGCGGCGCTGTTTTCCGGCGCTTTCATGCGCTTCCTGGGCAAATTCCGCGTCCATCTCGGCCGCGTCGAAAAAGCGATCGGCGCGCTGCTGGTCGTCGCCGGCGTGTTCTTCCTCACGGGCGGCGTACAGAGCGCGTCCTACTGGCTCTTGGAGAATTTCCCGGTGCTGGGAAGGTTGGGGTAGGCCTGCAATCTGCACGTAGGTTGAGCAATCGACCCGCTGACTAAGAGTCAGCAGTTCCGCCATCTCACCGGAATTTAACCGCATTGGTGCAGCATCACGCCGCTGCTAACATGCATTGATTCAAACGCTTTTCATACGGTTGCCATCCATGAGCCAGAGAACCTGCCTGTCCGTCATCCTCGCCGCCGGCGAGGGCACGCGCATGAAAAGCGCCATGCCCAAGGTGCTGCATGCCATTGCCGGCCTGCCTATGGTGGCGCATGTCGTGAAGGCCGCCGAGGCGGCTGGGGCTACCGGCCTGGCGCTGGTGATCGGCCACGGCGCAGATGAGATGCGCAAGGCGGTGCAGAAATTCGCGCCGAAGGCGGAGTCCTTCGTGCAGGAGAAGCGGCTCGGCACCGCGCATGCGGTGCTGGCCGCTCGCGAAGCGATATCAAAGGGTTACGACGATATCCTGGTGATGTTCGGCGACACACCGTTGATCGATGCGCAGGCGCTGGCCGCCGCGCGGCAGAAGCTGGCTGAGGGTGCCGCCGTTGCTGTCATTGGTTTTCGCCCACCGAGCCCGACCGGTTATGGCCGTTTGATTGAAAAAGCTGGCCATTTGATCGCCATCCGCGAGGAAAAGGACTGCTCCGAACAGGAAAAAAAGATCGGCTTCTGCAATGCCGGTATAATGGCGGTGGCGGGCAAGCATGCGCTGAAACTGCTCGACAAGGTCGATAACAAGAACGCCAAGGGCGAATTCTACCTCACCGACATCGTCGAGATCGCCGGGGCGGAGGGGCTCGACGTGGTGGCTACAGAGGCGAGCTTCGAGAACGCGCTCGGCATCAACAACCGCGCCGAGCTCGCCGAGGCGGAAGCGATCTGGCAGGCGCGCCGGCGGCGCGAGGCGATGCTTGCGGGCGTCACGCTGATCGCGCCGGAAACGGTCTATTTCTCGCACGACACCGAGATCGGCGCCGATACCATCGTCGAGCCGAATGTCTGGTTCGGGCCGGGCGTCAAGATCGCGTCGGGCGCCAAGATCCACGCCTTCAGCCACATCGAAGGCGCGACCGTCGCCTCCAATTGCGATGTCGGGCCGTTCGCGCGGCTGCGGCCGGGCGCGGACCTCAAGCAGAAGGCCAAGGTCGGCAATTTCTGCGAGGTCAAGCAGGCGACGATCGAGGAAGGCGCCAAGGTCAACCACCTGACCTATATCGGCGACGCGCGCGTCGGCGCCGCGGCCAATATCGGCGCGGGGACCGTCACCTGCAATTATGACGGCTACTCGAAATTCTTCACCGATATCGGCGAGGGCGCCTTTGTCGGCTCGAATTCCTCGCTGGTGGCGCCGGTCACCATAGGCAAGGGCGGCTACATCGCCTCGGGCAGCGTGATCACCGAAAGCGTGCCCGACGACGCACTCGCCTTCGGTCGCGCGCGCCAGAAGACGATCCCTGGCAAGGGCAAGGAATTGCGCGAGCGCTTTGCCTCGGCTGCCGCGGCGCGGAAGAAAGCAGCGGCGGAATAGCGTTTCAGGCGGTGCTTTCGGTGGTTTTGCCAAAGGCCGCCGTCACCTCGATCCTGCCGACGATCGCCCTGTTGAATTGAGGCAGGTCCTCGGCAGGTATCCAGTATTCGAGATGCGCCCTGCTGCCGGCGTGCTCGACGCGGTAGCCGTCGAGGAAGCTTTTGAGGACCTCGAACCGGGTGACGAAGCCGGCGCCGCTCGCCGGCACGTTCCAGTCGCGGGCGATCTGGACAGCGTAGGCCTCGGTGAGCACGGGATAGAAAATCGGCTGGTCGGGCAGGCGCGGCGGAAACTCGCGCATGCCCG
This sequence comes from Mesorhizobium sp. GbtcB19, assembly GCF_019091085.1. Classification (GTDB taxonomy): domain Bacteria; phylum Pseudomonadota; class Alphaproteobacteria; order Rhizobiales; family Rhizobiaceae; genus Mesorhizobium. The sequence goes on along the minus strand of NZ_JAGXJY010000001.1, from coordinate 1,211 downwards.
AAGCCTCGATCAGTTCCAGCTCCTTCGGTCCGACTGGACGCCAGAGTGTCGTGGTGGGTTCGCTCATGGCTGGATATTTAGCCAAATCCTGCTGAAAAGAGAACCAAATGCCTGAAAAGGCGAACATTTGCAGTAACCGGATTGCAAGCGCCGTCTGGCATGGTGCATGGAGCAAAAAGACCGTTTCGGTTGATACGGAACGAAACGCAAAGTGACTTTCGCGAAAGCCCGGCGATCCCTAGATAACGCCGGGTTTTCCGCTGGGAATCGGGGGGGTATCGCATGTGCGGCATCGTTGGAATCGTCGGCCGAAGCCAAGTCGCGCCGCTTATCGTCGATGCGCTGAAGCGGCTTGAATATCGTGGCTATGACTCCGCCGGCGTCGCCACCATCGAGAAGGGCGAACTCGGCCGCCGCCGCGCCGAAGGCAAGTTGGTCAACCTCGAACGGCGGCTGAAGGACGAACCGCTCGATGGCACGATCGGCATCGGCCACACGCGCTGGGCCACGCATGGCGTGCCCAACGAGACCAACGCGCATCCGCATTTTTCCAACGGCGTCGCCATCGTCCACAACGGCATCATCGAGAATTTCGCCGAATTGCGCGACGAACTCACCCGCGACGGCTACAGCTTCTCCTCGCAGACCGACACCGAGGTCGTGGCGCATCTGGTGGCGCGCGAGCTGGCCAAGGGGCTGAAGCCGATCGAGGCGGCGCATGCCGCGCTGAAGCGGCTTTCGGGCGCGTTCGCGCTGGCGATCATGTTCAAGGGCGACGAGGACCTCATCGTCGGCGCCCGCAACGGTCCGCCCTTGGCCGTTGGCCATGGCGAGGGCGAGATGTTTTTGGGCTCGGACGCGATCGCGCTGGCGCCCTTCACCAACTCGATCACCTATCTCGAGGACGGCGACTGGGCGGTGGTGCGCCGCGACGGCGTGGCCATCTACGATATCGATGGCAGGAAGGTCGATCGCAAGCGGCAGCAGTCGCTGTCGACCAGCTTCATGGTCGACAAGGGCAACCGCCGGCATTTCATGGAAAAGGAAATCCATGAGCAGCCGGAGGTGATCTCGCACACGCTGGCGCATTATGTCGACTTCGTCTCCGGTATGTCGAAGCCGCTCGACCTGCCGTTCGACTTCGCCAAGATCGGCCGGCTGGCGCTGTCGGCCTGCGGCACAGCCTATCTCGCCGGACTGATCTCGAAATA